>CAWAPW010000001.1:0-408542 GCA_963784025.1 Bryobacterales bacterium
CAAGGGGCCGGAGACGCCAGAAACGTTCGCCAAACGCGTGCTAGACGATCTCTACGATCGCCTACGGATCATGGTGCTCAATGACGAGGGTCACCATTGCTGGCGCCCGGCTCCTTCGGCTGAGGATCTGAGCGCGGAAGAACGCGAGGAATTGGAAGAAGCCCGCGTCTGGCTGAACGGCCTTGACTGGATCAACAACGTGGGTGCGGAGACGACTCCCGGCATCTCCGTTTGCGTCGATCTGTCGGCCACACCGTTTTACCTTAAAGGAAGCGGGCATCCAGAGGGGCGACCGTTTCCGTGGATTGTCAGCGATTTCGGTCTAGTGGATGCGATCGAAAGCGGCATCGTCAAAGATACCGAGGCTGCCAGTAATGGACACGACGGGCAGGCCCGATCCCAAGTACTTCAAGTTGTGGCGAGCGATCACTGAAAACCTCGAACCGGGCGAGCGGCTTCCCGGACGATCAGGGCGGCCGAAGCCTGAAGTAGTTTACCGCGAAAGCGAAGGAGCACTCCTCCAAATTGCATCGCAATGGAAGGAGCGGTTCGAGCAGATCCAACAGGCTTCGCCAGGCCAGGACAAAGCGCCGCCTGTATTGATCATCGTTTGCGACAACACAGACATCGCTGAAGTGTTTTATAGGAAGATCAGCGGCGAAACCGAAGCCGAGGTGGTCACGGAAGAGGAAGTTGCGGAGGTGAGGATCGGGGCTCTGGCGGCGATACCGAAAACGGCAATGGCGATTGGAGCAGGTTGAGATCGAAGGCCGCAAAGAACAAAAAGGTGCGGATTGTTTATGGCAAAGGTGTCATCTTTCCGGAGCATTTCTCCAACACACGCTCGGAGAAGCGAACCATTCGCATCGATACAAAACTTCTGGCTGAGGCGGAAAGCGACGATCCCAACAAAGAAGAAGCAGCAGTTCGCCGAGGAACTACGCCAGGTGGTCGCCACAGGGGCAAAAAGGGCAGCTACGGGTGAGCACGTCCGTTGCGTAGTTTCCGTATCCATGTTGACCGAAGGGTGGGACGCCAACAACGTAACGCACATTCTCGGTGTGCGCGCCTTTGGAAGCCAACTGCTTTGCGAGCAAGTAGTCGGCCGGGGGCTATGCGCATCGGTACGTCCTGACCCGACAACCGGATTGTTGACCGAGGATATGTCGATGTGTACTGGGATTCCGTTTTCGGTGATCCCCTTCAAGGGCCGGCCCGTGGACGGCATCCGCACCGGAGGACAAACCAAAGAACCATGTTCGCACCTTTGCGGAGCGCAAGCACATGGAAATTCGGTTCCCGGTAGTCGAAGGCTATGCCTTTGCATTGACCAAGAATTTGATCCGATGTCGATGTGGACTCCAGCTCGAGCCCCTAGTGATCGAGCCAAACTTGGGAACCCGTCGCGACATTTGTGCGGCCAACGGTCGGCTATCAGGAAGGCAGTCCATCGCAAGCCGCTCCCTTCGAGTTCGTCGAACAAGATCGCGAGGAATACAAGCAAAACCATCTCCAGACCATTGAGTTCCAAATCGCGAGGCTGATCGTCGAGCAATTGATAGGCGACTATCATGGAACTGCGGACAAACGGCGGCGGGTACTTCGCCTGCAATCGCGTCATCAGTTATTTCCCGGTCTTTCGAGTTGTCACCGATTACGTAGGCCGGAAGGTTAACCTGCAAGGCTGGCCATCCATGTGAGCTGGGGCTCGAAAAATACGTCCAGCGAATCGTGGAACGCTTGCGCGACGGAATTGTTCCCGACGATTCCGAGGGCGAGCCGCCCTCATGCCCATCCTGAACCGCTACAAGCCGATGGGGACGACCGCGGACGTGGACTTCAAAACAACGCGGCCATGCCACGGGACGCAGAAAAGCCACATCGACCAAGTTGTTTTGGATAATCTCGCCTGGGAAGCCAGTGCTGGTTTCCGCCTCGAGAGCTCGAACGCGGTTCACTTCTACGCGCGAAATGACCATCTGGGTCTGACGATTCCGTACGAATACATGGGGATCGATCACGCCTACGAACCCGACTTTCTGGTTCGGTTGAGCCATGGCGTTACTCTCGTCCTGGAGATCAAGGGTTTCGAAGACGACCAGACCAAGGCAAAGCACAACGCGGCGACGCGATGGGTATCAGCCGTAAACAACTGGGGCCAACTTGGCAAGTGGGATTTCCACGCTGCAGGAATCCGCAGATGCTAGAAAAAGAGATCGAGTATATCGTGCGGAAGGGCTGACGCGAACTTTGCAATTGTTCGGTTTGCCTTACGAGAGAACAACCCAGAGTATTGCCCGGACTTTGCTGGAGTTAAGCGCGAACCATGGACACAGTTTTCGAATGGTCCATCGCAGGACTTCGTGATCAATCCCTTCACGAGCCTTCTGTCGGAATCGACCAGCGTCTGTATCGCGGCGCCGTACGTCACCGAGACTACAGCTCTATTGGACGCAGCAAACAAGGGTAAACAAATTCTGCTGCTTGCTGGCCTAAATGCCAGCACGACCTAATGCCCTCTAAAATACACGGCAAGACGAATATCGAAATTCGATTCTATGCAAAGCGTTTCCACGCAAAAATCTACGTGTTCGACGGCGCAGCATTGCTTGGATCGTCGAATCTCACACTTCCCGGGTTGAGACTTAACAGAGAGGCAACGATCCGCCTCGATGATCCCGAAGATAATGAACGAATCAACGAGGTTCGCTCGCTGTTTGGGAGCTCTGGAATCCCGCACCCACCCTTACCACTGAAAAGCTTCAGGAGTTCGCGAATGCTCACAAGCGTTACGTGAACGCAAACATCGACACACTGATCGCGCAAGCCGTCGGCAATTCTGAGCCGCCAAACGTCAACGTTGCCAGTCAAAAATCGCAGGGATCTCGCATATTTCTGGAGCAGCTCCGGCGCCAAGTATACGCCTATCGGACGGCATTCAACGAGGTTACGAAGCTTCTCCAAGACAACCATCTCAGTCGACCTGAACTTTTTAATTTGGGCGCGGAACACGAAACAAATCGTTTTCTTAATTGGGTGAGGCTGACGTGCGCCCAAGGGCAAGACTCATGGAAGGAATCCCCCCTTCGGCCCGAGCAAAATGCTCGCCACCAAGAAATCCTTCGCCTCGGAAGGGAGTGGACTCTCGCAGAGAAGCACAAGATCCCCGAGAGCTACATCGACTGGCTCAGGCGAGTTCAGGATCTGTTCAGCAGCCCGGAGTCAATCGAGATGGCGTCGAAAGAGGAACTCACTGACGGCCTCTTGTCTATCCACGCCTTCAACGAGCAACTGAGGTACGTGAAGGGAGGCGAGAGGAATCTGGGAGCCGCATTCTGGCAGGAGAACAACGATAGTGTCGCCAGAGTTAAGAGTACTCTCAAGTATTTGCTGTTCGGAGGAGGGGAGTTCATTGACCGTCTGCACGACGTGCTGTATGAGCCAACTCGAAAGGTGAAATCTTTCGGACTCTCCTGTTCCCTGGAGTTGTTCGGAACCATAAAGCCGAACGAATACCCTCCGGTGAATTTCCGTATCGCGAAAGGTCTTCGGTTTCTCGGTTACGACGTCATAGGGGAATGACCGCACGACAAAAGATAGAAAACAAACGACAGCGCCATGGACCAAGGTGTCTCAGTAACGATAAGCATTACTCTATAAAGAAAACCTCGTACCGTGGGGAGTTGCGCGGATCGGAAAACAGAATGTCTAGCCGTTCAGACCACACGCGTCGGACAGCAGTGCGACGATCAGGGCCGGCAAAACTTGCGATGCCCAAATGACAGGTGGGCTGCATCGCTAAACCTGAAATGCCGGGTGCTTGCCATTGGTGGGCATTCTCATTCTGATCAGACAATTGTGTCGAGCCATGCACCAACATCGCGGCAAGCAGATATCGCGCGTTCGGCTTTGTCGCGATCCAAAGCGCGGGCTGCGTGTATCAATTTGTTGCGGATATCGTCATACGCCCAACAAAATCGATCCCACAGCTTAGGGTCATCATCGATCAGTCTGCGGCCAACAACGGACGGCGCCAGATCCTTAAGCCGTTCCTTCGTGCGCCATATCCTGTCGAGACGCTCCTCGATCTCCGCCGCTTGCAGACCCTGGTGAGCCATGTGCCGCCGCAGGAAATCTTCTAGGCGAAGTTCAAGAGCTTGGAATGCATTCACGACGGCGAGTGTGAAGGAATTGCTGTTGAGTGAAGCGTCCGCGTCCAGGAACAGGAGATCCCACAGTTCGATGTCCTCGCCGGTCGCGCTCATTCGCGACATGGCATTCAATTCGGTTTCCGAACGGTTCATCACCGCGGTGCCGATCCCATGGCCGAAGGACGCACCGTGAAAGCCGATATTGTGCTCCCGGAAGAAGATATCGCGTACGTGTACACTCGCGAGCCGCTGGACATGCGCCGCCTTGGTTACCGCCCTGTACACATCGATGAAACGATTGATCGCGGCGACACCCGCGCTACCGTGTCCGACCGCGCCGATTGGCCCCCGGCGTCCGAGATTAGCGTCTCGCGCGTGTAAGCGGTGTCGAGAAACATCCGTGCAAGGCTATAACGATAGAGGCCAGATCGGTCCTTTTCCGCCTCCACGTTGATACCCATGCAGATCGGATCCGGTCCACGATCAAGCTCGGACGGAAATTTCGGCGTCTGAACGGTTGTTTTGTTGTAATAAAGCACGTGAGTCGGCGAACGGTAATCCGCGTTGCTCGAACTCGCCGCACGCGTAGTCCAGATCTTTCTGAACACGAGATAACTGACTGCATCACTCTGCTTTAGTTCGAACATTGTATTGTCGGGAACGTGGAAGCAGTAGGGGAAACCCCTTTCGATCAGCGTGTTCGCCGGTTGTGCGGGCCGCTTGCCCTGCTCCTCGTCTAGATAGGACTATGACACCGCCGTTCCGAAAAGGCGGAAACTGGGTTTAGTCGCGACCTCGGCTAGCATAACCTTCGGATCACCGGGCGGAAAAATGACTTCGATTTTCTCAGGGTCTTCGCCAAAGCTGGCGACCACCCTCATTTCTGCCTTAGGCATAAGCCTTCATTATCGGGCAGCAAAGGGAGCCCGGAAAGCGCCTGTTGCCGTCTATTTTTCAAGGGACCACTCAGCCTCTCTTAGTTTCAAAAACGACGACACAGGGTCATTAGCGGTGAACGGTTACTATACTTCGCGCTCTTAGCAGGGTGCGCCATGCAACGCAGTGTAGACGATATAGTTGCAGTTCCGGCTCCGTTGGCACCCCAGGGCCGAACGGACCTGTCAACAAACTGGACCTGTCAACTGAAGAAAACGGAGAATTGGGCGTCGAAAAGGCCTCCGTCGGCAACTTGTGCGGTTCACCGATGCGTCGCGTCCTGTACTGAAGAGAACCTCGAAAACCGTAACACGTGCCAAATGTTTGGGATAACGGTGCGGTTTCGCGGCGACGCGATGCTGTCAACAAAAAGCTAGATGAGTTGGAAATTGACGTTGTGGCTCCCCGGCATGGATTCGAACCACGATTCACGGCTCCAAAGGCCGCTGTCCTACCATTAGACGACCGGGGATCTCTCGGCGGGAATTACAGCACCAGTGTAGCATTCGCGCGCCGAATCCAAGCAACCCGTTAGAATGGTTGCAGTGCTTCTGCGCGTGCACTTCTTTCCTGGGCTCTGCCTGCTGGTTCTCGGGCTCGGCCTTCAGTTTCCGGTTTTCCGCTGGCTGCTGGATTCTTACCGCCAGCGCCGTTTGATCTGGCTGGGCGCGGCTGCGTCCACGGCTCTCCTCATGGCCGGCTACCTGCTGGAATTCCAGCGAGTCCTGCGACACTTCCCCGCTCAGTGGTGGACTTGGCTGGAATGCGCGTCGCTGGTGGAGACCATATGGCTGATCGGGCTGTCGTTGGCGCTGCTGGTCTGGCGCGGCACTCCGCGGTTCAATCCAGCGCGGCGCAAGCTTCTCGGAGCCGCTGGCGCCGGCCTGTGCATCGCGCCCCTCGCCGCCACGGCCTTTGGGATTGTGCGGCGCAACCACTTCCGCGTTTCCGAAGTGCCCATTCCTATCCCGAATCTGCCCAAGGATCTGGACGGATTGCGGATCGTGCAGATCACCGATATCCACCTGAGTCCGTTCCTGAGTGAACGTGAATTCGCCACTGCCATCGACATGGCCAATGAAACGCGCGCGAACCTGGCGCTGGTGACTGGCGATCTGATCACGCGCCCCGGCGATCCGCTGGATGCCTGTCTCCGCCAACTAGCTCGGCTTCGCGCCGATGCCGGTGTGCTCGGCTGTCTCGGTAATCATGAGACTTATGCGCGCGTGGAGAACTATGTTACCGAACAAGGCCGCCGCATCGGAATCCAGTTTTTGCGGCATCAGGCCAGGCAGCTTCGATTCGGAAATGCTGCGATCAACTTCGCGGGAGTCGATTATCAAAAGATGCACTCGCAATACCTCAAAGGCGCGGAGCAACTGATTGTTCCAGGAGCCCTGAACATCATGCTGTCGCACAACCCGGACGTCTTTCCCGTGGCCGCCGCGCAAGGCTACCAACTCACCATCGCCGGCCACACGCATGGCGGCCAGGTGGATGTGGAGATCCTGCATCAGCACGTCGATGTCGCGCGCTACTTCACTCCTTTTGTACAAGGCCTTTATCGGCGGGAGAACGCTTCCGTCTATGTGTCGAACGGGCTGGGCACCATCGGCGTGCCGGTCCGCATCGGCGCGCCGGCCGAGGTTTCGGTTCTTCGCCTGTGCGCTATCTAATCCTCAGCGACATTCACGCCAATTGGGAAGCGCTGGGCGCCGTGCTGGCGCGCGCCGGTTCTCACTACGATCGCATCGTCTGCTGTGGCGACGTTGTCGGCTATGGCGCCGATCCCGACGCGGTGGTCCGCTGGGTTCGCGAAAACGTCAGCGGCATCGTGCGCGGCAATCACGACAAGGCCTGCGCGGGTTTGGAAGACCTGGAGTGGTTCAACCCCGTGGCGCGCCTGTCGGCACTTTGGACTCAGGCGGTGATTCAACCGGAGCACGCCGAATATCTGCGGGGCCTGGTCCAGGGTCCGGAACGCATCAACGGTTTTCAGATTCTGCACGGCTCACCGCTGGATGAAGACGAATATGTCACGTCGGAACAGGAGGTGGCGCAAGTGGCTCCTTATTTGGACTGTGCCGTCTCCTTTTTTGGACACACGCACTTGCAGGGCGCGTTTCTGTGCCATCGCAACGGAGTGAAGCGGCTGATCGGCGCGGATCAGGAATCGAGCGAAGAGGAGATCCCGCTGGAGCACGACGTGAACTACTTCATCAATCCCGGTTCGGTGGGGCAGCCGCGCGATGGCGATCGCCGCGCAGGCTATGCGATCTACGATACCGGCGCGCGCCTGGTAACGCTGTGCCGCGCCGAATACGACATCGCCTCCGCGCAGAAAAAGATCCTCCAGGCCGGCTTGCCGGAGCTACTGGCGCTGCGTTTGGATGCCGGTCTTTAAAATTGGACGCCGGGCTATGAAATGATTCTCTCGTTCCATCACGAAGCCAATGAAGGAGCGCACGCTCTACGCGCTACTGGCGATGATATTCGCCGTGTCGCGGCTAGGTTACTATCTGCTCGGCGTCCGCTTTGACGCTCGGCCAGTCCTCCACTATTTCCAGTTCGTCGATCCGGAGCTTTTGAAGCATCGGTTATTCGAGAGCCTGTTCTATCTGCAAGTCCAGCCGCCGGGCTGGAACTTGTACGTGGGAGCAGTTCTGAAATTCTTCCCAAGTTTCTACCCCTGGGTCTTTCACTCCATTTACTTATTGCTCGGGCTCGGGATTTGTTGGTCGATTTATCACTTGATGCGGACTTGTCGAGTAAGTCGCTGGCTGGCCTTTTCTCTCGCCATGTGGTTCATCGTAAGTCCCGGCGTAGTCTTATTTGAGAACTACTTGCTTTATGAGTATCTGGTGGCCTTCTTGTTAGTAGTGGCCGCCGTGGCGCTGGTTCACTTCGTTCAGGAGTCCCTCTCTCTCTGGGCCATGCTTTTCTTTGCGGCGCTGCTCGGCCTGGTTCTTGTCAGGAACTTCTTCCACCTGGTCTATTTCGTCGTCATTCTGGCCGCGCTGGCATTTCTCTCTCCCGCCCGACGCCGAACCGTGCTTCTGTGCGGCGCTCTGCCGCTGCTTGCCATTTTAGGGCTTTACGCGAAGAACTGGATGCTCTTCGGAAGCTTTTCCGGCAGCACCTGGATGGGTATGAATATGGACGTTATCACGGCCCATCAATTGACCGGCCAAGAAGCAGCCGGTTTCGTCACGCGCGGCCTCATCTCTCCGGTTTCGCTTCTGGATGTTGGCTCGCCGATAGATCCCTATCGCCCCTACATTCAAATGCCCGCGCGCACCGGCGTACCCGTGCTCGACGATTGCGTCACGTCCACCGGCGCCACCAACTTTAATTGTCTGGCTTTCCTGCAAGTGCAGCGGATCTATACGCGGGATGGATTAGCGCTATTGAGAAACTATCCTGTAGTCTATCTGCGATCGGTTGAAGCGGCCTGGTTCAGCTATTTTCTGCCTGCGGGAGACTTTCCGTTCTTCGATCTGAATGGTCCCAAGATTCACGCTATCGACCGGCTGTGGAATATCGTATTCTTCGGCCAGTTCAAAGAAGCCACCGACCGCAAGGAGCTCAGGCGATTGGCCGCGAACGGCGCCCGGGCCTCACTGGCGCTTTACACCGGCATATTTCTAATGGTTGGCTTGCCCGCGCTCTGGCTGTGGAGCGTTTATTATCTCGTCACTGGAGTGCGCCGCAAGACGCTGGACCGGGCCACTGCGATGGTCATCGGATTCCTGTTACTGAACATCACTTATGTAACTGCCCTTGCGAATTTCCTGTCCAGTTTCGAAAACAATCGCTATCGTTTTCCGCTGGATGCATTCTACGTGGTGCTTTTGGGGATTGCGCTAAGCAAGTCGTTCGGCTGGAAGATCCCGCGCGATAAAGGCCGTTCGCCTTTGTTATAACTATTCCGGATGAGATTCTCTACCGTGTCGGCTTCTTCCGGATCAAGGTCCGCGGCGAACGCGAATCCCCGGCTGCGCTCCGGGAGCGCCACCCGGTAGCCTTTCGGAAACACGCGCTCCAGTTGATCGGCCAGCAGCAGCCGCGAGGGACCAAGTCCGTCCGCGTGCATCAACGAGATCAACCAGACTCCGCCGTTGTCGCGATACAACGCGCCGGTGCCGGGAGGCTCAGGCGACAGGTCGCGGAGATTCTGTAGCGCCCGGCCTTTCCAGTCGATGTCCTGTGCCTCCCATTGCCGTTGCATCTCATGCAGGACATACCGGATGGCATCGGGCAGCAGCACGGCCCAAGCCAGTGTCACATCGCGCGCCTGTAGAGCCGCACAGGGGCCGGGCCACGCACCGGCCTCGACAAAAGATGCAGGGATGAAAACCGGCACTACCTGTTCTACATCCAGATCTTCGGGACCCAGCGGCTGTCCTTCGCGCAATTCCTTAAACTGGCGAACGAGCGGATACACGTCCCATGTCTATCGGTCCTTGTGATTCAATCCTTAGTACTGGCTTGACGGGGCAGCGCCTAAGGTATTGCCACGGCTTGTAACGCGCTGCTGGTCACCACGTTGCCGCTCGCGTCCAGCCGGTCGATCACGTAGTAGAGCACACGATTCGGAAGGCTTGGGATGGCGATGGTGCAGGCCGCGCCGCTCAGGCAGCTTTGGCGCGTCACGCTTTCATTGGCGAAACTGAAAGGATCGGCGGGTGTAGCGCTGGGGATCTCGGTCGAACAATCCTGCGCGTAGGCCGTGCAATGCAACAGGTCGCCGCCATTCTCCCGATAGCCGAAGCGGGCCCGGATGTTAGTCGCAAATGGAACGCCGGAGTAAGTGACGTACACCGGGACGAAGGTTGTGCGATTCACGCTGTCGGAGGGAAACGCGAATGGAATCCGATAGGCCAGCCATTCGGTGCGCACGCCATCCAGCCAGTAGCCGGGACAGAACATAAACTGCGCGTCCGCGGTAGGCCGGCAGTTACTGTATGCATAAGTGGTTCCCGCGTGCCCGTGCACATATCCGAACTTGCGCGTCGTGACGCCGCTGAAATCCGTCCTGTCGATTCGAAACTGAATAGTTTGCCCGCTCCACGGCGCGGGTTGATAAAGGCAAGGGATAGCTTGCGTGAACTGCGAACTCGCGCAGGCCGATGACAGGTCAGCCTTGGGCAGGCTCATATACAGATTTCCCGGCGACGAGCCTTGTACGCACTCGTTAGATTGAAAGGCGCGGCAAAGGCTCCAGCTCGGCAGGTCGCTGGTGTTGCCGGTGGCGGGACTGCTGACGTCGCGCGCCAGATAACGGCCCGCGAACCCCACTAATCCCAGGCGCTTGTAATCGCTCGGCCCCGCCGCACAGCAATCGGCGGCCACCTGATATGTCTGGTTCATTCCCGCAACCAGTGTTAACGACATGGTTCCCAGCGCCGCTCCTCCATTCGATTCGATGCCGCCACCTTCAGACGGATTGAAGTGCCGGTAATCCACAAAGAACGGCGGCAGCGCAGTGTCCGGCGCATAAGTGCCGCTGTTATAGGACTGCGTCAGCGCGTTGCTGGCACCATTGTTGCTGCCTGCGAACGCAGGCCAGGAAGACGCCGACGGCACCAGCGGACTCCACAAAAGATCCGGCACCGTGGTGTTGACGCTGCCGATGTAGCTTCCCCCGAACCAGGCCTGCTGATAAGAATACGAGCCGGCCGCCGGACCTTCCCCTGGTGCACCGGACCCGTGCGACGAGAAGCGCAGTGGATTGCTTTTGGTCCAGGTGTTGTTCGGGTTCGACGCGTCTAGCCCCGCGGCATTCGTGGCGTAAGTGGGCGCCATGTAGAGCAGCCAAGGGCTGGCGTGTGCGCTGTTGCTGAGATCGTCCTTGCCGGGAAACAGCGGCGCCAGATAATTGTGCGCGGCCCAACGCAGCAGCCACAGATCGATATTCGTCGCGCTGTTGTAAGTCACAGCAAGAAGCACCAGGTTCTCGTTCTGGCTGCCGGCGTTGGTGAGTAACCAGTCGCCCGGCTGCATGTCCTGCAGCTTAGACCAGGCGGCGTTCGCTGTCCCGAAGCCCGGTGTGGTGCAGGGAAATTCGTGCACCTCCGTGTTGCCATCGGGAAACGTGTACGATGCGTTCGGATTTTGCTGACAAGGCGGAGAAGCCACCATCACCTGGATGCAGTTCGCCGTTCCAGAAAAAGAAGTGTAGGGCGTCAGCAGATTGGCGGGACAGGTATACGCTTCCGTTGCACTAATGCTGGTGCTCTGCTGCGGTCCGCCCGAGCATCCGCTGCAATCCCATAGCGCGCTCGATCCAGCGCCCGCGCGATTCACTTCCGCCACATTCATCTTGAAAGAATCGGGGAACACCAGATTCGTCGCGCCCGTGTCCTGGTGTGGATCAATCACCGCCAGACGCCAGGTGCCCATTGTGAGAACCGGCGCATCGTGCAGCCCGCACCATCGGCAGTCACCCTCGTTCCAGCTGTTCCGAATGCTCCGCAGCACGCCCATGGCGGTGTCGAAGGACGCCATGATGCCAATGTGGTTCTGCACGTTGCCCATGCTGGCCGAGAAGTAACCGCCGTCGAAGCCCGCCACCACCGGGCTGTTCATCCATCCCAGATCGAAGCCCGTGTGGGCCGGCCCGACGGTTCCTCCCAAGTAGTTCAGTCCCGTTTGATAAGCACTCACCATTTGGGATCGAATATCATGCCCGTTATTGGACGGCGTTAAGTTAGTCCACTCGAAACAGTCGTCCGCGATCGCGGCATTCGGGCTGTAGTTTCCATAAGTGGGATAAGGCTGAAATGCCACATACCCAGCGCATCCGGTGAAACTTTCGTTGTAAGTCAGTTTCCAGACGCGATTATTCACGTCAATCGTATACGCCGAGGTGCCATCCACATTGTCGAAGAAATAACCGCTCAGTCCCGTCGGGCCATAAGGCACGCTATCGCCGTTGGTATTCAGACGCGCGCTGGCGGCGGTCTTCGATCCCATGGCCAGCAAACGTGTCTCCGCGCGGACCGATCCGTCGCTGTTGAACGGAACCCACAGCAGCAGCGCCTGGCCTCCCGCGCTATCTACCACGTTGGTCAAGTAGCCGGTCAATGGCGGGCTTAAACTGGCCGATCCGTCGGCCGTCATTGTTACCGACACCGGCGCCTGGCTCATCATCCCCGTGTCGCCATTGCAGCAGGCGTTGGGCATGGTGGCATAAGCGTAGTTGACCCCGACACTCACGCTCACCGCCGAGCCGCTGTTTGACTTAGTAACTACGACGCCGAAGTTGGCGGCAACGTATGGCACGCCGGTTAATGTGCCTGCATTTTCCTGCAAACTCAAGGCCGACGAGTTACTAATGCTGTTCAGGTGATAATACGCCCCATTTATCAGGATGGGTGTGCCGCTCACCCAGTCCGTATCGAAGTAATTCTGGGTGCCCACGGGGCTCTGCAGAGTCACCGCCGATCCCGCCACGTTGACAGTCCCCGCCGGCGGAACTACCAAGTGATGTTGCGGCGAGAATCCCCACGATAAGAACGGCGGGTTCACTGCCAGCTGCGGGTAGGTCCCGACCATCGCCGGCGTGCCGGTTGGACAAGCGGACGTTGTCACGGGATTCCCCACCACCGTTTGCCCGCCATCCATGGAGAGTTGCAATGTAATTGTCGTCCCACTGGCCGCCGCACTGCCGCAATAGACATCCAGCGACAAATCATCGACGGTACACTTTGGATACCAGCCCGCGAACGTAGTTCCCGCCGGGCAGGTGAAATTCGCCAGCGGAACGAATGCCTTGTCCGTCGGCCCTCCGGAGCCCACCGAATAGCTCACGCCGTTGGAACTGATATTGCCGAGGCTGGCCCACATCCCGGTGCCACTGGCATCCAGCGGAACGCCCAGAATGCCCGCGTTCTCAGAGGCCAGGCTCAACGCCGAGACACTCATCATGCCCGGTGAAGTTACTCGCCAGAATTCAGTGCCCGTCACCGGGTCCACATAGGATTGCTGTTGATTTGTCCAATCGATTACCGGATAATCCGTGTTTCCAAATTTGGCGGCATTAAACGGAACGGGATCGGGCGCGCTATTGCCCCACGGGATGGATCGAGTTACAAACGTGGTCGCAACTTCCGCGTCCGATCCGCAAGTAACTCCCACCCAGTAAGTGGCGCTCGCAGCCAGCGCATCGTTGCCGGTGCGCGTCCCCAGAACAAAGACGTGCACGTTCGCATGGACGATGGACCCGGTGCGGGCGTCCGTGTTGGTGTTGTCGGCGAGATCCGCAAGGTTCGAGCTAAAGGCGGCGCCGCGCGATGCCCGATAGGTGCAGTACCCCGCCTGGTCGGTTTGCACCGTAACCTTGGCCTGCATCTGGGTGGGATCAATCGACTCAATCGCCGTATTCGCCAGGCACGGAGCGCCCGCGATCACTAACCACAGTAATCTTCGCATAGCTCAAAACGTGGACAACGCCGCGCGTCCCCACACATTGGTAGCGGTGCACAAATAGAAATACGATCCATCCGTGGCCCACGAGCCGGTAGTACAAGCAGTGCTGGAGGTCGCAGGCGCCGAGGTGCGTAATCCAATTACGGATGTGTCCGCGCTCAACTGCGTTTTGCCCGATACTTCCGTGCTGGTGATCCCCACGCCGGCCGTTACGCTCTTCGAACTCAGGAACGCCCGCTGGTCCGCGCCGCCGTTGGAATCCCACGCTCCACCGGTCGCCGACCAGGTGAATAGCGGGATCGCATCCGCTGGAAACGCGGTCACGCCGCTCTGGGTTACGCAACCGCTGCTGCAACTCGCCGTCACGTTATGCCCCACCGTCAACACCCCCGCGCTCGAGACGTAGATGAACGCCAGGCCGCTGCCCGCCGATATCGTCACCGTTGCCCCGCTACCAAACGAAAACACCAGCGCACCGAACCGCACCGTGCAAGGCGTGGACGTGGAACACGCCGCTCCGATGGCGAGCGTGGTTGCGCTGGTGGCCGTCACGGCGAAGTCGCCTAACTGGCTGGCCATAGACGCGGCCGGCGGCCCCTGTTCCAGCGTCCAGGAGTTCGACGTGGTGCAACCGTACACGTTCATCCCCGCGGCGGCGTCCAGCCGGTAATACATCTCGCCCTGCCCGCAGGAAGACGGCAGCCCCGTGCCCAACTTAAACGGCTTGGTGGTGCTGGCGCCGGAGAAATCCACGTCGCGGCTCTGCAGCCGCAAATCCAGTTGGGTGAGTTGGCCATAAAGCGCGCCCAAGCGCGCCCCACATCACAAGCAACAGAATTCGAAAAACAGGCATCTTTTTCAAAGTCCCCCTCAAAGTTCTTCTATGGCGCCTACAGTCTCCCACGGGAATCGGCAACGGACGCGCGCGCCTGAGCCATCCATTCCAAGTGAAAGTCATCCGTGTATTCTGTTTGCTGGCAGGGTAAAAAATCTTGGGAGAAATGTGACTGCCATAACCGCACTTACTCCCGAGACTTTGAAATCAGCCCATTCCACAGTTGTTCGGACAACAGTGGTGTCGTCGCACGCCGGAATCCTCCTCCCGTCCACGAATCCCATCGCAGACGCCGGGTTCGTTTTGTTTTGCATTTACGCGCTCTCCGGCTTCGCGAACGATTGGTCGCTGCATCTTTTCGGCGCCAAGGCCTACCTTTCCACCGTCACCCTGTTTCTGCTTCCGCTGGCGTGGCTCTTCTCGGGGAACGCTATGCGCGGCCTGCGCTCCAGCGCGGGACTTTGCTGGGCGGCTTTCTTGCTTTGGATGATCCTGGCCGCTCCGCTCGGCGTCTGGAGAGGCGGAAGCGCGGCCATGCTCGAAAACTACATCCCCCGCGCCTATTTGGAGTTCTTCTACACCTGCGCTTTCGTCACTTCGCTGCGGCGTTGCCGCCACTGGATGTATGTCCAGATCGCCAGCGGCGCGGCCCTGCTGCTCAGTTGCGTGGCGTTTGGAAACGCGGGCGAATACCGCTTCCGGATTCCCGATAGCCTCTTCTATGCCAACTCCAACGACCTGGCGCTGGCTTTGTTGCTCGCGATCGCGGCTTTCCTGTTTCTTTTCTATCTACCGCCACGCGCCGGAAAGCTGGCGGCTATGGCGGGAATCCTGCTCGCCACCTTCTATGCCTTCCGCACCGGATCGCGCGGCTCGGTCATTGCCGCGTCCGCGATGCTGATCCTGATTTTCTGGTTGAGCCGCAACCGCTGGAAAGTGGCTGCTCTCGGACTGGCGGCGCTCCTGGGCCCGGTGCTGGCTGCTTCTCTCGGCGGCGAATCCTCCAGCGCTCTGCATCGCCTGTCCCTACTGACTAGCGACGCCGCATCTCCGCCGGAAACGGAATCGGATGTGTCCAGCGTGGCTTCGCAGGTTCAGCGGGAAGAACTGTTCAAAACCAGCCTGCGATACACGCTCCGCCATCCTCTGTTCGGAGTGGGGCCCGATCAGTTTGCCACGGCCGTCAGCCAGGACGCCGCCCGCGCCAGCCAACACACACCCTGGCTCGGCACCCACAATACCTACACGCAAGTGTCCAGCGAATGCGGCATCCCAGCCCTGATTTTCTACCTCGCCGTAATCGGTCTCTGCCTGCGCTCCAACCTCCGGCTTTATCGGCGAACGCGCGATCGTCCCGCTTGGCGCGAACTGGCCGGCCTCAGCCGCTGTCTGCTGGCGGGCACCTTGGTCTTTGCCGTGAGCGCCTTTTTCTTCCATATGGCCTACAGCGCCTACCTTCCCACGCTGGCCGGCTTCAGTGTCGCGCTGGAGCTTGCCGCGGCCCCGCTAACCAAAACAAAACAGCATGCTTAGCTGAATCCGATCGAGCTATACTATACTGAACTTAGATCCCGATTGGGCTTTCAGAGCTGGGCGTACAGAGCCGCCGCCGTGAAGGAGCGGTTACCCATCCCAAGTAGGAGTTTCACGCATGTTTGATTTATTTCGTAGCCGCGCCAAAGCCGTGCGCATTATGCTGGGCGCCATGCTGGCCATTGTCGCGCTCTCCATGTTGGTTTATCTGATTCCGGGAACCGGAATTACCGCCGCGGATTCCAGCTCCGACCAGGTGGTGGCCGAGATCGGCAAATCCACCGTCACCGCGGGCGAAGTTCAGCAACAATTACGGAATGCTTTGCAGAATCGGCGTCTGCCTCCTGAGTTCGCCTCTACCTACATTCCCCAATTGGTGGATCAAGCCATCGCCGAGCGAGCTGTATCTTATGAGGCGCAGCAACTCGGTATTCGAGTTTCCGATCGCGATTTGGCGGACACCCTGCGGTCCTTCCCATTTGCCACCCTGCCCATGGACCAATACCAGCAGTACGTGGAGCAGCAATACGGAACCACTGTTCCGGATTTTGAAGAGAACGTGCGCACGCTGGCCTACGAAGATGCCCTGAACATGATTGTCACCGAAGGCATCGTCGTCACTCCCGCCGAAGCGGAGGCGGAGTTTCGCAGGCGCTCCGAACAGATCAAAGTGGACTATATCGGCTTCACTCCATCCAAAGTGATGGCAGACCTGAAACCCACGCCCGAACAGCTCAACGCGTATTACGCCAAGAATAAGGGCTTCTACAAAATGCCTGAGACGCGCAATGTGCAGCTCATCGTGGCCGATCAAGCCAAAGTGGCCGACACCATCCAGATTACGGATGCGCAGATCCAGGACTATTACAACGCCCACAAAGACGAATACCGGACGCCGGAACGGGTGCACGCGCGCCACATTCTGCTGAGCACCGCCAACAAACCGAAGGACGAAGTTCCGAAGATTCAGGCGCAAGCCGAGGCGCTGGACAAGCAGATCAAAGCGGGCGGCGATTTCGCCGAACTGGCCAAGAAGAACTCGCAAGATCCCGGTTCAGCGCAAAAGGGCGGCGATCTGGGCTGGGTGTCCAGAGGCCAGATGGTCAAGAACTTTGAAGACGCGGTTTTCACGTTGAAGCCGAACGAGATCAGCAACGTGGTGCCCACCGAATACGGATTCCATATCATTCAAGTGCTGGAGAAGCAGCCTGCCCACCTCCAAAGCCTGGACGACGTGAAGCCGGCCATCGTAGCCATGCTCAAGAATCAGACGGTTTTCGATCGCATGCAGGAGCTGGCCGACAAGGCGCACGCCGAGTTGGTAAAAGCGCCGCAGAATGCGCAGCAGATCGCCAGCCAGTTGAACCTGGAGTTCGTCGATGTACCTGCCTACGCTCCGGGCGCTCCGCTCGCTCAACTGGGCACTGACGCGCAGGTGGGAGCCACTATTCAGGCCCTGAAACCCGGTGAGGTGAGCGATGTGCTGCAATCGGGGAACAAGCTGGCAATCGCGGTGGTTACTGGCGTACGCCCCTCGCATCCCGCCGAAATGGCCGAAGTCGAAAGTCAGGTGCGCACCGGCTACCTGCAGGGCGAAGCCAATCGGATTGTCACTGAGAAATCTGCCAAAGCAGCCGAATTGCTCAAACAGAATGGCGGCGACCTGGCTGCCGCTGCGAAGGCAGTTGGCGGCGAGGTGAAGAGCACCTCGTTCTTCACGCGCTCGGGCGCGGCGGAAGGCATCGGCTCCGCGTCCATCTTCACTAGTATCTTCGACAAGCCGGTAGGCTACGTCTTTGGTCCTTTGCCGACGGCCTCGCTAACCATTGTCGGAAAGATTTCGGGGCGCCAGGATGCCGATATGTCGAAGTTTCCCCAGGAACGGGAAACCATCATTGAGGCGCTCAAAGGGAAAGCCAAAGCAGATCGCCTGGGCCTGCTGCAGGACAGCATCCTCACCGATCTCATCCAGCGCGGCAAAGTGAAGAAGCATCAGGCGGTCATCGATCGGCTGATCGCGCAGTATCGCAGCTAGCGGTTTCCATCTCCATGATCCATGCCCTGCTGGACTTCCTGCGGACGCTTACCACGCCCGACCGGTTGATTCATCTGCTGTCCACGGTGCTTTCCGGCTGGCTGGGCTACGCGGCGCTCACCGCCATTGTGTTCGCCGAAACCGGGCTTCTGGTAGGGTTCGTGCTGCCGGGCGATTCCCTGCTGTTCACCATCGGCGTGGTGGCCGGCGCCGGGGAATTGAATCTTACCGTGATGATCGTTTTGTTGATCGCCGCCTGCCTGGCTGGCGATTGGTGCGGCTACCTGCTTGGCCGGCGCGCCGGGCCAGCCATCTTCAACCGGCCGGACTCGCGCTTCTTCAAGCAGGAATATCTCACGCGCACCAACGCGTTCTACGCCAAGCACGGCGGCAAAACCATCGTCTATGCGAAGTTCGTGCCGGTGATCCGCACCTTTGCGCCGTTCGTTGCGGGCGTCGCCAACATGCGCTATCGCAGCTTCATTTCTTTTGACGTTTTCGGCGCCGTCGGCTGGGTGATATCCATGACCGTGCTGGGCTCACTGCTGGGCAAGATCCCCCTGGTGCAGCACAATTTCGAAAAATTCGTGCTGCTGGTTATCTTGGTTTCCGTGCTGCCGATGCTGCTGCAGGCGCTCAAAGGCATGTCGCAGCGCAAACCCGCTCTACAGCCGGGTGACTAAAGACGAACGAGCCCCAGGCTAATCTTCAGAGCTTCATCGACCTTCGCCATCGTAGCCAGATCAACCACACCCAAACGGCGGACCATGCGTTGCCGATCCTCCGTGCGGATCTGGTCTAGGCGGATGAGGAACGGACCTCCAAGCCATTGACGGCGTTGGGATCAACGACGACCTCTACAGGGTAGGACACGAGGGAAACAGCGGAAGTGACTGCGGCGACGATCGTCAGAGGGCTGAAGCGGTTGCCGATGTCTTTCTGATTGACCGGCCGGGGTTACCCTTCCCGCAGATCGGCTACTTTATGTTTTTGGCCCTTCGGCCGGCGCCGGACTTTCGCCATGCTTCTTCCTCACAGGGAAACCACTCCGCGGCGATCCTCAGACTCTCATCGGCGTTGGCCAGGTAGCCGGCCTTGAGCTCCTGGCGCAGCCTTTGCTTGCCTTTGGTCTCCACAAAGTGGAGAACGGCAGCTGACACAAATCGGCTACGGTCGCCTTTGGGAGCCACCAGGTCAAGCACCGCCAGGCTCCGTTCGGGCAGCATGATGTTGATGCGTTTGCTCATGGTGTCAAGCGATGGCTGTCCTATATCTTCGTGGATAGAACTAAGCGTTCAATGGCCGCGCGTACCGCCGGATCGCGTTGCGCCTCCACTTCGTCGCCCTTCGCCACTCCCAGCGCCTGATTGAAAATCTCCTGCTTCAACCGGCTCTGCACCCAAGTCCGGTCCTCGGTCCATTCGCCCACCGACGGCTGGATATTACGCTGCCCGGCGTATACTTGAAACTCTTCGAGCAGCGCGGGCGTTACTTCGAAGTCCAGTTTCGTGTCGTGCTTCTGTATAAACTCAGTGGCGAAAGAAGTGAAGATGCCGCTGGCGTCCAGAGCCACTCGCAAGCGCGTGAGCGGCGCCGGCCCAATCGCAACATCGGGCTGAATGCCGCCGCCACCGATGACGCTGCGGCCGGCGTCGGTTCGAAACTGCTCCGCTTGCTTTTGAATCTCCAGATGTCCGCTGGGCAGCGGTTTCTGTATGGACCGGCCGCTGGGCGTGTAGTAAAACGCCGTGGTCAGCGCCAGCGCCGTATTGCCGGTCAATGGAAATACATTTTGCACCAGGCCCTTACCGAAGCTCGGCTCTCCGATAATCACCGCGCGATCGTGATCCTGCAGCGCGCCCGTCAGGATCTCGGAAGCGCTGGCCGACTTGGCGTTTACTAAGACCGCCAGCGGGAAACCATAGGGAGTGGCGGTATTGGGAACTTCCACAGACTGGTCTGCGATGCTGCGGCCTTTCACGCTGAGAATCTTCTGCCCGGGCTTCAGAAAATAGGCAGCCGATTCCAACGCGGCTTGCACCACGCCACCCGGATTGTCCCGCAAATCCAGTACCAGTCCCTTCAACTTATCCCCGCCCAGCTTCTCGATAGCATCCTTCAATTGACGTGCGGTCTGCGGATCGAATCCAGTGACGCGAACATATCCGATGCCCGTTTGCAACAGAAACGCGCGATCCACGCTAGGCGAATCCAGCAGTTCCGGATCCAGCACGAACTCGAGCGGCCGCACGTTGCCCGGGCGGCGCACATAGAGTTGCGCGCGGTGCTGATGGGTCTCGCCCAGGTATTCTACAACTTGATCGAACTGCAACCGCGCCAGCTCCACGCCGTTCACCGCCACGATCTCGTCGCCAGGTTGCAGCCCCGCCTTGGCCGACGGAGTTCCCGCCATCGCCTGCAGCACCACCACGCGTCCCGGCAGGATGGACACGATAGTTCCGAAACCCTTGCGCTCGGAATTTTCCATCTGCTTGAGCTGCTCGTTCTGGTCCGGATCGAAGAAGATGGAGTGCGGATCCAGCGTGCGCAGCATTCCCGGAATCGCGCCCTGGTAAATGGACTGCTGCGTATTTACCGGGTCCGCCGCTTGCGTCTCCACGATAGAAATCAGCTCCGTGAAGCGCTTCAGCGCGCTGTCCAGATCTTCAGTGGACGGCGGCGCGGCGAACAGGAAAAGAGCAGGTAAAAACATTTACGTCGAATACGTTACTTTGAGTATGTCATTTCGAATATCGCAGGCTACGCTTGGCGGCGTGGCGTTCCAAAGCCAGCTCTATCAGCCGGTCGATCAGCTTGGGCATGGCCAGCCCCGAATATTCCCACATCTTAGGGTACATGCTTATGGAGGTGAACCCCGGAATGGTGTTGATCTCGTTGATGTAGAGCCGGTTGCTGGATGTTTCCAGCAGAAAATCCACGCGCGCCATACCTTCGCACCCTACCGCCCGGTAGCATTCCACGGCCAGCCGCTGCATCTCCGCCGTTTGTTCGGGCGACAGATCGGCTGGGATCACGGTCTCCGCCTGGTCCAGAAGATACTTGTCGTCGTAATCGTAAAACTCGCGCGAGGGCAAAATTTCGCAGGGCGAGGCCGCGATGGGATGGTCGTTGCCCAGCACCGCGCACTCAAACTCACGCCCCACGATGCCGCGCTCCACGATCACCTTGCGATCGTATTGGGAGGCCAATTCGATGGCCGCCGTCAGCTCTTCGCAATTCCGCGCCTTCGAAATTCCCACCGACGATCCCAGATTGGCCGGCTTCACAAACATCGGGAAATCGGGCGCGAAGCTCTGTGCGCCGTTGCACTCCACCACCCAATATTCCACCACCGGCAACCCGCGCTCCTTGGCCACGCGCTTCATCATTTCCTTGTCCATCGAAATGGACGATGCCATCACGCCCGCGCCGACGTAAGGAAGATCGGCCAGCTCCAGCAATCCCTGCACGGTTCCATCTTCGCCAAACGTGCCGTGCAGCACCGGAAACACGACATCCACGCCCGCGTTTCCGCCCGGCTCCGGAACAATTGGCCGAGGGCTCCACTTCCCTTCCTTCGAAATCACGTAATGCAGCACCTTGTACTTCTCGGCATCCATGGCCTCGATGATGGACTTTGCCGATCGGTGCGAGATTTCGTGCTCGCCGGTGCGTCCCCCGTAAATAACGGCAACATTCGTCTTCATAAAATTCTTTTCCCCATGGCCGACATCACCAGTTGTACCGCCAGGATCGCGGTCCGGTTCGCCTCATCGATCACCGGGTTCACTTCCACAATTTCCATGGACCTTAGCCGCCCCGAGTCACCTAGCATTTCCATCGCCAGGTGAGCCTCGCGATAAGTGATGCCGCCCTCCACCGGCGTGCCCACGCCCGGCGCCTCCCGCGGATCCACGGCGTCCATGTCCAGCGATACATGAAAACCGGCGGTTCCTTCCGAAGCCACGCGGATGGCTTCCTCAAACACCCACTTCATACCGCGCTCGTCAATGGTGCGCATGGTAAAAGCATGAACACCGGAACTCTGTACAATGTCGCGCTCTTCAACGTCAACCGACCGAATGCCCACCAGCGCCACGTTCGCCGGGTTCACCTTAGGCGAATATCCAAAGATGCCGGTCAGCTCTTCGGGACCTTGGCCGATGCAGCACGCCAGCGGCATGCCGTGTACGTTACCGCTCGGGCTGCTGTCCGGCGTGTTCATATCCGTGTGCGCGTCAATCCAGATCAAACCCAGTTTCTCGCCGCGCCGGTGAAAATGCCGCGACGCGCCCGAGACAGTGCCCACCGCGATGGAATGATCGCCGCCCAGCACCAGCGGAAATTTGCCCGCTTCGAGAGCTTGATCCACGATATCGGCCACCTGTGTACATGTTTCCGCAATCTGTGGCAAATACTTCGCACGCGAATCCATTTCGCCCTGGCTCTCGCGCTGGATCACCGGAACGTTACCCAAATCCTCCACTTCGTACCCCAGCTCCGCCAGCCGCCCGTTGAGGTTGGCTACGCGAACCGCCGAGGGTCCCATGTCGACGCCGCGGCGTCCGGCGCCCAGGTCGAGCGGCGCGCCGATAATCGCGATGCGTTTCACGCGTCGCACGCACTCTTGCTTGCCACGTTGGCACTCGTGCCGACGCTGTGTTCTGCGCCCACGAATCGGCGTCGAGAAGAGTCTCGACACGGCACGCACGAGTGCGTGCGCCACATTAGAAATTGTCTTTTCATGCCATCTCTACGGCCGCGTGCGATACAGCATCCGCGGAAATGCGATCGTCTCGCGAATATGCTCCAGGCCGCACATCCACGCCACAAATCGCTCGATGCCCATCCCAAAACCCGCGTGCGGCACGCTGCCAAACTTGCGCAGATCCACGTACCAATCGAACGCTTCGCGCGGCAGGTTGTGCTCTTCCAGCCGCTTCAGCAGCAAATCCAGATTGTGGATGCGCTGGCCGCCGCCAATAATTTCGCCGTAGCCTTCGGGCGCAATAAAATCCACGCCCAGCGCCAATTCCGGGCGGTCGGGATCCGGCTCGAAATAAAAAGCTTTGATCTCGGTCGGAAACCGGTCCACAATCAGCGGCCGGTCTAAGCCTTCGGTGATCAGCGTTTCATCGGTGTTGCCGAAATCGCCGCCCCATTTTATCTCGCTGCCTTTCTTCTGCAGCTCCACTACGGCATCGTCGTAGCTCATGCGCGGAAATGGCGACATCACGCTTTCCAGCTTGCTGGTATCGCGCTCCAGATCGGTCAGTTCGGCGCGCCGGTTTTCCAGCACACGCCCCACAACATAAACCACCAGCTCCTCGCCCACGCGCTTCACGTCGTCCAGCGTGGCGTACGCCATCTCCGGTTCCACCATCCAGAACTCCGTCAGATGCCGTCGCGTCTTCGATTTCTCCGCGCGGAACGTCGGCCCGAAACAGTACACCTTGCCGAACGCCATCGCGTCGGCTTCGTTATAAAGCTGGCCCGATTGCGTCAGGTACGCCTTTTCATCCTCGAAATAGTTCACTTCGAACAGCGTGGAAGTGCCTTCACAAGCCGCGGGCGTGAAAATGGGCGTATCCACCAACGTGAACCCGTGCGTGTCGAAATAATCGCGCACCGCCTTGATCACTTCGTGGCGCACCCGGATGGCCGCATGCTGGCGCTTGCTGCGCAGCCACAGATGACGATGATCCATCAGAAAATCGACGCCGTGTTCCTTCGGCGTGATGGGATACGGATCGCTCTCCGGAATGCGCTGCACAATCTCGGCGCCTTCCACGTCCATCTCATAGCCGCCCGGCGCGCGCTGCTCCGGCCGCACTTTGCCGCGCAGAATCAACGACGATTCCTGCGTCAACCCCTTGAGCGATTCAAACGTCGCTTCGTCCAGGTTGGCCTTCACGGCCACCGCCTGCATGGTGCCGGTGCCGTCGCGCAACAGCGGAAACACGATCTTGCCGGACTTGCGCAGGTTGTACAGCCAGCCCGCAATCTCCACAGGCTCCCCGGTATGCCGTCCGGCGTCTTCAATTCGAATTCTGGAATATTCCATCAGACTTGTGCCATCAAACCGTCTCGAGCTTTTCGAAAATCTGCTTCACTACATCCAACGAGTGCGGCAACGGAAACTCGGGATAATCGCGCAGCTCCAGCAACAACGGATATTGTTGCGGCAGCGATCGCAACAGCCCCATGGTTTCGCTCCAGTTGATGGTGCCGCCCTGCGATTGGAACGGCCAAAGGTGGCTATCCTCGCGGCCGTTGTTGTCATGCAAGTGCGTGGAGCGAATGCGGTCCTTCAAAATCGCGAACGCCGCCGGAACGCCTTCCTTCATGTTCGCGTGTCCTACGTCCAGACAGAAATTGAGCTTCAGATGCGTCTGTCCCAGGAAATAAACCAAACGCTCGGCGCTGGATAATTCGTTGGGCGTATTCTCCAGCAGCACTTCCACGCCGCGCGCCTTGGCGAACAGATGAATCTCTTCCAGCGACGTGAACGCCGCCTCCACTTTGCGCTCGTCGTATTCCTCCTCGAAGGCGCCGATGTGCTGGATCAGATAGCGGAACGGGATCACTTCGGAAATATCCAGCGCGCGTTTGATCTCGTCCAGCATATCCAGCCGCTTCGATTTCACCGGCTCCGTGATGTTGATGTGCGAGTTGGGGCCAGACCGGCCCCACATATCGTCGCTGTACATCGGCGAGTGCAGCGAATGCAGCTTCAGCTTGGAGTCCCGAAACCAGTGCCCCAGCTCGTTGATCTGCGCGCGGTCCCGATAATCCAGGTGTTGGCGCGCACAGAAAATCTCCACGGCCGGCACGCCCGCCTGCCAAATCTTGTCCAGCCACACGGTGTTCAAGCGATGATTCACCAGCAAGTGCGTCGAGAGAACGTGGTCCATTCTTGATCAGTACCCTTCCGCTTTTCCATTGCCGCGTTTGTCGGTGGCGCCCTGCAACCAGCCGCCGTCGTTCAGAATCGCTTCCACTCGCGCCACCACGGGCGACGTGCCTTCCAGCGGCGACAGTTTGTGTCCCATGCCGCGCAGGATGTTCGCCGTGTCGGGAGAAATCCCATTCTCCAGATACAGCACATCCGGCATCCATTGATGATGGAAGCGCGGCCAATCCACGGCGTCCTGCACGTTCATCTTGAAATCCACGACGTTCAGAAGCACCTGCAGCACGCCATTGATGATCCGCGATCCGCCGGGCGCGCCCAGCATCAGAAAGAGCTTATCATCCCGCAGCACGATGGTCGGAGTCATCGACGACGCAGGCCGTTTGCCGGGCTGAATGGCATTCGATTCCCCCTGAATCAGGTGAAACAGATTCTCGACGCCGGGCTTGGCCGCGAAATCGTCCATCTCGTCATTCAGCAGAAAACCCAAGCCAGGTACGGTGACGCCGCTGCCATAGCCGTCGTTCAGCGTGTACGTCACGGCCACCGCGTTTCCGTCGCTATCCACGATATTGAAGTGCGTGGTCTCCGTCCCTTCGCGAACGTTCAAGTTACCCGGGCGAACCTGCTCGCTGGGCGTGGCGTGCAGCGGATCGATACTATTGCGGCGGCTCGCAATGTACTTGGGGTCGAGCAGCTTTTGAATAGGAACCTTGTAGAAATCGGGATCGCCGAAATATTCGCTGCGATCGGCATAGAACCGCCGCATCACCTCCGCAACATAGTGGATGGACGCGGCCGATCCTGCGCCCGTTTTTTCGTACCCCGAGCCCTCCAGCATTCCCAGCATCTGCAGCAATCCCACGCCGCCCGCGCTGGGCGGAGGCGCGGTGATGATCTCGTAACCCCGATAGTGGCCGCGCAACGGCTCGCGTTCCAGGGCCTGGTATTGCTTCAAATCCTCCAGCGTGATCAACCCGCCATTGGCGGCCATCGCGGCAGCCAGCTGGTGCGCGGTTTCGCCCGAGTAGAAATCGCTCGCGCCGCGATCCCGAATACGTTTTAGCGTAGCGGCCAGTTCCGGCTGAATGAATTTGTCGCCATAGTGCGCGCTTAAATAGATTCGATTGGACTCGGGAAATTGCGACAGCAAGTTAGTTTTGTCCTCGCTGTGCAGCGAGGCATCCATGCTGTAGGAAACCGGATAGCCTTCACTCGCCAATTGGATCGCCGGATTCAGCAACTCGGCCCACGGCTTGCGTCCGTATTTCTGGTGCGCCAACTCCAGGCCGCGGACGGTGCCCGGAACTCCCGCCGCGCGCCATCCCACCACGGTATCGCCAGTCACGTTACCTTTCGAGTCCAGATACATGTTCCGGGTGGCGGCTAGTGGCGCTTTTTCGCGAAAGTCGATAAATGTGGTTCGGCCGTCCGCGAAACGCGCCAGCAAAAATCCTCCGCCGCCGATGTTGCCCGCGAACGGATAGGTGACGGCCAGAGCGAATCCAACCGCCACCGCCGCATCGATGGCATTTCCTCCGGACTGCAGCACGCGCAGGCCAACGTCGGCGGCCAGTGGTTCCTGCACCACTACCATGGCGTGCCGCGCATGCTCAGGCTGGCGTGCTAACAATGCGGTCTCCAGCAGCAACGCACAGCAAAATTTGGTCCGCATCGATACTTCGATTCTACCGTGGCGCTGCCGTCCAACCGCATTACGCCGTGGACAACTGATGTTGCCGCCCGCGATGATGCTGCTCCAGAGCCGCGTTGGCGGTGGCGATGGTTTCGAGTTCCTCCGCCACCAGCGCCAGGGCGCTTCCGGGAATGGCGGCGTACAACTCGCCGTCGCCGATATTCGTGTAGACGCGATTTCCAACGCAGCCCGCGCTCGTTACCATGCCATGCGCCATTGCCGCCGGAATCGCCATGCAGGTGGGCCGCGCCAGAAGCGGCAATTTCGACGCCACACCCGCCCGCAGCGCAGCCTCCTCCAGCAGCATCAGCTTGCCTGCCGAGGCCACAATCAGAACGACGTCCGGATCTACCGCCGTGTCGCCCAGCGGCGCGAACAGGATGTGCTTGGGGCTCTCTTTCAAGACTGGAATTCCTGGAACCTCCTCCATCTTCAAATACCCCAGGCTGGTCATCGTTCCCAGAATGGACGGCAACTCCTGGGCGCGGCTTTCCGGCAAAGGGATGTTGTGAGTATACGAACCCACCGGGCAATTGTGGTGGTCCGAGGGGGCCGTGGAGAAGCTGCGCCCCGCGGCCGCCAGTCTCCAAAAACTGCATCCGGCCGGTTCGGAGCCCGAGAATTCTTCTACCGATGCGGGCACCTCCGCGCGGAAAGCCACGGCCACGGGCCTGCGGCTCAGATTCAGAATCTGCTGGAACCGATTTTCGATCGCTTGGTAGTCTGGCATGATTTACGTCCTAACCATATTGGCACGTGTCAGAATCAGAAGTGATGTCTTCGGCTGCAAAAGCGCTCACCGCCCGGCAGTTTTTCTCGCGCCACGGCGTGCTGTCGAAATGGCATCCGCGCTACGAGTTTCGTCAGGGCCAGCTGGAAATGGCGGAAGCGATAGAGGCCGCGTTGGCCGAAAAAAAGCACCTGCTTGTGGACGCGGGCACCGGCACCGGAAAAACGCTCGCGTATCTCGTCCCGGCGCTGCTGTCCGGCAAGCGCGTGGTCGTTTCTACGGGTACCAAGAATCTTCAGGAGCAGCTTTTCTACAAAGACGTTCCGTTTCTGCAGAAGCATTTCGACCGCCCGCTGCAAGTCTGTTACATGAAGGGCCGCGCCAACTTCGCCTGCCGCCAGAAGATCTACGATGCCGATCGCGAGCCGATCTTGAACGGCCTGGAAGAAATCGCCGACTTCCAAATCATCCGCGAATGGGAGAAGACCACCATCACCGGCGATCGATCCGAAATCAAGACGCTGCCCGAGTCACAGCTCCGCGTGGCAGAAGGTGGACGCCCGCCGCGAGCTGTGCACCGGCCAGAAGTGCCAGCAATTCGAGCGCTGTTTCCTGACCGAAATGCATCGCCGCGCGCACGAGAGCGACATCATCATCGTCAATCATCACCTGTTCTTCGCAGACCTGGCGGTGAAGGACGACGATTTCGGCGGCATCATTCCCGAGTACGCCGCCGTGGTCTTCGACGAAGCGCACGAGATCGAAGACGTCGCGGGCAAGTACTTCGGCGTGGGCGTCAGCAATTATCAATTCCAGGAACTGGTGCGCGATATCGCGGCCGTCTCGCGCGCCAAACAGTTCGGCTCCGGCGAACTGGATCGAATTCTCGACACGCTGGACGATCGCGCCCAGCAATTTTTTCTCCTCTTCGGCGAAACCGAGGGACGCGTCGCGTTCAAAGGCCACGCGGCGTTCTTCGATCAGCACGGCGACGCGCTGGAAGATCTGGTGCGCGCGCTGGAACTGATCGGTTCGCACCTGCAGCTCGTCAAAAATGCTCCCGACGAAGTGATCCCGCTGTTTCGCCGCGTCCAGGAACTGCAGAAGCGCCTGGAGTTTTGGCGCAAGGGTTCGGACCGTTCCTACGTCTACTGGGTGGAACGCCGCGGCCGCGGCTGCTTCCTGCAAGCCACGCCCATCGATGTCTCGTCCATCCTGGAAGAAAAGCTTTTCGACGCGCTCGACACCGTAATCCTCACTTCCGCCACGCTTGCGGTGGGCGAAACATTCGAATTCGCGGAGCGCCGCCTGGGCATCCGCCACAGCCGGTCGCTGGTGGTCCCCAGCCATTTCGAATACGCGAAGCAAGCGCTGCTCTACGTGCCGCAGCATTTGCCCGATCCGCGCTCGCCCGCTTTCCCTCGCTCGGCCGCCGAGGAAATCACGCGCATCCTGCGCCACAGCCGGGGACGCGCGTTCGTGCTTTTCACCAGTTATCAACAGATGCGCATGGTGTACGATCGCGTGTCGCTCGAAATCGACTATCCGACGTTGATGCAGGGCACCGGCCCGCGCAACGCGCTGCTCGACGAGTTCCGCGCCACGCCCCACTGCGTCTTGTTCGCCACTTCATCGTTCTGGCAAGGCGTGGATGTGCAGGGCGATCAGCTGAGCTGCGTCATCATCGACAAGCTGCCCTTCGCCGTGCCGAGCGATCCGGTGGTGGAAGCGCGCATCGAACGCATCCGCGAGGAAGGCGGCAATCCGTTTTACGATTACCAGATCCCGCAGGCCGCGCTCGCGCTCAAACAGGGCTTCGGCCGGCTGATCCGCAGCAAGACCGACCGCGGCGTCCTGGTCTTGTTGGATAATCGAATTACCAAGCAACGGTACGGCCAGGTGTTTTTCGATAGCCTGCCGCCTTATGCCTTCAGTACCGAATTAAGCGCCGTGGAGAAATTTTTCGAGGTTTAAAGTAAACAATGTTTGAAGTTACCGTGGAACAGACTTTCGCCGCCGGTCACGCCTTGCGCAACTACCATGGCAAGTCCGAAGACGTGCATGGGCACAACTATCGCGTGCGGGTAACCGTGGAGGGCGCGGAACTGGATTCCACCGGCCTGCTGGTGGATTTCCTGGAAGTGAATCGCCTGATCAGCGGCGCGGTGGGGTATTTGGACCATCGCTTCATTAACGATCTGACGCCGTTTGACGAGATCAACCCGTCGGCCGAAAACATCGCCAAGTACTTTTACGACAAGGTCAGCGTCGGATTAAAGAACGAAGTGCCGGTGCGCATTTCCGCGATTCAGGTCTGGGAAACGGACACCAGCTCGGCCATTTATCGCCCGTAGCCAGCTACCGTCCGAAAAAATCCGCGTTCATCTTGGTGAAGTTCGACCACTTTTCCGGCAGATCGTCCAGCGCAAAAATCGCCGAAACGGGGCACACGGGAACGCAAGCTCCGCAATCGATGCACTCCACAGGATCGATATAGATCATGTTGTGCTCGCCGAAATTGGGCTCGTCCTTCTTCGGATGGATGCAATCGACCGGGCACGCGTCAATACACGCGGTGTCCTTCACGCCGATGCAAGGTTCTGCAATAACGTAAGCCATTGTGTCTCCAGGGCGCAGATCGAAAGGATCACTGCGCGTGGGGTAACCCTCATTATAGCGTGTGCTCGCATTTTGCCGTGCGGATCGGGTCGAAAGGCCCGATTTTCGCGCCAGATGGAAGAAATCCGGGGGTGGCGCGCCATGCTATGCTTGCCTTCAGATGGCCACCAAAGCGCAGGTCACGGCCGAGCAGTACCTGCACATGACGTTCGAACACGACGCCGAGTACGTTCGCGGCGAGATTGTCGAGCGCGGCATGCCCGATCGACTTCATTCCACCATTCAGTTTCTCATCCTCATGGCGGTTGGACGTTTGATCCAATCTCACCCATTGTTCCCTTATCCTGAACTTCGGTTGCGGCTGGAGCCGCGGGTCTTCCGCATCCCAGACATTTCCGTCTTTGGCGGGGAAGCGCCGCGGGAGAACGTGCCTTCCACTCCGCCTTTGATCGCTATTGAGATCCTGTCCAAAGACGAGCGCTATCACATCCTCATGCAGAAGCTCGAAGAATATCGCGTCTGGGGCGTTCCCAACATCTGGGTAGTCGATCCGCTCTCTAAGCGCCTCTCGATCTATACTGAGTCAGGGCTCCGAAATGTTTCCTCTCTCGCCCTCGCCGATTATCCGCTCGAACTAACGCCCAGCGTCCTGTTTTCCGATCTTTAGAGGTCAATTCCCGACCCTGGACGGAAGAAATCCGGGGGCGGCGCGCCATGCTATGCTTCCCTTGAGATGGCCACCAAAGCACAGATTACGGCCGAGCAATACCTGCACATGACGTTCGAACACGATGCGGAATTCGTTCGCGGCGAGATTGTCGAGCGAAGCATGCCAGACAACATTCATTCACTCATCCAGTTCCTCATTCTGATGGAGATCGGACGTCTGATCCGAACACATCCACTGTTCCCTCGTCCCGAACTGCGTCTGCGATTGGAGCCCAGGGTCTTTCGTATTCCAGATATTTCCGTCTTCGGCGGGCAGCCCCCGCATGAGAGCGTTCCTTCTACGCCTCCCCTACTTGTGATCGAAATCCTATCGAAAGACGATCGCCACCACAACCTCATGCAGAAGCTCGAAGAATATCGCGTCTGGGGCGTTCCCAACATCTGGGTAGTCGATCCGCTCTCTAAACGCCTCTCGATCTATACCGAGTCAGGGCTCCGCAACGTCTCCTCTCTGGCCCTCGCCGATTATCCCCTGGAACTAACGCCCAGCGTCCTATTTTCCGATCTCTAATCCAGAAGCCACAAAAGAGAGAAGCCAGCCAACATGATTCCCAAAGTGCGCAAAGCAGTCTTCCCCGCCGCAGGACTGGGCACGCGATTTCTTCCCGCCACCAAAGCGCAACCCAAGGAGATGCTGCCCTTGGTGGACAAGCCCCTCATCCAGTACGGCGTCGAGGAAGCCATCCATTCCGGCATTCAGAACATCATCATCGTTACCGGACGTGGAAAGACCGCCATTGAAGATCATTTCGACGTCGCTTTTGAGCTGGAGGCGGCGCTCGAATCGAAGGGCAAGAAAGAACTGCTGAAGATTGTCCGCGATGTGTCCGACATGATCGACGTCTCCTACGTGCGCCAAAAGGAAGCGCTCGGCCTGGGCCACGCCGTGCTGCGCGCCAAGGAACTGGTGGGGAACGAGCCGTTCGCGGTTGTGCTCTCCGACGACGTGATCGATTCCGAGATTCCCTCCATTCGCCAGTTGCTCGACGTCTACGAGTTCTATGGCGCTTCCGTAGTCGCGCTGATGGAAGTGCCCGGCGACGCCATCTCCTCCTACGGCGCGGTGGACGCCGAACCTGTCTCTCACAATTCCGGAAAGGACCGGCTGTTCCGCATCCGCAACATGGTGGAGAAGCCCAAGCCGTCCGAGGCCCCTTCCAACCTCGCCATCATCGGCCGCTATGTGCTTACGCCCGAAGTTTTTGAATCTATCGAAGCCATCGAACCGGGAAGCGGCGGAGAAATCCAGCTTACCGACGCGCTGAAGCACCTGCTACGCAACCGGCCCATTTACGGCTACCGTTTTGAAGGCACGCGCTATGATGCCGGCGACAAGCTGGGCTTCCTGAAAGCCACGGTAGAGTTCGCGCTGCACCGGCACGACCTGGGTGGTCCTTTCCGCGAGTATCTGAAACAGCTCAAGCTGTGAACCGGCTGCAGAACAGAGTCGCGATCGTTACCGGCGCCAGCCGAGGCATCGGCCGAGCCATCGCGGAGTTGTTCGCCGCCGAAGGCGCATCGGTCGCAATCTGCGGCCGCAAGCAGGAGGCGCTGGATCAGGTGGCGAAGGAAATTACCGGCCGCGTTCTTCCCTTCGCGTGTCACGTCGGCCGGCTTGAAGACTTGGAGCGCCTGGTGGATCGCACCACGCGCGAGTTCGGCCAGATCGATATTCTGATCAACAACGCCGGCACCAACATCGCGCAAGGTCCGGCGCTCCAGATGACCGACGCGCAGTTCGACAAAATGGTCGAAATCAATCTCAAGAGCGCCTACCGGCTCACGCGCCTGGTGGCGCCCGGGATGTGCCAGCGCGGCTCCGGATCCATCGTCAACATCGCGTCCATCGCCGGCGTTCGCCCACAATTCCAGAGCCTGCTCTACAGCATGACCAAGGCCGCGCTCATCATGCTGACGCAATCCTACGCCCTGGAGCTCGGGCCCAATGGCGTGCGCGTAAACGCCATCGCGCCCGGCCTGGTGGAAACAACACTCAGCGAATACTACTGGAAAGACGAATCCCGATTTCAGCCGCTTATGGAACGGCAGCCGATCAAGCACCTGGGCCAGCCGCGTGAGATCGCCGAGATCGCCCTGATGCTTGCAAGTGACAGCGGGTCGTACCTTACTGGCCAGACCATCGTGGTGGATGGCGGACGCTTGTTATCCTCAATGTAGATGTTTCGCAAGCTGATTCCCGCGTGCCTCGTCGCCGTTACCGCTATGGCTGCTCTGGTCACCGACGTTGAGACCGCCATGTCGCGCGGCAATTTCCCGCTGGCCGAAGCGATGCTTCAAAGCTATCGCACGCAACGCGGTGCAACGCCCGAGTACCTGGAAGCGCTCTCATGGCTCGCGCGCGGCGATCTGATCACCCGACAGTTCGACCAAGCCGATGCGACCGCGAAGGAGACCGAAAAGCTGGCCGTGCAATCGCTTGCGACACGCCCGCTGGATGCCGAGCCGCATCTGCCCCTGGCGTTGGGCGCGGCCATCGAAGTGGAAGCGCAGGTACTGACCGCGAATGGCGACCGCGCCGGCGCTCTTGCTCTGCTTCGCAAAGATCTTCTCACCTACCGCGCCACGTCCATTCACACGCGCATCCAGAAAAACATCAATCTGCTTACGCTGGAAGGCCGGCCCGCACCGGCTCTCGAGGAACGCCAGTTCCTGGGCGCCAAGCCCACGCCCTTGCTGTCGCTGCATGGCAAACCCGTGCTGCTGTTCTTCTGGGCGCACTGGTGTCCGGACTGCAAACAGGAGGAGCACATCCTGGCGCAGATCGCGCGCGAGTATGAGCCGAAGGGCCTGGTAATGATCGCGCCTACGCAGCTCTACGGCTACGTCGCGAATGGCGATGAGGCCGGGCCCGCGGACGAGCTCAAGTACATCGAACAGATCCGGCATCAATACTACGCGGACCTGCTCAGCGTGCCCGCCCCCGTGAGTGAAGCCAACTTCCGCAACTACGGCGCCAGCACCACGCCAACGCTGGTCCTGATCGACCGCCACGGTATCGTGCGCCTCTACCATCCCGGCGCAATGACGCTCGATGAGCTGCGCGCGGCCTTGAATAAAATAGAGCTGAATCGGGTAGGCTAAGGCATGGCCGACGGGATCACCCGCATTGCCGTCGAAGGGTTTAAGTCGATCGCCAAGCGGCAAGAGATCGAAATCGCTCCGTTGACCATCCTCGCGGGCGCGAACAGTTCCGGCAAATCCAGCATCATGCAGCCGTTGCTGATGCTGAAGCAGACGTTGGAAGCGACGTACGATCCGGGGCCATTGAAGATCGACGGGCCAAACGTCACGTTTACTAGAACTAAGGAATTCCTATGGAAGATGGGAGAGGAAAGTGCGCGTCGTCTTGTGATTGAACTGGCGACTGATAATGTTGGTCTGAGCACGACCTTCATCAAGCGGCAGGAACCTGGCCTGGAGCTGATTGAAGACACCTATTGCCTGCTAGGAAGTAGCGTCACACTTCGCCGCGAGATGTCGGAGAAGGAAGGAGGCGCTCTCGGTATTCGAACCGTTCAGGGAAATAGCTCACCTGCAGTTCTCGATCGTCCCGAGGCGCTTCTACTTGAATCTGAAACGTGATGACTCGATGCGGCCAGTGAGCCTAGAATATGGATCTGAGTACATCCAGGACGTCATCCATGTCCCAGGGCTCCGCGGAAACCGGCGTAGGGCCTATTCACAAAGTGGCGGCGGCCCACTGTTTCCCGGCACCTTTGACCATTACGTAGCGAGCCTCATTCTTAAATGGGGGAGGGAGAACAAGGATGGTCCTGAGGAGTTGAATGACGATCTGCGGCATACAGGTTTGGCTCGAATGGTATTGGCGCATCGGATCAGCGATGTGGACATCGAGGTGCACGTAGCACTAGAGGATCTGCCACGCCGCATCGACAACATCGCTGACGTCGGCTTCGGCGTCTCTCAAGTTCTCCCAGTGCTGGTCGCGCTGCGGGCGGCCGAACCGGGCCGCCTGGTCTATCTCGAAGAACCCGAAATCCACCTTCACCCGCGCGCGCAAACCAAACTTGCTGATATCCTCGCAGGCGCAGCCAAACGTGGCGTGCGCGTCGTTGCTGAAACTCACAGCTCCCTTCTGCTGCGCGCTATTCAAACTCTCGTCGCGAAAGGTGATCTTGATCCTGAGCTCGTGCGGATGCACTGGTTCACGCGAAACGCGGATGGCATTACTCAGGTGAGCAGCACGAAGCTGGACGCCAACGGTGCGTTCGGCGATTGGCCGGAAGATTTTGGAGACGTCGCTCTCGAATCGGAGCAAAAGTACCTCGATGCTGTCGAGGACCGCCTTACCCACTAAATGGCGACAGTCTCCAGGCGCCTGGTAATCGACGCCTCTGTCGCCTCCGCCGCGGGCCTCTCCATGAGCCCCGACTCTCGGAGATGTCGGGAATTTCTCCAGGTCGTCCTTCGCATCAGTCACCGCGCAACGATGACCCCTCTACTTCGGGACGAATGGAAGCGGCATCAGTCGCTCTTCGCACGGGCGTGGCTTGCGGAGATGGCGAGCAAGGCGAAAGTCGAAAACATGGCGGATGTCCCGAATGAGCAGTTGCGGGCCCAGGCACCTGGCACGCGTTCCGCCCAGAAGGATCTGCACCTTGTCGAGGAGGCTCTCGCAACCGACAAAATCGTAATCTCACTCGATGATCTGGCCCGCACGGAGCTATCGGTACGTGCGGCGGCTGAAGTGATGTGGGTCCATCCGGTCGACGAAGGAGGTCGCGTCATCTATTGGTTGAACAAGGGCGCGGAGCCGGTGGATGAATGGAAGCTCGGACAACACTAGCGGTGGAACTACTCACTACCAATAAAAAAGGCCCCGATCTCTCGGGGCCGATTTGCATGAACCCTAACTACTGCGAGCCCTCTCGGGGCGCCAAGGGTTTACTTCTTCTTCTTGGCGGGCGCTTTCTTAGCGGCCTTCTTCGCAGCCTTCTTTGTTGCGTTCTTCATCGATTGATTCTCCCTAACATCAGATTTGCGATCTTAGATCGCAGTGTGATTCATATATAAGGTTCTTTGAGGCGAAAGTCAAGAAAAAAATGCGCATCCGGCCTCGCGCGCCTACCCTCCGCTCTCCCTCTCCACCTAAAAACCATTTCCATCGCGAATTGTTCTTGAGCTTACGACGCCACAAACGCGCCATTTTGTTCTTGCCGCGCACTGCGCCGCGAGTTACGATCGGACCAAGTGGCCACTTGCCGATCCATCGCCCCGAGTATAGGGATGCCGGCCGCGGTCTCCGCGCTGATGCTCGCAATTGCGCTCACCGGTTGCGCCAGGAAGCATCACACCGCCGCCGTGCCCGCTCCACCCCGCATCATTCAGGGCGAAACCGGACTCGCCAGTTGGTACGGACATCCTTATCACGGCCGTCCCGCCGCCAACGGCGAGATCTACGACATGGAAGCTCTCACCGCCGCGCATCGCACGCTGCCGTTCGGAACCTGGGTGCGCGTGGTCAATCTCACGAACGACAAAACCGTCGACGTCCGCATCATCGATCGCGGCCCCTTCGTCGAAAACCGCATCATCGATCTTTCGCATGCCGCGGCGGTAGCCATCGCGCTCATCGGACCCGGCGTGGCGCGCGTCCGCCTGGACATTCTTTCCGTCCCCACCATCGCCTCGGGGGAAAACTGGTATGCCGTGCAAGCCGGCGCGTTTTTGGATCGCGATCGCGCCGAACGGCTTCGCGCGTCGCTCGAGCAGGACTTCGGTCCCGCGCATCTGGTGCAGCGTGCCGACAGCCCCACTCTCTGGCGAGTTCTGGTGGGACGCGTCCCGTCCCAGGAAGCCGCCGCCGCCCTGGCCCAGAGAGTCCGGCAAGAATCCGGGACAGCGTTTGTAGTCCGCCTCGATTCGTCCGCGAATCCTCCGGTGGCAGGCGGCAACTAGGGCCGCTCCGGCCCTTAGCCACCCGGTACTACGGCTATCCCCCCAAATGAGGTCACGCTTGTACCCCAAATAATCTGCCGATCTAATACCGTGGGGTGTTGTCGAAATCCTAAAGTCTCGCGTAGAGTTTATGAAGGACTCAGGCACTATCCTCTAACAGTTCAGATTCGGAGCCTATGAATGCTTGCGCAAGCTGAAGAATCCGCTCCCTTACTGGTCGGCCAGTCGCCGCGCATCCGCAATGTGCTCAGAATGGTGGACAAGCTGGGACGCTGCCGCTGGCCCGTCCTGCTTCTGGGCGAAACCGGCACCGGCAAGGAAGTAGTCGCCCGCTCCATACATAAGGTTCAGCCCGTAGGCCCGTTTGTCACCATCGATTGTTCCTCCCTGGTGGGCCCGCTTATGGAGAGCGAGCTGTTCGGCCATGTTAAAGGAGCCTTCACCGGCGCCGTAACTCCCAAGACCGGGCTAATCGAAGTGGCCAATGGCGGCACGGCCTTCTTTGACGAGATCGGCGAGCTGCCGCTCGACCTTCAGGCTAAGCTGCTGCGCGTCTTGCAAGAAAAGGAGTTCCGCCCGGTGGGTTCGCTCACCCATCGCCGATCGGACTTCCGCGTCATCGCCGCCACCAACCGCGACCTTGCGAAGGAAGTGGAGAAGGGCGCCTTCCGCCGCGATCTGTTCTACCGCCTCAACGTCGTCAACCTGCGCCTCGCCCCCCTGCGTGATCGCAAAGAAGACATCCCGGCCCTGATCGCGCACTTCCTGGCGCGCCATGGAAGAGGTCATATCCTGACCCAGGAAACGCTGGAGGCCATGCTTTCTTACGATTGGCCCGGCAACGTGCGTGAACTCGAAAATTGCATCCAGCACATGGTCGCGATCAATACGGGCCCCTTGCTGCATGCCGCCGAGCTGCCTTCCATGCTGCAGAATTATCTGCTGGCGAAGAAGGCGCAGTCGCTCTCGGTGGCCGTCGGATATCAGGCTATGCCCAAGCCGCCTGGTGAAGCCGGATCTCACGAACACCGCGGCGCTCCGGAAGGCGCACGCTCGCCCATAATTCCACTGACGCAGATGGAGCGGCAGGCCATCCTGGAAGCTTTGGCATACACCAAAGGCGACCGCGCTATCGCGGCCAATCTGCTGGGCATCGGACGAACCACGTTGTACCGGAAGCTCAAGGAATATCAGCTCGCTGTCTGAACCGTGAGCGTTTGTCCCTGATACAAAACCCTGCGTCCGGTCACTACTCAATGTGCCGGATTCGAAAACCCTCCAACTCCTGCTCGTGGAAGACTCGCTCGAAGACGAACGGCTTCTGTGCGACGCGCTGCTCGAGATCGAAGAGAATCGCCAGTGGGTCAATTGGAGGCGCTCCAGCATTCTGCCAGTCGATCAGTTAGCCGATGCCCTGGATTGCCTTCGTGGCGGCTCATTCGACGCAGTTCTCCTCAATCTGAGCCTGCCCGATAGTCCCGCGCTGCTGGATTCGTTTCTGGATATCAGGGCCGTCGCGGCGGACGTACCCATTCTGGTCCTGGCCGATGAGGCGGATGAAAACCTTGCGAATCGATTGCTGCGCGAAGGCGCTCAAGATGTGTTGGTGAAATCCGAAATCGAGTGTGCCCCGCTGGCCCGGGCGATCCGCCACGCCATTGAGCGGCAGCGCCACTTGAATGCGGCGCGCCTAGCCACGCTGATCGACCCTCTCACCGGCCTCCTCACCCGCGATGCGTTCCTCCACGTTGCTGCCTATCGAGGCCGCGAGGAGCTGCTGGCGTTGGTCGCAATCCCGGCGAATTACGAAACTCTGGACCTGCTGCTGATTCAGGCCGCCGACGTACTGCGCCGTGTCTTTGAAGCACCCGCGGTCCTGGGACGCTGGGATCGGCGACGGTTCTGCGTGTTTGCATCGGAAGCCGCACTCCATCGCGCCTCCGAAATTGCGAACGGCACTCTGGAATTCTCCATCGCGAGCCTGGAAGAAATTCCAGACGCAAGAGTCGCTATGCTGGCTGATTGAAGATTGCTCTCGACGCCACCTATAGCCTGGGCCCGAACCTCTCGGGTGTCGGCGTGTACTCCCGCGAAATTCTGTTCGGCCTTGCGCACGCGCATCCCGAGGCCCGCTACCTGTTCTGCTATCGCCCGCACCGCTACCTGCGCTCTTTCTCCGATCGTCTTCCCGCCAGCGCCGCGCGCCGCCTGCTGTGGGAGAATCGCGCGCCATCGGCCGACTTGTTTCACGGACTGAATCAACGTCTCGACGCCGCCCGTCACCGCCGCACCGTGTGCACCTTTCACGATCTGTTCGTGATCTCAGGCGATTACTCTACGCGAGAGTTCCGAAATCGCTTCGCCGCCCAAGCCCGAGCTGCCGCCGATCGGTCAGATCTAATCATCACGGTCTCCGCCTTCACTGGCCGCCAGGTAGAACAGCTGCTCCATATCGATCCCGCGCGGATCCGTGTCATTCCCCACGGTGCTCGTCCCGCGCCAACACCCAACGCCGCTATCCCACGAGAGGCGCTGGTCTTGAGTGTCGGCGCCATCCAGCGCCGCAAAAATATCGTTCGGCTAGTGGAAGCCTTTGAGCACCTTACTCACGAGTGGAAGCTCGTCCTCGCCGGATCCTTCGGCTTCGCTTCCGAAGCGGCGCGTGAACGCATCGAGCGCAGTCCCCGCAAACAGGACATCCAGGTTCATGGCTACGTCAGCGATTCCCAGCTCGAAGATCTCTACCGGCGCGCGTCCATCCTGGCATTCCCTTCGCTCGACGAAGGTTTCGGGATGCCTGTGCTGGATGCCATGGCTCGCGGCGTTCCCGTGCTCACGTCGAATGTGTCCGCGATGCCCGAAGTTGCAGGCGGCGCAGCTCTGCTGGTGGACCCCACCGATGTCCAGTCGATCGCCGAGGGACTCCAACGGCTGGCCGCGAACTCGGATTTAAGAGACACACTGATCCGCGCTGGTCTCACGCGGGCCAAAGAATTTACTTGGGAAAAATCGGTGGATTCTACTTGGAAGCTCTACCAGGAGCTCATGGCCAAAAACTAACCGCCACTGGCTAGCTGGTTTTTTCTTCGTCGATTGCGATCTTCAAAGCCTTGAGGAACTTTTGATCCTGCGAGGTGAGCTTGATCTTGCCGGTAGACTCAAACTTGCGTTTCGGTGGCGTCTCGGATTCTACAGTTCCGGCTTCGCCATCCTCAGATTCGTACTCGCCGTTTTCCTCGCGTTTGTTAAACCCAATGGTCGCTTCCAGAACCAGGAAAACATCGTACCCGGCTCGCTTGATCTCTCCGATCGCGGCAGCAATGCGGTCAGAGTCGGATAGCGATTCATTGATCGCGTTGCCAAGCTCCTGCATCAGCTCTTTGAGTTTCTCTTCCACGCATTGCCCCTTTCTTTGCAGCGGGCTCCCTCTAAGAATAACACTCTACCTTCTTGATGTTGCCGAGGCAAGTACAGTTTCAAACAAAAGGTAAGTGCGCCGACTTCCTGGTTTCGCTCTCCCATTTCCTCTATCGGCGAGATCCGCCCTTACCAGTAGCAATCTCGTCGCCTTCGCTACACTAGTACTAGCCTATGCTGTCAACGGCGAAAAAGTTCCTCGGCCACGTCATGCCCAGCGTCATCCGCCCCATCCACATTTTGTGGAATCAGGTGATCGGGTTCATTTTCATTGTGTTGGCCGTGGTCTTCGGGTATCGCGTCATCCGTGGAAACGAACCCGCGGGCTTGCAGCTGGTGGGCGCCCTGTTTGCCCTCTTCATGGGGTGGCTGGGCGTTTCCTCTTTCTGGAAGGCCCGCAAAATCTCCAAATCATGAGTTCCGAACTGCCCGGCCAGTACCCCTTCACGCGCGGGATCTACCCGGACATGTATCGCAGCCGCCTCTGGACCATGCGCCAGTACGCGGGCTTCGGAACCGCCGACGAAAGCAATCGCCGTTATCGCTATCTTCTGTCGCAAGGCATCACCGGGCTCTCCGTCGCTTTCGATCTGCCCACCCAAATGGGCATGGATTCCGATCACCCTCTTGCGGCCGGCGAAGTGGGGCGCGTGGGCGTGGCCATCTGCTCGCTGGCCGACATGCAGCGGCTCTTTGAAGGCATCGAACTGGCGCGCATCACCACGTCGATGACCATCAATTCCACGGCGGCCATCCTGCTGTGCCTTTACACGCTGGTTGCGCGCAGCCAGGGCGCCGATCTCGCCAAAATCTCCGGCACCATCCAAAACGACATCCTGAAGGAATACATCGCTCGCGGCACCTATATCTATCCGCCGCGCCCCGCCATGCGCATCATCACCGATCTGTTCGCCTGGTCCGCCCGCGAACTGCCCGAATGGAACACCATCTCCATCAGCGGCTATCACATTCGCGAAGCCGGGTCCACGGCCATCCAGGAAGTGGCCTTCACCCTCGCCAACGCCATCGCGTATATCAGCGCCGCAGTCGCGACCGGCCTGGATGTGGACGCCTTCGCCCCGCGCCTTTCCTTCTTCTTCAACTCGCACAGCAATTTTCTGGAAGAGATCGCCAAGTTCCGGGCGGCGCGGCGGCTTTATGCCAAAATCATGCGCGAGCGTTTCGGCGCCCGCAATCCCCGCTCCCTGATGCTGCGCTTCCATGTGCAGACGGCCGGCTCCACGCTCACCGCCCAGCAGCCCGACGTCAATGTGGTGCGCGTCTCCCTGCAGGCGCTCGCGGCGGTGTTGGGCGGCGCGCAGTCGCTACACACCAACGCCAAGGACGAAGCGCTCGGGCTGCCTACTGAAGAAGCCGCGCGCCTGGCTTTGCGCACGCAGCAGATTATCGCGCACGAAACCGGCGTGACGAATACGGCCGATCCGGTGGGAGGCAGCGTCTTCATCGAACGTTTGACTGACGAAATCGAGCGCGGCGCCGAACAATATATCCAGCGTATCGACGCCATGGGCGGCACGCTCGCCGCTATCGAAAACGGTTTCATCCAGAACGAAATTCAGAACGCCGCCTATGCCTATCAGCAAACGGTGGAGCGGGGCGAAACCATCGTGGTGGGCGTGAACAAGTTCCAGCAGGACCAAAAGGACCCGCCCGCGACGTTCCGTCTCGATCCGGAGCTCGAAAAACAGCAGATCGCGCGCCTTCGCGATCTACGCGCCTCACGGGATGCCCACGCCGTGGACACCCGCCTGTGCGCGCTCGAAAACGCCGCCCGATCCAGCGACAACCTGATGCCGCGCATTTTGGCCTGCGCCGAAGCCTACGCCACCGTCGGCGAAATTTCGGACCGGTTGCGATCCGTCTTCGGCGAATACCACGAGCGCTAGTGGGGCGGACGCCTCGTCCGCGTGCGACCCCCTGGTCGTGCTTTGGGTCGCGCCTTGGGCTTCTTCTCCGCCGCGGCCGACCGCCACGCCCCGCGCAATAAGTCGCTCATCGCATCCGGCGTCACGCGCGCAAGCTTTACCAGAATATACGGGTACTCCAGGTAGTGATCGGTGATGAAGTACGTTTCCGGGTCCGCAGCGATCAGCTCCTGGCGATCCTCCATGCTCATCCGCACCACCAGTGCGCCGATATCGTCCCGCAAACGTGCCAGCATCGCGCCACCTACTTTGAACGCCGGCGTCCCGTAAGACGTGCCCTCCTCGACGTTGTCGAGCGCCAGAGCCATCTTGCGAATCGCCTCAAACGTCACGGGCATCACCACAATTCTACCCACGAACATCGGTGCCAAGTCCCCAGCCCCTAATCCCCAACACCAGTTGTTACACTTGGGCCATGGAGCGAAAAATCTTCTGGCTCACCTTTACCATCCTGGGTCTGGTGGCCGATTACTTTCTTCCGCTCTGGTGGGCGCTGGGCGCGACCATCCCCATCGCCGTCTTAAGCTGGTGGTTGGCGTATCGTCTGAACTGGTTCTAAAATGAACAGCTATTTTCTCGGATTCCTTCTGATCTTCGGCCTCGGGCATCCCAAGGAGGAGCCCGTGGACCCCGCCAAAAGCGTCCAACTTCACAGCCGCCTCCTGTGCGACGGCTACGGAGCGCCTGAGGACCTGGTGCAGTTTAAAGTGACCTTCGCACCCGGCGCCTCCGCGCGCGAGTTCGTCCTGAACCGGTTTCAGGATTATAAGTGCGAGCTCGATGTGAAGGGCAAGTGCCTGCACAAGATTAAGGCTGGCTGGCGCGACGTGTGGTCCGCCGCGAACCAGAAGCCGTCCGCCCACGCCGTGGTGCCCTTGAGCTCCTGCTATGCGTGGGGATCCACGGAACTGGCCCAATATATTCTGAGCGGCTGGTACCAGGACGGGCCTGCCGATCCCAAGCTCCCCTGGCTTCAGGGCACCGTCAAGCAAGTTTCCACCGTCCCCGAAGTCTACGAATTTACCGATCCCAAGGGCGGAACGGCGCGTTTAGAGATCACGCGCTAAAGCCAGTAACCACCGCGACGAAATCGTTGCGACCCCAAATAGATGTATATGCATCTATCTGAGCGTGACCGATTCATCCATCCCCACGCTTCCTTGCATGTGCGCCAACTTGCGGCGGGCGTCGCGCGCGCTCACCCAGCGCTATGACGACGCCCTTCGCCCCCTTGGATTGCGCGCCACGCAGTTTACCGTGCTGCAAGCGCTTTCCATAGCCGGAGCCGTGAACCAAGGCGTTCTGGGCCAGATCCTTGCCATGGACAGCACCACGCTCACGCGCACGCTGGACATCATGGAGCGTCACAACTGGATCGCAAAACGCCGTGGCAAGGACCGGCGCGAATGGCAAATCCGCTTGTCCAAGCCGGGCCAAGCTCAACTCCAGCGCGCTCTGCCCGCGTGGCGCAGCGTGCAACATCGCGTTCATACCCAGCTCGGAAACGACGTCTGGGAAAGCCTCTTCAATGTAACCAACCAAGTAGCCCGTGAGCTCACGGGTGAAGGAGAGAAGTTGTCATGACAAACTATGCAAGAGTTACCGCCGGCTTGTTTGCGGCCTGGTTCATCGCCGCTCTCGCCGCTTCGGCGCTCCACGTTTTCAGCACCGTTCCCAGCCGTCCGCCGATTGCGCTGGGCTTGGCGGCGCTGCTCCCCATCGTCGGGTTCTCGCTGTGGTTCGCTGGGTCCGAATCATTCCGCCGCTTTGTACTAACGCTCAATCCCAGCACATTGACGCTGGTGCAGTCCTGGAGAATCGGCGGTTTCGTCTTCCTCACCTTGTACACCTTCGGCCTTCTGCCGGGGCTGTTCGCCTGGCCCGCGGGATTGGGTGACATGTTCATTGGAGCCACTGCGTCGCTGGTGGCGCTGAAGCTCGCTAATCCCGATCATCGGTCCCGCTTTATCCTTTGGCACGCACTGGGAATTCTGGATCTGGTAACGGCTGTGACGCTGGGCGCCACCGCTTCGCTAATCCAACCGAGCGGGATCCCGACCACGCCGATGACTATGCTGCCGCTGAGCCTGATCCCAACGTTCATCGTGCCGTTGCTGCTTATCTTCCATCTAATCTGCATCGCGCAAGCTCGCCGCTGGCCCGCGCAAGATCATCGCCGCATTGTCTCAGCTAACAGAAGTTCCACTTCCGCTCTCAGCGGTGCTGACGTCTGAGCGCCTGCCCGAGTCACGGAGATCGCCGCCGCCGCGTTCGCAAATCGCAGGGCGCTTTCCATCTCTGCGCCTTCTGAGAGCGCTACTGCGAGCGCGGCGTTAAACGTATCGCCGGCAGCCGTGGAATCGATGGCCTTCACTGCGAACCCAGTCGCGGTAAATGTCCGATCCGCTCCGCAGTAGACGCAGCCTTGATCGCCCAGCTTTACGATCACGGAACGCACGCCGAGCTCCCGAATCTTATTTCCGAGGGCGATGGCATCGGACGCACTTACGCGGCTCGGCACCACGCCCGCCAGCACGCAGGCTTCATTCTCGTTCGGCGTCGCGATGTCAACGAGTTGGAGAACTTCTTTTGGGAGAATCCTCGCGGGCGCAGGGTCCAAGATGCACGTAGCGCCAACCTGTCGCGCTTGGCGTAAGCCTTCCGCGACAGTCTCGAGTGGAATTTCCAACTGCAGCAGCACACAACGCGCGTCATCCAGCGCCCAGGTCTGCGAAGCAATGTCGAATGGCGAGAGAACGCCGTTCGCCCCCGGCGCCACGGTGATGGAATTCTGTCCTGCACCGTCGACATGAATAAAGGCGACGCCGGTTGCATCCGCTGCCGCATTGACTACCGTGCGAATATCCACGCCCACATCCGTAAGATTCGCCTTGAGCATGTTCCCAAACGAATCCATTCCGACTAGTCCCATCATCCGCACCACAGTCCCGCTGCCCGCAAGTTTCGCGGCGGCATGAGCCTGGTTCGCGCCTTTTCCTCCTGGAATCAAGCGGAAATCGCGTCCGAGAATAGTTTCTCCGGGGAGCGGTAGGCGATCCACGGAAATGACGAAGTCCATGTTCAAGCTGCCGATCACGACAATTGACGAGCCCATAAGCTAGTAACTCGCGGCCCCAATCAAGACCAGGCCAATCACGTATCCGGCGAACATCAACGTGACGAACGTCCAAGTCCCCTGTGGTGCGTGCATGAACTCGTGCCAGATGAATACGCCCCAGACGGCCGCTACCAGCGTCGCACCCTGGCCCAGCGCGTACGAAATCGCGGGTCCGGCCACGCCGGAGGCGATCACGTTCATGCATAGCGCCAGCATCCAGATGCAGCCTCCCAGAAATCCCAGCGAATGCAGCCGGGGGCGTCCGCGGAAGTAATCGCCATAAGTGACCTTGCCCGCGCTCATGAAGATCGTATTCACGACGATGTTACTCGCGAGCAAGCCTGCGGCAAACAGGACTAGCGCGGTGTACGGCGTAAGCAGCCCCGGTAGAATTGCGCGCGTGCTGAAATCCGGAGAGACCGCGGCAATTAGTTGCGGATAGAAGAAGCCCATCAGGCAACCGGCTACGGCGGAGAACGTCAAGCCGCGCAATGGCTTCGTTTTTGCGATCGCTTTCAAACGGTGATGCGCAACAGCGGACATGATCATTGCGAAGACAATCAGCGCCACACCGATGGTCAACAGCGTGGCATTTCCCTGAGGCAGCAGAACATAGCTTTTCACCGTTCCGATCACCAGCGCCAGGCCCACGCCCACTGGGAACGCCACCGACATGCCCGCTGCGTCGATGCCAACTACCAGAAGAATATTTGAAATGTTGAAAAGGACGCCGCTCGAGATCGCGGTCCAGACGGCGCCGCTCGAAGCGCCTTGAAGATTCTCGAAAAACGGCATTCCGGACGAACCGGCATTTCCCAGCGTCAGCGCGAAGAGCAGCGAGAATACGAACACGCCGATCGCGTAGTCCCAATAGAAAAGCTCAAACGGCCACTTGTCTTTGCCCGCCAGCTTTTGCGTGTTCGCCCACGAGCCCCAACCGAGCATCGTGACCACGCAAAACAAGACGGCAATCCCCAGATCGTGAACGATAAACACGGCGAGCGTTAGTATATCCCACTACCAGCGAATCAAGCCCTCCGGATCGTCCACCAGCACCACTTCGTACTTCTCCAACATAGGCATCACGACGTTTTCCAACTCGTTCTTCCACAGTTCGCCTTCGTAGAACTGCGCTTTCATCGGCTCGCGCGAAGCAATATCGGGAAAGCCGCGCATGAAGAAGAAGGTATCCGGATCCTCCACGGAAACAAAAGGCCCCAATATCTTCATCCCGATTTCCGTGTGCGCCGGGATCGATCTGGCGCGGAATATCTCCAGGAACTGGGAGCGCAGCCCCGGCTTGGTTTTGTAGGTACGCATTTCGATGATCATTACAACCACCCCTTGGCGCGGGCGATCCGCGCCGCTTCCACTCGATTATTAGCGCCCAGCTTGCTCATGGCTTCCGAGAGATAATTCCGCACCGTCCCCTCCGATAATCCCAACTTCTCGGCGATCGCGACACCAGCCACGCCTTCGCCGGCCAGGCGAACCACCTGGCGTTCCCGATCCGTCAAAGGATCTGCTTCGCCCCACGCCTCCGCCACCAGCTCGGGATCGATAACCCGCAGACCCGTATGTACCCGGCGCACCGCGTCCGCCAGTTCCTTGGCGGGCTTGTCCTTCAATAGATACCCCGCTGCGCCTGCGTCCAACGCGCGGCGCAGATAACCGGCGCGTGCGAACGTCGTCAGGATGATAGTCCGCGTGCTCAACCCCAGCCGCTTCAGTTCGGCCGCAACTTCCAAACCGCTCATCTCCGGCATTTCGATATCGGTAATCAGCACGTCCGGCTGGTGTTCCGCCACGGCCTCCAGCGCTGCTTTGCCATTGCGCGCCTGACCAGCCACCACAATATCCTCTTCGATATCGAGCAACGCCGCCAGCGCTCCCAGCACCATCCCCTGGTCTTCGGCCAGCACCACGCGGATGGGTTTCAGTATTTTCACGCCAGGCCGTTCCTCTGCTCCGCTACCAGCGGCAGCAGGATGGTCAATCTGGTTCCCGCGCTCGTTTCGCGCCGCAGAGATCCTCCCAGCGCCTCCACGCGTTCCCGCATTCCGCGCACGCCGTTTCCTTCGCCCTGCGGTCCGCCTCGGCCATCATCCTGGATATCGAGCTTACAGTTGCCATCCACTGGTTCCAGCCTAACCACGCACTGCTTCGCGCGGGCATGCCGCACCACGTTGGTCACCGCCTCACGCACCGCCAACGCGAGCACCGTCTCCTGAGCCGGCGAAAGCGGCATGTGTACCGATTGGCACTCCGCCGACACCCCCGCTGTCTTCAGGGTAGAAACGGCGCGAGCCAATTCTTCCTGCAGCCCTCCAGCTCGATAGCCGCCGATAGCATTGCGGACTTCGGCCAGCGCTTCCCGCGCGATCTGCTCCACGTCGCGGATTTCATTTCCCGCGCGCTCGGGATCGTGCTCCATCAGCTTCCCTGCCAGTTCCGACTTCAAAATCACCACCGACAGCGTGTGCCCCAGCACATCGTGCAAATCCCGCGCGATGCGCTCTCGCTCCGCCACTCGGGCCAGATGCTCAATCTCGTCCTGTGCCATACGCAACTGGCGATTGGCCCGGTTTCTTTGCGCGAAGTGAATATTCACCGATCCCAAGGCTATGGGAAGAACCGAACCGACGATCACGAACCAGACGCCCAGATGGAGCAGCAGCGCCTCCAGTACCGCTACGGTTACCAGCGCGGCGATGACCTTCGCCGCGAACCAGGTGTCCGCCGCAAACGGGATGATCGTGGCGGCGTAAATGAAGAAGACCACGCCGCCTGCATTGAACGGCGCGAACCCCGCCCCTAGCAGGGCCATCGCGGCGATGATCCAGAGCCGCCGCCGATCCTGCACCCAGTAGGAGGCGAAATAAAGGGCCAGGAAAGCGCCCGTACCCAGCCCGGTCGGCAGCCACTCTTTCCATCCCGCCCCGTCCGAAGCCGGCTGCAGGAAAAAAAACCCGAGCCAAATGAGCCAGACGTAAGGGGTCCAGCCGAGTTCCTTGTCTGGCGGCAGGAGGCGCATGTTCCTTCACTTCGATGAAAGCCTATCCTGACACAAAATCACGCTCGCGGTTACCCACAGCGAGAGACCACTTGCGCCGCACGCCACGATATTGCGAACGGGCCCGGCGGGAATCGCGAGCGAAGCCAAAACGCCCAACACCATGGCCGCCCCGGTCCAGTTATAAATCGGCGCCTTGAAGATCTTCGCTAAGGGCAGGAAGTGTATTCCCACGATTCCGCCTATGAATTGAGGCGTCAGGTCGCCATGGCGAGTGTTATTCAATACATTTGCGGCGACAATGCATGCCAGCCATTCGACTGCGACGATGGTCCAATATGCCTTTGAAACGGACGCCCAGTTCCCGCCGCCGGCTGAATAAGCCAGGTGGCGGACCGAAACCAGCTTGGCTACGGGCCAAACTACGAAAACAGCCGCAAAGAGCGCGATTACCGTCAGCCAGGCCGGCGTCGCAATCGCCCCAAAATACAGAGCTTGAAACATCCATCCGGCGCCGAATATGCCGCAGATCAAGGCGCCGATAGCGCGGCCTTTCGATCGAGCCGCACCGAAATCCTGGGAGTTGGGTAAAGCAGTTGTGGTTGCCATGCGTCCATACTGCGCCCAAGAACGTTCGCGCGGTAGTGAAGTTCGTCAGCTTTGAGGGATGACAAGTGTCACGCGCTAAAGCCTTAGGAGGAAGTCGCCGTAAAAAGATGACAGCAGCGTCGGAAAAGGATCGCCTTAAGCAGTTCCGCCGATGGGCGCCAGCCACCGAAGCAGGAAGAAATGGTGGCCGCAAAGCGTGCAGCGGTAAGGCCACAGGATCCAGTGGATGGCCTGCTCCACGACGTTTCGAACGCCTACGCCTCGAAAATCCACTGATTTACAATGCGGACAGTGCGTGGAGAACATAACTGCTGTGCCTCATTCCTAACCGTCGGTTTTCGCAGCGCTTCCGGTACCCTGGACGTTGCCCCGGAACGCGGGCGTTGAGTTCCTTATGTTGCTATCGGTGACGCCGCCCCGGTTGGCTCGGCTGGCATCCCGCGCGGCTTTGATCTGTTCCGGCGTCCGCAAATCGGGCTCGGAGAGTTTTACGTGTTCACGTTGGCGGGCAACTTGACGCTTATGCCGTTTGGCTAGTCTCTTGTCCATATCTTTGATCTTTGCCTGCTGCTTCCTTCACTATTATCGGTTAAGTATTGGTTGCAAGTCAATCAACTGCGTGCCAGAATGAGACCGTGGTTCACTGCTGACGGTTAATAGGTGGTGCCTTTGGACGTCTCTCTCGTCATCAAACAACGGCTGACTGAGTTAGGTCTCGATCAGAGAGACTTGGCCGCCGCCACGCAGGTTACCGAGTCCTATGTCTCGCAGCTACTAACTCGAAGGAAGGCCCCGCCGGCCCCAGGGCGCACCGACATCTACGACAAAATCGGCGAGTTCCTGAAGCTGCCCACCGGCGAACTTTCGAGACTCGCAAATCTTCAGCGTCAAGAAGAGTTGAAAAAGCGTGTGACCGATCCGCCCAGGCCGCTCTTCCAGGAGTGCCGGGAGCTGATCCTGCGCAAATGCGAGCCTGACAAAGAAAAAGAAATACGCAGGATCTTTGAGAAGGAGCCCTTTGGCGAGCTCGAACGCCTGATCACGCAAAAGCTTCTCGACGTTGCCCAAAGCGTCGCCAAGGAGGAATTGAGAAGCGAAGAGTGGCTGCGGTTGATGGCTCAAGTGAGCAATCGCAGTTATGAGCAAATGCGTGTGGCGATTCTCGAATTTCTCGATACGGAAGTCTTCAATATTTCCGTTGAGAATTGCGTCTCGTTCCTCGATCCGATTATCGACTCCTGGGATATGGACTTGAAGACTTTCGGCATGGACGTGGTCCTCAACCACCGGTTGGCTCCCGGCAGCCGCAAGCGTTTCGAATTTGTCGAACAGCAGACCCAACAATCCTTCGCCTTGGAACCCGGTTTCGAACAGTTCCTCAACGACGCGTCCCTCAGCGGCGACGCTACCGAGACGGAGATCGAGTTTCTCAAGGCGCTGAAGTTCCAAGGCCGGCGTCCCGCGCCTCTGTATTATTACCGGGAGCTGCAAAACCTGAGGGACCCGCTGCATTTCTCGCATGAAAATTAACGTCACGCATTCCACCGTTTACCGCTATGACCTTCCGGTTATCCTGGAGCCGCACATTTTTCGGCTTCGGCCGCGCGAGAACAGCGCGCAGCGTGTGCTTGCGTTCGACATTCAGATCGCTCCCTTGCCCGCCGGAACCACGGAGTGCCTGGATCAGGATGGCACTCTCGCGCTCAACGCGTGGTTCAACGCCCCGACGAGTGAGCTGCGCGTAGTGAGCCGCTTCACCGTGGAGATGCTTCGGGAGAATCCGTTCGATTACGTGCTTACCAGTCAATCCTTGAACCTGCCTTTGTGGTATGTAGAACCGTTGTGCGGGGCCTTGGCTTCCTACCGAAACGACGCGAACGTTGCCGAATCGGTAAAGCAGTACGCGCAATCGATAGCCTTCGGAGTTCAATGGAACACGCTTTCGTTTCTCTCGGCGTTGAGCCAGAGAATCTTCCAAACCTGCCGGCAGGTGACGCGCCCGTATGGCCCTCCGTGGCCATCCAGCCAAACCCTGAGCGCGCAGGAGGGATCGTGCCGCGATCTGGCGGTTCTGTTTTGCGATGCCTGCCGCGTGATGGGAATCGCCGCCCGATTCGTGAGTGGCTATGAGTGCGCGTCGGCCAACAGTTCCTTGGGAGGCGAGGATTCGTACATGCACGCATGGGCCGAAGTCTATCTGCCGGGCATCGGATGGCGCGGGTACGATCCGGCGCGGGGTCTGGCCGTTTCGAACCAACATATCGCCGTGGCGGCCGGTTTCGATCACGATCTGGCATCGCCGGTGGCGGGATGGTATTCGGGGGGATCGGGCTCGCGGATGGAGGCTTCCCTCAACCTGCAAGTGTGCCCTAAATAGTAATATGGCAAAATCACGGCATTTAGTAGAATAGTTCCTGCAAAATCCGGATTCGTGCGTCTTGGGACGATAGTAACGATAACTGAATGCTCTGGCAGGACCTGAGTTTCGCGTTTCGCCAATTCCGCAGGAGTCCGGTGTTTGCCCTCACCGCAATTGTGTCGCTCATGCTCGGGATCGGCGCAACCACCGCGGTATTTAGTGTAGTTTACGCCATTCTCATCAATCCCTATCCCTATCCCGACGCCAACCGGTTGGCTTATTTGTCGGTGAGGGACAAAGACGGAAACGATCGCGGGTTAGCATTATCCGCCCGTCAGGTCCAGCAACTGCGACAAGCCAACTGTCTGGAGAGCGTGGTGGCCATGCAGGGATGGAGTTTGACGACGACGGACGAAGATCTGCCGGAAAACGTGGACGCACTTTCCGTTACCACCAACGCCGCCGCCCACATGGGAGTGCCGGCATTGCTTGGCCGTCCGCTGCTTCCCTCCGATGCCTTGGATGGACAGGATCCGCAGCCCGTGGTGGTGCTGGGTTATAAATTCTGGCAGCGATACTACAGCGGCCGCACGGACATCCTGGGTCAAACCCTGCGGCTGGATCACAAAGCGTACACCATTGTGGGCGTGATGCCGCCGCGGTTCACCTGGCAAGGCGGCCAGGTTTATCTGCCCATGACGATACGGGAATCGGCCGGGAACAGCTACGGGTCTTCTCTGAAGCTGAGGCCGGGCGTCAGCAAAGAGGCAGCCGACGCCCAATTGCAACCTATTCTCGAGCAATTTGCCAAAGAAACACCGGAGCTTTACCCGCGCGATTTTCGGGTCCACATCCAGGGTTTGAACGATTGGATTGAAAAGCGCATGGGCGCCACTCTGGGGTTGCTGTTCGGTGGCGTGGCGCTGATGTTGCTCATCGGCTGCGCGAACGTGTCCATTCTGCTGCTCGCAAGGGGAACCAATCGCGGGCAGGAACTGGCGGTGCGGGCATCGGTGGGCGCCAGCCGCGGGCGAATCGCGCGCCTGTTGCTCGCAGAATCGTTGCTGCTGTCGCTATGCGGCGCCATCGCGGGCATTTTCCTGGCTGGCGCGCTGGTGAAGATGATCGCCGGATGGCTTCCCGCATACACCTTTCCCAGCGAAGCCGCCATAGGGATCAATATGGCGGTCCTGCTCTTTAGCACGGCGCTGGCGCTCGCCACCGGCGTGCTCTTCGGTCTGTCGCCCGCTCTTCAGCTTTCCAATCCCGACCTGGCGCAGGCCATGTCGGGATCGCGGCGGACAACCAGCGGCATTCGCAGCAAACGCACTCACGGCATCCTGGTTGCGGCCCAGGTTGCCCTGACATTAATTTTGTTAACGGGCGCCGGTGAAGCGCTGGCCGCTTTCGTACGTCTGGCGCGCGCCGATCTTGGATACGATCCTCATCACACCATGTCCGTTGGCATTCCCGTGCACCCCAATGCTCACCTGGAGTGGGCCAACCGGGTGCAGTATTTCGAACAGCTTCGCGAAAAGGTTGCGTCGCTCCCGGAGGTGGTGTCGGCCGGTATTTCGACCAACGCCACACCACCCTCCAGCGGATCGGACCTGCGATTCGAGATTTTCGGCCAATCCCAATTGCAAGACCAACAGGCGCGCACGAACTTTGTCAGCTCGGAGTATTTTTCCGCGTTACGTATTCCTTTGGCCGCCGGTAGGTTTTGGACGCACGACGAAATCATGCGAGGCGCTCGCCTGGCGGTAGTCAATCGAACGCTGGCCCAGCGCTATTGGCCGCACGAAAACGCCATCGGACAGCAGATTCGGCTGCCTCAGCTAAAATCACAACCGCCTTACTTTATCGACGTCGCCGGGAGCGACGGCTGGATGCAAATCATGGGCGTGGTCGCCGATGTCCCGGACGACGGATTGGGCAAGCCCGTGAAGCCCGCGATTTATCTGCCCTACTCGGTGCAGATGGGGATGTGGACTGCGATCTTGGTGCGCAGCGGCGGCGAGCCTCTGGCGATTCTCCGGGCCGTCCGGGCGAAAGTGCGCGAGGTAGACCCCGAACAACAAGTAGACGGATTGACGCGCGATCTGGAGCAGTTTATTACCAGCCGGCCCGAGTGGGTGGGTGCGCGGCTCACCATGATTCTGCTCGGCACGTTTTCAGTTCTGGCGCTGGCGCTTTCGGCGTTTGGTCTGTACAGCGTGGTCTCGCACATCGTGGCGCAGCGAACGAACGAATTCGGAATCCGCATGGCGCTGGGCGCCCAACGAGGCGACGTAATGCGGCTGGTGCTCCGTTCCACGGCGGTTACCGTCGGCTGCGGGCTCGCCGTTGGAGTGGCGCTTAGCTCCGTTTTGTCGCGCGTGCTGTCGAACTGGACGCAGCGGACTTCCAGCGATCCACGGATCATGGCGGGCGTGATCCTGATCCTGGCGGCAGCGGCAACCATCGCATGTTTGTTGCCTGCGCGGCGGGCCTCGTCCATCGATCCGATGACGGCGCTGCGGTTCGAGTAAGAAGGTGGGGCGGACGCCTTCGTCCGCGCCGGACCCCCGGTCCGGCCGACCTGAGAAGTCGAGGCCGGCGAGGGCGTCGGCTGCGGTCACTGCGCCTAGCAGCCAGGGGACCGCCACACTCACGCACCGCTACTGCACAATCACGATCGGAGCCTGCCAGAATGCGGCCTTCTGCTCCATCGGATCCAGCACCGTCACCTGGCAATTGTATTCGCCGGGTGGGAGTTGATCGAGCGACAGGTCGAAGCGCAGCGGCATGGTCTTCAAGCGATTGCTCAACCCCTCCGTCACCGAGCGTGGCGGAGTTTGGAAAACTTTGGATTGGCCGCGATAGAAGGTCACGAATCCCACCAGGGGCTGCGCGCTGGTGGCGGCCGGCTCATAGGCTTGCAGATAGACGTACATCGGCCGGCTTTTGCTGAATACGCGCGTTACGCTTGGAACCAGCTTTTGTCCATCCTGCACCAACGGATTGGTTACCTCCGCCTGATCCTTGCTTTTGAGAGCGTTGTAAATGGCCTCCTTCATGTCCTCGCGCTGGCTGCTCAGCACCACGGAGCTCACCGGAAGCCGCTTCAGTTCCTTGTTCAGGTTGGGAATTACGAAGTCGGTCTCGTAAGTGCCGATCCGGCCCGTCTCCGCATCGCGCGCCAGCAATTTGATTTTGTATTTTCCAGGAAGCAACGTGAAGCCGGTGGCATAGTCGATGGGCTGTTTCGCGAGCTTCGCCGCGGTTTCCCCGGTCAATTTGATGTCCACCTTATCGCGGACGTTTTGGATGGTGCTGCCGTAGTCGTCCTTTATTTCGCCGATGAAATCGATCAGGGTACGCTCCGCGCCTCCCTTGCGCGCCAACGCCAGCTCGCGACCCGGGATCTTCACGATCACCGGCACGAAATATTCGGCGCGGTTCAACTGGAAATAATCGATCTCCATCGCGATGGTCAGCTCCGTAACGGGATCGCCCAGCATCAACGCGTCTTCGAGCTGCCGCTCTTTTTCGGCGGTGGTGAACTTACCGAATGTCTTGCCCGCGAAATAGCCCTGGCGATAATCCAGGCTGGCTGAGAGGCCGCCATTCAGCGAGATCTTGATGCGGCGAAACTTGCCGTCGAGCGCGGTGTTCGTCGCGTAGTAACCAAGGATGTAATAACTGGAAACGCTCTTCTGCGCCTGCACGATTCCCATCGCAAGGTCGTTGTTGTCGAGCAGCGCCTTCCCGCCGGTGTCGGCGGCGAGAGAAAACAACGTGTCCTGCGATTGCTGGAAATTGGTGGTCATCGCCAGCGCGGACGTGCCGGTGTACATGCCTTTGCCGCCCGGCGACCCCTGAGTGGCATCGCCAATGGGCGCCTGCGCCACCAGGCCGCGCGCGTCCACCGGCCAGAACGAAACTCCCGCGCGGATGGCCGCATTGGTAGTGGCGTGCAATTGTGCCTGGTTGTCCAGTCCATTGAGCCGCATCCCGCTCGCGAAATACAGCACCGATTTCTTCTCGCTGAGCTGCCCCAACATTTTGGCAGCGGTTTGCAAAGCGGAAAGCTGCCGATTGGTATTGAAGATGTTGAACTCGCTGTCGTCCTGGCCGAAGGCCGCTCCCGTATCGGGCGTGCTGTCGTCGCTGGTGGTTTCGTCGAAACCCTGAGCTTCGCCCACGATCATGGTTTCCAGGATGCTCATCAGGCGTTCGCGATCGGCTGTAAAATCCGACATCACTCGAACGGCGCCGCTATCGAATCGCATCAGCGATACGCGATCCGCCGGCGTCATCTGGGTGCGGATGAACTTTTGCGCCGCTGTGATAGAGCGCAATTGATCCGGCGGCGGCATATTGGACATGTCGAAATAGAGCACCAGCAAACGGCGGTTTTGATAGCGGAGATCGCCGGGCTTTTCCGAAGTAATTTGGGCCTCCGGAAGCTTCTTGAGCGGCTGCGCGATAGCTGGGATGGCCGGCTCAGGCTCCGTCGTTTCGGATACTTTCTGGTATTCGAAGAAACGAACGGCCTGCTCGGCCCCGTCTTCCGTCACCGTGAAGTCTTTCACGGTCAACCCCTCCACGGGCTTGCCGCTTTTGTCTTTCACGTTCACCGTCTCAATTACCAACTGGCTGCTGGTGGAGAACGTGTTTGGGGTATCGATGCCGGCCGGCGCGTTCTCGCCGATCTGCTGGGCATTCAAGGGCAGCGCGGCGGCCAGGATCAATAAAAAACAGAAAACCGTCTCCGTTACGGTCGCGGCTCGGTAATTCACTCGGCCGCGATTCTGAGCCGCGCGCGTGGGCACGCGGTTTGTGGTGTGTCTCTGCATCGCCTTAAAACCTCAGTATGAATCCTGTTGTCAGAGCGCGCATGGCATTGGCCGTCAGCGGAAGGCCAAATTGAGGGCTGCCGAACGTGGTGACCCAACTTGGGTAGGTGACGTGATTGATCGGGTTGGTGGAATCGATTCGCAGATCGCCACTCAGCCGGTCCGTCAAGCGGAATGTGCGGCCAGCCGAAGCGTTCAAAGTGAACTGCAGGGGACCCGTGATGGAGTCCCGTCCGGCGTTGCCAAATTCACCGGCGAGCGGCGCGGCATAAGCGTCGGGATTGAGATACAGGCCTGGAGGCGCGGCGTAAACCGACGCGCCTGTGTAATTCGGGCGTAGCGGGCCGATCACTCCGGTGCCGGGTACAGCCGCCTGATATGTGGGTGTGAGCGGCAGTCCGCTGCCGGCCGAAATGGTTGTGGTGAACATCCATCCCTTGAACAGCGTGCCTCGCCAACCGTTGAGCAGCGTCCCTCCAGCCAGGCCCATGCCGGTAGTGTACTGAATGGTGGAACTCAGCAGATGCCGTTGATCGAAACTGGAAAGGCTTCGCTCCGCACTCAGATCCAGCCAATTCTGCGCGAGCAGAAGATTGCGCGGTCCGGCCGCGGCCGCCGCTCCTGGACCCGCAGACGCCACCGATGTGCTGGCCGAAGCTCCCACGCCTCCCAGCACCGCGTCATCATCGATGGCCTTGGCGAACGTGTACTGTACGCTGGCCGTGAACCCGCTATGCAAGCGGCGGCGCAACTGGATTGAGCCGGCTTCGCGCGTGGAATTGCCGTTGGACGTTACGTACTCATAGCCGGCCGGGCAGACGGGACAAGGGTTGCTGGCTCCCACCGGATAGGTATTCGGCAGGAACTCCTGCGTGCCGTGGGTTCCCTTGATGCCAATATAGGTCGCCGTCATTTGCAGCGAGCCGGGCAGATCGCGTTGCGCCGAGAACGTCCAGTTTTGCGCGTAGCCGGGGCGGAAATTCGGATCGATACCAAACGTATTGGGCGTGGTGGCGGGCGGCGCGTTGAATCCATCGGCGAGCGTCAGCGGATTGGTTGGCGTGTTCTGCACGGTGAGGCTTTTGGAAAGCGGGAATTGCTGCGCCATTTGCGTCGCCAGCGTTTGATACACCGATGTGTCGTAGTACACGCCGTAGCCGGAACGAATCACAAGAGACGAGGCAGGCAGCGGCCGCCACGCGATGGCCACGCGCGGTTCAAACCCGCGTTTGTCGGGCCGGATTAGCGAGTCCGGATAGCGCGTGTCCGTTAACGCGCCGATGGGAGTGCTCGCCACGACCGGAGCTTCGTCCGCAAATCCAGGCACGACGTCCAGGTTCACCAGGCGTCCATACAATTCCGTGAGTGGCGTAGCATATTCCCACCGGACGCCCGCGTTCAGCGTTAAAGCCGAACTGATGCGCCAATCGTCATTGAAAAAGCCGTCAAACAACGATCCGCGAAAATACTTGTCGGCATTGCCGAACGCCACCGCGGCCGCGTCGGGAACTCCCAGCAGAAAATCGGCGAAATCCGATCCAGGGACGGAAGCTGTACCAGTGGCGGCGCCCGTGAAACTGAAGGTCCCGCGTCCGTTTTGTTGCCCCAGCGAATTAAACTCCTGCTTCTTGTAGTCGCCCCCGAACTGGAAATTGTGACGGCCGCGATTCCAGAAGAAAGAGGCGGAAGCAGCGCCGGTCTCATTGTGAGTGCTCGACTGCAGTCCATCGGAAAGCCCCGACACAGTGATGAAGCTGAGTGTGGGTGGCCCCCAATCCAAAGGGCTCTGATCGTTGCCGGTAATGCCGGCCGCACCCGAAATATTGTCGCGATTTTCGAAATTGGGGGTGAGTCTCATGGATGCCCGGCTGAATTGATAGCCGAAAGTGCCGAAAAGCCCCTGCGCGAAGCGGTGAAACCAGTTGGCATTGGCGGTGAATCCAAAGCTATCGGTGGTATCCAGGAAGCCGAACACGTTGGGGTTAGCCTGGCGGGTGTCCTGAAATGCGAAGTTGCCGTAGAGCTGATTCTTGCGATCGATGCTTTTATTCCAACGCGAATTCAAGCTGTCCTGATGCGTGTTGCCCACCAGCGGAATCTGATAGTTATAGGCGCCGGTGCTGGGGAAGTTCGGCAGCGGATAAAGGTTTAAAAGCGACTGGGCCTGCGGGCTGATGCGGCTGAGGGGAATCATGTTGCCCGCAAACGGCGCGCCGGTGAACGGATCGATAATCGGCGTGATCACAGAAGAGAGGTCGCCCATGCGCTGCGCCGTGGTGGGCACTAGCGCGGTTCCAAGATTGTCGGTACGGTTGCGCGTCCACGTATAGTTGACAAAGAAGTTCGGGCCGTTCTTGAGCAGGTGAGGAATTTTCAGCGGCCCACCGAAATAAGCGGTGCCAGTGAAATGGTTGTAGCCGGGCTTCGGGGTGTCCTGGCCTGTTAAGGAAAATTGACGGGCGTCCCACACGGAATTATCGACGAAAAGGCCCAGGCCCCCGTTATAAAGCGATCGCGATCCGTTGCGGTTGTTGCCGAAAGCCGGGAATAACGCGAAGGGCGAGCTGGCGCCATTGTTCACGCTGCCGTTTATCAGAAGGCCATCTTCGGCCCGTTGCGCCACTTCGTCGCGCGCTGGTTCAGCTTCGCCGGCGGCCGGCTTGGTTCCAGGCTTCAGGGGCCCGGCTGCGGCAGTGGGCGGCGGAGGAGGTGGAGGCGGCGGGGCCGCTTGAGCTTCCGCGTGGATCTGATCCAGCGGCAGCATTTTCAGTTCCCACGTCGCCGGCTGCGTCTCTTTTCCGACCGTCAGCTCGCGCTTATCTGCGGAAAAACCGAGCATTTCCACTTCAATGGTCCAGACGCCATCAGCGAGGTCGGGAAAAGAATATGCGCCTTGAGGATCGGTGATCGCGGTAATCTTCTTGTCGCCTTGAGTGGCGGTGACTGTCGCGCCTGGAACAGGAAGGCCGCCAAAAGTGACCGTGCCATGTTGCTCGGAAGCCAAAAGGTTCACCATCACCAGCCAGATGGCCACCAGAGATCGAAGCAAGCGGCGAGTCATAAAGGCGATGGTGTTAGTTCTCCGAAGGCCGTTCGATATGATCGATGACAATCATTTCAACCGGGCCTTTTTGCGATTCCAGTTTCAATCCCAGCCGCTCCTGCAGCGCTGTGAAAAGAGACGGACCGTTTGGATCTATTGACGGCGGCGGAGGCAAACTTGTTCCTGCCGCAAGTTCGTGAAATTCGCCCTGCTCGGGTGTGTAATCCAGGTTGATGTCGTAGGTTCCAGTAAGATTGGTTTTGTCCAGTACCAGCCGGTCCGTCACGCGCGATAGCGCATCCACCAGTTGGCTGATGGACGCCTTCCCACTGCCGAGATGACCGGGCAATATCATGAAGCGGCAAGGCACAGCAGCCGGTTTACCTTCTTGGCACCCCGCTTCCGACTCATGGAGCTTTCCAGGTTTTGAGACCACCAGCGCATAGACTGGCAATTCCTTGGTTTCGCGGTGAAATTTGAGCTGCAGCCGGTCCTCGAACAACGTCCGCAGCATGGTGAGCATTGTTTCGAAGGAGGGATCGCCCTCAGCCTTGGCTTCGATATCGTATCGCTCGGAAAGAAGCCAGGGCGGCGCTCCCGTGAGTTGGGAATTCTGCTGAATGCCGTATGCGGCCGTGACCAGATATTGCAACGGGATGTTGGTGGCGGTGAATCTTCCGCCGACCACCGGCGCAACCATCACGCGGCCGGCGCCCGATTTATTAAGCTTGATGGACGCCACCTCGAATTCCGGCCTGGGCGCCGCGGCGGACTGGCCAAACGCGTGGCAGGAACTGATTATCAGACCCGCGAATGCCGAGGCTCGCAGCATACCAATTGGGGTTCCTTATAGAGTACCGCGCCGCTTTTGCACGATGAAGCCCGAAGAAATCAGACGGGTCTGCCGTGGATTTGTTAGGATTTCCCGGAGCATCCGTGTGAGTTTACCGAACACATGTGGCTTCCAGACCACTAGTTTTCCGAAGGCCTTTCCGCATGGTCGATGACCACGGTGTCCACGGGACCGTTGCTCGATTCCAATTTCAGGCCAAGCTGTTCCTCGATAGCTTGGGAGATCGCAGGCTCCATGCTCGCGGGATCGAAAACGCCCGGCGGCGGAGGCTGATTGCCGCGCGGTTCGGGCGGTTGCAAATAGGAAGTCCAGTCCAGCATGTAGCTAAAGCTGCCTTTAAGGCCGGTTTTGTCCAGCACGTTTCGGCCTGTAAATGCGGCGAGCACCACCGCCAGCGCCGCCATGGGCGCCTTTTGGGCGGTAAGGTGGGCGAATTTATCGGGCCGGAGGTCACGGCACGGATTCTGGGGAGTGGGAACTTCCGGACAATCTCCTTCCTCTACGGCATGAATTTTCGGTCCATTTTTAGCCACCACCAGCAGGTAAATGGGAACCTCCTTGGTATCCCGGTGTAAGGCCAGCTTGAACCGGTCTTCCAAAACGCTCTGAAACATCGTTTCAAGCATTGGCTGCAAAAAGTCGTAGCGGGGATTGCCATCCGCTTTCGCCGCAATGTCGTATCGCTCGGAATCCACCCAGCCGGGCTCGCCTGAAATCTGATTGTCACGAACCCCATAGGCCCATTTAATGAGGTCCCGAAGCGTTGCGCCGGTCGCAATCAACCTGCCTCCCGGCATAGGATGGATCGCCGGTGCGCCGTTACCGGACTTGTTTGGTTTGATGGAAACCGCTTCGAATTCGGGTTTCGGCGCAGCGGGCTGGCCAAAAGCCCTGTGGGAGCTGAACAGGAGACTCGCCATCGCCAGGGCGGGAAGCATCGTTAGTTCTCCGAAGGCTTCTCCACGTGATCGATGACAAACATGTCAACCGGACCTTTCTGCGATTCCAATTTCAAGCCGAGCTGCTCCTGGAGCGCGGTGAAAATGGAAGGACCATTGGGGTCAAATTGAGGCTGCGGCATGCCCGGCGGTGCGCCTCCGGGAAGCGCTTGCGCCAGTTGCGCTTGATCGGGAGTCCACTGCGCGCGGATGTCGAACTTTCCCGTCAATCCGGTCTTGTCCACCACGGTACGCCCGAGCATCCTTGAGAGCACAGGTATGAGTTGGTCGATCCCGATGCCTGCGCCCGTTACTCGATCGGGTCCCATGAACATACCGCCGCACCCAAGGACCGGGGGCTTGCCACGTTCGATTGGAGGCGGAGGTTTGGAAGGATCAAACTGAGTGCAGCCTCCCTCCTTGGTGGGTGTCAGCTGGGGTCCAAGCTTGCCATCTTTATTGGCGAGAACCAGCGCATAGATTGGAAGCTCTTTCGTCTCGTGGTGAATCTTAAGCTGGAATCGATCGGCGAGCAGCGACTGCAGCATCAGGGAAACGTCGCCCTCCTTTGGGGCTTTCTCTGGTTTCGCGGAAATATCGTAGCGAGCGGATTCCATCCAGGGCGGCCCACCCTCGATCTGGAACGGCTGAATGTGCCACGCCAGCACAATCATTTCCTTGAGGGGCATATTGGCGACGTTGAGCCTGCCGCCCGCGGCGGTTCGGATGAACATGCCGCGCTGGTCGGGCGCGGCCGGTTTAATGGATGCCACCTCGAATTGGGGCGGCGGCGTGGCCGGTTGCGATTGGGCCTCGCTCGCGGGCGCGTTCAATACTCCGATGCCAATCGGCACGGCAATGGCGGCGGCTCCTGCGACGGCCAGCAACAGTTTTCTCGCCGGACCAAGATCGTGAGCCGCGCGATGCGCCATGATCCCTTGAATCCGCTTTTTCAGATCCGATCCGCTAACACCGGAAACGCAGATTAGCGGCGCTTCCAGGCAGTATTCGCAGACCTTGAGAATCCCTTCGGCGTAGACTTCCGGCTCCCGCTCGAAACGAAGCACATGCTGGTCGCACGCAGTCTCGCGTTCCTCTACCAGGCGCGCTCCAATCCACCACACCAGGGGATGAAACCAAAAGAGGGCTTCCACCAGCATGTGTAGCGCGGCCGCCAGATTGTCGCGCCTGCGGACATGCCCTATTTCGTGCGCGAGGATGGCATCCATTTGCGCATCGCTGAGTCGTTCGGAAATGCCGGCCGGCCACAGCAGAACAGGCCGCAGGATGCCGAATATCCCAGGTTCAATGGCAGCCGCCGAAGATACGATTTGGATTTGTCCCAGACGCCGCAACGCATCCACTTCGCGGCCTTCCCGCAGTGGCCTGGCACCACGGACAATTGCCGCAACTCGCCGCCAGCGCTTCCACCAGGTGAACAGCACTGCGGCGCAGCCACACGCCCAAGCCACCAAAATCAGCATGGGAATCGGGCTGCCGCGATCTGAGCCCGCCGACGGTGAGGCCGGTGCGATCGCCGACTGCGCAATGGGAGTAAAGGGCCGGCTGAACTGCCCGATCGCGATCGTCACTGCCGGGTGGGTGGGCGCTTTGTGCCATCCCCAATGGCTGCCCAGGCTCACCAGCAATGCGAAAGGCACCAGAAATTTCAAGGATGAAGCCAGCCAAATCCAGTAGCGCGCAGCCGCGTGATTCTTGCGCAAGACCAGCGTCAAGAGGCCGGCCAAGGCTCCAAACACGGTGGACTGCCAAAGATGATTGGTGAGTGCCGCCATCATTCCGGCTTCTCCTTTCTGGACTGCGCGCGGAGCGCCTTCTTGGCCTCCCGCACGTCGCTCATCGTCAGCTTGCCGGATTCTATCAGGTGCGACATCACCGGTTGCGTCCGGCCGCCAAACAGAGCCAGCAATTCGTCGATCAATTTACGCTGCGCCGCGTGGCGCGAGATGGCCGCTTCAAAAATATGCGCGTTGCTGATCTTTTTGACGCGCCGCAAGGCCTTTTTGTCTTCTAAACGGTAAACCGTTGTTTGGATTGTAGTGTAAGCCGGCCTGCCCTTTTCGGGAAACGCTTCCTGAATCTCCCGAATGGAAAGAGCGCCGCTGTTCCACAGCGCGTCCATGATTTGAAGTTCCAGTTTGGTGAGTTTGGGTAGGGCCATAGTGGAGTCTACTATATCTGTTTGTGATTCTACTATCGCGATATTTGGTTGGCAAGCACTGTTTTCCGCGGGATGCACGGGCGATGGTGGGTAGATCCTTTATCAAGTCTCCGCTAACGTTGGAATAGAGGAGACTTGCAGCGATGGACTTTCGCATGGAAACCGATAGTCTCGGCGAGGTGAATGTTCCCGCCGGCAAGCTGTGGGGCGCGCAAACCCAGCGCTCGATCGAGCACTTCAGCATCGGCCAGGATCTGATGCCGCGCGAAATGATCCCAGCCTACGCCGTCCTGAAGAAAGCGGCCGCCAACGCCAACCACGCCGGTCGGCGGCTCGACGATCGGCGTTACAGCTTGATTGTTCAGGTGTGCGATGAAATCCTGGCCGGGCAGCATCGCGACATGTTTCCATTACACGTCTGGATGACTGGCAGCGGCACGCAGTTCAATATGAACGTGAACGAGGTAATCTCCAACCGCTGTTGCCAGCTGGCCGGCACGCCGCTTGGAAGCAAGGCGCCGGTCCATCCTAACGACCACGTCAACTTATCGCAGTCGTCCAACGATTCGTTTCCTTCCGCGATGTGCATCGCGGCCGCGGTGAATGTGAAACAACGGCTGATGCCGGCCATGCAGGCGCTGCACGATGCCATCGCCGCAAAAGCCGGCGAGTGGGCCGGCATCGTCAAGATCGGCCGCACCCACATGCAAGACGCCACGCCCCTGACGCTGGGCCAGGAATGGTCCGGATATGCGGGCATGCTGGCGGATAATCTCGATCGGATGGAAGCGGCGCTTCAGGGCGTTTATCAACTCGCGCTGGGTGGCACGGCGGTGGGCACCGGCATCAACGCACCGCCCGGATTCGGAGAAGCGGCCTCGGCGGAGATCGCCCAGCTCACGGGTTTGCCGTTTGTCAGCGCTCCGAACAAGTTTGCGGTGCAGGGTTCGCACGACGCTTTGGTGCACATTTCCGGGACATTGCGGACGCTGGCGGTGTCAGTTTACAAAATCGCCAACGACATCCGGCTTTTGTCCTGCGGTCCACGAGCCGGCTTCGCCGAACTTTCGATCCCGGAGAACGAACCAGGCTCGTCCATCATGCCGGGCAAAGTGAACCCCACTCAGGCCGAGGCCCTGACGATGATCGCGGTGCAGGTGATGGCGAACGACGTTGCGGTGGGCTTCGGCGGCGCCGGGGGTTACCTGGAAATGAACGTCTACAAACCGTTGATGATCTTCAATATCATGCACTCCATCACGCTTCTAACGGATGGTTGCACCAACTTCCGCAAGTTCCTTGTCGAGGGCACACAGCCAAATATAAAGAAGATTCAGGAGTACGTAGATCGTTCGCTGATGCTGGTGACGGCGCTCTCACCGGTGATCGGATACGACAAAGCTTCGAAGATCGCGCACTACGCCATGAACCACGATCTTACGCTGAAGGATGCCGCGTTAAAGCTGGGATTCGTCAGCGAGGAAGAATTCGATCGCATCGTAGATCCCGCGAAAATGGTCGGGCCCTAGTACTGCGGCAGGCTAAGCGCGCGAAAGATTGGCGGGGACGACGGGGCTCGAACCCGCGACCTCCGACGTGACAGGCCGGCGTTCTAACCAGCTGAACTACGTCCCCGAGTGTGAAAAACGTCGGCAATTGCAGTCTTAACATACCGGTTACTAACAGGACGCTGAAAAAGGCCATAAACCGCTTGCTCACGCGCGCGGCTGAGAATCGCGACTGCGTGTTTGCATGTGTTTACCGAGCCGCGACCGTGAGGGAGTCGGTCCCCAAAAGCCTTTTTCAGCAGCCTGCTAAAGCTCGAACAGCATGGCTTGTCGATGCAAGACCACCGGCGCGCCCCATTCCAGCCATCCGCCCAGGAGTGGAAAATACAGGCCCAACCGAATTGGATGCCGCACGGTATCATCTCGCGTTGCACCATCAATCGCGCATAGCGCTCCAATTGTTCCCGATACCGTTCTTTCTCCTTTTCGAGAAAGTTCTCCAAGCCGGCGCCTTCATGCACGCTGGTCTTGTAGTCGATAATCCACCGGACGCCATTTTCGTCGATGAAAGTCCGGTCGATCACCGCTTCGCACAAGTTGCCATCAATCAATCCGGCGATCGGCAGCTCGCTGGCGGCGTCAGCATGATTATCCAGAACCCAACGCCCGCGCGGATCGCGCAAAGTTCGTATGAGGCCAGACTCCACGCGCTCGGTGGCCCACGCCAGCTCGCCTGACGGAACGCCCAGGTTTGCCAGCACCGCTCGATAAGCGCCCCGGCGCGAGCGCACCGCAGCTTCGTCCCAAGCCGATCACACCCTCGCGCGCGATCCGCTGCAGGAATCCGTGCAGCGCCGCGCCGGCGTAACGAGACCGGTCGCTCACCCAGTCAAACGCGACCTCGGGCCGTTGCATTCGTTGGATGCCCGGACGCTCCCACTCCACGGTAGAGGCGCGGGGGAAACGCGCCAAGTGGCAGGCAATCGGCGGATGGTTCTGGTTCGCGCGGCTTGTCCATTTTCCCCGCCGCGCAGGGGATTTGCGAATTGTTCGCCCACTGCCGGCCACAACAATTTCAAGAAACGATTGTTTCTTCGGCGACGCCAACCGAGCCGTCATCCTTCGCTTCCAGGCAGCCCAGCAAGTGCAGGCTGCGCCGCGCCCGCGTGGCCGCTACGTACAACAGACGCGCTGTTTCCTGCTCCGACTTGCGCCGTTCGATGCTCGCCAGATACCCGTAAATCGGATCTTTGTCTTCGCCAGATACCGCGATCGGCGCCAACAAAAGCTCGCCGCGATGTTCCAGCCAGAGCAGCAACCGTTGATCGTCGCCGCGTGGAACGGAGCCCAGGCCAGGCAGCACCACGGTGTCAAATTCCAGTCCCTTGGCCTTATGGATGGTCATCAATTGCGGTTGCGCACCCGCATTCGCGTTGGGTTGCGCGAACAGCGCGTTCACTTGATCGCGGAACCATTCGAAATCGGCCAGGTCGGCCCCCTCGGCGAGCGCGTCAAGAAGATCGAAATAAGCCGCGGCGTCTTCCAGCGCGGTTTCATCCTCCACGCAAGCGGGTCCGCCCAGTTGCAACCAGGTGCTCTCAACCCAATCTCGCAACGGACGCCGCCCGCGTTCGGCGATGGCTTGTTCGAACACAGGTAGAATTCGCTCAATGCGCGCGCGACCGTCCTCGCTCAATGCGTCGTGCGGACGGTGCAGCAAATCCCAGACCGTCGCGTGATGATCCGCGGCAGCCAGCGCGTGCAAATCGTCCAGCGTGAGGCCGCACCACGGCGCGCGCAGTAGAGCGAGCCAGGATACACGATCCGCCGCGTGCAGCAGCGCGAAGGTGAGCGCCATCAAGTCTTCCACCACCTGCCGCTCGCCCAGCTGATCGATCTCAATGGCCTGGAACGCGATTCGATGGCGTTTCAACGCGCTCACAATTTCGACCAGATGCGCGCGCGAGCGCACCAACACCGCGACGCTACCCGCGCCTTCCGCGCCGATCAGCTCCATCACGCGCGCCGCTTCCTGACGTTCATCCGCAACCGCGTGTACCTCGATAACGGCATCCGCGCCGGTTGCACCCGGGACGCTGGCCGAATACGCCACGGCGCCGGAATCCGGATCGTCTCTCTCCGGCAGAATCGACTGGAACGTCCGGTTCACCCACTCCACAATTCCCGGCCGCGAACGAAAGTTCATGCTCAGCGTCAGCGGCTCCAATTGGATGGCGCCAATGCCTTCCAGCCGCGCCTTCAGAAACAGGCTCACGTCAGCCTGGCGAAAACGATAGATGGACTGCATCGGGTCCCCTACCAAAAAGAGCGTCCGCCCATCGCCCGGTTCCCATCCGGCCGTTAGCTTTTCGATCAATTCAAACTGCGTGTACGAGGTGTCCTGAAATTCGTCCACCAGGAAATGCTGGATGCGATGGCCCAGCGCTAATGCCAGGTCTTCCGGCGCGTCCACCTGCCCCAACGCGTCGGATGCGCGAATGGACAGCTCCGCGAAATCCACGCGGCCGCGCTCGCGAAACACCAGCTGCAATTCCGCCACGGCCAACTTCAGAACGGAGACGGCAGCCTGCACGGCTTGCCATTGCGGTTCTGTGAATTGAGGCGCGGGCAGCTTGAGAAATCGCGCCAGGCATTCGACCAAAGCATCTTCGCCGCGCAGACGTGAGAACAGCGGTGATCGCTTGCGCAGGTCGCCGCTCTTGGTAAGGAGCAGATCGGCCACTTTCCACCAGCTCTCCAGATGCTCGAGCTGCGCGCCGGGGAAACAATCGAATTCGCAAAGGAGGGCGATCTCCTCGCGCGACATCGTCAGGAAAGGCATCGCGCAATTGCGCCAGTTCATCCACGAATCAGCCGCTGCAGCGACTGCTTCCAATTCCTTGCGAAGATTGCGCCCGATATGCCGCAGCCATTGATCGCGCCTTTCGAGCATCTGGCCGATCAGCTGGCGCGCTCTTTGGAAATCGTTGTCGAGATGCAGAAGAAGATACGCAAGCCCGGCGTGCCCATTCTCCAGATGAGTGAGCGTGTTTCTGGCCGCTTCGCGATACAGGTCCTCGGCCTTTTCGGAAATCTCGGGCATGGCTCCGAAACGCGCCAGCCAGGGCATGCGGCGCGTAATGGCCGCGCACAAGGCGTCGATGGTCTCGATGCGCAATCGCGCCGGATTTTGCAGCAGGTCCCACCCGAGCTGCCGCTCGTGATGCAGAACATTGCGCGAGATTTGATACGTCAACCGCTCGTGTTCCGCTTCCGGCTTCGCGCCGCGCTGGGCCGTTCGCAAAGCTTCCATTACGCGCGATCGCATCTCGCCCGCGGCTTTGCGAGTGAACGTGATCGCGACGACGGCGTCCGGCGTCTCCACAGTTTCCAGCAGCTTCAGATAGCGCTGGATCAATAGCTCGGTTTTGCCGGAACCGGCCGGCGCCTGCACGATGAAGGACTGCGAGACGTCCAGCGCCCGCAGCCGCGCCGCGTTATCCGCGATCATCCTTATTCGATCTCCCGAATGCGGCAGAGCGCGCGCAGCCCGCAATTGTCGCAAGCGCCCGGCTTCGGATCCACCTCCGCCTTGCCGGCGCGAAAGTCGTCGGCCAGATGCTCCAGCACGCGCCTCCATTCCAGCAACTGCCGCTCAAACGGGATGGCCGGATCGATGGTCATTTTCGTCAGTGAAGGCAGGCTCACACCACTCGCAGTCAGGCCGCGAAACCGCAGTTCACCGATGCGGATCACGGCGAAGGCCGCGCCGGCCACAGGCTGTCGCTGGTGGTGCAATAGAGCGGAAGCTGCGGTTCATCGGGCCGATCGCCTTCCCAACCGCGCGATTTAAGCTGGCCGGTCTTATAATCCAGAATGATCTCGCGTCCATCCGGCAGCCGCGTCCACGCGATCGGCGCGCAGTCGCTTACCTGCAAACCGCCGATCGAGACAATCCGCTCGGCTTCGATGCCCGCCACCAGTGAATTCGGAGCGCGATTTCTCGATGTCCAGCCACTCCGGCAGCAGCTTTTGCAAACGCCGCTTTTCGAGATCCCGGCCGATGCCGGGCCCGAGTTTGCTACGGCCGCATCCGCGCCGCGCTCGATGAGCGCTTCCAGTTCGTTCGGGCTCAACTCCACCAACCGCGCGTGCGATCCGAGTTCGCTCCAGATCAATTCCAGCGCCTTGTGGACCGTTGTTCCGCGATCGCGATAGCTTAATCCAAGGTCCGCGTCTTCGAGCGGCCGCGCTTCTAAACGATGTCTGGCGAAAGCGCGAAACGGGCACGCCGCCATGTCTTTGAATAGCGATGCGCCGCCAGTTGAGTCGCTTTGCACCAACGCTGGGCCGTTTTCGTCTACGATCTCTTCGAAGACCGCCGAGGCGCGCATGGCCGCGATCCGGTCTCGGCGCGTTCTGCATCCCATCCATCCACACATCCATCAGCCACCAACGGACTCGGCGACAACGCACGATCGCCTTCCGTCGCCGGATAACTCAGCACAATGTGCGGAGCGCTCGCCAGCAAGCGGTCGATCAGCTTACTGGCAAATTCCAATTCGCGCTCCGCTGACGAGTGCGGAAGCCGGTGCTGGCGCTGCAAAGAAATCGGGAGGAACGGGTTGGATTCGCGGGCGCCGGGAGCGCTTCGTCGTGCAGGCCCATGATCCAGAGATGATCGAAGCGCAAGCCAGCGGCCTCCAGCATCCCCATCACTTGTACGGGCGCGCCTTCATCTTCCACTTGAAACCGGCATTGGCGGCCTGTTGCCGCAGCCAGTCCACTGACCTGCGCGAGATTCATCGGCGGCGCGGTGAGATCGAGTGAGGCAAGGCTTGGACAACAGGCCGCGCCAGGCTTCGATAGTCTGAAATTCGCGGCTGCCGGGAGTGCGGTCGCCCGGCCAGCCGAAAGCTTCCAGCAAATCCGCAATGCCACGGCTCCAGTCACTCGTCTGCTGCGCTTCCGGGTGCTTTCGAAGCTGCTTTTCGACGCGCCGCAGCACGCGCTGCAGTTCGGGGCAACTGCCCGCCTCTTCGCGCAGCCGGGACACCGACAAATCCCACAGACCGTTCTTGCGTAGCTTCGCGTCCAGCTGTGCGCGCTTGCCCCATTCTTTTTCCGAGCCGCCCAGGAAAGGCGATCGCAAGAGCATTCCCGCGCGCGGCAAGGGCAATTTGCCCGAGTGCGAATTCCAGCATCAGCAGAGCGGCGCGAACCACTGGATAATCCGCGAGCGACGGTCCCACCGAAAGATGAAACGCTGCTTCCAGAACTTCGCCGAAATATCCGGTCGATTTTCGGCCGCAAGCGGGTCAGGTCCGGCGCAACAATAATTCCAATTTGTGTTGTGGGATCCGATTCCAGCAACCGCCGCGCCCAGGCTGCGGCGCTGCGAATCTCGCCCGGTTGAATCGCGCAGCTTTTTGCGCTCGGGAGTCGCGGAATAACTGCGCCGCTCCAACTGTACGCACTTCGCCCGAGCGCCCGCAAAGAATTCCGCTTGCTGCGAGGTCATTTCATCGAAGCCCGCAACGTAAACCGCGATCGGCGGCGAACACTTCGCCAGCGGCAATTTTGTCCCGGACGAAATCGCTAAGCCGCGCGCGCTCCAACCATCCGTTTAACCCGCAGCGTCGCTGAAACTCGCGCGACCAAGCCGCAAACGCCGCCCAATCTTCCGACGCTTCGAAGCTCCCGTCCACACGGCAGCCGATAGTCCGCAATCAGCCGCCAAGTCTCCATCGGCCTGACGCGCGGTTTCAGGAATCTGCAACAACGACGCGCCCTCTGGCGATTCGCGAATAATCTGCTCCCACAGCATCTGCTCTTGCAGCGCATCCAGCAAAATCGGTGAGCTTTCGTCCGCCCAGCGCCCCAGCCAGTCGCCCCAGGTTCGATCGAGATAAGCGTCCAACGGCAAGACGTCCGGACGATTCCAAACCGTGCGTCCGCGCGCCGCTTCCATGGAGTGAAACTCGCGCGTCAGCACTCGCGCCAGACGGCGGCTGGCAGTGATAAGGGTTGCGCCTTCCTGAAGCGCGCGGAAAATCTCCTCATGCATGTGCTTTCATGATAATTTGAGCAAACGAATCACGATTGCGATCGACGGCCCGGCCGGCGCCGGAAAAAGTACGTTCGCGCGCCGCATCGCGGCCAAACTTGGATTTGTATATGTGGACACGGGCGCCATGTACCGCGCCGTGGCGCTGTGGGCGTTGCGCACCAACGTCGCCGTCTCCGACATGCATCGCCTGGAGCAACTGGCCAATGCCGCGCACATTGAATTCGCTCCCGGCGACAGCGTGGTGCTGTTGAACAACGAAGACGTTTCCGAGGCGATTCGTACGCCCGAAGTCAGCCAGGCGGCGTCCGAGGTTTCGCTGGTGCCAGCGGTACGCCGCGCGCTGGTGGAAAAGCAGCGCGAGATTGGCGGACAGGTTTCCGTGGTGATGGAGGGCCGCGACATCGGTACCGTTGTTTTTCCGGAGGCCACGGTCAAAATCTTTCTCGACGCTGAACCCGAAGAGCGCGCCACGCGCCGCGCGAACGAGAGCGCGCTACCCGACGGACCTGGTGGAGCAGCAAATCCGCGAGCGCGACCAGCGTGACCGCGGACGCGCCGAATCGCCGCTGGTGCAGGCGCCCGACGCGGTCTATGTCGACACCACCGGGCTCAGCATCGACGAAGTGGAAGCGGCCATTTTGAAAATCATCCGCGATCGCACCTCCAACGGGCGTGAACGAACTCAATGAACAATCTGCTTGTTATGAAATTCGGCGGCACCAGCATGGGCTCCGCCGAAAGGATTCGAGTGGCCGCGGCCATCTGCACGGAACAGAACGCGCAGCGGCCCGTGCTGGCGGTGGTTTCCGCCATGTCCGGAGTCACCGATCTGCTGCTCGGCGCGCTGCGTCACGCCGAGGCGGACGACGAAGCTGGGATCGAATCCAGCATCCAAAGTCTCTCGGATCGCCACGAAAAAACCTGTCGCGAACTGCTGGGCGAGCCCGAGCGCTGCGATCGCGCGATGGCCGGAGTGCGCGAACTCATTGCCGATTTTCACCGCATCGCGCACGGCATGCTGATGCTGGGCGACCGTCCGCCGCGCTCGGTGGACGAAGCCATCGCCATCGGCGAGCGCCTCTCCGCGTTGATGATCGCCGAATACCTGGAGGCTTCGGGTATCCGGGCGCGCGCGATCAACGCCCGGGACGTGATTGTCACCGACGCCGTTTTTGGCAACGCCACGCCCATCATGGAAGCCACGCGCAAGAAGGCCGCCGCTGTGCTGGAGCCGCTGCTCGCGAGTGGCGTTCTGCCGATTGTCACAGGCTTCAATGGAGCCACCGTGGACGGACGGCCCACTACGCTGGGACGCGGCGGATCGGATTTCTCCGCCTCGATTCTCGCGGCCGCATTGGACGCCTCCGAGCTATGGATCTGGACCGATGTGGACGGCATCATGAGCGCCGATCCGCGCTCGGTGCGCGAAGCCCGCGTGCTGGACGCACTCACCTACAATGAAGCGGCCGAGCTGGCTTACAACGGCGCGAAAGTGCTGCATCCGCGCACGCTGGCGCCGCTCATCGAGCGGCAGATTCCGGTGTGGAGCAAGAACAGTTTTCATCTGGATCATCCAGGCACGCGCATCGTCTCCACGGTGGAAGCGGCGGCCGGTCCGCGCGCTGTCACGTCGATGGCCAACGTCGCGCTGGTGTCCATTGAGCCCGCAAGCGCGGCGGTTAGCGGTACGCGCTTGATGGCTCGCGCGCTGGAAGCTCTGGCGGACGCCAACGCGGAAGTGCTGGCGTTGAGCAGCTCCAGCTATCGGCAGAGCTTCTGCTTTTTGGTGCGTAAAGAAGAGCTGCCGGCCGTGATGAAGTCGCTGGAGGCCGATCTCGCGCTCGAACTGACGCACGGCTATCTGAAGCCCATCGCCGTGGACGATAACGTCGGGCTGCTGGCGCTGGTAGGCGAGGGCATGCGTGGCACGCCCGGTCTGGCGGGGCGGCTGTTCCAGGCCATCTCGGAGCAGAACGTCAACATTATCGCCATCGCGCAAGGCTCCAGCGAATTGACCATCAGCATCGTGGTGCGGCGGGACGGGCTGGAGCGGGCCATCCAGGCCGTGCACCGCGAGTGTCGATGACGCCCCCGGAACGCCTGTGTCAAACTGAAGTCGTGCCTGAATTCTGCACCTGTGGGGCGCAGTTGCCGCCGGACGCTCGCTTTTGCCACAAGTGCGGGAAGCCGCAATACGACTATCCAGGCATTGAAGAACCGGAACCAGCGGCGCCGCCCATAGTAGTGGCGAGTCCTGTGGCGCCGCCGCCGAAAGTGCAAGTGTCTGGGGAGATCGGTTTTCACAACCGTCTGGCAGTGCGGATCGGGTTCATCGCAGCGCTTTCGGCCGTGTTTGTGTTTCTGGTTCCATTGCCGTTTCCGTTCTTGCGCCTGCTGGTAGCTTTCGTAGCCGGAGGATTCTTCGCGGTTTTTCTTTACAGCCGGCGCACCGGCCAGATGCTCAGCATCGGCAGCGGCGCGCGCATGGGTTGGATTACCGGGATCTTCTCGTTTACGATGCTCAGCGTTCTGTTTACTTTCGCCATGGTTGCCATTTCCAACGAAGGCGGCTTGGCGAAATACATTCAAAGCCAGTTGCCTCTCAACGATCCACGCACGGAGTCCGTGGCGCAGGCCTTGAACGATCCGGCCAAACTGGCGGTGCTGGTGCTGTTTTGCCTGGGCATGTTGTTCGTCGTGCTAACGGCCCTGCCTATCATCGGCGGTGCGCTCGGGGCCAAGGTTCTCGAGAAGGAATGATTTGTCGTAGCGCGGCCCGGGTTCTGGCTTTTGTCGCGGTCTTCCTCGTTGGAATTCCGTTAGCAGCGGCGCTCACGCCGGAACAGCGGCAGCTCAATCTTCAATCCTTCGAGTACGTGTGGACCACCATCCGCGACAAGCATTGGCAAACCAAGCCGGGCGGTCTGGACTGGCAGGCCATCCACGACGAATTCCGCCCCAAGATCGAAGCGGCCAACAGCATGGATGCCGCGCGCGGCGTGTTGAACCAGATGCTCGGCCGTTTGCATCAGACGCATTTCGGCATCGTTCCATCGGATCTATATTCGAACGTGGGCGACGCGCGGGGTGGCGAAACTACCACCGGGATCGATGTACGCGTGGTGGGCTCGCAAGTGCTGGTCACCTCGGTGGAGCGGGATTCGTCAGCCTTCGCGCAGGGCGTGCGGCCGGGCTGGGAGATTTTGAAGATCGCTCATACGGAACTCGGCCCCGTGGTAGCGAAACTGAACGAGACTTACAGCGGCTCAACGTTGCGCGATCTGATGCTGCGCCGGGCCATCCTGGGGCGCCTGGAAAGTGCAGCCGGAGCCGCGCAAGTGGAGTTTCTGGACGGCGATGGCAAGCGCGCCGGCAAAACGCTAGCGCTTGGCCGTCCGAAAGGCGATCGGGTGCAATTCGGGTATCTCAATCCGATGCAGGTCTGGTTTCGTTCCTCGAAGGTGGGCGATGGAAACATCGGCTATGTGGCGTTCAACGTGTTCCTGGATGCGCAGCGGTTGATGACCTCGTTCGGGGATGCTGTCGAATCGTGCGAAAAGTGCGAGGGCTTCATCGTCGATGTACGCGGAAATCCCGGCGGCATCGGGATCATGGCCATGGGGATGGCGGGCTGGTTCATTTCGCAACCGGATCAAAAGCTCGGCACTTTGTACATGCGCGACACCACGCTAAAGTTCGTGGTGAATCCACGGCTCACCACTTTTGCGGGCCCGCTCGCCATTCTGGTGGATGGCACTTCGGCCTCCACGTCCGAGATCATGGCGGAAGGCTTGAAGGACCTGGGACGCGCGCGCATTTTCGGAACGCGCACGGCCGCCGCGGCATTGCCCTCGGTGTTCGAAAGGCTGCCGAATGGCGACGGATTTCAGTACGCCATCGCCAACTACATCTCCGAAGGCGGCAAGCCGCTGGAGGGGCTGGGCGTGACGCCCGATGTGGAAACGCCGGTGACGCGCCAGGCGCTGCTGGCGGGCAAAGATCCAGCGCTGGACGCAGCGGTGGCGTGGATCAAGCAAGCAAGCCGAAAATAGCTCAGGCAAAATAGCTCAGGCGTGTATGGGCTGCTCGTCCAGCATGCCGGCGATGCGCTCGTGAAGCTGGCCCGTGATGCGGCCCCGATCGCGCAGCTGGACCTGATCGGTGGGAATCGGTTCGCCAATGCGCATCGTCACCGATCCGGCGCGGACTTGTCCCGAGCCGAAGGGCAGCACTTCGCGCGTTCCCTGCAGCGCGATCGGAACCAGCGGGACTCCGGCGCGAATCGCGATGTAGGCCGCGCCTTCCTTGAAGGATGCGAGCTCGCCGGTGTGCGATCGCCCGCCTTCGGGAAAAATGAGCAGGGATATGCCGCGCTGGCGAATGGCCTGCGCGGCCGTGGTCATGGTCTTCACCGCCGCTCGGGCGTCGTCGCGCGGGACAGGGATATGGCCGGCGCTCGCCAGATGAGTGCCCAGCAATGGAATCTGGAACAGTCCGATTTTCGCGAGAAAACGGAACTGCACTGGAATGTTTGCCAGAACCACCGGCGTGTCCATGTAGCTGAGGTGATTGGAAACGAAAACGTAGCTTCCTTCGGCCGCGATGTTCTCCAAGCCTTCCACTTGCACCTTCACTCCGCTGCCCCACACCAGAAAGCGCGCCCAGACGCGCGCCACCGCCGATTTGTTTACGTCCGTTGCTCTCAAACAGTGAAACGGCCAGGCTCACCAATCCGAAGCCGATGGTGGAGAGGATGATGAGCGGAGCAGTGATGAAGTACGCCCGGAGAAATGACACTGGTTTTATTTTACGGGTTCTGTTTTACCAGCAGCGCGCGCGCCTCGCCCGCCAGGTAGAGCGATCCGGTGATAAAGATGACGTCTTCCGGCGCAGCCTCGGCGAGGAGCGCCACGGCTTCGGCGATGGAATGCGTGACGCTAGCTCCCGTCGCCGGAATATCTTCCGGAGGCATGGCGCGGGAATTGGCGGGCGCAGTCAAGATCAACCGATCGGCCAGGGGGAACAGCAGGGAGGTCATTTCAACAACCGCCTTGTCGCGTAGCGCTCCATATACGATCCAGATGCGGCGTCCCGAATAGAAACGGCGAATGTAAGCGGCAAGCGCGCGCGTTCCCGCGGGATTGTGCGCGCCATCGATGATGATCTCCGGCCGCTCGGAAACCACGCTCCAGCCGTCCTGGCCATTGCGTAGCGGCAATTCCAGCCGGTGAAACGCCCAGCTCGGCCAGCGCGATGGCGGCCACCCGCGCATTCTCCACCTGATGCTCGCCGGCCAGCGGGCAAACCACCTCGACGCCGCGCAGGCGAAAGCGGCTGCCGCGCGCGTCCATCGCAAGATCGGCGATCGGCCACTCGCGCGAGAACGTGTACGCCGCCGGGGCCTGCGCACGAAGGACCGCTTCGGCTTCCGGCCGCTGCTCGGCGAACACGGCGGGTACATCGGGCTTCAGAATCCCCGCTTTTTCGGCTGCGATCTGCTTCGATGGTGTCGCCCAGAAAAATCTGGTGATCGTAATCGATGGGCGTGATCACGCAAAGCGTCGGGAGTCACCACGTTGGTCGCGTCCAGACGTGCCGCCCAGCCCCACTTCCAGCACCACCATGTCGAGCTTCGCATCGGCGAAAAGCACGAAAGCCATGGCGGTGACGGTCTCAAAATAGGTTGGATGCATGTCCAGTTCGCCGGAGGCAGAGCATCCGCTCGGCTGTCTCGTGAACTCGCGCAAACGCACTCGCGAATTGCTCCTGGCTGACCTTCTGGCCTGCGATTTGAATGCGCTCGGTAGGCTCAATCAAGTGCGGAGAGATGTAGAGGCCGGTGCGCATACCGGCGGCGCGCAAGCCGGCTTCGATCATTGCGCATGTCGACCCCTTGCCATTCGTTCCAGCGACATGGATCCAGCGGCACGCGCGGTGAGGATTGCCGAGCGCCTGGAGCAACGTGGTGATTCGCTCCAGCCCCAGCTTGGCAGTCAGTACTTCGTTGCCTAGCGAGTAGAGATATTGGACTGACTCGGCGTAGTTCAATAGTCAGCGTACACTAAGGGAAAGGGCGATCCCAGGAGTAACCGTGGCGACAACTTCCAAGATCCTTACCTATGAAGAGTGGCTCGCGCTTCCGGAGGTGGAAGGCGTGGAAGAGGTCGTCAATGGTGAGATCGTCAAGATGCCGCCAAACAAGATCATTCATGCTTACGTCGTTGAAGATCTGGCGGATCTGCTGAAGGCGCAACTGGATCGCAGGACCGTTCGGGTCCTGGTGAGCACTTTCGGGCTGGTGATTCGCCGCGACCCGATGACTACCCGGGTTCCGGATATTGCCGTTTTCATCCGGAATAATGTGATCGAGCAAGACGGCTACATCCATTCCGCGCCGGAGCTGCTGGTGGAAGTGCTTTCTCCCGCCAACACACGCGCGGAACGCGCCGGAAAGCTCCAGGATTACGAAAGCCTCGGCGTGCCCGAAGTCTGGGTGGTGTCTCCGGAAGCGCAGACGGTGGAAGTCTTGTCGCTCCAAGACGGGCGTCTGGCAACAACTCTGCTACTGCGGGAAGGCCAACTGAAGCCTACGCGCTTTCCGGAAGCCGCCGTCGATATTTCCGCCATCTGGCCCAAATAAAAAGCGCCGAGTGCGGTGAAGCACCCGGCGCCGAAAACAACTGCTACGCTGAACCGCTAACTGCCTACTTCGGGCAACCGATCCGCTTCAGATCGGCATCCGGCAGTTCCTTGGCGTCGCGCGCCGCGGTCGGCAGAGCCAAGCCTTTGGGAACCAGCCAGATCTCTACCCGGCGGTTCTTGGCTGTGTCGGTGTCTTCGATGGCCGCACCCCTGCGCTCCTTGGGAGCCGTGGTCGAAACGGCGCAAGAAGTGGGTACGGACGGTGTTTCCTGCGTCGCGCCCACCCAGCTTCCCTTGATGCGGGAAGGATCCAGCGAACTGCAGGTGCCGCCGCCGCCGCTCAGCACTCCCGCGGCGTTGAGCACGCGCTCCTGATCCAGACCGCGCGCTTGACGGCCCCGGCCGATGCGAGGTGTTTCGCCCTCACCGATATGGCCCACCAGCACCACATCGTAATTCGGATTGGCAGCCAGCTGCGGATACAACTGCTCAATCAGCACGCGCTTGCCGCAATTGTTTACTCGCGCGCTGTTCTTCGGGAACAGGATGTCGCCGAAGTGCGTGGCCTGCGCGCCCAGGTTCACGGTGATGTTGGCGGAAGCGCTTCCCGATCCGCCTTTGCTATCGGTCACCGTGGCCGTGACGGTCACTTGCTTGGATTGTGGACGGCTGCGGTCTGCGGTGAAGGAGACCGAGGTGGAATCGAATTGAGCGTTCGGACCTGTACCGGAGACTGTGCCCTCGGATGCGGCCCAGCTATAAGTGAGTGTCCCGCTGCAATCGGAACCCATGCCTACCGCGCGCAGCATGGACATCTGTCCCTGATCCAGTTCCGTGGGATTGGCCGCCACGCTCACTGTCGGAGCACTGTACGTGTTGACGTGGATGGTAACCGGATTCGCGTCCGCGCCGCGCGATGGGTTGGTCGAGTCGGCGACGTGCAGGCCGATCCGGATGTCGCCCGACGAGGCCGGCATGTAGGTATATTGAGCGCCGGTTCCCACCGGGCTTCCGTTCGCCGACCATTGATAGGTCAACTGATGCCCCTCAGGATCGGAGGCGCTGGCGCTGAGACTCACTGCGTCGCCCGGACAAACTGTGGTCGGAGTGGCGTTGATGGCGCCCGGATTGAGCGCCTGCGGGGGAGGCGGAGGCGGCGGCGGAGGCGGAGGAGGCGGCGCTGGGAGCTTCACCGCGATGCCCTAAATAGAGCGGTGAGTCCGGCGGTGGCCTCAATGCCGTTCAGAATTTTGTCGCCAGGGGTGTAGACGGTCCCCAGGCTGGCGGGTCCGGTGAGCAGGCCAAAGCGCGGCGCAAGTCCGGTTAAGCCCCGTACGTCTATGCGGACGCCAAACCATTTGTTGGCCTGGTATTTGATTCCACCCCCGTAGTTGCCTTGAAAGCGCTCATCGCTCTTGAAGCCGGAAAACCCAGCGTCGGAAGGCATTGCAGCCGCCCATTGTTTTGCGTTCCTGCCCAGAACGTCGAATGAGGCGCCAGGGCCTATCGCGATGAACGGACGGAACTTGTGATCGCGGGGCGTGAAATAAAGTAAAGCATCCACGGCGGGCTGGAGAGTGTGGATCGGGAAGGGCTGCAAGGCCACGTTGGCGTTGGGAGGATTGGACAGGAACTCGTACTTGTTCCACGAATAGGCGTTGAAGCTTTCTTCGATACCTACGTAGTTCCAGAAGTTCTCCGTTACCCGGCCGCCCAGGATGGGCGCGCCGGAGATCTTAGCGCCCAGGCCGGCGGGGAGCCTCTGGTAGTCGGAATATCCTCCGTAAATGTTTAATTCAAAAAAATTGTTGTCTTCATCCGAATGTGCCGCGGCGTTTTGCGCCCGCGCCAGATTTGGAATTCCTAGGACGCCCAATGCAGCTAGCGCCAGAACCGGATATCTCCATACTGCTCGCATTTTTTTCACCTTTCCTCTAATTCATTTATTGCTTGCAATAACAGCGTGATCATCCTGTTGGGCCACAGTAGCCTGAGGCAGATCGAAAACCAATGCCCCGCGCGCAGCGCTGAGCGCGAAGATTCGCCGGGGAAGATCGGGTGCAAACCACAGCATTCGAATGGCAGCGCCTTCGAGACCCTCGTTAGAGAACGCCTGCCAGGAGTCTCCTCCGTCCTGGGTGCGGTAGACATTTCCGTATTGAACCAGGAAGGCTTCGCGCTCCTCCGAGGGATTGAAACGAATCGAGTCAACTGTAGCCGCGGGTACACCTTTCGTCACAAGCTTCCAATGTTCGCCTTGGTCAGTAGACTGCAAAACGCCGCGCGAAGTTGCAGCAAGAATTGCAATATCGCGCTCAACCGGCAGCGCTACATCGTAGATGTAGTATCCGTTTGGCAGCTGGGCCGCCTGCCAGGTGCGGCCGGAATCCTCGGAAACGTACAGGCCGGAGCTGGTCCGTGCGGCCAGCCGAGGTGCGTTATTGGGGGGCGCGTAGAGCGCCAGAACCGGCTCGCCCGTAAGCCCGGCGGCTTTCACCGGCTCCCAGCTTGTTCCGGAATTGGAGCTTCGGAAGAGGCCCGCATCCGTTCCCGCGAATAGAACGAATTTGTCTTTATCGGACTGCACGGCTCGCAGAGCGTGGATGTGGATCCGTTCGGAAGTATGGATGGCCGGGGCAGTATGGCCGGCCCGGGCGGCTGATCGAGGCGCAATCAGGCGGGGCTCGGAAACCGGCAGCCAAATCTTTCCGCCGTCCGCCGATTTCAAAATCGCATCTTCGCTGGCCGCAAACACCACACCCGCGTTGCCGACAGACGCCGTCAGGCTGTCCAGGTTTCTACCGTGCAGCGCCTCTTCATTGGCCCGCAACGCCCACTGCAGGCCCCCGTCGTTGCTTACAAAAACGCCGCCGTACAGCCCCTCGTAGGTGCTGCTGGCATACAGGCGTTTGCCGTCCGACGTCATTTCAGACAGACGATGATTGGCGAAGCCCTCATTCATCGGGTGGAATGTCTCGCCGGAGTCCATGCTTTTCAGAATGCCGGCGAATTCAGTGGCCAGATACAAGGTACGCGGTTCGCCCGGATCGAACACCATCCAGTTCACTTGTTCCGAACTCAGATGCTTCCAGGTTTTTCCGCCGTCCGGGGATTTGAACAGCCCCAGTGTTGTGCCGGCGAAAATCGTATCCGAATTGCGCGGGTCTTCCGCGATGATGTGCGTGCGGCGATGCGTTCCCGGAATGCCCTGAATCTTGAGCCACGCCTGGCCGCCGCTGTCGCTGCGATAGATACCGCTGCAAGCGCTGGCGAAAACCAGTTTAGGATTGCTCGGATCCACGCGGATGGAGAAAATATCGGAATCGTCAATCAAGCCGCTCGAAATGGAGTGCCAGGTGGCGCCTCCGTCAGTGGTTTTCCATGGCAGGTGCGGCGTGCCGGCATAAAGGACATTCGTATCGGCGGGATCGAACGCCAAAGCCGTGATGTCCTGCATCTCCACATCGGTGGCCGACGAGATTCTGCGCCAGGTGGCGCCACGGTCGGACGAAATAAAGACGCCCTTGGATGTTCCCGCGGCCAGCGTCGCCGAATTCGCCGGCGACAATGCCAGCGATTCGATGCGCGATCCGCGCAACCCGGCCAAAGCCTGCCAGGTTTCGCCGCCGTCTTTGCTCTCAAAGAGGCCAGAGTCCGGGGAATCGCCCGCATCCAGACCCGCGTAGTAATGCGCCGGCTGGGCGGGATCGATCAGGACTGAGTTGAAGACGCCCGGAGCTCCCCGCGGAAAAGGTAACAGACGCCAGGATGCGCCTGCATCGTCAGATCGAAACAGTAACGAATCACGCGAACCAACGATCAGCGTGCGGCCGTTCTGCGGATCAATCGCGATTGCGCGCGCGCTCCCGCCGAACGGACCAGCCAACTTCCACCCGCCAATCACAGGAAGCGCGGCAACCAAAAGCAATGCGAGACCTAGGGCTGGTTGCCTACCCAGCTTTCTTAGTGGCACTTCTTAATACCATATCAAAAACCGTGCCACTAGGGAATGTGGAGCGCCTAAGGGAAGTTATTGAAACATCTATTGTTACAAGGATTTAATGAAGCCCGGTGGAAGCAGAGTGCGTCGAAGCGTCGGTGATTTGCTCGGCCAATTCGCGCGGCCGATCTAAGTTTTCCACCACTAGCCGGCTGTTTTCACCGGCCGTTTCTATGGAAATATCCCCAACGCCGAAGATCCGCTGCGAAAAGGATTGAAGCACTCGAACGTCCTGCACTTTGGGCAGCTGAATAATCCGCATCGATTTGGAAGCCAGGCCGGTTTCGTAGCGCAGTTTGTCCCCGGCCATCGTGAGCTTCACGGCCTGCCGCTGCAGATGCCGCTTGATGGGCCAGAGCAAAACGAACAGGCTGGCGATGGGCAAGTACGGGTAGCGTTGGTTGGGATATTGATCCGTCAGATATTTGTAGTGAACGAATATCGCCGCGCCTACCACCAGCAGGGCGCACACATACCCCGCCTTGATGAACTTCATGCTGGGGCGAATTACGATGTCGGCCGCCATTTTGTGAAAAGACTTTCAGGCACAATTATAGTTGCCAATGAAGCTCCCTGTGACGCGAGTACGGAAGCCGGTGAAATCGGGCGTGCGTGTAGCGGGCTACGTGGTCTCCTTGCCGGAGCGCGTGGTGCGTTCGGCCGCCGCGCTGGCTGGCGGATTGATTCGCGAGATCGGCGATGTCTCGGTTCCCTCCGCGGTGCGCCGCACCAAGACGTACCAGATGATGGTGGACATCGCGCTACGCTTCATGATCGAGCAGGTGGGCGAGGTGAAGGGCGTCTACCCGTCGGGAGGCGCGCTGGCCAACGATTTTCTCTTGCGCCGGACGGCGGGCCACGGAATCGAGCTGGCTGGCTTACTTGCGTTTCGCGCTTCTCCGGTGTGGATCATGGCTGCGTTGGCCGACGTTTCGGGCGCCGGGCGTCACATCGTCCAGGAGATCGCCGATGCGCTGAAACAGGAAGGCCTGCTCGCGGGCGATGCCAGGTTCGAAAACGTCGACCAGCTTTTGGAAGGGCTGGAACAGAGCGCCGGCCAGGTGGCAGATTTGTGCAATGCGCCGCCGCTGGATGTAGCGGGCCTGCGCCGGGAGTGGAGCGCCTTCCGCGAAGCGGTGGCGAAGATCCCGCCGCGCAATCTGCCATCGATCGGATTCCTCGGGCAACATTGGGAGGAGTTGAAAGCGGAGGCGGCAGCGCAAAACCGGCCCTTGTTTGAGCTGTCGTCAATGATGGCGGTGTCGGCCATTGCGCGCGTTCCGATCACTTTGTTGAAGCTGGCCCGCGCTGCCAATCGGGTGGCCTGGCGAACCGGCGAGACGTTCGGCGCCAGTGTTCTGCTGCACTACAGCCAGGTTCTGCAGGACATCCACGAACGCGGCTACGCGGCGTATTGGGCGCAGGAATTTCAGCCCTATCTGCGAGCCGCCGCTGGACAATTTTCGCCGAAGCACCGCTCGCTCACGGGGCGTTGGCTGAAGAAGGCCATCCGTTAACTCGTGGCGCACGCACGAGTGCATGCGCCACGAATATCTGTGCCACGTATAATGAAAGCCACAGTGAATAAGCGGGCCATCACCTGGCTATTGGCAACGCTGCTGGCGATTACGGCGAGCGCTGCCGTGCCTGCGGCGCGCACGCGCACCGGCGGCGGCGACTCGGCGATTGTATGGATCGCGAAGGATCGAGCTGAGCAGCAAGTTCGCGTTCAGCCTGGTGCGCTGCCTCAAAAGCGGGCGACACTTTCGATACCGTACCTCGCTCCCGCCAACGCCCAATCCCCAAACCCGGTTCTTTACCAGCGTCCTCCTCCTTCTCTTCGATAGCCCCAGTTCGAAGAAGAAAGGAGGCGTTTGTGCGCCCATTTTTGCGAAAGCTATTTCGCGGTTCGGATGAAGCCGAATCGTTGATTCCTTTGATTCATGAACGCCGCGCCGCTCTCGGCGAAATAGAACCACCCGCCTGGAGGACGATGGACCTCGCGGGCGTTTTCGCGGTCTGCTCCGCGGCTGCAGAACGTGTGCTTGGGCTAAAGATGTTCGACGTTCAATTGCAAGGCGCGCTGGCTCTCACCGCCGGGAAGATCGCTGAGATGCAAACCGGCGAAGGCAAAACGCTGGCAGCTGTTCCGGCCGTCGCCTGGCTAGCGAGAGAAGGCGCGGGCGTCCACGTGATGACGGTGAACGATTATCTGGCGCGGCGCGACGCCCAGTGGATGGGCGGCATCTACGAATTTCTGGGGCTTTCGGTTGGCCATCTCCAGCAAGGCATGGCAATCGAAGATCGCCGCCGCGCCTACGCTTGCGACATTACCTATGCCACCGCCAACGAAATCGGCTTCGATCTTCTCCGCGACGGATTGGCGCTTCATCCGCATGAGCAGGTGCAGCGGCCGTTCGCGTCGGCGGTGATCGACGAAGCGGACTCCATCCTGATCGACGAAGCGCGCATTCCTCTGGTGATCGCAGGCGGCGAAGCGGGCGAACAGCCGCTGGCTTATCAGGTGGATCGCGTCACGCGATTTTTCCGGCGCGGGCGTCATTTCACGCTGGATGAATATGCCCGCAACATCGCGCTTACCGATGCCGGCATTCGCGCCATCGAAACTTCGTTCGGCTGCGCCAATTTGTTTGAAGAACAGAATCTCGCGCTGCTGACGGCCGTTCAGGATTCGCTGCACTCCCACGCGCTGCTTCACAGAGACGTGGATTACCTGGTGAAAGATGGCGTCATCGAATCGGTGGACGAGTTCAAGGGCCGCATCGCGGAGAACCGGCGCTGGCCGGCCGGGTTGCACACTGCCATCGAAGCCAAGGAGGGTCTGGCGCTCAAAACGCAAGGCCGGATTCTCGGATCCATCACGCTGCAAAATCTAATCGCGCTGTATCCGATGGTCTGCGGGATGACCGGCACCGCCGCCACGCAAGCCGACGAGCTCCGGCTGGTCTATGGCCTGGAAGTGGAGGTGATCCCGACCCATCGTCCGATGATCCGCGCCGATCTTCCGGACCGCGTTTATGCCCACAGACTGGATAAAGAAAGGGCCGTGCTGGAAGAGATCCGGCGTCTTCACGCGATCGGGCGCCCGATGCTAGTGGGTACCCGCAGCGTCGAAGAATCGGAGCGATTGAGCGCCCGTTTGCCGGACATCCCGCATCAGGTGCTGAACGCGCGGCATGAAGAGCAGGAGGCGGGCATGATCGCGCGCGCAGGCTTGCTCGGCGCCGTTACTATTTCGACTAACATGGCCGGCCGCGGCACCGACATCCAACTGGGTCCAGGCGTGGCCGAGTTGGGCGGGCTGCACGTCATCGGCACCAATCGCCACGAGAGCCGGCGCATCGATAATCAACTGCGCGGCCGCGCCGGACGGCAGGGCGATCCCGGCAGCTCGGAATTTTTCATTTCTCTGGAGGATGACGTATTGGTGAAATACGGCGCCGGCAATCAAGATATCGAGAGTGTTCAGCGTACCGCCGAAGGGCAGAACCTGGAAATCCGGCGATTTCTGCACAAATACGAGAGCGTCATCGAAGGCCAGCGGCAGAAAATCCAGCAGCGCCGGCAAGCGATCCTGGCCGGCGATGTACCTGCATCCTCCGAACTGGAGCGGCTGGTTTCGCTGCGCACCATCGACGATTTATGGGCCGATTACCTGGCTACCATCACCGACCTGCGCGAGGGCGTCCAATGGCTTTCCTGGGGCGGACGCGACCCGCTGCACGAGTATTTGACGTCGGTTCATGCGCTGTTTACCCAGCTGGAAGCGGAGCTCCCCGGGGAAATCGCCCAGCGCCTGGAAGAAGCCGAGCAGTCCGGCCTGGACCCATCCCAGCGCGGCGCCACCTGGACTTACCTGACCACCGATCAGCCATTCGGCACCGGCACGGAGCGAATAATGCGCGGGTTGGTGCGAAAATTGGGGCATGCGCGCTCGTCTTTTTAAACTCGGGCCGCGTCTTCAGATTGGAGCCGAAGTTTGATCTTTCGGGAGGTTGAGGACCGCGACCTGATCGCCAAGGCGCGTCGGGGGCACGTGGAAGCTTACAACGTGCTGGTGTCTCGCTGGGAGAAGCGTGTCTTCAATTATCTTTTGCGGTTGGTGGGGCAGCGCGAGGACGCTCTCGATCTTAGCCAGGATGTGTTTTTGAAGGCCTATCAGAATCTGAAGAAGCTGGACGACCCGGCCAAGTTCGCAGGCTGGCTGTTTCGGATTGCGCACAACGAGGCGTATTCGCTGCTCAGGAAGAATCGTCCGGAGGGTGAAATGACCGTCGAGCCCAAGTTCGCCGAATCGAGCGGGGGGCTTTTCCCCATCGAATCGACGCTTGCGGTACGCAGCGCCCTGGCGCGGCTGTCGGACGATCATCGCGAGGCGGTGCTGCTGAAGGTCTATGAGGGATTCAAGTTCGAGGAGATGGCGGAGATTCTTTCCTGCCCGGTCTCCACCGTCAAATCCCGCCTGTACACCGCACTCGATCTTCTGAAACAAACTTTAGCTCCAGTAAACACCGGAGGCGCGGAATGAGTTGTGAAACTGATTTGAAGGCGTACGTCGTTGGCGAAGTGACGCGGCAGGAGCGGGCCGTTGTGGAAGATCACGTGCGCGGCTGCCAGAGCTGTCGCGAGGAGTTGGATCGGCTGAATCTGACGCGGTCGATGCTGGCGTCGCTCGAAGACGAAGAGATCCCGCGCCGTATCGCATTCGTTTCCGATCGCGTGTTTGAGCCGCGCTGGTGGCAAACCATGTGGCGCTCGGGTCCGGTGATGGGTTTCGCTTCCGCGTCGGTGCTGGCGGCGGCTATCTTGGTGCATGGATTTGAGGCGCGGCCAGCCGGACCCAGCGTGGATCAGGCTCAGATTGAGCAGCGCGTGAACGTCGCGGTTACGAAAGCCGTCGCCGCAGCCCAGGCTGAGCAGTCCGCCGAGTTCGCCAAAGTGCTCAACGCTACCGAGACGCGTTACGAAACGCAGCGCCAAGCCGATCTGGCGACTTTCCAGCAAGGCATTGAATACGCGCGAAAACAAATGGCGCCGCATGGAAGTGGCCAGCAACGAGGCGTCCGGCAATGAGAATCGCTTGGGTTGCTCTGCTGGCGCTGTGCGCGCTGCCCGGCGTGGCCGACGGGCCGAAAGTGAATCGCGGCATGATCGAAGCCATGGAGCATAGCCTGGACCACAAGCTGTCCGGATTATGGCCGCAGGATCCGGTGGAGGTGCTGGGCGTTTCGCAGGGCACCTACATTCGGGGCTACGGCGCGGTTTTCCTGAGTGAAGTGAATCTGGCGCCCCGCCGCTGGAATCCGTCCGTTCCATCCGACCGTGACGGCCGGATGAGGTGCGCCGCACGCACGAGAAGAAAGATGCAGCGCATGGCCGCGCATCCGGACCGCGATGCGCGCGATGTTGATGGATTCGGCGCGCTCGCTGGACTCGGTTCCCGCCGACGAGCAGGTGGCGCTGGGGACTGTCGCTTTTCTACTGGAAGTGGGAAAATCGCGACGGACTGCCCGCGCAGATCGTGATGCACGCGCCGCGCAAGGCGCTGCTGCAAGCGGCCAGCGCCGAGCAGGCGCTCGATCGCGTCAGAAGAGTTTTAGTCCATGCGAAAGTTTTTCACGCCATGCGGCTGGGCGAGATTCTGATCCAGCGCAAGCTGATCACCGAAGAAGATCTGGAGCGGGCGCTCGAACTGCAGAAAGAGCGCGGCGACAAGACTCGGCAAGATGCTGGTCGACATGGGCTTCATCGCCATGCGCGACGTTCTGGCGGCGCTTTCCGAACAGTTGGACATGCCGCTGGTTTCCATCGACGCGCCGCCCGTTGTCTCGCCCGAAACCGAAACGCTCTCGCCGCGCTTCCTGCGCCAGTTCCGCTGCCTTCCGATGAGCCGGGACGACCATACCATCACGCTCGCGATGGCCGATCCGCTGGATGTCGAAACCATCGCCGCCGTGCGCCACTGCACCGGTCTCAAGATCAGCACCGTGCTCGCGCCCGAGCAGGAGATCGTCGACGCGATCGACAAATACTACGGCGAATCGGCCGCGCGCGCCGAAGGCGGATTTCGAATTCCAGGCCGGCGAGATGTCGGAGGATCTGGAACACCTGCGCGACATGGCGAGCGAGGCGCCGGTCATCCGCCTGGTGAACGCCATGATCGCGTCCGCGGTCGAAAAGCGCGCCAGCGACATCCACATCGAGCCGTTCGAAAAAGAGTTTCGCATCCGCTATCGCGTGGATGGCGTGCTCTACAATCAGGACCCGCCGCCGCGCGAACTGAAGGCCGCCATGATTTCGCGCGTGAAGCTGATGGCCAAGCTCAACATCGCCGAGCGCCGCCTGCCGCAGGACGGCCGCATCAAGATCAAGATGCTGGGCCGCGAAGTGGATTTGCGCGTTTCCACGCTGCCCACGCTGTACGGCGAAAGCGTCGTGATGCGTCTGCTGGACCGCTCCGCGGGCGATTTCTACGATCTGGGCCGCCTGGGCTTCGACGAGTCACATGCTCAATCGCATGGAGCATTTCACGTCGCTGCCGCACGGCATTTTTCTCGTCACCGGACCCACCGGCAGCGGCAAATCCACCACGCTCTATTCGGCGCTGAAGCGCATCAATCTCCGCGACAAGAAGATCATCACCATCGAAGATCCGGTCGAATATCAGATGGACGGGATCAACCAGATCCACGTGAATCCGCAGATCGGGCTGACGTTCGCTTCCGGGTTGCGGCACATCGTGCGCCAGGATCCGGACGTCATCATGGTGGGCGAAATTCGCGACCGCGAGACGGCCGACATCGCCATTCGCTCGGCGCTCACCGGCCACTTCGTTTTCTCCACGCTGCACACCAACGACGCGCCCAGCGCCATCACGCGCCTGACCGACATGGGCGTGGAGAATTACCTGATCACGTCGTCGCTGGTGGCGGTGCTGGCGCAGCGTCTGGTGCGCGTGATTTGCGAGCAGTGCAAAGCAGAAGGCCGGCACGCGCATCTCGCCCGATGGCGACACGGTGCAGTTTGCTATGCGGGGCGCGGCTGCGAGCACTGTTTCGGATCCGGCTACACGGGCCGCATGGGCATCTTCGAGCTGATGGAGCTGGACGACGAGCATCCGGCAACTGATCATGAAGAACGCGGACGCGGCGGCCATCACCAACGCGGCGCGCCGCAACGGCATGCGCAATCTGCGCGAAGACGGCTGGATGAAGGTAGCCGAGCGGCGTAACCACCGCCGAAGAGGTGATGCGTGTCACGCAAGAATTCTAATAACGGCCACGGATGAACACAGATGAACACAGATACTTAAGAAAACGTCTTATCAGCGTTCATCTGCGTTCATCCGTGGCTGGATTTCCGGTGCGACGGCATGACTAACTTTCACTTCCGAGCCGTCGCCTCCGACGGGCAGATTCGCACCGGCGCCATTCACGCCGAGTCCGAGCGGCTGGTCGCCTTCGAGCTGCGCCGCCAGGGGCTCACGCCGGTCTATGTCGGCAGGGAAGCCAAGGCAGTCCGTCGACATCAAGCTGCCATCGTTCTCCGGCGGCCGGAAGCGCGACGTTCTGTTCTTCACCCAGGAGCTCTCCACGCTGCTCAGCGCGGGCGTGCCGCTGGACCGCGCGCTCTCCATCACCGCCGAATTAACCGAGCGCGCCTCCTTCCGCACGCTGGTGCTGGACATTCTGCGCGTGCTCAAAGGCGGCCGCTCGCTGGCCGACAGCCTGGCCACGCACCCGGACTCACTTCTCCGACCTGTACATCAACATGGTCCGCGCGGGCGAAGCCGGCGGATCGCTGGCCGTGGTCTTCGAGCGGCTCTCCGAATTCGAGCGCACGCGCGACGATCTGCGCAGCCTACATCATTTCGTCGATGGCCTATCCGGCGCTGCTGTCGCTGGTGGGCATCGGCTCCATTCTGGTGCTCATGAATTTTGTGGTGCCGCGATTCGCCTCGGTCTTTGAAGAATCGCGCATGGAGATGCCGCTGCCCACCAAAATGCTGCTGGTTGGCAGCAAGTTTCTGCAAACCTACGGCTGGTTCGGTATCACGCTGTTCGTAGTTGTTCGCCGTCGGAATGTACACCTACGTGCGCACCGCGCCGGGCCGCTTGTGGTGGGACACGTTGCGGCTCAAAATCCCGGTGCTGGGCGACGCGCTGCGCAAAGCGGAAACGGCGCGATTCGCGCGCGCCATGGCCACCTTGGTTTCGAACAGCGTGCCGTTGGTGCAATCGCTCGCCATCGCCGGCGCCACGTTGAACAATCGCCGCATCTCGGGATCGCTCGAAATCGTGTCGCTAGGAGTGAAGCGCGGCGAAGGCATCGCGGGACCCCTGCGCAAGGCCGGCCAGTTCCCTCCGCTGGCCGCGCATCTGTTGAGCGTGGGCGAAGAAACCGGCCGGCTGGATTCGATGTTCGTGCGCATGGCCGACATCTACGACGCCGACACGCGCGCCTCCATTCGTAGATTTACTTCTTTGTTCGAACCGCTGGTGATCCTGGTGATGGGGCTCGTGGTGGGCACCCTGATCTTGAGCATGCTGCTGGCGATTGTCGGCATGAATGACGTGGCAATGTAAGAAGGCTCCGGAGGTGAAGCGATGAACAATAGACTGAGACGGCAAGCCGGTGTGACGCTGATCGAAATGATGGTGGTGGTGACCATCATCGCGCTGTTCGCGGCGCTGGTGTTGCCGAAAATGATGCACCAGGCGGACCGCGCCAAGCGTCACCGCGGCGCACGCGCAGATTAACGCCTATTTCGACCGCGCTCGGGTCTTACAAGCTCGACACCGGCGTGTTCCCCACCACCGAGCAAGGCTTGCAGTCGCTGCGCCTCCAGCCCGAAGGCGTCGAGAACTGGCAGGGGCCGTATCTGCAAAAGGAGATCGAGAACGATCCCTGGGGGCATCCGTACGTCTATCACTTTCCGGGCGACCATGGAGACGAGCCCGACATCATCAGCTTGGGCGCCGATGGCGCAGCCCGGCGGAGACGGGATCAATGCCGACATCGTCAGCTGGAAAAACTAACCTGCAGCACCGGCTCCCTGACGGTCGCGGCTCAGTCGGCGTCACCCTCATCGAGATGCTGGTGGTGGTGGCGCTGATCGCGCTGATGGTCGGGATCAGTTATCCCGCTATCACCTCCGGAATCGAGTCGTTGCGCCTGAACGCCGCGACGAACGGCGTGGTCAGCTTCCTGGACTACGGGCTCAGCCGCGCCGAGCGGCGCCAGCAGATGGTGGAGATCACCATTTCCAAGGCCGACAACTCGATCGAGATGCGATCCAGCGAGCCGGGTTTCTATCGCAAGCTCGAAATGCCGGAGGGCGTCTCCATCGTACAGGTGCTTCCGCAACTGCCCGAGGATGCCGATCCCGGCCTCAAGCGCGACTTCCTGCTCTATCCTGGCGGAACCGTGCCGCCGCTGGGATTGCAGTTGATCAATCGCCGGAATGTGCAGCGCGTGGTGCGCGTCGATCCCATCACGGGAGTGCCGCACGTGGAGGCGCTGGAGCAGGCACCGTGAAACAAAAGGGGTTCACTTTGTTGGAGCTGCTGGTAGCCACGCTGATCATGGCGATCGCCGTGGCCGGCCTGATGGGCGCCATCTCCACTTCCCTGCGCAATGCAGCGCGCCTCACCGATCATGATCGCGCTGTTCTGCTGGGCCACCAGAAAATGGACGAGCTGCTGATTGCTACGGGCCTCGAAAAAGGTGTTGCGTTCGAGGGAACCTGGGGGCCGGAAGTAACCGGCGGCAGCGACATGGGCTGGCGCGCGCGTCTCACGCCGTTCGAAGTTCCTAAGGGCGGTGGCGTGGGTCGTCCGTTTATCGAGCGCGTGGAACTGGAGATCTGGTGGATGAGCGGAAGCCAGCGCCGCTCCTTTGAGCTGCAGGGTTTTCATCGCGCGCTGCTCACCAAAGCCGATCTGGAGGCCGCAACGTTGCAGACGCTCACGCCGCTGGGAGCGCCGGCGCCATGATCTGCCGTCCTGCGCGCTGTGGCGCACGCACTCCTGCGTGCCGCGTTCACACTCGTGTGAACGCCTTCTCCCCTGGCCGGAATTGCTTCACTCCACGCTTCGGTCGCCTCACCCGCCGAAGCGTTCCCGACCGATTTTTGCGTTCACACGAGTGTTTTGATGAGTGCGTGCGCCACAGCCACAGCCACAAGCAAAAAGGGGTCACGCTGATCGAACTGCTGATCGCGGTCCTGCTGCTAAGCTTGCTCTCGGTCAGCATCGTCCTCACGCTACGCGTCGCCCTCAGCGCCATGAACAAGTCCGATTCCAAGCTCATGGCCAACCGCCGCGTCACCAGCGTGGAGCGCATTCTCGACCAGCAGATCGAAGGAATCATGCCGGTGACGGCGGATTGCCAGGCGCGGCCGGGAGTGCCCGGCGGCAAGCTGATGTTCTTCCAGGGTGAACAGCAGTCCATGCGGCTGGCGTCCACCTACTCGTTGCAGCAGGGCGAGCGCGGCCTGCCGATGATCCTGGAATTTCAGGTCGTTCCCGGCGTTGACGATCAAGGCGTACGCCTGGTTGTGAATGAGCGTTGGTACACCGGGCCGGCCGGCGCCGGCTTATATTGCCTGGGCATGGGAGCGGGTCCCGACGGTGGTCCTCCCGGACCCGTTTTTGCGCCCATCAGTATCGGTCCGGAGTCCTTCGTTCTGGCCGACAAGCTGGCCTATTGCCGCTTCAGCTTTCGAGATCTTCGCAAGCCTCCGAACCAGCCGCCCATCTGGGTGACACGTTGGGTGAAGCCCGCGCTGCCCAATGCCATTCGAATCGACATGGCGCCGCTGGCGCCGGATTTGGGGCGTCTTCAGCCGGTCACTTTAACGATTCCAATCCACGTCACCCGCCTGCCTATACCCGATCAGCCCTATGAAAACACCGACAACTAACCGCCGCCGCTCGAAGGGCGCAGCCCTGTTGCTGGTCTTGTGGCTGGCCGCGGCATTATCGGCCATTGCTTTCACGCTGGCCAACACGGTGCGTGGCGAAATCGAACGCAGCTCCACCGATGCCGACGACCTGAAAGCTTACTATCTCGCCGAAGGCGCCATAGACCGCATGTTGGTCTACATCCAATCGGGAGCCGCCTTTGTTGGTCCCGATGGAAAGCCTCGCTATCAACAGGGGCAGACCCACGTTCTCCTGCTTGATTTTCCAACCGGCGTTGTCCGGGTCGAATACATCCCAGAAAGCTCCAAGCTCAACGTCAATACTGCGACTCCCCCGGAAATCGGGAATCTGCTGCTGGCGCTGGGCGTAGATCCCGTTCGCGCCCCGGCCATCCTGGCGGGCATCCTGGACTGGCGCCAGGCGACTCCGGGAGGATCGTTTTCCGAATTCGATCAATATTACTTGACGCTTACGCCGTCTTTTCGCGCGCGGCATGCGTCTCTTCAGGAGATTGAGGAATTATTGCTGGTGCGAGGAGTGACCCCGGATTTGTTCTATGGCAGCTACACGCGCGATGCGGAGGGAAGGCTTATCCCGCACGATGGCCTGCGCGACTGCCTATCGGTGTTCGGCGCCCTGGGTCCCATGGATGTAAATACGGTAACGCCGGAAGTGATGGTGGCGGTGGGGATCGCTCCGGAAACGGCGGCGGCCATCGTGGCGCTGCGCAAGGTGCAGCCCATTCGCAGCATGGGGCAGATAGCCGCGTTCAGCAACGGCAGCAAGGGCATGGGGCGGCTGGGGATGGCCAGCGGGACTATTGTGACGCTGCGGGCTACCGCGCAACTTCGCCTTCCCAACGGCCAGTTTTCAGAGGTGCGCCGCACCGTCTCCGCCATGGTCAAGTTTTTGCCGGTGAACTCCGACGATCCGCCGTTCCACATCATGCGCTGGTATGACAACGCCCCGATTTTGCAATAAGACGCTGCCATGACCAACATCGATTTTGCAAAATGGCTCGCCATCGGGACCGGCGTCGGGATCGAGATCGGATCTGAGGATTTAACCGTAACCGCCGTGCGGCTCCGTCCCAACGGTGTGAGAGTGCTGGGCGAGCTCACCATCCCGCATTTTCGAGAACAGCCCGCGGCCGACTGGGGCGCCGCGTATGCCAGCTTTTTGCAGAAACTGGGCGTGGGACATCTGGCCGCCACCATTCTTTTGCCCAGGGACGAAGTGACGGTGCGGCAGGTTTCGCTGCCCGGTGTCACCGACAAGGACCTCGCCTCGGCCGTTCGTTTTGAAATCGATTCCCTGAATCCGCATTCAGAAGAAGAAGTGGCGTTTGACTGGGGACGTATCGGTAAGACTTCTTCAGTGCTGATCGCCATCACGCTGCGCTCGGTGGTGGAGCGCTACACCGCGCTCTTTTCGCAAGCCGGCGTGAAGGCCGCGTGCTTCACCTTTTCGGCCCCCACCATTTACTCGGCGTTGCGTCTGCTCTCCACGCCGCCCAAGGACGGATTTCTGACGCTTGAGCCGTCCGAAGGCGGTCTGGAAGTATACGGCGAAAGTCCCACGCGTCCCATCTTCTCGGCCCGCCTGGATCAGCCTTCCGATCGAGTACGGACGCTGGCCGTCTCCGAACTCAGGCTGCCGCCGGAAACCGAAGCGGCTGCGTTGCGCGATCAACTTCCGCGGCCGCTCGCCGCGCCCGAGAGCTATGAGCCTTCGCGCGCCTGTCTTTCTTATGCCGCCGCGCTCTCCGGCGCCGGTCCTCTGCGTCCGCTCAGCCTGAACCTGTTGCCCATGGAGCAGCGGCAGTCCGCTTCCCGGCTGCGCTACATTCCCACCGCCGCGCTCGGGTTCATCATCTTGTTGCTGGGCGTCGCGGCGCTGGCTTATCCCAGCTACTCGGATCGCCAATACATCGGTCTGGTTCAGGCGCAGATCCGTGCGCTAGATCCGCTGGCGAAAAAGGCCGCCGACGTCGATCGCGAAACCGCCAACGCGCGCAACCGCTCCCAAACGCTGGACACTTTCCGGCAACAAACGCGGCAGGATCTGGACGCGTTGAATGAGCTGACGCACCTGCTGGCGCCGCCGGCGTGGCTCAACTCGCTGCAACTCACTCGAAACTCCGTCAGCATCACCGGCCAGACCGATCAGGCCGCCACGCTCATCAAGCTGCTGGACGGCTCGCGGCAGTTCCAAAGTTCGGCCTTCTCGCTGCCGCTGCAGAAGAGCCAGGCCGGAGAGGTATTCAGTATCCGCTCGTCACGCAAAGGAGTGGCGCCCTGATGACGATATCCGATCGCGACCGCCGCGCTCTCATCATCCTGGGCGCCGCCGTGGTGCTGGGCGGGATCTACTATTGGTATTCCAATTCTTCTTCGTCGTCGAGTAGCGGCGGTGCGAAGATCAGCGCTCCGGTGGACAGCGTGGATCGCAGCGAAAAGCGTCTGGCCATGCTGCGCAAGCAGGCTGCGATGCTTCCCGGCAAGCAAGCGGTGCTGAAGCAGGTTTCGCTCGAACTGGCGGAGCGCGAGAAAGGCCTGATCCCCGGCGACACCGCCGAGCAGGCGCAGGCGCAGCTGCTGCAAATCGTGAAACGCGTGGCTCAGCAGCAAACGCCGCCGCTCGATGTGGGCCAGGTGGAGCTCGGGCGTCCCCGTCCTTTTGGCACCGCTTACGGGCAGGTGAGTGTTTCCATCACCTTGAACTGCCGTATCGAAGAGCTGGTGAATTATCTGGCCGCGCTGAGCGCTCAGCCGGAGCTTACCGCCACCGAAGAGATCCGCTTTGGAAGCTCGCATCCTAAGCAGAAAACCATGCCGATACGCCTGACCATCTCCGGCCTGGTGGTCCGGCGGCTGGTGCCGGAGCGAAAAAATCTGCAGGACTTCGGGAACCAATTTTGAAGAGGAAAAGGCCTTGGGCGGGAAACTAAGACTACTGGATCTGGGGCTGCTGGTTCTGGCGGGGCTGCTGTACTGGCATCTGCGCGGCGAGTGGATCGGTTCGCACAAGCGCGATCTGGCCTTGCTCAATGGCGCACTTCCGGCCGCTCGCGTGCGGGGTCTGGCGCCTCTCGACAAAGTGGGCCCGGTTACCGCGGCGGATTTTGCCGACGTCGCAACTCAAGATTTATTTTCGAAGGACCGGAATCCGAACGTAATCGTCGATCCGCCGCCGCCGCCCAAAGAGAAGCCGGTGCCTCCTTTCCCCGTGGCGTATGGGGTGATGTTGTGGGACGGCGTTCCTCCTACCGTCGTCTTAAGCGAGCGGGCGGGCGGGGCGCAGAAGGGCTATCATCCCGGGGACACCATTGGTCCCTGGACCCTGCTTTCAGTGGATAGCAGCTATGCGGAGTTTCAATGGGACGGCAAGCAGTTCAAGAAACGCATCGACGAGTTGATCGATCGAGCGGCGTTAGCCCAGGCTACAGCCGCCCCCGTGAGCGCGGCCCAAGCTGCCGCGGCCAAGCCGGCCGCCGCTAAATCTCTATCCAGCCAGACGCGTTCCGGCCCGGGGGTTGACCAGGGGGGCGGATTCCATGGTTGCACCGCCGGCGACGACTCCCCCGACGGCACCGTTGTGGACGGCATGAAAAAGGTGGTTGTTGCCACACCGTTTGGAAGTTCGTGCCACTGGGAAACCACGAAATAAGAAAGAAGAGGAATCATGAAGACCATCGCACTCACCTTGCTCGCCGCCGCGCTCGGATTGGCGCAAAGCCAATCCAGTACGCCTCCTGCAACCGCGCCCGCTGCCAAGCCGGCGCCCAAAGACACGGCCAAAGCCGCGGCAGCCGCTCAAAAGTCGAGCGCACAAAACAAAAAGCGGGCGCAACCCGTCCCGCCACCCAGCGCGGCCGCTCAGTCGCAAACGCAGTCCATTCCGGCCGGGGCAAAGCTGGTTGAGCCTAACCTGTACCGCTACACCGATTCCAACGGTAAGACCTGGAACTATCGCCAGACGCCGTTTGGTGTTTCCAAGTGGGAGGAGACTTCCCAGCCGGCTCCACTGCCAACTCCCAAGTCAAACCAGGCCACGACGGAAGCCAAGACCGACCCGGTGGTAGTGACGGACCTGGGTGACAGCTACCGCTTCGAGAGAAAAACGCCCTTCGGCAAGTCCACCTGGGTTCGCAAAAAGTCCGAACTAACCGATGAGGAGCAGGTTCTGGTGGGAGCGCCCCACGCCGAGTCCGATCCCAACCGAACCAGCGCAGACAGCAAGCCCGCGGGGAATCGATAAGTGCAGCTTCGGTTTTACAGCCTGGGGTTTTGTGGCGTTGCGCTGGTTGCAGTAGCGTTGCTGAAGCCAGCTCTGGCGCAAGACCCACAGCAAGCGCCGCCGCCACGCCAAGGGCCTGTTACTCCCGGCCTGATGCCGCTGCCCATGCCGGCGCCTCGGCCTCAGCCAGCCCAGCAACAGGCGCCCGCGACGCCCCCGGCAGCAACGCCCGCTCAAACCAGGGCCGCCGCTGCCGCTCCTACCGTTTACGGAGGTCTGAATCTCAGTAACGTTTCGCTCACCGAAGTGATCGATCTGCTGGCGCAAAAGCTCAAGATCAATTACATCCTCGATCCGCGCGTCAAGGGCGGCGTCATTCTGAACACTTACGGCGAAACCAAGGATATCGACACGCGCTCGCTGCTGGAAACCATTCTGCGCATCAACGGCTTCGGCATGGTGAAGCAGGGCGAGTTGTATCGCATCGTCCCGCTCACCGATATTTCGCATCTCCCGGTACCTCCGGAGATGAAGACGGACCCCAACAGCATCCCCGAAGACGACCAGACGATGCTGAACCTGGTCTTCCTCAAGTACGTTACCGCCGACGAGCTGGCCAAGGTGCTGGAGCCGTTTCAGGGCGAGAACGCCCGCATCTACGTTTATGCCCCAGCCAATCTTCTCTTGATGCTCGACAGCCGGCGCAGCATGCGCCGCCTGATGGAGATGGTGGCCCTGTTCGACAGCGATACGCTGGCAAACCAGCGGGTGCGCGTTTTCACCGTGAAGAACGGCCGGCCCAGCGACCTGGCGAAGGAACTGGAAAGCATCTCCAAGGCCATCGCTTTATCCGATAAGAACGCGCCCATCAAGTTTCTGCCCATCGATCGCGTGAATACCATCATCGCCGTGGCGTCCAATCCCGGCGCCTTCAAGGAAGTGGAGGAGTGGCTGGGGAAATTGGATGTTCCCATCAAAGCGGCCGCGGGCGGAATCAAGGACTATGTTTATCGCGTGCGCTTCGGAGACGCGGTTTCCATGGCCTGCTCCATTCAGGCGCTCTACGGCCAGCTTGCCGGATACGGCGGCGGTTATGGCGGATACGGAGGCGGCGGCTATGGGGGTGGGCAGCAATCGATCCTGGCTTGCATGGGCGGACGCAACGGCAACGCTGGCGGGTTAGGAGCCGGAGGCTTGAACGGTGGCGGTTTCGGAGGCGGAGGCTTCGGTGGTGCGGGCTATGGCGCGGGATACGGAGGCGGTGCATATGGCGGCGTCAACGGGGGTGGTTATGGCGGAGGTGGTTTTGGCGGGGTTGGATACGCTCCCGCGGCCGGGGTTGCAAGTCCATTCTCAGGCCCCACTGGTTCCGCTACCGCCACGCCGGGTGCGGCAGGCGCGCCTGGCACCGGCGATCTTACAGGAACCTACCTCGGCGCAACGCCCGGCGGTTTCGGAGGCCGAGGCCCGCGCGTGATCGCGAACCCGGTGAACAATACATTGCTCATCCAGTCCACCGAGCAGGAATACGAAGGCCTGCAGCAGTTGATCCGGGAACTGGACGTTCCCCCTCGCCAGGTGCTTATTGAAGCGAAGATTTATTCCATCGATTTGACGCACGCCTTCTCTAGCGACGTCTCAGCCGCTCTGCAGGCGCTCTCCGGATCCACCGGGCCTACCGGGCCCGCCTCCATAGCAACTACGGCGGCCTCGCTATTAGGAGGGCTTGCACCCGCTCCGGTCTCAGGCGGCGTCACCTTGTCCGCCGCCACACTGGTGGGTAAAACCCGTGCGCTCTCCGGCGTGGTGAGTTTGATGGAAATGGAGAGCAACGCCAAGATCATTTCGGCCCCCTCCGTCATCGCCACCGACAGCATCCCGGCCAGCGTCAACGTCGGAACTACGGTGCCCACCTTGCAAGGATCGATTACCAGCTCCATCGGGGGCGCCGTAACCAGCGCCGTGAGTAACACCAGCACCGGAATCACGCTGAACATCACTGCCAGGGTTACTCCCAGCGGCATTGTCACCATGATCATCGATCAGAACGTCAGCGATCCTGTCGCTACTACCACCAGTAGCATCCAGTCCCCTTCCTTCGCCAACAAGTCGATCTCCACGCAAGTTACTGTGCAGGACGGCGATACCGTCGCTATCGGCGGCATGATCCAGGATACGAACACGGTGTCTATTTCGGGGATTCCCTTGTTGGATAGAATCCCGGTGCTGGGTGCGCTGTTCGGCGCGCGCTCCTACAGCAAAGAGCGGACCGAGTTGATCATCTTCCTTACACCGCACGTCATCTTCGACAGCAATCAGTTGCAGGATGCCACCGAGGAACTCAAGGACCAAGTGAAGGCCTTACGGAAGGACATTAAGGAATAGGCGTTTTGCCGGAGTAAGTCACACAAAGCAATGGTGCTCACTCCGGCAAATTGCCAACCGCGCTAAATTCCCAGCTCGCCCGATAAGCCGCTCTCTGTAACCATTCAATCCCGTAGATTTACCATTGGCTGTAAAGCGTTGACCCAACAAGAGACTCTGTGATGTAATAAACCGCTATTCGCTATTGGGTATAGAAGGCCACGGGTCGTGAGATCAACAATTTACGCTTGACTTGTTCCGGCTTGTAATGTTATGAATGATTGACTGCGTCCGAACAGGTTTGGCGGCATTCATTCTTTGGCGCATGAATCCCGCGAGCACAAAAGAAGATAACGAGAAGTTTCAAGCAAGTTGAGCTGGATAGAGACAGAGCTTGGTGGAGACGATGAAGCAAGATCGGGCAAGCAAGGCGGTGGCACCCCACGGTTGCTTATTCGCGCTGCGTTTGATCGGCTGAGATTTCAAAATCTTCATGACGGGCATTTTACTCGAGGCTCAGGTTGAAAAAGATAACTTCCATCAATTCAATTCAGATTTTCACAAGGAGAAGGAAATGGTAGATTTTCGCAAATGGCTTTTAGCGCTTGCAGTAGTGGGTCTGCTCCTCGGAATAGGTAGTTCCACGGCCAACGCACAGACCTCATTCACGTGCCAGGCTACTTCAGGCGTTCCAACCACCATCCGCGCGGAAGGAATCACGGAACTGTTAGGTGATTTGATCCTGAACTGCACGGGTGGTACGCCGACCCTAGCCGGTCAGTCGATCCCGCTGCAAAACGTAACGATTACGATCAACACTAACGTCACGAGCAGGATTGTGGGCGCTCCCAGCATCTCAGAGGCGTTGCTCATGATCGACGAGCCGTTCCCGAGCGCTAGTGTTGAGCCTCCGGGAACTGCGCCGGCGGTGGGCCAGACAGTCGGGCAACTGGGCTGTTTAGCCGACAACAACCCGAACTGCTTGATCACGAGCGACGGCCCCGGCCTCGGGGCTGCCGGATCGTACAACGGGACAACCGGACACCCCAACATTTTCCAGGGCACCCAGAATGGCGTGAATGCCATCGCCTGGACCGGTGTGCCGATTGACGCTCCGGGAAGCGCCGGCACCCGCGTGATTCGAATCACCAATATTCGCGCAAATGCGTTTCAATTAGGTGTTTCGTCCACTCTGGTTCCGACTCAGATCTTGGAACTCATTGCTGTGACCGGTTCTCAGACCATCTCCATTCAACAGCCGACGGCCGGCAATGTGGTGGGTTCGGTTACGCCTGGCTTGCTGCAGCCTCCCAGCGTCGTTTCCTCCGCGGGCATCCCTGGCAGTGTTACGTACTCGCAATGTAATAGCGTTAATACGTACCTGTTGAGTCGCCCCGCGGTGCAGCCTATACGGACAGTGGTATCAGCGTCGGTATCACGGAGGGCTTCGCGTATTCGTTCAAACCGCAAAACTACGCGCAAATCGCCTCTGCACTTGCCGGGGTCTATACGGCTCCCGGAAGTCCCGTTCCACAGGATATTCCAGGGTTTGCCTACAGGTCTGAGTCGGGCTTCACGCCGCAGGGGTTCACTGGCCTGACCAACACCACTTCCGGTGAAGCCATTGGCTATGCCGACCGCGGGACGCAGATTCAGTACACGGTGGCGGGCGTCTCCTCTGGAGTAACGCTGTATGCTCCGAGCTACATCTACCTGACCGGTCCTTACGGCCAGGGCACTGTGGTCGGTGTGGCGGTCCTGATCAACCAAAGCGAAAGCGTGGGCGGAGCGTTCTCCACCTCGAGCACCGTTCCGATCGGCTATGCGGGAACGGGCGGGGTTGGAGTCTACAGCACGAGCGTCGCTGTCGACCAGACTGTCACAACATTGATCGCCAACGGCGGACCTATTCCGATCGCGTCTTCAGGTACGTCAGCCACGTTGGTTTACGAGACCTACTACGCCGATTCCAGCGTTCAGGAAAGCCTGACCGTGCCGATCAGCGTGGTTTACACCTCGAACACCGCCAGCAACATCCCGGCTACCACTACGACCCCGACCACGGTTGGCGTCGAGTTCTCGCCGCAATCGACAGTTTCCACCTCGGCCACCACGGCGCCCATTCCGCGCTTCGGTCCGAGCGGATCTCCGGCGAGCTTGTTCTCGATTACGCCTTGCTCTTGCAACCTGCTGTTCCCGTTCGTCACGAACATTGCAGGGTTTGACACCGGCGTAGCAATCGCGAATACGTACTTCCGATCCGTACGGCACTTCTGCCCAGACCGGTACCGTAACCTTGAACTACTACGGCACCACCTCGGGCGGCGGCGCTGCGCCTCCGGCGTTCACCACCACATCGTCCGTCGCTGGTGGTTCAAGAGTTGATCTTCACTCTGAGCAACGGCGGTAACTTCGGGATCCCGGCCACTCCGGGATTCGAGGGCTACATCATCGCCCAGGCCAACTTCCAGTACTGCCACGGCTTCGCCTTCATCAGCGACGTCGGCGCGCAGAAACTGGCGGAAGGCTACCTGGCCATCCAACTTGACGCGCCAGGCCTTACTCGAACCGGAAACACCGGCGAGAACAAGGGCAACTAGTCCATCGTAAGTCGATCGAAAATGGGGGGAGCTTCGGCTCCCCTCTTTTCATTTCAGCCGCACTTTCATCCTGCTAAAATACAATCCCGGTAGATATTCCGCTGTAATAACTGTGGTACGCTGTTACTGCATTTCCCCCCGCGTCCAAAACCAATAGAGGTTTTACCAGCCATGCTCAAAAGCGCAAAGGGTGCGGTGCGCACCGCCCGACCAACCAGGAACTTGCCCGCGCCGCGCTCCGTTTTGCGCGCGCTTTTCGGAAGAGTATCTGCGCTCCGCGCCTTTGCGCTATGCGTCCTCGTTCTTGCTTTGTCAGCCGCGTTGCTACAGGCTCAGGACTTGTTTGTCCTACCCGGCGCGGGAGCTTCCAACGGAGGCGCGCAAGCGTTCGTCACCAATCCCCTAACGACATTCCGAACGTTTACCGCCGGGGTAGGCTCCTTCGCCTTGCTGCCCACCGTGCCGCCCAACTCGGCTGCCGCCAAATATTTTATCGTTGCGAATTCAACCGCTAACAGCATCCTCTCCTCGGACGACACTTTCCTGTCGCCCTCCCTGGTCGCCAACCTGTCAAACTCCCCGGTACAGGCCCTTGTAACTCCTAATGGGAATCTGCTCGCAGTGGCCGCCGGAACAGTTTTCCTATTTAACACTGCAACGAACGGTGAATTGCTCTCGGGTGGGTTCAGCCAGGGGAGCGATTATAATACCTTCGCGATCGCCGCCAGTCTGGACTCGGCCAGCATCTTCGCGCTCGGTTCCAATGGCTCCGGGACCAGCCTGCTCACGGCGATCAGCACGACAACCTACACCGCCACGGCTACGCTTCCACTTTCTCAACCAGCCACCGCGCTGAGCGTCGGGCCGAATGGCCTGGTGTATGTGAGTATGCCGAATCAGATTCTCGAAGTTGATCCGAAAACGCTGCAGCCCACCTTCAATGGGGCTATCTCTGTCAGCGGCACGCCAGGTTCGTTGGTGTTTACGCCCGACGGACAATATGCGCTAGGCGCGAACCAATCTACTTTCGGCAACAGCCTTCTGATCGCCACGCTGGCTACGCACACCGCCACCGATCCAAGCTTGGGATTACCCGAACTCACCTCCCTGCAGGTGATCGGTGTAGACACCGTGCTGGCGCTCTCACCGGAGGGTCTTTATGAGATCACGATCTCAACCCCTGTGAGCGTGATCCCGATCAAGTACAATGGCGCCGCCCTGACCAGCCTGGTGGGCCTCACAGCTTCCAACGACGTGCCCGCCGGAGGTCACAACACGGTGCAAGCCGCGTACTTCGTCTCGGCGAACAATGCCACGAACAACATTTATCAATTCACTCCCGCAACGCAGGCCATCCTCAGCCAGACCGTTGCCCCCAATATCACTCCTGGCGTTCTCACCTACGCCGTCCCCGCTCTGACCACGTCCCAGGCTTCTCCGGGAGCTCTGCTGGCTTATGGGATCAACCAAACTCTTCTCCCCAGCGCCACTTCTGAGCCGCTGGTGGTCCAGGTCCTGGATGCCAATAATGTTCCTATTCGCGGCTACGCGGTACAGTTCCAGAGCAACACCAACGGTGCGACGCTCTCTTCCACCTCCGCCGTCACAGGAAGCAACGGTTATGCCCTAACTTATCTGGCTGCGCCCGCGACGCCAGGATCCGTTACCGTAACTGCCACCGTTGGATCGCTTATCGCAAGCTTCTCCATTGTCGTAAGCGCCACAGCGCAGGGAGGCGGCGGCCCTACCCTGACCATCATCAGCGGACAAGGACAGCTGATGTCCGTCGACACGAGCACGGAGTCTGGTCCAGGTTATGGGTCCCCGCTTCAGGTGTTGGCGAGCGATGTCAACGGGAACCCAATCGCCGGGCTGCCTGTGACATTCTCGGTGCCATCTACCGGAGGCACGCTCGAAGTGAGCGGCGCCGAAGGAGCCGATATGCAAGTTGTGAATACGAATACGGCCGGCGTGGCCTCGGTGGGCTTCCTCACTACCAGCCTTCCGGGCGACAATACCACGGGTTTCCTGCAAAGCCTGGTGACGGCCACTGCGGCCAATACCAACGCCGTCACGTTCTACATCACCACGGTTTCATCTAGCCCTACACCTTCCATTTACCTGCAGTCGCCAACTCCCGGCACTACGTTAACGGGGGCTGAGGGAAGCACCTTGCCGGGCGCGGTGAAGGCTCAGGTGGTTTCCTCGTCCGGGGTCGGAATTCCGAATGTTTCGCTTATTCTCAACGACAGCGATGCGAACGCAAGCCTCTATCCCAGCGTTTCGTGCAATGGCGCCGGGGGCTTGGTCCTCACCTCTTCTACCGGCATCGCCAGTTGTGACGCCACCTTCGGTCCCCGGATTGGATCGGGGAGTTTCATCGCCACCATCGGGTACACCCACACATCTTCTCCCATTCAGTTTCTTGTCACGCCGGGAGCGCCAGGCATAGTCCAGATCACGCAAGGTAACAATCAAACCGGCAATGCCGGGCAAAAGTTGCCGCTCGCCCTGGTGGTTCATGTCACGGATTCTGGAGGCAACACCATCAAGGGCACAGCCGTTGCCTGGCAAGTGGTCACGGCCGGCACGGTCACGCTCAGCAATATAGTAAGCGTCACCGACAGCGACGGGAATGCTTCGGCATTGCCAACTCTCGGCGCCATTGGAGGGGCCGTGCAAGTGACGGCCACCGCCGGAAGCGCCTCTGCCACCTTCAATCTGACTGTCAATATCCCAACCGCGGGCCTTCTCAAAATTTCCGGCGATCAACAAAGCGCCGTAATCGATACGGCCTTCGCTGCGCCGCTTACCGTGGCGGTGGTAAATTCGAGCGGCAGCGGCCTCGCCGGCGTGCAAGTGAACTTTCAGATCACCTCCGGGACAGCCACATTGGGAGAGTCTTCGTCCATCACAAATTCCGCCGGGCAGGCATCCACCACCGTTACCGCCGGCGCCACTCCGGGAGCCATTACGGTGAGCGCCACTTCATCCACTTTCAGCGTGAGCTTCACTCTGACGGCGCAGCCGAAGGGTCCGGCCAACATCACCATCGTGAATGGCGCCAGCTTCAATCCGAATACGGGCGTCTCGCCGGGTGGAATAGCCACCATCAGCGGCACGGGTATTCTCACAGGCGTTACGGGAGTGGTGTCGGCAGCCGGCAGCGGCGGGATACTTCCCACTATGTTTTCGGGCGTCACTATTGCCTTCAATGGCGAACTGGCGCCCATCTACTATGTCGAATCGGCCAACGGCATGGACCAGGTAACCGTGCAGGTGCCATTCGAAGTTCAGCCGGGACCGACCGTCTCTTTAACGGTCACCACCGCCAGCGGCTCCGTCACCGTGCTAATTCCGGTGAAACCGCTTGCGCCAGGAATCTTCACGGCAGTTTACGACGGTAAAACTTATGCCGCGGCCGTTCGGCCCGATGGCAGTCATGTTAGCCCTACCAACCCGGCCCAAAGAGGCGAGAACATTCAGCTCTACATTACGGGCCTTGGTCAGGCCACTCCGACGATTGCAACTGGCCTTCCCGGCGTTGCCAATCAGACGATAATCTCCCCGTTGATTGTCGGCTTGAACAACGGCGGCGTTCCGTTGATTTCGTCGGTCTACGGTCCGGGACTGATTGGCGCCTACGTCGTTACGCTGCAGGTTCCCACAGACACCCAGACTGGTCCATATCAGCCCATTGGTGTCATCGCTTACGACTCGGCGAACAACGCCTATTTCGCGCAAGCTACGTACATTCCGATTGAGTAGGCCGTCGGCCACAGTCTTTCCTTCACGTAATCGAGCCTCTAGCCTAGCGGGCTACTGAAAAAGGCCAAGGGCCATCCCACTCCCTTTGGTCGTGGCTCCGTAAGACGATGAACGTGGAGCGCCGATTCTGAGCCGCGACCAAAGGAAGCGGTGTATTTAGCTAGTCTAGACGGTAATCGAACCTGCTGGGGGATTGGCGGAATTATAGGATGTTCCAGCGAAGGTCAGCCCGGGCGCCACTTCCACGGGTTGCTGCTGCGCTGAAGGAACCCAGGTGTAACCCATGGATTCACGAGCCGCGGTGGTGGTGGCCGGGTCCCAGCCCCACACCATGATCGGTACATCGATGGAGTACCCTTGCTGGGCAAGTTGCTCCCCGAGCTGGGCCCGAGCGGTTGGGCTCTGGATATTCTGCAACTGCTGAACGGCAGCCGGCTGTGCTGCCCAGTAAGCCTGGTCGAAGGTCATCGGTGGCGACGCCGCTTCCGTGTCTGGCGCGGTCTTCGAAGCGGTGGCAGATGTCGTATCGGGAAACGTGATTACAAGCCCGTTTTCGCCCGAGGGCTGCGACGTTGTAGTAGACGTCGAGCCCGATCCTGAGCCCGCGACTGGGCTGGGATCTCGCCATGTGACAATTTGTTGTCCGGCCGGCAGGCTCGCAGGTAACGCAGCGGCCTGCGATTTACTTTGCAGCGTGCTTGCAAGCCGGTCCGATAGCTCGGCCGCAAACGATTGAGATTGGGATGCCTTACTCCTGCTGCCAGCAGAAACCATCGCTTCGGTCGAAGCCAGATTATGAACTCTTCCCGCCGGATCGATCATGCCCGGTTCCCTCCGGCGTGAACGACTGCACGGGGAGGGCCGCTATTGCTTGGCTGGCGGCACCCTGGGAGGAGCGTTGTCAAAAATGATGATCATGGGAAATACCTGCGCGGTAGGCTGTACATGCAAGTGAACCAACGGGCGGGCATTGATCTTCTTGGCGCAATCCAGGCACTGGATGGCCGGATCGTCCAGCCGCCATTCGAAAAGTATGGTGGTATCTTCGTGCGCTTTTAAATCGGTCTTCGCAATGGTGATCTTCAGCCCCGGCAGGTCGGGCTTATCCAGCTTGAGTTTCACTTCTCCCGGCATGTCGTTACGCACGTGAACCACGTCTTGGGATGTCTCGTAGGATCGTAATCGCACGGCCGCCTTGTCTATCGAAACTTTGGACAGAATGGCCAGCGCCGCGCCCGGCATATCCTTTGGCACCAGCCCGGCAAGCTGGGGGCTGCTGTCGGTGGGCACTGGGACAAAGCCGGTGGGAGAAAAGGGACTGGGCATCATGGTGGGCTTTTCGAAGTGCCAGTACCATTGACCATCCACAACCTTCCAATTACTGGTCGCCGGGAACGTAGTGGGAGTAACCTGGCCGTGCCAGCGCCAGTCCGTTTTCACCGCAATAACAACGATGGCCTTGGTGAAGTTTTCCGAATAGTTAATCTTGACTATTTCGTAGCTCTTGTACTGGTCTTTGGACATCTCGAAGAACTTATCCTGAGAATCGTCCGCCACCAGCGCATAAGCGTCTTTGAACTTGCCCGCGACAAACGCATCGTAGAACTTGCCCACCCGCGCCCGCAGCGCTTCCTCGATGGCCGGAGGCGCCTTGTCGAACAGTTCCGCCGCGTTTTGGCCGAAGGCCGCAAGAGCGGAAAGCAGCAAAACAGAGGCGAGCGCGAAAGTCTTCATAGCAACCTCGATTGGCTGGGAGGCAGGGACTCGAACCCCGATACGCAGATCCAGAGTCTGCAGTCTTACCATTAGACGACCTCCCAGCAAAGGGTGTCCACACCATTCTAGCATCGGGCCCGGAATTGGCTAACTTGCGGCGCGAGCCACGGTTTTCCTGGCGGCCGCGCCCGGTGGACGCCGTGGTCTGGGCTTGGAATGATCGCCGGCAAGATAAGTGCGCCAGCGTTTGAGCTGTCCGTCCGCATCAAATGCTCGCCAGCTGTGGCGAAGATCCTTGATCCTCTCTTTGACGGCGCGGTCAATCTGCTTCTTCAACTCATCATCGCCAGACAGCACGCGCTGGATGGCCTGATAATCGCTCACCTTGCCGAGCACTCCCTGCAACTCGCGCAGCGCTATCAAATAGCGATCCAGATTCGGACCGTAAAGCGGACGGAACAGCTCCAGCGTATAACGAAAACGCTTGGTTTCCAGACGAAATCCGTGCAACTCTTCGGGCGGACTTTTGCCCTCAATGGCCTTGCGGCCGGCCTCGAAATACTTGCGCGCCATCTTGGGCAACACCATCCGGGCATTCTCCGCGGCGCTCTCGGAAGGTTTTATTTTCATACGCCCCGCAGTGACAATCCGTTGCGCCACTTGGCTGAAAAATCATGCGCGCTCCAGCGTCGCACCATCTCGGAGAACTGGCGCTGATAGGCGCCGCGCTCCTTCGTCAGGCGCGGGCGGTGTGCGGTATGCCGGGCTTCGGCCAGGAATTCCAGCGTGATGTCGCAATCGCGAATAGAGGACGTAAGCCGCATCATGCGCTTCAGCATTCTGTGGATTTTCTTGATTTCCCACTTTGGGAAGAAATCCGAAAACAGTTCCAAAGCTTGCGTAAAGCGCCGGATGCTTACCCGCAGGTCGTGGATTTCGTCCGGACCGGGTTTCCTGCCCGCGCGATGCACCCGAAACGCCAGCGTGGTGAGCAGCCGGTTCATCTGGCCGACGGCGTAATCGTGCATGCTGCCTCGCGCGGTCATGCCTTAACCCGTGCCATCTGGAGCTGGGTCTGGTAAGTTTCCCGAAACGAATCGGCCACCCGCTCCACCGCCCAAATTTCCAGATCCGGGTCGGATTCCGAATCCAGCGCCAGCGTGACGGTTCCGTTGCGAAATTGTACCTGCACATCGGCCACCCGCTGTTCGTGGCTGCGATCCAGGCTATCGGCGATGCGCAACAGCGGAACCAGCAACATAATGGCGCGGCGCGACTCGGGATCGATGGTCTGAAAGGGGGAATGCCTGGGGGTGGGCATAGCCTTTCTATGATAGCGACATAGCAGGGCGATCAGCTGGCGCTCGGCGTCGGTAAAGCCGGGCAAATCCGAGTTCGCGACCAGATAATAGGAGTGCTTGTGATGGCTGGTATCGCTGACGTAGTGCCCGATATCGTGCAAGTAGGCCGCCGCTTCCAGCAGCTTGCCCAAACCCGGCGCCAGCCGGTGCAGCGGCTGTAGCGCCTGAAACAGGCGATGGGCCAATTCCGCCACTTTGCGCGCGTGCGGCAGCTGGACCCCATAACGCCGCGCCATCTGCTCCACCGCGCGGCGCTGGTCGCGATTCAGCATGCTCAGCTCCCGGCCCACGCCGCGGGCGGCCAAATCCGCGATGATGCCATCCCTCACGCCCGCCGCCGAATAATGCATGGCAGGCTGTCTGAAAAGCTCCAGCAATCGCAAGAATACCGCCGTACCGGCCACAATCAGTTCCGCGCGATTCGGCCCAATGCCCTGGATCTTACGCCGGCCGCTGACATCCAGTGTCACCAGCTCGCGATAAAATCTCTGGATTTGCGCCACCGAAGCCTTCAGCCGGTCCGCTTCATCGCGCCGCGCGCGGGTCACCCGGTTGACGGCGCAAACGATGGCCGCCGCCGTGGCCGAAGTGGAAATCGCGCGGTCGAAAGGTCCCGTGCCGATCTTGCGCAGCGGCCCCACCAGCTTTTCGTCGATGTACTCGCTCATGCGGCGCAGATCGATGGGTCCGGGCGGATCGGTTCTGAGGAAGACCTCCGTCAGACGGACGGCTCCCAGGGGCTTGGAGAACGCCTCGGCCAGGACGCCGTGCTCCGACAGGATCACTTCCGCGCTGCCGCCGCCCACGTCCACCATCAGAACGCGTTTGCCGGCCTGCGGCCAGCGGGCCAGCACACCCAGGTGAATCAGCCGCGCCTCTTCCTGTCCCGAGATGATTTCTACCGGAGACCCCAAAGCCTTGGCCGCGCGCTCCAGAAACTCCTGCTGGTTGCTGGCATCGCGCACCGCGCTGGTGGCTACGGCACGCACGCCAATCACGTCCAGCTTCTGATAGATCTGCGCCATGCGTTCCAGATTGGCGCACACGAACGCCATGGCATCGGCCGTAATGCGGCCATCATGGAACACGCCCGCGCCCAGGCGCGTCACCTGCCGTTCGGCGGCCAGGATCTTGGTGACCATGCCTGCGCCCGTTTCGGCGGCCTGCATCCGTATGGAGTTGCTGCCGATATCGACAGCGGCGTAACGCGGCATACTCTCCATAGTATCGTTGGCATGTTCGCTTCCCGCCACACATTCATCAAAACGTTATAATGTTCTCTTCGCCTCCCCCTTATGCCGCTGCTCCATCCGAATCGCTATCGCGGCAAACTCATTGTGGTGGAAGGCATCGATGGATCCGGCAAATCCACCCAGCTTTCGCTGCTGAGCCAATGGCTGCGGTCGCAATGCATCGCGGTGGCGTTCAGCGAGTGGAACTCCTCGCCGCTGGTGAGGGAAACCACCAAGCGCGGCAAAAAGAAAAACATGTTCACGCCGGTGACGTTCAGCCTGATTCACGCCACCGATTTTGCGGATCGCCTGGAGCGCTACATCGTGCCGCTGGTGAAATCGGGTGCGGTAGTTTGCGCGGATCGCTATGCCTATACGGCCTTTGCGCGCGACGTGGTGCGTGGCGTCAGCCGGCGCTGGGTCCGCAACCTGTACCGGTACGCTCTTCGTCCGAACCTCGCGTTTTATTTCCGCGTGCCGCTGGAAGTGGCCATCGGCCGCATTTTGGGAGGACGCAACGCCATCAAGTTCTACGAAGCGGGCATGGATCTCGGCCTCAGCCGCAACGTGGAAGAGAGCTTTCGCATCTTTCAGGGCCGCATCCTGGATGAGTATGAGGCCATGATCCAGGAAGTGGGCTTTCATGTGATCGACGCCACCGGATCCATCGAGGAACAACAACAGCTGATGCGCGACATCGTAATGCGCGAGCTGGGCGAAAGCCTGCGCAACGGTGTGATGCGCGCTGCGCCGGGAGACGCGGATGCTGCTCAAACAGCCGCTCGCATTCTATAGCGAATCGCTGGCCGGCGTGGATCGCAATGAGCTGCAGGGCAAGCTGATCGTGATCGAGGGGCCGGATTCGGTGGGGCGCTCGACGCAGGTGGCGCGCCTCAGAACGTGGCTGGAACATCAGGGGCACGCCGTGCTGGATACCGGCATGGCGCGCGGCGCGCTGGCGGGGAAGGGCATTCAGCGAGCCAAGGAAGGCAACACGCTGGGTCCCATAACGATGACATTGTTCTACGCCACCGATTTTGCCGATCGGTTGGAGAACGAGATCATCCCGGCCCTGCGCGCCGGCTTCGTGGTTCTGACTGACCGGTATATTTTTTCGTTGATGGCGCGCGCCATCGCGCGAGGCGAAGAGCGGACGTGGATCGAACGGGTGGCCAGCTTCGCGCTGGTGCCGCACGCCATTTACTACCTGCGCGCCGAGGTTCGCGATCTGGTGCCGCGCGTGGTGCTGGGCCGGGGCGCCTTCGATCATTGGGAAAGCGGCATGGATATGCGCTTCGGAATGGACATGCACGACAGCTTCGTCAAATATCAAACGCGCGTGATTCATGCGCTGGACCGCATGGCCAAGCGCTACAACTTCGTGATTATCGACGCGACCAAGACGCCGGACCAGATTTTCCGGGAGTTGCAGCGCTCCATTGGAAAATTATTTTAACCGGCTCCCTCACGGTCGCGGCTCGGCAACGCGCCATCTACTGAGCCGCGCGCGTGAGCAAGCGGATTTTGGGTTGCCCTCAATGCGGCGCAGCCAAACTGTAAATCAAAATCGCAAGCACAATGGATGTGAGCACGACGTAGGTCCCATCGTGCTCTAACGCAAATCCCGCCAGCGAGAACGCTACGCGCGCCGCCGGCGTCAGGATCAGCAATAGCAGCCCGAATTGGATGATGTCCTGACAGTTGGATGGTCCCATGGAATGGACCACGCTTGAAATACTGCGATAGGTTTCGGGCGTCCCGTGGAAGACGCGATACTCGGGCTGCTCGTGGCCGTGCTTGGACAGGTAGCAGACTCCGCCCAGCAAGACTACGGCTGCCGAGATCAGTACGCCGGTTCTGAGCAGCACGCTGATAATCGTTTCCAGGCGTTGATCCGTCATCAAAGTTTGCCCTTCACGCCGCTGAAGATCATCTCAATCGCCATCGCTCCTACTACCGCAGCGAAGATCCAACGCAGTACGCGAACCCTGGCGCCGATGAGCTGCCGCGCGCCTAAGATCGACCCGGCCAGGACGCCCAGCATTACCGGCATTGCGAGCCCCGGCTCAATGTAGCCGCGGCTCAAGTAGATTCCCGCGCTGGCTGCCGCCGTAACGCCGATCATAAAATTGCTGGTGGTGGTGGAAACCTTGAAGGGAACGTGCATGGCCTGATCCATGGCGATCACTTTCAGCGCCCCGGAGCCGATGCCCAGCAATCCGGAGAGCGTACCGGCGCCGAACATCAAACTAAATCCGGTCTTGACGTGACTCACTTGATACTTCGAGGGACCGTCGGGCGTGGGATATGAGCCGTCCAATTTGAAACGCTGCGCCAGCGGATCCGCTTGCCTGGTCTTTTCGCCATGCGAGCGTCCCCGGCTGGATTGCCACGCTGCGTGCATCAGCACCAATCCAAAGATCACCGAGAGAATGGAAGTGGGGGTTCTGGTGGCGAGAAATGCTCCGAAGAGAGCGCCCAGCGTAGTGGCAATCTCGAGGAACATTCCGATGCGGATGTTGGAATAGCCTTCGCGTACGAATGCCGCCGCAGCGCCGGACGAGGTGGCAATCACCGATACCAGGCTCGCGCCGATGGCATAGCGGATATCCACTCCCAGCAGTAAGGTGAGCGCCGGAGTTACCACCACGCCGCCGCCTAGACCCGTCAACGCACCTAAACATCCCGCCACCGCTGAGATGCCAAAAACCAACGGCGTAAATTCCAGATTGGTCATCTACCCCAGAATACGTTGACCAAAGGATATGCGGACTAGTGGGGCAGGAGTGCGGCGGACGATTGACTCCCGCGACGGAAAATCTTTCTCTTAACGTCCGGCCAGAATTCATCGAACGTATTGCTGCCCATGCGTCCCAGGAATCCCAGTCCGGTTCGAACAGCCGCGTTGCCGGCTTCGTCATCGCCGGGCGCGCGCCACGCGTTCGATAGGAAATTGCTGCCCGGGATAGCAATAAAGCGGGCATAAGCCGGTATCACCTGGCCGTCGCGGTTTTGCGCCATGAAGGTCATCTTCACTACGTGACCCAGACGATGGCCGAACCTGTCGTCAGTATCGCGGGTGTAACGCGGATCCTCACCCCAGATGGCGCCCAGCCCCGCTTCCATCGTATTGCTAACTGCGTTTCCCGCGATGCTCATGCCTACGCGATCGCCAAATCCCTCCCAATGGGGACCATACGTTTTCGGCTGGTTAAACAGGGTGTCCCATCCGGCGCCAAACAGTTCGCCGGCCAGGCCTTCCGGGCCAATCGTGCCCTTCGCCACCCACTCCACGCGTTGTCTGGCGGTTATCGGCTGCCGCGCATCGCTACTGCTGGAGGATGCGGCGTTGAAAGCCGAAGAAGATGCATCGGCGTCGGATACGGGCACCACCGTGGACGCCACCGTTCCGGGCATCAACGTCTGTTGAGCAAAAGCGGCCGAAGCCAATAACAGAACCGAACAACCTGCTTTGCGAATCATTTTCCGCGTCCTCCGACGGGGAAGTACATAGCAGATCGGATGCCAACGCAACATTTCAGCCGTCCTTTACAAAAAAAGACTTGTCTTCATACAGATGCGGTTGAGCCTGGATTGCCTGACAGCTTTATCCCGAGTAGGAACTCCCTAGGTAATGACCTTTCGACCACGGGGCGTCGGCACAGCGACAGGCGGCGAGAGCCGAAATCCGATATCGTTAGAGCGGGAATGCCAGATTGGCTCAGCATCCACGAACCCGTCCTGGTGAACACCATTGGGCACTGCGCGGGGGCAGTCCTGTTCGGAATCCTGCTGTATTTCTTCCTGTTGAACTGGCGGCAAGACCGGGATGACCGAGCCAAGCTTCCCGCGCTGGCGGCGGCTCTGGCGTTTTTGTGGAACATCGGATCGCTGGTGGCCCTGGGAGTGGGACGGCAGGGAGGAATGGCTGCCGATGTGATTGTGGCAGCCAGCTTTTCCGTGCTCAGCCTGCTACCCGCGGTGCTGCTGCACATCTCGCTCGGTATGCATCACCGTGCGTTGTGGCTCAGCGGGTATGTTTTAAGCTTCGCGGCCATCGCCCTGCACGTGGCCGACCTGATCACCCGCTCATCCCGGCTGCATTTCTCGGCTCTGCTGCTGGTGACGGTGGGGTTTGCGGTTCTCACCGCGATTTCAGTTTTCCTGGAGATCCGCAACAAGAATGGCGCCGCGATTTCCCGGCTGGCCGGAGCCATGGTCTTGTTCCTGTTCGCCATTTCGTTCGCTCACTTCAGCTCCGAGCAGACGCATCAGGCGTGGTCCAAGGAGATCGCGCTGCACCATGCGGGCATTCCGCTGGCGTTGTTCGTGCTCCTGCAGAACTACCGTTTTCTCCTGCTGGACGCCTTTCTGCGATTCGTGGTGAATGCCACGCTGGCGGCGGCCGCGGTGCTGGTCTCCATTCGCATCGTCGAATCCACGCATTTCACGCCGCGGCTGGCTGAGCCGTTCGACGCCGGGCTGCTGTTTGTGGGCGCGTGTCTGCTGCTCACTTTGTTCGTCTACGTCCGCAATCGCGTTCAGAGCTGGCTGACGCAGGCGATTTTCCTGCGTTCGAACGTGGACGACGCGCTCCAGGAGCTTCTCAAGCTGATGAGGGAGACGCAGAATGAACGGGACTATCTTCTGCGCGCGGCCGAAATGGTTGCGGCTTTCCTGCGCACCGGCCGTTACGAGCTGACTTCGGATCCCCCAGTGGAAGGTGCGGCCCAAGCGCCCTGGGTGCAGGCCGTGGTGCCACTGCGTTTTTCACGCGGGGATGCCATGTACCTTCTGCTGGGCCCGCGCGACGGCGCCCGGCGCTACTTGAGCGAGGATTTCGCGGTGCTGCTGCGATTGGGCGCAACGGTGGTGGAGCACGTGGAGCAATTGCGCGGCATTCAAATGCAGGGTCTGGTATCGCAGGCGGAGTTGAAGGCGCTGCAGGCGCAGATCAATCCGCATTTCCTCTTCAATTCGCTCAACACGCTATACGGCACTATCGATCGCGCCAATGCCGACGCGCGGCGGCTGGTGCTGAATCTGGCCAACGTGTTCCGCTACCTGCTGCGTTCGGATCGGACGCTGATTGAAATCGAGGAGGAGTTGCGCATTGTGCGCGCCTACCTGGAGATCGAGCAACTGCGCCTGGGCGCCAAACTGCGGACTGAGATCAATGTGGACGAAGCGGCTCTGCGCGCCACCATCCCTTTGTTATCCGTGCAGCCGCTGGTGGAGAACGCCGTCAAACACGGAGTAGCTCCCAGGATGGGCACGGGTTTCGTGCGTCTGGACATCACCTCCCGGCGGAACATCCTCACCGTCACCGTTTCCAATTCGGGCGAATGCGACTCAATCGCATTGACGGCGGCCAACGCCGACGGGGGGATCGGCTTGGCCAACGTTCGCCGCCGGCTGGAGCTGTGTTACGGGGAAGATTCCAGTTTTCTCGCCGAAGTGGAGGACGGGGTGACGACAGTGGGTTTCCTGCTGCCGGCTAGAGTTGGGGTAACGGTCTGACGCTCAAAACTCTAATCGTCGACGACGAACCCATCGCTCGCAAGGTGCTGCGTGAAGAGCTGGAGCTGATCCAGGACGTGGAAGTGATCGGAGAGGCTGCCGACGGTGCGGCGGCATTGCAAAAAATCGGTGCCCAACAGCCAGATCTGGTTCTGTTGGACCTGCAGATGCCGGGCCTGGGCGGCCTGGACGTGGTGCGCCAGTTACAGCACTGCACGCATGTGCCCGTGATCGTCATCGTCACGGCGTACGATCAGCACGCATTGCAGGCGTTCGATGCCGGCGCAATCGACTATTTGCTGAAGCCGGTGGGACAGGAGCGGTTGTCGCAGGCCGTGGAGCGTGCCAGACGTGTCACGGGGCGCCAGGCCATGGAACGAATCGCACAGTTGCAGGAGATCGCAGATCCGCCGGGTCCGCCCACCCGCCGAATCGTAGGGAAAGTAGGAGAGGAATATTTCCTGTTGAACGCCCACGAGATTTACGCGTTCCAAGCCGAAGGCGATCTGGTTTGGATTGTTACCGCCAAGCGAAAATATCTGGCCACGCAGACGCTGAAGGAGTTGGAGCTGCGCCTGAAGAACGGCGCCTTCCGGCGGATTCACCGCAACGCGCTGGTGAACGTGGATCACGTGCGTAAGATGAGCGCGCTCAGCAGCCAAAGATGGCTGATCACCATGAACAACGATCAGGAATTCGTGGCCAGCAAACGCCAGGCGCGCACGGTTCGAGAGCTTCTCACCTGGTGACAAAACTACGCTAAGGGGCAGCCCGCTCATGGTCAAATATAGTTAGCTCACAGTGAAACTCAAGCCATTCATGGGATTCTCATAGGTATGGTGAGTCCTGGCCTCCACAATCGAGAGATGATGAGACGTCCCGCGATTTCGCTAGTCGTTGCTGTTCTGTGCTTTACCTGGACGGCTGCGGTATATGCGCAATCCAGCAGCGGCAACGCCGGAACGCTGCGCGGTTCGGTGCTCGATCCGTCCGGTGCAGCCGTGCCGGCCGCCACCGTAGAGATTCAAAATCCCGTGTCGCACTACATGCAGATGGCGCAGACCGACGATATGGGAAATTTTGAAATGAAGAACGTTCCATACAACAACTACCACCTGAGTGTGAACGCTGCCGGGTTCCAGTCGGCCACCCAGGACGTGGATGTGCGCTCACCCATCCCGCAGGCAGTGAAGATCAGCCTGACCATCGGTACTGCCGTATCTAGCGTGACGGTACAAGAGGCTGGCGACCTGATAGAAACCGATTCCACCGCTCACACCGATATAGACCGCTCGATGTTCGATAAGCTGCCGCTGGAAAGCCAGTCTTCGTCGCTCAGCTCCCTGGTGACTCTGGCGTCGCCGGGCATTTCCGGCGATTCGAACGGCCAGATGCACGGCCTTGGCGATCATGCCTCGAATTCGTTTTCGCTGGACGGCCAACCTATTTCGGACCAGCAGAGCAAGGTCTTCTCCAATCAAATTCCGGTGGACGCGGTGCAATCCATGGAGGTGATCGAAGGCGCGCCTCCGGCCGAGTATGGCGACAAGACTAGCGTTGTAGTCGATGTGACCACGCGCTCCGGTCTGGGTGTCATGCAGCCGCGCGGCGATATTACGGCTTCGTATGGCACTTTTGGCTCTTCCAACGGAAGCTTCGACCTGGCCTATGGAAAACAAAACTGGGGTAATTTTATTGCCGTAAACGGATTGGACACGGGCCGATTTCTGGATGGTCCCGAGTTCCAGGTCTATCACGATCATGGCAACGAAGAAAACATCTTCGATCGCGTGGACTTCAAGCCCTCCCAGGCGGACAGCATCAATGTGAACCTCACGTTTACGCGTTCCTGGTTCCAGACTCCCAATTCGTTGGATGCCGAAACCGCGGACGCATGGTCGGGGCTGGTGGTCAACAACGGAGGCCTCGGTCCCAATGGCCTGCCGGTGGGGCCTACCGACCAGCGCTCGAAAATCAGATCGTTCAATATCGCGCCCACCTGGACCCGGTTGCTCAATCCGAGCACCGTCCTTACTTTCGGCGGATTCGCGCGGCAGGATCAATATAACTATTATCCGAGCGACGATCCTTTCTCCGATCTCCAGCCCGACCTGCAGCTACAGACCATCGGCCAGAATCGCACGCTGACTAATCTGGGGCTTCGCACCAATTTGTCGTATATAAAAGGCATTCACAATATCAAAGCGGGAATCACCTATCAGGACACCATCCTCACCGAAAAGGACAGTTTCGGGGTGGTGGATCCAAATCTCAACGCCGTCTGTTTGAATCCCGATGGTAGCCCGGACACAAATCCCGCGCTTACCAATCCCAGCGAGTGCGGCGGGCTGACAGAAAATCCCAACTTCAACCCCCTGCTGGCCTGTTACGACTTGACCCGCACCTCGCTGCTGCCTCCCTCCGACGGTTGCCCCAGTTCCACCAGCGGCCTGTACACTTTTAACGGCCACGCCAACATCCGGGAATTGGCCTTGTTCTTCCAGGACACCATAACCGTCAAGAACTGGACCTTCAACCTGGGCCTTCGATTCGATTACTACGATGGCATTACCAGCGCCAAACAAGCCGAGCCCCGTCTGGGTGTCGCTTACAACTTCAAACCCACAAACACGGTGCTGCGCCTCTCCTACGCCCGCACGCTAGAAACGCCGTTCAATGAGAACCTGGTCCTTTCGAGCGAGGGATGCGGCAACCCGGTGGTCAACGCCATCATGTCGAGTACGGTGAGCCCGTGCGTAACGACCACCCCTCTTAGTCCGGGCTGGCGCAATGAATTCCACGCCGGATTGCAGCAGGCCTTCGGAAAATATTTTGTGCTGGATGGCGAGTACATCTGGAAATACACGCACAAGGCTTATGACTTTAGCGTGCTGGGCGATTCACCGATCACATTTCCCATCGAGTGGTCGAGGTCCAAGATCCCTGGGTTTACGGTCCGCGGCACCATGCCGAACTTGCACGGACTCTCGGCATACGTGGTGCTTTCGCACGTGTCGGCGCGCTTCTTTGAGCCTCAGGTCAGCGGAATCGGGGCCACGCCGTTGTGCTCCACGTCCACCGGCTGCGAAGTGTTCCGCATCGATCATGATGAAGTTTTCAACGCCACCACTCATTTGCAATACCAGCCCTGGCAGCGGGGACCGTGGATGGGATTCAATTGGCACTACGATAGCGGAATGGTGGCCGGCGAGGTGCCGTGCGCCGGCGGAAATTGCGCCAACGGCCCGAACGGGACGGATTCCATGGTGGATGTTTCCAATTTGACGCCGGATCAGCAGTTCGAAGGCGGTCTCTATTGCGGCAGCGTGTATGCCACGCCCACCACCGGGATCAGCCCCACGGGTCTGTGCCCGGCAGCGCAATATGGATCGCACCTGCTAAAGATTCCCGTCGCCGGCGCGGAGAACGACGATCACAACCCGCCCCGCATAGCGCCCCGCAATCTTTTCGATCTGGCCGTGGGCCATGACAACCTTTTCCACGGCGATAAGTATAAATGGAGCGCGCGGCTGGAAGTGGTGAATCTGAGCAACGAGTATGCGCTTTACAACTTCCTGTCTACCTTCAGCGGAACGCACTATGTGACTCCGCGCACCGTGAGCGGGACGGTTGGGTTCCATTTCTAGGGACCACTCCCTGTGGTCGTGGCTCAGTAAGTGGCGACCCACTCCCTGCGGTGGTGGCACAGTAAGGCGTGGCCGAGCCGCGACCAGAGGGAGCGGAACACCGGGTATGTCCGCCCACCAGGAGCTTCAGATCGTTGATTGCTCCGTGGAGCCCGCCCATTGAAAACTTGTTCGACCACGAGCTGCAGCGTGCTAAAAATATCTGAGCTTCAGGCGCGAATATGCCCTTGAGAACTTTAATCGTGGACGACGAGCCGATTGCGCGCAAGATATTGCGCGAGGAACTCGGTTGGTTGCACGACGTGGAGATCATCGGAGAGGCAGACAATGGCGCGCTGGCTCTGGAAAAAATATCCTCGGACCATCCTGACCTGGTCCTGTTAGACCTTCAAATGCCGGTCATGGGCGGGCTGGAAGTGGTCCGGAATCTCAGACGCGCCACGCATATGCCGGCGATCGTAATTGTCACCGCGTATGACAAGTATGCTCTGCAGGCATTCGATGCAGGCGCCATCGATTATCTGCTGAAGCCGGTGGGCGGAGAGCGCTTAGCGGAGGCAGTGGAACGGGCCAAGCGGCTCACCGAGAGCGAGTCCGCGGAAAGACTGGCCCAGTTGCAGGAGATCGCAGAGAAGCCGGCCGTATTTCAGGGGAGACGAATCGTGGGAAAGGTGGGCGAGGAATACTTTCTCCTTGCCGCCGACGAGATCTACGCATTCCAAGCCGATGGCGAGTTGGTGTGGATCATCACCGCCAGGAAGAAATACCTGGCCACGCAGACTCTCAAGGTTCTGGAGCAACGCCTCAGGAATACCAGTTTCCGAAGAATTCATCGAAGCGCGCTGGTGAATGTCGACCACGTCCGCAAGATGAGCGCCCTCAGCAGCCAGCGATGGCTGATCACGCTGAGCAACGATCAGGAGTTTGTCGCGAGCAAAAGGCAGGCCGGAAATATTCGCCAGTTACTGAACGGATAACAATTGTCATCCGCTCATGGCGCAAATTAGATCGTTGATCTTGACGATCTAGCCGACCATTAAATTGTCCTTGGCGCCTTAGTTTCCAGGATTCACAATCGGAAAATATGAGGACAAGCCGTCTCGCAATCTCTCGGATTTTTCTTGTACTATGCATCGCCTGGCCCGTGGCGACGTACGGGCAATCCAGCAGCGCCAACTCCGGGACGGTTCGCGGAACCGTGCTGGACCCCTCCGGCGCGGCCGTCATGGGGGCTGCGGTAGAAATCCAGAACCCGGTTTCCCGGTATGACAAGAGCGTCCAAACCGACGCCCAGGGGAACTTCGAGTTCGATAATATTCCTTACAACAACTATCACCTGAGTGCTTCGGCGAAGGGATTCCAGGGCGGCGAACAGGATATCAACGTGCGTTCTCCGCTGCCTGTGGAAGCCAAGCTCTCCCTGGCGCTGGGCGTCGCCAATGAAACCGTGACGGTGACCACCGGCGGAGATTTGGTGGAGACCGATACCACCACTCACACCGATGTGGATCGGGAACTTTTCGACAAGCTGCCGCTGGAAAGCCAGTCCTCATCGCTCAGCTCCTTGGCGACGCTTGCCTCTCCAGGTGTTTCGGCCGACTCCAACGGCCTTTTCCACGGACTTGGCGATCACGCCTCGAACTCTTTCATGATCGACGACCAGCCGATTACCGACCAGCAAAGCAAGGTCTTCTCGAACCAACTCCCGGTCGATGCCGTACAGTCAATGGAGGTCATCGAAGGCGCGCCGCCCGCCGAATATGGTGGAAAGACCAGTCTGGTGCTGGTGGTGACTACTCGCTCGGGGCTCGGCGTCACGGAGCCGCACGGCGATATTACTACTTCCTATGGCACGTTTGGAACCACGAATGACGGGTTCGATCTTTCCTATGGCTCGCAAAGGTGGGGCAACTTCATTTCCGCCAACGGTCTCGACACGGGCCGTTTCCTGGATGGTCCGGAGTTCCAGGTTTTCCACGATCATGGCAACGAGGAGAACATATTCGACCGCGTGGATTTCAAACTTTCCGACAAGGACTCCATCAACCTCAACCTCAGCTTCACGCGCTCCTGGTTCCAGACTCCCAATTCTTACGATGCCCAGGATGCGACAGCCTGGAACGGACTGCTGGTAAATAACGGCGGCCTCGGGCCCAATGGTTTACCCGTAGGCTCCGCGGATCAACGTTCGAAGATCAGAACGTTTAATATCGCGCCGGTGTGGACCCATCTTCTGAATCCCAAAACCGTTTTCACGTTTGGTGCTTTTCTGCGGCAGGATCAATACAACTACTATCCAAGCGCCGACCCCTTTGCCGACCTAACGGCCGATCTGCAGTCGGCGACCGACGGTCAAAGCCGCCGGCTCACAAATGCCGGCGTCCGCGCCAGCGTGTCCTACGTGAGTGGCATTCACAACATCAAGATCGGCGCGCAGTATGAGCAAACTCTTATTACCGAAAGAGACTCCTTCGGTTTGGTCGATCCAACGGTGAACGCCCCATGTCTCAACGCCGACGGCAGCCCCGACACGGATCCTACGCTGACAAATCCCAACAACTGCGGGGGAACGCTGCAGCAGAATCCTAACTTTATTCCGCTGCTGGCCTGTTACGACCTGACGAGAACGTCGCCGCTGCCCTCTTCCGACGGTTGCGCCAACAGCACCAGCACCGAGTACGGATATTTTGGGCATGCCGACATCCGGGAATTCGCCTTTTACATTCAGGACGCGATCAACATCCACAACTGGACCTTCAATCTCGGTCTGCGCGTTGACCAGTATGATGGCATCACCAGGGCGGCGCAGGGGGAACCACGCCTTGGTATCGCTTATAACATCAAGCCAACGAATACAGTACTGCGAGTCTCTTACGCCCGTACAATGGAAACCCCCTTCAACGAGAACCTGGTGCTGGCCAGCCTGGGATGCCAGGATCCGGCGATCGTCGCCTTCCAGAGCTTTGTCGCGGGGGGCCAATGCGTGTCGACGGCGCCGCTCGGTCCCGGCCATCGCAATGAATTCCATGCCGGCCTCTCGCAGGCGTTTGGCAAGTACTTGGTTTTGGATGGTGAATATATCTGGAAGTACACTCACGAGGCTTTCGACTTCAGCGTGCTCGGCAATACGCCGATCACCTATCCGATCGAATGGGCCAGCTCGAAAATTCCAGGATATGCAATCCGCCTCACGATGCCGAACTTCCATGGGTTGACGGCGTTTCTGGTGACGTCCAGCGTGGCGGCGCGCTTCTTCGGCCCGCAGATCTCAGGGATTGGCTCTACTCCGGGCGCAATCAGCGTATTCCGCATCGATCATGACGAGCTTTACAATGCAACCGGGCACCTGCAATACCAGCCGTCCAAGAAGCTTCCGTGGTTCAGCTTCAACTGGCGCTACGATAGCGGTCTTGTAGCGGGTCCGGTGCCATGTGCCGGAGGCCAGGATTGCGCCAACGGGCCCAACGGGACCGATTCCATCGTGGATGTCTCCGGCATCACGCCCGACCAACAGTTCGAAGGTGGGCTCTACTGCGGCACCGTGCACGCGACGCCGACCACTCCCATCAGCCCCAACGGTCTGTGTCCAGCGAACCTGTACGGTTCTAACTTGGTATCCATCCCAGCTGCGGGCACCGAAAACGACGACCACAACCCGCCTCGCATCGCCCCTCGCAACCTGTTCGATATTGGCGTCGGACACGACAACATCTTGCACGGCGACAAGTACAAGATTAGCGCCCGAGTGACGGTAGTAAACCTAGCCAACTCCTATGTCTTATACAACTTTCTTTCCACGTTCAGTGGCACGCACTATGTGTCGCCGCGGGCGATAACCGGAACTATCGGGTTCCACTTCTGAACCTACCGGCCTCACGGACGCGGCTCTGTAGCACTGAGCCGCGCGCGTCAGCAAGCGGTTTACGGATTCTCGGCGTACACGCGCTTGACGACGTTGGCCACCGGGCCCATGGTCTGCCAATCCGGATACTTGGTTTTGAACTCGGCCGTCACCGTGGCGGCGGCTTCATCGGCGGACTTACCCTGCCGCTTCAGTTCCAGCGAACGGGCCTGCAAATCCAGAAGAAACGCGCGCTCCTTTGCGATCAGCGATCCATCGCCCAGCGCACCATGATCCGGCACGATGAAGCGCGGCTTGAGCGGCTCCAGCCGATCGAGAATCGCGAGCCAGTTCTTCACGCTGGCGTCAGCGCTGGGTATATTGGGCACGATCTTGTCCTGCACGATATCGCCGGGTATGAGAACGCTATCCTGCTCCACGAGGATCATCTCGTCGCCCAGCGTGTGCGCCGGTCCCCACCAGAACAGGCGCGCCGTAACGCCGCCCAGATCCAGCGTGATCTCTTTGTCGAACGCGATGTCGGGCGGGCGCATCTTCACGTCCGCCAGCAGCTCTTTGCTTTGGGCCGAGAAGCTGCGGAATAGATCCATCATCTCGGTGGCGTGTTTGTTCATCTCATCCTGCTGCACGGCCGGGCGGATGATGACGGTGCGCGGCGGAAAGGCCTGCTCGCCCATAGCGTGCTCGGGATGAAAATGCGTGGTAGTCAAATACAGATTCGGCGCTTTGGCCAGCTTTTCCGCCTGTTTCACCACGATGGCGCCGTTGCGCGGGCCGAGCCCCGTGTCCACCACCAGCGTCGCGCGATCGCCCACCACGATACCAATGTTGGGAAAACCCACGATCGCGTAGACGTGCTCGGAGACGCGCGTTACCGAGTTTTCGGGCAGCATCATCGATTGTTGCGCGAGAGCAAGAATCGGCGAAAGCAGAAGCGCGGGCAGAATAGCCGCTGTGCGAAGCAACATCAGCATCATGTTACTACGGCGCAGTTCAGGGGAGCGATGCAACGGGGGAAGCCGGCGCGGTTGTAGAGGCCGTATTCGAAGCTGAAGCCGCCAAGGGCGCCACTGGCGATACAAACGCCAGGATAAAGCGCTGCATGGCCACTTCCATGGAACTCATGCCGAACGTCTTGGCCTCCGCCAGGGCCTGCTGGTTGGTCCAATGATCGTGCGTGATGCGGTAGCAGGCTATGGCCGTGCCCGTACGGTCTGCCCCGCGCCGGCAGTGGATGAAAACCGGCCACGCCGAATTGTCATTGAGCAGGGAAAGCACCGCGGCGATTTGCGAATCGGCCGGAGCTTTGTAACCGCTCCAAGGCAGGCGAACGTAGTGCATTCCGGTGCGTTCCACGGCGGTCTCTTCCGATCGTTCGCCGCGCAGATCGATCACGGTCTTGATGCCGATTTTCGCCAAGCCGTCAAAGCCCTGGCCGTGCGGCTGAGCGCCGCGATAAACATGTTCGTCCACCTGGTGAAAGTTAGGAACCCCAGGGACATCGGGTATGGAAGCGCCCTGTAGCCCGGCCAAACTCAGCGATAGGGCGAGAAGGCCAGGAATCAGGCGCCGATGGATGGCACTTAGCATTTCCAGTATCTTACTACTCTTGTACTCATTATGATGCGCCGAATGCCGCTGCGGTTGCAATAGTGGGCCCTGAAGGATTTGAACCTTCGACCAACGGATTATGAGTCCGCTGCTCTAACCGCTGAGCTAAGGGCCCAACCCAGATTGTAACTCCCTGGTAGACCTCGCCGATCGTTCAAATCTAATATAATGGCCGCGGGCCGCACTGCTTTGCGACGACTCCGGTAATTCCGCCGCCGCGCCCCATCCAGGCCGGGCGGATATCGGGATCTCCTGGCCTATGGAGAGGGCGCGCTATGTTTGATCACGTGAACAGGCACTGCCGTTTGACGGCGCTAGGGCTGGCGCTGCTACTGGGCGCTGGTTTCAGCGGGCTTGCACGCGCTTCCGAAGCCACCGATTCGCCGCTCGTGGAGGCCGCCAAAAACCAGGACCAAAAGGCCGTTCGCGCGCTCCTGGCTCAAAAGGCCGACGTCAATGCCCGCTCCAGCGACGGCTCCACGGCGCTGCTTTGGCTGGCGCATTGGAACGATTTGGACACAGCGAATCTGCTGCTGGGCGCCGGTGCGGACCCGAACGCCGCAAACGATTTCCGGATGACGCCGCTATCGGAAGCCTGCATCAACGGAAATTCCGTCTTTGTGCGGTCGCTCCTGAAATCGGGCGCCAATCCAAATACGCCCATCGCCACTGGGGAAACTCCGCTGATGACTTGCGCCAAGACCGGCAGCGTGGACGCGGTTCGCATGCTGATCGAGTACGGCGCGGCGATCAACGCGAAAGAGCCGGCGCAGAATCAGACGGCCTTGATGTGGGCCGCGGCGGAGCGTCACCCCGATGTGGTGAAGGCGCTCATCGACGCGCATGCGGATCTCAAAGCCAATAGCAAACAGGGATTCACGGCGATTCACTTTGCGGCGCGCGTTGGCGACCTGGAAAGCGTAAAGTTGTTGCTGGCCGCCGGCGTAGACGTAAACATTCTGACCCACGCAGAGGGCGCCACCAACCGTGTTATCGTCTTTCCTTGGGATCGCCAAGACTCAGGGCTCTCTTGGCTACACTCCGCTGCTGGTGGCCGTGGTGCGCGGCCAGGTGGACCTGGCGCTGTATCTGCTGGATCATGGCGCCGATCCCAATAACATCGCGGCGCGGCTTCACGCCTCTGCATTGGGCGTCCAGCCAGTGGGAAAGCTTCACCGCGAATCCGGTGTACGGTTTTGAGGACCCCATGTCCGGCATTCCGGATCGCCAGGCCAAGCTGCGGCTGGTGAAAGCTCTGCTGGCCCACGGCGCCAACGTGAATCCGCGCATGACGAAACCGCAGCCGAGTTTCGCTGGCGGATACCTGGACGCCAACGGCGCGACGCCTTTCCTTCTGGCCGCCTCGGCCAACGATCTGGAGATGATGCACATTCTGCTGGACGCCGGCGCCGATCCCAAAATACTCACTGCCTCGAATGCGTCCGCCATTATGGCCGCGGCGGGTCTGAACCATTCCATCGGAGAGGACACCGTCACGGAGGCCCAAGCGATGCAGACGGTAAAGCTGCTGCTGGATCTCGGCGTCGACCCGAAGGGCGAGACCACGTTTGGCGAGAATGCTTTGTTTGGCCCGGGCTATCGCGGGTGGAACAAGCTGCTGGCGCAATTGATCGATCTGGGCGTCAATGTGAATGCGGTCAGCAAGGCGGGCGTAACTCCGTACCTTGCGGCGCACGGCGATGGCGACCGGCTGGGCGGTGTCCTTTATAACAAGGAAGGCGCGGAGTTGCTGCTAAAGCATGGCGCCGATCCGAAGCTGGGGCATCCCTGCGAGGCCCAGAATAAGTGCAGGGCCGAGCAATGATACAGAACCGTTACCTCACCCTGGCTTGTTTCGCGATTTCGGCTGTGGCGGCAAATGCCTCCACGGACAATCCCGCTCGCGAACTGGTGAACAAGTATTGCGTCTCCTGTCACAACGAGAAGCTGAAGACTGCGGGCCTGGCGTTGGATCGCGCCGACGCCGGATCAATCCTTACAACTCGCGAAGAGACCTGGGAAAAGGTGATCGTGAAGCTGCGCAGCCGCGCGATGCCGCCCCCGAAGCTTCCGCGCCCGGATAACGCCACTTACGACAAGGTTGCCGCTTGGCTGGAATCGGAAATCGACCGCGCCGCCGCGGCTCACGGGAACCCGGGCCATCCGGCCAGCTTGCATCGTCTCAATCGCGCCGAATACGCCAACGCGGTGCGCGATCTGATCGCGGTGGAAGTGGACCCTCAGGCCATGCTGCCGCCGGATGCAACAGGCGTTCGGGTTCGAGAACAACGCCGAGGCGCTTTCCATGCAACCGGCATTGCTGGATCGATACGTATCCGCGGCGGCGGCCATTGCGCGCCGGGCCGTGGGCGATACCACCATCCCACCGGCGTTCGTGCGCTACGGCGCATTGAAGGACAACGCCAACGACCAGACCTATCTTCGCCAGACGGACCGTCTGGGCGAAGACTTTCCGCTGGGATCCAAAGGCGGCGTCGCCGCGCGCCACTATTTTCCGGTGGACGGCGAATATGTTTTCAAGATTCGTCTGCAGCGGGCTTGGGACAGCGAAATCCGCGGCCTGAACGTGCCCACTCAATTTGAAATCCGCGTGGATGGCAAGCGCGTCTGGCAATTCACGCTGGGCGGAGGAAAGCCACCGTCCAAGACCTTTATCTATGACGGCGACGAAGTGCTGCAGGTGCGCGTTCCGGTGAAGGCCGGCCTGCACCAGGTGATGGCGACCATGCTCAAGACCGACGATGCGGAGCCCGAAGGCCCGGGGCCGGACCGCCTTCCGCTTTTCAGCCGCGCATCCGACAATGGCACATCGCCGATTGCCATTGCGTCGTTGCTGATCGGCGGTCCTTATGACGGCCGAGTGCCGGCCGATTCGCCCAGCCGCGCAGCTTCTCTTCGTGTGCCATCCCGCCAGCGGCTGCCGGACGAAACTGCCTGCGCGACGAAAATCCTGTCCAGACTGGCGCGGCGGGCTTATCGCCGTTCCGCCACCGACGACGACGTCCAGACGCTGCTCAGCTTCTACAAACGCGCGCGCGCATCGCCGGAAGCTTCGACGATGGGATTCGCGCCGCGCTGGAGCGCGTGCTGGTGAGCCCCGATTTTCTGTTCCGCATCGAGGCCGATCCCGCCGGCGCCGCTCCGGGCGCCGTGTATCGTATTTCCGATGTCGAGCTGGCTTCGCGATTATCGTTCTTTTTGTGGAGCAGCATTCCGGACGACACTCTGCTGGACCTGGCAATCCGCGGGAAATTGCATGAGCCGGCGGTTCTGGAGCAGCAAGTTTCGCGCATGTTCGCCGATCCCCGCGCGCGCACTTCGTTGGTCGAAAATTTCTTCTCCGATTGGCTCGAGACTCGCAACGTATGGCTGCTCAATCCGGACGGCACCAAGTTTCCATTTTTCGACGACAATCTGCGTTCCGCGTTCGTCACCGAGACGGAGCTGTTTCTCGACGCTCAATTGAAAGAGGACGCGAGCGTCACCGACCTGTTGACGTCGAATGAGACCTTTCTCAACGAGCAATTGGCGCGCCATTATGGAATTTCCGGCGTCTATGGCAGCCACTTCCGGCGCGTAATACTCACCGATGAGAATCGCTTCGGGCTGCTGGGCAAGGCCAGCGTGCTGGCCGTCACCTCTTACACCACGCGTACTTCGCCCACCATCCGCGGCAAGTGGGTGCTGGAAAATATTCTTTCCGCGCCGCCTCCCGCGCCTCCCCCCAACGTTCCTTCGCTCGAGTCGAGCAACAAAGATGGCAAGCCGTTATCCGTCCGGCAAATGCTGGAGATGCACCGCGCCAATCCGGCTTGCGCGAGTTGCCACGCGCGCATGGATCCGCTGGGGTTGAGCCTGGAAAATTTCGATGCCATCGGGCAGTGGCGCACAACCGACGCAGGCCACGCCATCGACGCTTCCGGCGTGTTGCTGGACGGCACGAAGGTCGACGGTCCGCGGGAGTTGCGGCAGGCCCTGATGGCGCAGAAAACGCAATTCGTCAAAACCGTAACCGACAAACTGCTGACGTACGCTCTGGGCCGTGGGCTGGAGTATTACGACGCTCCCACGGTCCGCGCGATTGACCGCTCGGCGGCGGCCGATGACTACCGCTGGTCGTCGCTGATTCTGGGTATTGTGAAGAGCGCGCCATTTCAGATGAGAACCGCCGGACGAGTAACCGGCGGCGCGACTCGACCAAAGCGCGGCAGGAAATCGAGGAGAATAGAACTATGTTCGTGACGAAGAAGGCCATCTCGCGCCGCACCGTGCTTCGCGGCAGCAGGCACGGCCGTCGCATTGCCGTTGCTCGACGCCATGATTCCGGCCTTCGCGCCGGCCGCTACCACCAAGCCCGTGCGCCGCTTGGGCGTGGTCTATCATCCGAACGGCGTCATCTACGATCAATGGCTGCCGAAGGGCGCCGGTTCCGAATTCGAGCTCTCGCCGACATTAAAAGGACTCGAACCATTCAAGGACAAATTGATCGTCGTCACGGGCCTGTTCTGCGATCCGGCGGAGGCGAACGGTGACGGCGGCGGCGACCACTCCCGCGCGTGCGGCTCCTATCTCACCGGCGTGCACGTGAAGAAGTCGGACAGCAATGTCGAGAACGCCGTCTCCATGGATCAGATCGCCGCCAAGGCATTCGAGCGCGACACGCAGCTCTCCTCGCTGCAAATGACCGCCGACGAAAACAGCCTGCTGGGTTCCTGCGATCTGGGCTATAGCTGCGCCTATAGCAGCACGATCTCCTGGCTGACGCCGACGTTGCCGCTGATGGCCGAAAACAATCCGCGCGTGCTTTTCGAGCGGATGTTCGGTTCCAGCGACAGCACCGATCCTCGCGTGCGCGCGGCGCGCCTCAGCCAGGACAAGAGCCTGCTCGATTCCGTGAGCGATCGCGTGAATCAACTGCAGCGCCAGCTGGGGCCGTCCGACAATCGCAAGATGAACGACTATCTGGCGTCGCTCCGAGACGTGGAGCGGCGAATTCAGAAGGCGGAAGAACAAAGCTCCAAAGAATTGCCCGACGTGGCCCAGCCCGCCGGCATCCCGGAGAAGTTCGAGGACCAGGTCCGGTTGTTGTACGACTTGCAACTGCTGGCCTACCAATCCGACCTGACGCGGGTGACCACATTTATGTACGGCCGCGAGCAGACCGGCCGGCCCTATCCGCAGATCGGCGTGCCGGAGCCGCACCATCCGCTCACGCACCACCAGGGCAATCCGGAGAAGATGGAAAAATGCGCCAAAATTCAGCGCTATCACATCGCGCTGTTTGCCGAATATCTCGAAAAGTTGCGCAATACTCCGGATGGCGATGGCTCGCTGCTGGATCATGTCATCCTTCTTTTTGGCTCGGGCATCAGCAACAGCGATCGGCACACGCACGGTCCGCTGCCGACATTTCTCGTGGGCGGAGGCGGCGGGACGCTGAAGGGCGGCCGTCACCTGGTCTATCCGGAACACACGCCGCTCACGAACCTCCAGCTGACGTTGCTGAATAAGCTGGGTGTGCCGGCGGAAAAGCTGGGCGATAGCAACGGCGAGTTCAAGGAACTGTCCGAACTTTCCTGATCGCGCTGCACCAGCGAGTTACTTCGGTATCAGGGCCAGGTACGATCGAATGCCGTTGGCCATGATCTGTACTCCGATGCACAGCATGATGAAGGACAGCAGTCGCATCAGCACGGACGTGCCGGAGGCGCCCAGAAAACGCTCCGCCGCATTCGCATAGCGATAGGACAGGTAGACGGTTACACAGATAAAAACCACGCCGACGAACGAAGCGATGAGTACGATGGGTGAAAGAAATGAAGGAGCGTGAAGCTCCACGGGAAGGTTTGCCCCCAAAGTAATCGCGACGGAGATTGAGCCCGGACCCACGGTGACAGGCAACGTGTAGGGGTAGAAAACGTTAGCCAGGATGTCGCTTTCGGCCGTGGAGCGGGATGTGGCTCCGAAGCCGGTCTGATTGAGGAGCGCCCAACCGGTAGACGCCACCACCAGTCCGCCGCCGATCTGAACCGCGTACAGGGTAACGCCGAAGAACGTCAGGATCTGGGCGCCGAAGAGAATGGATCCGATCAACAGAAGAAAAGAATAGGTCGAAATTTTCCGCGCCAGCAGATCGCGCAATCGCTCGCTGATCGGCCCCGTCATGTCCACGAAGATGGCCGCGCTGCCGAACGGATTGACGATTGGAAACAATGCCGCCACCACGAGAATAATAGCTTTGGTAAGTTCAACGAAGTCACCGCGCAGGCTGGTCATCCACTGGTCTCCTCAAGACGCCCCTTCCATAATGCCAGTTGTGCGCCACTGCGCCCGCGCGGCCACCCAAGTCCCATTAGCGAACGCCCCCAGAGCGTGAAACCTCGTCAACTCAACATGGTTCGATGGCGATGGAATTGCTGAGATCGATCCGATGATCCTGCCGGGAACCGTGTTTCAGGATTTGCGTTACGCCGCCCGCATGTTGGGCCGCAATCCGGGGTTCACTTGCGTCGCGGTGCTCGCGCTGGGGCTGGGCATCGGCGTGAACACAGCGGTCTTCACCGCCTACAAAGCGATGGTCTCGCGCCCGCTGGATGCTCGCGCTCCCCGCGAAATGGTCAATTTCGCGCTGGTCCGCAACTCGGGCGCCGATGCCGCTTTTAGCTATCCCGACTATGCCGCGTATCGGGATGCGGCCCATTCTTTCAGCGGGCTGATCGCTTACACCCCCGAGCACATGACCCTCAATGACGCCGGCGGCGCGATTAGCCGGCGTGACTCCTCGGCTGGCTCCCTGCTCGGAAAGCTGGTACCGATACCTTCTCGCGCAACCAATGCGGAGTTAGCCAGCGTCTATGTTGTCTCCGAAAACTACTTTCAGGTTCTCGGAGTGGGGGCCTTGCGCGGCCGCACCTTCGACGCCATCCCCGCGCGTGAACTCGCCGCATCGCCCTCCGTTCTGATCAGCGAAAATTATTGGCGAACGCGATATGCGAACGATCCAGCGGTGCTGGGAAAAACCATCCGCCTGAATGGCGCGGCGCTCACCGTGGCCGGAATCACGCCGCGCGATTTTGTCGGCACCAACATCGCCACGCCTGATTTCTGGCTGCCGATCAGCCTGGAGCCGCTGGTTCACGCCGACAATAATTGGCTGCGCGACCGGGAAGCCCAGCGCTACGGCATTTTTGGACGGCTCGCTCCCGGCGTCGGCATCGGCCAGGCGCAGGCAGAGATGACGCTGCTGAGCGATCGCCTCCGCAAGCTACACGATCCTCATTCGGAATCGGCGAAACCCGCGACGGCCATGGTCTGGCCGGGCTCTCCGTTCCCTCTTCCGCTCAAGTTTTACGGCGCACTGAACCTGGCCATTGTGCTTATCATGCTCGCAGCCGCCATGCTGCTGGCCGTTGCGTGCGCCAATGTGGGCAGCCTGCAACTAGCCCGCGCCCGGTCGCGCCACAACGAGCTGCGAACACGCCTGTCTCTGGGAGCTAGCCGTGGCCGGATTATCCGGCAATTGCTAACGGAGAGCGCTGTGCTGGCGCTGCTGGCGGGAGCGGTAGCTCTGTTTTTCACCTGGGCGCTTTTGCAAGTCGGGGCCACCTTCCTGGCCGAATTGCTGCCCGCCGAATATGGCTCGCTTATTTTCCACGTCGCCCCGGACCTTGGAATTTTTTCGTACGTATTTGCGATTTCTCTGATTGCCGGCGTGCTGTTCGGGCTTGCTCCAGCGCTCGAAAGCTCGCGCTCCGCGCTCTCTCCCGGTGAGAGATCCAGCACGTCGCCGCTCCAAAGCCGCCGGATTCAAAACTTCCTCATCGCCGCGCAGGTGGCTCTCTCACTGGCGCTCATGATCGCCGGCAGTATGTTGATTCACAGCGCCATTCACTCACTCAACATCGATCCGGGCTATGACAGCAAACGCGTGGTGGACCTTCAATTCCAATTTCCCGAGGGGCCGAAAAATACCGCCGCCCGCAAGCTTGCGCTGGCCCGCGAGCTTCGTGCGCGGCTGGCTGCGTTGCCCGGCGTGGCTGGAATCACCAGCGGACGCCCGCCCGCCGATGACGTCCTTCGGACAGCGGCCGTTGCGCAAGCCGCAAGTTCACACGCGATCCTCGGCTACACCTATATCCAGCCAAACTACTTTGAGACCCTTGGCATTCCGCTTTTCCTGGGACACGGCTTTCAACCCCACGGCGGCGAATCCGCGCACGATGTCGTTCTCAGCGAATCGGCCGCGCTGCAACTCTTCGCTGCTCAGAACCCCATCGGACGAAGCCTCCGTTTGGGGGTCACCGACGAACGGGTCCATAATCGAAGCGAACTTTCGTCCGATGTGGCGGCCGATGGGCCCGCGTACCGCATCGTCGGAGTGGCCCGCGATACGCATGGAGCTGCGTTCGATGGCAGCGATTCGAAGCGCGTCTACTTACCGCTCGCGGACGATCGGCTCGCGGACCGCCCCATTCTCATCCGCACCCAGTCCGATCCGGCGCGGGTCTCCTCTGCGATAGGCACGCTCATCTCATCGATCGACCCCGACTTGTTGGCCACCACATCCACTCTCGATGCAATGTTGCAACGCGCGCCGCCCTTCGTCACCGCGAGCGTTGCCGCTGCGATTGCGTCCACCCTGGGCGGGCTCGGGCTGCTGCTCGCGTCTATGGGCATCTACGGAACGGTCAGCTATATTGTGCTGCTCCGCACGCGCGAAGTTGGCATCCGCATGGCCATCGGCGCACAAAAGCGCGACATTCTCCACCTGATCCTCGGCGAGAGCACGCGGCCCGTGATTCAAGGATTGCTGGCCGGAGTGATTCTCGCTCTGGGAGCCTCTGAATTATTGCGAGGCGTGCTCTACGGGCTCAATGCCGTGGACGCCATCTCGTTCGCCGGCGTGTCGCTTCTGTTCTTGCTGATTGCGGTGCTTGCGGCCTACCCACCAGCCCGGCGAGCCATGCGCGTGGATCCGGGTATCGCACTCAGATACGAATGACCGGTCAGCCGTTGTCACCGCGGCGCAGCCGATAAAGCACGTGGCGCCGCAACCGATGGCCTACCGGCAGCTTCGGATGATCGAAATCGTCCGCCGCATTGCTCGTCATTCCCAGCTTCTCCATCACGCGCCGGGATCGGATGTTGGCGGGAACGGTGAACGACACCAATTCCTGAAGCCCGAGCACCTGGAACGCGTGCCGAACTATTTCGCGAGCGCCCTCAGTGGCCAGTCCCCGGCCCCAGTGCTCGGCAGCCAGCCGCCACCCAATCTCAACGCACGGCGTGAAGTGCGCGGAAAACTTCGGGACGGCCAGACCGATGTAACCGATTAAGGATTGGTCCGTCACCAGCTCCGCCGCGCAGAGTCCGAAACCGTGCTGCAAGAAATCAGCCTCGAACTGGTCCACCAAGCGATTGCTTTCCTCGGTGGAACGCGGAGCGGGAAAATATTCCATCACGCGCGGGTCGGCGTTCATCCGCGCGAAAGGCTCCCGGTCGGATTCGCGCCATCGCCGAAGAATCAGCCGTTCCGTTCTCACGCTTCGATGCTCTCACGTCGTCGCCGGCATGGGATGTTTCGCGCTGGCAAGCAGCCTCTCCAATTCCTCCCGTTCCAGAGTTTCTTTTTCGATCAGCACCGCGGCGATCAAGTCCAGATCCGCGCGGCGCTCGGTCAAAATCGCCTTCACGCGCCGATAAAGCCGGTCGCTGATCTCTCGGACGTCAGCGTCAATCTGCTCCGCCGTGCTCTCGCTGTAGTTCTTGTCTTCGCTCTCAAACGGCATTTTGAGAAAGCGCGATTCGTGCGGCACGCCGTAAGTCAAGCTTCCCAGACGCTTGCTCATTCCGTAGCGCATCACCATCTGGCGGGCTAGCTCGGAGGCTCGCGCCAGGTCGTCACTCGCGCCCGTGGAAGTAACTCCGTTGTAGACGATGTCTTCGGCGCCACGGCCGCCCAGCAGCACCGAAATGCGATCCTCCAGCTCCGGCTCGGTCAGCAGATATCGATCCTGGGTGGGCAACTGCAGCGTGTGCCCAAGGGCGCCAATGGACCGCGGAATAATGGAGACGCGGCGCACCGGATCGGCGTGAGGAACCGAAAGAGCCACCAGCGTGTGGCCCACCTCGTGATAAGCCACGCGGTCCTTTTCCTCCTTGCTGATCAGCCGGCCTTTCTTCTCGAAGCCCAGCGTCACCCGATCCACGGCTTGCTCGAAGTCGCGCATTTCGATTTGTTCCGCGTTGCGCCGCGCGGCATTGAGCGCCGCTTCATTCACGATGTTGGCCAGGTCGGCGCCCACCATTCCGGGTGTCTCGGCCGCGATCCTTTCCAGATCCGCGTCAGGACCGATCTTGAGCTTGCGGGCATGTACCCGCAGGATCGCTTCGCGCTCGCTTAAATCCGGCCGGTCCAGAATCACCTGACGATCGAACCGGCCGGGCCGCAGCAACGCCGGATCCAGCACCTCGGGGGTGTTGGTGGCGGCCATAATGAGAACCGCCTTGGATGTATCGAAACCATCCATTTCCACCAGCAACTGGTTCAGCGTCTGTTCGCGCTCGTCGTTGCTCAACATCATAGCTCCCGCCGAGCGCGATTTGCCGATAGCGTCCAGCTCGTCGATGAAAATGATGCAGGGCGCCTTGCTTTTCGCTTGCTCGAAGAGATCGCGTACGCGGGCCGCGCCCACGCCCACGAACATTTCCACGAATTCCGAGCCGGAGATCGAAAAGAATGGCACGCCTGCTTCACCCGCCACGGCGCGCGCCAGCAATGTTTTTCCTGTTCCTGGCGGCCCCACCAACAGCACGCCCTTGGGGATGCGGCCGCCGAGCCTTTGGTATTTGTCGGGATTCTTCAGGAAGTCGACAATCTCCCGCAATTCGGCTTTGGCCTCCTCCACTCCCGCCACGTCGGTGAACTTGGTATCCAGCGTCTGGGATTCGTCGTGAATCTTCGCGCGGTTTCTGCCGAAGCTGAGCGGTCCGCCGCCTTTCTGCATTTTTCGCATGGCCACGCCGTAAATCACGAACAAGAGCAGCAGCGGGAACCAGGAAATCAGCAAGCCGGTCCAAATATTGCTGGAGGGAATGCTGCCGGAAAATTTCACATGCTGCGTTTCCAGCTCCTGCACCAGCGGGCCGGTGTCCAACCCGGGAATCCGATCGCAAGTGATTTGCGGATTCTTCGCCGGCGGCTTCAACGTTTTTAGGTAGTCCTTTTTGTAGGCGCCGGTCAGCTTGCTCTCGGTGATGTGGACATCGTCCAGATGGCCGGCCTTCACTTCGTTCAGGAAATCGCTGTAGGACAGCTCGCGCGGCTGCGGCGGAGTGAACATGGAATGCAGAAACCAGATGGTCAGGATTACCCAGACCAGGTAACCCAGGCTGAACTTCCACTGCTGCGTGCGGAGATTGGGCATTGTCACCCCCAGTTAGTAAGACGCCGCAATCAGCTTTAAGCTACCCACCTTGTCAACCGAGAATGTCCAGCCGGGGGGAATCAACGTGGTGGAACCGTAATCCAGAATCAGCGCCGGACCTTGTAGCGTCGCGGCGGTGAGGCTGGAACGCGGGTATACCGGAGTGTCGCGCCACGCACCGCCGGAGTGGATGCGCCGGGTCATGGGCTTCTTCGATTTGCCCGATTTCGGACGTTGCGAAACCAGCGCCGGTTTTTGTACATCCAGCCGGGCGCGGACGCGAACGGTGACAATTTCGATGGCACGCTCCGGATTCGAGTAGCCGTACACGCGCTGGTGTTCCTGATGAAACGGCACGGCAGGGTCGGTGACGTTCCAGGGCACAGTGAGCTCGTAACTCTGGCCCGCGTAGCGGATGTCGGCGGAACGGATGATCTCGGCTCCCGGCGACTCCTTCTTCGCGACGCGCTCCAGGCGCACGAATTCGCGCTCGAAGTCCGATCGGTTCAACACACCCGCCGCGTGATCGCGTACGTGGCTGGCGAGCAGCATGCCCAGCGCGGAAAGAGCGCCCGCGTATTCGGGAACCAGAACCGTCCCGATGCCCAACTCCTGCGCGATCTCGCACGCGTGCAATCCGCCGCAGCCGCCGAAGGCCACCAGAGCGAAGTCGCGCGGATCGTGCCCGCGTTCCACCGACACCAGCCGAATGGCGCGCTCCATATTCGCATTGGCCACGCGCAGGATGCCTTGGGCCGCTCGAACACGGCTGATGCCAAGCTGTTGCGCGATGGAATCCACAGCCGTGGCGGCGCGCGCGGTATCCAGATGCATTTCGCCGCCGATCAACTGATCCGCCGCGATGCGCCCCAGCACCACGTGTGCATCGGTCACCGTGGGGCGAGTGCCTTTGCCATAACATGCCGGCCCCGGATCGGCGCCCGCGCTCTCCGGGCCCACGCGCAGCAAGCCGCCTTCATCCACCCGCGCGATGGACCCGCCGCCCGCGCCAACGGTGTGGATGTCGAGCATCGGCACGCGCACGGGCAGGCCATCGATGGACGCCTCCAACGTTTCGCGCGGCTGGCCGTCGCACAGGCTGACGTCCGTGGAAGTGCCACCCATGTCGAACCCAAGTATTCGCGAGAAGCCCGAAAGCTTGGCTACTTCCAGCGCGCCAACTACGCCGCCGGCGGGTCCCGAGAGCACGGTGCGAACGGCGTGGCGCCGCGCTTCCTTGGTCGACATGAATCCGCCGTTCGATTGCATGATCGCGATCGGGTGGCGACCGCCGCTCTCGAGCTCGGCGAGATATTTGTCCATCAACGGGCCGACGTAGGCGTTGATCAATGTTGTTGAGGAACGCTCGTACTCACGAAATTCCGGGCAAACGTCGTGAGATGTGCACAGGTAGCCGATACCTTCCAGCGCCGCCGCGACGAGCTTCTCATTTGCGGGGTTGCGATACGCGTGCAGAAAGCAGATGGCAATGGATTGAACTCGCGCACGGCGCAGCCGAGTCTTCAAGCGAGCGATTTCTGCGTTCGAAGGCGATTGAGCGATAGTGCCGTCAAAGTGCGCCCGTTCGCGCACGCCGAAACACATGCGGCGCGGGATGATTGACGATCGCAGCAGCGGCGTCAGGTTGTAAAGCTCCCTGCGATTCTGTCGCCCGATGTGGATCGCGTCTTCAAAACCGGCCGTGGTTACCAGCGCGGTTCGCGCACCCTTGCGTTCCAGCAGTGCATTCGTTGCGACCGTTGAGCCGTGGATTACTTCCGCGGGTTGCCCGGCTGTTGCCTGCGCGATTCCGGCCAGGATTACGCTGGCTGGGGACCGCGGATTCGACCGCAACTTGAACGTTTCCATGGAGCCGTCATCGCGAACAACAATAAAGTCCGTAAATGTTCCGCCGGCGTCGATTCCGATACGCATCGATTTTCGGTCATGATAGCAATAGCGTGATAGACCTCGCGAATGTCGGCAAAATCTTTGAAGGCAAGCGCACCGTCACAGCCCTGGAGAATGTAAGTCTTTCCATCGGCCGCGGGGAGATGGTGTCTATCGTGGGGCCGTCGGGCTCGGGCAAATCCACGCTGCTGAATTTGATCGGGGGCCTGGACACGGCATCGTCCGGCGAAATCGAAATCGACGGCAGGCGGCTGAGCGGGTTGTCGGATGACGAATTGACGCGCCTGCGCCGCGACAAGATCGGATTCATTTTTCAATTCTTCAATCTGCTTCCCACCCTGACCTGCGTCGAAAACGTCGCCATCCCGCTCCATCTGCGGGGCTGGCCGAAGAAGAAGATCGAGGAACGCGCGACCGAGCTGTTGCGGTTAGTGGGATTGTCGGCGCGCCGCGAGCACTTGCCGGATGAGCTTTCTGGAGGCGAGCGCCAGCGTTGCGCCATCGCGCGCGCGCTTTCGGTTTATCCGCCGGTGCTGCTGGCTGATGAGCCTACGGGCAATCTGGACACGCACACCGGCGCCGAGATTCTCGCGCTCATTCGCGATCTGCATGAGCGTCTGGGGTCCACGGTCTTAATCGTCACGCACGACATCGATGTGGCCGAGAGCTGTGCGCGCCTGGTGGCCCTGCGCGACGGGCGCGTTGAAGAAGATCGCGCGGGCAAGGTATTCGTCCCTCTTCATGATCCTGCTGAAACTCATTAGCTGGCCCTACGTCCGGCAGCATTTGCCGCGCTGGCTGCTCACTATCGCTGGAATCGTGCTCGGTGTCGCGGTGTTTGTCGGCATCCACGCGGCCAATCAATCCGTGGCCTATGCGTTTCATCAGACCGTGGACCGCATCGCGGGATCCACGCAGTTGCAGATTTCGGCCGGCGAAACGGGCTTCGATGAAAATGTTCTGGAGCGCGTGCAGGCGCTTCCGGAAGTGCGCGTCGCGGTGCCGGTGATCGAAGCAGTGGTTGGCACCGGCGTCGAGGGGCAGGGCAATCTCCTGATCCTGGGCGTGGATATGACGGGCGATCGCAGCCTGCGCGACTACGATCTGGAATCGAGCGGCCAAGGCGCTGACGATGACATCGACGATCCGCTCGTGTTCCTTGCACAGCCCGATTCGCTGATGATCACCGACACGTACGCGCGCGAGAATCATCTGAGCGTGGGCGCGAAGGTTCCGATGAGCACCATGGACGGCCGGAAGCTGTTCACCATTCGCGGCGTCATGAAATCGGGCGGATTGACCAGCGCCTTCGGCGGGAACCTCGCGGTGATGGACGTTTACGCCGCGCAAAAGGTTTTCGGACGCGGCCGGAAGTTCGATCGCATCGATCTGGCGGTGAAGGACGGGGCGAATCTTGGAGACGTGAAGGCGAAGCTCGAAAGCGCTGCTGGGCTCGGGATTCCAGGTGCAAGTGCCGTCGGCGCGCGCGCAGCAATTCGATTCCATCTCGCGCGTCTACACGCTGACCGCGAACGTCAGCAGCGTTTTCGCGCTCTTCATCGGAATGTTCATCATCTACAACACATTTCAGATTGCGGTGACGCAGCGCCGCTCGGAGATCGGGATTTTGCGTGCGCTGGGCGCCACGCGGCGGCAGATCCGAACGCTGTTCCTCGGCGAGAGCGTGGTTGCGGGTCTGTTCGGATCGGCGCTCGGGCTGCTAGCGGGAGTCGCCATCGCTCGCGGGATGACGGGCTACATCGGATCGTTGCTGGGCGAGATCTATGGCATGGCGCAGAAGGCCGAGGAGATCTCGACCAATCCGATGTTGATGATCTTCGCGGTGGTGCTGGGCGTGATCACAAGCGTGGTTGCGGCGGTGATCCCGGCGCGCAGCGCGGCCCGCGTGGATCCCGTGCAGGCATTGCAAAAGGGCAAGTACCAGCAGTTAAGCGCGGGCGAAAATCGGGTCCGAAGAATTGCCGCGCTGGTGATAGCGATAGCCGCGGCGGCATGTTTGCTCTTGGAGCGATACCGCATTGTTTTTTATGTCGGCGATGCTCTGACGGTTCTGGCGGCGCTGCTGCTGACGCCCACTTTCGCGCTTTGGCTGGCGCGCGCGCTGCGCCCGCTGCTCCGCTGGCTGCGGCCGGTGGAAGGGACGCTCGCGGCCGACAGCTTGCTGCAAGCGCCACGGCGAACGTCGGGCGCGGTGGCGGCGCTGATGCTTTCGCTGGCGCTGGTGGTCGCCCTCGGCGGCCTGACGCGCGCGAGTTACGATTCCATCTATCGGATGGCTCAACCGTGGCGCTGAATCCCGACCTCTTCGTCTCGCCGTCGCAAAGTCTCACGCAGCGCGATTTTCGTTTTCCGGAATCGATGGGCGCGCAGTTGCGTGCGATCCCAGGCGTCGGCGAAGTGCAACTGGTGCGCGACGCGCGCATCGAGATCCAAGGCACAGCCGACCATGTTTGTCGCGGCCGATATCGGCGAACTGAGGAAGCATGCCACCCTGCCGCCGGTGGCGGGCAATACCGAAGAGATGTTCCGGCCGCGCCGAACAAGGCAAGGCCGTGCTGGCTTCGGAAAACTTCGCGGTGCTGCGAGGTTTCAAACTGGGCGACGTGGTGGATATTCCCAGCCCCAGCGGCGTGCTGCATCTGCCGATAGCGGGCATCGTCACGGATTATTCCGACGAGCAGGGCAGCCTGTTCGTGGACCGCGCGCTCTACAAGCACTATTGGAACGACAGCGCGGTGAATATCTTCCGCATCTATCTGGCGCCCGGCGCGGCGGAGGCCGACGTGAAGCGGCGGATACTGGAACAGTTCGGCAATCAGCGGCGTCTGTTTGTCCTCACCAATCGCGAGGTGCGCCGCTACATTCTGCGATTGACCGATCAATGGTTCGGCATCACCTACGTGCAGATCGCAGTCGCGGTTTTCGTAGCAGTGCTCGGCATCGTGAACACGCTCACCGTTTCCATCACCGATCGCCGGCGCGAGTTGGGCGTTCTGCAAGCCGTGGGTGGGCTGCGCAATCAGATCCGTGGAACCATCTGGCTGGAGGCGCTGGCGGTGGGATCTGTGGGATTGATTTTGGGATTGGCGCTCGGCGCGCTGCAGCTTTATTACAGCCTGCACATCTCGGCCGAGGACATGGCCGGCCTGCGGCTGCGCTACGAATATCCGTATCCAATCGCTCTGCTGCTCTTGCCGGGCATTTTGTTGGTGGCGTTTTTGTCGGCCATCGCACCGGCGGAAACTGCGGTTCGAGGGTCGTTGGTCGAGGCGCTCGAATATGAGTAAGCTCATTGCGGCCTGCCTGCTGCTTACCAGCGGCCGTTTGGCGCAGGACGCGCGGCAGATCGTCGCGGAATCGGAAAATCGTTCGCGATCGAAATCGCAGCAGTACGAAGGGACGCTCGAAGTGATCGGCGCGTCGAATAAAGTGAGCGTCAAACGTTGGGAGTACCGGCGCATCGGTTCGTATGGATCCAGCAAAGCCATCCTGCGCTTCACCGCGCCGGCGGAAGTGAAGGGCGTGGCGCTGCTGATCGTAAATCACACCGACCGCGCTTCCGATCAATGGATGTGGACGCCCGCTATTGAGCGCGACCGCCGCATCGCGCTGCAGGACCGTTCCACGCGATTCTTCGGCACCGACTTCAGCTTCGAAGATCTGGAAGAGCGCGACGTGGATCAGTTCGATTACAAACTCGCGGGCGACGACACCATCGACGGCGCCGCCTGCTGGAAGATCGAGTCGAAGCCCAGGGAGTCGAAAACATCGCAGTACACGTCGTCGCTGGTTTGGGTTCGCAAGGACAATTATGTGGTGGCGCAGATCGAGGATTATTCTTCCGCTGGCGCGCACAACGGACTCAGCCCTGTGCGCTCAGACAAACTCATCCGCCGCATCCACTACAGCGACATTCAGAACGTCAGCGGCATCTGGACGCCGCGAACCGTGGAAGTGTTCGACGCGAATCGCAAGAGCCGCACCGTGCTGAAGCTCGAAAAGCTGGAATACAACCTCCCAATGAAGGACGAAGATTTCACGCTCGAAGCTTTGCGGAGAGAATAGTGGGGCCCTCCGGCGTGGTTAAGTTGGTGTGGGCGCTGGCGCCTGCGCCTATCTGTATGCGCGCAGAATTTCACCCAGCGCGGATTCATCGACACCGACCTCTCACTTTATCCCCAAACCGCGCCCAACGACAGCGGCCAGGCCATCGACGGCGATCTGTTTCGTTACGAGGCGTCCTACAAGGCGCTGCCGTGGCTGCGATTGGCCGGCTCCTTCGACGCCCGCTTCGACACGCACGAACAAGTGGAGCGCACGGCGCATCTGGATTGGCAGGATCGTTCGCTCCAGCGTCCGGCGCTTTCGCTGCGCGAGTTCAACGCCACCATCACGAAAGGAAAACTGACGGCCGATTTCGGAAAGCAGTTCATCCGCTGGGGCAAGGCCGATATCCTGAATCCAACCGATCGTTTCGCGCCGAAGGATTTTCTTACCGTCACCGATCCGGATTTCCTGGCCGTGCTGGCCGCGCGCGTCACCTACGACACCGGCGCGGATTCGTTCGACTTCGTCTGGCAGCCGCGCTTCACGCCCAGCCGTACGCCGCTGATCGACCAACGCTGGACCGTGCTCCCGCAAGCGGTGGCCGGCGTTGCGCTGGTGGACCTGGGGTCCGAATTTCCGGGGCGCTCTTCGTTTGGCGCGCGCTGGAATCACATCGGGACCGGGCTATGAGGTCTCGGCCAGCTTTTATGACGGCTTCAATTCTCTGCCGGATTTCGAAGCCACTGCCGGCGCATCGGCAAACGCGATCGATTTCGTGCGCACTTATCCCGAGCTGCGATTATATGGCGCCGATGCGGCCGTGCCGTTGCGCTGGTTCACCGTAAAAACCGAGGCCGCGTACTACACGTCGCCCGATCGCCAACAGGACGAATACATGATTTACGTTCTGCAATTCGAGCGGCAAATCAAGGAGCTTTCCGTCGTGGCGGGTTACGCGGGCGACGCCATCACGGCGCGCACTCCGACGCTGCAGTTTTCACCCGAGCTTGGTTTCGCGCGAGCGATCCTGGCTCACGCGCAGTACACCATCGATTCGAATCGCAGCGTGTCCGTGGATGCCGCCGTGCGCCAGAACGGCCGGGGGAGTTGGCTGCGCGCCCAATATTCACAGGCCTTCGGACAACATTGGCGCGCCACCGCGGGCTACAGTTGGATTCGCGGCGACGAAGACGATTTTCTGGGCCAGTATCATCGCAATTCGTTCGCGCTGCTCGCGCTCAGGTACAGCTTCTGAGCCGCGACCAGAGGGAGCGGAACTACGCGGACTGCAGCGCCTCGTACACCTGCTCGGCGTGCCCTTCCGGCTTCACTTCTTTAATTCGCGCACAACGGACGCGCCTCACGGCGGCACATTCCGCCGAAATTCGACTTTCGTTCGACGCCGCGTTCGGTGGCCTGTGCGCTTCTGGCTTACGCCCCGGCCAGCGCCTCGTACACCTGCTCGGCGTGCCCTTCCGGCTTCACCTTGTGGAAGATCGTCTTGATCTTGCCGTCCTTGCCGATTAAGAACGTGGTGCGCTCAATGCCCATGTACTTGCGCCCGTACATGCTCTTCTCCACCCATGTCCCATAAGCCTCCGCCACCTTGTGATCCACGTCGGCCAGCAGCGTGAACGGCAGATCGAACTTGTCCTTGAACTTGGATTGCGCGGCCGCTTTGTCGGGTGACACACCGACGATCACGGTATCCGCCTTGGTGAATTTCTTCGAGTGATCGCGAAACTCGCAGGATTCCTTGGTGCAGCCGGGCGTGTCCGCCTTGGGATAAAAATACAGCACCACGTTCTTGCCTTTGAGACTGGCGAGCGAGAACGGCTGCCCTTTGTCATCTTCCACCTGAATCGCCGGCGCGGCGTCGCCTTCTTTCAGAGCTTTGGCCATAGGAACATTCTAACGGGAGCAAGAGGGGATTGCGTTACAAATGAAATATGTCTGCACGGAAGAAGGTTCGCCGCAAGAAAAGCGGCGACGATGCCGAACAGGACCGGTTGCACGAGGCTGCAGCGAGGTGCTTTGGCGTCCTCGAAGGCGACGGTTCTCGACGATCAGACAACGAGCATGTGCGCCAAATTGTGCGAGAGCGAGTACTTCAGCGCTATGGACGCCAATGAATCGAGAGCTAAGAGCCGTCCTGCCGGATTTGACATTCTACAATCCAGTGGCTGCCTTCCAGATGACTCCTTCCCGCCGTCATTGTAGACTGGGTGAGTAACACTCAATGGGAGGACTTCGAATGCGGAACTGGATGGTAGGCTGCGCCGCGGGCGCGGTTTTGGTGGCCGGATTGACGGTCGGCTTGAATGCACAGGATAAGGCGAAGCCGGGCGACGCCGCCAAGGGCAAGGACGTTTTCGATCAATGCTCCGTCTGCCACAACGCGGACAGCACTGAGACGAAAGTGGGCCCGGGACTCAAAGGGCTGTTCAAGATGGACAAGCTCGTAAACGGCAAACCGGTAACCGAAGCCAACGTGCGTGAGCTCATCAACGCCGGCGGCAACGGGATGCCGTCCTACGCGGACCAGCTGTCCGATCAGGACAAGAACGACGTAATTGCGTACCTGAAGACCTTGTAAGTTACCGGCTGGGCCGGCGACGCCGTGTTACATTGGTTTCTGCAGGCTCCTTCCCGGAAAGTCCCCATCGTCTAGCCCGGCCTAGGACACCGCCCTTTCACGGCGATAACAGGGGTTCGAATCCCCTTGGGGACGCCACTCAACGTACCCGCTCACCTTGCGCGCTTCACAGACCGGCGAGTTTCCGATAAACTTGGGAACCGAGGTGCGCTATGTCAGGTCCGATTCGCGGCTCTTGGCTGTTGGCTTGCATTCTTTCGCTCGCGGGCTTCCCTTTGCTGGCGCATCATTCTTTTGGCGCCGAATATGACGCGGACAAGCCCGTCACGCTAACCGGTGTCATCACGAAAATCGAATGGACCAATCCTCACAGCCACTTCTTCATGGATGTGAAAGACGACAAAGGCAGCGTCGCCAACTGGAAATTTGAAGGTTATCCGCCGGTTGTTCTTTACCGCACGGGCTGGAAGCGGGATGTCACCATGAAGGTGGGCGACACGATCACAGTGTTCGGCTGGCGCTCGCGAGACGGAACCAACTGGGCGCATTCGCGGGAAATTACTTTCGCCGACGGAAAGAAGCTCTTTTTCGGCCCGCCGTCGGGCACAGGGGACGGAGGAAATACGCCCGCGGTGAAGGTACCCCAATGACGCGGTTCCTGCTGGCCGCGATGCTGTCCATTGCCGGTTTTTCATCCATCCTTTTGGCGCAGAGCGCGGTCCCGCGCATGCCGGACGGCAAACCGAACCTGACCGGCGTCTGGCAAGGCGGCAGCACGCGGCGCGGAAGTTGGGATGAAGCGAATTCCGGGCTGGGTGTGGGCGGCACCGGCCGCGATCCCAACGCGCCGCCCAGTCCCGCGTCGCAGCAAGTAGTTCAATCCCCCGCGCCCTACCAGCCGTGGGCCGCCAAGAAGGTTCTGGAGTCTTTCAACAAGCGGGGCATCGACGATCCATCGGCGTTGTGCCTGCCGCCCGGCGTTCCGCGCCTCACCATCACCGGGCTCTTCCCCATACAAATAGTTCAGACCGCGGAGCAGGTGATTATTCTTTACGAGTACATGAATGTTTTCCGCATCATTCCGATGAACGCAAAACATCCCGACGATCTGGCTCCCACCTATATGGGCGATTCGGTGGCGCATTGGGACGGCGACACCCTGGTGGTGGACGTAGTCAGCTTCAACGACAAGGGTTGGCTCACTGGCACTGGGACTTTTCACTCCGATCAACTGCACGTCGTCGAGCGCTATACGCGCGTAGATAAGGACCAGATCAAGTACGACGTTACGATTGATGATCCCAAGGTGCTCACCAATCCCTGGACCATCCACACCAGTCTCATGCTGCGCGAGGGAACTCGCGTCCAGGAGTACGTCTGCGCCGAGAATAATCTGGATCCGGAGCGCTATGAGAAGCTGCTGAAGGACGGAGTGAAATTCTCCCGCCAATAGCGTCACCCAGCCGGCGCCGCGGCGAATCTCTTGTTAATCAGGATTCCGCCCGCGATCAAGCCGAAAGTGATCGCGGCGAACAGCAGCAGCCAGGGCCAATATTGCACCGGATGCCGGATCACGCGGATGAAGTGGCGCCCGTAAAGATCAGCCACAATCGCGATGGCCGAATACCGGGCGGCCCGGCACGTGGCCACAATGGGGAGATATTTGCCCAGTCGATAATCGGACGCGCCCGCTGCCGCGAAAACCATGCTGGTGGGGAACGGAATCGGAATGGCAGTAGACGCGATCAGCGTCCCGGTGCCCGATTTCTGGAACAGCTTCAGGAACGCGGATACTTTACCTTGCCCGAATTTGCTGTTCAGATAAGCCGCCCCTGCTTTGCGAGCGATCCGGAACGTAATGTAAGCGCCGATGACAGAGCCCGCCGTTGCCACCGCTGCATATTCGTACCATGGGTTGCGATGACTTCCGGCCAGAATCGCGATCAGGATGTCGGGGCCGCCAAACGTCGGCAGCGGGGTGCTATCCAGGATCGCAAGAAAGAAAAGTCCCGCCGCGCCCAGGTGGCGGAACATGGACGTGACGGTGCGCGCACGCGCGGGTCTCGCATTTTGGAGGAGAAGATTCAACACGAAGCCACGCTGCGGCGCCGGTGGCTATTTCTTCTTCAGGACTTTGCGTTTGACAACATGGATTCGTGGGAAGGACTTGATATAGGCTTCGGCTGCGGCCTTGGTTTCGTCATCCGCCTCCTGGCCAGTTGATGTGCCCAGAATAATCTCACCGATCTCTCTGGCTTTCGGCGTGGCCCGCTTCAGCAGCGCGCTCCGCTCCGGAAGCGGAATCTTTTGATACCGTGCGACACGCGTAAGAATCGAGGAATCGTTGGGTGATAATTCGACCACGCTTTGCTCCTCTCTCAATGTAGCACTGTCACGCCTCAAACCATTCCGGCCGTCCCTTTACGCCTCGGACGCCGGATAGCGTAGGGAAGACAGCCTCGCCATAATCGCGCCTGCCATCGGCAGTCCATTCCTCCTCATACTGAAACGACAATGAAACAACAATTCCGCCGCAACCTGCCGGAAGCTCTATCTCCGTGGACGTTCCAGTACGGTCCCTCCAAAGGGCAATCACGCGCGAACGGCTAGGTCCTTGAGCTGGCCTGCTCAGTTCCGACATCCCGAGACATGTCAGGCTCAACACCGAGCATCCGGGATCGTCCGCCAGTGCCATGGCGTAGCGTTCCGGCCATCGGCCTTTGAGTTGAGGGCCGTCCATGAGAAGTGCGATCACAAGGTTCGGTCCGACCGCGCGAACCAAATCTCCCACTGGGTCCGGGCGCGCCAGGTCCTCGCAAATCAAGACCGACATCACCAGCGCCGGAAGCGATACAAATAGCAATCGGCGATCGTTCAGGTTCACGTGCTCCCACCAACGTTTCTCCACCGAGAGGCGGCTTCCCAGGCTGTACTGGCGCAATTGCGACTCGTCCAGCTTCCAACGGTGATGTTTCGATTGCCAGAGCGGCTCTTCGTGTGGGATGTCAAAACACACGCGATTGATGTCGTGCTCTTCGGCGGATTGCGAAGCGCCTCCCACGCCGCTTACCAGAAACGCATCTTCGTTTAGCACGAAACGGCGAAGTTCCGCATGTTCATCTTCCAGGAGCGCCAGCTCGGGAAGCACTACCCCGTCAATCTTGCCCATCTCGGTCTTCGACGCGGTGTAAAGGTTCTGAATTATCTGCACGGCGCCGGCATCCCCTCGCTGCCGGAAGCCGAAGAAGCCGAATCGATCAGGCATATTCTTCATTTCACCCTTCACGGGTACGGCAATATCAAACTGAGACGGGGCAATTTTGAACGGCCAGGGTACCAGAAGCAGGTTCATGCTCTCGCGCTCCGGATAACTGCCCAATGTGATCCACTGCGGCAAAACCTCGTCGCCGTTACACAAACTCAAGTAGAGGGACAACGAGCGGATCGTCAAGCCGCTCCAGGGTGTGTGCATTTTCGGAAGAACTCTTGCGCGCGAGGGATGCAATTCGCGGCATAGGCTGGATCCATTTTGTTTCGGAGTGAGCAGATCCTCGGCTTGAAAGTGAAACTGCTCGTCCAGCGGGTGTTCCAGCGAATACATGCTGCCCACACCCGCGCAAGCCTGGTCGGCGGCGGCGCAGAGTTGGAGTAGAAACTGGCAGAGCTTGGCGTTATCCTTCACTGAGGAAATTGGCAGGCGCCAATTTTGGGTAACTGCCTTCCAGCACTGATTAAGCGCGATGGGCAGTTCCCTGTCTTTCACCCAAGCCGCTCGCCACTCGCCCCCGAGCTTGTCCACTGCGTCGGCCCAGGCGCCCGGCCGCTTCTTCAAGGGTTCGTGCGGCGGCCAGTCACCCAGCGTCTTGCAATATGCGCCAGCCTTCAGCAACAACAAGGAGCAAAGGGCGAAAACGTCAGGAGGCCATCTCGGGAGCTGGCGGCTCGATCCCAGCCGTGGGAGAAGAAACTCCAGGTACTCACCGAGATCAATCACGGTCCCTGGACGTTTTGTCGGCATGGTTTTTGAGACAGCACTCGTTACACACTCAACACCGGACACGGCGACCGCTGGATAATCCCGTGTGCGTGCGTGCGCAAACGCCCCAGCGTCTCATGCATCGCGCCGCGCCCCAGTACGATCAAATCCGCGCCTTCCTGCCGCGCTTCTTCGGTGATGGTAGCCACAATCTCGCCCACGGCGACGCGCAGCGGCAGAGCCAACCCGCCGGATTTCAGCATCGCCTCTATTCGTGTGCGCGACTCCGCACGCAGCTGCTCCTGTAACGCCTGCTCGCTTTCCAGCGACAGCCAATCGCTGATGGTCCGCACTATGTGCAAGAACTGCAAGCTCCCGCCCACCATCCGGCTAAAGTCGGCGGCCCATTTCGCCAGCGCCAGGCTCTTGTCCGTCCCATCCAGCGCGCACAGAATCTTGCGCGGCGCCTCTGGCGCGTGCTGCTTTTCGGCGTGCGCCGCGGTCCACACCGGGCAGTGCACATCGTGTAAAACTTTGGATGTTACAGAGCCCAGCAGCAACCCGCGGAACAGGCCGTGCCCGTGGGTGGGCAACATCACCAGATCCACTCGATTGTCGCGCGTGAATTCGGCGATCTTCTCCGCCGGATCTCCCAGCGCCGTCAGCCGCTCCACGGGCGAATCCAGGCCGTCTATCGCCAACTGGTCCAAATGCTCTTGCAGCGCTTTCTGCAGCCCCGCGGGGTCTGTGCCTGTGGTTGGCGGAATCAAGCCTGGCGGCGTCACCCAGGCGGGAGGCACCACGCTCAGCACCGTAACACGGGCGTAAACCTGATTTGCCAGCGCACGAACGTAGGGGATGGCGGCCATTCCGGCAACCGAGAAATCGAGCGGAAAGAGGATGTGCTTAATGGCGGGCATGCGACTCCCCAATCTTACTGGATCTGCCACTTGTGAGAGTGCGGCGCCCACGTTGCCCGGGTTAAATAACGCACAGGTGCGCCGCTCGCCGCGCGGAGCACTGGTGCTCGCGAACTTAGGGCAGCACGTCAAACGCTACGTTACTGGTAAGCGTTGCTGTGGGTGTGACCACCTGAACAGTGCCGGTGGTGGCGCCGGAGGGTACGGTGGTTGTAATTTCCGCACTCGAAACCACGGTGAAGACGGCCGCGGTGCCGTTAAAACTGACGCTCGTCGCGCCGGTTAGATCGCTTCCCAAAATCTTGACGTCCGCTCCCACCTTGCCGGAGGTGGGCACTGTTTTCACAAATGGGGCCAGCCCTGTGGACAGGCGATAAATCACTCCGTAGCCGTGGGCTCCACCTTCGTTCGTGGTCCCGTAGAAATCGCCATTCGTTCCCTGAATCGGCGCCGCGTAGGAGCTGGATCCATTCGTATTGTCAAAGGCGGCCAGCGTGGTCAGCCCACCACTCGGGGTGATTTGGTAGATCGTGCCGAAGCCGCCACTGGTTGTGCCGTAAAAGTTTCCATCGCTGCCCAGGATCAATCCTCCCAGGGGGACTTGGCCGTCCAGGCATGACTGCTGGGGGGTGTTTTCGGAGCAAAAATTCCAAAGGGTAGTCAGCGCGCCACGCGGTGTGATTTCGAAAACCGTGCCCTGGCTATTGGCTCCGCCAGCCGGGGTTACTCCGTAGAGGTCCCCATTGGTCCCGAGAACCAGACCGGCGTTGGGTCCTGAGCCGTCCGTGCAAGCGGAACCGCCCTCAGAGCAGAAGTTATACAGCGTCGTTACCGTGTCACCTGTGAGCTTGAATACGGTGCCACAACCACTTGCGTCGCTGCAGTTAGCTCCGCCCTCCGAGGTGGTGCCGTAAAAAGCCCCGTTTCCGGCCTGGATCAGCCCTGCGCTTGGATGCGCGCCGTCGGGACATCCGCTCGTGGCGCAAAAGTTGTGCAGCGTCGTCAGCCCGCCAGCCGCGGTGCTATCGAAAATTGTCCCGGAATTGTACATCCCGGCCTGATTGGTGGTCCCGTATAAGCCTCCGCTGCGAGCTTGGAGGAGCACGCCATAGGGTGCCCAACCATCTGCGCACGATGCCAGATTGCAGAAACTGTAAAGAGTAGTCAGTTCGCCAGACTGTGTAATTCTGTACAAGGTGCCACGGTTGTTGGCTCCGCCAAACAAGGTTGTTCCATAGAGATAGCCATTGCTGTCCAGCGTGAGTCCCATCCTGGGTTGTTCGCCGTCCGTGCAAGCCGTGCCGCCTTGGGAGCAGAAGTTGTATACCGTCGAAAACACGCCGCTGGGAGTGATTTTGAAAACGACGCCTTGGCTGTTGGCGCCGCCGCCAGAGGCTGTCCCATAGAAGTCGCCATTGGCAGCCTGGACAAGCCCGCCCCACGGGTAGGAGCCGTCCGTATTATGAAAGTTGTGCAGCACCGTGAGAGTCTGTGCCGACAGTACGCTCGCCGAGAAAGCACACAGAATGAGAGCTATGTTTGTCGTTTTCCGCAATTTCAGAAACCACCGTGTGATTCTCGATGAAGTATCGCATTTCGTAAGTTTCCACGTGCCCAAGAATGGGAGTGGAGCCTGGGAGGGTGTCATTCGTGGTTGCTCCTTTTCGACCGAAGAATTGTTTCACGTTGCAATGCCAAGTGCAAGTGTGCGGCGGCCTGCATGTCGCCGGATCCGAGTTGGATGGGGTATCCCGCCGGTCACTGGGGAAGCGGATATACCGGTGGTGGAAAGCGTCGGATTCAACCACCGCCTGGATCCGCTTAACTGTATCTTGCCGCATGTGATAGTATGACTAGCCGCGATGGAACATCGCATCCGCCGCTATAGATCGGCGCGCGGCATGAAAGGAGAGTCCTTGTCCGGCCTCAAACAACCTGTTCTCGGCATCCTGGCCACCGCGCTTATTATGGCCATCTCCCTGGGCTTCATATCGCTTTTCGATTTCGCCAAGTTTTCCGGATGGATCGCCACGTTTCTGCTGTGCATCATTCCCATGGAAATTGTCATGGGCGTCACCTGGGGCATGAAGCAGCCGCGTTTCGCCGCGGAGCGCTCGCAGCCGGTGCGCGGCATTCTGTTCAGCCTGGTCGCGCTCATAACCGGTGTCGTGGTGGTGCTGGCGCACTGGACCGGCGTCGGCACCGGCGTCAGCCCTCCCACCCCGATATTCACGCAGTGCATGATCGCTTCGGTGGTGATCATGTTCTGGATGGCGATTATGATGGGCGGCTGGCCCTTTGCCGGCCTGATCAAAAATCCGCTGGCGCTGGGCGTCACGATGATCGTGGTCTGCTACGTCATCAATTTCGTCCTTTTCCGCATCTTCTTCAACTTCGATTTCCTGAAGGGCGCCCCCGTCTATGTTCCCGCGCAAGATCCGCACGGCCTGTTCAGCGGCTGGGCCTGCGTGGTGTTTTACGTTACCGCGATAACGCCGCTGTTTATGTTCCTCTGCTTCGACTTGTGGCCGTTCACCAAATTTCCCGGCTTAATGAAGCAACCGACGCTCGGCATCGTGTGGAGCATCGTGGCGCTCGTCATGGGTTGGGCCGCAATCTACATCGGCGAAAATGTGATGGGGATGGATCAGGTGGCGTTCATGGTCACGGTTCCGATCCCAGTCATTTTCGGCGTCATTTTCGTCTTGAATATGTTGCAAGGATCGCTATTCGCCAGCTTCACGCAGCCGCTCAAGGGCGTGTTGAATCTCGCGACGGCCATTGTCCTCGGCAACCTGTTCGCTTTCATGTATCGATCGCTCGCCGGAGCCGTGACCGGGAAACTGGAAGCGGGGCCGCCCTCGTACCAGTCGGAAATCTGGCTGGCTTCGGCGCTGCTCTCCGTGACGTTCCCGTTCCTGGTGGCCTACGCGGACTTTTTCACCATGTGGCCGCTGCAACGCGCCAAAACTGAGCAGGTAATGGAGACCGCGGGCGGGCGTTGATGAGATGATGCAAGCTCCCGGCGGCCGGGAAATCCAGTCGTAGTCACCAGGACGTGAAGTGAGCGATCTCACCCAGGCCGGTTGAGTCTTCTCCCTCATGCAGCCTCCGAAATCCCCTGTCTACGCCCGAATTGCGTGGTTTTTCAATTGCTCTCCGTAGTCGCGGAGGGGAACATGGGACAGATCGTTGCAGCCATGGCGACCATGCACGCGCCGCAGCTTTTCACGCGGCCACCGGAAGAGGATCCCAAACAGCTGGACGCCGGCATCGCGGCCATGCGCAGGCTCGGGAAGTTACTCGACCAAACCAAGCCGGACGCGCTGATCGTCTTCGCCAGCGATCATATGGAGACGTTCTTCCTGAAGAGCGTTCCCACCTTCGCCATCCTGTCGTGCGAAAACGCCACCGCGGCCTTCGCCGGCCGGTCCTGGAATCCCCCCATCCATCAGGGGCTGGCTGAAGCGGTGCTCGATCAATTGGTGGCCCGCGACTTCGATATGGCGTATTCGCAGGAGGCCGATCTTGGCCACTCGTTCGCCGCCATCTTCGAATGGGTGCTCGAAGGCCGAAACATTCCCGTGGTTCCCATCTTCATCAATACGTACCTTCCTCCGTTGCCCAGCGCCCGCCGTTGTGCCGCGCTCGGCAAGGCCATCGCGGAAATCGTGGCAGCGCGGCCGGAGCGAGTGGCAGTGCTCGCCAGTGGCGGCATGTCGCATTATCCGGGCACCTGGAAATACTACAAGCCGGCGTACGATTTTGATCGCTGGTGCATCCAGGAACTCGAAAACAGTCACAGCGATTCGTTCGTCCATCTCAGCGCGGAGCAGCTGGATGAAGTTGGAAACACCGAAATGCTGCCCTGGGCCGCGGTGCTGGGAGCCGTAGGACCACAGCACACGGAGCTGCTCTCCTATCAGCCCACCACGCATCACGGCCACGCCGTTGCCATCTTTCATCCTGGTGCAAAGCCCGATGCCGAGCCTCCGCGGCCGTATACCTTCCACAATCATCCGTACCACTTCTACAACCATCCGCCGCTCGCGGCGTACAAACTGAACAAGCTGCTCTATGATCTGCGATTCAAGCCCAGCCTCCGGATGCGCGCCTTTGAGGACCTGGCGCCCATCGCCGCCGAATACGGCTTGACCGCCGAACAAACCGCGTCACTGGAAGAGACGTTCCTGTTCCGGCATCTGAACGGCGACAAGCCCGGTCGGGATGCCGATCCGCTGGCGGCGGTGGGGGCGCATCCCATCGGAGCGCTCATGGCGGTCCATGCATTGCAACAGGAGAAGCGTAAGTTGAGCGGCGCGTCTCCACGCGTCAAAGAACCGGTTCTCGCGTAAGGGTCGGCTTTGGCGGCTAGCGGCCGATCCTACGTGGACACCCGGTACCCGCCATCGCGAAACAAACCCATCGCATAGCGTCCTTATCGGTTCGGTCAGTCAAAAACAAGACTCTCGGTTGACCCAACCGCTTCCGATAAGCACCTCGGAGAAGCTATGGACTCGCAAATGACGGTTGGAAAGAAACTCACGCTGATCGGCGCGCTGCTCATCGGGCTGACAATTATATTGGGAATCGTCACGCTCATCGGGCTTAGAAGCTATGACAAGGTGGTGACATCGCTGGCCGACGACTCTTTGGCCGGCGTTTCGGCTTGCGGCAAGGTGGAAGCGGCATTCCTGGAGTTGCGCGGCGATGCGTGGAAGCGCCTGGGTTCCCAGGAGCAGGGCGACATAGAGCAGACGGATAGCGAGATTCAGCGTCTCAAAGGTGAAATCGCCGCCGGCATGAAGGAGATTCAAGCTGCAATCTATAGCGATGAAGAGCGCCAGATTAATCAGAAGATCGATCCCGCCCTGGTCCGCTACTACGATCTGTGGCAAAGAGTGGCGGCGGTGAGCAGCAGCGGGAAGCGTGAGGAGGCAGATCGCCAGTTTGTCGCAGCGAATACTGTTTTCAAGGAAATCAGAACGGCAATCGGCGCCGAGACCGAATACAACCGCCAGCTCGGCGTGAAGTACACCGCCGAAGCCTTGGCGACTGGCGCGCGAGTAAAGTTGCTCACCTGGCTGGTTCTGCTGCTTTCCGTCGGCTTGGGCAGCGGTGCGTTGTACCTGGTGGTGCGCAGCCTCACCCGAGTGTTGCGCCAGACCGTGACTGAATTGACCGAAGGCGCCGGTCAAGTGGCCAGCGCATCGGCGCAGGTTGCTTCATCCAGCCAGGCGTTGGCGCAAGGTTCCTCCGAACAGGCCGCATCGCTTGAAGAGACTTCAGCCTCCAGCGAAGAAATCACCTCCATGACGCAAAAGAATGCCGAGAATTCCTCTACCGCCGCAACTCTCATGACCGACGTCGATCAGCGTGTCACCGAAGGCAACCGGACGCTCCAGGAGATGATGCAATCCATGCAGGAGATCACCGGATCGAGCGATAAGATCTCGAAAATCATCAAGGTCATCGACGAGATCGCGTTCCAGACCAATATTCTCGCCTTGAATGCCGCCGTCGAAGCCGCTCGCGCCGGCGAAGCGGGCATGGGATTCGCCGTCGTGGCCGACGAAGTTCGCAGCCTCGCGCAGCGCTCCGCGCAAGCCGCCAAGGACACTTCCGCCCTGATCGAAGAATCCATCAACAAATCCAATGAAGGGGGCACCCGGCTGCAACGCGTGGCCGATGTGATGCGCGCCATCACCGAAAGCACCGTGAAGGTGAAGACGCTGGTGGACGAAGTGAACCTGGGCAGCCAGGAACAGTCGCGCGGCATCCAGCAGATCTCCAAAGCCATCGCCCAAATGGATCAGGTGACGCAGAGCACCGCTGCCAGCGCCGAAGAAGGCGCATCGGCCAGCCAGCAACTGTCCGCGCAGGCCGAAGCCATGGATCACGCCGTCCGCAAGCTATCCCGGTTGGTGGATTCCAGCGGCGAAACAGATTTCCGAAGGCCGGCCAAGCGAACACTCGCGCCAGCCAAGCGCACGCTCGCCCCAGCCGCTCCCGGCCTGGCCGCGCTCAAGTCCGCTATGACCAAGCCAATTGCGCCGTCCACGGCCGTATCCAGGGCTGCAGCGCTCCCCGCCTTGAAACATCGGCCGGGCACCGAGACTCCCCAGGATGCTCAATTCCTGGAGAGTTTTGAAGAAATGTGAGCTTTGAAGAAATGTGAGCTTTGAAGAAATGTGAGCGTCGAAGAAATGTAGCGCCTCTGCGCCCCGCGCGGCATATAATCGATTCAACCGCATGCTTCGGAATCGACGCATTCTTCCAGTGCCCGCGTTGGCCGCTTGTTTCGGTCTATTCCTCGCCACCGTCCCCGCCTTCGCGCATCACTCCCTGGCCATGTACGACATGGTCCATCCGGTAACTGTGCAGGGTGTCATTGAGCGCTTGGAGTGGACCAATCCGCACGCCCGCCTGTACGTTAGCGTCCGGGACAACAAAGGCCATGCGGAGGAGTGGACCATTGAAATGGACCGTCCGGATTTCCTGAAGCAGAACGGCTGGACCAGCACCATCGTGAAGCCCGGCGACACGATCACTTGCACCGGCGGCCGCGCGAAATCCGGCGCGAAAATCATGCGCTGCACCACGGTGGAACTGGCCAACGGCGAGAAGCTTCGATCCTGACGGCGCCAGCCCACTTTTCGTCCGCCATTGAGCGGCGGTTCCCGGCAACGTCGGCTCGGGATCCGACGAGGGCGCTGCCGGCCCGACCCATCGCCCCGCCGAATCGGGACCCCGCGCAACGCCGATTTGTGGCGCAACGCCGATTTGCACTCCCGCGTCTGCTTTGTGTTACGCTGCACACAAACCATGCCTGATGTTTTCGTCAAGAAACCCCTCGACATGATCCAGGAGGAGTGTGACGAAGTTGGCGCGCACACCCTGAAGCGCGCTTTGGGGCCCACGAATCTGATCGCGCTCGGCATCGGAGCCATCATCGGAACCGGCATTTTCGTGCTCACGGGCGAGGTGGCCGCCTTAAACTCGGGTCCCGCGGTGGTGTTGTCGTTCATTTTTGCGGGGATCGCTTGCGCTTTCGCCGGCCTGTGTTACGCGGAATTCGCCTCGCTGATTCCCATCGCGGGGTCCGCTTACACCTATGGCTATGCCACTCTGGGCGAGCTCTTCGCCTGGATCATCGGATGGGATTTGATCCTGGAGTATGCTTTCGGGGCCGCCACCGTGGCGTCCGGCTGGTCGGCCAACGTGGTGCAATTGCTGGCGCGGATCGGCATCGACTTGCCGCCCCGATGGATCGCCACACCCGGAACCGAGCTGGCCTATTATCGTCATTTCTGGCAACCCGTTGTCTCCCTGCCGGCGGGCGTGGACGCCGCCACGCTGCCCCACGCTACGGCGGTGTTTAACATCATCGCGTTTCTCGCCATAGCCGCGGTCACTACCATCCTGGTAATCGGCATTCAGGAATCGGCCACCATCAACACCGTGATCGTGTTCGTCAAAGTTGGAACGGTGCTGGTTTTTATCGCGATTGCAGCCGCTTTCGTGTTGAATCATCTCGCTCAGGCCAAAGCCAACTGGACGCCGTTCATTCCGCCCAATACAGGCGTTAGGGGCGCCTTCGGATGGTCGGGTGTCTTGCGTGGCGCGGGCAAAATTTTCTTCGCCTACATCGGCTTCGATGCCGTTTCCACCGCGGCGCAGGAGGCCAAGAATCCACAAAAGGACATGCCGGTGGGTATTCTCGGATCGTTAACGCTGTGTACGCTGCTCTATATCGTCACCGCCGGCCTGCTCACCGGCGTCATCAGCTACACGCGGTTGAATGTGGGCGCGCCCATTGCGCTCGGCATAGCCGAGACGGGCGTGCAATGGGGCGAGTTTCTGGTCTTGGTCGGAACCATTCTGGGATTGAGCACCGTCATGCTGGTGATGCTGCTGGGCCAATCGCGCGTCTTTTTCTCCATGTCGCGCGACGGGCTGCTGCCGCGTTGGGCGGGCGCCGTGCACCCGCGCTTCCGGACTCCCTGGATCTCCTCCATCGTAGTGGGCGTCTTCGTCGCCTTTCTCCCGGCCATGCTCCCCATCGGCATTTTGAATGAAATGACCAGCATCGGCACGCTGCTGGCCTTCGTCATCGTGTGCGCGGGCGTGTGGGTGCTGCGAGTCCGCCGTCCCGATTTGCACCGGCCCTTCAAGACCCCGCTGGTGCCTCTGGTGCCGATCCTTGGCATCGTCGCGTCGCTGATCCTGATGCTGGGCCTGCCGTTGACCACCTGGCTCCGGCTGGTGGTCTGGCTGATCATCGGAATGGTGATTTACTGGACGTACGGCCGCGCCCACAGCCGCGTCCGGCAATACGTGGAAGTGCACCGCACCATCCCGGCAACCAAGCGCGCTTGACCAGGTCGCGGCGCTCGCGCTATTTGATCCACACCGTCTTGATATTGCAAAACTCGCGAATTCCGTTGCCGCTCAACTCGCGCCCGTAGCCCGAATTCTTCACGCCTCCGAACGGCAGCCGTGGATCGGACGCCACCATGCCATTCACGAACACCGCGCCGGCTTCAATCTCGCCGATGAAGCGCGCGCGCTCCGCTTCGTCGTTGGTCCACACACTCGACGCCAGGCCGAAATCGGAATCGTTCGCGATCTCAATGGCTTCGTCGACCCCGCTCGCGCGGAACAGCATCGCCACCGGGCCAAAAATCTCCTCGTAATAAACCGGGTTGCTTTTGGGAATATTCGCCAGCACGGTCGGTTCGTAGAAGTTGCCAGGACCGTCGATGCGTTTCCCGCCAGCCAGCAGCTTCGCGCCACTCGCTACCGCCCGCTTCACTTGATCCTCCAACTCACTCACACCCGATGCCGTTGCGATCGGCCCTACGTCGGTGGCCAGATCCATCGGGTCGCCCACTTTCAACTTCTGCATGCCTTCGGTAAACTTCTTCTCGAATTCGGCGTAAATGGATTCATGCACGATGAAGCGCTTCGCCGAGATGCAGCTTTGCCCGTTATTGATGCAGCGCGCCCGCACCGCCGTCTGCACCGCCTCATCGAAATTCGCGCTCGGCATTACGATGAACGGATCGCTCCCGCCCAATTCCAGCACCGTCTTCTTGATCTGCTTGCCGCATTGGCTGGCCACTTCACGTCCCGCCGGCTCGCTGCCTGTTAACGTCGCGGCCACCACGCGCTTGTCATCCAATACGCGCGCCACTTGCGACGAACCGATCAGTAACGTCAGAAACTCGCCGTTGGAAAAACCGGCGCGGCACAGGATCTCTTCGATCGCGAGCGCCGACTGCGGAACGTTCGACGCGTGTTTCAAAAGCCCCGTATTTCCCGCCATCAGCGCGGGCGCCGCAAATCGAAACACCTGCCAGAACGGAAAATTCCACGGCATCACCGCCAGCACCACTCCCAGCGGCTGATACGCGATGAAGCTCTTGCCCGCGTTAGTCGCCACTTCTTCGTTGGCCAGAAACTTCTCCGCGTTGTCTGCGTAGTAGCGGCACGCCCATGCGCACTTCAACGCCTCATCGCCCGCCGACTTCAGCGTCTTGCCCATTTCCGTGGTCATGATGCGCGCCCAACGGTCCTTCTCCCCCTCGAGAATGTCCCCTGCTTTCCGCATCTTCGCGGCTCGATCGGCGAACGAAGTCCGCCGATGCGCATGAAACGCGTCGAACGCAGTTTGGATCTTCGAGTCCACCTCCGCGCTCGAAAGCGGCTCGAAAGTGCGGACGGTTTCGCCCGTGGCGGGGTTGATAGTCGCGATTGGCATACACATTGGTTTTGACACCATTGGCGGAAAAAATCAACACTGGGTCATGAAGCAATTTGGATTGGTGCTGCTGGTTACCGCTCTCGCTTGCGCTCAGACCGACATTTCAGGCGAGCGCATGCGCGCGCACGTGAAGTTCCTGGCCAGCGATTTATTGGAAGGCCGCGGCGTGGGAACTCGCGGCGGAGAGCTGGCCACGGAGTACATCGCCTCGCAATTTGCCATCGCGGGCGCCAAGCCGGCCGGCGAAAACGGCACGTACTTCCAGCGCGTGCCCATGGTGGGCGTCACCACGTCGCCTGCCGCGAGTCTCTCCGCTGTGGGCGCTAACCAAACTGTCCCGTTCAAGTGGCTGGACGATTTCGTGGGGGTGAGCGAGCTGCAGGAACCCACAGATCAGTTCGACGCCGAAGCGGTTTTCGTCGGCCACGGCATTGTTGCGCCCGAATTTCATTGGGACGATTTCAAGGGAGTCGACGTGAAAGGCAAAGTCCTGGTGCTTTTCACCAATGAACCGCCGTCGAACGATCCGAAATTTTTCGGCGGCCGCGCGCTCACCTACTATGGCCGCTGGGTTTATAAATACGAAGAGGCGGCGCGCATGGGTGCGAAGGCAGTTATCATCGTTCACACCACGCCCACCGCTGGCTACAGCTACGACGTGGTCCGCAGCTCCTGGGGCAAGGAAGATCCGCAGTTGAAGCTCGAAGCGGGTCACCCCGCGCTGGCCTTCGCCGGCTGGGTCACGCAAGCTGCGGGAGCAAAATTGTTCGCCTTATCCGGGAAAACCGTGGACGAAATGCTGACCCTCGCCAACTCGCGCGACTTCAAGCCCATTCCGCTCGGCATCCACATTCGCGGCAACATCCCCACCGAGATGCGGCAGATTCAATCCAGCAACGTGATCGCGAAGGTGGAGGGCAGCGATCCGCAGCTCAAGTCCGAAGCGGTGATTTTCACCGCGCATTGGGATCATTTGGGAATTGGTCCGGCGGTGAACGGCGACACAATTTACAACGGTGCGGTGGACAACGCCACCGGCTGCGCCATGGTGATTGAGATGGCGCGCGCGTGGGCCGCGCTGGAGCACAAGCCGAAACGCTCCGCGCTCTTCATGGCCGTGACGGCCGAGGAAGCCGGACTTCGCGGGACCGAATATTACGCGGCACATCCGGTGATCCCGCTGGCGAAGACGGCGCTGGATCTGAATTTCGACGCGTTCGCTCCCTTTGGACGAACCAAGGATATTACCGTCACCGGCGCCGAGCGAACCACCGTGTGGCCCATCGTGGAACAGTCCGCGCATCGCATGGAGCTGACCATCAAGCCCGACGCGCAACCCGAGCAAGGGAACTTCTATCGCTCCGATCATTTCTCGCTCGCCCACGCGGGCGTCCCGGCTTTTTCCATCGACTTGGGCACCGATTATTACGGCAAACCCGCCGGCTACGGCGACAAGGTTTTCGCTGAGTACAACGACAAGCACTACCATCAGCCGTCCGATGAATATCACGACGATTGGGATTTCGCGGGGATGGAAGAGGCGGCGAAGTTCGGATTCCTGATCGGAATGACGGTGGCCAATGAATCGCAAATGCCCACCTGGCACGCCGGCGACGAGTTTCTCCCCGCGCGTTTAGCGGAACCGAAGTAGCCGGCGACCGCTATCGGGAAGGTGCGAGGGAACTCAGTAGTTTCTTGCCCTCCTCAAATTTCGCAGCCGGTATTAATACTCCGCCGCCTTTGAGATGAACTAAAGGAACCAGTGCATCACCAATGAAAACGGCTTGTTCCCGGGTTTGGTTGGCATCGATATCAACCTCCCGGAGCGGTATCGACCCCGTTTGCGACGGCAAAAACGTACCTTGATACAAAACATTACCGTGGATGTCGACCGTCCTGCAATAATACTCGCTCAGATCTTTAACGACCGAACAGCTCAGCCAGTCGCCTCGCTTTGGACCCGGAAGTCCAACATATGGAGCCCACAGCCAAACTGCATCCGAAGACACACCCCTGGGACGATCAGGTGGTGTGTTTGCCCACCAATACGCTCCGATGACGCCGCCGACCACCAAGACTATCGTCGCCGCGACGACTTTACCTGAGAACGCGATAATCTTTTCAATTGTCATGATGTGAAGGACTATTTCGCGTCGCGCCAATTTTCGCCGACGCCCACATCCACAATCAGCGGCACATCCAGTTTACGAACGCTCTCCATTTCGCGCTTCACCATCTTCGAAATCTGCTCGGCTTCTCCAGGCGGCGATTCGAACAGCAGCTCGTCATGCACCTGCAGCAGCATCCTGGTTTCCAGCTTCTCGCGCCGCAAAATCTCGTCGATGCGGATCATCGCCAGCTTGATCAAATCCGCCGCCGTGCCCTGCAACGGCGTATTCACGGCGGTGCGCTCCGCAAACGATCGCGCGTTCGGATTGCGGCTGTGCATATCCGGAATGGGCCGCTTGCGTCCAAACAGCGTCGGCGCAAAACCGCTCTCGCGCACTTCCGCGATGGTCTTCTGGATGAATTTCTTTACCCCCGCGTGCAGCTCGAAATAAGTCTGGATGTACAGCTCCGCTTCCTTGCGATCGATGCCGAGCGAGGTGGCCAAACCAAACGGCGTCTGCCCATAGACGATCCCGAAATTCACCGCCTTCGCGTTGCGCCGCATGTCCGACGTCACCATCAGCGGAGGCACGCGAAAAACTTCCGCCGCCGTGCGCGTGTGAATATCCTCGCCCCGCCGGAACGCATCCAGCAAAACCGGATCGTGCGACATGTGCGCCAGCAGCCGCAGCTCGATCTGCGAATAATCCGCCACCACCAGCTTCCAGCCCTGGCGCGGCACGAACGCGGCCCGAATCTCTCGGCCCAGCGTCGTGCGTATCGGAATGTTTTGCAGATTCGGATTCGACGACGACAACCGGCCCGTCGCCGCGCCGGTCTGATTGAAGGTGGTATGAACGCGTCCGGTTTTCGGATCGATCAAATCGGGCAGCGCATCGATGTACGTGCCCTTCAGCTTCGCGAGCTGGCGATAGTCCAGCACCTTGCGCGCGATTTCGTGCTCGGCCGCCAAGCCTTCCAACACGTCGGCGGCGGTTGAGATGGTTTTGCCTTTGCCGTACTTCACCGGCGGAGGCAGATTCAGCTCTTCGAACAAAATCTTGCCGAGCTGTACCGGCGAATTAATATTGAAGGGTTTTCCGGCCAGCTCGTAGATTTCCGCCGACAAGCGCTGAATATCGGTATCAAGCTGCCCCGACAAAACCCGTAGCTGCACCGGATCCACGCGAATGCCAAGCTGCTCCATGCGCGCCAGCACTCCAGCCAGCGGCAGATCGATGGTTTCGTAAATCTCACGAAAACCCTGCTCATCGATCTCCGGCGCCAACCGCTCGGCCAGCGTGACGGCCAAATCCGCGTGCTGTTCCGCCGCCGCTCCCAGCTTGCGATCCAAATATCGCTCCGCCAATGTCGACGGCGAGCAAGCGGACGGATCGGCGCACAGCAGGAACGCATAGAGCATCACGTCGTGCCGAAAACCTCGCGCCTCCACGCCCTGTTTCGCCAGCTCCAGCGTCACCGCCTTCACATCGTGCGCGATTTTCGTGCGCTCCTCATCTTCTAAAACCAGTTTCACTGCGTCAATAAAATCCACCGACAGCGCCCGCGCCACGCCCGGCTGATACGACACGCCGATCATCGTCAATGGCAGATCGCCGGCAACCGTCGATTCAATCGCGAACGCAATTGCCTTCGCTGGATCCAGTTTTGCCAGGCTTGCACCATAGTTCTCGGCCTCCTCGCGACTCGCGATGCTCGAATAATCGCGCGTATGCGAGTCCTCGGTGGGCCCAACCTCTTTCAGCAGGCTATAAAATTCCAGCTCCTTATAAACCTTCTTCAGCTCGCCGATATCGGGCTCTCGCGTCGCCAGATTCACCATTTCAAATTCAATCGGCACCGTCGTGTCGATGGTCGCCAGCCGCTTGCTCAGCAAAATCTGCTCGCGATTATTCTGCAAGCTTTCGCGATACATTTTGCGCTCCACCTCGGCCGCGTGTTCCAGCGCGCCCTCCACCGACCCAAACCGCCCTATCAAATCGCGCGCGCCCTTGTCGCCGATTCCCGGCGCACCCGGAATGTTGTCCACCGAATCCCCCATCAGCGCCAGCAGATCCGCCACTTGCGCGGGCTTCACACCCATGTACTGCTCGGCGGTGGCCGGATCGTACCAGACATCTTCCTTGACCGGGTTAAACATATGCACCCGCTCATCCACCAGCTGCAGCATGTCCTTGTCGCTCGACACGATCACCACGTCGAAATTTTCGCTCGCGCGGCGCGCCATGGCGCCGATCACGTCGTCCGCTTCGAAGCCCTCATATTGCAGCACCGGGATGCGCATCGCTTCCAGCAACCGGCGAATGTAGGGGATCTGCTCGCGCAAATCGGGCGGCATCTCCGTGCGATTCGCTTTGTACTCGGCATAAGCCTCTTCGCGAAACGTCTTGCCCGATTCAAAGATCGCCGCGACGTACTCGGGCTGATACGACGCCCGCAGTTTCCGCACCATGTTGTGGAAAATGTAAACCGCTTCGGTGGAAAGCCCCGTGGTGGTGCGCATGGGCGGCGCGGCGCTCCGGGCGCGCGCATGGTAAGCGCGAAAAATAAAACCGTAGCTATCGATCAGGAACAGCCGCGCGCGCTGTTTTGCGCTTCGTTTCGTTTTCGTGGCATCGGCGGCAGTGGGCATCCAAGATCAGGATACGCCAACTTCCCCAATGCCCCAGTCTCCAATTCCGTCGGCCGGGGCGGCCCCGGTCTCTCAAACCGAAATGAAACCGGCAACCTTGAGTGCCTTGCCATCGAAGGTCGCCGTGGCGCTGCATCCCAATCGGCGATTCCGGGCTTCGATCAGACAATCGGCAAAATCGGCGGCCGGGTCCTTCCAGGAATAGTGGGCATATTCAACCGAAGTCTCGTCCTCGAACGCTAGATCCGCAGCGTCCAGAAGTACTGAAAGTGCCGCAACGATTTCCGCCTTTGATAATCCGTAGCGGCTTCGCAACACCCATTCGATTTCGAGCAGTACCAGCAGACTGACCAGGACCGGCTCGCCCTTGCCTGCTTCGCGATGAATTAACCGCCTGGCTTTCTCAAACTGTTGCCGATCGTCTTGCACCAAGTACCGGATAAGGACGTTGGTGTCCAGGCCGAGCATTACCGCGACAGCAGTTCAATGGGCACAGGTTTCCTGCCCTTCTTGTAAAGCAGCCCCGCGAGATCGGAAACCTGCCTGTTCTTTACTCGCATAAGGACAACGCCATCCGGCATCAAGGTGAAGCTCATTTTGTCGCCGGCCTTCATGCGCAGACTGTCTCGAATCGGCTTGGGGATTGTGGTCTGACCCTTGCTGGTCAGCGTTGCATCGGTACCCATGGCTCGCTCGGCGATCCTTACAGCACTCATTATAGTAAGGAATGGGCGCAAGAGGAAGCCGTTCAAACAGCCGCAGGTTTGAGACAACGGTAAGAACCGCACACGCCACAAGGCGTCTCCACCGCGAAAAAAGTCCTTGCCTTGACCTGTTTCAGACACAATGCTCGCCCGGATCTGTGTCCTTTCTGCAACACACCAAACTTTACAAAGCTTTTTGAATCAAACAGCTAGCGAGAAGTGTTAGTCCCTTGTAAAATGAAACATCCATTTGGATTGGTAGCGTGCGAATCGAGACAACTGAATTACCCAGAGGAAGCCGCTTTGCGGTTTGAGACCACGGTCCAGCGGCCGGTAGAGGCCAAGGGGGTCGGACTTCATAGCGGGGTTCCCGTCTCTATCCGGATTCTCCCAGCGCCTCCTTCCACCGGCATTGTTTTTCTCCGGACGGACCTCGACAACTTTTCCGTTCCCGCCCTTTGGCGCTACGTGGCGCGCGTCAGCTATGCCACCAGCCTGATGCGGCAGGGCGTGCTAATCTCCACCACCGAGCATCTGCTTAGCGTGTTCTACAGCATGGGCGTGGACAACGCCTACGTCGAGATCGACAACCTGGAAGTTCCCATTCTGGATGGCAGCGGGTCGCCTTACGTGGAGTTGTTGAACGCCGCGGGATTGAAATCCTACCGCCGGCGCAAGCGCTTCCTCCGCATCCGCCGCCCGGTGACGGTAGAGGCCGGATCGAAGCGCATCACCATCCTGCCGTCAGACCGCTTCCTGCTTACCTGCGACGTCTTCTACGATCATCCGCTCATCGGCAAGCAATCGCTCGACATGGAAGTGACGCCCGAGCGCTATGCACGCGAGATCGCCCCCGCCCGCACTTTCGGCTTCGCGCATGAGCTGGATCAGATGCGCGACATGGGTCTGATTCGCGGCGCCGCGCTCGAAAACGCCATGTGCTTCGATCGCGTAGGCGTGCAGAATCCCGGCGGCCTTCGCTTCCCCGACGAATGCTGCCGCCACAAAGCGCTGGATCTGATTGGCGACCTGGCGCTGATCGGCAAGCCGCTGCTCGGTCACGTGATCGCGGAGCGCGCCGGGCACGCCATGCACACGGCGTTGGTGGCGCGCATCATGTCCGATCCATCGCTCTATGAGATCCTGACCTTTGACCAACTGGCTACCCGCGTGGCGCACGCGTTAGTAAGCTGAACCGCGACCCAAACCGAGCCGCGACCGTAAGGGAGCGTACTCCCGACCGCCACCGCCGCACTTTCACAATAAAGTGACAGGTTCTTTGCAACCTTAGCCGCAGCAAAAGCTACGCTTGCCTTACCTATGACGATCTCACTCTTTGGCCGGACGGCCAGCTGGCTAGTTGCAGCGATTCCCATGCTCTGTTCCGCCGCCACGTACACCATCACCGACCTCGGCACGCTCGGGGGTGTCGAGAGCATCGCCACGGCGATCAATCCTTCGGGCGAGATTACCGGGGGCGCCACCAATTCCAGCGGCGCTTACCACGCGTTTCTTTACGTCGGCGGATACATGACAGATCTTGGAACACTGGGAGGACCTTCCAGCCAAGGACAGGGAATAAACAGGAGCGGCATCATCGCCGGCTATGCGCAACTTCCGCCGGGGCCCGTTACGGGCGGATGGCCGCCTCATCCGGTGAGCTTGTACAGCGGCTTTATCGATAGCAACGGGTCGATGTCCTCGCTGGGCGTTCCGGGCGGGGCGGCTTACGCTATCAATAATGCCGGCCAAGTGGTCGGCGAATGCTCGGGTGGCGCATGTTTGTTCACCGACGGAACCTCGACGTCTCTAGGATCGTTGGGCGGAACCAGCGGGCAGACACAAGCCACTGCCATCAACTCGTCCGGCGAAGTGGTGGGTTACTCCTATCTACCCGACGGAAATTTCCGCGGCTTTTTCTGGATCAACGGGACCATGACCGCGCTGGGAACCTTGGGTGGCGACTGGAGCCAGGCCTACGGCATTAACGACGCGGGCCAGCTCACGGGGATCGCCTACACGACAGGCAACCTGGGCGCACATGCTTTCATTTACACCGATGGTGTGTTGAAAGATCTGGGAACGCTCGGAGGCGCATACTCCACGGGTACATCCATCAACAGCGCCGGCGTGGTCGTTGGTTATGCCACTCCAGCAAATCCCAATGCCACCGGCTATCACGCTTTTGTCTACGCTGGATCGAAAATGCATGATCTGAACAGCCTGATTCCGCCCTCCTCGGGATGGGTGCTCGAGGCCGCGAACGCTATCAATGATTCGGATGAGATCGTCGGTTACGGTACCATCCATGGAGAAGAGCATGGATTCCTGTTGACGCCGGCGAAATAAGAGGGAGCTTCCAGTTCGTAGGACTAGTATCCTGATTCTTGTTCAATCTCCCCAACCTGTTCACGCTCGCCCGCCTGGTTCTCGCTCCTTTTGTCGCCGTTGACATCCTGCACAACCATTACGGCCGCGCGATCATCCTTCTCTTCGCCGCCGGCTTTACCGACGTGATCGACGGCTTTCTCGCTCGCCGCTTGCAATCCTCCACGGCGGCCGGCGCCTACTTCGATCCCATCGCCGATAAAATTCTGCTCAGCGTAATTTACATCTCGCTCGGCCTGGCCGGCGCGATGCCCTGGTGGATGGTGGCCGTCGTCTTTGGCCGCGACATTCTGATTCTCGCCATGGCGGCGTACGGCCTGCTCTTTACATCGCTGCGAAAATTTCCGCCGTCCGTGTGGGGCAAGATCAGTACTTTCTTTCAGATCGCGGCCGCCCTGGTGGTAATGGGAGCGCGCGCGAGCATCCCCGCCCCCGTCACGCTGGCCCTTTGTTTAATGCTGTTTGGGACAATTGTCAGCGGCGTCAACTATGTGTGGCGAGCCATAGTATTGTTGAGGCAAACCGCTCATTGACGTGCGCTGCGCGGCGGAGTAGTCTGAAAGAGTGCCAGCGCCAATCACGCGTTATCGAGTGCCCGGCCATTACTTCTGGGCGGGCCTGACGGCACTGGCGCTCACCGGCTTTTCGTTCTGGTTCGCATTGTTGTGGCCCCTATGCTGGATCGCGACGGGGCTGTTCTTCGCCAGCGCCGTTGTGGTGCTCTATCTGGCCTCGCGTCCCTCCGTTGAAATTTACGAAAGCCATGTGAAGATTGGCCACCACGCCATTCCCTGGCGTCACATCCGGCGCCTGGATCGCAGCGCGAATCTTCCTCTCATGGTGCGGCTCACCCTGGCCGACAAAACGCGCATCCTGGTGATTTATCCTGGCGATCCGAACTCGTCCAGCGGCTTGCTCCGCAGCCTGCGCCGCCATGCCCGCGAAGCTTTGATCGACGGCGTGCCGTACCGCCAGTTCTGGGGCGAAGCCACCGTGGGCGCCATCGCGAAAAAGCAGTTAGCGCCGCCGCGTTATCCGCTCCTGCTGCCCGATGATGAAGCCGAAGTGGAGCGCATGTTCCAGAGGCTGAAGTCGGTGGGGCATCTGGATCAGAAGACCTCCTCTGAGGACAAGTAGCTCTCGCGGCGGCCATCGTTTCTTTCGATGGCTGATTGCCGTTGCCGTCATCGCTCTGCTCCTTGTCGCAACTTCTCGCTTTTGGTTGGCTGCGCTCGGGCGTTATCTGGTGCGCGCCGAACCCCCGGTTCCCGCCGACATGATCGTCGTGCTCGGGGGCGACTTCTCCGGTAATCGCATTCTCATGGCTGGCGACCTGGTGCGGCGCGGGTTCGCGCCCAAAGCGCTGATATGCGGAACGTCCGGCGAGTACGGGCTGCACGAGAGCGATCTCGCGATTCCCTTCGCCGTGCGCCACGGCTATCCCGAATCGTACTTCGTCCCCTTCCCCAATGACGACCGCTCCACGCGCGACGAAGCCGCCGACGTGATCGCCCAGCTGAACAAATTGCACGCGCATCGCATCGACATCGTAACCAGCAACTATCACACCCACCGCGCCGGTAACATTTATCGCGCGAAATCTAAGGAACTTGAGATCCACATGGTGGCCGCTCCCGATCTGTACTTCACTCCCGACGGCTGGTGGAAGAACCGGGACGGGCGCAAGACTTTTCTGCTGGAATGGATGAAGACCGTGGCAACCTGGCTCGGAATGTAGTTTCGAAAATGAAAACCAAAGAGATCGTCAAGTCGGTGTGGCCCTATCTCTGGAAGTACCGGCGCGATATGGCGCTGGGCATGGGCGCGCTTTTGCTCACAGACTCTTTGAAGGCGGTGCTGCCCTTGGCCATACGCAGCGGCATCGATTCGTTGATGAAAGGCTTTCGCCTTTCGCTGGTTTTCGAATTCGCCGCGCTGATCGTGCTGCTCTCCGTGATCAAGGGAATTTTCCAGTACTGGATGCGCGTCATCCTCATCGGGCTGTCGCGCGACATCGAGTTCGATCTGCGCAACAAGCTCTTCTCGCACATCGTCACCCTCTCGCAGGATTTCTACGCGAAATACCGCACTGGCGACATCATGGCGCGCGCCACCAACGATCTGAACGCCGTCCGCATGATGCTCGGCCCGGGCATCATGTACTTCACCGAAACATTTTTCACCACTCTGTTCCTGGTGGGTGTGATGTGGCGCGTGGATTGGCGGCTCACGCTGTTTTGCCTGATTCCGGCGCCCATCATCAGCGTGGCCGTCGTCCTGTTCGGCCGCCGCATTCACGATCGTTTCGAAACCATCCAGAAGATGTTCTCCGACATCAGCAGCCGCGTCCAGGAGAATCTCTCGGGCGTGCGCGTCATCCGCGCTTACGCGCAAGAGGAGCCGGAGATCCGCAAGTTCGAAACCCTGAACCAGGATTATGTGGAGCAGAACATCGGGCTCGCCAAGCTCTCGGCGCTCTTCATGCCGTTGCTGCAAGCTCTGATCGGGATCGGATTCCTCGTCGTGCTGCTGGCCGGCGGCTATCAGTTGCTGGCGCATCGTATTTCACTCGGCAGCTTCGTGCTGTTCAACACCTACATGGGCATCCTGGTCTGGCCCATGATCGCGCTCGGATGGGTTGTCAATCTGATGCAGCGCGGCACCGCTTCCTGGAGCCGGATCATGGAACTGATGCATGAGAAGCCGAGTATTGTCCGAAGGGAAAGCGCCCGTCCCGTGCAGCTCACCTCAGTTCGCGGCGAGCTTCAATTCGAACGCGTAGAGATGAAGTACCCGGCCGGCTACGCGCTGAAGGACATCAGCCTGGACATTCCCGCCGGCGCCACCGTCGCCATCGTCGGCCACACCGGCAGCGGCAAGAGCACGCTGGTGAGTTTGATCCCGCGCCTGATGGATCCCACGCGCGGCGCCGTGTTTCTGGATGGCGTCGACGTGCGCGATTTCGATCCCGAATGGCTGCGCCGCCAGATCGGCTTCGTGCCGCAGGAAACCTTCCTGTTCAGCGCCACGCTCGGCGAAAACATCGCCTGGGGTATAGATGACGCCACCGAAGACGACATCGCCCGCGCCGCGGAGCTGGCTGGCCTGGCGCCGGACATCGCCGGTTTTCCCGCCGGTTACGGCACCATCATCGGCGAGCGCGGCATCACGCTGTCCGGCGGACAAAAGCAGCGCGTCGCGATAGCCCGCGCCATTTTGCGCGATCCGAAAATTCTGATTCTCGATGATGCGCTCGCCAGCGTGGACACTCTCACCGAAGAGCGGATTCTCCAGGGTCTTGCCGATGTGATGCTCGGCCGCACCACCATTCTGATTTCGCACCGCGTCTCCACCGTCCAGAACGCCAGCCAAATCTTCGTCATCGAACATGGCGAAGTGGCCGAGCAAGGCACCCACTCCGAGCTGATCCGTAGCGGCGGCTACTACGCCGATCTTTATCAGAAACAGTTGCTGGAAGAAGAACTGGAAACTATCTAACCTTACTTAATCGCTACTGCATTTGGCGGCGATGCGATCCCGCCTTCCACATGCAACGGCGCCGACACCAGCATGAACTCGTAGCGCCGGTCCCGCGCGCAGTCCTCAGCCAGCGGCGCCAGCACGAATAATTCGCCCAGCGGCAGCCCCAACAGCGGCAGCGCCCGATAGTGCAGGATGCCTTCATCGCTGAAGTCGGAGGGAAACGCCTCCACGGACGGGCAATCCGTTCCGATCGCGGCCACCCGATTGTTCCACAGCCACGCCACGATTTCGCGGGTAGCCTCAACCCCGGCCGATCGCATTTTGTCCATCGGCGCAATCGCGCGCTTTTCGTCCGCGGTCAGCTTCTCATACGATTCCATCCAGCCCGTGCGAACCAGCAGGATAGTGCCCGGCGCCAGCGTACTGCCTTGATACTCGAGCACCGCCTTCAGTTCATCCAGCGTGTAAACCTCGCGCTCCAGCGCATTCACCGGAATCCCCTTGGCCTTCCGATATCCGAACGCATCAATCAGCAGCCCGCGCCCCACAAACTTGTTCGCCCAATGATGAATGCCCAGCTTCGCGTTCCCGCCTCGCACCTCGTCGATCGTCACATCGCTATAGAACCGCTCCAGCCGGACGTGGCCCACATGCCCCAGTCCGTCCCACTGGCTGCCTTCCTGCGTGTTGAAATGCACGAAGTCGTCGTTGGCCATGGGCGCAAGCGGCGACACCCGGTGCTCGGCCGGCGCGCGCCCGAACAGTGGAGGCTTAGCGAAACCGATTTTCGCGTCCAGCCGAAATACCTTTCCGCTTTTCACCAGCCCCGCCGCTTCCACCACGCGCTCGGGGGTCAGAAAGTTCAGGCACCCCAGCGGATCGTCGTCGCCAAACACACCCCACGAGCAATCCGCGGGCAAGTCCTTCCGTATCGGCAATTCTTCAAAGGTTGGAATTTTCATTCTGTGCCAGTATATAGGTCGGCTGCGCCTCCCTGCTAGTGGCCTTTGGCTTTTGGCCCGTAGCCAACAGCCGCTTTGTGGCGCACGCTCTCAAGCGTGCCGTGTTGGCACTCATGCGAACACGCATTTTCCTCGTGATCTATTTCTCCGTCCAGTAAAATGAATGGAATATCCGCGCCATCATCCGGAAAATATTCGGAACTGCGCGATCCGTCTCGTCGCCGCCGGGCTCCTTGGCGCACCTGTGGGCGTGCGCCTCCCTGCTAGTAGCCTTTGGCTCTTGGCCCGTAGCCAACAGCCGCCCGCCCCGATAAGCGCCCCACGCAACTTTCTTCCTCCCTCGCCTCAGCCGGTTACCTCAACCCGGTCCCCGCTCCTCGCCGATCCCGTTGTACTCTATGCCTGAACGCCTATTTTGCCTGCCAATGAACCAATCCCAACTCCCCACTCCCCAACTGCCACCCGCGCCCCCAAGCGCGAAAAAATTGCGCCGCACCCCACACAGCATCCACCACCCCTTTCGCACGCACGGAACCCCCAACCCCCAATCCCAGGAGCGAAAGCGACCCCCGCCACCCCGGGAGCGAAGCGACCCCCGCCAACCCCAGGGAGCGAAGCGACCTCTGCTACCCTAAGAGCAGAGAGGTCTCGCGCCCATGGACACCGATGGCGCCGGCGGTTTCCGCGGCGTCAATCTGACCAAGAAATTCCGCTCCGGCGGAACCGATTTAGTGGTGTTTCAAGATCTTAGCTTTGATATTGCACCCGGCGAAAGCCTCGCCCTCATCGGCGAATCCGGCGCCGGCAAGAGCACACTGATGTATCTGTTGGGAGGTCTGGACAGGCCGTCGGGGGGTACGATATACTTCGGACACCAGGACATTTCCAATTTCTCGGACACTGAGCTCGCGGAGTTTCGCAACCGGGAGATTGGGTTCGTTTGGCAGAATCACTCGCTGCTGCCGGAATTTACGGCGCTCGAAAACGTGATGATGCCATTGCTGATACGGGGCGCCCGCGTCCAGGATGCGGAGCCTGTTTCGATGGCGAGGTTGGATGAAGTTGGTTTACGAAACCGCGCCTCACACCGCGCGGGAGAATTATCGGGGGGCGAGCAGCAGCGCGTTGCAGTCGCTAGAGCCTTGGCCGGTAATCCCTCTGTTTTGCTCGCCGACGAGCCTACCGGGAACCTGGACTTCCGGACGGGCGAAATGATCATTTCCCTGCTCCAAGACTTGCATCGCTCTCATAAACTCACTTCCATCTATGTCACGCACAACCTCTCATTCGCCACCCGGTGCGACCGGATTTTGCAGTTGGACAAAGGGGATTTGACCCATTGGTCTGGCGACGGAGTTTCTGCTCTGTCCTTTGGGCCCGGAACATCCGATAATGTGTAAGGACGGCGTTTATTATGTTTGAACGTTATACCGAGAAGGCGCGCCGAGTAATCTTCTTTGCAAGATACGAAGCCAGCCAGTTTGGAAGTCCCTATATCGAGACGGAGCATCTGCTGCTCGGTCTCCTTAGGGAGGATAAAGCTTTAGCGAATCGTTTCCTGCGCTCCCACGCGGCCATCGAATCCATTCGCAAGCAAATTGAAGCGCACACCACTATTCGAGAGAAGGTGTCCACCTCGGTGGATCTTCCGCTCAGCCACGAATGCAAGCGGGTGCTCGCCTATGGCGCCGAAGAAGCGGAGCGCCTGAATCATAAGCACATCGGGACCGAGCATCTGTTGCTGGGCCTGCTGCGCGAAGAGAAGTGTTTTGCCGCCGAAATTTTGCACGAGCGTGGCTTGCGTCTTTCGCAGGTGCGTGAAGAGATCCAGCGTTCGTCGTCCGAAAAAGTCGCCTCCAACCGTCCCAAGGAAAGCTCCCTGCTGGCCGAGTTCAGCCGGGATCTCACGCAGGCCGCCATGGACGGCTCGCTCGATCCGCTCATCGGCCGCGATTACGAACTGGAACGTGTGGTACAGATCCTTTGCCGACGCACCAAGAACAACCCGGTGCTGATTGGCGAGCCGGGCGTTGGCAAGACGGCTATCGTGGAAGGCCTGGCGCAGAAGATCGCCGATGGCGACGTGCCTTCGTTCCTCGCCGACAAGCGCATCCTCGCTCTGGACCTTTCGCTCATCGTGGCCGGCACCAAGTATCGTGGCCAGTTTGAAGAGCGTTTGAAAACCATCATGAAGGAGTTGATGGAAAATCAGAACGCCATCATCTTCATCGACGAGTTGCATACTCTGGTTGGCGCCGGATCGGCCGAAGGTTCGCTCGATGCCGCCAATATTCTGAAACCCGCCCTTTCGCGCGGCGAGATTCAGTGCATCGGCGCCACCACGCCGGGCGAATATCGCAAATCCATCGAGAAAGACCGGTCGCTTGAGCGCCGCTTCCAAGCCGTAAAAGTTCCGCCGCCCAACGAGCAGGACGCCATCCGCATTCTGTTTGGCATCAAGGAACGCTACGAGAAATTCCACGCCGTCGCCTATACGGACGAAGCCATTGAAACCGCCGTCCACGCCTCCACGCGCTTTATTCCCGATCGTTTCCTGCCGGACAAGGCTATCGATCTGATCGACGAAGCGGGCGCGCGCGTGAAGCTGCGCCAGACCACGCTGCCGGGCGAAGTAGCCGACATTCAGAAGCGCATCAAGTTCATCGTGCATCGCATGGAGAACGCCATCGCGAATCACGAGTTCGAGAAGGCGCGTTTCTATTCCGACGAAGAGCGCAAGGAGCGCGAAAATTTGCGCCTGCTGCGCGAGAAATACAATCTCGACGATACCTCCACGGGCGTCGTAACGAAGGACGACATCGAAGACGTGGTCGCCCGTTGGACCGGCGTCCCGATGACCGCCATTCGCGAGGAAGAAATCTCCAAGCTCATTCGCATTGAAGAGGAGCTGCACAAGCGCGTCATCAGCCAGGAGAAAGCCATCTCCGCGCTGGCGCGAGCCATCCGTCGCTCGCGTGCGGGACTAAAATCTCCCAAACGCCCCGCTGGATCGTTCCTGTTCCTGGGGCCCACGGGCGTCGGCAAAACCGAAGTGGCCCGTGCGCTGGCCGAATTCCTCTTCGGAAGCGAAAAATCGCTCATCCGCTTCGACATGTCGGAGTTCATGGAGAAGCACTCGGTTTCGAAGCTCATCGGTTCGCCTCCCGGCTACGTCGGATATGAAGAAGGCGGCCAGCTCACCGAGCGCGTGAAGCGCGCCCCATATTCCATCATCCTGCTGGATGAAATCGAGAAGGCCCATCCGGATGTCTACAATATCCTGCTCCAGGTGTTTGAAGACGGCCAGCTAACCGATGGCCTGGGCAACACGGTGGACTTCAAGAACACCATTATCATCATGACGTCCAACCTGGGCGCGCGCTTCCTCGACAAAAAAGCGTCCATTGGATTCTCGGCGCCGAACATCAGCGGCGTTCCCACCAAAGTGGAAGACCAGGTGATGGCTGAAGTGAAAAAGGCCTTCAATCCGGAGTTTCTGAACCGGTTGGACGAAGTGATTCTGTTCACCTCCCTCAGCGATGAGGACCTGCTGCAGATCATCAGTCTGTTGGTCGAGCAGATTAACATTAATCTGGTCGCCAAGCAGATCAAGATCCGCGTCAACGAAGACGCCGCCAAATACATCCTCGAAAAGACGCTGGTGGATCGCAGCTACGGCGCTCGTCCGTTGCGTCGCGCGCTCCAGAAGTTCATTGAGGATCCGCTGTCGGAAGCGCTCATCCAGGGTACCTTGCCGCGGCCTTCCGAGCTGGAAGTCTACCTGGGCGAGTCCGGCATTTTCTGCCGGCCCATCGCCGGGGAGCTGCAAGAGCAGCCCGTTGGTGCTCCCGGAGAAGAACCGGCCGCTACGCCGACGCACGGCATTTCGCTTTACCCGTTCTAGCTTTTGATCGTAGCTTCTAACTTTGATTGTGGCTTGTAGCGCACGCACTCGTGCGTGCCGCGTTCACACTCGTGTGAACGCTGTAAAATAACCGAGATGAAAGTCTATGAAGTTCAAAAGGGCGCTACCAGCCTTGACGGCTTGTGCCCCACAGAACGGCCTGACCCGCAACCCGGCCCGCGCGAAGTTCTCATTCGCGTCCGCGCCACATCGCTGAATTATCGCGATCAGATGGTGGTGACGGGAAATTACTTCGGCGGCCCGGTGGCGCGCAACCTGATTCCGCTTTCCGACGCTGCGGGCGAAGTGGCCGGCGTCGGTCCGGGAGTCACGCGCTTCAAAACCGGCGAGCGCGTTTGCGGCACTTTTTTCCAGTCCTGGATTTCCGGCCCCATGACCGAGCGACATCCCGCGCTCGGCAGCCCGCTCGATGGAACGCTCACCGAATACATCGTGCTGCATGAAGACGGCGTGGTGGCCATGCCGAATACTTTGTCGTTCGAAGAAGCCGCAACGCTGCCTTGCGCGGGCGTCACGGCCTGGAATGCTCTGATGGTCTCAGGCAAGCCCGTGAAGCCGGGCGATACCGTGCTCTGCCTCGGCACCGGCGGTGTTTCCATGGCCGGGCTGCTCTTCGCCAAGACGGCGGGCGCCCGCGTCATCGTCACTTCGTCGAGCGACGAAAAAATCAAGCGCGCTTGCGCGCTGGGCGCTTCCGATGGCGTCAATTACAAGCGGTACCCTGATTGGCAGAAGGAAGTGCTGCAACTCACCGGCAGCCGCGGCGCGGATCACATCCTCGAAAATGGCGGACCCGGTTCGCTCACGCGCTCCTTCGAAGCCAGCGCATTCGGTGGAAAGGTGGCTCTCATCGGTTTTCTCGCAGGTCGCGAAGGCGATATCAATACCACTATTCTCATGATGAAGAGCGGCTCCATGATCGGCATCGGCGTGGGCAGCCGCGCGATGTTCGAAGACATGAATCGCGCCATCGACGTGAACAAGATCAAGCCTGTGGTTGATAGAGTTTTCCCCTTCCACCAGGCTGCCGATGCGTTTCGCTGCCAGGCCTCTGGCGATTTCGTGGGCAAGGTCGTGATCACGATTTGATAATCCAACTCACAGCCATCGCAACGGCCGGCGCCTGGCTCTATCTCTTCAGTGCGCGCGGCAGCTTCTGGCAAATCGGGATTCCCTCCAAGCCCTCGCGCGCGGGCGAAGGCAAGAAGGTTTGCGTCATCATTCCCGCCCGGAATGAAGAAGCGGTGGTCGGGGCAGCCGTCGCGTCGCTCCGTCCCTGGCACGTAATCGTGGTGGACGATCACAGTTCGGATCGAACCGCCACCGTAGCGGCGGAAGCGGGTGCCGAGGTGATTCCAGCCGGCCCGCTGCCGCCCGGCTGGTCCGGTAAGCTGTGGGCCCTCTCAGAGGGTTTGAAACACGCCCGGCCGCTCGCGCCCGACTATTTCCTCTTCACCGACGCCGACATTGTCCACGCGCCAGCTAACGTCGCCGAATTGGTCGCGCGCGCCGAAACAGACGGGTTGGATCTTGTTTCGTTGATGGTCAAGCTGCGCTGCCGTTCGCTCCCCGAAACGCTGCTGATCCCGGCCTTCGTCTTTTTCTTCTTCATGCTTTCTCCGCCTGCCTGGGTAGCAGACCGCGATCGCAAGACCGCCGCGGCCGCCGGCGGCTGCATTCTGATCCGTCCTAGCGCGCTCGATCGTATCGGCGGCATAGCCAGCATTCGCGACGCCATCATCGACGATTGCGCTTTGGCGCGCGCCGTCAAAAAAACCGGCGGCAACATCTGGCTTGGCCTCACCCAGGACACAGTCAGCGTTCGCGATTACACTACTTTCCGCGAGATCCGATCGATGATCTCGCGCACCGCCTTCGCCCAGCTCAATCACTCCGTGCTCTTACTCGCGGCAACCATCCTCTGCATGGCGCTCGTCTTTCTTGCGCCGCCGCTGCTGCTCTTCTCCGGAAGCCCGGTCGGCGCTATTTTTGGACTGTCCTCCTGGATGATCATGGGCATCGCGTACGTGCCCGCGTTACGCTTCTACGGCCGATCGGTTGTGTTGGCGCCCCTAATGCCGCTGATCGCGCTGTTCTACATCTCGGCTACCATCGAGTCAGCCCTTTCTTATTGGAGGGGACGCGGAGGAGTCTGGAAGGAGCGCGTACAAGATGCCAAATGATCTGGCCACCATTGCCCGCAATCACGGAATCGGCTCGCTTTCGCGCCACATCTTTTTGTGCGCCGATCAAACCAAGCCGAAGTGCGCGGAGCGCGAAGTCACCAACGCCTCCTGGGATTATTTGAAAAAACGTCTGGCCGAATGTGGCCTGATGCAGGGCCCCGGCTGCGTCTATCGCACCAAGGCCAATTGTTTACGCATCTGCGAGCAAGGCCCCATCGCCGTGGTCTATCCGGACGGCGTGTGGTATCACTCGGCTACGCCCGAAGTGCTGGAGCGCATCATCCAGGAACACCTCATCGGCGGCCAACCGGTAGAAGAGTTCGTATTCGCTGTGAACCCTCTTAGTGGTGAAGCTTGTAAATCGTCAGACCGCTGAGCAGCTTCGGATAAAAGTCGGTGGATTTCTGCGGCATTACGCCGCCCGAAAAGGCCACGTCCGCTACTTGTTCCACAGTCACCGGCTCCAACAGAAAGGCCACTTGCGCGCCTCCGCTTCGAACTCTCTCATAGGCGGCGTCCAGCCCGCGCACGTATTCGATGTGCGTCTTCTGGTCCCGGACTGCTTCATCGCTGATGCCGAGCGCGGAGCGCAGCAGCTCTTCATGCAGCACCTTCACGTCCAATTCGCCGGGCTTCCGATCGCGTTCATACAAACGCACTTCGCCGGATGCGAGCGCCAATCCAATGCGAATCTTGTCCGCCGCCGGCGTGCGAAAAACCTGCTTGAGCTGGTCCAAGGAACCGGGTGGGGATGCGAGCGGCCGCGCAGGGATGTTCTTTACCAGGTCCGGGGAGATTCCACTCAGCACACGATGCGTCGCCAGAATCTCCAAGCCTGGCGAATGCATGTTCACAAAAGTCATCATCACGTTCTCCGCATCTTTCAGCCCCGGATTTTCGTTGCGAAAAGCCAGCGCCGTCTCGTAGCGATGATGCCCATCGGCGATCAGCAACTTCTTGTCCGCCATCAATGCCTGAATTCGCGCGACAATTTTCGGGTCGGAGATCTTCCAGACGCGATGCGTCACGCCGTATTCATCTTCAATCGTTGTGAGGGGAACTCCGGCCGCGGCTTGATCCAGTATCATGTCGATCGCCAACTCGGGATCGGAATACAGCATGAAAATCTGCCCGAAGTGCGCGCAGGTGTGGCGTAGCAGCTCCATGCGGTCCTTTTTGGGGCCGGAGAGAGTCTGTTCGTGGCGATGGACAATTCCCGCCGCATACTCCTCCACGGCGCCCAGGCCGATGAAGCCTTTCCGTTCCATGGTTTGGCCCGTGTCCGGCGCCGTAAACTTCTGAAAATACGCGTAAACGCTGGGCGCGCTCTCATGTTCCAGAATGCCGCTGCCGATCCAATCCTTAAGGAGCCCGGCGGCACGAGTGTAAGGGTTGTTTCGTTCGCTGTCCTCGGGAAACCGCTTGCCAAGAATGATGCGAACCAGATTGTATGGGCTTAGAGAGAGATAGCGCGCCTGCATGCCGGGCGAGATCTTGTCATAAGGCTGCGTAACCAGGTTCTCCACCGGGCCGGCCTTCGTGCTGTAGCGATAGGGTTGAAAAGGGAAGATGCGTGCCAACGATCAGGATAACAAAGGAACCAGCGGGCTCCCGGTGCGGTTAAAATGAAGTTGCACGGGATTATGAGCCCCCAGAGCAAACCCGCCCTCGAAGCTGACACCGCTTCCGAGGATCTCGAATCCCGTCTGATCGCAGAGCAGAAGCGCCACCACGAAGAGTTCCGTCAGTTCGCCTACGCTGTTTCTCACGATCTGCGCGAGCCGATTCGCATGATTGTCAGCTATACCCAATTGCTGGACCGCCGTTATCAAGGCCAACTGGATGGCGACGGCCTGGATTTCATGCGCTATATTCTGGAGGCTACGCAGCGCATGGAGCGCCTGTTGGGCGATCTCCTCACTTATTCGCATCAGTTCCGCTCCCTGGACCAGCCGCTGGACCTCGTGGAGCCCGAAGGCGCGTTGCAGGGCGCCATCCTGATGCTGGATGCAGCCGTACGCGAGAGTGGCGCGCAAATCACGAACGACCCGTTGCCGGCCATCCTTTTCGATTTTTCCCAGCTAACGCAACTCTTCCGGCAGTTGCTCTCGAACGCCATGTGCTTCCGTGGGCCGCACCCGCCCAAGATTCATGTTTCCGCCGCCGACACCGGCGAAGAGATTCAATTCTCACTTCGAGACAACGGCATCGGGATCGATCCCCGCTATCACGAGCAGATTTTCGGCGTCTTCAAGCGGCTGCATGGGCGCGAATTCCCCGGTACGGGCATCGGCTTGGCCATTTCCAAACGCATCGTCGAACAACGCGGCGGACGGATCTGGGTGGAGTCCGAACTGGGCCAGGGCGCCACATTCTACTTCACCGTGCCGAAATAGTACGCAGGTACTAACCTGTCCCAGAACTTTTGGGACACTCTGTCTCACCACCGACAAATTGGCCGAGGCAAACTGTCCCATACGTTTCCTATTTCACACATTTCAAAGGCATTTTGTTTGGGGCGCTACCTGCATTTGCGGGGGCGGAGGTTCCACCCGCTCAAATGAAGCCGATAGTTAGAATTGTTCTGATCAGCCTGGCAAGTTCTCTGGCCTTCGCGGGCCCTAAGGTTGCTTCGGACATGCCTCATTCCACCGCCTCCGGCATGGTGGACGTCATCGTTCAGTACAAGAGTTTTGCGGGCATCCGATCGGTGGACGCCATGGGACTGGGCCGCGTTCGCCGATACTTCCGCAGCATCCCCGCAACCCACATGACGGTGCCGGTTTCGATGGTGGAAAGCCTTGCGTCGAACCCGCAAGTGACCTATGTTTCTCCGGACCGCACGACGGTTGGTTTCCTGGACATCACCACTCAGACCGTGCATGCCAATCCTCTATGGAGTGAAGGCTGGAACGGGACCGGCGTAGGTGTTGCCGTGATCGACAGCGGCGTTGCACTCAAGCGGGACCTGGCCGCGAGTGACGGTTCGCATTCCCGCGTGGTCTTCAGCGAGAGCTTCGTGGCAGGCCAGGACGCTTCGGATCAATACGGACACGGCACGCACGTGGCGGGCATCGTGGCGGCGAACGGAGCGGCGTCCACGGGACCCGATTTCACGCACACCTTCAAGGGCGTGGCGCCCAACGCGAACATCGTGAACCTGCGGGTGCTAGACGCCAATGGCAACGGCCAGGAATCGGACGTGATCGCGGCCATCGATGAAGCCATCGCGCTCAAGGATAAATACAACATCCGCGTGATCAATCTTTCGCTGGGACACGCGGTTTTTGAAAGCTTCACGCTGGATCCGCTGTGCCAGGCCGTGGAGGCCGCCTGGAAGGCCGGCATCACCGTGGTGGCGGCGGCTGGAAATTTGGGCCGGGACAACTCGCTCGGCACGCAAGGCTACGCGACCATCAATTCGCCCGGCAACGATCCGTACGTCATCACAGTGGGCGCCATGAACGCCGAAAACACGCCCTGGAAGAATGACGATCAGATCGCCAGTTATAGCTCCAAGGGCCCCACGCTGCTGGATCACGTGGTGAAGCCGGACATCGTGGCGCCGGGCAACAAAGTGGTTTCGCTGCTGGCGTCGCCCAACTGCACGCTTGCCACCAAATATCCGCAAACGCTGATCTCCAACGCGACCTACGAGAAGGACGGCCGCGGCCTGTCGGCCGACTACTACCAGCTGAGCGGCACCAGCATGGCAACGCCCGTGGTGAGCGGCGCGGCAGCTCTGATGCTGCAGGAAAATCCCGCTCTGACGCCGGATGATATCAAGGCGCGGATGATGAAGACCGCCACCAAGCATTTCGCGCGCTACACCACCGCAACCGATGAGCGGCACTCGGCTACTTTTGAAACCGAGCAGGGCATCTTCGCGGTGGGCGCCGGATATCTGGATATCGAGGGCGCGCTCAGAAATACCGACCCGGTAAACTTTCAAGCGCTCTCGCCCATCGCTCAGTACAATGCGCAAACACAAACCGTCACGCTGGTATCCGCCAATGCCCTGATATGGGGCAGCATCGCGGTGAACACCAACGCTCTCATCTGGGGGAACTCCACCGTCTGGAGCAATGAGACGATCTGGGGTGATGAGACCATCTGGGGTGACGAAACCATTTGGGGCGACGAGACAATTTGGGGTGATGAAACGATCTGGGGCGACGAGACCATATGGGGTGACGCGCTTTACAACGGCGACCTGTAGACGACGCGAGACTAGTTCAAGCCCTGCGCGAGATATAGAGTTGAAATGTCCCTCTGGAAAGAATAGGCGTAGGAATCGCCATTGGGCGTCATTACCACCTGGCCGATTTGAACGCCCACGGCATCCGGTGTTTTCAGCTCTTTCCAAAGCTCCTTGCGCCCGGTGACCACATCCAAACGGTCGATCTCCAAGGATGCAGGGTCGGTCAACTTCCGAAGGAAAAGAGAACGCCCGTCTCCGTTCCAGCGGATGACGGATTGCCCTGGTTCCAGATTCGCGATCGGCTTCGGATTGCCGCCTGCAATCGGGAGCAGACTCAATTTGCCTCCAGCCACCACGGTCACGTACTTCTGATCCGGCGAAACATGGCTGGCAATGGTCCCTTCCGGAGTAAGCGCTACCGGCTTTCCTCCCTTGATGTCCTGTACGAAGGTTCGCGCGGGACGATTCGGTTCGTTTCCTTCAAATAGGATTCGCTCACCGTCGGGGAACCATTCTACGCGCTCATAATGCATTCCAGATGCGCCAATTGTGCGCGCTTCTCCCGCGCCAGCCGGCAGAAGAGTCAACGACGTTTGCGGGCCATCGCTCACGATACAGGCCACCCATTTTCCGTCCGGAGAGAGTGCCGGCCGGTTACCGTCGCCCAAGCGAACTGCCTGTGCGCCGTCCGTCTGTCGCACATAGATCGCGGGATTGCGCGGACTGGCCGTATGTCAGCTCCACGAACAGGATTTTTTTGCCGTCAGCCGAGATGTCGTAGATCCGCGAGGCATCGAACCACGAAAGATCGCGTTCCTCCGTGCCCCCGGGTGCGAGGGCGAAGACTCCCATTCGCGAATCCTCAACCGCCGCCAGCACCCGTCCATCGCGGGCGATATCTTGCAGCGACATTCTGGCGGGAACCTCCGCCACGATACGGTCGGTTCCATTCAGCTTCACCGCGTGCAGGGCCGGCTCGCCGCCGGTTTTGGTGCCGCAGTACCAAATTTCATCTCCCTTTGGAGACCAGCCTAGGCCATCGATTCCTCTCCATCCGCGCGAGAGAACTCGCTTGTGGCCGTGCGTGTCCACGACGGTAACAGCGAAATCCCCGACCGCGTTGTCAAATTCGAAGAAAGCCAGCAGATCTCCGGTGGGCGAGACCCGCATACTGAAGGGCGGGCGGCCTTCACCCTGATACAGCACGGTGCCAATCGGGTACTCGATGCGGTTGCCGCCCCCAACCATTCGCGATACAGCGATCCTGTTGCCATCCGGGGACCAGTCGGCATCAATCACGTTTTCGAGAATTTCTCGAGGCGCTCCGCCGGAAAGTGGAATGCGAGCCAGAGTTCCAGGGATTCCGCCCGCGGAGCTTCCGAGCAGAATCGCCATTTCTCCGGAGGAACTGATTGAGAGTATCCTCCCGGAGGGAAGCCCAAGGGACCGGGATTCGCCGCGCCCCGGGCGCATGGAGAAGATGGCGGTTGGCTGTGCGGCCCATTGAGCGCTGAAAAGCACGGTGTTATCCGGCGCGAATCTTGCTCGAATCACATCGCCCCGCTGGTAGGTCAAGCGTTGAAAAGTCGGCCGCGGAGCCATTAGAGCCCTGGCTCCAAAATAGAAACCGCCGGCCAGCGCCGCGACGGTGAGCGCCAGCCCCACGAGAAGCGTCCAGCCTGGCCTTTTCGCCGCGATTGGCAAGGCTTCGTCGCCCACGCCTTCCTGTCCCAGCGACACATCCTCCAGCGCGATCTTCAGGTCCGCCACGTTTTGCCAGCGCCGCCGCGGATCTTTTCGCAGGCACCGCTCGATGATCCGCTCCAGTTCGCGCGGCACCTGGTCCCGCGCCTCTCTCATCGGCGCAGGATCGATATGGACAACGGAGGCCAGCGTCGATAACTGGGAAGCGCCGTTGAAAGCGCGGCGGCCGGTGATCATTTCGTACAGCACCGCGCCGAAAGAGAAAATATCGGAGCGTTCGTCAACGTTTTGCCCTTCGGCCTGCTCGGGTGACATGTAAGCCGCCGTCCCGGCGATGGTGCCGGCTGCCGTTTCAAACTGGACGCTCTCGGTGCGCGTCCACGCGTCCACTACTTCCCGCTCAATCAGCTTGGCGAGTCCGAAGTCCAGGATCTTGATGTCGCCCTGTTCATTGACGACGACGTTGGCGGGTTTTAAGTCGCGGTGAATGATGCCGGCGGCGTGCGCGGCTGCCAGGCCATCCGCGATTTGCCGCGCATAGTTGAGCGCATCGCTCAAGCGAAGACCTTTGCGCCCGATCAGCTTATCCAGCGTTCTGCCGCGAACATATTCCATGGCGACAAAGTCCAAGACCTGGCCGTCCACCTGGGCGTTGTCGATGTCGTAAATGGTGACGATGTTGCGATGGTTCAGGGCCGAGGCCAGCTTTGCCTCCTGAACGAAACGCGCTTTTCGTTCGGCGTTGCCAACCACGCCGGCGGGCAGAACTTTGATCGCGAGTTCGCGCCCCAGCCGCGGATCGAAGGCCAGGTACACTTCGCCCATTCCGCCTTTGCCGAGAGAGGCGCGGATCACAAAAGGGCCGATGTGTTCTCCGACGGAAATGGGCATAGCTAACCCATGAAATCAATTGTATCCGGGCCGGGGACCGACTCCCTCACGGTCGCGGCTCGGTAGGCCGCGGAGGGGTTATGGGCGCGGCTCTGGAAGCGCGGCGGCTTCGTCAAACACCTTGGCGAAGAACTCGCGGGATGAAGGCGAGCATCCAATGTGCACCGTGTCGCCGGCCACCTGAATGAAGCCCAGATAACCGCCCCAGCCCATGTCGTCAAGAGTGAAGTTCAGGCACTCGCGCTCGCCGCGCGGGAGAGTGGAGCGATCGATATCAAACACCTGGCCGGTGGAATGTTCCGGAAATTCCGGATCTACCAGCAGTGTACCGGCCTCGGCCGGACGGTCGGTGGTGCTGACAAGCTCCGCCACTTGCAGCGGCATGAAACGCTCGCCCTTGGGATTCAACTCCTCAAAGAGACGCCGCGTCTCGAAGGCGATGTACAGCAGAGTTCCGATCGCCGCGGGCGAGTCCTGCAGGTAAAGGTCGCGATTGGGGCCGGCGGCCATCTCCGGCAGCGTGAATCCGAAGAATTGTGGATCGTCGAATACCTTGGCCAGACCTGCTCCGGAAGCTCGCCGCAAATCGTCCGGCGACCGGTAGAAGATGTCGTGCGATTTCAGCCAGATCATCAAACGATCGACGGCGCGGAGTTTAGGATGGATGGGATTCTGATACTCCTCGGCAAGTTCGCGGAACGCCGCCGGATCGTCCTGATACAGGGCCAGCAACTCCTCGGCGCGCTTGATGCGGAACCAGTAGGTGGGCGAATAGTCGCGCTGCATTTCCCGCTGCAACGCCTGGTAGAGCTCGGGATGGCGCGCCGGGTTGGCGGCGAAAAACATTTCGGCGACGGTGGGTTGTTTGTGATGTACGGCGGCTTCGGTGAGCGGAAGCAGGTCCGACACGCAGCCTTCGCCGCAATGATACGCGAAGATGGCCCAATCGCGGCCGCCGAAGCGGGTTTCCATCCGCGCCAGGTAGCGCGCGGCGGCCGGTGCGGCGCGTTCGGGATTCAACCGGTCGTCACGAACCGTTGTAGTGTAGGGTATTTTGTGGCGGACGGTCCGATAGACGGATCTGCCGGGCTTGTGGCCAGAGCGCCGCCGCACCAGCTCATGCGAGGTTGTCACCTGAAAACGCGTGGTGCGAACGACGCGCAGTCCGGCGGCCCGTGCCGTTGCTTCGGAGAATTGCATAATGCCGCGTGGACCCGCGGGGCTGGTGGCCTGAGGGTCGCCCCAGCTTTCCAGATACGCCACGGCGGAGATTAGCGATGCAGGCCAACCACTCTCCTCAGAGGCAAGGCGAAAAATTGGAGCCAGCCGCGCGCCGGTGATTCTTTCCGCCCCGGCGGTAGCCTGCGGATCGCGCATGATGGTGAAGGTTTGCGATTGAATCATGCGCTCGGTCCGGGCAGCCAGCAAATCGGGAGTGATGTCGGACCGGCCGACGCCGATACCCGGCAATTGGTGCTGCGGCGTGAAGTAGTCTATGGCCCCGGTGAGCAGGCAGCCGGAGCCGAGAGCGATAAGGGCAATCCAAGGGCGAAGAGATTGCACGTTGCTTCTATTTTAGAACAAATGGTCGGGGGAATGTTTCGGATTCAGAACTGCCAGTCCAGGATGTTCTTCTGGATGGTAGGCCACACCTTGGCACGTGGATCGATCAGTTCGAAATGCCCCGCGCCGGGCAGCGGAATCAATTTTGCATTTTTGGATGCCTTGGCGAAGCGCTGGCTCATTTCGAACGGCACCACGCGGTCCGCCGTGCCATGCACCACGCGCTGGGGTACGGGAATGGGGAGCAACTCCATGGGAGAAGCGGCCGCGTAGCGCTGCGGCACGCGATCCGGCGAGCCGCCGAGAAGCTGGCCCACCACACCGCCATCCAACTGCAAGGCGAAGGCGCGCTGCAAATCCGAAATCGCCGCCAAGGGAACGACGCCGCGCAGATCCACGGCCTGCTGCGCCGCCAGCCACAGCGCCAATTGCCCTCCGGCCGAATGCCCGGCCGCAATGCCGCGCTTCAAGTCCAGGTTGTAGCGCTGTGCCAGGCCCACTAAAAATTGAGCGCCACGAACAATGTCATCCGACATTCCGGCCCAATCTCCACCCGGATCGCCCAGCCTGCGATACTCCATGCTCCAGACCGCTGCTCCCGCCCGGGCCAGCGCGGCGCACGCATGACTGGCGTGTTCCAGACTGTAGGAATTTCTCCAGAATCCACCATGAATGAAAATCACGGCGGGATGTGGGCCGGCGCCATGGGGAAGAAAAAGATCGCCGAACTGCTGCGGTGCTTTTCCGTATGCGACGCGAGCGTTTGGCTTCGAAGGTGGGAGGGTTAGGATATCTTGCGCAGCCGCAGGGAGGGAAGAAGCAACCGCCAGGAAGGAACGCCGGGTCACGGGACCATTTTACTGGAACCCCGGCGCCCCTTCCCACCGTCTAGACCCGCACGCCCGGCCGCTCGCTGTTGGCATAGTCGGCCTTGGATTCGCCGCTCGAGGCAATATCTTCGGCCCCGGTTTCCTCCATTATCCTCTTAGCGCGCTTCACCCAATCGGAAGTGTCGCAGTGAATGGAAACCAGCGTCCCGCCGGATTTCACGCGGCCTTCAAAACGCTTGGCTTCATATTCGGGGATACCGAGTCCGACTAAGGTGCCCACGATGCCGCCCGCCGCGCCCACCGCACCAGCGCCCGCCAGCATAGCCACGATAGGACCCGCGGCGATCAGCGGACCCACGCCCGGAATCGCCAGCGCGCCGATGCCCGCCAGCCAACCAACGATGCCGCCCACCACCGCTCCGGTGGTAACGCCCGTGGTAGCGCCCTCCGGCGCCTTGGTGTCCTTCTGGTGAACAAAATCCTTGGTGCCCGCGTTCTCAGGCAGAAGGACGGAAATATCGGTGTTGCGAAAACCGGCAGCCCGCAATGCTTCCAGGCCACCACTTAACGACACCGTGTCGCGATACACTCCAAAGACTGCTGTGTTGCTCATGATTTATTTCTCCTTGAGCTGAATGCTCGTTATGAATTTACTTTCCTGAAACAGAAAGCTGGTCTGTGACTTTGCCGGCTCCGGCGATTTCGGTAGCCTTATCTTCAATGGCCTTCTTTTCGTCGTCCGACTTGACAGTGCCAATCAAAGAGACGGCGCCATCCTGGGCGCTGATATGAATGTTGTGCGCCTCGACGGAAAGATCCTTGTCGGAAACCACGGCCCGCCGGATCCTTCTTGTCAGATCGCGATCCGCCTTGCTCATCTTCTGAATTGCCGGAGTGCCCTGAGTCTGCGCGTTGGCAAACCCGGGCGACACTAAATATAATCCGGCTGCGGCGGCGAATAGCTGAGACGCTAATGCAATTTGCGAAGTGAAGTTGCTTCTCATACGCTGGCTTATAATGCACGAGCAATGCCACAGGCTAATTCGTTATGATCTCAATGCTTTTCGGCGCGAGCGCGAAAGGTGAGCAGGAATTATTACCGCATACTGCCGGGTACCGGAGCGTTATTGGGACGTGACAGAAAAGAGGCCGCTTACCGACGTGCGCGGTTCACCAGACGCGGCAGGACGGTGCGTGTACCATGGGTTGTCCGTCGTGACACGCGAATGCTGCGCGAAATTCCGGCATGTTTCCGAGCACACCATTCACGCGATCGCGCCCGTCGGAATGAGGATCGATCTGAGCGCGCATGCGCGCCGCTTCCGGCCGCACGTTCTGGCACCACACCTGGCTATAGCCCAGGAAAAAGCGCTGCTGTGGAGTGAATCCGTCGATTTTAGGCTGCGGCTTGCCGTCCAGCGACTTCATGAGCGCCATGAACGACAGGTGCACGCCGCCATTATCGGCCGTGTTTTCGCCTAGCGTGAGTTTGCCGTTCAGATGCACGTCGTCCACGGGAGTGAACGCCGAATATTCTTTGATGAAACATTCCGCGCGTTTCTCAAATTCGGCGGCGTCCTCCGGGGTCCACCAATTATGCAGATTACCAGCGCCATCGAACTGGCGGCCCTGATCGTCGAACCCGTGCGTCAGCTCGTGCCCCATCACCGATCCGATGGCGCCGTAGTTTACCGCCGCATCCATGCGATTGTCGAAAAAGGGCGGCTGCAAAATACCCGCGGGGAAATTGATGTTGTTCTGCAATGGATTGTAGTAGGCGTTCACGGTAGGAGGAGTCATGCCCCACTCGCCCGGGTCCACGGGCTGGCCGATCTTATTCAACACGCGGTGCACTTCGAACTCGGTGGCGCGCTGGTCGTTACCCACGGCCTCTCCGCGCACGATCTTGACGCTGGAATAGTCGCGCCATTTGTCGGGATAACCGATCTTGTTGGTCACCGCGTGTAATTTGATCAGAGCTTGCTCTTTGGTGGCGGGCGTCATCCAATCCAAGGATTGAATATCGTCGCCGAGCATCTTTTCGATCTCTTGCACCATACCTAGCACGCGCACCTTGGCCGCGGGCGGGAAGGTCTGCTCCACATACTTCTGGCCGAGCGCGAAACCCAGGTCGGCATCGGTGGCTTCCACACAGCGCTTCCAGCGAGGCTCCAGTTCCTTGGCGCCGGTAAGAGTCTTACCGAAGAAGTTAAAATTTTCGTCGAGAAAGGGCTTGGCCATTAGAGGCGCTTCGGAGTGCAGCAGGTGCCAGCGAAAATAAGTCTTCAGATCGGCGACGCTGGTGCTGTCCAGAAGCGCGTTCAGATCCTTGAAGAAATCCGGCACATCGACATTGAGATCGGTGAAGGCGGGCGTGCCCAGTCCGGAAAAGTATTTCGGCCAATCGATGGCGGGAGCCAATGCGGCCAGCTCTTTGACGGACATTTTGTGATAGGTCTTGTTAGGGTCGCGGCGCGACACGCGGTCGAGCGATCCTTTCGCTAAATCCGTTTCGATGCGCATCACGGCCTGGGCGTCCGAGGCGGCTTTGGCGGGCGACTCACCCAACAGCTCCAGCATTTTTTGCACATGCGCGGCGTATTGTTCGCGCAGCTTCACCGACTTGGGATCGTCTTTCAAATAGTAATCGCGATCGGGAAGACCGAGACCGCCCTGGTCGGCATCCGCGATGTTTTGCTTCGAGTTCTTGGCATCCGGGCTGGAAGAGAAACTGAAGAGAACGTCAACGCCTAACGGGTGAAGCCGGATCAGCTCATCGACGAGCTGCCCCTTCGATTTGATAGCTTCAATCCGCTGCAGCTCCGGTTCCAGCGGCTTGGCGCCTAATTTGTCGATGGTGGCTTCGTCCGTGCAGGAGGCATAGAAGTCGCCGATCTTTTGCTCCACCGCCGAGCGTTTGGGATCGTCGGCCGAGGCCTTTTCCAAAATTCCGCGCAGCACCGCGCGGTTGCGATCGGCCAGCGCGTCGAAAGTGCCCCACCGGGATTGGTCGGCAGGGATGGGATTGTCGGCCATCCAGGTTCCGCAGGCGTACTGATAAAAGTCGACGCAAGGATTGACCGTCATGTCCATGTTGGCGGTGGAAAATCCCGGCGCGGATTGTGCCGGGGCTTGCTGTGCGAGAGCGCTGAGCGCGAGGACGCCGAGCGCGAGGAGCGGGAAGAGCACGATCGAAGGGAGCGGGATCCGTCTCATACTTCAATGTTATCTGTTATCTGGTGAAAAGGCTTATGATGCTCTTAACATCCCCATGACAGGTTTGCGATTCGAATGCCAGCCCGGTTGTACCAATTGCTGCGAGCAGCAGGGTTTTGTTTATCTCACTGAGGACGATCTGAATCGCATCGCGGAATATGTGGGCATGACCCCGCGCGAGTTTGAGCGGCGCCACGTGTATCGCACCAAGAATCTACGGCGGCTGCGCGTCCCACGGCATCAGCAATGCCACTTCCTGCGCGATGGCGGCTGTTCCATTCATGCGGTGAAGCCGGTGCAGTGCCGTCTGTTTCCGTTTTGGCCGGAGCTGGTGGACGCCAAGGATTCCAAGCGCGAGTGGAAGAAGGCGGCGGCGTGGTGCCCGGGAATCGGCAAGGGCGAGTTGGTGCAGATTGAGACGGCGCGGGAACAGGCGCAGGGGATGAAGGCGGCGTATCCGAGTATGTACAAGTAGAAGACCGCTTGCTCACGCGCGCGGCTCAGTGGACGACGACTTTGTCGACGGCCTGATTGTCGAATTCGTCGCTGACGCGGACGGCGATCACTTGCTCGCCCGACGATGGACGATCGATCAGAAGATGATATTCTTCCTCGGGTGAATCGGAGAGGCGGCTTACCGGATCGATCAGCACCCAATCGCCACCGTTCACCGAATACTCGGCATGATCGATGGTGCTGCGCGCGTCGCGAGCGCTCCAGCGGACTTCGAGCTTGTTGCCGGTGGCGGCGCCGCCGGTGAGATTCGAAATTTGCGGCGGCGTGTTGTCGATCAGGAACGGATCGCTGACCAGCGACGCGGTGAGCGCCTGATCGGGCGGGTTGCTGGGCGAATCCGACGCGGTTACCCGCAGCACGTATTCACCGTCGGGAAACGCCGTGCTGTCCCAACTCAGGTACCGCTCCTTCACATTCTCCTTCAGCAGTTTCCACCCGGATTCCTTCACACCGCGAATTTCGACGCGATAGACCAGCGTGTCATTGTTCTCGTCCGATGACAGCCAGCGAGCGCCTTCGAAGCCTTTCGCATAGTTTAGAGTTTGAGAAATGCCGCCGCCTTCACCAGATCCACCGGAACTGCTCCTTTGCTGGCCGATGGGCGGAAGCGTGATCGACGTGGACGGCGTGAGCGAAAGCAACTGCGCGGGAAAGCGATAATTGGCGGGCGTGATGTCGATGGTTTCTACTTCAGGCGCAACGTTCTTGGGAAGGTAAGCGACTTCGACGTAAGAGACCTCAGGTTCGGGCTGGCCGGTGGCGGGAGTCAGGTCGATTTTATATTGCAAAAATCGAGCCGAGGGAGAAACGGTGCGTCCGGCTCCGCATGAATCGCAGGCCGCGGCGCTGGTGTCCGTTCCGAGCGTGGCCCATGGGCTCCAGTTGCTTTCCGGATGGCTGCGGTTGCCGCTGCGCGTGGACACCGTGATTTTTCCCAAGCCGCGATAGCTGATGCGGCCCCAATACGCGAAGGCTCCGGCGTCCAGCACGGGACTTTCAAACGTTCCCTTCTTCTCAAAGCCGGGACCCATTCGAAATACTTTTCCGATATTACCGGTGATGGCGTACAACGACCCATTCGGGCCACGGCCAAATCCGGTTACCTGCGTGGGCGAAGCATCCAGCAGCAGCGTGCTCACGGTGTCCGAATCCAGCCGATAGATCTTGCCGCGATTTCCAGTTCCCACCAGCGGCAATCCGCCCGCGTCGAATCCAATGGCGTACACGATATCCTGCGTGTTCGACCATACCTTGCGCGGCGAGCCGTCGGGATTGATGCGGTAAACTTCCGAGCCACCGGCGATGGATGGTCCGGGACCTCCGGTGACGGGTGTGACTCGCGCGTTGCCCACGGTGACGATGCCAGCCAGGCTGGGCGTGGGAGCGGGGCCTGGCGGCGGCGCGGCCTGCGCCAACGCGGTTTTATTGCCCACGCCCGAGGCATAGATGGCGCCGTCCGGCGTGACTGCAACCGCGGTGATCTCGCGCTTCGGAGACTGGTACAGCACAAAGCCCTGACCGGCTGGAGAAATTCGAAGAATCAAACCGCTGGGCTCGGTCCCGACGATCAGGTTGTCCTGGGCATCAATGGCGAGCGAGCGCGCGTGCGTCTCCTCGGTTTTAAAAAACACCGAGCCGGCTCCCGATGGACTGACGCGGTGAATCTCGCCCGAATCGCCGGTGGCGACGAACAGATCGCCTTTGCCGTTGAACGCCATGGCCCAGATGTATTTCTGGTGCGGATCGTAGAACAGCTTCGGCTTGCCATCGGAGCCGATCTTGTAAATCTTGCCGTCGGGATCGGTGGCGGCGTAAACGTCATCCTTGGAATCGAGCACGATGGCGTGGATCTCGAGGCCATCCAGTTCGGCAAACGGCCGGCTCTTTCCCGCGCGATCGATCACGAAGACCTTGGCCGTTCCGCTGCCGGTGCCGCCGCCCGCTGTGTAGAGGTTGCCCTTCGAATCCACAGCCATGGTCCAGAGATAGGGTGTGGAGGAATCGAAGATCTCGGTGAATTCGGGAGCGAGAAAGATGCGGCCGTCGGCGCGCAGCGACAGATTCTTGAGCGTTCCACTTTCGAAATCGGAACGGTCGCCATGCTGCCAGAAGTGGGTGTCCACCGCAAAGCCGGTGGCCAGGGCGGCCAGCGCCACCAGGAGGAGTCGAATTGTTTTCATCTTATTGGTACTACTTTACTGTGATTCTGAGCGAGTAGCTGCCGTCGATGAGCATGTCGAACGGGATGCTGCCTTGCTCGATGGCGCTTTCCGACGAGGATTGCAGATGCCGGCTGGCGGTGCGGTCGGTCTGCATCACATTCATGATGGAGGCCGGCAGGCTGGGCAGCGTCTTGTCCTCGTAGAATACGGTGGGCCGAGGCTCCACCAGCGAAATGTAGAGCTTATTGTTGCTGCGTTCCTGGTTCATCAGCGACACCGTTTGTTTGATGTCGATGAAGGGCTCCGACATCGCGGCGTTGCTTTGCATGCGATTCAGAGTGTCGGCATCGCTGAATAGCACGCGATGCTCGCCCTTGGGCAGGCCGGCTGGGATCTTCAGCGTGAAGTCCTTCTCAATGCGATCGCCACGGTAGGGACGCACGAACACTTTCACCGGAACTTCGGTGCCCGCTTCCACTTCGCTGGCCGGAACCCAGGCGTTCTCGATCAGGGCTTCGCGGCGATCGGGCAGAATGTCGACCGTCGCATCCACGGATTTGAGTTTGGGAATTTGCACGGGATTCAGGAACAGGCGATTAAACTTGTCGCCCCACCATCCGGCCAGTTGATTGGGAACCGGCGCGGGACCTTCGTTGGCGGCCAGCATGGTGGAGAGCGAAACACCCGGCTGTCCATCCAAGGCCACCGTTCCGCTCAAGCGATAGGTGGTTTCTTCGGCGAATTCGTTCAAGCTGGAAATGGAATTGAACAGCGTCATCATCATCAGATAGGGCGTCCACTTTTGCTGGACGAAGACGCTGAAGTGCAGATCTTTTTCCTTGCGCACCGTGTTGTTGTCGCCGAAGGAGCGCACGCGCAGGGTGACGGGCACCATATCGGCGGTGTCGCCCAGGGTGCCCAGAACGCCCGAGTGCCGATCCTGCTTGAGCGCGCCCACGATCTCGGTGGCGTTTCCGAATTTTGTGGGCTGGTATTGCGAAGCCAGCGTCGTGATCACGTCGGCCTTGGCCATTGGCATGTCCACCGGACCCAGGTTGAAGAACGAATGGCCGCAAAACAGCACGTGCTTGCCGTCGTTATAGGTGACGGTGCACATGGCGCTGATGCTCATGTCGCCGGTGACCAGAACGCCACTGACGGCGTCTCCCGGCTGCAACGATTGTTCCCATCCTGGAGCGGGCTTGGAGCTGATCATCGTGCTGGCGCCGCCGCCGCCCGCCACCGTCATGCCCATCGCCTGAAATTCGGGCGCAAAAGCGGGCAGAACATTTTCAGCGAAACCTGCGAAATTCAGCGGAGTCTCGATGGGAACCATGCTGGCGATGGGAAAGGGGGTGGATGAGACGGTTGAACCCTCCGCCGATTGCGGATCGGAAGCCGCGGCATTGCGCGCCGCGTTTTTGCCAGGCACCCGCGCGTTGGAGGGACGCGAGTCGTCAAATTCGTTCACTTCGAGCATCAGCTCGATGGGCGTGATGCCGCACAATGCGTCGGGCGAGAAGGTGCTGAAGCGCAGCGCGATGGCGCCCACCAGCTTGCCATCGATATAGACGGGACTGCCGCTCATGCCCGCCGCGACGTTGGTGCGCTGGCCCTTGCCGCCGAGCTTGGCGAGAATTACATCCTGCTTGGGTCCCCACTGATTTTTATAAATGCCGAGGATCTCCACCGGAAGCGCCTCAGGCTGCGTTCCTTGCAGCACAGTCCAGGCGTAGCCTTTCATTCCGATCTTGAGGTCAGCCTCTTTGAAAATCTGGACCTTGCCGGCTCGGGGACGGACGGGCGCGGGGGCTTCGGCGACTTGCTGCCCAAACATCAGACAAGAACTCACCGCTGCCACCGCAATTGCGGCCAACTTCTGCATGGGAACCATCCTTGTTGCTACTGTGCACTCACTGTGTGCTGCTTGTTTCTATTATCGTCCAGATTTTCAAAGAGTGGGAAGGCGCATCGGGGGATGGTTGGAAAGGATGCCCGATGCACGAGACCGGTTCGGTTTAAGACTCGGCGCTGTCCGGATCGTCCACACCCGCGTCGGGGTGGTGTTCCACCGGTTGGGGTGGATGGATGGGGCCGCGCGGCGGCGGGGTATCGTCATCCTTGGGCAGCTCCGGCGGCGAGTCTGCTTTCAATTCGTCGATCATCGGTTGAATGATGGATGTTTGCTCGGTTGGTGTTTCCGTATGCTTCTTGCTCACGGTACACCTCCTTTCTGGTTGCGAACTTGGGTCAGGTTTAAGTCTGCGGAAATGTGCCGTCCGGATTGTAGCCGCCGCCGGCGTCCTGATCGAGCTCGGCGGGCTTGGGCGCGCACGGGTTCGGTGGCGCAACTTCATTCTCCGTGGGGAAATGCGTGATCGGCTTTCTTTTCAAGTCGTCCATAATTGGTTGCATGATGGATTTCGGCTGCGTCTCGGGAATGGCGGGAAATTCGTCGGGTGTTTCCGTATGCTTTTTGCTCACGGGCACCTCCTTTCTGCTCGATTCTAGGGACCCAAGCCTCGTCCGGCCGCGGAGCCACGATGGAAGTGAATGAAAAGGGCCGCAATAGAGGAACGTCGGCGGTTGTCACCCGGAGCTACGCTGCGGCCTTCTTCGGTTGAGCTTCGGCAACCCCGAACAGATACACGAATCTTTCCTGTCCGTTCGTCTCCGCCATCGCGGGACTGGGAAAGGCCGGGAAGGTTGCCGCCCGCGTGTCCGGTCCGCTGACAAAGATCAGACCCAATTCCGCTGCTTTGGCTCGCACCGCAATATTCAATTCTTCGATTTTTTGACGCATTTCGGAGTTTTCCTTTCTTTTGTGCGCAGGGTAAGCAAATACCGCTCCGCTGATCGAGATTTTAGAGGGCACACTCGCGAATCAAGGGCGAGGACAGGTGGAAGCTGGTGAAAGGGAAGGAAATGAGACAAAGGAAGGGTTGTGATGGTGTCTCTCGGCGGCCGCGCCGTGCCCGATTCGAATGGCACTTATCCACCCAAGGGCCTTCACGATCCTAGCGCCCTCATGACCCAAGTGCCCTCCTGACGCGAGATAATGAAACAGTGCCGCGCGCTTCCAGCGAGTTCGTCAGCCAAGAAAAGCTCGATGCTGCCGTCCAGAGAACAGTCAAGGCGCTTTCCGGGGACGTTGTGCATATTTACTACGACCTTGGAAGCGACTGGATCGGCAATCCCTCCATCTTCTTCAAGATCGTGCTCACTGACCGGGCGAGTAAACCTGGCAAGTTACGGAGCGTTGCGGAAAAGGTATCTCTCAAGATCAGGAATGAAGCTAAGACTGATCAATCGGGGCTGTACGCTTATTTCAGCTTCCGAAGCAAGTCCGAGCTGGCTCAGATTCGAGACCCAACGTGGGCTTGATCGATGTCTTTCCCCGATCATTTGCTGGAGCAGGCCCGGCTGCTCGCAAGTCTGGAGAAGAATCGACCTCGGCAGGCGAGCCTACGCAGGGCAGTCTCAACCGCTTATTACGCTCTTTTCCATTTGCTCACAACCTCGGCAGTACATAACTGGAAGCACGCTCGCCAGAGGAGCGCTCTGGCCCGAGCGTTCGAGCATAGGAGAATGAACGATGCCGTCGAAAGACCAGCTCAACGCAGTTCCCTAATCCGAGTCATGCGAGTGTGCGCCATCTGAAGAGCATTGCAGCCACATTCACGCAGCTCCAGCAGCATCGGCCCGCTGCGGATTACGACAATTCCAGGAAATGGACACGAACCGAGGTTCTCACTCACATCGAACTCGTGGAGGCAGCGTTCGATAGTTGGAGTGTAATCAGTGGGGAGCCAATCGCGGCCGACTTCCTATTGCAACTCCTTATCCAGCGCTAATGCCCAGCGTCTAACTTGCACTCGCTGCGAAACCCGGCTTACGCCGCGGGTTCATCTGTTGCTCCCATCCGTATGCCAGCTTGAACAGCGTCGGTTCGCTCCAGGCCGTTGAGAAAAATGACAGGCCGATGGGCAGGCCGCGATAGAATCCGGCGGGGACGGTGATGTGCGGGTAACCGGCCACGGCCGCGGGCGTGGTGCAGCCGCCGGTGTCGGTGTCGCCATCGATGTGATCGATCAGGCAGGCGGGGCCGGACGTGAGCGTGACGATGGCGTCCAGCTTGTACTTCGCCAGCAGCGCGTCGATGCCGTCCTGGCGCGAGAGGCGCACGCAATCGGCGCGAGCCTTGCTGTACGCGGCGTCGGTAAGCGGCCCTTTGGCTTCGGCCTGCCGGAAAAGCTCCTGACCGAAAAAGGGCATCTCGCGAGAACGATTTTTTTCGTTAAATGCGATCAGGTCCTGCAGAGTGCGCGCGGGACTGCTCGCGGGGAGCCGCGTGAGATAGCGATTGATTCCGTCCTTGAACTCGTAGAGCAAGACCACTTGCTCGGGCGCGTCGAGCTGCCCGTGCGTGGCCAGGTCGGCGGGATCGATCACTTCGGCGCCCGCCTTCTTCAGCGCGTCGATGCAGCCGTTCAAAAACGCATCCAGCGGGGCATTGTTCTCGAAGAATTTGCGTGCGATGCCGAGGCGCGCTCCACGCAGCCCATTGGGATCCAGGTAGCGCGTGTAGTCCGCGGGGATTTTGCCTTGCGCAGCGGCCGTCGCCGGGTCTTGAGCATCGACGCCCGCCATCACACCGAGTAAACTTGCGACTTCGCGAACCGTGCGCGCCATCGGCCCGGCTGTGTCCTGGCTGGCCGAAATGGGAATAATGCCGGAGCGGCTGACCAATCCGACGGTGGGCTTGATTCCAACAATACCGTTGATCGATGAAGGACCGGTGACCGATCCATCGGTCTCGCTGCCAATGGCGGCGGCGCACAAACTGCCGGCGGTTGCGGCGCCCGATCCGGAGCTGGAGCCGGATGGATTGCGATCCAGCGCGTAAGGATTTTTGGTTTGGCCGCCGCGTCCGCTCCAGCCGCTGGTGGAGTGCGTGGAACGGAAGTTGGCCCATTCGCTGAGATTGGATTTGCCGAGGACAATGGCGCCCGCCGCGCGAAGCCGGGCCGCCACGAAGGCGTCTTGCGGAGCGCGCCAATCGGCGAGCGCAAGCGATCCGGCAGTGGTGGCGATACGGTCGCTCGATTCGATGTTGTCCTTGAGCAGAATCGGGATGCCGTGCAGCGGTCCGCGCAAATGGCCGTTTTTTCGCTCCCGATCCAGTTGGCTGGCTACGGCAGCGGCGTCGGGATTGAGCGCGAGCACGGCGCCCAGCTGAGGGCCGTTTCTATCGACGGCTTCGATGCGCTCGAGATAGAGCTGCACTAACCGCGCGGAAGTCCACTGGCCCTTCTCGAGGCCGGCGGCAAGATTGGCGAGGCTGATTTCATCCAGTTCGAAACTGGCGAGCATGCTGGAGGAAGCGGAGGTTGCGGGCACATATTTACAATCCGTTTGCGATGCGGCCACGGCGGCAATTGAGGTGGCGACAAAGGTGCGCCGTTTCATCTGCCGTATGGTAGCACTCGCGGTAGACTTAGGCCGCGATCTTGAGGTCGCGGAAGAATTCCAGGTCCGCCGCGTTCAGCTTGAGTTCGCCATCAGACGCCGGCTTCGACGTCAAGCGGGGTTCGGGCACGGCATCGCGGTGGTCCTCCGTAGGGCTGATGGTAACCGTGGATTCCAGCATCAAACACACATCAAAGCCGTACCGCTTCATCTCGTGGATGATCTCGTCGATGCGGCCCGATTCCGCGATGGCTTCGTCGATGGCGTCCTGAAGCTGGCCGAGTAAGAAGGATTTCTTTTCCGATGTCATGCCACCTGTAAAGCAGGTCTCATTCCAAAGCTAAACACAAGTGTATTCAACAGTTTGAAGCGAGATTCGTGACAGAATGTCGCCTGCCGGGGAGACACCCGCGTCAAAGTGGCTAGCCGGTTGGCGCTAATGCGCGGCGGACGATGCCTGGCGCTCGCCGTACTTGGGACGCCGCATGATAAATGGCAGCGGACTCAGGCAGACGATCATCAGGGACATCACGAAGAAGGCGTTCTTAAAGCTGACTGCGCCGGCCTGGCTCTGCACGGTGAAGTAGGCCATCGCCATCGCCTTCTTGGCGGCGGTGGCGGCGTCGAAGCCTTTGGACGTAAACATCGCGGTGAGCCCGTTGAGCATTTGCCTGAAATTCGGATCGCCCATACTGGTGTGCGACGCGAAGGAGTTCTGGTGCGTCTGGTTCTGGCGCGTCAGAAAGACGCTCAGTCCCGAGGTCCCGATGCTGCCGCCGATGTTGCGCATGAAGCTGGAAATGCCCGAGACCTGATTGTTCTTCTCGCGCGGCACGCCTACATAGTTGAGCGTACTGATGGGAATGAAAATCAGCGGCATGAAAGTCACTTGAAACATGCGCAGCAGGACGATGGTGGTGAAGTCGATCTGCAGATAAATGTTGGTCATCAGGCGCAGCGCTAAGGATGTGCCCAGGAAACCGATACAGATGAGCAGACGCGGATCGATCTTGGTCGAGGTCAGACGGCCGGCCACAAACATCATGAACATCAGCGTAAAGCCGGCGGGCATGAGCGCCAGCCCGGCCTGTTCGGCCGTGTAGCCGAGGCTGCTTTGCAGAAATTCGGGAATCAAGACGGTGGATCCGAACAAGACCATACCTAAGACAAACGAGAAGGAGACCGCGGTGCCGAAGTTGCGGTTCTGGAGCATACGCACGTCGACAATGGGGTTCGGGTGGTACCACTCCCAAAGGAAGAACGCGACCAGCGTGGGTAGGGCGACGACGGTCAACGCGAAGATCAGGGGCGATGAGAACCAGTCCGATTCCTGGCCCTTATCGAGCACGAATTGGAAGCAGGCGATGCCAGTGACCAGCAGGCTGAGCCCGATGTAGTCGACCTTGATGCCACCGCGCTTCTCTTCCTTGAGCCAGGGCGGATCTTCCACCAGCCGGCTGGTGAAGAAGAGCGAGAGCAGGCCCACCGGCAGGTTGATGAAGAAGATCCAGTGCCAGTTCACGTTGTCGGTAATCCAGCCGCCCAGCGTGGGACCGATGGCGGGCGCGAACACCACGGCCATACCGTAAACAGCGAACGCCTGGCCGCGCTTTTGCACGGGGAACGTATCCGCCAGGATAGCTTGCTCGGAAGGTTGCAGTCCGCCGCCGCCTGCGCCTTGCAGAATACGCGCGACGATGAGCCAGGGCAGCGTGGGCGCGATGCCGCACAGAAACGACGACACGGTGAACAGCGCCACGCAAGTCATGTAAAAGCGCTTGCGCCCGAAGACGGTGGAGAGCCAGCCGGAGACGGGCAAGTACGATAGCGGCCGACACCAGATAGCTGGTGAGGATCCAAACGGCTTCGTCGTAGGTGGCGCCCAGCGAGCCGGCGATATGCGGGAGCGATACGTTGGCGATGGAAGAGTCCAGCACCTCCATGAACGTGGCCATGGTGACGGTGAGCGCGACGGCCCAGGGATTATGCGACGGTTTCCAATCCTGATGCGTTCCGGCGGGCGTCATGTTCGCTCCGTTTGGTAAGACCGCTTGCTACCGGGTCGGTGTGAAAAGCACGATCTATTGTATCGACGCTCCAGCGAAATCCTGGTGTTAATGAGCCGCGACCAAAGGAAGCGGTCAATCACGCGCGCGGCTCGGTAGTGACTGGATCGTGCCACGGTCTGTTAACTTCCGATGCGGATGTCCGGCTCCACGGACATGCCGGGGCGCAGGCGATCCAGCCCCTTCTGATTGGGCTTAAAGCGCAGGCGGACGGGGATGCGCTGCACCACCTTGATGTAGTTGCCGGTGGCGTTCTCGGGAGGCAGTACGCTGGACACGGCGCCGGTGCTGCCGCCGATGGTTTCGACGTAGCCTTCAAAATCCTGCCGCAGCGCGTCCACGTGAATGCGGACGGATTGGCCCGGATGGATGTTGTGCATTTGCGTTTCTTTGAAGTCGGCCGTCACCCAGATGTCGCCAACCTGGGCGATCATCAGCAACTGTTGGCCCGCGTTGATGCGCTCGCCCACTTCGGCGGATCGCTTCAGAACGATGCCGTCGGCCGGGGCCACAATTTTCGTATAGCTGAGCTTCAACTCCGCCTGCTCCAGCATGGCTTGCGCGTTCTGCTCGTTGGCCTGCTGGGATTGCACGTTGGCCTGCCGGATAGCCAGTTGCGCGGGCGCATTGGTCTGATATTGAGACAGCCGGGATTTCACCTGCGCCAGTTGGGCCTGCCGCTGTTGCACGGTGCGGGCCGCCGCTTCCACCGCGGCGCGGTTGGCCGCGACCGTGGCTTCCTGGGCTTTGGCGGTGGCCGCCACCTGGTCGAACTCCTGCTGCGAAACCTCTTCGTTCTTGATGAGCATGGTGTAGCGAGAGAGGTCGGCCTTGGCCCTGGCGGCGTTGGCCTCCGCTTCCGCCAGACGCGCCACGGCGGATTCGCGGTCGCGTTCGGAAACTCCGATGGCCGCCTCGGCGTTCGCTACGTCGGCTTCGGCGCCGGTGATGTTGGTGCTGCTTTCGATTTGAGTGATGGGGACGTTGGGCTGTTGCGCGGTCACCATGCTGCGGGCCTGCGCCACTTGCGCGCGAGCTTGATCGATGGCCACCTGGAAATCGCGCGGGTCGAGATCCACCAGAGGATCGCCTTTTTTCACGAACTGGTTGTCATCCACATAAACGCGCGTAATGGCGCCGTCCACGCGCGAACTGATGGCGTTCAAGTGAGCTTCCACTTCGGCGTCATCGGTGGATTCGAACTGCCGCGATTGCAGCCAAAAGTAAACGCCCACTCCGGCCGCAATCGCCAGGAACAGAAAAAAGATGATGAAGGCGCGTCCACGTCCGCGAGTGACGGGGGGTGTGGGGTTGACAGAGCCGGGCGAGCTCATTTGCCACCTCCGCTGAGCAACGTCGGAAGATCGGTTTCGGCCTGGCCAAGAGAGCGGGACAAAGAGATACGGGCTAAATCGAAGGCGAACAGCGCGTTAAAGTAGTCGCTCTCGGCGGCGGCCACTTGCTCCTGCGCCTGGACCACTTCCACCGTGGTAGTCACGCCGGCGTTAAATCGATCGCGCGCCTCGCGCAAGGTTTCGTTGGCGAAGCCGCGATTGCTTTCGGCCAGGCGAACCTCGCCGATCGCGGTTTCCAGCTCGATCAGAGCCGTGCGGACTTCCTGTTCCACGCGCCCGCGCTGATCGGCCAGTTCGGCCTGTCGCTGATGCAGCGTGGCTTCGGCCTGTTCCACGTCGGCCTTCACCCGGCCGCCTTGGTACAGGGGGACGTTCACGGAGCCGGTCACGGTGTAAACACCGTGATTGGAAATAGGGCTGGGGCCCAGCACCCCGTAATCGGCGGTCAGCGAAGCGGAGGGAAGGCGCTCGGCGTGCGCGGCGGACACAACGATTTCAGCGGCGCGCACCTGGCTCTCGGCGGCTTTGAGATCCCAGCGCGTCTGAAACGCTTGTTGCACCGCGCCCGCGGCATCGGGAACCGCGGGAGGATTGAAGGCCAGCGGCTCACTCAGAATCAATTCACGATCGAGCGGAAGGCCAATCAAACGGGCCACCGCCAGTTTCTGCTTGCGCAGATCGGACTGCAGCGCGGTGAGGCGCTGTTGTTGCCCCTGCAGTTCCACCAAAGTGCGGGTTACATCGATGCGAGCATTGGTTCCGGCTTCTTTCCGAACTTCCGCCTGATGATAGACGGCTTGAGCGTTCTCCACTTGGGCGCGCTGCGATCCGACCCCGGCATCGATGGCGATGGTCTGCAGATACGCTCCAGCCACGGCCAGGACCACCATTTCGCGGGCATCGCGCGCCGACAGGGTGGAAGCGCGCTCACTCTCCTGGCTGGCGTGCCAATTGCGGCGCGCCACCGGATCCCAAACCGATTGAGTCAAGTTTCCGAGCAGTTGCGAGTACTGGAACGGGCCCACCACGGTGGGGATGGAGAAGCCAAGACCCGGCGGCAGGTTGAACTTGAATCCAAAGGCGGCCAGATTGACTTGCGTGCTGGTTTCGCTGGCGTCGACGGAAAGGTAAGGCAGAAGGTTGCTCAGAGCGCTCAAGCGCTGGGCTCGCGACGCGCGGCTGTTGTCGTCGGCGGTGAGCAGGCCGAGATTCGCGGCAAGACCCAGCTTCACGGCGTCGGCCAGCGTGAGCGTAACTGGCCCGGACGGGATCTTGTCGCTCTGTACGCTGCCTTCGAAGTCGCCGCCGATCTGGACGGAACTCCGCACCACGTTCGTGCCGGGGGTGGGCGCGGCCTGCTGATCGGTGCCAACCGAACCGGGCGCCTGGCGTCCGGACGGCGGGAGCTGCATGGCCGGAGTGGATCGCTGCGCTCCCGTGCCTCCGAACTGGGCCCAGGCTAGGGGGCCAGCCAGCGAGGCGGCGAGACAGCCTGCAAAGATAGCGCAAATAGGGCGGAACACGTCCTTTTAATCTATCATATACATACCTGCATGTATATAATGTAGGAGGCATGGGCGTCTTGGCGGCAAAGACACGCGAGCAGACCAAACATCAACAAAGAACCGAGGCCACGCGGCGCGCTTTGCTGGAGGCCGCTCACCGCATTTTCGCTCGCGATGGATTCGAAGCGTCGCGCATCGAGGACATCGCCGGCGCCACCGGCCACACGCGAGGCGCCTTCTACGCCCACTTCAACAGCAAAGAAGACCTGTTCTTCGCTCTGTTCGAGCAGGAAGCGGGCGACCGTCTGCGAGGCCTGCGGGTCACCATGGAGCGGTGCCCCGACAGCGCGGCCCGGATGCGTGCGTTGCGCAAGTTCTATGTGGCGCGCGTTTCGGATCGCCAATGGGTGATGCTGGCGCTGGAGTTCAAGCTGTTCGCCCTGCGGCATCCCAAACTGCGCGCGCGGCTGGCGCGGACGCATCGCCGCATCCGGGAATCGCTGAAGCTGGAGATCATCAGCAAGCTGATTCCGGAGCTGATGCGGGAGCGGCCCCAATCGCGGGAGTTACGGCGAGTGGCTCTGGAGGCGGTCCTCAATGGCCTGGTGCTGGAACACGCCTATGACCCTGAGACCATTTCGCAGGCGCAGGCCACCACGGTGCTGGGCCGCATGTTCGATATCCTGATGCCGGCCAAGCACGCCGCCAACGGATCGTCATAGATTCCCCGTTCGCGCTACCTCGTACCAGGCTGTACCGTCGGAAATAAATTGCAGCGTGGCAGACTTGCCGGGCGATCCCATCAGCGGTCCCGCGCTCTTGAAATTGTTTCCAAAGCTGACCGTTTTCGCGCTGATCTGATCGTTCACAATAATCACCCACATGTGCTGGCCCGCTAAGCCTGCCGTGGCGGCGTTGATGGTGGCGTTGCCCACCGCGTTGCTGGTGGTGGTTTTGTGGACGTCACCCGCCGTGGTTTCCAGTGACATCGCGCGCGCGTAGGGCATGGTCTCCATGGCTGCGATGAAGCGGCGAGCCATGGCGTCGCGATCGCGATCTTCACCGCCGCGCGAGCCGCCCCCTCCGCCCATCAGACGAAACACCTGCCCGTCGTAGAACACCCATTGCGGCTGTCCGGCCAGGAGCGTGCCGCCGGGATCGAGAACGCCATCCGATCGCTTGATGCTCGCGGGGCCAAGAGCGTCCACGCTCAAAGAACATTTGTTGTTGCAGGGGGCGTCCACCAGCAACACAAAAGTCATGCCGACGCTATAACCGGCCAGCGTGCCATTGGAGATGCGGCACGTGTAGTCCGTGTTGTGAGTGGCGGAGGAGCAGAAGTTCTGCGCGCCATGAATGGAGTCGCGATTGGCGATGACGGCCAAATCATAGGAAGGCGTGCAGGTGATGCGGGCGCCGGTGTCCGGATGGCAGGACTGAATGATGCCGCTGCCGGACTCGAAGTTCAGCGTGTTTCCGGAGCCGACGGACTTGCCTCCCACTTGCACCGTGATGTTTTGCGCGCAGGCCGTGGCCAATGAAAGACCAAGGAACAGAGCCGCGAATTTCATGAAGCCTCCTTGCCAAGCCGCCATTGTAGCGAAGGAAGTCCGCTTGCTCACGCGCGCTGGCTCTGTAGCGCAGGTCTGGCTGAGCCACGACCGTGAGGGAGTGGTTTTTGCCGCCGTCGCTAAACGTCGATCTCGGAGCCTTCGTAAGCGCAGCAGACTTCCAGATCTGAATTTAGCCTGCGCGCCAACACCTGGGCCTCACGCTCGAGATCCGCGATGAACTGGTCATCGTGCGAAGGATCGTGGTGCGTGAGAAACAAACGGCGCACGCCCGCCAGCACGGCCAACTCCACCACGTACACGTAGGTACTGTGACCCCAGTGCCGCTTGGACGAATATTCCTGCGGCGTATACTGCGCTTCGTGAATCACCACGTCCGCGCCTTGCATGAACTCGGCGTGACGGCGGTCACCGGCCTCCAGAATCGACTCCAGCTTTCCGGACGTTGCGCCTTCGCGCCAGATTTCGTCCGAGTATGGCTCGTGATCGCACAAGTAGCAGATGGAGCGCCCTTCGGCTTCGATACGATATCCAAGCGTCGGCGAAGGATGATTCATCTGCTGAGCGCATACCCGCACGCCGTCGATTTCGTAGGTTCCTTCGCACAAATCTTCATAGGTGATCCGCGCGGCCAACTGATCCAGCTCCACGGGAAAATAGTGCGGCTCCATCTGACCCGCCAGCACATCGCGCAACGACAAGTGCGCGCCTTCCGGGCCGTAGACTTTGAAGCGATTATCGGGCTGAAACAGGGGCGCAAAGAACGGGAAGCCTTGAATATGGTCCCAATGCGTGTGCGTGAGCAGAATGGTGGCCGCAACGGGTCCGGAAGCGCAAGCCAGCAGGCGATTGCCCAGCAACCGCGCGCCAGTGCCGCAATCCAGCACCAAAATTCCGCCCGCGGGCGTGGTCAATTCCACGCAAGAGGTGTTGCCGCCGAAATGGGTGGTGCCCGGACCAGGCGCCGCAATGGATCCTCGGGTACCCCAAAAGCGCGCTATCATTCTGCCCATCGTCCGATCTCAGACTATCCTACTTATCGGCGCAAGCGCAGCGGCCAAGTAGGGCGCGCTTAGGATCGCGCCTGTGGGATGCCGTCGACCTTCTCCAGAAATTCCCGGATAATGCCGCCGATGGCCATGAATCTCTCCAGGTCCGCCGGTTTCCGGAAGTAAAACGACGCGCCCAGTTGGCGCGCCCGGGCCCGATCCTGCGGCGAATCCGAAGAAGTGATCACAATGGCTGGAACGCCGGCGCAGCGGCTGCTCTGCCGAATCCGCGCCAGGATCTCCTCGCCCGGCTGCCGGGGCAGATTCAAGTCGATCAGAAAAAGGTCGGGACAAAGCGCCGACGGATCCCGGTCTACCGCGGCGAGCATCTTGAGCATGTCTTCGCCGTTGTCGGCGATTTCCAGACGATACGCGAATTCATGACGCCGCAACGCTTCCTCAATCAGGTACACGTCCGCCGGGTTGTCCTCGGCAATCCAGATTCGATAGGGGATTTCCGCCATTAGGCCGACTCGCTCCTGGTTGGTTCGCTCCGCGCGGCTTCGCTCTGCGCCAGCGTGAAGTAGAAAGTGGAACCGGCGCCCGGTTGCGAGTCCACCCAGATCCGGCCATCGTAGCGTTCTACCAGCTTCTTGCAGATGGCCAAGCCGAGGCCGGTGCCCGAATAGCGGTTGCGGCTATGCAGGCGCTTGAAGAGTCCGAACACTTGCTCCTTATATCGAGGCTCGATGCCGATTCCATTATCCTGCACGGAAAACTCCCAGACGCCGCCCTTCACAACCGCGCCAATGTGGATGCGGGGCGGCTGGCTGCCCCGATACTTGATGGCGTTTGAGATCAGGTTTTGGAAGATCTGCTGCAAATGGACCGGCTCAGCTTGGAAGACCGGAAGCGGATCATGCGTTACAACGGCTTTTGATTCCTCAATGGACGCCTGCAAGTTGCCCAGCGCCTCTTCGAGCGCCGCTTCCAGGCTGACCCTTTCCGGCAGCGTGCCGGAGACGCTGGCCGCTCGCGTGTATTCCAGCAGATCCCGGATCATGCGGCCCATCCGCGTGGCGCCTTCCACGCAATGTTCGATGATGGTGTCGGCTTGCTCGTCCAGCTTGCCCGCATACTTCAACTGGAGCAACTGGCTGAAGGTGGACACCATGCGAAGCGGCTCCTGCAGATCGTGGCTGGCCGAAAACGCGAACTGTTCCAGATCGGAGTTGGCCCGGCGCAGCGCTTCGGCCGCGCTGGTGGCTCGCTCACGGGCGCCTTCGGCTTCCTGGCGAAGCTCGCGCTCGCGTTCGGCGGCCTGACGCCGCAACCGGCTCATCGCCAGGTGAGTGGTTACGCGCGCCAGCAGTTCCCGGGCTGTAAATGGTTTCACCAGATAATCGTCCGCGCCGGCTTCAATGCCTTCGACGCGGGATTCTTCGCCCGCGCGCGCCGACAAAAGAATCACCGGCAGCGTGCTGGTGGAAGGCGCCGTGCGCAGCGCCTTCAGCAAAGCGAATCCGTCCAGGCCCGGCATCATGATGTCGCTCAGGATCAAATCGGGAGGATTGTTCAAAGCGCGGTCCAGAGCGTCGCGGCCATCGGAAACCGCCTCCACCTCGAAGTGCGGGCTGAGCAGGCGATAAACGTACGAGCGCATGTCGGCATTGTCGTCGGCCAGCAATACTCTGCCGCGCGCGGAGCCCTGAATCCACGGCGCCAACGCTTCCGTGCGCTGTTCAGGGTTTCCGTTCTGGTGATCCTGTGACAGCCAACCGATGGCTTCGTCGACATAGGCCCCGGCACGGGTGGCCGTGGACGACGCCGCGGCCGTGCCGATCCGTTCGCGGGGCAGGTGCGCGCTTCCGAACGGGATGTCTACCGTGAACGTGCTTCCCCGTCCCAGTTCGCTTTCGACGAAGATGCTGCCGCCATGCAGCTTCACCAGCTCCTGCACCAGCGCCAGGCCGATGCCCGTTCCCTCATGCGTGCGTCCGCGCGCGCCGTCCACGCGATGGAAGCGCTCGAACAGGCGCGGCATTTCTTCCAGCGGTATACCAGTTCCGGTGTCGCGCACGATGAGCTTGGCCGTTGCGCCGTTGTCCGCGGCCTCAAGAGCCACCTCGATCTCGCCTTCGAAAGTGAACTTGAAGGCATTCGAGATCAGGTTCAGCGCCACCTTCTCCCACATGTCGCGATCCACATAGACCGGCTGCGGCAACGGCGGACATTGGACGATTAACCGCAGTCCCGCTTTGTCGGTAGCAGAGCGAAAACTGGAAGCGAGATCGGCGGTGAAGGCGGCCAGGTCCGTCGGCTCGTAGTTAGCCTGTACGCGGCCCGCCTCAATGCGCGCGAAATCCAGCAGGCTGTTCACCAGCTTCAGCAAGCGCAAGCCATTGCGGTAGGCTACGTGCACCAGGCGGAGATTGTCGGAAGGATCTTCTCCTTCCTGCCTGGCGAGAAGTTCCTCTCTTGCCAGTAACTCCTCGAGTGGCCCCAGCATCAGCGTGAGCGGCGTACGAAACTCGTGCGAAACATTAGAGAAGAACGTTGTTTTAGCGCGATCCAGCTCGGCCAGCGCCTCGGCTCGCCGCCGTTCTTCTTCGTAAGCCTGCGCGTTCGCAATGGCGGCCGCGATTTGCCCCGCTACCAGGCCGAGAAATCCCTGATAGGCGTCATCGAAAAGCCGGTACGGATTCAGGCCGGCCACCAGCACGCCGGAGCGTCCGGTTTTGCCGGAGGGAGCAATCGGAAATACCACGGCCTGTTGCGGCGGACGGTCCCAAGCGCCGTTTGGCAAAGGCCCCAGCGCCTCCAGATTGGTTACCAGCCTGGGCGCGTGAGTGTGCAGAACCTCGGCGAAGGGCCACACCGCCGAGGCGATCAGGCCGGCTTCCACTGGCGCGGCCACATGATTGGCGGCGATGCCCGAGTATCCCGCCAGCTCCACGCGGCGATGCTCGGAATCCAGCAGATAGATGAGAGCGAACGGGAGATCGCGAGGATTGGTTTCGAGCGACTGCGCGCTCAGCGAACAGGCATCGTGGATAGTGCGCGCATCGGTGGTCCACGCCGCCAGTTCCCGCAACAGTGCAAGCTGGCGCGCGCCGATGATGCGCTGCGTGTCGTCCGTGTTGGCGCACAGGATGCCGCCGGCCTCACCCGTGTCGCTCGGAACGGGGCTGTAGGAAAACGTGTAATAAGTCTCTTCGCGATACCCGTGCCGCTCCATGATCAGCAACAGCGCTTCGTCGTAGGTTCCTTCGTTGGCTGTCATGGCCGACTTGGCGCGCGGCCCCACCTGGTCCCAAATCTCACGCCACACCATCGACGCGGGTTGGCCCAGCGCCTGGGGATGTTTGCCGCCGACGATGGTTTTGTAGGCGTCGTTGTAGAGATTGATCAGATGTTCGCCCCACCAGACGAACATGGGCTGGCGCGAGGTGAGCAGAATGCGCACGGAAGTGCGGAGCGCTTGCGGCCATCGCTCGAGGGGGCCCAGGGGAGTTTGGGACCAATCCATGGCGCGCATCAACGCGCCGAGTTCGCCTCCGCCTGCGAGTAGGCCGGTGCTCGGGTCCAAGGGGAGCTGGAGTGATTCCTCAGGCGTCATTCGTGGGTTGGGACGCGATTCCGCTTACTAGGAGATCTCCTGGAAGCAAAATCGTTTCGCGATTTGTAACTTTTTTCTAACAGCGGCGCAGTTGATTCTGGGAAACCGCTTGCTAACGCGCGCGGCTCTGAAAGGGATTTCCGGGCCGTGACCGTTAGGCACCGATGTACGGTAATTTTCGCAACAAAGTACTAGTCGGTGACTGCTTCTATGGTTTCGGGTGCATTTCCTTCCAGCCGATTGTTGACGAAAATGTAGGACGGCTGGTGGCGCTCGCGGGCATGGGCGATCAAACGCCGCAGCGCTTCGCGGGTGTCGGGGTTGGGGTCCTGCACGTGGGCGTAAGGACTGAACTTGGCCACCGCTTCCTCATAGGGCCGGCCTCGGCGAAGCAGGGCGCGAGCCACGCTGAAATCGGTTGTGTAGGCATCGCGAAGATGCATCTGGCGGCCGATTTCGGGCATGCGCGTCCAGGCGTTAAATACGTGCGCGGCGCGATGGCGGCGCAGACAGGCAAAGTATTCGGGCGCAAGGAACTCGGGATTGCGGATCTCGACGGCGTAGCGATAATTGCCTGGGAGGGCTGCGAGAAACGGGTCCAGCTCTTGGAGGAACGCGCCGGCGTCCGGATAGCATTGCCGGGCGAAGCTGCCGAACTCGAAAATCAGAGTGGCGATGCGGGGCCGATAAGGCGCCAGCAAGTCCAAAAATGCCGTCTGAAATAGCGCAGCGTCCAGGAAGGTAGAATTGTCGTCGCCCGCTCGCGGTCCGTAGCGGGGATGGCGCGGGAACTGCTTTACGGTGACGTCCTCGGGCGCTTTGAAGGCGAATTGCAGCGTGGAAGGCGCCGATCCAAACAGCTTGCGCCAGTAACTCTCGGATGGAAATTGATAGAAGGAGAAATCGCCGCAGACCACTGGAAATGTTTCGGCATATTCGGCCAGGCATTCCTCTTGAAAACGCTTTTGCGAGAACCGGCCGCGCGTGGTGTAACGGCTGCGCGAATAGATCTGACCGATCCAGCCCTCATATTTCCAGGAACTGGTTCCGATGAAAACGTTTTCAGCGGCCAGCGCGGCCAGCCGTGCGCTCAACCGCGGCCGGTCGAAATCGGACGGCTCTTCAAACAGCGATGCGGTTTCCAAGCGCTATGCCAACCGCTTGCTGACGCGCGCGGCTCCGTAACTGAGCCACGACCGTGAGGGAGTGGTTCTGGCCACGCTAATACGCGTGCGCCACGCGGTATCCATACGGGTCCGCGCCGGCTTCGATAACGCCATCGGGCGTTACACGAATCATGACGGGCGCCGCGCCGCTGGCCCATCGCGACCGGATGCCCACCTTATGGCCGCGCTCGGCCAAGTCGGCGGCCACGTTGGACGGAATGCGCTCGTCCAGAAGCAAATCGCCGCGATTCCAGGCATGATTGTCGAAGCTGGCCACCAGGTGCCGCGTTTGGAAGCGGGGCGCTTCCACGGCCGACTGCGCATTATCTCCGAACTCCACGACGTTAAAGAACAATTGGATCAAGCTTTGTTCCTGGTTGTCGCCGCCGGGCGTGGAAAGCGCCAGGAACGGCTTGCCCTGCTCCGTGATGATAGTCGGGCTCAGCGTCACGCGCGGGCGTTTGCCGCCGGCCAGTTCGTTCGGCGATCCGGGAACCAGGATGAACTCTGCGCGCGCTCGGTGAGCGGAATGCCGGTATCGCCCGCGATCACCGACGGCAGCCAGGCGCCGGAGGGCGTGGCGGAGAACATGATGCCGTCCTTGTCGATGGCGTCGATGCAGGTGGTGTCGCTGGCCATCAGAGCATCGTCGATCTTGGTGCGCGCGATATCCATCTCGGTGGGATGCTTGCCGCGCTTGCCGTTGATCACGCCGGGCAGGAAATCCAGGGAGGCCGTTTGGCCGATCTGCTTGCGGCGTTCGGCGGCATAGTCTTTGGAGAGCAGCGTTTCTTCCGGAATGTTGTTGAACTTCGGATCGCCGTAGTAAGTGTCGCGGTCGGCGTAAGCCAGCTTCAACGCTTCCGTGACCGTGTGAATGTAATCGGCGGAATTGAAGCCCATGGAGCGCAGGTCGTAGCCTTCCAGAATGTTCAGCGCTTCCATCATGGCCGGACCCTGGCTCCAGAACCCGGGCTTGTACACCTTGTAGCCGTGATAATCGGTGGAGACCGGCTCTTCGGGCTGCAGCTTGAACGCGGCCATGTCGTCATAGCGCAGCAGTCCGCCGTTGGCTTGACTGAACGCGTCAATCCGGTGCGCGATGTCGCCGCGATAGAAGTAATCGCGCCACGGCGTCGATTGCCGCGGCCCGCGTTGCCCCGGCAGCCAGCGCCTTCTTTTCGGCGGCAGCCATGGATCGCAAAGTGCGCGCCAGATTCGGCTGGCGGAAAATCTCGCCGGGCATCGGAACGCGGCCTTCGGGCAGGAATGTTTTCTTCGAATCCGGCCACAGGTCGAAGAAGCGGCGCGACCGCGCGATGGCGCCGGCGCGCGTTTCATCGATGGCCATGCCGTCGGCCAGTTCGATGGCTGGTTCAACGTCCTCGGAGAACGATTTGGTGCCGAAATCGCGCAGAGCCACGAGCCCGGATTCCACCATGCTGGGCACCAGCGCGGGGAGAATGCCGGCCACCGGAATAATGCCCTTCAATCCGCCCGGGTCGAGCGTGAGAATCTCACCCGGCCTGGGCCGATGCTCCAGAAAGAATTTGGCCGTGGCCAGCTTGGGCATCGTTCCGACGCCCGCGATGGCGTAAACCTTGCCGGCTTTGGTGCGAATCAGGATCGGCGCTTCGCCGCCCATGCCGAAGTGCGAGAACTCGGCCACCGATGCGGCGAACATGGACGCCACGCCCGCGTCCACGGCGTTTCCGCCACGGTAGAACATGCGCATACCGGCCTGCTCGGCGTACTCGCTGCCGGAGGCCAGAGCGCCTTTGGTGCCGCGCGCGGCGTGCATGGTGGGGAGTTCAAAATCTTTGCGTTGCCCGAAGGCGAAAGAGGCGCAAAGCAGGACAAAAAGCAGGGGGGCCAGCTTATGCTTCATATGGCTAGCCTAATTATAGCTGCGGGATTGGGGGTTGGGGATTAGGGGCTGGGGGCTGGCACCGACGCTTGCGGCGTAGCAATTGAGAAGTGGCGATAGTGACCGTCTTCCGAGAACAGGTTCGTGGTGCCGCAATTGGTGCAGTCGTAAACTTTCAGCAGGAAACGCCGTCGCACCAGGTTCGACTCGCGCAGCCAGTCCGACGAAGCGCCGGAGCCGCAGCGGATGCAGACGTTGGTCCATGCCTCCGTGTCTTCTGGAACGGCGACGTTGCCGAAACAGAACGACCAGCCGTAAACGCTGAGGCGCGTCGCGAACAGCCGGTCCGCGAGACGCGCGAACCAGGTGAATAAATGCAGCGAAATCTCGCTGCCGCCTCCGGCCACCAGAAGCCGCCGGGGGCCGGCCACGCGGCGATTCTTGCGATTGAGATAAGACAACGAAGTACACAGCGTGCGCGTACTCACGTGGCGCAGGTGCGTAGCGCGTTCGATGATCCCGGCCAATTCTGGAGCGGAAGTGAACGCGTTGACATGGCCTCCGCCCCGCGCCAGCCACCGATACAGGCGATCGCAGAACGTGGAGGCATCGGGCACGGCGATGTAGAGTGCGCCGGTAGGCTTCAAGACGCGTCCGATTTCGGCCAGCGAACCTGCCAGATCGTGAAAATGCTCCAGGCTGTGATTGGAGATAACGGCGTCGAAAGCGCGGTCCGCGAACGGTAAGTGGGCGGCGTCGGCTCGCGCGAAATTCGGAGTCGGGCTGGAGGGGCGGTCGAGATCGGCGCGGATGGCGATGAACGGGCCGATGCTGGCGTCGAAGCTTCCGGCGTTCGATCCGATGTCGAGCACGCGCTGGCCGGATACGAGGTTCTGCAGGATTTCGTGCACTCTCTATTCCTATCAAGAAAAAATGCGGATGGCTGCGAATCGGAAAGCGCAGAAGTAGTATTAAGTGGTGCAGGTTCCGACGCAGCGTCTGATTCCTCCTGCCTTAAGGCCCATGGCCAAGGCAATTTATCACAAATTGTTTCGATTTCAACTGCGCGTGCGTTTTTGGTGCGCGGATCATTTCGTTGCTCCTCCTGCGGGCGCTCCCGTTCCGCCAGCCATTTTGCGTTATCGTGTCAGTGAATTGCTCCCAGCGAGTGAATTTCTCCGGATTGGCCAGGGCTGCGCACAACTGATACGAGAGCGCGTTTACGAAATGGGTATCGATTTCGCGAGTGGGCGGCGAGTTCTGGATTTCGGATGCGGGTGTGGCCGAACAACCAGGTGGTTTCTTCGCAGCTATGCTGCCGAGTTTCATGGCGTCGATGTCGACGCGGAGGCGATCGATTGGTGCAATCGGCATCTTAAGCGAGGCCATTTTTTGGCCAACGCGCCAGAGCCGCCGCTGCCATTCCCCAATGAACACTTCGATGTTGTCTGCTGTCTTTCGGTATTTACCCACTTGAATGAGCCCATGCAAGACGTCTGGCTCGCCGAGCTGAACAGGATAATGAAACCCGGAGGCGTGCTCCTGGTCACAATCTTTGGCGAAAATGCGAGAAAACAGTCGGATGCCGAGTGCCAGAAGGCGCTGCAGGTAAGCGGGTTTGTCCACAGGCGCACGCAAAAGCTGCGCGGTCTGGTGCCGGACTGGTATCAAACGAGCTTGCATTCACGCCCATACATCGTCAACCGGCTCTCGGCATTGTTTGCAGTGGTGCATTATTTTGAAGTCCCCGACGGGATGCAGGACGTGGTTACCGCGCGAAAAGCGCAGATCGCCACGGGTTATACGTGAGCGACCTGCTCTTCGGTGGGCTCCGCGCAACAGAACCACGGCTCGTCCATATAAGGAATCGCCGCGCGCGGCGCCTGATAAAAATCTTCGGGCAAGGGGCGGTTGTTCACCAGGTTCCAAAGGTATCCGAAAATCTCACGGCGCGATCCATGCGATGCTGCGATCCTCAGCGCCTGTGTAGCCAGCGCGTCTACTTCCGCGTCGGGATGCTGCCAGCGATACAACAGCGCCGGTTCATCGAAGGCGCGCAGCACGGCCTGCACGTCATCCAACTCCAGCAGGCGCGATCCACGCGGGATCAGCAGCCGCAGCGCCAACTGCACGGGCGCGACATGCTCCGCCAGATCCAGCTCCAGCAACTGCTCCAACAATTCGCGGTACGATTCGCGCGTGGTCCAGGGCGTGAACGGAATGAAGGTGGGCGCAAGCGTCAGTCCGGTGGATCGAAACTCTTGCACTACGTCGATAAAATCGGCGCGCGTGTGGCCTTTGTCCAGCTTGGCGAGCACCGCATCGTCCACCGTTTCCACCGCGCTGGTGACGAACAGGCAACCGGTCTCGCGCAGCCGCGGCAACAATTCGCGATGCTTCAGCAAATGTTCAATCTTGATGGTCGCGTCGTAGCTGAGGCTCGGCCACTCGCGATGCAGCGCGTCCACGATGCGCATGGCGTGCGCGGGCCCGTTGAAAAAATCGGGATCGCCGAAGCTGATGTGCTCGGCTCCGGCGGCCACCTGCTGGCGGATGTCGGCAAGCACGATGTCCGGCTGCACCACTCGAAAGCTGCCCTGATAGACCGGCACCACGGGGCAATGGCGGCACAGATGTTTGCAGCCCCGGCTGGCTTCGGTATAGCCGGTGCGTTTTGGACCGCCATCGGTTTGCAGGCGCGCGTATTTTTCGAGCGGCGGCAGGCCCGATCGTAGCGGGACCTGGAATTGTTGCCGGTCCAGCGAGATCAGCGGTTCTGTCTGCAAACTTGATCCCCTGGCCAGGCGCCCCACCAGCGAGACTAAGCCTGCCTCAAATTCGCCGCCCAGGATCGTTTCCGCCCCAAGACCTCGCAAGTAGGATTCGTTCAATGGGGCGTACAGGCCGTAGCAGCAGATATGCGCCTGGGGATTCAGCCTGCGAACTTTCTCCATCACTTTGGCAGCCAGCCGCGTGGCCGTATGCATGGGCAGATAGAAGGCGACCAGGTCGGCTTCACGAACGGTATCCGCATCGAGCGACTCCACGCACAGATCCACGCAAGCAATCTCGTGGCCGCGTTCGGCGATCCACGCCGCGGGCGATGCCAGGCCGAATGGCTGGTGGCCAAGCTCGTAGGTGGAAACCAGGAGAACGTTCATCAGCGGCTACTTCATTATCGCCGTTAAGGCCAGCCACTGAAATCGTTCAGCCACGGATGAACACAGATGAACGCCGATAAGAAACAAGAAAACTTGGATTTGTTTTTATCTGTGTTTATCCCTGTTCATCCGTGGCCAGTTTAAATTTCAGCTCTTGGCGAAATACAGCGCGGTGGCGCGCTCCAGTTCGGACTTGCTCATGAACGGCGGCCGCCCTTCGTACCGGCCGATGGACGTGAGAATGGTGCAGATGTCGGTGGGATAGCAGGCGCGCAGCTCCGTGCGGCCCTCCCGCAGGCACAGCTTGCGCAGATACTCGGGACTATCGGGCTCGCAGGGAATGTTGAACTTGCTCACCACGCGATGGAAAATCTGATCGAAGGACTTTTCGTCCACCGCGTCCACGAAGATCTTGTTGTGAATGCGGCGCAGGAAGGCTTCATCGGCCAGATCGCTCGGTTCCAGGTTGGTGGAGAACACCACCATCAGCTCGAACGGGATCTGGAATTTCACGCCGTAGCGCAGCATCAGATAATCCACGCGGCGGTCCAACGGGACAATCCAGCGATTCAGCAGGTCGCGCGGCGACATCAACTGGCGGCCGAAATCGTCGATGATGAAGATGCCGTTGTTGGCCTTCATCTGCAGCGGCGCCGCGTAGATACCCGACGCTTCGTCCAGGCGCAATTCCAGCATGCTGGGGATGAGTTCGCCGCCCACTACAATACAGGGCCGGCGGCACAGCGCCCAGCGCGGATCCACGTCCGGATCGTCCATGCCCAGCTTTTGATGCACCACCGGGTCGTACAAGCTGATCACCTGGTTGTCCACTTCCACGGCGTAAGGCATCAGCACCGCGTCCTGATAAACGCGCAGCATTCGCTCCGCCAGGCTGGTTTTGCCATTGCCGGTGGGTCCGTACACGAAGATGGAATTTTGCGAGATGAGCGCCGGACCCAGTTGATCCAGAAGCTGATCGTTCACCACCAGGTCTGAAAACGCCGAGCGCAGGATTTTGCGGTCGATGCGGACCTGCGCGGCCTGCGATTTGGTAGCGGCGCTGTAATCCTTTAAGGACACGGGAGCGGCGCCGGCGTATTGGCTGATCTGAAAGCGCTCGCCAGCCAGGATTTTGCCCGCCTGCGAGAGCGTGAAGTTATAGTCGTTGCCGAGCATGCCCTTCACTTCCACCAGCTGCTGCTGGCGCATGTGAGTGAAGACGATGTTCAGAATCGGCACGGACAGCTTCAGCGTGTTGCTCAGGCTCTGCAGATTGCTGAACCCTTCCAGCAACAGCCGGCGGAGCACCAGATCGAGCACCAGCGATTGGGAAATGCCTAAGTCTTCAAAGGTTTGCGGAATTGGGGGACAGAATCCGCTATGGGCCGGAGCCAGTGTTGCAGCCATGAAAAATAGTGAGCCTCACTCATGTCATCGGCAAAATCGCGATATTTGTTTACTGGCTCGCGGCGTTTGTTTTGAATGATCGAGGCGTTTATCTAACATCTAAACGAACGGCGTGTCCCATCCGTCAATCCTCTTGTGAAGGTGTGCCGGTCTCTTGTTTTCCTTGTAATAGCATGTTGGATGGGGGCTGCACTGGCCTTTGGCGCCGACTCCCAGGCCGAGGAACTGTTTCATCAGGCCCAGAAGGCCGAACACGATGGCGAAGTCATCAAAGCGTATCTTCTTTACGCCGAAGCTGCAGCCGCCGATCCCACCAACATCGACTATTGGTCCCACGCCCAGGCGCTACGGCCCGCCGCCAGCCTGGTTGAACCCAGCCCGCCCAAGCCGCCCGATCTTCCGAGCGACAAAATCGACCGCACCCTGTTTGGAAACATCACCAACGCGGAACTGGAAGAGGCACGAAAACCATTGCCGCCGGCCCAGTTGGATGCCCAGCCCGGCCGTCGCGATTACGACTTTCAAGGCGATTCGAAGGTGCTCTGGGAACAGGTGACCCACGCGCTGAACCTCAAGGTGCTGTTCGACGCAGACTATAGACCCACGCGCCCGTTTCATTTCGAGCTGGCCGGCGCCGACTATCGCGAGGCGCTGCGCGCTCTGGAGGCTGGGACAGACTCCTTCCTGGTACCCATTAGCCCGCGCCTGGTTTTCGTCTCCAACGACACTACGCAGAAGCGCAAGGACTTTCAACGGACGGTGGCGGTGGCCGTGCCGTTTCCGGAAGCGCTTAGCGTGCAGGAGCTGCAGGAAGTTGCCACCGGCATCCGCGGCGCGCTGGACGCGCAGAAACTGACCGTGGATCCAACGCGGCATTTGATTCTGATCCGCGATAGCGTCGCCAAAGTACGGCTGGCCGAGAAGCTGCTTGCGGATCTGTTGCGCCCGCGCGCGCAAGTAACCATCGAGGTGGAAATCCTCACCACGGATGTCTCGTCGACGCTCAACTACGGGCTGTCGCTCCCGACATCCTTTGCTCTGTCCAGCTTTGTGAACAAGCCGAATCTCACCAACGCCTTTAACTTCTTTTCTTCCAACTTCACCACCTTTCTGGCCTTCGGCGGCGGCGCCAGCATGCTGGGCCTGGGCGTCACCAACGCGGAGCTCTTCGCGACGGTTTCCAAGTCCAACACCGAAAGCGTTTATCATGGCACGGTGGTAGCCGTGGACGGCCTGCCCGCCACGCTGCATGTAGGCGAGAAATATCCCATCATCACCAGCGGCTATTTCGGAAACACGTCGAACAGCGGTACGGTTTACACGCCCCCGCCCACCATCAACTTCGAAGATCTGGGACTGCTGATCAAGGTGACGCCCCACGTGGTGAGCGACGATCGGGTGACGATGGATCTGGATGCCGAGTTCAAGTTGCTGGGGGCCACCAGTTCCAACGGAATCCCCGTGGTGGCGGACACCCAGTATCAATCCAAAGTGGACGTCAGTACCGGCGAATGGGCCGTGCTGGCCGGCCTGATGACGTCGCAGGAAGCCAAGGTGATCACGGGCATTCCGATTCTGAGCTACATCCCGCTTTTGCGAAACAACACCACCACCAAGGACCAGGGCGCCACGCTGATCGTGCTGAAGCCGCACGTGACCATCGGTCCGCCGTCCGATACTCCAGCGTGGAGGGCGTGGGCGGGCAGCGAAACGCGCATGTCCCAGGATTTTTAGGCTATGCGATTCGCGAACCAAGGACACATCGGATGAAAGGCCAGCCGGCGCCGGAATTGACCCTGAACACCCTGGATGCCAACCCCATCACGCTCTCCAGCCCTGCGCGGCGAAAGCGTTTTGCTGGATTTCTGGGCCACCTGGTTCAGTCAGGAGAACCAATACCATTGGCCCAGCCTGTTCGGTGGCATGGGACACGCCGGCCGCAAGGCGTTTCACGTAGGCACATTTCTCAATAACTTTCAAACTCCTCAATAAACCCAGTCCATGTCAAAAATGCGAGACGAGATTCTGGAGCAGCCCGCCGTGCTCGAACGGACATTACAAGCCGAGCGCGGGCCCATCGAAGAGCTGCGCAAGGTTTTAGAGCGCGATCCGCCGCGCCTGATCATGCTGGCCGCGCGCGGCACCTCCGACAATGCGGCGCAATTCGGGCGCTATCTGCTGGAGATGACCACCGGGATTCCAGTCACGCTGGCCGCGCCCTCTATCTTCACGCTCTACAACGCGCCGTTCCGCTTCGACGGGGTGCTGGTGGTGGCCATTTCGCAGTCCGGGGAATCCACCGACACCAACGTCGTGCTGGAGCGGGCCCGCGATCAGGGCGCGCGCACCATCGGGATCACTACCGAGGGTTCGAGCGCGTTATCGAAACTGGCCGAGCATCTGTTCCTGGTGCATGCCGGGCGCGAGCGCAGCGTGGCGGCGACCAAGACCTACACCGGACAGTTGCTGCTGCTGTATCTGCTGGCCTACGCGCTGGGCGCCGAAATCGCGCTGGACGACCTGGCGCGCGTGCCCGAGTGGACCAGCCGCGCCTTGACGCTGGAGCTCGACATCGCGCGCCGCGCCGAGCGCTATCGCTTCATGGAACACGCCGTGGTGCTGGGCCGCGGGTTGAATTACGCCAGCGCGTTCGAGTTTGCGCTGAAGCTGATGGAAACCTGCTACGTGGTGGCGGAGCGCTTTTCGAGCGCCGACTTGCTGCATGGCCCCATCGCGATGCTGGAAGCGTCGTTTCCGGCCTTTTTGTTCGCGCCCGCCGGCGTCACCTGGCCCGGCACGCGCGAAATGATGGCGACGCTCAGTGAACTGAAGGCCGAGACGCTGATCGTCACCGACGTGAGCAACGTGGAGGCCGCGCGGGATCGCCGCTCGGTGATCGTGCCGGTGGCGCTGGACGAGCTGTTCACGCCCATCCCCTACATCGTTCCGGCGCAGATGTTCGCCGCGTCGCTAGCCGAAGAGAAGGGCCTGAATCCCGATCAGCCGCGGGCGCTGAACAAAGTGACGCGAACGTTGTAGGCTTATTTTCGGGCCGCGTATCGCGCCACGGTCAGGCAATTTTCCGAGGCAGCGAAGATCCGATCCTTTGAGACCTGAAACCCGCGGCCTCAGTTGAACATCTGTTTTGAATCCGCGGGGTTCATCCGTGGCTAGGCGATTTTCTTGAGTTTTCTCAGCGAGGCACTGGTCAGAACGATCAGACCGAAACCGATAGCGACGATTATGGTGGTGGACGGCTCCGGCGTCACTGCCGCCGGCACCGCGGTCACCTGGAACCCAGCGTCGGAAAACGGCCCTTCGTTATAAACAAACGCGCTGTCCACCTGATCGGTGGGGCTGCCGGTGGAGAAGCTCTCCAGTTGTGCCGGGGTCAGGGAACTATCAAAAGTAAAGCCGGCGAGAGAGTCTCCCGCTGCCAGATCGTCAGCGGGCGCCTTCGCAGTCCATTGAATGGCAAATCCGTCCGATGGCCCGCCGTTCGTGATCAGTTCCTGCCAGCCGGTGGGTGAATCGATGCCGGTTGGGCTCACCAGCATGAAATTGTCGCCGGGTCTCCACGAAAACCAGTAAGTGCCAATGGTGGTGGCGCCGGTATTATCCAGCGTTAAATCGTATTGGTACTCGCCGGGCGAAATTTGTTCATCCGTAAAGGTGGCGGTTGCGTCAATGCCGGAAGCAAACAGGCTGGGGCCCGCGGCGCAAATCAGTCCGCCCAAAAGTAGCAGGTAAGGTTTCATGAGCTCTCTCCTCGGGCTCGATCCTAGCATGAGGAAAGTGAGAAATCGCGCGCCAAAAGGCGATTTCACAATACTTTGACATGTCCGGTACCTTGTTGCGGTTACGAAGCCGCGACCGGCGCTAAGGATTTACTTTTTGCAAGCGGCGCAGAGTAAAAATCTCCGGATGAATGTTCTCCGAGCGGAGCTTTTTCCAATCGTCGGTAACGTGAATTAACTTGCCGCTGATGTGATTGGATTGCTCGGAAGCCAGGAACAGCGCCAGTTGAATTTGTTTCTCGGGCGCAACGCCGCCGGTCTGCCTTACTTCGAGCGCTTCCTCGGTTTCCTTCCAGCCCGCGCGTTCGCCGGCGCGCAGGATCTCGTCGGTCATGTGCGTGTAAGTGCCGCCCGGACCCATGCAGTTGATCTGAACATTGTGTTCGCGTACTTCCTCGGCTACGGTCTCCACCAGCCGCACAACGCCTGCTTTGGATGCCGCGTAAGCCGATAGATTCGGCCGGGCCGTGGTGGCGCCCGGCCCGCTCAGCACGATGATCTTGCCTTCGCGCCGCGCGATCATGTGCGGAAGAACGGCCTTGCACGCGTTCATCACGCCCAGCAGATTGGTCTGGATGGTGTCCACCCACGCCTTGGGCGATTGATCGACAAAGGGTCCGATGGGGCCGGGAATCGCAGCGGCGCAAATCAGAATATTCACCTCGCCATAATGCACGCGCACGCGATCGACGGCGGTGTTTACCTGCTCGAAATCGGTAACATCGGCGCGAATGCGGAGCGCGTTGCCTCCGGCGTGCTCTATCTCCAGGTGCGCCAGGTCCAACTCGGCCTTGCTGCGCGCCAGCAGCGCCACGCGATTGCCCGCGGTGGCGAAGCCGATGGCCAGCCGTTTGCCGATGCCTCGTCCGGCTCCCGTGACAAGCACACCGGCGTTGCTGAGAGTTTCCACCGTGCTGATTCCTTCCAATTTACGTTAGTACAACGCGGACATCGTTGCGCGATTGCGCGCGCGGCCGCATTAGCCCGACGAATGTTTTTTCCGGTACATGGATTCGTCGACGCGGCGGAAGAGCTGCTCAGGGGATTCGCCGGCGCAATACTGGGCCAGGCCGACTGTCACCGCGATATCCACGCGGATTTCGCGCCCCGATCCGATGATCCGATACAGGCCGTTCAGGCGCTCGGCGATCTGTCGGGAACGGGACTCGGCGATGGCCAGATCGCACGCCAGAATCGCGACGAACTCATCGCCGCCCCAACGGCAAACATAATCGCGGGCGCGTACCTGACCGCCCAGCCGAGCGGCCAACTGCTTCAACACATCGTCCCCGTAGAGATGCCCGAAACGATCGTTCACTTCCTTGAAGCCATTCAGATCGAAGAGCAGCACGCAGAACTCCTGCCGGGCGTCGATGCGCGCGGCCAGCTCGCGGTCCAGATCCCTGCGGTTGGCGACGCCGGTTAATGGATCCAGCGTGGCCAGCAGCTCCACCTCGTGCAGACGGCGCTGAATCTCGAGCATCTTTTGGCGCAGACGCGCGAAGTCGTCCCGGCTGTCCAGCTCGATGGATTGAGCGAAGTCCCGCAAGTCGGAAGTCTGGGCAGCCAGTCGCGGCAGATCGCCGGAGCGGACGGCGGACTCCAGGCGGTCCGCGAAATCGATCAGATGCTCGACGTGCTGGATGTTGCGGCCCGCGCTGGTATCTTCGGTGTGCGTCACCATGCTGAGTGTCTGGTTCAGGTCGCGGGCCAGAGCCTGATTCTGCAGGCGAGCTTTTTCACAGAAGCCTTGCAGGATTTCCTGCAGCGTGTCGCGGCTTTCCTCGAGGGCCGCGGGAGCGGGATCGCCGGAGAGCTGGGATCGCAGCGACATCAAGGGTTCCCGGTAAGCGGGGCCGATTTCCGGCGAAATCGCCTCGATGGTCTCCGCGATTTCCAGGATCGACGCCAGATAGCACTCCAGTGCGGCAGGCGGTTCCACGCCCGGCGTTTCGGCCTGCTGCCCGGCGACGGAATTCAGAGGAATTTCCGGCGAGCCCATGGCACCCTTTCGATCCAATTAATCCCCCTTCGGAGCCCCCAATTCAGATGCCCGCGCCGGGGTTTTGGGCGCAAAACCTTCCTGATACGCCTCAACGCCTTGCGACGGAACGGCAATTTTGATCAGTTTGCGGCTGTCGTCCACCCAAAAGTCGAGACTGATCGGCTGGCCCTGCGGCATGGAGCCGGTGACCGTCAGATGATTCAGTTCCGCCGATTTTCCGGCGAACTCCACCTGTTCGCGCGCCTTGAAAACGACCGTGGCGTTGACTTCGCCTTGTCCCAGCACGTAAATGGGAAACTGCTGGGGCTGCTGAGAGTCCAGGCTGGCACGCATGGCGAGCACCGTCCAGGGATACAGCGGCAGATTGGCATTCACTACAATTGCGTCGTGATGCACAGGCAACAGCTTGGTTTGCGGGCCTTGACCGGTATCGATTTCGTTCTTGGATTGGCCATCGGCGAAGGTGGTGCTGACGTTCATCTGGATCTGGCCGAGCTTGGCTTTCGCGATGGTTGCAACCGGCTGATACTTCGCGTCCATGAGCACCTGGAATCGCTCGATGTCGATTTTCATAGGCCCCAGACTGGCCGACCCGGACCCATCGATTTCGACGCCCTTATCCGACTTCTTCACGCTATAACTTTCGTTCGCCACCGGGTTGCCGGCCATGTAGATGGCCAGCTTTCCATCATCGGACGTTGTGGGTGCGGGGCCTGGACTGGCGGGCGCCGGCTTGTTTTCCGCGGCAGCGGGCTTGTTCATGAGCGCCTTCACTTCAGGCGGCAGATCGAAGCGGTCCTTGGGAAGATCGGGATTCACTTCCACGCTCTCAATTTGAATCACCACTTCCTGCTGGGCCGCGCGCTCCACCCTGCGATGCGGCGAAAGTATGTTGTCGCTGTCCTTGCGATAGTCGTCGTAAAGCACCTCGGCGTTGACGTCGCCCATCTGCGCGCTCACCGTGGCCAGGGTTTTGATCATCAGCCCGGACTTTTTGTCGTAGAACTCGGTCATCGGCTGGCCCTCTTTGGGCGTCAGCACGATCTTGTAGCAATCATGCCCCTCCACGGTTTCCGAGCCCGCTGTTACGCCCTTGGCGTATAACTCCTGCCAATGGAGCTGGGCATTGAAGGCGCCATCCCGCAGCGCGTCGGCCTTTTCGGCGCCCTGCTTGATGCGGGGACCTTGCAGGACAGTGTTTTCCCAGGCGATTTCGCCATTACTGCCGGCGGCGATTTTGCCGACGCCGGGAAGTTCGGTGACTCCCAGGTATTTGTCGGGCGCGGCCTCGTAAATTGTGAGCGAACCCTTCAGCCCCAGCTTCGCGAATTCGATGGTGGCGTGCTCAATCAGGCCGTGGCGCGCTGCATAGACGGCTTTCCCGCCGGTAGCGGCGATGAAGTGGTCGTAGACAGCCTGGACGCTTGGTAGCGCTTCGTCGGCGCCCAGCAGGGGAACGGCGGCCAGTAGTACCAATGCCAGTTTCTTCATGTTCACCTCCGGCTGCACATTCACTTTAGCGCAGCGGCGTTAAGATCGTATGTAGATGAGCCTGGGACGCATGCTGATCGCGCTCGGCCTGCTGGTGGCGGCGCTGGGTGTGCTCATTTCCCTCGGCGAACGGCTTCCCATCCGGTTGGGGCGTCTGCCCGGCGATATCATCATCCGGGGCAAGCACTCGGTTTTCTACTTTCCCCTGGCAACCTGCCTGGCGATCAGCGTGGTTCTGTCGCTGGTGTTGTGGCTCATGAACCGGCGCTAGTCTCGCGCGGCCGGCTCCCGCTTCTCGCGTCATTGTTGAGCCGGACTAGGGGTCCGCGCGGACGGGGCGTCTGCCCCACAGCCGTTAGAGTCCCGCCATCGATCCGATAAAACGCAGGCCCATCGCCAGGGCGCTCCGGACGGGGGCCATGCGTGGCGGGGGCGGCTCGCAGAACATAGTGGTCCGGCTGTTGGGCGTGTCCACGGTGACGGCCAGTTCCGGCTCCAAACCGCGATCGCCCTGCAATACCGGAAGCAAACGATGCTGCAGTTGCGACACGCCGTAGCCCAACACAATGTATTGCCAGCCCAGTTGCGGCGCGATCATGAACCCCGATTTCCAACCTTCGCCGGGACTATATGGCCGGTTGAACGCGGCGATGGGAATGAAGGGGATTTTCGGCAGGCCGAGGACCGGCAGAAACGAATGCACGAACGCGAACATCGTGAGAGAGACAGTGTACGTAGACGCTTCCAGCAGACCCGAGCCCCAGGCCGGCAGCCGCGTCTTGATGGAGGCTTCCAGCGGACCGGCCACGCTGGCCGGCCCAACCGGCCCCGACAGGTTCCAGGAGCCGCGCTTGCGCTCCATCACTCGAAAGTCGATATCGGCGATGCCGGTCTGGGGATCCGTATGGATCATGGTGGTGTGCTCGTTGATGGGCGCGAAAAAGTTGGCCTCGTTCAAGCGCGCCATGCTCTTGCGCAGCAGGTGCTCATCCAGCAAGTCGCCTTCGTCCAGCAGGAAGTTGCTGCGAACGGCGGCTTCGCTGAAGTGACGGTTGCCGATGAACTCCATGCGGCCGATATGAAACGGCGAGCCCCGCTCCACGTTAGCGGCCAGGTTGGCTTCGGGCGCCTCTTTCGTACTGGCTTGTGTGGGCTGCACCTGCATGTTCACGGCGAAGTCTAGAATGCCATCGTGCTCGGCTTCGCGGCGGGCGACAAACAGAGTGGAGCAAAAGTTTTGATAGCGCATCAAGCCGTTGAGCGGGTGCTCTACCCTCGGCGTAACGCCCTTGCCTGAAATTTGCCAGGAAGGCACGTGATACATCGGCCCGGATTCCACCTGGATGTTGACATGCGCGGCCTTCTGAGCCACTTGCACATCGTTCAGCTTTACCGTGGCGTCGAAATAGCCCCTCGATACGTAATAAGAACGCAGCAGAGCCAGGTCGCCCTCCACGCCTTCCGGATTGTACCCAGGATAAAGACGCCAGCCCTCCCAGATGCCGGGAATGGGCGGCGTCACTCTGCGGATCTTGAGCGACCGAAGCGCGCCCCGGAGATCCTTGTCGTCGAACGCGGTGTCGCCGCTAAAATCCACTTCTTTCACGCGAATCCGCTCGCCGGCGTCGATGTTCAGGTGCAGGTCGACCTTGTTGCCGATGTAGGGAACCAGGTCGTAATCCACCGTGGCGGTGCGAAAGCCATCCGCGCGAAGATCCTGCTGGGCCTGATTAGCGATCTGATGCGCGCGCAACCGGCTCATGGGAGTGCCTTCCGGCAGGTTCATCTGCAGCCCGAAAGTGGAAGGCTCAACATGGAATGTGTGGAGAACCATTTGCGGCATCTCCACCACGTTGAATGTGATCGACGTGCCGCCGTCTTCCGGCCTCGAATCCACGCGAATGTCGTCGAAACGGCCCGTGCTCCACAGCCGGCGGACATCGGACTGGACGGTGGAAGCGTCGAAGTTCTGGCCCACCTGTGTCTTCAAATCCACGGCCGACTTGGTGCCTACCACGCGCACCGATTTCACCACCATATCGTCGGAACTGGCGGGCGCCACAGGGCCTTCAGCGTAGGCCATGTTTACGAGCATAAGTACAGATAAGAAAATACCGCGCATGTTGACAGGACCGGTTTGCAAGTGGCGGTCCATCGGTGATTATAGCTTAGGCGGGCGAAATTGTATGTGACCCTGGAGTGTGATGAGGATAACGCTTAGGACTGGCGAATAATAGGGTGTTCTAAGCGTTCGAGGCGCGCCTCGACACGTTTGACCTCGGATTTCAGCAGGTCGTGCAGATCGTCGAAGCGCTTGTTCATTGACTCGCGGAGATCGTCGAGGCGTTTACTCATCGAATCGCGAAGATCGTCGATGCGGCGATCGAGATGTGCGATGCTTCGGCTTTGAAAATAGGCCCCGAGCAGGTATCCGCCGACTATAACAGCGACGGGCCCCCATTGGTTGATCATTGGATTCATTGCGTCTCGGGATACTAGTGCTATTCTAGCGCGACTTCTCTCGCGGCCTGTATCCTGAAGCTAGTGACTCCGATTCACATTCTCGGCGGCGGCTTGGCTGGCTGCGAAGCGGCGTGGCAGATTGCGCGCGCCGGGTACGATTGCGTGCTGTTCGAAATGCGCCCCGCGCGGCCGACGCCCGCGCACAAAACGGACCGGCTGGCCGAACTGGTGTGCAGTAATTCGCTGAAGAGCGAATCGGAGAACACCGCGCCGTGGTTGTTGAAGGAAGAACTCCGCAGGCTGGATTCGCTGCTGCTACGCGCGGCTGGCGAGGCTCGCGTGCCCGGCGGCCATGCGCTGACGGTGGATCGCGAGGTGTTCGCGCAGGAAGTTTCGCGCGCCATCGAAGAGAATCCTCGCATTGAATTGCGGCGAGAGGAGGCGACAACAATTGCAGAAGACGCGATCACCATCATCGCGTCTGGCCCGCTCACCAGCGGCGCACTGGCCGAAGAGATCGGAAGGCTTACCGGTGCGGAGAGGCTGTTCTTCTACGATTCCATCAGCCCCATCGTCGAAGCGGAATCGATCGATCTTTCCATCGCGTTTCGCGCGTCGCGCTACGGCAAGTCCCTCGACGGCACCGACGATTACATCAATTGCCCATTCGATCGCGAGCAGTACGAACGATTCGTCGACGCGCTTCACGCGGCTGAAGCCGTTCCTTCGCACATTCCCGAAGACGACCCTAAGGACAACGCCCGCTTCTTCGAAGCCTGCCTGCCCATCGAAGAGCTCGCGCGGCGCGGGCGCGAGACGCTGCGTTTCGGTCCGATGAAGCCTATGGGGTTGACCGATCCCCGCACCGGACGCCGCCCCTACGCCGTCGTGCAGTTGCGGCAGGAAAATCTGCGGGCGGATAGCTACAACCTGGTGGGATTCCAGAATCACATGCGTTTCCCGGAGCAGGCGCGCGTTCTTCGCATGATTCCGGGCCTCGGGCGCGCCGAATTTCTGCGCTATGGGCAGATTCATCGCAACACTTATATCAACGCGCCCGCGCTGCTCACTGCGACGCTCCAGCTGCGGACCCGCCCGCGCGTTTTCTTCGCCGGGCAAATCTCAGGCGTGGAAGGCTACGTGGAATCCATCGCGACGGGCTTAGTCGCCGGACGCCATGCCGCGGAGTTAGCGGCAGGCGCGGAGATTCGGGCTTTCCCCCGCGAGACAGCGATCGGATCGCTGTGCGCCTATGTTTCTGGTGCCGATGCGCGCAACTACCAGCCCGCGAACATTACGTTCGATCTGCTGCCCTCGCTCGATGAGCCCACGCGGCTTCGGCTCCGCCGCGACAAACAGGCGCGCCACGCCGAAGTCTGTCGCAGGGCGCTCCAGGGGTTGGACGAATACCGATTGGTCTATGCCTGAACTCGGCAGTCACATCCAACTATTCCTTGACGAGCTGCGCCGCCAGAACGCGTCGGAGCACACGGTGCGGAACTACGCTTCGGATCTGGATCAGTTTCTCCTTTACTTCGCCATCCCAGGCGAGGCACAGCCAACGGTGGAAAGAATCGACGCGCTGGCGATTCGGGAATGGATGGGACATTTATATGAACAGCGGCTTACAGCTGTCAGCATGCGCCGGAAACTGGCCGCCGTGCGGTCGTTCTTCAAATTCCTGCTGCGCGAGGGTTTAGTCGAGAAAAATGTCGCTCGCATGGTGCGTACGCCCAAGGCGCCCAAGACGCTGCCGTCGGTGATGACGGCAGAACAAACCAACGCACTGGTGGATGGCGTTACCGGGGCGGCCGACAAATTCGAACGGCCTTATCCGGTGCGCGATCTGGCGATTTTTGAGCTGCTGTACGGTTGCGGGCTGCGCATCAGCGAACTGGTTGGCTTGAACCTGGACGATTTCGATTTCAACGAACGCTGGATTCGTGTGCGCGGCAAGGGCAAAAAGGAACGGCAGGTTCCTTACGCGGGCAAAGCGTCGGCGGCGTTGGACCGCTATCTGGCGCTGCGGCAGCCCGGCGCGGAAAGCCAGCAAGCCTTGTTCCTGAATCATCGCGGCGGCCGGCTGACCGATCGCGGGGCGCGCGGCGTCGTGAAATTTTACGCCAGCATGATCATGGGCGACTCTTCCATCCATCCGCATAGCTTGCGTCACGCCTATGCTACGCACCTGCTGAGCGACGGCGCCGACCTGCGAGCCATCCAGGAGTTGCTGGGGCACGCCCGGCTATCCACCACGCAGAAGTATACCCAGGTGTCGCTAGCGGATTTGATGGCGGTGTATGACCGCGCCCATCCCAAGGCCTGAGCGGACCTGCCGCTGCGCTTGAACCTGAGGCATTGCCGGACGCATGCTAAAATAGAAATCAAATCGAACAAAACATTCGATAGTTACGTCTAAACCTGCTGGGGAGACCCGTCCCAAGTGAAGGCAAACTCAAAGATTCTGTTGACAATCGGCTTGGTTGTGTTGGTCACCGGCGGTGTCTTCGCCAGCATCAAGTACAACCAGCGCGGTATTGTGGATGTCCAAACCGGCCGCGTAGTGCGGCAGGACCTGGTGGCTACCGTTACTGCGTCCGGCGAGATCAAGCCCAAGAACTACATCAATCTAGGCGCTAATACCCTTGGTCCGGCGCCCATCACCGAAATTATGGTGAAGGAAGGCGACCGCGTGCGGAAGGGCCAGATCGTGGCGAAGATGCAGTCCGTGCAGGCCAACGCGGATGTGGTGGCGCAGAACGCGAGCATTGCAACGTCGCTGGCGGATTCGGCCGCGGCGGAAGCAGCCTTGAAGTCCCAAGCCGACGGCGTTACCACCGCTCAGGCCACCTTGGAGAAAAACAGAGCCGAGCTGGACCGCACCAAAGCCAATTACGACCGGTCCGCGGAGCTGTTCAAGGAAAAGCTGCTCGCCAAGCAGGATTTCGATCAGAAGAAGGCCGAATACGATACGGCGATTGCCGCGATGGGCGAGGCGCAGGCTCGGCTGGATCAAGCGAAAGCGCAAGAAGCGCAAGCCCGGCAGCAGTTGGCTTCCGCGCAAAAGAAGATCGCGCAAATGCAAGCGGGCTTGGATCGGTACAAGGACATCCTGTCTCAGTATTACGTCACTTCTCCTATTGATGGCATCGTGACCAACTTGCCGGTTCGCGCCGGTGAGACCGTGGTGCCGGGCGTGCAGAACTCGGCGGCCAGCACCATCATGACCATCGCGGACATGTCGGTGATCACGGCCGAAGTGAAAGTGGATGAAACCGATATCGTGAATGTGAGCCTGGGCCAGACGGCGGAAGTGACCATCGACGCTATGCCCAACCAGACTTTCCACGGGCATGTTACCGAGATCGGCGACACCGCGATCCTGCGATCGAGCGGCGTGGCTGCGTCGCAGAGCAATACCTCCGATCAGGAAGCCAAGGATTTCAAAGTAGTGGTGGCGTTGGACGATCCCCCGGAGGATATTCGTCCCGGATTGTCGTGCACCGGCAAGATCACGACGGCCACCAAGCAGCATGTGTTGACTATTCCGATCCAGGCGCTCACCGTACGCAAGAGAGGCGATCTCGATCCGGTAAAGAAAGCTGGCAGCGTGGAGGCTGCGAGCGACCCTGTGACTGAGAAGGCCAAGAGAGAAGAGCTGCAGGGTGTCTTCGTGGTGCGCGACGGCAAGGCGCAGTTCCTGCCGGTAACCACCGGAATCACGGGCGCGACGGATATCGAGGTGCTGGGCGGCGTGAAGGAAGGTGACCAGATCATCACTGGCACCTACAAGATCATCCGCACGTTGCGGAACCTGGCCAAGGTGAAAATCAATAACACCGTGGTTACAACCGCGCAGTCGGAAAGCTAGAGCATGGCCACTGCGACACAGGACCTGCTGGATCGCGGCGAAAGCTTAAAACGCGAAGGCGTCGTCATCCGCACTTACGATTTGTGGAAGACGTACATCATGGGCGACCAGGAGATCCACGCGGTATCGGGCGTCGACATCGAAATCCGGCGCGGCGAGTATGTGGCCATTATGGGGCCTTCGGGGTCGGGTAAGTCGACGCTGATGAATTTGATCGGCTGCCTGGATTCGCCCACGCGCGGCCTGTACTATCTCAATGGCAACTTAGTCAGCGACATGCAGGATGATGAGCTGGCGCATATCCGCAACAAGGAAATCGGATTTGTGTTCCAGACGTTCAACCTGCTGGCGCGCGCCTCCGGGCTGCACAATGTGGAGCTCCCGCTGATCTATGCCGGTGTTCCCAAGGAACAGCGGGTGGAGCGGGCCAAAGCTGCCTTGCGCGCGGTGGATCTGGAATCGCGCATGAATCACCGGCCGAACGAGCTGTCGGGCGGCCAGCGGCAACGCGTGGCTGTGGCGCGTGCCCTGGTGAACAACCCGTCCATCCTGCTGGCCGATGAGCCGACGGGCGCGCTGGACACCGCCACCGGCAACGAGATCATGACGTTGTTCGAGCGGCTGTGGCAGCAAGGCAACACCATCGTGCTGGTAACACATGAGGCCGACATCGCCAATCGGGCCCGCCGCATCATTCACGTCCGCGACGGCAAGGTCGAAAAAGACGAGACCATAAAATAGCCACCCTCGGCGGCTAAGTAACCTCGCTCCCCCGCCACTTACACGTTGTGCTCTATTACCGTTATCAGTAATCGGTAATTTACGTGGTTGTCAACGGACAGAAAAGCATGCGTTGTTAGTATCCTTCCGGAGGAACTAACTAAATGCTGTTTCCAGGACGAGCAGCCCGCGCCTTGATTCTGACGGCGTGTCTGGGTTTGCCGATTTCGACTGTCGCTCAAACTCAAGCAACGGCCAGCACGCAAGGGATCACCCACGTTTTGCTCATCAGTATCGATGGCATGCACGCGGTGGACTACATGAATTGCATCACCGGATTGCCGACCGTCAACGGCGGCACGCCCTACTGCCCCGCGCTGAAAGATCTGGGTCTTCACGGTGTGAACTATCTCAATACATCCACTTCGAAGCCCTCGGATTCGTTTCCCGGTTTGATGGCGCTGATGACCGGCGGCTCGCCGCGCACAGTGGGGGCGTTTTATGACGTGGCCTATGATCGGTCGCTCGCTCCGCCTGCACAAACCACCGGTAACGGACTGGCCGCGGGCCCTTGCGCTCCCTACGGAACGCCCACCGGCACTTCGACGGAGTACGACGAGGGCATCGACATCAACCAGACTCTGCTGAATGGCGGCGCGCCCAGCGGCGACGGCGGAATCAATTCCATCAATCCGAATTTCCTGATCCGCAATCCCGCCCAAGGGTGTGCGCCGGTGTTCCCGTGGAATTTCGTTCGCACCAACACCATCTTTGGCGTGATCCATGCAGCGGGCGGCTACACCGCCTGGTCCGACAAACACCCCTCTTACTCCGCCGTGTCCGGTCCCGGCAATGGGAGCAACCTGGACGATTACTACTCGCCCGAGATCAACTCCAACGTGATCGCGCTCACTGGCGTCACTTCGCCTGCCGGCCTCGCGTGCTCTCCCATACCCGATCCGAACTCCGACTTGACCGCCTGGACCAACAGCTTTCAGAATATTCAGTGCTACGACACCCTGAAAGTGAATGCGATCCTGAATGAAATCGCCGGCAAGTCGCACGATGGCACTCAGAAGACGCAGACGCCCACCATCTTCGGCATGAACTTTCAAGCGGTAAGCGTGGGCCAAAAGCTCATTGAGAAGAGCGACGCCACCACCGGCGGTTATCTGGATGGCATGGGCACTCCCACGCCCGCGCTGCTCTCGGAGATTCAGTTCGTCGACGCTTCGATTGGTGAAATGGCGACACTGCTCAAGGCGCGCGGCTTGATGAGCTCTACTCTGATCATCATCAGCGCCAAGCACGGCCAGAGTCCGGTTGATTCCTCGCGCTACACGCCGATCACGACCTCCGGTTTGGTAACCACGTCGCCGGCCACCATCTTAGCCACTGCCGGCTGCCTGCCCTTCTCCGAATCGCCGTTGAACCCCACCGGCCTGGGCCCCACCGAAGACGATGTTTCGCTGGTTTGGTTGAACAGCAGCTGCACCACGTCGAACGCGGTGAGTATGCTGGAAACGCAATCGCCCGCCACGACGAATATCGCGGGCATCGGCCAGATTTTCTGGGGCACCGGAATCGATCAGCTATTCAATCCACCGGGCCTGGTACCGACCGGCGATCCGCGCACTCCGGATATTCTGGTTACGCCGAACATTGGTGTTACCTATTCCAGCAGCAGCAAAAAACTCGCCGAGCACGGAGGCTTCGCGCATGACGACATCAACGTGATGCTGCTGCTCTCCAATCCGGGCTTCTCAGCGACTACCTTCACGGGACCGGTGCAGACGCTGCAGATCGCGCCCACCATCCTGGAAGCGTTGGGTCTGAACCCGAACAGCCTGGAGGCGGTGCAGAAGGAAGGCACGCCCGTTCTGCCCGGAGTCAGCTTCTAGGTTTCTCGATACACATTTGGACTGCGTCGCGGGCGTCGATCAAGGCGCCCGTTTTTTTTCGCTTACTCGATCGCGACAGCGCCCTTTACCGGCCCGGTTTTCTTCATCAGGAACATCAGCGGGATCACCGCCAGAAACGCGACGCCCAAAATCCAGAACACTTCGTTGAACGAAAGCATCGCGGATTGTTGCTGCATCGTGTTGTAAATCATCCCCTGCGCCTGCGCGGCCGCCTGGGTGGAGTTGGCGCCGTTCGCGATAAACAATTGTTTTGCGCCGGCCAACGCGGATTGATAGGCGGGGTTTAAAGGGGAGAGATGCTCGATGAATCGCTGCTGGTGGAATTGCTCGCGGCGCGCGATCAGCGTGGTGCAAATCGCGATGCCGCTGCTGCCGCCGATGTTGCGCGCCAGGTTGATCAGGCCCGTGGCGTAGCCGGTGTTGGCCCGTGCGATAAACGAAAACGCCACGGTGTTGATAGGCACGAACAAAAACGCCAGGCCGAAGCTTTGCACCACGCGCGCGCTCACGGCGTGTCCGAAGTTGATCTGCGTGTTCCAGTGCGACATCTCGAAAAGGCCCATGGAGGACGCGATCAGGCCAAAAATAATCAGCCAGCGCGCTTCTATCTTGGAAAGCAGAATGCCAACGATGGGCATCATCACCATGATCACGAGGCCGCCCGGAGAGAGCGCCAGCCCGCTCTGCATCGCCGTGTATCCGAGCAGCGTTTGCAAAAACAGCGGCAGAGCCATGGTGCTGCCATACAGCACGAAGCCGAGAATGAACATGCAGGCGGTGGAAATGGCGAAGGTGCGATCCTTCAACAGGCGAAAATCCACCACCGGTTCCTTTTGCCGCAGTTCCCACACCACCACGCCGATCAATCCGATGGCGGCGATGAGGGCGGCCGCGACAATTCCGTGCGACGAGAACCAATCGTTGCGCTGGCCTTCGTCCAACATGATTTCGAGCGAGCCCAGGCCGGTGGCCAGAAGCCCCAGGCCGATATAGTCGATCTTCAGGCCGTCGCGCAGCGTTTTGCGGACCAGATAGGGCGGATCGAAGATCAACAGCGACGTCAGCAGCAAAGAACAGATGCCCACCGGAACGTTGATCAGGAAAATCCAGCGCCAGGTGTAGTTGTCGGTGATCCATCCGCCCAGCGTGGGCCCAACCACCGGTGCAAACACCACGCCCATGCCGTACACCGCCATCGCGATGCCTTGCTTCTCGCGTGGAAAAGTCTCGCGCAGGATGGCCTGCGAAACCGGCTGGAGGGCGCCGCCGCCCAAGCCCTGCAGCACGCGGCACAAGATCAGGATGGGCAGGCTGGGCGCCAGGCCGCACATCGCGGAGCTGGCGGTGAACAGCAGCACGCAAGCCATGTAGAAGCGCTTGCGCCCGAAGAGCGTGGAGAACCATCCGCTGAGCGGAAGCACCACCGCGTTGGCCACCAGATACGCGGTGAGCACCCAGGTGGCTTCGTCCACGCTGGATGAAAGGCTGCCCGCGATGTGCGGCAGCGCGACATTGGCCACACTGGTGTCCAGCACTTCCATGAACGTGGCCAGCATCACCGTGCCCGCGATCACCCAGGGATTTATGGCGGGCACGATGGAGGGCGGCGCGGGCGTGCGCACGTCCACTATCTCGGTCTGTAGAAGGCTCGGCATAATGCGATTCCGATGAGAGCTATTTGGTGAAAATGGTGGCTTCGATATTCATTCCCGGACGCAGCACTTGATTGCCGCCGGGAATCGGATCCAGCACAATCTTCACCGGGATTCGCTGCACCACCTTCACGTAGTTGCCGGTGGCGTTCTCGGGCGGTAGCAGGCTCATCCGCGTGCCCGTGGCCGCGGCGATGGAATCCACGTGGCCGGTGTAAGTCTTGCCGCTCAAGTCGGCCTTCACTTCCGCCTTTTGCCCGGTTCGAACGTCGGCCAGTTGCGTCTCTTTGAAGTTAGCCGTGACCCACACATCTTGCAAAGGCACCAGCATCAACAGACCCTGGCCTTGCTGCACCACCTGTCCCACTTCCACGCTCTTTCTGGTCACCACGCCGTCCACCGGCGCCACGATGGTCGTATAGCTCAAATCCAGCTTGGCGGCTTCCAGGTTGGCGTGCGCCTGACCAATGCTGGCCGCCGCTGAAGAAGCATCCGCCACTCGAACCGGCACCTGCCTTTGCGTAGCCTTGGCCTGCAGGATGCCTGCCTGGGCTTGTGCGATGCGGGCTTGCGCGGAGAGCAGAGCTGCCTTTTTCGTGTCAGCGTCCTTGGTTACCGACGCCAGCTTGTCCTTCGCGGCTTGCAGTTGACTGAGGGCCACGCGCGTGGACGAAGCGTAGGAATCGTACTCCAGGCGCGAGATCTCTTCTTTGTCCACCAGCGTCTTCATGCGGTTCAAATCGGCCTGTGCATGGTCCGCCGTGGCCTGCGCGGTTTCTACGTTGGAGCGTGCCACGGCGATGTCGGCGGTCGAGGCGCGCTCGGCTTCCACCTGTGCCTGATCGTAATCCGCTCGCGCGGCCGCCAACTGCGCTTCGGCTGCCGTGACGCTGCTGCCCGTTGTGTCGCGAGTGAGCGGCACGCCGGCGTTGGCGCCCTGAGCCTGGCTTTCGGCGACGGCCACGGCGGCCTGTGCCTGGTCCAGCTTGGCCTGGTAATCCTGGGGATCGATCCGCACCAGCACCTGGCCCTGCTTCACCTGCTGGTTGTCGTCCACCATCACTTCGAGCACTTTGCCGTAAATCTTCGGAGAGATGGGGATGATGTGCCCGTCCACCTGTGCGTCGTCGGTGGAGACGCGATTCAAGGAACTGATCCACAAATATCCGCCGATCGCCGCCAGAACCGCCAATGCTCCGAAGACAGCGAATTTCCGCGAGGAGCTTTTGGGCGGCGGCAGCGCCCGCGCCTCGGTAACTCGGGGTTCAGGTTTTGCTAACTCGTGCTCTTGATCCACTGTTGGTGATTCCATTCTCTCTTTCCTTCTAAGGGCCCCGCTTCCTCACGGTCGCGGCTCGGTAAAGCCACTTCCCTCCGGTCGCGGTAAAAGCCACTTCCTACGGACGGGGCTCACTTCGCGTACAACGATTCCATCTGTCCGGTGGCATGCGCCAGATCCGCGCGCGCCTGATTGTAGCGATACAAGGCTACGATCTGATTGTCGTTGGCGCGGGCCAATTCGTCCTGTGCTGTTATCACTTCGATGTTGTTCGCCACACCGGCCTGAAACCGATCGCGCGCCTGCGTTACTTCCTCGCGCGCCAGATCGACGCCCAGATTGGCGACGTCTACTTCGCTCTTCGCCGACGTCCAGTTGCGCCGTCGCGGTTTTCACTTCTTGCGCGATCTGATTGCGTAGGTCGGTCTGCTGCTGGCCCAGCTTCTTCAGCTCGATGTCCTCAATGGCCACCTGCGCCCGGATGCGTCCGCCGGTGTAAAGCGGGACGTCCAGGCTGACGCCAAAATCGTACACGGGAATCGCACTTGCCGGTGAAAGTCCCTGTTCGTTCCACGCGCCGTTCAGCGCGATTCGCGGCACTCGCGCGTCCTGCGCGGTCCTCTTCTCCAGTTCGGTGGCGCGAATCTGCGACGCCAGTGCTTTCATTTCAGGCCTCTCGGCAAAGGCCCGCTCCATGGTCTCATCGGCCGAAAAAGCGGGCGTGTGATAGAACTCGGACAAGTCCGCGAGCTCAATGCGGCTGGTGGGGATCGACGCTCAGCAGGCGCGCCAGCGCGAACAGCGAGGTTGCCACCGCGGTGCGCGCTTCAATCAGCCGTTGCTGCTCATTCTGGTATTGAACATTGGCTCGCAGCGTGTCGATGCCGGTGCCGACGCCGTTCTTCTGCAGGTCGCTAGCTTGATCGAACAGCGCTTTGGCCAGCTCCACGCGAGATTGGGCGGCGCTCACGTCGGCGGATGCGCGCAAGCTGCCCAAATATTGCGACACCACCAACTGAACGTCCTGCTCGCGCACCGTCAACTCTTGAGCGCGCGAGCCGGTGGTGTTTTCCTTGGATTGGCGCCAGCGATGCCAGGCCGCCAGATCGAACAAAGGCACTGAACCGTTGGAGCCGCCCTGGAACAGCCAGTATGGCCCGGAATGCTGCGGAAAGCCGGCAACTCGCATGCCCAGGAAGGCTTCCAGGTTCTCGCGCTGTACCGCTTCAGAAACCGCAAGGTTGGCCTGCGGCAACAGTGCGGAGCGCGCCACAATCTGGTTTTCCTGGGTCACTGCCGTGTTTAGATTCGCAATCTGCACCTCAGGATTCTGCTTTAACGCCATTGCCACCGCATCGTGCAAGGTCAGGCGCAAAGTTTCCGGTTGGGCAGCTTTCGCGCCGCTGGCAATCAGCATCAGAAGCACGGCCGGCAGAGCGCCTCGCAAAACACGGCTCGGTTTTCCGACGATCTCGGCCACAATGGACTCGGTCATGGGGCCGGCACTGCGAAAGAATGCGCCCTCGCGAAACAGCTTCGCCAAAACGCGGCGCCCTTCTCCGTCGATAAATAGCGTCTCGGTGAGATCGACGATCAGCGCCCGATGGCCGCGAACAGGGGCGGTGTCTTTCCACGACTGTTCCAACTCCTTGGCCCATTGACCAACCAGCTTACCTTCCACCAGGAACGTAAGCGTCTCCGGGCTCTCCTCAATTGTGATCCGTAACATTCGGCTACCTCTTTCCTTAGAGGCAGGTTCCCGACCATAGTTTCTCCATGCATTTTCAGATGATTGCGCAGCGGTGCCGAAGGTTGATTGCCGAAATAGCGGCGCTGGCCGATAGATCGGCGGGGAAGCCCGGCGGGAACCAAGCGTCGTGCCCGGTGTCTATACAAGCGTGTTTGAACAATCGTTGCTTCTCAATCGGGACACGAAAAGGCCGTGGAATTTCGTCGCGTCGCTTGGAGCCGAGTTACTCGTTGTCAGTCTGGCGCTGTTAATTCCGCTGGCTTATCACGACCACTTACCGCCGGTTCATTGGAAGGACATCGTGGTTGGACCCGCGCCGTTGGCTCCGCCGCCGATACAGCCCGTCCATGCGAACCGTTCGGGCGTCGCGCCCATCTCGCCCGTCCGGCCCATATTCCATTTAAGCGCCGGCACCAACCCCCGTCCCTCTCAACCGAGCGGCGTATTTGCCGTCGACGCTCCGCCGGCCTTGGGTTCCGACGTTGGACTAGGCGGAGCCACCAAAGGGCTTGGAACATTTATTCCCAACTACGTGACGTTGCCCCCGCCTCCCAAGCCTGCAGTGGCAGCGCCCAAGCCGCCTTCCGCGCCCATCCGCGTGACCAGCGATCTTCAAATGGCCAAGCTGCTGCGGAAGGTGATTCCGGTTTATCCGGCGCTGGCGCGATCAGCCAGGATCTCGGGCGTAGTTCGCCTGCTTGGCACCATCGGCGAGGACGGCACTATCCGGAATCTGCAACTCGTGAGCGGTCACCCGCTGCTGGCGCGCGCCGCGCTCGAAGCCGTGCAGCAATGGATTTACAAGCCGACCTTGCTGAACGGCAAGCCCGTGGAAGTAATTGCGCCCATCGAAGTAAATTTCACTCTGGGACAATAGAGGGCGACTTACTAAGTCGCGCCTTAGTCATTCGATAATTGTGTACGACACGGACCAGTAAATAAAGTACAACAAAGAGAGCGGAGGCCAGAAGAATCAGTTCCCCAATGTGGTGGCGTAAGTAAGGCAGGGTGTCCGTGCCCAACCGCGATCCAAGCCAGGCCAGGAACATATAGCGCGGAATCCGCGCGGCCAGCAGCACAATGGAAAAGGTGACGGGGCTTTCTTCCAGAGCGCCCGCGGAGATGATGAAAATCTTGAGCGGCAGCGGAATAACCGGCACGAACGCAGGCACGAAGACCGTCAACAGTCCGTATTCATGAAACCAGGCGCGCAATTTGCTTCCTCTGGCGCTGGAGGTGTGATGGCGATGATATTCTTCGCCGCCTTTGCGCGCGATCAGAAACAGGATCAAGCTTCCTAGCAACGATCCTAAAATCGCTGCGCCCGCGGCCAGATACGCCTGCGATCGGCTGACCACGGCTAGCAGGACGATGAGCGCGTCCACTCCGCCGACCATGGGGACGCCGGTGGAATCCGCAATCGCTAACAGGAAAACTCCGCCGGGCCCCCACGATACGAGGGTTGGCACGATTTTGGTTTGGATGAATTTTCCCAGTGGCGGCCTGGCTCCGTACCAAGTCTACTGCAACAGAGCGAGTAACTCAGGCTCGCCGATCACCGCAACGCCCAATGAATGGGCCTTGTCCAGCTTGGAGCCGGGATCTTCTCCGGCCACCACGTAGTCGGTTTTCTTGCTCACCGAGCCAGTGACTTTGCCGCCCGCGGCTTCGATGCGCTCTTTGGCGTCCTCGCGCGTGAGGTTGGGAAGCGTGCCCGTAAGCACGAAGACTTTGCCTGCCAGGCGCCCGGCCGCTTTCTTTTCTTTGATCGCGTGTTCGAAGGTCAGACCGGCCTGGCGCAGCCGCTCCACCAGTTCGCGATTTCTTGGCTCGTGGAAAAACTGCCGGATGCTTTCGCGATACCTTCGGCCCAACCTCTTCGGCCTGCTTGCAGCGTCTCCTCATCCGCCGCGGCGATTGCGTCCAGACTGCCGAATGTCTCGGCCAGAATCTGCGCCGTGCGCTCGCCCACGAACGGAATCCCCAGGCCGTTGAGCACGCGCGGCAGCGGCTGCTTTCGCGAGGCGTCGATATTGCGCAGCACCTTCTCGGCCGATTTTTGGCCCATGCGCTCCAGCTCCATCAACTGTTCCAGCGTCAGGTCGTAAATATCGGCCACGCTTTTCACCATCCCGCGCGTCACCAGTTGATCCACCAGCACGTCGCCCATGCCGTCGATATCCATGACGCCGCGCGCGGCGAAGTGCAGAACGGATTCCTTCAGACGCGCCGGGCAATTGGTGTTGATGCAGCGGCTGGCCGCTTCGCCTTCTTCGCGCACGATTTCGCCGCCGCAAACCGGACAATGTTTGGGCATGCGGAACGGCCGGCGGTCGTCGCCCTGCTTCACCACGCGCACCACTTTCGGAATCACGTCGCCCGAGCGCTCCACCAGCACCGTGTCGCCGATTTCGACGCCCAGCCGCGCGATTTCATCTTCGTTATGCAAGGTGGCGCGCGTCACGGTGACGCCGCTTAGGTTGACGGCTTTCAGATGCGCCACCGGCGTCAGCGTCCCGGTGCGGCCCACTTGCACGTCGATGTTTTCGATTACGGTCTGCTCCTGATGCGCCGGGAATTTGAACGCGATGGCCCAGCGCGGCGCCTTGGCGGTCCAGCCGAGCAGGCGCTTGCTGAGCGGACCGAATCCACTTTTACCACCACGCCATCGATCTCATAGGGCAGCGAGTCGCGCTTCGATTCCCAATGGCGGTAAAACTCGAGCACATCGTCCAGGCCCGCGCATTTCTTGCGGTGCGAGTTCACCTTGAAGCCCATGCTGGATAGCTCTTCGAGGGACTCCCAATGGCTGTCGCGCAGGAATTGGCCGTCCACCAACAGAAAATACGCCGAGTAATCCAGCTGGCGCGACGCCGTGAGCGAGGGCTCCAGCGCGCGCAGGGATCCCGCGGCCGCGTTGCGCGGATTCGCCAACGGCAGGCAAATTCTGCTGCAATTGCCGGGCATTCAGCCGCTCGAAGGCCTGCAGCGTCATCAGCGCTTCGCCGCGTACTTCAAAGGCCGGCAGCTTGGACTTCACCCGCAGCGGAAGCGAGCGGATAGTGCGGGCGTTTTCGGTAACGTCTTCGCCCACCTGCCCGTCGCCGCGCGTGATGGCCCGCGCCATGCGGCCGTTCTCGTAATGCACGGCCATGGATAGCCCGTCCAGCTTGAGTTCGGCGACGTATTCGTACGGCTCGCCCTTCAGCAGTTCGCGCACCCGCTGGTCGAAGGCGCGCATTTCGTCTTCGTTCAGCGCGTTGTCCAGGCTCAGCAGCGGCGAGCTGTGCCGCACCTTGACGAACCCCTCGCGCGCCTTGCCTCCCACGCGCTGGGTGGGCGAATCGGGCGTGACCAGATCGGGCTGCTCGGCTTCCAGCTCCTGCAGCCGCCGCATCATCCGGTCATACTCGGCGTCGCTGATCTCGGGCTGATCCAGCACGTAGTACAGATACTCGTGGTGGTGCAGCTTTTCGCGCAGATCTTCGATTTCTTCTGCTATCTTCTTTTCTTCTACTCTATTGGCGCGCATCTACTATAATTAGGGTACTATCGACAGCTACCGGCAGACCGTACTTATATATAATCCTTACGCGGGCGGACTCAGACGGCGAAGCCATGCGCTTCGACGATCCATCGAGTTGCTGGACGCGCACGGGATTACCGTCGATTCTATTGCTACCACTGGACCCGGGCACGCGGGCGAAATCGCGCGCTGCGCCGTGGATCGCGGAGCGGATCTGATTCTGGTGGCGGGCGGCGACGGCACCATCAACGAGGCCGTCAACGGGATGGTCCACTCGGATGTTCCTTTGGGCATTCTGCCCGCCGGAACCGCCAACGTGCTGGCCAATGAACTGGGTATCGGGAAGACCATGGAGCGCGCCGCCGAAGCTCTGGCGGAGTCCGTCAAAGAGCGCGTGGCGCTGGGAATGATTTCGAGCCAGGCCGGCGGCGAGGAACAAGAATCGCGACGGCATTTTCTTCTGATGGCGGGCGCGGGGCTGGATGCCGATATCGTTTTTAACCTCAACCAGCGGATGAAGGAAGCCTTCGGGAAAGTGGCGTACTGGATTGGTGGATTTTCGATGGTGGGCCGCCGCATTCCAGAGTTTACGGTGCAGGCCGATGGGCGCGAATATCGCGCGAGCTTCGCGCTTGCTGAGCCGGGTCCGCAACTACGGCGGCGATCTGGAAATCGCGCCCACCATTTCGTTGCTGGACGACGAGTTCGAGATGGTGCTGTTTGAAGGCGAGAGTTCGCTTGGCTTTTTGAAGTACATGCTGGCCGTGGTGGTTCACCAGCAGCAGACCATGCGCGGGATCACCATTTTGCGAACCCGCCAGGCGGTGTTTTCGGCGCCTGGGGATTTGAAGATCCACCTGCAGGTGGACGGCGAGTACGCAGGCGTAGCGCCCGCGCGAGTGGAAATAGTTCCCAGCGCGCTGACGCTTCTGGTACCGCCCGGTTTTCGCGCCCGCCGGCCGGCCAGCGTCCCTACCATTGTCGACGACGCCGCATGGACAACCTCACCCACTCGCTGACCGGCTTGATGCTGAGTCACGCGGGCTTGAACCGCTTTTATCCGCGAGCGACTTTAGTACTGGTCTTATCGGCCAACATTCCCGATATCGATTTTGTCGCTATCGTGGGCGGTCCGTTGTACTATTTCGAGCAGCATCGCGGAATTACACACTCGGTTGCCGCCGCGCCCGTGATGGCGCTATTGGCCGTGCTGATCACCTGCGCGATCGCGCGCAGCATGCAAGGCTGGTTGGTGGCGTGGGCGCTCGCCCTGATCGGAGTTGCCAGCCATCTGCTGCTCGATTGGACCAACGTTTACGGTATCCGCCTGCTGTATCCCTTCTCGTCGCAGTGGTTTCACCTGGATCTGATTAATCTTTTCGATCTGCTGGTGTGGGCGGTTCTGCTGCTGGCCTGGATAGGGCCGCTGATGGGGAAGCTGGTGAGCGGTGAGATTGGGGCGAAGCCGGGAACCGGGCGCGGCCTGGCGATTTTCGCGCTGTCGTTTTTTTTGATTTACGATTTCGGCCGGTTCTCTGGCGCACCAGCGCGCGGTTGAGATCTTAAACTCGCGGGTTTATCGGCGACGGTCCGCCGATACGTGCCGCGGCGTTTCCCGACCCGGGCGTAAGTCCGTTAGAGTGGCAAGGCTGGATTGAGCGTCCCCAGTTCGTGATGCGATTCGTGGTGAACGTCACGAAGGAATTCGATCCCACGGTGGGCAGGACAATCTTCAAACCCGCGCCCAGTCCGGCGATTGAAGCCGCTCGCCAAGCCCACCCGGTGGCGGTGTTCTTGCGGTTTGCCCAATATCCTTTGTGGTCCGTCACCAAAGTGGACAACCCGGAGGGCGCGCAGGATGTCGAGGTGACGGACTGGCGGTTCCCGTTTGGCGCGCAGGCTCTGGTGGACTCCTCCGACCACGTGATCTCGTCGTCCTTTCATATCGGTGGTTCAAGCACCAGGCCGGAGCGTTAGCGAGTTTCGCATGGTTAGCTCAGAAAATCGAAGAGCGTGGTTTTGGGCAGTTGCGCCTCCGACTGGAGCGCGGCTTGCAGTTGAGTGGTGCGCTTGAGTCATGTTGGTGATGTCTGCGGCTTCATTGGCATCTTGCACACCGCTCAGTTGTGTTTGTAATTGCAGCGTATAGTTCTGGCCAAAGGTCTGCGCGCTGGTAACGCGGTCCTGCACCGTTCCATAAAACGCCAGTTGCTGGTTGAGGTAAGTGTCCGAACTCTGTACATCGGACAGCGCCGAGTTGATGGCGGTGTCGTCATTATTTTGGAGACCCTGCATCAGGCTGGTGATGGACGTGAAGACGTTGTCTGTCCCGTTGGAGCTATCGAAGATCTGCTGGGCGGTGAGGGCGATGGGGAAAGCCGTACCATCCGCCCCCTGCACTTCCCGCGTGGACGCCGAACCTTGGTAGGCGCTTACCGGAGGGTTTTGCGTCAGATCGATGGAGTAAGGCATGGTTTGATCGGTATCGCCGGCGAATATGTAGCGCCCCTCAACGGTGGTGTTGGCGGTGGAAACCAGTTGCTGGAGTATGGAGCCGAGTTCGTTCGCCAGGTCCGTCCGGGTGGTGGCGCTCGATGTGTCGCTGGCTCCTTGGGCGCCGTAGGTCTCGGCCTGCTCGACCAGCGTGACGGCCGATTGCAAGGCGGACTGTGCGGTATTCACTTCCGTCGACACCTGTCCCAGGTTGGTTTGGGTCTGTTGGGTCTGGTCCAATTCCGAATTCAGTTGCCAGATATCGGCGATCTCCGAAGGCGCGTCGGAGACATTGTTAATCTGGAGCCCGGTGGTCAGTTGCGTCTGCGCAGTTTGGAGCGTTTGCTGAATCTGACTGAGCCCGGCCAGGAAACTCTGCGACGCCGAATCAAGGGAACTGATCATTTCGAGATTCCTTTCACGAGGATTCCTAGGAACTACTGACCGGTGGCAGCAGGTTGACCACATCCAGGGTCAGCGAAGTCAATACACCGATCATTTTGGAGATAGCGTCGTAGGAACGCTCGTATTGCATCAGGTTCACCGCTTCGGTGTCGAGCGAAACTCCCGAAATCTGTTGGCGCAAGGATTGCGACTGGCTCAACAGGGATTGATCGGTAGTGGAGTTATTCTGAGCCGATGCAAGATCGCTTCCCACTTGGCCACCCAGATTGCCGTAGGCCTGCGCGAAGGTATAGCCGTTGACAACCGGGGCATTAGCAAGCGCGGCCACCGCCAGGGCATTGCCGTTTCCGCCCGGCGCCCCGGGACTTGCCGCGGCGATCTGATCCGGAGTGAGCGGGTTCACGGCCAGCGTGAGTGCCGCGCCCGTGGTGGCGTCATACGAGAACAGATCGGTGGTGGGCGCCGCGCCGTTTTCATCGATTCCCTGGTTGAGCGCGCCGTTCACCTGATCCGCCAGAGTCTGGGCCAGGCTGTTGAGGCCGCTCACGTAGGACGGGAGGACGTTGTTGTTATCGTTTAATTGGGCGCCTAGTTGTCCGCCCGTGAGCTGGTCGGTGATATCGGTGCCCGAGCTGCTGAGGATCGCAGTCTGGGGCGTGGAGAAATCGCCTTGAATAGTGTAGGACTGCTGGCCCAACACTAGCGGCGTCTGGCCGCCTAAGTATACCGACACTTCTCCATTGGGTTGTTGCAGCACCGAGAAGTTGACGTATTGCGACAACTGATCGAGCGTTGAGTTCAGTTGGGCATCCACGCCCGCGTCCACTTGCCCGGTTGAATCCACGCTGTGTTGCGAATTGATTTGGGCGATGGTGGCGCCCAGTTGATTGATTGCGGTGATGGTGCTGCTGGTGGCCTGCTGCAGATTGTTGGCTTGGCTGAGCAGTCCGTTGGCGGCGTTATTGAAATCCTGCGCTACCGTGGTTGCGTCGTTCAACACGGTCTGCCGCGACACCGTATCGTTGGGGGTGACGCTCAATGCGGAAAAGCTTCCAAACAGAGCGCTGATATCGGGACCGATGCCCGACGTGGTGGATAAACTGAAATAGTTCTGCGCCGTGCTGAGATCCGTGACTTGTTGTTGATCGTAGGATAAAGCGGTCTGCTCCGTGCGTACGGACTGCTCGGCGTACTGGCTGCGCGAGCTTTGGGTTGGCCCTAAGCCCACGCCCCCGGGAGCTCCCGTGGCCAAATCGAAGGGCTGCGCTACCAGGGTGACCGACTGCTCGGCATATCCGGGCGTGTTCGCGTTCGTGACGTTGTTCTGTACGACATCCAGCGCGTCCGAATACACTTGCAGTGCGTTGGCGGAGTTGATCAGAGATGTTGATAAGGTGCCCATGCCACTTACCCGTGCACTACCACGCTTCCCGTGTTGGCCTGCGCCGCCGGACCGCTGGTTCCTTCCGCCGTATAATTGGGCGGCGCCTGGTCCGGCGCCAGCAAGCGGGCCAAACCTGCATAAAACTTGCCCGCGTTTCTGAGCAATTCCTCCACCGAGCGAACCGCCTGGCGTAACGCCACTATTTCCCCTTCCAGCTTTCGCCGCGCCAGGCCTTGCCAGATGGGTGATTTCAAACTGACATCCAGTTGCTGCAGGCATTCGACGGCCAGTTTGAGATCCGCGGCGCTCAATTCCAACGCCTGGAAGCTGGGTCGCAGCAGCCGGCCACGCATCCGTTCGAGAATGCACCGTGCCTGGCGGACTCGCTCGACCTCTTGGCTGCCGTTCGACATCATCTAGTTGGCTGCTACGTGGTGAGGCCGAGATAGCTGCCCGCACCGAACTCGAGGGCGTGCTGGATGATGCTGCCGCTTACGACATATGTATCCACGTGATACCGACCGCTGGACACCGCCGCACCCAACTCACTCACCTTGGCAAGATGTAAGGCAGAGCCATTGAAAGCGGACGCGAGATAGCTGCTCAGATTGGAGATCTGCGCTTCATCGGACGCCGCTGTCGCTGTTTGCTCAATCGGCTGTTGCGAAGCCAGACCTTCTGGGGCCGAACCAAGGCCCGCGGATCGGTCCAATCCGGAAGTGGACGTTGAGTCCGGACGGGAAATTTTCATAGGTTGAACCGTTATCGGTGAGCATTGCTCACGTTCTAAACCTCCCTGCTCTCTTATCGGTTCTGGAAGTGTGAAGTCGAGGGAGTAAGGCGAGAATTCTGTGGGGATATCTCTGCCCGGCATACGCGGCGCCAAGCGAGGGCAGGCGCGCGGGCGGGCGCCGACAGGCTGGCGCTCTCGCGGTCTAACCCGTGGGGTTTACCGAGGCGCTTGCGCGGCGGTTCGCAGCCAGCGATCCAACAAGCCGCGGCTGCCGGTTTCCGGTTGCGGCCCTTTGGCAATTGGCTCCGAAGGATTCATCTTTTGGTTGTAGTACGCTACCAACGCGTCTTCGTCGTAGCCGATCGCGCCGGCATATTGCCGGAGATAACTGGTGCTGAAGATTCCGCCAGGAAGCTGCTCGAACTGCTCGCCCTCAATGGCCTCCAGAAATCGCGAGCCGATCTTGGTGCTTTGCGCAATCTCCTCCAGGGAGACGCCTGCTTTTTTGCGGAACATTGGTAGATCAAGCTCCAAGCCCTGGGCCCGATGCGAAGAACCCGTGGCCTGATGCGAAGAACCTGGGGCCTGTTGGGAAGAAAACGATGAGTCCATAACCGCTGCCTTAGATACCTTATCGGGTGGTAGTAAGGGTCATGATAACTGATTTGTCATCTTTTGTCTTCGATTCACAAGGTATGAGAACTCGTGTTGGTCTCATCACGTATCATAAGAGGAGAAACACTCTCAAGAAATTATGCGCCTCCAGTTGATGTTGTGCATTGTGGGTTCCGTTACTCTCGCATCTGCTGGAACGGCACCCGCGACGTTTACATTCTATAAAGACGTGTTGCCGGTCTTACAAAAGAACTGCCAAACCTGTCACCGTCCCGGCGAAATTGCTCCGGCATCGTTTTTGACGTACGAAAGCACGCGGCCTTGGGCCAAATCGATGAAGACGGCGGTGCTGACCAGGCAGATGCCTCCCTGGTTTGCGGATTCGCACTACGGTAAGTTTTCGAACGACCGGTCCTTGGCCGAGGCCGATATCCGCACGCTGGTCTCGTGGGTGGACGCAGGGGCTCCGGCGGGCGATCCCAAGGACGCGCCGGCGCCGGTGGAATGGCTGGAAGGCTGGCGCATCCCTCAGCCCGACGTGGTGATCTCGATGCCGATCGAGTTTCACGTGCCGGCCAGGGGCACCATCGACTATCAATACATCGTGATCCCCACTGGCTTCAAAGAAGACAAATATGTGCAATTGGCCGAAGCGCGTCCGGGCAATACCAAGCTGGTGCATCACATCATCGCGTTTGTGCGCGAACCGGGTAATCGGTGGCTGAAGGATGCCAAGCCGGGTGTGCCTTACGTTCCGAAGGATCCCGAGCTGAGTCCCGAGGATCAGAAAAAGCAGGACGACGCGGAAGCGAAATTACCCGGCATTCCCTTTCCTGGCGATTTCCTGGTGGCCTATGCGCCGGGAACTGTTCCGGAGGTTATCAAGCCGGGCCGCGCCAAACTGATCAAAGCCGGCTCCGACATCGTTCTGCAGATGCATTACACCTCTAACGGTACGGCTGGTACGGACATCTCCAAGATCGGTCTGGTGTTTTCAAAGACGCCGCCCACCGAACGCATGCTCACCATCAACACCGCGAATGTGACGTTCGCAATCCCTCCCGGCGCGCCCGATACCCAGGTGAACGCGAAGATGACGCTGCAGCAGGATGCCACGCTGGTGAATTTTCTGCCGCACATGCACTTCCGCGGCAAAAGCTTCGAGTATCGCGCTACATACCCCAACGGTGACAAGGAAGTGCTGCTCAGCGTCCCGAATTACGACTTCAACTGGCAACTGACATACGATCTGGCGCGCGAGAAGAAGCTGCCCAAGGGCACCGTGATCGAGTGCGAGGCGCACTTCGATAACTCACCGAACAATCGCTTCAATCCCGACCCTACCAAGGAAGTTCACTACGGCGAGCAGACCTGGGAAGAGATGATGATCGGATTCTTCGATGTGGCAGTCCCCATGAACACTACCGCGAACGACCTGATGTTTCCGAAGAAGCACCCGCGCGAGCAGGCGCGAAACTAGCCGGGCTATGTTACATTGGCCAAGTATGCGGATTTTGGCCGGTATTGTCGTTGCGATCTTTTCCATCCTCAGCGTGGGATGCACCGCCGAGGGGGTGATGCTGCAGCCGCCTGTCCAGGGCGAGTGGTCGAACTTTCACAACGACAAGCACCAGGTCAGTAAAGATGCGCGCGAGTCGACCGAAAAGCCGCCCGCTGAGAAATAGCTAGCCCCGACTTAATTAGAAGTGGCGCGTAGTCAAATTCGGCCGGAACTCGTCAAACCCGAGGAGGTCTTCGGCCAACATGACCAGACAAACGTTCCCCATAGCGGTATTCGGCTGCGCCCTGCTACTCGCGGCCGCTTTAGTGGCGCAGGATAACTCGCCAACCCCGTCCGAAAGCATGGATCTAAGGGGCATACCGGCTCCACGAGGCATTTACTATCATGCGGCCAGCGGCTGGGCGGTCCTTTCGTCCACGGTCCTTATGCCCTTTGACGCGGGAAAACCGCTGGCGCTGGAAATTCTGAACGTAGGATGGCGCCACGCGATTGCGGAGCTGCCCGGCTCGCATTCCCTCATCCAGATCGGCAACGACGCGCGCCCCACTTTCTATCTGCATGGCATGAGTCCGGTGAGCATGTATCTGGTTCGCGCAAGGCCGAAAGCGGACTACCGTGAACTGCGCATGCCGATCGGCGGAAACTTCCGGGAGTGGGCGCATTTCCGGTCCGAAGATGTGACCGACGTCGCGATCCAGGGAGTGAACGGCGATGTAGTTGCCATCCAGCCAGCCGCCGATCTGAAGCCCGGCGAATACGCCCTGGCCCTGGGCGTTCAGCCAGGCGATCAGTGGATTCGGCTCGGCTTTGACTTCGGAATTCTTGGTAGCGTCCCGCGACAGTAGCGGAAAGGTCGTGTGAATAGAAGCGACTTCCAGCAACTGGCTGAGGATCACCTCCGTCACGCCAGGGCATTGCTAGATGCTCGGCTTTATTCGGGTGCGTACTACATTTGCGGATACACGATAGAATGTGCATTAACAGGATGCTGAAAAAGGCAATAAACCGCTTGCTCACGCGCGCGGCTCAGAATCGCGACTGCGTGTTTGCATGTGTTTACCGAGCCGCGACCGTGAGGAAGTCGGTCCCCAAAAGCCTTTTTCATCAGCCTGTTAAAGGCATGCATCGCCCGGCGCACAAACCAATTTGACTTTCCGGATAAGCGACTTGCGAGTAGTGCTTGGACGCATGACTTAGTGGAGCTAACCAAGGTCTCTGGACTGAAACCGGATTTTGATGCCGCGAAACAAGGGGACGATGTGCTTAGAGCGAATTGGCAAACTGTGGACGGGTGGAGTGAAACCAGCCGGTACGAAACGCATCTTCAGCACGAAGCCGAGGGGCTATTGACTGCTGTTTCCGACCCAGATCATGGAGTTCTCGCATGTATCAAACGATATTGGTAACGAACGACGTTGAAAACGGGCGTAGGATACTGGAGAAGCTGGAAAAGGATCGACTCGTTCACGTGACGTCAGCTTTCTGGTTTCACTTTGAGGAGGAAGATCAATGGAAGCTGGTCATAGTCTCTCCCGATGTCTCCGAGAAGGGACCTGCGCAACTATACACTATGGTATCGACCCTGCTGTACGACCTAGCCAACGACCCTCAAAGGCCTCTCGAATTTCCAACGGATCGAATCACGCTAGTGAGCCCCTACAGCTTGCTTTATAAGATGGTCAAGCAACACGCCGGTCCAGTCGGCGGGCCCGTTCGCGAGGGACCTGTGCTGGACGCCTACATCTACAAGATGCAGTAACCCGCCGGAATCAATATTTCGGCACCGTCGGGTCCACCTTATCGCTCCACGCCAGAATGCCGCCCTTCATGTTGCGGACCTTCTTGAACCCGGCCTGCTTCAGGAAATCCACCGCCTTGGCGCTGCGCATCCCGCTCTTGCAATGCGCGACGATTTCGTCGGCTGAGTTCAGCTCGTTTACACGCTTCGGCAGATCGCCTAGCGGGATCAACTTGGCCTGCGGAATATTGCAGATCTGATATTCGTGCGGCTCGCGCACATCGATCAAAACGAACCTGTCGCCTCGATCGATCTTAGCCTTCACTTCCGTGGGCTCTATGTCGCCGTCCATGGGCTTCTCCTCGTGAGACTGATTCGGGATGCCGCAGAATTCCTGGTAATCGATGAGCTTCGTGATAGTGGGATGATCGCCGCACACCGGGCACTCGGGATTGCGGCGCAGCTTCAGTTCGCGGAAGCGCATCGCCAGGGCATCGTACAGCACCAGACGGCCGATCAACGGCTCGCCGATGCCCAGGATCAGCTTCACAGTTTCTGTGGCTTGAATCAATCCAACGGTCCCGGGCAAAATGCCGAGCACGCCGCCTTCGGCGCAGCTTGGAACCAGGCCGGGAGGTGGCGGCTCCGGATACAGGCATCGATAGCAGGGACCGCCGGGATAGGCGAAAATCGTGGCCTGGCCCTCGAAGCGGAAGATGGATCCGTAGACGTTCGGCTTCTTCAGTAAGACGCACGCGTCGTTCACCAGATAACGCGTCGGGAAGTTGTCGGTCCCGTCTACGACGATGTCGTAGTCCTTCAAAATCTCGAGCGCGTTCTCACTGGTGAGCGCAACCTCATGCCGATCGATCTCGACATATGGATTGATGTCCAGCATCGTTTCAGCCGCCGAATCCAGCTTCTTCTTGCCGACGTCCTTGGTCCCGTGAATCACCTGGCGCTGCAGGTTGGTGAAATCGACTACGTCAAAATCCACCAGGCCGATGCGCCCGATCCCGGCCGCGGCCAGATACATCCCAAGAGGCGCGCCCAATCCGCCGGTGCCAATCAGCGCCACCTTCGCGGCCTTCAGCTTCAACTGCCCTTCCATGCCGACTTCGGGCATGATCAGATGGCGGCTATAGCGCAGGATCTCGTCTTTCGATAATGTGGGCGGCGGCGCCGGCGGTGCCGCTACTCCGGCCGATCCTCCCGCGATGCTTGGCACGATGGACACCGTGTCGCCATCGTTCAGCGGTGTGGCTTCTTTGTTCAAATAACGGATGTCTTCGTCGTTCACGTACACGTTCACGAAACTGCGCAGCTTGCCTTCGTCGTTATACAAGTGCCGGCGCAGGTCCGCATACTCGCTGGTCAGCGACTTCAGCACTTCTCCAACTGTCGACCCGGTGAGCTGCACCGAATCTTTCTTATCGGCAAACTGGCGCAGCGGAGTGGGAATCAGAATCTTAGCCATAGATCAATTCTTCCTTGGGAGCTTCCGTCTGGTCGAAATCCGGACGGTAGCTATTGGCGTGATCGAAACGCCCTTTCTTTATCGATAGTACGACGTATGAGAACCAGGGGCAGGAGTGCTCCAGGTCGCGCTTGGAAAAATACGCGTCGCAATCCGGATGCGAGTGAAACACGCCCAGCACATCCAGACCCTTCTCGCGCGACTCGCGATCCACGCGATGCAGATCTTTCGGATCGATCACGAAAAAATCTTCCTGCGGACCGGTGTACGAGTTCGGCACCGGCACGGCCTCCTGCACCACGCCGTCTGACCCAATCATCAGGCCGCAGCCTTCCTTCGGAAATGTGCCTTCGACATGGGAAACCATTTTCTCCCAGGCCGGCTTCTCGATTTTAATCATGCCAGAAGGGCTCACTCAGATATTTGTACGCGCCATCGCACAGAACTGTGACGATCACGCCCGGCTGGCCGGCCTCTGCTAGCCCTCGCGCGATTTTCGTTGCCGCCACCAGGTTCGCTCCCGAAGAAATACCGGCCAGCAGCGCTTCCTCGCGCGCCAGGCGGCGGCACATCGCATACGCGTCCTCGGTTTCGATCCAGATATTTTCGTCCGCCAGCGCGGGATCGTAGATGCCCGGCACAATTGCCGTCGGCATGTGCTTCAAACCTTCCAGTCCGTGAAAACCCGAAGACGGCTGCGCCGAAATGCATTTCACTCCCGGGACCTCTTCGCGCAAACGGCGCGTGTTGCCCATGAATGTTCCGCTGGTGCCCATGGACGCTACGAAATGCGTGATGCGTCCGTCGGTCTGCGCCAGGATTTCAAGCGCGGTCCCATTGTAGTGCGCCTTCCAGTTGGCCGGGTTGTTATATTGATCGGGATAAAAGTAGCTCTCGGGGTCCTCTTTGTAAATTTGCTGGCATAGGCGAATCGCGCCATCGGACCCTTCGCCCGGATCGCTAAAGTCCATTTCGGCGTTGTAGGCCTGCAGGATGTGCATGCGTTCGATAGAAATATTCTTCGGCAGGCACAGCTTCACTTTGTATCCCAGGTACGCGCCGATCATCGCATAGGCGATGCCGGTGTTCCCGCTGGTGGCGTCCAGGATTACCTTGTCATGCGTCAGCTTGCCGGAGCGCTCGCCATCCCGGATCATGTTCAACCCGGCGCGATCCTTCACCGATCCGCCCGGATTGAAAAACTCGGCTTTGCCAAAAATCTCGACGCCCGGGAAATCGCGCGCGATCCGTTTCAGCCGGATCAGAGGCGTGTTTCCAATGAGTTGGAGCAGGTCACGAGCAACCAAGCGAGAGTCTTGAGCGGCAACGGAAATGGGCATCGAGCGGGAGCTTCCAGTTTATCAGGCCACTAGCGTTGGATGCTGGAATCCGGAATTGGTCGCTCGTTTTTCGAGAGTAGTGGTGGCGGCCCTTGCGGCGCCCGGGCGGGCTGGATCATCAGGTTTCTGAGCTGCGGCTCCAAGTCCTTGAAAATCTGGACAGCAAGCGCGCTGGTGAATTTGTAGGACGCTGCCTTCGATCCCGGCACGAAGGCTACGATCGTCCCATAGAACCGGTCGCCAATCATGAAGACGAACGTGGCGGTCCGGCTGACCACTTTGTCGCCCGTCACCCGGCCATTGGCGGAAAAGCTCTCCAGGCGATTGTCGCCCGTGCCGGTCTTTCCGCCCACCGGAATGATCCGGCCGCCAGGCATCGCCATGCCGCCGTGCGCGCGCCGTCCCGTGCCATTTTCAACCACGCCGATCAGTTGCTGTCGCACCAGCGCGGCAATATCCGGTGCGATGATCTGTTGGCCGGGCGATGTTTCACGAGCCATCACGGTTTCGGTGGGAGTGCCGGCGCCGAAGTGCAGCCGCTCAATCCGTATGCTGGGATTGCGCACGCCGTTGTTGACCAGGATGCCCATCAGGTCGGCCAGCGCGGCCGGGGTGTCGCCCGAAACGCCGATGGTGGTGGCATAGGAAGGCACCAGCGAATCGAACGGATAGCCTTGCCGCTTCCAGGCTTTATAGATCTCGTGAAACGCATCTTGCTCGGTCAGCGTGCGGATGCGAATATCCTGCTGGTGTTTGGAATGGCTGCGGAACAGCCACCAATAAACGTCCTGGCGTAGCTGGGTGCTCTGCATCGCCAGCTCCTTGAAGTTAGCTTTGGGATGCTGTTCCCGATAATTCAGCATCCACAGCTCCAGCGGATGGACGTGCGCCAAATAGCCTCGATCGGCGAGGTTGAATTTATCGATCCCGTACTTTTCGTACAGCTCGGCTGGATCGTTCTTGCCCGTCAGAACACCAGCCGGCAAGTGCTTTTTCATGAAGGCCGTGAATTGATCCAGGCTGGCCTTAGGGCGCACCGATCGATAAATCACCGCCGCACGAAGAGGAGTTAAATGTTCGCCGTGAACCAGCGTCTCCAGTGCTTGATCGGAATTCTCTCCGCGGTATTTCGCGTAGAAGCGCGAAAGATAAACTTTGCCTTCCTCATCCGCGAACCGCGCGAGGTATTTTTGACGCGCCGGGTTGTCCCAATCCTCCAGCACCGCGGGCGTCGCGCCGGGCACGCGATATCGATAATAGTTGACGATGTCGCGCATCAACCGGATGAACACCAGATTGACGGAATTCTGGAAGCCGTCGGCAACCGTAAAATTTTGAAAGTCCTCCGACTTCTCAAAATTCTGCGAACACGTGCAGGCCGCCGCCGGTGTAGAATGCTTCGCCGGGATTGCCAGAGTATTTGCGCTGCAACGCCGCTTCCAGCATGGCCTTTTCACTGCGATCCTGAGCGGTGCTGAGATACTGAACGGCCCAGGCCGTGAGATGATCGTCCGGCAGAATCGGGAGAGCCTTCAACTCGGCTGCGTTCTTTCCCGCGTACTGTTGATGCAGTTGCGCCACAATCTCCAAATAGTTGATCAGCGTCCGCAGTTTGGCCGTGGACCCCAGCTCCAGCCGGGTGTTCTGGTTGATGTTCAGCGGCTGATTTAAATTGTCGGTCTGCACCCGCAGCAGATTCACGCCCGGCTTCCGCTCGTACAGCGTGAAGCTGTAAATCACCTTCGCGGGATCGCTCTGTTCCAGCAATTGATACTGAGTAAGATTGGCCGCGGCGGCTTGCTTGGGATCGGCAATCTGCTCGAAGAATTTGGTGATGCCTTGCTGGGCCGGTTGATCCACGGTGGTTTGAACCGTCAAATCCAGGCGATCCAGATCGTAGGTATTGTTCACACCCAGCAACGGAAGCAGCGACATCCTTATGCTATCGGGCGCCTTGTTTTCGACGTAGTTCTACCGACGATTGCGCCGGCGCTCGCCGCAGCGGTGCGATGGTTTGCTTCAACGCCAGATCGCGCAAACGAGGCGAAATGATTCCGCGCTCCGCCAGCGCCCGAAGATAACGATCGGTCTGTTTCTCGAGCGCCTTCGGATCTTGCACCAGATAAACATGCGGCGACCGCAGAGCCAGCAGCAGCGACAGCGCCTCCCGATAACCTCGCGCCCGCATCCGCATTTCGCGCGCGCTGAGCGATGTTTCCGGAGCGCGCAGCAGCGGATCGATTGTAGAAACGTCCGCGCCATACCAGGCCCACAAGCCATCGCCCAGACCCTCCACGTCGCCGTAGCCCTGAGAGGCGGCCAGCGGGATGGAATTAATGTAGCCGCGAATGATGTCCTGCTGCGCGTGCAGCGTGGTGCGCCCGTCCTGATAGGCAGCCAAAGTTGCCGACGTCATCTGGCGCAGCTTGTCCACGGGCGAGCCCGTTCTGCCTCCCGGAGAATGCCGCAACTTTTCGAGCTGAGTGGCCAGCGTGCTTCCGCCCACTACGGGATGCTTGGAATCCACCTTGTGCAGGCTGTAATCGATGACCGCTTTACCCAGGCGATCCCACTCCACGGCTGGATTGCGCGTGGGATGCTTGGGATCCAGCATGTGCCGGTTCTCGATGAACAACAGCGTCTGAACCACAATCGGCGGAATGTCGGAGTAACTGGAATAAACCCGCTCCGGGCGATCGAACGAATACAGATCGCGGCCGTCCCGATCGACGATTTGCAATCCAGCCCGATCTTTCTGCTGGTAGACCGGGTACAGTCCAAAACGCGAGAACGAGGCCAGCAGCTCGGAACTGTGGGCCTGCGCTTCTATTCCATATCCCTTAGCTTCCAGGCGCGGAAGAAACTGAGGAATTCGCGCGTAACCGAGCGTCCAATCGTAAGGACCATCCCCTGGGTAATGGATGGACGCGCTTTTTCCTTCCGCCAGTTGGTAAGAGAGATGGCGATCGGCTTCGCGGAAGACTCCCGATTCAATCCACGAATACTTCAACTCCAGCGTGATCGCTGTAACAATCGTCACCCCCGCCACTACCGCGATTGCGATCCGCTGAACGCGTCTATTTCGTAGCCATCCGAGCCAACTCGACTTGGAACTGATTGGAAAATCGGCTGCCCAGTCTCCTCCGCGAAGATTCACAACTCACCACCTGCCGATTAGATGCACCAGACGGGGGATAAGTTTGCGATTGTTATGTTAGGGCGCTCTACGAGCGCTACGGTGCGTTATTATCGTGGAGGCAAAATATGTCCACCAAAACAGAATACGTTGATCTCCCCGTCGGAGACGGCAGCCTAGATGCGGGCCTACGTGGCCCACCCGGAGGGCAAGCCCCGCGCGGGGTTGCTGGTTTTCCAGGAAGCGTTCGGTGTGAACGCTCACGTTCGCGACGTTACCGAACGGTTCGCGCGCGAGGGCTATCTGTCCATTTCGCCCGAGCTCTTTCATCGCACCGCTCCCGGCCTGGAAGCCGGTTACACCGATTTCGGCGCGGTGATGCCGCATATGCAGGCGCTGACGGATGCGGGGCTGGCGGCTGATATCCAGGCTGCATATCAATGGTTGAAGAATGGCGAGGCGAAGGATCTGGCAGTGGGATCCACTGGATACTGCCTGGGCGGACGCACCTCCATTCAAGCGGCGCTCACAGTTCCGCTGGATTGCGCGATCTCTTACTACGGCGGTGGCATTGGGCCCAGTCCGATGTTTCCCAATCTGATGGACCGGCTGAAGGATCTGAAGGCGCCCGCGCTTTTCTTCTGGGGCGGATTAGACGCGCACATCGGCCAAGATGCGGTGCAAGCCATCACCACCAAACTCAATGAGGAGAAGAAGGACTACACGAACGTGGTGTTTTCCAAGGCCGATCACGGTTTCTTCTGCGACGCTCGCGCCAGTTACAATCCCGTGGCTGCAAAAGAGGCTTGGTCGCTGACGCTGGAATTTTTGAAGTTGCACCTGGCTGGCGCGGCTACCAAGGCTGGCGCGTAAGGGCGCTCTACTTGGCTGCGATTGGCACGCTGGCCGGTGAGCCGGCTACGCGCGTGGAACCGACCGCAACCTTATGGGCCGAAGAAGGTTGAAGCTGGGTGACGCCGCTCCAGCACAACTGAATTCCCAGCGCGATCAGCCACACCGAAAGCACAACGCGGAACGCCCGCTGCGGAGTAATGGCGGCGACATACGTTCCGGCGAAAGCGCCGAACACGCCGCCGATGACGAGTTGCGTCAAAATGGCCCCATCGTAGTTGCCCGCGCTAAGTTGAAAACCGCTGCCGATGAGCGACATGCACAGTCCAAAGAAGAGATCCGTGCCGACCACGCGCGCGGCCGACAGCGGCGTGAGCCACAACAGCGCCAACGACCCCATGGCGCCCGCGCCAGCCGACGAAAATCCAACTTCGGCGCCGATAGGCAGTGCGATCGCGGTAAGCCAGCGCGACCAATCGCGCTCCACCTTGCGAGCCGGCTTCAGCCACAACCGGTACAGATTGGCAGCCGCCATGATTACGACGGTGGCGCCGAGCGCGGAGTAAAGGATGCCCGACGATCCCTTGGTGCTGAGGTGGGCGAGCATGTAGGAGCCGCCCAGCACGCCAGGGATTCCGCCCGCCAGCATATAACCCAGCACCCGATAATCCACCTGCTTCCGATAAATCTGCATCGGAACAACCAGGATTTTCACCGCCACGCTGAATGCCAGCGCCGTGCCCACCGCATGGGCCGGAGAGACATGCATGAAGAGAATTAGAACCGGCGCGGTGATTACTCCGGCGCCGACGCCGGTGATGCCGATGGCCACTGCGATGATGAAGCCGAGGACAATCTCCATCCGTTACTCGCTTTGAACGTGAATGCCGCACTCCAGCTTGTGACCGCTCCAGCGGCCCGAGCGCGGGTTATCCGGATCTACCGGCGGCGTGGTGCAAGGCGCACAACCAATGCTGGTGTAGCCCTGATCGTAGAGCGGCAGAACGGGAATGCTTCGCCGCTTCAAGTAGGCCCAGACGTCGGCGTTGGTCCAGTCCGCGAGCGGGCTTACTTTTAGCAATTGATGCCCGGTGGGCAATTTGAAACGATCCACCGCCTGCAAATTCGCCCGCGTGGGCGATTGCTCGCGACGCAAGCCCGTGAACCAGATGCCAAATTCGCCCAGGCCCCGAAACAGCGGCTCCACTTTGCGAATACCGCAGCACCGGTCCGGCGCGGTTTGGTTGAGGATGCCGAACCGCGATTCCTGCTCCGCCACAGGCATTGGCGACGCCAGGTTGACCAGGTTCAGGTGCATCCGCTCAGTCATCTGATCCCGATAGGCATAGGTCTCCGGGAAATGATAGCCGGTGTCGAGAAACAAGACGGGAATGTCGGGCTGCTGGGCCACCACCAGATCCACCAGCGCCATACATTCGGTTTGAAAGCTGCAAGTAACGCAAGCCGGGTCGCCGTGTTCGGCGAGTACCCCGCGAATTAACGCTGACGCATCATCTATTTTCTGGTCCAACGTCACGGTTGTCCATCCTCTTGGTACCGCTCCCTCACGGTCGCGGCTCTGTAGCTTGTCGGGGCTCTGTAGCTTGTCGCGGCTCTGTAGCTTGTCGGGGCTCGCAATAAGGCCGGTCATGGCTGGATTTAAATTCCCTCGCCGCCGGTCAGCGATTCATTGCGCAGCAATATCTCCGCCTCTTCCAAAGATGCAATCACGAAGTCCGCCGCTTCAGAATCGTCTCTCGGCAAATCCCAACCCGGCGCTTTGCCCGAAACCAGCAAAACCAACAAGCCGGCCGATTCCAGCGCCGCCAGCGTTTCGGGCGACGCGTGATCGATCACCGTCACAGCGCATCCACGATCGAAAAGTTTCCGTTCCAGCAGCCAGGCCAGCGTTTTGCGATCGCCCAGCGAGACGGTTTCGCCGCCGTGCCGGTAACGCGCGATGCGCTCCACCGGTGTCACGCGTTCGTGCCGCAGATCAAGCGTGGCCACTTTCGATCGATCGCGCTCCACGATCACCGGTGCGAGAATCATTCCCGCTGCCACGGTGGCATTGGTTTCCGGATCGATCAGGATCAGGCTGCCGGTAAAGCGATTCTGCGCATACGCGTCGAAATAAATGGGGCGGCTGGTCTCGATGCGCAACACGCCGATCCCGTTCATCTCCAAACGGTCGGCCGGCTCGTGTTCCAGCGTCTTGATGTTGACGCGGTGCTTCACCGCCTTTACTTCCGCGGGCAAGGTTTGCGTCGTGTGTTTCAATACGTAGCGCCGGGTTAGATCGAGCGGCTGCTCGTTCATCCACACCACGCTCGCGTCGAACTGGCGCGCTGCGTCGGGCGGCTTCTGCGCCGAAACCAGCATGTCGCCGCGGCTGATGTCCACTTCATCTTCGAGCGTCAATGTCACCGACAACGGCGCTACCGCTTCTTCCAACGGGCCGTCGAAAGTTTCGATGCTCTTCACGCGCGAGCGCCGGCCGGAAGGCAGCGCCAGAATGCCGTCGCCGGGGCGAACGGTGCCCGAAACCACTTGTCCGGCGTAGCCGCGGAAATCTTGATTCGGCCGGATGACGCGCTGCACCGGAAAACGAAACGCAGTGGCGCGGGTGCGATGATGAACCGGAACGGTCTCCAGAAACTCCAGCAGGCTGGGCCCTTCGAACCAGGGCATGTGCCGGCTGGGCCGCACCACGTTGTCGCCTTCCAGCGCGCTGATCGGCAGGAAGTAGACGTGCGGGGCGGCGTGCTGGCCTGTCAGCCGCGCGAGAAAATCTCGGAATTCGGTCTCGATGGGACGGAAGATGCCTTCTTCGTAACCCACCGCGTCCATCTTGTTTACCGCAACCACCAGATTCGGAATGCCCAGCAGAGAGGCGATGTAGCCGTGCCGGCGCGATTGCTGCAGTACGCCGTTGCGCGCGTCGATCAGCACCACCGCCAGGTCGGCCGTGGACGCGCCGGTGGCCATGTTGCGGGTATATTGCTCGTGTCCAGGCGTATCGGCAATGATGAACTTGCGCCGCGCCGTGGCGAAATAACGGTAGGCGACGTCGATGGTGATGCCCTGCTCGCGCTCGGCCCGCAGGCCGTCGGTCAGCAGCGAAAAATCAATAGGGCCAGCGGACCGGTTCACCGACGCTTTGGTCACAGCCTTGAGCTGGTCTTCGTAAACGCTCTGCGAATCGTAGAGCAGTCGGCCGATCAGCGTGGATTTTCCATCGTCCACGCTGCCGGCTGTGGTAAAACGCAGCAGGTCTTTGGCTTGCTCCTGCGCGAGAAAATCCTCAATCTCGAACGCCACGGCGGCGGGCTTGGCTAAAGCGGCCATTAGAAGTACCCCTCACGCTTCTTAATTTCCATGGAACCATCCTGATCGTGATCGATAACGCGATTTTCGCGCTCCGATCTGCGAAATGAAACTAGCTCTCCGATGATTTTCGGAATGGTGTCCGCGTCGGAGCGGATGGCGCCTGTACAGGGGCTACAACCTAGAGATCGCATGCGGCAACGTACCATTTGCGGCTTTTCGCCCGGCAATACGGGAATGAACGGCTGCTCCAGCATGATCAGCGAGTCGCCGCGCACCAGAACCTCGCGTTCCTGCGCGAAATACATCGGCACGATCGGAATGTTCTCGGCGTGGATGTATTGCCAGATGTCCATCTCGGTCCAGTTCGAAAGTGGAAAGATCCGGAGACTCTCGCCCGGATGAATGCGTGCGTTAAACAAGTTCCAAAGTTCAGGCCGCTGGTTCTTCGGATCCCACTGGCCCTTTTCATCGCGAAACGAGAAAATGCGCTCCTTGGCGCGTGACTTTTCTTCATCGCGCCGCGCGCCGCCGATGGCAGCGTCGAAGCCGCCTTGCCGCAGGCCGTCCAGAAGCGCCTTGGTCTTTAAAAAACCACAGCAGCGCTGAGTGCCCAGCCGATAAGGGTTGGCGCCCTCGTCGATGGCCTCGCGATTGGTATACACGATCAGCTTGGCGCCGATTTCGGCCGTGTAGCGATCGCGGAATTCGATCATCTCGCGAAACTTGTAAGTGGTGTCGATGTGCAGCAGCGGAAACGGGATGGGCGCCGGATGAAAAGCCTTTTGCGCCAGCCGCAACAGCACCGAAGAATCCTTGCCGATGGAGTACAGCATCACCGGGCGCTGGAACTCGGACGCCACCTCGCGCATAATGTGGATGCTCTCCGCTTCCAGCAATCGCAAATGGCCAAGTTGGGACATAGGAGAGAAGTGTAACAGGAGACAGTCTAGCAAACAATCTACCTAATGTCTATTGGGATTGGGACTAAGCTATAGAAGTCCTTCTTTTCTAATGTCTTCCAAGAATCGGGTTCCAGTAGTACTAGGATATCCGAAGTCCCAGAAGGGGTTCGCTGCCGTACTCTCCCACACTCGTTTGTCACGATGTGTAAGCAAAGCCTGGAAGCGGCGGTCCAGGTCGGCGACTTCGGAATCCAGATCCAGCATGGCGATGATGCCGCGCAGATCCAGGTCGTTTCGATAGTCTTCCAGCCCAAACCGGTAGCCGCGCTCCACTTCGCCGACGAACTTGCCCCAGCGTTCGATCAATCCGGCGCGCCCTGCCCGAACGATGTGCTCCGGGTAGCCGTTGTCGCGCAGATACGCGGTCATCTCTTCGTCCGTCATGTCACTCGTAGCGCCTTTGCGCCTGGCGCCGGAAATAGCGCTCGCCATTATTGGGGATGAAGAACGTTCGGATGGTGCCGTCCGGATTGTAGGCGCCGAAGTAGCCGTGCCGTCGATCGAACCGGCTGAACTCGCCATCCCGGCGCCGCGCCTCCAGAATGGGACCGCCTACCGGAGCATCGCGCAGCTCTTGCGCCAGTCGCAGGTATTCAGCCTTGCTGATCGCGCCGAATTCAGCGCCGTGCTTGGCAAAATGTTCGTCCAATTGCGCAAGGCTGCGGAAGCCCGGCCCGGCTGCAAACAAGCAAATCGCAAATAGCCAAAGGCCAACCAGCTTCGCCGCGGTTCGAGGCACTCGACCATTACAGCACGCCGCTACCAGTGCCGAGCCCAATCCGGCGCTTCCATTCTGGTCGGCTTGTCGTTGCTCAGATTCGCCAATTCGCGCCATCGCAGCCCGTTCCTCTTGCTGAGATGTCCTACCAGAACACGCCCGCCGGCAGTCGCAACCAAACGCCCGTTTTGATCCAGGTCTGCCCATTGAGCCTCGAAGCTGGCGATAGGATCCGGGCCGCCGTTCGCGGGATGAAGCGCGTAGGTCTTGCGGCTTCGCGATGGGCTGAAATGGTACACGCCGCGGCCCAGCGTCAGGCCGGCATTCGACTTAACGGAAGACGAGATCCGGACACTCGCGGGACTTGCGCGCTGCCAGCCGTGGTCCCAGGAAGATCTCGTCCGATCCGGATCGGCGTCCAACTGTTTGAGCTGGCCGAGTGGATGATCCGGATGAGTCGGGGGACAGCCGCCGGCAGAACCGGCAACAGCTACGGTTTGATCATTGAGAAAAACGCCGTGCCCGCCCCAGGTGCCGCCCATCGGCCACAAGGTGAGGGCGGTGAAGTAGGGAGGCCGGCTGACCGCTGTCCAGGTTTCGCCATATCCGGCATCGATATTCCGGGGCTTCCACTTACCGCAAAAATAAATCAAAAGCTTGCCGTTTGGCGAGAGATCGCACTTTTCGGGATAAAGGCGTCCGTGAAGCCACTGCCCGCCCTTAAAAGTGTCGTTCTTCGTGTTCCACAGCGTAATGCGCCACCATTTCGACGGTCCGCGCCGGAAGATAATGCCGGTGGTGGCTTCGCGTGCCAGGAGAACACACATCCAACAGCCATCGTCGAAGAAAGGGGACAAGTCTTCGATCTGTTCGGTCATGGTCCGGCGCCGCAGACCAATTACATCATTTCGGCGGCATGCCCTTGGGCTGCGTCATGCTGAACCAATTGCCCGAATTGTCCTTGACGACACACTCGATGCCATAGAACCGATCCACCGGCGGCGAAAGGAATTCGACGCCTTTGGCTTTCAGGTCCTCGTAGGTAGCCTGGCAATCGTCCGTATGAAGGACGGCGCCGCCCAGCCGGCCGCGTTGCAGCAGGTCTTTCAGAGCCGCCGCGGCGTCCGGTTGGATGTTCGGACCATCCACTTTCATCAGGATGAGCTGAAAATCCGGCTGCCCCTTGGGACTCACGGTTAGCCAGCGAAAGCCGTTCTCCATCGCCTGGTCCATGCGGACCTCGAAGCCCAGCTTGTTTACGTAGAAATCGCGCGCGGCGTCCTGATCGAGAACATAAACGCTGGCGTGAGAGACTCGTTGAATCATGGTTTTTTCCTTTGGTCCTCAGGATAAGAGAACCGTGGCGAGAATGCTTCTCGGATCTTGCGATCAGTCGATCCCGGCGAAAAAATGCTGGAAGCAGGCGGGCATGTAGTAGCGCGGCCAATGCCGGCCGGAGGTTCCGAAAACCCGCCTGGATTCGCGCCGGAACGCCGCCGGCGAGAGCCCGGTGAGCAAGTGAAAACGAGTGCTGAAGGATCCCAAACTTTCGTAGCCTGCGTCGAAACAGACATCGGTCACGCTGTGATTGCCGGCCAGCAGCAGTTTCTTGGCGTGATCGATCCGCAGGCGCGTCACAAACTCGTGCGGAGTTTCGTGGAAGGCGTCCGCGAACAGGCGATGGAAGTAGAACGGCGACAGCCCGGCGCAAGCCGCGGCGTCGGTCAACGAAACGCGCTGATTAAAGTGAGCCGCAAGATAATCGCGGGCGCGCAGCAGGCCGGGTTGCGCCGAGGGCGCCATTACGGAGTCGCCCACTTGCGCTGGATAGGCAAACCAAACCGCTGGAGCACGGCTTCGACGTCTTTTTCGCTCAGGCGCGACGCGTCGAATTCCACTTGCAACTTGTCGAGCGAGGGCGCGAGTTGCACGCGAAGCATGCCGTACCAACTGTGTACGTTGCCGATGGCCGTGGCATCAAGGTCGGTTAACGGCCGCACGAGATCGTAGTCTAGTTGAACCTTAGTCATGGCGAGTCCTCAGGATATCATTTACTCTTCAGCTTCCACTCAATCTGCCGGATCATCCCGAGCCAGATTTCCGCGTCGTGCCCGGCCAGGTCCAGACGCCGCACCAGCCGCCGGATCTTGGCGTCCGCGCCTTGGGTGTGAACGTATCCCGATTTCTCCAACACGTCGGTCAGCAGGCCCGTCAACCGGTCCAGTTCCTCCGCGAATGCCGGTTTTCGTTTGTCGGGTTTCGGCGGCACTGGATTGCGCACCAGTTCATACAGGCACACCGCCACCGCCTGGCCGAGATTCATGGAGCCTTCCGTCCCGATGCGCAGCAGCCAATGGCAATAGCTCATGTCTTCGTTCGAAAGGCCAAATTTCTCGGAACCAAACAGCAGAGCCACCGGCGCGGTCATGAGACGCTTACGGATCAACCGCCCGCCGTACTCCACCGCGCGCAGCGTGTGTTGTAATTCCCGATGGCCCAGCGAGGTAGTTCCCACCACCAGGCTGCAATCGGCGATGGCATCGGACAACGCCGGAAATTCTTGGGCGTCGCGCAGGATTTCGTGAGCGTGCACCGCGGAGCGCGCTTCTTGAAACGCGACGTGATAGGGATTCACCAGCCGCAGCCGCGCGAATCCAAAGTTGCTCATGGCCCGCGCCGCCGCGCCGATATTCAAGGGATTCCGCGGCGCCACCAAAATCACGCGCAGATTGTCGTGAAAATTATTGTTCCAGGTACGTGTAGCCGTTGAGGCCCTCTTCGTAGAATTTGAGCAGCCGTCCCGATTCTTCGTAGCCGATCTTCCCATCGCGCAGCGCCGTTTCCACATCCCGGCGAAAAGCCTCCAGCAGGGCCTTGGCGTTGAACTGGACGTAATCCAGCACCTCCCGCACCGTGTCGCCGCGAATCACCGCGTCCAGAATCACGTCGCCACCCGGCCCCAGGCTTACGTGCACGGCGTTGGTATCGCCGAACAGGTTATGCAGGTCGCCCAGGATCTCCTGATACGCGCCCACCAGGAATGCGCCCATCAGATAGGGCTCGCCATTGAACGGATGCAGCCGTAGCGTGCGCTTCACATCGCGCCGGTCGATGAACTGATCGATCTTGCCGTCCGAATCGCAGGAGATATCGCCCAGCACGCCATTGCGCGTGGGCAATTCGTTCAGCCGGTGAATCGGCATGATGGGAAAAAGCTGCTTCACCGCCCAACTGTCGGGCATGCTCTGGAACAGCGAAAAATTGCAGAAATAGGTGTCGGACAGCATGCCGTCCAACCCTTCCAGCTCCTCGGGAAAATAATCCAGCTCCTTGGCCATGCGATGCACGCGCCGGCAGATGGCCCAATACAACGTTTCCGCCTGGCTGCGTTGCGCCAGCGGCAGGTAGCCCAGGCTGAAGAGGTTCAGCGCCGAGTCCAGCGCCTGCTGGGAGTCATGAAAACTTTCCAGCAGATTCTTGGAACTGAGCGAGCGGTACGTTTCCTGCAGATCGATGAGCGGCTGCTCGGCGTCCTCCGGTACCGGCGTGAAACCATCTTCGCCAAATCCACTGACGCCCAATACGTTGAACACCAGTACGCTGTGGTACGCGGCAATGGCGCGCCCGCTTTCGGAAACGATGGTGGGATGCGCCACCTCGGCTTCGTCGCACACGCTCTGGATGTGGTACACCACGTCGTTCGCGTATTCCTGCAGCGTGTAATTGACGCTGGATTCGAAATCGGTTTGCGAACCGTCGTAATCGATGCCCAGTCCGCCGCCCACGTCCAGGTATTTCAGCCCGGCGCCGGCCCGCTTCAGCTCCGTGTAAATGCGCGCGCCCTCCGTCACCGCGGCCTTGATCTGCCGGATGTTGGTGATCTGGCTGCCCAGGTGAAAGTGCAGCAGCTCCAGGCAATCCTCCATGCCGGCGGCCTTCATCTGTTCCAGCGCCTGCAGGGCTTCGCTCACCGTGAGGCCGAATTTGGAACGATAACCGCCCGAGGATTTCCAGCGTCCCGACCCTTTGCTGGCCAGCTTCAGCCGCAGCCCGATGGTGGGCCGCACGCCCACGCGCTGGGAGTGCTTCAGGATCAAATCCAGCTCGGTATACTTTTCGACCACAGGGATGATCTGCCGGCCGATTTTTTTCGCCAGCATCACCATCTCGATGTATTCGTCGTCCTTGAATCCGTTGCAGATGATGGGCGTTTCGTTGTCGGCCACCGCCAGCACCGCCAGCAGCTCGGGTTTCGAGCCGGCCTCCAGACCAAAATGATAAGGCCGGCCGAACTGGAACACCTCTTCCACCACCTGCCGCTGCTGATTCACCTTGATCGGATACACGCAGCGGTAATCGCCCTTGTAATTGTGCTCGGCGATGGCGCTCTGGAACGCCTGGTACATTTCGCCCAGCCGATGTTTGAGAATTTCGGCGAAGCGAATCAGGATGGGGAGCCCGATGCCGCGCAGCTCGAGCTTTTCGATCAGCTCGCGCAGATCGATGCCGCGCGCCGGCTCCTTGCTGGGATGCACCCACAGGTGCCCATTCGCGCCGACGGAAAAATAGCCTTTGCCCCAACTGGCGACATCGTAGAGCTCGCTGGCGTCGGTGACGGTCCACCGCTCGGTTGGTTCGAAAACGGCGGCTTCACTGAGTTTCAATTCGCGGTTACCTCCGGGGAAACGCGCACCCGGGATTCCAGGCGCTAAAATTCAGTGTCCTGCGAATCGCCGTCCAGGGCAAGTAAATTCTTGACTGATCGCGAGTTTGAATTTCTGGTTACGACGGCTGCTGGCCGCTTGCCGTTTCCGTGGCGCTCGTACCATTTCCGGACGATGTCAGTAAGCGCGGCGAGTTTCTCGTCGGTATGCTTCTGGCTGTCGGCGAGAGCCAGAAGCGTTTCCGCCGCCTTTTGCAGCGCTGTCTCCGCACGATCTAGCCGATCATTCATCAGCACCTGCGCCGTTAGCAGGTGGCGAAGGCTGTTGCTGAGCTGGTTCAGAGTGGAGTCCACCTGATCGAACCGCTCGTCGGGATTGGGTTGACTCGCCATGATCCCTATTGTACGCCCGCGCCCGCTCGGAGCCCGTCTTGGTGCGCCACCAGCTCCGCCAGCGTGAACACATGTTCGAGAACGATGCCCTTGCCGGCCAGCATCTTCGTCGCGCCCTGTTCGCGGTCCACCAGACAGATCGCGCCCAGCACCCGCATCCCGGCGTCCTGAGCCTTCGCGATTGCCTGCCAGGTGGAGTCGCCTTTCGTGCAAACGTCGTCCAGGATCACCACGCTTTTTCCCTCGGTGGCTTCGAGGCCCTCCACGAACTTTTGCGTACCGTGCTTCTTGGGCTCCTTACGCACGACGAACGCGTTGATGGGCTGCCCGGTTTCCAGGCTCTCGCGCGCGATCGCAAAAGCAATGGGATCGGCGCCCAGCGTCAGGCCGCCCACCGCCTCCGGCGTCCAGCCCCGATCCCGCATCTTTTCGAGAAACGCCCGGCCCACCAGAGGCATCGCCTCGGGAACCAGCGTAGTAAGTTTCCCGTCGACGTAAACCGTGCTCTTTTCGCCCGAGTGCAGCGTGAAGTTTCCGGACGTGCTCAAAGACCGGCTTACGAGAATGTCTTTGAGGCGAAGAAGGTCGTCTTGATTATGAGAGGACATATCCTGTTTCAGCGGCTCCTATTTCGGCAGCGCCGGAAGCCGAGGAACCTGTGCGTTGGCTGGAAGTACCGGCGTGCGCGCCACGTTCAGCACCATCGCGAGCATCGCATAGTAGCCATTGAGCGCGGTCATAGCTCACCACGCCCCGCTCGCCGAATTTCTTCACCGCGCGATCGTACGTGGCGTCGCTGACGCTCTTGTTGCGATCCAGCTCGGTCCAGAAATCGTAGACGATCTCTTCGTCTTCCGGCATGCCAGCCGGACGCCGCCCATCCGCGATCGCGTTAATGGTCTCCTGCTTCACCCCCGCCTTCAACGCGCGCGAATAATGCGCGGTCCATTCGAACTGCTGCGTCCAATCCCGCGCCGCCAGCAGGATCTCGAACTCGGTGAGCTTCGTCCCCAGCACGCTGTCGCTGCGAAAATAGGTGGCCATCGCTACCGCCTGTTCCGCCAGCTTCGGTTCGCGCAGCAGCGCGAGAAAGGGCCCGCCCACTGCAAAGGACCCTCCCTGCATTTCCGCCACCGCTTTCTTCTGCGCATCCGTCAGCTTGTCGGCTGGAATCATCGGGAGCCGTTCCTGCGCCGCGGCGATGCCAACTAGACATCAAGGATGCATATATCGCTTTATTCAGCATAGTTTCCCTCACACCCGAAACGTATCCGCGCGCCATGTCACGATCGCCTTCTTAATGTCCTTGGACTGCATGTTCGACTGCCAGCACCTTCGCCACCAGCCCGGGCAGCTCGTTGTCGGACGCAAATCGCAGCGCGATCAATTGCGATTCGGTCAGTTCTCCGATGCGCGCGCTCAGCTCCGCCGACAACAGCGCCTGTAACCGCAGCCGTTCTTCCAGGCGGATCAGCCGGTCCTGCACCCTCAGCGCATTCGTTCGGATCAGGAACACCGCCACGAGAAATAAGATTCCGATCAACAGCAGGATCCAGGCTTCCAATTGCCGATAGTGCCGAACGACGCGCACAACGGTGAGGATCAGCAACAAGATCGCTCCCGGGGCTAGAAAGAAATGAAACGGCGGATGAAACCGCGCGTGATTCGCGAAAGTCTGCGGCGTATTGTCAGCCATGGTTCCTCCACAAGCAAGAAGCGTAAAGGGCGCTCGCGCCGCACTCCGTTTTGCGCGAGTTCCTCACAAGCACTGCTGGCGTGTTTCTTTTGACTTTACTTTGTATCGCTTTGTATCATCATACTTCCTACACGGTTGCATGCAGGAACGTTCTCACAACGTACTCATGGGAAAAAGTTAAGGAGAGGTAGCGATGAAGCTTCCGAAAAGATCATTGATGTACAGCGGCGCGGTGGCGTGGCTGGGCGCTGCGTTGCCCTTCGCAGGCGTCGCCTTCGCGCAGGCGAAGCCGCAGATGGCCGACGACGTTTTCAAAAACATTAAAGTGCTGAAGGGCCTGACGGTGGACGAGTTCATGGGGACCATGGGCCTTTTTTCGGCCGCCCTGAACGTGTGCTGCGGCGATTGCCATGTCGGCGCCGGCGGTTCCAATCCGCAGTGGGACAAGGATCCGCCGCGGAAATTGGTGGCCCGCCGCATGGTGGAGGTGATGAACAAGATCAACAAGGAAAGCTTCGGCGGCCGCCAGGTGGTGACCTGCTGGACGTGCCATCGCGGCGGCACTCCGCCCGCTACCACGCCCGCCATTGACGCCATCTATAGCGACCCGGTTCCCATGTATCCCGACGTTCTTCCGCAAGCTTCGGCTGGCGCCGTGGTGCCTTCCTCCGACGTGATTTTCCAGAAATACATCCAGGCTCTGGGCGGCGACGCCGCCCTGTCGAAGCTGACCAGCTACGTTGGTACGGGAACCAGCACCACCTTTGGCGCCGACCAGATCAATAAAGCGGAGATCTATGCCAAGGCGCCGAACAAATATGTCACCATCGTCCATCAGCGCGAAGGGGACATGATCCGAACCACTGACGGCCACGATGCGTGGGTGGTGTTGCCGCTCACGGTCACTGGCGAATACCAACTGACCGCCAGCGCGGCCGAGGGCGGCGAACTGGACGGTGAACTGGCGTTCCCGGGTAACATCAAGTCGTTTTTCAATAGCTGGCGGGTAAGCTATCCAGCCAACCTTCCCTGCTCGGTGGGTTCGCCGGGTTGCGCGCCCTTCGATCCGGACGCCAGACCGGTTCCTGGCCACGACGTCAACGTTGTCCAGGGCAGTGGTCCACTCGGTTTTATCGCAACCTTTTATTTCGACAAGCAGACCGGCCTGCTGACGCGCATGGTCCGTTACGCCAATTCCGCGGTGGGACGCGTTCCAACCCAAATCGACTTCGCCGATTATCGCCCCGTGGCGGGCGTAATGATGCCCTTCAAGCGGAACTACGGATGGGTGAGCGGCCGCGAAGAATACACGCTGACCGAGATAAAGCCGAAGTCGCCGTTGACGACGCGAAATTCGCCAAACCGCCCCCGCCGCCGCCGGCGCCAAAATAGCTCGCGGATACCGAGCCTGAGCGCTACCGAGCCGCGACCGTGAGGAAGCGGTTTTCGCCCCGGAGAATCGCTTGAATTCATTGCTCCAACTGTGCTAGGGTAACGTCTTTGGGACACCAGTTTTGGGGCGTGCTGTAGCTATAAGTACGGCTCCTTCTCGCAGTCTGTAAGTTCCCTTCTAAAACAAAATGGAATCGACGTTAAACGCTCTGGGTCAACTCCTGCTAAAAGCGATCCCGACGATTTTCCTTTTGTTAGTGGTTCATCTTTACTTGAAGGCCATGTTCTTTCGTCCCATGGCGGACGTGCTGGCCAAGCGGCGCGCGGCTACGGAGGGTTTGCGCGAATCGGCTGAAGCGATGCGTGCCAAAGGGGCCGAACAAACCAAGTCCATCGAAGAACAATTACGGAAAGCGCGCGAAGCAATTTATCAGGAGCAGGAAGAGGCGCGCCGGGGTTGGCTGGGCGATCAAACCGCGCAATTAGAGGACGCTCGCAAACAAGCCCGCGAGTTGATCCATCAGTCCGAAGAGCTGCTGGATGCAGAAGCCGTTTCTGCTAAAAGCCAGCTGGCCGGGACCGCGGATACGCTGGCGGATGAAATCGCGCAGGCGCTCTTGCTGAAAGGGAAGGCGGCTTGATGCGGAGAGCAACCTTTGCCGTGGCTCTGGGCTTGGCCCTCGCATCCTTCGCGCAACCGCAGGAAGCGCCCGCGGCCGCTAATAATCCCGCGGCGAAGAGCGAAACCACTCAAGGCGATCCAATGATCTGGTGGGAGTGGGCCAATTTCGCGCTTTTGGCCTTTGGACTTGGCTACCTGATTCGCAAGCACGTTCCGCCGCTGTTTCGCAAGGAGTCCGAAGAGATTCAGAAGGCGCTAGCCGAATCCGCGAAGATCAAGCAGGAAGCAGCCGCCTACGCCGCCAGCGTGGAAGCACGGCTGGCCAGCCTCCAAAGCGAAATACAGCAGCTGCGCGAGGACGCCCATGCTGAAATGACCGCCGAAAGCGAGCGTGTCCGCCGCGAGACCGAACATCACGTGCAGAGAATCAAGGAACAATCCGCGCAGGAGATCGAATTGATGACCCGCGCCGCCAAACACGAGCTGCGGAAGTACGCCGCCCAGCTCGCCATCGGGCTGGCCGAGGAGCGCATTCGCTTCCGCATGAATCCCGAGACTCAAAACCAGTTGGCGGATGGATTCCTTCACGATCTGCACCAGCGCTCTACTCCGCGGGCGGCGAACTGATCTATGGCATCCGCCGTCGCGAATCGATACGCCCACGCCCTGGTTGATATTGTCATGGCTTCAGGCTCGCCCTTGAAGCCGGAGGACGCGCTTACGCAATTGCGCGCCGTGGAGGGGTTGCTGGAGGAGTCGCCCGAGCTGCGCACGGCGCTGCTCACGCCCGCCATTCAAAATTCGCGCAAGCGCGCCGTCATGGCGGACCTGCTGGCGAGAATCGGCGCATCGCCTCTGATCCGAAATTTCGTTTATGTGGTGATCGATCACCGCCGCATCGGCGTCATCGCCGAAATTCGGGAAGCCTTCGAGCTGCAACTGGACGAACGGCTGGGCTTCGTGCGCGCCGAAGTGTCTTCGGCTGCGCCGCTGAACGCGCCCCTGAGTGCGGGCCTGGAATCGGAGCTGTCAAAATTAACGGGCAAGCGCATGCGTCTGCGTTTCGATGTCGATCCCGATCTGCTCGGCGGTGTGGTCGCGCGCATCGGGTCCACGGTGTACGACGGGTCCATCCGCGGCGAGCTGCGGGAGTTGGGGAAAAAACTGGCCGGGCAATTTTCGGAATAGGGTTCTGAATAAGGCGGCCGAATAGGGGATGGAATTGATTTATGGCTCAGATCCAAGCTGATGAAATCGCGCGCCTGCTGCGCGGTGAAATTGAGGATTACGACAAAGGCGATCAGCGTCTCCGAAACCGGATCGGTGATTTCGGTGGGCGACGGTATTGCCCGTGTTTACGGCCTGGAAAACGTGATGTCCGGCGAGATGGTGGAGTTTCCGCACGGCGTCACCGGCATCGCGCTCAACCTGGAAGAAGACCAGGTGGGAACCGTGCTGCTGGGCGAATATCAGGAAATCAAGGAAGGCGACGAGGTCCGCCGCACCGGCAAAATCATGTCCGTGCCGGTGGGTGAGGCGCTGGTTGGCCGCGTGGTGAACGCGCTGGGCGAGCCCATCGACGGCAAGGGACCCATCGCCACCAGCGAGACCCGTCCTGTCGAAGCCATCGCTCCCGGCGTTGTGGATCGCCAATCGGTGAAGGAGCCGATGCAAACCGGCGTCAAGGCCATCGACTCCATGATTCCCATCGGCCGCGGCCAGCGCGAGCTGATTATCGGAGACCGCCAGACCGGCAAGACCGCCGTTGCGCTCGACACCATCATCAATCAGAAGGGCGGCGACGTGATTTGCATCTATGTCGCCATCGGGCAGAAGCGCTCCACCGTGGCGCAGGTGGTGAAGACGCTGGAAGACTTCGGCGCCATGGAATACACCATCGTGGTTGCGGCTACCGCTTCCGATCCGGCGCCCATGCAGTACATCGCGCCCTACTCCGGATGCGCCATGGGCGAGTTTTTCCGCGATTCCAAGCGCCACGCGCTTTGCATCTACGACGATCTTTCCAAGCACGCCGCGGCCTATCGCGAAATTTCGTTGCTGCTGCGCCGTCCGCCCGGGCGCGAGGCGTATCCCGGCGACGTGTTTTACCTTCACAGCCGATTGCTGGAGCGCGCCGCCAAGCTGAACAAGGAAAAAGGCGGCGGATCGCTCACGGCGCTGCCCATCATCGAAACGCAAGCCGGCGACATCTCCGCCTACATCCCCACCAACGTGATCTCCATCACCGACGGCCAGATCTTCCTGCTGGCCGATCTGTTCAACTCCGATGTTCGTCCCGCCATCGACGTCGGCCTGTCGGTAAGCCGCGTGGGCGGCAGCGCGCAAATCAAGGCCATGCGGCAAGTGGCCGGATCGTTGCGCCTGGATCTGGCGCAGTATCGCGAGCTGGCCGCGTTCGCGCTGTTCGGCTCCGAGTTGGACAAAGCGTCGCAACAGCAGTTGGGCCGCGGCAAACGGCTGGTGGAAATCTTGAAGCAGCCGCAATATAAACCGGTGCCGGTGGAGAAGCAGGTGGTGATCATCTTCGCCGGTACCAGCGGACTTCTGGACGATCTGGCGGTAGAGCAGATTCGCCCGTTTGAAGCCGAGTTGAACAAATTTCTCGATTCGTCGCAATCGGCGTTGCTCCAGGAGATCCGCGAGAAGAAAGCCCTGGACGACCAGGTGAAGGGTAAGCTCAACTCCGTTCTGAAGGAATTCAAGGATCGCTTCGTCGCACAGCACAAGGAAGCACTCGTCACTGCTTAGCCCATGCCCAGCCTGATCGACTTACGCCGGCGCATCCGCTCGGTGAAAAACACGCAGCAGATCACCAAGGCCATGAAGGTGGTTTCGGCCGCGAAGCTGCGCCGCGCGCAGGACCGGGTAATCGCGGCCAGACCCTATGCGCAGATGATCCAGCGCATGCTGGCGAATGTGGCGCAAGCCGCTGCCGAGCAGAACGAAGACGAAGAGATCGATCTGCTGGCCCGCCGGCCAGAAAAACGGATTCTGCTGCTGGTGATCACGGCCGATCGCGGCCTGGCAGGCGCTTTCAACTCCAACGTCATCCGGCTGGCGCAAAAGTTCATCGGCGAGCATCGCGAAGCCGAAATCCAAATGGAGCTGATCGGGCGCAAAGGCCGCGACTTTTTCAAGCGTCGTCACGCCAAAATCAGCGGCGAATACACCACGCTTTTTCAGAAGGCGCCGCGCTACGAAGATGCGCTGGAGATTGCGCGCAAAGTGATCGAGATGTTCCGCAAAGCGGAAATCGATTCCGTGTATCTGGTGGTGAACAACTTCAAGAGCCTGATGGCGTCGCTCTTGGTCACCACGCGTCTGCTGCCTGTGGAGTTCCCCGAGAAGCAGGAGCAGATCGATTACATCTATGAACAGCCGCCCGGCAAACTTCTCGCTGCGCTGTTGCCGCGCTACATCGAATCGCAGATTTATCGCGCCATGCTGGAATCGGACGCGGCGCAGCACGCCGCCCGCATGACCGCCATGGAAGCCGCCAGCACTAACGCCTCCGACGTCATCAGCGCGCTGACGCTGAATATGAATCGCGTACGGCAGGCCAGTATCACCAGAGAGATCATCGAAATCGTGAGCGGCGCCGCGGCGCTTGACTGAAGATGATGTTATGGAATGACAATGCGGCTAGCGTGACGCACGCACTCATGCGTGCCGCGTCGGCACTCGTGCCGATGCCCGGCTCTCCCGGCGCAAAAGCGTGTCGGGAAGAGTCTCGACACGGCAAGCAGGAGTGCGTGCGCCACATTGAAATCGCGAGGTAAAGAGGTATTTATGGCAACCACAACAGAGACGCAGGTCGTAGGCAAGGTCATCCAGGTGGCCGGCCCGGCCATCGACATTCAGTTTCCCGAGCACCAGATTCCGGTGATCAACACGGCCGTCCACATCACCAGCGAAGGTTTCGATACATCGGTCCCCATCGACGTCATGGTGGAAGTGGCGCAACACATCGGCGGAGGCCGTGTGCGCACCATCGCGCTGCAGCCCACCGACGGCATGGTGCGCGGGATGAAGGCCATCAGCCTGGGCCACGGCGTGGAAGTCCCGGTTGGCAACGAAACGCTGGGCCGCGTGATGAACGTCATCGGTGAGCCGGTGGACAATATGGGTCCGGTAAATACCAAGCTCAAATGGCCCATCCACAGACAGGCGCCGGCCTTCGACGAGCAGGCCACCGAGCTGCAAATGTTCGAGACCGGCATCAAAGTGATCGACCTGCTTGAGCCCTACCTGCGCGGCGGAAAAATCGGGCTGTTCGGCGGCGCGGGCGTCGGCAAAACCGTCGTCATCATGGAGCTGATTAATAACATCGCTCTAAAACATGGCGGCGTGTCCGTGTTTTCGGGCGTAGGCGAACGCACGCGCGAAGGCAACGATCTATGGAATGAAATGCAGGAGTCGGGTGTGCTGGATCCGCACGACTTTACCAAGTCGAAGGTTGCGCTCATCTACGGGCAAATGACGGAGCCGCCCGGAGCGCGTCTGCGCGTGGGTCTCACCGGCCTTACCGTGGCCGAATATTTCCGCGATGAAGGCGGCCAGGACGTGCTGCTGTTCATCGACAATATTTTCCGCTTCACCCAGGCCGGCTCCGAAGTATCGGCGCTGCTGGGACGCATGCCGTCGGCCGTGGGCTATCAGCCCAACCTGGCCACCGAAATGGGCGAATTGCAGGAGCGCATCACTTCCACGAAGAAAGGCTCCATCACGTCGGTGCAGGCCATCTACGTGCCCGCCGACGACTATACCGATCCCGCTCCCGCCACTACCTTCGCGCATCTGGATGCTACGACGAACCTGACGCGCAGCCTGGTGGAGCAGGGCATTTACCCCGCTGTCGATCCGCTGGCTTCCAGTTCCCGCATTCTCGATCCGCGCATCCTGGGCGACGAGCATTACCACGTCGCGCAGCAGGTGAAGCAGATCTTGCAGCGCTACAAAGATCTGCAGGACATCATCGCGATTCTGGGCATCGACGAATTGTCGGACGACGACAAGCAAACCGTGGCGCGCGCCCGCAAAATCCAAAAGTTCCTCTCGCAGCCGTTCCACGTGGCCGAGCAGTTCACCGGCATCAAGGGCAAGTACGTATCGCTGGCCGATACGGTTCGCAGCTTCAAGGAAGTTGTGGAAGGCAAGCACGACGATCTTCCCGAGCAGGCCTTCTACATGCAAGGCGACATCGAGGACGTGAAGAAGCGCGCCGAAGAGCTGAAGAAGTAAGGCGGCAAAGCCATGGCAGACACGTTCGAAATCGAAATTGCCACACCCGAGCGGCTGCTCGCGCAGGAGAAAGCCGTGCGCTCGCAGATTCCCGCCAGGGACGGCTATATCGGTGTGCTGCCCGATCACGCGGCGCTCGTTTCCGAGCTCGGCATCGGCGCCCTTACCTACACCACGCCGGAGGATCATCGCTTCAGCATCGCCGTTTGCGGCGGCTTTCTGGAGATAAAAGACAATGTGGTCCGCGTGTTGACGGATGTGGCCGAAAAGGGCCACGAGATCGACGTTTCGCAGGCCGAGAAGGATCTAAAACATGCCCAGGACGCGATGATCAATTCCGCTTTGGGCATCGACATCGCGTCGGCGCTCATTGCCGCGCGCCACGCACAGGCCCGCATCGACGCCGCCCGCAAAGCCGCGACCAAAGAAGAGTAGCTGCTTCCTCAGATAGAATAAAAGAGGCGTCGCCCGCTCGCGCCGGCGCTCAAAGTAATGTTTCGCGCTATATTCTATCTTCTTCTCACGGTGGTGGCGATTACCGTGCTGAAGAGCATCGTCGGGATCGTCCTTAAAGGAGTCGCGGAAGCGATGAAGCCCGGTTCCACCACGCAGGGCGCGCCGCCGCGTCCATCGAACCAGGTGCCACTCACAGGCGAGCTGAAGAAAGATCCGGTCTGTGGAACTTACATCGCAGCGGCCACTTCTATTCACGAGAAAGTGGGAGGCCAGACCTTCCATTTCTGCTCCCAAGAGTGCCGGGATAAGTACGTTGCGTCCCTGGCTCGTTAACCGTACTGAGCCGCGCGCGCTGTCTACCTACCCGCGCGCGCCGTCTACCGAGCCGCGCGCGTTAGCAAGCGGTTTTCTCGCGTTTGCGCGAAAACCACTCCCTCACGGTCGCGGCTCAGTTCTGTTGTTTGCGATGCTCTCGCCGGTTCTTGCTCAACCCGTCTTCTACAAAGACGTTCTTCCCATCCTCCAGACCCATTGCCAGGAGTGTCATCGCCCCGGCGAAATCGCGCCCATGCCGTTCCTCACTTACGCTGAAACGCGGCCGTGGGCCAAGGCCATTCGCGAACAGGCGATCGCGCGCAAAATGCCGCCCTGGTTCGCGGACCCGGCGTATGGACATTTCGCGAACGACCGTTCGCTCTCGCAGGCGCAGATCGACACTCTCGCGGCTTGGGTGAACGCGGGCGCTCCCGCGGGCGATCCCAAGGCCGCACCGCCGCCGCGCGACTGGCCGCAAGGCTGGAACATTGGAACGCCCGATGAAATCTTCGAAATGCCTGCGTCCTTCCACGTTCCCGCCTCGGGCGCAGTCGACTATCAGTATCTGATCCTGCCCACGCACTTCACCGAAGATCGCTGGGTCCAGAAAGTGGAGGTGCGTCCCACCAGCCGATCGTCGGTGCATCACGCCGTGGTCTATATTCGCGAGCCGGGATCGCAATGGTTGGAAGATCAACCCAGCGGGAAAAACTTCTCCGTTCCTCTGGCGAAGGGTTTCACCACCAGCGATCTGTTGATGGTCTACACGCCCGGCAATTCCTACGATCAATGGCCGCCCGGCGTCGCCAAGCGCATCAAAGCCGGTTCCGATCTGGTGCTGCAGATGCACTACACGGCGAACGGCAAAGCTGTGGAAGATCGCACCCGCATCGGAATTGTCTTCGCGAAGGAGCCACCGCGACAGGCCGTGCTCTCGCTACAAATGAGTAACAGCCGTTTTGTGATTCCTCCGGGCGACTCCAACTATCGCGTGCAGGTTTCCGGCACCTTGCCCAACGACGCGCTGCTCATCAGCATGTTCCCGCACATGCACCTGCGCGGCAAAGGCTTCGAGTATCTCATCACCGGCCCCAACGGTCATGTGGAGACGCTGCTCAAAGTGAATCATTACGATTTTCAATGGCAGCTCAACTATCGCCTCGCCCAGCCGCGGCTCATCAAAGCGGGCACGCATCTCACGTGGGTTGGATATTTCGACAACTCGCCCAACAATCCGGGCAATCCCGATCCGGCCGCCGAAGTCCGCTACGGCGAACAGAGCTGGGAAGAGATGATGATCGGCTTCTTCGATGTTGTGGTGGATGCGGGCATCGACAAACAGAAATTCTTCCAGCGCAAACAATCGGAAGCCGCTATCACCGTTAGTAAATAAAAATCGACAAAAAAGCTTGTCGCAGCCCACCATGGGCAGTACACTGGAGCTTCGACGCTCTTATGTGGGGAAAACAAAACGACGGACAAATGATTCAGACTCCACCGGCTCAACCTGTGCAGCCCGCACCAGCACCGGCGCCGGTAATCAGTCAGCAACGTCAGGCCCCGCCGCCTGTTCCAGCTTCCATTCCAACCGTGTTCGGAAGGTCCATGAAGATCATCGGCGAGGTCACTAGCGATGAAGAGCTCTATCTGGACGGCGATCTGGACGGCAAGCTGAACCTGCGCAATCGCTTAACTGTAGGGCCGAACAGCAAGGTGAACGCGAACATCAAGGCCCAGGAAATTATCGTCTTTGGAACCATCAAGGGGAACGTCGAATCGGAGAGCCGCGTCTCGCTACGCACTGGCGCGTCCATTGTCGGCGACATCAAAACCGCGGGCATCGTGATTGAAGACGGCGCCTACTTCAAAGGTGGCATCGACATCTCCAGAAACGGTGACAACAAAGCGGCCCCGAAAGCGCAGAGTGCATCCGCTGGCCAAAAGCGTTAGACACCGTACATGTCTGCAACAGTTTCCCGTTTTCCTGCGTCTATCTGAACGAGGCCGCACCCTCAGCGATGAGGAACATGTGACCGGGAATGAGGCGCTCGTTGGAAGGCGGGCGCCTCTCTTCATTGAACGCCTTCAATTTTCCCTCCAGGCGTTTCCGCAATGCGCTCAGCTGTGTGCTGCCGCGCGGCTTCCAGATCACCGATGCGTTCCAACAGCGCGGGATCGCCAACGCCATACGAGCCGCAACGTAACGGCCGCTGCGTTGTCGCCCTGCGCCGCCAGCGCTCCAGTCACGCTCAGACGCGAGGGCAGATAATCGGGGCGACTCGCGCAGCTTGTAGTACGCGTCCAGCGCCGTGGCCGTCAGCTTGTGATTCTCAAAGTGGCTTCCGTTACCAGCGCCGCCTGATCCCCCGTAGTGCTGCTGGCTAGTGTCGGCCAGGCAAACCACGGCGACCACTAGCGCCAGCCACTGAACCGCGCGCGTCAGCAAGCGCTCCCCTACGCATTCACCGCGGCCTTCACCACCAGCGACGTCACCGTATACAAATCGATGGGCAGAGCCTTCCCGCGCACCGGCGCCTGCCCCAGGTGCGACGTTTCCACTTGGCTGCCCAGCCGCCCCTGCGTGGTTCCCGTCATCAAAAGCTTCGTGTGGTTTTCCTTATTCAGGCTCTCCAGGCGCGACGCCAAATTCACCGTATCGCCCAACACCGTGTACTCCATTTTATCGGCCGAACCCACGTTTCCCACCACAGCCGGACCGGTATGAATCCCGGCTCCGGTCTCAAACCGGCTGCGCGCCGTAACCATGCGTGTCGCGCAGCGCACCGCCCGCAGCGCGTGATCGCCCGGCACGGCGCCTTCATCGTCGTCCGAGAATACGGCCAGAATTCCGTCGCCAATGAATTTGTTCACATGGCCGTGATACACCACGATGATCCCCACCATCGTCGCCATGTATTCGTTCAGCAGCTGCACCACAACTTCGGGACCTTGCTCCTCCGACACCTGCTCGGTAAACGCCGTGAACCCGCGAATATCGGTGAACAGGATGGTCACTTCCATGCGCTTGCCCGACAGAGCAATCGCCTCGGACTCTTCGAGCGACGTGGCCAGTTGTTTGCCGACGAACAGCGATACCGCGCGATGAAACAGATTGCCGCGCGATTCCTCGGTGGCCCAACGATACACCAGGGAAGCGATCAAGCCGAGCGAAGTGCCGAGTAGTATCTCGGACGTGAAGAGGATCACTCCCCATTCGAACAACAGGTGAGTGGCGGCCAGAATCACCAGCACTTCCACCAACATAAATGCGACGGCGCGGCTGGCCACAAACGAAGTGACAGCCAGAACCGTCAGCGTGGTAAACAACAACAGCGCCAGCCCCACCACCCATTGCGGCGCCGGGGTCAGGTAACTGCGGGTGAGTAACGTGCGCACCGTATTGGCGTGAATCTCCACGCCGGGCATGAGTCCATTTGGTGCCGCTCAAGAGCGTGTAGAACGGCGTATCGAACCGGTCGTCCACGAAATCGGTACCCACCAGCACGATTTTGCCTTCCACCCATTTCCGCAGTTGATCGATATTTCCGGCTTTGGCCGCCGCCTCGAAATCGGCCAGGGAAACGCTGGGGAAAGTGTCCGGAGGCCCCGCGAAAGTTGATCGCAATGGCGCGGCTTCGGCGACACGGGAATCGCGTGGCCCTGAAAAGTCAGCGCGCCGTTCTCGGAATTCCGGCGTCCGTCCGAGCGAATTTCTCGGCGATGCGCATGGCCAGCGAGCGGGCGGAAGGAGGGTCGGCGGGATTGGTGGATGGAGCTTCCAGCAGTTCCTGGTCTGCGGATAAAATCGTCGGCGTCGCTGGTGAGATTGGCGAACGCGCTCAGGCCGAGTGCCGCGGACATCATATTGATCGGAATGCGCCTGCGATTCCTTGATTGGTATTGAGCTCGGAGACGTAGCCGCACCACCACCGGAACCGGAGACGTGCTAATGACGCCCGCCAGCAGCTCGTCGGCCCCGGGCTCCCATTGATCGATGGGAACGCCAAATGCCAGATCGAGCGCGATCACTTTGGCGCCGGCTTGCCCAGCGGCGCGGATGGCGTTGGCGTAATGCTGGTTCCAGAACACCCGCAAGTTCCGGGAAGGTGTCCATGGCTTTCTTGTCGGCCGTGAGCAGGACGATATTGGAGATGACGGGGCGCCCGCGCAGAAAATCGCGCACGATGAAATGCGCATCGTAGGCTTTGAGGTTCAGGATTTAAAGAAGCGAATATCGCTGAGCAGTGATGCGCCCAACGCGCTGCCTACGGCCAGAACAGCGCAGAGGGCCCAGTGCCTCCACTTCTTCTTCATCGCAACCTGCATCTTACTACGACAGTTCGGGTCTCGCGCTTTAGTGCAATCTCAATTCTAAACCGCGCGCCAGCATCGCCCGGTCGTTGTGGCCGGCAGGGCGTTCGGAGACGCCAGGGGAGTTGTGCACTGGAGAACATCCACTCGAAGAACGCCGGACGGATGGCGCGTCGGCAAGCGGCCGGTTCGGTATTCTTGTTCCTTCTTTGCTCCGCCGCAGCCACCTCGCAAAACCACCCAGGTCTTATCTCAGGATAACTGGTGGATTCGGTGACTGGCTACCCCATTGCCGCGGCGAACGTCATCTTCGCCGGCTCCGCCACTACGCGGGATGGCCCCGGCCTACCAGTCGCAGGAAGTGCAGGAGCTGGAGCTGACCGTGGCGTCAAAGTGCAGTTCTAAAGCTACGCGCTGCGGGCTGCCTGGACCATCGACAGCGCCGCCACGCGCCCCGCTCCCAACAACGCCGTTTTGTCGTTGGTGATCACGCGCACCGGGATATCCTTCAATACTCCGCCGATGCGCCCCTTGGCGCTAAAAGCCTTCATGAACGCGGTGCTGCTCAACTTGCGGATGATCTTGGGCGCGATGCCGCCCCCCACATACATGCCACCGGTGGCAAGCAACTTCAAGGCCAGATTGCCGGCTTCGGCGCCATACAGTGAAACGAAAATATCCAGAGCCTGAACGCAAATCGGGGACGTTCCCTCCAGCGCCGATTTGGAGATCGCAGCCGACGGATCGCCCTGCGCGATCTGTTCGGCCAGCCAGGCGGGCTCCTCGCCGCGCCCGGTTTCGCGCAGAAACTGATAAATGTTGTACAGGCCGGGGCCCGACAGCACGCGCTCGTAGCTGACGTGATCGAACCGCCCCATCAGATAGCGGAGCAGGTCCATTTCCAGATCGTTGCGGGGCGCGAAATCCACGTGACCGCCTTCGGACGGAAACGGATGATAGGCGCCTCGCCCATCGGCGAACAGTCCCGCCTCGCCCAACCCGGTACCCGCCGAGATCAGAGCGCGATTCCCGGCGCCGTCCGGCACGCCCGGATTCAAAACTACCAAATCCGTCTCTTCCAGCAGCGCGATGCCGTGCGCGTTGGCAAACAGGTCGTTGATCAGGGTGATGGAACTCAGCCCCAAATCGGCGGCCATCTCCCGCGCGTCGACGGACCACGGGAGATTGGTGGTTTCCACGCGTCCCTGGACCACGGCGCCCGGCAGCCCGAAACAAACCGCATCCACCGCTGGCGGCTGCGCGCCCAGAAACTTGCGAACAATCTCGGCCGGCCCGGAAAATTGCGGGCTGGGAAAAATCTCCATACGAACCGGCTGCAGGTGATCCGGCGTTCCTTCAAAAAATGCAAGACGCGTGTTGGTGCCGCCGATATCGCCCGCCAGGATCATTAGTCGTTGCTCCAGTGCCGGTGATCTTTGGTCAACATCTCATCGGCCTCATGGGGTCCCCAGCTGCCGGCGGCGTAGTTGGGGAAGCGGCGCGGCGGCAGGGCTTCCCAGACGTCCAGAATGGGCGCCACCACGTGCCAGGCCGTCTCCACCATGTCGGACCGCTGGAACAGCGTGGCGTCGCCGAGCATGCAGTCGTACAGCAGGCGTTCGTATCCGGTTTGGGGCGTCGCTTTGAAATAATCGGTGTAGTTGAAGTTCATGTCTACCTCGCCGATCTGCACCACCGGCCCCGGAATCTTGGCGCCGAAGCTGAGCCGGATGCCTTCATCCGGCTGCAAATGCAAAATCAGGCGGTTGGGCTCCAGCTTATCCACCGCGGTTTTGCGAAACAGCACGAACGGCGCGCGCTTGAACTGGATGACGATTCTGGTCGACCGCTGCGGCAGCCGCTTGCCGGTGCGCAGATAAAAAGGAACGTCCGCCCAGCGCCAGTTGTCGATAAACAGCTTCATCGCCACAAACGTTTCGGTGCGGGACTCCGGCGCCACATACGGCTCAGCCCTATACCCCGCAACCCGGTTGTTGCCTTCCATGCCGTCGCCATACTGGCCGCGCACCGTGCGCGTCAGCACGTCTTCATCCGCCATGGGAGACAGCGCCTTCAGGATCTTGGCCTGTTCGTCGCGAACCACATCGGCATCGAACGAAACCGGCGGCTCCATGGCCGTCAGCGAGATGAGCTGAAAAATATGATTCGGCACCATGTCGCGCAGCGTGCCCGCCTTCTCATAGTATGATCCACGCTGCTCCACGCCCACCGTTTCGGCCACCGTGATCTGGATATGGTCGATATAGCGCCGGTTCCAGATGGGCTCAAAAATACCGTTGGCGAAGCGGAACACCAAAATGTTTTGGACCGTCTCTTTGCCCAGGTAATGGTCGATGCGATAAATCTGCTTTTCCTCCAGCACCTTGCGAATCTCTTTGTTCAGCGCGATGGCCGATTCATAATCGTGCCCGAACGGTTTTTCGATGATCACCCGCCGCCAGCCGTGATCCTCGTTCACCAGACCCGACGTTGCCCAATTGCGTGATGATGGGTCCGAAGAAACTGGGAGCCGTGGCCAGATAATAAAAATAATTGCCGCGCGTGCCGTGCTCTTTGTCGATCTGCCCCAGCAGTTCGCCCAGCGCCTTGTACGCGTCGGGAGTGGTGAAATCGCCCGAAAGATAATAGATGCGCCGCGAGAACCAGTGCCACAGATCGGGATCGATGGTGGTGGTGGCGAACTCCCCGATCTCCTTGCCGATCTCGTCGCGAAATTGCTCGCTGGTCAGTTCGTTGCGCGCGAATCCCACCAGCGCGAACTCCTTGGACAGCAGATTGTCTTTGGCCAGATTGTAGAGCGCCGGGATCAGCTTGCGCTTGGTTAAATCGCCGGACGCGCCAAAGATCACCATCACGCACGGATCGCCCGGACGGCCGGCGCCGAGAATTCCCTTAGAAGCGATGTCTTCTGCCAGCTGCATTCTTCACCTTTCTGTCTGCGTAGTCAATCTGAAGGCCGGCGATTCGACGCTGACGCTTCTGAACCCTATCCTTATTGTGCCTTTGCCAGCTCTTCTTTGGCGGCAGCGGCTACAGCGTCAGGGGTGAAGCCGAATTTTTTCTGCAATTCTTTGAGCGGCGCCGACGCGCCGAAGGTATGCATGCCGATGCGCCGTCGAGCGTAACGATCCCAACCGAACACCGACGCCTGCTCCACCGAAACGCGCGCGTGAACCGCGGGGGGCAGCACCCGGTTCTGATATTCGTAGGATTGCTGCTCGAACAGCTCCCAGGACGGCATGCTCACCACGCGCGCCTTGATCCCCTCCTGCGTCAGTTTTTCGTACGCGTCCACGCACAACGAAACTTCGCTGCCGGTTCCAATCAGGATGACATCCGGCTTGCCGCCCACCGCGTCGGCCAGAACATAAGCGCCGCGCCCCACTCCGGATGCGGACGCATATTTGCTGCGATCCAGCGTCGGCATATTCTGCCTGCGAAAGAATCAGGCATACCGGCTCGTGCCGCAGTTGCACGATCACCCGCCAGGCTTGCGCCACCTCGTTGGCGTCGCCCGGCCGCATCACGATCAGGCCCGGAATCGCGCGCAGCGAAATGAGTTGCTCCACCGGTTGATGGGTCGGGCCATCCTCGCCCACGCCGATTGAGTCGTGGGTGAATATAAATATGACCGGAATCTCCATCAGCGCGCTCAGGCGGATGGGCGCGCGCATGTAATCGCTGAAGATTAGAAAGCCCGATCCGAAAGGCCGCAGCTTCGAAAGCGATAGCCCGTTCAGGATCGACCCCATGGCGTGCTCGCGGATGCCGAAATGCATGTTGCGCCCGCCATAGTTGCTGGCTTCCAGATCCCCCGCGCCGTCGAAAGTGAGCCGCGTCTTGGTCGATGGCGCCAGATCCGCCGCGCCTCCCAGCAGCCACGGCAAGCGCTTCGCGATCGCGTTTGCCACTTTGCCGGACGCGTCGCGTCCCGCCATGCCCTTGGGATCGGCCGGGAAAGACGGAACGTCAGCATCCCAACCCTGCGGCAGCTCGCGCTTCTGGATTTTGTCCAAATGGCTCGCCAGTTCGGGAAACTGCTTGCCGTACTCGGCAAATAGCGCCATCCAGGCGTCGCGCGCGTTGCGTCCGCGCTGGCCCAGCTGTTCCTGAAACCGATCGTACACGCCGTCCGGCACCAGGAACGTCGCGTCCTCCGGCCAGCCGTAGTTCCGTTTGGTGAGGCGAATTTCTTCCTCGCCCAGCGGCTCGCCGTGCGCTGCGCTGGTGTCCTGTTTGTGCGGCGCGCCGTACGCGATGTGGCTATCCACAATGATGAGGGTCGGCCGGTCTTGGGTAGCCTGAAACGTGCGAATGGCCCGCGCCAGCATCTCTTGATCGTTGGCGTCGCCCACCCGCAGGATGTTCCAGCCGTAACCCAGGAACCGCGTGGCTACATCCTCGCTGAACGCCAGCGACGTATTGCCCTCAATCGTGATGTGATTGTTGTCGTAGATCCAGCACAGGTTCGAGAGCTTCAGGTGCCCCGCCACCGACGCCGCTTCGCCGCTCACGCCTTCCATCATGCAGCCGTCGCCCGCCAGCGCGTAGACGTTGAAGTTGATCATCTCGAAGCCCGGGCGGTTGAAGTACTGGCTCATCCAGCGCGACGCCAGAGCCATCCCCACGCTGGTGGCCACGCCTTGTCCCAACGGCCCGGTGGTGGTTTCGATGCCCGATGTCCAGCGGTATTCCGGATGTCCCGGGCACTTGCTGTTGAGCTGCCGGAAATTCTTGATGTCGTCCAGGGTGACGCTCAGCTTCCCCAGCGTCTCGTAGTCCGGATCCACCGCCTTCACCTGGCTCAAGTGCAGCATCGAGTAAAGCAGCATCGACGCGTGGCCGGCCGAAAGTACAAACCGGTCGCGATTGGGCCAGATGGGATCGTCCGGGTCGAACCTCAGGAACTGCTGCCAGAGTGTGTACACCACTGGCGCCATCGCCATCGGCGTGCCAGGGTGCCCGGAGTTTGCTTGTTGAACCGCGTCCATCGACAAGGTGCGGATGGTGTTGATGCACAGTTGATCCACTGCATCATGAGACTGCGCCAGTTGAGCCGGCTTCGTTTGAACTAAGGTGGAAGTGGACATTGGGAGCGTTTTTTTACGAACCCTCCGCGGGTTCGCCGGCGGCCAAGTTCGGGAAAAAACTCGCGCGCTCTCTGATCGAGCATTGTAGCCCATATCATTAGGGGGCCGCTAATGAAAATCCTGTTTCGACCACCTTTTCGAGTGCCGCCTCAACCCCAGCCCCCGACCCCAGCCCCCAGTTGCCCGAAGTCCCGACCTTAGATCTTTCGTTCTAGGTCGAGGACCGCGTATCCCTACGTCGAAGACCCTGTCGAATTTCAGTCAAACGCCCGGCGGCTTTCGTCGCCATCCTTCCTTACACTTCCTTTCGTGGCCTTGCGACGTAATTTCGTCGGTCTGTGTTATTTTTTCGTCGCTTTTGGCGTGACGGGCAGCACGGGACCCGATCCGGACGCGGCTCTCGCCCACGAGATGCTCGCCGCCCACAACGAAATCAGGGCACGGCTAGCGGTGCCGCCGCTCCGTTGGTCGGATCGTATGGCTGCGCGCGCGCAGGATTGGGCCAGCCGCCTGCTCCGCGAGCGCGAGTTCTACCACCGTCCCAACCCCACATTCGGTGAAAATCTCTTTGAGATCACGGGCAGCCGCGCCACGCCCGACCAGGTGGTCGGCGTCTGGGCGTCGGAAGCTCGCGATTACAGTTACCGCTCCAACACTTGCCAAAGCGTCTGCGGCCACTACACCCAGGTCGTCTGGAATGCCACCCGCGAGGTCGGCTGCGCCGTCGCCCGCGACCCCGGCCGCGAGGTCTGGGTCTGCAATTACGACCCGCCCGGCAACTGGGTGGGCGAGCGTCCTTATTAGATGGACTCCAGCAGACGAATTCGCCCGCGCGCCATCCGATTGAGCCTTGTCGCCCATGTGGGCTGATACAATCAGCGTCGCAGGATGCCGACAATCAGTGCTTTCTACGGGATCTTGATCCGCATGTTTTTCAACGATCACGGGCCGCCTCACTTTCACGCCAGATACGGTGAGTTCGAAGCAACCATCGACCTCGTCACCTTGGAGGTCAGCCAGGGCCAACTTCCCGGCCGGGCGTTGAGCCTGGTCCAGGAATAGGCGATCATACATTGGGCGATCATACATAGAGAGGAACTGTTGGAAGATTGGCGACTGTGCCGCGAGAACGCCCTCCCGGCAAAGATCGACCCGTTGCCTTGAGCCAATATCTTATGCATTGGGACGTAGTTGAAGTGAAGCCGCAGCCCGGCTACCGCCTTTTCGTGCGATTCAAAGACGCCTTGGCGGGACCGGTGCAGTTGCGTCCAGAAGAGCTGACCGGTGCACTCGCGCCCCTGCTAGACGCGCAGTTTTTTGAGCAGGTCTTTATTAATGACGGCGCCGTCGCTTGGCCCGGCGAGATCGACCTGGCGCCGGACGCAATGTACACAGAGGTCGCAAGCCAACTTCACGCGGCTCCAAGGGGAAGCAATTCGTCTCTGACGTAGCGCACCTGCAGTGCGACTGCTTCCAGGAAGTGGATATGGAGTTCTTCGATGCTGCGGACAAACACCGGCTGGGCCCTATCGCGAATATCTAAGTGCCGAGAGCAACGGCGTTTGGGACGAGAGTTCCCCGGCCTACTCCAACCCCAGAATCGGCAGCGCCGCTTCTGGCGCAAGCGCTCGCACCGGCGAATTGCGATATCCCCGCGGGTCCCGCGTCACAACGTACTCGCATTCAGACGTTAGCGCCGCCGCCGCCGTCACTGCGTCCTCAAAGTCCGCGATCGGTAACCGCAAAGCTTGTTCGATTACGCCGCTGTCCACCGCCGCCACACGAAACACGCGCAGGACCAGGGCGATCAATCGCTTTGCCTTCACTGCGCCAAGTTCCTTCTGAACCATGTAGTGGACGGTTGTAATCGCCTGAGCCGCCAGGAACCCCTCCCAGCGCCCCGCTTCAATGAAAGCCCAAACCGCGACGCTAGCCGCCGCATGCGGCTGCCGTTCCAGCAGAACGTCCAGGACGACGTTCGTATCCACTAGGATCCGCCTCACCGGTATTTGCGTGCCAGATACCGTTTGTAGTCCTTTATGTCCGCGTTCTTGAGGATCCCTCGAACCGAACGCAAGATCGGAGTGTCCGCCGGTACGCGCGTAGCCGGCTCGGAGACGGCCGCGAGGTACGTCTCAACAATTTTTGATACGGAGACGCCTTGCTTCTTGGCGTACCGTTTCGCACGGGAGATAACTGCGTCATCTACGCTGAGCGTCAACTTCGACATTTGTACGTATTATACCAGCGAATCGATACGTACGAGCAAAGCGCGCAGCAATCACAAACGCTGGGCGATCTTCTTTCAACTGTATTGAACAACTTCCCCGCCACCCCGCCTCGCACACCGCCGTTCCGCTGATATTCTCATTCCGATGCTCATTTTCTCCCCCCTCCCTCCGCCCTCGCCGCTTCCCCGCAACTTCGCCCGCCTCGCGAAAAAAATGCGCCGCACCCCACATACATGCTTCCACCCCCTATCTGTGCACCGCGTGCCTGGCCCCCAATCCCCAACCCCCAATCCCGGCTATAATTCCGATGGCGGCATCCACCCGCCCAATTGCTCGCTTGAAGGAAGGTCCCCATGCCCACCGATGAACAGTTCCGCGCGCTGGAAAAGAAAGTCGAAGAACTCACCGCCCACGTCTCGAAGCTCCAAGATACGCAGGCCGTCCGCGACTTGCAGTTCAAATACGGCTACTATCTCGACAAATGCTTCTACGACGAAGTGGTGGACCTGTTCACCGACGATTGCGAGGTCCATTTCATCGGCGGCATCTTTCGCGGCAAGGAAAGCGCCCGCCGCCTCTATTGCGGCCGCTTCCGCACGAATTTCACCGGCGGCCACAACGGACCCGTGCAAGGCTACCTGCTCGACCACATGATGCTGCAGGACATCATCGACATCTCGCCCGACGGCAAGCTAGCCTACGCCCGCCTCCGTGTCTTCATGCAGGCCGGTCGCCATCACGAATTCACCGATGAAACGCATCCGCTCCGCCAGTGGTGGGAAGGTTCGCTCTACGAGAACGTATATGCCAAGGAGAACGGCGTCTGGAAAATGAAGGTGCTCAACTATCGCCCCGTCTGGCACGCCGACTTCGACAAAGGCTGGGCCTTCACCAAGCCCAATTACGTGCCTTATTACAAGGACACCTACCCGGATAATCCAACCGGTCCCGACGAACTGGAAAAACCCACGCCACCGCTGTGGCCCGATACCGACGTGCTTCCGTTCCACTATCCTCATCCGGTAACCGGTAAGGATGTGAAGCTCGAGACCCCGCCTAATATCACGCAGAAGGCGGCCGCCAAATAACGAGCCGCGACTTCACCGAGCCGCGACTAACCGAGCCGCGACCGTGAGGAAGCGGTTTTCAGGAATCATTAAATGGCCAAGCCTTTCCCCAACACAATGGACTTCGCGGGATGGAACGCGCCCTCCCGCATCGAATGCGATATCTACGATCTGGTCACCGAAGGCGACGTGCCCGAAGAGATCAACGGTTCTTGGTATCGGTCCATCCCCGATCCGCAATATTCGCCTATGCTGGGCGACGACACGTTCCTGAGCGGCGACGGTATGGTCAGCCTGTTCCGCTTCGAGAACGGCCACGTCGATTTCAAAATGCGCTACGTGAAAACCGAGCGCTGGAAGGCCGAGCGCGCTGCGCGCCGTTCGCTGTACGGCAAGTATCGCAATCCGTTCACCGACGATCCCAGCGTCCAGGGCAAGCCGCGCAACGTCAACAACACCACGCCGATCTATCACGCGGGCAAGCTGCTCGCGCTCAAAGAAGACAGCCACGCCATGGAGCTGGACCCGCATACGCTCGAAACCATCGGCGAGTTCGATTACGACGGCAAGCTGAAAAGCCAGACCATGACCGCGCATACTCGCCTGGCGCCCGACACCGGCGATCTTTATTTTTTCGGCTATGAAGCAGGCGGCCTGGTGACAAAAGACGTTTCGTTCTGCGTCGCCGACAAGCAAGGCAATCTGACGCGCGAAGAATGGTTCGAAGCTCCCTACGTCGCGCTGATGCACGATTTCGCCGTCACGCGCGAGCACGTCGTCTTTCCAGTGTTCCCCATCACGGCCGACCTGAATCGTATGAAAGCCGGCGGCCACCATTGGGTGTTCGAACAGGATAAGGAATCGTTTGTCGGAATCCTGCCCCGCGACGCTCACGTGAAACACATGCGCTGGTTCCGCGGCCCCGCGCGATCTTCGTTCCACTTCATGAACGCCTTCAGCGAAGGCAATCGCGTGCACATGTATTTCGGCGTCAGCAAAGTTCCGCCGTTCCCGTTCATGCAGCAGGCGTCTGGAATCAATCTGCGTCCCGATCAGGTGCGGATCGGATTTGTGCGCTGGACGTTCGATTTATCCAAGCCCGGCGACACCTGGGAAGAGACCGTCATCGGCCCCAGCGGCGACATGCCGCGCACTGCGCTCAAGGATCAGATGACCGATTTCGACATCGGTTATTACCAGACCTTCGATCCCAGGAATGCCCCTCAAAACGGCCCACCGCCCATCGCCGGACCCGTGGGCGCAGGCTTCAACACCATCGTTCGCATGGAAGTGAAGACCGGAAAATACACCACTCTCGGCCTTGGCCCAACCGTCACCGTGCAGGAGCATATTCACATTCCGTCCAAGAAGCCCGGCCACGAAGGCTATCTGGCGTTCGTTTGCGACATGCACGATGAGCAGCTTTCCGAGGTCGCAATCCTGGAAGCGGAACATATCGAAAAAGGGCCCATCGCGCGCATCAAGGTGCCGTTCCGCTTGCGCGTGCAGGTACACGGCAACTGGGTGCCGGCGGAGGACTTCTAAATGCCCGACGTTCTTCTCGCCTATTCAATCGCCGCGCTGCTGGTCGCGATTGTTTTTGTCATCGCGTTTCTGATCGGTCGCGCATTCCGCGGCGCCCGGCCGTTCCTCAACTTGATCGGCATCGTCTTGGTGGCCATCGCCTTGCTTGAAAAAGCTGGATGGTCTTCGCGCCCCTGGACGGCGGGCTCTCCCGCGGCAGCTTTTAACGACCTGTTGTTTCGTGTTGTGTTCCTGATCGGCGTTGGATTCCTGTTCGTCTCCTGGGCCGCCGCGCGCCGATCTACTTCTTGAAATGCTCGTGATTCGGCGCGTGATGCGCCGCAATCGCCACGGCGAAGCGCGGATGTTCGCCACAATGTTTGCACGCGGGAAATGTTTCGCCCTTCACCATGGTCACTTGATGCTTGTCTTGATGAACCCCGTCGTGCACGACGTCGTAGATTCCGGATTTGGGGCACAGATCGCCTGGTTTGAATTGATCCATAACTTTTTCCTACGCTCGCGCGGGTCGCAGCTCGCCATGGGCCGCGGGCGCTTCCACGCCAACCTTCCGTCGCGGCGGCGTCGCCAGCAGCAACAGCAGCGATCCGGCGAAGCACAATCCCGCGATGGAATAAAAGACCGGTGTATAGCTTCCGAATTTGTCGAAAACGTAGCCGGCCACAAAAGGAGCTACTGCGCCGACACTGGTTTGAATCGCGAGCCACAGTCCGATCACCGCCGGATACGCTTTCAGTCCGAAGTAATTCATCGGCGCGCCCATCATCGAGACCAGCGTTGCGCCCCATCCAAATCCGAGCAGGATCGGGAATGGATAAAGATCGGCCGCGCTGGTCGCGTGCACTACCAGAACCGTTCCCAATCCAAAAGCCGCCATCGCGAAGGCCCATATGTAGCGCGGCTCAATGCGGTCGCCAAAACTCGCCAGCAGTTTGCCCGATCAGCGTCGAGATCGCGAGAATCGACATCGCCATTGCAGCCTCGGCCGGCGAATGGCCCAGGTCTTTCAGGTGCACCACGCCGTGCGCTTGAATCAACGAAAAGCCGCAGCTGATTCCGACGGACGACACCAGCATGAGGATGAACGCGCGCGAGAAGATGGCTTCTTTGAAGGTCCAGGCTTCGGTAGTCACGAACACGCCTTTGGGCCGCTTCTGTCCCGGCAGCAAGATCCGCCGCGGCGCCGCCATCGGGCACCTGGCCCATGTCCGCGGGCTTCTCTTTCACCATGAAAATCACCAGCGTCGCTCCGATGGCTGCCAGCGCCAGAAAGATCCACCATCCGTTGCGCCAATTTCCGTGCGAGTTCGCGATCACGCGATTCAGGATCGGAGGCAGAATGAATCCGCCAATTCCGCCCCCGCTATACATCAGCGACAACGCCAGCGCGCGCTTGCGGACGAACCATTGCGCGATTCCCTGCTGCTCTGCGATGGCTCCGCCCGCGCAGGATCCAAACCCGATCAGGATTCCGAAAGAGATCACAGCTTGCCAGCCGGTGTGCACGAACAGCGCCATCGAAAGCGCGCCCAGCATCGCGGAGCAACTTCCGATCACCAGCGTTTTTCGAACGCCGATGCGGTTGACCAGTGCCGCCACGGCCGGACCAGGCAGCCCCACCATCAGCATGTACAGCGAAAAAGCCAGGCCCAGCATGGCGCGATCCATGTGCAGATCCTTCGCCATGTAGGCGTTGATCACGCTCTGTCCGTAGGTGGGAAATCCAAGGTTGACGAGATAAATAAACCAGAACGCCGCCAGCAGCTTCCAGCCGTAGAATGCCTTTTTCTTCATGGTCCGGCTCCTTGACCCTTAGAGCTTATAACATATAATGGAGGCAACAAAAATGTCAGCAATCGAAATGTCCCCAACGAAAACAGCGGAGAGCTACGCGGATCTGAAACTTCTCATTGGCGGCGAATGGACGCCGCTCGGCAACCGCGAGCACGAACCGGTGATGAACCCGGCCACCGGCGAATGCATCGGCGTGCTGCCCCACGCATCGAAGGCCGATCTGGATCGCGCGCTGGATGCCGCCGAGCAGGCTTATCCGGTGTGGCGGGACATGTCGCCGCAGGATCGCGGCAAGATTTTGAAACGCGCGGCGGATCTGATGCACGAGCGCGCCGAGCACATCGCGCGTCTCGCTACCATCGAAGAAGGCAAGACCATCCACGAAGCGCGTCTGGAGACAGCATGGCTCGGCCGACATCCTGGAATGGTACGCCGAAGAAGGCCGCAGGGCTTATGGCCGCGTGCTGCCGCAGCGAACGCCGGGCGTGCGGATGACCGTCCTGCGTGAGCCGGTGGGTCCCGTGGCGGCTTTCGCGCCGTGGAATTTTCCGGTCGGCAATCCGTGCCGCAAGCTGGGCGCGGCGCTGGCGGCCGGATGCCCGTGCATCATGAAACCGGCCGAGCATACGCCCGCCTCGGCGCTCGAAGTGGCCCGTGCACTGATGGATGCCGGGCTGCCGAAAGGCGTGATGTCGATCGTGTTCGGCGTGCCCTCGGAAGTGTCTACGCATCTTCTGGCGTCGCCAGTGATCCGCAAGGTTTCGTTCACCGGATCCACGCGAGTGGGCAAGCAGCTCATGAAGCTGGCGGCCGACGGCATGAAGCGAACCACCATGGAACTGGGCGGCCATGCGCCGGTGATCGTGTTCGACGACGTCGATGTCGAGAACGTGCTCGATCTTATCGGCCGCATCGAAGTTCCGCAACTCCGGCCAGGTGTGCGTTTCGCCGACGCGCTATTACGTTCACGAGAAGATTTACAAGCAGTTCGTCTCCGGCTTCGCGGCGCGCGCCACGTCCTGGCCGGTTGGCGACGGCTTGGTCGAAAAGCAACAAAATGGGCCCGCTCGCGCATTCGCTGCGCTTGAACGCGATGGAGGAGCTGCTCAGCGACGCGAAGAAAGCACGGCGCTCATTTCGATGCGGGCGGTTCGCGCATTCCGGGTCCCGGTTATTTCTGGGAGCCCACCGTGCTATCGGACGTGCCGAACGAAGCGCGCATCATGAACGAGGAACCGTTCGGGCCTATCGCGATCATCAACCCGTTTTCCGATTTCGACGACGTCATCAAACAAGCCAACCGCTTGCCTTACGGCTTGGCCGCTTACGCCTTCACGCGTTCCAATCGAACCGTGAATTTGCTGGGCGAGCAACTCGAGGCCGGCTTGGTCGGCATCAACAGCTATCTGATTTCGGTCCGCGACTCTCCGTTCGGCGGCATCAAAGAAAGCGGCCACGGCAGCGAGGAAGGCATGGAAGGTCTGGAGGCGTGTCTGGTGACCAAGTTCGTCACGGAATCCTGATTTGATGACAAAAGACCCCAATTATCTGCGCATTGCCACCGAAGAAGCCTTCGCGCCGGCCGGAGTTGATCGCGCGCTATCGCAAGCTGCTCGACGATGGCTACGACGATCCCGGATTTCGCAGCCTGTGGGGATTTTATTCTGGCGCCAGCCCCCGCGCCACCGCGCTGGCCGAGCGCATTCAAGACCTGGGCGAACGGCGTTTGCGCGATATGGACGACACCGGCATCGCGATGCAGATCCTTTCGCTCACCGCACCGGGCGTTCAGGTTTTCGACGCGCCGGAAGCCACGCGCTGGCGCGAGACGTTCAACGATCAGCTGGCTGATGCAATTCGAAAATATCCCGACCGTTTCTCCGGTCTCGCGGCCATCGCTCCGCAGGATCCCGTCTGCGCTGCTAAGGAACTGGAGCGCGGCGTGCGCCAACTCGGACTGAAAGGCGCCATCGTCAACAGCCACACGCGCGGCGAATATCTGGACGATCCAAAATTCTGGGCCATCTTCGAAGCCGCCGAGCATCTGAACGTGCCGGTGTACATTCATCCCACCACGCCGCCGAAATCCATGATCGGTCCCTTCATCGAGCGCGGCCTGGATGGCGCAATCTTCGGCTTCGCGGTCGAAACCGGGCTGCACCTTCTGCGCGCTGATCGTCAGCGGCGTCTTCGATCGTTTCCCCAAACTCCGCATCGTCGCGGGACATTTGGGGGAGGGCCTTCCCTACTGGCTGTTCCGCATCGATTTCATGCACGCCGCCATGGTGAAGGCCAATCGCTACGCGTCGGTTCAGAAGTTGCAGAAGAAGCCGAGCGACTACATCAAGGAAAACATGTACTTCACTACCAGCGGCATGGCTTGGGAGCCGCCGATTCTGTACGCGCAATCGGTACTGGGCGTGGATCGCGTGCTCTACGCGATGGATTATCCTTATCAATTCGTGCCGGAAGAAGTAAAGGTCACCGACCATCTTCCCATCACCGACGCCGACAAAAAGAAGCTTTACCAGACCAACGCCGAACAGGTGTTTGGGTTGGAGGGCCGTCGCAGCGAGATATAATGTTGCGCAGGTATTTATGCGACTTTTCCTGTTAGCGCCCGCCTTCGCTGCGCTGTTGCTCTCCATTCCCGCGTTCGCGCATCATTCTTTTGGGGCCGAATACGACGACACGAAACCAGTGACGGTGACGGGCGTGGTAACGAAGGTGGATTGGGAGAATCCCCACATTCATTATTACCTGGACGTGAAGGATGACTCGGGCAATTTGGTCCACTGGAAGTTTGAAGGCTTCCCGCCCAATATGCTGCGGCGGCAGGGATGGACGCGCGAAACGATGAAAGTGGGCGATACCGTGACGGTGTTTGGATGGCGTGCGCGCGATGGATCGAACTTTGCCCACTCGCGCGAAGTAACCTGGGCCGACGGGAAGAAGATGACCTCTGGGCCTCCCGCCAATACCGGCGGCAACTAGAGCACTCTGGCGCCCGAAAGCGCGAACGCTTCGGCATTGCCCCCGTGGCTCACAAAAACCGCCGTCACGCGCTTGGTTTGGAAATACGCCAGGCTCTCGTTTCCACGAACGGAATCGCTAAACGATGCTTCCTCGGTAAGAGGGCGCAGATAGACCGAGAACCGGCCCCCGTCCTTGGTGTAAACCAAATGCAGGAAGATTTGTTTCTTAAGGAAACACAGCCGCGCACGTTCCAAATGGTAGCCGGTGGTGTCCAGGGCAGCGATTTCGCGACGCCGGCACGCCTTGCTTCTCCGCGAGAGACTGGATGGCGGGCAGGTCCGTCAGCCAATGCCGTGGCTCGCTTTTTACGATCTCGCGCTCGATGATCCTGAGCAGCTGCAACGCAAAGCCGGGGGTGGTCCGGGGCCAGAGAAAAGCCGCCAGCGCGATGCCGGCGGCCGTCGCCGCGACAAAGGCCCAACGCGGAAAATGCTTGCGCTGACGGATTTGATGTCGCACGGCGGCTGCTACACGCGAGGTGTCGATCTCTTCGGAGAGAATACGATCACGCAGCCGTTGATCCAGTTCGTCGTCCGTCATCGATATGCTTCTTTCGCCATTGGCGCTAAACTCTTTCGCAACTCTTGCCGCGCCCGGCTTAACCGCGACATCACGGTGCCGATGGGCACGTCCAGGATTCCCGCGATCTCCTGGCAGGTGAATCCTTCCACTACATTGAGCAATAAAACTGTTCGCTGCTCCAAAGACAATGCGTCCAAGCGCCTGGGCGATTTCGAGCGCCTCTTGCAACATAGGACGGACGCTATCCTGGGAGGGAAGCGGCTCAATACGCGCTTTACGCCCTGCGCCGTGAAAAACATTGAACAGGATTCGAAACAGCCACGCCCGCGCGTTGGTGCCGGTTTCAAAACCATGGAAACCGCGCCACGCAAGCAGCATGGTTTCCTGCACCAGGTCTTCGGCGGAAGCCGACTCAAGCGTCAGGCGTCGAGCCACACGCAGCAGCGCCGCCAAATGCGGCATTGCGATATTCTCAAACTGCTCCTGCTGCGTGGGCACTCCGCTTCATTTTAGCGCCGCTAGTCGCTCTTCCTTTGCAGTTCGTCCAGGGCCGCCAGTACGTCGTGGCTGTGCGGATTCGGGTCCACCTTGAGATACACCTTGCGAATCACGCCCTTGGGATCGATCAGGAACGTGTTGCGATTCGCAACCTGCATTTTGCCGAAGGCGCCCAACGATCCGTATTGTTCCACGACGACGTGATCGGGATCCGACAGCAGCTTGAACGTCAGGTTTTCCTTGGTGCAAAATTGCACGTGCGAATCCACGGTATCCAGGCTCACGCCCACGATCACCGCGTTCTTCTTGTCAAACTCGGGCTGATCGCGCTGGAAATTGTGCGCTTCAATGGTGCAGCCCGGCGTCATGTCTTTGGGGTAGAAATAAAGAACCACCCATTTGCCCTTAAAATCCTTCAGGCTGACCTCTTTGCCTTCCTGCGATTTCAAGGTAAAACCGGGCGCTTTGGTTCCCTCAGCGGGCGGTGCATCCGCGGCGTACATCGCCACACCCGCCGCGAGCGTCAGTGCGCTTATGCCGAACAATAAACTCTTCATTCTTCGATTGCCTCCCTTTCAGGTTGCCCAGTTGAATGGGCTCACATTGACTCTAATGTCGGGGGCGGCCGATTTCATCCATCGGGCGAAAGAGTGCTTGACAGATCAGTTTTATACTCGTAAAATGAGTAAGGAAGTGAGGATACGGGGATGGTGAGGATTCAGCTAGATATGCCGGACGATCAGGTTGCAGAACTTGACGCACTCATGGCCGAGACCAAAATCAGGACTCGCAAAGAGCTTTTCAACAATGCCATAACGCTATTTGACTGGGCGGTTAAGCAAAAGAAGGCTGGCCTGCTGGTGGCGGCCATCAACCAGTCCCAGGGTCTGGTTAAGGAACTTCTCATGCCGTCGCTCGAAAATGTGGGGCCGGCGGAGGTTTCCGTGGGCGCCAAAAAGGGTGCGGCGAGCGGAAGGAACTGAGGACCTCTGCTAATCCTCATCGTCGACTTTTTCTTCTCTCAGGTCGGCAATGAACGATCTGGACTCTAATCTCTCGCGCAGGTTCACGTCGAGGCGCGCACGGCTCTCAATCTGCCTGTAAACCACGCCGCCAAACTTATGGATTTCGGCAGCGGTGGGAAAGACGATTCTACCGTCGAGCGTTCGTAGGTCGTGCTTGGTTTTGCGGATTTCGAGGTGCTTGTGTTGAATCTCCAAAGCCGTCTTTGCAGCGCCGAGTGTGCCGACAATGAAGGCCACTATGCCGGTCGCCGCCCCAACCATTAGAGACGCCAGCCCGCCGAGATGTGTAAACAACGCCGCAATTATAGTGGAGCCAGCTCCCAACACGATTGCAACGATGACGGAAAAGAGTGCTACCCATCAAACGTTGGTTTATTGTACATTCGAGCTACGATCTGGCGCGCATCGGCGCTTCTAAACGAGGAGAGGAATGGCGCAAAATTCGATACAACTTGGCCGCGTCGGAATCTGGACGCGCCAACTGGAGGATCAGCCCGCTGGGAAGGCGCAGGAGACCGCGCGCGAGCTGGAGGAGCTGGGGTATGGGGCTCTCTGGTTCGGCGAGGCACTGGGGCGTGAAGTGCTGAGCAACGCGGGTTTGCTGCTGGCTGCGACGAAGCGAATGGTGATCGCCACCGGCATCGCGAACATTTATGCGCGCGATGCGGTAGCGATGGCGTCGGGCCAGAAAACGTTGGCGGAGGCGTATCCCAATCGATTCTTGCTGGGGCTGGGCGTGAGCCACGTTCCCCTGGTGGAGCAGTTGCGCGGGCATCGTTACGAGAAACCGGTGGCGACGATGCGCGAGTATCTGGATGCCATGGACAAAGCGCCGTATAGCTCCGTGCCTCCTCCGACGAAACCCGCGCGAGTTCTGGCGGCGCTGGGTCCGAAGATGCTGGAGCTGGCGGGCGAACGCGCCGATGGCGCGCATCCTTATAATGTGAATCCGAAACATACGGCGGAAGCGCGGAAGATCTTGGGACCGCAACCTTATCTGTGTCCGGAACAGGCGGTGGTGTTGGAGACGGATCCCGAGAAGGCGCGCGGGATAGGGCGAGCGTTCCTGGGCTTCTATCTGACGCTGCCGAACTACGCCAACAATTTTCTGCGTCTGGGGTTTGATGAAGGCGATTTCAAAGATGGCGGAAGTAACCGGCTGATCGATGCCATGATTGCGTGGGGCGATTTGAACGCGATTCGCGATCGGATTCGCGAGCAGCATGCGGCGGGCGCGGACCATGTTTGCATTCAGGTGCTCACGGCGGATCCGAAGGGGCTGCCGCTGCGCGAGTGGCGAGAATTGGCCACGGCGCTGCTGCGCTAAAGCGGGCTATCGAAATAGATCTTGTTCCGGCTTGCGAAGAAGCGACCGCGCGGAGCCTTCTGCGGGCTGAAACTCGAAACCGCGAATCACTATTACTGGAAATCCGCCGTCCTTGGACATCAAGAGTCCCGCTGCTCCAGCCAATTGATCCGCGACTGCGACGATGGTTGCGCCGAGTGTTCGTCCGTGTCTGTCGGCGAGCCCGCGATAGTCGTTGAGCGGTTCGAGACCGGCGACTCCGATAGCGACATCGACCAGGCCTTCCCGCCAGGGACGGCCGAACGTATCGGTGATAATGACTGCGCCGCAGTTGAGAGCGGCGCGAAGCTTGCGCGCCGATGCATCGGGATCGGTGGGAAGGATAGTCGCGAAATCATCGCCTTCCACGTTCGATTCATCGACACCGGCGTTGGCGCAGACGAAACCATGCTGGGTTTCCGAAATGATGACACCGCGATCCATTTTCACGATCCGCCGCGATTGAGAGAAGATCAGTTCGATCAAGCGCGCGTCTTTCTTCCATTCGGCGGCCCAGGACTGCGCGAGCGACGAAGGCCGGATGGTGCGTAGATCCACGATGGCGCCTTCGGCTTTGGAAACAATCTTCTGCGCCACGGCCAGTACAACGGCTTGGTCGATGCCCGCGGCTGCGCTTTTGATCAGCGCGACGAGATCGTCGCCCGGCCGCACTTCAGGCAGAGGAGAAAGCGCAACTATTTCGAGGCGCATGCGGCTCTTAGGAAGGATGAAACTTCACACTGGTGCGGCCCACTAAGAAATTCGGCGACGTCTTCCGGCGTATCGATATCGAACATGAGCCCGGGAAGGCGCAGCACATCGGCGGGCAAACCTTTGGAGTGCGCCTGATCGAGATGGGCGCGGAAGCTGCCGGGACCGAAGCGGCTCTCGATGCAATTGGGCGGTGTGCGCACCAGCGCGTTGGTGCCGGTGCCATCGGAGGAAGGAACGACGATTAGGCCGGGGCGAGCGGAAGCGGCCAGGCGTGTGAAGTCGTCGGGCGTTACGGTGGGGACGTCGATGGGGACCAGCAAAACCGTTGAAGCGCCCATTTCCATGGCGCGTAAACACGCCGTGTCGGCGGAAACGCTGTGGCTGATCTGCTGGTCTTCTTCAAACACCAGCGCGCCGGAGCGACGCGCGTGGTCGGCGATTTCCGGATCGCTGGTAGCCACCACCACGCGGTCGATGCCCTCGGCCTGGCACAATGTGGCCAACGTCTGCCGGTAGAGCATACGGGCCAGCGCTTCCCGCTGCTCGACGGCGAGAAATCCGGTTAAGCGCTGCTTGGCGTTGTGCGGGCTCTTCACGGGCAGGATGGCGAAGATCAAGCGCGAATCCCCATTTCGCGGACCACCACTCCTGCGAGAGCCTTCCTTTCGCGCAGCCCGCGCATGATGGTGCCCGTGACCACGGGCCGCATGCCGAGCGCCTCCACTTGCGAAGCTTGCTTGCGATCCACTTCATCAAGGACAAAGACGCCGGTGAAATCCGCGTAGAGCTTGGCAACCTCGGCAGCCGACGATCGAAGCTGCATGCTCTTCATCATTTTCGCCGCGGGGCCTTTGAGCGCGCGGCCGCCCACGATGGGCGAAATCGCGGCAACTTTGTCGCGCCTTTGCTGCAATGCCGCGCGGATGCCGGGGATCGCGAGAATCGGGCCGATGCTGATGAACGGGTTGGACGGACAGAGGATAATCGCTTCGGCGTTCTCGATGGCAGCGAGTAATCCGGGCGCGGGTGACGCTTCGGACGCGCCTTCGAAGCGCATGGCGGTTACCCGATCGCGCGCGCGGCGCTTTACGAAATAAGTCTGAAACTCCAGTTCACCCGTCGGCGTACAGATGCGCGTGCGCACGCGTTGGTTCGACATGGGAACCAGCGTGGAACGGATTTTGAGGGCGGATGTGATCTCGGCGGTGACTTCGGAAAGACTCGCGCCTTGCTTCAGGCGCTGGGTGCGATACAGGTGAGTGGCAAGATCCAGATCGCCAAGTTGGAACCAGGTGTCGGCGCCCAATCTTCCCAGTGCTTCCAGACACCGGAAGCTGTCGCCGCGAATGCCCCAGCCATGTTGCGGATTCGCCAAGCCGGCGAGAGTGTAGGTGACGGTGTCGAGATCGGGCGAGATGTGAAGCCCGTGAATTTCGGCATCGTCGGCGGTGTTGCCGATGATGAAGACGCGCTCGGGCGCGACGACGCGAGTGAGTCCATCGAGAAAACGCGCGGCGCCTACTCCGCCGGCGAGTGCGACCACGGAGCCATGTTTCATACCTTTAGTCCGGTGATTCGCATCCCCGATTCTTTCACCTTATGCCGCAAGTTGAGCGAGATGAGCAGCGCCGCCGCGCTTTCGAGCAGGCGGGCATTATCGAGCGGGCCGGCATCGATGGCGCGGACGCCGGGGATCAGGGTAGCGAGTTTTGCTACGGCCGCTTTGGCTTCCGCGTTGTCGCCGCAGATCAGCGCGTCGCAATCGAGTGGATGGTCCAGCTTTGCGAGCGCTTCTGCGCTCAAGGCATGAAACGCCGCAACCACGGGCACGCCGGGAACAAGGCGCGCGGCCTGTTGCGCGGCCGAGCCATCCCAAAGCGTGAGCATGCGCGAGACGCGGCCGCCGATGGCGATTTCGAGCGGCACTGTCGCATCCACTAAGATCGCGCCCGGCGCAAAGCTGCCGCGAATCGATTTCAGCGTTTCCACCTGCGCGGAGAGCGGCACAGTGAGGATCACGATACCGGCGCCCGCGACGGCATCCCCATTGGTATGGCCGGTGGTTTGACCTCCGATGCGTAGCGCCGTTTCCTGCGCCTTTTCCAAATTGCGCGAGCCGATGCGCACCTGCGCGCCGGCGTGAGCGAAACGAGCGGCGAGCCCGCTGCCTTCGGCTCCGGTGCCACCCACTAAGGCGATGATTGTTTGCACGAGTACTCTTAAAATAACCCGCGCCAAGCGCCTTGCGCTTGGTGATACCCTCGAAAGGAAGAGGAGAGCACCGTGCCAGCAATTCCTGAAAAATACCTTGACCTGGTCCAGAAGAAGGCGTTTGCGCAACTGGCGACCTTGATGCCGGACGGCAGTCCGCATGTCGCGCCGGTCTGGTTCGATTACGACGGCGAGCACATTCTGATCGATTCAGCCAAGGGACGAGTGAAAGACAAGAACATACGACGCGACCCGCGCGTCGGCATCGACATTCTCGACCCCGACAATCCGTATCGTCATCTTTCGATTCGCGGCCGCGTGGTGGAGATCACCGAAAAAGGCGCCGACGAACTGATCGACAAGCTTTCCAAGAAATACACGGGGCTAGATAAGTACGCGCACCGTGGGCCTGGCGAAGTGCGCGTGCTGTATAAAATCGAGGCCGAGCATACGCACGCGATGGGCTGAACGTGCCTGGGCAACTGATCGAAACCGGAATTTCGAGAGCTGACGCAGGGCGGTTGATTCGGCGCCACGGGCGGCGAACTACTCGACCTTTTGAAGGAGGCGAGCGAGGTTCGCGACGCCCGTACCGGTCCGGTGATCACGTATTCGCGCAAGGTTTTTATTCCGCTGACGAACCTGTGCCGCGATCGTTGCGGATACTGTACCTTTGCGCGCGAGCCGGGCGACGCGAAGGCGCACACCATGAGTCCGGACGAAGTGCTGGCGGTGGCGCGCGCGGGTCAAAAGGCCGGTTGCAAAGAGGCGCTGTTCAGTTTGGGCGACAAGCCGGAGCTGCGTTATCCGGAGTATCGCGAGTGGCTGGAGCAGCGCGGGTTCCGTTCCACGATCGAATATTTGCGGGCGATGTGCCAGTTGGTGTTTGAAGAAACGGGGCTGTTGCCGCACGCGAATCCCGGCGTTCTTTCGCGCGAAGAGATGGAGCAACTGCGGCCGGTAAACGCGAGCATGGGGATGATGCTGGAGACGGCGAGCGCGCGATTGCTGGCGCCGGGCGAGGCGCATCATCGCTGTCCCGATAAGGTGCCGAAGATCCGGCTGGCGGCGCTCGAAACGGCTGGGGAATTGCGGATTCCGTTCACCACTGGCATTCTGATCGGCATCGGCGAGACGCTGGACGAGCGCGTGGAGGCGCTGTTTGCGATTCGTGAGATCAACGAAAAGCATGGGCACATCCAAGAAGTGATCGTCCAGAACTTCCGCGCGAAGGCGGACACGTTGTTCGCCGGACGTGCGGAGCCGACGGCGCTGGATGTGGCGCGAACGGCTGCGGTGGCTCGTCTGATTTTGGGCGGCACCGTGAATCTGCAAGTGCCGCCCAATCTGTCGCAGGATGCGTATGGATTTTATCTGCTCTCGGGCATCAACGATTGGGGAGGAATTTCGCCGGTGACGCGCGACTTCATCAATCCGGAGATGGCGTGGCCGCAGATTGCGGCGCTGGGAGCGGTGACGCGCGAAGCCGGCTTCGAGCTGCGAGAACGCTTGGCGGCGTATCCGGAGTATCTGCGCGATTCGCAGTGGATGGCCGAAGCGTTGCGCCAGAAGGCCCTGGCATGGACGGATGAGGCGGGATTGGTGGCATGAGCATCGAAGCGATTCTCGATCAGGGCGCTTGAAGGGCGGGAACTATCGGTTCAGGACGGCGAGGCGCTCTTCGCCTCGGAAGGTGACCATCTTCAGCGGCTGATTTCCGCGGCGGATGACTTGCGACGAAGCAGAGTGGGCGATCGCGTAGGCTACGTGATCAACCGGAACGTCAATTTCACCAACGTGTGCGTGAAGCGCTGCGGGTTCTGCGCATTCAGCCGCGGCCATCGCGCGGAGCAAGGTTATTTCCTGCCTACCGAGGAAATTCTGCGGCGAGTTCACGAGGCGTGGGAACTTGGCGCCACCGAGGTTTGCATTCAGGCGGGATTGCCGCCGCGCATCGAGGGTTCGTTTCTACATCGATCTTTGCGCGGCCATCAAACGAGAAATCCCCGAGATTCACGTCCACGCGTTTTCGCCCGAGGAGATTCTCTATGGCGCGACGCTCTCGAATCGGAGCATTGAAGATTATCTGAGGGCGCTGAAAGACGTGGGGCTGGGGTCGATGCCGGGAACGTCGGCCGAAATTCTGGACGATCGCATACGCGAGATCATTTCTCCGGGGCGCATTTCCACGCGCGACTGGATCACGGTGATTCGCACGGCTCACAAGGTCGGCATTCCTACCACGTCCACCATCATGTACGGGCACATCGAGACGGCTTTGGATCGTGCCCGGCACTTGGAGCTGCTGCGCGGGATACAAAAGGAGACCGGCGGCATCACGGAGTTCGTCCCGCTCAGTTTTATTGCGGCCGAGGCGCCGATGGTGAAGAAGTCGCTGGTGCCAGGCGTCCGGACGGAGGTCACGCGCGAAGATGTATTGCGCATGTACGCGGTGGCGCGATTGATGCTGGATCGCGTGGATTCCGAATATTCAAGCCGCGTGGGTGAAGCAAGGAGCGCAGCTGGCGCAGGAGTGCCTGCAAGCCGGCGCGAACGATTTCGGCGGCACGTTGATGAACGAGAGCATTTCGACGTCGGCGGGCGCGCAGCATGGCCAATTTCTGCATCCGGCGGAGATTCGGTCCTGGATTCGCGCGGCGGGGCGAGTGCCGGTGCAGCGATCGACAACTTACAAGACCCTGCGAGTGTTTGACGAAGAGCCGATGCGAGCCGGAGCCGAGTTGGGACGGCGATCGTTTCGGCTCTTATGCGACGCTGATTGCGTCGCCCGAGTTCAGATTTCGAGATAAGCACTGAAGCTTGACACTGAGGAAGAAGGAGGCAGCATGAAGACACTTGTAATCGCGGCAGCATTGACCTTCACCGTCGGCCTGTCCGCGGAAGTGAATAAGAAGGACGTCGACATCCAGGCGCCGGACGGCGTGAGCCTCAAAGGAACGTATTTTTCAGCGGGCCGGCCGGGCCCCGCGATGTTGCTGCTGCATCAGTGCAACATGGACCGGCATGCGTGGGACGGTCTGGCCGAGGATCTGGCCGGCAACGGGTTCCATGTACTGACCATCGATTATCGCGGCTTTGGCGAAAGTGGCGGGAGTAAATCCACCGATCCGGGTACGCGCGCGGCGAACAGGCAGAAGTGGCCGGCCGACGTGGATGCGGCGTTCGCGTATCTGACCAAGCCAGAAGGGCGTGGATCAAACCCGGATAGCGGTGGGCGGAGCAAGCTGCGGCGTAACGCAATCGTCCGATCTGGCGGCGCGCCATCACGAGATCCGGGCGCTGATGATTCTTTCGGGCCAGGCGAGCGATGCGGCGAAGGCCTACATCGCCAGGCAACACATCGCTCGCGGTATTTGGCGCGGCCAGCGAAGGCGACGCCACCGCGGCGAAGGGCATCAAGGAGGCGGTGGCGTTGTCGAAGGATCCGAAATCGGTGCTCAAGATTTATGCGGGCACGTGAACACGGCGTGCCGATGTTCGCGAAGAATCCTGAGCTGGAGCCGATGATTGTAGCCTGGCTGAAGGCGCAACTGCCGGCCGCTGCCGGAACTCATTAGCAGGATGCTGAAAAAGGCAATAAACCGCTTGCTCACGCGCGCGGCTCAGAATCGCGACTGCGTGTTTGCATGTGTTTACCGAGCCGCGACCGTGAGGGAGTCGGTCCCCAAAGGCCTTTTTCATCAGCCTGTTAGTAGCGCCCCGAGCTCTTACGGCAGCGTGGCACTGGACGAAAACGGCGGCGTCACAAAGCCGACGATCTGCGTGACTATCATGTCGCCGGTAGTCAGGTTGCGATAAACACCGACTTCGGCAAATTTCCCGGCGGCAAGATTTGCGACTTGGCCGAGCGTCCCCTCGAGAGGCCTTCATCGCCGGAAAGGATGCGCTTCAGCAACTCGGACGCGGCCAGGTTATTTCGCGACGCGATTTCGAAGGACGCTCATCTCGCTTTGAAGTCTGGTACGCCTTCGCGTGCGTGGCTGCCACGGCGAATCGCTCCGATGAGGCGCTTCACTATTTGCAGGAAGCGGTGAATCGAGGATACAAGAACGCGGACGGTCTAGCGCGCGACGACGATTTGAAAGGAGTTCGCGCCAACCCCAAGTTCCAACAACTCATCGCCTCCTTACGACACCCACCTCAGAGCATCGGCCGCATGAGCGCAACCATCGATAGGAAGCATTTCCCTCTCGCCAGCGCTAGCTTCTCGTAATCTGACGTTTCACGAACGTTACAACCCCTTGAAAACACTACGTTACAAACTAAAGTAACGCGCAGGTAATGCCGATTTATTTTACTTGCCGTACTTTAATACCGATGGTACTATTGCCACTTAAAACTTTTCTATATCTCTGCGCGCCCGCGCCGGGCAATGTCTACAAAGACTGATCGCGTTGAGAAGTGTGTCACGAGGAGGAGGATTGAATTGATGTTAATTTCCAATAACTTGGTTCCTCGGCGAACCCTGGCGCTGTTAGCGCCCAAGAGTGGCAATCTGAAAAGTTTCACGAATGTTACATCAGATTGGAAATCCTATGGCACTTTTCTCGCTGAAGCGCAGAAGCTGCGCGGTAAATCTTATGTAGACATGGGTGCGCTGGATGCGTCGCAATTAACCCCCGATGGGCGGCAGCTTTCGGACGTGGATGATCGAAGCTGGCACTTGCTTACGCTGGGAGAACGGGGGCAAGTGCTGGGATGTTTGCGCTACCTTCCGCATCCGGTGACCGTTTCCTTTTCCGAATTGATTGTCGCGCGCTCGGCTCTGGCGAAATCGGAACGATGGGGCAAACACTTGCGCGCTGCTGTAGCGGGCGAGCTAAAGCGCGCCAGGCGGATTGGCTGTTCGTATGCGGAAATCGGTGGGTGGGCCATCGCCGAAGCTCTGCGGTGCACCACCGAAGCTGTTCGGATGATCGTTAGAGCCTACGCTCTAGCTCAACTGTCGGGAGGAGCGTTGGGGCTGACAACGGCGTCGCTGCGCAGTTGCTCGGCCTCCATTCTGAGACGCATCGGAGGGCGAAAACTGGGTGTCGATGGCGTTGAGCTGCCATCGTATTCCGATGCTCAGTTCAACTCCACGGAAGTGGAGATCCTTGGCTTCGACTCTTCCAGCCTGCATTTCCGCTACCGAAAATGGATGGAAGAGTCGATGAACCACCTCACGCACGTGCCCGTGATTCTCCGGGCAAATCGGGCAAATGTTGAGCCAAGGATTATCCCCGCAAATCTTACTCAACCTGCCTTTTGCTTTTCTACTTAATTCGCCTTGGCTTTGCGGACTCGCACCTTCCGGGCCACCATTCCAATTGCCAACAGCCCGAAAGCTAATATGGGGAGCGTGCGCGGTTCCGGGGCGGTGGCGAAGGTCCCGCTGTAGCCAGTAACCACACTGCCTGTCGCTTCAAACGTGCCTAACAAACCGCTAATTGTCCCATCCGCACCAGTAAAGTTGGCGGAAAGCTTCCCGTCATAGGCCGTGAGGGTGGATGGAGAACTGGTGTAATAAGCGTCTCCATCGACGTTCAAAAGGGCGGTCACCCCGGTTTCACCCTGCTCCAGTACGATCGGAGAGGTGGCATAAGCACGACACAACGTCCCAGGTGTATCATCGGCCGCCGTGCCGGTGCATACCGGTACCGCGGTGTTGATCGGAATATCGAGCAGGCTTAGATCGATGCCGTCTGGAAGGGTAATCCAATCGGCTTCGCTGCTTCCGAAGCTAATGTCAGTCGGTGTAACCGTCGCTGAGCTGAGACTCAAATTGCCGATTCCGATCAGCTCCGTGGCAGTCAAATCGCTGAACGAACCGGTGGTCGGCAGATCAATGTCAGCCATCTGATCGCCGGGCGGAGGTAAGCTAAATAGCCCGAACTCTATCGAGGTCGCTGACACATAAATAGAGCCACTCTCGCTGAACGTACCCGGCGTGACGGTACTCGCAAAAGCCGCTCCAGAAGCTAACAGGAAGCCTAGGAGCACTCCTAGGCCTAGTCTACTGATGTTCAACTTCATCCAACAACTCCTTCCCAAGAACGCAGATTCGAATATAGGCCTTCCGCCGCGCCCAGTGCAAGCACGCGCCGCCGGCCTTAATGCTTTTTCGGTTGTACGATGCGGGGGGAGGGGAATCGTTTCGCGCGGAGGCCGTTCTTCAGTACCCCACTACTCATAGGCCCTCTCATTAATCAACCTTCTCGGCCACGCAGCTTCTGTCAGGTTAAGAATCGCTGGCCTCCCGTCCCAGTCTCGCGTTAAGCAGGCGAGCCACCAGAGGGAAAGAAAACTTGGTGCCCGGGGTGGGACTTGAACCCACACTCCCGTTGCCGGAAAAAGGATTTTAAGTCCTTTGCGTCTGCCGATTTCGCCACCCGGGCCGATGGTCGCTTGCGCGTCTCTTCATTATTCTAAGCTGTTCGACGCTCCCGCGCCCTCCAGCTATCCAGCGATGATACGCTGGATTAGTTCACCGACTTATGAGAAAACTGAACCGAATTTCATTGATCTCTGGCCTGACGTTCGCGGTGGCGTTGTCTGCCGCGGCGGCCCAGGACAAACCAGCGGGAAGCGCGAAGGGAAACGCCAGTTCGGGCGGCCAGAGCCCAGTCGAACGGGGCCGATACATCGTGGAGAACGTCGCGATGTGCGAACTGTGTCACACGCCGCGCACGGAAAGCGGCCAGCCCGACAAGGGGCACTGGCTGGGGGCGGTCCGGCGCAATTGAGACCGGCCTATCCCTCGCCCTACTGGGCGCATTGTCGAGCCTCGGATCGCCGGCCGGCCACCCGGCACCGACGCCGATTTCATCAAGCTGCTGACCACCGGGATCTCGCGCACCGGGAGTCCTCCTAATCCGCCGATGCCGCCGTTTCGCATGACGCGCGCGGATGCAGAGGCGGTGCTGGCTTACTTGAAATCGCTGCCCCGATAGCTCGCGCGCAGCCGGGAGCGTTACCATGACGACGAATGGAACAGCTCGCCCTAGCCTGGGGCCCGGTCCGCAAAACGTTCACCGTCGCCGAACTGAACGCGCGCATCCGCGGCCTTCTGGGCGATGAGTTCGACGACGTCTGGGTGGCGGGCGAGATCTCGGGATCCAAAACCGCCACCAGCGGCCATTGCTACTTCACGCTGAAGGATCACGACGCGCAGTTGCGCTGCGTGTGCTTCCGCCAGTCGCTGCGCTATCTGAAGTTCAAGCCGCAGGACGGGATGGCGGTGCTGGCGCGCGGCCACATCGATGTCTACGAAGCGCGCGGCGAGTATCAGCTTCTGGTGGAAGCCATCGAGCCGCAGGGCCACGGCGCGCTGCAGTTCGCCTTCGAGCAACTGAAGAAGAAGCTGGCGGCGCGAGGGCCTGTTCGATGCGGCGCGCAAGCGGCCCATCCCGCGGCTGCCGCAGCGCATCGGCATCGTCACTTCGCCTTCGGGCGCGGTGGTCCGCGATATCACCGAAATCCTTTCGCGGCGCTTTCCCGGCCTGCATCTGCGCATCTATCCGGCGCTGGTGCAAGGCGAGGGATCGGTGGAGGCGGTTTGCCGCGGCAATCGAATACTTCAGCAATTCGGGCTGGGCGGAGGTGGTGATCGTGGCGCGCGGCGGCGGGTCGCTCGAAGATCTGTGGACCTTCAACGAAGAAGCCGTGGCGCGCGCCATCGCGGCCAGCACGGTGCCGGTGATCTCGGCCGTCGGGCACGAGACCGACTTCACCATTGCCGATTTCGTCGCCGATCTGCGCGCCGCCACGCCCTCCGCCGCGGCCGAACTGGTGATCTGCCCGCGCGAACAGATCCTCGATCAGCTCACCGTGTTCGATCACAAGCTGCTGCAAGCCACGCGCTACCGCCTGGCGATGGCCGCCCGCGCCCTGCATGAGCGCGGAGTGGAGCGCGCATCGGCCGTCTTGCATCGCAACGTGGGCCGCCTGCAGCAGCGCGTGGATGAGCTGGATTACCGGATGCGCGGCCGCGCCCAGACCGCCGCTTCCATCCGCCGCAAGCGTCTGGAAGAGTTGACGGCCAGGCTTCGCAGACTGGACCTGCGTTTGCGCATCGCCGGCGCGCGGCGCAGGCTGGAGACCGCCGACGCGGCCGCCGCTCAACTGATTCATCTGCGCCTGACGCGCGCGCAGGGGCGCCTGAATCCGCTGATCGCGCATCTCACCCAGCTCAGCCCGCTCAAGATCCTGGAACGCGGTTACGCCATCGTCACCAACCAGGACGGCGCCATCGTGAAGCAGCCTGCGGACGCTCCGGTGGAATCGAAGGTGGATATCCGCGTGGCGCAAGGGAAAATCGCGGCGCGCGTGCTGGACGGCGAGTAGCGCGTTTTCGGCTGCGAATTCCCGCTTCCGCGGCGCACTCAATGGGCATGAAAACGAGCCTGTGTTTTCTCTGCCTGTTGGCCTGCCGGAGTATCTCTCTGCGCGGCGCCGCTCACGCAAGTCGCACAGCGAGGGCAAGTTCAGCGACGCTGAGATCGAAGCCACCATCAAGGCCAAACTGGCGAAATCCAAGATCGGCAAGGACGGTTTTCAGGTCCACGTCAAGGATCGGGTGGCCACCTGGACCGGCTCGACGAAGGTGATGCAGCACAAAGGGGCCGCTACGCGGATGGCGAAAACCGCCGGCGCCATTCAGGTGCTCAACAACATCAAAGTGTCGGAGGAAGGCGGGTCATCGGCGAAAGGCAACTCGCCGGCCAGCCGCGCCACGTCCAGGTGAAGGCCGCCGTCCCCGATGCACACCCGGAGGACGCGCGAAGCCGAGTTAGCGGACCACGATAGACAGCCGCATGATAAACTGAATGCTTCCAGACTCCGGGAAGTATTCAAATCCCGGGAGTAATCAAATGAAGATCCTCGCGATTCCTTTTCTATTGTCCGCCCTGATGTACGGCCAAGCCCCCGCTCAGTCAGCCGGTGAAGGTCACTCCGGGCACCCCGGCCGTTAAGGCCCCCGCCCCGGCGCCTGTTCCGGCAGCGACAACACCGCCACCCCCGCTCGCGCCCGACACCGTGGTGGCGGAAGTGAACGGGAAGAAATATACCGCGGCCGAGCTGGACAAAATAATCACCATGCTTCCCGCGCAATATCAGCAGGCGGCGCGGTCGCAACCCCAATTGCTGGGCCAGGTGTTTCTGATGCAGAAGCTGGCTCGAGGACGCGGAGAAAGCCGGACTGGATCAAAAGGCCCCCTTTAAGGAGCAGCTGGAAATGCAGCGGATGCAGGTGCTTTCCACCGCCGAGCTTTCGGAGGTGAACAATACGCTGCAGATCACGGAGGCAGATCAGCAGAAGTACTACAACGAGAATCCCGACAAATTTAAGGAAGTGAAAGTCCGGGTTATCTACATTGCGTTCAATCCCACTCCGGGGAAGGCCGCCGCGGATGGCAAGAAGCTGCCCACCGAAGCTGAGGCCGAAGGCGAAGATTGAGGATCTGGAGAAGCAGATCAAGGGCGGCGCCGATTTCGGCAAGCTGGCGCGCGAAAACTCCGACGATAAGACTTCGGCCGCAAAGGATGGCGATTTCGGCGTGATGAAGCAGGAGCAGCAGCTATCCGCAGCCGATCAAGACCGCGGTGTTCGCTCTGAAGCAGGGAGAGGTGAGCGCTCCAATCAGGCAGCCCAACGGTTTTTATCTGATTCGCGCGGAGGAAGTGGGCGAGCAGTCCTTCAACGAATCCGTGAGTCAAATTATCCAAGCGGTGAAGCAGGCGAAATTTCAGGAGTGGCTGAAGGGCATGCAGGCCCAATACAGCGTGAAAATTGAGAACCCGGCCTATTTTACTCCGCGGGTACCCGCGCAATTGCAGCAGGTCCATTAAAGCCATCGAAAGACGGCTGGTGGCACTGGAGGGCCGAAGTGTTTGTCTGCGTTTCCTGCCGGCGCTGACCGCCGACCGCCGCCGCCTGTATTCCAATCGTCCGCAGGGACAGCCGGTTTACGCCGGGTCCTTTATTCGAAAGCGCGAGATCGTGCTGGACAGGGAACTGGAGCGTCAGCCGAGGGAACTGGCCCGCATTCTGGTGCATGAGCTGTTTCATTTCGCATGGGTCCGGCTGGGAAACCCGGCGCGCCGCTCGTATGAGGCGCTGGTGCGCGAAGAATGGAAGCGGCGCGCGCGCGGGGAACTGGGCTGGTCCGCCGAATCCCGGAAACGCCTGCTTTCGAACAGTCCGCCGCGCGCAGGCTCGTCCCCTTGGCGCGATTATCTTTGTGAAAGTTTTTGCGACACCGCCGCCTGGATTTACTCGGGAGTCCGCCGCCATCCCGAGTATACGCTCGCGGCGCGGCATCGCAATCGCCGCGCGGAATGGTTTCGCGCCGTGTTCGAGCGGGGCGCGATAGCCTTCTAATTTAGCAGGATGCTGACAAAGGCAAAGAACCGCTTGCTTACGCGCGGCGGCTCAGAATAGCGACTGCGTGTTTGCATGTGCTTACCGAGCCGCGACCGTGAGGAAGTCGGTCCCCAAAAGTCTTTTTCAGCAGCCTGTTAAGGCCCGATATAATGATTCAGGAGATACTTGTGTCGAAGACTATCTCGGTGATCGGCGTTGGTTCGGCGCTGGCGTGCGCGCTTTTGTTGACTGGCTGTTCGGATTTGGTGGGGCCAAGGCTTCCGCGACAGTGGAAAAGAAGGCCAGCGTAGGCCGGCTGCTCCGTTCGACCTGAAGAGCGCTGTCGGACAACCGACGCCGGAGTTCAAGCTGAAAGACGCGAACGGCCAGACGGTCGATCCCGCCGACTACAAGGGCAAGGTGGTGCTGCTGGATTTCTGGGCCACCTGGTGCGGCCCCTGCAAAGTGGAAATCCCGTGGTTCATGGATTTCGAAAGGCAGTTCAAGGATCAAGGCTTCGCCGTGGTTGGGGTCTCCATGGACGAGGACGGATGGACCGCCATCAAGCCCTACGTCCAGAACATGAAGATGAACTATCGCGTCCTGCTGGGCAACGACGATGTCAGTACTGCTTACGGCGGACTGGACTCGCTGCCAACCACGCTGCTGATCGACCGGCAAGGCAAGATTGCATCGGTTCACGTCGGCGTCTCCATGGGAAAAGAGGAATTCAAGAATGCGATCGTTCAACTGCTCAACGCGCCTCGCGCCAGCGCTCCTGCTGCTTCTGGCGGCGCCCTGGCCCTGCTTACACGCCCAGGCGCCCGGTAACGCGGTTCTGAGCATCGCGCCCGCCACGCGTCTCACCATCCAGCGCGGCGGCACAGCCGACTTTTCGCTGAAAGCCGAGTTGCAGCCGGGATTCCACGTCAACAGCAACATGCCGGGCGACGATTATTTGATTCCCATCAAGACTCACCTGGAACAAAGATCCGCTGCGAAGCCGAGCAAGTGAATTATCCCAAGCCGCAATATGGAGAAGCTGTCGTTCTCGCCCAACCCGATCTCGGTGTACACCGGAGCTTTTGAGATCGGGACGCGTTTCAAAGCGCCCCCGCGAGCGCGATGCCGGGCATGGCGTTCATGAACGGGAAGCTCCGCTACCAGGCCTGCAACGACAAGGAGTGCCTGCCGCCGCGCACGGTGGATGTCCGGGTCACGCTAGACATTCAGTGAAAGCACTGATTGCAGCAACTGGCATATTCAATAAGCTGTAATCGGAAATGCTGGACGCTGCCAGGCGCGCTTGCGCCGGCGCACAGACCTCGCGGTACTAATGCGATGGATGCGCGCAGGTCCTGGTCTTTGGATCGCTGCTGGCGCTGTTCCTCTTACTCATCACTCGCAACGTCTCCTCCGAGCCGTATGTCTACGACGAGGCCGACTACATGTACGCCGCTTCGCTGGGCTTCGCCGCCAACTGGACCGATACACCGTCGATCCCGATTGCCGATTTCGTGCGAGCCGGGCTCAATCGAGACAGCCGCCAGGCGCTCTCCGACGGAATTCGCCGTGGCAATGACGTATTGTTCTACCGCCACTTCCACGGGCCGCTCTATCATTACTTGCTTGATCCCGATGCGCGGCTCGGCCTGAGCGAGCACGAGGTGCGCACTGCTCATGCTCGCGATTCCTGCCGCCAGCCTGGCCGTCATTTATTTCGGTTGCCTTGGCTGGTGCCTGGATCCGCGCCACTGCGATCTTGCTGCAGCCGTGCTCTTTCTAACCAGCTATTCGGTGATGGGGTCCACCGAACTCGCGCCTCATCAACTGTTCGCGCTATGCTCGCTCGCCAGTCTGATTCTTCTTGTGAAAGCGATCGCCACCGCCAGCGCCGCTATTGGTATGGCGCAGTGGTGACGGCCGGACTCGCATTTTGCACGCTGGAAATCGGCTGCGTGTTGCTGCTCACGCTCGCGATCTGCTGCTTCGTGGAGCGGGACCGCTGGCGCGCCGATCGCAGCTTCGTAGTGAAGTCGCTCGCGCTGTTTTTCGCGACTGTCCTCCTCGTTTGGCCCGCTGCGATTCTTCGGCTGTCTTTTGTCAAAGCTTATGCGGTGATGGCCTATCTGGCGATTTCGCGCGATTCCGCGTGGGGCCACGCCGGCCTGGTGGAAACCTGGCGCACGCGCATCTTCGATTCACCGCTCGAATGCATACTGATCCTGCTGGGCGTCATGGTGTGGGTTGCAAACCGGCGCCAGAACTTTTATCCCGTTGGGATCTTCGCCCCACTGGCACTGGCCGCGACATTGCGCGTGCTCACGGTCACGCCGCGATATTCGCTGGTGTTCATCCCCGCGCTGGATCTGCTCGCTGGCCTCACGCTGGTTCCTTCTCTCGGTCCTTTGCGGAGGCCAGCCAGTTTAGCCGTCGTAACTCTGGCTGTTGCGGGGCTCTATGGGAACGCCTGGTATCAGGTTTCCCGCCAACCCCACAATCCAAATCCCCGTTCGGCGGCGGTTCAGACATATATACACCAAAACGAACTGGAGAACAAGGCAGTTCTGGCGCCGCAATCCGATTTGCCAACTTTGCACTACTATTTCCCCAAGATGCGGCTGCGCGGATACTATGGCCGCGCACCGATGCCGTCGGACCGGGCTGGCTGGAGAGATGCCTCTGTTATTCCGGCCGCAGAACCTTAATGCCAGCGCTGCCCGCGACGAAGGCCTGCGCCGCCATCTTCAGAAATAGCCCGTGTTCCACCACGCCGACCACGCTGTTCAATTCCTGATCCAGCGCCGCGGGCGCCTCGATGGGGCCGAAGCTGCAATCGATAATAAAGTTGCCGCCGTCGGTGACATACGGTTTTTCATCCGAGCCGGGACGCAGTTTGGTGTTTGCGCCCAGCTTCCGCAGCTTGCGCTCAGACGCCTGCCAGCCAAACTGAACCACCTCCACCGGAACGGCGAAGTGGGCGCCCAAGCGGTCCACCAGCTTGCTTTCATCGGCGATGATGATCAGACGGCGGCTGGCGCTGGCCACCATCTTCTCGCGCAGCAGCGCCCCACCGCGGCCCTTGATCAAATCCAGAGTGCCGAGCTGGATTTCGTCCGAGCCGTCGATGGTGAGATCCAGATCGGAGTGTTCGCCCAGTGTGGAAATGGGAATGCCCAGTCCGCGCGCCTGCGCGGCCGTATGTTCGGAGGTGGGGACGCCGATAATGCGCAAGCCTTGTTGAACGCGCTTGCCCAATACGTCTACCGCGAGCGTGGCAGTGGATCCGGTTCCCAATCCCACCACCATTCCGTTTTCCACCAGAGCGGCCGCCGATTCGGCCGCGGCTTGTTTGAATTGCTGGAGTGGATCCATCGATTGTGTGGCCTCAATAGCCTATGGTAAACCGCTGCTTGGTGTGCCGCCCTTGCTCCACTTCGTCCACCAGGGCGATGGCGTAATCTTCGGCGGAAATGGAGCTGTTCCCCTTGTCGTCGGACAGCAACGCGTCTTTCCCCAGGCGAAACTTGCCGGTCCGCTCGCCGGGTTGAATCATCATGGCGGGGCTGAAGTAGGTCCAGTTCAAATCGCTCGCGCTCAGGATGTGCTTGGCATCGCGATGCGCGAGCGCGATACCTTTGTACGCTTCCGGAAATCCGGGCGAGTCCACGATCTCGAGCCCCGGCGAAACCTCCAGGCTGCCCGCGCCGCCTACCATGATGATGCGAGGCGCTCCCGCGCGCCGCACGCCCGCCACCAGCGCCGTGGTTGCTTCGGCCAACAGGTGCAGCTGGTCCGGAAGCGGCCCTTGCGGACCCGCCGGGGGTGCATAGGAACTCACCACGACGTCCGCTCCTTTGGCCACTTTCGCGATGTTGTCGGCGTCCAGCAGGTCGCCCTTCACAATCGTTAGATTGTTCTGCGCCGCCACTTTCGACGGGTCGCGAGCCACTACCGTCACCGTGTGCCCGCGCGACAGCAGCTCCTTCAAAACGCGGCTGCCTATCATGCCTGTCGCGCCGTATAAGACAACTCTCATTCCGTTCTCCTCATTAGATTGGTCAAAGTAACCTCAGGATCGATGATACAACTTGGGCCTGGGTTTTAGCAGGCGCGGCCGCCCGCTCTAACGCCCTAAGCCGCTCCAGGCGATAATTAAACGAGCCCATGACCACACTTGAATTGCCGGGGGCGAACCCGGCCGTGCCATCCACGTCTTCGTTCTCGCCGGATATGAGCTGGACTAAAAACATTCCGGCGGCAAAACGATTGGACTGCGTCACCGTTGCCAGCGACGTTTTCACGCTGGCCGAGCGCAAACTCAGCCAGGTGGAGCGAACCGGCCTGGATAGGGAGCGGGTCCGCGTGGCCGCCTTTCTGCCGCGCCTGCCCGATACGCCGCTGGACCGGGGCGCCCGCCGCTACGCCAGCTATATGGGCAAGAAATTTCGCGAGCATGGCTTGGATTTTCGGGTGGAAGAAGCGCAAAGCGCCGACGCTCTGGAGCTTCTGCTGATGGGCGCGCAAGTGAACGACAAGATCTACGGAACATTCATCTTCTTCCCCACGCCGTTCGGTAAGAGCGAGGATTATTTCCTGCGGCGTGTGCGGCCCGAGAAGGACATCGAAGGGCTGACTGTGGAAAACACCGGCCGCATGGCGCTCAACATCCGCACCGTGGACGAAGAAGAAAAATACGAGGGCGTGGTGCCCTGCACCGCGCGCGCCATCCTGACCCTTTTATCCCAACACAGTTCCCTCAAGAAGATGTTCCCGCGCGACATCAGCCAGAACGGGCCGACGGCCGTTATTTTTAACAGCTCGTCGCGCATCGGCATTCCGCTGCAGAGCATGCTGATGCGCATCGGCGCCACTGCCGTGATGGTCCATCCGCAAACCCGGCCCGAAGACCGGCAGCATTTTCTGGAAACCGCCGACATTGTAGTCACGGCCTTCCCCGCCACTTCGGAAGCGGACCTGATCCGCGACATTAAAGCTGGAGCGGTGGTGATTGACTGTTCCACCGACGGTAACCTGCACCCGGATGTGGTGGAGCGCGCGTCCTTTCTTTCCACCAACGACAACCATCTGGGACAAATCACCACTGCGCTGGCGCTCTACAACACTGCGTTGTGCGCGCTATGGCAGTGCGGACTGAACGCATAGGAGATGAGCAATGGCCCCGCAAGAAAGAACCGAAATGGTAGACAATCTGGAGCGCAGCCGCCAGGAATTCATGGACGCCGTGACTGGGCTCACCGAGGCGCAGGCGAAGGCGCGTCCCGATCCGGAGCGCTGGTCTGTGCTGGATTGCGTGGAGCACGTTACCAGCGTTGAGGAACGCTTCCAGGGCTGGCTGGAGGCCGCCGAAAAACTGGACGCACCCCGAGTGGACAAGGAAAAAGAGTGGGGTCTCATGGCGCGCATTCCCGATCGCTCTGTCCGCGTCAAAGCCCCGGAAGCGGTGGTGCCCGCCGGCCGCTTCCAGACGCTCCAAGAAGCGATCGATCAGTTCAACGCCGGACGCGCGCGCAGCATCCGGTTCGCCGAAGATCATTGCGACGAGCTTTATTCCCTGGCCGCCGCCCATCCGCGCTGGGGTCCCGTGAACGGAGTGGAACTTTTGATTATCATCGCGGGGCACGCCCGCCGGCATGCGGAACAAATCCGCGAAACGCGCGCCGCTCTGGAACCAGCGTAGACTGGTTATAGAGAAGAGCCCCAGAAATAATGGATTCCCGCCGCAAATTTATCGGAGCCATGGCTACCGGTCTGGCCTCCACGCTGGCATCGTCCGCCGGCGTGCTGGGCTCGAACGATCGCGTGCGCGTCGGAATCATTGGCGCCGGGCAGCGCGGCACGGAATTAGTTCATCAGGCGATGGCCTGCCCCAATGTCGAAGTGGCCGCGTTCGCCGACGTTTATAACAAACGTTTGGATGATGCGCGCAACCTCCTGGTGTCGATCTCCGGGGTTCCCAGCGCTGCGGTGCATAACGATCATCGCCGGCTGCTGGACGACCCAAGCATCGACGCCGTGATCATCGCCACGCCGCAGCATCTGCACGCGGAGCATTTCGTTCATTCGCTCGAAGCGGGCAAGCACGTGTATCTGGAAAAGACGCTGGCGTTCACGCTGGACCACGCCAGGCGCATGCGCGCGGCGTACCGGCAGACGCCCAAAGCGGTGGTGCAGGTTGGCCACCAATCCTGTTCGTCGGGCCAGTTTCGCGACGCGGTCAATTTCCTTGCCACCGGCCATGTGGGCAAAATCACCGCCATCCGCATGCATTGGTATCGCAACACGCCGCATGGCAAGGCGCAGTGGGCGCGGCCGGTTTATCCCGATATGACGCCCGACAACATCGCCTGGAACTCCTTCCTGGGCGACGCGCCACGCCGCGATTTCGATCCGCATCGCTTCATCAACTGGCGCTTCTTTGAGGACTATTCCGGCGGCAACGTCTACGAAAACCTGAGCCAGCAACTGGCGTTCTGGTACAAGGCGCTGAATCTGCAAATCCCGCAGGCGGCGACGATGACGGGCGGCCTGTATCTGTGGAAGGACGGCCGCGACGTTCCCGACACTATGAACGTAACGTTCCAGCAGGGCGAGCAGATGCTGGTGAGTTGGGATTCGGGCCTCGGCAACAGCCAGCTCGGAATCACCGAGGATGTGCTCGGTTCCGACGGCACCATTTCGCGCAGCCCGTCCGGCATCCGCTATCTGCCGCAAAAGGTGAACCGTCCCGACGGCGCGGAGATGTCGGGCAAAGTGGTCAGCTTCCCCACCGCGCACATGCAGAATTTCGTGGATTGCATCCGATCGGGCCTAGGATCGGGAAGAGAACCCCACTGCCCGTTCGAGCTTGGCTATCGCGTATCCGTGGCCTGCCGCATGGCGCTCGAGAGTTTCCATCAAGGCCGCACGGTGCGCTGGGATCCGCGAACAGAAACCATCGGCTGAGGTGCTTATAGTTGTGTTAGACCCAGACTGATCTGAATCGCTTCGTCCACGCGCCGTAGGGCGTCCCCATCCAAGACACCCAGCCGTTTCAGGAGCCGAACTTTATCGATTGCGCGAATCTGGCTCAATAGTGCCACGGAAGTGACAGTCAAGCCCGTGTTTGAATCCGCCGGAATCAAGACATGGACTGGGTTAAGAGGGAAACGCACAGCGGATGTGATCGGCGCGACGATGGTGAGATCAGTCACGCGATTCGATACATCGTTTTGGATGACCAAGGCCGGCCGCGTTTTTTGAATCTCGCGGCCTATCGTTGGGTCGAGCGTCGTGAGATAGATCTCGCCCCGCCGCGGCCCGGCTCGGGTTCAGACTCAGCGATGTCGAGTTTGTGCCAGGCTTCGTTATCGACCTCGAACCAATCGGATGACACCTCGCGATCCAGATCCCGGTCACGAATCGCAGCATACTCTGATCGGGTTCCTAGTTTTTCCCCTTCGGCGTGTTTGCTCATCTCTGGCGACCCACTCTTGCATAACCATTGTCGCAACTCACACCGGGCGGGGTGACTCAGTCATCGCCCGCCGCCGATTTCGAGAATCGTCCCCGTCACATAAGAAGCCGCGTCTGAGAGCAGCCATAGCACGCTCTGCGCGATTTCCTCCGGTGTTCCCGCTCGCTGCATCGGTATCGTGGGGGTGAGCCGCGACAGGCGCCCGGGTTCGCCATTCGCCGCGTGCAGCTCCGTATCCACCAAGCCCGGCGCGACGGCATTCACGCGGATGCCTTCGGTGGCAACTTCGCGCGCCAGTCCGAGGGTAAACGTGTTCACCGCGCCCTTCGATGCCGCGTAGTGCACCCATTCGCCCGCGCTGCCGGTTCTGGCCGCGATGGACGAAATGTTCACGATGGCGCCGCCCGCGCCGCCGCGCTTGGTGGACATCCTTCGCACCGCCTCGCGCGCGCACAGCATGGTGCCCGCCACGTTTACGGCCAGCATCTGAGCGAGAGCCGCGCTGTCGATATTTTCCACGCGGGCAAAGCCGCCGGTGATGGCCGCGTTATTGACCAGCGCGCGGGGCGGACCCAACTCGCGCTCCGCGATTTCGAAGAGCCGCAAGACGTCAGCCTCCCGCGAAATATCGCCTTGAATGCCCGCCGCCCGCGAGCCCAAGGCCACCAGCTGGTCCAGTACCTTCTGCGCCGCTGCTCCATCTTTCGCATAATTCACCGCCACGTTGTATCCGTTCGCCGCCAGCAGCTTCGCAATGGCCGCGCCAATTCCACGGCTTCCACCTGTGACCAGCGCAACTGGTCGATTCGTGTTCTGCATATATCCAGCATAGGTGCCAGACCGTTTACACTGCCGACACTGAGTGATAACTTGGGCGGTAATGAGATCCGCACTTCTGGCATTTGCCGTGACGCTCCCGCTCATGGCTCAGCAGGACAGCCGACTGGCGTGGGCGCCCGTTCCCGCGCAACCGGCCACCTGGGTGGCGCCCAACCGGCCGCTATGGAAACTGGCCGACCTGCTCGTCCAGCACAAGGGCCAGCCCAACTGGACCCAGACCGTGGTCAGCGATTCGCTGCTTCACGCCGACTACATTTCCATGGCGCCCGGTGCGAAAACGCCCCGCCGCTTCCATCCCGACACGCGCGAGTGGTGGATCGTGCAGGACGGCCAGATCCGATTCACCATCGAAGGCCAGGAGCCGTTCGTCGCGTCGAAGGGCTATCTGGTGCAGGTGCCCTACCGCACCATTTACAGCCTGGAAACCGTGGGCGACAAACCTTCGCTGCGCCTGGAAGTGAACATCGCCGGCGCGCAGACCATGTATCCCGCCGATGAGACGCCGGTGCCGCTGGACGGCGTGAATTTCGTGAAGGTGCGGATCGAAGGCCGAGGCAAGTACGATCAAGGCAACAAGCCGTACATCGATTTCAACGCCGTGGTGGCCGGGACCGAGAAACAGCGGCGTTTCATCGCCGACGACCGCGCCGTGGCCAACATCATCATCGGCGATCCCAAGAAGCAGCGGCCGGCGCCCGACACCGACAAAGGCCATTTCCACGAGGAATCGCCCGAGTTCTGGTTCATCCTGCTGGGCAAGATGGAGTACAAGATCGGGTCGATGCCGATTTTCGTTGCCGACCAGGGCGACATCGTGTACACGCCGAAACAAACCTGGCATCGCGCGCGCTTCGCCGGCTCGGATCTGGCTTGCCGCCTGGCGATGAACGGCTATCAGGATCTGCTGCACAACTACCAGCCGCCTGACATAGCCTCGCCTTCCCGTCTTTATCGAGATTAGGGATCTGGCCAGAAACCTGCTTGCCGGATCCTCCGATGGTTCTTTCTGATGAGGCCGCCCTGGTGTACATCCTGGCCGAAAGCGGAGTGAAGGGGCACCTGACTTCGGGACGCATCGAGCGCCATCCCGTCCGGCCAACTGCAGGTCTTCGATGCGCACGGAGAATGGTTCGAGTATCTTTCGGGCGAGACCGGCTGAGAAGTTGGTGTGTGCTGGGTCCGGAAGGGAAGCCGATCGATGGATGGTGGGAGGTTTTGCCGGAGGATCTCCTCGAAGATTGGTCAGTGAGCATCCCTGCGCGTAGTCCCGCAGATCCAGCCGTGCGCCATCTTCCCTTGCGAGCCTTCCCTCAGGCGGTCCAGCTGCAATTCTCTCGCGGCTTGCTAACATTGAATCAGGGACCTCTCCCTTCCCCCCATGGAATTTGACTTCACGCCGGAGCAGATCCAGCTTCGCAAGAGTGTCCGCGAATTTGCCGAGCAGGAAATCCGCCCGCACGTCCTGCAATGGGATGAAGAGGAGATCTTTCCGCTCGAAGTCATCAAGAAAGCCGGCCAGCTGGGCTTCCTGGGCGCCATTTTCCCCGAGGAACTGGGCGGAGCGGGCCTCGGCTACATCGAGTATTCGATCATCATCGAGGAGCTCTCGCGCATCGATCCCTCCGTGGGATTGATCGTCGCGGCGCACAATTCGCTCTGCACCAATCACATCTTCGTGGCCGGCAGCGAGGAGCAGCGGCGAGAAGTATATTCCCAAGCTCGCTACCGGCGAGTGGATCGGTTCCTGGTCGCTCACCGAATCGGAATCCGGGCTCCGACGCCGCGCGGCATGCGCACCAAGGCGGTGAAAGACGGCTCGTGCTGGGTGCTCAACGGCAGCAAGGTTTTCACCACCAACGCCGGTTACGCCGACGTTTGCGTCGCCATGGCGGTCACCGATCGCGCCGCCTCGCAGCACGGAGTTTCCGCGTTCATCCTGGAAAAGGGCGTGCCCGGGTTTCGAGTTCGGCAAGAAGGAAAACAAGCTCGGCATGCGCGCCAGCGCCACCGGCGAAGTGATTTTCACCGATTGCCGCGTGCCCGAATCGCAACTGCTGGGCAAGCAAGGCGAGGGATTCGTCGACAGCCTGCGGATTCTGGATGGCGGACGCATCTCCATCGCCGCGCTCTCGGTGGGAATGGCGCAGGGCGCCTACGAAGCGGCGCTGAAGTATTCGAAGCAGCGCAAGCAATTCGGCCGGCCCATCTCGGAGTTTCAGTCCATCCAGAACAAGCTGGCCGACATGGCGACGGAGATCGACGCCGCGCGCCTGCTCACTTATCGCGCGGGCTGGATGAAGGATCGCGGGCAGCGCGTCACCAAGGAATCGTCCATGGCGAAGCTGTTTGCGTCCGAGATCGCGGTGCGCGCCACCAATGAAGCGGTGCAGATCCACGGCGGCAACGGCTTCATCAAGGACTATCCCGTCGAAAAGTTCTATCGCGACGTCAAGCTGTGCACCATCGGCGAAGGCACCAGCGAGATCCAGCGCCTGGTGATCGCGCGCCAGCTACTGAAGAGTGAATGAGCGGACTTACCGCTGAGAAGATCCTGGCGGCGATCCGCGCGCGCTGGCCCGCGCCGCCACGCTGATCGAAAACCGCTCTCCCGACGCGCCGAATCATTGCTGAAGGAATTGTTTTTTCACACCGGACGCGCCGCTGTCCTCGGCATCACCGGTGCGCCCGGCGCGGGCAAGAGCACGCTGGTGGATCAGCTGGTGCACGAGTTTCGCCGCGAAGACAAAGCGGTCGGCGTTCTCGCGGTTGATCCAACCAGCCCGTACACCGGCGGCGCCGTTCTGGGCGACCGCATCCGAATGCTGAGCCATCACGCCGACCCGGGCGTGTTCATCCGATCCATGGCCACGCGCGGGCACCTGGGCGGGCTGGCCGCGGCAACTACCGACATGGCGCTGCTGCTGGATGCCGCGGGCAAAGAAGTTATCGTCATCGAAACGGTCGGCGTGGGCCAGGATGAAGTGGAGATTGCGAAACTGGCGGATGTCTACCGTGGTGGTGCTGGTGCCCGGCATGGGCGACGATGTGCAAGCCATCAAAGCCGGCATCATGGAGATCGCCGACATTTTCGTCATCAACAAATGCGATCAGCCGGGTGCGGATCGGCTGGAGCGCGAGATCCTGGCTCTGCAAAGCCTGTCGACCAGAAGCGACGGATGGGTTCCGCCCATCATGCGCACGGTGGCGACGGAAGGCCAGGGCGTCAGCGAAACGCGCTTCGCAATACGATCGTTTCTGGCCGCCCGGACGCCAGAAGTCGCGCTGTCGCCAATTGGGCTCTGCGCCTGCGTGAGATGCTGCGCGAACGGCTGATCGAACAATTTGCGAATATTGATTTTCGGGCTGCCGCGGAGGAAGTGGCGGCGCGGCGGCGCGATCCGTACACCATTACCGATGGCTGGATCAACCACGCCGGATCGAGCACGTTCGAAATCGACCATCTGGGCATCGCCGTTCGATCGCTGGACGCCGCGCTGGGTTTTTATGAGAAGCAGCTCGGCTTCGCGGTCAGCCTGCGCGAAACCGTGCAACAGGAAAAGGTCAACGTCGCGATGCTGCCCGCTGGCGACTCGCGCATCGAACTGCTGGAAGCGTCCGAGCCGGATTCGGTGATCGCGAAATTCATCGAGAAGCGCGGCGAGGGGCTGCATCATGTCGCGGTCAGGGTGCCGGATCTTGCCGCCACGGTGGAGCGCCTGAAGGCGCACGGCGCACGATTGCTGAATGAGCCGCGCGCCGGCGCGGGCGGGCACATCTATGTCTTCGTCCATCCGTCGTCCACGGGCGGCGTGTTGCTGGAATTAATCCAGCGGAATCAAAAAAGATAAATGAAAAAACCAACCATCGGAATCATCGGCGGGAGCGGCCTCTATTCCATGCCCGGCTTCACCGCGCACGAAGAAATGGTGATCGAAACTCCGTGGGGCATGCCGTCGGATCCCTACGTCGTGGGGCAGCTCGCAGGCAAAGAGGTCGCATTTCTTGCGCGGCACGGCCGCGGCCATCGTCATTCGCCTTCGGAGCTGAACTTTCGCGCCAATATTTACGGATTCAAATCGCTGGGCGTCGACCGCATTCTGTCGCTCAGCGCCGTCGGATCGCTGAAGGAAGAACATCGCGCCGCTGAAGTTTGTGATTCCCGATCAATTTTTCGATCGCACGCGCGGCCGCGTCTCCACATTTTTCGGCGACGGTCTGGTGGCGCACGTCAGCTTCGCCGATCCGGTGTGCCCGCAGCTTTCCGAAGTGGTGCATCGGGCGTGCGTGCGCAACCGGCGTGGACGTGGGGCGCGGCGGAACGTATCTTTGCATGGAAGGTCCGGCGTTTTCCACCAAAGCGGAATCGAATGTCTATCGCAGTTGGGGCATGGACGTGATCGGCATGACGAATTTGCAGGAAGCCAAGCTGGCGCGCGAAGCGGAGCTGTGCTACGTCACCATCGCGATGGTCACCGATTACGATTGCTGGCACGAGGAGCACGATGCCGTCACCGTCACCGACATTTTGGCGAACCTGAAGCAGAATGCGGAGAATGCTTGTAAGGTTGTGGAGGCCACGGTGGCCAGCATGCCGGAGGCTCGCGAATGCAAGTGCGGATCGGCGCTGGCGCACGCGTTGATCACCGATCCCAAAGCCGTGCCCGAGGCTACGCGCAAAAAACTGGAGCTGCTGGTTGGCAAATACCTCGCCTGAGCTGCTCGCGCAAGCGCTGCTGGGGCATTGCCTGGAATCGCGGCCGTGGCCCAATCATTTGCTGGACGACTTGCTGGCGCAAGGCGGCGATCGCGAGTTGTTTCGAATCGTGGTCGAACGTCTGGCCGACCTGTTCGAGCCCCGTTTATGCCGCGTGTACGCCGAAATCTTTTGCGACGTCATCGCACGCCGTACCGGCCTTCACGCCACGCACCTGCTGGCCCGATATGAGCGTGTGCGGCTGATGCGGGTCCTTGACCGCGATCCCGCTGCCATCCAAAACGTTTTCGTGCTTTCGCGTGTAACGCTCGGCGCCGATGTCGCGGTCACCAGCGTGGTTCTCGATGCCGCGAAACAGCGCTTCCCGAACGCGGTGATCTGGTTCGTAGGTCCCGCCAAGAACTGGGAGCTGTTCGATGCCGATTCCCGTTTGCGCCATCTCCCCATCGCCTACGGGCGCCGTGGCACCATCGATGACCGCCTCGCGGTCTGGCCGCAATTGCGTGAAGCCGTCTCGCTGCCCAACAGCATCGTCGTCGATCCCGACTCCCGTCTTACTCAACTTGGTCTGCTGCCCATCTGTGGCGAGGAAGATTACTACTTTTTTCACAGCCGATCGTTCGGAGCCAACACGCAAGATCCGCTGCCCGCGCTGACCCGCCGCTGGGCGACAAAGACATTCGGTATTCCCGAAGCCCGCCCTTACATTCGCACCGGAATCGAAGCGGCCGAATTCGCAACGACCGTCAGTTTCGGCGTCGGCGAAAATCCAGCCAAACGTGTGGCCGATCCCTTCGAAGCAGAACTGCTGCGGCGATTACCGCGGCCGATCCTGATCGACAAAGGCGCGGGCGGCGAAGAGGCCGAGCGAGTGGAGCGCGCGGTGGCGAAGGCCGGCGGAGAAGGCATCGTGATGTGGGATGGATCCTTCGCGGGTTTCGCCGCGCATATCCAGCGCAGCCGTTTGTATGTCGGCTACGATTCAGCGGGAGGGCATGTTGCGGCCGCTTGCGGAATTCCGATGATCGGCATTTTCGCGGGCGCGGTCTGCGAGCGCATGTTCCAGCGCTGGCGTCCAACCGGCGATGGCAAAATCGCGATCATTCGCCCCGAACAAATGAGCCAGGCTGAATTACTCGCTACTTTTGAGTCTCTTTTGTTTGATCTTCAGGAAGGGCGTCCGGCGTCTCGAACTTGATGCTCGATTCGGTTCCGAACTTGCGATAAAGCCGGAACTCAATATCGTTCTTCGTCATTTGCCGGTCGCGCTTGGACGTGAGCACGGACTTCAACGGCAGCATGTACTGCTGGTCTCCGATTTTCTCGAAATCGTAGTCCAGCGATGTCGTGATGTCGTGGATCGGGAAAGTGCTCGGCATGTCATACGGCGTCATGACGATCTTCACCACGGTCTTGCTGTCTTCGTCGACATAGACCAAACCCCGGTACGCGGGGATGATCGCCAGCTTGTCGTCGGCCTCCACGTGATAATGCGAATACTGCTGCTGCACATCGTAGGCGAACACGTAGGTCTTGCGGCCGCGCAGCTTGCCCCAATGATCCCAGGAGAAATCGGTATGCGTCTCCGGCTCGAAGATCTGATCCAGCATGCTGGCGAATTCGCCTTCGGACGTTGTACCGCCAAATTGCCGCATGTTGCCGTTGGTCACCGGCTCGTTGTTATGAAGAATAACTTCGTAATTCTCGGTGCCGTTGTAGCTCAGGCGGGCCGTAATGGTGTCGGCGTGATACCAATTGTTGCCGGATCCAGTGGGGTCCACGTCGCGCCGGGTCACTTGCACGCAAATAAAATTGGGCAACTGCTTGGTGTAGTTCAGCGCGTATTCGCGCGCTTCGTCGATAATCTTCGCTTGTTCCTCGGAATCCGGCGGAGGCGGGGGAACGTAGACCGGCGGAGGCGGGGGCGGGGCGGAAACCGTCAGGCTGGCGGAAGCATCGCTCAGCTCGCGCAGCTCCGCGACGGTTCTGGGACCCGCGCCCAGGCTTTGCAGGTCTTCGATGGTGCGATCCTCCAGCTTGTCGGTGAGCTTCACGTGGCGCAAATACTCGGCCACCTGGCGATCGGGCTGCTTTAGCTGCACCGACGATTTGATGAACATGATCAACTGCGCCACCGTCAGATTCATCTCACCGGCGGCGGTGAGGACGGCGGCGGTCACCAAAACCAGCAGGTAACGCATATTATTCCCATTGTCTCTCAGGTTCAGGCAGCCAGGAGGTTCCATATCACAGCGACCAGCGAATTGGCTCGTATTTTACTAGCGCGGCTGGGATTCCGGCAGCGCAGTCGCGGGCGGCAGCAGGGATTGCGGCGCGGCGACAGCTGGAATAATTGCGCCGGCATCGGCGTTCACTGGCTGGGTTTGAGCAGGGACGGATCTTTCAATGACGCCACCATTGTCCGTCGACATAATTTGAACCTCTTGCGGTGTGCATTGCGTTTGGGGTTGCGTTCCGTCGACAAAATACGTGGCGACGCCGCTGGGACAGCCCGGTCCGGAAAGATCGCCGGTCTGCGGATCCACCGATACTTGCGTCACACCTTGGGGAGGCTTGAACGGTTTCACGTCGCCATATTGCTTGTAGCGCGCGGCTTCCGTCATGAACTCAGTCCAGATGGGCAACGCGGATTTGGCGCCCTCCAGTCCCAGGTCGGTGTAATCGTCGAAGCCAACCCAAACCACGCACAGAAGCCCCGAAGTGAATCCGGCGAACCACCCGTCGTGCGATGTCCCGGTTTTTCCGGCGGCCGGCAATCGGAACCCGCGGGCGCGAACACTAGCCGCTGTTCCACTGCGCATTACCTCCTGCAGCATGTCAACCATCAGGAAAGCAATGCGGGGATCCAGCACGCGCGTGGTCTGGGGGTTGTGACGATACACAACTTCGCCTTTTGCATCCCGCGCTTCCGCGATGAACGCGGGCTGCACCAGATTACCTCCGTTAGCGAAGATGGTGTAGGCTCGCGCGATTTCGAGTGGCGTCACCTGGTACGCGCCGAGAGCCACCGCCGGCGTGGGCTGGATATCGTCATTCATACCCGCCTCTCGGGCAATAGCAACCACGTTCCTGTAGCCCGCCATCTGCGCCACCTTCACCGCCGCGACGTTGAGCGAATGCGCCATGGCTTGGCGCAGCGTGACTTGTCCCATGAACTCATGTTTGAAGTTGGAGGGACTGTAGCTCTGGTCGCCAAAGTCGAACGTGGTGGGCGAATCATCCACCATGGAGGCCGGCGTTAAGACGGGATCGCCTCCCGTGATGGCGGTGTTCAGCGCAGCCGTGTAGACGAACGGCTTGAAAACCGAGCCGGGCGGGCGCTTGGCGAACACGCGGTCCAGTTGGCTGGCGGCGTAGTTGCGGCCGCCATAAAGCGCCTTCACTTCGCCGGTGTGAGGATCGAGAGCGATGAGGGCCACTTGCGGCGGAGTCCGGGGCGCGCCTCCGTGACGGGCCGCCAGCTGCTTGTCGACGAGCTGCATTCCGTCGGCGATGGCGCGCTGGGCGGCCTGTTGAAGACGCAGATCCAAAGTTGTATAGACGGCGTTGGCCTTGTCCGCTTCGTCATCCAATTCCTGGGGGATTTTCTTGCCGGCGGCGTCAACAAAATATTGGGACGCGGAAAGCTCCGTTGTGCCGGCCTGCAGACCCAGCGGCGTTTCGATAGCCGCCGCGTATTGCCGCGCGTTCAAGTAACGGTTATCGAACATGCGCTTTAACACCACATTGCGGCGATCCAGCGCGCGGCCAGGATAGCGGAACGGGTTCAAGTAAACGGGACGCTGGATCAACCCGGCAAGAGTTGCGGCTTCGGGCAGATTCAGCTTGGTTACATCTTTGTTGAAATATGCCCGAGCTGCTTCTCCCACGCCGTTGATCTCGAACGCGCCGTCTCCGCCCAGATAAACCAGATTGCTGTATCGCTCGAATATCTGCTGCTTGGACAGTTCGTGTTCCAGGTGCAGCGTGATCAGCGCCTCTTCCATTTTGCGCTTCCAGCTCTTGTCGCGAGTAAGGCAAAGATTGCGCGCCAGCTGCATGGTGATGGTGGAAGCGCCCTGTTCTTTGCGCCGCTCGCGCACATCCACGTAGACGGCCTTCGCGATCCGAAACATATCGACGCCCGAATGTCTGAAGAATCGCTTATCCTCGGCCGACAAGATGGCATGCACTAATACCGGCGGAATCTCGGAAAAATACACCGGTACGCGCTTCGCCCGTCCCTGCTCGGACGTCAGAAGCTGCGGCTGCAACTCATAAGTAGAAATGTTGCGTCCGCTAGTTGCGTCAACCATTGAACTAACTCGTCCGTTCGAAAGCTGAATGCGCACTCTCCCGCCCGCGCGCTTCGTCGCCGCTGCGACATCGGCGGGGGACATGGGGTCGCCGGCAGATATAAATTCGGGCGCGGAATAATAATCCACCGTGTTCAGGAGCGAGCCTGCGAGCTGCCGGTCCACACGCCGGGCAAGTCGGCGATAAGGAATCGCGAGCGCTACGATAGTCAGCAACGCAAGCAAGGCCCCCGCCGCCAAAGCTATTATCCATGGCCTGGAAAGCCAGGCGCTGAAATTCCCAAGCCTGTGCGGCGCACCGGCGTCGTCATCGGTTGTTACACGGTTGTTTTCGGTCGAGCTTTGCACCAACTCTGTGAAGGCACGCGCAGTTCCAGTCCTATAAACCTAATAACCTTGGAAGGCTGCGGTTGGTTTACCCGGTCGATTTTACGCGCTCACAGAACGCTGGTTTCCGTATAAGCTCCGAAAACTTCGCGCAGCGCGTCGCAGATTTCGCCTACCGTGGCGTAGGCGCGGACGGCTTCCAGGATAGCGGGCATGGTGTTTTCAGAACCCCCGGCGGCGCTGCGCAGCGCGTTCAAACATTCCCGAACCTTCGCGTTGTCACGCCTGGCCTTCAATTTCGCGAGCTTTTCCAGCTGATGCGCCTGCGACGAGGCATCAATCTCCAGCACCTCTATCGGAGTCTCCGGCTCCTCGCTATGCTCGCCGAAGGCATTCACGCCCACGATCTTTTGCTCGCCCGTCTCGACGGAGTGCTGGTATTCGTAGCTGGCGTTCGCGATTTCGGTCTGCGGGAATCCGCGCTCGATGGCCGGAATCATGCCGCCCATTTCATCTATCCGCTGAATGTAAGCCCGCGCCTGCTTTTCCATTTCGGCCGTCAGGCTCTCGACGAAGTAACTGCCGCCCAGCGGATCGGGCACGTCCGGAACGCCGCTTTCATACGCGATCACCTGCTGCGTCCGCAGAGCGATGGTCACCGCGTGCTCGCTCGGAAGGGCGTACGCCTCATCGAGCGAATTGGTGTGCAGGGACTGTGTCCCGCCCAGCACCGCCGCCAGCGCCTGCAGCGTGGTCCGCACGATGTTGTTGTAGGGCTGCTGCCAGGTGAGCGAACACCCGGCGGTTTGCGCGTGCGTGCGCAGTTTCCAGCTTCGCTCGTCCTTGGCGCCGTAACGATCCCGTATCGTCTCCGCCCAGATCTTCCGCGCGGCGCGAAACTTCGCGATCTCCTCGAAGAAATCGTTGTGCGAATTAAAGAAAAAGCTCAGGCGCGGCGCGAAGCTGTCCACCGGCAATCCGCGCGCGATGCCCCACTCCACGTACTCCATGCCGTCGCGGAGCGTGAACGCGAGCTCCTGCACGGCCGTCGACCCAGCTTCGCGAATGTGATACCCGCTGATCGAAATGGGATTGAAGCGCGGAACGTGCGTGGTGGAATACTCGATCACGTCCGTTACCAGCCGCATGGAAGGGCGCGGAGGATAGATGTATTCCTTCTGCGCGATGTACTCCTTCAGAATGTCGTTCTGCAGCGTACCGGAAAGCTTGTTCCAATCGACGCCCTGTTTTTCAGCCACCGCGAGATACATGGCCCAGATCACCGGCGCGGGCGAATTGATAGTCATCGACACCGTGACATCGCCGAGCGGAATGCCGCGAAACAGAATCTCCATGTCCTCAAGCGAGCTGATGGAAACGCCGCACTTGCCCACTTCGCCCTCTGACGTGGGATGGTCGGCATCGTAGCCCATCAGCGTCGGCAAATCGAACGCCACGGACAGCCCGGTCTGTCCCTGGCCTAGCAGATAAAGATAACGCCGATTGGTTTCCTCCGGAGTGGCGAACCCCGAGAACTGCCGCATGGTCCAGAGCTTGCCCCGGTACATGCTTTCGTGAATGCCGCGCGTGTAGGGGAACTCGCCCGGCGGAGGAATTTGGAGGCCGGCAACGTCATCGGCTGTGTAGACCGGTTCAACGGGGATGCCGCTGAGCGTTTTGCGGGCTGGCGCGGTGATTGTCCCGCTCGGCGTTGTGGGCAGCTTCGCCATCAATTTCATTGTAGGCTCGCGGTATCCTCAAGGCATGCCCAAGACGATCCAGGTGCGCAACGTCCCCGACACTCTGCATCGCAAATTGAAATCGCGCGCGGCTGCTGAAGGGCTTTCGCTGTCCGATTATCTGTTGCGGGAGATAGAAGAGATTGCGGAACGGCCCACCATGAAGGAGCTGGCGGAACGCATCGCGAGGCTCCCACCAGTAAAGTATAAGCGGTCGCCGGCTGAAATCATACGCGAGGAACGGGACAGCCGGTGATTGTTGTGGATGCCTCCGCTGTGTTGGAAGTCCTGCTAAATCCGAAAACAGCAACCGAGATTGCACAATATATGTTCGCGGAAGGCGAGAGTATCCACGTTCCCCATCTCATCGATCTCGAGGTTCTACATACGCTGCGCCGGTACGCGCGAAGCGCGGAAGTGGGCACACTCCGGCCGAGCAAGCTCTCCAGATCTTTGCAGACATGCGGTTGAACCGCTATTCTCACACTGTTCTGGCGCCACGAATTTGGCAGTTGCGTCACAACTGGACCGCTTACGACGCGGCCTACATCGCCCTTGCCGAGGCGCTCAACGCTCCCCTGATTACCCGCGATCGCGCGCTCGTTTCAAGCCGAGGACACCGGGCCCACGTGCTCGTGTTCTAGTGCCACACTAAATCCTGAACATGAAGATCCGCATCAAGAAACTGCACCCCGACGCCATCCTGCCCAGCTACGCGCATGGACCCGACGAAGACGCCGCCATGGACCTGCGTGCGCTGGAACGCGTGGTGCTCACTCCTGGCGCCGCGCAAGCCGTGCCCACCGGTATTGCCATCGAACTCCCGCGCGGCCACGAAGCGCAGGTCCGCCCCCGCAGCGGCCTGGCGCTCAAGCACTCGGTCACGGTGAACTTTGGCACCATCGATCCCGGCTACCGGGGCGAAATCCGCGTAGTTATGTTCAATTTGGGCAACCTCGATTATGTCGTCGAAAAGGGCGACAAGATCGCGCAGCTGATCGTGGCTCCCTACGATGCGGTGGAATGGCAGGAGGGCGGTGAGTTGACCGATTCGGCGCGCGGGGCGGGCGGCTTCGGGTCGTCGGGCAGGTAACTCCAACGCTTGCGGAAGCGTTACCATACATATAGAAGCTTATGTTGATTCGAAAAGCCCCCGATCTTCGCTATTCCGACGTTACGCCCAAGCAACTGTACGTCAACCGGCGCCGCTTCCTGGCGGGGTCCCTCGCAATTGGCGCACTGGCGGGAAGAGCGCGAGCCGGCACGTTCGGCGATGTCAAGAAGACCGACTACAACGTCGGCTCCGACAAACTAACGCCGCTCGAAATCATCACGCACTACAACAATTTCTACGAGTTCGGCACCGATAAAAGCGACCCTGCCGAAAACGCCAAAAACTTTCGTACTTCGCCTTGGACGCTGAAGGTGGAGGGCGAGGTGGCCAAGCCCGTGATGTTCGACCAGGACAGCCTGCTCAAGATCGCCCCACTGGAAGAGCGCATCTACCGGCATCGCTGCACAGAACGCTGGTCCATTGTCGTTCCCTGGATCGGTTTTCCGTTGGCGTCGCTGCTGAAGCAAGTGGAGCCTACGCCCAAAGCGAAATACGTGGCTTTCGAAACCTATTACGACAGCAAGCATATGCTTAGCTCGCGTGAGGCGGGCGTTGACTTCCCCTACGTGGAAGGCCTGCGCCTGGACGAAGCCATGCACCCGCTGGCGCTGTTGGCCGTGGGGCTCTATGGCGACAAACTTCCCAATCAGGACGGCGCTCCCATCCGCTTAGTGGTGCCGTGGAAATATGGATACAAAAGCGCGAAGTCGCTGGTGAAGATTCGCCTGGTGGAAAAGCAGCCGCCCACCACCTGGAATCTGTCCGCGCCCAATGAATACGGCTTTTACTCCAACGTGAACCCGCACGTGGATCATCCGCGCTGGAGCCAGGCCAAAGAACGCCGCCTGCCGGAATTGTTTATGCGTCCCACGCTCATGTTCAACGGATATCCCGAGGTTGCCAGCCTATACGCGGGCATGGATCTTCGCAAATACTATTAAGCCGGCGGCACCAGATCCATCTTGAACAAGCTTCTCGATAACGTCCTCTCCAGCCGCTGGACAAAGATTGTTGTCTTCGCGGCGTGCCTGGTTCCGTTCCTGCTGCTCGCGTGGCCGTTTTACAAGCTGCTCACCACGGGCGACGCGCCGGAGCTGACCGGCAATCCCGTCGAATATATCACGCACTATACCGGCACTTGGACCATCCGGCTCCTGCTGATCACGCTGTGTATCACGCCGCTGCGGAAGATCCTCAACCAGCCCAGACTGGTCCGCTATCGCCGCATGCTGGGACTCTTCGCCTTCTTTTACGTCTGCCTGCACTTCATGACCTGGTTCATCCTGGACAAATCCTTCAGCGTGCCGGACATGTGGGCCGATATCCTGAAGCGGCGCTTTATTACCGTGGGTATGCTGGGCTTTGCGCTCCTGCTGCCCTTGGCGGTTACGTCGACGGCCGGCTGGGTGCGCCGGCTGGGATTCGCAAAATGGCAGCGCCTGCACCGGCTGATCTATCTTGCCGCGCTGGCCGGCGTGATTCATTACATGTGGCTGGTGAAGTCCGACGAACGCTTGCCGCTCATGTACGCGGCAATCTTGACGGTGCTGATGCTGTACCGGCTCTATATGTGGAAGAAAACGCCGCCCAAGCGCGTGCCGGCACCCCGCGCCGCTACCACTCCGAGTACGGCGTCCCTTCCAGACTAGTCCCGTCCGCGCCGCTGCGCACGTCGAAAATTCCCGGCATAGTCTGGTTGACGGTGTTGCTGGCGTCTTCCATAATCAGTTTCCAGGAATCCGCGTTTCCGGTCATGGGATCCATAGGCACCTGCCGCAGATAACCGTCGCTAACCAGATCCTGCAGCGTTTGCGGCGCCTTCTGTTTGTCGTAGGTATACTCGTCGATCACGGTGCGCAGCGTGAACAGGTTGTTCTTCAGCACGCTTTCCTTTGATCGGATGATGGACCGGTTGTAGATAGGCAGCGCCACGGCCATCAACACCGCGATGACCGCCATCACGATCATCAGCTCGATGAGCGTGAAACCGAAGCGCCGCCGAGTGGTCTGGGCCGCGTTGTTCCGCGCCGGCGTCATAGCGTCACCATTCGGAATAGGGGGTTCCATCACGCGCCTTATCCATGTTCTTGGTGTACACGTTGAAAACGTTTTGCCCGCCCCAGGACTGCGAGTCAACGTCGTCGCGGTCGCTGCGCAAACCCCAGTCGTACGAGTTGGTCATGGGATCCTTGGGGATGCGCCGCAGGTATTTCATCTTCTTGTCCACCGATCCAGTGGCCTTGATTCCGTCCACCAGTTGCTTCAGGCTCTCCGGATAATTATCCGAATCCAGCTTGGCCGGCCCGATCTTCTGGGCGTCCATGTCGTCCTTGAACTTGTCGATGGCGTTCCGCATCTCAACCAGCGCGCGCTCCAGATCGCGCTCCTTATCGCGCTGCACCTTGTAGCGCGCCAGCGGAACCGCCATGGATGTCAAAATCATCATGATGGTGAAAGCCACGATCAGCTCCACCAGCGTCAGGCCGCTTTGTCCCTTGCGCCGCATTCTCCGCTCCGAAGTTTTACTGCACCGTTACGGAAACCGACGGCGGCTGCACCGCGATGGGCTGCTGGGCCGAATTCTTCAGCGTGGCTTCCGTCACCTTCACCGTGGTAGTTCCTTTGCCCACGGCCGTAAACGTGAGCTGCAACAGCGGGCCCGTGCCGTTCACTCCGCCCGCTCCGGTTGTGCGGTTCACGTCAATACTCGCGTCCCCAGTGTCGTTGCGAATGTCCAGACTGGGGGCTACGATCTTACCGTCCTGCGTCAGCAACGCGCCCGGCGAGATCATCTCTAAACGCAAAATCTTCGGATCCCACCGCACCTTTACCGGGACGCTGGCGAGATCCGCCATGTTCTGGGCTTCGATCGTGATCTTTACCGGGGTACTTAACTGCGCCTGCACCCTGGCCGGATTGAACGTCAGGCCAACGGCGCCTCCCGGAGTGGCCGGCGTAACCGCGGGCGCCGTGGCTGTGGGAGCCGCCGGCGCGGGAGTGGCGGGAGCAGCGGGTTCTTCTACTCTGGGCGCATAACTCAGCTTCACCGTCGCGTCCGTTCCGGCCGAGATGCCCTTCAGATCCAGCCCTGTAATATCCGGCTTCCGCACGATGTGGGGAATCAGAGCGATCATCAACTGTTCTCTCTGCTTGTCTTTGGACACGTTGCCGAACAAATATTTGCCGAGAATCGGGATATTCACCAGACCCGGTATTCCGCCAATGGTGCTGGTATCCTGGTCCGACATCAGACCGCCCAACAGGCTCACTTCGCCGTCCTTCAAGCGGATATCCGCCTCGTTCTTCTTTTGTCCGATCACCGGCTGGCTGAGGCCGCCCAAATTGAGCGTGCTCGCAATATCGGAAATATCGATGCTCACGTGCAGCGTCACCTCGTCGTCGCCATGCACGTGCGGCGTCAGCTCCACATTCACGCCCACATCGACAAACTGAAACTGCGTGCTCACCAGCGGGCTTACGCCCACCGTGCCGACGCCCGGCTGGAAACTGCCCGTGGCATACGGATACTTCTCACCGATCTTTAACGTGACTTTCTGCCCGTCGGAGACACGCACTTCCGGCGATTCCTGTATCTTTGTCCTGGAATCCGACATCACGGCCTGCAACGTAGCCCCCGGCAAGGTAGTGGAAAACTGGCTGGATCCTAAGTGCCCCAGTTGCGATAGAGCCACGAAGGTGGAAGTGGCCGCGGTGCTCCCGGTTGTGGTGGTAGTAGTGGTGGTGCTGGTGGCGCCCGTGCCGCCGGTCCCGGCTGCCCCAGTAGTGGAAGTTGTGATGGGATTAGTCGGCGAGAACTGAATCGGCAAATTCAGTCCGTTGGTGCCGTTGGACACCAAACCCGCCCCGATCTGATGGCTGAGGTCGCTGGACACATCCATGACGAGCACATCCACCACCACTTCCGCTTTCGGTTTATCCAGATCGTGCAGCAGCTTTTCCACCAGCGCCACTTTATCCACGGTGTCGCGCACCACCACCGCGTTTTCGCCATTAAACTGGAACATCCGGCGCACGTCGGTAACGGACCGCACGGCGGTTACCATTTCGTTAAACTCCTGGGTCGAGGTGGGATTCTTCAAATAGAAGACCTTTACCACTTCGTCTTCGTAGTCCCGGCGTTTGGTGACGTTATCTTCCGTGACGAAAATGGCGTTCGTGCTGACGGGCTTCCAATAGGTCTTGGTTTCGAGCGCAATATAATCCAGCGCTTCCTGCAGCGTGACGTTGTTCAGATCCAGATTTGCGTTCTTGCCGGGCTGCATGGTGGGATCGAACAGCACATTGATCCCCGCCAGCTTGCCCACCGTCTCATACAGCACCTTGGGCGGCTGATTGTTCATCTTCAGCAAGCTGATCTGGTTGGTTACCGGCTTCAATTCCGGAGGGGACTGGAGGGACTGGATCATCTCCAGGCTCTCTTTCTGCGCCTTCTCCACCGAAGTCAGCGGCTTTTCGCCGGGCGGCACTAATCCCTTCTGCTTCTGGTCCAGCAGTTCCTTGGTTTGCTGCATCTCTTGCAGCGCGATCATAGAACCAGGGTCTGTGGCAAACGCTTTTTGAAACTCCGCCAACGCCTTTTCCAGGTCCTCGGCCTTTAGCAGCTTTTTCCCAGCCGCTGTGTGGGCTTCGCCGGCTTCAAATCTTGCCCGCCGCGCCGCCAGCTCGTAGGTGGTTTCCTTCGGATCGATATCCAAAGCCTGCTGAAAATATTGCAGCGCTTTGTCGTAGTCCTTGTGCGCTTCGGCTTGTTCGCCCAGCTTGAACAACTTGTCAGCCTTGCGATTGCCGGCTTCCAAACCGCCGGCGGGCAGCAGCAACAGCGCCACGCAGAACGGAGCCAAGGCACGTAACCTATTAAAAGGAATCATCTTATGCTTTATAAAGGCCCTATGTTACACTAAACTTCAGGTGTGGCCGGAAACTTCCACATAAACGCTTGACGCGGCGTGCTTTCCTGGCGTTGACTAGAAAACAAGACTCCCGGCGAATGGCATCGATCCGGGGCCTTGCATCGAACCGGAGCCCTGTATCACGAAAGCGGAAACTGGTATCAAAATCTTGAGCGACAACCGTCATGCCGGGCATGATTTTCATCTCCTGGAACGGTTTGAAGCCGGTCTTGCCCTCACTGGCACCGAAGTCAAGGCCGCCAAAGATGGCCGCATCCAGCTTCAGGACGCGTTTGCCGAAGTGCAAGACAACGAGGCCTGGCTGCTCAACGCCCATATCGGCCAATACTCGCATGGCAACCGCGAGAACCATGAGCCTACCCGGCGCCGCAAGCTGCTGCTCCATAGAGAAGAGATCGACAAATTGCTGGGAAAAACGCGTGAAAAAGGGCTGACGCTGATTCCCACCAAGCTGTATTTGAAAAGCGGGCGCATCAAGGTGGAGCTGGCCGTGGCTAAGGGTAAGAAGCTGCACGACAAGCGCGAATCCGAGCGGACGCGGGAGATGGAAGCTGAAGCGCGCGCGGCCATCGGCCGAAGAAGATAAAGGGGAAAAATGAAGATCAAGCTGGAACCGAAGAAACTGGCGGAAGTGGATTCGGATGCGCTGGTGATCCTGGGATTTGAAGGCACGCCGCCCGAATCCGCAGCCGCCGACCAGGTGAAGGAGCTTTATGATTCCGGCGAGTTCTCGGGGAAAACGCTGGAGGTGGCGATCCTGCATCGGCCCGCGGGTCTGAAGGCCAAACGCCTGGTGCTGGCAGGCGGCGGAAAGCGCGACAAGTTCGATGCGGCCGAGCTGCGCAAACTTACTGGCGCGGTGGTCCGTTCGCTGAAGAGCAAAGGCATCCATACGATCACGCTGGCTCTCGACGAAGCCTGGCGCTCCGACGATTTGGTGGCCGCGGCCGTAGAAGGCGCGGTCCTGGCGGATGTCGAAAACGATCGCTATAAGACCGATCCGAAAAAGAACGATAAGCGCGTGGAGTCATTCGCGGTGCTGGGTGGTTCGCAAGCGGCTGTGGATCGCGGGCGAATCTTAGCGGAAGCGCAGAACTTCAGCCGCGATCTGGCCAACGAACCCGCCAACGTGATGACCCCCACCCTGCTGGCCGAGCGCGCCAAACAAATGTCGGCTGAATTCGGCCTGGAGTGCGAAGTTCTGGAGCAGGACCGCATGCGCCAGCTTGGCATGGGCGCACTGCTGGGCGTGGCGCAAGGCAGCGCCGAGCCTCCCGCGTTGATCGTGATTCGCTACAAGCCCGCCAGCGCGCCGGCCACGAAAGATCATCTCGGCCTGATCGGAAAAGGCGTCACCTTCGACACCGGCGGCATCTCCATCAAGCCGTCCGAAGGCATGGAAAAGATGCGCTACGACATGTCAGGAGGCGCGGCCGTGCTGGGCGCCATGCGCGCCATCGCGCAGATCAAACCCTCTGTTCCTGTCACCGCGCTGGTGCCTACCGTCGAGAACATGCCCGGCAGCAAGGCCCAGCGGCCCGGCGATATCGTGAAATCGCTCTCCGGCAAGACAGTGGAAGTGCTAAACACGGATGCCGAAGGCCGGCTCATCCTGATCGATGCGCTTACCTACGCCCAGCGCCTGGGCTGCACCCACCTGGTGGACGCCGCGACATTAACGGGAGCAATTGTTGTGGCGCTCGGGAGCGTCAACATGGGCGCCTTCACCAACAACGAAGCATTCTTAGAAAAGCTGCTGGCGGCGGCCAAGGCCGAGGGCGAAAAAACCTGGCAGATGCCCATGGACGAAGAGTACAAAGAGCTGCTGAAAAGCAACTTCGCGGATCTGCACAATATTGGCGGACGCTCGGGCGGCTCCATCACCGCGGCCTGGTTCATTCGCGATTTCGTGGATGAAACACCCTGGATCCATCTGGACATCGCCGGCACTGCCTGGCTGGACGATGCCAAGCCGTACATGGCCAAAGGCGCGACGGGCGTAGGTTTGCGGACGTTCGTGCGCCTGGCCGAGACCTGGTAGGTCGTCTTGACAGAGGTTTGACGCAAGCAGGTCAACCCGCGCTGTTCGTCCGTCTTATGTTGTGCCCTTTCTAGGGAAAATTTTCGAAAAATAACGCTGGCTAAGCTAGGCCGTTGAGGGTATCTATTTTCGGGCCGGCGTCAGAAGGTGATTCCGGCGAAATGAAACGGAGCAAAGGCCTCTCCGGACGGCGGAAATGGTCTCCTCTCTTACAAAGAAAATTCTCACGAAAGGTTTCCAACTATGGACTTGGGATCTGAAGAGGGGCAACTGGCGGCCAATCTCCTCTGGCAATATATGCGAAGCCAGGAAGCAAGAATCACGAAGTTAGAGAACGCGGTGAACGCGCTGCTTGCTGCAAAGCCACCATCGCAGTCTAAGGTCCAGGGCGATTAGCTCGAGAGAAAAGCCCATGCCCGCCCGGCGGTCGTAACATCGGCCGCCACGGCGCTACCTAAGAAAGCGCTCTTAGAGGCATAAACGGCCCTGGCAGATCTCTTGACGAAGTGAACACTGGCGTGAGCGTGTTAGATCTTCGCCGCAAGTTCGTGGAAGCGCCTTGAGCAGGATCATGCCGCCACAGAAAGCCGGGCACATCGATCCGGCGCAGTCCGTCTCGTCGTCGAGGACTTCAGCGGCCGCTGCCACCAGGTCCATCGAAGCACCCGCCGGCTGCGATGTGCAAGCTTACGTCTGGTGGAAACCTGTCCGGTTACGATACACTGCATCCCGCCGCTGAACAAGCGGTCTCGCCGGAGCAGTCTCCTTTTCCTTTGAATGCTTCGCCTCGCTGGGTGGCAGCCAGCGTGCCATGATCAAGGAATCATGGGAATGCTGCTGCAAGATATTCGCTACGGCTGGAGAATGCTCGCGAAGACGCCGGCGTTGACGGTGGTCGTCGCCGTCACCCTGGCGTTGGGCATTGCGGCCAACGTCCTGATCTTCAGCTTCGTGAACGGATTTTTGCTACGGCCGATGCCCGTGCCGCACCCTGAGCGGATCGCCGTCCTGGCCGCTCAGCAGAAGGGCGGTTCGCAATTGCTGTCGGCCTTCTCATATCCCGATTTTGTCGATTTCCGGAAGCAGGCGGACTCGCTCGCCGATCTGATCGGGTACGCCCTGGTGCGGCCCGGCCTGAGCGCCGATGGGCGCGCCGATCAGGTACTGGCCAGCTGCGTCACCGGAAACTATTTTGACGTTCTGGGCGTGAAACCGGCCTTGGGCCGTCTGATCCTGGGGACCGAGGAGAATCAGCCGGGCCGGCAACCCGTGGTGGTTCTCGGATACTCCTACTGGAAGAAGCGGTTCGCTGGTAATCCCGGGGTGATTGGCAAGGAGGTGCGCGTGAACGGACAGGAGGCCACCATTATTGGCGTCGTACCGCGGCAATTCCGGGGCGTGATCTCAGTGATTGAGATGGACATGTATGTTCCGTTGGGAAACTTGGCTTCCATGGAGGAGTTCTCGGGCAACCCGCTGGCGGATCGCAGTGCACCAGTGGTTCGCGTCCTGGCCCGATTGAAACCCGGCGTCACCTTCTCCCAAACCCAAGCCACCGTCAACGTCATCGCGTCGCGCTTGGCCAGGCAGTATCCTTCCTCGGACTCCGGCCTCTCTGTCCACGTTTACCGCGAACAATTGGCTCGCCCGCAACCGCTGGGCAACAACCTGGTGGTCATCATCGCGAGCTTCTTCCTGATTCTTGCGGCGCTGCTTTTGCTTTTAGCCTGTATGAACGTGGCCAATGTTCTGTTGGCGCGCGCTACCGTGCGGCAGCGTGAAATGGGTCTGCGCGCGGCGCTGGGCGCCGGACGCGGGCGTCTGATTTGTCAAATGCTCACCGAAACCACGCTGCTGGGGCTTTGCGGCGGACTGTTGGGATTGGCGCTGGGAGAGTGGATCAGACCCGCCGACATATTGAAAGCGGCGCAATCCAGTCTGCCTGTGCGTCTGGATTTCAGCTTCGACTGGCATGTTTTCGCGTATTGTTTCGCCGCTACGCTCTTCAGCGGAATCTTTGTCGGATTGTGGCCCGCTCTGCGCGCGTCGCGAACGGATCTAAACACGATTTTGCAGGAGGGCGGGCGAAGCGGCTCGGCGGGGTCCAGCCGAAATCGCCTGCGCAGCGCTCTGGTGGTGGCGCAAGTGGCGGGTTCGCTGATGCTGTTGATCATCGCCGGTCTGTTCGTACGTAGCCTGCGGCATGCCGAAACAATGTACCTGGGTTTTGATCCCGATCATATGTTGAGTCTCAGCATGGATCCACACCAGATCGGCTACGACGAAACCCGCACGCTGGAATTTTATCGCCGCCTGGAAGATCGAGCGCGCGCATTGCCGGGCGTTCAATCCGTCAGCCTGGCGTACGGCGCACCAATGACGGGAAATGTGAACGCGGGAACCGTTGCCTTCGACAATCAAACGTTGACGCCCGGCCAGCAGCCGCCATCGCTGTTCTTCGACAACATCGATCCCAGCTATTTTGAAACCACGCGAGTTCCCTTGCTGCGCGGCCGCGCCTTCACGGAATCGGACAACCAGGCCGCGCCCCCGGTGGTGATCGTAAATCAGACCATGGCGGACAAATATTGGCCCCATCAGGATCCTATCGGCAAGCACTTCACTCTCAAGACCGCCGTCGGACCCGCGAAAACGGCGCAGGTTGTTGGCGTAGCGGGGAACGGCAAGTACCTGTTCATCGTGGAAGATCCTACGCCGTTCTTCTATGTTCCCCTGGCGCAGAACTACACTTCAGCGCGGGCATTACAGGTGCGATCGTTGGTTGCGCCGGAAGGGCTGCTGGCGCCTTTGCAGACGGAGATCCATAAGCTGGCTCCCGATCTGCCGGTCATCGACGCCAAAACGATGAAGGACGCCATGGGCGACAACTTGCAGGAATTTCGCCTGGGAGCCGGCGTGGCCGCCGCGATGGGCGCCATTGGATTGATCCTGGCGGTGATCGGGATCTACGGCATCGTTTCTTTTTCGGCCGTCCAGCGCACGCGCGAAATCGGAATCCGCATGGCGCTGGGCGGCACGGCGCGCGACGTCTTGAGCTTGATTCTTCAACAGGGCGTTCGTATGGTAATTCTCGGCCTGGCTGTCGGTGTCCTGGCTGCGCTTGGAATTACCCGCGTGATGACCGGCTTGCTGGTGGGAGTAAGCCCGAACGATCCGCTGACGTACGCTGCGGTCGCGCTGCTGCTGGCCGCGGTGGCGCTACTGGCCTGTTGGATTCCGGCGCGCCGCGCCACGCATGTCGACCCTGGCATCGCGCTGCGATACGAGTAGGCAAGTCATGAAGACAATCTTTCAAGACCTCCGCTACGGCTGGAGAATACTGGCGAAAGCTCCGGGATTGACGGGCATCGTCGCCGCCACCCTGGCGCTTGGCATCGCGGCCAACGCCCTGATCTTTAGCATCGTGAATGGTTATTTGCTGCGTCCGCTGCCAGTGCCCCAGCCCGAGCAGATTGGATTTGTGGCGACGCAGCAGAAAAATTCCCCCTACCAATTCACATTCTCCTACCCCGATTTTGTCGATTTCCGCTCGCAGGCGGAGCCCATCGCCGATCTGTTCGGTTTCATGCCCGTGATGCCGGGCCTCAGTGCCGATGGCCAAGCCGATCGGGTTCTCGCCAGCTATGTAACGGGCAACTACTTCACGGCTTTGAACGTGCACCCGGCTTTAGGACGCCTGCTGCTGCCAAGCGAAGAGAATCAGCCCGGTAAAGCGTCCGCTGTGGTGCTGGGTTATTCGTACTGGCAGAAGCGATTTCGCGGCGATCCTCGAGTGCTTGGAAAGCAGGTCCGCCTGAATGGCAAACCGGCCATCGTTATCGGGGTAGTGCCCAAAAGTTTTCTTGGCACTCTGCCGTTCGCCGAACTGGATGCCTATTTGCCGCTCGCGAGCGGCGGAGCTTTGGAGCAATCCGCCGGCAACCTCATGCAGGATCGCGATTCCCGAATCATGCGTGTGATGGCGCGGGTGAAACCCGGCGTCAACTTCGCCCAAGCGCAAGCCTCTTTCGATGTCATCGCCCAGCGTCTGGCCAAGCAATACCCAGCTACCGACAAGAACGTTACCGTGCATCTGTACCGTGAGCAAATGGCCCGTTCGCAGCCGCTGGGGAACAACGTGATCGTCGTGATGGCAGGCTTCTTCCTGGTTCTGGCGGCGCTGGTTTTACTGCTGGCGTGCATGAACGTCGCCAATGTTTTGCTGGCGCGCGCCACGGTAAGGCAGCGTGAGATGGGTCTGCGTGCCGCTCTGGGCGCCAGCCGCGGCCGGCTGATTCGACAGATGCTCACCGAATCCGTCCTGCTGGGGCTGCTGGGTGGAATTGGCGGAATCCTGATCGGCAATTGGCTCAATCCTGGCGATCTGGCGCGCCTGCTGATGGTCACCAGCCTCCCGCTGCACCTGGATGTGAGCTTCGATTGGCATGTTTTTGCTTATGCATTCGGCGCCGCGCTGCTGAGTGGAATCGTGATCGGGCTGTGGCCCGCGTTCCGATCCTCTCGCGCCGATGTCAACAGCCTGTTGCAGGAAGGCGGCCGCAGCGATACGGCCGGCGCGGGCCGTCAGCGGTTCCGCAATTTCCTGGTTGCCGCGCAGGTGGCCGGCTCGCTAATCCTGTTGGTGATCGCCGGTCTGCTGGTTCGCAGCCTGCAGCACGCTGGCGACTTGCGTCTGGGCTTTGATCCCAGTCACGTGCTCAACGTCACGGTGGACCCGCACCAGATCGGCTACGACGAAAAACAGGAGCGCGAGTTTTATCGCCAAATTGAGGCTCGCGTGCGAGCGCTTCCTGGCGTCCAGTCCGTCAGCCTGGCGTTTGGAACTCCCATGGGGCACCTGAACATCGTCAACGGCGGCGCGGTTTCTATTGAAGATCATCCCATCCCGGCCGGTCAGCAGGCTCCCGTTGTCCCGTTCAACAACATCGATCCCGGTTATTTCGAAACCATGCGAATTCCCCTGCTGCGGGGCCGCGCTTTCACCGATTTGGATAATCAGAACGCGCCCGCCGTGGCGATTGTGAACCAGGCCATGGCAGACAAGTTTTGGCCGCACCAAGACGTCGTCGGCAAGCGCTTGACGCTGAAGCCGGCCAACGCGCCCGCACAAAGCATGGTAGTGGTGGGTGTCACCGCCACCGGCAAATACGGGTTCATAACGGAAGAACCCAGCGCGCTGTTCTATGTTCCCCTGGCGCAGAATTTCATTTCCATCCAGACCTTGCAAGTTAGAACGTCGGTGGCGCCCGAATCGTTGATCGCGCCCATCCGCAACCAGATTCACCAGTTGGCTCCCGATCTGCCCATCGTCGAAACCTCCACCATGCAAGAAATGGTGGAAGGGACCAATGGCACGCAGCTCTTCCGCTTCTCAGCCTATTTCGCGGCGGGCATCGGAGGGTTGGGGCTTTTGCTGGCTGTGCTGGGCGTTTACGGCGTCGTATCTTTCGCGGCGGTGCAGCGGACGCGTGAGATCGGAATCCGCCTAGCGCTGGGCGGTAGCGAGCGCGATGTTCTGCGCCTGATTCTGCGGCAAGGCGTTCGGATGGTAATCGCGGGCCTGCTGGTGGGCATCATCGCAGCCTTGGCCCTGACGCGCGTGATGGCTCGCTATCTGCTCGACGTCAGCCCGAGCGATCCGCTGACGTACGCGACGGTCGCCCTGGTGCTTACCGCAGTGGCGCTCGCGGCCTGTTGGATTCCCGCGCGCCACGCCACCCGCGTGGATCCCGGCATGGTCCTGCGACACTACTAACTCTCCGACACGAATAGTTCTTGACATCCCATACTGTTTGACATATAGTGTTTGTTATACAGTGTCTGCCGAACAGCAGTTGGAAAACCTTCGTTTGGAATTGCGCCGAGGCTGCCTGGTCCTGGCTGTTCTGGCTCAACTTCGCACCGAGCGATACGGGTATATCCTTCGAAAAGCCTTGGCGGACCAAGGGATGGACATTGACGAGAATACGCTCTACCCCCTGCTTCGCCGGCTTGAGACCCAGGGCCTGCTGGTCAGCCAATGGCGCGAGCAGGGCAAGCGCAATAAACGCTTCTATCGCCAGTCAGCCGATGGCGAACGGATTCTGAAGCAATTGCTCGACGAGTGGCACACGATCAATTCGTCGTTGGAGCGGATTGTCGCCGGCTCGGCGCTTGGCCAGGAAACCGAAAGATTAGTGAACCAGAGTATTTAGAAGACCTCAATTCGCAGACCCTTATAGGAGGTTCCCATGAAGTCCCTTGTGAAAATCGTTCTTACCATCGCGGCCCTGGCGAGCATTGCGCTGGCTGCCGACAAACCCAACTTCTCCGGCGACTGGAAACTCAACGCCGCCAAAAGTAGTTTCGGCCCCGTCCCCGCACCGGCCACCTACACGCGCAAAGTCACTCATGCCGAACCTTCCATCACCATCGAAAATACGCAGACCGGCACCCAACTGGGCGATCAGCACGATGTTCGAACCTACACCACCGACGGCAAAGAGATCTCCTACCAGGCCAACGGCGCCGACGTGAAGGCTGCCATCACCTGGGACGGCAATGCCCTGCTGCTCAATTCCAAGGCCTCCATACAAGGCATGGACATCCTTATCAAGGACACTATCACGCTGAGCGACGACAGCAAAACGATGACCGACGCGGTGCATGTGGGGGCGCCGCAGGGCGAAATCGAACTCACGTTGGTTTTTGAGAAACAGTGATCGGAATCTACTTCCGCGTCCCGTCGATCTGCACCAACTCGCCGTCGTTTGAACTTTGGTTCGTGTTCTTGCGCGGCGGCGTCAGTAACGATCGCGGCAGTTTCGAGAAATAAACCAGCCGTTCCACCCACGGCAGCAGCTTCCGCACCGTACGTCCATGCAGCAGCAGGCTTCCGGCCACCAGCGCGCCGCTCGGAATGGTGGTGCAGCAGCGCGCACACACATCGATCTCGCCGGCCCGCCCGGAAACATGCAGTTCGCGCATGCGGCGCATCGCATCCGAATTCCAGATCCCGGACAGGCTCTCGGTCCCGATGTTCCCTACCGGCCCGCCGTTGAGAGTGTAGCTCTGGCAGCACGGATAAACGTCGCCATTCTGCTTCACGTACATCGGGCCGCGCCACAAATAATGGCAGGGATGTTTCCAATCCTCCGCCGCGTGCCGCGCTTCCGGCTGCAGCATGTTGGTCTCGTCTTCCTTGATGCGCACCTGATCCACGCCCGGCACGTCTTTCCAGAAGCGGACGAAATCGTCCACTTCGCCCGCGTTGCGCTCCATGCGCACCATCTGGACCACCACTTGCACCTTGGCGCCGCGCTCGTGCTTCATGCGCGCGAAGCGCAGGAAATTGTCGCGCACCTTCTCGAAATTGGCGCCCTTGCGATAGTACTCGAAGCTCTCTTTGGTGGCGCCGTCGAAACTCAGCGTGATGTGTTCCAGCGGCGTATCCAGCAACCGCGCACAGGTCTTCTCGTCCAGAAATGTTCCATTGGTCGAAAGCAACGTGGAAATATTGTGGCGCTCGCAATATTCGATGCGTTCGAAAATCTTGCGGTCCATGAACGGCTCGCCCAGGCCGATCAGCATCATGTGTTCGGCGCTCTGGCCCGATTCGCGCACCAGCCGCTCGAAAATCTCGTCCGCCATGTCCGCCTTGGGCTGCTTATGGGTCTCACGCGGGCACATGGGACAATACAGGTTGCATTTCGCCGTGGTTTCGACGATATACTCCACCGGCAGCGCGTTGAGCGCGGACTTGCGCCGCAGGTAGCCCCACAGCAATTTGGCGCGATTGACTGCTCTCATAGATGCAACGCTCTCATAGCGCGACGCCCGCATGGCGGTAACCTTCATTATGGTGAAGTAAGGCCTAGAATGTCTAAAGTGAACGTCGCCATTACTGGAGCCAGCGGATTTCTTGGCACGCGGCTCCGAGAGCGTCTCACCGAAGCCGGACACGTGGTGCTGGCGGTCCCGCGCGACGCCGCGCCTCCCGCCTGCGATGCCCTGGTTCATCTGGCCGGCGAACCAGTGGGGCAGCGGTGGACCGAAGCCGCCAAGAAGCGCATCCACGATAGCCGCGTGGAGGGAACCCGCCGTTTGGTAAACGCGTTGTCCGGCCAATCCCCGCGCCCGCGCGTGCTGGTGTGCGCCTCGGCCGTGGGTTTTTACGGCTCGCGCGGCGATCAGATCCTCACCGAAGCCTCCGCAGCCGGGTCGGACTTTCTGGCGCGCGTCGTGGTGGATTGGGAGGAAGCGGCTCAATTGGCGGAATCGCTCGAAATTCGCGTGGTCCGCCTGCGCTTCGGGATGGTGCTGGGCGCGGGCGGCGCGCTGGCCCGGCTGCTTCCTCTGTTCCGATTCGGCCTGGGAGGCAAGCTGGGCTCGGGCCATCAGTGGATGGCATGGATTCATATCGAAGACGCGGTGAACCTGATTCTTTTCGCGCTGAACTTCGCCGCCATCCGCGGCGCCGTCAATGCCACCGCGCCCCACCCGGTTACCAACGAAGAATTCACCGAGCGCTTGGCCATCGCGCTGCATCGATCGGCCATTCTTCCCGCGCCCGCGTTTGCGCTAAAGCTGGCCTTGGGCGAAATGTCGGAGATGGTGCTGGCCAGCCAGCGAGTGCTTCCTACCGTCGCGAAATCGGCCGGTTTCCGTTTCCAATACCCGGAATTGCGGCCGGCGCTGGAGAATAGCATTTTCGCAACGAAGAAGGAGCCGGAAGCGAGGAAGGCAGGGCGGTAGCGATCCCGATCCTGCTACCATCAAGCTATATGGATCCCCGCATCCGGGTGCTGGTCGCCAAACCGGGTTTGGACGGCCATGACCGGGGAGCGAAGGTCATCGCGCGAGCTTTGCGCGACGCGGGCATGGAGGTGATTTACACCGGCCTGCGCCAGACTCCGGAAATGATCGTGAGTGCCGCTTTGCAGGAGGACGTGCAGGTAATTGGCCTGTCCATCCTGTCCGGCGCCCATAACGCGATCGTTCCGCGTATTATGGATTTGCTGCGCGAAAAGGGCATGGACGACGTGCTGGTCCTGGTCGGCGGTATAATTCCTGACGAGGACGCCGCCGAGCTAAAGAAGCTGGGCGTTGCGGCTGTATTCCAGCCAGGGGCGTCGCTCGAAGCGATCGTCGACTTCATACGGTCTTCTGTAAAGCAGACCGCGTGAAGCAACCGCGGGCCAGAGATGCCCGCTTAATTTGAAAAATAAACATGGGCGCTGAGCGCCCATGTACTAACAAAAACTAAATGCAAGAAAAACTGAACATCGCCGTGTTTGTCGATTACGACAACATTGAAATCGGCGTGAAATCGACTTTGCGGCGTGAATTTGATGTTTCACTGCCGTTGGATGCGCTCAAGGAGCGCGGCGACCTGGTCGCGAAATTTGCTTATGCCAACTGGGGGCGCCAGGAAGGCGCGGCCCGGTCCATGGCCGAAAACGCCGTGCAAATGGTGCAGCGCCTGCCTTCGCCGCGCGGCGACAAGAACGGCGGCGACATCAATCTGGCGCTGGATGCGCTGGAGATGGCGTTCACCCATCCGCACGTGAACGCGTTCGCCATTGTCAGCGGCGACAGCGACTTCATCCCGCTGGTGAACAAGCTGAAGGAATACGGCAAGACCGTATTTGTGGTGGGAGGCAAGGCTTTCACCAGCACGATTCTGCAGCAAAACTGCCACGAATTTGTGAGCTATGAATCGCTGCTGTCGGAAGATCGCGGCCAGCAGAGTCGCGAGCGTTCGCCGCGCCCGCAGGGGCAGGCGGGAGAGCAACCGCCTGGCCGGGATCGCCCGCAGGGCGGACAACGCATGCGCCCGGCGCCGCTCGATCTGGCGCAGGCTATGCCGCTGGTCGAGCGCGCGTTGCAAGTGCTGGAGCGCCGCGCCGTGCAGCCGCAGCTTGGGCTGTTGAAATCCACCATGCTGCAACTGGATTCGGCCTTCACTGAGAAAGCCTATGGCGCAAACAGCTTCTCCGATTTTGTCGAAAAATTGAAGAAGGCCGATTACGTGAACGTCAGCGGCCAGGGCGGGCGCTACATTATCGAGCGCAAGGGCGCATCCCAACCGGAGCGTCCCACGCCCAAGCCGGAAGAGGCGCTGCCGCCGCTGCGCGACGTGCTGGAAACTCATCGTCTGGAAATGGAGAATGGCGTTCTGCTGGACGACCTGGCGGCGTGGGTGCAAACCGAGGTCCCGAACTTCTCGGCAGCTTCCTATGGATTCCAGGAGTTTTCCGAATTCCTCAACTACGCGCAGGACAAGCTGGTGGTTCGCGTGGAGCCGGACGAAGAAAAGGGGCCCATCGTCTATATGGGCGCCGAGTTCTATCCGCCCGCGGAGCCGGAGCGGCCGCCGGAGCCGCAAGTGGAAGAGGAAGAGGACGAGAAACAGCCCATCGTGGAAGGCCAGCCTTCGCTGCTGGAGCCGAATCCTCCGCCGGTCAAACCCAAGCCGGTGCGCCGGGCACGCAAGCCGGCGGCGTCGGGCAACAGCACAGACCGGCCGCGTCGTAGCGGAGGCGGGACCCGCAAGAAACGTCCGCCAGAGCATCACGGGCCGATGCAGTAAGGATGTCGGGCGGAGCCGTTATCCCGTAGCTTCCTGCTGCGTAGCGATATAGCCGAAGGCCACCACCGCGAGAAAAAGCGTCAGCACTTCGCTGTCGCCGAGATTGTACTCGCCGAAGCCTTCGGCCAGAATCGCCAGTAGCGCCGCGATGGCTCCATGCAATACGAAGCGCGCTTCCGGATCGGGGAGCTTTCGCCGCAGAGCGCGCGCGAAGTCCCACAGAATTTTCGCGATCATCCACAGAAAAATGAGCAGCGTCGGGAGCCCGCGCTCGGCCGCGTACTGCAAGTACACATTGTGCAAATGCCCGTAGTAGCCCACCGGTAGCGGCTGCGCGGACGCCGGAATCCATCGATCGGATTGATACTTCACCTGTTCGGGTCCGATGCCGAGCCAGGGATGCGCGCGGATGATCAAGAGGCCGGTTTCGCGTAGAATTTCACGATGGCGATTCGAGTCCACTTCGCCGTGCGGCGCCACCACCGAGGTGATGCGCTCTCGCAGAACGCGCGGCCCCAGGAAGAATACGATCAACGCCACCGCGGGAACGGCCGCCACCAGCCATTTCTTCCAGAACCACAGCAGGTACAGCAGGCCCACGGGAAAGCCCAGCAGAAAGATACTGCGCGTGAAGCCCAGCACCATCGATAAAGCCAGGATCGCGGCGCACAGCCAGCCCGCCGTCCGCCAGCGGCGCTCGCGCGAAAAGAATAGATACGATGCCAGGAGCAACAGCACGATCATCTCTTCGGCGCCGAACGTCATCCAATGACTCATGAACCCGGTGATGCGCGAACCTACGTAGAAATCGTAAAAGCCCACATGCCGCGCTTGCGATTGCTGATAGATTTGCCAGAACTGGAACAGGCTGCGCAGCGCCGAAAGCGTCGCGATGCCGGCCCACAGCAGGACGATGGCGCGCACCTGGGAGAGCTTGCGGCAGGTGCTGTACCCCACCAGCAAAATGAAGAACACATAAAATTTGCGGATCTGCGGCATGCCCTGCTGGATGTGTCCGGAGGCCAATAGCGAGATGGCCGTTCCCGCCATGAAAAGTCCCAGCGGAAGCTTGATGGGCGGCAGCCGGAGCCTGGTTGACGAGAGCAACAAAGCCGCCAGCGCCAGTGCGAGCAGAATCTGCGAGACGGCGATCGAGAATAGAATGGAGAGGAGCGCGCCGCACGTGAGATAAAACGCGCTGCGGTCAAGATCAGGTCTCAAACCAGTAGGCTATCAGGAATGGAAATTTATATCCTCCGGCACGGAGTTGCCGAAGAACCGCAAACCGGTCAGCCGGACTCCGAACGTGCGCTGACTACCGACGGACGAAAGAAGCTGAGGAATGTTTTGCGCGCGGCGGCATCGGCCGGTGTGGCGCCGTCGCTGATTTTGACCAGTCCCTACAAGCGAGCGCTGCAAACCGCGCAGATCGCGGCGGAGATTCTGGATTACAAAGGCGAGCTGTTGCGCACCAAGGCGCTGGAGCCCGGCTCGTCGCCAAAATCCGTGTGGGATGAGATCCGCGTACACAAGGACGAAGCGCAAATTCTGCTGGCCGGGCATGAGCCCCTGTTCAGCCGTTTGACGGCCCACCTGCTCGGGTCGCCCAATCTTCAAGTGGATTTCAAGAAGGGCGCTATCGCTTGCATCGAACTGGAGCGGTTCCCGGCAGAGCCGCATGGCGTGCTGCGCTGGATGTTGACGTCGAAGCTGGCTGGTGGATGAGGGCTAGCTTGGTGGCGCACGCACTCCTGCGTGCCGTGTCGCGACTCCTCGCGACACTTTCGCCGCTGAATGAGGCATTCACACCAGTGTGAATGCGGCACGCTGAAGCGTGCGCCACAAACTCAGACGTTGCTGTGCTTCTTCTCGTACGGCTGCTTCAGATACTTGGCGGCCTCTTCCTGCGCGCCTTGCGTATCGTCCTTGGTGCGGATCGCCTGGTTATATTCGTTCACCGCGCGATCGCGCTGGCCGGAGATGTCGAAGATGTTGCCGAGTTTGATGTGCGCCCACACTGTTGTCCAGGACGGATCGTTGTCGCCATTCAGCGCCGCGCGATATTCGGTGGCGGCGGATTGATAATTGTTCTGCAAAAGGAAAACCTCCGCCACGCGATAGTGCGCCAGCGAGCTGGAACGGTTCACCTCAATCGCCTTCTGATATTCCTTCAGCGCGTCGCCGAACTCTCCGATGGCCGCGAACTGTTCGCCGCGCTTGATGGCCACAGCCACGCGCATGGATGGACTCCAGCGCAGCACCGCGCCCTGAGGATCGATGGTCACCGTCTTTGGTTTTCCGAAAGTATCCACTGTGAACTCGGACGACGTTCCCACCACGTCGATGCGTTTGGTTTCGGGATTGCCTTCCGTTTCGATCTTCAGGTCCACGGGCATCTGGAACGTGTCCAGATCCTGGTTGATCTTGCCCATCACGCGGAAGCCCTTCTGGGTGCGAAACACCGTATATTCCATCTTGAATTCGGGCGCGCCGCTGGACTCCAGCCACTGCACGAAGAAGTACTGCAGGTTCTGGCCTGAGATCTGCTCGGCCATCTTCCGGAAATCCACCGTGCTCACTGATTGCCAACTGTACTTCTCCGGGAAGCTGGACATCAGCTTGTTGAAGTTGTCGTTGCCGATGACGTTCCGCAGCATATTCAACATCGCGGCGCCCTTGCCCGCGGTGAGCGCCCAATATTCCGGCGAATAATCGTCTAAGCGCCCCGCTTGAATCAGAGGCGGATTGTCGACGGTGAGCGCTTCCACGTAGGTATCGTGCAGGTCCTCCTCCATCTTGGCCGATCCATTGGCGTGCTCATCCCAGAGCAACTCGGCATACCGCGCGTTGCCATTCTCCAGCCACAAATGATCGCGATCCACTGGCGATACCAGCGTGTCCCACCACTGCAGCGCGAGTTGATTCGCCAGCAGGCGCGATGCCACCTGATTGCCGATGCCCCGGGGCGAAAGGAAAATGATGCCCGGCGCCGAGTATCCGTTAGGCGTGCCGTCCTCCGTCTCCACCAGCGTGAGATTGGCCTGCGGCGCAAGGCCGTAGATGCTGGTCAGGAAGCTCAGGATTTTCCCCGTGTCCTCGCCATAAGCGTTGGCCATGTTCTGCTTCTGGCGGAAATAGACGGACGTTGAAACGCCTTCCGAATTCACCTTCACCGGATCGCCTTGGACTACGGCGATGCTTCCGGGAAACGAGGGCTTGGTGTATTGAAAGGTGAAGGCAGTTTTGCCGGCAGCCGCCGGCTGCGAACTTTCCAGGCCGCTCGCGATCACCTGGTATCCGTTCGGCACCGTGATGTGAAGATCGGACGTAAATCGATCCACGCTGTAGCCGTTCACCGGAAACCAGCGCGCCGGGTACATCAGGTAGGTGATGTCGTTCTGGATGGCGCCGAATTTGATGCCGTCCACGGGCGAATCTTCCTGCCCGGTCAAGCGGCCGTCGTAGCTGAACGTCAGCGTGGTCGCTTTGCCTTTCACCAGCGGCGCGGGAAAGCTGACGCGAACGGCCATATCCTGGCCCGAGCGCGAAGCGGGAATCTGGTGGCCGCCGTCATCCACCACGCGCGAGACAGTGAACGCATTGTTCAGCTCGAAAGAGGCCGTGGAGACGTCGTTGTCCACTGCCATCAGGCGGACCTTCACATTAGCGGTGAGCGTTTGCGTGTGCGGATTGATCTCGGCGTCGATGGCGTAGTTATCCACGTGGATACGGCCGGACTTGCTCCCTCTGTCCTGGGCGGCAAGCAGGGACGCGAGCACGAGCGCAGCCAGCAGAATCTTACGAGACATGAACCATTTCCTCTTTCATTAAATGCTTTTCGGCCAGATACTTTTCTACGAGAGAAGCCGCCACTTCCAAAGGATCTTCGGGACCCGAAAGTTTCAAAGCGACTGCGGCCAGGTCGCGGCGCATATTTTCTCGCGCAGCCTCATTTTCAAGCAGCGCCAGAGTTTCCCGCGCCAGGCTCTCCGCCGTCATTTGATCTTGTATCAGCTCAGGCACGATGCGCCGCTCGGCCACCAGGTTAACCATCGAATAGAACGGCACCCGAACCAACGCCTTGCCCATCCACCAACTTAAATTGTTAACCCGATAAAAAGTCACTAGGGGGGTTCCCAGCAGGCAGGCTTCAATGGTGACCGTTCCACTGGCGGCCAGCGCTACGTCCGCGCAGACGAGCACATCCCAGGTTTTTCCCTCTAGAAGTTGGATGGACGCCGAGGAAATCCGTTCCCTAAAACTTGAACCTGGCGGAATGGCGCCGGGTGGGACTGCGATGACGAAGCGGGGCGCGATTTTGGCCGTCGATCGCAGGCGTTCCACGGCTTCCAGCAATAGGGGCAGGTGACGCGCGGCCTCGCCCGTCCGGCTGCCGGGGAGCAGGGCGACCAGCGGCGTGCCCTCCGGGATTTCGAAGCGCCGCCTCAGTTCGGCGCGGCTGGCCGACGGTTTCACCAGGCGAGTGAGCGGATGGCCGATGTAAGTGGCATCGATACCGTGGCGCCCGAAGAATTCCGGCTCGAAGGGGAAGATGCACAACAGCTTGTCGATAGTGCGCCGCATGAATGGCAGCCGGCCTTTGCGCCACGCCCAGACCTGAGGCGCCACCAGGTAGAGCACGGGAATTCCAAGCTTCTTCAGCCGTCGCGCCACGCGCAGGTGGAAATCCGGACTGTCGGTGAGGATGGCCACTTCGGGGCGCTCGGCGCGGGCGGCCTTCAGCAGTTTGCGGTACTCGCCATAGATGCGCGGGATGTGCGTCACCACTTCCACCAGGCCCACCACGGCCAGGCTGTGCGAATCCACCACTTGGCGAACGCCGGCTTTGCGCATGCGCGTGCCCGCGCAGCCGAAGAACTCCAGATCGGGCCGGCGGCGGCGGAGCGACTCAACGAGACCGGCCGCGTACAGGTCCCCCGACGCTTCACCAGCCGAAATCAAAACTTTCGGGCCCACTAGTCTTAAGTCTAGCGCTGGAACCGGCGGGCCTGTGTAATGCGGGCTTGTGTAATATGGTCGGCGGGGAGGAGTGAACCGGATGATCTTTGGCGCCCATGTAATCGTTTACAGCCAGGATGCGAATGCCGATCGCGATTTTCTCCGCGACGTGCTGGGATTTTCGTCGGTGGACGCCGGCCACGGATGGCTGATCTTTGCTCTACCGCCCGCAGAAGTGGCCGTTCATCCCGACACGGAAAACGGCCGGCACGAGCTGTATTTCATGTGTGACGATCTGAACGCGGAGATAGCGGCTCTTGAAAAGAAGGGCGTCCCGTGCTCGAAGGTGCACCAGGAACGATGGGGTTCCATCACTCGGATCCGCCTTCCCGGCGGAGGCGAAGTGGGCCTCTATCAGCCGAAGCATCCTACTGCGCTGGCGCGCGCGTCAGGCTGACCCGCGTGTTTTGCTCTTTTGCAGAACCGAAGAGGTGACCCAGAACACCGCGATGCTCGCTCCCAGGACGACAAAAAAGACCGTCGTGTTCAGCGTGATCGCGAACGCTGCAACCGATACCGCGAATCCCCAACACCAGAATTCCGCCTTGAATCCCTCGATTCGCATAGCGCGCTTTTCGGAAGACGCGGTGCGCGGCTGGAACGACGGCCACAGGCGAGGCACGGCAGCTAGGTAACGCTGGTACTGTTCGCCCTGGCTGGCCTGAAGTTCGGACTCTTCGCGGAAGATCAGGCGGTAGCAGAACCCGAGCATTGCAATCACCGCAACGCAGAATCCGGTTCGGCTCATCATGGCACCCATCCCGAGGGCCAGTAAAACATTGGCGAAATACAGCGGATTGCGCACGTGGCGATAAGGCCCGTCGGCCACCAGCGAGGCAGTCTTTACTTCGGCCGCATACACGACGTTGGCCTGAAGGTAGGACGAAGCCCAGGTGCGGAAGAGGGCAGCGACAACCAGCAGGCAAGCGGCGAGAGCGAATAGAAGCCGGGCGATCAGACTTGCATCAACCCCACGTGTAGCCTCGATCCAGTTGGCCAGCGTCGCGGTTGAATTTTGAGGATCGATAAAATACGTGCTAAATGAGAGGCCAAAGATGAGTCCGAAGACCGTCGCGCGGTTCTTAAACTCCCAATTTGTGGCTTCCATCCTGGTCTGCAACCCTACGCCGATCCGGTTAGCAATGTTTGCTAATCGATGGTATCCTGATCGCAGAGCCGATGCCAACCCGCAACGTCAATCTTACCGACGAGCTTGATCGTTTCGTGCTGAAGAAGGTCAAAAGTGGCCGCTATGAAAACGCCAGCGAGGTAGTGCGCGCGGCGTTACGCACGCTCGAGCGCGAAGAGCAGCAATACGAGGCGAAACTCGCGGCTTTGCGAACTGCCATTGATGAAGGTGACGCCAGTGGTGTCGCCGAGGGCGACGTGTTTGCGCGTGTCCGCAAAACACTCAAACTCCCCACAAACCGACGCTGAGCCGTGGCTCTGCTTCGTCTTTCGCGCCGTGCCGAAACAGATCTGCTAGGGATCAGCGATCATACCCTGCGGACTTGGGGCGAAGATCAGGCCGTCCGATACATTGACGCCCTGGAAGCGTTTTGCCAGATGCTGGTCGATAATCCCGCCCTGGGTCGAATCTGTGATGATGTTCGCCGAGGCCTGCGCCGCATGGAGAGCGAACAGCATGTTGTTTTCTAACGTGAGGAAGCCGGAGGAATTCTGGTTTCTCGCATCCTGCACAGGCGAATGCTTCCCGAACGGTACGCCCTGGACGACGAGGAAGACGGATGGTAGAAAGAAGCATCGATCGATGCCTATGAAGAATCCACCCCACCCTGGCGGCTTTGTGCTGCGCCAGTGCATCGAGCCCTTAGGCTTGAGCATCACGCAGCCGCCGCAGCTCTTGGCCTGACTCGCACCACCTTATCGGAACTGGTAAACGAGAAACGCGGCATCTCTCGCGAAATGGCCGTGAGGCTCTCTCAGGTTTTCGGCGGCAGCGCCGAGAGCTGGCTGATGCAACAGGCCCAATACGACCTGGCGTACGTGCGCACAGGCCATTGAAGCTCAAACGGTTGGAATTCGCCTAAGGTCGGAAGCCCCCTTTATGACTGGCGATACCGTATCCTTCGGCCCACCGCAAGTCCTCAGGGGAGGCGTTCGGATCGTTCAACACGCGCCGCGTGTCCTCCTCGACTTTGTCTCGAAATCGTGGCTCCAAATTTCCCAACATCGCCAGTGCTTCCCTCCCAACCGACCACCAATTACCCGGCGGGACTTCCTTGTCCGGAAGCATCCTTTCCAGAGCCTCCGCCACCCGCGCATCTCCCTTGCCGTGCTGCAGCCACTGCCCGATGCCGCCCAGGGCAAAGACTGCCCAGAATCGGATTCTCACATCCGGCTCGTGAAGAACACGCCAGCGATTCGGCAGCCTCCTCGCGCACGGGCTGAGGCTGGGACCTGTCGAGGAGAGCCTGGACCAAGGCTTTTGCGGCCCGCCGGCTCACAGGCCAAATCCAACCAAGCGCTCTCGCCGCCGCGTGCCTGCGCTCATGATTCGGGTCGTAAAGTGCATCAACAAGCCGCCGGAACGGCGGCGCGATCTCCAACCTGCTCGATCGTCAGGGCTGTCTCCCAGAGCTCAATCTTGTCGGTGTGTATAAAGAACAAATCGACCAGGGTCTGGACCGAACCACTTTGCTCGGCCAGCGACAGTACTTTAGCGGCAACCCCGCGCCTAGCAGGCTGCTGATAAAGGCGATAAACCGCTTGCTCACGCGCGCGGCTCAGAATCGCGACTGCGTGTTTGCATGTGTTTGCCGAGCCGCGACCGTTAGGGAGTCGGTCCCCAAAAGCCTTTTTCAGCATCCTGCTAGACCAACCTGCGGCGGGATCAAGCATCATAGTACGCAAGGCCGAGTCAATCGGTTTCCCAGACCGCGCGTGCTTGTGCAAAAGGGAGGCAAACTCCGGGTCTTCGTGCTGTATGGATCGCAGCCGTTTGCGGATTCTTCGTTCCATCCTTTGCCGCAAAATTAATCATCCCAAAAGACGGCTTGCTAACCCGGATCGAGCTCCGAAGCCGAAGCAATCGGCCTCTCCACGCCCCGTGGTAGAATGAAAGCGATCTCACCCCACCCGATGTCCGCGCAACCCGATCTTTCTAAGTTGAGCGTTGGCCAGTTCGCGGAGCGTTTCCGCGACGAGATGATCCCGCTCAGCAACACCTTTTCTTACTTCTGCGCCTCCGTGCCGTTAAGTGAGGAGGACGTTAAGGAGTACCTGGAAGAGCCCATCGCCGCGTTGCCTCCGGCCATTTCAGCGCTGCTGCCGAAGGTGTCCATCATGCTGGTGCCGTATCTGGAGCGTGGGGACGGCAAAGAGAAAGACGGCAAGGATAAGGGGACCGCGCGCCGCGATGAGTTCGTGGTCACCGAAAAACCGCCCGACAGCCGGGCGTCTTGGGCCACCCAGGTTCGTTTCGACAAGGAAGAAGTGCTGGTCTTTGCGCTCAAGGATCAGGACGTCTCCGAGTATCACTACCGCTTCTATCACGTGCTGGCCACCCTGGCCGCCGATCATGGATCGGACGAGACTTTGTCCCAGTACAGTTCGCTGCTGCGCGAGGAGATGAACGCGCGCGTGCACGGCGAAGTGGACGAAGAGAGCTGGCACATGAAGCAGGCGCTACTGCGCCGCGACACCAACGTCCGCAAGGAGACCAAGGCTTTTCGCGACTATGTGCGGCAATCGCTGATCGACACGCTGACGCTCTATTTGCACGGCATCTGCTGCGATATCGATGTCGAAACGGGCCCGCGCCAGTTGCCCAGCCGCCACATGCGCAAGCGGCTGAATCTGCTCTATAGTCTCTACCCACCGCCCGAAAACTACGCCGTTTTTCCGGAACATCAGGAACGGCCCCAGTAGAGGCCGCGCAGTTTACGAATCGTTACAGCACGAGGGAAACGGAGCGTGATCCCGGCGCGTTCAACCTGCATGGTATCTGAGTGGGCGCTCGATCCCGATGCGGCCTTAATGGTGAAGGTTTGCGGAGGGCACGAGCCCAGCTTCGAAACGTTGCTCGCGCGGCACCGCAGCCAGGTGATCAACCATCTGTATCGTCTGGTGCGGAATCGGGCCATCGCGGAGGAACTGGCGCAGGACGTTTTCCTGCGCGTCTATCGCTTCCGCAACCGCTATCAGCCGGAGGCCAAATTCAGCACATGGCTGTTCCGGATCACCACCAACGTCGCGCTGAACTGGCGGCGGGATACGCGGCGCGAGACCGCGCATCTGCGGTTGGACGCGCCCCTGCACGATACCCGCCAGATCCAGGTGCCGGATCAGACTCTGCGCGCCGACCAGCAGTTGCTGGCCGAGCATCATGCCAAGGAAATTCGCGACGCCATCGACAGCCTGCCCAACAAGCAACTGGCCGCCGTGCTGATGCATAAGTATGAGGGCATGGATTACGCGACTATCGCTGAAGTGCTGGACTGTTCCATCCCGGCACTGAAGTCGCTGCTGTTTCGCGCCTATGAGACGCTGCGCCGCCGCCTGGCGCATTTTGCTCCTCCGACGGTGGCGTAAACCGTCCACAATAGTATCCATGAAGGTTTTTGTGCTGGGCCTGCTGCTGCTCTCGGCCGTTTCCGCGCAGTCGCCGCGGGGCTTTGTGCTCGTGGCGCACAGTGGCGCGGGCAACCATTCCAGCACGGAGCCGCGGGTAATGGAAGCGCGGCGCGATGGCATGCTGAAAGCGATTCGAGCCGGCTACGCGATTCTGGCGCGCGGCGGCGCCAGCCTGGACGCCGTGGAAGCCACTATCCGCGTGATGGAGGATTCCGGCCTTTACGACGCCGGCCGCGGCGCATACTACACCAGGGAAGGCGTGCCTGAAATGGATGCCGCCATTATGGACGGGCGCACGTTGCAAGCCGGCTCCGTCGCGGCGTTGAAGCACATCGCTAACCCGATTCATCTGGCGCGGCTGGTGATGGAGAAGACGCCGCACGTTTTGCTGGTCGGCGACGGCGCCGAGGAGTTCGCGAAATCGCAGGGCATCCCGCTGGTCTCGCCGTATTACTTTTACACCGAGCGCGAATGGAAGCGATACCAGGATGCCGAGCGAAAGAACCAGACCGGAGACGGGCACGGCACCGTCGGCGTGGTCGCGCTGGATCAGGCGGGCAATCTCGCGGCCGGCACTTCCACTGGCGGCACGGTTCTGAAGATGCCCGGACGCGTTGGCGATTCGCCCATCATCGGCGCGGGAACCTACGCCAATAACGATAGCTGCGCGGTCTCCGCCACCGGCACCGGCGAGTATTTCATGCGCAACGTAGTGGCGTCCGACATCTGCGCGCGCGTGAAGTACCTGCACGTCTCGCTGGAACAGGCGGCGAACGATGTGGTGATGAAGGAGTTGGTCGCGCAGCATGGCGACGGCGGAGTAATCGCACTGGACCGGCAGGGGAATGTCGCAACGCCGTTCAATACGACAGACATGCTAACCGGCACGGTCCATTCCGACGGAAAGATCAAGATGTCGGGCTGGAGCAAAAGCGCGGCGCCGGTACTTGTGCCGGTCCAATAATGTGCCGGTTCAATGATTCAGCCTGCTCAGCCCTCGCGATCCTCGGTTTCCTCCGATTCCAGCGCATCCAGTACGTCGGCCGCTTCCGGCTGGCTGGCGAAGCGCTTCAGCACCCGAATGGACTGCCCGGCTGAAAATCCCGCATAGCGCAGACGGCGAAACGCCCCGGCCAGATTCTTTTCGTCGCTAAGAAAAGTGCCCAGCTGTTTGCCGCGAAACTTGCGCCGCAGAAACTCCTCTATCAGACTGGCTTCATCGGTTTGCTGGTAGGTCTGCTCCGTCACTTGCTCGGCCAGTTTCGGCGCAACACGCCGCTGCCGCAGGTCGCGGAGCACCCGAATCTTGCCCAAGCCTTGATTCTGGAGCCGGGCGGCCGCATAATTTTCGGCAAAACGCCGGTCGTTCAGATACCCGGATTCCTTCAGTTTCGCGAGGACGGCGTCCACGTCCTCATCGCTTTGCGCACGGCGGCGAAGTTTCTCACGCAGCTCTCCCGAAGAATAAGCGCGTCCACCTAGGGCGCGTAATGCAACGTTTAGCAGCTTATCGCGGTCTAACGGTTGTGGCTGTCGTTTCGCCATGACAAAGGAACACTAACAGATTCCAGGCTGCTATTGTAGAGAAGAGTCTGAACTCTTGAGGAACTCGCGCAAAACGGAGTGCGGCGCCGGCAGGTTCCTGGCTTGTTTGGCGGTGCGCGCCGCAGCCTTTGCGCTTTTGAGAAACACGCGCAAAACGGAGTACGGCGCGGGCTAGTTCCTGGCTCGTTGCGCCCCGCACGCCTTGCGCTTATAAGAAAGAAAGGACGGCTAACAAATGGACGACGACAACAAGTTTTCGTACTTTTTTCTGGGGTTGGGACTGGGGGTCGCGGCGGGATTGCTGTTTGCACCGAAATCCGGACCCGAAACGCGGGACCTGTTACGGTCCAAAGCGGACGAGGGTAAAGAATACCTGAAGAAGAGGAGCACCGAATTACAAGACCAGGCGGCCGACGTGCTTGAACGCGGCAAGTCTACGGTCACGCGCCAACGCGACAATCTGGTGGCTGCGGTGGAGGCCGGTAAGCAGGCCTACCGCGAAGCGGTTACCAGCACTCCCAACGACGCGGAACACATCTAAACTGACCGCAGCGGAACGTACCTGGTTCCGCCGGAGGCTGATCATGAACGAGACCACTTTGCTTTATGTGATGACCGCGTTTGTCATCATCTCCGCTATTGCGCTGTGCATCCAGGCGGGCATGCTGGCAGCGATTTATAAGACCACCAAGTCGCTCCAGGAGAAGATCGATCCTCTCGTTCCCAAAGTGGAAAGTCTGGTGGTAAAGGCCAACTCCACAGTGGAGCAGAGTGGCCGGCAGATCACCGAAATCACGACACGCGCCAACGCGATTTTGGAATCCAGCAAGGACATCGTGGATTCCACCAAGCGCCAGTTGGCCATTGTAGAGGAAGTGGTGGGCGATGCCGCGCTGCGCGCCAAGGTGCAGATGGAGCGCGTGGAACTCGTCTTGGACGACACCTTGAGCCGCGCGCATGAGACCGTGGCTGTGGTCCACGACGGCATTATGCGGCCGTTGCGCGAGGTGAACGGCATCGCGGCCGGCGTGCGGGCGGCACTGGGTGCACTGGCACGCGGTAACCGTCCCACGGTGGACCGGGCAACCAGCGACGAAGAAATGTTTATCTAAACCCGCGCGTCGCGTTACTGCGATGGCGGCGGAGTGGTGGGTGCAGGGGACGCCGCGGGGTTGCTGGGAGTAGTAGGAGTGGAACTGAACGGGCTGCTGGCCGGTGAACTGCTCCCAAAGGGATTGTTGGCCCCGCTCTGGTTCTGCTGCATTTGCTGCTGCACGTTCTGTTGTGCATTCACCGCCGCGGCTCCCACTACAGTCTTGTCCTTCTTCAGGTCGTAGACAAACTCCCACTCTTTATACTTACTGCGATCGTTGATCACGTGAATCCCCTTGCCCTCCGCGGTGCTGGCAACTCCCGCGATCCCGCCGGTATTTCCTGAAGTGAATCCAGTAATAGAAGAGGGAGGCTGCCGTGGCGTGGTCAGAATATTCTGGATCAGGTTGGTCGCGCTTTGCTGGCCGCCGCTGTTCGCGGCTCCGGGCACCGCTCCCAGTCCGACACCTTGTCCCGGTGGAAAATTCGGATACGGCGTGGGTCCTCCTGTCGGGGGGCTCCCGGTGTTTGGTAAGGATTGGGCCCCGACGGAGGCACTCCCGGAGGATATTGCACTGGGGGCTGCCCAGGCTGCGGCGCCTGCGTTGGATCCTGAGGCGTAATGGGCTGGCCTGGAATGGTAGGCTGTGTGGGATCTAGCGGCTGATTCGGAATCCCCGGTTGCTGCACGGGCAGCCCTGGCAGCGGCTGCACCGGTTGTTGGGGCTGATTCGGATCGGGTTCCGGCGGCGGCTGATCCTCGCTCGGATCGCCCCCAGTTCCGGCAGCTCCCGCACCAGGTCCCCCAGCTCCAATGATGCGGTCGCTGGGCCTTCTCAAAGCCATGTTCAACGGATCGGGCGCCGCCTGCGCATTCGGATCGTTGGGATTATTGGGATCGACCGGTTGCCCTGTATTCGACGAGGATTGCGGGGGCGCACCGTTCTGCGTGGCGCCGGTCTGTGTAGAACCAAAAGCCGAGCTGGAAGTGGAACCCGTGGTCGAATTCGGACCGCTGCCGGTACTGCTGCCGGGTAGCGGAGCCGGCGGCTGCACCAGCGAATCGGTGAGCTGTCCGGCCGGGCCGACATGCAGCAAACGGTAGTCCTTGCCCGTCAGCGGATCCAGGTAGCGGTAACGCAGGAATCGAATGTTGCGCTTGGTTTCCAGATCGTCCAGCGTTTGCGGGTAGGTCTGGTATTTTCGATAAAAGAGCTGGATCGCACGCTTGTATTGCAGGGCGCGATCGATGGTCATCTGCTCTCTGGTCCGCTGCGATTCGAACGCGATGCGCGGCACTTCGATATACAGCGTGATGGCGATGGCCGCGGCCATCACGTATACGAGTAGCAGGGCAAAGCCAGCTTCGCCGCGCGCTGATCTTGTTTGGCTTCTCATCCGGCCAGCTCCGCTTCCAATGGCAACGTTTGTTGATTGTTGCCCTTAAACTCCGTGTCTTCCACCACGGCTGAATTCACGCCGATGCGAACAATCTTGTAGCGCTTCTTGATCATGTCGCCTTCACCGGCGATCACGATCTCTTCGCCATCCAGAAAGAAGGCGCGTTTGTCCCCCACCTTCGTTTTGTTGACGAAGCCGTAGAACTTGAGCGGGATGGGCGGCGCCTTGGGCTCCGGCGGCGGCTCCACCGGTTTGGGCGGCATCGGGCCCATAAAAAGCCGCGCGATGGCGATCTTTCCGGGCTCCTTCACCTTGATTTCCTCCGGCGGCGCGGCGGAGATCTCGAAAATGGAACGCGCGCCGGCTTCCACGCCTACAGTCTTGAGCTTGGCGAGCAGGTCCAGGCGCAAGGTAGGATCGATGTTCGCCGTATCGACGTTCTTGGGCTTCAACGACGGCCGGAATTCCCGTGTGCTGCCAGAGGTTTGTTGTACGACGCGGAACGACGACCGCGCAATCGAACCTGGCGTTGTCGCAGAAGACGCGGCTGGGACGCGGCTAACCGCCGGCGCGGAACCCGACCCTCCGCCCGAGTTGCTGTTGGAAAAATAGAAGTACGCGGCAACCACTACCAGCAAACCCAGGACGGCGATCTTCTTCGGGTCGGCCCCCACTTTGGACGGAATGATGCTCATGGCCCCGAGCCGTCCTCCTGGACGAAAGTGTCCAGCTTGAGCATCACGTTCAGCCGCCCGCCGGATTGTTGCGGTGTGGCGTTGAGGCTCTCGATAATCAACAACCGGTCCGACTTGTCGAGCAGATTGATGAAATGAATCAGATCCGGATATAAGCCTTCGAAATTGGCCGTGATCTGCATCATATCCAAGGTATCGCTTCCGTCCACGGCGTCCAGCGCCATGGCGCTGTCGCGCGAAGTGATCTTGGCCTGTCCGGCCAGATCGTTCAGCTCTGCCAGGATAGTGGAATTAGCGGTCCGCCGCGGCAGGAAGTAACTGCCCATGAACTTGTCGCCTTCGCCGCGCCCGCTTTCGATTTTGCTCACCAGCAGCCGCGTACGGTCCAGCACGCCCTGCTGCTGCCGGATGGCCGAATGCATATCCAGCGCCTGCTGCGCCAGCTCTTGCGCGGAGCCTCCCATGGGGCGAATCACAAAATACAACGCCACCAGGTTGGCCGCGGCCAAAATGCCGAGGCCCAGGCGGATCACCGCGCGCGGATTGTTGGGTGGCCACGCACTAAAGCTGCTCCTCATATTTCAGAGCCTCTCTTCCACATTAGAGCCTCTGGGCATAAGTCACCGTGAAGTGATAGCGAAAGAAAGGATCGGTCTGCGAAGGCGGCGACGACGATTGTACGCTGGTGTTGCCAAACTGCGGCGAGGCTTCCAAACGCCGGAAGAGGTCCAGAATCGGCGGGACATCTTTGGCGCCCACTACCATGTCGAGCAGAACCTGGTTATTGGAATCCACCTCGGGCAGCCGCACCGAAACCACGCGGACGTTGTAGGGCATCACCTTCTCGAGATCCGCGAAAATTTTGGTCCAGCTGATGGCCTTGCGTTCAATCAGCGTGTTTAGAAAAAGGCTGCGCTCCAGAACTTCGGCATTTTCCGGTTTACGCAGCGTGGCGTTCAACTTGGCTTGCTGTGCAGCGATAGCCTTGAGCCGCACGTTCTGCTGGTCAATCGCGACACGAATGTCGGCCGCCTGGTGGCGTTCGGAAATAATCGCGATCACCTGGTAAACCAGCAACAAACTGAGCACCACGGCCAGCGCCGCGGAGCCCACCAGCAGCGCCCGGTCCCGCCGGAACGGCTCGCTCGCCAGATTAATGGGTACCCGCAATGCCATCTTATGCCACCGACTCCAGATATCCCAGCAGACCGATATTGTTGCGTGCAGGCGCCCCGAAACGCGAGCGAATCTCCTGCACGGCCACGCCCCACTCCGTCGCCCAGCGCGGCGCCAGTTGCTCCAGCTCCGGCCCGAATCCAGCCAGCCAGATCTGTTTGGGACGTCCCTTCAACTCGTCTTCGACGTAGGCGATGGTGGGATGCAAAACGGACTCGATATCTTCCCGCCGTCCGCCCTCCATTTCGATGCAGCGCGCCAGGTTCACCGCATTCTCCTGCAGCACCAGCACCGAAAGAACCCGCCCGCTCAGTTTCACCAGCAAACTGATGCCGTCCGGGGCCAGCAGATTAAGCGCCGCGATCGACGACGTAGTCACCAGGCCGGGATGAAAGCCGGCCGCGCGAAAGGGCGCTTCATACTGGACGACAATATCGGACGCGATAACCGCGGCCAGCACTTCGATTTTCGCAGCGGTCTTTTCATTGGCCTGCCGTGGCTGCATCACGTAGCTGACCACCGCCGTATCCACGTCGAAGGGCACGCTCTTCTTCAAACGGAAACGGACCAGCGCCTGTTGCTCTTCCAGATCGGACGGGAAGGTATCGAAGTCCAGCACCGCGACGCGCGCGCAGTAGTCCGGCAAAATGACCGCGGCGCGGCGCTTGCGATGTCCGTTGGCGGGCGCAAGACCCTGAATATGATCCAGCAGAACTTGGGGTTGCTGGATGTTGTCGTGCATGGGAGAAACCAGCAGCACGCCGGGTTCGAAGCGCGAAAATTTCGCCAGCGCGGGTTCGGACACCGGCGCGAAGGCCAGCCCCTCTTCGGAAAGCTCGAAGGCGTGGGTGGGCGGCGGATCCTGCAGCAGATTGGCGAAAGCGCTCATAGGCAACTGTGGCGCACGCAACTTCGCGCGTGGCGCACGCACTTCTGCGTGCCGCGTTCACACTCGAGTGAACGCATGGCAGTGCTTCTCTTCCTTATCCCTTGCAACGGCACGAGTGCCGTCGCGGCACGCAGGAGTGCGTGCGCCACAACCTCGTGCACCACAATTTCATTCCGATCCATAACCTAACCTTCGATGAAGGTTACCTTGTTGATCTCCTTCAATGTGGTCACTCCCTCGCGCGCCTTGTCGATGGCGTGATCGCGCAGGAACGTCATGCCTTCGTCGCGCGCCGCGCGCTTGATTTCCGATGCCGGGCGCTTGTCCAGAATCATTTCGCGAATGTGCTCGCTCAAATCCAGCAGCTCGTGAATCGCGGTGCGGCCGCGGAATCCGGTTCCGCCGCATTCAAAGCATCCCGGGCCTTCATACAGCGTCACGTTACGCCATTCCTCCGGGTTCAATCCGCTCTCGACCAGATAAGAATCGGGATATTGCACCGGGGCTTTGCAGTACACGCAGATCACTCGGACCAGCCGCTGCGCCAGGATGCAATTCAGCGCCGAGACAAAATTGTACGGCTCCACGCCCATGTTCAGGAAGCGGCCCAGCACGTCCAGCACGTTGTTGGCGTGAACAGTGGTGAAAACCAGGTGGCCGGTGAGCGCGGCGTTAATGGCAATCTGCGCGGTTTCCTGATCGCGGATTTCGCCCACCATGATCTTGTCGGGATCGTGACGCAGGATGGAACGCAGGCCGCGCGCGAAGGTGAGCCCTTTTTTCTCGTTCACCGGGATCTGCGTGATGCCTTTGATCTGGTATTCGACCGGATCTTCGATGGTAATGATCTTGTCTTCGTCGTTCTTGATTTCGCTCACGCCCGCGTACAGCGTGGTGGTTTTGCCGGAGCCGGTGGGGCCGGTCACGAGCACCATCCCGTACGGCTCTTTGATGTAGCGCCGGAACTTCACCAGATCGGAATCCGAGAAGCCCACCACGTCGAGCGAAAGCTTGGCGAATTTCTCGCTCATCGATTCTTTGTCCAGCACGCGCAGCACGGCGTCTTCGCCGTGTATGGTGGGCATGATGGACACGCGGAAATCGATCAAGCGGCCCTTGTAGCGCACCCGGAAGCGGCCGTCCTGCGGAGTGCGTCGCTCGGCGATATCCAGTTCGCTCATCACCTTGATGCGCGAAATGATGGTGGAGTGCCAGTCCTTGGAAATGGGCGGCATGGCATAATGCAGCACGCCATCAATGCGATACTTGATGGCCACTTCCTGATCGCGCGTCTCGATATGAATGTCGCTGGCGCGCCGCTCCAGGGCGTTGAAGATCGTGGTGTCCACCAGCTTGATCACCGGCGCGATGTCGCTGTCGGCGGTCAGCTTGTCGATGGACAGCGTTTCGTCCTGATTCTCTTCCTCGCCGATCATCACGTCGAGCGTGAAGCCCTCGGTGACCTCTTCCAGCACGCGCTGCGACTGCTCGGTCTTCTTCAGCAGGTCCGAAATCTGCGACAGCGTGGCCACTTTGACGTGCAGCTTCTTCTGCAGCAGGATGGCCAGCTCGTCGATCAGGTTCAGGTTGCGCGGATCGGCCAGAGCGATGTCCAGGTGCCCGTTTTGCGAGTTGATGGGCACGAAGTTGTAGCGGAACATCAAGTCCACCGGCACGGAGTGGAACAGATCGTGATCGATGCGGACTTCCCTCAGGTCGACAAAGTCGCAGCGATAACGCGCGGCCAGCGTCTTGGCCTGAGCGATTTCTTCGGAAGGCTGGACAATTTTAATGGCGTCTCTAGCGGCCATGGAAACCTCGCGAGATCTTCGGGGCGATTACCACGCCACGGATTCTTGAATTCCGGCTTCTGGCTTCTGGATTCTTCATTTGAGCGTATCCGCCAAGGAGAAGATCGGCAAATAGAGCGCCACCAATACGAACGTCACAAAACAACCCATGCAAATCATGATGGCCGGCTCAATCAGCGAGAGCGCCGCCGTCATCCGGGTGTTGACGTCGTCCTCGTAAAATTCAGCCACGCTGGCCAGCATCTGCGGCAGCGCGCCAGTGGATTCTCCCACCTCGATCATGTCGATGGAAAGCCCGGGAAAGATGCCCGTTTTCACCAGCGCTCCCGAAAGCGCCTGGCCTTCCTTCACTCTCTGGCCGGCCTCCGCCAGGCTGTTCTTCAGCAACCGCGTGCCGAGCGAGCTGGACGCCGTGTCCAGGGCCTGCAACAACGGAATTCCGCCCACCAGCAGAGTGCCCAGCACGCGCGCGAATTGCGCCACCTGGTATTTGATCCAAACCTCGCCGATCAGCGGCAACTTTAGCCGCCAGCGATCCACGCGCTCTTCGCCTTTCGGCGTTTTCGCCCAAAAGCGCGCCGCCACGCCCGCCAGCACCAGGGCGACCAATCCGTACAGGATGTAATTCCGGGCCGTGGTCCCGATGGCGATCAGGATTTGCGTGGCCGCCGGCAGTTGCGCCGACATGCTGCTGTACAACTCGGCGAACTTCGGCACCACGAAGGTAATCAGGAACACCATCAAACAGATCACCAGCACGATCAGCAGGCAAGGGTACACCATCGACAGTATTATCTTCTTGCGCACGCCTAATGCCAGCTTCTGGTAGGTGATAAAACGATCCAGCACTTCGCCCAGCGCGCCGCTCTTCTCGCCCGCCAGCACCGACGTGACGTAGATGGGCGGAAACACGCCCTGCCGTGCGAAAGCGTCCGACAGCAGCGATCCGTTCTTCACCTCTTCCCGGACTGCTTTGATGTGCGGCGCCAGCTTGGCGTCGGTGAGGCGTTCGGACAGCAAATCGAGAGCCTTCAAAATCGGCAGGCCGGCGCGAATCAGCGTGACGAACTGCTGGTTGAAGATCAGGAACTTCTCCAGGTTGATCTTCTTTTTGCCGCCGCCAATCGCCAGGCCGGCAATCTCACGCCGCGGCTTGACGGAGTAGATAAGAAAACCCTGCTGGGAATAACGGTCCCGCAGCTCGCGCTCTGAGCCGGCTTCCGCCACCTGCTGATGCATTTCGCCGCGAGGGTCGGCGTATTTCAGGACGAATTCGGCCACTACTCGCCCCCCTCGGCCACCAGGGTTGCGCCTGCGGGCATCTGGAACTTGAACAGCGCATCGTCGACCGACGGATTCACCTTCTCGCCGTCCAACTGGAACGTGAGCAGCGACATGTCTTGAAGGGTGATGGTCAGGCGCTGGATTTCGTAATTGGGCGTAACCAGCATCTGCACCTGCTCGTAGGGGAACTTGTCGCTCTTGGCCTTGGCCGTGAGCACGTAGTTCGTCCCTTCCGGCTTCAGGTCGAAGTCGCGAAAATCCTTGGCAAAATCCAGCTTCCCCAGCAGAAAGGCCAGCGGAGCGCGCATGTCGTCGCTGGCTTTCAGCTTGGTTTTTTCCACCCGGTGCGCTTCGGGCGTGTAAAGGTAGACGTTCTTGCCGTCCGATACGAAGAGCTTCCCCGTGGGCGCGGTGTAATCCCAGCGCATTCTCCCCGGCTTGCGCAGCGTCAGTTGGCCCGATTCGCTCTTCCGCGCCCGGCCTTGCACGGTGTACGATTCCACAAAATGGACTTGCAAGGTCTTGGCGCGGTTATAGCGCTGTTCCACGCCCTTCAGAAGCGCGTTCAGATCCGGCTGAGCGGCTGCAATGGGCAGGCAGGCGAGGGTCGCCCATAGTACCAGTCGGGTCACATTATGGTTGACGTGCAAGCGCAACCAGATGTGCAGGATCAATTGGCTAACCCTGGGGAAATACCTCCCAGACTGGGAACGGGGAATTGGGCGCTGATAAGGGCGCAACGCTTTCGTTTTCATCGTAGGACGTCACCGACGCGTATCGTCCGCCTTGGGGGTTGCGATGCACGATCAAACGGCGGCCCAACAGGTCCAATACCCAATAATCGGCAATTCCGGCTCGGGCGTATAGTGCGGCCTTGACGGTGAGATCGAAGGTCAGAGAGGTATCCGCTATCTCTACAATGAGATCCAGGTCCTTCGGTTGCGGCGTGACAGACCGAAAGCCGGAGTATTCGCGCTTCAGAACAATCAGGTCTGGTTGAGGCTCATTGGTCGGATTATCTTCCGGAGCAACGTCAATGGGGGCCTCGGAGTTACAACTCGAGCTCCAAACACTTGGATCAGCCAGCCGATCAGCAACGCCAGTGCGTCCACGTGCGGGCGATTCTTACCCATCTTGTCGATCAATTCGCCTTCAATCAGCTCCACGCGCTGCTGATCGAAGATGCCGGCCGCTTCCAGAGCCTGGCACTCCGCGCGATTCCAACGCTTCCGCGGAGGGATTTGCGGGATCGGAGCAGACGGTCTCGCGCTGACGGATGCAGGCATGCGGTCTGCTTTCATTTTATCTCCACTCCGAAGCCAACCAGACGTGCAGAATCAACCGGATACAGAAAATGGTTTGTAAGTTACTGATTTTACGGGCATAATTGCCTTGTGCCGAAAGTGCTAGCTACCGAGGATGCCCTGGCGTCGATCCACGCCATCCGCCAGTCGCCCGAAAAGTACGACCTGAAACGCGATCTGGCGCCGTTTCTACGTCACAAGAGCAATCATGCCATCGCGGCGGCCGCCGCAGCCGCGGAACACCTGGAAGCAGGCGCGCTGGTTCCGAACCTGGTGGAGGCTTTTGAAAAGCTGATGCGCGATCCCGCGAAGCTGGATCAAGGCTGCAAGGCGACCACGGCCATCGTCCAGGCTCTGATTCAATTGGACGACCCGGCCGCGCGAGTCTATTTCGCCGCGATCCATCACGTGCAAAAGGAGGGCAGCTTCGGTCCGCCAGTGGATGTGGCCGCACCCCTGCGGGGATTGTGTGCCCGCGGACTGGCACGGATGGGGCATCCCGATGCATTGCTCGAGTGCGTCACGCTGCTGGCCGATCCCGAAATCGCGGCGCGCACGGGTGCGATTCGCGCCATCGCCGATTCCGGGCGTCCGGACGGCGTCCTGCTGCTGCGGCTGAAGACCTTGCTGGGCGACAAGGAAATTGATGTGACGGGCGAGTGTTTCGCTGGGCTGCTGAGCCTGGATCCGGCCGGGTCGGTGGAGTTCGTCGCCAGGTTTCTAAATTCCCGGACAGAGGGAATTGGCGAACAGGCGGCGCTGGCATTGGGCGAATCGCGGCTTCCGGCGGCCTTCGAGGCGCTGCGCGAGGCTTGGGAAGGCGGTGGTGTGGCGGAGCAGCGGCGGACCCTGCTGGTGGCGATCGCGATGCTCAGAATCGATGAAGCGCTCGAATTCCTGCTCGGCCGGTTGGCGGACGAGAGCGGTCCCGTGGCTGCGGATGCCCTGGCGGGCCTGGCGTTCTACGCACGCGACGAAGCGGTGCTGGCGCGCGTGCAGAGCATCATTGAAGCGCGAGGCGACGGTGCACTGGAAGCCGTGTTCGCGCGAGAATTCGCGCGCGCCTAACGTAAATAAACGTATGGCGTCGAAAACCTTTCATATCTATCGCTCCGACGGATCTTGGACGGTAAAGAAGGAAGGAAAGCCTGCCAAAACTTTCCGCACTCAATGGGAAGCCGTCGACGCTACCAGGAAGATGATCAAGAAGGACGGAGCCGGGCAGTTCGTGGTCTATGGACCGAACAGCGACATCCGAAAGCATGAGTCGTACGGCATGGTCAAAATCCTGCGGCCCCGGAAGAAAAGCCCCATCGCCAAACAGATCTCGCGGGCTGTCGGCCAGGTAGTGCTCGCGCGCATAAAGTCCGATTCCAACGGCACCATTGAGCACTCACCTCAGAAATAGCGACGTCTTCATCAATTGTCCTTTTGATCCTGGCCACCGGCCGATCTTTGATGCCATCGTCTTCGGCGTCTCTGACCTCGGTTTCTTGAAGAGGATGACGCCGGGGAGTCTCGGCTTCCAAAATCGAGCTTTTCGTTGAGGAATGCCGTTTCGGCACAAATGATCGATAACAGTCGTTCCGCGCGAATCTATATAACCAACTCTGTAGTGCGCACCGCTGCGTCCTATACGAACAAATATGGGATAGAGGAGACCCGCTGTACCATTCGGCCTTGTCATCCGCGTTAGTCGGCGTTCATCGGCGGCGAATATCTTGCGCCGCTCTTGGTCGTTAATCCAACAAATGCCCCATCTTCTGCTTCTTCGTCCTTAAATACCCTTCCGTCGATTCATGCGGCGCGATAATGCACGGAATGCGCTCCGCCACTCGAATCCCGGCATTCTCCAGCGCCGCGATCTTGTCCGGATTGTTCGACAGCAACCGCACGCTCTTGATCTTGAAGTAGCGCAAGATCTCGGCCGGCATGCGATAATCCCTCAGGTCCGCTTCAAACCCCAGCCGCTCGTTGGCTTCCACCGTATCGGCGCCCCCGTCCTGCAGTTCATAAGCGCGCAGCTTATTCAACAAGCCGATGCCGCGCCCCTCCTGATGCTCGTAAATCAGCAGCCCGCGCCCCTCTTCGGCGATCAGGTTCAGCGAAAGCTCCAGTTGGGAGCGGCAGTCGCACCGCAGGCTGTGGAGCACGTCGCCCGTCAGGCACTGCGAGTGGATGCGGACCAACGGCGGCTCGCCCGACGCAACTTCGCCCATCCGCAAAACCACGCATTCTTCCACATCCTGGCCATACGATCCCTCGAAGCCATAAATGCGGAAATGCCCGAATCGGCTGGGAAAATTGGCTTCGGCGACTTTACTGAGCATGGGTTCGGAAATCGAGGAGTCGAATCTATTCATTATAATGATCGGCAGGCGCCCCCATGGAATCCCAACAACTGTTGATGACCGTGCTGCTACGGGTGGCGGTGGCGGCGTCGCTGGCGAGCATCCTTTCGCGTTTTAGTGCGTTCCAAGTGATGTTGATGCGCGAAGACCGGACTTTGGTGCAGCGCGTCAAGCTGGCCTTGATGTTTTGGGTAATGTATGGCGGAAGCGTTCTCTTCCGGGTCTTAAATCAGGTGAAGTACGACGCCGTGGACCTCGGCCTGGAGGGAAGTCTACTGTCCGGCATGGTGGGCGGATACGTCACCGGACTGCTCTCAGGCATCCTGATCTCGATTCCGGCCGTGGTGCTCCGCGGTGAGCTGCTGACCATGCTGTTGTTTGCAGGCGTGGGCGTACTGGGTGGCTTGCTGCGCGACCTTGCGCCCGAAAAGGAAGACGTCTGGCGCTTTTCGCCCATTTTGAGCCTGAATCCCCGGCGGCTTATGCAGCGGCCCTACCAGCTTCGGCTTCTGTTTCAATTAGGCTGCCTGTTCAGCATCATTTTCAGCGGGCTCTTGCGCGTCGAAGTATGGGACCTGCGCAAAGGCGGCGTGTTTCTGGCGCCCATCTGGAACGAGCAAGACTTGGCTACCACGCTGGCGGCATACGCAAGCATGGTGTTCGCCGTGATGATCCCGCTTAAAATCTGGAACAACACGCGCAACGAAAAGAAGCTGGAGGTGCAGCAACTGCGCTTGAACGAAGCTCGCCTGGCGGCGCTCACCAGCCAGATCAATCCACATTTCCTCTTTAATACGCTCAATTCGGTGTCGTCCCTCATCCGCACCAACCCCGAGCAGGCGCGCAGCGTGGTCTATCGGCTCTCCAGCATTCTGCGGCGGCTGCTGCGCAAGACCGACAATCTCACGCCGTTGCGCGAGGAACTGGCGTTCATCGACAATTACATGACCATCGAGATGGTGCGCTTCGGCGAGAAGCTGCGGTTCATCAAGGAAATCGATCCCCAGACGCTGGACCGGCTGGTTCCCAGTATGCTTCTGCAGCCGCTCATCGAGAACAGCATCCGGCACGGGCTGGCCACGAAAGTGGATGGCGGGATGATTCGCGTGCGCAGCTACCTGGCCGATGGCCGCCTGCATCTGGTTGTGGAGGACGATGGCGTCGGTATCGCGGAGACGCGGCTGGCGACTCTGTTCGAGCAAGGCATCGGCGTGAGTAACGTAAATGAACGTATGAAGGTGCTGTACGGGCCGGATTACCGCATGTGGATCGACAGCAAGCCAGGCGAAGGAACACGCACCGGCATTGAGATTCCCGACGTACAGGTAACCGCGGACATCAGGCACGAAGTTCCGGCCGCCGGCTAAACACCACGCTGGCTGAGGTTTCCGAAACCACCCCTCACGCGGTGCCGTCCCTCTACCAGTGTTAGCCACGGGCAGCGCCGCTTCCAGCACCACCGCAACGGGAACCACGCCCAAGCCAACGGGAAGCACGTCCAAGAAAGATGCGTTGTACCGGGACCGCGTCCATCCGCAATGGGTCCATCTGCTCGATGTTCTGCGGATGAACACCCGCTACACGCGCTGCGAAGGAACCGAGCTCTTCACCGAAGACGGCCGCCGGATTCTCGATTTTCTTTCCGGCAACTGCGTTCACAATCTCGGCCACAATCATCCCGCGGTGATCGACGCGATCAAAGATGAATTGGACCGGCGCGGTCCCGCCATGCTGCAAGCCCATGTTCCGGAGCTCGCGGGCGAATTAGCGGACAAGCTGTGCTGGCGCGCGGGCGGGCGCGTGAAGAAAGTGTTCTTCTGCAGCTCGGGGAGCGAGGGCGTGGAAGCCGCCATCAAATTCTCGCGCGCCCACACGCGGCGCAACGGTCTGCTCTATGCCGACGGCGCGTTCCATGGCTTGACGTGCGGCGCACTCTCGCTTGCGGGCGATGCCTTCTGGCGCGAGCGTTTCGGGCCGATGCTGGCTGACACCGAAGCGGTCCCTTTCGGAAATCTCGCGGCGCTGGAACTCAAGCTGGCCAGCAAGCGATTCGCGGCGTTCATCGTGGAGCCTCTCCAGGGCGAGGGTGGCGTGCGTGTTCCGCCGGCGGCATATCTGGAAAGCGTCCAGGCGCTGTGCCGGCGGCACGGGACTCTGTTCGTCGTCGACGAAGTCGAGACCGGCCTGTATCGCACCGGCCGATTCCTGGCTGCGCATCACTCCAATATCGAGCCCGACCTGATCGTGCTGGCGAACGCGCTCAGCGGTGGTCTGGTGCCGAGCGCCGCCCTGCTGATGTCGGACCAGGTTTACGAATCCGTGTATGGATCCATGGCGCGCGCCATCGTCCACACTTCCACATTCAGTGAAAATGGTCTGGCCATGCGCGCGGGCCTTGCCACGCTGGAAGCTTTGGAGCGCGAACACCTGGGAGAACGGGCGCTGGCTGCCGGCGATTATTTGCGTACCCGCTTGCGCGAGGCTCTCTTGGGGTATGAAATGGTCAAGGAAGTCCGCGGACTTGGGCTGCTCAACGGCATCGAATTCCAGCCGCCGCAAAGGCTGGCGTTACGTCTTTCCTTCGAGGCGTTCAGTAAGATCCATCCGGGCATGTTCGGACAGGTGCTGGTAATGCGGCTGTTCCGGCATGGCTTCTTGACGCAAATGTGCGGTAATAACCTCATGGTGCTGAAAGTGGCGCCGCCGTTGCTGGTGAAAGAGCGGGAGGCCGATGAGTTCGTGCACGCGACAACGGACGTGGTGGAGATGATGCATTCCTCGGGCACTTTCTGGAGCGAGGCGCTGGGTTTCGCCCGCCGGGCGATCGCAAAGTAAATGACTATTCGCACCATCCTATTGGCCGCTTTTTCCTGCAGCGCGGCCGTAGCGGCGCCCAACCTCGCGGAGCCCACGGTCAATCCGGTTATCGATCGCGGCTTTCGCCAGATGTACAATCTCAACTTCGACGATGCGCACAAGACCTTCGCGCAATGGGAACTGGAGCACCCCTCCGACCCCCTTGGGCCGGTTTCCAACGCCGCCGCGTATCTCTTCGCCGAATTCGACCGGCTGAACATCCTGCACTCGGAATTCTTTGTCGACGGCGGCGTGTTCCACCGCAGCCCCAAAGTAACGCCCGATCCCACGGTGCGCCAGGCATTCGATCGGGAGCTGGAAAAATCGGGAACGCTAGCGAATAATATCCTGCAACGATTGCCCGAGGATCCCGACGCGCTGTTCGCAAAAATTCTGACGCTGGGCCTGCGCTCCGACTATGAGGCCCTTATCGAACGGCGCTACCTGGACGCCTTAAAGGTCATCAAGGACAGCCGCGCGACCGCCGAAAAGCTGCTCATGATCGAACCGAGTTACTACGACGCGTATCTCGCCATAGGGTTGGAGAATTATTTGTTCAGTTTGAAGCCCGCGCCCGTACGCTGGTTCTTGCAGGCCGGGGGTGCCCAGACCGATCGCGACAAAGGCGTCGACGATTTGCGTTTGACCGCCGAAAAAGGCCGCTATTTGTCGCCCTATGCGCGGCTCTTGCTGGCCGTGGCTGCGCTGCGCAGCAAGGATATCCCCAAGGCGCGCGATCTGTTGGCGGCGCTAGCGCGCGAATTTCCGCACAACCGGCTCTACGCGCAGGAACTGGCGCAACTCCACTAGAAAATCTCGGTTCTGATCGCAAATCTCGGTTCTGAGCCGCGCACGTGAGTAAGCGGTTAGAATACCCCAAGGAGCCTGGGCCCCCATATGACCATCGCCGGCGTCGCCAGCGCGTTGCCTCAGCATAAATATGAGCAGCGCGTTCTGCTGCAAGCATTGCAAAAGCACTGGGGGCCGAAGGTGGATAACCCGGTATTTCTGGAGCGCCTGCAGGCTCGCGTGGGCGTTGAGACGCGGCACCTGGCGCTGCCCATCGAAGAATATTACGGTCTTACGCGCTGGGGCGCGGCCAATAATCATTGGATCGAAGTTGCGCAGGACCTCGGCCAAAAGGCGCTGTGCTGCGCCTTGTCGCGCTCCGGATTCTCCACCGGGGATTTAGGCGCGCTCTTCTTTGTTTCGGTGACCGGCATCTCCAGCCCCTCCATCGATGCGCGCCTGGTGAACCGCATGGGCCTGCCCGTGAACATCAAACGCGTGCCCATCTTCGGCCTGGGATGCGTCGCGGGTGCGGCCGGCATTGCGCGCGCCGCCGATTACGTGCTCGCTTATCCCAAGCAGGTGGCCGCGGTGCTCTCGGTGGAGCTTTGCTCGCTCACCCTGCAGCAGGAGGACATCTCCATCGCGAATATTATTTCGTCAGGATTGTTCGGCGACGGCGCGGCCGCGGTATTAGTGGCGGGCGCGGATCGCAAGGCCGACGGTCCCGAGATCCTGGCGACGCGCTCGGTATTCTATCCGAATTCCGAACACGTGATGGGCTGGGATATTTCCGAAAAAGGCTTTCGCATTGTTCTGTCGCGCGAGGTGCCGGAAGTGGTGCAGGATCATTTGGCTTCCGATGTGGACGCGTTCCTCGAAGAGCAGGGCCTCTCGCGCTCGGACATCGGAACCTGGGTACTGCACACCGGCGGCCCGCGCGTGCTGGAGGCCACTGCCACGGCGCTCGACTTGCCCGAAGGCGCGCTCTCCGCCTCCTGGGATTGCCTGCGCCGAACCGGAAATCTTTCGTCGGCATCCGTTTTATTCGTGCTCGAAGAAGTGATGATGAAACGGCGTCCGGCTCCGGGAACTTACAGCATCCTGGCCGCGATGGGTCCCGGATTCTGCTCGGAGCTTGTGCTGTTGAGATGGTAGACGTGTTTATCATTGGCGGCGGACCCGCGGGATTGGCGGCTGCCATCGCCGCGCGGCTCAAAGGTCTCGACGTCACGGTTGCCGACGCCGCGCAACCGCCCATCGACAAGGCCTGCGGCGAAGGCCTGATGCCGGATTCGCTCGAGGCGTTGCGCAGGTTGGGTGTCACGCTCGATCCAGATCAATCCTTCGCGTTTCGCGGCATTCGTTTTATCGGCGAGGGCGGAAGCGTGGCGGCCGACTTTCGGCGAGATTGCGGGATCGCCGTGCGGCGCGTTCGTCTGCACCAGGCGCTCATCGATCGCGCTCAGCAACTCGGCGTGAAGCTGCTCTGGCGCACGCGCGTGACAGGCATTGACGAGATCCGCGCGCGTTGGATCGTGGGCGCCGATGGCGAACACTCCCGTGTCCGGCGTTGGGCCAACCTGGGTGCGGTGCGCCATGAATCGTTTCGATATGGCTTTCGCCGCCACTATCGCGTCCGCCCGTGGACCGATTTCATGGAGATTTACTGGGGCCCCGGCTGCCAGATGTACGTAACCGCGGTTGGAAGCGACGAGATGTGCGCGGCGCTGATCACGCGCGATTCGCACGCGCGTTTGCGCAGTGCGCTGGCTCACTTTCCCGAACTGGCGCGCAGGTTCGAAGGCGCCGAGCCGCTCACCAGCGAGCGCGGAGCCGTTACTGTCACGCGCAGCTTGCGCCAAGTCTATCGAGAGCGCACGGTCTTGATCGGCGACGCGTCCGGGTCCGTGGACGCCATCACCGGCGAAGGCATGGGCCTGGCTTTCCGGCAAGCCATCGCGCTGGCCGACGCGTTTGTCGCGGACAACCTGGAGCAATATCAAAAGGCCCATCGCCGCATGGCGCGCCGTCCGGCGTTCATGGCGCAACTGATGCTGATGCTCGATCGATTCCCGCGTGTCCGGCCGTGCGTTTTGCGCACCTTTGCCGCGAAGCCCGTCATCTTCGAGCGCCTGCTGGCCATGCACGTATCTGCATGAACCCTGACCAGGCGTTCATGCGCGAAGCCTTGGCCTTGGCGCGCCAAGCCGAGGCGCACGGCGAAGTACCCGTAGGCGCCGTCATTGTTGTTGACGGCGAAATCGTGGGACGCGGCTTCAATTCGCCCATCGCGCAATCCGATCCTACGGCCCACGCCGAAATTCTGGCGCTCCGTGAAGCAGGCGCGCACTTGCGCAACTACCGTTTGGAAGAAGCCACGCTCTACGCTACGCTGGAGCCTTGTGTGATGTGCGCCGGAGCGCTGGTGGCCGCGCGAATCCGGCGGCTGGTATTCGGCGCGCGCGACCTGCGATTCGGCGGCGTGCGCAGCAAATTTCATCTCGCCGATTCCGAACTCCTGAATCATCGCGTGGAGATTGTGGAAGGCGTGCTCGCGGCCGAGTGCGTGGAGCTGGTAAAGAATTTTTTCGAGCGGCGGAGGTAAGAATGGAAATTTCCGGAAAAGTGGCGGTGGTCACGGGCGGTGCTTCGGGATTGGGCGCTGCAACCGCGAAGATGATCGTGGAGCAAGGCGGCCACGTCGTCATCGTCGATTTAAACGAAGAGGCCGGCCAAAAGCTGGTGAAAGATCTCGGCTCTCACGCGCGCTGCGTTCGCGCCGACGTGAGCGATCCAGCCGAAGCTCAGGCCGCCGTCGAGACTGCGATGGATGCTTTCGGCGCGCTCCACATTTCCATCCAATGCGCGGGCATTGCCGACGCCCAGCGAGTGATCGGCAAAACTGGTCCGGCGGATCTGGCGCGGTTCACGAAATCTATCCGAGTGAACCTGATCGGCACGTTCAATATCGCGCGGCTGGCGGCCTGGCTGATGGCGCCCAACGCTCCTAACGAAGAAGGCGAGCGCGGCGTGATCATCAATACTGCGTCGGTGGCAGCCTTCGATGGACAGATCGGGCAAGCAGCCTATTCGGCGTCGAAGGGCGGCATTGCAGCCATGACTTTGCCGCTGGCGCGCGATCTTTCGAGCGTGGGAATTCGCGTGATGGCCATCGCTCCTGGAATTTTCGATACGCCCATGCTGGCCGGAATGCCCGACGACGTGCGCGCTTCGCTCGGCGCCATGGTCCCGTTCCCGAAGCGGCTGGGCCGGCCGGCCGAGTACGCGCAACTCGCGCGCGACATCATCGGGAATCCCATGCTGAATGGCGAAGTGATCCGGCTGGACGGCGCCATTCGGATGGCCCCGAAATAGTGTGGCGCACTTGTGCGAGCATTCCTGCGGAATCTGAGCGGCGTCTAGCGCGCCGAGCGGTTCATCCATTTGTCCACGATGGGAACGGTATAGCTGCACAAGCGATCCAACAGGCGCGTTGCATCGGTATCGGATAGCATCAGCTCGCGGTGATCGCGACGCAAAAAGCCCTCCGCTACCGCTCGATCCGCCATGGCGAGCAGCGGATCGTAATAGCCGCTCACGTTGAGCAGCGCGCAGGCCTTACGTTGCAAGCCGAGTTGGGACCAGGTGAGCACCTCGCAAAACTCTTCCCATGTTCCAAAGCCTCCGGGCAGCGCGACGAAGGCATCCGCCAGATCGGCCATCATCGCCTTGCGCTCATGCATGGACTCCACCACGTGTAGCTTGGTCAAGGAACGATGCGCGATCTCTTTCTCTAGCAGGTTCCTTGGTATCACGCCCACCGCTCGCCCGCCTTGCTTCAGGCAAGCATCGGCAATCCTGCCCATCAGCCCGACGTTGCCGCCGCCGTAAATCAGCTCGATTCCACGCTCGGCCAACAGCCGCCCCATGTCGTCGGCCGCCTGCGTATAAGCCGGCTGGCTCCCCAGGCTGGACCCGCAGAACACACAAATGCGTTGCAGCATTATTCCAGCGACACCGGCCGGTCGAACACCACATCCAGGGTCGATCCCTGCCGCAGCTCCACTTCTTTGCCGCGCGTGAGCAGCACCGTGGCGAGTCCCACTGCCGATCCCACGCCGGCCCCGATCCCAGCGCCTTTCCAGCTCCGGTCCGCAATGCCGCCAATGCCGGCTCCGCTGCCTGCCAGGATTGCGACGCGTTCGGCGTCCGCGCCCTTACCCGGCGCCTGCTCGACAGTGTTTTCGGCGCCAACTACCTTCTGGCCCGTATCGCCCCCATCCACCGCGCTTAAATGCGGCGCAAATTTGTACACCTTGCCGCTCCCGAGCGTCAAGGTTTCCAAACGGATGGCCAGCTGCGCCCGGCCTTTGACGCGCCCGCTTCGCTTGGCTTCCGTCACAACGCCCTGCACGTAGCTTCCAACCGGCACCGCGATCTCCCCGGCCACCGCGATCGGCACGGCGGTCCGCAAGTACACGTAGTCGCCGTCTTGAGCCGTTCGGGTGCTCAGGGAGTTTTCCATTCGCAGCAGCACGTGAGCGCCTTGCGGGATTTCGGCAGCCACGCCGGAGAATGCTGATAAGACTATTAAGGAGAGCAGGACGCTCGTGTATTTCATTGATGTACCTCCTACTACGGAATAGTATCGCCGTTTGAGCACCACTGAGTTGTTTCCCTGATCGATCCTGCGGTGTTCCCCTCGGGTCTATAAGGCTTTCGTCCCGATTGGCCGATAAGAGTACGGGTGCATGGCGTGCGTTTGATCCCTCGCAATCTCGTCGGCATTTTTGTCGAACGCCGCGCAGGACAAATCCAGGATCCTGTCGCGCGCCTGCGCTATTTGCAGAGCAGTATGGGATCCGTCGCGGGTGGGCCAGTCCTACATCCAGCGAAATCCTGGGGTGTGAAATCTTGGGACATCAAGAGATTCGCGATGCTGGGCGCGGCGGCGCTCCTGGCTTTTCTGCTTATCCCGAAATACAAGGCGTCGTCGGGCGTCAAGGTTCCCGCCGCGCCGCAACCCATCGCACATGCGACGGTAGCTCCGCCCGCGGAGGCACCGGTCCCCGACACCGTCCCCAATGTCTGGCTGGTGGATCAGACTCATGATTTTGAAACCTATAGCAATGGATTGCGCATTGACGATCGCTACGTCAAGCCCAACCAGAAGCGCATCTTCTATCCGGTTTATCAGCGAGACGCCATCGAAGCTGGGCAGTCGGATTTTGCCAGCCAGCCCGAATTCCGCTCGGAGCCGGCGGGGATCGTCTATCACACCACCGAAAGCGATCAGGCGCGCTTCACTCCCGACCAGAACGCCAGGCTGAAGCGCATCGGGAAGGCCGTGATCGGAGTAGTGCAGCAGAACCACAGCTATCATTTCCTGATCGACCGTTTTGGCCAGGTGTTCCGCATCGTTCCCGAAACCGACATGGCCAATCACGCGGGTTACTCGGTGTGGGCGGACGGCAAGAGCATCTTCGTGAACCTGAACAGCAGTTTCCTGGGGGTCGCCTTTGAGACGCAGACCCAGCTGGGCGACATGCCGTCGGCCAATCCGGCGCAGGTGCACTCGGCGCGCATCCTTACCGAGATGCTGCGCGCCAAATACCACATTCCGCAATCCAACTGCGTCACCCACGCGCAGGTTTCGGTGAATCCGGACAACATGCTGGTGGGTTACCACACAGACTGGGCCGGCAATTTTCCATTTCACGATATCGGGCTGAGCGACAACTACGCCTTGCCGCCGGCCAGTATCTATGCGTTCGGATTCGGCTACGATCCCGGGTTCGTGCATGCCACCGGCGTTCGCCTCTGGCAGGGTCTCGCTCTGGCCGAAGATCAGATGCGGAACGCAGGCCGCCGCGCGCGGCATCCCCGTTTCCCGTTACAGAGCCATTCTTCAAAAGCAATACAAGGAGGTATTGGCGGCGCTCAAGGCAGCGGCCACCGCCAGCGACAATCATCATGAGACATAACGACAAAGTCAATAATTCCGCGGTGGGATTGGATGTCGGCACCAGCCGCATCTGCCTGGCGCAACGGGTGGGCGAAGAGTTTCAATATGAGACGCAGTTGAACGCTTTCGTCACCATTCCATTTTCGAAGATGACGGAGAGCGTGCTGAAGAAAGAGAAGGTGCCGCACACCGTCAGCGGCAGCCGACATCGTGGTGCATGGTAACGAGTCGGACCGTTTCGCCGACGTCCTGAATATCGAGACGCGGCGCACCATGGACAAAGGCGTGCTCAATCCGGCCGAGCCGGAGAGCCTGGGCATGCTGCGCAAAATCGTCGAATCGCTGGTGGATCCGGTGAAGGATCGTCAAAAGCTTTGCTTCACGGTTCCCGCCGCGCCGCTGGGCGCCGAGGATAACCTCACTTATCACGAAGCCACGCTGCGCCGAATTCTCACGGACCTGGGCTATGAAGTGAAAAGCATCAACGAAGGCCTGGCGGTGATTTATTCGGAACTGGAAAGCTCCAATTACACCGGCATCGGCATCAGTTGCGGCGGCGGACTGTGCAACGTGTGCGTGGCCTATTTATCCGTGCCCGTGTTCAGCTTTTCGATTCCCAAAGCCGGCGACTATATCGATGTCAGCGCGGCCGCCATCACCGGCGAACGGGCCAACCGCGTCCGCATCGTCAAAGAGGATTCCTTCCATTTCAACGGCTTCTTCGCCGACAAGCTGCAGCAGGTGCTGGGCGTGTACTACGACGAAATGATCCAGTCCCTGGTGCACGGCATGAAGCAGGCCTTCGCCAACTCGCGCAATCTTCCCAAGTCCACCCGCCCGCTGCCCATCGTGCTCAGCGGCGGAACAGCGCTGCCGGAGGGTTTTCGGGATCGTTTCGAGAAAGCTCTGGCCGAGACGGATCTGCCGATCGCGACCAACGAGATCCGCATCGCGAGCGATCCGCTGCACGCTTCCGCGAAGGGCGCGTTGGTTGCGGCGCTGGCCGACGCGTAACGGCCGGTTTTCTAAATCAGACGGGCTGGGTGGCGGAAACCGGTTCCATAACTTCGGCCGCCCAGCCGGTTGCCGCGCAATATACCTCGCCGAGGTTGGCCACTGGCACTCCCAGCTCGGCGGCGATCTCCTCCACGCGCTGCCAATCGGCCACTTCGTACGCCCGCGCCAGGTGGTAGACGCCCGCCAGCGGATCGCGCTCCGCCGCTTTGTCGCTGAGCACCGCCGCGATCTCGGGCGCCAGGCCCATCGTGGATAGCGTCTCGGGGAGCGGCCGGTCAATCAAAGCATCCAGCAGCGAGAACAGGCCGGTCAGAAACGCGGATTGTTCCAGGCCCTTGTGCGCCAGTGCGTGCCACCGATTCGCAGAACCGCGCCCGCACCAGCGAATGGCGGATCAGTTCGCTCGGTTTATCTTCGGCCGTGCGCGACAGCGTGGCCAGGGCAATCCATTTACGCAACTCAGTCTCTCCGAAATACAGCAGCGCCTGGCGAATGGACCGGATGTTGCTGGTCAGCGCGAACAACGGCGAGTTCACGTAGCGCAGCAATTGATAAGAAAGCGAGACGTCTTCCAGGATCAGCATTTCCAGGCGCTCGAAATCCAGCTCCGGGCGCTGCGCTTCCTGCAGCAACCGCAAGCAGTGGAGCTTGGCGGCTGGGATCTGGCGGCCCCGCACGATCACGGGCCGCGCGAAGAAATAGCCCTGAAAATAATCGTAGCCGGCCTGCCGCGCCCATTCGAATTCTTCGTGAGTCTCCACTTTCTCGGCCAGCAGCTGGAGCCCTCGCGCCTTGGAGGAGCGCACCAGCAGCTTTTGCTCCGGGCGGGGCATACTTTGGATTTCGATTTTGAGCAGGTCCGCGACATCCAGCAGAGCTTCGCAACCGGGGCGGAGCACAAAGTCGTCCAAAGCGATCTGATAGCCTTGTTCGCGCAGCTTGCGGCAAGCCTCCAGAACTTCCGCGTCCGGCTCCACGGTCTCCAGCACCTCGATGACGGTATTCTCGCGGGGAAGCGAAGCGTGCCAGCCTTGCAGCAGCGGCCCCGGCCGAAGTTCACGAAGGCCTTCTTGGTTCCCACCAGATTGTCCAAGCCCGATCACCAGCAGACTGTTAGCCAAAACCTGTTTCGTAGCAAGGCCGCCTTCGGTACCGTCGAACTCGTTGTGTCCGGCGTGCGAGCGAAACAACAGCTCATAGCCATAGACGCGACGGTCGCGGTCGAAGATGGCTTGTCGGGCGACAAGGACATCCATGACTCCTCTATCGGCAGGATTCTGTAAACTGTTAGCTTTTCAAAACGTTACCAGGAGTTTCTATGGCCCTCGTTTCTCCTTACGCGAAAAGGTGTAGGCGCCGGGCCAAACGATCACAAGCGTCAGGAAGATTGAGACTGGAAAGCTACTCCAAATCGGGCAGGTCCAACCGAGCGACAAGCAAGCGAATCGACCGACCCCGCCCGGGAACTCCCCTCGATGAAGCCGTTGGCTTGCAATGTGACCACCATCTGATGCACCGACGGCGGCGACACTTTGAAGTAGTTCTGCATGTCGGACTCGGCCGGGGGGTATCCGTGAATCTTCGTGTAGTAGAAGATAAACGTCAGATACTGTCCCTGCTTGGCCGTGAAAGGCTTTTTGGTCATTGTGCCCGATTGCGCGTGAACGCTCACGAAACGCGCCAGCAGGTTCCTGGCCAGGGCGGGAAAAAATCTGAATCACAATCGATTTGCACGCGCCTCGACATCCACCTTCTCCCCCAGAACGCGATTCTTTCCCACGAATAGGTTGGTGGCGAAGGACCGGCAAACCTACGACCCGAAAACGAACGCCGTGCCCTAAAACGGTACGTCGTCGTCGGTGATCCCGTGATCCATCGGCTCAGCCACCGCGGCCGGACGTGGCGCGCTGCGCGGCATCGACACCGGCTGCGCGCGCCCGAATCGTCGGCGCCCTCGCCGCCGCGTCCGCCCAGCAGGATCACATCCTCGGCTACCACTTCCGTCATATACTGCTTCTTGCCGTCTTTGTCGTCATAGCTCCGGGTCTGCAGCCGGCCCTCGACGTAGACCTGTTTGCCTTTGGTCAGGTAGTTCGCCAGATTCTCCTGGCGCCACAAAACGATGTTCGCCCAGTCGGTCTCTTCTTTCCATTCACCGCTTTGCTGATCTTTCCAGCGGCGATTGGTGGCCACCGAAAACTTGGTGACCGCCATGCCCGCCGGAGTGAACTTGGTCTCGGCGTCTCTGCCCAGGTGTCCGACCAGAATTACTTTGTTAACGCTGCGCGATGCCATAATCCATGCACTGTACCATACAAATTCCTGTCTCAGGTGATGCGACTGCGGCGTCTCACCGGGTGTACTGAATATCGCTGGATAGCAGTCTCCTGAGAATTAGGAGAACGCCCGATAACTTCATCAGTGAGCGGCAGTGCTCTAGGCTAAATTTTTGCTTGCAGCCGCTTGGTCTGGATGTACAATAGGGAACAATCCAGACGGGTGAGCGCATGTACGCGAGCGGCGTGCGCCGGAATCGGGGAAAAGGCTGCTGCGTTGTTGTCGTTCGCCGTTGACTGAGTCCAGTATTGAGTGAAGAGGGTATGCAGAGACCCTGTTTGTTCGTTCAACTCGGCGGCCAATGGTTGCTGGCCGTGTCTATGTCTTGACTGTTCCGCGCGGGTTCCTGCCCAGATCCTGATTCACGGTTCCGGGCCGCACCAGCGCGCCAACATCTTCAATACGGATCTGGCCGTGCTCGAAAGCGGCGAGCAGCGCAAGGATCTGCCTTGTACCGTTACTCCCAGTAAGCCCACGCTGGGATTCGATCTTAAGTTCCACGCGGGTTACCAGGTCACCGTGCCGCTGAAGGAACTTGCCGGGCAGGGAGAACGCGCTCAGTATCGTGTTCAGCGTTGCTCCGGACGATCATCGGGACGAGCCGGTGTACTTTACCCAGCATCTGCGCGTCCCTCCCATTGAGGAGGATGCCAAAGGAGACGCTTACCTCCAGGGCGCTTTCGACGTCGGCGAGGGCACTTACCACATCGACTGGCTGATGCGGGACCGCACGGAGCGGGTCTGCTCGTCCAACTGGGACTCCGAAGCCGCTCTCGGTTCCAAGGATCGGCCGATGAGCCTGGCCATTGCTCCGGAAGCCATCCAGCGCGCCGACGGCGAGGAGTTTACGGAAGAACCGCCGGTCCAGCGCGCCGCCTCCTGATCCGGCGCTCCATGTCGACCCTCCGCTCAATGTCAAGGTGCTGGTGAATTTCGCTCCGCAGAATTCCCTGTCGGCCGCGCTATGCAGCCGCTGGATACCACCGCGCTGGTATCCATCCTGAGGACCATCTCGCGCGATCCGCGCATTGGAAAGTTTTCCATCGTCGCCTTTAACATGCAGGAACAAAAGGTGATTTATCGGCAGGATGGCGCCAGCCGGATCGATTTCCCGGCTCTGGGGACCGCGCTCACCACGCTGAATCTAGGCACTGTGGATCTGAAACGCCTGAGCGACAAACACGGCGATACAGACTTCCTTACCAGCCTGGTGCGTAAGGAAATGACGCCGGACCCCCAGGACCATCCCGACGCCCTGGTTTTTGCCGGCCCCAAGATCCTGCTGGATGCCAATCCGCCCGAAGAGGCTCTCAAAGACGCTGCGGACGTCGATTTTCCCGTGTTTTACATGAATTACAACCTGAATCCGCAGGCCGTGCCCTGGAAGGACGCCATCAGCCACACCGTCCACTTTTTCCGTGGCTACGAATACACCATCTCCCGTCCCCGGGATCTGTGGTTTGCCGTCTCGGAAATGGTCTCCAAGATCGTAAAATCAAGGAACGGAAGGTCGGCTTCGTCCATCTCAAGCCAGTAGGGGTTCCATGCGTAGAAGAGGTTTACGGCGTAGTTTTACTGGGAGTGTTTTCACTCGGCGCAAGCCAGGCGTTTGCCCAAGGTCTGCTGTATGGCCAGCAGCACGCCAAGCATTACGCCAACAGCCTGGCGCCGTATGTTGTTTCGCCCCAGGAAATCGTCGATCGCATGTTGGAGCTGGCCGATCTGAAGCCCGGCGAAAAACTCTACGATCTGGGCAGCGGCGACGGGCGCATCCTGATCACCGCCGTGGTCCGGTTCAAGGCCAAAGCCGTGGGCGTGGAGATTTCAGACGACCTGGTGGACAGCACCAACGATCGTATCCACCGGCTCGGCTTGGACAACGACGCGCAGGTGATCCACGGCAATTTCCTGGATGTCGACCTGAGCCCCGCCGACGTGGTGACGCTGTACTTGGCCACCGACGCCAACGAGATGCTGCGCCCCAACCTGGAAAAGTACCTGAAGAACGGCTCCCGCGTGGTTTCGCATGAGTACGCGGTGCCGGGATGGAAGCCGAAGTTGGTGGATAAAGACCCGGAGAGGCCACGGCCATACCATCTATCTGTACGAAATGCCTCCCAAGAAGAAGTAGCCCCGGTTCGCTGTGCCCTCATTCGACGTGGTCGGCGTCGGCCTCAACGCTACCGACACCCTGATCCTGCTCCCTCGCTTCCCTTCCTACGGCGGGAAAGCGCCCTTCGAGCGCGAAGTTCTGAGCCCCGGCGGACAAGTGGCCAGCGCCATGGTCACCTGCGCCAGGCTCGGCCTGCGCGCAAAATATATCGGCACGCTGGGCGACGACGAGCGCGGCGTTATCCAGCTGGAAAGCCTGCGCGCCAGCGGCGTCAATCTGGACGACATCGAGATCCGGGCGAATTGTCCGAACCAGACCGCCTATATCCTGATCGATCAGACCACGGGCGAGCGCACCGTGCTCTGGCATCGCGACAACTGTCTGCGCATCGACCCGGCGCAGCTTGACTCCTGAAAAGATCGCCTGCGCGCGCCTTCTGCACATCGATGGGCACGACACGCCCGCCGTTTCCCGCGCAGCCGAAATCGCGCGCCGGCATCAAATCCCCGTGACCGTGGATGTCGATACCATCTATCCCGGCTTCGACCGCGTGCTTCCCAATGTCGATTATCTGGTCGCCAGCTCTGAGTTTCCCGCGCGCTGGACCGGCGAGCCCGATCCCTTCCGCGCCCTGGCCATGATTCAGGACGAATACGGCATGCGCGTGGCCGCCATGACGCTGGGCGCGGAGGGTTCGCTGGCTCGCGTGGACGGCCGCTTCCTCTATTCGCCCGGTTTCGTCGTCGATTGCGTCGACACCACCGGCGCCGGCGACGTGTTTCATGGCGCGTTCTGTTATTCTGTGATCGAGAGCATGCCGGTGCGCGAAGCGCTCGAATTTTCCAATGCCATGGCCGCCCTGAACTGTACCGCGCTGGGCGCGCGCGGGCACATCGCCAGCGTTGCCGGAAGCGCAAGCTTTGGCGCCGCAGCGGTCGAGCGCCGCTCCAACCCGGAGTTCCAGCAGCGCGGCTGACCTTACATGATCCCTCTTCGATCCTCCGAGCCGCACTACACGCGACCCACGGCCACTCTGGCGATCATTGCCGTCAACGTGCTCGTCTTTCTGTACGAGCTCAGCCTGGGCATGAACAGCTACGCGTTGAAGCGCTTCATCGCTGCACTACGGCATCGTGCCGGATCAATTGCATTATTCGTCCATCCTGACTTCGATGTTCATCCACGGCGGCTTCCTGCACATCGCCGGGCAACATGTGGTTCCTGTGGATTTTCGGCCGCGGCGTGGAGGATCTTCTGGGCCACGCAAAATATCTGTTCCTGTACTTTGCCTGCGGAATTGCCGCGCGCGCTTCTGTTCATCCTGCTGAACTCCAACTCCACGGTGCCCACCATCGGCGCCAGCGGCGCCATCGCCGGCGTGATGGGCGCTTATTTGATCAAGTTTCCGCGCGCGCACATCGTCACGCTGGTGTTTATCATCATTTTTATCACCACCATCGACATTCCCGCCGCTTTTCTGCTGTTGTATTGGTTTGCGATACAGTTCTTCAGCGGCGTCGGCTCGGTGGGTTATTCGGCCACTTCGAATGGCGACGTGGCCTGGTTCGCGCACGTGGGCGGTTTTCTTGCCGGCATGGCGCTGGTGTGCGTTGATGCCCACCAGGCAGCGCGCGCGGCCCTGGCGGTATTAGCATGTGGCAAGAAGTAGACACCGGATCGGCGGCCATCGAAAAACCGCTCGATATTCTCGCCATCGCCGCGCACCCCGATGATGTGGAGCAAACCTGCGGCGGCACGCTGATCCGCATGGCCGAGCAAGGCTATCGCACCGGCGTGCTGGATCTTACGGCCGGCGACATGGGCAGCCGCGGAACGCCCGAGATTCGTTTGAAGGAAGCGGACGCCGCCGGCTGCGCGATGCGCCTGGCGTGGCGCGGCAATCTGCGTCTTCCCGATGCGCGCCTGGAAAATACCATCAGCGTGCGCATGAGCCTGGCTGTCGAGATTCGCAATCTGCGGCCGCGCGTGGTGATCCTGCCTTATTGGGAAGCGCGCCATCCCGATCATTACCGGGCGTCCGAGATCGCCTTCGAAGCCTGTTTTCTCGCGGGGCTCAAGAAGCTGGCGAAGAGACCGAGCCGCATCGCCCGCACAAGATCCTCTATTCGTCGCTCTACGCCAACGTCACGCCGTCTTTCGTGGTGGATATCTCCGAGTCAGTTTGAATCGCGCATGGCCGCGCTGTTCTGCTACGAATCGCAATACGGCCAGTCGGCGGAGGCGTCCGAGCTTTTTCCCGACCAGCCAGGAGATTCGCGACCGCCTGGGCTCCATCGCGCGCTTCTACGGCAACCTGATTGGCGTGAAATATGGCGAGCCGTTCGTGGTGAAAGAAATGCTGCGCGTGGACGACATCACCGCCATGGGCGTCCGCAGCTTGTAACTGACCGCACCGTGAGGGAGCCGGTTATAGCGGCAGATTGCTGTGCTTCTTGCGCGGCATGGTGTCCACCTTGTTCTCCAGCATCCGCAGCGCGCGAATCACTTTCGGCCGCGTTTCGTGCGGCTCAATCACGTCGTCGATGAAGCCGCGTTCCGCTGCCACAAAAGGGCTGGCAAACCGATCGCGAAACTCCTCGATCTTTTCCTTGCGCACCGCTTCGGGATCGGCTGCCGCCATCAGCTCGCGCCGGTACACAATGTTGACCGCGCCTTCCGGACCCATGACGGCAATCTCCGCGGTTGGATACGCGAAGTTCACGTCCGTGCGCAGATGCTTCGATCCCATCACGCAATACGCGCCGCCGTACGCTTTGCGCGTGATCACGGTGATTTTCGGAACCGTCGCCTCGGCATAGGCGTACAGCAGCTTCGCGCCGTGCCGGATAATGCCGCCGAACTCCTGCTCGGTGCCGGGCAGAAATCCGGGCACGTCTTCAAACGTCAGGATCGGAATGTTGAACGCATCGCAGAAGCGCACAAAGCGCGCGCCCTTCACCGAGGAATTAATATCCAGGCATCCGGCCAGAAACGCCGGCTGATTGGCCACGATCCCCACGCTCTTGCCATCCATGCGCGCGAAGCCGATCACGATGTTCTTGGCCCAATGCTCGTGGATCTCGAAGAACTCGCCATCAGTCCACCACGCGCTGGATGACGTCCTTGATGTCGTAAGGCACCTGCGGATCGGTGGGCACCAGGGTATCGAGCGCGGGGTCGGCGCGATCTATCGGATCGTTCGATGCTTGCGCCGGCGCGCCATCCAGATTATTGCTCGGGATGTACGACACCAGTTCGCGAATCATCCGCAAACATTCGGCATCGTCGTGCGCCAGAAAATGCGCCACGCCGCTGATGCTGTTGTGCGTCTCGGCGCCGCCCAGCTTTTCCTTGGTCACATCCTCGTGCGTCACGGTCTTGATCACCTCCGGCCCGGTGATGAACATGTGGCTGGTGCCCTCCACCATGAAGATGAAGTCGGTGAGCGCCGGCGAATAGACCGCGCCGCCCGCGCACGGTCCCATGATGGCCGAGATCTGCGGAATCACGCCGCTCGCGAGCGTATTGCGCAGGAAGATATCGGCGTAACCGGCCAGCGACGCCACGCCTTCCTGAATGCGCGCGCCGCCGGAATCGTTCAGCCCGATCACCGGCGCGCCGGTCTTCAGCGCCAGGTCCATGATCTTGCAAATTTTCAGCGCGTTCGCTTCCGAAAGCGATCCGCCCAGCACCGTGAAATCCTGCGCGAAGACATACACCAGCCGCCCGTGGATGTGCCCGTAGCCGGTGACGAATCCGTCGCCATCGATCACCTGCTGATCCATGCCGAAGTCGGTGGTGCGATGCCGCACCAGCTTGTCCATCTCTTCGAAAGTTCCCGCGTCCAGCAGCAGATCGATGCGCTCGCGCGCCGAAAGCTTGCCTTCTTTGTGCTGCCGCGCCATGCGCTCCTCGCCGCCGCCAGCCTCGGCATTGGCGTGACGGCGCCGCACCTCGGCCAATCGGTTAGCGGCGAGTTGGTCCGTAGACATACGAGATTACGGTAACAGGTGTAGCAGATCGGTACCTTGAGGGCGAACATTCTTTAGTTAGGCGAGTTTCGTGGAGCAGTTTCCTACAGGTCACGCGCGGCACACCGCCGCTTGAGGAAGCTAGGGATTCGCTGCCGCCTAGAATCGCGTGAAGGGCCTCAGTAGGCGGTGTTACGCTGGACACATGCCGGTGTGGCCCGACATTGTTGTTACCAAAATAGATTCTCCTGAGGTCCTTCTCGCCGTCGAAGTTAAGGCCGGAGCCGGTGACCTGCGCGTTGCCGAGACCGAAATCAAGGAGTATATGGTCCATCAAAGCTGCCCTGTTGGAATGCTTGTGACTGCCGAAGACACAAGCTTTTTTCGAAACCCTTACACCGGCTATGAGGCCGACACTATTCAGAAAGTTGCAGAGTGCCGAACCGACGAACTGCTGGGCGATATGGGGCAGGCCGTTAACGTCGAATCGTATCTTGTGCAACGGGTTGAACAGTGGCTGGAAAGATTACATGCTGGCGGCAGCCGATCATGCTCGCCATCCGTGCTCGAAGCGATTGAATCACTTGTTCTGCCCGCGGTTGTCGCGGGGGTCACTCGTGCCGCGGGTCCACGGTGGCGTCGAACCGGCTCATGAATAATGCGCCATGTGTTCGTCGAGACCAACTGGGTTTTCGGTTACGTGGCGCCCGCGCATCATAAACGGCTTGACGCCGTGGAACTCCTCCAGAGGTCAAGATTGGGTGAGGTGCTTTTGCACCCTCCGTCGCCCTGTTTGACGGAAGCTCGACAGCCAATTCTAACGAAATGCCAGCCGCGACTGGGAGCCGACGCGGTCCGGCGTTTTCTCCTTCGGGCGCGAACTGAGGGCGGGATATCGCAAGATCAGGATCGCGCCGCCAGGGAAGTGCTGGACCGTTTTGAACAACAGGTCCACACAGAGCTCAGACAACTCGACAACACCCTTGTCTCGCTGCGCGGCGAGCCGGGCCTTGAGATCTTTCCGCTGAATGAGGGCATGCTTGAACGGGCTGTAAGTCTCAGCACGCTGAGCCTGTCACTCGGGCCATTTGATCAAGCGATTCTGGCGGCAATTCTCGTGCGCGCCGAACAGCTGCGGGATGCAGGTGAGACGGACGTTTGCTTCTGTGAAATCGATGCGGATCTGCAGCCTTGGGACAAACGCGGCGGCTCAAAGCAGCCCCTCAGGGATTTGTACGACGCTGCAGGTGTATGGGTGTACGGAGACTTCGAGTTTCGCGACCAGGGTCCGGAATGACTCTGCGCTACTCCGCGTAATACCCGCTGCGTGAATGCAACTCCGCCGCCGGATACCGCTTGCGCGCGCCGTCCTCCAGCGTCACCGTGATGTGCCGGAAGGTTCCCGGTTGCGCATCCGGCTCGTGATAGGCCAGCATGTAGCGGCTGCGAATCCGCTCGATCATGTCCTTGAACGAATCGCCCGCGTTCTCGGCCTTCACCCACTCGCCGCCGGTTTTCTCGGCCAGTTCGTAGACGTTGGCGGGAGTATTGTCGGGATTCGGAAGCCTTGCCGGGCGACAGCGGCAGAGGCCGGATGGCGCGGCCTGTGATGATCGCGTTCATCACCGTATCGGCTTTATTCAATTCGCGAATCACCTGGCCATCGGTCAGCCGGTAGCTGGTGCTCAGGTTGTCGGTGAGAATCAGAATCGCTCGCCGGCCGCCCGGCCCCGCGTGCTTATCCATATAATGCGCCGCGTCCACTACCGCGGAATTGATCATGGTGCTCGATCCCACGTCCCAATTCTTCACCGCGCTGCCGATGTTGCGCGCGGTCTCCGCCAGATTGTCGCTGAAGCCCTGCGCCACTGCCGTGCTCTTGGCGAACACCATCAGCGCCACGCGATCGCCCGGCCGCAAATGATCCAGCGCCTCGCGCGCCTCCACCGAAATCTGGTCGATATACTTCTGCATGCTCCCGCTGACGTCCAGCAGCAGGATCAGCGTCACCGGCTCGTCACCGTGCGCGAACGAGACAATCGATTGCGGCTGGCCTTCATCGGTGACCGCGAAGTCGCTCTTGGTAAGATCCTTGATCAGCTTGTCGCCCTCGGTCACCTGGACGTCCACGCGCACGTCCGATACGCCGGTTTTGAAGGTCGCCGTTGGCCTCCGTAGTCCTGCGGCGCGATCTTCCGCGTTCACCTGCTTCCCGCATCCTGAGCGCCCAGAGGCGCTAGGATGAGAATCGTCGAGATGAAGAACATCATTATCGGCACTGCCGGCCACATCGACCACGGCAAAACCGCTTTGGTGCGGGCCCTCACGGGCATCGATACCGATCGCCTCAAGGAAGAAAAGCGGCGGGGCATATCCATCGACCTCGGCTTTGCGCACCTGCAGCTTTCTGAGAACGTGCGCCTCGGTTTAGTAGACGTACCGGGCCACGAAAGGTTCATCAAAAACATGCTGGCTGGCGTGAGCGGCATAGATCTTGTTCTCTTTGTTATAGCGTCAGATGAGTCCATAAAGCCACAGACCCGGGAACATTTTGATATCTGTATGTTGTTAGGCATACGGAAAGGCATAGTGGTCCTTACCAAGGCCGATCTGGCCCAGGGCGATCTGCTGGAACTGGCCCGGCTGGAGGCCGGCGAATTCGTGCGCGGTTCGTTTCTGGAAGACGCGTCCGTGGTGGCGGTGAGCGCGGCCACCGGCGCGGGTCTCGATGAGCTCCGCTCCGAACTCGCAAAATTGGCGGCGACGGTTCCCGAAAAAGACTCTTCGCAATATTTCCGCCTGCCCATCGATCGCGCGTTCGCCATGCGTGGCTTTGGAACGGTGGTCACCGGTACGCTGGTCTCGGGCGCGGTCCGCGTGGATCAGGAAGTGGAGCTGCATCCGGCGCGCAAACGCGTCCGTGTGCGCGGCATTCAGGTGCATGGCGCCGACGTGCAGCAGGCCACAGCCGGGCAACGAACGGCCGTCAATATCGCGGGCGTGGATGTTTCCGAACTCGCTCGCGGCATGGTGTTGGCTGAGGCGGGGCGCTTTCAAGTCACCAAACATGTCGACTGCGTGTTTGAATTGCTGCCATCGGCGAAGCCCCTGAAACATCGCGCTCCGGTGCATTTTCACGCGGGCACCGCCGAGGTGGAGGCGGAAGTTCGCAGGCTGAAAGGAACGGACCCGATCGCGCCCGGGTCGCGCGAATACGTGCGCCTGGTACTGAGCGAACCGCTGCTCCTGCTGCCCGGCGATCGATTCATCGCGCGCATGTTCTCGCCCGTCATCACTATTGGTGGCGGAGCGGTGCTGGATATCTCCGCTCCCCGGCGCGCCCCGCGTAGCGCTCTGACCGATCGCTTGCGAATCCTCGAAAGCGCCCCGCTTCCCGAACGCATCGCGCTGCTGGCCCGCGAATCGCGCTACGGAATCGGAATGCCGGAGTTGGTGTCGCGCACCGGCGTGCTCGAAGCCGACCTTCGAAAGGCGTCCGCGGAGGCGTCCCTCACCGTGCTCCAGTCGCCGCAGTTCTGGCTGCTCGATCCCGGCTGGGTAGCGGCTAAGTTGGAAGCGCTGCACGAGCATTTGAAGCTGTTCCATCGGCAGAATCCCCTAATGGCTGGAGCCTCCAAGGAGGAGTTGCGCAGCAAGTTCCTGGCCGGCGCGCCTCCCTGGTTGATGGACGCGCTACTGGCCCGTTCCAAGACATTGACGGCCGACGCGGAAACAATCCGCCTTTCTTCTCATAAGGTTGCGCTGAAGCAGGACGAAGCGGACGCTACCGCCAAGATCGAAAACGCGTTCCGCTCGGGCGGCTTGGCCACCCCGGCGGTGCATGAGGTGCTTGCAAAATCGGGCGTCGATCCTGCTCGCGCCCGCACCCTTCTGCAATTGATGCTGCGCGATAAACGGCTGGTGCGCGTTAGCGACGAACTGGTGTTTCATACCTCCGCGATGGAATCGCTCCGGGCACTCCTTGCGAAGAAAAAAGGGGCGCATTTTGGGGTCCCGGACTTCAAGGATTGGACCGGTATTTCGCGCAAGTACGCGATTCCGTTGCTCGAATACCTGGATCGGGAACGAATCACGCGGCGCGATGGGGATTCGCGGGTGGTTTTGTAGAGGTTGACAGGCGGGCGAATAAAAGGCGAATATTGAAGTATCCGCCATGCTGTTCGACGACGATCCTCCCCCAAAACTCGTCGGGATTGCGCGCCTGGCCGCTTCGAGCGACGTGCTGGAAGCCAAGCGCCAGGTGGAATACCTGGAACTCGAAACTCGGCGTTTCATCGGCCGTGGATCGGGCCGGATGCGCTCCATCTGGACCATCAATCCTTATCGCGGCTGTGAATACGGCTGCAAATATTGCTATGCCCGCTACGCGCACGAATTCATGGAACTGCGCGATCCGGAGCTGTTCGAGCGCAAGATTTACGCCAAACAATTTCAAGCCTCGGCGTTTCGGGCCGAAGTCCGCCGTTTAAAGACGGGCGACACCGTCTGGATCGGGACCGCCACCGATCCTTACCAGCCGGCCGAGCGCCGTTTTGAGATCACCCGTCAAATGCTGGAAGTGTTCGCCCAGGAGCGGGGGCTCGACTTGGGCATTACAACGAAGTCCGATTTCGTGGCGCGCGACGCCGCGCTCATGGCGCAAATCGCCCGAAAAAACCGGATTCGCGTGCATCTCACCATCACGACGCTCGACGAGCGTTTGGCCCGGCTCATCGAACCGCTTGCGCCGCGTCCCGCGCTGCGTCTGGCTGCGGTCGGGAAGCTTAGCGAAGCCGGCGTGCCGGTGAGCGTCCTGGCGCATCCCGTGATGCCACTGATTAACGATAGCGAAGAGAGCCTGGACCAGGTGTGCGCGGCGGCCGCGCGGAACGGCGCATCCTCCTTCAGCGCCGCTCCGTTGTTTCTTAAGCCCTGCTCGGCGCAAGTGTTCCTGCCGTTTTTGGAAGACCGTTTTCCGCACCTGGTCCGCCGTTATCGTGAGCGTTTCGAAAAGGCGGCGTATCTGAAGGGGCATTATCCGGAAATGATCGCCGAGCGCGTGGCGCGGATTCGCGCGCGCTACGGCATGGCGGACCGGCAATCGCCCGAATGGCCCGCCGATGGCCCGGCTGACGACCAGTTGGAGCTGTTTCCCGCCGCTCTCGAAAGGTCCCAGTACGGCCGCTACTTTACAACGCAAAGTGAATCGCTTATAATCGCTCCCATGGCTACTGTCCGGAGCATTCGCGCCACTCGCGCCGAACCGGTTTCGTTGCACACCCACGCGATGGACAATCTGCGCTTCATTCGCGAGACCATGGAGCGCGCCGGATCGTTCACCGCGGTTCCCGGCTGGGGAGGCGTCGCGATGGGTCTCAGCGCGCTGGCCGCGGCCGTGGTTGCCGCGCAACAAACATCGCTCGAACGCTGGCTCGCCACCTGGCTGCTGGAAGCGGCCCTTGCCATGACGATCGCGGTGCTGGCCATTAAGCGAAAAGCCAATGCAGCAAAAGGTCCGCTGCTCTCGGCTCCGGCGCGGCGCTTCGTGTTGAGTTTTGCGCCGCCCTTGTTGGTGGGAGGGCTGCTCACGGCAGTTCTCTACCGCGCGGGCTTGCCGGCGGCCATTCCAGGCACATGGCTGCTGCTTTATGGAACGGGAGTGGTCACTGGCGGCGCGTTCTCGGTGCGTGTGGTTCCCGTCATGGGACTCTGCTTCATGTCGCTGGGCGCGGTGGCGTTGTTCTGCCCGTTTGCCTGGGGCACAACTTTTTTAGCCGCGGGATTCGGGGGATTGCACCTTGCGTTTGGAATCATCATTGCCAGGAGGTACGGTGGCTAGACAAAATACCGCTCGAAAAGATTCGGCTTCCGAAAAACCGGGTGCCATAGTCGCCGGCAAGGCTCTCGCGAGTCTGGATCGCTTGATCTATGAGCCGATTCGTCTGCGCATCGTGAGCGCGCTGGCGGTGAATCCCGCGCTGACGTTCAATGAACTGAAGAAACTGCTCGACACCACCGATGGAAACTTGAGCGTGCACGCGCGCAAGCTGGAGGACGCCGATTACATTGTCTGTTCCAAGTCGTTTGAAGGCCGCATGCCCAAGACGCAGTATCGCCTGACGGAGAACGGGCGGCTGGCGCTCGAAAAATATCTGAATCATATGGAAGCGCTAATCCAGGCCATTCGCGAAAAATAGCCACCTTTTTTTGGACTCATTCTTTATGACACAAAGCTCAGGTATGCCACAAAGCTCAGGTATGACACAAAGCACTTCGAACTCTCTGCATGCCGCCATCATTATGGATGGCAACGGCCGCTGGGCCTCTACACGAGGGTTGCCGCGAGTTGCCGGGCATCGCGCCGGCGCCGAGGCTTTGCGCCGAACTGTCGAAGCCGCGCCCGACTTCGGAATTTCGGCGCTGACGGTCTACGCGTTTTCCTCCGACAACTGGCGCCGGCCGCAGCCCGAAGTCTCCGCACTGATGAAAATGTTCCATACCTACCTGCGCCGCGAACAGGCCAAGTGCGTGGACAAAGGCGTGCGCGTCTCCATAATCGGACGGCGGGACCGTCTGCCGCGCCTGCTGCTGCCCGTGATCGACGAATGCGAGAGCGCTACCGCCGGGGGCGACACGCTGCACTTGCGCCTGGCCATCGATTATTCGTCGCGCGATGCGATCCTGGCCGCCGCTCAGGCGCTGAACGGCAAAGCGACGCGCGAGAGGCTTTCTGACGCGCTGGGCGCGCAGGATGTCGATCTGCTGATCCGCACCGGCGGCGAACAGCGGCTGAGCGATTTTATGCTGTGGGAATGCGCCTACGCCGAACTGGTGTTCACTCCGGTAATGTGGCCGGACTTCGCCGCATCCGACCTGGCCGCGGCGATCGGCGAGTTCCAATCCCGCGAGCGCCGGTTTGGAGCGCTGCCGCGCGCCGCTCTGGCATGAGAAAGATCCGGCAGCTTTCCACACTGGCGATCCTGTTAATGACCTGCGGGTTTGCTTCCGGACAGCCTTCCAAGTTGCCCTGCGTGTCCAAAAGCTTTTCAACGAATTCCACATTGGAAGAGGTGAGAACTGGAAAGTCCATCACCTTGAAGAACTTCTGCGGGACTGGCCAGACCTGTTCCATGACTTTAAGACCTGGCGATCCCATCGTCGTGGATCGAGTGGAAGGCGATTGGACCTGTGGGTATTTCACCAATTGGGAAGGATACCCCCAGGGTTTTCTGAAAGGCATGATCACACCGCAACAGGGTTGGGTGCGATCACGAGACATTTATCCGGTCGAAGTCGCTACGAATCCTCCGCTTAGCGCGTGGGTGGGAACGTGGGCGGAAGGCTGGGATCGAATTTCGATCGAAAGTTCAAAAGCTTCCGGCAAGCTCAATCTTGCAGGCGATGCGCACAGCCTTGGCCCGACAGATGAGCCAATCACCGGCCAATTTTCCGGCTCTGCAATCCCCATGGGAAACCATGTGCACCTGACCTACCCAGGCTTTGACAGAAGCTGCGTGGTTGACCTCACCTTGGCCGGTAAATATCTTCTCGCGAAGGACAATGGCCAGTGCAGCGCTACGTATGTTCGGTTTTGGGGAATTTGGAAGCGCGCGCGGGCGGAAGCCAAATAAGGTTGAAACCAAATAAACTTGTCGCCATCCAGGTTCCTCATTTGCCAGATCCGCTAAAATAGAAACAGGCCCCCGCCCATGCTCGACGCCACTCTTGCGAAACTCTTCGGCACCAGGAACGAACGCGAAGTTAAGCGGCTCCGTCCCATCGTCGCCGCCATCAACGAGCTCGAACCCGCGCTCCAGCAGCTCTCCGATGCCGAACTGGCCCAAAAAACAGTGGACTTCAAACAGCGCATCGCCAATGGCGAACCCCTGGATGACCTGTTGATCGAGTCCTTCGCGGTTTGTCGCGAGGCCGGCCGGCGCGTCCTGAACATGCGGCACTTCGATGTGCAGCTGATCGGCGGCGTGGTGCTGCACCGCGGCAGGATCGCTGAAATGCGAACCGGCGAAGGCAAAACATTAGTCGCCACGCTGCCCTGTTACCTGAACGCGCTGGAAGGCAACGGCGTCCACGTGGTCACCGTCAACGATTATCTGGCCAAGCGCGATGCCGAGTGGATGGGCCGGATTTACAGGTTTCTCGGCCTCTCGTACGGCATCATCGTGCACGATCTGGACGACCAGGAGCGCCGCGTCAACTACGCCGCCGACATCACCTACGGCACCAACAACGAGTACGGCTTCGATTATCTGCGCGACAACATGAAGTTCCGCCTGGAGGATTGCGCCCAGCGCGGCCACAACTTCGCCATCGTCGACGAAGTGGATTCCATCCTGGTAGACGAAGCGCGTACGCCACTGATCATCTCTGGGCCGAGCGAAGAATCCACGGACAAGTATTACAAGATCAACCGCATCATTCCCAAGCTGGTGCGCGGCGAAGAGATCAAGGGCAAGGAACCCGGCGAAAGCTACACCACGGGCGATTACACGGTGGATGAGAAGCATCGCAGCGCGGCGCTCACCGAAGAGGGCATCGCGAAAGTGGAGAAGATGCTGGGCTGCGGCAATCTTTATCAGCCCGAGAACTGGTCTACGCTGCATCACGTTCAGCAGGCGCTCAAGGCGCTGGTGCTGTTCCAGCGCGACAAGGATTATCTGGTGCAAGACGGGCAAGTGATCATCGTCGATGAATTCACCGGCCGCGTGATGCCTGGCCGCCGCTGGAGCGATGGTCTGCACCAGGCCATCGAGGCCAAGGAAAACGTCAAGATCGAGCGCGAAAATCAGACGCTGGCCACCATCACCTTCCAGAATTATTTCCGCCTCTATAAAAAACTAGCCGGCATGACCGGCACCGCGGAAACCGAAGCGGCCGAGTTCGAAAAAACCTACAAGCTGGACGTGATGGTGATTCCCACCAATCGCGTAATGGTCCGCAAAGAATTTCAGGACATGGTCTACCGCACCGAGGAAGAGAAATTCCGGAATGCGGCCAAAGAGATCCAGACCCTGCACGAAAAAGGCCAGCCGGTGCTGGTGGGCACTATTTCGGTTGAAAAATCCGAGCGCCTGGCCGCCCTGCTCAAGAAGATGGGTGTCAAGCACGAAGTCCTGAACGCCAAGAATCACGAGCGCGAGGCCTTCATCATCGCGCAGGCGGGCCGCAAAAACGCCGTTACTGTTTCGACCAACATGGCGGGCCGCGGCACCGACATTCTGCTGGGCGGCAATCCGGAATTCCTCACCAAGGAATATCTGAAGAAGCAGAATAAAGATCCGGATTTGTACCAGACCAGCCCAGCGGGGTCGCCGGAGCGCACCGAATGGGACCAGGTACTCGCGCGCTTCAAGGACGAAACCGCCACCGAACACGATGAAGTGGTGGCCGCGGGCGGTCTGCACGTGCTGGGCACCGAACGGCATGAATCGCGGCGCATCGACAATCAGCTTCGCGGACGCGCCGGCCGGCAGGGCGACCCGGGCAGTTCGCGCTTCTACCTATCGCTGCAAGACGACCTGATGCGCATCTTCGGCGGCGAGCGCATGCAAAACCTGATGCTGCGGCTGGGCATGGAGGAAGACGTACCCATCGAGTCGCGCCTCATCACCAAGCGCATCGCGTCGGCGCAGGAAGCCGTGGAAGCGCAGCATTTCGCCTCCCGCAAACACCTGCTCGAATACGACGACGTGATGAACAAGCAGCGCCAGGCGGTGTACGGGATGCGCCGCCAGTTGCTGGAAGGCACCGATCAGACCGAGCGGGTCAAAGAGATCATCCAGGGCATCGTGGCCTCTTTCAGCGATGTTCGCTGCCCCGAAAAAGCGCACGCCAGCACTTATGATTTAACGGGGCTGCAGTCCGACGTGCTCAGCGCAGTTCGGCGTAAAGATCGATCTGGAAGAATTGAACGGGCTGCTGAAGCAGGAGATTGAAGACCACATCAACGAGCTGCTGGAGCGCCGCTTCAAGGAGAAAGAAGATCTGATCGGCCCGGAAAACATGCGCGAGGCCGAGCGCGTGGTGATGCTGAATGTCATCGATAGCCAGTGGAAGGACCACCTGCTGTCGATGGATCATTTGAAGGAAGGCATCGGCCTGCGCGGCTATGGCCAAAAAGATCCGCTGATCGAATATAAGAAAGAATCCTTCGAGCTGTTCCAGGACATGATGGATCGCATCGAAGACGAGACCATCCGGTATCTGTTTTTCCTGCAAGTAACCACGGGCCCGCCTCCGGGCGAACCTGGCAATGGCGGCGGCCCGGGCGGTTTGCCGGACAGGCCCAAGCCGGTGCTTCCGTTCTCCGATGAAGACGAAGAGGAGGAGGAAGACGACGGTGAAGAAGCGCTGGTGGCTGCGAATTCCGAGCAGCGGCGTCAGGCGCTCAGCGCGGTGGAAGATTTCACGCGCAATATCCAGCGCAAAAAAGATAAGGAAATGGCTGCGCTGCAGTTTGTCGGCGGCAGCGGCACGGCTACCGAAAACAAGCAGGCTACTTCGGATAAGAAGGCCGGCCGCAACGATCCCTGCCCATGCGGCAGCGGCAAAAAATATAAGAAATGCCACGGAGCCTGATACTAGCCGCAGTCTTCGTTTCCTCAGCCTGCGCGGCCATTTGGCCCACCAGTTTAGGCCAATACCAGGTCAAATCGGCATCCCCGCTCGCCCCCGCTGCCAACCAGGCGCAGGCGGACGAGAACGGGTTCGAATTGGGTGAGCGGGCCGATTACGGTTCATTTTCAGTCACCGCGTTACGATTCAAAGACGTCACCGGTGCGTATGCTGCGTCGCTTGATCCCTCCAACAAGGGCGCTATTCGTGTTGGCAACTACTTGGTTTCTTGTGAAGGCAAATGCCCGAAGAACCTGGCCGATTTGGCCGACGCCGGCCTGCCGCATGTCTCCCACGGTGCTTTGCCCAGCTTGAGCGACTATTTTCCGGCCAAAAATCAACTTCCCCGCTCCGAGCGCTATATCCTGGGACCCGTCGGCTTGGTTGCCAATGCCCCTGAAATCCCCGCTCCAGCCGCGCTTTTCGATTTCGGCACCGAAGCCGAACTGGCCAGCTATCGAACGCCTGGCGGTCCCGTCACCCTGGCCGTCTTTTCTTTCCCAACGCCGTCCCTGGCACGCCAGCAGCTTCCCGAATTTCAGAAGATACCAGGCGCTGCCGTGAAGCGCACCGGACCCTTGGTTGCTGTCGCCTTAGGCGCCTCCTCAGCCAAAGGCCAACTGCTAAATGCAATCAATTATCTGGGAGTGGTCGCCGAGAACGAGAAGCCCCCCGAAAAGCCGCTCGAACTCAAGCCCGAAAGCGCCGGGCAGATGGTTTTGGCCATTCTCAGCCTGGCTGGCCTGCTGCTGGTATTTTGCTTACTATCCGGGCTCGCCGTGGGGGGAACCCTGCGTCTGGCACGCCGGTTTGGCTACTCAGGTGCTGAAGGATCGATGATCACACTTCATCTCGAGGGCAAATAACTCCTCAGATTTCTCCACCTTAGAAACCAAAGCCCTAGTGCGCGCGCGGCCATGGTCAAATTCTTCCACAGGATTTCCAAAATGAATCCTCTCCGCAACCCATTCCTGGATCAGGGTGTTAGAGCCGATTCGACAAGTTCCAGTTTTTCACTTGACTCGCAACCTGCGTGGCCCTATCATCTGAATCACAAACAGGTTTTGACGGTTGCGTTTCCGTCGAATCTGATTCTCCCATACATCGCCCTTGCGAAAGCAGGGGGCCTGTTTCAGATTCAGGCAGATGGTGTCGAATGGGGCCCTCGGGGCCCCGTTCTGAGCAAATCCGGCCATTTGGAAGCCCCGTCCAGCGTTACACTAGAACTTGATCCCGCCCATCCGCCTCTTCCCAAGTCGGCTGATGCGCCCAGCCACGTGGCGTGAACGCCTGCGGGCCCTTCGGAACGTCCCGCCGCTGTTGCGGATGGTCTGGGACACCAGCCCGCCTCTCACCCTGGCCACGGTTATCCTGCGGCTGATATCGTCCGTGATCCCCGTGGCCCAGTTGTGGGTGGGCAAGCTGATCATCGACCAGGTGGTACGGGCGATTCAGGGCCGTTTGGCGGACCCCCACCGGATCTGGGTCTACCTGGCCTACGAGATCGTCTTGGCCGTCCTGAGCGACCTCCTATCGCGCGCAGTGAACCTTACAGACAGCCTGCTGGGCGACAAGTTCACCAACCACGTCAGCCTGCGGCTGATGGAGCACGCCAACCGGCTGGATCTGGTTTCCTTTGAAGATCCAGTGTTTTACGACAAACTGGAGCGGGCGCGCCGCCAAACCACGGCCCGGCTGGGGATGCTCGGCATCATCGCCGGAATGGGCCAGCAATTCATTACTTTGCTGTCGCTGCTGGCCGCCGTAGTCTCGTTTTCGCCCTGGTTTTTGTTGCTTCTGGTCGGCGCCGTCATTCCCGCGTTCCTCGGCGAAACTCGATTCGCGATGTTGGCCTATTCCATGCTGTATCGCCAGACGCCCGAGCGCCGCGAGCTCGATTATCTGCGCATGCTGGGCGCCAGCAATCAAAGCGCGAAGGAAGTGAAAATCTTCGGCCTGGGCCAGCATTTGGCGGAGCGTTCGCGCACCCTCTTCGACCGGTTCTACGAGGAAAACAAGGCCCTCGCCATCAAGCGCGCCGTCACGGGATCGCTTTTGAATCTGCTGCCGACGGCGGGCTATTACGGCGCCTATGTTCTGATCCTGATCCGGACCATGGCGGGCGCCATGACGGTGGGCAGCCTCACCTTCGTGGCGGGCGCCTTCGCGCGTTCGCGCTCGTTGATCGAGACCCTGTTTTCCAGCCTCAACAATATCGCCGAACAGGCGCTTTACATCAAGGATCTTTTCGATTTCTTCGAGACGCAGCCGAGCATCGTTTCCGTGCCGAACGCTCTGCCCGCGCCGCGGCCCATCCATTCCGGCTTCGAATTTCGCGATGTGTCTTTCGCTTATCCGGGTTCTGAACGCCAGGTGCTGCATCACGTGAGCTTTCATTTCGACGCCGGCGAGCGCATCGCTCTGATCGGCGAAAACGGCGCGGGCAAAACCACCCTGGTGAAGCTGCTCGCGCGATTGTATGAACCCACCGGCGGCGCAATATTGCTGGACGGCATCGATCTGCGCGAATACGATGTCGATAGCTTGCGCGGGGAAATCGGCGTCATTTTTCAGGACTACATGCGCTACGACATGCTGGTGCGCGAGAACATCGGCTTCGGGCGCATTGAGGAACTCGCGAATCAGCCGCGCGTGGAGAGCGCCGCGCGCAAGAGCCTGGCCGATCCGGTGATCGCGCAGTTCAAGCTGGGCTACGATCAAATGCTCGGCCGGCGTTTTGAAAACGGCGTCGATTTATCGGCCGGACAGTGGCAGAAAGTCGCGCTGGGACGCGCTTACATGCGCGATGCACAGGTGCTTGATCCTGGACGAACCCACCGCCAGCCTGGATGCCCGCGCCGAATACGAAGTCTTCCTGCGCTTTGCCGATCTCACGCGCGGCCGCATGGCCGTGCTCATCTCGCACCGCTTCTCCACGGTTCGCATGGCCGATCGAATTTTGGTTTTGGCCGATGGCGAGCTGGTTGAGCAGGGCACGCATCAGCAATTAGTGGCGCTAGGGCGGCCGCTATGCGGAGTTGTTTGAATTGCAAGCTGCCGGCTACCGGTAGTTTGGCGCGCGCAGCTTGCCAAACGGGTTAGGGATTGGGGGTTAGGGCTCCAGGCACTGGCTACGTTCAGGACGGTTTTACGATATGCCGGTGTATTCTCGGCTGTCGGCATGACGCAGGGCGTGCCTGCAACCCCAATCCCCAGCCTCCAAAACCCGGTTTTGGGCGTCAAGCGCCAAAAACCGACTTGAGCCACGCTCCGAAATGCAGATGCCGTCCCGGACACTCGGGCCAAGGCGCGAAACTGATGATCCCGTTGTCCCGCTCCACCCACAGCGAAACCGGTTCTTCGGAAGCCTTATAATCCAGCCGGATCAAAACGCCGGATCCGCAGGATTGGGAAAGCCCGATGTGCGCCACGGTTTCGTCGGCGTGCTCGCTCTTCGGTCCCCAGTCCTCCTGGAATTTCGCGAACGGGTACTCGGGGCAGGGATGGGCATCCGTGCAACCCCACATCGCATAGGCAGCTGGATAATTGTGCGCGTCGAGCAATCCGAGAAAAGTCTTGGTGCGCTGCTCCTCGCCGTGATTCTTGAAGACGCCGTACAAGACAAGGCCGATCACCAGCACGCAGCCCAGGATGATCGAAGAAGTCTTGATGATGCCGATGATGCGGGCGCGGTGTTGCTCGGCGGCGCCGTACTCTTCCAGGTAGCTGGCCATCCTGACTTCCAGTCTACTGCTTATTTTGCGGCGCTTACTTGGCGGGAGCTGCTGCGTTGGAGGATGAGGCCCCCACTGGATAGGCTTTGTTGTAAGCGGCGGTAGCGTCGGCGGTAACATCGAACGCGGCTTTGAAGAAGACCGTGCCAGCGCTGTCCACCACGATGTCCAGCCCCTTTTCATCCGCCAGCTTCTTCACCACTTCTTGCATCCGGGTGCCGGCGCGCTGAATGATATCGGTGCGCTCGCGCTCCACGTCCTCCTGCAGATCCTGCTGCAAGCGCTGCAATTCGCGCTGCTTGCGGCTGCCCTCGGTCTGCATTTCCTGCGTGCCCAGTTCGTTCAGCTTTCCGCTGTTCAACTGCGCCTGGATGTCCTCCAGTTCCTTTTGCAGTTTGACCATTTCATCCTGCCGCGGCTTGAACTTGGCTTCCAGGTCCGCTTGAGCCTTCTTGATCTCTTCGGTTTCGAGCAGCGCTTTCTGCGTATTGATCACCGCGATTTTCACCTGGGCGCTGGCCGTGCCGATGCTGGCGAGTGCGAGCGACCGCGATCAGCAGCTTATTCATTGGCGAAAACTCCCAGAATTTCGTCCTCGCGGAGGATCAGATATTCGTCGCCATCGATCCGGATATCGGAGCCGGAATATTTGCCGAACAGAATCTTGTCGCCGGCTTTGACGTCCGGGGACCGAGCGGTTTCCATCTTCCATTAGCTTCCCGCTGCCCACCGCCACCACTTCGGCGTGTTGCGGCTTCTCTTTGGCGCTGTCGGGAATGATGATGCCCCCGCGCTTGGTTTCCTGCTCTTCCAGCCGTTTGACAAGCACGCGGTCATGGAGCGGACGTAGGTTCATAAACTATCTCCTGTCACTCGGTTTGAGGATTGGGAACAGCAGACCGACACAAACCCGAAGACACCCAATGTAACACAATTGGCGCGGTTTTGATTCGCGATATGTAGTGCGCCATGGTCGTCGCTGCCCCCGACAGGGCTTAGCCTCCAGGCACTCGTGGCTCTGTCGATTGGTGGCCGCCAACCCCCAATCCCTAACCCCCAAGCCCAAATGTGTTATCCTACGAAGGACAAAAAAGAGATTAAGTTAAGACGAGGAGTATCAATCCGAGAATGGCCCTGGCAACCGATTCCAAGAAGCAAGTAGTGGCAACATATCGAGTTCATAAGACGGATACCGGTTCGCCAGAAGTTCAGGTCGCGATCCTGAGTCAGCGTATTTTGCAACTCCAGGATCATTTCAAGACGCACCGCAAAGATCATCATTCCCGCCGGGGATTGTTGTCGATGGTCGCGCGGCGCCGCCGCCTTTTGAAATACCTGAAAAGCTGTAATCCGGAAAGATACAAGAACCTGATTCAAAGCCTGGGCATCCGTCGTTAGGTGCGTGGGTAACAGGTAAACCGCCCCGGTGGGCGGCGTTCCCGCAGTTTCAAACACTCCAAAGTCTCCTCTTAATCCGAACGCAGACGGGGCGGACAGCTTCGTCTGGATTAAAGGAATTTCTGATGCTACATACCGTAGAGATTGACCTGGATGGTCAAAAAATCACCCTGGAGACAGGCAAGATCGCGAAACAGGCCAATGGCGCCGTCGTGGTCCGCTCCGGGGACACTGTTGTTTTGGTGAGCGCGTGCGCGAATGAAGAGCCTAAGGCCAACGCCGCGTTTTTCCCCCTCACCGTCGATTATCGTGAATACACTTACGCCGCGGGCAAATTTCCCGGCGGCTTTATCAAGCGCGAGGGACGCCCTTCGGAGAAGGAAATCCTCACCAGCCGGTTGATTGACCGGCCCA
>CAWAPW010000002.1:0-145397 GCA_963784025.1 Bryobacterales bacterium
TCCGTCCGCTGTTTCCCGAAGGCTTCATGAACGAGAGCCAGGTGATCGCCATGGTGCTGTCGGCCGATCCCCAGCGCGATCCCAGCACCCTGGCCATTATCGGCGCCGGCGCTTCGCTCGCCATCTCCGACATTCCGTTCCAGCATGTGTTGGGCGGCGTGCGCGTCGGCTCCGTGAACGGCAAGCTGGTGGCGAACCCCAGCTACGACGAGACGCGCGAATCCAAAGTCAACATCGTGGTGGCGGGCACCGAAGAAGGCATCGTGATGGTGGAAGCGGGCGCGCAGCATGCCACTGAAGAGGAAGTGCTGCAGGCCATCGAGTACGGGCATACTGTGCTGCAAGAAGATCGCCGCCGGGATCAGGGAATTGGTTGCCAAGGTTGGCAAGAAGAAATGGCAATATACGCCGCCGGCCGTCAACAAGGCGCTGTACGCCAGCATCGAAACGCAGATCCGCACCGAGCTTACCGACGCGCTGGACACCAAGAAATACCCCAAGCTCGAAAGCTACCATCGCGTTCACGAAGCCAAGAAGAAGGTTGTCGAGGCGCTTCCCGAAGAACAGCAAGCCGAAGCGAAGGAGCTGTTCGACAGCTTGAAGGAGCGCATCTTCCGCGACGAAATGCTGAAGGCGAAGCGCCGTCCGGATGGCCGCGCGTTCGACGAAATCCGGAACATCGATTGCGAAGTGGGCGTGCTGCCCCGCACGCACGGCTCGGCGCTTGTTCACGCGCGGCGAGACGCAGGCGCTGGTCACCGTCACGCTCGGCACCAAGGACGACGAACAGCGCATCGAGATGTTCGATCTTACCGAAACCTCCAAGCGCTTCATGTTGCATTACAACTTCCCGCCGTTCAGCGTCGGCGAAGTGGGATTCATGCGCGGAGCGGGACGCCGCGAAATCGGGCATGGCGCGCTGGCGGAACGATCCCTTTCGGCCGTTGTTCCGGACGACAAAAAGTTCCCCTACACCATGCGCGTGGTCAGCGACATTCTGGAATCGAACGGTTCCAGTTCCATGGCCAGCGTGTGTGGCGGCGCGTCTCGCGTTGATGGACGCGGGTGTGCCGATCGCCGAGCCTATTGCGGGCATCGCCATGGGCCTGGTGCTGGAAGGCAAGGACTACGCCATCCTCACCGACATCGCCGGCGCCGAGGATCATTACGGCGACATGGATTTCAAAGTGGCCGGATCGCGCAAAGGCATTACCGGTCTGCAGATGGACATCAAGGTCCCCAACGTCACCACCAAGATCATGAAGGAGGCGATGGCCCAGGCCAAGGGCGCCCGGCTGTTCATCCTGGACAAGATGGTGGCCGTTATCGCCGCTCCGCGCGGCGAAATGTCGCAATATGCGCCGCGCATTTACACCCTCCAGATTCCGACCGACAAGATTCGCGATCTGATCGGGCCGGGCGGCAAGATGATCCGCAGTATTGTCGACGAAACTGGCGTAAAGATCGACGTCGAAGACGACGGATCGGTCAAGATTTTCGCCTCCGACGGCGAATCCGCCAAGCTGGCCATCCAGCGCGTCACCGATATCTGCGCCGTGGCCGAAGTGGGCAAAACCTATCTCGGTAAAGTGGTGCGGCTGGCGGAGTTCGGCGCGTTTGTCGAAATCTTCCCCGGTACCGACGGCTTGCTGCACATCAGCGAAATTTCGGAAAACCGGATCAAAGCGGTGCGCGACGAGTTGAAAGAAGGCGATCAGATCCTGGTGAAGGTTCTGGCGCTGGAAGGCAACAAAATCAAGTTGAGCCGGAAGGCCGTGCTGCGCGAGCAGCGCGAAAAGCTGAAGACTCCGACCGCCCGTTTAAGCAGAAACCGGCTCCCTTACGGTCGCGGCTCGGTAATGTGGTTGCCTTACTGAGCCGCGCGCGTGAGCAAGCGGATTGCTTTACTGAGCTGCCGCGGGAGCGGCTTTCTTGCGGGCGGCGCGGCGCTTTTCCACGGGCGGCTGCCGGTCGCTTTTCTTCAAAGCGGGCAGGGCAATGGCTAAGACGAATTTCTTCTCGCCGTGATCGTCGAATTTGATCACGATGTATTCTTCCGTGCAGGAAGCCACGGAACCGAGACCGTATTTGGAGTGCTCGATCTGTGCGCCTTGCGCGAAAGCTGGTTTAAATGCCATAGAGGGTAGCTAATGCCTCAATGCTATTGTAACATTTTTGAGGCTTAGTGTATGTTTTCCCGCGAACGTATCATTGGTCTGCTCCTCCCGCTTCTGCTGGCCGCTTGCGTCGCGCGCCTGTGGCTGATGCCGTTGCCCTCCAGCTTCTGGGTGGACGAGATGGCTACGGTTTTCGTCGTCCAGCACGGTCCCAATCACCCGTCTTTCGCCGTCGCGCCCCAGGTTCCCGATTCCATTTATTACCAACTGCCCCGCGCCGCCGAATGCGCTCTTCGGATTTTCAGAAATTTCCTATCGGTGCCCTCGGTTCTATCTGATGGGCCTGGTTCTGTTTTTAATAGCCCGTTTGGTGCCCGGCTGATTTATCCCGGCGCCGCGTGGTTCGTGGTCTTCGTCTGCCTTTCGATGCGCGGCATTAACGATCAGGCCGCCGACGCACGTCCCTACGCGCTTGGCACTTGCCTGGCCGCGGCCAGCCTGTGGTTCCTGATCCGCTGGCTGGATTCGGCCCACTGGTGGGATGCCGCGCTGTTCATCGTCTGCGGCGCCTTGCTGTGGCGCGTTCATCTGTTGTTCTGGCCGTTCTACATCGTGCTGTGCGTCTACGCGGCTGATCCGCTTGCTGCGGCACGAAACGCGCGCGGCTGGCTTTCGACGCTGGCTGTATTCGTGTTGCTCGGCATCGCGCTCGTGCCGGTGCTGGTAGACGCGCTGAATCTGTTTCGCCACGCCACCTCGCACGTCATCGTCGCGCTCCCCACGCTGCGCGACCTGCGCGTCTCGCTCAAGTTCGGACATCATCCTGATCTGCGGCGTGGGCGCTTTCGTTCTGGGCCGCTGGTTCCATTGGCCGCGCGCGTCCACGCTTCTCGCATCACCTCAGCTCCTGCTGCTGATCGCGGCCTGGTGGCTGATGCAGCCGCTCGCACTGTTCGCCGTCTCCCGAGTCACCGGCAGCAGCATGTTCGTCGCGCGTTATCTCTATGTCGGTCTGCCCGGTGCGGCGCTGGCGGCTACGCTGGCCGCCGCGTATTTTATTCCGGCCGCCCGCTGGAAGCCGCTGTCCGCGGTGTTTCGCCGTGGGCGTGCTGCTCATGTTGGGCCAATGGCGCGAGCGCTGGCCGATGCATCACGGCTCGGACTGGCGGCTGGCCGCGCACACTATCGATCAATGGGCCAGCAGCAATCCCAACACCCCCGTGCTTTGCCCCAGCCCGTTCATCGAAGCGCGCCCGCCGGTATGGCAGCCATCCTATGCGCTCCCCGGCTTCCTCTATTGCCATCTGCCGGTTTATCCGTTTCGCGGCAAGCCTTATCTGCTGCCGTTTGACGACTCGCCCGAAGCCGAGCGTTACGTCCAAGGCTTGGCCGAGGCACGCTCACCGCGTCGGGCCGCTTCCTCATTTACGGAGGGTCGGGCAGCGTTCGCTATTGGCGCAACTGGTTTTCCATCCGCCCGAGTTTTCCACCTGGCGCCGCGAGCGACTTGGGACCCTTCGGCGACGTAGTGGTGGAGCTGTTCGAAAAGCGCCATCCGCTCGCCCCATCCCACGCCACACCTCTGCGACCATCCGTATAATATAGGCGTTGACAGAATGCTGGATTTAAAGAAGAAGCTGGAAGACGAAATTGCGGCGCTCGACATGGAATTGCGCGTCGATCTCCCGCGTGAGATTCCAAGGCGCGCGCTCATGGCGATTTGAGCGAGAACGCCGAATATCACGCCGCCAAGGAACGCCAGGGCATCGTCAATATGCGGCTGGGCCAGCTGCGGGCGCGTCTGCGCACGCTGTCCATGGTGGATATGTCGCGCATCCCTCGCGATCGCGTGGGCCTGGGCTCTTGGGTGACGGTGCTCGATCTCACCAAGGACGAGGAGGTCACCTACCAGCTGTTGACCAGTGAAGAAGCCGACGTGGCCCAAGGCCGCATCTCCACCACTTCGCCGATCGGCAAGGCGCTGCTGGGCAAGCAGGTGGGCGACACCGTAAAGTTCATGATTCCCGGAGGCACCCGCGAGATGGAAATCACGAAACTGGTTACCATTCACGACGACCCCGCATGAGCGTGTTTCGAGCTAGAATCGATAAAGGGCCGTCTGGCATGACATACACCCGCGCGATCGGCGTCTCGTGCAACAAAGTAATTCTGCTGATCGTCCGCGGACTGGCTCTCTCGAAAATCCACCCCAACGTTCTCACTTTCCTCGGCCTGGTGATCAACATCGTGGCCGCCGTTCTGCTTGGCGCCGGGCAGCTTCCGCTCGGCCGGCTTGGTGATCATCGGCGCCGGGCTTTTCGACATGGTGGATGGCCGCGTGGCGCGCGAAACCAACCGGGTGACGCGTTTCGGCGGATTTTTTCGACTCGGTGCTGGATCGCTACTCCGATCTCGCGCTGCTGATGGGATTGTTGGTCTACTACGGCACCATCAACCGGCCTTTCTACGTGGTGCTCACCGCGGTTGTGATGGCTGGATCGGTGATGGTGAGCTATACTCGCGCGCGCGCTGAAAACACCATCCCCAGCTGCAAGGTGGGTTTCATGGAACGCCCCGAGCGCGTGGTGCTGCTGATCATCGGAGCGCTGTTCGACCATATGGCGCCCGTGCTCTGGGTCATCGCGGTGCTGGCCAACGTCACCGTGATTCACCGCATGGTGTTTACGTATCAGGAAGCCAAGCGCCTGGAAGAAGCGCAGCTTCGTCCCGCTCCGGTGCGCGAAACCTCTCTCTGAGCCGCACGCTTGCCGAGCCGCGACCGTCAGGGAGCCGGTTATTTTCCCGCCAGCCGATCCAGCGCTGCACCGGTAAGTCGGTAGGCAGTCCATTCGTCGAGGGGAACCGCGCCCAGGCGGCGATAAAACTCGATGGACGGAGTGTTCCAATCCAGCACCGCCCATTCCAGACGCCCGTATCCGCGATCGACGGCAATCTTGGCCAGATGCGCCAGCAGCGCTTTCCCGATTCTTTTTCCGCGATGCTCGGGGTCCACGAAAAGATCTTCCAGATAGATGCCGGGTTGACCGAGAAACGTCGAAAAATTGCGAAGGTATAGCGCGAAGCCCACCGGCCGGTCGTCCCAGTAAGCCAGCAGCACCTCCGCCACGGCGTTCGCGCCGAACACATGCTCGCGGATGTTCTCCTCCGTCGCCACCACCAGGTGCGACAGCTTCTCGTACTCCGCCAGCTTGCGGATAAAACTCAAGATGACCGGCACGTCGCTTTCGGCGGCGGCCGCGATGCGCAGCTCGCTCATCGCAGGGCCTGCGCGTGCGACCGAATGCCCGCTGCCAATCCGGTTAAGCTGTAGCCGCCTTCCAGCACTGAAAGCAGACGCCCGCCCGCATGTTTGTCGGCGATCTCGCGCATCACGCGCGTCAGGTCCGCGAAATCGTCGTCGGTGAGCAGGAATTGGCCGAGCGGATCGCCCATTCTGGAATCGAAGCCCGCGGAAATCAGCACGAACTCCGGTTTCACTTCGTCCGCCGCGGCCAGCAATTGATCCTGGAACGCGCCCAGAATCTCCTTGCGTCCGGAGCCCGCCGGAAAAGGGCAATTCAGCGTCAAACCTTCGCCCGGGCCTTCCCCGCGCTCGCTTCTCGCGCCCGTTCCCGGATACCACGGCGATTGATGCGTGCTGAAGAAAAACACCGTGCCGTCGTCATAGAAAATATCCTGAGTGCCGTTGCCGTGGTGCACGTCCCAATCGGCGATCAGCACGCGACCGATGCCGTGCTTCTTCTGCGCGTAGCGCGCCGCGATGGCGATGGTGTTGAAGACGCAGAAGCCCATCCCGCGAATCGCATTGGCATGATGGCCGGGCGGCCGGCCGATGCAGAGAGCATTGGAAATTCGCTTTTCGACGATGGCGTCCACCGCGTTCAGGGTCTGGCCCGTTGCGCGCAGGGCCGCGTCCAGCGATTTCGGCGAAACGATGGTGTCGCCGGTGCTCAACTCATGAAAGCTTTCGAAGATCTCGCGCTCGGCAAGCTGAATATAGCGGCGCGCGTGGCACAACGCGATCTCGTCGTAATTTGCGAGTCGTGGCGGAATGGGAACAAGATTCAGATCGAGCAGCGCGCCTACCGCCGCGTCGAATCGGGCCGGCTGCTCTGGATGATCCGGCCCCGTCAGATGTTCTTTGCAAAGTGGATCCGCGGCAAGCCCTGTCATTACCTCCCAAATTCTAGCAAGCCGAACGAGCCGGGTTGCACTTTGCGGCGCGGCCGACCCTTGGTGTCGCCATCCGCGGGAGGCAGCAGTTCAACTTGCGCCAATGCCAGGTAGACCGTGTGAGTCTTCGGATCGAGCGCCATGGTCCGCGCGCCTTTTTCCGTTGGCACGTTCTCAACCACTGTATATTTGTCGGGCGAATCTTCGTGGATCACCGTCAACACGCCGTCCTGCCCGCAGGAATCGAAAACGTACTTCGTTCCCGGATCGAACCACGTGGCGTCCACGCCGGCTCCGATCGGAACGGTGGTGACAACCTTGCCGGTATCGGCGTTCATCACCGACATCATCTTGTTACCGCAACCGGAGAAAATGCGGCGGGTCTTGGTGTCCATCGCCATGCCGGACGGCTCTTCGCAAGGCGCCAGCGGCCACTTGTTGAGCACGGTGAGCGCCTTCGAATCGATCTCCATCACCTCGCTCTTGTCTTCGATGTTGACATAGACGTGGCCCTTGCCATCGGGAGCAGGGAACTCGGGCTTTCCTTCCAGCATCACGGTTCCGGCCAGGGTGCCTTTCTCGGCGTCCACCGCGGTGGCGCTGGCGCTGCGTCCGTTGAACGCGAAAACACGCTTCGACCCAGGATCGTAGATGATGCCGTCCGGATTCATCCCCGCCGCAACCTCGCCCACCTTCGCGAGCGTAGTCAGATCGAAAACCACCACCTGATTCGCCGCGCCATCGCTGATGAAGCCGTGATTGAATTCGGGCGCGAGCGCGATGCCATGCACCAGCTTCAGGCCAGTGATGCTGCCGGTTACTTCGCCTTTCTTGCCATCCACCACATCCACTTCGGTACCGTGGGAAACGAACACGCGGCCGGTGGCAGGGTCGGTGGTCAGGTAATCCCAGAAGCCATCGCCAGGAATGCTGATTTTCCTGATTTTGTGGTAGCCGCTCTGCGCGAACGCAGCGGACAAAACGAGCAGCAATAAGGCGCTTCTTCGCATGGTGGCCATAATACTACAGCGGTCTGAAGATTGGATGAAACACTACCGCGAGGCACGTAGCGGCCGTTTCGAACCGGACGTCTCCACACCGAAATTGATTGGCCCAGACCCGCGCATGCCCTCCACCGAGATCCGCCACAATCCCGCTTCCGGATTCGGCACGCGAAAACTCTTCGGATTCGTTTCGCCCGAATATCCCGTGGTGTCGGCATAGGCCGCGTAATGCCGGCCAGTGGGGCTCATCAAATGCAGATCCAGATCGCCCGGCGCGCCGGCCCACGAAAGTGTCACCTCCAGCACTTTCGATTTGCCCGACACCGCGATCACCTCGCTCCACCATTGCTCTATTGAGACCGCGCCCGAAAATTGCCCCTCGGGCGCATGCGCCGCTACGGCTCCTCCAGCAGCAATGCGCCGCGAACCGCAATCGCACAGCGGCGATGCATTGCTTGAAACAACGGTTCGATAACCGCTGCCGCGCGTCCAGTTGGGAAGATCCTCGAATTGGAACGGAACGCTCGACGACGAAATGGGAAGCGCCCGTGTCACGCTCACATGTACGTGATAGCCGCCGCCTTCGCCCAGCGTGTAGCCGCTGTTGCCGGCAGTGGCCAGCGCCTGTCCCTGCTCCACGTGCTCGCCGTTCTTCACGACGAAAGTGCCGGTGGCCAGATGCGCGTAATGGCTGAACTCGCCGTTGCCATGATCGATGGTGATGTAGTTTCCGAACGAACGATGCCGGTGATCCTGTTGCAATCCCAGATCGTGCGTGTACGCAATCCCGGCCTTCATCGCCACTACGCAGTTTCCCGCGGTGGGCGCAATATCGAAGGCGTGCAGGCTGTTGCCCCAATGCGAAAACGTGCCATATGGTCCCTGAGTAACCACCCACGGCACTCCCGCCGCGGTGGGCAGCTTGTAGCCGCCGGTCGAAATCAGGAAAGGCATCGGCCTGCTCATCCGCTGATCCGGATTCTCGACAATCACCAGGTATTCGTTCGCTGGCAAGCCCGCGTAATGTACGGTGAGTTGATTCGCTGCCGTGGCGCGCGGTTGCAGACTAGCCAGGTAAATCCAGCCGCCCGCCTGCTTGTACTGTGCGATCAGGACCAGCGCGCCCGGCTGAAAGTTCTTTCCGCTCACCGTGAAGTCGATCTCTTGTGCCTGTTCGCCGGACCATGTCACGCTGGTGACCACCGGCCCGCCGTTATCTACGTCCGCCGCAATCGTGAACGCCCGCGAAAATGCCACCGTGCCGTTCGCCAAGGCGCGCACCGTCCAGTTGCCGGGCTCGCTCGCCGGCGCGAAGCCCGCGATGGGAAGCTGCGCGGTGAAGCATAACTCGCCCGCGTTGGGCAGCTCAGGGTAATCCGCCGTCGTTGCAACCGCACCCGTGGGATCCAGCCATTCCACGCGCAATTGATCGCCCGGCCGCACCTGCAGTGCCACGAACCATACAAACGCCTGCCGGTCCACCGGCTGAAATGTCGAAACCGATTTCGGCGCCACGCAGGATTGCTCGCTCACCGATGCCGCTGTGCGGCCATCATGCACAGTCAGCGCCCAAGCGGAAGTGCTGAAACCAGCGGCCCAAAGGACGAAAACTGCGGAAGAACGCACCTAGGAGTCTATTCGACCCTTCGGTCCCTTAACTTGAGTAGAGTAGTTACCTTACGACCGCGGAAACCGCACCCGGAATGCCGACCCGCGCCCTTCCACGCTCTCGGCCTCCAGGCTCGCATGATGACGCTGGGCGATCCAGTGCGCGATAGAAAGTCCCAGCCCCGCGCCGCCCGCGTCCCGATTGCGCGATTCATCCACGCGATAGAAGCGCTCGAAAACATGCGGCAGCGCCGCGCCGGGAATCCCGATGCCGGTATCGCGCACCGTCACCGTTGGACCGGACGAATCCAACGCCACCGATACCGTGATGCGTCCTCCCGCAGGCGTATACTTCACCGCGTTGTCTACCAGCAGCAGCAACAGCCGCCGCAGCGCCGGATCGTGCGCGTCCACGTACACCGGCTGCTCCGGGGTCTCGCTCGAAATTTCGAGCTGCCGCTCCCGCGCGAGAATCTGACCCTGCTCGCAAACATCCAGCACCAGCGGCGTCAGCGCCACTCGATCCAGCGGCCAAGCCGGCAGGCCCGCGTCGGCCCGCGCCAGCAACAGCAGATCCTCGATCAACCGCGTGGTTCTGTCCGTCTCATCAAGGATATGCTTGAGCGCGTCGCGATATGTCTCCGGCGAGCGCTCGCGCCGCAGCGTCAGCTCCGCCGTGGCTCGAATCAGCGCGATCGGCGTGCGCAGTTCGTGCGACGCGTCGGCCGTGAATTGCGACAGCCGCTTCACCGCGGCCTCCAGGCGTTCCAGCATGCCGTTCCAGGTTTGCGACAGCCGCGCTAATTCGTCGCCCGACGCCGGCACTGCCAACCGCTCGGAAAGATTTTCGATGCCGATGGTCCGCGCCGCGCGCGTGATGGCATCCACCGGCCGGAGCGCCTTCCGGCTGATCCAATATCCGCCCAGCGACGCGATCAGCAGCACGCCCGGCGCCGCCCACAGCAGCACTTCACGCAAACGCCGCAGCGTCAACTCGGTGCTTTCGAGCGGCGCGGCCACCGAAACCCGAAAGCGCTGTCCCTGCACCACGATCTCTGCCGCACGCGTGCGGTAAGGCTGGCCGCCCGGCTGGCCGCCGCCCGGAACACCGGCGCCAATCACGATTTCGCCGCGCGGGTCCCGCACCTCAATCCAACGCCCGTCCGGCGTGGCCGCTACATATTCAGAAAGCTCTTCCAGCAAATGCTCGGGGTGCGATGGCTCGTACTCGGCTCTGCAAAACCGTCGTGACACCATTCAGCCTGCGCGGCCAGGCTCTCATCGATAGTCGCCATCAGCCGATGGTTCACCACCACCCAGATACTGACGCCAAACAGCGCGAGCCCAGCCAGCAGCACCGCGGAATACCACAGCGTGAGCCGCGCGCACATGGACCAGTTCCGCATCACGCGTCTCCCACCCGCAAGCAGTAGCCCACGCCCCGCACCGTATGGATCAGCTTCGTTTCGCCCGCGGTGTCCACTTTGTCGCGCAACAGCCGGATGAACGCGTCCAGCGTGTTGCTGCGCACGTCGGAGTCGAATCCCCACACCGATTCGATCAGATTCTCCCGCGTCACCACGCGCCCGGCGCGCTTCATCAGCATTTCGAGCAGCCCGTATTCGGTGCGCGTCAGCGCGACCCGCCGTCCCCCACGTGTTACGTCCCGCGCCGCAGGATTGAGCGACAAATCGGCGATCTGCAACACCGGCGGCTGTGCGATGGCGCCGCGCCGCGACACGGCCCGCAAGCGCGCCAGCAATACTTCGAACGAAAACGGCTTCACCAGATAGTCGTCGGCGCCCAGGTTCAAGCCTTCGACGATATCGTAGGTGGCATCGCGCGCCGTCAGCATCAGGATGGGCGTCTGGTTCCGCGCCGCGCGCAGTTTCCTGGCGACGGAGAAGCCGTCCAGCCCCGGCAGCATCACATCCAGCACGATGGCGTCGAACGGATGCGCCTCGGCCATCGCCAGCCCCTCGCGCCCATCGCCCGCCAGCACCACGGAATGGCCCTCTTCCTCCAGGCCCTGCCGCAGCAGCTCCGCCATGCGACGCTCGTCTTCCACCACCAGCACCTGCATGATTAGTTTTCATGCTAACGCCGGGACCTGAAGTTTTGCTGTGAACAGCGAGCTCAAGGCTCTTTACAGATCTCAATCACGTTGCCTTCCGGATCGCGGACCTCGAAGAACTCCGTACCTCCTCCATCCTGGATCTGGCCAGCCGCCACTCCCTTTCCTAGCAGGTACTCGTGGGCTTTCTTCAGCTTGCTGCAGAAGATGATTGGGTGATCGTTTGATCGTTCATATCCCGCTTGCCTTACTTCTGCCCAATCATTGAGCAGGATCGTGGGGGCGTCCTGTCCTAGCAACGTCAACGCAACGTCCGATGGAAGGATGCAGTCCCAATCTGCCGGTACCATCGCCTGCTTACAGTCGAACGATTCCATCCACCATTTCTTGCAGCTCTCAACATCCGAGCAGCATAACGCGATCGAATGTGTCCAAAAGAAAGCCATTACGATGACAATAAGTCACCCCTGCTATTATTGCAGCGTAAGGCCCAAATGAAATTGACGGCTGTTTGTATGAAGGTGCCCGAGGGCTACGTTGCGTTCGTCGAGGAACTCCCCGGCGCGAACACGCAAGGCGAAAGTCTGGAAGAGACGGGCGCGAACCTAAAGGAAGCCGTCGCGATGGTTTTGGAAGCAAACCGCGAGTTGTCCGGGTGGGCCAACGGCTAACTGCCAACTGCTATCCCCAACCCCTACTTCGGCCCCAGCAACAACTGGAACCCCACATACGCGATCCAACTCGGCTGACCGTTCACAATGGTGATGGTCTGAAAACTGCGCCCGCCCATCAGCAGCAGGTTGAGCGTCTTGGCATGATTCAGCGCCTGGCGTCCGCCCAGCCCGATGGTGGACTCCCGCTGCTTCGGATATCCGGTGGCGAACACGCCGACGCCTTGCCCGGGTGCGATCCGGTTGGCGTCCTGCACGTCATAAATTTCCAGATACGCCTCCGTGCGGTCGCTGAACTCGTGGCCCACCAGCATCCCGCGGTTCCAGGTTTGCGGTACGCCGTGATTGCCGAAATCGTAGCCGGCCTCGCCATTGATGCGTATCGGCCCCAAGCGCGCGTTGAACTCGATGGGCAGAAAAAAGTCGGGACCGCGCGCCACCAGGCCGCGCTGCACTGCGCCAGTGGGGTTGTCGAGGAAGATCTGCGGATAGGTGGACACGCTGAAATTAACCACCTGCTCCGGGGCATCCTTCACGCCGGGCGAATCGCCCGAGGCCGCGGCGGGCACAGCCGGCTCTGGTGCGTGATGGCCGAAGACGCTCAGCAGGCCGGTGCCAAAGCGGTCCTTGATCCACGGATCGTCGGGGTGATGTTCGTAGAAGCGCCATTTGATGCCGAGCAGGCTCTCGCCCAGTCCCGCGATCACGTGGCCGGTCTGCGCGGGCACGCCGGGAGAGGCCGGCAGCGGGCGGATCTCTTCAATCGCGATCGGAAGCTCGTACTTGAGCTGAATGCGATCGCCCAGGCCGTAATTGATGTCGAAATCGGGCACCTGGTAGGCGCCGTCGGCGGGGTTGCGGTCGCCGATCCAGCCGAAGTTAATCTCCCAATGCTCGTTGCCGGGGGTTTCCGGATCGTCGGTGCGAAACGGCGGGCCGCCCTGCGCATGCGCCGCAACGGCGAAAAGGAACGGCAAAGCAAAGCCTATAGCAATGACCCAGCGGGAGCGTTGGCACACCACGATAGTGTATCGACGGGACCTTAACCTTTGCAGAAAGAATCTAGAGCGACGAACTGACAATTCGATCGGTCATCATCATTAATAGCGACAGCAATACGATCAGGCCCGCGTACTGCGTCAGTACGACGTTGTCGTCATCGGTTGGATAATCGCGGCTGAACAGCCGATAACCGGCGCCCAGCGCGATCAGCAGCAGTATCGTCTGGTGAGTCAAAGCCCACATCGCGATCGCTACGCCCGCTGCCATGCCGCGCTGTTTCCGGGTAAGCGCACGAAACCCGCGTCCGCCGTCCAATTGCCAGATGGGAAGAAGGTTGAACAGGTTTAGCCAGGCGGCCGTGTGCGCGATGGCGTACCAGACCGGAAGTCCGGTGGCGATGGCCGCAAGCCACGCCGCAACCGCCGAGCCCAGCCCCCAGATGGGACCCGCCAGGCCCACGCGCGCGTCTTCGCCCACGTTGCCCGGATACTGCTTCATGCGCACGAATGCGCCTAAGAACGGAATGAACATCGGCGCGCTGGCCGCGATGTTGTACTTGCGCAGCGCCATCACGTGACCCATTTCGTGGATGTAGATGGCCAGCACGAAGCCGAGTGCGAATCGCCAGCCGAAGAGCGACCAATACACCGCGAAGAACGCCAGCATGCTGACCAATGTGGTGATCTTGGTTAACCCGAGCAGCAACAGTTTGCCCTTGGACAGCGCCACCAACAAACCGGTGCCAACGGGGCCGAGCTTCGCCAGCCGCTTCTTCCAGGCGTTCTTTTCCGAAAGCTGGAGATCGATATTTTCGATGCGGGTTTTGGTGAAACGATAATCTTCGGAATCCGGCGGAAGCAATTCCAGCGCCTTCACCCAGGCCTGCCGTGCGCCCTGCCAGTCGCGCGCCTGCCCGGCGAGCTTGGCGTGTTGTACCAGCGCGTCAAACTCCTGCTGCTGGGTGAGCGTCATATCTGGTCGAACAGGTCCCCTATGCGGATGGAGAAGCCGGGGATTAAGCTGGATTGAAATACGTCGTTTTCGCCGAGCATAGCGTCCCCTTCATCCGAAAATCGGAAAGCCCTTCGCGATTCGATCTCGAAAATCCAGGCTTCCTTGGTACCGCACCTTCGGTATCGGTTCACCTTCCTCATGAGAGCGGCAAACTTGTCATTCAGCGAGACGATCTCGATCGCTAGGTCCGGAACGAAGCGTTGGACTCGCAGTTTGCCATCGAATAGCTCTGACTTGCCTGATCCGAAAAAAGTCACATCGGGGCCGTGAGCATTTTCTTCAAAGTCGTATTCTTGTTCGCTGAGCACCCGGCCGAGCTTGTGTTCTTTGACATAGAACAAAAGCATCGCGGTCAGCAGGTCTCTAAGGAGAATGTGATTACCGATATTTCCCGACACATCCACTAACTCCCCGTCCACCAACTCGTGATTCACCGCGAGAGCATCCGGCAGGCGCTCGAAATCGTCAATGGTGAGAGCGCTGGCGAGCGACATTTGAGCTATGCCCCTATTTTAGCTCCACCACCGTTGCGCCCGTCCCGCCTTCCGCCGGCGTGGCTGGATAGTACTTTTCAACATGCGGATTAGTCGCCAGTAATTCGCCGATCACTTTTTTCAGAATTCCCATGCCGTGGCCGTGAACGATGCGCACCCGATCCACCGACGCCATCGAAGCCGTATCCAGAAACTTGTCCACTTCTTCGCGCGCCTCTTCCGCCCGTTTCCCGATGACGTTGATCTCGCGATAGGTCACATCCCAGCGCGGCCCGGCCTCGTACGAAACATTTTTGGGTAATCGCGTGGTCTCGGGCGCCGCGGGCAAAACCTCCTCCACATCGTCGGTGGTAATCTTCATCCGCATCAAGCCCGCTTCCACTTCGAGCAATCCGCCCGAAAGTTTGCGCCGCACCCGCGCTGGCTCGCGCACGCCCTTCAGCCGGACGCGCATGCCCTCTTCGATCGGAATAAAACGCTGCTCCTGCACGGGCGCTTCTCCAAACACCGCCACTCGCGCTTTCTCCTCGAATTCGCGCTTGGTTTTCGCTACGCGGCGCTCGGCCTGCTCGGCCGCTTTTCGCTGCTCTGCTCCCGCCAGCACCTTCTGGATGGTCTCCTGAGTTTGCGCCTCGAACTCCGCCAGCGCGGACCGTAATCGGTCGTCCAATTCTTTGAATTTCGCCTTTTCGCGCTGCTCGAATTCTTTGGCGAGCGTCTGCTCGCGCGCTTCCAACGCCTGCCGCTGTTCCCGCAGATCCTGCTCTTCCACCGCCGTTCTACGCAGCCGCTGATGCAATTCGTTCAGGAAAACCGCGATATCGCGCTCGCTGGTGGACATGCGCTGGCGCGCCCGTGCAATCAGGTCTTCGGAAAGTCCCAGGCGGCTGGCGATTTCCAGGCCGGCGGATTTCCCCGGCGCGCCCAACTGCAAAACATAAGTCGGCTGCAGCGTTTTTTCGTCGAATCCCATGGACGCGTTCACCACGCCCTCCGTGGTTGCGCCGTAGATTTTGAGCGCCAATAAATGAGTGGACGCGAAAGTGAACGCGCCGTGCGCGCGGAACGATTCCAGAATCGCGACGCCCAGCGGTCCGCCTTCTTCCGGATCCGTCGCGCGCCCCAGTTCGTCCAACAATACCAGCGATTGCGGCGTCACAGTCTCCAGCATCTCGCGCACGCGTGCGATGTGTCCCGAAAAGCTGCTGAGGCTTTCCTGAATCGATTGCTGATCGCCTATTTCCGCCAGCACCTGCTCAAACAGCGGGAACTCCGCTTCGGCGGCGGGCACCGGCAGCGCTGCTTGCGCCATCAACGCCAGCAACCCCACGGTCTTCATCGAAACTGTTTTACCCCCCGTGTTCGGACCGCTGATCAGTAGCGTCCGCTGCCTTTCGTCGAGCGCGAGCGAGATGGGAAGAATCGGCTTTTTCTGCCGCCGCAGCACGTCTTGGAGCAGCGGATGCCGCGCGTCCCTGAGCACCAGCCGCCGGTCCTTATCCGCGCTGAAACGCGGAATCACACAGTCGAAATCGGATGCAAACTCGGCTTTGGCGAACAGCAGATCCAGCCGGCCAATGGCCGCCACCAGCGCCTGAATCTGCGGCCCATTGGTCCTCAGCAGTTCCGTCAGCTCGCGCAGGATGCGCGCCACCTCGCGCTGCTCTTCCTCGCGCAGGCGCACCAGTTCATTGTTCAGATCGATGGTTTCCAGCGGCTCGACAAACAGCGTGTGCCCGCTGCCGCTGGCGCCATGAATCACACCGTAAACCTTGCGCTGTTGCCCCGCTACCACCGGGACCACAAAGCGATCGTTCCGCAGCGTGATGAACTCCTCTTGCAGCGTGCCGTCGTCGCGATGCGTCTTCAAGAATCGTTCGAGCGAAGTTTGAATCTGCCTCTGCTGCCGCTCGATGTCCCGGCGCAAACGGTGCAGCGCCACGCTCGCGTCGTCTGCCACCGAACCGTCGGCCAGAACCTTGCCGCGCACATCGCGCAGAATCGGCCGAGGATCGGCCGTCGCCGCTACCTGCGCCGCCAGCCGTGGATATTTCTCGCCCGCCAGGTTCAGCGCCGCGCGCACCTCGCCCGCTTCTTCAATCAGCCGCGCCAGTTCCAGAATCTGCTTGGGCTCCAGCATCGCGCCTTCGATGCGCAGGATGGTCATAGCCGAAGACACATCGGGAATGGAATTGAACCGCAATCGAATCGCCGAGCCCCGCGCCGCTGCTTGCGGCTGTCGCGACGCTCCCTGATACGCCATGGCTTCAGCCACGTCCGCCAGCGCGCTTTCCAGCACGGCGCGATCCGCGTGCGGCGCCAGCTTTTCCAACTCGGCGCGTCCCAGCGGACTCCCCACGTACCGCCCCACCAGTTCGCGCAGCGGTTCGAATTCCAATAAATCAGCGCTGAAGTTTTGCAAAAGCTCTCTCAATCACGCCCAGCGTGCCCTCTGTAAGACGATACTGGCCCAGGTTCTGTTCCGCCACCCATTCCACGCGGCTGACATCGCTCGCGGCGGCCGGCTCTCCGCTCAAGCGGCGGCACAGATAATCGATCAAAACGTAGTGATATTCGGGCTTGCCTTCGGCATCAGGCATGATCCGCTCGAAGATTTCGAACATCGAGTACGGCTCCACATCCAGCCCGGTCTCTTCCGCCACCTCGCGGCGGATTGCCTCCTCCAGTTTCTCACCCGTCTCGACAATGCCGCCTGGGATCGACCAATATCCCTTCAGCGGCTCCTTGCCGCGCTCCACCAGCAAAATCTTTCCGTCTTCGAAAATCAACGCGCCTACGCCCAGGAACGGGCGCGATGGATAATTGCCGGCTTCTCCGTCGTTAATAAGGAGATTCCTTTCACGTCCAATCGCGCGCGATACACCGAAGTCCGCGCCGTGATGTAGAGCGATCCAAGATCCGGATCGCCGAAAGTGCAGTTGGACGGAGTCTCTTCGGTCGGAACCTTCCCGAGCAGTTTGCCTTCCGGCGAATACACCTGCATCCGATTGGCCGCTACGTACAGATCGCCCTTTTCGTCTACGCAGATTCCATCCGGCACGCCCTCGATTCCCGAGATCAGCGTGCGTTCATTCGATGCCGAGCCGCTCTTGTCCAGATCGTATGCCCGCACATTCCGCTCGTCGGAGTTGCTGACGTAAAGCGTACGGCCATCCGGCGCCAGCGCGATGCCGTTCGGCCGGCCTTTCGGTTTGGCGATCACTTCCAACTCGCCCTTGCGCGAAATGTGATACACGCCGAAGAAATCCAGCTCGCGCGTGTCCTGCTGGTTGCCGAAGGCCGGATCGGTAAAGTAAACATCGCCCTCCTTGCGAATCGCCAGATCGTTCGGAGCATTCAGCCGTTTGCCCTGCCAGCGCTCGGCCAGCACTTCCACTTTGCCCTTCTTGTCGGTGCGCGTGACGCGCCGCGAATGGCTTTCGCAGCTGTAAAGGCGGCCCTGTGCGTCGAATCGATTGCCGGTGGCCCCGTTGGAATTCTCGCGAAAAACGCTGGCCGGCTCGCCCGGCATGAACTGGATCAGCTTGTTGTTCGGAACATCGCTGAAGATCAGGAAACCCATGGGCGACCACGCCGGACCCTCCGCGAAAGCATAGCCCGTGGCTACCTTATCAATCCGGATATTGACAAAGTCCTGAGCGGCGGCGCTCGCGGCCAGCAATAGAATCGCGAAGAACAGCCTCACGTACCGATAAGGTTATCAGAGCGACGTTATTCTAAGGAGCGCGCGGCAAGCGCCATAGCCCGGCTAGTACGAATGCCGTTGACGGGCAATTGCGCGGGCCGCCTCCGGTTGGGATACAATCTGCCAATGGCTCGCACGGTCCGCTGGGTAAACATCCCGGTACGCGGCGTGCCTCGCTGTTGCCATTTTTGCGTGCTCCCCCTGTTGGGCGTTCCAGGCGTCCGGCGTCGATACCGCGGTTTCCATTCTTCCCCGTTTCCGGCCAGCCGTTTCCACTGGCCAAACCATCTTTCCCAAAGCCGACATTCGCGTCGACTCGGCCCTGGTGTTGGTGCCGGCTCAGGTGACCAATGTCCTTGGGCACTCCGATCACCGATCTGCATAAGGAAGACTTCAAGGTCTTCGAAGACGGAGTGGAGCAGCCCATCACAAATTTCTCGCAGGAGGACGCGCCGCTGTCCATCGGTTTGCTGTTCGACATCAGCGGCAGCATGCGGAACAAGATCAAGAAGGCCACCGAAGCGGCAGCGGCATTTTTCAAAACGTCCAATCCGCAGGACGAGTTCTTCCTGATCGAGTTTAGCGACCGGCCGAAATTGACCGTGCCTTTCACTTCCGATCCGGACGAAGTCTACGACCGGATCGCGCACACCAAGCCGTTCGGGCGCACCTCGCTGCTGGATGCCATCCACATGGCCATGGGGGAGATGAAGCACGCGCGAAACACTCGCAAAGCGCTGATCATCGTTTCCGACGGCGGAGACAATCGCAGCCGCCACACGGAGCGCGAGATCAAGAACGCGATGCTCGAATCGGACTTGCAGGTCTATGCCATGGGCATCTTCGATCCCGAAGATGCGACCCAAGCATTCGCTCGAAGAACAAAACGGTCCCAAGCTTCTGGAGGAGCTGGCCGACGAGAGCGGCGGCCGCGAATATCCGGTAATCAGCCTGAACGATCTGCCTTCCATCAGCGCCCGGATCGGCGATCAACTTCGCAATCAATATCTATTAGGTTACTCGCCGCTCAAGTCCGAGCGCGATGGAAAGTACCGGAATATCAACGTTAAAGTAACTCCCCAGGCGGGAATACCCGACTTACGAGTTTATTATCGTCACGGATATTATTCGCCCGGGTTGTAACTGCGAGTTAGCAGAGTTACCAGCGGAAGCCGAACGTTACTGGCACGTAGTCGCCGCGTTCGCCGTTGTTCAGAAAGACGTGCACGTAGCGAGCTTCGGCGAAAACCTTGCCGTGCCATTTGGTGCCCAACGCTACGCCCATGCCGGCATTCCATCCCGGCTTATTCACTGAATACGCGTCCCCGAAAGACGGAACAACCAGCGGGAAAGAACCGGCAAAGGAATTGGTGACACACGCCCGTCGGCGCCGAGAATTGCTGGTACCAGTGATAAAGACCGCCGCCACCAATGGCGTAAAGGTCAAAGTGGCTCCTGGGCGTGAGATGGACGATCGGATCCACGGTGGCGGAAAAAACGTGGATATCGCCGCCCGGGAATCCGCTGCTCCCTAACGCCGCTCCGTTCATGCCCATGGAATTATAATCGAGCTGGCCCATCACGCCGAGGTAATTCGAAAAATTGTAGCCCACGCCGCCCTGGACGTTCCATCCGTCATTCAAGTACCTCCCGGTATTGCCGACCGGCTGCGTGAAGCCGCCGCCCAGGTCGAACGAAAAGTGGGAAACTTCCTGCGCGCTCAAAGTTCCTATGCAAAGAAGACTGACACAACTTACAAAAGCAATTTTATTCATTTGTAGTAACCTCATGCCCTTTTAGACGGCAGCTTGCCGCTAGCAGGTTTCGTAGATACGGTTACTTACGAGTTAGGAAGCTTCTAACTCCAGTAACTTCGATCCAGGCTGCGGTATTGCACGGCTTCGGCTAAATGCTTGGCGGAGACGGCTTCGGAGTTGTCGAGATCGGCGATGGTGCGGGCGGCTTTCAGGATCCGGTCATGAGCGCGGGCGCTCAAGCCCATGCGGCGCACGGCCATTTCGAGCGTTCGCTCACCGGCTTCATCGAGCGCGCAGAAGGTTCGCAGCAGGCGCGCGGGGATGCGGGCGTTGTAGAATCCGCGGCGGCGCTGGATGGCGCGAGCCGCTTCCACTCGCGCGCGCATTTCGGCCGACGTTGCGCCATGGTCCTTGCCGCGCAGTTCCTTGTAGGCGACCGCTGGGACTTCCACATGCAGATCGATGCGATCCAGCAGCGGTCCGCTCACTTTGCTCAAGTAGCGTTGGATGATGGCGCCGGTGCAGCGGCATTCGCGCGTGGGATCCGAGAAATAGCCGCAGGGGCAGGGGTTCATGGCGCCGATCAGAATGAAGTCGGCGGGGAACGAGAGCGTCATGTTGGTGCGGGCCAGCGTGACCGAAGATTCTTCCAGCGGCTGGCGCAGCATTTCAAGAACGTTGCGCGGGAACTCGGGCAGTTCGTCCAGGAACAGAACGCCGTTATGCGCCAGGCTGACTTCGCCGGGACGCGGCGTTCCGGAGCCGCCGCCGATGAGCCCCGCGTCCGAAACCGTGTGGTGCGGCGCGCGAAACGGCCGGCGCGCCAGCAATCCGACGCCGCGCGGAAGCAGTCCCGCGACGCTATGGATCTGCGTGGTCTCGATGGATTCCTGAAAGGTGAGCGGCGGCAAGAATTCCGGGGAATCGTTTCGCGAGCATGGTTTTGCCGGATCCGGGCGGGCCGATCATCAGCACATTGTGGCCGCCGGCGGCCGCCACTTCGAGCGCGCGCTTGGCGCTGGTTTGGCCGCGCACATCGCGAAAATCCGAGAGCGGTTCTTCCGAGGAAGGGGAGGACCGCTGCCGACGGCGGCGTAGGCTGGAATCGATCGGGCTGATTGAGATAGGTCACCACCTCGGACAGATGCCGCATGCCGAACACGTCGCACGCCTTCGGTGACGGCGGCTTCGGCGGCGTTATCGAACGGGACGAGCAGATTCGGAATGCCCTGCCGGCGAGCGCAAACGGCGATGGAAAGCGCGCCGCGCACCGGCCGCAGAGTGCCATCGAGCGACAATTCGCCCACCAGCATATGTTCGTCAGCTACGGCCGACGGTTCCCATCGCGCCCAGGATGCCGAGCGCCATCGGCAGATCGAAACCCGCGCCTTCCTTGCGCACGTTGGCGGGCGCCAGGTTGATGGTCACGGATTTGTTCGGATAGCCGAATCCGGAATTAAGCAGCGCGCGACTTGATACGCTCGCGGCTCTCCCGCACCGCCGTATCGGGCATGCCGACCGTCATGAAATCGCGCGCGTTGCCGCCGGGGTACATGTCCACCTCGACGTCAATCAGGTGCGCTTCGATTCCAAAGACAGCCGCACTGCGGGTCCGGAAAAGGGCCATCGATCAGGAAGTGGTTATTCGACGGAAAATGTCTCGCGCGTTTCGTACATTTGCTGGCCCAGGTTGTCGCGAACCGCCAGCACGATGGTGTATTTTCCGAGCGGCTGGTCTTTTGCGAGATTGAGATTGAGCTCGCCGGGCTGATAGCGCTGCGGATAATAGGTCTGGATCTTTTGATTCGCGGCCTGCGGTTCGGCGTAGGCCACCGAGCCGTCTTCGCGCAGCACCGTGAGGCCATACTCGATGTCCACCTGGTTCTTTTCGCCCAGCTTGTAGCCGGTCATGTCGAAGCGGGCCCACACCGAATCGCCCGGACGATAGGCGGCCACCTGCAGGGGCTTGACGTCGTCTTCATTGCGCAGAAAGCGGAAAGTTGCGAACCACGAGCGTATCGCTCGGCGCAACGTCGCGGCCTTTGATGTGAAAGACGGCGGTCTTTTCTACGGCGGCCTTGGCGAGTTCATCCGATAACTTGACCAGAACCATGTATTCGCCGGTGTCGGCCAGCGGCGGAACCACGATGGTGTCGCGCAGCTTGGGCTTCCAGTCCTTGTCTTCCTGCGTGACGGTGGTTTCAATTTTTCCTTCCTGATCCGGGCTTGAGCAATGCGCCGCTCTTGTCGCGAACTTCGATCTGGAATTTGAGAGACGACGTTCTGCTTGCCGTAGTCGTCGGGCTTGTCAACCTTGCGATAGCCTTCCGCCTGGCAACTGAAGTAAATGGTTTCGCCGGGAACGAAATCTTCGTCGGAGGCTTCGGGCGGGCCATCTTCGCTGCGCGCGAAAACTGGATGCACGATCGCAAGCGGCTTGTCGGCTGCGAAGGCCAGACATCCCGACGCAAGAACCAAAATTGCGGCTAGCGGTTTCACGCCTATTCCACTACTGTACTCCAGCCGCGCCGCGAGAGGTCCCAGTAGATGACGGCGCCGGCCACCAGGCCCATGGCAAGAAGCAGCGAGCCGCTGGTCGAACTCCTTCAACAGCAGTTTGCCCGTGCCAAACAGGATGCCGTAAATAAGCAGACAGCCGCAGATCCAATCGAGCAGATTCGAAAGTCCTCCGGTGGAGGGCCGGACGTCGGGAGCGAGGTTTGCTATGGGACGCCAGCCGGCTTTCGATGGGTGCGTGCGGCGATAGAAGGCGACCAGCGTCTCCTTGGATTCGGGCCGCGTGAGGAACGTAACGGCCAGCCAGACCACAGTGGTAATGGAAACGGTGACGATCATGATCCAGGCGAAATCGCGCGGCTGGTCTTTGTCCAGGCCGAAGGAGGTCTGCATGATGAGCGAGACCACGAAGCCCGAGATCATGGCCGAAACTTCGCTCCACGCATTGATGCGCCACCAATACCAGCGCAGCAGCAGGACGCCGCCGGTGCCCGCGCCCGTGACCAGCAGCAGTTTCCATGCGCCCGCGATGGAGTCCAGATAAAACGTTACCACGGCCGAGATGATGGTGAGAAGTACGGTGGCCCATTGCGAAGCGTTGACGTAGTGGCGCTCGGTTTCGCTCTTCTTCAGGAAGCGGCGGTAGAAATCGTTGACCAGGTAGCTGGCGCCCCAATTCAATTGCGTCGCGATGGTGGACATGTAGGCGGCGGCGAACGCCGCGATCATTAATCCACGGAGCGATGGAGGAAGGTACGCGATCATCACGCGGATGTAGCCGGTTTCCGGGTCTGCCAGGCCGGGGAAGAGAATCAGCGAAGCGAGCGCCACCAAAACCCACGGCCAGGGGCGCACCGCGTAATGCGCGATGTTGAACCACAGCGTCGCGAGCAGCGAATTTTTTTCGTCCTTCGCGCTGAACATGCGCTGCGCGATGTAGCCTCCGCCGCCCGGCTCGGCGCCCGGATACCAGGTGGACCACCAGTTCATCGAAATGTAGACCAGGAACGTGATCATCGGCATCCACGCCGAGTGCAGGTCGGGCACGAAGTTGAGGACGGAGCCCTGGCCCGCGCCGCGTGCGTGGTCCACCAGCGCCAGCTTCGCCTTCATGCTGTCGATGCCGCCCACGGCGCGCACCGCGAAGACAGCGAGCACGGTGACCATGCCCATCTTGATGACGAATTGAAAAAGATCGGTCACCAGCACGCCCCACAGGCCGGAAAGCGTGGAAATGAACGACGTGAGCGCGATCATTCCGATCACGATGGCCAGCGCTTGCGCCTTCGATACGCCCAGCACCAGTTCCAGAATCTTGACCATCGCCAGGTTGACCCAACCGAGGATGATGCAGTTGATGGGGATGCCGAGGTAGAGCGCGCGGAAGCCGCGCAGGAACGCGGCGGGCTTGCCGGAGTAGCGGATTTCGGAGAATTCGATGTCGGTCATGACGCCGGAGCGCCGCCACAAGCGCGCGTAGAAGAACACCGTGAGCATGCCGCTGGCGATGAAGTTCCACCACAGCCAGTTGCCCGCGATGCCGCCCATCGCCACCATGCCGGTGACTGCCAGCGGCGTGTCGGCCGCGAACGTGGTGGCCACCATGGATGTCCCCGCCAGCCACCACGGCACGTTGCGCCCGGAGAGGAAAAACTCGCTGACGTTCGTGCCGGCGCGGGATTTGTAGTAGAAGCCGATGGCGAGGTTGAAAAGGAAGTAGAGGGCCACTACCAGCCAGTCGACGGGCGTGAGTTGCACAAATGAATTGTAGCGGGTGACTGGGGGCGCCTGAGGTGACTAACCGGTGCTTCGCAACAAACCTGCGACGCTCAGGTCTTCGTCGATGTCGGGCCAGTGGATACCTTCGCCGTCGTCGAGGGTTCGAGGACTTCACGAGCTTTCGGACGAATTTCGGCGGTCGAAGAATTCATCTGCACCGTTAAATTGTAACGGCTGCGTTGCCGGAGCGCTTCTCAGAACAACGAAGCTTGCGGCTCGTCTGGCCTGGTACACCTCGCCACCAGCAGCGTGATGTCGTCGTGCTGTTCGTGCGGGCTGAACTGCTGCACGTCCTCCAGAATGAGTTCATCAACGCCCGCGGCTGCAAATCGCAATGTCGCCGCAAGCTCTCAACTAAACGCCGCTCACCGAATTCCTCACCATGGTCGTTGAAGGCTTCCGTGACGCCGTCCGTGTACAGCACCAGCGTGTCGCCGGCAGAGAGGCTGCTTTCATCGATCGAGCATTTCCAATCGTCGAAGAGCCCCAGCACGGTGCACGTGGAAGCCAGCCGATCGAGCGTTTGATCGCCGCGCAAGATGAGCCCCGGCAAGTGCCCGCAATTGGCGTAACGCAGGCGGCAGCGCGCGGCTATCGTATTCGGCGAAGAAGAGCGTGGCGTAGGCGCTCTCGATCGTATTGTCGAAGAAGAGCCGGTTCACCGATTCCAGAAATCGTTGCGGATGTTCCAGTGCGACGGCGCACTGGCTGCGCAGATTCGCCTGAAGGTTCGCCATCAACAGAGCCGCGGCGATTCCTTTGCCCGCGATGTCGCCCACCACCAGCCCCAGGCGGTCCTGTCCCAGATTCAGGAAATCGTAGTAATCGCCGCCCACCTGGCGAGCTTGAACGCACACGCCCGCGTAGTCGAGCGTGCCAAACGGCGGAAGCGTTTGCGGGAACAGCCGGGCTTGCACCAGTCTTGCAATCTCTAGTTCCTGGCCCGCACGGCGCTCCAATTCCAGCTTCTCCGCGATGGCGCGGCGTTGCTCTTCCAGCGCGCGGCTCACATCGTCGAATCCGACCAGGGAAAACGAATTCCCGTCGACGTCTTCAAAGCGCGTGAACACTCCGCCCCAAATCGGTTGCTGTTCCGAGGCCGCGGCCCGCGAATTATGCTGGACGCGCCTCAAGCGCGGCGTATAGCGAAAATGAACTCCGCGCTTGCTCCATTCGCGGAACTTGGCGACCACGTTTTCGGTGAGAAACACGATGGGCGTGGGCCGGCCGATGAGCTGGTAATCTTCCGAATCCGGATCAGGCGCGATCAGCCGAAGCACCGTGGTGCCATCCGGAGGAGCAACCGCCACCAGGCGATGACCGTATCTGAAGGCGGATATCGAGCGCCAAATCGAATCCCAGCTGCTTCAGGTAGAACTCCAGACTGCGATCCTGATCCTTGACAAACACGTTCACCGCATCGACGCGAAGGTAGGGGTTCTGCCGGTCCAGTCGAACGGAAGCAGCGCTGGGCATCGTCGTGATTATAGCGAGGGCCTTCCTGCGGCGACGGTGAGCTTCCCTAACAGGCTAATGAAAAAGGCTTTTGGGGACCGACTCCCTCACGGTCGTGGCTCGGTAAACACATGCAAACAACCAGTCGCAATTCTGAGCCGCGCGCGTGAGCAAGCGGTTTATTGCCTTTTTCAGCATCCTGCTAAGAGTTGTTCGGGAGGGCGAGTTTGCGGATCAGTTCTTCGTCCTCAATAGAGCATGCCACCGCGAGCGCTTGTTCGCAGTCGAAGGTCGGCTCGCCGAGCGGATGGGTGTTCTGCTGAAAACGCACAGACTCCATGCAAGTATCATAGCGCCTCCGTGTTTCATCTCGACAACGCGATCTTCTTCGTGTAAGCTGGCAAAGAAAAGGCGAACAATTATGAACCTGGCTTCGTCCAATTTGACCCTTGGCCTTTCCGAATCCTCCGATCCGCTAGGAATCGCGCGCCGCAACGGCGGCATCGAGACCTCGGTGGCGCGGTTTGAGCAATGGATGGCCGTTCCCGACTCGCCGATTCGGGCCATCCGGCATCAAAAGGCGCGGGAGGGCGAGTATGCCGAGATCCCGTCAAGCGTAGCTCCGGCGCTGCGGGACGCGTTGGCTGCGCGCGGCATCCCCAAGCTCTACGTCCATCAGGCGGACGCGTTCGAGCGCTCGGTGGCGGGCCGGAACGTGGTGGTGGTGACGCCCACTGCCAGCGGCAAGACGCTTTGTTACAACCTGCCGGTGCTGCAGCGGCTGATCGACGATCCGGGCGCGCGCGCCATGTATCTTTTCCCCACCAAGGCGCTGGCCGAAGATCAGTTGCACGAGTTCCAAGCGGCCGTGGACGCCATGGGATCCCAGATTCGCGCGTTCACCTATGACGGCGATACGCCGCAGGATGCCCGGCGCGCCATCCGTGAGCGGGCCAACGTGGTGCTGACCAATCCCGACATGCTGCACAGCGGCATTCTTCCGCATCACACCAAGTGGGCGAAATGTTTCGAGAACCTGCGCTACATCGTCATCGATGAGCTGCACTACTATCGCGGCGTCTACGGCAGCCATCTGGCGAATTTGCTGCGGCGTCTGCGGCGCATCTGCGATTTCTATGGATCGAACCCGCAGTTCATTTGTTGCTCGGCCACCATCGCGAATCCGAAGGAACTGGCCGAGGCGCTCACCGAACGCCCATTTGAATTAGTGGATCGCAATGGTGCGCCCAGCGGCGAAAAGTACTTCGTGTTCTACAATCCTCCGGTGGTGAACAAACAGCTTGGAATCCGGCGCGGATATTTGCAGGAAACGCGGCGCATCGCCATCGAATTTATCGAGCGCCATCAGCAGACGCTGGTGTTCGCAAACAGCCGGCTGGCTACGGAGATCCTGGTGAAGTATTTGCGCGACGCCATCGAGCGCGGTCCTCTGCCGGGCGACGCCGTGCGCGGTTATCGCGGCGGCTATTTGCCACGCGAGCGGCGCGAGATCGAGCGCAAACTACGCGACGGCGAGATCCGCGCGGTAGTGGCTACCAATGCCCTGGAACTGGGCGTGGACATCGGATCGCTGGATGCGGTGGTGATGGCCGGATATCCTGGATCGATCGCGTCGGCGTGGCAGCGGGCCGGGCGTGCGGGACGTCGGCAGAGCGCATCGCTCGCGGTGATGGTGGCATCCAGTGCGCCGCTCGATCAATATGTTGTCGAGCATCCCGAGTATTTCTTCGAAGCCTCGCCCGAGCACGCGCACATCAATGCCGACAATCTGGAGATCCTGATCAATCATCTGAAGTGCGCGGCGTTTGAGCTGCCCATTCGCGACGGAGAAAAGTTCGGCCCGCACGATCCTACGGAACTGTGCCGGTTCCTGGCAGATGACGCCGGCCTGCTGCATCGATCAAGCGGCTGCTGGCATTGGACGTCGGACACCTATCCGGCCGATGCGGTCAGCTTGCGCGCCATATCCAGCGATAACTTCATCGTCGTGGATATCACCGGCGATCATCAGGTGATCGCGGAGGTTTCGTTTACCGCGGCGCTCACCACGCTGCATGAGAAGGCGATTTATCTGCACGAAGCCCGCCAGTTCCAGGTGGAGAAGCTGGATTACGAAGGCCGCAAAGCCTATGTACGGCGCGTGGACAGCGATTATTTCACGGACGCCATCGATTACACGCAGGTAAAGGAATTGGAGGAGTTCGAATCGGCGGACGTGAATGGCGCGCGCGCGGCGCACGGCGATGTGCGGGTGAACACGCAGGTGGTGGGGTTCAAGAAATTGAAGTTCTACACCATGGAGAACATCGGCGCGGGCAATCTTTCGATGCCGGAGCAGGAGTTACACACCACCGCGTTTTGGCTGCATCTGCCGGAGAGCTTTCTGGCTCGATTTTCCGACATGACACCGTCCGAGCGGCAGAGCGGGCTGACGGGCCTGGCGCAGGTGATGCGAACCGTTGCGGCGCTGCAGCTGATGTGCGATCCCAGGGATCTGGGCGTCGCCATCACCGAGGACATTTCCGGAACCGCGGCCAGCTTCGAGCCGGATCTGTTTCTTTTCGATAATTACCCGGGCGGCATCGGGCAGAGCCAGCCGTTGTTTCAGTTGCGTCTGAAGCTGTTGGCCGGCGCGCTCGACGTGCTGGAGCGCTGCACTTGCGATGCAGGGTGTCCCGCGTGTGTGGGCCCCATTGGGGAAGTGGGCGAAACAGGGAAGCAAGCGACGTTGCGGCTGTTGCGCGAGTTAAGAGAAGTAGAAGATTAGCGCACGAACTCGTAGCGTTCCAGCGTGGCGGCGACGCCGGTTTCCGGCGAAAAACGCACAACCTTTCCCAGGCAGTGCAGACGCACTCTGTTGTCTCCACGCTCCGGCGTGCTCGGGAGTGTAATCATATACTCCACAGGTTCGCCGATGCGCAACGTAGCGCCCGCTTCAAAGAGGACTCCGACGGAACTGAGATTCCTGGTTTCGCCGTGTTCGGAAAGCGCCTGCGAGCCTTTGCGGATCAGCTCCAGGGGCAGTTTCAATTCGAATCGTTGTGCTTTGCGCTGTTCCATGTCGTCTCTTGTCTCTAAGACTCTAAACTGATACCAGGGTTGGGGTCAATAGCTGGAAGCGCGTTTCGATGCGGTTGAGTAACGTTTTATCAATGACTTTGGACCAGTACTACTTAAAGCCAATCGGCAAACAGGTATATTGGACAATGAGCTACAGGCCGCTGAAGCTCCAAACCCTCTATGAATGAGATTAGTACTGAAGAACAACTGCGCAAGATGCGGGAAGATTGGGACCAAAGGGCAAAGGAGAACGCACGGTATTACGTCAACACCGCGACCGCCGACTGGACGGACGAAGAATTCTTCGCCTCCGGCGAGCAGACGGTGGCCGATGAGATCCTCACGGACATGGGAAACATTTGCCAGGGAAAGGCGCAACGCGACATGCGGGTGCTCGAAATCGGGTGCGGCGCGGGCCGCGTAACGCGGGCTCTCGCGAATGTCTTTGGCGAAGTTCACGGCGTAGACGTCAGCGGCGAGATGGTTCGTCAGGCGAAACTGGCGTTGCGGGATCGGCCGAACGCGTTCGTCTATCAGAATAACGGGCAGGACTTAACGGTAGTACCCGCGGCGCCGGAGTTTGACTTCGCGTTTTCTTCCATCGTGTTCCAACACATTCCGAGCCGCGATATCATCGAGAATTATGTACGGGAAGTGAGCCGCCTGCTGCGTCCCGGCGCGCTGTTTAAGTTCCAGGTGCAGGGTGACAGCACGCTGGAGACGAAGCCGGACGATACCTGGCTGGGAGTGCCTTTCTCCGAGCGTCAGGCGGTAGACATGGCCTTTCGCTGCGGGTTCGACCCGAGGTACAGACACGGTGCCGGCGGCCAGTATTTTTGGCTGTGGTTTTTTAAGAAAGAAGCCGCCGCCTGACAAGATGCTGAAAAGGTCAAAATCCGCTTGCGATGTTTACCGAGCCGCGACCGTGAGGGAGCAGGTTCACCAGCGCCTTTTTCAGGGCTTGCTAAGACGCGGAAGTACTGGCCTGCTGGTCCTCACTTGATGGTGGTGCTTGTGATGGCACCGCGGGCGTGCGCTGCTTCGCGCGGCGGGCCTCCCAATACAACGTCATTCTCTTAGACACTTCCAGGCGTTCGGCTGCGCTCATGCTTTTTCGGCCCCGGCGGCGTTTGGCCGCCTTCGCGCCTGAGCCGCTGCGGGCGGCCTTTATACGCGCTTCGAGCGCCGCAATGCTGACGTCCAAACGTTTCTTCTCGTTGTAAAGCTCTCGCAATGCTTTTACGATATCCATCTTGAACTGTGTGAGGGTTCCTTCATCGTAGACGACTATGCCGGGAAAATCCAGCAATTTCGTCGCAATTATGGACATGCCGGCCGGAGGCTATCCCCAATGGGCGCTATAGCGTTCTACCGCCAGTAGTAATAGCTCACGCCGTCCTACCGGGTGAGATAAGGCCATTTGTGTATCAAATGCAGATGAAAGTGCAGCATTGCGGCCGTGATGCCGGCGGCAATCACCACCACGATCAGCACAATCTTACCAATGGCACGCCAGGGCAGAGCGCGGCCCTCGCGCCGCATCACCAGCGCCAGACCCGCAAACACTCCGACGAAGTACAGCGCGCACATCGGGATGGCAAACAGCATGAGGTTGAAAACATCCGGGGTCGGTGTGATGATGGCAGCCGCGATCACGATGGCTAGCACGGCGTAACGGGAGTGGCGCAGCAGGAAGCGCGGCGACAGAAGATGCAGCAAAGTCAGTAGGAATATCACCACCGGCAGCTCGAACACCAGGGCCACGCCCAGCGTCACGTTAACGAACAGATCGAAATATTCCGTGATGGAAACCACCGGCTGGACGTTATTGCTCATCCCGATGCCGAGCAGGAACTCCAGGCCATAGCGGAAGGCCAGGAAGTAAGCGAAGCAGCCGCCCGTGATAAAGAGTCCGGCGGTGAGCAGCACGAAGGGGAGGGCCATGCGGCGCTCTTTTTTGTAGAGGCCAGGTGAGATGAACGCCCAGAGTTGGTAAACGATCCAGGGCGAGGCGATAAACACGGAAGCTAACAGCGGCAACTCCACCCAGATGATGGAGAAACCTTCCATGGGCGTGAGCTGAGCCAGGCGCGGCGGGTTGACGTGCAGATGCTTCAGGGCCTCAATCGCGGGATCGCTGACGAAATCCCAAAGCTTGTTGGCAAATCCCAAGGAGAGGACAAAAGCGATCGCCAGGCCGTAGAGCGCCCGGATAATGCGGTTGCGCAGTTCCTCCAGATGCTCCATGAAGGACATGCGCAGCATCTGGTCCTCTTCTTCGTCCTCCGGATCAACGGTGGGTGGAGAAGGCGGTGGAGGTGGCGGCGGACGCCGGATGAGACCCGTCTCCGTCATCACCTCCACGGATGGCGTGACAACAACTTCAGCTTCGGAAGGAGGAACTCCTCCCTTATCGTCGTCCATGCTGTGCTACGTTTTCTGCGCTGTCTCTCAGGTGTTAATGGACTCCGGCTCCGCGGGCTCGCTCACGTGCTGCTCCGAAGGATGCTCCGGGCTGCTGTTGCTGGTCCGCGCTACGGTTCCATTGACTGGCGCCTCTACTGAGGACACGCTGGATTCGGCGCCCTGAGGTGCGGGTACGCTTACTGTGGATGGATTTGCTTCGATGGATGGTGCACCAGAGCCATAGGCTCCGGAATCGTAATAAGAGTTGTCGTATCCGGTGTAGTGGTTGGTAATGTCGTGCGTAAAGCTCCGGGTAACTTCCTTGATCGACTCGCTCTCTTTCTCCAACTCGCGCATGTGTGTATCGAAAGTGGCTTTGAGTTCGCTTTGAGCGCGGCGAAACTCCGTGATCGCTTTTCCGATCGTCTTGCCAAGCTCGGGCAACTTCTTAGGACCGAACAAGACAAGGGCGACAAGGAAAATGACCATCATCTCCTGCACACCCACGGGGCCCATGCATAAACCTCCGCCTCCATCATAGCAAGGGACGCAGGCGCTACGGATAGCGGCAAGCTCCAATCCAGACTATAGGGGCGTAAAATTGGACTGGATGCCTGCCACGCTATATAGCACACGCCGCCTGGTGGCTATGCTGTGTCTGGCAGCGCTGCTCCTGGCTGCGTTGACGCCTGCTACGGCCGGCGTGCTGAATGCCATTCTGATTCCGCTCTGGTTTTTCTTTGCTGTTATTGTCGCTTTTGAAGTCCCGGTTGCGGATGAAAGCCCCAACCGAACGCGGCTCTTACCTCTTCCAGTTTTTTCGTCCCGTCCCCCGCCTGCGCGATAGATCCTCAATAAATCTTCTCTGACGAAGGCCCGGCGGCTCATCCGCTGGCCGAAGCCAGGGCTGTCCCTGTGCGGAGGTCTGATGTCGATCAAACGTAAACTGAGCGAGATATTAATCATCGGTATTCTTGGCGCCGCCTCAATTCTAGGCTTGCCGATGGACCCGCAAGAGATCGGGGAGCTTCTTCACCTGATGAATCAACCCACGCTGGAAGTGGTGGTCGAAGAAGAGAAGGACAAAGGTGCAAAGTAGAAGAGCGCCCCGCGCGAATCCCAGATCTACTTTGCGGCGCCCGCCGACCACGGCGGCACAATCCCATTGAACCGGGCATAGGCCACCAATTGCCCCATATGCTCATTGGCGTGCACGATGATCCGGAGATACATGCCGGCCACGGTGGCGTCCCGGCCTTCGATTTTGACTTTGCGCGCAAGGTCTGCGGGCTTCAGGTTTGATCGAGCGATTTTCACGGCATCCAGCGAGCGCTTCAGCCAATCGATCACTTGCGGCTTCGCGGTCACAGTTTTTTCCATGTCGCCCGACGTGAGATCGGCGGGCATCTTGGGTCCGGTGGCATTCAGCAAAGCGAAATTCGAAATAGCGATGTGCATGAAGACTTCGCTGGTAGACCGAACCCCGGGCGCCGGCCGCCACGCGTATTTTTCAGCGGGGATTGCCTCCGCCAGCGCCACCAGTTGATTGGAAACGTGACGCCACTCGCCGTCGTAGCCTTGCCAGATGCGGATACACTTGGGCATAGGATCCCAACGCGCCCTAAACGCTAATCTAATGATTGCTCGTACTGAGCAGCCTTATCGCGGGATGACGTGGCGAGTGTCCCCGAAACAGACGGCGGTCGGCGGTGATGAGCGGGCAGCGGTGTTCCAGCGCGAGGGCGAGATAAACCGAGTCCCAGAGCGACAGGTGGCCGTCAACCGCCAAATGTAGCGCCGCCTCAACTAGCGGGCGCGTTTCGAATAGCGCGGGCACAGACTCCTGGAAGCGGCTAAAAGCATCGATAGCTTCGGTGGCCGACATGTGCTTGCGCCGAACACGTTTCGCGATCAGGCTGGCGAATTCCGTGAGCAGCAGGTCGGGCGCTATCAGCATTAAACTGCCCGACCTCTCCTCTTCTAGGAGGCGTAGCGCCTGGATGTGGCCGGCTTCAGACAGCACCCATTTCACCGCGACGCTGCAGTCAACGACCAGCAGTTCCGGCAAATTTCAGCGCCGCTGCCTTTCTTGTCGAATCAGCGGTGTGCTATCGTCCATCGGTCCAAGCGACCTGGCGAACTGGTCCAACTCTTTAATCAACTCAGGAAGCCTCTTTCTACGTTCCAGGTGGGCAGCTTCCATTTCCAGCAATTGAATGATCTGCGCGTTGAGGCTTCGGCCCTGCTCTTTGGCGGCTCTTTTCACTGCCCGATACACCTTATCGGGCACGTTCTTGAGCGTGATGTTCATGGAACCATTTTGGAACCGTTGCCGGGTTCACCGCAAGCCCGAGCACCGCGCCGTGGCCGAAATAGTATTATTGGTCCACATGTTCAGGAAAATCGCGCTTACTATCGCCATTCTTATCGCTCCGCTTGCCGCACAAGCCCAGCACAAGGCTCCGCCGCTGCCGAAGTCTCTGCGATTGTATGTATTCAACTGCGGCAGTCTCGATATTTCCGATCCGGAACGATTCCGCTTCAAGAAAGAAGAGCTGGCTACGACGAATCTTTCCGTGGGCTGTTACCTGATCGTGCATCCGAAGGGCACGCTGATGTGGGACGTCGGCGCGGTGCCGGACAGCGCACTGAAGCCGGGTGAAAAATCGGCGCTCGAAGGCTACGCCACCATCACCGAGACGCTGAAATCGCAGATGGAGAAGATCGGCTACGAGCCTTCGGACATCCAGTATTTGGCGTTCTCGCACTATCACTACGATCACATCGCCAACGCCAATCAGTTCGCCGGCGCGACGTGGCTGGTGCGCAAGGTGGAGCGCGACGCCATGTTCGCTGCGAAGCCTCCCGACAAAGTGAATCCGGCGAACTATTCCGCGCTCAAGGACGCCAAGACCGTCCTGATACCCACCGACGATTACGATGTCTTCGGCGACGGAACGGTGGTGATGAAGCTGGCGCCGGGACACACGCCCGGTCATCAGGTGCTGTTCTTGAAACTCAAGAAGACGGGGCCCATCGTCCTGAGTGGCGATCTGTATCATTATCCGGAAGAGCGTAAGCTCAAGCGCGTGCCGACCTTTGAAACCGATCAGCAGCAGACCGTGGAGACGCGCGAGAAGATCGAGGCGTTCTTGAAAGAAAGCGGCGCGCAGCTTTGGATCCAGCACGATTACGCCGCCAACGCCAAGCTAAAGAAAGCTCCGCAATTCTACGAATAGATCATGCGACACTGTTAGCGTTCGCGCGGACGCACCAGCCGTTCCAGTCGCAGACGCCGGCCAGCGTTGCGTATGGTGTCAACAAAAGTGATCGATGAAATCGAAGCAGAGGCCCCCACCGCCATCGAGCGTGGCCGCTCCGTGTAGACCGGAAGCAGAAGCCGCTCTACACGCTCAACTCCGCGGGCATCGATTCAAAGACCGTGGATGGCGCGCTGCTGGTGCTGCTGCGCGGCCTGGAAGACACCCAGTAGTGGTCGGTCTATAAGCTCGGGACCGGCGAGCGGCTGTTCGATACTTACACCCCGTTGCTCGCGTTTTCGATTCGCCGCGACATACAAACCATGCGCTACGTCGGCTTCGACGTTCCGCCAGAATCGCAAACAGTGGGAGCTCTGAAGTACGCTTCGGCGACAGTCACGATAACGGTACCGATTGTCCACTTCCGCATCGTGCCGTGGAAACGATAATGCTACCGAGCCGTGACCGTGAGGGAGCGGTGGTCAAATACTAGGGCTGCCGGCGCTGGCTGGACGGAGGAACCAAACCCTTGATTCGCAGATACACCACCAGCTGGCCGTACATTTCGTTGTCGTGCGCGATGTTGAAGTTGAGCACCGCCAGCTTGGTGGCTTTTCTGGGACCGAACAGCGGGACCATGGTGGCGGCATCGGCGTCCGTGAGCCCGTTGTATACGCCATCGCAATAATCGAAAGACGCTTTCAGAGCCGCGACCAGATCTGCCTTGGCGGTCTTCGTCTTCTCGGCGTCGCTCTTCTTCTGCTCGCCATTGGCGTTGCCGCACAATGCGAATTGGACATCGGCAATATGTCCCACCATCGCGCCGTAAGTGCGTTCCATCGGACTGGCCTTAAATGAGTAGTCCGCTTCGGCCATCTCGTCGGCGGCTTTGGTCAAGGTGCCTTTTATGCCGTTGTAGAAGTTCTTGGTATCGGAAGATAAGGGATTCTGAGCATGGAGTGCTGCAGCCCCGAGCAAAGCTCCCATCAGCGTCATGATATGGATGCGGTTCACACAAGTCTCCTTGGACATGGATTTATTCCGGACAGGGATTCAATGCCGAAGTATACAACAGGAGAGGCCGGCCGGGCTTACTTCTTGGCGGACGTCGCGGGCAACATGACGGCGGCTGGTCTCTCGGATTTCGCCGCCGGGGCTGTCGATGCGGCGGCCGCGGCGGGCGGCGGGGCGCCCGACAGCTTTTCTTCCTGTGCGTCCATCCCCTGGTTGCGCACGATGATGGAGATGCGGCGGTTGGAAGGATTGGTGGGATCGTCTTTCAGAAGCAGGCGTTGGTCCGCAAATCCACGCACCTGGCTGATGCGGTTATCATCCAGTCCGGATTCGGTCAGGATGCGACGGGCCGCGTTGGCGCGATCCGCCGAGAGTTCCCAGTTGGAATAGTCGGGGCGGCCGTATGGAGTGGAATCCGTATGGCCTTCGATCGCGATCTTATTCGGAAGCTTCACCAGTTCGGCGGCCAGTACTTTCAGCAGTTCCCCTCCAGCCGGGGTCGGCGTGGGGTTGCCCGTTTCGAAGAATAGCCCGCGTTTGGTCTCCAGCAGATCGATGCGCAGCCCTTCGGCCGTCATGGTCATTTTGATCTGATTCTGCATGTCTTTGAACGCGGGGATGGCCTTCATGGCCTGCTCGATTTTCTCTTTGATCTCCTTCAACTGTTTTTCGGACAGCGATAGGGTTTCGCCCACGCCGGCGCTGGTGGAACCAACTTCATGGCCCTTGCCGGTGGGGTCCTGAAAATAGCCGCCCACGGCCTTCTGCACTTTTTCGCTCGCGCTCAGCAGCCAAAGCACGATGAACAGCGCCATCATGGCCGTTACGAAGTCGGCATAGGCCACCTTCCACGCTCCGCCATGCTCGTCGTCATGGTGAGCAACCTTCTTGTGAATGATGATAATGGGCGCGGCGCCCTTTTTTGCACTCAAGCAGCCGCCTCGGCGGGAGCGCCGGAGGGTTTCCGGCACGCCTTATCCATTTCCTGGAATGTCGGTCTTACGTGGTGAGGGATGGCACGTCGCGCGGCTTCCAGCGCCAGTATCGGAGGCACGCCTTTCATAAACGCGAGCAATCCCATGCGCAGGCAAAGGAAATATTCGCTCTCGGCGTTGGTTTGCTTCTTGATGTTGGCCGCCATAGGGCCGAGAAATCCGTAGCAGAGCAGAATGCCGAGGAAGGTTCCCACTAGCGCGGCTGCAACCTTGTGTCCAATTTCTTCCGGAGGCCCTCCCAGCGCGCTCATGGTGATAACAACGCCCAAGACCGCCGCGACAATTCCCAATCCGGGCAAACTGTCGGCCATGGTTGAGATGGCAGCCGCGGGCAGCAAAGCCTGCTTGTGCAGTACTTCCAGATCGGTCTCCATAATCTGGTCCAGGTCATGAACCTCCACGCCGCCGGCCAGCAAGGTTCGCATGGTGTCGCAAAAGAAGTGCATGGCTTCTTTGTCTTTAGCGAAGGACGGATGGCGCTTAAATAGCGCGCTCTTTTCGGGCTCGTCCAGATCGGTTTCCAGTGCCGTGATGCCGTTCTTGCGCGAAGTGCCGAAGAAGTCGTTCAAAAAGCGCAAGGTATCCAGGTAGGTGGTTGAAGTGTAATGCCCGCCCTTGAACACGGCCAGGAGGCTGGTGATGATCGACTTCAGAATGTAAGGCGGATTACCAATGAGAACCGTGCCGATGGCCGCGCCGCCGATAATGATCAACTCGGCGGGCTGCATGAGAACCAGCATGTTCCCTTTTTCCATAAGATAACCCCCGGCGATACAACCGAGGACAACGAGGATACCGATGATCGGAAACACGAATAAGTCTCCCGCTCCGCAGCGAATGAATTTTGGCTGGCATGCAATTGATCGGCCGGAAGGGGGTACTACTGTAGGGATAAGGGAAGGTGGGTTGCTGGCCGCCTAACCGCATCCAAGGGAGAACCGCAGCGCCAGGCAGACATCATGCATCCGTTCAGGGCTCAAGCTGGCGACGCGCTTCCCCAAACGTTGCTGTGGGATGGTCACTGCGTTATGCAGATTCACCGCGCATTCACTCTTCATCCCGTCACCCACATCAAATATTACTTCCGAGGGCACGTCCCGGACGGTGGACGTGATTGGGGCGACAGTCACCGTTGAAAGATGGCTGACGGCGGTATCGCGAGTTAACACCAGAACTGGGCGCCGGCGGTCCAAACCGGCAAAGGTGAATGTCCCCGCGGTTCACTCTTCCGGCCACGCTGCGATCTCCTCCCAGGGACGATACTCCTCGACGCGCTGCGGCCGGGCCTGATAGCCTCGCCGATCGCGCTCCTCAAGTTCCAACACCTGCAGACGTTTTAGGTGTTCCTGAAGCGCCTGCTGAATCAGCGCGGATCGATTCAGTTTTTGCCGCTTGGCCGCAGTATCGGCGGCCCTCAGGAGCTTTGCATCGAGAACCACCTTTATGGTTTCCATTGAAAGTTGCTCGCTGGCACGCCAGCGCGGCCACCTATGCTTCCAGCCACTTTTCAGCCAATTTGACGGGATCGCCCGATAGGTCTATCGGTCCGCTTTCCTGTTCCTTGCCTCCCTCGAAGAAAACTGCCAGCACGCCGCCGGGCGTAGGGCGCAATTCCAGTTTCTTCGTGCCGGCTTCCAGCCGCAGCGTCGAATCCACCCACACCGGCCGCACCAGCGTTCGCTTGCGGTGCCCGATGTCCCGGCAGGCAGTAAGCAGGCCATCTTTAAATGGACCGTTTCGCAAGGCTTCAGCGTGAGGAGCAATTTCGAGCGCCGCCGATCGCGCCGCCTCTCGCGCCGCGGCTTCACGCGCCAGCGCCTCGGGATCTCTCTCGGTCCGCGACTCCATCGCCTTGAGATTGTTTTCCAGATTGTCGAGGAAGCTCATTCATCTTTAGGATAGCGATTCTGCCAACGTGTACCCCCAAGTCTCCAGTTCGGCGCCCCTGTTTGCCGACAGTCCAAGTGGATCGACAAACGCTGGGCCGTATCCCGCGAGTAGACTTGGAATTATCAAATGAGATGGCGTTTCAGGACGTTGGCGATATTGTCCCTCGCGTGTCTCGCCGTTGTGCTCTCCGTCGGTGGATGGTTCAACTGGTATTTGAGACGAAACGACGGCAAGCTCAGGAAGCAGCTCGATATGCTCACTGTCGCAGACGATCAACCGAGCCTCCTTGAAGTGAAAGTGGCCACCCCCAAGGACCTACTTTCCGTTCTCGAAACACCGGACAGATTCCGAATCATGTACAGGGTGTCGGACATTCCGAATTCCGTGAAGATCGCATTCGCAAAGGCAACTCAAAAATCCACCCAAGAAGACGTGTTTTCGATGGCTGAACCGGGAGCGTGGCCGTGGAATGCTGGTGACGTGATTCTTGACGGATTGCCCCGCCGTCGTTTGAAAGCAGTCGCCGTGAGCGACTCGCTTTGTCTTGTCTTCTACGAGCACGGCGGTTGGGGGAAGAGCGACGACATTGCTGCGTTTCGTCTGTCGGACAATGGAGCTCGCGCGATTTGGCATTCGTTCCTCGCTCCCGATGTCGCCACTCCGACAGACCTCCGCAATGCGATTCGTGGACGGGCATATGGAGACGAACTGTATTGACAGCAACTAAAACGGCCGCATCCGTCGTTGCTCACCCACGCTGTCGCTCATCGCGCAGGGCTCAGGATCGTGCGCCGAATTCAGTTTGAGGTGTAAGGGCCTTTATTGACCGTCCAACTCGATTTACTTCCTCGTACCCGTCAAGCACTTCCTAAGCTGCGTGCCCCTGATTAGTCTCGCTCGGCAGTAGTCTCAAATCGAATGCCTAAATTCGCCTGGCAGGCCAATCGCCAACAGCCAATCGCCAATTCGCCTCACGCCCGCCCGGCCCGCGAAAAAAATGCGCCGCACCCCACACACATGCCACCACCCCTTTTTCCGCACCGCGTGCCTGATCCCCAACCCCCAGCCCCCAATCCCAGCCCCCGCCGCGCCGCAAACGCCCCCAATACCACTGATATAATGACCGTCTATAATGACCGTCACTATGAAAAACCCGCTACGGATCGTTCCCGCCAGCCTCGCCGTCGTGGGCGCGGCCTGGATTCTGCTCGGCGCCGGAAAGTCCGACAAGATCGACACCAAGGATCTGCTCACCGGCCAGCAGGCCTTCTCCGATTATCAGAAGGAAAAGCCCGGTCTGTTCCACAAAATCACCCCCGCCGATCTTCCCAAGCCTTACGCCACCAAATCGAGCGCGAATTTTCCGAAGGTGGTGCCGAAGCCCGACAACATGTGGCCCATGGCGCCGGCCGGTTTCAAGGTGGAGCTGTACGCGCATGAGGGCATCACGGAGCCGCGCCAGATCCGCATGGCGCCCAATGGCGATTTCTTCGTCGCCGACAGCATGCCCGGCGAAATCAAGGTTTTCCGCGGCCGTTCCGCCGACGGCAAGCCAGAGCAGGTTTCCACTTTCGCCACCGGTTTGAAGCAGCCGTTCGGCATCGCGTTTTACCCCGTGGGCAACAATCCGCAATGGGTCTACATCGGCAACACGAATTCGGTGGTTCGCTTTCCGTATCACACGGGCGATTTGAAAGCTACGGGAGCGTCCGAGACCATCATCCCTGAGCTTCCCACGGGCGGTTTTCATTGGACTCGCGATGTTATTTTTTCGAAGGACGGCAAGCGCATGTTCGTCGCCGTGGGCTCGGGTTCAAACGTGGACGATCCCGATACGCATCCCAAGGAAATGCATCGCGCCGACATTCTGGAATACACGCCGGAAGGCAAATTCGTTCAAATTTACGCCGCGGGCATCCGCAACCCTGTAGGCTTGGCGGTGAATCCCACCACCGGCGAGCTGTGGTGCTCGGTGAACGAGCGCGATGAGCTGGGCGACAACCTGGTGCCCGATTACATCACGCACGTGCAAGAGGGCGGCTTCTACGGCTGGCCCTGGTATTACATGGGCGCGAATCAGGACCCGCGCCTGGAAGGCAAGCATCCCGAGTTGAAGGACAAAGTGATTGTGCCGGACGTTCTGATGCAACCACACAACGCATCGCTCGGGATCACGTTCTATGAAGGCACGCAATTCCCGAAGGAATATCGCGGCGATCTGTTCGGCGCCGAGCACGGCTCATGGAATCGCTCCACACGCGCCGGATATGAGGTTGTGCGCGTTCCGTTGGACAAGGGCCACGCCAGCGGCGTATACGAAGATTTCATCACCGGATTCGTCACGCCGGACGGCAACGCCTGGGGCCGGCCCGTGGCGGTGGTGGTGGCGAAAGACGGCTCGCTGTATTTCACCGACGATGCCTACAAGGCCATCTGGCGCGTCAGCTACACAGGGAAGTAACTAGGAGAGAATCGAAATGAAATCTTGGACCATTATCGCGGCATCTCTGGCGCTAACTGCCGGCGCCGCATTCGCGCAGAACAAGGGAGGCGGCATTCCTGCGCCACTCAAAATCATGGTATCGGGCTACAGCGACGGTGGCGACATCCCTGAGAAATTCACGTGCGCAGCCAAACCGCCGGGAGGTTCTCCGCAGATCGAATGGAGCGGAGCTCCCGCCGGCACCATGAGTTTCGCTTTGATTTTTCACGATGGCGACGTGCATCCGGGAAAGTCGTTCGACGATGTGACCCATTGGATCGCCTGGAACATTCCGGCCACTTCCACGGGCCTGCCCGCGAGCGTAGCGCCTACCGCCGATCTGCCGGACGGAACCCGCCAGGGCCACAACATCAGGCAGCTGGCCGGCTATATGGGTCCGTGCCCGCCAAAAGGCTTGCCGCACCACTATACGCTCGAAGTCTATGCTCTTGACTCGAAGCTCGATTTGCCGGCGACAGCCGGTCGCGACGATCTGGAAAAAGCGCTTGGCGGGCACATTCTCGCCAGCGGCGTTTACAACGGCTTATTCCACCAGTAATGTCCAACGAAATTTCCCGCCGTACCGTCATTGTTAGCGCCGCGCTGGTTCCAGTTGCGGCGCTGGCGCAACAGCCGACGCCCGCGTCGACACCAGCCGCCCTATCCGATGCGCAGCTCCGAATTCTGGCGGCATTCGTCGACCGCATTATTCCTCACGACGAGCTCGGCCCCAGCGCCTCGGAGTGCGACGTCCCGGTTTACATCAATCGTGCGCTCGGCGATTATTTAGCGGGCGAGAAAACCGCATTCATCGAAGGGCTGGAGGCCACGGAAGCATTCGCGAGGCGCTCCCAGAATGCCGCGTTTGCGGATCTATCGCCGGAGAAGCAGGATGCGGTGCTCATGTCGATGGACAGTGGCTCGGCCGATGGATTTCCGAATGCACGGGCGTTCTTCAATCGCGCGCGCAGACTAACCATGGAAGGAATGTTCGGCGATCCCTACTACGGCGGCAACAAGAATTTCGCGGGCTGGGATTTGATCCGATACCCCGGGCCGCGTCTCGCAACTTCGCAGGACGATCAGAAGATGGGCGTGGAGATAAAGCCCTATCATCATTCCGCGTACGGCGCCGCCGGAGAGAATCATGGCCATTAATCTAAAGCCGGTGGACGTGGCCGTAGTGGGGTTGGGCGCGGCGGGAGGTGTGGCCGTGTTGCCGCTGGCGCGCGCCGGCTTGAAAGTGGCCGGCATCGAAGCCGGAACGTGGATGGATCCGGCCAAAGATTTCAAGCCCGACGAAATTCACAACAACGTGCGCGGCCTGGTGACCACCGTTCCCAAGGCCAAGAAGGAAATCCCGACGTTTCGCACCAGTCCCGACGCGAAGGCGCGGCAAGGGGCCACGCATCCCATGATGAACGCCGTGGGCGGCACGTCCATCCACTATCATGCGCAAAGCTGGCGGCTGAAGCCGTGGGATTTCAAGACGCGCTCGGAAACCATAAAACGTTATGGCGCGAGTTTGTTGCCGCAAGGTTCCACGCTCGAAGATTGGCCCATCAACTACGACGATCTGGAGCCTTATTACGACACCGTCGAGCACGAGGTGGGCGTTTCGGGCAAGGCGGGGAATATTCAGGGCAAGCTGGATCCGGCGGGCAACGTTTACGAAGGCCCGCGTCAGCGCGAATATCCCATGCCTGCGCTACGCACCTGCGATTTTTTGGATCTCATGCACAAGGCTGCGCTGTCGCTCGGTTGGAAGCCTTTTCACGCGCCCGCGGCCATCAACTCGCAGCCGTATCGCGGGCGCGCGGCCTGCGCCTACCACGGTTATTGCGATCGCGGCGGCTGCCACGTCCGCGCGAAGAATTCCACCTGCTTCACCACCATTCCCGAAGCGCAAAAAACCAAGAACCTCACGGTGTTCGATGGCGCGCAGGTGACGCGCATCGTTTCGGACAACAACGGCAAAGTCACCGGTGTGCTTTACATCCGCGGCGGCCAGGAATATTTTCAACCGGCGAAAGTGGTGCTGGTCTCTTCGTACACCTACGAAAACACCCGGCTGTTGCTGCTCTCGAAATCCAAGGCGTATCCGAACGGGCTTTCAAACAATCACGGCCAGGTGGGCAAGCACTATTTCGGGCATTGGGACGCGCAGGCGGGCGTGGGCGTCACGGCGTTGTTTCCGATGGACGTCAATACCTGGTATGGAGCGATGCTCTCGCAAGGCGTGGTGGTGGATGAATGGGCCGACGATACTTTCGACCATTCGGGGCTCGGGTTCATCGGCGGTTCCAGTCTGTGTACGTTCATGGAGAAGCATCCCATCGGTGGCGCCAGTCTGCCTACGTTCGGCCGCGCGCCCGCATGGGGTTCCAAGTGGAAACAGTTCGTGCACGAGAATGCCGGCCGCTGGACCAGCGCCTATCTGCAGGGCAACAGCTTTCCGTACGAGAACACGTATCTGGACCTGGATCCGGATGTGAAGGACCCGCTTGGCGATCCGGTGTGCCGCGTCACCAGCGGCCCCAAGGAAAACGAAACGCGCGCCGCCATTCACTCCCAAAACAAAATGGAAGAATGGTTTCGCGCGGCCGGCGCCATTGAGGTAGTGAAGGGCCAGCCGTTCGGCCCTGGATTGTCCACGCACACTTACGGCGGCACTCGCATGGGCGACAGTGCCGATAGCAACGTGGTGGATCGCTGGGGATTTTCGCACGAAGCGCCCAATCTGGGAATGCTGGGCGGGTCGGTGTTTGGCACCAGCGGCGCGCGCAATCCTACGCTTACGATGCAGGCGCTGGCGTGGCGAACCGCCGAGCATTTGGCGAAAAACTGGAAATCGATAGCCGGCTAAATTACTTGCCGCCCAGTTCGGCGAGCACTAATTTTGCATTACGCGAGGCTTGATCCTGCATCGGGCTCGCGATCTCGGCCGATTGCTGGAAGAATTGTAGGCCTTGGCGCATTTGCGCCCTGTCGCCGAGCGGTTTGCCGAGCTGGTAGTTCGCCAGGCCGAGATAGAAAAGGCACATTGCGCGAAGCTGCTCGTTCCCTTTCAGCATGGGAAGGGCGGCCCGCAGAGACTTGTTGGCCGGTCCGTACCTTGCTTCCAGGCTGTAGCCCACGCCGACGTACCAATTGGCTCTGCCGATGACGTCCTCTTTCTTGGCGGCCCAATCGGCATCGCTCATGCCCTCTTCTTTGGGCCGCGAGTTGATGGCTTCCAGAGCCCGCTCGCCATATGTCACCATGCCAGCGCCTTTTTGGGCCCGCATGGAACAGTCGGCGGCAACGATCATCGCCTCGGCGTTTTTCGATCCCGCGACGGACATTCTCTCAGCGGCAGGGCAGACCTTGGCCCCTTCGCCGGCCTTTTGAAGAGCGGCGAAATAGCTGGCGGACGCCAGAGGCAGATATTGGCTCTTGGGATTCTGCTTGATCAGCGTATCCACCAGATCCACTTCGTCCTTGGGCGACGCCTTCAAAGCGACTACGTAGAGGGCATATTCGGAATACTCGTCCACTTCCTTGGCGTACTCCATTTGATGCTTTGCGTCGTCGTCGGCCGGCGCTTTGGTTGAAGCCGTGATTTTGCGCGCGGCTTCCGAAGTGCGAGCCGACCATTTCTTGGTCTCCGCCAGATCCTCTTTAGCCACCGCGGCCTTCAAGGCGAAATACGCGGCATCCATGTCGGGACCATTGGCATAAGCCGTTTCGGCCACTTCGAGAACCTTGTCGTAATTCTTCTCCCCTAGCAGGCCCGATTCCAACTGCGCCGCTACCCATCCGGCAGCCTCATTTTTGGGATACTTGGCGAGAAAATCCTGCGCGAGAGCAACTTTCCGCTCATCTTCGGGCTCCTGGCCAAGGGACTGCAGGATTTGTCCTTCCGGGGTGGTGGGGTTGATAACAAAATTCTGCTTCTCTTGCGCGAGAACCGGACGCGCACAGGGCAGAGCCAGCAAGACCAAGCCGGCGAGATAACTTTTCATGAAGTAGCTCCTATCCGTGGAAATTTATCACAATCGAAGGCCGCATGGGTGACCCCAGCAAAGATCTGCCCCCGCGTGGTTGCGTTACGTTGCTTCACGGTCGCCACGCCGCAGGTACGCGTCATCCTTCGCCAGCCAATCCTGGCGAATGGGCGAGAAGACGTCTAAATCCAGCGTGTCCTCCAGTGCCACGGCGCGATGCGGCACGTGGGAAGGAATGCGCAGCACTTCGCCTTTGTGGACCACCACTTCCTTACCTTCCAGCTCAAATTTTAGCGCGCCTTCCAGAATGTAGGTTACCTGTTCGCTCTCGTGGTGGTGCTCGGGAACGACGGCGTCTTTCTTCAAGAAGACCTGCGCGATCATGGCCTTTTCGCCGCTGATGACCTTGCGCGAGATCATGTCACTCATGACTTCGAGGGGAACCGAATCCCAGGTGAAATGTTCCATGGAGAGAACCATTGTACAGGGGACCGCTCCCTTTGGTCGCGGCTCGGTCTGGGCGGGTCGGCAGTTGTTAGGGGAGGGTGACGGTGAATGGAGTGGCGACGGCGGCGCCGGTGCTGTCCACGATATTCAGGGGTTCGTAGGAAAGCGGCATCACCTTCATCGTTTTTCCATCGATGTCGACTTCGAGAAAATGATTCTGTTGCGCCCACGCCTGAATGTGCGCGTTGTGCATATTCTTTTGCACGTTGCCGCGCCGCAGTTCGCCGCCCGCGCCGCTGACGAAGAATCGAATGCCGCCGGTAGCCGGACTCACTTCGCTGGCCTGGAAGTTGTGCTCGTGCCCGGAGAACACTACCTTGACGCCGCTGTTGGTGAAGAGCGCGAACCAGTGGCGAAGCTGCTCCAGGCTGGGAGGGTGCTCGGGTCCGGCGGTGAACATCGGATGGTGGAAGTAGGGAATCACCCAAAGCGGATGCGGCTTCGCGAATTCGGATTGCATCCAGTGGAACTGCGGGCTGTCTTCCAAGTAGTCTGGGCGCGCGGGGCCCGACTCGGTGTTGCTGGTGCTGTCGAGCCCAAAGAATTGCGCCAGGCCGCCGTAGGTGAAGTCGTAATACCGGGCCGGCTTGTTTTGAGGAAACGGAAAATTGTCCAGGATGGCCGCGAGATCGCGACGGCGCTCGGTCTCGTTGCCGTCGTGATTGCCAAGGGCGGGGAAGAAGGGAATGCTCCCGAGCAGCGGCTGGTAAGGTTGGAAGAACTTCGAACCCCAATCTTCGTCGCTGGCGCCGGTGTGAATAAAGCCGAATCCCAGCCCGCGAATATCGCCATAGACGTTATCTCCCAAGCTGAGCAGAAAGCGCACCGGATTGGCGGTGGCGGCGCGGCGCTGGAACTCTTCCCACATGGCGCGCGCGATATTGTACTGGGGCGCTTTGCCGTTGCCGAAGTCGCCCACCACGAAGAAGGTCAGTCTCTGGGATTGTGCGGCCCACGTTCGGATTTCGCCCTGGCCCAGCATCCGGCCGTGGAGTGAGACGGTGTATTTGTAGGAATGATCGGGCGAGAGATCGCCCACCGTAATGGAATTGCCCACCGAGATCAGCTTGCGACCTGCGATTTCAACGTTGGCTTCGCCGAACGATGGAGACGACCGGCCAATGGTGTTTTCGCCGCCGGTGGTGCCCCAGGCCAACTGGACGTAGTCCGGACCCAGGTCCATCACGTACGTGTAGAACTGCTGGGCGTAAGCGCTAAGCGCCCACGCAAACAGGATCAGCGGAAAAAAACATTTCCGCACCCGAAGAGCCTTTACTGTTGTTTAGCTCCCGCTCCGGTTTCCTTAGCCAGCCGAACCTTGGCGTCTTCCAGCTTCTTCTGAACCTTGCTGAGCTCCGCGTGGTCCATGTCACTGGGCGGGCCGGCCTGATACTCTCGAACCGAGCTCTGCCACTGGGCGATCGCTTCGCGGATCTTGCCTTCCTTGAAGTAGACTTCGGCCAAGTGATCGTGCACGGTAGGGTCGCGCGACATATAGCGCAACGCTTCACGCAGTTTGTCTTCGGCCTCCGGCAGCTTGTTCAAGCGGAAATAAACCCAACCCAGGCTGTCCAGGTAGGCGCCGCTGTTGGGTTCACGCGCCACGGCCTTGCTAACCAGGTCCCGCGCTTCCTCCAGCCGGATATTGCGATCCGCCAGCATGTAGCCGAGATAGTTCAGCGCGGCGTCGTTGTCGGGGTTCAAGTCCAACACCTTATGAAATTCCGCTTCAGCCTCCGCATAATTCTTCATGCGCTCGTACATTGCGCCCCGGCGGAAAGCAATGTCCTGTTTCTCGGCGCTGGTTTGGGAGAGTTTCTCGGCCGCATCCAGTACCTTGGCCATTTCGCCGAAGTTCTTGGCTTTTTCGTAGATGTCGGCCAGACTCAGATCCACTTCGCGGTCGTTCTTGCCGTCCATCAGACGGCGCGCTTCCGCTACCGCCGCATCGGTCTTCCCCAGGTCCGATAAGACCAGAGCGCGCGTGGCGGATATGACGCGATCCTTGGGATACTTCTTCACCGCGGCGTCGGCTTCCGCTTCCGCCTTGGGATAATCTTTGGCTTCGCGATAGGTCTCGATGACCTCGGCTACGGCGCGTCCTGCATTATCCGGATCCAGATCGGCCGCCTGACGGAAGGCATCCACGGCCGCGGGATACTGTTCGATGGTGCGTTCCAATTCGCCCAGGTTCTCGAACAAGTTGGCCCGGCTGCCCTTTTCCGACGGGCTGTAGCTCTTCTTTACGGTTGCATCCAGAATGCCTTTCAAGGTCTTGATGGCATCCGGAATCTTGCCTTCGGCTTCGAGCAGGTTCACGTCGTTGTACTGGGCTTCCAGATCGTTCGGATCGATCTCCTTGGCTTTGTCCGCCGCTTCGCGGGCCTTGGCGAAATCCTGCTTTTGGCGGTAGATCTGCGATATGCGCAGCTCGGACTTGATGTCCTTGGGATCGTCCGCGACGGCATCCTGATAGAGCTTCAAAGCGTCGTCCAGCTGATTGGAAAACAGCAGATCTTCGGCCAGCGCCTGCTTCAGCTCCGAATTGCCGGGCTGTTGATCCAGGGCGCGGCGCAACATCTCGGCCGCGAGCGAATAATCCTTCAACTGCTCATACACGCCCGCAAGGCTGGTAAGACTGCGGGGATTGGGGTCCTTATCCGCAACCTTGCGCAGCATTTCGGCCGCGGCTTTGTTGTCGCCCAGATCGGCGTATACGGTGGCCAGGCCGGTCATGGCGTCTTCGTTGTCGGCGTCCAGCTCCAGCGCTTTCTTGTAAGCGGCCATCGCTTCGGTAGAGTTCATGAGCGCCTTTTGCAGGCGGCCCAGCATGATCCAACTGTCGGTGTCCTTGGGATCGGCCTCGGTGATTTTCTGGTATTGCTCGACGGCCTTCTTCACCATGTCGGGATCGATCTGGTTAGTCTGCGAGTCGCCAATCAGGTGGGTGTAGATGCGGGCCAGCAGCCGGCGCGAGTTCAGATCGTTGGGATTCTGTTTGAGCGCGTCTTCGGCGTCCAGCACCGCTTCGCGCAGCCGGCCGGATTGGATGTATAAGTCCGAGAGTTCTTCTGCGATAAACGTTGCGCTGGGGTCGGCTTTGAGAGCCGCACGGTAGGCATCCGCGGCCTTGCTGAAGTATTCGCCCCGGTTACCGTAGGCGGCGGCGAGCTCCGAGTACAGATGGCCGAGCGAGTAGTTATAATAGGCCGCTGCCTTGTCGGGTTGCCCCGCAGGGGTGGCGGGAGCGGGGGGTTGTTGGGCGAAAGCCAACGAAGTCACCATCAAGAGACAGGGGAGGCTGACCAACCGGCGCGTTGGGATCATTTAGAAGGGCTCTCTTTCCCATACCCGGCTCGCATGGAAACTGCTGAATCCGGGGACAGACTTACTCGCTTTCAGTATAACCCCGAAGTTGGGAAGTGGTCGCGGCAAGGCGGTCGGCTGCGGCGTATCATATGAGTTCGCAGGGGATTTCCCGCGACCTAATGGCGTCCAGAAAAACGATCACCTATCAAGATGCGGGAGTCAGCATCGACGAAGCGGACCGCGCGGTTGCGCTCATCCGCAAGCACGCGCGGGGCACGTTCACGCGCTCCGTTTTGACCGACATCGGCAGTTTCGGCGGCGGGTATCTGCTCTCCGGCTGGAAGAATCCGGTGCTGGTGAGTTCGGCCGACGGCGTGGGCACCAAGGTGAAGATCGCGTTCCTGACCGGGCGGCACAACACCATCGGCGAAGATCTGGTGAATCACTGCGTGAACGACATCGCGGTGCAAGGCGCGGTCCCGCTCTTTTTTCTCGATTATTTCGGGGTCGGGAAGCTGGATGCCGAAGTGGCGGGGCAGGTGATTGAAGGCGTGGCGCGAGGCTGCCGCGCGAACGGCTGCGCGCTGGTGGGCGGTGAAACGGCGGAGATGCCCGGGCTGTATCAGGCAGGCGAATACGACCTGGCCGGGTTTATCGTGGGCGCGGTGGAGCGCAAGTTCATGTTGACCGGCGCGGGCATCCGGGCGGGCGATGCACTGATCGGCTTGCCGTCGAACGGGCTGCACACCAACGGTTATTCGCTGGCGCGCAAATTATTGTTTGAGACGGCGCGGCGTCCGCTTACCGATGCGCTGGCCGATGAACTATTGAAGGTGCATCGCAGCTATCTGAAGCCGATCCGCGCATTGATCGACGCACGGATGCTGAAGGGCGCGGCGCACATCACTGGCGGTGGGATCACCGACAATACGCCGCGAATTTTGCCGAAGGGCCTGGCGGCGCGCGTGGATATTTCCACTTGGTCCATTCCGCCTTTCTTTGAAGAGCTGCGCGCGATCGGCAATCTGGATATGGCCGATTACCGGCGGACGTTCAACCTGGGCGTCGGGATGATCCTGGTAGTCGCGAAGCGGAATCTTGGGAAGGCGCGCGCGCTGTTGAGCACACTCGGCGAGGCATGTTTCCAGATGGGCGAGGTGGTGGAATCGCGCGGGCCACGCGTGGAGTATGTGTGAAGCGGCTGGGCATCCTGCTTTCCGGCCGGGGCTCCAACTTCGAAGCGATCGCGCAGAACATCGAGCGCGGAAAGCTGAACGCGGAGATCGCGGCGGTGATCTCGAATCGTGCGGAGGCTCGCGGGATTGAGATCGCACGGGAGCGCGGCTTGCCCGCACTGGTGCTGCCTTCGAAACGTGTGGAGCGCGCGGAGTATGACCGGCGCGTGGTAGCCGAACTTCGGAATCGTGGCGTGGACCTGGTGTGCCTGGCCGGCTTCATGCGGCTGTTGACTGCGGAATTTTGCCGGGCATTTCCATTGCGCGCGCTGAATATCCATCCGTCGTTGCTGCCCGCGTTTCCGGGATTGGACGCGCAGAAGCAGGCGCTCGAACATGGCGTCAAGGTCAGCGGCTGTACGGTTCACTTTGTAGACGATCGGTTGGATGGGGGCCCGATTATCTTGCAGGCTGCGGTGGCGGTGCTGGATGACGACACGGAAGAGACCCTGGCCGCGCGGATCCTCGTTGAAGAGCACCGCATCTACAGCGAGGCGATCGGAATCGTTCTTTCGGGGCGCTGGCGTATTGAGGGCCGGCGCGTGATGGCGGGGTGAACGCAGTGCGAAAAATCGGCCGCGCGCTGCTTCCCACCTTCCGCTACCTGATGCAAACCGAGGTGCACGTGTTCGCATTCGCGGTGTCGGCGGGATTGCTGCTCTCCTTCTTTCCGTTTCTTGACCGTGATGCTTTCCATATGCCGGTACGTCCTAAAGTGGAAAGCCGGGGTGAGCGCGGTCTATTTCGCCTTAGACGATTATTTCCCGGATACCTTCGGGCAATTTATCCGGCGGAATTTCGAAGTGACCGTAGCGTCGCGCGGGCCCGTCCAAGTGGTTTCGCTGCTGCTGTTGTTCTTTACCGCCAGCGGAATCTTTGAGCCGCTGGAAGTGGCGCTCAATCGCGTCTGGAATTGCCCGAAGAACCGCAACTATTTCAAAAACCAGTTGGTGAGCCTGGGGCTGATCTTCGCCTGTGGCGCGCTGATGCTGATTTCGACCACGCTGACCGCGCTGAACAACGAGTTCCTGACCGGCCTTACGATACGACAGACTGCGCCGGTGGCGAACCTGATCGGCCTGGTGCTATTCAAGGCCGCGGCCCTTCCGATGTCGATGCTGGTATTGTTTCTGATCTACTGGCTGCTGCCGAATTGCAAAATCAAAGCCGCGCAGATTGTTCCGGCCGCGATTGTGGTGGGAGTTTTGCTCGAGATCCTGAAGTACATCAATCTTTGGACCTGGCCGTATCTCCGGGCTAAGCTGCAGTCCGAATACGGACCCTTTTATTACACGGTGACGATCATTTTGTGGGGATTCCTGGCGGCGTTGGTGGTGCTGGCCGGCGCGGAGTGGACGGCGCGGCGATCACACGCGGCGGCGGCTTGTCAATCTGGGAATTCAACCTAGGCGAAACAAGGACCAAGTTCCTATTGCGCCCAGCAAACTAAAGTCCCACACTGGGTCTTCCATCATGCCTGTAACTTTCCCGGCCATACCCAACTCAAAACTTCAGCAGCCCGCGCCGAGCGAATTGGAAGTGCTTTCGCAGTCGGTGAGCAATACGCCGCCGGAGGAGCCCCACAACGCCGGCGTTGTTCCGCCAGTGCCTGAGACGTTGGAGGATACCGGGCTGGCCGCATCCACAATCCAACAGCTCATCCTGAAGATGCTGTACCTGCGCGGCGATATGCTGGGGCGCGAGCTGTCGGAGGCGCTGGGGCTCAAGTTCAGTCTGGTTGAAGGGATCATCGACGCCTTCAAACGCCAGCATCTTATCGAAGCCAAGAAATCGATGGGCATGGGCAACAGCACGGTGTTGTTCGGACTCGGCGAAGCCGGCAAAAATGGTGCGCGCGAGTACATGGAAGGCAATCAGTACGCGGGACCGGCGCCGGTTCCGCTGGCGCAATATATACAGGTTGTCCGCAGGCAGCGGCGCGCCGACGGCTGGCTCACGCCGGAGGCCCTGCAGCACGCTTACCGGCGCATGGTGGTGACGCCGCGCATCCTGGCGCAGATCGGTCCGGCGGTCAGCTCGGGAAATTCGTTCCTGATTTACGGGCAGCCCGGAAATGGAAAGACTTTTCTGGCCGAAGCGCTGATGAACGTGGACGATTCGAGCGTGTATGTCCCGCACGCGCTGGATTGCCAGGGCACTATCGTGCAGGTGTTCGATCCGCTCTATCATCAGCCGGTGGATGACGAAGAAGTGCAGTCGGTATTCTCAAACGGTCCACAGTATGACCGCCGGTGGATTAAGTGCCGGCGCCCGTTCATCGTCACGGGCGGCGAGCTGACGCTTGAAATGCTGGATCTGAATTACAACGCCACGTCGAAGATTTACGACGCGCCGTATCAGCTGAAGGCAAACAACGGGATTTATTTGATTGACGATTTCGGCCGGCAGCAGTGTACTCCGGCCGAAGTGCTGAATCGCTGGATCGTGCCCATGGAACGGCGCGTGGATTATCTGAAGTTCCATAGCGGCGGCAAAATCACGGTGCCGTTCGAAGCGTTTTTGATTTTTTCGACCAACCTGAATCCGGAACAATTAGGCGACGAAGCGTTTTTGCGCCGCATTCAATACAAGATGCTGATGCGGAATCCGGACGAGCAGGAGTTCGCGACCATCTTCGCGCGGTTCTGCGAATCGAGAAGCTTGCCGCATCACGACGGGCTGGTGGCGCGCTTTATCGACAAGCATTATCGCAAGGCCCGCCGGCCGTTCCGGCGCTGCCATCCGCGCGATGTGCTGTCGCACGCCATCGACCTGATTCATTTCGAAAAGCTGCCGTTCGAGTTGACGGACGAGCTGGTGGATCGGGCGTTTGAGAGCTGCTTTTTGGAAGAAACCGGCGATTAGCAGGATGCTGAAAAAGGCAATAAACCGCTTGCTCACGCGCGCGGCTCAGAATCGCGACTGCGTGTTTGCATGTGTTTACCGAGCCGCGACCGTGAGGGAGCCGGTCCCCAAAAGCCTTTTTCATCAGCCTATTAGAGGGCGAGATCCAGATTCCCGCCGGAAAGGATTACGCCGATCTTCCGAAGGCCGGTTTGAAGCTTTCCATGCATGACGGCGGCTGAGGCAGCGCCGCTGGGTTCGACCAAAATCTTCATTCGCGTGAGCAGGAAGTTCATGGCAGCGCGAATCTCTTGATCGCTTACCAGGAAAATATCTTCCACGTGTTTCTGAACCAGGGGAAACGTGAGTGTGCCTGGTTTAGTTGCGCGCAGCCCGTCGGCGATGGTTTCGGGCAACGGAATCGCGACGCGTTCGCCCGCGCGCAGTGAGAGCAGCGTGTCGTTGCCTTGCTCCGGTTCGACGCCGAAGATGCGCAGCCCGGGACGGATCGCGTGGGCCGCGATAGAGCTTCCTGAGATCAGGCCGCCGCCTCCGATGGGAACGACGAGCGCATCGAGATCGGGAACTTCGGCGAGCAGTTCCAGAGCGGCGGTGCCTTGGCCGGCGATGGTCCAGGGATGATCGTAGGGCGGAACGATGGTGGCGCCGCTTTCGTTCGCGATGCGTTGCGCGATGGATTCGCGATCCTCGGTTGCACGATCATATGTAACGATGCAAACGCCGTGAGCGCGCGTTGCCGCGAGCTTCGATGCGGGTGCGTCGGCGGGCATCACGATGGTGGCCGCAATACCGAGCGATTCTGCGGCTATGGCGACGGCCTGCGCATGATTGCCGGAAGAATAGCTCACCACGCCGCGCGGCAAATCGGCTTGTGGAATTGACAAGAGAAAATTGGACGCACCCCGGATCTTGAACGCGCCGCCGCGCTGGAAGTTTTCGCACTTGAAGAAGACCTGCGCGCGCGCCGACAGGTCGAAGGTTCGCGAAGTGAAAACGGGCGTGCGGTGAACGATGTGGCGAGTGCGTTCGGCGGCGGCTTGAATATCGGAGAGATGTATTTCGGTCATGCGTCCGGCTTAATAGCCGGCTTGTTTATCGACGATGAATTCGAGCGGCTGCGCGTTGCGGAAACGTTCGAAGTTCTCGATGAACTGAGTGACGGCCAACTCCATCCAGCCGGTGGTGTGGTCGGCGCAGTGGGGCGAGAGCAGGACGTTCTCCATGCGATAGAAGGGGTGATCGGCGGGCAAAGGCTCGGTCTCAAATACGTCGAGCGCGGCGCCGCGAAGAAGAGCCTGGTTGAGCGCGGAAATTAACGCTTGCTCCACGACCACGGCTCCGCGGCCCACGTTGATGAACACGGCCGAGCTCTTCATGAAATGAAACTCGCCGAAGCCGAGCATACCTTGTGTTTCGGGCGTGAGCGGCGCGGCGGCCAGCACGTAATCCGATAAGCCGAGCATTTCGTTTAGCTGCTTGCGCGTGAAGGACCGATCGAGCAAGGGATCATTTTCCGTCGAGGGAGCGCGGCGTCGAACAGCCATCACTTTCATGCCAAGGGCGTGCGCCAGGCGTGCCGTTTCCCGTCCGATGCCGCCATAGCCGACGATGCCGAGCGTCTGGCCGCGAAGAAAGGCGACGTCGAATTGTTCCCAGCGCGCGGCCTGCTGTTGGCGGATGAGCCGGCGCACATCCTTTGCGAAATAGAGCATCGCGGCGATGGCGAATTCGGCCAGCGCGGGACCGAAAACGCCTCGGCCGTTGGTGAGCGGGGCGGGGTTTTCGATCAGCTCGGGCGACAGAACTTTTTCTACGCCCGCGGATAAAGCATGGATCCATTTGACACGTGCGGCCAGCGGCAGGATGGCTCGCAGCGCGGAGCCATCGTGAAAGCCATTGAGGATCACGTCGGCTTCGGGCGCGTGCTGTTTCAGAAAATCGAGATCGTTGCCGGTGTGCACGGTTACTGGCTGCGGAAGACGATCCAGGAAGCGCAGGAACGGATAGTGCGGGCTGGAAATGACGAGAAGCGTGATGGGTTCCATGAAAACAGGAAGATAACACGAAGCTGATAACATCGTGGCGTGGCGGCTTCCGAACAACTGCGCGAATTGCCGGCGGTGGATCAGGTGCTGAGCGCCTTGAGTCACCTGGAAGGGCGTTTTCCGCGGCGGTTAATCGTCGAAGAAGTGCGCCGCGTGCTCGAAAAAGCGCGAGAAGAAATACGAGCCGGACGCGATGCTAACCCGGCGGCGATCGAGAAGCGCGTGGAGCGCAACCTGGCAGAGCTGGAAGCGCCGTCGCTGCGGCGAGTGATCAACGCGACAGGGGTGGTTCTGCACACCAACCTGGGGCGCGCGCCGCTGGCGCTTTTCGAGCCGCTATTCGGTTATTCAAACCTGGAATACGATCTTGCGGCGGGGCGGCGAGGGAAGCGCGACGTGCATGCGTCGGAATTGATCGAGCGCCTCACGGGCGCGCCGGGCATCGCGGTGAACAACAACGCAGCGGCGATTTACCTGGCGTTGAACGAACTGGCAGCGGGATTCGAAGTGGTGGTTTCGCGCGGCGAGCTGATCGAGATCGGCGACGGATTCCGTATTCCCGAGATTATGCAACGCTCGGGCGCCGTCCTGCGCGAAGTGGGGACGACCAACCGCACTCACATCGGCGATTATCGCGAGGCCATTAGCGAGCGCACGCGGCTGTTGCTGCGCGTGCATCCGAGCAATTTTCGGATGGAGGGATTTACGGCCAGGCCCGAACTGCGCGAGTTGGCGACGCTCGCAAAGGAGCGGGGCGTGCCGCTGTACGAAGACCTGGGCAGCGGCTGCGTGACGGATTTGCGTGCTTTTGGCGTGGCAGAGCCGCTCGTCGGGGACAGCATTCGAGCCGGAGCGAACCTGGTGTCGTTCAGCGGCGACAAGCTGCTGGGAGGGCCGCAGACGGGGATTCTGGCGGGCGACGCGGCGTTGATCGCGCGGTTGCGGCGCAATCCGATGTTTCGCGCGCTGCGGTTGGACAAGTTGATTTACCAGGCGCTGGAGACCACGCTGCGCAATCTGGTTTTGGAACGCTGGGACCAGATTCCGGCGCTGCGCATGATTTCGCAATCGAGCGAAGAACTGCGCGCGCGATCCGAACGAGTGCTCGGGCTCTTGGATGGCGTGCGGGGATCGTTAGTGGAGGGAAGTTCTGTGATCGGCGGAGGCTCTACGCCCGAGCAGCCATTGCGAACCTGGCTCATCGCGATCGATTGCGAGGATGTAGGGGAAGCAGAGAAGCGATGCCGTTTGAGCGATCCTCCCGTAGTGGCGCGAATCGAAGATGGCCGGTTGCTGCTGGATCTGCGGACGGTGTTCGCGAACGAAGAGCAAGAGCTGGCGCGCGTGGTCCGCGCAGCCTGCGGCCTGAGCCGCCATGCGTGAGCATGCGGTTTTGCTCGCTCCATCGGGAATCCGCATGCTGACGCATGGCGGCTCGGATGCGATCCGCCCGAAGTTTTGCTGGACCACTATTAAAGCTCTGACAACAGCATAGCCAGCAACGCAGTGCGATCGGCAATGCGATCGAGCAGGATGCTTTCATTCGCCGCGTGCGCGCCTTCGCCAACGCCGCCGAGCCCGTCGAGCGTGGGAACGCCGAGCGCCGCGGTGAAGTTGCCGTCCGAGCCGCCGCCGGTGGCCGATTCCTCCAACTTCACGCCGAGTTCCTTGGCACACGCGCGCGCCGTTTGAAACAAAGTTCGAATGGCGGGCGATCGCTCCATGGGCGGGCGATTCAGCCCTCCCTCCACATGAATGGAACAGCGCTTGTCGATGGGGCGCAGCGACCGGAACTTTTTATCGAGCAGCGCGGCGTCCTTCGCTTTGGCAATGCGGATGTCCACTTCCGCGCGCGCTTCCGCCGCCACTACGTTGGTCCGCGTGCCGCCCGCAATGACACCGGGATTCACGGTGATGCCCTGTTTCAGGTTGGTGAACGCCGCTATTTTCGGGATCTGCCGCGCCAGTTCAACCACGGCGCTTGCCCCCGCTTCATAGTCGACGCCGGCGTGCGACGCCTTGCCTTTGACGGTGACCGTGTAATCGCCGACGCCTTTGCGCGCGGTCTTGAGTTTGCCCCTGAGCCCCGTACCCGGTTCCAGCTAAAAGTGCGATGGCGCTTTGCCGCGCGGCCTCTTCGGTGAACTGCCGCGACGTTTCGCTGCCCACTTCTTCGTCCGAATTCACCTGAAACAAAATGGTCCGGCGCACCGGGATTTCCAGCATGCGAAGCGTGTGTATCGCGAAAATAAAGAACGCGATGCCGGATTTCATGTCCAGCACGCCGGGGCCCCACAAACGGCCCTGCTCTTCGCGGAGCGGCATTTGCGCCAGCGTGCCGAGGGGCCAAACGGTATCGGAATGCGCCAGCACCAGGATTTTGCCCGCGCCGGATTTTGCGCCTGGCAGCTTGAACTCGCAGCGCAGGTGATTGCCGAAGCGGCCCCCCGGCAAGGTTTTCACACTGCTGGCCCCATCCAGACGGTCGGCCAGAAGATTCACGAAGCGGTTGACGGCCTGCGGCTGATCGCTCGGAGACTCGCACCTGGCCAACTCGCGAATGAATGCGACGATGGCGGGCTGCTTCGCTTCCGCAAAAGCAAGGAACGGATGCACTGCCTGTTATAATAACCAGTTCGCATGCCCCTACTCGACATCCAGGAGATTCGCGACATTTTACCGCATCGCTATCCGATGCTTTTGGTGGACGCCATTCTTGAGCTGGAAGAGGAACGCATCGTCGGCATCAAGAACGTCACGGTGAACGAGCCCTTCTTCGTGGGCCATTTTCCGGAGTTTCCGGTGATGCCCGGAGTGCTGATGGTGGAAGCCATGGCGCAGGTGGCGGGCGTGCTGGTACTGAAGTCTGTGCCGGATCGCAAGAACAAACTGGTTCTGCTGGCCACGATTGAGCAGGCCAAGTTTCGGCGTCCGGTGCGGCCGGGCGATCAGCTGCGCATCGAGATGAAGGTGACCAAACGCAAGGCAAGCATCGCGAAGATGCACGGCCAAGCCACCGTGGATGGAGTGGTCGTCGCCGAAGCCGAGTTGATGTGCAAGCTGGAGGACCGCACGCGCACCCCGGTGGTTGACGAGCCGGTGCCGGTTCTCTAAGCGGCGCATGGCGATCCATCCGACTGCCATCGTCGATCCAGCGCGCCAGGATCGCGGAAAGCGCCGAAATCGGGCCGTCCTGCATTATCGGCGCCGAGGTCGAGATCGGTGCGCGCACACGCTTGATGGCGCACGTATACGTGGAAGGCGCGACGCACATCGGCGAGGACAACATTTTCTTCCCTTATTCGACGGTTGGCGTTGCGTCGCAGGATCTGAAATACAAAGGCGAGCGCGCCGAAACGCGTATCGGGAGCCGCAACAAAATCCGCGAATTTGTCAGCATCCATCGCGGCACCCAAGGCGGAGGATTGGTTACCGAAATCGGCGACGACAATCTGCTGATGGCTTACGCGCACGTGGCGCACGATGTGCGCATCGGCCATCACACGCAGCTTGGGAATGCGGTCACGTTCGCGGGGCACGTCATTGTGGAAGATTGGGCGGTGATTGAGGCGTTCAGCGGCGTGCATCAATTTTGCCGGATCGGGAAGCACGCGTTTGTCGGCGGCTACAGCGTGGTGACGAAAGACGTGCTGCCGTACTCGATGACCGTGAGTCCGAGGGAATCGAAAGTGTTTGGCGAAAACAAAGTGGGGCTGGAGCGGCGCGGCTTCAGCAAAGAGGCGATCGAAAGCCTGCATAAGGCTTTCCGGCTGCTGACTAAATCCGGGCTGAACACGTCGCAAGCGGTGGAGCGGATTCGCGCGGAAATTTCCGACTGCCCGGAGGTTTGCGATTTGCTGGCATTCATGGAACGGTCTGAGCGCGGTTTCGTCAAATGAGCCGGTACGGCATGATCGCGGGCAACGGACGTTTTCCGCTGCTGGCGCTGGAAACGGCGCGGGCGGCGGGCGACGACGTTGTCGTGGTGGCGATCAAAGAAGAAGCGTCGCCTGAAGTGGAGCAGCTTGCCAGGCGCTGCTACTGGATCTCGCTGGGACAGCTTTCCCGTTTAATCGAAATCTTGAAGGAAGAGGGCATCACCGAAGTGATGATGGCCGGCCAGGTAAAGCACGCCAAGATTTTTTCGTCCATCCGGCCGGATTGGAAGCTGGTAAAGCTGCTGGGCGTCCTGAAGCAGAAGAACACGGACGCGCTGATCGGAGGCGTGGCGCAAATTCTGGCTGAGGAAGGCATTCGTCTGGCGGATTCCACGCTGCTGCTCAAGCCGCTGCTGGCGGGCGTGGGCGTTTTGAGCAAGCGCAAGCCAGCGACGGAAGAGGAGCGCGATATCGCCTATGGCCGCAAGATCGCGAATACGCTGGCGGGGATGGATATCGGCCAGAGCGTGGCGATTTGCGACGGGGCGTGCGTGGCGGTGGAAGCAATGGAAGGCACAGACGCGATGCTGGAACGCGCGGCGTCGCTGGTGAATGGGAAACCGCTGCGCCTGGTGAAGGTCTCGCGGCGGCGGGGACACTTGTTGTTCGACGTTCCGGTGGCGGGGCCTGGAACTATTGAAGCCATGCAAAAGGCTGGTGCGACGGCGTTGGCGATAGACGCCGGCCGGACGCTGCTGCTGGATCGGGAGGCGATGCTGGCCAGGGCCAACGAGTGCAAGATTGCGATTGTGGGGTGTGAGCCGGAGCCGTAGCGATGGTTATTCGCGTTTGCTGCCGATGAGGAGTGAGAGCAGATATTCGTTGGCGGCGGGATGGGTGCGAATCCTGGCCCAATTCTCAAACGCAGTCTGGGAGTCAGTGACGTGGGCTTGCACCGCTGTGGATTCCCAGATCTTAGCGTTATCGTAATCCGCCTGCTGGCGTGCCTCTTGCAACGGAACGAACACCTTCGCCACTGCCTGCAATTCCGTGGGCACTACAGGTGAAGGTACGCTCCACCCGCGCCAGGAACTCCGCAACACTGCATTGGATACCTCCTTCATTGTTTTGTGTTCGAACCTTCGCTCCAGGCCAAATCGCGCAGTCGCGGAGCCATTCCAGCTCTGGACCGCCTCCTGAACCAGCAGGTGAAATAGCGCGTAGTAGGCGGTGGATATCGACCGCCGAAGCGACGCTTGCTCCGGCTCGCCCGACACTGGAGCAGCCAAACGGTGCGCCAGCGTCAGCAGGTCCTCCGCTATTCCCATGCAGGGTCTTTCGACCGGTCCTGTTCAGCCTTGGTTCGAAATTCGAAGTAGGGAATGTGCACCGAGTATTCGGAGGTGAAGAGCGCTAGATCTTTAATCAGAGCATCCTCAATCCGGCCCGTGAGCTCCGCTAGAGGAATACTTCGCCGCGCTTCATCCGTTACACGATTCGAAAATAGATCGCGGGGTCTCCGTCCCAATCGCGGCTGAACGAATGCCGGATGCGAACCACTTCGGCGGGGAACTTTTTAGCGACTTCGTCCACCTTTTGGGCGAAATCCTTCAATTGCTGCGGGCTCAGATACGTTGTCGCCATGGCTCACCTTATGCTCCCATGATAAGTTAGATTTTGAAGAAAATTCGTGTCGCCGTTATTGGCGCGGGTGTGTTCGGACGCCATCACCTGCGCGTGTTGAGCCAGTCTTTGAATGCCACGCTGGTGGGCGTGGTGGATGCCGATCCGGAGCGCGCCGCCCAAGCCGCGGCCGAGCACAACTGCCTGACGTTCGCGACCCTGGGCGAGCTGAAGGACAACGTTGATGCGGCCGTGATTGCGGTACCCACGTCGCTCCATGCGGAGGTGGGTTGCGAGCTGCTGGAATCCGGTATCGACGTGCTGGTGGAGAAGCCCATCGCGGCCGATCTCGCGTCCGCGCGGCGTTTGGTGGACACGGCGGCCGAGCACGGGCGCATCCTGCAAATCGGCCATCTGGAACGGTTCAATCCCGCGGTGGCGGCGCTGAAGAAAATCACGAGCATTCCGCTATTTTTTGAAATTCACCGGCTGAGCCTGTTCAGCCCGCGCAGCCTGGACGTAGACGTGGTGCTGGATCTGATGATTCACGACCTGGATATCGTGCTGGACCTGGCGGGCACGATGCCGGAGGAGATTCGCGCGGCCGGGATTTCCATCTTGTCCGATAAAGTGGACATCGCCAACGTCCGCCTGGCGTTTCCGGGCGGATGCGTCGCGAATTTGACGGCCAGCCGCGTCTCCACCGAGAGGGTTCGCAAACTGCGGCTTTTCCAGCCGCACCAGTATATTTCGCTCGATTATCAGAAGCAGGAGGCGGTGGCGTTCACGGTTGGCGAAAATCAGCAGATCGGATTTCAGCCGCTCGCGGCCATCAAGGAAGAGCCATTGCGGCTGGAAGTGGAATCGTTCCTGGAGGCCGTAGGCAATCGCACGCGGCCGCTGGTCCCGGGCGAAGAGGGACTGCGGGCGCTGGAAGTGGCCCTCGCGATTCTTGATAAAATTGAGGAGCACGCGAAGTTGGTCACCGAGCGGCTGCAGTCACTTACCTAGCGACTACTGAGCAACGTGGGGCGCACGATCAACGTTTCTCATTGAACATCATGACAACAGGCGCGGATTCCGGTCCTAATTTCCTGCTGGACTGGCACGAGTCCGCCGACTCGAACAGATACTGGCGGCCGGCCGTTGGCACGCTCATTGTGCACGCCGCGATCATCACGCTGGTGTTCTTCCTGGGGAGTTTGAATGGCCCGGCGGTGAAGAACGGCACCGAAATTGTTCCCGATTTCAAACAGGCCGTTCATCTGATATTGCCGCAAGACCTAACGCAGAAGGCGCCGAATAAGGGGAAGGTTGCCAAGGAAGTGAACGTCGAGGATCTTAAGCCACGTCCGGCGTCGCAGGAGCGGCTGCCTCCCGCGCCCGCCGTGCGAGCGTTTCAGCCGCCCAATCCGCGGCCGCCCGGACCGCGGCAATCCACGGTGACGCCGCGCATCGCGGAGCCTCCTAAGATCGACACGCCGTTGACGGCGCAAAATACCGCGCCCGCGCTGCCCGCGTTAGCAGGCACGCCGAAGGCTCCGCCGCCGCCCCAGATTCAACCGGTGGAGCAGCCCAAGCTGGTGTTTGAAACGCCGGGACAGAACGGTCCCAGCGAGCACAAAGGCGAAGCGAAGCTGCTTCCACCGAAGGCGAGCGTCCAGGAAGCGGTGAAGGACATTGCGCGCGGGGGAGGCGGGGACGGTCACGTTATTGTTCGGGACATGGATCAACCCCCCGACCTGCCCAGCACCCGTCAACCCGGCCAGCAGCAACAGCCGGGCAGCAGCCTGGAACTGTTGAGCGACACCAAGGGCGCCGATTTCAAGCCGTACCTGATCCAGGTTCTCGCGCTGGTGAAGAAGAATTGGTATGCGGTGATTCCGGAGAGCGCGCACTTAGGCAATCACGGGTTGGTGGAGATTCAATTCATCATCGATCGCAGCGGGGATGTACCAAAGCTGGTGATCGCGACGCCTTCGGGGTCTGAGGCTCTGGATAAAGCAGCGGTAGCCGGGATTGGCGCGTCGCAGCCGTTCCCGCCGTTTCCGAAGGATTTCAACGGGCAGCAATTAAGGCTGCAGCTTGCGTTTCGGTATTAGTTACCGCAAAACCACTAGCGGCGCGCGGGCGAAGCCGAACTTGCGGGCTTGTTCGTCGATGACGCTCACCTGGCAGGTGTACTGGCCCGGGGGAATGTTCGCAAGCGGCATCTGGAATTCGAACGCCAGGGTGTTGGGGCGTCCCGATTTCGGCTTGGTGACGCGCACCGGCGCCGATTCGAACGATTTCGATTTTCCGCGGAACATGGTCAGTTCGGCCGACACGCTGGGCGAGGCGATGGTTCCAGGATCGTAGACTTCGAAATAGACGTATAGTTTTTGGTTTTTTCGGAACACGCGCGTGATGTCGGGGATCAGTTTTTCGCCGTTGTCCACCAGCGGATGTTCGTTCAGCAGTTTCTTGCTGCTTCCGCCGGCATTGCCGATGCTGGCCGATAGAGGCTCGCGCTGATTGCTCCACACCACCGAGCTCATCCGCACGCCCGATGTCTGCTTGCTCAAATCGGGAACGGTGAATTTCATTTCGAAGGTCCCCATTTTGCCGTTCTGATTCTCACGAGCCAGGAAGCGAAGATTATAGTCGCCCGGCGGCAGCGTGACGCCGGTGTCATATTCGACGTGGCGCTGCGCGAGTTGCGCGGCGTTTTCATCCGTCAGCTTCAGCTTGATTTCGTCGCGGATTCCGCCCAGCATTTTTCCGTGCGGATCGCGAATCTGGCCGATAAAATCCAGATCTGTGGTGGATTTTGGCGAAAGATCCAGCGCCGAGCCGGCCAGGCGGACCGTAATCGGAACGAAATATTTGTCGCGCCCCGTCTGGAAATAATCCACCTCCATCGCGAGCGGGAGTTGCGTGAACGGATCGTCCAGTGTGAGTGCGTCTTCGAGCTGCCGCTCTTTATCGCTCGAATTCATTTTGCCCCACACCTTGCCCGCGTAATAGCCGCGGCGGTAGTCTAGCTTGGCGGATTCCTGAAGCGATGCCACCTTTACCGTCACGTGGCGGTATTTGCCATCCTGCGCGGGATTCGCGCTGTAATAGCCGAGAACATAGTAGCTGCTGAAATCGGTCTGTACAGCCTTGATGCCGAGCGTCAAGTCGTTGCTGTCGAGCAGAGCTTTCCCCCCTGTGTCGGCCGCCAGCGTGTAGATGGTGTCCTGCGTGTCGTGAAACGAACTGCGGGCGCTCAGTTGGGCGCTACCGGTGAACACGCCCGTACCCTTGGGCGAAGCCTGCGTTGCGTCTCCGGCCGGCGCCATGGCCAGCAGACCGCGCGCGTCGATGGGATAAAACGCCACGTTGGCTCGCACAGCGGCGTTCACGGTGGCGCGGATCTGCGATTGATTATCTACGCCGGTTTTGCCGATGCCGCTCGAAAAATAAACCAGCGCTTTCTTTTCGGGATACGGCGCCAGCTTCCGCGCGGCGTCTTCGAGCGCGCTCAGCTTGCGATCGGTATTGAAGATATTGAACTCGGTATCGTCGGCGGTAAACTCGCCGCTGTCGTCGGTGGCGTCCGCCCCGGTGGCAGCCAGCGCCGCCAGTTCGCTGGAATCGCCCACGCGCAGCGCTTGAATGGCGGTGAGCAGCGTCTCGCGATCGTTAGTGAACTCCTGCACCACGCGCAGTTCGTTGGTGAGCGTCATGATGGACACGGTGTCGGACGCGGTCATCTGCGTGTTGATGAACTTGGTGGCGGCATCCCGCGCGCGAATCTGCTCGGCGGGCTGCATGGATGAAAGATCGAAGAACATGGCGATCAGACGCCGGTCCTTCAGGTCCTCCGCTTTAACGGGAGGCGGCGGCTCGGCCGCAGGAGCAGCTTTGGTTTCCACTGGCCCACGGGTTTTCAGCGTCGTAGCCGGAACTTCAAGCTGAGGTAAAGTATCTCCGTTCAGCCGCTCCAATTCAAAGACCGAGATCTGTTGCGGCTTGCCGTCTTCGAGCAGCGTGAATTGATCCTTTTTCAAGTCCTCAATCGGTTTACCGCTTTTATCCTTTACTGCCACGTTGACGATGACCAGGTTCGTATTTGTCCGGAAGGTTGGCGACGATTGGTCCTGCGCCAGGAGTCCCGCGCAGAGCACAGCGGCGGAAATAATTCTAAGTGCGCAATTGGACATAAGAGCCATCCTTAAAAACGGAACCTGATGTTGATGTCGGCGGTTCGCATGGCCCCTGCCGTGGTGGGCAAGCCGTAGAGCGCGGATCCAAACACCGTGTTTACGTTGGTGATGTTCACGTGATTCAAGGTGTTGGTTGTTTCCAGGCGCAGCTCGATACGCTTGCGGCTGCCTTCGCCGCCGATGGTGAAGTAGCGGCCGAAAGCGCTGTTTAGCGACCAGGTCCACGGCCCTGGAATGGTGTTGCGGCCCGCGTCGCCCAACTCGCCCGGGAGCGGGTAAGTGAAGGCGGCCGGGTTGAAATATCCACTGCCGTCCTCCACGGGCAGGCCGGTGGCTTGAGCGCGCCCGCTGCCCACTACTCCGGTTCCCGCTACGTTCGACTGGTTTCCCAGGATCTGCGCCGTCAGCGGAGTTCCGCTTTCGAGCAAAGCCGATCCGCTCAGCGTCCAATTACGTTTCCACCAACTGGCTTGCGTGGGCGTGCTCAGGACGTAGTTCAAGTTCAGGACGTGCGTGCGGTTGAAGCTGGAAAGTCCGCGCTCGGCGCTCAAATCGAACGCGTTCTGCGCGACGACATTGCCAACGCCGCCAAATGTGGACGAATCGTCAATGGATTTCGAAAATGTGTAGATAATATTGAACGACATGTTGCGCGCGAAACGCCGCATTATCCGCGCTTGGCCGGCGTGATAAATGGAATTTCCCCAGGAGCTGTCGTAAATGAACTGCTGTGCGTTGGCAATTGGCAGACTGGTCTGCGACTCCAGCGGCGACGATCCGAGCGCCGCGCGATTCGGCACGGTTTCGGTATCCAGATCGGTACCTTTAGTTCCCAGGTAGCTTAGCTCGATAAAAAACGAGCGGCTCAAATTCTGCTGTATGCTCACGTTCCAGCTTTGAGCGTAGCCCACCTTGTAATTCTCCTGGACCGCGTAGGTGTTCAACACGGTGGCGTTGGTGGGAGCGGTAGCCAGCCCGTTTTGCAGCGTGAGCACGTTGGCGCTGCTGGTGGTGAGCCGCTGCGTTACGGCGAAGGGAGGCTGCTCCGACATCTCCGTGGCAAGACGGTTGAGCGCGGTTGGATTGTAGTAAATGCCATAGCCCAGACGTATCACCGTGGAATGCTTCGAGCTCGGCTTCCAGGCGAGGCCGCCGCGCGGCGCCCAATCGTCGCGATCCGGCCTGATCAGGCTGTCCGGAAATCCGGCTGTTCCCGGATAAATGGGAGTTACGGCCGTGAAGCCGGGCGCGATGTCGAGATTCGCAAGGTGCCCATACTTTTCCGACAGCGGCGAATAATATTCGTAGCGCAAGCCAAACATCAGCGTCAGGTTCGGATTCACGCGCCAATCGTCGTTGGCGTAAAAATCGTAAGCATTTTGGCGGAAATAGGTGCTATCTCCTCCGAATTGAACCGAGCTCGATTGCGGCAAACCCAGCAGGAAATCCGCGAAATCCAAGCCGGTATTGGGAATCGGCTGCCCGGTGGAAGTGAACGCGCTGGTGGCAATTCCGCTGAATGCGAAGGTGCCGCGCGCATTTTGGTCCGTAATGGTGTTGCGGTCCTGACGCTTGAAATCGCCACCGAACGTCATGGTGTGATTGTGCCTTACCCAGCTATACGAATCCCCTTCGGAAAGATATTGGACCGCCGAATGCGACGGGAGCGCGTCGGTGAGGCTGGCGAAGTTGGTGAACGTGAGCGTCGGCGGCCCATAGTTAATAGGCTCTTGCGAAGTTCCCTGGATACCGAGTTGGCCTGCGATGTTCGTTCCGTTCGAGAAATAGGAGTCCTGCGTGGTGCGATTGCGGTTGAAAGTCAGCGATGCCGTGTTGAGGGCGTTCGAGCCGACGTTGTGGGTCCAACTGAGAACCGTGTTGTCGCCGAAACCGCTGCCGGGGTCCAGATATCCAAAAAGTTGCGCGGTTTCGCTCTTGCGCCGCTGGAAGCTTTCGGTTAACGCCACCCGGTCGTTCTTGCCGAGGTTCTGATTCAGACGAACGCTGACATTGTCGGTGTCGGCCGGAACAGCCGTGACAAAATCGTAATTCTGGACTGCGCCTGGAAGATTGGGCTGCGGAATGTACTGGAGCAAACCCGCAGCAGCCGGGTTGAAGAGGCTGCTGGGAATCACGTTGTTCGGAAACGGCGTGCCTGGAGAAAATGGTTCGTAAATGGTGGGAACCACGCCATTGATGGATGTCTGTGAAAAATTTCCCAGGCGTTCGGCGAGCGTGGGCACCGTACCCACGTTATAGAACGCGCTCTGGCCGCGCGTTCCGAAATAGCTGACGGTGAAGAATGTAGAGTCACCTTTCAACAGGTGCGGAATGCGAAGCGGCCCGCCCAGCACCCCGCTCCAGCGGTAATTGTTGAAATTGGGTTGCGGCACTGGTTGGCCGCTCAACGAGAACTGCTTGGCATCGGTGTCGGCGCCCTGCCACTGGAACGACAGGTTACCGTGGATGCCCTGGCGCCCGCGATTCGCGCGATTGCCGATGAATCGGCCGTTGCCGCCCGGCCTGCGGCGCTGGCCTCCCGGACCGCCGAATCCGCCACCACGCCCACCGCCGAAACCACCACCTCCGCCGCCGCGTCCTCCGCCGAATCCACCGCCGCCCGGTCCGCCCAGACCTCCGCCGCCTGGACCTCCCGGAGCACCTGGAACGCCACCGGGTTGGCCTTCGACTCCGGCTCCCGGCAAGCCACCGGGGCCTTGCAGACCAAGCAGCGGCCCGCGCAGACCGAAATCGTCCTGGCCGGTTTGCAATCCGTTGCTAAGCGATCCGTTCACCAGGAACGCTTCGTTGGCGTTGGCCGACGATGGCGGCGCCAGCGTCTTGAGGCGCGGCCGCTGCGATCTGGTCCAATTCGTTTTCCGTGGCTGCCGCAGTGGCGCGGAAGCCGCCCTGAGCACCTGGTTGCTGCTGCGGACGCTGACCAAACTCTCGGGGCTCGCGGCGCGGGGGCTGCAACTCGAGCGACCACTCGGTGGGCTGCAACCCTGGTGCGACCTGGATTTGTTTGCGGGCGTTCTGGAACCCGAACATCTGGACTTCGACGGTATACGTTCCCGGCGCGAGACCGCTGAGTTCGTAAGCGCCCGATTCGTCGGTAGTGGTGACCACATGGCGATCGCCCTGGGTAGCGGTGACCGTCGCGCCAGGCAACGGCTGCCCGCCGAACTTGACTGTTCCCGTGTATGTGAGGCTGGTCTGCGCGTAGAACGGCGCGCCGAGAGCCAAAAATAAACAAAACCGGAGCACTAGCTAAAGGATCGCACTTCCCCGGCCAGCCGTTACCGAAATCGGTGTAAAAGAGGGTAAACGCGCCGGTAAAACCGCTGCACACGCGCGCAGATCAATATCGCTGGTTTATTTGGCTCGCAAGAGTACTACAGTGATGTTGTCCGGGCCACCGGCCTGTTTGGCCGCTTCGATCAAGCGTTCACACTTGGCCTGGAGCGAACCGTTGCCCGACAATTTGTCGGCAATTACGCCCGCTTCGATCACGCCATGCAGACCGTCGCTCGAAATGAGGATCAATTCGCCAGGATGGGGGTGAACCGTGTAGGAATGCACGCGCAACTCCGGGCTGACGCCGATGGCCATGGTCAACACGTGACGCATGGGGTGAGTTTTCAGGCTGGCTTCGTCAATCCCGAGACGCCGGCCTACTTCGTTCACCCAGGTTTGATCTTCCGTGATGCCCTTGAGCTCGCTACCGTCGTATACGTAAACCCGGCTGTCGCCGACGCTGGCGATCAGCAGTTCCGGTCCAGCTTCGAGCGCCGCCACCAGGGTGGTTCCCATGCCCTCCAGTTCCGGATGCGTGGAAGCCTCCTTCATCACTCGCTGGTTGGCTTCGCGAAAGGCCTGAAAAAGCGTCTCCGCGTCCGGCGCGGGTGTGTTCTGCAAAAACGAAGCCACGGTCTCCACAGCCAGTTTGGACGCATGTTCGCCCGCCTGAGCGCCCCCCATCCCGTCCGCCACAATGTAGGCGCCGGTAGGAGAGATCAGGTAGAAGTCTTCGTTGTTTTGGCGGACACAGCCAGGATCGGATAGACCGAACGCTTCCAGCATGAGCTTTTTGGATTATACCCGTTTCCCGAATTTGAGAACCGTCGTTGTTCCCAAAAGGGTACTAACGCGTGGCTCAAAATGCGGCCGCCTGGCGATCAAGGTTTGTCAGGCTGCAACACAGCCTTCAACTGCCAGTAAGCGCTCTCTTCATAGTTGGTCTTCAAGCGCTCCAGCCCTTCGGTTTGCGAGTCGCCGGGACGAGGGCCGCTGCGCTGTTCACAGCGCTCCAGCAACAGCGCGGCTACCGCGTCATCGGGATCATGACCCAGCACGTTATGGAAGCGCTCGGCCGCGGCGGTGAAACTTCCGGCCCGCCAGAGCGCATAACCGAGGTTGAATTGATACAAGGGATCGCTGCTGTCGCCCCCCAGAGCTTTGCGGAAGTTATCGACGGCGGCTGGAATTAGGTTGGCGCGAGATTCAGCGGCCGCCAGGTTGTTGAACACCTCGCTCAGCGGAACTACGCGCGCTACCAACTGGAAAGCCGTTTCGGCGCCCGCAAAATCGCCGGTGTGGTAGCGGCACAGCCCCAGGAAAAAGTTAGCTTCGTGATAATGAACGTCGCCGGGCGATACCTTTTGGAACCACTCGGCGGCCGAGCTGTATTCCTTCTTGCTCCACAGCAGCCGGCCGAGCTCGAAATCAGGCAAGGAATAATGCGCGTCCAAATGGGCTGCCTGGGTGAAGAAACGATGCTTATCGTCAGCGTTGGCGGCCAGCAATCCGCGCGTATAGTTCTCCACGGCATCCACGCGCACCGCCGGATGGCGTTGCTGGAATTCGGCTTCCGAAGGCGCCGTGGCGGGTTTCAGATAACGCAGCGTTTGCCATGCCAGGTGCTCCTGCAGGCCGGCGAGATCCTCCAGTGCGCCCACTTCGCGGAATTCAGGGCCTTGTTTGAAGTGCTTCAAGTCCAGCACGCGCGCTGTGATCAGCAGCGACCCCAGGCTCTTGGTTGCCGAGTCAGGGACGGACTTCACTTCGTACTGGCCGAAGATCACTTGCTCGGCGTCCAATTCCTCGCCGATCTTGACTACCGATGCTTTGGTGAGCAGCGCGTAGGGCCGGAGCGATAAACGGCTATAGGCCTCAATGCGGTCGTCCCGGTCGAGCGCCATCAGTCCCTCGGAGGCAAGCGCTTCGCGGACCGATTCGGCCAGGCTCTCGCCAATCCAGTCGAGATTGGAATTTTTTGAAACGTTGAAAAACGGCAGGACCAAATATGTGGCGGCCCTCGCGGGCGACAGGAAAAAGCACACGCTCACGAAGACACAGAAAATACGGAGCACGCTCTTATTTTACCGCGCATCCGCGGAGGGAACAATGAAAGGCGGCAGCCGGCGGGCCGCCGCCACAAAGAGGCCCGGGGAGAAAGAGCCTCGAAACAAATTGAACACGGCAAGCGGAACTCAATTGGTGGCGTTGGAGGTTTTGTCGAACACTACGCGCGTGTTCGTGCCGCCGATGCTGATTTGTGTCACCTCCATGCCGTCGTTCACGCGCACGGCGGTGCTCTTGTATTTCTGATTGTCGGTCTCGATCGTCACGGGCGCCTCGATCACGTGCTTGCCCTGTTTGATCATGGCGGTCTTGTCTTTCAACTCCAGCTTGTAATCGCCCGCGTTCAGCTTCGCCCCGTTAATCGTGACGGGTACATAGAACGTAACGTTGTAGCTGGAAGCAGCGCTCGCTACAGCCAGCGCGACGGAAGCAAATCCGAGTAGGATATTCTTAATCATATTTGTAACTCCTCAACATTTCATAACTCGTTTCTACCTGTACTTACTAACTTCATGTAGTGATACGTGGAGCGCGAACTTGTGTTCCGCAAAAATTGGGTAAATATTTTGTTGCCGGCAGATGTTGAAAAGATCCTAAAGACGTTTGTTGGCGCGATTCAGAAGGCGCCGCGCAGAATGGAGAGCGCTTCGTTTTGCACTGGCGCAGCGTCGCCGAAGCCCCCCATCCAATGCACACCCGGTTCCTTTCGAAACCAGGTTCGCTGGCGCTTGGCGTAGCGGCGAGTCTCCAGTTGCGTGGACTTGACGGCCTGCTCCAAAGTAATTTGTCCCTGCACCATTTTTAACGCCTGCTTATAGCCCAGCGATTCAAAGGGCTTCGCTTCCGCCGGCACACCCGTGGAGAGTAAGTGGCGAACTTCGTCCGGAAGGCCGCCTGGCTCGAACATTTTTCGAGCGCGCTCATTCAGTCTTGCGTAGAGCAGTTCACGCGGCGGGTCCAGCCCGATTTTGACGGGGCGGAAACCGCTGAGCGGCGTTTGTCCGCGTTCGAACATGGACGATAGCGGCGTTCCATCCAGCAGGCGGACTTCTAAGGCCCGCATGGTTTTGTTCTTGTCGTTGGGATGAATGCGCGCGGCGGATATGGGATCCAGGCGCGCCAGGATGCGATGCAGGCTGCCGGGACGCTTCAGCTCGCGGGCCTGAAGCCGGGCACGTACAGCATCGTCGCGCGACGGCCCGGGTGACAGGCCCTGCAGAAGCCCGCGCAGGTAGAAGCCGGTGCCGCCCACCAGTAGCGGCGTTCGTCCCCGCCCGGAGATTTCGCGAACCGCTGCTTCGGCCAGGCGCGCATAATCGCCCGCCGTGAAGAGGTTTGTCGGTGCCACGATATCGATGAGGTGATGCGGAACATCCTGACGGGCGGACGGAGGAACTTTCGCGGTCCCAATGTCGAAGCCGCGATAGACCTGCAGAGAATCGCAATTGATGATCTCCGCGCCGGTGGCGCGCGCGAGGTAAAGGGAGAGTTCGCTTTTGCCGGAGCCAGTAGGCCCCAAAACGACGGGAAGAGGAATCAACTGGTTCTCAGCCACGCTCCCGCTGATGGTAGCGCGCCGGAGTTTGCAGTACTACTCGACGAATCCGCGCCAGGTTTTGCCGCGCCCATCGCGAAGAACCACGCCGAAGCTATCGGAAACCCCGGTGATGGTACGGCCGTTTGCGTCGCGAAACGTGTAGCGGACCGATTCTTCGCTCACCTTTTCCGCGGTGCCGCGCCAGATGTTGCCGAATTCGTCGCGCAAGCGCAGGTGATCGCCATGGCCGAAGCCGTACAGGCGAGTGCTAGTACCCTCTTCCTCGAAATTGAAGAAGCCGCCCGGCATTTTGCTGTGGGTGCGCCGGCGTTTGAAGATACCATTTTGGATCATTAACTCCATTATCAGGACCTTTGTTCCAGTTTCAGATCAGGCAATCGCCTTAGCGCGTCGAATCTGCGTACCTAACATTTGCCTGAGTGGCTGACGTGTTCGAGTGGGTGTTTTCGCGTGCTAAGGCCCGATGGCATACTGGTTCCTTGCCGGCTCCGGCCATCTTCTAACTGAGGCCATCATGAGAATTGTTTTGCAGCGCGTCAAAAGTGCTCGCGTCGATGTCGGGGGCGAAACCGTAGGCTCCATCGGAACCGGGCTTCTAATTCTTTTAGGAATCACTCAAACGGACAATCAAAAAGACGCCGAGTACCTCGCCGACAAGGTGATCCAACTTCGGATATTTTCCGACGAAGCGGGCCGCATGAATCGAAGCTTACTGGAGGCGCGCGGCGCGCTGTTAGTGGTTTCTCAATTTACGCTATATGGCGATTGCAGAAAAGGACGGCGGCCGAGTTTCGACCATGCGGCCCCGCCCGAGCAGGCGCGCGCGTTGTATGAATGGTTTATTCAGCGATTGAAATCGAGGAACGTAACTGTGGAAACCGGTGTCTTTCAGGCCGAGATGGAAATTCACCTCATTAATGATGGTCCAGTGACTTTCATACTGGATTCCCAGAGAAGCCCGGCGGAGAATTCTTCAATGGGTGCTCCGCAACAAGGTAACAAAACAGAGTAACCCCAGCCGCGCCTGGGGTTGGATATCATCCAATGTAGGAGGACCTATGCCTCGCCCAGTAAATTCAATCCGGAATCATTCCTTGTTGACAGCGGCTCTGGAGGGACTCGAACTGCAGAAACAGCGAATAGACGAGCAAATTCAGGAAGTGCGTGCACTCCTGGGGAAAATACCCGCCCGTCGCGGACGCCCGCCCGGCTCGACCAATGCTGGTTCCACAAACGGCGGTTCCGCGGCCAAGCGCACAGCCAGCCGGCTCAGCGCAGCAGCCCGAAAAAGAATCGCGGCCGCTCAGAAACGCCGCTGGGCCGAGTACCGTAAGTCGTCAGCGGGCGGCAAATCCGAATAAGTCCACTGCACGCGCGCTGTGCGATATTATCCGCGAGGCCCGTCAAATGGACGATGTGCGTCATGATCCAGTTAGCTAGGGCAAGTTTCGCGAGTAACTGAAGTAAGTGACATTCGGCAGCGCGCCGCAGTCCGCTAATCTGGCTATACTAATGAGCGATCTGAGCAGCATTGGAGTGGCGATGGGTGCGGCCCGGTGAAGACTGGCGCGGAATTGTGATCGTCGGAACTGGGGTGGATCTCGCGGAAGTGGACCGCATTGAACGCGCGATCCTGCGTCACGGACGGCGTTTCATCGAGCGCATTTACACGCCCGGCGAGATTGCTTACGTAGAACGCAAGGCCAACCGTTATGAACGCTACGCCGCCCGATTTGCCGCTAAGGAAGCCGGGATGAAAGCCATTGGCACCGGATGGAAACGCGGCGTACGCTGGCGGGATTTCGAAGTGAAGAACCTGCCGTCGGGCCGGCCAACGCTGCAATTTCACGGTGTTGCGGCGCAATTTGCGGATAGCCTGGGTGTCCGGAATATCGCGCTTTCCCTGACGCACACGGCGGTACAAGCCATGGCGATCGTGATCTTGGAGTCCTAAATAACAGGTTCTATAAAGGCCAAGACCGCTTGCTCACGCGCCACCCGTCCGGTCTTCATCGAGTCGATGTTCTCCAGTGCACCACTTCCGGTCGTCTTCGGGTGTACTGCTGGCGCGCGGCTCAGAATGGCGACTGAGTGTTTGCAGTTGCTTGCCGAGCCGCGACCGTTAGGGAGTCGGAGCCCGGATCTTCGTCCGCAATCAAAAGGTCATGATCGATAACGATCTTGCGATCTCTATCGCGTGCTGACCAAGGTTTCAACCAAGCCGTTCGCCGCAACATGCGCCGCTTCCCGGCGGATTCTATGTTCCAGCTCACGTCCGCGGAAGTTGGGGCGGACGCCGGTACCTTCCGTTTGTCTTTACCGAACAGGGCGTCGCAACGGCCATCATGCGTGCTTTCGTTAAGCTGCGCGAGATACTCGCCACGCACAAGGAATTGGCCTTGCGTCTGGAAGAGCTGGAAAAGAAGTTCGAAAAGCACGACATCACATCCGAGAAGTCTTCGAGGCAATCCGCGCGCTTCTCGCGGCGACGCCGGCCAAGCGCACCTTCGGCTATCCGGTTCAGGCATCCCAGCAAAAGTGAGAGAAGTTCGGGTTCTTCGACACTAGTCCTTTGTCCAAGAAGCTGCATGTTGTCCCGAATCACGCTCGTGCTGGCGTTGGCTTTAGCCGCATCGTCGGCCCAATCGCCCGACCCTGCATATCAGCCTCTGGAACGCGCCTACCAAGCGCTGCGCGAGAAAAACTACGATCAGGCCATCGCGGGCTTTCAGCAAGGCGATCGCGCTGGCGCCGGAGCGCGCGTCCATTCGCAAGGATCTCGCCTACACGCTGCTTAAGGTGGGCGAGAACGAAGCCGCGCGCGACCAATTCGGCGAGGCGATGCGCCTGGATCCCACGGACCAGCACGTCGCGCTCGAATACGCGTTCCTGTGCTACGAGACCAAACAGCAGGCGCTGGCGCGCCGCATCTTCGATCGCATCCGCAAAACCGGGCCAGCGGAGCGCTCAAGAGACCGCCGAACAGGCCTTCCAAAATATCGACCAGCCGCTCGCGGCGGGAATCGCGCGCTGGCAAAAGGCGGTGGAACTGGAGCCCGGCAATTTCAGCGCGCACCAGGAACTGGCCACGCTGGCCGAGCAGCGCGATGAACTCGGATCTGGCCGCCGAGCATTACGAAATAGCCTGGAAGCTTCGCCCGGCCGAGCGCTCGTTAATGTTGGATCTGGGCCGCGTCTGGAGATTGCTGGGCCGCAACGAAGACGCATATTTTCTACTGCTTGCGGCGTCGCGCGGCAAACCTCCCCGCGTTGCCGAGCAAGCCCGCGAACTTCTGCCCGACGGTTATCCTTACGTCTACGAATTTGAAAAGGCCCTCCAACTCGATCCCGATAACTTCGAGCTGCGCCGCGAATACGCCTATCTGCTGCTCGCGATGGGCAAGGAAGATGAGGCGGAGCGTGAGTTCCAGGCGCTCCACAATGCTGCACCCGGACGATCTGCTCACCTCAGCCCAACTCGGATTCCTGCGTTTGAACCGGCAAGACTTCGCCGGCGCGCAGCCCTTGCTCGATCAAGTATTGAAAGGCGATGACGAGGAACTGGCGGACCGCGTCCGCGTGGCGCTGAAGCTGCCGCAAACTCTGAACCGCCGCGAGCCCTCCGCGCAGCAGACTTCCGACGAGGCCAAGGCGCTCGCCGAAAAGAGCATGAAGGCCGGCTACTTGAAGGACGCTCTGAAGTATCTCACCATCGCCCACGAAAACGATCCGGTGGACTTCTCCACGATGCTCAAGCTCGGCTGGGTCTACAACGTCCTGCATGACGATCGCGACGCCGTGAAATGGTTCGATCTGGCGAGCAAAAGCTCGGACCCTTCCATCTCCGGCGAAGCCAAGAAAGCCTATCACAACCTTGCGCCCGCAATTTCAGCGCCTGCGCACCACGGTCTGGGTCTTTCCGTTCTTCTCCACCCGCTGGCATGACCTGTTCGGTTACGGGCAGGTTAAAACCGAGCTGAAGCTCGGCCGTCTTCCCGATTCGTCCTTACCTTTCGGTGCGATTCGTCGGCGATACGCGCGAGACCATCGGATCCACGCTCGGCAACGCCTTCCCGCAATATCTTTCGGAAGACTCGTTCATCTTCGGCGTCGGCGTGGCCACGCTTCCCTGGCGCGGCATTACGGGATGGTTTGAAGCCGGCGAAGCGGTGAAGTATCTTCCCAGCCGCACCGACGTCGGCGCGATGATTCCCGATTATCGCGGCGGCATCTCTTACGCCAAGGGCTTCGGCCATCTGATGAACAGCTCCAAAGGGCTGTTCTTCGAAACCAACGACGACGCGGTCTTCGTCAGCCGCTTTCAAGACGACATGCTTTACTATTCGCAAAACCGCGCCGGCTACACATTCGCCCCGGCGGAAGGATTTGGCGGCCTGCAAGAGCAGATCTATTGGAACGGCAACGCCACCGCGGACCGGCTGCATCAATACTGGGCGAATTACGTGGAGACCGGTCCCGGCTTGCGTTTCCGCTTTCGCGATTTGCCCAAGTCCTTGCTGTTCTCGGTGAACTTCCTGCGCGGCGCTTACACTGTCAACCTGGACAACCCGCGCCGTCCGAATTTCTTCGATCTTCGAGTTGGAATCTGGTATGCATTTTCGCGTTAAGACTCGGCGTTGGCTCTGCTCGGCTGGGCCAGTTCTCCCTTCCGGCCGCCACGTTCAACTACCACATCGCGGGCGACGATCCCGGCCCGTGGCCGCAAATCTTCTCCTCCATCGGAATCACTCGCGCCGCCGGCGGCCCCGCGAATCTGTTTGTGGTTCGCAACGTGGCCGCCGGATCGATCCCGCAGTGGATCCAGCGCATCGAGCAAGGCGGCATCGTGGTGCTGGAAGGCGAGGGCGAGCTCGCCGCCGCGCTCGGCATCACTCCCGGGCAATCAACGAGTGGTGGTTCGAAGCATCGTCGACCAGCACGCGCCCAAGCTGCCCATCATCTGGGAATCGCCGCTCGAAATTCCCATCTTCAATGTGCCCAAGGACGCGACTGTTGTCGCCGCGGAACGCTGGGACCATGCGCCGGTTACGGTGGCTCTGCATCGCGGCATGGGCGCGGTGCTGTGGATCGCCGCGTCGCCCGGAAAAGAAGGCTACGAACGGTTCCCTTATTTGCTCCAGGCCCTGCACGATCTCGGGATGAAGCCGCCCTTTCAGAGCGCAACGCCTGTGGGCCTTCTTCGATGGCGCCTACCGCTCGCGTGTCGATCTGGATTACTTTGCCGACCGCTGGCGCAAAGCCGGCATCGGCGCGCTGCACGTCGCCGGGCTGGCACTACTACGAGCAGAACGCCGAGTCCGACGAATATCTGCGCCGGCTGATCGAAGCCTGTCATCGCAAGGCGATTCTGGTCTACGTGTGGCTGGAATTGCCGCACGTCAGCGAGAAATTCTGGGACGCACATCCCGAGTGGCGCGAGAAAACCGCCATCCTGCAGGACGCTCAACTGGACTGGCGCAAGCTGATGAACCTGAACAATCCCGATTGCTTCGCCGCCGTTTCGCAAGGGGTGAAGCAACTGGTCGGCCGCTTCGATTGGGATGGCGTGAATCTGGCCGAGCTGTACTTCGAATCGCTGGAAGGCGCCGCGAATCCCGCCCGCTTTACGCCCATGAACCAGGATGTTCGCGACGAATTCCGCGGGCTCCACGGCTTCGACCCGATTGAGCTGTTTCAATCGGCACATCACCCGGGAAGTCTGAGACACGCGCCTCCGGACATTTCTCGATTACCGCGCCGATCTGGCGCGCCGCCAGCAGGAGAAATGGATCGGCGCAGATCGAATCCATCCGGGCATCATCGAAGCCCGATCTGGATTTTGTCCTCACTCACGTGGACGACCGGTTCGATACCCGCATGCACGATCTGATCGGCGCCGACGCCGCGCGCGTTCTTCCCCTGCTCGATCAGCACGACTTCACGTTCCTGATCGAGGACCCCGCCACCATCTGGAACCTGGGCCCGCAGCGCTATCCGCAAATCGCCGCGCGTTATCAGCCGCTGACGCAAGCACACCGATCGCCTGGCGATCGACATCAACATCGTGGAGCGCTATCAGGACGTCTATCCCACGAAACAACAGACCGGTACCGAATTGTTCCAGCTGGTGCATTTGGCCGCGCAGTCCTTCTCACGGGTGGCGCTGTATTTCGAGAATTCCATACTCACGCCCGATCTTCCGTTGCTCGCCTCGGCCGCCGCCAGCGTGGACAAGGCGGAGCAGAACGGCTCCCGGATCGTCATCGAATCGCACCACGGCGTTGGCGTGCCCTGGCAAGGGCCCGCGCTGGTGAATGGCCGCCTCTGGCCCGTCCACAGCGACACAACGGTCTGGCTTCCGGCCGGACCAAGCGTCATCGAACCGGCGCCCAAAGATTCACCGCTCAGAATGACCGATTTCAACGGGGACTTGCGCTCGGCGAGCGTTATTGCGAATGGTTTGCGATTTTCCTACCAAAGCAGCGCTCGCGCCCTGGCGCTATTAAACGCCCGCCCGCGCAAGCTTGAAATCGACGGCGCGCCGAGCGATCCAAAGCTGCGACGAGTCGGGCTCCGGTTTTGTCCTGACGCTGCCGCGCGGCCAGCACGTGGTGCAGTTGACGCTCTAGCAGCCTGTGTCGAAAGTCCGAAAAAACCGCTTGCTTACGCGCGCGGCTCTGTAACGCTACCGAGCCGCGACCGTGAGGTTTTGACACAGCCTGCTAGCTTTCATAGGGTTCGAACTCCAGTTGATCCCCAGCGGTGGTGTTGGTTGCGGCTGCCGTGCCGCTGGGCAGTTCCAGCACCGAATGCGCCCACAGGCACGCCGCCATGCGCCAGCGCGGCATGGCTGCGCGGATCTTCACCACTTTGCGCCTCTTATCCAGGAACAAAACGTCGATTGGAAATTTCATGCCGACCGTATGCACGCCCTCGCACGGCTTAATCCACAGGCCTTCGCCGGGTTCCAGCCGCTCGTGCTTCAAAAGCCCCGTTTTCCGCGTCCTGCTGGTATCGGCGATCTGGGCGCGATCCGCCAGTGTGGTGGCCCGGGATGGATTATGCACTCGCACTCGTCGCATAGAATTTATCCTTAATAGAGTTATCGGATGTTCCGGCGAACGTCCTTAGTGTGTTACCAAGGAAAACAGCCATGCCCAGCCGCCGGGATTTCCTTAGAAAATCGGCGATGTTGGCCGCGTCCGCGAGGTTCAGTTGGGCTCAATCCGCTCCTTCCCGCCAGCCCAATGTCGTCGTTATGCTTGCGAGCGGGCTTCCGGATTTGGCGCTCGATGCGACGATCCGCGCTCCGCATTTGACGCGCTTTGCGGAGGAAAGCGTCCAGTTCGAACGGAGCTATGTGTGTTGCCCGGAAACCGGTCCGTCGCAAGCATCGTTGATCACCGGCCGCTTTCCGTTCGCCTGCGGCGTGACGCGCGATGGCATGCCGCTGCCGGCGGATCAAGTGACCATCGCCCGGCGTTTGAAGGATGCCGGGTACCAAACCGCGATTATCGGGGATTGGCGGTTAGGCGCGCCACAGAAGACCGCCGATACCAGCCTGGCATTGGATTTCATCAAACAAAACCGGCCTAATCCGTTCTTTCTGCTGCTGGCATGGCCTCGGGCGGAAGCGGCGGTGGTGGACGACAACGCCGGGCGCGTAATCGCCCTCGTCGACAGCCTGCAGCTTAAGAACGACACCATCGCCGTGTTCACTTCCGATCACGGTTATGGATCGGGGCCGCTGGAGCCCGCGGTGCGCATGCCCTGGATGCTTCGCTATCCGCGGATTCATTCCGGACGGCGCAGCGGTGTGCTGGCTTCGAACGTCGATGTGACTCCGACGCTGCTCGCGCTGTGCGGCGTCAGCACTGGCGATTCCATGCAGGGGCGCGATCTTTTGCGGGAACAGCCCCAATCCATCTACTGTGTCGGCCGGCTGGGGATGCCTGACGAATGGCGCATGATAGTTCGCGGACTGGACAAACTGGTGATGGACCGCGGGCAGAACGTGACGCATCTCTACAATCTGGGCGAGGATCCGGTCGAAATGCACAATCGCGCGCAAGATCCCGCGCTGGAGCTGAAGCGCAATGAGCTGAAGGCACTGCTGAAGGATTGGATGCGGCGCTCGGGCGATGGCATGGATCCGTCCGGCTTAAAGCTCCGCGCGGAACTCACGCCACGCGCGCCGGCGGAACTCCAAACATTTGCTCGGTCTCACGATTCAGCAGAACCCACAGACCGTAGATTCCCAGGATGGTATGGAATGGAAATGCCAGCAGATCGAAAGCCGACAAAATAATCCCGCCCACGCGAGCCCAAGGTCTGAATTGCAGCAGGCCGATGCCGATGATCAGTCCCGGCAAGGAAATCACCAAGATGATGATAAATACGATGCCGGCGATGGCGCCAAGAATAGGAATTGCGGTCAGGCTATCGGCAGAATGATCCGCATGCCACCAAGGCTGAGATGCCGCCAAAGACCATAAGCGCGATCATCGCCCCCAAAACGCCGAGTCCGCCCAACACAATGTGCAAAATGCCCAGGATCTTCACGTGCTGCGCCATGCGCCCTCCTCCCGAATGATATTCGATTCTACTCTCAATACGAAGATCTTAACCGGCAGGTTCCGCACTTATTTATCGAAAGTGATCTTGGAGTCGGCGCCGAATCGGCGGTAGTCGGTATAGCGGATGCTTAGGCGGACACGTTGCGCGCCGCCGCGAAAATATAGTGTATCGTCGCCATAAGTCAGCACCGGAAACCAGAAATCGCCTTCCACTTTTTGCCGCAGCGTGGTGAAATGCGGGAACAGATTCTCGCTTTTCAGCGTGTGGATCTGCGGTACGGCCTGCCCTTCGCTGCGGATTACCGAATAATCTTTCTTCGATACCCACAGCATGCCGTCGAACAACCGCTGGCCCTCCAGAATCTGCCGCGGACCGATCTGGACGACGAAACAATCCACGCCATCCATGGTCTCTTCGCCCTTAAACTGCGTTTCGTAGAGGAACGCCTGATCTTTGGTGAGCAGGAAGGGCTGGATCTCGCGCATGTCGCGAAAATCTTCGTCGGTCAATTTCAGATGAGTCAGCGTCGCGAACGGCTTGCCGACCATTTGTTCGCTGCGTTCCTGGGCGGGCGAAAAAATAATGTCGCGTACTTCGCGATAAGTGCCTTGGACCAGACCACTCGCAGTCATCTCATCCAGCGTGACGGTTTGGCGATAGGTGTAGTTGCTTTGGGCTTGCGCGGTTTCGGTTTCGCGGGCGGCGATCAATCGGACAAGATTGGCAGGAGGGTCCTCAGCCATGGTCAGGGCGGGAAACGCCAGCGCGGAAAATAAGAGAGCCGATGCTAGGATGAAGCGAATGCGCCAGTTTCTGACGACGCTGTCCGTGGTTTGGATAGCAGCTTGCATCGCAGCGTATTTTTACTCCCATCAACAGAATATATCTTCGACGGTGGCGCTGGCGGTGGTTCCCGCGTTTCTGGTCGAGCTGGCTTTCTATCTTGTGCCGGCGTTTGCTCCGGTACGAAAAAGCTTCGACGCGCTCGGTTCGAAATCGCTGCGGGCCTCGCTTTTGACGGCCAGCGGCGTGATTCCCTATCTGATCGAAGCCTTGGGCACTCGGACGTTTCGGCTGGTCTCATTCGTAGAGCTACTCGCGCTGGTTTTGGTGGCGGCATTCTGGTACGCGTGGACTGGCCCAAATATGGTCGCCGATTTGCTTGTTCCTCGGCTTCATGGCGGCCGCGTATTTGAGCCGGCCTTTCGATCATATTTACGGGCCGCTTTCGCCGCGCGTTTCGCTGGGGATTCTGGGCCAGCTCATGTGGATCCGTCTGGGGCTGATGGCCGTGCTTTCGCTGCGATCGCTCGACGAAGTGCGTTTTGGTTTCGTGCCCTCGCGTGACGAATGGCGCGTCGGCGCGCAACATTTTCTCTATTTCCTGCCCATCGGGGCCGCGCTCGCCTATCTGGTGCGCCTGGGTCAATTCCATCTGCACCCTGCCAGTTGGTGGAGGTTTGCCGCGGTCGCTGGTGCTTACTTTTTGGGGCATCTTATGGGTGGTGTCGATGGCGGAGGAGTTTTTCTTTCGCGCCTTTCTGCAGCGCGTGATCGCGCGCGGCACGCACAGCCAGACCGCGGGGTTGCTGATTGCCGCGGTGCTATTTCGGGCTGGCGCATCTGCCGTTCCGCAAGTTTCCAAACTGGCGGCTGGCCATCGTGGCCGGGGCGCTGGGTTTTTTCTGCGGGCTGGCGCTGTTGAGAGCGCGCAGCGTCCGCGCCAGCATGGTGACCCACGCGCTGGTGGCCACTACCTGGCGGATGTTTTTTTCGAGCTAGTTTTTTTCGACGTGAACGCCTGCCGGCTCTTGAAGAAATCCTTCCACGGATCGGGACCCTGGAGGACTTTTGCGTAATTGCCCAGGTTGAAACTGGCAGGATCAAGCGACGGTTTTACTTCCGCCCAATCCAGAGGCATGGAGAAGGGCGCTTTCTCGCGGCGGCGAACCGAATACGGCGCAACCACGGTGGCGCCGAAGGCATTGCGAAAGGCGTCCAGATATACGCGCTGGCCGCGCGCTTCGATGCGCTGCTCCATCGTGAGTTCCTTGGGATGCTCAGCAGCCAAACCTTCGCAGATGTCTTTGGCGAAGGGCAGCACTTCATCGTAAGTTGGCCCCAGCCGTAGCGGGACGAAAACGTGCAGGCCGCGACTGCCGGATGTCTTGGCGAACGACGTCAGGCCGATCTCGTCCAATGTATCTTTGATTAGCAAGCCGGCTTTCGCCGCGTCCGAAAATTTGCCCGAGGTGGGATCGAGATCGAAAACCATCCAGTCCGGCTGCTGCGGATGCTCAGCGCGGCTGGCCCAGACATGCACCGGAATGCAACCCAGATTCATCAGCGCAAGCTGCGTGTCTTTCGACCCGCCCACCACATAGTCGACATCGCGATTCTGATGGTGAATGCGCTGCGTGGGTGTGCCTTGCGGCAAGCCTTTGGGCGCCGCCTTCTGATAGAAACAACTCCCAAGCATTCCATCCGGACAGCGCTCCAGCGAAAGCAAGCGATCGTCGACATAGGGCTTGAGCTTGGTGAAGACGGCGTCGTAGTAGCGGGCCAGATCCAGCTTGGTGTAGCCTTCGTCGGGCCAAAAAACTTTGTCGGGATGCGTGATCAGATCGTCTAGTTTCATCTTGCTTCCGGGACCGTGACCTCTGCGGCGCGCTTGTCATCGCGCAGCCCAAGAAACACCGGCTGGCGCAGTTTGCGATCGTCGGTCCATTCTTCGTAGGCGATTTGTGCCACCAGGCGGGGCGCCAGCCAAGTGACATCGCGCTCGCGCGGAGGATCAGCCACCTGAGGTTTGGTGCGAACCAGCGGTTGGAATTTGCGGAAGAGCTTGGCGAGCGTGTCCTGCGAAAAACCGGTGCCTACTTTGCCGGCATACTTGAGTTCACCCTGCTCGTGGGCCGCTAACAGAAGCGCTCCAAAATGTTCGCGGACGCCGGCGGGCGCGGTGTAGCCAACGATAACGAACTCGTCCTCCTGCTTCACTTTGAACTTGAGCCATTTTGAAGAGCGGCCTTCGGTGTAGTTTGACGATTCGTCCTTCGCCAACACGCCTTCGAATCCCTTTTGCTTGGCGATTTCATAGGCCTTCAGCCCGTCTGGAGCGAGGCGAGCGGATGGGAAAAGTGTCGGCTGTTTGCCGGCGGGCTTCCCGAGGATTTTCTCCAGTGCCGCACGGCGCGACCGAAGAGGCTCCCCGCGCAGATCGCGGCCGTCGACATAGAGGCAATCAAACACCGCGTAGTGCAGCTTGTCGGCGAGATTTTGGAGCAGTTGGAAACGGGAGACGCCTTGGCGATCGAAGGCCACCACCTCGCCGTCCAAGAGCAGAGTTTCGTGCGGAAGAGCGCTCAGCACTTCGGCCACTGTGTGGAAGTGCGCGGTTCGATCCTTGGCGTTACGCGACAGCAAAGTCACGTGCGTGCCTTCCTTATAGGCCAGGATGCGATAGCCATCGTATTTCTCTTCGTAAACCCAGCCGGTGCGATGGAAAGGTTCCTTGACCAGCGTTGCCAGCATGGGTTGCATGCGAAAGGGAATGCGAGCGGTCATTCGTTAGCGATCTCGGCCAGCGAGCGCTTGGTGAGCGACGAGAGCGGTGAATCGAGGGTCGTGAGGACGTCCTCGGTGGAAGCATAACGATCACGATGCTTGATCAGCAGCCACTGCGGCTTTTTCGATCCGCCATAGCCGAGCTTGGTTCGCACCAGCACCCACGACCCACGCAGCTTTTTTCCATTGAGCGTGAACTTCAAATCGCCCTTTTCAAGCGCTGCATCCACATCCTCCACTTCGGGACTCCAGGTGCCGCGATCCCACAGCATCACGGTTCCACCGCCGTATTCGCCTTCCGGGATCACGCCCTCAAAGCCCCCGTATTCCACGGGATGATCTTCCACCTGCGCTGCCAGGCGCTTGACGGAAGGATCGAGCGAGGGGCCTTTCGGAACCGCCCAGGAGAGTAGAACGCCGCGCCACTCCAGGCGGAAGTCATAGTGCAAGTGCGAAGCGTCGTGTTTTTGAATCACGTATAGCAATTTTGCGGGCGATTTCGCGCCCGCTTTCGCGCCCTTCGGCTCGGCGGTGACGTCGAAGTTGCGCTTCTCCCGGTATTCCTCCAGCGGCGCGGCCTTAGGTTTTGTGGTTGTGGTCTTCATGGGGAACGTGGCTCTCCACGTAATCGAGGATGTCGTAACGGGTGACCTTGCGATCGGGAAAGAAGCTGTTGATGGCGTCCAACTCATCGCGATAAATTTCAACCACACTTTCCAGGCGCGCCATTTCGTACACCTTGCCGTGCGTGTGAGCCAAGTTGAAAAGCACCAGTTTTCCGCCGGCATTGCGATATTGCTGGGCCAGAAATAGAAGGACCTCCATGCCGGAAGTGTCGATCTCGGAAATCTGCGCGAAGTCCAAAACGAGTTGCCGGTTAGCCGGATCGCGTAAGGAGTCGACGCAATCGCGAAGGGTAATATCGCCTGCGCCCATGACGAGATGCCCCTTGAGGTCGAGAATGACGATCCCTTCCCTTTCGCGGTGCTGGATGTCGAGTTTTTTGTGGTGGAGCATGACTCCTTTATAACCCGTAAGACTCCAACAGACGCAACCAGATTTCACTGATAGTTGGAAAAGATGGAACGGCGTGCCACAAACGTTCGAGCGGGACTTCGCCTACCACGGCGATAGTAAAGGCATGGATCAATTCGCCGACGTCCTGTCCCACCAGCGTGGCCCCGACGATCACATGCCGGTCCTCATCAACAATCATTTTGGCGTGGCCCTGATAGCCGTCCGCGACGATCTTGGCCCCGGAGATGTGGCTCATGTCGTACTCCACCGCGCGAACGCGCAGGCCGGCTTGTTTGGCTTGCGCCTCCGTGAGCCCAACGGCGGCGCATTCGGGATCGGTGAAGACCACTTGCGGCACGGCCGTGTGGTCGGCTGTGGCGGCGAATCGCGTCCAGGGCTTCGGACTTCCGTTCAATTCACCTTTGGCGCGCGCGGCGATCGTGTCGCCGCACACTCGCGCCTGGTATTTACCCATGTGCGTGAGCAGAATGCGATGATTCACGTCGCCCGCGGCGTAGAGCCAGCCGCCGGGAACACTTTTGACGCGGCAGGTTTCGTCAACGTCGAGCCAATCGCCCGGTTTCAGCGCGACGGTTTCGAGTCCAATGTCTTTGGTGTTAGGAACGCGGCCGGTGGCGACAAGAACTTCGTCGGCTTCGATGCTCCCCGCGTCCCACCAGATTTGCACTGGTGTGCTGGGAGATCGGCGCTGGACCCGCGACACGTTCGCTGAGTTTTGCACGCAAATACCAAGGTCGCGAAACTTGGCCGTGATCTTTTCGCTTACAAAGGGCTCGAAGCGTTCGAGCACGCGATCGGCGCGATCGAGCAGAGTAACTTCCCTGGTTCCGAGCGAGCGAAAGGCTTGGGCGAGTTCGCACCCCACCGGTCCGCCGCCGAGCACTACCAAGCGCGGCGGGATACGGTCGGCACGAGTGGCTTCGCGATTGGTCCAGGGCGAAGCTTCGGCCAAGCCGGGGATGGGCGGAAGCAGAGGAGCGGTTCCGGTGCAGATGACAACCGCCTGGCGAGCGCTGAGCCGGGTGATGGAACCATCGCTGGAGCGTACTTCCACGATGCGTTCTCCCGCGAGTTTTCCCTGGCCGCGTACCAGCGCCACCTTAGCGTTCTTCAACCATTCCACCTGGCTCGCGTCGTGCCATGACTCGGTGAACAGGGTGCGGCGCGCCAGGACAGCGGAGGCGTCGAGCGATCCGGTGATGGCCTGTTTCGCGCCGTCGACGCGCCGCGCGGCTTCGAGCGCCTCTGAGCTGCGCAGCAGCACTTTGCTCGGGATGCACGCCGCGTAAGAACATTCGCCGCCAACCAGGTTCGATTCCACGATGGCGGCTGTGAGCCCGCCTTTCACTGCCCGATCGGCAACATTCTCGCCCGTGGGTCCCGCGCCGACGACGATTACGTCGAACGTTTCGCTCATGCAGCCTCCGCCATCTTCAATGTGACGCCTGGGCAGCGCGAGAGTATCGCGAAATCGCGGGACGATTAGCGCGCTAACAGTCTGTGTCGAAAGTCCGAGAGGACCGCTTGCTCACGCGCCACCCGTCCGGTCTTCTTCGAGTCGATGTTCTCCGGTGCACGACTTCCGGTCATCTCCGGGTGTGCTGCGGGCGCGCGGGTCGGTAGGTTCATTGCGTTGCAGAGCCGCGACCGTGAGGGAGCCGGTTTCGACACAGACTGCTAACGTCCCGAGCCTTCGGTCCAGCCGTCGCCCAAGCCGTAAGGGATGGTGACGAAGGGCATCGCTTCCACCTCGTGGATCTTGCCGCCGCGGATGCCGAAGCTCTCCACGATCATCGCGTTCATCAGCATGCCAGGGGGATCGTCCGGTTTGGCGCCCCGGCGCGTACCATTGTGGACATGTGGCCGGTGTTTTCGGTCATGCGGACATCCATCGCAAGTGGGGGCACGGCCTTGGGATCGTGCTTGTAAATGGCGTTCATGTAGCCGTCCATGCAGCCCACCAGACACTCCCGATCGCAATCCTTGACGCGCGAAGGCCCCCACTCAGGCTCCGATATCGCAAGCAACTTGACTTCATCGCCGGCTTCCGTCTCCCGAGCCTTAGCCTCGGGAGCTGTTACTTGTCCCTGGATGCGGGCAGCACCAGGAGCCGGGCTTCATCCCAATGTTCCTTGATGTGGCCGTCCTCCATGCGCACAACGTCGTAGTGATTCCACGTGTACATCTTGCTGGGATCGTCCGGATCCTTTGCGGTGCGATCCCACATCATCACCGAGTAGGGGCCATCGATCAACGTTAGGGCGGGCGGGTTCGGCCATTCGGGTTTGATCTCCTGCGGCTTTCGTCCCGGCCGGCGGCTCATGAAAGCCTTAAAGCCGTCGCGGCCCTGCGGGACGTTGGGATTGTGCTGGATGTAGCCGGGGTCCATGGTCTTGTCGGCCAGCTCCAGGTGGCCGTATTGCAACATGTCCTTCAACTCTTCGGTGGCCAACGCGCGGGTCATTTCTTCTGCCTTTGTTCAGCTTGCCGGTGTTCCATTCCGAGGGCGGCTTGGGAGACACGCCGGTGTTGACGTTGCCCGAGCCCGCCATTTTCATCGCGCTGTCCCAGTGCTCCTGAACCTTGCCGTTTTGAATGCGGATCACTTCAAAGCTGTTGGAGTGATAAGTCTTCGATGGGTCGCGCGGGACCTTTTGCTCGGTTTCGAAAATCAGCCACACGAAGTCGCCTTTGGCGCCCATCACCACGGGCGGGTTCTCCAGCTTGGCGGGGATGGGATTCTTGGGCTTGCTGAACTTGCTGAAGAATTCGACGAAACCGGCGCGTCCGGTATTGACGTTGGGATTGTGCTGGATGTAATCCTCGGCCTGATATTTCGAGCGCCTGATCCAGATGGCCGCCTTGGATCACGACGCGCCACCAGTCCAGCACCATGTCCAGGTTCTTCTTCTCCTGCTTGTTCATGGGCGCGGTTTGCGGCATGGTGGGCGGGTTGATGGACTCAGCCGATAGCGCTCCCACGGCCGATAGCGCCAGTATCGCAGCGAACAGCGTTCCTGAAGATTTCATGCGGAATTTCTCCTTGTTGCTTGGTCATCATACTCGGTCTTCGGGCTTGCATGCAAGACGTCGCAAGGGCGTATATACTGGCTACGACCTGGAACAACCGATATGAAACGATCTCTGAGAAGCGCAATCGTTTTGAGTTTTGCCGTGGCTGCAATGAGCAGCGCCGCGAACGCCGCGAAATGCGACCGGGCGTGCCTGGACAAGACGGTGGACAGCTACCTCGCGGCGATATTGGCGCACAATCCTTCGCAAGTGGCCTTCGCAACGGAAGTGAAATTTGTGGAGAACACGGTTCCGATGAAGCCGGGCGAGGGGCTGTGGAAGACGGCGGCGGAGGGTCCCACCACGTTCAAGATTTATGTTCCCGATCCGGTGGCGCAGCAGGTGGGCTTCCTGTGCCTGATGAAAGAGCACGGCAAGGATGGCGACAGGCCGATCCAGTTGGGCCTGCGTCTGAAACTGAAGGACGGAAAGATCACGGAGGCCGAGCATCTGATTGCGCGCGATCTTCGGGAGGCCAGCCTCAAGAATTTGCAGACGCCCCGGCCCGGGCTGCTTGCGATGGTGCCGCCGGCCGAGCGGATGTCCCGGGAGAAAATGCTGAAGATCGGCTATTCGTATTACACGGCGCTTGTGACTGCCAACGGCAATGCAGCGCCGTTCGCGGACGATTGCCTGCGGCACGAGAACGGAATGCAGACCACCGGCAATCCGCCGCCCAAGACGCCGGGCATGGGAACCATGGGCGCGATGGGCTGCCGCGATCAAATCAACACGCACACTTTCGATTACATCACTCGCATTGAGCCGCGCCGCGTGGAGATCGCCGACGTGGAAACTGGCCTGGTTTTCGGGCTCTCGCAGTTCCGGCAGCCGATGGAGCAGAAGTTCGTGAAGATCGTGGGCGTGCCCGATGTGCAGAAGGTGGATTTGAACATCCCGCCGTTTGATCTGCCGGCCGCGCACATTTTCAAAATCCAGGGCGGCAAGATTCACGAGGTGGAGGCGATGGGGTTCATGATGCCGTACAACTCGAAGACCGGATGGGAGAGCGCGGCGAAGTAGGGACGCTCGGTTGCCGCTTTGCAGCGGAGGTCTGGAGTAGACCGCTTGCTCACGCGCGCGGCTCTGTAACAATCGGCATCTACCGAGCCGCGCACGTCAGTAAGCGGTGTTGTGTTGTGTGGGTTCGGGCTGGCAAGCATCGAGTTGCCGCGAGGATCGTGTGTTTCACACATCGACACGACGGAAGAACAACGCTATTGGTGATTGTTTTCGAAGCACCAGCGAACCAGCGGGTCGGGATACGCAGACCCGTTGATGGCTCGAAGATCTTCCAGGCCTAGCCGTTCGAACTCGAATGACACCTCGCCGTCACCGCTGACCGTAGCGATCATGTAGCCGTAAACATTGGTCTGGGCGTGTTGCGCGGGCGTGGCCTCCGGCGGCAGCTTGTAGCGCTGGGCGCCGGCCGTGCCGATGATCCAGCCGGGGAGAACTTTGTCTTTCCAATCGGCGGTTTCGAAAATATTGTCCATGTAAAAGTGCGAGTGGCTGGCCAGAACGTACACTCGTTTGTGCGCTGCGTCGTGCGCGTGCCACAATGCTTCGTACGCTTCGCGGCCGCTTTTGTCGCCGAGCGGAGACTCGCTCATGCTGTGCATGCGGCTCATGCTGCCAGGCAGAGCTTCGTGCATGCCCACCAGGATGGTTCGAATCTGCGGCGACGCTTCATCGCGCGCCAGCACGGCGTGGAACCATTTCATTTGATCGGGATCGAATTGCTCTTGCGTCGCATTATCGAGCGAAATGAAATCGATGTCGCGCTCCATCCAGTGATAGTAGGCGTGGAGCTTGTGATCCGACGGATCGTCTTTCAGACGCTGCGCCCGTAGGGCCGGCGTCTCCAACCAATCCGCGAACTGCACCAGCCACGCTTCGCGGGTCATCGGCGCAATGGTCTCATGGTTGCCCATCAGCAAATAAACCGGCAGGGCGCCGAAAGGAACAATCTGGTGCGCGATGAAATCCGGCCAGGCTTGCCTTAAATAGGCGAGGGTTTCGAGGCGCTTGTTGTGAAGGCCCAGCTGCGCCGGCGGCGACATATCTTCGTCCAGTTCGTAAATGGCGCGGAAATCGCCCAAATGCCAGTAGAAAGCCGCGCCGCTTTTGTGGACGCCGGCCGCGATGGCGGGCATGACGATGTCGCCGCAGTTGCGCGAGTCCCCGGACACGGCGAATTTCCAGGCGCGGCCGGGCTGATTCTGCGCCGCAAGCGTGCCGTAACAAAGCAGGATCAGCCCGGAGAAATATCGCATTGGAAACCCGACTTTACCGCGCGGCGAGTTACCGCGGCAAGCGGCGCTGGGAGTAACCTGAGTAAGGATGAAGAGGCGCGAATTCCATCGGGCCCTGGCGGCGGTTGCCGCTGGAAGTGCTATGCCCTCGGTGCGCGCGGCCGAAGCGCGGAATGCCGGCAGCATCACCGATGTGCAAGGCGTCAAGGCGGGTCACTTCACCGAATCGCGGCGTCCTACGGGTTGCACCGTACTGCTGTTCGAAAAGGGCGCGACGGCGGGCGTGGACGTGCGTGGGTCCGCGCCCGGCACGCGCGAAACGGATCTGCTGAATCCGATCGACACCGTGCAACAGGTGCAGGCCATTCTGCTCGCGGGCGGAAGTGCGTTTGGGTTAGACGCGGCGTCTGGCGTGGTCCGCTATCTCGAAGAGCATCATTTGGGCTACGCGGTTGGAGATCTCGTGGTGCCGATTGTGCCGGCTGCCATTCTTTACGATCTGGAAATTGGCGACGCGAAGATTCGTCCGACCGCGGAATCGGGGTACAAGGCGTGCCAGGCGGCGACTACGGAGCGAGTGGAAGAAGGAAACGTGGGTGCGGGTGCGGGCGCCACCATCGGCAAGCTGTTCGGTCCGAAGCAGGCCATGAAGTCGGGCCTTGGGAGTGCCTGCGTGCGGGTAGGCGACACGGGAATCGTGGTGGGCGCCATCGTGGCGGTGAACGCCGTGGGCGACGTGGTGGATCCGAAGACCGGGAAAATTATCGCGGGCGCGCGCAAGACTGACGGATCGGGATTTGTAGATTCGATGGCGCGCATTCGCGAAGGCTACAGCGTACGCGCCGATGCGGCCACCAACACAACCATCGGGGTGGTGGCAACGAACGTCGCGCTCGACAAGGCACAAGCCACCAAGGTGGCGCAAATGGCGCACGACGGCTTGGCGCGCACCATTTATCCGGTGCACACGCCGAGCGATGGCGACACTATCTTTGCGGTGGCAACGGGCGCGATAGCGGCGCGGGCCAATCACGGGGCCATCGGCGCGTTGGCTGCGGAAGCGATGGCGCAAGCGGTGCTGCGGGCGGTGATGCATGCGCGCGGGATCGCGGGGCTGCCCAGTTATAGCGATCTGCGGCCGCGCGGGTGACCGGGTGGCAGATTTACTGGACCGCCCAAATGTCGAGCGCATTTTGATTGTCGTCCACGGCAGCGAAGCGGAGGTTGAACGGATCGCTCGAAAAGGCCAGCCCGAAGGCTGCGCCGGGCGCGCCTGGGTCCACTTGATATTGCGCGACAAATTGGCCGGTTTGTGTAAACTCGACCAGCGCGTTCTGCGTCCCGCCCGCGAACACCGCGTCGCCGTTGGCGGCGATCAAGTGACCATTGGGAGCCAGCGCCAATCCGAGCGGCCCATGCAAATGCGTGTTGTCCTCATAGATCAGCACGCCTTGCTTTACGTCCTTGATGGTGGTGCCGGCGAAGGGAATCGCGAAGATCTCGTTGTCGTCGGTGGAGGCTACATAAAGTACGTCGATCAGCGGGTTGTAAGCCAGACCCGTGGGACCCACCACAACCGCCGCGGCGTTGGGAGCGAACGAGTATCCATGTGCGATTTGATTAACGCCCAGGACATGGAAGTTACCACCGCCTAAGAATACGTCCAGGCGAGTAACGGTTCCATTGAGAACGTTCGAAACGAAAATCTGAGCGCTGTTTCCCTGATCGTTGATCGTGAGGTCCCACGGGCCGTCGAGGAACGGTGCGTTCGCGAGCGTAGTGACCAGGTTTCCGAAGCGGTCGATCACCAGCAGCGAACCTTGCAGCGCGGTGGCGCCGTCGTTGATAGTGGGAACGCTTCCCACCAGAACAAAACCGGCACGCAGAACACCCAGCGCGGTGGTGAGCCCCAGGCCCGTCTGGCCCTGAAAGAATACGGCGGCCTGAGCGCCCGGAGCGATGGACACGATGGTTGTTCCAGTGCCCTGCACACCGCTGCTGTCGTTAAAATTGGAGACCACAATGTCGCCGGATGCCAACAAACCGCCGTTAGGAAATCCTCCAGGTACGAAGGCGACTCCGTATGGGTTGCCATCGCCGTTGGGCGGAACCGTGGAAACAATTCGTTCAGGACTGCTGGGAAGCTGACCCAAAATGGATTCAGCTATTGCGCACGTGGGCACCAGAAGGGCGGGCAGCGCGAAGAATGCGACAATTCGGATCGACATGGTCATAGCCCCTCCATTGTTGGATGGAGGAAGAGCCAGAGTCCCCCCGACCCTGTAAAATTGTTGTAAAAACAGCGCCGATAATTGCCTTACTGCAAAAGTGTGAAGCCGTACAGGGTATCGCCGGCGCCAACTACCACGTACTGATGTCCGTCGAGTTCATACGTCATCGGACCGTTGCTCACGTTGGCCACTACGTGCGCATGCCAGAGAATTTTCCCGTTGGCCGGATCATAAACGACGAAATTGGCCGAGGGATCGCCCGTAAATAACAGCTTGCCCGCTGTGGTAAGGATGCCGATGGGCGGACCTCCGCGATTGTATTCATGCGTCCAGCGGATCTGGCCCGTGCGATAGTCGATAGCTTTGAGCGCGAGCGTGGAGTAAACGCCCGAATCGCGTCCGCCATAGCCTTCCGGTTTGTCGGCGGTGTCGGTGAGGTAGTAAAGGCTGTACGACGACGAGGCGTTAATGTAGAACAATCCAGTTTCGGGATCGAAGCTGGGAGACGGCCAATTCGCCGCGCCGCCCAGCGCCGGGATCACCAGCGTGCCGTCGGGCTTGGGCTCTTTCTCCGGATTGCCGATGGGCTGGCCTTTGGCGTCCAAGCCCTTGGACCAATTGATATCGATGAAAGGCTTCGAGAGAACGTTCTTGCCGTTGGTGCGGTCCAGCACAAAGAAGTAGCCGTTGCGGCTGGATTGAGCCACCAGCTTGCGTGGACGCCCGTCGATCTCGCCATCGATCAGAACCGGAGTTTCGGCGGCGTCCCAATCGTGTGTGTCATGCGGCGAGGCCTGAAAATACCACGCCATTTTTCCGGTATCGGGATTTAAAGCGACGATGGAACAGGTCCAGAGATTGTCGCCTTTGCGGCCTTGACCCGCCATGACGGGATTTGGATTGCCGGTGCCCAGGTAATAAAGATTGAGTTCGGGATCGTACGTGCCGGGCACCCACGTCATGCCGCCGCCGTGTTCCATGGCTTCCGGATTGGGCCAAGTCTCCGCGCCTGGCTCGCCTTTGCGTGGCGTGGTGTTCCAGCGCCATTGCACCTGGCCGGTTTCCGGATCGCGCGCTTCCAGATAGCCGGGGACATCGAGCGAATCGCCGCCCACACCGACGATGATGTGATTGCGGATGACGATAGGCGCGGGAGTGGAGAAATATTCCTGTTTCACGTCGGCGATTTCAACGTGCCAACGTTCGGTGCCGTCCTTGGCGTTCAGGGAAACCAGGTAATTGTCGGGAGTTTCGAAATAAAGCCAGCCTCCATACATGCCGAAGCCGCGGCTGCCGATGTGAATGCCGCCATGCGATTCCCATTGGTAATGCCAGAGCTGGCGTCCGGTGCGCGCGTCTACGGCCCAGGCGTGATCGGGCAGCGTGAAATAGAGGACGCCGTTGACTTCGAGCGGCGTCGACTTAATGGTTGAGGTGAGCGTCCCGGTACCCGGATCGAGACGATATTCCCAGGCCAAAGTCATCGCCGTAACGTTCGAGGAATTGATGCGCGAGAGCGGGCTGAAACGGCGGCCGGAGTAATCGCCGTTGTAAGTGGGCCACGCATCGGTAGGCGGCTTTAGTAAGAGCGCCGGATCAAGGCTTTGAGCCCACAGCCCAGAACCAACCAGCGCGAGCGCGGCGAGCTTCCGTCTCATTTCAGGGTCTCCAGATAGGCGAGCACATTATGCATGTCGGCGTCGCTATATTTCTTGAGTAGCTCGGCGTGCGCGGCCAGTGGATCGTGGACTTCCACTTTGACGTGCGCATCGCGCGGAAAGGAATGATAATCGCCGGAAGCATCGCGCAACGCGACGTCGAAATCGTCCAGAAACTCCAGCGTGCCGGAGAACGACTGCCCCGACGCCAGTGTTACGGTCACCTGTGACTTCACCAGCGGCGGTTCGCCTTGGCGTGCCCGCGGGTACAAAAAGCGCGACTGCAGCGCCACCGCATCGTACTTTTTCGCGATGCCCGCCAAGTCGCCGGTGGGCGAGTGGCAACTGTGGCAGCGGCCGGCGCCGTTGAAATATTCACGGCCCTTCTCGCGGTCGCCCGTGACGATGTTGAGGATGCTATAAGCGTTGCGATCGATGGCGGCTTGCTGGCGTGAGCGCAGGAAGGCCGCGATGTCCTGGATCTGATCGGCCGGCAGGTGGAAGGCGGGCATGCCTTTGCCGGGCCGTCCCTGTTCGATCACCGGGCCGATCTTGTCGCCGCGCTCGTCGTCCAAAGCGAGCGCTGAACGAACCAGGTCTGGACCGCTATCGCCGCCCTGCGCGGTGGTGCCGTGGCAGAATCCGCAGTTGCCGACGAAGATCTTTTGTCCTCGTTCGACGGCGGCAGCGTCGGGAACCGCGCGGCTGATCAGCATATTGTTGGCCGGACGGGGAGCGGACGCAGGCGGGGATTGGGCGGTCAGCGAAGCCGCGGCAAACAGGCACAAGGCGACAAGTGTTTTCATGCCACGAGATATTGTTTCACTTTCGGCGTCCGGCGTCTATAATTCGGGCTGGCTGGCGTGATACACATTGATGACCGGCTTGATGCTATACTGTGTGCATGGGACCGGCACGTTCTCTCATTAAAGCTAAGAAGCAGCGAACCACGTTGACGCTGCCCTCAGACTCGCTCACGAAAGCGAAGGGCATCGCCCGCGCGAGAAGGGTGAACCTCAGCACGGTGATCTCGGAAGCGCTGGCGGAGGGTCTAAAAACGCATGCGGCAACCGAGCGCTCCGAAGAAGTGCTCGCCCTCTACCGAAAAGCTTTTTCGGGCTTCACGGACGACGAATTGTCGCTTCTGGATGGCATTGTTCTGGAACCCGTAGCAAGGCGTTAGCCTGTGGTGGATCCGGCTTCTGGGCCCTTCCTGTTCGACACCAGCGCGGAAAGCTGGCTGGCGCGAACGAAGCAGTCCGAGCTTCTGAGCTGGATGGGCGCGTATTTATCGCGTCATCCAATCCATGTTTCCGCGGTCACCGTTCTGGAGCGAAGCCGCGGCTACAGTCTCTTATGGCGCCGTGCCCACGAGGGGCGGCGGGAAAGCATCGAATCGGCTCGGATCGCATATCTGAGTGCGCTGGGCCCGGTGTGGCCGCTCGACGGGGCTGTTGCCGTAGTTGCCGGCGAGATCATGTCGCTGTTGCCCGATCCTCCAACCGCGCCGCGGCGCTCTCACCAATTAGTAGAATCGCGTCAGGAGCGCTTGGCCCGTTGGCGATTCGATGCGATGATCGCCGCCACCGCTCTGGTGGCAAGGATGCCGCTGATTCACAACAATGCCGCGGATTTCGAAACTGTGCGGAGCGGCATTGAACGATCGCCCCTGCGGTTCCCGCGCCTTGGTCCGCTGGAGTTGATCCGGTGCGGCTCCCTCACGTAATCCTCCTGCTTGGGCCTTGCGCCGGGCCACGGGTTCTGCATATACTGAGGCTTCATGCATCGTAGCGCCTATCGCTCGTTTCGATTTTGGTACTGGTTTAGCGCCTGAATCGGGGCGAGTGGCGTTGGCTTAAGCAATACCGGCTATAGTAAAAGCAACCCACTCGAAAGAGTGGGTTTTTTCATTTTTGAGGAGCGCACAGCGCGGGACGCGCTCGATTTAGGAACCAACCATCGCGATCCGCTGCGTTGTGCGCGATGTTTACTGAGGAGATAGAACGATGATCATCTCGATGAAGCTCCACTCGACGAAAGAGGAGATCGAGCAAGTGTGTGAACGCATCCGGGATTTCGGTTACAAGATTCACGCCATTGAGGGCGAGGAGCGCGTAGTGGTTGCCGCGGTTGGCATAGGCGACACCACGGTGTGCCTGGAGTCCGTGGAGGCCATGCCGCAAGTGGAGAAGGCCGTCCGCATCTCGGCGCCCTATAAGTTCGTGAGCAAGGAATACCGGACGGAACGCACCCGCATTCGCGTAGACGATTGTGAGATCGGCGGCGACGAGTTCATCGTGATGGCCGGGCCGTGCTCGGTGGAATCCGAGAAGCAGATCATGCAGGCGGCCGAGGGCGTGGCGCGGGCGGGCGCGAAACTGCTGCGTGGCGGAGCATTCAAGCCGCGAACCTCGCCCTACGATTTTCAGGGCCTGGAAGAAGAAGGGCTGAAGTTGCTGGCCAAGGCCAAACGAGCCACCGGCCTGGGGATCATCACCGAAGTGATGAGCGATCGCGACGTCGATCTGGTGGCGGACTACGCCGATATCCTGCAGATCGGCGCGCGCAACATGCAGAACTTCGCGCTGCTCAAGACGCTCGGCAAATGCAACCGGCCGGTGCTGCTGAAGCGCGGCATGAGCTCCACAATCAAGGAACTGCTGATGTCGGCCGAGTATGTGGTGGCGCACGGGAACCCGAACGTGATTCTGTGCGAGCGCGGGATACGAACGTTTGAGACCGTGACGCGCAACACCTGCGACATCGCGGCCATTGCGGCACTGAGCGAGCTGACGCATCTGCCGGTAATTCTGGATCCCAGCCACGCCACGGGAAAGCGCAGCCTGGTGCCCGCGCTGGCGCGCGCCGGCGTTGCCATTGGAGCCGACGGCCTGATCGTGGAAGTGCATCCGGCGCCGGAAAAAGCGGTCAGCGATGGAGCGCAGTCGCTGGACATCCCGCAGTTTCATCAAATGATGCGATCGCTCACGCCGTATATCGATCTGTGGAAAGAATCGCGCATGACGGAGACCGTGGCCGCGGTGTAAGCTGCCTTTTGTGAACCCGCGCTTCCAGCTTCGGCAGCTTGTGGTGCTCCTGCTGGTGGCGTGCGCGCTGGCGGCCGGCGGCATCTACTGGCATCGAGCGCGAAGAGCCGCTGGTCCGTCGGACCTGGTCGCCTATCTTCCCTCGAGCAACGCGAGCGTGATCTACATCGATGTGAACGCGCTTCGCCGATCGGGGATTCTCAACATGCTGGCGGGCGCGAAGACTGCCGAAGAGCCGGACTATCAGCAGTTCGTCCGAGAAACGAAATTCGATTATCGCCAGGATCTGGACGCAGTGGCGGCGGCGTTCAAGGACGGCCGGACTTACTTTGCGCTACGCGGGCGTTTTCATTGGAGCAATCTTCGGGATTATGCCGTGCGGCAAAATGGATCTTGCCACAACGATTTTTGCGTGGTGACGGGAAGCCAGCCCAATCGGCGGATTTCGTTTTATCCACTCAAGTCCGATGTGATGGCGATGGCGATCGGGCCGGACGATTTTGGGGCTTACCAGGTGACCAGCAATTCGAATAGATTGCCGTTGGCGGCGCCCAAGGAACCGGTATGGGCCCTGATCCCGGCGGCGGCGCTGCAGAGTATGGATGCGCTGCCGGCGTCTGCAAAAGCCTACGTGCCGGCGCTCGCAGGCGCGGATGAGATCGTATTTAGTATCAGCGCCGCTCGCGATCGGGAACTGCAATTCGGAGTTCACGTCACCTGCAAAGACACGCCCGCCGCATCGGCGCTGCTCACGCAGTTTGAGGGGACCACGAAAGCGCTCCGCGAATTATTGGCGCATCAACGCCAGAAGCCCGATCCGGCCGACTTGAGCGGGGCTCTGGTGGCGGGAAGTTTTCGACGTGATGAACGCCAAGTCTACGCGACGTGGCCGATTCCGCAGGCTTTGCTGGATGCAGTAGCCGGCAGCGCGTACTAGAACCATGGTAACTATGCGTCTCCGCGCGCGGATGCGAAAATAGATATAGCTTGACCCGCAGGAAACTCCTTTCTCTACTCCCGATGGCCGGCTGCGCTCCCGCGTATGCATTTGGCGTTGAGCCCAACTGGCTGGAACGAACCACTGTCCGAGTGAAGTTGCCCTGCAACAGCCTTACCAGCGGCGTGCGCGTCTTGCACTTGTCCGATTTTCACGCCTCGCCGGTAGTGCCGTTTTCATTGATCGAAAACTCCGTGCAACTCGGCCTGGAGGCCAAGCCCGACGTGATCTGCCTGACGGGCGATTTTGTTACCGATGCCACTCCGTTTGACCAAACCGAGTACGCTCGCATTCTTCGGCGATTGTCGAGCGCGGCGCCTGTTTTCGCCAGTTTGGGCAATCATGATGGAGGCCGTTGGGCCGCATCGGTGGGCGGGCTCAAGGACAGTTCCGTAATTCGCGAGCTTCTGCGCGCGTCTAATATTCCCGTCCTTCACAATCGATCCGAAGTGGTTCGCGTGCGCGATCAATCCATTCGCTTCGCCGGCGTTCCGGATCTCTGGAGCGAGCGCGTGGATGGCGTTCTCGCGTTTGCCGATGTTCCAAAGGACGATCCCGCGATTCTTCTGGCGCACAATCCCGATACCAAAGACGTGCTGGCGGATCGGCCGTGGGATCTGATGTTGAGCGGCCACACGCACGGCGGGCAAGTAGTGCTGCCGCTAGTGGGCGAGCGCTTCGTGCCGGTTCGCGACAAACGCTTCATCGCGGGGTTGAAGCAATGGAACGGCCGCCAGGTTTACATCACGCGCGGTGTGGGAAACATCGACGGGGTGCGCGTCAACTGCCGCCCTGAAGTCACCATACTCGACTTGGTCAGTTAGCGCCGGGTGCTTTCGCCTTCTTCTACCATTCGTTTCACGCGGTCCAACTCCTGGCGCAGCTTCTTTTCACGCAAGGCGATCGAGATTACGTAGACAATGACGATCAGCCAGGCCACCGTAAAACCAAAAAACATGAACGTGTAGTTTTGTGGGCTCATTGGGCGATCTCCTTAAAACGCGTGCGCGTGACGGCGCAGGGCATCGATCTCCAGTTTCATGGTTTCCTGACGCGTGCGGATCAGGATTAAAGCCGTGGCCAGCATCAGCAACGCCAGGAAATTCCACCACAGCGGCGCTTCCATTCCAGGCGCCATACCGCCTCCGCCGCGGATTTCCAATACCGGACCGGGATGCTGCGTGCGGAACCACTCAATCGACTTCCAGACCAGCACGATATCGACGCATGCGAATATCGACAGCACCGCGGATAGGCGGGCACGCGCGGTGGGGTCGTCAATGGCGCGCCGCAGCATGAAATAGCCGACGTAGATCAGCCAGCAAACGAAGAACGACGTGAGGCGCGGGTCCCAGGTCCACCAGATACCCCAAATGATACGGCCCCAAATGCTGCCGGTACAGAGTGTGATGGTGGCGAAGGCCAGCGATACTTCGTTGACGGAGGCGGCGACGGAGTCGAACCGGAGATCCTTTGTGACCAAATAGCCGATAGCGGAAAACATTGCCAGATAGAATCCCGTGAACGATGTGATCGCGGCCGGCACATGGAAATAAATGATGCGGAAGATCGCGCCCTGGTTCGCCTCGTCGGGAACGTCCAGGAAGATGCGGTACAGATTCCAAGCCAGAATCAAACCCGCGATCGCGGTAAGAGTCAAAATGATTTTCGTTCGCATGCGTTTAACCCACCAGAACAATTTCTACCAGAGCCAGGGACAAAATGGTGAAGATGACGTTGAACGCCACCAGAATACGAAACCAGATCATGTTCTCGGCCAGCGGACCGCCGTTGATCAGCACGCGGCTCAGTTCAATGGCCCCCACGAGCGCCGGAATCAGCATCGGATAAATCAGCGTGGGCAGCATCAGCTCGCGCAGACGCAAATTCACGGTCATGGCGCTGAACAACGGTCCCGATCACGGTGATCCCCCAGGTGCCGAGCAGCATCACCAAAAACAACAGCGCCAAGCGCTGCGGCAATCGAACATTATAGAAAATGGCGAAGACCGGAAGGCTGATACATTCCACGATGATGATCAGCACGTAGTTGGCGAGGCATTTTCCGAAAAATAACTGCGCGCCGCTGACGGGCGAAGCCAGCAGCGCATCCAGGCAATCGTTCACCAGCTCGCGCGCGAAACTGCGGTTGAGGATCAGCGTGCCGGCGAAGGCGAAAACCAGCCACAGCAGGCCGCCCGCGATGTCGCGGATCTGCTCCGGTTCCAGGTCGAACGCGAAACTGAATAGCAGCAGGATCACGAGCGCAAAGGACACCGAAGCATTCACGGCCTCCTTCCCGCGAATTTCCGAGCGCAGATCTTTGGCCGCGATCGCCAGGGTCTCGGCGCAGAAACTTCATGCTTCTCCGTAGTGACGATACAGCCAGCCCGGATCTTCCAACATTTCCCAGGTGCGCGCGCCCGCGAAAGGCCAGTTTCCCGCGATTGATGAGGGCCACGTCGGTGGCCAGTTCCAGCGCTTCGCGCAATTGGTGAGTGGACATGACGATGGTGCTTGCCCTCGGCCAGTGCCGATTTCAGCAGGTTTTGCAGCACCGCAATGGCGCGGTCGTCGAGCGCGGTGAAAGGCTCGTCCAGCAGCAGCAGCGACGGCTGATGCAAAAAGCAGCGTGCAATCGCCAGCCGCTGGCGCATGCCGCGCGAGAACTCGCGGACCAGGCCGTCGCGCACGCGGTCCAGGCCCGTTCGTCTCCAGCCATTCGGTCGCGGTCCGGCGCGGATCTTCCAATCCATAAAGCTGGCCGAACAGGTTCAGATTTTCGAAAGCGGAGAGCTCTTCGTAAACGCCGATGCCATGGCCCAGGATGCCGATGCGTTGCCGGGTGCTGCCGGCGCGCGTGTCTTTGCCGAGGATGGAGACGCGGCCGCGCGCGGCTCTGGACAGCCCGCCCAGGATGCGCAGCAGCGTGGTCTTGCCAGCTCCGTTGCGGCCCAGCAGCGCCAGGCAGGCGCCGCCATCGACGTTGAACGAGATGTCGCGCAGCGCCGGATAATCGCCGAAATACTTCCACACGCCTTCGATGCTTACCGCGTTGGCAGCCGGCATAATTCCACTTTAGGTCTTCGCCGGAGCGCCCGCGATGCGGATGCCCAATTCGCGCAACACCCGATCGGAAACCGCGGATGGCGCTTCGCACATCAGGTCTGTAGCGCGCGCGGTTTTCGGGAAACGGAATTACTTCGCGAATGGAGGTTTCGCCCGCCAGAATCATCACCAGGCGATCCAGGCCCAGCGCGATTCCGCCATGCGGCGGCGCGCCATATTCCAGCGCCTCCAGCAGAAAACCGAAGCGCTTCTTGGCTTCTTCGTCCGAAAAGCCGAGCGCGGAGAAAACCTTGGCCTGCACGTCGCGGCGATGGATACGAATGGATCCGGAGCCCAGCTCCGTTCCGTTCAGCACTACGTCGTACGATTTGGCGCGGCAGCGAGCGGGATCGCTAGTCAGCTTGTCGAGATCTTCATCATGCACGGAAGTGAACGGATGGTGCGCGGCGTTCCAGCGGTTCTCTTCCGCGTCCCATTCGAACATCGGGAAATCCACCACCCAGAGCGGCTTGAAAACATTCGGGTCCAGAAGCTTGTGCCGGTCATTATATTTTTGCCCGGCGAACAATCGAAGCTGACCGCAGGCTTGATAGAACGTTTCTTCGGGACGCTGGCCTTGCGGCGGCCCAGGCCATCCGGCGATCAGCAGTAAGTCGTCATCGGCGGCGCTCGACGCCGCGCGAGCTTGTTCGACAAGCTTCGCGTCCAGCTTCTTCAAATCGTCGTAAACCCGCAGGCCGCGCTCGGTTCCGTACTCTTTTAATTCGTCGCGTTCTTTGCGGCTCAGCGCGCCCGTTTTCGGAATGTGGATCGCTACCGGCGGAAACGTTAAGCCCAATTGCCAGGATTCTCCGTCCAAAACATGGAACGGAGGCAGCCGCAGGTCGGGCTTGTCGCTGCCATAAGACCGCATGGCTTGCTCATACGTAAGACGCGGGAATTGTTTCGGAACTTCGAAGCCCGCGACTTCAAACACGCGCTGCAACATCGGTTCCACCACTTCGTAGATGCGCTCCTGCTGCGGGAACGACATCTCCAGATCGATCTGCGTGAACTCCGGTTGCCGGTCCGCCCGCAGATCCTCGTCGCGGAAGCAGCGCACGATCTGAAAATATTTTTCGTAGCCGCTCACCATCAGGAGCTGTTTGAAGATCTGCGGCGATTGCGGCAGCGCGTAGAACGATCCGGGCTGCACGCGGCTAGGGACCAGATAATCGCGCGCGCCTTCAGGCGTGGAGCGCGTCATGAACGGCGTTTCGATTTCGAGAAAACCCTGGCCATACAAAAACTCGCGCACCGCGAAGCTGATCTTCGAGCGCAGCATGATGTTGCGCTGCATGTGCGGACGGCGCAGATCCACGTAGCGGTATTTCAGCCGCGCGTCTTCCTTCACGTCGACGGTTTCTTCCATCGGAAACGGTGGCGTGCGCGATTCATTGAGGATCCAAAGCTTGGTGGCCACCAGCTCCACTTCGCCGGTATCGAGCGCGGCATTGATGGTTTCCGGCGCGCGCTGGGCGACGCTGCCTTCCACCGCGATCACGTATTCCGAGCCGAGCATCTCGGCCTTGGTGTGCAGTTCGCCGGAATCGCCATGAAACACCACCTGTGTGACGCCGTCGCGGTCGCGCAGATGAATAAAGAACACTCCACCCAGATCGCGGCGCCGATGCACCCAACCCATCAGCAGGGCCGTTTTGCCAACGTCCGCGGCGCGCAACTGGCCGCAGGTGTGCGTGCGGCGCAAGTCACCCAGAAAATCTAACGATACTTGCTCAGGCATTCCTTCACCTTTTCGAGGAGCAATTCACGACGAATTTGCACTTGCACCTGACTCTCCATGTCTTTCATTGATATTTCGCCGGCCGCGGTCTCATTCTCTCCACAAACCACCGCCACGCGCGCGTTCAGCTTGTTCGCCACTTCGAAAACCTTCTTCAATTTTCCCTCGGCTACCTCGACGCGAATTCCCTGCGCGCGCAATTCAGCGGCGGCATTCGCGGCGGCACGGCGCGTTGCGTCGCCAGAAGTGAACGTCATCATCACCAGCGGATCTTCTTTGACCGGCGCGGTTTGCTCGATACTCATCACCAGGCGATCCTCGCCGATGGAGAACCCGATCCCTGGTGAATGCACGCGCGAGCCTAGCGATTCCGCCAGCCCATCGTACCGCCCGCCGCCCAGCACCGAATTTTGCGCGCCCAGCGAACCATGCACGATCTCAAAGGTGGTGCGCATGTAATAATCCAGACCGCGCACCATGCGAGGACGGATTTCGTAGGAAATCGCGCGGTCATCCAGGTGCGATTTCACCGCGTTGAAATGCTCGCGGCAAGGATCGCACAAATGATCCTGAATCGATGGGAGCGCGTTGATAATTTCCTGATCCTCGGGCACCTTGCAGTCCAGCACGCGCAACGGATTTGTTTCCGCGCGCCGCTGGCAATCGTCGCATAGGCGTGCGGCCACATCGCGCAGCTTTTCTTTGAGCAGCGCTACGTACTGCGGGCGGCAATTCTGATCGCCCACCGAATTGATGAGCAACTGAAAGCCTTCGAGCGAAGCGCGGCGCAACAAATCGATCACCATCTCGATCACTTCGGCATCCACCGACGGCGATTCCGATCCGATGGCTTCCGCGCCGATCTGGTAAAACTGGCGATATCGCCCCTTCTGCGGCCGCTCGCGCCGGAACATGGGTCCGATGTAGTACAGCTTCTGCAGCCCCGGCTTTTGATCCAGACGATGCTCGATGTAAGAGCGCATCACCGACGCCGTGGCTTCCGGACGCAGCGTGAGCGAACTGCCGTCGCGATCCTCGAAAGTGTACATCTCCTTGCTGACGATGTCCGTCTCCTGACCTACTCCACGCGCGAACAGCGCCGTTTCTTCCAGGATTGGCGTGCGGATTTCCTGATAGTTATAAATTCGAAACACATCGCGCGCGACGGCTTCCACCTGGTTCCAGACGGCGCTGGACGGGGGAAGGATATCGCGCGTGCCTTTGACTGCTTTGATCATCGAATGTTTCCGCTCGATAGTCCACACTGAGCCACGACCGTGAGGGAGTGGTCCGAGAACCGCTTGCTTACGCGCGCGGCTCGGTTAAGGAGCGGTTGCCCGGCGGTCTTCAAGCCGGCTCGTCCCGGTAAACCCGCGCGGCTTCCACGTAACGGTCTGTGTTCTGGCGAAATCGCTCGCGCTCTTCGTCGGTAACGGCTCGCTTCACTTTGGCCGGCACGCCCATCACCATGCTGAGCGGGGGAATCTCCGCGCCTTCGGGCACCACCGCGCCGGCAGCAATTACCGATCCTTTTCCGATTCTGGCGCCATTCAACACCACGGCGGCGATCCCGATCAGACATTCGTCTTCCACCGTGCAGCCATGCAACATCACCATGTGGCCCACGGTGACGCGATTGCCAATGTGCAGAGGAAATCGCCCTGCGTCGCAATGCAACACCGAATTATCCTGAATATTGGTTTCATCGCCAATGCGAATCACGTTCACGTCGCCACGCGCAGTGACATTCGGCCAGATGCTGGAGCGTTCGCCGACCACCACGTCTCCAATCACCTGCGCGCTCTGATCGATGTAAGCGGAAGCGGCGATCCTGGGTACGATGCCGCGATAGGCACGAATCATGACTGCGGTGTAACTTTAAATCGTAGCACAGGGGCCTGGCGAATCTGTTTCGGATCGCGCTTCCGAAAATTGACTCGAAACATCCCTCGCTGTGCGACCATCTCTAAGACGGTGAAACTAAGAGTGAGCAAACGACTTTTGCACTTTCGCGATGCGTTGCCTTCTGCCAGAATAGGCATGAACCCTTTTGGCAACCTATCAATCGGAGACTCATAAAATGCAATTGCGCGTGCTCGCATTTGTATTGGCCGGAGGCAAGGGCACCCGCCTCTACCCGCTGACCAAGGAGCGGGCGAAGCCTGCCGTTCCCTTCGGGGGTCGATACCGGATTGTGGACTTCGTTCTCAGCAACCTGATCAACTCAGGCATTTATTCGATTTATGTCCTGGTCCAGTTCAAGAGCCAGTCGCTACTGGAGCATTTGCGCGAAGGGTGGGAAGCGTCCAGCCTGCTGCGTAACCATTTCATTATTCCGGTCCCGGCGCAGATGCGCTCGGCCGGCGAGGATTGGTACCGCGGCACAGCCGACGCCATCTACCAGAACATCAACCTGATTGAACAGGCCGAGCCGCACGTGGTGGCCATCTTCGGCGCCGATCATATTTATCGCATGAACATCCGCGAGATGATCGAGTTTCATATCGACCGCGGCGCCCAGGTCACCGTTTCCGCCATTCCGGTGGAAAAGGAACAGGCCGCTGAATTCGGCGTCATTGAGACGCGCGAGGACGGGCTGATTAACGGCTTCCATGAGAAGAAGCCCGACGCGCCTACCATGCCGGGCGATCCAAACCGCGTGTATGCGTCCATGGGCAATTATCTGTTCTCCACCAAGTTGCTGCTGGATGAATTGCGCGTGGACGGCGAAAAGGAGAACAGTTCGCACGATTTTGGACGCGACATTCTTCCCGGTCTGATTGGCCGTGCCGACATGTACGCCTACGATTTCCAAACCAACCGGATTCCGGGCGATCCGGCCGGCGCGCCGGTGTATTGGCGGGACGTGGGAACGCTGGACGCGTTCTTCGATGCGAATATGGACCTGCGGTCCGTTTCGCCGGAGTTGAATCTGTACAATCGCGCGTGGCCGCTCCGCACGGCGGGATATTTCGACGCCCCGGCGAAATTCATCTTCGATAGCGACGGCCGGCGCGGCGAGGCTTTGGATTCCATTGTCTCCGGCGGAAGTATTTTGTCGGGAGGGCTGGTCCGGACCTCCGTAATCGGCCGGGCGGTGCGCGTTCACTCCCACGCGACGGTCGAAGATTCCATCATTTTCGACAACTGCGACATCGGCCGGCGCGCGCGGGTCCGCCGGGCGATTCTGGACAAGAACGTGCGTGTTCCGCCCGATACCTCCATCGGATTTGACCTGGAGCGGGACCGTCAGCTCTACCATGTCACCGACAGCGGAATCGTGGTGGTGGAAGGCTACCGGTCCCCCGTGGACATCGCCAGCATGAATCTGTAACCTTTTGTCGCCAAGGGAGTTGTCGTGCTGACAGGCAATTCGTCCCTCCAGCGCGGCAACAGATTGCGAAAAGATCCATGTAACCGGTTACTTCGGTTTCGTGTCGAACTATTGAGATGATGTCCACTGTCGGAAACCCCATTGAAGAGAGCACTACGGTTTTGAACGGCGTTCCCGCTGCTGAGATTCGCTCGCAACTGGATCTTATCCTCCGTAGCCGCGCATTCATACAATCCCATCGCATCCGCCGTTTCCTGCAATTTGTGGTGGAAGAAAGCCTGCTGGGCCAGCCGCATCGGCTAAAGGAATATCTGATCGGGCTGGAGGTCTTCGACCGGCGGGAGGCTTTCGATCCGCGCGTGGACTCCATTGTCCGCGTGGAAGCGCGCAGATTGCGTTATAAGCTGGACGAATATTACAGGACCGAGGGTCGCGAAGATGGAATCCGGATCGTATTGCGCAAGGGCAGCTACGTTCCGATCTTTGAGTATCGAAGCGCCGCGAATGGTGTGAGTCCGGCTTCGCCCCGCCGCAGCATGGAGATCGCTCTCTTCTCGCTGATCAATGCCACGTCGGAAGGGCTGGTCGCGGAAGCGGGGGCGGCGGCCGAAGAGATTCAGCGGCGGTTGGCTCACGTGCTCATTAAGGAAGGCCTCTTCCAGGTGTTGGTGAAAACGCAAAGTCAGGCGCAGGGTACTACAGGGGCGCCGGACGAGGTTGCGGTTCAGAGCGCCAGTGGGCCAAGCACCACTCCGCCGAGCAGCAGCACTGCCGACTACGTTGTCGAAGGCAGCATGGAGCTGCAGGAGGACGGTTTTCGGCTGTTGTTGCAGTTGCAGCAAAGCGTGGATGGTTCCTATATCTGGTCCGAAACCACGGATGGCCGGCTGCAGGATCTGTCCTGCGTCGATCATTTAGCGCAGCAACTGGTGCGCGATTTGGCTGCGCCCGCCCGGGAAGGGACAGTCGCCCGGCGGCAATCGGAGCGCAAGGAAAGTTGCGACGCCTATTTGCAGGGCCGCTACCACTGGAAGCTGGGCACGCCGGATAGCATTCGCAACAGCATCGCTTTCTTTACGAAAGCGGTGGAAACCGATCCCAACTATGCGGCGGCGTGGGCCGCGCTGTCCGAAGCCCTGCTGGTGAGCTCCGTATTCGGGTTGCTGCCTCCCAGCGATTCCGACACGCGCATGAAGGAAGCCGCGGAGCGCGCCATCTCGCTGAATCCGTCGCTGCCGGAGGCGCATGTCGCGCTGGGCGCCGTCTTGTCGCTGCTCGATTGGAACTGGGCCGCGGGCGAAGAGGAGCTACAGAAGAGCATTCAGTTGGACAAGAGCGACGGGGTTGCCCACCTGGCGTACGGGATTCAACTGGCTTGCCGCGGCGCGCAGGATGCTGCGCTGGCGGAAGTGGAGCGCGCGCTCGAGGTGGACCCCGCTTCCTTGTTCCCCAATTTCGTTTTGGGCTGGATGTATGGCATTTGCCGCCGTTATGACGAGGCCATTGCCCAGCACACGCTGGTTTCGCGGCTGGCCACCGACTACGGGTTGCCGCATCTTGGATTGGGCATGGCCCACGCAGGCAAGGGGCAGTTTACCGACGCCATCGCGCATCTCACCAATGCGACCCAGATGAAGTGCGGATCTTTGTTGCACGGCCAGATGGGCTATTGCTATGCGATGGCCGGACGCCGCGATGAGGCGCATCGGGAAATCGGAATCCTGAAGACGCGGGCGGAATCCGCCTACGTTTCGCCCATGAGCTTCGCGGCCATCTATGCGGGTTTGGGCGACGAACACGAGGCGCTGGTTTATCTGGAGCGCGCCGTGGAGGCACGCGATACGTCGCTTCCCGTGCATTTGCTGAGCACCGAATTCGACAGACTGCGCAATCATCCGCAATTCCTGGATTTGCGGGGCCGCATCGGGTTGCTGCAGGCCGAATTTACGCACGGGGGCGTTTAAGGGTTAGGCTTCCGCCAGCAGTTCGAGTGGCCAGGGACTGTGCGACGGATGCTGTGTTGCGCTACTGTGGCGGGCGGCGGCAATTATCGCAAAGTGCGTCCAGTTTTGTTACGACGTTCTTCCAGTCCGCGGGGCCCACGCTGTTTTCTTAAGTTCGTTACAGAAGTTGTCAAGAACGACGGCGAGATTCTTCATGAATCTGGTGGCATTGATGGTCGTCCATGCGCCCGGCGTCAAGATCGGCTTTAGCTGCGCGTCGATGGGTTGCGGATGGCGCCGGTCAAGCCATGCGTATAGCTCTTCGATCTGCTCCGGCGTGAGTGCGTCTATCGCGCGTTCAATTTCCTGTACTGAGTTCAAATGCATTGGCCTCTCCATCATTTAGCGGCGGATGAGCATGAAGGGGGCGGGGGATCACTGGAACGGGCCGCCGGTTTTAGGGCCTAATGGAGCGAAATTTGGCCGACCTGATAAAATAACCTCATCAGCGTGGATCAGATCGGCCGATACCGGATTTTGGACGAGCTCGGCCGCGGAGCCACCGGGGTGGTTTACCGCGCCCAGGATCCCGCCATCGGCCGGATCATCGCCATCAAGACCATCCGGCTGTCGGATTTCACCGACGAATCCGAACGGGAGCGGCTGCGCGAGCGCCTGTTTCGCGAGGCTCAATCGGCCGGGATGCTTTCGCATCCCAACATCGTCACCATCTACGACATCGCCGAAGAGAACGGGCTGGCGTACATCTTCATGGAGTGCGTGGATGGTCCGCCGCTCGAAAAAGTCCTGAACGCCGCCGAGCCGATTTCGAGCGCAAACGCGCTTTCCATCCTGCGGCAGACCGCCACCGCGCTGGATTATGCGCACCAAAAAGGCATCGTCCATCGCGATATCAAGCCCGCGAACATTCTGATCCACGAACATATCCACGCCAAGATCACGGACTTCGGCGTAGCCAAAATCATGTCCCAGCAGATGACGCAAAGCGGCGTCATGATGGGGACGCCGAACTACATGTCGCCCGAGCAGGTACAGGGGCATGCCGTGGATGGACGCGCCGATCAGTTTTCGCTGGCCGTGATTGCGTACGAAATGCTGACCGGCGAAAAACCGTTCTTGGCCGATCAACTGCCTGCGCTGCTGTTCCGCATCGTGCGCGAAGATCCGGTGCCGCCGCAGCGTCTGAATCATACTATCGGCCCGCAGGTAGAGACGGTGCTGAAAAAGGCGCTGGCCAAGAGCGCCCATGATCGCTACGGCAACTGCACGCAGTTCGTGGATGCGCTCGCGGGGGCACTCGAGACAACTCCCGGCTGGCATCCCCTGCCAAGAAGCAGCGCGCACAGCATGCCCACCATGGGAGGCGTGGGGATGGCGCCGAAACCCGCGGCACGGCCGATGCAGACGCCGGTTCAGGCGCCCGTGGCGGAGCCGCCGCTCGCACCCGCGATGCCGGCGGACCCCTACCCGCTCTACCGCGAAGAACAGCGGGATGCTGGCAGCCCCTTGCTACGCAGCCTGGTCTGGATGCTGGTGGGCATTGGATTAGTTGGCCTGGTGCTGTTCGGCGCTCAGAAGTATTTGTTCAATCGGAATGCCGAGCCGGCATCTAATTCCGAGCAGACTGCCACGGACTCGCAGGCCCCAGGCCCTCAGACGCCGGGCTCGCCTCCCAGCGGCGCCACCGCTGACGGTTTGTCGTCCAAACCCAGCCCGGTAGGCCAGTCTCAAATTCCAGGCGACACCACGAAAGCGGCTCCGGCGTCTCAGGCTCCGCCGGAAAATACGGCGCCCGAAAATTCTACGCCCTCGGCATCCCCCAGCCCCGCGGCCAGCACTGCTCCGGCACGCGAGGAAGCCGAATCTCCGCCTCCTCCGGCGCAGCCGCAACGCGCCGTCTCCTCGCCTGGGCCGCCACCCGTAGTGGAGCCCAAACCGGGCGTAGGCCAGAGCGTGCAGTTCCTGACTGAGCCGCCCGGGGCTCAGGTGACCGTGGATGGCAACTCATCGCTGGCCTGCAAAACGCCGTGCATGCTGCCGCTTAGCGGAGGCCGGCATGCGTTGACGGTGCAGCTGGCCGGCTATCGGCCCTACCCGCGGGTGTTTAACGTTCCACAAGACGGCGACCTTTTCCTCAAACTCAGCAAGGCCTCCGGCATGTTGAGCATCACGTCGGAGCCGTCCGGCGCAACCATTGAAATGGATGGGACCATGCAGGGCAAGCGTACGCCGGCGCAGTTCAACCTGCCTCCGGGCATGTATCACGTCAAGGTGGCACGGAGCGGAGCGTTCATCGAATTCGACGTCCAGGTTCGCGACGGCGAGTTCATCAATAAGCGCGTCGATTTCTAGAAGCCGTTCAACTTCTGGAACCTGTTCAACGAATGCTGCAAAAGAAAACGGCGGGGAGGAATAGTCCGCCCCGCCGCCCTGCGCTGTCCGCAGTTAGGAGTGGTTCAATCTTTTAGGCATTGAACCTATTTGATCCACACTTATTTGATCCACATAGTGACGCCGGCCTGACTGGAGGGAACGGCGGGAGTAGCGGTACCAAAGCTGACAACCACCGGGTACGCAGCTGCGGTGCCGGTGCCCACGGAGGGCACTTGCACGTTGATTTGGTAGAGGCCGGCAATGGAGCCGGAGACGAAGCCGGCATACGTGATTGCGTCGGGTGTGGATACCGCGGTTATGGCGCTGGTGGTAGACCCGTAGAAGGTGACCGTCAGCGTATTGGTGGCCGAAGCGTCCGTGCTGAGCAAACAAGGCGGAAGGTTGACTACCGACGAGCTGGTAGCGAGTTCCGCCGGGTTAATAACCGCTCCGTCAATCGAGGTCCAGAGCGGAGAAGGCACTGCATAAGAGGTGTTGGGTTGTTGGAAACCCGTCGAAGTAACCGTGCTGAAATAAGCTGTGTTCACGGTTCCCATGTAGCCGGCGGGCGCAGTCGAGCTGGTGCCCACGGCGCCCAGGGGAGCGATGCACGATGTGCTCCAAGCCGGCGTCAGCGCGTTGCTGTTTGCATTGGCCGCATCGGGGATTCCCAGGCCAGTCATATAAATCGAAACCGTGCTTGTTCCTCCGGTTGCGTAGTTGGTTTGGCTGTTCAGGGCGAACGTGGTGGCGTCTAAAATTGCGCCTTGGCCCTGGCCGCTGGATGCGATGGTAAAGATTCCAGGGTCGTAGGCGGCGCTAGTCACCTGGTACGCCACGGAAGTGTTGGCGGCGGCTGGAGGCGTGGCGGTATCATAACCCACCTGGACGTTCACCAGGCCGGTGTTGGGGGAGGCGGTACCCACCAGCGAGGCCAGAGCCCCTGGAACCAGGACGTTGATCTGGTTGTTGGTGGCAAACAGAAGGTAGCCGGGCAGAGTGGTGGTTGTGGTGGGTTTGGTGAAAATCACCGTAATCTTGTGGGAGTTGTCCGGGCTCAAGAACGTCGGGTAGCGGTAAAATACCGGATCGGGAGCGGCCACCAGAACGGCATTGGTTCCCGTGCAGAGCGGGCACAAATTGGTGCCGAAGATGCTGACGATGTCGTAGGGAGCCACGCTCGGAGCCACGCCGGACGCGGCCTCCACAAAGGAAGACGCGCTGGTGATTGAGCTGATGATGGGCGCCGACGTCACGCCGAGCGTAAGGGTGACGCTGGGCGTGGTGGGGCTGGCCCCGTTGGCCACACCAATTACGAGAGCCGTGGTGCCGGCCGTCGCAAAGGGTGTTCCCGTCCCGGTATAGGGAACCGATACCTGAATGAAAGTCGGGCTGAGCACGGTGACGTAGTTGGTCAAAACCTGAGTGGATGCAGCCGCCGTGGCTCCCACGAAGACCTTCGTTTTCTGAGCCCCGGTAGTAGCCACAAAGCCGCTGCCATGCAGCACGAAATTAACGAAGCCCGGGGCTACCGGACTCGTCAGGAGCGGAACCAAGCTGGGAGACACCGTGCTGAGCGTGGGAGCGCCGGCGCTTACTGCAATGTTGAGGGGAATGGAGATCGCGGTTTGGCCGGCGGGCGTTATCGTGATGGTTGCGGTGTCATAATCGCCGGGGTTGCTGCCGTTGAGTGCGGAAGCCGATGCGGTGAAGTAAATGGTGGTGCCCCAGCTATAGGCGATGCCACTCGAAGACCCGGTGTTGATGCTTAGCCATCCGCTGGGCGCGGTGCCTCCCGCGACGCCTCCGGGCGTAGTATTGCTCACTGCGGCCACCGTGAAGGCCAGCGGCAATCCGGAGCTGGATACCAGAGTCAGCGACAGAGTGGGCGCCGTGGCTCCCGTGAGATACGGGACCGGATTCAGGGCATTCGTCCCACCCTGGACAACCAGCGTGGGCACGGCGGCCTGTATCTGGAGATTGACCGTGAAGTTGGTGTTACCGCCCACTCCGGAGACCAGGTGAACAATGGTCGAGTTCAGGCCGACGTTCAGGGAAGTCCATCCGGCGCTGACCGAGAACGTGAGCGTCTGCGTGGTGGCGGTGACACTGCCGATTAATAGCGTTCCGGTGGTGGGTGTGACATTCAGCCAAGGCACGCTAGGCGCCGTGATGGTGTAAAGAGCCTGGGCTCCGGTATTGGTGAGAACGTCCGTCGCTGAGTAAGTAGAAACATTGGCAACGTTCGAAGTACACGTCGAGCCTACAGTGCATAAAAGGTTAATGGTAGTGGATGCTGGATTCAGCGTGTTTTGCGCACGCAGATAACTGGTGCAAACTGTTAGCGCAAACAGCACCGAAAAAATTCGAGGCGAGCGAAGATATTTCATTTCATTTCCTTTCACCCGCTAGTCTGTTTTGTGCGGGCGCTTGAGATGCTTATCGGTGTGCAACCTTTTTGCGTGAGCGATCGATTCCGAAAAATGGTCGCCGGCGCACAAATAAAAAGAGCGAAGACGCGCGGCGAGACGCATCTTCGCTCGGGAACAAAAATAGGACCGCTCGGTTCCCTGAAACGTTTAGGTCTTCAGCAGCGCGAGTATATTCTGCGGCGCTGCGTTGGCTTGTGACAGCGCCGCCACGCCGGCTTGCAGCAGAATTTGCGCCTTGGTCAGGTTAGCGGCTTCGGCCGCCAGATTGGCGTCGCGAATGCCCGATTCGGCCGAAGCCTCATTGGTCAATTCCGACTGCGCCAGGTTAATGGCATAAGTGAATTGATTTTCGCCTCGACCTACGGCCGCCTGGGCGCTGCCGAGCGTGGCAACCGAGTTAGCCAGGGCCGAGACCGCCACTTGCGCGCCCGCCTCGGTGAGGATGCTCGACGTGGCCCCGGTGCCCACCACTGTAGATGTCGCAGTGGTATTCGGGTTGGCGAAACCCAGCGCGTCGGCCGTGCCGCCGGCGCCACCCAGAACGTCCTGCCCGATGCTGACGTTAAAGGTGCCTGGGGAATTACTCGAGAAGGTGATGGTTGCGCTCGCCGAGTCCACGCTGGCGACGATGCCTTGCAGCGCCGGATTGTCGGTGGCCTGCAATGCGGCGTTGATGGTTGATACGGCTTCGGCGGCAGTGTTGGCGCCATTCACGGTTACGCTGGTGGTTTGTGCCGCGCCCCCGGCGCCGTTGACGGTGAAGGCGAGCGTTTGAGTGTCGGTGGCCACCGTAGGGGTGAACGCTATCGCAGAAGTTTCCTGCGTCCCTCCAGCCACGAAGCTGGCAACGGCTCCGGCGCCGGTAACGGCCGCGCCAAATGTGTCCGCCGTGGCCGTTCCGCCGGTATTGGCGATCGCTCCGCCGCTGGTGAGGCTCAGGTTGCCCAGCAGCGCGTTGGCCGTGGTATCTCCGGCCGCTACTTGGAATGCTTGGTTCGGAGAGGTGAAGACCAGTTGTTCGGCCCCATCCGCCCCGGTGTGAACGGAGGCTGTGATATTGGCTCCTTCCAATGCCAGGTCGTTAGCCGCTCCACCCGCCTCGGCGCTGGTAATTCCGGCGTTGATCGCGGTGACCAGCGAGGCCGAATCGCCGACGCTAGCCAGGTTCACGTTCACCGTGACCGAACTATTCACTCCCGACCCCCCAAACCCCGGCCCCGAAAGAATGAAGCTGGTGGCCCCGGTGGTATTGTTGGCGGCCAAAATCGAGGACACGCTGTTGGGACCGCCCGCGCTCAGGTCGTACAAGCCCGAATCGGTGGCGCCCACGGCCACTTGATTTCCGGCCTCGTATCCTTTGAGGCCCAAGCTCTGCGTATCCACGGTGGCATTACTCAAATCCACCGAGACCGTTCCGTTTGCGATTACTCCCGCCGCAGTGGTGCCTTTGCCGCCGCCGATGAATACCGACAGGTTCTGGGCGAAAATACCACCCTGGTTTAAGCCAATGGACTGTGCCTGCCGGTCAATTTCACTCAGCACACTCTGATATTCGTCGTTCAGCACGGTTCGGCTGCCGGTGAACGTTCCCGATGCCGATTGCGTGGCCAGCGTGCGCGCCCGGTCCAGGAGCTGCGAAATGTTGCTCATTCCGCCGTCCATGATCTGCAGCGTGCTTACGCCGTTATTGGCGTTCTGAATACCTTGTGTCAGTACCGCTTCATCGGACCGGTAGCCATTGGCAATGGCTAGCCCCGCGGCGTCGTCTCCGCTATTGACGATGCGCAGGCCGGAAGTTACTTCGTTAATGGTTTGGTTTTGGAAAGTTTGGTTGGCAGCCAGATAATTCTGCGCCTGTAAAGAAGCTACGTTGGTGAGAATACTAAAAGACGAACCCATTGCTTTTCTCCTTAGATTTGATCACTCGAGATCCTGGACCTTCAGGATCCGGAGCGCCTTGGGCGCCCTCGCCTTTAGCGCCCTTGAGAGGCTGATCCACGCCGGGCGCGGACCAACATTGCAACGGAATGCTTGCCGGTAGACAACGACACCCGCCCTCAGGCTTCCCGCTCGGGTTGATCGGAGCCTCTCTCAGTGCTCAAGCTGCTTATCGGGGAGAAGCATCGATTCTTGAGTTGAAGGATGTAGTTTCCTGAGGGCCTGCTCCAAGTCCTGCGCCGATCCGGCGGCTGCGCGAGTATTTTGTTCCTGCGTGATCTTCAGCTCTTTGCGCAAAACTATCGTTTCCCGGGGAGCGCGGATGCCGATTTTGGCGCCCTGCTGGGTGATGGCCAGCACCTCCACTTCGATTTCGTCGCCGATCAGAACGCTCTCGCCGGCGCGCCGCCGCAGCACTAACATGTTTCGGCCGTCGCGTTCTGGTTAGCGCCATCCACGGTAACGGGATGCTGGTGGGAATAGAGTGAATCGCGGCGAATGGCCTGCAGCCCGCGGCGAGTCTTCCAGTTCAACGCCACCGGCGCCATTAAATTGGCGGTCGCCAAGGATTCGTCGTGCAACGACACCAGCGCGAGCACCATGACCTCCGCGCCCGACTCCGGCTGACGCGACGTAGCCAGCCCCAGGTAGTCCAGGTCCTCCGGGGCAATTGCCAATTGGTAGCTCTTATCCACCGCCAAGACAGGAACGGCAACAAAACACAGGTTGGCTCGCGTCAGGCTTTGCAGGAACACGAGCGGCGCCGCTTCGGGCACGGTAATGAGCACGAAGACCTTCTCGTCTTCAAAGGCAGGCAGGCCTTGAGGAAAATCGAAGACCGACTCCTCGGCGCAGGACAGCATCCCGAAATACTTGGTCTCAACCGAAGGCATCCTGGACGCAGGATAAGCACGCCGGATGCCGGAAACCGCTCCCTTACGGTCACGGCTCGGTGGCGTCGCTGAGCGGCTCGGTAGCGTCGCTGAGCCGCGCGGTAGCGTTACTGAGCCGCGCGCGTGAGCAAGCGGTTTCCCTAGCCCAGGCTGGCGATCACGGCGTCGGTGAATTCGTTGGTCGACGCGCTTCCGCCCACGTCCGGCGGCAGATGCTTCTGCTCCGCATAGACGTGCTCGATGGCGCTCCTCAAGCGCGTAGCCGCGGAAACCTCGCCCAGATGAATCAGCATCAGCACGCTCGACAGGATCAACGCGGTGGGATTGGCGATGCCTTTGCCCGCGATGTCGGGAGCGCTGCCGTGGACGGCTTCAAACACCGCGATGTGGTCGCCCATGTTGGCGCCGGGCACCACGCCCAGCCCGCCCACCAGGCCCGCCGCCAGATCGGAGACGATATCGCCATATAAATTCGGAAGCAACAGAAGGTCAAAGGTCTGGGGGCGCATCACCAGCTGCATGGATGCGTTGTCGACGATCAGCTCCTGGTAGGCGACATCGGGATAGTTCTGCGATACTTCGCGGCAGCAGCGCAGGAACAAGCCGTCGGCCAGCTTCATGATATTGGCCTTGTGAATGGCCGTTACTTTCTTGCGCCCGGCTTTCTTGGCGAACTCGAACGCATACTCGGCGATCCGGATGGACGCGGTGCGCGTGATCACTTTCAGGCTGGTGACCACGTCCTTCACCACCTCGTGCTCCAGGCCCGAGTACAAATCCTCGGTGTTTTCGCGGAAGATCACCATGTCGATCTTCACGTCGTCGAAACGCGTCTTCAGGCCAGGGAGCGAGTGCACTGGCCGAACATTGGCATAAAGATCGAAATGCTTGCGCAACGCGACGTTGACGCTCTGGAATCCTCCGCCGATGGGCGTGGTGACCGGACCTTTGAGGCCTACGTGCGTGCGTTCCAGCGATTCAGTCACATGCGGCGGCAGCACCTGGCCGGACTTCGAGATGATGCTGGCGTTCAAATCGGCGCGCTGCCAGCTAATAGAGACGCCTGTGGCGTTGACCGCGCGCATGGCTGCTTCGGCCACTTCGGGCCCGATGCCATCGCCGGGAATTAACGTTACGGGATGAGACACGTTTACCATTGTAGAGAATGCCCGTTATAAAACGCGCGTTGATCAGCGTCACCGATAAAACCGGCGTAGTAGAGTTCGCTCAGGGTTTGCGCGATCTGGATGTCGAGATCGTTTCCACCGGGGGAACGGCGCGCGCGCTGGAAGCAGCCGGAGTGCCGGTGCGCGAAGTGTCCGAACTCACCGGTTTTCCTGAGATGCTGGATGGCCGCCTGAAAACCATCCATCCGCGCGTGGCGGGGGGCGTGCTGGCCGTTCGCGCCAATTCCGAGCACATGCAGTCGCTGGCCGCGCACGGCATCCCGCTCATCGACATGGTGGTGGTGAACCTGTATCAGTTCGAGAAAGTGGCTGCCCGGCAAGGCGTGCCCTTGTCGGAGCTGATCGCGAACATCGACATTGGCGGCCCCACATTGATTCGAGCGGCGGCCAAGAACTATCAGGATGTGGCGGTGGTGGTGTCGCCGGACGATTACCCGGCGATTCTGGAAGAGATCCATGAGCGAGAAGGCGAACTTTGCGAACCCACTCTGTGGAGACTGGCCAAAAAGGCTTTCGCGCTGACGGCGGCGTATGATCGGGCTATCAGCGCGCGCCTGGCGCGCGTGGGCGTTGAAGATGAATCCGGGCTTCCGCCGTTCCTGGACATTCGCGCGCCGCGCGCGCTCGATTTGCGCTATGGCGAAAATCCGCACCAGAAGGCCGCGCTGTATTCGAACCGGCAGGGCGGGATTGCGGGCGCCGAGCAGTTGCAGGGCAAGGAACTGTCGTATAACAACCTGGTGGATCTGGACGCGGCCTGGCAATTGATTCGCGAATTCGACCGGCCGGCCTCGGCGATCATCAAGCACACCAATCCCTGCGGCTGCGCGGAGGGATCGACGCTGGCCGAAAGCTACCGGCGCGCGTTCGAAGCCGATCCGGTGTCGGCCTTTGGCGGGGTGCTGGCTTTCAATCGCGCCGTGGATCGCGAAACCGCCGAAGAGATTTCGAAGACCTTCATTGAAGCGATCGCCGCGCCCGGCTATGACGCGGCCGCGCGGGAGTTGCTGGCGGCCAAGAAAAACCTGCGATTGCTGGCGGTTTCTCGCGCACCGGAAGAATCGGTCATGAAATCCATCAGCGGCGGTTATTTGGTGCAGACGCCCGATACTCACCGGCTGGATCGCGGCGAATGCATCGTGAAGACCGAGCGTGCACCCAGCGAAGACGAATGGCGCGCGCTCGAGTTCGCGTGGAAGGTATGCAAACACGTGAAGTCCAACGCGATCGTCTACGCGCGCGAAGGCCAGACCATTAGCGCCGGCGCTGGTCAGATGAGCCGCGTGGACGCGGTGAAGGTGGGTGCGATGAAAGCCCTGCTCCCATTGCAAGGCACGGTGCTCGCGTCGGATGCGTTCTTCCCGTTTCCCGATGGCGTGGAAGAAGCGGCCAAGCACGGCATCACGGCGGTGATCCAGCCCGGCGGCTCGGTCGGCGATGAGAAGGTGATTGCCGCGGCGAATCGGTTAGGGCTCGCGATGGTGTTTACCGGCGTGCGGCATTTCAGACATTAACGAAAACCGCGACCAACCTGTGGCGCGCGCTTCAGCGTGCCGCGTTCATAATCATGGGAACGCGATTTGAGGCCCGCCAAGATGTGTTCGCATGAGTGCAAACACGGCACGCTGAAGCGTGCGCCACAATCTTTCAGCATTCCACTAGTTGCGGATCAGGTTCGCCAGCGCGGCGCAGCTCTGCATGCCTTTTCCCTTAAGGATTATCAGCGCGCGTTCCGGAAACGAAGGGCTGTGTTCAAACGCTTTGGCGAAAGATTGAATCACCAGGATCGCGTGGGCAGTGCTGAACTCCGTTTTGTGGAACGCGGCCATTCCGACCAGCAGCGTCTGAATGATGGCGTAATGGACCATCATTACCAGGCATTGGTCGCCGATCGAGAGTGCAACGTTCGAGGCGCTGAGACCACGCGTGCTTTCTTGCGGCCCGAGCGGAAACAGCGTGCGATGAACGTAGCTCACCAGGTAATGCTCCAGCATGTGCCCGTGCTGGTTCAGGAACGGCTCGTAGTATTGCGAATAGGCGGCTGCGTAGCGCTGTCCAATGTCAGTCATGCTGGACTCCACGGTCCACTCCATGGCCTGCATGAATTTCTGATAGCAGGCGAGCAGCGGGGGTGCCGTAAAGTCGGAACTGATGCGTCCGACTATCAGCTCCAGCACCAGTTCCAGTTGCGCGGCGTACTGCGCGCGGTGGGTGTTCAGCGCGCGGCCCGACAGATCGCGCTCGATGCCCTCGCGGTACGCATCCAGAACTTCTGGCGTCTCTGAACTCCGTCCCGCCGCGACTAACGCCTGGAGCTGGTCGCATAGAGAGCCGAGAACCACCAGCCGCTTCCACAACGGAAACGCGCGGTATTGCAGCACCCAGATAACGAAGGCGCGAATCTCTCGAAAATGCCGGTAGGGTTTATCAGATGTCCCGTTCGACGTGCGCAGGATCGAGAGGTGGGCGAGTCGCGGGTCTCTTGGAGGCCCTTCCTCTTCGTCGAACTGCATCGGATCCGGATCGAGCAGGACGAGCCGGGCCGCTTCTGGGCAGGACAAATCGAGCGACCGCTGCAGCACGTCGTCGACGACATTCATCACGCGCGGATACAACGAGCACATGATCGGCAGATACGCTTCGCCCAGCTTCTTCTGAATGGCGCACCATCCCTCCGATAGAAACGGGCAAGCGGGTCCGTTCAGATTAATGCGGGCGTAGTTGTCGTCGCTGGTGCTATCGGTTCTGATAGACACCAACTCGCGGAGACGGGGGCCTAGCTGCGCATCATCGCAGCGCTGGTAGGCTTCGAAAGTGGGTTTATCGACGTTGACGATCCAACCAACGCAACAGGTGTCCTCGCAATCGGCGCCGATGCAGCGAAAGGCATGGTAGGACCGTGGTTGGAGCCGTTTTACAGCACTAATTCAGCACCTTCAGTTCGGCTGCTCCTGACATATTGTAGTAATCCCGCAGCCGCCGTGCGGCGGCAGGGCCAATCACCTTCGCGAGATCTTCGGCCGACGCTTCGCGCACCCGTCTCCAGGCTCCCGAATTCGCGCAGCAGCTTCGCGATGGTTTTGGCGCCGATGCCGTCCACTTGCTCCAGCTCCGACGTCAGACGCGCGGCGCCGCGACGCGTGCGATGGAACGTAACGGCAAAACGATGCGCCTCATCGCGCACCTGCTGAATCACGTGCAGCACCGGGGAATACCGATCCAGCTTGATCGGCTCGTCTTCCTGGCCGTAAACATAAATGATCTCTTCGCGTTTGGCGATGGAAGCCACCGGCTGATTGATCACGCCAATGGCCTCCAGCGCTTCCACCGCGGCGTGTAATTGTCCCAGGCCGCCGTCAATCAGGATCAGGCTTGGAAACGGTTTATTCTCCTGTTGCAGCCGCGAATAACGCCGCGTCACCACTTCACGCATGGACGCGAAATCGTCGTTGCCCACCACCGTTCTTATGATGAATTTGCGATAGTCCGACTTCTTCATCCGGCCGTCTTCCCACACCACCATGCTGGCCACTTTGTCGGTGCCCTGGATGTGCGAAATGTCGAAGCATTCGATGCGCTTGGGCGGATCGGGCAAGCCCGAGCGCGTCCTGCAGCGCTTCCTGCATGGCCTTCGACGACGGGTGCATGATGCGAAAACGCTGTTGGAACGCGTGCTTCGCGTTGGTTTCCACCAGATCGAGCAGCGCCTTCTTCTGCCCGCGCTGCGGCATCAGGATCTCCACTTTGTGGCCTTTTTTCTCGCTGAGCAGCTCTTCCAGCTCTTCGCGATCCTCGAAATCCACCGGCACGTGGATACGGCTGGGGATGTACTGTTGGTTGAGGTAGATCTGCTTGAGCAGCGACGAGAAGAATTCGTCCGGCTGGAAATCGAACAAATCTTCCCAGAAATATTCGCGGCGATCGACGATGCGGCCATTGCGCAAGTGAAACAGGTTGGCGGCGACGAGCGGCGGCTCGGCATGGTACGCCAGGATGTCGATGTTTTCGCCTTCGGCCGCGGCAATCTTCTGCTTCTCCTCCATCTCTTCCACTGTTGAGATCAAGTCGCGCAGGCCGGCCGCTTGCTTCGAATTGCGTATCGTCGGATGCCTGGCGCATGCGAGCGCGCAAATCCCGAGCCAGATCCTTGTGGCGTCCTTCCAGGAACAGCTTCACGTCGCGAACGGCCGCGGCGTACGCTTCGTCGTTGGTTAAGCCTGCGACACACGGTCCCAGGCAGCGATGGATGTGATACTCCAGGCAGGGATGCGTGTGGGTTCGCGCGAAATCCACTTTGCAGGATGGAATCTTGAAGTGGCGATGAATGAAATGCACCAGCCGGTGCGCCAGATTGCCGGGAAAATATGGGCCGTAGTAAGTGGAGCCGTCCTTGATCAGGCGGCGCGTCACGTACACGCGCGGATATTTTTCCTTGGTGAGCTTGATGTACGGGAACGTCTTGTCGTCACGCAGCAGAATATTGAAGCGCGGCTTCCACTGCTTGATGAGCTGGTTTTCGAGCGCCAGCGCCTCTTTGTTGTTGTCGACCAGGATGTATTCGACGTCGCGCGCGTCGGCGATCAAGGTGCCGGTTTTAGTGTCGGCCAGCCGGTCGTCATTGAAGTAGCTGCGCACGCGGGCGCGCAAATTCTTGGCCTTGCCGACGTAGATCACTTCGCCGTGCTGATCTTTGTAGAGATACACGCCGGGCAACAGGGGCAGTTGCGCGGCTTTTTCCCGGAGGTCCATTTCGAGGGGCTACTTTTATTGTCGCAGGAACGTCAATTCGGTCGTTACGCGCCGTGAAGCTCAGTGCGCCGTGGTGCCAGCTTGCCGTGCACTCGCTAAAATGGACGAGGCATGGTGGCTGGTTGGAGTAATCCTGGGGCGCGTGCGATTGTTTTTGGCCCAGCTATTCTGATTGGTGTGCCGCTCAAGGTTCGAGAGGTTATCAAGCGATTGGAAAGTGCCGGTTGGGTGCACATTCGAACTAAGGGTGATCATCGAGTTTTTCGATCCGCCGATGGAAGGATTACAGTCGTGTCCGGTGGGCTAGGCGACGATGTGAAACCTGGAACCTACAAGGCAATCCTCAGGCAGACTAAAATCAAGGAAGAACCTGAATGACGCGAAAATATTCACTTCTCATCGAAGGCGATGACTCTGGTTACAGCGCCCACGTTCTGGAAGTGCCCACAATCCTAGTGACTGGGAAGTCGATCGAGGAATTGAGAAGTCGCGCGGTAGAAGCGATTCAGCTCTGGTGGGAAAGCAACGAATCGAACGCCTCTCCAACCGCCATGCGCGCTGAAATCGAAGTGAGTCTGCCGATTCGATGATCATCACAACTGAATTCGTCGATATCGTCTCCGGCCGGGAGCCGATGCGAATATTCGTCGTTGCGCCGAAAAGCGCCGGGCAGTACGCAGGGGGGTAGCGGGAGGTTTACGCGCGTAGAAACTGCTGGATTTCCGCCAGCGTCTCCTTGGGTGCGCTCTCCTGCAGCGAGTGGTTGCCGGGCAGGCCTTTGCCCGCCACGTTCACGCCTTCGTCTTTCCAGATGGCGAGCACGTCATACAACTTGCCCATGGCGCCGTTGGCCGCCCAGAGAGTCAACAACGGGCACTGGATTTTCTTGCCGGCCTGGATGTCGGCGGCGTCAATCTGCAAGTCGATGGAAGCCGACGCCCGATAATCCTCGCACATGGCATGGATGGTGAGCGGGTTCGTATTGTTGCGCAGGTATTCGCGCTGCACATCGTTGGTGGCACGCGCGAGCATGGCGTCGTTCATCGCCTTCAGCTCGTTCTCGGGACCGGGCGCCGGGCGCAGGTAATTGAACCAGTGAAAATAGGCCTGCACGAACTCGATGGTGACGTGCGAATAGAGATAATGCGCGGGCACGATATCCATCACCACGAGCTTCTGCACGCGGTCCGGATGGTCCAGCGCCATGCGGCGGCCCACGCGCCCGCCGCGATCGTGGCCCACCATCAGAAATTGGCGATAGCCGAGATGCTCCATCACTTCCACGCCATCCAGCGCCATGGGCCGTTTGGACTGGCTGGCGTGCTTCGGCTGGTCCTCCGGCTTGCTGGAATCGCCGTAGCCGCGCAGATCGCACATCACCAGGGTGAAATCCTTGGCCAGATCCGGCGCGATTAAACGCCAGGTAATCACCGATTGCGGCGCGCCGTGAAACAGCAACAAGGGAGGGCCCGAGCCGCCAATCACCGTATTGATCTCGGCGCCTGAGGTTTTGATTCGTTCGTTGCGGAAACCGGACGGGAAGAATCGCATAAAGGGCGCCGGTTCACTCGCCGCGGTTGCCGTTTGCGCACTGGCGTTAGCACCGACGAAAGCCGCTGCGCCGGCGGCCCAAGCGGTTTTCTGCAACAAACTTCGGCGCGTTTCGGTGGCGGCTTTGTCGATCATGTTTACTTGCCCACCATATGTTTAAAGTCTTTCTCGTTTTCCAGGCAATAGTAGTCGATGAGTTCGCTATCCAGCACCAGCGGCTGCTTCATTGTTACCGTCCAGGGCGCGGTGTAAGCTTTCGGATCGTCGATTGTCATTTCAATTTCGAGCGTCCCGTAGTTCGGCCGGCGGATTTTTTCGGTCACTTTGGCGGCTTCGGTGAGCGGATTCCCGTAGGAGTCTAACCACAGACCGTCGTGAAATCCGACGGAGTGTACCACCAGCGTGTCCCCTTCCCATTTCGCCACCGAGTAGCCGTTCCAGGTGGGATTCGGATCATTGTCAGGAAGCGGCCGTCCATCGGTGAAAATCTGGCGATACTGCATGTTGCGTTCGGTCAGGATGATCACGCGGCCGGGCGTCTCGAAAATCCTCTTGTAGTAGTCGTCCGTCCAGATTCGCAGCGCGCCGCGGGGCATACAACGGACATTGGGATCGTCCTTCATTCCGTTGGCCCTTCGTTCCTTCACCAGTTCCGCCGCCCAGGGCTGCAAAGGCGGTCCGTCCTTGAGAGTTCTGGCCAGGTTCATAAACTCCGGCGAAATCATCACGTCCGAGCAATGCGCCCCACAAGGCTTGCCAAACGGAAACCAGCCCCACATACCGGAAAGATCCGGCTTGCCGTCGGCGGTGCGCGGCGCGGGCGCGTTCAGATTGGGCTTGCCGTCGGGAGTGAGCGGTATTCCGGGCGTCGGGTAATCCGGCCACTGCGCGAACGCCCCTGGCGTGAGTGCGGCCATAATCAATATTCCCGCTGCATTGCGGCAACTCCATCTACTTGCCATCAGTCCGTTCTCCTCCGTACCTAGATATTGGCGTCGACCGCGAACCATTGACATGCGTTCCGCACCAGCGTATTTTGGGAGGCGCCTATGCCGACTCCGTCCCTCTGGCGCCGCTGCTCTTTCGCTGCGCTGTTTCTGACCGCCGCGCCAGCTGCACTTTTTGCTCAGTGGCCATCTTATCCTACTCCAGGCTTACCTAGAACGCCCGATGGAAAGCCGAACCTCTCCGCGCCTGCGCCGCGCACCGCCGATGGCAAGCCGGATCTCACCGGCATCTGGCAAAACAACCGGACAGTAGGCGGCACGGTAGCCGCCCGTACGGGCCCGAAGCCGCCGTCGTCGAACGAAGATTTATTGACGGTCGCCAGGCGGAGCCCCTTCTGGAACCTCGGCTCTCAGTTCAAAGACGGCCTGCCGTTTACGCCCTGGGGCGCGGAAGTTCACCGGCAACGCGTGGCCAACAACAGCAAAGATAATCCGGACGCGCACTGCCTGCCGATGGGCATCATGCAGTTTCACAATCACGGGGAACCTCGCAAGATGATCCAAACCCCGCAGCTGATCGTGATTCTTTACGAAGCCAACGCGGGCATCCGGCAGATCTTCACCGATGGCCGGCCCTTGCCCACGGATCCAGATCCGTGGTGGTACGGCTATTCGACGGGCCACTGGGAAGGCGACACGCTGGTGGTGGAAACCGCTGGATTTCGCGATATGGGATGGCTGGATGTAGAGGGCAGCCCGCTGACCGAAGGCGCGCATATTACCGAGCGTTTCCACCGCCCGGACTTCGGGCACCTGGATATCGACGTCACGATCAACGACCCCAAGGCTTACACTAAGCCATGGACTGTCAGCGTGCACCAGCACATTTTGGCGGATACCGACATCATCGAGTTCGTTTGCCAGGAAAACGAACAGGACGCGCCGCATTTGACCGCGAAGTGATCCCGGCCCAATGGTAATCACAACTCAGTACGTCGATATTCCAGCCGGCGGCACGCCCATGCGAATGTTTGTGGCTGCGCCGAAAGCGCCGGGAAAATATCCCGGCATCGTTTGCTACTCGGACATCTTCCAGCTCACTGGTCCGATGCTGCGCTCGGTGGCTCGTCTTGCGGGCTATGGATTCGTCGCCGCGGCGCCGGAAATTTATCATCGCGTGGAGCCGCCTGGCGCGGCGATCCTCTTTGACGACGCCGGACGGACTCGGGGGCAGGACGACGCAGCCAAGACACCGGTAGCGCATTTCGATGAAGATCGGCGCGCGGCATTGGATTATTTGGCGCAACATCATCCCCAGGTAGCCACGGGCCAACTGGGCGCGATGGGGTTCTGCATCGGCGGGCATCTGGCGTTTCGCGCCGCGCTGGAGCCGGACGTGCGCGCCACGGTTTGCTTTTATGGCACTGGCATTCACGATGGCAAGCTTGGCCGCGATGCGGACGCTGGATCGCTGGCGCGCGCCGGAGAGATTCAGGGGAAGCTGCTCATGATCTGGGGCAGCGCCGATCCGCACGTGCCGGAAGCCGGGCGCGTGGAGATCGATCGCAAACTGCGCGAAGCCAAGGTGGACTATGCGGTGAAACTTTATCCCGCCGAGCACGCTTTCACCCGCGACGAAGGGCCGCGCTATGATCCCGAAGCAACCGACCTGGCGTTCGCTGACATGATCGGCGTGTTTCGGAGCGTGTTTTCGCTCCCCGATACACCCCGCTATACTTGAGATTGTGGTGCGCAGAGTAGCAATCGGGTTTTTGGTCACGGGCCTTCTTTTTGCTCAGGACGACAGCGGGCTCAAGAAGAGACCGCCCGACCAGTCCAAGCCTCAACAGCAGGAACAGGAGCCCCCGGAAGAAGACGAGAGCCTGGCTCCGAAAACCTATTCCTTTAATCCGCTGGAGGCCGAAAAAGATCTCAAGGTCGGTCTTTACTATTTCAAAAAGGGCAACTACAAAGCCGCCACCAGCCGTTTCCGGGAAGCTACGCTGTGGAACCCAACTTTCGCGGAAGCCTTCCTGCGGCTGGGTGAAGGCGAAGAGAAGATGAAGGACAAGAAAGCGGCTGAGGACGCTTACTCGAAATACCTGGCGCTCTCACCGGACGGCAAGGAAGCCGAGTCGGTGAAGAAAAAGTTAGCCCACCAGCACTAGTTCTAGCAGGCTGCTGATAAAGGCAATAAACCGCTTGCTCACGCGCCACCCGTACAGTCTTCTTCGAGTCGATGCCCTCCAGTGCACGACTTCCGGTCGTCTCCGGGTGTGCTGCTGGCGCGCGGCTCAGAATCGCGACTGCGTGTTTGCATGTGTTTACCGAGCCACGACCGTTAGGGAGTCGGTCCCCAAAAGCCTTTTTCAGCATCCTGTAGACTTACTCGATAGATCGGGGTGGGGCGGACGCCACCGTGCGCGCCGGACCCCTTGGTCCGGCTGCTCGAAGCAAGCATAAAGCCGAGGCCGACGCGGGCGTCGTCCGCGGTCCGCGGGATCGCCCCACAGGGAAATTCTTCACGCGAGCCGTTTGCGTCTGCGGTCTTCATCCTGCGCCTGGATCACTGCAATCAACCGGTCTACGCCGACTTGCCAATCGGGGAACAGATCCAGGTATTGAATCTGTTTCGAAATGCGGTTGGGCACTACGCAATCGTCCAGGCGCAACGGGATGAGAAAGATCTCATCCAGCGGCACCTTCGCGGCGCAAAACAGCGCGTAGCGGAGTTCGCTGTGAAAACTGCCGCGCTTGGATGTGGCGCGGCGCGAGAAACAGGCGACAAAGAAATCGGACGTCTGGATGGCGGTCTCGATGGCTCGTGGCCAATTCTGGCCGGGCATAAGTCTTTTTTTATCCAGCCAGGGGCGAAAGCCGCTCTCTTCAAAGGCGCGGTAAAGCTTCTTTGCAAACGCCAGGTCCTCTTCGACGTATGCGATGAACACGCGCGGCTTGTTCTGCGCCACGAAGCGAAAGCCGTTTTTGCCCCCGGGCGACAATGTCCCCAGGCCGTCGATTTCCACCGATTCGCCCCGTTCCAGCGTTTGGCGGAGCAGATGGGCGATGCGTCGCGTAAGGTCTCGATTGGAGCGGTGTCCGTTCACCGGGAGGCCTTGCGCGTTTTTGGAGCTTTGACGCGCCGAGCGCCAGTGGGCAGGCTTTCTTCGAAGTAGAACTCGGGCTTCGGTCCAGGTAAAAAGGTCCCCAGGCCAGGAAGGGACGCGCTGCGCCCGTGACGGATTCGCCGGAGGATCCCGGTAAGCACGCTATCCAGTTGATCGGCTGCGGCAGCAGTAGAAATCCCGGACGCCTTGGCCAGACGCTTCACCAACTGGGCTTTCTTCATTCTCAACAATCCTATGTCAGGGACAGCACGGTAGCCCGGTGGCTAACCTCGTCCATGAGTATTAAGTATCTCTTTATCAAATAGATACGTCTACCAAAGGTGCCCCATCGAGATTTGTCACTGGTACCGCAAATGAAGCGCTTTTAATAGCTCCTTAAGGTTGGGTTCATCTCCGGCTGAAATGATAGACGTGAAGTTATCGACATAGCTTCTGACACCTAAGGAGATCTCAAAATGAAGAAAATCATGACCCTGATGCTCGGCCTGTCGTTCCTGATGGGAACAGTTAGCCTGTTCGCCCAGGACAAGCCGGCGGATGCGCCCAAGACCGAAAAGAAGGCCAAGAAGAAAAAGGCGAAGAAGCCCGCCGCCGACACCGACAAGAAGAGCTAACTAGCCGTTTTCATTCGTTAGCCAAGTTTTGCGTCGCGCATGCGTCCCGGGTTCCGGGCTCGACATGCGCGACAACTTTTTTGGGGGCTTCCGATTCAATCTGCTAGGACTCCGTCAGTACTCGCGCGTTTGCCGCACGAGTGATTCTTGCGTTACCGTGGAAGGTAGACCCAGCAATCCCAAGGTTGTTGATTATGGTGGAATGTCCATCTTGCCACACGAGCAATCCAGCCGAGTCACGCCTGTGCTCCAAATGCAGCACACCCTTTGGCATTGACAGCGCGACGTTGGTGATGGACACGTCGCCTGCCCCGCCTATCGATCCCGACGTCACGCAGGTTTTCGGTGAAGTCTCACTCGCGGGAACCGTGGTGGGTGGTACCGCGGGCTGGACAGTTCCAGTGTCAGGCCTCGCTCCCGATCCCAGCGCGCCCGTGGACGAGGGGTCGGTTCTAGGCGGCCGCTACCAGATCCTGAAGCGGTTGGGCGAAGGCGGCATGGGCGCTGTATACAAGGCGCGCGATCATGAGCTGGACCGGCTGGTAGCTCTCAAGGTGATCCGCCCGGAGCTGGCCGGCCATCCCGATATTCTCCGGCGCTTCAAGCAGGAGCTGATTCTCGCCCGCCAGGTGACGCACAAGAACGTGGTCCGGATCTTCGATCTGGGCAGCGCGGATGGACGCAAGTTCATCACCATGGATTACATCGAAGGGCGGGATCTGAAGAGCATCCTGGTGGAGCGAGGCAAGCTTCCGGCCGCCGAAGTGGTGCCCATCTTCCAGCAAATTTGCCGCGGTTTGGAAGCGGCGCACGTGGAAGGCGTGGTCCATCGCGATTTGAAGCCGCAGAACGTCATGGTGGACGATTCCGGGCGCGTCTGGCTGATGGATTTTGGGCTGGCGCGATCCATGGAGCTTGCGGGCCTGACCCGCACCGGGGTGCTCATGGGCACGCCGGACTACATGTCCCCGGAGCAAGCCCGCGCTTTGAAAGTGGACGCACGGTCGGACTTGTTTAGCCTGGGCATCATCGTCCACGAAATGCTCACGGGGCGGTTGCCCTTCGAAGCCGACACATTGATGGCCAAGCTGCTGCAGCGCGTGCAGCAGAAGGCGACGCCGGTAACCGAGATCGATCCTAGTATCCCCGCTTCCTTAGGCGCCGTGGTGAGCAAATGCCTGGAACCCGATGTAGCGGCCCGCTATCAGTCCATCCGCGAGATTTTGGACGATCTGGCGGGCGACACCAAGAGCGCCAGTTCGTCCGGTTCGGCGGGCGCAAGTTCCAGCGCGACCGGCGCATCGTCTGGGCAAGCCTCAGTTTCGCTGGCTGAGCTTGGCCCCGGTTCAGAATTCGGACCGCGCTACCGTATTGAATCCGAGATCGGCGAAGGCGGTATGGGCAAGGTGTACAAGGCGTACGATCACGATTTGGATCGTACGGTGGCCCTGAAGCTGATCCGGCCCGAACTAGCGCAGAGACGCCAGCTCCCTGCTGCGCTTCAAACAGGAGTTGCTGCTGGCCAGCCGCATCTCGCATCGCAATATTCTTCGCATTCACGATCTGGGCGACGTGGGCGGCGTGAAGTTCATTTCCATGGCCTATATCCAGGGCATGGATCTGCACGAGTTGATTGCCAAGATGGGCAAGCTGCAGACCGAGCGCGTGGTGGAGATCGCCAAGCAGCTGGCCGGCGCGCTCCAGGCCGCGCACGCGGAAGGCGTGGTGCATCGCGATCTCAAACCGCGCAACGTCCTGATTACCGTGGAAGATCACGCCTACGTTTCCGATTTTGGTTTGGCCAAATCGCTGGACGCCGAAACCACCGCCATGACGCGCGCGGGCGAAGTATTGGGCACGCCTCGCTACATGTCGCCCGAACAGGCCGAATCGAAAGCCGCCGATCATCGCAGCGATCTTTATTCGCTGGGCGTGATTCTGTATGAAATGGCCACCGGCGAAGTGCCGTTCACCGGCGAATCCTCGCTCCAGGTGATGTTCCAGCACGTGCAGCAGCGGCCGAAAGATCCACGGCTGTTGAATCCGGAGACGCCGGAGTATCTGGCAAGCATCATCCTCAAGTGCCTGGAGAAGGATCCCGCGCTCCGTTATCAAAACGCCACGGAACTGTTGAGCGATCTGGAATCCGGCACACCTCCCACGCGGATTGTTCGCCTGCGTATCGCCGAGACCGGCTACTCGAAGTGGATGTTCGGTGCCATGGCGATCGTTCTACTGTTGGGAATTGGAATGGCCCTGCGCCCCGTCCGGGAGGCTGCGCTGGGCCGCGCCGCCACAAAAATTACCAAGGGTTCCACCGCGCCCGGCCCAAACGACAAATTTGTCGCCGTGCTGCCGCTGCGCGTGCTGGGTAACGACGCCACGCTGCAATATGAAGCCGAGGGTGTGGTGGATGCGCTCTCGGCGAAGCTGTTTCAGATGAAGGACGTCCATCTGGCGTCGCCCGCGTCGGTAGAAAAGATCAATGCCGCCGAGCCGGTGACTAAGATCGCGCGCCAATTGGGCGCCAAGCTGATTGTGCAGGGCACCATGCAGGGCGCGGGCGACAAGATCGACGCCGTGCTGAGCCTCAGCGACTCCACCGGCCGGCAGCTGTGGACCAAGGATTTTCCGGGAGTGCGGCAGGATCTGCTGACGATTGAAGATCAGATCTACAACGAATTAGTCACTGCTCTGGAGCTGAAACCGAGCGACGAAGAGCTGGCGCGCAACGCGCTGCGCCCCACGGAAAACGTTGCGGCTTACGAGTTGTATCTCAAGGGCAGCGATATATTGCGGGGGAAACGCGACGTGAAGCGCGTGCAGTCGGCTGTGGATCTGTACGAGCAAGCCATCAAGAAGGACCCTTCGTTCGCGCTGGCTTATGCCGGGTTGGCGGATGCCAGTATCATCCTTTACAACCTCAGCCAGGACGCCACCTGGTCGCAGAAGGCGCTCAGCGCTGCCCAGCACGCGCAAACGCTGAACGACGAGATTCCCGAAGTCCACTTTGCTCTGGGGAATGTGTACCGGGTTACCGGCAAGACCGCCGAGGCTATTGTCGAACTCAAGCGCGCTCTGGAACTGGCGCCGAATTCAGACGAAGGCTATCGGCGTCTGGCGAATGCATACATGGAGGCGGGTCAGAAAGACCAGGCGCTTCACGCCTATCAGCAAGCCATCGATGTGAATCCATACTACGGGCTCAACTATACCCGCCTTGGCATTGCATATAACGAATTAGGAGATAACCAGAAGGCTTTGGGCGCGCTGAACCGCGCCGCGGAGCTGATGCCGGACTCCGCGCCCGCGTACGGCAACATTGGAGCCATCTATTTCGAAATGGGAAAGTGGAACGATGCCATCGGCGCTTACGGGAAGGCGCTGAAGCTGGAACCATCCGAGGAGCTGTATACCAACCTGGGCACTGCGTACTTCTACCTGGGCCATCGCACCGATGCCATCACGATGTTTCAAAAAGCGGTGGCGCTAAATCCTAACAATCATGAATACGCTGGGAATCTCGCGGATGGATATCGCTGGTCGGGCGATAAAGATAAAGCCAAGGCAGCTTACCAACGGGCCATTGGCCTGGCGCTGGAGAAGCTCAAGGTGAAACCGGGAGACGCAGCTACGCTGGGCTACGTGGGGCTCTACTACGCCAAAAACGGCGACGCCAAGCGCGGCTTGGATTTTATCCGCAAGGCTCGCGCGATCGATCAAAACGGCAACGAGTTGCTGTACCAGCAGGCGGTAGTGGACACGCTGGCCGGGCAAAAGGACGACGCGATCGAGAGCCTGAAGGAAGCCTTTCAAAAGGGCTACTCAGCCACGCTGGCGAAGAACGATCCGGAATTTACGCCACTCCAGGTGGATCCGGCGTTCGCTAAGCTGTTAGCCCAGTTTGGCCCCAAGTGATTGTGTCAGCCGCGCCCTGCAGCGGATGCGGTGAGCCACAAAAACCCCGGCAAAAGCGATCAGCAGCATGGCGTACTGCGCCGGTTCCGGCACGGCTGAAGGAATGCCTCCGGGGTTAACCGGGTCCGTAAACAGGATATCCAGCATTTCGCCGTTGGCACCCGGAGGATCTTTGAATCCGCAAAACAGAAACAAATTGCTAGAGCAAGTAAAGACTTCGCCCTCCTGAGCTTTAGTAATCGTCGTGGCGATCAGAAAGGTCTCGATGCTGGGACCGAAGTTTTCAAATTGCAAAGTCACATCGCCATCGGCATCCGCTGTGAACTGATAGCTTCCCGTAAAATCGATCGGATCGCCGCCGCCGTTGAGGACTGCATGCGGGTCGTTGCAGATGCATTCCCAATCTTTGGGGGGGCAGAGCTTGTTTTGACTGTAGCCGTCCTCTTCGCTGGGCGAGTAGTTGCTGTTGGAGGTGGCGGTGAAAGCCTCGTCGTCAGCCCAAGCGGTTAGCGTAACGGTGAAATAGGGAGTCGGGGGCGGTACAGTCGCCGCCTGAGCCCAGCCGTCGCAGAGCAGAGCCAATCCCATTACCAATAGCACTTTTGGGTGCATTCTTTCTTCAGCCTCCGTCGATCGAATGTAAAGCCATGATAACCTTCGCTGATTGAGAAACGGAATGGAAGTATCGGTATTAAGGTACTGATGGTACTTGGAACGAGGTCTTGAAGAGGAACAGGCTATAATTGTCGTGAACGCCAGTCGGGGCGTAGCGCAGCCTGGTAGCGCACCTGCCTTGGGCGCTTGAAATTCCTTTCCAAAAGTTCCATTCCGCTATACGCTTTCTCAGCCTTTCCAACAACGTGGGGGATCTGCTCTTCGCTCGACGGACAACCCCAATGGGCGTTTCAGATAGGGTTTTGATACAGAGAAAAAGCAGATACTCTCCCTCGCCGGGCGCATCTGCTGCGGATTGACCGCTTGGCTTTATCCTGTTGCGCCACGGTTTCGGTAGGCCAACGAGAATCCGGCCGGTACCAAGAAAACGGTGAAAATCACCGATACCAACAGTCCGCCGATCAAGGCGCGAGCCAGCGGTGCGTAGGACTCGCTGCCTTCGCCGAGTTTCATGGCCATGGGCAGCAGGCCGATGATAGTCGCGAGCGAGGTCATCAGAATCGGGCGCAGCCGCACGCGGCAGGATTCGATGATCGCCTCGCCCACGCCGCGGCCCTCCAACTTCAGATGATGGGCGAATTCGACGATCAGGATGCTGTTCGACATGGCGATTCCCGCCAGCATCACCACTCCCATCAGCGACATCACGTTCAGCGTTGTTCCCGTGAGCACCAGGATCAGCAGGACGCCGGAGATTCCAGGCGGAAGCGCGAGCAGGATGATGAACGGGTCGATGAAGGACCGGAACTGCGCGACCAGGATCAGGTAGAGCAATACCACCGACAGCGTCAGGCCAATCGCGAAACTCCGGAAAGAGGCGTTCATGGCTTCCGCGCTACCGCGCATCGCGACGTTGACGTTGGACGGGAGTGTCTCCCGCGCTACCACGTCGCGGACGTAGTCAGCCGCAGCACCCAGGTTCTCGCTCGACGGGCGGGCATAGATATCGAGCTTGCGCCGGATCTGGTAATGATCCACTTCGGTGGGCGCGTTAATCCGCTGGATGTTGGCAATCATGTCCAGCCGTGTTGGCTCGGCCATGCCTCGGCATGCAGCGGAATGGCGCGCAAGATCGGCGATCGACCGGATCTGGGCTTCCGGATATTGAACGGTCAGAAAATAGTTGTTACCGTTGCGCGGATCGATCCAGAGATTGGGCGCGATCATCTGGTTGGAAGTCAGCGAAGTGATCACGTTGGTGAGCACCTCGCGCTCCGTGAGTCCCAGTTTGGCGGCGTGCAGCCGGTCGATATCCACGCGCAGCGAAGGATAATCGAGATCCTGCGGCATGAACACATCGGCGATATCGGGTGAGAGCCGCAGCTTGCCCGCGATGTCCTGCGCGACGCGATTATCCGTATCGAGATTGGCTCCTACGATCTGCACGTCGATCGGCGCCGGCGCGCCCATGCTCACCACCGCATCCACCAGGCTGCCGGTGGAGAAGAACGGCGTGATCTCGGGCATCTCGTCGGCGATGCGCTGCTTGAGACGCCGGATGTATTCGTAGCTGCCGATGCGATGCTCCGGTTTGAGTCCAACCTGCACGAAGCCGGTGTGCATCGCGGCATTGGAAGTGTAAACCGCCGAGAACCCGTTGTCGACGCCAATGTTATCCACGATGATTCCCAGATCGTCGGGGAGGACGATTCGCTTGATCAGGGCCTCCAGGTTCGCGACTTCTTGTTCGGTGACAGTCAGCTTGCGTTCCGGACGGCGCTTTAAAGGTGATGACGAACTGTCCCGCATCGGTTTGCGGGAAAATACGCGAAGCCGAGCTGTGTATAGAGCAGCAGGCTGGCGGCGAAGGCCACGAAGAAGACCGCCAGCACGGTAACGGGCACGCGGAGCAGCCTGCTGGACCAGGGCTTCGTAGGCCCGTAGCATTCGGTTGAAACCCGCATTGAATCCACGATTGAAGCGCGCTGCCCCAATTCCTGCGTGCGCTTCGGCCGCTCGTCGAATGTCCGGATGTCAGCCTTCAGAAACCGCGCGCAGAACAGCGGCACCACGGTCATCGCGACGAAGTAAGAGGCGAATAGCGAGACCACCACGGCGAGCGCCATGGCCGAGAAAAGAAACTTGCTGACGCCAGACAGCAGCGTGACCGGGAAGAAAACGACGGCCGTAGTCAGCGTGGATGCGAGCACCGGCAGCGCGACTTCCTTGCCGCCGCTTTCCGCCGCGACCTGCGGCGGTTCGCCCAGTTCCAAGTGCCGGTAGATGTTTTCCAGCACCACCACGGAGTTGTCGATCAGGCGCGAAAACGCCAGCGCCAGTCCGCCCAGCACCATGCTGTTGACCGAAGATCCGCCAAGCTGCAGCACGAAGAACGTGGCGCAGACCGAAAGCGGAATGGAGAAGAAGACCGCCACGCGTGGCCCGCATGCTGCCCAGAAAGACCAGGATCATCAGGCACGTTAGAAACAGCCCGATGCCGCCCTCGTGCAGCAGCGTTTCAATGGCGGTCTTGACGAAGCGCGACTGATCGAACACCACGTCGGTCTTCATCGCCGGCGGAACGTCCACCAGATGGCTCACGGTTTTGCGAACGCCGTCCACCACCGCGATGGTGTTCGAATCGCCGCCCTGTTTCATCACCGGAAGATAAACGGACCGCTGGCCGTTCACGTGAACCACGTTGTATTGCAGCGCGTGCGCGTCCTTCAGCTGCCCGATATCCGACATCAGCACGGGGTTTTCGCCGTTCATCTTTACCGGATACTGGCTCGGCGTCCTTCAGATTGAACTGGCCGTTGGAATAGATGTTGTAGTCGAGATTTCCGATCTGCACGTCGCCCGCGGGAAGAATCACGTTGGCCTGGTTCAGCGAGCGCACCACGTCCATGGGGCTGATCTGGCGGGCTTCCAGCTTATACGGATCCACGTAAAACTGGATCTGCCGCCATGGGCCGCCGAACGGCTGCGGGATGGACGCGCCGTGAACGCCCGCCAAGTTGGTTGCGCACAAAATTCTGCGCGATGTCCTTCAGATTGCCATCTGTCATGCCATCGCCGTTCATCGTTACCAGGCAGACCGGCAGACTGGACGCGTCGGATTTGAGCACTACCGGCGGCAAGCGTGCCGGGCGGCAGGTCCTTCATGTCGGAAACGGCGAGATTGGCGATGGTGGCCGCGTCGATATCGGCGTTGGTGTCGGGTTGAAAGTAGACCCTAATGATGCTGACGCCGGTAAGCGAGCGCGACTCGATGTGATCGATGCCGCTTGCCAGCGTGAAGAAGCGCTCCAGGTGATACGTGATGTCGCCTTCGATCTGCTCGGGCGGCATGCCGGCATAGAAAGTGGCCACAACCACCACCGGGATATTCATCGACGGAAACATATCCACCGGCATTTGCACTACCGCCACGCCGCCGAGAATCGCAATAATCGGCGCAGAGCACCAGAATCAGGTAGGGAGTGTTAATGGCGAATCGAGACATAGCGACTAACGATTCGGGCCGGAATCAGCCTGCAAGACGATTTGCTTCGGGCGGACCTTCGCGCCATCTTTAAGCCCGGAACGCGATCCAACCACCACTTCGTCTCCGTTCTTGATGGCGCCCGAACGGATTTCGATTTCGCGCGCGGTGTCGATGCCAAGGCTGACAGGCACGATTCGAATTTCGCCGTGGTCCACTGTAAACACGCGGGCTGAGCTGCCGGAACCATCCACTGCTTCTACCGGAACGGTGAGTGCGTTTCTTCGCTCTTCAGTAGTTAGCTTCACTTCGGCATACATACCGGGAACCAGGGCGAGCGACGGGTTCGGGACATCCACCTCCGTCTTCATAGTCCGGGTGGCTTCGTCGACTTTATCCGTGAACCGCGCGATGCGGCCGGGGAAATCGCGGTTCAGCGCCGATACGCGCACGTTCACCGTGCCGCCCAAATGAACCAGCGGCACCGCCGATTCCGGCACCGGCAAGTCCAGACGCAGCAGGCCGTTCTCGGAAATCCGCACGACCGGTATCGCCTGGGACGAGGTTCCGGCCTGGATCAGCGATCCGCTGTTGGCATAGCGCTTCGTGATCACGCCCGTGAACGGCGCCGTGATGACGCTGTATTGATAAAGCGTTTTCACCCGCCCGCGCTCGGCTTCGGAAACCCGGATTCGCTCCTGGCATTCGGCAATGCGCGATTGCGCGCCCGAAACCTGTGCTTCGGCTACTAAATCGCGCGAATGTGCCTCATCCACATCCTGCTGGGGTACCAGGCCCGGTTCCTTCTTCGATACATCCAGGACGCGCGAATAAGACAAGTGCGCCATGTCGTGCGAGGACTGCGCGCGTTGCAGTTCGTCGCGCGCGGTGGTGAGCTCGGCGTTCGCTTCGTCGATGGCGGCGGAGGCGCGCACCAAATCGTCCTGCATCTCGGGGATTTCCAGCGTCGCAAGCACCTGACCCGCACGAACTCGATCTCCGATGTCCACCTGGATCTCCTTGATGTAGCCAGAAACCTTGGCCATCACGTCCACTTCCTGAAACGGCTCGAATTCGGCAGTGAGAAGCAGATCGTTGGATAGATCGGCCCGTGTCGCCTTCACCACCGCAACCGTGGGAGCCTCGGCGACAACAACTGCCGTCGGCGCCTCGCCGCTCCGCGAGCACGAAGTCGTCCACGCGACTGCCGATACGGCGATTGCAACGCAAAAACGTCTCATCGCAGGACCCCCATGGTGAAGTTCAGCGTGGCGCGCGCGCTGAGATAGTCGTACTTAGCCGATGCCGCGGCAATTTGCGCGGCGGTTTGGTTCAATTGCGCGGTGTTCAGCTCGACGATGCTTCCGAGCGCGGCGTCGTAACGGGCCTGGGCCAGGCGCAGGGATTCGTTGGCCTGCGCTACCATGCGGGCGGTCACGTCCAGGCGCCGGAACGCGTCGTTGGCGTTCAACCAGGCGACGCGGACATCCCGCGCGATTTGAATCGACAAATCCTGGACGTCTTTGGCAGCCGCGGCTGCGCGCGCTTCGGCTTCTTCACGCCGCGCCTTGAACAGGCCGCCGTTGAGAACGGGAATGTTGACGTTCACGCCCGCGCCGCTGTAGGTTTCCGGCAGCCGGGGATCGCGGAACGGCGCCAGGCCCGCCACCGCGGCCAGGCTGACGGTGGGATTGCGCAGATCTTTCTCGGCGTCCGCATATCGATCCAGCGCTTCTCGATTGAGGCGCAGCGCCGCGATATCGGGCCGTTCCCGGTCCGCTTCCTTTATCAGCGCGTCGACATCGGGGTTGAGCGGCGACGGGAGCGGCTCCTCGCTCAGCCGAAAAAGGCTGGTCGTGGTCGTAGCCCATGGCAGCGGAAAGTTCCGAATGGCTGGCGGTAGCGTCGTTTTCTGCCCGGAATAAGTCCAGCTCGGCCTGAGATTCGTTCACTTGAGCGAAACTTACGTCTACGGTGGAACGCAGCGCGCTTTGGGCCAGAGCGGTAACTTGACGGAGAGTGACCCGCCTCAGGTTCAGCGTGGCCTGCGCCACTTTTAATACGGACTGCGCGGCGAGAGCCCGGTAGTAAGCCTCTTCGACAGTAACCAACACCTGTGCATGCGTATTGGCGACGTTCTGGTCCTGCGATTGATTGCGCAGGCTGGCGCTCTTGGTCAGATTGGCTGTGCGGCCGAAATCGGTGATGAGTTGGTTGAGAACCACGCCCGACGACTGGCGGCTATAGATACTCGATGTGGTCACCGCGCCCGCCGAGAGTACGGAACCGTGCTCTGTCCCCACACCCGTGATGTTGCCGGATAGAGTCGGAAAATAGGCCGACCGCGCTTCTTTCACCGCGAAGCCGCTGGCCTGCGCCGACAATTCCGCCGCCGCTATTCTCGGATGGTTTCGCAACGCGATTTGCTGAGCTTGCTCCAAGGAGACCATCGAGGGTTCTTGCGCAACAAGCGGACCGGAGAGGCCGCCGAATCCGATGATGCTTCCCAGCAATAGCCATCGGCTCCTCATTGACCCGTTCCGACCGCCGCCTGGAGGATTATGGTGTCCTGCGCCTCAATCAGACCATCGGTCACTAAATCCCGAAGCAACGGCAAGAGTGCGTTGATATTTTGCTCCGTGTCGATGAATTCGATGCGAAGAGGCATGTGCCGGTCAGTATCTATTCCGCCTTCCACGGTATGGATGCGATGATGAGAGCCGAAGCCCGCTTCGGGCCGGAACAGCGTGGCGCCGGCAACGCCTCGCCTAAGCAGCAAATCGAGCACCTCGTGGCTCAGATAATCTCTGCTTGACGAGGTGTCTTCGTTAAAGTGAATCGTGATTTTCTTTGCTGGGCCAGGGACAAGCACACTTTCACATTCCTTGCGGGCCTACAGTATACGTATAGCTTCGACGGCGGGAGAACACCACTGAAGACTCTCTGAAGTTTCCATGACGCGCCCGTCAGAGATTGTTCAGAAATTCGTCACTGGACGCTGGGGGGCCGCTCGCCTATAAAGAAGAGGGAAATTCAGTGCGGATTCTGGTCATTCATGCGGATTCTTGTAATTGAAGACGAGCCCAAGCTGGGCAGAGCGATACAGGAAGGGTTGAAAGCGGCCGAGCATCTGGCCACGCTGGTTCAGACCGGCGAGGAAGGATTTTACCTGGTGCAGACCGAATCGTTCGATCTGGTTATCCTCGATGTCATGCTGCCCGGCAGGAACGGCCTGGAAATCCTGCAGACCATGCGGCGGCACGGCTTACGGACGCCCGTGCTGATGCTCACGGCGCGCGACGCTGTGGAGGATCGCGTGATGGGGCTCGATACCGGCGCCGATGATTATCTGGTGAAGCCCTTCGCCTTTCCCGAATTGCTGGCGCGGGTGCGCGCTCTCAGCCGCAGGGCGCTGCCGGAAAGCAGCGCGAAGCTGCAGATTGCCGATCTCGAACTCGACGTGGAAGGCCGCTCCGTGACGCGAGCCGGCCAGCTGCTGGACCTGACCGCTCGCGAATTCGAGCTACTGGAATACCTGCTCCGCCGCCGAGGCCACGTCGTCTCACGGGAAATGCTGACGCGCGACGTGTGGAAGGAGGCCGGACGCCACACGCCTTTGGACAACGTGATTGACGTCCAGGTCGCCCGTTTGCGGCGGAAAGTGGACGAGCAGTTCGCGCGGAAGCTGGTTCATACCGTCCGCGGCGTCGGCTTCGTGGTGCGCGAAGAGCAGGAGTAGTCCAAGCCAACTACTTGTGAGGCGGATACATGCTTGAGCCGTAGATCACGTAATCTTCATAGGCCCGCTGCACTTCGGGATCTTCCGCCAAATGCTTCCTGAGAATCCAGACACCTTCCGCGTTCGCCAGGAAGATGAGCCCGCGATTGTCGTCTCTGCTGATCGCTGTGACACCATTGAACTCGCGAGCAACCCGCGGATGTTCCGGATCGGACAGATCCATGATCTTGACGTTCTGTGGCGCATTCGTTTTCGCCTCCGGATCGCGTTCATTGCTCACCAAAACGGAGGTGCCGGCCACCAGAGCCAGGCTGCTGGACCCCGGCGGATATGCTACATCGCTTAACACAGCGGGCTGATTCGTCTTCGTTATATCGATCAACGTGGCTTTACCATCCGGGTGCTCAGCATAAAGATAGTGGCTGCTGTAGTGTTCGGTCGCCATAAAGCGACTCACCGTGACACCGTTCAGCGGAATGTGTCCCACCACCTCGATTTGGTCTTTAGGGTCCGTCTTAGGTTTCTTATCTCTGGCGCTGCCGAGCGGGGCGAGCATAGTCAGAGAAGCGAGGAAGAGAAGGCAGGGTCTTAATTTCACGTCTCGTTTTTAGCATCGAAGCCGGTGACGCGCGCCTGAAGAATTTCTTACGTTTTTCTGAACGCGGGCCTTGGAAGAAATCGCAATTTAACACTTGCGCTTTAGAGCGGGCGAAACTATAAACAGGAATGAAGAGATGAAAACGTCATTCGCTCGGATGTTTGGCGTACGCCGTGTTCGAACACGCCTCACGCTCTGGTATGTTGTCGTGCTCGCGGGCGTTCTTATCCTATCGTGGGTTCTTACGGCATCCTTCCTGTTTCTCCAGTTCCGCAGCCAATTGGATCATTATGCGATCCAGGACATCGAAACCGTCGAGGGGCTCCTGTACTTCGACGTCGGTGGAAATCTCAAGCTGCGTGAGGACTACCACAATCACGCGGCATCCAAACAGGTAATCGATAGACTCTTGGAGGTCCGGTCAGCGCAAGGCGCAGTCCTTTACAGCAATGACCGGCTGACAGGTCAAGTGCTAGGCGGCAGGCTGCTTCCCGAAGAAGGTGAAGGCGGCTATTCGGCGCGATCCGTGCGCCTTGCCGACGGCACGCCGGTCCGTATGGTTAGCCGCCGCCACACGTTGGACGGCCATCCGCTGCTGCTTCGCCTGGGCTATAGCGAGGAGACAATCCTCGGGAGATTGCGAGAGTTCGCGTTGGCGTCCTTACTGGCTCTGCCGCTCATCGTGGCGCTGGTCGGCTTTGGAAGCTATCTACTGGCCAAGCGCGCGCTGCGCCCGCTCGAAGAAATGGCCTGCCGAGCGGAGGCGATTACATCGGAGCGGCTGAACGATCGCCTGCCGATCGGCGAAGCGGGCGACGAGATGGATCACCTGGCCACGGTGTTCAATAGTTTGCTCGCGCGCCTGGAGCAATCGTTTGAGCAGCTTCGCAGGTTCACTTCGGACGCCTCCCACGAGTTACGTACGCCGCTCGCGTCCATCCGCAGCGTCGGCGAGGTGGCGCTGGAAAAGGACGGCTCGCGTGCCGAGTATCGGGACACCATTGGCAGCATGCTGGAAGAGGTGAATCGCCTCACCGCGCTGGTAGACAATCTTTTGACGATTGCGCGGGCCGATGCCGGAAGGATTGCGCTGCACCCGACGGTATTTTCCGCTGTCGGTCTGGCGCGCGAGGCGGCGGGTCTGCTCGATGTGCTTGCCGAAGAGAAGGGGCAGGAGATCACGGTGCAGGGCGACGAACGGATCACTCTCAACGGGGATCGTGTCTTCCTCCGGCAGGCGCTGGTGAACATCATTCACAACGCCGTGAAGCATTCCCCGGTGGGCGGCGCGATTGCCGTGAATGTCCGCGGCGAGCCGCTAGGAGGGGTGCGCCTGGAAGTAGCGGATAGCGGGCCCGGCATCGCGCCAGAGCATTCGGAGAAAATCTTCGATCGCTTCTATCGCGCCGATGAGTCCCGCTCGCGAGAAGGAGGCGGCGCTGGATTGGGACTCTCTATCGCGCAATGGGCTGTGCGCATGCATGGCGGCAGGATTCAATTAATCACGGCTCCCGGCGCGGGCTGCACATTTCAGATGTCGCTGCCGCCGGCAATATCCACGAAAAGCTGATGAAGAACACTCCATGGATTGCGGCAATCCTTTTATCGGCCGCGCTCTCTGCGCAACAGCCCGGTATGGCGCCCGCGCGCGGTTATCTCAGCGCCGCACAGATCTCCGGCGTCGCGCTCGTAGTACCGGCGGCCCCGGCTACGGGCGATCCCAGGTTTCAGGCCGATATGGCGATTTTCCGCGAGACCCGGAAGCTGGTGGGCTCGCCGCGCTGGAAGGTTGCTCAATCCGATGACAATTTGTCGCTCCCGGGCCTGCTCGGTGCTTTCGCGTGTTCGCTAGGCGTAAGGCTGACGCCGGAGAACGCTCCCAAAATCGCGGAACTTCTTAATCGCGCGAACGAGGACGCGTATCGCGCCGCCGATGTCATGAAGCGGCGTTATCAACACAAACGGCCGTTCCAAATCGAGGCAGGGGATGTGTGCCTTTCACCTCGAGGCAAGGCCGCTCTAGCAGGCTGATGAAAAAGGCTTTTGGGGACCGACTCCCTCACGGTCGCGGCTCGGTAAACACATGCAAACACGCAGTCGCGATTCTGAGCCGCGCGCGTGAGCAAGCGGTTTATTGCCTTTTTCAGCATCCTGCTAGAGAGAAGTCCTGATTATCCTTCCGGACACACGGCCTTGAGTTGGGAAACCGGCATGGTTTTGAGTGAACTGGACCCCGAACACGCCATCGAGATCCTCCGTCGTGCTCGCGCCTTCGGGCAAAGCCGGGTAGTCTGCGGCGTTCACAATCTCAGCGCCGTGGAAGCGGGATGGATGACTGCGTCGGCGGTCTTCGCTCTGCAAATCAGTTCGCCGGAATTCACGAAGGATTTGGCAGAGGCGCGGGCCGAGTTCGCCTCCCTGAAACGGGGCTCCGGGCAAACGCCGGCCAATTGCGAAGCGGAAGCAAGCTTGCTTTCGAAGGACCCTTACTGACGGTTCAGTCCTGGTCTATTTGCGCGACTCGGCGTGATGCCTGACGTCGATTCCCTTGGATAGGAACAAAACATCTTCGGCAATATTGGTCGCGTGATCGGCAATACGCTCCAGATTGTGCGCGATGAATATCAAATCCACCGCGCTTGGGATGGTGGAGGTCTCTTCCCGCATGAACGTAATGAGTTCCCTGGAGACGAGCTCTTTCAGGAAATCCACTTCGTCGTCCGAAATCAGAACCGTGCGAGCCAACTCTTCGTCGCGATGCGCCAGCGCATCCAGGCTCTTACGAACCATGTTTTCCACCAGGCCTGCCATCCGCGGAATATCGATCAATGGATTTACCGGCGCATGCCGCATCAGCGAGAGAGCCCGATGCGTGATGTTCACGGCCAGATCGCCCATCCGCTCCAGGTCGCCATTGATCTTGATCGCGGCGGTGAGATATCGCATGTCCCCGGCCATGGGCTGATATAGCGCCAGCAGGCGGGTGGCAAACTCATCGATCTCAAGGTCCTTCTGGTTGATGAGGGCCTCTTTCCAAAACACGTCCTTCGCCGCCGCCTCGTCGCGATGAACCAGCGCCACGATGCTTTGATGGATCGCCGATTCCACCAGTCCGGCCATCTCCAGAAGCCGGTTCTGCAATTCGTCCAGTTGTTCTCGAAAGCGAATCAACGTCTTCTAATGCCGCCCTTTCCGTATAACCAGTACAGCACGAATTAGTGCCGGTTCGACGCGTTATTCGCAATGCTACACTGCGAAAGCTGGCATGACGCACAGTCTCTGAAATGTTGAAGTGCCCGGCGTGACCGGGTCAAGAGCCGAGACCATCGCTCCGTAGGCGGCCATCTTCGCGCGTACTGCGGCCAGGTTGCCCGGCAGAATGCGAGGAAAGATGACCACCACTACGGAAACCTACGAATCCATGCTTGAGCGGGTGTGCACCGATAGTGTCCGCCCCCACGCTGCTGCTGTCGATCGCGACAGCGCTTTTCCAACGGAGTCGATCCGGGCTCTGGCTGCGGCCGGGCTTCTGGGCGCGCTCAGTTCCGCCGACTCCGGTGGTCTGGACGTCGGACTTCCCGGCGCCGCGCGCATCGTACGACGCATCGCCGAAGAGTGCGGATCGACGGCCATGGTTCTGACGATGCACTATTGCGGCGTCGCCGTCCTGGAGGCGCACGGGCCAAAGGAGGTTCGCGCTGCAGCCGCATCGGGGGCGCATCTCAGTACCCTGGCATTTAGCGAATCGGGAACGCGGAGCCATTTCTGGGCGCCCGTCGGCACTGCATCCGAGCTCGATGGAAAGGTCCAACTGAACGCCAGCAAGAGCTGGATCACGTCGGCCGCGCACGCTACGGCTTACGTCTGGTCGTCGCGTCCGCTGGCGGCAGACGGCGCGAGCACTATCTGGCTGGTTCCCGCCTCATCGCCCGGACTCACCGTGGCGGGCCCATTTGAAGGGTTGGGGCTGCGCGGTAACGACTCGTCACCGGTCGCAGCGGTGGATGTCCAGATGCCTCGATCCGCGATGCTCGGCGGCGACGGCCAAGGATTTGAAATCATGATGAACATTGTGCTCCCCACGTTCGCGGTTTTGACTGCGGCCTGCTCCAACGGTCTGATGTCGGGCGCAATCCGCCGGACGGTGGAGCACGTCACCGGCACGCGCCACAGCGACACGGGTGCTGCTTTGGCGGAGCTACCCACGATCCGAAACTACATCGCACGAATGCGCGTGAAGACGGATCTTTCTGACGCCCTGCTCGGCGACACCATCGCGGCAATCACCGCCAAGCGTGCCGACGCGATGCTGCGCGTTCTGGAGTGCAAGGCGGCGGCCGGCGAGTCCGCCAATGAGGTGCTCGACCTGGCGATGAGGGTCTGCGGCGGCGCTGCGTTTCGCAAGGAGGTTGGAGTGGAGCGATTCTTTCGGGATGCGCGCGCCGCCGGCGTAATGGCGCCCACCACCGACGTCCTCTACGATTTCCTGGGGAAGGCCGTCTGCGGCATGCCCCTGTTCTGAACGGAACCAAGACATGACCGAAAATCCACTTCTGCTGGGCGCTGTCGCCTATGACCCGAAGGTCGTCACGATCTGGGATGGTTTTCGGAGCTATTTCAATCGGCACGGACTTGAATTCGATTACGTGCTCTATACCAAATACGAACGTCAGGTGGAGGCGCTTTTGGCCGGCCACATCGATGTCGCTTGGAATTCGCCGCTGGCCTGGCTACAGACCGAACGGATTGCACGCCAGCTCGGGCAACGTGCCGAGGCCATTTGCATGCGCGACACGGACCGCGACCTGGTTTCCGTGATCGTGGCACGCGAGGGCAGTCCCGTTCGGAGCGTAAGCGACCTGAAGGGCCGTCGTGTTGCGGTTGGTGCGAAGGATTCACCGCAAGCGACGCTGATTCCGCTCTATCACATCGCACAACAAGGTCTCGAGCCGAACCGCGATTTTGTGGTGCTCCCTTTCGACCAATTGGTTGGCAAGCATGGGGATCATATCGGAGGGGAACGCGATGCCGCGCGCGCTCTCATTCGCGGAGACTGCGATGCCGCCTGCCTGATCGACGGCAACCTCCTTCTGTTCGCGCAGGAGGGCACGCTTCCGGCGGGGTCCGTCCGCACGATTGCCACCACGCCTTTGTACGATCACTGCAACTTCACTGCAATCGATGGCAGGAAGTCCGATTCCGTGGAACTCTTCCGGGAACTCTTGCTCGGAATGTCCTATGAAGATCCCGATGTCCGCCGGCTTCTCGACCTGGAGGGGTTGAAACGCTGGCTGCCCGGCCGAACGGATGGCTACCAGCTTCTGTCGAATGCAGTGGATCATTTTGGGTACCTCGACCAGTTCGTCCGTGCCGTGGCCGCGCGATGCACGTAGATCTCGATGATCTCGATTTCAACAGTGGCGGTGCGCTGCTAGTGAAGCGCGCATTGCGCCTGGCGGGGCCGGCGGAGTGGAAGACGGTTTGGCAGGCAACTCTGCGAAGAGCAAAAGTACCTTACTTCAGGATCTACGATCTGCGCTCGACCTACGTGACTCGCTT
>CAWAPW010000003.1:0-391974 GCA_963784025.1 Bryobacterales bacterium
CGCAAAGTAGAAATGTCCTATTCTCTGCAAAGTAGAAATGTCCGGTTTTGGCCGGGCTGGTGGAGGGTGCGTGATAGTCTGATTTCGATTCTATGGGAAGTCGCGCTCCCGGGGAAGATTCAAGGCCGATGCGACGGGGCTGGCTCCGAAGTAATCGGCGGCAAACCCTCGGTCAACCGGGCCCTGCGGGGTACCCTCCGAGGGTTTTGCTTTTGGTTCTGAATGACTCATTACTTGGGTGGAGTCTCGGAGCGGAGGCCTTGAATAGAGAAGGCGCGAAGCCGCCGGGCTGATTTTGCCCGGCCTTCCTTTGGTCTTTGGGCGCATTTTCACAGCGACTCCGGGCTGGTTCCGGAACCTTCGGAGGCCTGCCAGATCTTGGGTGATTTTTTCAGATCAAAGTTGTCACACCAGCCACTGGTCTGGCTGGGTCTCCGCGCACGCCGCTCTGGGCTGGGCGGCTTCGGAACTGGAAGCTTGGGACGCTGCTGGCAGAAAGAGACACGCAAGTACCGGTCGCCGAATCGGACGGCCACAGAACCGTCCCGGCGCTTCTCGACCCGCACGACTGCGCCTCGCAGTCCAGTGCGGATGTCCTGGCGGGCGACCTGGTAAATCTTCGCATCTAACTGGAGGGTGTAATCGTTGTTCACCCGCCGGCCTTCCACGTGGCTCAGAATCGCCGCCAAATCATGCTGCTTTTCCAGCGGCCGGTGAGCATCGTCGGCACTGGCCGGCACCACCGCCAGAGTGGCGTTGACCCAGGGCAGAAACTCGGTTTCCAGATAGTGGTTGGCTTGTTCCAGAGTTGCGGCGCCAGCCACGCGCATCCCTTTCACCAGCCGGTCCTGAGCTGTAGCAAAACCGCGCTCCACCCTCCCTTTGGCCAAGGCAGTCAACTACAGCTCATGGCGACGCTGCCGACAGTAGTTTTAAAGTCATCCATCCACATCATCCGTTGAAGGGCCAGCGGTTCAAGCTGGTCACCTATCGCCACAACTGGGGTGAGGATCGAGTGTACTTTCACGATAGCGCTGGGCGCCTATGCTCGATTCCGGCATGCTGGACGACAGCGATAGTGGCAGATCCATTCGTGACGTTAGCGGCAGGGCGGTGTTTGTTTCGCTTCGAGGATTTGCTGGAGCTGGCCGACTTGTTGGAGAAGGCCAGATGAGGAAGCAGAGTTCGGAATGTAAAGACAATAACGCCGCATTTGTAAAGAAAATGATGCCGAACGGAGGTGGGGCGGCGCTGATGCGATGGGCAATGATATGGCTTATTGGACCTGCAATGACGGGGAGCGGAAGACAAAAACAGCTTGACATCGGTCCGTACTGGAGCATAATTATACTTACGGATCTGGTCGAGAGTTTCGAAGCCACCCATGGCCGACAAGGATGCCAAGTTCGAGGCGCTGCAACAACAGGGGACGCTGAACCCGCGCCCGAAGGAAGTCCGCGACGAGCTGTTTCTTCAGGACGAGTTTTTCGATCCGCGCGATCTGGTCCAGGTCAAGTACGAGATGCTGCGCCGTGTGCAGACCGAAGGCCAGTCGGTGACAGATGCATCGGCAAACTTCGGTTTTTCGCGCCCATCTTTCTATCAAGCGTTATCGGCCTTCGAGCAAGACGGACTGGCCGGCTTGGTGCCGCACAAACGCGGTCCAAAGCAGGCGCACAAACTCACCCAAGAAGTCCTCACATTCATTGGGGAAGTGCGCCAGAAAGAACCATCCGTTCGGTTACCGGATCTGGTGAAGCTGATCCAGGGACGCTTCGGCATCCAGGTTCATCCACGAAGCATCGAACGCAGCTTGCTGCGCCATCAAAAAAAACTCCGCTGACCGAGCGCCCTGGCTCATCGCCCGCCCGTCACGATCTGGTGGCCGAGTACGAGCACCTGCGCCGCGACGCCATAGCAAGGCTAGCGGCCTGCGGCCAAGGCTTGGGCTTGGCGCTTTTTCTCCGGCGCGGAATGACCGCCTGGATGCTGGCTTGGTCGGAATGTGTTCCCCGAAGCGAACCAAGCCCCCGCTCTCAGCCCGATGTCAACGCAACCATCCCAGGCGACGTGCGGCCAATGATCACCACGTTGCTGGCCAGCATGATTCTCTGTCTACAACAGGAGGCAACCTCATGACAGGCACCGCACACCAAAAGGTGAATGCCGGACACCTCAAGCGGAACGCTTATCTTTACGTGCGCCAATCGACGCTGCGTCAGGTGTTTGAAAACACCGAAAGCACTAAACGGCAGTACGGTCTCCGCCAGCATGCGGTCGCCTTGGGCTGGCCCGTGGAGCGCATCATCGTCATCGACACCGATCTCGGGCAGTCTGGCGCCTCGGCTGTGGATCGGGAAGGGTTTCAGAAGCTGGTTACCGAAGTTGGCTTGGGCAAAGCCGGCATCGTGCTTGGCTTGGAAGTTTCCCGTCTGGCGCGAAACTCCACCGACTGGCACCGGCTGTTGGAGATCTGCGCTTTGACCGACACGCTTATTCTCGATGAAGATGGCGTGTATGATCCAGCGCACTTCAACGATCGCCTCCTGCTGGGTCTCAAAGGAACCATGAGTGAAGCGGAACTGCATGTGATCCGGGCCCGCCTGCAGGGCGGAATCTTGAACAAAGCCCGCCGCGGCGAGTTGCAATGTCCCTTGCCGGTCGGCTTTCTCTATAACGCCAGCAATCAGCCGGTGCTGGACCCCGACAAACAGGTGCAGGAGAGTATTCGATTCTTTTTCGACACATTCCGGCGCACCGCATCGGCTTGCGCGGTGGTCAAAGCGTTCCGGCAGAAAGGGCTGCTGTTTCCACGACGATTGAAAAAGGGACCGAACAAGGGCGATCTGGTGTGGGCGGAACTCCCGCACAGCCGGGCACTGCACATTCTGCACAATCCTCGTTACGCGGGCGCTTTCGTCTATGGCCGCAGCCGTACTCGCAATAACCCGAAGGGAGGCACCTCCTACACCAAGTTGCCGCGTGAGCAGTGGATGTTATTCAAGAATGCTCACCCTGGCTACATCTCCTGGGCACAGTATGAAGAGAACTTGTTGCGCCTCCGGGAGAACGCTCAAGCGGTCGGGGCCGACCGCCGTAAGAGTCCTCCGCGCGAAGGCCCAGCATTGCTGCAAGGCTTAGTGGTCTGCGGGGTATGCGGGAGCCGCATGACGGTTCGGTACCACACGCGCCAAGACCGGCTCGTGCCCGAGTATGTCTGCCAACGCGACGGAATCGAACATGCCATATCGCTATGCCAGCGAGTGGTTGGCGATCACATCGATGACGCTGTCGGCCAACTGCTGGTGGAAAGCGTGGCTCCGCTAGCACTGGAAGTTACTCTATCAGTGCAGCAGGAACTCCAGGCCAGAATCGAGGAAGTGGACCGGCTCCGCAAGAAACACGTGGAGCGAGCCCGCTATGACGCCGACTTGGCTCAGCGCCGCTACTTGCACGTCGATCCCGCGAACCGCCTCGTTGCGGACTCGCTCGAGGCGGACTGGAATGAAAAGCTTCGCGCATTAACTCTGGCACAGGAGCAATACGAACAGCAGCGGCGACAAGATCGCATCACAATCGATGAGCAGCAGCGCTCCCGAATCGCCGCTCTCGCCAGTGATTTTCCACGGCTCTGGCAAGATCCAAAGACCCCAGATCGGGAACGGAAACGAATGGTCCGCCTGCTGCTAGCCGACGTGACGCTCCTGCGTGGCACGGGAATCACGGTTCATGTCCGCTTCAATGGCGGAGCTTCGAAGACCCTGCAGCTGCCCAGACCGCTGACAGCCTGGGAACTCAGAACAACCCCTGCCGAAGTTGTTGCTGAGATCGATCGGCTGACCGATCGCTATACCGACAAAAAGATCGTCGACATCCTGAACCAACGCGGAGCCCTATCGGGGTGCGGCCAGCACTTCAACAGTCGCATCGTTGCGCGCCTTCGCCGCGAATACCAACTCAAAACGCGGTATGATCGGCTGCGCCAGAAGGGCCTGTTGACGCTCGAAGAAATGTCGGCGCGACTAGACATCGGCCCCAAGTGCGTGATCACCTGGCGGAATCGCGGCCTGCTTCGCGGCTATCCGGTGAATGATCGAGATGACTGGCTGTATGAGGATCCAGGACCCAACCCGCCGCGCAAGGCACAGGGCGTCAAACTCGCCAAACGGCGCCGTTTCTTGGAGAACGTCGTGCACGGTTTGCAGGAGGTGCAGTATGAAGCGTAAGCCTTGGCCTGCGGGCTGTGCGCTGCTATCCAGGTGATTGCCAACTCCCGCAAGGCCCGGCCGATTTGCGTCGGCGGCATTTCCACCGCGTCCTGCTCCACTCCGGGCTCATCGCGTTTGCGTTTCTCCGCTGTTTGAAACAGGCTCGCCTTGTCGGTATAAAATGCGAGCGGCCGCCCGTGCTTTTTCACGTAGCTCTCCAGCAGGCTCATGTTTTCCGCCGTCGAATCGCTAGCCACAAAGCGAGCGAACCACCGTCCGGTCGCATCGTCGATCATGTTGATCAGCAGGATATCTTCTCCGCGTCCTTCCAGCCAGGAGTGATCGCTGGTGTCCCACTGCACCAGTTCGCCAAACCGGCCGCGGCGTGGACGCCATTCATGGATCTTCTCGACCCGCTGCTTGCGTGCTCGCCACAGCTTGGCTTGAATCATCCACTGCCGCACCGTTTCCCGGCTCACCTGGATGTTGTGTTCCTTGGCCAGGTATTCCGACGCCAGCGTCGGCCCAAATCCCCGATACACCGGCCTGGTTAGAATCGCCACCGCTTCGACCTGCGTTTCCACGTCCACCTGCCGGTTGGATGGCAGCCCTCGTAATGCATGCACCACAGCCTTATCCCCGCGCCGTTTCAGCGCTCGCAGCAGACGCCGCACATGCCTTTCCGTGATGCCCAGTTCCTCGGCCGCCTGCTTCTGCGTAATCAGTTTCTTCTTGGCCTTTTTCAAAGCCACCAGCCGGTCCCGCTCGGCTTGCGTCATCAGTAGTTGTCCTTCTGCCACCTCCCCAGCCTGGAGGTCGTCAATAGGACATTTCTACTTTGCGCAAATAGGACATTATCACTTTGCGCCGACATCCAAGACAAAAAGCTTGCTGCAACCTGGAAAATGCACTAGAATAGCCCCAAGCGCTCTGGCGCCGGAAAGGTAGTCAATCTGCCGTGACTGACAATGAAAAACCCCTAGCACAAGAAGTTGAGACGGTTTCGCGACGATCGCTCGCAAAGAAGATCGCTTATGTTGCTCCGGTCGCATTTGCGGTAATCGCTGCGTCCGTCCAGCCTCTGGCAGCAAGCTCGACCACCGAATAGGCGCCCCCGATGGGTCCTGCGCGAGGATTGCAAGACGAATCCACGCCTGCTCTCGCGAGTAGAGGTGTGCTGATTCGGCGAATCGGAGTCGAAGCCCATACTCTCCCAGACAAAACCTGCCTCCTTTTCGATCAGGGAAGCCGAAACTCGATTCCAGTAAGTGAATCCGCAGGGAGAATCTGGCAGTTGTGCGATGGCGATCACACAGTGGACCAGATTGTCGACGATCTCTTTTCGGTCTACGAGGCAGAGCGACATCAGATCGACCATGACGCACGGGAGTTCCTCGCGCTGTTGGAGTGCCATGGTCTGGTGGAGAGGCGATCTTCTTCCCTGTGAGTTTTGCAGCAGCACTGCATACTGCGACAGAAGATTTCTTTTGCGTCTATGGCTTCCCCTTCGTGCTGCGCACGAACCATCGCGATTCGCGTGAAGCAATCCTCCGGCTCTATCGAAAATTATTGAGCCCGCGTGTCGGGGAGACCGGGGTCGAAGCCTTCCTGGGCGCGGAGACCGACGGATTCCGCTGGCGCCTTAGTGAGAAGGCCGCGGCAGCATCGGACCTCCGCAGCGCACTCTGGGGTTTGGAGTCTGCCCTTTGTGAAGCCATTCTTCGTTCCCAGGAGCAGTGGATCGCAATTCACGCCGCTACTGTGTATTCGCGTGATTCGGCGGTAATATTGGTTGGGCCCTCGGGAGCTGGGAAGAGCACGCTGAGTGTCGCCTTGAGCCGGCGCGGCTTCACCCTGGCGACGGACGACGTTGCTTTAGTTGACCCACAGACGCTCCACGTTCATCCGATCCCGCGCTGCGTCCATCTAGATCAGGAGAGCGTTCGGCTTCTCGAAGCAGACGGCTTGCGCCTGCCCGACGACTGGAAGCGCTTTTCTTTTCTCGCTCCGGTTGATCTTGACAACAGACCTATACCCGAATGCCGAGCTGGGCTGCTGATTTACATAGCGAGACCGCGAGCAGAACGTCCTCACCTAAACGCAGTGTCACAATCCGAATTGGCCGCACGTCTATTGAGCGAGACAGGTCTAGGACCGCTAACCGACTCGGAAAATTTAGCTGTGCTCGTCAGGATATCGAGCTCTGCTGGTTGCTTCCACTTGGTTCCCGGTTCTCTTTCTGAAACGGCCGACTTGGTCTCTGATCTCATTTTGCGACGCCAAGGCACACTGGCAACCACCGAACATGGCGCCGTTCGGGTGGCGAAACTTGGATGAAGATCGATGCCGATCCCGGGTGAGGCATCAAATCCCGGCTCTGCTGCGTTGTCTGCGAAAGGAAAGCGATGGCGTCGAGTGGCGGTGCGGCGAAGCGGACTGGCAGCCGTTTGCACAGGCTTGCGAGTATCACCAAGTCACTCCATTCGTGTTCTGCCACCTGAAGGACATCGCCAATGCGGCTCCAGTGGGCTTGTTGGAATATTTGCGCCAGCGCTATTTTGAGATCTCAGCGCGCAACTATCACCTCGCTAAGGAAACCGTTGCTCTAACGCTGCTCCTCGAAGAGCGCGACATTCCTTCGGTTATGTTTAAGGGGCCTGCAGTGGCAATGGTCGCGTATGGCGATATCGCTTTGCGTCAGTTCCAGGACATTGATTTGGTGATCCGGCGCCGCGATCTTCGGCATACTTGGGACTTGCTGATTGGCCGCGGCTTCACGGTCGCACCCGAATCGTGCGGTCCTGACAATCCAAAAAAGGTTTCCCGGAGCCACGAGGTCACGCTGTGCGCTCCCGATAAATCGTACTTCATCGACATTCACTGGCGCCTGGCTTCGGAGCAGGAAGGAGCCTTCTGTCCGGACGTAGAGAACATGTGGGAACGCGTGGAGACCATCGGATTACCGCAAGGGAGCGTTTCTACGTTTTGTCGCGAAGACCTCTTCGTCGCTTTGTGCTGCCACGGTACCAAGCATTGCTGGGGACGTCTCAAGTGGCTCCTGGATGTTGCTGAGATTTTGCGGAGCCCGGTAACTTTCAACTGGGACCGGGTTGAGACCATCACGTTCGCGCGACCCCTGGCCCGGGCCTCAATCGGCCTCGCGCTTTCGCTTGCGCACGATCTGCTAAATGCCCCGATGCCGGTCACTTTGCCCACCGCACTGGCGGTTACCCCGCGCACGCGATCCGTCGCGGCGGCAATCCGCACGGAAATCTTCACACAAGGACGTACCATCGGACTCGATCGCCATCACGCGACGCTTCCACGCCTGGGAAAAAGCATCCCGGCGTGGATCGATTACCTGTGGGCCCGCTATCCCAAGTGGTTCTTCGAGCATGCCGTCCTTCGCGTAGACCCTAAGGATCGAGCCCTCGTGTCACTGCCGCAACAGCTTGGCTTCCTGTACCACATCGTCCGACCGATTCGCCTCGTTGGTAAACATAGCAAGCGCGTGGCTCGGCTGGCCATATCAAGTCGCCGTTGATGGGCATTCGCGATGAGACGAATCGTTCTTGCGGCAAGCCTGATCATCGCCGGGATGTGGCCAGCTACGCCCGCACCCCAGCAGGAGGCTGTCCCAACGTTTGGAACCACGGTCGTGGTGCCTGGTGGACTCATTGGCGTGATCTATTCCATGAGTCCCTCCTCCACGTCTCTTCCATTTTTTCAGTGGCTCGATCCTCTGGGCGTAATCTACACCTCCACTCTCAACGTCCCTCTGCGAAATTTCCTGCAAGGATTCCCCGGCGTCACCGACCGGTACGAGTGGTTCGCCATCGATTATTCCGGCCGATTTTGGATCGACAAGGCAGGGCTGTATCGTTTCGAGCTTACCTCGGACGATGGTTCAAGGCTTTACATCGATAGCGAATTGGTTGTGAATAACGACGGCATACACGGAGAGGAAACGCGGACGGGGGAGGTGACGCTGGCCGGCGGGATTCATCGGATTCGGGTGTCGTATTTCCAGGGGCCCAGAGATGAGGTTGCGCTGGTGCTGCGCGTAGCGGGGCCTGGGGAAGAATGGCGCATCTTCAGCACGGAGGAGTTCAAGCCACCGCCGGATCCAACCACTTGGACGTCCATAGCGCGGCTATTCCGCATTGCGTCAGTCACAGGTGCACTCGGCGAAAAGGTTGCGATCGAAATTTCAGTCGATTCGGCGGCGGCCAGAGCGCCAACCTCATTGAAATGGGATGTCGTATTCCCGGCGCAATTGCTGGAGCCTGAAGTCGACGGGTCGGAGATCGGCGTCGCAGCAAAGAATTCCGGGAAGTCGCTCACGTGCGTCAGCCGGAAGCTTTACTCCTATGCTTGTGTTCTCTCCGGCGGCCAAAATCCAGTTGCGAATGGCCCAATTGCCATCTTACATTTCAAGATCCGGCCCTCGGCAGAGCCGGGAACGGCTGCTGTCAGGATTGAAAAAGCCGAGGCTGTCACACTAGATTCGAAGAAGTTAACATTGGACGACGCCGAGGGGACTGTCACCATCCTTTCCAATTGACGGCCGCCTATGAGACCGAGACTCGCGCACCTGGTTCTAGCTTGTTTGCCTGTTCTTGGTGCGACGTCCGGCGCGTCTTCCGTCACCAAAGCTCGCGGAGATACCGTAACTCTCGAAATCTCGGCCAATTCGGACCCCGCACGAGCGCCGGTCGCTTTGAAGTGGGAAGTCGTCTTTCCGGCGCAACTGATGGAAATGGAACGCGACGGTCCAGAGCTTGGCAGCGCGGCAATGGAATCCGGCAAAACCGTCCAGTGCACCGCGCGCAGGCCGTACGCCCATGTTTGTACTTTTTCTGGCGGGCAGAAACCGATTGGAAATGGCTTAATCGCAATTTACCATTTCAAGGTACGGACCACGGCAGCGGCGGGAACGACTACCATCAGGATCGAAAAAGCTGAATCCACCACGGCCGATTCTAAAAAGTGGACTCTAAACGACACCGAAGTGACTGTCGTCATCAAGTGACGATAGTGGACATCGGCCAAGCGGCGGTGACGGTCGGTTTGCCTCTCAGACGATAGACTCCGAGCGTGCGCGCGCTCTCTTACGACCTGTGGGCTTAGGCCCCGGATCATGGCCGGCAATGCCGGAGAGAACAACGGGAGCACGGTCTGGGATTTCAGCCACAAGCGACAGGTTGCCACCCATGGCCTCTACTGTTTTCCGTAGGGTGGAAAGTAACAGATCGCTCCGCTTTTCGAGGCGCGAAACACTGTCTTGGGTGATCCCAAGAGCCCTGGCCATCCGGACCTGCGTGAGCTTGCGCGCGTGCCGCAATTCGCGCAGGGTCATCTCCTCTGCGTTCAACTGCGCAGCGCGGACCTCGACCTTCTTGCGTTGTGCGGGGCTCAGCTTTCTGATGATGTCATCCACGTTCGTGGGCATGGTCATCTCCTTTCCTTCTTCAGCCGGGCCAGATGAGCGTCGAAACGGTCATCGGCCTTGCGGATCAGCTCACGGTAAACCGCCTTTCGCTGACACCGGATTTATCTCCCGCAACCAAGAGGATCGCCTTGCGCTTAGGATCGAAAGCAAAGGCCATTCTCCATTCACCATCCGCCGCGCTAAACCGCATCTCCTTCATATTCGCGTGGCGGGAGCCGTGCAACGTATCGACGCGGGGCCGACCCAGTTGTGGCCCGAATTGCTGCAGAAGGCGGGTCAACGCCAATACTTCCGTCCGCACGTTCTCGCCTAGATCGTCGAACTCTGGCTCAAACTCGTCACCGATCTCGACAACCCAGGTTACGAGTATGATATGTAATCCATATGATGTCTAATGCATATATATGATGATGGCCTGATTTTTTAATGTTTGTTTCGCGATGGAGAGCGCCTGCAGTAGGCTAGTCTGGGAGGGCGGTTCCTACGGGGCCCTGATCACACGACGGATTCGTTGGGGTGTCCCAGTGAGCTCTTTGTCAATGAATTTCCGCTATGGCCATGAGCGCGCCGACCAGGCTTCAACTACTTAAAGTATTGCCAGTTTATTGCCATTTTGGATGGCATATGGTACATAAATGGCATGGAACTCAGGATCGACAAAGCGGGGCGCATTGTCGTCCCCAAACCTCTCCGGGAGCGGCTGGGCTTCAAGCCGGACACGGAGCTGGAGGCGGTTGAGCATCCGGAGGGCGTGCTTCTCAAGCGGGTCCAACAACAGCCTTCGATGGTCAAGGTCCATGGTCTGTGGGTCGATCAAGGCAGGGCGGAACCGGGGGCAAACTGGGAGCGCATCCTGGAGGATGTACGCGAGGAGCGGATTGCGTCCGCTTCGAAAGCGTAGCTGGCGCCGGCTGGTCTGCAAGAGAAAATATGCGCGCCTTGACTCCGGGCGGGACCCTTCGCCGGTAAATCCGGTCGCCCGTCGCTGGCGTCGCCGTCCTCTCCGACCCAGACCGGTCCGTCGTCGGGAAAATGGCATGGTCCCGTTCCACCCAATAGGAATTTCCTGACCAAAATTGATTGCGAATTGCTGCGGAAGGCGGCTCAATATCTTCGTTTGGCTCATCGTTAGCGGATATCCGCGATGCTCATTACTGCACCAACCAGACCGCGACAATGCTGGATCACCGCCAGCAGGTGTTCGCGCCGGGCGAACATTGAGGAATTACCAGCAGCGATCCGAAGTGCTTCGGCCAGGTAGTTGTGCACGGCTATCTGCTTGCCGCTACCAAAACATGCCGGGCAGTCCTCTGGTTCGATCGGGCTAAGAGACCCGCAGTCGTACCCGGAGCCGCCGCACTCTTCGCATTCTTCTTCAACCTCGACCAACTGGGGCGGCTTCATCTCAGCACCCCGGGGAACGGCTACGGATTCTTCGATTCCATTCAGCATGCTCTCGCTGTCGTGTCGTCTTGCGTGTTGCATGGTTGATCTTCGTATCGTTGCGGGAATCACTGGGAATGCTCGACTTCATGAATGACTCTGTGGCAGTCCCAACAAACCGGTTCCAGGTTGTCGACTCGATGCGTCCCGCCGTGCGAACGATATTTGCGGTGATGAATCTGCAACGGCCGGCGGGATCGACAGCGCGCGCAGAGCCAATCGTGCCGTTGTAACGCCATCCGGCTGTGTAGTAGGTAAACGCGGTGGACGAGCGCTTTCAAGGCCGTCCATTCCACGCGGCCTGAAGCCTTCAGTACCAATTCATTGCCGTTAAATGCTCCGAGTGTTACGTTGCCCGACTCCAAGGGAAGCCTCCGGATCTCGTAGCCGGTGAGGCGTTCTGCTCGTTTGACTGTCACGTTGCATCCTCCTCTCTACGCAATCACCAGACGCCACTCGCCGAACTTCAAGTCGGCGCCTGGAATATCGGTGCCCGCCTTCAACTCGGCACCGATCGCCTTCTTATCTGGCTTGAACTCCAGCTTGTCGACTCGTGCCTCCCAAACCTTCCGGTCCTCTAGCCCGAGACTCTGCAGTAGCGCTTCCCAAACATAAGCCGGCATCGCGAGGATGGCCTGCTTGAATGCCAAGGGAATCGCTCCCGCATCTGTGATCAGAACTGAGTCCGGGTTCTTCTGTATCCGCAGCGTCGAGAAATTTCCCTCCAGGCGCTGCACGCCGCGGCGGTCCGGCTTGGCATAGCGCTCCACCACGCAGACTAGGTGAGCTTCCAACTCCTCTTGGAGTCGCGCGATGGATGCCTTCCGCTTCTGAATCCGCTCGATCTCGGCGTCCGCGAACTTCCGCTGCATCTCGCAATGCCGCAGGAACGCGACGACTGCATCGCGTTTCTCCGCGGTCTTCCGCAGCGCTTGCCCGATCTCTTCTAGGATCGCCTCGCGGGCGGATGGCTCTTCGGCCAAATCGATGGAATTCACCAGAGCCTGAAGGTTTTCCTCCAGTTCGTAGAGAGTACAGCTGGTCGGACTGGGCACGAGTTGTGGCGCCATGGCTAGCTCACCTCCACAGAAATCGCAAGTGCTTTGCTATCGGCGATGGTTCCCGGCGGCACCTGGCTCTCGTTTTCGCGAGCATTTCGACGAAGCTCCTCGATCAGTCCGAACACCTCTTTCGCGCATAACCGCGCCGGCTGGCTCGCCTTGAATCGTTTGGGATGATCGACACCATGCTGTCGGAGGATGCGATAGTACTCCGCGACGCCCGTGGATCCGGCAAGCCGCTCCATTTCCGCTTCCAGGCCTATGAACTCCTTCACGACGCCGCGCGGATTACACATCCGTTTCCAAATCGAAGCCAGCTCCTGCGATAAACCGGGCGACGCTTGCAGCCCACCCACGCCATTGACCAGTCGACCACCCTTGTTCGGGTCCACCGGTGTAACAGGCGCAGGGCTCGTGGGCGCGCTCACTTGATCAGGCGCGGCGCTAGTTCCTAACCACTCCTTCAACACATCCGCCAGTTCCTTCCCTGGCTTGGGGAATACGCCACCAGATAACTTTGGGCATCTTGATTTAGTGACCTGCAGCGTATTCTCCTGATCCACTCCCCGCAGACATCGAATTCGTATTCGATGCCATCGCGCATCACCGGCGCGAGTCCCACCTTCCGCGGAACCGTTTTTCCCGTCCGATCGTCGCGGTCCAAAATCCATTCGGTCTTGGAGCGCATGCTGACCAAGACATGTAGTGGTGCGCTGATGATCTTGTCGATGAGTGCGTTGTGTATCGGGGTAACTTGTTTCCATGCCGCGAAGCTATTTGGCGTCTGCATCCGGCGGGCGGCTCTATCGACTTTTTCAAGCTCGCCGTCCTTGCCAATCCAGAAATGCGAGAGCGAATCGATGCAGAGCACCCAATACTGGTGTTCGACCGCATCATCAATGAGTTCGATGAGCCGCAATGGGTCGTAGGAATCGAGTTCCAGGACATCGAAGTCGAAGATATCGGCATATTTGCTGGCGCTGCCATGCTCGGTGTCCAGCAGGGCTATAGGACCGCCCAATTCGGTTGCGAGTGTGAGGAGGGTATAAGTCTTTCCACTCCCCGAAGGTCCACTGACCGCGAATCGGAGCTTGGCTCCGTGTTTCACTGCTTTTCGAAATCTCAGATGTTCTTCCACAATGCATTCCTTTCCGGTTAGGTCTTGGTTCGCTTGACTTATCATGACAAGTCAAGGATGAACTCGGCCTGCGCCGTGGTAAGTTATTCCTGACGATGCCGAAAAAATTGCTAACGGTGGCCGAGTTGACCAGCAGGGCGGGCAAGGTTGGTGGAAAGGCCCGGGCCGCCAAACTCAGTGCGGAAGAACGGCAAAATATAGCGCGTCAGGGTGGCAACGTTGGTGGTCGCGCACGCGCAGACAAGCTCAGCAGCAAGCGCCGCAGCGAGATCGCCCGCAAGGCAGCCGCAGCCCGATGGGCAAAGGCGAAGAAAGACTGAGGGCGCCGATCTAGGAGTATCGATTCGACCAGACTGCTTCGCAGCAGTGAACTTCACTGCCGGTACAGTGGAACCGATCGGACCGAAGAGCATTTTGCCTGCTGGCGAGGGAGCGCTTTCCTTCGCTCGGTTCATATCGAAGTATGCGTGCAGCGGCTTGTCACCAGGCAGCATGAACGTCCAGTCTTCCGGTGTAGTGGTCCGCGTTGATGATGGTGACTTGATCGTCAGCGGCCGACCATCCACGTAAACCGGGTTGCCGTTATACACGACGGCTCGGCAACACCGTCCTATCGCGCGTCGTACCGCTTCGTCCTCCAGGACCCGGGCCCCCTTTGGCGAGCTTGGCGAAAGCGCTCTGGATACGTTGGGTCGTGTTCAAGCCAGTACCGATGCTTAGTGCGGTCGATCTTGGCCGGCCGCTCCAAGCACCTTGCCCGAGACCACGAAGCAGGCCCGGAACAAGCGCTGGCTAAAGGCGGTACGGGTCTTGTCCCTGCCGAGCGATGTGTATGTTTTGCTGGGTTAACCGGTTCGCACCGAGTTGAGCAAATTACTCATGCCGCTGGTCGCGCAAGACTGGCATTCCGCGGCGCCCCGTCATCAATTACATCGGAATCGGCTTCGGGCTCGTCAGCAATCCCATAGTGTTTCATCACCGATTTTTCAAACTCTTCGAGCTGTGAATCGGAAAGCTCGCTCAAGTCGCCGCTCCATTCAAACTTGCGGTGGCTGCGATTGAACATGCCGCACTCCTTGCCGATCAGTTCCTCGCAAGGCACCGCAACCGAAATCTCACCAAGCTCCTCGGCCTTTTTGCTCAATACATCCAGCCGGTTCAATACCCGCTTCCGGTCGAACGCCACTTCTTCTGCTGGCGACTGCGCAGCCGGAGACTGAATCTCGTTGACTCTTGCTCGCACATCAGCACGTTTGAGCAAATTGCGAGCAGCACGTGGCGCCCCGGTCTTCCTGTAACCGAGCGATCTGTATGCTGCTGTTGGTGTTTCACCGCTTGCCACGAGTAGAGCAAATCGCTCATGCCGGGCGCTGCGTAATTCTGGCATTCTGTCTCCTTATTTGTTTCGGGAAAATTGGCGGCGAGGTGGGACATGTCGGCGATAGAGTTTGGCGACTTCGCGAAGCTCGGGCAAAGGTTACCGCCCATCCCTTAACGGTACGGATGTTGCCATCGCGGCGCTCGCAAGTTACATCGAAGCGGTTTTCGGCAATGTTTTCCATATTGGCAACGGCGCTGTAATGTGTTCTTCGCAGGGGCGGCCTCTATCCTACGTGGCGGCGCTGCGGGCGGATGGTTACTCTTGCGCTGGAAGAAACGATTGCAACTGAGTGGCCGTTCTCGGGGTCGCAAGGAGCCACCGGGACGCAGCTGAGCGGGGCGCTGGCCGTCGGGGCTCATTTCGTAAGCGCGCACGCGTTGTGACCGGTTTCGGCCGCGCGAAGGGCGAGGCCCGAACAACCATATCGCCAGGTGCATCATCAAAGGCGCAATCCATTCCGTTAGCGTACCGATGGCGCAGCACATAATCTCACGGTTGAGTGAAGGTACGGGCTGGGCGCGCGGCCCTGATGCTACCGAACTCGGCACGATCGCCAGGAATTCCTGCTCAGTCTTACGATTCTTCCCTGGGATTCCGAAGCAGCGCAAGAGTACGGGCGACTTCGCGCCACCCTAGAACGCGAGGGCCAGCCGATGGGGAAGCTGGACACAATGATCGGCGCACATGCTTTGGCGCTAAACCTGATCCTCGCTACCAATGACCAGGCATTCAGAAGGATCAAGAAACTGAAGTTGAAGATTGGACGAAGCCGTGAAACCTGTACATGCGATCAAATACCCCCATTTGTAGACAGATTTGTAGAATGCCAACACGCGGTATCCTTTGGACAATGAAGTCGACTGCCCGTTCTCCCAACATCCGCATCAGCCCGCGGGCGCATGAACTGCTTCGCCAACTGGCCAAGGAGGAGCAGCAGTCGATGCAATCTGTCATGGAGGATGCGATCGAGCGGCATCGGCGGGAGAGGTTCCTCGGCGCAGCCAACGCAGATTTCGCCGCACTGAAAGCTGATCAGAAGTCGTGGAAGCGGGGATGTTTTGGGATCTTGGATCCGATTGAGGGCCATGAGCAGGCGGGGTCCAGGCCGGCGCTCATCCTCTCCGTAGATCTCTTCAATGAAGGTCCGGCGGAGCTCGTCGTAGCAGTGCCTCTGACACGGACTCAGCAGAAGATTCGCTGGCACGTTATCGTCCGACCGCCCGAGGCCGGCTTAACTGCTGGGAGCTTCATCCAATGCGAGAATCTACGATCCGTTTCGAAGCGAAGACTCAAGCGGCTCCAAGGACGAGTCTCGCCGGCAACTCTCGAGCAAGTTGAGGATCGAGTGCGGATTCTATTGGGGGTGTGATTCTCAACTTGTCGATTTCGGATCAAGGCGTTTCGATGAGCGTCGCTTCGCCATCGGAGTCCTTTCCAGTATCTTCCGCTTCAATGGCTTCGTGGCTTCCGTTTATGCGAGCCCTGTCTGATTCGCCCTTGGACCAAGTTTGGAAATCGGGCAACAGCTGGGCGGTGCGCCTACCCGCTGCAGTAGTGGATGCGCTCGGTCTCAGAGCGCGTGATGAGATCGAGATCTCGATCGCCGGGCCGCGGGACTTCAAGGTTGGCCGGGAGCGGGGCTTGCGGAAAACGCTCGATTTCGCCCACCGGATCCAGCGCTTCCCCTAACGCGCCTGCCAAGTTGAGCATAGGCTCCTACGTCCTCGTCCGGCAACAGCACCTCGCGCGCGCAGCTTATGTTTTTGACCGGTTCCTGGCGAAACGGCTTCGCCTCCTGACGTCTCCCGAACCTTGAAAAGTCTGGGATTTCGACGGCCCCTTTGCTCTGTATCGCTGACATCAACATTTGAAAAAGTGCTTTGAACTCATGCTACAGACGCTTATCGTTCACTGGCCTTTTTGACGATTGGCTGCGCTGTTTCGCTATAATGGCGTGCTACCGGAGGCACCCACCTCAGTGACCGCGCGCGCCGACGCCAACGGCTCGATTCGAGCTCTACTTCTGGAGCTCGGCAATGCGAGCCCGGACGTTAAAAAGCTGGCCCATAGTGTGCTAAGCAGGTTGCCTTCCGCCTCCATACGCCCGATCCTCATGGGTTACGCGCACCAGCGCGAGAAAAGAGGCCGCGCCGGCACCCCTCAGCAGATGATGATTGGCCTTTCGGGCGAAGAGATAGCGCTTATTCTCCTAGTCTCCACCCAAGCCACAAAGCGGGGCGGGAGTACCGTGCGGGCTTGGCTGCATAGTAGACTCTCGAAATCGATGTGACGCCGAAGAATTGGGAACGTTTGAAACCGCTTCTTGACCAGGCGCTTGGTCTGTCACCGGAAGAGCGTGCGGCGTTTTTCGAGAAGGTTCGCCTGCAAGATGCGGAGCTCGGCAGGAATCTTGTAGAACTTGCCGCTTCCGACGCCGATACGCGTACTCTCGACATTCCTTTAATCGATATTCACAGAATCCACGAGAAGCATTCCTTCGCGGAAAATGAACTGGTTCTCGAGAGGTTTCAGATCATCCGGTTTCTCGGGCGCGGAGGAATGGGAGAGGTCTACGAAGCCGAGGACCTCCAGTTGGGCCGTGTGGCCCTGAAAACAATCCGGCCTGACATGGCGGCAAACCGCCAGAGCCTACTTCGTTTCAAGCAGGAGGTTCAGCTCGCCAGAAGAGTCACACACCCGCATGTCTGTCGGATCCACGATCTGTTCACCATTCCGGAGAGCGATCGCGGCCCATCAACCACCTTTCTGACCATGGAGTTGTTGCGCGGAATGACCTTGGCTCAGAGAATTGAGCGCGAGGGGCCATTGCCTCTTCTAGCAGGCTGATGAAAAAGGCTTTTGGGGACCGGCTCCCTCACGGTCGCGGCTCGGTAAACACATGCAAACACGCAGTCGCGATTCTGAGCCGCGCGCGTGAGCAAGCGGTTTATTGCCTTTTTCAGCATCCTGCTAGAGGCTGAATCGGTGGCGCTCCAACTATGTTCGGCTCTGCAGGCGATCCATAATTCGGGGATTATTCATCGCGACTTCAAGAGCAATAACGTCATGCTGGTTTCCCGCGATCGCGAAACCCACGCGATCGTGATGGATCTGGGATTAGCCCGTGAAGCGGAGACCAGCGGAGAAGCCGAGAACAGACTCACGATAACTGGCGCAGTGATGGGGACGCCGGAATACATGGCGCCGGAGCAGTTTCGCGGCCAGGTAGTGACCGCCGCCACCGATATCTACGCGCTCGGAGTCGTCCTCTACGAGATCGCAACCGGACAACGGCCATTTCATGCAGCGACGCCTCTTGCCGCAGCCGTTATGCGGGCAAAGAAGCCATTGAAAGCGTCGGGAATTCGGCCGGGACTCAGTTCGAGGTGGGATAGTGTCATCGACAGGTGCCTGGAGTATGAGCCAGAGGCCCGTTGGGCATCGGCCGCCGACGTGGCAGAATCTCTTGCATCCCAAGGGGCGGCCAACCCTCGGAACGCTGTCGGTACGCCCGCGCCTCTCCGTAGATTTGCGTTGGCCGCGGTTCTTCTAATCGCAGCGGCCGCCGGTGTCCTCTGGTATCGGTCGCACTTGTACTCGCGTCCCTCCCCCGATGCCGAACGCTGGTATTCAGAGGGTGTAGCCGCACTTCGCGAGGGAACTTACCTCACTGCGACTCAGGCACTTTCTCGCGCGGTTCAGCTTGACAAGGAGTTTGTTCTGGCTCACGCGCGGCTTGCAGAGGCCTGGTCTGAGCTCGATTTCACCGACAAAGCCAAAGACGAGATCCTGCTCGCGTCTTCGCTCGAAAGTAGGCGCGGGGCGCCCGCCCTCGATCGCACCTATCTAGATGCTGTGAGGGCTACCCTGACTTTCGATTATGGAACCGCGGTCGCGGACTATCGCACGATCCTGGAGCACTTGCCCGGGGCCGAGAAGGCCTACGGCTACGTCGATCTCGGCCGCGCGGAAGAAAAAGCTGCCAATCTCAGTGAGGCGCTGAACGACTATTCCGAGGCGGCGATGCGCGCGCCGGAGGAGCCAGCGCCTTTGGTGCATCTCGGTATTGTGGAAGGCCGCCAGGGAAAATCCGCCGATGCTGAAAAGAACTTCGCCAAAGCGGAGGCTTTGTACCGCGCCGCGAGCAACATTGAAGGAACAGCCGAAATCGCGTACCAGCGGGGTTATACGGCCAGCGTACAAGGCGACGCACCGCGCGCCCGCGAATATCTCGCGCAGTCTTTACGCATCGCTCAGGATATCCCGAATGTTCAACTGGAAATCCGGGCTCTGACACGGATGAGCGCGGTGGAATATCTGGCCGACAATACCGATCAGTCTATTTCCCTGGCCAATCAGTCCATTCAGCTTGCTCGAGAGAAAGGGCTCGATTACTGGGCAATCGACGGCATGGTGAGGCTTGGAAATGCCTATTTGACGCGCGCCGATTACGCCAAGGCTGAACCGCCCCTGCAGGAAGCCTTGCGCCTGGCACAGCAAGGCGGCAGACCTCGCCTCGCCGCCAGCGCTCAGCTCACTCTGGCCAGCATCCGGAACATGCAGGAGAAGCCCGCCGACACTATTTCGTACGCGCAAAAAGCTTTGGACTACTACAAGCCGGCGGGATTTTTCTCTGAGGCCACCGGAGCGCTGACCTTGATCGTCAGGTCGGAAAGGGACAAGGCTGAATTCAAGCCGGCTTTATCGCACGCGCTCGAAGAGCTGACTATTGTGAAAAAAATGACTAACCCGGCTTCTCTGCTGCAGGCTGAGGAAGCGGCGGGCAGCGTTCTGCTGGAGCTGGAGCGGTATCCGGACGCCTTGACCCACTTTCAAGCAGCGTTAGCGGCCGCCAAGTCCGTTCATCAATTGGTGGAATATGAATTGATCGACTGCGCCGATGTTTTGGCACGCTTGGGACAGTACGAGAAGGCAGAGTCCACGCTCGGAGAGATACCGCCGGAGGTCGCCCAGCGTCCCCGAATCGAGTATCTGATTCACCTTACCAGAGCCAGGATGCTCGCAAGCAAGAATGATTTTGTAGGCGCCTTACGAGAAGGTCGTCTTGGTATGGCGGACGGAAAGAACCTTCCCCCGGCAAGTCTGGCTGCTCTCGCGGTTGTTGCCGGCGGCGCCGCCGCCCAGGCACGCGAAATCCAAGTAGCCCAATCTCTCTGCCAGGAGGCGTACGATCAGGCAGAGCAGGCCATGGCGCCGGAGGCCGTGGCTCAGGCCGAGCTTTGCAAGGCATCTGCGCTGCTGTCGGCCGGATCAACCGCGCGCGGTCTCCCGCTAGCCGAGTCGGCATCGCAGTTCTTTTCTACCTCGGACCAGCAGGAATCCGAATGGCGCAGTCTCTTGTGTCTTTCAAAACTTCGCGCGGCTGAGGGTGATCGGAGCGCTGCTGAGCAAAGTGCGTCGGCGGCACTAACGATCCTCGCCCAAGACGAGCGTGAATTAGGTAGTTCGTTTCCGCGTTACATGCGCCGGCCCGACGTCGCAGCAGCGCGAAAAGAATTGGCGGGATTGATTCGAAAGACAGGACGTGACCAATGAAACGCACCTACACAGATTTGTACTGGATGTTCACAGCGGCTGCGATGCTGCTGATCATTACTGGATGTGACCATAAAAGAACTCCGAATAATCAAATGGCTCCGCCTGATTCTCCAATCAGGGTTGCTGGAGGTTCGATCCTCGTGCACGTCTACGGCAAATGGATGGCTGGCTCTGGGAGTACGCCATCATTTACCTCGGTTCAGGCCGCAGCCACAGTGTACACACAAATTCAGATCGGCGGCTTCGTTATGGCGGATCCAAGCACGCCGAACGCACCTATTCCCGCGAGTTTTTCTGGTCAGCCGTACTGGCAAATCGACATCCTCGATCAAAATCCGGACGCCAGCCTAACGGAAGGAATAACTCTCTGCTCGAATCCGACCTGTGTGCTTTCAGGTCCGCCTAGCACGACGGTTCTTCTAAAGCCACTCGCGGGCTCCCGGCACAGCAATTTCTATAGCCAACCCTTGGGAGATAACAGTTCAGGCATGGGGTTTCCGGCAGAGCGCTTTTACGACACTGCGGTTCATCAGAATGACGGCAGCAATGGAATGGATAGCCCCTCCAATACGGTTGATCTTTACGAACGTATCAAAACAATTACGATCACGGTGCCTCAATATTCCACGAGTCCCCAGAAATACGATTGTCCTGAGGGGGAATGTTTTATCGCAATAGGCCCAAGCCCCGTTAAGCCGTAGTCTCGCACGAACCTGCTGCTACCAACTTCGTTTCGTTGAGGAGTCAAATGACCAAATTTCAGATTGCATCAGTTACCGCGGTCCTTGCAATCGTTGCCGGTTTACTTTGGTATTTCTTCGGCACATCCAAAGTGGGAGATTCGCCGGTCAGGGTCGCCGGCGGCTCCATCGAGTTGTACGCGAAAATGGGATGGACGTCGATCCTATCCAGCGGGGGGTGGCTGCATAAGGAATATGGAGGACATCTGCCACTACACGTCTCAAACTCTGGATACAACCAAGATTACGATTGAGGGTGTCGGTGGCCATCCAGCCGGCTCACCAGCGACGGTTACTGTAACGGGTGCCTGGACGATCAACGTGTTTGCCACCAAGGCGGATGGCACTCCGGACACCAACGGGGTGACCGTTTGCTCAAGCCGCATTGTCGGCGGTATGTGCGATGCCGGGAGCCCAAACAACTACGTGACTATTCAGCCGCTGGGAACGCACGGTTTTTATTCTGGCGAAACGTCGAACTCTGAGCACCATTACCACGATGCCAGCTGTGGAGGCTGCGAGAACATGAAGCAGATTCAAATCATCATGACTGGCAGTGCGCCTGCCACTTATGTATGCATCCGTTCCCCTGGATGCAAGATCAGCATTGGGCCGCCATCATAGAGGATAAGCGGGTGGTCGCGGGTTTGAGCTGTCGCATGCGGGCTGCGGTGAAGAAAGGTTTTTCACGCTGGATACGCGGCGCTGAGCAGCGGTTTAGACGTTTTCGTTGGTCGTTAGTTGATCTATTCTGCACAAACGTTCAGTCGTCGCTCAAGCGCCTCATTCTCCTGCCAGTTCCACTCCAAATCCTCCGCCGTGCCCCATGTCGGATATGAATTATGTCCACCTGCTTGCGCTTCTCCTGCACGCGGAAAATTACACGATAGACGTCCGGTTTGTGACCGTAGAGCAGATGCCGGACATTCGCTTTCTCACGCGTCACCGGGCACCGGTTTGGATGCTCTTCGACGCTGAGGATGGCCTCTTTAAGGCCCCGGTACCATTTGAGGGCGGCGTCGGAGTGCTCGGCGTTGATTTCTTCGAAGAGAGACGCAAGATCGCGCTCCGCACGGGCACTGAAGTTAACGTGGTATGCCATGCCGGGCTTCGAATTCGTCGAAAAACTCGCTTGCCGGCCGGACTCTGCCCTCCCTGATATCCTCCAGGCCCTGGCGGATGCCCTCGCCCGCGTCAGCCTGGGCTGCGATATCCAGCAGGCGTTGGTAGGCTTCAGCGTCCTGCACGATGGCCGCGGCCTTTCCCTTCACGGTCAGCACCACGGGACGTTTGCTTTTCTTGAGCTGTTTCAAGAACTCGCCTGAGCGGCGCCGGAAGGTCGTCAGCGACTGAATGTCCTTCGTGATGTCAAGCATAGGCATGGTTCCATTAAAGCACCTTTTTAGGTGCTATCAGGCTGTCGCATCGCTGTCTTTTCGATTTTCCTGAAATATCGGCAAGGGCAACTTCGCGTAGTTAGGTGGAGATTGTGAGGCGTTTCCATTCGTTTTCCTTCGATTGATCACGTGCGACCTTGAAGTCCCGCGGCCCGACGATCGAGATCTCGATCTCGTCACCCGCTTTGAGGTGCTGATCTACACCTTTTGCGAAGGGGATCCCCGGAACCAGACCTCCAGGAATTTCGTGGCCGAGAGCTGGGAGGAGGTCTTGGAATCGCTCCCAGCGGTTCGCGTCCTGTGTTCCTCAGTCGTTCCTGTCACTCTGGAGACGCATGGGCGAGCGCTGTACATTGCTTAGCGATACGGCTATCAAATCTTCGATGCACTGGTTATGAATGCAGATTCCGGCGTATCCGCGGCCGTGAGGAGCCATTGAGCAAAGTCCCCCATGAGGGCCGGAATCTCCGCTGGAGACGGAAATTCATGACGGCCTGTCTCGGTACGGACGTAGCGCGCCAGGTCGGCATATCGGCCGGCGATATCGGGACGTGACCGCTGCACGACCAGCCGGTGAAGATTGCGCATGTCGATTTACGAACTAGACCGACAGCGGGGGATCAAAATGCAGTCTGCTGCATGGGTTCAAAAGAGTGCAGCGCGCCTATCGGGGCAATGTTCTAAGAAAAGGGCCCATCTCGATTCCTCCGAGATCCGAACGGCGCCGCCTCTGTTTCAAGACGGCCGTGGAGCTCATTCGAGCGCCAGCCCAAACAGCGAAATCCATAAGCTGCCTCTTATCAATCACTTGCAATGTTGCGGCCTTGCGCAGCCTCACAGAAAAGTATCATTTCGTGTCACGCGTGCGTCAACAGGATATATTGTGACGTGCCAAGCAACATCAAAAAACGGTGAGCCCTGCCGTGCCCAGGCGTTGCAAAATTCTCAATACTGCTTCTTCCATGACCCTGCCTCCAAAGGGGAGCGAACTGCGGCGCAAGGCAAAGGAGGCAGAAACCGCTCGAACCTGCGCCAGGTAATGGGAGACCCGGATCTGCTCTTATACAATCTCGATTTGAAGGATGCCAACAAGAGCGCCGAACTCACGAACCTGACCGCATACAAGCTCTTCAACGGAGAAATAGATGTCAAAACCGCCCACACGATAGCATGTCTCGTGACCGTTGCCCAGAGAATCAACGTAATTAGAGAGCGTCAAAATGCCCGACGGTTGGAACTGGGCGTACCCAGGGTCAGCCAACCTGATATACATGAACTGCTACAGCACCCCGAATGCGAAGTCAGGCAGCATCTCGCCCAGTTGACTGATGAGCAGCTCCAAGACATGCTGGAGAGAGGATTTGGGCTAGGAGCCTGTCCGAGTATTCTCCAACTTCGCGGGTCCAAAGGGAACAGAAGCGGTACATAATGTTTTATGCCAAAGGGCTACCGGACCTACCTTCCTGAGCAGGACCTGCTGTTGCCTCAGAACCTCCGCGCTTGGTTGGAGGAAGACCACTTGGTGTACTTGGTGAGCGACGTGGTCGATCAACTGGATCTGTCGGCCATTCACGCGGTGTACGAGAAGGAGAAGCGAGGGCAGCCGCCGTACGATCCACGGCTGATGACGAAGCTGTTGGTATACGGCTACTGCACGGGGGTGTTCAGTTCGCGTCGGATACAGAAGCGACTGCGGGAAGACATCCCGTTCAAAGTGTTGGCGGCGGGCAATGAGCCGGACTTCCGGACGATCTCGGAGTTTCGCAAGATCCACATCGCAGCGCTGGAGAAACTGTTTGAGCAGGTCTTGGCGCTGGCGCTGGAGTGCGGGTCGATCCAACTGGGCCGGGTTTCGCTGGACGGAACCAAGTTGAAAGCCAACGCCAGTAAGCACAAGGCGATGAGCTACGGCCGGATGAAGGAGAAGCAACAGCAACTGAAGGAAGAAGTGAAGCAGTTGCTGGAGCAGGCCGAGGCCGCCGACCAGGAGGAAGATCGTCAGTACGGCAGCCAGCGGGGCGACGAGTTGCCGGAGGAACTACGCCGACGCGAGACTCGGCTGGCCAAGATCCAGGAAGCCAAGAAAGTCCTTCAGCAACGGGCGCGGGACAAAGCAGCGGCGGAAGGCCAGAGCGCCCAAAAGGTCCAGCCGGAGGATAAGGATCAATATAACTTCACCGACCCGGAGTCGCGCATCATGAAAGGCGCCGACGGAATTGTGCAGGGCTACAATGCGCAAGCGGCCGTGGAGCCGACTTTGCTACTGATCGTCGGGCAATCTGTGACCGAAGCAGCCAACGATAAAAAGCAACTGATGCCGATGGTGGAACTCATCGAACAACAGTCCGGGCAGCGTCCGGAAGCGATATTGGCCGACAACGGATATTGTTCGGAACAGAACCTGGATTCGTTGGAATCGAGCGGTCAGCCGGAGCATAAGATCGAGGGGTTCATCGCAACGGGGAAGCAAAAACATGGCGAGCATCGACTACCCGCGAAGCGCGGACCATTGCCGCAAGGCGCAACCAAGCTGGACCGGATGAAGCGGAAACTGCAGACTAAAGTGGGCAAAGCCATTTATGCGGCGCGCAAATGTGTTGTGGAACCGGTGTTCGGGCAGATCAAACAGGCGCGCGGGTTTCGACAATTTTTGCTCCGTGGAAAGAAGAAAGTGCAAGGGGAGTGGGCGCTGCTGTGCTTGACACACAACATTCTGCGGCTCCACTCGGCTATGCGGTCCTGATGCGAGGCCTTGAAGAACGATTTTCGCTCAAAATTAAGACTCCAGTGGTCCTCGATCGACCGGGGACACCTGTCCGGCCGATGATGGCCGAGCATCGAAGATTTCGTGTTATGCGAACGAACCCGCTTTCAAGTGCTTTTCGCCGCCTTACTCGGACAGGCTCCTAGACGTGCAGATAGCTTCCGAAGATCTCGTTGTCCGTGAAACTTGCTATAAAACAACACCAGAAGCACTCGAGCCGATGATTGTCTACTTTTTGATTGCAAGGAACCGCTTATCCTACGAGAGGCCACACGCGGACGACTATGGCCCGACATCGCCGAGCAACGTGTACGAGCTGTTGCAGTGCCCTCAAAGTCAGATTGAGGAGATCGTGGCTGGGATGCGCGAAGGCGGCCTACGAACAGTAAAACAGCAATTAAGTGATCTCAAAGACCAAGAAAGAGCCCTCGAAGCCCTGCTTGCGCGAACTCACCCCTCCGACGTGGACGCTGGGCCACAATTAAATGCTGAAGCGCTTCAAGGAATAGACGGTTCTGGCGTTCGCCATCTGGCCGTGATCAACTCGGACCATGGAACCGAGAATCCAGTGAGAGACCTAGGCTCGCCGCAAAGCCCCCCGCCATTTGCGATGGAAAAAATCGAATCTAACGGAACGAAACGAGCGCGATGATTACTAAAACGACTACTAAGTAGCCTTAAAGTGGCAATCTCAATAGGAAGGAGGCCCTTATAAATCAATATATTACAGCCTCAGTCATTATTAAGTAATCAATTTCGGGGCTTACAGTTTCTGGAATCGCCCTTTGGGTGTGCGACATAAATGTGGATGATCATGACGCGCGGCTACGATCAGCCCAGTAGTCTTCGAACCGGTGGCTTAGGCGACAGCATCGCAGGGCGATGATAGCGTTAGCGCCTCGAACGGTCCAGAACATGCCGGAGCGTTTGAGTCGTGCGCCGATGACGATCTTACAACCAGCCTCAACAACGCCGGAACCAACGAACAGGGCTTGTGCGCGGAAGGTGGGGTAGCGCATTCGATCCGCGTTGCGCTCAAAGTACTCCGCTTCATTGGCGATGGTTTTGGCGAGTTCCTCGGGGACCGGCGGAGAATCGCGCAGGATTTTCACCAATGCTTCGATCTGGCCGCGATCGAGCCGATCCAGACAACGGGCGATCCAACGCTTGCGAGCCTTGGAGTCATTGGGAAACAACTTAGCGGATAGTTCCCACAGATGCTGACGAGCGTGGTAAAGGTCAACGATTTGGATGGCGCCCGGGAAGTGCTGCTCGGCGAGATTCCAGATCCACACTGCGCCGTCGCCGATCACTACTTTTTTCTGGGCTCGACTCCAACCACGCCGCCAAGCTTCGTTGTACAGCCGCAGACCAAACTGTTGAGCGGTCTCGATAGCGGCCACGTAGGAAGTGGACTCCTCCTCGCGCACCGGGCGGCTTTCCTGGTCAGTTGTGATCTGCGTGAACACGCAACCCAGTTTGACCTCGCGGGTGTGCGCCGGCTGGCCTTCCACTTTGCCCGCCCGATCTTGGGTCTCGGCCTTTACCACCGGTACACCCGTGCCATCCATTTCGATGTAGAGGATCGGTACGGCGGGAGCGCAGACCTCCGGCAATTCCAGTTGCTTGGCTCGTTGAATCTCGGCCTGCTGGTGAGCTTCGACATCGCTGCCGATGGCTTCGGCCTGACGTTCCACGGCCTTGGCAGTGACCTGAATGCCAGCCAGCAGTTCCAATTGCTCGCGGCCCTGCTCAAAGCTCGACTCACTGCCGACGGCGGCCAGCATGCGCCGCACACCGGGCGAGCATTCCGTTCCCACGACATCGAGTTCCCGGTCGCGCGGACTATGGCCTCGATGGCACTCCGGGCAAACATAATAGGCGCGATGAAACCGTAGTGGCCCCAACACGCTGAGCAGTTGCTTGGGGCGTTGATCATGATACCGAGCTTGCTGTCCACACACGCACGTCGCCTCTCTGGAAGGACTGCCAGCCTCGGCTAGAAGACCAGTTAAAACCGCGGCTCCCGCTCGGTGCAGGCCAGAGCGCGTCGCCATCTCGAGTGCCTCCAGGTCCCATTGGTCACTCTTCCGCCGTGCCCCCAACACTACCTGGAGAAGTGTCTGGACTTCCCGTGTGACTTCTTGATGAACGTCAGCAGCCGTTTTTTTTCCGCCTCGGTCCAGCCTGTCTGGTCCGACTCCACCGGGCGCAAGCGGCAAATCTGCACATTTACAGCCGTCAACTGAGCGACCAAATCCTGAAAGCGATGATATTCACCTACCTGCTGGGCTTCGGCGCTAGGCAAAAGTAACCCAGGTCTGCTTTCCAAGATTGACCCAGGCGGTTTGTGGGTTGCGAGCCGTGGATTGGCTCGAACGTACGCTGTGGGTATCCACCCTCTGCAGGAGTCGCCTCTTTCGGCTGACACGATGCCCTATGCTGTAGTTCTTGGTGTCACGGAGTCGGCACGGAGATCAGATGGCATATATCTTGGGCATGGACATCGGCGAAATCAGCACACGGGAAGATGTTGAGGGTCAGAACGAAAAGTGGCGGGAGTACCGCGAATACCTGGAGCTAGTTCGGGGGCGCATGCCCAGATCGGCTCACGGGCTTGCGACGGCGTCGTGGCACTATGATACGGCTGACGCTCGATCCCTCCACGACAGTTGGGTCAACTCTCTCATTATTCGGGAACCTGCTGATGGCGATCGCCACGAGATTCGATCGCTGGAAATAGAAGTTCGATTGTTGGGACCGTACCATGATGGAAATACGACGTTGATCTACCGGAAAGTGTACGCCTACTCGCTGGACACTCCGTTTGGGTTCGTCTCGCCGCCACGGGATGTAGGTCATGGTGATTGGCTGTGCGATGAGGTTCGGCTTTCACAACGAGACCACGTCATTCATGAGATAGAGTTCTCCCGTGGGAGTCGCTGGGTCATCGAATGCGAAGACATTGAGTGGACATGGGTGCCGCTCTCCTAAACTGCGCCACTAAGCGGGGCCTTTGAGTTAGAGTGTGATTTTGCAATGAGCCGGAGGTCTGCTGCGCCCCGGAGAGGAGTGATGTTCCCCTCCGGGGCCGGAGCTTCTGGGAGTCATCACCTCCCATGGGCCCTTCCGAGAGTCGTACAGGTCAACCCGAAAATCAAGAGGGCCGGCCGAAGCGTTTGGCACGCCGGCCGCGCACGCGGTGTTGTCTGCTCAAAGGATGCGAGCAGCGCTTTCATCCCCGGCAGGCGCGCCAGCGCTATTGCAGCGAGCGCTGCCAGGAGGCGAGCGCGGAAATGGTCGCGCTGGAAGGCGCAGCAACGCTATCGGGACACGGCGGCGGGCCAACAGAAACGGAACGGCCAAAGCCGACGATACCGGGAGCGCGTCAAGAGCCGGATACCGCCAGAGCCAGACGAAGTTAACGACCCCGCGAGGGTAATCACTACAGAACATTTTTTTCGATCATCGCTGCGACCGGCCCGGTTGCTACGAGGGGTTTGTGCGTGAGCGGCGAAGTCCCTTGCAACGCTTCTGTTCACACGCCTGCCGACAAGCGCTGGAGCGCGTCCGAGAACGGGAGCGGCACTGGAAACAGGCGCGCGATTTAATCCGGAGATATTGATCCGGCTGCGGCGCTCGCCTTACATTCAGCCTGTCTGATGCAACTGGAGTTTCACCAACTCGACCGGCGCTGGGAGCACCTGCGAGTGCGCCATCCGGCGCGGCAGCGGCGGTTGTTGGCGTCGCTGGCCGACAGCGGACAGCAAACACCAATCGTGGTCGTAGCGGCGGAAGGCCAAGCGGACCGTTACGTGGTCATCGACGGCTACAAGCGGATCGCGGCGTTGGAGCAACTGGGCCGGGACACGGTGGAAGCGGTGGTGTGGCCGATGAGCGAGGCTGCGGCAGTGTTGCTGGATCGCTCGCTGCGTCTGTCCGAACACGAGACCGCGCTGGAGGTGGGTTGGCTGCTGGCCGAGTTGGAGCAGCGCTTCGGCTACGGGCTCGATGAGTTGGCGCGCCGGTTCGATCGCAGCGTGAGCTGGGTATCGCGGCGGCTGGCGCTGGTGGAAGTTCTGCCGGAAGCGATCCAACAGCAGGTGCGCGAGGGCAAGATCCTGGCGCAGGTGGCGTTGAAGTTTCTGGTGCCGGTGGCGCGCCAAAGCCTGGAGGATTGCCAGCGGATGGCCGCGATCTTCGCCGAGCATCACTGCGATACGCGCGAAGCCGGCCAACTGTATGCCGCTTGGCGCAAGGGTTCGCCCGCGATCCGCAAACGCATTCTGGATGATCCCGAGCTGTTTTTCAAAACGCAGCGGCAGGCGCAGGAGAAAGCTCCGCTGGGACTGGCGCCGAACTGTTACGCGATCTGGAAATGGTGGCCGCGATCGTGAACCGCGCGCATCGGCGGCTGGCGGGCGCCGCTGCCACGGAGTTGGATCACCAGCAATGCAAAGCCGCGCGGCACCAGATCGACCGCATTCAAAAACAACTCCGTCGCATCGACGAAACAATTCTACCGGAGAAGAACACCGCATGTTGAGCCAAGCGCAACGCACCACGATTCTGGAACTGCACGCGCAGCGAGTGAGCAAACGCGAGATCGCGCGGGTGCTGGGGATCTCCCGCGTGGCGGTACGCAAAGTCCTGCGCTCGAACTCCACCACCGTGCCGGAGTTGCACCGTCCGGAGAAAGCCGAACCTCACCGGCAACAGATCCTGGAGCTTTTCGACCAGTGCAAGGGGAATCTCGTGCGAGTCCATGAGGAGTTGGTGGCCTCCGGCGCGGAGTTGTCGTATGCCGCGTTAACGGCGTTCTGCCGGCGGCATGGGATCGGCTACGCGCCGCCAACGCCAGCGGGCCAGTATGATTTTGCGCCCGGCGAGGAGATGCAGCATGACACCTCTCCCCACGAGCTCGAACTGGCCGGCAAGAAACGCAGGGTGCAGACCGCATCGGCGGTGCTGTGCTATTCGCGGATGCTGTTCTTCCAGTGCTATCCCACCTTCCGACGTTTCGACTGCAAGGTGTTTCTCACCGATGCGCTGCGTTACATGGGTGGCGCCGCAGCCCGCGTCATGATCGATAACACGCACGTGGTGGTGCTGCGCGGCAGCGGACGCGACATGGTTCCGGTGCCGGAGATGGCCGCCTTTGGAGAGCGTTTCGGCTTTCAGTTCGTGGCGCACGCGATTGGGAATGCGAACCGTTCGGCACGCGTGGAGAGACCGTTCAGTTTTATCGAAGGAAACTTCCTGGCGGGGCGCACCTTCAGCAGTTGGGAGGATCTGAATCAGCGGGCGCGGGAGTGGTGCGACAAGGTCAACTCGACTTACAAGAAACATATCCGCGCGGTTCCCCGTGAGCTGTTCGCAGTCGAGCGGCTGCATCTGAAGCCGCTGCCGGCGTGGATTCCAGAAGTTTACCGGCTGCATCAGCGCCTGGTCGATATCGAAGGATATGTCGCGCTGAACAGCAACCGCTATTCGGTCCCGGTGGACTGGATCGGCCGCCGCGTGGAGGTGCGCGAGACCAAGGACAAGATCGAGATTCAACTCGATGCCCGCCGCCTGGTCACGCACCGGCGCATCGCCGAAGCCGAGCACCAGCGAGTGATGCTGGCCGAGCACCGGCCGCCGCGCGGCCAGAGAGACGCACGGCCCGATCCGCATCCCGAAGAGAAGGCCATTGTCACGGCCGCGCCTGAACTGGCCGACTATGTCGTGGGGTTGAAACAACGGAGCCGCAAGGTAGTCACGCTTGCCCTGCGGCAACTGTTGCGTCTGGTGCGGGAGTATCCACGGGAACCGCTGCTGGGCGCCGTGCGCGAGGCTGGCCGTTATGGTCTTTACGATCTGGACCGGCTGGAACGGATGATCTTGCGCCGCGTGACGCGCGAGTACTTTCTGCTCGATGGGGAAACGGACGATGACTGAAGAACTGGAACAACTGCTGAAGAATCTCAAGCTGCGGCGCATCCTGGAGATCTATGACGAACAGTTGCGCGCCGCCGACAAGGACGACATCAGCTACTCGGACTTCGTCACGCGCCTGGTGCGCGCGCAGTGGCAGGCCAAGCAGGAGGGCGCGCTGGAGTGGCGCATCCGGCGCGCCAATCTGCCCGAGCGCTGGACGCTGGAGACGTTTCCCTTCGCCCGCCAGCCAGGCGTCAACCGCAAACAGATTCGCGGGTTTGCGGAGTTGGAGTTCATCGCCAAGGCGGAGAACATCGTCCTGGTCGGGAAAACGGGCGTCGGCAAGACCGGACTAGCGTGCGGCTTGCTGCTGAAAGCGCTGGAGAACGGCTATCGCTGCCAGTTCATCCGCGCACAGGATCTGTTCGACGAGATGTATGCGTCGCTGGCGGACCGCTCGACGCGGCAATTGCTCAAGCGCCTGGCGCGACTGGACGTCCTTCTGATCGACGAGCTTGGGTACTTGAATCTGAAACCCGAGCAGTCGAACATCTTCTTCAAGCTGATGGAGGAGCGCTACCGCCAGCATTCCACCATCATCACTACGAATCTCGTGTATGACGAGTGGCCGAACTTTTTGGGCGCCCGGCCAATGGTGGAGGCGCTGCTAAGTCGTCTGCGACACTACTGCCACACGGTGACGATCGACGGTCCGTCTCTGCGCGATCTGCAAGGTTGAGGTTATCCTCATGGACGACCGCCTCAGCCAGGAAGAATATATTCGCCGAGTTCTGGAAGCGTATCGCAAAACGCCGGGTACGACGGGGGCTGTGCGCCGCCCTGACCGAGTGCTGGCCGTGCAACTCTACCAACGTGGCATCTCCGTGAGCGTGATCGAGAACGCATTCTTGCTGGCGGCGGCACGCCGCCTGATGCGGCCCACCGATACCACAGCACTGAGCTCGATTCGTTCGCTGGCTTATTTCCTGCCGGTGATCGAGGAAGTGTTGGGCTTGCGCGTCAACCCAGATTACTTCCGGTATCTCCGCCACAAACTCGAACGGATCGCGCCCACACGGTAGGCCGGCCCATTAGCCTCGCATAACCGTGCGCGCCTTCCGGCGGGGATGATTGAGACCCAAACCGCACGCCTGCGGCGTGGATGATACTGCCTTATTCCCTCACTACAATCACCGCCATGCCTTCGGCACCCATGATGATCCTCTGCCCGTTCTCAGTTCAATTCTCCATAGGGGTCACTTCAGCCAAGCACTACTGGGTCATTCTTGCCAAGCGCCGAAGGCTTGGTAGCGACCGAGCCATCCTCCCCAGCCATCCTCCTGTGGAATGATGCCGCGCTTAATCAGGGCTCGCGCGGTTTGCTGCATACGGGACTTGTTGGCCAACACCGCTTCAGAGTCGCCTAAGTCGTCGATCTCCATCACAGGCTCACCGTCCACAAAAAGTTTACGTAGTCGCACAAACGAGTTGGTTCTAAGCTTTCCGTGGTTCCGCGCCTCTTCCATTTCCACGGTGTAGTAGATGTGATGGATGCACGCATCCGTTCCCTTCCAGCATCAGATAACTCCGACCGGCCTCGCGACCCGCTTCCTCCTCGCCATGAACAAGCACACGGCCCTCAACCGACTTCAGGTTCCGGTAGTCGAGAGTCGCCACCGGCAACCGCTCATCTGACATCACGACTCCGTGCGCGGCGAGAGTTTTTTGCCGATCGCCGACCCGCTGCATGGCGCGCAGTACGTCCTCGAAGTCACCCCTGACAAGCCAGGCATTCGGACCAGCAAATTCGGCCAACCCCATTTTTTGAAGGTTCAGGAGACGTTCTCTGACGTGTTGCTGGCGGAGAAGAACGCCGTCTCGGATTCCAGACTTCATTGGCTCTGGCACGTATGTGAAAAACTGACGATCGTCCGCTGGCGCGGCGGCTGCTGCACGCCCGATCATCCGGTCTAGCGATGTGAATCGGTGCTGGGTGACTTCGCGCCGTTCCGCAGTCGCTGCGTCGAACTCGGACCGGTATCCGAGCTGTTTGTGCAGAGGTTTTCAGCGATGCTCCGGATGCCACATTTCACGTAATCCCGTTCCAGACTAAGGGGCCGACCCTGGCCAGTCAGTCCCACGGAGCGCAACATGAACATGCGGATGTTCCGTGTTGTAGTGCGCAACGGCGATCCATTCGAGCGAACTCCCACCTAGATCGCGAACCATTCGGCTCATCAAGTCCCGCGTTAGACGCTTGAGATCAAGGCGGTCGCCGAATTCAGGGGAGAGGATGAATTTCCACAAGCGCTCGTCCCCGGCGGTCTGCCAAGCACCCAGCTTGGCCGCCATATCGATGGACTCGCGCTCGCGATCGAACCCGACAGCCTTCGGATCGACCTCATGTGTCGTAGTCTCCCGAGCGACGTACCGGCCGTGGGCCTTCCATTGGCCTTTCACCACGTTTCGTGAATACATCACGCGCACGGCACAACGCTGACTGTATGGCCGGGGACCTCGATTGGCCCCGCCTTCCCCCCGCGTCTTCCGGCCTTTCTTGTCATCCGGGCGTACCGCATCAGACCCTTGAAGAGCATGGACCATGAGTGTTTACTCCGCTCCTTGGGGAGCCGTGGCTTGCGCGGCCGAAGCCGAAACTCTCTTTCGTCGTCACTCCACATGATTGATAAGTCCGTTCAACGTTTGTGAATCACCAACCATAGCCTGGCCGGAAGACTTCACAAACCGCTCATATCGATCTCGCGCCCGAGCCACCGATTGGCTCATTCCCTCGCGGGGTGGTTCCGGAACACAGGTGAGGAAGGTTTTCACCAACGTATCTACGACCGCAAAGAGAGCTTGCTGAGCTCTGTTGGCGCGAAGCAAGTCGCGCGAGAATCGCTCCAGCGTCGCAGAGGTCCGTTGCTCTGCCTCGGTGACCTCGCTTTCCCGACCAGTTAATTCATTTCGAATGGCCATGCGGATGAAAGCGGTGGTGCTTACATAACCGCGCTCTTTCGCGACCCGCTGTACATCCGCCTGCTCATCCTTGCTCAGCCTGACTGTATGCTTGACAACTCTCGCCATCGCAATCCTCCTATGAAGAAGGGTGTGGGACAGGCAATTCCGAACAATTTCGAGCGGGAAAGACTAGCGCCGGGCAATCGTCCGGCATGACGAGAGAACTGTCCGGCTGCGTAAAGCGCGGACAGCCAAGCTCAAAGAGCTCCAAAAGCCGAAGGCGCCCGGCAACCCTTTATGTTCCACTACCGGGTGTTTTGGGGACTCCCGCCCGAATCGCGTGCTATCCGGGTTGCCTCGTTGCTGGCTGGAAGGTCGCAGGTTGTTTCGAATGGGATGGAAGTTGTTCCGAAAGTGTCACAAAGCGTTTCAATTTGTACCCCAACTGCTACGCGTAGATCTTTTTTGCTTCGATGTGTTCGGAATTGTTCTGCCCAATCCCTTACTCATAGAGGCGGCCGTGAGTCGACACCCAAACAAGTCCGAGGACTGGATTAATGACGCTCGACGCCGCCTCGCTGAATGGCGCGTGAAAAAGCCTGAAACAAAGGCCGGCCAGATTCGGGCTCTGTGGCCCGAGATTAAGGTTGCCCTTGAACAAGGACAAAGCTACAGGAGCCTCCAGACGTGGCTAGACGAGGAGGCCGGGGTTAACCTTACCACCGGCACCCTTCGGGTATACGTTCGCCGCTGTCGGGCAAAGGAAATGGGTCTTCCAGAAGAAAGGATCACAACGTTGCGCAAAACCCCGTCCCCCTGCCAAATAGCATTCCGGCCAGGATGGATAAATTGCAAACGACATCCGATCCGATGGCGGTGGCGCGGAAGGCGCTGAGCAAGCCCCGTTTCGATATCCGCAAGATCCACGCCGACGGCGATCCTGAGGGCCGTAATTTGATCTGAGCATGAGGAGGAAGCTTCGTATGACTAACGACGACACGACAGGCGACCGTGCGAGCGCCGGCCAGCCGACCACCGTTCATTTGGTCCTACAGGGAAAGGGCGGCGTCGGCAAAAGCGTCGTCGCCAGTTGGCTCGCTGAATTCTTGATGAAAGGTGGAAAGCCCGTGTGCTGCATTGATGGCGACCCCGTGAATCGCTCACTCAGCCAATACAAAGCCCTGCGGGCGGAAAAGCTGGAGCTTGTCAATCAGGACGGTCTCTTGCAGCGCACCCGATATGACAACCTACTAGAACGTTTCGCTAAGGAAAGCGCGACGTTCGTCGTTGATAGTGGCGCAACCGCATTCATGCCATTTTGGACGTATGTAGTCGAAACTGAAATGATCGCGACGCTGCGCCAGGCCGGACGACAAGTCTACGCTCACGTACCGATCAGTGGCGGCGAAATGCTTAACGATACGTTGCTGGGCTTCAAGACACTGGCTGAGAGCAGCACTGAACGGAGTCTTGTGCTTTGGATCAACGAATACTTCGGTCCAGTCGCCCGCGACGGGAAGTGCTTCGAGCAGATGCAGGTTTACTTGGACAACCAGGACAAGGTGCTCGGGTCGGTGGGTATTCCACAACGAAGTCCGGACACGTTCGGTGAAACGATCCGCATCATGCGAGAGAAAAAGCTGACCTTTGGGGAGGCGATCCAATCGCCGGATTTTATGCTCGCCCAGCGATCACGGTTGCACATCATCCAGAGAGACCTGTTCGAGCAATTACAGCGACTCCCATTCGCTTGAGGCTCGCGGATGGCTCAATTCGACAGACAACGGCTGATCGGCGAGATGGCTTCGCGTTACGGAATTCGAATGGACGGGAACGATCCAGCACTCGCTATCATCGGTCTCAATCAGCTCGCATTGGAAGAGACAATCCAAGGCGTTTGCGAACAGTTGCGGGCGCGCGTCGCGGAGTTCGAAACGTCCGCTCAAAAGGTAGAGGTTCGCGCCGGCATCGTGCTTGCGCAGCAAGTAAAAGAGTCTGCGGCCGAAATTCGTAGGGAGCTGCACGCGGATGTTCATGCAGCAGGCCTAAAGAGCCGCGAACTGCTGCATCAGATCCACGAAGCGCATCGCCGGCCGGTGTTGCTGCGGTGGGCAGCTGTCGGCGTGGCTTTTGGGTTTATATTGTTCTTATGTGGGGTGTGGGTAGGTAGAATTACAGCGCTCGGCTGGGGACGAGCGTGGTTTTAGAGGTGCGCGATGATGCGATTTTGGTTTTTGTACTACGCCATCTTCGGGCCTAAGTACACTGTTTGGGCTCTTCTTGTCACCGTTCTGGGACTGGGTTTCTTCTTTTACTGCTTCGTTCACGAAGCATTTGATTCGCCCCACAGCACGCCCTCCATTTCGGTTCCGTACCGGCCGAAGCCGATCCCCCTTGGGCTCCCGGCGGCACCTGGACACTGAACACGAGCTAGTTCACGCGACCGGGACTCTAGTAGTTCCTGTCGTTCGGCTTCGCTCCACTCTGATCGTTTGCATTTCTGGATTCCAAAGCGCTCCATTCCCGCTCATAACGACGGCGCTGCCAAGTTTAAACGGCGCAGACGCAAATGCAGACTGGTTGGCTTGAGTAGCCCATTCAGCGCTCGAACTGTCGGCGTTAGACACGGCAAGTCGAAGCGATGTCACTTAACACCCAAACGTTTCAGAGATGATTCTGCGTTCTGAGAGCCCGATGCCGCCGACCGGCGGTACCAGTTTATGGCCTGACTATTGTCTTTTGGCAAACCGCCCCGACCTAATTCGTACATCACGCCCATGTTGTTCATGCCTATGGCATCTCCGGTATCGGCGGCTTTCTGGTACCAGTAAACCGCCTGAACATCGTCCTTTGTTAAGCCTGCGAGCCCGTTTTCATACATGAAACCCAAACTGTTTAAAGCGTCAATATTTCCGCCTTGTATCGCTTTTCGAAACCATTGCAGTGCCTGAGCCTCATCCTTCGGCAAACCGCCTCGACCATACTGGTACGCCAGGCCGAGGTCGTTCATACCTGTCGGATTGCCCCCCGCTGCGCTTTTGCGATATAACTCCACCGCCTGAGAGTCATCCTTCGGCAAGCCGCCCCGGCCATGCTCGTACATCTGGCCCAAGTTGGCCATAGCCGCATCATTGCTCATTACTACGCCTTTGCGATATAACTCCACCGCGTGAGCGTCATCTTTCGGCAAGCCGCCTCGGCCGTTCTCGTACATCTGGCCCAAGTTGTTCATAGCTGCGTCGTTGCCCATTTCGACACTTTTGCGAAACAGCTCCACTGCTTGCGCGTCATCTTCTGGCAAGCCGCCTCGGCCGTTCTCGTACATCAGAGCGAGGTTGTTCATAGCCGACGCATTCCCGCCGGCGGCGCTTTTGCGATACAATTCGGCCGCCTGAGCGTCATCCTTTGGCAAGCCGCCTCTGCCACTCTCATACATCTGGCCCAGGTTATTCATAGCTGGCAGCGTTGCCCATAGCTGCACTTTTGCGAAACAACTCCACCGATTGAGTGTCATCTTTTGGCAAGCTGCCTCGGCCAGACCTGTACATCAGACCCAGGTTATTCAGAGCTGCTGACTCGCCGGCCGCTGCGCTTTTGCGATACCACTCCTGTGCTTGAAGCTCGTCTCTTGGCAAGCCGCCTCGGCCACTCTCGTACATCTGGGCCAAGTTGTTCATAGCTGCCGCATTTCCGGCGGCCGCGCCCCTCTGATACCAAGCTGCGGCTTGGGTGACATCCCGCGGCAAGCCATCACCATCGGCATACATAAGACCCATGTAAAAAGCACCCTCTCCACTTCCCTCCTCGGCAGCATGTCGAAAAAGAGTGGCTGCCCTTTTCGAACTGACCCGCTTTAAAGTAAGCCATTGCCATGGCCAATGGTTCTTGCCGTGGCTTTACCGACGAAGCCGCTTTAGGGGGAGAAACTGCTTTGCTAGGGGGAGAAACTGCCGTTGAAGCGGGAGAGCGAACACTATCGCTTTGGGGGCTGGTAACCGTGGAAACGCTCGCTTGTGCAGCAGGATTAGTAGGCCTGTTGATTACAGCCACGACCACAGCACCAGCCACCCCGATTAACGCTACCAGGATCGGGACAAGGACAGATGTAGTCCTGCTCTTTTCTGGAGCTTGTTCGTCCGCCATAGCTTTTAAATGAACATAGCAGAATTCATCTTTGTGCAGATTAGCGTGCTAAACCCGCACGGACGCTTCTGTCTGATGTATAAGCATGACCCAAGAACTACGAACTCGCTAAGAAAGTCATCGGAGGCCTCATGGATGTGCGAACGCAGATCCCTCAAAGCGCGGGAGCTACGCTTCGAAAAACCGAGGACGGCAAGCACTAGTTGCGCCGGGAAGCAGCGCTCTACAGCCTGCTCACCGAAAATCTGGTCTTATCGCCTATCCGGGGCCGAACACCGACGGCGAACAATCGCAGTCGCAGCGTGCGCTCTGGCCGGGATAGAGTGACTGGCCGATGTCCGGTCCCAGATGTATTCCGCTCCAGCGATGACGGAAAGTGCCTTGCGATTGCCCCCGTGCCACAACGACGATTGCACGAAAGAGCCACTCTAGCGTTACGGTTCCTGAAGATAACCAAATGCTAGCCCGACCCACGGTCGGCTTCTGGACCCATCGGTGGCCTTGTGCCAGCGTATGCTCGATCGGGAACGATAAGGCGGCCAGAGCCTGGTAAGTCCGCTGGCCTCGCTATTGGAGATGTCGAGAAGTTACATGCTACGACCGACAAATTCGAAGCTGCTGTCGAACCAAAGAAGACCTGGGTTTAGAACGCCTGAGCATTGTCATCGTCTGCGGTCGGGTTCCGCGGTTGTCAATCTGGCGGCTGCCTTCTTTACCGTCCTATCCACGTATTCGTCCTGGCGTTTTTGGCTCCCCTTATGTGAAAGGTCGCGCGATGAGATAGCGGCTCGGATTTCAGCTTCGCTCGCGCCGCGAGACAACGCGTAGATCGCATAGGCAAGATCAATCCTGGTGCCGTCTCCGGCATACTTCGGATTGACCCGAAACACGTCAATCGGCCGTATACCACCGTGCTGCTGAGATGGGGTTGCCAGCAGCCGATGTCTCAGCCGCTCGTCCTCTGCTTTCCACTCCTCCAGCGCTCGCTTCACGCCGGAAAGAAATAGGGGAGCCTCTCGATAACACTTTCCATCGGCCTCGACTAGCTTTACAAAAGGATAGAAGCCTGTCGTCACGTCGACATAGCGGTTCTTTCGATTTGTAAAACCGGCGAGGCGACCGAAGTGGCGCCAATCTGCAGCTCCCCGATCACCACCGAATTTCTCGGCCAGCGCACGTGCGGCTGCGGTGCTCAGCTCTTTGTTTAGCTGTTCTGGATGCTTCAACCAAGCTTGGTAGTTTCTGGGCGAAGTCTCCACCACAACTGCCGGACTGAACCCGGCCCTCTTCATTGCCGCGACCGCATCCCTGGTCAAGTCGTCAACCAAGCTTAAGTTGTGCTCGCCTTTCGATCGGATGTAAATGTTCCGGCCATCGCGATTTTCTCTGCGAAGCCACGGAATCGACCGGAGAAGTGCCTCTGTATCCCAGGTGCGCGGCAGCATCACGGCACCATTCTTGGCGGCGGGATTGAACAGCCCTACCTCGAAAACATCGCAGCCCATCGCTTCGATCTGGCGGCGGACTGCCGTCAACGTCTTGTCCACGCTGCCCGACTCCATGAAGATCCCGTGAGTGCCTACATATAAGGGATTGAGCAGACATTTTCCGAACGCGCTTCTAACCGTTCTAACCTGGACAATTCAGCCGCTTTATGTTAACTTCCTCAGGAAACGCACGTCAGTTGTTGTTATGAAAACGTGCACAAATGCCGGGGTTATTTGCTCGTTCTTGTTCCTTTTGGAACCGGCACTTGCTACAGGACCGCGTGACATTCTCGCACAAGCGGATCATTTTGCTGACCTTGGGAACTGGGACAAAGCCAGAGATCTCTACGCCCAAGCAGAGCAAGGCTTTCACGCGGCTGGCGACGAACGGAACGAACTATATGCCAAGTTCGGCCGACTTCATCGCGATGTAGAGAGCGGCTCGTACGCAGCCGTTCTTCATCAGATCGAAACAGACCTGGACAATCCCGTTGTTCAAGGCGACACTGGTCTTAGGATTCGGGCGCTTTCGCTTAAAGGCACGATTGATTTGAACGTAAATACCGCCGGAGCCGAGGACGACTTCTCTGAAATCCTCGCAATCGCAAAGTCAACTGGCGATGACAAATGGGAGAATCGCGCAACCGGGGAACTCGGCGTGGTGGCGGGCGTCAACGGTGACATCGGAAAGGCGGCGGTGTCACTTCTGAACGCCATCTCAATGGCAGCTGCTCTTCATGATGTTGCTGCCCAAGTCAATTTTTCGGTTTGGCTCGCCAACGGCATGACCGTTCATGGGCTGGCAGACCGTGCGTTGCCGATCTTGGACGGAGCGCTTGCGGCGGCTAGCCACAATCCGGATGCAGGATTTCCACTTCTGCTCTATATCGCGAAGATCCGCGCACTCATCTATCTTCCCGCTAAGAGTGATGGGTCCGCCGGACGGAACGAAGCCAAAGGACTCATCGAACAGAGCCTCTCGTATGCGCGACAGAACAATATTCTGGGCGCCCAAGCGGAGCTACTCAACCAGGCTGGTTTGCTCGCGCGCGACCAACGGTCGCTCGGCGAAGCCGAAAAATACTTCTCCGAGGAGGCGAAGGTCGCCGAACGAGCGGATTTGCCAAGAATGCGGGCAGAAGCACTGCTCCATCTCTGTGAACTGAGTCGCCAGCAAGGTCACCTGAAGCAAGCACTTGAATCGATCGATAGCGCGATTGCGGAGCACACACGAGTGCAGGAAGCTTACGATCTGCCGATGTTTATCGCTGAAAAAGCTCACGTCGAGGTCGGGTTGGGTCACCTCCGCCTTGCAGACTCACTCTACGATCAGGCAACGCAGTTGGTCGAGGCGATGTTGGTGAATGCCCCCAGCTCGCAGATTAAGAGTTCAATGATCGCGACGATGAGCGATATCTATTTGGATCACTTCAAGCTCGCCGCGACACGGTTCCGCGATTCTCCGAGGGCATTTGCAGTGGTGGAGGCGGCGCGAGGGCGAGCGCTCGCAGACTCGCTGCGCTACTCGCGTAGTGTTGCGGCGACGAAAGGAGCGCCTTCAGCTGCAGAGTTAGAAATCTCGGGAATTCAGAGGATCATGAGGCAGACCTCAATGTCGGCGGCGGAAACACGGCGCGCGCTGGCGAGGCTCGACGCCCTCTACGACCAGCTCACACCAGTTGACTATTCCGAGAACCGCGAGGAGATGAGGAGACTCTATCGGCCAGTATCCTTGGAGCTTCTTCAGAAGGCGCTACGGCCCGGAGAGGCTCTGATCGAATACGTTTTGGTCGGTCACGAAAATTCTTACGCGTTGGAGATCACGCATGACGGCAAACGCATCCACGAATTGCCTAGTCGTGACGAAATTGACAAGCTGGTGCACTCGTACTTATCAGGGGTCAAACAAAAGAAGGACTGGGCGCCGCTTGCCCGAACTTTGTTCGACAGCGTCTTGGCTCCTAGCCTCAGCACGCGCCCCAGTTCCATAATCGTCGTTCCCGACGGCTCGTTACACTTAGTTCCATTCTCGGCACTGATCGACGAAAACGGGCGGTACGCAATTCAGTCAATGACGATATCATCAGCGCCGTCTGCAACGGTCGCGTACATCCTGCGTACCACGAATCAAACGACATCGGCGACCAAGCCCTTTCTCGGTCTTGCGTTCGGTGCCGATTCCCACGATGGGCAGGCTCCGAGGACTGAAGCCCAGAGGGCCGAAATATTCAATGGTCGGCCCCTTCAGTTGCCACCCTTCCCTACGCAGAGCAGGAAGTAACCTCAGCCGCCACGACCCTGGGAAATGCAAGCACCCTGCTGATTGGGGATCGAGCCTCGGAAGCGGCGCTGAAAGCGGAGCCTCTGAGTGACTATAAGATTATTCACATCGCAGCGCACGCCGTCGGCAATGTCATTGAGCCGGATCGGGCGGCCCTTGTGGTGGCACCGGGAAATGCAGTCGAGGACGGTTTCTGGCAAGCGCGCGAGATTCGCCGCGTGCACCTGTCTGCAGAGCTGGTTACCCTTTCGGCTTGCGAGACCGGCGTCGGGCGGCTCCAGGGTGAAGAAGGAATCATGAATTTCGCACGAACGTTCTTGGTCGCAGGCGCAAGGAGCGTTGTGGCTAGTCTCTGGGATGCTGACGACCGTTTCACGGCAACACTCATGGAGCATTTCTATCGATACATTGCTAAAGGCGAGGCCGTCGCCGAGGCTTTGCGCACGGCCCAGTCGGAAATGCTGTCGGAGTTTGGGAAAGACGCTCAACCTTACTATTGGGCAGGATTTACGGTGATCGGAGATGGGACAAGAAAAATCTCTCTACAGGCCGACGGAACTCACGTCCAAGCAGCGCGCTGAAGTATTCGACAAGACGGCCGCGAAGGTGGCGAAGAACTACTTCGATCCGCACTACAACGGAACAAACTGGCCCTCGCGCGCGGCTGGGGAGCGAGAACGAATCATTGGGATTGGAGACCCGGAACAGTTTGAACTTGCGATGCACGAGCTGGTGCGCACTCTGGGCACGAGCCATACAGGATTCTTCCATCAATCAGTGCGGCGCGTGCCGGCGCGCCTCGCAATCGGGGCTAGTTTTCGGAAGGTTGAGACGCCGGAGGGCGTTGGTTGGGTAGTACAGGACGTTCACGAAGGCGGCCCGGCGCACGCTGCCGGGCTGAAACCGCTTGATCTCTTAAAGGAAATCAACGCTGCCGCCGTGGTGCCTCCCGAACAGCCGATGTTCCCGATGGGATCGAAGCCTCGGTTGACGGTCGAAAGAAACTCAGCGACGGTGAACTTGGATCTGAACATTCCTCCGCCACGCTCGCGAAAGCAGCCGTATTCCGAGCCGAAGGCGGTTGTTTCGTCGATTCTCGACGATTCGGTGGGCTACTTGAAGGTCGCAATCTTTCCCGGACTGCTGGGCCTGGATGTGTCGCGCGAAATCGACGACGCCGTGAAAGAGCTGTCTGAATGCGATCGGCTCATCCTTGATTTGCGCGGAAACCTTGGCGGCGGGCTGGGAGTACTTCGGCTGATGAGTTACCTGACTCCCGACAAACTTCCAATCGGGTATACGGTATCGCGACGGAAATTTGAGGTTGGCTACAAGAAGGAAAATCTGCCGCAGCTTAGTTGCCTGCCGACAGACAAGCCGAACTGGGTGGCCATCGTATCATTGGCTCTGAAGTTCGGGGGACGCGACCCGTCCGTGGCGCTAGTGTCGGAGGGCTTGGGCCGTCAGAAGTGGCATGGTCGCGTTGCCATACTCGTCAACGAGCACACGATCAGCGCGGGAGAGATGGTGACCGCATTCGCGCAAGAGAATGGTCTAGCCAAGATCGTTGGCACCGAGACAGCTGGCCGGCTTATACCAGGGTCCGGCTTCAAGGTCGGACACGGATACATGGTCATCATGCCGAAAGCGGTCTACCTCACATGGAACGGCCAACGGTTCGAGGGCAACGGTATCAAGCCGGACGTTTTGGCTCCCTGGTCACCCGAAGCCTTCGCTATCGGAGTAGATAATCAACTTGATGCGGCACTGAGAATCTTAAAGACATGACTCCCAAGTGTCCCTAATGGCCCGGATGGACCTCGACTTGGGCGCTACATAGCGCTACGCTTCCACGTTTCATCCAACCGTTTTGGTGACCACGTCACATCCTTGGTGGACACTATGGCGTCTATCGGTCCGTATTCTCGAAAGCGATAGCCGCAGTGAATTGAAAGCGTCACTCGTAAGTGACGTGACGGCTACTTGGAGTAATCCGGCCGACCGCCGGTCCTGGCGCTTGTCCCGATGTCGCAACAAAACATCGACGCTTCCACAAAATCCGCCGGCAATCAACACTGGCAGGCCCCACCCCCTCGTTATCGACCTAGCGCGGTGGATGTCTCACACGGCTTCGTAGCAGATGTGGTAGAAGAACCCGCGTGGGGCCACCTGTGTTAGAATCCGACCAACAGCTGGAGCTTATTCGACAGGAGGACCAATGCGTTTGGAAACGGTCTATTCAGCTCTAATTGCCGCGCTTGTTGTAACCTCGTCTCCGTTGCGTGGGCAGCGCAATGATTTCCACAACGCCGCGACGGACTTCAACGCGAAGTATGCCCTTGAAACGATCAAAAGCGCTTTGGCCAAGAAACAGGACATCAACGCTCGAGACGCATCGGGTGAGACTCCATTGTGCCTGGCAATGAACCAGCCAGTGGCCCATGAGGAGGTGGTTGCAGCTCTCCTCGCCAATGGCGCCATCTGTACGCCAAAAGGCTCAGACACTCTCTTGCACGTGGCGGCGAGACAGCGCCTTCCTGCTGTCACCGAGACTCTCATTGCTAAGGGAGCGAATGTTAATGCTCGCGGCGAAAACGGCCGGACGCCACTTCACTATGTTTCGTACCAAAACAATTCTAAGGTAGGCGCTGTTCTCCTTCAGCATGGCGCCGACGTTAACGCGAAAGACAAGGACGGACAGACGCCACTTTATACGACCATAAAAGACTCCTCGCGCTGGGGGCCATCCGACGAAGCTTCGGTTTTGGACACAGTTTCGATGCTCCTGAGTTATCACGCCGATCCGAATATCGCCGCTGGCGATGGCAATACGCCCCTCCAGGTGGCAGGATATACCAGATACTCGCTAATTCGAATACTATTGGACCATGGTGCCGATCCAAATCTCGGCGGCCCCGACAAGATCCTGCTGAACGCCGCAGACGTTTCTCCTAATTCAGCGACGGTTTCGAACGACAGAGAACTCGTCGGCCTTCTTTTGGCCCACGGAGCTTCCCCTAATGTGAAAGACAAGACCGGTGAAACCGTCTTGCAGAAGGCCGCGGCAAGAGGAGATCTGGAAACAGTCCAGATGCTCATTCAGCATGGGGCTGAAGTCAACGCTGTAGAGGATAACGGTAGCACGCCACTCATGATAGCTGCGGCCGGTGGATGTTGTTTCTATTCAGGTAGCCGTCACGAACTTGTGGCATTGTTACTAGCTAATAAGGCTGATCCCAATCTCAGAGGCCCGGGCAGATGCTTAACGGCCCTATCCGAGGCGACGCGGCAAAGTGACTTTGATAGCGCAAAGCAACTGATTGACGACGGGGCCGATCCCAATGGCGAATATCTTGGCTGCGCCTCCACACTGCATTGGGCCCGGACTCCGGAACTTGCGACCTTGTTGCTGAAGAGCGGTGCTCACGTGAATGTGGCAGATCCGAGCGGCATCACTCCACTTGACGAGGCGATATCCGAGCATGCAACGGAGGTAGCTAAGATTTTTATTGCGCAGGGCGCTGAAGTCGGTACGAAGGCCGCTGTCAACACCGCTCCGACGAGCCAGGAAGGGGTCTTGCGGGAAATTGTGTCCGAGAGCAAGGCAGGCAAAAAGAGGGGTACAACTCCACTACACCTCTCCGCAAGCGTTGATGACCCGGTAATTGCCCGCCTTCTTCTGGACAAAGGTGTAGACGTGAATGCGAGGGATACTCAGGGCAAAACTCCGTTGCACCGGGCAGCAGAAGCTGGCGCAAGAGACGTGGCAGAGCTTCTGGTCGCCAGCAACGCCGACGTAAACGCAATGGATGACGAGGGACAGACCCCCTTGCACCTCTGGGCTGCCTCTGGGCACGATGGAATTGAAGTGCTAATCCTGCACAACGCTCGCCTTAACGCACGCGATAAGGCTGGTGAGACACCGCTATCCAGGGCGGCCGGGGAGTGTGCGATCCAACCGTTAAAGTCGCTTCTCAAATCGCAAGCTCAGGTAAACACGCGAGACGCTCAGGGACATACACCGCTCTGGCTTGCCCGAGATAGTTGCGAGCCAGTTGTGGCTGAGACCCTTCAGAAGTATGGAGCGAAATAGCAAAACGCAACGATGTGGCTTTCAAGAGCTGAGCAGTTGCGCGCAGCCCACTGTAAAGCTCGCCGGGTGTTGGCTGGACGCATCACGTCTAACTGCTAAAAATTAGGCGAGCGTAATCTGGTGAGGTCACTCCCGTTAAACTCCGCCCACGGAAATAGGCCCTCAGGAGTAGGATTTCCTATCGGGTATCTTCGGGACCTAAGTCAAGTTCCCGACGTTTAGTCGTACACGTCGCTTGTATTGGGCGAGTCTACTGCAACGTAACGACATTTTCAACCCAACTTGACCCGGGTTGCCGTATGGCCAGAGCGTATACTCCAGGCGCGCGTTTCGAAAAATCCACCCTCACATGCAATTCCGCAGTACCGCGATTCAACTCCGCCGCAGCTTCTGCCGTGATAAGTGACTGGCCCGTTTGGCGTAGCTGAATTTCGTAAATTCCCGGCTCACTCCCGAATGGAAGGTCGATTGTGAGGTCGAGTTTCTCCCTGGGCAGAGTTGGAGTGGGGTGAGCGGTGGGCGACGCGTCAGCGCTTCGCTGCGATGAACTGTCTCGCAAGTCGAGGGTCGCGACTATATAGCTATCATGCCCCTCAAGCGATGCCTGCTCACCGCCACGTTTCACTTCATAGATCGCAACCGCCGCCAGAAGTGCGACAAAGGCAATCGCGCCCGCAATAATCGCGAGACCCCTTCGGCGACGCCGAGCACGAAATTCGTCTTTGAATTGGAGAAATGTCGCGTAACAAGGTGAGCAATGCGTGATGTGTTGCCAAGCGTCGTCTTCGATCAGATCACGCCGTTCAGCCACTTCCCGTACCACAGCGTCCCCAGGACAACCTTTCCTCTCGGGGTTTGGGAAGTTCTGAAGAATCGTCTGTTGAACCGTGTCTCTAAGACGCTCGTAACGCTGTTCCGGCGTGTCTGCCATCGACTCATGACATTATGCCAGCGAATCTGGTCAACTTCCAGCATTTCGCGTGGAGTTGTCGGTTACGCCGGGCTCGGCGGAAACATTTGCCGATAGACTTGAAAGGAGCTTGTTGATCCATCGGTGAAACTGCATTCGCGCGGCGTCAGGTGCCTTACGCATTTTCCGTCCAACTTCGTCCCAAGTGCATCCGTCGCGGAGGAGTTTTAGAATCTCGCTAACATCGCTGCGGCCTTCGGCTTCGAGACGCTCCGCAAGCTCCTTGAAATAAAGCTCGTTATCGTAGACGCGGCCGTAATTCTGAGGGTCAGCCAGCACCCGCTCCCGAACTACGACCTCCAAGTCATCCAATCCCAATAGAATTCCCCGGCGATTATGCCAGGTGCCGGAGCGCCGATCCCGTGCTTGCCATTTTGCAGCCGCGAAAACTCTCTTGCTAGGGCACAACCCAAGGCGGTGACGGTGCTTCTTCCAAAGGCTATGGACGGCAGCTTCGGTGATTTCGGAAACCCGCCAAACATCATCCAGCCACGACCTGGCTAAGGCACGTAGTGGATCTTGGACGCGGGCCGTTGCCTCGAACCAGCCCCAGTCTATGGCAGCGCCTTCATCATCGGTTGCCTTAATGCAAATGGGAACAATTGCGGCCTGTTGGGCCGGAGCCAGTTCCTGGTAATCGAAGGGGATTGTTACAACCTGCATAACGTCACCGCCTCATGGTGCCTGCTTGGCGTTTGCTCAATAAATAAAACCCAGGAGCTGTTCGGAAATCTCCCGCTCGCCCCCTACTTTTTAGAGAGCCGACAAGGCGGTATGAATCAAACGGTGCATTGTTGGGGACTATAGCATATATTCTGGAAAAATCAAGTGGGAAATCTAGCCGTAATTCAAGACGAACAACATCAACGTTTGGAGGTGAAACTCAGACGCGAACTTGGCGACTGCGTTCTCTCGCTGCTGGCAGACGATCGCACGGAAGACATTTTGCTCAATACCGACTCGTCTCTTTGGGCAAAGCGAATGGGGGAAGGACTGGCAAAGGTCGGTGAAATGCCACGTGCTCAGGCTGCCAGTGCGCTCGGAACGATTGCCGCTTGGCGAGGGACTGTCCTAAATCACGAACACCCAATCTTGGAGACTGAGCTCCCTATTGATGGCAGCCGGTTTGAGGGCATCGTCCCTCCGGTGGTCCGCCACCCAATCTTTGCCATCCGACTCCGACCACGTAGGATTTTCACGCTCGGCGACTATGAGACCGGTCACATTCTTACGGAGAAAGATGATCCGTTGAACCGGTTACGGCGACGGGAGGACTTCGCCGCGTCCGTTCGATCCCTAACCCATGGCGACATCATCCGCGCCGCGATCCGCGCGAGAAAAAACGGCTCTGAGCAGGAATTCGTGGGACGTGCCGGAATTGCTGAACTTGGGCTAAACTCGCAGTTTGCCGACGGATAACGAGTTCACCAGGATCTTGGCATGGCCGGGATACCAGGTCTATCAACATGAGATTGACGAAAAAGCGAAGACGCTGAAACTGTGGATACGGCGCAAGCGAGGGAATCGAAAGATCGAGTGCTCCGGTTGCGGCCGGAAGTTCAGCGAACTGTACGACACCAGCGAGCGGGCGGTGCGGGATCTTCCCTGGAGCGCGTTTACGGCGACGGTGTTCATCGAGATTTACCGGGTGAAGTGCCCGGACTGCGGTGTGAAGCGCGAGAAGGTGCCACTGCTGCCGAGCAAGGCGCCATTTTCTAAGAGGTTTGAAGACGCCGTAGGATTAGCATGCGAAATGGCCTCGGCCAGACAGGTGGCACGCCAGTTCGGGTTGCCCGCCAGCACCGTGCGGGCGATCGATCTGAGATATCTGGAGCGGTGGAATGCGGCGCGCAGGAAACCCGCTTTACGTCAGATGGGCGTCGATGAAATCTATCTGGGAAAGAAACAGAAGTTTCTCAGCGTGGTGTGCAACCTGGAAACCGGCGAACCCTTGTGGTTCGGCCAGGAAAGGAAGAAGGAGACCTTGGATGGATTCTTTCAGACCGAGCTCAGCGCCCAGCAGCGGCGCGGGATTCAGGCGGCCTGTTTGGATATGTGGAAGCCCTATCGGTTGAGCATCGAGCAATGGGCGCCCAACTGCCAGATCATCTATGACAAGTTCCACATCATGCAACACGCCAACAAGGCGGTGGATGAAGTGCGAAGGGCGGAGTTCTTCCGCAAGGGTGGACGGATGAGGAATGTGGTGAAGGGCAAGCGTTGGCTATTGCTGAGCCGATGGGTCAACCTGGAGACCGGCAAGAAACAGCAGTTGAACAAGCTGTTCGCGCTCAACCGGCGGGTCCTGAAGGCGTATCTGTTAAAGGAAAGCTTGGACCGTCTCTGGACCTATCGCTACGAAGGCGCCATGATGCGGTATCTGCACAACTGGATGGATCAGTTGCGCTGGCAAAGGTTGAAACCGTTTGAAAAGCTGGCCCAGATGTTGGTCGATCACCTGGAAGGGATTCTGAACTACTGCCGCACCAAAGTGCCGATGGGAGTCGTGGAATCGGTGAACGGGAACATCAAGAGCCTGCTACGGCGCGGACGGGGCTATAAGAACCTCCGCTACCTCCTGCTGAAAGCGCAACGGATGGCGGCCACCAAGACCGAATTTGTTGTCTTCAGGAAAGCAGCCTAAAATGCGGGCCTCCACAGATTCCTGCGCAGAGCCCATTTTTCTTTCGTTTTAAACACTCTCCGCTAACGCGTTCGTCCCCGCCAGACGAACCTTGATTCCATTCGACCCATTGCCGCCGATCTCGCCGCCCTTCCGTCCTAACTCTCGCATCACTTCCGAAATGAGCGTTTTGATGAACGCACGACTATTTTATCCGGTTTAGATGGTCCAGGGGATACTAGGTACAAATAATCCGAAATGATCCTTGTACCGTCGATGGGCGCCCGTCAAGACTTGGTTTGACGGCGAGTTTATTGGTTATCTTACACTTTCAGAGAACGGCTGCAGCGGAGCTAGTCGGAGCGAGACAATCGTGGTCACGGTGCCCCGGGAACCTTAGATGATGCACAATAGACAGTTACAGCGCAAAACAGTTCACGTGAACTGCGGCGGAGAACCACTTTATCTTCGCCAAGCGGCGAATACAGCGCGACTAGGCCGTGAGAGGTTCGCGAGCATATGTCATCCAAAAAGCAAGAGTCGGCAAAACATCACGTCATTGACTGCGGCCACAGCCGTCGAAAGGAAAAGCTACGATCCGCTCTTTCGGGCATTTTACCCCTGGCCTAAGATAATTGGCCCTCGGATACTTGAAGAGTCGCCTGCAACCGTTTTTCTGGATCGTATAGAAGATGCGGTACGTGAATGAATTGCCGGCAGAATGGAAGGCCCCCACCCTATATCGCAAAAGGTGTAAACCGCCGCCAGTGGGCGGGGATGCCAATGAGATTCGTCCTCTGACGCCTTCCATCCTAAATGTTAATGTTCGCCCTCCTTCTTTGCTAAACTAATAAACGCCCTAGAGTTCACTGGTCTTCGGCGTGTAATGATGTGAAATCGATAAAAGAGGTCTCTTTTTACCCTTGACCATGAGCTAGCGCGGCGTTATACTGCGCGTGATGAAGTGCTTCGTGGTAAAAAATGGAAACTACCAACGGGGCAAAGGAGGAGTTAATGTTGCTTAAATCACGTATTGCGATTTCGAGCATCTCGATCGGCGCAGCCGCATTAGTATGCATGCTCGCTCTAGGCTCGACCCCGCTCTTCAGGTTGACTGCTCACGTGCCGGACTTAACAGTGAAACCCGCAGCATTTCAGACATCCGATGGCGCTCCGTTAAACTCTCTTTTTGCTGACCTTAAGCCGACAGTGAAGGTCGCGCAATGGAAAAACATCGTTAGTAGAGTGGAAAACATATCGAGATGTAGAAGGTCTGCTTTCTGGCGAATTCAGCGCCGGTTCGCAAGCTGGCTGGGCTTGGATGCGGTTGTTCATGCCCAGGGAGCTTGTGACTACTGCAACACCAACACTGAAAGTCGGACCTGCGAAAGCTGCTCGGAAGGGGAGGACCCAGTTCAGATCTACGATTCAGATCCGACAGCTGGTACTGATTTTGTTGGCAATATCGCTTGTGGCGAATGTATGCTGCCTGCTTATACGTATTGCTATAACTTTTACGGGGACTGCTAGGCTAGCTTGTAAGGACTGTTTTCAATGCACACTGGGTCGGCTGGTGTCGTCGGACTCACCGGTGCTCTGTTCTTCCTAGTCGTCGGTGCCAGTCAGACCCAGAGGCTTGAGATAGCAGGAAGCACAACGATAAGGTCATACGGCCTTGTGAATCAACGTGTTCCGACGTGGAGTGGTGGCGCTTTAGTTGCGATTGATGCCGACCAAAGTTCATCACCCGTGCTTCATGTTTTCGACAAGGACGGTAGAGAGTCGCAGGCCATTGGTATTTCTATTCCCAATACGAAGTCGGTTGGCGTTTATTCGGCCGCACGGAGAGGCGATGGTACGCTTGCATTGGTCGGGTTTGCGATAGATGACGACGGGACAGTTGGCCTTGCACACGTTGCACATTTTCTGGCCATTGTTGACGCTGCTAAGAACATGAAGATCGTCCGTACCGATCCATACGCACCACGAGCAATAGTTATGGCTGTCGATGGAAGTTTGTGGACGTCAGGTTATGAACCCGGAGTCGAGAACAGAAAAAGTACGCACGGAATGCTGCGACACTTTGATCACATTGGGAGGCAAACCGCCGCATTTATCCCGCAATCAAGTATTGACCAAGTCGGCGGCGCATATACGGACAACCTAGCACTCACCCTATCTGGCCGTGTGGGGTGGTATCCTTCTGCGGGTCATACATATCTTGAACTCTCACCTGACGGGACCATCACCCGATATAGGGGAGTGCCTTCCGGGCCTCATGACTATGTCAGTCACTTGGTCTTGACGGACGCCGGGCACGTAGTTCTTACGAAGCATACATACTCATTCGGTACCGCTTCACAGCCGGCTTTATCGACAGAGCTCTATTCGTTTGACCGACTGCGTTCTGCTTGGAATTTAATCCAATTGCCCAGCACATCAAAAACTTGTTCAGCAACCAGCGTGCTTCTTGGCTCCGAAGGAAGTATAATTGCTCTCCTTGGTAAGGAGCCAAACAAGATCTGTTTTGTTGATCTTAGGTAGGACTTTTACAATGCTCGGCAAAGTTTTCTATTTGACGATTGTGTTTTCCGTGGGGTTGGCTATCTCGGTTTGTGTCGTCGTTTTACAACGAGCCAAGATCCAGACTTTACAAAATGCCCTTGAGGAGATGAGAGTAAGAGGCGATCTCCGTGAAGGCACGCAAGTGCCGCCGATAAAGGCACAGACCTTAGGGGGGATAATGGAGACGCTTCGCTTTGGGTCCGGTGCTAAGCCGACCTTACTCTACGTTTTCAGTCCGGATTGTGGATGGTGTGCAATCAACACCTCAGCCGTAGATGAGCTGGCTGCGAAACTTAGCGCTCGTTACAGTGTGATTGGAGTCTCAATAGAGGATGAAGGCTTAGGCCCATTTCTTGCTGCTCATCCGTTAAGCTTTCCAGTGTACAAGGGAATTTCTAAAGACATTCGCAATCTCTACAGGCTTGCCACGACGCCGGAGACTATCGTCGTTACCCCGGACGCGAGAGTTGCTGCAAGCTGGAACGGCGCATATACGGGAGCCACGGAACGTCTTGTTGAGAACTATTTCGGAGTTCGGCTCCATTTCTAATTTGAGGCGGATCGTCAATAATGAGACGTAGCAACTTGGCTTACATTGGACGAGGAGTAGTATGGACGCCGCTGCTGATCTTCGTCGTGTCTGTGACCACACGCCTGAGTCCTGCACAACCGCCGCCGACTGACCATTCGAGGTTGGAGTTTGAGGTCGCATCAATCAAACTGAACAAGTCGTCCGACCGCGCAGTTAAGACGGGAGCGAAAGGTGGAAGATTCATCGCAATTAACTTTCCGTTGCAGATGCTGATCACCCGGGCATACAAGATCAGCGATTTGCAGCTCTTGGGTGCGCCTAAGTGGTTAAGTTCGGAGCGATACGACATTGAAGCCAAGGCTGAAGGCGACCCTAGTCCCGAAGCGATTAGTGCGATGCTGCAATTCCTGTTTGAAGAACGGCTTCAGCTTAAGTATCACCGTGAGTTCAAGGAAATGGCCATTTATGCTTTGGTCGTTACAAAACCCGGGAAACTTAAAGCGTCGGAAGGTGAGTGCGTTCCGGGCACGCCTTCACATGCCGTGCCGTCGAAGCCAGAAACACCCGCAATTCCTTGCGGTCGTGTCACGACGTTTGGCGGCCACCTCCTTGGCGCAAAGATCGAGATCGGGCAGCTAGTGAAGCCGCTTTCGGAGCTTAGCGGACGCATCGTGCGTGACGAGACAAATCTCACCGGCAAATACGACATTAAGGTCGAATATACACTGGAGCGATCGCCCGGGCTTTCAGCTGACTCGCCGACGAATGCGGCCGCGATTCCCCAGGCTCCAGATCCAGGTGGCCCTTCGCTATTAGACGCAATCGAAGAGAAGCTCGGCTTGAAACTAGAATTGAAGAACGAACCAGTAGAGATAATGGTCATTGACCATGTAGAACGCCCTTCGGAGAATTAAGTCCTCGCGAAATAGACTTCTGGAAAATCGGAGCCGTTGGCCTGCCACGTCCATATGATAGGGTGTTGTTCGCGCTTTTCCGACCTAACTCATGCTTTCGGCCTGAATTCCTTTGCCGCATCGATCTGTCAGCCATTTTCCGTTTCACGACGGGCACGTAATAGTCGAATCGGAATCTAGAAGTCGGTCAACTTCCGCTCACCGCTTCCGCTGCGTTTCAATTGACCTCGTGGGTGCGTCGTCGCAAAGGGATTTACCAAGGACGCATTCGCGCAAGCAGCGAAAGACCCGAGGATCACTACCCTCTACGCAATCGTGCACGACCCAGCCGACACGGCTCCCCGGAAGGTTTTCACATCACCGTAGACGCAAGTGCGAAGCCCGCCACGATGTTCCGCGTCAGAGGATCGACTGGAGCACACTCGGACCCGAATCGACGTGAACGGCAAGATATTCACCCTAAATGCCAAGGATTTGCTCGTTACAGACTATCTCGATTCCTGGATGAAACAGCTCTACCTAGATCGCTTGCTGTGATTCGAGACCGCGCACTTCGTGGAAGGCATCTACCCCGATGTCGGCTGATGGCCAACGATCATTCGACCTGGGGGAATGCGTGATCGAGGCAGGGACATTTAGCACATGCGGCTGTTCGTAGAGTTTGGCGTCCAGATCATCCGCCCAGCGGTAATCTCAGACTTTGAAATTGCGACGCGGGGGCGAGTGGCACGTCTTGCCAAGGTCGCCATTCGCGATCTCGTGCTCGACACTGCATTCGTCGCGACACTCAACAATTAACTGAGACGTTTACCGGGGAGCTTGCTCCACCATGTCCTGGGGAGTTGCCGCTCGGTTCGGCTAACGTTTCCATCGGAAGTTCGCGGGCCCGAAGCCCGACGCTGGAAGCTTACGGCGGATCAACGCGACACTCGGCGAAAGGCCCCCGGGAACTCGTGGCGGGTGAACTGTCTTACAAGTAAACCCTGCAGCAAACGGTCGGCCTAGGGACCGATAGGCGCCCCTTTTCAGAGGTGACTCCTTGCCTCTCATGAAACCTCCTGAAATCGCTCGGCGGTCATCGCGTCGGCCAGCTAGACCGGACCAAGACCGGACCAAATCGCGATTCCGCAGAGTAACTTATTGATGAAACGAGACTTGTCTCGCAAGAATGATGGTCTGCAAAACCTTTATTCACCGGTTCGACTCCGGTCCGCGCCTCCAACAATTTAGTTTATTTTGCTATCACCTGACGACTTCCACTACAATCCAGACGAGCCGCTCCGGCTCATCGATCCGGGAGCAGGGGACTCACAGGGCTACTCCAGCAGCGAGCCTCCGACCAGCGCAATTATTCCAAGCGACTCCGCCTTAGAGATGTTGAAATCGCGGTGTTGGTGCCGTCTGTATTGCTGCGCTTCACCAACGCCACGAGACCCGAAGCATGAGCAATACAAACAACTCGCTCGATTGGCCGGGGGACACTTCCACGATGAGTTCCACTTGAAGACTGTCAATGCTAAGCTTTCGCGGATGCGCTGGCCGGTTCGACATTGATATTTAAGGCGGCGGTCGGCAGCTTCGTCAGCTCTTAGGCGCTCGGCACGCACTTGAGAATCATCTTGGTGAATAACGACGAATCTCCGCTTCTATGGCTTTGCTGCGACGCCTCGGTCATTTCCTCGGCGGTCACCGCCCTCCAATCAATGTAGTGTCCAGCCTTCAGACCGAGTTCGCGAACGAATTCGCGCTGCGTCCTACCATTTCCTTCCCGAAAGGGATGCGCCGCGTTCAGCTCGCCGAGAAAGTAGGCGGCCCGGCCGCCAAAGGCGTCGACATCGAGACCGACGAGATGGTTTTCAGCCGCCAGCTTCATCAGTACCTGCTGGAGTGATGATTCAAGGAAATCAGCAAGCCCGAAAAGATGGCCGCCCTTGGAGATGTTCACCGTCCGAAACTGTCCCGCCGATTCATATATGTCCTGGAAGATGTACCGATGGATCGCTTTCAGGTGGGCGAGATTGAACCCTCCCGAGAGGGCGTTGCCGATGAGCTCCGCGAGACGTCGGTGGGTTCGTCTTGCCTCGAAACGTCCCGGTGATTCCGGATCAGTGAGACCGCGCAGGTTCTTGAGGACGTTTGTGCCGGGATAGAGATACGGGTCCGAATTCTCGGGCGTCGAGCTCATCGCTTGCGCTCCCTACTTCGGCTAGAGTCAATTCGCCACTGATGTACCGGCCGTAAAACTCTTTCACTTGTTCGTCGAGTTCAAACCCTTCGAGGCGAACAGAAGCAAGGGCCTCTTCGTAGACATGCGTTCGTCGAGCGCGTTCCGCTGCCGTTAATGGGTCCGCTGCAAGCGCCATAGACACATTTTACTCCGATTACTCCTGGGCGCACTCTTTTGCCGTCTGAATCCAATTTCGAGGAGGCATGAGACATCAGGGCTGACCTGGCCCCGATTCATCTGCCGCACCAAATGAGTGACTTCTAAAACCTCTTCCTCCGGTGGACGCTGATTCGCGCACGTCAGTGTGTACTCGACTTCCCAACCCGGCGTTCTGCTTTGCTTAAGTTAATGCCAGCCCGGATTCGTGTGCTCAATGTGTGCGTTCCTTCAAATCGCCGCATGAAAGGCGGATCGTCCCTTTCCTACGCGTCGGATTGCACAGACCGCGAACCGACATCGCCACCGGGTAACATTCGCGTTCGCGCAATGGGAAGAGTGTAGTTGGGGCGGGCCTAGAACCGCCGACCTAACCGTCGCGACGGCCATTGAACTGCTATATCCAAAGCCGGGCCGAAGCGTTCGTCGGACGCTCAGCAGCATAGACATCAAATGCGCTTGTTTGCAACGGGCATCTGCGAATGCATCGATTTCCCTCAGGGTGTTAGAAAGGATATTTTCTTATGAAAGCAACAGCAGTCGTGTTGATTTTACTGGGTATCGGAATTGTGATCTGGGGGATATTCGGGTTCCAGACCAGAGAGAAAGTTTTAGACGTCGGGCCGATTCACGCCAGCAGGGATAAAAAACATGACGTACCTTACGGACCCCTGGCAGGCGGCTTACTTGCCATCGGTGGAGTGGTTTTGCTGGTAAAGAGTACTGGTTAAGACTAAAAGATAGAGTTTACAGCTTTGGCTTCCGCCGCTGTTGCATCGGGCAGCGTGAAGCGGAAGACGGAACCCTCGCCCAGCCGTGACTCGACCCAGATTCTTCCTCCGTGCCGTTCCACAATTCGACGCGCGATGGCCAGCCCAAGTCCGGTTCCGGAGGAAGGTGACTGCTGCAATCGGCTGAAGAGTTCGAAGACCACCTCCAGATCCTTCTCCGCGATGCCGATGCCGTTATCTTGCACGGAAAAGAGCCATTCGCCAAGTTGAGGCCGGGCAGAAACGTGGATTCGCACCGCTACGTCAGGACGGCGATATTTGATGGCATTGCCGATCAGATTTTGCAGCACCTGCTGAATTTGCATTTCCTCCAGGCGCAGGGTGGGTAGAGGCGCCACCACAATCTCGCAATCCATGTCCTGCCGCACCCCATGCAGATTGGTGAGAACCGTAGCGGCTACTGCGTTTAGATCCACGGGAACGTGCGGCAATTCCGTTTCACTGCTGGCCGCTCGAGCATAAGCCAACAAATCCGTGATCAGGCGATCCATCCGCTCCACTCCCGCGACGCAGTAGGAAATAAACTGGTCCGCCCGCGAATCCAGCTTCCCCGCATACTCTTGCTGCAACAGCTGGCTGTAAGCGCCGATCATGCGAAGCGGCTCTTTCAGATCGTGCGCGGCCGACGAAGCGAACTGTTCCAGTTCGCGATTGGCGGCATCCAGCCTGGCATTGGCGTGCGCCAGCTCCTGGTTGGCGGTAGCCAGGTGATCCGCCAAAGTTGCCCTCAGCTCCGCGGCCTCGCGCGCCGCTTGTGCGCGAACGGTTTCCAATTCCTTCTCCTGCAGCTCCTTCAGGATCTGCCGGTTCTGTTCTACTAGAAACTTGCGCCGCAGCAACGCCCCCACCCGCGCTCGAGTAATCGCGCTATCCGCGGATTTTGAGATGTAATCGTCAGCGCCGGCATCGAAGCCCTGTTTCATGTGATCTTTATCTTCGTGGCTGCTCAGTATGATGAGTACCACCTGGGGATTGTCCTGGTCGCCCATTTCCCGAATGTGCCGGCACACGTCCGGTCCTTCCAGGCCCGGCATTTCGAAATCCACCAGCACGCAGTCATACTTGTTGGCGCTGAGTTTCTCCAGCCCCTCCCGGGGATCCGAACTGGTGTCAACCTGATAGTTGTCGCGCTGCAACTCGCGAGCGATGTAGTACAGGTAAGAAGGGCTGTCGTCGATCGCCAATATTCTGGGACTCGCGAATCGCTTCTCGTACGCGACAATCGACGGCGAGTTTTGGGACTCTCGCAGCAGCGCTCCAATGCGCGCCCGAAGAATATCGGGATCGGCGGACTTGGCGACGTAATCGTCGGCGCCGCTTCCCAGCCCCCGCATCTGCGCCGTGTCGCTATCGTCGACGGTGAGCATCAGAATGGGTATGGCTCGCGTGTTGATATTCGACTTGATCGCCCGGCAGAAATCGTCTCCATTCCTGCCCGGCAAATGGTAATCCACCACGATGACATCGGGGCGCAGCGAACTGAGCTGCTCAAAGGCAGCCTCTGCGCTCGAAACATGAACCACTTCCAGTTGCGCCCCCGACAATTGAACGCGCAGCCGCTCCGCCTGAGTGGGTGAATCTTCAATGAGCATTACGCGGCGAATTGCGTTCATCCAACTCCTTTTCTCTGGAGGCGATCAGTTCCAGGATGCGCGGCGCTATGCCTTGCAGCGGCAGAGATTCCCGGACGGCCCCCATCCGGACAGCCGCGGCCGGCATTCCGTAGACCACGGCCGTGGTTTCATCCTCCGCGATGGTGAAGGCGCCCGCATTTTTGAGATTGCCTAGACCAAGCGCGCCGTCTTCGCCCATGCCGGTCAACAGGACACCAATAGCAGACGATCCAGAGCTTCTGGCAAGCGACGAAAAAAGTACGTCTGCGGAAGGGCGATGGCCGCCCACCGGCGGCCCGTCATCGGGCGATGCGGAGCAACCATTCAGAACCAGATGGCGACTGGCAGGCGCCAGGTACACCGTTTTCGGAACCAGGCTGACAGGTCCGTTCACCACCGCGGCCTGAAAGGGCGTCACGCTCGCTAACCATTCGGCAAAGCCTTCCATGAATCCAGGGGTCATGTGCTGCACCACGGCGATGGGTAGTGGAAAGTCATCACCCAAGCCTGTCAGCAACTGCAGCAAGGCATTTGGTCCGCCCGTGGATGTGCCCACGGCTAGAATGCGAAATGGAGTGCTGTATCCGCTCCGGGAAGACGATGGGGGGCGTGACGCCGCAACGGAACCCAAGCCTCGCGATCCACTGTCGCGGCGCCGGATCACTTTCACCTCACTCATGATGGAAAGCTGGGTACAAAGCCGGTTCGCCATCGCCAGATAATTCTCGTGTTCCGACGACACCGGCTTCTGCACCACTCCCAACGCACCGGCCTTTAAAGCTTGCATGGTGAGGTTCACTTCCTCCAGGCCGATGCCGGAAACTACCACAATCGGCGTCGGCCGGTGCGACATAATCCGCCGGGTTGTCTCAAATCCCTGGATCCCGGGAAGCTGGATGTCCATGGAGATCACGTCGGGCGCCACCTCATCCACAATCGCCAGCGCTTCTTCGCCGCTGGCCGCGATGCCGGCCACCGTGAGCCGAGGATCGGCCGAAATGATGCGGCGCAGATGCTCCCGCACCACCGGCGAGTCTTCGACGATTAGAACACGCACCGGTCTCATAGAATTTGTCGGACCATCTCTAGAAGCTCGCGCTGATCGAATTTTCGCTTGGTGATGTAGGCGTCGGCGCCCAAGGCCAGTCCACGCTCCTGATCCGCGCGGCTTTCCATGGAACTTACCACGATGACGGGGATCTTAGCCAGCGCTGGATCGCGTCTGATTTGTTCCAGCAACTGAAAGCCGTCCATGCGGGGCATCATGATATCGGTGATCACCAGGTCTACTGGTTGGACGCGCAGCGCGGCCAAAGCTTCCAGTCCGTCTACCGCAACCTGTACCCGATATCCATGGGCCTCCAACAGGCTCTTTTCTAACGACCTAGTGGTCATTGAGTCGTCCACAACCAGAATGGTCTGAGCGCGGCTCGATTCCTCCGGCACGCCGAAGAGGTGCGAGTGAGCCCCACTCACCTCACGGAAACGACCTAGCAGGTCGGTCATCTTGAGTACAAGTCCCACCGATCCATCCGGAAGCGCAATCGCTCCGGCAGTGAATCCGGCGCTCGCCGGCGAAAGGCCTAGCGGTTTAATGACAACGTCGCGAACGTCCACCAGCTCGTCTACCACGATTGCCGCGGTACGGCCGGCAGCCTCCAGGACCACGGTCTGCAGAGTCTCTGTGTTTTCCACGGGCGGCTGTTCCGTCGAGAGACCCAACAGGTCGATCAGCCGAAGCAGGCCGATGGGCTGCGAATCCACGATAATGGACGGCTTCCCTTCAAAGGTTTGAATTTCGGGCCTTCGAATCCGGCACAATCGCTGGATGAATGAGGTAAGAACTCCAAACGTCTGCCCCCCGGCCCTCACCAGCAGCACATGTTGGCTGGACACGGACAGCGGCAGGGAAAGGGTGATGGCAGTACCCTTTCCGGGCTCCGTACGAACCCGGATTTCCCCGTGGAAACGGTTCACTTCGTGCCGCACGATGGCTAGGCCCATGCCCCTGCCGGAAAGGGTGGTCAGCATGGAAGAAGTACTGAAGCCGGGAAGAAATATCAAGTCGGCAAGGGTGCTGTCGGACAGCTCGGCATCGGCGTCGGGGAGCAGGCCCCGGCGGACCGCCTCTTCCGCCAAGGCCCGCCGATCCAGGCCCCTTCCATCGTCTTCCACCGTCACCCGAAGACGGTCGCCATGCGAGCGGATCAACAACCGGATGCTGGCGGAAACCGATTTCCCGGCCGCCAGCCGCTCATTTTCCGGCTCAACACCATGCGACACCGCATTTCTCAGCAGGTGCATTACCGGGTCCTTGAACGACTGCAGCACCACGCGGTCTGCTGGAAGCTCCAGACCTTCGGAGCGATAATCGATCTGTTTGTTCTCTTCATGTGCGAGCGTGCGCAGCATGGGCCCGAAGCCTCCAAAAACACTATCGGCGCTAACCATCCGCACGTGCAAGGCCGTTTCTTCCAAACGATCCGCAAGGCGGCGCCGCTCCCAATCCTGCCGGCGGCGCGCGGAAGCAGTCAAGCGTGCTTCGGAAAGCATAGCTTGCAAGTGCTGCTCGGCGCCTTGGATACATTCCAGAACCGGCGCGAATTCCGGGTCGTTCTGACGACGTCGCAGGTAGGACGAAATATCCTGCCGCAAACGGGACCAATCCCGCCAGGCTTGCTCCGCCCGCGTCACTTCTTTGGGAGTTTCGGCTGCTGAATCCGCTTCCGCCGTGGACGCCACTAGCTCCGAGGAGGCGCTCATCAATTCGTCCAGATAAGCGGCATTGATGCGGACAAACTCACCTCCGGCCGTAGAGGCCGCGGTGGACGGGACTTCGGGGCTTGCGAAACCGAACTCAGCCCGCGCCGGAACCGTTCGGTTCCTGGTCGGAAGAATCTCCGCAATTTCGTTGAGCAGATCTTCAATTCCGGGCGCGGCTCGTCCAGAAAGAACCGCGGTTAAAATGTCCTCAATGGTGTCCAGGACGCGAAAAAACAAGGACCGTAGCGAGGAAGTAAATGCCACCTGGCCCGAGCGCAAACCAGCCAATACGCCCTCCATCGCGTGCGTCAACGTCTCAGTTGGCTCGAAACCGGCGGCACGTGATGCGCCCTTCAGCGTATGAGCGCGGCGCAACAGCTCTTCCATCGCCGCGGGATCGGCCCCAGCCTCATCCAGCCCGGCGATCACCGAACGCATTCTCTGCACGTGCTCCGCCTGTTCGACGGTGAAGATCTGCAGCAGCGCCGGGTCGGGAGAGTTCAAATCTGGTATCTCGCCACCGCGCCGCGCAGTTCCTGGGCCAGAGCGCTGAGGTTTGCGGCAGCTTTCTCCGATTGTTTGGTGCTGGTAGCGGTCTGTTGGCTGGCCACTCCAATGTTTCGGAACGCGTGAATGACCTGCTCGAAGCCGATTTGCTGCTGGCTGCTGCCTCCCACAATTTGCTGGAACGCGCGCACGCTTTCCTCGATATTGTCGGTCAACTTGCGGATGGTTTGATCGGCCACGCCAGCCTGCTGGCGCCCGGAATCCGCGCGTTTAACCGCCTCTTCGGTTAGCATCACAGACGAAGTAATACCTTTTTGGATGTCGCCCAGAATAGCGCGCACCTGCACTGTGGCTTGCTTGGACTGAGCCGCCAGGTTTTTCATCTCGCTGGCTACCACTGAAAAACTGCGTCCGTTCTCACCGGCCGCGGCCGCTTGAATGGAGGCATTCAGTGCCAGCAGGTGCGACTGTTCAGAAATATCGTTGACGGTGGCGATAATGTCGCCGATGGCCTGGGTTTTCTCGCTGAGCGCGATGACATTCTCCGCCACGGCTTCGGCCTGCTCGCGAATGCCTTCCATAATCGAAGTGGTGTTTCGGACGGATTGCAGGCCGGACGTGCTGGCCGTGGAGGTGGCTTCCGCGGCGGCGGCAACCTGCTTGGCCCTTTCCGAAATCTGAGCGCCGGATTGGCTAATTTCCGCCATGGTGGCATTGGCCTGTTGCACAGCCGCGGCCTGCTCCGCCGTGGACGCCGCCTGTTGCTGCGTGGACGCCAGGATCTCCGCGGTTGCCGTATTCACGCTCTCCGCCGCCAGACGCGTTTGCGAAGCAACCTCCTTCAAGCCTTTGACCATTTGGTCCAGACTTCTTCCCAGATCGCCGATTTCGTCCTTGCGTTCCGTGGTGGGTCTTTGCGTCAAGTCGCCTTGCCCGATGCGCTCCACCAGTCGCATAAAAACTTCCAGCGGCGCGGTGATGGAGCGATGAATGATAACCGCGAAGAAAATGCCTACGACGATGGTGACCGCCAGCACGAGAATTACCGAATTCCTTGTCTGCGTGGCCAGGTCCAGAACTTCCGACCGTCCCAGCCGGATCTGGTCTTGCACCTCGCGCTGCGCGGCCGCCAGCTTCGCCTCGTAATTTGCGGCGGCATTTTCCACATCGGCCGTCCGTGCAATGGCCTCCGGCAGGTTGTCGCTATTGATGGCCGCGAATTGGCTTTCAACGTAAGGAGAGATCGTGTTCACGCTATCCTCGGCATCCTTGATAGCCGATGCGATCTTGCGCCACCCTTCGGCGCGTTGCGGCGTGAGTGAATCGTTCTGAAGTTGCTGCGTCATGGTACGGAGGTCATCCAACAGCTTCAAATTCTTATCCCGCAATTGGGCCCATTCCCGTTCACGCACTTCCGGCGGATCGGTAGGCAAGTGTTCCTTCCGCAGAAATCCCGCCAGCAGGCCCTTGTCGCGCGTGGCTTGCATTTGATCTTCGCCGCGGCTGATATCCTGGATGGTTTCAAGGGCCGCAAAGTCGCGACTGTCGATTTCCTGTGTCAGCGCCTGCACTTCCGATTGCTTTAGCAATGCATATCCACCCACCAGCAAGGTGAGGAGCACGGTGACTCCAAAGCCCAGAAGCAGGCGAGTGCCGATTCTTATGTCTCCCATCAACTTTCCTTCTCTCCTAACGTTCCAATGTTCAGCACCCGGACCAGATCGTCCGTCATCCACGCGACGTGCGAACTATTCCCGGCGAATCTTCGATCGTCTTTCAGCACTCGCCGGATTTCTTCTATCGCATCCACTCGGACTCCGAATGGCGACCGGCCGCCCCGCATCAAAATCACCTCGCCGCCCGGCTCGGCCGCGGTCCCGGCAAATCCAAGCTGGCGCTGCAAATTATATATGGGCCGGATCTCACCGCGCACCTGAATGACACCCGCTACAAAAGGCGGGGCTCCCGGCACTGGCGCCAGCTTCGCTTCCGGTAAGACCTCCGTTACTTCGGAAATCGGAAATGCATAGCGCTCTTCACCCAGACGGAAGACCATCAGCATCTCGGCCTGCTGCAGATTATCCGCGCTATCGTCCGCCTGGGCCAGCCGTTTGGCGCGTTCATTGTAAACGCGCTCCAGGGCTTCTGGCGACGGATTTTCGGCCTGATCCAGGATGGCCTGGGTCCGCGGCAGGCGGGCCAGCGCGGCCGCCCAATCCAACCGTTTCTTGGAGTGCTCAGTCATGCGGCTGCGATATCACTCCCCCCAGGATCTCCTGATGCATGCGAGTCAGCTCCCGCAGCTCTTCTACATTCATGCCATCGGCATGCTCCACGCTTTCCTCGGCGGCACGCGCTTGTAGAAGTCCGAACGCATTGCGGAACGCTTTCTTAGCGTCGGACAACGATCCCGCCCTTTGCAACAGCGTACCAAGGCAGTAATAAGCCAGGACGAATTTGCGGTCCACATAAACAGCGCGCCGCAACTGGGCGATGGCCTCTTCCAGGGAACTGGTGTGCGCCAGGATCAGGCCGAGTGTGAAATGCGCTGGAGCGCTCAGCGGGTCGGCATCGAGGAGGCTACGGCAGATCGTTTCCGCCGCGACCCACTCACCGCGATCGGCGTGCATGCGCGCATCTTCAAGACTTTTCTGGGCGGCTGCCGCGGGCAGCGCCGGCGCAATTGTTTCGGTGGCTTGTACCAGATACGGCGTCGTCTCTCGGATCGAAACCGGCTGAAACTCAAATTCGTGATCTGACCACGGCTTCCAAATCGAGGCCGGAGTTTCCGCGGGCCTTTCGTATCCATTGAGCGGCCTCCGATAGGCGGTTACGCCGGGAGTACGCACCGGTTCGAATTGCTGAAACATCTCAATGCTGGATTCGGCGTGGCCCACGAGCAGCCAGCCGCCAGCGCCAAGCTGCCGGAAAAACTGAGCCGCCACAGCGCGATTTCGCTCCGGCGAAAAATAGATCATGACATTGCGGCACAGGATTAAATCAAAGGGCTGACTGTCGGGTGAGGCGGAAGCCGCATCGTCGCTCAGGTTGTGATAGCGGAAGGTGACCGCGCGGCGGAACTGAGCATCTAGAATCCAGCGCTTCCCGTCCCGCCGAAAGCAGCAGTCCTTGACCTGGGGCGCCACATCGCGCAAGGTCCACTCCGAAAAATTGCCGGTCCGCGCCTGAGCCAGAAAATCGGGATTGATGTCGGTGCCAAGAATCGACACGTCCCAATCCCGTATTTGGGCTGCAAATTCGGTATAAAGGAGCACAGCCACGGAGTATGGCTCGGCCCCTGTAGCGCATCCGGCGCTCCAGATGCGCAGTTGGCGGCTCTCGATGTTTCGCCGAAGCAGGTCCGGGAATATGGTGGAGCGCAGCAGTTCGAAGTGCTCGTTCTGCCGGAAGAAGTAGGTTTCTCCTATGGTGAGTTCGCCCACCAGAGCATCGATTTCGGAAGAGCCGTGCGCGCCGCGGCTCAGAAGCGAGAGATAGGCGTTGCAGTGGGGAGCCTTGACGATGGCGAACCGCCGGGCCATCCGCGTTGCGAAATCCTCGTCTTTGTCAGCGTAGTAGGCCAGGCCCGTGTGATTCAACACGAACGTTTTGAGACGAGGATAATCGGAGTCGGAAAGGATCTCTCGAACCGTCATCGGGTCACGGGACCGAGTGCGTCCAACCGCTGCTGGGTTGCAGCCTGGAACTCGCGCAGACACTCTTTCTCCTGGGCTAAAAGCAGCTGGTCGCAGGAAAGCATCAAGACTTCCTGGTTATTCCAAGTAAAGGCCGCCTGGGCGCAATCGTTGAGCGAGTGGCCCTCGCCCAGTTCGCGCATTCCCGTTTCGTCGACTTCGGTTACCTCTTCCACGCCGTCAACCTCGATTGCAACCAGCATCCCTGCGCAATCCAGGATGATGAGCGGCGTATAAAGCCGTGAAACGCTTTTGTCAAAGCCAAACAACTGGGAGATCCGGACGACGGGGACCGCCGCCCCGCGCAAATTGAGAAATCCGGCGAGGATGGACGGCTGGCCAGGAGAACTGACCAGAGAAGCCATGTGGACGATTTCACGAACCCGATGGGTGGGAACGGAAAAATGGTGCGCGCCAACGCGGAACACAAGGACGTGGCGGCTGTCGGAGGGTCCCATAAAGCGCCTGGAACCATTATGTCTCGTGACTGGCGCAGCCGCCGGGGAAATTGGCAAACGGCAAACAAGAATAATGACGTGGGCGGAGGGCGGCGCGCTCGTTCGCGTCTCGGTTTTGCTGAGTTAGAGGTCCGCACATAACTCGCAGTGGGGCGGACGCCACCGTCCGCACCGGACCCCTGGTCCGGCTCCACGAAACACGCTCAAAACGGAGGCCGACGCGGGCGTCGTCCGCGGTCCTGGGGACCGCCCGACTGAGCGAATTATTCAATGAACTTGCAACTCAGGACACCAGCCGTAGTACGGTGAAGATCGAATGTTCTTATTCCCCGCGCCGCCAGAAATCTGCTAATTCAAGCGACAGATTCGGCTTTTCGGATTGCGAATCCTATGTGTGACATTACGAATACCATAAGGTTGGGACCGCGAGGGATGATTTCACCGCGGGGGCACGACTCGAAGCAGGCCGTACTTCCCCGCTCGTTTGATCACACTCCACCACAATCTTTCCGAGCCTGGAAATCATCAACTCCGCGAGCCTTTGGCCACTGATTCGCCTGATCAGTGCTAGAGCTCGTGTGTCCCCGACGGCAAGAGAGATGCTGGTGATCGTCGCGATGAATAGTTCCCCGTTTCGGTCATCTACCCAGTAAAGAGCAACTCTCTGAATATTTGGCCGATCTTAAGAAATTCTTCCAGATTAGGGGGCTTCGTTATGTACCGGTCCACGCCGAGTTTGCCGGTCTCATGGCGATCTTGCGGCGAAGCCGAGGAACTGACGATCGCCACTGGCACGTCAGAGAAAATCTTTCCTTCCCGGATCGCTTGCAGTACCTGAACGCCGCCCTCTTTTGGCAGGTTGAGGTCGAGGACCACAAGATTGGGAACCGAGCTCGTCGCATATTTCCCTTCATGCCGGACGAAAGCCAAAGCTTCCGCGCCATCCCGGATTACAGTTAGCTCGAATTTGAGATCCGTGGTCTCCAAGGCCTTGCAAAAAAGATAGACATCCGCTTCGTTATCCTCGACAAGCAGGATTCTGGACACCTTCTTGAGCACGCCGCTCTCCTTTGCCGACTGGAAGCGTGAAATAGAATGTCGAACCTTCGTCGATCTGCGACTCTACCCAGATACGCCCGCCGTAGCGCTCGACGGCGCGCTGGCAGATCGCAAGGCCAATTCCCGTGCCGGGCATTTCTCTGCCATGCAAACGCTTGAACACGCCGAAAATTGTCTGATGATAGGCCGGTTCGATCCCCATGCCGTTGTCAGACACACTGACAAGCCATGCGCCTTCCGACTGACGAGCGGCTATATGAATACGCGGAGGACGAGTCGTCCGGTACTTGATGGCGTTGCTGATGAGATTCTGAAAAATCTGTAAAAAATGTGCCTCATGGCCTCTGACCGTTGGCAATTCTTCATGCGTGATCAGAGCGTTACTCTCGTCAATGGAGGTTTTCAGATTTTCGATTTCCTTTTGAAGAACCTCATTGAGGTCGACCAATTCAGTCCCGGAGGCGGCATCGTTCACCTGGGTATAAACCAGAAGATCCGCAAGCAATTCGCGCATTCGTTGGGTTCCCGCGGTGATGAACTTCACGCATAAGGCCGCCTCTTCGTTGAGCTCGCCGCGATAGCCATTCACCAGCATCTGCGCATAGCTGGTAATCATCCGAAGCGGCTCCTGGAGGTCATGGCTCGCCGCATAGGCGAACTGATTGAGGTCCCCGTTCGAACGCCGTAATTCGTCGTTAATGCTGCGTAGTTCCTGTTCGGCGGATTGCCGCTCAATTAAATCGGCCGCCTGCTGCGCCAGCATATCGAGCAGGCGGAGATTGCGCTCGTCAAAGGATCGCGGCGCCCGGTAATGCGTGGAAAATATTCCCAGGAGCCGGCCGGAACGCGTGATGAAAGGCGTGGACTGAACCGAGAGCGCGCCTGCGGCGAGCATCATCTTTCTGCTCTCGTCATCGAAAAGCGGATCGCTTTCCACATTTTCAACGATGACGCGTTTCCCGTCTTTTAGCGCCGTCCCGCATGCCGCCATGCCGTCGTGGACCGAATTGAAGAACTCCAAAAAAGGCTTGAGAAATCCCCTTTGCGCGATAATTCTCAGCTCGCCGCTGGCGGGGTCCAGCAACTGAACGTTGCCCATGTCGGTTCCCGTCGCGGCAATCGCGGCGTCGAGAACTTCGCCGAGCAGAGTAGCAATATCGCTGTGGGAAGCTAACTTGGTGCTGATTTCGTGGAGGTGCCGCAGAGCCGCGACGTCCGCGGCCAGGCGTTCGACGGTATTCTTGCGTTCGGTGATATCGTGAAACGCCAGAAGAATTGAGGCCTCGCCATCCCGCGCCAACCGGCGCGCGTCCAGAAGAAGCGTCCTCAATCCGATTGCCGGGAAATCGCGCTCCATTTCGACAGCCGGGAACTCGGTATCGCCAGCGAGCGTCTGCTTTAACGATTCCCATGCCTGGGAGGTTTTCCAGACATCGTTTCCTAAAGTGCCGATCGGCACGCCTCGCGTTTCATCACGTGAAAATCCGAACATCGTATAGAAAGCCCGATTAGCTGTTTGCACACATAGATTGATGTCGAGAACCACCAAGGGCTCAATGACTGTATTGAGAATCGCTTTGGTATATTCGCGCTCGTAAATCGCCTGGTCGAGACTGGCACGAAAGGCTGTGACGTTCGTAATCGTCAGTGCCGCTCCGTCAATCTGGCGATCGCCTGCGGTGCAGGGGGCTATCCGAAGAAGAAAATGCCGATCGCCGTCGCGCATCTCAAGCCGGCGGGGTGCTCCGTCGGCGATCGCCTGCGCGCAAAGGATGTCGATGTTTTCCGCGGCGGCAAGGACGCTCCCGGCGGTTCGGCCTATATCGGAGGTCGTCAGGCCAAGCACTGTCATCGCAGCGCGGTTCACGCTAGTAACGACACAATCGCGGCTAACGATGATGATCGGGAGATCGATCGCATCCAGGACGTCCATCTGTTTGGGCGCGGCGAGTTCAGAACCCGGAGCGTCGTTTCGCGCAATACTCGCTGCAAAACGCCCGCCCTCCATTGCCATTTAGAATTTTAATCCCTTCTTAGGCGCTGGCTTGGTACAAAGTACGGCTTCGTCGCAGCACGTCGTCCGCTACACGCGGAAGAATCTGCCGTAGGGCCAGCAGCAATGCCTGTGATCGCGGCATCTGGAACGGCCCGGCATACCGCGAGAGGAGTTCGCTTTCCAGTACTCGAGACTCGTCCGGGCCCACGGTCTGCCGCAGCGCCTCCGATACAGCACGTTCCAGCCGCGTGTAATCCTCTACTGGGATGAGGTGAGAATGATTCTCGCCGAGCCTCGGCAGCATTCGAGTATGTATCTCCCCATCAAAGTTATCCATTAAAAAAGAGCAGAAGATCGAGATACCCTGTTCGTGAGCGAGTTGGTCGAACGAATCTTCGAGGCTCATGCTGGCCGCAACTTCACCCCGTTCCCAGAGAAGATTTACCATTTCTCCCCACCATCGAACTTTCGGGTACCGGCCTTCCCCGCGAGCACGCGTGATCACGTCCGCGGCCAAGCCGAGAAAAACTGGTGAATCAGGCATTGCGTCACGCATGAAGGTGGGCAAAAGATCGTTCGCGTCTACGATGCTTAATTGTCCGCGCCTGATTGCAGCATCAACATCCACCCCCTCGGATTCTATCCGCGGGCGAAAAGCGTCCCAGTGCGCGATGGTCGGAACCAGAATGACACCTTCGCCATTCGCAAGCGCCGAGGCGGCGAACCGACACACAGCGCGATTGAGAAACTGCTGATCCTGGTAAAGCTGGACAATGTGGTCGCGCGGCGAGGCATTGGCGAGTATCCCGTACCAAGGCTCATCCTGTGCGGTGGCGGCGCTCGCAGTTCTCCCTACGTCGTCTGCGCTGCCGATATCGAACGAGGCTCCGGTCTTGAATGGGCTAGGGTGTTCCACGGGGACTCCTCTGCATGGGGATTAACAGCCAGCGATTCCCACGGCGCGATTGAGCCGGGGTCGGCACAGGATGGCGGCCACACGCGGAACGGTACAAAGTTCGGCCCTCGCCCGCTGGTGGATTTCGATCCTGTTGAAGCATATTCCAATAACGAAACCCCAAGAAATTCTCCTGAACGGCCGCCCTGAAGACGCAGCCCATTCTACCACTCAGGGCATTACATCTTGGGTGGCTGGTTGAGCGTGGAGCTCTATACACGCGCAATTCGTTAACCGCCAATCAGACCGCCTACCACGGCCGGCCGCCGCGTCGAAGAACAGAAGCGCGGCGCGCCAGAGCCCACCAAGAGGCAAGCTTCGAAATAACTCATCACCCGCGCCGGATCGCTATCCATCAGATCAGTCAGTATTTCAAACAAAGGCAGAGCTCCCGCCGCCGGACCGATTCCTTTCGTATCAGCCCGCCGATGAGACACCGAGATGCGTCATCGTCCGAATGCCCACGCCACCATCAGCGGAAATTCTTCTCGCCAGAATGCGCCACCGTGCGACCCGGCTCGCTCATTCATGACGACATCCGCACCTGCATCGCGCAGCGCGTCCGCCCACCTGCTTGCGTTCGCGAGGAAGAACGGCTCCTGTGTGCCAGCGACAAGGTATGTCCGCGGAAGCGGACTCGACATAATGCCAGGCGGCTTGTAACCGCCGCCAGGCGAGGCACACAGGACCGCACCAAATACATGTGGATGTCGAAGCCCAAGAGCGAGGGCCAGCTCTCCACCTGCCGAGACGCCGAACACGGCGGTACATTCAGCGGGGAGCGTCACGCCAAACCGCGACTCCGTCCATCGGCGAACGTCCTCGACGAAGAACTTCTCGTGTGCCGCGAACCGCTCCGGCTCAAAGCCCGGTGAGTACTCATGCAGCCGCAGCATCTCATCTGTCAGCCCATGTACTCCGACGATCATTGTGGATGGCACATCGGCCTTCTCGAGCAACCGACCCCACTGCGAGATTCCCTGACCGTCACCGGCGAAGACGATTGCTTCGGGCGGGTCCGGTGGCATGTACACCGTGACCTGCCTTCCACCGTCGTACTCGAACATCTCCGAGACAAACTCTCCCGAGAATGCGCCGGCGGGCTTGGCGGGCACTCCGTCGGACTCAATTAGCTGGCGGTTGATGGGATTGCGCTCTTCCTTTTTCATGGCCTCGCCTCATTTTAGAACCTTGGAACTTCAACATATTGATTGTGAATCCTGGAAATGGTCTGTGCCTGGCTTAGGTAATCGGCCGGCCCCAGAGGATAGTTTGCGGCCGTCTTGAATCAGCAAAGGCAGCGGTAGCGAGTTCTGTTTGCGGTAGCTCCAAGGCAAAGACCGAAGCAGCTTTCCTGTAGCCCCAGCTTTGTCGTTAGCGTTTACCGGCTCCGAGTGGATCACGTCCCACTCGGAGAAAGGGTTCTGAGAGCTATTCGACGGTCCGATCCCACCCCGCGCCTCCAACAAATCTTGAACGCTAAAAGGCGGACTCTTTGCTACTCGTACCGCAGCGCCTTCATCGGATCCACCCGCGAAGCGCGGCGCGCGGGAATAAATGCCGCCAGCATCGCGATTCCGAAAAGCAACGGGACCACCAACAGATAAGCGGCGAAATCGACTTGGCTGTGCGTCGGGAACACCACTTTGAGCAGCCTTTCGGCGAAAACGCTCGCCACTAAACCGGCTGCCAGTCCGTACAGAGCCGGCGCCAGGCTCCGGCGCAGCGTCATCCGCAACACCGCTGGACGGCTGGCGCCGATCGCCATGCGAATCCCGATCTCGCGCGTTCTGCGGCTCACCGCGTAAGCGCCCAAACCGTACAGGCCGATCATCGCGAGCGTCAGACCCATCACTCCCATGCCGGCCACAATCTCCATCACCGTGTTTCCAGTGCTCACCACGCGCATGTCATAGAAATCCTCCATGGTGCGGACATCGAAGATGGGCTGGTTCGCATCCAAGGTGCGGACAATCTCGCGCAAAGGCGCCGCGATGCTGGCCGATTCGCCCACGGATTGGGACACCAGGATCATCTGCGGCCTCAGGTTCTGCCGGTAGGGAAGGTAGAGGAACTCAGTAGGCGGCTCGGCAATCCACAGGTATTTTCCCGTTTTTGCGATGCCCACAATCTCCACCCACGGGCTGTTGGGATTCTTGGGATCCTCTACACGAATGCGTTTTCCGATGGCATCCTTGCCGGGCCAATAGTGTTGCGCGAACTGCTCATTCACGACGGCGACGCGCGGCGAATCGGCCGAGTCGGTTTCGCGAAATCCGCGCCCCCGGACCAAGGGCACTCCCAGGGTTTCGAAGTAGTTTTCGTCCACTCGGCTGGCGAAGACCGTCACGTTGTCCTTGCCCGGCGGGAACTGATACCCTTCCGGGACGATCACGGCCGCATCGGCGTTGGGCGACATCGGGATCGAGGTGGTGAGGGCAACCTCCTTCACGCCGGGCGCCGATCGCGCGCGCTCCACCAGCTGCTTGTAGAATTGCTGCGTCTGCGCATCGTTGTAGTGCACCAGGCTGGGATCGAAGCTCATCATGAGCAGGTGATCCTTACGGAAGCCCTGATTGCTGGCCAGCTCGCGATGAAACCCGTGGTACATAAACGCGGAAATCGTGAGCAACACCAGCGACACAGCCACCTGGCATCCCACCAGGAAACCGCGGCCCCACAGGCGCTTTCGGCCGGACGCCGCGGAGTCGCCAGTTTTCATGGCGCTCGCCAGGTCCACGCGCGTGGTTTGCAGCGCCGGCACCAGGCCGAAAAATAAGACGCTCATCAGAGCCACGGCCAGGCTGAAAAACAGCACCCGGGGATTGAGCTGAAAGGAGAGCGTAATCGGAAGATCCGACGGAATATGGATCTGCCGGAACACCATGACACCTAAATAGCCGACGCCGATGCCAAGCACTCCACCGGCTAACGCAACCAGCAAGCTTTCGGTGATCAATTGGCGGATCAAGCGGGTTCGCCCCGCGCCGATTGCCAGCCGTAAAGCCATCTCTTTGGCGCGAGCGGGTGCGCGGCTGGTCAACAGACTGGCCACGTTGATGCACGCCACCAGCAGCACGGCCGCCGACAACATGAGCAGCATCGCCGATAGCGCGGCGTCGATGGGATCCTGATCGATCCTGGTTTCGAGCTCGGTGCGGACCACCATGTCCTGATTCTTATTGGTGTCCGGATAAGTTCGTTGCAGGCTCCGGGCGAACGCGGTCAACTCGGCCTGCGCCTGCGCCATCGAGACACCCGGCTTCAGGCGGCCCTTGACGGCGAAATTACGGGCGCTGCGGGAATCCAGCGCTTTCGGATCGGCCGCCAGGCGAGGGTACATCATCAACGGAACATAAAACGTGGGGTGGATCAGCGGGCTCATCCCCGTGAACCGCTCCGGCGCAACGCCGATGACCGTGAATTCGATTCCGTTCAAGCGCACTTTTCGGCCCAGGATATTGCGATCCCCGGAGAACTGTTCTTCCCAAAAAGAATGATCCAGCACCACCACCGCGTCGCGTCCGGGAACCTGATCCTCGTCGGCACGGAACGAGCGCCCCAGCTCCGGCTCCACTCCCATCGCGGCGAACAGATTGCTGCTCACCACCATGCCGAATTTCATTTGCGCCACGGCGTCTGGCTTGGTTGTAAATCCCACGGTGAGATTGGTGAGCGCCGAAAGATCTTCGAAGCTCTGATTGTGATCGCGCAGATCGCGAAAATCGGGGTAGGAATTGACCAGGCTAGTGAATCCGGCGAGCGAAACCTTGGTGCCCACCGTCACCACGTCGCCAGGCCGCGCCACCGTCAGCGGCCGCAGTAACAGCGCGTCCGCCCAACTGTACATGGCGCAGTTGGCGCCGATGCCAATCGCGAGTGAGACCACCGCCACCAGCGTGAATGCCGGATTCTTCGCCAGCATCCGGCAGCCGTGATACAGATCCTGCCACAAGCGCTCCAGAAAGACTGTCATGATTTGCTCCAGTACTGCTCCGGTCCGGGCCTTGAATCCTTATACGACGATCGCTCGAAGGATGTTCCCGGCATTGTTACGCACGGCGATCAGGTGGCCGGGGAAGGCCCCGATAGCGCATCGAGCAGATTTTCGCCGGACGGCGAACCCAATCCGCTGGCGGCATCCCATCCGGGACCGGCGGAGAAGGCTCCGTTGGAGCCGCTGGTAATGTCGTTGAAAGCATCCGAGGTTTCGGGCAGCGCATAGATTATCGGCTGCAAAAATCCCAGCGGTTTGCCGAGCTTCTGGTTCAATAGAGCGATCAAGCCGCTCCACAGCGGTGCGACCGCGCTGGTTCCTCCAATCACCAGCGACTCGCCGTCCACCAGCACGTTGTAGCCGGTATCCGGATCGGCGTCGCCACAAACGTCCGGCACGCCCCGTCCGCCGCCCGCGGGAGGCGTGATGTGATCGCTCGATTGATAACTCGGAATCGGGAATTGATTGCTGAATCCGCCGCCCGTTGCGCCGCCCTGCGCGCCGTCGTTCCACACGGTTTCGCTGGCGATTTCTCCGTTCGCGCTCTGCAGGCTGGTCCCGCCGCACGCCAGGATATGCGGGCTGGACGCCGGGAAATCCACATGATTGGCGCTATCGCTCACGCCATCGCTCGATCCGTTGTCGCCCGCAGCGGCACAAATGGTGACGCCGAGGGCAGCCGCGTCCTGTGCGGCCGAATCGAACGCGGTCATGGCCTGCGTCGTCCAGGTGGATTCCGCGCTGCCCCAGCTGATGGAAATGACGGACGGGTTGTTGGTGGAATCGTGGATCGCGGTGGTCAGCGCATCCTGAAATCCTTGGTCCGTATTGGGCGCGAAATACACCACCACTTTCGCCCCAGGCGCCACTGCTCCTATCACTTCGATATCCAGGAACACTTCGCCATCCGCGCTGTTCGCATTGGTTGGTGCATTTTTCGCTTGGTCCACCGAAACGGAAATAACGGTTGGCTCGCTCACGCCCAAAGACGAAAAGTAGCTTGTCAGATCGGTCTGATCGTAGCCGCCGCCCAGTTCCAGAATGCCGACGGTCTGGCCCGTCCCGTCCACATCGGTCGGAAACTGATAGAGCTCCGCAACCTGATTCGGCGTGTAGGAAACATCCGGGGTGGCCGACGCGCGAATGGACTGGGCGCCGCGCACTCGGAAATGAGCTCTGGCTTGCTGCCGGTTGTCGAATCCCAGCACGGCCTCAATCGACGCGGCCAGATCGGAAGGGAGCTGGATGCCGCCGGTGCGCGCGCGATATTGGCGGCCCTGATGCTCGTAACGGTCCAGCTTGATCCCGAAAGCGCGCACCATATCCGCCGAGGTTCCCTCCAGTTTCACGGTTCGCCGCGCGGCCGACACTTCTCCCACAGTCAGGTTGTTTTCCTTGGCGAACTGTTTCACCTGCTCGATGGCGCTTTCAGCGGCGCCATGCCTGGCAGCGAATTCTTTACGTGAGACGGCCGCGCCGCCGGCCTTCGGCACAACCACGCGCGTTTTTGGTTTGAGGATAACCGAGATCTCGATCCGCTCGTCGCCCGGTTGATCGCCCACGCGCGTGCCGACTGGCTTGCGTTCGCTTCCGGCGAGTATGACTTTGTTTGCGCTCATGATTCTCCTGCCCATTAGTGTGATCCATTCCGAGGGGCTGGCGGTGAACGCCGCGCCGCGCCATAATCTACCAGATACTCCCATGCGCCTTTACTATCGGACTCTTCTCGGCCTTGTCGCCATCGCGTGTGCAACTCCGATGCTGCGCGCGCAGCAACCCGCTCCGGATCTGATCCTCTCGAATGGCAAGATCATTACCGTGGATGAGCGCTTCACCATCGCACAGGCGGTGGCCATCAAAGGCGACCGCATCGTGGCCGTTGGAACCAACCAGGCGATGGCCCAGCTCGCGGGCCCGAGCACGCGCCGGATCGATCTGGCGGGCCGCGCCGTCACTCCCGGGCTGATCGATAATCACATGCATCTGCTGCGCGCGGCCACCACCTGGCTGCGCGAACTCCGTTTCGATGGTGTGGAATCGCGGAAGCAGGCCGTCGAAATGCTGCGCGCTCGCGTGAAAACGGAGGGGCCGGGCGAATGGGTCTACAACATCGGCGGCTGGGCGCACCAACAGTTCGCGGACGATCCCAGACCGTTCACGCGCGAAGAGTTGGACCAGATTGCGCCGAACAATCCGGTGTCGTTGCAGGAATCGTACTATCAAGTCTTCCTGAATAGCCGCGCCTTGCAGGCTTTGGGGATTGAAGCGAACAAGCCGGATCCGCAGGGCTTCGTCCAAGGTTCCATCCTGCGCGATGCCGGCGGAAGGCCGACTGGCGTGATACGCGGTGACATCCCAGCTACGCGCCCGGTGGCAGCGAAGCTTCCCAAGGTAGCGCCGGACCAGTTGGAGGCCAGCAGCCGCGCGTTAGTCGAAGACATGAATCGGGCAGGCCTCACTTCCATCGGCGTGCCCGGCTGCAACGCCGACGTGTTGGATATTTTTCAAAAGTGGAAGGCGCAAGGCCGGCTCAACATCCGGGTCTTTTGTATCGACGGCGTCGCGGGTGGAACTCCCGAGCAGGTGGACCGCGCGCTGGCGCAAATCCCGAAGATCAAACTGTTTCAGGGCGACAGTTACATCGACAATATCTTTTTCGGCGAAAGCGTTTATGGGCCGCTGCATGACCCGATGTTCGCCGTTAAGTCCGATCCAAAACCGGAACAATTGGAGCAGTGGCGCCGCATGGCCATGGAGATTGCAAAGGCCGGCTTGCCCCTGCACGTACACGCGGAGCTGCACGACACTATTGACGCGTTCCTCGATCAAATTGAAGCGATCAACAAGGAGCATCCCATCAAGAGCCTGCGCTGGACTCTGGCCCACGTGAACCAGATCAACGCCGCCCAGCTGGATCGGATGAAGAACTTGGGAATGTACGCCGCGGTGCATCCCTGGGCCGTCATCAACGGAGCCATTATGCACGACGAGTTCGGAGACGGCGCTTATGATATGCCTCCGCTCGCGACCATCCAAAACAGCGGCATTCAATGGGGCCTCGGAACCGACGGCACCGCGGCCAATCAAACCCATCCATTTATGACATTATATTTTGCGGTTACCGGTAAAATGGTGGGAGGAACCAAGGTAAATCGGCAAAGTATCGGCAGGGAAGATGCCTTGATTGCGCACACCCGCAAAAATGCCTACCTGGTTTTCCAGGAAGACAACCTGGGTTCCATTCAGCCGGGCAAGCTGGCGGACCTGGTGGTTTTGGACCGCGACTATCTCACCGTGCCTCCGGACCAGATCAAAAACATCAAACCCGTGATGACGATGGTGGGCGGCAGGATCGTATACGACGCCAGCGTGGGTGCGCAGACGGCGGCCCGTTAATCCAACCCCGTTAATCCAATCCCCCGTTAATCCAAACCCCCGTTAATCCAAACCAATGATGCGTCCCGCATACCCGGTCATTTCCAGATACCCGACCCCGTGCAGCGGGTGGCCAAGCCGGGTAGCGTCGATATCGATAGCGCCTTCCCAATAATTTGTGCCGCCCGTGATTTCCTGTTGCGGCAGCGGCGTGCGAATCGTCGCGTTGAGCCCGAGAGACGGCACTTCGATGGTCCATTCCACGGGATAACGTCCGCCGGTTGCGGCGCTGGTCCAGGTCTTTCCCGAAGTCAACGTAAAATCGTTGACGCCCAGATATCTCGCGTGCCCCTGCGCATCCACATAGGTTCCAGCCGAATACGGGTCGATCGATCCATTTGTCCGGCGCAGACGGAACAGCATCAGTTCCGTCCGGTCGTCAAGCTGCAAGCTGAACCAATCCCAGCCGCTCTGCGTTGCATCCATCTGATGGCTGAAGAACTCATGATCCATCCAACTCACGCCTTCCACCGAAAATCGCTTTCCGTCCAGAACGATCACGCCGGTGGTGGAGAGGCGCGTGAACGAAATATAGTGCGACGCTTTGCCTGTACCCTCCGCCTTCTGGCTCACGCCGTTTTTGCCATTGATCACGGGCGGCTTCTCGGCCTTCAGCGACAGTTCAAAGGAAAAGCGGTCTGCGATGGCTTGCAATTTCTGTGTGCTTCCACCGGCGACAGCGGGATCAAAAGTCCATTGCGCTTGCCAATTGCCATTCCAAACGCGAGCTTGATTGAAATCCGCGCCCGCGAGGCCCGGACCCGCGCGGTTCAGCCGCTCGGTGTGAAAAAACTGATGGCCCGCGATGTCGCTCAGCGCCAGATGCGCCATCCAAACGTCTTTCAAATCCCAAACGTTCTCTGCAGGCTGCCGATCCACAGCCTGGCGAAAAAAAGTAAGTTCAAAACCAAAGCGCCGGCCTTCGTCTGTTCGAAGGTTTCCCGTGTAATACCACCATTCGGTTCGAAACTCGGGATGATTAAAATGATCGCGCGGGAATTCGAAACGATAATTCGGAAGCGCCAGTTGATATTCATCGCCCGTGCCGAGCGCATTCAGGGCCAGCGCCAGCGTCACCAGAACGCCCACGCTCCGGCTACTCTTCATGAATCACCTCGATGGGCACCAGATGCGTCGCGATCCTGGCCGGGTAGAGGGCTGAAAGAACCGTCGCCGCATAAACAATCGTGAGCGCACTCAGCAGCACCGTAACGGGCCAGTGAAACTGGATGGTCCATCCGAAGGATTGTTTGTTGATTACATGAATTAACAACAGCGAAAGAACCATCCCCAATGTCACGCCCGCGACGTTCGCCAGAGCGCCCAGCAGCCCGGCCTCGAACAGAATGATGCCGCGGACTTGACGATCGGCCGCGCCCAAAAAGCGCAGCAGCCCGAACTCGCGTCGGCGGTCGATAACTAAAGCAAGCAGAGCCCCGCCCACGCCGGTAACAGCCACAAATACCGCCAGCGCTTCCAGTACATAAGTGATAGCGAACGTTCGATCGAAAACCTGGATGCCCTGATCCCGTAAAGTCCGGTTTCGCGCCACTGCAATGCGTCGCCCGGCGATCACCCGCTCCACCGCGCGTTGGCCCTCGTCGAGCGACACGCCCGGCTTCAGATACACAGCGACGTTGGTCGGAGCCGTGTCCGGGAGGTATCGGAACAGGGTCGCGCGATCCATCAGAATCACGCCGCCTTCGCTCGAATAATCGTAATAAACATCCACCACGCGAAATGATCCAAGCTTTCCACCCAGCCCGAGCTTCAGGATGTCGCCCGCCCGCACACCGTGCTTGTTGGCAAACGGTTCGCTGACGATCACCGCGTCGTGTCCGATGAGCTGACGAAACACTTCTTCAGCCGTTGCTCCAGATAGGAATGAACGCCTGCGTCGTTCTCCAACGCGCGCGTCCATCCCGCCGATGGTCGCCGGAAGTCCCTGATAACGTATTTCATACGTCCGCAACTGATCGACGGCTGCTACCTCGGGAAGCTGAGCAATCTGCACGGGGATCTCCGCCGACATCGTGGGATGCCGGTCCGCTCCCGCCGGCACCGCCGGGCTCAAGAACAGATCCGCCTGCAAAATATCGCCCATCCAAACCATGACGGTTTCGCGAAAACTTCCCACCATGATGCCGACGGCAGTGAGCACCGCAATTGCAGTGGCCAGCGCTCCCACTAGCACGGACGTGCGTCGCAGAGATCCCACCAGGCTCCGCGTGGCCACCAGCGCTTCCACTCCGAACACGCGGCGCATCACGCCGGCGGTGATTTCCGCGAGCAAGGAAACCAGCGCGGGAATCGCGAGCGCGCACGCCATAATCGCGAGCAATGCCGCGAGATAGCCGAAGACCGGTTTTCCGTTCACCGCGTTTTGTCGCGAAAAGATCCAGGCGGTGGCCGCAAGAAACACAGCCGCGGACGCCGATCGCCAGCGGTGCGTTCGAACCTCGTGTTCGCGCCTGCCTCTTGCCATGGCCTCCACCGGCGCCACGCGCGACGCTTCCCACGCGGGTCCCAAAGCGGAGAGCAGCGAAATGCCAACGCCCATCACGATCGCGAGCAACGCCGTTTCCCAGGTGAGCGAGATCGGCGCCGGGCGGCTGCTGAAATACAGCGACGCCACGGTGGACGCAACCAGCTTCACCGCGCCTTCCGACATCGCGCGTCCCAGAACAATTCCAACCAAACCGCCCAGCAAGCCGAAGCAGCAGGCTTCGCCGAGAACCCCTGCCAGGATCGCTGCGCGTGGCGTGCCCAGCGCCCGCAGAATGCCAATTTCAAATCGCCTCCGCACCACCGAAACGGAAATCGTGTTGTAGATCAGGAACGCGCCAACGGCGAGCGAAACATAACTGAGCACGCGCAAATTCCACCGGAACGATTCCAGCATCCGCCGGTTCTCGTCGGTCTGCGCGCCCTGCCGCGCGATGGTGATGCCTTCAGGCAGGCTCCGCCGAAGAAGCGCTTCCCAATCCTCAATGGAGCGCGAAGATGGAGCATCGATCAGTATGCGATCCAGCCTTCCGCCGCGCCGCAGCACGCGCGTGGCTGCGCCCAGATCCATCAATACGACGTCGCCGGCCTGGTTATCAAGCACTCCGCGCACGATAAACTCCGACGCCGTGTCGTTGATCAGCAAGCGCACGCGATCGCCGGCCTTATAACCCAGGCTGGAGTTGAGCCAAACGGAATCGTTCAAATGCAAATCCCCGGTGCCGTTTGCACTCGCAGGCGCTCCCTCCGACAGCAGATCGATTCCGATGATTGGAACCGTACGCCTGACTTCACCGTCGATGACGCCGTAGTCCTCGATGCGGGGATGAAGCTTCAGTGCATATGGCAACGTAGCCAGCCGCGCGAACACTTCGGGAGGGATTCCACCAGTCGCGGTTACTTCCAGGTTCGCGCTTCCCGTCAACGTTTCGAGCGACGAGCGAAAAGATCCCGCCGCTGCCTCACCCGCCAGTTCAATCGCCAGCACCGCCGCTACTCCCAGCGCAACGGCCAGCACGATGAGCGCGGTTCGCAGACGTTCGCGCCGCAATGGCCGGAGCATCAAACGCTGGAACAGCCTGAGCGCGGTCATGGACGCTGCAGCGCTTCCCGGTGAACCTGACTTACGCTCTCCACTCGTCCATCCTGCAACCGCACGATAGTGTCCGCTTTGCCGATGGCTTCCACGCTATGCGTCGCCATCAAAACCGTTGTCTCCAACTCGTCCGCTATGCGCCGGAACAACGCCAGAATCACTTCGCTGGTCGCGGTATCCAGATTCCCCGTCGGCTCGTCCGCCAGCAGAATGGAAGGTGAGTTCGCCACGGCCCGCGCGATCGCCACGCGCTGTGTCTGGCCGCCCGAAAGCTGGTACGGCATGCGGCTCGAGTAGGCATCCATCTCCACCCAAAGCAATCGTTCCATTGCCGCGTCGCGCGAATGTTTGTTCCCGGCCAGCATCAACGGCAGTTCCACGTTCTCGATCACCGATAAGGTCGGCAGCAGTTGAAAGCTCTGGAAAACGAACCCAACCTTTTCGCGGCGCATCCGTGTTAACGCCGCATCGCTGAGCGTCGATGTGCTCACGCCATCCAGCCACACGGTTCCCGACGTTGGAAAATCCATCGCGCCCGCCAGGTTCAGCAGCGTGGATTTACCGCATCCGCTTCGCCCTACTAACGCCACGAACTCGCCTAATCGAAAATCGAGACTCACGTCGTGCAGCGCCGGCACGGAGCTTCCTTCGGTGACGTATTCTTTGCTGACGTGTTCCAGCCGCAGCGCCCCCATAACTTCAGTGTCCCAGAGCCTTCAGGTCCACACTCGGATCGGCCGCCTGCTCGGGCGTGATCGCGATTCCGGTTCCGATCAGCTTTCGCGCGGCCGAGTGATCCCCGGGACGATTTACGGAGTCGACCGCGGCTAATCGTCCGTCCCGGAAATAGAACAGCGAAAATTTCCGGCTCTCCGGCTCGCCACGCGCGATCACATGCCCGAATCCACCCGACAGGCCAGCAATTTGAAGCTTGATATCGAATTGGTCCGTCCAGAACCACGGTACGGCGCGATAACTTTCCGCTCGGCCCACGATGGCCGCTGCGATGCACTTGGCCTGGTCCACGGCATTTTGCACGGATTCAATGCGCACGCGCCCGCCACCGGCGAATGGGTTCGCGAATGGATTCGGATGATCCGCACAGTCGCCGATGGCATAGACGCTCTCGTCTTCGGTTCGCAGTCTGTCGTCGACTACAATACCGTTCGCGACGCCGAGCCCCGCATCGCCAGCCAGTTCCATATTCGGCAACACGCCAATACCAACCAGCACCAGATCGGCCGGGCAAACGGAACCATCGCTCAGGACAAGTTCGCTGACCCTTCCTGCATGGCCTACGATCTCTGACAATGTGACGCCCAGCGCGATCTCTACGCCTTCGCTCCCGTGAACGTCTCGATAGAAATCGGAGAGGATGGGCGAGACCACTCTCGGCATGAGTCGGGACTGCACCTCCAGCACGCGTACCGTCTTCCCGAGCGTGCGCGCGGCCGCCGCAAGTTCCAGCCCGATAAATCCTCCGCCGATCACCACCACGTCGCGCGCTTGTTCCATCCGCTGTCGGATGTCGACCGCTTCCGCATCGGTTCGCAGGTAGCAGACGCCGTCCAACTCGGCGCCCTTGACTGGCAGCGTCCGATTGCGCGCTCCCACCGCCAGCACCAGCGCGTCATAACGAAGAGTGCGGCCCGACTCCAGGCTCACGCGGCGGCTTACGCGATCGATCCCGGTGACCCTCGCCCCCGTCATCAAATCGATTCGATGGCTCTCATAAAACGCGAGAGGCCGCAAAGCGGTCGCTTCGATCTCCTGCTTGCCGGCCATGAATCCCTTGGAGAGCGGCGGTCGCTGGTAGGGAAGATTGGGCTCGTCGCCAATCAGCATGATCGGCTCCGCATAGCCTTCCATGCGCAGCGAGGCGGCAACCTGGAAACCGGCTTGTCCGGCTCCGACAATGACCACGCCGTCCGACTTCATTGCTGCTTCGGAGGCGTCCTCACGATCAGCCCGTCCAACTCCTTGGTCACGGGAATCTGGCATCCCAGACGGCTATTCGCGCGCCGCTCGGAAGCCGTGGTGTTGAGCATCTCGTCCTCATCTTCCTGAATCGGTTTCAGCAGGCCGAGAAAGGCTTCATCGACGTACACGTGGCAGGTGGCGCACTGGCACGCGCCGCCGCATTCGGCGACAATGCCGTCGATTCCATTCTTGATGGCGCCTTCCATCACCGAGTCGCCAATGGGTACGGCCACCTGATGCGTTTCGCCCGCGTACGAGATGTAGGTCACGGATGCGGTTTCTGTTTGCTTTTTTCCAAAGAGGCTCATGATTGTCTGGTTGGGTGCTCTAACCACAGTACGGCACGGACCGCAATCGCGCCAACGCCGCTGCCGATGTATCATGATTCGGAGGATTCCACATGGCCGAATCAATAACTCGAAGTGAACGGCTGCACCCCGAAGTGCGCGCGCTGTTGGAGACCATCGACGCACAAGGCGCGCCGCCGCTCGAAACGCAGGATCCGGTGGAAGCCCGCGCCGGACGGCTGGAAGGGATGAAGTTGATGGGCGGCCAGCCTGAGGCGCTCAACCGCGTAGAGGACGTGTCCATTCCTGGACCGGGCGGCGACATTCCGCTTCGCATATACGCGAGCGAACACGGAGGGCTTCGTCCCGCGCTGGTGTATTTCCACGGCGGCGGCTTCGTTTTTGGAAATCTCGATACGCACGACGCGGTGTGCCGCGCCATTGCCAAGCAATCCGGCGCCGTGGTCGTCTCGGTGGATTACCGCCTAGCTCCCGAACACAAATTCCCGGCCGCGGTGGAAGATTCATACGCGGCCACCGTGTGGGTAGCAGCCAACGCGGAGCGCCTGGGTATCGACGCCAGCCGCATCGCCGTGGGTGGCGATAGCGCGGGCGGCAATCTCGCCATTGTCGTCGCCATGCGCTGCCGCGATGCAGGCGGCCCCGCTCTCTCGGCACAAGTGTTGATCTATCCGGTAACCGACAGCAGCTCTCTTGAAACCACCTCGCATCGCGAATTTGCGGAAGGATATTTCCTCACCCGCGCAGCGATGGATTGGTTTACCGGCCATTATCTTGCGTCGCCCGATCAAAAGCGCCATCTGGAAGTTTCTCCGCTGCTCGCGCCGAATCTTAGCGGCTTGCCGCCCGCGCTGGTGATCACGGCCGAGTTCGATCCTCTGCGCGACGAAGGCGAAGCCTACGCACAGCGTCTCGAGCAGGCCGGCGTGCCAGTCACTGTCTCCCGTTATCCTGGCATGATTCACGGCTTCGTTTCCATGCACGGAGTGCTTACCGGCGGCCGCCAAGCCATTCAAGAGGCAGCGGAGTTTACCCGATCGGGCGCGAAGCAAGGCGCGGCTGTATGACAAAATGCCTCTGGATGACGAACCCACTTGGCAGAGCCGCGCTGCTCGCTTTTCTGTTCTTTCGAATCGCGCCGGCGCAAGATACCGAAATCCACATCGTGTGCTCCAACGGCTTCCGCGCTGGCCTGCAGAAGCTGCTCGGCGGTGCGGAACGCGCCAGTGGACGAACGGCCAAAGTCCAATATGGCGCTTCGGCGAACCTCAGGAAATCGATTGAGAGCGGCCAGCCATTCGATCTTGCCATCCTGACGCCGCAAATCATCGACGCCTTGATCAAAGAAGGTAAAATTGCTTCGGGTACCAAACTGGATCTCGCCAGCAGCGGCGTTGGCCTCGCCGTTCGCGCCGGCGCTTCCAAACCGGACGTCGCTACCGCGGCGGCAATGAAAGAAACCCTGCTCAATGCGAAATCCATCGGTTACGTTGCGGTGGGGGCGGGGACGCCGGCCATCCTGGACATGCTGGATCATCTCGGCATTCGCGACGCCGTTCAAAGCAAGGCCGCCTTGCAACAAGGCGCGGAGCAATCCATGAAGAACCTGGCCGACGGAAAGCTGGATGTTGATTTCGCACTGATCAGCGAAATTTTGCCAGCCCCCGGTGTGCAACTGGCGGGTCCCTTACCGCCCGAATTTCAGCGGAAGATTACTCTGTCGTCTGGAATCGCGAGCGCGGCCACGAATCGCGAGGCCGCTAGCAAGTTTGTCAAAGCGCTCACGAGTCCGGAGGCAGCGGCAACCATAAAATCAGTGGGACTGGATGCGATCCGCTAGCGGTCCGACTCGAAATAACGCGCGAGTTCTACTGAGCCGCGCACGTTAGTAAGCGGTGCTGCAGGATTTCGACCCGCCGCTAGCGGCTTTTCAGATTCCACCGCAGCACGCGCTCCCCGAACGACTCGCCGACATACACGTTGCCCTTCGAATCGGTGGCGATGCTGTGCAGATGGTAGAACTGTCCCGTGCCGTGTCCGCCATGCCCGCCGAAAAAGCCAACCACCTCCAGCGTTTCGCGATTCAGGATCTGCACCTTCTTGTTGCTGCCATCCGAAACGTAGAGAAACTGCTGCGCCTTGTCTGGTGAAAAAGCGACATCGAACGCGGTGCCTTCGGGCGTGGATGTTTTGCGCTCGATAAATCCCTCTTTCACAAATTTGCCCTCGGGCGTGAACACCTGAATCCGGTTATTCACGCGATCGCCCACATAGACCAATCCATCGTTCGATATGCGAATTCCGTGAACCGTATTGAACTGCCGCGGACCGGGCCCGTCGAAGGTTCGCGTGCGCGGAACGCTGTCGTCCGGCTTGTTTCCGTAAGCGCCCCAGTGGCGTTTGTAAGCTCCGGTGTCGGCGTCGAAGACAATGACACGCCGGTTACCATAACCATCCGCCACGAAAACCTCGTTGGTTTTTTGATACACATAAATCCCCGCCGGCCGGTTCAGATTTTCGGTGTCGTTGCTGCCGCCGGTTGTTCCGTGATGGCCAATCTGGAGCAAAAACTTCCCGTCCTTGGAAAATTTCAGAATATTCGTGTCCTTGGCGCCGTTGCCGCCGATCCAAACGTTGTCTTTGTAGTCGACGAACATGCCGTGCTCGTTGTCGGGCCATTCGTATCCGGCCCCCGGGCCGCCCCAGGCTTGAATCAGGTTGCCCGCCGTATCGAATTCAAGCACCGGCGGCGACGGGATGCAGCAATCGGCCTGCGGCGGATTCAGCGCGGCATACTTATCGTTGTTATCCAGAGTTCTAGGACGGCTGTTCACCCAAATGTGATCGTGCGAATCGACGTAGATGCCGCCCACTTGTCCGAGCATCCAGTTATTCGGCAATGGCTTCGGCCAGTAAGGATCGGGCTCAAACTTCGGCACGTTCTGGCATGCAGCGGTAAGAGTAAGTGCGAACAGCGCAATCCCGGCAAGACTCGGTGAGTTCATACGACCTCTTTATTTTGGAAACTGAGTAAGCGCCGGCTTAATTCCCGGCGCGAGCGGCGAACGCGCCGTATTCATGATCATGGAAAGATAGGTATAGTATCCTTCGAGGCTCGCCGCCTCCACGATGCCCGCCTCGCCGAACTTTGTCAGCATACTCGCATAGGTGGCATCGCTGACGCTTTGGTTGTGTAACAACTCGGTACAGAAATCGTAGATCAGCGCTTCATCTTCGGCCATCCGCTGCGGACGACGTCCATCGGCGACAGCCGCCAGGATAGCCGGACTCAGCCCCGCTTTCGCCGCCAGGCTGCTGTGCGCGTTCCACTCAAAATTGTTGGTCCACTGGCGCGCGGCAATCATGATGGCAAACTCGGTGAGCCTGCGGCTGAGGGCGCTATTGTTCAGATTGTGCAGCCGAATTTCCAGCGAGGGAACCACCAGATCTGGAACCCGCAGCATTACCGACCAGGGAGGTCCCGCCAGATCCTGCTTCCGCAGGTCCTTATAATCCCGCACTGCGTTCTTCTGCGCCTCAGTCATTCTTTCGGGAGGAATGACGGGCATTCTATCTTGGGCGAATAACGCAACGCTTTGCGACAATCCGAAAACCAGGAACGCTGCAAGCAGTTTATTCATGCTGTCCCACTTACTATTTCAGCGCGTAAACTAACAACGAACTTCCAGCTGACACAGCGATATACTGTTTCCCATTGACCGAATATGCTATTGGTCCGGAAGTTACGGCGCCGCCCACGTTGGCTTTCCACAGTAAGTCGCCGTTGCGCCCATCTAGTGCATAAAAGTAACCTTCGCGTCCGCCCGAAAACAATAGATCCGAAGCCGTAGTCAGGATGCCCGCGTCGGTAACATCCAGCATCTTGAACTCCCACTTCCTCTCGCCGGTCTTGGGATCGATAGCGCGCACCGCGCCGTAGCCTTCTTCCTCTTTGCGCTGATTGATCGGCGTGCCCTGCAACGCCACCACAGACCGGGGCGAGGTGCCCACGTATCGCCTGCCCTCCGTGTAATCCGTGGGAGCCTTCACGAAGATCGACGAATATTGATCCCATACCGGAATGTAGAACAAGCCGGTGCGCGGGCTGAACGATGGCGAGTACCAATTGGTCGCGCCTTGGACGCCGGGATAAACTCGCTGGCCTTCGGTGGTCGGCTCAATACCATTCACTCTCATCGGACGGCCCGCTTCGTCCAGACCCTTGGCCCAATTCACGGTGGCGAATGGCTTGCCGGTTAAGAACTGCCCGCTGGTGCGATCCAGCACGTAATAGAAGCCGTTGCGATTGGCCCACAGCATCACCTTGCGCGGCTGGCCCTGCCACTCCATGTCCGCCAGCACGGGAACCTGCACGGAATCATAATCGAGAGTGTCGTGCGGGGTGAATTGAAAATACCATTTCAGTTTGCCGGTATCCGGGTCCAGCGCGACCACGCAATCGCTGTAAAGGTTGTCGCCATCGCGCGTGTCTCCATTCCAATCCGGCCCCGGATTCCCGATGCCCCAATACGTCAGGTTCAAGGCAGGATCGTACGAGCCGGTCATCCAGACCGACGCGCCGCCGTGCTGCCACGAGTCCCCTTTCCACGTCTCGTTGCCCGGCTCGCCCTTGCCGGGGATGGTGTAAAAGCGCCAGTCTTCCTTGCCCGTTTTCACATCGTACGCGGCGATGAATCCGCGAATTCCGTACTCGCCTCCCGCCGTTCCGATAATGACTTTGTCCTTGATCACCAGCGGCGCGTGCGTCAGCGCATAACCCGCTCCCGCTTTCGCCACAGCCACGTTCCAGATGGGCTTGCCGCTTCTGGCGTCCAGCGCGATGAGGTGCGCATCGATGGTGCCCATGAACAGCGTGTCGCCCAGGATGGCCAGCCCGCGGTTCACTTGCCCGCAGCACGGACGCGCGGCCCGCTCCGGCACGTACGGATAGGTCCAGAAAACGCGCCCCGTCACCGCATCCAGCGCAACCACGTTATTCGGCGCCTGCACCGTGTACAGAATGCCGTCCACCACCAGCGGCGTAGCCTCGAACTTTTCGAGCGACCGCGCCTGGAACATCCATTGCAATTCCAGGTCTTTCACATTTTGCGGCGTGATCTGGTTCAGCGTGGTGTAGCGCTGGCTCATGGTTGTGCCGGAGTAAGTCAGCCAGTTTTGCGGCTCTTTTCCGGCGGCAAGAATGCGGTCGAAGGATACTTGCGCCCACGCAGCCGCGTTCATACATGCAGCCAAACCAAGGATCGACCATGCGCGTTGCGTCATATCTTCAGAACCCTTTCACTCTTCAAAAACCTTTCAGGGAAATCAGGTAAGTGACCAGATCGTCCTGTTCGGCCTTGGTCAGTTTGTCCCGGTAGGACGGCATCGGCGATTCATTCAGGAAACCGGCGTCGCGCAGATTCGTTCGTTGCAACGACAACAGCCGCTCCTTGGTGTCCAGCAGTTGTAACGAAAACGTGTCTTCGTTCAGCAGCCGTCCCGTGATAGTCTCGCCGCTCTTGGTGGTCACGCGATAGTAGCGATTTTGCGGCAGCACTTCCGCGTTTGGATCCAAAATCGATTCTTCGATCTCGGCCACGCGCCGCAGCGCTCCAATCTCGCTCAAGTCCGGTCCAACGCGCGAGCCCACGCCATACACGCGATGGCAGCCCGCGCATCCGCCCTTGCCTGCGAAGATCGCCTTGCCGTGCGCCGCGTCGCCATTGGGCGCAGCAACGCGGCCGCTGGTAGCCGCCGAACGCAGATACTCGAGAATGCTTCCCGCCTGAAAATCGGTGAGTTTGTTGGGCGGCATCGCCGTGCCGGGAACACCGTCTTCAATGATCCGAATCACCTCGTCTTCGGTGGACCCCCGGCGGAACTTGCCGTGTTCCAGATCCACGCCGTCCACCAGATTGCCTTCCGGCCCATGACAGGCGACGCAGTTGGCGCGGAACAGCTTTCCGCCATCCTCTATATCCGCTGGCGTGAAACTGTGCTGCGCGGACAGCGGGATCGCTACGCACGCCGTCGCCAAGGCAAATAGCAGCCGCACTCGAGACATAAGATAACCTGCCTTTGAATTACCGGCGGTCATCATATCAAATAAAAACTCACGGAACCGGATTGCCGGACGACAGGATTGCCGGATGACAGGCCTGTTCCTGAGGATCTCTGATAAACTCGCCTCATCCGATCGGAGGGGACATGCATGCAACGATGGAAAATCTGCGCAGGTATTGCGAGCTTGACGTTTCTCGTCTCACTTGGAACCGCGGCAAGCGCGGAGCCGGCAGCTCCTGAGAGCACTAAGATCACGACGGCGTTTGGTTCGGTGCCGCTTGCCTTTGAGGCCAATCGAGGGCAGGCTGATCCCCAAGTGAGGTTTCTGGCTCGGCTCAACGGTTCGACGCTGTTTCTGACGCATGACGAAGCTGTGATTGTTTCGCCTGGCAAGGCGCCACTCCGGCTGGCATTTCATAATATGGACGCGAACGCGAAAATCCTGGGGATCGATCAGCAGAGCGGCAAGAGCAATTATTTCCTCGGCAACGATCCATCCAAATGGCGGACCAACGTGCCTCAGTTCGCCAAGGTCAAATACGCGGGCGTGTATCCCGGAATCGATTTGGTCTTCTATGGAAACCAGCGCAATCTGGAATATGATTTTGTGGTCGCGCCGGGCGGTGACCCAAAACGTATCGCGATGGACATTGAAGGTCCCGCGCCGTCGATTGATAAGAACGGGAATTTGGTCGCCGGTGACGCCTGCTTTCACCAGCCGCTGATCTATCAGATCGGCGGGGGCCGCAAACAGGCCGTCGAAGGCGGATACGTTCTGAACGGTAAAGGCCGTGTCAGCTTTGTCCTGGGCAAGTACGACCGGACGCGCGAGTTACTCATCGATCCGGTGTTGACTTACTCCACATATTTGGGCGGAACAAGCCAGGATCTTGGCGGTGGCGTGGCCATTGATTCGTCCGGGAGCGCCTATGTCACCGGCTATGCGACCTCAATGGATTTTCCAACGACTATGGGCGCATACCAAACCGCTCTGGACGGTGATTCGGACATATTCATTACGAAATTCAGTCCCACGGGTAATTCTCTTATCTATTCCACGTATCTTGGAGGCAGCGGCGCGGAGTACAGTTCCGATGCGGTCGGGATTTTCGTGCACAAAGGTATCGCGGTGGATTCGAATGGAGAAGCGTATGTTGTCGGGGACACCGGCTCCAGCGACTTTCCCGTTACCGCGGGAGCTTACCAAAGTTCCTGCGTCGTTTTCGATTCGGCTGAGTGCTTCACGACATTTGTTTCCAAGCTGAGCGCCGACGGCAGCGCCTTGATGTATTCTACCTACCTGGGCGGCAGCGCTGGCGACGAGGTGGTTGGCGTGGCCCTTGATTCCGCTGCGTTCGTTTACGTCGCCGGAGTTACGTATTCTTCCGATTTTCCGACCACTCCCAACAGCTTTCTTCCTGCGCTTCCGTCCGGCTGCTCGGCTGGTATCGGAAACGCATTTATTTCCAAGCTTGACTCCACTGCCTCGGGTAGCTCTTCGCTGGTTTACTCCACTTACATAGACAGTTACTATGCTCCAACAGGTCAGCAATGCGGTGCGTCAATCAATGGGATGACTGCCGATAGCTCGGGAAATGCCTATATAGCGGGCAACTGGGCCATCACCGAAGGGTCGCCGCCAATGGCTGAGGGGACCGCATTTGCGGCCGAGTTCAATCTGTCGCAAAGCGGTACGGCGGCGTTGGTGGGCTCTTACGAGTTTGGAGTGGACGCATATCCTTACGCTGTCGCGTCCGATAATAACGGCAATCTATATGTAACTGGAGCTGTCGTAGGATGCTTCGGAGTAACTGAACAGCTATGCACGGTAAACGGATTCCAACCAACGCTGGCGGGAACTCGAGACGCTTTCGTGGCGAAACTGAACCTGACGGTCGGGACAGTTGGATATCTTTCTTACCTCGGTGGCGCGGACAGCGGTGAGCAGGCAGGCTACGGCATCTCCGTGGACGGATCGGAACACGCTTATGTCACCGGCTACACAGACGCGGCGGACTTTCCGCTGCTTAAGCCTATCCAGAAAACGCTGCTCAGCGGCACGGTGGGTTTTGTCACGGAAGTAAGCGCCAGCGGAAAAGCGCTGGTGTATTCCACATTATTTGGCCAGAACGTAACGTTTCCCGTTGCCGTTGCCACCGATGCTTCCGGGAACGCTTACGTGAGCGGCTACGTCGATGGCGCCAGCCTGCCCGTTGTTCAGTGGTATGAAGGCGCTCCAAACGGTACGCTAGCGGCGTTTCTGGCCAAGATCAGCCGAACCAGCTCGCCGGGAATCGCATTCACGCCAGGTACGCTCAACTTTGGTTCTGTGAATCTCGGTAGTGCTGTGCGCGAAACCGCGAGCTTGCTCGCCGCGGGAAGCCAGGGCCTTTCCATCGGCAGTATCGTGGCCAGCGCGAATTACGCGGTTACTTCCAATTGCCCGGAAACCCTTGGTGCGGGCGCAGCTTGCACGCTCACCATCACATTCACTCCCACCGCGGCGGGCGACACTCCAGGAACCGTCACCGTGACCGACAATGCCGCAGGCAGTCCTCATATGGTGATTCTGGATGGAGTGGGCGTGGCAAGTTCAGCTACGGTTGCTCCCACTGCCTTAGAATTCGCAGAGGCGGCCATCGGCGCGGCGAGCTCGCCCAAGTACGTGAAGATCACCAACAACGGGCCAGCCGTTCTTACGGTGAACTCGGCGATGTCTAATCTGACAGACTACGCGGTCACCAACCTTTGCACCGCGCCGCTCAAGGCGGGCAGGTCCTGCGATGTGGAAGTGGTCTTTACTCCCTCGGCCAACGGGCCGCGCAACGGCGCTCTGACCATTACCGATAACGGCACCGTCAGCCCGGTGGTTGTCACGCTGTCCGGCGAGGGACCCGAGTTCACTATCGCCAACGATCCCACTTCCGCCACGGTCGCGGCCGGGTCAGCGGCGCAGACCACCGTTACGCTGACGCCCACCGACTCGTTCGCCGGATCGGTCGCGCTTACTTGCAGCGTTCCCACTGGTGTCGGGTTGCGCTGCTCCATCGCTCCAACGTCGGTTACCTTAAACGGCTCACCCGGCTCTGCCACGCTCACGATCCACACCTCCGCAACCACGCCGGCCGGCACCTACACAATACGCAGCACCGGCAACTACGGAAGCGGGATTGTAGAACGCTCGGCGACGTATGCACTGACTGTGGAATAAACGGAACTCAAGAGACGTTTTGTCGCGGAATCTTCACGTCTGATATACTCGCTGGTCGCTGGCCGGTATTTCATTTGGAAAGGAGTGCTGACACTTGTCACTCAGGACCTTTTACTCTTCCTTCGCCATCGCCGGCGCGCTCTTGCTTGCCTCGTCCGCGCTATTGGCTCACCATTCGTTCACAGCTGAATTCGATGTTGAGAAACCCGTTACGTTCACCGGCACTGTCACCGGCATCGACTACTACAATCCGCACGTTCAGGTGTATCTGGACGTAACCGCTGAAGACGGCAAACTTGAAAAATGGCACCTCGAAAGCGGACCGCCCAATCAGTGGCAGCGCGGCGGATTGCGCAAGGCCATGCTCGCTCCCGGGACCATGGTGAAGATCCGCGCCTATCGCGCCAAGGATGGCACCCAGAATTTCGCGTTTCTGCGCGACCTGACGTTCCTGAGTGGACCGCAGAATGGCACGCACTTCGAGCTTTGGATCGGCGGCCTGGATGAGAACGGCAGGCCGATTTATCCGGGGCAGAAATAAGTATGCGTGCGCGAAATGCAATAGCCGGATTCGTCTTTGCCGCCGCGTGTTGCGCCCAGCAACCAACCACTCCTGCCGCGAACAAGCCAACGCCTCGCACCGAAGACGGGCATCCCGATTTGTCCGGGCGCTGGGGCGGGCAAGGCGGCTTCTTCGCGTTTAAGGATGACGAAGGGACTCACATCTATCTTCCTTCGCGCGAAGCGCCCAAGGACAAAGATCCGGACGGGAAATTGCGCCGCTATTATTTGCAAGTGGACGGCGACAAACAGCGCGCTGCAAATCCCAACAAGCCGCCGTACAAACCGGACTTGCTGGCCAAGGTCCGCCAGTTGGATCGCGACGAGAACAAGCTGGACCCGGTGGTGCAATGCCATCCTCCGGGCGTGCCGCGCATGGGGCCCCCGGCGCGAATCGTGCAGAGCAAGGGATGGATCGTCTTCATGTACGTTACCGAGCCTGGCAATTTCACCCGGCTCATCCCCACCGACGGGCGCGCTCATCGGACCGATCTGGATACGTCCTACAACGGCGACTCCGTGGCCCACTGGGAAGGCGACACGCTGGTAGTGGACGATACCGGCTTCAACGACGATACGTGGCTCGGTAGCGACGGCTGGTACCATTCCGAAGCCATGCATGTTATCGAGCGCTTCACTCGCCAAGGCGATACTCTGCGCTATGAAGTGACCGTGGAAGATCCCGAAGTTTTCACGCAACCATGGGTGCGGCCCGCGCGCACGCTGCGGCTAAACACCAATCCGAAGGATGAGATCTACGACGCGCCGTATTGTCACGCCGTTGACGCGGATCACATCGTCAATCACGATCATTTCTGAGGTTTGAGATGAAGCGAATTGCTCTGATGTTGCTGGTTTCCGGCGCGCTCCATGCGCAGGATTGGGCCAAAGCGCGCCTGGAAAAATCGCCGCGTCATCGCGAGCAGGTTGCTATCAAACATGACGGCCGCGCCATCTCAACGCTGGTGGTCTATCCGGAATCGAAGGACAAGAAACCGGTGATCCTGCTGATTCACTCGAGCGCCGGCGTCACCGATTGGTTCCAGAGTTTCGCCGATCAAGTAGCGGCCATGGGCTACGTCGTCCTGGCGCCGGATCTTTTGGCCGGCGCCGCGCTGCCCGCCGACAAGCAAGTCACGGCCGATCTCAACGCGGTGGCCGATTATGGCGCGAAGCTTCCCGCGTCCAGCGGAACGCTGTTTATCGCCGGCATCGGTTGGGGTGGAGCGCAAAGCTTCCGCTTCGCGGCGGACCGGCCCGACCTGGCTGCGGCCCTGGTCTTCTGCGGCGCATCACCGGACCAGGATTCCATCGCTCGCATCAAGGGCAGCGTATTCGGCTTCTACGCGGCAAACGACGGGCGCGTCAACGCCACCGTTCCTCCGGCGCAGGCCGCGGCCAAAACCGCCGGCGTAGTTTTCGAGGCGGTGACTTACGATGGCGTGGGTCCGGGATTCCTGCAGTCGGGCGATGCCCCCGATGCCAAGCCCGCCGATAAACTGGCTCGTGGTTACGCGATGGAGCGAATGAAGAGCGTCCTCGACATGGTTTCGTTGCGCGGCTATTAGCCGAAAGGATTTTTGATGAAACGAGCTCTCCTGTTGTTGTTGGCCGGCGCGGCCAGTCTCGCGGCGCAGGGCAATCCGGATTGGCACACCCAGTTTCCAGGATTCAAGATCGCTGGGAACCTCTACTATGTCGGAACCGCCGATCTGGCTGTCTATCTGATCCACACGCCGCAGGGAAATATTCTGATCAACTCAGACTTCGAGCAGGATCTCCCGCTCATCAAGAAGAGCATTGAGCAGCTCGGCTTCAAATACAGCGACACCAAAATCATCCTCATCAGCCATGCGCACGGCGATCATGACGCCGCAACCGGTGTGATCAAAAAAGAAACCGGTGCGAAGCTGATGGTGATGGACGCCGATGTTCCCGAAGAAGAGAGTACGGCGCCGGGCCGCCCCGGAGCGCACGTGGATCGCGTGTTGCACGATGGCAACACGGTCCAACTGGGCGGCGCAAAGCTGGTGGCGCATCTCACGCCCGGCCACACCAAAGGATGCACCACCTGGACCATGCAGGTTCGCGATGGCGCGCGCACGTTGAACGTTGTGATTGTCGGCAGCCCCAACGTGAATCCCGGTTACGTTCTGGTGGGCAATAAAAACTATCCGCAGATCGCCGACGATTACGTGAAGACCTTCGCGGTTCTCAAGAGTCTGCCTTGCGATATTTTCCTGGGCGCGCACGGCGCCTACTTCGGCCTGAAGGCCAAATACGAAAAGATGAAGACGGGCGCGGAGAATCCATTCATCGATCCGCAAGGCTACCAGGCTTATGTCGCAGAGCGTGACGATACGTTCCGCAAGGAGTGGCAGCGGCAGAAGCAAAGTCCGGGGTCCGCGGCGCAATGAATCGAGTGCTTCATTTCGTCACCTCGCGAACCTGGACCTGATGCAGAAGTTCTAAGCGGGCGTTTTCGGTTGGCAGATCACGGACCTGGGTCCGCAAATGGGCCATTACCGGATGTAGTGGGATGGCTGGCGTACATGAAAGACCCGGAAGGCAATATTTTCGGCCTGCTGCAGCTCACGGTCACGGCTCGGAAATCCTTTCAGAGCCGCGCGCGTTAGCAAGCGGTCTTCCTAAATCAACTACAGGCTGCAACGGCATCATCCGGAAACGCCCGCGTCGTGCAGAGAATCCTCAACCCTTGCTTCCCGTAACGCGCCGTGTCATCTCGCGGATCCAGAAACGATCAAACATCTCGCCCGGAAGATAACGCCGCAGGTTAATCAGGAATCGGCCACGCCGTCCGACGATATAGCGGAGACGAGGCCGCCCGCTTTTCAGGATATGCAAGACCACTTCCGCCACATCCGTGGGAGTGACCACGGCGGATTTCACTTCATCGTCGGTGAGTTGTTCCAGCTTTTGAAACCAATCGCGATACGGGCTGTCGGCCGCCATCGCGCGGCTGGCAATCTGACGATTTCTTCCGAAAAGCTCAGTACTGACAAGCCCCGGCTCCGCCAGGCTGACCTGAACGCCGAACAGCACCATCTCCTGCAGCAGGCACTCCGCAAATCCTTCCAACGCGAATTTACTCGCACAGTAGGCGCTATTACCGGGCGAACCCAGTCTGCCACCCGTGGAACTCATGATGATGATGCGTCCCCGGCGGGCTGCGCGCATCATGGGCAAAACGGCGCGCGTCAGCGCCATGGTGCCGAATACATTGGCCTCGAAAACCCCTCGCAGTTCCTGGTCGGACACATCTTCGAAATAGCCCCTGAGAATAGCGCCGGCGTTATTGACCAGGCCATAAAGTGGGCCTGAACGGCTGGCTATCGTGCGAACAGCTTCACGGATACTGGCATCGTCCGTAATATCGAGCTGCAGCACTTCCAGTTGCACATTATGCCGGGCTGCCGCGGCGTCCAGTTCAGCGCGCCGCTCCAAGTTTCGCATCGTCGCGTAAACATGGTAGCCGTGCCGCGCTAGAACCACCGCGATCTCGAGCCCGATGCCCGAAGACGCGCCGGTCACCAGTACCGCATCTTTGTTCATGGGCGGCCACGCTCAACCTGCGAGAACCCGCCTTGCAGCGCTCCACAAGGCGGCCCTGAATTGCGCGCAGCGAGCTGCGGTTCAATCTGTATGTAGGCCGCCGCGACAGGCGCCTGAGGTGACGCCGCCGGCGCGAGACGTACGAAAAAGCTTAGTAAGAGTCCGGCCAAAATAAGCGCGCCTCCGGACGCGAACTTTTCTCCCAGATGGAGAATGCCAAAATACATCCCTTCTCGCCGGAGGCCGGTATCGGAGCCTATATCCGAAGCCGTAGACGCCAAAGATTTCTCCGCCAACTCCTGGCTGGCCCAGCACGGATACCTGGCCTGGACGTCACCTTCGAATTCAGGTGTGGGTGACAGCAAAGTTCTCGAAATCGCCGATGACCTCGGCACGCTGGCTGATGGCTGAAATTTCCGGATCCTGCGCGTGGGTGTTGTGTTATGGCCGCCAGGGGTATTACTTGAAGTAGTGTCCACTAAGCTATTTCTTTCCTTCTGTGAGCCTTAGCAGGCTGATGAAAAAGGCTTTCGGGGACCGACTCCCTAACGCTCGCGGCTCGGTAAACACATGCAAGCAACCAGTCGCGATTCTGAGCCGCGTGCGTGAGCAAGCGGTTTATTGCCTTTTTCAGCATCCTGCTAGGGTTGTTAGGTTGAATTGCCGAAGTAGCCAATCTATTCGTCCTGTCTTAAATTGCGATCTAGCATGAAAGCTGAAGAAAATTGCCTGCTGAACTATCTGACCGGCGTAGATTTGATCAATCCGGAATAAAATATCCCCGTTTCGGTCAGTGAGGGAGGTGAATTTGCCAGAGCATGATACACTGCCTCACTACTGGCCTTGTTCCACTCGCTGGAACTGCAGACCATAGAGCCAGATCCAGTTGACGTGGGGCACCCGGGAGTGTGCGCATAGTCCAGGTAAGCAAAAAATTGGTTGGGCTCCGCAGCCGAAAAATAGGCCATCTTTTCGTAATAACCCGTATCCACCATCGCTTGCAAAAACTTCTGGTCGAGTGGCGCCCAGAAACTGAAGTGATCGCGGGCATCGATGTCGGCGAGAGAGACCTTGGTACCGCCATATCTCCCTGCGCCGAATTCGCTATCGCGCTCTTTATATTCCCACGACTCATCCATTCCCACCTGCTTACCCGCTGCCCGTACAGCATCGGCGATAGGCAGGATGGTAGCAAGAAAGTTACGCCCGCGAACAGTATTAATAGGATGGACGTGTATATCGATGATGTCAACACCGTTGAGGTTAAGCTCATTCTGCAGGACGGCGGTGAGCTCGGGTTCCCAGCTGCCCAGTCCCACAACCAGCTTCAGCCGGCTATGCAGGCCCGGCAGGTTAGCTTTCAACAGCGTGGACAAGATAGTGGACTGCAGTTGTTGAATATTGGCGGCATAGCCGGAATTTCGACGGCCGGGATTTAAGGCGCTGGCAGCCACTGAACTACCTGTTTTGCGGCCTTCCGTGTCAGGCTCGGAAGAAAAATTTAAAAAATCGGGCTCCAGCAGCTGCGCAATTGCCAATGCATTTGCCGCTCGCGCGTTAACATACGAGGCAAAGTCGGGGAAAGATGCATAATACGAAGCGAGCTGTAAAGGATCGCCCGCAATGGGCCCATTACCGGCCGGCTGGACTTGACTCTGAATAATTACTTTCATGCCGCGATGGTGCAGATCTTTGACCAATCTTTGATAGAAAGCCACGATATTGTTATAGACGTCGCCCGTCCGATCGCCATTTAATTGATAAAACTTCCGATAAAACATGGGAAACTGAATCAGAAATTTAACAGTCGTCATGCCCATGGATTGGTAAGCATTCAGGAAGGGCGTGATTCTATTATCATAATAAGCACCTAAGTCGTTGGTCCGGGCAGCCCTATAAATCGCAAAATAACTGTCGGCAGGGATAAGTTCCGCACCCAGCAGGACGGGACTCTTGCTGCCGTTCCAGTGAGAATTCAAGGCGCTTTGATAACTGGACAGCGACTCCTGCAACTCCGGGTACAGATCCTGAAATTCGGGGGGGATGGAAGGCGATTTTGAAGCTGTATTGGAGCCGCTCGCTGTCGCTTTCAAAGGCGCGGAAGGGCCGTCGTCAAAGGCTTCGACATCAATATTTTGACTGGCTAACGCCAAAATTACGAATAGACCAGAAACCAAAAATCGCGTCAGCTGGCTGCCTGAGAACTTCATATAAAGCCTTTCCTACTAAGGAGCTTATTGTAATCGCATGATTAATTATGTAAACGCGCCGATTGAAATAAGATACTTAATCTTTCCGCAGTTTTCCTGGGGGATCTGGCCGGGCTGATAAATCGGGCGTCCGTTTAGCCGGGTCTTCACCCACCCGGTAGATCGTCCCGGAGCCCGTAAAGTTTCTAGGCATGCAATTGTAACCCCAAAATCTACTGCGACCAGATTAGCATATGCTTAATCGGCTTCATTCATGTGTGACGCTCTTTGGCAACATCCCTCGCGTTTCGCGCCGTCTTCGCTGTCTCAATCGCCTCATCGCTTTCCGCCCGCGCCCTGGCGGCGACTCGCTCCTCGGTATCTGGAAGATCGCCGCGATGCGTCACAATCGGCGATCAGCACGCGCCCGGCGCCCGCGTTGGAAGCTATGCCCATAGGACTTCAGTTGTGAGATTGAAGGCTGCTGCGAAAATCCGTCGTAGCGTTCCCAACGTCCATGTCACTTGTTACACAGCGCTGGTTTCACAACGAAATTTCGGAATTTCGCGCAACGAAGCGCTGCGACCGAGCGTCTGGTAAAACTCACAGTACCTTCAGCCTGTTGGTTCCATACCGATGATGGCCTGGCGCTAAGTTTAGGCGCTGGCACGAAACGGGAACCGGAACTAAGGACCGGCCGCTCGCCAGGGCCCTTGGGCGTTCGCAGCGGTAGGGGATATCCCTATGTGGTAATAAGTCATTCCGCATGGGGGAGTTAGCCCATTCTACGACTCCAATTGCGGCGACTCGGTGATAGGCCACTGTGAGTGAAGATACTATACTGAGCTTTCACCAAGAGAGAGTACTTTCGTATGCGAAGAACTATTTATACACCCTCGATGCGACGATGTTCGAACAGAGCGCTCGTGTGCCTGGCACCCAGCTCCTGGCCGGTTCGCAGAAATACGTCGTTGCGTTGGTGAGGATGAGGAGCAATCAAAGGAATCGATGCGCTACAGATATTTTGCACTAATCATGAAATCGACAGGTAAGATCGCGTGTGTCCGAGCTGCGTCTTTGGGTCTCCTGGGAGCCTTGGGGATGTTTGCCCAAACCGTGCCCACCGAATACCAGGCCATCTACAGCGACATGACCACCCAGATCGGCAGCTTCCAGACAACGGTAAGCCAGGACTGGAAGGGAACTCACTATCCGGTGACATGGGCGCCGCACCTTCTCTCGGCGGAGTCGGACAACTACCTCCAGCTACTGCAAGCCAACCATTACGACGACGCCGTTTCCACCGAATTACAGGAAATCCAGGCCACCGGAGCCAAGGCCGTCACTGTCCATATCAGTTTCCCCATCCTCTATCAGCCGTTCTATACTACTTATTCCGGAACCCCTTCCAACTATCAGGCATTTGTTGCCTTTTATCAGCAGGTAGCGGCCGGCGTTCACGCGGCGGGCATGAAGCTGGTGGTGGAGGCCACCGTCGCCGAGCAGGTGGACGGCACCGAAGCCGGCACTGCCTTCGCGCCCTACTATCAAACCCTCGATTGGACTGATTACATGGCCGGCCGCGCACAAAATGCGGTGAACGTAGCGCAGCTCATCCAGCCCGATTATCTGTCGCTGATCTGTGAGCCCGACAGCGAGGCGAACAATGCATCGCAGCCCACCGAAGACTCCCCCACCGGAGCGTTGCAATTACTACAGACGCAACTGACGGCACTCCAGCAGGCCAACATCACCAACGTTAGCCTGGGCGCGGGAGCGGGCAACTGGATCCCCAGCTTCACAACTTATCTCCAGAATTTCGCCGCCACGTCGTTGGACTATATCGATATGCACGTCTACATGGTGAACGACGGCGACCTGATGAACGTGCTCACAGGGGCTTCCATCATCCAGCAAGCCGGGAAAGGGATCGGCGTGAGCGAGGCGTGGCCGGACAAGGAATCGGATACCGAACTGGGGACGGGGACCTTAAACATCAGCACAATCGATTCCCGGGACGTTTTCAGCTTCTGGGCGCCGGTGGATACGGCCTTTTTGCAGGCCATGGTGGATTGCGCGCAATATGAAAAGTTTCTGTTCTTCGCGCCTTCCTACCCCGCATACTTTGCCGCTTACCTGGACTACGACACCTACGGGGCCGACTCTGCGGCCGAGCTTCTGCCGGACGCCATGAATGAGTCATTCGCGGCAAATCGCACTGGTACCTTCACGTCCACCGGCGTGGCGTTCTCGAAAATGATCGTAGGAACTGATACGACACCGCCCAAGAGGCCATCGGCACCTACTCTCGTCAGCTCTTCCAGTACCGGCGCAACCATCACCTGGATTCCGACCACCGACAACGTCGGTGTGGCGGGCTACAACATCTATCGCGACGGAGCAGTGGTCGCACAGATCGCGGCACCTCCTTACTGGGACACCGGCCTTACTCCCGGCGACACTTACATCTACGGTCTGAGCGCTTTCGATGCGCAAGGCAATGTTTCGCTTGAGTCCGAGACGCTCACGGTAACGCTGATCGACTTGTCGCCGCCCACGGTACCCGCGAGACTGGCCGTCGCCGGCGTGACGCAAAACTCGGTTTCCCTTAAGTGGTCGGCTTCCACGGGCGGCGGTGGAGTCGGCGGTTACCGCCTTCTAAAGGGGACTTCGCCGTCAACAATACAAGTCGTCCAGCCCAACGTCCTTGGAACCAGCTACGTGGATTCGGAAGTAGCCCCTGGGACCACTTATTACTACGCAGTAGAGTCCTACAACGAAACCGGAGTCAGCTCCGCGCCCGGCGCCACCATCAGTGCAACCACGTTGGCACTCCCGCCGCCTACCCACCTCCAGGCCACGGCGGTGACGGTATCCAGCGTGTCCCTGAGTTGGAATGCCTCGGGCGGATCGGACCCACCCGCGAGTTATCGCATTCTCAAGGGCACGTCGTCTTCTTCGCTCTCGACCGTGGCGAATAGTTCGGGTACGACGTACATAGATTCCCATGTGTTGACGTCAACCACCTACTATTACGAAGTCGAGATGGCGGATTCGTCGGGCCGCGCCTCGGGACCGAGCAACGAGATCACGGTGGCAACTCCTGGGGCGCCTTCGGTTCCCGCAAATCTCGCTGTAACAGGCAATCTCCCACACGCGGTGTCGCTGAACTGGGCGCCATCAACAGGAACGAGTGGGGTGGGAGGATACGATGTTCTGCGAGGTACTTCGCCAGCATCCATGTCCGTCCACGGCAGTGTAACTGCGCCGCCCTACACTGATCCAGCGGCTCTTATCTCAACCACTTACTATTACCAGGTTGAGTCCTATAGCCCGCTTGGAGTGGTATCCACGCCTGGCAACCAGGTGACTGTCGCAACCCCAGCGCCGCCTTCGGTCCCCACGAATCTGGTGGTGATAGGCAACGTACCCGGCTCCGTGTCCCTCCACTGGAGGCCTGCCACTGGAACCGGGGGTGTAGGGGGATACCATGTTCTGCGAGGTACTTCGCCAGCATCCCTGTCTATCCACGCCGATGTGTCGGCTCCGCCTTACACCGATCAGTCCGCTGAACTAGCGACGACTTACTATTATCAGGTGGAGTCATACAGCCCGCTTAATCTTGCGTCCGGACCAGGCAACGAAGTCACGGTCACCACTCCACCGCTTCCTTCGGCTCCCTCCAATCTGGTGGTGACCAACGTCACGCCAGGCACCCCTGGTTCGATAACGCTGAACTGGAGGCGTTCCCCTGGACTCGGGGCCTCAGGAGAATACCGGATTCTGCGAGGCACCTCGCCGACCGACTTGTCTATCCATGCCCAGGTAGCCGCGGCACCCTACACCGATCCATACGCGGTTCCCTCGACCACTTATTACTACGAAGTTGAGTCATACGAGCTTGGAATCACTTCTGCCGCAAGCAACGTAGTAACTGTCACGACCGCCGCGAGGTGAATCCTAACTAGAACCCTCAGATCCGGCGTCGTGTTCGCCCGCCTAAATTGGCTCGTCGAGCCATCGAATTCTTCACACTTACATTTCCTCTTTCATTGGAATGCACTTCCCGAAGTAACTGTGGCACGGTCCTCTCATAAGTCCTGTGGGTACTGGAGCCCGCGAAGCGATGAGGAAGAAAAGAAGCAGGGAAAGTTGGTTCGCAGTCCAGGCAATTCGCTGTATAATAAACGAAACTTGAAACCCAAAATGGTAATCGCGGCTTAGCGCGGTTAGACCAAAGAGCCGGTGCATACCACTCTGCATTGAGAACGGAATGCTGAAGGAGTAACCGTTATGAAACCGACATGTAAGACTTCGTGCATCCGAGCTGCGTCTTTGGGTCTGCTGGGGGCCTTGGGCATGTTTGCCCAAACAGTGCCCACGCAATTCCAGGCCATCTACAACACAGTGGCCACCGAGATCGGCAGCTTCCAGACAACCGTAAGCCAGAACTGGAACGGAACTCCCTATCCGGTGGCATGGGCGCCGCACCTTCTCTCGGCGGAGTCCGACAACTACCTCCAACTGCTGCAAGCGAACCATTACAGCGAGTCCGTTGCCAACGAATTACAGGAACTCCAGGCCACCGGAGCTAAGGCGGTCACCCTCCATATCAGTTTCCCGATCCTCTACCAGCCCTTCTATACCGACTATTCCGGAACCCCTTCCAACTATCAAGCATTTGTTGCCTTTTATCAGCAGGTAGCCGCCGGCGTTCACGCGGCGGGCATGAAGCTGGTGGTGGAGGCCACCGTCGCCGAGCAGGTCGACGGCACCGAAGCCGGCGCTGCCTTCGCGCCCTACTACCAGACGCTCGACTGGAATGATTACATGGCCGGCCGGGCACAGAACGCCGTGAACATAGCGCAGCTCATCCAGCCGGATTATCTGTCGCTGATCTGTGAGCCCGACACCGAGGCGAACGATGCATCGCAGCCCACCGAAAACACCCCTGCCGGAGCGTTGCAATTACTACAGACGGAACTGACGGCACTCCAGCAAGCCAATATCACCAACGTTAGCTTAGGCGGGGGAGCCGGCACCTGGATCACCGACTTCACAACTTATCTCCAGAATTTCGCCACCACGTCGTTGGACTATATCGATATGCATGTCTACATATTGAACAACGGCGGTCTGATGAACGTCCTCACGGGGGCTTCCATCATCCAGCAATCCGGGAAAGGGATCGGCGTGAGCGAGGCGTGGCCGGACAAGGCATCGAGTAACGAGGGGAGCTCGAACATCAACATAATCGATTCAAGGGACACTTTCAGCTTCTGGGCGCCGGTGGATACGGCCTTTCTGCAGGCCATGGTGGATTGCGCGCAATATGACCAGTTTCTGTTCTTCGGACCTTCCTACCCCTCATATTTTGCCGCTTACCTGGACTACAACACTTACGGCACCGACACTCCCGCCCAGCTTCTGGGCGCCGCCTTCCTTGCGTCATTCGATGCAAATCGCGCTGGTACCTTCACTTCCACCGGCGTGGCGTTCTCGAAAATGATTGTAGGAGCTGATACTACGCCTCCGGTGACGCCATCGGCGCCCACTCGCGTCAGCTCCACCAGTACCGGCGCAACCATCACCTGGCTTCCGACCACGGACAACATCGGTGTAGCGGGCTACAACCTCTATCGCGACGGACTGGTGGTCGCACAGCTCGCGACAACTAAATTCGTGGACAGCGGCCTTACTCCCGGTGCCACTTACATCTACGCTGTGAGCGCTTTCGATGCGCAAGGCAATGTTTCGCCTGAGTCCGAGACGCTTACCATAACGCTGATCGACTTGACGCCGCCGACGATACCCAAGGGGCTGGCCGTCGCCGGCGTGACGCAAACCTCGGTTTCGCTTACCTGGTTGCCTTCCACGGGCGGCGGTGGAGTCGGCGGTTACCGCCTTCTCAAGGGGACTTCGCCGTCAACAATAAAGGTCGTCGACTCCAGCGTCCCCACAACCAGCTACGTGGATTCGAGCGTAGCCCCCAATACCACTTATTACTACGCAGTGGAGTCCTACAACACAACCGGAGTCAGCTCCGCGCCCAGCGCCACCATCAGTGCAACCACGTTGGCACTCCCGCCGCCAACCGGCCTCCAGGCCACGACAGTGACGGCAACCAGCGTGTCCCTGAGTTGGACCGCCCCGGGCGGATCGGACCCTGCCGCGAGTTATCGCGTTCTCAAAGGCACGTCGCCTTCTTCGCTCAAGACTATCGCGAATAGTGTCGGTACAACCTACACAGATTCCCATGTGGTGAAGTTAACCACCTACTATTACGAAGTCGAAATGGTGGATTCGGCGGGCCGCGCCTCAGGACCGAGCAATCTGCTGACGGTGACCACGCCGTAAGAGGCTTCGAGATCGCCTCCGGCATGAAAACTGCCGGCCCAGCAGCGTGACTGAAGGTGAGTAAGCACTCGGCTCGCATGTCCAGGAGGATCTTTCGAATGAAAGCTGATTTCTGCGTAGTGTGCTCCGTCTTAGTCATTGCCTTTACTGCCGTCGCAGCTCGCGCTGGCGAAGGTCCCGTCAATATCGGCAGTTTGGTGAACGAGCCGTGGACGTTTGAAGGTCCAGGCGGTGCCGGAATCATAAACGGGAGCACGTTTCCAACTGGCGCTCAGAACTTCGGCGGTGTGCCGTTTGCGATTCCGGATGGCCCCAACAATTATTGGAACGGAGCCGCAGCGGCAAGCTTTGGATCGGGCACCGTCAGCCTGACCATTCCTGTCGGCGTGTATGGCGTTACGTCTGCATTCACGTTGCTCAACACGGTCTGGGGCTGGGCTGGTCCGAACGCCTACCTGTTTATTACCTTCACTGGAAGTAACGGTGCCACCGAGACTGTTCCGTTGGTGGGGGACGTGAGAGTACGCGATTACAACAACGACGGTAATACGAACGCAATTAATAACACTTCCACGATCCAGGTGTGGGATAACGGGCTGGGCCAGCGTCTGGACCGCCAGGAGTTCATCCTGCCAGCGGAGTTTTCGAGCCAGGTACTCAGCACCGTAACGATTACCGATACCGGGAACCAAGGTAATGGCACCAACGGCAGCCGCGCACTTCTGGCCGCACTCACGGTGAGTACTTGCGGTGCTTACATTACGGAAGGCGGCGTTACGATCTCCAGCAGTGAGATCGCGTACTATCCTGGCCTGAAGCTCTACGCACAAAAGGTCTCTTTGAAAAATACAAGCTCGGCCGCCCTGAACGGTCCTCTGTTCTTCATTTTGGAGGATCTCCCTTCCGGAGTCAGTGTGGTGAACAAGTCAGGAGCGGCGGCATGCTTGGCTCCCGTTGGCAGCCGGTATATTGTGGCGCTTCCTGAAGGATCTGCGCTGGCCCCCGATACCGCTGTGGTGTTTGATTTGTGGTTCAGCGACCCTTCCGCAAGTGCGATTACGTACACGCCACTGACGGCTCGTAGCCTGGGCGGCGTTCCCTAGCAGGCTGCCGAAAAAGGCTTTTGGGGACCGACTTCCTCACGGTCGCGGCTCGGTAAACACATGCAAACACGCAGTCGCGATTCTGAGCCGCGCGCGTAAGCAAGCGGTTCTTACGCCTTTTTCAGCATCCTGCTAGTCTAGAGGCGGGTGAAAAAGATGAATACACCGCTTCACGTTCACAGTCACCTTCGGAGCCACCACCAAAGGGAGTGGGATGGCCCTTGCCTTTTTCAGCAGCCTGCCATCTAGCCTAGTCTCCGTCTCTGAAGTGCATTGAAAAAGTCGGCATGTGCGGCGGTCCCCCTGGCCGCTAGGCGCAGTGACTGCGGACGACTCCCTCGTCGTCCTCTGCTTTGGGTGTTTTGGCTATGACCGGAACCGGCGTTAACGGAGGACGTCCGCCCCATTCGTCGGGCCGCGCCTCGGGACCGAGCAACATGCTGACAGTGACCACGCCGTAAGAGGCAGACGGGGACCCTATGTGGTAAAGTCTCCGACGCCGGCAAGCTGTTAGCTCACTTTCTTCGAGGCTAGCCGGGAGCGCCGAATGGCCGGGATCCCAAGGCCTAGCGCCAGGATTGCCGCAACCGGAATGATTCCGGCCGGCTCGGGCGTGGGCGTGAGGGACGCGGTTGCTATTGCCGTAATCGATGTCCCGGGCAACGTTCCGACTCCGAAATCGAACACATCCTGGAAATCTTCGTCGAGGATAGTACCGGTCAAACTCAGGGGCGTCACTACCGTGTTGGAACCCGGACCCGAGAAGATACCGAAGCTGCCCAATCCATCGCCATTGAAGAACGCTTGCCCTCGGAGCGAAGTATTCTTCACCAGAGTTCCGCCGAAACTGGCCGTCACGCTCTCATCGTAGGTTTCATTCAGGCTGAAGGAACCAGGCACCGTGTTGTTTTGCAGATCGTTCAGCAGGATCTCGTCATCCTGCGCGGTGGGCGCGTTCCCTTCATAAACGGCGGTGGCGTCCAGCTCAATACCGACCGAGCCGGAGGGAGAGTTTGAGGTATTGTAGGCCGAATAAGAACCGTAGAAGTCATAGGTATCGCCATTGATAACGTCTTCGAAGTTGAAGTCTGTCACTGGGATGCTGTTCCCCGGCGTAAGACGGTCCGTGGGAATGGGGCAAGTGCCAACCTCGCAAACGCTATTCACTTCGATGGACGATGCGAGCGTCACTATGGGAGCAACTAAGAAAAAGGCCAAGAGTATGAGGGGTCTTTGTGGGCCCGAAAGCATGGAGAATCTCCTCTGGACGGATTGTAAGCGATTCCCGAAAGCAGCAACAATAGCAGTACGTTGCGGAAAGAACTGGTAGTACTGACGGGAGACTTGCCTGGCGCCCCTGCCGGAAGCGCTAACGCTCACAAAATGCCTTCGTCTGCTAGTACCCCAGCACCTCACTTGCGGATCGCTCGATCTCTCTGGCCTGCATAATTTGCCTTGACCTTTCTTCAGAGGCCGCCCCTTCGATACCGAACAGTGGATCAAAGCAGGCAAGCAGACGGTGCAGATGACACGGTTAAGTTGCCACGGTTCCGGTTGAATGAAGTGCGGCTATGGCTGAGCCTGATCGCCCACAACTTGGGGAACATGTGGCGACGGCTGGCTCTGCCGAAGAAGATCGAGAACTGGTCGCTGACCAGGGTGTTCGCGGCGATTCTGCGGCGGATCTTGGCGCTACCTTTACCGGCGGAGTAAAAGCTGGCGGCGTGCCAGGCGTACCGCCCGGTCTCCATGGGTACTGGTACAATTCCCGCGAAGCGCTCCCAAAAAACTGAGTCGAAGTTGAGGCGATTCCCGGTATAATGGGCGAACCTGAGAAGCCAGAATGGAAAGCCCGGTTCAGAGGGACCGCGTCGATGAATCGAAAAGTTAACGGGTTGGGCGGTCTTTTGATGCTATGCGCGGGAGCTGCGTTTGGCGGAAAAGCGCAAGCGGCATACCCCACTGGCGCTTACCCTAAATTCATCATTTCCGCCGACTTCAGAAACGACGGCATCAATGACATCGTGACCGCAAATTATCACGGTTCAAGTATCTCTGTGCTCCTTGGAAACGGGAACGGAACATTGCAGACGGCTGTGAACTATCCGGTCGGGGGCTATCCGACCGGACTTGCCGCCGCGGATTTCAGGGGCGTTGGCATACTCGATCTGGTGGTGGCCAACGCGATCGACCCGCATCCAACAGGCCCGTGCCCCAATTGCGGCTTGCAAGGAGTCTCGGTTCTGCTCGGGAATGGAGACGGTACTTTCCAGCCCAACGTGTTTCTCGCCGTGGCCAGCGGCACTGCCTGGGTCTCCGCCAAAGATGTGAATGGCGACGGCAAACCCGACATCATCGCCGCGGATTGGCGGGCTGGCATGGTTTCCATTCTGCTGGGCAACGGCGACGGAACGTTCCAGCCGGCGATCAATATTCCAGTGGGAGAAGTCCCGCACTCCATCGCCGTGGCCGATTTCAATGGCGACGGGATACTCGATCTGGCGGTGGGCAACATGTACTCGAACAATGTGGAAATATTAATTGGCGTAGGGAATGGCAATTTCACGCCCGCCGGGACCTTTGCGGTCGGCCAGATCCCGCATTCGATCTGCCACGGCGACTTTAATGGCGACGGCTTTGTGGATTTGGCCACCGCCAACATCGACTCCAACAGCGTGACGGTGCTGCTCGGTAATGGAGACGGAACCTTTCAGCCGGGGGTGAATTACCCAACTGCCAAAGGCACCACTTCGATCTATCCGGCCGACTTCAACCGCGACGGAATTACGGATCTCGCGGCTGCAAACTCCGGCGTCTCTTCGGCCGGCCTGGACGCCGAAGATTCCACAGCACCCCACCCGAGTTCTGTTTCGATCTTGATTGGCAATGGCGACGGAACGTTCCAGCCGGCCGTGAACTACAATACCGGAGACGGCGGAAACGGGTTAGTTTCAACGATCCTGACGCCCAATGGCCTTCAGGACCTTGCGATCTGTTTCTTCGGCAGCTATGTGAGGGTCCTGTTCGGCTACGGCAACGGCACTTTCAAACCTCTGGCCATTCCGAGTTCGACGACACTCGATTCGTCGCTGAATCCCTCCAGGGTCTCAGCCGGTGGGCATGATCTGGCCGCGAGTTATGGCGGCGATGCAACTGGCGCTACAAGTGGACAACCTTCTCCACCGCAAATACTACAATGCTGCGCGGCTCTCGAATCCAGTCTTGACAACTGGGCGGTAAGCGGGAAGCGCGCGGGCGCAGCGCGCCACGTTCTTTACACCGCGAGCGCCGGTCAGAGCGCGAGTGGAACGGAAGGCAAGGTTCTGAGGTTTGTATCGTTTGGCCGGCTCGTGCTGAATTCCTAAGCAAATGAATTTACGTCTCTACAAACTCCTATCATTCTTTGGCACCCTATGAAAACTCTAATGTGGCGGGCGCTGATTACCACGGCGCTCTCAACCTTCTTTGTGTTTAACGGAAGCGCCTCGACGTACTGCGCGGTCACGGCTCCCAACATCACGGGAGCTCAATACAATACCTATCGAACCAGCCAGAACCTGCAAGAAACCACCCTGACCCCCGGCACCGTCGAGAGTGGTTTTGGTTATCTGTTTGCGTTGGCCCCCAAGGCCGGCTCGATTTACGCGCAGCCCTTAATCCTGCATAATTTCTATATTTCTGGAGTCTGCCATAACACAGTGGTGTTTCTGGCGACGATGGAGAATCAGATCGTCGCCTTCGACGGCGATGGGCCCGCCGGCACCCCCCTGTGGCAGAGCCAGACCTTTGGAACAGCGCCCAGTTCCGGTTCGGTAGCCTATCCGGCGCTCTACTGCCGTAAGAACGTGGGCTTCAACAGTGTGGGGATTCTGGGTACTCCGGTGATTGACGCCATTGACGACCTGATGTATTTCGTCACCCTGAACGACACGGAGAAGGCGTCCGCCTGCACTGCCAGCGGTAGCAACGGCTGGGTGTACACGCTGCACGCCATGTCGCTCAAGAACGATTCCACGTTCGGACTCGATTACATTCCTCCGCACGACATCAACGTAGATATGGCGCTGTATGGTTTCGTGGCCACCCAGCAACTCCAGAGACCCGCGCTTCTCGATGCGAACGGCAGCATCTTTATCGCCTTTGGGTTTGGGACGTCCACCAGCGGAGGCGGTGAGATTGAATCGGACTACCAAGGCTGGATGGCAAAGTATAATTCCTGCGCGAGCACGGCTAGCAGTTGTCCCACAACCACCTGCTTTACCAATACTAACTGCAGCTTCTTTTATGCGAGCGCCTCCAATCCGGGGCCGCTTTCGCCGGAAGGCGCCGGAGTATGGAACTCCGGCATTGGCCCAGCTTCGGACGGTACGTACTACGCGTTCTCCACCGGGAACGGATGCCGCCCTGACGACGAGACCACTCCCGCCAATTGCACCGCGCTGGCGGATAACCTACTGGGAGATTCGGTAATTTACCGGCCCACGAGTTCCACTAACACCAATCCGGGTTCAACCTTCACGCCGGAGGATGAAACCGAATCAAACGGCTACTTGAACTATTATGTTGACGACTACAACGATCTCGACATCGGCTCGGGCGGCGTCATCATGATCCCGCCGGCCGTGCCCAAGGCCACCAGCAACTACCTTGTTGCGTCCGGAAAGGCCGGCCAGACCTATCTTCTTCAAACCGCCAATCTGGGCGGGTATACCAGCGCACCCTACCAGAGCTTCTTCGGTGCTGTAAGTTCATCCCCCTGCGTGGTGCCTTTCCCGGTTTATCCGCAGAAACCGCTTTACGGCGGGATTGTGCCTACGGGAGGCGGATGCGCCGAAATCCACAATCCCGCCTACTGGACCATTAACTCCAGCGTCGGATTTTATTTCGTCTGGGGTTTTAGCGATGTGCTGCGCGGGTACTACTTCAACGGAACTAATTTTGACACTTCCGCGACCTCGGCGGTTCCGCCGATTGCGAATGCGACCACTTCGCAAGGGGGTGGCGCGCTGGCCGTCTCCGCCAACGGATCCCAACTCACGACCGCTATCTTATGGGCCGTCACTTCGGACGGTTTCGCGTCGTCGGGAGCTTTCCAGCAAGGCGCGTTAACCGCTCATCGGCTCTACAACAGCAAACAGGGAAGCTATGAGATCGCCGGCATTTATAATAGCTGGACCCAAACCGGCCAAACGTTCCACGCGCAGAGGTATGTCGTGCCGCTGGTCAACAATGGCAAAGTGTACGTCTCCACCGTGTTGAATGGGAGTGGCGCGATCTTCATCTATGGCCCTTGCACGCAAGGGGTGAATGGAGTTTGCGGTACACAGCCTTAAGCAGGATCGATCCTTGGTCCATTAGCAGGCGCTGAAAAAAGGACCGCTCCCTTACGGCCGCGGCTCGGTACCGAGGCCGGAAAAAACCGAGCCGCGCGCGTAAGCAAGCGGTTTTTGCCTTTTGTCGCGATAAACAATGGGCGATTTTGCGCCCACCGAACAGCATGAAAATGATGTCACGGCGCCGCGGTCGAACCTAAGGACGCAGGAAGGACCGATAATTGGGCGCGGCGTGACTATCGAATTCGAGTCGAGACCTCAACCGGTCTGCCGTACAGGAGAGCGAACGATGGAATCCGTTTTTCAGCAAGCTTCCAGAGAGTAAAATTCCCGCGCCGTGTTCTTACTGGTGTCGGCTTCGGGTTCTTTTGAGTGAATCAGTCACATTATTTGGCGGCCGATCGTTCTGAAGGGCACCATTTTATCGGCATGGCTGGTCGTTTGTCGCAGAACAGCCGTTGCGCGAGCTGGGGTTACCCGGTGACGGGCGGGAGGGAACTGGTATCCAACGCGGGCTGGGTGTCGTGGCTGAAAACAGCCGCGCTGCTTCTCGCATTCCTGGCGGCCGGCGGGCATTCTCTGATAGCCCAAAATCAGCAGTTCTATTTTGCGCCCGATCCTGTGACTTTGGGGCCAGGCGGAGCAGCCGAGCCCTATGTGTGCCAAACAGCGACATGCGCCACTAACAATGCCGGTTCCGAAGTTCTATATAGCAAGCTCAATGGGACCTGTTTCAGTTTTTGGTCGCAATCAATAAACGGAGCCAACCAAACCAACCTGTCAGCCATATATAGCGGCTTACCGCCCGCTACGACGTTCAACAACGGTTCTCCGCGTTGGTCGCCAGATGGCAAATGGATCTTGCTGGAAGCTCAGGACGCTCACACCATCCGTGGATGTACCAGCGTGGGAGCTCGTCCCGGGGTAGGGCTAGGGTACGGATTGTTTGCCTGCAACGTCTCAACGACCACATGTTATGAGCTAGACATTCAAGGAGACAACACAGGGCATTTTTGTGCAGCGGGTGTAGCATGTCCGGTGCAGGCATCGTTGTCGACCTACGTAGACGACAACCACGGAGTACTCCATTGGCATTTTACGCCGGACGAAACTAAGATTTATGGCATGTATGTCATGGGCACCGGCCACAGCCCTGAAGTAGAGAGGATCAACGGTACGCTGCGCTGGGCGACTATTACTTTAGGCGCTGGCGCTCCGGCATTGTCGAACGTCACTGAAACAGATGTGGGACCGCTCGGGGACGGCACCGGCACGTACAACTGGTACGAAGGCGCGGGTGCGATGCCCCTCAGCGTGGAATCCTCAAGCTGCACGATTTTTGCCACAGGTGTAAACAACGCTGATGGACAGTTGGATCACACCGGAGTTCTAAAATACAATATCTGCACGCAAGCCTATGCGTGGCTGACTCCTCAGAACTGCTATCAAGAGTGGTGGGAGGTTCGCCCGCAAGGGGACATAGGCGCAGGCACTACTTGCCAGTATTTGCCAACCTCGCTTCCGTTCTCGTTTGCCGCTGGGATAGCTGGTCCTCTTGATCTGGCTTACGGCCCAGCCGAAACCGGAAAAACGACTCAGTTGACATTCTTCAACAATCTGCGGCCACTGGGCAATCCGGTCACTATCCTGACCAATGGCGTTTGGGATTGGACAGGAACATATTTTCTTGTGAATTACGTGGAATCCGACAACGTCACTCACCTTATCAGCGCGTCGTCGATACTTAAGTTTACATTGACAACAACGGAAGCTTTGACCACCGTCTCGGCCGCCAACTACGTCGCTCCTGTGGCGCCGGATTCCATCATCACCATGTTTGGGGCGAACATCGCTTCCGAAGTGGTCGTGGCCACGAGTCCGCCGCCCGCGCCATTACCAACCAGCTTGGGCAACGTCAGCGCAACCGTCACCGACGTTGCGGGACAATCGAGTCTCATCCCGCTGATCGCGGTGACGCCAAGCCAGGTGAACGCCGTGCTGCCCGCGGGCCTGCAGCCTGGTCCTGCGGTTCTCGACCTGACGACCAGTAGCGGCGCTCAGATTACGGGCACCGTGACCCTGGCGGCAGTGGCGCCATCGCTGTTCAGCGCCAGCGCAACCGGCAGGGGAACCGCGGCTGCCCAGGTGGTAATCGGGCATGCGGATGGGAGCCAGACGTTTATTCCGGCTATCGCGACGTGCACCAGCAGCGGCTGCACGCCTATACCGATCAATCTCGGGTCGAGCACCGACCAGGGGTATCTGGTGTTGTTCGGAACGGGTATCCGCGGGGCGGGCGGGGCTTCAGCGGTGACGGCGACGGTGGGCAACACGCCTTGCCCGGTGACGTTCGCGGGTCCCCAAGGCGCGTACTTTGGCCTGGACCAGGTGGACATCGAACTGCCGCATAGCCTGGCTGGAGCGGGCACCGCGAACGTGGTGATCACGGCAGCCGGCGACACCGCCAACACGGTGACGGTGGACATCCAGTAAAGGGGAAAGGAGCCGGGGCCCAGCGGACGCCAAACGACGACTTCCAAGACTTCGAAGATCCCTCTTCTATAAGGGGGCAGCTAGCCTGGACACATTTTCATCAGTGGGGATGAGGCTGCTTAAACCTCATCAGATATTCCGCCAGAGAGGGATCAGTCGGCTTGCTGACAGAGTAGTCAATCGATGACACTCCGACTGCTACGCCGCCACAGGTTATGTGGGTTTTACTCTCATCGCAATTACCGCCGCAAACTTCCCGGAATCAGGAAGAGAAACCGGCAGCGGCTGGACCCGGCGATCTTTCTCTCCACTTGCAAACGAAACGACACCACCCACCACCGCATCCAACCAGTGCGCACCTGGCAAGTCCTAAGGGAGCCACCGTGAGTGTGACTTTTTCAGAGACCCAGGATGGGCTAAAAGAAAAATCGCTGAAGGAATAACTGTGAACAACGTCACCGAGAGGTTCTCCACGAAGAATGCCGGCACACGCGGAACAGGGCTGAGTTTGATCCTCGTTCTCATCTGCTGTGCATCGTCTTTACTTGCTCAGGATTACCGGATCACGGCCGTCCAGCAGCTGGTTCCGTATCCCTACGGAGGTCGCGCGGGATGGTCGCAAGGCCCCAACAACCTGATCGCTTACGACAGCATCAACACCACCACCGGCTTTTACGACGTCTGGACGATGAACCCCGACGGAACCAATCAGACCTGCCTCACTTGCAACTGGGAACCGCCTCCCGCGCAGGGCGACTCCAATCCCCAACCCAACTACAACAAGGGTAACCCCGATTGGGATCCCACCGGCCAGTATATTGTTTTCGAAGTCCAGCGGAACGATACAACTTACACGGCAGCTCAGAACCTGACCACGCGGCCGGGCGAGGGCGAAGACCTTGTCCTTTACATCATGGACGCCGCGGGAAAGAACTTTTGGCTGGTTCCCTCCAGCACGACGTACACCCCCCATAACGGCGGGGTTTTGCACCCGCGCTTCTCGCATGGCTCGTCCAGCCGAGGGTTAATGCTCCTGTGGGCGCAGGAGATAGCCAGTGGGGCCGGTACCTACAAGTGGGAAATGCAGCTAGCTTCCTTCAGCATCGCGAATGGCGCTCCGGTCACGACGCTCCTGCAGACTTTAACGCCGGGAGGCTCCGCGCAATGCGTGGGTCCCTTCTATGAGACTCATGGCTTCAGCCTGGACGACTCGACTTTCTTTTATTCCGGCAATCCGCAAGAGGGATGCAGCGGTAACACGTACGGCTACGATGAATACACCTACAACCTGAACACCCAGGTTTACACTGACATCACCAACACCCCGGACATTTGGGAGGAACATGCGCGTTCCAGCCCCATTCAGGAAAAGCTGTTGTACGTCTCGAGCGAGGGACAAACACAAACCGCCGGCAATCTGATCCAGGAATTCTGGACTATGAACTACGATGGAAGCGACAAGAAGAAGATGACGTGGTTCACGGATCCTCGTGGTGAGCACTTCAACGCCACTTTCCCGAACTTCTACATTCCCTCGCTTTCATCGGGCGGTCGAGTGGATTGGAGCCACGATGGATTGCAAGCGGTGGTATACACCGCCCAGCCAGCCCCCGGCGGACAGTCGTCGTACGGAGAGGAAGGATCGAACTGGTTGATTACTTTTGAGCCGAGTTCTACTACCGCCAACACGGCGTCCTACCTGACTTACCCGCTGGCTCCTAATTCCATTGCCGGCAGCTTCGGAACGGACCTGGCAACCGGACTCTTCGACGCGGTCGGCGCCCTTGGTACCAATCTGGGCGGCACGACGGTGAAGGTGGAGGACGACACGGGTACCACCCGTTCGGCGAACCTCTTCTACGCGGATACACAACAATTGAATTGGCAGATGCCGGTGGGCACCGCCGTGGGGCCCGCCTTCGTCACCACCACTAGCGGCAGCGGCAGCGAATCCTCCGATATTGTCGATGTGGAGACTGTCGGACCCGGTCTCTATTCGGCCGCGGGCTCGGGCGCCGGTCCCGCCGCGGCATATATCGATCCAGGCGGGTTGGACACCTTTCACTGTACGGCAGCGGCTAACTGCACAAACGTGCCGATCAATGTCGGCGGCGGCGGTGTTTACCTGATCCTTTTTGGGACGGGAATTCAATATCACCCGAGCCAGGTCATGGCGAATTTTACCAGCTCGAGCGGCGCCGTTCTAGCAACCGTCCCCGCCACCTACGCGGGCGCACAGGGAGGATTTGTAGCTCTCGACCAGATTAATGTGGAGCTTCCCACCAGTTTGGCCGGTGCAGGAGTTGTCAACGTCAGCTTGACTATTGGCGATCAAACCTCCAACGCTGTCCAGCTCCAGTTCGAGTAACGAGCGGTCTCAACTGATGCATTGGGGTGCGCACGGAGGCGCACCCCCACACAAAAATGCGCACAGTCCCTTTCCTGCGCCTGGTACAGCAAGTCAGCGACCGCTGATCTCCCGCCGTCCTTCCTCTATTTTGCCGAAAAGCCTAATCAATTCCTGGATTTCCTAGATCCGGGGAGCGGCAGGACCTGGCCCTCCGTGGGGCGCCCAGCCCAACGGAGGAGATTGGTGTATATTTGGAGACTGGCAGGGTTGCCAAAACGGAAATTCCGGCTTAGGCTAGCGGTTATTTCGAGGATGTGTCCGGGCAGGAAATGCGCGGCGTCTTCGATGCAAATTTGTTTGGCGCCATGGCTCTGACACGCGCCGTTCTCCCCCACGATGCGGGAAGCTCGTCGAGAACGCATCATTATCAATGAGTTCAATCGCAGCAGGTCGTAACGGGGGGCTGGGGACGGAACATTTGCCTGCCGTGTCTCAACGACAACATGCTGCGAGCTTGCTATTCAGGGTAACTATATACTTGACAAAAACTAATTAGGATGCTGAAAAAGGCGAAAATCCGCTTGCTCACGCGCGCGGCTCAGAATCAGAATTGCCTGTTTGCGGACGCTTACCGAGCCGCGACCGTGAGGGAGTCGGTTCACTTAATAAAATTCCACCATGATTCGTAAACTTAGCAGTATCGGTGTCTGTGGAGCGTTTCTCCTGGCGGTTTCCGCCGCGCGCCTCTTCGCCGCGGGTCCAGCGTGGTCCTCGGTGACCGGAGTTGCTGGCTACAATATCAAAATACTTCCGGTAGCCGGCGGCGGCCGAGTGGCCTGGAGAGATAGCACTATGATTGCGTACGACTCCGTGGTGCCGTCTACCGGCGTGTACGGCGTTTACACCATGAATTCCGAGGGAAGCAACCAGGTTTGTATCAGTTGTACCGATTCGGCACTGCCCCAAAATACGAACATCGGAAATCCCGTCTGGGTGCCCGGCGGCCAATACCTGGTCATCCAGGTTCAGAATCCGAATTATCCAAACAGTTCGACCACAACTCCCGGCCAAGGCATCAACAACAACCTCTGGATCGTCAATGCCGACGGTTCCAACGCCCGGCAATTGACCAATCTTCCGGTCAATTCGGGCGTCCTGCATGCTCAGGTTTCGCACAACGGACAGACGCTGACCTGGGCGCAGAAACTTGTCACTAAGGGTTGGGAGATAGAAACCGCAATGCTCAATGCCCAGGCCGGAACACTCAGCAATATCCAAACATATCGGCCGGGGCCAGATCCCAATTTCTATGAAACGTCGGCATTTTCTCTGAACGACGACAGCATCTATTTCGCCGCGAACTTGAGCGGCCAACCGGTTTCCCAGATAAATGTGTATCTGATGAATTTAAGCAATCAGAGCTATATCGATACCTCCGAAAATACCACCGCGTGGAACGAACATGGGCATCTTTCCCCGAACGGCGATAAGCTGATCTACGCGTCGAGCAATGGCGTCACGCAATTTTCACACGACCCGCAGACCTATACCGATAACGATTACTATATTGCGAACCCCGACGGAAGCGACCCGCAACGCATCACCTTTTTTAACGAGATATTGGCGCCTGAGTATATAGCCTGGCCCACCGCCGGGGTAATCGCCGGAGATAACGATTGGAGCCCCGATGGTACGCAGTTCGTCGGCTGGGTCAGTTATCCGGCGGAGGACGCACGTGTCGGCGCTATCGTGATCGTGACGCTCGTGCTTTCACCACCCTCGGTCTCCTTCATTGGCAGTTCCGCGAGCGGCACCTCCCCTATCGCAGCGGGCCAGCTCGTCTCAATTTACGGGTCGCAGTTAGGACCTACGCTCGGTTTCGGCTTACAGCTCGGTCCAGGCGGCGTAGTGACGAATTCTAATTCCGGCACGCAGGTTCTTTTCGATGGCGTCGCGGCGCCGATTGTGTTCACGATCGCCACACAGGTGAACGCCGTGGTCCCGTGTTCCGTTGCCGGTAAGTCTTCAACGCAAGTGGTTGTGGAGTACATGGGCGCTCAGTCGGCTGCGTTTACGGCGGCTCTAAGTCCCGCTGCCCCAGGTATCTTTACTGCCGATGGAAGCGGTAAAGGCCAAGCCGCTGCCCTCAATCAGGACAATTCTTTGAATAGCCCGTCGAACCCAGCACAGCGCGGATCGATTCTGACCTTCTTCGCTACCGGAGTTGGAGCTACCTCGCCTTGCGTCGATGGACAGGTATACCAAGGCACCTTCCCGACGATTTCCTTGCCCGTCGTGGTTGGAGTTGGCGGTATCGGCACGCATATAGACTACTCTGGGCAAGCCCCCGATCTGGTGTCGGGCGTGGCGCAGTTCGACATCGTGATTCCAACTGACGCCACCACAGGCGTGGTTCCTTTGACGCTTGAGGTGGGAGGCATTTCCAGCATGGCAGGCGTCACAATTGCCGTGCAGTAGCTCGTCCAACACCAGACGGACTCGCCTTCATGGATAAGAGGCCGGTAGCCTGAAGGCGGAGTGGTTCGGCGCTAACTTTCGCGCAAGTTCGACACGTACGCACAGTACTTTTCAAACTACTTAAAGCAGACAATTTTGCACCACAGTATTGCCGCGTGATGCCGATCTGTGTATACTCCCAAGATGATGTTACAGAAGAAGATCGCTATTTTTGGTGTGTTTTATTCATGAACGCGATTGTAACCGCTTGCCAGGCTCAAATTGCTCTTGCGCCAACAGTGAATTACCCTTCAGGCTCCAGGAGTTACTCAGTGGTACTAGGAGATCTAAACAACGACGGCAGCCAAAATACGGAGATCAAAAAATCTTGACCAAGACGCGACGGTTGGCACTCTTGCCCGAGTTTTCAGTGACCGGGTCTTTTCGGTTTGGCTTCGTTTTCGCGATCATAGTCTTCTCGTTGGTGCGGACGTCCTTGTGTTTTGCACAGGAATTCTCCTTAGCTCCGCCCCTGAGTTTTCCGTCCGGCGCGGATAGTTACTCGGTGACTTTGGGCGACCTCAACGGCGACGGTAAACTGGACGCGGTTGTCACCGATGCCAACGTCAACACGGTATCGGTTCTGCTGGGGAATGGCGACGGCACCTTCCAGCCGCCCGTGGCTTACTCTGTTTTTGCGATTCCCAAGCACGCCGTAATCGGCGATTTTAACGGTGACGGAAAACTGGATGTGGTGGCCACCGCCTACGAGTCGAGCGGCAATTACGTTTCGGTGCTCCTGGGAAACGGCGATGGCACGCTGCGGCCGGCCGTGGGCTATCCTACTTGCGCCCCCGGAACGTACGGAATCGCGGCGGCCGATTTCAATGGCGACGGCAAACTGGACCTGGTAGTCACTAACGGAGGCAACAACTTTCAGGGGATTCAAACGCAGATCTCGATCTTGATGGGGAACGGAGATGGCACATTCGGTGCAGCGACCTGTTACCAGGTTTCCGAGTCGCCACTCAGCGTAGCGATCGGAGACTTGAACGGGGACGGAAAACTGGATTTGGCGATCGGCGCCTTCTGGGGCGAAGCGCTGGACATCCTGATCGGCAATGGAGACGGCACGTTTCAGCCGTCGGTTAGGTATCAATCCGGAGAACACCCCATGTCCGTGGGAATGGCGGATTTCAACAACGATGGAAACCTGGATGTGGTGGTATCGGACCATGGCAACGATACCATGTCTGTCTTTCTCGGCAATGGAGACGGCACGCTGCAGACGCCACTGGTGTATCCCACCAACGGCCAATACGCAAAGAGGCTGGGCATAACGGACCTGAACGGCGACGGCAAACTGGACGTGGTGGTGCCCAGTTTTCTGTCCAGCAATGTGGCGGTTTTCATCGGAAATGGGGATGGGACCTTTCAACCCGAAGTTACCCTCCTGGCGGGCGACGGTCCGGTGGATACGGCCATTGCGGACCTCAACGGAGACGGCACTCCGGACCTGGTGTTCTCGGATATAACCAGCGGCTACATCTCAGTTCTGTTGAATACGTGGCCCGCACCGATTCCAACTGTGACCACGTTGTCGGTCACGCCGAATCCGCCATCGCTGGGGCAAGCAGCGACTATAACTGCACACATTTCCCCGCAGGTCAACGCGGGCAAGGTGACGTTCTACGACGGCGCCGTGGTGCTGGGGACAGCAACCGCTTCCGGCGGTTCCGCGAGTATCACCACTCAGTTACTGCCCGCGGGGGCGAACGCGCTCATGGCGCGCTTCGACGGAAGCCCCAGCGCAACGCCCGCCAGCAGTTTCGCCGGCAGCGCCTCGGCAGCCACGGCGCTGACGGTGCAGGCGCAGCCCGGCAGCAGTTTTCCCACGGTGGCACCCTACTCGGCCAGCGGACCGGGCACGTCGGTGGCAGTGGGCGATTTCAACGGAGATGGCAAGCTGGACTTCGTGGTGGCCGATAGCGGCATCAGTGTGTTGCCGGGTAACGGCGACGGAACCTTCGGCAGTGCGGTGAACTCGGCACTCGGCACCAATCCCCTGGTTCTGGCCACAGGCGATTTCAACGAAGACGGTGTGCTGGACGTGGCCGCGGTGTATGCCACGGGCAGCGTGACCATCCTGCCAGGCAACGGCAATGGCACCTTCCAGACAGGGAACACTTATAACGCTGGAACCAGCCCGACCGGGATCACGGTGGCGGATTGGAATGGCGATGGCGCACCGGACCTGGCGGTGTCCAATGCGACCGGCGTGCGCATTCTGCTGGGCGATGGCAACGGCACTTTTCTGGCGCCGGTGAAGTATGCGGCGGGAGCGAATCCGGCGGCGCTGGCGGCCAGCGATTTCAATGGTGACGGCAAGCCGGATCTGGCGGTGGCCAACAACGGGGACGGCACGGTGAGCGTGCTGCTCGGCAATGGCGACGGCACTTTCCAGCCGGCGGTGAGCTACGCGGCCGGGTCGAACCCGCAGTCGGTAGCGGCTGCCGACCTGAACGGCGACGGCAAGCCGGATCTGGTGGTGGCCAACAATGGCGCGAATACTGTCAGCGTGCTGCTAGGCAATGGCAACGGCACTTTCCAGACGGCTGTCAATTACGCCACGGGCAACGGCCCACAGTTCGTCACGGTGAGCGATTTCAACGGCGACGGCCGGCCTGACCTGGTGATCGCTAACCAGAGCGACGGAACTGTGAGTGTGTTATTGGGCAACGGCGACGGCACCTTCCAGCCCGCCGTGAGTTTTGCCGCGTCCAGCGGGCCGGTTTGGCTGGCGGTGGCGAATTTTACCGGGGACAGCCGCGCCGACCTGGTGGTGACGGGCGGCAGCGCGAGCGCGGTGGTGATGCTGAACGGGCAATCGGCCACCAGCGTGGCACTGAGTTCTTCGCAGAACCCGATCACGGGCGGGCAATCCGTGACTTTCACCGGAGCGCTCTCGCCGGTGGCGCCTTTCTTCGGCCAGCCCAGCGGCAGTGTCACGTTTTTGAATAACGGCGCGGCGCTGCCCAGCGGGACGGTCCCACTGAGCGGCGGGGCAGCTAACTATATGACTTCGTCGCTACCTGGAGGCATGCTTCCGATCACGGCCAGTTACAGCGGCGATATGGCTTTCCTGGCCAGCACTTCGTCTGTACTGACAGAGACAGTCAGCGGGATGGGACAGACCCAGACGATCACGTTCGGCCCGATTGCCAATCAAACTTACGGCACGGCGCCATTTCAGATCACTGCCACGGCTTCTTCCGGCTTACCGGTGAGCCTGATGCCCGCGGGACAATGCACGTTGAGCGGCAACACGGTGACGCTGACCGGCGTGGGCAGCTGCACGATCACGGCGAGTCAATCGGGCGATGGCGCATATGCGGCGGCGCCTCCGGTGATGCAGAGTTTCAGCATCGCGCAGGCATCCAACCAGGTGACGCTCAGCGTGCCAGCCAGTCCGGTGCAGCAAGGCCAGCCGGTGACGCTCACCATCCAACTGGCGCAGCCCGCGCAAATCACCGGCTCTCCGGCGACTATCTATGACGGTGCCGCACTGCTGGGCTTTGCCCCGGTGACAGGCGCCTCGACGGTCTTCACAACGAGTCTGTTGTCTCCGGGTCCACACGCCCTGCACGTACTGTATCCGGGCAACCAGAATGTAGCCAGCGCGTCGTCCAGCGTTTCGCAACTGGTGGTGGATGCTGCGGCCAGCGCGGCGTTTGCCGCCCCGGTGAGCGTGACGGTTGGAAAGAACCCGAGCGTAGTGGCGGTCGGCGATTTCAACCAGGACGGCCATCCGGACGTGGCGATCGCTAATTACGACACCACCGCGGGCTCCACCGACAGCGTGAGCGTGCTGCTGAACACCGGCAATGGAACATTCGCCGCGGCGAAGAATTACCAGGCCGATACCGGCACGTCCGGCGTAGCTGTGGGCGACTTCAACGGCGATGGCATCCCGGACCTGGCACTGGTAAGTTCCAGCGCACAGCGGCTCACCATCCTGAAGGGGAACGGAGACGGCACATTTACGCCGGGCACGCAGCACTTCAGCGCCGGAAAGATTCCGCTACGGATCGCGGTGGCAGACTTCAATGGCGATGGAATCGCCGACCTGGCGGTGGTGAACAAAGGATCCAATAATGTAAGCGTGCTTTTGGGCAATGGCGACCTCACTTTCCAAAGCGCCGTCAACTCTGGGGTGGGGGCGTCACCGTACGCCCTGGTGACCGGCGACTTTAATGGCGACGGCATTCCGGACCTGGCAGTGTCCAACGCAGGTAGCAATAACGTGACAGTGCTACTGGGCAAGGGCGATGGCACGTTTCAGGCCGGAGTGAACTACGCCGTGGGCACGTCGCCGGCCTTTCTGGCGGTGACGGACGTGAACGGCGATCAGCGGCAGGACCTGGTGGTGGCCAACACCGGCTCGAGCAACGTAAGCGTGCTGGTAGGCAATGGCGACGGCACTTTCCAGAGTGCGGTCAACTATGCGATGCCGGGCGAGCCGATTGGAATCGTAGCCACGGATGTGACTGGCCATGGCGTTGCCGATCTGGTGACGACGATTTACGGGCGCGCCGAGGTAGCGGTTCTAACGGGCACTGGCAGCGGCACATTTCCAGATTCGGCCACCTTCCCAACAGGGTCCGATCCGATCGCTTTGGCCGCGGCGGATTTCAACGGCGACGGCCGCACCGATGTTGTGGCCGCAAACTTCAACGCTGCCTCGGCAAGCGTGCTGCTAGGCATCACCGGCACCACGACAACTTCGCTGACTTCGTCGCTCAATCCATCGCCCGGCAACGGCAGTGTAACGTTCAAAGCGGTGGTCCAAAGCGTGGCGCCCCACTTCGCCATACCGTTCGCAACGGCGGCCGACACCGTGACCTTCAAAGACGGGGGCACGCCTCTGCCCGGCGGCACGGTCCGGCTGAGTGATAATACAGCCAGCTTGACCATTTCGACGCTTTCGGTGGGGACGCATTCGATTACCGCCACATATAATGGAAACGCCAGATTCGGTGGCAGTACTTCGCCGGTGGTCAGCCAAGTGGTGCAATAGACGGGTCGAGATACTCGATAATGTCTGTAGCGGCGAGATGTCAAAGCGACTGACGGGAACCCGGGGTTGAAGATCCTATTCACGGTGTGGTCGTTCGCAGGCCACATTAATCCTACGGTCGCGCTCGCGCGCGGCTTGGCCGAGCGTGGCCACCAGATCGCATTTTGCACCGGCCCGAGAGCGAAAGCCATTATTGAACGGCACGGCTTCTCGTTTTTCCCCTTTCAGCACCTGGACGAAGAGAAAGTATACGCCACGGTCTTTTCGCCCATGAGCCGTTCGATGCTGTCCAGGGCAAAAGTTCTTAGGGAATGGCTGCTCAAGACCCTGCCGGACCAGGTAAAGGACCAGCAATTGGTTCTGGACAACTGGAAACCGGATCTCGTCGTGTCGGATGTCAGCATGTGGGGCACGCCGCTGGTGCTGCATGAGCTTACGGGCGTGCCTTGCGCGATTTGTTCGTTCGCTCCGGGCTGTATGATCCCGAGCCCTAGCACTCCGCCGTGGGGTTTGGGGTTGCCATCGCCGCGTAACTGGTCCACGCGACTACTCAGCCGGACGGTCGGCCTTCTCACGGAGATGAGCGTCGCTAGTTTCCGCCGGGCATGCAACGAAGTGCGCGCCGGTTTTGGCCTGCCCCCGCTGAGCGTTCCCGTTCACGAATATCTGGGAACAATGCCGCTGTACCTGGTGCCCAGCGTGCCTGAGCTGGACTATAACCGCCGCGATCTTCCGGCGACGGTCCACTATATCGGGCCGCTGATCTGGAACGACACCAAGCGCACGCCTCCCCTGGAATGGCTGGCAAAGCTGTCGCACGAACGGCCCTGGGTGCATGTCACCGAAGGAACCCTGCACGTCTATGAGCCGTTCCTGCTGGAGGCTTCCGCCCGTGGACTGGCCAATTTGCCGATGGAAGTGATCATGACGACGGGCGGCGATCGCGATCCGAAATCATTAGATTTGGGCTCGCTGGCGCCGAATGTCCGCGTCGAGAAGTGGATCGCCCATACCGAACTGTTTCCGCATACCGACGTCGTGGTCACAACCGGTGGAGCGGGAACGATTCTCGCGGCCCTGGCAGCCGGCATTCCTCTGGTAATCGTGCCCACCGAGTGGGATAAGGCCGACAACGCTCAGAGGTTCGTTGAGGCCGGGGCCGCAATCCGGATCTCTCCGGGGCGCTGCTCGCCAAAACGGCTGCGCGAAGCCGTGGAACGGCTTTTGTCGGACAATACATACCGCAACAATGCGAAGCGGCTGGCCGGGATTCTGAAAGGTCTCAACGGACCGCGCAGAGCCGCGGAATTAATTGAGGACACCTTTCCTGCCGCGTCCGTATTAAGCAAGCGCGCCCAGTAGAATCAGCTCAAGCGAGGCGCGGGCGCCCGGACAAGCTATGGCCTAAACCTCCAGACGTCGCCGGCGGTGTTGTAAGGCCCCGCGTCCGAGACTCCGTAGAGCACACCTAGTCTTGACAGGATCGCGCAGCCCGGGAAGCTTCCGTCGGTGCCGTCCATGAAACGGTACAGCACGGTCTCCGTCCAGGCCCCGCCGGATGACTGGGGAGGGGCGAGGGAGAAGATCGTGCCAGCGCCGCCGGTGGCGACATTATCGTTACCCCCGTAGGCCGTGACGCCATAGAGGACTCCGCCGGTCCCGATCACCAGCGGGGATGAGGGTTGTGAGCCGTCCCGTGCTCGGGAAGTCGCCGTAGGTGAAGGCGTACAATTTAGAGTACGTCCACGCTCCGCCCTGCGAGGCCGACGGCGTCAGTGAGAAGACCGATCCTGCCGGAGGGTCATTGCGTGACTCCGTAAAGCACGCCGCCTGCGCCGATCACAACTCCTCCGGCAGGTTCTAGACCGACGCTGCCGTCGCTTAGGTAGGCCAATACCGTGTAGGTCCACTCGCCTCCGGCGGAGGACGGGGGAGCGAGCGAAAACACGACCCCCTCGCCATTCGTCGATCCCGCCGTGGTGCCGTAGAGCACTCCCCCGTTTCCCACCACCACGCCGGCCACAGGCAAGGAGCCATCCTCGCCGGTAAAGGTGTGTAGTACGGTCTCGGTCCACTGCCCACCCGGCGATACCGGCGGCGTCAGTGAGTATACTCCTCCGGGCCCCCCTGGCCTTCCATCGCCAAACTGCGTCCCATAGATTACTCCGCTACCGTCGACCGCCAGGGGTGCTTCTTGTCCCCCTTCGTTCGAACGCGAGGTGAAGTCGTAAATATCGACGAAGCTCCACGTTCCCCCCGGGGACGATGGCGGCGAGAGCGAGAAGACAAAGCCGTAGCCCAGAGGCCCTTGTCCAGACAAACCGTAGATTGCGCCTCCACGGCCGATCACCGGACTGGTGCCGGCCAGCCCCCGCTGCCCCCCGTAAAGGTATGGATGATGGTCTCGCTCCACGGCTCTCCGGGGCTTGTTGGCGGCGTCAGCGAATAACCGTGCCGGCCTTGAACTGCGCCCCCGTAGAGTGTTACACCGAAAAGCGCGCCGTCGCTCCCGACGAGACTGCTGCCAAACGAGGGGTGGCCGCCATCGGTTGGAGCGCCTCTGAACTGGTGGATGGTGGTGAACTCCGGGGGCTGCGCCTGGGCCGCCGCCTGGGCGGAGAAAAGGCATACGAGGGCGGCCGCTCGCGCGGCCTACGGAATGAGTGCTGTTGGCTTCTGCTGGTTCATCGACGCGGCCTCCTTAATGCCGCCCCAATACATGATGGATGTGGCAGCGTCACTGTAGCGTCGCGACGCCACTTATATACGAAGTGCCGAGGACCCGCGAAGTGAAGGGCACGAACGAAATTCCATACAAGGCTGAGTTCCCGCCCGCGTCTTGATTGAGGTAGGCGACAGCGGGGCCTGTACATTCGCTCGCCTACAGGAACATGCTTCGACTATACAGCGTTTCCGCCCCAATCGGAGGGCCGGCCATCTGACATTAGCTGTGGTATTGTCAACTTGGGCAGCCAACTGAGAGACTCATCTCATGAAGACCGCCCGATCCCCGTTACTACGGAACGATGCCGCTGTACCTGGTGCCCAGCGTACCTGAGCTGGACTATAACCGCCGCGATCTTCCGGCGACGGTCCACTATATCGGGCCGCTGATCTGGAACGACACCAAGCGCACGCCTCCCCTGGAATGGCTGGCAAAGCTGTCGCACGAACGGCCCTGGGTGCAAGCTCGTCACGTTGCGAAATCCCCCGCTAGTCTTCTCGGGAAGATAGTCCTACCAAATGATCGGTAAAAGGGGGTGTGGCCTTGCGCACCGGTGCAGGGAAGTACCCGTGGTACAAAGTTGTGATTGACGGCGACAAGCCCATGCTAGAATCTAACGAGCCTAAATCTTATGTTCGAACGTCGATCCGCGGCGGCAGCCGCCGTTATCGCCATGTTGTTGTTAGCGAAGGCATCGTTTTCGCAAACACCTACCGGCTGGCCCTTCGCCGGATTTGATCTCAACAATAGCCATTGGGCGTCGGCGGAGTCCACCCTAACTGCTGAGAACGTTAGCTTTCTCGGCGTACAATGGAAGTTCACGACCCAGAACGACGTCTCCGCCACGCCATCCGTGGATTCCACCGGAGGCTATGTCTACTTTCCCGATTGGTCTGGGAACCTATACAAACTGAACTCGGCTACGGGCGCCGTTGTCTGGACGAAAACGATGACCGATTATGGCATGGCGCCTGGGGTCATGTCGCGCACTACGCCCACGCTGTACGGCACGACGGTGATCATCGGCGCCAGCGTCGGGCTAGCCAGCTCGGAAGGCTACGGGGCCTATCTTTTGGCGCTGAACGCGAGCGATGGCAGTCTGATCTGGAGCACGCTGCTCGATCCCGACTTGAATGCCATCTCAACCGCTTCCCCTATCATTTACAACGGAATCGCATATGTTGGTGTGTCCTCCAGGGAAGAAGCCTTAACTGCGCCGACGTTCCGCGGAAGCCTGGTCGCAATTTCGCTCAGTAATGGGGAGATCGTGTGGCGGAGTCATTTCATCCCGGCAACCTACACTGGCGCTCCGGTTTGGTCCAGCACACCCGTTATCGACGTCGTGAACAGCCAGATCTACGTGACCACGGGCAACAACTACGTGGTTCCCGCCGCCGTGGACGCCTGTGAGCAGCGCGTCATTGGAAACGCCGCGGCGCTCGTGGCATGCCAGCCGGATAATTTTGAGGATTCGATTGTCGCGCTAGACCTAACGACCGGAAAAGTGAAGTGGGCGTACCACTGTTCCGCCACCGATGCGTGGATTAGCGCCTGCAAACATGCTGGAGCCGCATGCCCGAATCCTGAAGGAATGGATCTCGATTTCGGAGCCGGCGCCAATCTTTTCACCGCGAATATTAATGGCGTTCCAACTCTGCTGGTCGGAGCGGGACAGAAGAGCGGTGTCTATTGGGTGGTCACGACAACCGGCGTGCCGGTGTGGCATACCATTGTCGGGCCGTACTCAAAGCTCGGCGGAATGGAGTGGGGTACGGCGTCCGACAACCAGCGCATCTACGTGGCGCTCGACAACCCGAACCAGACCAGATACACCTTGCAGCCTTCTGGAACCGCCTGGAATGGAAGCTCCTGGGCCGCACTCAACCCAGCCACGGGGGCCATTCTCTGGCAAGTGCCCGATCCGGGTGAGAGCACCGTCTATAAGTCCCGGCACGCCATGGCGCTGGGTCCTGTCACCGTAGCGAATGGAGTGCTCTTCGTCCCTTCCATGTCGGGGTCGATGTACGCACTCAATGCGGCGACTGGGGCGATATTATGGTCGTTCGACGCACCCGGCTCGGTGAACGCGGCGCCGGCCGTGGTGAACGGCGTCGTTTACTGGGGCACCGGCTATCACAACTTCCCGGTAGCCGAACCGGTGGGAACGGCAAGCAACACTTTCTATGCGTTCTCTCTACCGTAACCACTAACGCACGTTTGCGTCGGTGGGAAGTCAGCTAAAGTTGGCGCTGAACGCGAATCCGGCAGCACCCCGATTCCTCGCGGCGATGCGGAACGAGACCAATTCCGTCTTTGTGGCCGCCACGGGTTCGAGGCGCATGTTCGCCAAGCGATTGAACGGCGACAGGCGTGATGTCGAAGCCGGCTGAGCCGGTTAGTATCCGGTTCATGCTGTGTGGGTCGAGACAATGGCGGCGGCGCCGTCGATGCTATATTGCCCGCATGGGAGTTTTGAGTCCTCAACTGTTTGACGACGATACCGCTGCTGACGTCCGAGGCACGTACCGGTCTTACATTGAACAGGGTGTTGACGACGGGGAAGCGCTACGACGGATCCTTGAACAATACCAGCGGTTGTTTGATCGAGAAGATGGTGTGGGCGCGCTCGTCGGCTTCGCTGTTACTCAATCAGAACTCGGTCGCCTTGATCCCCCAATCCGTGATCAAGCGATAGCCGCTATCGATCATGGTGGGGACCTCCAACGCTGGCAGAGAGACAGTCCACATCTCGTCGACGAGCGACGGGCAGTTCTGTCTGAGGCGCGAGCGCGATTGAATGCGCCCAGCCACATCGGGTGCACCTGTCCCCTCCCGATCCCAAGCACTCCGATTTGGTCGCAGGCGACGTTCTCGCGCTCGAGGTTCCATATGGGCTAGTAATCTTCCGTGTCATGCGGGTCAAGCCGGTCTCTGCTCAGGAGTTGCCAGTGCTGGAACAACTGGAATATAGCGGTTCGGACGTGCCGTCTTTAGATCTCCTGGAACGGCTGCCAAAACGCGATTTCCCGAACCCGACGCCCACGGATCTCGGCTGTTTCCACATTGTCGTGATGGCCGATCCGGGCCAATGGAGGCAATTGGGATTTCGAAAGATCGGCCGAATTCATGGACGCGAGGCCGACTCGCGCCTCCAGGTGGTATACAGGACGAGCAGTGCAACTTGGTCTCAGATATTGGCGTACTATCAAAATTCGCCCAACCAAGTAACTGCCAAGTGAATTTGCTTTCAGGTTCTGAACGAGAAATCCGACGCCCCTAGCGCAGATTCTTATAGCCTTTCCCGCGACGTAGCAGCAACTTGATATTGCCATTGATGGCTTCCACGACCCCGAATCGCATTCCGTCCCAGTGGCTCGTGACAATAAGTCAATCGGCAGTCCCCGAATAGACGCCGATAATGAGAAAGATTCCTATCGGACGTGTTAAGTGCCAAGGGCAAGGGCGGGGGAGGCAATGCGCCGCGCTATGGCTGCCGTGGCTTCATCGACGAAGCATTTGGAATCCCCTGCCACACCTGCAAGCCGAAATACGGGTTGACCGTTCCCACGAATAAACCATAGGCAGTGGCTGAGAAACTGCGAAATCCATAGTTGAATTCGTCCTCGAAGCCGGTAGTGTCGATCGACGAGAAAGTCACGCCGTCGCAAGAGGACCAAAGGTCGGCGCCCAGTTCGGGAGCCACTAGCGCCGCGAGCGACGGACTGTCCCGATACATGGTGCTTGCGTCGGACGTACCGACGTAAAGACAGCCGTTGTACTCTGCCATGCGCCAGAACTGATTATTCAACGCCCAGCCGAACCCCTTGCCCAGGCCGCTGAGCGGTGTCACTTCCCCGTTCGGCGTATCGCGCGCAGTCCCCACGATCAAATCCCAGGAATTATCCGGGTTGATCCGATACAACTCGGCGCCACCGACGCTGAAAGGATGGTTCGGGTCCACGCCCAGGCCTGCCAGGTATAGGCTGCCATTGTACTCCAGCATATGTAAGATTTCATGGTTAGGATATGTGGCGTAACCGCCATTGGTAATAACCTGCGTGAAGGTATAGGGCGGCTGACCATTTGTGTAATATACTTCGAAACCCGTTTGTTCGTTCCGATACGCGACATACAGGTAGCCGTTATATACCGCTATTTCGCACACCTGCATACCGGGCGACGGCGGTGGAACCACCTGGAAAGCGTTGTCCCCTTCCTGTGGATTGGCCGATACCAGAAGCTGCCAGCTCGACCCGGGCGATCCGGCGATGAAGCCCGCGGCCGAGACAATGTAGAAGTTGCCGTTGTAACTGACGATGTCCCGGAAGGATTCATTATGTAAGGTTCCCAGAAACGTGCCCGGATCCTGCGGCACCGGATTGAAATTCACGCCGTCCGTCGAACGCAGCAAGCGCGCTCCCGGCACTTTGGGCCAGATATCAGAGGCACTGGCGCCGCTCACATACAAGGCCTGGGTGCCATCCGATTCGGTGAACACGCCCATGCCCCGGAATCCCGTGTCGGGAGCTGTATATGTCTTATAGCTTGGTATCAGGACGTCCAAAGGGGACTGAAACACCCTGGTCCATGCACCGGTAACCGGGTTCCACGACCAGATCTCCGCCTGCAGCAGTGGAGGCAATTCCGAAATAAGCGGCGGGCAATAGATGTCCGGATCGGTAGGAGGGTATGGATTAGCCGAATTGCTGTCGTGTTCCTGGGCCGCTTCAGTGCAGTTTTGCGCGCGGTCGGTACCCACCAAAAGCTGCCCGTTAAACCATTGCATCGACCAGGCATAGCCGTTCTGGCGGTCGCCATCAAAGCCCTGTAGGGAGATTTGCGTGAAGTCGTCCCGGGTTAAAGAAACAGACTGGGCTTCCCCCATCCGGGAAACCAACAGCAGCAGCGGCAGAGCCCATAGCCTCGCCCACCTCGCTCTAGCAGGCTGCTGAAAAAGCCTTTTGGGGACCGACTCCCTCACGGTCGCGGCTCGGTAAACACATGCAAACACGCAGTCGCGATTCTGAGCCGCGCGCGTGAGCAAGCGGTTTATGGCCTTTTTCAGCATCCTGCTAGAAAGTTGCTTAGTCATCATCATCCCTTTTTCCATTGCACGGTTGTGACGCTGTACGGCCCGATGAGAACCGGATTGCCCGAAGTTACAGTCTCAATTTGAACGGTATTCGGCGCGGAAGCCGTGTTGCTGACGGTCTTCTCGGAGTTCGAGACAGACGTGACGGTGAGCGTTTGCCCAATCTTCGTTCCGTTTACCTGGATGGTTACTTTCGAAGAGTACCCAGACTTGTTGGTAATTAGCAGATAGTGCGATCCGTTGTCACCCTGGTAAGCCTGCGAATAGATAGCTGGAATCGGGTTGCCGTCGTATCCCTGAATGGGGACAGCAGGGCCACCGGTCACGGTGGTAGGCCAGATGTGAGTGCTGTTGTTAATCGCCTGGTTGGCTACCGCAAGCGCCAAGGCGGGAGCAGAGGCGTAAAACTCGAAAGGAGTGTTCGGATCGGTGGCTGTATTGGTCGAATAGTTCGGGTTCGCGGTAACCTGGCCGATCAAATAACTTTCGTAATCGTTGACCGCGCGTATCAACCCAAAGTTAACGGAATTGCCCATGTAGAGCGCGTGCGCCGCAACGCCCTTCACGTTCGGGCAGGTGGACATGCGCGCAATGTACTCGGCCAGGAAGATCCCGTTGAAGAGCGTGGGCGTCAACGGGAGATTATTCAGCGCCGACGCGTTTAATTCGGTTACAAAAATTGGAGTGTTCGTACCTATCAGTGGCAGCAGATAGGAATTGACGTAATCCACGGTCCCATGAGCCAGCACTCCGTTTAAAATCCAAGAGGCGGTGGTATTATCGACGGAACTCGAAATGGGATACATGTGAAAGGAAACCGCGTTCCAGTAACGGGGTGCATAGGCTGCCATGCCTTCGTCCCAGGCCGTGTAGTTCACCGGTGGTCCAGTAAACTGTCCCGCGTAGAAAAGTCCGACGGTGGCGCTCGGGTTGGCGGAGACGATGTCGCTGAAATACGGGGAATTCATGGCGGACGCATAAGAAGCGGGCGACGGGAAAATGAGCGGAAACAGGTACGGCTCATTCGACAGCTCCCATTCCAGGACATTTAAGCCATATCCCTGGGCGGCGGTAACCATATTCGCTGCGCTGGAGGGATTGGTATCCGTGTAGCCGTTGAACGTAACAACGGCGTTGGCGCCCAGGCTCTGGACGAAGTTGGCGAAGTCGGAGAAGTCAACGCCGCCCTTGGCCTGAGTCAGCTGCTGAGCCGTGACCAGCTCGCCGGCAGTGAAAGAATCCACCAGCGGGGGCTTACTGGCGGTCAGCTCATCCAACCAGCCGGTATTGGTGTGACCCGCCTGCCAGTCAAACGGCATGGATACCGTGCCTGCTGGAAACCGGATCCAGCCAGGATTGAGCTGCTCGACAGCGCTGAGAAACTTGGGGTCGTAATACTCCACGCCGTTGCGTGGTTGCGGAGCGCTAAAACCGCTGAATTTAGCGGGAATGGCCGAGATTTTCAGGGTATTGATGTTAATTACAACTGGCGCGGGATTGGCCGAAGCGATGCTGCAGCTGGTGCTGGCCGTCCCGGCAGGAGTGCCGGTTGAGTCGGCAACACTGGCGGTAAAGGGGAACGTCCCGGTCTCGGTGGGGGTGCCGGTGATGCCTCCGGTAGTGCTGTTCAGTGACAGCACCAGCGGCAAGGAACCCGCGGTAATGGAGTAAGTGTAAGGCGGCACGCCGCCGCTGGCCGTTAGAGCGGAAGCGTACGCTGGGCCGTCTTGCGCGGTATTGAGGGGACAGGCCAGCGTCACAGGCGCCGGCGCAATGGCGATGCCGCAATTGCTGGAAGCCGTATCGGTGCCCAGTGAGTCCACAACAGTGGCTGTAAATGAAAAGCTTCCAAACATCGTGGGCACTCCAGCGATGGCGCCCGTCGAGGGGTCCAGGGATAGCCCAGGCGGTAGCGAACCCGAACTGATGGAGAACGTGTATGGCGGCACTCCACCACCGGCTGTCAGTGAGGAGGAGTATGACACACCCACGGCGCCGGCATTGGAGGCGCAAGCGAGCGTTATAGCCGACGGACTGGCGACCACTGCCAGACTGTATAAACTTGGCATGCGCCAACTGCGGTAGGCAGGATCGTCGCCTTGGTACTCATACGCGACGGACGCACTTGGGGTAACTTCAATGCTCTGCTCGTAACTGTGAAGGCCTGGATTCAGATATCCGGGTTCGAAGGCGTAATCTCCGTTTGGAAGCAACTGCGCGGTTCCCAGCGCCGGAGAGTAACCGTCCAGATCGACGTTCAGATTCAGGGAAACCTGCATGTTCGTCTGATCGAGATTGAGCACCTGCCCGCGGCTGGGTTCGCCCGGAAATTCCATAACCCGCGTGTTGCCGTCGTCAAAGAGCGAAAGGATTTGCTGGCCGCCATACTGGAACTCAACGTCATGCTGTCCGGAGAACCAGGGATAAGGATCGGTCGAGTTCATGGTGAAATCCCCGCCGAGTCCTAGCCGCCAAAGGATGTCGCCGGTGCCTTGGCCGTTGTTGTAGTCGATCTTTAGCACCCAGTCCTGGTCGCGGAGGGAGATCACCAGGCTGCCGTCCGAAGCCTCGTATTGGGCGCTGTTGCCGTGGAGCCAATCGACGGCGGTGTTGGCAATCAGAACGGGAGGACAACCTAAGCTCTGAACGCAGGACCCATTAACCACACAGGACTCGCCGCGAACCGCGGCACGATTGATATCCAGTTGCGTGCCGCCGGCGGCATGGTCAAAAGCGTTCCAGTGCCAAACGACTTGAAAGTTTTCATCCAGCTCGATAATCATCAGGCCGATGATGTCAATGGGGCCGCTGGAACCCTGCGTCCCCGCGGGATAGATCCCCTGCACGGAGCCGAATGTAATGGTATGGCCGTTCGGCAGCCGTATGCCTTCATGATGGAAATTGGTAATGGGGTCGGTTCCAGCGGCTACCAGTTGCTCCGATACCCGATCGGCGTTGGTTTGGCGGATAATGTTGCCGGCCAGGTCGACTTCCCGAACCACCTCCTGATCCGTGTTGTTCCCAAAACTGCCCGTACCTGTCCCAGCGCCCTGCGAGATCATCACGAGGGTGGTTCCCAGCACATTTTGGCCGGGCACGATGCGCGCGGTTTGAGGATGGTCCAGCCCGTAGTACCAAAGAACGTGACCCTCCAGATCCGTAGCCTCAGGGTAAGCTCCGATAAGACACGGCCCTATTGGTGAGAATCCCGTAAATACAACGCCGCTGCCGATGTCCGCTTGGGGCGAAGGCGGTACTATTGCCTTTACCACCGGGAACGTGATGGTGGAGGGAAGCGGGCCCGTGGTGAATGGCAGGATGGTGCTGTTCGGTACGACCGTTTTTCCGGTCTCGACGTCGTAGTGCATGTTATAAGTACTGGCGTGCCGCATCCCGGCGATATAGAAATTCATGGTGCCGGTATGACACGATCGGAAATTGGTGTAGGTCATCACCGTCGAACCGCTCAACTCAAAGCCCACCCGCATGAAACTTCCGGTAGCACAACTGGGCGCGCTGAACAAAGCGATCAGAGGATTGGCCGTGGCGGTCACCACGGGTTGAGTACCGGTGACCAGAGATTCGACCCCAAACTTGGATACGATTTGAGAGGTTTCACCGGCCAGATAGTCTCTGGCGGTCACCCGGATCTGAAAAGTGCCTTCCCAAGTGTTGGGCGTCCAATTTAGCGTGTTTGCAAGACTGAAGTCGCTGATCGTAGCGAAGGTCGGATTGGAACCTGGCGGTGCGACTTCGAACTTGTAGGTCACTGGGCCGGGGTTGGAGTCAGTGGCGGAGGCAGTCCATGTGATCGTGGTGCCCAGGACCTGAGGTGACGCCGGCAAAGGAGTAAGCTGGACTTGGATGGTGGCACGCAACGGCGTGCTGAGGCAACTACAGACCGCCAGAATCATCGCCAACAAAAATCGACTAGGCCCAAGCGAGCAGGTGTAACCTCGTCTCTGCAACACTGTTCTCCCTTTGTTTGCGATGGGCACCGCTGGGATGCGTTCTAAGGTGGCCAAGACTCCGGAACCGTCATAAGATTATGCGTGGTCTGCCAGGAAAATGCAAGGCGGCAACTCGTGCCGACTTCCGCCATGAATCTTGATCTTTAAGAGTGTTAAATCTAATCGCAGCTATCCCTTAGCAGGTTTGCAGCCGGGTCTGGAAGCCGCAGAACCCATAGGTGGAGTAGTACTTTATACAACCCGGCGCGACAATACGAGACCCGAGAGGTGTTGTATACTCTGTGTCTGCGCGGCGAGAAAAGCACGAGGGAATTCTATGTATTGGAAAACAAAAATTCAAGACTGTTTGCCGGAATCACACCTACGGCTTTCCGCTTTCCTGCGAAAACCAGCTCTTATGGCTGTTCTTGTGCCAGTGACGCTCTGCGCACAGCTCGCAAACTTCACCACGCGGAGAGACACTCAGACCTCCAAGGGCCCCATCGCGATTGCGGCAGGCAATCTGAACAACAACGGATCTGTCGACTTGGCCGTCGTCAATTCCGGATCGAGTACCATTACTTTATTGAAAGGCAACAGTACCGGTTTTTTTAACGCGGGCGGCACGCTCAAGGCGGGCACCACTCCCCTGAGCGTGGCGATTGCGGACCTGAACGGGGACGGAAATGCGGATCTCGTGGTCGCCAATTACGGCACCGGCACGTCGAATGCCCCCCTGCCCGGCACTGTTTCTGTTTTTTTAGGGAATGGCAACTTGACCTTTCAGCCGGTGGTCAACTATCCCGCAGGGGACAACCCGGATGCCATTGCACTGGCTGACGTGAACGGCGATGGCAAATTGGATCTGGTGGTCGTCAACAAGGAAGTGGAGGGAACCGTGTCGGTTCTTCTCGGCAACGGCGATGGAACCTTTCAGGCCCCCATCAGCTCTTCTACCGGCGGGGACAATCCGGTGTCGATGGCCTTGGGCGATTTTAACGGCGATGGAAAACTGGATGCAGCTATCGCCGACCGGTTCGGCGGGGATGTCTTCATCATTTTGGGTAATGGGGACGGCACCTTTCAACCGCCATCGCTGATCCCCGTGGGGGGTGGGCCGGCCTCCATAGTCACCGCCGACTTTAATCACGACGGGCATCTGGATCTGGCGGTGGCCGGTTCTTTCTTCAACTCCGTTTATGTGTTGCTGGGCAATGGCGATGGGACCTTCCAGCCAAAGGTGAGATATGTCGCCGACAACGGCCCGCTCTCTCTGGTGGTGGCCGATTTCAACGGGGATGGCAAGCTGGATCTGGCGGTGGCCGACAATGCAGCGAACGATATCGCAGTGCTGCTTGGAAATGGCGATGGTACCTTCCAGCCAGCCACTTTATGGACTACGGGCACGGCGCCCGAGTGCCTGGTGGTGGCTTCTTTTCACAGCGCCAGCCTGTCGGACCTGGCCGTGGCCAATTCCGGGTCGGCCACTGTTTCTGTCTTTCCTAGTAACAATAACGGCACATTTCAGGTGGCTCCCAGCTTTGCGGCAGGCGTTACCAGTCCACAATCGATTACCAGCGCAGACTTCAACGGAGATAACAAGCTGGATGTGGCGGTCGCATCTGCTTCCGGAATCGCGGTCCTGCTGGGAAATGGCGACGGCACTTTTCAGACGCCCGTGGTGACATCCAGCGTCGGGCAGACCGCGATCGCGACGGCCGATTTCAATGAGGACAACATACCGGACCTGGTGACTACCAATCCTGCCCTCGGCTTGGTGACGATCTGGTTAGGCAAGGGTGACGGAACGTTCCAGCCACCTGTCACCTACGCAGCCGGGCCGAACCCGGTTTCTGTCATCTCCACCGATTTCAGAAAAAATGGCAAGTACGATGTGGTGGTGGTTAACCAAACTACTACCGGCACTGTTTCGATTTTACTGGGCAAAGGGGATGGGACTTTCAATCCGGCCCAGGCCTTTGCGGTGGGTTCGCTACCCGCGGCTTTGGTCACCGGCGACACCAGATCCAACGGGAAATATGATTTGATGGTGGCCAACTCCGGCTCAAATAACGTCTCGGTACTGCTGGGCAATGGCGATGGAACGTTCCAGGGCGCCGTGAATTATGCCGTGGGCGCTAGCCCATCCTCGATCTCCACTGCCGACTTCACTGCCGTCAAGAAAGTGGATCTGGTGGTGGCCAATAGCCAAGGCAGCAGTCTTTCGGTTCTGCTGGGCAATAATAACGGCACTTTTGGCAGCGCCACTACCATCACGGGCGAGGTGTTGCCGATTGTTGTGGCTGTGAGCGATTACAACGGCGACGGCAATCAGGACGTGGCTGTGCTGAGCGCCTATGAAGGCAACGTGGATATCCGGTTGGGGAACGGCAACGGCACCTTCCAGAGCCCGATGCGTTTCGGCGCGAATACCAACCCGCTTTCCATTGGGGTGGGCTTTTTCAGCCGGCCTAAGTGGCCGAATATTGTCGTGGCCAATAGCGGCTCGAACAACATATCGAGTATGATTAACGTCGTACAATAGCCAAAAGCGGAAGTGTTGCAGCGGTAAATTTCGTGCGATTCGACACAATGAGAACCATGCTAAAGCTAATCTTGTTTTTGGCCCTGGATGTGTCAGCGCTTTTTCTCGCGGCCAGACTACGCCGTTGATGCCCACCTTCTTCGCGCGTCGGGATTATCCGATAGGAAACGACGAATTCGTTCAAATCGGGGACACTAACGGCGATGGAATACCGGACTTGATGCTTCTCAATGTTGCAGGAGGCATCGACGTTGAGTTCGGCAATGGTGACGGCACTTTTCGACCAGGCCCTGTAGGTACGGCCTTTGCGGGGTTTGCGATCTCGTTCGCAGCAACCGATCTGAAGGGTGATGGAAAGATCGATGTGGCGTTGCCTAATTCAGGGGCTGTCGTTGTGGCTATCGGCAATGGCGACGGCACTTTTCAAGGTAGCGTCAACTATCCGATTAACGACGGTAATATCACTTTCTTGGTGACCGGCGACTTCAACGGCGACGGTATCGTGGATATTGCAACCGCAGGCAACTCAGGTGTTTGGCTATTAACGGGGAAGGGGGATGGAAGCTTCAACGCGGCGGTATTAGCGGCGCCCGTGCCAGGCGCCTGGAACATCGCGGCCACCGACTTTAACGGGGACCAAAGGCTCGATCTCGCCATAGGTCTGCCCGGCAGCGGCTTTGAGGTCCTTCTGGGCAACGGTAACGGCACTTTCCAAACGCCGCAAATGTTCAGCGCGCCGAAAAAGCCGGCTGCACTCGCCGTCGGAAGCCTAACCAAAGGTGGTCCGCCGGGTATCGCCGTCAGCAGCAGTTCCGCCAATGAGGTTTATTTGTACTTTGGAAATGGCACCGGAGGCTTTTCCGGACCTAAACCGGTCAGCCTTCCTGGGGCTGGGTATGTCGCCGCTTTGGTTATCGGCGATGTCAATGGAGACGGCCGCCCCGATCTGGTATCTTCGAGCGGCTACGTTGCTTATGGTGAAGGCGGTGCGAACTTCAGCTCGCCCATGAGTTTCGTTGTCGACTCGACCTATTACCCAACCAACGTTGCGTTGGCCGACTTGCGGAATAACGGTTTAACAGATATTGTCACCAATGCTCGTTATGTAGTCTCCGTACTGCTGAACCAGAATAACAAGGGATTCGAAGATGGCGTCTGGACCAGCGTTGCAGGTGGCGCTGGATGTGGTGTGAAGGGTGACTTCAATGGCGATGGTCATCCTGATCTGGCGGTCAACAACACACAAGGAATTGTCATTCTACTCGGCACCGGGAAAGGTGACGCGCCCTTCACGCTCGGATCGACCATAACTTTAGGCGGCGCCGGATGCTTCGTTACCACTGATCTGAACGATGATGGCAAGCTTGATCTCCTGGTGCCGGTTCAGGGAAATATCTATGCTTATCTTGGCAATGGCGACGGCACGTTTACCCTAGCCAGCATCACGCCGACACCATCCGGCGGCTACTTAGCAACTGGTGACTTCAATCATGATGGGAAGGTGGATTTTGCGACGACGGGCAATCTAATCGCGTTGGGAAATGGGGATGGTACGTTTCAGAATCCGACAGATATTGTGGCTGATCCGCCCAGTGGCGGATTCTCCGGCATTGCGTCGGGAGATATCAACAACGACGGCTGGAAGGATCTGGTTCTGACCAGTAACGTTTTTCCAGTCAACGCCAATGCTACGGTGCTCATCAATAACCACAAGGGTGGATTCACGCAAGTACCGACGAAGTTTGGAGCTCTCACGGTCCAGCCGATCCTGACGGATCTAAACGGCGATGGGAACTTAGATCTGATTCTCGCCTCCTCGCAAGCTAGCGGCGCGTTATTGTATCTCGGCAATGGTAAGGGAACGTTTACATCCTTAACGATACTAGACGGGATTCTTCTTACGGGCGGCTCTGGCAACTTCGTCGCCGACGTAAATGGCGACGGCATCCCGGACGTGCTCGTGTCGACAGCGGACACAATAGAGGTTTACCTCGGTCAAAGCGGCGCGACCTACGCGACGCCATTCGCCATCGGAACCGGCCCTGCGCCTGGCTCGATCCTGGTAGGACATTTCCACGAACTAACCACGCCTGGCTTACCGGACATTGTGGCCCCGGATTTTTCCGGCGGAGTTATCGTGCTGACGAACACGACCGAGTAATCTATGTCCTACCTGGTGAATGGCCAGCCGGAATTGCAGGTTGAAGTCTGTTGATGCCGGTGGGACACTGGATTCGAGAGGTCTCATGACCAGCGAGTACATTGAGGAACGGAACGGCGGCTATTACATCGCGGGTACCCGAATCTCGCTCGATTCCATCGTGTACTCATTCGAGCGGGGAAATTCGCCCGAGTCGATCCAGAAGGACTTCCCTCTGCTGAGACTGCCCCAGATCTACGGCGCTATCGCGTTTTACCTGGACCATCAGGTAAGCGTCCGCGGCTATCTCGAAGCCAAGGAACAAGCCCTGGATAGGTCCTCAATCCCGCTGGCCCAAGCGAATCCCGAACTGTGGGACAGATTGGAGAGCGCCCGCCAAGCAATGAGGAAGCCCGAAGGGTGAGCATCCGCTTTCTCGCGGATGCCGACCTGAATCAAGCCATCGTGATCGGAGCGCGGGACTGGGAACCCACCGTCGATTTCCTGACGGCCACTGAGGCTGACCTACAAGGCAAAGGCGATCCAGAAGTGCTCGAGCTCGCGGCGAGCCAAGACCGCATTCTTATCTCACACGACACAAGCACCATGCCGGTGCATTTTTTCGATCGGCTACGATCGGGCCGGAAAAATCCGGGCGTCTTCCTGGTTCGCCAACGTGCGTCGGTGGGGCAGGTTGTTGAGGCGATCCTGCTGGTATGGTCCGCCTCGGTGCCGGGAGAGTGGGCCGGGCAGATTCACTATTTGCCTTCACTTGCCCGTCACGATTTCCACCATTGAGTCCCTCGATCTCATGGGTAGCCCGTTCGCAGCCGCCTTTCATTTTGGCCATGGGGCTTACCGCATTCAGAGCTTCAGACGTGGAACGCCTGGCAGTAACCCTCGTTCCGCTTTTCGATGCGGCGCCGGAGTTGCTCCACTTCCGGAAGGATATTGGGCTCGCGCTTGCTGATCATGTTGGAATAATCCCGGCTGTCTTGCCGGCAACTTCAAAAACTCCAGAACACGGCGCACCACCTGGGTGGGATCCGCGCATAGTTCGGGATAGGTGACGCCCATGGCTTTCTCGCCCAGTTTGCCCACGTTGTCCCGAACATAATCACAGCTCCGGGACACATCGCGGAACACCAGCTCGGTCATCAGGGGAAGCCTGCTGGAAAACACCATCCGGGCCATCGCCAGTTTCATCGGGTTTTCGAAAAGCCGGGCGTACCCCTGAATGACCATGGCGTGATACTCGAATTTCTTGCTCAGGAGCAGGCGGTTCAGCCGGATTTTGGAATTGATCACGTCCACGGGATTGCGGTAAATGAAGATGAAGCGCGCGTCTGGAAAAACCTCCGCGAGATACAGAAATCCGACGCCATCGTATGGATTCTTAAGCAGCAATGGACGGGAAGCATCCTGAATCACCTGGAGCTTCTTCGTGAACCGCTTGAACTCTTCCGCGTTGTCCGGCGCCAGCCGGGGGCGGCGGCTCTGGCGGTCGAACGCATAGCAGTACTCTTCCAGAACGTCGCCACTGAACTCCCGGGAGTTCATCGATTCGCCCCGAATCCCTTTGCTTTCAAATGTCCGGTTCAGCTCCTCCCGCGCCGCCTGGTCCTGATTGGTGAAATGTAACTGGAGCAGACGGTGCCGGTTCAGGATATGGTGGACAGTGACCGCATTGAAGCTCCCGCTCTCCACCAGGATTCTATACAGCAGGGTTGTGCCGGAGCGATGGGGAGCGATAATGAAAACCGGACGCACTTCCACCCCGTTCAGCCGTTCCAAATAAGGCTGATCGAGGCTTTTATCCCAAACGGGTGGAGGGGCGGTGGCGGTCATGGTGTTGGGCAAATGGTGGACCCGCTACTGGCGTCAGACGCCAGAAGCAGCATAAGATTGAAAGCTGGGGGCAAACCCATGGGAACATTCTAAACGCGCGGTCGCGGAATTTGCAATGGAGAGCCAAGAACCCGAGTGTCAGTACTACCAGATACCCGCTTTGAAAACGAACCGAAGACCGTCGCGGCCGGCCTAAGTTCTGAAAAACTGCCAGCTTACAGTATGGACGCACAATACGCCCCCCTATTCTCAAAACTTGATTTTCGCCCGGTGTTCATCGTGGGAGACCACCGTTCAGGCACCACTCTTCTCTATCAACTGTTGGCGGCCACCGGGCACTTCCACGTGTTGAATGCATATCAGGTGGTCCACTACAACGAGATCGTCACGCACTTCATGGAAGGCCGCACTCAGACTGCGCGGCTGGAGCTGGAAAAGCGGTTCGCGGAGCTCGGCGCCAATGACCGTGTATTCGATGGCGTCCGCGTCACACCCGATCTGCCGGAAGAGTACGGATTCTTGATCGAAGATAACGCCCGCCCCCGGCTGCGGCCCTCCAACCGCGGCCGCCTGGTGGAATTGTGTCAAAAGCTACGGTTGATCGGCGGCACCGATAAGCCGATCCTGCTCAAGAACCCTTGGGACGCGCTCAGCTTCGTCTTCCTGAAGGAGAGCTTTCCAGAAGCCAAGCTCATTTTCCTGCAGCGCCATCCCTTGGCCGTTGTCAACTCGCAGTTGCGCGCCGTCCGGTCCATGATGGAAGCGCACCACGAATACCACCGGCTGATCGCCCCCTGGTATCCACGCCTTTGGGATTCCCGTATCCGGCGCCAGTTCATGCAGCAAGTGTTCTCTGCCCGGCTGGCTTTATGGCGGTACATTGTGCCCCGGCATGTGGCGCGCGCAGGCAACTACTTCATGGCCAATTTCAAACGCATCCCGGCCGCCGACGCCATCTGTTTCCGCTATGAAGATATATGCAGCAATCCTTCGGGCAACATCGAGGCAATCCTGCGGTTCCTGCAGATCGAACCGGAAGCCGGCGTCGATTACGCGGGCTTGATTGAGAAACGCCCTACCAAACTGCTGCCCGAGGTAGTACGCTATCGAACCCAGATTCTCCGTCGCATGCAGCCCTACCTGGACCGCTTTCATTACGGCGAGGATGTGGAAAACTAGCCAGGCTTCGTCGTTGCGGGACGCGTCATTGCACGCCGGTGAGCAAGAACATTACGCCGCGTTGGTATTTCCCGCCATATAGGGTAGTTCCTATCAGGTTGCCTGTCGGGCCGAGGACCACGCCGCCCTGGGGATTCCCTCCGTCAGCCCCGCCCGTGAAGTTGTAAAGCACCGTATAGTTGCCGGCGGAGTCCAGCTTGTACACTACACCGGCATTCGCTGTACCGCCATAGTAAGTAGTTCCGTAGAGGTTACCAGCCGAGTCGCGGATCACGCCTGCACGGGGTTGTACACCGTCGACCCCGCCTGTGAAGTTGTACAGCACCGTATAGTTGCCGGCGGAGTCCAACTTGTATACCACGCCGACATTCGCAGTCCCCCCTCCCTCTGTAGTCCCATAGAGAGCATCCGCCGCGAGGATCACGCCGTTGGGGCTGGTAAATGCTTCTGTGAAGCGGTGCAGCACCGTATATCTACCGTCCGTGTCCAGCCTGTACACCACGCCGCGACCATTGACCGTGGACGTAGTCCCGTAGAGGTTACCGGCCGAGTCCCGGCTCAAGCCGCTGTAGGGACCAGCTAAGTTGAAGTTGTAAAGCACCGTATAGTTGCCTGCGGAGTCCAGTTCGAACACAAAACCGTCACCCCCTGCGCCGCGCCAACCGGTCCCGTAGAGGTTACCGGCCGAGTCGCGAATCACGCCTCCGAGGGGATCAACGAAGGCCCCGCTCGTGAAGTTGTAAAGCACCGTATAGTTGCCCGCGGAGTCCAGCTTGTACACCACGCTGTCAACCGCTGAGCCTTCAGCGGAAGCGGTCCCGTAGAGATTACCGGCTGAGTCGCGGATCACGCCTGTTACGGGAAAACCACCGTCGACGACCGTGAAGTTGTGCAGCACGGTGTAGTGGAATGCGGTGTCCAGTTTGTACACCACGCCCGCACCGTGCGTGCCGCCAAACTCAGCAGTTCCGTAGATACCGTCTGGCGCGAGAGTAAGGTTCGCGAGCGATTGATACCCCGTCCCCTTTTCGAAATTGTGTAGCACGATCTCTTGCACCTGGGCTTCGACAGGCGCAACAGTAATAACAGCCAGCGCGCACGCCACAGCGAGGCGCATTTGATTCATCGTTCCCATAAGTCCTCCATTTCGCTAACGTACGTCAAGTTAAAAGGAAGAGCGGCAGGCGGGATCCGCGTGCCGGCCTTCGAGCCAGGCGCTCGAGAAAAAAGCGGTGGAACAGCGCCTGGATTCTTCGCGCGCGGCGGACGCTGGCGTCATGGCACGCCGGTGAGCAAGAACATTACGCCGCTCGCCATATTTCCCGCCACGTTGGGTAGTTCCTATCAGATTGCCTGCCGGGGTAAGGACCACGCCGCCCTGGGGATTCCCTCCGTCAGCCCCGCCCGTGAAGTTGTAAAGCACCGTATAGTTGCCGGCGGAGTCCAGCTTGTACACTACACCGGCGTTCGCCGTGCCTCCATAGAAAGCTGTCCCGTAGAGGTTACCAGCCGAGTCGCGGATCACGCCTCCGGAGGCATCACCGCCATCGACCCCGCCCGTGAAGGTGTACAGCACCGTATAGTTGCCGGCGGAGTCCAGCTTGTACACCACGCCGACACCACCCCCGCTGTAGTCCCATAGAGACCATCCGGCGCGAGGATCAAGCCGTGGGGGGCGCCACCTTCTTCCTCTGTGAAGCGGTGCAGCACCGTATACTTACCGTCCGCGTCCAGCCTGTACGCGACGCCGTAACCTTTGAACGTGGACGTAGTCCCGTAGAGATTACCGGCCGGGTCCCGGACCACGCCGGTTGGGACCCGCGCCATAGCGCCCGCCCGTGAAGCTGTAAAGCACCGTATAGTTACCGTCCGCGTCCAGCTTGTACACCACGCCGTTACCTCCGTACAAGGACGCGGTCCCGTAGAGGTTACCGGCCGAGTCGCGGATCACGCCTGTTTCGGGAAAAGCACCGTCGGCACCGCCCGTGAAGTTGTAAAGCACCGTATAGTTGCCCGCGGAGTCCAGCTTGTACACCACGCCGTCATCCGCTGCGCCTCCATCGGGAGCGGTCCCGTAGAGATTACCTGCCGAGTCGCGGATCACGCCTGCTCCGGGATCACCACCGTCGGCCCCGCCCGTGAAGGTGTAAAGCACGGTGTAGTGTGACGCGGTGTCCCATTTGTACACCACACCGTGATCTGTTGTGCCGCCAACCTGAGCAGTTCCGTAGATACCGTCTGGCGCGAGAGTAACGCTCCCCAACGGATAATACCCCGTCCCCTTTTCGAAATTGTGTAGCACGATCTCTTGCACCTGGGCTTCGACAGGCGCAATAGTCACAACAGCTAGCGCGCACGCCACAGCGAGGCGCATTTGATTCATCGTTCCCATAAGTCCTCCATTTCGCTAAAGTACGTCAGTTTAAAAGGAAGAGCGGCAGGCGGGGTCCGCGTGCCGGCCTTCGAGCCAGGCGCTCGAGAAAAAAGCGGTGGAACAGCGCCTGGATTCTTCGCGCGGCGACGCTGGGGTCATTGCACGCCGGTGAGCTCGAACATTACGCCGCCGTTGTATTTCCCCCCTTCACCGGTGGTTCCTATCAGATTGCCTGTCGGACCGAGGACCACGCCGGCCCGGGGACTCCCACCGTCGGCACCGCCCGTGAAGTTGTAAAGCACCGTATAGTTGCCGGCGGAGTCCAGCTTGAACACTACGCCGGCATCCCCAGCACCTCCACTTTCAGTGGTTCCGTAGAGGTTACCGGCCGAGTCGCGAATCACGCCTGCTTGGGGATTATCGCCGTCAGCCCCGCCCGTGAAGTTGTAAAGCACGGTGTAATTGGCGTCAGAGTCCAGCTTGTACACCACGCCCCTACCTGTGCGCCCCCCCGCGGTAGTCCCATAGAGACCATCCGGCGTGAGGATCACGCCGTTGGGGCTGGCAAATATTTGTGTGAAGCGGTGCAGCACTGTATAGTCTCCGTCCGCGTCCAGCTTGTACACCACGCCGCCACGGTGACCTCCGCCCATGGCCGTAGTCCCGTAGAGATTACCGGTGGCCGGGTCCCGGACGACGCCTGCTTGGGGATCCCCACCGTCGGTCCCGCCCGTAAAGGTGTAAAGCACCGTAAAGTTGCCGGCGGAGTCCAGTTCGAACACTACACCGTCACCCGCCGTTCCGCCAAGGGGAGCGGTCCCGTAGAGGTTACCAGCGGAGTCGCGGATCACGCCTGCTGGATAAGCACCGTCGGCCCCACCCGTGAAGTTGTAAAGCACCGTATAGTTGCCGGCGGAGTCCAGTTCGAACACTACACCGTAACCTGCCGTTCCGCCAAGGGGAGCGGTCCCGTAGAGGTTACCGGCCGAGTCGCGGATCACGCCTGGTTCGTTAGCACCACCGCCGGGGCCCGCCGTGAAGTTGTGCAGAACAGTGTAGTTGAATGCGGTGTCCCATTTGTACACCACACCGTGATCTGTTGTGCCGCCAAACTGAGTAGTTCCGTAGATCCCGTCTGACGCGAGATTAACGCTCGCCGTCGGAGATATACCCCGTCCCCGTTTCGAAATTGTGTAGGACGATCTCTTGCACCTGCGCTTCGACAGGCGCAATAGTCACAACAGCTAGCGCGCACGCCACTGCGAGGCGCATTTGCTTCATCGTTCCCATAGGTCCTCCATTTCGCTGACGTACGCCGAATGGGGAGCCGGCTGATCCGGGCCGATGGGACCCATTGTGCGGTGGCTTAGAATACCTCGGTAGAAAGCAGTGGTCAAGGGGTAAATGGGGAAAATCCGCCGTTTAATAAGGGTCGCGCGGTTGAGATTTTCACAATAACCGCGCGGCTTCTACGCATTGTTACGTTCCAACCCGCCGGGCATCTTTTTCTTCGCAATTTGAACACTACCACTCCCTACGTGAATGCCAGCGGCGGTTCCGGATTTATCGCCATGCCCGGCGAGGTCCTGCGGTTCGATCCGGTCTCGCTTCAGGTGACCGGGCGGGTTTCTCTTCCGAACTCGCCGAATTACCTGGTCAGTTTCGCGCAAACGGTAATGAATGGAAGCACGCTCTATGTGCCCTTTTCGTTTTCGTTCAATGGCGGCCCGATTCAGCCCGGCAACGCCGCCGCTGCTTCGGCTGCAGTGCCCGCGAACGGTATTGCGGTTATTGATACGCTCCAGATGAAGCTGGTGGCAATGTGGCCGTTCCCAACGTTGCCGTTGCTGGGCCTCGCGCCTGGGGCCAGTGTGGGCTATGCGGCGTTTCCCATCGGCGATTATCAGGTGGAGGTGAGCGAAATCGACTTGAGCACGGGCACGACAATCGCTCACGTGCAGTTGCCGGGCCTGGCCTCATACTTCTCGAATCCGGCGGTTTCGCCGGACGGCAGCACGGTTTATTTTTCTACCAGCGACACGCTGTACACGCTCAACGGGGAGACTCTCGCCATCACGAACACGGTAGCCGGCATCGACCTCACCAATCTGACGGTCAGCCCCGATGGCAATTACTTATATGGCGGCACTCCCTTGCCTTGCGCAGCCTGCTCGGAACAGATCATCTCTACATCCTCGCTCAAGGTGGTTGGAACCGTACCTGTATCCACGCAATTCCCGCAACCCGCTCTGTTCCTCGGCAATTGAGGCAGTGAACTTCGCCGGATTCAGAGGCTGAGCGAGGCCCAAAGCGGCGTGTTTGTTCAGGTACGAGGAATGCGCGTAGATTTCGCCAACTCACTCAGTCATAAGTAACCCCGATCCGAAGAGAATTTTCACTTCACGCAGAAAGCCCCCGCAATCTCAGCATGCGCATGCAAATGCGCAGGTTAATCAGGCCGATTAACGTTTTTAGCAAAAAACGACAATCTAAGGGAAGCGTCGTGCTTGCATTTCGCATGGTATAAGTTTGCCGAGTTTCACAAAACCTTGCGCGTGTCTCCGGCGATGGACACTGAAATTGCGGATCACGCGTGGGAAGCTAGGGAACTCCTGGCGCAGAAATCATCTGAAGGGTATTCGCACTGCGGCCCTCCGATTGGGGCGGAAACATTGTACAGTGGAAGCATGTTTCTACACGCGAGAGAACAAAAATGGGGACAGGATGCATAAAGCGTTCCGATTTTCGCCCTTGCGCCTCAAGCGCCTTTTCTGTTGACTCCCCAGCTGACCGCGCAGTTCACGGCCACAAGCGGGGGCAACGTCGGCTCGTCCGCGATCAACGCCACAAGCCTCCAAACCACGCCGGCAGGGACACCGACGACTGGCTCGCTTTTGTTCACTGTGTACAGCGGTGGCTTGCAGGTTGGCACGTTCACATTGACCGCGGCGAGCAATGGGGGAAACGGCAAGGCGGTATTTGCCTCTACGGTCACCTGAAACGGGATTACGTCGGACGGCGTCGGGCTTGAGTTCCCGGATGTAGGCATGTCCGGCGCCATTAATGTGGTGAACCCGAACCCGGAGTACACGGACGGGGCGCCGATCTGCTTCAAGCTCGCGAACAACATCGGCGGAGCGACCACCCTGTCGATCGAGTCGATGGGCGCGAACGCGAAGACGCTGCAACTCGCGGGGGGCCTCGCGTTGGCCTCCGGGGACGCCTCGACCAATGACATCGTCTGCGCGATCTACGACACCACCGGGGGAGTCTGGAACGTGGCTAGCCCCCTCCGATCGGCCGCTTACCTGAACCGCGCCCAGACATTCAGCGCCCCCCAAAACCTCGGCACGCCGTCCGCGATAGTGCTGACGAACGCAACCGGGCTCCCTTTGGCATCCGGTGTTTCCGGAACCCTTCCCTTAGCCAACGGGGGAACAGCCGCTGCGCTCGCGGCCTCAAACGGAGGGATTCCCTACAGCACTGCTTCGGCTTTGGGAATCCTCGCGGGAACATCGACGGCCAACCTTCCTTTGCTCTCGGGGGCATCGGCTTCGCCTAGCTGGGCTGGCGTCTCATACCCAACGAGCGCGACAAGCGGCGGCATACCCTACTTCTCGAGCACGAGCGTCACGGGATCCACTGCGGCGCTCACGGCCGGGGGGCTGGTGTATGGAGGCGGGGCGGGCAGCGCTCCGGCCGCCAGCCTGGCTGGTAGCGCAAAGCAGGTCGCGGTGTCCGGTGGCGCGGGGTCCCCGACTTTCATCGATTTCCCTGACGTGCACTATTTCTACCCCGCCGCATGCAACAACGCGGGGCCGACGACGTACCTCCTCTGGAGTCTGCCGTCCAGCGGAGCCCTCATGGCGTTCTGCCGGGGTGGGACGAATAACATCAACGGCACGCTGGAGGGCGTGCCCTCGTCCGGCGGGACCGCATACTTCCAGTTTCAGCTTCCCTCCGACTGGGACAGCTCATCCCAGCCGTTTATCAAGCTCTACTATGGCTCCGGGACCAACACTGCGGGCACCGTTATCTGGACCGTCTCGTCTGCCTGCTCAAAGTCCGACGGCACCGTCACCGATAACCCAGCCTTTCTGGCAGAGTCCCCAATGCCCTCCCAGTCGATGACCACGGCCGCCCGCGAATGGGCGACATCGGCGCAGTTCGTGAACATGACGGCCGGCAACAATTGCGTCCCGGGCAGCATTGTGAACCTGAGGGTCGCGTTGAGCGGCTCCGCCACCGCCGACATCGTACTCGCGTACGCCGTCATCACGACCCCTCGGCTCATAGCAGTCCAGGCGAACTAATATGCGATGCCTTCTTTTGCTCGTGGCCGCGGCGCTCTCACTTCCCGCGGCCGACGTATCGGTTAAGAACCTCGTTCCTTCGGCCCTGTTCCCCAACGGGGGCCAGGTGGCTTGCAACCCGGCTGGCTCTGCGTGCGTCTGGGCAACCGACCAGTACCAGGTCAGCTACTCGACGAGCGAGATCGCCGGCTGCCTCGGCAACTACGTCGGCGGCGTGTTTCAGTGTACCGGCCCCGTAACTTGCCTGACCTGCGGCCAGGACAACATGTTGTTCGGCTACACGCCTCCCACCCCTTCCACGGTCACCAAGGGCCAGCCCTTTTTTGAGGACAGCACGGGCGACTATCTTTTCCTCTGGGTGTCGGCTTACGGTTTGCCGGGGGTCGCGTGCACGGCCCCCACGCCCGGCAGGGGCGTGTGCGGGGACACCTGGTACATGCCGATCTCCACGAGCCCCACACTGTCGCTCTCGGCGGCCACGAACCTGACCCAGATCGCGACGTACGGCAGCGCGACTAACGGAGTGCTCTTCGCCCGCACTGGCGGCAACTATATCTGGATGAGCTACCGGTTCGCTGGATACATGCCGGGGGTAGACCCGGTTTCATGTGCGCTTGGCGCTTGGGGCATTCGCGTATGGCCGTATTCGGTTGTCATGGGCACGCTAATGCCACAAAGTGAGTTGTCGACGGCCTCGAGCCCTTTTCAGCCGATCGGCCCCTGCAGCTACACTGAGATGTCCGGCTTCTATGACAGCCTCTCAGGGGAGTTCACGTTCCAAGGGACGCCTACGGGCACCCTGAGGTACTGGCAGAACAACATCTACGGCTTCAATCTCAATTACACGACCACGTTCGACCTCGTCGTGCCCTGGGGCTCCCAGTTCAACGCTTGGGACGAGCACGCGAGCACCGACAAAAGCAATTCCTTCATCATCTGGTCCAGCAGTCTCGGGGCGACGGCGGGCTCCTACAACGGAGGGGCCACGTGTTTCGGAACCGGGCCGATGTGCACCGGGGACCTTCCCCTTGACAAATGGGCTGCAGTGATTCCTCGCTGGAGGGATGCGAACAACCATTTAAGGCTGGGCCAAATCGACAACGCTTACCAGGTGTCCGGGCTGAACCAACTGACCTCTCCGGACCGCGCGCTGACCTGCGCCCTGGACGGCGCCCTTGGCGCCAGTTGCACGAGCGCCACCGTTTTCAGCGGGGGATACGCCGACTACACGCAAGCCAATACGCTTACCCAGTTAATCAAGGACACGGGCGGGAACTCAGCCTTGTATGGAATTTCGTTCGTGCCCTTCACTTCGCGGGTCCTCGGCACTTCGTATATAAGTGGCGTCGCGACGCTACAGTGACGCTGCCACATCCATCATGTATTGGAGCGGCATTAAGGAGGCCGCGTCGATGAACCAGCAGAAGCCAACAGCACTCATTCCGTGGGCCGCGCGAGCGGCCGCCCTGGTCTGCCTTTTCGCCGCCCAAGCGGCTGCCCAGGCGCAGCCCCCGGAGTTCACCACTATCCACCAATTCAGAGGCGCTCCAACCGATGGCGGCCACCCAGGGTATGGCAGCAATCTCGTCGGGAGCGACGGCGCGCTTTTCGGTGTGACACTCTATGGGGGCGAGTTCAAGGCCGGCACGGTGTATTCGCTGACGCCGCCAACAAGCCCCGGAGAGCCGTGGAGCGAGACTATCCTCCATACCTTTACGGGCGGAAGCGGGGGCGTGGCCGGGGCCAGTCCGGTGATCGGCCGTGGAGGCGTAATGTACGGTTTGTCTGCGCGAGGGCCTCTGGGCTACGGCTTTGTCTTCTCGCTCTCGCCACCATCGTCCCCGGGGGGAACGTGGAGCTTCGCCGATATCTACGACTTCACCTCGCGTTACGATGGGATACAAGGATCACCGCTGGCGGTCGACGGTAACGGAGTGATCTATGGGACGCTGGGGGGCGAAGGAGTGCCAGGGTTTGGGGAAGTATACTCACTGACGCCACCGGTTTCGCCGGGTGGGCAGTGGACCGAGACCGTACTACACGCCTTTACAGGAGAGGACTCCCTGCCTCAGGCCGGCGTGGTGCTGGGGAACGGGGGAGTGCTCTACGGCACCGCAGCGGGAACGACGAATGGCGGGGGGGTCGTGTTTTCGCTGGCTCCCCCGTCCTCTGCCGGAGGCGAGTGGACCTACACGGTATTGGCCTACTTAAGCGACGGCAGCGTCGGTTCGGGACCTGGCGCAGTTGTGATCGGCGCAGGCGGCGTGCTTTACGGAACCACCAATGCCCCTCCGGCAGGATCGGTCTTCTCGCTGACGCCGCCGGCCTCGCAGGGCGGAGCGTGGACGTACTCTAACTTGTACGCGTTCGGCGACTTGGGCAGCGGGGACGGCGCGCAACCCTCATCTCCGCTGGTGATCGGGACCGGCGGTGTCCTCTATGGCGTCACGAACTACGGCGGTTACGACGTTGTCGGCGGCGGCGCTGGCACGATCTTCTCCCTCACCCCTCCCCAGTCATCCGGCGGGGCCTGGACAGAGACTGTGCTGTACCGTTTCACGAACGGCACCGACGGCAGCTTCCCGGTCTGCGTGATCCGGTCAAGACGAGGGGTGCTCTACGGAGTCTCTGTCGTGCAGGGCCCGCCCTACAACAGTGCGGGCGACGTCTGGGAGTTTAGGCCGTAGCTTGTCCGTGCGCCCGCGCCTCGCGGAGGGCGCATCCGCGGCTGCTCCGACCCGTCAAAAAACGCAGATCCGTCACCTGACCCAGCGCTGGCCGTAAGCGGTGGTTGGAGAGTGCCCGCAAATGGGTCCTGCTCCAACCGCCAAAACCACGACAGTCCATCATCACGGTTACGAGACGCGATCCGCGATCTGTGTCTCCCAGCACCAGACGGGCTTCCAGTGGTCGGTAACCCCGATCCAAAGAGAATTTGCACTTCACACATAGAGCTCAAAAATCACAGCATGCGCATGCAAATGCGCGGGTTAACCAGGCTGATTAACGCTTTTAGCAAGAAATTGGACAATCCATGGGCAGCGTTGTGCTTGTACTGGGCATGGTATGAGTTTGTCGAGTTCACTAAGATGAAAGTCCTTGGCGCATTTCTCTTGCTCTCGTCGGCCTGTCTTGCGCAGACAGCAGGCCTTGGTTCGGGATGCCCGTCTGGGGTCCTCAGTTCTTTGGGCTGTTCCACTACGCTGCCCAGTGGCTTGACGATTGGGCCCGTGGCCAGTCCGTTCGCAGTGGCCAACGCGAATGGATATTCCGGCATGATTGCCGAGGTTGGAAATACCGCCGTACCGCCACTCACCTGTGCTCCAACTCCCTGCCTAAGCCTGCCGGTAAATTCGGTTGGCGAGCTCGGGCCAAATGCCGCCAGTCTTACTTCATGGTTCAAACAGTGGCCCCAGTATGCCCCAACCACTGCGAGTCTTGTTCTGGCCGGTCCGGTGACAATTACCGTGACATTTACAAACAGTTCGGCGGTAATCACTGGCGCGAACAGCTTTCCTATCGGTGCTGGCCTTTCTTTTTTAAATTCAGGCGGCGCTTACCCCACGACTTTTTCCCCGTGCGCATCTCCTCAAGTGTGCTACGTGATCGCTATTGGTTTGTCGAGCACCCAGTTTGAGGTCTCTGCGACGTACGGTGGGACCGCGATTGTCGCTAACAGCGCAGGAACCGGAACGACAACCGTAACGGGCGACATAACGCCCATGAGCTTTGCGACCGTGATTCCTTTCGCGACAGGAATAAATTTAACATCGCTTGGCGCTGCACCTGTTGCGGGCCTTTCGTTATCGAATCCGACCGCTTCTACTTCTGGCGCGACCGCGCAGTATGCACCTGCGGAAAATATTTGCGGAACCGCTTATAATTCCAGCTCAACGCTGAGTGAGACAGATTGCTTCCAGTTTCTAAACGAACCCGCGACGAATGCAGGCGCCACAACCAGCAGTATGTTCTTTAGAGCGTCCATCAACGGTGGGGCATATAGCACGGTAGGTAGCGCAACCAACGCAGGCACTTGGGTTCTTCCAGCATTGACGGTTAGCAGCTCAGGAGTGTTGTTCCAAGGTATATCCAATAGCACCGGGACATACTACGCATGCCTGGGGGCTGCCGGAACCGGGACGCTCACCTACGACACTTCGACGTGCGGCAGCTCGTTGCTCGCACTAAAGGAAAACATCGAAGATTTGGATGAGGCGAGCGCTGTCGCCGAGATCATGCGGATGCGCCCCGTGACATTCGATTGGAAGCGTGGCACGCGCAGCATTGATTCAGTGAACGGCATGAACGACGTTGGCATGATCGCCGACTGGACGGCCGCGATCGACCCCCTGCTTGGCAGCTACGACCAAGACGGCAAATTGGAAAACTGGAAAGACCGCGAAGTGCTGACGCTCGCGATCAAAACGATCCAGGAGCAACAGAAAAAACTCGAAGCGCTGGAAGCGCGGATCGCGGCGCTGGAGACACGCTAGATGAAGCGCGCTCTGCTGGTGCTCGCTTTCTCGCTCGGCCTCTCGGCTCAGAGCTACTACTTCGCGCCAAATCCTGTGCAGGTGGGGCCAACCGGAGCATTTCAGATTTACGTTTGTCAGACTTTGGCATGCGCGACGTTGAACGCCGGAGCGGAAGCTTTCTACAGCAAACCCAGCGGAGGTTGCACCGATATCTATCAGATGAGCGTGGATGGTTCAAACCAGACCGAAATAGGAAGCACCTATACTGCTAACGGCGCGCTGCCGACACCTTTCGGATCATATAACCTTGGCTCACCGCGCTGGAATCCGGCAGGTACCTGGTTTGTGATGGAGGCTCAAAACCAAGCCACGATGCTCGCATGCAGCGCGGGAGATGCCAAGGTGGGAGTAGGCTTTGGGTTCAGCGTGTTTCTGTGCAGGGTATCCGATCAGACTTGTTACCTCATAGCCATCGAAGGCGACAACACAGGCCATTTCTGTTCCGTGAACGTGGCTTGCACCGTCAACCCGTCAGCCCTAACCACCTGGGTGGACGACAACCACGGATTTCTGCACGCCCACTTTACGCCGGACGGAACGAAGATTTACGGCATGTACATCATGCAGCACGCCATCGGTGTCAATTCATGGAATTTTAGCGGTACCGCGCGCTGGGCGACTGTCACGCTGCCATCCTCGGGCGCTCCCACGTTGTCTGATGTCACCGAGGTCGATATCGGACCGATGGGTACAGGCGGAGCCACCACCGGGCAGTTCAACGTCTACGAAGGTGCGGGCGCGATGCCCACGAGTATTGAGCCAACCACAGAGACGTTGTTTTTCACGAATCAAAACAATGGCGATGGATCGTTGAATCACATCGGAACAGTGATGTATAACATCGCTACCCAGACGGCCACTCAGCTCCCCCCAATGACCTCTTACAGTGAATGGTGGGAGGTTCGCCCGCAAGGGGACATCGCAGTCGGCACTACCGGTGTATACCTGCCGCCAACGCTAGGCCCTGTAAACGCCAATGGTGGCGAAGCCGGCCCTCTCGACCTGGCTTCGGGTCCGCCTGAGACGGGAAGAACTACGCAGATGACGTTCTTCAACAACCTGCACCCGCTTGGAAATCCTCTTTTTCTCATGAGCGATCCCTGTTGGGATTGGACCGGGACCTACGTTTTCCTCAACTCTCTGCCAGCCGACAATGCCACGCACACCGCAAGTGCGTCGTACATATTCAAGTACACGGTGGAGACAACGCCGATTCCAGCGGTCCAGGTTTCAGGGCTCGTTACGCTCGCGGGAGCGACGTTGCAATGAAGCATCTCGCTAAGGCCCCCGCCCGTTAGGGTTTGCCCGTGCCTGGTGGAACGCCCATGATGGTCATGGTGTCGCCTGCCTGTATCATCGACGTGATTTGCGCTCGCGTAAAGGGCCCCAGCCCCTTAGTGTCGGTGGTGTATTGATTCGAGACCGCATTGTACAGTATCCCGTGAAGTTGTCCGTTCAGCGTTCCACGCCCGATCAGGTCGACGGTGTTGTCGATGACCGCCTGGCCCTCCAGAGTGCTCCACGCGGTTTGCCTATCCGAACCAGTCACCGTACTGCTGGTGAGGGTGACAGCGAATCCCACCGAGGGCGCCATTCCTGTATCGAAGCAAAGCTGGAAAGCATAAAGATCCAGTTGCTCTTGCAGGCTCGCCTTGTGCGCAACTCCCCCCAGCAGGTCCAGTGGCGTGAGGCTTCCGTCATGGATTAAGCCAAAACCGTCGATGCTCTCGGCGCCCGAAGCGTTCATGAATCCAACTCGCTGGAACTGATTGCGTAACTGCGGAACCTTGATCGGCTGCACTAACGGCAGGCCGCTGCCGACGTTGGTTGCGTCGATAATGTTGTTGGTTCCCGGCCCGGGGAAAGTATGGCAACTGTTGCAAACCGTACTTCCGGCCACGCCGTTCTCAAAATAGGTCTGGCCGACATTCGGATTACCGGTAGCCCCTTGCAAGAACGGCAGAGCGATCGAGTCCGGCAGCGTTCGATCCAGGTTCTGGTTCGGATTCGGTGGATAAACGATGGTGTTAATGAAGTTGGTGAAGGCCGTCATCTGCGCGGTGGTGAGCTGCGGTCCGCCCATCAGGCTGGTGAACGCCTCATTGAACGCAGCGAAATTCGGTTTGTCGCCGCGCCAGTGATAGGGGAAGTTTCCATTCAGCCCGCGCAACGACTGCGTGGTCATCGGCCCTTTCATGGGGTGCTCCTGGTACGTATTTCCGTCGTTGACCACGGTCTCCATGCTGCCGGTAGGGTCACCCAGGTTCCAGGCCAGCATGTCGATCTCGGCGTCGATATGACAGGAAGCGCAGGCGCCGGTGCCGTTGCCGGAAAGCTTCGCGTCGTAAAGGAAGCCGCGTCCCTGTTTAATCACCGCGGGCGTCGGATCCGCGCTGCCGCTCGGGATCTCGGCCACAACGGTATTGTTCGCGGTGTTTACAATCGAAATCGTGTTGTAAATACGGTTGAAGACATACAGCACCTGAGCGCTCGCATTCAGCGCCAGTCCGCGCGGACCGCGCTTCAGCGCCGAATTCACCGTGGATCCCGGCGTTTGGCCGATTTCGATCCGGGCCGTGATCGCGCCCGTCGAAGGATTCAGCACCGCCACGCGATCGGTTCCGAACGCCGCGACGTAGAGATTGGTCCCGGTTGGATCGAAAACCACCGACGTCGGTTGCGCCAATGCGATTGACAGCGCCGCTGGGTTCGGCAGGACCGAGTAATCGATGGTGGGGTTGAGATCGATCGGCGTTCCCACGGTATTGGTGCTCACGTTGATCGGCGTGATCTGATTGTTCACCCAATGCCCGGTCAGGTTTGGAGTAGGACAGCCTGCATTCGCACACGCGAATCTGACCAGGTTCCTCGCGTCCGTATTCGCCACATAGATATTCCCCGTAGTGGGCTGCACCGCCAGAGCCAGGTTGATGGTTCCGACGTGCGGGTAATATTGCGAAACGGCCAACGTGGAAGTGTTGATCACCGCTACGTCGTTATCGGGCATGGTGTAGTGAATGAGAGGATGGGACACCTGCACGATCTCAGCCGTCTGCGGCGGCGTGGGCAATGCCGGATTCACGGGCGCCGGCTGGGGCGGCGCTTCGCTGGCCGGAAGGATTGTAGTCTGGTTGCCTGACAGCGCGAAGGCCACGTACACTGCGGTCCCGGTGGCGTTGACCGCCATCGCGCGCGGAGTGTCGCCCGCCAGTGGAATGGAGGTCACCAGCGCGTGCGTGGTGGTGCTGTAGACGTTGACCAGATTGTTACGCCGCACACTGACGAAGGCCAGGTTGGTGCCCGCGAACACAACATCGGCCGGCTCGCCGGGCGCATACAAAGTATCCGTGACGATTTGCTTCGAGACCGAGACTACGCTGATGCTGCCCGACACTTCGTTCACCACCCAAACTTCGTCGTTGGTGCGTGGATTCACCGAAACCGGCTCAATTCCGACCGGTATTTCGGCAATCAGTGCCGGACTGGAAGGGTTCGTGAGACTGAAAACCGACAGGGTCTGATTGGGGGTATTCACTGCATATAGGCGAGTTCCGTCAGCGGATATGCGAATGGGGCTCGTTTGTGCACCCTCGAAATTTACGAAATTGCTTGCTTGTTGCGCGGCTCCCGGGCCGCTGATCAGAATTGTCGCAAGCACAAGGCCTGCAGCAAACCCTGTGATTTTCATGTTTCTCCTCCAGAAAAAGAGATCCATTTGACAGACGTTTCGCGTCTGTTACAACTTCTCTCGCGCGTCCTGACGATAGTAGACTAAACTTTAGTTCCTGGTACGCTCAGTGTCAATGCTGGAAAGTACTAGTGGGATTGCGCGGCGCTTGACTAGTTATTTAGGGCAATCGTTTTTCTTCTTACTACGAATTACGGGAGCTTGATAGCGTTTAGAGTTGCTGAGCTTCCGGTTGCCCGGGCCGTTTTTCCGGCGCCACTCTACTTGTGTTGATGCAAAATCCGATGGCACATGCAACGCCCTGGCGGTGGGGCGGACGCCCGCGTCCGCGCCGGACCCCTGGTCCGGCTCCACGAAACACGTTCAAAATGGAGGCCGACGCGGGCGTCGTCCGCGGTCCGGGGGACCGCCCCAGATGCCGTGGTCGCCAGTTGACGATCTTTGACAATGCTCTCGCCCGGAACAGACATACAAAACGAACGTGTCCGGGCCGCCAGCGCTCGGAATGAATGTAGCAAGCCGGTCGGCCGCCGCGCGACGGAGCGATGACGAGTGTCGTTCGCTCCGCGCGCAGCCGGTAAGACGGAGAGGAAACTAAGGGGTCGTTTGGATCTCGGCTACGAAGGCGTCATAACCGCCTCCAGGAGTCGTTTGATAGGCCCCAGTAGTCGCCATGCCGGTAGTAGAGTTGGTCACACCGGTTAAGCGGGCGTTCCCGGACGAGCCCACTGCCAGACCGTAAACGACATCGGTGCCAGGCCCACCCAAGTAACTGGAGTACCCAATGGTCCACTTAGGCGTAGAGCTGGAAGCATCGGTGCTCGTCAACATGGCGACAAAACCGTCGCTTGGGCCTCCGCCATAAACAGTCTGCGGCGCCCCTGACGTGATATAAAACGAGCCTGTTGTTTCGCCCGCGATGAAAAGGTTGGTGACCGGATCCGTTCCAGGCGCGCTTGCACAGTCGGGGCTTGATTCCGATGTGATGGTGCAGACGCCTATCCCGTACGCCTGATCGAAGGCTTTGCCGCCATAGTAAGTGAGAAGGTGCGTCCCGCCGCCGTAGCCGTACTCACCGATGAAAGCATCGGTATCGCCCTGGTACTTCTTAAATACAGTGTTTACTAGCGGCAGGGCGGAATCGTTCGTGTCGCCGGTGATGTAAATGTCTCCAGAAACGTCCAGCGTGACAGCATTGCCCACGGTGGTAGTGGTTGAAGAACCGATCAAGTCCGTGAAATTGAGTACGGTCCCCAGCTGGGTCATCGACACCAGGAACGCTTCGCTGGTCCCCGCGGTGGCCGCGCTGACAGCAGGCTCATCGCCAGGTTTCTCAACCTCGCCAAGAGTGGTGGAAGTGGTGGTGCCGACAATATACGCCACCAGAACCGGGTCCGCTAGAGTCGGGTTGTTGAGGCCCACCGCGATCGCGTTACCTGTAGTTGTGCCCGTTCCTCCTAAGTAAGTCGAAAACAGCAGCGTGCCGGAAGGCGTCGTTTCGAGCGTACAGCCATCGATATTTTGCATCGCGGCGTTACATCCTGAGGCATAGCGTGCCACAAAGGCGTCCTGGGTTCCGGAAAACGTCTTCTGCAGCACTCCCGTTTTCCCAGCGCCCACCTTGATGGGAAAGTTCTTCGAGGTAGTATAGCCGGTGACGAACAGGTCCTTGGTCGCCTGATCCATGGCAATGCCGGTGATCTCATCGGTGCCGCTGCCACCGAGGTACGTGGCGAAACCGATCGAAGTATTGATCTGGCCTCCCGGGGGCGCAAAACTGGTGATGGTCAGTTGCAACAGCACTCCGGAAACCCAAGCGTCAACGCCGCCGCCGCTGGTTGCTTGTGCAGCGTTCACGACGTCAAAATCCGTGGACGTGGTGTAACCGGCGACGTATATGATGGCGGGGACCTCGAAGTTATCGATCGCGACGGCGTTTACCACGTTCAAACCGCCAGTGCCGCCAATGTAAGTGGAGTTATACAGCTTTCCGCCACCAGCATTGAAGGTTGCCAAGAACCCGTCGGTTTCACCGGTATAAGGATAACTGGTAACGCCAGTGGTGGTACAGATGGGCATGGCCGGACACGTAGGCACTGGGGCGATCGGAAAATTCGCCGAAGCAGTGGATCCTGCCACGATGGTCAGGCCGGTCGCAGTGGTAATTGTAATAGCCTTGCCGTTATCGCCGCCGCTTCCGCCAAGATAAGTCGAGAACGCGAGCGAGGGATCGATTACCAGCTCCTGGCTGTGATCGTAATCCCCCAGTTTGAAAGAAACCTGATTCCCGCGTAGGCTGAAACTGCCGGCAATCTCACGCCGCGAACCATTGATCTGCTGGTAGATGACCGGCTTGTGCTGATAGATTGCACCGTACTTTGTTTCGAGGCGCAAGTCGCCATTGCGATCGATGCGAAGTTTACGCACGCCTTCGATACCCAGCCGGATGGAATTCGGATCTGCGCCCGGGGCAACTAAATAGTCATATTCGAGTTGCTGTTGATTTCCGTAGTAGATCAGGTCGATGCCGGGATAAATGGAGTCGTACTTCACGCGCCCATAATTGGCTACATTTTTGCGCCATTTCGATTGATCTTTGCCTACGAAGTAGTTCGAGATGGAATCGAGACGGTCCACGCCGCTGACTTTGGCCGCCGGGTTCGATCCCAAGGTCCGCACTCGGACCACGGACTCATGTTTGCCCGGTGACACCACAAACACAGATTCATTGGACGTGAGAAAAAGACCGTATCTGGAACCGCGTGAAAGAGCCTTCACTTGCGGATCACTCTGACCCTCGTTCAACTCGAAGGTCATCGGCTGCTTTAGATATTGAGCTGCCAGTTTGGCGTGAGTGGCCTGGTCGGTTGCCGTGGAAGCGGCAGCCAATCGAAAGGCTGCACTCATTGTTAGAAGCGTAAGCGTAAGATTCCGTCCGAACATAATTCCTCCCTGTGTGGCCCGCGGATAGGTGGACACAGTTCCCTGGTGCCCAAAGAGCTCCATCCCAAAAAGGCTCAAAAAGAATGATTCTTATGAATAGTAGCACCGAGTTCCAGGTTGTAAAGCAACAAACAAACGTTAGACGTACGCTTTTAGGTTCATGAGTTCCAGTACGACAAAGCGCTGGGCGGTACGAGATAGGAAATCCTGTCAGCTGCGGGAATGCTACACTCTACTAAATACGGATGGAGTGATCGAAAAATCACGATGGCCGATCGATCCGCTACCAGCGACAGCCATGGTGAGAGTGACGAATGAGTGATAACCCGCAAAACGAAAGGTCTTGGCGACACGCGGATCGGTGGACATTGGTTCGCATGTGGTGGCGCTGGGGACCCAATCGTCATCTGAAGCAATCGACGATCTGGACATTTCTCTACTTAGAATATCTGGCAAGTGGCCTCGTGGCGCTGGTGGAGAAGTATCTCAAGCGGGATCGCGCGCCACTGTTGCCGGATGGAATCGGCGGGTAAGAGATGCCGGATAAAAGATGATTGAAGCAGTTGGCAGAGCCACCGAACCGATGCCAGTAGGCGAGAATCCACGGCTGAATCTGGCGCGCGAATTCGCCACCCTGGCGGCTCCGCGCCCGGCCGATACCATTCAAGTGGTAGCGCACCATGAAAAGGGCGGGCATGAGCGCAAAGGGAGCGGCGCGCACCGCCAAATCGGTGAGGAACTGGCCAGCGCCGCACTCCGTTTTGCGCGTGTTCATGAGAAGACTGCGCATCGCTACCAGTCTTTAACCTTCGGCCGCTGCCGGGAACTGGGCGAACAATACGCTCGCGGGGCTGCGGGCATCGAATATCCGGCAGGGGGATCTGGCGGTGATCCTAATGAAGCCCAGCCTGGAATTGGTGCCGGTTTTTCTGGCGCTTTGGCACGTGGGCGCCATCCCGCTGGTGGTGGATCCAGGCGCGAGCAAGGAACAGAAACTGAAATCCATAGAGGATATCCGGCCAAATGTGCTGGTCGGCATTCCCCTGGTGCATGCGCTTCGGATTCTGCATCGCAAAGCTTTTCGCTCCATCACCCGCTCGGTCACCATCGGCGGTTTTTCACCGGTGGGTGGACCCACGCTCAAGTCTTTTCTACGCTTGCCGAGCTTGCCGAAAGATGAGCCGTTCCCCAGCGCGCCCACGCTGGCAAACGATACGATGGCCATCGTATTCACTACGGGAAGCACGGGCGCTCCCAAAGGCGTGGTTTATACCCACGCGAATGGCGCGGCCATCATTCAAATCATGCAGGAGTCGCTGGGCATCGGACCCCAGCAGATCTGCCTGGCCTGCCATCCTGCGTTTGCCATCTATTTTGTAGGTTCCGGCGCTACTGTAATTACGCCGGACATGGATCCGCGCTATCCCCGCGATGCCGATCCGGCCTGCCTGTTCGATATCATTCGCGAGCAAAAACCCACCGTGGCGTTCATGCAAATTCCGGTGGTCCGAAATCTGGTGAAATACTGCACCGAGCGCGGGGAGAAGATTCCGCATCTGCGAAAGATTCTCACCACCGGAGCTTCGGTTCCCATCGAGCTGGTGGAGGGTGTTCAGCGAGTGATGGCGGAGCCGGATGGCGACCTGCACGTGATGTATGGCGCTACCGAGGCGCTCTGCATCAGCTATGCCACCGGCCGTGAGCTGCTGGCCAAGTCGTCATATATGCGCGATGGCGAGGGCACTTATCTGGGCCGGCCGGCGCCAGGCATCACGGTCCAGGTTATCAGCATCAGCAAGCAGCCTATCGAGCGCTGGAGCGACAGCCTGGTTCTCGCGCCGCGCGAGATCGGCGAGATCTGCGTCTTTGGGCCGGTGGTTACGCCCGCCTATCATGGCAAGCCCGAAGCTACCGGCAAAGCCAAGATTCCGGACGTAAACGGGCTGTGGCATCGCATGGGTGACGCCGGATACCTGGATGAGGATGGCGGCATATGGTATTGCGGCCGCATCGCGGACCGCCTGGAAACCACCGCCGGCCACTTTTATTCCGATCTGGTGGAACCGATTTTCAACCGGCATCCGCGGGTAAACCGCAGCGCCCTGGTGGGGGTTCCGGTGGCCGGTTCTTCGCTCCAGCGTCCGGTGGTGCTGATAGAACCCGAGCGCGATGGCCAAGCTCCGGATCCGGCGCGTGAGCAAGAGCTGATCGCGGATCTTCAATCGCTCGCGGCTCGGCATCGGAATACCAGTTCCATCCAGGACATCCAGATTTATCCGCAGGCCTTTCCCGTGGATGTCCGCCATGGCGCAAAGATCCGGAGGGATATGTTGACCCGCCACGTCATTGAGCAGATGCCTGTCACTAGCGGTACATTGCCCGCCGATCGCACCGTTTCGTTCCGCGGCCATAAGGTCGCTTACTACGAGGCAGGGCAGGGCGAGCCGATGCTGTTCCTCCATAACGCCGGCAACGACCACCATATCTGGGAACATCAAATCAGACACTTCTCGCAAAAATATCGCGTGGTCGCCGTCGACAGCCTGGGCTATGGACGGTCGGACAATCCCAAGTTGGATTATTCTTTGCCCTTGTATACCGAAATGGTGTCCACGATTGTGGACACGCTCGGCCTGTCGCCTGTAACGATCGTCGCCACTTGCACCGGCGCGGCCATGGCGCTAACCTACGCGCTAGCAAACCCGCAAAAGGTGAAGCGCCTTTTTCTGTTTCATATCGCCACCGAAAACACGGTGGTGGGCGGAAACCTGCAAGCTACCGTGAAGATGGTGTCGGGCCGGCCGCTGATGCGCCGCATCATGGAGCCGTTTGTCGACGCCCTGATGTCCCGCGGCATACTGCATCGCGGCATTATCCGGGGACAGTACGATGAGACGTTCCAGGAAAATCCCGAGTTTCTCCACCATCTCCACCAACTGTACGGTAAGAAAGGTGAGGGCGCCTGCCTGATCAACCTGTTCAGCAACTGGTCGAGCTTTGCGCCCTTAGATCAGGTGCAGCCGCCCTCCGGTTTTCCGCCCGTTCACATCTTTTGGGGAGCGGCCAACAAAGTGATTCCGCTCGCGCGCGGACGCGAATTGTGCGAACGCCTGCATCCTCAAACGATCGACATCATCGACGGCGGAGGTCACCTGGTGATGCGGGAGAAGCCCGAGTTCATTAATCGCAGAATCGAAGAGCTGGTGCAATCCGCCTAGGCATGTGGACGCAAATTGTGGCGCACGCGCTCGTGCGTGCCGCGTTCACACTCGTGTGAACGATTACTGTGTTGGCACGATTGCCAACACGGCACGCACGAGTGCGTCGCGCTAAAGCGTGCGCCACCACGCTATGGGCCTTACGGATCGAAAGATCAGCCCGGTATTTATCGCAAGCGAAACAACACTCGTGCGGGAGTGCGTTGATGCTCTGGCTCCCCGCCGATAATGCGCGCGGTCCAGTAATTTGAGCAACTTGTCGTACATGGTTTACCTTAGTGAGTCCTAGTACTTTAGTGTCGGCCAATTGCCATTTTAAGCCTTGTTGGTTCAGCACGCCGCACCATATAATTAGCGACATGCTAAAGATGAATCGCCTTGCGGTGCTCAGTGTTTTCATACTGGCTGCCTCGCAACTTATATTCGCCGGCCCAGACATTGTTACCAGCCAACAAACGGATGCTCAAGCCCAGATTAAGGCAACGGCCCTTTATGCACGGATGCCGCTGGCCTTTGAATTGAACGCAGGTCAGACGGATCCTCGAGTGAAAGCATTATCGCGCGGCTCTGGCTATGGTCTTTTTCTAACCGCCGACGAGTCGGTGGTCGAGCTGACGGGCAACTCGGGCCAATCGGCTGCGATTCGTATGAAACTGCTGGGTGCGAAGGATTCGCGGGTGGTTCCCACGGATCCGCTCCCCGGAACGATAAACTCTTTCATCGGCAATGATGCCTCCAAGTGGCGCACCGATATCCCGACCTTCTCGAAGGTGAAGTACCAAGGCATTTACTCCGGCGTGGATCTGATCTACTACGGCAACCAACAGCAACTGGAATACGATTTTGTAGTAGCCCCGGGCGCCGATCCGAAGGCCATCCGATTCGCGGTTAGCGGCGGCAAAGTGCGCCTCGATTCGAACGGCGATCTGGTGGTGCAGACCAGTTTGGGCGAGGTGCGGCACCACAAGCCGGTAATCTACCAGGAAATCGCGGGAGTGCGCCACGAAATTGCAGGGCATTTCGTAAAACGGTCGGACCACGAAGTATCGTTCGCCATCGCGAATTATGACCGCCAGCACACGCTGGTGATCGATCCGACACTCAGTTGGTCGACATATCTTGGCGGCAGCGGAAGGGATCTGGCTACCTGCGTGGCTGTGGACATATTGGGCAATACCTACGTCGGAGGAACCACCACGTCCACGAACTTCCCCACCGACGGCGCCGATGCCGGGCCCTACCCCGTATTTCCGGGCGCCGCCGGCTCCACGCAAGCGTTCTTCTCCGTGATCTTTTTTCAGGGCAACGGCAACGAGCTCTACATCTCCAGCTACTACGGTGGCACTACCGGAAACACGCTGGTGAACTCCATCGCGCTGCTCCAGCCGAATGGCAAGCTGGTTCCAACTGTCTATGTGGCCGGCAGCACTACCGCCACCGATCTGCCTACGGTAACTCCTCTGCAGGCCTCAAACGCGGGTGGCGAGGATGCGTTTGTCGCGGAGTTGGAGTTCCCGAACGTCATCCACTACTCCTCGTACCTGGGCGGCGCCGGCAACGATAGCGCCTCCGGGATCACCTTGGATAGCCTGGGCAATATTGTCATGGCTGGATCCACAACTTCGACAGACTTCCCCACGACGAATCCCCTCCAGTCCGTCAACGAGGGAGGGACCGATGGGTTTGTTACCAAGTTCAACTCAACGTTTACGGGAGTTATGTACTCCACGTACATCGGCGGCTCGGGCACCGACAACATCAATGCGATTGCCGACACCAAGAACGATGCGCTGGTCATCGTGGGTTCCACCACTTCCGAGGCGTTTGGGAAAAAAGATACCGTCGGCCCCAACACCAAGGCTTTCCTCACCTCGCTGAGCAGCGCCGGCGCGGCCGGGCCGATGATAACGAGAATGTTTGGCGGCAACAGCGCTTCGGTTGTTACGTCCGCTACGGGGATCGCATACTTCGCCGGCAATACCGCCTGTACTCCCGAGGCTAACCCCGCTATCTGGGTCACGGGTTACTCCAACGGCACAAACTTACCGGCCACCTCGAATGCGATCCAGGGTAAGAACGCGGGTGGTTATGACGCGTGGGTGCAGGTATATTTTCAAGGCTTACTGATGTTCTCGAGTTATTACGGAGGCTCCGGCACCGATGAAGCGAAGGCGGTTGGCATCGACGGCTGCGGCAACACGTTCATCGGCGGATTGACGGATTCCACCAACTTCCCGGTAACAAATGCACTCCAGAGCGCCAATGCCGGCGGCTACGATGGATTTCTTGTTAACTTCCAGCCGCCGCCCAAATGGTGTAACGAGACCGACGGCAAATGCAACGGCACTGAGAATTATCCGCCCACGGTGTTTTATTCCACCTACCTGGGCGGAACGGGCGACGATGTTATCACGGGAGTCGCGGTCAGCAGTAAGTCTGGCAACGCGACGGTAGGCGGTAACACAAGTTCGACCAATTTCCCGACCACGACGGGTGTTTTTCAGCCCACCTATGGAGGCGGGCCGGCGGATGTCTTCCTTACCAAAATCGTGACGCAGTAATCGATCCATGGAAATTTGTCTAAAACAGCATAATAAAAAAGGAAAAATATGATTCGAAGGGTTCTTTCTGGCAAACTTGGGTCGTTAAGCACTGGTCTTGCGGCAGCGCTTCTGCTGTTGGTGGTGTCCCAGTGCGGCATGGCCCAGACATATGCACCGTTGTTTCGAGCCAATTGGAAGGGAATTGCTCCGGAAGGTTTCGGCGACCGGCAAAATAGTTGGGCCTGGAGCATGGCATGGTACAACGGGAACTTACTGGTGGGAACCGCGCGTTCGGAGCAATGCATTACGGATTTGTCTCAACACCTGGTCGACCCCAGCTATGCCTACCCTCCCGCGGACCCCGATATCATTTGCGCCGCGGATCCGGCCGATCTGATGTTGCAGGCCGAGATCTGGTCTTTCAATCCCACCACCGGCGTCTGGACGATGGTCTTTCAATCGCCGCTGACTATTCCCGTGCCCGGATCAAATCCCGCCTACATGGTCCCTCCCGATATCGGTTTTCGCGACATGTTCATTTACGAGGAAGCCAACGGCACCGAGGCGCTTTACGTAGGTGGCTGCTCGTCGCAGGCGATCCATCCGGGAGTGCCCGGCGGGCGTCTGCTGCGCAGCACGGATGGAGTGAACTTCGCGCCCGTTCCGCAGGACCCAGGCACGTTCATGGGCGCCTTGGACAACACCTGTTTTCGCGGGATGCAGACCCTCAATGGCCAATTCTTCGCCATGGCCGTCGACTGGAAGGGACAAGGCACGGTTATACAATCGGCAACCCCGTGGGAGGGCGATAACGCTTTTGAGCAGATTTCAAGCCCGCTGACGCCGGCCTACGAGATCGGCATATTCAACAATCTTCTCTATGTGACTTTCGTGAACCAGGCCATTAACTCTGGATTCTCAGTCGCCTACACCAACCCGACGGGCCCTTTGCCGTACACCTATACCACTGTTCTGGCGAATGGCGGGTACAAGACACCGGATGCCGACCCGATTGCGCTGAGTATGCAGGTATACGATAGCGACCTTTACGTGGGAGGAGACGGTGTGCGGCGTGGAGTCCCTCTCGCGAATCAAGGCGCCGAACTGTTCCGCATCCATAGTGACAACAGCTGGGACCTGGTTACTGGAACGTCGCGTTCGACGCCTGCTGGGCAGAAAAATTCGCTCACCGGTCTGGGTATAGGCTTTGACTGGTTTCTAAACCAACACATGTGGCGAATGGCTGTCCATGATAGCCGTCTCTACGTTGGAACGTTCGACGAATCGGTCCTTCTTCGCTATGAAACGGGTGCTTCGGCTTGGGCAGACGAATACGGTTTCGACCTCTGGTGGACCCAAGACGGCGCCTACTTCTCGCAGGTGGACCAGCAGGGTTTTGAAGATGGATATAACATGGGGGTACGCACTTTGGTCAGCACTCCGTTGGGCCTATTCCTCGGTAGTGCAAACCCCTTCTTCGGCCTGAACATTTATAAAGGCGCCAATACCACTCCCGACATGTTGCCCGCGGCGGGCCCGCTGTCTGGTTCCTCGGATGCGGTGCAGCCGAATCCGCCCATGCACGTCCAGGTAGAAGGTGCGCCAAGCGGCGTTCTGCTGTCCTGGGATGCGGCGTCGGGCGGAGCCCAGCAGTACCATATTTTCCGCCGGTCGTATGACCCCATTGATCTCAATATTGCCGGGGTTGGAGATAGCAGTGCAGCCTATAACGCTTCCAGCCGCTGGGATGAAATTGGCGTGACCGACAAGCTGACCTACGCGGATTCAGCCGCCTCTCTTTTGGGCCGGTACGCGTACCAGATCAAGTCGGACAATGGACAAGGCTTGCTTTCTGAATATTCCAACTTCGTGATCTTCCCGGCGGCTGCGCCGGCCATGAAATTCTCGGACGTTTGGGAAGAGCTGAACAAACTCATGGTCGGTGGCAAGTTTACCGATCCGGCCACGCGCGATCAGTTGTTAGCGCTGCTCAAGCAAGCCGAAGCGGATGCCGCCACAGGTGACTACACGAAACTGCTCGCCCTATGGGACTCCGTCAAGAACAACCCCGCCGGCGACTTTTCGAACCCCAGAGACGCCCGCGCACTCGAGTTGGCGCTGAGCCGGCTTTCCAAACGCGCACAACTGGTGCTCGCCGGAAAGCTGTCCGCGGATGCTCTTGGCGCTAACCAACCGGCCAGCACCCCCGGCACACCGAATCAGCTAACCTGCACAACAGGATCCGGGACTGGGACAAATATAACGGACTTGATTTGCACGCAGCCCTCTACCACTCCGGGAGGCACTGTATACGCGAACGCGTCAATTACAGTCAATGGCCCCTATTGGGCCAACAATCGGTACACGAATAACAACGTAGAGTATTACATCTACGAACCCGGTACGCCGACGCCTGCCACGGCGCCCGTGATTTTGTTCCTGCACGGCTACGCGGCGTTTGCCGCTTCCGATTACCAGGCTTGGATCAACCAGATGGTCCAAAAGGGCTTCGTTGTAGTATGGGTGGCTTATCAGAGCAGCCTGACGAGCACCTTTGCCGACTATCCGTCGAATGCAGAAGCCGCTTGGACGGATGCTCTATACCGGCTGCAAAACTACACCTGGGAGCCGCACGTCAGGCCCTACATGGTGAAGGGCGTCGCTCAGACGATTATCGTCGGCCACTCCTTCGGAGGGTGGATTACCGCCTGGCTGGCTGGAGCGGCCAAAACCGCCGTTCCCTCGTTCCCCGTCCCACTTGCTCTGGTAATGATTGAGCCTGCAAGTCTGGGCTTGTTGCCCCCGATTAACTTTGCCGGCATCAGTCCCGCTACGAAAATGGTGATTGTGTCGTCGGATCAGGACACCGTAGCCTGTTCGGCGGACGGCGTCAGTATTTTCGAATCCACCACGCAGGTGCCCGCGGCCCAAAAGAACTATCTGTTCTTCAATTCCGATATGACGGGTACGCCCAATCAGGTAGGGAACCACTACTACCCCAACACCTACGGATACAAAGACACAGCCGCGATCGATAATCGCGACTTCTATGTGACCTACAAGCTTTCGGTGGCGGCCGCAACGTGCATGGCCGCCGGGACTAACTGCAGTACGTTCCTCGGGAACGGCAGTTCCCAACAACTTACCATGGGGACTTGGACCAATGGGACGCCCATCAATCCGATGTCATATTATGCCGATCCCACGATGCTACCGCCGATCACCGGCTGCTCACAGTAATCGCGGCCCGGTAAGACCAAATCTGGCGGGCTCGTATCCTCTCGCAGGTACGAGCCGCCAGAAACTCGATTCCCAAAATATTTTCCGGCCAGGAGAGTTCCTGGCCGGATTTTTCGTTTGTCCCTCCCGAAGCCTGATCGCTATTTCGTAATTATCGCGACATCAGGCTGTGGTAAGCTTGGCGACCATCTCCGAGTAGGAATGAACTAGGAGGACTATGCGGAAGAAACCAGCCGGAATTATTTCTGCAATGGCTCAAAGTAAATTGCAAGCGCTCCTCTTGCTCGCGTGCTCGATCGCCGCTCAAGCGCAGTCCCTGCAGGAATCCGTAGTTCACCGCTTCAAGCCGTTTCCGTTCGGCGCAAATCCTTACAGCGGACTTCTTCGAGACGCATCGGGCAACTTCTACGGAACCACGGTCAATGGGGGCAATTACGGCGCTGGCGTGGTTTACAAAGTGAGTGCATCCGGGCAGGCCACTGTGCTGCACCATTTCAGCGGCGGAGCGGATGGCGGCAATCCGTACGCAACTCCCATAGCCGACTCTCTCGGTAATCTTTATGGCACAGCTTATTCGGGTGGACTCGCGGGTTACGGTGTGGTTTACGAGATTAACGCTAGCGATCAATTTACGGTTTTGTATAGCTTCTTGGGCACGCCGGACGGAGCCAATCCTCGCGGTAGTCTGATCCTTGATTCTGAAGGTAATCTCTACGGCACTTCCGTGAGCGGTGGGACATCAAACCAGGGAACTGTTTTTGAGCTTTCTCCAGCGGGCACCGAGACTGTTCTCCACGCGTTTACCGGGGGCTCCGATGGCGGATCACCCTACGCGGGGTTAATACGGGACGCAGATGGCAACCTGTATGGAACGACATACCTCGGTGGCCATCGGTCGGCCCACTTGGGATCAGGGAGTGGCGTGGTTTTTAAGTTGGACTCGACCGATGCGGAAAGCATACTGTATACCTTCGGCGGCGGACCGGGCGATGGTGCATACCCATCTGCAGGTCTCGCCATGGATGCGCAGGGAAATCTCTACGGAACTACGACGTTCGGCGGATTCTACAACGGTGGAGTGGTTTGGAGCCTTGACGCAAGTGGTTGGAACCTCCTCTACAGCTTCCGTGGTTCCGGCTCCGACAAAGGCGGGGTGACGCTCGATACGAAGGGGAACATCTATGGCGCAGACTCGTTGGTTGGCAATGGAAACGGCCTGGTGTACAGGATAAGTCCCGACGGTACGGCTACTATTCTCCACAACTTTCAGGGCGGGACTGATGGGGTCACTCCCTATTCGAACGTCGTCTTGCAGCCGGACGGCATCTACGGAACCACTTTCTATGGCGGCACGGCCAATTCCGGAATTTTGTATAAACTCGACTCGTCCGCCCAGGAGAGTGTTGTGTACACGTTTCCACAAGGACCCGATGGAAGCAATCCCGACGGTGGTTTAGTCTCCGATGCGCAGGGCAACTTATACGGAACCACTTATTATGGAGGCACTGCCGGGCAAGGTGTGATTTTCAAGCTCGATTCCACTGGCGAGACCGCCTTGTACTCCTTCCAAGGCGGTTCAGACGGGGCTAACCCTTATGCCGGCGTGATCCGCGATACCTCAGGGAATCTCTACGGGACCACGGTAAACGGGGGTTCTAACGGCGCGGGAACGGTATACTCACTGAGTTCCAGCGGCACCGAAACGATCCTGCACAACTTTGGAGGATCCGGGGACGGGGCGAATCCGTATGGCGGGTTGCTTCGTGACGCCAAAGGCAACCTTTATGGGACCGCTCTGAAAGGTGGCGCCACAAATAACGGAGTGGTCTTTAAGCTCGACACCAGTGGTAATGAGTCTGTCCTCTACAGTTTCACGGGAGGCGCGGATGGCGGCGCCCCATATTCAGGTTTGATCTTTGATTCGGCCGGTAATCTCTATGGGACGACGTCCGCGGGCGGCTTCAACAATGTGGGAGCCGTTTACAAGGTGAGTCCCACGACGGGCAACGAGACCGTCATTTACGGCTTCAGCGGCGGTGGGGATGGGAATGATTGCCGGGCGGCTCTCGCAATGGACGCGGCGGGCAACCTCTATGGGACCACTCTTACGGGAGGTAGGTCTGGCAAAGGTGTGGTTTTTAAGATCGACCCGAGTGGTAACGAGTCGGTGCTCTATAACTTCACCGGGGGCGCCGATGGGAGCAGCCCGTACTCCCCTGTAGTCCTTGGTTATCACGGCAATCTGTACGGAACGACCTCTAGTGGAGGCTCTGCCAACGCCGGTGTAGCTTACAAACTTGACTCGGCCGGGACAGAAACACTCTTATACAGCTTTACCGGCGGCTTAGACGGCGGCAATCCATATTCCGGCCTGCTCGCTACGCCGGCAGGCGTGCTGTATGGTACGGCGTACGGATCGGGAGCTGGAGTTGTCTATGAGCTGAAAGCTGTCGCAGGGACGCCGTAGGTGTCCGCCGTCGGAAAGGCGAGGTCAATATATGAACAAGCTAAGGCTGGGGTTTAGGTTAGCCCTGAATCTCGCGATGGTAGCTGTCGTCCCGGGCATTATTCAGGCTGCGACCCCGTTGATGCCCACCTTTTTCGCCCGGAGCGACTATCCGCTGCCATTCGATAGTGAGCCACTCGTTGTCGGCGACACGAATGGTGATGGAATCCCCGATTTGATCAACCTCCAGTACGGGAACGGCATCGTGGTGGTACAACTGGGCAACGGGGATGGCACCTTCCGGCCCGGGCCCACCACCAACACCGTGGCAGGCGATTCCTTGACCTTCATCGGCGCCGATCTAAACGGCGACGGGATTATCGATCTGGTATTGAATAACGGAACTGGTGTTGTCATTTGCACCGGCAACGGCGATGGCACTTTTCAGCCTGGTGCAATTTATGCGATTCCAGGTATGAACGACACTCAGCTCGGCTATTCAGTGATCGCCGATTTCAATGGCGATGGCATTCCGGATATTGCCACCACGAGTTCGAGCTCAGGCGTGTGGCTTTTGACTGGAAAAGGGGGGCCCTATGCCATCTTTAATCCAGCGGTCTTAGCAGTTCCCCTGGCCGGAGCGTCCGGCATCACCACGGCGGATTTCAATGGGGATGGCGCGCCGGATCTGGCTGTTGCCTTGGTGCGGCCAGGCGGCCAGGACGGGAACGGCTTTGATGTCATTTTCGGAAACCCTAATGGAACGTTTCAGACACCCCAATTCTTTAGCTTTCCGGTAGCCGGTGCCATTGTGGCAGGCAGCCTGAGTAAAGACGGTCCTCCAGGTCTTGCAGTCGGAAACTCGAATTGCGGTTGTATCGCCCCCTTCTTCGGAGACGGGGCGGGAGGTTTTGTGGAAGGGAACCACGTGGATCTGCCTTGGGGGTTCCGGGACAATACTCTGGCGATTGGCGATGTCAACGGAGACGGCATCCCCGACCTGGTTTCTTCCAGCGGCTACGTAGCTTATGGAGAAGATCACGGCGTCTTTACTCCACCGGTGCAGTACTTTGTTTCCGGCGGTTGGTATGTGGTGTTAGACGATCTCCGGCATATTGGTCTAAACGATATTGTTGTGACCTCACAGAGCACCGCCGTTTCAGTGCTTCTCAACGAAGGGGATAACAAAGGGCATGGCCAGTTTGAAGACGGCGTTTGGACCAATGTCAGCGGTGGCGCCAGTTGTGGGGCCAAGGGTGACTTAAACGGCGATGGCAGGCCGGACTTGGTGGTGACTAATTCCAATGGTTTTACGTCCCAGGGCATCTCCATACTGATAGGAACCAGCGAGGACGCTACACCCTTCAGCGCTGGGGCTACGATAGCTTTACCAGGAGCCGGATGTGCGGTGGTTGGCGACCTGAACGGAGACGGTAAGCTTGATCTGCTTGTGCCGGTGAACGGAACGTCGGGGAACACCGTCGTCGCTTACCTGGGTAACGGCGATGGCACTTTCACGCAGCAGAGCGTGACCGAGGCGCCGTCCGGAGGGGAGCTCGTGATCGGCGATTTCAACCATGACGGCAAACTGGATTTCGCGAGCTCCGGCAACTTTCTGGCATACGGCAATGGTGACGGCACATTTCAGACCCCCATCGACATTGTGGCGAATCCGCCCGAATATGGGTTCTCAGGTATCGCGGCAGGAGACATCAATCGCGATGGCTGGATGGATCTGGTTTTGACAAACTCCTACGCCCTATCTGGCGCCAATGTATTCATACTCCTGAATAATCATAAGGGCGGTTTTGGGCATGTACCGGCCAGCTTCGGTGGGGATTCGGCTCAGCCGCTTCTAGTAGATGTCAATGGCGATGGCGATCTCGACCTGATCCTCGATTACGACAATACTGCAAACATATACCTTGGCAATGGGAAAGGTGAGTTCACCTTCCAGGTGACCTTCCCGAGTGTTTTCAACTCATCATTTTCAATCACGTATATGGTGGCGGACGTAAACGGCGACGGTATACCGGACATGTGCATCTCGTCCGCTAGCACTCTGGACATCTATCTCGGCGAAGGAGACGCCACCTATGCCAGCCCGTTCAGCCTTGGCACCGGTCCGGCTGCTGCTGGCCTTCTGGCCGAACGTGTTCACGGTCAATTGGCGACAGCTCCACAGGATATCGTAATCCCTGACACGTCAGGCGGAGTGATGGTGCTCCTCAACTTTACGCAGTAAGCCGGGTATTTCAACTATGACTCTACGGATAATGACGATCTCGCTTCGCCCCGCTCTTCTAAAGCGGACCCATGTCGCTCTTCTTTTGATGGTCGGCGCTCTCACCGCATCCGCTCAAACCATCCAAACGCTCTACGCTTTTCCGAACATAAATGTGGCTGACGAGCCGCTGGGGAATCTCCTGCTCACTTCCGACGGCGTGCTCTATGGGAGCACCTACGAGGTTCCTGCCGTGTTTCGCGTAGCGCCCCCGAAGACTGCCGGGGGAACATGGAGGCACGAAATCATCGCGCAGCTGCCTATCCAATCTATCGGTACGGGAGGGGTTGCAGCGGATAAAGAAGGAAACCTGTATGTGGCGGACCAGCGGGACGAATTCAGTGCGGGAAAAATGTACCAGCTCACGCGGCCTGCATCGGCGGGTGCAGCCTGGACGATGACTGCGATCTACACGTTCGACAATAGTAACTCTACCGGATCGTCCCCGTACGCAGCGCCCCTGTATCATGGCGGCGCTCTCTATGGAACCACCTCGTCGGGAGGGGCCTTCGGCGAAGGAGTGATTTACTCGTTGCAACAGGTGAACGATGTTTGGACATACACGGTTCTCCACTCATTCAGCGGCGCGGACGGGGCAACTCCGGGCGCTCCTCTCATTGCAGATGGAGAAGGCAATCTCTACGGAACCACCATCGGCGGAGGTTCGGCCAATCAAGGCACAGTTTTCGAGATCTCGCCTCCCGCCCTCGCCGGAGGGAACTGGACGTACCAGGTGCTTTACAGCTTTCAGGGTGGCGTTGACGGCGCGCAGCCCCAGACCGGTGTCACGCTGGGGGCCGAGGGCTCGGTTTACGGAACAACCTCGGAAGGGGGCAGTTCCATTCAGTGCAACGGGGCTGGCAATATCTGGAATGGTTGCGGAATAGTCTTCAGACTTACTCGTCCATCGTCCGGCAGTGAGTGGATCGAAACCGTTCTGCACCACTTCACCGGGTACGACTACGGGCAGGACGGCGGTGCACCTCTGGGTTCGATGACTTTCGACCAGCACGGCACTCTTTACGGAACCACGGCATGTGGCGGAAGCGGCAACCAGGGCACCATTTTCTCTTTAACGCCGCCTGCCAGTGCAGGCGGTTTGTGGAGCTACGGGATCGCGCTGAATTTTGACACCGGAGCCAGTAACCCAGGCATGCAACCATTCGGTGGACTGGTCCGCGACGCTGCCGGCAATCTTTTCGGAACGACGACCATTTATGATTGGGACTACGGAACCAGTCTCTATTACGGCACGGTTTTCGAGTTCATACCTGCGTCGTAGTTCGGTGGAATCAAGTAGCGCACTCATGCTTCGTCAAAACCTGCCGGCTTGTCGACGCACGTGGGAGCGGCTGCTCACAATGATCGCGGCCCGGTAAGACCAAATTTTGGCTGGCTCGTATCCTCTCGCATAATGAGGTACGAGCCGCCAGAAACTCGATCGCGAATCGATTTTGAATCCATTCTCTCGAATTGTTCTTGTGGTTGGGGCAGCGCTGGCTCCCAGCCAAGCGAGCTTTTCATGGTGGAACCTCCCGGCGCAACAGCCCTCGACATCATGCTCGGGCACTACGGGCAAGCCAGCACCGTTCAGTGGAAGCGGGTTTCGTATTTGGTAACATTGCTTGAAGCTTCGGAGCCGGGATTAGAAAGATCCGCGTAAGCGATGAGCATAAAGCCCCTGTGGCCGCTGGCGCTACTGGCGCTCCTTTACTGGCAGGCAAACTGGATTGTGCCGCATACCATCAAGCTTGCACGTCGCGGGATTCTCTTTACCGCGATCCTTATTCTTCCGGCACTGATCTACGCTACTCTGTACGGGTCGCCTTCCCGGTCGACCCACGTAAGCACCTACATCAAAGTCTTGGCAGACTTAGGGTATGCAGGAATGTTCGTCGGATTTACAACAGGAGTAGTCTGTTTCTTCTTTGATGTCACGCGGCGACACTGAAATAGCCAAAAGTCCGCCGCCCGTGTCCAGAACCGGCGGCCTCGCTCGCCTAAAAAATGGGTCCGCCAGCGCGTCCCGAAGCGCTCGCGGCGTCGCGGCTCCGATCATTTTCCGCAACAGCTTTGGAGCACAGCGAGCTGCTACTTCACGAACACGGTAACGTTCGGCTGGCTGGTGCTGGCGCCGACGTTCAATACGATTGGCGCCGCGCCCGGTGGGACATCCGCGGGCACCTGAACATTGAATTGGTACACGCCGTAAACCAGCCCCGGCGCCGATCCGGCATACTGCGCATTCGCGAGCTCGCCATTGACCGTGGCCGAGTAGGGCAGTGTAACCCACGAAAGCGTGTCGCCCGCCACGTTGCCCGAGGTGACAGCCGGGCTGAGCGCGCCTCCGCCGGTGCCGAAAACCGATACGTATGAACCTGGGGCCGCGGGGTTCGACGCGGTATTCACCGAGCCGTCCTGGTTCAAAATCGAACCCGGTCCGCTTCCACTGGCGTTCGCCGTAAAGATCTGAACGTCGGCGGGCATCAGCGGGATACTGAAATCGGCTGAAGTGAGGTTGTTGTATTGAACCACCACATTGGCTTCGCCGCCGGTGCCCAGCGTGTAGGGCAAAATGACGTTGATCTGTCCGCTCTGAACGAAGATCGGAATCGCCGGTATGCCTTCCACCGTGATGGTGGCTCCCGCGAGCGTCGTATCGAGGGTGCCTTTGGAACTGACGCTGAAACTCTCGCCAGTCTGAGGTCCAAGCAGACTGCCAAAGATGGACACGATGGCTCCCGGTGAAAATCCGCTGGTCTCGTAACTGGCTCCGTTCACGATCGCGGAGATGGTGGGGCCGGTGACCACCAAAGCTTGGGTCACATTGAGCGTCACTGGAATGCTGAGTGGGCTGTTGCCCGCCACGGCGGACGTAACCGTGATGGCGCCTTGATATGTTCCTATGTTCATCCCAGTGGTGTTGACGGTAGCCACCAGCGTGGACGGGGTTGTTCCCGATGCCACCGAGACCCCTAGCCAACTGGGTGACGTGGCGATCGTGAATGGCAGTACGGAGGTGCCGGTAAGATTCACGGATTGGCTGGGCGGATTCACCGCTCCCGCTTGTGCCGCGAAGGTCAAGCTGGTGGGGCTGGCCACGATGATCGGCTTGCTCGAAACCACCAGCGTCACCGGTATCACGACCGGCGAATTGGTGGCGCCCGAGCTGGTAATCGAAATACTCGCGTTGTAAGTGCCCGCAGCCAAGGAGGCAGGGTTGACGTTGACCGTGAGAGCGGCCGGCGTGGTGGAGCTCGAGTTAGTCACGGTAAGCCACGAGCCGGTCGCAATGGATGTCGAAATAGTAACTGGTTGATTGGCGCTAACGTTGATGGTTTGAGCCGGCGGGTTAGGGTTTCCAAAAACAAAAGCGTAACTCAGGCTCATCGGTGTCGCGGTCATGGTGATCGAAGTGGCAACCACTAACTGAACAGCGATGGTCTGCGGGCTATTGGAAGCGCCCGTCGACGTAACTATAATCGTTCCCGCGTAAGTCCCCGCCGCTAAATTAGACGGATTCACCGAAACCGTGATCATCGCGGGCGTGGCGGATGCCGACAACGTGGCCGAGAGCCACGAGCCCCCTGAAACCCCGATTGTTACGGTGCTTCCCGCACCGGTGCTGGCCACAGGCACTGTCTGGCTGGCAGGTGCGCTCCCACCGATCAGAGCGGAGAAGTTCAATGAGGTACCGCCCACTATGAGCATAGGCGCAGTGCCGGTCACCGTGAGATTAACCGGGATGGTGAAGGGGCTGTTCGATGTGCCCGCCGCGGTGACGATGATGCTGCCGTGATACGTACCGGCGGTAATTCCATTCGGCGGGGTCACGGAGACATTCAGAACGCCCGGCAGTGTTCCCGACGCTGGCGTCACCGATATCCACGACGATCCGGCGGTCACGCTGTAGGCAATTCCGGAGGCTGCTCCAATGTTGACGGCTTGCGAAGGCGGCGTTGTCCCGCTAAGCGAGTAAGTAAAGTTGAGCGGAGAAGGCGAAGCAGTGATGGCGGGCGCGCTGCTAACCACCAGCGTGACGTTCACCGTCTGCGAAGTGGTGCTTGCGGCGGCGACAGTTACAGTCCCGTTGTAAGTGTTCGCAGTAAGGCCGGAGGGGTTCACGGAAATGCTAACTGACCCCGGCGTGGTGCCGGAACCCGGAGTTACCGACAGCCACGACCCTCCCGCCGCGGTTGCCGTAAATGTAAGTCCCGAAGTGCCTCCGATATTGACCGTCTGCGCGGGAGGCGCTGTGCCCAGAAGCTGATAAGCGAAATTCAGCGTAGAAGGGCTGGCGGAAATGGTTGGCGTATTGGAGACCACTAAGCTGACGTTCACCACCTGCGAAGTGGCGCCAGGGGCCGCGATGGTGACGGTTCCGTTGTAAGTGTTCGCGCTCAGTCCCGAAGTGTTTACCGACACGCTGACGGAACCGCCGGTGGTTCCCGAACCGGGACTTACTGACAGCCACGAACCTCCCGCCGCAGTCGCGGTGAAGGCCAGATTCGGAGTGCCTCCAATGGTGATCGATTGCGCGGCTGGCGCACTGGTTCCGGTCTGATACGCGAAGCTCAGCGCCGACGCGCTGGCGGTGAGGGTCGGCATGGTTACCACCAGGCTGACGTTCACCACCTGTGAAGTTGCGCCGGTGGCTGCGATCGTGATTGTCCCGGTGTAAGTGTTCGCAGCTAGGCCTGTGGCATTCACCGAAACACTGAGGGAGCCGGACGCCGCGCCCGTACCCGGAGTTACCGACAGCCATGAGCCACCGGGTGGAGTGGTCGCGGCAGTGGCGGTGAAATTGACATTGGATGTATCGCCAACGCTGATGGTCTGCGCAGCGGGCTGCGTGCTGCTGCCGATCTGGTAATTGAAACTGAGCACCGATGGGCTGGCCGTTAGCGTAGGTGCAAGCACAGTCAGCGTCACCGGAATGGTGGCTGGCGTCGCGCCAGGCGAGGAAATCGTTACCGTGCCGCTGTACGGCCCGGCTGCCAGCCCGGCCGGATTGATCGACACGCTGATGGAGGACGGAACCGTACCGCTCGGCGTCGCCGAGAGCCATGCCGACGCAGCGCCGGTGGAAGTTGTAAACGAAATTCCGGAGGTACCCGTGACGCTTACCGATTGCGCCGAGGGCGTGCTTCCGCCAATCGTGTAAGTGAAGGTAAGAGGGGTGGAAGGCACCGTCAACGTGGATGAATTGACGTTGTAAGTGACAGGAATATTCAGCGGGCTGTTAGTGGCGCCCGATGACGTGATTTGAATGTTGCCGGTCAGAGTACCCGAAGTAAGTCCAGCGGTGCTTACCGAAACCGTGAAATTTGCAGGGATGGTCCCGCTCGCGGGCGACACGCTCAACCAGGTGTTCCCGGAAGTGACGGCCGCGCTCACGCTGGCGGAACTGGTGGGCGACGACCCGATGCTCAGCGTCTGCGATGCTGGCGCAGTGCCGCCGGCTGTATAGTTGAAAGTCATCGAAGGGGGACCCGTAAGCGCAATGGTGGGTCCGCCTGAGACGACGAAGGTCACCGGGATTTGCGTGGGCGACACTCCGCTCATTCCATAATTCAAACTCACCGTTCCGCTGTAAGTGCCGGAGGCCAGACCGGTGGGATCGGCCGTGATGATTATCGACGACGACGAATTAAGTTGGGCCGGCGTCACGGTAAGCCAGTTGCCGCCCGAGACCGTGGTAACGCTGGTGGTGAACGATACTTCCGACGACGGGACGGACGAAGTAAAAGTAACGGTCTGCGTCGCAGGCGTTGTGGAACCCGGCGAAACCGCCGGCGGCGTCCAGGATGTGATGCTAGGAGTAACTGTGGGCGGCGGAGTCCCGGAGGCAAATATGCTTCCGGGGCTGATACTGAACGTGCTGACGGGCCCGCCTGAGATAGAGTAACTGACTGTTCCAGTAACGTTGTTGTTGAGCGGAATGCCGGCCGGCACGTCTGAAATCATGAAGCCGTTCGGGATCGTGATACTGGCTGAAACCAAGGCCGCGTCGATCAGGCAATTAGTAATGCTGATTGTATCCGCCCCCCCGACTGTGTCAGTCAGTGTCAACGTCACCGGAGAAGAGGAGTCACAAGTTACGTCGTCCAGCATGATCCCACTCACGTTCGTGTAAGTGTTGGTCGAGGAAGTGGCTGTCGTCGATGTCATGGAAGGCGGCATCGTTTGCGTGAGCGTGGCAGTGGCATCCAGCGTCAGCCCATCCAAGCCGATAGGATCGGGGCCGTTGTTGCTCAGGTTCAAATTCACCGTAACGGTGTAGTTGACCTGAGCGAAAAGTGCCGGCGAAGAAACTAGAAATAACAGCACCGCGCCAAACGCCAATTTCGAGCGGAGAAGATTAATACGATTCATGAAAAATGCCCGGAAACACCTAGCAAAAACAGCTTTAGTAAGTTAAGACGGCTCAGTATAACCTGGAAGCCCTTGGTGCAGAGCGGATCTAGAGGTTAGGGCGGTACTGGTACCGGTGGAGCCCGCCGTCGCATCAGCGCAGACAGGCACCGGCACCAGCGCGCCGTTATTTCACAAACACCGTGACACTGGTTTGGCTTGTACTTTCGCCCACCGTAAATATGATGGTCGCCGAGCCCGCCGTGAGATCGGAGGGTAGCTGAACGTTGAACTGATCCACGCCGTACACCAAGCCTGGCGCCGATCCGGCATATTGCACGGTAGCAGCTTCGCCGTTCACTGTAGCCGAATAGGGCAGGGTGACCCACGAAAGCGTGTCGCCTGCTACGTTACCCGCGGTGACAGACGGAGTAAGTTGTCCGGCGCCGGTACCGAAGACCTGCACTATCGAACCCGGAGCCGCGGGATTTGTTGCGGTGTTCACCGAGTAATCCTGATTCAAGATCGAGCCTGGCCCCGTTCCACTGGCATTGGCCGTGAAGATCTGAACGTCGGCCGGCTGCAGCGGGATGTTGAATTCCGAAGTTGTCAGATTGTTGTATCCCACTTGGACCGCGGCTTGTCCGCCGATTCCCAAGGTAAACGGCAGAATGACGTTGATCTGGCCGTTCTGCACGTAGAGCGGAATGGCCGGAATGCCGCTCACCGTTACGGTGACCCCGCCCAGCGTGTTGTTGAGGTTGCCTTGCGAACTCACGCTGAAGCTCTCGGCGGTTTGCGGTCCCAGCAGACTACCGAAGATGGAAACGATTGCGCCCGGTGAAAATCCGTTGGAGGCGTAGCTCGCCGCATTGACGACGGTCGAGATGGTCGGCGCCGTGGTAACCAAAGCCGCCGTCACGTTCAGTGTTACTGGAATCGTGATCGGGCTGTTCGTCGCTGTGCTCGACGTAACGGTAATCGCGCCTTGATACGATCCTTGCGCCATCCCCGTGGTATTCACTGTGACCACCAGGGTGGACGGCGTTGTACTGGTCGCGGACGAAACGCTCAGCCAACTGGGCGAAGTCGCGATGGTGAACGGCACTGCCAGGTTGCCGGTAAGGCTGACGGACTGGCTGGCGGGATTTGTTCCGCCGGTCTGCCCGGTAAAGGTCAAGCTCGCCGTGCTGGCCGCGAGCGTCGGCTTATTGGTAACCACCAGGGCCACGAATATAGCTTGCGGCGAGTTAGTGGCGTTAGAGCTGATGATGGAAATGGTAGCCGTGTAAGTGCCAGCCGATAAGTTAACGGCATTGACGCCAACGGTAAGCGTGGACGGCGTACTGTTGGTGGAACTGGTCAGCGTAAGCCACGAGCCGTTGGCAACCGAGGTGGTGAACGTGATTGGCGCCGTGGAAGTAATGTTGACGGACTGAGCAGCCGGAGCCGTGGTCCCCAGAGCGTAAGTGAAGCTAAGGTTGGTGGGCGAGGCGGTAATGGTCGCGGGAGCCGAAACCACTAGCTTGACGGAAATGTTTTGCGAACTGCCGGTTGAGTTAGCCGCCGTAACAACCACCGTTCCGGTGTAGGTTCCCGCTGTCAGGCTGGACTGATTCACTGCAACGGAGACTACCGCGGGAGTAGTTCCAGACGAAAGAGATGCCGAGAGCCACGAGCCGCCCTGCGTAGCAACTGTCACCGAGGTGGCCGAGGTAGCCGTAACGTTCGCGGTCTGCGTTGGGGGGGTAGCGCCGCCTGTGGTGGCGGCGAAACTGAGCGACGAAGGACTGACCGTGATGGTGGACGCGGCGCCGCTTACGGTAAGCGTCACCGGCACACTGAGAGGACTGTTGGGCGCGCCCGGCGCCGTAATGATAATGCTGCTGGTGTACTTTCCGGACGTCAGGCCAGTGGTAGTGACCGAGACAGAGAGCAGGATTGTCAGATTGCCGGACCCTGGAGTAACCGACAGCCACGACGCACCGGATGCCACAGTTGCGGTGAAGGCCAGTCCCGAACCACCGTCGATATTGAGTTGTTGTGGCAGCGGGGCGGTCCCGCCCAGTGTGTAAGTGAAGCTGAGCGAAGTGGGGAAAGGAACCATCGGCGCGGTGGTCACCACTATGGTGACATTCACCATTTGCGACTGCGCGCCGTTGGCCGCGATGGTGACCGTCCCGTTGTAAGTGCCTACCGTAGTCAGGCTCGTCGTAACGATGGCGACGGTGGCCGAACCGGGCGTAGTGCCTGGAGACACGGGCGTCGCCGATAGCCACGAACCGCCAGACGCCGTCGCGGCAGTTGCGGTGAAGGTCTGTCCCGAAGTGCCTCCGATAGTAAGTGTCTGCGGGTTCGGGTTAGTGCCACCAATCTGATAGGTGAAATTAAGTGTATTCGTGTTCACCGTGAGGTTCGGCTGGGTAACTACCAGAGTTACGCTCACCGTTTGCGATGTCGCGCCCGTGGCCGCGATGGTGACCGTCCCGTTGTAAGTGCCCGCAATTAGTCCCGTCGTAGTTACGGAAACGCTGGCCGTTCCGGGGACGGCGCCGGAGTTCGCTGCGGTTGCGGTTAGCCATGTGCCGCCCGCTGGAATTGTTGCGGCGGTCGCGGTAAAGGTAGTGACACTACCTCCGATGGTGAGTGTTTGCGCGGCCGGCGCTGTACCGCCAATCTGATAATTGAAACTGAGCGTGTTGGTGTTGACTGTCACGGTGGGCTGCGCGGTGACGGTAAAGGTAACGTTAACCACTTGCGCGGTAGCCAGGTTGGCCCCGATCGTAACGGTCCCGGTGTATTTGCCCGCAGCCAGGCCAGTAGTAACTACGGAAACGCTGGCGCTGGAGCTCGCGCCCACGGTGCCGGAACCTGGAGTTACTGCAAGCCACGTGCCGCCCGCAGGAGTGGTGACGGCGGCAACGGCGGTAAAGGCAATCCCCGACGTGCCCCCGATAGTGACTGGCTGCGCGGCTGGCGCTGTGCCTCCGACGGTGTAAGTGAAACTGAGCGACGAACTCGAAACAGTCAGGTTATTGCTGACCACGATGGTCACATTCACCATTTGTGGCGAAGAGTCGCCCGTGGCGCCCACAGTTACCGTACCGTTGTAAGTGCCCGCGGTAGTCAGGGCCGCCGTATTAATGGAAACGCTGGCGGAGCCGGGCACGGTGCCGGGGCTCAAGGGTGTGGCCACTAACCACGCGCCGCCCGATGCGGTGGCGGCAGCAGTGGTGAAGCTTACCCCCGGACTTCCCGTCATCGAAAGCGTCTGCGCGGCGGGCGCTTGTCCTCCCAGCGTGTAAGTAAAATTGAGCGACGAAGGCGCAGGCGTGACGCTGGTGCTGACTGTCAGCTGGACATTCACCACTTGCGAAGTGGCGCCGGTGGCACCGATGGTGACGGTGCCGTTGTAAGTGCCCGGCATAGTCAGAGGCGCCGTATTGATGGAAACGGTAGCGGTGCCGGTTATAGTGCCTGGCGCAACCGGGCTGGCCGACAGCCATGCACCGCCCGATGTGGTGGCGGCAGTGGCGGTGAAGGTGAGTCCCGAACTGCCTCCCACCATGATGGATTGCGAGGCCGGCCCGGTGACGCTTCCAAGTGTGTAAGCAAAGCTGAGCGTGGAGGGGCTGGGGGAAACAGTCGCATTACTGGTCACCGTCAAAGTGACGTTGATTATTTGGGAGGTCGCGCCCGGCGCCGAGATGGTCACGGTTCCGGTGTAAGTGTTCGCGGCCAGCCCGGTAGTATTCACGGAAACGCTGACCGAGCTCGAGCCGGAAATAGTGCCCGCACTCGGAGTAACGGACAGCCACGTGCCGGCCGGCGAAGGTGTCGCGCTAAAGCTGAGTCCCGCAGTGCCTCCGATATTGACTGTTTGCGCCGTCGGAACTGTGCCGCCAATCTGAAAACCATAATTGAGCGAAGTCATGTTGACGGTGACCGCCGCGACGGTCAGGCTGACATTCACCACTTGCGGCGTGGCGTCGGTAGCCGTGACGGTGACGGTTCCGTTGTAAACGCCCGCGGCCAGGCCCGACGTATTTACCGAAACGCTAAGGTTACCCGACGCGCTGCCCGTGCCCGGATTTACCGAAAGCCAAGAACCGCCGGCGGGAGTGGCGGTGAAGTTGACGCCCGACGCGTCCCCAACGCTGATCGGTTGCGCGGCGGGCTGCGTGCCGCTGCCGAGCTGGTAATTGAAATTAAGCTGCGATGGGCTGGCGGTCAGCACCGGCGCAATGACATTCAGGGTAACCGGAATGCCGGCGGGGCTACCCGTGGCGCCGGTCGAAGTTACGGTCACCGTGCCGGTATGCGCTCCAACCGAAAGTCCGGCGAGGCCGGCGGGATTAATCGACACACTGATCGACTCCGGGACGGTGCCGCTGGGCGTCGCGGAGAGCCACGCGGACGCTCCGCCCGCCGATGTTGTAAATGCAATTCCCGAAGTGCCGCTAATGCTTACGGACTGGGCCGAGGGCGTGCTTCCACCCGCCGTATAGTTGAACGTCAGCGGCGTGGAGGGCACCGTCAATGTGGATCCACTTACGACATACGACACCGGAATATTGAGCGGGCTGTTGGTGGCGCCGGCTGATGTTATTTGTATGTTGCCGTTGAGCGTGCCGGCGGAAAGTCCGGCGGTGTTTACCGAAACCGTGAAATTGGCTGGCAGGTTGGCGCTGGTGGGCGCGGCTACGCTGAGCCAGGAGTTGCCTGAAGTGACGGACGCGGTGACGCTGGTGGTGCTGGCCGGCGTGGATCCGATGCTCAAAGTTTGGGAGGCGGGCGCCGCGGTATCACCCAGCGTGTAATTAAAGGTCATCCCGGACGGGCCGGTGAGCAGTATCGGGGGTGGCGTCAGGGTCAACGTCACGGGAATCGTGAGCGGCGGATAAGAAGACCCAAAATTCAAAATCACCGATCCGGTGTAAGAGGAACCAGTCAGGCCGCTCGGATTTACCGAGATGTTGATGGAAGAGGACGTATTGGTGCCAGCCGGATTGGTGCCCACCGGCATCACGGAGAGCCAGCCGCCGCCATCGGTGGTCGTGACGCTGGTTAAGAACGAAACCGCGTCGTTCGGGACTACGGGGTTCGTTGTAAATGTGACGGGCTGCGTCAGGGGGATCGTCGAACCCAGGGTGGTCGACGGCGTCCACGAGGTCGGGCTTGGGATGACGGCGGGGGGCGCGGTGCCCGTCGCCTGAATGGTCGCGTTGGTGAGATCGAAAACCGTTTTGGAGCCGTCCAAGTTCGCAGTGATCGATCCTGTCACGCTGGTGAGTGGGATGGCTGCCGGCACGGCCGTAATCATGTTCCCGTCAGGAATCGTGGCTTGCGCAGTAATCGTGGCAAGTCCCGAGAGGTTGCAGTCGGAGATGGCGATCGAATCTGGTGCGTCGACGTTATCCGTCAGTGCTACCGTTACGGGAGGATTGGACGGAACGTCGCAGGAAAAGCCGGCCAGTGTCACCGTCACCCCACTGTATGTGTTGCTTGAGGTCGTAGACGTCGCCGAGGAACTGGAAGGCGTCATCGTTTGGCTTATGGTCGCCTTCGCTTTCACGGTCTGTCCGTTGAGACCCAGAGGGTCCGAACCGCTCACGAGGCTTAAGGTCCCCGTCAGCGTGTAGTTGACCTGAGCGTAAACCACTGACGAAGAAACCAGAAAAAGTAAGATTGCGCCAAGGACCACTTTGGACCAGAACAGATGGAGACGATTCATGACAGTTATAGCCTCGGACCAGCAAACCAAAGGATTTATATTTAAGACCCGCTCAGTATACAACGGAATTTCGCGACGAAATCCAAATCGGAGGTCCAGGAGGTACCGGTACCCATGGGAAGCGGCGTCGATTCGAACAACTTGGCGATTGAGCGCGTTTCCTGCGCCAAATGTAAGCTACGAGGCTTGTTACTGTGGACGGTTGTTCGGGGAGGTTCGCTTAGCTTAAGCGGCGGCGGCGCAGATGCCACACGAACAGGCCAGCCAGCCCGCAAAACAGGAAGGGCAGCGTCCCAGGCTCCGGCGTTGTGGTGACCGCCCCGGAGTTGGAATCGAATTCAGTGACCAAGCCATACCCCAAGCCGTTATCCAGACCGAAATTCTGATATCGGGCGACTGCGGTGCCAGCGCCTTCGCTGTCTTGATATGCTGCCGTGCTCCCACCCTTTCCACCGGCAATTGCAATGTTCAATAACAGGTTTCCCTCGGAAGGATCATATAAGAAAGGAGTTGTGCCTACAAAGGTCAAGACTGTGGGTGCGGCGCCGGATAAGGCCACCGTGTCAAATACCGTGTTGTCCGAGCCCAGGTTCCCGGTAAAGTTGGTACTGCTCAAGCTGCCGATGTCCGCGCTGATGGTCGAGAAGCTTAACGTATAAGTGCCAGAGTACAGGCTCCCCGTGAAGCCGTCTCCCAGGAAGAAGTCGATTCCCGTGATCAGGATCGGCCCCGAAAAGTCGCTGCTGGCGTAAGCTTCCTGATACTCGGTGCCGGTATATCCGTCGAACGGTCCGGCAAACGGAAAGTCGTTGGAGCCGTCATCGGTACCGATGGTGATGGACGAACCGAGGAGCGTGGCCGCTGAAATACAGCACAGGGATAACAGCGCGATCATGATTCTTTTCATCGTTTACGGTCCCTCCCGAGAGTTCCTTGAAAACGCATGATAGCATCGTTCACCGGGATCGCCACCATGATTTTGACATTACCTAAGGCGAAACTGTACTGGTACCGATGAGAAAAGGAGACCAGGTCCGGGTCCCGATCGGCGTGCTATATTCTTCGGATTAACTTCCGACTTCGTTAAGTGCTTGAATTCCAGGGGCGAGTTAACCCAAACCCGTAAGATTGCGCGTCACTACTCTTTTGGTACTTTCGGCCGGCTCCCGCGAACTTTTGCCGGAGTTTTCCCCTTCCGCCCGGCACCATTGTGAGCCACGGCAGCACGGATCATATTCTTCAGAGCGCGCTCATTGACACTGTCGCCCTGGTAGAGATCGATCGCCCGCCATCTATTCCCTCCCAGGCCGTTGTTAAAGAGCTTCTCCGGATCTGGCAGGCTTGCGCCCTGAGCAAAGGTCACCTTTACCTTATCCTTATGGGCGTTGGCCACGCAGATCAGTCCATCGTGAGACCAACAGGGAGAGCCCATCCATTTCCATTCCTCGATTACCTCCGGGTCGGCGTCATGAATAATTTTGCGAAGATTGGCAAGCAACTTGCCGCGCCAGTCCGGAAGGTCTGCGATCTGTTTGTCAATCAGTTGGGATGGGTTCATGCGTGGTGCACCTCCATTCACGACCTTTCAGCCGCCGGCTGAGGCGGCCACTTGGGCACTTCGATACCGAACTGCTTGGCGTACTCCGCGTTCAATCGCTGCCAGCCCTCGAACTGCATCGAATCGCCAGCAGCCATACGGCCGATGGGAGTTCCGCTGAGCAGGCGATCCAGAACGTCGAGAGAAATGTGCCATCCGGCAGCACCCATTGAGACGAAGCGACGATCGATATTGTGCCACAGCGTCAGGCGCGTGCCGGCACCCAGGGCTTCGAGTTCCCAGCGGATATCGCCGTACTCGAGCACCTTAGTAGCGTCGGCTCGCGTCACTCTTGTTTCCAGCGCCGCGGGCGCGCCCACCCACTTGAGCTTCACGGTTCCGGGCGTACCCAGGTTCCTGTCGGTCTCAAAAGGCGCCCACTCGCGCAGCTGCGCCGGGTCGATAAGCGCCTGCCAGACTTTTTCCGGCGAGTGGCGCAGTTCTCTGACGAGAATGAGCGTCCACTTAGCGCCGTCCTTCCGCACCTCGGCGCCAGTAGCGGGACCCGGTGTGTACTGCTCGCGATCGGCCATCTATCTTCTTTCTTGCGTCAGTAGCGTGCCAGCTGGGTGATCTGAATGAGGTTGCCGCAGGTGTCGTTCAGCATCGCAATGGTGGAGGCGGTGACGTCGGTGGGCGGCATCGTGAACTCCGCGCCGCGGGCCTTGATCCGCTCGTAATCGCCCTTGACGTCGTCGGTGAAGAACATGATCGCGGGCTGGCTTTGTTGAAAGATGGCCTGCTGATACGCTTTGGCCGCGGGGTTGTTGTTCAGCGCCAACTGCAGCTCAATGCCCTCCGGCTCCTCGGGTGAAGCCACGGTCAGCCAGCGATAGGGGCCTTGACTGAAATCGGCCTTCTTGGCAAAGCCCAGAACCTCCGTATAGAAGCGCAAAGCCTTGTCCTGATCGTCCACGTATAAGCTGGTCACTTTGATTTTCATTTCGTTTTCCTTGTCTTCCTTTTCGTTGGTGTTGGGCTGGTTGGTGTTGAGCGCTCCATCCGGTCGAGGTGGCGTTCGAGAGCATCTACGTGAGCGGACCAGAACCGGCGGAACGGAGCTAGCCACGCATCGATCTCCTGGAGTGGTTCAGGCTTCAGCCGGTAGAGGCGGCGCTGCGCGTCCACCGTGGATTCCACGAAACCGGCCTCTCGCAACACTCGCAGGTGCTTGGATACGGTGGGCTGCGGCATGCGAAGCTGACGCTCGATCTGGCCCACCGACTGTTGCGACGAGACCAGCAGGCTCAATATCGCGCGGCGATTCGGCTCCGCGATGATCTCGAAAACAGATTCCACTCTCTTGATATACTCCAGAGAGCATATACTTGTCAAGACATATACAGGAGGGAAGCGATCAGGGGTTGCGTGATTCGGGACGAGCTATGTTCCCTGCCGCGCAAGCCATGGTCCGCGAACGATCGGTGCGGCGGTCAGATTAGATTCATTCCAAATTTCAAATCTTTGATCTTGGAGCCTTCGAACAGCGTGGTCACGGTGCCGCGGATGGTTTTGAGCTTCCAAGCCTGCAGCCGCTTGGACGTCACGATGGCCGCCACCACCACGGTGCTTCCTTCCACCGTGAGCTTTTCCAGCCTGACGATGCGGAGATCCGCGGCGAAACGCGCCTTGTGCCATTCTTCGATCTGCTGCTTGCCCTTGTAGTCGCTCTGTACGAAGCTCAGGGAGGCGTCGTCGTCATAGAAGGCCATGCACCGCTCAATGTCTCTGGCTTCGAACGCTTTCAGATAATCTCTGGCTCGTGTTTCGAGATCGGTGGTTATTTCCGGCGTTTCCATGTGATTCCTTTGAACTTTGAACTAACCAAGCGATCCATTGGAGGAATGAGGCGTAAGTACCGCTCCCTTTGGTCGCTGCTCGGCTACCGGTTTCTGAGCCACGACCATAGGGAGTGGTTTTTGCCGCGTCATCAATGATTAATCCAACCGCTTCCGGAACCGCGACGTGCTGAGCGTCAGCATCGAGACGCCAAAAATCAGCATCGCCAGCATCTGCGGCCACAGCACATCCACCCCCGAACCTTTGAGGAAGATGCTGCGCGCGATCTCCATAAAATAGCGCAGCGGATTCAGATAGGTGAGATATTGCACGACGACGGGCATGTTGCGGATCGGAAAAGCGAACCCGCTGAGCATAAAGGCCGGCGTGGCGAACATGAACGAGGTCATCATGGCCTGCTGCTGCGTGTTCGAAATGGTGGACATCAGCAGTCCCGCACCGAGGGTGGTGAACAGGAACAGGACCACGCACAACAGGAGAAGTAGAGGGTTGCCGCGGAACGGGATATGGAAAACCACGAGAGCTCCGGTGATAACCAGCCCCATGTCCACCAGGCCGATGAAGGCCGCGGGCAGCGTCTTGCCCAGAATCAATTCCACTGGGCGGATAGGGGTTACCATCAACTGTTCCATGGTGCCCAGCTCCCGCTCGCGCACCATCGCCATGGCCGTTAACATCACGGTGACGAGCATGATGATGTTGACCATCACGCCGGGGACGAAGTAGTTGCGGCTGAGCAGATCGGCGTTGAACCAGACGCGCGTCGCCACGTCCAGGCGCGGCGCTTTCATGCTGGTGCTTCCGGTATTCCCGGAGGAGGCGAGCGCCAGAAACATTTTCTGCTGCTGCTTGCGCACCACGGGCGTCGCAAAGGCCGCGACGATTTGCTGCGAGTAACCGGCAATCAGGGATGCCGTGTTGGAGTTGGTGCCATCCACCAGCAATTGCACTCCGGCGGCGCGTCCGCGCTCCAGCGATTCCGCGAAGCCAGGCAGCACGCGTAGCACGGCATGCGCGTCACCACGTTCCAGCAGGCCCTGCGCCTGCTGGTCGTTCTCAGGCAACGCCACGATGTGGAATCGGGGGGACCCTTGAAATCCCGCGAGCAAGTTGCGGCTGGCGGGCGTGTGGTCTTCATCCATCCAGCCTATGCGGATGTTGTCCACGTCCAGATTGACGGCGTATCCGAAGACGAACAACTGCAACAGCGGCGGGATGAAAACGGCTAAGCGCCGGCGCGGGCTGCGCAACAACTGGACAAATTCTTTGCGGATGATTTGCGCGATGCGTTCCCACATAAGTTTTATGTCAGCTTTTGACTGAGTCTCCACGTGGCCAGAAAAAATACGCCGACCATAAAACAGACCAGCAGGAGCATGTTGCCCCACAACACCGCCGGACCAACGCCCTTCAGGAAAATGCCGCGCAGGATGGTCACGAAATAGCGCGCAGGCACGATATGAGTGATTCCCTGCACCACTTTCGGCATGTTGTCGATGGAATAAATAAATCCGGAGAGCAGGAAGGAGGGCAGAAACGTGGTGGCCACGCCCACCTGATAAGCCACCAGTTGCGTCCTGGCCAGCGCGGAAATCAGAATTCCCCAGAAGAACACGCCGCTCAAGAACAGACAGCTGGTCAGCGCCAGCAGCCATACACTGCCGCGAAAGGGCACGTCGAACACAAAGACGCCCACCAGCACGGCGATGGTAGTATCTACCGCGCCAACGGTGAAAAACGCGAGCATCTTGGCCAACACCAGTTCGGCGGGACGCACGGGCGTGGAAAGAAGCTGCTCCATGGTGCCCATTTCCCATTCGCGCGCGATGGTCAAAGAGGCCAGCATTCCCGCGATCACCACCAGGATCACCGCCACCAATCCTGGAACCACGAAGTTCTTCGATTCGAGCGAGCTGTTGTACCAGATGCGAACCTGAAAATCGACGGGCACGGGCAAAGAGCGGCCCGCGTGCCGGCTCAGTGCGGTGGCGCGAAGTTTATTGCCGAAGTCTTGCACCAGCGCATTGACGTAAGAGAGCGCGATGGACGCGGTGTTGGAATCGCTGCCGTCCAGCAGGATTTGAAAGTCCGCCACTTGTCCGGCGGCCACGTGTTTGGCATAATCGCGCGGAACAATGAGGCCGACCAAAATCCGGTTCTTGTCGATGCCGCGCTCCACGGCCCGGTTACTGTCCACGAACCCATCCACTTGGAAATACTTCGACCCCTGAAACTGCCGCACCAGTTCACGGCTGGCGGAGGTCTGGTCGGCGTCGTAGACCAGAGTGGGGATGCGGTCCACGTCCAGGCTGAGCGCGGAGCCGAACAGCAACAACATCACCAGCGGCTGCACCAGCGCCAGGCCCAGGCTGCGCGGGTCGCGCGCGATGTGGCGCAGTTCCTTTTTGAAAATCGCGCCGATGCGCTGCCAGCTCATGCGGCGCTCCGTGCCTGCTGCTCGATCAACGCTACGAAAACGTCTTCCATGGTGGGCGGAATGCGCTCCAGCCGCCGTATTTCGATATGGTTCGCGGCCAGTAATTCGCGGATGCGCACGGTGGCACGCTCCGGGTTTTGCACGGCGATGTGCAGGCCGCCGCCGAAGACGGCCACGTCGTCAATCTCGGGATCGTTCTCCAAAGCGCGCATGCTTTCGAGCGGATCGGAGCTGTCCAGTTGCAGCAGCGTGTGGGCGCTGAGTTCGCCCTTGAGCTGCGCGGGAGTCCCAGCCGCGATGATGCGGCCGCCGTTGATCAGCGCCAGGCGATGGCAATATTCGGCCTCATCCATGTAATGCGTGGTCACGAAGATGGTTTGTCCCGCTTCGGAGAGGTCGTAAATCAAGTCCCAAAACGATCGGCGCGCAATAGGGTCCACGCCCGAGGTGGGTTCGTCCAGGAACAAAATGGGCGGTTCATGTAGAATGGCGCAGCCCAGCGCCAGGCGCTGCTTCCAGCCGCCAGGCAGCAAACGGGTGGTGGTATCGCTGCGTTCTTCGAGGTCGGCCATCCGCAGCACATATTGCTTGCGCTCCTGGCGCCGCGCCTTGGGCACCCCGTAAATGCCGCTAAAAAAATCGATGTTCTGAGAGACGGTCAGATCGTCGTACAGCGAGAACTTCTGCGACATGTATCCGATGTGCCGGCGGATGTCTTCCGGATGCGTGCTCACGTCGTAGCCGCCTACCGTCGCCCGGCCGGAAGTGGGGCGCAGCAGCCCGCACAGGATGCGGATCACCGTGGACTTACCGGCGCCATTGGGACCGAGGAAACCGAACACTTCGCCCACGCGAATCCGGATAGAGACGTGATCGACGGCCATGAAATCGCCGAACATCTTCACTAGGTCATCGATCTCCACCGCCCACGGACGGCTGTCCACCGGCTCCGTCATGCGGCGTCCTGTCTTTCTTCCTTGCGGATGGTAGCGATGAAGACATCCTCGAGCGACGGCAAAATCGGCCGGAACGCTACGGGCCCAACGGTTTCCTGCAGCCGCTCGGGTGAGGTTTTGCCGGGCGAAATGATCACGTGCAACGAGTCGCCGGAAGATTCCACGCTCAATACCCCTTCGCAACTCCTCAACTTTTCGCGTAGCGCGCGCAGATTAGAAGCTTCGATCGCGTAACAAACCTCGTGGGACCGCATGAGGTCCGGCGATTCGCAGCGGATCAGGCGTCCTTTGTACATCAGGCCCACGCGGTTGCAGCGCTCCGCTTCGTCCAGATAGGCGGTGGTGACGAGAATCGTGATGCCGTCTTTCACCAATTGATAAAGGATGGCCCAGAAATCGCGACGCGACACCGGGTCCACGCCGTTGGTGGGCTCATCGAGGAACAGGATTTCGGGACGATGCAGCAGCGTACACATCAGCCCCAGCTTCTGCTTCATGCCGCCGGAAAGCTTACCGGCCTGGCGCTTGCGGAAAGGCGCCATGCGGGTCATGCGCAGCAGCTCCGGCAGCAGGCGCTCGCGTTCGGAGCGCGGGATGCCGAACAGGTCGCTGTAAAACTCCATGTTCTCGTCTACGGTCAGGTCTGTATAGAGCCCGAAGCGCTGGGCCATATAGCCGATGCGATCCTTCACGGCGCGCGGGTTTTTTGCCACGTTCTCGCCCGCCACAAAGGCCTCGCCCTCGCTCGGGTCCATGAGGCCGCACAACATCCGCAACGTGGTGGTTTTGCCGGCGCCGTCCGGGCCCACCAGCCCGAAAATCTCGCCCCGGCCGATCTCGAGGTTCAGATGATCCACGGCTGTCAGCGCGCCGAAGCGCTTGGTCAGGCCCTGAATGCGGATCATGGCGTCCATCAGTTGGCCTGTATTTCCGCATCCGCGGGCATGTTCGATTTCAGCTCATGCAGTGGATTATCGATATCGATCTTGATGCGGTAGACCAATTTCACGCGCTCGTCGGTGCTCTGAATCTGCTTGGGCGTGAACTCGGCTTCGGACGAAATAAAGGAGACGCGCCCGTTATAGATTTTCCCCGGGTAGGAATCCGTGGTCACTTTGACCTTGGAGCCCAACTTCACTCTTCCCAAATCCGTTTCGGCGATGTAGGCGCGCAGCCAGGGGTGATCGATGTCGCCCACCGTAAGCACCGAAGTCCCGGGTGCGAGAACTTCACCTACGTCGGCCGCCTTCACCAGCACGACGCCGGAGACGGGAGCGGTGGCGATGGTATCGGAAAGCTGCGAATCGATGAGCACGATCTGCGCTTTGGCGCGAATGATATCGCCCTGCCGCGCGATGATATCCTGTTCGCGGCGCTGCAGCTCGAGCGAGTTTGCTTCGCCCATTTTCAGCGAGGCGCGCGCCTTGGCTTCCTGCGCGGCGGCGTTTTCAATTTCCTCGCTGCGGTTTCCGGATTTCACCAGCGAGTAGTGTTCCTTGGCTTGTTTGAGGTTTGCGGTGGCGGAATCCATGACCCTGCGATATTGATCGAATTGAGCCGTTGAAATATCATCGCTTTTGTAGAGCGGTTGTGCGCGGTCCCAGTCCTTCTTGGCGTTGTCGAACTCGGCCTGGGCCGAATCCACGGAGGCCTGGGCCTGCTGAATCTCCTCCGGCCGGGAACCGTTTTTCATTTCCAGGAAGTGCGATTGGGCCGAACTGAGGTCGCTTCGCCGTACATCCAGGTCGGCTGCCATGGTGCTCCGTTGCCACTCGGCGGCGCTTTTGGACTCGGCCAATTGGGCCTCCGCGGTTTGCAGCGTGGCGACCTGTTCGGCGCGCTGCTGGAGCAACTGATCGCGATCCAGGCGCGCCACAACCATGCCCTTTTTCACGTCGTCGCCCTCATCCACGGTGCGCTCGATCAGCCGTCCCGCGGTCTTGAAAGCGATATCCACCTCGGTAAGTTCGATGTTGCCCGAAACCAAGATGCGGTCCGTAACCGTGGGGTGGAAATTCCTGTAGACCAGCACCCCGCCTGTTGCGACGCCCGCGATGAGGATGATTGCAAGAATGACTTTTTTCATAACAGTGGGATCTCCCTGATCTACTGAATCATTCGCCGAATGGTGCCCATGGCTTCACCCAGGTCCACTCGCGCGACGTTATAACCGAAGACTGCGGCAATCTGGTTGTCGCGGGCGTGTTCCAGTTGTGTCTGAGAGTCGGTGACTTCCAGGCCGTTGGTGACTCCCGCCTCATAGCGCCTGCGCGCCTGCGTCAGTTCGTTCCCGGCCAGCTCCAGGCCTTCCTCGGCTACGCGCACCTGCTCTTCGGCGGACTTCAGGCTGTCCAGAGCCGTTCGCACATCCAGTTCGATCTGTTGACGCAGGTCGTTGGTTCTGATTTTTTCCTCGCGGTAGCGCGAACTCTCCTCGGCGCGGTGCCCGTCCATCCGGCCTCCGTCGAAAAATGTGAACTTCAATGTGGCGCCGAAGTCGCGCGTCGGAACTATGGCGATGTCGCTTTGACCGATGCTTCCATAATCGCCCCAGGTTTGGAAGACGGGCAGGCGCTCCCACTTGGCCGCGCTGGCCGAAAGCCGGGCGCTATCCTCTTGGGCCTGCTGCGCGATGAAGTCCTGACGATTCTTGAAAGCTTCCTGCTTGGCCTGTTCAATCGTCATGGGCTCTTCCTGCAGGTAAGCCAGTTTGTCGGTCAGTTCGACGTCGGTATCCAGGCGCAGTCCGATGGCACGCAGCAACTGCAGATGCGCTTTGGTGCCCTCGTTTTGCGCCTGCAGAAGGTGTTGGGTTTGATCGGCCAGCTTCACCTTTTGACGAGTAATCTCAATGCCGGTCCCTGTTCCCGCGTTCTTCTCGTTCTGCGCCTGCACCAGCAAAGCTTTGGCCAGTGCGACATCGGCATTCGATGCCTCCACGTCCGCGTCGGCGCGCAACGCCGTCACGTAAGCTTTCGCCACCAGGGCGGAAACTTCATTGGTAGCGTGGTCGCGCTCGGCCTCGGTGGCGTGAACCGCTTTACGCGCCGCTTGCCAACGCCGGAGGGCGCTGAAGTCGAAAAGCGTTTCTGAGGCCGTGGCCCGGATGTCGGTAATCGGGTACGGTCCAGCTTCGTTGGGAAGCTTAAAATTAAATGGCAGCTTCACGGTATTGGATCCCAGCGCCGCCAGGCTGCGAATTTGGCTGGTTTCCGACACATAGCCGCCCACGTTCGGCAACAGCGCGGCCCGCACTTCAGCGGATTGGGCTTTGGCTTGGCGAACGGCTTCCCGCTCCAACTGGATATTGGTATTGCCTTCCGGCGAGGTGGCCAGTTCCACCGCGCGTTTCAGGCTGAGCGACAGCGTTTGGCGAGGCTGCAGATCCGGGTCTGCGCTCCAAAGGAGCGAGGCCGATAAAAATAGAGCGGGCAGCATCGTTCGGTGCATTTATTTCTCCTCTCCGACAGCCATGCTGGACGTGGGGACGCAGACCGCCGGGGCGCGGAATGCGGCCTCCAGGAAAGCCACCAGGCGGCGCAGCATCAGTTCGGTGTCGCCGTTGTCCTGCAGGGCCCCCTGAAAGACATCCCAATCGCCGGTTCCCCGAAGGGCCAGGGCGATCGCTCCCATGGCAAAGTGTACTCGCCAATACAGTTCTTCCTGCGGCAAGTCCGGTAAAGCTCGCGCCAGAACTGTAGCGAAGCGGGCCAGAAGGGGGACGAAATGCTTCGATATCATGTTGGGCATCACGTCGCCTTCGGCGTACAGCCGTCCCACCAGCTTGCGGAAAAGGGGACCACCGCGCGCCGGGTCCTTCGCCGCCCAAAATGCGGGCATGACGAATGCTTCTATCACTTTGGAGAGTTCCGGCGGACCGTCACCAGCCTCGCGTTCGCAGAACTCTAAGAGCTGCAGCCGCTCCTGGTTTGCCGGCAGAGCGCGTCGCAGGAATACCGCTTCGAGCAAAGCTTCTTTAGAATGAAAGTGATAGTGAACCGAGGCCAGGTTCACGTCGGCGGCTGCGATGATGGCCCGCAGTGAGGTTGCCGAATAGCCGCGCTCGGCAAACAGCCGTTCGGCGGTATCCAGAATGCGTTCTTTGGTAGGCGGTGAAATCACAAGTGTGCCAAGCGATCTAAACGAATGTTCCGATTATACGCTTGATTGAATCACCGTCAATCCCCGCAAGTACCCTACTTGCCGCTGATCGGTACAGGAGGGTCTAGTACTAGCTCCCCCGTGTAACCATGCGTTGAACCACTTTCCAGTAAATGCGCTCAAACCATTCGCCCGGCAGATACCGGCGCAGGTTGGTGATGAGCTTGGCTTTTCCTCCCACCAGATAGCGCAGGCGCGGGCGGCGCGACTGGAGTATGCGGAAAACTGTGTTCGCCACTTCCGGCGGACCAAACGTGTTGCGAGCCAGGAAGCCGTCCACGATGCTTTCGTGCCGCCGGAACCAGGCGTAATACGGGCTGGCCGGATCGGTGGCGCGGCGGGCCAGATTGCGGTTTACCGTGAAGTGCGGCGTCAGGATCATGCCGGGTTCCAGCAGCGAAACATGCACGTTGAAGGGAGCCATCTCCTGGCGCAGGCATTCGCCGAAGCCTTCTACCGCGAATTTGCTGGATGCGTAGCCGCCGATGCTCATCGATCCCATGCGCCCGCCCACCGAACTGGTCAGGATGATGCGTCCGCTGCGAGCCTCGCGCATGATGGGCAGCACCGCTCTGGTAACCGCCATCATGCCGAAAAGATTCACGTCGAAAACTTCGCGGATTTCGTCCTGCGTCAAATCCTCGAAGAAGCCGCGCAGTCCCATGCCCGCGAACTGAATCAGGCCATCGATGGTTCCGGCTTCCGCCAATATATGTTGCACGGCGGCCTCGATTTCCTCGGGGCGCGTCACGTCGGCATAAAGGATTTCGACCGATACCCGGCGTTCCAGCGCCGCTGTTTTTAAATCGTCCGCTTCGGCGTGCGTTAGCACCGAGCCGAAAACATGATAGCCGCGCTCTGCCAGCGTGAGGGCCGCTTCCATACCAAGGCCGGATCCCGCGCCGGTGATCCACAAAGTGCCGAGACACGCTTTCCAGCCTCCGGTTCGTGACGGCCGAACGCCGGGTAGAGCCCGCAAGGTGGACTCCGGTCGTTTGAGTTCAGAGGGCGCCGTCGTCAGCAGAGTGAGCGTCTCACGCTCGCGGAACTGTACGGGCAGGGAAGCTGTGCCGGCGCCGAACAGGGGTTCCGGTGGACGTTCCGCACCCAATAGCTGGCGCTGTTTTCTGCGGTGATCGAAGAAGAGCGCCGCGGCAAGAGTCCCTTGAAGGTCGGTAAAATCCATGACGCATCGATTGTAAATTGCCGCCGAAAGGGTCGAAATAGACTGGCAGTCTCATATTCGGAAGTACCGGACCGGGTTATCGGATAGATCGCGGGTACTAATCGGCGGTGCAGCCCGACCCACAGCGCGTGACCCGGAGTTTGCTTATCCGCGTGAATCCGCGTTCAGCGGCGGCCAAATTGTTTTTTTGACGAGAATGCTCAGCTGATCTTGCCGAGAAGCTGTTTGATGCTGGGCTCCAGATTCGAACCGGGATGCGAAGCCAGCGCCCGCTGGAGTTCCTTCTTGGCGCCCGTGTGATCGCCCTTTTGATACAGCGCCAGCCCCAAATGATAATGGAAGATCGAAAGCCCGGGATATCTGCGCACCAGATCGCTAAAGGTGCGAATGGCTGTGTCGTGCTGTCCCTTTTTCAGGTAAACGTACCCCAGCGTATCGGAAAAACCAGGCTGGCCCGGGGCTTTTTCGAGAGCTCTTTCAACCAGTTTCTGCGCTTCATCTAAATTCCCATGGTCGCAAAGAAAATAGGCCGCATTATTCAGCGCGGGCAGGTTGTCGGGGTGGGCCTTTACAATCTGAAGGTACAGCGTCTTGGCCTCGTCAATCCGGCTGGCCTGCACCAGGGCGTCGGCGTAAATCAGCGCCGTGGTGGCATCCTCCGGCGCCAGCTCGTGTGCCTGTTGATAGGCTTGGAACGCGTCTCTCTGATTGCCTTGGGCCTGTAGGACTTCGCCCAGCCGCATCCGCAATTTCGCGGATTTCGGGTCCTGCTCGATCAGCTTCTGGAACTGCACCACCGCCAAGGCGTAATTTCCTGAAAGCGCCGTAGTCTCGGCCAGCTCCTCTCGAATGATCGGGGAACCGGGCGATTGCTTCAGAGCTTCGCTCAGAGCTTCCTGAGCCTTGTCGAACTGTCGTGTGCCCACGTAGGCAGCCGCCAGACTCGAAATAACGCTGGGGTCGCCGTCGCCGCGAAGCTCCTCCAATATATCGATGGCGTCACGATAATTTCCCAGTTTCATGGAAAGCAGGCCCATTTGCAAAAGCGCCTGGTTATCCTTGGGAGATTCTTTAATTAATTGAACTAAAATATCCCGGGCTTTTCCTGTGTCGCCGGTGTTGGCCAGGCTCCAGGCTTGCAAAAGCCGCGCATGCCGGTCGGTGGGGTGCAGCGCCACGGCCGCGTTGGCCGCCTGCAGAGCGTCGGCCGGTTTTCTTTGCGCGACATAAATTCTGCTCAGCTCATACTGCGCCGCGGCGAAATCCTTGCGCAGCCGGAGCGCTTCTTCGAACTCCGCGCGCGCCGCTCCCAGATCGCCTTTCAATTGAAAAGCCCGGCCCAAATTGAGCCGCAGCGCCGGATCGGGCTCATTGGGATGGCTATTCAGAATATTTTGAAGAATGTTTATGGCTTCCGCGGCGTTTTCAGGCTTGCGAGTATTGACAAGCAAATCCGCGCGCATCCGCAACGCGATCTCGTCTTTCGGATTCGCCTTCAGGATCTGGTTCACCAGACGCGAGGCTTCGTCATATTTGTTGTCGGCCAGCAGTGCAACCAAGGCTCGTTTGTCGAGTCCAACTCTATCCTTGGGATTGTTGCGTTCCGCCGCCTCGTAGTAGTGAATTGCCTGCGGGTAGTCCTTTTGGGCCAGGTAGAAGTCGCCAGTCCGAAGTAAGCCATCCGGGAAGTCGGTGGGGTTGTCCAATAATGTCTGCAGCGCCTCTTTTGCCTGGGCGAGCTTTTGTACGCGCGTGTAGTGGCTGGCCAACTGCACGATGTAACTCGCGCGTTTCGGATTATTGGCCACCTTGAGTTTCACGATATTCTCGGCGTCGGCCGTACGGTTGGCATTGGAATAGAAATTGTAAAGAACGTCGTAAATGGGGCCATACGTCTTTTGTCGCGAAACCAATTCCAACGCGTTCCTTTCAGCTTCCGGGTATCGCCCATCTTCCAAGAGAGTTTCAACCAGAAGCGTGGTTACCTGCGCGTTCCAGGGCTGCACTTCCAGCGCCTTGCGGAAATAAGAAATGGCCTCCTGGGGCTTGCGGTCTTCATGCGCCAAAGAGCCCAACAGACGCAGGCCTTCAAAGGAATTCGGATTCTGCGCAACCAGCTCGTTGGCCGCTTCCTGAATCTCCTGGTAGAGCTTTTGGGGTTTTCGGGGGTCCCTCAGATAATAGTCGAGGCAGGTGGACGCGAACTTCTCCTTCACCTCAACGTTGCTGGGGAGCAGTTGCGACGCGCGAAACAGGGCATTGTAGGCTTCCGACGCGTTGTTTTGCTGAATCGCGACCAGCCCTAAACGATAGTAAGCCTCGCCATAATTCGGATCCGCCTGAATCGCCTTACGGTAGTTGATGGCGGCATCTTCGTACTTCCCAGCTGCAACCAGGGCGTTGCCTTTATCTACGTAACCGCGTTTCGTGGTGCAAGCAGCGACCGTCAACAACACTATGCACACCGCAGCCGCTTTTCTCATGTTTCGCTCCTCCGGCATCGCTACTTGGCATGCCCCGGAAATCCGCCACCGTGTCAGGCGCGCATCGAGCCATGTTTTAGTCCGACTATATCCCTTATGATCTTACCGCTTCCATTGTGACTCCTTGCTCTGATAAGGGAAGAGACGAAATGACTAAAAAGCGTACCCCAAGGGTACTGGTACGCGAGAACGCCGCTTGGGTTGCGTGTTTTCGCCCACGTCTTTTTTGCCAATGTTGTTAGATGTTGCCGGACGCGCGTCCGCGGGCGCTATTCCGAACCTCGCGCCAGCACTCGTCGGATTTTAGCCACCCACTCCGGGCGGGAAATCGGTTGCCAGGGCGCTGGCCGTTCCAATGTACATCGAGCGTGGACGCCGTCCGGATTCGCCGCTGAATCGGCGATCAGCACCACCCGCATGCCGGGATTCGCCGCTCCCAGCGCTTTGATAAGCCGCGCGGAGCCGGGCAGCTCCAGACTGATTACTAAAGTTGTAATTGGCGCGTTCAATCGCTTGGCCAGCGCCAGCGCCTGCCGGCAATGCAATGCCGGGATACTCTCCCATCCCAATTCGCTGAACACCTCGCCGAGCCACATCAGGAATCCTAAGTCACGATCGACGATGAGGGCGAGGCCGGAACAGGAGCGCGCGGTCACGGGTTGGGGGTCGGCAGTCTCAATCTTAACGTCTTCACGAGCGTCTACGCACTGATTTTAAGGCTGCAGTGCGGAATTCGTGATGCCGGGATTCAATGGCTACCCCGCTTCCCTCACTGCGAACCACGCGTCCCTTCATCACCAGCTTCAACCCGCACACGCCGTCCAGTAGACATGGCCAGCTTACCATCAGTTCAATCGAGCCGGAGAAAGTCCGCCGCTCGAACACTTCGAAAAGCGCTCCCGTACTGCTGATGTTGCAGATCTTGCCGAATCCCCAGCGCTCGTCTTTGCCCAACAACCTGTATTCCACAGCTAGCGCGAGCGGAAAGCGTTCCCGCGATCGCCGTTCCAACGAAGACTTGTCGAACGGCTTCGCCGCAATCAGTGCGACAGACATATACTTTGTTCGTCCTCCTGAGTCCACAAGAAAAAATGAATAGATCTTTATACCATCCACCCCGGAGTGGGGTCAATGGCAACTCATGGCAAAACAAAGGAATAATCGTCGCACCTATCTTTCGTGTCACCCCTCGCGTCGCCCCTGGCATCGCCCCGCCGCCCGCCGCCGGCCACGTCTCTCGCACGTCACTCTCGACTCTTGGCCGGCATCTAACCGTGCGGTGATGGCAGATTGTATAGGGCCAGCATGCTAGTATGGTCTCCGAAGTTTGCCACCAGACTACGTCAGGAGGTGGTGCCATGAATCCTACTCGTCGAGGGTTCCTCAAAGCCGGAACCGGCGCCGTCGTTGCATCGGTCCTCGGATTCGATGTAAAGAAGGCTTACGCTCAGGCGCAGGAACTCAAGATTGCCCGCACCACGGAGACGCGCTCCACATGTCCCTATTGCGCGGTCAGTTGCGGCGTTATCATCCACACTCTGGGCGATAAAGCCAAGAACGTGACGCCTCAGGTGGTCCACGTGGAAGGCGATCCCGACCATCCCATCAACCGCGGCACGCTCTGTCCCAAGGGCTCCTCGCTGATGCAGGATATTTTGAACGAACGGCGCGTGCTGAAGCCGCAAGTTCGCCGCCCCGGGTCCGATCATTGGGAAGACATCGCATGGGACCAGGCTTTTAATGAGGTGGCGCGCCACATCAAGAAGACGCGCGACGAATCCTTCATCGCCACCGACGCGGAAGGCCGCACCGTAAATCGGCTGGAAACCATCGCCTGGAACGGCGGCTGCACCGACACCAACGAATTCAATTTCCTGGCTGTCAAAACCATGCGCAGCCTGGGGGTGACGTTCATAGAAAATCAGGCCAGGGTTTGACACGGCCCCACGGTCTCCAGTTTGGGGCCAACGTTCGGAAGAGGGGCCATGACCAATGGCTGGATCGACATCAAGAACACCGACATGATGTTGATCATGGGTGGTAATCCAGCCGAAAATCATCCTTGCGGTTTTAAATGGGCGGTGGAAGCCAAGCGCCAGCGCAACGCGAAGATGATTGTGGTGGATCCGCGTTATACGCGAACCGCGGCCGTGGCCGACATGTTCCTGCAGATCCGCGCGGGGTCGGACATTGCGTTCCTGGGCGGTGTTATTCGCTATGCGCTGGAAAATCAGCGATTTGCCAAAGACTACCTCGTCAATTACACGAATGCGTCCTTTGTAATCAAAGAGGGCTTTAAGTTACCGGACGACGGGCTGTATTCGGGCTACGATGCCGGCGAGCAGACTTACGATAAGGCCACCTGGAACTACGAGGAGGGCGGGAATCTGGAAGGCAAAGCTGTGGCTGCCGATCCCCCCGCGAAGAGCGCCCCAGCAGCATCGAACGCAGCGGCGCCTCCTCCGCCCATCCTACCGCCCGATACCGCGTATGACACCTCGCTCGAACATCCGCGCTGCGTCTACCAACTGCTCAAAAAGCAGTATTCGCGGTACACGCCCGAAATGGTGGAACGCATCACCGGCATTCCGAAGGATCAGTTCCTGAAAGCTGCCGACCTGTTCACTTCCATTCGCAAGGACGGCGATACCAAGAAGGTGGGCACCGTCATTTATGCGGTCGGCTGGACCCAGCACAGTTTCGGATCGCAGATCATCCGCACCGCTGCGATGCTCCAACTCTTGATGGGCAACGTAGGACGCGCGGGCGGCGGCGTGAATGCGCTGCGCGGGCATTCCAATATTCAGGGCGCTACCGATATGGCGGGATTGTACGACAGCCTCCCCGGATATCTGAAGGTGCCCACTCCAGCCGACCAGGATTTCGCCGCGTGGATGAAGCGCACCACTCCCACCAGCTCCAAGCCCAAGGACTGGGATTCGTGGAATTACTGGTCCAATACGCCTAAATTCGCCGTGTCTTTCATGAAAACTATGTACGGCGACGCGGCCACCAAGGAAAACGATTGGGCCTTCAACTATCTGCCGAAAGTGGATCGCGAGTATTCGTGGGTGCATATCTGGGACGACATGTACCGCGGCAAGATAAAAGGCTTGCTGGCGTTCGGCATGAACGGCGTGAACATCGGCCCCAATTCGCAAAAGAACATCGACGCGCTCAAGAAGGCCGAGTGGCTGGTGGTGTGCGACATTTATCCCGACGAGACCAGCGGCTTCTGGCAATCGCCCGGCATTTCGCCGGATGACATGAGGAACATCCAGACCGAAGTGTATCGTCTGCCCGGCGCGGGCTTCGCCGAAAAAGACGGCACGTTCGTCAATTCGGCGCGCTGGCTGCAATGGAAGTGGGCGGCCGTTCCGCCTCCCGGCGATTGCAAACTCGATCAGGAAATTCTGTCGCGCATTTTCTTGAAGGTCCGCGACCTTTACAGGCAGGAAGGCGGGAAGTTCCCCGATCCGATCCTCAATCTGAGCTGGAGTTATACCGACCCGTACAATCCGCCGCTCCAGGACATCGCGAAGGAGTTGAATGGCCGCGCGGTCAGCGATTTCACCGACACGTCCACTCAGCAAATGGTGAAGGCCGGTCAGCAACTGGCTGGCTACGCGTTCCTGCGCGACGACGGCGCTACCGCGTCCGGCAACTGGATCTGGTGCGGTTCCTGGACCGAAGCCGGGTCGCTTGCCCAACGCCGCGGTACCGACGACGAGTCAGGGCTCGGTATCTATCCTAACTGGGGATGGAGCTGGCCGATGAACCGCCGCGTGCTGTATAACCGCGCATCCTGCGATCTGAATGGCAAGCCCTGGGATCCCGATCGCCGCCAAATCTGGTGGAATGAAGATCGGAAGCGCTGGGTGGGCAACGACGTGCCCGATTTCAAACCCGACTCCGCGCCCAAGGAACGGATGGGCCCGTTCATTATGAACCCGGAAGGTGTTGGACGCTTGTTCGTTCCGCTGGCCGGCATGGCGGATGGTCCGTTCCCGGAGTTTTACGAGCCGTTCGAAAGTCCCATCGCCAATCCGCTGCATCCCCAGCAGCAGAACAATCCGGTAGTGAAGAAATATTCTACCGACATGGATAAATACGGGACCACTGCTGAAGGCTACACCATCATTTGCACCACCTATCGGCTCACCGAACACTATCATTACTGGACCAAGAATAATCCCATGAATGTCCAGTTAGTTCCCGAAATGTTCGTAGAAATTCCGGTCGAATTAGCGGCCGATCTGGACATTCAGGGCGGCGAACGCGTGAAAGTCACCAGCGCCCGCGCCACGTACGTCGCCAAAGCCATGGTCACCCGCCGCATCCGTCCGATGACGATCGACGGCAAGAAGATCTATCAAATTGGACTGCCCATCCATCAGGGCTTCCGTGGCATTCAAGAAGACGCGGGGCGCGTGCCCCGCAGCATCGCGAATCTGCTTTCTCCCACGGTTACAGATCCGAACGCGCATACCCCCGAGTTCAAGGGATTTCTCGTGAAGTTGGAGAAAGCATAATGTCAGGCAAAGTGCCGCCACTCCGGGCTGAGCCGCGACGGTTACGGAGCGGATGTCATGGCTAACGGCCCACTCCAGATTAAAGCCATCTCGGGACACGCCGGGCCCGTCCCCGGCAAGAACACCTCGCGCGATTACGACGTCTGCAAGCTCATCGACGTCACCACCTGTATCGGCTGCAAAGCCTGCGAAGTAGCGTGTCTGGAATGGAACGGTTACCCGTTCCGCGAAACCGTTTTCGACAATACCTACCAGACCATGCCGGACACGGCGTGGAATTACTATAATCTGATCCGATTTAATGAATTTACCGACGCGGACGGCAACTTCAGTTGGCTCATGCGCAAGGATCAGTGCATGCACTGCGCCGATCCCGGCTGTCTGCGCGCTTGTCCCGCCGATGGCGCCATCGTCCAATACACCAACGGCATCGTCGACTTCCAGCAGGAGCACTGCATCGGCTGCCAGTATTGTGTCACCGGTTGCCCATTCAATATTCCGAAATTGAATCCGGTTACCAAGAAAGTTCACAAATGCACTTTGTGCTCGGACCGCGTGGGCGCGGGCCTGGAGCCAGCGTGCATTAAAGCCTGTCCCACCGGCTGTTTGCACTTCGGCACTAAGGACGACATGAAGGATCTGGCCGAAACGCGCGCCGCGCAGCTTCGCGAACATACGTCGCACAAAGACGCCGGCGTTTACGATCCGCCCGGCGTCAGCGGCACGCATGTCATCTACGTGCTCCACGATATCAATAATCCCGAGCGCTACGGCGGTTTGCCCAAGGATCCGCACGTGCCGTGGATGGTCCGCATTTGGAAAGGCCCGCTCAAGTGGCTGGGCGATTTCGCGATGGTGGCCGGGATCATCGGCGTAGCGGCGCATTACATGCGCTTCGGGCCGAAAGAAGCGGAGCCGGAGCCGCGCAAAGAGGTCGAGAAATGACCACCGCAACCGCCGCTCCGCACGCCCAGCATGCGGGCGAACTCGAGCGCTACACATTCACTGAGCGCATCATGCACTGGTCCAACAGCGCCACCTATGTGTACTGTCTCGCCACCGGCCTCGCCTTCTACTCCCCGCACCTGTTTTGGCTGGCTTACGTGCTGGGTGGTGCGCCTACGTCGCGCTTTTGGCATCCCATCGTCGGCATCGGCTTTCTGATTGCCACGCTGTGGATGCACAGCTTGTGGCGCGGGGACATGGCAATCACAGAGACGGACAAGCGCTGGCTTGCTAACACGGGCGCCTACGTCACCAACGACGAAGCCGACACGCCCCTCTCCGATCGGTTCAACGGCGGACAAAAACTCTACTATTGGCTGATGTACTACAGCGTTTTTCTGCTGCTGCTCTCCGGCGTCTTTCTCTGGTTTCCCGAATACATTCCGCGCCAGTCAGCCTGGGTTCGCGGCGTGATGATCCTGCTGCATGAAGTGGCGGCGCTCGCCACCATCGGCGGATTCATCATCCACGTCTACATGAGCGTCTTCCTAGTTCCGTATAGCATGGAGGCCATGACCACCGGCTGGGTCACTCGCGCTTGGGCTCGGACGCATCATCGCCTATGGTACCTTCGAGTCACCGGCCAGAAGGAATGACCTCTCACGACGCCCGGATCGCACGCGCCGAGACATTATCCGCCAACCATCCCACCGCTCGGCCGCTATTGAATTTCTACGCCGAACTGGCGCAATTCCAAAAACCACTCTTCCTGGAACTTCAATCCAAAAGCGAAACCGATGTTCGCGCCCTTCTGTGTTATTTTCCTGCGCTCATCAGACTGGTTTCGAGCAAAGGCACTGCGCTACTGGCCAATTTCGCCAGTGAAAACCTGAACGGCGCGGATGCCCAACAGGAGCTTCTCTCGGCGACTTGGGAGCGCGGGGAAGCGCGCGATCCAGCCGCCCGCTTCTACGCGCGAGTACTTTTGCAGCCCTACGCCGAATACCTGGCTTCCCGCGGCGATATTCCTGCAACCAACGCCACCGCCACTTGCCCGTTCTGCAATGCACGACCCGTCGCCGGAGTGCTGCGCGGCGAAGGCGACGGCGGTAAACGCTGGCTGCTGTGCTCGCTCTGCTCCACCGAGTGGCAATACCGTCGCGTGCTGTGCCCCGGTTGCGGCGAAGAAAATAAGGATAAGCTGCCCATCTACACCGCCGCCGAATTTCCCGCCGCCCGCGTCGATGCCTGCGACACCTGCCACACCTATCTCAAATCCATCGATCTCACCAAAGACGGCCACGCCATTCCTATGGTCGATGAAATCGCCACTGTCGCGCTGAATATCTGGGCCGAAGAGCACGACTATGTGAAACTAGAGACCAATCTGCTTGGCATGTAGCCAAAGAACAATCAGCCACGGATGAACACGGATGAACGCCGATAAGACAAATTGAAGTTTGAATGTTTTTATCCGTGTTAATCCGTGTTCATCCGTGGCCATTAAAATGTCGTTGCCGCTGCCCAACGGCGCCTCAGGATTCGATATCATTGCCCGATATGAGGGTCGTCCTTCTATCGCTCTTCGCATTTACGGCGTTGCACGCTCAATCCTCCAATCCCGCCGCCACCTGTGACCGCGCCTGCCTGGAAGGATTCGTCAACCAGTATCTCGATGCACTCATCGCCCGGAATCCATACAGTCTGCGGCTCGCGCCCAAGGTCAAGTTCACCGAAAACGAACAGGTGATTCCGCTCGGCGAAGGCATCTGGGGCACAGCAAACGGCCTGGGAACCTACAAGCTCTACGTCGCCGATCCACAGTCTGGGCAAGTCGGCTTTCTCGGAACCCTCCGCGAGAACGACACCCCGGTCGCTTTCGCACTGCGCCTTAAGATTGATCGCCGTGTCATCCGCGAGGTGGAAACCATTGTCGTTCGCGACCCGGGTGCCGCTAAAGCCATCGAGGCCATGGGCCAGCCCGATCCGTTGTTCCTCACTGCGCTGCCGGCCTCGGAACGCCGTTCCCGCGATGAGTTGATCGCCATTGCGAACAAATATTCCGAAGGCATCGAGCACAGCAATGGAGACCTGGTCCCGTTCGATCCCGATTGCAATCGCATCCAGAACGGCACGCAAACCACCAACAATCCGAATCTCAAACTCGATCCCAAGGCTTCCTGGACTCCCATGCAGCTCGGCTGCAAAGAGCAGCTCAACACCCGGTTCTTCAGCTTCGTTCACAAGATTTATCCGCGCCGCTTCATGGTGATCGACGAAGAACGCGGCCTGGTTTTAGGCTGGTTCCTGTTTCATATTCCAGGCACGGTGACGGCCGTCGATGTTCCCGGCCACGGTTCCGTCGCTATTCCGCTGCCCTACCAGGCGCCCACCACGCTCGACATTGCCGAGCTGTATAAAATCAAGAACGGGAAGATTCGCAAGGTGGAAGCGCTGCAAACCAACGTGCCGTACGGAACGCCGAGCCCGTTCTTGAGCGAAAAGTGACGGAGATCCCAAATGCGAAAAACATTTTTCCTCGTTGGTGTAGCGGCTACATTGTTGACGGCTATCCCCGCCACGGCCGCCGAGCCATCCTGCGACCGCGCGTGCCTGGAGGGCTTCATGAACCAATACCTGGACTCCATGGTGGCGCACGATCCGTCGCACCTGCCCGTCACTCCCACCATCAAGTTCACCGAGGATGACGTCGTGCTCAAGCTGGGCGACGGACTTTGGGCCACGGCCAGCGCGCGCGGCGTTTACAAGGAATATTTCGACGATCCCGAGGAGGGTCAGGTGGCATTCTTCGGCACCTTGAAGGAGAATGGCCACGGCATCGCGCTCGCGCTGCGCCTGAAAATCGAAAATCGCCGCATCAGCGAAGCGGAGAGCGTGGTGGTTCGCAGCCCGCGCACCTTCGACATGATGGAAAAAGCCGGCGCGCCGGATCCGGTGCTGCTCGAAACGGTTCCCGAATCGCAGCGCTTGCCGCGCACCCAGCTCACCGCCATCGCCAATCAGTATTTCGAAGCCATCGAACAGGGCAACGGCAAAGTGGCGCCGTTCGATGCCGATTGCAATCGCTTCGAAAATGGCATGAAGACCAGTGGCGCTTTGGGTTGCTCGGCGCAACTCGACACGCAGGTCTTCAATTACATCAGCCGGATTTTTCCGCGCCGCTTCCTGGTGGTGGATCCCGATCGCCAAGTGGTTTTCGGTTTCTTCATGTTCAATCATCGCGGCGACGTGCTGTGGGTCAACTCACCGGGCGAGGGCAAGCACGACATGATGGGCGCCGCTAAGCGTCCCTTCAGCGTGGATGTCGGTGAAGCCTTCCGCATCAAGGACGGCAAAATTCTTAAAGTGGAAGCCCTGATGACCGCGCTGCCCTACGGCGCGAAGTCGCCGTTCGTGCCACAGGAATAATGTCTCTCCGTTTCACCGCTCTGCTTCTGGCCGGTGTCGCGCTCTGCGCTCAAACCATCGCGGTGGTTCCGGATATCGGGGCCATCTGGGCCCCCGACTGGAGCGCCAAACGGCTGGACCAGATTATGACCTTGTACGCTCCGGACGCCATCTTCTTTACAACCGAAGGCGGCCGATTCGCCGGCGCGCCCGCGGTCCGTAACTTCCTCCAAAACTCTTTGGCCACCAACGATGCGACCATTCACATGCACCGCGTGGCCACGGAGCAATCGGGCAAGCTGGCCTATGAAAGCGGTAGCTACGCCGAAACGATTATTTCGGGCGGACACAAGACCGATTACCAAGGCCACTACCTGTTCATTCTTCGAAACCAAGCTGGGCATTGGCTGATCGCCGAACAGATGGGGTGTGCGACATAAATGTGGATGATCATGACGTGCGGCTACGATCAGCCCAGTAGTCTTCGAACCGGTGGCTTAGGCGACAGCATCGCAGGGCGATGATAGCGTTAGCGCCTCGAACGGTCCAGAACATGCCGGAGCGTTTGAGTCGTGCGCCGATGACGATCTTACAACCAGCCTCAACAACGCCGGAACCAACGAACAGGGCTTGTGCGCGGAAGGTGGGGTAGCGCATTCGATCCGCGTTGCGCTCAAAGTACTCCGCTTCATTGGCGATGGTTTTGGCGAGTTCCTCGGGGACCGGCGGAGAATCGCGTAGGATTTTCACCAATGCTTCGATCTGGCCGCGATCGAGCCGATCCAGACAACGGGCGATCCAACGCTTGCGAGCCTTGGAGTCATTGGGAAACAACTTAGCGGATAGTTCCCACAGATGCTGACGAGCGTGGTAAAGGTCAACGATTTGGATGGCGCCCGGGAAGTGCTGCTCGGCGAGATTCCAGATCCACACTGCGCCGTCGCCGATCACTACTTTTTTCTGGGCTCGACTCCAACCACGCCGCCAAGCTTCGTTGTACAGCCGCAGACCAAACTGTTGAGCGGTCTCGATAGCGGCCACGTAGGAAGTGGACTCCTCCTCGCGCACCGGGCGGCTTTCCTGGTCAGTTGTGATCTGCGTGAACACGCAACCCAGTTTGACCTCGCGGGTGTGCGCCGGCTGGCCTTCCACTTTGCCCGCCCGATCTTGGGTCTCGGCCTTTACCACCGGTACACCCGTGCCATCCATTTCGATGTAGAGGATCGGTACGGCGGGAGCGCAGACCTCCGGTAATTCCAGTTGCTTGGCTCGTTGAATCTCGGCCTGCTGGTGAGCTTCGACATCGCTGCCGATGGCTTCGGCCTGACGTTCCACGGCCTTGGCAGTGACCTGAATGCCAGCCAGCAGTTCCAATTGCTCGCGGCCCTGCTCAAAGCTCGACTCACTGCCGACGGCGGCCAGCATGCGCCGCACACCGGGCGAGCATTCCGTTCCCACGACATCGAGTTCCCGGTCGCGCGGACTATGGCCTCGATGGCACTCCGGGCAAACATAATAGGCGCGATGAAACCGTAGTGGCCCCAACACGCTGAGCAGTTGCTTGGGGCGTTGATCATGATACCGAGCTTGCTGCCCACACACGCACGTCGCCTCTCTGGAAGGACTGCCAGCCTCGGCTAGAAGACCAGTTAAAACCGCGGCTCCCGCTCGGTGCAGGCCAGAGCGCGTCGCCATCTCGAGTGCCTCCAGGTCCCATTGGTCACTCTTCCGCCGTGCCCCCAACACTACCTGGAGAAGTGTCTGGACTTCCCGTGTGACTTCTTGATGAACGTCAGCAGCCGTTTTTTTTCCGCCTCGGTCCAGCCTGTCTGGTCCGACTCCACCGGGCGCAAGCGGCAAATCTGCACATTTACAGCCGTCAACTGAGCGACCAAATCCTGAAAGCGATGATATTCACCTACCTGCTGGGTGGCCTGGCGTAACGCCGTGGGTGTGGAGAACGACTCCGCCACGCTCTTGCCTTTGACTTTGCGCAGCAGCCGAAACTGCGGATGCCCCTTGCCGTGCGGACCGGCACAGTGACACTTCGGCTTTCCACAGCGGCGCGGAATAGCGGAAACTGTTCCTGGGCGAAAATCACCCAGACTTAGAAACTGCTCCAGAAGCTTGGTTCGAGTAGACTCCAGCTCGGCCAGAGATTGGGACATGAGTCGCCTCCTTCTCTGAGTATATGCATACACTCAGAAACAATGCGACTGTTCTCAATCCAGCCTCATCTCCCATTTCCATGTCGCGCACCCGAACAGATGTGGACCGGCGCGCCGGTTCGCTGAACCTTGCTAAACTCTGGTGGAATGGCGCGCTGTAGCGCCGTGATTCGCAAAGGAGCGATTTATGTCGATTCAAGAAGAAGCTGGTCTCATTCTGAAGTTGTATGAATTGCGTCGTGAAGAAACGATGCGCCAGGCCCGCAATTGGTTTTTCGCGGAATTTAATCCGCAGTCGATGGAGGAATTCACCGCCGCCATCATGGGGGAGCACAGCGGCCACTTGCGCATGGTGGTTACCTACTGGGACATGGCCGCCGTTCTGGTGAACCGGGGCGCCATCAACATCGACCTTTTCACCGACGCCAATGGCGAACACATCGGGGTCTTCGCGAAGATCGATCCGTTGCTTTCCGATATACGCCAGGCGTTCGGAAAGGGTTTCGCTGTTAATTTGGAAAAGCTGATCGATGCCATGCCGGACGGCCGCAAACGCGTGGCCGGCGTGCGGGAACAAATGAAAGCCATTCGCGCGCGGCTGAACGCGCACACCGCTCAGCAGAGCGCGTAGCTTTGCGCCAGGTGCGGCGGCTACTCGTCCAGCTGCACGTATTCCATCACCATCTGCGAATTCTGCAGGGCCGCGACGAATTCATCCTCGCGGCCATCCACCACCGCGTAGTCCCAAGTTTCGGAGCCGACGCTCAGAAAGTCGTCATCTTCTTCGAGCGAATCCTCCGAGTGCATCGCCGCGGGCTGCGTACGTTCAACGAATTGCTTGTCCTGAACCACGCCATCCGGAAGATCGATGGCCACGTACTCGGTCGGCTGTTCGGACGGCTCACCGCTCGCACCCGTTCGCTCCAGGAACGTTACACGAAATGTCATCATCGCCTGCCACCTCGCGAATTGCCCTGCAACTGATGAACCATCGCTGGATGAAACCTTTCGTTACCTTGCCTCGGACTCACGCATCCAACGGGCGTGCACAGCCTTCTGCGGCAATTCTTAGCGTGGCTGCTCCATCTCGGCGTTTTTGGACCTCTGCTCCTGGGCATCGCCGATTCTTCCTTTCTCTTCCTGCCTTTCGGAAACGATCTTCTAGTGGTTATCCTTACCGCGCGGGACCACGCTCACCTTGCGCTCTATGTCGTCACCGCCGCCATTGGTTCCACGCTCGGAGTTCTTCTGCTGGATGTCGTGTGCCGCAAGGGTGGCGAAGAGGGACTGAAGAAAATGATGAAACCCAAGCGTCTGGACTATTTCAAAAAACGCATGACCGATCGGGCCGCCATCGCTATCGGCTTGGCCTGCCTGGCCCCGCCGCCGTTTCCGTTCACGCTGGTCATCGCCAGCGCCAGCGCATTCGCCTATCCCCGCCAGCGGCTGCTCGGATTGGTTTTTATTACCCGTTCCATCCGATTCACGATCGTCGGACTGTTAGCAATCCGGTTCGGCAACGAAATTCTGAGAATTGCCAAGGCCCCGCAAACCACCTGGATCATGGTGGGATTCATCGTCCTGTGCGCGCTGGGAAGCGCTTTCCAGGTAGTGCAATGGGTCCGTCGAAGCCGTAGCTTTCGATGAACGCTGCGTGGCGTACGCAATTATCGCGAAACATTTTGAACAGCGGATGCTTCGGGTTCGCGCAACCAACGTTCGAGAGCTTCGGGATTCAGCCTCACTTCCACGACCGTAGCTTCACCGGTCTCGACGGCCACCACCAGCAGCCTGCAATCGCTGCGACCCTGCGCCATGTAGACGAGGACCGTTTCCCCGTGTTCTTGCACGCGCACAAACGGCAGCCAGTCCGGGTTCGCCAACCGGATTGTCTCCGCAATATCTCTGATGGCGTGGCCGCTCAGATCCAGGTTCTCAAACAGCGCGAAATCGATATGTTTTACGCCGGCCGGTTCCGCTACGAATGTCGCGAAGTTGACCAGGCCGAAGAATGGAATGCGGGTGGGTCGCGCGTGCAACTGATCCGAAATTGCGTGAACGACATCGCTGAACTCGCGCTCGGCGCCTTGCATCGCCGCGCAGGAAAGCATTCCGAGCGTGGTTATTATCAGCGCGGTCTTCATCTTATTCATCTTTCCCATGCCCGGTCTCCTTTCGCGTGTCTACCTTGGGGATTCCGAAATGGCCGCCGAGTTCGCTCAACTGATCCGGATCGATAGTGCCTTCGATGCTGACGATGGTCAGCTCCTTGGGATCGGTTACCAGGATGGCGAGTCCGCCGATCTTGCCGTCTCCCGTTTTTACGTACACCTCGGCGTTCTCGCCGTCCTTGTGGCTGCGCACGCCGACAATCCGCGACCAGGCCGGCGTGTGAAGCTGCGTGCGAATCGGCTCCACATCGGAATCCTGATACTCGCCCGGCTTGTCAAATTCGAAACTCTTGACGTAGATGCCCTTCAGACCAGCAATCAGCTTCTTGACCTGCGCGTCGTCCGGATCCTTGTCCGAGAGAAACCGGCTGGCCAACTGCAGCAGATTCGCATCCAGGGTGATATCCACCACCTCGCTGGCCTTGGCCGACAAACGATCCAGGCTAGCTGGAATCTTTATTTCTTGCGCACCCAGCGGCGCCAGCGCAATGCACACTACCAAAGCGATTTTGATCATTCTTCCTCCGTCGATGTTCGTACCGTTTTCTGAATCTTCGACAGTTCCGTGACGGTGATCTTGAGCGCCAGTTGCAGCCGCGCCTTGGCTGCTTCGCCCTCCGCACGCTCATGCTGAGCCCAAAAGGCGGCCAACGCGAGTAGTGAGGCGGCCAGAGCTTCCCAGCGCCACGAAGCCCAGCGATCGGATTTGCTCCGCGCCACTGCAGCGAAAACCTTGGCTTCGAACGCCAGCGGCTGTTCCTTGCGAGCCAGCGCGTCTCTTAATTGCCGCTCGAAATCTTCCATCAGCGAATGTCTCCCATACTCCGTTCGATCTTCTCCCGCAGGATTGCGAGCGACCGCTGCAAGTGGCTCTTCACCGTCCGCACCGGCATTTCGAGCACGTCGGAAATCTCTTCCGGCGTTAAGTCTTCCTGATAGCGGAGCACCATCACCATGCGCGGCTTTTCCCCGAGCGTCGCGATCAGTTGCCGCAGCCGGCGATTCAGCAGCGGGTCGCCATGCTGTTCCGTTACAGACGGCTCCGCCGTATCCTCCAACGCGACGGTGAAATGCGATCCACGTTTTCGAACGTAGTCAATACATCGATGGCTGGTCACCTTTCTCAGCCAAATCGTTACGTGACGCGAGTCCTGAAGTTCGTCGATCTTGCGATACAGCCGCAGGAACACATCCTGCGCCACCTCTTCGGCTGCGCCGCGATCCCGCAGAAAATGATAGGCGAGACTGAACACCATGGACTGATTTGCGCGCAACGCTTCCCCAAAAGTGGCTTTCGGCGCGGCCTCCGCTTTTGCTTCCGTCGCTGAGCCGGCCGTCGGCATCATTTCTAAAGAAGAGTACGTGACTGCGGGGTTTTGAGGACGCAAAATCTTAGCGCGGCGCGACGGTGGCTCCCCATTCGTCGGGGCTCAAATCCCGAGCGTGCTGGGAGAAGATCCAGCGGTGGCCATCCAGATCTTCGACGCCGTACTGGCGTTCGCCATAAACCGTTTCGTGCAATTCCTCAACGATCTTGGCGCCCGCAGATTTTGTTTTGTCATAATGGGCGTCCACATTGTCAACGAAAACGGTCAGTGATTGCGTTCCGTAGCCGAGTTGCACCGGGCTGGCCGAGCCGGGCCGAGGGCCGGTCACCATGATGTACGCGTTGCCCAGGTACATTTGCGCACCGCTGACCGGATCGCCATAACGGTAATGCTCTTGAAATCCAAACGTCGCGGTGAGCCACGCCAGAGCTTCGACGACGTCGCGATAGACGACGTGCGGGAGCACGGTTTCGGTGGGAACAGAGCGATTCTTCATCGACGTTATCGAACGTAAGCCGGGAGGCCTTGCAATTCCGACTGCTCCACTTGCACCCAGCCGCCGTCGAACGCTTCCACGACGCTGCCTTCGAGGAACCAGCTCTTGGGCGCGTGGCCGCCCCATAGAGCTTGGCGGCGCGGATCGTGCAACTGCCAGCGGATGGGCTCGAAATCGGGATCGACGCTGAGATAATCGGAAGTATAGAGCTCGATGCGATGACCGTCGGGGTCGCGCAAGATATAAGAAATAGGCGTTGGTGATGCCGTGGCGGCCGGGGCCGCGCTCGATGCGGTCGGTCTCAAACGCGCCGGCCAGGATATCGCACAATTGCGAAATGCGCGCGCCATCGGGCAGCCAATAAGCGAAATGATGCAGGCGCGGTCCGGCGCCGTTGGTGGTGGCCAGATCGTGCGCGTGACCTTTGCGGTGCATCCAGGTGGCCCAGATGCGGCCGTCCTCGTCCTCAGTGGATTCGGTCAGACGAAAATCCAAGTGCTTCTGATACCAATCGGAAAGAGCCTTCACATGCGGCGACAGGACATTGATGTGATCGATGCGCTGGATGCCGGGGCCGCGATGCAGATCGAAGCGCTGCAACAGCCAGGGATGCTTTACCGATTCGTAGTAGAAAGCGATCGGAAATCCGAAGGGATCCTGCAGGCGAAGGATGCGCGGGCGGTCGCGCTCGGTTTCCCAACGATGCGGCAGGCCTTCGGCTTGTGCGATAGCAGCGATCTCATCGAGCGCGGCTTCGGACCCCGCTTTGTAGGCCAGTTGCTTGACGCCTGGCTCCGGGCCGAGCTCCAGCTTCAGGCTCCATTCGCGGTCTTCGACGCCGCGCAGATAAAGCGCGCGATCGTCCTCATGAACGACGTTCAGGCCGAGAAGATCGACATAGAAATGGCGCGATGCAGGCAGATCGGCGACCGATAAAACGACGTGGCCTACGCGAATGACTCGCGGGAAAGTAAAAGGCATAATCTATCCTTTTCCAAACTTCGGAATGGCATGCGACCCGAGTGGAACGGCGATGTGCTTCAACTCGGTGTAAAACTCGAACGAATGCTCGCCGCCCTCGCGATGCGTGCCGCTGAATTTGACGCCGCCGAAAGGCGTGGGAAGATGGCGCACGTTGTGGCTGTTGATCCAGGTCATGCCGGCTTCGAGCGCCAGAGCCATGCGATGCGCGCGCGTGACGTCGGCGGTCCAGACATAGGAAGCGAGACCGTATTTCACGTCGTTGGCTTTGGCCAAAGCGTCGGCTTCATCTTTGAAGGGAATGGCGGTGAGGACAGGGCCGAAGATTTCTTCCTGTGCGATACGCATGTGATTCTCGCCGCTGAACAGGGCGGGGGAGATGTAGTTGCCCTCCGAGCCAACGCGCTCACCGCCGATCAAAAGCTTCGCGCCTTCTTTCTTGCCGATATCGATGTAGCCGAGCACGCGGTCGCGATGTTCGGGATGAATGAGCGGGCCTACTTCCGTGTCGGGATCGAGCGGGCTGCCCACTTTGACCCGCGCGGCGCGAGCGGCCAGGCGCTCTGTGAACGCATCGAAAATAGATTCTTCGATCAGCGCTCGCGAATTGGCGGTGCAGCGCTCGCCATTGAAGCTGTATATCTGGAAGACCGTGGCATCCAGGGCGCGGTCGAGATCGGCATCGGCAAAAATAACGGCGGGCGATTTGCCGCCGAGTTCGAGCGAAAGGCGCTTCAATTGATCGGCGCCGGTCTTCATGACGATGGAGCCGGTGGTGGTTTCGCCGGTGAACGTGATGAGCGGGACCAATGGATGCGCCACCAGCGGAGCGCCCGCTTCTTCGCCGAAGCCTTGCACCACGTTGAAGACGCCGGGAGGCAGGTCGGCCTCTTCGAAAATCTGCGCGAGCTTCCAGGCGGTGAGCGGCGACCATTCGGCCGGTTTCAAAATCACCGTGTTGCCGGTGGCGAGCGCCGGGGCGATGCGCCAAGTGGAAAGCATCATGGGCGCGTTCCAGGGCGTGATGATACCGCACGGGCCGACGGGCACGCGCAAGCTGTAATTAAGCCACTCGCCGTCGACCGGATAGGTGCGGCCGTCCATCGCTTTCTCAGCGTATTCGGCGTAGAAGCTGAAGTTCTCGGCGGTGCGGGCGATTTGCGCGCGGACGATCTTGAGCGCCTGCCCAGCGTCCAGGCATTCGATGGTGGCAAGCTCGTCGCCGTGCTTCTCGATCAGGCTGGCGATCTTGAGCAGATACTTTTTGCGGTCCTTGGCTTTGCCGTGGCCCCACTTTTGAAACGCCGCGTGAGCCGCCTTGGCTGCGCGATCGATGTCTTCAGCGTGGCCGCGCCAAGCGCGAGCGAGCATGCGGTTGGTGGAAGGATCGAGCGTTTCAAATGTTTCGCCGCGCGCGCCTTCGGTCCAATGTCCGTTGATGTAGTGCTCGACGGTGGTGCGGGCGAGTTTGGCGCGAATCTGATGGATGAATTCCGGGGTGATGCCGGCTGCTGGGGACGCCGTGGTCATTGATCTATGTTAGCGGCTCGCGCGGCCCTTGGCGGGGCACGCGTTCGCGGGATTGGGGGCTGGGGGTTGGGGACCTGGTGCGATCGTGCGAAATAGGGATGGGAGGGTGTATATGAGGTGCGGCGAAGTTCGGGCGAAGCGCGCTGACGACGGATCGGTCATGCGCTTAGATGATATAAGAGCGTGTCAAGAGAAGCGGGCGTCGACAACGGCCAAGTTGTTCAATTCTCAGTGGGGGATTTTTCGAAATGCTCGATGACGATGAAGGGGAGTGGAGCTTTACGAGCTTCGAGTTTCAAGCCCATTTGCTGAATAGAGGCGAAAATTGTGGAGCCGGATGGGTCGGACGCATTTAGTAAACCCTTGTTGGCGTCGCCGCCGGGAGCACCCATATTCATCCCCGCGGCACGGGCGACGTTTCTAAGATCGTCCATCGAAAGATCCAGAGCCACTTGATAATCGCCCTTCAACTCGGTCATATCCACCACGGGACGGCCCACGAAGTTGGTGGCAACGTCGGCGAGAGCGGCCATGCTCATCTTTTCGGCTTCCAGGTGAATCTTGCCATCGGCCATAGTCATGTGCATTTGTCCCATGGGACCGCCCTTCACCGTGATGCCCTGTCCGCTATTGATGTTCCCGCTAATACGAAACTGGTTCGACCCCACGCCCACGGCTCTCTCGCCCGGCTTCGGCGCGTCGGGATTTTCGACAGGAGCATCGGAGGCGGGAGGGTCAGGCTCAGTCTGCTTCAGTTTTGGGCCGCCCTTGGCGACCACCAGCGCGTAGACGGATTGATCCTTGCTCTCGCGGCGGATCACCAGCTTGAAGCGATCCGCGAGCAAAGTCTGAAGCATTTGCGGGACCTGTTTTTCGGTGGCGCCGGCCGGCATAGTGGCCTGGATGTTGAAGCGCTGGGCGTCCATGGGGGAGCCGAGCGAATCGGCGCCGGTGATCTGGTAATCCTTCACCTCATAAGCCGTGCGAATTAAATCTTTCAGAGAAAAAGATCCGATATCGCAGATTGCGCCATCCACTTTCATCCCGATGTGCGCCTTGCCCTGCTGGATGGCGGCGGGGTCGAGCGGTCCGGCCGGTTTGATGGATGCGACTTCAAAGGCGAGCGGAGCCGGCACAGGCGTTTGGGCGAACGCGGCGATAGCGGCAGTGAGGAAGAGAGCGCAGCGTGTTCGCGAAGATTTCATCGCTTTTGATTCTATATTAACGGCAGCGGAACGATGGCGACGAATGGTCCGGTCGAGCGCCGGTACAGGAACACAGTTACACGTATACTGTGTACATGAAAAACATCACTCTCAGCGTGGACGAGAATGTCCTGGCAGCTGCGCGCCGTCATGCCGCTGAACGTGACTCCACCGTGAACGCGTTAGTCCGTGACTATCTGACGAAACTTGCCGCCCATGAGAACCGGGCTGATCGGGCGCGGGCTCGTATGCGGCAACTGAGCGAACAATCCACGGGGCGACTTGGAAAGAAAACGTGGTTCCGGGCGGACTTGCATGACCGCTGACGTATTCTTGGATAGCAACGTCCTGGTCTACGCAGCGGTGGGAAGAGGCAAGGATGAACGCAAGCGAATACGCGCCGTTGAGTTAATTGAATCCGCGAATTTTGCCACTTCGGCTCAAGTGTTGCAAGAATTCTTCGTCACGGTGGTAAGGAAAGCCGCGCGCCCGCTTTCCGCGGAGCAGGCCTTGGATTGGATTGAGCAGTTGATTGTGTTCCCTTGCCAGATCATCGACCATCAACTGGTGCGGATCGCGATCGAGAAATCGGAGCGTTTTGGGATCTCCTATTGGGATGCGGCAATACTGGCGGCTGCCGAGGCGCTGGGGGCGGGGACGGTGTACTCCGAGGACTTGAATGCGGGGCAGCGATATGGACGGGTGCGAGTGGTGAACCCGTTCGTTTGATCGGCGCGGACCGCGCACGGTCGGGACGCCAGGTGAACGAGCTGGTGATTTTCCAGTACAAGGCGCTTAGCAGGATGCAGAAAAGGGCAAAATCCGCCTTGCTAACGCGGCTCAGAATCGGAATTATCTGTTTGGCGATGCTTACCGTGCCGCGAGCCGATTCCTGGCTGGACCGGGCAAACCGCATGCTCACGCATGGCGGCTCAGAACGAGTTCAGAGCGCGCTTAAGAACGAGTTTTGTTGACCGAGTCTAGCGGTGCGCGCGTGCGCGAAACGCTGGATGCCCGCGAAGATCGATTCTTTGTCGAGGTGCGCTTCGGCGATCACCTCGGGTTCCAGGCCGCCGGTGAGCCACTGATTGTCCCAATCGGACGTGAGCGAGTAAGCATCGGTGAGGGGGCCGACGTCGCGCAGGGGCCACATGCGACGCGTGCCGGTGGAGACCACCATGAGATCGTAGCGGGATTCCGGCGGTAAGACGGAGTTGCGATAGGCTTCGGGCTGGCGATCGAACAATTCTTCGCTGATGGCCGCGACCACCTTCACGTTGATTCCAGCTTGTTGCAGGCGAGGCAGAATCGACACGAGATTCACTGTTGAACTGGAGCCCTGCGTAACGATGTAGCCGTGCTTGGGCTGGCCGGGCGCAAAATCGCGAATCACGTAGAAGCCTTTGGCGGCGGCTTTCAGATCGGTGTCGGCGAATTTGGCGCGATCGGCAACTGGAAAATCGGGACGCGCCACTTCGATGGAAATGATGCCGACTTTCGGGTCGCGCGCGGCGATTTCGGCGGCCGCGAAATATCCGGCAGCGACGTCGTTATAATCCCAGAAATTCAGATGAATGGTCTGGCCGCGCGGGAAAAGCTTCCACACTTGCGTGGCGAAAATGCCGAAATGGGTGCGGCCGTCGGCGGCGGTTTCCGGGCCCGAGTGCCCGGCCAGGATATGCAGCACGCCCACGCGGAATTTGCTGTCCTGATTCTGCTGGCTCCAGACGCGCGCGGGAGTGTACATCAGCGGAGTGAACGCGCCGTAGGTGCCGCTGAGCGCCCAGACGCCCGAGAACTTTTCGGGATCGACGCTGGCGCTCTGGCTCACGAGGCCGATGGCAGTGGAAACGTTGCCCGCTTCCTGAATGGCGGCTTTGATGCGCGTGCCGAGCGGATTGGTCTCGGGATCATAGTGGCCCCACAAGCTACCGTGCTCCACATTGATGGATTCCGAGAGATCGGCGGCCAGCGTGATGAAACGGCTATCGGTGACGTAGTTCATCCACTTGATGATTTCCGAAATGCCCCGGCGCGTTCCGGCGATTTCGCCCGCCTTGCGGAAGAGTGCAATGGAGACCTGCTTCTCGACGCCCGAGATGCGATTCTTGACCGTGACTTTCTGCGGTTCCACCGGCAGGTTCGCAACGCGCAGCCGGTCATCTAGAAATGGATCGTGACTAACGTCGAAGTGCAGGTGCTTCGCTTCATCCTTCACCGTGTCGCCGATAGCGACCAGACGGTCTGCCAGCCAGTCGCCCAATCCGTTGCGTTCCAGCACCGACATTGCGACGTCTATATTGGCCTTGAACTGGATCAGGCGCTCGCGCGGATCGCTAACCGCGCCCTGCCGAATGCCGACGAACTCTACGCCATATTGGTCCTCGAATGTTTTGGCCAGCGCGACGAAATATTCCGAGTTCATCTTCATCGCATAGGGATGGCTGGGGTAGCCCACAACCTGATCGCACTGTCCCGATATTTTTCCGTGGGAAACGCAGGGCCAGTATCCTTTAATAGTCTTGCCGAGGACGATCATGGGACGGCGATCCTTGGCGTCCCAATCCTCCATGGTTTTGAGGGCCGCCACCACCTGGTCGTAATCGTTGCCTTCGTCCAGCGTGAAGACGTTCCAGCCGTAGGAGGTCCACTGATCCACCAAACGGTAAGTGTCGTATTTCGACGCGATGACGCCGCCCTGGAGCGAGTCGTCGATGCCGGCGTTATTGTCGGAGAACATCACGCGCAGCCGCTTGCCAACCTGCAATGCCAGCGCTTGCGTCTTCAACTCCTGGGCGTGGCCCTCGGTCATGGCGAACTCGCCTTCGAAGGCGATGATCTTTGGCCCGGCCAGGGGTCCACCCAAGGGTGATCCGAGCACGTCCCAAAATGCGGCTTTGCCAGCGGCGGTGGCGATTCCGATGCCGGAGGGTCCGCCATTCACGTCGTTGGTGAGGTCGGTACTTTCCGCGTGGCCGGCCAACGCGCGGATACCGCGGCCCTTGGCTTCGGCGAACAGCGGATGATCGGCCAAACCATTTTCCTGCAGGATTGTCGCCAGCGCGCCCGCGCCCCGGCGGAAGCCCAGCGCGTCGATTCCGAGCATGGCGACATGCGGGTCGACCTGGTAGCGCTTGTCGCCGGTGGCCTTGTATTTGCGCGCCAGCGCTTCGCCCATGATCATCCACAACGCGTAGCAAGTGGGGATGCAGTGGCCGCCCGCCAGCATGAACTTGTCGCCGTAGGGATGCTTGGGACGCCGATAGTCGTAGCGCAGGCCGCCGAAATCGGGGCCGGCCAGATGCACGGCGACGTTGTAGGGCGTGTAGGCCAGAGGGCCGCCGAAATGGCCGGTCTGCGCATAGTTGCCGAGCAGCACCAGCGTCATGCAGGTCATGAAGCCGACGTCTTCCAGACGCTCGCGGTCGTAGGCCAGGCTGAGCGGTTCAACGGGAGAAAGTAGAGTTTGTGCGCTTACGGCCACAGTGAATGCCTCCGGGTACGCTTCAGGGCGAAGTTCTAATATGGCAGATTCGGGGGCCGGAAGGAAACCGCGATTACACCGCGTTTTCAGGCGACATAGAGGTCCGAAAAGTGTACACTGGTGAAGTTACAAAAAACATATAAACCGGAGCTGGAGCGTGGCCTCTGAGATTTCGGTTGTGATTCCGGCCTACAACGGCGGACACAATCTGGAAAAATGCCTGAACGCGGTCGAGCGTCTGGAAGTGTCTCCAATCGAAGTGATCGTGGTGGACGACGGTTCGAGCGATGGCTCGGTGGAGCAAGCCGCGGCGCGCGGCATTCGAATCCTGGCAACGCCGGGCCGTCAGGGACCAGCGGTAGCCCGCAATCTGGGCGCGAGAGCAGCCCAGGGCGATATTGTTTTTTTCCTGGATGCCGACGTGTGCGTGCACGCCGATGCGATTGAGCGGATTCAGGCGGCGCTGTCCGATCCCCAGGTGGACGCGGTGATCGGCTCCTACGACGACGATCCATCCTCTCCGGATTTCCTGTCCCAATACAAAAACCTGATGCATTGTTTTGTGCACCAGACCGCGTGCAGCGAGGCTTCCACGTTCTGGAGCGGCTGCGGGGCCATCCGGCGCGCTGTGTTTCTAGAGCTGACCGGGTTCGACGCCAACTACAAACGTCCTGCCATTGAAGACATCGAATTGGGCTACCGGATGCGGCAGGCGGGCCGGAGGATTGTGCTGGATCGCGATCTGCGCGCCCGGCATTTGAAAAAGTGGACCTTCTGGGGCCTGGTAAAAACGGACGTGGTGGATCGCGGCATTCCATGGACTGAGCTGATCCTGCGCGACCAGAGGATGCCCGACGATCTGAATTTGCAGATCAGCCAGCGCGTCAGCGTGGGCCTGGTGTACCTGATTCTGGCCTATGCGGGCGTGCACGCGCTGCGCTGGGGCGGGCATTCGCTGGTGCCCTTGTTTGCGATTTTGTTCATTTTGCTGAGCGCGTTTTGGGCGGATGGCGCGGAGCATCGTTCGCTGGGCGTGTGTACGGTGATGATCGGCGGCGCCGCGGCCATCGTGCTGGTGGCCTGGAACATTCATATGCGCGCTCTGATTCCGCTGGTTGTCACCAGTGTGCCGCTGCTGTTTCTGCGGCATCGCTACGACGCGAGAGTGCGTTGGCGGCGGCTGAACCAATGGTTCAACTGGCTGTACGTTCTGGCCGTGGTGGCGGTGTCGATGCTCTACCTGCACGACCGGAAATTCATCGTCACGGTGGTTTCGTGCGCGCTGCTGATCGGGACTTTGAACAACGGGTTTTATATCTTCCTGGCCGAAAAGCGCGGCCGGTTTTTTGCATTGGCGGCGTTTCCATTTCACTTGCTCTACCACTTCTACAACGGCGTTTCGTTTGTGATGGGCAGCTTGCTGTGGTCGGTTCGATCGTTAACGGGGCCGTCCTATTCGTCCCGCAGCGCAGCCAGCGGATCGATCCGCGCCGAGCGGCGGGCGGGAAGATAACAGGCGAGCATCGCGATGGACGCGAGCAGCAACGGCGCGCCAACCAGGAGCGCCGGATCGCCGGTTCCTTTATCGAAAAGTTGATTGAGCTGGAAGGTGAGAGAGGAAAGGACGCGCGAGACGAGAAACGCGCCCGCGAATCCAAGGGCCGATCCAACCGCGACCATCACGGTTCCTTCTCGCATCACCAGCCGCAATACTTGCGAACTGCGCGCGCCCAGGGCCATGCGAATGCCGATCTCCTTACGGCGCCGTGCTACCGCGTAAGCGGTGACACCGGCCAAGCCGATGGACGCCAGGATTAATCCGAAAAGGCCGATGCCGCCATACATCGCGGAGGCGAACCGAACGACGGTATTGAACTGAGCCAACCGATCGTTCATGGCGCCGACATTGAAGACGCTCAGACCGGGGTCCAAAGACGCGATCGCGCGGCTGACGTCGGCGACGGTGTTCGAGCCCGCGCCACGCACGATTACCGTTGCGCCCTGCTGTTCCGGGCCCGCCTGCAGGGAAGGCGCCACAAGCGGGACGAAGACGGTTGCCATCGGCTTGGCCATCATAAGTACAGACTTGATGTCCGCGGTGACGCCGATGACGGTGTAGGTGTGCAAGTCGTCATGGAGAGTGCGGCCGAGGGGGCCGTCCTGGCCGAAAAGCTCGCGCGCGGCGGTTTGATTGAGGACGACGGGGATTGCGCCGGAGGTTGGCTGCGAGTGGAATTCGGTAAACTCGCGGCCGCGTACCAAGGGCACGCCCAGAGTGGCGAAATAATTAATGCCGATGCGTTGGCGGATCGCGTCCCGCAACACCTGGCCGCGCGGGCCGGGAGCGGAAAAATGAGCATTAGGCGCCATCGCCGCCAAATCGCTGAACGGTGCGGCATCGGCCAGCGTGACGGCGCGAACCGCGGTTAGTTTCGAAAGGCGATCGGGGAGTTTTTCATAAAGAGCTGCGATTTGCGTTTGCGAATAGCCGTCGTGAATCGGATCGAGTTGATAGAGCGTGAGATTCGATGTGTCGAAGCCGGGATCGATGCGCGCCGCTTTTCCGTAGCCGAATACGATATAGCCGGTAATGAGAAGTAACGCCAGTGACGCGGCTACCTGGTAGACCATCAGAAGATTGCGGAGACCGAAACGCCGGTAGCCGCGCAACGGAGTAAACGCACCTTGCTTGAGCGTGGCGGCTACGTCCGTGCGTGTGGTGGCGAGCGCGGGTGCGAGCCCGAATCCTACCCCCGCGATCACGGAGATAGCAAGCGCGACCAGCAGCACGGCTAGATCTGGCTGCATGTCAACGTCTGGAGTAGAAGTTACGAAACTCCTCACCGGTGGTGCGAACATGAGCCAATAGACCAGAGCGGATCCGCAAACGCCGCCCACTAGCGAAAGGATGAGGCTTTCGGTGAGGAGTTGCCGCACCAGGCGAAAACGGCCCGCGCCCACCGACAAGCGAATCGCGATTTCCTGGCGGCGGTGGCTGCTGCGCGCAAGCAGAAGATTCGCGAGATTGGTGCAAGCTAGCGAGAGCACCAGACCAATCAGGACCGCAAAAAAAGTGAAAATCACAACGCGCTGCGACTCAGGCAGGGGTGCCAGGCCATCCACCGACAGAAGATGGACGTGTCGCTGGTTGTGAAGTTTCTTCGGGCCCGGCTGTTCGTCATCCAGGCGCTGGGTGACGACATCGAGCGCCGCTTCCACCGCCGCTGGCTTCACAGCGCCAGCCAGGCGAATTACAACGTAGCAGGCATCTGGCTTGGCATTCTCAGCCAGCTCGGGTGCGATGGATGCGCCCGCAGTGACCGGCACAAATAAATCCGCTGGAACAATCGGCCACACACCGGCAAAATCTTTCGGGGCGACGCCCAGGATGGTGGCTGGGTGGCTGTTGACTCGTAGTGTCCGGCCGACGGCTTGCGGATCCGAGTTCAAGTGCGCGCGCCAGAAGCGCTCGCTGATCACCACGACGGGCGCGGCTCCTGGTTTCTGGGTATTGGTTCCGAAAAAGCGCCCCTGGAGCGGCCGGATTCCCAAAACGTTGAAATATTCTGGAGAAACGAGGTTGCCAAACACTCGTTCAGATTTTGTTCCCTTCGATCCGTCGCGGGCGACGGCAAAAGGAACGGGACCGGTGAAAGCGGCCGCGGCCGCCACTCCGGGCTGCTCTCGATAGCGCTCGAAGTAGGTGTAGGGAACGAGCGTGTCCAAGCCTGCGAGTGTGGCGCGATCGCTTACGTCCGCCAGTGGGCGGAACGAGGCAACCGTGAAGGCATTGAAAAAGAAACTGCACACGCCGATTCCGAGCGCGAGGGAAACGATGCCGACAGCCGTAAATCCTGGCGATTTCGCGAGCATGCGAAGCGCGAAACGCACGTCGCCGCGCAGCTCGGAAAGATATTCGGCAGGCAGGCGCTGCGCGATGTCTGCGAGCAGGCGGACTAGCCCCAGGATTCCATGGCGACGCCAGATTTCAGGCGCGGCATCCTCGCCCAGCCGCTCCAGATTTTCGCCGTAGAGCATCTGGAACTCGTGTGGATAGGCTCGCGCCAGAGCGCGATACAGCCGCAAACAAAACTTGAGCTTGTAGCTCCCGCTATTTCATTCGTACGCCTCTTCATTCGTACGCCTCTTCATTCGTACGCCTCATTCATTCGTAGGCCTCCAGGCGGCGCTTGGCCTGCCTGCGTTTGGCGCGCAGCACGTTTACCAGCTCTTCCAATCGCCGGCTTTCCAGATCCAGCACGCGGCGGCCGAGACGCGTCAGCTTGTAATAACGTCGCCGCGCGTCGTCCAGCTCCTCGGCCGGACGCTCTTCAGATTCTTGAATGAGCCCGGCCTCGATCAGGCGCGCAAGCGTGCCATAGAGCGTGGCGGGCCAAAGGTGGACCTTGCCGCCGGTTCGATCCAGCACCTCCTGCATGATGCCGTAGCCGTGCTGTTCTTCCGTGGCGAGCGAAAGCAGGATGTGGAACCAGTTGGTCTTCAGGGGCAGAAAGGCTTCCGGATCTTCTTTTGCCATGCGGTCATATATATATCATGTGATATATACAGTGGTCAAGAGTTATTCCGGCAGTTCGACGGGCGGTTCGGGCAGAAGGAAGGTTAGGCCGATGGCCAGAGCGTAGACTCCGATGCCCACTACGGTGGCCGCGTGCGTCAAGCGGGCGGACGGCGAGATTCCGGGCATCAACGCGGCCAGATGCGTGGTGACGATCGCGGCCGACGTTCCGAGCATGCGTCCGCCGACGTTGGCCGCGAATCCTTCGCCGGTTCCGCGCAAGTGGACCGGATAGACGCGCGGCAGATAGTTGCCCCAAAACGTGAGCTGCGCCACCGTGGTGAATCCCGCGAAGAAGATGCCGATGCGGAACATTTCCAGGCTGTGCGTCGACATGTAGAGGAACACGACCGGAATGATTGCCAGGCCGGGGATCAGGAACAGGCGCAGCAGGCGACGCCGGCTGACGATGATGAGCGCCAGGGCTGCCAGTACGAGGCGTCCGGCCAGTCCGCCCATCTCCTGAGTTCCTTGGACGCTTGAGATCGCTTGGCCGCGCGCGGCGGGCGCGAGTTGCGCCACTTCGGGCAGACCCGGCGTGATCTGCGGCGATTGCTGGATGGTGCCGAAGGCCGCGCCATAGGCGCAAGCGAAGAGGAGCGCGGTGACAATTGTGACGCGGCGGAACTCGGGATTGAATAATTCGCGCACGCTGGGGCGTTTCAATGTTCCCGCCACGCGCTGGTGTTCCCATTGCGGCGATTCGGGAAGGAACGGGCGGATGATGGCGAGAGGAATGGCGGGCGCCACGCCGGCAATTAGCGCGTAGCGCCACGCGGAGTGGCTGCCATAGATAGCGGGCAGGGTCATGCCCCAACGATTCGCAACGTAGAAAGCGCCCGCGGTGAGCACGCCTCCTAGCGACGAGAATGCCTGCGTGTAGCCGAGCACCGCTTCGCGCGTTTTCGGATTCGGAAATAATTCGGCCAGCCACGCCACGGCCGCAACAAATTCGACGCAGGTGCCGGCGAAGGAAAGAGTGCGAAACACCAGCAGCGATGGAACGCTGGACGCGAGTCCGGAGGCGGTGGCGGCGAAGGCGTAGACAAGAATGCTGTAAGTGAGGATGCGGCGGCGGCCGAAGCGATCGGCCAGATAGCCGCCCCACAGGCCGCAAAAACCACCCAGTAGCGGCGGAATCCAGAAGAGGTAGCCGGCCCAATCGCGATACTCGGGCGTGCCCGGTTTCATCTGTCCCAGCTCGATGAGCGCGGGCTGCAGAATCAGCGGGCCCACCAGCACGACGTAAATGTCGAAGAGGAAGCCCATCGCGGCGACGACGCAGATGGTCCATTTCACGCTGGCACGCATAACGTGCCAGCGTAGCAGGCGGCGTTGGCATTCGCCAACGCGGGGTTGGGGATTGGGGCCTGGCACATTCAGGTATGATGGGCGGCGGGAGAATTTATGCGGCCTGGGTTAATTTCGTTTGCGTTCTCAATTGCGACCTTGTCGGCGGCGACGGTGCAGTTGGATTCCGGCATGATCTCTGGAGTGAGCGGCACGAGCGGGGAGGTGCAGGTGTACAAGGGAATTCCGTATGCCGCGCCGCCGGTGGGGAATCTGCGCTGGCGTGAGCCGCAGCCCGCCGCGCATTGGGATGGCGTACGGAAAGCCGATCAGTTCGGAGCGATTTGTACACAGGCTGCGTTTCGCGGCGCGGGTCCTGGCGCGAAACCGCCGAACACGAGCGAGGATTGCCTGTTCCTCAACGTCTGGACCGCGGCGACATCGGCTAGCGATCGCCGGCCTGTGATGGTCTGGATTCACCCGGGCGGTTACAACACAGGGTCGGGCGGCGCACCGGGCTACGACGGGGAGGCGCTGGCCAGGAAGGGCGTGGTGCTGGTGACCATCAACTACCGGCTGGGCGTGTTTGGATTCTTCTCGCATCCCGAGCTGACCAAGGAATCCGAACATCACGCGTCGGGAAACTACGCGCTGATGGATCAAGTGGCGGCGCTCGGCTGGGTGCGGAAAAATATTTCCGCGTTCGGAGGCGATCCGCGGCGCGTGACGGTGTTCGGCGATTCGGCTGGATCGTCGAGCATCGCCAATCTCATGGGATCGCCGCGCGCGAAAGGGCTGTTCCAACGCGCGGTGGGTGAAAGCGGCGCATGGATGGGGCTCTCGCTCACATCGATGCGGACGCTGGCGGAGGCGGAGCAGGCGGGCGTGAAGATTGCCGAGTCGCTGCATGCTCAGACGCTGGCTGAGCTGCGCGCAACGCCGGCGGCGGATTTGCTCAAAGCCGGACGCGGCGGCGGGCCAGTGATCGATGGGTGGTTTCTGCCCGAAGACGTTGCCACGATTTTCGCCGGGCACAAGCAGAACGACGTCCCGCTGCTGGCCGGGTCTAACCAGGACGAAGGAACGTTTTTCCTGCAGCCCACCACGGCCGCGAAATTCATGGAGCGTTCGCACATGCGCTATGGCGATCAGGCGGATGCGTTCCTAAAACTTTATCCAGCGGGCACGGATGAGGAAGCAAACGCGTCGCAACTGGCGGCGTTTCGCGATGAGCTGGCGTTTGTCATGCGCGTGTGGGCGCGCGCGCAGACCAAGACGGGACGTTCGAAGGCCTTTTTGTTTTACTTCACGCATCAACCTCCGCCGCCGGTGGGAGCCAGCGCTCGCGGCGCGATGGGTACGGGCGCCACGCACGGGTCCGAGGCGCAATATATTTTCCAGAACTTGTTGCCGCCGCGCGCCTGGACCGATCTGGACCATCAAGTGTCCGACATGCTGTCGTCGTATTGGGTGAACTTCGCCACCAACGGCGATCCGAACGGCAAGGGGCTGGCGAAGTGGCCTGTATTTGACGATCGAAAGAGCGACCGGCCGATGGTTCTGGGCGATCAGGCACAGGTTGGACCGGCGCCGAACGCGGCGCAGCTCGCATTTTTTGAAGCAGTGTACGACAGGGAGCGTGGAACCGAGCGCTAAACGGGCAGACGAGGGTCCGGCGCAGGCGAGGGCGCCTGCCCCACCAAGCAAGGCTAGTGCGCGCCGAATTTGTCGAACGGAATCGCGTCCTCGATTTGAATCCGAAAGCTCACCACGGAAACGGGGCCGCGCACCTCGTTATAGCCGGGGTTGGTAATGTGCTGCCAGTCCGCGGCGAAAGAAACACCTCGCCAGATGTGCGCGGTGTAATAGGTCTCGAAGATTTTCTCCAGGCCGTAGGTGAGCCCGCCGTCGCCTAAGAGGAAGCCGAGGCCGCCGAGCTGCAAATAGCGCGCATGATCGCCGGAGATTCCATTCGTCACGAAGGCCGCGCCCACCTTGTCGCTGGCGCGATGCCATAGCTTGCCGTAAAGATCGGATCCTAGCTCCGCCGTGCGGTCGATTTCAGTGTACGCGAACGATTCGGTAGCGCCATTATTCCAGCCGAGCCGCCCAAAAGCCCGCCACTGGCTGGTGAGCGGCTGCTCGACGTTGAGTCCAAAGCCGTATTTCACGCGGCCCTGCTCACGATACTCCGTGATGTTGGGAACGGGGTCCAGGCCGGAAAGGTAACCGTCAATCGCTTCGCGATAGCTGCCCATGTTGGCGTGGTTCACGAAGCTCAACAGGCGAACGATAGTTGTCCTTCCAGGAAATAGCCCTCGATGTAATTCCAGCTCCCAGTTTTCGCTGCGCGCGCGAGCCAGATCCCAATCCAGCGTGGTGCCATTGGCGACGGTGGGCATCAGCATTTCGCCGAAGCGGAACACCCAGTTACGGTCGTAATACTCCATCAACAATCCGTATGTGTAACCGCGCGTGTCGGCCGCGTAATCGTAAGCGCCGTTGTTATCGACGGCCCAGTTCATGAATTGTAAGTGGCTGTCGCTGCCCGCGGAGTTTACGTCGAAGAAGTCCACCGTGCTCATTTTGCCCAGGCGAAATTCCAGGCGGCGGACCGGCAATGTGGGTGCGAGCGACAACGGATTGCGCGTAGCCTCCGCGGATTCGTCACTGAGAGGCACGGTCCAATGCAACATCTCGCGCGCCATATAGGGGGCTTTGGAAAGGCTGGGATTGCGGACCACATCCAGATTCGTAAAGCCCGCGATGCCGAGGGCGTTGCTGAGGCCGCCTCCGCCGGTTTCCTCAACGTCGGCGAGAATTTCGAGATTTTTCGTAATCTGAAATCCCGTGTACAGCGTCAGAACGCGGGACGTAGCATGTTCCGCGTGCGCGTCGAAACTGTTTGGACCGCTATACGCGGCCGGAAACGAACCGTGCTGCTGGCGGATGAAATTGGCCTGGCCGGAAATCCAGAATCGGTTCCAAAAGGAATCGCTCGTGGTTGAATCCGGCGAAGGAGCGGGGACATCCTGGGCGTGGAGGCAGCTCAGGAAGCAAAAAAGCAGAAGGAGGAAGAATGCCCGCAAACGTCCTATGGTGCGGGATGGCGGCGCAAAGTGTCAACGAGAAATGGCGATTGAAACCAGATGTTCGCGATGTTGTAACCGCGCTGTTATATTCAGGCCGCTGAGCGGTGTCACCATGGTTGATTCGTGACACGCTGCATCTGGTTGCTCGCGATGGTTCCGCTGCTCGGGCAGCAAGCCGCCTCCTTAAAAACCGTGAAGCGGATCTTCATCGATGGGCTGGGAGACAAGCCCGAGTTGCGCGAAGTGAAGAAGGACCTGGCTTCGGAGCTGCGAAAATCGGACGTTTTCGGAGTGGCCGATTCCGCCGATCAGGCCGACGCCACGTTGACCGGCCATGGCGACACGTGGCTGAAGGGCTATTACAGCTTGAATCCACGCGCCGGCACGTCGCCTTCCAACGGCCAGCCAGTGTACGGCGGATATGTTTCGGTGGAGCTGAAGGACCGCGCCGGCGTCACTTTGTGGTCCTACCTGGCGACTCCGCATGCCGGATCGAAGAATATCGCTCGCGATCTTTCCAAGGACGTGGTGAAGCACCTGATAGCAAGCTATGAGGAGAAGGGGAACCATTGATTGCGATGCGACCACCCGGACTGAACGCTCTGCTCGCTATTAGCCTTTGGCCAGTGGCCCTCTGCGCGCAATCGGGCCAGGCGCTGCGCGGCGCCGGCGCGACATTTCCCGCGCCCATTTACCAAAAGTGGATCGAATCGTTTCAGGCCGGCGCGCCCGGATTGCCTATCGCGTACGAACCGGTTGGATCGGAAGAGGGCATGCAACGCCTGCGCCGGGGCGCGGTGGATTTCGCGGCATCGGACATCCTGCCAGACAAGGACACGCAGGATCAATTGGGCATTGAATCGCTGCCTTCCGTGGTGGGCGCGGTGGTTCCCGCCTACAACATACAAGGGCTGGCGCGCGATTTGCGATTCACTTCCGACGTGCTGGCCGGGATCTTTCTGGGGCGGATCACGAAGTGGAACGATCCACGGATCAAAGAAATTAATCGCGGAATCAGCTTGCCGGCTGCGGACATTGTGGTGGTGCACCGTTCCGATGGCAGCGGAACCACGTATGTTTTGAGCGAATATCTTTCCAAAACGAGTGGGACATGGCGCCAGGCGCTGGGAACAGGCAGCACGCTCCATTGGCCCTCGGGACAGGGCGCCAAGGGTAACGAGGGCGTGGCCGAGGCGTTGACGCGCACTCCGTATTCGATCGGCTATCTGGAATTCATCTACGCTTTGCGGAGCCAGCTTAGCTATGGCGCGGTGAGGAACGTGGCCGGCAAATTCGTGCGGCCGGACATCGACAGCATCACGGCAGCGGTGCGGGGACCGGAGCCGGGACGCGACGCGTACCCCATCGCTTCGTTCACCTGGCTGCTGATTTCGTCCAAGATGGCTGCAGGGCCGAAGCGCGACCGGCTGGCGGCGTTTCTCGATTGGGCCTTTTCGTCGGGACAGCGCGAAGCGGGTGCGCTGGGTTACGTGGCGCTACCTGAGGAACTGGCGGGACGAGAGCGATCGGCCGCAGCGCGGCTCTTGACACATTGACTCGGATTCCGATATAACGGTATCCGACTATGAAGGGAGCAGGCGCCGCGCATGGGTCGCGTACGATGCTGCGCGTTCTTTATGTCGGCGCACTCCTGCTGCACCCACCGGCATTTCGGCGAAGATTCCTGGCGGAGATGGTGTGTGTCTACGACGAAGCTACGCCATCCACGGGCGGCGTGGCGCTGGTTCGGGACGCCATCGTGTCCCTGGCGCGGCAGTGGGTTTTGCGAGTGGGATCCTGGAAGGCGATGGTTGCGGGTGCGGGCGCCTGCCTGCAGGTCATGGCCGGCGGCCTGATCTGGGCCGCGCTGCGCTATAGCCATCGCTGGCACGCCGGAGTATCGGCTCCCGACGACGCGCTGGGAGGGCTGATGCGGCTGATCGTGGTTTCCACCGGTGCGGTGGTTCTGCTGGTGACGCTCGCCTCGCTTTGGATGAGGAGGTTTCTCGAAGCACGATCCAGGGGACGGAGGGTGAGCCGATGAAATGGGCGATTTCGTGGGCGATTCCGTGCGTCATTGCGCTGCTGGTGGCGGGCATGATTTACGAATGGGTCGGCGAAGGCCGCGATCGGAAACGATACCCGCAAATCGGCCGCTCGGTGGATATCGGCGGCCGCACGCTCAATATCTATTGCTCGGGGGAAGGCGCGCCGGCCGTGATCTTCGAGGGCGCTGGCCACACCGCCGGTTACTCCTGGATCGCAATGCAGGCGGAAGCCGCGAAATTCACGCGTGCCTGCTGGTATGATCGCGCGGGCTACGGCTGGAGCGATCCGGGTCCTTCGCCGCGAACCTTCAAGAACGTTGCCACCGATCTGCACGCGCTGTTGCGCGCCGCGGCGGTTCCCGCGCCTTACGTGCTGGTTGCCGCAACGACCGGTGGGTTTCATGTCCGCGTCTACAACGGGCTGTATCCCGACGACGTGGCCGGAGCCGTCCTCATTCATGCGACGGACCCGGACGTGCTGGCGCATGAACCGGAATTTCTGAAGGGGCCTTTCGCATCCATGCCTGGGTTTGTAAAAAGCTTGGGTTGCCGCGTGGCGCAACCTGCGATGCTGCGGACCGGGTTGCTGCGGCTGATGGGAAATCCGGGAGCGGGGCGGCCGTTCGGCCTGGAAAATCTGGACCGGTCTGAACAGCGGGAATTGCTGTTTCTATCGAACGGCGTTCGAACCGCGCAGACGGAGGGCGAAGGCTGCGCCATGGACGAGAGCATGGCGGAAGTGCGGGCCTCCGGCGATTTTGGGAATCGGCCGCTGTACGTGCTGGCCAGTTCCAGGCCTTTCCAGGCCCCGAGCCCGCAGTTCGTGGAAGCCACGGAAGCGCTCAACACGTATTGGTTCCATGAATTGCAGCCGCATTTAGCAGCGCTGTCCACGCGGGGGCATCTGGATGTTCGAGAGGACGCCGAGCGGCCGAGTGAGGTGACCGATGCGGTTCGCAGCGTGGTGATGGAAGTTCGAGCGGGCAGGCGCGCAAACTAATCGGATAACATAGGCGTGGAGCATTTCATGACCAAGCCTGGCATGACCCAATTCAGTTTGTTATGCGCGGTTAGCTTTTTTGTTGCGGCTAACGCGTTCGCGCAGCGGTACACCAGTCCTCCGGTCAGCTCGTCGGCGGTGATTGATGGAGACCACATTTCCCTGGCGTATTACGCGCCGTCCATGCACGGCCGCAAGATCATGGGCAACCTGGTGCCGTACGACGAAGTGTGGTGCACGGGCGCGAACTGGGCCACCAAAATCACTACCGAAGCGAATCTGGACATCAATGGTCTGAAGCTTCCCAAGGGGAGTTACAGCATCTGGACGCTGCCGAACGAAAAGCAATGGATGCTCATCATCAACAAGCAGACCGGCCAGTTCCACCTGGATTACGATCAGAGCCAGGACTTCGGGCGCGTGAAGATGAACCTCAAGACGCTGGCGTCGCCCGTGGAGACGTTCAAGATCAATCTCGAATCCCCGGGCGGCAATAAGGGCACACTGTCGTTGCTGTGGGAAAACACCGACGCATGGGTGCCCATCACGGTGCTGCGCTAACCGGCTGTGTCGAAACCGGCTCCCTTACGGTCGCGGCTCTGTAACGCGCGCAATCTTCTGAGCCGCGCGCGTGAGCAAGCGGTCTTTTCGGGCTTTAGACCGTTCGAGCGCGCTCCGCGTGCCGCCGCTATCCGTTGTTGTTGCTGGGAGCGTAGGCGGTTTGCGCCATATTCTCCGCCATCACCTGCTTGCCGTAAACTCGCAGCATGCGCCGCGCGATGGCCAGGTCCTTTTCGAACTGCTCCTTCTCGGCGGCGAGAAGCTGCTCGGCGGTTCGAAAATCGATACCGGCCGACAGATCGTGCGCGCTCAACAGATCGCTCACATAAGTAGCGAGCCAATGTTCCGAGCGCATTAAAGTCTGCAATCGCGCCAGGGTTTTTTCTTCGTCCAATACTTGATTAGCCATAGAAAACCTCCGATGGTGGTGGTTACTACTAACAGCGTCAGGATACTACGAAGTCCGTTCTCCGGGCCATGGCGCGGCTGGCTCGCATTGCCGCCCGACGCAGCGCGAGAGCGCCCGGTCTGCTTTTCTAGTCAAGATCCCTCAAATGCGTCGGCCGCGATGGTCTGGGCCGAAATATCAAAGCAGCGCAGTTCCCGCACGAAGGTTTCAATGCTTCCCTGCATCTCTTCGGCGGCTTGCGCCAGTTGGTGGTGTTCGCCCAGCCGGTTCCGCAATACTCTGGGCACGTCGGCGGTTTCCGACATCAGCTCAGTAGCCCTGCGCGTTAATTCGTTGAGCTCTCTGGCATCGATTATCATTTCAATACACCCATTTATGAATTTGAATGACCTTCCGCATACCCCAACTCGCCTTGAATTTCGGGAAACAAATGCGGATAAGTGCGATACATCCTGCGAGCGACTAAAAAATCCCGGAGGAAATCGTCTTTCCGTTGTTGCAGCAAACGCTCGGCAACTTCAAATGTGATTCCGCCCGAGGATCGAAGTTGCGAAGTGAGATCGTCCACAAACATAGAGAGCCAGTGTTCGGATTCCAGTCCAGCTTGCGCGGCAAAAGACGCCATTGGTTGCACTCCCGTGGGTATGCCATCTGACGAAATTACTGGCGCCGGGGTTACCGGCTGGATCTCGGTTTGCAGCGCCTCGTGCAGTTCCGTCAAACTGCCCGCGGTGTTCGAGTCTTCGAGCGCGGAGCTTCGGACTTCACGCAGCACGTTCTCAATTCTCCAAGAAGCTGCATTGGCCAGCTCGGCTAAGCGGTGTTCACTCCCCAGGCGCGCGCCAATAGAAGCGGCTAATTCGGTAGCGCGCGACCGTGCTTCCGAAAGTGTGCGGATCAAGAGTTCGAAGTCCGCTTCAGGGATGTGCAAGTCTGAAGTCTAATCGTTTTCTTCCCATTACATCAACTGGACGGCGGCCTAGTACGCCCAGTCACCACCTTTTGGGCGAGCTTGGCGGTAACGATAAGCTCACCTACGTGGCGCTGTGTGTGTTCGGCTAAGTGGACAACTAATCCGATGACTGTGGTTGGCAACCGCTTGCGGCCGACGGTTCGAGGCTCCGCAAGCGCCGTTGGATCCAGCGCGCGAATCACCTGCCCGGATTGGTGCAGAGCTTCATTTGCTTCATCCAGCAACTCAGAGAGCGAGGCGGATCGTCCGGGCCCCGGCTCCATCTCGCGATGGATTGCCTCCAGTTGTTCCGGCGTAAGCTCTTCACCTCGGATGTAAGCAGTCAGACGCTCGACGCTGCCCGCGATATGGCGGAGATGAAATCCCACGGGCGCCAGGCCGTGCGGCCGCGACCAGATTTCGGCGTCGCTGAGACCAGCCGTCCAGCGGGCGAGATCCTCGCGAGCCTGGGCGTAAGCGTGCAACGTCGGCGCCAGCAGCGGATGGACGCCGGCCAACGGGCCCCGCAGCCAGGGTTCGGGAAGCTCGACAGAATCATCCGCCATGCGAGTGCACGTGCGGTACGCCCAGGCGATTTAGCGTGTCGCCTTCGAAATCGAATTCGATCAGCACGGCCGGTTCGTCGCCCACCACCCAGCCTTCATGTTCGGGTTCCACCTGGACGAATTTCGGAGCTTTGTACTCCACCACGCAGCCGTCGGCGAAACGCACATTGATCTGACCGTGCGCCATGAATCCCACGTGCGCGTGCATGCAATATTTGCTGCCCATCAATGCGCTCAAATCCTTGGCCCAATGGAATCCCGGCGGATAGATCAGGCGCTTCACCCGGCACGCGCCCGTGCGCGCTACATCCACCTGAACTCCGCCCAGTTCGCGGTGCTCGTCTGCTTCAACCGGCGCTAGAAGCGGATCGGTTACATTCATTATTTCCTCCTGGCTTTTTCCAGATACGCTCGCATCTTACCAAGCGCCTGGGCGCGATGGCTGACTTCCATTTTTCGCTCCAGAGGCGCTTCTCCAAAGGTGCATCCGAAGGGCGGGTAAAAGAATAGCGGATCGTATCCGAATCCGTTGGGCCCGCGGGGCGCTTCCAGCAACTGACCTTCCACTTCGCCGCGAAACGTGCGCACCAAACGCCCGGATTTCGCGAGGGCGATCACGCATACAAAGCGCGAGGTGCGATCGTTCACGCCGCGCATCCGATCCAGAAGCAGTTGATTATTCGCTGCGTCCGTGGCGTTCGGACCGGCAAATCGAGCGGAGTACACGCCGGGCGCGCCGGCGAGCGCATCCACTTCCAGGCCCGAATCGTCCACGAACAGAAAGCCGTCGCAATGTTTGGAGTAGTACAACGCCTTCAGTATGGCGTTCGCTTCGAACGTGACGCCGGTTTCTTCGGGAGGCTCAATGGACGCAAGGCCCGGCAGCGCCGCCACCTCAATAGAAACGTCAAACGCCAATTGAAACTCGCGCAGTTTGCCTGGGTTGGTGGTGGCGCAAAAAACCTTCAACTCTTCAGCGCCGCCTTCTGGATTTCGAACAGCTCCGCGATCCCGCCCCGCGCCAGCCCCACCATCTTTTCCAGTTGCCCGTCATCGAACGGCGTTTTCTCGGCTGTGGCTTGCAGCTCGACGAAGCGGCCGGAGCCGGTCATCACCAGGTTCATATCCACTTCGGCCGAGGAATCCTCTTCGTAACACAAATCGAGCAGCGCCTCGCCGCGCAGAATCCCAACGCTGGTGGCGGCGACGGGCTGGGTTATGGGAAGCGATTTCAGAGTGCCGTACTTTACCAGTTTCTGGAGCGCCAGCACCAGCGCGACGTAGGCGCCGGTGATGGATGCGGTGCGCGTTCCGCCATCGGCCTGAAGCACGTCGCAATCCACCACCACGGTGCGATCTCCGAGCGCCGTGGTGTCCACCACCGATCGCAAGGAGCGGCCGATCAGCCGCTGGATCTCGAGCGTGCGTCCGGATTGCCGGCCTTTCACCACCTCGCGCGGCGTTCGCGTGGCGGTGGCGCGAGGCAACATCGAGTACTCGGCCGTCACCCAACCACGCCCGCTGCCGCGCAGAAACTGCGGAACGGTTTCTTCCACGCTGGCGGCGCACAACACATGGGTGTGCCCCACTTCGATCAACGCCGAGCCTTCGGCGGTCATCAGATAGTTGGTGGTAATGCGCACCGGCCGCATCTGGTCCGGCCGGCGTTGGTCGATTCTCATTGGGTAAGGCCGGATTGCAGGGAAAAATAGAATAACAGACACATAAGCGCGATCCCTAATGCTACGATCACCAGGCACGGGATAGCGGCCCGCGCCGATTTTACTTTTTCCGACGTCTTCTTGGTGCCGGCAGACTTGAACTTGGCCATGAAACCTCAGTTTAGATCAGCCGGCCGATCTTGACAGCGAGTTCGGCGGCGTAGTGGACCAAAGGAGGTCCGAGTGGAGGCGGAAGGCCGGCGCTTTCGAACAAGGTTTGTCGAAGTTGGAGCACGGTGGCGCGCGCCAGCGGCCACGGGGGATGTTCGATCTGCGCGTATCGCAGCCGTGCGCGCGATGTGGTGTAAAGGCGATAACGGGCGGTAAGGAAATGATCGCGTTCGGTGAGTTCGTTCGATGAGTACGGCTGGCCGGTCTGGATTGCGATGTCCGTCGTCGCGGCCGAATCGTGCGGCCAATGGCGCCGGCTCCGGTAATGGTTGGCGCCGTTTTCCGCGGCGACGCGCATGTTCGCCCAGAAATAGGGCAAGTGATAACCGATGCGGGCCCCCACCACCGCGGCCAAACGCGCCGCTTCGAGCGAGAAGAACCAGACCGCGCGCGTGCCGTCGGGTCCGATCACATAAGTGCGCAGATTTGTTTCGGGGAAATGCGGGATGCCGGGCGTGCCGTATATCTCAAACGGCACCAGTCCGATCCATGCCTGCACGATCGAACGTATCGAGATCGAGCCCGGGTGGAATGAAGCGGCGAATCAGATGGGAAGCGTACGGCCAATGCAGGAATGTTAGCCGGCGCCAGGTTTGCCGCATCGCGACGCGGTCAAGTTGGCTCGCCGTATCCGCCTCCGCCGGGCGTTTCGATTCGCAGCACATCACCCGCTTCCACTTCGAACCGCGCTTTGCCGGGAATCGCAATCGCTCGCTTGCCGCGCAGCAGCGAGTTTCTTCCACGCGCGCCCGGCTTGCCGCCCAGCAGGCCGTACGGAGCACGCTGGCGCCGGTCCGACAAGATGGTCACGTCGGCTCGCGTCAGAAATTCATACTCGCGAACAATTCCGTCGCCACCGCGATGACGGCCCCCGCCGCCCGACCCCGAGCGAATGCGGTAACTGCGAATGCGCAACGGATACAGATGCTCGAACGCTTCCACCGGCGTGTTCCAGCTATTCGTCATGTGCGTGTGCGTGGCGGCTGCGCCATCGGACAGCGCCGATGCGCCCATGCCGCCGGCGATGGTTTCGTAATACGCGAAAGCGCGAGCGCGCAAGCGATCCCATCCGCCAAAGGTGAGATTGTTCATGGTTCCTGAACTTGCGGCGGGAATCAGTTCGGGCGCCGCTTTGGCCAGCGCGGCTAAAATCACGTCGGTAATGCGCTGCGATGTTTCCACGTTGCCAGCGGCCATCGCGGCCGGAGGTTGAGCGCTTACTACCAGCCCGCTGGGCGCGATCACTTCGAGCGGCCGCATCACGCCCGCGGTGTATGGGATGTCCTCACGCACCAGGCAGCGAAACACATAGGCTGTGGCGGAAACCGCGACAGCATAATTGGCATTCACGGAGCCTTCCACTTGCGCGTCGGAGCCGGTGAAATCGATGCTGGCGCGATCGCCATGAATAGTGACCGCGGCTGCGATCTTCACCGGCCGATCGGTAATGCCGTCGCTATCCAGGTAATCCTCGGCGCGATAAGTTCCCGCGGGCAACCGGCGAATGGCCGAGCGGATCATGCGTTCGCTATAGTTTTTCAGCGCTGTCATGTTGCGGCGCAATGTGGGCAGCCCATACTTCGCCACTAATTCGAGCAAACGTTGCTCGCCGCGTTTGATCGCCATGATTTGGGCCAAAAGATCGCCCTCGCGCTCCACGGGCGTTCGCACGTTGGCCAGAATTAAATCCAACAAAGCCCGATCCATGCGGCCGCCGCGCGCCAGCAGCACCGGGGGAATGCGAATGCCCTCCTGATAAATCTCGCGCGCCAGCGGCATAGACCCGGGACTCATTCCGCCGACATCGGAATGATGAGCGCGATTGGCGACGTAGAAAGCGGGCTTGCGGCTGCTCTTTAGAAATACGCCCGAGACCGCGGTGATATCGGGCAGGTGCGTCCCGCCGCGAAAAGGATCGTTCAAAATCGCGACATCGCCCAACTGAAGATCGAATGCCTGCGTGGCATGCTGCACCGAAAGCGGCATCGCGCCCAGATGCACCGGCATGTGGTCGCCCATCGCCACCGTTTCGCCGCCGGCATCATAGACAGCGCACGAATAATCGCGGCGTTCCTTGATATTCGCCGAAAAAGACGTCTTGCGCAGCACCGCGCCCATCTCTTCGGCAATAGAGACGAGTAGATGGCGGAAGAGTTCCAGCTCAATAGGATCGCTTTTCATTATTCTTTACAACTCGCGATATTCACCAGAAAACTCGCCACCTTCTGCCATCGATTATTCTCGGACTTTTCGATCAGGTAGCTATGCGTGGCGGCATCGGTTCGGACGCGCCAGGCGGATGCGACGGCCTGCTTCGGCTTGACCGCGCGATCCGTAGCAAGCTGGACGGCCCAGCTTTCGCCGCCGTCATGGGTGTTGTATTCTTCGTGCTTACCGTTATCGAGCGTTGCGTCGATCCACAGCATTCCGTTTGAGGGACTGTCGAACCTAAAGCTTTCGATGGCGGCGACGCGGTCTTCTTCAAAGATCGGACGCTCGTTCCAGGTCTTGCCGCCGTCGGTGGTGATCAATAGAAATGGATCGCGTGGCGCACCTTGCAAATTAGCGCCGGAGATCCAGCCGTTTTGAAAATCGACGAATTGAATCTGATCGAGACCGGAAGCGTGCAGGCGCGGATGCGGCTCCGTCCAGGTATTTCCGCCGTCTTCGGACGCAAGCAGAATAGAATACAGCGTCACCATCGGCGTATGAAGATTTCCAGTGACGAAGATCTTGTTGCCGACAGCTTCCACGTTCGAAAGCTCGAGGTAAACCGGGCACGGATCTTCTTCCGAACAGCCCAGCCCCGCTGCCAGCGTATCCGCGGCGGTACATTCATATGCCACGCGCATCGGTTTGCCGCTATTTTCGAGCGGACTCTGCGCCCCAAGGACGCACGCCAAAGCCAGCAGCAGCGCGGGATGACGAATCACGGCGTTGCTCATCGAGTGGCGCGGTGTGTGCCGCCAAACGCGGTGTAAAGTCCGAGGCCCAGAAAAACGCTCCCGCTTACTCCTCGTCCGACGGTCTCCAGGCGCCGGCCTTTCTTAAATTTGGCCGCAAGCAGGCCCGACGCCAGTGCGTAAAGCGTGTCCGTGGCGGCTGCGATCAAGACGAACAGAGAACCCAGCAGGACGCTTCGCCCCATTGACATTGGCTGGCCGCCCATGAACTGCGGAAGGAATGCCGCGAAGAACAGGGCGGTCTTCGGATTCAGCAATGCCACCCAGAATGCGTCTCGAAATACGCGCCGCCGGGGGAGTAATTCAACCCGAATCATTTCGGACGATTTCGCCGGAAAGAACAACGTTCGAATACCTAAATAGATTAAATAGCTGGCTCCGGCGTACTTAGTGACCGTGAATGCGAATGAAGAAACGGCAAACCATGCTGCCAGCCCGACCGAAGCTCCAATTACATTCCCGAGATTACCGAGAGCGATACCCGCCACCGACGCGAAGCCCGACTGGCGTCCTTGCGTGAGACTACGAGTGACAACGTACAAAACGGCGGGCCCAGGCGTGATCGCCAGGATGAGGCTCGCTCCCAAGAAGGCGAGAAGCGCAGGCCACTGCGGCAATAAAGTTGTCATTGGATATTAAGCCCCTTACCAACGATTAGATCTCGAATTCGATGCCCTGCGCCAGCGGCAGGTCCGACGACCAGTTGATGGTCACGGTCTGCCGTCGCATGTAAGCCTTCCAGGCGTCGCTGCCGGATTCGCGCCCGCCGCCGGTATCCTTCTCGCCGCCGAATGCGCCGCCGATCTCAGCGCCACTGGTGCCGATGTTGATGTTCGCGATGCCGCAGTCGCTGCCACGCGCGCTTAAGAAGGTTTCGGCCGAGATCAGATTCGTGGTGAACATGGCCGACGAGAGGCCCTGCGGAACGGCGTTGTGCCAAGCGATGGCTTCGTCCAGGGTGTCGAACTCGATCAGATACAGAATTGGCGCAAAGACTTCTTCCTGCACGATCGGCATGTCGGCGCGCGCCTTCACCAATGCCGGAGTGACATAGCAACCGCCTAATTCGTCACTTGAGTTCAAATCGCCATAAATCACTTCACCGCCTTCGGCCTTGATGCGCGCGAGCGCGGCGCGCATCGCTTCCACGGCCTGCCGGTCGATCAGCGGGCCCATCAGCGTTTTGTCGTCCTGCGGATCTCCGATGCGAATGTGACCGTATGCGGATTGCAGCTTGCGCGTCATTTCCTGCGCGATACCGCGCTGCAAGAAGAGCCGGCGGATGCTGGTGCAGCGTTGGCCGGCCGTGCCCACTGCGCCAAACAGCGCGCCGCGCAGCGCGAGATCGAGATTGGCGTCGTTCATCACGATGACGCCGTTGTTGCCGCCCAGTTCGAGCAGCGTGCGGCCCAAGCGTCTAGCGACAGTTTCGGCGACAATGCGGCCCATGCGAGTGGAACCTGTCGCGCTGATCAATGGAATCCGGCGATCTTCAATCAAGCTTTTGCCGATGGTGGCATCGTCTCCGATGATGAGTTGGAAGACGCCGCGACCATCCATGACGCGAGAGCACGCGATCGCAAATGTTTTGCACCGCAATCGCAGTCAACGGCGTCTTGAGCGACGGCTTCCAGATGACGCAATCGCCGCACACTGCCGCGAGTAGCGCATTCCAGGACCAAACTGCGACCGGGAAATTGAACGCCGAGATGACGCCGACCACGCCGAGCGGTTGCCATTGTTCCATCATGCGATGCCCAGGCCGCTCGCTTGCGATGGTTAGTCCGTAAAGCTGCCGCGAGAGCCCGACGGCGAAATCGGCAATGTCGATCATCTCCTGCACTTCGCCTTTGCCTTCGGCCAGGATCTTGCCCATTTCAAGCGTGACTAAAGTGCCCAGATCGTCTTTGAACCGCCGCAATTCGTCGCCGATTTCGCGCACGATTTGGCCGCGCTTGGGGGCGGGGAACATGCGCCAGCGTTGGAACACATCGATGCTTTTCGCGACGGCGCGCTCGTAATCTTCGGCGGGAGCGAGACGGACGCGCCCGAGTTCGCTGCCATCGGCGGGGTTGAACGAAGCGATGGCGCCGCCGGGGCCATCATCAGGATACGATTCCCAATCGCTCTAAAACAGAATGCGTGGTTATTGTGCTAGCCATCCAAAACCCTCCGTCCCCGTCGCGAATTTGCGTCCGGCCTCGCGCACAGCGGCGCCAAGGCGTTCGATCACCTGGCGTTGAAACTCGGGCTCCAGCCAATCCGAATGCCCGTGCTTCGCCGCGATAGCGAAGGCCGCCTCGCGCGTGGTTGCGCCGCGCGGCTTCACCGATCGGATATGCAGCGGATCCCCGATGATGTCCTGATCCGTAGCATCCAGCGCCATGCCCGCCAGTTCTTCGGGATCGCACGGCAGAATGGGCGCGAGCGTCGCGAAAGTTCTGATGCCCGCCGCTCGCAGCTCGCGGATCGCTTTCATCCGGCAATGGATGGTCGCGCAGTGCGGCTCATACAGCTTGCGCACCGCCTCGCGATTGGTTGTGATGGAGAAGCTCACGCGCAGCGTCGTGCGTTGCGACAACTCCACCAGCCGCGCCAGATCGCGCACGATCAGCGGACCGCGAGTCTGAATCACGAACACCTTCGGCGAGCGCAATAACAGCTCGTCCAAAATGCGCGGCATCAATTGCACCGTCTCTTCCGCTGGCTGATAAGGATCCACCAGCGGCGAACAATAAATCACTTGATCTCCCCGCAACTGACGCCGCAGCAGTTCCGGCGCATTGCTCTTGAACGTTGTGAACTGTCCCCAATGCCGCCAATCTTCCGGTTTCAATCCGCCGTAAATACGCATCGTGGGAACGTAGCAATACGTGCAGCCAAACGTGCAATTGCGCGCGGGCGTCAGCGAATGCGTGAATCCGGCCTCGGCAATGAAACCAGTTGTCTTGCTGAGAATGCTGCTGGCCGGCGCTTCTAAAACTTCGAACGGCATAGGTGCTCCACTACTGTATGCCCAGGAGTTTGCGCCGCAGCATGTCGAGCGCGATGTTGGTGGAAAACGCGCGCACGCGCTCGCGATCGGCCGGCCACTGCACGCGCCGGACTTCGCGTGCCATCGGGCGACGCCAGGCCGATAAACACCAGGCCCACCTTCTCGCCATCGGGGCCCGCGTAGCCGGTGATGGACAACGCGTAGTCCGACCCTGTTCCCGCCCGCGCGCCTTCCGCCATCGCTTTCGCCACCGGCTCGCTCACCGCGCTGTGCTCCGCGATCAACTCAGCCGGTACGCCCAGAAGCTGGATCTTCATCTGATCGGAATAGGTGATGAATCCGCCGCGGAAATAATCCGATGCCGAAGGCACCGCCGTTATTCTGCCGCCCAGCAACCCGCTGGTAGCGCTTTCGGCCACGCTCAGCGACGCATGCCGCGCGCGCAGCAGATCGCCGATCACTTTTTCGAGCGAATCGCCATTGCACGAATACACGCGATCGCCCAGCAGCGGCTCAATCTCCGCGCTGGCTTGCGCCACCAACGTCTCGGCCTCTTGCGCGGTCGCGCAGCGCGCGCGCAGATGTACGTGAATCTCGCCGGAAACGGCCAGAATGGTGGTCGCCAGATTCGTATAGCGCTTGTAGACGGGCGAAATCAACTGATCCAGATCCGATTCGCCGCATGCCAACCACGCGCAACCAGCGCGTCCGAATCACTTGCGGCGGCAGGAACTTTTCCAGCCGAGGCAGGCACTGCCCTTCGAACATCGGCTTCATTTCCATGGGCGGCCCGGGCAGCAGCATGAAGACCACGCCGTCGTTCGCGATCCATTGGCCCGGCGCCGTGCCGCGATCGTTGGGCAACACCTCCGCGCCTTCGATGACGTAGGCCTGGCGGCGATTGATCTCCGCCATCTTGCGGCCGAAGAAGCGCAGCCGCGCTTCAATGCGATCGCAAATGTCCTGCTGAAAAACCAGCGTGCGGCCCAGCGCGCTGGCCACCGCGTCGCGCGTCAAATCGTCTTCGGTAGGTCCCAAGCCGCCGGTGAGCACCACAATTTTCGATCGCGCCGCCGCGCCCAGAATGCTGTCGGTCAGCCGTTCGCGCTCGTCGCCGACCACGGTTTTGCGCACCACTTCCACGCCCAGTGCGTTGAGCTGATCGGTGAGGTACAGCGAGTTGGTGTCGAGCCGCTGCGGCGTCAGCAATTCCGAACCGACGGCGATGATCTCGGCGTCCGGCATCATTTCTATAGGAAGATCAGGAAAGGGGTCTGCCCGCGATTCCGACGTCCACGCGATACAGCGCGTTGTTGGTGCACACCGCCATGGCGCGCGAAGGCGTGAACGCCAGGCCGACGATTCCGGGGCCCGAGAGAAACAACTCCGGATTCCGATCGTGATCGAAGCGAACCACTCCGCGGCGTCCGCCGAGCGATGCCGCTACATACAAGCGGCCTTCGGCGTCGAAAGCCAAGCCTTGCGGACGGCCCAGTCCGCGATAAAACGTCTCCACTTCACCCGCCGGCGAAATGCGATTCACCGAATCGAAGCTCGACGTCGTGGGACCGGCGACGTACAGGTAGCCATCGTCTCCAAACGCGAAATGATAGGCGGCGATGGAAGGCTCCAGCGTGGCGAAAACGTAAATCTGCCGCGAGCGGCTGATCTTGAACACGGTGCCGCTGCGATCGCCCACATACAGGTTTTCGTCCGGATCAAACGCGATGCCCGTGGCAACGCCCATCCCTTCCACGTAAACCGATACGTTGCCGGCCGACGTGGCCTGATAGATGATGCCGTCGTAGCGGCTGGAAATGTAGAGCGTACCGGCTTTGTCGAAAGCGAGTCCGGTGGCGTTCATGATCTCGCTGGCGAAAGGCTTCGAGTTGTAGTTCAGATCGATCTTGTAAACCGACACCGGCGTCTTCTGCCCGCGCGAGCCGCTGAAGGTGACGTAGATGTTGCCGAACGAATCCACCGCGGGATTGCCGACCGGATAAAGATTTTCGGCGATCTGGATTCCGATGTCGCAGGTCCACGCCTGGCTGCTCAGCGCTCCGTTCGCGACCACCAGATCGCCCGCCGACGCGCCTTCCGGCACGCGCACGATCACGCACGAATCGGACCCGATGACGATGGGCGCCTCCATGTCCCCGATGGTGACGCGCGGACGTTCGGATTTCGCCAGGCCCGCGCCGCGGATTTGAAACTCGCCACCCGGGATGGCCGCCTCCGGGGTCACCGTGGAAATCTGCGGGCGGCCATTCGAGTCCTTCTTAGATGCCATATGAAAACTTAGGAGCCATGAGTAAAGTTGAGAGCCACACTAAAGAGATGCAAACGATCTAATACGAATATAGCAAGCGCGCCGTAAAGCCCCGCCATCACGTCGTCGGCGACGATTCCCCAACCGCCGGGCAAACTTTCGAGTTGCCGCGCCGGCGCCGGCTTCCACACATCGAGCAGGCGGAACAACACGAACGCGGCGAGATATGTTTTCCAGTTGAACGTCGCCGCGCCAGCCAGCGTGATCCACTGGCCGATCACTTCGTCCACAACAACAATCTGTGGATCTGTTCTATTCGTTTCTCTTGCGACGACACTGGCCGACCAGATTCCCGGCGCGAGAAGAATTGCCGTGAGCACGAGCAGCGTGACGCGGCCGTATCCGAAATAGCTGAGCACGATCGCGATGATCAACGCCGCCAGCGATCCGGCCGTTCCTGGCGCTTTGGGCGCGTAGCCGCAGCCGAACCAGGTGGCGATCAGAAAAGCGCCCGGGCTTCGCCCAGGCGCCGGACTAGGAGTCATCGCTTTGATTTGGGCTTTCGTTCTCCAAATCCTCGGCCTGCACCGGAGTGGAGATCACGTATTTCTCGCTGGCCCAATTGCCGAGATCGATGATCTTGCAGCGCTCGCTACAGAAGGGGAAGAACGGATCGTCGCGAGAAACTTCTTTTTTGCAGATGGGGCACTTCATCATCTAACGGTCCGTGGCAGAACCGGCTCCCTGACGGTCGCGGCTCGGAAAGCACCTGCACACATCGTGAGCAAGCGGGTTTTGGTTTTTTCCAACATCCAACTAACGCGTCGCCGCAAGGATCGGGAAAGCATTGGCAGCCGCCACTGGCGCGGGTTTTTCCGTCTGCACATCCAATGCGCCGATCAGATCGTAATCGTGCGCCTCGGTAATCCGCATGCGGCGGATCTCGCCACGCCTGGGCGGCGCACCGGCAAAATCGTTCACGTAGCAGAAGCCGTCGATCTCGGGCGCCTGCGTCGACATGCGCGCCTGCCACAGCAGGTCGGTATCGGCGGAAGGGCCTTCGATGAGAACGTCCACTTCGCGGCCGATCATCTTCCGGTTTCGCGCTTTCGAGATGCGCCGCTGCAAAGCCATCAGTTTCTGCTTGCGATTGTGGATGGTGCGCCCGTCCACTTTCGCGTCCAGATGAAAGCTCGCGCTGGTGTCTTCGTCCGAGTAGGAGAATACACCCAACCGGTCGAACTGCGCGGCTTTCACGAAATCGCACAGGATTTCGAAATCGGCTTCAGTCTCGCCCGGAAATCCCACGATCATGCTGGTCCGAATCGCCACGCCCGGGATCGTTGCCCGAATGCGCTCCAGCAGCTTCAGGAAGAAATCGCCGTGCGATCCGCGCTTCATGCGCTTCAGGACGTTGGAACTGGCATGCTGCAGCGGCATGTCGATGTACTTCACCAGGGCCGCGTGTTCGGCGATGGTGTCGAGCAGTTTCTGCGTGATCCGGTTCGGATAACAATACAGAAACCGGATCCACTTATCGCGCTCGGTCTCAATCTGCGCCAGCCGCGCCATCAAATTCGCCAACCCGTCCTTGATCCCCAGGTCTTCGCCGTACGATGTGGTGTCCTGGCCGATCAGATTGATCTCGCGCACGCCGCTCGCGAACATCCGCGTGGCCTCGGCAATCACCGATTCAAATCGCCGGCTGCGAAACTTGCCGCGATACTGCGGAATCACGCAGAACGAGCAGGGATGATCGCAACCCTCGGCGATCTTGATGTAGGCGAAGTGGCTGGCGGTGGAGAGCACGCGCGGCGTCAGGTCGTGATAGAGATACGGCTCGAGTGGCTTGGTATCCGGCTCCATGCCCTCGCACAGCGCGACGATCTTTGACAGTTCGTTGGTGCCGACCAGCGCGTCCACTTCCGGAAGCTGGTCGCGAATCTGATCGCGATAGCGCTCCACCATACATCCGGCCACGATCAGCTTGCGCGCCTGGCCGGATTTCTTGTACTCGGCCATCTCTAGAATCGTGTCGATGGATTCCTGCTTCGCCGGATCGATGAAGCTGCAGGTGTTCACCACCAACACTTCGGCGTCGGCCGGATGCGACGTCAGCTCGTGCCCGCGCTCGGCCAACTGGCCCATCATCACCTCCGTATCCACGAGGTTCTTAGGGCATCCGAGACTTACAAAACCAATTTTCACAGGTGAGGTTGCGGAGGAAGTCCGTCAGCTCCAGGATAGCAAGGTTCTGGAAATTTGCTACGCGCGATCCGCGCAGAGGCGTCCCAGAGTCGCCAACGCGCGGTCTGTTTTATCCGACGGCATGATCCCCGCGTTGAGCCGAATATGATTCCGATGGCGTCCGGCGGCTGAAAAAATCGGCCCAGGCAAAATGCCGATATGTTCGCTGACGGCGGCGCGCCACAACTTCATCGCATCCACTTTTGCCGGCAGTTCGATCCACAACATGTGACCGCCCGCGGGCCGGCTGATGCGCGTTCCTTGAGGAAAACATTGGAAGGCCGCTTGCCGGACAGTGTCCACTTGTCCCGCGAGCTTCGCGCGCAAGCGCTTCAGGTGCCGGTCGTAACCCCCGGATGACAAAAATTCCGCAACCACCCATTGCGCCAGCGAGGGCGCTGCCATGGAGGTGATCAACTTCAGACGCTCCACTTCGGCTTGAAAGCGTCCCGCGATTACCCAGCCGATTCGATAACCCGGCGACAGCGTCTTCGAACAGGATGAACAGAGCAGAACCAGGCCTTTTCGATCGAAGGCTTTTGCAGCCCAAGGGCGTGGGTGGTCGAAAGCCAGATCGCCGTAAAGATCGTCCTCAATCACCGCGACGTTCTTTCTCGCCGTCAGCTCCACCAGAGCCTTCTTGTGATTATTCGGCAAAATGTATCCCAGAGGATTGTGGCAATTTGGCATAATGACGCACGCCTTCACGGAATGTTTCGTGATGGCCTGCTCCAGTTCGTCCAGGTCCATCCCGCCTTGGGGATGCGTGGAGATCTCCAAAACTTTCATCCGCAGCGCAGCGGCGCTCTCCAGGATTCCGAAGTAGGTGGGGCTCTCCACCGCGATCACGTCGCCGGGCCGCGCTACTGCTCGTAGGCTGAGATTGATGGCATCCTGCGCCCCGCTGGTAATGACGACATCTCGTGGTGAAACGCGGCAACCCGCGGCCAAAGCGCGTCGCGCAATCTGGTGACGCAAGGGCTCCACGCCGGGCGGGAAATCGTAATTAGAGCTGTGCGACGGCCGCTGCCGAACAATCTCGCGCAGGATCAAATTCAATTTACGATTTGGAAACAATTCCGCACTAACGCAACCGGCGCCAAACGGAACGTTCGCGGGATCGGCCGATGCCTGCATGATGCCAGTTAACACCGCGTTGTTTCCTAGCGAGGCCGGCTTACTGGGAGCAGCTTCGAATTGCGGTTCGGGAATGAAGTTTGCAAACGGAGTGCGCACGTAGAAGCCCGATTGCGGCCGCGCTTCCAGGTATCCGCGGTTTTCGAGCCACATGTAAGCCTGCAACGCTGTGCTGACGCTGACATGTTGTTGCTGGCTCAACTGCCGCAGCGATGGCGCCCTGTCGCCAGGCCGCAAGGCGCCGTTCGCCACTTGCTGAACCAGCGTCTCGGCAAGTCGTACATAGAGCGGCGAATTGGCGCGAGCAGTTCCAGAGGCCTGAGATGGCACGCCGAGAAGTATATCAGACTGTACTGCTTAATGGTTCGTAGTTGATGAAACTGTACTGGATAAGAACGATCTGATCTGAATCTGTACACATCCTCCAGTCCGATCCATGATGATGTTTGGCTGCCTATGAAGTCTTATCGCTACACGGTTGTTGATGTATTCACCACGGAGCCGCTGGCGGGGAATGCACTGGCGGTATTTCCGGACGCGTCCGGCTTGGACGCAACCACCATGCAAAAGATCGCTCGAGAGCTCAATCTGGCCGAGAGTGCTTTTGTGCTGCCGGTAACGCGCCAGGATTGCGCAGCGCGCGTCCGCATATTCACCCCGGGCCGGGAAATGCCATTTGCGGGGCATCCAACGGTGGGTACTGCGTTCGTGCTGTTGCAAAAGGAGATGGTCCCGCGAAACTGTACTGCGTTCGTGCTGGAGGAACAGATCGGGCCGATCTCAATTCGAATTGACGCCGGACAGCGCCCGCTTATTTGGTTGCGCACGCCTCCCATTCGCGAAGGACGATGCTATGATGCGGCGCTATGTGCCGCGGCGCTCGGACTGGAAATGCAGGACCTGCTTCCAATGAAACCGCAACTGCTGAGCGCGGGCAATCCCACGTTGTTTGTCGCCGCGGAAGATAAAGCGGCGGTCGATCGTGCCTGGCTTGATTTAGCGGGGCTGAAAGCTCTGAAGGGCGCCGAAAGCGACTCCTTCTGCGTTGTTTTGTTTACGCCGCTGGGCGACGGCGCCTATTCCCGGATGTTTGCGCCTGAACACGGGGTCATCGAAGATGCCGCGACCGGCAGTTCCACCGGGCCGCTGGCGGCATACATGATCCGGCACAAGCTGGTGTCCGGCCAAAAGGGCACGCGCTTGGTGAGCGAACAAGGGACAAAAATGGGCCGCCGGAGCTTTCTGCATGTGGAGATTCAGGGAGAGCAGGGCGCGGACGGCATCTTGGTCGGCGGTCATGTCACGCCGATTGCCGAGGGTGTCATGAAGTTGGATTCGCATGCGGACGGCAAAGGAAAAACAAAATGTGCGGGCGGCCAGCATGGCGCCGAAGCCGGCCCATTAGCAGAGTGTTAACCGTCGGCTCGTTCAATTGGCCGCGCGACGCCCCCAAACGCCAAACGCAGCTTTAGAGATAAGAATTCTCTTAACAGGCTGATGAAAAAGGCTTTTGGGGACCGTCTCCCTCACGGTCGCGGCTCGGTGAACACATGCAAACACGCAGTCGCGATTCTGAGCCGCGCGCGTGAGCAAGCGGTTTATTGCCTTTTTCAGCATCCTGTTAAGAGAGGACCGATGGCAGAGACGTTCGAAGCATACCGAAACCGAGTCCTGAGCTATCTTGGCGAGGAGGAGCCTATCGGTGTCCAACAAGCCACCCCATCCCAGCTCGAGCGTCGACTGCGCGATGTCGCGCCCGAGGAGTCGATCCGGCGCCCTGCACCTGAAAACTGGTCAATCGCCGAGATCGTAGCGCACTTGGCGGACGCGGAGCTGGCGATGGGGTGGCGATTGCGAAACATGTTGGCGAATCCCGGCGTGGCCTTAACGTGGTGGGATGAGGCGGCATGGGCGGAGCGCTTGGGTTACGCGCAGCAAGATGCGAGCCTATCGGCAGGGGTCTTTCGGGCGCTGCGCGAGAGCAACCTGCGACTGTTGGAGTCGGTCCCGCGCGCACGGTGGGTGGAGTGCTACGGGGTCCACGAGGTACGCGGACGGCAAACGGTCGAGGAGTTCGTCCGCTTGGAAGCGGCACACGACTTGAACCATCTTCGGCAGATCGACCGCATCTTGGGTGGGTTATGACCGGGCAGTCGTGATGGCTCGGGAATGCCGCCTTAAAGGAGATCGGGCAAATGGACACTTTTGGCTGGATAGAGGCCTTGGAAAACAACCTCCGCTATGCAGCGCGCAGGTTGTGGCGCAGTCCAGGATTTACGACGGTCGCGATATTAACCCTCGCGCTCGGAATCGGTGCGAATGTTGCGATATTTACGGTGGTTCGCGCGGTCCTGCTCAATCCGTTGCCGTATCCGCATCCCGAGAAACTGGTGCGCGTCTTCGACGATTTGCGTGGCTCGGACAGCCGCGATGTCGGCATGTCGGCACCGGAATTATGGGATCTGCGCGACAAATCTGAAGTTTTCGAAGATCTCTCGGCGGTGTGGCCCACCGATGCAAATCTTACCGGCGGCGACCATCCGGAGCGCATAGAGCTGCTTGCAACGAGCACGAATTATTTCAGGATGTTGGCGGCGCGACCCGAGCTAGGTCGCCCGTACACCCAAAACGACGAGCGGCAGGGGTTCATCGACGGGGTTGTACTCAGCGACGGTTTCTGGCGGCGAACGTTCGGGGGCGACCCAAATACGCTCGGTAAGAAAATCCGGCTCGACGGTGATCTCTACACGATCATCGGGGTCATGCCGCCGGAGTTCCGGCACCCGGGCCGCTCCTTGGTAAGCGAGGTCGACGCATGGACGGCCGCGGGGTTCAACGCGCCGCCGTTTCCAGCACCGGCGCTGAGGTCGCTCAGGATGTTGCCGGGAGCGATGGGCCGGTTGAAGCCCGGTTTGTCGCTTGCGCAGGCGCAAGCACGCCTGAATGCATTTTCCGGCCAGCTAAGCCGGGAGTATCAAAACGATTATCCGGCGCCCGCCCGATGGGCCTTGCGCCTGGTTCCGGTCGAGGAAGATCTGGTCGGCAATATGCGCACGGAGTTGTTCGTGCTGTTCGGCGCGGTCGCGTTCGTTCTGCTGATCTCTTGCGTGAACCTCGCAAATTTGCTGCTGGCGCGTTCGGCCGGACGTCAGCGCGAGATAGCCGTGCGGCTCGCGCTGGGCGCCGGAAAAGCGCGACTGATCGGACAGTTGCTTGCCGAGAGCATTTTACTCTCAGCCGTCTCGGGCGCCGTCGCGTTGAGTACCGTTGCGCTGATGAAAACGTCGCTACTGAGACTGGCCCCACCCGACCTTCCGCGAGTCAATGAGATCGTCCTCAGTCCGGGCGTTCTGTTATTCGCATTTTTCGTCTCGATCCTTACAGGCGTTATTTTCGGTCTGGTGCCCGCGCTGCAGACGGTGCGGCCCAGCCAGGTTGCCAATCTGCGCGAGGGCAGCCGGGGCTCCGGATCGAGCAAGCGCCAGATAAGAATCTCGCGCATTCTGGTTGCCTCGCAAATCGCTCTCTGCCTCGTGCTGCTTATCGGCGCCGGGCTGCTGCTGCGAAGTTTTTGGCATCTGCTGGAGGTGCGGCCGGGGTTCGAGCCGCACCGGCTCGTGACGGCAAAAATATGGCTGCCGGTCCCGAATGATCCCGCGGAGGATGCTTATCGCGTGACCGAGAAGCGCGCGGCGTTTTATCAGGAAGTCTTGCGTCGCGTGGGCGGGCTTGCCGGCGTGGAGCAGGCGGCTGTCGGAAGCGCCGCCAGTCTTCCCATGGACAACTCTCGAAATCAAAGCGCCTTCATCATCGAAAATCGCGCCACGGAATCGGAGCGCGTGCCGGTCGCAGAAGTGGCCAGCGTAAGTTCGGGCTACTTCGATGTCCTGAAGACTCCTCTGAAGAGAGGGCGGGTGTTTACGGAGGCTGACAATTCCAGGGGTCGGCAGGTCGCCGTCATTAACGAAACGCTGGCACGCCGGTACTGGCCTGACGCAGATCCCGTCGGACAACATATTAAGCTTGGTTCGGGCCGAAGGCTCAATGGCGCATCGGATCTCGCCATCGTCGGGGTTGTCGGCGACATTAGATCAGACGGTTTCGATGTGGCGAGCGTGCCTCACATCTACCTTTCTGAACCTCAAGCTCCGACGTATGGATCGGTTGTATACCTGCGTACCGCCGGCGATCCGGGTAAATTGGGCGAGGCGATTCGGCGCGAAGTGCAAGCAGTGGATCCGTCGGTCCCGGTCTTTGGCATCCGAAGCATGGACGACGTGGTGGCAAAAAGCCTGGCGGCGCGCCGGTTCGCTGTGGAACTGTTGGGAGTTTTCGCCGCGATTGCTTTTCTTCTCGCTTCCATCGGGATTTACGGAGTAATGGCTTATACATTTAGCCGGCGCATCAATGAAATCGGCCTGCGTATGGCGCTGGGCGCACAGCGCAGCGATATTCTGAAAATCGTGTTGCGAGAAGGCGCACTGATCGTCGTTTTCGGAGCGGTGGCCGGCCTGATCGGATCCGCGATATTGACACGATTTCTCCAAACCATGCTTTTCGACGTCACACCCACGGACCCAATTACCTTTGGCACGCTCACCGCACTGTTGTCGGTGGTGGCTCTGTCAGCGTGTCTTATTCCCGCTCGCAGGGCCATCCGCGTCGATCCGCTCGTAGCCGTTCGCCATGAGTGACGCTGTTCGCCATGAATGACCCGGAATGGTAAAATCCGCTTGAGCGGCGATGACGAAATGGACTGGATATTTAGTAGCGTGGGTGATGCTTTCCGTCGCATTGCATGGACAATCCAAGCCGAAAGATATTGCCGGCTGGGACAAAATCAGATGGGGCATGACGATTGCCGAAGCCCGCGCCGCCTACAGCGTCGACACGCAACCGGAGAAGAATGGCGATTGGACGCTGCTAAAACTCAATCCCACCAGGCTGGCCGGCGTGGAGATGGGCGTGCAGGTTGGCGCCAGGGCCGGCACGGAGAAGATCACCGCAATAACGCTATGGTCCTATTTCGGACTCGTCAATTCCGCGCCATCCTCCGGGCCGCAGGATTTCGACACGCTCAAAACTCTGCTGACGCAGGAGTACGGGCAGCCGGCCGACGAGAAAACCGAAAGAGGGTTGAACTTTCGCTCCATTAAAACGGTTCTGTGGAAATTCCCTTCCACTTCGGTACAGATTACGATGGAGCAGTCGGCTTCGTTGCCGCATCTGGGCAACCTGATCATCGAGTACACGCCGCGATAGAAGGTTTCCTAGGGTAGCGCGAACACCCACACCGCTCCGCCTTCCGGCACCTCGGGATACTCGCCCGGAAAAACGCGATTCAAGTTGGCTTGCACGCCGCGCGAATCGCCGCCCCAGCCCGCATGTACCGCGATGTACTGTTTGCCATCCACGATGAACGACGTCGGTGGCGCCAGGATGCCTGAGTTGGTGGGGAATTCCCACAGCAGTTTGCCCGTGCTCGCGTCAAAGGCGTGCATCTTGCGATCGTTGGTCCCGCCGCTGAATACCACGCCCCCGGCCGTTACCAGCATGGAGCCCCAGTTCGGACTCTTCGCATAGTCGTGCCTCCACACCTGCTTGCCGGTGTCCACGTTCCAGGCCTGCACCTCGCCGAAGTGATCGGCGCCCGGCACGACGCTGCCAGGTTCGAATTTCACTCCCGTGTATCCCTTACCCGCCGAATATTCCACTTCGATTCCCGTGGATGTGCTGCATATATTGTTATTGGCGGGAATGTAAATCATGCGCGTCTTGGGGCTGAACGCGATGGGCGGCCAGTTCTTCCCGCCATGCAATTCCGGGCAAAAGTCCGCCTGTTTTCCCGTGCCTGGCTTGTGCGCCGGATCCACGTCGGGACGCCCAGTCTCCGGATCGATGCTTCGGAATACGTTCTGATAGACGTAAGGCTTGCCTTCGATAAATTTGATGCGTCCGCCCGTCGTCGCATCGCCGCGATCCAGGAACCACAGATAGCCGTCGCGCGCCACGTCGATCAGCCCTTTAAAGGTGCGTCCGTTGCGCTGGAAGTCAACCAGGATGGGCGGTGACACTTCATCCCAATCCCACGATTCGTTCGGATTGTACTGGAAGTGTCCCTTGATGGCGCCCGTGGCCACGTCCAGAGCGATGGTGGAGGAGGTGTAAAGATTGTCGCCGGGACGCTTGTCGCCCATCCAAGGTCCGCCATTGCCCACTCCCCAATAAGCGAGATTAGTGGCGGGATCGTAGTTGCCGGTCACCCACACGGAGCCGCCGCCGGTCTTCCATTGATCGCCGCCCTTGGGCCAGGTCTCGCTGCCAGGCTCTCCGGGCGCGGGTATGGTGTAAGTCCGCCATTGCTCTTTGCCGGTGTCAGGATCGTAAGCGGCCACGAAGCCGCGGATGCCGAACTCGCCGCCCGATGCGCCCACCATCACCTTGCCGCCCGCGATCAGCGGAGCGAGCGTGATGTAATACGCCGCCTTGCTGTCGGCAACTTCGGTGGTCCAAACTTCTTTGCCGGTTCGGGCGTCCAGCGCAACCAACACCGCTTCCCCCGCGGCAAAGTAAACCTTGTCGCCGTAGAGCGCGACGCCGCGGCTGGTATCGTGCGCGACAACGGCTCCGACGGGCCGCGGCCGCTTGTATCGCCACAGCAGGTTGCCCGTGCGGACATCGAGCGCGATCACCTGGTTGTTCGGCGTGGACACGAACATCACGCCGTTGTTCACCAGTGGCGCAGCTTCGTGAACCTTGGTTTCGCCAGTGGAGAAAATCCACACCGGCCGCAAGCTTTTTACGTTGTCCGCGTTGATCTGGTCCAGCGGGCTGTAGCCCCAGCCATCGTAAGTGCGGCGGATGGAGAGCCAGTTTCCATCTTCAGGATTTTTGAGGCGCTCGGCGGTCACCGGTTGGTAATTGCGCAGCACGGCCGGCAACGGCACGGACGGCTCTGGAAGCTGCGCTAGCGATTGACCAAAGCCAATACCCGCCGTCGCTATCAACGCGGCAGGCGCGATGCAAAAACGTCTGATTGGAAGCATAACTTGCCCGTCATCATACACGATTGCGCGGGCCACGGCGCTATTGGTAAACAAGCGATTTCGAATCGCTGCTGCCATCCATGAAATATGCCAGGTCCACGCCGGGGATGGTCACCTGCCGCGACAGCGGATGCGGGCTGATAAACATTCCTCCGCCGTTCGCGGCCGCCGGCAATGTCGAGAGAATGAAGCTGGGGATGGTGAAGGAACCGGCGCTCGTATCCGCCGTGCAAACGAAACCCACCAGACCCACGGTACTCGAATTCACGTAGCCTCCGATCACAACAGCGCCCGGATCGGGGCCTCCCGACCAAGTCACAGTAAGCGGCTGGCTGCGGTCTATGGTCGCGATAGCGGCCTTGTTCGTCCAAAGGACGCTGCCTCCAACATTCAGCGTTGCGCTAAACGCGTTCACATCGTGGCCGCCCGTGCCCGTGATGGTGTACGTTCCTGTTGGAAGATTCGGGCCGATTGGAGTGCTCCCGAACAATACTTGATATTGGCCTGCTCGGGTCGGCGCCAGGGTCCATGTTCCGGCCGGCCCCGATAGCGCGAGCGTTGAACCGGCATCGATGCCGTTGCCCGAATTCGCCCTGTAGACGGACGGAAGCGCGGAGCAGGTTCCTTGACTCGGAAAGAGACCGCCCAACCCCGCGGCCAGTGCGCCGGGAGAGTTGAACTGGCCGAAGTCCGCTACGGCGCCTTCCTGATTGGCATTCAGCATCGCTCGCACCGCGAGTTTCGCCGCCGGCGACAGCGCCTTCCACGCCGCGGCGTATTTGATCATGGCGCGCGCCAACTCGCGTTGATTCCGGGTTTGCCCGGCCACCAAAAGCTTCGCGACGTCATCTTCGGAAATCTTCACGCGCAGAAGCTTGGAGAGGGCCGCGGCCAGGTACAAGTGGACATCGAACCCCAAGCCACGCAGCACCGACACCGGACCAGCCGCCAGTGCCACCGCCTTGACGGTCTGTCCCGCCGCGGCTTGATTCATGATGCTGATTGGAACCGTGGGAGCAGTGTCCGAACACGGGCCGCCACTGCTGCTCACCGGGATCGAAACAAAGCTGCTGATGGCGCCACCGCTTCGTAGCGCCACCGGCACATAACAGCCTGTCGCTCCCGCCGGAATTTCAAACGCGATTTGATCCAGAGCCACGCAGCACCCGGAGCGGCCGGCATAAATAACGTTGGCCGCCTGCGTTCCCACGAAGACTTGAACATCCGGAAAATTCGGGAAGCTGGCAGGCACGGCGTTGTCGGGTCCGCTCACCGGACCCAGTCCGGTGGCCCAGGCGGTCACCATTTCGCCGCTCTTGGCGCTGGCCGCGAACGTCTTCTCACTCCCATCCATTCCCGTGAAGACTCCAGTGCCGAATCCGGAGCTGCCCAACGTGTAGATACCTGGCGCCGACGGCACAACATTTACCGTAAACGGGAAGGGCGTCGATACGCCGTTATAAGTCAGAGATAACATGGCGGCGCCGGGAGTAACATCCGAAGGCATAACGGCCGCCGCCGCGCCCGCGATTGAGTAGACCATCGGGCAGGGGAAGCTGCTGGAACCCGACGTTACGCTGATCGCGGTGCCGGCTAATTGCGTGAGCAACGGATATGCGCTAGCCTGCACCAGTTGAGCCGGACCGAAATTCACCCCATACACAACGAACAGGGAACCTTGGGCGATCGTCGGACCGTAGCTGGCCGAGTTCCCAACGGAGAATAGGAAAGGGGTTTGCTGCGCCATCGCGGGGAGCGCTGCCAACACGCAACATAGGAATGCTCCGCAGTGTAACCTCATGAGCAAGTCCTCCTCAAGTCTGTCTGGTCAGTATAACGCCCAGGCTGCAACCGAAACCGCTGGGTCCGCATCGAACTAGGTAGAGACGCCGCGCGAGGTGGCCAATGAATATCCGAAATGTTTGTGGGATTATCTCCCTGGCGTTGCTTGCCGCACTCCCTGGTTTTTCCAGCTCTCTTCCGAATACCCCGGGCACTCCCACTCAGATAGTGGTTACCGCGCTTCGGGTCCACGGCCATCCGCCGGCAACTCTGGCTGCTGGCGACCTGACCGTTCTGCGCGGCAAAACCCGCGTGCCCGTAGTTCAACTTGAGCGCCTGACTGGCGACTTAGCGGAGATGCAACTTTTCGTCTTATTGGACGATTCCACGCGCTCAACGAGCCTCGGTACCCAATTGCCGCAGCTAAAGGCGTTCATCGAATCCTTACCCGCCACCACGCAGGTTGCTGTCGGTTACATGCGTAACGGGACCTTTGGTCTGGTGCAGCCATTCACCGCCGACCACGAGATTGCGGCCAGTGCTTTGCGGCTGCCGGAGGGCGTTCCAGGCGGCAATGGCAGCCCCTACTTCGCGCTTTCGGATCTGGCGAAGCATTGGCCATCGCAGCAATCTACTGAGCGCCGCGCGGTGCTGATGTTGACCGACGGAGTGGATCGCTACTACGGCACCGCCACTAGCGACGATCCTTACGTCGACGCTGCAATTCGGGACTCTCTGAAAGAAGGCTTGCTGGTTTATTCCATCTATCTGCGCGGCTCCGGTTTCTATGGGCGCGGCAGTTGGGTAACAACTTCTCGCAATCCCGCCTCATGCAGGTGAGCGAGAATACCGGCGGCCACGCCTATTTTCAGGATTTAACCGATCCGGTGACGATTTCGCCGTTTCTAAACGATTTCGAAGCCCGCCTCGACAATCAGTACCTTGTGACCATCCAAGGCCTGAACGAAAAAGGTCTGCAGCCCGTGAAGGTGCGGACCGAAGTGCCTGGTCTGAAGATCGAAGCTCCAAACCGCATTTACGTGCAATAGTCCGTTCGTTCGGCGACGGTTTAGTACACGCGCGTGCGTCTCGACCAAGCGGAGTTTCTTTTGCCGCGCGAGCAGCGTTGCGTTACGGAGCCAGCCCGATGCTTAATTCCGCTGACGGTTTTCGCCGCGATATCTCCCAATCGAAAGCCACTCGCGATACGAAAACGGATGTGAACAGGTTGATGATCAGTCCAATCACCAGCGTGGCCGCGAAGCCTTTCACTGCCGGAGTGCCGAAGAAGAATAGGAACGCGCATGAAACCACTGTGGTGACGTGCGTATCCACTAAAGTTGCGAACGCCTTTGAGAATCCAGCAGCCAGCGCCGCCGCAGCCGGCTTGCCCGCGCGTAGTTCCTCGCGAAGTCGCTCGAAGATCAGCACGTTGCTATCGACGGCCATGCCGATGGTGAGCACCACGCCCGCGATTCCGGGCAGCGTCAGCACCGCTCCGAAGCTTGCCAGCGCGGCGATCAGCAACACGCCATTCAGTAATAACGCGAGCATTGCGTTGGCCCCGGCCCAGCGGTAATAAAGCAGCATCGCCGCAACCACCGCGGCAAGTCCGGCAGCGCCCGCCTGCAACCCGTGCCGGATGGAATCGGCGCCCAGCGAAGCCTCCACAATTCTTTCCTGTACCACTTCAATCGCCGCGGGCAGCGCTCCCGCGCGCAGGTTCACCGCCAGGTCCTGGGCCTCTTCCAGAGTACGTGCGCCGCGAATCTGCCCGGTATCGCGGATCGCGTCTTCAATCACCGGAACGCTCAGGATCTCTTCGTCCAGAACAATCGCTGAGCGCCGGCCGATGTGAGCCTGCGTGTACCGCTCGAAACGCTTGGCCGCGTTTTGGCTGAGTGTGAACGTGGTGACCGGCTGATCCATGGAGCCGGCGGACGAACCAGTGGACACGCGCGCGTCGCGCAGGTCGGCGCCGCGGATGATGGGCGGCCTTTCCAGTACGTACCAAGCGCGCTGTCCGTCCGCTGCAGGCCGCGTCGCCAGCAGCTTGTGGTTATACGCCAGGACGCCTGCGTGCTGCGACATCGCTTCACGCTCGCTGGCAAACGGGCCTTCCGCCACCGAATACCATTCCAGCACCGCCCGGCTTTCCAGCAGGTTCTTGATGCGCGAAACGTCGCTGACGCCGGGAAGCTGCACCAGCAGCTCGTTCCCGCGGTTGCCATAGGGCTGCACCGGCGCCTCCGAAAGCCCGTAAGCGTTGATGCGGCGCTCCAGAATCTGGCGCGTTTGCTCCACAACTTCGCGGCGTTGAGCGGCGGGTAGGTCGTCCGTTTTCACGCGCAGGATGAAGCTGGCGCCGCCGCGCAGGTCCAGCCCCAGACGCACCGGCGAGCGAAAGATGGCGAAGACGCTGGCGAGAACGATCGCCAGAATGAGCAGACTGCGGCGGATGAGTGTTCTATTCATCGCGCGCTCCATTCAATGCGAGCGTGACGGCGCACCGGGCCGGTCCCCTCCCAAGCCAGCAAAATCGGGCTGGCGATGAAGACCGAAGAGAACGTGCCGACGACGATCCCGATCACCAGCACCAGCGAGAATCCATGCAGCACTGGGCCGCCAAACAGGAACAGCGAGAGCGCCGTCAGCAGCGTCAACCCGGATGTCAGGACCGTCCGGCTGAGGGTCTGGTTAATGCTGCGGTTGATGGTTTCAGCCAGCGGCTCGCGTCCTGATGTGTGCCGATCTGAACTGCGCCGATTTTCCCGGATGCGATCGAACACCACGATGGTGTCGTTCATCGAATAGCCGATCAGCGTGAGCAGCGCGGCTACCACTGTCAGCGAGATTTCCTCATGCAGCAACGAAAACAATCCGATGGTGATAAACGCGTCGTGCGCCATGGCCACCACCGCGGCCACGCCATACGCCAGGCGGAATCTCCACGCCAGATACAGCAGCATGCCGCCCGAAGCTCCGCCCGTGGCCATCAACGCCTGACGGCGCAGGTCCGCGCCGATCTGCGGGCCGATCGCTTCGAAATCGCGGATGGAATATCGCGCGTCCACCGTCGACAGCGCCTCGACAATGGTTTGACGCAACGCGGGCAAGTTTGCCACCGCGGGAGCCCGCACCGAAATCAGAACTTCGTTGGACCCTGTCAGGTCGTGCGCCAGCACCACCGAAACACCGCTCAACCGCGATGAGACCGCGGCCCGGATCCGCCCGATGGGCGGCGTCCCATTCCAGCGGACATCCATGACGGCGCCGCCCTGAAAATCGATACTGTAACGCGGGCCGCCGTTCGCCCAAAGGCTGATCAATCCCGCGAAAGTGAGAATCAAGGATGGCAGGATGAACCACCACTTCCTGCCAAGAAAATCAAAGCGCGCATTTCTAAAAAGTTCCATATGAGTTTCTCCTAAATAAATAGTTAAAATTACGCCACGCGGATGTGGCGCGATATCCGAACCACGCTGCTAATTGCTGAGACTATTTAGCAGGCTGATGAAAAAGGCTTTTGGGGACCGGCTCTCTCACGGTCGCGGCTCGGTAAACACATGCAAACACGCAGTCGCGATTCTGAGCCGCGCGCGTGAGCAAGCGGTTTATTGCCTTTTTCAGCATCCTGTTAGTTTAGGAGAAAATCGGCGGAGGACGTCGATGGAGAGGACCGTAATGCGGCGAAGCGGTGGCGGCGTTCTTTCGCGCGTCGCCCAGTTCGCAAACGCCCGCGGGCGCCAGCGGCAAACTAATGGCCCGCGGAGCCAGCCCTGGCCAGTCCAATTGCAGCTGCGGAAGTTGCGCGGAAGGCCCCGATTCGATCCATACCGCGGGGACCATCGGCGCGGACATGCCGGCCTGCGCGCCGGCCGTAAAGCCGGGTTGAAAGGCGAGCAGCAGCAGGAACGCCAGGCTGATACCGACAGCCAACGCCCACGCGAAACCAGTCCGCCAACGCATCAAGTTGAGCTTATCAGAATTTCAGGCGTGGGCAGCTCCGCTTCGGGAACGTCCGCAAAGGGAAACAACGAGCGCCCGTCACATCGCCTAGGAACTTTTCTCGCCTATGGGCTCAATCGCTTCCCACCCGCTTGCGCCTCGTAATCCCCGCTCCGCCGTTATTCTCAAGCCGATGCTCTATTGCGCCCCACTTCACCACTGCCACTGCACCGGTCGCCGTAAGTTGGGTTCGTTTTTGCAAAAAAACAAATCGCCGCACCACCCACGCACCCTCCCACCCCTTTCGCCACCAGCCGCCAGCCAATCGCCGCCAGCCCACCTGATAACCTAAACCTTACATGTCTGATCACAAGCTTCAGTTGATCCCGCTCGGCGGCTTGGGCGAGTTCGGTATGAATTCGATGGCCATCCGCTACGGGAACGACATCATCGTCGTCGACGCCGGCATGATGTTTCCCGACGCGGAACTGCTGGGCGTCGATATCGTCACGCCCGATTTCGCGTATCTGGAACAGCACCGCGACATGGTTCGCGCCCTGATCCTGACGCACGGCCACGAGGATCACATCGGCGCAGTCCCGTTCCTGCTGAGCGAAATCAACGTGCCCGTTTACAGCGCGCCCTTCACCCTGCTGATGGTGGAGCGGCGTCTCGAAGAGCACGGATTGCTGGACGGCGCCAAGCTTCATCAGGTGAAGCCGGGTTCGCGCATTGAGCTCGGCCCATTCGTGGTCGAGTTCATTCACGTCACGCACTCCATCGTCAGCTCCATGGCGCTTGCCATCACCACGCCGCTCGGCGTCATTATTCACACCGGCGATTTCAAGGTGGATCCCACGCCCACCGACAATGAGCCGTTCGACTTGCACACTTTCGCCGACTACGGCAAGCGTGGCGTGCTGCTGCTGATGTCCGATTCCACCAACGTCGATCGCCCCGGCTACACCGAAAGCGAGCGCGCCGTGCGCCCGCGCCTGGACGAAATCTTTTATCGCGCCGAACGCCGCCTGGTGATCTCCTGCTTCAGCTCCTCCATTCATAGGCTGCAGCAGATTTTGGACGTAGCCGCCGAGTATGGACGTAAAGTGGCGTTCCTCGGCCGCAGCATGAATAACGTCACCGAAATCGCGCATTCGCTAGGATTGCTCAGCCTGCCCGACGGAATTTTGCTGCGCCCGCAAGACATCATGCAGGCCGATCCCAGCAAGGTCGTCGTGGTGGCGTCCGGCACGCAGGGCGAGCCGATGTCGGCGCTCTCGCGCATCGCCGTGGATAATCATAAGAACCTATCGGTGGAGCGTGGCGACACCGTAGTGCTCAGCGCCCGCATTATTCCCGGCAATGAAAAGGGAATTTACCGGATGATCAACCACTTCGCCAAACGCGGCGCGGACGTCATCTACGGCACCATGAATCCGCCGGTGCATGTGTCGGGGCATGGCAGCGTCGAAGAACTGAGGCTGATTTTGAATCTGCTTCGGCCGCGATATTTTCTGCCCATTCACGGCGAATACCGGCAACTGGCCAAGCACGCCGCTTTGGCGGCTCATCTGCGCGGCGCGGGCCTGGAGGAAACCTTCACGCTCGAAACCGGCGAGACCCTGGAGATCGATCGCGCGGGTGCGCGCCGGGGCGAAAAGGTGCAGGTGGGCCGCGTGTGCATCGACTCGGGGACCATCGACGAAGTAGTGGAGGATATCGTCATTCGCGACCGCCGTCATCTTTCCGAAGACGGCTTCGTAATTCCGATCATCGCCATCAGCAAGAACTCGGGACGCAATGAAACCTTGCCCGAAATCGTGAGCCGCGGTTTCATGTCGTTTGAAGATGGTTCGGAGCTGTTGGGGAAAGCGAGGCAAGTTGTTGCACGCACGCTGGAATCGTCGAGTGAAGAAGAACGGACCGATTGGGGAGTGATGCAGGAGAAGATTCGCGCGGACCTGAAGCGTTTCCTGAATAAGGAAACGCAGCGCCGGCCGCTGATCATGCCTGTGATTCTGGAAGTCTGAACCGCGCACGTGGAAGCCAACTGAGCCGCGCACGTGGAAGCCAACTGAGCCGCGCACGTGAGTAAGCGGTTATACCAAGGAAGTCAGAATTCAGAATGACAATCGAAGATGCTTCGGGGTTCCAGGGCCACGCCGATCGCGTTATTGCACCCTCATCCGAAGCCGAGCTGCTCGAAATCATCGCCGCGGCTTCTCGCGAAAGCATTCCCATCACCATTGCCGGCGCGCGTACCGGACTTACCGGCGGCTGCGTTCCGCAAAACGGCGGATGGGCGGTATCGCTCGAAAAATTCCGGCGCCTCGAAATCTGCACCGGACGAGCGATCGTAGGTCCAGGTGTTTCGCTCGATGCGCTGCAAGTGGAAGCTGCGCGCGCCAACCAGTTTTACGCGCCCGATCCCACCGAGCGCACCGCCAGCATCGGCGGAACCATCGCCACCAACGCCAGCGGATCGCGCAGCTTTCGTTATGGCAGCACGCGCCGACACATTTTGGGGCTGCGAGTTGCGCTTATGGACAGCCGCATTCTGAATCTGCGCCGAGGCGACAAGGTTGATTTCGATGTCCCCGAATTGCCGCTGCCCGCCACCACCAAGAACACCGCGGGATATCCGCTGGCGCCGGGCATGGACTGGATCGATCTGATGGCCGGCAGCGAAGGCACGCTCGGAATCGTCACGGAGGCCGAACTGCAACTGCTGCCCGCGCCCGCCGATGTGCTCGCGGGCATCGTTTTCCTGATCAGCGATGGCGCGGCGCTGGATGTCGTGGACGCCTGGCGCCGCATTCCGGGCCTGCGCATGATCGAGTACTTCGATACCAACTCGCTCAATTTTCTGCGGCCCCATTATCCGGAAATCCCCAGCCGCGCCGCTGCTGCGCTGCTGATCGAGCAGGAGGACGGCGACATCGATTTCTGGGCCGACCATGCGCCCGAGGATAGTTGGTTCGCGGCCAGCGATCAGGACCGCGAGCGCTTTCGCCGCTTCCGTCACGCGCTGCCGGAACTGGTGAACGACACCCTGCGCCGCCGCGGATTTATGAAGCTTGGTTCCGACTACGCGGTGCCGCTCGGGCGCAATCACGAAATGCTGGCGTATTATCACGCGGAGCTGATGCAGCACTCGCTCGATTACGTCATCTTCGGCCATATCGGCGACGCGCACGTTCACGTCAACATGCTGCCGAAATCGCCGGCCGAGTTTGAAGCCGGCCAGCGTTTGATGCTGGATTTTGCGCGTCATGCTGTTGAGCTTGGCGGCACCGTTTCGGCCGAGCACGGACTCGGGAAGCGCAAAGCGCATTTGCTCGCGCTGCAATACACGCCGGACCAGATCGAAGCGATGAAGGAAGTGAAGCGGCGCATCGATCCGCAGTGGCTGCTCAACCGAGGCAATCTCTTTGGCGACGTGTAGCCGAGCCGCGACCGTAACCGAGCCGCGACCGTAACCGAGCCGCGACCGTGAGGGAGCGGTTATCGCATTACGGTTCCAGCGTCAACGTTGCCATGCCGGCGGCGCCACTGTAGATGAGTTCCAGGGATTTAATACCCTCTGCTTTGCCGCCGTATCGGAAGAAGAGCAGCCCTGCCTGGGGCAGGGGACGGTCGCCTTCCTGCATCGCCGACTTTTGAACCTGCTGTTCCATCGCACGCCGCAGCGGAAAAGGCATCTTGGGAGGAATAGGCGGAAGCTTGTCGCCGCCGCCAATGCCGCCGCCGCCACCGGTGGTGAGGCTGCTTTTAGACGCCTTGGAATCGTCCGTCTCCGGCGGCTGCCACTCGGGATCTTTGAGCGAATGGAAAACCAGTTCGTAAGGTTCGCTGGGCGAAGCAACTTTCTTACCGTTGACGCGCAGGGAAAAATCGTCGCGCGACAGCCTGATCGTGCCTGCCGGACCGAAGAATCCCGCCTCCACCACAATGAAATCTTCAGACGAATAGGTGTGGTCGGGAGTTGGGACGGAGTGGCCGGCGAACTCGGCGCCGATAGTTATCGCTCCAGCTTTTCCTTGCGCCTGATATTCGCTGGCCGCCGCCCGGGGCGGCATACCTTTGGGAAGATTCTCTTTTGCATTTTGCTCCGCGGCATTTTGCTCCGCGGCGCTGGGTTCTTGCGCCGGCAGGCAAAATGCCCCGGACAAAAAGAGGCCCGTAATAACGAGACCGGTATTAAATATAGAAACGGAACGCATTTCAGTTTACAACCTACCACAATCGCCGAGCAGGCTGAATGGGCACGTGATAGCATGGCCAACGGATGGGCACACTTTCACAAAAGACGATTCTCGGGGGTGTTCTGGGCGCATGCGCGCTGCTCGGTTGCTTCGCGGTTAGCGGGAGAGCGGAAGAGGCGAAGTCGGCGCCGGGCGATTGGCCTTCCTACAACCACGACGCGGCCAGCACGCGGTATTCGCCGCTCAAGCAAATCAACGCCAAGAACGCAGCCAATCTGAAATCGGCGTGGACGTTTTCATTGAAAGGCGAAGGGCCTGCGCCGCGCTTCGGCGGAGGAGGATCGGAGGCAACGCCGATCGTAGTGAACGGCATCATGTACCTGCCCGCGTCGGCTCGCGTGGTGGCGCTCGATGCGGCCACGGGCAAAGAAGTATGGAGTTACACCGCGACCAACGGCCGTCCGTCCTCGAAGGGCGTGGCCTACTGGCCGGGCGACAAGCAGAATCCGCCCCGCATCATATTTAGCACCGGACGCAACTTGATCGCGCTGAACGCCAGTACGGGCAAGATCGATCCGGGCTTCGGCAAAGAGGGCATCGTCGACATGGGTGTGGGATACTCCGGCGTTCCAACCATCTTCAGGAATCTGGTGATGGTGGGAGCCAGCGTGCTGGAAGTGCCGGTGGGGCCGCCCGGCGATACGCGCGCCTACGATGCGCGAACCGGCGCGAAGCTGTGGGATTTTCACACCGTCCCGCAGCCGGGTGAAGCGGGTCACGAGACTTGGCTCAACGAAGGATGGAAAGGGCGCTCGGGCACCAACGTCTGGGCGTGGCAGATGACGGTGGACCCGCAGCGCGGCATTCTGTACATGCCCATCGGCGGCCCCGCATCGAACTACTATGGTGGCGACCGGCCGGGTGCGAATCTGTTCGGCAATTCCATTGTCGCGGTGGATGCGGAGACCGGCAAACTCAAATGGTATTTCCAGACCGTCCATCATGATTTGTGGGATTACGATACGCCGCCGGCGCCGGTGCTGCTGGACATCACGGTGAATGGGAAGAAGATTCCCGCGATTGCTCAGATCGGCAAAACAGGCTGGATGTTCATTCTGGATCGGACCAACGGCAAGCCGGTGTTCGGCGTGGAAGAGCGCAAGGTTACGGCGGGCGATGTGCCGGGCGAGTGGTACTCGCCGACGCAGCCCTTCCCGTTGAAGCCGCCGCCGCTGGCGCGCATGACTTACCAGCCGGAAGATTTGGTGACAGCGGAAGACACCACGCCCGAGCACGCCGCGGCTTGCAAGGCGCTGGTGGAGAAGAGCGGCGGATTTTATAACACTGGCCCGTTCACGCCGTTCCTGTTGCATGAAGATGGAAAGCCGCCGAAGTCGAGCATCATTTTCCCCGGCGCAACGGGAGGCACCAATTGGGGCGGCATGGCCGTGGATCCAACGGACGGATACATCTTCGCTTACACGCAAGACCTGGGTCAGGTGGGATGGACCGAGAAGAAAAAGCCTGGGGTGCAGTACTCATTCGATGAGAACGGGTCGCCGCTCGAATACACGCGCGCCAGCGTGGACGGGCCTGGACCATTTCATACCTTCAGTGTTCCGGTGAAACAGGCGGACGGGCGGACGGTGAACTGGCCGTGTCAGAAACCACCCTGGGGCCGGCTGACGGCGGTGAACGCCAACACGGGTGAGTTTGCGTGGCAGGTTCCGCTCGGGATCACCGAAGAATTGCCGGCGGGCAAGCAGAACACCGGGCGATCGGTAGATGCCTTCGCGGGTCCGGCGGCTACCGCGGGCGGGCTGGTGTTTGCGGGCATCGTAAACGACAACCGCTTCCGCGCCATCGATTCGAAGACCGGCAAGGAATTGTGGTCGGCGAAGTTGGATGCGACGGCCAACGCCGATCCGATGACGTATGAAGCCAAGGACGGCAAGCAGTACGTGGCGATCGTCTCGGGGATGACGCTGAACGTTTTTTCGCTGCCATAGGGCCGGCGTACGCTTACTATGTACGTCGCGTACGTATCTGTGGTACGCTAGAGTTATGAAGGTCACCAGCACCGAATTGCGAAAGAACTTGTTCCAGATTTTCGAGCGAGCAATTCAAGGCGAATTCGTTGAGGTGCTTCACAAAGGCCGTCTGGTTCGCCTGGTGCCGGGAGACAAACCAAGCAAGATGTCGCGCCTCATCCCGCGAGATACCATCCAAGGAACGCCGGAAGATCTCGATCGCGGCCAACGACAGTTAGATGCCGAAATGCGTGCCTTATGGGATGAAAAATGGTCTCCCAAACCGTGATTTCGTATCTCGATACGAACGTCGCCATATTTTTGCACTCCGGCGACGCTACCCAATTGACGCAGCGAGCGACGGAGCAAATCGAAAACAGCGATCTTCTGGTATCCGCGATGGTGATGCTGGAACTGGAAATGCTGTATGAGAAAGGCGCCATCAAATACGCTGCTTCGCAGATTCTTTCAGATCTCAACCAACAGATCGGCCTATCGGTCTGCCAGTTTCCAATGGCGGTGGTAATGAGCGCAGCCCTGCGTGTGAAATGGACTCGAGAACCGGGAGACCGAATTATCGTGGCTAACGCGATCGCGAATAACGAAGCTCCGTTGGTTACATCGGATCGTCGCATCCACGCGCAGTACCCCAACTCGATCTGGTAGCGCTCAAGGTCTTTCCGCGCTAAGGGGTGGGGGCGTCCATGCCGGCCCAGAGGTTCATGGTGTTCAATTCATCGCGGCCGCACGATTTGAGATAACAGAAAAGCTGCGTCCGATAGGCAGCGAAGCCGCTGAGCACCTGGTTCACTAACAGCGAACCGCGAGAGGATTTACGGCCGAACATATCCACCTCGGCGCGAAAATCGGCCTCCGTCCAGTCACTCAAGAGGCGCGGTAGCTCGTCGGATTGTTTTCGAATGGCGGCCACGGCCTGATCGAAGGTCAGGGTCTTCGACGCGGCTTCGGCCGGTTGCCAGATGGCGCCCAGTACGGCTCGATCGAAAACTCCGTTCTTGATTACCGCAACCTGCGTAGGGGCCATGATGGCCATGTATTGCAGCAGTTCCAGAATGCTGCGCTGCGTAGCAGTGGGCCGGTAATTGAGTTTCGATGGGTCCACTTTTCCGGCCAGATGAACCAGGATCCGGACTTCGTTCCGCAGGGAAGCGATCAGCTCTTCTTTTGTGAGGACCACAATTACTGGCCGGGCCATTTCCACTGCGCGGGCGTAGTGGGCTTGAAGGGCGGGCGATGCTTGCGGCGCGTACCTTTGGCTTCCACCAGCGCATCCCGGGCAGAGGCGAAGGCCAGGATTTCGGCGCGCGTGATGGTGTAACTCAAGAATGGTATGGTATCGGCGCCGGGAGTGGCCAACGCGGTTTGCAGGATTCCCAGGCACAGGGCGGGAGCTTCCTGAATGCGGATGCGATGTTCGGCCAGCACGGTCATATCCAGCTTCAGCAGGAATTCCAGATTCTTGACGATTCTGCTGGGCCGCTCGCTGGGCATCACGCCGTCAAAGCGGTAGCTGCGGATATTCGCTCGTTGGTTAAAGCCTTTGTAGAGGAGCTGCATGGATGCCGCACCTTCCAGCGGCGGGACGGACGCGCCAGACGCCGGTAACGTCCGATTGAAAAATTAAGATGGCACCTGGCCGCCGGCTCCGGCTTCTTGCGGAGAAAAGAACGGCCAGATCCGAAACTGTTTGTTGCTCGGTTTACGCCAGGGTGACTTGTTCGGCTTGCAGGCCCTTGGGACCGCGCTTCACGATGAAGGACACGCGAGCGCCTTCATCGAGGGTGCGATACCCGCTGGCTTCGATGGCCGAGAAATGCACGAACACATCTTCGCCGTTGTCGCGCTGGATAAATCCAAAACCTTTTCCGGCGTTAAACCACTTTACTGTACCTGTCTCTTTCACATTCTCTCCTTGTTGCTATTTTGTTGATGTTATTGAAGCGCAAATGGCGCTCAAATGGACTGCGACGCGCCGCTTTCCTCTGATTGCGCCGCATCCTCCGAAGATAGTTGCTCGGCTAGTGTGCCTTCCTCACTATCGGGGGACTCTTTTGGAAGTGTTTTGCGCTCAAGGCGCTTGGCCAACTTTTCCCGGTGCTTTTCAGCACGGGCGACTTCCTTTTGACGTTTCTTAAATGTGTCGCCTGACCGGCCAGCCATGAGATCCTCCTAAAAAGCATTGTGGTCCTAATGGACCTTGATCATTGGACCATAATCGTCGTTGGAACGAAAGGTGGCGCCCTACCAGCGGCGCTCGCGCCGTTCGCCGCCGCCTCCACCGCGCCGGGGGCTATCGGTCTTGGGACGGGCTTCGTTCACGTTGATTGCGCGGCCACCCAGGTTGGTGCCGTTCAGTCCGTTGATGGCGGCATCGGCTTCCGCCGAATCGCTCATCTCGACGAAGGCAAAACCGCGGGAGCGGCCGGTGTCCCGGTCCGTCATTAAACTGACGCGCTCCACGGCGCCATAAGCCTCAAACGCGCTGCGAATACTTTCCTCGGTAGCGCCGAAATCCAAATTTCCTACGAACACTTTTTTCATGAACTCATCCTTCAACCAGCGGATACATTTGATTGCGGGCTTTGCGAGGAGCAAAATTCGTTGCGGCCAAGCGTGGGCGGGACGATCAAACTGAAGTTTAGTATAGCATGCCGATTCATGCCAAGTGCAAGGTTTTCCAGCGGAGTTTCCAGTGGAGCGGGGTTTGATCGCGGGCTGCGGCGGCGCGGTCCATTCGCCTATTCTTCTCGTAGCGCGGCCGTCGTATCCAGGCGCGAAGCTTCGGCTAGACGTGTAACAAACCTCGCAGGACGCCGCCGATGGCAGATGTGAATTGCAATCCCAGCCGCAGGTCCACAATGAATGCCGGGACGAAACCGAGCCACCAGGGAAATGCGTCACGCGCCGGACCCTTGGCGCTTGCAATCGAAGGCAGAGCCACCAGGATGAGCAGCGGCGACAAGACGCGGGCGTAGCCATTCACATCGGTCCAGTATTGGCCATTGGTGAGAGCGAAGACCAAGGCCGTGAACAGCAGGCCGGTAATGGCAAGCGGGTCTTTGGGGGGGCTCGCAGGACCAGCAGAATCGCGAGGATCGAAGCCAGGAGAATGGCGGCCAGTGCCAGCACGTCGCCGAAGCGCGCGACGGCCTCCATGGCCCGTGGCAGCGGGTAATGAGGCGGCACGAACATGCGGTAAAAGAGTCCCGGCCCGAGCCTGTTGGCGAACCAGGTGGGCGCTCCGAAATGGCTCTTTCCGGGGAATATGCGGCGGAGGAAAATATACCACGCGAACATTGGCAGCGCGGCGGAGGCCCACAGCGCGAAGCGTGCGAACCGGCGCTGCAGCAATTCGAAAAGGCAAACGCCCGCGACGAGAAGCAATCCGGTGTCGCGCACCAGGCAGGCCAATAGAAGCACGGCGAAGAGTTTCCACGCCGAGCCGGTTTTCCAATAAACTGCGCAGGCCACGGTGAACGCCGCTAAGGCTACGTCGACGGTCATGCGGTCGGCCGAAATCAGCGTCGCGGGCGCCAGCAGAAACGCAAGCGCCCAGGCGGGATGCGCGCCCGCGAGCACGGCCCATCGGCTCAACCAATAGGCGCCGGCGAGAACGAACAGCGCGATCACGGCGACATAGGAGCGGTCGATCCACGGCTGGCGGCCGGCGGCCAGCAGATACGCCATGGCAGGAATCAGAATGCGGCGATAGCGATCCGTCGGAACGTCCACGTAACGTACATAGCCACGTTGCAAGAAAGGATCGTGCGCTACTGTGCGGTACATTTCGCCGTCAAAGCCGAGACCGGGAAAGAGGTAAGTGCCGGGCGCCAGTTCCGGCGGCATGGGATATTTCTGGCCGGTCAGGAACAGAGCGGTCCAGTTGCCGTCGCGATTGTAGTGCACTGTGAGGAATTGCCAGAGCAGCAATAGCGCCAGCGCGGCGACGGCCCACGCGGCGGATACGAAAGGCCGCTTCAGCACGTCATTTTTTCGGGAATACAACATTAGCAGGCTAATGAAAAAGGCTTTTGGGGACCGACTCCCTCACGGTCGCGCGCTCGGTAAACACATGCAAACAACCAGTCGCAATTCTGAGCCGCGCGCGTGAGCAAGCGGTTTATTGCCTTTTTCAGCATCCTGTTAGGCAGTATAGCGAAGCGTCGCAACAGCATCCGGGTTTCCGCTACCATGAAGTTTTCCCCTTAAACATGTTCCGTTTCGAAACAGCCGGTGAATCGCATGGAGAGTGCCTGGTAGCAACTCTGACGGGTCTTCCCGCGGGAATTCCGATTTCCTTGGACGCGGTGAATCGCGAATTATGGCGGCGGCAGCAGGGCTATGGCCGCGGCGGGCGCATGAAGATAGAAACAGATCGCGCGGAAATTGTTGCGGGCGTGCGGCATTCGAAAACTATCGGCGCGCCGATCGCGATCATCATCCAAAACAAAGATTGGAAGAATTGGACGGAAGCGCTGCCCGTGGAGGGTTCGGACGAAGAGCCCGCGAAACATAAGCCGGTATCGCGGCCTGCGGCCCGGACACGCCGATCTGGCCGGCAGCCTGAAGTACAATTTTCCGGACGCGCGATACATTTTGGAACGCGCCAGCGCGCGGGAGACTACGGCGCGCGTTGCGGTGGGCGCATTGGCCAAAGCATTTCTGGGTCAATTTGGCATAACGGTCTTGAGCCACGTGACCGGCGTGGGCGAAGCTTGTTTGGGGCGACAGGCGGAGTGGGATGAATTGGTGGCGCTCAGTAAGAAGGAGCAGGTACTGCTGGGCTGCGTGGATGCGGAGGCCGAGGCGCGGATGAAGGAGGTTGTGGATCACGCCTATCGCACCGGCGATACGGTGGGCGGCGTTTTCGAGGTTGTAGCGCATGGCGTTCCGCCGGGGCTTGGCTCGCATGTTACGTGGGATTCGCGGCTGGACGGCCGGTTGGCGCAGGCCATCGTATCGATGCAGGCGGTGAAAGGTGTGGAGATCGGATTCGCGGCGGAAGGAGCGCATTCGTTTGGATCGCGCGTGCAGGACACCATCCACTACAATCGCGAGGAGCGGCAATTCACACGCGGAGCGAATCGCGCAGGAGGCTTGGAAGGCGGCATGACCAACGGACAGGACGTGCTGGTGCGCGGGATGCTGAAGCCGATCTCGACGCTGCGGAGGCCGCTGGAATCGGTGGATCTGACGACGCGCGAACCCGCGCTGGCCGCCTACGAGCGCAGCGATGTTTGCGTGGTGCCGGCGGCCGGCGTGATTGGCGAGGCGATGGTGTCCATCGTACTGGCGCAAGCGTTTTTGGAAAAATTTGGCGGCGATTCGCTCGAGGAGACGCGCCGCAATTTCGAAGGCTACGGGGAGCAGGTTAGAAATTTCTGATGATGTATTCGATCGTGTTGTATGGCGAGCAGGTGCTCGAAAAGCAAGCGGAGGCGGTGACCGATTTTGACACGCCGGAGTTGAACAAGTTGATCGAGGACATGTTTGAATCCATGTACGCCGCCAAAGGCGTGGGTTTGGCCGCGCCGCAGATCGGGATTGCGAAACGCATCGCGGTGATCGATTTATCGGTGGCCGAAGATCCGCAGCAGAAAATCGTGCTGATCAATCCCGAGATCATTCGCAAGGAGGAGTTTCAGACCGGCGAAGAGGGCTGCCTGAGTTTGCCCGGATTTCGCGAGCAAGTGACGCGTCCGAAAAGCGTGACGGTGCGCGCACAAAATATCAAGGGCGAATGGTTCGAGATGAACGGTGAGGAACTGCTGGCGCGCGCGTTTTGCCACGAGATCGATCATTTGAACGGCCGTTTGTACATCAGCCATGTGAGCGCGCTGAAGCGCGATTTGATCCGGCGCAAGGTACGCAAGCTGGCGAAAGCTGGAGAATGGACCTGATTTTTCTGGGCACCCCGACGTTTGCGGTTCCCACGCTGGAACGCATTGTGGACGCGGGTCATCGCGTGCTCGCTGTCTTCACGCAGCCCGATCGGCCAAAGGGGCGCGGGGGACAACTGAGCGCAACGCCCGTGAAGGAAGCCGCACTGCGGCTGGGATTGCCGGTGCATCAGCCGGAGCGCGTCCGACGTCCCGAAGTAGTGGAGCAGTTGCAGCAGATGAATCCGGACGCGATGGTGGTGGTTGGCTATGGCCAGATCATTCCTCAGGCGATCATCGATATTCCGCCGCGCGGCATCATTAATGTACACGCGTCGCTGTTGCCCAAGTATCGCGGCGCGGCGCCCATTCAATGGGCCATTGCCAATGGGGAAACGCGCACGGGCGTGACGACGATGCGGATTGATGCGGGGCTGGATACCGGCGACATGCTGCTGAAGTGGGAGACGGAAATCGGACCCGAGGAGGATGCGTTGGAACTGGGGGCGCGTCTCGCGGACGCGGGCGCGGACCTTCTGGTGGAGACGCTGCGCGAAGATCCCGCGCCAGTGAAGCAAACTTCTGCGGAAGCGACCTATGCGCCGATCCTGAAAAAGGAGGACGGCGAAATTGATTGGAATTGGCCGGCGACGAAAATATTCAATCGATCGCGCGGGCTTTTGCCTTGGCCGGGCGCGTACAGCTTTTTTCGCGGCCAGATGTTCCACATCTGGAAGGCGCGCGTGGGGAGCGATGCGTTGCAAGGCACGCCAGGGCTAATGTCGGCGATGGAGAAGAGGCTGTTGATCGCATGCGGCGAGCGGACTGAGCTGGAACTCATCGAAGTGCAAGTGGAAGGCCGCAAGCGAATGTCGGCCCCGGCCTTTATGAACGGGCATCACTTAAAGGACGACGAAATGTTGGGGGTAAAGGTGGCGTGAAGTTACCGCTGGGCTATCGATATTCGGCCGTGTACGCCGGAATTCGCAAGGTAAAGAAGGACGACCTGGCGCTGATTGTTCCCGACGGTCCGGCGTCGGGCGCGGCGGTGTTTACGCAGAATCGCGTGCAAGCCGCGCCGGTGCGCATCGCGCGCTGGAACCTGACGAAGTCGCGAGGGTTGGTGAGCGCGGTGCTCATCAACGCGGGCAACGCCAATTGCGCCACGCGCACGGGCGATCGAGTGGCACTGGCTTGCTGCGATGCAGCCGCCAATCAACTGCACGTGCCGGCCACGCAGGTTTTTCCGGCATCCACGGGCGTGATCGGCGTGGAATTGGATGCGCATCTGATTGTGGACGCGCTGCCGGGTTTGATCGCGGGCCTCGGCGCGGGACGTTTTGAAGATGCGGCGCGCGCCATCCTGACTACCGACCTGGTGATGAAGACGGCGCACAGCCAGGTGCGTTTCAAGAAGGGCAACATCCAGATTGCGGGGATGACTAAGGGCTCCGGCATGATTCATCCGAACATGGCCACCACGCTGGGGTTCGTGATGATGGACGCGGCTCTTCCGCCTTCCGTGCTGGCCACGATGCTCGCCAGTGCGGTGAAGCGCAGCTACAATCGCATCAGCGTGGACGGCGATACGTCGACGAACGATACCATGCTGGTGCTGGCGAACGGAGCGTCGGGGATTCAGCCCAATCAAAAGGAAAGCAAGAAGGTGGAGGAGGCGCTGGCGCAGGTGATGGAGGACCTGGCGCGGCAGATCGTGCGCGACGGCGAGGGCGCGCGTAAGCTGGTGACCATCGATGTGACAGGCGCCGCGAACGAAGAGGCCGCCACGCGGATCGCGCGCAGCATCGCGAATTCGCCGCTGGTGAAGACTGCGATCGCGGGCTCCGATCCGAACTGGGGCCGCATCATTTCAGCCGCAGGCAATGCGGGCGTGCCGCTGGATCCAACGAAAGTGGATATCGATCTGCAAGGCGTTCCGGTGTGCCGGGGCGGGCTGGCGGCGGACTTCTTGGAGGCCGAGTTAAAAAAGAAGCTCGACGAATCCGAATGTCTGATTCGATTCGCGATCAGCGGCCGGGCCAGAGGCAGCTCGCGGTTCTGGACGTGCGATCTTACGGAGAAGTACATTGAAATTAATGCGAGCTATCGCACGTAGCTTAGGTCTGTTGTTCATCGTGGTCGCATTCGCGTGCGCCGATGCGCACGACGACGTTATCGAGGTAGTGACGTCTATGGCGGACGCGCTCACCTACGTCAGCGGAGACGGCGTGGCGACGGTTCGGGGGAACCTGTCCGAATTCATGGCAGCGTTCAGCAAGGACATGCCGGAATACGACACGCTCAAAACCAACGTGAAAGCGCTGATGGATGAGGGCGAGATTTCTTCGTCCATTCAGCCGCTGGAGGAGAACGACGAAGGAGCGACGTACAAGATCGATCTGGATTGGCTGCTTCAAGTTCGGAGTCTGGAGCAAGACGGGCCCATGCTTCGAAGGCGTGAAGTGGTTCACTGCGAGTTGCGGAAAGAAAAGAAACACTGGAAGATTATTGCGCTAAAGCCGATCGATTTCTTCGCACCCGGCGATTTAGGAAAGTAAAGCAATGACGCGGTGCGCTGGGTTGCTGCTGGCCGTCGCAACCGCGCTGGGCGCCCAGCAACAACCTGGCCTGATGCCTTGGCCGGCGAAAATCGAAATGGGGCAGGGAAGCCTCGCGATTGGCCCGACCCTGCGCGTCGCGATAACCGGCTATACGGAACCGCGCTTGCAGAATGCAGCACGCCGGCTTGGGGAAATCGCTTCCGATGAAGCGGCGGCCACGCTGATCGTCCGTTGCGATCACGCGTCAGCGCCCGTTCAAGAGCTTGGTGAAGACGAGAGCTATCACTTGAAGATCACGCAGCGGCAGGCGGTTCTATCGGCCGCGAATCCGTTGGGCGTGCTGCACGGACTCGAAACATTTCGGCAGTTGATTGTCTCTGGGGCAGTTCCGGTGGTCGACATTCAAGACCGTCCGCGCTTCCCATGGCGCGGCCTGCATCTGGATGTTTCGCGGCATTGGATGCCCATCGAAGTGGTGAAGCGCAATCTGGACGGCATGGCCGCGGTGAAGCTGAACGTGTTCCATTGGCATCTATCGGACGATCAGGGTTTTCGCGTGGAGAGCAAGCGTTTCCCGAAGCTGCAGCAGTTGGGTTCCGACGGGCTTTACTACACGCAGGACCAAATTCGCCAGGTGATCGCGTACGCGCGCGAACGCGGCATCCGCGTGGTGCCTGAGTTCGATGTTCCGGGGCACACCACCAGCTGGCTGGTCGGGTATCCGCAGCTCGCCAGCGCGCCAGGATCCTATCAAATCGAGCGTAATTGGGGCGTCTTCGATCCCACGATGGATCCGACGCGCGAATCCACGTACGAATTTCTGGACTCGTTTATCGGCGAGATGGCCGCGCTGTTTCCCGATTCGTTCTTTCATATCGGCGGCGATGAGGTAAACGGCAAGCAGTGGAAAAGCAGTGCGCACATTCGCGCGTTCATACGAAAGAACGGGCTGAAAAGCACGGAGGATCTTCAGGCTTATTTCAACCGCCGGCTGCAGAAGATCGTTGCGGCGCATGGCAAGCGCATGGAAGGCTGGGACGAAATTCTCGATCCGGATTTGCCGAAGGACATCGTAATTCAATCCTGGCGCGGTCAGAAATCGCTTGCGGACGCGGCGCAACACGGCTTTTCGAGCATCCTTTCGGCTGGCTACTATCTGGATCACATGGAGCCGGCGTCCACGCTTTATGCTGTGGATCCTTGGGATGGCGATGCTGCCGGTCTTACGGCTGAGGAGAAGCGTCGCATCTTAGGCGGCGAGATCGCAATGTGGGGCGAGTTCGTGAGTCCGGAAAATGTGGATTCGCGCATATGGCCGCGCGCGGCTGCGGTGGCCGAGCGGCTGTGGTCGCCGCAAGAAGTGAGGGACGTGCCGTCCATGTATCGGCGCTTGGACGACGTCAGCCTGGAGCTGGATCGGCTTGGTCTTACACATCGCTCCAGTTATCTTCCGATGCTCGAACGGCTGGCTACGGGCGATCCGCTGGAACCGCTGAAGACGCTCGCCGATGTGGTTACGCCCGCGACGTTTGGCCAGCGCATCCGCACACACCGATACACGCAACGCACGCCGCTCAATCAATTGGTGGATGCGGCGCGGCCGGAAAGCGAAACAGCGCGGGATTTCGCTGCGCTGGTCGATCACATGGATCGCGCGCAAATGCAAATCTGGCTCACGCGCTGGCGCGACAACGATGCGCGCATTGAGCCCGCATCCCAATCGCTGAATCATTTGGGTGCGATTGGCCTGGAAGCGCTCGATTATTTGGATCGAAGAGAGCGCCCGTCGGACGAATGGCTCGCGCGGCAGCGAGCTTTTTTCGAAACTCTCAGGAAGCCGCAGAACGAAGTGCGGTTCGCCATTGTGCCGTCGATCGAGCGGTTGGTTGCGGCTACGGTTTCGCAGCCCTAGGGTTGCTCAGAGCCTGCTCCACGGATACGTGGTTGACGTCGAGCGTCTGCCCTAGCACTTGATTCAGCCCGATGCGCGCATGGCTGTAAACGGACAGCGTGGTGACTTCGGTTTCCTGCGCATTGACGAGCGCCGTTTGGGCCGCTTCCATGTCGCTGATGGTCGCCGCACCGAAGGAGAACGACTGTTGCGATTTTTCCAGCAGCTCTTCCTGCAGCTTTCGTGCGTCCACGGCCTGCGAATAGCGCGCGCGGGCCTGGCGTAGCGCCACCATCTGATTGGAAATGTCGACCACAATTTGATTCATGTTACGGCGCTCGACCAGATCGCCCTGCCGCAATTGCAATTGTTCGACGCCGTAGTCGCCTTGCGCCACGCGATTGTTGACGGTGCCCCCAAACAAGACGGTGGCGCGCTGGGCGGGAAAATTGTCGCGAAACACCTGCCCTAACGCGTTGCCGAGCCCTCCCACATAATACTTGTCGGCCGTGATGCTTTGGCCCTGAATAATGACAGGAGGTGTCGGCACGCCCGACAGGCCCTCCGCGCTGATTTGCGCGCTTCCCCGCAGGACAGGGAGCACACCATTGGCCGTTCCCAGCGCGGAGATCTCCGAAGTTTCGTCAGTGATCTTGGCCAGCGCGACGTCCGGCCGGTTGGCGAGAGCTTTGGCCACCAGGTCGCGAAGGGGCGGCAAATTGTCCTGATCGGGAACCTCGATACGATCGAGCGTCATGATTTGGGCGGAATCCAGCAGTTCGTCCTGCAGGCCGTTCCGGCTGATGGCGCTCTTCAACAGGTTCTCCTGTTGTCGCGCGGTGGCTTGCGCGATTCCAAACAATTGCTTGCTGTTGGTGACATTGGCTTGCGCCCGCGAGGCTTCGAACCTGGGAACCACGCCCAGCTCAATCTGCTTGCGCGTGTCGTCGTAGAACTTCTGCGCCTGATCCACGGCGCGCTGTCGCACCGCCAGATCGTCGTCGTCAGTTACTAAGTCCCAATATAAGTTCAAAACGTTGGCGACAACGTTTAGCAGTTGCGATCGAAAGGTTTCCTGCGAGGCCGAAATGTTCTTCTCCGCCACGCGGATAAATCGGCCATTCACGCCAGGGCCGAATCCTTGCAGAAGATTGTGGCTCAGGTACACTTGCGCCACCGGCAGTACCGCCGGATTCAAATAGTCGGACGGGGCGTTCTCTTTCAAGTACGCTTCGTTCGCGGTCACCTGCACGTATCCACCGCTGAGCAGCCCCTCTTGGACAAACGAATCGATGTTGTGACGTGTGTCCACCAGCGAGTCAATCTCGCTGACCTCCGACGTCGGCTGCGGCGTCGTGACGTGGGAGTAGCTAGTCGAATTTTGAAAAACGGGATCCAGATTCTGCGTTACCGGTCCAATCTGCGAAATGGTGGCGCCGCCGCTCGCTCCGCCACTGTTCCCATTGCTCGACACCAGCCCGAGCGAAAGCTCGCTGCCCACGACGCCCAGGCCGCTGGTGACTTGATTGGCAAGCGAACTTGCGTTCGTCACGCCGCGCAACGCGCCGCCTCCCTGAGCTCGCTCAAGACCCCATTCGGCCTCCAGCGGTCCGTAGCGATCCAGCTCCAGATCGAGATTGTTCTCGATGGCCAGCGCAATGGCGTCTTGCACGGTCAGATATAAACGGCCGGCGCGAATCAGGCTGTGCAGGTGGTCCGAATTGGTGAGATTCACGGGCGAGGCGGTAGCGGGCAGGTAGGAGCGAATGAGGAGCGGACCGTGCGGCCTCTCCACTTCCGGGACCGCCTGGGCGAAGCCTTGAGATGCCAGAAGGCTAAGAACGGCGAGGAGGGAAATTGTTTTTTGGAATGGCATGGTGGATACCGGCTCCGGACTACGGCCGCGGCTCGGTTCGTCCCGGCTGGATGGGTTTCGGTTCGGTAGCGGAAGCCGGGATTTCCGAATCTCTCGCCACGCGGCCGGCTGTGGCTTCATCCATCGAAATGTTGTTGACATCGAGTGTCTGTCCCACGGCTTCATCGAACGCGATCCTGGCGTGCGTGTAATTCGCCATGCCGTGGACCTCCGCGCTTTGATCGTCCGCCAGATCGCGCTCCGCCTGCACCACGGTTGCGATGGTGGATTCGCCAAAACGGAAACGGTTCTGCTCAGCCTCCAAGGTCTGCTGCGCCAGCGACCGGGTGGCTACGGCCGTTTCGTAGCGGGCGCGCGCTTGCTGCAAGCCGATCACAGCGTTCTTGACGTCCACACGGATCTGCGACACCGCCTTCTGATATTGAAGCTGGCTCTGGCGTAAAGCCAGCTGATCCGCTACGTAATCGGCTTGCGCCACCCGGTTTCGGAACGGAATGTTTAACGACAATTGGGCCGTGTAGTTAGGATAGTCGCGACCGAAGATCTGCCCCAACAGATTGCCATAGCCGCCTACGTAGGCTGGCGGCGAATATAGCTGGTACACCGCGCTCGCGGGATTCGCGGAGCCGCTGAGGCCGTTATTGGTCAATTCGAAAAACGCCTGCAGCGTCGGCAGCAAAAAATTCTTGGAGCCACCCAGGTTGATGACGCGGCTCTCAATGTCGATCTTGGCCTTGGCGATTTCGGGGCGCTGGGCCAGCGCCAGATTCACCAGTTCCGCCGTCGGTTTGAGGTCTTCCGTCTCGGGGACCGTAATATGATCCAGCGGGACGACGTGAACTTCGTCCAAGGTCTCATTTGTAATTCCATTCCGGCTCAGCGCGTTCTTGAGCACGGTCTCCTGCTGCGCGACGTTGGTCTGAGCGATCAACAGGCTTTCCTTGGCCGCCGATACTTCCGCCGCGGCTCGTGTCGCTTCGATGGCCGGCAGCGTGCCCAGTTCCACTTGTTTCTTATTGCCGTCGTAAAGTTGCTGCGCGGTAGTAAGTGCATCCTGTTTGATCCGTAAGTCCTCGTTGAAACTTACTAAGTCCCAGTAAAGATTCAATACGGCGGAGACCGTTGTAATTACCTGAAGCTTGAGCCACAGCTCGCTGCCTTTCAAGTTGTTCCTGGCTACGCGAATGTTGCGGTTGTTTACGGCGATCCCAAAGCCCTGCAGCAGATTTTGAGTAACCTGCAAATCCAGAAAGGCATTAGTGAAGGGGTTAATGTCGTAAGCCGGAGTGTTAAATTTATTCTTTGCGCTGAGATAAGTCATCTGAACCGACGTGCCGGTTAAGAACGATTGGTTATACTGCGCCACGTAAGTTTGAAAATTCCCGATCAGGCTGGGAACAAGCGCCGCAAGCGTATTGCTCTCCGGCGTAGTCTGGTGCTGGAAGCTTGCGTAGCCGTACAAAACCGGGTCCAGGCTGGGAGGCTGGGCGCCGAGCTGGACTACAATGCCGCCACCGGAACCCACGCCGGAGCCGCTCTCCGCCAATCCGACCGTGTTGACGTTGACGCCTTCCAGGCTGACGCTGGTGGGTCCTGGAGCGATGGGTTGCCCGAAATCGCGCAGGAATCCGCCGCCCTGGGCGCGGCGCAAAACCTCACGCGCCAAAAAGGGGCCATAACGCTGGACGGCGATATCGACGTTGTTTTCGAGCGCCAGTGCGATTACGTCCTGCGCCGTCAGATACAAATTGCCCGCGCGAATGAGCGACTCCAGCCGCGACGTATTGGTGAGCCTGGCGGGCGAGACCTCGCGCTTCTCCAGGTGAAAAGGCCGAAGCAGGGTGCCGATTACCGGCGGACCGGGCGGCGTCTGAATTGCGATCTCCTGGGCAAGGGAGCCGGTGGCGGCGAGGCCAATCACGGTAAGAACATTCCAGAATGTGCGCATGGTTAATAGAGATCCTAGCTCAGACGTGCCAAAACATGTTGTAGATCGGCTGTCTTGATGCAATCCCGGGTCCATCTTGCGTTGCGGGCGGGCTGATTGTTGTGTGGATTTGCCGGACTGGAAGTGTCCGATTTCGCCACAGGCTGTTCGCTTCCGAAACTTAATGCCCTCTGAGACGATCCAAAACATGTGGGTTCAGGCATCTGGATCCAACTGGCTGGATCAAATCAGCCGGATCCAATCAGGAGGTGTTCATTGGCCGCGACAGTGTGGAAAGGCTTCGTCAGCTTCGGATTGGTTTCGTTCCCGGTTCGGTTGCAGGTGGCGGCGCGCGAAAAGTCGATCCAATTTCACTTGCTTCACAAGAAAGACTTGTCACGCGTGAAGGAGGTCTATTTCTGCCAGGCGGAGGACAAGCCGTTGGGGCGGGGAGACCTGGTGAAAGGCTTCGAGGTGAGCAAGGACGAGTATGTTGTGATCGACCAAGCCGACCTGGACAAGATTGCGCCGAAAACGGCCAAGGTGATGGACATTCTGGAATTCGTCAAAGCGGACGATTTCGATCCGGTGTATCTCGACAAGTCGTACCACGTGATTCCCGACGGCGACGTTACGAAGCCATACGCGCTTTTTCGGGAGGCGATGAAGCAGCGAGGGCAGTACGCGATCGCGAAAGTGGCGATGCATAATCGCGAGCACATCGTGGTGATGCGCCCGGACGGCAATGCATTGATGCTGCACACCATGTTTTTCGCGAACGAGATTCAGCGTGCCGAGGTGAAGACCGGATCGGAAAAGTTTTCGGCGAAGGAGTTGAAGCTGGCCGGGCAACTGATCGACACGCTGAGCGCCAAGTTCGATCCCAAGAAGTTTCATGACGAATATCAAACGAATCTTCAGAGGTTGATCGAGCAGAAACAGAAGGGCGAACGAGTGACCGCGGCGAAGAGCGAAAAGCCGGCGCCGGTGGCGAATATATTGGATGCGTTGCGAAAGAGCCTGGCGGAGAAGAAGCCTTCGAAACGCCGCGCGGCTTAGCGGGGTCGCGGGCCGTGGCAAAACCCGCTCTCTTACGGTCGCGGCTCGGTAACGGTGCCGCTTAGCTCAAGCTTTCCGCGCTATAGCGAGCGATCAGGCCGGTTCGCACCGCGTGCCGGTAGATGGCGCGAAAGAACCAGCTCGCGAGCAAGAGAAACAGCACATCGAGCGCCGCGCCCCAGAAGAGCGCCAAGGGCGATCCTGGGCGTTTCAGGACAATGCTCCGCATCCCCTCGAATACGTACGAAGGCGGCAACAGGTAGGAAAGAAACCGCATCCAGTGGGGCAGCGTGGAGAGCGGATAGAAAACGCCGGCGAAGGGCGAAATCAACGCGGGAATCGGCCAGATGAACCATTCCGACGCCGGACCCAGGCGCAGCACGATGCCGCACGCGATGATTCCGAGCGCGATGCCAAAGAGGAATAACACGAGCAGATAGGGTACCAGTAGCGCTCCATAGAGAAAGAACGACAGGCCGAAAACCGCGGTGGCAAGAACCAGCATGGTCACCAGGCCCACTGAACTGCTAGCGATGCTGGAAAGCACCAGGCCGCCGATGTATTCCGAGATGGAGAGCGGCGTGGCGAAGACGTTTAGAAAATTACGCGACCAGACGTCTTCAAAGAACGTAGTGGTTACGCCCTGCATGACGCGTGTGAAAAAATCCCACATCAGAACCGCGCCCAGCAGCGACGGAACGAAGTTGAAGCCGGAGCCGCTGACGGAGTTCAGGTACTTGGTGATGAATCCCCAGGTCACCATATCGATGGCCACCCAGGCGAACAACGGCACAACACGCGCCGGGCTGCCCCGCATCAGATAGAGCTGGCGCAGAACGATGGCCGATGTCCGACGGAGCGAAAACATGCGCTAGGCGCGCTCCGGCTCATTGGCGACGGTGATGAACAGCTCTTCCAGGCTTTCTTTGCCGTGCGTGGCGGGCAGCGTGCGGGGATCTCCCTGCAGCAAAATCCGGCCGTGCGAGAGAAAAAGCACGCGATCGCAAACGTCTTCCACCTCGTACATGTTGTGCGAAGTCCACAACACGCCCACCCCACTGCTCGCCGCGTATTCCCGGATCTTGCCGCGGATCTCGCGCGCGATGGCCGGGTCGAGCGAGGCCGTGGGTTCGTCCAGAAGAAGCAAGGCGGGCCGATTCAACAACGCTTTTGCCAGGCTGACGCGCGTCTGTTCGCCGGACGAGAGCACGCCGCATTTGGTGTTCCGGAACGCGAGCAGGTCATATTGTTCCAGCAGCGTCTCTATGCGCGCGGACAAATCTTTCACGCCGTAGATGAGCCCGAAGAAACGCAGATTCTGAAACACGGTGAGATTGCCGGGCAGCGGCGCGTAGACGGCCGCGAAATTGGCGCGCTCCAGCACCTCGGAACGGTGGGTGCCGATGTCGAGGCCTTCCACCAGGATGGTGCCGGAGGTTGGCTCCAGTACTCCTAGAATCATGTTGATGGTGGTGGTTTTGCCCGCGCCATTCGGGCCCAGCAGCCCGACGATCTCGTTGCGGTTGACTTCGAAAGAGACGCCATCCACGGCAACCGTCGCGCCGTATTGTTTGCGCAGATCGCGGACGGAAAGGACCTTCGGAGGCACTCTTTAGTGTGACACGCCAGTCTCACACGACAGTTTGCCACGACGCGTGAAACAAAATGTCACCTTCGGCGATCAAACGTGCAGGAGAGAGTGACATGCGTTTGATCGGCGATTTCTTGTTCCTGATTCTGTTCTTCGTGCTGATCGGCGTGTGGTTCGTGATGTGGATCGGGCTTCATTTGGCCGGAGGCGCGATCCACCTGCTGTTGATTATTGCGGTGATTGCGCTGGTTCTGCACCTGCTGCGCGGGCGCAGCGTGGCCTGACATGAAAAAGGCCGCCCCGGAATGGGAGCGGCCCAAAATCACGCTTGCTGACGCGCCCGACCTTCGTTTACGCCCAGCTATAGCCGCTCTTCACCAGCGGCGTCTCACGGATGCGCTTGCCAGTTGCGGTGAAGATGGCGTTGCAAACGGCCGGCAGAATCGGCGGTAACGCCGGCTCGCCCAACCCCGTCGGCGGATTGTTGGTCTTCAGCCAATGCACTTCGATCTCCGGCGCCTGCGCGATGCGCATCATCGGATGCTTGTCGTAGTTGTGCTGCATGACCGCGCCGTTTTCGAGCGTAATTTGTTGGCCCATCAGTTCGCTCAGGCCATCGATCACCGCGCCCTGGCACAGGTTTTCGGCGAAGTTCGGATTGATGATCTGACTGCCGATATCGGCCGCCATCCACACCTTGTGAACCCTCACCTTGTTATCGGACGTGACGCTCACGTCGGCCACTTCGGCGAAGTAACCCATGTGGCTGAAGTGGAACGCAACTCCCATGGCGCGTCCTGACCCCACCCTCTGCTTGCCCCAACCCGACTTTTCGGCAACCAGCTTCACCACGCCCATGGTGCGTTCGGCGCTAAACTCCGGGCCACCGAATCCCCCCCCGCCCGGCCGGGGCGCGGGAGCCGGCAGCGGCGTGTTCGAAAGTAAATCGAGGCGGAACTGCACCGGGTCCTTACCCGCCGCATGCGCCAGCTCATCGATGAAGGATTGGATTACGAAAGCGTAGACATTGCTGCCCGGCGCACGCAACGCTCCCGTCTTCAACCACAGCGGCTGGTTGGTGTTGAGCAATGCGTAATTGGGAATATAGCGCGCCGGAAACTCGGTGCTCCCCATGGTGGACGACGGCGCGGGCTTGTCGCCATCGCCCCAGCTCACGAAGTGATTTCGCCACGCGACGATCTTGCCGGACCCATCCAGCCCAGCCTTCAGATATTGGAATCCGCCGGGCCGGTAGTAATCGTGCCCGAAGTCGTCCTCGCGGCTCCAGAGCAGCTTTACGGGCGCGTTCACGGTCTTTGAAATCCAGGCCGACTCAACCATATAATCGTTGGTCAAGCGCCGGCCGAAGCCGCCGCCGCCACGCTGCATGTGAATGGTGATGTCCTTCTCCGGAATGCCCAGCGTCTTCGACACCAATGTGCGGCCGCCACCCGGAATCTGGCTGTTGGACCAGATCTCCATCTTGCCGCCTTGCCAATGCGCGGTGCAATTCTGCGGCTCAAGCGGCGCGTGCGAGATGAACGGATATGCATAGGCGCCCTCCACCACTTTTGCCGCGCTGGCCAGCGCAGCGTCCGGATCGCCGTCCTTGCGCTGCGTTTTGCCGGGCGGCTGCTTGGACAGCTCGTCGGCCTTCTGCGCGAACTCGACGCTCGATTGCGACGCGCCGTGCCCTTCGTCCCACTTCACGTCCAGCTTTTTGCGCGCGGTCTGCGCCTGCCACCAGCTATCGGCGACGATAGCGACGCCCGGTTCCAGGGCGTCTCCATCCCACACGGTTCCGGGCTTCACAGTGCCTTCCACGACGAACGCATCGCGGATGCCCGGCATCGCTTTGATCTCGTCCAGATTCGCGCTCACCACCTTGCCCGCGAAAACCGGACACTTCTGGTACACCGCGAACAGCATGTTGGGCAGCGTAAAATCGATAGCGAACACTGGCTTGCCGGTGACGATCTTGGGAACATCGTATCCACGCTGGCTATGGCCGATGATCTTGTAATCTTTCGGATCTTTCAGCTTTACCTTTTGCAGATCGGGCACAGGCATGGCCGCGGCTTTGCTGGCGATCTCGCCATAGCCCACCGAGCGGTTCGATCCGGTGTGGAGCACGCGCCCCGCGGCCGTGGAACATTCCGCTTCCGGAACGCCCCAGTTCTTGGCCGCCGCGGAAACCAGCAACTGCCGGCCGGCCGCGCCCACGCGACGCATGGGGTCCCAATTAAATGGCGTCGCTAAACTTCCGCCCGCGAACTGCGCGGCGTATTTCGTGTCGTCGAAGTCGGTCTGCTCGATCTTCACCCGTTTCCAGTCGGCATCCAGCTCTTCGGCGATCAGCATCGGGAGCATGGTCTTCACGCCCTGGCCCACTTCGGGGTCCTTGGCCATGATGGTGACCGTGCCATCCGGATCGATCTTGATGTAGTTGTTCGGCACCGGAGGCGCCGCGGGTCCAAATTGGGCCGAGGCCTTTTGCGGTTTGAAAGCGATGCCGAGCAGCACGCCGCCGCCCGCCAGCGAAGTCACGCGTAAGAATGAACGTCGATTGACAACCATGATGTTTCCTCCTTATTGCTGCGCGGCTTACTGCTGCGCTCCGCTTTGTCCGGCCGCGACTTCGGTCGGCTTCTTCAAGTTGCTGGTCGTCGCAATTTCGGCCGCTTTGTGAATGGCCTGGCGAATGCGAATGTAGGTTCCGCAGCGGCACAGGTTTCCGTTCATGGCCGAGTTAATATCCTGGTCGGTGGGCTTGGGCGTCTTGGCTAGCAATGCCGCCGCCGACATCATCTGTCCGGCTTGGCAGTACCCGCATTGTGGCACGTCGATCTCAAGCCAGGCGAGCTGCACGGGATGCGTCCCGTCGGCGGAAAGCCCTTCGAGCGTGGTGATGGGCGCTTTGGCTGCCGACACCGGCGTCTGGCAGCTGCGCACGGCCTTGCCGTTCAGGTGTACGGTGCATGCGCCGCACTGGCCGATACCGCAGCCGTACTTGGTCCCTTTCAGTTTCAGAACATCGCGGATGACCCACAAAAGGGGCATGTCCGCGGGTACGTCGACGGTGCTGGACCGTCCATTCACTGTCAGTTGGAAAGCCATGACGGTGGGTCTCCTATCTGTGATCTTGCATCTCGTATCATACCTGTTTTGGCGGCGTAGCAAGGGGGCCGCGGCGCGGGGTTCGGGCCATTGTATCTTATAGATGGCACTGTAGTTTATGCGCGAATCTCGGGCCGCGTTTGGGGCGCCCGCCACCCTTGGGGTTGCGTGGGGCTTGACTCCGAAATCCGGGCTGGGTATGTGTTGGAGACGATGAGGTGCTGAATGAAACTTCCGGCTATCCTGTTGTTCTTAGCGTTCCTATTCGCGACCTCGGCCCGCGCGCAGCAGGCCATCGCGCCCTACTCCGCGCAACGGGTGTCCGAACGCGTGCAAACTTTGGCCGACGGTACCCGCATTACACAGACCCCGCAAAAGATGAACGAATATCGCGATTCCGAGGGCCGCACCAGGATTGAAAACATATCTGCGTCAGACTCGGATGCGCCAAGAATTACGTCCATCCAAATAGCGGACCCTGTGGCTGGAGTTCGCTACATTCTGGATCCCCAGGCTCATACAGCGCGCCAAAAGTCGATGCCAAAACCTCTGGCCGGAGCCACTACGTCCGTTGCGCCAAAACCTGTCGAGCCTCAGGTCTCCCGGGATTCCCTGGGAACGGAAACGATGGACGGGATTCTCGTCCAAGGCATCCGCACAACAACGGTATATCCGGTGGGATCTTTTGGGAACGACCGGCCGGTTACGGTGGTCAGAGAAAACTGGATATCGCCCGAACTCTCGGTCACGGTCATGAGCAAAGTCTCCGATCCGAGAACCGGCGAATTCACCAGCAGGCTCACGAACATCTCGCGCAGCCAGCCAGACCCGACGCTGTTCCAGATTCCCGCCGGATATGAAGTGGTGGATGGTGGCACGTCAGCCGTGCCGGTGCGAAGGCCTTAATTCGCGGATAGCTACTCCTCGGTTCCGCGTACGTTTTTCAATCGGTGGCCGCTTCAGAGTTGCGGCACGCGGTCCAGCCGTATGTCATCAGGGAAGAAGTTCACCGACACAAACAGGCGGCCAATTTGAGCCACGAATAAAATAACCCGGTTCTCCTTCAGCTGATTCGCCAGGTTCCAGCGGAAGGGAGGGCGCAGATCGTGCACGGCGATTCGCATAATAACCGCCCGTCCAGGCGGGAGCGGCACTCTCGCCGATTTTCGGCTCCGCGGCGCGCACCGGTAAGGCGCTTTCCCATCGGACGGCCACCGAACCAACTTTCGAGACGGCGTACGCGTGCTCGAAAGCCTCAATGTCCCGCCAATCGGCGAGCAAACCCAACTCCTCCCTCGCCAGAGAGAATCGGTGAGCAATTGCCTGGCGTCGTCCTCGCTCCGTTTTGCGCGCTTTCCCGAAAGGCGAGATCAAGCCGAACCGCAAAATTGCATGCACGCTACCGCCGGGTAATGAATCGCAGGAAGGAACCCGAAGCCATTCTACATATCGACATTACAAGGGAGTTTCTTATGGATTCCAGGTTGGCTCACTAACAGGCTGCTGATAAAGGCAATAAAGCGCTTGCTCACGCGCCACCCGTACGGGCTTCTTCGAGTCGCTGTTCTCCAGTGCACGACGACCGGGAATTTCCAGGTCGATGTTTATCCCGTGGACAACTTTGAGTCGTCTTCGACCGGCCTGCGGGCACGACTTCCGGTCGTCTCCGGGTGTGCTGCTGGCGCGCGTCTCAGAATCGCGAGTGCGTGTTTGCATGTGTTTACCGAGCCGCGACCGTTAGGGAGTCGGTCCCCAAAAGCCTTTTTCAGCATCCTGTTAAATAATGACTTGCGGAATTTTTATACACTTTTCATGCGTTCCGTGCTAGTCGCCGCACAGGAACTGCATGGTTTCCATCGAAGCGGCCCAACGTGCGGGTACGTAACAGGCGGCTAGCGCCGCCAGCAGAAGCAGCAGTCCCACCGCGCTGAACGCGGAGAAATCGGTAGCGCTCACTTCGAAGAGAATGCGTTGCATCGCGCGGCCGACAAAATATGCGCCGAATATTCCAAACCCTAAACCGATACCCGCCAGCACCACGCCTTCTTTCAACACCAGCGCGATGACGCCATTGGGCGTAGCGCCGAGCGCCATCCGCACAGCAATCTCATGCGAACGCTGGGTCACAGAGAACGCCATCACACCGTAGATGCCCACCGTCGCAAGCAGTAGCGCCACCACGGCGAAGCTGGCGAATAGCATCAGCGTAAACCGGTCGTTCGCCAGCACCTCATCGTGTACTTGCTCCATAGTCCGCGGTTTATACAGAGCCGCCTCGGGATCCACGGCATTCACGGCCGCTGCGATACTCTTGATCATGCTCGACGGATCTTCCGCGGTCCGCACCGCGATACCCGAGAGAGGATACGCTTCCTGCCAAAAAGGCGTGTCAATCTCTGCATTGTTCTCACGGGATCCCCGGCTCTTCACCGTGTGAAACACACCCACGATCTGCCACTCAATCACTGGCCCTTTTTGGGGTGAACCGGTCAACTGTTCCATCACCACGCGCTGGCGCAGCGGATCGGCTCCTTTCAGAAATCTGCCGGCAAACGTTTCGTTGACCATCGCCACTCGAGCGCTTCCCGCATTGTCGGCGTCGGTAAATCCGCGCCCTTTTACGATGCGAATTCCGAAAGTCTGGAAATAGCCGGGCGTAACCATATTCAAGTCCGCATTCGCGGACTGGCCGGCAATGGCGAAAGGTATTTCCGCATGCAGACTATCCAGAGGCAAATAGCTCATCGCGCTTACGCTGGATACGCCGGGCACCGCCTGAATACCGGCCAGAATGCGCCGATAATAAGGGATCATTTTCACGCGGCTGGCATCCTTCATGACGGGAACAGAGTCGATATAGAAGCCGAGAATATGATCGGTGCGAACGCCGAGATCGACGTGCGTTAGATTCCAGAAGCTGTGAATCGACAATCCGGCTCCAGCCAGCAGCGTCAGACTCAACGCGAATTCGCCGACAATAAGCATACGGCGAAGCCGGTGGCGTCCCACGCCGATTCCAGCACGCCCGCCCTCCTTGAGGACTTCCGCCGGATCCACGCGCGATGCGTACCAGGCTGGAGCGCAGCCAAACACGACGCCGGCAAGCGCTGCGGCGGCCAGCATGACGAGCAGGATCGGAAGATTCAGCCGCAGGTCGGCCTCCGCGGGCAGGGCATCGGGCGGCATCACCGCAATCAGTCCCCGCAGCATCGCATACCCGGCAGCCACGCCGGCGATGGCCGCCAGGATCGCGAACACCAGACTCTCGGTGAGAAACTGCGCGAAAATGGTTGCCGGCCTGGCTCCCAAAGCTCCGCGAATCGCCACTTCCCTTTGCCGCGTGATGCCCTTGGCCAGCAGCAAATTGGCTACATTCAAACATGCGATCAGCAGTAAAAATCCCACTGCGCCCAGCAACAGCCAAAGTGTCAGCCTTCTGCCGCTCGGGAGAAAATCGTTCTTGTAAGGTTCTACAATCGCGCCCCAACCTTGATTGCTCTTGGGAAAATCGCGCGCTTCTTTGGCCGTGATCGCGTCCATTTCGGCCTGCGCCTGCTGGATGCTGACGCCGGGCTTGAGGCGTCCGGTAACCAGCCAGTAGCGAGAATCGTGATCGGCCAGTTGCTCGGGCGGAAAGGCCAGCGGGCGGATTAACTGCCAGTCCCAACGATCCGCGATTCCCGGCGCGAAGACGCCCACCACCGATGTGAGACTCGCCGTCGATTTCGATTGTTTGTCCAATGATCTTGCGATCCGAGCCCAGCCGTTGCCACAGCCGGTGGGTGAGCATCACGGCGTGTTCTTGTCCGGGCACTCCTTCTTCTGGAAGAAAAGTGCGGCCCAGGAAGAGGGGATTTCCCAACATTCCGAAGTAGCCCGGCGTGGCAAGCAAGCTCTCTAAAAATTCGGGCGTGTCCTTGGTGGCAACGTTGGAATCTGCTGTACCGGCGGCGCTCAGGTCCTCAAAGGTTTTGCTCTGCCGCTTCCACTCGGTGAAATCGGGTGCGGAAACGGGGCTGCGCTGGCCCTGGATCTTCGACCAGACGTTCACCAACCGGTCAGGATTGGGATAAGGCAGCGGCGCCAGCAAGGTAGCATACGCCACCGTAAAGATCGCGGTGTTCGCGCCGATCCCCAGCGCGATAGTGAGCAAAATTGTACAGGTCAGCCCGAGGCTCGCGCGCAACGTTCGAAAACTATTGCGGAGGTTCAGGAGCATCGGCGAAATTTACTTTGTGTCCGCGGGGGGCGGTGGCCGGCGGCGATGATAACCCGGCCGGTATTGGTAGTGGCACACCACACAGGCCGCATTCAGAGAATCATTCAGCGCGCGAATCCCCTCGATATCCTTGGCTTGCGCGGCTTTGTACGCTTTGCCGCCGATGTCGATCAGCATTTTCGACTCCATGATCCAATTCTTCTGGTCGCGCGCGCGGCCGTCCATCATCAGCAGGTTCCCGGACTCGGCCAGCGTCAGCGCCTGCGTCTTGAGGACATTCCAGTCCTGCTGATTCTTGGGCGGCTCGCGGTCCACGTAGAAGATCGCATCCGAAGTGGGATAGATGATGTCGATCATCAACTCCCTCATGGTGCCCACCGGCTGAAACGTCGTTGGGGTTTGCGCCCACGCTGTCCCGGCGATCAACAGCAGTCCAAGAATTCGCATTATCATTTGGCTTCGCATCGCGGCCTCCCGATCACAAGTGATTCTATCACTCCGGTATGCTATACAATGCTTTCCAGAATGATTCGGAACTTTATTTTGGCGGCCTCGCTTGCTCGCCATGGTGCACACGCCCAAGTGGTGAAGGACTTCGTTCCGGTGACGCAGGAGATGCTCCTGCATCCCAGCCCGGACGATTGGCTGATGTACAGCCGCACCTACGACGCGCAGCGCTTCAGCCCGCTCAAGCAAATCAATCGCTCGAACGTCGGCCAGCTCCGCATGGCCTGGACGCGCGGCCTGGGCCCGGGCACCAGCGAGACCATTCCGATCGTGCATAACGGCGTGATGTATCTGGTGGAGCCGGGCGCCATCGTGGAAGCGCTGGACGCCACCAACGGCGATCTCATCTGGGAGTACAAGCGCAAGGTTCCAGCCGCCGCGGCAAGCACCGCGCGCACCAAATCGCTCGCGATTTATCAGGACGTGATTCTTTACACCGCGCCCGACGGTTACGTGGTCGGCCTGGATGCCCGCACCGGCGAGCAGCGCTGGGAGACCAGCACCGGCGCGGGGCAGAACACTTCGGGACCCATCGTTGTCGAGGGCAAAGTGATCTCCGGCCGAGGCTGCGGGAAGACGCGCGACACCTGCTTCATCGCCGCGCAGGATGCTCTCACGGGCAAGGATGTCTGGAAGTTCTACAACGTGCCGGCGCAGGGCGAGCCCGGCTCGGAAACCTGGGGCAGGGAATTCAAAGACACCAACCTGGCATCCACCTGGGGACTGCCCGGCACTTACGATCCCGTCCGCAAAACGCTGTACTGGGGCGTCGCGAATCCCATGCCGAACACGCGGCTGCAGCGCCATGGCGGCGATCCCGATGGCACTTCGCGCACTTCGCCGGCCGATCTTTACAGCAACTCCACGGTCGCGCTCGATCCCGAAACCGGCAAGCTCAAATGGTATTACCAGCATCTGCCCGCCGACGATTGGGACATGGACTACACGCACGAGCGCACGCTGGTCCGCGAGAAATTCAATCCCAATCCGAAGTACGTGAAGTGGTTCAATCCCGATATTCCGCGCGGCGAAGAGCACGACGTGGCGGTGATGGTGGGCGAAGGCGGCGGAGTTTTCGAAATCGACCGCGGCACCGGCCAGTTCCTGTGGGCCACGCCGTTTCCTTACGACGACCCGCTGTTTCTGATTTCCAACATCGACGGCAAAACCGGCAAGGTCACCATCAACTACGATCTGGTGAACAAGAAGCCGGGCGAGGAGCACATCATCTGCTCCTACAACACGCGCAGCTTCTGGCCCACGGCCTTCGATCCCGATACCAACTCGCTCTACGTTCCTTACATCGATAATTGCCTCGACATGGTTTCGGCCGTCGAGAATCCGCACCAGCGCAGAACGCCGCAAACCCGTGCCGCGTCCGGGATCCGATCCGAATGCTCTCACTGCCATCGGCAAGATCAATCTCGAAACCGGCGAGGTCCAGCGAATTAACGTTGGCCGGTCGCCTTCGGATGGCGCGGCTCTGGTAACAGCGGGCGGTTTGCTTTTCCAAGGCGATTTGAATCGGCGCTTCCGCGCTTACGACGCCGAGAGCGGCAAAAAACTTTGGGAATCGATTCTGGGCGGATCGATTTCGGTGAGCACCATCACTTATGCGGTGAACGGCAAACAGTACGTTGCGGTGATGACCGGCAATGGGCTTCTCGATGGCGTGCTGCTGGGCGAAACGCCGGAGCTGCATCCGCCGCGCGGCATCAACGGAATTTACGCTTTCGCGCTGCCCTAACGCCATGCGCGCACTGCTGCTGATCTGGATCGCGTTCGCAAGCTTCGCTCAAACTACCGGCACGATCACCGGAACGGTCTGGGATCGCAGCGGCGCGCCCATCGGCAATGTCGCGCTCGAAGTGAAGAACGCTGCCACCGGCGCAACGCGCTCGGCGCAAAGCGACTCGAGCGGGAAATACGCGCTGACCAATCTGCCTGCGGGCGTTTATCAACTCACGGCCGCTGCTTCCGGTTTGGCGCCTTTCGTCAAGCCCGGCCTGCATGTCGATTCGAACCATACCTTGCGCGTCGATGTTCACCTGGATGACCTGCAGTTGAACACTCTGGGCGAGGATCGCGCCTTCTTCGCTCAGCTCACCGGTTCGCACGACGTTCCGCGCGGGCCCACCCCTCGCACGCCGGATGGCAAGCCGGATCTCTCCGGTGTTTGGCTCCCTTCGTTCCCGAGCGCTTCCGAAAATCCGGCGCCGCTGCCTTGGGCCGCCGCGGTTATTAAGGAGCGGCAGGAGAACGGCAGCCAGGATATTCCATCGTCTCGCTGCTTGCCGCTGGGCGTGATCATGTCCACGTTTTTGTTCCCCTACGAATTTGTCCAAACGCCCAAGCTGCTGGTGATGATGTACGAGGGCGAATTTCCGCGGCAAATTTTCCTGGATGCGCGCGCGCATCCCGCCGACATCAATCCCTCGTGGCTGGGCCACTCGGTGGGCCATTGGGAAAAAGACACTCTGGTGATCGACACGGTAGGGTTCAACGGAAAAGCCTGGATCGATTTCGCGGGCCACCCCGCGTCGGAGAAGCTGCACGTCGTGGAGCGTTATCGCCGGCCCGACTTAGGACATCTGCAATACGAGATCACTATCGACGATCCGGGCGCCTACGTGAAGCCCTGGACCATCCAGAAGGCTTCCGATCTCTCTCGCGACGACGCGCTCATGGAGTATGTGTGCGATGAGAACGAGCGCGATCGCGATCATATCCCCGGCCACTAGCGCCCCAGATCCACCCCATTGTGGCGCAAGCACTCGTGCTTGCAACGTTCACACTCGTGTGAACGGACGTGTGTCGGCTAGGCCCGAAAATAAACCACCACCACAGCCAAATTATCGGACGCGGCAAACCAATGCCGCCGCAAAATAGCGAACGTAAGTTTCCCGGCGCCAAAACCGGCCAGCACGTGATAGTAGGCTCGCGCGCGGTTTTCCGCCCGTTCCACGAAACGGGCATAATCGATGCCTGCGCAGGTTTCGACGTGTTCGCCGTAGCTGAAAGAGATGGGCTCGGCATTGGCGCCCGGGCCTTCGCCAACATCGTACTCGTTATAAATCTCCTGGGAAGCCTCAGAACAGATGCGGGAAAATTCCTCCGGCGGTGTTCCGCCGGGCGTCAATAGCGCGCCCGGTGTGGGTTGGGGCTCTCCGTCAGCGCTCGCGGCCCTTGGACAACTTAGTTCGGTTACCAGCGCGGCCATCGGGAAATTGGAAGAGCCGCCGGGGATGCTTGTCCACATATGACCCGCGATCCGACTATGCAAAGGCTCGCCGTGGGCGCAGGACATCTCGGCAGCCCGGGCAGCCGCCAGGCCTACGACGCGCCGATAGACATATGAATAGCCGGTAAGCGGCGCATCTTTGGCCACCTTTTGCTTAAAAATAGTCGTGATCCGATACTTCTGATCGCTCGGTAAGACACTGCGTGCGTCGCGCGCGGTATAGATAAGCCCCCGCGTCATCAGCTCGCCAACTCCATCGCGCCATTCCGGAACTCCGTCCGGCAGCGCGCCATCTTGTCCAGGCTGAAAAGTAAAATCGGGCTGAGTAAAATCGGGCTGAGTAAAATCGGGCTGAGTAAAATCGGGCTGAGTAAAATCGGGCATGGCGCGAATAAAAGGAAGCACCGACCCTTTAGTCTGGCCTGCTGCCAAACCAGCGCTCAACAATCGCGCGTACATCCACTGAGTGGTTGTAAAACATAATCTTCGCTTGAGGGACCACTTCATGAGTTGCGTCGATGATTTGCTCCATGAAGTAACTCATTGCAGGATCGCCTGCCACGGCCCCGCCGATCAGGACGCCGTCGCAAGGTTGCGTTCTTAATTGATGTTTGAAGCCATCCAGGCCCGTTTCGGGCGAGGCGTGGATGATTTCGTACCGATAGCCGGCGCGTGTCATCCGTTCCTGCAGATCACTCAACCTCTTCGCGATCTTTGGACGCTCCTCCGCCGGAATCGATGGATGATCCAGCGGTAGCCCAATGTGGAAAATGGATACAGCCAAGATCGCTTCCTAACGGATTCGAGGGTCGGAGCCTCGGCCGTTCCGGGGCTCGTCCCAACAGATTACCATCTCTCCGCCCATTCTGACGAGAGCGAGTATGTCACACAGAGGATCGATCCATCGCGCCAACTCGATGCGCGAATCGCTCGATGGCCGAAACATGTCGCCAATGCGGGCACAGTTCAATTCATCTTTTTTATGCTGACGGCCGCTTTCGTCAACAGGAACTCCAGTATGGGCGCGGTTTGGTTGCGAATAAAGTGCCCCTCTTCGGGAAAGTAGTGAATCTCTACCTGCGGCACGTTGCGTTCCAGGCGCCGTTTGGTTTCCGCCGAATCCATCAGCACGTCTTTCCCGCCCAGAATCGCCAGCACGGGCATAGTCAGCCGCTGCAGGGCTGTATCGCTGAAGACCGGTAGCTTCACCATGCGCGGACGAAAAGTTTTATGGATGAGCGACATGAGCCGCACAAAATATTGAGCCTCCGGCGACGGATTGGCCGGCGCGCGTCCCAAAATCAATTCCGCCGCTTTCCGTCTGCCCCAGGCGCCCAACATTCGCAGCGGAATCGTTTTAAACACGAAGCCGATCTTCTGTCGTCCCACCCCCGCGGGACACATCGCCACCACGGTCTCCACCCGCTCCGGACGCCGCGTGGCATAATCCAAGGCCAGCCATCCGCCCAGCGACACGCCCACAATCGACGAACGCGTGAGCGACAAGGCGCTCATCACATCGTCCAGCCAAAGCGCGTGGGCTTCGGATGCCAATGCCGGCCGCGATGGCGCGCTCAAGCCCGCGTCGCCAATGATGTCCACCGCGTACACCCGAAAGTGCGCGGCCCACGCCGCAACGTCGCCCGTCCACATGGTTGAATTGGCCATGCTGCCATGCAGTAACAGCAACGGCGGCGCGCTTTCGTCGCCGCACGAAATGACGAACGTCTCCCCCTCGCGCGTTGGCACACGTAGCTGCCGGTTCGGCGCCGGCCAATATTTCAGAACCTCTAGCGTGCCCTCGCGAACCGCGCGCTCGCCCTCAGCCGACCTGTAAACGCTTTTCATGGCACGTTACTCCAGATCAGGACTCCAGAATCGCGGCGATCAATTTAAAGTACGCCGCGTTTTGCTCCATGCTGCCCACCAGAATGATCTTCATGTGCCCACGCTCGCGGTTGTAAATGGCTTCTACGCGAACGCCCTGGGCGGTGCCCATCATCGCGACTGTGAGGCGGTTCGCCGACTCCGGGCTGATAGCGTCGATTTCCACAATGCTCGAAACTTCGATGTGCCGGGTTCGCCGCACCGGTTCGGGCCGAAAGGACGCGATAGGGCGCCCGGTCAGCGCGGCCAGATCCTGCCCCGAGATCCGATATTGCTTTCCGATCCGCACCGCTTTCAATCGCCCCTCGCGCACATAACCGCGCACGGTCTTCACGTGCAAGCCGAGCTTCTCGGCCACCTGCTCCACAGAATAAAGGTCTCGTTCCATTTCCCTAAAAGGACTTTAGCACAAGTCTGTTTAGGGAACAATAGAGAATGTTAGATAACTATAGGGAAGTTTGCGGCCGTTGGATTCCCAGCCGCCGCATCCGGCTGCGCAGCGTACTGGGATTCATCTTGAGAATCGCCGCCGCGCCTTTGGGACCTTCGATCTTCCAACCCGTAGACGCCAGCACGCTCTCGATATGATTGCGCTCGGTGGCTTCCAGGCTACGCGACTGATTTGCACCCGTTGCGCTGGCTTCCCCCTCCTGAAGCCGCATATCCAGCGTGTCTCCGGGACACAGCACAATGGCGCGCGCCAGAAAATTTTCCATCTCGCGGACGTTGCCCGGCCAATCGTACGCCACCAGGTCGCGCATCATGTTTTCGGAGATCCGCTCCACGCGCCGTCCAAACTGCCGCGACAATCGCCGCACAAAATGCGCGGCCAGCAAAGGGATGTCGTCGCGACGCTCGCGCAGCGCCGGCACGTCCACGGGCACCACCAGCAGCCGATAGTAGAGATCCATGCGAAACCGGCCTTCGCGCACCAGATCCGTCAGGTTTCGGTTGGTAGCCGCAAGCAGCCGCACGTCCACTTTCAACGTGCGATTCGATCCCACCGGCTCGAATTCCTGCTCCTGCAGCACGCGCAGCAGCTTGGCCTGAGTTTCCAAAGGCAGCTCGGTCACTTCGTCCAGGAACAACGTCCCTCCGTCGGCGTATTCAAACCGCCCGACGCGCCGTTCCGTGGCGCCGGTGAACGCTCCTTTCACGTGTCCGAACAGTTCGCTTTCCACTAATCCCGCTGAGATGGCGGCGCAGTTCACCTTCACCAGCGGACGCTTGCTGCGCGGGCTGAGATTGTGAATCGCCCACGCCACCAGTTCTTTTCCCGTCCCGGTTTCGCCGCTGATCAAAACCGTGGCCGACGTGGACGCCACCAACTGAATGCGCTCCGTGAGCTCGCGGAACTTGGGGCTGGCGCCCACCATGTCGCCCAGGTTGTGCTCAGATCGGATTTCGTCCAGCAGGTACGCGTTGTCCTGCTCCAACTGGGCCTGAAGCGCGGTGAGCTGCTCCAGGTGGCTCTTCAATTCCTCATTCAAGCGCAGCACTTCCGCTTCGGCCTGCTTCAGCGCCGTGATGTCGCGCGCCGTCACCCACACGGATTGCAGCTTGCCGTCTTCGATCACTCCGTTGCGCGTGATCAGCAGATCGCGCCCGCCCAGCGTACTCTCCACTTGCGAAGAATTCCAGCCACTGTGGATTCCCGCGCGCATACGCTCCATTTGTCCCGGCTCCGAGCGCGGGGTGATCACTTCCAGCGGCGCGCCAATCAGCTCTTCGGCGCTGGCTAAACCGAAAAGTCTGGCGGCCTGATCGTTGCTGTCGGCCACGAGCGCGTGGCGATAATAATGTTCGATCTGCTCATCCTCGGGCAGCATCCAGGGACACCGGTTGCACCAGCTTGAGCCACAGCACGCCTTCGTTTCCGTGCACCACGAACGCCCGGAAACGCTCCTCGCTGTGCGCCAGCGCCTCTTCATAGTTCTTGCGTTCCAGTTCGGTCCCGGCGCGCGTGGCGAAGAGCTTGAGCAGCGCTTCGGCCAGCTTGGGGTTTGCCAAGGGCTGCTGGGTGATGGCGCAGAGCACGCCCAGGCAGCGGCCGCCCGAATCCAGCATGGGCGATCCCACGAATCCCTCGGCGTCCGAGCGCGGCCAGCATTTTGTCTCGTGGGAAGAGCTCCGCACGCCGCGCTCGTAAGAGCAAACCTGCCCTTCCATCACCCGCGAACAGGGCGTGCCGGGCAGCCTGTGTTCCAAGGCCGCCGCTTCGGCGCCCGGCCCATGGACCGCCAGCAGACTCTATCCGTTCGCCATCGGCTGCAACGCTCCAACAAACACGTAGTCGGCGTCCGGAGCGCGTGCGCCAGATGCCGCACCAGCGAACGGAAAAAGTGCCTCGCCGGTTTTGCCGGACACAGCCTCTGCATACTCGAAAACGATATGTTCGAAAGAGCGATCCGCTTCACTCGAGGGACTCATGGCGCTCCAGTGGCCGCGGGCTCTGAAAGGCTTGCGCTAATTGTAGACGAGCTAGAGTCAACCGCAATGCGCGTTCGGGCTAATCAGGCTTCGCACGGCCTGCCCGGAGCGCCTGTCCAGCGCGTCCAGCGCGAAAGAACGTCCCGCATTTTTGTCGAACAGGAAGGGCTTCGGCACCACCTCGTTCATGCCGCCCTTCAGGCATTCGGCATGGGCTTTCCCGGAGGTGGTTCCGATGATCGGCATGGTTAGTCCGCCCGGCATGGCGCGAATGCGCGCGGTGGCTTCGATGCCGTTCATCAGCGGCATCTGCCAGTCCATCAGAATCAAATCATAGTCGCGTTCACGAAAGTGGTCCACAGCTTCCGTTCCATCGGTGGCGACGTCTACCGAGGCAGCCCAGCTGCTCCAGCATCAAGCGTGCGGCTTTGGCGTTGACTTCGTCGTCTTCCGCCACCAGCACGCGAATCTTACTCTTCGACATGGATCTCCTTGCAATCCTAAGAGTGCAAACGGAGCTCCAATTCTAAGTAACTGAAATGTAATATATGGTTGCGTTCGCAGCCACGCGATATCGCGGCGAAGGCCGTGGCTTCCGTGTCATCGCACGGCGGCTGGACGGCGCGCCTGGCCCGAATTCGCGTTCACCATTAGCGGCGAAACATCCACGGCTTCAAAATCGGCGCCTGTGACTTGATCGAGATTGTGAAGATCGTCATCGTCCCAGCGTGGATCCGGAGCGCCGGAGATATACCACGCGCTGCCATTATCGGCGACCATCATTCCGTACTTCTTCAGTGCTCTCAAAATGATTTGATTCGTCGCCGAAAAGCCGGAAATATCGAAGTCGGCACGCAGGCGAAAACGCGTTCCCATGGGCGGATATTGAGCGCCGGTGAGGCTGGACGCTTAGTGCCGCGCGGGCCACACGTAGCTGTCCTGCGTCTGCGGCACCGTCAGCCGGATAGCGTGGTTGATTGCGCCGGCCAGCACTTCGTCGTACTTTACCAGGCCGGGAAAAATCGGCAGCCCCGCGGCGTCGGCCGATGTCCATCCCGCCGGCCGCAGCGCGTCCGACTTCAGATTGAAAATCGCGCCGGAGCCTGCTTGCCAGCTCGCCGTCTGCGGATACGCCGCCCACATTTCGTACAGGATGCAATTGGTGGTGTCGACCGAAATAACATGCCGGTCGCCCGTGCTTTGGCTACCACCCTCGATAGGCGCGTTCAAGCGGAATCGCATACGGACCCGGGATCGCTCTCGATCCTGCGTATTCGAATGTGGCGGGGTATTTGGTCTGCGTGCCCGGCACCAAAACGTACGGGATTCCATTCGGCGCGCCGTCATACACGGTTCCAAAATCCGGATGCAGCGTGGTATGCCGCGCCGATGGTGTTGACATAGGTGGACGAGATGCTGGACACCGCCAACTGATCTACTGGCAGTTCCAGATGTTGTCCGCCGGAAACACCGGGCAGTTCCCGATGGCTGGCGCCTTGTGCCCCATGCGGATCCCGCAAGGACCGCCCCAGCTACTACCGCGCGCCATAGTTTCTTCGTAGCACCGCACCAGATTAGTTCGCGGAGCCAGGGCGAAACACCTGAGGAAAGAACTGACGAGTTGGAGTTTTTCGTCTTAAGCCAAAAACGAAGTACAGCAGCTATTTTTCGATTATCGGCAGCACCCGGCCCACCGATCCGCTCGGCGTATTGACACCCAGCAGCGCCGCCAGCGTCGGCGCAATATCGGCCGTGCGAACGTTCTCGTCATAACGCCCCGCGCGAAGCCCGCTGCCCAGGAAAATGATGGGCACGTGTGTGTCGTAGCTGAAGGGCGTCCCATGCGACGTCCCTTCCTTGGACGCCAGCCAGTACGGCTTCTGAACGATGAACAGATCGGCAGAGCGTCCGCGATAGTAGCCGCGTTGCATCAGCATCCCGATCGGATCGCCCGCCAGGTTCTCATGCTCCAGTTGCGATGCCCGTGTACACGCGGAAAATATATGGCAGCTTTCTCACCGCTTCCGCCGCGATCTCTTCAGCCTCCGCGAGCGACGCGTGCTTCTCGCGCAGCAGATGATGATTCAGATAGGGCGCCATCTCGGCGCTTCCCACAATCCATTTGCCCTGGTCCGTATTTTTCGGTGAGCGCCGCCTCGATCGGCCTGAGAAACCTCGGCTGCCGAAAATCGTCCGGCCGGAATTCCGCGCTTGGTCAATTCCTCGGGCTTCGGCGCCACGCCATGATCGGAAGTGAACACCACCACGTAATTTCCCGCGCCCGCTTCCGCTTCCACCGCGCGCAACAATCGCCCCAGCACGCGATCCGTCTGGATGCACATGTCGCGCACCTCCGGCGCGTCCGGCCCCACCTGATGCCCCAGCAGATCGTTACTCGAAAAACTCACCGTCAGCACATCCGTTCCCGAATGCCGGCCCAGGCGCTCTTCTTTGAGCGCGTCCTCGGCGAAACGCCTCCAGCATGTCGTTCCCGTATGGCGTCGCGATCATCGCTTCGTAGTAGGGCTTTCCCAGAACCGAAGGCAGCGTCCGAAAGACTCCCACTTCGTCGACGCATACTTGTTCGCCGCATCGCTTTTGTTGAACGCCTGCACCCACGCCGGCAGCGCTTGCATGTAATAAGTGCTCGTAACGAATTGCCCCGATTCCTGCTCGAACCAGTAAGCCGCGTTAGCCGCATGCCCCGCCGGTAAAATCGCCGCGCGATCCTTTAGCGAAATGCCGATCACTTCCGTGTCCGCCGCGCCCGTGGCCTTGATCTCATCGCCCAGTGTGGTTGCTGACCAAACGCCTGGGCGACGACCCTCGTGCCGCCGTTGCCGCCAACCAGTTTCGTCGCGTCGTCGGACACGCTGGTCACCATTTTGCCCGTCTCGCGATCGAACCACTCGTTGCCGATGATGCCGTCAATCGCGGGCGTCGATCCGGTCAGGAACGCGGCGTGCCCCACCGCGGTGACAGTCGGAAAATGCGCCTCGTGAGCATCGGTGAAGAACGCGCCCGAATCGTGCAGCTTTCGCAACCCGTCGTGATAATCGCCGTCGAAGCGCGTCATGTAGTCGTAGCGGAATTGGTCGACTATGATCGCGACCACCAGTTTCGGCTTCGTGCGCCGCATTGCGTCAGCGCGACGAATAACAGCAGCAGCGTGGCGCAGGCACTCATGCGTGCCGCGTTCCCAATCATGGGAACGCTTTTCACTTGGCTTTGCACTCCGCGCAGGAACAAATCTTGCGCAGATGATCGAACGAGTAAATCCCCGTATTGTGCCCGTCGCTCCAATCGATCTTGATCGCGTAATGCCCCACCGCTTCCACGTTCAGCATCTTGAGCGTCGGCTTGAACATCTGAAACGGGCTCGACGGCGGCGTCCGCATAATTGGTCTTCTGCGGCTCGGTTCCATGCGCGCCCGTGCAACTAGCGCAGGGACACTCATCGCGCAAATACGGCAGCGAATACTGGCTGTGATGCCCGTCCTTCCAATCGATCTGAATGCCTTTCGACTTCGAAATGGCGATGTGTTCCGGCTCGGCTTGAATCTCGATCATTGCGTTCTGGCTCTACTGTGTTCGTTCCACGTCGCGGACCCCCGAAATGCGCCGGATGGCCGCCGCCACGCGCTCCAGTTGCTTCTTGTCGCGAATCTCCACCGTCATATCGATGATGGCCCCGTCGCCGCGCTTGTCGTCCGAGCTCGCCTCCAGCGTGCGAATATTGCTTTGCTCGGCCACCAGCACGGAGGTAAGCTGATTCAGCATCCCCGGCCGGTCGTCGGTATGAACGACAACGCGCACCGGAAATGTTTCGGTCACCGCGCGCGCCCATTCCACGTCGATCTTGCGCTCCACCTCGTACATCAGGTTCTGCACGTTGGTGCAATTCTTGGAATGCACGGCGATGCCTTTGCCGCGCGTCACGTAGCCCACGATGGCTTCGCCGCGAATCGGATTGCAGCACTTGGCGCGATACACCAGCAGATCGTCGACGCCCTTCACCTTGATGACCAGGTCGCCCTGATCGCCCGGAGCTCCACCCGGAGCGCCGGGAGCATTCGGTACGGGTGCGCGGCTTGGGCGCTTCCACCGCGGTCTCCTGCACCGCATCCGGCGCCAGCTTCTGCAGCGCCTGCCGCGCGGAAAACTTGCCATAACCGAGCGCCGCGTGCAGATCCTCCACCTTGGCGCAACCGTATTCGCTGGCCACGCGCTCCAAATCCGCCTTGGTGATCCGCGAGAGCTGAACGCCTAACCGGCGCGCTTCGCGTTCCAGATACTTCTGCCCGATCTCGATCGCCTTGGCGTGCTCGGTGGCATTGATGACGTGCTTGATCTTGTTGCGCGCCCGGGGCGTCTTCACCATCCCGAGCCAGTCTTTGCTCGGCAGGTGACCGGTCTGCGTCAGAATCTCCACCACGTCGCCGTTCTTGAGGTTGTACTTCAACTGCACGATGCGGCCGTTCACCTTCGCGCCCACGCAGGTGTTGCCCACGTCGCTATGGATGGCGTACGCGAAATCGATGGGCGTGGCCTCGCGCGGCAGCGCAATCACCTTGCCCATCGGCGTGAAGGTGTAAACTTCCTCCGGGTAAAGATCCACCTTGAGCGTGGAAATAAACTCGCCCGGATCGCGCATCTCCTGCTGCCACTCCACCAGCTGCCGCAGCCACTTGATGCGCTGATCGTCCGCGCCCGGCCCCTTGCGCCCCTCTTTATATTTCCAATGCGCCGCAATGCCTTCTTCAGCCAGCCGATGCATCTCATCGGTGCGGATCTGCACTTCAAACGACCGGCCGCCCGGCCCGATCACCGAAGTGTGCAGCGATTGATAGAGGTTGGGGCGGGGAATCGCGATGAAGTCCTTGATGCGTCCCGGAATGGGATGCCATTCGTTGTGGATCACGCCCAGCGCCGCGTAGCAGTTCTTCACCGAATCGGTGATGATGCGCAGGGCGAGCAGATCGTACACCTGATCCAGCGCGATCTTCTGCCGCTTCATCTTCTGGAACACCGAGATACGGCCGCTTGATCCGCGCCTCCACGCGCGCCGGAATATTTTCGCGCCGCAGATTCACTCTCCACGTCGTGGCGCATCTTGGTGAGATACTCTTCGTTCTGCGCCCGTTGCGATTCGATCTCGCGCATCAGATCGGCCCACGCCTCCGGCTCCAGATAGCGGAACGAAAGATCCTCCAGTTCGCCGCGCACTTTGCCCATCCCCAGGCGGTGCGCGATGGGCGCGTAAATTTCGGCCGTCTCCTGCGCGATGCGCAACTGGCGCTCGCGCGGCAGCACGTCCAGCGTTCGCATGTTGTGCAGCCGGTCCGCCAGCTTGACGATGATGACGCGAATATCGTTCACCATCGCGAGCAGCATCTTGCGCACGCTCTCGGCTTGCCGCTCCTCGCGCGAATACAGCTTCAGCTTGCTCAGTTTGGTGACGCCGTCCACGCACGCCGCCACTTCGGCGCCGAACTCTTTCTTGATCTGCTCCAGGCTGAGGCTGGTGTCTTCCACGGTGTCGTGCAGCAGGCCCGTGATCAGGCAAACCATGTCCATCTGCATGTCGGCCAGGATCATGGTGACGTGCAGCGGATGAATCATGTAGGGCTCGCCCGATTCGCGCATCTGGTTTTTGTGCGCGTCCGCGGCCCGATGGAAAGCTTTTTCGAGCAGTGTGAGGTCTTCTTTGGGCCGCAGCGCAAGGATCTTCTGTTCCAGCTCGGCATAGAGCTGATCGACTAAACCAGGCGCGGGGACAACAGGGACGACTTCGGTGGACACTCTATTTCTAGGTTACTTGGTTTGCGCCCCGTGGCGCACGCACTCATGCGTGCCATCTTCGCACTCGTGCGAAGACTATGCTTTTGCCGAGGACCGAATAGCGGCCACTTGCGTCATTACACGGTCGCCATAGGGAGTTAGCCGCCATAGCGTCGAGTCCCCATCTTGCGGGGAAGTGCCTTGCAGTTCTTGAATCAAGCCGAGCGCTCTTAACTGTAATTTTACCTTTTGAAAGTCCTCATCCACGATGTGCAGACAGTAAACCTTTGCACCAGAGACCTCGATGCTATTTCGAACGGCCTCGGCTAGCTGTTCTCTAAGATCAGCCTCTTTGGCCTGACCAATGAGGATCGGTCCGAGAATAGAAAAAATCTGTTCCAGCTAAGGGTCACGACGCGGAGGCTGGTTTCGCGAGGTCCCTCGTCCTTAAAACGAATCGAGATCGTCTCCTCGCCCTGCGCCAATCCTTCAGCTCCTTCCGGTGCAGTCATCTCGGTGTTTGCAATATGTGTCTCAAGTTCGTCGATTTTCGTCCTCAGCCTAAGTATCTCCTGCGCTGCGCCTTCGTCTGGTACCTGGTCTGCTCTCACCCATCCCACGCGGGGTCTGATCGTTTTCAATCGGGACATACTGATGGCAACCAAGCCAGAAAGCCCCTCGGCTACTCGCCAGCAGTTTGCGTGCTTCCGAGCCTCAATCTTCTCTCGAAAGGCCTTGAGCGCAGCCCGGCCATCCTCAGAGGATTCAGTCTTGTTCGCCGCAATAATTCCAGGCTCCTTATGCAGAAACGCCAAAACCGGTAGTACAGCTTCTACGGCATAGTCGTACTCCATTTCCGTGTAGCTTTTTCCAGATGGCCCTCTCGATCCGTAGCGCCCACCGACGATGACCACGTAATAGTCACAGCCCGCGATGAATCGCTTGATCAATTCCCAGGATTCTTCATCCGCGGCCGGAAACAATTCCATTCCCGTCGGTATGCAGTCCAGCGACAGGAGCGCCTGCATTACCTCGCGCCGCTCTTCCTGCAAATCCTCAAACGTGGAACTTACGAAGACTTGATAGCGCTTCTCCATTCATCACCCCCTCCGGATTTCCTAGCAAGGCAAAGCTAAGAACGCATCAATTGTACCGTTTGATCTATTCACGTCCAATAATCCGTCGCAAATCCTTCAGCAACACAAACAAATGCATCGGATCGCTCGGCGACGGCACAAAGTCAAAATGCTCATAGAAGCGTCGGGCGTCATCATCCTTGGCGTGCACCGCCAACGCCCGTACTCCAGCAATGTCGGCGGCCTGCAGCGTGCGCAGCATCGCGTCTTTCAACAGCGCCTTGCCAACGCCCTGATTCTGCCAGCGGCGATCCACGGCCAGACGCGCCAGCAGCACGATCGGGACGGGATGTCTCGCCAATCCCTTGGTTAGCCGCTGCGGAGCGTCATCGTACATCACTTGTCCCACTGCCAGAGTGTGAAAGCCGACGATGGCATCAGCCGCAACGCCGACGTAGGTTTGCGCGGCGCCCGCTTGCTGATTCTGCCACGCGTAGCGCAGCAGGTATTTGTTCTGCTCCTCGCGTCCACAGTCGAAGCCTTCCACCGCATGATCGCGGCGCAGCTTTTCAACGCGGGACTCACTCACCGCTGCGCGTTGGCGTCAAAGAAGCCAGGTTCTTTGAGGAGACGCTTCAGGCGAGGCAGAGAGCGGGGAGGGGCATCCAGCGCGGCCAAGAACGCTTTCCATCGATCCGCATTTAAAACAAAAGTTCGCCGATCGGCCAAGGTCTCATCGGCGCGTGCCAATGCACTTTCCAAAACAAAATCGCTCACCGAGCGATTGGAGGCGGAAGCAGCCGCCTGCAGAGCCAACTTGGCCTTCCGGGTCAGCCTTAGGTCCAGTTTTTCACTCCGCGTAGGACGTGGCAGCATGACTCTTCCTTACGATTCTAAGGTTACCAAGGCCGCCAGACAATGTCCAGACACGCGAACTTGCCTATCTTGACCTCGGCTTCGTCCCACGCTCTTCGCTCAGCGCCCGCGCGAGCAGCGTCTTGATCACGGCTTGCCGGCTGATATTGAGTCGCGCGGCCCGTGCGTCCAACTCGCGCAGCATGCCCTGGGTTAGATCAACATTGACGCGCCGAACAGGCCGGACGACCGTAAAATTATTCGTGAAGTAGGCGGAAATATCTTCTCCCCGCGTCGCCATCTGCGCGATTTCATCTGCCGTTGGCGCGGCAGCTTTCGTCTTAGACGTTTTCGACATACGTTTTCTCTTCCTGCTGGGTCGCTCTCCAGGCTGTGATTAAGCGATAGTACTCGCCCTCGGAGTCGTGCCTGATTTCGAAGACGACGGAACACAGCGAACCGCCACACCAACCGGTGGCACGGAATTGCTCCGGATCGTCACTCTTTTGATCCACCAGATAAGCCTGATCGAAAATCTCCCGCGCATCTTCGAGATCGCCACCGTGCTTTCGTTTGAGACCCCGGGTTTTCTCGCCAACGAAATGGAAGCGCGTATATAACTGTTATACCACGCGCCCTCTGCGCGTACCGTTGCGCCCTGGTGGACAGCGCGCCGGTTCCCGTAGCTGTACACTGATACACAATATGAGAACCACCCTCGTCGTTGCGATCGTCTCCGCCGCTGCTCTGTTTGCGCCGGCCCTGCCCGCCGCCGAACCCGACGGCCCCATTCCCTGGGCGTACGCCATTCCTCCCGCGCCGCCGGCCGGGACACCAGCCCCCGCCCCGGCGCCGCCCGACACCAGCGTGAAACACCTTCCTGGCAGCAACGGCGCATTCACTCGCGCGCAGATCTCGGACCGTTTTGGCCCCGCCGACTGGTACCCCGGCGACCATCCATCCATGCCCGACGTCGTGGCCCACGGCAAAAAGCCCGACGTTTGGGCTTGCGGCTTGTGCCACTATCCCAACGGCAAGGGCAGGCAGGAAAACGCGGGCGTCGCGGGCCTGCCGGTCGCGTATTTTATCCAGACCATGCACGATTTCAGAGACGGCCTGCGCAAGAGCGCCGAACCACGCAAGAACAACTCCAAACTGATGATGACCTTCGCCCAAAATATGTCGGACGATGAGATCAAAGCCGCGGCCGAATATTTCGGCTCCATGAAATGGACGCCCTGGATCAAGGTCATCGAAACCAACACGGTCCCAAAGACGCACAACTCGAACGGCTTGTTACTGGTGGAAGGCAACGAAAAGGAGCCGCTCGGCAAGCGCATCCTGGAAACGCCGGTCGATGCCGAAGCTAGCGAAGTGCTGCGCGACCCGCACTCCAGCTTCTACGCCTACGTGCCCATCGGCAGCATCAAGAAGGGCGAGGCTCTCGTCACCAAGGGCGCCGGAAAAACCACGCAGTGCGGTGCTTGTCATGGCGTCGATCTCAGGGGACTGGGCCCGGTCCCCGGCATTGCCGGCCGTTCGCCCAGCTACCTGGTGCGCCAGATGTACGACATGCAGCAGGGCCGGCGCAACGGCACTTGGACGCAACTGATGAAACCCGTGGTCGCCAATTTGAGCGAACAAGACATGATCGACATCGCGGCGTACACATCGTCGCGGATGCCCTGAGCCGCTTCTCGCGCGGGCATCCCGGCGCCCCATCCGGGCTGTCCCCGCAGTGGGGCGGACGCCACCGTCCGCACCGGACCCCTGGTCCGGCTCCACGAAACACGCTCAAAACGGAGGCCGACGCGGGCGTCGTCCGCGGTCCGGGGGACCGTCCCCCTGGGCGAATTATTCAATGAACCTGCAACTCAGGACGCCAGCAACGATCCGAACCCCAGCGCCGTCAGATCATCGGCTTCACCGCGCCGGGCAGGCACCGCGCCAAGCCGATCAAACGCGCTGCTCGATGACGGATTACCAAGCCGCGGTTCACTTGTTCGGCAGCGCGAAACTCGTTTGTTCGCAGGCCGCCTGCGCTGTGCGGAGGCACCTGAAGTTCGTTAAGGTTCCGTAAAGTTTGTAACGAACGCTTCCCCTGCACGTCGCCAATTAGTAGAATAGAAAGAAGCGTTTTGCGGGGGTTCCGCCGTCAGTTCCAATTGCATGACTTCATACCGTCCTTTACTGCCCAAGATCTGTCGTCCCATCGTCTCTTGGCCCGTGATCCTGCTCGCCGGCAGCTTCGCGGCCTTTGGCCAAGGCCCCTCGGCTCCAGACCCTGCATCCAATCCGCCGGTTGTCCAACCCGGCCAGACGCAGGAACCGCCCCCGCCCGACAAGCGAATTTTCGGCGTTCTGCCCAACTACCGGACCGCCAACGAAACCGCGGTCTATATGCCGATCACGCCGAAGCAGAAGCTGATCATCGCCTCCAAGGATTCGTTCGATTATCCGCTTCTGGGTCTAGCGGCCGTTATCGCAGGCGAGAGCCAGTGGGCCAATTCCAATCCGTCGTTCGGCCAGGGATGGGCCGGTTACGGGCATCGCGTGGGAGTGGAATATGCCGATCAAGCCATCGGCAACATGATGACGGAAGGGTTTTTCCCTATCTTGCTGCATGAGGACCCGCGCTATTTTCGCCGCGGCTACGGCCCCGTTTGGTCGCGCGCCTGGTATGCCGCCACGCGCGTATTTGTGACGAAAACGGACTCTGGCGGCAATCTCTTCAACTTCGCGGAGATCGTCGGCAACGCCGCCGGCACCGCCATATCGAACGCCTACACGCCAGACCAGCGCAATGTCGGCGATAACATCGAAACCTGGTGGACGCAGATCGGTATCGACTCTGCGTCGCAAGTGCTGAAGGAATTCTGGCCCGACATCAAGCACAAGCTTTTTCACGGCCCGGATGCCAATCCGCAGCACGCCGCCGAACTGCATCCGTAGCTTCCAAGCCGCGCGCGGTCAGCTCACCTTTTTCTTCACGGGCGCCGGACTCTTCCCCGTCACCGCGCGGATGCGCGCCTCAATCTTGCTGGCGTCGGACTTGCGGCGCATCTTCCTCAATAGCTCGGCGTAATCCAGGGCGGTCCGCTCCAGCAATTCCAGGTTGTCCGCCGAACTGTCCAGGAACAAGGGCCGCTTGCCCGTCAACACGCCTTTCTTGTCCAGAATCGTCAGCGACAGCCGGTACAGCGGTTCGGCCCCCGTCAGATTCTGCTTGCTCACATAGATCGCCGCCAGCGTGTTCAGGCTGGCCACCGTATCGCTCTCACGTGCCGTTAGCACCTGCTCCACCAATGGCTCCGCATCCACCGGCCGATTCAGCGCCGCATAGATTTCCGCCAGCTTCTCGTATTTTTCGGCCAGCTCCGCGCTGCCCGGCTTCAGCTCTTTGGTCCAGATGAACAGCGCCTGCTCGCTCGCCTTCTGGGCCTCCGCGAAGCGCTTCTGTTCGGTATAGATGGCCGCCAGCTTGTCCAGATTCTTCGCCACGTCAACGTGACTCGGCCCCAAGTTCCCTTCCCGGATGGACAGCGTCCGTTTCAACAGCGGCTCAGCGTCCTTTTTCTGTTCCACAGCCAGTGCGGCCAGCGCGTCCAGCGTCGGCAGCAGCTCCGGACTGCTGGCCGCAAACCTGTTCAACTGGATCTTCAGCACGCGCTGGTACAGCTCCTCCGCCGCCGGCAGATTGCGTTTGGCAACCTTCACGCGCGCCAGTTGGCTCAAATCCGGCGTCAACTCCGCGCCCTCCGGCCCGGAAGCTTTCTCACGAATCGCAATCGCCCGCGACAGAAACTTTTCGGCCTCCGGATACTTGGATGCCGTCTCTAGCACTCTGGCCACTTGCTCCAGAGACGGCACCAACTTCGGATCATCGTCCCCATACTCACGCTCCATGATCCTCAATTCCCGCCCGATCAAGTCCGCTGCTTGATCGTATTTCATCTGCGCGAAGCTCACTCGCGCCACGTCGTCCACCGCCGGGATGATCGCCGGGTTCGCGCGCCCCAGCATGTCCTCTTTCAGCTCCAGCGTCTTTTGATAGACCTTCTCGGCATCGGCGTAGCGCCCCTCAGCCGAATAGAAATCCCCCAGGTCTTCGTGCGCCTTGGCCACCCGAGGGTCCAGCGGCTTCCACTGCGCCGCCTCGCTCACCGCCGCCAGCAGCGTCTTCTCCTGCGCCAGGACGCCCGCTTGCGCTTTGTCCAGCCCCTGACCCAAGGCGTCAGCCCCCGCCAGGCTAAACCCAGCGACACCAAGTACCAGAACGAAGTTGACGATCGTTACACACGGCGGCTTCATGATGCCCCTTCAATCGACAGTTTGGCGTTACCTGTATAGTCAGGCTCATCCCCTAACGGGATGCTGAGTGCGCCGGTACAAACCGGCGTGGAGTTGTGAATGAAAGAGTCATACAGGAAAGGCGTAGCGAGCCGTCCTGGCCCCGAGTCATGCGTGGCCAGCCGCGAGGCTGCCATCGAAGCGTTGACAGGGGAAAGTGCAGGCAGGGTATTGAGCTGCGAAATAATCGCGATCGGAGTGCCGACGTCGTTCAGCATGGCGGAAGGCAACACTGGCGGATGTGTAATCGCGAGCATCCGTTGGACTCTGCGCAGTCTAAGACCCCTGGCATGCATGGAAACTCCGCGCGCGGGAACCGGGAGACCCCATCGATGCCCATCGCCCAGATTGCGGCGGGCCGGTTGGAGAAGGCCTTGAGCCGGAAGTCCAACATGCACGTTGGTGGGGAGTCGGACGGTTGCGTAGTACCGTCGAAGTGTCCGAACAAGAGTGGGAAACCGCTGGCGGAGGGCATGGAGGGAAGGCAATCGACCAAGGAGAACATCGGGCAGGCGACCGCGCCCCGGACTCAGAGCCGGATCGGCGAGTTGAGCGACTTGCACGGTGTGCGAAAGGCAGCACGGAAAGACAAGCGGACGCGGTTCACTGCGCTGCTCCACCACGTCACTGTCGGATTGTTACGGGACAGCTATTTCGCCCTGAAGCGGGATGCGGCGCCTGGAATCGACGGCGTGACGTGGAAAGAGTACGAGACGGGCCTGGAGGAGAAACTGGCAGACTTGCAAAGCCGAATCCATCGAGGGACGTACCGAGCGCAGCCTTCCAAGAGAGCCTACATTCCGAAAGCCGATGGACGGCAACGTCCCTTGGGCATCGCAGCCCTGGAGGATAAGGTGGTTCAACAGGCCGTAGTGACGATCCTCAACCAGATTTACGAAGAGGATTTCCTGGGGTTCTCTTATGGGTTCCGACCGGGGCGAAGCCAGCATCAAGCGCTGGATGCACTTTGGGTGGGGATCATGCGGAGGAAGGTGAACTGGATACTCGATGCCGACATTCGTGGCTTTTTCGATCACCTATCGCACGAATGGCTGGTCAAGTTTATCGAGCACCGCATTGCCGACCGAAGGATACTTCGCTTGATTCAGAAATGGCTGAGGGCGGGAGTGTCCGAGGAAGGGAAGTGGTCGAAGACGGAAGTAGGGACTCCGCAAGGATCGGTGGCTTCGCCGCTGCTGGCCAACGTGTACCTGCACTACGTTTTCGATCGGTGGGTCCAGCACTGGCGAAAACATCAGGCTACGGGCGACATGGTGGTGGTCCGATACGCTGATGATATCGTCGCGGGATTCGAAAATCGCGCCGACGCGGAGCGCTTTCTTTCCGAGTGGAAGGAGCGCTTGCAGAAGTTCGGGTTGGAGTTACACCCGGACAAGACGCGCCTGATTGAGTTCGGGCGCGAGGCAGCCAAAAACCGGAAGCAGCGAGGCGAGGACAAGCCGGAGGTGTTCGACTTTCTGGGTTTCACGCACATGTGTGGGAAGACCCGGAAAACCGGTCGGTTCATCGTCAAGCGGAAGACGATTCGTAAGCGACTCTCTGGCAAGCTCGGTGAGCTGAAGGAGGAGCTTCGGCGACGCTGGCACCAGCCAGTCGCCGAGATCGGGAAGTGGTTGAAGTCCGTCGTTCAAGGCTACTTCAACTATCAGGCAGTCCCCGGCAACATGGATAGTCTGAACACCTTTCGGGCCCAGGTGATCTGGCGCTGGTACCGCGCGCTTCGGCGGCGGAGTCAACGGAGCCGGATGACTTGGGAGCGGTTCTGGCCTTTGGTCGATCGATGGATTCCAAGTGCGAAGATCCTGCATCCGCATCCGAACGTGCGCTTCGACGCCAGATATCCGAGGTAGGAGCCGTATGCAGCAATTCTGCACGTACGGATCTGTGCGGGGGGCGTCTGGGAAACCGGCGTCCCTACCGCGACAAAAGGCCATAAACCGCTTGCTCACGCGCGCGGCTCAGAATCGCGACTGCGTGTTTGCATGTGTTTACCGAGATGGAATGAGAAGGCCGGTCCCCAGCGGGATGCGATAAGCTCCCAATGGATACGCACTCGAAGTGCAAAGGAGAACCGGCCATGAAGAAGAATAGCACAGTCGCCAAAGTCCGAAGCGGGCCACCGTAAGCAGGGTCCGATAACGATCGGCATGGACCTGGGAGACAAAAGCAGCCACTATTATGTGATGGACGGCAAGGGTGAAATGGTGCGGGAAGGGAGCGTGGCGACGACGAAGAAAGGGATGATGCAGAGATTCGGAGCGATGAAAGGTGCCGGATTGCGATCGAAGTGGGCACGCATTCGCCATGGGTGAGCCGACTGCTGAAGAATTTGGGGCATGAGGTGATCGTGGCCAACGCCCGGCAGGTGAAGCTGATCAGAGCAGCAGCCGGAAGGACGACCGGCTGGATGCGCACACTCTGGCGCGCTTGGCGCGAGTGGATCCGCAGTTGCTGCGGCCCATCCGGCACCGGAGCGAAAAGGCGCAAGCCGACCTGATGACGATTCGCGTCCGGGCGGCTCTGGTGGAGGCACGCACTAGTCTGGTGAACAGGGCGCGGGGACTGGCCAAGGCGATGGGGGAACGATTACCGGGGTGCGACGCGGACAACATGGGAGTGGACGGATGGAGACGTTGCCGGAAGGGTTGCGAGCAAGGCTGCGGCCGCTGCTGGAGCAAGTGGAATCGTTGACCGAAAAGATAAAAGAGATGGAAGCAAATCGAGCAGAAGGCCCGACGGGAATATCCGGAAACGAAACTGCTGCAGCAAGTGAATGGAGTAGGGACGTTGATCTCGATGACATTTGTGTTGACGGTGGAAGATCGAGAACGATTCCAGAAGAGCCGGGACGTGGGTTGCTATGTGGGACTACGACCGAAGCGCAGCGAGTCGGGCCAGAGCCAGCCTCAGTTGCGAATCAGCAAAGAAGGCGATATATATTTGCGGAAGATGCTGGTGCAAGGGGCGCATTGTATTCTGAGCCGCGAGGTCCGGATACGGATTTGAAGCGCTGGGGCCTGAAACTGGCGGCCCACGGAGGGAAGAATGCGAAGAAGCGGGCGGTAGTGGCGGTAGCACGGAAGCTGGCGATGTTACTGCATCAGTTATGGGTGACTGGTGAAGTATACGAACCGTTGCGCAATAGCCAGATGCCGCAGGAGCACCAGACAGCCGCCTAATCAAAATGTAGTTGGAAGCCAAATCGCCGAGTTCGGGTGACTGCGGGGTCGCGGCGGAACCAAGGGTATCCGGAAACGGAGGCGAATTAGTTCGGCACTGAGATGGCAGCACCCGTTCCAAAGATCGAGGACACCAACCGGCACCGGAGCCAACGCTCCCAATGAAGAGTGCGAATGGAAGCAGGGCGAATCGGCGGTGGGAAATTCGGAAGGACGCAAAGCGCCTCCTATTGGATCCAGACCAGGGAAGACGGATGAGTGTGAAGAGCAAACCAGCAGCCTGCGGCAGCGTGGAAGATTTTGATCTCCCCCTTTCCCGTTTCCCCCTCCGGGGGCAAGCCGGGGCGGGCGGGTTCCCCCCACGCCGGAAGCACGCTACGCGCCAGCAAAAAGCGCTGGCACGCATCGCTGCTGCCGGCTCCCCCCACAAGAGGGGCTGCCGCCCCCTTGTGTATCCCCCGCGAGCGCATTGGTGGAACCAGGGAGGATCGATAAATCCCGATAGCTCATTCCGCCAGAACATGAACTTTTCGGTTGACACGACCAGCCTTCTCATGGAAGCCGCGACCGTGAGGGAGTCGGTCCCCAAAAGCCTTTTTCAGCAGCCTGCTAAGGCCCAAATGAAACCATCCCGGTTTTAGTTGGATATGCTCGGCCGCGCCGCAGGCTGCCGCAGTTTAATAGGATAAAATCTAAAAGGATGCGACTATGAGCAAGGAATTCGTCGAGCGCCGGGATGGAAGCTTCTACCTCGAAGGCAGCCGGGTTCCCTTAGCGCTCATCGTGTCCGAATTCTACGCGGGCGAGGCGCCGGAGACGATCCAGTCGCACTTCCCGACTTTAAGCCTCGAGCAAGTTTACGGCGCGATCGCCTTCTATCTAGGCAACCAGGAAGAAGCCAACCAGGATATAGCGAACCGCCAGCGCGCCGAAGAAGAATTCAGCACGTCGCATCCCGCACCTCCCGAACTCAAACGAAAGCTGGGACTGCCTCGGGAGCGAACCCTCTTACGGCGAACTTGAGACGTGATCCGTTTTCTCGCGGATGCCAGCCTGAACTATTGTGATTGTCAGAGGCTGCCTCCGCCGCCAGCCCTCGTTGGATTTTCTTTCAGCCGTCGATGCGAAGCTCGAAAGCCTCCCCGACCCCCAAGTGCTGGCAGTTGCCGCGGAGCAGGATCGTATTCTTGTTTCGCACGACTTCCAAACCATGCCCCGACACTTCGCCGACTTCCTTGTCGCTCGCGGCTCCAGTCCGGGCGTTCTTTTGGTGCCGCAATACTTGCCCACCGCCGAAGCAATTGAAGAGCTCGTGCTGATCTGGGGCGCTTCCGATCAGGAGGAATGGAGGAACCGCATCCTGAAGATTCCGATACAATAGCGAACCCTGGCCGACGTCCTCAACAATCTCTGCGAACTTTCGCCTTCCCCGCCACTTCTTCCTAGGTGATCTTTGCTCTATCGTCCTGGGCCTTGTCCTCCTCCTGGTGGATGCTCCCCGGCGTTTGGCTTACGTGGTGTGACGCCGCCGTTGCCCGCTGCCTGTTCCCGCTCGCCCTCATCATTCTCGCCAGCGGCCTGGACGACCTGGCGCTGGACGCCATCTACTTCTGGGCCTGGCTCCGCCGCCGCCTCCCCGCCATTCCGAACATTTCGGAATCGTCTGAAAAGCTGCCCGAGAAGAGGAACGAAAAAACCATCGCCATCTTCGTCCCCCTCTGGCACGAGCACGCCGTCATCGCCGGCATGGTGGAGCACAACGTCTCCGCCATCAACTACGGCAACTATCATTTCTTTATCGGCGCCTACCCCAACGACGATCCCACGCTCGACGCCGTCCGCGATCTGGAATCCCGCTTCCCGCACGTCCATCTGGCCGTCTGTCCGCACAACGGCCCCACTTCCAAAGCCGATTGCCTCAATTGGATCTACCAGCGCATGCTGCTGTTCGAGGAGCATCACAGTTTCGAGGAAAGTGTGCGCTTCGATATCGTCGTCACGCACGACGCCGAGGATCTCATCCATCCCGAAGCCTTCTCCTTGATCAATGCCTACGCCGGCGTTTACGACATGGTGCAGATTCCCGTGCTGCCCCTTCCCACGCCCTTGCGCGATTTCGTCCACGGCATCTATTGCGACGAATTCGCCGAATGGCAGATCAAGGACATGCGCGCGCGCCAGATTATGGGCAGTTTTGTTCCTTCCAACGGCGTGGGCGCCGGCTTCACGCGCCGCGCGCTGGAACAGCTTGCCACCGCCGAGCACAATCTGATCTTCGAACCTGCCTGCCTCACTGAGGATTACGAAAACGGCCTGCGCCTCCACAAGCTCGGTTGCAAACAGATGTTCGTGCCGCTCACCAGACACGCCCAAAGCATCGTGGCCACGCGCGAGTTCTTCCCGCGTACCGCACACTCCGCCATTCGGCAGCGCTCCCGCTGGATCTTGGGCATCGGGCTGCAATGCTGGGAGCGCAACGGTTGGCGCGGTACCGGAGCCGAAAAGTATTGGTTCTGGCGCGACCGCAAAGGCCTGCTGGGAAATCCCCTGAGCCTGCTCAGCAATTTTATCTTTCTCTATGGCGCTGCTACTTGGATCGGCGCGCAATGCCTGGGCGCTCCCTGGGGCCTCGCCAAATATTCATTGCACCCTTCGCTCCTCATCGCGACACTGGTCATCCAGGTTCTCCAAAGCGCCGTCCGTATGAGTTGCTGCGCGCGATTCTATGGCGTCCTGTTCGCTCTCGCCGTCCCGTTGCGGGCGGTCTGCGGCAATTGGATCAACACCGTCGCCACCTGGAAAGCCGTCCTATCCTACATTCGCGCCCGTATCCGCCATGAGCCGCTGGTATGGGTGAAGACCGAACACGCCTACCCATCGCGCAGCGCGCTGGTAGAGCACAAGCGCAAGCTGGGCGAGATCCTGATCGGCTCCGGTTACGCCGAAGAATCCGATGTACGCCACGCGCTCGAAAACCTCACGCCGGGAGTGCGGCTCGGCGAATATTTGGTTCAGCGCGGCGTTATCAGCGAAGACGAGCTATACGAAGCGCTCAGCTTGCAACAGAGCCTGCCCTCGGGGCGCCTGGAACCGTGGGTCATCAGCAGCCATGTAGCCCGCGCGCTACCCCGCCGCGTGGTGCGCGATTGGCGCGTGCTCCCGTTTCGCATCGCTTCGGGCAACATGTTCCTTGCCAGCCCGGAAATTCCAACCGACGATCTTACTCGTATCCTGCGCGGCTTCACGCGCCTTTCGCTGCGCTTTCATCTGGTAACGCCGCGGAATTTCGAAGAGCTGGCGTCCAGTCTGCTATAAAAACAATCGTTCAGCGAGCGTACCTCAAGCGTATGTCGCGCAATCGCTCCAAATCCTGCCCAAGAACTTCGCGATCCGGCGTCGAAAGGTTGTTGAACCTCAACACGAATTCGACATCGTTGATGGCATCATTGATTTGCGGGCGATCGAACGATCCGTCTTGCCAGGTTCGTTCCAGCAAATCCAGGTGTCCCCGCGCCACATCGTAGCGATACCAATCGCCGGGATTAGGGGCCACCGCCTTTTGCGCCTCATTCAAATCGGCCCAGGTTTTGTAATACATCTGCAGGCCGCTTCGATAGGCGTCGGTAACGTCTGGGTAACCGCGCATCGTAAATCGCGTGGATTGAGCTTCAGCCGCCGCGCAAATGATCAAAAACGTTACAAAAGCGATACTCGAAATTAAGCAGCGTCTCATTTCTACCTCCTGCCCGTTAGACGCTTGCTGGCCTCGCGCAGTACTATGAGGTTGTGCGCCGGTTCTTCCTAGCTGCGGCCCTTACCGCTTCCGCGTTCCTGCTTTGGGCCGTTCCTCTTCCGCCCGCGCCGCTCACCGTCGATCAGATCGTTCAAAAGCATGTCGAAGCCTTGGGCGGCGAAGCCAAGCTCAACGCCATTCAATCGTTGGTCGTCACCGGCAAAGCCTCCATCCTGGGCCAAACCGAAGCGCCGCTCACTATTCAGGTGAAGCGCCCGAATCTGCTGCGCCTCGAGATCATTTTCCAAGGCCGCAAAGTTGTACAGGCCTTCGACGGCGTCACTGCCTGGACCATCAATCCCGCCATCGGCGCCGAGCCCAAACCATCCAGTGACGAAGACACCCGCGCCGCGCAGGAGTCTTCTGATTTCATCGGCGGCAATCTGGTCGACTACAAATCCAAAGGCAACACCGTGGAGTTGGTGGACAAAGAAGAAATCGACGGCGTGGCAGTTTACAAACTCAAGCTCACCAAAAAAAGCGGCTCCGTTGAGTACGATTATCTGGACGCCAAGAGCTTTCTCCCCGTCAAGACGGAAGGCCGGCGCACGCAATTGGGCCAGGAAATCTTGTACGAATCCAAGATCGCCAACTACAAACCGGTGGAGGGCGTGTTGATGCCCTTCAGCCTCACGCAACTGGTGAACGGCCGCCTGGCCATGGAAATCACCGTCGAGAAAATGGACGCGAATATCCCGCTCGACACCGCCGTCTTCAAAATGCCCGAGAAACCCGCACCCCCGCACTGACTATCCAATCGTTCTTACCAAACCTTCGCGCGGGCTTTTCTTATCCGTGTTCATCCGCGTTCATCGGCGGCTAAACTGCCTTTTCATGGCGGCCCGCCAGCTCATCGTGCATCGCCGCATACGCCGAACAGGAAGCCGTCGCCGCGCTGGCCGCGCCCAAGACCACATTCCGCATCACTGAGGCTGTTTGAAAATTTCAGCGCGAGTCACCGTGCTCCGGGGCATTTATTCGCTTCACCGTCAAAGTCTTGCCGGACCCTCCCCGGCGCACGCCGCCACACGGCGATATTCTGAACCTGAATGCCTCACGCACACTCGCATCGATTTTGCGACGTAGGCCCGCCCGACGCGCGAAAAAATTGCGTCATACCCACACAACACCCTCCCACCCTCTTCGCCTGCGCGAGCATGCGGAAGTGTCGCTCCCAGCGAAATATTCCGGCGAGCGCAGAATGATTATTCTGCCTCGACGATCACGGCGTAAACTTCGCCCGGCCCATGCACGCCGCGCACCAGGATTTGTTCGATATCGGCCGTCCGGCTGGGACCGGTGATCAAAACCATGGAGCTGGTTTGATCGGCGGGGCGGGGAAGTATGCTCAGCAGTTCGTCCAGATTGGCGAGAATCAGCGAACGCGGGAAGATGGCGATATGAATGGGCGGCAGAAGCGAGATGAGCCGGGCTTCGTTTTGGCTGGAAAGCATCACAAAACTTCCGGTCGCAGCCAGCGCGTAATCGACGCTGGTAATCCCGATGTCGGCCGCGGCGCAAGCTTGTTTCAACTCTTCGCGATCGGTGAATCCCGTCTGAACCTGCGGGAGCCCAGTGATTCCACACTTACGTAGAAAAGGCGAATTCGATGCGACGGCGCTCTTTTGGGCCAGTAATTCCGCGATTGCAGGCACCACCGCCGAAGTATCGCGCACGCGGATCGATTTTCCGCCAAGGTTTTCGAAGTTTTGGACGAAGAGATCAATATGTAGACTGCGATTCGACGGAGTTATCCGCAGTGTCGGGGCCGGGAGGCTTTCGAGCGAGGAAAGACGGGCCGCTTCAAAGAGACGGGGCTGGCCCGCGCCCCTGCCTAAGGCTTTTCGAATATCACCCAGAATCTGTTCACGCGCCGTCATCGCCCCGCCTTTGGCTGCCCCACCCTGCTCGTCCAATATTGGCGAAAACTTTGTCTGGCCGGTTCCGGCACCGCCCGCTGGCTCGCCCATTTCTTGAGCGGACCAATGCGCGGCACCAGCGGAAAGAGAATCGACCCCAGGCTGGCCAGCATCGAGTAGATTTTCGGATGCGTCGCGATCCAGGCGAAAAGCTGGAATGCCATGCGCTCCATGCCGTCCGATTCCTGCCTGCGCTTAACTTCTACAACTTCCTCGCGCAATTTGAGCAGCACCTTCGGAATATCGATTTTCACCGGGCACACTTCGGCGCAGGCGCCGCACAGGCTGGAGGCGAACGGCAGCCAGGTATCCTGATTCACGCCGTGAAACTGCGGCGTGATAATCGCGCCAATCGGTCCGGAATAAACCCACGGATAATTGTGCCCGCCGATCTTGCGGTACACCGGGCAATGATTCAAACACGCGCCGCAACGGATGCAATACAGCGATTGCCGTTTCTCCGGATCGGCCAGCAGCTTCGTCCGTCCGTTATCGAGCAGCAAAAGATAGAACTCATCCGGGCCGTCGATTTCGTTCTCGCGGCGCGGTCCCGAAAGGAACGACGTGTACGCCGTCAGCGGCTGGCCGGTAGCGCTGCGGCCCAGCAGGTTCAGAAAAACCGCAAGATCCTGCGCGCGCGGGATCACTTTTTCGATCCCGGCGATCGCGACATGTATCTTCGGCGCCGACGTTGTCAGCCGCGCGTTGCCTTCATTCTCGACAAGGACGACGGCGCCCGAATCGGCAATCAGGAAATTCGCGCCGCTCACGCCGATGCCGGCCTCCAGAAATTTCTGACGCAGAACGCCGCGCGCTACTTTTGTTTGTTTTTCGATGACTACTTCTTTTTCGACGCCCAGCTCCTTGCTGAAAACATCGGCCACGTCGTAACGGGTCAAATGCAGCGCGGGCGCGACGATGTGGTACGGCCGCTGGTGCGCGAGCTGGAGAATGTATTCGCCCAGATCGGTTTCAACGGCCTCCAGATCGTGCTTTTCCAACCGCTCGTTGAAATGAATCTCTTCGCTGGTCATCGATTTCGATTTCACCAGCATGTGCAAGCCGCGCTTCTTCGCCAGGTCCAGAACGAAGTCGGCCGCTTCTTCGCCGTTACGGCAGAAGATCACGTTGCCGCCATGCGCCGTTACATTCGATTCCAGCTGCTCGAGGTAAGAATCGAGATTGTCAATGGTGTGCTTTTTGATCGCGTTGGCTTCGTTGCGCAGCGCCTGGTAATCGGGCAGCGCTGCGGCGCTCACCACCGCGCTCCGATGATCGATCAATCGCCCGGTTGCCGTGTAGATGGCAAGCTGCAGACGCGGATCGTCGATCGCCTGCTGAATCTCCGCTTCGGGAATGTTCATCGCGACGCCAGAACCTCGGCCAGATGCAGCGTCCGGATGGGAAAACCGGCGCGATCGATCACGCCCTGCAGTTGCATCAGGCAACTGGAGTCGATAGAAACCACGGTGGCCGCGCCGGTCTTCTGGATGGAATCGATTTTGGTGCGCGCCATTGCGCCCGAAACCTCAGGAAACTTGATGGAAAACGTTCCTCCGAAGCCGCAGCATTCTTCCGCTGCACCCATTTCCGCGAGCGTAAGCCCTCGAACTTTCGATAGCAGCTGGCGCGGTCCGGCTTTGATGCGCAGCTCTCGCAGAGCGTGGCAACTGTCGTGATAAGTCACTACGCCATCGAATCGCGCGCCAACGTCGTCGACCCCGGCCACTTCCAGCAGAAATCGCGAAAATTCCCAAACGCGCGGCTCGAGCGCTTGAGTCTCGGCCAGGAGCTTGGGATCATGCTGGAAGATGTCCGCGAAATGATGCGAGATCATGGAGGTGCACGAACCCGAAGGTACGACGATGGCTTCCGAATCGCGAAAAACATCCAGAAAATGCCGGGCGATCTTGCGCGCTTCGTCCGTGTAGCCGCTGTTGAACGCGGGCTGGCCGCAGCAGGTTTGCGCTTTGGCGAAATCAACGCGATAGCCCAGGCGCTCCAGCACCTGCGTCATGGCGATGCCTACTTGCGGAAAAACCTGATCGACAATGCACGTAACGAAAAGAGAGACGCGCGTACTCAATCCGGGAGTTTAACATGCCTTGCCGAGCCGCGACCGTAAGGGAGACGGTTAATATGGACTTTGTGGAGTTAATCACCGTCGGTGCCCCCGAACCTCGCGAAGATTACTATTTGGCGCTGGAGCGCGGAAACATTTTGTATTTCCCCTCTACTCCGTTCGCGCTCTCTGAAGAAGAGCGCGAGCTATTGCGAAGCACGGGACTTTCGTCGAGCAGCCATCATAAGAACATCGCGTACCGGCCGGCGGAAGATAAAGTCACCGGTTTCGATCCGGCGGTGGTTTCCGATCCCGAAAAACTGCGCACCGCGATGCGCTCCTATTCCGAGCGCGCGCTCGCGTTTTTGTGGAAGCTGCTGCCGCGCTACATGGAAAAAGCGCGTATCGATTTTGCCAGCTTCCGGCCGCAGGAAGAAGAAGGTCGCGATCTGCCGACCAAGAAGCGCAACGATCTGCTGCATGTGGACGCCTTTCCAACGCGGCCGACGCGCGGCGATATGATCCTGCGATTCTTCACCAACATTCATCAGACCAAGCCTCGCGTTTGGATGACTTCCGATCCCATGGGTACGCTTGCGCCGCGCTACGCCACCGACGCCGGATTGGGTGGGTTTGCCATGCGCCCCCAGGGATCGTTTGGGAATCGCGTGCTGGGCGCATTCGGCGGCGTGGAGGCGAAGCGCTCGGCCTATGATCGTTTCATGCTGGGCTTTCACGATTATTTGAAGTTCAACGGCGAATATCAAGAAAAGTGCGCGAAGTATCGCTTTGAGTTTCCGCCGGATTCCACCTGGATGGTGTTCACCGACGTGGTGCCGCACGCGGTATTGTCGGGACAATATGCGCTGGAGCAGACGGTAATCGTCAATCGTGAGAGCCTGGCCGCGCGGGAAAACGCCCCCATCGACATATTAGAAGGCCTGTGCGGGCGGCCACTGGCTTGATGTGCGCGTTCGGGGGGTAATGCCGTTATCCTGGATTCATGAAGCAGCTTGCACTTGAAGCGCTCGATTCGGCCCAGCGCCCGGGCGTCACTTACGCCGACGTTCGCGTTATCGAAAGTCGCGACCGCGAGCTCGGCACCAAGAACGGCAAGCCTGGCCAGGTATCGAGCGACGAATCGGTGGGCATGGGAATCCGAGTGCTCGCTAATGGCTGCTGGGGTTTCGCCGCCACGGACGATCTGACGCGCGCGGGCGTCGAGTCCGCGTCCGCGCTGGCTGTCGATATCGCCCGCTCCAGCGCGCTTGCAAAGAAACACGACGTCACGCTCGCCCCGGAAACGCAACACGAAGCAACCTGGGTTTCGCCTTGTCGAATCGATCCGTTCGCGGTCGGCGTGGAAGAACAGCTTTCGCTTCTCACTGCTGTTGATGAAGAGCTGCGCCGGGCTTCCGGTGTCACACTTGCGCAAACTTCGATGATCTTCCATCGCAGCCGCCAGGTTTTTGTGTCTTCCATCGGCAGCGTGATCGATCAGACCCGCACCACCAGCGGCGCGGGATTCGAAGCGTACAGTTTCAAGGGCGATCAGATCCAGAAGCGTTCTTATCCGAATTCATTCGGCGGCCAGCATCAGCTGAAGGGTTACGAGTTGATCCATGAACTGGATCTGCTGGCGCATGCGCCACGCATGGCCGAAGAGGCCGTGACATTGCACTCGGCCGATCAATGTCCCGAGGGCCGCTTCGATCTGATCCTGGACGGCAGCCAGCTCGGTCTGCAGGTTCACGAATCCATCGGCCATCCCATCGAGCTGGATCGCGTGCTGGGCTCGGAGGCCAACTACGCGGGCATGAGCTTTCTCACGCTCGACAAGTTGAATCATCTGCGCTACGGTTCCGATATCGTCAACGCGGTTTGCGACGCGCGTATCGAGCATGGGCCCGGCATGGGCACCTTCGCGTTCGACGACGAAGGAGTGCCGGCGCAATCGGCCGACATTATTCGTAACGGCCAGTTCGTTGGATATATGACGTCGCGCGAAACTGCCTCGGCCATCGGCGCGACGCGGTCGAACGGCACCATGCGCGCCACTAGTTGGGCGCGGCTTCCGCTGATCCGCATGACCAACGTCAGCCTGCTGCCCGGCGAGCAGACGCTGGACGAAGTATTCGCGGGCGTCAGCCACGCGATTTATATGGAGACCAATCGGAGTTGGTCCATCGACGACAAACGCTATAATTTTCAGTTCGGCTGCGAAATCGCCTGGGAGATCAAGAATGGCAAGCGTATTCGCATGCTGAAGAATCCGACTTACAGCGGAATTACCACTGAGTTTTGGAATTCCTGCGCAGCTATCGCGAATCGCGATCATTGGGTGCTGTGGGGCGTTCCGAATTGCGGCAAGGGACAGCCCGAGCAAGTGATCGGCACCGGCCACGGCGCAAGCCCCGCGCGCTTCCACAACATCAAAGTGGGAGCCGCGTATGCCGGCTGAACTGGACGGCGCAGCGATCCTCTCGCAAAGCGACTGCCGCGAGCTGTTCGGCGCGGTGCAGGATGCCGCGAAATCGTTGGGCGTTTCGGACGTCGAGGCGCTATTTGGCGCGCACTTCGGCGCGCTCACGCGCTTCGCGAACAACACCATTCATCAAAATGTAGCGGAGCAGGATCGCTGGATCTCCATCCGCGTAGCGCTGGATCATCGAACGGCCCGCGCAACGACGAATCGATTCCATCCCGATTCGATTCGCAGGGCAGTGGAGGACGCGCTTGCGCTGGCCAGGTCGGCTGCTCCGAATTCGGATTTGCCGCCATTGAACGAACCATCCGTGATTTCGGAGACCATGCGTTTCGACGCCGCTACCGCTGCCGCAACACCGGAGCATCGCGGCAAGGCCGTGGCCGAAGCCATTCGCATTGTCGAAAGCGCCGGTCAAACAGCCGCCGGCATTTATTCGACGGGCCAAAGTATCGAAGCGATTTTCAATTCGCGCGGTGTCGCCGCCTGGCACGCTGAAACGATGGCGCAGTTTTCGATCACCGCGATGGCGAGCGACAGCTCCGGCTGGGCCAAAGCTTCGGCGGTCTCGCACGATGCTTTCGATCCCGTCGCTCTTGCCCGCAGCGCCGCCGAAAAAGCACGGCTCTCGCGCGATCCGCACGAAATCCCTTCCGGCCGCTACACCGTGATTCTGGAACCAGCGGCGGTGCTGGATCTGGTTGGGCAAATGTTCGGCGACTTCAGCGCCACAGCCGTCGCTGACAGCCGCAGCTTCCTGACCGACCGGCTGGGCAAAAAGCTTTTCGGCGACAACATTCAGATTTCCGACGACGTCGCGCATCCGCTGCAAGCGGGCGTTCCTTTCGATGGCGAAGGCGTGCCGCGCCGGAAACTGACGCTGGTGGAAGCAGGCGTTCCGCGGGATTTGGCCTATGCACGATCGAGCGCGCAGCGCGCCGGCGTGGAGCCAACCGGCCACGGCTTCCCGCTGCCCAACGAAGTGGGCGAAGCGCCCCTGAATATTGTGATCGCGGGCGGATCCACGTCGCTGGATGAAATGATCGCATCCACCGATCGCGGCGTTCTGGTCACCCGGCTCTGGTACATCCGTGAAGTGGATCCCTACGAAAAAATCATGACCGGCATGACGCGCGACGGCACGTTTCTGATCGAAAATGGACGCGTCACACGCGGCCTGCGCAATTTCCGCTTTAATCAGGGCATCATCGAACTGTTAAATAACGTGGAAGCGCTTTCGCCCGCGGTACGCGCCTCCGGCGAAGAGGCTTTCGACATGGTGGCGCCTGCGATGAAAGTGCGCGGCTTTAACTTCACTGAAGTTACCCGATTTTGAGAGGTAAAATGGAGGTGCAGGGATAAATTGCACCATCACGGCCATCATCACGGAACTGCGAGCATTCTGAAATGGTCGTTTTTTGCCACCATTTTGTTCGTCGTGGTCGAAGCCATCGCCGGCTTTCGCTCGGGAAGCTTGGCGCTGGTTTCCGATGCCGGCCATAATTTCACCGATGCGCTGGCACTGGTGCTGGCCAGCGTCGGCGTGTACATGCAGTCGAAGCCCGCCGACAACGTCAAAACCTTCGGCTATCACCGCGCGGGCGTTCTGACGGCTTTCGTGAATGCACTCACCCTGGTTGGGATCGCGGTCTTCATCTTCTACGAAGCCTGGCAGCGTTTCCTGCATCCGCGGCACATCGAAGAGTGGACCATGCTGTGGGTTGCCGTCGCGGCGCTGGCGCTCAACGGCGGCATCATGCTGGGCCTCTATCGCGAGAAGGACCACGATCTGAATATCCGCGCGGCGTTCGTACACATGCTGGGCGACGCCGTCAGCTCGGCAGGAATTATCGCGGGCGCCATTGCGATCCACTTCACCGGACTGGCCGTAATCGATCCGGTGCTTTCGGTTCTGATCGGCATTCTTATCGTTTGGACCGCGTGGGACATCATTCAAGAGTCGCTGAACGTACTGCTGGAAGGCCTGCCGCGCGGCATGGAGCTGAACGAAGTGACCGGCGCGATGCGGCAACTGGATGGCGTGATCGACGTGCACGATCTGCACATCTGGAGCCTGGGTTCGAGCGCGCACGCGTTGAGCTGCCACGTGCTGATTGAAGACATGCCGCCGTCGGAAAGCAACGCCATTCTGCAGCGCATCAATGAAGTGCTGTGCAAGTATGAAATCCATCACACTACCGTTCAGTTCGAGCACACTAAGTGCGACGCTCCGTGTACGATTGTGGTCGCCCATCACGAGCACGAGCATCATCACTAATGGCGATCCATTCCGCGGCTTGCGCACGCAGATTCGGGTACAGGTCGCCGATGATGGCGACGGAGTCCGCGCCAGCTTCGAAAACCTGGGGCGCTAACGCGCGGGTGATGCCTCCGATGGCGACTAAGGGCTTGCGCGTGAGTTGCCGCAGCGAACGCAGTCGATCTAATCCGACGATCGGATCGGGATTCTGCTTCGATCCGGTGGCGAAGATGGGGCCAATGGCCAGGTAATCGACCGGCTCCAAATCGCCCGCGCGAAGTTGCTGCTCGTTGTGCGTGGAGAATCCGATGATGGTGCTGGACGGCAGGATTCTGCGCGCGTCGGAGGGCGACAAGTCATCCTGGCCTAAGTGCAATCCGGCGTTTAGCAACATTGCGATGTCAGCGCGATCATTGATGACGAATAAGGCGCCGGCGCTCCTGCACAATTCCGCGATCCGGCTGGCGTCCTCGAAGACGTTTCGCGAAAAGAAGCCTTTGTGGCGGAACTGCAGAATGCGCGCGCCCGCTTCGAGCAACGCTTCCGCCGCCGGAACGCTATCGATAATCGGATAAAACGCGGGCAACTTCATGCGGTCCGCCGCGTGGCCAGCGCCATCGCGCCCCACAGCACGCTGTCGTCGCCGAGCTCGGCGGGAACCACATCCACGCGCGCGCGCGACCACGCCGTGATCTGGCTGCCCAACTCCGCGCGCAGCGGCGCGAATAAACGATCGCCCGCCTTGGCGATGCCGCCGCCAATCACGATGCGCGCCGGGTTCAGCAACATGATGGCGGCCTTGAGCCCCAAGGCCAGGTCGATAACATAGCGCCCCACAAAGGCAGGATCGCGCAGCAGTTCATGGCCGGCTGGCCATGATCGCGCTCCAGCCACAATCCGCAGCACATCCGCTCCAGGCAGCCGTGTGACCCGCACAAACATTCGGGACCGGCGGGGCGGACGGTCAGATGGCCGATCTCGCCCGCGTAGGAATCCGCGCCGCGATAGACCGTGTCGGTGGATACCAGGCCTCCTCCGATACCGGTGGAAAGAGTCATATAGAACAGCGGACGATAGCCGCGGCCGGCGCCATATAAGGCTTCGCCGAGAGCTCCGGCATTGGCATCGTTGTCCATGACCGGAACAAATCCGAGCAGTTTTGTCAGATGGCCGGGAAGGTCGAAATCGGCCCATCCCGGAACGTGCGTGGATAAAATCACGCGCTGCCGATCGAAATCCACCGGGCCGCCGAAGCCGATGCCGCAACAATCGAAACGATGCTGCGCGGCCAGAGTGGCGATGACGTCCTCCAGCTTCGAGAGCATCCAATCCCGGCCGCCCGCGCGATCGGTAGAATGCGACTCGCGCTCCAGCATCCGCTTGCCTTCGAATACGGCCACGCTGAACTTGGTTCCACCGACGTCGATTGCTAGCGTGCTCATGCTGTGAGCGAACTGGCAGCCGCCAGAACTTCCTCGGGACTGGCGACCCCGGTGCCCTGCTTTTTGACGGTGATGGACGCTACCAGGTTGCCAAAACGCGCGGCCTCGATGGATGAGCCGGTGATCGCCAGAGCCAGCGCTGCGCCGGCCGAGAAACTATCGCCCGCGCCGGTGACGTACACCGGTTCGCTCACTTGTAACGCGGGAACCAGCGCTTCCACGCCATCTTCAACAACGACCACTCCCGCGGCCGCCTTCGTTACGAAAACCAGCCTCGAATTCGCGTGACTGCGCAGGCGCTGATAGTCCACCTCGCCGAATAACGCGATGGAAGCGGCGCTGGCCTCGCGCTCGTTGGGCTTCAAAATCATGTTGCGAAAACGTTCCACGCGAAGCCGAGAATCGACCCAGATGATTTTGCTGCGGGTTGGCTTGGGCGATCTCCTCCAGCAGCGCGCGCACGGCCGGGGTCACCACGCCGCCGCTGCGGGTATCGGCCTGATCGGAGATGAAAATGATATCGAAGGAATCCGCGAACTCCCGCAGATACTCGATTACTTCCTGCTCCACCGCGTCGGGCAGCGGCCGCGTATTGATGTAATCGACGCGCGGCAGATCCTCCAGGCCCGACAGGGCATTAATCAGTTTCGTATAGGTGAAGGTGGGCGCCTTGTCGGAGCGCACCAACAGATCCGTGGAGATGTCGCGCGCGTTCAACGCGCGCGTCAATTCGTGCGCGAAACCGTCGTCGCCGAGCACGCCCAGCACCGCGGCCCTGCCGACTCCGAGCGACGCAAGATTGTTGGCAACGTTGCCGCCGCCGCCGGGAGCCACTTCGGTGGAAACGACAGCGACGCTGGGAATACCGGTCTCGCGCGAAGGCTCGGCCGTGGCTGGATCGTAAGTACACCAGCGGTCCAGGCAAATGTCACCGACGACGAGAGCCGAGTATCTGGGGACAGCTTCCAGAATCTCCGCGGCGCTGAGTGACATCAGGCAGGGAAGAGCGAAGAGAACAGCTCTTCACGACATAGATAATTCGGAACGATGTAGTCCGCGCCGACGCCGATGAGGCGCTCGCGTTTCCATTCATCCACGCGGCTGCAGTCCGGCTCTTCGCTGGCGACGCCCACGGCCACGCCACCCACGTTTTTCACTTCCTCTATTTCCACGTAACCGTCGCCGAACCCGAGGAATTCGTGCCCTTGAAACTCGGCGGTGGAGAGAATGCGCTGAATCAGGATGGCTTTCGAAAAACTTTTATAGTCGTCCAGTGCGCCATAAACGCCGCCATCGAAATACGGAGTCACGCCCAGCAGGCGGGCCTCCTCTTTCATATAGATCTCGTCGGTACCGCTGGCCAGATACATTTTCAACCCCTTATCCCTTAAACGTTCCAGCAGCGCGCGGGAGCCGGGGACCAGAAACTCCTCCGGATCGGTTTGTCCTTTTCGCAAACCCTCCACGCGCTTTTCAATTTTTTGCCACAGCAGGTCCAGATACATCTTTTTGTAGGCCAGCGGATCGAGCGGCTGACCGCCGCGCGCCTGCACGGCTTCGGCGAAGGCGATCATCTGATAGATGGTTTCCTTGCCGGTGAGCCGCCAGACGAACTGCTCCACCAGCGCGCGCAATTGCTCCTCCGATTCGCCGGTCTTGAGATCGGCGAGGATCTCCACCATCATCGGGACCATCACATTCATCCACCCCGAGCGGATCAGTGACAACGTGCCATCGAAGTCAAAGAGCACAACTCGAGCATGGCGGGCGGAAACGCCCGGTTTCACATTTTCTATCATTCAAAGACTATCTTACCGGCAAGACTATCTTACTGCTGGAACTTCTCCACAATGGAGGGGAAGCTGAATATTGTTGCGGCGACGGCGACGCCCAACGTTCCACTCAGGATGGATACGTACCACAGCGCGGGGCGCTTAGTGAGGATCGCCAGGGACGCCAAGACGATGGAGAACTCGAGAAACACTTCGCCGACGTGGAACCCAAGGGCCTGCCGGCCACGCAGATGGCTGTCGCGCTCCAGACCCTCCGCTTCCTTCTGAATGTCTTCGTCGTCCTTGCGGTACTTCTCGGAGTTCTTCTGGTACTGCGCGCTCTGCTCGTTCAGTTTCATGCCTGCGAACAAATCCCGCGCCACTTCGGATTGGTAGCGGCGGATGGATTTGGCCTGGTAATACGACCACTGGTCGGAAGCCTTTTGCTGTTCCTTCAGCTCTTCAGCGATCATGATCTGGCCGAGAACGGAGACAATGGCCAGGAACGCGGCCAGGATCGCCATGGTGGCGGCCACCTTCTTGTCGAAGGGCTCCTTGGCGTGTTCGGTGTGTTCTTGCAGCTCTTCTTCGACGGACATTTTCTTATATGATAAGGCACCCGGAACGGATTCGGAATTCAGAGGGCCGGGTGGTTTTGGACCCGGATCATTTCCACGTCGGATGTAGCCAGGACGCCCGTTTCTATCATTTCTTCGATGGCGGGAAGCAGGCGGGCCAGGTTCCCGGCGGTATCCACGATCACGATCACGATAGGCTGATCGTGATGGACCAGATGGGCGCGGTGCAATTCCGCAGATTCGCCATAACCTTCCAGGCCGCGGAACACCGTGGCGCCCGTTATCTTGAGCTCACGGCACTTGGCAATGATCGCTTCAAACAGAGGCTCGCCCTGATAGCGGTCCGACTCCAGGATGTGGATGCGCAGCAGCCTGCCGGGTTTCGCAGTCATGAACGCACCAACCGCACCATTTCGACGTCCGAGATCACCAGCAAACCGTCCTCGAGCATTCCTTCGATGACCTCGGCCGCGGCGAGAATCTTTTCGGGCGTGTCGATCACCGACAGCATGATGGGCAGGTCCCGCGAGACATGCAGAAAGCTTTTCTTGTGCTCGTGGCCCTTGGCGCCGTATCCGAGAATGCCGCGATAGACGGTGACGCCGGCGATGTCCAGCATGCGGAGTTTTTTCACGATGGCGTCGTACAAGGGCTCGTCCTGCCATTTGTCGGCTTCGCCCAGGAAAATTCGCAGCATTTTCGCGGGGCCAACCTTGCGCTGGTGTGGCAGCTTGGGATCTGGTTGCGCGGAGGGGCGCGCCAGCTTGACGACGTTGGTGTCCTGCACTTCAATCAGGCCGTCGGTGACCATCTCGTAAAGAGTGGGCAGAAGTTCGTCCACGCGCTCGGCGGTCTCGATGAACTCGATGCGGATGGGGAGATGCTCGGCCGTGGCTTCCATACGAGGCGTGTGCAAAGTGTGGTGCGAGCCGAAGCCGGAAAAGGCGCGCGTCGCGGTGGCGCCGGCCACTCCCTTGTGCATCAGGAAGGTCATAATGGCGTCGTGCAGCGAGGTCATGCGATGGGGCGCATCTTCGTTGATGAAAATCGTAACCTTCTTGGCGGGACCCTTGGTTAGCATTGGTTTCCTTCTTTCGCAGAATCCGCTTGCTTACGCGCGCGGCTCTGTAGCGCTCACTCGCGCGGTTCCCTAGCGGCGGGCGGCCAAAACCGCGCCCAGCCAGACGCCGAAATATCCGAGAACGACGCTGCCAGTGACGTAGAGCAAGCCGATCCAACGCGCGCCGTCGCGGACCGCTTGATAGCTTTCGTATTCGAAGCTGGAGAACGTCGTGTATCCTCCTAGCACGCCTACCACCAGGAACAGCCGCCAGTTGGGGTGGGGCTGCCAGCGCTCGGTGAGCAGCGTCATCAGGACTCCGATCAGAAACGAGCCGGTGACGTTGATGATGAAGGTGCCGAGCGGGAAGCGCCCGCCGTATTTTCCCATGATCCAGGTGCCGGCGAGAAAGCGAGCCAATCCGCCGAGGCCGGCACCGGTTAAGACGACGAGATACTTGTCCAAGCGTGCTCATCTCCTTCGATCTGCTGGCGGCTGGCCGGAGGGGATGTGCCAATATCCCACAGCGACGCCACTGTAGGAGTCATTGGCCGTGCGGGACGGCATTGAGCGGACTCCACCGCTTACTGCGTTTGCACTTACATTTCTAATATACGATGCGGGCGCAGTGTGATGCGTAGCGACGAGCGATGCGTTCAGGCCCCTGCGTGCGCCACGAAACGCTCACCGGGGGAACTGGCGGAGGGCCCAGCGGGCTTGCTCGGAAACCAAGGGGTTCTGAAACTCCGCCAGGCGTTCGAGCGGCTCGCGGAATTTTTCGAGGCGGCTGTTGCCCATCGCGATGGCGACGTTGCGGAGAAAGCCTGCGTATTTGGCGCGCTGGATGGGGCTGCCGCGAAACTTCGATCGGAAGTCGTCTTCGGTCATGGCGGCCAGCTCATCGAGCGGCGGCGCAAAATGGCGAGCCTCGAATGCGGGCTCTTCGGCGACAGGCGCGCGCGAATTCCACGGGCAGACATCCTGGCAAATATCGCAGCCGAATACGTGCTGGCCGATGTGGGCGCGCATCTCTTCGGGCGCCGCGCCGTGTAATTCAATAGTGAAATACGGAATGCAGTGGCGGGCGTCGATTTCATAGCCGCCGGGCGCGATGGCCTGAGTGGGACAAGCGTCGATGCAGCGCGAGCAGGTTCCACAGCGATCGGGCGGCGGCGAGTCCGGTTCCACGGCCAGCGACGTCAGGATCTCACCCAGGAAAACCCAGGACCCGATCTCCTGATTGATCAGGCAGGTATTTTTGCCAATCCAGCCGAGGCCCGCCTGGCGGGCGTAGGAGCGCTCGAGCAACGGAGCGGTGTCGACGCAGATTTTGTAATCGTGGTCGGGGCCCAGCTGGGCCGCCAGCTTTTCCAAACCGCGGCGCAGGACGTCATGATAATCCTCGCCCCAGGCGTAGCGCGAAATCCAGCCGTGTTCGGCTCCGTTGGCTGCGTCAGTCACCTCTGTCGAGCGGGGCTGGGGGCCGTTATAAAGTTTGCCGACGCAAATGATGGAGCGAGCGGTCGGGAGCAGAAGCTTGGGGTCGGTTCGAAGTTGTGCGCGCCGGTCCGTGAGGTAGCCCATGGCGCCGGCCAATCCGCGGTCAATCCAGTCCAGATACCGACGCGTGTCCGCCGGCAACGGCTCAGCGGCGGCGATCCCGGCCAACTCGAAGCCGCACTCGCGGGCCAAGCGCTTGATTTGCGCGGCGGTCATGAGTCCATCATAAGTACAAAGATTGGTACCGAGGTGAATACATGCGCATAGGCGGGCTGAAAACCATCGTGGTCAAAGAGGCGCACGAGCGGGAGTTCGAAACCCTGTTTCGCGAGCTTCGCGCGGCGATTCGGGAAGGGGAACCGGATTGTTTGTACTACTCGCTGCTCAAATCGCGGACGAATCCTCGTGCGTACATCGTCGAGGAGCAGTATCGCGATCAGGCGGCGTTCGATGCGCATCAGGGGTCGACGTACGGGAAGACTTACTTTCCGAAGATGCGGGCAATTTTGGAGAGCATTGAGGTGGTGTATTTCGATGTGGTTGTGCCGTAACTGGGCGGGGGCCTTGGCCCCGAACGGGCAGCCGGTCGATTCGTGGCCCCAGACTTGCTCTAGTAACGGGCAGAAGGTGGGTCTTTCCGATGTTAGCAGCAGCCATAGCCGGGATTTTGATAGTGTTTGCGCTGTTTTTGTCGATGCTCTCTTCGTCGCCTAAAGACGAGGCTGAGTGGAACATCGACACAGAGGCGTGAAAATTCGCCACGTTTGGACACGATCAACGTAGTGGCGCGAGCATAAACGTCAGCAGGAAAATCGCCAGTGCCGCCAGGCCTAGAACCACGCGATTTTTGTCCAGTTTGGCCATGTCGAAGATGACCGGATGGCGCAACGCGAAAAAGAACACCAGGCCGGCCCACAGCAACCAACTCCAGGTGCGAGTGAGCAGCGCCATGGCGACCAGCGCGACGATGAAAAGCCGCGACAGACGGCCGTGCCATCGCCCGGTAAATGCATACAAGATGTGCCCGCCATCCAGCTGGCCCATCGGCAGCAAGTTGAGCGCCGTGGCCAGGATTCCGACCCAGGCGGCGCGCGCGATGGGGTGCAGCAGGATGTCCGCGGACCGGACGTGCGGGAAAATGATCCATTCAAAGAAGCGTTGGATGGCTGGAACGCCGAAGATGAGATCGCCGCGCTCGGCGATTCCGGGAATCACCTTAGAGGCACCGATGCCAATCACCAGGAACGGGAGCAGCACGACGAATCCGGCCAGTGGTCCGGCGATGCCAACGTCGAAGAGCGCCTGGCGCGTGTAGATGGGCGAGCGTATGCGAATGAAGGCGCCAAACGTCCCGATGGGTGAGAAAGGAAACGGTATAAAGTAGGGTAGGCTCGCGTCGATTCCGTAATACCGGCAGGCGAAGTAATGGCCCAGCTCGTGCGCCAGCAGGATGATCATGAGCGTGAGTGAGAACGCCAGCCCGTCGATGAGCAGCTGCGGCCGGTAGTGCAACGTAGTGAAAACGTGCAGGTACTGCTCTAATTCCAGCGGCCGGCCTTCCTGAAAGGTTTGCGTGAGCACCACGCCGACCAGCGTAGTGGTGCACAGAGTCAACACCAGTAGCAGCCAGTGCAGCGCCCAGCGCGCGGTGGAAATTGTGTCCTGCGGAAAAGTGAACGCGGCTCTCAATGCGTGGCTTCGATTTCGCGCGTCACTTGGGGGCGCGTCGGGCGATGAGCGAGGAACCACGACCTACGTTACTGCAGCGACTGCAGCTCCTTGCCGGGTTTGAATCGGACGGCCTTGCCGGGAGGAATGGCCACCTCGGCGCCGGTGCGCGGGTTGCGGCCGATGCCGGTTTTGCGCGGGCGCACGTTGAAGATGCCGAAGCCGCGCAACTCAATGCGCTCGCCGTGCGACAGGGCCCGCTTCATGCTCTCGAAAACTGTTTCCACGGCCATCTCGGCCTTGGTCTTGGTGATGCCGGTTTTGTTGACGACTTCGTTAATGATGTCGAGCTTGATCACGGTCTCCCCCTCAGCGATGAACGTGCGCGGCGTGCGGGCAAACGGCGCCGCGAAACCTCCGCAGCCCCCAAGGTGGGAGCAAACCTCATGATAGGATTGGGGTTAGGGAGTTGTCAAGCGGAGGTGCCAGTGGCGTTGGGCCTGTTCCGTCCTTTCGCCAATCCCATCAAGCTCAGGCGACCTCATCGCCATAAGGCAGCATAGGAGGGGCATACGTAACGTAGAACCTAATGTGCAGATCGTTAGGCTCAATCAGCTTATCCTCACTAATGATCTGTGCAATGTTAGCGACAGCCTGGATGCCCATCAGACTTCCGTCCGAAAATTCCAGAACGAGGGCCTCGCTTTCTGCCCACCCGGAGCGAGACGCGTGCTCCCCGGTTCGTACCCGTTCCACTTGCTTTCCTTCCATTTGCAAAGCCTTGAAAATGCCGTAATTCGGCTGCGTCGGTCGACGCTTATCGAAAACTGGGAGCGACTGGATGGCCGAGGCCCGCTCCTCGCATCGCGCGAGGTTCACATCTAGTCGCTGGGCCAGATCGTCTCGGAGCGCTTCAACTCCCCGGATGACCGCCCTGAGGTCCCTCCCGAATTCTTGGAACGCAGCAAAGGTGCGCGCTTGAGGGCGCTCCTTGTGGCTGGCGAGCCTCCGCTGTTCTGAGACCTGGTCCAACGGGTCGCGCACGCCAGCCCTCACTGCCCCGTTGGGAAACAGTACCTGGAGCGCGTCTAACAGGCTAATGAAAAAGGCTTTTTGGAGACCGACTCCCTCACGGTCGCGGCTCGGTAAACACATGCAAACAACCAGTCGCAATTCTGAGCCGCGCGCGTGAGCAAGCGGTTTATTGCCTTTTTCAGCATCCTGCTAACGTTCTCCTGTCTCCGGGATTTACGACGATGCCCAGTCTGACACCGAGGTCTGTAATCGCCTCTTTGTTGAGCCCGTCGATGATCAGCTTGTAAACCTCGGAGTGTGCGTCCTGGTAGCGGTGGGTGTTCTGTGCCAAGGGGAAGCACAGCGTGCGGATGTTTGAGGACTTGAACAAAGGCCCATTCACAACGCACTCAGCAATCGCGTTGACCTGCTTGACTACTCGGTCGAGCGTGGCAATTGGGCCGTCTTCCACGTCCCAGCTGCCCATTATGTACCGATCTATCCATTTCCGAAAGCGGGAATCGTCCGCCTCGGCTGTGAACTTCTCTCCGTCCAAAATCTCAAAACCGGTCCACAATCGCTGCTCGTCAACGGATGCCTTTGCTAAATCGGGGCCGTATGCCGCGACGGCCATTCTCCGTTCCTGCATTCCCGAAACCCGAAATCCACACTCAGATATGCGCCGTCCGGACAGCTGTCGCGGATTCGCACGCTGCCCTCAAATTCATCCGTCTGTATGGAGTATTTCTCCGACTGGCTAAGGAACATCGCCAACACGCCAGAATGGTAATATCTCATGGGCCAAGGCATCCCATCATTCTAATTCGTGATGGCGTCCGACTCCGCTTCCACATCGAATGGGTCACGTATCAAACATTTTGCGCGATAATGTAGTGGTGAGTTCTATCAATGAGGCGTTGAGAATTCTCGTGGCGCGAGGCCGCAAGGTGGAGACCAATCCCGGCGCGTGTGTGGTAGACGGTGTGATGCACGTCCGCATCGACGGCACCCTTCGCAGCGCAGACGAGATCTACGAGATGGTCACGCCTTCCGATAAGGACGTCTATGGCTTCGAGGCCCAAGGAAGGCTCTACGAGGTGCACATCTACTTTCTGCGTGGCGAGGTCGCCTATGAAATATATGAGGATGGAGAGAGACTGGGAGAGCGTCAGTACCTAGACGAAAACCCACTGGACTTCGTCCAAGGAGTCGCCGAGAGAATGGGCGGTGCAAGCTTGCCCCATAGGCTCTAACCGGCCTCTTTGGGAGGAAGTCCTTTCGATAGGTCAGTGACGGAAGAGAGCCTCAATGTCGCGGCTGCCGCGTACAACGTGGAGGATCTGCACGTCGTCATCTTCGACCCGATAAATAATGACGTACTCGCCCACGGGAAACTGCGCAAGCCGGGCCGCAAGTCTTCGTCGCGTCGGCGTCCGATATGAGGATGGGTGGCGAGAAGAAGAAACCTGTCGGTAATGGAGTCCACCACGCGGTCGGCAATCTCAAAGCTTTGGCTTTCTTTGGCGATGTGAAACCAGATGTCGTCCAGCCCGGCCTCAGCCGCAGGTGCAAGACGGTGCGCCATTAGCGGGCAGAGTTTTGCTCCGCCGCCAGGCGGTGGCGTCCACGCTGTTTCACTTCGGAGGCAAGGTCGCGCATGGATTGCTGCGTAATGAGGCGCCCCTCTCCTCGGGCGAGTGAGGCCTCAGCGTCATCGATGGCCGCAAGTACCTCTGCGCGTGTTCGCTCACGCTGCTCCCACAAGGCAAGGGCCTCCCTCACCGCTTCTTCCTCGCGGAGCAGGCGTCCGCTTTCAATCGCCTGACGGACAAACGCCTTTTGATCGGGGGTGAGCTGTACTTCCATCGCCTTTAGAATAAGGGAAAGCCTGCCTTGCAGCAAGTTTGCAAAATAGGTCTTTGGTGAAAGTTACTCACCGCCAATCTTGCATACCTGACGAATGTGCAGGATTTCGACGGCTTCGGCTTTGACTGAGTACACTCCGCCGCACAGAAGTGGCGGAAGCGCGAGCTCTCTTGCACCGCCTCGATGGCGCGGGGTGCAGAAAATGCGGCAAGAAAAGCGAATTCCGCTGGAGAAAATGAAAGCCGGCCTCATCAAGAGCGGCAAATTCCCGCGTGAGCAGCTATCGCGTCACATTGATGGCAAGCGCGGAAATGGAACCACCTAGCAGTCTGTGGTGAAAGTTCCTCCGACCGCGCGTCAGCGGTTTCAATCATTTCCGATCGACGCGAGCTCGTGCGATGATCTCCTCAATGACGACGACCTTGGCATCGGCGTAATTCTGGACATATTTCCACTCCTTCTGCGCCAAGGCCAGCTTGGTGCGCGCGTACAGATCGCGATCGGCGGCATTGCTGCGCAACCAATCTCGGAACACCAGCATGTGGTCGATTTCGGGACAACCGGATGGAAATACGTGCAGGTTGATATCCGTGTCCGGCCCCTTGAACATCCGATGCTGGTACCAGTTGGGCTCTCGGATCCGGAGCACATAGCCAGCCGCCTCCAGGGCCGGCGCGTACGCATCTTCCGCTGCCGAGTCAGCGACCACCAGCAGCAGATCGATGATCGGTTTCGCGGCGAGCCCTGGCACGGACGTTGAGCCGGCATGTTCAATCCGCAACGCCCGGCTCCCGAGCAGCGACCGAATTCGGTCTGCCTCACGCGCAAACAGGTCCGGCCAGAGCGGATCGTACGCCACGATCAAAATGCGGCTGGACAATGGCTTCGGCTCTCCGATTGTATAAGCGCGAATCTCCTCCTCGGTGCGCGGTGCGTGGTTATCGAGTGGCTGTGCCTCTTTCGACATTTCTGCCTGATTTCATTCTACGAACAACATCTCGGGACGCGTGACCTCAATCGTATTATGAGCGTCTATATTCATGGCGATGGGACGAAGAAAGAAGCGGGTCCGGCAAGAAGGATTGTGGACGCCGACCGCGGCGCTGCCGGTGAGCGCGAGTCATCCGTTTTACGAGCGGCTGAATCAGATCCTGGAGGAGAAGAAGTTCGATGAATACGTGGAAGCGATCTGCGAGGATTTCTACGCGGGCGAGGTCGGCCGGCCGGGTTTGTCGCCGGGGATTTATTTCCGGCTGCTGATGGTGGGCTATTTCGAAGGGATCGATTCGGAACGCGGAATCGCATGGCGCGCCAGCGACAGTCTTGTCGATCCGATCGTTCGTGCGGATCGCGCTGGATGAAAGCGTGCCGGACCACTCGACCATCTCGCGAACCAGGCGTTTGATGGATGTGGAGACGCATCAGGCGGTGTTCCAGTGGGTGCTTCAGATGCTGGCCGAAAAGAAACTACTGAAGGGGACCACGATTGGCGTGGACGCGACGACATCTGGAAGCCAACGCGGCGCTGCGATCCATCGTGCGGCGCGACACCGGAGAAAAGTACGAAGAGTTCCTCACAAGGCTGGCGAAAGAGAGCGGTATCGAGACGCCCACAGCGAGCAGTTGGCGAAGCTGGATCGCAAGCGACCAAGAAGGGATCCAACGAAGACTGGAAGCATCCGCACGATCCCGACGCGCGGATCACGAAGATGAAGGACGGGCGCACACATCTGGCTCACAAGGCTGAACACGCTGTGGACATGGAGACCGGAGCGATCATCGCGGTCACGCTGCACGGGGCAGACGAGGGCGACACGAAGACGATTCAAGAGACGGTGGCGGAAGCCGGCGAACGCATCACCTCCATCGTGGCGGACAGCGACAACGATAAAGTCATCCAACAAGTCAGCGCGGACGGGCCGCGCGAGGTGGTCACGGACAAGGGTTATCACAGCCGCGCGGTGGTCAGCGAATGGCGGAGTGGGGCGTGCGCACATATTGTTCGGAGCCGAATCGCGGACGGCAGAGGTGGCCGGATCTGAAGAGTGAACAAGCGCGGTATACGCGAATCGGCGGCGCATTCGCGGAGAGCGAGGCCGGCGGCTGTTACGGCAACGGGGCGAGAAACTGGAGCGATGGAATCAACACTTGTATGATCGCGGCGGGATGCGGCGGGTGCATTTGCGCGGCCGAGAAAATATTCTCAAGCGGCTGGTGGTGCACTCCGGCGCGGCGAATCTGGGGTTGTTGATGCGCAAGCTATTCGGAAAAGGAACGCCGCGAGCCTTGCAAGGGCGTCTGCGTACGCTATTTTCATCTTCCGGCGCTACCCCACGTCTCTTTTCCGGTGCAGCGATGGTTTTCAGGAACCTCGGTCGCTGGATGGTCTATCGGCGACCGTTTCAAATGATTTTCGCTGTGGCGAGAAAAGGCCACTTTAACCTCGCGCTGCTAGCGCCAATCTCGGGCGCCGTGATAGATGTGAGTTCGGCGGCCTCGGCTTTGGCTGAATAAACTACAACATAGGGGAGAGGCGTAAGCGTCAACTTTCGTGTACCGCTTCGGTGGCCGGGTCTGCCTCGGTGGGGCGTGGTTTTCAAGGCGCGGATGAGCCGGTAGATTGTCCGCACGGTTGGCTCAGCAAAGTGCGGATGCTGCTTCTGTAGATAATTCTTGATGCTCTCCAGATCGTCGGCGGCGGGAGCAGTCCAACGAATTCGGATCAAGGATTGAACATGCGCTCGATGCGGGCGTCTATCTCCTCTTCCTCGATGAACTCGCCGCGCTCTGATGCTGCCATTCCTCTTTCGACGGCGGCCAGGAACCGGGCTTCGTCATCGAGATATCGGACAAGAACATCCCTCGCCAATCGCTCAGGATTGGTCCCAGCTTTAGACGCCATCTGCGCCAGCTGAGCTTCCTGTTCAGGGGTGAGCTGCACTTCCATTGCTTCATGATACGCGAAGCGCCGCTGCCGGACCGAAGACCTGCCACTTAGCGGCGAGGAACTCGTAATGGTGGCCTGGCGCGGCGGTCATCAAGCTTGTGTGAACTGGTTGCGTGAATTGACTGTAAGTGCGCGATCTGGCGCATTCGCCCGTACGCGGATAACGGGAGTAAGTATGCTTGCGAAGACTGATTCCACGTGGCTTGGCCCTCTCGCCGCATTATTCTCGTTTGGACTGGGGGGTGCATTGGGTGGTGCGGAGACCAATATTAATGTCCACACTCCTGGTAGAAGTAAGCCCCCGTGTTGCGACGCCATTTCGCGACGTCTATGGAAATTTCATTGGAGGAACCTGGCTTCCTCCCTTAAATGGCCGTTATTTTGACAATCGATCGCCCATTGATGGCCAACTGCTGTGCAGGATTCCTCGTTCCGACAGCGCGGACGTGGAAGCCGCCCTGGATGCCGCCTACGCCGCCAAAGATAAATGGGCCGCGGTGACACCCGCCGAGCGGGCCAACATCCTCAATCGCATTGCGCAGCGCCTGGAAGACAATCTGGAACTCCTGGCCGCCGCCGAAACCTGGGACAACGGCAAGCCGATTCGCGAGACGAAAAACGCGGATATACCGCTCGCCATCGACCATTTCCGCTATTTCGCCGGCTGCGTGCGCGCGCAGGAAGGGGCCATTTCTCAGATCGACGCCGAAACTGTGGCCTACCATTTCCACGAACCGCTGGGAGTGGTCGGCCAGATTATCCCGTGGAATTTTCCGATTCTGATGGCGGCGTGGAAAGTGGCGCCGGCCCTGGCCGCGGGGAATTGCGTGGTGCTGAAGCCGGCGGAACAGACGCCCGCGAGCATTCTTGTCCTGGCGGAGCTGATCGCCGATTTGCTGCCCGCCGGCGTGCTGAATATCGTGAATGGATTCGGGCAAGAGGCCGGCCAGGCGCTGGCAACCAGCCCGCGCATCGCCAAGATTGCGTTCACCGGAGAAACCGGAACGGGCCGCCTGATCATGCAGTATGCGAGCAAGAACCTGATTCCGGTAACCCTGGAACTGGGCGGCAAATCGCCCAACCTGTTTTTCGACGACGTGTTAGCCCAGGACGACGCATTCCTGGATAAAGCGATTGAAGGCTTCCTGATGTTTGCGTTCAACCAGGGCGAAGTCTGCACGTGTCCCAGCCGCGCGTTGATTCAAGAAAGCATCTACGACCGTTTTATGGAAAGAGCGCTGGTGCGCCTGGCCGCTATCCGGCAGGGCGATCCGCTGGACGCTACAACAATGATCGGCGCACAGGCGTCCGAAGAACAACAGAAGAAGATTCTGAGTTACATCGAAATTGGAAAGCGCGAAGGCGCGGAGCTGCTGGCGGGGGGTGCGGCGGCCAAGCTGCCGGGTAACCTGGCGAACGGCTACTACGTTCAGCCCACCATCTTTCGCGGCCATAACAAAATGCGGATTTTCCAGGAGGAAATCTTCGGGCCCGTGCTGGGCGTGACAACCTTTCGCGACGAGAACGAAGCGCTGGCTATCGCCAACGATTCAAACTTCGGATTGGGCGCCGGTGTCTGGAGCCGGGACGCAAACCGTTGCTATCGGTTCGGACGGAATATCAAAGCCGGCCGCGTTTGGGTGAATTGCTACCACCTGTATCCGGCCCACGCCGCGTTCGGCGGCTACAAGCAATCCGGCTTTGGCCGCGAGAATCACAAGATGATGCTGGATCACTACCAGCAAACCAAGAACGTGCTGGTGAGCTATAGCCCGCAAAAGCTGGGGTTCTTTTAGTCGCGCAAAACGGAGCGCGGCGCGGGTAAGTTCAGGTTCGGGTGGTGCGCGCCGCGCCCTTTGCGCTTCGGAATAATTCGCGCAAAACGGAGCGCGGCGCGGGGAACTTCCGGTTGTGGGGCACGCGCCGCGCCCTTTGCGCTAATGAGACGAGCGATGGAAAAGGAAATAACAAAGGAAAAATATGGCACAAACAAAAACGATGAAAGCCGCAGTGGTGCGCGCATTTGGCAAACCGCTGTCGATTGAAGAGCTGCCGGTTCCGGAGCCCAAAGCACACGAAATTCTGGTCAAGATGGAGTCCACAGGCGTCTGCCACACGGACCTCCACGCGATCTCGGGCGATTGGCCGATTAAGCCCAATCCGCCGTTCATTCCAGGCCACGAAGGCGTCGGTTATGTAGCCGCTGTTGGACGAGACGTGCAGCATGTCAAGGAAGGCGATCTGGTTGGCACACCCTGGCTCTATTCGGCGTGCGGACAATGCGAACATTGTCTGGCCGGATGGGAGACTCTGTGCGAGCGGCAGCAGAACGGCGGCTACTCGGTAAACGGGAGTTTTTCGGAATATGCCATCGCGGATCCCGATTACGTAGCGCATATTCCGAAAGGATCGGACCTGATCGAAATCGCTCCGATTCTTTGCGCCGGTGTAACGGTCTACAAAGGCCTGAAGATGACCGACACCAAGCCTGGAAACTGGGTTGTGATCTCGGGCGTGGGCGGGTTGGGGCACCTGGCGGTTCAATACGCCAAGAGCATGGGGCTGAACGTGGTGGCTGTGGACGTGGACGATGCCAAGCTGAAGTTGGCGCGCAAGCTGGGAGCCAGCATCACGGTGAATGCGCTTACTTCGGATCCAGTGGCCAGCGTGAAGCGTGAGATCGGCGGGGCGCACGGCGTGCTAGTGACCGCGGTTTCCCCGAAGGCGTTCGCGCAGGCGGTGAACATGGTACGCCGCGGAGGCACCATGGTCCTGAACGGATTGCCCCCGGGCGACTTCCCGGTGTCGATCTTTGATGTGGTTCTTAACGGGATTACCATCCGTGGATCGATTGTCGGAACGCGGCTGGATCTGAAAGAGAGTCTCGAATTCGCGAGCGCCGGCAAGGTGAAGGCGATTGTCAGTTCCGAGCCTCTGGAAAACATCAACGATATCTTCCAACGCATGCGAGAAGGGCGGATTGAAGGCAGGATCGTCGTCGACTATCACAAGAGCGCGAAAAATGTGGAAGCGCGCGATGCCGTTCTGACAGGCAGCCGTATCTAACAATCTCGGGCGGCTGTTCTAATTCTCGGCGGGCCTCTCCACGTGATCCACGCTGAGAACATCGAGTGGAATTTTCTCGGCGTCCAGGCGAAGGCCGAGTTGCTCCCGTAGCGCTGTGAATATCGACGGACCGTCGCTGTTCAGGGACGGCGAATTAGGCGTATCCGGGGCAAATCTCAGCTCGAAATTGTAGTGGGCGTTGAGCCCAGTGCGGTCCACCACCACGCGGTTGCCGAGGACCACGAGCGTGGACAGCCGCCAAGCCAGGTCCGCCATGGTTTCGTCGTTGAAAACGAGATAACCGCTGCTGGGTTCGAGGCCTCGGGCATGGTAGGGATTGAGCGGAGCGGCATCATTGCTATGAGGCGCGTCGCTCACGCGGAGCCGGGGCCCTCCTTTGTCCACCACCAGCACATACGCGTCGAGGGCCTTCGTTTCCCGGCGAATGGCCAATTTGAAACGATCTGCCAACAAAGCTTGGAGCAGCCGCAGCATTTCGGCGCGGCTGACCGGGCGCTCGGCCTTAGCCTGGATGTCGAATCTCTCCGACAGGACGGGAAAGGCTGGGTTCCGCCAGGCAAACTGCGGGATGGTGACGTTGTATGCGGTCGCGATCAGCAGGCTGAGAGGAACGTTGGTGGCCGCGAACCTCTCGCCACCCGGCGGGAAGTCCAGACTGGCGCCTCCTTTTGAGCTTTTGTTCAGCCGGATGGACGCCGCTTCGAAGGATGGTACCGGCGGCTGGCACAGAGCCACGCTCGCGGAAAAAACCGACAAGATCACGCCTGCCATCGGTTGAAACACTTAGAGAGCCCTCCCGAACTGAAGACGCCCTAAGTTCTTGCTGCGTGCAGGCATAGCGTGAAGGACTAGGGACTCTAGTACTTATAGCAGGGGGTGTTTAGCGGGCTCGGCGGGTTATACTTGGCCTCGAAGAGGAATCTCGAAGAGCAATCATGTATCGGACCATAATCGCGTTTCTATTGGCGAGCCTCGCGCTGCTGGCCCAACTGAATACCGGGTCCATCTCCGGCTATGTTCTGGACCCGTCGGGGAAGGCCATTCCGGGCGCCAGCGTCATGCTGGAAGATACGGCCCGATCGCTGACACGAACGCTCCAGACGAACCCGGCCGGGTACTACGAATTCGACGGGCTTCCGCCGGCCGAATACCGCCTTTCGGTGAACGCCGCGTCATTTGCGCAGATGACCACGCAGCCGGTTCGGGTGGAAGTAGACCAGCGCGTGCGCCTGGATCTGAAGACGACCGTGGCCGCGCGCGGCGAGCACATCGCCGTCAACGCCAAGACGCCCGCCACCAGCAACGATTCGAGCGAACTGGGCGCGGTGCTGAACCAGTCACTTGTCGAAGGCCTGCCGCTCAACGAGCGCGATTTCCTGCAACTGGCGCTTTTGCTTCCCGGAACCACCACGCCGGTGGAAGGGTCGCAGCTTTCCACGCGCGGCGATTTCGCGATGCACGCCAACGGGGGGCGCGAGGAGAACAACAACTTCCTGCTGGATGGAGTGGACAACGACGATTCCGACGTGCGCGGCTATGTGCTGCAGCCTTCGGTGGACAGCATTCAGGAATTTAAGATTGCCACCAACTCCTATAGCGCCGAATATGGCGTGGCGTCGGCGGGGCAGGTGAACGTCATTACGCGCAGCGGCAGCAATCAATTCCACGGAACCATTTACGATTATCTGCGCAATAAGGATCTGGACGCGCGCAATTTTTTCGACGGCCCCCAGAAGCCGCAATTCATCCGGAACCAGTTCGGCGCCGCGTTGGGCGGCCCCATCAAGAAGGATTCTACGTTCTTTTTCCTGAGCTATGAAGGTCTGCAGGAGAATGAGGGCCTGACGCAGTTGGGAACCGTTCCGACGATGGCCGTGCGCGAAGGAAATTTATCCAGCCTCGGAACCACCGTGACCGATCCTTTTAGCGGCCAGCCGTTCCCCAACAACACCATTCCGAAGTCGCTTATTTCGCCCTACGCGGCGGATGTTCTCGCGCTATTCCCGCAACCGAATCTTCCCGGGGCGTCGGGCAACTATCTGGGAAACCCGGTGCAAACCGAGAAGGAGAACGAAGCCAGCGCCCGCCTGGACCAGCGCCTGACCGATAACTCACAGCTCACCGCGCGCTACAACTTTGGCAGCCAGAATATTTTCGAGCCCTTCGCGGAAAATCAGACCGAATTGCCGGGATTCGGCGATTACGTGTTCAATCGCGGGCACAATGCGCTGGTTCAGTATCTGAAGACAATCAGTCCGCGAACCGTCAATTCGGTGCTGGTGGGCTTCAACCGAGCCGTGCGCCAGATATTCGCGCAGAACTACACCACCAATGTGAACGCGTTGTGGGGCGTAAATTATTTGCCCACGGTGCCTCGCGACTACGGCTATCCCGGCATCGACGTCACCGGTTATTCGCGCGTGGGCGACGTGGCTTCGCTGCCTATCGACCGCGCCGACAATACTTACCAGGTGGCCGACACGCTGACGCTGATCCGCGGCGCGCACAGCATCAAAATCGGCGGCGAACTGCGCGATCTGCAGCTCAACGGCTACATCGAAGTGTATGCGCGCGGATCGATCGATTTCACCGGCGAGCTGACCGGCAGCGGCATCGGCGACATGCTGCTGGGACTTCCGACGCTCGACATTCAATCCCACTACACCGGTCCGCAAACGCTGCGCAGCAAGTCCTGGAGCGGTTTTGTCCAGGACGACTGGAAAGTGACGCGCAACTTTACTCTGAACCTGGGCCTGCGCTACGAGTACGACTCGCCCGCTACAGATCCTACCAATCGCATGTCGACTTTCGATTTCGCGACCGGCCAGACCGAGCAGGTGGGAACCAATGGCCTGTCGCGCTCCGGAACGCGGCCCAAGGAAGACGACTTCGCGCCGCGCGTGGGCTTCGCCTGGTCGCCCTTTAAAAACACGGTGATTCGCAGCGCCTATGGCATTTACTACGATTCCGGGATGTTTGTGGTCAACTCGTCGCTGTACTTCAATCCGCCGTATTTCACCATCTCCGTTTTCTTCCCGAGCGCCACCACGCCCATCACGCTGGCGAATCCGTTCGCGGCATCGAACGGCTACGTACCGCCGGCCGCGCTGAGCTTCATCAGCCCGGATTTTGTACCTGCCTACGTGCAGCACTGGAATTTCAACATCCAGCAAGAGTTGGAGCACATGGGCACGCTGACGATTGCCTATGCGGGATCGAAAGGGACGGACCTGCCGCGGTCGCTGGATATCAACCAGCCGTATCCGGGATCGTCGCCGATCTCTGCGCGCGCGCCGTATCCGTACTACAGCAACATGCTGATGACCGAAAGCGGCGGCAATTCCGAATACCAGTCGCTGCAGATCATGTTCAACCGGCAGCTTGCCACGCGGCTGCAAATTTTGGCGTCGTATACCTTTTCGAAATCGATTGACGATACGTCCGCGTTCCTGCCGACGACGCCCGATCAGAATTTTCCGCAGGACAGCCACAACTACCGGCTGGAACGGGCTCTGTCGAGCTACGACGAGCCGAACCGAGCCACCATCGCGCTGCTGTACCGCATTCCCGGCTCTTCGCGCTGGACGCGCGGGTTCGAGGCCAGCAGCATTATTACGGCGCAATCGGGCGAGCCGTTTACGCCGGAGCTATCGACGGACAACAGCAACACGGGCAACACCGGCGGGAACTTCGGGGTGGACCGGCCGAATGTGTTGTTCAATCCCAAGCTCTCGAATCCGACGCCGCAGGAGTGGTTCAACACGGCGGCTTTCCAGGTTCCGCCGCAATATACCTGGGGCGACGCGGGGCGCAATATATTGCGCGGGCCCGGCCTGGCTACCGTCGATTTTTCGCTGCGCCGGCACTTTGTGCTGCGCGAGGGGATGACGCTGACCGCGGAAGCGCAAGCGTTCAATATGCTGAATCGCGCGAATTTTAATTTACCGGACGCGTTCGCGGATCAGCCGCTGACGTTCGGGAAGATTTTTTCGGCGCAGGACCCGCGGCAGATTCAGTTTGCGCTGCGGCTGGCGTATTAGTTGCGGCCCGGGGCCGCCGTCTAACGCTGCGCCTTTTCTTCCTCCACCTGCAGCGGATGCGCTTGCGCCCAGGCGTCGTGCCGCACGCCGGTGACTTGCCAGGACACTTTCATACCCGCGCGGCCGCCGGCGATTTTGAACTGGTGATTCTGAATTTCCTGCGCGATAAACACGGAGCGGCCGGCCGATGGTGGTGAGCTGATAGCGGAAATCGCCGTTGAGCGCTTCGAACCATTCGGGCAGATCCACCACGGCCTGACCTTTGCGATCCAGGATCACGTTGCCGCTATAGATGTTCGCCATCTCCGATGACTCAAGGGAAGCGTGGTAAAGAGACTTGCGGGCGGGATCGAGGGGATCGTCGATTTTAAAGTTCTTGACGGACCCGCTAATGGAGCCGGTGACACTCAGGTCGCCAGTTACCTGGACGCCGCCGGAGAAAGCACCCGCCAGGCCCCCGCCATATTCGACGCATAGAACGCGGCGGCGCCGGCGCCATGGCCTTCGGCGTAGATTGCACCTCCGCCCGATGTCGGAATAGTTATATCCTCCGATGCCGGCCGCGTTAGGACTGTACGTGATACCAACAATCGGCCCCGCGCTTCCGGATGTTGCGTTATTCGTGGCGACAAAAACATTAATTGCGGGGTTATTAATGGTGCTCGAAACGCCGCCATTAAAGTAGCCCTTGCCTGTACTGTCGATATTGAAAACCGAATTCAACGAATTGAGGTCGGGTCCGGAGAGGCCTTGGATCACAGTCCCGCCGGCGCCGGTAATGAACTGGCCTCCCACTCCAGTGGCCAGCGTACAGCCGCTCGCGCTGCAGTTCTGATTAAAGCCGACCACTGCTACGTTGGGAGAAGTTCCCGAAATGCCGTAGCCTTGCGGGCTGGAGGATGAGCCTTGCACGCCGATGGTTGGCCCGGTGCCTGCGCTGTTGTTGCCGTTGACGCCGATGCCATTGGGACTCTGCGAACTTCCGTTGACGCCATATACCTGGCCTGTGGTCGAGCCTTCGTAGCCATTCACGGCGGCGGATCCGTTGCCCGCGCTGTTGGTACCTCCGCTCACACCGAACACCTGCCCCGTCGCCGCGCCTTCGTAGCCATTCACGCCGGCAGCTCCGTTGCCCGTGCTGTTGGTGCCGCCATTGACGCCGAACACGTTGCCGGTGGCAGCCGCTTCAAAACCATTTATCGCCGCGGAATACTGACCGGTGCTGTTCGCGCTACCATTGACGCCAAACACCTGGCCCGTAGTGGCGGTTTCAAAACCCGACACCCCGGCGGATCCATTACCGGTGCTCTGCGCGTTGCCGCTAACGCCATACACCGTCCCCGCGGTTGCGCCTTCGTTGCCATTCACCGCGGCAGATCCGTTGCCTGTGCTGTTCGTACCGCCGTTGACGCCGAACACTTGGCCGGTCGTGGCACCCTCATAGCCGTTGACGCCCGCGGCGAATGAACCCGAGCTGTTCGTGCCGCCGCTGACACCGTACACCTGACCCATACTGGCGCCTTCAAAGCCGTTGATCGCCGCGGCGCTTGTGCTGGTGCTGGAGGAATTGCCGGAAATACCCCAGGCATTGCCGGTAAGGGCTTTGTTGGTCCCGTTCACGCCCGCGCCAGTGGAATCGTTTGCGATGCCCTGCACGCCGAAATCGTTGCCATTGATGCTGGCAATATCCGTTGACGTGCCCATCACACCGATGCCGCCGGCATTCGCCGCGGTGCCCGTGACGCCGAACGCCGATCCCTTCCCTGAGACTCCCGTCCCGGCCGCGCTGGCCGAGATGCCGGATACGCCAGTCGACTTGCCGCTTGTATTCGTAGCCACTCCTTGCACGCCAATCCCTGTCGCGGACGATGCGCTGCCGTAGACGCCGGCGGTGACGCCAGAACCGCGTACGCCGATTCCCGTGGCCGCTGTTGCGGTCCCGTAAACGCCGGTGGTGCCGCCGGTGGAGTTGGTGCCGATACCGCTTGCGGCCGTGGCGACGATCGCTTTGCCTGTGCCCGTTTGCTGAACCGAAACAATCTGATTCGTCGTGCTGCCGGTGAATGTCGTTGGGCCGCTGCTTGCATTGGGTGTCGCATGGCCAGTGGCGGCCTCGGGTTGGATGGTGCGGATGGCTTCGCGGACCGAGTCCGTCAGATCGCCTTTGCGCACGAAATCGCTGGCTGGTGAACCGGCGATGCGGACGGCCTCCTCGGCGCGTAGTGCATAAGGAACGCTAACCAGAAGCACCGGCGGTTGCGCCTGGCCGCCCACCGGAGTAACGCTCAGCCAACGCGGCTCGCCGAACCCGAGGACGTCGGGAGGCAGGCCGCCGTTCTTGGTCGAGCCCAGCAGCACGGTGAAGTGGCCCGTTGAATCCGGCTCGACGTTTTGTATCTCCGACCAAAGGGCAACGCCGCCCGTTTCCTCTTTGTAGATGGCGAGCTCGACGCCGACTAATCCACCGCCCGGCTTCAACTCGGCGGCGCTCAACGTTCCGTTGAGCCTGATTAAACGCGGCACCGCGCCTGGAGCGGACTCGGGCTGCGTCTGCGCGGTGGCTGGAGTAAGCGCCAGCAGACTGGCGAAAAAAGTAACGATCAAGACGGACGAGCTGCGCATGATTAAATGCTCCTTTTGGACCTAAACGTCACAGCGGTTAACGCTGCGGCTTTTCTTCCTCCACTTGCAACGGATGAGCCTGCGCCCAGGCATCGTGACGGACGCCGGTGACTTGCCAGGAAACCTTCAGGCCCGCGCGGCCGCCGGCGATTTTGAACTGGTGATTCTGAATCTCCTGCGCGATGAACACCGAAGCGGGGCGTCCGATGGTGGTGAGCTGATAGCGGAAGTCGCCGTTGAGCGCTTCGAACCATTCGGGAAGATCCACCACGGCCTGGCCTTTGCGATCCAGCGTCACGTTGCCGCTATAAATGTTCGTCATCTCCGACGACTCGACGGAAGCGTGGTAGAGAGACTTACGGGCGGGATCGAGGGGATCGTCGATTTTAAAGTTCTTGACCGAGCCGGTGATTGTGCCGGTAACATTCAGATTGCCGGCGAAGGTTCCATTGCCGCTGGCATCGACGGTGAACACCGTCTTAAAGTTGGCGCCCTGGCCTTCTATAACCAATCCCGATCCGCTCAGGTTCACAAACTGGCCACCTGCGCCCGCCGGACTCTGAGTTGCGCCCTCCACGCCGATCGCGAAGCCGGACGTCGCGTCGGCGCTGCCGAAGACCCCGATTCCACCCGTACCTGCGGCGTAAAAACTTCCACCATAGAAAGGTCCACCGGATGTGGCGCCTTCGTAACCGTTCACGCCCGAAGAGCCGCTGGTGGGGCTGTTGGTGCTACCGGTGACGCCGAAGACCTCGCCCGATGTGGCGCCTTCGAACCCGCTCACGCCCGCCGCGTTGGTGCTGGTGCTCGCAGTGCTTCCACTTACTCCATACACCACCCCCGTCGCCGCTTGTTCATTGCCATTAACAGCCGCCGACCCGTTGGTAGTGCTGGCCGTGAGTCCGCCGACGCCGTACACCTGCCCTGTCGTTGCTTGTTCGTAGCCAATCACGCCGGCAGATCCGTTGCCGGTGCTGGTTGTGATGCCGCCGACGCCAAACACCTGGCCGGTGGTCGCGTTTTCGTTGCCCATCACGCCGGCAGACAGGTTGGTTGTGCTTTGCGCGCTGCCGCTGACGCCGTACACTTGCCCCGTGGTTGCGCCCTCCGTGCCGTTCACGCCCGCAGCATCTTGGCCTGTGCTGTTCGTGGTCCCGTTGACGCCATATACCTGACCCGTTGTGGCGCCCTCAACACCGTTGACGGCGGCGGCGTTTGTGCTGGTGCTGGAGGTGTTTCCGGAAACGCCAAACGCATTCCCGGTAAGAGCTTTGTTGGTCCCATTCACACCGGCGCCGGTGGAATCGCTGGCGATGCCTTGCACGCCGAAATCAATGCCGGTTTTATCCGTAACATCGGTTGAAGTGCCCTTCACGCCGATGCCGCCGGCGTTCGCCGCGGTTCCGGTGACGCCGAAAGCCGACCCTTTGCCCGAAACACCGGTGCCCGCGGAACTGGAAGAGACTCCAGATACACCGATCGATGCTCCTCCAGTGGTCAGCGTGGCTACGCCTTCCACCCCGACTCCCTTCGCCGCGGTTGCGGATCCGACCACGCCAGCGGTACCACCTGTGGACGATGTTCCGACGCCGCTGGCCGCGGTGGCCAGGATCGCTTTACCCGTGCCGGTCTGCTGCACCGACACAATCTGATTGGTGGTGCTGCCGGTGAATGCAGTTGGACCGCTGCTTGCGCTGGGCGTGGCGTGGGCAGTGGCGGCATCGGGCTGGATGGTGCGAATGGCTTCGCGAACGGAATCGGTCAGATCGTCTTTGCGCACGAAGTCGCTGGCTGGTGAGCCCGCGATGCGCACGGCTTCCTCTGCGCGCAGTGCATAAGGCACGCTGACTAGAAGCACCGGCGGTTGGGCTTGTCCGCCCACGGGAGTAACGCTCAGCCAGCGGGGTTCGCCGAACCCGAGGACGTCGGGAGGCAAGCCGCCATTCTTGGTCGAGCCCAGCAGCACGGTGAAGTGGCCCGTCGAATCCGGCTCGACGTTTTGGATCTCCGACCAAAGGGCAACACCGCCCGTTTCCTCTTTGTAAATCGCAAACTCGACGCCGACTAATCCACCGCCGGGCTTCAATTCGGCAGCCCCCAGCAGGCCGTTAAACCTGATTAAGCGCGGCACGGCGCCTTGTCCGGCTGTGGCCGGTGCGGGCTCGGATATTTGGGCCATGGCTGGAGTGAGCGCCAGCAGAGTGGCGAGGCAGGGAACGATGCAGACGGACCAATTACGCGACATGGAACACACCTCCTGTGGTGGATTGGAATTACATTTTGAATTTCACTTTCCTGGCAGTATACGACAAGGTGTCAATTTTCGAACCCCCGAAGTGAGTAATTTCACTAATTGGGGTGACAGTAAGTGGAGCGCGACAGTGCTTACTGGCGAGTTACTACTAGTATTGCGACCAAAGGGCAGTAAAGAGTCAGCCGGGAAGTTACGATTAGGAGATTAGGATAAGTGTTTATGAAGCTTTCGTTTCTGGGTGGTTGGGTGCTTTTGATGCTGGCGGCCGCGGGGTGCGTAGAGGGCGCTCCCGCCGCTTCGAATGTCAGCGACGAATTTTATAGCGCCATTCGCAACAACGATCTGGCGCGGTTGGAGAGCCTGATCGCGGGCGGGGCGGACGTAAATACTCGCGACCGTCACGCAGAGACGCCCCTGATGTACGCAGCCTACGTGGGTTCGCTGGACGCGATGGAGCTGCTGCTCAAGGACGGCGCGAGCGTGGATGCGCAGAGCCAGTCGGGAGCGACGGCGCTGATCTGGGCTGCGAACGATCCGGCGAAGGTGCGGCTGCTGGTCGGCCATGGCGCGAACGTCAACCTGGCGACGAAACGGCGGCGGACGGCGCTGCTGGTGGCTGCGATGAGCGATCCTTCGGCGGAGACGGTGAAGCTGCTCGTCGAAAAAGGCGCGGATCTGAAAGCTGTGGATTTTCTGAAGACTACGCCGCTGCGAGCCGCTACGCTGGGCAACGATACCGAAACCATCCGAATGTTGATCGAGGCCGGCGTGGATGTGAACGCGGCCGATCTGCCGGGAATCTCGCCGCTGATGATGGCGGCCGGCTGGAACGGGAACACGCGGGCCGTCCAGTTGCTGCTGGCCAAAGGCGCCAACCCAAAGGCGGTGAGCAGGCCGGTAATGGGGCTGCCGGTGAGGAACGGCGCGTCGGAATTTGGGTCTCTGACGGCGCTGATCATGTCGGCTCCGTTTGGTCCGCCGGAACTGATTGGGACTCTGTTGGACGCCGGTTCGGATGTGAATGCGCGGGACGTCCGGGGCATGACGCCGCTGATGCTGGCCGCGGCCGCGGACCATCAGGATACGGCCGTAATAAAGATGTTGCTGGAGCATGGCGCGGACGTTTCCATGAAGAGCAAGATCGGGGACTCGGCAGTGGATTGGGCGCGCAGGACGGCGCTATCGCCGGGCATGGATCTCCTGAAGGCCAGCCACGCGCCACCGGAGGATCATCCGGCGGCCGCGGCGGTTTCTCAAAAGGTGAGCCCGGCCTCCGCTGTTCAAAAGACGCTGGGGCTGATTGAGAAATCGAGCTGGGATTTTTTCGCCAAGAGCGGCTGCGTGTCGTGCCATGCGCAGAGCATGACGGACCTGGTTGTGGGTCATGCCCGGGACAAGGGCCTGCCAGTGGACGAAAAGGCGGCCGCCGAGCGGGTGAAGATGCTGGAAGTGAATTATCCGCCGGAGCCGCTGCTGGAACGCATGGATGCCGCGGGCGCCATGGAACAACTGGCTTACCCGTTGGTGGGGCTGGCAGCGAATCATTATCCGGGAGATCGCCTGACGGATGGCATGGTGGCGAATATCGCGGCGCAACAGCGCTCGGACGGATCATGGCACGTGGGCGCGGCGGCCCGGCCTCCGGCCGAAGAGGGCGATATTTTCCGGACTGCGGTGTGCATTCGCGCGCTGAAGGTTTACGGACCTCCGGGACGTGGACCGGAAATGGCAAAGCGAGTGGCGAAAGCGCGCGACTGGCTGCAGGCCGCAAAGCCAACCACGACGGAAGATCGCGACATGCAGTTGATGGGGCTCTATTGGGCCGGGGCCAGCGCGAGCGTTCTGAAGCCGTTGGCGAAAGCGATTGTCGCCAGCCAGCAGCCGGACGGAGGGTGGGTGCAGCACGAAGGCGTTGCAACCGACGCGTATGCCACCGGCGAATCGCTCTTCGCACTTGCCGAGACCCAGCAGATACCTTCCGGCGCGGCATCGGAGCGCAAGGTGAAGCGCGGAGTACGGTACCTGCTAGACACGCAGCGCGCCGACGGATCGTGGTTCGTCGCCAGCCATTCGGCGCGGATTCAGGCGTATTTCGACGGCGGATTTCCTTACGGGCACGACCAGTGGATCAGTAACTGGGGCACATCCTGGGCCGCTCTGGCGTTGACTGCGGCGATTCACCCGCGCGGCGCCAGGTAACTTCATGTCACCGCGTTTTTGTAAGCCGCCGCAACTTACTGGCTACAAAGCCGCTGGGGGCGTACCTTGAGGCGGACCTACTAGTACTTTTACTCGCAATCCAATGGCCTCGAAGTCTTGACGTCCGTCTACCCTCACGATAAACTCCTGACAATGCTTTAATGGCGACACTGGGTTTCACCCCGCGTCGAGCATGTGATCGGACCAGGAGGAGGACGTATCATGAAGCGGTTCTTATTGTGCGCAATTTTGGGTGTTGTAGCCGCTGCGCCCGCAATGTACGCGGACGTTGTTGACTATTTGTTAAATGTAAACGGGACCGATTACTGCGAGAGCGGTTCGGGAACAGGCTGTGCGAACACCGGTTTCCCGGCGGGTGCTTCCAGCAGTCTGGATCTGAGTTACGATTCCGGGGGCACTAATACTGGTCCGGGGTCGCCATTCGGTTTGGGGACCGTGAGCATGACGTTTGGGCCGGGTACTTATAATGTCGGCCTGTGGCTTTTCGAGGAACTGGTCCCCGTTAGTGGATATGACGAGTACGGCACAACCGGCGGCTCACTGGGAGCGGGCGAGAGCTGGCAGATTGACGTGCCGGATTACGACTATAACGGCTCCGATCCCAACTTCGGAAGCTTAACCGCTGGAGCAGGCAGCATCATTGCCAACACGGAAGCGGGCGCTCTCAACGACACGAATTTCGTCACGGGCAATTCCGACGCCTTTGACTTTATCTGCAGTGGGTCGCCCACCTGCAACGACTTTACCTCGACGGCGCTGGCTTACAGCTTCATTGTCGGGTCGGGCGATTCGGGCACGTTGAGCTTTACCGAGTCCACCACGGCGCCTACCTCAGGTTTCTACCTGGAGCAAATCGCTCCCGTGGACGGCGCCAACCCAACCGAGATGGATTACTTTTACTCCGCGAGTCTCGACATCTCGCCAGTCTGCACCTCGAACTGTTCACCGGTCCCCGAGCCCAGCTCCGCGATTCCTCTTGTGGCGTTTGCGGGTGTGATCGCGTTGGCGGTTTGGCGTCGCCGCTCTGCCACCGCGTAGAGTCAGAGCGTTTTAGTGAATTAGGAGGAGAAAGCCTCATATGAGAAAGCCGTTTCCGTCCATTATCCTGACGTTGGGAGCCACCCTGTTGGCGGCGTCATCCATGTTCGGCGCCGTCACTGTCCTTACGGTACCTTGGGTGCCAGCCACCCCAGCGAGCCCGCACTCGACGTATCCGACCAGTTCAACCACCGAAATCAAGGTCATCCTCCAGGCAACGGTGCCGAGCGCGGTGGGGTCCACCGATAGCTTTTCAGTGAGTTGGAGTTTTGGGGACGGGTCCGCCAATGTGGTCTTTCCTTTGACCAACCCCTACGACATTTCGACCACCCACGAATACCCCGCGAGCGCGGCGACTGGTACGGCGTGGACGGCTACGGTGACGGTCACCGACACCACTAATTCCACGTCGGGTTCGGCCAAATATTACTTGATCCAGCAACAGAACGTTCTTTCGTCGCGGGTGAACGTGGCGATTGATAACGGCCTGTGGTACATGCATCAGACCATGTGGCGCAACACCACCAAGGTGGGAGTGAACACCGTGAACTGGGGCGGCTGGGACACGCAAACCTATAACTGCCCGACCGTGAACGGCAGCGCGTTCGATTGCGTTTATTATGGATCGATTGACGCGGCGAACGTCCAGGCGTTCGAAGTGAGCGGTCACTATGGCAACGGACCGGCGGCGGACCCATTTACTGACGACGTGGCACGCGGGCTGGCCCGCATGTTCTCGCAGTTAGCGAACCAGACCAACATTGCGCAATCGTATCTGTATAATCCCGCAGTGGTGAATTACACTTGCAGCAACGGACCGCCTTACACATCCAACGGCGCCTACCCTTATTGCGGGACCGGAACGCAGATCTTCTACAACGCCAGTGCAACTTCTTGCACCAGCCCGCCTTGCAAATTCGCGTTCGATGGCAACAGCAATGGCCAGATGATTTACTCCAACGACGGATCCGGCGAATACATTTACACCACCGGGCCGTTCATGGACGCGCTGGTTGCCAGCGCAGATCTCACGGCCACGGCGCCCACTGGGAATGCGGCGAGTGGCGGACTTCCCGGTATCCTGGATGAATCCTACAAAAACGTCGTTCAGGACATGGTGGACTGGTATTCGGCCTGCCAATGGTATGACGACTACGATCTGGGCAACCCGGCGCCAGGCTATTCCGGTTACTACCGCGGCGGCGCCTTCGGGGCTTCCGGCGGCGGCTGGTTGTATGACTGCCAGGAGGGCGACGACGATTCCACTTCCCAGTGGGCCGCCATCGGCTTGATTGGCGCTAACCGCGGCTTCAATATTCCAGTTCCTCAGGTGGTCAAAGACATGAACAACACCTGGGTGACGAATGCCCAGGATGTGCAGGACGTCGTCCCAAAGGGGTCAGACCCCTTTGAAGCGGGCGACAATGCCGGCGCTTTCGGCTACCGTGGATCCTTCTATTACTCCAATGCGTGGGGCCCCTTCGCGGTCACCCCGTCCGGCATGGTGCAGATGGCTCTGGACGGAATTGGACGGACCAACAATACAGCGTTCGGGAATTCGTCTAACGCTCCCGACCAGCGTTTCAACAACGCGGAAACGTATTACGCCGATAACTTCTGCAACAGCACCGGCAGCGGAGCTTCCTACGCTCCCAGAGCTTACAGTTACGGTTTGTTCTCATTTACTAAGTCGATGCTGCTGCACGATCCAGGCGGAGCTTTGACGCCTATTCAGTATCTGAGAACGCAGACTCCGGGTGTGTTTCCGGGAAATACCACTACCGGCGTGCCGGTAAACGAGCTGGACTGGTATAACGCGGTATCGCCGGCCAACGGCGGTTCCGATCCATGCGACGGCGTAGCGCAAACGCTGGTGAGCCTGCAACAGACTCCGAGTTCCGGAGTTTCGGATGGCCACTGGTCCGGCAACGACTATGATTCGGATCAGTTCTACTACGAAACAGCCTGGTCCATCATCATGCTGAACAAAACCGTGTTTGTCTCCTGCGTCAATAATCTGGCGGGGCGGGGCAATCCTTCGGGTCCAGGCGGGTCGCAAGTTACTCTGGCCTGGAGCGCTCAAACTAACGCCACGGGTTACTCGGTGCTGCGCAGTTCGACCAACGGCGGACCGTACACTCAAGTGGGGACTACTAACCTGACCGGTTATCGCGATGGCAACGATGGTCTGCTACCCGGGACCACTTACTATTATGTGGTGCAGCCGCTGCAAGGAACGACGGAGATCTGTCAATCCAACCAAGCCACGGTTGCGATACCGCAGTAGCTTCGTGTTACTGGGCGATTAAAAATCAGAGGCCCCATCGCGGCGAAGGTTCGCTGTTTTGGGGCCTTGTTGGTTTTATACTCGGTGGGAGAGCTCCCGGCGTGGATTGAAGTTCGCACACTCCCGGGACGATGAATGGGCTGTGGCCTCCGCCACAGGAGTGGAAAGAATGAAGCGTAGTAGTGGGAAGCCTGGCAATCCAATGAAACATCTTGCTTATGCTTTGGCGGCGACGGGTTTGTTGCTGGCCGGCTACCTGGCTGGAGCGCCTGGCCAACAGCCGGTCTTTGTTTATCTTTACGCCAAGGCGACGGATCACGTGAACCTGGAGATGACGGAAGCCCGGTTGCACCATATCCTGCCGGAAGTGGAACGGTATCGCCAGTCGCATCCCGCGGCGCACGTCTCCGCGACGATTCTTTTTTCCGGGGCATCCAGCAAGGCTCTCCAGGATCGCAATGGGCAAACTCACATCGTGGATTTCGTGAAGGACTATATCGGCCGCGGTGTGATTGAGGCGGGATATGACGGAACCGACGAGCCAACCTACGACGTGCGCCCCACGCTGAAACTGTCGCTGCAACAGTCCCCGCAGGAACGCTGGAAGATACGCCAGACCGTCGCGGACGAGTTTCTGGCGGAGGCGCGCGATCCGCTGACCGGCGCCCCGGCGAGTGGAGACGGCGGACTGAAGGAGATGCAGGAGGTGTTCGGCAAGGCCGCGGATATCAGAGGACTGGAACTGGCGGTGGAAACTTACCGTCCTGCGCGGAAAGTGAAACGCAGCCCGGTGCCGGCGGGAGATCCCAACCCAACTCAATTCGCGCCGAAATTCGGAGTATTCAGAGAAGTAGGCGGCGACACAGAAACCCTCCAGATGTTGGCCAAGTACAATACCACGGCCATTATGTTTGGAGTTCCGGTGGCCAACCCCGCTCAATTGGCGGGTTTCACCGGAGAGATTACGCATTTCGGCCAGCTGATGGCGCCGCTTCCAAACACCGCTCCGGAACTCTTCTGGCAGGATTACGCGTTGCGGTTGTCGGAGGCAGCGCTTCCGGTCCGTCCGGTCAAGGCAGTGGAGGGCGTGGATCTGCTGAAAGGCATTCTGGATAAGGCCAACCGGTCGTCGGTTCAGTTGGTGCAGGTGGAACTGGGCGCACTAGATAACTTTTTGCAACCGGCCTTTGCGAAGACCGCGCCCAACGCGGCGGTACAATACGCCTACGATCATCCGCAAGCGCCGCAGTTGCCGGCCGAGGCGCTGCGTCCGGCGGACGAAGTGAACGCGGGATGGTCGAAAGAGGACGCGCTATTAAAATGGGTGACGGAGGACTTATTCCCGAATAACGCCGGCAGCCGCTTTGTATCGAGCGGCGACTTGTCGAAAATGGCGGGTTCGGGCACCGGCTTTAGCGTCTCCACTGAGAGCCTTCGCACCGCGCTAACGGACGCGCTGAAAAAAACCGGCAACGATACCTATCTCTTCAGCTTTCTTCAGGTGGACAATCATTATCTTTCGCTGGCCGAGGTTTTCCAGGCTTTAGCGGATGAATTGGCGGAATATCACAAGTCGGGGAAATTGCCGGAATCGGTGAAGGTGGCCAAGGTGTATGGACCGTTTCGCCTGGTTACCGGCCACGGACCGAATATCGGAGAAGTGACTGCGGGAGACCTGGAGAATCTGTGCGCGGATATCGACGGCCGGTTGCATGACGAAACATCCACGGGAGTGCCCAACAACAGCATCCCGCCCTTGATGAAACTGGATGGGATGGATCTGAATCCGGCTCAAGTGCTGCGGCTCATGGCGCTGGCGTTGGCCAATCCCGCTCCCGACACCAAGATCGGCGTGCGCATGCTTTATGTGCTGGCCGAAGCGGGCGGCATTCTGCCAAAGTCGAGAATACTGTTCGACGTGGGGTTTGTGTGGACCATTAAGCCGGCGCCGCTGGCACTCAATCAATAAAGATCTGGACTCGACGTGGCTCAGAAACTGGCGGTGAAGCAATCCGGCAAGCGATCCAAGGTTGGGCCGGTTCGCGCCACGTCCGCCGCTTCGCATGGCATTGGCCCCTTGTGGGCGGTGCTGGCGCCGATCGCCGTTCTGGCCTGCTTCTGCCTGCTGGATCGCATCAATTCCAGTCCGCACGTTCTGGAAGCCTTCGGCGGCGCGGTGGGCGTGCTGCTGGTCTGTTTCCTGATCCTCGCCCGGCAGGTGATTCGCACCGGCCGAACTTTGACCTACGATTTCGTCCCCAGGCCAGTGCACTATGTGCAGTTCATAATGCACACGTCGGTTTACTTGTATTGGGGCTGGTACTGGCGCGAGGTGTACCACGATGTGTCGCTGATCGCCGCGCAGATTGTGTTTGCCTATGCGCTGGATATGCTGGTGTGCTGGTGGCGTCGCGATAACTGCGTGCTCGGTTTCGGACCGATTCCCATCGTGATGAGCACCAATCTGTTCCTGTGGTTCAAGGACGACTGGTTTTATCTGCAGTTCCTGCTGATCGCGACCGGGGTGCTGGGCAAGGAATTCATCAAGTGGAAGCGCGAGGGCCGGCTCACTCACATCTTCAATCCGTCGGCTTTTTCACTTTGCATTTTCTCCATCGCTTTGATTGCCACGCGTGGCACGGACATCAGTTGGGGAGTGGATATCGCCACCACGTTCCACCGGCCTCCGCACATTTATCTGGAGATTTTCCTGTTGGGCCTGATCGTCCAGGCGCTGTTCCGCGTGACGCTGGTCACGCTCTCGGCCGCCGCCGCGCTGTACGCCCTGGGCTTCTGGTACACCGGGATGACGGGCGATTTCCAGTTCATCGACTCCAATATTCCCGTCGCGGTGTTTCTGGGACTGCATCTGTTGACTACCGATCCGGCCACTTCGCCCCGCCGCGACCTGGGCAAGATTCTTTTTGGCGCCCTGTACGGGGCCGCGGTGTTTGCCGCATACAGCGGACTGAAATTAATGGGCGCTCCGGAATTCTACGACAAGCTGCTAGTTGTTCCGCCGCTGAATTTGTCGGTCCGGGCGCTGGACCGGTTCAGCGATTTTGTGGCGTCCAAGTTCGGGTCGCTAACCCGCTTGTTGAGGGAGCGGCCACGGCTGACCAATTATGCCTGGATGGGCGTTTGGGTGGGCCTGTTCGCCACCATGACAGCCAGCGGCTTCCTGATCAAAGGCAAGGACCATCCCGGTTCCAATCCCGCGTTTTGGGCCAAGCGATGCCAGGACGGTCATTCCAGCTCCTGTGCAAACTGGGTCAACGTGTTGAACGACCGGTGCCAGGACAACTCGACAGCCGATTGCTTCACGCTCGGAAAAGTGCTGGATGAGGGCAAGTATGCGCGCCAGGATGAAGCCAAGGCCGGGGTAATGTTCGGGCGCGCCTGTGACTCGGGTGTTCACGAGGGTTGCCTCAGCTTGATCGGTTTCATGCGAAAAGGCGGCAGCACCGCTTTGGCAACAGCTTGCGATCAGGGGGATGGCGCCAGCTGCTTCATTTTGGGGTCGTTGTTCAGCGGAGGCGCGGGAGTGCCGCAAGATCCGGCGGAGGCCTTCGAAATGTTCCAGAAGTCCTGCGATGTGGGATGGTGGCGGGGCTGCGGGCGGCTGGGCGTGAGCTATCTGAACGGTCAAGGTACGGCGGTGAACCCGCGTCTGGCGATCGAGAATTTCGAAAAAGGGTGTCAGGGCCAGAATGCCGCCAGTTGCCTGGAGGCGGCGCAGTTCTATCGCAGCGGAAAACTGGGATTGAAGGTCGAAGCTTTAGCGCACCAGCGTTTCCAGCAGGCCTGCGATCTGGGCCTTCAAACCGCTTGCCAGGCGGAAGCGAATGGGGGCGCTCCCTCGGTTCCACGTTGACGATAGCGATTTTGTAAGGTTCGAGGCCCTATTTTCCCAGAGGGAAAGCACCGATACAGGTACTAGGAGTAGGAGCGATTGTAAGAAATTGTATTGACGCTGACTGATTTTCTGGACTAACTTAAAGGCTCAGTTTCGTTTTCGGAGGGGAACTTGATCAGACCAAAGGCCGGTAAGCGGCCAGCCCGGACGGGCCAAGTCGTAGCATTCTGCATTTTGCTCCTGCTGTGTCTGCGGCCAGCGTGGGCGGGTTTAGGCGGCAGCATATCCGGAACTGTTACGGATCCAAACGGTTTGGCCGTGGTGGGGGCGAAAGTGACGGCGATCAACACCGCCACCAACGTGCGGCAGACGGTCGCTACCAATTCGATCGGGGTCTATTCGTTTCCGGAATTGGAGGTTGGCACTTACCAGATTCAGGTGGAGGCCAGCTCGTTCCGAACCTATCGCCACACAAATCTGGTAGTGGACACCGACAGCAAACTGCGCGTAGATCCATCCCTGATGCTGGGCGATCAGCGCGAAAGCGTCACTGTGGCTGCGGCGCCGGTTAGCGTGGACACGGTAAACACGCAATTAGGCGACGTGATCGACGGCAACAAGATTGTCGCCGTTCCCTTGAACGGGCGCAGTTTCACCGATCTGCTGGCTTTGCAGCCAGGCGTGGCGCCCACCACTACGATCACCGGTAATTCCATCCAGGCGGCCGGCGCGGCTATTCTGTCGCCTTCGGGCGATTTGAATGCCGGGACAATGTCCATCAACGGGCAGCGTGAATATGCCAATGGCTTTACGGTGAACGACTCGGACGTCGTGGAGCGCTTCACCATGGGCGCGGCTATCGTTCCGAATCTCGATTCCATCGCCGAATTCCGCGTTCTCACGGGCAACTTCGACGCGCAATACGGCAATTACGCGGGTGGCCGGATCAACGTCATCACGAAATCGGGAAGTAATCAGTTTCACGGGGAGGCGTTTGAGTTCCTGCGTAACACGGATCTGGATTCGCGCAATTTCTTTTCGCCGGACCGCGGTGTTTTTCAGCAGAACCAGGTGGGCGGGCTGTTCGGCGGACCGATCGTTAAGAATAAAGTTTTCTTCTATTCCGACTATCAGGCCACGCTGCTTACCGAAGGCGTTGACACGGGACTGATTCAGGTGCCTTCGATCGCGAACCGAAACGGAAACTTCTCCGATCTTGCAAGCCAGCTTACCGGGACCGTGAGTGGTCCCTACTGGGCCAATCAGTTGACCGGCAAGCTGGGCTACGCGGTCACGGCCGGCGAGCCGTACTACACGCCTGGTTGCGGCAGTTCGTCGCAGTGCGTTTTTCCCGGTGCGATCATTCCGCAATCTGTAATTTCGGGGCCGGCGCAGAAGCTGCTCCAATATATCCCGACGCCGAACCTGCCAAATAACTATTTCTCAACGTCGGCGGTGGATGAGACGCTGCGGGACGACAAGGGCGCCATGCGGGTAGACGCCAGCACGCGCTTCGGGATGCTGTCGGGCTACTATTTCGCCGACAACTACACGCAGGTAAATCCTTATCCGACGCTGCAGGGCGGCGCGAATGTTCCCGGCTTTGGCGCCTTGAACTTGGGCCGGTCGCAGTTGGCGACCATCGGCCTGACCACCAGCTTCGGCTCGCATAGCGTGAACGAAGCGCACTTTTCCTATGTCCGCGACGTGAACGACGTGGGCACGCCCCAGGGGAACGTCGGAATCAGCCTGGCCTCGCAAGGGTTTGTCACGCCCTCCGGCCAGGCCAGCATTCTGCCGCAGCGGCCCGGCATTGTGGGTGTGGAAAACGTGATTTTCAACAACTTTATTATCGGATCCACCATTACCGGTCTCAATCAGACCGACAATACGTTCGAATATCGCGATAATTTCTCTCACATTATCGGCGCGCATACGCTGATGCTGGGCGGCGAACTGATGTTCAGCCAGGTGAACGCCAACGCCGACATTCAATCCAACGGCTCGTTTTCGTTCTTCGGTTCGGAAACAGGCCTCGACTTCGCGGATTTCCTGATTGGCGTCCCCAGCTTCTATAAACAGGGCGATGCGCGGCCGTTCTACATGCGGAACCATTACGGATCGCTCTTCGTGCAGGATAGTTGGCGCGTTCGTCCGCGCCTGACGTTGAATTATGGTCTGCGCTGGGACGTGATCATGCCCTGGTACGAGAAGTACAACCAGATCCAAACTCTGGTTCCGGGTGAACAGTCGGTAGTGTATCCGGGCGCGCCCACCGGGTTGGTTTTTCCGGGCGATCCGGGGGTATCACGGGCCTTGGCGCCCGCGCGCTGGAACGATTTCTCTCCGCGCCTGGGTGTGGCATGGGTCCCGCACGGCAACAACGGTCTGGCTCACTGGCTGTTCGGGGATACCGACAAGACCAGCATTCGCGTGGGATTTGGCCGCTTCTTTTCGGCCATCGAAGGAGTGTCGGCCGGCGTGATGGCGGGAGACGCGCCGTATGGCAGCACTTACTCCAGCCCGGCGCCCCCGCTATTTTCGGATCCGTTCGTCACTGCGTCTACGGGCTATAACAATGGGCAACGTTTTCCGCTCCAATATCCGCCGCTGAACGTAACGGCCAGCAACCCGGATTCCAACGTAAATTGGGCCAATTTCCTTCCGATATCCGGTCTGCCAGGGTACAAGCCAGATGGCGTCACTCCGTATACGGACCAGTACACGTTGTCCATTCAACGTCAGTTCGGCGGCAACACTTTGGTTACCGCCAGCTATGTCGGAAGCGAGTCCCATCATTTGCTGACACTTGTCGAAGCCAACCCCGGCAACCCGGCGCTGTGTCTCAGCTTGAGCCAGGTAAGCGAAGTAGCGGCGGGAAGCCCAACCTGCGGGCCTTTCGGCGAATCGAACGTTTTCACCACAACTTCCGGCCAGGTGATCAACGGTACGCGGCAGGTGTTCGGGCCCAATTTCGGCAGCGTCGATTGGCTGACCACCATCGGCAATGCCAACTACAACGCCCTACAGCTCAGCGTCCGTCACACCAGCAGGCGCCTGGAGGTGTCGGCCGGCTACACGTACAGCAAGTCCCTGGACAACTCTTCCAGCATTTCCGAGCAGTTGAACCCCTACAACTACGGCGCCACTTATGCGCCGTCCGCCTTCGACTTGAAACATAATTTCGTCGCTAGCTATCGTTATAACCTGCCGCTCGATCAGGTATTCCGGGCGCGCAACCGGTTCGCGCAGGGATTGACCCAGGGATGGGTATTGTCCGGTATCAGCCGCTTCTCGACGGGTTTCCCGGTCACGTTTACCAACGCCGCCGACACGTCGTTGCTGGGCACCCAACCGAACGGAGTGAATTCCTACGGTGCGGATCTGCCGGATATGATCGGCGGGCCCCTTGACATCAATCACAATCCGCGCAACGGGCAGCCGTATTTCAACACTTCGTTGTTCAGCCTGCCGCCGCTGGGTTCGCCTGGCACGGCGCCGCACCGGCTGTTCTACGGACCGGGAATCGAGAACTTCGATATCGCGCTTTCCAAAGACATTCGTTTCGGCGAATCCAGATCGCTCCAGCTCAGGCTGGAAACGTTCAACACGTTCAATCACGCGCAGTTCTTCGGGCCGGCTTCGGTGGATGGCGAGATCACCAGTTCGGCGTTCGGCCAGGTGGTGAGCGCGGACTCGCCCCGGCTGGTGCAACTGGCTGCGAAGATCAGGTTCTAACAGGCTGATGAAAAATGCTTTTGGGGACCGACTCCCTCACGGTCGCGGCTCGGTAAACACATGCAAACACGCAGTCGCGATTCTGAGCCGCGCGCCAGCAGCACACCCGGAGACGACCGGAAGTCATGCACTGGAGAAACAGCGACTCGAAGAAGACCGGACGGGTGGCGCGTGAGCAAGCGGTTTATTGCCTTTTTCAGCATCCTGCTAAGCGTTCTCGCGGCCTCGCGCAGCGAACCAGATGGCTCCGGCCACTCCAAAGGCGAAGGCCGTCATGAAATTCGCTTCCGCGCCCGCTCTCCAAAGAAATGCGCCGGCGAATGCCGAAGTGCAGACGATGGTGTCGCGGCAAAGATAGTATGCGCCGAAGGCGGCAGCTTTGCGATCTTCCGGCGCCAGGTGCATGATCAGCGCCTTGCGCGTCGGCTCTCCGAATTCCTTCAAGCCGCGCACGATGAATGCGACGATGAGCGCCGCAAAAGTATGGCAGAAGTACAGCACCAGCGGGAAGCAGGCGAAATTGATGAAAGTGATTGCAACGAACGGCTTCTTGCCCACCTTATCCGCGGATCTGGCTACCGGAATGTAGCACAGCACCGCCGTCAGCATCTCGATACCTGTGAGCTCGCCGAACTGGAGCGCGGTGATGTGGGCGGTGGTCTTTCCGGCCACCGTCGCCATGCACCACAGCACCACGTAAGCATAGGGAATTTGCTCGCAGAAGCGGATCAGGATGTCGGAAACCAGCAAGTTTCGCAGCGCCGGCGCAAACCCTTTCACCAGCTTCAGCGGATTGTTCTCGAATTCCTGCGGGACCGATGACTTCTCGTCGTCTTCGATCAAAATCTGCTGCGCCACCAGCGCTATGATCGCCATTAAAATGGCCGCGCCGAAAGCCAGGCGAACGCCGTCGATGGGACCGTACCGGTCGATAAAGATGCCGCCGATGATCGGCCCCAGCGCCATGGGAAAGCGCCTGACCAAGGAATGCCACGTGACGCCCATCACGTGTTTTTGTTTGGGCAGCGTCTTCGAGACCAGGCCCATGGTCCCGGGCAGCGAAATCGCGGACCACGATAGAAACAGGAATGAACCGGCCACCACGGCCTGCCACTTGGGGATCGCCGCAACCAGCGCGAACCCGGCGATGGCCATCAGATTAAAGACTAGCAGCGACCGTTTCGGCCCGATGTGCTCCGCCAGCCAGCCGCCCGGGAACGCATAAAGCGCTCCCACCAGGTTGTTAATCGCGTTCAGGAACCCGGGCCAGAGCATCCCGCTGCCCAGCGCCACCAGGTAGATGGGCAGGAAGCGCTCCGACATACGCTCGCCCATCCCCACCAGCACGGCCATGCACAAGATGCCGACGATGCTGCGGCGCAACCCCATGGCCTCCGCCAGTTTCCCGGTTCGGCTCGCCTCGGGCTGGGCTTGCGGACGCGATTCCTGAAGGCGAGGACTCATGTGAAACTGGTATGGTAATACATTCGGTTGGATGTGGCGAGAGTACTCGACGTTACTTCCACCACAAAAAGTTCTATGACTTTCCGCAACGCTACTAAGCTGGTTGCGCCTATCGTGTGCGCATTGCTGGCCGGATGCTCCAAGCCGGCCGCGCAGCAGGAATCGAAGACCCCGGAAGCGAAGACCCTGACAATCTTCCATCACGGCTCGCCCACTCCGGCCATTGAGGCCGCCGAGAAGGTGTTCGAGCAGAAGTATCCCGGCACCAAGGTTCTGCGCGAAAAGGACGACGCGCTCCCGAACATGCGGAAAGTCACCGACCTGGGCAAGCTGGCCGATATCGTCTATACCGACGACTATTCGATCATTCCGCCCGTGATGTTCCCGAAATACGCCGACGCCTGGATTCGCTACGCCCACGATGAGATGACCATCGCCTACGCGCCCAATTCCAAATACGCGAACGAAATCAACGGCGACAACTGGTACAAGATTTTGCAGCGGACGGATGTGAAGTGGGGCATTGCCGATCCCAACGCCGGTCCCGACGGCTATTTTTCGCTCGGCCAAATCATGCTGTCGAACATCTATTACAAGGACAACAGCATTTTCAAAAAGCTGATTGCCGACAACACCGCGATTCAGGCCACCGAATCGGGCGAGCGCTACACGGTGAATTGCCCGGAGAACCTGAATCCGAAGTCCGCGCGCGTGATCATCCGGCCAGACCCCGAGACGCTGTATCCGATGATTCTGGCCGGCGACATCGATTATGCGTTTGGATACATGGGATCGGTGATCGGCGAAGGGCCGGCGGGCATCAAGACCGTGAAGCTGCCGCCGCAAGTGAATCTCTCCGACATGTCGCTGGTCTCGAGCCTGTACAATCGCGTGAGCATCAATTTGTTCAGCGACAAGCCGGAGCGGAAAATCAGCGTAATATTGGGCGCCAAAGCCAACGGCCTGACCATCCCGCTGAACGCGCCGAACAAACAAGGCGCCGCGGATTACCTCCAGATATTCCTCGGCCCGGTGGGACAGGCCGCGCTCCAGGGCGTTCACATCACGCCGTTGATTCCGGCTGAAACCAACGATCTCTCGAAGGTGCCCGAGAGTTTGCGTCCACTGCTCAAACAGGCGCAGTGAACGTAGCAGCCGTAGAGCCAGCAACTCGCGAGCCAGCCAAGACTGGCGGAGTTTCGGCGGTTTCCTGGCTGCTGATCTTCATCCCTTTCGTCGTGGTCTTTTTCTTGATCGGCCGGTACGTGATTGCCGGCGCCCTTCTGGCGGTCACTATTCTGTGGGCCGTGAAGGACCGGAAGTCCAAGAGGCTGCCTCTTGCGCCGTTAGCCGTGTTCTCCGTGTGCGGCGGCCTTCTGATTTTTTTCATCATCCTTCCGATTTTGAACCTGCTGTTCACAACCGATCCGTCGCGCGTGGTGAGCACGGCGCTGGACCCCACGGTGCAAAGCGCGCTGGCCATCACGCTGAGCGCGGCGCTCCTCGCCACCTGCATCGCACTTCTGTTCGGGATTCCTCTGGGCTACGTTCTCGCGCGGGAACAATTCGCCGGAAAATCCGTGGTGGAAGGAATTGTCGACATGCCGGTGGTGATTCCGCACACCATAGCCGGCATCGCGCTGTTGTTTATCTTTGGACGCGGCGGCATTTTAGGCGCGCCCCTGAATACTCACTTCAACGTCCTGCTGAGCGACAGCTACTGGGGCATTGTGCTGGCGATGCTGTTCGTCGGCTTGCCGTTTGTTGTGAACCACTGCCGCGACGGGTTTCTGAAAGTTGATCCAAGAATGGAATACGTGGCGCGCAGCCTGGGTGCGAGCTGGCTGCAAGCTTTTTTCCACGTGACCATCCCACTCACCAGGCGCGCTCTGCTCTCGGGCGCCATCATGACCTGGGCGCGCGCCATCAGCGAATTCGGTTCGGTAGCCATCATCGCGTATTATCCGAAAACCATCAACACTCTCCTTTTCGAGTGGTACAACTTTTTCGGATACACGTACACGAAACCCCTGTCGACGCTGCTGCTGCTGGTTGCTCTGGCGATATTTATCAGCCTGCGGGCGGTTGTTACCGTGAAGCGAGCGGAATATTGATCAGACTCCAGGCAATTAGCCGCGTCTGGCCGGAATTCGCTATTCGGGACGTCACGCTCGAAGTGAGCGAAGGCCAGTATCTGGTGATCGTGGGGCCAACCGGGGCGGGGAAGACGCTGCTGTTGGAGCTTCTCCTTGGCGTTCACCAACCCGACTCGGGACGGATTTTCGTCGGAGAGAGAGATGTCACAGGGCTTCCACCGGAGAAGCGGGGCATCGGGATGGTTTATCAGGACTACCTGCTGTTTCCGCACCTGGATGTGGCGCGCAATCTCGCGTTCGGATTACGCTATCGACAATATGATCGGGACCATGTTCAGCGCAGAGTAAGTGAAATCGGCGAGTTACTCGGCATCAAACACCTGCTGCACCGCTATCCATACACACTCAGTGGAGGAGAGAAGCAGCGTGTGGCGATTGGAAGAGCGCTCGTTACAGAGCCTCGCGTTCTGCTCCTGGACGAACCGTTGAGCGCTCTCGATCGCGGGACTGCCGCGCGGTTGCGCGTTGAATTGAAATCGCTGCACGCGGCGAAGAAGCTAACCATCCTGCATGTCACGCACGATCTTTCCGAAGCCAGGCAGATGGACGGGCCGATCGCTCTGATCAAAGAAGGACGGCTGGATGCCCTGGGAACAGCGGACGATCTGCTTCGCCGGCCCCCTACTGTGTTTGCCGCGACATTTTTCGGCGCAGTGAATCTGTATAAAGCCGATGTCGCCGCGATGGCCAGCGGACGCCGAGTGGCGGTTGGACCTATAGTTGCCGAATCCGATCTCACCGGCGACGACGTTTATCTGATGATCCATCCCGATGAAGTGGTTCTCGTTCCGGAAGCGGCTCGGAAAAGCCGAACCACTTGCGTGGGGAAGTAACGGCATTGACCGACGAAGGCAATTACGTCGCGGTTCAGCTTCGCGTAACCGGATTGCCTGCGCCGCTCACCGCCTACGTGAGCCGACACTTTGTCCGGACCAACAGGCTGGAGCTGGGCAGCGTGGTTACCGCGGACGTAAACCGGGCGATGCACGTTTTGAAGGAATGAGCGGCCGCTGCTAGGGGTGCGGTGCTTTTTCAGCCAGGACGCATTCAATGGCGTATTGAACCAGCTCGCGCGAGGAGCGCAGCGAGAGTTTCTCTTTCAAACGAGCCTGGTGCGTTTCAATGGTCTTCACGCTCAGGTGCAACTCTTCGGCGATCTGGCGCGTGGACTGGCCCTCGCCCATGCGGCGGAAGACTTCGAGCTCGCGATCCGAAAGGCCGTCTAGCGGTGAGCGCTGGTCCGTATCGTGAACGCCCACCAGATGGCGCAGCATACGATTGGCGATCTCGTCGCTCACATAAATTTCGCGGTTCAGGATGCGGCGAATAGCCACCAGCACCTTATCGGTAGCCTCCTGCTTCATGATGTAGCCGTTCGCGCCAGCGCGCAGTGCGCGTTCCGCGTAAGTAGTTTCGCCATGCATGGAGAGAATAAGCACGGGCATTTGCGGATCTTTGGCGCGGATCATTTTCAGCAGCTCCAGGCCGTCGCGCCCGGGCAGGGAAATGTCGACGATGGCCAGGTCGGGCCGCAGGCTGTCGATGGCTTCGAGCGCGGCGTTGGATTCCTCGGCATCGGCGCACACCGTAAGATCCGGTTCGCGGTTGATGAGCAGGGCCATGCCTTCGCGCACGATCGGGTGATCGTCTACCAGCAGCACCTTGCGTTTTACGGCGCATGCGAGCGTGGGAATCGACATAGATTCAGTCCTCCTCGATTCAGCCTTGCTATTCCACCGCTACGGGGAAACGGCAAGTCACTGTGGTCCCATGACCGTTCGACGCGATCACCAGAGCGCCGCCAATCATGGTGGCGCGGTGCTTCATAATATCAAGACCCATTCCGGAATGTTCCCGCGGTCCGGGCGAGATTCCACAACCGGAGTCCCGCACTATCAGGACGCCCGATGCGTTCCTGCTGCGCAGATGAATTTCGATGCGCTTGGCCTTGCCGTGCTTGATGGCGTTGCTGACTGCTTCCTGCGCGATGTGATAAAGATGGCTGGACACCGTGGCGTCGCGCATCAGCAACGGCTCGTCCGAATAGAAGCGGCAGGAGACGCCGAACACTTCCTCCACTTCGTGAGCCATCTGCTCCAGGCTGGACATCAGACCGTTCGGCTGCGCCAGTCCAGGCATCAACCCGCGCGAGAGCTCGCGCGCTTTGTGAATGGCTTCGTTCACCAGTCGCACAATCTTGGACGCTTCCGCGGCCTCCGGCGCGCCATTTTCCGCCAGCCGCTGCTCCTGGACCTTGCTCATGAAAGCGATACCCGTGAGCAATTGCCCCAGGCCATCGTGAAGGTCCTGTCCAATGCGGCGCTGCTCGCGCCCGGTGACTTCCATGACGGCCGTTTCCAGCCGCTTGCGAACCGTAACGTCGGTGCCGGCGGCGATGAAATATTGCGGCGTGCCCTTGGCTCCGCGCAACAGCGGTGAGCGACCAGGAGATCAAGCGCCGTGCGCCGCCACGGCTTTCCCAGGCGACTTCAAAATCGTGAACCGGCCGGCCCTCCTGCACTTCCTGCAACGCGTTGCGAAAACGCTCGGCTTGTTCCGGTACCGCTGTCATCAGATCCCAGATGAAACGGCTGCGAACGTCGGCGAACGAGTAACCGGTGGTTTCTTCGCACACGCGATTAAATCGCACGATGCGCATGCTCGGATCGAGCACCACTACCAGCGTGCCCACCGAATCCAGGATCGCGGAAGCGACGTTGCGCTCCTCCTGCAGCGCTTCCTCGGTGCGCTTCAGCTCCGTGATGTCGAAGGCGATGCCGTGGATGAACCAGGGGCGGCCGTCGTCGTGCATCATCACTTTGGCTTCGCACTGAAACCAGACCACGTGCCCGTCGCGCGCGATCACGCGATAGCAGGAGCGGATCGCTTTGCCGGTGAGAAACACTTCGGCGGCTTCCACCGCCCAGCGGTCCTTATCGTCGGGATGGATTTGCTGATACCAGCGGATGGGATCTTCCAGCCATTCGTCGCGCGAGAATCCGAGCGTGACTTCAATGTGAGGACTGATGTACGCCTGCCCGATGCATTGATCCAGATCGGCGGTAAAAACCACGGCGGGGATCTGCTCCACCAGCGCGCGGTATCTGGCTTCTACGTCGGGCGTGACTTGCAGGGAGCGCGCAGTTCTGGGAGGATATCGATCGACCGAAATTCCACGAGCCAGCTCGGCGAGCAGCGCTTCCGCCTGGACCACGTCCGGGTTTTCGTCGAAGAGCGGATTCAAGGCCGTGCCTCGCACGCCGGAGGTTGCTCTAGAAAGAGCGCGGCCCAGCAGGCTACCGTTCCGCATAGATCCGTGCACAAAGTTAGAGGCGCACTTGCGGAAACTGTTTCCAGGTGAGCGAGTCTAACGGGCGGAACGAGGGACATGCTCAAAGTACTGAAATACGCAGCGATGGTCGCATTGGTGGCGGGCGTCATCGTGAATCTACCGGATATCAAACGTTACATCAAGATCAGCTCGATGTAGCTCCACTAGCAGGATGCTGAAAAAGGCAATAAACCGCTTGCTCACGCGCGCGGCTCAGAATCGCGACTGCGTGTTTGCATGTGTTTACCGAGCCGCGACCGTGAGGGAGCCGGTCCCCAAAAGCCTTTTTCATCAGCCTGCTGGGCGCCACACATCATATTGGTTACGCCGGGGGCGCGGACGAATTCGGCGCGGTGAGAAAGGCCCGCATGGCGTGCCAGAATAGCTGCCGGTTCAATCCGGAAACCACCGAGTGCGCCATGCCGGGCAGAATCGCGAACTGCCGGTCGCCGCTGGGAAGCTGCTTGTAGAAATCGAGCAGATCTTCCACCGTTGCGATTCCGTCGTATTCGCCGCGAATCAGCAACACGGGCGACAGCACTTTCGCCGGATCCACCACGGGCAAATGCGACGTCATGTCCAGATACGTGCCGGTGGGAACCTGATCGCCAAATTTCAACTCCTGATCGGCAACGAATTCAGCCAGCGCGGGGTCGGAAGTGCCAGCCTTATCGCGCGTGTAGATACTGCGAATCATGTCGCGATCGCGCAAGCGGCGATTGTGGGTGCGGTAATAATCGAGTTGCTTGGCTCGCTCGGTCAACGTGGGCGAGCCTTCGCCTTTATACGTGAATGCCGCGAGCACCAGGCGATCGACGTGCTCGGGCCGCGTCATTGCATATGCTCCGGCCCGCAGTCCGCCCGAGGATTCGCCGAAGATGTGGATCTTGGATTGGCCGGTTTCGCGCATTACCAATTCGACGCCCGCCTTGAGGTCCTCAACGCCGCTGGCGATATCGGAGTTGCTCTGCGTGCGGCTGGATCGGCCATAGTTCTCGTGATCCATGGTCCACACATCGAAGCCGAATTGCGCGAACGTGTTCATGACGGAGTACTCGCCGTGCCCGGGAACCGAGAGATCGAAACTCGGCCGCGAAGAGATGGACGAGCCATGCACCAGGAAAAGCACCGGGAGCGGCGATTGCCCGGCTTTGGGCGCGCCCACTCGTTTTCGAAACATATAGAGCGAGACGTCGCCACTTGCAGCGCTTTTCTTGGCCCAATATTCGCTGCTCCAGATTGTGGCGGAAGGCTCCGCCCGTGCGTCAGGGACAAATCCAGCAAGCAAGCTGGAGCTCAGGCCGATGCCGGCGCCGGCAACGATTTTGCGTCGCGAGGGGGACTCGTTTCGGATGGCCATACAGCCAACGAGACTAGCACCGCGACTTCTCGTGAGCAAACCCCATGTGCGCGAGATTTGTTTTACGCCAACGGGCCACCCTGGCTCAGCTGGCAGAGCGGCTGATTCACCTGGCGAGTTGGGCACTACTGGGCGCTCTCGATCGCCTGTCTCCACTGAATGATGGGCACCCCAACCTTAGCGGGCCTGTTTGGCGGAATTGTGAACATGCAAATCAGTCGGGATCTGCCAAAAACCAAGGAAATAGCCCTGGAGGTTCTCAGAATTGACGCGGCCGAACTCTTGAATATTTCCAGGCTCTCCCCAACCCGGAAGCACCGGAGGACGAATACATCAATCCAAGCGGCAATGCGCGGATCTTTTGGCCTGGACTGCTCGGCCTAGACTGCGCGATTCAAAAGCCAAGAAACAAACGGAACAGTCCTGGCCCAGCAACCCGAACGCCGCCACTCTATTCGGTGTCCCCACGTATACATACTGCGGGATCGAAGTAAGCGACACCATCGATACTGTCGTCGCGCGTTCCCCGGAAACATGCGGTCACTTCCACGCTGGCCACTTGCTTGCCCGTCGCGAGATTCACTTTGTAGAGCCGTTGACAATAGTTGTTGGACGAAACCTTGCTCATGGCCACAGCATAAGTCGCGCCTTCAGTGCTGCCCGGTTGGAGCTTGATCACCGGCGTCGAGGTGATGCCGATCGTGGGAGTTACCTGTTTGCAGCCGCGATCAGAACGTTGTGAGTTCCCTGGTTCGGGATGGAGACGCCGGCGACATACAGGGATTGCGCGTTCACGAAGCCGTCCAGCATAGCCTGAAAAGCTTGCCGAACGTGCCCGAATTCACATTGCTGGTAGTCAGAGTAGTCTTCGCCAGGTTCTCACCCGTGCGTTCCACGTTGGGTTGTGCGGCTAGAGGCAGAACCGGAACCGCAAATAATCAAGGTAAACCGGATCGTAAATGCATTATCCGCCTCCTGATGATCGGCTTCCGAAGACAAACATCCCAAGCGACATCGAATGGTCCACGAGCTGGTGTTCGACCCATAACGCGAGTTGTACTCCAACATCGGCTGGGCCGCCTTTCACTCCTTCGGAATGGTGATTTCGATAATGCGGTTCAAACCATCGATCAAGCCGTGGGATGCGACTGCCCTGCTCGATCACCGGATAAGTGGTGGTCACGAAGATGTCGCCGGTCGTCGGAGCGGCGGAAGAACCAGGCGCGCGCGCTGTGGCGGAACGCGAGTGGGAACATCCACGCTCCACGAAGAACGAGACCCCGCGTTGCCTGGATAGTTCAGCGACTACCTTTAAAAATATCGGAAAGAACAGAGAATGGTAGACGAAAAAGTTAGCGTTGGTGTTCCGGCATGGCCGCCACGGTTTGTGAGCGTCCTGAGACGACGGGGTGTACCTCCTGAACACGAATGCTACGCTGCAATCCCCACCTGTCAGCAAGCAAGTGGGAACCGTGACCGCTCCTACGAAAAACTGGACTTTCCGTTCCCACGTCCGTTTCCGGCAACCGTCGCAATGATGCCGCGCGGGTCGATCCTGCGAATTCGATGACTGCCAGAAGTCCGCAAATCGGACCCCTCGATTGATCCAGCAGCGATGATCTCACCAGCCCATTCGCGGAACTACCCGGCCATCATGCGGAGCCATTCCTTCCTCTGATCCAACACTGTTTCGAGCGGCCGGTTTTGAAGCGCCGCCCGTAATTGTCCCAAAAGTCTCCCAGGTGTCTTTGTCGTTTCCACCTTAAGTTGTTTTAGTAACGGTTAAGTCCTGAAAACAATCGCACTGTATCGCATCCTTTAGGCGGAAATATTCGCCGTTCTAGGGAACGACCATCGGACACGCCGGGCCAAGGGCGAAGCTGATTTTCCAAACCGGCGCCGTACCAACCCTGAAGCAATTCGAGAAACGGTTCATCGATGCGATTCAAGTGCGATGCGGTGAGAAGCCGAAGACCGTAAAGTTTATAGTCGGATATTCAAAAGGGCTACTTGCCTTCGCTCCGCCTGGGAACGCAAGGGCGACCGAATCAACGAAGCTTCGAGCGGGGGTCCAATGTCGGGAAGCGGGCCAGTATCGCGAGGCGAACGCGGCCCGCGCTACGCGCTTCGCCTTGCGCAAGAGCGGAACGTGGTCGTCCGACTTCCGCGCATCCGCTTGCTGAGGATGAACAGGCCTATTGGATGTGCCCGCAACCGCTCAAAAAAATGCGCGGCTGATCCTCGATACAGGCCTCAGAGCAGGAGAGGCCCTTGCCTTGACCTGGAGTGATGTTACCCTTGAGCCGGCGCCCGGAAAGAAGTCGGATACGTCCAGGTCAGGGAAGGGAAGACAAAGAACGCGAAACGGTCAATACGCCTGACGCCCGCCGCGTGCAAATGCTGTCTCAACGCCATGCGGACGCAGTGAACGATCTGATGTTCCCGGGCGAGTCCCTGGAGCGGCCGTTTCGGCCAGACTCCTTGACTCACCGGCACGTGAAGGTGCGTGATAAGCTGAAACTGTCTGATGAGTTCGTCGTCCATTCCCTGCGTCACACGATGTTGAGCAGGCTCGGAGAAGCGGGAGCGGACGCGTTTACGATCGCGAGGATCGCCGGTGAGTCAACTCTACGTCCAGCCGTCCGACGATGCGATGGAACCGGCATTTTAAGGAAGTTGGTTGACAACAGACCATAAGCCACCCTAGCTCAGCTGGTAGAGCGGCTGATTCGTAATCAGCAGGTCGCCGGTTCGATCCCGGCGGGTGGCTCCAACATCAAGATGCATGCCCGCTTGCGTTTGACGCACTTTTGAAATTCGCGGCGCGGGACCAATTCTGACATTCAAAACGGTTTTTGAAACGGTTCCGGCCTGGAATTTTCCGCAGAACAACCCGCTTGCTTCTCGCGTATACTGATGCGGGGACATTTCCCCAGGAGGTGCAACCGTGGATAGGGCCGTTTCCTATCTCGTGAAGCGCTTCCGGCATTCGTTGAGTAGGTAGCAGCACGGAAGCATCAGGCCGCGCTAGGGTACGGCTGAAGACTGTTACTTGCCACGGTATCGCGAACCGTGCACCGAAAGCTGGGGCAGGCACCCCGGCGAAGTAGGCCAACGATAAACCTAGCCGTGGGGAGCGATCACGAATCCTTTTCGAGTGTCCCGTATGGGACTATCTGGGAGGCTGTGAGGACTTCAACCGATAAAGGGGCGACGGTGAAACCTCGGGCAAATCTGGTGGATAACCTGTAAAACGCCCGGCCAGTCGCCCCTGAAAATTTCTGCAAGGCTCTTAGCCAAGAACGCGAAGATGTTCTGCCCGGAGCGCCTGAAGGTCTTCCTCAAGGCCGCGCTTGAAATCAGGCACAAACAGCGCTTGCGACGTTGCCGAGACGATTACTGGTGTCTTCTCCAAGCGCCCCGTATAGTCGAGCAGGTGGTGTCGGAATATGACCGCCTTGCGCTGTACGTTTGACATGGGGATTCCCGTCTCCCATGCTTCCAATCCCGGTTGCATATGCTCCACCGGATCTTCACCCTTGACTCTAACTGCTTCCGAGAATTTTTCGAGATCAAATAGCAGCAGTTCGCAAAGATCAATCAGAGACCGGATCGGAACCGCCCACTTTTGATGTCGTTCATCTCTCCATACTTTGAAAGGCTGCCCAGCCAAAGAAAACGACGAAGATCACAGCAATGATCTCGAACTTAATGCGCTTGTCGGGTACCAGATCGAGGAACAGCAGTATCACGGCGAAGGTCAGGCCCAGGACAAGTAACCGCCAATGACCAAAGACCAATCTGAGGTATTCGATAAAGCTGTCGCTGTCTTGCGGAAGGCTTTGACGGGTCTGCTGCGGCTGTGGCGGGCTTGGCAAGATTCGCACCACTGAATCCATTCCCGGATACGCCGGAGGATATGGGCTAGGGTACACCTTTGACTCATCGTAAAGGCCCATGCCCTCATTGTAACGCTTGGGTGTGTGAATGGAATCCCTGGAGGTGCGGCGCGCCCGCGTGACGGGCGCGCCGCGCTGTGGGCTAATGTACGGTGGGCTCGGGCGAGGATACTGGCAGGCCGGACAACTCTTCACGCTCGATGATCTTCGCAGCAAGGTCCGCGTCTGATACCAGCGCGTCATGCCGATGCCGGATAAGATCGATGAACCAGCAGGCAAAGCAGAAGAGACCGCATACCAGGATCATCGGCAGGTTGTCTCTCACTGGATTCGCTCCCCATCAGGATTGACTAACCGCTCGGACGTGAATCGATAGCCCGAGGTGTCCGCTGCCGACACCGCCGGATCGAGCAGCAGCTTGCCGGTTTTTACCATGTACTCGCGCCGGACGTTGGCCCGGAGCGTACTGAAATAGGTAAGGGCCATCCCGAGGCGTTGGCAGAGACGTTGGGGTGATTCGCCATCGCCATAGAATGCAGTCAACGCTGCCCGGTCTTTGAGGATTGCTCGGACAATACAGCGACCATTGCCTCTACCTGAACAGGAGTAGGCTTGTGTTGTCGCTGTTTCCGCAGGGCTTGTACTTGCAAATGAGTTGCAGTTGCCATACGCCCGGTAGTTATCCTGCCGGATTGCTGTAAGGCAAATTACAACTAGACCACGCGCCGGGCGTCACGGAGCGCCGCCAGGAAGTCCTGAAGGTCCGCGCGATCCGGTGTCCAGTTCTCCCTGTGCCAGAATTCCCGCGCGCCGGTTACGATACCGAACCGCGTCCGCAGGAACTCACGGACGGTTGCCGGCCAGCCTTCAACGTGACGCGCGCCGCGTCCGCTTCGCCGCGCCGCCATAGCTCCAAGGCAACGAGTTGCAGGACCTCGCTCCACGTGAAGCAGGCACTCGATAGTCGCCGCTGCCCGATCCGGCCCTGTGAAATGTACAGGTCCGTTAGACCGTCATTGACGCCGATGGCCGGGAAAACCCCCGCCACGGCTGGGCTCACTCGCTCCGCCGTTTGCATTGTTGAATCTCCCTAAAACTGCATTTGTGAAGAGAGCGCCCAACGGCGTCTCCATTACGTCCTGATGTTCGCGCCACAACATCTCGATGAGGCCGCGCCACTTCGCTGCACTGCACTTGCCATAGGTGGACAGCTCGAAGCAGATTTCCTCCGAGTACTTCAAAATGTTCCGGCCCAAGGCAAGCTCGATTTGGGCGCGTACGTGTGCCGGTATCACGGCTACTCCGTGTCGCCCATCAGCCGGACGTAGCGGACAGCGATGCAGTCACCCGGCGTCTCCGCGTAAATGGAGTGCGTGCCTAAGTCAGCAACGCTGACTTCAAGATTGGCCTGAGGCAAAATCTCGGCCAGGAACCCCGGCAACATTTCCACGATGAAATTGCTTCCGTGATTATTGCCGGAGTGCACGAAGACTTGCAGCGCAGCCTTAGGTATCAAGTCGCCCAACTTCCGGCCTTGGACATCCGTTAAGTCTGCCAGCTTGGTGGGCGCGCCCGGAACTTTGAACAGCCCTGCCGTCAAGGTGCTCGTGGGCGCTATCGCTTGATTAGTGCTGATTTCATTCATCGGTGTTCTCCTATTCGTCCTCATCATTGCCGTCGATCAGCGCATCCAGGCTCGGTTTGTTCGCCAGCGCATTCGCCATCTTCATCATGGAAGTCTTGTCCGTCTGCCCTAGGAAGGCTGCCCAGGCCAAGTTGGCCTGTTTGTCGATATGCTGCACTTCGTCAAGGAGTGCGGACGCCTGATCGAACTCCGGTACTTGCGCGAGTTGGATTATCGAAGCGTTTAGGAATCCTCGATCCTCTTTTTGGCCGTCTGAAATTCTCGACACGGATCGAATCGAGCAACGGGAGCGCATCAGCGGACCCATCGTCAATGCAGCGCTGCGCCATCGCAGTTAATTCAATGGCACTGAGATGGACCAGCATCGTTGCGTAATTGGCCTTGAGTGCCGCGAATCCGGCGCGGGAGTCAGGGCCAGCGAGAGATGAGAGTGACGCGCGGGAGAGGCACGAGAGCTTATCGAATACCCGCTGCCGGAGCGTATCGGCGGTTAATGCCGCGCGCGACATGTCCCGTAGGATTGGCGGCACAAGCTTGCCCAAGCCGTTTCTTATTTCGATAATCTGCCGGACGATCTGTTGGGCTGCGTTGGTGCGGATGTGCTTTTCCAGCATAAGGTCATCCGCGTTTTGCAGGAAGTTACCATTGGGCGCCAGTTGCCCGACCCGGCCCGCTTGGGGTGCTTCGTCCTTCAACTTGTCAATATGGGTTTGCGCGGCTGCGATGCCTTCTAGGACGCGCGTCAGTCTCGTGCGCTGGTCTTGGACGAAGGTCCCCTTCAACCATTGCACATCAAATTTTGACACTACGGCAGGCCAAGGCACGCAGGAACCGGGATCGTTGGCCGGGCCGAATGGCACTCGCGGGAATAATTCGAGCATATTTGGATCTCCTATTCAAAAAGGCCGGGTGGCAGAATATCTGGAGTTCCAAAAACTAGGCAGGTCACGCAGCGGATCAAACTGATCCATAACGTGCCAGAAACTCCGACACCCGGAAATCAAGAAATGACTTCAAACGCTTCAACGCACTACCTCGGGTAAAGGGAGGGCAGGAAAGGAAGGTAACCTGCCCGCCACATGAATTCACCCTAACCAGTAGCGCTTTAAGCCTAGCGTATTTCCAAATATGCCCGTTTGTTGTTGGCCATTGTTTCTTGGCCAAATAATGAGTCGTGAATACCGCGCAAGTAATAATTGGACATGCCTAAGAAAGAACCAGCGCCGGAGATGACGCCCGGGGAGCGCTCCGAAGAAATGCGCCGCCGCGTCATGATGCGATGGCAGAAAGCAGATCCACTTCGCAATATGCCAACCGCCGCAGCGATAGAGCTGGTGCGCTTGGCCTGTGGGATCGGCGCGACGGTTCAACGGATATGTGAAGTACTCGATATCCCCGAAAAGAAGTTCCGGCGCTTCATGGATACCTCGCCCGAGTTCAAGGCAGCAGTGCAGGCTGGCCGGCAGTATGAACATGACGCGCTGGCGAATAAGCTAATCGAGCTGGCATTAAAGGGCAATATATCTGCTTTAATATTCGCCCTTAAATCCCGGCATAATTACGTTGATTCGGGCGTCGGTGCCGCAACCGTCGTGGAGAACAAAGTGTCCGTCAACTTCGTCCTGCCGGATGCATTGAAGCCGGAGCAGTATGTCGAGACGCTGGCAGCCAACGCGCAAGTCATCGCCCCTAGTGACGCGCGCCGCGCACTCGCCGCACCCGGCGTCAAGGGGAAAGTGTTGCGGCAACTCGCCATTGAACGAAGTGAGGAGAATGATAATGGCCAAGAATGATGCACTGGCGGAACTGACCTCGGAAACGCAACAGGAACAGGCAATTGAACTGAGCGAGTTCCAAAATCGCGTGATGGCAATTCCCGAGGACTGGTGCCTAGCGCTGCTGGGAGGCCGTGGCGGAGGGAAAAGCTTCCTGGCATTGGCGCTCATGCTCCGGCACCTCGTCAAGTTTGGTGCCAGGGCAAGGATCTGGTTTATTCGTAGCGACCACGCCGGATGTGCCGACATGATCTTGATGATGCGCGAGCTGTTCGGGCGTATCTGGGGCACGGCAGCAACCTTCAATTCGACCTCCGGCGCGTGGTCCCTTCCTACTGGCGGATACCTCGAAGTGAACCAGATGAGTTCATATGCCGAATACCAAAAATATCAAGGAAGATCGGCGCAGTTGATCATCATCGACGAATTAGGCATGTACCCCACCGACGAACTGCCGAATCTGCTGCGGTCGAATCTTCGCGGGCCGGAGGACATTCCTAAGAGGATGGTGTTTCTGGCAAATCCCGCAGGCGTAGGACATCACTGGCTGCATCGCAAGTTCATGCTACAGACAACGCCCTGGCGCCCATTCGAGATGGACGGCGCTACCTGGATCGCTTGTCCTTCGACGTTTCGTGACAATCCGTTCCTGGACCAGACGAAGTACCTGCGGGATCTGACCGCGTCCACTGCGCATGATGAGGCCCTCCGCAAGGCGTTCATCGACGGCGATTGGAACGTGACGCGCGGTGGCGCTTTCTTCGGCGGCTGCTTGGATGAGAAGCGCAGCATGTTCCATCAATGGAAGGTGCCCGAGGGAATGTCACTGAAACGTTTCCTGAGGCCGCAGCTAGAGACGTGTGGGAATGGCATTTACTTGGCTCCGCCGGATCTAGAAGGGTGGTCCTGGTGGCTCGGGCATGATTGGGGATATAGTTCGCCGTCCGTCACGTACCTCGGTGGACGTTCGCCCGGCGCGAAGGTGGAAGGCCGATGGTACCCGCGTGGGTCGATTGTCGTGCTGGCCGAGGTTGCTACGTGCCAGGACGATCAGCTTCACCGAGGGCGAGAGCTATCGGTGGCGGATGTGGCGCTGCTGGTAAAGGACATGTGCAGGCGGTACGGCGTGACGCCGCAAGGCGTCTGCGATGATGCGTGCGGCACACGCATGGATGATGGGGTGAGTGTGGCTCAGAAGTTCGCTGAATCGGGCGTGTTCTTTCGTCCGTCGCACAAGGGTAGCCGTGTTGGTGGATGGACACACTTGCGGCAACTGATGGCGGACGCGGGGAAGCTGGATAAGCCTGGGCTGTATGTGTCGGATGCCTGCGGGTACTTTTGGCAGACCGCGCCGTTCATTGCCAGATCGATAACGAAGCCGGAGGATTGCGAGGGTGGGCGCATCGATCACGGCGTGGACGCACTGCGATACCACACGATTCAGAAGGTCAATCCGCATCCACAGCGGGAGTTTTGATGACAATCGATGCGCGCGCGGTAAGCAACCGGCATTTGACTTGTGATTTTTGCGGACTAGTGCCGCCGATGCTCTACCTGCCGGAGAAGTACGCGGGTGTGTTTTGCAAGGCGTGTGTGGGCGATGTGGTGAGACCGGCACCTGTCACGTTGGCTGCTGATGGGAAGCCGGATATGTGGACGTTGGACGGAAGCTCGATGCCTACTTGAAACAGTTCCGGCGAGAGGCTGTCTTTTGCGGACGTGGAAGGCCGCGCAAGAAACCAGTGGAGATACCGAAGCCAGCGAACCAGCAAAGCTGGAAGTACTTTGACAAGGGGAGCCGCGTGCGGATAATCGTCCAGAAACCGTTCAAAGGAATCCGCGCTCGGGTGTGGGCGCAGTTGGCAGATGGAGCGACGATAGGCGAGATCCTGGAACGGACGCTTGACGTGGGGTTGCCTGAGGCGAAGGTTGTGAGCGCCCTCCGCAAGATGGTCGAGGTGTACCGGGTGCTGGCCATTGAGAGAGCTACGTTGTAGCGGCTGTGCCACGCTCGGGAAGAACCACTCGGGCAGGCGCACACGGATGCCACGGCCATCGATCACTTGATAGTGGACGGGCAGTTTCCTTCGCTTGGTAACAATGGCGTCTGATGGCAAGTCTGCGCGTGGCCAGCGGACGCTTTCACCCCTCTTGCCAACCCAAGCTCCGACAGGCTCGATGATGATGTGCGTCGCATCATCCTCGATGACCTTGTTGATAACCGGAATCTCCGCTGGCGCTCGTGGAGTTTCGCCAAGATGCAACTCGTCCGGCACTTCAGCGTAGATGGTGAACAACGCGCCGTCTTCAGTCAATCGCCAGACCGACACCGGACTTGGTATACTGGTTGCTTACTCGTATCAATGTCCATACGTCCTAGTAGTGGCCATTGCGGCGGATTATTCTCAGGCGAACTGCTAGAGCGCCTGCGTCACATCTTGGCCGGGGTAGCTCGGGCGTCCTGAGGCGATGTGGCGCTCGTGGGCTCCGGCAGCGCGCATCTGGGCAACCAGGGGATGCGCCGGGCTGAAGACTGGAGAGCCGACTCATCGATTGTAGCGCCGTCCGTTTCAAAACGCCGTTTCAAATTCCGAGGCGCGAACACCGAAGTGCAGTAAACATTGAGTGCCGTGCGTGGGCCGAGCGGCTAATCGAGTAGTTAGAGGGTCGCTGGCTGGTATTTTTTAAGGTAGGCCGGAACAAGCGAATCGCGGCCTCTGAAGTGACGCGCGCGCCCGGCGGAACGAAACATTTCACTTCAGGCAAACCAATCCAACTCCTTAGTAGGGGAAATAGGGAACTATAAGAGTTCAAACCTACCATACCCTCTCGACAACATTCCGTGTTCGGCCATCGAAATATGTTGCGCACGCTATAGGTAAATGTTTCCCTCTCAAAACGCCCTGTTTTCCCCTAAGACGGAACTGTCCCGAGCTGTCCCCATAGAAACATTTCCCCAAAACCACCAAAACTACATCCCGTCCACAGGCCGTTGATCCACCTGCGGGAACGCGCGAACCCCGTCCACCCATTTCTGATTCTCGACCGTCTTGATCGCATATCCGAGATTGATCAAATAGTTTTCCACATCGGCGCGCGTGGGCTTGTGAGCCATCTGAATTCCCTCGTTCCGGGTCCATTGCCAGAAGTGCTTGTAAAAGTCCGTGAGCGGCTCCTGTGGCTGTTCGGTTTCTGCCTTAGCCATGGCCACTGCAATCAGGCTGTCTACACTCTCCATTCCTTCACCATGGCTCTCGAATGGCAACAATTGTTCCGCGTTATCGAAGTGTAGGCGAAGCACCACGAGCCGGGCTTGTTGGCGAATTTTCTCGAATGGCGTACTGTTACTGACACAAGCCTCCGCAATGAACCTTGGCAGCGGATTGGCTTGTCGCAGGAACTCCTGTTTAGCGAACAAGCAGTCCTCCGGCTCCAGGTACTCGCCACGTTCACGCAGGCGTTGCAACCCCTCAATCGAGCGACGGAGTATGCCGGGTAGTTCACTTTTCCAGATCTGCTCAAATAGCCCGCGCTTCATGTCCTGGTTCTTGATGAATATTCGCCGGAACGGGATCACGTGCGCGCGTACTTGGACTGCATGGCTTAGGTCCTTGGTCATCGGATACTTGTTGCACAGCAAGAGCGGTAGGGAACAATTCTTGAACCCAGTGGGCTTGCCATAGGGATCGCGGCCCGTGAGCGATGCATCCTCGCTCAATTGCTTCACGATGCCATCGGGCAGCACCGTCCTCCAGTCGATGTCGTTATCGCGCACCAGGAGGCATTGCTTGATTGCCGACAGGTTGTAATCGCTGTCAACTTTACTGAACTTGATACTGAAGGTGGCAGCATCCCCGATCATTTTCTGAAGAGTGTCGGCAAGGCCCGTCTTGCCATTGTCGCCTCCACCTTCCCACATCCAGAACTGCTTCATGTCGCGCTTGGGCTGGATCGCATAGCCGAACATTTCATATAGATGGCGGCGCATCTCCTCCGGGTTGGGTGACTTGGCGAAGATTTCGAGCACTGCTTGATCGAACAATGGGCACTCAGCCTCGGGATCGTAGTTGATGTTGAGACAGAACCGGAGAAAGCTGTCCGGGCTGTGGCCCTGTACTTTAATGGTCCCGTCCGGCTGTATCCATAGTTCGCCGTTGAGACAGTTGATTACAGGTGGCAGTTGACTCTTGAGCCGGAGTGGATCGCCCTCGCGCGCACACCGGCTATGCAGCAGGTCGATGGCCTGATTCTTTACCGTAGAAACGGCAAAAGGGATCTGCCCAAACAGTTCGATTACGTCAATGCATTTGTCACCGACGATTTCATCACCGTTTTCGATAGGCTCCCAGTGCTTGCCGTTATACTTCCAAAAGAACTTATCCGAGGGCCGGATCAGTAGTTTGTCATATTCGCCAACCAGCACGCGCTGTGCTACCAACAGTCCAATGTCAGACGGTTCGTCATCCGCTTCCGAGGCTTGGCGCTTTTGGCTTCGGTTGATCTCCGAGCGCAAAGCAGCAACGCGCCACTTGAAGCGCTTGCGAATCTTCGCCAAGAAATCATCCCTTACCAACTCTGGCAGATGAGATAGCGCCCTGAATAATGCCGTAACGGCATCGGAATCTGATTCGGCATCATCCGGCAGCGCGTCCATTATCCGTTGTGCCGTTTCTTTCCAGTGGGCGCGAGCCTCCTTTTGAAACTCCTCGGAAGGCTTCCAGCCGCTCTCTCGCGAGTTTTCTGAGCAGCGCAATCGGCGGAACCCGCGTGGGAGGGAAACTACTCCACGATATTTCTGATCGTCTGGCCCTCCGTAGTCTTCACCCGTCTTGGCCCACTCGTCCCAAACCTCGAACGCTAGCCCGTTCTCGAACCAGTGCGCAATCGTCTTAAGAGTGCCACCAATCGTTATCCAGTTATCGCGCGGCCCGGCTGGGACGGGCTTCAAGAGTTCCTGGATCTGAGGCAACGTCAGCCTATCATGCGGATCGTCAGGCCGGAGTTCGGATTGTTCATTGCCCGGCGCGGCGCGCGCAGTCACAGCAGGGCCTGCCGGTACGTTGTCGGCGCCTCCATTAGCTTCGCCAGCCACTCCGGGACTTCGCCCATGTTATCGGCTGCTTCACGCCAAGCAGCGCCGTCCTTGAATCGGTAGTTGTCACCGGATTCGTGGCTAGACGGCGGAAGGATTAAATAGCCCCCGAAACCGCGCACATCGATATCCTTGCCCACGCGCCCTTCGCTCTTCTGAATGTCGCGCGTGGTTGTGAAGTAGAGATGCTCACCACCACCGCCAGTCAACACACTGAGCCCGGGCTGGTAGTTGGTGACTCGGGTCAGCGAGAAGAGCATTCCACGTTTCCGGCCAACCTTCGGCTCGCCAGTCTTCTTATCGATGCCACAATCAATGTCAGTTCCCACGAGTCCGCTCAGGCTGGGCAGAACCCAATGTTGTAGTGGTGATCTTCATCCCACCATGCGCGGAATCTGTAGCTTTCTTGTTCCGTTGTGGCAGCGTTGAAGCCTTTCCTGGAGACAGGGTGTTTTCCTGGGCGCTGGCACTTTGGATTTCGACAGGAGCATGTGTTGTCATCGCGCATGTAGTAGATCGGGAAGATGTGCCATCCTCGCGCGATGTACTCCAACGCGTAATTGAGTACCTGCTGTGTGCTTTTTACCCATAACCATTCTTTCTGGTCATAGGCGGAACGTTCCGTTGGCCGGTGGCTGAGGCGATCCAAGTTAAAATAGCGGATGAGACTTGCTGTTCTTGGTCGGCCTCAAAAATGTCCAGGACGGAACGAACGGGCGTCAGTTGCTTGCTGACGCCTGTTTCATTTTCCGCCCTGTGCCTCTGCCTCCGCCGTTTTGTCAGTCGTGTCTGTACGCATCTCGGTTTTTAAGCTTTTTCGAGTTGCGTCATTCAACTCTGGGATATAAAGCGCCAGAGTGAGCGCACCGTTCAGATGTTGTCGAACTTCCCACCAGGATGGGAAGAGCCGATGATTGCGCCCGATGTCAGTGAGGAGTTTCGAAGCGTCCTCTGGCGCGTTAAGCGGTAAGATGAGCAATTCGCTTCGGCGGTAGCGCCTCGCAGAAGGCTGCTCCGAGTTAGAGGAATCAATGACCTTGTAGGAGACAGAATCGTTCGATGAGCGCATCGTCATTTGCTCTCCCTCCGAGGCCGTCCCACGCGGCGCTTTTCCGTGACGGGCGCGGCGGGCGTCACTACGCGTGCATCCATCCAGGCGTCGAGCGCCAACACATCGTACCTGATATTCATTCCCCACTTGATATGTGCCGGGCCTGTTCCTCGCATTCTGTGGATGGATAAAGTGCTGTGACCTACACCGAGGTACTCAGCAGCTTCGTGCGGGTTGAGATAACGTTTGGGTCCGGCGA
>CAWAPW010000004.1:0-17465 GCA_963784025.1 Bryobacterales bacterium
ACGGTTCGGATACAAAGAAGATTGGCTCACGCAATCCTCCAACTGGAACACGCAGCCGGCGTTTCTGAAAAAAGAGGACCTATCCGACGGCTCGGCGCTGGGGTTGATCGCGGTGCGAAGTGTGAAGGCGGGCGACGGGATGCTGTACGTGGCGGGCGGCCAAAGGCTGGACAAGGAGTTTCTCGATTCTCTGCCTGCCACCGACGGCGTGCGGGTGCAGATCTATCGAAATTTCGAGCCGCGCGAGAATCCGGGACCGGCTGCCGCGCTGGTGGAGGATGTACGCCACGAAACTCGCGAGTTGAAACGCGTAACCGCTGCCGCCAGCATCACGGCCATCCCGTTGGAGGGACCCGACAAACAATTGCTGGCCATTTTGTTGGTTGAAAGCTCGCGCACCGAGTTGCTCAGTTTGAAGCGCTATATCCAGGAAACCGCGGCAGCCGTGGGCGGAGCGGGCGTGCTGCTGGGATTGATGCTGAGCTTCTGGACGGCGTCGCGCGTCACGCGTCCTCTGCGCGACTTGGCGTCCAGTGTGCGTGAAGTGGCGATGGGCAAATGGGACACGCGCGCCAACGTGTCGTCGTCCGATGAAGTGGGCCAATTGGCGCGGGACTTCAACGGCATGACCGAGCAGCTAGTGGAACAGCGCGATCGGATGATCCAGGCCGAACGTGTGGCCGCGTGGCGCGAGTTGGCGCGGAGGCTGGCGAACGAATTGAAAAATCCGCTGTTCCCGTTGCAAATCACCATTGAGAATCTGCAGCGCGCACGCGACGCCCCACCGGAGCAATTCGACGAGGTCTTTCGCGAAAGCACGTCCACGCTGCTGGCCGAACTTGCCGCTTTAAAGACCATCGTCGGGCGCTTTAGCGATTTCGCCAGGATGCCCGCGCCGCAGCTTGAGCCGGTGGACCTGAATCAAGTGGCGCGCGAGGTGATGCAGCTTTTCGAGGCGCAGCTTCAGGCTCCGGGCCAACCGCCGGTGGAAATCAAGTTGCAGCTCGCGCCGGACGCGGGCGAAGTTCCCGCGGATCCGGACCAATTGCGACGGGCGTTGAGAAATTTAGTGTTGAACGCGCTGGACGCCATGCCGCAAGGCGGCGCGCTTACCATCCGAACGGCGCGGCACGATAACAAGGTGGCTCTCGAGGTGTCGGATACCGGCGAAGGTTTGACGCCCGAAGAATGCGACCGGCTGTTCACGCCTTACTACACCACCAAGCAACACGGCACGGGACTCGGACTGGCCATCGTGCAATCGGTAGTGAGCGATCATAAAGGCGCGATCTCGGTGCATAGCGAGCCCGGCAAAGGCACAACATTTCGCATCGAGCTGGGAACGGCGAACGCATGAGCAAATTGCTGCTGGTGGATGACGACGCGAATACGCTGGCGTCGCTGGCGCGGGCTTTTCGGCTGGCGGGGCATGAGGCGGTGGTGTGCGATCAAGCCGATCGCGCGTTGGAACTCGCAAAGGCGCAGCGTTTCGACATCATTCTTTCGGACGTGGTGATGCCGGGCAAGGACGGGCTTACTTTGTTGGCCGAATTGAAAGCGGCGGGAGTAGCGGCGCCGGTGGTGATGATCTCGGGGCAAGCCAGCATCGAAATGGCGGTGCGAGCCACGCGTCTGGGCGCGGTAGATTTTCTGGAGAAGCCGCTGTCTACCGAGAAGCTGTTAGTGACCGTCGAGAACACCGTGAAGCTCACACGTCTGGAGGACGAGAACAAACGGCTCCGTCAGCGCGCAGGCAAGCAGGAATTGATCTGGAAATCGGCCGTGATGCAGAGCGTGATGGCGAAGGTGGAGCGCGTGGCTGCGAGCGAAACTCGCGTGGCGATTTTGGGCGAAACCGGCGCCGGCAAGGAGCTGATCGCGCGCACGCTGCACGAGAAAAGCCAGCGGCGCAATGGCCCGTTCGTCACGCTCAACTGCGCGGCGGTTCCCGCCGAGCTGATCGAATCCGAACTGTTCGGCCACGAGAAAGGCGCGTTCACAGGCGCGGCCACGCGTCACGCGGGGAAGTTCGAACAAGCGCACGGCGGCACGCTGTTTCTGGATGAGATCGGCGACATGCCGCCGCTGATGCAGGCCAAACTGTTGCGCGTTCTGGAGCAGAAGGAAGTGGAGCGGGTCGGCGGCGACCGGCCCATTGCGGTTGACGTGCGCGTGGTAGTTGCCACGCACCGCAATCTGGATGAACTGGTGCGCAAGGGCGAATTCCGGCAGGATCTGTATCATCGCGTCTTTGTTTTTCCGATTTTGCTGCCTCCGTTGCGTGAGCGCCGCGATGACATCCGGTTGCTGGTGGATTTCTTCGCGCAGGCCGTCGCCGAGCAGAACGATTGGAAGCCGCGCGAGATCGCGCCGGAGGCGTATGCGGAACTGGAGCGCTACTCGTGGCCCGGAAATGTGCGTGAGCTGCGCAACGTGGTCGAACGGCTGTTGCTGCTAACCGACGACCGCGTGGATGCGTCCACCGCGCGCCTCGCGCTACCGTCCGATTCGAGTTACGCGCCGGCCCCCGCCGATAGCGGACCACTCGCCGCACGAATGGACGCCCATGAACGCGAGATCATCCTGGCCGAGTTGAAAAAACACAACTACAAGATGACGGATACGGCGAAAGCGCTGGGCCTGGAGCGCAGCCATCTTTACAAGAAGTGCCAGCAGTTGGGCATCGAGCATCGCAGTGTGGCAGGATAGCAAAATCTGGCAGATTTCTCGAATCTGGCAGATTTGCTAATCTTGGCAGTATGGAACGATTCACCGTAGCGGTAGACGGTTCTGGCAGGATACTGATCCCGGCTAAGGTTCGCAAACAACTGAACCTGCGCAAGGGCTCACAGCTAGTCGGCAGAATGGACAACAAACAACGGCTCGTGCTGAACTCGCGCGCGGAGGCTCTCCGGCAAGCGCAGGAATTCTTCTCCAAGCTTCGTCCGGCAGGAACGCTGTGGTCTGAGGAACTGATACGGGAACGCCGCGAGGAAGCGCGCCGTGAGCGAGAAGATTGAGTATGTCTTGGACTCGGCCGCGGTCCTTGCCTTGCTGAGTCTGGAGCCCGGCTACCAACGGGTCGCTGAGGTGCTACCGAAGTCCGTGATTAGCTCCGTGAATCTTGCCGAGATTTTCAACAAGCTTGTTCAAAAGGCTTCGGCCGAAGACGTGCGCGAGGTTCTTCGGTTATTGGAGCTGAAGGTCGAGGACTGGACTGAAGATCTTGCATATCGCAGCGCGGAGTTTACCCAGTTCAATAAATCGCACGGCCTCTCTCTAGGCGACCGGGCCTGCCTCACCTTAGCGAAACAGCTCCGCGCGACGGCGGTGACATCCGACCGTGCATGGCGCCGCATCCCTGCATTAGGCGTCCGTATAATGATGTTTCGATGAGAATCGGCGTCTTTACGGCACTCCTGAACAAGCTTCCTCTGATCCATGTCCTCGACGAACTGCACGGACTAAACATCCACACCGTCGAACTCGGCACCGGCAATTACCCCGGCGATCCGCACTGCCCGTTGTCGCTGCTCACCGATCGCGCGGCGCTGCACGACTTCAAGCTGAAACTGGAAGACCGCGGTTTTTCCATCAGCGCACTGAGCTGCCATGGAAATCCGCTGCACCCCAATGCCGCGCTCGCGAAAAATTTCCAGGAAACCAGCCGGAAGACCGTGCGCCTGGCCGAAAAGCTGGGCGTGCCCGTGGTGATCGATTTTTCGGGCTGTCCCGGCGACAGCAACGCCGCGAAGTATCCGAACTGGATTACGTGCCCGTGGCCGCCCGAGTATCTCGAGGTTCTGGAGTGGCAATGGGACAAAAAGGTGACGCCGTTTTGGACCCGCCACGCGCAGTTCGCCAAAGATCACGGCGTCAAGATCGCCATCGAGATGCATCCGGGCTTCGTCGCGTACAGCCCGGAGACACTACTGAAGCTGCGAGGCATCGCGGGCGCGAGCATCGGATGCAACTACGATCCCAGCCACATGTTCTGGCAGGGCATCGATCCCATTGAAGCTATCCGCGTGCTGGGCGATTCCATTTTTCACGTGCATGCCAAAGACACGCAGATGTACGCGGCCAATCTTCCGAAGGCCGGAGTGCTGGACACGAAGAAGTACACCGACGAACGCAACCGCTCCTGGATTTTTCGGACCGTCGGCTATGGGCACGCCTACGGCTGGTGGAAAGAATTCATTTCCACCCTACGCATGTACGGGTACGACTACGTGCTGTCCATCGAACACGAAGACTCCCTGCTGTCGCCTGAGGAAGGACTCGCGAAAGCGGCGGCGTTCTTGAACGAGATCGCGATCAAAGAGAAGCCGGCCCAAGCCTGGTGGGTTTAGCCGAATGCCGCGACCGATCGCCGGATGAATCGCGAAACCTGGCCGGCGTTACGCCGCATTGTTTCTTAAAGTGAGCGCAAAAGTGGCTTTGATCGGAAAATCCGCAGACGCTCGCGATTTCGGCCAATGAAAGTTCCGACTTCGCCAGAAGTTCGGAAGCGTGCTCGATGCGCCGCTTGCGAATGTATTCCCCGATAGTCATCTGAAAGTGACGGTGGAACTCGCGCGACAGGTGCACCGGATGCACTCCCGCGATGGCCGCCAACGCCGCAAGACCAGGCGCCTGGAGATAGGAATCTTCCAACGACTCGCGCACCCGGCGCAGCCAGCCCGGCGCATTCGATCCGTGAATTTCATCGGAAGCGCGCGCACTCTCGGCAAGTATTTCCAGCAGCACGCCTTCCATGGCCAGCGGCGCGATATCGTCTTGCGCCTTAAACTCGCGCATCACCCGATTGGCCAGCCACGCCGACAAGGGTCCGGCGATTTCGCGCGGCTCCGCCAGACAACGCGCATGCTCTTCCCCCAGCCGCTGGACCGCGGACGGCTCAATCTTCACGCGCAGCATGCGGACGGCGGTCAAGAATTGGTTCTCGTGACGCTCGCCCGCGGGCAACAGATGCAGCGCACCCTGGCTCCATTGGAACTCATGATGGGAGTATTTTTCGCTGTAACTCCCCGAGAGCACCAGCGTGAGATAGGCGTCCGCGTGGCAATGCCGCGGCAGCGCAACGCCGGCTTCATACAATCCTTCGGTGAGAGAAAATCCCGCAATGTCGCGGCGGCGGAGGGTGCTTCCAGCGGCTTCCGTCACGGGACAACTACTCACTGTCGTCGGGGCCAGTTCACGAGCACTCATAAAACGTTGTACGCACCACGCACTGTTTTCGTTTGCTAAAAATCGAGCTAAACGCATGATTCCCATAGGCGAACACCACTTCCCAAAAGCGCACATAGAGATTCAGAAATGATTTATCGCGGCGAGGTTAAGAAGCTACAAGCGGTGTTGCGAACCGGCAACGCTTCTTAAAGTGGCTACTTAAATTCGGGGCTACTGACGTTGGCGGGTTCGGCGGACCAGTTCTGGTGAATGAGCCCGTTTTGGTCGGAAAAGAATGTGCGGCGGCCGGACGTATTGAACACTTTCGGATTGGCGTTGAGCGTGTAGCCGGAGGGCGTGGCGGTCATGGTGAATGTATACCCGTCCTTGTCGCCTACAGCGAGTGCGCCAGGAATCAGATCGGCCGCCTGCGGCCCGGGTCCGCCGCTGGTGGGCGGTCCCAACTCGGACAGCGTGGTGGCGAACCTCTGGAACTGGGACATGTACTGCACCTGCATGGTGTTGATGGTTTGCATCTCGCGGATCACGGCCATTTCGTTGGCGTTCATGCGCGCGCTTCCCAGTTTGGGAACGGCGATGGCCAGAATAATCAGGATGATCGCGATTACGATCAGAAGCTCGATCAGCGAGAAACCGCGTGCGCGGCGGCGTGTGCGAAGTTGCTCCATGACAATAATTATGACGCGAAATCCGGTCCGGGCGTTGAGGGGTAGCGCGGAAGGCTCATTGCAAGCGCAATAGCGCCCAGTACGCCCGCCCGCGTACCTAGCGCCGGAGGCACGATTTCCGGAGGCTCCAGGTAGCCGTTCAACAATTCGGCTACACGGCTTCGAATCTTGGGAAACAGCTCCCTGCGCTGCATGATGCCTCCGCCCAGGACGATGCGCTGCGGGAGAAAGCGTGCATGTCCAATTGACGATGCCAAGCGCCAGGTACTCGGACTCCAGATCCCACGCCGCGTGACCGTCGGGTAGCAGATGCCCGGGCTGGCCCCAGCGGGCTTGGATGGCTGGGCCCGCGGCCAATCCCTCCAGACAATCGCCATGATAGGGACAATTGCCGGGAAACGGATCGCGCGCGCGATCGTGAGGGATGCGAATGTGTCCCATCTCGGGATGCAGCCGCCCGTGCAACAGGCGGCCATCGATAAACGCGCCTCCGCCCAAGCCGGTGCCAACGGTGACGTAGAGGAAGCTGTGCAAACCGCGCGCAGCGCCCCACTGAGACTCGGCTAACGCCGCGGCGTTCACGTCGGTATCGAATGCAATAGGTACTCCGAGGGCCCCCTGAATTGCCCCGGCAAAGTTGAAGTTCTTCCAGTCCAGTTTTGGCGTGGACGTGATGTAACCGAAGGTGGGCGATTCCGGATTCGGATCGATGGGTCCGAAGGACGCGATTCCAATGGCCGCCACCGGCTGGTGAGCGCGAAAGAAATCGATAACGTGCGAGATAGTCTCTTCCGGCGAAGTAGTGGGAAACTCGGCGATCTGGATGTCTTCCGGGCCGCTACCGGTTGCGCACAGGAACTTCGATCCCCCGGCTTCGATTCCTCCGACACGCGGCATGAGTCCAGTCTACGCGGGCCTGTTTCAGTCCGGTGACTGGCGGGCGGAACGGCAACCGGGTACAATAAAAGCATCCATGAAATTATCTGCATTTGCCCGTGTATTGGCTCTTTCCGGCCTCGCCGCCGCCGCAATCGCGCAGCAGCCCGCGCCGCCAACTCCCGCGAAAACCTCCTGCTCCCGTCCCTCCCGCGTTGACCCAAGTAAACGCTCCGGAAAGCAGTCTGTTGCCTGACGCCGTGGTTCTCACCGTCGGCAATCAGACCTTGACGCGCGCTCAATTTGAGGTGCTGCTGTCGGCTTTGGCTCAAAACGGCCGCCCCGCCGCCACTCCAGCCCAAAAGCGCCAGGTGGCCGAACAGTACGCCGAGTTGGAAACCATGGCTCAGGAAGCGCGCAAGCGCAAGCTGGATGAGAGCGCCGAAGTGAAACAGATGATGGCCATCCAGAGCGACAGCTTTCTCGCCAACTCACTCGCAAAGAAAATTTCGGACGACACCCACTTCACCGAGCTGGATCTGCGCGCGTATTACGACTCCAACAAGGGCGAGTTCGAAGAAGCACAGGGAAGCCACATCCTGATTCGCTTCAAGGGATCGTCTGTTCCGTTGAAACCCAACGAGAAGGATCTCACGCCCGAAGAAGCCCTGGCCAAGGCTCAGGACATTCGCAAGAAACTCATGGAGGGCGCCGATTTCGCCACGCTGGCAAAGGCCGAATCGGATGACACGGGTTCGGCCGCGAAGGGCGGCGCGTTGGGCACCTTCAAGCACGGCCAGATGGTGGCGCCGTTCGATCAGGCAGCATTCTCTTTGCCCGTGGGCGAGGTAAGCGAGCCGGTGAAGACACAATTCGGCTATCACATTATCAAGATCACATCGCGTACCTCCAAGACTTTCGACGAGGCGAAACCGCAAATCGAAAAAGATTTGAAGCCGAAGATGGCAAAGGCATCCATCGAACAGATCAAGGATCACACGCCGATAACGCTGAACGAGGCCTATTTCGGCCCGGCTAGCAAGGAAGGCCCGGGCGCGCCCGCACCCGCCAGCCACACCCCCGGCACGCCTGGCAAGTAAGGACCCGGGGACCGCTTCCTCACGGTCGCGGCTCGGTTGGGTCACGGCTCGGTTGGGTCACGGCTCGGTTGGGTCGCGGCTGGGTTGGGTCACGGCCCAGTTAGTCGCGGCTTAGCCGGACATCCGCGCGACCCACGCCAGAAAACGCGCCAGTTCGCTGCGATGCCGCCAGATAAAACGCCAGAAGTCCCCGAAGCCGATGCTGTCCGCCGGCACGCCCCAATAGGTTTCCATGCGCCAGCGCAAATAAGGGCTGCGCCAGGGACAAAATCGATATCCCCTGCTGGCACGCCACAGGAAGCGCAGCATTACCGCAGGTCCAGCATCAGTGCAACTGGCTCAGGGCCTTCTTGGACGAATCGGGCGTTGCGTAGTAGCCAGTCCTCGTGCGGACCACCGGATGTCCAGGGCTGTTGACGGTCACCTTAATTTGGCGGAAACTGCCATCCATTTCCTGGATGGTCGGCGAGTAAGCAATGGTGTATTGATTGCGGATTTCGTGCGCCACCTGCAGAGCGATGGCGTCCACTTCGGCCGGGCTCTTGGGGTAAAACGCCAGGCCGCCCGAATCGCGGCTGATGGCATCCAGCGCGCGCTTGGCCAGCCGCGCCTCGCGGCGTTCTTCTTCATTCAATAAACCGATCGAATATACCAGCACTTCATTCTGTTGAGCGCGGCTGACCAGCTTTTCCAGACTGATGGTGCTGGCGTTATCGTTGCCGTCGGTAATCACCAGCAGAACTTTCTTCTGGCGATGCCCTTCCTTCTTGAGATAAGTCATCGAACTATCGATGGCTTCGCGCATGGCGGTGCCGCCGCGCGAATCGATGCGGGCGATGCCCTCCTCCATCTTCTTGATGTCGCTGGTGAGAGGAACGTCCAGAAAAGGATCGTCGTTGAAATTGACGATGAACACCTCGTCCTGCGGGTTGGAAGCCCTTACCAGGTCGAGCGAAGCGGTCTCCACCTTCTGCCGTTTCTCGCGCATGCTGCCGCTGTTGTCGATGATGATGCCGAGCGAAATGGGCACATCCTCGCGGCGGAAGATCTTGATGGGCTGCTCGATGCCGTTCTCGAAAACCTTGAACGCCTTCTGCTGTAGATCGGTCACCAGCTTGCCGTCCTTGTTCAAAACGCTCACCGGAAGCACCACCAGGCGAGTGCCTACGCTAAACGTCGGCTCTTCAGAAGTGGAGGGCGCAGGCTGCGGGGCTTGGGCCCGGACAAAGAAGGAGGAAGCCAGCAGAAAAAGAGTAGCGAAACTACTGAGAGGGCGCATAATACCCGAGGCGGAAAAATGCCTTGAGCGGAGGAAGGCCGCGCGGCTGCACCAGCTTGACGTTGACGTGACGATACTTGCCATCCCGCGCCTGGTTGGTGGAGCTGTAGTACAAGCACGTACTGATTGCGAAGTTCGATTCCGATTTTTGCGGCGATGTCGGCAAGTTCGTTTAGATTCTCCACATTATAACTGCGGCCGCCGGTCAGCTCGGCGACTTCGCTCAACAGGCCCGGCCCCATCTGCTCTTCCGGAGTGCGGCCGCGCGATCCGATGGGCTCGAAGATGCCGATGCCATAAATCTGCACGTCAGCTTCGCGGACCGCGTTCTTGATCTCACTTTCAGTATAACGGCTGTTATTGTCGCCGCCGTCGGAGATGATCAGGATGGCCTTGCGCGGGTTGCGCGCCTTCTTCATCTGATTCATGGCCATGTAGACGCCATCCAGCAGCGCGGTCTTCCCTTTGGACTGCGCAAATTCCAGACGGTTCTGAATGTCCTCGGTATCGGCGGTGAAGGGAACCACCAGCTCCGGCCGGTCGTTAAACTCAACCAGGAAGAACTCGTCCTCCGGATTGGCGGTCTTGAAGAACTGCACCGCGGCTTGCCGCGACTTTTGAAGCTTGGGGCCCATGCTGCCGCTGGTGTCGAATACCAGCCCGATGGAAAGCGGCGCATCTTCGCTCGAGAAATCCCGGATCTTCTGCTCGATCTTGTCTTCGAACAGACGGAAGTGTTCCTTTTCAAGACCGGTGACGAAGCGATTCAGGGGATCGGTGACGGTGACATTGATCTGGACCAGCGTGGTGTCGACGCGGATGCTTCCGGAGCGCTGTTCGAGAACTACCGCTGACGTGTCTTTTCGGAAGGCTTGGCGCGGGGAGTGATGGAGACTTTGTCGTCATCGGCCGAACTGGACGCTGGCGAACGCGATGAGCAACCCAACAACAGGGATGAGAGATGCAAGAAGGCCGAAACTTCCAACCCGTACTAAGCCGCGCGCCACGTAATTCACCCGCCTACGCTACAACTTTTTACAGTATAACATCGCCCCCCTGCGTCTGAATATGAGAATTTGAATTTCTTTCGGAGCATTTGGGCACTTAGCGTGGCGGTGGCGAGATGGAAAAAATTGCAGTGACCACTAAGGTCCCCTCGCCCTGAGCTATTCAAAATACGTTGCTTGGGCATTGGTAGCAGGTTTGCTCATAATCGTCCGTAGAGTTGCAGCATGCAGCAGAAGGGCCGAATCATGAACAAGCTGAGCGTACTCTTATTACTAACTGTAGGGCTTCGGGCACAAGCTCCCGCGCCTCCGCCACCAGCGGCGGCCAGCCGATTTTTCGCGTCACCGTGGTGGAGCGAACCACGAACGCGGTGAGCTATCGTCATCGCAGCGGTTGGACCAAGGTGGATTTGCGGGGCACGCCACTGGCGCCGGACGCCACCGGACATGCCGACGTAAATAGCCGGCCGGGCTACATCGAAGTGAAAACGGAGATGCACAAGCTGCTGCCGGCTTCGCAGTACGGGCCCGAATATCTTACTTACGTGCTGTGGGCGATCACGCCGGAGGGGCGCTCGAAGAATCTGGGTGAAGTGGTTCTGAATGGCGGAAACTCGCATCTGGATGTCACCACGGACTTGCAGGCTTTCGCGCTCATCGTGACCGCCGAACCGTACTTCGGCGTCAGCCAGCCGAGCGACGTGGTGGTGATGGAGAACATCATCCGCAACGACACGCTGGGCAAAATCGAACAGACCAGCGTGAAGTACGATTTGTTGCAGCGCGGCACCTACACAATGACGGGAACGCCCGCCAAATTCCACCCGGTAAAGACCGATAAGAAATGTTCCGCTGCAGTTGCTGGAGGCGGAGAACGCCGTCACAGATCGCGCAGGTTGCCAACGCGGATCAATATGCCAAAGACACCTATGACAGCGCCGACAATCTGCTGCGGCAGGCGGAGGCGTACCAGGCGCGCAAGGCCGGATCGCGGCCGGTGATCATGACGTCGCGCGAGGCGGTGCAAAACGCCGAGACAGCCCGGCTGCTGGCGTTGAAGCGGCAAGAGGACGAACGAATCGCGCGCGAGAAGCAGGCGGCGGCGGATCGGGAAGCGGCGGCGCGGGCCGCGGCGGATGAAGCGGCGCGACAAAAAGCGATCGCCGATGCGCAGGCGGCTCAGTCGGCGCGAAAGGCGGCCGAAGAGAAAGCCGAGGCGGAAGCGGCGCGGGCGCAGGAGGAAGCGGAGCGCCTGAAGGCGGAACAGGCCAGGCTGTCGGCGCAGGAACAGAAACAGCAAGCCGAGCAGGCTCGTTTGCTGGCGCAACAAGCCGAGCAAAAGGCGCAGGAAGCAGACCGCTTGCGCGCGCAGGCCGAACAAGCGCAGCAGCAGCTACGCCAGCAATTGCTGCAGCAGTTCAACCTGATTCTGGAAACGCGCGACACCGCGCGCGGCCTGATCGTCAACATGTCGGACGTGCTGTTCGACTTCAACAAGTACAGTTGCGTCCGGCGGCGCGTGAAAAGCTGGCCAAGATTTCGGGCATCATTCTTTCGCATCCCGGCCTGCGCCTGGAAGTGGACGGATACACCGACAGCGTCGGCAGCGAAGACTACAACATGACGCTGTCCGAAAACCGCGCCCAGGGCGTCCAAAGCTACCTGATCGGCGAAGGCATCGCGCCCGACGACATCATCTCGAAGGGTTTCGGCAAAGACGATCCGGTGGCTTCCAACGACACCGCCGCGGGCCGTCAAAAAAACCGGCGCGTGGAAATGGTGGTTTCAGGCGACATTATCGGCACGCCGATTGGGGCGCGGCTACAACTCGGCCAGATAAACGCAGTAGCGCGTATCGGAACGCTTGCTTACGCGCGCGGTTCAGAAATGCGCGGATCGGTAGTGAGCGGATCAGTAAGCGCGGATCGGTAACGCGCGGCTCGGTAATGCGCGGCCATCGGTAACGCGAGGATCGGTAAGGCGCGGATCGGTAATGAGCGGTTCGGTAAGCGCGGCTCGTTAATGCGCGGATCGGTAACGCGCGGATCGGTAACGCGCGGATCGGTAACGCGCGGCTCGGTAATGCGCGGATCGGTAACGCGCGGGTTTTTCCGAGATGCGCACGTGAGAAAGCAGTGCCTTTGCGGCGTCACTTCGGTTTAGCAGCTTCGAATCGAATCTTCTGCAGCGCGGCGGCGTCGGTGGGAAGCTCCTTCGTGCCGGCGGGAAATCCATTGGAACTGAGCAGAAACGCGAGGATATCGGCGTTCTGCTCCCGGCTCAATTGTCCGGGGCGATCGGCGGGCATGGACGTCTGCATCTTCTCGAACAGGTCGTCGGCGGTTTGTCCGTTCCAATCGCCCTTGAAGTCGGCGCCCGCGAGCGGCGGCGCCTGTCCACTGCCATCCAACGGGCGCCATGGCAGGACGCGCACTTCTTGCCGTAGAGCGCCTTGCCCCGGTCCGACTTGCTCCTGCGTATAAACGCCATCCCACACCGATGCCGATGGTTGCGCGTAAACGATGCCGCTAAAAAGAAAGCCAACCCGATCGCGATTCTCATTCTGATACTATTTTAGGCGACTTGTATACACTACTTGTGTCGCTGATAGAATACAGCGCTTGGGATCATCAGGGCGTGTATGGGAGAATGTTCTCAATGAATCGTTTGAATAGTTTTTGCACTTGGATTGCTCGCTGCGGGATGCATTTCGCGGCGCGCGCCGCCGGCCTGCGATCCCGACAATGGCGGCATTACCCTGCCCGCGGGATTTTGCGCGCTGGTAGCCGCCGATGGCCTGGGCCCCGCGCGGCATATGGTGGTGGCCCCCAATGGCGACCTTTACGTCGCGCTGCAGAGCGGACAGAAACGGACGGCGGAGGCGTGGTGGCGCTGCGCAGCACCAAGGGCGACGGCCGCTTCGACATGAAAGAGACGTTCGGCGAAGGCAGCAGCACCGGCATCGGCCTGCGGAACGGCTATCTGTACGTCGCCAAGGTGAATTCCGTGGAGCGTTACAAGATGACGCCGGGCCAATTGAAGCCGTCTGGCGCGCGCCGAGGTGGTGGTTAGCGGTTTGCAGGGAGAGCGCGAGCATGGCGACAAGGGGATTGCCTTCGACGGAAAAGGCTCGCTCTACGTCAATGTCGGCGCGCCTTCCAACGCCTGTCAAACCAAGGACCGGACAGCCAAGTCGCCCGGCCAGGATCCCTGCCCCATCCTCGAGAAGCACGGCGGCATCTGGAAGTTCGACGAGAACAAGCTCGGACAGACGCAGGAAGATGGCGTGCGCTTCGCAACCGGGCTTGCGTCAGATGCCGGCCATCACGTGGCACGATGGCGCGTTGTACATCGCCATGAACAATCGCGATCAGCTCGACATCATGTGGCCGGGCGAGTTCACGGCGCAGGAAAACGCCGAGCGTCCCGCCGAGCCTTTGTACCGTGCCGAGCAGGGCTCCAACTTCGGCTGGCCCTATTGCTTCTATGATTACGGGCAGAAGAAGTTTTTCACCAATCCCGAATACGGCGGAGACGGCAAAACCTCGGACCGTTGCGGCTCGTTTACGCCGCCCGTGGCCGCCTTTCCCGCCCATTGGGCGCCGGTGGACATCATGTTCTATTCCGGCAAGGAGTTTCCGAAGAAGTATCAGGGCGGCGCGTTCATCGCGTTTCATGGCTCATGGAATCGCGCGCCGATGCCGCAAGCCGGCTACAACGTGACGTTCCAGCCGTTCTCGGGCGGCAAGCCGTCGGGCGACTTCGAAGTATTCGCGAGCGGGTTCACCGGAAAATCTCCGCTCATGAATCCCAACGACGCCGTGGCGCGGCCGGATGGCGTGGCGCAGGCGCCCGACGGCTCGCTGTACATTGGCGACAGCCAAAAGGGCAAGATCTGGCGCGTTTACTATCGCGGAAAATAGAATGACCGCGCCGCGTCCTCGCGTTCGCGCCGCGACACGTTCGCGCCGCGGTCCTTGCGTTTGCGCTTGGCCTGCGGATAGAATGGCGTCTGCTCGCGAACTCGAGGGGCGATGCGCAGACGATCTTTCTTTTGGCTTAGTCTTTTCGCCGTAACCGGAATTGCGGTTGCTCTCTGGGCGCAGGAAGGACATCCGCTCACCGGTTCCTGGCATGGCGAATGGCATCCCGCGGCCGGCCAGAAAATACCGATCCTGATTTACATGAAGTGGAATTCCAAAGCCATCGAGGGCACCATCAACCCCGGGCCGAAGGCGTTCCATTGAAAGTCGCGAACCTGGATGCCTCGAATTGGACAGTGCACTTGGAGGCCGACACCAAAGACCAGAAGCATATCGTCATCGATGGCAAGCTGGACAATATCGGCTCATATAACCGCACCATCACCGGCACGTGGACGGAAGGCGGGATGAAGGGCGATTTCAAACTCACCAGGGATTAGATGGATGCTCCTCGCCAGTCGTGGCGATTTCGGCGGTGATGGACGGTCGCGCGGTTGGTCTAAGGATCGCGGGCGCGAGTTGGTGGAGGACGTCTGCACTTACTGCCACAATCTCGATCGGCTGCGCGGCCAGCAACTCAGCCGGGAAGAGTGGCGGGGGCTGACCAAAGGGATGATTTCCGAAGGAGCGCCGGTCACTGACCAAGAGCTTTCCATGATCCTCGATTATCTGGTGAAGAATTACGGGAGAAAGCATTGAGCATTTTTCGGCTTTGCTCTGGCATTCGGTGCGTTGGCCGCGCTGCCTCTTTTGGCGCACCACGAGCTGCGGGCGGAATTCGACGAGCAGAAGCCGGTCTCGTTGCGCGGAACCGTTACCCGATTCGAGTGGAACAATCCGCACGCGCTGCTGTACGTCGACGTGAAGGCCGCGAACGGCGAGATCGTCAATTGGGCGGTGGAGTGGGCCAGCCCGCTGGATCTGCGCAAGGCCGGCTGGACCAGGGACGCGCTCAAGGTAGGCGATGCGGTGACCGTCGAAGGATGGCTGGCGCGCGACGGCAGCAAGCTGGCGAGCGGCAGAACCATCGCGCTGGCGAGCGGCAAGCAGTTGGCGGAAGCGCCGGAAACGGAAGCGCGCAGCGACGCGCGGCCCGGCGAAACCAACACCGCGCTGGCCCGATGGACATCCGCGCTTAGGCGTCGTGCCCGGAGAGACGGGCTACTGGGCGAATCCCGAGCGCGTCCAGCCTGGTGGAGACCGCGGCCGGCAACATCCGAATGGACAAAGACGGGCTTCTGGCGAACCTGGACGACGCCGGCAAAGTCGCCCCGTTTCAGCCTTGGGCCAAGGGTTTGTACGAGTATCGCCAGCGCACGCTTTTGAAAGACGACCCGATGCTCAGCTGCCTGCCTCCGGGCGGCCCGCGCATGTTTCAAGTGGCGCATGGCGTGCAGTTTCTGGAGCAGCCCGAGCGGAAGCGCATCTTCGTCATGTCGGGCGGCGGCAACCGCAATTGGCGGCTGATTTATCTGGACGGCCGCGAGCTGCCGCAGAGCGAAGACGTCACCCCCACGTATTTCGGCTACTCGTCGGGGCATTGGGATGGCGACACGCTGGTGGTGGAATCGAACGCGTTCCTCGAGCGGTTCTGGTTTTCAAACGGCGGGCTGCCGCACACCGAAACCCTGCGCCTGACCGAAAAGTTTTCGCGCCCGGATTTCAACACGCTGAGATACGAAGTGACGGTGAACGATCCGGGGACCTACACGCGGCCCTGGTCCAGCGCGTGGACGCTGCATTGGGTGGCGGACCAGGACATCCAGGAATATTTCTGCCAGGACGATTCCAAGGACGAGCCTCACATGGTGGGGCCGGGCGCAGTGAGTCGCGCCGATAAACGTTATACGGGCTGACATATAATGGGTTGCCAAGGAGAGTTTCGATGAAATCAAGCGCATTCGGTCTGTTAGCCGTGGTTTTTGGTGCGTTCCTGGCGGTATCGCCGTACTGGCGCATCACTCCTTCTCCGCCGAGTACGACAGCAAAAAGCCGGTGACGCTGAAAGGGATCGTCACCAAGGTGGAGTGGATGAATCCGCACGTTTACTTCTACCTGGACGTGAAAGACGAGACGCGGAAACATCACCAACTGGTCCTTGGAAATGGGACCGCCGAACGGCTTGGAGCGCAGCGGTTGGACACGCAACACCATGAAGGTGGGCGACGAGGTGATGGTGGAAGGGACGCTGGCCAAGGATGGCAGCAAACAGGCCAACGCCCGGTCGGTCACCATGGCGTCCACTGGCAAGAAACTGGGTGCGGCGTCGAGCGAACGGCGCCAATCCCCCATCCGGCGGGCAATCATATGGCGTCGCAACTGCCTAGATTTTGGCTGGCTCGCGCTGGCGCGGTCCTTTTGTGCGCGCTTGGCGCTTCCGCTCGTAGCGCAGGACGAGCCGCCGGCGGGCCTCAACGGCGGACGCCTGGATCGTCCCCGCAACAGCGCAGCCGGCGCGGCCGACGCCTCACTGGCCCGATGGCCGCGTCAACCTGGGCCCTCTTCCAGGAGAAAAAGGCGTGTGGGAGGGCAATGCCGGCTCGACGCTCGCCACGAATGTGCGCGGTATTGACAACCCTCGGATGAACCTGCCGACCAATCTGAAGATCAGCGAGGTTCCGTTCCAGCCGTGGGCCCGCGCTCTTTATGCCTACCGGCAGGGCACCACCACCAAGGACGATCCGCATACCAAGTGCCTGCCCTCCGGCGGACCGCGGCTGTTTCATACGCCGTACGGGTTCGAGTTCATCGATGTACCCGAAGAGAAACGCATCTACATGATCGAGGTGGGCGGGCCCCACACCTGGCGGATCATCTATATGGACGGCCGGCCGCATCCCAAGGACCTGGACCCAACCTTCTTCGGCCATTCCGGGGCCACTGGGAGGGCGACGCGCTGGTGGTGGACACGGTCGGTTTCAACGAGCGATTCTGGCTGACGCGCGAGGGCATTCCGCAGCACGGAATATCTGCACCTCACCGAGCGTTTCACCCGCACCGACTACAACACGATGAAATATGAAGCCACCATCGACGATCCCGGCGCTTACACCAAGCCGTGGACCGGCGGGTGGATCATCCGCTGGCAGCCGGACAAGAGATGTATGAATACGTCTGCCAGGACAACAACAAAGATCCCAAGCACATGTTTGGCGGCGAGCGCTAACAGGCCGCTGAAAAAGGCTTTTGGGGACCGACTTCCTCACGGTCGCGGCTCGGTAAACACACGGATACACGCAGCCGCGATTCTGAGCCGCGCGCCAGCAGCACACCCGGAGACGACCGGAAGTCATGCACTGGAGAAACAGCGACTCGAAGAAGACCGGACGGGTGGCGCGTGAGCAAGCGGTTTATTGCCT
>CAWAPW010000005.1:0-616860 GCA_963784025.1 Bryobacterales bacterium
ACGTTTTTTTGCTTTCCTAACGGCGCCGATTCCTGTACACTCAGCCCAAACCCGATTGGAAAGGCTTTGGCGATGCCGGAGGTGGTTACCAACGAGCTGTCTGGCGGGTCGTGGACGACTTGCAGGCCGACGTGGCGGAGGTGAAGGCCGCGCAGGCGGATCATAGCCGCCAGTTCATACGGGTGCGCGAGGACATGGCGCGATTGGCTTGCGCGGCGATATTCACGGGCTGCACAGCGACGATTTACGCCGCGAGGGGATCAGGAAAAGCTGGACGTGCGTCTAAGCGGGTAGAGAGCCGGCTGAACCTCAACGATCCCGCAGCACTGATTCTTAAGTGAGCAAGCCCTGTTTCTGGTGGCCGGATTCTCGAACTTCGCTAAACCGCATTATCGTGTTGAATGTTGCCGACGTTGCGAACAGATTCAATCAGAGTTTCTGGGGTGGGCAGTCTGAGCAGTAACGGCACAGAAACCACCGTAAGGAAATCATGTTGTCTCGTTCAGAGGCATCTTAAGGAGCGGGAAGCGTCTTCAAAGCGGCGCGCCATAGCGTGAGTGGGTCTTTGCTAGCGCAGGCTACGCAGGACAGCAAGCGTGTATATGGGGCTGCTGTCCGGTTTAGTGATTTTTGGAAATATCGAGTGACCATACTATTCTCGCCGGGACTGTGGCGCGAGCCCGCTTTTAAATCCCAGCAGATCGCGAGAGATTTTCCGCCCTGCGGCTCGATCCCCTCGCTGGTGAAGATCAGCATATCGGATGGATCGATTCTGGGAAAGGTAGGCCGGACCTTGCCAGGGCCCGATATGTGTTGCGGAAGGCTGCTCACCGTCAAATAAAGCGGCCCGGAAATGGGACGCCGGGATACTGGTAATGGTGACAGTCTGGGGCGGATACCTGCCCAAGCCCGACAGCGACATTTCTCATTACGAGGACTTGCGCCGCGCGGTTTGAGTGCCCTCATATTCCGACTGCGTTCGCTAGACGAGGCCGTTCCTATAGTTCTCCGTCTTTGGTCGCCATGCAGTTGAATTCGTGAACGAAGACGTTCACACAAAATTCGATGGAAACTCTCGGTCGCGCTTGAAGCGCGCGTTAGTGTTGCGATTCCGTAAGCGGAAAGCCTGAAAAGTCTGGCTCACAACACAACCTCATAGCCTCATGAAGTGAGCGTCTAAGTAAAATGCGCTGCGGAGCAAACGGTTACATTACGAAGAATGTCGATGGACAGGCTTCGGACCGCCGCCAGTAATACGCGGCTCGCGGTGGAACGTGAGCCCTGAAGTCACGAAATAATGTTCTGGCAAAATTCAGCAGAACTGCATCGAAAAGCGGGTTGAAATGTTGTCGAATCCCAGATATCAGGTAATGCTGAGAATCGCCCTTGGCCAAAGCCCCTATAAGATGACGCGGGAGCTTCATGCCATGATCGAGGTCATCAGGAGAGTAATGTAGGCGAATTCTGGAAAAGACCGACGGGCCAAACTTGCCACCATTTTCGTCCTTGATACAGATTACCCTCGTGAGGCATCGCCAGGAACAGAATATTTGAACGCATCGCCGCGGCATTATCATCCTAAAGGTTGGGTAATGCGGCGTCGATATATTTGTGCATGTAAAGGAAAGTCGCCCGATGCACGGTCGCCCCTTTCACCGTTTAAAACGAGTCAAGCTCCGCTTTTAATCTGAGGACCTATGCCTCCGCCCGCGAAATCCGAACCGTCAGGGGCGCACCAAAACAGGTCCTCGCCGCCAAATGCCGAAGGCCCGGTTTTCCATGGCGTACCGGGAAAGTAGCACCGTCGAGCGTGCTGGTCTGACAGCAGCCGTCGAACAAGCGGCGGACGCTATCATTGTCACCGACGCCTGCGGGACGATCCAATATGTGAACTCGGCCTTTGGCGCGTTGACGGGATACGGCTGCGAAGAAGCGGTGGGACGCAACCCCCGCATCCTCAAGTCCGGACAGCAGCCCCCCTCCGCCTACCAGGACCTGTGGAATACCATCCGATCCGGCGGGGTCTGGCAGGGTGAGTTGATCAACCGTCGCAGAGACGGGACCGTTTATCACGCGGAGATGCGGGTCGCTCCCGTGAGGGGTCCGAACGGCGAAGTTGCAAGCTACATCGCGGTCATGCGCGATGTGACCGGGCGTCAGGCGGCCGACGACGCTCAGAGGTTTCTCGCCGCGATTGCGGGGAGTTCCGCGGACGCCGTCGTGACCTACACGCCTGCGGGCATTATTCGCACTTGGAACCGCGGCGCGGAAGCGATTTTTGGCTATGCCGCTGGAGAGGTAACCGGAACGCACGTGTCCGGTTTGGCGGCGCCGGAGCAGCGGCCACGGCTGGAGCGTTTCACGGGACAGGTGCTGGAAGGCATACGGTCCGCACGCGAGGGTCTGTGCCTGCGGAAGGATGGAGCCCGGATTCACGTATCCATCACAGCGTGCCCCATAAGAAACTCGCAGGGAAACATAAGCGCGGTCTGCGTTATTCTGCGCGATATCTCCCGGCGTAAGCGGACGGTGAAGAAGTTTCACGAGCATGAGAACCTTTTCCGCGTGATGGCCGACGGATGTCCGGCACTGATGTGGGTGACGAACGCGGCAGGGCGGGTCGAGTTCATCAACCGCGCGTACGGCGAGTTTTTCGGCACTCCTCCGAAAAAGTGGAAGGATTCGACTGGCGATCCCTGCTTCACCCGGACGATGCTCCGGCATACTTGGAGGCATGCGCCCGTTCGGTGCGCGACCATGCTCCCCTCAGGAGCGAAACCCGTATCCGAAGCGCCAACGGCGAGTGGCGGTGGGTGGCGGCGTATGCGGAGCCGCGCTTTTCGCCCGACGGAGAGTTCCTGGGACATGTCGGGCTTTGCCCGGACATCACCGAGCGCAAACAGGCGGAACAGGCCTTGCGCAGCAGCGAGGAAAAGTTCCGCCAGCTCGCCGAGAACATTCGTGAAGTGTTTTGGATCATGCCGCCGGAGGAAGACGAAATCTCCTATGTCAGCCCCGCTTTTGAGCAGGTTTGGGGCAGGACCCGCGATAGCTCTACCAGAATCCGTACTCCTGGGTGGAGTCGATCCATCCCGACGACCGTGAGCGGGCGCGGAGCTGCTTACCAGGCAGGTTCAGGGCGAGCCGGTTCTTCGGGAATATCGCATACGGACGCCGGAAGGCCCGGAGAAATGGATTCGTGACCGCGCTTTCTCCTGTTCGCGACGAGGCCGGCCACGTCATCCGAGTGGTCGGGATTGCCGAGGAGATAACCGAGCAGAAGCGCTATGAGAAGGAGCTGATTCACGCCCGCGAGGCCGCCGACATCGCCAATCGGGCGAAGAGCGAGTTCCTGGCCAACATGAGCCATGAAATCCGCACGCCGATGAACGGCGTCATCGGGATGACCGAACTGGCGCTGGACACCGATCTGGATTCCACGCAGCGCGAATATCTCAACGCGGTGAAGCATTCCGCGGAAGCGCTGATGAGGTCATTAACGACATTCTGGACTTCTCGAAGATCGAGGCGGGAAAACTGGGCTTGGATCCGGTGGAATTCAGCCTGCGCGAATGCGTCGGGCACGCCATGAAAGCGCTGTCCGTCCGCGCTTACGAGAAAGGTCTCGAACTGGCCTGCTCGATACCGCCCGAGTCTCGCCGATGTCGTCATCGGCGATCCAGTCCGGCTGCGGCAAATCGTGCTCAACCTGGCGGGCAACGCGATCAAGTTCACGGCCCTGGGGGAGGTGGTTCTGCGTATCCAGGTGGATGCCACCGATGTCGAAGGCATCACGCTTCATTTTGCAATCAGTGACACCGGCATCGGTATTCCGCCTGAGAAACAGAAAGTCATCTTTGAGCCTTTTACGCAGGCGGACACATCGACGACGCGCCGGTACGGGGGCACCGGACTGGGGCTTGCCATCTCCGTGCGCCTGATCGAGATGATGGGAGGGCGAATCTGGGTGGAGAGCGAAGCCGGCGTTGGAAGCACATTCCACTTCACCGCGCGCTTCGGGAACGCCGCGCACGCGTTCCCTGCCAGCGTCAGCGCCCATCCCGCGATTGCCGATAATCTGCGCGTGCTGGTGGTTGACGACAACGCTACGAACCGGCAGATTCTTGAGAAGACCTTTGAATACTGGGGGATGAGGCCTGCCGTTGCCGCTGGCGCGGAGGACGCACTCACGCTTCTGAGTCAGGCCACATTGGCGGGCGCGCCATTCGCGCTCCTGATCGTCGATTGTCACATGCCCGGGATGGACGGGTTCATGCTGGTCGAGGAAATTCGGAAGTCGCCCGATCTGGCGGGCCTGATAACCGTGATGTTGACGTCCGGGGGCCAGCGCGGCGACGGGCAGCGATGTAAGGAGCTGGGAATAGCCGCCTATTTGATCAAGCCCATCCTGCAATCGGAACTGCTGGAGGCGCTGCTCGCTGCGTTCGGATCTTGCCCGGATACAGTCGGGACTACTCGGCTTCCAGTCCACCATACGCACTCAAAGGAAACGCGGCTTTTGCGCGTGCTGCTGGCCGAAGACAATATCGTCAATCAGCGTCTTGCCGTACGGTTGCTCGAGAAACAGGGGTATACAGTGGTTGTCGCGGGCGACGGCGCCAAGGCGCTCGCTGCGCTGGAGCATGATCGCTTCGATCTGGTTCTGATGGATGTGCAGATGCCTGTGATGGACGGCGTCGAAGCCACGACCGCGATTCGGAAAAAGGAAAGAGGCACCGGCGATCATATCCCGATCGTCGCTATGACGGCGCACGCGATGTCCGGGGATCGGCAGCGCTTTCTCGAAAGCGGTATGGATGGTTACGTGTCAAAGCCCATCCGTCCAAGCGTGCTACTAGAGGCGATCGAAAATGCGCTCTCAAAGCGCTCTCCTGCCTGCCGCGCCGACGCGTCTCCCTGACCTACCGGGTTTGAAGCAGACGCCCCGGCGCCGTCGGCGCTTCAAGCGCGCCGAATCTGCACCACAGGACTTTTGCGGCGCAGCTTCAAGAGATCCTCCCGCGTGCCGATACGTGCAACCAGAACAGGGGGCGCACAGTGGCAACCATCCTGGTGGTCGAAGACGACGCTGGCATGCGAGCATGGCTCGCGGAAATCCTGGAGCCTGAACATCAGGTGGTAACGGCGCGGGATGGTCGGGAAGCCCGGTCTATGGCGAAACGCCATCAACCGGACCCGGTGATTACCGATATCTCAATGCCCGATGAGGACGGATTGGGACTTATCCGCAGCGTGCGGAGCGACAGACCCGAAGTCAAGATCATCGCGATATCGGGCAAGCACCCTGACCATCTCATGGATGCCAGGATTATGGGCGCTCACGCGACGCTGAGCAAGCCGGTAACGGCGAAACAGGTGTTGCAATGTGAGTTTCCGGCAACGCTGCGTAGTGGAGGTGGAAACTGGGCGAAGGCGGGTTATTTCGGGTTCTTACTGGCCGGCTTGACTCTGAGGAACAGCTTGTCCCATTTGTGATGCTTGCCGGATGGCGACGGGCGTCCGCCGGGGAAGGTCTGATCGAGTAGCTGAGCATCGGAGATGAGGTCTGTCTCCATCCATCGCCAGTTGGGGAGCGGGCTGCTGCTGGAACCGGCGATCTGCCAGGTCAACAGCTTGATGACGCCGTTGTGCTCTCCGTAGTCGTGCGGTTCCACGATTCGGTCTCTGTTGCGGTAACGGAGCCGAAGCAGTCTGGTTTGCTCGATGGCGGTTCGCAGCAGTTGATCGAGCTTCGGATCGGGTGTTGGCAATGCAGAAGGCCCTCAAACCAGTGTGCACCGCTCAAGATAGAGGTATTTCTGCCGGCTATAGGTCAGGTCAGAATCCGGCGAACCGATGTCCGCCCGATATTCAACCGCCGGGCGATTTCGGCTTTGGGGACACCGGCGCGGTGCAGTTTCCGGATCTCGGCGGCATGCAGTCCCGCCGTCATGGGTCGGCCCAACCGCCGGCCACTCTGCCGTGCGTGAGCTAATCCAGCGCGCACCCGCTCGCGCAGAATCTCACGTTCGAACTCGGCGAAGACCGCCAGTAATGCGGCCATGGCTCGCCCGGAAGGCGTCGTCAGATCGAGTGCCTCGGTCAGCGATACGAACCCGACGCCGAGATGCTCGAGTTCCTGAAGTGTTGCGAGCAGATCCGCCACCGACCGCCCCCAACGATCCAATCGCCACACCAGCACGACATCGATCTCGCGGCGGCGCGCCGCGTCCAGCAACTTTTCCCGCAGTAGCCGTTGCGCAGCGCCGGAACCGACTTCCTTCACTTGCAGGGCGATGGTCCAGCCCCGCCTGGCCGCATATTCGCGCAGGGCGCGGATCTGCAATGGGATGGTGTGTTGGTCGAATGTGGAAACGCGGGCGTAAAGGCCAACGCGAAACATTTTCGGATGTTTCCGTCGCTGGCCGAAAACCCTAGGCGATTGTGCCTTCTTAGAAGCCTGTTTGGCGGTCATTTCCGAGTATCTCTTCCGCATGGCCGTATACTATCCTTTCCGGCCATGTAGGATTCATGATAATCCAACCCGCGCCAGCGTCTCAGAGTAATTCCACGGCATCCAAGCCGATGGGTTGGATGTCAGATCCGCGGGATGTTTCTGCAACTCAGCAAGGTAGTCGAAGGGATTGGCGTCCGATAGCTCGCAGGTATGGATCAGGCTCATGAACAGGTCGCCGGCTTCGGCGCCGTGCAGTGTGCGATAAAACAGGGCGTTCTTGCGATGCAGCACGGCGCGCTTCAGGGCACGTTCGCACAGGTAATGCCGACCGCCGGATTATGCCGCGTCGGAGTTGAGGGTGCCGCAGTTCCCGACGGATCTCGGATTTTGGTGGTTCGATTTGTCGGCATAATCACAGGCTCTCCAGGAAAGCGAGTAAAGGGTCAGGCGGCCGGAAGCGGTCAGGTACGAGCCCTGAAGAAGTAGCATGCGCGAGTGCGCGTTCCTTGAGCTGCATATCGGCGTGCAGGTAAATCTGGGTCGTCTCTGTCGATTCGTGGCCGAGCCAAAGAGCAATCACACTGAGATCTACGCCGCGACGGAGGAGGGCCATTGCGGCTGCATGACGCAAGGTGTGGGGCGTAACCGTCTTCGGCACCAGAGACGGACAACTTCGACGCGCGATTGCAATGTGTCGTGAGACGAGTCGTTGGAATGCATCGGCGCTGAGGCGTCCTCCATTCGAACTTGGAAAGACGGGATCGTCTGGCTTTCCGCCTTGCTGTGACAGCCATTCCTTGAGCACCGCGGCGACATCTGGGCGCAACGGCGTAGATCGCATCTTTCGACCTTTTCCAAGGCACCGCACGTGAGCGCCTGTGCCGAACTCTACGTCCTGTCGACGAAGTGATGTGATCTCGCTATTCCGGAGGCCCGTCTGAACCGCGACAAGCAGAAGCGTCTTATCCCGCCTTCCGATCCACCTGTCAGGATTAGGAGCTCCGACCAGGGCGGCGGTCTCTTCCTCTGTCAGAAACTCCACCGGTCCGCGCTCGTAGCGTTTCGAAGGGATCGCAAGGACGCGCTGGCAGTGTAAAGCAAGTGCTGGTTCACTTATGGCTACGTATTGGAAAAAGGCGCGTATCGCGGACAAACGGTTGTTTCGTGTCCGTGTGCAGTTGCCACGGTTGAGTTGTAGGTGTTCGAGGAACTTCCCCAGGAAGCCAACATCGAGGTCTTCCATGAGCAGTTCCGAAGGCGTCCGTCCCAGCCGCTCAGATGCAAACTGGAGCAACAATCGAAAGGCGTCCCGGTAAGCCGCTACGGTGTACTGGCTAGCACCGAGTTGGCTAACCAGTCTGTCGGTGAAGAAACGCTGCAACAGGGACTGAAAGCTGGAAGCGCTCATCGCTCTCCTCCGCTCTGACGGCCGCCAAGGCGTTCGGTAGCAAGTTGGAGGAGTTCCGGAACGGCCTCGATATACCAATAGGTGTGGCCGACATCGACATGGCCGAGGTAAGTTGCGAGCTTTGGGAGTTCTCGCCCCACATCGAGACCGGCCCGATACCAATGGATGAGCCTACTTGTCGCGAAACTGTGACGAAAATCCTGCAGCCTCGGCCCAAGACCGATGCGCCGGCTTCCAGTTGGCACCCGCAGACCGATAGCATGGGACATCCTGGCGAACGTGCGCCGGGCGGTACAACCCTGCAGCCGGCGGCCGCGTTCGGAAACGAGAAACGCTTGTGTGCCTGGTCGCGAAGAGAGCTTATCGCGTTGCATTGCGTAGTGTGCAAGCGCCGCGCGAGTTGAATCCGCGATAGGAACGAAGCGTGATTTCCCGAACTTTGTCTGGCGAATCGTAAGGACACCACTTTGAAGATCCACGTCACGCCTATCAAGAGCCAGTGCCTCCCCCGGTCGGAGACCTGTGGCGCTGAGAAGCCCAATGAGGGTTACGTATGTTACCGATCTCAACCCCGTGGGCGAAGTGAGCCGGGCAGCCTCCGCCATCAATCGTTCGATTTCTTGCTCCGTAAAAATGTGCGGCTTGTTGCGTCGTCGACGTGCGGCTAGTAGCCGCCGCGGCGGCACTTCGGTTCGGGCGTCGACTGTGCTGAGCCAGGAGGCGAATCCTCTAACCATGTCAAGCCGTCGTGCCCAGGTCGCACGTTGCACACCTTGTGGCTCCATTGCCCAACGAAGAGCTAGTTCCGAGGTAATGAACTCCGCTCCCTCGCGTTGGAGGAAGTCTACAGAATGGCCTAGTGTCCTGGCCGGTTCGTGAAGTTTCGTGCCGAGGGCACGCCGGAGCGCGACATATCGCGTGAGAGCGTTGCACAGAGCGCTCATCGCTCACCTCCGACAGCCGGCCACGCCAGGCCAACGGTGCGCAACGCCTCGAAGGATACCTGTGCGTAGATCGCGGTGGTGGTCTGCGAACGATGCCGGAGGACTTCCGAGATCTCCGGCATTGAGGCGCCGTGTCGAATCATTCTCGTCGCCAGACCATGCCGAAACAGATGGGCAGCTCCACGACCCGAGCGCTGGACCCCGGCTCGGGCGAGCGCCCGCCTGACAATGTGACCTATTGCTGCCGGACCGGTTAGACCGATGCGGGGCGCCCACATTCGCAGGAAGACCCGTCGCGACGTACTGACGCCACGATCCTGACGCAGGTAAGAAGCCAGAGCTTCGCCAATGTCGGAGAGCAGTGGCATATGGTCCACAGTCCGCCCTTTGCCGCGGACGACGATCTCGCTGGCCCGCCAGCGGATGTCGTCAAGTTCCAGGGAGACGATTTCTCCAGCCCGCAGACCGAGCCGAGCAAGCAAGAGCAGAATGGTTTGATCTCGGCGCCCACTGAGTGTCGATCGGTCCACCGTCGTCAGAACACGTTCTACTTCATCGGGTGAAAGAAATGCAGGCGGCACAGGCTGACGATATTTGCGGGCCGTGGGAACCGCTTTAGATAGGTCCCGCCAGGTCTGGCCACATAGAACCAGAAAACGAAAAAACGAGCGGAGCGCCGTGCATAGCAGCCTGGTATATTCGCCAGACCGCCCGAGCGTGTGATCGAGGATGAAACTTTGTATCATCAATGCGTCGAACGACTCGGGGGAGACGCAGCCCGCCTGTGTGGTCTGGGCGGCGAGGAAATCACGGACGAACGGCACGTATACATGTACGGAGTTCTCGGTGAGTCCCCGGTCCTTGCGCAGATAATCCTTGTAGTTCTGAAGAAGGGCGTCGGCAGCAGAAACGTCAGCTTGCGAGGGCGGCCGTTGCAGGCCGGCATGGCCGCGCAGGTAACCAAAGAAAAGCCGCATCGCTGCCAGCTCAAACTTCACGTGAGCCTTCCGCCTTCGAGGCGAGCGAGCCACGAACGCGGCGATATGCGCGTCGTTGAGGTCATTTAGCACGATCTGCTTCCGACTCGTCCATCGGGCAAAGGCTCTCGCTACAGTTCGTTTCTTGCGTAGCGTGCGTTCGGCGTAACCGGCAGCGCAAAGGTGTTTTAGGAATGGCTCGATTTGATTGTCAAGCCCGTGGTCGGGTGTCCCGTCTTCCAAAGTGGGTGTCGTCAAGTAGTCTCTCCTTGTTCTGGCATGCTTGCCAGTCGGGAGAGGCGTTATGATTATGCCGCGTCAGCAGCCATAAGAAAGCAGGCAGGAAGATTCGGGGACCTGCCCGCGCGGCATAATCCGGCGGTCGGCATTACCTGTGCGAACGTGCCCTGAAACGCGCGGTGCTGCATCGCAAGAACGCCCTGTTCTATCGCACCCTGCACGGCGCCGAAGCCGGCGATCTATTCATGAGTCTGATCCATACCTGTGAACTATCGGGCGCCAATCCATTCGACTACCTTGCTGAGTTGCAGAAGCATCCCGCGGATCTGGCATCCAACCCGTCGGCCTGGATGCCGTGGAATTACGCTGAGACGCTGGCGCGGGTTGGATTATCATCAAACCCTACATGGCCGGAAAGGATCATCTTCGGCCATGCGGATCGGATCTCTCGAAATGCCTGCAAAACAGACCGTGCGCAACGCAAAATCCGCGAACGTTTTCGGCCAGCGACGAAGACCAGGGAAAATGTTTCGGGGCGGTCTATACGCCCGTGTATCCACCAATGATCATCAGCAGACTCTGCCGATGCAGACGCGCGCTCTGCGGGAGTATGTTGCGCGGCGGGGCTGGACTCTTGCCATGCAGATCCGGGAGGTCGGCTCCGGAGCGATCGAGCGACACGCCCGCGAGCAACTGATGGAAGCAGCGCGCCGCCGAGAGATCGACGTCGTGCTCGTGTGGCGGCTCGATCGCTGGGGTCGGTCGGTGACGGATCTGCTGGCGACACTTCAGGAGCTGGAGCATCTCGGCGTCGGTTTCGTCTCGCTGACTGAGGCGCTCGATCTCACAACTCCGGCGGGTCGCGCGATGGCCCGGCCTATTGGCGATCTTCGCCGAGTTCGAAAGAGAGATTCTGCGAGAACGAACTCGAGCCGGTCTGGCGCACGCCCGGCAGAACGGTAAACAACTCGGCCGGCCGATGACTGCGGGCCTTCAGGCGAGCGAGATTCGGGAGCTGTATCGTGCCGGTGTCGCCAAAGCCGAAATCGCCCGGCGATTGAACATCGGACGAACCTCAGTACGACGCATTCTGGCGCATGTCCACTCTGGCTTCTGCAGTGAGCGTGTATGAATCGCGAAGAGTTCACGGCTTTCGTAGCAGGCACAATAGAGGATCTGATTCAGCTGGCTGAGGCGAAGTGTGGTGAAAAGCTGTCGCGTAAGATCGCTTTTCGATGGCTTGGCGGGTCGCATCCAGTTGTGACCGAACACATCATCGAGCACATTGTCGATCGCGTATTCCTGGATGAAGAGCATATCTTCCCGTGCGTCGACATCGGAGTGTGCGACATCTTCGAAGACGGAATGCTCCTCGTCGTCGGCGCTGTTGCTGGTTACGCACCCCGGCCATTCGGCCAAAACTGGACGGGCAGGGCGGGGCCGTTCGTCCGCATTGTTGGAGCACCCTTCCTGAACAAGATGGCGGGGAAGAAGGATGCCTGGTCACCTGACAAACCGTTGGCATACATTACGCCGGACATGCCTGCGCAGCGCTAAATCGGATCACATAACTTTCCACCCGTGGTCGAGCTTCTCGGCTGACGCAAGCTTGCCGAAAGCACACGACGGGGGACCAGTTGTGTCGCCATGTTTAGCTCACCTCCACAGAAATCGCAGGTGCTTTGTTATCGACGATGGTTCCCAGCGGTACCTGGCTCTCGTTTTCGCGAGCATTTCGACGAAGCTCCTCGAGCAGCCCGAACACCTCTTTCGCGCATAACCGCGCCGGCTGGCTCGCCTTGAATCGCTTGGGATGATCGACACCATGTTGTCGGAGGATGCGATAGTACTCCGCGACGCCCGTGGATCCAGTAAGCCGCTCCATTTCCGCTTCCAGGCCTATGAACTCTTTTACGACGCCGCGGGGATTACACATCCGTTTCCAAATCGAAGCCAGCTCCTGCGATAAACCGGGCGACGCTTGCAGTCCACCCACGCCATTGACCAGTCGACCACCCTTGTTCGGGTCCACCGGGGTAACAGGCGCAGGGCTCGTGGGCGCGCTCACTTGATCAGGCGCGGCGCCAGATCCTAACCACTCCTTCAACACATCCGCCAGTTCCTTCCCTGGCTTGGGGAATACGCCACCAGATAACTTTGGGCATCTTGATTTAGTGACCTGCAGCGTATTCTCCTGATCCATCTCCCCGCAGACATCGAATTCGTATTCGATGCCATCGCGCATCACCGGCGCGAGTTCTACCTTCCGCGGAACCGTTTTCCCCGTCCGATCATCTCGGTCAAGAATCCATTCCGTCTTGGAGCGCATGCTCACCAGGACATGCAATGGTGCGCTGATAATCTTGTCGATGAGTGCGTTATGTATCGGGGTGACCTGTTTCCACGCGGCGAAGCTGTTCGGAGTTTGCATCCGCCGCGCGGCCCGATCAACTTTTTCAAGCTCGCCATCCTTACCAATCCAGAAGTGCGAGAGCGAATCGATGCAGAGCACCCGATACCGGCGTTCGACCGCATCATCAATCAGCTCGATCAGACGCAAAGGGTCATAGGAATCGAGTTCCAGGACGTCGAACTCGAAGATATCGGCATATTTGCTGGCGCTGCCATGCTCGGTATCCAGTAGGGCCATGGGGCCGCCCAATTCGGTTGCAAGTGTGAGGAGGGTGTAAGTCTTTCCACTCCCCGAAGGTCCACTGACTGCGAATCGGAGCTTGGCTCCGTGCTTCACAGCTTTTCGAAATTGGATTTGACGATCCATGGCATCTCCTTCTCAAGATCGCTCTTGTTATGCATGAGAACGATTATGCCTCACCGCATCGCTGTTGTCAAGCATGGAAAAAGGGAGAGAAGACTGGTAAAATCCAAGCGTGACGAAGAAGAAGAACCCGGCGGCCGTCGCACTAGGGAAGCTGGGGGGAAAGTTGGAGGAAAGGTGCGAATGAAGACCATGTCCCCCGAAGAACGTTCAGAATTCGCCTCTAAGGGGGGCTCCGTCGGTGGTCGTGCGCGCGCAGACAAGCTCAGCAGCAAGCGGCGCAGCGAGATCGCCCGCAAGGCAGCCGCAGCTCGATGGGCCAAGGCAAAGAAGGACTGAAGACCGATCAAGGAGTCTCGGTTCCGTGACCAAACTGCTAGGAAGGGCGTAGCAATTTCTAACGCGCGTTGGCGGAGCATGTTCGCTCTCGACTGCGAGGAACCCCCGCGAATTTCCGATACCAGACCGGACGTTCTCAGTGCTTCGCAGTAGTGAACTTGACTGCTGGCACAGTGGAACGGATCGGACCGAAGAGCACTTCGCCGGCTGGCGCGGGACCGCTTTCCTTCGCTCGCTTCAGCTCGAAGTATGCGTCCAGCGGCTTGTCATCAAGCAGCATGAACGTCCAGTCTTCGGTGTGGTGGTCCGCGTTGATGATGGTAACTCGATCGTCAGCGGCCGACCATCCACGTAAACCAGCCTGCCCTTATACAGCACAGCTCGGCAACACCATCCTTCGCCCGTCGTCCCGCTTCGTCCTCCACGACCTGGGCCCCGTTGGCGAGCTTGGCGAAAGCGCTCTGGCTACGTTGGGTCGTGTTCAAGCCAGTACCGATGCTTAGTGCGGTCGATCTTGGCCGGTGCGCCGCTCGGAGCCCACGAAGCAGGCCAGGCACAGGGCTGGCTAAAGGAGTCGTCCTTGCCGAGCGATGTGTATGTTCTGTTGGCTTAGACCGGTTCCCCAGCAGTTGAGCAAATTACTCATGCCGCTCGTCGCGCAAGACTGGCATTCCGCGGCGCCCCGTCATCAATTACATCGGAATCGGCTTCGGGCTCGTCAGCAATCCCATAGTGTTTCATCACCGAGTTTTCATACTCTTCGAGCTGTGAATCGGAAAGCTCGCTCAAGTCGCCGCTCCATTCAAACTTGCGGTGGCTGCGATTGAACATGCCGCACTCCTTGCCGATCAGTTCCTCGCAATGCACCGCAACCGAAATCTCACCACGCTCCTCGGCCTTTCTGCTCAATACATCCAGCCGGTTCAATACCCGCTTCCGGTCGAACGCCACTTCTTCTGCTGGCGACTGCGCAGCCGGAGACTGAATCTCGTTGACTCTTGCTCGCACATCAGCACGTTTGTGCAAATCGTGCGCACCCTGTGGCGCCCCGGCCTTGCTGTAACGGAGCCGGTTGTATGCTTCCGTTGGTGTTACACCGCTTGCCACGAGTAGAGCAAATTGCTCATGCTGGGCCCTGCTCAATTCTGGCATTCTGTCTCCTTATTTGTTTCGGGAAAATTGGCGGCGAGGTGGGAGGTGTGGGCGATGGAGTTAGGCGACTTCGCGAAGCTCGGGCAAAGGTTACCGTCAATGCATTAGCGGTACGGATGCTGCCATCGCGGCGCTCGCAGGTTACGTCGAGGCGATTTTCGGCAATATTTTCCATGTGACCACCGGCGCTGTAATATATGCTTCGCGCCGCGGCCTCTATCTTTATGTCGGCGCTGCGGGCGGATGGTTATTCTTGCGCTGGAAGAAACGATAGCAACTGAGTGGCCGTTCTCCGCAAGGAGTCAGCCAGACGCAGCCAAGCGTGGCGCTGGCCGTCGGGGGCTCATTTCGTAAGCGCGCGCTTTGTGACCGGTTTCGGCCGCGCGAAGGAGGCGCCTGAACAACCATACCGCGAGGTGCATCATCAAAGGCGCAATCCATTCCGTCAGCGTACCGATGGCGCAGCACATAATCTCACGGTTGAGTTAAGGTACGGGCTGGGCGCGCGGTCCTGATGCGACCGAACTCGGCACGATCGCCAAGGAATTCCTGCTCCGTCTTACGATTCTTCCCAGCGATTCCGAAGCAGCGCAAGATCAGAGAATCGAAACTCTTACCATCCGCGATCCGTTCTCGAGCACATCTGCAAAACCACTGCCTTTGCGCTGGGAACACCACGTCCACGCGACAGAAGCATCTACCATGACCGAGATCAAAGCCGCCGTCCCTGGTTAACCAGAAAGACGAGAAAGCTCGGAGTGCCTGCCGACCCAGCCTGATTCTCGCGTCGACGGATCACACTCTTATCCAGCCCGCGTGCGGTGCGGTAGTGGATCTCTTCTTTACAAGCGTTCACGCAAAGTTAGACCATTTTTCAGTCGTCGCTCAAGCGCCTCATTCTCCCGCCAGTTCCACTCCAAATCCTCCGCCGTGCCCATGTCGGATATGAATTATGTCCAGCTGCTTGCGCTTCTCCTGCACGCGGAAAATTACACGATAGACGTCCGGTTTGTGACCGTAGAGCAGATGCCGGACATTCGCTTTCTCACGCGTCACCGGGCACCGGTTTGGATGCTCTTCGAGGCTGAGGATGGCCTCTTTAAGGCCCCGGTACCATTTGAGGGCGGCGTCGGAGTGCTCGGCGTTGATTTCTTCGAAGAGAGACGCAAGATCGCGCTCCGCACGGGCACTGAAGTTAACGTGGTATGCCATGCCGGGCTTCGAATTCGTCGAAAAACTCGCTTGCCGGCCGGACTCTGCCCTCCCTGATATCCTCCAGGCCCTGGCGGATGCCCTCGCCCGCGTCAGCCTGGGCTGCGATATCCAGCAGGCGTTGGTAGGCTTCAGCGTCCTGCACGATGGCCGCGGCCTTTCCCTTCACGGTCAGCACCACGGGACGTTTGCTTTTCTTGAGCTGTTTCAAGAACTCGCCTGAGCGGCGCCGGAAGGTCGTCAGCGACTGAATGTCCTTCGTGATGTCAAGCATAGGCATGGTTCCATTAAAGCACCTTTTTAGGTGCTATCAGGCTGTCGCATCGCTGTCTTTTCGATTTTCCTGAAATATCGGCAAGGGCAACTTCGCGTAGTTAGGTGGAGATTGTGAGGCGTTTCCATTCGTTTTCCTTCGATTGATCACGTGCGACCTTGAAGTCCCGCGGCCCGACGATCGAGATCTCGATCTCGTCACCCGCTTTGAGGTGCTGATCTACACCTTTTGCGAAGGGGATCCCCGGAACCAGACCTCCAGGAATTTCGTGGCCGAGAGCTGGGAGGAGGTCTTGGAATCGCTCCCAGCGGTTCGCGTCCTGTGTTCCTCAGTCGTTCCTGTCACTCTGGAGACGCATGGGCGAGCGCTGTACATTGCTTAGCGATACGGCTATCAAATCTTCGATGCACTGGTTATGAATGCAGATTCCGGCGTATCCGCGGCCGTGAGGAGCCATTGAGCAAAGTCCCCCATGAGGGCCGGAATCTCCGCTGGAGACGGAAATTCATGACGGCCTGTCTCGGTACGGACGTAGCGCGCCAGGTCGGCATATCGGCCGGCGATATCGGGACGTGACCGCTGCACGACCAGCCGGTGAAGATTGCGCATGTCGATTTACGAACTAGACCGACAGCGGGGGATCAAAATGCAGTCTGCTGCATGGGTTCAAAAGAGTGCAGCGCGCCTATCGGGGCAATGTTCTAAGAAAAGGGCCCATCTCGATTCCTCCGAGATCCGAACGGCGCCGCCTCTGTTTCAAGACGGCCGTGGAGCTCATTCGAGCGCCAGCCCAAACAGCGAAATCCATAAGCTGCCTCTTATCAATCACTTGCAATGTTGCGGCCTTGCGCAGCCTCACAGAAAAGTATCATTTCGTGTCACGCGTGCGTCAACAGGATATATTGTGACGTGCCAAGCAACATCAAAAAACGGTGAGCCCTGCCGTGCCCAGGCGTTGCAAAATTCTCAATACTGCTTCTTCCATGACCCTGCCTCCAAAGGGGAGCGAACTGCGGCGCAAGGCAAAGGAGGCAGAAACCGCTCGAACCTGCGCCAGGTAATGGGAGACCCGGATCTGCTCTTATACAATCTCGATTTGAAGGATGCCAACAAGAGCGCCGAACTCACGAACCTGACCGCATACAAGCTCTTCAACGGAGAAATAGATGTCAAAACCGCCCACACGATAGCATGTCTCGTGACCGTTGCCCAGAGAATCAACGTAATTAGAGAGCGTCAAAATGCCCGACGGTTGGAACTGGGCGTACCCAGGGTCAGCCAACCTGATATACATGAACTGCTACAGCACCCCGAATGCGAAGTCAGGCAGCATCTCGCCCAGTTGACTGATGAGCAGCTCCAAGACATGCTGGAGAGAGGATTTGGGCTAGACGTGCAGATAGCTTCCGAAGATCTCGTTGTCCGTGAAACTTGCTATAAAACAACACCAGAAGCACTCGAGCCGATGATTGTCTACTTTTTGATTGCAAGGAACCGTTTATCCTACGAGAGGCCACACGCGGACGACTATGGCCCGACATCGCCGAGCAACGTGTACGAGCTGTTGCAGTGCCCTCAAAGTCAGATTGAGGAGATCGTGGCTGGGATGCGCGAAGGCGGCCTACGAACAGTAAAACAGCAATTAAGTGATCTCAAAGACCAAGAAAAAGCCCTCGAAGCCCTGCTTGCGCGAACTCACCCCTCCGACGTGGACGCTGGGCCACAATTAAATGCTGAAGCGCTTCAAGGAATAGACGGTTTTGGCGTTCGCCATCTGGCCGTGATCAACTCAGACCATGGAACCGAGAATCCAGTGAGAGACCTAGGCTCGCCGCAAAGCCCCCCGCCATTTGCGATGGAAAAAATCGAATCTAACGGAACGAAACGAGCGCGATGATTACTAAAACGACTACTAAGTAGCCTTAAAGTGGCAATCTCAATAGGAAGGAGGCCCTTATAAATCAATATATTACAGCCTCAGTCATTACTAAGTAATCAATTTCGGGGCTTACGGTTTCTGGAATCGCCCTTTGCCCTGACCCATGGCATGTGCTATCCAGGTTAGGTTGGCCATGCCGGGTCCAAATCGATTCCTCTGCGGTTTCGGATTATTCTGCTGGAGCTGTTGTTTCGGACAAAGTACCTTGAGTTTGTCCTCGGCTTCGGCGGAACCCGGCGGAGCAGTTACCTTGAACATTTCCCTGAACACCGCCTATCCCGGCAGGTCAGCCGCGCTTCAATGGACGTTGAACTCGCCGGCCGGTGACGTGGCGTCGTACAGCATCGCCGCTGGTCCAGCCGCGGCGTCGGCAGAGAAATCCCTGCAGTGTGTCAACCAAACATGCTTATTGGCAGGAATCAACACTTTCGCTCTCAGCAGCGGCGTGGTAGCCACCGTTACCTTGACGCTCGCGCCAAACGCTACCGGAAATCTCGTCGTTCAATTATCGAATCCCGTAGAGGCGTTATCGGATGGCACGGCGGGATCGATTCTGGCCGCGAACGGAATTGTAAATGTGGAAGCGATATCCGTGGCGATTGCGCCGGCCTCAGACAACTTATACGGCGCTCAAACTCTGCAGCTCTCGGCAACACTTACAGGTGGGACGAATTCCAACGTAACTTGGTCCATGAATCCCCAGGTGGGCACGTTATCCAGCACCGGCTTCTACACCGCGCCTCCGACAATTTCCACGGCCCAGACCGTTGTCGTCACCGCCACAAGCGTAGCTGACCCAAGTAAATTCGCCAGCGCCGATCTTTACCTCCTGCCGCCAGTGGCCGTGACCTTGAGCCCGTCAACCATCTCGCTTGAGCCTTGGCAGACCAAGCAGTTCACTGTGAACGTAACCAACGCCCCGAACGGCGCGGTCATCTGGAGCCTTAACCCCGTGCTGGGCGCCATCTCGGACGGCAAATATACAGCGCCTCAAAGGATAAGCACGCCGCAGTCGCTAACGGTCACAGCCACCAGCGCAGCCGACCCCACCAAAACGGCTACCGCCATCATCACCTTGGTCCCCTTCCCGCTGCGAAAGCCGCGTGAGTTCCCGCCTAGAAATTGACAGTCCTGAATTGCACGCGGCTCCCAACCCCGATCGTCTAAACTGAAGTTGGAGGCACTTCATGCCCGAGGGTCTCTTATGAGTGATCAGCAGGACCTCCGCCCGCCGACACAAGTTCTCACCCGAGGTTTCGATCCCAGCCTTTCGGTCGGATCGGCGCGCCCCGCCGTCTTTCGCAGTTCCACTTACGTTTTCCCTAGCCCCGAAGCTGCCGAGCGCGCGTTTGACCTGGTGGCTGGCCGCGCCCAACCGGAAGCCGGCGAGCAGCCCGACCTGATCTACTCGCGCTTCAATCATCCCAACGCCGAAATCCTGGAGTCGCGCGTGGTGCCGCTCGAAACCGGCGCGCACGCCGCATTGGTTTTCAACTCCGGGATGGCCGCCATCGTCACCGCTCTCTTCGCCTTCGCGCGGCCTGGCCAGAACATCATTTACACTGTCCCCATTTACGGCGGCACGCAGCACCTGATTGAGGATTTCCTCAGCACGCTCGGCATCGGCGGCGTTCCCGTGCAGGCCGGACACACCGGCGAGATGGACGAAGCCATCCGTTCGACGAAGAACCTGGCCATCGTCTTGATTGAGACGCCGGCCAATCCCACTATCGTGATGACCGACATCCGGCACGCTACCGATCGAGTAGCGCATCTCGATCCCAAGCCTCTGGTGATGGTGGACAACACGCTCATGGGCCCCACCTTCCAACATCCGCTGATGCTGGGCGCCGACCTCAGCATTTACTCCGCTACCAAATATCTTTCGGGCCTCAGCGATCTGATTGCCGGCATCGCCATTGCGAGCGATCCAAATCTGATTCGACAGATGCGCTCCAAGCGCAACCTGTTCGGCAATATTTTGCAGCCCGACGAATGCTGGATGCTCGAAGGCCGCCTGCCCACCGTGACGCTGCGCATGAATCGATCGAGCAAGAATGCCGAGCGCATCGCGATTCGTATCGCGAAGCATCCCAGAGTGGATCGCGTTTTGTACCCCACGCTTTTCACCGATCCCGAGCAAGTGGAGATCGCGCGCCACCAGTGCGATTTTCCGGGCGGGATGCTGTCCATCGATCTGCGCGGCGGCAAGAAGGCCGCGTTCGAGTTTCTGCGCAACCTGCGCATCGCGCGCAATGCTGTATCGCTGGGCGGCGTGGAAACGCTGGTGTGCCATCCGAAAACGACTACGCATTCCGGCTTCACCGAAGAGGAGTTCGCGGCAGCGGGAGTTACCGATGGGCTGGTGCGCATCTCGATCGGTATCGAAGATTGGCGCGATTTGATGACCGATTTCGAGCAGGCGCTCGATCTGATCTGAGCCGTGACCGTGAGGGAGCGGTTGTCAGTTTATTTGACCTGAAACTTGACGACGGCTTTCCCCAAATGAATCTCGTCGCCTGGCAGCAATCGCGTTCCCCGCGTGTCGCGATGCACTTCCTGCCCCATGCCATCGCGCACGATCCATAGCCCGCAATTGTTTTCCGCCTTGTTGCCGCGCTTGTACCAGCGATCGTTGAACAAGCGATACTCGCCGGTCTTTTTGTCGTGCAGGATATGCGCATGCTCGCGCGACACGGTGCGATTGATGGGATTATCTTCCGCGAACGAAAGATCGTTGCGCCGCGAAAGGCCCTCCGATTTGTAGACGTCGGTGAGCCGGCCGATATTGGTGCGAGTCTTTTGCAGCGGAACTTCGCCTTTGTTGGCCATTCCCGCAGCCACCACCAACCGAGCCGCCTTGCGCTCGGGCGGAGCATCGGCGGATGCGGGCGCAATCTCGATCGCCAGCATTTCAACCCGCAGCCATTCCTGTTCCTCACTGCCCGCGCGAATCTCCACGCGCAGATCTTCGGGAAACCGGCAAATCTCTTTCGACAATCCCTTGCGCACCTCTTCGTCGAAAAACCTGCGGAAAAAATCGCGTTCGAAAATCGCGCCCTCGTCAGCCGCGGCGCGGATCTGAATGCGCACCACATTGTAAGGAAAGAGCGCCTGCCCACCCGCGCGCTGGATCTTCTTCTTCACTTCATCCAGCACCGCGATCCGAATCTCGGCCACTTCGGGCGATTCGCCGATCGCTTGCGCATTGGCACCGAACGGCGCTTCGAATACGCTGCGCCCCAGCCGCTCGATCAGCTCCGAGATTTTCATTTCACTAGCCCCAGTTCCGCCGCGGCATCCACGATTTCGCGCGCGATCGGCGCGGCCGTCGTTCCGCCGTATCCGCCATGCTCAACGACCACCGCGAACGCGATGCTCTTGGTCCGGTCGCCCTCATAAGGTGCAAATCCCGCGAACCACGAATGCGGCATGCCTTCGTCCAGCTGTGCCGTTCCGGTTTTTCCGGCCACGCTCACCGCTTCGCCCTTCATCGCGCGCCGCGCCGTTCCCTCCACCACTACCGACCGCATCGCGCTCGCGAGAAAAGCCGCGAGATCAGCGCCCAGAATCTGCTTCGGAGGCGCCATCCGCGCATTGCTTTGATCGATCACCCAGCGGCCTTCCGGCATCGAACCATTCGCCGCGATGGTAGCCGCTACGCGCGCCATCTTGAACGGGGTGACTAGCACCGGACCTTGTCCATACGACGCAAACGGCATCGCGGCTTGTATATCGGGAATGCTGCCGGCCGGAATGTCGAGCATTTTTGCGGTATCGCTCAACTGCTTCGCGCCCACGGAATAGACGCCGAGCTGCGCGAAATAAGCGTTGCAGGAAACGGCGATGGCCTGATGCATGGTCAGTGTTCCATGCGCCGAGTCGCCCACGTCGTCGCGAATCGGCTTGCGCCATCCATCGATGATCGCGCCCACACGCCCATCCGGCAGGCGCCGGCAACTGAAGCTTTTGTTCTCGAGTGCCGGATCCAGGCGCAGCGCGGCCATCGCGGTCACCAGTTTGAATGTCGAACCTGGCGGATATTGGCCGTAGCGCGCGCGGTCGAACAACTCTTCGGGCGTCGTCGGCGATTTCGGATCAGGCGCGGGCGCGCTCACCAGCGCCAGCACGTCGCCCGAGTTTGGATCCATCACAACGATCGCTCCCTTGTCCTTGTGCGCTTTGGCCAGCTGATCAGCCAGCGCTTTCTCCGCGCGTATCTGCAAGCGAATGTCGATGGATGCCGTCACGTTGCGATCGCGCGCCATCAATTTCGCAATCTCCGGATTACCCGGCTGATGCCGGTATCGGATCAACGGCGCCAGCTCGCGATAATCCGTGAAGCCCTGCAATTTCGGATTCGAATCATGTTCAATCAGCGATGCGTTCGTGGCGTGGAAATTATCGCCGGTGCGAAGATCGCCCAGGATATGCGCGGTGAGCGAACCGAACGGGTAATGCCGGTTGTCCAGCCGCGAGCAGGCAGAGTCAATGGAAACGCCCAGCTTTGAATATTGATCGCGACGCCGCTCCAGTTCGCTCCAATCGCTGGTAGCGAGCAATACACCATTTCGGTCGAAAATGTTTCCGCGCTGGATCTCGCGCGCCAGCGAGTTCAGCCGTGGATTGCGCTGCGGCCGCTTGACGCCATCGTCTTCAAAGACCTTCGCTTCACGCGCCAGAAAATCCTGATCGTGCGCGATTTGGTAGTACGCCGCAAATCCGAGCAGCGTGACCGCGGCGGCGCCTAGCACCCACTCCAGCCGAACTACTGGCTTGCGGAAAGGCTGGTCAATCGCCACGCTGCCCGCTCCCTGGCTCGATATCGCAATCAAAATCCCGAAGATCAGAAAATTCGCCAGCATCGCCGTATTGCCGAAGCTGAGGAACGGCGACACCACGCCCGATAAAGGAATCGCGCCCAGCACGCCGCCCGAGATCAGCAGCATCTCAAAAGCGATGAGCGCGGATAAGCCCACCGCGAGAAACATTCCGTACTCGGTGGCCGCTCGCAATCCAATCCGCATTCCTCGCCAAACCAAAAATCCGAGCAGCAACAGCACCGTCGCCACGCCCGCAAATCCCCACTCTTCGCCCACCGCCGGCAGCACCAGATCCGTATGCCCGGCAGGAATCATTTCCGGATCGCCCCAACCGGGCCCCGATCCCAATGCCCCGCCGGTTGAAAACGCCCACAGCGAATGCGCCAGTTGATTGCCGCCATGTACGTCGTTGTCCCACGGCGACAGCCACATATTGATACGATCCACAACGGTGGTGGGCTTGCCATAGTGATACCCCACCATCACGCCGCCAACCAGCAGAAGTAAGCCGAGCACCGCCAGGCCTGCGCGTCCGCGCGCGACGGCAAACATCGCGAGAAAAAGAAATCCAGTCACCAACGCCGGCCCCAGATCCTTCAACAAAAAGAAGAATCCGAGCGCAATCGCAACCGCGCACATTACGGGCAGCACGTGCGAAAGGCGCGGCAGCCCGATCCAGCGTAAGGAGCGCGGCACCAGTCGCTTCTCCCGCAGATCGCGCAGCCGTTCCCAATTGCGCGTGAAATATCCGGCAAGGAAGAATACCAGCAGAATCTTGATGGCTTCCACCGGTTGGAATGGACCGAGATTCACTTTGGCGTCGTTGCCGCCGGGACCCGATCCGAATCGCATCAACAAAACGAAAAGCGCCAGCGCGCCGAACAGCGGCGTATAGCACCACGCCGAAAAACGCTGGTAATTGAAAGCGCGCAACGATGGCAGCAGCAATACCAGGCAGCCCAGCGCCACGCCCCACGCGAATTTGCTGAATTCGAGCGTGTCGCGCAATGGATCGCGCAAGCTGACCGCGAGAATCAAGCCGATGCCGGTCAGCAGATGAATCGCGGGCAGCAGCGCGAAGTCGCCGCGCAGCGCACTCCATCGCCAGATGAGAAACACAATGTGGAACGCAGCCAGATACAGCGCGATCCACATCAGGAATTGCTGTTGAAATTCGCCCGGCGTGCGGACTACAAATGCAGGCTTCAATTTGGCAAGAGGGACGCCCAAGTGCAATCGCGCCAAAGCCCCGACGTTCGGCAATGGGCGATGCACGGACAGGTAGTCGAACATCTTATTCGCAACGGTCTCTCGCTTCGCCTCATCCTGGAATACCTGTAGGAACGGCAGCAGTTGCTCCGGCTTGCTCACTTGATTCAAGTCCAGCAATTCTCCGCGAGCTAAAGCCGCGGTCATTTCCGGAAAAGTCTGCGTTTTAGCCGAAAAGACCATCAACAATCCGGCCGCCACCAGCAGCGATGAACAGGCCAGCCACAAAAACTCGCGCCAGCCAATTCTTCCGGTCGCAATCCCGCCCTTTGCGCCCGTGGAAATGACTTTCGATTCCCAACTCTTGGTTACTGCCAATGCGCCCTCCGGGTGGCATAGCGCGGCTTCTTCGCTGGCTTCGACTTCTTGCTCAGCGCATCGGCCATATCCTGGCGCGCGTGATCGTCGTCATCCACCTGTCGTAGCGCCACGCTGACGTTCGAAAACCCCTCGATGGGCTCGTACAGTTGCCGCGCACGGTCGAAATCGCGCTGGGCCAGGCGCAAATAGCGCTCTTCCGCCGCGCGATTGTTCGGCACGCTGGTCCGTGCTTCACTCAACTCCGCCGTCGCGCGGAAGCGATAGCCGTCCGCCTCCTCTTCGGCTTCGCGTGGCCCCGGTTCAAATCCCAAACGTTCAGCCTGCTTCAGCTCCGCCATCGCCTTCCCGATGTTCTTCAATGAATAAACATCGATGCGCGCGAGGCCCAAGTGAGGATCGGGCGAACGCGGCGCCAGAGAAACGGCTTCTTCGAAATCGGCCTGCGCCTGGTGTGCCGCGTGCTCCAGATTCTCGTATCCGTGACACAGCGCGAGCTTGCCTTGCAGACTGCGATCGTTCCGGTCCATCTCAATCAGGTGCGTGAAGCACACCTCGGCCTTCGGCCAGTCGAAATCCTGAATGCGCGGATCGGAATTATTCCGATAGCCTTCGATCACCTCGTCGCCCGCTTGCAGCAGGGCGGCGCGCACGTTCGAAGCCAGGCGAATCGCCGGCGACATGCCGCCCAGGAACGCGTTCTGCCTTTGAACGCGCTGCAGCAAATCCCAATCTCGATTGATCGCCCCGATGCTCGCGCGCGTGTAATCCAGGTTGCCGCGCAGCGCGTTACTCTCGCGCCAGAAGCGATAGTAATATCCGAGCGGCACGCACACGATCAAGCCCGCCAGCAATCCCCACAACAGCGCCACCACGATGCTCATCACCGACACAAGCCTCTCCGCCCGCGGGGGCTTCAGCTTGAGGACGCTGCGCCGCACTGTCTCGGCCATGCTGGCCACGCGCTGCGGAATGTGCGGCAGGCGGGGGCGTTCCACCGTCGGATTACTTTTCCACGAAACGCGCTGCTCCATTTCCGCAACGGTCGGCTGATTTTGCAGAAATAGCGTCAAATCCTTTTCAAATGCCGACGCCGAAACATAGCGCTGGTGCAGATCGCCCGCCAGCGCCTTGTGCAAAATCGCGGTCATTGCTTCGGGACAACTCTCCGGCAGCGCGCGCGGCGGCCGTCGCGATTGAATCAGCGCTTCGAGTTTACGCGTGTCTTGCGCCTGATACGGTGGCACGCCCGACACCATTTCGTACAACGTCACGCCCACCGCCCACAGATCCGCGTGCCGGTCCACTTGTCCGCGGCTCAACCGCTCCGGCGAGCAATAACTGGGGCTGCCCAATCCCAGATGCGTGCGGCTGTGCGTGAACGTCAGCGCTTTGGCGATGCCAAAATCGAGCAGCCGTACTTCGTCGTTGCTCCCGATCTGAATGTTCGACGGCTTGATGTCGCCGTGCACCACGGATCGCCGCTGGCCGTCGATGGTGGCCTGAAACGAATGCAGCTTGTCCAGCTGGCTGAGCATCTCGACGGCGAACCGCGCCGCGCGCGTCGGCTCAATGCGGCCTTCCTGCTTCAGAATCTCGGCCACCGTCCGGCCTTCGATATATTGCATGGAGACGAAGAAGAATCCGTCCACGTGGCCGTAATCGTAGACTTCGATCACGCGCGAATCGGCGTCGTGCAGTTGCTTTTGCAAATCTGCGCCGCGCCGCTCCGCTTCCAGGATCAGTTGCGTCAGCGGGTCAGGCGATTCCTCAACGATTTTTAATACGGCGTGGCGGTTGGCGCTGGTATCGAAGGCCAGATACACGTCGGTCATGCCGCGCGCAAGCTTGCGGATCACCTCGTAGGCGCCAAATTGCCTGGTTCTGAGCACAGGTCCAGAGTACAAAGGATATCGTAAAGCCCGATGTCGTAAACATTGACGCGCCGGGCGTTTTACGGTTTCGGCCAACGCAGCGCCAGCGCCAGCGCTATCCCGAGCACGAACCCGTAAACCAGGAAAGCCACGCGCGTCGTCAAGGCTCGCGCCACCTTAGCCCAAGCTCCCGCAGTCTTCTCCGCGCCCAGATCTTCGAGCAGGCCTTCGCGCGCTTTGGTGATCGCATTTCGCGCCCGGGCTTCCGCCGCCGCGGGCGAAGCGTTGCCCAGGAATTCGCTGCCTGCCACGAAGATAGCGGTGATATTGTCGTTGCCGCCGGCCACGTTCGCGGCCTCCACCAGTTCCCGCGCCACCTGCGCTGGATCGCCGTTGTAGCGTTCGATTACGTCGAGAATTTCGGTGGAAGTGAGCAGGTCGCTCAAGCCGTCGCTACATAAAAGAATCGCGGCGTCGGGCTTAAATAGAAATTCCTTCACCTCGATGAAATCCTCTTCATCCGGCTCGCGGCGGCGAGATCCTACGTCCCGAAACACCTCGTGCCGCCTGGGATGCGCCATGGCCTCCGCTTCCGTCAGTTCGCCCGCGTCCTCCCGCTCGCCCACCGGCGAATGATCCGACGTCAGTTTTCGGATGGCGCCATTCCAGGTTAGGTAAAGGCGAGAATCCCCGACGTGGCCGACCATCACTTTATCGTCGGCGATCACTGCCAGGGTCAGCACGCACGCCATGCCGCGCCAGTCTTCGTTCTCCGCAGCCTCCTCGAAGATGCGATTATTCGCGGCTGCGATGGCTCGCCGGATTCGATCCCGCGGATCGCCGTATGAATTGGCCATCTCCGCGCAGATGATGTCCACCGCAGTCTCGGCCGCCTTCTCGCCCGCCGCGTGACCGCCCAGGCCGTCCACAACCAGAAAAATTCCCAGCTCATCGTCGGCATACGCCCGATCCTGATTCTCGGCGCGTATACGCCCCGCATCGCTGGCCGTTGCGGATCGCCACTCGAGAGTCTTAGCCATGGTTACCGCCGCCGCGAGACTGCCTGGGTCAGCACAAAGCAAAGCGCGAATCCCAGGAATAGAAGCACGAAAGGAATGTGCGCGATGTAGGGAATGCGAATCATCCACGTGCCTCAAACTGCAGCGTGATCACCTCCGCCACGCTGATCTGCGCCTTTGGCGGCAGCGTCTCTTCCACCCCGCGCGACAGCCGCTTGCCGTTGAGCCACGTGCCATTCATGCTCTTGTCGACGATCACGAAACGCTTCTGGACGGGATCGCGCCGCACGCGCAGGTGCTCGCGCGAGACTTCATCGTTGGTGTAAAGCGCCAGGCTGACCTGCGCGCCGTCGCCGCCGCGGCCCACGCTGATCTCGTCCTGCGTCATCAAGTAAAGTTGCGGCCCGGAGTCGTCTTCATAGTGGATCTCGGCGTAAACGCGGTCGCCCGCTTGATCTCCCGATTGCCGCGTCTCCGGCCTGGGTCCGCCGGCCCGGCCAGTGATGCCGCCCACGCTCGGCTCGCGATCCAGCAGCGTGGTCTTGGTTCCGTGATAACCCGGCTGCGGCGTCTCGTTCAGCTCCGAGTGAATCTCCACGTCGCCCAGCGGCACGGCGCTCTCGGAATCGGGAAAGAACTCGAACGCCCAATCCTTGCAGGCGATCTTATAGGGCTTGCGATTCTTTGCGCCGCGCAGCGCGCTTATCCCCAGCGGCTTGGCATTCAGTTGCGCCAGCCGCCCGGCCAGGGCTTTCTTGGCGTCCTCGCGGATCAGGTCGAAGACGCCGGTAAGCCGCGTATAGTCGTCCGGATGCAAATACAGGCTGAAAATGCACGGCGTCAGGATGCTGTAGCCCATCTCGAACTGCCCCAGCTCCATGTTGCGGATGAGTTGCTCGATGATGATCTGTCCGCTGATTTTGCCGTGCGCTTCCCCCACCGTCTTTGGCATGTTTCCCCGTTCAAGGTTTCGACGCTGCCGGGGCGGCTTCCGGTTTCACCTCAGTCAAAGCACCGCCAATAGGACCTTTCGCGACGCTTCCAAGGCCAGCCGCGCGGCGTCGCGGGGTGTCTTGTCCGCCAATCCCCCGAAAACTTCCGCCGCTACGGCGCCCGAATATCGCTTTTCCTTCAGCAATTGAAAGAACGTTTGGAAGTCAATCACTCCTTCACCGGGCAACAGACGCTCGAAATCGCGAATGTCTTCTGGTGCAGCTGGCGGGCTATCGGAAAGATGCACGTCGAGTATGCAATCTGCGGGCAGGCCGCTGATCGATTCTGGATCGCTGCCGTCGTGATGCCAGTGCCACGTATCGAGAATAAGCCCGATATCCGGCGAAATAGAAAGGCCGAAGTCCAGCATTTCAGCGTTTTTCCAGATAAACTCGTACGGATAAGCTCGCCGCATATGCAGCGGAGTGATGCATTCCAGCGCCAGGCGAATGGAATACTCGCCGAGGATAGCGCAGCATTGTTTCAAACGTTCGCGATAAACTTCGGCCTGCGCCGCGCGCGGCTGCTCCGATGACGGCGGAATTCCCAGCAATGCAACCTTGCAGCCGGCCTGGGCTGCATACTTGCATGCGTCTCGCAGCCGCGGGAAAGTACTCTCGAAAGTGGCTTCGTCTCTGCGAACCTCCGCCGGAAGCTGCATGGCTGTCGCGGGAACGGGAACGTCGCCATCAAATTCAACGGGCAGCGGTTGTTTCCCCGGAATGACAGCGCCTTGATAGCCGGTTTCCGCGGCCAACTGCGCAAGACCGGGCCAGGCGACGCGCCAACCCACGGTGCTGGGGTGCAGCGATAAGCGCAACGGCGACGGCTTCAATCTTCAGTATACTGACCGGAGCGAGAGGTTCGATGCAACGCAAAGACCGATTCATTCTGTTGTTCGCCGTCGTATTTTCGGCTGGCTCCTGCCTGGCCGACGACAGCGCGCGCCTTTTGCGCGTCGATCATTATGTCCGGGTGCATTCCACGGTGCCGGCCATTGCGGGCCAAACATCGCAGGTCTACGTGCGCGAAGTGGTGCAGGCCGGTGTGGCGCTGCGTGGGCCCGCGCCGGATCGGGTGGCGCTCTTCGTCCACGGCGCAGGCACGCCCGCCGAGGTTGCCTTCGACGTTCCTTATCAGGACTACAGTTGGATGGCGTACCTGGCGCACGCCGGCTTCGACGCGTTTTCCATGGACATGACGGGTTACGGCCGCTCCACGCGTCCCACGCCGATGAACGACCCGTGCAACGTGTCGCACGATCAGCAGGCCGGCTTCATCCCTGTGCTGATTCCCGCGCCGTGCTCGCCCAGCTATCCGCATCCGTTAACCACCATTGCGTCGGACTGGAACGATCTTGCCGCGGTGATCGATTATCTGCGCGCGATCCGGCATGTCGACAAGGTGAGCATGGTGGCCTGGTCGCTCGGCGGACCGCGAGCCGCGGGCTACACGGCGCGCCATCCCGAACAAATCAGCCAGTTGGTGCTGCTGGCGCCCGCGTACAATCGCACGGGCCCGGCCGATCCGCCCGCGCAGTTGCCGGCCGATGGAACCACCATGACCACGCAATCGCGCGAAGAATTCAACGCGAATTGGGCGCGCCAAACCGAGTGTCGCGATCAAGTGGAGCCGGCCGCGAGCGATTCGGTGTGGCAACAGATGATGGTTTCCGATCCGGTGGGCGCAACCTGGGGAACGGGCGTGCGGCGCGCTCCGCAAGTGACATCCTGGGGTTGGAACGCGGCAGTGGTGGCCAAGTCCAAAACGCCCACGCTGATGGTGACAGGCCAGTATGACCGGCAAGTTCCGTCGGATCGGGTGCGCGAGCTTTACGCCGATCTGGGCGCCGAGAAGAAAGTGTTCATCGATCTGGCTTGCTCCTCGCACAATGCGATGTGGGAGAAGAATCATTTGCTGCTGTTTCAAGCGTCGGCCGAATGGCTGACCAAGGGCACGGTCAGCGGCTTGCAGGAGGGCATGCTCAAGCTGGGATACTAAGATTTCACTCCCATGCACCGTTTTTTCATTGCCCCATTTTGCATTCTCCTGATTGCCGCGCCGATGACGCCTGCCGATGCGCCCGCGCTCTCCGGCTTCTCCACGGAATCCGCGCGGACCGAACGCGACATCGAGACCAAATTCCGCGCGCTGCCCGATCGCGCCAATCTGCGCGAATACATGCAGCGACTCTCCGCGCGTCCTCATCATCTGGGCTCTCCTTACGACAAAGACAACGCCGACTGGATGCTCGCGAAGTTCAAGGACTGGGGTTGGGACGCAACAATAGAGACCTATTACGTTTTATTTCCCACTCCCAAGGAACGGGTTCTGGAGCTAACGGAACCCGGTCATTTCAAGGCCAAGCTGCAGGAGCCGCCGGTGAATGGCGATCCCACTTCGTCGCAGCAGGGCGAACAGCTGCCTTCCTATAACGCCTATTCCATCGACGGCGACGTCACCGCGCCACTGGTCTACGTGAATTACGGCGCTCCCGACGATTACAAAGAGCTGGAACGCCTGGGAGTTTCGGTGAAAGGCGCCATCGTCATCGCGCGCTATGGCCAGACCTGGCGCGGCATCAAGCCGAAGCTGGCGGCCGAACACGGCGCGCTCGGTTGCATCATTTATTCCGACCCGCGCGACGACGGTTACGCGCAAGGTGAAACATATCCCGCCGGTCCGTTTCGTCCCGCTGACGGCGTGCAGCGCGGAAGCGTGATGGATATGCCGGTTTACCCGGGCGATCCGCTGACGCCCGGAGTGGGCGCAACCAAGGACGCCAAGCGTCTGAAGCTGAGCGAAGTGACCACGCTCACCAAGATCCCGACGCTGCCCATTTCCTATGGCGACGCGCAGCCGCTGCTGGCAGCTCTCACCGGGTCCGGTGGCGCCGGAGAACTGGCGCGGTTCGCTGCCGATCACCTATCGCGTAGGTCCTGGCGCGGCGAAAGTGCATCTTAAAGTGAGCTTTAATTGGGACACCAAGCCGCTTTACGATGTGATCGCGCGCATCCCCGGCTCAACGTATCCGGACGAATGGATCATCCGCGGCAACCATCACGACGCCTGGGTCAACGGCGCCGAAGATCCGTTGGCCGGAACCAATGCGCTGCTCGAAGAGGCGCGCGGTCTGGGCACGTTGCTGCGCCAGGGCTGGCGGCCCAAGCGCACCATTGTTTATTGCGTATGGGACGGCGAGGAGGAAGGGCTGCTGGGCTCCACGGAATGGGCGGAGGATCACGCCGAAGAGTTGCAGCGCAAGGCCGCCGTTTACATCAACACCGATGGAAACGGGCGAGGGTTCCTGAACATGTCGGGCTCCCATACGCTCGAGAAATTCATCAACAGCGTGGCCAGGGACGTGAAGGATCCCGAAACCGGTCTCACGGTTTGGAAGCGGCTGCAGATGCGGCGCATCGAGCGCGCGGAGGCTTCCGCCACAACTTCCCAACAGCAGGATCGCCAGGAAGCGCGCCAGCGTCCCGATCTGCGCATCGCGGCGCTCGGTTCGGGTTCGGACTACTCGGCGTTCATCGATCATCTTGGCGTTGCCTCGCTGAATCTCGGCTTCAGCGGAGAAGACGAAGGCGGGAATCTACCATTCCGTCTACGACGACTTTCAATTGGTACACGCATTTTTCGGACACCGATTTCAGCTATGGACGCGCGCTGTCGGAAACCGTGGGGCTGGCCGTCCTGCGCCTGGCCGACGCGGAAGTCATTCCGTTCGATTTCACCGATTTCACCGATACCATCCGGCGCTACGTGGAAGAGATCGAACATCTGGCGCAAACGCAGCGCGCCGACATCCTGGAGCGCAATCGCGAGATCGACGATGGCGTGTTCGCGGCCACTAACGATCCCCGGCGTCCCATCGCTGGCGCCACCCAAGGATCCCGTGCCTCCGTTCCTGAATCTCGCGCCGCTGCGCAACGGACTGGCAGCGTTGCAGCGCGCGAGCGACCAATATGACAAGACGCTGGGCCGTGCCATGGAAGGCGACCGGTTGGCGCGCGCGTCGCTGCCCGCGGTCAATGCGCAGTTGATCGCCGTGGAGCGCTCGCTCACTCTGCCCGATGGGCTGCCGGGCCGTCCTTGGTATCGCAATCAGATTTATGCGCCCGGGCTTTACACCGGTTATGGCGTGAAAACGTTGCCCGGCGTCCGCGAGAGCATCGAAGAGAAGCAGTGGGCCGTGGCTGAGCAGCAGGCGATGCGCGTGGGCAAAGTGCTCGAAAACGCCGGCGAGAAAATCCAGTCGGCCGCGGCCGCGCTGGCCCAGGCAACTCCGTAACCAGCCAGTACTGTGGACCCCTGACTCGGACCCTTGCATGCAGGACCGAATTGATATAAAATTCTTACGGGCGGAGGGTGCGGATAATCTTCAAAAGTATTGGTTTTGCTATGGCTTGCGCGGCCATGGCGGGAATGGCTTCGTTTGCGCAAACTGCGGCTCCGACGCCACAGGCGGCGCTACTCGACAAATATTGCGTCACCTGCCATAACGATCGCGCCAAGACCGGTGGCTTGACGCTCGAAAAGATCGACGTCGCGAATATTCCGGCCAACGCCGAGACTTGGGAAAAGGTGATTCGCAAGCTGCGCGTGGGCGCAATGCCGCCGGCCGGCATGCCGAAGCCCGGCGCGTCCGATGTCAGCGCGCTTCTGTCATCTTTAGAAACCTCGCTCGACAAAGCCTACGCCGCGAATCCGAATCCTGGCCACGCCACGCTGCACCGCTTGAATCGCACCGAGTATGCCAACTCCGTTCGCGATCTGCTGGCGCTGGACGTGGACGCTTCCACGCTGCTTCCGCCCGATGACGAAAGCTACGGGTTCGATAACAATGCCGACGTGCTGGGCGTGTCGCCGTCGCTGCTGGAGCGCTATGTTTCCGCGTCGCGCAAGGTGAGCCGCCTGGCGGTTGGCGATCCCACGCAGGGCGCAGTGGCGCAAACATTTCGCACGCGCCCCGATCTTTCGCAGGATAAGCGCGTCGAAGGGCTTGCCGCTCGGAACGCGCGGCGGTCTGCTGATGCATTACAACTTCCCGCTGGACGGCAAGTACACCATCAAAGTGGTTCTGGCGCGCAATACCGTGGACGTGATTCGCGGCTTGGAAGAAGCGCATCAGCTCGAAATTCTGGTGGATGGCGCGCGCGTGTTTCTGGCTTCCGTCGGCGGCACGTCCGACACCGAAGCGCTGGTGAAGAATCCGGCTGAAGCGCGCATGATGATTGAGGCTCGGCTGCAGGCGCGCATTCCGGTGAAGGCCGGTCCGCGAACCGTGGCCGTCACGTTTCTGCAGCACGACGCCGCCGAGGACGACTATATCCTGGAGCCTTTTCTCCGTACCACGCTCGATCCGGTGAATGAGGCCGGCCTTCCGCACATCGATCAGGTGGTCATTTCGGGGCCGTTTAACGCGACGGGTCCTGGCGACACGCCCAGCCGCCGCAAGATTTTCGTCTGCACGCCGGCGAATGCGAGCGAAGAAGTTGGCTGCGCCAGGAAGATTCTCGCGGCGCTGGCGCGGCAGCGCATATCGCCGGCCGATCACGCCAACCGACATGGAGACGCTGCTGAGCTTCTACCAGGCCGGTCGGAATAAGGGCGGCAGTTTCGACGCGGGCATCGAGCGCGCGTTGCGGCTGATTTTGTCGAGCCCGAATTTGTTTTCCGCTTTGAGCGCGATCCATCGACGGTGGCCGCGGGCGCGCCATACCGCATCGACGATCTGGAACTGGCGTCGCGGCTTTCGTTTTTCCTTTGGAGCAGCATCCCCGACGACGAGCTGCTCAATCTGGCCGCGGCCAACAAGCTCAGCGATCCGGCCACGCTCGACAGCCAGGTTCGCCGCATGCTGGCCGATCCCCGCGCGCAGGCGCTGGCCACCAATTTCGCCGCACAATGGCTGTATCTGCGCAACCTGAAGAACTTCGCGCCGGACCCCAACGAGTTTCCCGATTTCGACGACAATCTGCGTCAGTCCATGCTCACCGAAACGGAGATGTTTTTCGAGCAGCGTGGTCAACGAAGACCGCAATGTTCTGGACTTGCTGAACGCCAATTACACCTTCGTCAACGAGCGGCTGGCCAAGCACTACGGCATTCCGGACGTCTATGGGCCGCGCTTCCGCCGCGTCACGTTGAATGACGAAGCGCGCCGCGGATTGCTGGGGCAGGGAAGCGTCCTGACGGTCACTTCGTACGCTACGCGCACTTCGCCGGTGCTGCGCGGCAAGTGGATTCTCACGAACATTCTGGGCACGCCTCCGCCCGCGCCGCCGCCCAACGTTCCGGCGCTCAAGGAGAACAATGAAGGCGGGAAAGTGCTCTCGGTGCGCGAGCGATTGGAAGAGCATCGCAAGAACCCGGCCTGCGCCAGTTGCCATAAGATGATGGACCCGCTGGGATTCTCGCTCGAGAATTTCGACGCCATCGGCCAGTGGCGGGCCAGGAGCGAGGATGGCGCTCCCATCGACGCTTCGGGCGTGTTGCTGGATGGCTCCAAGGTGAATGGTCCCACCACGCTGCGAGCGGCCCTGATGAGCCGCCCCGATGTTTTCGTTTCCACCTTGACCGAGAAGCTGATGACCTACGCTCTGGGCCGAGGCGTCGACTACAACGACGAGCCGGCGATTCGCGCCATTGTGGCGCGCGCCGCTTCCGACCATTACCGTTTTTCGGATCTGGTTTCGGGCATCGTGAAGAGCCCGCCGTTTCGCATGAAGATCAAGACCGCGCCGGATACTCAGAATCCGCCGGTGAAGACTGCCACACGGTTGTTCACAATGAGGAGACGTCAATGACGATCGTCACCAAGAAGCATTTGTCCCGCCGCACGCTGCTGCAAGGCATGGGCGTGGCCATTTCACTGCCGCTGCTGGATTCCATGATTCCGGCGCTCACGGCGCAAACCAAGACCGCGGCGAACGTGACGCCGCGCCTGGGTTGCATCTACGTGCCGCACGGCGCGGTGATGGACAAGTGGACGCCCATCGGCACGGGCGCGGATTTCGAGTTCGGCCCCGTCCTGAGCGCGCTGCGAGCGGCATCGCCAGAACGTGATCGTGCTGAGCAACCTGTGCCATCACATGGCGGACGCGCTGGGTGACGGCGGCGCGGATCATTCGCGCGCCACGGCCACCTGGCTGAACGGCACGCATGCCAAGAAGACCGAGGGCGAGGATGTTCGCGCGGGCACCACCATCGATCAGATGGCGGCTGGCAAAATCGGCCAGAGCACGCGCTTCCCGTCGCTGGAACTGGCCACCGAAGACATGACCGGGCTGATCGGCGCCTGCGACGTCGGCTATAGCTGCGCCTACATGAACACCATTTCCTGGAGCGATCCCACCACGCCGCTGCCCATGGAAATCAACCCGCGCGTGGTGTTCGAGCGGCTGTTCGGCGAAGGCGGCACGGCGGCCGAGCGCCAGGCACGCATGGACGAGGACAAGAGCATCCTGGATCAGATCACCGGATCGGTGCCGCGTTTGGAAAAGGGCCTGGGCGCGAAGGATCGCACGCGCATGAATGAGTATCTGGAGAACATTCGCGAGATCGAGCGGCGTCTGCAAATAGCCGAGAAGAGCGCCGGTTCCGAGGTGAGCCATGCCGAATGCGCCGGTGGGTGTGCCGGATTCTTACGAAGAGCACGTCGGCCTGATGTACGACATGATGGCGCTGGCCTTTCAATCCGACGCCACGCGCGTGTTTACTTTCATGATGGCTCGCGAATTGAGCCAGCGCAGCTATCCGCAAGTGGGCGTGCCCGATCCGCATCATGCCACTTCGCATCACCAGGACAATCCGGAGAAACTGGCCAAGCTGGTGAAGATCCAGAATTATCACCTGACGCTGTTCGCGAAATTCCTGGACAAGCTGAAGGCTACGCCGGATGGCGACGGCACTCTGCTGGATCACACCACGCTGCTCTATGGAAGCTGCCTGAGCAACAGCAATATCCACAATCACAATCCGCTGCCCACGCTGCTGGCGGGCGGTGGCGCGGGCACGCTGAAAGGTGGACGCCATTTGAAATATCCGGAAAACACTCCGATGTCCAACCTGCTGCTGTCCGTGTTGAACAAGATCGGCGTACCTGCCGACAAGGTCGGCGACAGCACCAGCGGGCTGACGGACGTTTAGCCTGGAGGAAACCAGCATGCGTTTTCTACTGGCAGGAGCTCTTCGCCTTTCGCCGTCCGGCTTGGGCGCGGCTTTTGGAGCAACGACGCCAATCGCCGACGTCGCCATGAAGGGCGACATGGACGCCGTTCGCTCGCTTATCAAGCAGCATCCCGGCGACGTGAACGCGTCCCTGCCCGATGGCGACGGCGCTGCTATGGGCGGCCTATTGGAACGATGAGAAGGCCGTGGAAGCGCTGCTGGCCGCGGGTGCGAATGTCAACGCTTCCAATCGCGAAGGATTCACGGCGCTTTCGCAAGCCTGCACCAATGGCAACGCCGGGATGGTAGAGATGTTGCTCAAGGCCGGTGCCGACGCGAATTCGTTCCAGGCCGAAGGTCAAACCGCATTGATGACGGCCGCGCGCGCGGGCAACGCGGACGCCGTGAAAGCGCTGCTGGATCATGGCGCTGAAGTGAACGCCAAGGAGAGCTGGCGTGGGCAGACCGCTCTGATGTGGGCCGCGGCCGAAAATCATCCCGATGTGATGCAGGTGCTGGTGGATCATGGCGCCGACGTGAATGCCGTTTCGTCCGTCTTCGACTTCAGCGGCATGAAGGTCAAGCCGGGCGACGTTCCCATGCATTTCCCGCGCGGTGGCTTTACGGCGCTGCTGTTTGCGGCGCGCGGCGGATTTACTGAAGTGCGCGAAGATCCTGCTGGATCACGGCGCCGATCTGAAACTTGCCGATCCGGATGGGACTAGCGCGCTGGTGCTGGCCATCATCAACGGCCACTACGACACTGCCGCATTTTTGCTCGATCGAAAAGCCGACCCCAACGCCGCCGACGCTAATGGGCGCGCGGCGCTGTTCGCCGCCATCGATATGCGCGACATTTATGCGAGCAACCGTCCGGCGCCCAAGGACACCAACAAAGTGGAGCCGATGGACCTGATCAAAATGCTGCTCGATCGTGGTGCCGATCCCAACGCGAAGCTGACCAAGTTGATCGCCGGCGCGTGCGGTGCTCGATTTTCCGGACATGATGATGGGTGAGGGCGCAACGCCGTTCCTGCGCGCCGCCAAATCCGCCGACGTTCCCTTGATGCAACTGCTGCTCGAAAAAGGCGCCGATCCCAAGGCTGTTACCAAAGCGGGCGTGACGGCGCTGATGGTGGCGGCCGGCATGGGCCATGCGAACACCATTCGGCGCGGGGAACAGCCCATCGAAGCGATGAAGATTTGCCTGGACAAAGGCGTGGACATCAACGCGGCTACCGACAAGACCCTCAACACGGCGCTGCACGCCGCGGCCGGCCAGGGAACCGACGACATCGTGCAGTTCCTGGCCGATCATGGCGCCAAGCTGGATCTCAAGGACAACAAGGGCCGCACACCGATGGATGTCGCGCTGGGTCTGAAGGCCGATGCCGTGGGCGTGGAGGTTCACCAAACGACGGCGGATCTGCTGCGCAAGCTGATGGGTCCGGCCGCCGCTACAACAGCCTCAGCCGCCACGCCGGCAACGCAGACGCCCGCGCCGTAAGTCCTATAGCGCCGAGTCGACCGTTCGAAACGATAGACTTGGTGAACACCCATGTCATTTTCCGCGGGCGAGAGACTCGGTCCCTACGAGATCGTGGCGCTGATCGGCTCGGGCGGCATGGGCGAAGTGTGGAAGGCGCACGATACGCGGCTGGGGCGCATCGTCGCCATCAAGCGATTAAAGGCCAGCATGGCGAGCGGTTCGAGCAGGAGGCGCGCGCGGTTGCGGCGCTGAATCATCCCAACATTTGCCAGATTTTCGATATCGGGCCGGACTACCTGGTGCTGGAGTATATCGACGGTAAACCGCTCGCGGGGCCGCTTCCTGTGGAAGAAGCCGTGCGGCTGGCATTGCAGATTGCGGCGCGCTCGCGGAGGCGCATCAGCAAGGGATTATCCATCGCGATCTGAAGCCCGCCAATATTCTGGTGACCGCCAAGGGACGCCAAGCTGCTCGATTTCGGGCTGGCGAAGCAGACTGTGGTTTCCGACGCCACACGCACCATCGAAGGAAGTATTTCCGGCACGCCCGCCTACATGGCGCCGGAACAGATCGAAGGCAAGCCCTGCGACGCGCGCTCCGACGTGTTCAGTTTCGGCGCAGTGCTGTACGAAATGCTGGCCGGGAGCCGCGCGTTCGACGGTATGGCCTCGGTACTGCGCGACGATCCGAAGCCGCCGCCTGCGCTTAAGAGCGTAGTTCTGCGATGCCTGGCGAAGCAGCCCGGGCAGCGGTTCCAGACTATGGCGCGAGGTCAAGGCTGCGCTCGAATTGGCGATCACGAGAGCCGGTAGAAAAGGCGCCGTCCATCGCGGTCCTGCCCTTCGCCAACATGAGCCGCGACGCCGATGACGAATATTTCTCCGACGGCCTGGCCGAAGAAATCATCAACGCTCTGACGCAAATCTCCGGGACTGAAAGTGATCGCCCGCACATCGGCGTTCGCCTTCAAGGGCAAGAACGAAGATATTCGCAAGATTGCGGAAGCGCTCGGCGTGACGAATATTTTGGAGGGCAGCGTGCGCCGAGCCGGGAACTCGGCTGCGCGTCACTGCCCAGTTGATCCATGCCGCCGACGGCACGCATCTCTGGTCCCAGCGCTTCGATCGCGAAATGACGGACGTGTTCGCGGTGCAGGATGAGATTGCGGCAGCCATCGCCGCGGCGTTGAAGGTGAAGCTGACTGAAAAGCCCGTCGACGGCGCGGCCGCACGAGCCGAATCTGCCCGCCTACGAAGCTTTTCTGAAGGGCAGGCATCAGTCGTACAAGTATTCACCCGAGGGGTTTGCGGGCGCCGAAGATTACTTCAAACAGGCGATTGCACTGGACCCGCAGTGGGCCGATCCTCATTCCGCTTTGGGCTATCAATATTTTCTGCTCGGGGGCTTGGGCTTACGGCCAATGAGCGAAATGGTGCCGCTGGCGCGCGCCGAAGCCCGAAAAGCGCTCGAACTTCTCCCATCCGAGCCGATGGCGCATGTTGTGCTCGGGGCAATCGCGGCTTTGCATGACTACGATTGGAAAGAGGCCGAGCGAACATTTCAAGCTTGTTCAGGACGTCCGGGTCTCGTCGCGCCGGAGATCCACGATTTGTATGCTCTGTTCTATCTGTTGCCGTTGGGACGATTCGAAGAAGCCCTTGAGGAGCGGAGAAAATCCATCGCACAAGACCCATTGAACTCCCGGTGGCGAGCCCGCCAGGCGTTTACATTGCTATGCGCGGAAATGTATGAGCTTGCCATTCCCGAAGCACGAAAGGCATTGGATCTGGATGACAGGAGCTTTTGGCCTGCACTACGTGATTGCCCAGAGCTACTTCTTCCAGGGAAAGCTCGCCGAGGCGCGGGGCCGGCGGAAGAGGCTGTCCGTATTGCGCCATGGCAGCAGGGCGGCGTCTGGACTCCTGGCCGGCCTGCTGGCACAAACCGGTGAAAAGGAGCGCGCGGAGAAATTGTCGGTGAGCGTTCGCAGGATGACACCCGGTGGCATGGTCATGTACCACCTGGTTTGTTCGCGAGATCGATGCGGCCATCGATTGGTATCGACGGGACATTGAATTGCACCAGCCATTCGCGGCGTTGCTGGCTTCCGCCGGATTCTTCAAACCCCTGCGCGCCCATCCGCGCTGGCCCAAACTGGCGAAAATCATGAATTTGCCGGGCAATTGACGGTCATCCGTCATCGCCCCTTGCCGCTCTTCCTTATCGGCTTGCGCGCTCTCTTCCTTCGTCATTCCGAAATCGCATTTCGGCCCGTCGGCGCACTCGCAGCGATGCTTCTTGCAAGCCATGGTACACATGGGACCCATGCCCGAATGCATGTCGTAATCGCCGTCCGCCCGATTGGTCGCGGAAGCGTCCGTGTCCCATTTGGTGAATCGCTCGGCCATGTCGCAATGCTGGATCATCTCGCGGCGCAGGCAGGCATCGCGCTCTTTGGGCGTTTTCGCTTCCGCCTCGCAGGAGGCGATGATCTTGTTATGAATCGCGTCCGTGCGTTCCAGACAGTGGCACTCGTGCTTCGATCCCAGGCCGCAGCGCTCGATCTTCGCTGTCGTCTGCTGCGCAATCGCCGCGATCACAATCAAAGGGAAGAGAAATAGCTTCTTCATTCAACGTGCCCCCGAAGAAACCCGCCACCCGAACTTCTGGATTATGGACGCCGGGCTTCCACAGTAGTTGCCTGCCGCTGTTTAACCGGCCGCTGATTTACCTTATCGGCACGCCGGAGCGATCTTCGAGTCTGCCGCGCCAGCGTGTGAGACAAACGATGAACCGCCCGATAGTAGCGCGCCTTCGCGGCCGGAACGGATATCGAGAGCCGCCGGGCGGTGTCGGCGATATTCAACCCGTCGATGGCCCGCAGATGGATCATTTCTTTGTAAGTGGGATGCAGCGACACCATGGCATTCTGCACCATCCGGGTTGTCTCTTTGTCTTGATACTCGCGGAATGGCGAGTCGTTCGAGGTAGCTGTTCGCCAGCCGTTCCAGTTGATCGAAATCGAAGTATGACATGCGCGAACGGAACTCCGTCCGGCGCTTGGTGCGCACTTCGTTCACCGCGATGCTCATCAGCCAGGTCTTGAATTTGGACTCGGCTCGGAAGTCGGCAAAGTGAATGAATGCTTTTACCACCGTCTCCTGTACGATATCCTCGGCATCAAATTGATTGCCGACCATTCCGAAAACGAAACGGTTCAGCGGGAGTAAGTTGGGTTGAAGTAGTTCGGTAAATTCCTGTTGGGTCGGCATGTCGCTCCTGTTCACGGGGCGACTCTATGCATGTTTGTTACCAGCGCGTAACGCCTTGATAATGCAATCCGCGTGACGGGGAGCGTGTCGAATGATCGACCCTACGGTCGCGGCGCGTCGTCCCGCACCTGAAGGACGATCTTGCCGCGCGTGTGGGCCTGGGCCGCCAATTCAAAGGCTTCCCGCGCGCGAGCCAGGGGAAAAACGTTCGCCACGATCGATTTCAACGAGCCCGCATCGATCAGTTTCGCCATCTCTTCTAACTGACCGTTATCCGGCTCGACAATAAAGAACAAGCCTCGGACGCCGTGCTGGCGAGCCTCGCTGTCGGAAATCGGCGTCACCACCGACACCATGACGCCTCCCGGGCGCAGTACGGACCAGGAGCGCTCGACAGTGTCGCCGCCGACCGCATCCAGCACCACATCGACGCCGCGCAGGACGTCTTCGAATTGTGTTTTTGTATAATCGATGGTCTGGTCGGCGCCCAGGCTGCGCAGAAAGTCCAGATTGGCTGCGGAGCTGGTGGTGATGACGTGCGCGCCCTTCCGGTGCGCCAACTGCACCGCGAATACGCCCACGCCGCCGGCGCCGCCCTGGATCAGAACCTTCTGGCCGCGCTGCAGTTCGGCATGCGTGAACAGCGCCTGCCAGGCCGTCAAACCGGACAGGGTAACGGCGGCGCTGTGAACATGATCGATGCTGCGCGGCTTCAGCGCCAGATTCCGGGCGCGCACAGCGATGTACTCGGCCGCGGCGCCGTCGCGAGGAAAGTCGGCCAGCCCATACACCGCATCGCCCGGCCCCAGATCCCTTACGCCCAGCGGCACGCTTTCGATCACGCCCGAAAACTCGTGGCCCGGAATGCTGGGAATTCGCGGCGATCCATCGGGATTCTGATAGGTCTGGTCCCACGTCAGTTCCGTACGCGTAATTGCGGTGGCGTGCACGCGCACCAGCGCATCGCCCGGACCGGGGATGGGCTTCGGCGCGTCTTCGTACACCAGTTGCTCGGGACCTCCGCGCGCGTGCAGACGAATAGCTTTCATTGGTGATTATTCCCAAACCCCGCCGCGGTCAGCCCGCTCAGGATGAATTGGACCGCGATGGCCATCAGCAGCAATCCCATGAATCGCGTCAGGACGTGGATGCCGGTATCGCCCAATCGCCGGCCCAGACGATCCGCGGCAGCCAGGGTCCAATAGGAGATAAACGCCGTCAGCGCCACCGCCAGAATAATCAATATACTGTGCTGCCAATTCGACGATTGCGCCATCAGCGCGATCACGGTGGAAATCGACCCCGGTCCGGCCAGCATGGGAACGCCCAGCGGGATGATCCCGACGTCTTCTTTCTCCATGGCCTGCTGGGTCTCCGCCGGCGTCTCTTTGGTTTGGGAGCGGCGCGCCTGCACCATGTCGAGACCGATCAGGATCATGATCAATCCTCCGGCGATTCGAAAGGCCGGAAGCGTTATGCCGAACATCTTGAAAATCAGCGTGCCGGCCATCGCGAAGCCCGCCAGGACCAGGAAACAGGTCCAGGCCGCGCGTTTGGCCATGTGGCGGCGCTCGTCCACCTTCGCGTCGGCTGTCAGCGCCAGGAAAGTGGGAATGGTGGCGATGGGGTCGACAATGAAGATGAGCGAGCTGAAGGCCAGCAGCAGAAACTGGATGTGTTCTTGGATGAAGCCCAGCATGCGAGGGTGGCGGCCGCATCCGCGTCCGATTCTCTTAGTGTCGCATCGTCCCCAAGTGTCCGAATATCGACATTTGTCATACGCGCGAAATAGGGTGGCGCGATACTGTTGGAAGAGCACCCGCTTGCTAACGCGCGCGGCTCTGTAAGACAGCGCGTTACCGAGCCGCGACCGTCAGGGAGTCGGTTTTCTTCAGGCTGATGGTGGTGGCCACTCTCATGCATTAAGGAGGCACATGTCTGACAATCCGCAACACGAAGCGCTGATGGAACTGGCTCTGAACCTGCGCTGGAGCTGGCATCATTCGAGCGACGAACTGTGGGGCAAGCTGAACCCCGAACTTTGGGAGCTGACCCAGAATCCGTGGGCTGTTCTTCAAACCGTATCCCAGAAACGGCTGGCCGAGATCGGCGCCGATCCCGCGTTCGCGCGTAGAGTAGACGAGCTTTTGCGGGAGAAACGCGAGGCTATTCAGAAGCCCACATGGTTTCAGACCGCGCATCCCGGCGCGCCTCTGCGGCTTGTCGCGTACTTCAGCATGGAGTACATGCTGAGCGAATCCTTGCCGATTTATTCGGGAGGCCTGGGGAACGTGGCGGGAGACCAACTCAAGGCAGCCAGCGACTTGGGCGTGCCGGTGGCTGCCATCGGATTGCTGTATCAGCAAGGCTACTTCCGTCAGGAGATTGATTCCGACGGCCGCCAGCGCGCGCTTTATCCTTATAACGACCCGAGCCAGTTGCCCGTCACTCCGCTCCGGCAGCCGGACGGCGAATGGCTACGGATCCCCTTGAACATGCCGGGGTTCAAGCTCTGGCTGCGCTGCTGGAAAGTGGAAGTGGGGCGCGCCAACCTCTACCTGCTGGATTCCAACGATTTGGCCAATCCTCCGGCATTTCGCGGGGTCACCAGCGAACTTTACGGAGGCGACGCGGAACTGCGCCTCAAACAGGAGCTGATCCTGGGCCTGGGCGGATGGCGCTTGCTGCGAGCGCTGGGACTGCGTCCCGAGATTTGTCACCTCAATGAAGGGCACGCGGCCTTCGCGACCCTGGAGCGGGCGCGCAGCTATATGGCCGACAACAGCGTTCCGTTCGACTTGGCAATGGCGGCAACGCGCGCGGGTAATCTCTTCACCACGCACACGGCCGTGGAAGCAGGCTTTGACCGCTTCGCGCCCGAACTGGTGGCCAAGTATCTCAAGGTGTACTCCGAGGAGCTGGGCATCGGGTTGGAACAGCTTCTGGCGATGGGCCGGCAGAATGGCAGCGATGCATCGGAGCCGTTCAATATGGCGTACCTGGCCGTGCGCGGAAGCGGCGCGGTGAATGGCGTCAGCCGTCTGCATGGTGAGGTGAGCCGCCGTCTGTTCAGCAGCCTGTTTCCGCGCTGGTCGGAAAGGGAAGTTCCCGTGGCGCACGTTACGAACGGGATCCACGTCGGCACCTGGGAATCTCCGGAAACGGATGCTTTGTGGGAAAAGGCCTGTGGATCGGACCGTTCCGTCGGGGATCCGGCCAAACTCACGGCCGACCTGCGCGCGCTTCGGGACACCGACTTGTGGCAATTGCGGACCGACGCATCGAAGGTCTTGATCGAATATACGCGCCAGCGCCTGGCTAGAGAGCGCGCCACCCAGGGAGCGGCGCCGGAAGAAGTGGCCGCGGCCGAGCGCGTCTTCAATTTCGACACGCTCACGTTGGGATTTGCGCGCCGTTTTGCTACTTACAAGCGGCCCAATCTTCTGTTGCGCGATCAGGAACGTCTGGCGCGCATTTTGACCAATCGGGAGCATCCGGTTCAGCTTGTATTGGCCGGTAAGGCCCATCCGGCGGACCTGGCCGGCCAAGCCATGATCCAGCAGTGGCATCAGTTCCTGAAGCGGGCGGACGTTCAATCGCATGTGGCTTTTCTGGCCGACTACGATATGCTGCTGAGCCAGCAAATGGTGCAGGGCGTGGATGTCTGGATCAACACGCCGCGCCGTCCGTGGGAGGCCAGCGGAACCAGCGGGATGAAAGTTCTCGCTAATGGCGGAATGAATCTGTCGGAACTGGATGGGTGGTGGGCCGAAGCTTATTCGCCCCAGGTTGGCTGGGCGATCGGCGATGGCAAGGAGCACGGGGACGATCCCAACGTGGATGCCGCCGAAGCGGAGGAGTTATACACACTACTGGAGCGCGAAATCATCCCGAAGTTCTACCAGCGCGACGATCAAGGCATCCCCACGCAGTGGATCGCGATGATGCGCGAGAGCATGGCGCAGCTCACGCCGGTGTTTTCGGCCAATCGGACGGTTCGCGAATATACGGAAAAGCACTATCTGCCGGGGGCCGCGGCCTATTGCGCCGCGCGGCGGAACAGGGCAAGGCGGCCGCGGAGCTGATGAAATGGCAGCGCGATTTGGCCGAGAATTGGCCGCACATCCGATTCGGGCAATTGCACGTTGAGACGCGCGATGGCCAGCACGTTTTTGAGGTCCAGCTGTATTTGGACGACATGAACGCCGACGCGGTGCGCGTGGAACTTTATGCCGATGCGAGCGAAGGTGCTCTGCCCATCAGGCAGGAGATGCAGCGCGGGCATGAGCTGCTGGGTTCCAAAGGCGGCTATTCCTACTCGGCGTCGGTGCCCGCCACGCGCCCGGCCAGCGACTATACGGCGCGCGTGGTTCCTTTCAAAACCGGCGCATGCGTGCCGCTGGAGGCCGGCCAGATCCTGTGGCAGCGATGAAATACCAGCTTTCTCACAGACACTTATGCCACCGAGCGCGTCAAGGTGGTCAGCGTCTGGAGCATGTTCCGCGATGAGGAATTGCCGGTGCGTCCGAATCCTTCGGACCCGCGCGGCCGCAGCGTGCATGAGCACATGGTGCACCAGTGCGTGAGCGAGGATTTCTGGTTCCACAAGATCCTCGGCATCGATGTGGGAGCGCCTCCGCTGCCGGCGCATGAGGTGCGCTGGGAATTCATGGCGCGCTATGCCGAAGACAGCGGCAAAGCGCCTGGCCATATTGCGGGCGCAAGCCGAGCCTTGGTGGGAAGAAACCGTATCGTTCTTCGATGTCCCGCGGTCGCGCGCCTGGGTGATGACGCGCCGCATGACGCATACCTCGCAGCATCGCGGACAGCTGCTGGCGATGCTGCGAATGCTGGGGCACGACCTGCACAGCACCTATGGACCCACCGCCGATACCGGCGGCTTAATGCAGAATCATGCGCCAACGATCTACGCGTATAAGTCGCTAGAGGAAATGATCTGAATGGACGGTCCCAAGTCTGCTCTTGCCGCCGCGCACGAGCGCAGCCCGTAACAGAGCGCCCGGACAAGTGAAAGGACCGCTTGCTGACGCGCGCGGCTCAGTAGGACCACGACACCCTAGCGAGCCGCGACCGTTAGTGAGCGGTTAAGCGTGGACCAGGTTTGCGTCCGACGCTTCGGCCGTCCGCCCCAGCACGCGCAGCGCCTCCGATGTCACGTGTTCCGGCGTGAAGCCAAGATGTTGGAGCACCTGCTTCGCCCGGGGCGGACGCACCGAAGCGCTCCAGGCCGATGATCGCGCCTTCATCCCCGGCCCAGCGATGCCAGCCCAGCGGCGACGCGGCCTCCACCGTGACGCGCGCCTTGATTCGTTTCGGCAGTACGCTTTCCCGATACGCTTCGTCCTGAGCCGCGAACAGTTCCCAACTCGGCATGCTGACCACGCGGGCCTTCACCCCGTACTTTTCCAGCCTTTTCCGCGCCTCCACGCAAACTGCACTTCCGATCCGGTTCCCATCAGAATCACATCCGGCGCGCCGCCGTCCGCTTCCGCGAGAATGTAGGCGCCGCGCGCAACGCCCGGATCCTTCGCACTGCTGCGATCCAGATGCGGCACCGCTTGCCGCGTCAGCACCAGACACCGTCGGCCCATCGTGCTGGACCGCGAAGGCCCAAGCTTCCGAGGTCTCGTTCGGATCGGCCGGCCGGATCACGGTCAAATCGGGAACCCCGCGCAGCGCAGCCAGTTGCTCCACCGGCTCATGCGTGGGACCATCTTCGCCCAGCCCGATACTGTCGTGCGTGAATACGTAAAACGACTTTCAGACGGCTCAACGCGCCCAGACGAATGGCGGGCTTCATGTAATCGGAGAACGTGAAGAACGTGGCGCTGAACGGCAGCATGCCGCCATGCGCGGCCATTCCGTTCACCGCCGCGCCCATGGCGTGTTCTCGAACGCCAAACGCGATATTACGCCCGGCGTAGCTCCACACGCCGCCGACGGCGCCCAGCGTTCCCGGACCATATGCTTCGGGATTCTGGAAATCGCCCCAGTCTTTCAGACGCGGTGTCGGTGGAAGGATTCAGGTCGGCCGATCCGCCGATGATGTTCGGGATGTGCTTGGCCAGCGCATTGAGCGCAGCGCCGCCAGCCGCGCGGGTGGCGATCGCCTTGTCGCCCGGTTTCCACTTCGGAAGATCCGCGGCCCAGTCCTCGGGAAGCGCACCGCTCACCAGCATTTCAAACTCGGCGGCTTCTTTCGGGAAATCTTTTCGATACGCCTCGAACTTCTTCTTCCACTCGTCTTCCTCGCGCGCGCCGTCCGCAACGGCCTGGCGATAGTAATCCACGGCATCCTGCGGAAGGTAGAACTTGTCCATTGTCGGCCAGCCTAGCGCGGTCTTGGTGGCTTTCAGCTCGTCTTCGCCCAGCGGGCTGCCATGCGAAGAGAAATTGTCTTGCTTGTGCGGGCTGCCATAGCCGATATGGGTGTGGACCAGAATCAAAGACGGCCGGTCGGTTTCCGCCTGCGCCTCCTCGATCGCCTTCGCGACGTCCGCGGTGTCGTTGCCGTCCAGAACCGTTCGAGTGTGCCAGCCATCAGCCTCGAAACGCTTGCCCACATCTTCGGTGAAATCGATCTGGGTGGCGCCCGCGAGCGAAATGTGATTCTGATCGTAAAGATAAATCAGCTTGCCTAACTGCAGGTGCCCGGCCAGCGATGCCGCTTCCTGGGTGACGCCTTCCATCAGATCGCCGTCGCCGCAGAGCGCGTACGTGTAATGATCGACGATCTTGTGGCCGGGACGGTTATAGCGCGCCGCGAGCCACGCCTCCGCGATCGCGAAGCCCACGCCGTTGGCGAAGCCCTGGCCCAGCGGTCCGGTGGTCACTTCCACGCCCGGCGCATCCAGTGCGCTCCGGATGGCCCGGCGTCTTGCTGCCCCATTGCCGGAAGCGCTTGATCTCGTCCAGCGAGAGATCGTAGCCGGTCAGAAACAACAGGCTGTACAGCAGCATGGAGCCGTGTCCGGCCGAAAGGATGAAACGATCGCGATCGAACCAGTGCGGGTTCCGCGGGTTGTGTTTCAGAAAGCGCGTCCACAGCGTATACGCCATGGCCGCCGCGCCCATCGGCATGCCGGGGTGGCCCGAGTTCGCGTTTTGCACCGCATCCGCCGACAAGATCCGAATGGTGTTGATGCACAGATTCTCCAGTTGTTGGTCTGGCTTTTGATTCACAGGTCCTCCCAATTGAGTATGACGCTCCACGAGGCAAGAGTTTTGCACCAAGATTACCGGAACGGCCGTTACAATCGCATGTACTGGCGGGGTGCCGGGAGGTCCAAAGATGATGCTGCGTGCGTCCACGCTTGCGGGTATTCTTCTCATCGCCCCACATGCCTTCGCCCATCATTCCTTCGGCGCCGAATACGATAGCGCGAAGCCGGTTACGCGGACAGGCGTGGTTACCAAGATTGACTGGTCGGGCCGGGCAAGCAAGACGCGCCAGCACGACTGCAGGCGCGCGGCGCTGAAAGGGCTTCCGAGCCGTGACCGTGAGGGAGCGGTGTCCGGCAATTTTCACAAGCGAGTACTAGTCCCAGCCGGACGGTGTGTTCAGCGGCATATTCTTCATGAACGCTTCCACCGCGTGGATCTGGCCGCCATAAACTTTGAAGGCTTCCCAAACAACCAGCGAGTCGCCTGGAACGCGCGAGGAGCCGGCGCCGAAATCCATGCGAAGAAGCACGATGCCGAATTCTTCGTCCACCGCCGCAACTCGCACGGTGACTCCAGGGAGCGTGGGGATCTTCTGGGTTTTGATTTCCACGCAGTCCGGTCGAAATGTGCAGCCCCGCCCCGCCATCAATTGGCCGTTCTCGAAGCGATACGCGTCGTCGGCGAAAGGCGTGTCGACCGTAACGAAGCTGCCTGCCTTCAGACCAGCCGGATAAAGCTCCGCGATTCTGATCGCCTCTTCACGAGAGTTGCGCGCATAGCCCGGCGCCCACAGCATAGCGCCGCTCGGAGTTTTGAGGGCTGCGGTGTTGAACAGAGATCCTTCGGCCTTACTTCTGGTTACCTGCGTTTCTACCTCGGAGATTTTTCCGCCCGCAATCTTGAGCCGCAGCATCAGCATCACCGGGACGCCGGACTCTTCCACGATCGCCTGAGCCGCCGCCAGGCCTTGCCGAGTATCCAAAATGTCCAGCCGGTAAGGGCCAAGCCGCGCCGCATTTTTCCATAAAGGACTCTCGCCCAGCTTCATTTCCACGGTATCTTCAGTGAATCGGACGTTATCGGCGAGTGGAAGATCGGATGGCTTGTGGGCAATCAGCGCGTTCAGGTATTGGGTGATGAAGCCGCGCAGACATTCGCGATCGCAGGGAACGCTCTTCGAATCGGCCGCGCCGGCCTGAGCGGCGAGCAATACGCCAGCGAACAGAAGCGCACCGGAATGGAGCGGCAGCCTCACCTGGCAGCCGGAGTGGCAGTGGGCGGACGGTCCGTCAGCTTCTCTCCGTTAGCCAAGGTAACCGAAACGAACAGAGCGCCAGGTTCGCCCGTCTTCTGCGGGTGGCCAACCACGGTCACTTTGTCGCCCGGCTTCAGCGAGGACGCCCTCCAGCCCGCGCGGATCAGAACGAAGGGCGCGGTCATCTCGATATTCCAGGTCTCCACGGCGCCTTTATCGTTGGGGACTTCCAGCTCGATCCAGGAGTGCGGATTGGCCCATTTGAATTGCTTTACGGTGCCAACCAGAGTCACATTCTTGTCGCGATCGAAACCTTCCATGGAATGGTGCGCGTAAGCGGCGCCGGACATCCCCATCCCGAGAATGCACGCCAGCGCGACTTGCAATCGTGTCATAAAATCCCTTTCTCTAATCGAACATATAGCATTGAATTATCATCGGACGTTCGTGGTTTTCGACGTCACGCTCGGCATATGCGCGTTCAGATCCGGCAGGCACGATGCTTCGGTGATATCGGTGTCGTCCACGCGCCGCCAGCGCTTGGTCCAATTCCACTCGCCCTCCCAGTCCTTGGGATCGGATATCGTGTATTCGATCTCGAGCGTCGCTCCGTCGTTGAGCAGGCGCATCCGCTCCACCATGTGCGTCTTGTCGCTGAGCGGGATGCCGTTGTCGATCCAGTGATGGTCGTCGACGAAACCCACCGTATCCACCACCAGCGAGTCGCCTTCCCAATGCCCGATGGATTCGCCGTTGAAGCTGGGGATCACCAGGTCCGGATCGGTGTGCTTGCGGCCATCCAGATAAATGATGCGCACGCTGTTCATGAAGCCGCTGATCATATAAATCGCGGTGGGCTTCTGGATCATGGCGATGGGCCACACGCGCGTCATGATCAACGGTAATCCGGCCGGCCAGCATTCGCCGATGTCGTCGTGGTAAGCCTTGCCTTCGGCGCGGGCTTTCTTGGCTGCGTCGTATTGCACCTGCGCTTCGGGCGTCAGCTTAAAGCCCGGCGGCGGCGCGAAAGTGAACGGATTATCGCGCGCGAAGGCGTGCAGCCAGGTGCCGGTAATGTCGAACGCAGGCTTGGGGCGGGGCTTGGCGATATTGGCCGGCGCCAGCGCGCCCAGCGTAGGCGGTGGCGGCGTTGGTACCGGCGGCGCGGATGCCGACTGAGCCATCGCGCTGAGCGCGGACGTCAGCAACGCGCCTGCCGTCAGAATTACCTTAGCCACTGGAAATTGTCGTCGCACGTCGATCCTCTCATTTGTCATGCAATTTCAAACGGACAACGCCCTTGTCGTCGATATATTCGCGATTGTTGTCGCACACAAACTCCACCATCTCGTAGTCGCTGGGCATGCGCTTAAAGGCTAAGGTGTAGGTGACGGGCTTTTCGAGCACCACCGGATCCTCAATGGTGATCTGGTCGTGCAGAATATCGGGCGAGAGCAGGCGGATCCGCTCCGTGACGTGCATCTGGGGGCTGTGCGGCATTCCGCGATAACCCGAAACCGCGGGCTTGATGCCTACCGTGTCCACCACTAGCGTGTCGCCATCCCAATTGCCCACCGAGCGGCCGTAATAGCCCGGCGCCACGTCCTCGATCTTGGCCTGCGGCCGGTCCAGATAAACGCGCCGCACTTCGCTGAACGCTTCGGAAATGATGGTCACCTGCTTGGGCGTTTGAATGAACTCCACCGGATAAATCGCGACGGACATCATGGTGGGGACGCCATACGGGATGCATTGGGCGCCCGAGCTCGCCAGTTGCTCGCCGCGTTGGGCCGCGGCCGATTCCGCCGCGCGCTTGGCTTGATACGGCTTGTCATATTCCGGCTTCAGCAGCAGCGGAGAAGGCGCGGGCGGAGCGAACTTTGGATCGGCGCCTTTCCCGCCACGATAAATTCCCCACACTCCGGTGAGGTCCGGTGGATTGGCCGGCGTCTGCGCGCGCGCGATCGCCGGAGCAATGGCGAGGAGGGCCATCGGGAGCGCTAGCCCGAGCTGAAAAGTGACAAGACGATGAGCGTGCGGCGGTTTCTTCATGATCGTTCGCAAAGGCTGTTACTGGGGACGCTGGGGTCCATTACTCAGGACGCGCCCGTCCGGCAAGGTTACCGTGGAGAGAAATCCGCCGGCCTGCCCGCTCTTCATGGGGTTGATGATGAGCGTGACCTTATCGCCGGTCTTAATGCTGCTGAACTTCCAGCCGCTTTGCATGAGGATGCTGGGGCTGCCCAGTTCGATGCTCCAGTGCTTCACCGCGCCTTTTTCGTCGGGAACGTCGATCTCGATGTAGGAGTGCGGATTGGTCCATTCAAAAGAGGTGACCGTCCCGATTAGCGTCAGCCGCTTCGACATGTCGAACATGGTGAAGGAATGGTGCGCCAGAACCGGACTCGCGGCGCCGAAAATCCCCGCGGCCACCAGGGCGGCGCAACACACATTGGCACGGACGGCCTGCAATATCTTCATTTGAAGCCCTCTCTATCGAGTCCATACTATTCCTATTGTCACGTTGTATGCAACCTGGCTCCCGGGGAGTTTTCGGCCGGCCTGGGAGGGTTTGGTGTGAAAATTACGGGCTACGGAAGCTTCGAAGACTTCTGCATCTCGTCCGCTTCCATCTGCGCCATCTCGTGCAGTATCACCTTGTAGATGGCTTCGACGGCGGAGGGCCTCAGCGGCGCTTGGGCCTGGCCGGCGGCGCGGCGCACCACCAGCTCTTCGCGGCCCGGCGCGCTGGCGGGTGCATGGAACTGCTTCTTGATCAGCCCCACGTCGCGCACCACCTGCGCGCGCTCGTTGAGCAGCTTCACGATCTGGTCGTCAATAGAGTCGATGCGCTGGCGCGACGAGGTGAGCGCCTTGGTGAGGTCCGTGCTGGGTTGCGCAAAAAGAGCCAGGGCTGAACAGAATAGCAGCAGAGATCGCATGGAAATGCATTGTATCAGGCGTGGATTCGATCTCGATCTTTCCGGCGCGCCCGGCGCTCCATGATGTACGTACTATAATGTATGTACGATGTTGACGGTCCCGATGGATGCGCTTCGAGTGGGACGAAAACAAGAACCGCGGCAATATTGCAAAGCACAAAGTCAGTTTTGCGACAGCAATATTGGTTTTCGACGACCCACGCGCGCTCAGCATTATGGATCGCATCATTAATGGCGAGGAACGATGGCAGACGTTAGGAATGATTTCCGGAGTTGTTTTGATCGTGGCCTACGCCTGGAGGGACGAGGACGGCAAAGAAGTAACCCGCATAATTTCAGCCCGAAAGGCAACCCCCGGTGAGAGACGAGCATATTCCGAAAACTAACAGAGCCCGGGTTAGCGAACTCCGCGCGCTAAGGCGTATGAAGGACAAAGAGATCGACACCACGGACATTCCGCAGAGGCTCGATTGGAGCAAAGCGGTTGTGGGAAAGTTCTATCGGCCGATCAAGAAACCACTCACCATTCGCCTGGATGCCGACGTTCTTGCGTGGCTCAAGGGACAAGGCAGCGGCTACCAGACCCGCATCAATGCGCTTCTGCGCAGCGCCATGGAGAACGGCGATTCGCGCTTTCGTGGTTCGGATAAGTGACTATGGAGAATTTACAAACTGAGAAGATAGCGTCGTTCTCATCGCTCAACTCGGCGGCGGGGCGGAGCGAAAGGCGGAGCCGTTCTTGGGGTTCCGTTCCTCTCTGACTTTGTATTTCGGGATGTGGACGATAATAAGGACGAAAGCCGGAGCAGGTGGCCGATTTCTTGATCTCCCATCGAGGGACCGGCATCCTTATAGAGCAAAAATGTAAGGAAGACCCGACTTCCCGGACACCGCAAAAGGTTGAACTCTGGGCTTGGAAGAAGGCAAGAGAGCGATGGAGCCAGGTTCGTCGTGCGTTCACGCGCCCAAGGGACGCTCCGATTTGGTGCGATCATCCCCGTTTGGGTCGCAAAGAGCTCCGCGGCGGATTACCGCCGATTCGACACGGCGTCGTTGCCCTGGAGGTTTTCCAGCCGGTGGACCTTGGCCCAGACGGGAAGGGCCTTCCGCTCGATCACGACGGAGTACCAATCAGCTATCTATCCCTTAACGACTTTCTGAATTTAGCCGTGCAACTCAGGAGCATTCCGGAGCTGATCGATTATCTCTCAGCCCGGCGCGTCCTTCCGGATGCTGATCTTCGACGCATCGGTGACGAAGAGACGCTTCTCAACTACTATCTCCTGAATGATGGGTCGTTCCTCGAAGCAGATCGATATGCCTCCTTGCTGGAGCACGTTGCGGATGAACTAGCGCATCGAAATCCAAGGTATGCTAAACTAAGGCGTGCCTCTAGAACTGCTTTCGGTACGACCCCGCGGCCCAAAGAACAAACTACTTAGAGATGCAGGCAGCGTTGGCCGATCTGCGGTTGCGGGAGCGCGCCGGATTAGGCCGTGCATTCCACGGTACAATCGAGCGGGTCGCCGAGAAAGCCTGCGGGTTTATCTTCAGGGCCGCGCGTTTCGATTCGATGCCCGATTGGGTTTATGTAATAGGCGCGTCGAAGAATATTGATCGAGCCGAACTTCTATCCAGGATCATGGTGCTGATGGGTGGTGCGATGGCGTTTTACGAGAAGCCCAAGTGTCTCGTGGTAGTCGATCGCGACGGCGGCAGCGGCAGTTATGAGGTGGGCCTATCGCGACCCGGGATGAAACCGACTGCATCCGATTTGGAGGCGGGCCAACGTCTCTTCGGCGGCCTGCGCAGTACGAACACGCCACTTCATTTTCTCCCTGATCGCTAGGTTCACTCTGCTGTTACGCCCGACCTCAGAACTTCAACGCTTTGCTCGCGTCTCCACCGGAACCAGGACGATGCGGGTTTTGTTGAACGCCTGGCCGGCTGCCAGCGGATTGGCCTCCGCTGAGGTGGTGGCCCCTCCGAGGTTCATCGACAGCACAACCACATTGCGATTGCTCGGAAGCGTGATGGATTTGACGGTCTTGCTGCTGAGCAAATTGAAGGTGTAGCCGTACAGCGTCATCGGCCTCACGTCGCGGGTGCCATTGCTGTTGTCCCGGTACGTCATCAGGATTGCCTTGGATTCGCCCGCGTAATTTTCGGGTGTACACCAATCGCTCAAACTTTGGGTAAAGGTCGACGTGGTGCCGTCGGTATAGGTCACCGTGAACCTCTGTGAGGTCTGGCTGCCGTTCACTCCGGTAGCCAGCAGTTTGAGCGTCGAAAATTTGCCCGCGGGCAGAGCGATGATGCCGCCGCTCACCGCGCCCGGAGCGTTCGCCGCCCCGAAGTTGAAGGATGCGCCGCTGGCAGTCTGCGCCGATCCCAACAGAGTGGCCGAATATGCCCGGCCGCCTCCATCCAGACCGCTGCCGCTCAGGAAAAGGGCGCCATCGGTGACCAGCCCCATCACGTTGTAACTCGACGACAGGTTCACTGGTCCCGCGGCCGCGCTGGCTGCCGTCACGGTAAGGGTGATGGGGGCGGTTTTCGTCAGAGTGCCCGATTTGCCGGTGATGGTCACCACGTACGTCCCGGCCGAAGTGGTTGGCGACACCGCCAGCGTAACGGTGGCAGTGGCCGGCGTCGCGCCGCTAGTGAAGGTTCCCACAACGCCAGTGGGCAGGCCGGAAAGGCTGGCCGTCACGGTGCTGCTGAACCCATTCTCAGGAGTCAGGCTGAGGATGCTGGACCCGGTGCCGCCCTGTTGGACGGTAACGGCGGTGGGCGCGGCCGACAACGCGAATGTCGGCGGCAGGACGATGGTGAGCGCGATGGTGGCCTTGCCAGTCAGGGTGCCGGAAGTGCCACTGATCGTCACGGTCGTGATGGACGCGGCTGCTGAGGTAGCCGCCGTGAAAGTAACCGTGCTGTGGCCCGCCGTTACGGCGCCGAAATTCGCGATCACTCCGGCGGGCAAACCGGAAGCCTTCAGCGCCACGCTGGCGTTAAACCCGTTTAGGGCGGTGATGGCGATACTGCTGGTGCCGCTCGCGCCGGAATTAACGTTTACGCTGGCGGGCGTTGCTGCAAGCGTAAAGCTGGGCGGAGCCACCACGGTGAGTGCGATGGCGGTAGTGGACGTGATACTGCCCGAAGCGCCCTTAACGGTCACGCTCGAAGTTGCGAGAGCCGCGGCCGTTGTGGCCTTGAATGTCAGCGTGGTGGTGTGCGTCGCCACGGTGGTGGACGCCGGGCTGAACGTGGCCGTGACGCCCGGGGGCAGCCCGGTGACCGAAAAAGCCACTGCGCCGCTAAAGCTGCCTAGCGGAGTGACGGTGATGGTGCTGGTCCCGCTGCCGCCTTGAACAATGCTAAGGCTGGCCGCCGACGGTGCGATCGTAAAACCGCTCACCGGCGCGCTGACTGTTAGCGCGATGGTCGCCGTGCTGTGCAGGCTGCCGGATGTGCCGGTAATGGTAACTGTAACCGCTCCCGCTACGGCGGTCTTGCTGGCGGTCAAGGTCAGAGTGCTGGTGCCGCTGGTGGCGACGGGGCCGAAGGATGCAGTCACCCCGGACGGCAGCCCCGACGCAGCCAAAGTTACCGTGCTCTTAAAGCCGCTCTGCGGAGCGATGGTGATTATGCTGGTGCTGGAGCCGCCTTGCGTCAGGCTCACGCTGGTGGGCGATGCCAGGAGCGTGAAGGTGGGAGAGCCGGTGACGGTCAGCGTCAGCCGCGCGGTGGTGGTCAAGCCGGCCGAAGTGCCCGTGATAGTAACCGTCGCAGTGGTCGCGGCCGCCGTACTGCTGGCGGTCAGCGTGAGTGTGCTGGAAGTGGTGGCGCTCACCGGGCTGAAAGAAGCCGTTACGCCCGCCGGCAATCCCGATATGGTCAGGTTCACGGCGCTGCTGAAGCCCTGCTGCGCGGCGATGCTGACGATGTCGATGCCGCTCGATCCCGCCGCGATGGAAAGCGTCGCGGACGAAGACAGGCTGAAGGAGGGCGCATTGGTTGCTCCGCTCAAGTTGTTGATCAGCGGCTGGCCGTCCGGAGTGCCCCATCCGGTAGCGAGATCGTATCCGACCAATGCGTCGAAGCCGCCGTTGCTCCCGGTAGTGATGTCGTGAAGATTGCTGTCGTAGCCCGAGCCCGCGCCGATCCCATAGATCAGCGGATTGAGGAACCCCACGCGGGCATGGTTGTTGGCCGCAGCCTGCTGGTTCGCGAGTGCCAGGAAGCCGGCCCATAAAGGAGCCGCCGCGCTGGTGCCGCCCACTTCTATCCACTGCCCGTTATTGCAGATCAGGAATATCTGGATATCGGCCAGCAAAGAGACATCCGGAATGTTGCGCATGCTGCCGGAGCCGCCCGCCGCAGTCATCAGTGCCGCCTGTTGATAGCTCGGAATGGGCCATGTGGTGCTCACTCCGCCGCCGGAACCAGACCACGTCGACTCCGACTCCCAGGCCCCTCCCGGACCCGCCGTCGTCAGGCTGGTGCCGCCAACCACGGTGAGGTTCGGATCGTCGGCCGGCGGCATGACGCCACCTATGTAGGATCCGCTATCGCCCGAGGCCTGGAACAACGACTGCCCCTGTGCAATCATCTGCTTGAATATCTGCTCCGTGGTGGCGTTGGTCGGGCTCCAGCCCCATGACGAGCTCAACTGGCTGGCCAGGTTGTCGGTGGCCATGCGGTTCAGCACGTCGTTCGGGTTCGAGCCTTCGTAGATGATGATGCTGGTTGCACCGGGCGCCATGTAAGACGCCATCATGATGTCGAGCGTCACCTCGACGTTTCCGCTGCCGGGCGCGCCGTTCACGCCATCCACCAAAACCGTTTGCGTCGGCACGGCCGGCAAGCCCGCCTGCTTGAAGTTTGCCGCCACATCGGCGGGGTAAAAACCGTCCAGCTCAAACAGCCCCACCGACTGGCCGGCGCCATTGAGCGTCACCGCCGGAGCGTAAGCGGCCCTGAAATCGCCGCCGGCAAAGAGCCCGCTGGGCCCCGAGCCCGAGGTCAAAGGCGTGCCAGCGGCGAGATCGCGCGCCTTCAGATCCATGGGATGCGGGATGACGTAGTTATCCAGGCCGGTGATGTCCAGAATGCTCACGCTGGTTTCGACCGATGGCTCCTGATCGGGCGCGAAGAACACGCCGCGCGTCGGATGGTTCCAGTAAGTCATATGCACGTGCAACGTGCTTTCGATGTCGGCCACAGTGCCCGTGACATCCAGAATGGTGCGGTTGGGATGGGTGCCCGTTACCGCGAGACCATTGGCTTCGAAGAAGGCCGCCAGAGCCTGGTAATCCTCTTCGGTGGGGCCGAAGCGTTCGGCAAACTGCGCGGGCGTCAGGTACTGCCGGTAGTTCGGACTTGCCGGGTCCACAATCTGCTTCAGAAGATTTTCAAGTTCGGCTTGATTACGGAGCGGCAGTCCCACCGCCAGGCTCATGCGCGTATCCGGGGCCACCGGGCCCACCGCTTTGGAAGCGGCTACCGCTGCCGGTACATGTCCGTTCAGAATTTGTATGCCGGCGGCCTGGATTGAGGCTACTGACAAAAGAAGTAGTACGACTGCCCACCTAGTTCTAATCGCGAACGACATATGATGATTCCTTGCTGAAAAACTGGGAGAAATTGGCGTCCCTGCGCCGGGAAAGAATGAATGACATCCTATGTTTTGCTTATCGCTGCCGGTAGAGAACTTCTGCGGTGAAACGGGGCCTAGCGGCACCGGGAAAAACGCTCTAGCTGGATGAAGGCAAAGGTACTGTTTGTTGGTACCGACGGAGGCGGTCCCGTGCAGAACGCGCGTACCGAGCCGCGACCGAGTTACCGAGCCGCGACCGAGTTACCGAGCCGCGACCGAGTTACCGAGCCGCGACCGTGAGGGAGTGGTTTTTAAGAGGAAGGGGTCCGCCAGCCGCACCGGGCAACTGGCGGATCGGGCAGTGGGCTACTAATTAGACTTCGCAGTGACGTTGGCCGAAACCAGCGTCCCGTCTTTCTCGGCCAGGAGCTTCTCGATGGTCGAAGTGAATTCCTGCTTCAGCTGCGTGTTGAACTCGCCGCTGGCTGGCGCGGCGAATCCGGCATGGATGTGCTTCACCTTGCCATCGCGGCCCACGAAGAACGTGGCGGGCCAGGTATTCAGATTCACGGCCTGCGGAACCTTCTCCCACATTTCGGCCGGTGCGCCGGCAATCAGATAGGTATAGGGCACGTCGTATTGCTTGATGAAGGCATGTACGCGGCCCAGATCGTCCTGCTGCTCCGGCTCTTCGAAATCGAGCGCGACAATTTCCAGGCCCTTGTCGTGGTACTTCGCGTAGAGCTGTACCAGGTACTGCGCTTCGTCATGGCAGTTCGGGCACCAGGTCCCGGTGACGATGGCCAGCACCACTTTGCCCTTGAACTTCGGATCGTTATTCGAGAGAACCTTGCCATTCACGTCGGGGAAGCTATAGGCGAACACTTCGTTTGGATCTTTCATGGTGGTGTGCGTCGTATAGTCGGACGGCTCGGGCAGCGACTTCGACTGCGCTACATCCTCGCGATACGCCGTCAGATTACCCTGGCGTGGTCCGCCGCCCTTCTGCACCAGAGCGAGCGACCCGTCCTGCGCCGGAGTTACTTCGAGCAGATAAGGACGCGATCCATCGAAGTGGCTGAGCATCCACTTGCCGTCGTGAAAAGCTCCGGTCAGCGCGCCGGTGTCGCCATCCACGCGCAAGATCGCAGCCGTAACATCGCCACCCGATTGCCGCACGATAAACCGCCAGGCTTTCTCGCCCTTCGCGCTGTTATACGGCACGATCCAATTTCCGGCGATAGACGGCGCATTCGCTGCCGGCGCTGTTTCCGCCACGTAGCGCTTGGCCTGGAATGCATTGCCCTCAGGACCCTGATCGCCGCGCATGTGCACGGTGCCCTGGAGTTGTCCGTCCTTGAGCGTCGCGGTGATCTTCGTCAGATAGTGTTCCTGGTTCAGCACCAGCGTGCCGTTTTCGAAAGACGCTTTGGTGGTGAACTCTTTGTCGTCTCCGTTGTACAGCGTGCCCTTGAGCATGGGCCCGTCGCCCGAAATATCCAGACGAAATGGGATGACAGCGCCATTGACGGTCAAGCTGGCGTCCCAGCGGCCGTCGATTGAAACTGCTGAATCCGCCCAAGCGGAGATTGCACCGAACGCTGCGATCGCGGCCGTTAAGCCAAAAATGTTCTTTGAGAGACCCTTCATGAGGTGGTTCCTTTCTTGTAGTTCTTCCACTCGTCGGGTAGCCCTGGCTTCGTCGCCAGAAGAATTTCCAGGATCGCTCGCCGATCCTCCCCGGAAAGCTTCGCGAAGTCGGGGCTCTGTTCGCGACCGGTCAACACTTCCAACAGGCGATGATAGATGTAACCCTTGGCCGGTTCGGGTATGTCATCGAATGCTTGTGAATAGATCAGATAACTGCAGGGGTATTTGAAGATTCGCGTGCGCAGATCCAAATCGCGCAGCGAACGTCCTTTTCCGTCGCGTGGGCCGCGCGCCGCGAATTCCTGCGTGAATCCGGAATCCCCTTTCACGGGACTTTCGAGCGCGGCTTCATTGGCGAAAAGCAAATAGCGCAACAGCTCTTCGGCGGGCTTCTGGAATTGCTTGCGCTGATCGTCGGACAGCGGGTTCCCTCCCGCCGCGTACAACGCCAGCCGCGTCTGATAATTGGTCAGCGTGATCAGATTGTGCATCTGCGTCTGATGGCCGAGCACCAGGTGCGCCACGATGTCGCTGGTGCCGGTGAGATAAGCCGCCGGTTCGATCCACTTCGAGAGATCGGTGACGTTGGCGCCCGCCGCGCGATCCAGTTGTTCGGGATGCTCTTTATCCTGCACCACCACGTTGCCCATATGCGTCTGGCTGCCGTGCGTGCCGGTGACATACCATCCTCCCCAGCGCTCGCTCAGAGGGCTCTGTTGACTGGTGATGTAGGCATGCGTTTCGACGGCCTGCGTGCCCGACGGCATGGTGTAAATGGAACGGAGCAGAACGCCCGGAATATTGCGCGTGCCGGCCGCGATGTGGCACTGGGTGCAATCGAGCTCCGCGCGTTGAAACACCGGATGATCGCTCTGGCGTTCGTCCAGGATGTAAAACATGGCGCCCTGCATGGGATCGAACGAGACCACCTCAATCACCTTGCCGTCGTGCACCTGACCGATATACACGTCGTCGTTGAAGTACAGCGCGCGCGGCATCTGCGGCGTGATTTTCTTGTACTGGAAGCTGGTCTTGGAAAAGACCAGAGTCTGCGAATCGACGGGGATTTCCAGCTGGTCGAGCACCGACTTCAGATAGCCATGCTTCGGTTCATAGTTGAGCTTTACGTCGCCGCGATCGAGCAGCTTTTGCAGCTTCGCCACCGGATCGGTCACCTCGCGCGTGCGGTAATCGATGGGATCGTCACTGAATGGCACGTATCCCTGATTGCGGACGGCAATCTGAGCGGGCGCAGGGAGAGCCATCCAGCCGGCAATCATCCCGAAGGCGAAAACCAGAACGCCGAGTGTTCTCGATGGGAGCACGCTCATACCCTACTATCCCTATTGGTTTATCAGAACAAGACCGTGCAGTCAAGTAGGCGCGGACGGTCGATATGGCGGGTAACGATGCAGAACGAAAAGATTTCCATTCAAGCTCCGCACGGTATTCCCGCAAGCATGGTGAACGCCTACGTCCAGCGCTGTCGCGCCGCTCTACCAGATGTCGAGGCAGCGCTCGATCGTCTGGATTACAAGTACCTTCGCGTTTACGGCCACGGTTTAAAGGGTAGCGGCGGAGGCTACGGGATTCCAAGATTGACAGAAATCGGCGCGGTTATCGAGGCGGCGGCGAAGCGGGGCGAGACAGCCGAACTGCAGAATCAACTTGCCACGCTGGAAGTCTATTTGAACCGCATCGAGATCGCTGCAAGCTAGCCACTCGCGATTCGAGCTACATTCAATGAATCGGAGAAATGTCCCATGTCTATTGCGCGAACAGCCATCCGATCGTTTTTTCTGCTGGCGATTGCAATTCTGCCGTTCAGCGCGGCGCACAGCCAGCAAACCAATCAGCAAGCCGGCCCGCCATACATCGTTGAGTGGGTTTATAAGGTCAAGTTCGGCTACCAGGACGAGTTTTGGCAGATCTTCCAGAAGTATCAGATCGCGACGCTGAATAAGGAAAAGGAACTGGGCGGCGTGGTGAAATACGAAGTCTTCCGCCCCAGCCTGCACACCAGCGAAGATCGTCGCTGGGACTATCGCATCGTGATTTATTACAAGGATGTCCAGTCGTCTTCGCAGGGCAGCAAGGTGGAGAAGATGTTGTTTCCCGATCAAGCCAAGATGAAGCGCGAGGAGCAGCGGCGCTGGGAACTAACCGAAGTGCATTGGGATTTGCCCATCCACCAGATCGACCCGAACGCAGTGGAATAGCTGCGCACTATCTATGCAGGTCATCCCTAGCGGCCGAGCGCTCGGAGCGGAAATTCAGAACATCCAGCTGAAGAGCTTGAGCGAGCCGGACTTCAACCAGGTCCATGCCATTTGGCTGGATCACCTGGTGCTCCGTTTTCGCGGCCAGCAACTCAGCGTTGAAGATCTGATCGCATTCAGCCGGCGCTTCGGTGAACTCGATTGGGCGCCAGTGCAGGAGACCGGCCGCCGGTACGTCGAAGGCCATCCGGAAATCTACGTGGTTTCGAACGTGATTGAAAACGGCGTGCCCATCGGCAGCCTGGGCGCGGGCGAAGCGGTGTGGCACACCGACATGTCGTACCTGGAGAATCCGCCCAAGGCCAGCATGTTGTATGCGCTGGAGATTCCTCCCTCCGGCGGCGACACGTACTTTTGCAACATGTATCGCGCGTACGAGTGCCTGCCGGACGCGTTGAAGCAACGTATATCGGGCCTCTCGCTCAAGCATGACGCCACTTATAACAGCGGTGGTTATGTGCGCCAGGGTCTGGCTGCCACTGACGATCCCGCCTCATCTCCCGGCGTGTATCATGCTTTGGTGCGCGTCCATCCTGAGACCGGCCGTCGCGCGTTGTATCTCGGCCGGCGGCGCAACGCCTACGTCGCCGGATTGCCACTGGCGGAATCGGAAGCGCTGCTCGACGAGCTGTGGAGTTACGCCACTCGCGATGAAATCGCCTGGCGCAACGAGTGGCAACCGGGCGACGTGGTGTTGTGGGATAACCGTTGCACCATGCACCGGCGCGACTCATTCGATCCCAACTCGCGCCGCATCATGTACCGCACGCAAATCAAAAGCGCATGATCACGGCGCAACACAAGCCCGGCGGCCAGCCCGCGCGCCTGCGCCAGCTCACGGCGCCTCGGATTGTACTGGCACTGCTGTGCGCTCTCTACCTGATCCTGTTCGTGGATCGTGTGAACATCGCAACCGCGGCTCCTCTGATCAAACTGGACCTCGGGCTGAGCAATACGCAGCTTGGACTCGCATTCTCAGCCTTCGCGATTCCCTACGCATTGTTTCAACTGATCGGCGGCTGGATCGGCGACAAGTTCGGACCGCGCCTGACATTGTCTGCATGCTGCGCGCTGGTGGGGCTCTCGACAATGCTTACCAGCGCGGCCAGCGGATTCGTGTCCCTGTTCGTCTTGCGTCTGGCTCTGGGCTTTGCGGAGGGCGCGGCTTTCCCGACAGCCACGCGAGCCATGTCCAGTTGGATTCCCGTTCCCGATTGGGGCTTTGCACAGGGCATCACGCATTCCTTCGGACGGATCGGAAACGCATTGACACCCCCGTTGATGGCGGCGTTGCTGCTCTTCGTATCCTGGCGGCGCTCCTTCGTGATCCTCGGATTGGCCAGTCTGCTCTGGCTTTTCGTCTGGATCTGGTATTTTCGGAACGACCCGCGCGAGCATCCCGCTATTCGGAAAGCGGACCTGGCAGCGCTGCCAGAGCCTGCATTGCGCGGCCGTCCGGCCATCCCCTGGCTGAGTCTGGCGCGCCGCATCCTGCCGGTAACCATGGTCGACTTCTGTTACGGCTGGACGCTGTGGCTGTTCTTGAGCTGGATTCCCGCGTTCTTCTTCGAGAACTATCACCTGAACCTGCAATCCTCCGCGATGTTCTCCGCGGGGGTGCTTTTTGCAGGCGTAATTGGCGATACCGCGGGCGGCGTAGTGACGGATCGCGTGCTTCGCAGGACCGGCAGTTTGCTTACGGCGCGCCGTTCGGTAATTGTCGCCGGGTTTCTGGGCGCGTTCGTCTTCCTCTGTCCCGTGGTGCTGTTTCACAATCTGGCACTCGCTGCGGTGTGCCTTTCGCTGGCGTTCTTTTTCGCCGAGCTGATTGTCGCGCCCATCTGGGCCGTTCCTATGGACATCGCGCCCCGATACGCGGGCTCAGCCAGCGGCATGATGAACTTTGGTTTTGGCCTTGCAGGATTGGTCTCGCCGTCTAGTTTTGGGTACCTGGTGGACCGTACTGGCAGTTGGGTTTTCCCCTTCATCTGCTCCATCGCGCTGCTGCTGGTGGGGGCCGTACTGGCGTCTCGACTCCGGCCCGATTTAGCTTTTGACGTGGATGCATGATAGGCGATCCGGGTTGTGCTAGATATTGTCTATCGACAATGCTATGATTCCCGCAGGAGATTGTTTTACGCATGTCTGATTACGCTCATCCCGAAGTCCTCGTCAGCTCGGAATGGCTTGCCGAACATTTGACCGATCCGAAAGTTCGAATCCTGGAAGTGGACGTCGACACCGCCGCCTACGACGCCGGACACATTCCCGGCGCGGTAGCCTGGTCGTGGAAGACAGATCTTTCTGACGCCGTGCGCCGGGACATCACGCCGTGGTATCAGTTCGAGTCTTTGCTGACGCGCTCTGGAATCGAGCCTCAAACCACCATTGTGATTTATGGCGACAACAACAATTGGTTCGCCGCTTGGGCCTTCTGGCAGCTCAAGATTTATCGTCACGCCGATGTCCGTTTGCTCAATGGAGGCCGCAAGAAGTGGCTGGCCGAAGGACGCGAGTTAAGCAACGACATTCCGAGATATCCGCCCACCAATTATCCCGCTCCCCGCGAGGATTTTTCCATCCGGGCTTATCTGGGCGACGTGCAGGCCGCGGTGAAGGTGCGTTCCGCCAATCTGGTGGACGTGCGCAGCCCGCAGGAATTCAGCGGCGAGATTCTCGCGCCTCCGGGATTGCCGGAGACTTGCCAGCGCGGCGGCCACATACCCAACGCGCGGAACATTCCCTGGGGCAAGACCGCGAACGACGATGGCACGTTCAAAACTGTGGAAGAGTTGAAGGCCATCTACGATGCCGAGGGCGTGACGGGCCACAAAGCGATCATCGCCTACTGCCGCATCGGCGAGCGATCCAGCCACTCCTGGTTCGTTCTGAAGTATCTGCTGGGCTACCACAACGTAGTCAATTACGACGGATCGTGGACCGAATGGGGCAATCTGGTGGGCGCCCCGGTGGAACGAACCGCGCGCAGCCAGGCGGCCGCCTGAACACAATCTAGAACCACGCAACCATCCAGGGACCAAGGGAGATCCGACACGAATGGCCGATGAACCAGAAGTGAATACTGCGTTAGGCGACGTCGCAGCCAGACAATTAGCCAACGCCACCAAGACCGCACCACAGATGACGCGGATTACTCCGCGCTGGCTGACCCACCTGCTGCAATGGGTGCCGGTGGAGGCGGGCATCTATCGATTGAATCGGGTGAAGGACGAGTCCAAGGTGACCGTCGATTGTTCGGACCGCGACGAGCGCGTGCTGCCGCAGACGTTTGTGGACTACGAATCGCCCGCGCGCGAGTACATGCTGACGGCGGTGAACACCGTGGTGGATGTTCACACGCGCGTTTCCGATCTTTACAGCGTTCCCTACAACCAGATCAGCGAGCAGTTGCGCCTGACGATTGAGATCGTCAAGGAGCGGCAGGAGAGCGAGCTGATCAACAACGGCGAGTACGGCTTGCTGCGTAACGCGGCGGCCAATCAGCGCATCAAGACCCGCACGGGCGCGCCCACACCGGACGATTTGGACGAGCTGCTGGCGAAGGTATGGAAAGAGCCCGGATTCTTCCTGGCGCATCCGGCGGCGATTGCGGCGTTTGGGCGCGAGTGTACACGGCGCGGGGTTCCTCCGCCCACCGTGTCTCTGTTCGGCTCGCAATTCACCACCTGGCGCGGCGTTCCACTGATTCCTTCGGACAAACTGACCATCGAAGAGGGCAAGACGAGTATTCTGCTCATTCGCACCGGGGAGCGCAAGCAAGGCGTGGTTGGGCTGTTCCAGCCGAATCTGCCGGGACAGCAGACCCCGGGCCTTTCGGTGCGCTTCATGGGTATCAATCACAAAGCCATCGCTTCGTACCTGGTCTCGCTCTACTGCTCCCTTGCGGTCCTAACGGAAGACGCGCTCGGCGTTTTGGAAGGCGTGGAGACCAATAAATACCATGAGTACAAGTGGTAGCGGTTTCGGTTTGCCGGACATCGAGACTCTGACGCGCCTGGCAAACCAGTTCTTTAACGACTGGCCGGGAAAAGACGCGGTCCCGGCCGCAACGTCCGTTCCGGTCCCGCAAGACCTTCGTTCCGACGTTCCGCTAGGCAGAACGCTCGCGCCATCCCTGACTCTGCCGGGCGAAGCCGAACTGAAGGCGTTGCTCGATTCGCTCTCGCCGGCGATCCCCGCCTGGACCGGGGGCGCCGTTCCCACCTGGTCCGAGGCTGCGGTTCCTAAGCCATCCGTGCCCGCGTCCGGAGCGCCCTTCGACGTCAATCTGGTGCGCCAGGATTTTCCCATTCTGCGGGAACAAGTCAACGGTCGATCGCTGGTGTGGCTGGATAACGCGGCCACCACGCAAAAACCACAGGCCGTGATCGATCGGTTGAAGTATTTCTACGAGCACGAAAACTCCAATATTCACCGGGCTGCGCATGAGCTGGCCGCGCGCGCCACGGACGCGTATGAGGAAGCTCGCGAGAAGGTCCGCCGATTCCTGAACGCTTCGTCGGTGAAGGAAATTGTTTTCGTGCGCGGCGCAACCGAAGCCATCAATCTGGTGGCCAAGAGCTGGGGGAGCCAATTCATTAGCAAAGACGATGAAATCGTCGTCACATGCCTGGAGCATCACGCGAACATCGTGCCATGGCAACAACTCGCGAATGAGAAAGGCGCGCGTCTGCGAGTGGCTCCCGTGGATGACAACGGACAGGTGCTGCTGGACGAATACACCAAGCTGCTGAACTCGAAGACCAGGCTGGTGGCGTTTCCGCAGGTATCGAACGCGCTGGGAACCATTACACCTGCCAGGCAGATGATCGAATCGGCGCACGCCGCGGGCGCCAAGGTCTTATTGGATGGCGCTCAATCGGTTTCGCACATGCCGGTGAACGTGCAGGACCTGAATGCCGACTGGTTCGTGTTCTCGGGCCACAAGATTTTCGCGCCTACTGGCATCGGCGTTTTGTATGGCAAAGAAGCGCTGCTCAACCAGGCTCCGCCGTGGCAGGGCGGCGGCAACATGATCGCCGACGTCACCTTTGAGCGCTCGTTGTTCCAGCCCGCGCCGGGAAGGTTCGAAGCCGGCACCGGAAACATCGCGGACGCGGTGGGTTTGGGCGCGGCCCTCGATTATGTCAGTAAGATCGGGCTCCCGGGAATCGAAGAGTATGAGCACCAGTTGTTGCTCTACGCCACGCGGCTGTTGCAGGAGATTCCAGGACTAAGAATTATCGGCACCGCGCCCGAAAAGGCCGGAGTGCTATCGTTCGTCCTGGATGGCCACAGGACCGAAGACATCGGAAGCGCGCTCAATCGCGAGGGCATCGCGGTGCGCGCCGGACATCACTGCGCCCAGCCGATCCTGCGACGGTTCGGAGTGGAGAGCACAGTGCGGCCGTCGCTGGCTTTCTACAACACGTGCGCCGATATCGACCGGCTGATTGTCGCGCTACGCAGAATCGCCGCGAGTAACGGTTACCTCACACCGAACTCGTGATGGCGGGCGTCCCATTTTTGAATGATGGGTCCAGGTCTCGTAGTGTCATTGGCGGGGGTGGTGTTATCGGCCCAGCAGCAACCAGGGCAAGTGGCCGCGCCGCAGACGAGCCCTGATAGCAATACCGCCACCTCGGGGCCGCGGTCCCCCCAATGGAAGGGGCTCACCGTCAAGGAGAAGCTGCATTACGATTGGGTGCATCTGTTCGATGCACAAAACGTGGTGTTCGCTGGAATCGGCGCGAGCTTCGATCAGCTGCGTGACCGGCCGGGCGAGTGGGGCGAGGGTTGGGGTCCTTTTGCCGGACGCTATGCCTCACACCTGGGCCAGTACGCAATTCAGCGCAGCATCATGTTTCCCGTTCAGGCCATCGATCACGAAGACACGCGCTATTTTCCCTCCACCAGAAAATCCTATAAGGGACGCATTACCGATGCGTTTCTTCACACCATCTGGCGTCACAATGACAGCGGCGGGATGATGCCGGCTTACAGCGAATTTCTGGGCGATTACGGCGCCGCGGCGGTGTCGCGGATGTGGTGGCCGGACAAATATCACACCGGCTCGGCAATATTCATCGCCGGATCGGACACCATCCTGGTGGATGCGGGCATCAACTTCTTCAATGAATTCAAGCCCGATATCAAGCGCTGGTTGCATCTGGGGCACTGAGCGCGGAAACCGTTACGGGATGACAGTTTTGTGCGGCGCGATTGCAGGCAAGGGAACGATGCAAGCGCTGCGCGGATCCACCCAATCCGTCGCAGGTTCGGCGGTGAATTGATCCCGTGTTTGCGGCTGGCTGCGTCGAGAGTGAACGGCGATTACGACCGAATATCTCGCGTGGCCGGGGGGTTCAGAAATGAGCCCGAGCGTGATCGGCTGTCAAGAAAATGCATAAGAGTTCTCTATTGCGAAGCGAGCGAATATCCCAAGGACCGCACTATCTGCTCGGCTTGGTCAATCCTCGCGCGACCCCGGCGATCGGCTAACGGCAAAGGAACAACACGGAAAACAGTGTCCGCGGGAAACTGGCCGATTTTATGGCGCATTTGTTCTTCCGAATGCGCTTCATATTGCGCAATTGTGGCGTAAAAGTCATCCGAACCAGACGAAATCGAAATGGCGATCGGCGAAGTTGCATGAGTAAGCCATTCGCGTACTTCCTGCCTGCACCAGTTGCTGCTGCACAGCCCAAGCAACCGGTTCAGGCCATCCTCCTGCAAGGTCCACGCGTCGGCCTGCGCCAATGCAATTCGCAGAGCGCGCTCAAACTGGATACCCTCGCGGCCGTCTAATTCATCGAGTTGCTCCTCGCGGCCTTTCCAATAGGAACGAAAATATTCGAGCGTGTCCCAAAGAGGCTTCTCCGCCGCTACGGAGCCGTACTTGCCGAGCACTTCCGTAGCGCCGCGCTTGACCAGCACTATGGGGCTGCCGAGAAATTCGATGGCCAGACGCTCCAGCGCCGGGCTATACGCACTCCGGTCCAGCGACTGAAACTGGAACCCGATGTCGTAACAAACCGGAGGGCCGCCTGGTTTGCTTATTTCGCTCCGAAGCTCCTTTTCACCAAATGCTGGATCGAATTTCAAGAAATAGTAGATGAGAGGACCGCCACAATGGGGGAGTTTCTGGCGGTCGAACTCCGCGTTGCGCTTCAGGTAGGCCTGCTCCACTCGCTCGACGATATCGCCGTTGCCATACCGCAGGATCAGCGCGTCTTCCAGGCGGCCCGCTTCGGCACGGCGCCCCAGTTCATCGCTCAATTCGGGAAGGCTGCGATCCGGCAGCATTTCGAGCGTAGCGGCCGAAAGATAAGTGTTCGTCTGGGTAAGCTGCGAAAGAATAATGCGGCGGCCTTCCTCTGGCGCCAGTTCATAAATACGGCGCACGGCGATCTCTCTCGCAGCCTGCTGCTCCAATGGATAGGCATAGATCTCGCGAAGAATCGGCAGCATCGCCGGGCCGCCGATAATGTTCCAGCGGCTCAACAGAAGATTGGTCTGCATGTTGGAAGGCAGACTGCGAAAGTCGGCGACGATCGACGCGGCCACTGCGGGAACCCACGCGGAATCCGCCCCACCGCGATCGGAATCGAGCAGCGTATTCATCGAAATGACGCGCGCTTCCGGATCTTTGGAGGGCAGGGAAGCGATCAACCGCGCGGCGTATTCTTTTCGCGTCCGGCCCGCGCCGGTGAGTTCGGACAGGCGCGTGATGGTGTCCAGATACCGGCTCCAAACCGGCTGATCGGGAGCGATCAGGCGCGCCTCCATTACCGGGAGCAATTGTTTCCGGTATGGCGATCCCAGTACGCCCATGTGCAGGGCCCAGGCGTCGATGTCCTCGCCAGAACCGAGATGCCGCACCAGCGCCAGCGCCGCTTCGGGGCTCTCCAAAAAGCGGAGCGTTTGCCCGGCACGCAGGCGATCGGTTCGCGTCTTTTCGCTGGGATCGACGCGGCCATCCAATATCCGGACGGCGTCGGCGATTTGCTGTTTTACCCACGCCGCCGGGGCAGGAACAATTTCGATCGTGAGAATGTTAGAGACCAGCTCCACGCGGTCCCCGCCAGGATGGGTTTGTATGTAATAGTCCGATTTCGTTGGGTCCACACGAGAGACTCGTCGGCTCAGGATGGCGATGCGGTATTTGCCGGGTCTACGAAAACGAACCCACTCGTTCAGTACCCTCTCGAAAGAAAACGGCTTTTCCGAGAGCACGCATGGGCCGCCCGAGAGTCCGCCCATTCCGCCGCCCTCGCCGGGAAGTCCGTGCAAAGGATCTTCGGTGAGAGCGGCCGGGTCCACTAGGAATTCCTCGACGCCGTTCATCCGTCCCACGCGGTCCTGCAAACGCGTGTCCGCGAGAAAGCTTTTGGGCTGCGTGGAGGTAAACGAGAGCTGAAGTGGAATCAGTTCGCTGGAATAAAACTCGCTCTTTGCGGCGGATATCTGGAAACTCACTGCTTCGGGCTGGCGAGCATGGATGGATTGCCAGCGCGCCAGATACGCGTCCTGCGCGCACGCATGTCCAGCCAACAATAACAGCATCGCCGCCAGCAACACCTGTGACTCGATGGCCCGGTAATTCACTCGGCAACGTCCTTCCTTTTGTTCAGACACCGTCGCACCGCTGTGAGTTCCACGATCGGGAAGCAATGCGATGGCCAGGGTCGCGCTATTGCGCAATCGAGATGGCCAGCCCCTGCTGGCTGGATACGCCGTTGATCGTTAACATCACGGGCACCAGAGCGGGGAACGTGAAGTTCAAAAGATTCGGATTGGCTGCGGCCAGAGACGCTGGATTCGGAACGTAAACCGTCAATCGATAAACATTTCCGGGGAATCCGGCTACAGATCCAAGCAAAGCCGCCACGCCATCGCAAAAGAAACCATCGATGAACGCGTTGGCCGGAAATTGCGTCACGGCATACCCATCGGTAAAGGACACTGGCCCTACGCCGGTCGCATAAATGGTAATCCTGTCGCCGGGCGCGGCCGGGTTCGACGGAGTATTCAGCGAACCATCCTTGTTCAGAATGTAGCCTTGGCCGTAGCCGTTGCCATTCGCGGAAAAAATTCCGGGAGCAGTAGCAGCCACCGGAACCAGCACCTGGTTCGAGGCCGCGCCGCCAGATTGCACGATCACCTCGGCCGTACTCGTCGGAATATTCGAGGGAACGCTGGCCGTAATTTCCGTGGCGTGGATCGAAATCGCCGAGACTGCAACCTTGCCGATCAGGAGCTGCGCGTCGCTACCAAAGCCCGAGCCGCGAACGACGATCGTCTCGCCGCCAGAGATGGGACCGTCTATTAAACTCGCCGCGTTGACCACGGAATCGATCCGTAATGCCGGAGGCGCGGCCAGCGCCAGACTATTCACCCAAATGTTGGCCGGCGAGGGCACAAAATTTTCGACCGTCTCCGGTCCTCCGATCACAATGCTGCCATCCGTTCCAACCGCCACGCCTTGCACGCCAAAATTGTAGTCAGCTCCGAAATAGCTGGAAAACAACAGCGTCTTCAAATCGCCCGACAGTTCGCTCAGGAAACCATAGCCAAATCCTTCCTGAAGCGGTGTGCGCATGGGCAGCCCCAACGATGTGTAGCCGCCCGCATAGACGTTGCCCGCCGCGTCCAGCGCCAAAGCGCTGACCGAATTGCCATTGACGGAATAAAAATATGTTCCTGCCAAAATGTGCTGAAGCGGCGGATCTAATTTCGCGATTGCGTTCCCGGGAGATTCGTTTCCCTGATCGGGCAGGTCCGGCAGGGGATTGGACATCGTTTGGAAGGCTCCCGCGGTGGGCTGAAACGGGAGCAGCGGGCCGCTGCCTGCAAAGCCTGCGACATACAAACTGTCGTCCGCCGCCAGCGCCATGGCTTGAGGGCTGATCAAGCCCGTCACCGATGCGAGCAACGATGAACCAGTGGGGGCCATCCGGTAAATGCCCGCGGTGAGGGAACTCCCGACATAGGCGCTACCGTCGGAAGCCACCACTAGCGCGTTCCCAGTGGCACCCGCGACGCCAAGGTACGTTGAAAATATCAGCGCCGACGCAGCGGGATCGAATCGGGTGAGGAATGCGTCACTCGCCGGAAGGAAGAAGTTTTCAAGAGCCGGAGGACAACAAAACGCGCTCTGATAGGCTCCCGGCGTGACCGGCAGACTTCCGTATGTCGCGCCCGTGAGGTACGCGGAGCCATCCGAACCCACCGCAAGGGCCTGCGTCTGTTGGCCGGCAGCGAAATACGTTGAATAGCCCAACGATCCATCCGGATTCAGCTTGAACAGGAAACTCGCCGTTTGCTCGCCTTGAAAAGGAGGCGGAGCCGAGGGTGCGTAGGTTCCCTTCGAGGTAGGAAAATCCACGGAGCCCGTGGTTCCCGTCACGTAAACATTGCCGGCCGCATCCACCGTCATGGCCGTCGCGGTGTCGCCGCCGCTTCCGCCAAAATAGGTGGAATAAATAATATTTCCGGAGGGATCGAGCTTGGTGACGAAGCAATTGGAAAGGCCCTTGGCCGCCAGATGGCTCTGCACAGCGGACTTCACGGGAAAATTCGGAGAGGTAGTGCTGCCTGCGACGTAGGCGTTACCCGCCGCGTCGGTTCCAATGCCCGCGAACTGATCCATCCCAGACCCGTCTACTTCCTGTATCCAGCGAAAAGCCGGAAAAGTTTGGGCGCGGCAGAAAGGAACGATGGCAAGAAATGCGAATACGAATCGGAACATGACAACGACTCCGAAAAAAGCCGGCGCTCCCGGACTTCAGCGTAGCACTCGCGTGTCCGCTACCGGGCGTTCGAGACGAGCCCGATCCGGCGCGGCAGCGTGTGCGGACGCAACTCCGATTTCGCATCACTCTCTGGAACAGCCGTGGCCGGAACGGCGGAGGAACTGGTGGTGCTCACTGGAAGCATCCCCTGGAACGCATCCGAATCGGTTCCAATAATCTCCAGCGTAGAGTCGCCCGCAATCAGGCCCGATGGAACGGTGAGATTGATCTGGTACAAGCCGGCGAACCCGGGAGCGAGGCCGGAGAACTTTACCGTAGCTTGTTCGTAATGGCCGGCCGGATCGAGCAGGAACGCCAGCGGCGTTGCGGTAGTGATGCTGAGCGGACTGCCCGGCGCGGCCGTACCGTCGTTAACCGGTAGATTCACCGCGCCCATTCCCGTGAGATACACAGCCACTTCTTCGCCAAGTTGAGCGGGACTTGCCTGCGATATTACCGAATTATTGGGATGCAGCGCGGCTACGTATCCCAGGCCGCCCACTGGATTGTTGGTAAAGGCGCCCACCGAAGTTAATCCCGTGTACTCTGTCACCACATTGGACGTCGCGCCATTATTGACCACCTGAATCTGCGCCACCGAGTTCGGAATCGTCAGATAGGGCACGACCACGGAGATTTGGGTCGGGCTTACGTAGGCAATGGGCGCCGCCATTTGGTTGATGAACACCTGCACGCCATTGAACATGTCAGGCAGGGGCACGCTGGCGCTGGCAGTGGTGGGAGCCAGTCCCGAGCCATACAACGTGAGAAATTCTCCTGGAGAAATCTGCGCGGTAAAAGGCGCAGAGCTGCCCGCGTTCACCACGCCCGTCGGATTCAGATACACGCCCGTGCCGCTGAAAACGGGCGCTTGAATGGCTACGTTTATAGAGAGGTACGGGCCGATACCATACCCGATGCGAACGGACCCGTCGGCGGTGCTCAGGTAGTGCTGCGCAAAAGCGCTGTCGTCGGAGCTGCCGTCGTTGTTCACGGTATAGGAGTCGTAATAGGTAAAATCGGATGAACCCCCGTAAGTTAAGAAGGAATTCAAGCCCTGATAGTTGATCGGCGATGCAGTACTCAATCGCTGGTGGCCGATAATCTTTCCGGAAAATGCTTGAAACGCACCGTAGTAGCTGTCGAAAGGCGAGTAGCCGCTGTTGGTGGCCGCGGTATCCAGGTCCAGGCCGGCTTGATAGTAAAGGCCCTGGTAATTCGACGGCGGGCTGGTGGCGGCGCGCACACCCACGAACATATCCCAACTGTCGTCGGAACCGCCGAAGACAAAATTGCCATCGGGCGAAATGTACAGCAGTTCCGTGCCGGCCAGTAATGTGGTGGTATTGCGCTTGCCACCCAGCTTCAGCTGCGCCGCGCCGTTGGCGAAGGTGTAGGTCACGCCGCTCAGGGTTTGGGTGGTCGCCGTGCCGCTGCCATTCAAATAGTCGGTTGCGTTGACAGTCCCGATGTTCCCTTGCCCGTCGGCGGTCATGGTGAAGAGCGCGTCGCCAGGGAACGTGGGGTCGAAATACGCAACGGCGTAGGAACCGCTGAGCGTGCTATTCGTCGACCCTGTGCCGATGGGTGCGCAGATGAACAGGTCGTTGTAGCCTTCCAGGTTGTCGGCACTGCTGCCGATAAAAATGTCGTGGGCCACCAGTCCGCTAATCGTGTCGTTGGGAAATTCCTGATCGACGGCGCTGATGAAGCCTTCGCCGCTGGCGGAGATGGTGTAGGTGCCGTTGGTGGTGAACAGCTGCGGGGTGGCACTAACGGCATTGTCGAGCACCGACCCACTGAATGTGTAGGTTCCGTAGCCGCTGAAGTTGATGTTGCCCTGGATATTGATGGTGTCGCCTAAATCGTTGGTTTGGCCGGGAACGTAGTAGTAAAAGACCTGCCGCATGTAATAGGTGCCGTATAGCAAGATGTCCCCGCTGGAATCGAAAGATTGAGCGGAAGCCTGCCAGGCGCACGCGCCAAGAAGAAGCACAAGAAGAGTGGGTTTTATTTTCATGGGTCGCAATACGAGGCCAATCTCGGCCCTGTGAGACGTAAAACGCGGACGCGGCACACCTGCTTTAACCTGCCACCAGCTTAATTGAAGTGGGATCAGCCTCTTACAGATTACAACACGAAAGCGGGCGTGGGGAATGGTGTAAAAGTTTGTGTACGTATGGTGGCGGCAGTGTCCCGGCCGGAAAGAAGTAGAATAGGCGTGTTCCAGGGGAGATCGCCCATGAAAAAGGTGATGCTGTGGATTGTCGCGCTGCTGGCGTGGCAAGGCTGCGCGCTGTTCGCGCAGAACAATATCGTCGGCGCCTGGCAGGGTGCATTGCAGATCCCACAGGCTCCCGGTGGACAACTCCGGCTGGTCTTTAAGATCTCGACCACGGATGCGGATACGCTGAAGGCCGTGCTGTACAGCATCGATCAGGGCGGCGTCGCGATAAACGGCACGGCCACGCTGCAAGGTTCGGCGGTAAAGATGGCGGTGGTTGGAATCGGCGCTACCTTTGATGGAAAGTTGAGCTCGGACGGGAATTCCATCGCGGGTACCTGGTCGCAAGGGCCCACACCGTTTGCTCTCAAGCTGAAGCGCGCAACCAGCGAGACCGCCTGGAACATTCCGGAACCTCCCGCGCCGGCGAAGGCAATGGCGGCGAACGCGGACCCTGCGTTTGACGTAGCCACCATCAAACCGAGCCGGCCCGACGAGCGCCTCTCCATTCTGGTGAATCCGAGCGGCACTCAATTCACTACGACGGATACAACTTTGACGAATCTCGTCACGTTCGCCTACGGGATTCATCCCCGCCAGGTCACCGGCGGACCGGCCTGGCTGGAAACGGAGAAGTACGATCTTCTCGCGCGGCCCGACGTGGCGGGCATGCCCAACGAGAAGCAGTTGCGAAGCATGGTTCAGAAGCTGCTGGCGGATCGCTTCAAGCTCGCGTTTCATCGCGACCAGAAAGAGCTGGCTGTTTACGCGATTGTGCTGGGAAAGACCGGCCCCAAGCTCACCAAAAGCGAAGGCGATCCCAACGGCCTTCCGGGCCTGGGTTTCGGCGGACTCGGGAGGTTTCGTGGCAGGAACACGAGCATCGCCGACTTCGCCGGCCTGATGCAAACGCTGGTCCTGGATCGGCCCGTGGTGGATCAGACGGGACTGCACGATCGATACGATTTCACTCTGAATTGGACGCCCGATGAGACGCAGTTTGGCGGCCTAACCGGTCAACTCCCGGCCCCATCCGACAAAGCCGATGTGCCGCCGGATCTGTACACCGCGATCCAGCAGCAGTTGGGATTGAAGATCGACCCAACCAAGGCGTCCGTTGAGGTGCTGGTGATTGACCACGTGGAAAAGCCTTCCGCAAATTAAGATGAAACAATCCTTGGCTTCTTTGGTTTTAGCGACTGCGGCGCTGGCGCACGGCCAGAGCATGAACATGGAGGAAGTGAGTCAGGCGCTTGGCGTGCATTGCCAGTATTGTCATTCCGCGCCGCGTGGCAGCGGTCTTCCAGAACCGAAAAAGGACATCGCGCGCGCGATGATGGCGATGACTCGCGATCTGAATGCCAAAGTTCAGGAAGCAACCGGCAAACCGGCCGCGGAAGTTGCTCAGGTGCAATGTGTCACCTGCCATCGCGGCGTCGCGATTCCGCAGCCTCTTTCGGCGATCATTCTGAAGACCATCGCCGTGAAAGGCGGGGCGGCCGCAGTGGAGCAATATCGCGATCTGCGCAAGCAGTTTTACAGTCGCGCCACGTACGATTTCAGCGAGGACGCTCTGCTCGCAATAGTCCAAGGCGTGGTGCAAGGCAGGCCCGACGATGCCATCGCGCTGCTAAGGATGAACCTGGAATTTAATCCGCAATCCGCCAAAACCTATGCGCTGATCGGGTTTGCTTACACCCGCAAAGTGGACGATGCCTCGGCTATAACCAATCTGGAAAAGTCGCTGGAGCTGGATCCGACCGACGCGATGGTGCGCGGCCGGCTCGAACAATTGAAGGAATACCGGCGGCGTCGCAGCCAGCAGTAGTTAGCCGGCTAAGTTCTCGCGCGCCGATCGGGAACCGCTCTCGGTGACCGGCTTGCGTGGGATCTTCGGCAGCAAAACAATCGGCGCTTCCTTAGCCGTCAACGGCGGAGCAGATAAAGCCCTCAGAAGCGACTGAAGGATGACGGGGCGATAAAGGTAAAACCTGCGACGGCACTGGAAGCAGCGTTGAGGCGTTAAGCCGAGCTTTTTTAATAGCGTGTCCTTGAATGTCCATCTCGACGAAGGGCGAAAAGATTTTGATCCACAGCGGGAGCATCGGAATGTAACCCGTATAGTCATCGCTAGAATCTGCCGTGTCAACAGCTTTCCGAAAGCAACCTAAGCTTATACCTGAACCATCGCAAACATTGTACAGTACGTCCACGATGCATAGTACGAAATTACCATCTAGTCTACTGCTTCGAGCTGAGGTCTAATAATAGCAGGTGGCCTCAGAAACACAAATTACAATGGCGTCACAGGTGGATTTCGACCCTCTGCTTTTCGACCCACTGGTCGCCGAGTGGTTCGCTACAAGGTTTCGCGCTCCAACCGAGCCTCAGATTCTGGGATGGCCCGAAATTCGCTCCGGGCACGACGTGCTTATCTCCGCGCCCACCGGCTCCGGCAAAACACTGGCCGCCTTTCTGATCTGCATCGATCGTTTGGTACGTGCGGCGCGCGACGGAGAACTCTCTAACGAGACTGAAGTTGTTTATGTTTCTCCGCTCAAGGCGCTGAGCAATGACGTTCACAAAAATCTCGAAATCCCTTTGGCGGAGATTTCGGAGCTTGCGGCCCTTCAGGGCATCCCGTTCGCGCCTATACGAACCGCCGTCCGGACCGGAGACACGCCGGCCTCCGAGCGCCAGCAGATGGGCAAGCATCGGCCGCACATCCTGGTCACCACGCCGGAATCGCTGTACATTTTGCTGACGGCCGAGAAGTCGCGCCAGATGCTGAAGACCACGCGCACCGTGATCGTGGACGAGATTCACGCGGTTGCCGACGACAAGCGCGGTTCGCACCTGGCGCTGTCGCTGGCGCGGTTAGACGCATTGGCCCAGATCAAGCCGCAGCGCATCGGGCTGTCAGCGACCGTGAAGCCTATCGAACAGGTGGCGGAGTTTCTTTCACCCAGCGCCCGCATCATTGATGTCGGCCACCGGCGCGAAATGGAGCTGGCAGTGGAGGTGCCGCGCGACGAGCTGGGGCCCGTCGCGAGCAACGAAATGTGGGCCGAGATCTATGATCGCGTGGCCGAGCTGATCCTCACCCATCGCACCACGCTGGTGTTCGTCAACACTCGGCGTTTGTCGGAGCGGGTGACGCACGCGCTGGCCGAGCGGCTGGGCGAAAATATAGTGCTCCCGCATCACGGCAGCCTGTCGCGAGCCTTGCGCCTGAACGCGGAGGCGCTGTTGAAGAGCGGCGAACTGCGCGCTGTGGTGGCGACGGCCTCGCTCGAGCTGGGCATCGATATCGGCACGGTGGATCTGGTGTGTCAGATCGGGTCGCCACGCTCCATCGCGGTGGCGTTGCAGCGTGTGGGACGGTCGGGGCACTGGGTGGGCGCGAAACCCAAGGGTCATTTCTTTGCCACCACGCGCGACGAGCTGATTGAGTGCGCCGCGTTGGTTCGATCCATTCGCTCCGGACAGTTGGATCGGTTGGAGATCCCCAAAGCGCCGCTTGACATACTTGCCCAGCAGATTGTGGCGGAAACCGCCGCTCGCGATTGGCAGGAAGAAGACTTGTACGCGCTGGTTCGCGGCACTTATCCTTACCGCGATCTCGATCGCAAGCATTTCGAGGCCATTATCGAAATGCTGTCCGAAGGTATCTCGACGCAGCGCGGGCGCAGCGGCGCGTACCTGCATCGCGATCAGGTGAACGGGCGCGTACGAGGGCGTAGGGGAGCGCGGCTGGCCGCGATTACTTCCGGCGGCGCCATCCCGGATACCGCGAATTATTCGGTGATCGCGGAGCCCGATGGCAAAGTAGTGGGAACCGTCGACGAAGATTTCGCGGTGGAGAGCCTGGCCGGCGATGTGTTTCTGCTCGGCACCACTTCATGGCGCATCAAGCGCGTGGAACCGGGCCGCGTGCGCGTGGACGATGCGCGTGGCGCGCCGCCATCGGTTCCGTTCTGGAATGGCGAAGCTCCCGGCCGGACGTTCGAGCTGTCGGAAGCGGTCGGGCAAGTGCGGGAGGAGATTGCCGAGCACGCTGATCGCGCGATGCAATTCCTGATCGAAGATTGCGGACTCGATGAAGGCGGCGCGAAACAGGCAGTCGCATACGTGCTGGCGGGCGCGGCTTCGCTCAACGCGTTGCCGACTCAAAAGACCGTCGTCGCCGAGCGTTTCTTCGATGAAGGCGGCGGGATGCAACTGGTGATCCACGCGCCGTTCGGATCGCGCATCAATCGGGCGTGGGGACTGGCGCTGCGCAAGCGCTTCTGCCGGTCGTTCAATTTCGAATTGCAGGCTGCGGCCACAGACAACGGCATCAACATTTCGCTCACCGAGCAACACGCGTTCCCGCTCGAACTGGTGTTCGAGTTTCTGAAGCCGCAGACTGTGGCCCACGTGCTCACGCAGGCCATGCTGGATGCTCCGATGTTCACCGCGCGCTGGCGTTGGAATGCGTCTCGAGCGCTGGCCATCCCGCGCTTTCGGGGCGGGCGGAGAGTTCCGCCGCCCATCCAGCGCATGCGCGCTGAAGATTTGCTGGCTTCCGTGTTTCCCGATCAAGTGGCGTGCGCGGAAAACCTGACCGGCGAGATTCGCATCCCCGATCATCCGCTGGTGGAAGAGACTATCGACAATTGCCTGCACGAAGCGATGGATTTGGACGGCCTGACGCGCCTTCTGGAAGATATGGAATCCGGGGCCATTCGCAAAGTGGCCATCGACAATGCCGAGCCGTCGCCGTTTTCGCACGAGATCCTGAACGCCAATCCCTACGCTTATTTAGATGACGCGCCACTGGAAGAGCGCCGCGCGCGAGCCGTCCAGTTGCGGCGAACTCTGCGGACGGATGCTTTCGGGCGGCGCCGGCATTCTGGACCCTGCGGCGATCGCTACTGTAGCCGCCGAATCGTGGCCCGACGTTCGCGATGCCGACGAGTTGCACGACGCGCTGCTGAGCTTGATCACGCTGCCGGAAGTGGATGAATGGCGGGAATTTTTCATGCAGCTCACCGTTAGCGGACGTGCCAGCGTTGTCGAGCGAGGTGGAAAACGATTCTGGGTTGCAACCGAACGGCTGCACCTGATCGGCGACGTGTTGCTGACCGTGCGGGGCTGGATGGAATCGCTCGGGCCCGTGACAGCGGCGTCGCTGGCTGGAACGCTCGCAATCCCGCTCGATGAAATCGAATCGGCGCTCTTGAAGCTGGAATCCGAAGGCCAGGTGATGCGCGGCCGCTTCACGCCGGACTTGCCTGAGGGCGAAACCGAATGGTGCAACCGGCGCGTCCTGGCGCGCATTCATCGCCTGACGCTGGGCCAGCTTCGGCGCGAAATTGAGCCGGTTACCGCCGCACAATTTCAGCGCTTTCTGTTTCAATGGCAGCACCTGAATCCGCGCAGCCTGCTGCACGGCGTGGATGGCACGCTGCAGATCGTCAAGCAATTGCAGGGGTACGAAATATCGGCGGCGGCTTGGGAAGCCGAGGTGCTGTCGCGTCGCGTTGCTCGTTACGAGCCCGAGTTTCTTGACGAATTGTGCCTTTCGGGCGAAGTGATGTGGGCACGCCTCTCACCGCATCCGGCCTTTGAAGCGGCTGAGCCACGCCGCGTCAGGCCCACCCGCACGGCGCCCATCTCCATCTTTCTCCGAGAGAGCGCGGACTGGCTGGCCGCGCCCGATCCCGAGGCCAAAGCGCCCATGCTCTCGCATGCCGCGCGCGAAGTGCTGACGCAGATTGAGCAGCGCGGGGCGTCGTTCTTCGCCGATCTGGTGCGCGCGACAGGACGGCTGGCCAGCGAAGTAGAGGACGGATTATGGGAACTGGTGGCGGCGGGTCTGGTGACGGCCGATGGTTTCGAAAATCTTCGATCGCTTGTCGATCCCAAGCGCCGTCGCGGCGAAGGGCGAGGAAGGTTTTCCCGTCCCAGGCATGCTGCAGGACGTTGGGCGCTGGTGCGGCACGCAGCCACGGTCGTTACGAGCGACGCGCGTGCATTAGCCTTCGCCGATCAATTGCTCGCGCGCTGGGGAGTGCTTTTTCGGGATCTTCTCGCGCGCGAAAGCCTGGCTCCGCCCTGGCGCGATCTGCTCCCCGTGCTGCGCCGCAAGGAAGCGCAAGGCGAAATTCGCGGCGGGCGCTTCGTTTCCGGTTTCAGCGGCGAGCAATTCGCGCGCCCCGAAGCGTTGGATCTGTTGCGGGCCATCCGCCGCTCGGCTTCGGAGTCCGATGAGCAACTCGATGTCGCCAACTCAGATCCGTTGAACCTGGCGGGTATCATTCTCCCCGGTCCGCGGGTGAGCACGCTGTCACGCGCTTCCGGGAGCATCGCAAATAGTGTTATCATCGAAGCGTGAGGTGATAACATGATCCGAACCCAGGTGAGTCTGGAGAAACGAGAGTATGCCCTCGCCAAGAAAGAAGCGAAGGCGCTGGGCATCTCGCTAGCAGAATTTGTTCGCCGAGCCATACGCGATAAGCTTCCAGTTTCCGAGGAAGCTCCATGGATGCGGTACGCGGGGATGGTCGCGTCCGGTGATCCGAACTCAAGCCTCTCTATTGACGAAATCGTCTATGGCTCGACGGACTGAGAGCTACGTCGACACTTCGGCTTTAATTGCGTTTCTAGATTCGACCGATAGTTATCATCCCCTATTCAGGCGATTGTTTTCCGATCCGCCTGCTCTGGTTACCTCCGCTTTGGTCATCGTCGAGGGGCACGGCTGGTTTCTTCGACGCTACGATCACCGTAAGGCGCTCACGTTCCTGAACATCATCCAGGAACTGCCGATTCGGATCAGTGGCTTTGACGAGTCAGAGCAGGAGAAAGCGAAAGCAATCGTCAAAAAATTCGCCGATCAGAAACTCACCCTCGCGGACGCACATGGCCTCGTAATAATGAAGACCGAACGCATCACGACTTGCTGGTCCACGGATCGTCATCTTGGTCTAACGGGTGCGGCTTTGGTTTGCTGATTCACAGCAGCGTCAACGGATCCCGCGCGAAGCGCTGCAAATCGCGCAGCGGCTGATTCAATATCCGGCGGTCGACCGGCTGGACCCGCCGCGCCCCAGCCGTTGGCTAGAGCTACAGGCCCTAGCTTCGCCGTGCAGTGGCCGCAGTATTCTGCCGATAACTTCAGGAAGAGGAAACAGTCGTGAGACTGCTGCGATCCGATTCGCCGGACGTTATCAGGGCGCTCGCATCCCGGGACTGCGTTAGGGCTGACAGCCGGCGGAGTGAGGTTCGGGGTGCGGTGGGAGGCAGCATGCTCATCGGCTTGCTCTTCCTCTCGCTCCGAGGGGTCGCTTGGGATTACGCGGGGCAGTTGGCAGGGGCGCTCCTACTCATCTGGAACGGAGTGCTACTGTGGCGCGCGACATTCAACCGGCGGCTTTGGTTGCTGGCGGTTTGCGAAGGGCGATTTTATATTCGACTCTTCAATCCCGTGGGCCCACGCTCAGGCCCGGACACTGAAGCAAAGGTGATGGCTTTGGACCTGGCGGAAGTGGATGGGATACAAGTCAGAATTGCCGACATGTTTATCCATGGACCCAAGCCTAAGGTTTATGAGTGGCTCGTCATTGAGCCTAAGCGCGAATTGTGGGCATCGGCTGCGGATCACTTCGAACGTTTGGGTCAGCCGGCGCCTGGCTTCTGCCCAGTTGCCCATGGGATCGGGCCTTACGGGGAATGGTTCGCTGGGTGGTGGAACGAACGCGTGTCTGTTCGTTGGCTGGGGTATCGTCCAACGTCAAAAGAGTACGTCAGGCGAATCGCAGCGCGCTATCCGAACCTGACGGTCCAGCCCGAGACGCATAGGGAACTGGATCTCGTCAGCATGGTGAGCAAACGCGAGCCAGAGCGCAGAAGGTTACTTGCCCAGGCGAAAAAAAATGGATTCAACAACGAGTGCGTGTGGGCCCTCTTCATGTACACGGGGCACACGCTGTACCATCGGACCAAGTCACTGAAGCAAGCACAGGAATACATGGCGACGATCGACGAAGAGGTTGACCCACCCGAACAAATGGAGGCGCCTACAGCAGCGTCAGCGGATCGACATCGATCACCAGCGCGGTAGCCGGCCATTTTTGTTCCCGTGCGAAACGCTGCAAATCGCGCAGCGTTTGATTCAACACTCTGCGGTCAGCCGCCTTCAGCAAAAGTTGATACCGGAATTCGCTCTTCAGCTTCGGCACCGGGGCTTCCGCCGGGCCCAGCACCTTGATTCCTTCGGGCGCCGGATCCAGCACGCGCCCAAGCTCGGCGCTCATCGCCAGCGCATCCTCCTGTTTCTGGCTGCGCACCAGCACATTCGCCAGCGCGGCGAACGGCGGATAGCGCATCAGCTTTCGAAACTGAATCTCCTTTTGATAAAACCCCTCGTAGTTTTGTTCCGAGGCCAGCCGCACCGCATAGTGCTCGGGATTGATGGTCTGAATCAGCACGATGCCGGGCAAGTTTCCGCGTCCGGCGCGCCCCGCCGCCTGCGTCAATAGCTGGAACGTTCGCTCGGCCGCGCGAAAATCCGGCAGCCCCAGCCCGACGTCGGCCGACACGATGCCCACCAGCGTCACGTTCGGAATGTCGTGCCCCTTGGCGATCATCTGCGTGCCGACCAGGATGTCGAAATTGCCGTCGCGAAATCCGTGCAGGATACTCTCGAAGTGGCGCTTGCCGCTCACCGTGTCCCGATCCATGCGCGCAATCCGCGCCTCGGGAAAATCGCGATGCAGCTCTTCCTCCACTTTTTCGGAACCGGTGCCGATGAAATTCAGATACTCGCTGCCGCATTTCGGACAAACCGACGGAACCTTCTGCGCGTAGTTGCAGTAGTGGCACAGCATGCGGCGGTCGCGCCGGTGATAAGTCAGGGTGACGGCGCAATTGACGCATTCCAGCCGCTCGCCACACGCGCGGCAAGCTACGAAGCTCGAAAAACCGCGCCGGTTCAGCAGCAGCATGGTCTGCTCGCGGCTCTTCAGGCGTTCGTCGATGGTCTCCACCAGCCGCCGCGAAAACGTCGCCTGCTTGCGCGTTTCCAAAAACTCCTGCCGCATGTCGATCACTTCCACGTCCGGCATGGGCCGTTGCTCGATGCGTTCCGGCAGCTTGATCAGCGTGTACTTGCCGCGATCCGCGTTGTAGCGGCTCTCGAGACTTGGCGTGGCCGATCCCAGCACCACCACGGCGCCGGCTTCGCGCGCGCGAACAATGGCGACGTCGCGTCCGTTATAGCGCGGCGTCTCCGCCTGCTTGTAGCTGGCGTCGTGCTCTTCGTCGATCACCACCAGTCCCAGGTTCTGCACCGGCGCGAAGACACCCGAGCGCGTGCCCACTACCACCGTCGCTAGCCGTGACCGAATCCGCCGCCACTGCTCGGCGCGCTCGGCGTCGTGGAAAGCGGAGTGGAGAATGGCCACACGGTCGCCGAAACGATGGAAGAATTGCCCGGCCACCGCGGGCGTCAACGCGATCTCAGGCACCAGCAGCAGCGCGCTGCGGCCCAGCGCTATGGTGGCGTCGATCGATTTCAGATAGACCTCGGTTTTCCCCGATCCGGTGACGCCTTCCAGCAGAAAACTATGAAACCTTCCGCCGCGCAGCGTGGCTTCAATCTGCTGGTAGGCTTCCAGTTGGTGCGGATTGAGCGTGCGCGGCGGCACATCGGTGCTCAAGACGCCGGTGGGCGCTTCCGGCTCCAGCATGATCAGGTTCCGTCGCGCCAGCGAACGCGCGGCCTGGCTTGCGCCCTTCACCGATGTTTCCAATTGCTCCAGGTTGTGCGTGCCGGGATGCAGTTCCAGGAACGCGTGCAACTCGCGCTCGCGCTTGGTGAGCTTCAGGCCCTCAGGCGCCGAGCCAAGAAACGACGCGCGCAGCCTGGTGGCCGATGCCCGCAACGGATCGCGCGCCGCTTCCAAATCCTCCATCGCGACGAAGCCCTTTTTCTCGAGCGATCGAATCACATTCACAGCGTTCGGCAGCTTTTTTTGCAGGTACGACGCCGACAGCGGGCGGGCTTCCAGCAATCTCAGGACCTGAAGCGTCGGATCTTCGTCATCGGCGCCCAGCAGCAGTTGCCGCGCCGTATCGCGTCCCGCGTCGGTGAGCGAATAAAGCTTGGTTTTGCGAACCTCGCCACTCAAGGGCGTCATGCTGCGGAGCACTTCCCCCAGCGGCGCACAATAGTACTGCGCGATCCAGCGGCCCAGCGAAAGCAGCTGGGCGTCGAGCACGGGCTCTTCATCCACCAGCCTTAGCGCTTCCTTAATCGGCCCGTTCGGGCGCATCCGGACGCAGCGCGAGCACCATCCCGGTGAGCTTCCTGGGACCAAAGGGCACTAAAAGCCGGCAACCCGGCTGCACGCGCGGTTGCATCGTCTCGGGCAGCCGGTAGGTAAACGCCTGATCCAGCGGAACCGGCAGGCTAACATCACAATAGAGCATGCGATGCGTCATGAACGTCCATACATGAAGCCGAATTGTAGCGCAGGAATGCAAAGTACCTTCAGTACCCTCTTTACAAGCGTCAACAAATCTTGCAGAATTGTTTCTTACTTGTGCTACTGTCTCAACTGCGCCGGCCCCACGTAACGGGCTAGTCACAATTGGCGTCAATTAAAGTAGAAGCCCGCGACCTGGTTTGTCGATAAGGAGATTAGGTCGTCACCATGGATATTGTTGGAGACCGAAAGTTCGTAGAGGTGCCTGGGGAAAAAACCCACGAACTCCCCCCGCTCCTGGTTCGCACTAGCCCCAACGTTAGACGCTTAGATCGCGTGGTTGGCATGGCGAACAACCTGATTGACTCGGAAGATATGATGGCGCCGCCGGCCTTTGATGGCGCCGTGACGGACTTCGAAGCGGATCGCCGCAAGATGGACCTGGCCATCAACCTCGCCGATCAGTATCTCCGCTTCGTCACGCAGTGGCAGTGGGGCGACAGCATTCTCGAATGGATCCGCCAGTGCGAAATCACGTTCGGCGCGCGTCTGGAACTGCGCAACCTGCTGCGGCCCGATGTTTGGCCCCATGCCGGGCGCTCCAGTTTCGTGATGCTGCTGGAAGACAAGGCGGTCCCAAGCGAAGGCGTCGAGTTCGAGAAAGCGGTAGGGATGCGGCTCACTTTTCGACAGCCGCCGCCCATTTCCTGTTTCTCAAACCAGTTTCTCTTCTATCTGAACTCGAGCGTTGCCACTAGCGCCTTCGACACTTGGTCGCACCTCAGCCCCGCGCCGCTTTCCTGCTTGCCGCCGGAGCGCTTCACCTTCGACATTATCGATATGTCGTAGGTCAGAATCCGTTTACCGCGCGCGGCCTTCGCGCGAGCAAATCGATCTGCTCCGGCGCTTGCGGTTCTTCTCCGTTCGATACGCCCAGTTCCCGCATCTTCCGCAACGAAGGTACCAGACGCGAATCCCACGAGCCAACCGAACTGTTATAGGCCGCAACGGTCTTTTCCAGAAGCCTTCCGGTTGCAGAATAATGCTCGTGCACCGCTTGCACGCGATCGTACATCTCGGACGCCACCCGCCGGATCTCCTCGGCGTTTTCCGCCAACTGCTCCTGATTCCAGCCGTATGCGATGCCCTTCAGCACCGAGATCAGGGTCACCGGCGTGGCGATCACCACTTTTTTCGCCAGCGCCTCTTCGATCAGATCGGGCCGGCATTCCAGCGCCGCGCTGAAGAAGTGATCGCCCGGCAGGAACAGCACCACCAATTCCGGCGCGGGTTGAAACTGATTCCAATATTGTTTGCTCGAAAGCTGCCGGACGTGTTCGGAGACTTGCTGGCTGTGCCGTTGCAACGAAGCTTTGCGCGATGCTTCATCCGGCGCGCCCATGGCGTCCAGATACGCGGTGAGTGGAACCTTCGCGTCGACAACTAGCGATCGATCGCCGGGCAATCGTACGATCATGTCGGGACGAATGCGCACGCCATCGCCTTCGCGCGTCTCCTGTTCGGAAAAATCGCAATTGTGGACCATGCCGGCCAACTCCGCCACGCGCCGCAGCGTCACTTCGCCCCAGCGGCCCCGGGTCTGCGGCGATCGCAAAGCGGTGGAAAGCGTCGCGGTCTCACGCGCCAGCGTTTGCACCTGCAAGCCCAGGCTGCCGTACGCCTTCTCGCGCGCACGCTCCAGTTCGCGGACGTGGATTTCCAAGCGGCCCAGTGAATCGGCCAAGGGCTGGACCATGCCTCCTACAGCGCCTTCGATCGCGGTCTGCTTCTGCGCCAGATCGCCCGACATTTCAGCGCGCCCCTTATCGAGCGATGCATCCAGCGTGGTTCGCGCCGCATCCAGGAACGCGCTTTGATTGGACCGCAAAGCGGCATCGGCCAGCGCCTGGAAAGTATCGGTCAGCTTCGCCGCGCCGGACTCGGCAAACTGCCTGGCCGCTTCCAGGCGCGCCAGTTTCGCGCGCATCCAAAGACTGGCGATCAGGCCGCCGGCGAACGCTCCAACGATAAACGTAACCCAGGGCATCACGCCACCAGGATAGATCATTTTTGCGTGGAAATGTTTGTACGCCAAACAACAAACTTATCGATCATTGTTTTCAGCGGATAGGTGCTGTAGAGGCTCTGGCGTTTGGCATCGGAGGCGCAATCCAGGCAGACAACCGCGCATGGATTGCCGTCTACCGGCGGCCGGAAGCGATTAGAGGCGTTCTGAACTCCGGTGTGGACGAACAAACTTGGCGGCTTCTGCTCCCGGAGCAGCGCCATCAGCGGGTATTCGAGCACCAGGTTCCTGCTGTCGATCCCAATCACGCCGCAGTCGTCCATCGATAACAACTGCACGGTCATCTTATAAGCCGAGACGTTGTTCAGCCCCAGCATGTCGGAAAAATACTGCTCGTTGCGCGGCATATGGAGCACGCTTCTAGGGCCTTCGAGCGGCCGCAGCCAGTTTTCGAGCGCGGGACGCCTTGCGGTGCTCAGGAGGAAGATGCACAGCAAAAGCTGAACCAGCAGATGCACCCGGCGATCCAGCGCCGCGCCAACCACTGGCGAACCTGCTACCAAAAGCGGCAGAAATAGCCTGGTTTCGTACGGCTGCCACTTCAAATACGCGCAGAAGGCCACGAATCCACACAGCAGGGCCAGTGCGTAGAGCGCTGGTTCGATATTTCGGGTACGCCACGCGCGCCAGGCGACGATTCCGGCTGCGATCCACAAAATCAGAATGTGCCATTTGCTGTTGGCATCGGCTTCGTGGTTGGTATTGCGCGGCGGCTCAAACTTGGTCCAGCGCCATGTTGTAGCGGGATCGTTCACGTCGATCCCCAGCGCTTGATGCGCGCGAACCGTCCAATCGTAAACCTGCCGATTGCGTTTTTCGCTGCGGCCGCCCAATTGTTCCGAAGTATTGCGCAGGATGTTGGAGGCGGTCTGCTTCCAGCCGAATGTTTCATTGCGCCAGCGAAAGAATCCGTCGCCGTGCGGCGAATCGAAACCCAATACCGAGCCGCTCAGTTGCAGATTTCGCGCATATTGCGGCACATTCAACAGCAGGGCGCAGATGAGCGCTACGGCGGCCATCGGAAGCGAGCGAGACGTCAAGCTGCGCAGCCGCATCACGACAACGGCCGCCAGCAGCCACGGCGCGAAGAGATATGCCGTCCCTTTCGTCAGCAGCGCCAGGCCGAGCGCCGCTCCCAACGCCAAAGCGTCGCCCCAACTTTGCGAGCGGACAAAGCGGGCGGCGAAATAGATAGCAGCCACCAGCCACACGGCCAGGAAATAATCGTTCTTGGATGCGCTACTGGCGAGAACGCCGCTCGGCAGCGTGGCGCAGAACAGTGCCGCGATGGCTTGCCCGCGCGCGCCCGCACACAGGAGACCTGCGATGGACGAGACGCCGATAATACTCCCCACCGATCCGAACCACTGCACAAAGTTGACGAAATGATCGCCGCCCGAAAGCACGTAGCTGTGCAGCATGAAGTATTCGGCCAGCGGCTGCAGCATGATCTGGTTGAGATAGGGCGTGGGAAAGAAACGGACGCTCCCTTGCTCCGCCCAATACACAACGCGCGGCATGTGGTACGCGAGAGCATCCCAGGAGTTGGGCGGGCTGTAAGCGGCGGTCACCGCGGTAAGCGCGAGGATTACTGCCGCGCCGGCGGTGCAAAGCGCGACCACCGGATCGAGCTTTATCTTCGGGACTTTGAGATTCTTTCTTGCGAAAAAAACGACCGCGGCAATACCGACGATAATCCAACAAATGAGCAGAGGAACCCGATGAATCGCTCCGAACGCGCTCAGCAGTTCGGTGATCGCAACCGCCGCGACCCCAATCAGAACGGCCGCGCGCAAGAAAAGATCGCGATAATCCACGGTCAATACCCGCGCCACGCGATCCAAGCCGCGCCCAGCAGAATGGTGACAACTCCCAGCGGCGCGCCCACTCGAAAATATTCCCAGAAGCCGATCCGGACTTTGTCGCGCGATTGCTGGATCACGATCAGATTGGCCACCGATCCAACCACGGTCAAATTCCCGGCCAGTGTCGACGCCATCGCCAGCACCAGCCAGGCCCGTTTCGGATCGCCCAATTGTCCGATGAACGGTTTGAAGACCAACACGGCCGGCACGTTGCTCACCAGGTTCGACAGCACGGCCGCAAATCCGCTGAGCAGGAACGCATTGTCCAGGTGCAGCCGCCCGGCCAGCGCCGCCAATTGCGTTTCGAGCGAGGTCTTCTCCAGTCCGGCGATTACGATGAACAGCCCGGCGAACATCACCAGCAGCGGCCAATCGATGCGCTCATAAACCTTCTCGGGCTGCACGCGCCGTGTGATAAGCAGCACGGCGCCGGCCACAATCGCCACCTTGGGAACCGGCCAGCCCACGAAAAACATCACGATCATCGCGAGCGCAACAACGATCGATTTCCACATCAATCCGCGATCCACGGGTACTGTGCGCTTCTCGACATGGACCGTTCCCGCCGTCGTAAATTCGCGCCGATAACCGAGGAAGACCGCCGTAACGACCAACACGAGCCCGGCGGCGGCCACGGGTCCTAGCATGGCTACAAAATGCCGATAGGGAATTCCCGAAAAGCTTCCGATCATCATGTTCTGCGGATTTCCCGTGATGGTGGCAACGCTTCCGATGTTCGCCGCCATCGCCACCGCCAGCAGATATGGCACCGGATTGCGCCGCAGCGCTCCCGCGATTTCGAGTACCAGAGGCGTCAGCACCAGGCACATCGTATCGTTGACGAAAAAGGCCGAGAAGACGCCCGACACGGCCACGATCACGATCAACAGCGCCAGCGGACGATGCGCGTGCTCCACCACGCGCTCCGCCACCAGAGAGAAAAAGCCCGATAGTTGCAGGTTCGCCACCACGATCATCATTCCGAACAGCAGGATGATGGTATCGAAATTGATGGCGCGATAGGCTTCGTCCAGCGAGAGAGCGTTGACGCCCACCATGAAGCTTGCGCCGATGATGGCCGCGCCGGTCCGGTCGACGCGAAAGCCAGGCAGCCGGCCGATGGCGAGCACCAGGTACGTAATCGCGAAGATGAGAATGGCGGGCAAGGCTACGCGCCCAGGCGGCTGTACCAGTTGAAAATCACTTCGAAGAAACCGACGCCCAGCGCGGCCGCGCCCAGAAAACTACCGAAGGGCAACTCGTAGGTGGACGCGTCCTTGCCGGTGAACCAGATGTAGCACAGGCCGACGATGGCGCCCAGCAGAGATCCGATCATGAACGCGAGCAGCGCGCTCTGCATCCCCAGGAATGCGCCGATCATGGCGGCCATTTTCACATCGCCCAGGCCCATTCCTTCGCGGTGGCGGAGCTTTTCGTAGAGCGCGCGGAAGACCCATAACGCGCCGGAATAAACCGCCGCGGCCAGCACTGAGTCGCCCACCGAGACCAGCCACTGGTTCTTGGCTGTCATGAAGAGCAGGAAAACGATTCCGCCGCTCATGGGTACAAGCGCGGCGAAGATTACACCCACCACCGTGCCCCCCAGCGTGAATTCGTCGGGCAAAATGTGCTCTTCCAGATCGGAGAATACCAGCGCGATCATGATGGCGGAGAACACGCAGAATTTGACGGCGGCGAGCGTTGTCCCGAGAAACCAGAACGAGCAGAAGAACATCACGCCGGTCAACAGTTCCACCACCGGATAGCGCAGCGGAATGCGATACCCGCAGCGGCGGCAGCGCCCGGCCAGCATCGCGTAGCTCAGGAGCGGGATGTTATCGAACCAGGCGATGGTCTGATCGCACTCCGGGCAAAACGAGCGCGGCCTCACCACCGACAGATCGCGCGGCATGCGATAAATGCAGACGTTCAGGAAACTGCCGATGAGCAGGCCGAACAGCGCGGCCAACAGGGCTTCGATCAAGCGCGGGTCCTCTCGACAACAGTCTTCATCAGCCTGGTGCTTTCAGTGCATCATGATGCTACCTTCGCGGGCTCATATTCTTAGCCTTGGCGTACTTCAAGAAATTGTACAGCGCCGCCATGTGCGCGATCGCGAGCCCTTCCATGCCGTCCAGAAATCCGCGGCGAAGAACGTACGTTTTGAAGAAAGTCCAGGGTGGATTCAGCGCCACTTGCGTCCAGCCTACAGGTGTTTTTTGCTCCACCAGTTGCTCGGCCGCGAGCGTAGTGTAGCGATCCATGGTTTTTAAATGTTCGGATAGAGAACTGCACGTGAAGTGTAGGATGTTCGATTTCAGATGGCCGATGTTGCCCTGTGTCACAACCGATTCGTGAACGTAGCCGCCCACCCACTGCGCCTTCCGGCGGTCGAAGAGACGAACCTTGCGGTCCGGATACCAGCCTGAGTGCAGAATCCAGCGTCCCAAATACTGCGCCAGGCGCGGCATGGTGTAGGCGTCGAACTCCGGGCCGTTCTTCTTGATCTGCCAGATCTCGCCTTCCAGCGCTTCGCTCAGCGCCTCGTCGGCGTCCAGCGACAATACCCAATCGTGCTCGCACTGGCTGGAGGCGTAATTCTTCTGTCCCGCGTAGCCGCGCCAGTTGCTGTCGATCACCCGCGCGCCCAGCTTGGTGGCTAGCTCCACCGTGCGGTCGGTCGATCCGCTGTCCACTACCACCACTTCATCGCAGCAGCGCAGGCTTTCGAGCGCCCGTGAGATGTTGCGCTCCTCATTGTAGGTGATGATCGCAGCCGAGATCTTCATTCCGGGGTGCTGATGCTAGTGTAGCGTGGGATGGCTGAGGAACCGTGCGCGAACTGCGTAGGTGGCCCGACCGGTTGGTGGCACCCAGCCGCCGCGCGCTATCCCAGTCGTGAAAATTGACATCACAATCGATTTTGCTTTGCGGAGCCGTGATTGCGGTGTTCGCCCTAATACCTGCATCCTGCAGCGAACGACCGAAGCCCCTTTCGCCCTGCCGTGCTGCAGTATTGAAGCACGCCGACGATTATGTTTCCAAACGCGTGCCAGATTCGCCATGGGAGCCAGTCATCGAGGCTGAAATGAAGAAGTGCATTGAGCAGGAGAAGCCGAAGTGAGCGCAACACGTGGATCAACGAACTTTTGGCGCAATGCGTCTCTCTGCAAAGGACCGCCAAGCGGTGCTATTCTTCCATTGCGAGCGTCAACTTAGATTTCCGCATGACCGTTGTTGTAAAAGATAAAAAACAACTTGTGGTGCCCCCGAGCGTCAGTCGTCGGGCCGGTATCAAGCCGGGTGACCGGGTGGAATTCAAGGTTTCCGGGGGCATCATCAACATCATTCCCATGCTTCCCTCCGCCGCTGACGAATACACACCGGCCGAGCGCAAGGCGGTTGATGCCCAACTCAAGCAAGCTGCGAAGGGGCCGTATTATGGACCCTTTCAAACAGCCGAGTCGGCGATTAAGTTTCTGCGCCAGGAGATCCGCAAACGGAAGGCCGACAAAACTAAGACAACAAAGCGATGAAGGTTGTCTTATCCGACGGTGTGATTGAATCCCTGGCGGATGCGCCGCGTAACGTGCAGCGGGCTTTTGAGAAGCAACTGCGGTTCCTGGTGGATAACCTGCTTCATCCTTCTCTCCACGCCAAGAAGTACGACGAATCGAACGATCTGTGGCAGGCCCGCGTCAACAAGGACTGGCGGTTCTATTTCAAGATTATCGACGACACATACCGTATCGAGAAGATAATTCCCCATCCGAAGTAGTCATCCGCCGCTAAAAATAGTTGACTTGCCGTCTAATCCTGGCTTGCTCCCCGCTCGATGAATAATAAGGATGCAAGCCACGGCTCAACCGCTATCGCGCGCTATTTCCAAGCGCACCAGCGCGCCGACAAAGATCCCGCTTTTTGTCGCCCTGCTGATGGGCGTGCCAGCTTTCTTTCCGATGTTGTGGACCGCGTTGCGCGCGTGGCGCAATGGGCTGGTTCCCACGGCGTTCGTGCAGTACGACATGCCCTGCTACGTCGCCAACGGACGTCAATCCTTTGTCGGCGGATTCCAGCTCAACTACGGCAATCCTTACGCGAGCTATGGCTCGTCCGCGATTTACTTTCAGCCGCACATATTTTTGCTGGGACTGCTGCAACGGATCGGCCTGAGTCCAGACATGGCTTTTATCGCATTCCAGATGGCAGTGGTGGCGTTCGCCGCCATCGTGGCCGCCAAACTATACGAAGAGTGGGTGGGGTGGAACACGCCGGCGCAGAAGCTCGGGTTCATTTGTTTCTTTTGGGGCGGCGGCGTGTTGGAGCTGGCCGGTGTAGTTTTCGGATTAGTGAACCACGTCAAGATGCCGCGCTCCTTCCTGCTCTTCGACGCGGGCGACGGATGGTGGATGCTGAACTTCGGCCGGAACCTGGTTTATCCCACCGAGGCTTTTTATCACGCGCTTTTTTTGCTGACCATTCTATTATTGGTTCGCAGGAAATTCGGAGCGGCGATCGGGGCGGCGGCTGTGCTCTCGGCCAGCCATCCGTTTACCGGTCTCAGTCTGGGGCTGATTCTCATTTTGTATTCGGCGCTCGAATTGAAGTTGAAGAGCGGCGCGGCGTCCAGGTCATTGTTATTGGGGAGCTGCGCCATCACCGCGCTCCATCTCGCCTATTACATGATTTTTCTGAACCGCTTCGCCGATCATCGGGCGCTGGAAGCGCAGTGGCGTCTGGATTGGCCCTACGATTTCTGGACCTACGCGCCGGCGCTCTACCTGGTGGCGCTGTTCGCGTTCGTCCCGCTGACGCGCTGGAAGAATCTGGGTCCCGCTTTGGCCAAACCGCGCGTGCGATTGTGCCTGGTGTGGTTTGCGGTTATTTGCGGGCTTACGCATCACGATCTCGTCATCCAATCCCGCCAGCCCATTCACTTCGCGCACGGTAACGATTGGATGGCGCTCTTTCTTTTAGGAGCGCCCGCGATTGTGGCGGCGCTGGATAAATTGCTGGCAATACGGCCTCGTCCTGCCATGGCTTTGGCCGTTTGCGCATTCCTGGCCGTGTTTCTATCCGATAATCTCCTGTGGTTCGCTTCGTTCTCCGATCCGATGGTGCAGTGGCAGGCGTTCGCGCTCACTCACGATGAAAAGAACGTCCTGGATTGGTTATCGCGACAGCCGAATGTCCCGGCTTACGTGGCGAGTTCGGACCAGCGGATTAACTATCTCACGTCCACTTATAGCAACCTGCGCGCCTGGCGCGGTCACGATTTAAACACGCCGCAAGTTTTGTTGCGACAGTCCGAATTAAAAGCGGCATTTTCCGCTGGTAAACCAATTCCGACGCGAAATCCCGTTTATTATATTCCCCAGCGCGATCGAAATTGGACGCCGCCCGCCGGCGCCGGCCTGATCTACTCGAACAATTCTTTCGATGTATGGTTGTACCAGTCCGTTCCAGCGCCGAAGTAGGCGCGTAAACTGATACGATGCGGGATGATCAAGGCTTTGATCGGGAAGGTTCTCAACCGCGCGGGCCTCACGCTTGTGAACACCCGCCGGCATTACGACGCCGATGGCCTGTTTACCGTTCACAACGATCATTTTCGGCAGGACCCGGTATACCAGGCCGCCTATCAACGTGGCATTGAAGCCAGCGACGGCGTGGACCCGCACTTTGAGTGGCGTGCGCACGTCGCGCTCTGGGTGGCCTCCTGCGCCCTCAGTGCGAACGGCGATTTCGTCGAATGCGGCGTCAACGCCGGGTTCCTCAGCTCCGCCATTATGAAAGCGCTGAATTGGGCGGAGGTGCCCCGGCGCTATTATCTCTTCGACACGTTCGCGGGCCCGGTCACTTCGCAGTTTTCAACCGAAGAGATCCAGCGCGGCCGGCTGAAGGTTGCCCAGGACGCAATTGTGGCCGGCGCCTATCAGACCAATCTCGACCGGGTGCGCGCCAATTTCGCCGAGTGGCCGAACGCAGTGGTGGTGCCGGGAACGGTGCCCGATATTCTGCCCGCGGCCGAGATAGCCAGCGTCGCATTCCTGCACCTGGATATGAATTGCTCTTATCCGGAGACTGCCGCGCTCCAGTACTTCTGGAATCGCCTGTCGCCCGGCGCCTTCGTGCTGCTGGACGATTATGCCTATTTCGGCTACGAAAATCAGACCCGCGCGATCGACTCTCTCGCCCCATCGCTCGGCTTCAACGTCCTCTCCCTGCCTACCGGTCAGGGCCTGATCAGGAAGCGTTGACAAGGGGCTGCCGATGTGTAATTATTCATTGTAGTGAATAAACATTCAGTCGCACGGAAGCCCAAAGGAGTCTGACAAGCAATGTCGTCTGTTGGAACGCTCAAATCGGTAAAGAGGATGCCGGCGCCCAAAACGCTGCCTAAGATCGCTGCCAACGATTTCACGCGCGATCTGGATATCTCCCAAGATGAGCTGCTCACGCTGCTGGATCTCTCGCAACAATTGAAGTCGGACCCCAGCCATTTTGCCCAGGCTCTGGCCGGCCGCTACATCACTTTGCTGTTCGAAAAGCCGTCCCTGCGGACGCGCTTCACCTTTGAGCTGGCCATCAAACAACTGGGCGGCGACGCGGTGGTGCAAATCGGGCCCATTGGCGACCGGGAGCCTTTGAAGGATGTCGCGCGCAACCTGGATCGCTGGACTAACGCGATTGTCGCCCGCACTTTTTCGCAAAACACGATTGACGACCTGGCGTACTGGTCGAGCGTGCCGGTGATCAACGCGCTCAGCGACCGGTTCCATCCCTGCCAGGCGCTGGCCGATGTCTTCACGTTGCAGGAACGGTTTGGCGACGTGCGCGGCCTGAAGCTGGCCTTCGTCGGCGACGGAAACAATGTGGCGCATTCCCTGATGCTTTCTGCGCTGCGCCTCGGTATGAGCTTTTCGCTCGCGACTCCGGCAGGTTATGAACCCGATGCCGAGATTGTCGCTCAGGCCGAGGCGCTGGCGGCGGTGGCCGGCGGACAGCTAACCATCTCGATCGATCCCATCGACGCGGTTTCCGGCGCGCAGGGCGTCTACACGGACGTATGGGCCAGCATGGGCCAGGAGCACGAGAAGGAAAAACGGCTCGCCGACTTCGCGCCCTACCAGGTGAACGCGGCCTTGTTCGAGCACGCCGCTCCCGAGGCCATCTTCCTGCATTGCCTGCCCGCCAAGCGCGGCGAAGAAGTGGTCGACGAAGTGATCGAATCTTCGCAATCGGCCGTCTTCGATCAAGCCGAAAATCGTCTCCACGTCCAAAAGGCGTTGCTTTTAATGTTGCTGGGGTAACTCCAATCCCTAATCCCCAGCCCCCAATCCCAATTGACATGAAACCCAAAAAGGTAGCTCTCGCCTACTCGGGCGGCCTGGACACGTCCATCATCATTCCCTGGCTCAAGGAGAATTACCAGTGCGACGTGGTCGCGGTGTGCGGCGACATCGGCCAAGGTGATGACGAGCTGAAAGGCCTGGAAGAGAAGGCGCTGAAGACCGGCGCGTCCGAAGTCCACGTGGCCGACATGCGTGAAGAGTTCGTCACCGAATATCTGTGGCGGATGGTGCGCGCGGGCGGCGTGTACGAGCACAAATATTTGCTCGGCACTTCTATTGCCCGTCCACTACTTGCAAAAAGACAGGTGGAGGTGGCGCTGGCCACCGGTTGCGACGGCCTGGCGCATGGTTGCACGGGGAAGGGAAACGATCAGGTTCGTTTTGAGCTGACTTACAAGGCGCTGGCGCCGCAGCTCACCGTGATTGCGCCGTGGCGCGAGTGGGACATCGTGTCGCGCGAAGACGCCATCGAATACGCGGCCAGGCACAACGTTCCGATCTCGCAGACCACCACGAAAATCTACAGCCGCGATCGCAACATCTGGCACATTTCGCACGAAGGCGGCGCACTGGAAGATCCGGCCAACGCCGCGCCCGACGAGATCTGGATGCTGACGAAGAGTCCGAAAGACGCGCCCGACAAGCCGGTGGAAGTGACTATCGGTTTTGAGGAAGGCCGTCCGGTTTCGGTGAATGGCCAGCGCGGATCGGCGGTCAGTCTGCTTGAAACGCTGAATAAGATCGGCGGCGAGCATGGCATCGGCCGTATCGATCTGGTGGAGAACCGGTTTGTCGGAATGAAGTCGCGCGGCTGCTATGAAACGCCCGGCGGCACGCTGATCATGTATGCGCATCGCGAGCTGGAGTCGCTCACGCTGGACAAAAATACGCTGCACTACAAGCAAAAGCTGGCGCTCGATTGGGCGGAGACGGTTTACAACGGACTGTGGTTCGTGCCACTGCGCGAGGCGCTGGACGCATTTTTCGAAAAGACCAGCGAGACCACTACGGGTGAGATCACGCTGCGGCTCTACAAGGGCAATATCGAACCGGTGAGCCGCAAATCGCCGTATTCGCTGTATTCGCTCAACATCGCGAGCTTCACCATGGGCGCCGAGTACGATCAGAAGGACGCGCGAGGGTTCATCAATCTGATTGGGCTGCCCATCGTGGTGCGGGCGCAGGCTGCCGCTGCGGCGGCGAAGCACTCCTAAAAATGGCCGAAATGAAACTATGGGGCGGCCGCTTTTCCGCCGGCCCCTCCGAAGTTTTCGAGCGCTTCTCGGGCTCGCTTCATTTCGATAAGAAATTGCTGGACGCCGATTGCCGCGGATCGCAGGCCTTTGCTCGCGCACTGGAGCGCGCCGGCATCTTAACGGCGGACGAACGCGAACAACTGGAACTTGCCTTCGAGGGCATCCGAACCGAGTCGCTCGATTCAAAGTTTTTGGAGGGCGCCACCGACGAAGACGTCCACACTTTCGTCATCCGCAAATTGAAAGAGAAGGTCGGCGGCCTGGCCGACAAAATCCATACCGGCCGCAGCCGCAATGAGCAAGTGTCGTTGGATGTCCGGTTGTGGCTGCGCGAGCAGATCGACGTGGATCTCGAGCTGCTGGTGAACCTGATGCACGCGCTGATCGAACTGGCGCGGAAATATCCGCATGCCATTGTCCCAGGCTACACGCACATGCGGCGCGCGCAAGCCGTGCCGTGGGCGCATTACCTGCTGGCCTATTTCGAAATGTTCGCGCGCGATCTGGAACGTTTGAACCAAGCCCGCGCGCGCGTGGACGTGATGCCGCTCGGATCGGGCGCGCTGGCCGGCAGCGGTTTTCCATTCGATCGCGAACAGATCGCACAGGACCTGGGCTTCGCCGCCATTACGCGTAATAGCATGGACGTTTCGGGCGATCGCGATTTCGCGCTCGATTATCTCTATGCCGCATCCACTACGATGCTGCACTTGAGCCGCCTGGCCGAGGACTGGATTCTCTATTCGAGCGAGGAGTTCGGCTGGCTGGAATTAGGCGACGGCGTTACCAGCGGCTCCAGCCTGATGCCGCAGAAGAAAAACCCCGATTCGCTGGAGCTGATTCGCGGCAAGAGCGGCCGCGTGTTTGGCGACTTCACCTCGCTGTTTGTCACGATGAAAGGTCTTCCGATGACTTACAATCGCGACATGCAGGAAGACAAAGAACCGCTGTTCGATGCCGCGGCTCACCTTTCCGGCGCTCTCGAAATGACGACGCACAGTGGTGGAATCCACGCGGCTGCATCCGGGCAAGCCGGCCGAAGCGGCCCGCGAGAGCTGGGTAGTCGCTACCGATCTGGCCGAAGCGCTGGCGCGCGCCGGCACGCCGTTTCATCGCGCTCATCAAATTGTGGGCAAGCTGGTGCTCGAAAGCATCCAGCAAGGTAAACAGCCGCTCGAGTGGACGGCCGATCAGCTCACCGCTTTCGCGCCCGAGTTTACCGCCGACATGGCGCGGCTGCTGGATCCCACCGAAGGCATGAAGACCCGCGAGCTGCCGGGCGGCGCGGGACCGGCCGTGGTTGCAAAGGCGCTGGATGAAGCCGAGGCGCGTCTTCGTATCTGGCGGCAGTGAACCACTGCGATGAATAAAGCCTTCCGCCAGGGACAAATCCTGAAGCTGATCCGCACCAAGCGGATACTCACTCAAGACGACCTGGCGCGTGAGTTGAAGCACAGCCAGAATATCGACACCACGCAGGTGACGCTTTCGCGCGATGTCCGCGAGCTGGGGTTGCTGAAAACGCCCGAAGGCTATCGCCAGGTGGACGCCACTGCGCCGGGCCCCGATCTGGCCATGGTGCTGGGCGAGTTCCTGCAGGACGTTCGCGCCGCGCAAAACCTGATCGTGCTGAAAACTTCGCCGGGCCACGCCAACGCGCTGGCGGTAGCTCTGGATAATGCGGAGTGGGCGGAGATTGTGGGAACCATCGCGGGCGATGACACGGTGCTGCTGGTTGCGCCCGACACAGCCACCGCCGAAAAGCTGCGCAAAAAGCTGCTTGGTTACGTGTAGCGGTTACGCGTAGCCCGAATAGCCGCGGCTATCGGGGAGCGGCTCGCGAGCCGCTTGTCCGAAGAAGCGCCGGTTCATGTCGGACAATTCTCGCAGGCTGGGCAGCGCATGCTCCAAGTGCAATCGCGTTCGGTGGCGCGAGCGTTCCTTCGCGCAATACAGAACTTCTCCGAGCATCAGCCAGTTGCGGGCTTGTACTCCTACGCACGTTCCCGCGGCCAAGGGTCGATCCAGGAGCAAATCCATATCTTTGCCAAGGAGCGAAATAACGTGCCCGCTCACTGAGGGAAATGCGCCCCCGAGAGGGAAAACCTGGGCGAGAATCTGAAGCCGTTCACGCTCCGGGTCCACATGGACCTTATCGGCACCGCGGCGGGATTCGTAGTGATTACTTCGCGCTGAACAGCAGCCAGACCGCGACGCCAATGGCGGCGGGCAGCAGAAACTCCGCCCAATCCTGGCACAGGCTGGCCCATGCGATGGGCTTCCGTTCGGCGCGGGGCGTCTCTTCGCGCAGCGACGTGGACAGCCTGGACCGCAGGTTCGAGGGCAAACCCCGAATGGCCCGCACGATCTCTTCCTTGCCTTTGCGATCGGCGATCAGGATGGTGGCTGAGTTGATTCCGTTGGTGGACTGCTCCAGCTTCTTGCGCAGCGAAGGGGGAACATCCGCCACCGAACGGTAGACTTCCGTCTTGTTTCCGACGGAAATGAAAATCGTCGAACTCTTCAACGTGACGCGGGACATACGCGTTCCTTCTCCGGCTTAGGGAGAGACTTCCTCGGGCAGCTTGGACCGATCCAATCCGGGAATCTCGTTCCCCGCATGTTCCAATATAACCTGAATGAAGCCTAGCGCGGCTTTCGAAAGCGCTTTATCTTTGCGGTAGATCAAACCCACCTTGCGAATCAGCGGTTCCGGACCCAGCGACACGGCCGATAGCTTCCCGGCGGCAATCTCCTCATGGCAATTGGACGCCGCCAGGAACGAATAGCCCAAGCCGGCCATGACGAAACGTTTGATCATCTCGGTGGAATCCAGCTCCATCGAAATATGGATCTGATCCTCCACCGGCTCCAGCCACGAGTTCAGGCGAATGCGCGTGGTGCCGGATTTGGGCAGCAGCAGCGGCTGGTCCATCAGATCGCGCGCCGTGACGTAACGCTTACTGGCCAAAGGATGTCTGCCGGGCAATAGCAAGATAATCTCATCGGAGTGAATTCGCGCCACTTGCAGCTTTTTTTCCTGCACCGGCAGCTGCGTGATTCCGAAGTCGGCCAGATTCTCCAGCACCGCCTCCACCACGCGCGAACCGTAGGCGCGATCCACCGAAAGTTGGACGTTCGGAAACTTCTTTTTGTACTCGGAAAATACCGAGGGCAGCACGTAGATGCAGGTGGCTTCGTTGGCCGCGATCACCAGTTCGCCGCGCGGTACGCGATCCAGTTCGTTGATGGTGTCCTGAGCGCGCTTGCGCAGCTCCAGGATCTGTTCGGCGTATTCGGCGAAGATCTTGCCCGCGGTGGTGAGCGAGATCTTGGTTCCCAGCCGCTCGAACAGCGTGGTATTCAGCTCCTGCTCGAGTTGGCGAACTTGCGCGCTGATGGCCGGTTGCGTACGATAACACGTCTGCGCCGCCTTGGAGAAGCTCTTCAGGCGGACAATCTCGAGAAACGTGTGCAGTTGATCCAGGTCCATGACACACCGACAGGGGACGCTAGCCCGGTCCCACCAGGAGTGAAACAATTGTATCAGGCCGGCGCCCGTACATAGGGGCTACGCGCTGGCGGCCAAGTTCGATTGAAATGACTGGAGGGTGCCGGGCGTCGAATAAGCAGCGGCTCGTTTGCCAGGGGGAAGGAGCCTAAGTTATTGATGCGGAAAGGGGAAATTATGAAAGTGGCCAGCATGCGAAACGTTTCGTGGGAGGACGGGCAGGATTCCGCCGTCCGTTTGTGGAAACAGGCGCGGGAAACGGGAGAGGATCTCCTGCATCAGCTCAACCGGAACATCCGGCGGCATCCCTGGAAGGCAGTGGGGGTAGCGCTGGGAGCCGGGGTGTTGCTCGGGGCGCTGATTTCGATAGGCGGCAGGGACTGAGTACTTAGTTGCCCTAAGGTCTTTCGCGGCTGGAACTGGTCGTTTTCTCCGCTTAGCATGAGATGGGGGGAATGCTATGCGACAAGTCCTATTCGTAGCCTTGCTCGGAACCACCTTGTCCACTAATCCTGTCCAGGCCCAGGATGCACCGGCGGTGCCCGGACGGGTACGGTCAGACCAGCACGATGGTTCGCGTTTCGAGAACGGACCGCCACGGAAGAGATCGGCGGAGCCTCCGCGTGCGGGGGGTACGGCTCCCAATTCGGGGCCCGCAGTGAAGCCCGCAACCCCTCCCCGGCCACCGGCGTCCATGCTTCCTACCGTGCAGGCGGTGCCGCCCGGGCCCCCGCAGAAAAACCTCACCGGCGAAGAGTTTGGGCTCATCCACATAGGGTCCACGGTGAAAGAGGTTCTCGCCGTACTGGGCCCGCCCTCATCCCGTCTCGTGGTTCCCGATGACGACGGTCATTTGCGTGAAACCTTTCAATATTGGGCGAAGGGCGCCCCGCTGGGAACCGTTCGCGTGGACAACGGCCGGGTGGTTAAAATCGAAACCAAGCCGAAATAATCAGCTTGGTCCCGGTGCGCGGGTTTCTAGTGGCTCAAGCGCAAAATCTGTGAGGTAATCGCGAGGAACGCCTCGCCCAGCTGCGCGGCGCCGGGCGAATAGATAAACTGCCCCTGCGGCTGGTTGGGGTAATTGATACAAGTGGGTTCCGCGGAGCAAGTGGTGTAATTCGGGTTGGGCGGAACGTTGAACTGATCTCCATACGGATCGTTCGCCATCCGCTGCAGCAGGATAGGATCCGGCGGATCTCCGTGGTTGCCGCCCAGCCCGATTACAAAAATAGTTGCCGGGAGGGTGGCATTGGCGCGAGCGTTGTAGGCCGCATTATCGGTGGCGTTTAAAGCTGCCGCATGGGTGTGCGGCCAATCCGTGGCGATGGTGCCCGTCAGATTGTTGACATTGACGCCATTGACATTTGTAAGAGCGAGCGTCGTGTACGCGTTAGCCGGGTCAACTTGATTCCCGAAGACATCCTGGCTGGGAAGCCAGTTGAAATCGGAGTAGGTTTCGTCAAGGCCCTGGCTGAAGGAGCATCCTCTGGCGGGCCCGTTATTGTTCGAGTTGACATAGATAGCATTGTTGAGCCCCTGGGTGTCGGTAGTTTGCCGCGGATCGAACAGCACGATGTTAAAGTAGGGGGGACCTTGGGAAGGGTCAGCCGTATAGAAAGCGCCGATCGCGCCGCTGGGGACATCGGCCATGAATCCGGCGGCGGGGTTGTTCATGGAGATTCCCGAAGTCCAGGCAGGCACCGACGCCGCTGTCTTCCACCCCTGCCCCGAAGCCACCGTGTATCCTGCTGTGTCCTGGCAGTTGCTGTTGGCATTGAGCGCTAAAGTGCTTCTGTTGGCGCTGGGGGTAGGATAATAGTTGTAGAGCACGGTGTTGGGCAATCCATCCGTCTCTATCATCAGGATGTTCATCGCGCCAGGCTCGGCTATCTGATACAACTGGTTGTACGCCATGGAAATCGCGGCGGGCGTTCCCGTACCTCCGGCGCATGTGATGGTGTCGATATCCCCGTTGCTGCCCTGCGGATCGCCGCTGCTATTGGTATTGGAATAGCCCAGCGCGGTTTGGAAATTAATGGTGGGCGCCTGATCCAGATAGTAGCCGTCGCTAAAGGTGAGCATGCCGATCTGATCCCGCCCCTCGGCGAACGCGCCGGTGAAATTCTTGGCCGCTGTAATCATCGCGGCGCAGGGTGTGCCATCGTTGGCTCCGCACGGTTGAACCGGGCTAGCGCCGTTGATGGAACACATCGATCCGGAACGGTCCAAAACCAGCATGGCGACCACGTCCTTGCGGGAAGCTGTCCCACTGACGCTGAGGGTGGTGAACTTGAACCCCAGCCACTGCATGAACCAGGCCGGAACGTTGGTCTGGGCGGTGACCTGAACTTGGCGGAGGTGGGCTGGGGCCGCGGCGTCGGTGACCGTGACGTTGGCCGTAGTCATGACGGTACTGTTTGTATTCCAGTTTCCCGGCGGAAAATTCGCGTAGAACCAGCTGACCGCATTTTGCTGTGCCGACAAGGCTTGCGCAGGGGTGTTGGATCCCAAGGCCAGGGCGCGCGCCGCCGCCAAAGCCGCGCCGTCGACGGCCGCCTGCAGTCGCGCCTTGGCCGAGTAAAGAATTCCAAGATCGATAAACAGACCGAGCATCGGGATCACCACCCAGACTAAGGCCGCGATGGCTATAAATAGAGATGCGCCCTTCTCACGATTCCTGTTCTGGTGATTTTTCACGAGCCTAATCCTCCTAAAAGAAATACCGCGCGTAAACGCCGTTGCCGGCTAAGCCCCCGATACTTAAGTCTGGGGATTGGAAATACGTTTCCACGATGTAGGCTACTTGCCCGTCCACCAATGGCGTCGAGTGGGGATCGCTTTGCCATAGGTTTTGCATATTGGTCTGCGCGCTGCCGGCCAGCGCGGCGCGCGAATCCGTGATATAGTTCTGCACAATTCCCGAACTATTCATAACGGCCGTGGGGCATTGCCCGACGCTGACGGTGGTTGCGCTGGCCAGCGAGCTATTGCCAAATTGAATCTGTTGCGTAAAGACAAAGCTGCTCTGGTTGGTGCAGTTTGCGTTCCCCACGTCCAGACAGTTGGGAGATCCTTGCGGGCCGATCCACATGATCTGCGTGACGGTTACCAATCCGTTGCCGCTGTTGCCGGTGTTGGATTGTTGGTTTCCGGCAAACGACGAACCGATTTGAAGATTCAGACCTTGCGCCAGCCGCTGCGCTTCCTGCTGCAGCGGGTAGGTGGAAAAATCTCCGCCATGGATGTACATGTCGTCCAGATCCCGGCACACCTGATTGGCTTGGATGCTGCGGATGAGATTCATCCCGACGATGAAGGCGCCCAGAAAGATCGGCATGTACAATACAATCGCAAAGAAGAGCTCCACGATTTCCTGGCCGCTCTGCGTCTTTTTTCTTCTCGCTGTCGCCATGCTTCGCCTCGCTGTCGCCATCGCTTATTCCGGTACCGAATTCAGGCCAGCGGGCAAAGGCCCGAGTATGTCGGAGGAGTAAATGTTGAGAGTAATGGGCGTCGTATTGCGCAGGAAGGGAACTCCGCCGCTTCCGGAGCTGCCGCTGAGCGGAGCGATCCACGACCAGGAAACGCCTTGTACCGATACCTCGACGATATTACCCGGCGCGTTACCAGCCCCAACAATAGGCGTAGTCAAATTCGTGGGCGAGTAGTACTTCACAAAAATGTCCTGAGGATTATCCGTGGTACTGACGATTCCCATCGCATACTGCTGAACCACCGCCTCAATGGAAGCGTTCTGGCCGTCCCCGGTCATGGTCTGAAAGGTAATTGCGTATCGGCAACCTTCCCGGACGGCGTTCTGTAGCGTGGCCCAGCGAAACAGCAGCAAGCCGAAGTCGATGAAGGCGAAGATCAGCCCAAACGTCGGCAGAACTGTGAGCGCAAACTCGAGCAGCGCGGCGCCCGCCCGCCGGCGGTTTCTCGGGCTTAGCGGTTTTCTTTGGATTTGCTTTGCGGATTCAGCCATTTGTGTACCCGACAGAGGCTTGCCCTCCCCGTGTAGGAAGTTCTGTTCACCCAACATGTCGGTTGTTTATCGACGGCCACGCCGATTTACTTTAGGGCTGGAGGTTAAAGCGGCTGAAATCTATTTTGGACGGCAGACACGAAGGGTTAAGATGAAACCCTTAGCGGCGCTTACTGGATATGCCGGTTCGGTGAATGTGCGCGGTTCGGTGAACGTGCCTGAACCGCTGAGCGGATCGCTAGTCTTTTGGCAGCGCGCCCGACACGAAGGTGGACGTCCACTCTGGCGCGCGGCCACGTCCGCCGGGCACCGGCCGCATAATATGGAACGCCACCGCATCCCCTGGCTTCAAGGTGCCCTGAATGCGCTGGATGTCGTCCACTGTGGTTACCGGCTGGCGGTTGATGGATAGGATCACGTCCTTCTCCATCAGGCCGATGTCCTCGGCGAAAGAGTCGTCATCGACGCTTTGCACCAGCAATCCGCCCTTAGCGTCCAGTTCCATGGTGCTGCGTTCGTTGTCGGTAAGCGCGTGCAGCTTGATGCCGAACTTGTGTTTCGGCTCGTCGGGCTTCACCGGCTCCGCTTCAGCCTGCGGCTCATGCAGTTCGGCGAATTCAGGCCGATCCTTAAAGACCTCCGCGCGGTCCAGCACGGTGAGATTAAAATCCATGTGCTTGCCGTCTCGATCCACGGTGACGTTGATGGTGGAATTGACCGGCGTCTCGGAAACACGCGATACCAGATCGTCGCCATTCTTCACGGGCTTTCCGGCCATGGCTATGATAATGTCGTCGGCCTTGAGGCCGGCTTTGTCGGCCGGTCCGCCCTTCTGCACTTTATTGATAAGTACGCCGGAGCTGGTGCCCAGCGCCCGAAATAGCTCGGGCTTGTCGTCGCTCTTCTGCCATTCGATTCCGATGGACCCGCGCGTCACTCGCCCGGTCCGGATAATGTCGTTGTAAACGCGCGCCACCATATTGATGGGCAGCGCGAAGCCGATGCCCTGGTAGCCTCCGCTCTGGGTGGCGATCATGGTGTTGACGCCGATCACCTCGCCGCGAATGTTGAGCAGCGGGCCGCCGCTGTTGCCCGGATTGATGGCTGCGTCGGTTTGGATGAAGCGCTGCAATTGGAGCGCGCCGCCGATGTCGCGGCCCAGGGCGCTGACGATGCCGGCCGTCACCGAAGCCTCCAGACCGAACGGCGACCCGATGGCAACCGCCCAATCGCCCACCTGCACGGCGTCCGAATTGCCGATACTCACCGGCACCAGCGGGCTGCGCGGATCAATCTTAATCACGGCCAGATCGGTTTCCGGATCGATGCCCACCACGCGCGCCCGATATTCGGTGGTGTCGTCGCCATGCAGCTTCACCTTGATGTGGTCTACTTTGGCGATCACGTGATGATTGGTGATGATGTATCCGTTCTTGTCCACCACGAACCCGGTACCGGATTGCTCCTGTTTGAAGGCTCTTTGCGGAAGATCGCCGCCCGACGGCCCATTGCGGAAGAATTTCTTGAACAGATCCAGACCGTCGTCGTTGCCATTGCCGCCGCCCTGGTCTTCATCGCCCTGGGCGTGCGGATTCTCGCTGACCTTGGGCGTGTAATCGGCGGTGATGTAAACCACCGAGGGTTCCAGCTTCTTGGCCAGCTTGGTGAACTCGTTGCCCAGTTGTACCGCGTTGGGAACCACCAGCGGCGTTGCGTCCGGCGAGCCTGCCTGCCCACGCCCGGCGTGCACGCCAGTGTTGACGAGCGTTCCGATGACGATCCCGATCGCCAGCGTCACGAGCAGGAGACTCAAAGACAGCAGCTTCTGTTGTCGCATCACCTTAAACCACCGCATGGCTTTGGTATGGCCTTTCTTGGTTCAAAGAACCCTTGTACCCACTATATAATGAATCGGCGGAAACGGTGCGGGTACTTAGCAGGCTGAAAAGGCGCTGGGAAACCGGCTTCCTCACGGTCGCGGCTCGGTAAGCATCTGCAAACACGCAATCCTGATTCTGAGCCGCGCGCCAGCAGCACACCCGGAGACGACCGGAAGTCGTGCACTGGAGAACAGCGACTCGAAGAAGACCGTACGGGTGGCGCGTCAGCAAGCGGATTTTGGCCTTTTTCAGCATACTGCTAATCAACTGATGTGGCGCGGCCCCGAACGGTTTCACGCCCATCCGCGCATCGGCAGGCGGTCCCTACATGGTAAGGAGAGCGGCCATCACTTCAATACCGTCCCACAAATTCTGCAGCCGCAGATTCTCGTTATAGCTGTGCTGGTTGTTGTCGTGATTTCCGATGGGGATCACGATGGTGCGGGTTCCGAGCGGCCGCTCCACCGCGTCCAGGGGCAAGGTACCGCCCATGTTGGGCAGTTTCACCGAAGGACCGCGGGCGCTTTCCACCACTCGAATCACTTCCTGCGAGATGGGCAGGTCCATGGGAGTGCGAATGGCTGCCTCGCCGCCGCTTACGACGACGATCGCCACCTTGGGATGCGCCATGCGCACCTCAGGGTCGGGGTTCTGATCCACCACAAAAAATCCCTGCTTGCGGATGTGATCGATCACCCGTTCGGCCGTCTTTTGCGGGTCCATGCCTTTCACCAGCCGTACATCCAGGCTGGCGGTGGCGGAAGCCGGAATCACGTTGGACGCCTGATTGCCCGATCCGCGAACTGGCCATCCCGCGGATATTGAGCGATGGCAGCGTAATCAGCTCGGTCAGCTTTTTGCCGCCGCCTTCTGTCGATCCCAGCCAGAACTCGCGCATCAGACTCGGGATCGATGTCGGGCGCCTCCGCGACGGCCCGCTTTTCGATCTCGCTCAGCGGCTCTACATCGTCATAGAAATGCTCCACCAGAACATGGCCGTCGTCGTCCTTCATGGAGGCCAGCAGCTTCGCCAGCAGCAGCGCCGGATTGGGCGCCCAGTTTCCGTAGTGGCCGCTATGCAGCTCGCCGCGCGGCCCAAGCACCGTGACGTCCACTTGCACGATGCCGCGCGCGCCGAAAGTGATCAGTTGCCGTCGGGTCTGGTGCAGCGGCCCATCGCACATCAGCCACAGGTCGCCCGCGAACAGCTGCTTGTTGGCCGCAAGGGTTCTTTCGAGATTTGTCGAGCCGGCTTCTTCTTCGCCCTCGAAAGCGAACTTGATATTCGATCTGGTCTTCAAGCCGGCGGCGCGGATGGCGTCGATGGCCGCGAGCATCGCGATGATGGGCGCTTTGTCGTCCGCGGCGGCCCGCGCATACAATCGCCATTCCGGGTTGAACGGCTGGCCGGGAGCCGGTAGCGGAATGATTTGCCCATCTTCTTCTAAGCGCTTGTCGCGCAGTGTTGGCGTAAAGGGCGGCGTGGCCCACTCTTTGGGATCGAGCGGCTGGCCGTCGTAGTGGGCGTAGAAAACAATGGTGCGCGTGGCGCCGGGCGTCTTGATCTCGCCGAACACCACGGGATTGCCTCCCGGGACGCTCACCAGCTTCGATGCGATGCCGCGTTTCTCCATCATCGCGGCAATGGTTTCGGCGTTGCGTTGAATATTCGCGCGGTCGGAAGAAATGTCGGGGATGGCGAGCAGCGTGACAAACTCGTCGATGATGGCGCGCTCGTGCTGCTGGCGCCATTGCCGCGCCGCCAGCGCCGCGGGATTGGTTGGCGTGAAACTCTGTGCAGCGAGCGACGCCGCGAACGCGCTGAGCAGAACGATGTACCGGTTCATGCGCGCTCTCCGATGCGGAAGGGTTTCAATTCAACCATCAATATACCTCCCAGGATGAGCGCGGCTCCCACCACGGCGCGTCTCGATAGGACTTCACCGATCAAGATATAGGACGTAAGCCACGCAAAGACCGGCTCGGTGGCGAAAATCAGCGCTGCGCGCGTCGGGCTGGTCCAGCGCTGCGCCCAGGTTTGGATGGTGAACGCCAAGGCCGTCGCCAGTAAACTGGTGACCGCGAGCGCGATCCAGACAGTGCCGGAAAATGCGATCCGCGCCGGTTCCACCCACCAAAACGTGGCAGCGCCGATCAGCGCGCCAGTCGCGATCTGCGCCACTGTCAAGACGCCCAGGTTGCTTGTCGGCGCGAACCGGCCCAGGATCACCATTTGAATCGCATAGGCCACGGCGCATCCGGCGACGAGCAGGTCGCCCCGGCCGATGTCGAGAATGTCCCTTTCCACGGTCAATAGGAACATACCCACGCTCGCGATCGCGATTCCCGCGAGCTCGGAAATCCGCGGCAGCTTTTGATGCACCAGGCCGCCGATAATCGGCACCAGCGGAACGTAAAGTCCGGTGATGAAGCCGGCCTTGGATGCCGACGTGTACTTCAAGCCGGCGGTTTGCAGGACGTACGCGCCGAACAAGAAGATGCCTGCGAGCGTGCCCCGCAGCAGGCTGGCGCGGGCATCGGGCGCGCGGAATTCTTTACGAAAGACGATGGCCAGCGCGATGGCCGCGATGGAGAAGCGCAGAGTGAGGAACAGGAGCGTGGAGACATCGGCCAGCGCCTGCTTCACCAGGACGAAGGTTGTGCCCCAGACCAGCGCGATCGCGATCAGGCTTCCGTCCAGCTTCCAGTTTGCGGGGCGCTCCACGGGACGCGGCCCGTTCATCCGTCCAGATCGCGCAGCAGCAAAAACAATGTCAGCAGAACGCGTTTCAGGCCCAGCTCGCGGCCTTCGGGATGAAACCATTCGGCCGGCGTGTGTGCGCCGCCGCCGTGGCCGCCAGCGCCAATGGAAATGGCCGGCAGACCCATCGAGAGCGGAACATTGGCGTCGGTGGACGCGCAATCCAGATGCGAGCGAATGCTCAGGTGCGAATCCACGGCGCGCACCGCTTGCAGGATATACGCGTCGTCGCGCAGTCGCCCGCCCGGCCGCGATCCGATCTCTTTGATCTTGGCCGTCACCTTGGCGCCGGTAGCGCGGTCGTTCTCGGTTTCAAGCGCACGCTCTACGGTGCTGGTGAGCAGCGCCGCGATTTCGTCCAGTTTGGCCGGGCTCTCCGAGCGAATGTCCACCTTGGTGCGCGCGTGCGTGGGAATGGAATTGATGCTCGATCCGCCTTCGATGATTCCGAAGTTGAAGGACGAGCGCGGGCTGCCGTTGGTGGGCAAGCGCTGCTCGGTGAAGGAAGTGATGGCGCGCGCCAGCGCATGCACCGGATTGGCGAAGCCGTAGTCGCTCCAGCTATGCCCGCCGGGGCCGCTGATGGTGACATCGAAGCGGCGGCTGGCCAAGGCCTGTGAGGTGACGTGATCGATATTCGGGCCGTCCAGAATCAGGAAGGATTGTATGCGGCTGCCGGTTGTCGATTGCCGGCACAGGTAGCGCATGCCGCTCAGGTTGCCCTCGCCCTCCTCGCCCACGTTGGCGATGAAAACCAGGTTGCGGAACTCGTCGGCGAGATCTGGGAACGATTGAATGGCGCGCGCGATGGCCAGCAGCCCCACTAAGCCCGCGCCGTTATCGGCGACTCCCGGGCCATGCAACCGGCCATCGGGCGCGACGTAAACCTCTTCGTCCTTGCGCGGCGCGAGCACGGTGTCGAGATGCGCGGTGAGCGCGATGTAGGGGCCGGTGCGATTTTCTTGCGGGTGCGCGACGACATTGCCGCCGCGGTCGATGCGAGCGACGCAACCCAGCGCTCGAAACTGCGCCAGCATCCACTCGGCGCGCTTTTGTTCGAAAAATGTGGAAGCGGCCACGCGGCAGAGCAGCAGGTGCTGCTCGTTGATCCATTGCTTCTGCCGGACGAACCATTGCAGGGCGTCGCGCAGAGGCGCGGCATCGGCCAAATCGCCCGCGATTTTTGAGAGCGGCGGATCCGGCGGAAGGGCCACGGATTTGATGGAGGCTGCCAAATGCCAGTTTAGCAGGGGTTCCGTCGGCTCTTGGTCGTTTGTTAGGGCTGGCCATTCGTCGGCTTAGCCGGCCGGGCCAGCGATTCGCGCAATTGCCGATCCAGTCGTGGTCAAATAGCCGATAAGCGTTGTGTGCAGATGAGCATCCCTGGTCTCCAAATTGATACGGCGATTCGCAAGCCCGCCCCGAAAAGACGAAAGACGGAAATATATCTGGCCGCGTCGCCTGGGGAGGTGTTCCGATCCGCGCGCACCATGGCCCGCGCCTGGGCTGAGAGCCTGGATGAGAGACGCCGACTGGAGAAGGTTCAGGCCTTCATGGGCAAAGTTGTCGCTGAATATACAGCAGGAATCGATCTGGCCATCTTAGTGCCCGAAGAGTTCTTGCGGCAAACTTTGGATTTCAAAGCCTCCTCTCTAGCGCTATCGATTGGCAAAAGCGCTTTGTCTCTCGATCCCATTAGCGCTTCGTATTGGCTTAGCTTGACGTACACCGCGATGCTGCCGGACTCCTTCAGATCGCGTCTCGGCGTCTATTACACGCCGCCCGCATTAAGCGCTCGCCTCCTAGAACTGGCAACGGAGGCAGGAACAAACTGGAGAAACTGCCGCGTTCTCGATCCAGCCTGCGGTGGGGGGGCATTCCTGGGACCGGCCGCCCTCCGAATGGCCAAGGACCTTCGTGGCGAGCCCCCGGAGGCGATTCTTGCCAGTATCGAGCAGCGACTTCGAGGTTTTGAGATTGACCCATTCGCTGCTTGGCTTTCGCAGACATTCCTGGAAGTCGCGCTCGCCGACCCAATTGCAGCAGCCGGAAGGCCCTTATCTAAGCTCGTATCCGTCTGCGACGCGCTCCAACAGGAACCGAAGGGAGAGGCATATGATCTTGTCATCGGTAACCCGCCGTATCGGCGCGTAGCGCTTGCCCCTGTTATGCGGGAGCGCTACAAGCGCAGCCTCTACGGGCATGCCAACCTTTACGGTGTGTTCACGGATCTTGCTTTGCGATGGACGTCGCCGGGCGGAATTATCGCCTATGTGACGCCAACGAGCTTTCTCGCCGGCGAGTATTTTAAGGCTCTTCGTTCGGTTCTGGCGGACGAGGCTCCTCCGGTCGCGGTGGACTTCATTGAAGCTCGGAAAGGAGTCTTCGAGAATGTTCTTCAAGAGACGATGCTTGCCACCTATCGCCGCAATTGGCCTGTAAGAAAAACCACGGTCCATCATGTAGCCGTTTCGAAAGAGGGAGAGGCCAGGGTTTCGCTAGCGGGCTATTTCCGCCTGCAAACAGATACTCCATCGGCGCCATGGCTAGTGCCGCGCAATCGCGGTCAGTTTACGTTGATCGAGTCCTTAGCGCGCATGAAATCGCGGCTGGTCGACTGGGGATACAGAGTCTCCACTGGTCCGCTGGTTTGGAACCGTCACAAAGACCAACTCCGAGAGCGGGCGGGAAAAGATACGCTGCCCCTGGTGTGGGCCGAGGCGATAGCCGGACCAGGACATTTTGTGTTTCGTGCTCAGAAGAAGAACCACGAGCCTTATTTTAAGATGGACGCCGGGGACGATTGGTTGAGGATCGATAAGCCGTGCGTACTTCTGCAGCGCACGACAGCGAAGGAACAATCGCGTCGGCTGATTGCCGCGGCGCTTCCGCCGGATCTGATAGCTAAGCACGGTGGTGTGGTCGTCGAGAACCACCTCAATATGATTCGGCCCATAAATGGGGAGCCTCAGGTTTCGCCCAAAGCAGTGGCCGCCGTTCTCAATAGCGAAGTGGTTGATCTTGCGTTCCGATGTATCAGCGGAAGCGTTGCAGTGTCAGCCTTCGAACTTGAAGCCCTGCCCCTTCCATCACTATCGGAGATGAAATCCATCGAACGCTTATTGGCGCACGGGGCGAAGCCGGACAGTATCGAGCGGTGCTTCCGTACCATCTATCTCGGCGAGGGTCGCGATTAATGGAGTCCTTCCCTCCTCTCATTCCTTTTGGGCAAATTCACGAACGCCTTCAGATCATATTTCCAGAGGGGAGCCCCAACCGGGCTCATGCCGTGTGGGAGATATCCGCTCGGACTATCTTTGTGATGCTGTATGTGGGGGCGGTGGAGGGCCGCGATATTTGGATGCGGCCGGATCAGGTGGCGCGAATGTCGGACAGGCAAAGTAGGCAGACAGATGACAAAAGCCGTCAAGCCTGGGAGAAGGAATCCCGGAAAAGTAGCAAGGGCGAGATTCCTGGACGTTGGTTCGCCGTCAACACCCGTGAGTCCGTCCGCGACGATACCATTCGCAATGCGCTCATCCCGAATGGAGCTATTGTGGAGCGCGAGGGACTGCCTACCACGTCGCCGGCTCCGCGCTATGCGCTGAAAAGCGGGTTTGCGGCTCTCTTTGAACCGGCACTGAAGGGCGATCGCCTCGAGACCGCCATTGGGACTTGGCGAAACGACAACCTCAATGCGGGCGCTCTGGCGAGGATTGCCATTCGACGTAAGGGCGTGGCAGGCGGCGCCGAGCACGTGTTGGTGAAGTTTCCCAATGGTGAAACCCAGCGAATGTCATCGGGTGCCAGCTCCCTTGTTGCCAAGGCCCTCATCGAGGAGTTCGCTCCCAGGTTTCTCGGAGAACCAGGAGTGATTTGGATGAGCGAAAGCAAGAATAAGGTGGTGGCTCGATACGATGAACTGGCGAAGAGTATTGGCCTAAATATCCAGCCTGATCGGAATTTGCCGGATGCAATCCTGGTCGATCTCGCACCGAAACATCCTCTTCTGATCTATGCCGAGATCGTTACAACGGATGGCCCCATCACCGAAGAGCGTAAGATCGCTCTCACCCAGGTAGCGGGTGCGGCCGGGTTTCCTGAGGAGCATCTTGCTTTTTTGACGGCTTACTTAGATCGAAGCGAAGGGGCATTTAAAAAGACGCTCAACAGTCTCGCTTGGGGCACATTTGTATGGTTCGCGTCGGAGCCCGCGAACCTTATCGTCCTCCACAAAGGCAAGAACCACAAGGTCAATGTCCTATCAGAATGGACATGAATGCCTGGGCGGACTTATTTCCAGAGCCTCACCTAGAATTAGCACAAGATTCTCCTCGAACGGCCGCGCGATGATTTGCAAACCGATCGGCAGTCCTTCGGCCGATGCGCCGCAGGGGATCGAAAGGGCGGGGAAGCCGAGCACGTTGATGCCGCGCGCGAATCGCGTGGTCAGAATGCGGGTGTCGTATTGGGCGCCATCCAGCGTAATCTCGGTCTGTCCGATGCGCGGCGCGGTGATGGGCGTCGAGGGCGTGAACAGACAATCGATATCGCGGAACAGCTTGTGAAACTCAGCGAGCAGCAGCTTGCGCTGCCGCTGCGCATTCACGTAATCCGCCGCCGGAATCAGCGAGCCTTGGTCGAGCAGCGCCAGCACGTCGGCGCCGAAATCGCCGCGACGATGCCGATTGAGCTTGGTGCACAGCCGCGGCTTCGGACAAGCAGAATCACAAGGCCGGCGCGTATTCAGCGCTTCGATGTCGGGAACGCGTACGGGGATCACGCCGATGCCGAGTTTCTCAGCTCGCTGAGCCGCATCGTGAACCGCGGCCTTCACTTCAGGCGCTGTGGAGGTGAAGTAAAAATTCTCGGGCAACCCGACGCGGATCTCGCGAACTGACGCCGGCGCCGGCTTGCGTGCGCGCCGAGTCTGACATGGCGTCCAGCGCCACACGCAAATCCCCCACCGTGCGCGCCAGCGGGCCCACATGATCTAGGCTCAGCCCCAGCGGCTGCACGCCGCGTCGATCAATCAGCCCGTAGGTTGGTTTCAATCCGGCCACCCCGCAGAACGATGCAGGGACGCGAATGGATCCGCCGGTATCGGTACCGGTTGCCATGAATGCCATTCCGGTGGCTACCGCAACGCCCGACCCGCCGCTCGATCCGCCCGGCGAATGCTCGGGATTGCGCGGGTTTCGAATGGTCCCGAAATGCGGGTTGTCGGAAGTGATCCCGTACGCCAGCTCGTGCAGTCCTGTTTTGCCGACCATCACCGCGCCGGCCTCGGCCAGCCGTTCGGACCACCGGCGCATCGCGATCCGGCACAAAATCCGCGAAGATCTTGGAGCCCGATGTCGTGCGGACGCCCTTGGTCCACATCAGATCTTTGTGCGCGATCGGAATGCCGTGCAGCGGTCCGCGATCCATGCCGCGGGCGAGTTCGCGATCCAGCTCTTCGGCTCGAGCCAGCGCGGATTCGGCCGTCACGGTGATGAACGCGTTCAGAACGGGATTCAGCTTCGCGATCTGATCCAGGCATTGCCGGGTCAGCTCCACCGACGAGATCGCCCGCGAACGCAGCGCCTGACCGGCTTCCGCAATAGTCATTCGGCCGGGTCCGCATCGAAGATAAGCGCCGATTCAGCATCGGGCGCAAGACGCTCGTGTCTCGCGTCGCAAGGCATCTAAGAGTTGCTCGACCCTAGCTTGGGCGCGCGCGAGCTGATCGGCGGGAATTTCGGATTCCATTTTCTTAGCGTACGACGCCGCAGAGCGTCAGCGGCGCCCTAACCTTCCCCGCGCAATTTGCCGATACCTTAACCGGCGAATGCCTTATGTCAGAAGTGTCCGAACGCCGCAGGAAACCGCGCCAAAGGCCCCCGGTCGCACGGGCGAGCCGGTCTGGGTGATGCTACAGAACGTGCCGGGATCCGCCACCGAAGTGCGGGCCAAAGTGTTAGACACAAATGAAATGGGCCTTGGCGTAGAGACGGATTGCCGGCTGGAACCCAATGCGTCGTGGTGCACTGCTGGACGGCAGATGGTCAGCAAGGCGCCCGGGTGGTGGACTGCAAACCGTTCCACGGCGTCTTTCGGGCCGGTCTGATTTTTGAAAACGGGAGCGCCTTTGAGAACGGGCACGGGCCTGCCGCCGTGTCCACCGAAGCGGTTCCGGACTACTACGAAATGTTGCAGATCAGTCCCAATGCCGATCCCGATATGATTCACCGCGTCTACCGGTTGCTGGCTCAGCGCTATCATCCCGACAACGGAACCACCGGAGACGAAAAGGCATTCCGCGCAATCACCGATGCTTATAAGGTGCTGAGCGAGCCCGAAAAGCGCGCCGCTTACGACGTGAATTTGCACGCCTACCGCCAGATCCGTTGGCGGATTTTCGACCAGCGCCAGGCTGCCGTCCGGCAAGGTGGCGGAGAAATCCAAGCGGAAAGGGATTCTGGACCTGCTCTACACCAAGCGCTGCAACGAGCCAGAAAAACCCTCCATGAACCTGCACGAACTGGAGGATCTTCTGGGCTGCCCGCGCGAGCATCTGGAGTTCAGCCTGTGGTACCTGAAGGAAAACGGCCTGGTAACGCGTATGGACAACGGCCGTTTTGCGGTAACCGCCAAGGGCGTGGACTGGGCCGAACAGGAAGAAGCGGCAGAGCGATTGCGTGCGGATCGCTTGCTCCCGGCATCGCCGGGCGCGGAACATAACGGCCGCTAAGGGATTCCTTGTTCTATCTCGCGTAGCCTTCTTCGGACGGCACGGTACAATGGCAATAATGGTTGCGGCCCCGGTGACGCTCTCCAAGCTCAATGAATTGGAGGCGGTCGCTCAATTCGACCATCCGCGGAAAACCCGAAGTGGTCCGGCTTGTCCATGGTGTGTTTGCTCGCTCGCGGGCACCTGCTGATCGAGGACGTTCCCGGTGTCGGAAAAACCACGCTGGCGCAGGCGCTGGCGCGTTCCGTGCATTGCGGCTTTCACCGGCTGCAGTTCACCAGCGACATGCTGCCCAGCGACGTGCTGGGCGTCACCATTTACAACGCGCAAACCCAGGAGTTTCAGTTCAAACCCGGGCCGGTTTTCACGAATTTCCTGCTGGCCGACGAAATCAATCGCGCCACGCCAAAGACGCAGTCGGCGCTGCTGGAAGCGATGAATGAGGTGCAGGTCACCATCGAGGGCCATTCGCACGCGCTGGAGCAGCCGTTCATGGTGGTGGCCACGCAGAATCCGGTGGAGCACCACGGAACTTATCCGCTGCCGGAGAGCCAGCTCGATCGCTTCCTAATGCGCATCCGCATTGGATATCCGGAGCGCGACGCGGAGCGGGAAATTGTGCGCGGTCCGGAAGGGGCTCGCCCGGAGAGCCTGGGACCGGTGCTTTCATCGGCTGAGTTGTTGCGCTTGCAGGAACAGGCCGGGCAAGTGACCGTCGACGACAGCCTGGTGGATTATATGCTCGCGATCGTGGAGAAGACGCGCTGTCACGAATCGCTGGCATTGGGCGTGAGCCCGCGCGGATCGCAGGCGCTGTATCGTGCGGCGCAGGCGCTGGCGCTGGTGGAAGGCCGCGAGTACGTGATCCCGGACGACATCAAGCGCCTGGTGGTCCCGGTGTTCGCGCACCGCATCGCGATCAATGCCCGCACGTCGCTCGCGCAGCGCAGCACGGAACTGAGCGAGCGGACGCTGCAGGAAATAATGACGCTGGTCGAGGTCCCGTTGTAAACCGCCTCCTCACGGTCGCGGCTCGGTAAGGCGATGGCTTTACTGAGCCGCGCGCGTTAGCAAGCGGACAATAAGAATTCATGAAAACTGCAATCATCGGCCTGCCCATGGTAGGCAAGACATCGTTGTTTACGATCCTCACCGGCGTGCATGAAGCCACGCGCGTCGGGCTGATGGAAGCGCGCGTGGGCATCACCAAAGTGCCGGACGCCCGGCTGGAGGCGCTGGCGAAAATCTTCGAGCCGCCCAAAATCACCCAAGCCACGGTGGAGTATCTCGATTTTCCGGCCGTCTCTAAGGAAGCTCTGCGCGACCCGAGTTATCTGGCCAGCATGCGCGTAGCCGACGCGCTGGCGCACGTTTTGCGGCTATTTCAAAGCGACACCGTGCCGCACGAGAAAGGATCGGTGGATCCGGTGCGCGATCTCGAAGACGTAGAAATCGAGCTGATCCTGAGCGACCTGGTGGTGGTGGAAAAACGGATGGAGCGCCTGGAAAAGGATCGCAAGAAGATCAAGAGCCCGGAGCTGGATCGCGAGTTCGCGCTGCTGGAACGTTGTAAAACCACGCTGGAGCAAAACGTCGCGCTGCGCACCCTGGACCTGACGGCTGACGAAGAAAAGCTGATTCGCGGATTCCAGTTTCTCTCGCAAAAGCCGATGCTGTTCGTCTTAAACATCGGCGAAGAGGACGCCGGGCGGCTGCACGAAATCGAAGAAGAGTATCGCAAGGGTCCGCTGGCCGGACGAACCAACACCGCCGTCACCGCCATCTGCGGCAAGATCGAAGCGGAGCTGGCCGAGCTATCGCCCGCAGAAGCGCGCGAATATCTGACCAGTTATGGATTAAAAGATTCCGCGCTCGATCGGCTGATCTCGGCCACCTATGCGCTGCTCGGCTTGATGTCGTTTCTCACAGCCGGCGAGACCGAAGTTCGCGCCTGGACCATTCCGATGCACAGCCGGGCGCAAGAGGCCGCTGGCGCCATCCATAGCGATTTCGAGAAGAAATTTATTCGAGCCGAAGTGGTGAACTGGCAGTCGCTGATCGATCATGGCGGATATCCAGGTGTGCGCGAGAAAGGCCTGTTGCGCCTGGAAGGCAAAGAGTACATCGTCAAGGACGGGGACGTGCTTGTGATCCGCCACGGTTAGCCCGGATTTCAGACTCGGGAGCATAATTCGGCCGTTGTGACCAAATCAGCGCGAGCAGTGCTGCAATCAGACAGCCCCACGCAAACCAATCGCCGTAATTGGGTGTAGAACGTAGCGCCATTGCGAAACGCGAAATGCATGGGCGCAACCAGCTCTTGATACGGCGGCAAGCGTTCGTCGATGTGGCCGGCCGGGTCGATCGCCGCGGTAATGCCGTCGTTGGTTGCGCGAATCAGCCAGCGGCTGTTCTCCACCGCGCGCATTCGGGCGATTTCCAGATGTTGCTCGCGCGCCGCGCTGTGGCCGAAGTAGCCGTCGTTTGAAATATTCACCAGCAGATTCGCGCCGCCTTTCACGAATTGCCGCACTTCATCGGGAAACGCGGATTCATAGCAGATGAACACGCCCAACTTGTGCTCGGCCGTTGGAGATGCCATCGGAAAAACGACGATGCGATTTCCCGGCGCGAAATCGCCCGCCTCCTGGGTGACGCGATTGACGAAGCCGAAAATCTTGGGGACAAATTCGCCGAATGGAACCAGGTTGATTTTGTCGTAACGGTCCACCAGCGTGCCGTCGGGCCGCAGCAGGACGGCGGAATTGAGCGGCGCGCCAGCCGGAGTATCCGCCACGGTGCCGAACAGAAAATACGTGTGCGCGCGTTGCGCCAACTGCATCGCGTCCTGATGAAAGCGCGGATCGCGGTAGAAATAAAACGGCCCGGGGCTTTCCGGCCAAACGATGAGCTGCTCGGAGCCTTGGAGCGAAGCTTCGAGCGACTCCATGATCAGGTGCTCTCGCTCCGCGCCGAAAGACTCATACGTCCATTCCTGCTCCGCCGGCAGGTTGGGTTGAACCACCACCGCGGTCCCAGTGGGCGTTTCACTCGGCGGCAAATCCGGCAGCAGCAACAGAGCGGGGACGACGGCCATCCAATAAAGATGCTTGCGCCCGCGCCGCAGAATCAGAAACGCCACCACCGCCGACATCAGGGCGAAGAGGAACGAAATGCCGTACACGCCCACGAACGGAGCTACGCGCAGCGGCAACGGAAAGTCGATCCCCGCGTTGCCGAGAGTGAGCCAGGCGAAGCCGAACGTACCGTGCGTGCGCTCAACGCCGGTCCACAGCGCGGCGATGGCCGGAATCGCATAACGGGTGTTGAGCAGGACCGCGGCCAGCAGACTAAACACCGCCAGGTGCAGCGCCTTCAAAACACAGAAGAGCGCAAATGTTGCCCAGCTTCCCCAATGTCCCATGCCGCCGTGGACTTCGAGTACGAACTGGATCCAGTAACAAATCGCGAACCAATAAACGATGCCGGCGAACTCACCAAGCAGAAAGCGCCACAGCGGCCGGGGTTCGTACGCGAGCGCGATCAGCAACGGAACCAGCGCCACCGGCGCAAGCCACGGCACACCGAAGGCCGGAAAAATCAGATTCGGATACAGCAGAACGAGGAGCATTGCCGAAAGCAATGCCAGGGTAAAATTACGGATGATCCTCAATATTTCCGCATGATCGGATTCTTGAAGCCCGCCGATTCCAGGCCGGTGCGGGTCTGCGCCAGGGTGGAAGCGTCCGCGAGCGGCCCAACTAAAACGCGGAATATGCCGTCCTTGGGCGCGGGCGCCAGCACCACGTGGAAACCTTTCTTGCCAAGCGCTTCAGCGATGATCTCGGCGTCCGGGCGCGCGGTTGCCACTACCTGCCAATACTGGCCGCTGGACGGCTCTCCGGCCGCGGCAGATTCGACAGGGCGGCTCTGCGGAGCGGGCGACGGCGATGGTTTGGATTTAACCACCTTGGCCGGCGCTGGGGCGGGCGGCTGGGATTGCGCGGGCTTGGTGGCCTGGGGAGGCGCGGCCGGCGGAACATTGTCGATCGGCGGAGGAGTGTTGGAATCGGTTGCAGGCGACGTGGAGGATTGATCGGCTGGCGTGTCCGGAGTGGAGCCGGAGGAATCGCTGTCCTGGTCCGCCTTGGGCTTTTCGTTGCGGGCCGACTCCGTGGTGGGCGACGAGTTGCGCCCCACGATGTAGCCCATAGAGAAGAACACTCCCAGCAAGATCACAACAATCAGAAACACGCTGATTAACTGGCGGTTTCCGAGTACTAATTCAAACTCACCCTCGTCGTTCTTCGGCAAAATGCTTTAGCCTTCCTCTTTCTTCCCGGCGAACTTGTCGATCGCACGTCCTAATGATGAGAATATATCGATGGGCAACGGGAAGACAACCGTGGTGTTCTTGTCGGCGCCGATCTCCACCAGCGTCTGCAGGTAGCGGAGCGTAAGAGCGGCCGGCTGGCGCTGGATCAACTCGGCCGCCATGGCGAGTTTCTCGGCCGCCATGTACTCGCCTTCCGCATGAATGATCTTGGCGCGCCGCTCGCGTTCGGCCTCGGCTTGGCGTCCAATTGCGCGGATCATCTGGTCGGGAAGATCCACCTGTTTCACTTCCACCACGGTGACCTTCACGCCCCAGGGTCCGGTATGCGCATCCAGCACCGATTGCAGACGGAGATTTAACTTTTCGCGCTGGCTGAGCAGTTCGTCCAGCTCCACCTCGCCGAGTGCGCTGCGCAGAGTGGTTTGCGATACTTGCGACGTCGCGTACAGAAAATTCGTGACCTCCAGGACGGCCTTGGTGGGATCCAGGACGCGGAAATAAACCACCGCGTTCACCTTCACTGTTACGTTGTCGCGCGTGACCACGTCCTGCGGCGGCACCTCCATGGCTTCGATCCGCAGAGAGATGCGCACGATGCGATCGATAGGGCGCGAAGACCAGGATGACGCCAGGGCCCTTGGGTTGCGGCAGCACGCGGCCCAGGCGGAAGATCACGCCGCGCTCATACTCGGCCAGAATCTTGATGGACGAAAGCAAATAGATCACCACGATCAAGACAGGAATTATGAGAGTAAGGTCAGGCATAGAGGTTTTCCAAAGGCCATTTCACTATACACCTGGATACCTTGGCTCGCCTGCGAGCTTGATTATTCCGGGCTGCCTGTGACAACATGTGCGTCAGTACCACGCCCGAAGACGAAACCATTTGGAGGAATAAATGCCGAATCACTTTAGCAAGACCATGGCCGGCTGTGCGATCGCGATGGGCTGTCTGGCAAGCGTCGCCAGTTCACAGGCTCCGCCCACAGGCGCTCAAGGATCGGCGGTAGCGGCGAGCACCGTGGTCGCAAAGCCGACCTACGTTTCTATTCCTCTGGAAATCACGGTGAACCGTCCCGCCGCCGAGGTGTGGAAGCGGGTGGGCAAGTATTGCGATATCGGCGAGTGGCTGCAGGTGCCGTGCACTATCGTCTCCGGCAGGGATGGGGAGTTCGGCACCGTCCGGTCCATCGGCGGCGAGATTCTTGTAGGCAAGACCGAGCTTTCCTACACCTACACGCAGCCCGTCAGGGAAGGCCGGCCGTACAATCTCTACCACGGCACGCTGGAGGCGCGGCCGCTAACGGCCACCACGTCGAAGCTGGTCTACACTCTGGTCTTTGACAACTCCATGCTGCCTGACGACGCCGCGCGTGAAAAGGACATAGCGCAAAGAACCGCGCGGTTCACGCAGGCGCTGGAGAATATGAAGATCCTGGCCGAAGGCGGTACGCTGCCACCGCCGCCAGCTCGCAAGTGAGTGCGTTGAGCCGGTCACCTCTCCGGTAAAGCACGGCGGCGTTTCGGAGCCGGTCTTCCGGAAACGGCGCGAGCCGCCATGGCGCGGCTCAGTAGCCTGGAAGTGCGGCGGCCGGGTCCGGTCTGCGTGGCCCTGCTGGAGAAGCCCGACAGAGCGATGGTCGCCATCTCATTCAGCGCCTCGTCCGTACCCAAAGCGACGTAGACATCGCCGTTCTCCAGGCCGCTATCCGGCAAGGTGAAATTCACCTGATATAGCCCGGCAAATCCGGGCGCCAAACCGGCAAACGAAACGTCAGCCAGGGCCGGGGAATTCACGCCGTCATCCAGAATTACTACGATGTCCGAAGCTTCGTCGCTCATGCTTAATTCGCTGCCAGGAGCCGCGCCATCGCCTACCTGAGGCGTTACGGTTCCAAGACCGGTCATGTACAGAAGCACCGTCTCGCCAGGTACCGCTGGGCTGCTATCCGTTACTTCGGTGTAATTGGAGTGCAGGATCGCCGCGGCTCCGGTCCCGCTCTGAGCAAGGGTGTAAATTCCCGGCGCCGTGTTGTCGGCGTACACCGTTACCATGTTGGACTTGGACCCGTTCACCTCCGCCTGGAACGTAGCAAAATAGTCACCCGTGATCTCGTAAGGAATCAGAACGCTCACCTGATTCTGGCTCACCGAATAAACCGGAGCCGCTATCCCATTGACGAAAACCTGCACGCCGCCCAGGTTGGTGGAAATCGGGAGCGCGTCTTCAACCTGAGTAGATACGCCGAAGTTTCCATACAGGCTCACCAACTCGCCGGGAGCGTAGGCGTTGGTGATCGGTGTGTAATTCGCTGCGTCGGTAATCCCGGTCGGATCGATCCATATTGAAGAGGTCGGCGTGACGGAGGCGGCGTGAACTCCGATGATGAGGGAGAACTGCTGATTGGATCCGATCAGCATCAACGCGGTTCCATTGGCGCCGGCCAGATAAGTGTAAAAGTTGCCGTCGTAATAGGAGCCGCTCGCTCCGATGGTCACCGGCGAGTAGAACGTGTTGTCGTAGGTAAATATATCCACCACGTCGTCAAAGCGCTCGTGCCAGATGAGATTCCCATTTCCGCTGGTATTGATGGACCCATAAAAGGCATCCAGAAAATAGGGTGAGCCGCCGCCCAGGTAATCTTCCATTCCGGCCACGAAGTAAGTCCCGTTCAAGAACGCGTTGGAACTGACGCCGGAGGGTGCGCGAAATCCGAAGAACATGTCCGATCCGGTTGCCGAGCCTCCCACAAACCAGTTGCCATCGGCGGACACGTACAGAACCTTGGCGCCGCTGACGATCTCGGTTTGATCGTCCGAGCTGCCGGGAAAAGTCATGGTTCCACCCGTGGCGCCGGATAGCACGTAGCTGGATTCGGCCACATTCTGCGTTACGCTGTCGCCGCTTTTCACATTTGCCAGCGAGCCAGTCACCGTGAACGCCGCGATATCCCCCTTCCCGTCGGCGTTCAACGTGAAGTAGCCCTGGCGCGCCAGCGAGGCGGAGCTGTTGAGGAAATCCAGGGTGCCCACAGTGAACGCGCCCGAGAGGCTGCTGTTGGAAAACGCAGTGGCCGGCGCCTGAACCGCGATAAACAGATCGAAGCCGTCATCTTCGGTGGAACTCGCGATGACGACAGGCTTGCTAAAACTGCCGAAGAGAGTGGCCGGGTAGATAGGATTGTCCAGTTGGGCGATGCCGTTCGTTTGTACTCCGTACGTTCCCCCGCCCAGCGAAACGCAGGAGCCCGTGCCTGTGGTGCCGGCCGAATCGAACAGTTGCGTGTTCGAGAGCGAGTAATTTCCCGTGCCGTTGAAAGCGATAACGCCGGTGAGGCTGCAGGATTCCGTCAGGTTGCCATTCTCGTCGTTGAAGAACGTGACGTACCGGAACAGGTACTGGCCGCTGAGGCCGGCCGTCCCGCTGGTGTCGAAGCTTTGAGCGTTTACGCGCGCCGGAGCCGCCGCCATCAACAGGGCGCCGCCAAGGAGAACGATGGTTTTGTACATGGGCGTCATCCTTACTGACCCTTGGTCCAATTCGAGATCAGCTGGTAGGCATCCACGCTGCCCAGCCCGGTAGCGAAGTTCCAACCGCTGGCGGCGGCGAAGGCCGGGGCGTAGGTTTGGGTGCTTTTGGATAGGCCGCCGTTTCCGTCGAACTCGGTGGGCGGCGACGCGCGCCCTCTTCCCACGAACCCGCTTCCGAAGCACTCTATTTCGCCCGCGCAGTTTACGGTGATGTCGCCCGTGGTGATGCTGTGGAACACGGCTGAGGCTTCGGAACTGGCCGCGAGTTTGTAATAAACCGGATTCGGATTACCCTGCGGGCCTCCCATCTTCTGGTTCACCAGCGCCTGAATCCCAGCCAGTATGGGAGCGGCAAACGACGTGCCGCCCGCGCCGGCCCAATAGGCCGGAGCGCCCGTGCAAGGTACGCCGCCATTCATGGGATCGGAAAAGCAGTAGACGTAGTAGTGACCCCACAGTCCGTTGGAGGCGAACATCGAGACGTCGGGAATATCCCGGACGCCATCGCTCGGTATCCCGGCGACACCCGCTTGCCACGAAGGTTTGGTGTATCCCTTGCAACTGCCGCTCACTACCAGATTCTGGGACGGCGCGCCGGTTGCGCAGCCGCTTGGCCCTCCGCTGCCCGCCACCACCTCGAACAGTTCGTCTTGTTGCGCCAGGCTGCTTCCACAAAAGCCGCTGGGGCCGTAACCAACCGAATAGCCGTTAAAAATCGCCAGGACGGAACCGGCGCACGAATCGTTCCAGGGGATCTCCGGAATGTAGGAGAGGGCCGAACCGTAGGTTGAGCTATTAGTCGAACTCCAATAGGTATTGGTGGTGCCGAGCGACGTATCGGCGAAATCGGTGCCTCCAGCGGCAACGTTATAGGAGGTGGAAGCGGAAGAGCTGATGCCGATGCCATGCGTGGCGGTGGTGAAGTTGTAATCGCAGCTGGCCGCGCCTTCGTCGCCCGCCGCGACAAACACCGACACGCCTTCGGCCACCGCCTGCTGGTAAGCGGAATTGTAGGAGGCGTTCGCGGTTGCTCCGGTCCCCGCTTCGCAGCCGCCGTAGCTCAAGCTGAGGATCTGAGGCGGACTCTTGGCGTTGATTAAATTCTGCGCTGCGATCACAAATCCGGGAGTGGTAGCCGTATCGTTGCAGGAAGCCAGCTCGATGGTTGCGCCCGGCGCCGCCGCCGTAGACCATTCGGCGTCCAGGGTCGCTTCATCGTCGGAGTCCGTCGGTCCCGGGTCGGTACAATTAGAAACGCCGCTCGGCGGCGCGGGGTTGACGACGCTTAAGGATCCCGAAGTGTAACTGGACAATCCAAATTCCTTCCGGAATGTGGTCCAATCCGCCGTATTGTAGAGATCGCTATCCTCCAGTACCGCAATGGTCTGTCCTTTACCGGTGTATCCGGCGGCAAAAGCCGGATTAAAATCGTAAATCGTGGCGAGATCGGCCGGCACAACAAGCTGAAACTCAACAGTATAATGCGCGCGAGACTTCTTCATCGAGTGCGGACGAAAGTCGTGCAACGACACAATGCCCGCCACCACCGGCGCCAGCGCTTCCGGGATCTGGGGATCGCTCATATTCGCGATATGATCCGCTCCGTTTACCCGGAGCCGGTGAATTTCCGTTCGGAACGCCGCGAACACCTGACCGGCTGTTCCGGAGAAGTCGATGGACATGCCGCTCGGATACACGGTGTTCACGGTGAACCCGCTGGAGCTCAGCCAATCGGAAACCATCTCTATATCGGATTGGGCCGGTCCATATAGCTGGCCCACTTGAGCCGCCGTCAGCCAGCGGTGGAAATTGGGCGAGGAGGAAGTGTGTTGCTGATCGATAAAATTCTCCAGCGCCTGTTCCCGCTCCGGACTGCGCTGCAACTGGAGAAGCATGTGAGGCATCGCAAAGCCATCCGCCACCTTCCCGCGGTCGTTCTGCGCGTTCGCTTCGGCCGGCGTGTTGCCGGCGAGCGTGACCAGCCTGCTGGCGTCGATTGGCCGTGTAATGAGAATCCGAGCCGCCGGCGCGTTCGCCTCGCTCTGCGCCAGCAGGGCGGAGGTGAAGCCAAGCGTGAATGAGCAACAAAATAATAAACGCAACCCCAGAGATTTAGCTGGAAAAATCTTCGACATCGGGCTCCTCGGAAAATAGATGGATTGGAATAGACTTGATTTTATCGCTCATGCCATCCGCTCCGAGGCGTGCAAGAATTGCAGGTCTCGAATGAGCGCCGGGATGGCGGGGACAGGAGACATGGAACGATTCTACCGTAACGCTTCAGCCGGCAAGAATTCAGTATGACAAAACACGTGACCGCCAGCGCGGGGCTTTCACTTGTACTGATTCCAATGCGTGGTAATTTCCTGAACTACTGTATTTCCGACGCGCCAGGCGGATTCGAGCGCGGGCAAGTACCCGACGTATTGCCGTCCGGTGTTGCGAGCGAGATTTTCTGCGGCGGTCGTGCCGGGCGGCGGTTGATCGAAGTCGCTCGCGGTACGCAGGACCATGATGCGATTCCAATCCACGCGGCCGGCCTTGGCCAGCATCTGGAGCGAGGAGAGAGTGCCGGTGTCCTCCATCGCGGTGGTGACGTAGTTGCCTTTGCCCGCGGTGTGATACCTGACCCATTGGTTGGCCCATTCGCTCATCTTGACGCCGGTGAAAAAAGTGCTGGAAGAAATGGTGTCGCCTTTCAGCACGAAAGGAGGACGGCGTGCGTTGGCGCTAGCGTACCGGGCGCGGTCCTGCTGCATTTCAGGCGTGTCGCCCAGATTCACGTGTTCGGTGAGATGGAAGGCCCAATCCGCGAGCGTGCCGTTCAGATGATACACCTCGCCACGGTCCTCGCCGCTCAGGCTGACGCGCGGAAGTTCATAGGGCTTGGACTTGCCGAGCGGCACGAAGCCGGTGGGCCAATCGGCGGGGATCTCGCGGCCGTCGATTTCGTAACCCAGGTCGCCGTCCACTACCCATTCGGCCCACGCGGCCGAGCCGAGCGATGCATCGGCCGGATCCACGCCGGCGATGCCCGCCACCATCCAATAGGCTTTGCGCAGATCGAAGCGCGGGTCCAATCCCAGGGCCATGATGCTGCCGGCCGCTTTGGCGGTTCCCATGCCGGTGAGCACGGCGAGCACTCCGTCGCGATTCATGCGCAGGTGGTGGTAAGCCTGAGGAAACGGAAGGATCCTGTCGAGATGGTTGCGTTCCACCCAATACTGCAACTCGCCCGGACGGTCACCCGTGTCGGCGCCGGCTTCGAACATGGTCACGATGACCACCTTGATCGGGATCGGACGGGCTTGGCTTAAATCGGCGGCCAGGCCGGGAGGCATCGGAGAAAAAACGCCGAGGGTGCCGAAGAACAGAGTAGCTGCCGCTAGGTTGCTTCGCATGAGCCATGGTAGCGAGGAGACTAATGACGTGCCAAGTGTTTGCGAAGTGACCGCAGGCGAGCCGGTTCGTCCCAAAATCGCGCAGTGGGCGCGGGCGATCGGATTGAGAATCTAAAGCTTGCTGCGGCAACAAACATGCATCCAATGGGACATGCTGCGCCATAATGTGACCCTCGCGTTCCGCCGGCTCCGTTCCAGCCCCGGTTTTACCGCCGCTGCGATTGTGACGCTGGCGCTCGGCATCGGCGCCAACGCCACCGTTTTCTCGCTGGTCAACGCGGTCGTTTTCCGGCCTTTCGGCGTCGAACGCCAGAACGAGTTGGTGTCCCTCAACATGCGCACTTCCAAGGCGCAGTTCCCCACGCTCTCCTATTTGGATTACAAAGACTATCGCGACCGGAACACGGTGCTGAGCGGCTTGGCGATGTACCGGTTCATTGCCGTGAACTTGAGCCGCGGTGGGGCCGGCAATCTGCGCCTGTGGGGCTACGAGGTCAGCGGAAATTACTTCGACCTGCTGGGCGTCCAAGCCATCCGGGGCCGCGTGTTGCATCCCGATGACGACGTGAAACGGGGCGGGCATCCCGTGGCTGTGATCGATTACAGTTGCTGGCAGAGCCGGTTTGGCGGCGATCCCGATATCGCGGGCAAGAAGGTGAAGATCGCGGGGATGGATTACACCATCGTCGGCGTGACGCCTCCGGCATTTATCGGAACCGAGCTCATCTACACTCCCGAAATCTTTGTTCCGCTGGCGATGGCGGATCAGATTGAGCAGGGCGCCTGGCTGGACGACCGAGGCAACGACAATGGCCTGGTGGTGGGAAGGCTGAAACCGGGCGTTTCTTTGAAGAGCGCCGAGGCGGCGATGAATACCATCGCCACCCAGCTTGGCCGCGAACATCCCAAAGAAGACGCGGGCGTTTCCATCGCGCTTTCGCCGCCCGGAATGGCCGGCAACTTTCTGCGCGGAGCCATCACTGGATTCTCCGCTGTACTGATGGCCGTGGCGGGCATGGTGCTGCTGATCGCCTGCGTGAATCTGGCCAGCCTGTTGCTGGCGCGCGCAGCCGACCGGCGCAAAGAAACGGCGATCCGCCTGGCTTTGGGCGCAAGCCGCGGCCAGCTTCTGCGCCAGCTTCTCACCGAGAGCCTGATACTGTCCATTGCGGGCGGCGCGGCGGGGATACTGCTGGCCTGGTGGCTGAACGATCTGGTGAACGTGTGGCGTCCGCCGGTTGACGTGCCGGTGATTCCGCACGTCGCGATGGACACGCGCGTACTGCTGTTCACGGCCGTTGTTGCGCTTCTTACCGCGCTGCTGTTCGGCTTGGCGCCGGCGCTCGAATCCTCGCGCGCCAGCCTGGCCGGGGCGATGAAGAACGACGCGCCGGCGGAAAGACTTCGCCGTCTGAACCTGCGCGATATTCTGGTGGCCGCGCAGGTGGCTCTGTCCGTGGTGTTGCTGGTGGGAAGCGTTCTCGTGGTACGCAGTTTGCAGCACGCGCTCAGCCTGAACCTTGGATTCGACCCGCAACACGCCGCCGTCCTCTCCTACGATTTCGCCGCACAAGGCTATGACGAGGAACGCGGCCGGCAATTTCAGCGCCGGCTACTGGATAAAGTCCGCTCCATGCCTGGAATTGAAGCTGCCGGGGTGATCGACGGCCTGCCGCTGACCCTCAATATTTCGAATAGCGGCGTACTTTTTGAAGGCAAGCCGGAGCCGCGCGCGGGAGACGTTCCTACGGCCAATATGTACTTCATCACTCCTGGCTATCTGCGAGCCGCGGGGACACGCCTGCTGGCGGGCCGCGATCTGGACCAGCGGGATGGCAAAGACGCGCCGCCCGTCGCTCTGATAAATGAAGCTTTCGCCCGCCAACTCCTGCCCGGCGAAAATCCCATCGGTAAGCGCTTCCGCCACAGGACAGATGGGAAATGGATCCAGATCGCCGGGGTGGTGGAGGACGGAAAATACCGTTCGCTGGGTGAAACGCCGTCGCCTACCGTTTTTGAGCCGATGGAGCAGGTTTGGACCACCGGGCAAACGTTGGTGGCGCGCTCGCCGCTGCCGGAGGCCGAGACGGTCCGGGTGATGCGCCGCGCGGTTGCGGAACTGGACCCGTCGCTCACCGTCTTCAGCGATGGCAGCCTGGCCAGCGCACTCGGGCTGGCGTTGTTCCCGGCCAAGCTGGTCGCGGTGGTGCTGGCATCCTTTGGATTGCTCGCGGTGGTGCTGGCCGCAACGGGCGTGTACGGAATCATGGCCTACGCGGTGTCCAGAAGAACACGGGAGATCGGCATCCGCATGGCTCTGGGAGCGGCTCCTTCGCAAGTGGCGCGCGTGGTGCTAAGGCGAACCGCGCTGCTGCTGGCAGCGGGGATAACGATTGGTTTCGCGCTGGCGTTCGCGACCGGAAAATTCTTTGGCCAGATCCTATATGGCGTCAGCGCGCACGATCCTTTCACCTACCTCTGCGCCATTGCGCTCATGGCGATGGTGGCATTCGTCGCGTGCTGGGCTCCGGCGCGGCGCGCCATCCGGTTGGACCCGCTGAAGGCGCTCCGCATGGAGTGAAGCTATCGTAGTAGGACGATGGCTCAACATCACGTTCAGGTTCTTGTGTCGCGCGAGAACTTTTTCAACAACATTCAGTATCTGCGGCGTCTGGTCGCTCCCGCGAAACTCTGCGTCGTCATGAAGGCCAATGCCTATGGGCATGGGCTGCAAGCGCTGGCTCCGGTTGCGGTGGAGGCGGGCGCGGACATGCTGGGCATTTGTACCAATCCAGAGGCGGAGACCATTCGCCGGATGGGGCTGAAGGTACCCCTGCTGCGGCTCAGAATGGCGCTGGAAGCGGAAATGGAGGAGTCGGTTCGCGAGTTCGAGGTTGAGGAACAGGTGGGCAGCCGGGAAGCGGCGGTTTATCTGTCGGCGGCTGGAGTGCGGCGCGGCCGGCCGGTGGACGTGCATCTCGATATCGACACGGGAATGGGCAGAAGCGGATTCTTCCCGGAGCAAATCGACACCATACGTCAGGTGATGCGTTTGCCGGGGCTGAAGATCGCGGGCGTGATGACTCATTTCCCGACGGCGGACTCAAGCGATCTGGCGCAGACCAGTGCGCAGATGGAACGCATGGCGCGCTTCTGCGACGCGATCGGGCTGCCCGAGAACGCGCTGGTTCATACGCACAACAGCGCGGCCACCGTGCGGCTCACCGGCCAATGCCGCGCCATGGTGCGCGCCGGAGCGGCCTGCTACGGCGTGCGCACGTCGCGCGAGTTCGAGAATCCGGCCGAGCTCAAACCCGTGATGTCGTTTCGGACTTGGGTGGCCCAGGTGCGCGATGTCCCGAAAGGCCGCACGGTGGGATACGGCGGTCTGTTCACCACAGTGCGAGACAGCCGGATCGCATCCTTGCCGGTGGGGTTCGGAGAAGGCTACCCGCGAGCGCTGTTCAATAAGGGCATCGTCTTGATCCATGGCAAGCGTTGCCCGGTGATCGGACGGGTTTCCTTGAACGTGCTCACGATCGACGTCACCGATCTGGATTCCGAAGTGCGACTGGGCGATGAGGTGGTGCTCATCGGCTCGCAGGGCGACGAAGAAGTCACCTTCGAAGAGATGGCCGACAAGCTTCTCGAGCGTGCACACCGAGATCAATCTGATGGCCGGCAGCCTGAATACGATTTCCTACGCCTGAGCCGCCCATTTTCTTCGAACAAAATATGGAACCGATGCGCGTTGCCTGCGTATCGATATTTGAACATGGGCAGGCAGTCAGGAGGACGCATGGAATCCGTAATTGATCTGAGCTGCTCACCGGCGCTTGTACCTACTGCTCCGATCTGGCAGGATGTCCTGGCGCAGGCGGTGACGGGCGAACTAATGGCCGCGCAGAATTACACCTCTTTATCGGAAATTTGTGACGATCCAGAGGAAATTGCCGACGCATTGGAGCACGCGCGGGCTGAACAGGGGCATGCCGCCCGGTTCGCCGCCGAGGGCCGCAAGCTTGGATTAGACGTCTCCGATAATGTCCACGCCAAGCATTGGAAGCGGCTGCGCGATGCATTCCTCGCTTGTATTGCAGAGCGCGATTTTATTGGCTGCCTCATCGTCCAGGAGATCATGCTGGAATCGTTCGCCGTAGCCAGCTATGCACGCGTCGGAAGGGTGGCGCCGGGGAGTTTGGGCAAGACGTTCGCCTCCATCGCGGCGGAGGAAGAAGAGCATGTCGATCACGCCATGGCGATCCTCAGAGCGGAGCGGGCCTTGGACCGGCAGCGCTTCGACGACAAGGTGTACGGGCTGCATCTGGATGTGATGACCACCCTGGCCCGGATGTTGGCGAAGGAATGCAAGGACGGACATTGCGAAGTGTGTCACGCGAGCTGTGTGAAGCCGTCCCTATCCGAGATCAGCTTGAGTGCAGCCGAGCTACGGGGAGCGTCGCTGCAACAGTACCTGAAGACGCTGGACGCGCTGGGGCTACCGGGCGAGGTAACGCTTACATGGGTGAGTCAGTTGCCGGTTTAGGCCAGGTGGACTTCGCGCTGATCGGGCATCAGGAGAGCTGGCGCGCGGCCGCGGACGTACTCGCTGTCCTGCGCGGACCGGAGCACACGCCGTTGCCAGACGACGAGATCAAGGACATCCTGCCCTGGATTCCGCCTCGGCCAGTCTGTCATGTTGAGATCGGATCGATTGCACCGGTGAGGGCCAGGGGCATCTACGTCGACTCTTTCATTCCTCCCGATCGTCTGGAAGCCGCCTATACACACGATAACGTCGCGCGCGTTCGAGCGGCGGCGGCCTGCGCGATCAAGGCAGGAGCGAAGATCGTGAGTCTGGGCGGATTCAGTTCCATTCTCATCGAAGGCAATTTCGATCAGCTTCCCGAAAGAAACGCCACGGTTTTCACCACGGGCAATACGTTGACCGTTGGTTTTATCGTCCAGGGCATTCAGAAGATGTGCGCGCTGGAGGGCCGGAACATGCGAAGATCGACACTGCTCATCGTGGGAGCGACCGGCGATGTGGGTTCCGGCTGCGCCCGGTGTCTGGCGCCCATGGTGAGGCGCGTGCTGCTCAGCGCACGCAACGGGGAGCGCCTGCGTAGGCTCGCGGCCGAGTTGGACGCGGGTGGTGTTCCGGTGGAGATCGCGACGGATGGCGAGCCATTCTCGGCGGAGGCCGACGTTGTGATCTGCGCGGCAAGTCTGGCGTCCCCTTCGCTACTGTTGGGCCGGATCGCGCGCGACGCAATCGTTTGCGATGCAGGCTACCCGAAGAACCTGTCGCCAGGCGCGGAGATGCCCGGCGCCAAAATCTTTTTCGGAGGGCTGGGGCAAATCACCGGCGGATTGAAGTTCGCGCCGGATTTGCACGGCATTCTGAATCGGCATCCGTTTCCCGATGTGGTACACGGATGTTTGCTCGAAGGCATGGCTCTGGCTTTGGAGGGCCGCTTCGAACCCTTCTCTCAGGGAAGAGGATTTATCACTCCCGAGCGAGTGGCGGACATTGAGACGATTGCCGCACGGCATGGGATTTATCTCGCGCCGCTTTACAACGCCGCTGGACCCGTGGAGGACGCTATGGCAGTTTCAGAAACTGCGACAGGTTGTCCGTAGCGGCTCCCACCGCCCGCGCCAGGCTCAGTTTGGCTACGTTGTGGGCGAAGACGCTATTGATGTAATCCAGCTCCGCGCTGGCAACGGATTCCTGAGCCTGCACCACCTCGACGTTATCCGAAACGCCCGCCTGAAACTTTTGGCGCGTCAGGTCCAGCGTTTCTTTGGTCACCTTGCGATTCTCGTCCGCAACCTCAATCTGACTGGCCGCCGCCTGCAAATCAAGGAACGCGCTGCGCACATCGCTTTCAATTTTCCCGCGCAGGTCTTCGATCTCGGCCTGCCGCTCGAAAACCGCGGCGTCGGCCTGTTCGATGTCGCCTTCGGTACGGCCGCCTCGCCAGATGGGAACGGTTAAAGTGCCGGTGACGGAAAAGGTCCCATGCGCGTTGCTCGGATTCAAGCCGTTCGCGCCATAGTCCGCGTTCAGCGCGAGCGAAGGCAGGCGCTCCGCACGCGCCGCCGACCTGGTTAGCTCGGAGGCGTGGATCTGCGCCGCGGCAGCCTTGAGATCCTGACGATGGGCATAGGCCTGTGCGAGCGCATCATCGAACTTCATATCGGGAGCGGCGGAGAAAGGGATGTCGTCGGAGACGTCAAATTGATCGCTGGCGGGCAAGCCGGTCAGGCGCGCGAGATTGATTTTCTGCTTGGACAGGTCGTTGCCGAGCGTGGACAGGCGCTCCTGCTGGGTGAGCATCTGAACGCGGCTGCGGTTCACGTCTGTTTGCGCCAGCAAGCCGACGGCGCGTTGCTGGGAGGTTTGCTGAAAGAGGGCCGTGGCAGTGTCTAGCTGTGCTTTGGCTGATTCCACGCGGGCTTTCGCGGCGATCGCTTGCAGGTAGGCGCCGCCCACCGCCAGTACAACCAGATCGCGCGCGTCTTGCAGGGACAATTCGTTGGCGCGCGCACTCTCTTCGGCCGACCGATAATTTTTCCACGCGGTCATATCGCCCAGGGTTTGCGTTAAACGCGCGCGAAGATCGAAGTAATTGAAGGGTCCGACAATTTCAGGAAAGGCAAATCCGGGAATTGGAGAATGAAAGCGTATTCCCGCGACGGCCAGGTTAGTTTGTTGCTCGGTCTCGCTCGCGGTGGCAACCAGATTCGGAAGTAAGGAGCTGCGAGCCACTCTGGCCTGGCCATGCGACTGGCGGACGGCCTGGTTCAATCCCACGGTTCCGAGGTTGTAATCGAGACCTCGCTGGATAGCTTCGCGAAAAGAAAGCTTGCCAGAAAACGGGGCTTTCGAGATGCTGCTGGCGCTGCCTGCGAATGGCCCGGAGGTTTGCACAGAGGTGTTCAGCGTATTGACGCTGGTGGTGGTGCTGGGCGTGGGCGATTGCGTGGCGGTAACCGATCCAGTCTGCCCGCCGCGTCCGGACAGCGGCAGTTGCGTGGCCACCGTTCCCTGGGACGAAGCCGGGGGCGGTCCCAATTGCGCAAATGCGCCAACAGTTCCCACCAACAGGAATGCCAATGTATGAGTGATGGTTCTTTCCATGTTTAAACGGTCCTAACCCAGTTGTTTTCGGAATCGCCAAACACTTAACGACACCAGAACAACGGTAAATATGAGCAGAGCGAGGAAATCCGGCCAAAGCGTATCGATCCCGCTGCCCTTCAACATGCTGGCGCGCGCGATCACGCCGAAGTGGTAAATCGGATTGAACTTGGTCAAAGGTTGCATCCAATGCGGCATGGCTTCCACGGGCGTCAGCGCTCCCGACAAACTGGCCAGCGGAGGATTCACGAAGAAGCTGGTCAGTTGCGCCTGCTCGGCGGATTTCGTGAACGTAGCGATGAATGTTCCGATTCCGATTCCAGACAAAAGACACAACGCCGCGCCGCTAAACACGAGCAGAAAACTCCCGTGGAAGGGCACGTGAAATACGAAACGGATCAAGCCGATGGCGAGCAACGCCATCAGGCACAAAAGCAAAAAAAGCGGTGCGATTTTGGCAACGATGACTTCCGATGTCCCCGCGGGCGACATCAATAATTGCTCAATCGTGCCCGCTTCGCGCTCCTTCACCATGGTGGCGGAGGCGACCAGCGAACCGTTTAATATGCAGAGCAATCCCAGGATGCCGGTTACGGTGAACCAGGACGTGACCAAGCCGGGGTTGTACAAAAAAGACGGCTGCAGGTCGACGCTTCCGCGAGCGCCTACATCGGACACGGCGATCTGCTGAAAGTTGGCGTGCAGGCCCGAGCTTTGAAGACCCGCCGTGTAAGTTGCGATCACCCCTTCGGCGTAGTTACGAGCAATGGTAGCGGTATTGGCGTCCATCGCATTTAACAGGAATTGAACCGTGGCCGGACGTCCTCTTTGGAGATTCCGCGCATAATCGTAAGGAATCACCAGACCCGCCTGCACCTTCCCTTGCGTGATGGCGTCACTCAGGCGATCGGGCGATAGAAAATAGCCGGACAGCCGGAAGCTCTTGCTCTCGCTCAGCGTGGCCACCAGTTCACGGCTCTCCGGAGTGCGGCTATCGTCCATCACGCCCAGCCGCAGGTTCTCCACTTTCGAATTCAGAACGAATCCGAACAGCAATAGCTGTAAGACCGGCGGAACAATTAAAGACGCCGCCACACGGCGATCGCGGCGTATTTGTCCGAATTCTTTCTTAATAAGGGCGCTCAAGCGATAATTGAACAGTTGCATCGTTAGGCCTTTACCTGCATGTGCCGCATGTTCATCCAGGCCAGCGTATAAAACACCAGACCGGTGAAACCGATGATGAGGATTTCGAGCCATGTGGAGGGCCAACCGCCGCCTTGCAAAAACGCGTCGCGCACCACGTAGATGTAATGCTTGCCCCACACCAGATCGGAAACCCAGCGGATCTGCGGCGGAATATTGTCGATGGGGAAGATCAGCCCGGACAACAGAAACACCAACAAAAATCCTCCTAGAGCTACTACCTGCATGGCGGCGACACGGCTGGGGATGGCAGCGCCCACCATGATTCCAAAAGAAGCCACGCAAAAGGCGTACAGCACCGTAGCCGCCAGGAACGGAGTGGGGTCGCCCGCAAAACTCAGGCCGAAGTAGGTTCTCAACAAAACCAGCAGCGGAATGGATTCGGCCAGGCCCACCAGCGTAAAAGCGAGAATCTTTCCGAGCAGAAATTCATGCGCCGAGATACTGGAGACATAGACCTGGAGGATGGTTTTCTTCTCGCCCTCCTTGGCCATCGCGAGCGATGCCAGCAGCGGCGCAAACATCGACATGGCGAGAACAAAAACTCCCGGTCCCGAATATTTCTTGCTCACCAAGCCGGGGTTGTACCAGAGCCGTATCTCCGCTTGCACCGGTTGCGGGCTGGAGGCGCCGCTGTTCGCCGCATTGAACGCGCGCACGATGCTATCGGCGTCGCCGGCCACCAGGCTCGCGGTATTCGAGTCCGAGCCGTCCATTAAGAGCTGAACCGGCGCGCTTTTGCGACGCAGAACATCGCGTTCGAAATGCGTTGGAATAATCAACGCCGCCCGCGCCTGGTTTGAAGTGAAAGCTTCCTGCGGCTGGCGATTAGTGGGCCAGGAAACCACGTACAGCGAATTGGACGCGCGGAAGGCATCGATGAATTGGCGGGACGTGGATGAGTTATCGAAATCCTGTACGATCATGGGCATGTGGCTGACCGTCAGAGCGATGGACGAGCCCAGTAGAAGAAGGATGATGACCGGGAGAACCAATACTAAAGCCAACGCCAGTGGATCGCGCAGGATCTGAATCAGCTCTTTACGAGTTTGGGCAAAGATACGTCGCATAGAAGCTCCTTAGTCCTCGGAAGCAACCTTCCCTTGTTGCCGCGCCTTTTCGACGACACTGATGAAAACGTCTTCCAGCGAGAAGCGCTCTTCCCGCACGGATAAAACACGGACGCCTGAGTTGGCCAATTCCTGAGTCGTGTTTCGAATGCCCGGCTTCCACGTCTTCGTCGACGATGACATGCAGCCGGTCACCAAAAGAGAAACGCGCCAGCGCTCGGAGCTGCCTTTCAACAAGTCCGCGGCGCGCTGCGGCTGATCGACGATGAATTCCAGCAGGTGGCCTTCCTGGCGATTTTTGATTTCGCTGGGCGTGCCTTCCGTCACCAGTTCGCCGGCCACCATAAATCCCAAGCGATTGCATTGTTCGGCTTCTTCCAGATAGTGCGTGGTTACAAGAATGGCCGCGCCCAGATCGGCCAGCCGGTTAATCACCGTCCAGAAAGCGCGGCGCGCCAATGGATCCACGCCGGAGGTAGGTTCGTCCAGAAACAAGACGCTGGGTTCATGCATGATGGCCGCGCCTAGCGCGACGCGCTGCTTCCAGCCTCCCGGCAGACTGCCGGTGATCAGCTTTTCCTTGCCCTCCAAACCGGAAAACGATAAGGCCCAGCGGCGTTTCTCCTCGCGCTCGGCTTCCGGTACGCCATACACGCCGGCGAAGAAATTCAGATTTTCTTCGATGGACAGGTCGTCGTAGAGCGAAAACTTTTGCGACATATATCCGATGCGCTGCCGCACGCTTTCGGAACGCAAGCTGCCGCGCTCGCCGGCCAACTGCATTTCGCCGGAACTGGGCGCCAGCAACCCGCACAACATTTTGATCGTTGTTGTTTTTCCCGCGCCGTTGGCTCCGAGCAATCCGTACACTTCGCCGTACTTGATCTCCAGGCTGACGTGCTTCACGGCGATGAAGTCGCCAAATTGTTTGGTGAGGTTCTTCGCGCCGATGGCGACCTCACCACGCAAGTACTCATGATCGTGACGGCCAGGAAATGCGTCCGACCGCACTTCCTGCCCCAGATTCCGCAATTTTGCGACGAACGTATTTTCGAGAGTCGGTTCACTGACGCGAATTTCTGAAATCTGAATTTGCGCGGATTGCAGTTGAGTCTCGACGAAACGCGTGGCTTCATCCGGATTGCCGGCCAGCACATCCAGACGGTCGCCGAAGCGCTGTACATCCAGGATCTCTTGCTCCGGGCCGGCGCGTTGGGCCAGCACACGCTCCGCTTTCGGCAGATTGGACGTTCTGAGCTCCAGCCGGTTGGCGTGCAAACTGGCGCGCAACTCGGCCGGAGTGCCCGTCTGATGGATCTCGCCTTGATGCATTAGTCCCACGCGATGGCACCGCTCGGCCTCGTCCAGGTAGGGTGTGGCGACGAGAATCGTGAGACCGTCTGCCGCGAGATGCGCCAGCGTGTCCCAGAATTCGCGGCGCGATACCGGGTCGACACCTGTGGTCGGTTCATCCAGCACCAGCACATTCGGCTCCGGGACCAAGGCGCAGACCAGCGCCAGCTTCTGTTTCATGCCGCCGCTGAGCCGTCCCGCCAGCCGGTCCTGGAAACGGTCCATATCAAACATCCGCAGGTAACGCAGCCCGCGTTGGGTAATCTCCGCGCGAGGTACACGCCGCAGATCGCCGATATAGTGGATGTTCTCCGAGACGCTCAAATCGGGATACAAACTGAAGGTCTGCGTCAGGTAACCGGTTTGCGAACGCGCCTCGCGGGCCGGCCTTCCGAATACTTCCGCCGATCCGGATGTAGCTTCCATCACGCCCGCCAGAATCTGAAACGTAGAAGTTTTCCCGGCGCCATCCGGACCAATCAAACCGAAAATCTCGCCGCGCTCCACCTGTAGACTGATGCCCCTCACGGCTTCAATAGGGCCATAACGTTTCCAGAGTTTTTTGATTTCGATCGCCTGTGAGCCCGCATTTCGATCCCCAGCGGGCCCGGTGCGATCCACAGCCGCGGCCGTCATTTGCTCGCCTTATGCGCCGGCCACTGGTCGCCTTGAACCAGGATTTCGCCATCGCTGGGCATTCCGGGCTTGGCGTAGCCGATGCCGGTTTTCAGTTGCAGCTTCACGCCGACTACCTGCTTCACGCGGTCGTCACGAAAATACGTGTTCTCGGGAGTGAATGTCGCTTGCGGATCGATGCGCGAAACATAGGCGTCTAACGGCTGGTTCGGATTGGAATCCAGATAGACGTGCGCCAGCTGGCCCAGCTTCACGCGTCCGATCTGTCCCTCCGGCACAAAGCCGCGTAGATAAACTTTCGTCAGGTCCAGCAGCGTGACAATCGCGGTTCCCGCCGTCACCACCTCGCCCGGTTCGGCCGCGCGCGTAATGATGGTGCCATCGAACGGCGCGGCGATAGTAAGGTCCTGGCGGTTCGCCTGGGCCTCCGTCAGTTGAAAGCGCGCCTGTTCCGCGCTGGCTTTCGCATTCGCGATCTCGGCTTCCTGCTGCGCAAGCTGCCGCCGAACACCCGCCACTTGCGCCTCTCGAATGCCCGGATTCGTCAGGTTCGCCTGAGCGGTGGTGAGAGATCCGCGCGCAGCTTCCACGCGCCTCTTGGCCGCGGCCACGGCAGCCGCGTCCTGATCGGCCGTAGCCACGGATTGCTTGCCCTGCCGTTCGGACACCGCTCCGCTTGCGGCCAGGCGAGTGTAGGCTTCCTTGTCGAAGAGCGCCAGTTGATAGGAAGCTTCCTGCTGCGCGAGGTCCGCCTCTGCGGCGGCAAGATCGGCCTCCGCTTGCCGCACGCGCCCCTGCGAGTCCACTTTGGATTGCTCAGTGTAAAGCTCGTTCTCTTTCAATTGCTCCTGCAGGATGGACGTCTGCGCTTGCGCCGAGACGGTTCGCGCCTGCGCGGCCAGCAGCGCAGCCTGGGCTTGATCCTCCCGCGCGCGCACCTGTTCGTCGTCAAGAATTGCGATGACATCGCCCGCCTTGACGGTGTCGCCTTCGCGCATGCGCACTTCGAGAATGCGGCCGCTGGTTTTGGGCGCCACCGCCGAGTCGTCACCTTCGATACGCCCGCTCAGAGTGACGACGTTCTCGGGAGTAGCCGGAGAGAAAAAGAAAAGCCGCCAGACCAGGAAGGCCACGCCCGCCAGCACCAAGACAATGATGAGTGGGACGGCCTTGCTGCGAGGTTTCGGTTGAGCCGGTCCGCTGTCCTGGGGCGGCTTGGGCTGCGGCCGCTCCTTCATTTGCTGGGCGGGATCAACGGTTTTTTGTTCGATCATGAGGCTTCCTTGACGATTTCAGCGGAGTTGGTTGCGAAGCGGACGCGCGCGGCTCCAAGACTGGCGAGCGAGACGAGCGAGACGAACGAAGATAGGCGAGCGAAAAATCGGCAATATGATTCGCCACCATCTCTCGCTGTTTCGGCGACATCTTCATTTTCGGCCAGAGCTGGCATAGCACGGGCTGCGCATGAGAATAATGCGCCACCTGACCCATGATGCTGTGAGTGCAAAGGCGCGTTTTGTCGTGGTTGGGAGGAAGGCTGAGAATCTGTCCCACCAGCGAACGCAGCCGGTCGTACAGCGGCCGCAGGGACTCTTCCACAACCCCCGCCAAGGCCGGCGTCGGGTTGGCCATTTCCTTCAACACGAACCGCAACTGCAATCCAAACTGCTCCCGGGTCGTGCTCAGGCGTTCCAGAACAGCGCGAATGATCTGGCGTAGCGCGTCGCAAGGATCCGCGTTCTGCTCTAAAGCGTGATTGATCAGCTCCATCTTCGCGTCGGCGTCAACGGCATAACGAACGACGGCGAGATAAAGTTCCATTTTGTCGCCGAAGTGGTAATTGACCAGCGCCACGTTTACTCCGGCGCGCCGGCAGATGTCGCGCACCGTGGCGCGATCGTAGCCATGATCGGAAAATACTTTGATGGCTGCCTTCAGTATTTTAGTCCGCGTGTCGTCTTGCGCCGGCCCGGCCGGCCTGGTTCGTCGTGCGATCATTTTAAACATCAGTTTAAAACAAAGGTTTAATACGTGTCAAGTTGCTGCGCCTGGCACTGCGTGGCGCTGCCTTACCCGGCGGGGGATAATGGTCGGCAATAGAATCGATCCATGGGAAAAACCCTTCGCAGGCTAAGAACGAGTTCCGCAATTCTCGTGGCCATTGCCTTGCCGCTGGCCGCACAGGTTTATCGCGCGCCGCGCGGGCCGGGCGGTCACGCCGATCTGAATGGAATCTGGCAGGCGTTGAACGAAGCCAACTACGATATCGAGGCTCACGTGGCGAGTGCGGCGATGGCGCTGCGCAGCGGTCCCTATGGCCCGGTTCCGGCTGCTCCGGTGCTGGCGCTAGGTGCTGTTGGCGCGGTGCCGCCCGGCCTGGGCGTGGTGGAAGGCGGCGAAATTCCCTATAAACCCGAAGCCCTCGCTAAAAAAAGACAGAACGAAAAGGATTGGCTGAACCTGGATCCGGAGATCAAATGCTATCTTCCTGGCGTGCCGCGCGCCACTTACATGCCCTACCCGTTCCAGATTCTGGAAAGCGCCAGCGCGCTTACGTTCGTCTACGAGTACGCTGGCGCGGTGCGGAACATTTTTCTCAAAGACCCCGGCCCTGCTCCTACCGATTCATGGATGGGCCAGTCCGTCGGACACTGGGAAGGCGACACGCTGGTGATCGACGTCACCGGTTTCAACGATCAGACCTGGTTTGACCGCGCCGGCAATTTTCACAGCGACAAGCTGCATGTGGTGGAGCGCTACACGCGCACCAGCCCGGATGCGATCTCGTACGAAGCGACGATAGAAGATCCGAACGTCTTCACCCGCCCCTGGAAGATGAGCATGCCGCTCTACCGGCGCCAGGAAAAGAACGCGCAGCTTCTGGACTTCAAATGCGTGGAGTTTGTCGAAGAGCTGCTGTATGGCCAGTACCGCAAGCATCCGCTAAGCAAATAATCAAGGAGACACGGATATGCGAAATCGATGGATATGCACCGCGAGCGCCGTAGTATTCGCGCTTCCGTTGGCGGCTCAAGCTCCGGCCCATGCCCGCACGCCCGATGGACATCCCGATTTGCAGGGCACCTACGACCTCAGCATGATGACGCCGCTAGAGCGCCTGCCCGGCGATCCGCCCTTCCTGACCAAGGAAAAAGCCGAAGCTTTGCAGAAAGCGGAAGCCGCGCGTAGGGCCAAAGACAATCAGCCCGAGAGTGCCGATCGCCCCGCGCCACCGGTGGGCGGCGACACCAGCGCGCCAAAATCGTTCTTCGAAATTCTGGAGCGGGCCGGAGGCGGCGCGGTGGGCGGCTACAATCGTTTCTGGCTGCAGCAGGGCTCGGCCTACACGGTGGTGGACGGACAGATTCGAACATCCATCGTCATTGACCCGCCGAATGGGCATGTGCCTCCCTACAATGCGGCCGCGCGCAAGCGGCTGGCGGCGGCCCAAGCGACGCCAACTTCGGACGCGCGGGAGAGCCAGGATCCGACAGCCGAGCCGCCCGGCGCCTTCGATAACCCGGAGCAGCGGCCGCTGGGCGAACGCTGTCTGCTCGGATTCGGTTCCACTTCCGGTCCGCCGGCGCTTCCGGACTATTTCTATAACGATCTGCACCAGATTGTGCAAACTCCAGACTCGATCCTGATTCTCACCGAGATGGTGCACGACGCACGCATCGTGCGGATGAACGCACAGCATCTTCCCAAAAACATCCGCCGCTGGATGGGCGACTCAGTGGGCCGATGGGAGGGCGACACGCTGGTTATCGACACCACCAATTTCAACGATAAGACGCGGTTTCGTGGATCGACGGAAAACCTCCACGTCATCGAGCGCTTGACGCGCGTTGACGACAAAACGCTTCTGTATCGGTTCACCGTGGAAGATCCGGACACCTGGGATCGGCCCTGGACCGGCGAGTACACTTGGCCGGCGACCAACAAGCCGATCTACGAATATGCCTGCCACGAAGGCAACTACGCGCTCGGCGATGTGTTGCGGGGCGCCCGGAAGCACGAAGCGAAGGAAGCCGCGAATGGCAACAAGTAACGCTAGGCTGGGGGCGCGTCTCTCAGGCTGAAGCCGGCCACACTTCTTTCAATACCCTGGCCCAGTTTCCACCAAGAACAAGGCGCACGTGATCGTCGGTGTAGCCACGCCGGATCAAGGCCGCAGTTAGTTCGTACATCCGATTGGGCCCTTCCAAGCCCTTGACGACCTCGTGTTGTCCATGCACCCGATAACGTGGGTCGGCCTTCGCGAGAAGATCCTTCAAGACCGTTGCAGACCCAAGATCGTTGCTCTCGATGCCGGCGTCGGAGCCCACCCCAACGTGTTCGATGCCAACCAGGTCGCGTACATGATCGAAATGATCCACCACATCGTCGATACCGACGGGTTCGCTCCCTTTCACCATGAAGGCGATGTCCGTGATCCCCATCACGCCGCCCTTCGCGGCCAGCCTTCGAATGGCATCGTCGGTAGTGGTGCGCGGTGCGTTCGGGTTTAGGGTGCGACAGTTGCCGTGCGACAGAATGACAGGCTTTTTGGATAGCGCGATGGCGTCCAGCTTGGTTTTATCGCTGGCGTGGCCGAGATCCACGGCCATGCCGATGCTGTTCATGCGATCGATAACTTTTCCGCCATACTCGCTCACTCCGCCGTCAAAGGGCTCGAACGCTCCGTCCGCGACACGAGTTCTGAAGTTATAGCTCAGTTGGGAAACACGCAGCCCGTATCCAAAACAGCGATTCACATCGTCCAGATGTTGGAATTGATCGCTGCTCTGCAGCCCGAAAAGAATGCCGAGTTTGCCTTGATCTTTGGCTTTCATCAGATCGGCTGCGTCGTTGATGCGCATCAGCCATTGCGGATATTGCGCGATGAAGCTGTTCCACTTGGCGAATAGCAGCTCGGCTTCGGCGAAACTGTCCCCGCCGTCGCCGAAGTTGATCACGGAAACGCCCGTGGCCTGAAACCTGCGAAAATCGGCCGCGGTGAAAGCACCCGGTTGGGTGAGCCACTTCTCCTTGAGATCCGCCTGATCGATGCGATACAAAAACTGATTGAGCATGTCGATGACCAGCGATTCGCGCATCAGGCGCACCACGCGCTCCGGATATTCGGGCGCCGGCTGCGCAAACAGGCGGTAACTGTGGCGAAGCACGAAGGGCGCAGCCACCGCGGCGCTCATTGCACGTTTGAAGAAAGTACGTCGTGTCATTTGTTACCGTTAGTATCTAACGAGAGCGGGATATGCGCGCAAATGTGGTTAGTAGTTTTTCGCTGCTTTTTTTGATGGCGGGCTATCAACCGAGCGCCGTGGCGCAAACCGACGCAGTCACGGTGTACCGGGGCGCCACGCTGATCGATGGCGTGGATAACGTGCCGAAGAGGAACATGTCCATCGTGGTGCGCGGAGAGCGCATCGAAGACATCGCGCCGGCTGCGCAGTTTGTTCCTCCCGCGGGCAGCAAAGTGGTGGACGTTAGCGGGCTTTATGCCGTGCCAGGGCTTATCAACACGCACGTTCACATTGCAACCGACTCAACTCGCGAGCAGGCATTGTCCCTGATGCGCCGCGATCTTTACAGCGGCATCACGGCCGAGCGAGACATGGCGGGAGACACGCGACAGCTGGCGGAGCTTGCGCGCGCTTCTCTCTTAGGCGAGGTGCCGGGCCCCGATATTTTCTACGCGGCTTTGATGGCCGGCCCCAGTTTCTTCAAGGATGAGCGCACCCATGATGCCGCGCGAGGCGCCGTGCCCGGAGAAGTACCGTGGATGAAGGCCGTCACTCCGCGGACCGACCTGCATCTCGCCGTTGCAGAGGCGCGCGGCACGGGCGCGACAGCGATTAAGATCTACGCCGACCTTCCGGCAGAACTTGTTGCGGCGATAACCAAGGAAGCGCACAGCCAGGGCATGCTCGTGTGGGCTCATGGCACGGTTTATCCGGCGACGGCCATACAGGTGGTTGAGGCGGGCGTAGACAGCGTTTCGCATGCGCCCATGTTGGCGATCACGAATCCCGCCAATACCTATGCGGAAGCGCATCTGCATCCCGCGGCCGAGCAGCAGTACGCCGATGGATTCGGCCCGCAGTTCGCCAACCTGCTGCGGGAGATGAAACGCCGCGGCACCATCCTGGACGCAACGCTCGTGGTCTTTAGAGCGGCTGGGCAATCCCCAAGCGCACGCCGTGAACAGGCTCGATATTGGGGAGCGGGTAACCCGCGCTGCTTACGAAGCGGGCGTCCCGATTTCTACCGGCACGGATACAGACGACGAAGATCAGAAGGATTGGTCTCCGCTACGCGATGAATTGCTCCTGTTGCAGGATGGCGCCGGTATGCGGCCTGAGGACGTGATTCGTTCAGCCACCGCGGTGGGAGCTCGCACCTTCGGACAGGAAAAGGACATGGGAACAATTGAGTCCGGAAAATTAGCGAACCTGGCCTTCGTCGCCAAGAATCCGCTCGATGGCGTCCAGGCTTTCACTACCGTGGTGCTCACGGTAAAACGAGGAAGCCCGTTTTGGCGCAAAGGATTATCCGCTGCGCTAGCACCCGTGTCAAAGCCGAAAAGACCGCTTGCTCACGCGCGCGGCTCAGTAGATTCATTGCATTACAGGGCCGCAACCATGAGGGAGCGGGTTTTGACACAGGCAGCTAGCCGGCGAATTTATCCGTAGCCGCCACCAGTGCGCGACTGTTGGGAGGGTCGAGAGCGCTGTGTCCACAGTCGGGCGTGATGATGAGTTCGGCCTCAGGCCACGCACGGTGAAGCGCCCACGCGCTTTCCATCGGACAGACGACGTCGTAACGGCCCTGCACGATTACGCCGGGAATGCCGCGGATGCGCGAGGCATTGCGCAGCAATTGGCCGTCTGTTTCGAGAAAACCTTTGTTGAAGAAGTAGTGGGCCTCAATGCGCGCAAACGCGAGCGCGAATTCATCCTGTTCGTAATGGCCGGAGAAGGCGGCGTCGGGCATTAGCTTCGATGTGGCGCCCTCCCAACCGCTCCAGATCTTGGCCGCCGCCAGCCGCACGGCCGGATCGTCGCCGGTGAGGCGGCGATAGTAGGCGGTGAGCAGATCGGCGCGCTCCGCTTCCGGGATGTGCGCCAGATACGGCTCCCACGCGTCCGGATAAATGGCGGAAGCGCCGCGTTGATAGAACCAGTCGATTTCCTGCTTGCGAAGGAGAAAGATGCCGCGCAGCACCAGTTCGGTGACGCGATCGGGATGAGTTTCCGAATAAGCCAGGGCGAGAGTGGAGCCCCACGATCCGCCGAACACTTGCCAGCGCTCGATGCCGAGGCGCTCGCGGATTTTCTCGATGTCGGCCACCAGGTCCCAGGTAGTGTTCGCTTCGAGAGACGCGTAGGGCGTGCTCTTGCCGCAGCCGCGCTGGTCGAAGTTGACGATGCGGTATTTGTCGGGATGGAAGAAGCGGCGCTGCTTGGGATCTGACCCTCCACCTGGACCGCCGTGCAGAAAAATCACCGGCTTGCCGGAGGGATTGCCGCTTTCCTCGAAATAAATTTCGTGAACGGGTGAGACCTGGAGCTTGCCCGTGTTGTAGGGTTCGATGGGCGGGTAGAGCCAGGTGACCGAATCTTTCACCTTGGAAGCAGTCAGCGTGGGTGCGGTCAGCGTGTGGTTGGGCATCGTAGGGATTCTTTAAGTATCATAGCCGGGGCCGCCAGGCGCGCCGCATTCTTTCCACAGCTTCTCCCAATTCCAGATCCCCGACGTCACTTTCATTGGCAGCGGGAATCCAAGCTGATGCGCGAGCATACACACCTGACCGCGATGATGGGCTTCGTGCGAAACCATGTAGCACAGCATTTCCAGGCCAACCGGCCAAGGCCGCGCCCAACCGTCCCTGTGAAACGTTTTGACGCGGCCACTATCGCCGAGCGCTGCAGCCAGCATCTCCGCGCAGCGAGCGGCGCTCAGGGCCAATCCGGCGCGGGCCTGCTGGGGCGTGCAGTGCGCGCGGTTGAGCTGGAGTGGAACCTTCAGGTGCGGAGCGGTCAGCCTGATCCACTTGGTGCGGACGTTGTGCATGTGCGTGAAGATCGCCACGATAGGACGGCCATTGCCGGGCGGTTGCGCTCTCCAGGCGGCAGGGTCAAGATGTTCGATGAGAACCTGGTTCATGCGCTCGTTGGCGGCAAAAATCTGGACAGCCGCGCGGCCGAGTTGAGTCTCAACCTTGTGTGGACGTGTAGCCACGGCCCCGTACTCCTTGCCCCATGATACTTCCGGGCCGCCGCCAGAGCTGAAACAAATTTGGCCGCCGATGAACGCCGATGAACGCGGATAAGAAATCTTAAGCTCCTTATTTTCGACCCGGCGTTTATCTGGGTCGGCGCTACCGAACGACGAAGGGCAGTGAAATTGTTTTCGTGGCGATATGTTCGGTGACGTGCTGGAACACGTCGATGTCGAAGGCCTGGCCGACGTGATTTCCGGCGAGATCTTCGAGTGTTACGTCGACAATCAGCTGATAGTTGCCCGCGCTCCACGGCTCCCGCGGTGTGAAACGCCATTCCGTTTCCTGCGCGCCGATGCTCGCGGTTCCGTCCACATTCCCCTGCGCGCCCGCGACGTGAAGCATCCGTTGCAGCAGCGGGTAATTCATGGGCGTCGGGAAATTCAACAGCAAAGCCTGGGACGTGCCGGCTTTCGGAGCGGTCACTCGCCATTGCTTGGGATTCGGAGGATTGCGTTCGGCCGGGCCGCCGCGAAACGTCTTGCGGAAGCCTTCCACCATCGCCACGCCACGAGCGTCCGGCCAGTCGCGATCGATCACCAGCGTGTAGCGCTTTCCCTCCGCAATCGGCGGCCCCATCGCCTCGTTCGACGTAAGCCCGCGCTTGATCCGCCCGGGATCGAACGTCATGGTGAGCCGCTGGAAGCTCGGGTCCCACAGCTCCTCGCCGGGAAGAAACACTCCGGGCAGAACCTTTCCGTTCGCATCCAACATGTGGATGCGCCGGCCCGCCTCGCCCCGGCTCATTGATGCGGAGAAGTAAATGTATAACCGGAGCTGATTGCTGGGAAGAACGTCCGCCGATGGGTACACTTGCTTCACGCGCGCCGTAGGTGCGACGTGGCCGGAAGGTTCGCCGAAGATTTTCTCGATTGATGCTCCGCCGCCGGATGGATGGAACACGGCTCGATACTGCACACCGGGCGACAGGGGAAAGCTGGGGCGAAAAACTAGCGAACCGGCTTCGATGCCGTAGCTCCCTAATAATGGAGGCACGTCGCCAGTGCCGGTGTACACCGCGAAAACAGAAGCCCAGCCCTTGACTGGTGGCGTGCGCGGCGGGTTCCATCCCACCACTTTGAACGCGCCGCCCTGAAGTTGAATGGCGACGGGATCCGCAATAGCAGAGATGCCCGTGAAGAGCATCCCCGCAATCGCAGCAACAGCTAAGTTTCGCAAAACTTGGCTACTACGGAAGCGCAATCGTCTGCAGGTTGAACGGCCCCACGGCTCCCGGCGCAAAGGCCGGACCGGATCCGCGTTTGCCAGTCAGAATCACCGCATCCGAATCGTCGAGCTGCGCCAACTGCTGAACGTTTTTGAAATCTCCGAGCTTGTCATAAGGGACGCCGGCCACGTCGGTGACGGTGGGCGAGTCGATCGGCTTGTAAGCTTCCAGGTTATCCGCTTTGAGCTTGAGCAGTCCCAGGGAGCTGTTCGAAATCAGGATGTAGTCGTGGCCATCCTTTTTGTAAGGAACCATGTCGAGCGGCTGATTGCCCGATCCCAAGTCCGCGATGGTTACGCCTTTCACCTTGGCGCCGGGCTGCAAATCGCTGACCGGAATCTTGACGAGCGGCGTGCAGGTGTAGGCGGCCAGAATGTACTGCTGGCCGGAAATCGTAAATGGGACGAAGGTCCGCACCGGCGACTGCGTCTCATATTGCCCGTGCGACGCATGCCAGATCTGGAGCGTAGCGCCTTCCTTCGCGGCCTTGAAGGGGAACGGAATGGATCGCAGCGCCGAAGACCACTCTTCGTTCGACAGTCCGGCCACCATCAGGTTCCCGTTCAGATAGTTCATGTCGGTGATGGTCATCATGCGCGGATTCCGCCGCGCGCTCGGATCGGACGCAGGCGCATCCGTCAAGCTGACCGAGCTGTGCGGGATGTTGTCGAGCGAAAGCAGCGATACCTCGCCCGAACCATTGACGCGCACAACCAGAGGCATGGCATCTGGCCCGCGGCCGCGAGAGGCGGACAGATAGACGTTCTTCGAAATCGGGTTCACTCGTAGATCGTTGATCATGATCTGATCCGGAGTGACACCTACGAGCGCGGCGATTTTGACATCCACTCCCTGAACGTCGATCTTCACCGCCGAACGGGCAGCGGTGCGGTCGTTGGTGTCCAGGGCCACCACCTCGCCACCGATGGAATCACCCACGAAGAGCACGCCATCGGGGCCGAAGGCCAGTGCGCCTGCGGATTTTAGCTGCGCTTTTCCCGACGTGAGATCTGCCAAGAACGCCCGCGGGTCTGCGGGCAGCCGTTACGGTAACTGCAAGAGCGGCGGCGAGAGACAACCCTACCGCGACACGAACGAGAGTTAATGGACGAAGCATCGGACCTCCTTGCTAAACGAATTCAGGTATAACATTGTCGATAAGGCAGGTCAACCCTATGTCTTCAAGATGGCTGCTTATCTGGATCGCGTTCGCGGCGACAGCGGCTGCGCAGATGCCACAGCCTCTGGTGACAGAGAATACGGTGAAGATATCCGATCACGTCTGGGCCATCATGGGCTTTCCCAACATCGCGATCGTGGTGGGCGATCGCGCCACGTTGGTAGTGGACACCGGGTTGGGGCCGCGCAACGGAGCCACCGCGGCACGCGTTGCAGCCAAGCTTTCCAAGGGTTCCAAGCTGTTCCTCACCACCACGCATTTTCATCCGGAGCATGCCGCCGGCGAGCCGGGATTTCCGCCCGGTACCATTCTTGTTCGCAATACGGTGCAGCAGCAGGAGATGGAAAAGCACGGCGCTGAAATACTGGATCGCTTTCGGCAGATGTCCGCGCAGAACGCGGAGCTGCTGAAGGACGTGACCACGCTGCGCACCCCGGACATTCTCTTCCATGACGAAGCCAGGGTCGATCTAGGAGGCGGCGTCACTGCGAGGCTGCTTTGGTTCGGGGAGGGCCACACCAAAGGCGACGAACTGACGCTGGTGGAACCCGATGAGACGTTGGTCTCTGGCGACCTGGTTCAGAACAAAGTGGTGCCCGGGATTTCGAACGACGGAGGAACGCCCTCCAGCTGGCTCGCGGTTCTGGACAAGCTGGCTCGGCTGAACGTTCGCCACGTTTTGCCGGATCACAGCCAGCCTGGGGACGGTTCGCTCATTACCGCCGAACGGAATTTCATCGCCGACCTCCAGACGCGCGCGTTGGCGCTCAAGAAGCAAGGCGTTTCCGCCGACGGTGCCGGAAAACAACTGGGCGCGGAATTTAAGACCAAGTACGCGGACTGGCCCAGCATGAACGTCGCGGGCTTCGTCCAGCGCGTTTACGCCGAGGGCCCGTGAGTGGGAACGCATGTCCCTACTTCCACGAGATGACCTCGCCGCCGGTCACAGTCAGATTGAGAATTGCCGGGCTGGCGCGATCGAATTCAACCGCGGCTAGCTTGCCGTGGTAGGGCTTGGAGACTGCAAGTTTCGGCAACACCTGTTTCGCGTCCGTGTATCCCGTGGCCCTGACTGCACCTGCAACATTTGTTCCCCACGTCAGCCAAATCTGACTTCCGTTGACGGTGACGGGGACCAGCCCATTAATGGCCACTTGTTTGGGAACCGCAACACATAGTTCGTTATTCAATTTCTCGCAAGATGCCGCGCCCGCCTCGAGTAATTTGGTGCGTCTCTCCAGGTCGGCGCGTGTAGGGGCCGCAATAACGAGAGCTGCGTACTCGTTCTGCCGGGCTTCGTAGAAGACGCGGAAGAATGCGGCGTTCGCGGGAAACCGAAAATAGTTGGTGGCGGGTTCCGGGCGGCGTTCGGTTTGGTCGCCGATATGCCGGTCCGCGTAAAGCGGCGCGATGCTGGCCCCGATTCCACCGGCCTTGGGTTGAACCGCGTACATCGCGGTTTCGTACCCCAGCAGGTTGGCCGTGGATTTTACGCTGGCGAGAATGCTATTGCCGTCGCCGGATTCAACGGATGTCAATATCGGGTCGTTCAGCGTAGCGCCTTCCTTCAGGATTGGGCTCACCACTTGAATCTTCATTTGCGGAGTGATATCGAGCTGGTCCGAATACAGCAGGCGAACGGCTTGGTTCATATCGAGCGGAAGGGCGGTGGCAATTTCGTCGGCTAACTTCGGACCCGCGCCCGCAGCGATGCAGCCTTGCGATTCCAGGCCGGCGGTCCACTCGCTCAGCCATCCGGTCGGTTGTCGCAGCAGCAGTTCTCTGGTCACCGTCACCTGAATGCGTTTGCGTTTGGTCTGGATTGTAATCGGGCTGGGTGATGACCCGGACAACAGCGGACATTTCCCGGATACCGCGCCGACGTCGGTGCTAAAGGTTCGCACAGCCAGATCGGGCTTGGCCACACGTGGCGGAATCAGAATCTGGCTGGCATCCGTCGGCACCAGGCGATACGTCATGAGCGGTTTATGCGCACATCCCGCGGCGCCCAAAAGCACCAAGAATATCGTTGCCGAACACGGCCTGGTGATGAGCGCGATCAACGTCCCTCCATATCGATCACTTGCCGAATCGCGTCAACCACTACTTCAGGCTGATCGATCTCGACGGAATGGAAACTTCTGTCGGCGATCAGGTGCTTGCTGCGAGTGGAGAGCGACAATAGCTGGGTCTGCAGCTTCTTGTAATTGGGCAGATCGTTTCCGGTGCTGACAACCACCAGAGGCGCGCCGCCCAGCGGGTGCGAAGGCTGCTCCGTACGCGCTAATTGCGACAGGCAATCCTCGGCCGTTTCCACGGTAGGAAGCGCGGGCTTCAGCGAATCGGCCCAGCGATGCAGTTGCTGATCGCGCTCGGGAAGCTTACTGAAGTTCGAGGTATCTTCAACGGTGAGGACGATTGGCGTCTTGTAAATAAGGACGGGCGGGCTATCCGCGTTCGTAACCGGCGGGACACTGGAACGGACGGGAGGGGGACGCGTTCCAACCTCGATGAATGCGTGATCCACAATCACCATGCCCGCCACTTCGGCTGGGTACAGGCTGGCGTACAAGCGCGCAACCAGCGCGCCCACAGAAAGTCCCACCAGCACATAAGGGCCTTCTATTTTTGCGCTGGCGAGCAGCTTGTGCACTTCGTCGACCCGATCTGAACACGTCAATGGCGAACTCGGGGGCAAACTCGGGCTTGCGTCGCTCCAAGCCGTTCCGGAAACATCATAGGTGCAGACCTTGGCGAACTTCGCCGACGTCGGATTGCACCGGATCCCAGTCAAAAGAATATCCTCCTCCAACAATGATGACGACTGGGCCGCCGTTGCCAGTGCAATATAGATGGACGCGGTAGCCGCCCAAGTCGACAAGCTGACCGGGCGGCGGGTACGGCGCAGTCTGCGATGATTGCGCGACAAGCGTAGCGCACAGCAAGAACGCAAACATGCTAAACGCGCAGGCTCTAGCGAAAATATGGAGCGCTCTGGTGTTCATCGCAAGGCCATCATGGGATCGATTCGCGTGGCCTGGCGAGCAGGCACGTAGCTTGCGGCCAAAGCGACGAAAATAAATATCAACGCGATACTCAGGAAGATCGCGGGATCAACCGGGCTAACGTGGAATAACAGGCTTTGCATGCTGCGGGTCAAAGCCGCCGCTCCGCAAACGCCGATGGCAACTCCGGCCAAGGTGAGGCCGAGCCCTTGACCGCCAACCAGCCGATGAATGTCCGCGCGACGGGCCCCAATCGCCTGGCGAATGGCTATTTCGCGGGTACGCTGCGCCACCGAATAAGCGATCGCCCCGTAGAGTCCCACTACCGCGAGCAACAGCGCGACAGCCGCGAAGGACGCGAGCAACACCAGCGTTAGCCGGCGCTGGCCAACCGTCGCGTCGATCATTTCTTCCATGGTCTTCACGTTTGAAATGGCCTGCTCGCGATCGATTGCCAGCACCTGCGCTCGAACCGGATTGACCAGGCGGCTCGGATCGCCCTCCGTACGGATCACCAGACCGGCTGTCGACGCCGGGTTGGCAGCAAGCGGCAGGTACAGTTCTGGCATGGCGACGATATCGAGCCCGCGCTCATGAACGTCCGCCACAATGCCGACAATTTCCCAGCCACGAGTCCCGATCAGAACGTGCCGGCCAACCGGATTTTGACCGTGCGGATACGCCGGCCAGAAGAGGTGGGCGAAACTTTCGTTAACGATCAGCGGCGTCGCTCCCAGCTCCGGCCGGTCATGATCGTTGAACGCGCGCCCGCGCCGCACCGCGATGCCGAGGGTCTGGAAATAATCCGGGCTGATAGTTTGCATCTGGGCCTGCGGGCGGTCCCTCAGATTCACAGGCGGTAGCTCGGCTATTGCCACCGCCGTACTCATGCGAGCCGTCATGGGAAGCGTTCGCGTCACCGCTACCGAGTGGACGCCAGGCAGCGCTTTGACGCGCTGGATGAGCTCTTCAAAAAACGCACGCTGCTTCCGCCAGTCGTAGCGCGAAGGCGGCAGCGCGATCTGAGCGGTGAGAAGTTTCGCGGGACGAAATCCAGGGTCTACGCCGGTGAGATGCGCGAAACTTTCCAGCAGCAATGCGGCGCCGATGAGCAAGACCACCGACAGAGCCACCTGCGCTATCACCAGCAATCCGCGCGCGGATAATCCGAATTTGCCGGTCCGGCCGGCCGACTGGATCGCCTCTCCGCTGGTGCGCAACGCATCGGCCAGATCCGGGCGTGCCGCGCTCAGCGATGGGAACAGACCAAACAGCACTCCGGCCGCAATCGACAGCCCTAGCGTGAATCCGAGCACCAGCGGGTCCAGGCGTATTTCTTCGCCGCGCGGAAGGTTGAGAGCGTTGCTGTGAACGAGCGCGACGAGAGCCCAATGAGCCAGCGCAACGCCCAGCGCGCCTCCGGCGAACGCCAGCAGCAAGCTCTCCGTCAGCAGTTGTCCAATTATCCGGCTGCGAGGCGCCCCGAGCGCCGCACGAACCGCAAACTCACGCGAGCGCGATGCGGCGCGAGCTAATAGCAGACTCGTCACGTTCGCACAGGCGATCAACAAAACGAAGCCCACCGCGCCGAAGAGCGTCCACAGCATCGGACGCACATTCGAGACCAGTTGGTCACGCAGCACCGCGAGCCGCAGGATGGACATCCGTTCGTTGGGATGGGCCGTGGCATACTGCCGCGCCAGCACATTCAATTCTGCTCGAGCCTGTTCCGGGTTTACGCCGGGCCGCAACCGCGCCAGCGCCACCAGGTAACCGCTCGATCGCCAAAACTGTGGAGGAACGCCGGAATATTCAGCGGGCCTGGTAACCCAGGCATCCATGCCGGGCATCGGAAAGGCGAAGCCGCGAGGCAATACGCCGGCGATCGTAAACGACGTTGAATTCAGCGTGAGCGTTTTTCCTTCAATCCGCGGATCTGCATCAAAGCGGCGCTGCCACAATTCGGCGCTGATCATCACCATAGTGCGTCCGCCGGGCGTGTCTTCCTCCGGAAGAAAATCGCGCCCCACTGCGGGCTGGACGCCGAGAACGTGCAAAAAGTTCCCAGAAACGCGGGCTACCTTGATCGATTCCGGGTTCGTTTCCCGGCCCGGCGACCCAGACAGCGTCATGTCCTCGCTCGCGATGAAATATGCCGCAATGCCGGTGAACGATTTCGCGGCGGCCTTCAATTCCTCGTAGCGTATCAGGCTGAAGCCCACGTCTTTGACGTTCGCCCAAGGCTGGTCCAGGGACAGCCGCACCAGTCGGTCCGGATCGCGATACGCCAGTGGCTTAAGCAAGACAGCCCGGATTACCGTGAACATCGCCGTGTTTCCGCCGATCCCTAACGCCAGCGTCAGCACGGCTGTGAGCGCAAAGGCGGGACTTCTTCGCATGATTCTCCATGCGTAAATGAAGTCATGGAAAACGCGCTCCAACTGCGGGATCCCGCGCGTTTCCGCACGCTCCTGCTTTATTTGTGCGATTCCTCCCAACTGACGGCGGGCGGCATAGATCGCTTCTTCACGCGGCATTCCCTCGCGAACGAATTTGTCGGCGAGCAGCGACAGGTGGGTCTCAAGTTCCTGATCGAAGTCCCGGTCCAGCTGGCGGGAAACAAATAGCGCCGAAATTCGGGAGGCGACGATGCGGAGCCAGGCGGGCATACATCAGCTCTGAGTTTCCAGTTTCAGGACCCTGACAACCACCGCGGAAATGCGTTCCCAGTTCTCCGCTTCACTGACCAGCTTCTTCTGTCCTGCTTTGGTTATCGAGTAGAACTTGGACTTTCGATTGTTTTCCGACACGCCCCATTTCGCTGAAATCCATCCTTGCTGCGCCAGGCGTAACAAAGACGCGTACACCGTTCCCTCATTCAGCTTCAGAACATCGTGGCTGATCTGCTCTAGACGGCGCGCGATCCCATAACCATGCAGCGGCCCTAGCGCGTCCAGGGCCTTCAGGATCAGAAGGTCCAGAGTGCCTTGGAGAAGTTCCGATCGGGGTTGCTGCATGCTCTTATTTGGCCTAACCAAAGGAGAGTTTAGCACAGGCGCCTGTCTCTCGCCTCTCCTGGAGCGGGCGCCGCGGCGGCTATCGTAAAATATGTTCAGAGCAAGGAAAAGGAGCGACGAAATGAGTTCAACCGAACGGGCGATTCTTGCCGGCGGCTGCTTCTGGGGGATGCAGGATTTGCTGCGCCGTTACCCCGGGGTGATTTCCACGCGGGTGGGCTATACGGGCGGCGACGTGCCCAATGCGACGTATCGGAATCACGGAACACATGCCGAAGCTATCGAAATCCTTTTTGACCCGGAGGAGATCAGTTATCGTCGGCTCCTGGAGTTTTTCTTCCAGATTCACGATCCCACTATGCTGAACCGTCAGGGCAACGACCGAGGCGCCAGTTATCGTTCGGCTATCTTCTACACCACTGACGAACAGAAGCGAATCGCGAACAGCACCATCGCGGACGTAAATGCGTCAGGGCTGTGGCCCGGCAAGGTGGTGACGGAAGTAACCGAAGCCGGTCCGTTCTGGGAAGCTGAGCCCGAGCATCAGGACTATTTGGAGCATTATCCAAACGGCTACACTTGCCATTTCATCCGGCCTGGCTGGAAGTTTCCGCGCATGGCGGAGGCACACCAAACGCATTAACGGGCTTCTGAAAAAGGTTTTTGGGGACCGACTCCCTCACGGTCGCGGCTCGGTAAACACATGCGAACACGCAGCCGCGATTCTGAGCCGCGCGCGTGAGCAAGCGGTTTATTGCCTTTTTCAGCATCCTGTTGAGCAGGCGCTGCTGTCGAGGCTGATCCCCAGCCGCTCGCGTACTGCCCCACGGCTTCGGAACGCAACCATCCGAAGCCGCCGTGATGAGTCTCGCGAAACGCCGCACCCGCGAACTATCGGGTTCAGCGCATCGTTATGTCGAGCCTAGCGCCATCGCCCTTCGTGGAAGACATATCCCCCATGCCGATGTTCCCAGCGATGGTTAACCCAGTGAGCCCCCGGCCGCGGAGGCGCTGCCCATCGGCCTGCATTCCAGGCGTAAGCATTGCCATCCCACCGATGATACCCGGCTTGCCACACATAACCTGGACCGGGCGCTACGCCCCGAGACTCTACCACCGCAACCGGGGGTGCAACCCGAACCACTACCTCCGCGGCGGCCGCACTGAAAGTGAGCGCGCACGCGAAAACCACACCAAGCAATCCTTTACGCAACATTCTCTGCTCCTTGTCCCCAAAACGGGGCAAATCTGACTGGAAACTTTTCCGTTACGAGACCAAGGTAGGCACGTCGATAGCCAAGCTCCAGGTGACCACGCATGGTTACCGCTGCGACGCTCCGCTCTCCGGTTTGCGAATAGGCGCGCGGATGCCTGCGGTTGCGCCAGTCGTGCAAATAAGGTCAGGACACCTCTGTGCTATGCCGCGATCCTGCCCCTTCCGAAATCCGGCGGGAAGCGTCTCCGCTGAAAACAGGGTGCTGCAGAACGCGATTTTCAACAGCGCCCATTTCTCCAGCATCGCCGCCGACGAGAATAGGATCACTGGACCGCAAGCGCTTTGAGCGCACGCCGCAAGAAAACAACGTCGAGTTGGGGAGAGCGGAAGCGGTGGCGGAAAAAGCCAACCTCGCGAAATCGGATTTCCTGTCCAGCACGACCACATCAGCTTCGCTCGCTCTACTACCGCGTTATCCAGAGAGCCCCTCGCTGGCCGATATCATGCTCGAATGCCAAGCCATGATGGAGCCGCAGGGCCATCAATCTTCTCTCGAACGCGATCAAATACAACCAGGCGAATGGAACGGTGCTGGTGGATTACACTGTCAGCACGCCGAACCGCTTCAGATTCTTCCGCATTCAGTTTTCGAGACCATACGTGGTCATATGACCAAATGAGGTCGATTCGCTTTGACGCCGGGGACTGCACTTCCGCCGCGCGCGCCACGGTCTGCGGGGACGCGAGCCGATCTTCCTGAGCGTTTGGCGAGAGAATTCGACCTGCCAGGCCGGTGCGGGCTTCGAATTGCCTTGTTTGCTATCGAAATATCGAGGCAACATCATGAAATTAACTACAGTCCTAAGTACGGCAATTCTGCTCTTGCTTCCAGGAGCCGTTGTTTCCTCCTACGCCCAGGAACACGAGCAGGCGAAGCAACCAGAGCAGAAGCAGCAACCAGCCAAGCCCGCGCCGCGCCAGCAACCGGCGAAGGCGGCCAAGCAAACTCAACAGGTTCAGCACCAGCAACAGGCCAAGCCGGCCAAGCAAACTCAGCAGGCTCAGCATCGGCCACAGGCCAAGCCCGCGCCACAACCGCAACGCGGCAAGGAGCAGCAACGCGCCAGCCAGGGAGCCAGGACACCGGCGGCCCACGGCAGCATCCCCGAGGCTAAGTTTCGTGCCAGTTTTGGCCGCAGCCACACCTTCCACGTGAACCGTTCCGAATTCGCCAACGGGTCGGGACGTTTTCAATACGGCGGTTTTTGGTTCAACGTGCTTAACCCGTGGCCGGCCGGGTGGCTGTATACGGACAACGTTTACGTCGACTATTTGAACGGGGGCTATTTCCTGTGTGATCCCGTCCATCCCGGCGTGTATATTTCAATCAATATTGGTTGATCCGCGATTAACGGCGGTTCCGGCCCACTCACCGGAACGGCGTTGGGCGTAACTCTTCCAAAATGTCACGAGCCAATCCTCGCCGAAACGAAAGACGAAAAAGGAATAACTTTTATGAAAATGAATCTACAACACTATGTTTGGGCCCTGGCAATTGCCGGATCCATGACCACCGCCGCTTTCGCGGCGGACAGAGAAATCAAGGTCGACGACAGGCTGGATGCTTCAGCCGACACGCTGACCGACATGATGAGGGCTTCCGACAATGGTATTCCTCAAGATCTGATCGATAAGGCGCATTGCGTCGTGGTGCTGCCTGGTATGAAGAAAGCCGGATTCATCTTCGGGGCCGAATATGGCCGCGGGTTCGCGGTATGCCGCCGGCACGATGGCTTGGGCTGGAGCGCTCCGGCCGCGATGCGCTCGGAAGGCGGCAGCTTCGGATTTCAGATTGGCGCATCGGACACCGATGTTGTGTTGCTGGTGATGAACGACGGTGGAATGAAGCACCTGTTATCGGATAAATTCTCGCTCGGCGGGGATGCGTCCGTAGCGGCAGGCCCCATTGGCCGCGATGCCAGCGCTCGCACGGACGCGGAGCTACAAACGGAAATGCTGTCCTATTCCCGTTCGCACGGGATATTCGCCGGCATCTCTCTGACTGGCGCGACGCTTCGGCCGGATGGAGAAAGCAACCGGGAACTCTACGGACACGACACAACCAATCGTGAAATTCTGACCGGCGACTTTAAAACTCCGGCAGCGGCTGGTAAGTTTGAACACTCGCTGAATCGCGATTCAGCGCGGCGCAACTAGCAGGTGAAGAATTAACGCAGCCGGTGACCCTATATGGTTCGCTGACCGTATCCGGTCGCCGGCTCGCGTGAGCGCGATCTCAAGCGCCTTGCTGCTCTCCTGGAATTCCATAGACACGGAGGCATTCCGCACGATCCAGCACAAGATGGGTTCGTTTTTTCAAAAGACTTTGTCCATGGGGCTCTTTGAGGCTATGCTAGAATCCTTCGAGAAACGGAGATCCCCGTATGAGCCTCTGGCGTCCCGATCCAACCTTTTATCCATCCCCGAAACTGGCCATGCAAGCGCCGCCGGAAAAACTGGCTTATGTTGCCATGCTGAATGCCAACGGGAATCATCGCCCCGACGCGCTCGGCGTAGTCGACGTCGATCCGCAATCCAACGCCTACGGCCATCTCGTCGGCCAGTTGGACATGCCGAACGTCGGCGACGAACTGCACCATTTCGGATGGAACGCCTGCAGCGCCAGTCTTTGCCCCTACGCGCCGCACCCGCACATCGAGCGCCGCTATCTGATCGTGCCCGGCATCAATTCCTCGCGCATCCATATCGTCGATACCAAGCCCGATCCGAAGAAGCCGCAGATCGTGAAAGTGATCGAGCCGGAAACCCTGGCCGCGCGCACCGGCTACGCGTCGCCGCACACCATTCACTGCGGTCCCGAAGGAATCTACACCAGCGCTCTGGGCGCGCCGTCGGGCGACGGTCCCGGCGGAATCTTCGTCATCGATCACGATAGCTTCGACATCCTGGGCAAGTGGGAGCTTGATCGCGGCCCGCAATATCTGGCCTACGATTTTTGGTGGCACCTGGGCCTGGACACCGTCATCACCAGCGAGTGGGGCACGCCCAGCATGGTGCAGCACGGCATCAATCCCGATATTCTTCTGAGCGGCGGTTACGGACACAAGCTGCACGTCTGGGATCTGCGCAAGCGCCGGCACGTGCAGGAGCTGGATTTAGGCTCCGAGCAACAAATGACGCTGGAGCTGCGGCCCGCGCACGATCCCACGCGCGCTTACGGATTCCTGGGCGTCGTGGTTTCGCTCAAGGATCTTTCCGCGTCCATCTGGTTGTGGCATCGCGAACACGGCAAATGGGGAGTGACGAAAATCATCGAGATTCCCGCCGAGCCGGCCGATCCCGAAAAGCTGCCGCCGTTGCTCAAGGGCTTCGGCGCCGTTCCGCCGCTGATCAGCGATATTAACCTCTCGCTCGATGACCGCTTCCTCTATATTTCGTGCTGGGGCACCGGCGAGTTTTTGCAATACGACGTGTCCGATCCGTTTCATCCCAAGAAAACCGGTTCCATTCATCTGGGCGGAATCGTGCGGCACGCCGCGCATCCGAGCGCGCCGAAGACTGAACTGAACGGCGGTCCGCAGATGGTGGAGTTGAGCCGCGACGGCAAGCGTATCTATTTCACCAATTCGCTCTACTCGCCGTGGGATGCGCAATTTTATCCGGAAGGCATTCGAAGCTGGATGGTGAAGCTGGACGCGAAGCCGGCCGGCGGGATGGAGATCGATCCCAAATTCTTCCTCGATTTCGGCGAATTGCGCGGTCATCAAGTGAGGTTGGAAGGCGGCGACGCGTCGTCGGACTCCTACTGCTATTCATGACGACGTGGGGCTGGCCCGCGCTGTTTCTGCTGGGCGCTTATCACGGCATCAATCCCGGCATGGGCTGGTTGTTCGCCGTCGCGCGCGGAATGCAGGAGCACGCCACGCAAGCCGTCACTCGCGCGCTGGTGCCCATTACGCTTGGCCACGCGCTATCCATCGGATTGGTTGTCGCGCTCGCAGGTTTGATCCAACTCGTCCTGCCGCTCGCCTACGTCCAGATCGTCGTGGCGTTCGCGCTCATCTCTCTGGGGATCTTTCGACTCGTCCGGCGGCGGCACTTTGCATGGGGCGGAATGCAGGTGGGCTTTCGCGACCTCACATTTTGGTCGTTCCTGATGGCCAGCGCGCATGGGGCGGGATTGATGGTGCTGCCCATTGTTCTGCACTCCATGCCTGCCGGGCACCAGCACATGCACATGGCGATGCAGGCCGGCATCGGTTCCTGGACCGGGATCGCCGCCACGCTCATCCACACGCTCGGTTACCTCAGCGTGACGGCGCTCGTCGCCATACTGGTCTATCGGAAGTTCGGACTATCGCTTTTGCGCAAGGGCTGGTTCAATCTCGATCTGGTTTGGGCCGCCGCGCTGATCGTCACCGGATGCATTGCGCTGGTGGCTTAGTCAGTCGACCTGACAGGTCTGATACGCTATTAATCGAATGAGAACGATCTCCAAACGGACCCAGTATGGTCTCAAGGCCGTGATTGCCCTTGGCCGGCGCTATGGAGAAGGTCCTGTCCTCATCGCAACCCTATCAACCGAGGAGACCATCCCGCTCAAATTCCTGGAAGGCATCCTGCTCGATCTCAAAGGCCGCGGCGTGCTGGAAAGCAAAAAGGGCAAGGGCGGCGGCTACCAGCTCAGCCGTCCACCGTCTACCATCACGATAGGGTCTATCATCCGGCTGCTCGAAGGGCCGCTCGCGCCTCTGCCCTGCGCCAGCGAAACGGCGTTCAAACCTTGCGACGAGTGCGGCGACATAGAACATTGCGGCACGCGAATCATCATGCGCCAGGTGCGCGATTCCATTGCCGAGGTGCTCGATAAAACCACGCTAGCCGACCTGATCCGCCAGGTGGAGGCGGCCAAGCTGGAGCATAGCCGGCAGCCGCTCATGTATCACATATGAGGAAACTCATCGGCTTGATCGCGTTCTTCGCATTTGCGCTGAGCGCGGCAGACACCGGCGACAACTACCCGCAGCAAGTGGAGCACTGGCGCGCGGAGCGTCAGAAAAAATTGACCGCGGACTACGGATGGCTCACCGTGGTTGGTTTGGATTGGTTGAAAGAGGGCGACAACCGAGTAGGCGCCGATCCATCCAGCGATGTCCCGCTGCCGCCTGGCTCCGCGCCGCAGCGCGTCGCTATTATTTCTTTGCACGCGGGCAAGGTGGTGCTGCATCCCGCGCCGGGCGTTCCATTAACTCTGAACGGCAAGCCCGCCGGCGAAACCGCGCTGCGCGAAGATGACGATGTTCTCGCCATCAATCATTTGAAGTTCTATTTGATCCGGCGCGGCGATCGGGCCGGCATCCGCCTCAAGGACAACGACAGCGACGCGCGCAAACATTTCCAGGGACTTTCGTGGTATCCCGTCGACCCCGCCTGGCGCATCCAGGCGAAATTCACCGCGTGGACCACGCCGCATACTCTGCTCTTCCACAACACCATCGGCCAGGAAGAAACCGACCAGAGCCCCGGTTACGTCACGTTTCAGAAGGACGGTCGGGAGTTCCGCATGGAACCGGTTCTTGACGAGGGTAAGCTGTTTTTCGTTCTTCGCGATCAGACCAGCGGCAAGTCCACTTACGGCGCGTCTCGTTTTCTGTACACCGAACAGCCCAAGGATGGCCCAGCGAAGGATAGCATGGTCTGGCTCGATTTCAACAAGGCCGAGAATCCGCCCTGTGCGTTCACGGCATACGCAACGTGTCCGCTGCCCCCGCCGCAGAATCGGATGGCGCTCGCGATTAGCGCCGGCGAAAAGAAGTACGCCGGAAGCCAGCACTAACGGCAATCCGCCTTCATCTGCGTTCATCGGCGGCCAATAATTTTCGCCCTCGAAATTCGCATAAGCTGGAATCGATGGTTCAAACAAAAACTCCTCCCTTCCGCGCCGACCACGTTGGCAGCCTGCTCCGTCCGCCAGAGCTGCTCCAGGCCCGCGAAGACGAAAAAGCCGGACGCATCGGCAAAGCCGATTTAAGACGTGTTGAAGACCAAGCTATCCGCGAGGTTGTCCGGCAACAAGAGGATCTTGGCCTGGAAGGCGTCACCGACGGCGAGTTTCGCCGCGCTTCCTGGCACATGGATTTTCTGTATCAGGTGGGCGGCACGGCCAAGGTTCAGGACAACGTCAAAGTTCAATTCAGGAATGACCAGGGCGTCATCGAATTCACGCCCGCCGCGCTCCAGATCAAGGGCCAGCTCAAACTGGACAAATGCATCTTCGGCGACGATTTTGCGTTCCTCAAATCCGTGGCCCACGCCACGCCGAAGCTCACCATTCCATCGCCCAGCATGATGCACTATCGCAGCGGGCGCGCCGCCATCGATCCCGCGATTTATCCCGACATCAATGAGTTCTGGCACGATCTGGCGCAGGTTTACGCGCGCCAGATGGAAGAGCTCGCGAAGTTGGGCTGCACGTATCTGCAGCTGGACGACATCAGCCTGGCATATTTGAACGATCCGGCGCAGCGCGAGCAGGTCAGCAAGATGGGAGAAGACGGCGAGCACGCGCACATCCGCCACATCAAAACGCTCAATGAAGCGCTGGCCGCGAAACCCGCCGGCATGTCCATTTGCACGCATCTTTGCCGGGGCAATTTCCGCTCGTCGTGGGCCGCGTCGGGCGGCTACGATCACGTGGCCGAGGCGCTGTTCGGCGAATTGAACGTCGACGGTTATTTCCTGGAGTTCGACGATGCGCGCTCCGGCACATTTGCGCCGCTGCGTTTCGTGCCCAAGGGGAAGAAGGTAGTGCTTGGCCTGCTGACTTCCAAACGCGGCGAGTTGGAAAACAAGGATGACCTGAAGCGCCGCATCGACGAAGCCGCGAAGTATGTCCCGCTGGATCAGCTCTGCCTGAGCCCGCAGTGCGGATTTTCCTCCACCAGCGAAGGCAACTCGCTCACCGTGGGCCAGCAGTTCGATAAACTCCGGTTGGTGGTGGAGACCGCGCGCGAGATCTGGCCGGCCTGAAGGACCCCTACGCGATCGCGCGAAAATTCTGAAACGAGGAGAACCCCATGCAACCCTTAGCTAGATTCGGATATACCGCTGCGACCTGCGCCCTGCTGGTAATAACTTTTGCGATCATCGGGCCGCGCGCCGTACACGCGGTGGCGGCAACGCTCGTACGGGACGCGGACAACCCGGCGCGCCATACCTTTGTCGCCGTTTGTGGCTTCGCTTCCACCAGCGGTAGCACTGTCCAGTGCACATACCCGGTGCCGGCTGGTGAAGAGGTTGTGATTCAGACGGCGTGGGTCAACACCATAGCTTCCGCTGCGAACACCTCGATATTGAACACCGTGCAGTCCGTGAGCAAGGGAGCCACCCCCGTCGAATCCAGTGTTGGCAACAATAACGGCATGACGCCTTCCGAAACGGACGTTCAAACCACCATGTCCTCGACGCTCTACGCCGATCCTGGCACCTTCTTGACGTGCAGCGCTCAGAGCCAGGGAGACAATCCCTCTCCTGCGCTTTCGGTTGAATGTATCCTCACCGGATATTATGTGGTCCTGTGATATCGCGGAAACTGGGCGCGAAATCTGGCGCGACTGGGCCGCGCGCGTCAGCAAGTGGTGGTCACTGCGGTTCCACCGCCAGCGTGATCGCGCTCGGATGCTCCGGGCCATGCAGAATCTGCTGGTGCGCGACAACCATGGTGGTTGCGTCGCCCAAAGGCTCACCACTGCCCGGATTGCGCGAGTAGCGAGGATGGGCGCCGCCGGCGACGATGAATCGCATCCGGTGCCCGCGCCGAAAGCGATAAGCGGTGGGCCAAAATTCTATCGCTACTTTGCGGGCGTCACCATCTGCCGAATCATCCGGACGCAAGCGCCGGTAGCCATCGCAGACATTCGTGGATCGGCCTTCCGGTGCCACGTCGCACAGGCACAGATACAGATCCGTGTGCTGCGTATTCGAGCGCAGAAAGATTACGGCGGAAACTGGTCCGATCACGTCGATGTCCGATGCCACCGGGTCGGCTGTAAAAACCAGGACATCCGAGCGCCGTTCCAATTCCGCCATATCGCCCGAGCCTTTTCGCGCTTCGAGCGTCGCGCCATGCAACGACGGCGTGGGATGGGCGGGATCGTAATCGAAACGGCTCTCGCTTTCTGAGGCGGGCGCGTCCATCGACAAAGCCGCCCGAGGGTCGCAAATATAAGGTGCGAGCTGTAGCGTTCGGTGGAGGCCAGACTGGAATATTCGCGCCATTTGTTGGCGCCCATCAGAAAGAGGCGAACACGAGGCTTTGCCTCCGCGGGTGGTCGTGATGCCAAATCGCTCCTGAAATAGCGCCATGCTCTGGCGTAGCGATTCAGCATCCCGGGAAGAGCCACGTGGGTCCACGGTCCGATCGTGATTCGAACATCCCGGCCGGCGTGTTGAGCGCATCGTGAAATCGCGCAGCTGGAAAGGTAGAAACATGTCGTACCAGCCGCCCGACCATCACGGTGGGCGGCATCGTTTGGGCCGCCGCGCCATAATCGATCGCGCTCCCACCACGGGTCGCCCGGCTCGGCGTGATCCATCCAGTCCTGCCACCAGGAAATACCCTCCGGCGCGAGGACGCGGTCCGCCTTGCGCAACGGAATGGCGGCCACCGCGCGCACCGACAAGGCATTCATTTTCCGCCGCCCGAGCATGGACGCCAGCGGGTTCGCTCCGCCAGCGCGAACAATGTTCACCATCGTGGCGGTCCATTCCGACGCAGCTCATCAATGTGAATCCGTCAAACGCGTAAGTGCGATCGCGAAAATTGGTGAGCGTAACGTGCAGCCCGAGCGCATCCACTTTCGACGCGGCTCCCGATCGCGGCAACGGCCCATGCCGTATTTCCGAGATAACTGATCCCCCACAGCGCCAGCTTGCCGGAGAACCACGGCTGCCGCTCCATCCACTCCACGGTGTCTTCGCCGTCATTCAGCTCGTCGAAGAACGGCCGAAAAGTCCCCTTGCGATCCGAACGTCCCACGGCAGCTTTGCGTCACCACCTGCATGCCGCGCTCGGCGAAGAAGGCTCGCGAAGAGTTTGAACGTGCGGCGTCCATAGCAGCTTCGGATGAGCACGGTGGGCGCTTGCGCCGTTCTGGCGCGAATAATAGCGGTCCGCTAACAACTCCACCCCGTCGCGCATGGGGATGCGGAGCGGCTCCGTCGCGATGTCGTGGTGGATCGCAGCGGGGAGCTTCCACAGGCGCCCAAGAATGCGGCTGGCCAGGCTCATGCTACTTCAGTTCCGTGATCATGGCATCCACTTGCTGGACCGCCAGTCCGCCCGCGGCCCAGTGATAATCGGTGACCAGTACTTTCGAGATTTCGTCCTTGCTCGCGCCCGAACGGACCATGCCCTGGATGCGATCGCGCATGGCCTGAAAGCTATCGCGAAATTTTATTATGCCCGCGCGATCCGAAACCGGCCCATGCCCCGGAATGGCCACATCGAAATCGAGCTTCAGCACACCGTCCAGCGTCTTGGTCCATTCCAGCGCGCTGCCGCCGTTGGCGTAGTCGATAAACGGCTGCGGCGGAAAGGTGAGGAACAGGTCGCCGGTGTGGATCACTTTCGTCGGTGGGGAAATACATCACCGCGTCGCCGCCGGTGTGGCCGCGCCCGTAATAGTGCGCGCGAACTTCTTTGCCGCCCAGGTACACCGACATTTCGTCGGAGAACGTCACGCGCGCCAGGCCCGGTTGTTTGAGCAGCGCCATGTTGGCGCGGGCATTGCGATGCGAGATCACCTCGGCATTCATCGCGAGCATCTTCGCGTTGCCGCCCGAATGGTCGTCGTGCTGGTGGGTGTTCAGCACGTACTTGATGGGTTTGTCGGTCACCGTCCGCAGCTTTTCCAGGATCTCGTCGTGATTGCGGTCGAACATGTCGTCGACGAGAATCACGCCCTCATCGGTCACTTGCACCGCGACGTTTCCCGCGCCCACGCCCTTGGTCACGCCGATGACATACAAATCGTCCTTCAGCTTTTGAATGCCGATGGGGCGGCGCCGGCTGGTTCTGCGTGTAGGTGAGCCAGGCGCCCGCCGAGCAGCAGGCCCAAGGCGGAGCCGCGTATGAAGAATCGTCCGTCGCATGCGGGGCACTGTATCACATTTTCAATCGCGCTTTCCGGATACTCTTAAGTTATGCGCGTGTTGTTTCTGCTTCTCCTGTTCGTTGCGGCGTCGGTTTGGGCCCAAGCCCGCCGGCCTGGGTGCAAAAAGCAATCAGAATGCTCAACTGCTGATCGCGATCATGGCGCGTTATTCGCCGGAGAACGCCGCCGCCGAAGGCGTGCCCGGGTTGGACCAGCAGATCAGCACGTTGCCGCCCGGGAGCAGCCTTGCGCTTTCGCAAGGATATTGCGGTGGCCCGTATCGAACTGCAGAGGCGCTTAGCTGTGGAGAAGGATCCGCTAGTGCGCCAGGATCTTGAAATTCTGATAGCCGAAGCGGATCGCAACATTCGATCGTCGGAAGCTCGGAGCGCAATCTGCTGCCTTACGAAGACGTCGCCGGCACCATCTTCTATGGCGTCAAGAGCCTGCTGGACGATCAGGTAACCGCCGATCGCCGTCCTGCCGCCGTGGTCCGGCTGCGCAAGTACACCGGCCTCGAGGCCGGCTTATCAGCCGCTGACTCTTCAGGCCGAGGAACGTTTTCGCGAGAAGTTGAAAACGCCCGGGACTGCTGGGGCCGTCGAAAGCTCGAAGTCGAAAAGAATCTGGAAAACACGCAGGCCTACATCACTGGCATCGGGCTGCTGCTCGAAAAATACAAGCTGGCGGGCTATCAGGACGCATTCACGAAGCTCAAAGAACAGCTGGCGGCCTACGACGATTTTGTGCGCGCGGAGGTGTTGCCGAAAGCGCGCAGCGATTTCCGCCTTCCGCCGGAGCTGTACACCATCGCGCTCGAAAACTTCGGGATCGACTACACGCCCGATGAGTTGATCGCGCCTGGCTCATCAAACCTTCGCCGCAATTGCAAAGCCGAGATGCAGACCATCGCCGCTAAAATCGCGAAGGAGCGCCACCTGCCGTCGTCCGACTATCGCGACGTGATTCGCGGCATTGAAGAAGGACCAGATTCCGGGCGACCAGATCTGCCGCATTATCAGAAGCGGCTGGCGGAAATCGAAGAGCATCCTGCGCCGCGAGCACCTGATCACGCTGCCGGATCGTCCGGCCATCATTCGATTGGCCTCCGCCGCCGAGACCGCGCAGCAGCCCGCGCCGCACATGCAACCACCGCCGCTGATCAACAATCATGGCGAGCGCGGGGCGTTTGTTCTGCCGCTCGAAACCACCGGCAAGAGCGGCGCGACGCTGAAGTACGACGATTTCAGTTTCGCCGCGGCATCCTGGACGCTCACCGCGCACGAAGCGCGGCCCGGCCACGAGCTGCAGTTCGACGCGATGGTGGAGCGCGGCGTGTCGCTGCCTCGCGCGCTGTTTGCGTTCAACAGCACCAACGTGGAAGGCTGGGGACTTTATTCGGAATGGTTCATGCTTCCTTACATGCCGGACGATGCCAAGCTGGTGTCGCTCGATTACCGCCTGCTGCGCGCCGCGCGCGCGTTTCTCGATCCGGAATTGCAGCAGGGCAAAATTACGCCCGAGCAAGCCATGCAGGTTTTGGAAAAGGACGTGGTGTGCTCGCCCGCCTTCGCCACCGAGGAAGTGGAGCGCTTCACTTTCCGCATGCCTGGCCAGGCGCCCTCATATTTTGACGGCTTCACGCGTTTGCTGGAAATTCGCAAGGCCGTCGAGCAAGCGCTGGGCCCGAAGTTCAACGTCCAGCGCTTCCACGATTTCATCCTGTCGCAAGGCCTGTTGCCGCCGAATCTGCTGCGCAAAGCCGTGATGGAAGATTTCGTCGGTAACTGAACCGCCCACTCACAACTGAACCGCGCACGTCAGTAAGCGGTCCAAACCCCAATCCCTAATCCCACCCAATCCCACGCCCCCGCTATAATGTTGAGCGATGGAAAAACAGATGTTCGATAAGGGCCTGAGCATCCGTCGCGATATGTTCGGGGCCGAGCTTGCCGACAAGGCCTGGGCAGCGGCCGACGATTTTAACCGTCCGTTCGAAGAGCTAGTCAATCAGTATTGCTTCGGCGAGATTTGGGGACGGCCCGGCCTGGATCGCAAGACGCGCAGCATCGTCACTCTTTCGATGCTCACCGGCTTGAACCGGCCCAATCAGATTCGCGCGCACGTGAAGGGCGCCATCGCCAACGGCGTCAGCAAGGAAGAGCTGAAGGAGTTGTTCCTGCAAGCGGCCATCTATTGCGGCGTGCCCGCGGCCGTGGATAGCTTCCGCATCGCCCGGGAAGTCTTTCAGGAGATGGGCATCTGAACGAGTGCCTGCACACTGTTTATGGTGTTGCTCTAAACTTTCGCGGCGAGCTCGAATTCCTGGGCGAGCAGTTACATCGCGATCCCTACAAGAAGCCTCCCGTCGCGCCCGTGCTCTATTTGCGTCCTCGCAATACCTGGAGCGCCAGCGGCGCTGCCATCCATTTACCCGCCGATACGCGTCGGTTAAAGATGGCGGGTACGGTCGGCATCGTGATCGGCCGACTGAATCAAATTGCCGGTTACATTGCGGTCAACGATGTCAGCATCCCGCACGAATCGTATTATCGGCCTGCGATTCGGCAGCGTTGCCGCGATGGGTTTTGCGTAATCGGCGCTGAAGATAACCGATCGCCAGCCGCGGGAGATTCGAATTTCGATCAATGGGGAACTCCGCTGCCGTGCCGGCCTTGCCGATTTGGTGCGCCCGATGGATCGATTGATCGCGGACATCACCGAGTTTCTGACACTTCAGCCGGGCGACATCGTCCTGACCGGCGAGCCGCATGATGCGCCCCTTGCGCATGCCGGCGACCGCGTGCGAGTGGAGATCGACGGCCTCGCCGCCATCGAAAATGAGGTCGTGCCGGAATGAAGCGCGCCCGCGTTGCTTATGCAGGAGCGATCCATGCGATGAACGAGGGCGACACCCGACTGCAGTCTGGAGATGCACTCGTCTGGCTTCCGCCTATCCAGCCGGGAACAATTTTCGCTCTCGGTCTCAATTACGCCGATCATGCGAAGGAGCTGGCTTTCAAAGCGCCCGATGAGCCGCTAGTCTTTCTGAAAAGCGCGCAAAGTCTGGTTGGACATCTCGGCAGCACCATCCGCCCCAAAAATGTGACTTACATGCATTACGAATGCGAGTTAGCCGTCGTGATCGGCAAAACAGCTCGCAGAGTTACTAAGTCAAACGCTTACGAGTACGTGGCTGGCTATACCGTCGCGAACGATTACGCGATCCGCGATTATCTCGAAAATTACTATCGCCCGAACTTTCGCGTGAAGAGCCGCGCTTGTTCGACGCCGATAGGCCCGTGGTTGGTGGACGCGGCCGATATCGCCGATCCGATGAATTTGCAATTGAGAACGCTGGTGAACGGACGCGTCACGCAAGAAGGCAACACGCGCGACATGATCTTCGACATACCCGCGCTGATCGCCTACCTCAGCGAATTTATGACTCTGTCGCCCGGCGACATCATATTAACCGGGACGCCGGAGGGTCTGGCCGACGTGCAGCCCGGCGATGAAGTGATCGCCGAAATCGAAGGAATCGGACGTTTGAAGAACACTATAATTGGTGACTCGGAGGAGCAGACACGTGTTGGATGAAATCAGTATTCGCGACGCAGCCAAGCGGCTGGATGAATCGGAGCGCTCGCGCACGCAAATCCGCCAGCTTTCGATCCAGCATCCGTCCATTACCATCGACGATGCCTACGCCGTGCAGAAGGCCTGGGTGGCGCTCAAGACCGAAGCCGGGCGCACGGTGAAAGGCCACAAAATCGGCCTCACATCCAAGGCCATGCAGTATTCCTCCAATATCAATGAGCCCGATTACGGCGTGTTACTCGACGACATGTTCTTCGCCGATGGCTCCAGCATTCCGACCGAGCGTTTCATTGTGCCGCGTCTGGAAGTGGAACTGGCATTCGTGCTGGGCAAGCCGTTGCAGGGTCCGAACTGCACCATTTTCGACGTGCTGAGCGCCACCGAATATGTAACGCCGGCGGTCGAGATTATCGATGCGCGCATTCAACAGATCGATCCTGAAACAAAAGCCACGCGCAAGGTTTTCGACACCATCTCAGACAACGCGGCCGGCGCTGCGCTGGTTTCAGGCGGCCGTCCGTTTCGTCCGCTCGATACCGATCTGCGCTGGGTCTCGGCGGTCTGCTATCGCAACGGGGTGATCGAAGAGTCGGGCGTGGCCGCGGCGGTGCTGAATCATCCCGCCAACGGCGTGGCGTGGCTGGCGAACAAATTTGCGGCGCACAACGTCAGCCTGGCTGCGGGCGAATTGATCTTGGGCGGATCGTTCACACGGCCGGTGCCCGCCCGGCGCGGCGACACATTCCATATCGATTACGGACCGTTCGGCTGCATCTCGTGTCACTTTGAATGATGGGTATGCAGATCAAGACGAACACTTTCAAAGCCGCGCTCAAGAACGGCGAACGCGCGCAAATCGGTTTGTGGCTGGGCCTGACGGATCCTATCTGCGCGGAAATTTGCGCGGGCGCGGGTTTCGATTGGCTGCTCCTCGATGGCGAGCATGCGCCGAACGATGTGCGCTCCATCCTGGCTCAATTGCAGGCCGTGGCGCCTTATCCCGCGCATCCCATCGTGCGGCCGGTGTCGGGCGACGTACAGCTCATCAAGCAATTGCTCGATATCGGCGCACAGACGTTGCTGGTGCCGATGGTCGAGAGTGCCGAGCAGGCGAAGTTACTGGTCGCCGCGATGCGCTATCCTCCGGCGGGAATTCGCGGCGTGGGCGCGGCGCTGGCGCGCGCTTCGCAATGGAACCGCGTGGACAATTACCTGCACGATGCCAACGACCAGATGTGCCTTCTGGTGCAGGTGGAGACGCGCGCGGGACTGGAGAATCTGGACGCGATCGCGGCTGTGGAAGGCGTGGACGGCGTTTTCATCGGTCCGTCGGATCTGTCGGCCGCGCTCGGGCACCTGGGCAAACCCGGGCATCCTGATGTGCAGCAAGCTATCGAAGACGCCATCCGCCGCATTCGCGCTGCGAGCCGCGCCGCGGGCATTTTAACCACCGATGAAGCGCAGGCGCGCCGTTACTTGTCGCTCGGATGTACTTTCGTCGCCGTCGGCCTGGACGGCAATCTGCTGATGCGCGCCACGCAAGACCTGGCCGCCAAATTCAGATAGCACCCCTTGCACTTCTACATGTTCCGTGTATAGGTAGAAGCACAAGGTATGCCACCATCCAAATCCGATCTGCCGCAAGGCACTCTCGATCTCTTGATTCTTAAAGTGATCGCGCTTGGCCCCATTCACGGCTACGCCATCGCGCAGCGCATCCAGCAAATCTCGCGCGAGGTATTGCACGTGCAGCAAGGCTCGCTCTATCCGGCGCTGCATCGCCTGGAAAACAAGGGCTTCCTCGCGGCCGACTGGAAGGAAACCGATACCGGCCGGGAAGCCAAGTATTATCGCCTCACAGCCAAAGGCCGCTCGCATCTCAACACCGAGACCGCCAACTGGAAGCGGTTGGCCACGGCCATCGGGCTTATCGTGAACTTTGCCGAAGGAGAAGCCCGATGAATCTGAAAAAGCATGAAAAGCAACTCGACCGCGAGCTTCGATTCCATTTCGATCAACTGGTGGCCGATTACATTCGCCAGGGAATGACCGAGGCGCAGGCACGCCGCAAAGCCCGGCAGGAGTTCGGCGGCATGGAACAAGTAAAAGAAGAGTGCCGCGATGCCCGAGGAACGTTGTGGCTGGACAGCACGCTGCAAGACATTCGCTTCGCGTTGCGCTCCATGCGCAAGAACGTGGCGCTTAGCATCACGGTGATTGGCACTCTGGCGCTCGGCATCGGCGTGAACACGGCCATTTTCAGCGTCGTAAACGGCGTGCTGCTGCGCGGGTTGCGGTACGCGAAGCCCGATCGGCTGATTACGCTTTTTGAGACCATGCCGCAATGGCCGCAAGCCTCCGCCGCTTATCTGAACTATCTGGACTGGCGCGGGCTCAACAGCACCTGCGAGGACATTGGCGCGCTGCGCTGGGGCGATTTCAACCTTACCGGCTCCGGCGATCCGGAGCGGCTGCATGGCCGGATGGTATCGGCCTCGGTGCTCCCGATTCTTGGTGTCGCTCCGCTGATCGGTCGGGCGTTTACTCCAGACGAAGATCGCGCCGCGGGCAAACCCGTGGCGTTGATCGGCGAATCTTTGTGGCGAAGGCGATTCGGGGCCGACGCTGCGATCCTCGGGCGTACGCTGACGCTCAATGGTTCCGCTTACACCGTGGTGGGCGTGCTGCCAGCCAGTTTCCAGTTTCCGTTTTCTTTCGGTCCTTCCTTCGAGGATATTGCGGTTCCGCTTGGTCAAGCCACAGACCCGCCCATGCAAGACCGCCTCTTCCATCCAGGCATCCGCGTGGTGGGCCGCCTAAAAGCCGGAGTCAGCTTGGAGACTGCCCGTGCCGACTTTGCGCGTATCGCGCAAGCGCTGGCTCAAGCGTATCCAAAGGCGAACGGAGGGCACGGCGTATCGGTGACGCCACTCAAGGACCAGCTGGTTGGAAATGTTCGCGGCGCGCTTTATCTCTTGATGGGCGCCGTCACATTCGTGCTGCTGATCGCCTGCGCCAACATCGCGAACCTGCTGCTGGCCAGAGCTACGGCGCGCGAAGCGGAGATTGCCATGCGTACCGCGCTCGGAGCCAGCCGATTGCGCATCGTCCGTCAAATGCTCACTGAAAGCCTTCTGTTAAGCCTTGCGGGCGGCGTGATTGGATTGCTCCTGGCGTCGACAGCCACAACTGTTTTGCTCAAGTCGGCCGCACGGGTGCTTCCGCGCTCGGAACAAATTGGCATCGACACTCGCGTGCTTCTGTTTACTCTGGCCACCACTGTGCTGACGGGCCTGGCGTTCGGGCTCGCACCGGCGCTTCAGTTCTCACGTTCCGCGGTTCGCAGGCAGGGACGAAACATCGCGATCGGCCGTCATTCATTTCGCGATCTTCTCGTCGTTGGTCAAGTCACCCTGGCGCTGCCTTTGCTGGTCGGCGGTGCTTTGATGATCAGGACCCTCTGGAATCTGCACGCTGTGGACCCGGGCTTCGATCCGCACAACATGCTGGTGATGGACGTTTCTCTGTCGCGTTCCTCGGGCGCTACCGGCGCTTCCATTCGACGCTCCTATCAGGAACTGCTTCGCCGCCTTCAGAATCTTCGCGGTGTCGATGGTGTCGCCGCAGTCGGAAACCTCCCCATGACCGGCGACGATTCGGCTGCGCCGATTTGGGTGGAAGGACGCCCGCGGCCGAAATCCGAGTTCGAGCAACCGGTGGTGCTTCTGTATCCCACCACGCCCGAATATCTGCGAACGATGAAGATTCCGTTGCTGCGCGGGCGTTTCATCAACGAGCACGACGACGAGAAGAGTTCGCCCGTGATGGTGATTGACGAAACCACCGCTCGGACGCTCTTCCCCAACGAGGATCCAATCGGCAAGCGTGTGGTGGTAGGCACGGGCGGGGCAGATCAGGTCATCGGAGTGGTGGGGCACGTGAAGCACAGCGGCCTGGATGACGACGTGACGGCGCGATTCCACATGCAAGCTTACTACCCGGCGCTTCAATTGCCAGACGCCTTCCTGAAGTTCGTGGTGAGTGGAGGCGAAGTGTTTGTGCTGCGCACGAAGTCGACTCCACTCAGTATGGTGGATCCCGTGCGAGCCGAAATTCGCAGCGCCGATCCCGATGACATCGTGTCCAACATCCGGCCCATGGAGGAAGTTGTTTCGGGCACGCTGGCATCGCGGCGATTCCTGTTGACCTTGCTCGGGGCGTTCGCCGGAATCGCATTGCTGCTGGCTTCGGTGGGAATCTACGGAATGATTTCCTACTCGGTGAGCCAGAGGACGCGCGAAATCGGCATTCGAATGGCGCTGGGCGCCAGGCCGGGCGATATCTTGCGATCCGTGGTCGGTCAAGGAGCGGTCCTTTCGATTGCAGGCATTGCTCTTGGTGTCATCGCGAGTGTTTTTCTCACCAGGTTCATGAGCAGTCTTCTGTTTGGTGTGGGCAGAACGGATCCGCTGACGTTTTGCGGTGTGGCGATGGGGTTGAGTCTGGTTGCGCTTGCGGCGAGTTTTCTTCCGGCGCTGCGCGGGGCCAAATCGGATCCGCTTGCTGCGCTGCGCTGCGAATAGCGTATTTAGAGCCTTACTGAGCGTGCTGCCTTGCGCTTCCAGACATCCCACGCGCGCACGAAGCCATCCTGGGGCGCGGTTTTTTTGGCTTCTTCGGGCTCGAAGTAGGTGACCTTTCCGCCCAACAGAATCGCCTGCTCTTGCACGCGGGCGTCGAGATCGAGATAAATGGCACGGCCTACGGCTTCTTTCACGGTCGCGCCAACTACCGCCGCGCCATGCCCGCGCATCAGGGCCGCGGGATGATCGCCCAGCACCTTCGCCAGAGCTTGTCCACGCTTCTGGTTCGACACTAACATGTCGGTCATCCCGTCCACGTCGCGGATCTCAAACACCGGAACGCCTTCGCCGATGAACGCGGCCATGTGCGACACCGCGCGCAGCGGCACAGAACTGACGCTGAACGGGATAACGGCCGGCGAATGATCGTGAACGATGGCCATCACGTCCGGGCGCGCTCTGTAAATCTCGCCGTGAATGAATCGCTCGCGATAGCTCAAGCGCGTGTCGCCGATCGGGTTACCATCGAGATCGTATTCGATGATGTCGGCGGGCGTGACCAAGCCGGGCGCGAGCGATCGCGAAAGAAAATAGTGATTGGGATTCGCGGGGTTGCGCACGCTGACGTGCCCGTAGCCATCCAGGATGCCTTCCGACGCCAGGATGTGATTGGCCGTGACGAGATCGTCGATCAGGGCCTGATCTCGTGGTTGCTTGGTTTGCGACAGCGCCGCGCCCGCGAACAGCACCAAGAGTGCGAATTTCATGCCTGGCATTCTATCATCGGACTGCCGGGATGGCGATTTGGTCTTGGATTGGAGATTAGTGCGGTCTGGACGCTTCAGGCGATTGGTTTTGCATGTTGACGCATTTTCCTGAAATTGGGGAACTTCCGCGGGAGTACGTGGCCCAGCGTCGGGATGCACGAACTTGCAGTAAGCGCGGTGTCAAGAGAATTGGGGTGCCTCGTGCGGGAAGTGGATTATCCGGCTCGTTGCGTGGATTGACCAATTTCGATCAACATAGAGGTTATGTTTCTCTCGGGCAGTGTGGGGGGAGCTAGCCCCAGCTTCCCCGAAAGTGCGTCAGCTCTTGCGACGACCCGCGCCCCGGGGCACAGATCTATTCCCGCGTTCTAAGCGAGTTTTCCCGACTGTCTTAGTTTCCCGACTATCCGCTTGACAGTCTCTAAGACCGAGGTAAGCCTATCCAAGCCAACCCCCTCAGGAACTGTTTCCTTCTCATCGATCCCGGCGTAGTCAGTGACGTGAACCCACGTATAAGCAACCGAGATTTCGACGGGATAACGCTCCGCCGGATAATCTCGCTCCAGCCTCTCTTGGATCGCCTTCTCAAGGGCCTTGGCGTTGACTGCTGAAAGTTGGCTCGCACTCCGGCCCCAACATCGGTATTTCATCGCTTTGCTGGGAATTGCGGCGTAGTGATAATAGCCTGCTTCGTTGTAAGCGCGCGATTCAAGTACGTTGAGGAAGTCGGTTTCGAGATCTTCTTTCGAGAGTTCAAAGCTTCCATGCGACTTCACCCTGATCCGCAGTCTGCCGCCAACGGGCAGCTTATCAATTCGCGATTTCACAAAACGGAGCCTAGCGGCTTCGTACTCTACAACAGCTGCTTCATGGCTCCCTGTTCCGTTGGCGTCGGCGCTCTGCTTCATCGCTTCTGATGCGAGCGTTTCCATTGCCTGTGCAACCTCCACTGGAAGTTCAGTCAGTTGATATTGAACGCCCTTACGCAGAAGTTCCTCCGCGTAAGCGGCAACCGACACCCTTTTATGTCTGCTGAGCAGTTCGAGTTTCGCTTCCAAAACCGGTGTTAGGCGAAGAGTGAGTGTATGCATGACTTAATCCTAACACGTAATGATGATCCTGCGTACCCTTAGGATCATTAGGTTTTTAGGTGGTCACGCGAGCTTTCGCCCGCCCCGTGTGCGGGTGTTTTTCTTCGGTGCCGCAGTGGAACGCAAGCGGCGCGAGAGTTGGCCCTCCATGGCGGCGCGAAGGATGTGATTGATGCGCGTTTGGTAGCCTTTGCCGTTGGCCTTCAGCCAATCGAGCACGTCCGCGTCCAGGCGGATGGTCAGTTGGTGTTTCGCCGGCGGCCACGCCGTCACCGCCTTCTCAAAAAATTCGTCTCCGAGCGCTGGGATGTCTGAATAGTTTATGGGTGTTGCGTCGAGCCGGCGCGCTTCCGCCGTGGTGAGTTGGCGGGGCTTCGCTGGGTCAAGCCGATAGCGTTTCATCGTACTTTCTTTTCTCACGGTCGTTCGCCTTTCGCGCGGAGATCAGCCGGGCCGCTATGCCGCGCGGAGTATAGGCAACTGCAAAGAGTCGCCCTTCAATCTCGCCCAGGGCAAGCCGTCGTTCTTCGTTGTAGTCCCGACGGCTGTCCTTGATATCAAGTCGCTTGGAGTCGAGGAAAACCCGAGCCGCGTCCCCAAAGGTACACCATGCTTGGCGAGATTGCGCGCGGCTTTGCGGTCAGCCCATTCAAATAGCACCCATTAGTGTAGCTATGTTTGTAGTTACAGGCAATCGAGGGCGTGTCGCGACGCGGGCACCACAGCTTGATGATACGGGCTGTTCTGAAGGAATAATGGAAGTGGATGCCGCGTGACACGCTGCTCGACTTTTTCCAGGACTTCGCCGGGCTGGAAGATGAGTTCCTCATATATGACGACGGGTTCCAGGCGCGGCACTTTCGATATCGCGAGATTGCGGAGCGTGCCCGTGGATTTGCGGCGAGGCTGCGCGAAGCGGGGATTGGCCGCGATGACAAGGTCATTCTCTATGGCGAAAACCGTCCGGAATGGATCGTCGCGTTGTGGGGATGTTTGCTCGAAGGCGTGATTGCGGTTCCCATCGATTACCGCGCATCGCAGGAATTTGTCGATCGCGTACATGCAATTGTAGGAGCGCGAAAAGTTCTGACGGGCGACGAGGCCGGGATGTACGATGGCGCAGCGTCCGCGGGTCCCGCTCAGCCCGCGGCGATCACGAAAGATCAAACGGCCGAGATCATCTTCACCTCCGGCGCCACCGCCGAGCCCAAAGGCGTGGTCATTACGCACCGCAACATTTTGGCAAATATTGTTCCGGTGGAAAACGAGGTGAAAAAGTACCTGCGCTACTACCGTCCGTTCGCTCCCGTCCGATTTCTCAACCTGCTGCCGCTGAGCCACATGTTCGGGCAAGCCATGGCGACGTTCATTCCGCCGATGCTGCCAGGCGTGGTGGTTTTCATGCGCGGATTCAATCCGAACGAAATCCTGCGGCAGATTCGAACGCGGCGCATCTCGGTGCTGGTATCGGTGCCGCAGATTTTGGAAATCCTGCGCGAGCATCTGCGCCAAACGTTTCCGGAGTTGCGGCAATGGCGCCCCACGAAAGGCCACTGGCTGCTGCGCTGGTGGCACTATCGCAAAGTGCATCGACTGTTCGGCTGGAAATTTTGGAGCTTCATTGTCGGCGCGGCGCCGTTGCCGGCCGATCTGGAAGCGTTCTTTTCCGAACTCGGTTTTCTGGTGATCCAAGGCTACGGGCTGACGGAGACTGCGCCCATCGTGACGCTGAACCATCCGTTCCACGCACGCAAGGGGAGCGTCGGAAAGCCGATCGGCGGCGTGGAAGTGAAGATCGCTCCCGATGGCGAGATCCTGGTGCGCGGCGACAACGTAACGTCCGGCTATTTCCAGCATCCCGAGGAGACGGCGCGCGCTTTTGAAGACGGCTGGTTTCACACCGGCGACATTGGCGAGATGAAAGCCGATGGCGAGCTGAGTATTTTGGGCCGCAAGAAGGAAATGATCGTGACGCCCGAGGGGCTGAACGTTTTTCCCGAAGATGTGGAGAGTGTACTGAAGCAGCAGCCGGGCGTTCGCGACGCCGCGGTGATTGGAACCGGGCGCGTGCAAGCGGTGTTGATTCTCGATGACGGAGCGAAGGCCGAAGAAATTGTGCGTCGCGCCAACGCACGGCTTTCCGACTATCAGCGTATTCGCAGCTTCTCTATTTGGCCGCTCGAAGAATTCCCGCGCACGGAGGGAACGGGCAAGCTGAAGCGGCATGAAATCGCCCAGCGATCGCCGGCGGCCGAGCCTACGGCCTCCGACCTGAACGTGCCGCTTGAAAATCTCACTTCGCTCGAACGCGTGGAACGAATGGTGGCGCTGGGTCTGGATGAATCCGAAGTCAGCGGCGCGCCCGCGGAATCGGCCGACGATTTCCCCACTTGGAATCGAGGCGCGCTGGCGCGCACCGCACGGCGCATCTTCCTTCCGGGATTTCTGCTGCCGCTCAATCGAATCTTCGCGCACGTTCACGCGCACGGCCTGGAAAATCTCAAGGGTCTGGAGCCGCCGGTCATCTTCGCCGCCAATCATCAAAGCTACATGGACGTGCCGGGGATCATGAGCGCGCTCCCTGCAAAGTGGCGCTACCGCGTGGCGCCAGCGATGCGCAAGGAATTTTTCGCAGAACATTTTCACGGCCGAAGCTTCACCAACAGCCTGAACTACTATCTCTCGACGCTGTTCTTCAACGCGTTCCCGATCCCGCAGCGCGAGCCGGGCGCGCTGGCCACGATGCGCTACATTGGCGAGATCTCAAACGACAAATGGTGCCTGCTTATTTTCCCCGAAGGTCGAATGACCCGCGCCGGTGAGATCGCGCCGTTCCAGCCGGGCGTCGGGATGATTGCGTCGAAGCTGGGAATCCCGGTGGTTCCGGTCCGCGTCGTGGGCATGGATAGAGTTCTTCACGAAGGCTGGAAGATGGCGCGGCCGGGACGCGTGGATATCACGTTCGGACCCGCGCTGGGGCTTAATGGAAACGACGATTATCTCGCGCTGGCGCGGCAGGTGGAAGACGCGGTGCGAAAATTGTAAACACTCCCTTTACGGTCGCGGTTCAGAACAGTTCGATCTGTTCCTTCGGCGCCGGCTTGGCCTTGCGCGGCGTGCGCAACGGACTGCCCACCACGCCTAACACCTGGATGCGCGCGAGCGCGGGTCTGGGGACAAAGATGCGCTGGTTTTGAAAGCCCGGGTCGGGAGGCACCACCGAAAATCCAAAGGTGTCCAGTTGCAAAAGATTGTTCGAAAGGATTCCGTCCATGGCGTCGCCATCGCGGAAATACATGCGCAGCCACAGCCCCTCCAGCTTGGGCCGCGTGGTGAACAGGCGCAGCTCCTTGCGCGGCTCGCCTTGCTGAAAGTCGCGCACGAAGCAGACCAGTTTCACCTCGTCATAGGGCACGAGGCTTACTGAGCCGCTTTGCGTCATCAGCTCCAGGCCATGGGACAAGAGATAGCCTTGTGGATTGACGAAACCTGACAAGGTGTCGCGGTCGAAGCGCGAAACCAGAACCTTCTTGTGGGTTGAGACCCCCAAACATCTCCTTTAAGACCGCTTGCTGACGCGCGCGGCTCGGTTTGCTACCCGCGCGGCTCGGTAACGCGAGGTCGCGGCTCGGTCGGCTACACGTATGGCGCGGAAAACACTTTTCTTCCAAACAAATTTGCGAATATTGTATCATTGGCAGAATGCGATCCGTTGACGGGATCTCGGCTCATATTGCGTCCTTTCTCGACTTTTGCCGTATCGAGAAGGGCCTGTCGAGAACCACGATCGCAGCTTATCATGCTGATTTAAAACGATTTGCTGCTTCGCTACGCAAGGGCGACGCGCTCGACAGCCCGGATCCGGTTCGCCGCTATGTCGATTCGCTTTACAAGGCGCGCATGGCCAGCCGATCCATCGCGCGGCACATTACCACACTTCGCAACTTTTTTGCCCATCTCATCGAAAAAGGCGTGCTAGACGCGGATCCAACCGCTCATCTGGCCGCACCCCGGCAATGGCAAAGTCTTCCTAAATACCTTAATAAGAAACAGATCGACGATCTGATGGCGTCCTGCGACAGTTCCAAGCCGCAGGGGCTGCGCGATCGCGCCATGCTCGAATTCCTATATGCCACCGGTCTGCGTGTTTCCGAGCTATGCGGGGTGCGAGTGTCGGAAGTGGAAATGAATATGGGCGTGGTGCGCGTGGTGGGCAAGGGCAACAAACACCGCATCGTACCGGTGGGCAAATCGGCACTGTTGGCGGTTGAACAGTACTTGGGCAACGGAAGGCCGCTTTTGCTGAAGGGGCGCGCCAGCCCGTTTCTGTTCGTTACCAACCGGGGCGGCGCCATGTCGCGGCAGGCCTTTTGGCAATTGCTGGGCGGCTACGGCAAGAAGGCGGGGATTTTCCGCGATTTAACACCGCACGTCCTTCGCCATACTTTTGCGACACACCTGCTGGAAGGCGGGGCCGATCTCAGAAGCCTGCAAAGCATGCTGGGGCACTCCGATATTTCGACGACACAGATTTACACCCATGTAGTGCGTTCGCGGTTGCGGAGGACCGTGGATGAGCACCATCCGAGAGCTTGAGCCGGGCTGGACGGCGCCCACGCTGGGGAGAAGGCCATCGCCGCGGCCCGCTCGGTTGTGCGCGATGTTGAGCGAAGCGTACAGCGAATGCGTTGTGCGCGATATTGTGCGAAGCGCACAGCGAATGCGTTGTGCGCGATATTGTGCGAAGCGCACAGCGAATGCGTTGTGCGCGATGTCAATTGGAGAGACCGAAAAGATGAGCGATTACATGTTTATGCTCGAGAGCCACCTGAGCGCCGACCAGAGCCGGGCGGTTTCCGAGATCCAGGCGGCCGCGACGAACGCGAACCTGAACGTGTTCCTGACCGGCGGAGCGATGCGCGACATGTTGGGCGGCTTTCCGATGCTGGATATCGATTTCACCATCGAGGGCAACGCGATCAAGGTAGCGCAGGCGGTGGCGAAGAAGAGCGGCGCGAAAATTTTGTCCGAGGACGAGAATCGGAAGCTGGCGCATCTGGTTTTCCCGAGCGGCGTACACGCCACCACCGGGATGGCGCGCCAGGAGAAGTACGCCAAGCCGGGCGCCCATCCTACCGTGAAGCCCGCCACCATTCATGAGGATCTGCGCGGGCGCGATTTCACCATCAACTCCATCGCCCTGTCGCTCAATCCGGCTTCGCGCGGCTTGCTGCTCGATCCCAACAACGGCGTGGGGGATCTGGAACGCAAAGAGCTGCGGGCGGTGAGCAATTACACGCTGTACGACGATCCCATCCGCCTGTTGCGGCTGCTGCGCTTCAAAGTGCGGCTGAGCTTCACCATCGAAGAGCGCACCAAGATGCAGTACGACAATGCGCGGGAAGCGCAACTGGAGACGCGCATCGCACCGGCGGATTTGCTGGAAGAGCTGCGCCACATCGCCAACGAGCCCAACTGCGCCGACATTATCAAGGTGCTGGAAGAAGAAAAGCTGCTGCATCTTTTCTCGCCGGATTTGGCGGGCGCCAAGCTGAACCACGCGGGCCTGCAGAAACTTCAAAAGGCACGTCAGCTGGTTCCATTCGGCATCGACATTCACCTCGAAAGCATGGGCCTGTTCCTGTATTTCCTTGCCGAGAAGCTGCCTGTGAAGGATCGGGCCGCGTTCATCAAAAACATCGGTTTGAGCAAGCGGGAAGTGGATCAATGGCAGAAGCTGGAAGCGAAAGCGAAGAAGCTGGAAAAAGATTTGAAGTCGGCGAAACTGCAGAAGCCATCGAAGGTTTATCTGGTGCTTTCCGCCGCGCCGGGCGATCAGATTCTGTTCCTGCTGGCGCATTCTTCCGAGCGGCTGGTGCATGACCGCATCAAGAATTATTTCGCGAAGTACCTGCCGACGGCGCAGGAGGTAACCGATCGCGACGTGCTGGCTACCGGCGTGAAGGCTGGCACGCCGAAGTTCCAGAAGGCGCGCGAGGAGCTGATTCTGACGCGCCTGGATGCACGCCCGAAGAAGATTCCGCCGCCTGAGGAAACACCCGCGCCCGGCGGTCCTGGCGGGCACGGTCCCGGGGGGCACGGTCCGGGCGGCCCCGGCGGACACGGACCTGGGCGTCCCGGCGCCCCGGGGCAACCGCCTGGACCGCCGATGGCGCGAAAGTCCATGTAAGCCGGCGTGCTGATTCTTGCCTCGAAATCGCCACGCCGCCAGCAGATCTTGCGCGACGCGGGGATTCCGTTCGTGGTGCGCGCCGCCGATGTTCCTGAAGAGCGCCGTGCCGGCGAAGGGCCCATCGATTACGTGCGGCGTCTGGCGGAGGAGAAGGCTTTCGCAGTGGCGATGGCGTCGGGTGAAGTGGTGTTGGGCGCCGATACCACGGTGGCGATCGATGAGCATGTGCTTGAGAAGCCGCGCGACGCCTCCGATGCCGCGCGCATGCTCGCGCTGCTCTCCGGGCGGGAGCACGAAGTGATTACGGGCATCTGCTTGCGTTCTGAATCGCGAAAGATTGTGGATGTCGCGATGACGCGCGTCCGTTTTGTGGAACTCAAGCGAGACGAAATCGAAACGTACGCCGCGAGCGGCGAGCCGATGGATAAAGCGGGAGGCTACGCGATCCAGGGCCTGGCGTCGAAGTTCATCGATCGCATTGAGGGCGACTATTTCAACGTGGTCGGGCTGCCGGTGGCGCTGGTGTACCGGCATTTGAAAGCTCTACTGGAATAAGAGCTCTACCGTGTTCGAGGTAAGCTCGGGATTTGACTCGATGGTCAGCGTGACGTTCACCTGCCCATTGCCGGCGAGGTTTTGGGGGAGCAGCACATTCACCTGATCGAGCCCAGGGTAACCCCCTTGCGGCCCTGCGTAGGTTACGGGTTCAGGGTCGCCGCCGAACATTACCCTTATCAAGCCCGAGCCGCCTTGCCCGCGAATGCCGGTACCGTAGAGCGTCAGATATGTTTGATTGTCAGGGTTCAAGACAATCGGAACAAGGACACAATTGCTACCGGTGCAGTTGGCGACGGGCCCGATGGTCTGAGTGCCATCCGGGGTCACGGTCAACACTTGGGCGGCAGGAATCTTCCCCGCGGCATCCACAGTGAATAAACCTGGCCCCACGGCGCCGATCACGACGGGGAAAAGAACAGACGCGCCCAGGCTGTTGGACACCTTCAGACTCCCGGGACCCAACGCCAGACCATCCGGCACTAGTATGTTGACTTGTCCGGGACCGGCGTACAGCACGGTGGCCGCAGCCTGATTCCCATTCAGATCCGTCAGCGTTACGCCAACGGTTGGGTCACCCACGCTGGCAGCGAGATTGCTGCCGTACACAACCGCGTAGGAACTGGCCGCTAGCGCCTCGGCAACATACGAAGCTGCGTTCACCACCGTTGAGATGTAGGGCAGCGGCCCCTTGGCATATGCGTTCCCATTCAGCAAGACCACGACGTTCGATCCGGTGTCCACCGCCAGATCCACTTTGCCATCGCCGTTGAAGTCACCAGTGGCCAGAGCGAAAGGCGCTCCGCCGACGGCATAGGGGCTTCCAAGCGCAGGTGTGAACGCACCTGTTCCGTCGCCAAGCGAGACGAGCACGGTGCCGGAGTAAGGGTCCACCCCGGCCCAGTCGACATTGCCGTCGCCATTGAAGTCGGCCGTAACTACGAATACCGGAAGGCCCTGCGGAGGGGCGGACATCACCTCGTTGAATGGAAGAAGCGTCGACGTGCTGCCGGTCCACAACCATGTCCAAGTTCTGAACGGTACGTATGCATAGGTCAAAAATGTGAGCAGGTCCGATTTTCCAGCGCCGCTAAAGTCGCCGGCAGCGATCGCGCTTCCGAATCCGTCCGCAGGGTTGCCGACGAACAGTTGATACTGGCCTGTGAAACGGCCAGTGCCGTCGCCCGTATAGATGTAGGGCGTGGGGCCCGTTGAAGCGAGATCCAGCTTTCCGTCTCCGTTGAAATCGCCCATAACGATGCTCGTTAGGGAGTCATTGCCAAGGGGGGAATCTTTTGGTGAGCTGAAACCGCCGGTTCCGTCTCCGAGCCAGAGGAACGAGGCGCCAAGAGCCCATGTGAGCAGATCCGGCCTTCCATCCCCATTGAAATCGCCCACCAGGAGCAAGGTGCTCGCTGTAAAGAAGGTTCCCGAGAATTCGGCCGGAATGCCGGGACCGATCATAAAGCCGCCCTTGCCGTCTCCGAGCAGGACTTCGATTCCCACATTGCTCGTTACAACCAGGTCAGGATTGCCATCGCCGTTGAAGTCGCCCGTTGCGATAGCCTGAACGTACTTCCCCGCTGCTTGTATCGGACTTCCCGGCGCTTGCGTGAAATGTCCTACTCCGTCCCCCAGCAAAAGTGTGAGTGTACCGTCATTGTCGTTCGCGGTAACGATGTCAGCGTTTCCATCGCGATTGAAATCGGCCACCACCACGGACGGACTGGCCACGAACCCTAAAGATCCGGAGCCGACCGGAAATTCTCCGCCTAAAATGAAGACGCTGGATTGCGCCAGCGCGGCATTGGCGCACGCGGCCAGCGCGATTACCGCCGCAATTGTGACGGAATACGACCGATAAAAAAGTATTTTCAGTTTGGCCTGGGCGCATCGGGCTATTATACGACGAACAATCATCCGCACTGGTAAGATATTCACAGCGGTTCCGCGTCTCCGCATGTTCTCTTTACTGGAGGCGGAATGCGCTCAATCACTTTTCTTCTAGCCCTTTTCCTGTTGACCCTCGGCCCCGCGTGGACCGGCAGTCTCACCGGCATTGCGACGCTGCCCAATCAGCCTATCGTTACGGCGATGCAGCAGGACGCCGCGGGAAATATTTATATCGCCGGCTCGGTTTCGGCCGGGGCTTTCGTCGCGAAGCTATCGGGCGGCGGCGCGACGGTTCAATTCTGGAAAACCTTCGCTAAGAGCGGCGTGGGGGCGCTGGCATTGGCCGCGGACGGCTCTATCCTGATCGCCGGATCCACGTCGAGTTTTCCGGTGACGCCGAACGCCGCCGAACCACAGAGCAGCTCGTCCGCTGGAGACCTGACGGGCTATTTCGCACGATTAGACACGAACGGCAACATCATTTACGCCACCTATCTCAACGGTTCCTCGCTCGCGCTGCAGCAGTTTTCGCCCAGCCCGCTCGCCATCGCGTCGGACGCCGCTGGGAACGTCTACATCACCGGACAAGGACTGTTCGATTCCACGCCCGGCGCGCTGCCGCTGGTGAATTATTACGGCAACGGAGCGTTTGTCATTAAGCTGGACGCAACCGGAAAAGTCGTGTTCGCCACTTCGGCCGCTGGCGGCGCCGCTATTGCTACGGATACCCAGGGCTTCATCTATGTCGCCGGAAGCCAGCAATACAATTATCCGGTGCCGGTCACTTCGGGAGCGTTTCAATCGAGCATGGCCCTGCTCCAAATTTGTAGCGGCGACACGGGCACGCCGGACGGCGGGATCCAGGAAGGCTGCACCTTTCAATATGTCGTGAAGCTGAACCCTACTGGCAGCGCGGTGATTTATGGAACCTGGCTGAGCGGAAGCTACGGTGCGGTTCCGGTGGGCTTGTGGGTGGATGGCGACGGCAACGCGGTGGTCGCGGGTTCCACGCAATCGGTGGATTATCCAACTACGCCGGGCGCGTTTCAGACCACGAATTTTGCAATGCTGCCGCCGGTACAGAACGCTCAAATCGGTATCTTCGATGAAACGGCGATTCCCGCTTCGCCTACCACCAGTTACGTCACCAAACTGAATGCCGCGGGCAGCGGCCTGGTGTTTTCCACTTTCCTGGGCGGGTCGCTCGATGATTCCATCGTTTCATTCGCTCCGGACAGCGAGGGCAACATCAACCTGGCGGGCGTGTCGCGGTCGCCGGATCTTCCCGGGCTCACGGCCATCCCCGATGCCTGCCGGCCTAGCTATCTTTATCCCACCGCGTTCGTCACGCGGATGAGCGCCGATGGCAGCGCGCTCACCGAAACGCAGCTCGCCTACGGGCTGGTGACGAATCGGCCAGCGATCACTCCAGCGCTCGCGACGTTCGGAACGCAAGGCAATGCGACGGTGCTGGTGGGAACGTTGATCGCGACATTGAACCTGTTTTCGGCCACGCCGAGTTTCGCTTGCGCTACCGATGCCGCGGATATGGCGCCGCTCGCGCAGATGGCGCCGGGGCAATTGGTTTCGCTGTTTGGCGAAGAAATCGGGGGCGTTGAGACGAAAGTGGCTTTCAACGGCGTGGCTGCACCGGTTCTCTATTCTTCGCCCGATCAGATCAATGTGCAGGTGCCATACGAAATCGCATCGCAAACGAATGTTCCAATGGAAATATCCAACGGCGCGGCGGAGGCCGATAGTCGTAATTTCTTGGTGACGCCGATTCAGCCGAGCGCGTTCGTGTTTCCCGGCTACGCCACCTGCCAGACCACCATCACCAATAGCCTGCTTCCGGTGGCGCTGAACGCGGATGGATCCCAGAACAGTTGCGACAACCCTGCCTCCGTGGGCGATACTCTGACGCTGTTCGTGAACGGCCTGGGATTGGCCGGCGGCCAGCCCACCACCGGCGCTATCGCCTCATCACCCGCAACGCCGCTGAATCTTCCGGTCAGCGTTTTTGGCGATGTCACGCTGGTATCGGCCGAATCCGATCCGGGCACGGTGAACAGCGTATGGACGATACGAGTGAAGATTACTCAAACGGAGCCGCAAAATCAATCGCAAGCCCTGGCGCTGATTGATTTAAAGATTGGCGGCGTGGACGTGCCCTATTCGCTGATCGTTTGGATGAAGCCGTCGCAACAGCCGGCGGCACTCCACTATTAAAGAGAAATTTCGCGACAAACGGCCACATGATGTCTTAGCCCAGTGGCCTATCACAGAATATTTTACGCAGCGCTGGTGATGGCGGCTGCGCAGTTGAGCGTCCAGTTCCTCGGCGCGCAAACTATTTTCAATCCCGCGCCTTCGCGAATTGTTGGACAGGCCGTGCTGCAGCAACAGGGAGTGCTGACGGCCATTGCGCCCAATCTGGTGGAGGGCAGGGAATTCAACAACCCGCAGGCCGTCGCGCTGGACACGTCGGTGACGCCGCCCATCCTCTATGTGGCCGATTTCGGAAACAACCGTGTGCTTGCGTGGAAGAGCGCCACGGCGTTTACCAAGGGCGATTACGCGGACCTGGCGATTGGCCAGCGCGATCTGATGTCCACGGCGGCGGAAGGTCCCAATGGCGATTTAAGTACGGGGCTCTTCAGCCCGGTGGGCCTGACGGTAGACGCGAAGGGCAACCTTTATGTGATGGACGCCGGCAATAATCGCGTGCTGCGTTATCCGGCGCCGTTCGCGCAATCGAGCGATCTGCTGGCGGTGGATCTGATCATCGGCCAGCCGGATCTGAACAGCAATGCGCCAAACGGCGGCCAATCCGCGCCGACGGCCAACACACTCGCGCTGGCTACCGGCGGCAGCGTGTATCACGCGGGGCTGGCGTTCGATGCGCAGGGGAACTTGTGGGTGTCCGATCCGGGTAACAATCGCGCGCTGAGCTATCCTGCGAGCGCGCTTGTACCCGGTGCGAGCAACCAGCCCGCAGCCACGCTGGTTCTGGGTCAGAACGATTTCTCTTCCACCTCGCTACCCGCCAATCTTTCGCGCAACGGAAAGAATTATCTGTCGCAGCCCTCCGGCCTCGCCTTCGATCCCCAAGGCCGCCTTTTCATTGCCGACAGTTCGAATCGTGTGGTGGTTTATGCGCCGCCATTTGCAATCGGGCAGGCCAGCGCGCGCGTCATGGGTGTCGTCAACACGCCGAACGCGCCACTGGTGAGCGCCAGCACGCTGGGCGTGGTGTCCAGCAGCGGCCATGCCACGCCGCCGCAGTCGGTTTTTTTTGTCGGGAGCAACCCTTACGTAGTGGATACCGGTAACGCTCGCATCTTGGGCTACAATCCGTTCGCGCAGTGGCCCATCGAGAGCACGGCGTTTTCGCCGCCCGCGCAGAACGTTATCGGACAGCTTGGTTTCGCGAGCGCACAGTCTAATCAGGGGCTGGCGCAACCGAACGCCACCACTCTTGCGGGTCCGGTCAGCGCGGTGTTTGATGGCAAAGCGACGCTCTATGTGGCGGACTCCGGAAACAATCGCGTACTCGCGTTTCCCGAGCAGCAGACCGGGACCTTTAGTACAGCCACGCGGCTGCTCGGGCAGTCCGATTTCGAATATACCTCGCTCAACGAAATCGACGGCCGCGAAGTTGGCTTCAGCGACAACACGGGATCGTGCAGCGTGAACGGATCGCTGCCGTTCTTGCTGGGCGGGAGCGCGGTGATCGATAGCTCCTCCTCGACGCCGCACCTCTATATTGCCGATCCGCTCAACAACCGGGTGCTGGCTTATCGGGATTATCGCAAGGTGAACGCTGGTGTTACCGCCGACTTGGTGATCGGCCAGCCGGATCTCTCGACGGCCCTGGTGAATTACCCGAGCAACAGCCCGACGCAAGCGAACGCAGAGGGCCTGTGGTCGCCCGAGGGGTTGGCCGTCGACGCCAACGGCAACCTCTACGTGGCCGACACCTGCAACGCGCGCGTTGTCCGATATCCGTCGCCATTCGCGCAAACTACTTCCGGATTGCCGCAAGCCAATCTGGTTCTGGGGCAGACCAGCTTGGTCGGACAGCCCATCAAAGACGTGAGTGCGCAGACCATGAGCAGCACTTACGGGCTCGCGTTCACCGCGGCGGGCGATCTGGTAGTTTCCGATCCTCTGGCGAATCGCATCCTTTATTTCAAGAAGAAAGCCGGGGATTTTCAGTCCGGCGAATCCGCGAGCAACGTTTTCGGCCAGCCCGATTTCAATTCATCGCTGCCGATTGTGCTCTCGGGTCCGCATTTGATTTCGCTCGATTCAAACGATGAACTCTATGTCGCCGACACGGCCAACAATCGCATCGCAGTTCTGCCGAGCGTGCCCACGGCCGGCAACAATCCCGCCGTGCTGTTTTCCATCGCCAGCCTGAACGATCCGTATGGAGTGTTCGTGGATCCAGCGAGCGGCGCAATCTGGATCGCCAACACCAGCGGGAATCAGGTGCTGGAATATGCGAGCGGTGTCTCGGTTATCGAGAACGCGGCGCCCAGCGCGACTCTGAACATCGTTGGACCGGTTTCGGTGGCGGCGGATCCATTCGGCAATCCAGTGATTGCCGAAGGCGGGGTGAATCGGGTGGGGTTTTATTATCCGGCCATCGATTACACCACTTCGGCGGGCGGCGTGCCAGGACAGCTCTCAGGCAACTCGGCCAATTTTTTCGGCAGATTCGCGCCTGGAATGCTGGCCACCATTTTCTCGTTCCCCTCGGCGCTCTTTGGCGGTACAACGGCATCGTTCACAAGCACCCCGGTCTCCACCACGCTCGGCGACGTGCAAGTGTCGGTGGGCGGAACGCCCGCGCCATTGACGTTCGTCTCGCCCGGCCAAATCAACTTCCAGGTTCCGGGCGCAACGCCGGTTGGCGGCTTGGAAGAGATCCAAGTGTCGAGCGTCTCGACGGGACAGGTGTGGGCAAGCTGGCTATTTCAGATCGACGCCCAGTCACCCGGGTTGTTCACCGTGGATGGCAGCGGCTCGGGTCAGGTGGTGGCATTGAATCAGGATGGCTCCATGAACAACGGCGCGAATCCGGCCAAGGCTGGCAGCACCGTGACGCTGTACGCCACCGGGCAAGGCGCCATCAGCGGAATGCCGTCCGACGGCTCGCCGGCACAAGGGATGGTTGCGACGCCGGAGACGCCCCAGGTGTTCATCAATTCGGGCTTCGTTCCCAGCGGTGACGTTCAATGGTCAGGGCTGGCGCCCGGTTTCGCCGGACTGTGGCAGATCAACGTCCAGGTGCCGATGGACGCGCCGCCGGACGACGTGATCGTATTTATTATTTATGGCGGGGTGAACAGCATACTGGACCCGAACGGAATCCGCCGGATGACGACCATCCGTACGACGCCGTAGTTAGGACCGCTTACTCACGTGCGCGGCTCGGTACCGCCCGCGGCTCGGTCGCGCCACCACCTAAAGACCGCGGGCGGGCGTGCCGATGTCTCAAATGGGCGGTATCGCATTGCAAACGGAAGAGCTTCGGGAAGTACAAGGCCAGTTCCTCGCCAGTCTCAATCACGAGATCCGCACGCCGCTCAGCGGTATCCTCGGAATGACGGATCTGCTGCTCGAAACGCCGCTCACCGAGGATCAACGCGATTATGTGGGCGCAACCCGCATCTGCGCTGAAAACCTGCTCGAAATCTTGAACGTGACGCTCGAATATTCGGCGCTCGCTGCCAACAGCGTATTGCTGGACGAGACCGAGTTCTCGCTGCGAGACACGCTGGAGGGCGTCCTGGGTGAGTTTGCGGCCAAGGCCGAAGCGAAAGGATTGCGCCTGGTGCGCGCGCTGGACGCCAGCCTGCCCGAAATGGTGGTGGGCGATCCGCTTCGCCTGCGCCAGATTCTTTGGCACCTGGTAGCCAACGCCGTCAAGTTTACCCGGGAAGGCCAAGTGCAGGTGGAGGCCGCGGCGCTGGCGGGCAGGAGCCGGCAGGTCAGCGTGCGTCTACGCGTGCATGACACCGGCATCGGAATCGCTCCCCATCGGCTGGAGGAGATTTTCGAGAGTTTTCGGCAATTGGAAACGGGGCTGTCGAGAAATCACGGCGGGCTAGGGCTGGGCTTGGCGGTGGCGCAAAAGTTGATCGCTTTGCTCGGCGGCTCGATTTCGGTGGACAGCGAATTAGGGAAGGGAAGCGTGTTTAGCGTCAACCTGCCTTACAGGCTGCCGATTGAGAGCACCGCCAGGTTGCCGGAAGTGAAGACCAGCCGCGGGCGCGTATTGGTGGTGGACGACAATGCCATCGCCCAGACCATCGCCAGTCACGCTTTACGGCGGCAGTCCTTCGAAGTGGAATGCGCGGGCGACGGCAGGCTGGCGCTGGAAGCGGCGTCCAGGTCTCGGTTCGACGTAATCCTGATGGATTTGCAGATGCCAGGCTGGGATGGCTTTGAAACCACGCAACAGATTCGGGAATTGCCGGGATATCGGGAAACGCCGATCATCGCGGTGACGGCGAATTGCTCTGACGACTATCGGGCCCGCACGGTCCGCTGTGGAATGCAGGATTTCCTGGCGAAGCCGGTCCGCACCCGGGACCTGGTGCAGGCCGTGGAGAAGCAACTTCTCTTGGAGGCTGCGCCAGCGCGCTAGCTCGGCTTCTCGTCGCCCTTCATGGATTGTTTGAAGTTGCGGATTCCTTCGCCCAAACCCTTGGCCAGCTCCGGGATCTTGTTGCCGCCAAACAACAGCACGGCCACCACCAGGATCACCAGCAACTCGGGCATTCCGATACTTTCCAGCATTTATAGTGCGCTCCCTCTCTCTACTCTATCCTAACGACGGCGCGCGTGCCTGTGCGGGTTACAATTAGCTTTGTTCCGGCGCGGCAGCGACAATATCTTTCGATCAGAGGCGCTCGACGCCCTGCCGTGGCTCCAGCATGGGTTCGGGACGCGGCTGAGCGCCGGCTGGCCCAATACCACCAACCTGGCCACAGCCAAGCAGATTCACTCAGACCGGGTGCTGCTGGTGGAGTCGCCGGGAGCACAGGGCGAGGGCGACGCGCTGATCTCGAATGTTCCGGGTGTCGGCCTGTCGATACGAACTGCCGATTGTCTCCCGATTCTGATTGCCGATCCCAGAAATCGCGCGGTGGCGGCGATTCATGCGGGATGGCGCGGGGTGGTGTCGGAGATTGCCACGAAAGCCATCGCAGCGATGGGCCGGCAGTTTGGCAGCAAACCCGAGGATCTGGTGGTCGCGATTGGGCCGGGAATCGGCGGGTGCTGTTTCGAAGTGGGACCCGAAGTGGCCGTGCGTTTCTCCCCTTACTTCCCCGAGGTCGGTATTTCGGGACGAGCCAAAATCGATTTGGTCGAGACGACGTGTCGGCAGCTGGGACGAAATGGCGTCAGAGCGGGACAGATTAGCATTGCGGGGCTTTGCACGTACTGCGATCCTGAGCTTTTCGAATCGTATCGGAGAGATCGAGATGCGGCAGGCAGGATGATCGCGATGATTACGCTGGGAACGTGACTCGCAAATCGAAAAGGGGACGCTTTTAAACGTCCCCCTGGATTGGCGCGGCTTGCGGGTTAGGCTGCGTGGACAAGAATGTCTTCAAGCGAATCGGAACCTTCTTCCTGGTTCCGGTCAGCGATTTCCTGGCACTGGATGCAATAAGCGGCCCACGGCACGGCGTGCAAACGCTTGATGCTAATGTCCTCTTCGCAGTGCAAACAAACGCCGAAGGTGCCTTCGTCGATGCGGTGCAATGCCGCGCGAACATTACGCAAAAGGTTCGATTCCCGATCCAAATTGCGAATCGCAAGCTCCCGCTCCGCGGCGTTCTGGACTTCATCCAGGGCGTCCGGGCTCTTCTCGATTGCAATGCCTTCACGGTTCCGTAATACCTGCGCCAACTCAGCCTGTTTAGTTTCCAGGACTTCTTTGAATTTGTTTAGCTCGGTCTTCGTCATAGGGTTAACTCTCCTTCTTCTTATTAGTTACTTCACCTTACTTACTATCCACCATCAACACGTTTAGACGCAGGAGCCTCTCGAAAGGTTCAAGCTGTTACAGCAAATTACTGAACTAGGGTGAACTTTGAAGCTTAACGGACCGCTAGGTCCGCAATCGGCCCGATGGCAGCGCCCATCGGCCGGAGAGGTTCTCAGCAGTTTGACTCTCAAAATCATACCACATCCCCTGAGCAATTCAAGTGCCAGGATAAAATATTGCAGACGGACCGAACTGGAACCGCCTGGAACCTGTGCCTCTTGCTCTTTCACACCTGACATTTGCCTCATATCGGCTACGCGCGTCGAAACGTTTATGCTTCAACCGCAGAAAGACGCGCGCGGGACGCTTCTGGTAACCAATGATGTATACTGATTACCTTCTGGCTAGTAATTATTCCCCGGCCCTGAGGCACCTTCCACAGCCGGTTCCAGGAGTCCAAGCGTGGTGTCCCGGGCTTTCCACGAGTCAATGACGGCGTCCAGCCAACTTCAGTTACGTAGGTGGCCTGCCGCAATCCTTCCTCTCCTATTTTTCTGCCTAGGGCTAGCCTTTCTTCCGCTCGTGGGGATACAGGCGACGAGGTCTTTTTCGCGACCGCCGTTTTTCACTTCCCTCGGCCGCTGCCTTCGACGCCCACGTTTTCCAGCAACAGATACCTTTGATGCTGCTGTCCTACCTGGGGGCTCTGAAAAGTTGGATCTACTTTCCAATCCTGACGCTGCATCCACCCGTCTTACTTGACGATTCGTTTGCCCGTCTTGCTGATAGGTACTCTGACGATCTGGCTTTTCATCTGGTTTCTCGAAAGAGCGCACGGACGAAGAGTGGCGTGGGTGGGCGGTGTGTTGCTGGCCACCGACACTGTGTACTTGTTGACCACTTGTTTCGACTGGGGGCCGGTGGCGCTGCAACACCTGCTCTCGCTGGCCGGCCTCGCGTTGCTGCTCAAGTTCGTTTCCAGCGGCCGGCGCTCCACGCTGTTCTGGGGATTTTTCTTGTTCGGATTGGCGTTCTGGGACAAGGCGCTCTTTGCGTGGCTCTTCAGCGGGCTGGCCGTGGCTACGGTGGTGGTGTTCCCGCGCGAGTTGTGGTCGCGATGCAACCGCGGGAATTTGGGGTTGGCGGCGGCCGGATTGATCGTCGGGGCGCTGCCGCTGGTGGTCTACAACCTGGCTACGAACTTCGAGACGTTCCGCTCCAACTCGTCGTTCGTGCTGTCGCAGTTTCCCTCCCGCCTGCACGCGCTGCGGATGACCATGGATGGCGAAATTCTCTGGGACTACATGGTCCATGCACCGTGGGCTCCCGGCCAGGCGCGTGAATCCGATACTTCGCTCGAGGATTTTTCCGAAGAGCTACACTCGGCGGTCGGCGTCCGCCATCACTATCACAACGCGATGGAGCCGGCTTTCTGGGTAGGGCTGGCGCTGACGCCGTTCCTCTGGTTCACGAGTGCGCGTAGGACGATATTGTTCTGCCTGATCGCCATGGCGGTGGCGTGGCTTCAAATGGCCATCACCAAGGATGCCGGATTGGGCGCGCATCACGTGGTATTGTTGTGGCCGCTGCCGCAGTGGTTCCTGGCAGTGGCGTTCGTGCAGGCAGCAGCATGGCGGCCGCTTGCGTGGAAGCATGCCGGCGCCATTTTGCTGGCTAGCGCTGTGTTGTTCCTGGCCGTCGATAACCTGCTGTTGACCAACGAGTACTTCTACCAACTGTCCGCCTATGGACCGACGAAGAGTTGGACCGACGCCATTTTCCGCCTCTCGGACGAAGCGGGCCAGATCCATGCTGAACATTTAGTGGTGGACGATTGGGGGATACTGACTCAGCTCTTGGTTCTGCATCGCAACCGGCTGCCGGTGTACTTCGCCGACCAGTCGTTTCTTGCGCCCGGCATTCCCGACGACGATCGCAACTGGTTCATCCGCCGCCTGTCGGAAGACGTTTGGATCGGCCACACGACGCCTTTTCTGCAATGGACGGACGCTAACGACCGGATCGTGCGGGTGGCGCGGGAGGCCGGTTTTGAGAAGCAGATGATATCGACGGTGCCGGACCGCAACGGGCGCCAAGTCTTCGAGATTTTTCGCTTCGTGCGCGCCGGCGGCGTGGCGGCGTCTAAGTAGCGGACGCTTTCTCACGCGCCACCCGTCCTGTTGTGTTCCACCGGATGTTATCCCAGGGCACGACTCCCGGTCGTCTTCGGGCCGCCTGCTGGCAGCTGGCCACGAGGGTCAAAATTCAGGCTTCAGAGCCGCCATGCTTAGCATGCGGATGCACAAAGGCAACCTGTTCGCGCGCGGTTCAGTTAATCCGCAGCGCGGCCTTGCGCGCGTGAGGCTGCGCGCTATTCAGCAATTGTTCCAACGCCAGTTCGGGGATGGCGAGCGAGATGGTGGTGGTGTTGCCGGAGGCGGAGGCCTGCAGCGTGTCGAGCAGCGTCGCCACTTGGCCGGCGGCGGCGTTGTTCTGCTTGTTCAACTGCACCAGACCCGCGAAGAATTTCACCACGTCCACCAGCGCCTGCGCGTCTTTGTCGGAGCGCGTGACGGCCGCAGCCGAGATGGTCACCGTATCGCCGAACTGGATGCCGCCGCTGGCCTGATTGATGGCCGCAAACAGGTTGCCTTGCATCGCGCCGCCGAGATTGGAATTAGGGATGGCGCCGGAGAAATTCGACAGCGGCACCAAGGTGACGAACCAGAAATCGTTGTTCGAGCTCACCTGCTGGGCTTGGTTGAACACCGCGCTATCGGTGGGCGCGTTGCTCTGCTTGCGGTCGATAGCCGCCTTCACGGATGTAATGTCGCCGGCCAGCGCCGTGGTGGTGCCGAAGAACGCAACAGCAGTGGTCACCTGTGTATTTGTTGCCGCGGAGTGTGTCACCAGATTGACGCCTTGATAGACGCTGGGAACGGCGCCGTTGGCCTGCGCCGCCGCCGCGATCTTGGCGACGTTGAATGTGCCATCGGCGAGCACCAGCCAGCGGTTGGCGGGGGTATTGGGTTTCCAATTGGATGCGATGACGATCTCGCTCACGTCTTGCGTGGGATTGAAACCGGTTTGGGAAACGAACTCCTGGAGTTTGGTGTCATTCAACGACAGATGCGAGAGCACGTACTGGCCGAACAGCGAGCCTTTGGCCTGCGTCACTTGAAGTCCGGCGACTACCTGCGAATCGGGCATCACCATTTGCAGCAGAGCCGGATCGGCGGCGAAAGCGCCCAGGGGAAGGGCTAAGACGATTGCGAGACGACGGAAAATTGTCACCATCATGAAAACCTCTCTGCTGACACTACGAGCGTAGCATGCGGGAAGTTCCCGGCTTTGGGGTTAGGGATTGGGGATTGGCCCCTGAGGTACGCTGTCGCTAGGGTTCTGCGATACGGCGTTTGCGAATTTGACTTAAGACAAGCTTGGATAGATTCGCGGCGGCTATGATTTTGACAACTGCGCTGACTCCTGGAGGGATTACCAAAGAATCAGGAACCTATTCTGGTTTATGTTTCTCGGATATGTTCCGGTCGTCTTCGCTGTTTCTAAAGTTGTTTCATACCCCATGGCCCGGCTTTGCGCCAGCGATGGCTTGGCTGGCTGGGCAGTCGTCGCGGCGCGCGGGCCTCAACACGTGGCGCTGCCTAAGGTGCCAAAATATGCACTCCATGCCGAAGACGCCAAGACATAACTGGCCGCCGATAAACGCAGATGAACGCGGATAAGAAAACAAACAAAATGGGAGTTTGTTTTATCGGCGTTAATCTGCGTTCATCGGCGGCCAAATCGTCTTCCGCTTACACCGGGACTTGTTCGGTGATCTGGATGCCATAGGCGTCCAAGCCGACGATTTTGCGCGGATGATTGGTGAGCAGGCGAATGGTGTGCAGCCCCAGATCGGAGAGAATCTGCGCGCCCAGGCCGCTTTCGTGCTGCGATTGTTTCTGGCCGTCGGGCGTGCCATAGGCGGCGTGGTTGCGAAATCCCGGGCCGGTCTGATGCAGGTACACCAGCACGCCCGCGCCTTCCTCGGTGATGCGCTCCATGGAGCGGCGGATCAGCAAATGGCATTCGCAATCGGTGGATCCGAAAACGTCGCCATAAATGCAGTGCGAGTGCATGCGAACCAGCACGTCCGATTTTCCAGCGATCTCGCCATGCACCAGCGCCAGATGGCGCTCCGGCACGATGGTGCTGGCGTAAACCACGGTCTTGAAATCGCCGAATTCGCTGTGAAGGCAGCCTACCGATTGGCGCTGGATAAAGCGCTCGGTCTGCAGGCGGTAGCGGATCAGATCGGCCACCGAGATCATGCGGACGTTGTGGAGCTTAGAGAACTCGGCCAGCTGCGGGACGCGCGCCATGCTCCCGTCGTCGTTCATGATTTCGCAAATCACGCCGCCCTGGCGGAGACCGGCCAGCCGTGCCAGATCCACGGCGGCCTCGGTTTGCCCGGCGCGCACCAGCACGCCGCCTTCGCGAGCGCGCAGCGGAAAGACATGGCCGGGACGAACCAAATCGCCGGGTTTGCTGGCGGGATCGATGGCGACGCGAATGGTATGCGCGCGGTCGGCCGCGGAGATGCCGGTGGTGACGCCCTCGGCCGCCTCAATGGACTCCGTAAACGCGGTGCCGAATCGCGAGTTATTGCGCGACGACATGGGCGGCAGTTGGAGCGCGTCGCAGATTTCGGGGCTGAGCGAAAGGCAGATCAGGCCGCGGGCGTGGCGCGCCATGAAGTTGATGATGTCGGGCGTGACTTTTTCGGCGGCGATGGTGATGTCGCCTTCGTTCTCACGATCTTCATCGTCGACGATGACGAGCATCCGCCCGGCCCGAAAGTCTTCAATCGCTTCGGGGATGGAAGCAAATGGCATGGCTGAACTACTAGAATAGCGGCTCGCTGGGCTCACCGCTGGGACTGGGGGCTGGGGATTGGGGGCTACAGCCCAAGCTTGGCGTCCAGGTCCGCAGTGATGCGTGGCAGCGTCTGGGGATTGTTCAGGACATTGCGAATCCCGTAGCTGGCGTAGTTGTCGTACAGCGCGTCGGCGGCGGCCAGCGCCAGGCTATAAGCGGCGTACGCGTTTTGCGTGCTCATTCGCGACCAGTCCTGACGCAAATTTTCGAGCTTCGGGATGGCGTGCGTTTCGGCCAACTGGCGGAGTTGCTGGCGGACCCCGGCGGGCAGCGTGTCGCCGGAGAGCTTTTGCGCCAGACCCTCCTGCAGCCAGGCCGGCCACGGCGTGGAGCCGGATGGAATGCTGGTCAGGCAGGCATGCACCAGTTCGTGCGCCAGCGCGCGCTGCATTTCCGGACTCACCTGCGATCCGGATGTCCACGCGATGTGAATGCGCCCGTCGTATTGGCCGCCGCTCCACTCCGCGGCGCCGGTGGTGCGCATGTAGGCTTCGCGGCTCTGCACGATGGCGACGATGCGCTCGTCCGATGCGCATCCCAATTGCGCCGCGATATTCGAATAGTCGTTGTCCAGCGTCGCCAGGATGGCGCGCGCCGTGTCCGCCGGCAGCGCTTCGCCTTCATAGCGCAGCGCCACGTGTATGCCGAAGAGTTTATCGCCGCTGCGGTCCGATTCGGCCTCGCGCTTCACGCGTTCATAGACCGCGGACAACCTTTCGTCCGGGGCGATATCCAGCGCCTGCTTAAAATAGTCGAGCGCGGCGCGAAGCTGGTCGGCACGATAAGCCGCCAGGCCGGCCAGCACCAACACATTCGGATCGCGAGGATGGCTCTTCATGGCGGCCTGCACTTGCTCCAGCGCCTGCGCGGGTTGATTGGCCTCGAGCAACTGCTGGGCGCGATCGAGCGCGGGGTCGCCCGTCTTCACAATGGCTTTTTTCGTTTCGGCCGCCACCGGATTCAGCGCGCGCAGCGTGTCCACCGACGCGGCAGAAGACCGCTCCTGTTCATAACGTTCCAAACCGGTGAGCGCCGAGGCGGGGACGTAGCCCAAAACCTCTTTGCCGTCGATTGTCGCCGAGACCTTGAAGCAATCCGAACCGTCCGACAGGCGGAAGCGGACTTCTACCGGCGTGCCGGAGGGCAGGCTGGCGACCACTCCATCGTCGGAGTCGCAGCCCGAGCGCAACGGAGTCTGGTCCGTGCGGACCGCCATCGCCGCGACAAAGAAAAGCACCGGGAGCGCCATTGGGACGTCGAGCCTTGCTCCTATGCTATGGCGTTTTTCTCGCCGAGTCGCTCGGGTGAAAACCTCAGACAGGCATGCGGAGCCGCAAGCCACGAGCTAGGGCGATGGCAAGCAATCCCACGGCGAGAAACCAGCCGTAGCGCGGCTCCGGTACGATGGCCACGGGTGGGACCGGAGGAGTGCCCGGTCCGCTCCCGCCACCCGGTCCGCCCGGCGAGCCTGGACCAGACGGGGACCCGGGAGAAGTTGGACTCGAAGGATGGCGATGGATGGGCGGGATAATCGGCAGTATCGGGAACCAGAAGCCGCCGCCGGATTTGCCGATGGTTGTGACCACGGGTATGATGGCCGGGACCACGGGCGTGAGTTCGCCGGGTGGGATCGGAAGCTCCGGCGCCAGCACTGGAAGCTTCGGAAACGAATAAACGATCACCGGCATTTCGGCGGGAACATCCAGGACTTTTTCGGTAGGCTCAGTCGGCCGGGTGGGGTTCATGGGAAGGGCGGAGTAACAGTTCAGGCAGCGCCCGCGGACGATGTGGACGCCGTCCGTAAAAATGGTTTCGCCGGCCCGCAGGGTGAGAGCCTTCTTGGTCCAATAGATCTTCTCACCCCAGCGGTAGGAAACGTATCCCTTGAGATTTGTCTTCAGCGTCTCCTGTCTCAGGTGGGAGAAGTCGACGTTGGTGTAGTTCGCCTTGACGGCGGGGTCGGCCATGGCCCATTTGGCCTGCAGCACGTCCGCGGCGCCGCCGGGGACGATGGAATACGGGAAAACCTTGCGTTTCACTTGCTCCACCACCATGGTGGTGACATAGGCAATCGGACGCGCGGCCAGATGGCGTTGCACGGGAAGCGTCCGCCAGGGCAGCGTTGGAGGCGAAACCACGGCCGGGGTGAGCACTGCGGCAGAGACGATGAGGACGGCGGCCAGAACTCCGGTCAACCGGGCGGCATCGCGGCGCAGCCAGGGAGTTGGGGTATCGTTCCAGATTGCGCGTCGGCAGGCGTAGCAGGCCCCCCCACGGTCAGCCGCAAGTCTTTCACACAACCAGCACAGCTTTACCACGTGAATAAGAATTATCTCGCCTCGTACATGGGTACTCAAGTACTAAGGTACTGTCTGTAAGTTCTAAAGGTACCAAAAACCGACGAGCAAGAGTACCGAAGAATGGCGAGTGCGCAACGCCGAAATTTTCGCCGTGGCCTACAGGCCGAGCTTGGCGTCCAAGTCGGCAGTAATGCGTGGAAGAGCCTCGGGGTTGGTCAGGATCGCGCGGATGCCGTAGCTTGGGTGATCGTCGCAGAGCGCATCGGCGGCAGCCAGGGAGAGGTTGTAGGCAGCTACCGCGTCTGGCCTGGGCATGCTGAACCAATCCGGCCCCAGATCTTCCAGGCGAGGGATCCCATGCGTCACCGCGAGTTGGCGCAATTCATCGCGTCCGGAGGCCTGAAGCGTGTCGCCGGAAAGCTTTTGCGCCAGCCCCTCCTGCAACCAGACCGGCCACGGGCTGGAACCGGACGGCAGGCTCATCAGACAGGCGTGAACCAATTCGTGCGCCAGCGCCCGGTGCATTCGCTGGCCGTTGGCGGTCCATGCAACATGGATGCGCCCGTCGTAATGGCCGCCGCTCCATTCCGCGGCGCTGGTAGCGCGCAGGTACTGCTCGTGGCTTTGGACAATGGCAACGATGCGTTCGTCTGGACTGCATCCGAGCTGCGCAGAGACGCGCGTATAGTCCTCTTCAAGTGTCGCCAGGATGGAGAGCGCCGCATCGGAAGGGACCGCGCCGCCTTCGTAGCGCAACGCAAAGTGCGGGCTGAGGAGTTTTTCGTTGCTGCGGTCGGCCGCTGTTTCGCGCTGAGCGTCCGCATAGATCGCCTTCAAAGCAGCGCTGGGTGCGAGGTCGAGCGACTGGGACCAATAATGCAGGGCCTCCGGCAAACGATCCGCGCGATACGCCGCCAAGCCCGCCAGCATCAGAACGCCGGGATCTTGCGGATGGCGTTGGACGGCAGATTGCAATAGTTCCAGCGCATGGCAGGGCTGCGCGGCATTGAGCAATTGGCCCGCGCGAACCACCGCCGGATCGCTGCTATGCACAACGTATTGGCCAGTCCCTTCGGTGCCCAGCATCGCGAGAAACAAAAACACCGGGAACAGCATGCAGCCCGATGCTACGGTTTATCCGGCGCCAAGTCGCTCGGCGGAAGACCTTAAATTACGCGGACAGCCACCACGCGAAGACGGCGATAATCTACTGTCCAAATGCCGTCGCGGTAGAGCGCCGGACGAAGGTGTTTCACTAATTGACGGACGATTTCGTCAGCTTGATCGGGAGAAAACCGGCGCAGGTAGGAGGGAGCGAACATCCGAAGCCAGTGCTCCAAGCCGTCTTCGCCGTCGAGCGGTGTGGGCCGATCGAACAGGCTGGCATTGCGCACTTCCAGGCCGTGGCGTTCGAGAACGGCCGAGTATTCGGCGATGCCGGGGTAGAACCAGGGAGACTGTTCATCGGCGACCGGGCCCAGTATGGCGCGCAAAGCAGCCTGAACGGATGCGATGTTGCCCTTACCGCCGAACTCGGCGACAAACCGGCCTGCCGGGCGAAGCGCGCGGGCGATGGACGCGGCCGCTCCATCGGCGTCCTTAACCCAGTGCAATGCGGCATTCGAGAAAACGGCATCGAACGGCGCGGGAAATTCGAAGGCGGAGGCATCGGCTAACACGAACTCCAACTCGGGATAGTTGCGGCGGGCGTTGGCCAGCATGTCGGCCGAGTTATCGAGACCGACAACGTGAGCGCCGGAGCGCGCGATTTCAGCTGTGAGCTGGCCGGTGCCGCAGCCTAAATCGAGAATGTGCTCGCCGGGCTGCGCTGCGAGCAGCTCCAGAAGGCTGGCGCCGTAGCGCCACACGAATGAATGTCGATCTTGATAACGCGCCGCGTCCCAGGCGGGGGCTGGCGAGCCGGTCACACCTTTTTGCCGCGCGTGCCGGTTTTCTTGACCGCTTTCGCGGGCGGTTCGGGATCGGCAGGCGGATCTTCGACGGCGGCTTCGGCCGCGGCCCCGGGCGCAGCGGCGGCGAGAACTTCCTTGAACAACTCGGCCTTCTTCAGGTCTTTCTTGGAGGGCGGCGCCTGCTCGTGCCGATAGTCATGATCGTGATAGCAGGTGCGGCACCGCACTTTGGCGGGCTCTGCATTGACCAGGGAAACTATGGCGTGGTTTGTTACCCGACGACACTTGATGCAGTGATCGTCGAGAATGTCGCCTAAACGAAAATCCGACATACGAAAGGCACAGTAAGCGCTGAGTATATCAGAACTGGAACGCGATTACTCCGGTCAGCGCCGCTCCCAGCATCACCCAGAGCGAATCGACTCGCGCACTGGCGATGAGCAGGAAGCTGGCGGCGAAGATGGCGAACGAGAGCGGATTGGTGATGGCATCGCGGGCCAATGGCACGGCGGCGGAGAGCATGAGCCCGGCGCCGGCGAAGAGCACCGCGCGAGCCACCGCACGGGCGCGCGGATGTTCGGCGCGAGCTCCCAGGAAGCGCAGCATTGGAATGATCAGGAAGGCCGGCGTGATCATGGCGAGCCAGCCCGCGCAGGCGCCCGGCACTCCATCCACCAGGTAACCGACGCTGACGACGTAGATGCCGATGGGTCCTGGACCGATGCGCCCCGCGGCCACGGCGGCATTGAGCTGCCGATCGGTAAGTACGGCGCGGCGCACCACGAAATCGTTGCGAACCATGGGTAGCGAGGCCAGGCCGCTGAAGGATGTCAGCGTGGCTTTTACCAGCAGCAGATAGAGGACGACGACGTTCATGCTTTATCCTCATACTGCTCGGGCCAGAAAAATCCGGCGACCAACGCGATGCCGATCACCTGCAGCGGCGAAAGCTTGGCGAAGTAGGCCAGAAGGAACGATCCGGTTGAGATGGCGACGGGCCTGAACCAACGGCCCGGCTTGCATTGCGTGCGAACCAGCAGCAGCGCCGCGCCGATCATGGTGCCGACGGCGGCCGCCACCAGGGCATTCGCGATGGACTGCGCCAGGGGATAGCGAACGGTGAGGTCGTAAGCGCGGGTGAGCCAGACAACCAGCACGGCGGCTGGAATGGTGATGGCGAGCACCGCCGCGAGCGCGCCGCCGAGCCCGAGGATGTACCAGCCCGCAGCCGCGCAGACTGCCAGCACGTTGGTGCCGGGCGTGAGCCGGGCGAGTCCGAAGGCGATAGCGAATTTTTCAGCGCTCAGCCAGTCGCGCCGGTAGAACTCGCGTTGCAGGATCGCGATGGTGGGGTCGCCGCCGCCGAAGACGCTGACGCCGACGCGGAAGAAGAGGCGGGTGACGTCGGTGAGGCGTGGACGGCGCATCGAAGCCACTGTAGCAGGTGGCGCCGTCAGTGCGGTCTCAACAGCTGCAGAGCGTTGTCGGTCGAATCCGTTTCACTTGGCGTCCTTCTCTGCAAAGTGCACGCTCGACATTGTGCTGATTGCAACGATACCCGCGAAGAAAACAACGAGCGCGAAATCGCCTCCGCCCGAGACATTGCCCACCCGATACAGAATGTATCCGACGGCCAGATTCAACAACGCCCATAGAACGTTGACCGTCGGCGACGACAAGCCTTTCCCGGGAGGCCGGGCGAATGGGGTTGGGAAACGGTCGCCCGAAATGCCGTGCACGAAATGAGGCACGACATTCGCAAGGAACATTCCGGCGAAGAAACCGGCCACGAAGTTATACCAGTGCATTGTCGGTTTTCCTTTCATTCTCGAGCGTGGGCGGCGTGGCTGCGAGGGACGGCAGCAAGCCCATCTCCTGGTAGATCGGCTGCATGATCGCCCGGATTTTCGGAAGATCGAGGGTGAACCAGAGCGCGCTCGCAAGGCAGCACGAACCGGTAAGGATCACGGTGTGGGGCGCACCAATGCGGTGCGCCAGCGCACCGGCCAGCAGGCTGCCGAACGGCGCCGCGCCGAAGAAGGCCATGGTGTAGAAGCTCATCGCGCGGGCGCGTTTGTCTTCCGGCACCAGCGACTGAATGATGGTATTGCTGGCGGCCGCGCCCTGCATCATGCCGAAGCCGACCAGGACCATCAGCGCCAGCGACAACCACAAGGTATGCGACAAGCCGAACGCGATCAGCGCGGCTCCGAGCAGCGCGGTGGCGATCTGCAGCATCCCTGTCAGCCCGACTACCGACTTGCGAACCGCGAGCGACAGGCCCGACGCCAGCGCACCGATCCCCGAAGCTGCCGTGAGCCATCCGAGAGTATAAGCGCCGCCGTGCAGCACCTGGCCGGCAAACACCGGCAGCAGCACGGAGTAGGAGTAGCCCAACAGGCTGAGCAGCGAAAAGAGCAGAAGAATGGTGCGGATGGGCCGGAATTTGCGGATGTAATCCCACCCTTCGCGCATTTGTTCCAGCAGGCTGGCCGCGTTGCGGATGGGCAAGGTGTGGATGCGCATCAGCAGCAAGGAGGCGATCACAGCGATATAGCTGACGCCGTCGATGAGGAAGCACCAGCCTTCGCCGAAGGCTCCGATCACCAGGCCGGCGATGGCCGGGCCGATCAGCCGCCCGCCATTGGCCATCGAGGAGTTGATCGCGATGGCATTACTCAGGTCGTTCCGGTCTTCCACCATCTGCACCAGAAAAGATTGTCGCCCGGGCATGTCGAACGCATTGATCAAGCCCTGCAAAGCGGTGAGAGCGATGATTTCCCAAAGAGTGATGACATGCGCCAGCGTGAGCGCGGCCAGGGCCAGGGACTGGATGGCCGCCGCGGCTTGCGTCCACACCAGCAGTTGCCGGCGATTGAGCCGCTCCACCCACACGCCCGCAAAGGGCGAGAGCGCAAACGTAAGAATGTTCCCAGCGAAGCTGACGATGCCCAGCAGTAGCGCCGAATGGGTGAGATGGTAGACCAGCCAACTGGTTGCCAGCCGCGTCATCCAGGTGCCAATCAGCGAAATGCTTTGGCCGAAGAAGAAGAGCTTGAAATTGCGGTGCCGCAGGGCTCGCCAGGCGTGTCTCATAATTCCGCCAGGCGTTTGATCAGCGCTGTTAGGGCGGGCAGTTTCTTCTGTTCCTTCGTGTCCAGCCTGGCGAGAGCCTGAGCCAGCCACGTTCGCTTCGCGATGCCGGCATCCTTGCGCACCCGTGCGCCTTTGGCTGTCAAGGCGATGTTCATTTGGCGGCCATCGGTGGGATGCGGCCGCCTTTCCACCATCCCCATCTCTTCCAGAGCGGCCACGGTGGCGCCCATGGATTGCGGTTTTACGCCTTCCGCGCGCGCCAGTTCCGCGGTGGTGGCGGGGCCAGCGGCCTCCAGCCGCAGCATCACCGCCTTTTGTGTCCAGGAGAGTTCGTGCGATTCCGCCGGCGCCGCCGAACGAATCCGCCGCACCAGCAGCCCGAGCGCCAGTGCCAGTTCGGTTGCGGAGTTGTCGGGCGTTTCTCTTGGCACCTGATCACAGGATATCACGGTAGACAGGCAGGCTTGCAAGTTTGGCTTGCAAGTTTAGCTTCTGAGTTGCGGGGTGCGGAGGCGGGGCGTCCCAGCGAAGACAGCATTCTGCCCGGAGCTGTGCGTTAGTGTGCGCCAACCACAAAAACCGCGCGTTCCCCGAAGTTAAAATAAGCGCTCCCGACAAAGTACGGGGGGAGGCAGCCCGGCCACTGGCGTCGAGCTGGATGACGCTGTTGACGCGTAGTCGGCAAACCTGAAACTGACGCGCTACCGGAGGCACTCAGTGCGCTGGTGCGGGCGACGGCGAGGTCGTCGTAGATGGGGCTGTCACAGGCGTCGCCGGCTTCGTGGTCCACTCGCCCATCCATTCCAGAAATGAGTTGTACCAAAGCACCGAATTTTGCGGCTTCAAAATCCAGTGCCCTTCGTCGGGGAAAACCAACAGTTTCGATGGAACCTTTTGCAGTTGCAGCGCGGTGTAAAGCTGCAGGCCCTGCGTGTACGGCACGCGAAAATCCTGCTCGCCGTGGATCACCAGCGTCGGCGTGTGGAAATCCTTCACGAAGAAACTGGGCGACCATTTCGCGTACGAATCCGGGTTGTCCCAGGGCGTGCCGTTGAACTCCCAGAGCGGAAACCACAGCTCCTCCGTGGCGCCGAATTCGCTGCGCAGATCGTACACGCCCGCGTGCGACACCAGAGCCTTGAAGCGCTGCGTATGGCCCAGCATCCAATCGATCATGTAGCCGCCATAGGAGCCGCCGGCGGCCACCATGCGATCCGCGTCCACATAAGGCAGCGTGATCACGTGATCGGCCACCGTCATAATGTCGTCGAACGGTTTGCCGCCCCAATCGTCCTTGATGTCTTCGGTGAACTTCTGGCCATAGCCCGTGGAGCCGCGCGGATTCGGCATGATCACCACATAGCCCGCCGCCGCGAACACCTGCGCGTTCCAGCGATAGCTCCAGCTCTCGCCCCAGGAGCCTTCCGGGCCGCCGTGGATCAAAAACATAACCGGGTATTTGCGGTTTGGATTGAAGTTCGGCGGCTTCACCAGGAAACTCTGGATGCGCGTCTTGTCGGCGGCATCCACCCAAAAATCCTCCAGCGGCGTCAGGGCGCTTTGCGCCAGCAACGCATCGTTTAAATGCGTGAGCGCAACGGGCGCGCCGCCGCCGGAACTGGCGCGATAAATTTCGGCCGGCGCCGATCCGCTTTGGCCGGTATAGATCATGGTCTTGGCGTCACTGGAGAGCTTCATGTCGTCCAGCATGCTGGAGCCGCTCACCACCACGCGCGTGGCGCCGCCGGTAGCCGGAATCATTTCGATAGTCTGTATTCCGCGATCCTCCACGGTGAAGAACAGAGCGTTGGAATCGGGCGACCAGGTGAAGCTTTCCACCCAGCGATCCAGCGAATCCGTGAGCACGTTGACGCGGCCTGTGGCGCGATCGAGCACCACCAATCGCCAGCGATCGCTCTCATAGCCGGCGCGCGCCTGGCTGCGATAGGCCAGCCATTTGCCGTCGGGCGAATACTGCGGGCTGGAGTCCGCGCCGGGATTGCTGGTGATCTTGACGGAATCGCCGCCGGTGATGGGAACCACGAACAGGTCCGAGTTGGTGCTGGTGGCGGGTACCGGGTCGGCATTCATCGAGTAACAGACTTCTTTGGAATCCGCGGAGATGGCATAGTCGTCCGGACCACCGAGTGAAAACGGCGGCACGTCGCGATCGCCGGGCGTCAAATCCTTCGGCGTACCGCCGGCCACATCGACAACCATCAGATGCGAGCGCCGCTTGGTCTGCCATTCGGTCCAGTGACGATAGAGCAGCGTGGTGTAGCTGCGCGCCTTCACTTTGCTGTTCTTCTCGTCGTCCAGCCGGCTCCTGTTGCAGGCGTCGTCGGGACAATCCGGGAAAACCTTGCTGGTGAACACCAGTTTCTTACCGTCGGGCGAAAATAGCACGCCGTCCGCTTCGGTGGAGAGATTGGTGATCTGGCGGGGGTTCGATCCATCGGCGTTCATGATCCACACCTGGGCGGAGCTTTTTTGATCCGAGCTTTTTTGATCCGAACCAGCGCGATCCGAGATGAACGCGATCTGCTTAGAATCGGGCGACCATTCGGGCCGCTCGTTGTCGATGCCCGCCGTTGTGATTTGCCGCGGCGATCCGCCGTTTAACGACACGGTGTAAATCTGTTTGGGCTTGATGTTTTGGCCGATATCGACGGTTTCGACGGTAAATGCGACGGTCTTGCCGTCGGGTGAAAGCTGCGGTTCTGCAATGCGCGCGATCTTGAGCAGCGCCTGTACGTCGAAGGGCTGCTTCTGGGCCGCGAGGCTTGCGGAGAACAACAGGACCATGCACCAGGGACGCGCGGGCGGCATCATGACTCGATTGTGCCACAGGGCCCGGCAGGGGTCGCACGCGCCGATTGGCATCCGCGATCGCTCGACGCAAGATGCTCCTCCAGCCGGCTATATAAGGGTCGGCGCTGACTGAGATGCGCAAGCATTCGAACTACTGTTTGCAGGGAACGCTGGATCCGATGGCCACGAGCCGGGGGATTAGCAGTTCACTTCTTCCACGAGTTCCGTTCTTTCACCGGAACGCCCGCCCAGGTGAAATCGACCGTGCCTTCCCGATGGCGCGCCGATTGATACGTGATCCGCAGCCGCCAGGAGGGTCCGACGTGATTCAGCGGAACGCTGAAAAGCACATCGCTCTTGGGTTGTATTTCGAGCGTAGTGGCTTCACCAACCGGCGAGTAATGTTCGGGCGGAGAAATCCAATCCGATGACGGCTTGGCGCCGGTGTCTTCTACGATCTCGTGCACAATCTCCGGCCCCTGGGAACCCGCCTCGGCTGGAGTGGCCAGCACTTGGATCCAGAGCGACTGTTGTTCCGAAATCGAAGCCACAAGAGTGCAGAATCGTCATCCTTACGAGACGATGCGGGGCTAACTACATGATCGAAGGAGATTGAGACATCGGCAGTGCTCTGCGAATAGCCGAGTTGCCCCAGCAGGGCAGCCAATAGGAGGCCGTCGCGTAGGCACTTTCCTGAGCGGCGCGGCTTCTCTGCGTAGCCTGGCTTCAAAAACGACTATAGCGCAAGCTTACCCTCGTACTGCATGTCGCTCAATTTGAATTTTTCTTGGATTTTAATGCGGCGGATGTCCAGGATAAAATCGACTTCCTTGTCGTTGGCGCTGATGGGATTGGTGCGCGGGAACAGGAATCGCACGCCGTCGATTCCGCCGGGGCCCGCGATCTGAACATCGGCGGCATAGATGGAACTCTTGCCCTTGGGCGCGAGCTGCGCGGCGTCCAGCAGTTGCGAACGCAACGCGTCGTTGCTCCGATTCTGGCTGCGCTGGCTGCTGTCGTCGTTGTTGTTCCCGTTGTTGTTCGGGTCGTCGGCATCCACGGTGCTGCTGTGCGGGCGCGGCATGCGCAAGCCCAGCACGGTGATGACGTAATACTTTTCGGTGGAGGCCGCAACCGCCTTCAACTCGTCGGAAGCGGAGGCGCCCTGGCGCATCAAGGCTTGCTGGATGGGCGCGGCGCTGGCCCAGCGGATGGTGAGATTCATCGGCTCGTTCAGCGATGGGTCGCCGTTATTTCCGCCGCTCGACCCACTCGGATAGCCGCCGCCTTGGGGGTAACCGCCGCCGCCCCCCGGGTAACCGCCACCGCCGGCCGGATATCCTCCACCCAGGCCGCCGCCGGGGAATCCGAAACCGCCGCCTCGCCGCCCCATGCCGCGCCGTTGAGTCTGAGCTTGTTGGGGTTGAACGGTCTTCGCTTTTGCCCAAGGCGAATCGCTCAGCACTTTGCTGACTTCATCCTCGCTCCACTGGCTGGCGTCTTTGGTCTTCCAAAAGTCAGAAGCGGCGAAAAGCATTACGGCGCACGCCGAGCCTGCAATGCCGATTTGCACAAGTCTGGTGGAAAGCATCCTTAGTTCCGCAGACGCTATGCGCGACTGCTCCGTTACGATAAACTCATTGTCAGTGTTTATAAACATTGTCAACTTTTGTAACCCCCTCTGTTACGGCAAGACACGGGAAAGTGCGCCCCGCGACATTTTTCGGTTAACCTGTTGCGTGGTGGATACGTCGTTAGCGTCATTCGTCTCGACATGCAATTAAGAATTTATCTTCCCTTTATGTGTATGGCGGCCTGCGTTTGTCTCGCGGCTGCTGAATCCAATCCCGCGCGCACGCTGGAAACCGCGCCGCTGCGGTTTGAGCCTTCTGAAGCCGCTTCCGCGCACAGTCCAGCCACCTTCGTTGCGCGGGGCGCCCGCTTTCGTTTTGAGTTCACGCCACAGCAGGCGGTTCTGCGCAATGGAAAGAAGGACGTTCGCCTGAGCTTCGATGGCGCCAACCCGGCCGCTCACATGGAAGGCGCGCAGCCGCTGCGGTCCACAACCAACCTGTACCTCGGCAACGATCCGTCGAAATGGCGTCACGCGATTCCTAACTTCGGACGCCTGCAGGTGCAAGGACTGTACCGCGGCATCGATCTCGCCTATTACAGCAACCGAGGGGAATTGGAATACGATCTCACCGTGAATCCTGGCGCCGATCCGCGGCGGATACGGCTACGTCTGAAGGGCGAAGATGCGCGCGTCAATCGCGATGGCGATCTGGTTTCGGACTTGATTCAGAAACATCCGGTGGCTTATCAGATCGGCGCGGATGGGGCGCGGCACTCCGTTCCAAGCAGCTATCGCCAGAACGCCGACGGGTCCTACGGATTCCAGTTGGGCGCCTACGATCGCGCGCGCGCGTTGGTGATCGATCCGGAGGTATTGGTTGCGCAGTATTTTGGCGGATCCTATTCCGATATCGCTTATTCCATGGGTCACGACTCGAACGGGCTGGTGTATGTGGCGGGAAATACTTTTTCTCCGGACTTGCCGCTGGTGGGCAGCTCTTATCAGAACACGCTGCTGGGAATAGAAAATGTTTTTCTCGCCGTCGTTAATCCTGGACTGCCGGAGAGTTCCCAGGTGATCTACGTCACCTATATCGGAGGCGATGAAACAGATATTCTCAGCGCCATGACGGTGGGGCCGAAGGGCGACGTTTATATGACGGGCACCACCACGTCGGGCAGCTTTCCGCAGGTGAATGCCGCGCAGCCCGCGATGGGGGGGACCAACGGAGACGCGGACGCCTTTGTGCTCTGGATGAGTCCCACGCAGACATTGAATTATTCGACTTTTTTCGGAGGTAGCGAGAGCGAAGTTGGGGAGGCGGTCTCGGTGGCCCCCAACGGATGGATTTGGGTTGCGGGCGATACGCAATCGAGCGATCTCCCAACTAGTTCGGGGGCGTTTCAGACCACCCTGATTGGCACGCAAAACATGTTCCTGGCCGCTTTCAATCCGGCTCTCACCACCACGGCGACCGAAAAATATTCCACTTATCTCGGCGGCACGCATTGGGACGAGGCTTATGGCGTGGCGGCCGCGCCGGATGGATCGGTTTGGCTGGCGGGAGGCACGTATTCGCCCGACATCTGGATACAGGGCGACGCCACGCAGGGGTTTCCCTATCAAGGCAAGTACGGCGGCGACGGGGATGCTTACATCGCTCACCTGAATCCCAGCCTGAGCGGCACCAGCGCTTTGTTATACGCCAGTTTCCTGGGCGGCAGCCAGATTGACGAGGCCACCAGCCTGGTGCTGGATCCATCCGGCAACGTCATTATCAGCGGTTATACCCTGTCTTCTAATTTCCCGGTTTCGAGCAACGCGCTGCAGACCACCTACGGCGGCGACACCGATGCGTTTATCAGCATTCTGAACACCGTGAAAGGGCAGTTGGTTTATTCGACTTATTTTGGCGGCGACGGCCCGGATGCGGCGATGGACCTGAAGGAAGACGCGAGCGGTATTTTGTATGTGTGCGGCTATACCGAATCGCCCGGGCTGCCTGGGAGCGGCGTGTCAGCCACGCCCGGCGCATTGCAGGCCGCTTACGACGGCAGCGTGGACGCTTTCGCGCTGAAGTTAAGTCCGGCGAATCCGGCGGCGGCGGCGGTGGACTATTTCACCTATCTGGGAACTCCCGGGATACAGGTAGCTTACGCGGTGGATTTCGACAGCGAGGGGAACATGTATATGGCGGGCTATTCGAGCTACGCGATTCTCGCCGGGCTGGGCGGCCCGGAGCGCGCCACCATCGCCGGAAACGTGGACGCCTTTGTGGTCGGCTTCGAGGCCGGGTCCATTGAGCCGAACACCGGCGCGTCGGTGAGCGGCGGGGTTCACAGACGCCTGCCATGGCGGATTTCGCCGCATCGTTGAGCGTTGGGTTTTCCGCGGCGGTGCGATTTGGAATATAGTAGCTCGGTGGAGGCTCTCACATGCGCAATGCAGCTACCCTCGCGGTTTTTTCGGCTCTTGCTATTCTCAGTCTGCCGCTGGCTGGACAAGACCGGCCCAACCTTTCCGGAACATGGCAGTTCGACAGTTCGAAGAGCGAACTGCACAGCGTGAAAGTGGCCGGCGCCACCTGGGTGATCAACGAAGACGACAGTTCCATACAGATTACGGAAAGCGAAGACGGCGCCAGTAAGAAAACCGAGCTGAAGTGCACCACGGATGGAAAGCAATGCAAGCTGAGCGGCGAGAAAGCGTCCGCGTCCTTCTGGTACAACGGCGCCATGCTGGTGGAGATGGAAAGCCGGGGCGACCACGTGATGCGCTACAGAATGAAGCTGAGCAACGACGGTAAGACGCTGACCGTGAATACCACGTCCATTGTTCCCCAGGCTACCGAGGACGACGTGCTGGTGTTTCGCAAGCAGGCTTAACCGGCTTCCTCACGGTTGCGGCTCGGTAAGCTGCCGACGCGGATGGCTTACGACCGCTGGCTGTCGTCGCGGTGCCTTTTCTGCTGGGCTTGACGGCATTGTGCGTCGAGTAGCGGAGCTACTTCACCCAATAGATCCGGTCGACTCTCTCGCAGTCGGCCGGTTTCAGGATTGCGTGAGCCTGTTTGCTGCCGACGGCAACATCGTGCGCGGTGAACCTGTGAAATGGGCGATGACTGTGCGGATCAGAGTACGCGAAGCTAATTTCGGGAACCTTGTAGCTAATGTCGACATCCCCAGCGGGTCTGATCTCAATCGAACAAACATAGCGGCTCACGGCCCACTCCGACTTCCATCGATATTCGAACTGGGTATCGTGAAAATCTTTGGTTTCGTTGAACGGCACAACGCCATCTCTGAGCAGCGGGATGTATTCCCAGGCTGAGAAGCCAGTCAACTCGGACGAAGACCGCCCAGCCGCATTTTCCGCTCGTGACGACAGCTTATCGGTGTTGCCGCTGTTGGCAACCAGCGCAATGGCTAGCGCTGCACATGCGAGATTGATGAGGAAGCTCATCCCGGCCCTCCCCGCGGCCGGACCCTAATGGTTGTGACTGAACTTGCGCTTCAGGTCCGGATAGAATTCCTTCAGCACGTTGAATAGCGAGTCGTATCCGATCTCGACGCCCATGCGCGTGAAGACTCCGCCGACGTTGCGCTCGCCTTGCGGATAGTAAGTCATGGACAGCGCGCCGGATGTCAGGTTACCCAGAAATTCCGAGCCGTTGATCCGGTTGTTACCCGAATCGCCGCGAGCGATCAGGATGCGCGAGAGCGCGTAGCCCGTGCGTTTCAGGGCGCTGCCGCGTCCCAGCCGGTAGTAGCGCGGATCTTCGTGCAGCAGGATGGGAAAGACGCCGGTTACGAATATTTCGTTGGTGAGGCCGTCGGTGAAGTCGGCGCCGTAGCGCTTGGCGTAACCCAGCGCGCCTTGTCCGTAGCCCGCTTTTTCGTCGGTGCCCTGCTCGATGCCGGCCGTGATACTGGTGAATACGAAAGTGAACGGATCGAAGTAATGCTGCACCAGCGCGAACTTGTCGCCCGCGCTGATGGGCGCAAACGGCTGCTCCGGATCGTTGATCGTTTTGTAGTTCGGAAGCACCTTGAACATGCGGTGATCGTCAGCCGCGTTGTCTACCGCCGGCGACGTGGCCGCGGGGGCTTCGGGCAACGGAGCGACCTCCTGGCCGGGAGCGCTTCTGGATAATCCGCACAGCAACCCTGCGCAAAGGAACACGTGTAATTTCAGAATATGTTTCTCCGGGTCCCCTCCATTCTACTTGATTTGAGGTTGTCCCGCCTTCGATTCCGCGGCGCCGGGCGCTTGATCCGCCAGCCGTTCCACCCTCACGCGCGAGATGCGATTGTGATCCATCGCCAGGATAGAGAATTTGCGATGCCCGTACTCCACCGTGTCGCCCGGCTTGGGGATGTAGCCCAACTGAAAGAGCAGGAAGCCGGCCAGTGTTTCGAAACCCGCGTCGCCGGGCAGCTCCAGGCCATATTGCGTGTCCAGATCGCGGATCGTGATAGTGCCATCCACTTCCAGAGTGGGCGCTTCGCTGGTGGGGCGCGGGCGCTTGACGTCGTGCTCGTCGCCAATTTCACCAAAGATCTGCTCCAGCGCATCCTCCAGCGTCACCAGGCCGGCTATAGTGCCGAATTCATCCACTACGATCGCCATGTGAATGTGGGTTTCGCGAAATTCATCAATCAGATCGTTCAGCGACTTGGTTTCCGGAACCACCAGCGGCTTGCGCAGCACGCGCGACAGGTGAAACGGAGGCAGCGGCCGCCGCTTGGAATTCGCCAGGCGGCGTTCCTCCCAAATCCGCATCATGTCCTTGTAGTGAACGTAGCCGATGATGTGCTCCGGGCTGGAATCATACACCGGCAGGCGCGAGTATTCGTGCTCGCGCATCCGCCGCAGCACTTGATCCAGGCTGGCGTCCACGGAAATGGAGACAATGGCGTTGCGCGGCACCATGATTTCGCGGGCGTAATAATCGGAAAGCTCCAGCAGCGCCTGAATGGCGTCTTCTTCGAAGCGGTGCAGATGCCCTTCGCGGCGGCTGGAGCTGACGATAAACTTCAGCTCTTCGGCCGAGTGCCCTCCGCCTCCATGGCCGGTGCGCAATCCGATCCAGCGCGAGACGGCCGCGGCCGATCCTTCGGCGAAGAACGTGAAGGGCGCGAGTAATCGGGAGAGGACCACTAATACCGGAGCCACTAATACCGCCAGCTGGTCGGCCTTTTCGATAGCCAGATTTTTCGGAACCACCTCGCCGAAAACGATGTGCGCATAGCTGATGAGCAGGAAGGCGATGGTAAAGCTCACCACATGCCACACCGGTTCCCAGCGCGGAACCATGATGGGGTGCAGCAGCGCCTGCAGCAGTTGATAGACGGTGTTCTCTCCGGCCCAGCCCAGGCCGAGACTGGCCAGAGTGACGCCGGCTTGCGTAAGGGAAAGCAGCCGGGACGGATTCGCCAGCAGATTAAGCGCGGCTTGCGCGCCTGCTTGACCCTCCTCGGCCAGCGTGCGTAAGCGGCTTTTGCGAACCGAAATCAGCGCTACTTCCGCGGTTGCAAAGAAGGCGTTGAGCAACAGCACGGCGGCCAGGATCACGAAACGATAGGCCATACGCGCTATTACACGATGCTGCAACAACGGTACGGTAGAATCGTCCCAGTGCGTCGCGGCAGAGCCCTGAAGATCATCAATCTGAGCATAGCGGTTTTGCTGCTGCTGGTTCTCGGCGCCATTTATTGGATGGCATATCGGCCCTTGCCGAAGACCTCCGGAGAAATTTCGGCGCCGGTATCCGCACGGGCAACCATCGCACGCGACGCGCTGGGCGTTCCTCATATCGCGGCCGGTGAATGGGAAGATGCGATTTTTCTGCAAGGCTACGCGACGGCCCAGGATCGCTTGTGGCAGATGGATGTGCTGCGCCGTCTGGCGGCCGGAGAATTGTCGGAGATTTTCGGAACAACCACGCTCGAATTAGACCGCGAAGCGCGGCGCGAGCGGATGCGGCGCATTGCGGAAGAGCATGTCCATACGCTGCCTCCGGGCGATCGCGCGGTCTTTGCGGCGTATGCGCGGGGAGTGAATTATTTTATTGAGACGCATCGCAATGCGCTGCCGCTCGAGTTCACGCTGCTGCGCTACGATCCACGTCCCTGGGGCATCGTGGACAGCTTGTTGTGCGGCCTGGAAATGTACCGCACTCTGACCGGCACCTGGCGCGAGGAACTGCGAAAAATGGCGATGCTGCAGGGCGGCGATCCGGCCAAAGTGGCGCTGTTGTTTCCCGCGCGCGCCGGCACCGAATTCCAACCGGGTTCCAATGCCTGGGTTGTTTCCGGCAGGCTGACGGCGAGCGGCAAGCCGATTCTCGCGAACGATCCGCATCTGCAATGGTCCATCCCCGCGACGTGGTATCAGGTGCATCTCAAAGCGCCCGGCCTGGACGTGACCGGCGTATCGCTGCCCGGCGTCCCCGGCGTGATCATCGGGCACAACCAACGGATCGCGTGGGGCGTTACGAATCTCGGGTTCAACGTTCAAGACCTCTACATCGAAAAGCTGGACCCGCAGACCGGCCGTTACCTATTTCGCGGCCAGATGGAGCAGGCGCGGTCGGAATCGGAATGGATTCGCGTAAAGGGCGCGCGGCCGGTGGAGTTTCGCCAGTGGGTGACGCGGCATGGCCCAGTGGCTTTCGCCGAGAATGGCCGTTACCTGGCGCTGCGATGGGCGGCGGCGGAGCCGGGCGGATTCGGTTTCCCTTTTCTCGAGTTGAATCGCGCCGCGAATTGGAAGGAGTTCACCGCCGCGCTGGCCCGTTATCCCGGTCCTGGGCAGAACTTCGTTTATGCCGACGTGGACGGCAATATCGGATATCAGGCCACCGGAATGCTTCCGATCCGCAGGAATTTCGACGGCGACGTGCCCGTGGACGGCGCGAGCGGCGACTTCGAATGGGACGGTTACATTCCTTTCGACCAGCTACCGGCGTTCTATAATCCGGCGCGCGGTTGGATCGTGACGGCCAATCAGAATCCGTTTCCCGAGAGTTATCCATACCGCGTGAGCGGCGAGTTTGGATCGCCGTATCGCTCGCGCCAGATTCGGGACAGGCTGAACGCGCGCACCGGGTGGAAGGCGCCGGAGATGCTGGACGTGGAGAAGGACGTTTATTCCGGGTTCTCGAGTTTTCTGGCCGCGCAGATTGTTGCGGCGTACGATCGCAAGAAACCGGCCAAGCAGGAATTGGGCCAAGCGGTGGCGCTGCTTCGATCCTGGAACGGGCAGATGGAGAAGCAGACCCCCGCGCCGTTGCTGATCACGCTGGCGTACATCCAATTGCGGAACGCGGCGGTGCACGCGGCGTGGCCCGGCGCTACCGACATTTACCAGCCGTACATGGCGCCGGTGGCGATTGAGCGGATTCTCGAATCGGGCGGCCGGGGTTTTTTTCGCGATCAGGACGACGCGTTGCTAGCGGCGCTGGCTGCGGCGATCGAGGAAGGCAGACCGTCGCAAGGCAGCAACCTGGCGAAATGGGATTACGGCCGCTACAATTTGCTCACCATCAAACATCCGGTGGGCAGCCAGTTGCCGTTGGTGGGAACCTATTTCAATATCGGGCCGGTGGAGATGAGCGGGTCGGCCACCACCGTCAAGCAGACCTCGCCGGTGCTGGGGCCATCCATGCGATTCGTGGCGGATCTGGCGAACTGGGATGGGTCGCTGAACAACGTCGATATCGGGCAATCCGGACAAATTTTATCGCGGCATTATAAGGATCAGTGGGACGCTTACTACGTCGGCAAGAGCTTTCCGATGCAGTTCGAAAAGGTGGATGTGAAAGACACGCTGGTCGTGGTGCCAAAGTAGGTAGCTCGCCAAGACCTGCCGGTTACGCTAGCATCGTAGACGGAATGAGCTTGAACATTGAGATCCCTTTCAACATTGAGCGGGGAATCCAAAGATTTGCGGAACAAGAGCACCTGTCTCGCGATGAGGCTGTTTTGTGTCTCATTGAAACCGGTCTCAACGCTAAAGCCGCCCCGTCCAAAACACTTTTCGATCAAGGCTTGGGCCTGTTTGGCAGCCCCGAGGATGCCGCCCTGCTGGATGAGATCGTCCTCATCGCATACGAAGAACGACGCAGGCCGGCAAAATCCGAGCCTGTATTTTAATCGATGCGCAAGTCCATCCTGGACACGGATGTTTTATCCGAATACCTCAAAGGCCACAATAAAAACGTCGTTAGCCACGCCGAGCGCTACGCTCAAGAGCACAGCGTCTTCACCTTCAGCAGCGTAACTGTTTATGAGATCGTCTATGGTCTTGAATTGAAGGCGGCAGTAAACCAATTGAGGAAAGCGTTGAACTGGCTTAGCCAGAATGAAGAAATCACTCCGAACGCGGCTGACTATCTTATGGCCGCAACGCTGAAGGCATCGGCACGCAAGGCCGGTTCCGTTCTCGAACTGCCAGACTGCTTAATAGCCTCGCCCGCGGTTCGATTGCAGCGGCCCCTTGTCACCGGCAACACCGAGGATTTTCGTGCGATCCAACGGGCCGGCGCAAATTTGGTTCTCGAAAACTGGCGGAACGAGGCCCCGCTCGTGGGATGAATGCCGCGCCCCGACGCTATGCGATGGTGGGTTCGGGCAGCGCCTGCTTCGCGCGCTGCTTATGTCGCTGGATCTTTTCGAGCACCGCTGCCATGTAAGTGTAGAACACCGGCGTTAAGTACAGCGTGACTAACTGGGAGAAGAGCAGTCCGCCGACGACAACCAGTCCGAGCGGTTGCCTGGCTTCGCCGCCCGCGCCGTAACCCAAAGCGATGGGCACCGCGCCCAGCAGCGCCGCCATGGTGGTCATCATGATGGGGCGAAAGCGGATGAGGCAGCCTTCGTAGATGGCCTTCATAGGCGTGAAGCCCTGATTGCGCTCGGCTTCGAGAGCGAAGTCAATCTGCATGATCGCATTCTTCTCCACGATGCCGATCAGCATGATGAGTCCTACGAACGCGTAGATGTTCAAATCCATGTGGAACAGATACAGCGTGATCAGCGCGCCGAAGCCTGCTGAGGGCAGTCCCGAAAGAATCGTCAGCGGATGAATGTAGCTCTCATACAGAATGCCGAGGACGATGTACACCACCAGGATCGCGACGATCAACAAAACCCACAGATTACCGAGCGAACTTTCGAACGCTTTGGCCGCGCCTTCAAAGTCGGTGGTGATGCCGGAGGGTAAAGTTTGCTCCGAGAGAGCCTGCACTTTCGAGACGACATTTCCAAGCGACGCGCCCGGTTTCAGATTGAACGAAACCGTCACGGCGTTGAGCTGCCCGTAGTGGTTGATGGTCTGCGGGCCGGTGTTCTGCTCCAGTTTGGCCAGCGTGTCGAGCGGGATCAATGGCCCGTTGGACGATTTGAAATACAACAACGAGAGCGCGTGCGGGTCGGCTTGATACTGCGGTATCAGTTCCAGCAGCACCTTGTATTCGTTGATCGCGGCGTAAATCGTCGAGACCCAGCGCGGACCGTAGGCGTCGTAAAACGCGTTCTCGATGGCGTCGGCGTTCACCTGCAATGCCGCGGCTTTGTCGCGGTCGATAGTCACGTTTACTTGCGGCGCCAGGATCGCCAGGTCGCTGGTGACGTCTTCCACTTCGGGCAGCTTTTCGATTTCGCTCTGCAGCTTGGAAGCGCCCGCATACAGCTCGTCTTTGTCGGGCGACTGCATGGAGAACTGATACAGGCTCTTAGTTACCTGGCCGCCGATACGGATGGTGGGCGGATTCTGCATATAAACGCGCATTCCGGGGAAATTCGAAAGCTGGGGCCGTAAATCCGCGATAATATCGTTCACCAGCAGCTTGCGCTGGGAGCGCGGCTTCAGATGGACCACGAGTTCACCGTAGTTAGGACCGCCCAGCGTGGAAGCGGACGTGCCGCCGACTGTCGACATCAGCGCCTGCACATCGGGATTGGTGCGAAATACCTCGGCGACGCGCTTCTGATAATCCACCATCTGGTAATACGAAGTGCCCTGCGCGGCTTCGGTGACGGCGTAGATTTGATCGGTGTCCTGATCGGGAATGAAGCCCTTCGGAATCTGGATGAACATGTATACGGTGCCGGCCAGGACCAATAACGACGCGGCCATGGTGATGGGGCGATGCCGCAGGACGATCTGTAGCGTGTAGTTGTAGACGCGCAGCAGAGCTTCAAAGAACCGCTCGGTGGTGCGGTAGAACCAGGATCGCTTTTGCTCTTCGGGCGAGCGCAGGAAGCGCGAACAGAGCATGGGCGTGAGCGTTACCGAGACGATGCCCGAAATCAAAATCGCGACGCAGATGGTGACGGCGAACTCGCGGAACAAGCGGCCCAAAATTCCGCCCAGGAACAGCACCGGAATGAAAACGGCCGCGAGCGACAGAGTCATGGAAACGATGGTGAAGCCGATTTCTTTGGATCCCGCGAGCGCCGCATGCAAGGGCTTTTCGCCCATTTCCATGTGGCGGAAAATGTTTTCCAGCATCACGATGGCGTCGTCGACCACGAAGCCGACCGAGAGAATCAGCGCCATCATCGACAGGTTGTCCAGGCTGTAGTGCAGCAGGTACATGATGGCGAACGTGCCGATGATCGAAAACGGAAGCGCCAGCGCCGGGATCACGGTGGCCGACACGTTGCGCAGGAACAGGAAGATCACCATTACCACCAGGCCCAGCGTGAGGAGCATCGTGAACTGAACGTCTTTATAGGACTCGCGGATGGTGTCGGAGCGGTCATATAAAATGTCCATCTTCACCGACGCCGGGATTTCGGAGCGGAACGTCGGCAGCAGGTTCTTCACTGCATCGGTAACCGCGATGGTGTTGGTGCCGGGCTGGCGCTGTACGCCCAGAATGATGGCGCGCTGCGTGCCTTCTTTGGTGTAGAACCACGACGCCGTTTTGTCGTCCTCCACGCTGTCGATGACGGTGCCGAGCTGCTCCAGGCGCACGGGCGATCCGTTGCGGTAGGCGACAATCAGGGGCCGGTATTGCGCCGCGCTCATCAACTGGCCGGTGGCTTGCAGCGTGAAAGCGCGCTGTGGTCCGATGATGCTGCCGGTGGGAAGGTTTACGTTCCAGCTCGAGAGCGCGGTCTGAACTTCGTTGATGCCGATCTGTCGCGATGCCAGCAGATGCGGGTCCACCTGCGCGTGAACCGCGTACTTTTGCGCGCCCAGCACCTGCACCTGCGCCACGCCGCTGACCATGGAGATGCGCTGGGCGATGCGCGTTTCGGCGTATTCATCCAGCGTCCACAGCGGCAGCGTTTGCGACGTGATGGCGAGATAGATGATGGGCTGATCGGCCGGATTCACCTTGGTGAACGTGGGCGGCGTCGGCATGCCCGTCGGCAACAGCCGCGCGGCCTGCGTGATGGCGGACTGCACGTCTACCGCGGCGCCGTCCAGGCTCTTGTTCAGCACGAATTCGAGCGTCACTTGCGTGGAGCCGAGTGAATTGGTGGACGTCATGGAATCCAGGCCCGAGATATTCGAGAACTGATTTTCGAGCGGAGTGGCCACGGCCGACGCCATGGTGTCGGGACTGGCGCCGGGAAGGCTGGCGGTGACGAGCAGCGTGGGAAAATCGACGTTCGGCAGATCGCTGACCGGGAGCGAGCGATACGCTACCAGGCCGAACAGCGCGATGGCGGCCATCATCAGGCTGGTAGCGATGGGACGCCGAATGAATGTTTCGGAAAAGTTCATTTATGGTATTTGTGTGGCGCACGCACTCGTGCGTGCGCCACAATGCTGGGTTCAAATCTTTTAGTCGGCGCCAACTTGCGCTCCCTCGGGAAGTCTCGCAGCGTGGTATTTGGTGCGGCGCGTCCATTCGAGCACCGAAGCCATGTAGGTGTAGACCACCGGCGTCAAATACAGAGTGATCAGTTGCGAGAACAGCAGCCCGCCCACCACCGCCAATCCCAGCGGACGGCGTGACTCACCGCCTGCGCCATAACCCATGGCCACCGGAACGGCGCCCAGCATCGCGGCCATGGTGGTCATCATGATGGGACGGAAACGGATGAGGCAGCCTTGGTAAATAGCTTCGAGCGGCGACATACCTTCTTTGCGCTCGGCTTCCAGAGCGAAATCGATCTGCATGATCGCGTTCTTTTTCACGATGCCGATCAGCATCATCAATCCGACGAATGAATAGATGTTGAGATCGACGTGAAACACCATCAGCGTGAGCAGCGCGCCCACGCCGGCCGAGGGCAGGCCGGAGAGGATAGTCAGCGGATGAATGTAGCTCTCATAGAGCACGCCGAGCACGATGTAGACCACCAGAATCGCGATGATCAACAACAGCGTCAGGTTCTTGAGCGAACTTTGGAAGGCCTGCGCCGTGCCTTCAAAACTCGCGGTCATGGTAGCGGGCAGAACGCGCCGCGCGGTCTCTTGCACCATGTTGACGGCATCGCCCAGAGCCACGCCAGGCTTGGCGTTGAACGATACGGTGACGGATGGGAACTGGCCTGAGTGATTGATGCTTTGCGCGCTGGCGGCTTCCTTCAGCGAAGCGAAATTGTTGAGCGGCACCAATTGTCCGGCCGGAGTTTTGAAGAAAAGCTTGGACAGATAATCCGAAAACTCCTGGTATTTTGGCGAAACCTCCAGCAGCACCTTGTATTGATTGGTGGGCGCGTAGATGGTGGAGGACCAGCGCGGGCCGAAAGCGCTGTACAGCGCCGATTCAATCTGATTGGCGTCCAGGCCCAGCGCGGCCGCGCGATCGCGGTCGATATCCAGGTTCACTTGCGGATTCTTCACCTGCAAGTCCGTCGTCACGTCGATTAAGCCCGGCAGCTTTTCGATTTCCCGCTGCAGCTTCTGCGCTTGTGCGTAAAGCTCCACGGTATCGGGCCCTTGCAGCGTGAAGTCATACGCGGATTTAGTCTGATGGCCTCCGAAGCGCAAGCTAGGCGGAGCCACCAGGAACACGCGGACGCCGGGAAATCCCGATAGCTTCGGACGCAGCTCGTCAATCACCTGCGTTAAGGTCAACGCGCGCATTTTGCGCGGCTTCAACTGCGTCCAGAAGCGGGGTGTATTGGTGGTGTCGGCCTGTGCCATGAACGAGTCGATATTCGGATCGTGGCGCATGATGGTGGACACTTGTTGGACGTAGTCCACCATTTTGTAATAGGAGGTGCCTTGCGCCGCTTCCAGCGTCACCATCATGGAATCGTTATCTTCGTCCGGGATGAAGCCCTTGGAGACTGCGCCAAAAAGATAGAGGGTGGCGCCGATCAGGATGAAGAACACTGCGGCCATCGCGTAATGATGTTTCAGCACCACGCGCAAGCTGCGTTTGTAACCATTCAACATGGAGTTGAAGAAACGTTCCATGCCGCGGTTGAACCAGGACTGCCGCTGCTGGCGCGGATCTTTCAAAAAGCGGCTGCACAGCATGGGCGTCAGCGTGATGGACACCAGGCCGGAGATGAAGATGGCGGTGCAGAGGGTGACCGCGAATTCCTTGAACAGGCGGCCGATAATGCCGCCCATGAACAGCACCGGAATGAACACCGCGCCCAGGGAGATGGTCATGGACACGATGGTGAATCCGATTTCGCGCGAGCCGCGCAGCGCGGCTTCAAACGCGGTTTCGCCCTTTTCCATGTGCCGCACGATGTTTTCGAGCATCACGATGGCGTCGTCCACCACGAAGCCGATGCACAGGATCAGCGCCATCATCGAGATGTTGTCCATGCTGTAGTTGAGCAGGTACATCACGGCGAAAGTGCCCAGGATGGAGAAGGGCAGCGCCATGCTCGGGATCAGCGTGGCGGATGCGTTTCGCAGGAACAGGAAAATCACCGCGATCACCAGGCCGAGCGTGATGGCCATGGTGAACTGGATGTCCCGGAAAGACTGGCGAATATTATTGGACCGGTCGCCCCGCACCTTGAGCGTCACCGATGGCGGCAAATGGGCTTGCAGCGAAGGCAGGATGCGCTTGATCTCGTCGCAGATTTTGATGGTGTTGCTGCCGGCCTGGCGCATGACGCCCAGTTGGACCGCCCGCACGGCCCCTGCCGACGAGTTCGCCCAGGATGCATTCTTATCGTTCTCGATGCTATCGATGACGTTGGCCACTTCGTCCAAACGGATGGGCGCGCCATTGCGCCACGCGACGACAAGTGGCCGATAATCCTCGGCGTGCATGAGCTGGCCGTTGGCCTGGATATTGTAGGCGGTGTGCGCACCATACAGGGTGCCGACGGGCGTGTTCACGTTCCAGCCGTTCAGCGCGCTGTCGATTTCATTCAGTCCCAGTTGCTTGGCGTTGAGTTTGTCGGGATCCACCTGCACACGAACCGCATACTTCGTGCTACCCCACACCTGTACTTGAGCGACGCCCGAAACCATGGACAGGCGCTGAGCGACCAGAGTTTCGGCGTATTCGTCGATCGACCAGAGCGGCAGCGTTGCGCTGGTGAGCGCCATATACATGATGGGCTGGTCCGCGGGATTGGCTTTGCGGAACGACGGCGGAGCGGGCAATCCGGCGGGCAGCAGAGGCGTGGCTTCGGAAATCGCGGTTTGCACGTCTACGGCGGCGCCATCGATATCGCGATCCAGATCGAACTGCAGGCTGATATTCGTGCTGCCGGTGGAACTCGTCGAGGTCATCGAATCCAGGCCGGCGATGGAAGTGAATTGCCGTTCCAGCGGCGTGGCGACGGCCGATGCCATGGTGGTGGGATCGGCGCCGGGAAGCCCCACCTGCACCTGGATGGTCGGAAAATCCACGCTCGGCAGGTCGCTCACGGCCAGGCCGCGATACGCCACCACGCCGAACAGCGCGATGCCCGCCATCAGTAGGCTGGTGGCAATCGGACGGCGAATGAAGACCTCTGAGATATTCAAGCGCGCTCCTAGCTGGTCTTGGTGGGCGGAGGGATGGCGATCGCGGGCGATTCCCGGCTCTCTTGCACTTGCACGTGGCTGCCGGGAGTAAGCCGGAGCTGGCCTTCGGTGACCACGGTTTCGCCGGGCTCGAGACCTCGATCGATCACCAATTCCTGATCCACGCGCGTCCCAGTTACTACCGGGCGCATCTCGACGGTTCGATCCTGCTTGACGACATAGACGAACTGGCCGTCCTGGCCGGTCTGCACCGCTTGATTGGGAACCACGGTGGCGTGGGGACGCGTGGTGAGCCCCAAAGTTACGCGCACGAATTCGCCCGGCCAAAGGTGATTCGCGGCATTTTGAAAAGTGCCTTTGAGCTTGATGGTGCCCGTCGTCGCGTCGACCGAATTATCGATGAACGTGAGGACGCCCGATTCCTGATTCGTGGAGTCGGCCTGGGGCGCGGCCTGTACCTTCAGTTGCCCTTGCCCCATGTAGCGCTTGATGTCGCTCAACTGCGCTTCGGGAACCGAGAACGTCACGTAGATGGGCTGGACTTCGGTGATAGTCATCAGATCGCTGGTGTTGGCGGCCACCACGTTGCCTTGCTTCACGGCGATGCTGCCGGTGCGTCCGTCGATGGGCGACGTGATGGTGGTGTAGCTCATCTGCACGGTGGCGGTGTCCACGGCCGCCTTCGACGCCACGATCTGCGCGCGTGCGCTCTCGATGGCGGCTTTGTCGGCCAGCACGGTTTGCGAAAGCGCGTCGGCGCTGGAACGGATCTGATCGGTCTGCTCGCGTGAGACCACACCCTGTTCGAACAATCCGCTGTACCTTTTCGCCTGATCTTGTCCGTATTTTTCGTTGGCGATGTCGCGCGCCAGGTTGGCTTGCGCCTGGCTGAGCGCCGCGGTGTCGCGCGCCAGGTTGGCCTGCGCCTGGCTGACCTGCGCCTCAAACGGGCGGGCATCGATGGTGAACAGCAGATCGCCCTTCTTAACGGAATCGCCTTCATGGAACGAAACCTTGGTCAGCTCGCCGCCCACTTGCGCTTTCACGGTGATGGTGGAGTACGCTTCCACGTTTCCGATGACGTCCACGTTGATGGGGACATCGCGCTGGGAGACCATGGCCACCACGACGGGAACGGGTCCGCCATCGCCGGTGCGTCCGCGTCCGCCGGGACCGCCGGCCTTTGCATCTGATTTGCTGCAGCCGCCCATGGCCAGCACCAGGGCGAACGTCAGTGCGGCTACAGCAAGCTGCGGAAGTTTTTTGCCAGTATTCATGCAGATCCCCAAGATTGCCGCGTTCGCGGCGCTTGCATACAGGATTGAAGAAGGGGCGACCGGAGGGCCCGAAAGGTTACCGGCCAAACAGAATTATCTGCAAGTATACCTGTATGTTACGGGCATCTTGCCGAGCGGATGGCTAAGCGATGCGCTCTAAAGAGGCGAGAAGGTCTGAAACCACCTTTTCCGAATGAAGAGCCCGCCGTCTGGCGATTTCGTAGAGGTCGCGGAGGCGCTCCCAGTTTGCATTCTCCGAGGCCGACTTTTCGCGGCCGACAAGAGCGGTGACCCCTTCGACGGCTCTTCCCGTACGATCCAAAATTTGGAAACTGAAACCTCCGTTGACTTCCGATCCGGTTCTGTTGATCGTGACGACAAATTTGTCGACGGACGCGAGATATGTAGTAGCACTGCCGGTCTCTTTCCACTCAACCTTATCCTTGACGGTGAGTTCAGTGAGTTTCGTAACTAACTTATCAATCTGACCCGGGAAAATCATATCTCGGCCCGCTCTATAGCAATCCGCGCCCTCTCAAGCTCATCCACCTGGGCCGAAAGGCTTTGGTTAAATCTTACGGTATCCAGTCGGCCAGAATCTTCTTCGATGCAGGCCTTCTCTATGTTCAATTCCATAATACTCAGAAGCACAATAGCCTCTCCAATCGACCGTCGCTGCGGCTCGGGAACACCCGAGCCCTCAGCACAACGAACGACGCTGTCGCGGGCGCTTCCATATCGCTCAAGCACGATGTCCCAAGGAACGTACCGAGCATCCAATCGCTGAAGCCGGACGATCTCGTTCAAGGCCATCTTTGCTGTGGTGAGCTCCTTAACGGTATCTAACGAAAATATCCGGTCCCTGGCCTTGCCGCGTCCCGCGCTTGCTCGGCAGCCGTTTTGGCCTGAAACGCGAACCAAATGGTGAGAGCGAGCCCCAGCACCCGGCCAGATCGCCCCAATGTTTGGCGAGGAAATCCAAAGGCTTTGGGGCAGTATATCAGGCCTATCTAATTCAATTTATTCCGTCCGGGCCTTGCTGTCGACCAACCGCTGGATTTGGACGATAAACTCTTCCACCTTCTGGACTCCCTGGTCGGCATGTTTGCGATTGCGCACCGATACAGTGCCGTCCTGCGCTTCGCGATCGCCCACCACCAGCATGTAGGGGATCTTCTGCATCTGTGCTTCGCGGATTTTGAGGTTCACTTTCTCTTTGCGATCGTCCAGTTCGACGCGCAGCCCCGCGGCCTTTAACTGATCGAAAACCTTTTGCGCATATTCCGCATGGCGATCGGTAATCGGCATGACTACCGCTTGCACCGGCGCCAGCCATACCGGGAACGCGCCCGCATAGTGCTCGATCAGGATGCCGAAGAAGCGCTCGATGGAACCGTATAACGCCCGATGCACCATCAACGGCTGATGCTTCTTGCCGTCGTCGGCCACGTACTCGAGTTCAAAGCGCCTGGGCAAAGTGAAATCGAACTGAACGGTGGAAAGCTGCCACAGCCGTCCGATTGCGTCCACTAATTTCACGTCGATCTTCGGACCATAAAACGCCGCTTCGTCCGGCATCACCTTCACCTTCATGTTCAGTCGTTCGGTGGCGCGCTTCAGCGCATTTTCCGCGAGCTGCCATTGCTCCGGCGTGCCGTCATATTTGCCGCTTGCGCCTCCGTCCCAGGTGGAAAGCTCGGCTTCATAATCGTCGAAGCCAAAATTGCTCAGCGTGTCGATGGCGAACTGCAGGCAGCTCACTACTTCGTCTTCAATCTGCTCAGGCGTGCAGAAGATATGCGCGTCGTCCTGCGTAAATCCGCGCACACGCATCAGCCCGTGCATCACGCCCGAGCGCTCGTAGCGATACACGGTGCCCAATTCGCCCAGCCGAACGGGAAGATCGCGGTAGCTGTGGAGCTTGTCTTTGTAAATCAGGATATGGCCCGGGCAATTCATCGGCTTGAGCTGATACTCCGCGTCGTCCAGCTCCATGGGCTTGAACATGTTGTCGCTATAAAAATTGGCGTGCCCGGAAATCTTCCACAAATCGCGGCGCATCACGTGCGGCGTGTAGACCAGCGAGTATCCGCGCGCCAGATATTGATCGCGCATCCAATCCTCGATGATCTTGCGAATGCGTCCGCCCTTGGGATGCCAGAAGATCAATCCCGGCCCGGCCAGCTCCTGGATGCTGAACAGATCCAGCTCCTGTCCCAGCTTGCGATGATCGCGCTTCTTGGCTTCTTCCAGCCGCTGCAGGTACGCGTCCTGTTCCTTCTTGTTGAAGAACGCGGTGCCGTAAATCCGCTGCAGGCGCGCGTTGTGCTCGTCGCCTTTCCAATACGCGCCCGCGACGGACAGCAGCTTGAACGCCTTCAGGCGCGACGTGGAAGGCACGTGCGGCCCGCGGCAAAAGTCGATGAAATGCGGCCCCAGGGTGTATTCGGAGAAGATTTCGCCCGCGCGCTCCTCGATCAGCTCGTGCTTCATCCAATCGTCCGAGTATTTCGCCAACCCCACCTCTTTGGGCGTCATGACGCGCTCGAAGGGCAGGTTCTTGGCCTGCAACTCCAGCATGCGCGCTTCGAGTTTTTCCAGATCTTCGGGCGTGAACGGGGTCTCGCGCTGGAAGTCGTAATAGAAACCGGTGTCGGTGGGAGGTCCGATGCCGAGCTTGGTTTCGGGGAACAGTTCCAGAACCGCGGCGGCCAACAAGTGCGCGGTGGAATGCCGGTAGACCTGGAGCGCCTCCGGATTCTTCGACGTCAGGATCTCCACCTTGGCGTCTTTTTCCAGCGGACGCGTCAGATCCCACAGCTCGCCATCCACGCGCGCCACCACGGCGTCGTCAGCCAGCCGCGGGCTGATGGATCTGGCGATATCGATGGGCCGCGTACCGGCGGGAACGCTGGATTGGCTTTCGTCAGGCAAAGTGATGGTAAGGCTTGCACTCATTAACTTTCAGGTTATCAGGAGAAAGCATTGGTGCGGAGTTGGGCAGGGCCCGCGGCGGTGCGCTTCGCGACAGCTTTTCTGATTTCGGAGTTCATCTCGCCGCCGATGAGAATCGCGCCATTGCTGACATAGAGCCACAGCAGAAGCATGACCACCCCATTCAGATGGCCGTACGTGCGGGAATAATCATCCACGTAGTCGAAATAGAAACGCGCGGCGGAAGCAGCGCCGATCCACAGAATGAGAGCGCACAGCGCGCCAGGCGTGCTCCAACACCATTCGTGATCGCCCAGGTTGGGAGCGAAGCGGTATAGCAATGCAAACCAAAAATACAGGGACGCGATCAGAACCAGCCATTCCACCGCGCGCGTGCCTGGGAAGTGCGCGCCGCAGAAGATCAGAAGCAAGGCGATGGAACAGGTAGCGGCCAAAGCCAGCGTCAGGCCCCCGATTGTGAGCGCCAATTGCCACCACGATCGACGCTCTTGTACTTCGAACGCGCGATTCAGCCCGTAGATCATGGCCCAGGTGGCGTTCAGAGCGGCCCACAACGCGCCGGTGCAAACGACGGCAAACTGGACACCGGAAAGAGCGCGCCCGTTCAGCTCTTCGAGCGCCTTCTGAAAAAGCTGCGAAACCTGCTCCGGAAATATCTGGCTGGACAAGTCGCGGACCACGTTCTGAACGGAATTGCCGAAGAGTGGAACGTGCGCGCCGATGGTGAGAAAAACCAGAAGCGACGGGAAGATGGCCAGGAAATGATAGAACGCCATCCGCCCGCCCTGGCCGAAAACGCTGTCCTCCCAGGATTCTCGTATTGTTCGGCGAAGCAGTTCCGGCAGCGACAAACCTCCCAGTGTCCAGAAAATGTGCACGCCGCTCCGCATCATTGAATAAGACGAGGAAACAAAGACTTGCTGATCGTCCTCTAACGGTTGAGACACGGACCACGGAGATCCAAAATGCACGCAGCGACAATTGAAAATGCCGATTTGCCGGTTTTAGCGGCGCCAGGTGACGTGAATTCCTCGGGAGTTTCCTGGGGAGCGGTGATTGGTGGTGCGTTCGTCGCCGCGGCGCTATCGTTGATCCTGCTCGCGCTCGGCGCTGGATTTGGATTGTCCGCGGTTTCACCTTGGTCGAACGTCGGTGTCTCGGCGGCTACCATAGGAGCGGCGGCGATTGTCTGGCTCATCTTTACGGAGGCGGTGGCGTCTGCGATGGGCGGATATCTAGCCGGACGATTGCGCACCAGATGGCGCGCCATCCACACCGATGAGGTTCATTTTCGCGACACCGCCAATGGATTTCTGGTTTGGGCCGTGGCAGTGGTGGTGACCGTGGCGTTTCTGGCGGCGGGCGCAGTATCGATGGTGGGAGGCACGCCGGGGGTGGGAGGCACGCCGGGCGAAGCAGCCGTGCAAGGCAACGCCACCGAGGCGTACTTCGTCGATCGCCTGTTCCGGTCCGATCGTCCCGTCGCGTCCGACAACGATCCGTTTGTGCGCACTGAAGCCGCTGGAATTTTCGATCATTCCGTTCTGCAAGGTGAATCCTCGCAGGGAGATGTTAACTACCTGGCGCAATTGGTGGCGGCCAAAACCGGTTTGACGTTAGCCGAGGCTCAGAGTCGCGTTGCGGCTACGATCGCCGAAGCGCGACAAGCTGCGGATGACGCGCGCAAAGCGACAGCGCGCCTTTTGTTGTGGACATTCCTGGCTCTGTTGATTGGAGCGTTTTGCGCGAGCTATGCCGCTACCATTGGTGGGCGGCAGCGCGACCACGTCCGGGCCGTTTAGTTAGGAGATTACCAATGCGATCCATTCTGCTTTATTTGATTGGTGTGCCGATTCCCATTATTTTGATACTGGCTCTGTTCACGCATCATTTCTGAACGCTATTTCAGCTTCGCGTACTCGGTCTTGGCTTGCTGGAGGATCGGCAGGTCGGGGTCGGCGTTCTTCCACAGCGCGAGAAAATCCTGGTAAGCGCTTTTCGCTTTCGCGCTATCGCCGGCCAACGCGTACGCACGCCCCAGCCCCAGGTGCGCCAGCGCGCCGATCGGCTCGTTCCCAACTACGCCTGGATAATCCAGGATCTTCTGAAACTCGGCCGCTGCCGCGGTGCCCTGCTTGGCCTCGAGATACCCCGCGCCACGTAAGTAAATGGGATAAAGGGCGAAAGTGAGGGCGCCGTTCGTGTAACCCAATTCGTAAGGCGCGGCCGGCGCGAGCGCCTCTACAGCTTTGCTTGGTTCACTGCTACGGAGCGCGATGGCGGCACGAATCATGGGCAAGTAATCGAACTGGACAATGGTATCTTCCGGAAAGCGTTTGGCAAGCTCGGCGGCCAACTGCCCGGCCTGTGCGGAATCGCCCGCCACTCCGAGTGCAATCGCCGAGAATGCCTCGACGTTTTTGCCATTTGCCATCGCAAGAGCGGCCTGCGCCGGTTGCTTCGCCATAGCTGCGTCGCCCGCCAATGCTTCGCGGATAGCGGCGTGCGCCAGATATTCCGCCGCGGTTTCTCTTAGATCGGCTCGTTGCGCGGAATCGGCGGCGCGCTCGGTCAATTCCCGAGCCTTGGCAAACTCCCCGCCATACGCAGCCGTTTCCGATTCGAGAAAGAGCATTTGATTCTCAAGACTTGGCTTCCCCATCTCGGCAGCGGCCTCGCGTTCCATGCCCGCGGCATCGTGTTGCAGGAAGTCTATGACGTAAAGAACCAGAGGTGTCCAGGGCGAGTAGACGTTGTGAGTCTTGGCTTCCTGGGCCGTCGCCTTCGCTTCATCCAGAAGGTTCACCCATTGGTAGGCATAAACCAGATTCACGTAGTTATTCGCACTTCCGGCGTTGAGTTTCACCGCCTCCTGCCCCGCTCGAAGGAAGTTCTCCAATTCTCCCAATTGAACGTACACCAGCCATAGCCAAGCCTGTGGCTGGTCGTCACGCGGGTAGGTCTGCGCCCATAATTTTAATCTCGTGCGCGCGGACTCTAGATTTCCGGTGACGAGCAGCTCGTAGATTGACGAAATTGCGAGTTTTTCCCGCTCGCTCGTCCGCTCGCGCAGAGCGTAAGCCTTGCGCATGTTGCCGGCTGCCTGGATGGGTTCGCTGAGGGCAAAATAACTCTCCGCTGACAGAAGATAGGCCATGGCGAAATTCGGGTCCAGGCTGATGGCCCTCTGAAATAGCGGGATTGCAGCGCCGATATCGTTCGTTACATCAAATGTTTTATACCCCAAACCGTAAGCTTGCAACGCTTCGAGCGACGGCGTGGTCACATTCTCCGGCGGCGCCTCATACTTCTTCACTGAAGCCAGCGACTCTCCCAATTTCTCGCGCAGCTTCGTCGCGGCGTCCCCAAGAGCGGTGAGCACCTGCTCTTTCCCCTTGGCTGTTTCCAGCTCTTCTGCCAGCAGGTCGCCGGTGCGGCAATTTATCGCATTCAATCCCAGCACATATTGGCTGCCCAAACTTGAGATCGATCCTTCAATAGTGGCCGCACTGGCGGTGCGCTGGCAAACCTCGCGACTCACTTCCTTGGTAAGACGGGCATCTTTGGGGTGGCCCATCAGGGACAGCGTTTGGGAGATGCGCTGGTCCGAAATCAGGCTTAGAAACGGTGACTGCTCCAGTTGCGCGGAAAGTCCCTGCCGCAACGCGCCGTCGAAAACAGGATCGCCGGTGGTATTGGTGAAGTCTGCCAGCACGATGGTGTCTCTTTCGGTGAGTTTGGGCGTACGGTGGTGCAGGAAGAAATAGGCCGCGCCTGCTGCCGCGATCACGATCAACGCTGCGCCGATCATCCAGGGGGCCCGGTTTTTCGGCGCCGGAACCGCAGCCGGTGATTTTATCGACTCGCTGTTACGCTTCAGCCGCTGCAGGTCGGCGCGCATCTCCGCCGCGCTTTGGTAGCGCAGATCGCGGTCCTTTTCCAGCGCCTTATCGATGATGCGCTCTAAGTCAGCGGGCAGATCGGGATTCAGCCGCACGGCCGGCGTCGGCGTCCCGTCCAGGATTGCCTTGAAGATCACCGCCGAGCTTTCGCCGCGAAACGGCAACACGCCCGTCGCCATCTCATACAAAACCGCGCCGAACGAAAACAAGTCGGTGCGTCCGTCCAGCTCTTTGGCGCGCGCCTGTTCCGGCGACATATAGGCGACCGTCCCCATGGTCGATCCAGGACTGGTCAAGTGCGTCTGTGTACTATCCTCGCCGGACGGCGTTGCCATCCCCACTTTCGCCAGGCCGAAATCCAGAATCTTCGCGTGTCCGCGCTCGGTGATGAAGATGTTGGCAGGCTTGATGTCGCGATGGACGATGCCTTTGGAATGCGCCGCGTCCAGCGCATCGGCGATCTCAATCGCGATCGACAGCAGCTTCTCCGTTTCGATCGGCCGTCCGGCGATGCGATCCTTCAGCGTCGCGCCCTCCAAACATTCCATAACGATTTAGGATTGCTCGCCCGTGTTGCCGATCTCGTAAATGGTGCAGATATTCGGATGGTTCAGCGCGGACGCGGCTCGCGCCTCACGCCTGAAGCGTTCGAGCGACTGCGGATCGCGCGCCATTTCGTCGGGCAAAAACTTCAGCGCGACGAAGCGCCCCAGCTCGGTGTCCTCGGCTTTATAAACCACGCCCATGCCCCCGCCGCCGAGCTTTTCGAGCACCCGGTAGCGCGAGACGGTTTGGCCTGTCATGTGGAAGCTATCTAAGTATCGTACGCCGTATACTTGATAAAATCATCAGCTCACGGGGGCTGCGGTTCGCTCGCTCCTGCGGTATCGGCGCGAAATGCCGCTATTTTCACGGCTGGTGCGCGGCGCGTGTCGACGTGATGCAGGCGCTGCGATCGGTTTGAGCGGTATTGCAGACCGATTTGGTCCGAGTGGTACCATAAGAAAGAATGCCTGCCACCACTGAAGCAGGGGTGTTCGACGAGTCCGGGTTGCTGGCTAAGGCTCGCGAGGGTGACGTCGCGGCCTTTAACGAGCTGGTGAACCGGTACTCGCGCAAGATCTACCGCCTGGCCAAACACATTACTCAGAACGATTCCGACGCCGAGGACGTGCTTCAAGAGACCTTCATGAAGTCGTTCGAGCACTTAGGGGATTTCCAAGGGCAATCTAAGTTTTATACCTGGATTGTGCGGATCGCCGTCAACGAATCCCTCATGAAATTGCGTAAGCGGAAGTCCGACCGGACCGTACCGCTGGATGAACCGCTCGATACCGGAGAGGATACGGTGGTTCGAGAAATCGCCGTCTGGGATGAAAACCCGGAGCAACAGTACTCGCGCGAGGAACTGGCTAAAATCCTGGATGAAGCCGTCGAAGGCCTGAAACCTGCTTTCCGAACCGTTTTTGTACTGCGAGACATCGAAGAACTGAGCACCGAAGAGACCGCGGAAGCGTTGGGAATATCGGTGCCGGCGGTGAAAAGCCGCCTGCTGCGCGCGCGTCTGCAGCTGCGTGAGAAGCTGACGCGTTTCTTCCGACGGAAAGGGGATGACGTCTTTGCTTACCTGTAAAGAGTTTTTGCAGGAGCTCACCGATTATCTGGATTCAACCGTGGACGCGGAACTTCGCCGCAAATTGGAGGCGCATATCAATGAGTGCCCCAACTGCTTTGTGGTGCTCGACACCACTCAAAAAACCATTAGGGTCTATAAGGGAATGGAACCGCAAGCCGTTCCCGAAGACGTTCAGGTCCGGTTGATGAAAGCGGTGGAGCGCAAAATCGCCGCAAAAAAGACGGCTGTTCGCTAGGCCTCCATCGCCCAGCCACCACCCTGAGGGAGTGGTTTCTGGCGCTAGGCGCCTGCGGCGTTTGCCAACGGCCGGGAGACCCGGATGCCGTTAGCGTCGAAACCCTGCCGCACCAGGGTGTCGCGTACTTGCTCCACTTGGGAGGAATAGGCTGGAAACTCCACCAGCACTCGCGACGGCCGGTGATAAAGCTGGGGATTGACCGGGAAATCCAGTGCGGCCAGCGCCTCCAATAGATCTTCCAGCAGTTTTGGTTCGGTTGCGATACAGAGGGAAATAAGCTCGCCTTGCTGCCCAAATAGAGCCGCTTCGGGAGGTAGAGACGCCGTCATCGAGTGTTCCTCTCCGGCGACCCGGTCACCAAATAAAAATCCCCTGGGCATGTGCCACAGGGGGTTTAGTTTCGTGAAGACCGACTCACCTTTAGCACTTTTTAGCGTGGTTGCAATTAGCCGACCCCACCTTGCGGCAGAGCCTAAATCAATCCACGATGCAACTTCAGAGTACCATTGGAAGCGCCGGAATGCAATGGGCAATTCAACGCCCGGCATCGGCCGGGATTACTGCGGCGGCAGTTGATCGGAAAGCTGTTCAAAGCGCTTGCGCTGTTCGGGCGTAAGCATCTGGACGATGCGGTTGCGCCCGGTGGCGCGGACATCCTCGATCTGCGCCTCCAAATCCTCGTGGTATTTCACGAAATCATCCAGAATAGTTTTCAGACGTTCGGACTGATCCGGCGTAAGTTTCAACTCTCTTTTGAGTTGATCGTAGGAGAATTCGGCTTTGTCGCCTTTCCAATACACCGCATTGCGATGCAATTGTTCATGCAGCCCGGCCCGCATGCCGATGGCTCCGGCCATGGCTCCGGCCAGGAACACCAGCACCAGCGTCGTAAGAATGCGCGGATTTTGCCAGGTAGCCTGATCCGAGGCGAACATGGCCCTACTGGTGGTAACTGGCAAGATCCACCAGCACGGCATCACGCTGCTGTTGCTGCTGCTGAGCGTTTTCCTCTGTCCGGACGCTCGTTCCGGTAGTCCCGGGGGTGTCCGTCATAACTACCGCCGGCGAGGAGGCGAATTCCGGGCCGCTGGGTTCCGAAGTCACCAGATAGGTTCCGAGCAGCGCCACCAGTGCGGCCGAAGCCACTGCCAGCCGGAATCCGAATTTTCGGTCCAGGAATACCGACCAGATGGACGCTGGTTGGCCTTCAATGCGCTCCATCACGCGGGCGTAGAAGCCCGCGCGCGGTTCGATGTCCCTGGGGCTGCGCAGCGATCGCAACAGTTCCGATTGGGCCGCGAAAGATTGAAGCTCCCCGGAGCATTCCGCGCACTCTCCCAAGTGCGCTTGCAACTCCACGGAAAGCTTCGATCCCGAACCCTTCAGCAAATCTTCACCTGCGAGAAAATCCTCGAGGTTGTGCCTTATCTCTTGATGCATGACTTCTTCCCTCAAAAAAGACCGCTAACTTTTGACTCTTACGGATCGATTCGTCCGTTTCGCTATGGACCTTTATGGTCAACCAATGTTCCAACCGTTCTATCACACTTCGTCTATCAAAATCAGACCGATGGCAATCAGGCCAGCGATTGCCCACCGCGCGTCAAACGCTGCGCAACCTTCAGGAGCTTCTGCCGGGCCCGAAACAATTTCACCTTAATTGTATTTTCGTTCATGCCCGTCATCTGCGACAGCTCTTCCACCGAATGCCCTTCCACTTCCTTGAGCAGCAGCAGGCTCCGGTCCTCATTCGACAGCTTCGCCAGCAGTTTCAAAACCAGGTCTTTGCGCGCCAGCTGCGTATCCACGGCCGGCGCCTGGCCGGTGGCGGTCTCGCTATTCTGCATTCGCTGGGCGTCTTCTTCGGAAAAATCGCTTTCGTAAACCAGTTTGCGGACGCGCTTTTTGCGCAGATAATCGTAGCATTCGTTGACCGTGATCTTGTAAATCCAGGTCAGTAGAGAACTGCGAAAATCGAAACTCTGAATGGAGAAGTAAATCTTCGCGAACACCTGCTGGGCGATGTCTTCGGCGTCGTTGTGATTGCGCAGAATGCCATAGATGATGGAGAACACCTTGGCCTGATAGCGCTCCACGATCTCGCGAAAGGCCATTTCGTCTCTGGCCTGAACGCGCCTGACCAGGACGGCCTCTTCAGAATTCCGGTGATCCACTCTGGTTTTGGCCTGGGCCCGGGCGCCGGACGCCGGGAATGGAAGTGTGCCAGCAAGACCGCTCATACACCCACCCAGACGTATGCCAACCGCTTGCGGTTGCAGTCAGTTGGGGGTAAAAGGCGGGATTCGGCCGGAATCGCATCCTGTCATCGCATCCTATGTAGGGAGTTTAGCATCCAAGGGTTGTATTGGCTTGACGCCTTGCGATGACGCAGCGTTCAGGGGATAATACGGGGTAGAGAGTTCAGCCAACAGGAGATCTAAGAAATGGTTCAACTGACCGAGACGGCCGTAAGCAAGGTGAGGGAGATTCTGGGAACGCAGGATCCCAAACCAGCCGGGCTCCGCATCGCGGTAGTGGGTGGCGGATGTTCCGGATTCAGCTATTCGATGGCTTTCGAAAACACCCCGAATATGCTGGATAAGACCTATAAGTTCGACGATCTGCAGGTGTTCATCGATCAGGCTAGCCTGTTGTATCTGGACGGCGCCGAAGTGGATTACGTCGAGACCATGGAAGGCTCGGGATTTAAGTTCAACAATCCCAATGTGAAGAGCACCTGTGGGTGCGGTAGCTCCTTCAGCGCTTAAATACTCGGCAATCAAACGAATCGGGCGTCGTGAGGCTCAGCCTCCGGCGCTCTTGTCGTATACATGAACTTCACTGGGCTCCTGACCGAGCAGCCGAACCCCGCGTCAGACCACATTGACGCTCTGCCCACCATCCACGTGCTCGGAATCATAAACCGGGAAGATCAGAAAGTGGCGTTGGCAGTGGCGGCGGAGCTTCCACACATCGCCGACGCCGTGGATCGGATCGTGGAGTTGGTGGCGAGTGGCGGCCGGCTGTTCTACATCGGCGCTGGAACCAGCGGACGGCTAGGGGTTCTGGACGCCGCCGAATGTCCACCGACATTTCAAGTTCCGCCGGAAATGGTGCAGGGGATCATCGCCGGTGGTGAAGCCGCGCTGGCCCGGGCCACCGAGGCTTCCGAAGACGATCCGGAATCGGGAAGGCGCGATCTTGCCGATCGCGGGTTCACTAGTAAGGACGCTTTGGTGGGAATTGCAGCCAGCGGCCGCACGCCTTATGTGCTGGGCGCCATCGAGGCCGCCAACAAGCTGGGCGCGCTGACCATCGGGATCAGTTGTACGCCCGATTCGGCACTCGCCGCTCGCGCGCGCGTTGCGATTACGCCGCTGGTGGGGCCGGAAGTCATTGCCGGGTCCACGCGAATGAAGGCGGGCACCGCGACGAAACTGGTTTTGAACATGCTCAGCACCGCTGTGATGATCCGGCTGGGATATGTTTTTGGCAACCTGATGGTGAATGTGCAGCCGCGCAACACGAAGTTGCGGGACCGGGCCACGCGGATTATCGCAGCCAGCGCGGCGGTCAGTTACGAGCGCGCGGGCGAGTTGCTGCGCGAGGCGGGCGATCGGGTGCCGGTAGCAATCGTGATGGGACGGCTGGCGTTGGATCGCGGCACGGCCGAAGCGCAGTTGGCGGCAGCGGGCGGGCGGATTTCAGAGGCGGTCGGCAAGATCTAATCTATTTCGGCAAGATCTAATCTACTATGGACAAGTTCCGGATTCATGGCGGCGTGCCGCTGGAAGGCGAGATCGCGATCAGCGGCGCAAAGAATTCCGCCCTGCCCGCGCTGGCGGCCTGTTTGCTCACCAGTGAGACGGTGAAGTTGCAGCGTATCCCGCCGGTGCGAGACATCGGGACCATGCAGCAGTTGCTGCAACACGCGGGCGCCGAGGTCCAGGTTTCGGATGGCGCCGTTACGGTGCGCGCCGCGAAGTTGGATCGGCCCGAAGCGCCTTACGACCTGGTGAAAACCATGCGGGCTTCCAGTCTGGTGCTGGGGCCGCTGGTGGCTCGCACCGGCCGCGCGCGCGTATCGATGCCGGGCGGCTGCGCCATCGGTGCGCGTCCCATCAATCTGCACGTTGCCGCGCTCGAACAGCTGGGCGCCGAGATTCATCATGAGCACGGTTACGTGGAGGCGCAGGCGCCGCGTGGTTTGAAGGGCGCTCAGGTGCAATTCGATCGGATTACGGTGACCGGCACCGAGGATGTCTTGATGGCGGCCGTTCTGGCCGAGGGCGAAACCGTGATCCAGAATGCCGCGCGCGAGCCGGAGGTGCAGGATCTGGCGCTCCTGCTGAACAAAATGGGCGCTTGCGTGGAGGGCGCGGGCACTTCCACTATTCGAGTACGCGGCGTTTCCACTCTGCATGGCACCGAACACGCCATCATTCCGGATCGCATCGAAGCTGGGACCTTTCTGATTGCGGGCGCCATTACTCGCGGCGACCTGGTGGTCACCAATTTTATTCCCGAACATGTGGATGCGCTGGCGTCCAAGATGCGGCAGGCCGGCGCGGATGTGACCGAAGCGGGCCGTGGAGCGCTGCGGGTACGGGCCTCCAGGCGGCTGAGCGCCGCCGACATTACCACTGAAGAATATCCGGGATTCGCCACCGATTTGCAGGCGCAATACATGGCGCTGATGACGCTGGCCGAGGGGATCTCGTTTGTGAGCGAGACCATTTTCGAGAACCGTTTCATGCATACCCAGGAACTGGCGCGGATGGGGGCGAATATCCGGGTGGAAGGCCGGCAGGCGATTGTGGCGGGAGTGGCTGAGCTGACGGGCGCGCAGGTGATTGCTTCCGATCTGAGAGCCAGCGCGTCGCTGGTGCTGGCCGGGCTGGTGGCGCGCGGCGAAACGGTGCTCGATCGGGTGTACCATATCGACCGGGGCTATGAGAGAATCGAGGAAAAATTGGCGCGCGTAGGCGCGCGGATCGAGCGGATGGTATGAACGCACCCAAACATCACAACCCGGGTTTTCTTGCGCTGGTGAATGCGGCTAAAAGCAGAATTCAAGAAATTGACATCGCCGAGTATCAGCGCTTGCGTGCGGCGGGTGACCCGCATATCCTGATCGACACTCGCGAGAATGACGAATGGGCGGCTGGTCACGCCGCTGGAGCGCTGCACTTGGGGAAGGGAATTATCGAGCGCGACATTGAAGCGCAAGTGCCGGGCAAGGACACCAAGCTGGTGCTCTATTGCGGCGGAGGTTACCGCTCGGCGCTAGCCGCCGACGCGCTGCGGCAGATGGGTTACACCAACGCGATTTCGCTCGATGGCGGATGGCGCGCCTACCAGGCGTCCGGGTTGCCGCTCGAAAAGTAATCCCCGCTCGCCAGGCAATTAGAAGCGCACCAGCATGGTTGTCGACAGGTACAGCATGGCGGCCATGGCGCCTAGCTCGAGAAACTTCACCACGCGCGTCAAGCCAGTGTTCATGAATTCGAATCGCAGGATCATTGCCAGGCCAAAGCCGGTGCAGATCAGCCAGAACGGCACTACTCCATCGACGGATTGCATGAAACCGAAGAAAGCCACATAAAAGATGATGGGGAGGTTGCTGTCGAACCAGTTCTTCCACTGGGTGTACATCACGAATACTCCAAAGGCGATGATCAAAATCGCGGTCACCGAAGCGGCGTTTGAGAGATTCATGAGTCGTGATCCGCAACTTTCATAGAGAAACCCGGCCGGATGAGCCAGCCGGGTTGGAGAAGCCGAGGAATTTAGAAGCCGAAGCTGATGCCCGCCGAGACTACGAAGTCCTGCAGCCAGCCGCCGACGCTGGACCCGCTGACGGGCGCGATCAACGTGCTGGGAAACGGAGTAAGGTAGTCGTGGACCTCAAGACGCAGCAGGGCAGATTTGGCGATGTTGAATTTCACGCCAGCCCCAATGGAAACCAGAGCTCGCATGTCGCGGACGTCGCTGAACACGGCGATGTTGGAGAGCGGCTGGTAAACCTGCTCCGTTCCGGTGCCGGAATACCATTTCACCCCGCCGCCGGCCGCCACAAAGGGCCGCACGGCCGATTCCGACGAAGTGAAGTTATAGAGGAAATCATAGTGAACGGCATTGCTCTGGCTGGCAAACGTGGTGCTCGTGCCGCCGGAGGAAAGCTTCAGATCGCCGTTCTCGTGGTCGTAGCGCAACTCCCCGGCGAATAATCCGCTGCCGATGGTGTTGTCCACCCAGGCGCTGACCGCCAACCCGGGGTTCCGCGTGGCATCGGCATTCCCCGCCGGATTGGTGATGGTTTGCGACGTTAAAAAGCTTCCGCCGGCGCCAAAACCGACCTCCCACTTCTGGGCGAAGGCCGCTGGACTCGCCACGGCGATCGCCAAAAACATTAGCGACAGAAAATGTTTCATATTGTCTCTCATTCTAGTTTAGGATCCGCGGTTAATCCACCACTCGTTCGGGGACCGAAGTCGAAACCGTTCCCTGAGTAATCGTGAGGGGGACAGACATTCCGTCGGGCACGCTGAAAGGCACCGAGACGTTGATCTGATCCACGCCGACCAGACCGGGCGCCAGGCCCGAGAAGAGCACCGGCAAGTTGACTCCTCCCAGGGTGACTGTCGGCTGCGTGCTTGTGACGGCCGGCGGGTTGGAAGGCGCCGGTTGGCCAGTGCCAACGGCGGGCGACGTCGGGCCCAGACCGGTGAGGTAAATGATTAGCGCGGTGTTCGATTCTCTGTGAATCGGATGGGAAGGCGTGACCAGTTCGCCGTCGTCGTTGCGGACCACGGTGGGTATATTGGTTTCCTGACCAACCGACGCCAGGAACACGCTGGGCGCATTAGGCTGAATCACCAGGTTGTAGTTATCGCTCTGACCACCCGGCGTCCGCAGGATCAGCGTTACATCGCCGATGGCCTGGTAGGGCATCTGTGCGTTCACCTGGTTGGGCGAAACGTACAGAATCGGCACCGCCAGGCCGTTGACGCTGAGACAGCTATTGGCCAGCGCGGTGGGCAACGGAATTTCGGAGCTGGCCATGTTGACTGGGCTCAATTGGGTTCCGAAGACAGAGATCAGACCGCCGGGCGCGATGTCGCTCCCCATGTCCCCCGCGTTCACTACGGAGGTGATGTTGGGAGGCGCCACCGAGGCGTCATAGTTCCAGGGCAGGATAGTGACACCCGATACGGTGAGGTTCGCAATCGCAGTCTGGTTCGCCAAAGGCGCGATGGTGCGCGTAAAGGGAAAATTCGTGGTTCCGAGCAGAGGAGCTTCCACCATCGCGGTAGCGCTGCTGATAGAACTGGTCGGGTTGGTCATGTCGATGCGTTGAATGACGCCCGGCGCCGTGCTTTGGCCGTTGCCGGTGATGGGGGCCGGAGTGGTGGTCGTCGTGGTTGTAGTTGTCGAGGTGCTGGAGGGCGGTGGAGGCGCGTTGGTCCGGAACCCGGTCTCATTCACGAAGGCGAAGCCGGACGGAGTGCCCGTGCCGGTCTCAAACTGCATGACCGGAACCAGCGAAGAGTCCAGAAGATTGGGGCCGACCACATATTGATTGAAAGCGGAGGCGGCATAGGGACCAGCCAGAGCAGTGAAATCCTTGCGAGAGACCGTAAACGAGTTCGAAGTGGCGTCGTACAGATATACTGTCCCGTCGGCCTGGGCGATAAAGATGGACGAGCCGTTCTGTGAAGTGGTCATCACCGTGGCGGCATTGGTCAGGTTGGTGAAGACGCCAAGGCTGGGCAATTCCGTTCCGGTTCGCTGTGGGATGTCGAGCTGCAAGATGTGGAAAGTGCCATCGTAATAGGCGCCCTGCGCCAGCGTAGCGTTGGCCGAAGATGCGATGGACAGGGCAATGTAGCCCGGCGGCAGGATAATCGGCGTGTCGGGCTGCAAGGTATCCAGGTCGTATACGTTGACCAGTTGCGATCCGATGTTACCCACCAGCAGATATTGCTGATCGAAAGAGATGGCCATGGTGGTGGGCTGGTTGCCCGTAGGCAACGCGGCGATTTGCGCATAGCTTGACCCATCGAAGGCCACCACTTCATTTTTGTCGCTCCGTGCCACAAAGAATTGATTGCGCACCGGGTCGGCGACGATGTCGCTGAGCGTGCCGGGGACGTCGATGAAGCTGCCAACCTGGTTGGGGCCGGCGTTATTGACCAACACCCGAACGGTCGGGATCGTATTGATGGCTGCATTGGATTGGATGGTCAGGGTAGCGGCCACGGTTCCGGTCTGGCCGAGGAACGCCGTGGGATCCACCGAAACCGTTACTACGGCCGGCGTGACGGCGGCGCCCGGCGAGACGGAAACTCCGGGCGTATCGGAACTGATGCTGAAGCCGGTGCGGTTACCACCCGGATCGACAATGGTGAGCTGCTGGGTGGCGACGCCAGGATTGCAAAGACTTCCCCGGAATACCAGATCCTCCTGCTGCGCCAGGACCTGCGGTTGCTGTCCGAGATAACCGACCGGCAGTACGGTAATGCCGCTCTCTGAAATTGAGTAGAGTGTATTGGAATCGCTCGACAACACGCTCTTGCCGCTCAGGTTCTCCGGCAGTTGCAAGCGCTCCTGCAGCGCCAGGTTGCTCGCAGCCACCACTTGCAGCGTGGGCGCTTCGCCGGTCACCGCCGGAATCTGCGCGTAGATCAAACCGCGGCTGTCGTCGAACGCCGTGCTCCCGACGCTGAATTGATTGGTGTGCTGCGTGAAATAGCTGGAGAAGCCGGACGAGTTGATCATCACCCATCCGGCCATGCGTTGCGAGCCATCGCTATTGATGCTTACCACGCGGGGTCCGAGAACGCCCGTATTCGTCGTGATTCCGCCGGGGTGAATCGACTTGGCGTTTACATCGTAAAGAAACGTGACAGTGTTGGTGGTGCCTCCCAGGCCATAGACAAAAAGGCCGTCCGCCGAAGCCGCGACGGAAGCCGCGGTGATGTCGGCCGGGAAGTTGGCGGGCGCTACCGGCAGTGTGTTGGCCACCACGTTGGCAAGCGTATCGAGCTCTTGTGTGGCGCCGGTGGTGGGATCAAAGAGCAGGAAGTCCGTGGAGGTGACCACCAGCGCGATGCCGTCCGCTCCGAAGGCGACACCCAGAGGCGGGTTGCCGAGGGAGAACGTCTGCACTCCCTGAGTTGTCAGATCGATCACCGTGAGCGCGTTGGTAGGAGAGCCCGGGGCCGCCGCGTTACCGAAGTTAGTGGCCACCAGATAGCGGTCGTCGGGCGACAGGGCGATGGAGCTAGGCTGCGCGGCCACGTTTATTGAAGTCTGGACGGTGTTGGTGGCGAGCGACATGACGTCGATCTGATTCCCGGTGAAGTTGGCGATGTAAAGCACGCCTCGGGTCTGATCCAGCGCCAAGTCCGAGGCCTCGCCTCCGATGGACACTACTGTCCCGAAGGTTCCTCCCCAGGCCGCCGCCGCAAGCGAAGCGGCCAAAACGGTCTTCCAGCAATATGACTTCAGCATAGCGATTCACTCCAAAAAACCATGAGATTTTCAGCTTTCAAACTCAGTTGCAAACCTGCCTGCGCGGTCCCGCTCCGCGATGCCACGGCTTACGTCTCCCACGCCGCCACCCCGCGCTGCACGAACCCACAAGTGACGCTCCGCCGCCCCGCGATGCCACGGCTTACTTTTCCTACGCCGCCACCCCGCGCTCGACGACCCACACGCGATGCGCCGCCGCCCCGCGCCACTTTCCCAATCACACGAAAATCATCCGGCGCCAGGGGCCCGCGCGGGATCGTGGCGCGCCAGGGAGCTTGGTCCCTGACGCCCCGCGCCGGATGCGCCCAGCCCCGCTTTACTCCGCGCTCTTTTTGCGCCGAAGAACGATCAGCCCCAGAAACAGGACTGCGAGCACCGCGCAAACGATGCGAATCATCGAGCTATCCATCATCGCTTTCTCCTTTCCCGCGAAAATGATTCCGCTACATGCTATTCATCATGGGGATCAGTTCCCGAATGATTTTCATGACAATCGGCCCCACCGTGACTACGAACAAAGACGGCAAAATACAGAAAAAGATGGGGAATATCAGTTTTACGCCCAGCTTGGCGGCCTTCTCTTCGGCGATCTGGCGCGCCTGGACCCGCATATAGTCCGAGTGAGCGCGCAAGCTCTGGGCTACGCCCGTCCCGAAGCGGTCGGCCTGAATCAGTACCGCCACCAGCTTCTTGAGGTCCTCCACCGCGGTGCGGTCGGCCAGGTTGCGCAAAGCCTCGGCGCGCCGTTTGCCGGCCTTCAACTCCAGATTGACGATGGCCAATTCCTCGCTGATCTCCGGATGCGCGTGCTCCAGTTCCTTGGCCACCTGCATGATGGCCTGATCGAGGCCCAGCCCCGACTCCACGCACACCACCATCAAGTCGAGCGAATTGGCGAGCCCCCGTTGGATCTGTTTCTGCCGCCGCTTGGCGGCCATGCGTACGTATTCGTTGGGGCCGAAGAAACCGGCCGCCACCGCGATCAGAATCGCGACTATTTTGTTGCTCTGTTGGGCCGACGAATTGAACACGGCGAGCGTCATCAACAGCGGCAGCAGAACCGCCAAAATGGCCTTGGCTCCGTACAGAACCTTGAGCGCGTTGGGATTCCGGTAGCCGGCGCGGATCAGCCGGCGCTGCATCACCGTCACGTCTTTGGGCGAGGCCGGTACCAGATTGCCCAGCCGCTTTACCAGATCGTGGAACAGCAGGCTGGGATGAACCGGCGCGGCGTCATGCGCGCTGATACCGGTGCCTGCCACCCGCTCGATGGCTTCCTTCGGCTTGACGTACATCTTGACGCCCGCAAACGAGAGTGCCGCCGCAAACAACAGGAAAATCACGAAGCTGAATATAATTGCCATCGCCAGTTAAACCTCTATATTCGTGATCTGCTTCATGATGAGGTATCCCACGATTTGCAGGAACAGCGCGCAGCCCAACATGATATTGCCGGTGTCGTCCAGGAAGAAAAATCTGACGTAGTCCGGGTTGGTGTAAAACATCAGCACCGCGACGCCCATCGGAATGCAACTGAGAGCGATGCCCGTCATCCGCCCATGGGCGCTGATGGCGCGGATGCGGCCGCGCAACTTGAAGCGCTCCCGGATCACGTAGGCGAGTTTGTCCAGGATCTCGGCCAGGTTGCCGCCGGTGCGCTTTTGCAGCAGGACGGCGGAAACGAAGAAGTGTACGTCGAGCGAGGGAACGCGCTTGGCCAGCTTCTGCAGCGCTACGTCCAGCGGTAAACCCAGGTTGTGTTCTTCGAAGGTTCGCCGGAATTCACCCGCCAACGGTTCTTGAAACTCGCGGTGAATCATTTCGAGCGACACCGAGAAGGCATGCCCGGCGCGCATGGAGCGCGACACGAACTCCAGACTGTCGGGGAACAGCTCTTCGAAGCGGCGCATGCGGGCCTTGCGCTTGCGGATCACATACACCACCGGTAGCGCGCCCGCGGCCAGCGCGGGCAGATAGGCGAAGCGGTGGAACTGGTCGGGAAGGAATACCCAGGCGATGGCTCCCACCGCCACCACGGCGAATAAGGAGGTGTTCACCAGCCGCTGCGTACTCCACTTCATTCCAGCCTGCTCCAGCATCTCCTGCAACTTGGTTTGGAGCTGGAAGCGCCGCAGGAACTTGGTGGCCAGCAGAACATTTCGCTCCTCGGTATGGATCAGCGAACCGCTGCCCGACACTACCTTCGCCGCCTTGGTCTTGCTCGTGCCGATCAGCCGGCTCTTGAGCTTGTCCAGGTCGGAGTGGCGGAACGCATTCCTGCAGATCCACCAGATGACGAGAGCGCAGGCCCAAACGGCGATGGCGATTATTAGGAACATAACCTCAAACCTCCACCACCTCGTCGAACAAGTCCGCCCGGAGCCGGATGCCGGCCGCCAGCAGCTTTTCATAGAACTTGGGGCGGATGCCGGTGGCGGCGAATCGTCCCACCACGCGGCCGTCGGGATTCAGACCGCGCTTCTCGAAAACGAAGATATCCTGCAGCGTGATCACATCGCCTTCCATTCCGGTGACTTCGGTGAGATTGACCACCCGGCGCGACCCGTCGCTCATGCGCGAGGCCTGCACCAGCAGGTGCACCGCGCTCGCGATTTGCTGACGGACCGAAACCAGCTGCATGTTGGCGCTGGCGAGCGACACCATCACCTCCAGGCGCGAAATCGCGTCGCGCGGGCTGTTGGCGTGGACCGTGGTGAGCGATCCATCGTGACCGGTGTTCATGGCCTGCAGCATGTCGAGCGCTTCCTCGCCGCGGACTTCGCCCACCACGATGCGATCCGGACGCATACGCAGACTGTTGACCAGCAACTCGCGCTGCCGCACCGCGCCATGCCCCTCCAGGTTCGGAGGCCGGGTTTCCAGCCGCGCCACGTGCGGCTGTTTCAACTGCAATTCGGCCGCGTCTTCGATGGTGACGATGCGTTCCTTGGGCGAGATAAAGGCCGACAGAGCGTTCAGCAGCGTGGTCTTGCCGGCGCCTGTTCCGCCGGCGATGATGATGTTCATGCGGGCCTTGACGGCCGCTTCGAGCAGCTCCATCATGCCGGGCGTCATGGCCTTCCGGTCCACCAGGTCGGGCGGCATCAGCTTGTCGGTCGAAAAACGGCGGATCGACAACAATGGGCCATCCACGGCCAGCGGCGGAATGATGGCGTTGACGCGCGAGCCGTCGCTCAGCCGCGCGTCGACCATGGGATTGGATTCGTCCACGCGCCGTCCTACCTGCGACACGATCTTGTCGATAATGCGCAGCAGGTGCTGGGCGTCGCGAAAAGTTACGGTGGTCAGTTCCAGCAGGCCCTTGCGTTCGATGTAGACCTGCTTGTGAGTATTGACCAGAATGTCGGAGATGCTGGGATCTTGCAACAGCGGCTCAAGCGGGCCGAGGCCGAAGACTTCATCCAGAACCTCGTCGCAGATCTGCTGCTTTTCGAGCGAGCTGAGCAGCGTGGGCTCGGAATCGATCAGCGAAATCAGCGCCTGCCGCACTTCGCTCCGCACCCGCTGGTTGTCGATCGAGGCTAGCGCCTCCAGATTGATCTTGTCCACCAGCTTGCGGTGCAGCGTGAACTTCAGCTCCTGATACTCCGGTTTCAGCGCACCTCTGGATTTGCCGCCATTTTTCAACAGGCGCTGCTCCCAGCTGATTTGCGGCGTCGATTTGGTATCGAGGTTAGGAAACATAAATCTTCACTACACCGTCCTTCACTGCTCTGGCCTTCACTGCTCTAGCCTTCGCTGCTCTGGCCTTCACTACACCGGCGAAGTCGCGACTCGCAAGTCCGGGAAAGCCGCCCGCTTGCGATCCTGGCCTTCGCCTCCCGCCAGCCGGTTGGCCAGGTTCTCGACCGCCCGGCCGAGTTCGGAATGTCCATCCACCGGCTGGCCCAGCGTCACCGCCCGGTGCAGCGAGAAATAATCGTTCGGAATGCGCGCGTCGATCGAGCAGTTAAACAGACGCTCGATATCGGAGCCGGCGATTTCGTCGCGCCGGTCGATGCGGTTCATCACAATCTGGAAGCGTTCCTTGGGGAAGCCCAAATGGTCGAGAAGATTGACGGCCTTGCGCGCCAGGTGCAGGCTCGGCAGCTCGGGCGTCGAAACCAGAAAGGCCCGGTCGGATTCCGAGATGGTCATCAGGCTCAAGCGTTGAAAAACCACCGGCAAGTCGATCACAACCCACTCATAGTTCATGCGGGTGTATTCCATCACCGCGTGTAGCCGCGCGCCCTCCACGGGCCCGGCGTAGGGAGTTTCAGGCGCCGGCAGAATGTCCACGCCATCCGCCAACGAGACACACGAGGCCCATCCGCCGTCCCCGAGCCGGTCGGCCATTTGCAAAGCGTCCAGCAGAGACTTAGTGTTGCTCAGCTTCAGGTAAAAGCCGATCATGCCCCCCATAAGGTCGAAGTCGGCCAGCAAAACGCGTTGCGAGGTGGTGCGGCGCAGCGCGAACGCGGCTTGAGCCGCCAGTGTCGACGCGCCGGAACCCGGCTTGGCGCTGGAGAAGGCGACGATGGAGCCTGGATCGGCCTGTTCCACCGGGCCGGGCTGCAACAGACGGTTCAGCCGGGCCACCGCGTCGTTTTGGGTTTGAATGTCGAAAGGCGCGTACAGAAACTCGCTCGCGCCGCTACGCAGACTGCGCAGGATTGCATCGGAGTCGTTGCGGACATGCAGCCCGACCACGTGCGCCCGCAGGTTGAGCGATGAGACGCAGCGAATCAACTCGCAGGCTTGATCGAGGTCACTGGCCAGATCGAGCAGGATGACGTCCGGCTTGGTCTGACGCACCCGGATCTCAAGCGTCTGGAGCGAAGGGTAAGACTTGAACTCGGACAGGATCTGGAACGAACGGGTGCGCTCGAGAGCCGACGAGAGCTGGGCCGCGAGCTCGCGATCGGGAATGATCGCCAGCGCCGTCAAAACCGGTCCCCGGCCCGTCATATCGCACTCCTGCCGTATCTCATCCTGAGGGCTCCTACTTGGACTTTCCTTTGGCCGGGAAGGCCTCGCTCGAACCCGGCGTGACCGGCACCAGGAACGGCCGCGGCGTCGGGACATTGGGCTTGGCGTCGCCCGGCTGCAGCGGCATGGTGATCTCGGGCGTGACCATCACGATCAGCTCCGTATCGCTGCTAGCGAATGACTTGCTCTTGAACAGGTTTCCCAAAATGGGAAGGCTGGACAAGAGGGGGATCTTCGAGAGCGTTTCGGTGACCTGTTTGTCGATGAGGCCCGCGATCACGAAGCTCTGGCCTTCGCCTAGCTCGATGTTGGTTTCCATTTTGCGCGACGAGAGCGCGGGAATCGTGAAGCCGTTGAATGACAGAGCGTTGGTGTAATCGAGCGCGGAAACTTCCGGCTTGACGTGCAGGCGAATGTTATTGTTCCCGGTGATGTTTGGGGTGAAACTCAGGCGCACGCCATACTCTCGAAACTGAATCGTGACAGCGCCCGAATTCGCTCCCCCTGCAGGACCGGGATGGGAAATTCGCCGCCCACCAGGAAGGTGGCTTCCTTGCCGTCGCTCGTAATTAGCGTCGGCTCGTCCAAGGTCTGCAAAAGGTTGCGCGATTCGAGCGCCTGGATGAGCGCCCCCAAGTTGAGATCGGGACGAAATGCGAAGATATTCAAGGCGTTGGAAATCGAGAAGGTGGCCGGTGCGCCCCCGCCCACAGTCGCAAGCGACGGGGGCGAGAACTGGCCCGTGCTGACGCTGCCGATGGTGTTGGTAGCGCCGGTCGAAATCAAGTTGACTGCGAATTGGTTCGAGGCCGAACGATCGAGTTCGGCGAATTTGACACGCAGCAGAATCTGCCTCTCCACCGGCGGCTCGGCAATTTGCAGGTCGTTGACCACGGTCTTTGCAAACGGCGACGCGAGCGCGGTGGCGCGATCGGCGATGTCCTTATTCGCCACCCGCCCGGTGAGCGAAAGCGAGTCGCGCGAAGACTGAACATGGATGTCCTGCGCCGGGAAGGTTTCTTTGAGCAGCCTGCGCAACGGCTCTAAGTTCTGCTCCACGGTGATGTTGTAGAAGTTGCGCTGACCGGCCTTGCTCCAGACCACCAAAGTCACGGTTCCGAAAGACTTGCCATGCACCAGAACCTCGCGTCCGGTGACCGGGGAAGCGTCGGCGATGTCCGGGTTGCTGGTGGAAATCCGAGCGATATCAGCCGGATAATCGATGACGATGCTCTTTCCAACCGTCAAGCGAACCTCTTCGGGGCCCGCCTGAGCGACCAGCCAATTGGCCGCGCCCAAAGCCAGCAGCCCTGACAGGATGTACAGCTGTTTCATTCGTCGCATGGTCTACTTTCCCCCGCCCCCGCCGAGTCCAACCACTTCCACGCTCTTTTGCGTTCCGCGAATCACCACGATCTGGTCGGGCGGCGGCGGGGGAGGCGGAGGGGCCGCGGCCACCACCACGGGCCGGGCTCGGGGCCGTGCCGGAGCGTCGTTTTCAGAACTCTTCTTACGCGCCGGGCGTTCGCCGTATAGCTCCGCGATGTCGTGTCCCGGAGTTTTTTCGATGGTCTGATCGCTGCCGTTTCTAAGCACCAACTGAATGCGCGCATCGGCGCTGGCGAGAGTGAGCGTCTCGGCTTGCTCCGGTGTTCCGAGCAAGGTGACGGTCTGGGCCGGCATGGCTTGGCCTCGAGCGTCCGGCTGCATCACCGTTCCGGCGGATAGCACCAGCAAATTCTGCAATTGGACCGGTGTTGCGGTCACCGAATTCTCGGAGTTGGGAGGATGGCCGGTGACCAGTACATCGACTCGCATGCCCGGCAGAACAAAACCGGCGATGCCGGTGACGTCGTTTACGCGCAGCGTCACCGCCCGCATTCCCACCGGAATGACCGGGGCCAGGCCGACTCCGCTACCGCGTGCCGCCAAACGCCCCTCCAGCACCGGTTCGTCCATCAGAATATTGCTGATCAGGGGACGATCGATCACTTCCTCGGGCTTCGCAAAAGCGCCTTTGGGGAAGGCGGACGACGGGATCTTGCCCAGCTTGATGTCGGCCGGCTTTACCGTCGTTCCCACCGAGAGCGGCCGGGCGGCCAAAACGATGTCCTTCAAATCGGTGGTCTCGGCGGCCTTCTTCGGGCTGCCGGCGCGAGCCGCCATCTGATAGAACACGCTCGATATCACCAGCGCGAACACCAGACTCACGCCTAATACCGTCAGAAATCTACGATCCATATCCCTCTCTCCCGCTTTCGATCGTTAACTGGAACGCCACGAAATGCCCGTCTCATCGCTCCGTCAGGTTGCTCCCACCAGGCTTAACCAGACTCCGGCGGCGATGGCCGGAGCGTACGGGATACTGTCCGTTCTCCGGCCGGCTGGGCGAGAAGACTCCGCGGCCGCGCTTCCGGACGAATTCGCGCGCGCCCAGAGGTCCCGCACCAGACCGCTCGCGATCACGGCCAGCGCCATCACGCCGCCACATCCGGCCGTCCACAAAGCCGCCTGAAAAAGCTGTTTCGCCCCGAGCAGCGCGCCGAAGCCCGCCATCAACTTCACGTCTCCTCCGCCCATGCCGCCCAGCAAATAAAAAATCAGGAACACACCCGCGCCCGCCAAGGTACCGAGCAACGCCGAGCCAGTGCCGCGCCAGCCGTGCTGCACGGTCTGTAAAACCAGACCGCTTGCAAAGGCCGAACCAGGAATCCAATTGGAGATCTGACGGCGCCTGAGATCGTCGATGCACGCCGCGATCCCGACCCCTCCGGCCAGCAGGGCTTGTGCCGTCACCGGCCGTCCCCCTTGCCGAACTGTTTGCCGCGTGCCTGCGCCACGCTAGCGCCCACTTCCGACGTCTTCGTTACCGCCGGTGAACCCGTTCTGGGCCGGTCCGCGCGAAACAGCAGCGGCGCAAGAAACCCGGCCTGCAGCGCGAACTCCGCCAGTGCCTTGCCCGAAGGCAGCCGCCAGCTTCCCGAATCCAGCCACTCGACAGGCATCTGGGACATGCTTAACTTGCCCACCGCGCCTTGGCCCCCGGCGCTTCGAGCCCCGGCGGCGCGGTCCCCAACACCCCGGGTGACTGAACCTGACGGGTTCTGATTGCTTCTCATCCGGTCGCTCTCCCTGCCTTATAGCTTCGGCAAACTGGGAGGTTTTCATTAGCCTGAATGCTACGTTTTCTTTAGTACGCGCGACGTTGGGTTGGGTGTCGAACTACCTATTTCCGTGGGGTTTGCCGACTTAGCTTCCGAAACAGTATGACCCGGGTATCGTCTTGTACTATCTGCCACGAGGGGTCCATCTTCAGCATCGACGCCAGTGGCCAATCCACTGGCAGCAGAGCCACATTGAAGCCGTTCCGCTCCAGGATGGCTCTCCAGTCGTATGCTCCTTGCATCAGGTGCAGATACTCCTGCCCGAACTTTTCTCCGTAGAAATCACTACGACCATCCACATAGACCTTTTGCCGAGGATAGAAGCTGTAGATGATGTAGTCCCCCCATTGGTCCGGGGTCAGTAAACGGCCCGATGCGATCAGGCCGGCATGCTGATGGACCATCGCGGTGGGAAACGTCTCGCTCGGGAAGTCGCGCGGCCACTTCAGAGGCGCATCCAGCGCGGCCAGAGTCAGGATCAACACGGCCGGCCAGACGCTGGTCCGTAGAAAGCCTGGCGTCAGGTCCGCGCCCAGCTGATAAAGAATTCGCAAGACATCGGACTTTTTCATGCCGCCCACTGCCGCCCGCCACCACTCGCTGATCTCGCAGGCAATGAGCGGCGCCGCTACGGTGGCATACAGCGGAGCGTGCCGCACGCTGATGAGCGACGAGTGAGCCAGGAACAAGATCCACAAGGCTTCGGCGAAGAGCCTTCTGCGGAGCAGGAAACCGATGGAGATCAGACCCGCCAGCAACAGCACCTCGTATTGGAGCTGGCCCTCGGAGCGGAAGGTGGGCGCCTGAAACTCCTGCACGATGTTCTTGATCCAATCGGCGCGCAGGTACTCGACGATATGCACGTGCAACTGGAATCCATAGGGGTTCAGAAGCGACGCCAGCGAGCATCCGGCCAACAATGCGGAATATCGGCGGATCTGGGGCCAGCGCGGAACCCCAAGCGCCGCTTCGATCCCGCACGCCAACACCAGCAGCCCCAGGCACGCCAGGAAAATCACGAAGCCGCCATGCAGGTTCGTCCACAACGCGGTCAGCGGAATCAGGGCCCACAGCCAGCGCGTGTTCCGCCGCCGGTCCGCCTCCACCATCCACAAACAGACGGGCAGCAAGACCAGCGTGAACAGATGCGGGCGGGCGAGAAAATGCATCGAGGAAGCCCCCACCGCCAGCAGCGTGCTGAACGCGGCCACCAGTGCGTTGGCGCCGCGCCACAGCGTGTAGCGCAGAACCAGGGTGGCGAATAGCGCGATCATCGCGCCGGATAGCAGCACGATGGCCTTCAGCCCGCCGATCTGGAACAACAGCGCATAGGTGACGTCGGTCAGCCATTCCCACGCGAACCATGGCGCGCCGGGGCGCGAGAACGAAAACAAATCCTGAGTGGGGACGCTGCGAGTTCGAAGAATGTACTGGCCGGTGCGGATGTGCCATCCGGTGTCGCCGTCCCCCAGCAGCGATATCCAGCCGCTCGCGCCCCAGATGAACAGCCAGACGATGAGCGCCATAAAGAAGCAGTCTGCGAGCGATGGCGTGAGAACCCGCGCCAGGGCGCGCGCGACCGCAGTGCCGAACGTGCCGGCGTGCGATGGGGCGGGCGCCGCAGAATGTAGGGAGGTGGCCAACGCGACTCGGGACGCCTAGTCCCTTGGAAGTGATCGACCCGGGAGCCGGATAGCATTAGCGCTGTACATCCCCGGCTAAGCACAATGCCTTATATAGCCAGTCAGCCCTTCCTGACGATAACCACCAGAGAGAAGCTTATGAGTAGCAGCGCGATCACACCGGCTTTTCCGCAGACCGTATCGAGCCGGCCGCCCGGGACTAGCTGGATCATCTCGCGCCGCGACGATCTGCTGTGGTTCATCGGCCCCGCTGCCATCAGCTACCTGGCCTTGGCTTTGATGGCCGCCGGGTTCCCCATCACTCCCATTTACCTCACCTGGTTCCTGTTCGTCGACGGGCCGCATGTAATGGGCACGGTGACCCGCACCTACCTGGACACGCGGGAGCGAAAACGCCTGGGGTGGTTTTTGTGGATCATCGTTCCCTTCTGTTTAATTGGCCCGATGATGGTGTGGGCGGGACAATCCTCGCTCTTCTATCTCTTCGCGGTCTGCTGGCAGCACTATCACATCGCGAAACAGCACATGGGTTTCATGATGTTGTGGAAAGCCAAGAATAAGGAACGGGATCCCATCGACATGAAGCTGGACCGCTGGTTCATGCTCACATCCACCGTTCTCCCGCTTGCCATCTTCGTCATCCAAACCAGGCTGATGGATTGGGAGCCGGCACGTTTTCCGGCGCAGGTTCTGGAATGGACCGCGACTGCCGCGTACATTGTATTTGCCGCGATTTACGTTGTCCACCAGGTACGGAAATTCCGCGCCGGTACGCCATTGAATGTTCCCAAGCTGATGTTGCTGGCCGTTCTGGTGCCCCTGCAATGGATCGCGTTTCTTTACGCCGCCAGCTTTGGCGCCGACGGAATACTGCGGGCGGGAATTACACTCGGCCTGTTTCACTCCTTCCAATATCACCGCTTGATGTGGTTCCATAACAAGAACCGTTATTCAGGTCCCGCGGCATCGGAGCAGTACGGTCTGGCGGCTTTCTTCGCCAAAAGCTTCGGCAATTACATCGTCATCGCGCTGGTGCTGCATTTTGCTCTCAACGTCCTGCCTTCCGCTTATTTTCCCGCCGTTCAGTGGCTGGCGGCGGCCATCTGGGGAATTCCCTTCACCCACTACATGCTGGATTCCAAGATCTGGCGGGTGCGCGGCGACAAAGAATTGGCGGCGGCATTGCGGATTTGATCGAAGTGCGGTTGCTGAGGCGCGCGGTTCTGAATTAGACGCTGGCGCTATCGCTCGCGGGCACTTCCACACCCGCTAGTTCGCGGCCATGCACGGCCAGCGCGAGACGATCCTTCAGTCCCGTCTTTTCGAAAATGTGCATGAGGTGTACCTTAACGGTTCCCGCGGTGATATGCAGATTCTCCGCAATCTGCTTGTTGCGGAGACCCCTGCAAATCAAGCGCACAACTTCCTTTTCCCTCGGCGTAAGGCGCGAGGCGTCCCTGCGCTGCAGGAAGCTGGCCACCTGCTCGGATTCCTGCATCCAGATCTGACCGGCGCCCACTTCCCGCAGGCACTCCAGCAGCGTGGCGGTGGGCAGGGTTTTCTTGACGATGCCACGCGCGCCCATCTGGAGCGCCCGGAAAGCATCCATCTCCGGCAAGTCAACCACCCATAGCACCGGGTGAGTTGGCGCGGTTGCTTTCAGATGGCCGAGCAGGCGGAGCGCGGCGGTCAATCCCGTGCTTCCGTCAATCAAGACAATATTCGGACGGGTACGCTCAATGGCTTCCAGCGCGTCGGCCGGCCTGGGCACGGCGCCCGCAAACAAAAGATCGTTCGTTTCGGCGAGCGCCTTCTGCAGTCCTTCAACTACGATCGGCTGCGACTCACATACAAGAACAGAGATACTACTCAATAGTCCCTCGTAGTTCTCCTGATCGGCGGTAGAGTACCAGCAAGATAGGTACTAAGACAATTCCTTTCGCCAAAGGGCCAGAGCCACTAAGTTAGTAACTTCAGCTAACTTCGCCGGTGTGATTCGCGGGGATCTGGCGTGTTATGATCGCAGTCAATGAGGGCGCCGCGTATTCAATTCGTGGTTTTGCTCGTTCTGGCGCTGATCTTCGGCGCCGTGCAGTGCATGGCCTCCTGCGCGTCCGAGGCGTGTAGTTCCGCCCCGCCCCCGTGCCATCAGCATCCAGCCCCAGGCCACGCGGCATCGGGTAAGTGCAGTAACGATTTTCTGCTTCCCGATGCGCCGGCATCGCCGCAAATCCATATCGCAACCATCGCGTTTGCCAGGCCGTCCGTTGAGTGCGCGCATTTGTTCATCGGCGTCGGAATCTTCCCGTCGCCGGCCTTTTCTCCGCCCAGCCCACCTCTTTTCTCTCCCAGCATTTTAAGACTATAGCCGCAAATAAACGCAGATTAACGCTGATCTGTGTTTATCCATGTTTACCCGTGGCTGAAATAAGTTTTTGAGGAGAGTATGTTTCGAACTTTTGTCTTTATTTTATCGGTAGCAGTGAGTGTGCCCGTGTTCGGGCAAAGCTCCATGCCGGGGATGAACATGAACACGGCGGACATGAATGCCGCCGGCATGGATCTGATGAATATGTCCTCTGGCACGTCCGTCAATCCGGAGGCGTGGCCGATGCCCATGATCACGGCGCATTTCGGATCGTGGAACACCATGTTCATGGGAGACGCGTTTATCGTGGAAACGCAGCAATCCGGGCCGCGCGGCGGCGACAAGCTTTATTCCACCAACTGGCTCATGGCCTCGGCGGAGCATCGCGCCGGCAAGAACGGAGCGTTCCAGGCGGATCTGATGCTGAGCCTGGAGCCGGCCACCATTGCCGATCGCCGTTATCCGTTGCTCTTCCAGACCGGCGAAACGGCCTATGGGCAACCCATCGTAGATGGACAGCATCCGCACAATTTCATCATGGGTCTGGGCTTCCACTATGTTCGTGAGCTGGGCGGGAACACCAGCCTCGAAGTTTACGCCGCGCCGGTGGGCGATCCAGCGCTGGGGCCGGTTGCTTATCCGCATCGCGCATCCGCGGCGGAACTGCCGGAAGCGCCCATCTCACATCATTGGCAGGATTCGACGCACATCTCTGACGACGTGGTCACCGTCGGGCTCGCATACAAAAAGTGGAAGCTCGAAGCCAGCGGCTTCCATGGCGCCGAGCCTGGCGAGAATCGTTGGATCGTTCAACAGGGCGCCATCGATTCCTGGTCTTCGCGATTATGGTTTTTCCCCGCGAAAAATTGGGCGGCGCAAGTGTCGGTGGGAAGGCTTACGCATCCTGAAGCCTTGGAACCGGGCGATCAGGTGCGCAGCACGGCATCCATCGAATACACGAAACCCATGCCGGGCGGAAGCTGGGCGACTAGCGTGATCTGGGGACGCAATCATGAGACGGCCACGGGCCGCAACGTGAATTCGTATCTGGCCGAATCGGTTCTTCCGATTCATCGCAAAAATTTCCTCACTGGCCGCGTCGAACTGGTGGATAAAGACGAGCTGTTCGAAGACCAGCCGGAGCTGGAACAAAATTTAGATATTTTGTACGGGAGCACATTTCGAATCGGCGAATACACCATCGGCTACACGCTCGACGTCGATTTATTCGCGCATATCGAAACCGGCATCGGCGCAAACTTCACGGCTTATTCGCTGCCCGATGCGATCAAGCCGTATTATGGAGACCGGCCCGTCGGCGGAAATGCGTTTATCCGCTTCCGGTTGCGCCCGGCTGAGAAGTAATCCGAATGAGAAATAATAGGTCGTTATGCGAAAACACAGCATCTTTTTTGCGGGCGCTTTAACCGCGATCGTGGTCGCATTCGTGGCCGCGATTGTCTATGTAACGCTGGCGCGCGGTTTCAGCGCTCGTGAACAGCCCAGCGTTCTGGAGCGATGGATAGCTCGCCGCGCCCGCGCCATGGCCGCGCCCGGCGATGCCAGGGATCGCGCCAACCCGGTTCCGAATTCCCCCCAAGTGCTGGCCGAAGCACGCGCACATTGGGCGGACCATTGCGCCGGATGCCATGCCAACAACGGCAGCGGCGATACCGAGATGGGCAAGCGCATGTATCCGCCCGCGCCCGATATGCGGCAAGCCGATACACAGGAAATGAGCGACGGCGAGCTGTTTTTTATCATCCAGAACGGCATCCGGATGACCGGCATGCCGGCCTGGGGCGGAGGCGGCACTTTTAATGCAGAGCAGCACGATGAAGAGGACTCGTGGAAGCTGGTCCGGTTCATCCGCCACCTGCCGCAAATCACGCCAGAGGAAGAGCGCGAGATGCAGAGCTTGAATCCGAAAAGTCCTGATGAGATCGAAGAAGAGCAAGAGGAAAAACAATTCTTGAATGGAGAAGAACCACATGAACATACCCAACAGGAACACCATCACTAGGCGCGTATTGCTTGTCGCGCTGGCCATCGTCCCGGCCATTACGCCCATGATCGCCATTGCCCACGGAGGATTGGAACACGTGCGCGGAACGGTGGCCAAAGTTTCCGATCAGTCGGTGACCGTAACCACCACCACTGGCAAGACCGTGGAGGTTTTGCTGGACGCGCAGACCACGTACGCGCGCGGGGACAAGCCGATCCAGAAGGCGGATCTCAAAGTGGGCGATCGCGTGGTGATCCACGCGGCGGAGAAGGGAACTACGCTGACCGCGCACACCGTCGAGGTGGGAATCTCAACGGCGAAGCACTAACAGGCCCCTAAAAAAGGCCAAGGGCAATCGCACTCCCTTTGGTCGTGGCTCCGTAAGTGACTGTGAACGTGGAGCGCCGATTCTGAGCCGCGACCAAAGGAAGCGGTGTATTCACCTTTTTCACCAGCCTGTTAATCGGCGCGCAGCGCCTGCACGGGATCGATTCGCCGCGCACGCCGCGCCCAATGCCAGTCCGACAAATTCCCGGTATGTCTCTGACTGGCTTGGTACAATAAGTTTCGATGCATGGCGCGTTACTTACCATTCACGTTCTCGGATTTACCGCCGCTTACCATCACTGCCGCGCTTGACATTGTCATTGTCGCGATCCTCATTTATCAGTTTCTAATGATTATCCGCGGCCGCCGCGCCGTCCACGTTCTACTTGGACTGTGCGTGCTCGGAATCATTTATGGCGCCGCTGTATGGGCCAAGCTGGAGCTGCTGCACACCATTCTGGCGACGCTTTTTCCGTACACCCCCATCGCGTTGATTGTCATGTTTCAAGCCGAACTGCGGCGGGCGCTGGCGCGGCTGGGCCGCAAGCCGTTCCTGGGTATCAGCCAACTGGAGCGGCGTGAGCTCAGCCAGGAAGTGGTGCTGGCGGTGGGCCGCTTGTCGCAGACCAAAGTGGGCGCCCTCATCGTGATCGAGCGCAAGATCGGCCTGCGCACCTTCATCGAGAGCGGAGTGAGTTTGGACGCGCTGGTCTCGCGCGATCTGCTGTGCTCCATCTTTCATCCCGGCGGCACGCTGCACGATGGCGCGGTGATTATCCAGGGCGACCGGATTTCCGCCGCGGCCTGCTTCCTGCCGTTGACCACCAATCCGCTGTTGGTCACCGAACTCGGCACTCGTCATCGCGCGGCGCTCGGAATCAGCGAGGAATCGGATTGCATCGCGGTGGTGGCGTCGGAAGAGACGGGCAAGGTGTCCGTCGCGGTATTCGGAGAAATCGAGCTGGATGTTCCACTGGAACGCGTGGAACATTTGCTCTCCGAGCGGCTGGACCGCGAAGAAAGGCGCAACCTGGCATCGCCTCCACAGACGCGCGGGGCCGCGGCAGCGGTGCGTCAGTCCAGTCTGGATCGTCCCTAATGATTGACGAGCTTCCGCTTGCCGGCCCACCGCCGAGCCGCGACCGTGAGGGAGCGGTTTCACAACCGCTTGCTAACGCGCGCGGCTCAGTAGCGAACCGTGAGGGAGCGGTGCTCCGATGAGACAACTTCTCACGCGCAACCTGGGTTGGAAACTTCTCTCGTTGGCGATGGCCGTTGCCTTGTGGATCGCAGTGGCGCGCGAGCCGGAGGTTGCCACGTCGCTCTCTGTTCCCGTGGACTTTCGCAATATGCGGGACGACCTGGACATCGACGGCAACCTGCCCGACCGCGTGCGTCTGGAGGTTCGCGGCCCATCCGGCAGCTTGACGCGCGACAATCTCTCGACGGTGGCCGTGGTGCTGGACCTTTCCGATGCCCACGCCGGCGAGCGCACCTACAGCATTCGCGGCCGCAATCTCAATCTGCCGGCCGGCGTGGTTTTTTATCGCGCGGTTCCTTCGCAGCTCACGCTGCATTTTGAGCAGCTCATTTACAAGGAGGAAACCGTGCTCCCCCTCTTCATCAACACGCCCACGGGCTATCGCGTCGCCAGCCAGCAATTCAGCCCGATGACGGTCCGCATTCGGGGCTCCCAGGGCCGCGTGCAAGCCATCAATCAAATCCGAACCGATCCCATGGACCTGAGCGGCTTGGTGGGCGATCAAGTGCTTCACACCCATCTGAACGTCGGCGATCCGATGGTGCGAGTGGTCGACGCTCCCACCGATATCGCAGTGCACGTAAAGCTGGAAAAGATCGCGAACGGGGGCGCCCGTTAGTGGCACGTGCTCTATTTGGAACCGACGGAATTCGTGGAGTGGCCGGCCAGCCGCCGCTCGATCCGAAAACGGCGCAGGCGGTGGGCGCGGCGCTGGGCCGCTGGGTAATCGAATCGAAGCAGGATCGCTCGCGTAGTATCGGAATGGACACGCGCGAGTCCGGGCCGTGGCTGGCCGCGGAAGTTGCGGCGGGATTGGCGCGGCATCAGGTAACGGTGGATTTTGCGGGCGTCACTACCACGCCTGGCGTCGCTTATCTGGCCAAGAACGGGCCGTTCGCCGCCGGCGTGATGATTTCGGCGTCGCACAATCCGTATCGGGATAACGGCATCAAGCTGATCGGCCACGCCGGTTATAAGCTGCCCGATGAGCAGGAAGAACTGCTCGAGAGCGAGATCTTTTCGCTGCTCGATCAAGGCGCCTATTCGCCGCCGGCGCCGCTCGCGGTAAACAGCGGGCTGGACCGCATCTACGTGGATCATCTGGCGTCCACGCTCCCGGGACGTCTGGACGGAATGAAGATCGTAGCCGATTGCGCGAACGGATCGGCATCGGTGCTTGCGCCCGAACTGTTCGCTTCGCTCGGCGCGCAGGTGCATTGCATCCATTGTTCGCCCGACGGCCGCAACATCAACCTGAACTGCGGTTCGTTGCATCTGGAAGTTTTGCAAGCCGCCATGCTCGATCAAAAAGCCGACGTCGGCGTGGCGTTCGATGGCGATGCCGATCGCGCATTGTTCGTCGCTCGATCCGGAAAAATCATCGATGGCGATGCGGTGCTGTTCCTGACGGCCCGATATTTGAAGGAGCACGGCGAGCTTAGCGTGAACCACGGGCATCCGCCGATGGTGGTGGCCACCGTGATGTCCAACCTTGGCCTGGAGCGGGCGCTGTGCGCGCACGGGATCGGCATGATCCGAACGCCGGTGGGCGACAAATATGTGCTGGAAGAAATGCTGCGCCGCGGCGCGGTGCTTGGCGGCGAACAATCGGGCCACGTCATCTTTCATCGCTACGCCACTACCGGCGACGGCATGCTGACGGCATTGCGGGTGTTCGAAGTGATGCGTCGGGCGGGTGCGGGGCTCGACGAATTGACGCAGGAGATTCAGGTCTATCCGCAGCATTCTGGTCAATGTGCGCATCAAGGAACGCAAGCGTCTGGAGGATCTGCCTGCCGTTGCCGCCGAGATCCGCGCGGCCGAGGAATCCTTCGGCGATTCCGGGCGCGTGCTGGTGCGATTTTCCGGAACCGAACCGCTGGCACGCGTGATGGTGGAGGGGCCGGAATTGGATCGCGTGGAGGCCTTTGCCAACCGGATCGCCTCGCGGATTCGCGCCGAATTAGGTAGTGACGATGGTGCTCCAGGCTCGCATTAAGCCATCCAACCTAAATTGATAAAAATAAGGCTCTAGTACAGTAAGTACGCTCAGTCTGTTTGGATCTGGAAGCGGGGAAATCTCTCGCTTTGGCGCAGTTGGTCTGCTATGATTGCCGAAGGAGCGTTTCTGCTCAGTTTGGGAATCGGTTTCCTTAAATTGATCCGACAGTCAATTGTCTAGGGGTCCGGCTCGGTTTATGCGTTGGTGTGCAAGCTCCGGCGGTGTAAAAGCTGTCATTGGAGAAGCCTAAAGACGCTCGGAGGGCTCCGCCCTGTTGAGTTACGGGGTCAAGGACGGGAGCCGATTCGCTGGTAGCTGCGCTCCTTTTTCTTTTCCAGCCAACAAATTTGATGAATATTTTATTTATCGGCGACATCTTCGCCTCGCCCGGCCGCGTTCTTGTCGCTCGATACCTGCAAGAAATCATTAGCGAAGAAAAGATTCAACTCGCCATCGCCAACGCGGAGAACTCGGCGGGCGGTTTCGGCATCACGCCGCAGATCGCCGACGATCTTTTTTCCATCGGCGTAGACGTAATCACTTCCGGCAATCACATCTGGGACAAGAAAGAAATCTTCGACTATCTGCCGCGCACGCCGCGCTTGCTGCGTCCGGCGAATTACCCGGGCGACCTGCCGGGCAGCGGATTGCTTGTCACCAAGGCGCGCAACGGCGTTCCGGCGGCCATTATCAATTTGCAAGGGCGGGTGCACTTGCCCGCCATCGACGATCCGTTTCGTACCGCGGATAGCATTCTGAAATCGCTCGACCCGGCTGTGAAGGTTCGCTTCGTCGACTTTCATGCCGAACTCACCAGCGAGAAAATGGCGATGGGTTGGTATCTCGACGGGCGCGTTTCCGCGATGGTGGGCACGCACACGCACATCCCGACTGCCGACGAGCGTGTTTTAGCTGGTGGCACCGCTTATCAGACCGACGTCGGCATGACCGGCCCTTATGACTCCGTGATCGGCTCGGAGAAAAGCCTCGCCATCCGCCGTTTTCTCACCGGCCTGCCCATCCGCCTGGATAACGCCAAGTTGGGCGCCGAGTTGCACGCTGTCATTGTCACCGTCGATCCCAATACCGGCCGCGCCACGGCCATTCGCCGCTACACTCGTACTGGATGAAGCCGACGCCCTCCCGGCTGTCGATCAGATGAAGCTCCCCAAGGTCGCTTGGGCCATCGCGCTTCTGCTGTGCCTCGCCACCACCATCAATTACCTGGATCGCCAGGCCATCGGAATCGTGTCGGTGGAGATCCGGCGCGAGTTCTCGCTCACCGAAGAACATTATTCCTACATCGTGTCGGCGTTCCTGTTCGCGTACGCGATTGGATACGCCATCTCGGGATACCTGGTGGACAAGCTGGGCGCGCGCCGCGGCTTCGCTGTGTTCATGGCAAGCTGGTCGGTTGCGCAGTTGCTGCACGGATTCGCGATCGGAAAATGGAGCCTGGGATCGTATCGCTTCCTGCTCGGCCTGAGCGAACCAGGCGCGTGGCCGGCCGCAGCCAAAGCGATTGCCGAATGGTTCCCAGCGCCGCGCCGCGCGCTTGCGATGGGCATTTTCAACGCGGGCACGTCGCTGGGATCGGCGCTCGCACCGGTAACCGTGGCGCTGATCACGTTGCGGTATGGATGGCGCAGCGCATTCGTGTTTACCGGCCTGGCGGGAATCGCCTGGCTTGCTCTGTGGCTGGTTGTGTATCGATCCCCGGCCGGGCCAACCGCCGTTCAGGCCACGGCGTCAGCTGTGAAATGGCGGGCTCTATTGCGCGCTCGCGGCTGTTGGACCTTGATTCTGACGCGCTTCCTCACCGACCCCGTGATTTACTTCGTCATCTTCTGGCTGCCGGAATATCTGCGTCGCGCGCGGGGCTTCGATCTTGCGATGATCGGCCAATATTCCTGGGTTCCCTTCGCGCTCGGAGGCGTTGGCTACCTGGTGGGTGGCTGGCTCTCCGGCCGCCTGATGCAGAGCGGATGGCCGCTGGGTGGCGCGCGAAAATTTAGCATGGCGATGGGCGCCGCGGTGCTTCCCATCGCGATGGCTGCGCCGTTCGTTCCCACGGCGGCGCTTGCTATCGCGGCTACCTGCGCCATCACCTTCGGACACGGGATGTGGGTCGCGAATTTGCAAACAATTCCCACTGATTTGTTTCGCCCAAGCGAGGTGGGAACCGTCACCGGATTCACCGGGATGGGCGGCGCGAATCGGCGGCGCGCTGGCGAATCTGGGCACCGGATATGTTGTGTTGCACTTCAGTTTCGCGCCGGTATTTTTGCTGGCCGGACTGATGCATCCGCTGTCGGCCGTGCTGACCTAAGCGTTATTGCCGGATGCCCTGTTCGAATCTACATCCCCGGTGTTGCCTACCGGCTCGAAATCGTAGAGAGCAAACGAAAGCGCTGCGTGGCCCAATGATTGCTCGGTGTCCGGCGAGGAGAATACTATGCGCCGCTTCTTGAATACCGCCGTGCTGGGTGCTGTGCTTCTAGCCCCCATCGCAATCATCCCGCCAATGTTGCCAGCCCAGACCTATCATGACGCGAAGAGCAACGAGGATCATCAGTGGAATGGACAAGAGGATAAAGCCTATCGCATTTATCTGAAGCAAAACCACCGCCGCTACAGAGCTTTCGCCAAGCTCAACGAAAGCGATCAGCAAGCCTATTGGGCTTGGCGGCACGAGCATTCAGACGTGCAGCTCAAAATCGATATTCATTAAGAAAGATCCTGGGCTCCTATCCAGCGGATAGTTGGATTGGAATCACTTTGGCGTAGCCGCGAAAGTCAGCGTCGGTGGTGAAAATTTGCCACCCGCGCGCAATCGCGACTGCGCAGATCAGAAAATCCACTCCCGATCCAGCAAGGCCTCGGCGACGGCACTCGTTGCTCCAGTGCGCCGCCTGTTCATAATCTCCAGTGGTCAGAGTTTCATCGGGAAAAGCTCGTAATGCGTCGCGCACTCTCTCGAATTGCGCAGGCTCCCGAATGCCTGATAGCAGTTCCTGCCGAACTGGCCCAATAAGCCGCGCGTGCCCGCGCTGAATCAGCTCCCGGAGCGCCGTCGCTTGTTCGGATTCGGCTTCGCTGAGCCGGCCGCGGTTTCTCCTCAGAGCCAGAGACCAGATGGTGCTATCCACGAGCACCTCCACATTAACGCTTCCTCTTGCGATCCGCCTTGTAATCGTACGTCGGGTCGAAGTCGATAGTGCCGAAAGAGTTGAGAATCTCCAGTTGCTTGCGGCGCGCGATGTATTCTGCGAGAGCCGTGGTGACGGCTTCCTTCTTGGTTTTGTGATGGCCGATCCGGCGCGCTTCCTCAATCAGGCTGTCATCGATGGCAAGGTTGGTGGGCATGGCTACACATTCCTCTGTGTAGAAACTAGTGTAACATGGGCGGTTACGGCGCCTGGATTGCCAGAGTGACGGTGTCCGAGCTGCTGCCGATGCTCATCACCAGCGGCACCTGATCGCCTGTGGTGACGGTGGCCGGAATGGTGACGTTCGCTTGATATTCGCCCGCGCTGCCGGGCGTGATTCCAGAATACGAGACGTGGGCGGGAAGGCCGCCGATGGTCACGGTTGGAGTCTGCGTCGTCATATAAAGCGTGCTGCCGTCGGCCGGTGCAATTTGCCCCGTGGGAAGGCTCGGATTCGTGGGGCCGCCGCCGGTCCAATACACGATGATGTCTTCGCCAGGCATAGCCGGTTGGCCGCACAATGTCGTATTCGACAGCCCGGCGCAAGTTGAAAGTCCGAGCGAGGCCGCCAGCGCAGCGGGCATCGCGTCCCAAACGGTCCCTGCGATTTGTATCGCACCATTATTGGGATAGGCGGCCGACGGTATGCGAAAAATGCCGACGTCGGCGGGCCCCAGCGCGATGGTAAAGTTCGAGCTGGTTCCGCTTCCGGTTTCGACGGCAACGGTCGCCGTACCCGCGGTGGAAAGTTCCGATGGCAACTGCACATTGATTTGCCCGGATGCGGGGGCTAGCGCATAAATGGCAACCGCCGTGCCATTCACCAGCACTTGCACTCCTTCCACACTGGTGGTCGGATAGCTGGACGGAATCGCTGTAGTATTTCCGGCGTTCGAGGCATAAATGCTCACGATGGAGTTGGGCGCAGCTGCGTGCGAGGTGCTTTCGAGCGTCCCGGTAGCGGAATTTTCAATCGCCGAAATGGAGGGTAGCGCCGCGCCGACATACAGAGTGCGTGCGGACGCCGCAACGCCGGCAACGGAGACGATCACACTTTGCGGGCCCGCGGCCAGGCCATTCGGCACGTTGAAGAGCACGTCGTAATATCCAGGATTATCACCGTCGCTCTGCTCTGTGACGCCGCCTGCGGTTTGTCCTCCCACCGTCACCACGGGCATGGGAACCGGGTTCGCGCCCAATCCCACCAGAAACGCGCCCACTTGCGATCCAGGCGCCGCGGGATTCGCCGCGTTAATGCCGGGCGGCTGATTGTTAATCGGCGAGCCGAAGCATTGACACGTCGGAAAAAAATAAGCGCTGTTCACCTGCGCGATAGCCGGCGCGTACGCGGTTAAGGTGATCGGAAACGGCGCCGATGTTTGTCCGTTATAGCTGACCGTTAACGTGGTGGGTCCGACGGAAAGATCGGCGGGGAGGACGGCGAAAACAGTGCCGGATCCGTTCTGGATGATTTGTGCCTGCTCACCGCCGACGGTGATAGTGCTCTGCGCGCCGAAGGCGCCGAGGTTAGACCCTAGAATGATGACCTCCAAGCCGGGACAAAGGTTCTTGCTGGTGTCGCCGCCATTCAAGACGCTGGTCACCACCACCTGGGCGTTCGCGATGATCGCGGTCAAGAAGAAAAGGCTAACGAATAGAGTGCGCATATGCACTCTGCGTCATTCGGAGGCGAACCCCCTCAGTGCGCTAATAGCTTCTTTTTCGCCTGCTTTTTCTCCTTGCGCGGCAACCGCTTCCTGTCTTTCTTCACCAGCTTTGGAATCTTCTTCTTGGGCGCAGTTGGATGCGCCATGCCAGTTTTCACGGCCATCGTGCCGATCGCCGAGCCGATTGCCTTGGCCGCCTTTTGCAGCATCTCCGAGCCGGCCGTCTCGGGTTGTTGGGCCTGGGGTTCCGCTTTCTTTCTTGTAGCCATTGCTACCAAGCATACGACATCGCCGTGTCATAATTTCTTTTCGAGGGCGAAATTCGTGGTTGAAGACCGTGGCTGAATCCGGCGACATTACTCGGTTGCTCCAGGAATGGAAGCAAGGCCAGCCGGCAGCTTTCCAGGAACTTCTTCCGCTGGTTTACTCGGATCTGCGGCGCATCGCCTATAGTTGCCTGCAGCGGGAGCATCCCGGCCACACGCTACAAGCCACCGGATTGGTCCACGAACTCTACCTGCGGCTGTGCAATCAGCGCGTGCCCAACTGGGACGATCGGGCGCACTTCTTCACCTTCACGGCGAAAATTATGCGAATGATTCTGATCGATCACGCACGGCGCAACCTGCGGCTGAAGCGCGGCGGTCACGATGAACGGGTGCCGCTGAACGACCAGCTTGCTTCCAATCAGCTTCCCTGGTTCAACTTGAACGGCCCCGAATACATCGATCTGGATTCCGCGCTCGACGAACTGGAGAAGATCGACAAGCGCAAAGCGCAGATGGTGGAGTTGTGCCATCTTCTGGGTTGCACGACACAGGAGTCGGCTGAGATGCTGCAAGTCTCGCTCGCGACCGCCGAGCGGGACCTGAAGTTTGCGCGCGGATGGCTGTACAATCGCCTGCGTCCGGGGCTCGATTCAGGAAGGGCGCCGCAGCATGGCTGATGTAACAAAAACACGTGACGGCTACTGGCGGCAGGTGGAGGAAATTTTTCACCAGGCGCTCGATATGCCTGCCGATGCCCGCGCGGTTTTCGTTCACGAACGTTGCGGCGGCGATGCGGCAATGGAGCGGGAGGTTTTGGGAACGCTGGCCGGCTATGAGGCGCAGGATCGCATCGGCGCGTTGCGTCCGGCCCAGTCGATGGAAGGCGCGCGCTTCGGCGCTTTCGAAATCGTGCGCAAAATCGGCGAAGGCGGCATGGGCGCCGTCTATCTGGCGCGCCGGCTCGGAGATTTCGAACAGCGCGCCGCCATCAAATTGATCGGCGGAACTCCGGCGGCCGCGGCGCTGATGGCCGAACGTTTCCTGCAAGAGCGGCAGATCCTGGCCGGGCTGGAACATCCCAACATCGCGCGCCTGTTGGATGGCGGCGTCTCCCGCGACGGGCAGCCGTATCTGGTGATGGAATACGTGGAAGGCATCCGGTTGGACGAGTATTGCGAATCGCACCACCTTTCCATTGCACAGCGCCTCCGATTGTTTCGCGGGATTTGCACGGCGGTGCATTTCGCGCATCAGCACCTGGTGATCCATCGTGATCTCAAACCTGGCAACATTCTGGTGAACGAAGAGGGTGAACCGAAACTATTGGATTTCGGAATTGCCAAAGTGCTGGCCGCGCCCGGCAGGGGAACGGAACAGACCCTAACGATGGTCGCGAACCTGTTGCTCACCCCGCAATACGCGAGCCCCGAACAAATCCAGGGACTGCCGTGCACGGTGGCGAGCGATGTCTACTCGCTGGGCGTGATTCTTTACGAACTGCTGGCAGGTAAGGGGCCGTATTCCGCCACCGCTTCCACGCCCGCTGAAATGATCGCCGCCGTCGTCACCGGCGAAGCGCAGCGGCCGAGCGTTGTTGCACCGGCAAATTTGAAAGCGCCATTGCGCGGAGATTTGGACAGCATCGCGATGAAGGCGCTGGCGAAGAATCCAGGCGATCGATATGGATCGGCGGAGCAGTTTTCCGAAGACGTCCGGCGGCATCTGGAAGGCTTGCCGGTGATCGCGGTAGAAGGCACACGGCTCTACGTGGCGCGCAAATTTCTGCGGCGTCATCGCGTGGGCGTTGCCGCGGCGGCTTTCATTCTGCTCCTGTTGATCGCGGGGCTTGCCGGCACGCTCTGGCAGGCGCGTATTGCCGATCGAGAGCGTGCGCTGGCCGAGCAGCGCTTCTCGGACTCGCGGAAACTGGCCAACTACCTGCTATTTCCGCTGTACGATTCGGTGCAGGCGCTGCCCGGTTCGTTGCCGGTGCGAGTGGACATGGCCAGCCAGTCGCTTCTGTATCTGGATCGCCTGGCTGCAGCCAAGGGGCAGGATCGAGGTCTGAGTTTAGAACTGGCCGAAGGTTATTTGAGACTCGGAGAAATACTGGAAGCGCCGCTCGGCGGGGGCGATAGCCTGGGCAACGCGAGCAAGGCGCTGGAGAGCGATCGGAAAGCGCTGGCGATTCTGGAGCCGCTCAGCCGGAATCATGCAGGCGATCCGCGCGTGCTGCAAGATCTGGCGCGCGCCGATTTTCAGATGGGCCCAGCCCTGAATTTTCTTGGCAAGAACAGCCAGGGAATCGCAAGATTGAGCGAGGCGATCACGATTTTCGATCGTCTGGCCACGGCCAATCCGCGTGACGTCGATCGCCGCGTGGATGCCGGGCAGGCTTATGTGGCGTTGATGGACGTGATCGGGAGCCCGGGCGGCGGATTGTCGGAGCAGGGCACCAAGGACCGGGTGCTGGCTGCCGCGAACAAAGCTTACGCGCACTTCGACGCCGCTCTGGCCATCGCGCCGTCCGATAGCCGTGCGCTACGCGGACTGGCGCGTGCCGAGAATCTGGCCGGCACTCTGCAGATGACCATTGATCCGCCCGTGGGCATTGCCACCGTGCGGAAGGCTGTGGATGCGTTACACCGGCTTCCACCTGCCATGCGTAATTCGCAGGATGTCCAGATCGACGAAGCCAGAATGGAGACCATGATCGCGTTCGGTGAAGCGGAGATTGGGCGGAATGCCGAAGCGCTTCAGACACTGCAGCATCCGCGGCAGGTTTATGAGCAAATGGCTGCGGTGGATCCGAAGAACGGCACCAATACCAGAAGAAGAATCAATGTGTACCGCACGCTGGGCATGATCCAGTTAAACCTGGGAAATAAACGCGAAGCGCTGGCCGATTATCGAAAAGTGATTGAACTTACCAATGGATTAATCGCCATTGATCCTTCCAAAGTGTCGAATTTCGTGCTTGGCGCCGAGGCGCAGGGCCGCGCCGCAAAGCTTCTAGCTGACCAGGGGCAAATGGACGAAGCCACGCAATTCGCGAAAGCGAGCATCGCCACTTTAAACCGCATCGCGGACCGGCCGGATGCCGCGGCGCAGAATCTGAGCGAAGCGGCGGTGGTGTTGATGGAGACGCCGATTCACAGCCTGCGCGACTATCCCCGAGCGCTGCGGTATGCCAAGCGCGCCGACGAATTGTCGGGCGGCAAAGAGCCGGGGGCCGTTATTTATCTCGCGCAGGCCTACGCCAATACCGGCGATGCAGCGAAGGCTTTGGAAACGGTCCAGCGCGGGCTGGCCTTCGTTCCGCCAACGGAGCCGGGGCAGAAGCCGTCCGAAGTTCGCAAGGCTTTGGAAGACGAGCTGCGGGATATCCAGATTCTGATTAAGACCGGCCATTTGCCGGCGACATTTAACGAATAAATCACGCGCGCCCTATTGCGCGGGCTGCAATTGGTGAAAAGCGGGTCCTGGCGACATCGCCGACGAGATCGTTTGTCCGGTGCTGGTGTTAGTCCAGTAAGTATTCCATGGCCCGGTGGCCACTTCGTGTTGCTGACCCGTGGCCGGGTCCACCTGCACAGTCTGCCCCAACAGCACATGGTTAAAATCGTCGCTTTCCTTGGCGCGCTCGGCCGATTGTTGGCGGAAATGTTCCGAACTGGCTTGCATCTGTTTCATTCCGGCCGCGTTGATGGCGCTGGCGCCCGCGTTCACAAATCTCATAGCCGCTGCCCACCACTCCGGATTAATCCGGAAAGACGCCACCGAGTGCCAAAACATTTTATAGACTTCGTCGGTTTTGTCTTTCGGAGCGATGAAGCTGCCCAGGCCCGTCAGATACCAGTTCGCCATCTTCGGTGCATTCGGCAACTGCGGTTGCGGGGTATAGATGGTTTCCGCCACCACATAGGCGCCCATTTCCTGTCCGTTCATCACGCACTTGAAGATGGCTTGTCCGGCGTCGGACCGGGAGCCAACCACGGGCGAAGTATGGATGGCAGGCAGCACCTTCAACTCCTTGGTTTCCAAATTTGCGCACGTTCGTCCGAAGCGGCCCTGCCCGTACAGATCGGCAAACGCGTCTCCGCCCTCATAGCGCAGCATCATCACTTTGTTGATGGCCATCTTTCCTTCCGGGGCGCCATAGTGGTCGGCGAAGCGATTCGGAATGGAGTAGGAGTGCGGCACCTCTGGATCGCCGAAACGGATATCGATCTTTCCATCGGGCGAAGTTACATCCACCCACATGCGAGCTTCAAACAAAGCGAAGTGAACGATGCCCCCGTTGACTTTCCAACCCTGCGGAACGTCGATGGAGAAGGCATGCTCCTGGCTCTCCTGCATGGACACCCAGGTGACGTTTTGCGCGCAGGCCGCGCCGGCCAGAACGAGGATCAGAAGTGGCGTAGATCGTAGCATAAAGAATCTCCTGGATAGACTGCGTCAACCGTCTTCGAAACCCCTCACGGAGGCTCACACGATAGTAGTAGACGATCTACAGGCATTGTAGTAGGATGTCTACAGCACTGAAATGCCGCCCCGAGAGTCTGATAAGAATGAGCCGTACAAGAACCGCGTCGAGCTGTTGCAGGGGACGCTCGATATGCTGATCCTAACCACGCTGCAGTGGGGTCCGCAGCACGGTCACGGGATCAGCCAGCGCATTCGAGCGGGTTCCGGCGAAGTCCTGCAGGTGGAAACCGGGTCGCTTTATCCGGCGCTGCATCGCTTGGAGCGGCAGGGCTGGCTGTCTTCGGAGTGGAAGGTTTCCGACAAAAATCAGCGGGCGAAATACTATCGCCTCACCGCGGCGGGCAAGAAGCAATTGCTGAACGAGGAATCGAAGTGGAAGCGTTTGGTGGGGGCCATCGCCGGCGTAATGAAGCCGGCACAATGAGCGCGAAATGTTTTACCACCGTCTGAAGTCTCTGATCTATCGCACCGTCCGGCGCCGGCAAGCCGAGAGCGACCTGGACGATGAGATTCGCTCCCATCTTGCGATGGACCAACAGCAGGCGGTGGATCGCGGCGAGATCCCCGAGGTGGCGGAGCGGATTGCCCGCAAGTCGTTCGGGAACGAACTCATGATCAAAGAAGTCACCCGTGAGATGTGGGGCTGGATCATAGTCGAAAGAATCTGGCGCGATCTGATATTCGCGCTGCGGCAACTGAGGCGCAGCCCCGGTTTTGCCGCGGTCGCCATCTTGTCGTTGACGCTCGGCATTGGCGCCAATACCGCGATTTTCTCCATCTTGAATGCGCTGCTCTTGAAATCCTTGCCGGTCGCCGCGCCGGACCAGTTGTTTGTCCTGCGGCAGCAGTCGCGCGCGACGGTCCCGCAACGGTTTTCCTACCCAATGTTCCTGCGGTTGCGAGACACTCGCTCGGACGCGCTAGGGGTGGCGGCGATGAGTCGAATCACGCGCGCTCAAGCCACGCTCGAAAGCGGAGGGCGATCGGAGGTAGCGCCGGTTCAACTGGTATCGGGCGAGTTCTTTTCCGTGCTCGGCTTGTCTCCGGCGCTAGGGCGACTGCTGATCCCGAGCGACAACCTGACCGTCGGAGGGCACGCCGTCGCGGTCATCAGCCATGGGTTCTGGCTGCGCGCCTTCGCGGGATCATCCGACGCAGTGGGACGAGCCATCCGATTGAACGGAGCCCCTTTCACCATCGTGGGCGTGGCGCCGCAAGGCTTCCGGGGAGTGTGGATCGAATCGCCCACCGACGTCTGGATTCCGCTAACGATGCAGGCAAACGTTCACTACTCACAGAATTTCAGCAGCCAGGACAATGCCGATCCCGAAAAGCCATGGGTCCCGCAAGAGTTCGTCGAGTGGCTGGACGTGATGGTGCGGGCCAGGCCCGGGTCCCCAGTTCGCGACGCGCTCAACGGAGCCTTTCAGCATTCACTCGATACTCTGTCGAGAAACTTTGATGCGGCTCCGCGTCGCTACTATTTGGAACAAAGCTTGGCCTTCCAGCCCTTCGCACAAGGGGCCTCCAATGCGCGTCAAAGGTTCACGTCTCCGCTAGTCGCCATGATGGCCATGGTGGCGCTGGTGCTCTTGATCGCGTGCGCCAACACGGCGAATCTGCTGATGGCGCGCGCCGAAGGCCGGCGCCGTGAAATCGCCGTGCGTCTATCCATTGGCGCCAGCCGCGGACGTTTGATCCAGCAACTGCTCACCGAAAGCTTCCTGCTGGCGGTGATCGCGGCGGGATTGGGCTTGCTATTGGCTGGCTGGGCGAGCGATCGGCTGGTGCGCATGGCGTTCGGCGTCGTGGACTTGGAGAGCGCTCCGTTATTGAGTGACCGGCATGTGCTGGCATTCACCATCGCGCTCTCGATGGCAACATGCTTTCTGTTCGGCCTGGGCCCTGCGTTTCGCGCCACCAGGATGGAATTGGGCGCCGTCATGAAAGCGGCGGCGCACACCGGGCCGGGACGTTTCCGCATCAGCGCCGCAAAACTTCTGGTGGTGGCCCAAGTGGCTCTTTCGCTGTTGGTTGTATTTGGCGCGGCATTGTTTGCCCGCAGTCTTCGCAATCTGGCGGAAGTGGAACTCGGGTTCGATCGCGAGCACGTTTTGACGGTGTGGATGGATCCCCGCTCGGCCGGCTACGACGCCACGCGGCTGCCTGCCTTGTACCAGCGGTTAGTGGAGCGCACCGATGCCATTCCAGGCGTGATCTCGGCCGTGGTCTCCATGTGCGGACTGGCAGTGGAGTGCCGCTCCATCGATGATGGCCTCAAAATCTCCGGTTATGTGCCCGCGCCTGAGGAGGAACTCAGGATTCAATACAGCTTCATCGGGCTGAATTATTTTTCCACTGTGGGGATGCGGCTGTTGAATGGCCGCGACTTCTCTCCCGCCGACAGCGGCAACCGGGTCGCGATCGTCAATGAGGCCATGGTGCGGCGGTACTTTGCGAATCGTAATCCGCTCGGCCAGCGATTCGGTATGCATTTGGACTCGGAAATAGTGGGTGTAGTCGCCGATGCGCGTGTGAATCGGGTCCGGGAGGAAGCCGTTCCCATGGCGTACTATCCACTCCGAGGAAACCTGGTCTACGCGGGCAGCTTGGAAGTTCGCGCCGCCGGCAATCCAAGCGCGGTCGCCGCCGATGTTCGGAAAGCGCTCAATAATGTCGCACCTGATCTCCCGATCGAGCGCATTACGCCGCTCGCGTTACAAGTGGATCGCAGCTTGAATCCGGAGCGCATGGGAAGCGTCGTAACCACGGCGTTTGGAATATTGGCTCTGGGTCTCGCGTGTTTCGGACTCTACGGCGTGATGTCGTACGCGGTTTCGCGCCGAACGTCGGAAATCGGAGTGCGCATGGCTCTCGGCGCGCAGCCGGGGGACGTGTTGCGGACGGTTCTGAACGAGGCGCTGGCGCTCATCGCGTTGGGATTGGCCGTGGGTGTGCCCCTGGTGTTTTTCGCTTCGCGCTCCATCGCGGCGCTGCTCTATGGAATTCAGCCGAACGATCCGCTTACGCTGGCGGCGACGATTGGTATTTTGACCAGCGTCGCGGTGTTTGCCGCGCTATGGCCGGCGTGGCGAGCATCGCGAGTGAATCCGGTGACGGCGCTCAGGAACGAATAGCAGGATATCTGCGCCAGGCCACGCCTTCGAGCGATGGCGCGAACGCATCGGGGTGCAGGATCTCGGCCAGTATCTGGAGCGACTCAACTAATCGCGGTCCCGGGCGATTGAAATATTGATTGCCATCGGCCAAATAAACCTGGCCGTTCTTGACGGCCTGCAGCTTGCGCCATTCCGGCCTACGGTCAAGCCAATACATCTCCGCGCAAGTGCGATTGAGATCGAAGCCGCAGGGCATGGTGATGATGACATCCGGGTCGGCGTCGACTAACTCCTGCCAGGTCATCCACGGGGAATGAGCGCCGGCCTGTCCGAACAGATTCACCGCGCCGGCCATCTCCACCAGCTCCGGAACCCAGTTGCCGGCGGCCATCAACGGCTCGTGCCATTCGATGCAGGCGACTCTTGGATGATGTTTCAATGCTCGGGCGCGCTCTGCGATCCGCTGCATTTTCAACTGAAGGTCCGCGACCACCTGCGCGCCGCGCTCCGGAACACGGCACGAGTCCGCCACTCGCCGGATGTCGCTCCAAACATCGGCCAGCGCGTTCGGCTCCAGCGCGACCAGTTTCGGACGGCTGCTCACCCAGCCCGTCAGAGCACGCTCCACATCCTCCAGGCTGACGGCGCACACCCGGCACTGCGTCTGGGTGATAACATGGGTGGGCTGCAACGCGTCCAGCATCTCGCGCGAAACTTCGTAGACTGAGAGCGCATCGGCCAGCCGCTGTTTGACCCGCTGATCGATTTCGGCGCTGGTGCCATCGGTGGGGAAGGCGGGCGAGGTGCAAATCGGCAGCGCAAGGATCTCCGGGGGAAAATCGCACTCGTGCGAGCGGCCCACCTGATCGCGGCTGAGTCCGAGCGAAGCGACGATCTCGCTGGCGCTGGCGATCAACGAAACGATCCGAAGCATGCTTCTACTGTAGCCCTGCCGGGCAGCGATGATAAATCCATAGAAAGGATTATTGATATGCGGTTAATTTCGCTTTTCTTTCTAGCTTGGACGGCTTATTGCGCGGATTTTACTACTTATATCGGAAGCGCCAGCGTGAATCCGTCCGTTCGCGTCGCCGCGCTGGCGACCGATTCTGCGGGTGACACTTACGTGACAGGTTCGAACGCCTTCGTCACGAAGCTGGACCCCTCCGGCAGAATCGTTTTCACTATGTCGCTTGGCCCGGCTGGCAGCTACGCCAACGCCATCGCCATCGATCCCGCCGGCAATATTTGGGTCGGTGGGCAGGCTGCAACGAATAGCTTTCCGTTGGTGAACGCTTTGCAGTCCACTTGGGTTTCGGGCGGAGTTGGATTTCTGGTGAAGATGACGCCAGATGGAACGGTGATTTATTCTTCGTATTTCGGAGGCACCCTTGGTAGCAGCGGTGTCAATGGCGTCGCCACAGATCAAAGCGGCAATGTCTATGTGACTGGGTTTACGGAGGCCAGCGATTTTCCCACCACGGCGGGACTACCCGCGTCGCCCGTGACGGGGAGCTTCTCGGCTCCTGTTTACGGCCTATTCGCGGCCAAACTCAATTCCACCGGACAGAAAATCCTGTATTCCACCGTAATTGCGGGAATGAACTGTGACAATTGTGGGACTCCTCATGTTCCTAGGACCGTGGGGACCGGGATTGCGGTGGATGGATCCGGTAACGCTATAGTGGCTGGCGACACCAACTCGACCGATCTATCCGTGGACTCCGGAAGTAGTTCGGTCCCTGGAGCGTTCGTTTTCAAGATCAATGCCGCGGGAAACGAACTGGTCTATTTCAACTACCTCGGGTCTGGAGCAAGCGTTGGTAGTTTCCTTTATCCCGATACAGCCCCCTCGAGACCCATCGCCGCGGATGCGTCCGGAAACGCTTATGTCGCGGGCTACACGAATCAGGGATTCGTCACGAAGCTCAGCCCGGCCGGTGCGACGGTTTGGAACGCGCCCCTCAGCGGCTTCAATTCGACCATAGCGAACGCCTTAAGCCTCGACATTTCCGATAATGTATGGCTGACAGGTCCCGGCTTTGTGACCGAATTGAGCGGCGACGGCGCTTCGTTTCCGTATTCGGAGCAGTTCCCTTCAGACGACGCAGGGCAGGACATCGCTGTCGACCAGAGCAACGTCGTACATTTCGCAGGAAATACAGGTCTGATATCGACCCTCACGCCGGGGCAGCCGTTGGAGCCTCGCGTACTCAGCATTTTGAACGCGGCGTCGGGTACAACCACGGGCCTGATCGCTCCGGGCGAAGTCATCTCGATCTACGGTTTAGGGCTGTGGCCAACCACCGGTCAGGCAGCCCCACCAGACAGCGGTGATTTCCCGTCATCCATCGGCAGTCTGCAAGTTCTGGTGAACGGCAGCCCCATCCCGCTGCTGTACGTTTCGGCTTCGCAGATCGATGCGGAGATTCCATCCGGCATCGCCAGCGGAGGCTTAACAAACGGGATGGCTGTCGTGCAGGTGATGAACAACTCGGTGGCGCTTCCCGATTTCACTGTCGCGATAGTTGGATCGGACTTTGGAGTGTTTGAGAACGCGGGTGGTTCGATGGCGGTAATGAATCAGGACGGCACGCTGAACAAAATCGCGAATCCGGCGCAGCCTGGGACGATTGCGACCATATGGGCCACCGGATATGGCGCAACGGGTGCTCCCGCCTTGGGCGCGGTTACGATGTCGGCGAACAATTTTTGCAGTAACTGCCAGCTCGTTTTGATCAGCCAGGGCGCCAGTATTACCGAAACGGTCCAGTACGCGGGGACGGCGCCCTTCCTCATCGACGGGCTGATGCAGATCAACTTCGCGATCCCGCAGCTACCCAGCGGGGACACGGGCGCGTTTGTCTATTTTACGCCGCCCGGATACTCGCAACCAATCCAACTCGGGTGGGTGAACATAGCGCCATGAAAAGTCATTATCTGATTTCGCTCGCGATTTTCTTCTCCAGCGTTTGCCGCGCGGATTTTACTACTTATATTGGCGATCAGAACCAATACCAGGTGGCTGCGATTACGACGGACTCGGCGGGGAACACCTATGTGACGGGAAGCCGGGAAATCGCGTCGGAACTGCCCGAACCTTCCACTGATGTCTTTGTTACGAAACTGGATGCCGCCGGAAACATCGTTTTCACCACCACTTTCGGCGGGAAGGCCGCCGATCAAGGCAACGCCATCGCGGTTGATCCATCGGGAAACATTTGGGTGGGAGGCTCCACATCGTCCGAAAACTTTCCGTTGCATAACGCGTCCCAAACATCGCTGGGCACCGGCTACCCCGAAGAAAGCGGATTCCTGGTGGAACTGGCCCCCGACGGAACCGTGATCTATTCGTCGTATTTTGGCGGGCTCCAGGGCGGCAGCAGCGTGAACGGAATCGCAATCGATCAGACGGGCAATCTGTATCTCACGGGCACCACCGACGCGAGCGATTTCCCCACCACTCCAGGCCTGCCCACGGGGACCGTGGAGTCCAATGGAATCACGCCCGTTTCCGGTGCGTTTATCACCAAGCTGGATGCTATGAGCCTCCAAGTCAACTACTCTGCCTTGCTGGTGGGAGGGGATGTGGAGTGCTCTTGCTGCAGCACTTGTTTCTTATCGGCGCGTGCCACCTCGGGCGTCGGCATTGCGCTCGACGCGGCGGGCGATGCGTTGATTGCAGGCAATTCGAACACGACGAATCTTCCGGTCACGTCGGGTGGCGCCGCCGGCTATGGCGCATTCGCCGCCAAGATCAACGCTGCTGGAAATCAATTGGCTTATTTGACGTACCTGGGTCCGCCATCGGGACAACTCGAGCCCTTCGGGCCTGCGCAGGAAATTACCGCGACGGCTATCGCGGCCGACGCCGCCGGGAATGCTTATCTGACCGGCTCCACCGATGATCCCCTATTTCCCGCGACCTCAGGCGCATTTCAGACCGCGTTGAATGCGAACCCCGCGTTCGAGCCTACGCCTTCCGACGCGTTTGCGATCAAGATCAGCCCTTCTGGCACAACCGTATGGTCGACTTATCTTGGCGGTCCCGGGAACGATGCCGCGAATGCCATCAGCGTGGACAGCGTCGGCGATGTGTGGCTGGTGGGCGGCAACGGGCTCGGTTTTCCCAGCGCATCCCCACCGGGACCGGGGTACACCACCGCGCCCGGCGATTTCCTGGTCGAATTGAGCGTCAACGGTTCGTCGCTGGCTTTCTCCGAGGAGTCCCCGGCGGGCGCGGTAGGTCAAGCCGTGGACGTGGATCAGAGCGGGGTGCTTCACGTCGCGGGCGCTAACGGCCTGGTTTCGACCATCACTCCCGCGCAGCCGGCTGCCGCGCGCATCCTGGGCGTCGTGAATGCGACGGGCGGCCAAATCTCGGGACGGATCTCGGCTGGCGAAGTGATTTCCATCTTCGGCTTTAGCCTGGCAACTAGTGCCGCGACCGCCATACCGTCGGACGGTGTCTTCCCCACTACACTCCAAGGCGTTCAGGTTCTGCTGAACGGCATCCCGATTCCGCTGCTGTACGTGTCTGGCTACCAGATTAATGCCGAGATCCCGTCACCCTTCTTCGACACGGACGCCGTGCTGCAGGTGGTCAACCGCTCATCGACGCTGCCCGACTTCCGTGTCTCGGTGGATAGCTCCATCTTCGGGATTTTCGCGAATCCCGACGGTTCGTTGGCGGCGATCAATCAGGACGGCAGCGTCAACTCCTCATCGAATCCGGCCAAGGCGGAGACCATTGTCAGTGTCTGGGGCACGGGATTCGGCAATGCGGCCGTCACCGTAGACGGCGCCGTCACAACGGCCGTTAACAACTGGTGTCCCGAGTGTTCCATGTCGCTGGATGGTCAGAGTGAAAACGTCGCGTACGCCGGCACGGCACCCGGCCTTATCGATGGCTTGATGCAAATCAACTTCAAGGTCGAGCCAGAATCCAGCGGGAGCGGCCCAGGTCAATCGTTTTATGAATTCAGCTTGGGCGGTGGGGGTTTCGTGTGGGTGTCACAGTGAGGCGACCGACTTTTGACGGCAATAAGATGCCGCACGCCTAAAAGCTGTCGTCCTTTATTGGCTTTTGATCTGTCTTGAAAGAGTTGTGAAAACTCAAGGAGCCGGTCGGGAGGGAGTTCAGTAGGGGTTCTAAAGAAGTTGCTACTTTGGGAGAGTACGAAGGGGAAATTACTGAGGAACGACCTCTGCTCCTTGAGCTTGATTTGATTTCACGCCGGAAGAGAATGCACGCGCCTCGCCAAACCGCAAGAGTACGTATTTCCTAGTCGGAATGCCTCGGAAGGGCTAGAAAAAATTACCCGGTTGGAACGGGAGCATTGCAAATTCGGTACGGATTGCCGCCGGTTAACCGATTTGGAACGTAACGTTCCGCGCCAGGCTACAATCCCGCCGCCCCGGAGGCGCTGCCGATGTGTCGATCTTTGGACTTCGTAATGTTTCGTCTGTCGAAATCTTTACGGTTGTTTTAGCCGTTACGGGAGCGACGACACGCGCTGTACTTTGCCGGCCGTGGCCTCTTCGATGGAAACGTGATTGGCTTCAAGCGTGGTGCCGAGCGTTTGGTCCAGCGCCACGCGCGCGTTGCTGAAATCCACCAGGGCGGCAATCTCGGCCGATTGCGCGGCCACCAGATCCCGTTGCTGCTGAACCACATTAAACGGCGTGGACGCCCCTCCGGCCAGTTTCTTTTGTTCCGCGTCCAATAGCTGCTGCTGCAAAATCCGGGTTTGAACGGCGGCGCGATATCGCCCGCGCGCTTGCCGCATGGCCACCAGGTAATTGGAAACATCTACCACTACCTGATTGAGATCCTTGCTCAACTGCACCTGCGACTGGCGAAGCTGCAACTGGTCGATGGCATAGTCGGCCTGCGCCTGATCGTTCCGTAACGGCGCCTGAAAATAGCCGACGGCACGATTGGTGGGGAAATTACGCCGCAAAACCTGGGCGACAGCAGTACCGATTCCGCCGTTGAAGTAGGGATTGGACGTTTCGACGCCGAACGGGCTCTGTGCGATTTGCGGCGTACCGGCCAGGCCCACCGCGCTTTCCGAAGCGATCCCTACCAGGAGCGGCAGGATTCCGTTCTTGGTCCCCAAGGCCGAGATCGCGCTACTGGTAACGCCCAGCCGTTCCGACGCCAGATCGCTCCGATTGGTGAGCGCAGTTTGCACTAAGTCTTTGACCGGCGGGAACTCGTCAGTCTCCGGCACCGCGATCCGGTCCAGCGGAACAATTTGGACGGAAGCGAGCAATGGGTCGCCGATCCCGCGGCGGCTCAGAAGATTCTTGAGCTGCAATTCCTGCTGCCGCAGATTCGTCTGGGAATTCACCAAATCGTATTGCGCGCTGGCCAGCTGCGACTCCGCGGTAACCACATCCAGGCGCGCCAAGGTTCCGGCGCGTTCCTGGAGCCCGCTATTCTCGTAAAACTTCTGCGCAACTTCCACGGCGTTGGATTTGGCCCTGATATCTTCGTAGCCGGCCGACAGCGCATAGTAAAGATTGAGAACCTGGTTCACTGTATTGCTCACCTGCGTCTTGAAATTTAACGCGGAAGCCTGCACGTTTAATTGGCTTACTCGAATGGTGCGGGCGTTCACCGCGATCCCGAATCCGCGCAGCAGGTTCTGCTGGAAGCTAATAGTGAGGCTGGGCGCAGAAGAGGGATTCAACACGTCGGTAGGAGCGTTCTCGTTCAGATAGCTGTCCCGATAGGTCACCGAAACGTTGCCGCCGATCAGGAACCCCTGTTGGTATGCAAAGGACGAGTTGCGGGTAGCGGAAATCAGCACCGGGAGAACGCTTTGCACAGTATCGGCTTGGGGCGCGGTGACATGGCTGAACACGGTGTTTTCCTGTATGGTAGGGTCCAGCGTTTGGGCGATAGGGCCAATTTGAGCGATGGTTGCATTGGTGGCGGAAGGTCCATTACCGCCATTACCACCCGTGCTTACTCCCGCGGCTGCCTGGCTTCCCACCACCCCCTGTCCATTGGCCACGTTGCCGGCCTGGGCGGCGCTGCTCGGCACGCCAGGCAGCGCTCCGCCGGCGCGGGAGCGCTCCAGTTGCCATTCGGCCGCGATGGGGTTGTAGCGAGCAACCTCAATGTCCATATTATTTTCGAGCGCCAGCGCGATGGCATCTTGGACGGTCAGGTAAAGCATGCCGGCGCGAACCAGGCTGCCCAGGCGTCCCGAATTCTCGAGGCGAACGGGGGGAACGTCGGACGGCAGGTAGGGGCGCACCGCGACGAACGCGGAGGGGCGAACCGGATCTATGGTTGGCTCTTGAGCGCTCAGCAAAGCCACCGAACACACGGCGCACAAGGTTCTTTGGAAACCGCTCGCTCCGGTCACGGCTCCGTGCCGAGCCGCGCGCGTGAGCAAGCGGTTCATGGGTGCACGTCCGCCGGCAGTGTGGCCGGCAATTGCGAGGGGCGGGAAATCGTCCCTGACAGCGCTTCATCGAAAGTAATATTGTTAGCTTCGAGCGTCCGGCCCAAAGCCTGATCCAGCCCGATGCGCGCGTGGCTGTAGTTGGCCAGCGCCTGCACCTCGGAGCTTGCGGCGCTGGCGACATTTTGTTCGTCCAGCACCACCTGGTAAGCCGTGGACGCTCCCAGCGCCAATCTTTTTTGGTCGGCTTCGAGAGTCTGCTGTTGCAGAGTGCTGGCCTTGACCGCGGCGGCATAGCGCGCTCGCGCCTGTTGCAGTCCTATCACCGCATTTTGCACATCCACCCGCACCTGGTTGATGTTCTGCTGTAAGCCGAGCTCGCTCTGGCGCAGCCCCAGCTCGCTGGTCACGTAGTCCGATTGCGCCGCGCGATTCCGCAGCGGAATGTTCAGCGCGATCCCCGCCGAATAATTGGGGTAGTTGCGGCGGAACATCTGGGCCAGCAGGTTGTCATAACCGCCCGCCAGGTATGCCACACCGGGCGTCTGCTCGCCGAGCGCGGTGATGGGCCCCGACAGCGCGTTGTTGGTGAGTTCGGCAAAGGCTTGCAGCGTGGGCTTCAAGGCATTCTTGATGCCCACCAGATTCAACTTGTCGCTATCGATGTTCAGGCGGCTCTGCGCGATTTCGGACCGGTTGGCCAGCGCTTGTTCCACCAGTTGCTCCACCGGCGGCGTCTCGTCCCGCGCCGGAATGGTGATGGTATCGAGCGGAATGATATGCGCATCGATCAGCGTGCTGTTGCCAATTCCGTTGCGGCTGATGGCGTTCTTCAGCACCGTCTCCTGCTGCAGCAGGTTGGTCTGCGAGACCAGCAAATCCTGCTGGCTGACATACACCTGCGCCTCCGCGCGAGTCACTTCGATGGGCGCCAGCGTTCCGGCTTCGGCCTGTTTGCGATTGTTGTCCAGCAGCTGTTGCGCGGCCGTCAACTCGCGTTGCCGGGCGCGCACGTCTTCCCAGAACTCCACCAGGTCCCAATACAAATTCAGAACAGAGGAAACCGTGGTGGCCACTTGCTGCTTGAATTGGAGATTGGTGACCTTGATGTTGTTCTTCTGCACGCGAATATTGCGCCCGTTCACAGCCGATCCGAAGCCATATAGTAAGTTCTGCGTTAATTGCAGATCCAGATAACCCGAGGTGTAGGGATCGATGCTGAACAGCGCGCTGTTTACGTTGGTGTACTGGTTGTAGTAGGTGAACTGGGCGCTCATCCCGAAGTCCCAGGTCTGGTTGTAGACGGCTTGCAGGGTGCGATTCTCCTGGATCAGCGCGGTGGTTCCGGTGAGGATGGTGTTGCTTTGCGGCGTGGTGGTATGGGCAACGCTTCCGATGATGGTGACCGTGGGATCGAAGGACGAGATCGGCGGGCCCAATTGCGTCACGATGCCGCCACCGGAGCTGACCCCTTCCCCGGCCGCGCCCACCGTACCGATGTTGGTGACGGTTACTCCCGCCAGGCTGACGCTGGACGGTCCGTTCGCTACGTTCACGCCGACGTTTCGCAGCGCACCGCCTGCCCGCGCGCGCCGCAACACCTCCTCAGCTAACAGCGGGCCATAGCGCTGGACTTCGATGTCCAGGTTATTTTCAACCGCCAGGATGACTGCGTCTTGAGCGGACAAATAGAGGTTCCCCGCATGAATCAGCGATTCCAGCCGCGGTGTATTGGTCAGGTTGACGGGTGGAACCGGCCGCGCTCGAAAGGGGCGGGTGAACTTGAGCAGCGGCCCCTGCGCCGGGTCGATCCGGACCGCGTTCTCAGCCGCGGCGGAGCCGGCAAGTATTAGGAAAGCCGAGCCCGCCAGTAGTAATAAGACAGACCATCGTAAACGCCAAAAATGCATCCTGAGGATACCTCCCAATCTCGACTCGGAAATCACCGGCGCCCTTAGGATCGCGACGCACCCATAGCCTTGGCTGGCGCACCGGGGGTTTCGGTCAACCTCGCGCACAACGCCAGCGGGCCGCGATTGCTTTCCGCACTTCACGGGCGCGTCCCCAGGTGTGCGCTTCAAGTTATTGATAATGAAAACAGAACCAAGGCTTTTCCGTTTTCATGATTCTAGCATGCAAGACTTGGCGAGTATCAACCGGCCGTAGTTACAGGTTGCGTTAAACTTGCCAACAGGTCCCGTGTCACCTCCCATGCGGCGCATTAAGATCGTGGTTTCCTATGACGGCAGCGACTATCACGGCTGGCAGGTGCAGCCCGGATTGCCGACCATTCAGGGCGCGCTCGAAGAAGTGATTTCGGGGATTGAGGGCCGGCCCGTGCAGGTGGCTGGATCGGGGCGCACCGACGCCGGGGTGCATGCCATCGCGCAGGTGGCGGCGTTTTCGATCGCGAATCCGATCCCCGTGGACAACCTGCGGCGGGCTGTGAACCGGTTGCTGCCGCGCGATATCCGGGTGCTGAGCGTGGAGGAAGCGGCGCTCGATTTCCATCCGCGCTTCCAGGCCAAGCGGAAGACGTATGAGTATCGAATCTATCGCGGCGAGATCTGTTCGCCGTTCGAGCGGCGCTATGTTTGCCATCATCCTTATCCGCTGGCGACGGAAGAGATGATCGCGCTGGCGCCGCTGCTGGAAGGCGAGCACGATTTTACGGCGTTCGCCGCGTCGGACGAGCGGGATGAGCTGGAACTGTCGAAGGTGCGGACCATCTTCTGTTCGCGGCTCGCGCTGGATGGCGAGCGGCTGATTTATCGCGTCACTGGCAGCGGGTTTCTGAAGCACATGGTGCGGAATATTGTGGGTGTGCTGCTGGAAGTGGGGAAGGGAAATGTGGATCGTGGCGGGTTCCTGGCGCGGCTGGAGCCGGGCTGCCGGATTGCGGTGGGGCCTACGGCGCCCGCGCGGGGATTGTTTTTGATGTCGGTTGAGTATTGATCGGCCCCGCGCGAGTTGGCATAGCGATCCAGCTGACCCGCCCAGTAAAGTTCCTGCGAAATTGGCATCTGATTGCGATCTGAGATAAGCTTACGAAATGCCGAAGATGGCCAATTAGCATGTCATTTTCCACAACGAATATCCCGGTTGGGGTTCTGTCCTGGTTAAGTGACGTCTATACCGCGGGGAACCTAAATATATTGGTTGGCGCCGGCGCCTCAGTTGGGTCTGGCTTTCCCACCTGGGACACTCTTAATCACTCGTTATTAGAGGCTTACCTTAAGAGTGTGCGAGATGTCGGGTGGGATGCCTCACTCGATGCCCACGTGGAGGAGATGTCGCGCACGTTGGGCCGGGATGCAATCGCCGATTTCATTTGGGCCGGCTCGGGTGATGGCTTCTGGCCGCTATTCAGCCGTATTTTCTATCAGACGCGCAGCGGCAATGGCGTGATAAGCGATCGCCAGATTCACGAGCTTCCCATCCGGGCCGTGCACCGGCAACTTGCGTCCATGGCCGAGAGAGCGAAGATTTTCACCGCCAATTTTGATCCGCTCGTGGAACTTGCCATCGCACAGCGCCAAGGCGAGTTGGAGCGAGATCGAGGAGCGTGGCGCAAGTATCGCAGTCCGGCCAGCCTGCGCCAAGGGCTGCCTGAGAATTTCCAAGGTCCTTTCGTCCACCACATACATGGGTGGATCGATCCGCCTCCGGTCGATGGTTCCGCGCCCGACCGGCACAGATATTTTGTCCTTACTGAGTCACACTATATCGAACTTGCCACCAACGACAAGGCGGAGCCGAATCAGGCTCTCTCAGAAATATTTGCTAAAGATAAAGTCGCGCTCATTGTGGGAATGAGTCTAAACGATCCGAATTTAAGACGGTTGCTGTACCTGCTAAGCCGCCCTGCAAATAAGGATATGGGCGAAGTGTATGCGATAGTGAAGAGCGCCAGTAAGCTGGGCGGCCGGAGCGACGAACTCTTTCGTGAGAACCTCACCAAACACTGGCGTGGCCGGGGCATGACCCCGATTTTCGTCGATGAGTATGACGAGATACCGACTGTGCTGCGCGACATCCAGTTCGGCTTGCCAGCGGAACGGATCGATCCACCGAAGTGGATCGAGGCATCCGTTGCGTGGGTGGAGCAAGGCCTTCGGCCGCAGGGCGCGGCCTGCTTTGGCGACGCGTGGCAAGAGATGGCGTTCAAAGCCCTAGACGTGCTTAGCGAGCAAATCTCAAGGATGTACGCGGAAGCGACGTGGCAGAATTTTGGCATTGAGTTTTTTGCGCCCCTTCGGTTGAATGATTCGGTCGCGCGGCTGTACCTGTTAGCGGCGTCCCCGGCTAGGAGGGCGCCAGCCGGAATGGAAGCCAGAGAAAAGGCACAAAGGCGGGCCCTCGGGATCGGCCGGGTAGCGCCACAGGGCGTGGCCGGACTGGCGTTCGTCCAGGGGTTGCAATTGGAGGTGTTGAACCGCGGCCCCGGGTACAATTACAATTTCGACGAGGCGATGATCAAGGAGTGGGGCGATACATTTTGGCATTCTATTCTGGCGGTACCAGTACTGGATTCAAGGGATTTTGTTCCTGTGGCGGTTGTTTGCGTCACCTCCAATGAAACAAAGGAGCCATTTTGGCGTATTGAACCTGCCAATGAGCCAGAGCTGTATAAGAGAATAAGGGCGACTGCGAAATATTTGTTAGTCGGCTTCCGGAAAGAGGCTGGTCTTGGCAAAGAGGCTTCCAATCGCCCGCAAAACCCGGTAAACTAAAAATCCGGTAAACTGAAAGAGGAGTGACTCATACAGTGTCTCACGAGTTGGTTGTTACACAGGCGGAAGAGGCTTTCAGCAACGAATCCGAGCAACCGCCTGGTATCGTGCCGACGCGCATCGAATCGCGCGACCTATCCTCGATCAGCCAAGAGATGACTGACGCGATCCGTGGAAGGATCAAGCCCTCTTTATATGAGCGCCTTCGCAAGGAAATGGGCATAACTTAGCAGGTCCGTCACGTCCGAGGCTGTCACTCGAGTATTGAGTGCCCTTCGGTTCGCGTCCCCTTGGCCCAACGCCTGAGCGCTTCCTGAAGACGGTCTTTATCCACAGGCTTCGTCAAATAATCATCCATGCCAAAGGAAAAGCACTTCTCCCGCTCGCTTTGAAATGCGTTCGCGGTAACGGCGACGATGGGTATCGACGATGCGTCCTCTCCCAATCCCCGGATCTCTCGCGTGGCTTGGAACCCGTCCATCACCGGCATCTGCACATCCATGAAGATGAGATCGTAGTGGTGGTTCCTCACTTTGGCCACTGCTTCCTCCCCGTTCTCCGCCACCTCGATCGCGTACCCCAGGTTGATGAGTTGGTGAGTGAGCACCTTTTGATTGATCCGATTATCTTCCACCACCAGAATCCTTCCCCCATGCTGTTCGCGCGGCGGGATCTCTTCGGTAGCGCATGGCTTGGCCGGAACATTTTCCGTTCCGAGGCCCAGCTTGGCAGTGAACCAGAACGTGCTCCCCTGGCCCGGGCGGCTTTCGAACCCCACTTCGCCACCCATCAGTTCCACCAACCGCTGCGAGATCGCAAGTCCAAGTCCGGTGCCGCCGTATCGCCGCGTGGTGGATGTCTCGGCCTGGCTGAAGCTCTGGAACAGGCGTTGCTGCGCTTCCTCCGGTATGCCGATTCCGGTGTCGGCCACTGACACGCGCAGCAGCACGCACTCAGGTTCCGGGATCGCGTCGGCGGAAAGCGACACGCGAACCGACCCACTCTCCGTGAATTTAACTGAATTGGAAAGCAGATTTAGCAGAACCTGGCGAAAACGCACCGCGTCTCCCGATAACAGGTCCGGAATTTCACCATCAACCTCCACCACTATCTCCAAATTCTTGGAACGCGCCGTCGTGCTCACCACGCTCACCGAATTCCGCACCAGTTCCCGCAACTTGAAATTGGATTTTTCGAGCGTGAGCTTACCGGCCTCGACCTTGGAAAAATCCAGAATATCGTTGATAATCGTCAACAGCGACGTAGCGGAGAACTGGATGGCTTCCACATATTCGGTTTGACCCTCCGATAGCGGGGTATCGGCCAGCAAAGTCCCCATGCCGATGATGCCGTTCATGGGCGTTCGGATCTCGTGGCTCATCATGGCTAGAAACGCGCTCTTGGCCTGATTGGCGCGTTCCGCGTCCGCCTTCAACAATTCCTCCTGCGCCAGTTTGCGGTCCAACTCCGCGGTACGGTCCGCCACCAGACGTTCCAATTCACGCTGACGTCCCACCAGCAGACGCACTCGCCAGCGCCAAACGATGCAGCCCAAGAAGGCGATTCCCAACACCACGGCCACGATGAACTGGTTTGTGCGCCACCAGGGAGGCATAATCTCGAAGGAGAACCCGCTTAGCGGCGAGGCCTTGCCGCTGCTGGAATCCACCGCCAGCGCCTGGAACGTGTACTTGCCGGGCGCCAGCTCCGGATACCGGACTGTGTGCTCCGCCGTTTCCACCCATTCGTCTTCCAGACCAACCAGGCGGTAGCGAAACTTCAAGGCCTTTTCGTTGCGAAGAGTCAAGGATGCCAGCGAGACCGTCAACGGATCGTGGCTCCAGGCCAGTTCGGCCTTGTCGCGCAGTTCTCTGGCTCCGTATCCCACTTGAACGAAGATCGGCGGCGGTGGCGGATTCAGGGGAGCCGCGGTCGGCACCTGGAAGTGAGATAAACCGCCGCTGGTTCCGATCCAGACTGAGCCGTCAGTATCCTCCAGGAATCCGCTGCCGTCGGTATCGTCCCAGATCAGGCCGTCGCCCGCCGTGTAGTGCCGCCAGGACTGTCCGTCGAAAAACTCGACCCCGCGATCTTCACCCAGCCAAACCCAACCGCGGCTGTCCACGCGCATGAACACTACTTCGTTCGAGGACAGGCGCGCTTTCGTAAAGCCGGCGATATTGCCATTCCGTAATTGGAACCGGGCCACGCCCGTCCCGCTGCCGTTTACCCACAACGTGCCGGACTTGTCGATCGCGACATCATGAATGTGATTCCCGAGCTTCGCCATGGAGATGTCCAGGCGCGTCCACTTCGCGCCGTCGTTGCGGAACAGATACTCCGACGAAATGGCCCAAAGCCGACCTTTTGAATCCTCCGTCATGTCCTGGATCTCCTGGCTGCCGGAGGTGGCGCTCTCAGCCAAATGAAACTCCGCGCGGCCGCGACGGCGTTCACTGAGAAAGAGCCCTTGGTTGGTGGAGGCCCAGACGCGATCGCGGCTGTCGACAAACACGCGCGATACATGCGGCAAACTAAGCTGCCAGCCATGCAGCGTGGCTTGGTTTATCTGAACCAGCTTGCCTTCATAGGTGGCCGCCCACAGGTAGCCGTCCTTCGACTTCTCTAGCGACATGCAGCGGGAGGGCGGATCGATTCCCGGCTGCGACCAGGATTTGAATCTCGATGAGCCCGGCTCCAGGATGCTCAGCCCATGTTCATCCGCCACCCATAGCCGATGATGAGCGTCTCGCTGCAGCGCCCAGATCTCGTCGCTGTGCAGGCCTTGCCCGGTGGTCCAATCCTGCCAATCCCCGTAGCCCAGCCACTTCCGAATGCCGTGACCGAGCAATCCGAACCAAACCATACCTTCGCGGTCCTGAATAATGGACGAAACGGTTCCTTTCCCGAAACCGTTCGCTTCGGAAACGATCTCCCAGCGCCCGGCCCGATATCGGCCTACCTCCGCGCCGAAACTAGTGAGCACCGCTCCAGCGCGATCCTCGGCGAGGCTCAGATAGGTAACGTCGCCGGGCAGATGTTCGGTGGGATTGCGAATCTCGAACCTCTTATGATCGGGGGCCAGCATCGCGATATATTTTGGTCCGCGTGCCCACAACTCTCCATTCTTTCTGAACAGGAGGCATCGCCAGTTATCCTCGGGCAAGCCGGACGATGGTCCGTATTTCAGCAGTTTCCCGTGGGAAACCGCGCACAACCCTTGGCCGCATCCGATAACGACGCTTCCGTCTGGCTCGGCCGCCACGCTGCTTACGGAGGTTTTATCGATGTGTTCGTTCTTGCCCCACTCCAGCGGGCCAGCCTGCCAGGAACGCCCCCCATCTTCGGACTTCACCACGAGAACCCCGAACTGGGTGACCGCGTAAACCTTGCCATCGGGCGACGAAGCGAGGGTTGAGTCATAGGGGATGATCAGATTTTGATTGCTGGTAGGTAACGTTCGAAAAGCTGCGCTGGCCGGTACTAAAGGCCAGACCGTCCCGCGTGCCAACCCACAGCCGCCCATCCCGGTCCAGGCTCAACGCCCGGACAAAGCCGCTCGGCAAGCCGTCCTTTTGGCCAAACTGCCAAAAGCGCGACCCATCATATTGATAAAGACCGCTCTCGGTGCCGATCCAGAGAAAGCCGGAACGGTCCTGAACCAGGCAGTTAACGCTCAGATTCCCCAGCCCCTCAACATAATCCCGGAACGAGTATTGCTGCCCATTGCATGCAATAGGAACCCAGGAAAGCACAAGGGCATAGATGGCCACTCGCCTCTGGGGTATAGTCATGCTCTTCTACCATCGACCAGAGCAGGCAAATACCTGAGGGTGGGACCCGCTCATTCGTGAGCGGACGGCACGGCGATTACATCCAAGCCGAACGCCGCATCGAGCGAAGGCAGTGCTTCGACCGGCAACACGGTGCGCAGGCCCACGGATCGGGCGGAATCGAGCGCGAGTACGCGGCTGGTCACCGCGCTGGACGTTACATAAAGATGAGCCAGCACTACTTGATCGAAGCGGGCGCTTTTGGCCGCCAGCGCCCTATCCAGCCTGTCGAAGGCCAGCTTCAGATCGCTGTCCTGGCTGCCGAAGGCCAGCTGCGTTCCGGTGATCACGATCTCGGGGTTTGAAATGGCCGCGAGCTGCGGGGTTCTTGACGATGCGGGCTTCGCGAGACGTGCGGTGGCTTCACACGACGCTGAGGGCGTCACGGGCGAGCGCTGCATTTGCACATAGTCGAGCACGACGCCGGGGAAACTCGCGGCCATGACTGGCTGCGTGTCGCGCTGATCGTCGAAGGAGCTGACGAAACAAGTGACGATGAGTGCGTCGGAGGGTTGGACGCCGGCGGATGCGAGTATGCTCTTCAATCTCGTGAGCGACTCGGCTACGCTCGGCGCGGGCTGCGCCGCAAGAAACGCGACGCCCGAGGGATTCACGATCTTGCGATCCACTTCGGTGGCTTCGATCACCACCTGTGCACCTTCCAGCGGCAGAGCGCCCACTTGCGCGACCGAAAGCGCGGGCAGCGCCATATGTTTTTCCAGGAACATTTCGCCCGCGATCTCGCCTACGCGCCGCAAATCGCCCGACCCGGCGACGAACGCGCGCAGTTTCACGATCGGTCCGTGACTGGAATGCAGCAGCGTCTTCAGCGCGTCGCGCGTCTGCTGCGAAAGCAGGCCCTTGGCCGAAAGCGGCGTCACTTGAAACGCCAGGCGATCCGTTTCCGCGCTAACGGCGGCAGGCAGCTCGGGCGGCAATGCCAAGGCTTGGGTGGTTTCGTCGGCCTTCTTTTTCTTCTTGTCGTCCGTGATGACGGTCGGGAGGTAGCCTGCGTCCGGATCGATCTTTTTGTTGCTCTGCGCGACTCCCTTCCCGATAAGGAGACAGATCAAAATCGCTGGCAGCAGAAGAGTGCGCACGGCCGTGAAACACGATTCTAACAGAGGGCTGGATGCGAAACGGGACGGCTAGTACGTAGTTGCACAAATTGGCGCATCGGACCGCTTGCTCACGCGCGCGGCTCAGAAAAAGTTTCCGAGCCGTGACCGTCAGGGAGCGGTGCTAGTTGTCCGCCGGGCGCTCGATGTGATCGATCACCAGAATCTCGACAGGCGCCTTTTGCGGCTCCAGCTTCAGGCCAAGCTGTTGCTTCATGGCTTCCTGGAACGAGGGCCCTGGAGGTCCATCGATGCCCTCCGGCAGCGCTCCATCGTAACGGGGCGTCCACTCGATGACGAAATCGAAGTTGCCGCTGAGGCCGGTTCGATCCACAATGGGCCGGTCGAAGTTGCCCTGCGGCCCCAGCGATTTTGCGAGGAATGCGATGGGCATATCGCGAGCGCCCCCGCGCCTGATTCCAATGCCGGTGGTTGGAACAGCCTGCATCCCGCCGCAGGGAACCGGATAGCCGCGCGCGGTGGTAGCTTGCAGTTGGTTATACGACGCGGGCTTTTCGATGGAGGCGGCGCAGGGCGGATCGTCCACGTGCGGCTCAAGCTGCCGGCCCGTTTTCCCGGGCTTGTCTAACACGAGCGCGAACACGGCCATTTGGCGAGTTTCATAATGCAGCTTCAGTTTGCATCGATCGATGAGCAGGGACTGCATCATCATTCGCATGTCGTCCTTAGTGGGATTGCCCTGCACGCGCGCCTGGATGTCGTAGCGCTCCGTCTTCGTCCACTCCGGCAATTGCGGCAGAATGTAATCGCGCTGGAACCATAGCTCTTTGTAGGCGAATCGCAGGTACGTGAACAGGGTTTGGTTGACGGCGGAAAAAAAGCCGCCGCTGGGAACGAACACGTCGCCGGGGCCAAGCGGAAAGATCGAGTTGGGCGCGGGGCCATTGGGCGGGAATCCGGCTTTGTTTTGCTTCATGGACGCGACGTCGAATTCGAGTCTGCCGGGAGCGGTGGGTTGGGCCGCGAGCGGCAGCGCCCCTAGCGCGGTGAACAGAAGCGCAGCGAACTTGTCCATAGAAACCTCGACGGTGCGCCGTGAACAAAAAAATTCTAACACAGCGGTACATTGGAAGCTGAGGGGAAACTGATTGGCCACCGTCACGCAAATCCCGCCGCCGGCCTACAAGACCGGCTACTCGCGGTTTGCCTGGGGAATGCTTGCGTGGAACATACTGGTGGTGCTGTGGGGCGCTTACGTACGGGCCAGCGGATCGGGCGCCGGATGCGGCAGCCATTGGCCGCTGTGCAATGGCCAAGTGCTTCCCGTCGCGCCGCGTATCGAGACGATCATCGAGTTCACGCATCGCATGATGAGTGGCGTAGCGTTAGTGGGAGTGATTGCGCTTTGGCTGTGGAGCCGCAAAAGCTTTACGCGCGGCAGCCGCGTGCGCAGCATGGCATTGGCGTCGGTGGTGTTTCTGATTGTCGAAGCGTTGCTGGGCGCGGGGTTGGTGTTGTTCAACTATGTGGATAAGAATGCTTCTGTTGGAAGGGCGCTCTACCTTTCGCTGCACCTGGTGAACACGCTGCTGCTATTGGGTGCTCTGGCCCTCACCGCGTGGTTTTCCCGGACCGCCGCACAGGCGCGCGGGAGGGCGCCGTTATTTGTGACTGCCGCGCTGCCCATTGCGGCATTAGTATGCGTCACCGGCACGATTGCCGCGCTAGGCGACACATTGTATCCCGCGACGTCGCTCGCCCAAGGTTTTCACCAGGATTTTTCGGCGGCGGCGAATTTCTTGCTTCGGCTGCGCTTCTTGCATCCGACCTTTGCGATTGTTGCTGCCTCCTATTTTCTCGCGCTGTCGACGGTGGTTCTGCGCTCGAAGAAGCGGCCCGGCTTAGCGAAGAAACTGGCGGCCGGCGTGCTGATTCTCACGCTGGCGCAACTTTCGGCCGGCGTTACCAACCTGATTCTGCTGGCGCCGGTTTGGATGCAGATCACGCACTTGTTGTTAGCCGATCTGGTGTGGCTGGCTCTGGTCCTGCTGGCGGTGGAAGCACAGCCGCAGCCCTTGGCGACAAAACTGCCTTAGCGCTCGCAGTGGGGCGGACGCCACCGTCCGCACCGGACCCCTGGGCCGGCTCCACGAAACACGCTCAAAACGGGGGCCGACGCGGGCGTCGTCCGCGGTCCAGGGGACCGCCCTCCCGCCGGCATGACACCGGATGGGCCTGCGCGCTGGGACCATTGCGCTAAGCGCGCTTTTCGACAACGTTTACTCGCTGGCCCGCGCGTAATTGAGGATCATCACGGTGTGCTGATGGTGATTCCCTCGCTCCCGGTATGGGACCGGTCACCGAGCCGGGCTCGCAGTTTGAAATTCGAGAAACGCTGACACGATTTTCGCCGCGACCGCGGCATGATCGCGCCCCAGATCATGGCCTGCCCGCTCGATTTCGAGTAATCGCGCGGGAACGGGGATCAGGCCCATCGCACTCTTCAGTTCCTCGATAGAGCCGAACGGATCCTTCGATCCATGAGCGAAAAAAGTTGGCGTCTGCAACTTCGGAAAATGCGCGGTTCGCAACTGCTCGGGCTTGCCGGGCGGATGCAAGGGATAAGAAGACAGCAGGAGCCGATCGACCAGGCCCGGCGCTTCCGCAGCCAGCATGCTGGATTGCCGTCCGCCATAGGAATGCCCGCCCAGCCAGACCTGGTCCGGATGCTTTTCGCGAAGCTTCTCGATTTCCTGGCGCAGACCTTCACGATCCCGCGCGGCGTCGCCCGGACGCGGCGGCCCCGTTGCGCGAAGCTGTCGATACGGTAGATTGAACCGCACTACCTCAATCCCGTGTTCGGAAAACGCATTTTGAAGAGCCACCAGCAGGGGCGCATTGCGATTCGATCCAGCGCCGTGCGTTAGCAGTAGGTAAGTCACTATGAAGAAAGGCGGGCAGAAATTGCAAGGGCCGCCTACTGGGACGGCCCTGCTCAAATTTGCTAAATCCCAATTACGGTTTCATGACATTCTCGGCCTGCAGTCCCTTGGGGCCCCGCTTCACCTCGAACTCCACCTCCAAACCTTCTTCCAGGGTGCGATATCCATTCATCTGGATTGCCGAGAAGTGAACAAACACGTCGTCGCCGTTAGAGCGCTGGATAAAGCCATAGCCCTTGGCGGCGTTAAACCATTTCACGATTCCTTTTTCTCTCACTACGAATTCTCCTAGCCTCTGTTGCCGGGCGCCGCAGTCTTGTCCTATCCCTTCGATCGCAAGCGCACAGTCTTCTGGTAAAACGGGACTATGATATCACAGGTCCGGTTGGCCTCCGCAACCGGGAATACATATTGGTTTCATGAGATTGGGGTGGTTACACCGGTGAAGAATCCTCTTCGCACTCGCATGTTCGCCTGGTGGTATTTCACCATCGCGGGCGGTTTTCTGTTGCTCGCGATCAACCGCTGGCTGCTGGGGCAGCGCGCCGGACTGGTGCTGGCGCAGTTCGTTGCGGCTGCGGCGTTTGTTTTGTTTGGATGGATGGCGTGGGATGGCCGCTCCTGAAGTCGCGGCTTCGCGATTGGCTATTGGCTTCTGGCTGAGCGGGTCAACCCGAGAGCTCGGATGCGTTTGTGGAGGTTGGTGCGCTCCATCCCTAGCGCCCGTGCGGCGCCCGAAACGTTCCAACTGGTTTCTTCCAAGGCTCGTAGGATGTGCTCGCGCTCGGCGGAGGCGCGCGCTTCCTTAATGTTAGAGCGCGGGCCGGCATCGTCGGCGATACGAATCTCCACGGGAACCGAATCGGGCGTCAGCAGGTTGCCGGGCGTCAGGATAGCCATGCGCTCGATGATGTTGCGCAGCTCACGCGCGTTCCCGGGCCATGAATAGCCTTCCAGGATTTCGTAGGTCTCGTCTTCAATCTGCTTGGAATGGAAATTGTTGCGGAGGCAGAAATCGTCCAGGAAGTAATCCGTCATCGCGATGATGTCCTGGGGCCGCTCGCGCAGGGACGGCACGCGGATGGGAACCACGCACAGGCGATAGTAAAGGTCTTCGCGAAATTTTTGCTGCGCGACAAGATCCGTCAGATTGCGATTGGTGGCCGAGACCACCCGCACGGCAACACGGATGGGCTGCTCGCCGCCCACGCGGTGAAACTCGCCTTCCTGCAACACGCGCAGCAGCTTGGCCTGCGAAGCGGCATGCAAGTCGCCCACTTCGTCCAGAAAGATGGTGCCGCCGTCGGCCAGTTCGAATTTTCCTTTGCGCGTGGAGATGGCGCCGGTGAACGCGCCTTTCTCGTGACCGAAAAGTTCACTTTCGAGAAGATCCGAAGGGATGGCCGCGCAGTTCACCTTCACAAACGGGCCATTGGCGAACGGGCTTTCGTGATGGATGTGCGCGGCGAGCAATTCCTTGCCGGTGCCGGATTCGCCGCTGATCAAAATGCGGGCGTCGGATCGGGCGGCCATAGTAGCTTGCTCGACGACGCGCAGAAACGCGGGGCTGGCGCCGATCATTTTGGTGCTGGATGCCACCAGTTCGCGCAGGCGCTCGTTCTCGCGGCGCAGGTTCACCTGTTCCAGCGCGTTCTTGAGCGACAGCAGAACTTTGTCGCGGCCGAGCGGCTTTTCCAAAAAATCGAAAGCGCCGGCGCGCGTGGCGGCCACCGCTTCGGCGATGGTGCCGTGCCCGGAGATCATGATGGCCGGCCCCAGGTATTCGCGCTCGCGCAAGTGGCGCAGGAATTCGATGCCGCTGCCATCGGGCAGGCGAACGTCCAGCAGCAGCAGATCGGCGCGCTCGGCCGCGGGCCTGGCTTCGGCGATGCTGCGCGCCAGCGTCACCGAGTAGCCTTCGCGCTCCAGAATCAAGCGCAGCGAGCCGCCGATATTCGGCTCGTCGTCCAGGACGAGAATACGTTTAGAGGGCATATTTAGACGTGGGCAGCACTTGTGGCGCACGCACTCGTGCGTGCAGCGTTCACACTCGTGTGAACGATTTGAAACCGGCCCAGGCGTCGAGATGAGGTTCGACGCGGCACGCACGAGTGCGTGCGCCACAACAAACAAGCGATCGTTGTTCTCGAGCGACATTTAGTTTGACCACCAGCCCGGGCGCGAGCGAACTTCCACGCCGGTGCGTTTCGAGACTACACGAATGCGATGGAATCCGGTTTCATTCGTGTGGGCCGGCGTATAGCTCAGCAAATACTGGCCGTGAATTTCTTCCCCAATTTGCGTGATGGCGCGTTCGAGCGCATGCTCGTTCTGCAGCGTGTATTGCTGGCCGCCGGTGTAGCGCGTCAGAGCCGGAGCGGGATCTTCGGCGTCCGCGCCGCGGGAAGCGTTCAGCCAATAGATCAAGGTATTGCTTAACGCCGCATCGGCCAGCGCGTCGTGCAACGTGCTCTGGCTAGCCGAATCGCGCGGCTCGTCACGCGGCGAAGAGATCAGCAGCAGAATATGGCGGCGTCCTTCGGGCCGTTGATCGAGAAGCCGAATGGCGTCGAGGGTGGCGTCGATCACATGGCTTAGGCCGGGCGCGAATTCGAGGCGGCGCAAGGTGCGGGTGAGCCGTCCCAGATCGGGCGTGAAATCCTGACGAACTTCGAGTTTGCGGTCGAAGCTGAAAATCGCGGCCTCGCCGCCCACGCCCACCACCAGCGCTCCAAGCAGCGGGCCAAGCTCGCGAACGCGCTCGACGGCTTGCCCTTTGAGATTGGTTTGAACCGCGATGGCTAGCGAAATCGGGAGGAAATCGCCGTCTTCGTGGACTTGTTGCGGAACGTCGTTGTCGTAGAGCAGGAAGTCGGACGCGGTGAGTCCGTTGACGAAGTTGCCGGAGTGATCGGTCACGGAGGTGGGCGCGACCACCAGGCGGACGGGAACGCGCAGGATGGGTTCTTGCGCACAGAGAGGTGCGGCCAACAGGAGCAGGAAGACCGCTTGCTGACGCGCGCGGCTCAGTAAGGCGGCAACCGAGCCACGACCGTGAGGGAGTGGTCTACGCCACGGGAAGCAAAACACGGAACGCGGCTCCTCCGAGCTCGCCGGGAACCAGCAGAATGTCGCCGCCCGCGAGCAACGCGCTCTTGCGGGCAATAGACAGGCCCAGGCCCATGCCGCCGCGCTTGAACGAAATCGCCGGTTGAAATAACGAGCCGCGCGCCTGCGGGCTGAGTCCGGGACCTGAGTCATGCACTTCAATAATAATCTTGTCGCTGGCCGCCGACGTGACGCCGAGCGTCACTCCGAGCACGACGCCGCCGGGAGTGACCGCCTGCGCCGCGTTCTCGAGCAGATTCGTAAGCACACCCTTGACCAGGTCTTCGTCGGCATACACGCGCGGACGATCGGGCGCCAGGCGCGTACTGTAAACAATATCGGGATGCGCGGTGCGCAGAAACGCGATGCGCTCTTCGAGCAGCGAGTTAATATCGATGGGGCGGGGCGAGACCGGCGGCTCTGCGGAAAATTCGGAGAACGCCCGGACGCGACGTTCCAGGCTTTGCACTTCGTCCACGACAATCTGCGCGGCCTGCTCGTAGAAATCGCCGCCAGCGCCCGATTGCCGCGCCGCAATCTCTTCCATGGTCAGGCGGATAGGCGTCAACGAGTTCTTCACTTCGTGCGCCATCTTCTTGGCCAGCGCCTGCCAGCTTTCCAGGCGCGTCACGTACACCAGGCGCTCCTGCGATTGTTTCAACTCCTCAGCCATTTCGTTGAAGGCGCGAACCGCGGAGCCTACCTCGTCGTCGCTTCGTTCGGGCACGCGATAATCCATGTGGCCGGCCGCTACTTCCGACAATCCCTTGGTCAATTCATGGATGGGCTGGCTCAGGCGCTTGGCAAAGTAGAGCAGCGCGAGGAATGTCAGCAGCCAGATGCCGGCGGCCAGCAGCAGGTAGGTATACGTGAATCCGCGCCGCCAATTGTGCGTGCCCGCCGCGGCAACCGTGGCCCGAGCCGCCGTGTACTGGTCCAAGAGCTGCCGCATGTCGATGCCATTGAGAGAGGTGCTGTACATCACGACGCCGCCGTCGCGGCGCACCAGATAATCCAAGCGGTCCCGCTGGTTGCCGTCCAGGTTGAAACTTTCCGGATCGCCGCTCGAGTAGAATTCCTGGATCGCGCCTGGCCACTGGCTCTTGGCGGCAAGCTGGAATTGTTTCGCCGGAACGCGTCCTGAAACGGCATCTCGCTTCAGAGAGTCCGAGGCCTGGCGAAACAGCTCATGCCCGGTCCGCTTGAGCGACATCGAGACCTGATCCAATTCGGCGGTTGATGAAAGCGAAAGGCTGTAGTGCAGCAGGCGAAGCGAGATCCATCCCATCAGGCACAGCGGAGCCAGCGTGGCAACCACGAAGACCAGGATCAGACGGTTGCGCAGCCGATTCATTGCTGTTTCAGGTCGGCCAATTGGAACGGGGCCGATTCGAGCGACCAACGATCCTGCTGCGGACGCGATGGCCGGCTGAAGATTTCGATAAGTGTAGCGAGATTGATTCCCGGACTGGCGTCCAACGGCTCCTTGGATTCCACGCTGCGGATTTCCAGGCGCGCCCAAAGCTGCTGGCCGGCGGGCAGGCTGGCGGCTTGGACGAAGATGTTGTCCAGGCACCAGGCTTCCGCGCTGTTGGCCGAAAGCCGCATGCCGGATTTCCGGAAGTCGCTCACGCGGACCACTGAAAACTTTTCTTCCCAGACGTCGTAGCTGACGGTGAAGCGCTCCAGCGCGCGCGCGACGACGTTGTTCTTGGACCCTGACGTGATAATCAATTGAAAATCGAAAGGCACCGCCGCGCCGTCGTGCAGCCGTGACAGGGACTTGCCGGTAAGGAAGTGCAGCGTGGGCGCGCTGACGTGGATCTCGCCGGCTACGTGGCGTGGGAGCAAGCCCGTGGATGAAACGGTCATGGCCACCAGTTGCAGGCTTACGATGGCCAGAAGACACACCGCTTGCTTACGCGCGCGGCTCAGAAGCGCACGCGCCGATACGGATCCACGACCGTGAGGGAGTGGCGTCAAAAATTCATTCCTGCGATCACTACCGGAGTGACGTGGCCCTGCCGGAGCGGAAAGGCCAATGCCACAAGAAAAGCGCCCTTCTCAAGAACACCCAGGCCGCTCGATACTCCGACACCGGCCGACTCTTTGGCTTCCGGCGATTTCCCTTGATTCCAAACCGCTCCGGTATCGTAGAAAACTCGCATGATGTGATAACCATATGTGACGGAGCCGTACGCCAGCCGGTTTCCGCCGAGAGGGTCCAAGCTATACTTATTCCACCCGCGCAGCAGCGTGCTATCACCCAAGGCAAAGCGCTCGAACAAGGGTGCTTGACCATAAATGGCGCCGGCCATCATAACCACTTCGACCGACTGCACCCGACTTGAGTAATTGTACTTCACATGCGCCACGTGGCGGGTATAAGCCAAGTCTGTACCGAGCAGTGTGGTGGCCGCGCGCAGGCTGTAACCTGCGTCCAACTCCTGAGTGCTGTCGCCGGAATGCCCCCAGCGCTGATGATAGCGCAGAGTATTTATCACAGCGTTGGCTGATTCCGATCGCGCGGCCGAAGGGAGATTGTTCAATTGTTCGAAGCTGAGCCCGACGCTGAGCGTCAAAGGCGCGGCTAATACAAAGGTGGCGCTGGGCTCATAGTTCAGACGGGAACCATAAGCGCCAGCGGCCAGGGAAGAAGGTCGTGAGTCGCTATCGAGAGCCGTTAAGGTGGAGGTAGCGTATTGATCCTGATATCCGTCGAACTCGAAACCTAGCGTAATGCGGCCGTTCCCGAGCGCCACCCGCTCGTACTTGGCCTGGATGCCGGATAACCGTTCGATCAGGTTGTTGCTATCGCGCACCGCTCGAAATGTGAAGGCGTTCGGCCCGATGGTGCTGGTGAGCTGGCCGGTTCCCGTGAATCCGAGAGCTGAATTGTAGCTGAGCACCGGAACCGAGGCATCGAAAGATCCGCCGGCCCGATCCACCTGGATCAGCACTCGCACAGATTCGGGCTGCGCGCCACGCGCCAGCTTGAACGTGACATCGTGAGCCCGCAGTTCTCCGCGAATGCGCAACGCCAACCGGTCCAGCGCTTCGCTGCTTACCTTGGCGCCCACCAGTCGGCGGATTTCCTCCGTGGCGGAGGTGCTGAGTCTATACTCGTGCTGGTCGACGAAATTAATGCTTTCGATGGTGTAGCGGGAATTGACATTCAGATCGAAGGCTTGCTCCTCGGCTTGACTTGCAACCGGAGAGTCGCCGGCAGGCGCGGGGGATTGACTCAGCAGCGGGAACGCTGCCAATACCGGAATCAGAACAAACCTCATGGGGGCCGAGGATAGCAATCGCGATTCCATTTCAAAGGATTGAAAACATTGGCGCTTCGCTGTGGCGCGGTGTGCGTGTCCGGCACAGGTGTAACAGTTTAAGAAAAAGCAGCCCCACTTGCTTACGCGCGCGGCTCAGTAACGCAGCCAATCAGCTGAGCCGCGCACGTCAGTGAGCGGTTAGGAAACCTTGGCGGCCTGGCTGCGCTGATTCGCGGCTTCCAGCACACCATCGATGGAAGGGACGATCAGTTGGCGGCGGCCCAAGCGGATCACTCCCTTGCGCGCCAATGCGTTCAAAGTAGTGGAAGTGGTCTCGCGAGTGGCGCCGATCAGGCTGGCCAGTTCGCCCTGCGAAAGCGGGATCGAGTACTCGGCTCCGTTGGAGCGCGCGCCGAACATTCTGGCCAGGTCGGCCATGTAATAGAGGATGCGATACTCGACATCGCGCAGGCACAGCAACTCGATCTTTTTCTCTAATTGCCGCTTGCGCGTGGTGAGCAGACCGGATATTTCCCGCCACAGTTCGGGATGCTGATCACAAACCCTGAGGAATAAATCCCGTGGGATGACGTAAATCACTCCCTCTTGCAGCACCTCCGCGGCGATGCTGCGCGAAGCTTCCGTTCCGAGCGCCTGCTCGCCGAATAACTCGCCCGCCGCGACAATCTGAAGGATTATCTCCTTATTGTCATCTCCACGCTTGTGTATCTTCACCAAACCGGACTCCAGAAAGAAAAGCGAGTCCAGCGGACTTCCCTCCGAGTACACCGTTGCGAAACGCCGATTCGGTGTAAATTTCGCGACCCCGTCCAGGTTGATCAATTCACTCCGAACGACTGTCGCGATCGAGATGGATTGCGCGTCCATTGATCCTGATTATTATAGTCCCAAAGTCCAGTGAATTGTCATACAAAATATTAATGATCTTAACTTCGCAATCACGCACGGTCGCGCACCTCAGCGGCGAGACGCGCGGCAGCGTCAAAGTGGCGTCGCATCGCGTCCCCGTCCAAATGCTCGCGGAACTCCTGAAGCTTGGCGATATAGCTTTCGAGCGCTACGAGTATTTGATGCCGGTTGGTGTCAAGAATATCGCCCCAGATATCGAAAGAACTGAGGGCCAAACGGGTGCTGTCCACCAGCGCCGGCCCGTAAACGCCCGACTGCGGCTCCGGACGCCCGTTCAGCGTGGCAGCCAAGGCAGTGGAGGCAAGCTGCGGCAAGTGCGAGGTGAAGGCCACGGTGCGGTCGTGCTCTTCCGGTTTCAGAATTACGGGAAAAGAGCCAATCCGAGGGATCCAACTGAGAAACTCTTGCGCGGCTGGGTGTTCGAGTTCGGACACCGCGCGCGGAGTGAGCACGTACGGCCGTCCCTGGAAGAGATCTGCTTCGGCTGCTTCCACTCCGCGCCGCTCACGTCCGGCCATGGGATGGCCACCCAGAAATTGGGCCCGTGAAATGACGCGGCTGGCGCGCTCGACGATGGCCTGCTTGGTGCTGCCGGCGTCGGTGATTAAAGCGCCGGGGTTGACCCACGCGTCGAGTTCCGCCAGGCTCGAGATGATCTTATGAATGGGCTGGGCGAGATACAGGAGATCCGCTTGAGCGGCGGCGTCCTGGGCCGGCAGCGCCTCATCGATAACATCGAAAGATAGGGCCGCTTGAATCGAAAGATCTGAACTGACACCAATGATCCGCCCCGTGAATCCGGCTTTGCGAAGTGCCAGCGCGAACGATCCGCCGATCAGGCCCACGCCAAAAATTGCGACCGTTTTCATGCGGTTTTTATATCGATCGGCCAACGGCCGTGGCAATCATGCGCAACTGATCCATCAGTTCGGCGAACTGTTCCGGAAATAGCGATTGCGCGCCGTCGCTGAGCGCGTGATCGGGATCGTGATGCACTTCCACCAACAAACCGTCGGCGCCCGCCGCAACGGCCGCGCGAGCCATGGGCAGCACTTTATCGCGGCGTCCGGTGCCATGCGATGGGTCGGCCACGATGGGCAAATGCGAGAGCGACTTCACCACCGGAATGGCTGAGATATCCATGGTATTGCGCGTGGAATTTTCGAAAGTGCGGATGCCGCGCTCGCACAGGATGACGTCGTAATTGCCGCCGGAAAGAATATATTCGGCGCTCAATAGCAGCTCTTCGATGGTGGCGGAAATTCCGCGCTTCAATAAGATCGGCTTGCGCAACATCCCCAGCTCGCGCAGCAAATTGTAGTTCTGCATGTTGCGAGCGCCCACTTGCAGGATGTCGACGTAATCGGCGATGAGCGGGATCTGGGTTTGATCCATCACTTCGCTCACCAGCAGCAGGTGGTTGCAGTCGGCCGCTTCGCGTAGCAGCTTTAAGCCCTCTTCGCCCATGCCTTGGAAGCTGTAAGGCGATGTGCGCGGTTTGAACGCGCCCCCGCGGAGCACTTTCGCGCCGCTCCTGGCGACGGCCTCGGCTACCTGCCCGATCTGGTCGCGATTTTCTACACTGCACGGCCCGGCCATGACCACCACGCGGTCGCCGCCGATTTCGACGTCGCCAATCTGGATCCTGGTTCCGGCGGGTTTGAAATGGCGGCTGGCCAGCTTGTAGGGCGAGACGATGCGGTGGCATTCCTTGACGCCAGGCATGACTTCGAATTCGATGGGGTCGACGTCGCCCACCGGGCCCACTCCGCCCAGCACCGTATGCATCATGCCGGACGAGCGATGGACGATGAAGCCCATCGACACCAGCCGGTCTATGACGCGTTGCGTTTGCGCTTCTTCGGCGCCTTCCTGCATGACTACGAGCATGAGCTTCCAATATACCGAGGACGCCAATATGGCGGGGGATCAATGTTGTTCCTGCGCCGCTCGGCAGCATCGCCAGCCTGCTTGCGGTGGTGGCGCCTCAATTTTCTACTTTTGGGGATTATTGGCTGGAGTTAGGCGGGTATATAATGGCGAGATTCCGCATTCGGAGGAAAACGTTATGGCGTCCACGACAATTCCGATCGTCGCGCTGCTATTCACCAGCGCAGCCTTCAGCCAAACGGTCACGCTATCGCCCGCAGGCGGTCCGCCCACCACTTCCACGCAGGTCTCGGGGAGCGGGTTTTCGCCGAGCGCTTCGATTGACATTTATTTCGGTAGGACGGACCTGGCGTCGGCCGCCGCCGACGGTTCCGGGTCGTTTTCCAATATCGCCATTCAGGTTCCCGCCTCGGCACTGCCGGGCGAACACACCGTGAGCGCTGTGCCGAGCGGAGGTGCTAGCAGCGCGCAAGCGACATTTACGGTGTATACCAATTGGCCACAGTACGGCTTCGGGCCCAATCACACGGGCCACAATCCTTATGAAAACGTGCTGAGTCCCAGCACCGTGGGCGGCATCGAGCTTAAGTGGACCTCCAGCATCCAAGCGAGTCCCAGCGCTGTGGCGGATGGCGTGGTTTACGCTAGCGCTGAGAGCGCGATCTATGCGCTCGACACCAGCACCGGCGCTCTGCTGTGGGAACATGCCAGTGGTCCCCTTTTGACTGCTCCGCCCGTTGTGGCGAGTGGAGTGGTTTATGCCGCCGACGGCAATGGCGTCGTTTACGCGTTTGACGCCGGCACCGGCGCTGAGCTGTGGACCTACGTCTCAAACGGAGCCGTGGAGCCGGGCTCCTTCCTCACTGTAGTGAATGAAGTGCTTTACTTCTCCAACGTCAACTTTATCTACGGGCTGAACGCCAATTCCGGTGCCGTGGTATCGATCTACGTTATCGGCGGACCAAATTACACGCCCGCTGTGGCGAATGGAGTTGTTTATGTCGGAAGTGTCTCCGGCTACGTCGAGGCGCTCGACGCCAGCACTGGCGCCATGCTGTGGGTCGGCCCCACGAACCCTAGCTGTTATTGCGGGTTCAATTCGCCGTCGGCCGCTGTGGCGGACGGGGTGGTTTATGAGCCCTCCGACGATCACGATGTCTATGCGTTCGACGCCGGCACTGGCGCGCAACTATGGACCTACAACAATGGGCGCAAGTATGACGGAGGGCTGGTGTACGGGATCGCCGCAGCGAATGGGCTGGTATATTTCGGCTCCTGGGACCACAATGTATACGCGCTGAACGCACGCACCGGCAGTGCGGTGTGGGGGTTCGCCACCGGAAAGATCGTGCCTTTCTTGCCCACCGTGGCGAATGGAGTGGTTTATGTTGCATCAGGGGACGGCAACCTTTACGCGCTGAATTCCCTTACCGGCGCCGAGCTTTGGAGCTACGCGGCCGGCGCCTCCTCGCCTGTGGTGGCGAATGGAAAGCTTTATGCCGCATGCGGCGGATTCGTCTGCGCCTTCGGCTTGCCCGACGGAGCAGCGACTGACAATCGCTGACCGCATGCCAAGGAGGAGAACATGATGGCGCCTAACACATTGCCGGTCATCGCGCTGTTATTCAGCAGCGCAGCCTTCAGCCAAACGATCACGCTTTCGCCGCCCATCGGTCCGCCCACGAGTTCCACCCTGGTATCGGGGAGCGGGTTTTCGCCGGGCGCTTCGATTGACATTTATTTCGGTAGGAAGGACGAAGCGTCGGCCACCGCCGACGGTTCCGGGTCGTTCTCCGGCGTCGCGATTTCGGTTCCGGCCCCCGCCTTGCCCGGGGCACACACGGTGAGCGCCGAGGCGAGCTCGGGCGCGACAGCGAACGCGACATTCACGGTCTATACCGACTGGAGAGAGTTGGGCTTCGGGCCCGCTCACACCGGCCACAATCCCTATGAAAATGTGCTGAATCCTAGCAATGTCGGCAGCCTTGAGCTCGAGTGGGGCCACCCCACGGGCAATCGCCACGGTAACGCGCTGGTGATGGTGAACGGAGTGGTTTACGATAATTTCCTGGCGCTCAAAGCCAGCACCGGCGCCCTGTTGTGGAACTTATTCCCGGGCGAGACCTATGCGACTTCCTCGCCCACCGTGGTGAATGGAGTGGATTACATCGGAGCGGGCGATTTCTTCCTGTTTGCACTCAATGCCAGCACGGGCGCCCCCCTGTGGACCTCTAAATTCGGCGATTCGCATTCCTCGCCAGCCGTGGTGGATGGAAAGGTCTATGTCGGCTCCAACGACAACAATGTCTACGCGCTGGACGCCAGTACCGGCGCTAAGCTGTGGATCTACACTACGGGCGGACCGGCGCACGCCTCGCCTGCTGTGGTGAATGGAGTAGTTTACATTGGTTCCTTTGACGGCAATCTCTACGCGCTGGATGCCGGCACCGGCGCCAAGCTGTGGAGCTACAACACCCACGGGGCGATCCAGGCTGCGCCTGCAGTCGCGAATGGAACGGTTTATGCCGGCTCCTTAGACGGCAGTCTCTACGCGCTGGACGCCAGTACCGGCGCCCAGTTGTGGAGCTTCTACACCGACGGGATTCCGACCTACCCGCCTGCGGTGGCGAATGGAGTGGTTTACGTCGCCCGGGTCTCTATCATCTACGCGCTAAACGCTAACACCGGCGCCACACTGTGGACCTACACGACCGGCGGAACTGTATTAGCCTCGCCCGCGGTGGCGAACGGAGTGGTTTACGTCGGCTCCGGCGACAATCTTATCGCGCTCGACGCCAGCACCGGCGCCGAGCTGTGGAGCAATACCACGCAGGGCAGCGTCGAATCGCCGGCTGTAGTCGCGAACGGAAAGGTCTACGTCAAGTCCGAGGACGGTAACATTTACGCTTTCGGCTTGCCCTAGCGGCGATCGCTGACATTCGCCGAGTCCAAGCTACAATCGGTACTTGCAAAAACCTGACGCAATCATCATTGGAGCCGGGCACAACGGCTTAGTCTGCGCCGCGTACCTCGCGCGAGCGGGCCGGCGCGTGCTGGTGCTGGAGCGGCGCGAGCTGGTGGGCGGGTGCGCGGTCACCGAAGAAATCTGGCCCGGCTATCGCGTCTCCACCGCCGCTTATCTGACCAGCTTGCTGCAGGAGCGCGTGATTCGCGATTTGGAATTAGCGCGCTTCGGCTATCGCGTGGACGCCAAGGATCCGGCTTTCTTTTCGCCCTTTCCCGACGGCCGTTATCTCTTCATGTGGCAGGATGGCGCGAAGACGCTGCAGGAAATCGCGAAGTTCTCGCGGCACGACGCGGCGGTTTTTCCGGCTTACGAAGATCATTTGGAGCGCCTGTCGCAAGTGGTGGAAGGGTTGCTACTGACCACGCCGCCCGAGTTTCCGCCGCAGGGCCTGGGCGATTTCGTCGATTATCTGAAGCTGGCGGGCAAAATGCGCGGGCTGAGTCCCAAGGAAATCGTGGGGCTGGTGAAGATCTTCACGCAAAGCGCGGTGGAGTTTTTGGACGAGTGGTTCGAATCGGGCGAGATCAAAGTGACGCTCGCCACCGATGGAGTCATCGGCGCGAACGGCGGACCGCGCTCGCCCGGCACCGCGTACATCCTGCTGCATCACGTGATGGGAAGCGTGGGTGGACACCGCGGATTGTGGGGCTTCGTGCGCGGCGGCATGGGCGCGGTTTCGGAAGCGATTGCGGCGTCGGCGCGCAGCCGAGGCGTGGAGATCCGCACCAATGCGGCGGTGGAGCACATCAAGATTGTCAATGGCCGCGCGCGCGGCGTGGTGCTCGAGGGCGGGGAAGAGATCGACGCGGAGAAGGTGATTAGCAATCTCACGCCGCAGCTCACGTTTCTGCATTTGATCGATGAGGGCGCGCTGCCTGAGGATTTTGTGGATGCGATCCGCAAATACCGCAGCGAAGGCACGTCGTGCAAGATTAATCTGGCGCTGAACGGCTTGCCGAATTTCCGCGCGCTGCCGGGCGCGGAAGGTCCGCAGCACCGCGCCACGATGCACATTTGCCCATCGCTCGAATACGTGGAGCGCGCCTGGGATGATGCGAAGTACGGGCATCCTTCGCAGTCGCCTCTGCTGGAATTGACTGTGCCGACGATGTACGATCCGTCGCTTGCGCCCGCGGGCAAGCACATCATGGGCATTTTTATCCAATATGCTCCTTATACGCTGCGCGATGGCAATTGGGACGAACTGCGCGAGCCCTTCGCGTATCGCTGCCTGGATCTGATCGAAGAATATGCGCCGGGTTTTCGCGATCTCATCATCGATAAGCAGGTGCTGACGCCGCTCGATCTGGAACGGCGCTTCGGCCTCACCGGAGGCAATATCTTCCACGGTGAAATGGCCCTGGATCAGATGTTCGTCATGCGGCCGGTGGCGGGAAGCGCGCGCTATCGGACACCCGTTCGCGGGCTGTATTTATGCGGGTCCGGGACGCATCCGGGCGGAGGCGTGATGGGAGCGCCCGGGTACAATGCGGCGCACGAGATCCTGAAGGACTAAGTGTTTGTTTGTGGCGCTACTGGCAGAATAAGATTGGCCGAAGCGATGCCACTGCCCGTCGGGCTGGTAGTTGTAAGCCTGCGGCTGGGCGCCGGGAGGATTGCTCGGTGCGGGAGCCGGCGCGGAGTTTTGCTGTGCGCCGTTGGGCGGCGGAGGCGGCGGATAGCCGTTCTGCTGCTGTGGCGGGTAGCCTTGGCGCTGATTGGGCTGCGGCGCATACTGCGGTCCATATTGAGGACCGTATGTTGCTGTTGCTGTTGCTGCGGAGGCGGTCCGTACTGATATTGCTGCTGCGGAGGAGGAGCGCCGTAGTAAGGATCCTGGCCGTACGCGTAGGGATCGGAGTAGTAGGGGTCCGCATAGTAGCCGCCATAATATGGATATCCGTAGGCGTACGGGTAGCCGTAATAGCCGCCGTAGTAGGGATAACCGAATCCGAATCCGAGTCCCCAGCCGCCGCCCCAGCCATAACCGCGTCCATAACCGTAGCCACCGCGATATCCGTAGCCGCCATAGCCGCCGCGATATCCACCGACAGCGCCGCCGCGGTATCCTCCGCCTCCAACAGCGTTCCCACGGTAACCACCGCCTCCCACAGCTCCGCCACGGAAGCCGCCACCACCGCCTACAGCGTGGCCGCCTCCACCACCGCCATGTCCGCCACCGCCCCTTTGGGCGAAACAAGTCCCGACGGCGAAAACCAGAGATATGAGTGCGATTTGCAACGAGCGCATAGGAAACTCCCGAAACGGCCTTCCAACCGATTGGACGCGACAAGGCGCCATTCGGATACTGAATTCTACCTCGGAATCATTAGCTTTTCCACATATTTGCCCACCAGGTCGACTTCTACGTTGATCGCCGTTCCTGGGCCATAACCCCGCATGATCGTGTTGCTGTAAGTGTGCGGGATGATGGCCACCCCGACCACGTCTCCATCGAGAGAAGCCACGGTCAAGCTGACGCCGTCCAAGGTGATGGATCCCTTGTGGATCACGTAGCGGTCCAGATCGGCCGGTATCCGGACTTTGAGCCACCAATTGCCGTCAGGCAAAGGGTCCAAGGCGAGGAACTCGGCCGCGCCATCCACGTGGCCTTGCACGATGTGGCCGCTCAGCCGGTCGCCCACCGCGGCCGGGCGCTCCAGGTTCACGAGCGAGCCTGCGCGCAGGGCGCCGAGATTGGTGCGCGCCAAGGTTTCCGGCGACAGGTCGCACCAGAATCCGTCGGGTTGGATGTTAACGGCGGTCAGGCAAACGCCATTGACGGCGATGCTGGCGCCGTCCTTTATATCTGCCAGCACCAGGCGGCATTGGATGCGCATGCGATGGCCAGCGGCAGCGATGACGCCCACCTCTTCGATGATGCCTGTGAACACCTATTCCGGCTCCTTATCACCTGCGGTGCGGCGGACCGCCAGGTCTGCGGCCGACGCCGCGTCGGCCTGCGTCTGGAGCGTACCGCGTGGAGCCGGACCAGGGGTCCGGCGCGGACGATGGCGTCTGCCCCACTGCCACTTTTGCATCACCTCACCACGTACGCTTCCACGGCGAATTCGTCGGGCGGGATGGAATGGAGCCGAACGCGCTGCAATTGGATAGCGTCGGTACGCCGCAACCGGCCGGTCCCGCCGGCCACCGGGAGCGACTGCAATCCACCCAGAATTTTCGGCGCGTAATAAAAGAAGATCTTGTCGACGATGCCGGACTCCAGCGCGGCCCAGTTCAGCTTGCTTCCCGATTCGATCATCAGCGACCGGTATTGTTCGCCGGCCAGCCAGGCGGGGAGCTTGGTGAGGTCCGTCCGACCGCCTGGGCCGTCGAACACCAGCACGCGCACGCCCCGGTATTCCAGCGCGCGCCGCCGTTCGCCGGACGCGGCCGAGGTGGTGAGCACCGCGACGTCGCCGTTGGCGCCCGCGATCATGCGCGAATGGAGCGGAATGCGCAGCGTGGAATCGGCCACAATGCGGAGCAGCGGGCGGCTGCGCTCCAGGCCGGTACGGTCGGTGAGCTGGCAATCGTCGGAGAGCACGGTGCCGATGCCGGTAAGGATCGCGTCGGCGTTGTGGCGAATCTCCTGCACGTGAGCGCGAGCGCGTTCGCTGGTGATCCAACCGGAGTTGTCTTCGGGCGCTGCGATCTTGCCGTCCAGCGTGAGCGCGGCTTTCAGCGTCACCAGCGGAAGGCCGGTGCGCATGGAGTGGATGAAGGCTTCATTCAACCGCGCCGCTTCGTCCGTGTACTCGGGCAGCACTTCCACCTGGATGCCGGCTTCGTGCAAGCGCCGGAATCCCTGACCAGACACCTGCGGATTGGGATCCTCCATGGCGGCAATCACCCGAGCGACGCCCGCGTGCACCAGGGCGTCCGCGCAGGGCGGCGTGCGTCCATGGTGCGAGCAGGGTTCGAGCGTGATGTAGAGCGTCGCTCCGCGCGATTTTGCGCCGGCTTCCTCCAGCGCGATCACTTCGGCATGCTTGGCCTGCGCGTAGGTGTGAAATCCGCGGCCGACGATTTGCCCATCCTTCACCAACACCGCGCCCACGGCTGGGTTCGGGCTGGTGCGCCCCAGGCCTTGCCGCGCCAGTTCCAGCGCTTCGTCCATGAGCGGGCTTCTGAGCATGATCAGGCAAAAAGTGACGCGATGAATTTGTCGGGCTCAAACGGCAGCAGGTCGGCCGCCTGCTCGCCGACGCCGACGTAGCGGATGGGCAGGTTCAGCTCGCGTGCGATGGCCACCACCACTCCGCCCTTGGCCGTGCCATCCAATTTCGTGAGCACCAGGCCCGTGACGCCGCTCGATTCGGTGAACTTGCGCGCCTGCTCCAGGCCGTTCTGCCCGGTGGTGGCGTCCAGCACCAGCAGCACTTCATGCGGCGCGGAAGGGATCACTTTCGCCGCGGTGCGGCGCATTTTTTCCAGCTCCGACATCAGGTTTGTTTTGGTGTGCAGGCGGCCGGCCGTGTCCACGATCACGTAGTCCATTTTGCGCGCCTTGGCGGCTTGCAGCGCATCGAAAACAACGGCGCTGGGATCGGCGCCGGGCGATTGCCGGATTACGTCGGTGGAAGTGCGCGTGCCCCAGATCTGCAATTGCTCGACGGCCGCGGCGCGGAAGGTGTCGGCGGCGCACAGCAGCACGCTGCGGCCTTCGGATTTATATCGGCTGGCCAGTTTTCCAATGGTGGTGGTCTTCCCCGCGCCATTCACGCCCACCACAAATACGACGGCCGGAGGCTCCGCCACGTGCGGCACCGGGCGCTCGGCCGCTTCCAAAACTTCCAGCAGATGCTGCGCGATGAGCTGCTTGATTTCGCCCGCGTCGGCCAATTGTTTGCGGTCCGCTCGCTGGCGGATGCTTTCCAGAACTTCGCTGACGGTGTTCACGCCGATGTCGGCGGTGATGAGCGCGTATTCCAGCTCTTCCAGCAGTTCGGCGTCGATCTCCTTGCGGCCGGCTACCACGTCTTCCAGCCGATCCATCAACCCCGAACGCGTCTTCTGGATGCCGGCTTTCAGGCGTTCCAGCAGGTTGGGTTCTTGTTCTACGGCGCCGAATAGCGTTTGAATCATATTTGAATTAAGCGGGGGACAGGTGGAGCAACTTTATTGTAGCGGGACCGCTTACTGACGCGCGCGGGTCAGTATCAGGCGGGAATCTGGTCCAGACTCGATACCACGATGTCCGGTTCGAATCCCAAGTGATCCATCGCCTGGCCCGATCGGTTGCACCAGCACACGCTGTAGCCGAAAGCCTTCGCGCCGGCGGCGTCCCACGCGTTCGATGACACGAAGAGAATTTCTTCGGCCCGCAGATGAAGTGCGTCCACTCCGAGCTGGTAGACGCGCGGCGACGGTTTGTAGGTTTTCAACGGATCCACGGAAATGATGTCGGAGAAATAGGACTCGATGCCGTTGTTGCTCACCGCGGCCTCCAGCATTTTCGGAGTGCCGTTGGAAAGAATCGCCAAAGGGTTGTCGCAGAGAGCGTCGAGCGCGACGATTGCATCCGGAAAAACGGCAGGCGCGAGATATGCGTCGAGCAACTGCCGGACCTGAGCCGCGCTGGCCTCCATTTGAAGTTGCGCCAAAGCGGTGCGCAGAGCGGCTTCGGTGATGTGCCAGAAATCCTGATAGCGATCCATCAACGCGCGCAGCCAGGTGAATTCGAGCTGCTTTTGCCGCCACAGCCTGGAAAGCGCATTCAAATCGCCGTCCAAGCCCGCGCCCGCGCGCACCACCACCGAATGAACATCGAACAATGTCCCGTAGGCGTCGAATAAGAAAGCTCGATATTTTTCCGGCATGCTGGACACTTCAGTTTACCTGTCACTCCACGGACGAAAGGGAATTGACCTACACTGGTGAAAGCTTCCACTGCAGCTCCGATGCCGCATGATCAAAAGATCGTGGTCGTGATGCCGGCCTACAACGCCGCCAAGACGTTGCGCATCACTTATGCCGATCTTCCACCGGCCCTGGTGGATCAGGTAATCCTGGTGGACGACGGCAGCTCCGACGACACCGTCAAAATCGCCCGTGAATTGGGCCTGGAGCTTTTCGTTCACAACCGCAACTACGGCTATGGAGCGAACCAGAAAACCTGTTATCGCGAAGCGCTGCGAGCGGGCGCCGAAATCATCGTGATGGTTCATCCGGATTACCAGTACGATCCCAAGCTGCTGCCGCGGGTGATTGAGCCTATCGAGCGCAATGAGGCGGATGTGGTGCTAGGGTCGCGGCTGATGGAAGGCAATCCGATGCGTCAGGGTATGCCGTGGTGGAAGTATGTTTCCAATCGTTTCCTGACGTTTCTGGAAAATTGCGCGTTTGGGCTCCAGCTCAGCGAGTATCACACCGGTTATCGGGCCTACCGGCGCGACGCGTTGGAAGCCGTGAATCTGGAGACAAATTCCGATAATTTTCTGTTCGATCAGGAAATCATCGCGCAGTTTGTGGATTCGGGAATGCGCATTCGCGAAGTGCCGGTGCCGGCCCGTTATTTTCCGGAAGCTTCTTCGGCGTCGTTCCTGCAGAGCTCGGTGTACGGGCTGTCTATTCTGCGGCTGCTGGCAAGGTACATGCTGCATCGCGCGGGGCTGCGCCAGCGCCAGTTCCAGAGCCTGCATCGCCGCTACGAGCGCGTGCCGGTGCGGGAGAATCGGTTGTAGCGGAGGATCTCCATGCGGCGCGGTATGTTCGGCGTGTTGGCTGCCGTGGCGCTGGTTGGCCAGACCCCGGCACCGCTTGGACAGGCTGCGCGGCCCGAATTCGAAGTGGCTTCCATCAAGCCGTCCTTGCCCGATGAGTTCAACCGCGTGGGCGCGGGCATGCACATAGATGGCTCACAGGTCAGCTTCAAGTTTTTCTCGCTGGATGATTTCATCGCCGCCGCGTACCGCGTGAAACGGTATCAGATTTCCAGCCCGGACTGGATGGCATCGGAACGCTTCGATATCACGGCCAAGCTGCCGGCCGGCGGCTTGGCTAAAGACGTCGGCCTGATGTTGCAGGCCTTGCTGGAGGACCGCTTCCAGATGAAGATGCACCGCGACAGCAAGGAATTTCCGGTGTACGGCCTGGTGGTGGACAAGGGCGGCCTGAAGATGCAGGAGTCGGCTCCCGATCCGCCGAAAACGACCCATGACGACCGGCGGGGCGTCGACGTGGCGGCAACCTCCCGGCCCGGAGGCGTTACGGTGGGCTTGGGCAACGGCGCTTACTACACGTTCGCCGACAACAAACTCGAAGGCCGAAAAATGTCGTTCTCCGGGCTCGCGCCTTTGCTGTCGGCGTTCATGGACCGGCCGGTGGTGGACATGACGAACCTCACGGGCAAATACGATTTCGTCCTGGAGCTTTCGCCGGAGGATTTTCGCGCCATGGGAATTCGTTCGGCCATCTCGGCCGGCGTCGCTCTTCCGCCGCAGGCAATTCAGATGGCTCAGGCCGCGTCCGGGGATTCTCTCACGGTTGCCATGCAGAAACTGGGGCTCAAGCTGGAATCCCGCAAAGCGCCGCTCGAGGTGCTGGTGATCGATCACGCGGAGAAGACGCCCAGCGACAATTAGTTTTCGCCGTGACCCTTGTGCCTTTTGAGGCGCGGCAGCTATTGACCGGGAGCCCCCGCGACCGCTAGCAGGTAGCTGTTCGCGGGAGGAGCAGCCGGGCGCGCGCTGTTTTGAGGCCATCGCCACAAAGTACCCTGCCTCTAGATATGGCGCGAACATCGCGTAGTTCCGGCGAAAAATGTCGTTTTGGAAAGCGAATATCCCGGCAGAAAGATTCCGCCCATTGACGCACATCAACAGGCCGGCAGTGAGTTCGTGGATACCATTTTCGCCGTCTGGTTTGTGTCACAAACCAGTCTGTGTCAAGGACTCCTCGGGGCCGGTTACTCTGTTAGTAGGAACGAATGCTTCCGATCCTTCAACAAAAAACTTCCGCGGTGCATGACCCGGTGTGCGGCATGATTGTCGATCCGCAACACGCTGCGGGTTCGGCGGTGCATCAGGGCGAGACTTACTATTTCTGCTCGAAAGGCTGCCTGGCGAAGTTTCAGGCGGACCCCGCGAAGTATTTGCACCCGCAAGCCGCGCCTGAGCCGATGCAAAAGGAAGCCTCAGCGGGTGTCGAATACACGTGCCCGATGCATCCGCAGATTCGGCAAATCGGCCCTGGCTCCTGTCCCATATGCGGCATGGCGCTGGAGCCGGTGCATGTCACCCGGGACACCGCGGACGACGTCAATCCCGAGTACATCGACATGCTGCGCCGGTTCTGGCTGAGCGTGCCTCCGTCCGCGGTGCTGCTCGTGTTGATGTTCGCGGGCGTGCAATGGCCATGGCTGGAACTGGTGCTGGCGAGTCCGGTGGTGCTGTGGGCGGGATGGCCGATCTTCGAGCGCGCCGGGGCGTCGATCGGGCATCGCAGCCCGAACATGTTCACGCTCATCGGCCTGGGCGCCGGCGCGGCGTATCTGTACAGCTTGGTTGCGACGCTGTTACCGGGGCGCCACCTGGCTCTGTACTTTGAACCGGCGGCCGTCATCGTCTGTCTGGTGCTGTTGGGCCAGGTGCTGGAATTGCGCGCGCGCAGCCAGACCAGCAGCGCTATCAAGGCTCTGCTCAAGCTGGCGCCGGACACTGCGCGCCGCATCAAGGCCAGCGGAACGGAAGAAGACGTGCCGCTCGATCACGTGCATCCGGGCGACCTGTTGCGCGTCCGGCCGGGCGAGCGCGTTCCCGTGGACGGCGTGATCGTCGAAGGTGCCAGCTTCGTCGATGAAGCGATGATCACGGGCGAGCCGACCCCCGTGGAAAAAGCTCCGGGCGCGCTCGCGACGGGCGGGACGGTGAACGGCACCGGCGCATTCGTGATGAAAGCCGAGCACGTGGGCGCGGAAACGTTGCTGGCGCGCATTGTCCAAATGGTGAGCCAGGCGCAGCGCTCGCGTGCTCCCATTCAACGGCTGGCGGATCGCGTGTCGGCCGTGTTCGTGCCTACGGTGATGGCCGTCGCCGTGGCGACGTTCATCATATGGGCGCTGATCGGTCCGCAGCCCAGGTTGGCTTATGCACTGGTGAACGCGGTTGCAGTGTTGATCATCGCGTGTCCCTGCGCGTTAGGATTGGCCACGCCGATGTCCATCATGGTGGGGACGGGGCGCGGCGCAACGGCCGGCGTGCTCATCCGCAATGCCGAGGCGCTGGAGGGGCTGGAGAAAATAGACACGCTTGTGATCGACAAGACCGGGACGTTAACGGAAGGAAAGCCGAAGCTAGTCACGGTCCCCGATGACGAAGTGTTGCGATTAGCCGCCAGCGTGGAAAAGCTGAGCGAGCATCCTTTGGCCGCAGCCATTGTCGCGGGTGCGCTGGAGCGCAATCTCACGCTGTCGAAGGCCGAACAATTTGAATCGATCCCCGGCCAGGGTGTCACGGCCCTTGTAGATGGTCATCGAGTCTCGGTTGGCAAACCAACAACGCCTCAGGACATGCCGAACGATTCCGGCCAGACCATCGTCCACGTCACTATCGATGGCGCGCCCGCTGGAACGCTCGGCCTGGCCGATCCCGTGAAGGCGTCGGCGCGCGAAGCCATCCAGAGTTTGCATCGCGACGGTCTGCGCATTGTGATGCTCACGGGCGACAATCGCTCCGCCGCCGACGTGGTGGCGCGCACGCTCGGCATCGACGAAGTGCAAGCCGACGTGCTGCCCGCTGGAAAAGCGGACGCAGTGGCCAAGCTCCAGGCGCAAGGCCGCATCGTGGCGATGGCCGGCGACGGTATCAACGACGCTCCCGCGCTGGCGCGCGCCGACGTGGGAATCGCGATGGGTTCGGGAACAGACGTTGCGATCGAGAGCGCCGCCATTACACTGGTGAAGGGAGATTTGCGGGGGATCGTTCGCGCCCGCGCGCTTAGCAAAGCCACCATGCGTAATATCCGGCAGAATCTGTTTTTTGCCTTCGTCTATAACGTGGTCGGCGTGCCGCTGGCCGCCGGCGTTCTCTATCCTTTTTTCGGACTCTTGCTCAGTCCCATCATCGCCAGCGCCGCGATGACGTTCAGCTCCGTTTCCGTGATCGCCAATGCGCTGCGGCTGAGAAAGCTCGCGCTGTGATAAAGCTGGGGAAGCTCGTTCCGTGATAGACCTGCACAGCCACACGAACGAATCCGACGGCACCTGCACTCCCGATGAGTTGGTGGACCTGGCGAGGGAGCGCGGGCTTGAGGCGCTTGCTATTTCGGATCACGATACCTTCGCCGGTTTCGACCAGGCGTTGCCCATCGCGCAATCGCGCGGCCTGGATCTGGTTTGCGGCATCGAATTGAGCACGCGCGTGCCCGGTTCGCGAGTCCGCACCGTTCACCTGCTCGGATATTTTCTGCACCAGCCGCCGTCCGCGGAGTTTCGCGAGTGGCTGGGTGAGCTGATTGAAGGACGCCGGGACCGCAACCGGCGCTTGATTCAAAGCTTGCACGAACAAGGCATCGATATCGAGTTGGGCGAAGTGGAGCGGCTGGGGCGAACGTTGACCGGCCGTCCGCATTTCGCGCGCGTGTTGATCCAAAAAGGCTATGTGAAGAATTTCGATGAAGCGTTCCGGCGTTACCTGGGCGAATCGGCGCCGAGCTATGTGGAACGATACGCGCCGTACGTGCCGGTGGCCATCCAACGCGTGATCGATGCCGGTGGTTTGCCCGTGCTGGCGCATCCTATTCGCCTTGGTTTCCGCGACCCCGACGCCGAAGAGAAATTCATCGGCGAGTTGCGGGACGCGGGATTGCGCGGCATCGAGGTGTTCCATTCCGATCAGGCGCCTAAGGATTCGGAACGCTACGCCGGCATCGCGCGCAAGTACAATCTCGCGGTTTCCGGCGGATCAGATTTCCATGGCGACGTGAAGCCGCAGATTTCGCTCGGCACCGGGTACAACGGAAATCTGAACATTCCGAAATCCGTGCTGGATGGCCTGCGCGCCGTTTCAGCATGAAAACCCGCTTGCTGACGCGCGCGGCTCAGTATCTATATCGGACTTTTGCGCGGTGTTACCGAGCCGCGACCGTGAGGGAGCGGGTTTGACCGGCACATGAGAACCTTCGACGCTGTCGTGGTGGGCGCAGGCGTATTCGGCGCATGGACCGCCATGCATTTGCGCCGCACGGGCCGCTCAGTCGCGCTGTTCGACATCTATGGCGCGGGAAACAACCGCTCGAGTTCCGGCGGAGAATCGCGCATCATTCGCATGAACTATGGCGGCGACGAAATCTATACGCGCTGGTCCCTGCGGTCGCTCCGTCAGTGGACGGATCTGTTCGATCGGGTCGGACGGCCGGAGCTGTTTCAGAAAACGGGTGTGCTGTTTACGCCGCGGCCCGGCGATCCGCGCGCGGCAACCACGCTGGACGTTTTCGAGAAATGCGGGGTGCCGTTCCAGAAGCTGACGCCCGCGGAATTAGCGCGCCAGTTTCCGCAACTGCGTTTTCGCGAGGAGCGCGAAGGCGTGCTCGAGCCGGAATCCGGTGCGTTGCTCGCGCGTCGAGCGGTGCAGGCAGTGGTGGAGCGGGCGATTCAGGATGGAGTGGAGTATCGCCAGGAGGCCGCGCCGGCCGACGGTAGCGCGGGCGTCATCGTTTACGCCTGCGGCCCGTGGCTCCCAAGGATTTTCCCCGAGCTTTTGGCTGAGCGCATCCGCGCCACGCGCCAGGAGGTGTTTTTCTTTGGAACGCCGCCTGGCGACGCGAGCTTCGGTCCGCCGATGATGCCGGTGTGGGCCGACATCACCGACCAGCACAGCGCTTACACAATTCCCGACATCGAAAGTCGCGGTTTCAAACTCGCCTTCGATCGGCACGGCCCCGAGTTCGATCCCGATTCGGACAATCGGGTTGTTCTCGGGCTCGATGCCGCGCGGGCGTTTCTGGCAGAGCGTTTTCCCGGACTGGCCGGAGCACCGCTGGCGGAATCGCGCGTGTGCCAATACGAGAACACATCGACCGGCGATTTTCTGATCGACCGGCATCCGGATTTCGAAAATGTCTGGCTGGCGGGCGGCGGTTCGGGTCACGGATTCAAGCATGGTCCGGCGGTGGGTGAGCATGTTTGCGCGCTGATTGAGGGCCGTGCAACCGTGGAGCCGCGGTTTTCGCTCGAAACTAAATCGCGGGAGCCGCGGCGTTCTGTGTATTGAGACCCAGTGCCAGGCTCAGCGTCACGGTAACCAGAAAGTTCACGCATAACGCGATGAAGCCCGCGCTCCATCCATGAAACGGGTCCTGGTTGCTGAGCATCAGAACGGCGACGATGGAGAGTCCGGCGATCAATCCGGCGAACACACCAATGGTCGAGACGCGCTTCCAATAAAGTCCCAGCACCACGCCGGGAAAAAACTGCGTGACGCCCGCATAGCCCAACAGAAGCAGCGACACCAGCGTGCTGGAGCTGTAGATCGCCAGATACAGGCTGATAATGCTGAGCGCCACTACGACAATGCGCGCCATCCTGCCCACCGCATGGTCAGTTAGCGAAGGCGCGAAGATGGGCCGGCAAATGTTCTTGGCAAATAGCGTGGCCGCGGTAAGCACCAGAATGGAAGCCGGCACCATGGCGGTGAGCGCGCCCGCTCCGCCAATCACGCCCAGGAACCAGGCAGGGAAGCTCTGGCGAGCTACCGTCAGTAGCGAAAGGTCGCCATTGGCCAAGCCTGGCGCGACCAGCACCGCAGTGAAGCCCGCGAAGAAAACGAACGCCAGCGAGATGGTGTAGAGCGGCATGATTACGGCGTTGCGGCGCAAGGTGTCGGCGTCTTTCGCGGTGAAGGAAGCGCCGCACACGTGCGGCCACATGCATCCGCCCAGCGAAGTGAGCAGCACGGTAGAGATGAACCAGGTGTGGCCCAGGTTCGTAGTGGCGCCCGGCATGGTGAGATGCGCCGGGTGCGCCTTCACCAGCGCGGCGAACATAGGACGGATGCCGCCGAATTGGATGTAGGGAATGCCGATGCCGACCGCGAGCGCGGCGAACACCATCAGGAGATCCTTCAGGATGCTCACCCACGCCACCGCGCGCACTCCGCCCGTGAGAACAAAGGCGGTCAAAACCACCACGGAAATCACCATCGCCGCGGTACGTCCAATGCCGTCGAAACTGCAGATGGAGACGATAATGCCTAGGCCGGTGAGTTGTAGCTGGAAGTACGGGATCAGGAACGCGACGCCAGCCAGCGACACGAAGGCCGCCAGATATTTGTTCCCGTAGCGCAACTGGAAGAAGTCGGATTGCGTTTGCAAACCGTGCTGCCGCGCCACCTCCCAGAGTTGCGGCAGGATGAAGAACCCAACGATGAAGGTGAGGGTGATGTAGGCCAAGATGTACAAGGTTGGGCCGCCGCGCGAATAGGCCCAGCCGCTGGCTCCCAGGAACGAGAACGTGGTGTAAACTTCGCCGGCCATCAGCAGATACATCAACACCGGGCCGAAGCCGCGTCCGCCGACGATCCATTGCTCCAGGTCCATCTTGCGCCGGATGCCGGCCAGAAAGCCGACTGCGGAGCCCAGCGCGACAATGGCGAAGATGGTGGATAGCGCGACGGCGCTGGGACTCATGGGGCGCGTTCGTCCCTTTTGTCGTCCTGCTTGTAACGCGCCGCTTCCACGCGATAAGCGGCCCACAGGCACAAGGAGCTTAGCACGGTCCAGCCCAGCAGCCAGACGATATTGAAGGGGATGCCGAGGATCATGGGCTCCACGCGATCCCAAAGAGCGACCGAAAAGCACATGCCCACAAAAGGAATAAAACCCAACAGGAGCGCTCCGGGCGATGGCTTTTTCACCGGCACAGGTAGATCGAGTATAACGTGAGCGGGCCGGAACAAGACCTGGCGGAACTACCGGCGCGAAGGCAGTGCGCTATCATGAGCTTAGTGCCACCCGCGTCGCGGTGGGAGGGATTACCATTCACGATAACGAGTCCAAAACCGGCCAAAGGACGCCCCTGGAAAAGCTGGCGCAAAACATCCAGGAGGCTTTTCTAAATAATGCGCGGAAGGATAAGACCTTCCTGACCATCTATTTGATGAGCGGCGTGAAGCTTTCCGGCCGCATCAAGAGTTTCGATAAGTATTCGGTTGTGCTTGAGACCAACAATCAGGAGCAGCTTATTTTTAAGCACGCTATCTCCACCGTCGTGGTCTCGAAACCGTTCCATGCATCGGCGGGCGGCCATTCCTCCGGTGCCACCGGAGTGGCGGCGGCAACCGCCGGAGTCACCCATCCCGCACCCGCGGAGCCGGTCGAGGACTAATAGCCGGATTGGCAGTAACCAGCGAAGAGCGCGCGATTCTGGTCGGGCTGGATTTGAAATCCCGCTCACACAGGGGCTCTAATCAACGAGGTAAGGCCGATCCTGACGCGCACGCCGCCGAAGAATCGCTCGAAGAGATGAAAGCGCTGGCCGACACCGCCGGCGCGCACGTGGAAGAGACCATCGTCCAATCGCGGCAGGCGCCCGATTCGGCCACGCTCATCGGTTCCGGCAAATTGGATGAACTGCGCCGCCTGGTTCATTTCCACGAAGCCAATCTGGTGCTGTTCGACGCGGAGCTGACGCCTACGCAGCTTCGCAATCTGGAACGCGCGTTGGATTGCAAAATTCTGGATCGGACGCAGTTGATCCTGGATATTTTCGCGCGCCGTGCCCGCACGCGCGAAGGACAACTGCAAGTGGAGCTGGCGCAGTTGAATTACCTGCTGCCGCGGCTGGCGGGAAGGGGCACGGAGATGTCGCGGCTAGGCGGCGGCATCGGCACGCGGGGCCCGGGTGAAACGCAGTTGGAAACCGATCGCCGGGGCATCTATCGCCGCATCAAAAAGCTCAACGATCAACTGGAAAGCGTGCGCGGAGGCCGGGGTACGCAACGGCGACAGCGGCAATCCGTTCCGCTCGCCACCATCGCGCTGGTGGGGTACACCAACGCCGGAAAATCCACGCTGTTCAACCGGCTGACGGGCGCCGAGGTGGTGGCCGACGCGCGCATGTTCGCCACGCTTGATCCCACGGTGCGGCATTTAACTTTGCCGTCGCGGCGCAAAGTGCTCGCCAGCGATACCGTCGGATTCATCCGCCATCTTCCTACTACGCTGGTGAAGGCGTTCCGCGCCACGCTCGAAGAAGTAACCGAAGCGGCACTGCTGCTGCACGTCGTGGATGCATCTTCGCCTAGCGCGCCCCAGCACACGGCGCATGTCTTCGAAGTGCTGGCCGACATCGGCGCCGATCAGACGCGGCAGATTCTGGTGCTGAATAAAATGGATCACCTGGACGCTGGGGCCGCGAGCGACGTCGAGAGTCTGGCACAACGAATCATGGGCGAAGTGAAAGCCACGGCTCGCACCGAGGCCATCCCCGTCTCAGCCCGCACGGGCGCCGGTTTTGGCGAATTGCTGCAGGCCATCGATAGCGCGCTGCCGCTGGACCCGGTGTCGCGCGAGCGGTTTCGCATCCCGGCCGGCGAGGGCTCGCTCATTCATTTACTGCACGAGCGCGCCAAGGTGCTCTCCAGCCAATATCGCGGTGAGATCCTGGAAGTAGAGGCGGAGGTGCCCGAGTCCGTAAAGCGGCGGCTCTCAGGGTACCTTGCCGAATGATATTCTGACATCAGGAATCCAGATCCAAAAAGACGCGGCCCCGACATGAATCTGCCTAATGCGCTGACTATTCTCCGCATCTTTTTTGTGCCATTTCTGGTGACCGTGCTGGTGGAGCAGGATCTGCGCATCGAATGGCGCGGCGGGGTGCTGGTGACCAATGCGTTTCTTGCCCTGGGAATTTTCTTAGCAGCCGCGTGCACGGATCTCCTGGACGGCTATCTGGCTCGGCGCTGGAAACAAATTACCACCGTAGGAACGTTGCTGGATCCCATCGCCGACAAACTGCTGATCTCAGCCGCGCTGGTTTCTCTGGTGCAGATCCGGCGGGTGCCCGCCTGGATGGTGGTGCTGATCATCGGCCGCGAATTCGCCGTGTCCGGGCTGCGCAGCATCGCCGCCGCCGAGGGCTATACGATACAGGCCAGCGACCTGGGCAAGACCAAGATGATCACGCAGATGATCGCCATTTCCATGGTGTTGCTCAGCATCCGCTGGCCGTCCCTGAGCGGCTTCGCGATGCTCTGGATGTGGGGCGTGGTGATCTTCGGCATCGCCTCCGCCGTCCAATACTTCCGCAAGTTCTGGCGCATGGTGGACGATTCCATCAAGCATCGCCGCCGCCAACAGCTATTGCGTATCGAGCGTCAACGCAAACGGATGCTGCGCTCCCAGGCGCAAGCCGAAGCGGAGAAGATGGGCCAGGCGCAATAATGCTATTGGCCGTCAGTTTCTGGCCACCCGCTTTGTCGGTGACACTTTTCGACAAAGCCTAGCCAGCCAATCCCCAGCCCCGCCGAGACATCAGTCTCGGCCAACTGCTGCGGCGCAGCCGCGCCTTAGTCGCTTTCCTTGGGCGGCGAAAAAATCTGGAAATTGTCGGGCGTAAACAGCACGATCAACACCTGCCCGCGCGCTCCCAGCGGCCCCAGCAGTTTTCCATTCAATCGCACCTCCAGGCCGGCGGCGTTGCCCACCCGCATCTTAGCGAATTGTTTTCCGCCTACGCTCTTGGTCTGATTGGCTTGCAAGATTCCGGAAAAAACCGGCTTGCCATCCGACGACACCGATAGCCAGGTGGCTTCGTGCGCCATCAGATCCAGCATCACTTTGTAATCCGACGATGGCGTTGAAGCAGCGCCATCGTCGGGCTCGGCGAACTTGGTATCCGAGGCCAGCGATACGGGCAGCGGTGCAGACTGCGCAATTGGCTGTTTCGCGGGCCTATCAATCTTCGGACTCGCGGCCTTCGCACTCGCCACCGTAATTTTTGGCAGTCCGGCCTGGGCGTGGCCGCGCACCCTGGCGATCATCCCTTGAAAGCTCACGGACGATCGCGCCCCATGCCACCACGCGTAGACTCCCGAGCAGCCAGCCAGCACCAGCACCAAGGTGGCTACCGGGGTGAAAGAAGGTCGTGTGTGAAAGCGGTGTGCGAACGTGACCGGCGGAACATTTCGCGCCACGACGCTTTCGAAACCGGGCAATGGCAGAGGTTCGTCTGCTCTTAACACGCGATCGATTTCGGCATCGATCTCTTGCGTGTCCAGCGATAAAGATTTGGCGTACTGATCGACAAAGCTCTTATAGAAGAACCCACTCGGCAGTATCTTGCGATCATCGGACTCGATCGCTTCCAAGTATCTGGCGCTGATTTTCGTTCGCGCTGCAACAGTACACAGGTCGAGCCCCTGTTCCAGGCGCGCACGTCTCAGTGTTTCACCGACAGAAAGCATACAAGTTGCCTGCTAGCTTACGGTTATAATACTACAGTTGAAGGGACAATATCGCTTAGGCGCTATTTCGGTAGTTGTCGTGACCTGGAATCGCCGCAACCTCTTGAGATCGTGCTTGCAATCACTTAAGCGACAGAATTTGAACCAGCCGTTTGAAGTGGTGGTTATTGACAACGGATCGGACGATGGCTCACCCGAAATGGTACTAAACGAGTACGGAAAAGGCGCCCAATTCGACCCGAAGTTTTCCCCGAAGTTCCATGTCGAGCTGATCCGGAATTCGGACAATCGCGGCTTCTGCGCTGCAAACAACCAGGGCTTCCCGGCGTCCGATACCGAATTCATCGCGCTGCTCAATAACGATGCGGAAGCGGAACCGGATTGGTTGGAAAAATTGACCACTGCTTTTGACGGACGGCCGGACGTGGGCATGGCCGCTTCGAAAATCCTGGTGCATGAAGATCCGCGCCGGATCGACAAAGCAGGCCATTTGATTTATCCCGATGGACAGAATCGCGGGCGCGGCAGCGGTGAGTTGGATGTTGGGCAGTATGACCGGGTTGAAGAGATCTTGTGGCCGGACGGATGCGCGGCCATGTACCGGCGCGCGATGATCGACGAAATCGGTGGGTTCGACGAAGATTTTTTCGCGTATGCCGACGACGCCGAGTTGGGGCTGCGCGCGCAGATCGCCGGATGGAAGTGTTTGTATATTCCCGGCGCCGTGGTGCGGCATCATCGCGGAGCGACGTTGGGCCTGCGATCCTCGCGGCGGCTGGAACTGATCGAGCGAAATCGCGTGTTGCTGGCGGTGAAGTTGTTTCCGTGGAGCTTGCTGTGGTGGAACCCGCTATACTTTGCGATGCGCCTGGGTGCGGGAGTTTGGGCCGCCATCACCGGCCAGGGAGAAGTGGGAAAATATCCGGGAATTCGCGGAAAATTGCAAGCTGCGCTGGCGTTGCTAAAAGGCGATTGGCAGGCCCTGCCGCTGCTTCCGCGCATGCTGGCCAAGCGTCGCGACGTGGAGCGCATTCGAAGGCTTTCGCCGCGCGAAGTGAGAAAGCTCATCATGGAACACCGGATTTCTCTCAAGCAGCTCATGCGACAGGCCGTTTAGCAAATGCAGTTGATCCATGTAATCGCCACCGGCGGGACCATCGAGAAGGTTTATTCCGAGCAGACTGGCAACGTCCAGAACCTGGATAGCAAGATCGACCGCTATTTCCGGATGCTGCGCCTGCCGGACTCCCAGATCGCGGTGACGCATCTGATGAACAAGGACAGCCTGGAGATGACGGATGCCGATCGCGAGCGAGTGCTGGCGACGGTGCGCCAGAAGCTGGAGGCGGACACCGCGCCGGTTGTGATCACGCATGGAACGGACACCATGGTCGAAACCGGGCTGCTGCTCCAAAGAAATTTATCCGGCCTGCGTTATCCCATCGTATTGACGGGCGCGATGACGCCGCTGGGGTTCGAAGGGAGCGACGGATTGCAGAACCTGACGGAGAGCCTGCTTGCGGCGCGCGTGCTTCCTCCAGGCGTCTACGTAGTGATGCACAATCAGGTGTTTCCCGTGGATCGCGTGCGCAAAGATCGCGAATTAGCGCGATTTGTTTGGAAATAGCCGCATTCTCAAGTACGGAGCTTCTTGAGGATGTGCTTCGCGAGGAACTCGTTGACTTCTCGATGACATGGCACCGGCTGCGACACCAATGAGGTCGATCCGCTTCATCCTACGGTCAGTTGAGAGACCCTTCGAATGCCTGGGATCTCGTTGCTCGTCAAATCACGATAGAGATCACGGAGGTTTTCTTCGAGTTCTGCCACGGTCTCACCCTGAGTCACGTAGTCAGGGAAGTCTTCAAAGTAGCCGAGCCACATATCTGCATTCCGCCAGTGAACATAGCGTGCCGTGTTCATGGAATTATTTTACCGCCTGTCGGGTATCAATCGCCTCGCTTCCGCCAGACCTGCGAACGGATCAGGCCGAGCCTGCGTTCCCGGTGCTTGATTTCCTTGAGACCAGCGCGTTCCAGCAAATCACGATAAGGCGGCAGCTTGGAAGCGCGCAGTCCCGTGGTGATTGCGAAGAAGCTATACATCGCACGCAGCCACAAGCGGGCATGCAGGAGCGGAAGTCCGCCGGCCGGCTCTTGAAACTCACTCACCAGCCAGCAGGCGCCAGGTGCAAGTTGCGCGCTCACCTTGCGGATCACGGCTTCGGCATCGCGATGGTTGAAAACGTCCAGGAAAAAATGAGTAACTGCGGCATCGAACGCGCCGCCGGGCAAAGCATCGGTCACTGCATCCAGCTGGTGAAACTCCACTCGCGCCTGCTCACTCGCCGGCACGCGCTGTCGCGCCAGTTGAATCATTCGGGCGCTGGATTCAATCACTACGATACCGGCGTGCCGGTTGCATCCCAGTAGCCGCGCGAGAAACCGCCCATCGCCCTCGCCTAAAATCAGCACTCGCCCAGCCTCGGCGGCGCAGGATAGAAAATCGAAACGGGCGTGTTCCAGCGCAAGCCCGAAGGCCGCGTATTCCAGCCACCGGTAGCTGCCGGCGATCCGGTCGGCATTCATTTCACGATCAGGAATAGCAGCGGGCTTAGCAATACGCCGTCCACCAGCGCGCGCCGCGCTTCCAGCGAAAGGCGGCGGCCGAACCAGAACAACAGCGCGCACGCCGCTGCGCTCAGGGCAATGCAGTCGTACCACTCATTGTGTCCGGCGACGGCGCAGACCATCACTGCCAGCGGCACCCAGAATAAGTACGTGCGCGCCAGCCAGCGCGTGCAGGGATGCGGCCCCGGCGTCAGTTGTTTGGGAAGCTCGCGCCATTCCCAGGCTTCGATGGCAATCATGTTCGCCAGGCAAAGCATGAAGAAGGCCACCGCCGGCCAAGCCAGGCTGGGGCAGGGAATGGTGGTCCAAGCGGTAAGAAAAGTTCCTGCCGTAAACAGAATGGAGGCCGCGATTTCTTTCGGGATTTTAAGACGCTGGCTCGAAATATGGAATACCGCCAGATATACCAATACGCCGGCCAGCGGAAACAACCCTTCGCGCAGAATCGCGGGGCGTAACCAAACCATTGCGATGCATGCGTCGGCGGCGGCGACGATCGCGAGCAGCGTCCTCATGAGCTTCGAATGCCGGCGATAGTAGCGATGACGGAGGGGTTCTTCAGGCCATGCCGGCCGCCGCGCGTCCAGCAAGCGATCCAGCAGGTAGATTGCCCAAACGGTCAGGCCCAGCACCAGCCGTCCGGCCAGCGACAAGGGCAGCGAAAACCGGTAAGCCAGGAAGCCCTGCCAAAGCACGGCTACCAGAGGCGCGTCCAGGCTGAGCAGATTGGGCCACAGCCACAACGGGGCGGAGTCTTCCTCACATTGCGAGGATTCCAATTCCACGGAGTTTGATCGGGCTGCCGGGATTTCAACCGAGACATCCTGCACCCTAACCATCATAACGGGTTCGTGCCCACGTGGCTTGCGGTCCGCTTCCCCCACTCGTTCGTTACTAGCGCTTCCTCCGGTCGCGGCTCGGAAAATCCTTTCAGAGCCGCGACCGGAGGGAGCGGTTGGGTCATGCGAACGAGCTCGCCGCGACAGGCCACTAGAAGGAAAGTCTGAAGCTCACTTCCGCCGATCGTGAGCCGCCGGTCTGGAACAGCGGCGGCATGCCGGTATTCGGAGTTCCCGTTCCCAGCATCAGGTTCTGCATGGTGGTGGATTGCCCGAACCAGGGGCTGGACAGGAACGCCACCGGATCGGCGAATTCCGGATGATTCAGCACATTGAAAATATTAAGTCCCACTTCCAGCCCGATTCCGCGAAATAATGGAAACGCACGGTGCAGGCTGGCGTCGATTTGGGTGAGTCCATTTCCATAAATGGCATTGCGCCCCAGCGTGCCTGCTTCCCCCGCAGGCGGCGTGCCAAAAGCCGCCGGATTCAGCCGCCGTCCTCCCGCCACCGATGGATCGCCGATCCATACCGGCTGACCCGCCACCAGATCCGGACGGCCTGCATTCTCGAACTCCTCGCCCAAGGCCTGTTCGTTATCGGTGATGTTGATCGGAAATCCGCTGCGTGCTCGCAGGATTCCGCTCACCGTCCATCCCGCTAGCCAGTCCGGCAGGTTGCGGGAAGCAGTGCTACGCACGCGATAGGATAAAGCCGCGCTCAATGTATTCCGCACGTCGAAGCTGGAAGATGCCCAGGCTTCGTTCAATTGATAGCCGGGGTGAATCAGAAAAACGTCCGAATCCGCGGAGCCGTCATCCAGGGAATGCGCCCAGGTATAAGCCACCGATGCATAGACGCTGGGAGCGGGCGAGGCGGTAAATCGCATTTGCAGAGCCTGATAATTGGATGAGTTCTCGGTTAGCGTCACCAGGCGCTCCAGAATTCCGGTGGATGGATCGACGTACGCCTCGTTTCCGATAAGATGGCTTCCCGCGCTGCCGGTGTAAGAAGCCGATGCCATGCCCACGTCTCCGATGCGCTTCTCCAAAGTCGTCTTCCATTGCCACGACCGCGGAAGGTGCAGCGCCGGATAATCGCCGGACAAAAAGCGCGCAACATCGGGACTCATCGGCGTAGGGGCCGCCGTGGGAGGATTTGACGCGCCGCCCGCTCCGCTGATGCCGTTGCCGGTCGGCAGATACAACCAACTGTTGAAAGGAGCGCCGTTTATGGTGTCGATGGTTGCGGCCAGCGTAGGGTCATAGAAAAGACCGGCGCCGGCGCGCAACATCAGACCGAACCAGGGAAGCTTCCAGGCCAGCCCCACCCGCGGCGCCACCTGGGCGTAGTCCATATGCCAGGGAGCCGTCCCATTGAGGATGCCGATCTCTGTTGTTTGCCATTGAGTGCCGGTCCACAGGCCGGAGACGGTCGGATTTTGCGCGCTCACCGTGCCCGGCGGAGTGAGATCCCAGCGCAGTCCGTAGATCAGGCTCATCGTGTCGCTCAAGTGGAAAGTGTCTTGTGCGAACAGCGAGCCCGCGATAATTTCTCGGCCATACTGCGACGGTCTGGAATACGTAACCGCGATCGGATCTCCATTCAGAATGCCTTGGAGGCTGGATGCCGAACCCAAGATGGTGTCGATGGCTCCTCCGCGCCACTGTCGCATTCGCAGGCCATCGAACCCGGCACGGAATTGATGCCGGCCCATCTCGCGTGATATCGAGTCACGCAGTTCCCACTGCGTCTGCAGCGCGATGCCGGAAAGGTCGGAAACGTACTGCCCCAGCCCTGGTACCGATACGCCCAGGACAACCTGATCGTACGGAGAAAATTGCGGAAATGGCGACGGGATGTAGGGGAGCCCGGTATAAATGATCTCCGTCGGAGTGACCGTCACCCCAGGCAGCAGGCCCGCGGCGGCTAGAGCCGCGGTGTTCCCCGGCGAGCCGCTCGAAGAAGTGTTCAGCCAGGCGTGCGAATAGTTGAAGCGCAGATCGTGCAGCATCCCCGCAAATTCCGCGTTAATGCCCACCGTGGCGCTCCTCCAGTCGAACTGGCCGCCGGTGAGACTGTCGTACTGAGAGGAACTGGCCCTCGACGGAGCCTCCAGGTATCGAAAAAACGCAATTCCATGCGGGCCGAGTGATTGATCCACGCGCAGGCTGAACGATCCTAGGGTGCCGGTGCTCGAGAGTTGCGCACTTGCTCCCGCTAAGCCGCTTCCCAAATTGGGCCCGCTCGGATAGGGAAAGGAACTGAACAGCGCGGCGAGTGGCGCCGGTGCGGTCTGCCGTGTGGCAAGCGTCGGAACGGCGATCAACTGCACTGCGTAGTCGTCCAGCGCGGACCCCTCGCCGGAAAGAAAGAAATAGGTGTGGTTTCGCCACAGGGGGCCACCCAGCACCAAGCCGGTATCGGCCCAGGAGGGCCGGGGATACGCGAAATCCGCGACGCCCTGGCTGTTGGCGAACCAATCCCTGGCGTTCCAACTGTTGTCGCGCACGTTGCCGAAGACATCGCCGTGAAATGCATTCGTCCCGGAACGCGTTGTGATCAGAGCCGTGGCGCCCGGCCGTTCGCCCGATTCCGGCGCGAAATCGGAAGCCCGCAATTCCACCGACTGGGCCGTTTCGGGCGAACCCAGATTCTCGGTGTTGCCGATACCGCTCATGGCCGGCAGCGACATTCCAGGAAACGATCCGGGCAAAGTGCCGCTGCCCAAACCAGCGTTCACGCTGACGCCGTCCACGCGAAATGCGTTCGCGTTGGGACGCTGGCCGTCGGAGCTGAACTGGCCACCGTCGCTTACACCCGCGGGCGTCACCACCACGCCCGGCACCAGGTCGAAGAGCATGCGGAAATCGGCGCCGTTCGCGGGCAGTGCGGCGCCCGGAGAGGTGCGCGTCAGCAACAGGCTATCGCTGGGCGAAGGGTCCAGGTCGTCGCGCGAACTGACCACGGTGACGGAGTCGTGCAGCATGAGCAGCTCCATCTGAAAATCCAAAGGCAGGCCGCCGCCCGAATCCAGCACCACGCCCAGCCGCGATACAGTGCGAAATCCAGGCATGCGGATGGTCACTTTATATCGGCCAGCCGATAATCCCGCCACCGAATAACGGCCGTCGTCGTCGGTCAGCGCGTGCCATCTGGCACCGCTGGATTCGCTCTGCACCTGCACGGCCGCGCCCGCTACAACGTGTCCGGACGTATCCGCCACGCTTCCGAATATACTCGCCGGTTGTTGCGCCTCCGCGTGCGGCAGCCATGCCAGGAACAAGCCGCTCAGCAAAAGTGCGGAGCGCATACCGCGTTCACCTGTCTCCCAGCTCTTGCGCCTGGACGTTCGCTTCCAGGCGTTGGATGGCGGATGGAAGATCGTGCAGCAGATCCGATCCGGACGCTTGCGTGTAGCTGCCGGCCAGCAAGTGATTCAATAGATCGTCGGCATTCTGCCCCGCGGCCACCAGCGCAGGCACTGCGCTCTGCCAATCAGGCGTCGGGACGGATGGCGCGTTTGCCGCTGCGCCCAGCAAGGGCTGGAGATCGGACTTCATGCGAAGCAGCACGCGCCGCAACTCCGCGGCATGGTGTCGCTGCAGCTTGCGCAACAGATCGCGATCCCGGTCCGGCATTCGCTGCGCCGTCGCGGGCGGAAAGTTTTGCGCCAGCGTCTGCAAGGCGTGGGCGCGCGCCAGTATCGAAGCGCTCGCTTCCAGCACACGGTCCGTCACCTGTTGCAGCGCCACTGCGCCGCCGAAATGTTCCTCCAGTTGGCGGCGGAAATCGGGCGGAATGTCGGCGGAGGCCCGCTCCGTTGATTTGCCGGACGCCGATTGCGTCGCGCTCACGCTGGATGCGCCCGCATCCAGTTGCAGCATGACGCGCGGAAGGGGCTTTAATGCTTCCGCGATCATGCTCTTTCGCTCGGCCGCCAGCCCGCTGCCCCGCACCACGACGTAACGGCGTTCGGGATCTTCAGACACATCGATGGGATCTTCCACGTCGGCGCCGATTGCATCCAAGGCTGCCAGCACATGCAGAGTATCTTCCGGGCTAGCCAGGATTTCGGCCGGCAGCTCCTGCGCGTGTTGCGGCTTGGCAGCGGATTCTGGCGCTGTTGCGGGAGCGTCGGTCAATTCCAGCGGTTCTTCGCCCTGGAATGCAAATGTTTCATCCGTTGGATAGAGGTCCGCCGCGCGCAGCGTAATAGAAGCGCTTTGGAGCACGCCGGACCCGCTGTCGGTGCGTACGCGATACCAGCCTTCTTTGCCGCTTTGCCGGATGACGCTCACCGAATCCCGCTTTTCCGGTAAGCCGTCCCGCCACTCGCGGAAGGAGCGCGCACTCAGCGGATCGCGCCAACTATAGTGCGCTGCCACAAACAGCGACCGCAAATGGTTGCCAGCCGGGCCCTCCGGTGGCGCATCCGTTGCGAGCACCGCGGGCCGGATGAAAGTTCGGTCGCCGCTGCGCAGCGCGATCAATCGACCCTCGGGCAGAATCACCATCGCGGAGCGCGTCAGAAGATCGCTGGCCCTTGTGGAAGGCCGCTCGACAGCTTGATGCACTATGAGCGCTATTATCGCAGCGCAGGCTGCGGCCATCGCGAAGCGCGGCCACCAGCGCGTTAGCTTCGATCGGGTGCCGTTCGCGTTTCGCGCGATCAGCGTATCCAGCGCCGGCCAGGATTGCGGAGGGGGCGGCAGCAGCGGTGCGCGAACGGTCTCGCGATATTCGACGTAAGCAGCCATGGCGCTTTCCATCTCGCGAAGACGCCCGGCGCAATGCGGGCATGTCTCCACGTGCGCCACATCGCCCGCGGCCAGCTCTCCATCGTTGAAACGCGCCAGTTGCTCGTCGGAAAGGTGGCTACTCACTGCAGCGCCTCTTTCAGCCGCACCACGGCGCGCCGTAGAAATTCGCTGGCCGCCGACGTGCTAATGCCGATCACCTCGGCGATCTCCCTGTGGCGCAGGCCTCGAGCGCGCAGCTCCAGGCAGTTGCGCTGGCGCGGCGACAAATCGCGAATCGCTTGGCGCAGTGCCGTTCTGCGCTGCTCGGCAATCAGAGCGCGTTCCGGATCGGGCAGTGTTTCCGAAGGCTCGGCGGCGTCATCCAGCGCATCGAACGGCGGCTCGCGCCGATGAAACCGCAGCGCGGCGTTGTGCGCCACCCGGTACAACCACGCTCGCGGATTCTCGATGGACTCGCCTCTCGTCATTTTGATATAGAGCTTCAAAAACGAATCCTGCGCCAGTTCCTGCGCGCGCTGCGCGGGTACGCCGAAGCACAACAAGTACGAGTAAATATGTCCTCGTTCCGCTTCATAAATCTGCTCCACGCGCTCCTGGACCGTCATGCATTGCCGGTATAACTCATAAACTTACGATCCCGCCGTACAGGCTTTTTACTACAGCGCCGGGAAATATTTTTTGCACGTAGGGAACTCCACGCACTCACGGCTCTCACCGTCGAATGCGTTATCTATTATCGATCTCCTGCTTTCTTGTGGCCTGCACGGCGCAGGCTCAATTCGTTTCCTTAGGCATAAAGGGCGGTATCCCCGTTACCCCCGCGCTTCCCGATCTTTCCTCCACCAATCCCTATCTCGATACGGGGCGCTGGACGGTTGGCCCAACCGTAGAGTTGCATCTGGTTTCCGGTCTTTCGTTCGAAGCGGACGCGCTCTTCCGAGGGTACACGGTAGTCAACACCTACTTCCTCGCGCCGCCGGACTCTTCTTCGTCGCAGACCACCGTCAAGTCTTCCGTCAAGGCGTGGGACTTCCCGCTCTTGCTGAAGTACCGTTTGCCCGTCGGCGCCGTTCGGCCATTCGTGGACGGCGGCTATTCATTCACCCACGAATCCACCGACGCATTCGTGTCTTTCGAATGCATACCCAGCCCGGTGCCGTGTGTGCCGCCCGGCACGTCCGTCACTACAATCTACGGCACCTACAATAGCGAGTTTCAAAGTTCGCGCAACCTGAACGGGCCGGTTGCGGGAGTGGGCGTTGAATTCCGGCACGGCCGGATCAAGATAGCGCCGGAGGTGCGCTATACGCACCTCAACCCGCAGACCAACCTTGCAACCGTTCTGGTGGGCGTCACGTTTTGACTGGCGCTTATCGCGGCGCGCTGCTGACGGCCGCGATTTTCCTTGCCATTGCGATTCCCGTCTCCGCGATTCGGCCACTGTGGCTGGATGAAATCTTGCAATTGATGGAAACGCGCCAGCCCTCCACCACCCGAATGATCATGGACGTGCGCCAGACAGCTGGAGCCGCGCCGCTTGGTTATCTGGTGCAGCAGGAAGCCTTGAAGACCACTGGATACTCGATGGTTCTGGCGCGGCTTCCCTCCGCGTTGTTCACCGCCGCGGCGGTTTTCCTCGTAGCTGTTCTTGGCACCGAGTTCGGGCTCAGGCGGGGCTGGCTGGCCGGCGCGATATTCGGACTCTTTCCGCTGACACTACGCTACGCGGCCGAGTCGCGCGTTTACTCGCAAGCTTTGTTCCTGTCGATCCTGGCAACTTACCTTTATCTTCGCCTCATCGAGCGGCCGGGGCCGGGCAGCGCCGCGCTGTACTGGTTGGTATTGACTGCGGGCATTTACACGCAACCTTATGCAGTTTGTGTCGGAATGGCCCATCTGCTTTGCTCCGTTATTTACCGCGAGCGCAAGACGGCTTTGTTGTGCGGCTCGGCCCTCTTACTGGCGTTCCTCGCATTCCTGCCCTGGTTCGCGTGGGCACGAGCGGGGTGGGCTGCGAGTAGCGTCATCAACGGATTTCAATTTTCGTTCTCGCCCAAAACTCCACTCATGCTATTTCGCGAATTCGCGGGCGCCGGCTATTGGGGATCCGGCTTGCTGCTGCTATTGTGCGCTGGAGCGCTGCGGGCAGGCTGCCTCGGCGCACGAGAGCGAGTTCTGCTGGTTCTCTCCGTCTGCACTGTGCCGCTGGTTGTCCTGTGCGGCGATGCCTGGTTTGGATATTTCATCGCGGCGCGCCAAATCATTTGGATCCTGCCGGCGGTGGCTATCCTTGCTGCAGCAGCGATCGAGCATTATCCGCGTGCCGGGCTCGCGCTCGCCGTCCTGCTTGCGATCGTCTGCATTCGTCAAAGTGCCGTATTCTTCCGATCCCCGAGCGAGAACTGGCAGTTGGCGGCGAACGCAATTGCGGACCGCGTCCAGCAGGGCGAGTGCCTTTTCGTAGCGCCGCCCGAGCAGGTGACGCTTTACCGGTTCTTCCACCCAGAGCTCGGCACGGGGCAATGCGATATGCGCAGCGTCGTGCTGGCCATCACTCCCGCCGCTACCGCCGCGCAACGCCGCATCGCGACCACGGGGTTGTTATCCGCCGGTTACCGGCAAGCGAGTCAAGAAATTGTTGGACAGTCCAAAATCGTTTTGTTCCAACGACCCTAGTGGCGGGGGCCGGGATTGAAACTTTGAAACGTTTGGTCGGGCTGCCGGGATTCGAACCCGGGACCTCCTGCACCCCAAGCAGGCGCGCTAGCCAGGCTGCGCCACAGCCCGAATGTCTTATTCTACCGCACCAGGCTGCCGCGCCCCTATTTTGTCTGTTATACCTGAGTGCTGATGCTTATTTTCGCCGCCAGCCTCGCGATCTTTGTCTATGGTATGACCGCCGCGATGCTCGGCACTATCCTGCCCGATCTCTCCACGCGGTTCCATTTGACGCCCAAACAAAATGGCACCATCGCGTTCTGTCAGGCTCTGGGCTTGATCCTGGCCTCCATCGGTGTCGGCCCGCTAATCGATTACGAAGGGAAGAAGACCGGATTGGTTCTGGGCCTGGCCCTCAGCGCCTTGGCCGTCGCGCTTCTCCCGCGATCCAATGGTTTTCGCTCCACCGCGGCGCACCTGTTCTTGCTCGGTACGGGTGGCGGAATCATCGTTACCGCCGCCAACGCGCTCGGCAGCGATGTCGACCCGGCTCATCGCGGGACCGCGCTGAATTTCATAAATATTTTCTTCGGGCTGGGCGGTTTTGCCACTCCCTTCGTGTCCGCCAATCTGACGGCCAAGAATTCCGCGCGCCTCTGTCATCTGATTGCGGGGCTTGCCGTGGTGGCGGTGGCCGTCAATCTGCTCGCTCCCATTCCTCCGCCCACGAGTGCGCAAACCTTCGTCTTTTCCGAAGTCGGAAGCGTACTCGGACGGCCTGTTCTCGGACTTTGCGCCCTGCTGTTGTTCTTGTACGTGGCCTGTGAAGTGGGCGTGTGGAATTGGCTGGTGCAGCACTTGATCGCGCAGGGAATCCCGCAAGTGCGCGCGCTGAATGTTCTCTCGTTCGGGTTCGCGCTGGGACTCCTGTTCGGACGTCTGGCTGCATCTCGGGTCCTGATCTCGGTCTCTGGCCTCACGGTCACGCTGGCCGCATCCGTCCTGATGGCGATCATGACCTTCGCGATGTTGCAAACTCGCAATCCAACCGTCGCCTGGATACTTGCTTTCCTGGCCGGCATGTCCATGGCGCCGGTTTTTCCCACCACCGTCGCGCTCATTGGCGATGTCTTTCCCCGCATGACTGGAACCGCGATCGGGATCGCCATCACCTGCAGTTGGATTGGACTGGCTGTCAGTTCGCGCATTATTGGATCCATCGCCGCGGGTGATCCGGCGCGATTAAAGAAGGCGCTTCTCGTGCTTCCCGGAATGTCGGTGCTGATGATTGGAGTGAATCTGGCGCTGCGGGCCGAATTGGCGCGCTAGGGCCACGCTATGTGGGCGAATTTCTTCATGACGGCCGCCGGCGCATCGGCGGCGCTCGCGGGGCTGGTGTTCGTGGCCCTCTCCGTAAATATCGCGCGCATTATCGAAGTCCCACATTTGCCCTCGCGCGCCGGAGCCACCATTGGCACACTCATTCTGATCCTGGTCTGCAGCATGGCGGCATTGATTCCGCAGCCCGGCTTGGCGCTCGGCGCCGAGATTCTGGTGTTCGGCATAGCCAGCTGGAGTCTGAAGGTCCGATCCGCGTACCGCGCGTTTGCCGACCGCGTGAAAACGCAACGGCCCGTCTTCGAATCGGTGACTGAAACCGTGCTCGGCCAGATCCAGGTTCTGCCCTTCATTGTGGGCGCCGTTTTGCTGATGCTTGCTAACGATTACGGTTTATATTGGGTTGCGGGCGGAATAATCGCCGTGTTCGTTTTTTCCGTCTTCAATAGCTGGGTGCTGCTGGTGGAGATCCTGCGATAAAAACTCAGCGAGTTGTCGCCCTGCTGAATCGCGCGATAGCGCTCCAGGAGTCCGTATTCTTCCTGCGGCTTGAAACGCGATGAATGCTGAACAATCACGAGCGAAGTTTCAGATTGATTGAGCGCGGCCATTGAAACATCGTATTCTTTGGACATTTCGTACGGCGGGTCGAGAAACGCAATAGTGACACGAACACGTTCCAGCACCGTGGCTGCCTTGCTGGTGAATACTTCGGCGCGGTTCTCGATACCTAGCGTGGCCAGGTTTTCGCGAATCACTTCCACGGCCGCGCGATTCTTCTCGATAAAAATGGCGCGGCGGGCGCCCCGGCTCAGCGCCTCGATGCCGACCGCGCCGGTGCCCGCGTAGATATCCAGGAAGACACTATCGGCCAGATGCGGCGCCAGCACGTTGAACAGCGTCTCGCGCAGACGATCGGGCGTGGGGCGAGTATTCAAACCGGGCAGGGTCTTCAGCCGCCGGCTGCGAAACTCTCCAGCGATCACGCGCACTGGCCCACCCGTGTCACCCTACTTGAACCAGGCCATAGCGGCGCTGCCAGTGCTCGCGAATGTAGGTGATCGCGCGGCGCAGTTCTTCCGCCGACGGCGGGCTGGCGATGAATGTCTGCGCTTCGCTGCGCGCCAGTTCCAGCACGTCTTTATCGCGAATGATGTTGGCGATGCGCAACGCCGGAAGTCCCGATTGCTTGGTTCCGAAAAATTCGCCGGGACCGCGCAGCTTCAAATCCATTTCGGCGATGTAGAAGCCGTCCGTCGATTCCACCATCGTTCGGATGCGCTCTCGCGCCGCCTCGCCCAGTTTGCCCGTCACCAGAATGCAGTAGCTTTGTTCGGCGCCGCGTCCCACGCGGCCGCGGAGCTGATGCAACTGCGCCAGGCCGAAGCGCTCGGCTTGCTCGATCACGATCACGGTTGCATTGGGAACATCGACGCCCACTTCAATCACGGTGGTCGACACCAGAATCTTCACTTCGCCTCGGCGAAACTGCTCCATCGCCGTTTCTTTCTCGTCCGCTTTGAGTTTGCCGTGCAGAAGACCCACGCGAATATCCGGAAAAACTTTTTGCGAAAGGTGCAGATACATTTGCTGCGCGGCCTTCATGGCCTCCGATTCCTCAATCACCGGATACACCACGTAAGCCTGCCGTCCCTTTGCGATCTGCTGTTTCAGGAAGCTGTACACGCTCTCCACGCGATCGTCGGTGACGTGGCTGGTCTGGATCGGCCGGCGCCCGGGCGGCATCTCGTCGATGACGGAAATGTCGAGATCGCCATAAATGGTGAGCGCCAGCGTGCGTGGGATCGGTGTAGCGGTCATCACCAGAACGTCGGGATGCTTGGCTTTCGACACCAGGCGCAGCCGCTGCATGACGCCGAAGCGGTGCTGCTCGTCGACGATGGCCAGGCCCAGGTTTTTCCACTCCACGTCCTCTTCGATGAGCGCATGCGTTCCGATGCCGATGTGGGCCAGCCCTTCGGCCATCAATTTCTTAAGCTGCGATTTTTCGCGTTGCGTGGACGAGCCGGTGAGCAGCACCGGCACGTAGCCCATTTTGTGGAACAGATTCTTGAAATAGAAATAATGCTGGCTGGCCAGGATTTCGGTGGGCGCCAGAACTGCGGCCTGATAGCCGTTTTCGATGGCGATCACCGCGGCCTCCGCCGCCACCAGCGTTTTGCCGCTGCCCACGTCGCCTTGCAACAGCCGGCTCATGGGATGCGGCATTTTCATATCCTGCGCGATCTCTCCCAGTACGCGTTTCTGCGCGCCGGTAGGCTTGAACGGCAGCATGGCTTTGATTTTGTCGCGCACGCGATCGTTCAATTCGAACGAAATGCCGGGCTGCAACCGTGCTTTCGAACGCTTTAACGAAAGGCCGCACTCCAGCCAGAAGAACTCTTCGAAGATCAGCCGCCAGTGCGCGGGCGTTCGATAGGCGTTCAGCATCCGAAGGTCGGAATCGGGGGCGGGGAAGTGCAGCGAGCGAATGGCGGTCCAAAGGTCGGGGAGCTTCAGGCGGCCGCGCAATGTCGCCGGGAGATGATCTTCCAGCGGCTCTATGGATTCGAGCACGCGATGCATGAGGGACCGGAACGCGCGCGTGGTTACTTTGCCCGCCCCTTCGTAGATCGCGACAATGCGGCCCGTATGTAGCGCGGCGTCGCCATCCGAATCGTCGGCAGTGAGAATTTCAAACTCCGGATGCATGATCAACAGGTCGCCGGTGTAGCTGTCGAGCTCCACTTTGCCGTAGAGCGACACGCGCGCCCCGGGCAGGAAACGATCCAGCAGATAGCCGCCGTGAAACCATTTGGCCAGCAGACGTTCCTTCGACGAATCTTTGAAAATGGCTTCGAACAGCCCGAGATTGCGCCTCCGGAATCCGCGCAGGTGAGCGGACTGCACCTCGGCGATGACCGTCGCCATTTCTCCGGGCGCCAGTTGCGCGATGGTCTTGACGTTGGTGCGGTCCTCATAGCGGAATGGCGCGTAGGCGAGCAGATCCTCCACGTTGACCAGACCTTTCGCTTCCAGCATCTCGGCGCGCGCGGGCCCCACGCCTTTGACAAACTTGAGCGGGGTGGCGGTGTCCAATTTGGGGACCTTCTGAGGCTTGGGGACTTTCTGAGGCTGCAAGTGCCAGTGTACAATGGACGCTCAGGATTCCATGAGCAATCTGGCTGAAAAACATTGCATCCCGTGCCGAGGCGGCGTCCCGCCGCTGACGGGCGCCGAGTTGATTCCATTTGCCGAACAATTGCCGGACTGGAAGATTATTGAAGAGCATCACCTTGCGAAAAGTTTTCCGTTTCCGAATTTCAAAGCGGGACTCGATTTCGTGAACCAAGTAGGCGCCGTGGCGGAAGCCGAAGGCCACCATCCGGATTTGTGCCTGGCGTGGGGCAAGGTGGACGTGCAGATTTACACGCACAAGATTCGCGGGCTCACCGAAAGCGATTTTGTCATGGCTGCCAAGATCGACCTGGTGTATTCGGCGGGGCTGAAGTAGCGGCTACTTCTGATAGGGAACTTCGGGAGGCGGAGCTGATTCGTTACCTTGGACCGGGCGGCGGCGCTGCAACTCCTGCCACTGCTGTTCTGTCAGGACCAATCGCAGTTTCAAGCTCAACTGAGTAAGCGTGCGCGTCAGATCGCTGCGCGCGTCCACCAACCGTTCGATGGCTTCGTTGGTTTTGCCCGGATCCACGGGATTGCGATTGAACTGGTCCGCCAGTGCCTGCTCCGCCTGATTCACCGCCGCCCGAACGTTCAATAAATGCGGCCGGTACTGCTGCACGGTGGCGCGAATCTGTTCCCGCTGCGCGGGCGAGAGATTGAGATCGCGCGCGATCTTGGGACGGCTCCACCAGGCATAAATTCCCTTCGGCATCTGCGCGGACAGTGCCGCCGAGAACAGCAGCGCCAGTGCCAGCAGGCGTCGCATGTCTATTCCTGGAACAATCCGTGGATCGGCTGGATGGCTTTGGGCTCGTTGCGCTGCTCCATCGCCGAGAGGTCGGAGAACAGCTGTTCGTCCGCCGTGGCGCTGGGGATGCCGGGCGCGGATTTATGGCGTCGCTCCAGCGTCAGACCTCCGGCCACCATCAGCACAAGCATCGCGAGCGAGAGAGCCCAGCGGATCGACATCCAGTTGCGGCGCGGTTCCTCGATCCGGCGATAGATGACGCGGCGCTGCGCGGCCAGGAACTCGGAAGACACCTCCGGTTCCGGCAGGCTTTGCGTTCGCCCGCGTAGCCATTTCTCAAAATCAGTCTCGTCTGTGGGTTTCATATTCTTCCCGTCATTACTGCACATCGCGAAAGTACAGATCGTGCAGCTCCTCCCGAAGCTTTTCCGTGGCACGAAACAGGTGCACTTTCACCGTTCCAATATTCATGTTCAGGATCTCGGCTATTTCGGCCAAGCTCCGATCTTCATAATGCCTCAGTGTGAACGCGGCGCGCTGGCGCAGACTGAGCCGTGCGAGCGCACGCGACAACCGCTGAGCGATCTGGCGGGCGAAGAGCTGGTCCTCGGCGTCAGGGGCAGTGGCTGCGGCCAGGTTCAATATAGCCGATTCGTTCTCGGCCTTGGGACGTTTTCGCCAGAATTGCCAGCGGCGAGAGCGCAGGCGGTCCAGGCAAGTATTGACCGCGATCCTGGTGAGCCACTTGCCGGGGTCTTCCAAGTTTTTCGATTCGGGGCGTTTCAGAGCCAGCCAGGCTTTGAGGAACGTATCCTGGGTGGCGGAATCTGCCTCCTCAGTATCCTGGAGCATGCGGCGGCACAGCAAAAACACACGTTTCTGCTCGGAAGCCATCCACCGTCCGAATTGGGCGCCGGACTCCCGGGAGTCGGCGAAACCATCCAGGTTGGCTTCCAGGCTATCTGCCATCGCGCCCATCATATCGTCTGGACGGAACCCAGGCGATTTGGTTGACAGAATCTATCGCCGAAACATTACCCGGCTTGACCGTTGTTCAGGGCTGCGGCCAGCTGCGCGGTGTTTCCGGAGGCGGCTGCCTGTTCCAGGAGCCGGGAAACGGCGGCTTTGCTGTCCTCAGACAGCGATTTGGTGCTGAAAATAGAACAGCCTTTGGCGATGTGCTGCAGGTCTGCCTTATCTTCCTCCACCACCATCTCGTGCTCTACCCAACTGGATAGCGGGATGTTGCGGAAGTAAAGGCGCTCCTGCAAAACCATGGACTTCTGGCGAGCCGCAGCCGATTTGTTTTCACGGAAATAGTGGCGCTCCTCCACCCGGAAGTCCTGCATGAATTCGTCCAGCGCGCGCCTTCGGGCTTCCTGCTCGGTGGCCTTGACGCGTTCCTCCAGGGTGTTCTTTTGCGTGCGAACTTCGGCGCGAACCTCCGCTAAAACTTCTCGTTCCTTGGAGATAGCCACTTCCATGCGCGCCTGCATGATGTAAAACGACAACAACGCAGATCCGGCGGCGATGAAGACTGGCAGGAGAATCCATAGTAGGGCGTCAATCTGCATACCGATTTCTATATCGGCGGTGGGCTGGTGGAACGTTAGGTACTAAGGGACAGGGACTAGGTGCATTTTCTTTTGTTTCGATTGTTTCGTTTATTTCGACTAGATGCTAGAATCAGACCAGTGGAGATGACTATGCCAGAACCAACGACTGCTATTCAGCAACCGACCGAGAGAGAATTAGCCGGGATCAAGGCACTCTATCAGTTAGTTCTAGCGCAGGAGAGTATTGCATTGAGTACACCCACTGAGCAGCCAATTCAGCTACCGGGACCGCTGGTCCTGGTTCTCCGGCAGATCCTCGCCTTCATGAGTCAAGGCAAAGGAGTGGCTGTCACTCCCGTTTTGCGCGAGTTGACCACTCAAAGCGCGGCGGACCTTCTCGGCGTCTCACGGCCCTTCTTGATTGAGCTTTTGAACAAGCAAGAGATTCCTTTTCACCTGGTTGGTACGCATCGCCGGATCTACCTCCAGGATCTTCTGCGGTACCGCGACCATCGCGACCGGCAACGCAAGGAAATCCTGAACAGGATGGCGCGCCAAGCCGTCGCGGACGGCGACTACGATGAGGTCTACGCCGCCCCAGATCGCGGCGAATGACGCTGACGAATAACGGCGAATGAAATTTGATCGCCCTGTGATTCTCGACACGTGCGTCCTGGTGGGCGCAGGGTTACGAGACACACTGCTCCGGCTGGCCGAGTATCCTGCACTCTACGTTCCCAGATGGAGCGCTGACATCGTTATCGAACTGGAGCGCACGCTTCAAAAACGATTCGGCAAGTCGGCTGACCAAACCGCGCATCTGGTGCAGGAACTTCAGCGGGCCTTCCCCGAAGCGTGGGTACAAGGTTACTCCGATCTCATTCCGAGCCTTCTGAATCACGAGAACGATCGGCACGTCCTGGCCGCCGCCATCCACTGCGGCGCTCAAAGCATCGTTACCTTCAACACCCGACATTTTCAGCCCGACACCCTACGTCCGTACGACGTCGACGTTATTCATCCGGATGATTTTCTGGAGAGCCAGATTTGTCTCGATGAAGCGACGGTTGTCTGTCGATTCACGGAGCAGGCCAACAATATCGGGAGGACGGCGGAGCAACAGGTCGGCGCATTTCATCAGACGGGAGCCCTCCCATCGTTCACCGCGGCATTGGCCAAGGCGCTTGGCATCCAGCTCTGACACCGGCCACCTACAAAATCCCGCTTTGCGACCCATCGATCTTGGCGCCCGAAATCAGCGCCGCGAACAGCGAGATTCGCAAGGTGAACAGCGCCCCGAGGATGGCTTTGATGCGGAAGAGCATGCCGGTGGCGAAGCCGTAGTGCTTGCTGAAAAATACCGCGGCGCCGTGCACGCGGTCGGCTGCCAGGATGGTGCGGGCCGATTCGGCGTAGGGCGACCCCGGCGTGTAAAGCGCGGTCACTTGCGGCAGCGCCAGCGTCTTGCGGGAGGCGCGGCGGATCTGATAGCAGAGTTCCGCGTCGGACCAGGAGTCGCCGTAACGCTCGTCCAGATAGTTGATGCCTTTGACGAAAAACTTCCGCACCAGGAAGGCTTGAAACGTAGCGTACTCCACCGGGAAAAGCTGGGCGGATTTGTCAACCGTTACGGGCGTGAGACCCAGCCCCGTGGCGGGCGTCGGAAGACGGAAGAATTGCACTGCCGTTTGTGTCCGGGTGTCCATCAGCAGGGGGCACACTGCAGCCGCTTCCGGGTCGGCCTCTAAAGTCGCAACCAGCGACGGAATGGTGGTGGGCAGAACCTCCACCTCGGGCGTCATGAACATCAGATATTCCCCGGCGGCTGTGCGGGTGCCGATATTGAGCGCCTTGGTGCGGCCGAAGTAGCGCGGCAAGCGCAACATCGTGACGCCGGAAAACTCGGAATCCAGTTGCGCGCTCTCGTCGTGCGAGCCGCAATCCACCACCAGGATTTCAATGGAAGCCCGATCGTTCGATCCTTCCAGTGCCGCCAGGCAGCGGCGCAAGGCGGGCGCGCTGTCATAGGAAAACACCAGGGCCGTCACCTTAATAGGCGGCGGAAGCTCGATCTCCTGAAGCTGCGGCTCCGGCTCTACCGCCACAATCGGAGCGGCCTTGCGGGCTTCTACTTTGCGTTTGCTGGCAACGGGCATGGGTAATTTAGAACAACAGCGGGATTGGTCTCACTTCGAAGTTGTCATCAGGCAATCGGCGCCCAGCAACGCCACTCTGGTGGGCCGCGATTTCAGGGGAATCGAAAACCCCGCGCCGCTACCGGCAGCCAGCCAATAGACGTTACTCTTGGTTCCGGTCTGCACTTCCACCGGTACGTAGGCGCTGAACGCATCGTCCACATCCTGCTGCGCCAGGGTTCCGGAAAGCTTCGCGCCGTTCCACGAATAGGATAGCTTCACCGTGGGCACGCCGGTTCCATAAACCCAATTATCGAAGAAGATCTTCAGATCGGGATCGGACGACTTGGGCGCGTACCGGCTGGCCAGGTCGCGAAATTCGTCCGTGCTGATGGAATGGTGGTGGCTGGAAACTTCCCGCAGCAACGCCATAAATTTCTCGTCGCCCAAGCGGCGTCGAAGCATGTGGATAATCCAGGTGCCTTTTTCATACGTGACGGCGCGCCAGCCGTCGGGCGCCAGCGACGATTCCAGCCGATAGCCCCAGATAATGGGGCCCGCGGACTCCAGCGTCCGGCCCGCGCCGGTCTTGCTAAGCAGATGCGTGCGATAGTCGTCCAGCACGTCATCCAGCGCCTTCACGCCTTTCTGGCGCTCCAGCAACAGCAGCGCCGAATAATTGGCCAGCGACTCAATCAGCCAGTCATCATGATAGCTGGCCGGAACCACCAGGTTGCCCCACCATTGGTGCGCCACTTCGTGAGTCTCCAGCAGCTCGGAATAAAACGTCGTCTCGGAGCGCTCCCGCAGGCGCGCGGGCAGCTGGCCGGGATTGATATACGCGAGCGTCGAAAGGTAAACCAAGCCTGGGAAGCCTTGGCCGAACGTGCCAGGGATGGGCGTGATGGCAAGATTGCGAATGGGGCTGGGGCCAAATTCTTCGGTCATAAAGTCGAGCGCGTCCACCAGGTTCTTGGTCAGCTCTTCCATACGCCCGGCCGGATCGGGCAAACTGGCGGGAATCGGCGGCGCCAGCGCGTTGGCAGCTTTGGAACTCCGCCTGGCAAACGGCCCAGCCGCAGCCGTCGGGTCCGAAAAAATGGCGCTGGGCGCCAGGGCGCTTTCCAGCTGGTGATTCGCGTACAGCTCGATTCTATATCCGTTATGCTCTTGAACCACCGCCTGGAAGTCGCCCAGGTTGAAGCCGGCGAAGCGGACCGGAGTCTCCGTCTTGACGTGCGTGATGCGCCAGTCCCCTTCGATGCGGTCTTCCAGCGGTCTTCCGGTGGCTGCCACGGTCAGGCTTTTCGGGTAGCGAAACAGCAGGTCGTAGCTGGCCACGGCGGCGCCAGTTCGCGGATACCAGGTGCCGCGCGAGCCCACGTAGTAGACCCCATTGCCCGCATCGCGGATGACGGCGCCTTCGTGATGGATCTCGATCTCATGCGGCGTCGCGGGATCGAGTGGAGGATCGCAAATCAAAAGGAATTGGCGGCCGTCGCCGTCGTGGATCAGGTCGGGAGCCTGGATCAAGTCGGCGCGCATCGACTCGCGATCGAATACTTCCACCGGGTGTCCATCCACGCTGGCGGCGGTGACGCGCATCTTGGGCGACAGGCTGAAGGGCACCGCGACCAGCGGCTTCTGCTGTCCCACGGTAAGCGTGGCGCGCGTCACGGCTTGCATCGTCAGATCCGGTTGGATGACGGCTTCGATGCGGATGTTCTCGAGCGTGGATGGAACGCCGCGGGGTACCGCTCCGTTGCGGAACGAGCGGGCCTGAAACGCGGTCCAGGTATTGAAGTAGGTGCGATTGTCGCGGTAGCCGAGCTTGCCCACCAGGATCTGGTCCTGTCCCGTGGGATCGTACAACACATCGAAGTTCTCCAGTTGATTGCCCGAAACCGCCATGTAGAAGAAGCCCCTATCGCGCTGGGCTATCAACAGGTCGTAGACCGCCCGTGTATCGAAACTGGCGATCAGGTTTCCTAGCACCGGCGTCCACCGTTCCGCGATCAGGCCGCCCATCTCCGCGCTTTTCTTGTAGTCCGGATTGCTCTCGATCCGACCCAGAAGATCGTCACCCGTTCCGTCGGTGAAGACGAAGGCCGCGGTTTTGAAGTGCTCCTCCAGAGTGGGTGAATTGGTGAAGGTGGCTAGTGACGAGCGCTCGCTGCGCGTGGGAGGAATCAGCAACACATCGGCATCGCCGCCTTCGGCGTTGGCCACGAAAACCGCTCCCAGGTGCGTGCCTCGCACCGGCTTGGTAAACACCAGGTAGCCGGAGCCAAGATACACTTTCACATCTTCCTTGTTGAAATTGAGATCGATGACGCGATAGCACGCGGAGGGGTCCAACGCAACGCGCTGGATTTCATCGCCCAGGTCCGCCGCCGTGAGGGCGAAAGCGGGGCGCAGGCTGGCGAGGAGAATCAGAGCCGGCAGCAAACGGAACACATTATCAGTTTAGCGGGCAAAAGTGTCCGGCGAGAACCGGCCTCCAGGAATGTTGTGAAAGATTTCCCGTTTGGGCGTCTAAGAAGCAGATGCAGGAAGACACGCGGCAGGAAGCGCAATACGATCCCAAGAACAAACGGCCCGCTTCGGCGACGAAGATTCGCTGGTCATTCGTCGTGATCGTGCTGATCTTTCTCGCGCTCAGCCTCACAGCGGTGAAGATTTGGATCGGTGGCACGTAGCCGCTTCAAGAGAGCATTGGGGCAGACCCCCAGGTCTGCGGCCGACGCCCCCGTCGGCCCCCAGCTCCTAATTGCTGGCCTGTACGCTCACCACGCGGCCATTGTCCAGGCGAACGGTTCCAACCGGCTCGCCCTTGGCCCAATACTGGCAGATTTCCAGCAGATGACCATCGTCGCCAGGGATGCTGACCGTGGATTCGGGCGCGCCCAGCGCCGCGCGGAGCTCACTGGCGGTGATGCCCACCTGGATGCCGGCCACGTCCTGGGCAGACGGTTCCTTCACCACCACCACGGGCACGGCGATGATTGCCGCGATGGACGCTACGGCCACACTGGGCGGCTCGGCGGGAAGCTGTTTGCGGCGCGATATGCGATGCGATGGAGCGCCCGCGCCACTAACCGCACCATGCCCGCCGCCCCCGACGTCACCTCCGCCTCCACCAGTTGCGGACGCCACGGCTGCCGGATGCTCCGTGCCTGAAGTTGGGGCCGCGGATGGCGCAACGGCCACGGGTTTTGCCGGCAATGGTTTCGGCGTGTTTTTGCCGGCCGCCGCTGAGGTGCTCTTATCCACTGCGCCAAATGCCTGGGCGAGCGCGGAGCCAAGCGGCTTACCGGCTGCGGTTCCGATAGTGGCGCCGGCGGCAGCGGCGGCGTGTTCGGTCAAACTTTGGCCCATCAGGCTGGCGGATGCAAGAAAACTTCCGAGCAGCGCCGTAAGCGCGATCGAACGCATAGGATCTCCCCCTTTAACAGGTTTCTGAAAAAGCCCTTTCACATTCGCAAACCGCGGGCGTGGGCGCCTACGCCACACGGATTCTCGAATTACCTTATGATGTCCCTCGTGGGGCGGACTTCAGTCTGCCGGGGCTTTTCAGCAACCTGCTAAAGACAATGTTAAGAGGAGGGCGTTCGATTCACCAGCCTCAAAAAGCCTTAGCTCTTGCTTGATGAAGGTACCGGAATAGGCCGCTTTACATCGTCGCCGGCTACATCACCGCTTCGGGAAACAACACTTCCCGGTGTCTATTACCCTGGCGCACCGTCACTCTGGCGCCGGCACACATCGGCTGCTGGAGTATAAGAGGTTGCACTTTCTGAAACATCGCTTCCGCATCCGTGCCGTACAACAGGAATGTGGTGGTCTCCGGAATCGTGATACGTCCCGCGCAGTAGCCCGCGCCCTCGGCCTCCATAACGTCGGATAATTCGCGTTCCAGTTTCGCGGCGTCGCTTTTTCCGTACCTCGATCCCGGCCGGCTCCCGAAATTGAGTTCCACTAAAACCGCGCCTTCTAACGGCAGTTTCATTTCCCCGAATTTGTGTTCCAGCGGCTGGATTTGAGCCATGCTGGCGCGAACGGATTCCAGCCGGTCCCGGGCGCTCGCGGCCTCTTCCCATCTGCCCAGCCGCTCCAGCGCCGCAGCTTCATTTTCCAACTCTTCCGACAGAGTCTCCAGGTTCGGACTGGGCTGCTTTTCGTGCTCCGCCGACGATTTTCTGAACCATTCCACGGCCTCCTCATCGCGGCCCCAATCCCGGAAAATCAAGCCTCGGGTTCCGTAGGCGCACGCCAGCGAGTGTCCGCCCACGGGCTCCAGGAATTCACGCGCCCGGTCCACCGAGCCAAGGGCTTCCTCGAAGGCTCCCATCCGCCGCCGGACATTCGCTATATTGTTCAGCACCAAACCGATTCGCTGGGGCGGGGTACCGGGCGAATTCTCCCGCACCTGCAGCGCCATCTCATAATGCGTCCAGAGACTCGATGTAGCGTCCCTGTTCGGTACACATCACTCCCAGATTTACCCAAGCCGAAGTTGCCGATGCCAGTTGGAATTTGGAGACGTGATAGTCCGCTGCTTCCTGAAAGCACCGTTCCGCTTCCCCGGAGAGCTCTTGCGCAGGACATTTCCCAAATCCAGCAGCGCAGCCGGCAGCCGCGGATCGCCGGTCAGCATCCGAAAATACTTCACCGCGGCGCGCAGAGGAATGGCAGCATGGTCGCGCAGCCCCATTTTGGCGTAACATGTTCCGGCGCGCCACATCACTCCGGCGGTTGCCGCCACGCCATCCGACAGCTCCGTGAAATTTTGAATCGAGGCCTCGCAGTACGGCAGAGCCCGCCGATACTCGCCCAGTTCGGTGAGAACGTCGGCCATCAGCTCATCGAATACAGGCCGCAGGGATGGTGCCAGTGTTGCGGAGCCGCCGCTGCGAGCAAGGAACTCCGTAGCCTGCTCGCGTAGCTGCCGCGACTCTTCCAGGCGCTCCTCGCGCAGCCGCAGGCGGCTGACGTTGTACAGCGCCAGGGCGTGCAGTTCCAGGCCGCCTTCCGCGGGTGGCATTGCATGCGTCGCCACCAAAACCGAAGCGAACGCCCGGAATGCGGTTCGAGGATCGTCCCTCAGTTGGCTCACTCCTGAGGCGATGAGGTGCAGGCACGTCCCCGCCAAGTCCGTCATCGAAGGCTTCACTACCGTCTATCGGCGACGGAGCCAGCCCCCTGTAACGAAAATTGCCCAAAAGAATTAGCGCGATTAACGCAGATTTCATGTAAACGTAACGCGACCGTATATCTCGGTGAGCTAGCATTCTCGCTGAGGTTCTTATCCGAATGGCGAAAAAGCTGGTACTGGCTGTAATTGCGGCAGTGGTAACGCTCGCGTGGTCCACGCAAGGCATAGCGGCTGGTCCAGGCACGACGGGCTCGAAGTACATCAAGCACGTGCTGCTGTTGAGCATCGACGGAATGCACGCTGTGGATTTCTACAACTGCGCACATGCGATTCCGAGCCTCAACAATGGCTATTCCTACTGCCCGAGCCTGGTGGCCCTCAGCCAGACCGGGATCAACTATGTGGCCACTCAATCGTCCATGCCATCGGACTCTTTTCCCGGAATCGCGGCTCTGGTTACCGGCGGCTCGCCGAAGTCCACCGGCATCTACTACGACGTTGCCTATGACCGTTCGCTCGCTCCGCCAGCCAATACCACCGGCACCGGCCTGGCTGGCGGGACGTGCACGCCCTATGCAGCACCGCCCGGAACAACCACCGACTTCGATCAGGGCGTTGATTTGGACGATACCATGCTGAATGGAGGCGCGCCGAACGCCAGCCCGACCGAGGGCGGCATCGCCTCCCTCGATCCAACCAAGTTGGTGCGGGACCCAGCCGCGAATTGCGCGCCTGTGTACCCATGGAACTTCGTCCGGGTGAACACCATATTTAGCGTGGTCCATCAAGCGGGCGGATACACGGCCTGGATCGACAAACATCCGTCGTATTCCATGGTGGCCGGGCCGGGCGGCACGGGCTTGGACGACTATTATTCGCCGGAGGTAGACTCCAACGTGATACCGTTGCCCGGTGTAACCACCGCGCTCGGCACCTCGTGCGCCACCGTCCCCGACGCGAATGGCCCGACGTGGAACAGCAGCTTTGCAAACATCCAATGCTACGACGCGCTGAGAGTGAACGCGCTGCTGAACCAGATTGCGGGCAAGACGCATAATGGCGCGGCTGCGCAGGTACCGGCAGTCTTCGGCATGAACTTCCAGTCGGTGTACTTTGGACAAAGCCTGAACGAGCCGGGCGTGGGCGTGGGAGGTTACCAGAACGCGGCCGCCGTGCCCAGTGCGCAGTTGCTGAATGAGATCGCGTTTGTGGACGCCTCCATCGGTCAGATTGTCAGCGCGCTCAAGGACGCGGGCCTCTATGACAGTACGCTGATCATTGTCACGGCCAAGCATGGAGAGTCGCCGATCGACCCGAGCATGTACGTGGCAAACGGCACCAATACGCCGGCAACGCTGCTGGGAACTGCGATTCCCACATCGGAATCGCCACTGACTATGGGTGGCATTGGCGCCACCGAAGATGATGTTTCCGTGCTCTGGCTGGCTCCCGGCGCCAGCGTGACGGACGCTGTGGCGCTGCTTGAAAAGAACGCCGCGGCAATCGGGTTGGGGGAGATATACTACGGAGCTTCGCTGGCGCTGAACTTCAACGTGGGTGGTCTCGCTGCCTATCAGGATTCGCGCTCCCCGGACATCATCGTGACGCCCAACGTAGGAATGACGTACTCGGGAAGCACGGCCATGATCGGAGATCACGGCGGGTTCGGGCATGACGATACCAACGTCATGCTGCTGGTGGAAAATCCACGCCTTACTCCACAGACCGTTTCGGTGACAACGCGAACTGCGCAGGTGGCGCCCACCATCCTGCGGGCGCTGGGGCTGGATCCGCAGTCGCTAGAGGCGGTGGTAGCGGAGGGCACGCGCGCGCTGCCCGAGATCGCGGAAGGACTCGGACACTAGAACCCTGAGTTAGCGGTCCGCCGCATAACTCGCAGTGGGGCGGACGCCACCGTTTGCGCCGGACCCCGCGTTCGCTGCGGCCCTGGTCCGGCTCTACACTGAGCGAATTATCAATGATTTTGGGAGACCGCTTGCTAACGCGCGCGGCTCTGAAAGGATTGCCGAGTCATGACGATCCGTAACTGACGGAGAACACAGAGTTTCCGTCAAAAATACAACGAATGCGATGAAAAGCCGGGATTCAGTCGATAAGAGAGGAGGATGACTAGAGGTGACCTTCCCGCATGACCTATCGCACCCAGCAACTACTGGCCTTAGGCGGCCTCACCATAGTCGCCAGCCTGGCATCCACCGCCGGCTTGTATTCCCTGGCCGAACGCCATTTCTACGCCGAGTATCGTGCGAAGCTGCTGTCGATCGCGGCCACCGCTGCCGCGCTCACCGACGGCGGTCAACTTGCCAGCATCCGCCAACGTGAGGATGAGTCCACGCCCGCTTACGCACAACTGCATCGTGCCCTGAAGGCGGTTCGGGACGCGAACCGGAGAAAAGATACGGACGTGCGGCGCGTTTTCGCGGTTGTTCAGCAGGCCGGCGTCCTCCACATCGCAGCGGACGCCGAGGAAGATCCCGCGCTGATGGGCCAAGCGGGCGAGGTGTACCGCACTGAGGGCCCGCCCTTACAGTGGGAAACCGCCGCAGCCGAGCAGGATTTCTCCACCGATGAATTTGGCCGCTATCTGCGCGCGCATGCCCCGGTACGGGATCGCGACGGCAAGGTGGTAGGCGCCGTAATCGCCCAATCCAGCGTGGAGTGGGTGGAAGGCAAGCTTCGCCCCATGAAGCAGGCCGGCCTGGGGGCCCTGGGCCTTTCGCTGTTACTCTCCATCCCCGTCGCGTTGTGGTTGAGCGCTCGTGCCAGTCGCCCGCTTACGGAACTGAAACGCGTGCTGGATGCCATTGCCAAAGGCGATCTGAAGGTCCGGGCCAATGTCGCATCCCAAGACGAATTCGGCCAGGTGGCCCAGTCCGTGAATGCCATGGCGGACGGGTTGGCGGAAAGAGATCGCGTGAAGTCCGCATTTGCCCGCTACGTGTCCCAACAAGTGATGGATTCCGTGCTTACTTCCGACTCTGGAGGTCTGCTGCGCGGAGACCGGCGCAGAATCACCGTGCTATTCTCCGACATCCGGGGCTTCTCGAAAATCTCCGAGCACTTGGCTCCCGAAAGGGTCGTGCAGCTTTTGAACGAATACTTCGAGCTGATGGTGGAAGTAGTATTCCGCAATCAGGGAACGCTCGACAAGTTCATGGGCGACGGATTGATGGCCATTTTCGGCGCTCCCGAGAACGACCCGTATCAGGAAGAGCACGCCCTGAAATCCGCTCTCGAGATGCAACAGGAACTGGCTAAACTTCAGGTCCGCTGGGAGGCGGAGGGGATTCATATCCGCATCGGCGTGGGCATCCACTCGGGTCCGGCCATTGTGGGGACCATCGGGTCTTCCAGGCGCATGGAATACACGGCCATCGGCGACACGGTGAACGTCGCCTCGCGACTGCAGACTGCCACGAAAGAACTGGGCGCCGACATCCTGATCAGCGAGCACACTTACTACGGCGCCAAAGGCGCGTTCCCCTTCCGTAACATGGGAACCATCACGGTTCGAGGTCGGGAAGAGCCCCTCACCGTATACGCGTTGGAAAGCGCTTCGCCGCTGCCGGAATTGGCAGTCGGCCAAGAGACCGCGCCCGTCGCCTAGCGCGCCCGTCACACAATTCTCCTGTTGAAAACACTCGCGGCGTCCCACTACACCGCTTCCACAAACTGACAAAAAGCTACAAAATATTTCTTCCTGCCCGTGTGTTTTCGCCGGGTTTTTGGCGCTTTAGCAGGCTGATGAAAAAGGCTTTTGGGGACCGGCTCCCTCACGGTCGCGGCTCGGTAAACACATGTAAACACGCAGTCGCGATTCTGAGCCGCGCGCGTGAGCAAGCGGTTTATTGCCTTTTTCAGCATCCTGTTAGATGAAGGATCATCAAGTCGGGAGTCATCCGTCAGGACGCCTGGGCTGAAGTCGCCGCATATTTCGGCGGTGGGGCGGGCGCCCTCGCCCGCGCCGAACCCCCTGGTTCGGCTCTCCAAAGCACTCGAGAAGGGAAGCCGACGAGGGCGTCAGCCGCAGTCCGGGGGGACCGCGTCCGGACTTGTTCAACGAACTTCGGGGACGGAGACTAAGTATTCGGGCCCGCGGGTGAACCGAACATCGCGCAAATGCATCGTCCCCGGCCACCGGCGCCTGCGCAATGATGATTCCAGAGATTTCTGTCAGGAGGACAAGCCGTGCAACACCTCAGGCTGTTAACCCCAATTGCAGCAGCCTTCCTGCTGCTGCCGGTTTCCTTGTGCGCTCAATGGCTCCATCTCCGAACCCCAGGCATTCCCCGCACTTCTGACGGCAAGCCAAATCTCACGGCTCCTGCTCCCAGGACGCCTGACGGCAAGCCCGACCTGTCCGGGCTTTGGCGCGGCGGTCACCGCGCACCTTATCCCTACGTAGTCGACCTGATTCAAGATATCAAGGACGAAGCCATCTTCAAGCCCGCGGCGGAGGCCATACTTCATAAGCGCCTGGCCGAGTTGGGCCGGGACTGGCCACCCAGGCACTGCCTCCCCGTTGGCCCCGCGGAAGGCCTGATCGGCACTTACCGGATCATTCAATCCCCAACCGCCGTCGCTATGCTCTTTAATGCAGAGGTAGGCGACGGTTATCGGCAGATCTATCTCGATGGCCGCGAACTTCCTCAGGACCCGAATCCAACCTGGCGGGGATATTCAGTCGGCCACTGGGAGGGCGATACGCTGGTGGTCGAAACAGCGGGCTTTAACGACCGAAGCTGGCTCGACATGGTGGGTCACCCGCACTCGGAACGCCTGCACGTAACCGAGCGCTTCCAACGCATCGATTTCGGACACATGGAGCTTCAGGTCACGTTCGAGGACTCCGAGACAATGACCCGGCCGTTGATCGTTCGGGAGGTTGTCAATTACATGCCGGACACGGACATGCTGGAGGGTGTCTGCGAAAATGAGCGGGATGCTGCCCACCTGGCAGGCCAGACCGCGGATCGCGGCGTGAAGGTCCGCGCGGAAGTTCTGGCGAAGTATGCCGGCACGTACGAGTTGCGTGATGCGCTGCCCGGACTGCCGCCGGGTTTTCCGCCGCCCTACACGATTACTGTCGCGGATGGTCAATTGTATGTCGGCGCCTTGCCGCTGGTCCCGCTCTCGGAGACCAGGTTTCAGGAGTTCGACGGCGGCTTGGTTGAGTTTTCCCGGGATGCCGGCGGCGTGGTCACGGGATTAACGCGCTCCGTCACGGAAAGCCAGTCGGGATTTTACCGTAAGCGTTGAACAAACCGTTAGCTCACCGCAAAGGGATGCGGAAAAGATTGGCGTGCATGGATGGTTTGATGTAAGCGTACGTGGACGGAGTCAAGCTGGGCGCGATATAGGTCTGCTCGAGGATCTTGACTCCAGGAACCTTCGCCCATTCGTTTGGGTCACGGACCGCTTGGGGAGGCAGGCGGGGCAAAGTCTCGCCCGGCGGGATCGGAATCGCCGCCGTTCTTACGTTTGAATTTTGGCCGGACTTGTCGGGGATTTGCAAATACAAGTACCGCCCATCCGGCGACCAAGTGGGCGAACAGAGCATGTTGCAGATCTGTATCGGCGGTCTGCCATCCAGCGGAACAACGAGAGTCGGTGGCGGGGTCACGTGGGGCACTTCGGCGGTCACCGAGACAAATCGCCGATCGGGTGAGACGTTATCAAAATTCAGGATTCGGCCGGGAAGCGCTTTGCGCGATCCAGTTCCATTGTCTGCCATAGCGCCGACATAGTTCGCGTGGCCGTCCGTCAAACGGAAGACAATTTCATGATGCGGGCCGAAATGCGGAAGACTTTCGCCGTTCGCCGCGATCCTGCGCGGGGGAGAGCCGCGGTCTAAAGGGGCGATCCAGACCTGGGAAGGCTGGCCGGGTGGCTCAGTGGAAAAAACGAGTTCTTTTTCATCGTTCGAAATATCGTAGTCCACGATCGAAACCCCGGGCAGGACAACTTCGCTCTTGCCGGAGGTAAAATCGGCGCGCCAAAGCTCGGCTGGTGACTCGAGCGAGTCGCGACGCAACAAATAATAGAGACGTTGTCCGTCCCGCGAGAAGACGGGCGGCGTCCCTTCCGCGTACCCTTCGGTGGAAAGCGCGCGGTCGCCTTGGGAATCGTGAATCCAGACGGCATTCTGCCGCGTGAATATCGAAGTGATCAAAGATCGTCCGTCGGGCGCCATGGCGACGCCGGCTTCCTCGGAGGAGCCGAATGTGATTTGCTCCGGTTTTCCATCGGGGAAACGCTGGCGCCACAGATGGTTTCGGCCGGCTACCAGGACTGTCATGTAGATCCATTTGCCGTCGGGGGACCAGGCCGCGGAGAGGCATGAGCCGTCGGGTCCCACCTGCCGGCCGGCCGAGCCGCCGGAAAACGGCACCACGCGGCAGGGACGGAACAGGTCAATCATCTCCACCAACAAGACCCACTTCTTGTCCGGCGAAAGATAGGAGTAATGTTCCATGCCGCGCTCGTGCGCTGGAAAATAAATCTCGCGCAAGTCCGAACGGTCGATATTCGAGGTGACGACCCCCAAATGGATTCCCGTCTTGATTTGTGAGAACAGCAGGTGGCGGTCGTCCAGCCAACTCAATCCGGCTGAGTTCGGCAGGAATAGTTGGGAATCGCCGCCCAGCGTAGGGACGATGTAGGTCTGAAAAAGGCGGGAGACATTCGGGAAAACCGTGTACGAGATACGAGCGCCGTCGGGAGAGAATGCAATGTCGTATTTGAGTTGCGGATCGTGAGTGATTCGTACGGGCTCGCCGTTCGGAAGCAGCTTGAGCCAGATATCGCTCGTGGTTCCGAAGGTAGAGCTGGTCCGATAGAAGGCCAGCATGCGGCCGTCGGGGGAAAGGGCCGGGTGGCTAGCCGAGTCGGTGAAGCTGGTGAGCTGGGTGAAGGAAGAAGGATTGGGGATTGGGGACTGCGGGCCGCGCACTTTGGAGCGCAGATAGAACGCGAGAGCTAACCCGAGGACCAGGGCGATGGTGGCGATGGCATAGGCTGGACGCAGCCGGGAGCGCGGAGGCGGAGCGGCCAGCCGATCGGCCAGCGCGGACAACTCGCCAGCCACTTCGGATGCCGATTGTGGACGCTTGGCCGGATCCCTTTCGAGGAGCCGGGCCACCAGCGGATCGAGCGCCGTGGGAACTCCCCCACGCTCTCGGGATGGCCGCGGCACGCTGGTCTGCGCACCGCTTGAAAGCATCTGTCCCAGCGAGGCGCCCGGGTATGGCAGTTTCCCAACGGCCATCTCATACAGCACCAACCCGAGCGAGAACAGGTCCGCCGCGCTGCCCGGCTGGCCGCCGTCCACCTGCTCAGGCGCCATATAGGCAGGCGTGCCCATGACGGCATTGGTTTCCGTGATGCCGGTGGTCGACAGCACTCTTGCCAGTCCGAAATCCAGCACCTTCACTCCGTGGCGGGTGAGCATGATGTTGCTGGGCTTCAAGTCGCGATGCACGATTCCGACCGAGTGCGCCTCAGCCAGCGCGCTGGCGATTTGTGCGCCGTAGCGTGCCGCCGTTTCCGGAGCGAGGGGGCCTTTCCTAAGCTCAGCCGCCAGCGTGGAGCCTTCGATGAACTCCATCACCAGGTAGTTCGGGCCGACATCGTAGAGCGTGCAGACGTTGGGATGGTTCAGCGTGGAAATGGCTCGGGCTTCCAGTTGAAATCGTTCGCTATAGCGCTCGGCCGCGATTTTGATGGCCACCACGCGTCCCAATCGTGTGTCGACGGCGCGATACACGGTTCCCATGCCGCCCGCGCCAATCTGAGCTTCGATCTTATAAGGACCCAGCTGGGTCCCTTTGGCGATCACGGTTTTTGTGGGATCGGCCAGTAAGCCGTCGGCCGTCTGGTCCAGAAGCTGGCTGCCCGATTCCACGGCGAGCATACGCTCCACGCGCGATCGGATTTCCGGATCGGTGGCTTCCAGCAGGGGCGCGCGCTGGTCGGGAGGACACTTCTGGGCCGCATGATAAAGATCCTCAATCTGGCGCCAGCGGTCTGGTGTCATTCGCCTTGAGACCTCTAGTCGACCCTGCCTAGATACTTGTCCAACCACGCCAGCACTTCCTTCGATAGGCCCTCTTTGTTTTGGCTGATGTCATGAGGAGTGTCGAAAATGACGTGGCGTTTGTCCGCCGCCGGAGTTCCGAGCATGCGGAACAGCGGATTTTGCGCGCGATCGACGGAGAAAGTGAAGTCGTAGCTGCCGTTCACCATTAACACCGGCGTCTTGATGCGCGGTGCGTAGTTCACTTGATCCCTGGGCGGGAGAGTTTCGTTCAAATAGAACCCGCCGTCCAAGAAGACGATGGCCTTAAACCGGTCTTCCAGCGCCGTGTAAATTACACCGTCTGCCGTCCCTGCGCTTACTCCCAGATAGGCAAGTTTGGACTTGTCAAGATCCGGACGGGTTTCAACGTAGTCGATGGAACGCCTCACCTCCTTGGACCCCTGGATCATCAGGTTCAAATCCCCGTAAGCTCCCGGTGGTCCGCGGCGCCCTATACGCTCGTAGGTTCCCTTGTAGACCGGATAAACCAGCGCTCGGCCGCTCTGGATCACGTAATCGATGAACTGCATGTCGCCCAGGTTCTGGCTGGAGGGCATCAGGTAAACCCGGGCGCTCGGGAAGAACACTACGGTCTGGTAGGGGGGGTGAACATTCTTGGGCAAGAATAGATAAAGCGGGAGGCGTTCGTTCCCGTAGCCCGCGTCGATGGTGATCTTTTCCTTGGTCCAATCCGCGGTGTTCTCGACGATTCCTTCGCTTTGGACATTCAGGGGTGTGCGGTCGTACGCGTACATGGTTTGGTAGGCCCGAAAAACTTCGTCGGACACCGGCTTTGCCTTGGCGAAGTCTCGCGTCTTCCGAACCAGCGGCGCGGCCGCGTTGGCCGGGAGCGGCTGGCTATTCCGCACGCAGCGAAAGCCGTTCAGCTCGGAACGGTCAAACGGAGGAAGGGCCTCCGGATCCATGGCCTGATAGATTTGAGTTCGCCAGGCCCCGCCCAAAATAAATCGCCGGTCGGTATCCACCGCATTGAAACACCACTCCCTCACGTTGCCGCTCATGTCATAGGTGCCGAATGGGCCGACGTCTGGAGAAGTCCCGACGCGCCACGGTCCGCGCTCGGTAAAATTACTCTGACTTATGCTATAAACCGCAGCGTCGGTTGGACCGGCTTGATACCACTGGCCGAGGGTGGGCAAGCTCTTACCTGCGAATTCGGCGTAGGCGGCCGCCTCATACCAACTAACGCCGGAGACGGGATAATCGGCCTGTCCTTGGGGAAAATGGCCGCCCTTCCAGGTGGAGGGTCCGGGCCTGCCGGTGGGATCGCGAAACAGATTCATGGCTTGATCCCAGCCGATCTCCTTTCCGTCTTTGATAAAACTCTGTTTCCAATACTGGCGTTTCTGATAACCGCCTTGATCCACAAATTCCTGGAATTGGCGATTGGTCACCTCAAACTGGTCGATATCGTAGGCAGGCAGCTGGTATGCTACGAAGCCGAGGAAATCGATCAGGTCGGCATAACCTCCCTTTGGGACGTGCACCATCCCCGGCGTGGCTCCAGCAGGCGGCAATGCAAACTTCATAGTGTCGCCGGTGAAGAGCGCAACAAGAAGTTGCCCCGCTCCTGGCTTGGAAACTCTCCAGCGAAAGTAGCCGTTGGGAATTAAGACGCCCGAGAGCGGAGTAGCGCCCAGGGCCAGCCAGGCGCCATTGGCGGAACGATAGTCCTGGATCTCCACGGTGGCGCCAGGCGGCGACGACTGGATGGAGGTGCGCCGCGTGAGCGGCTTCGCGATGGAAGCCAGTTGCGGATCGTCAGGCAGAATCCTCTGGGCTTTCTGTAATACCAGGAACGCTGCTAACGGCGTGCCCTGCGTGAGCCGGTTGATTTCTGGAATCGCTTGTTCGCGCACCCAATGCCGTTGCTGCGATCGCTGGTAGAGCCAAAATCCTCCAGCCGCGAGCAGGAGCAGCAAAACAATGGCAGGAATCGCGAAGGCCGGACGCAGCCGGAATCCCGTTGGCGGCGCCGTCAAGCGGTCCGCCAGCGTGGATAGCTCCCGGGCCACATCGAATGCGGACTGTGGGCGCCTGGCCGGATCCTTCTCGAGAAGCTTTGCGACTAGCCCATCGAGAACCGCCGGCACTCCGCTGCGCTCCCGCGATGGCGCAGGCACGGCGGGGTGCGAGCCGCTCGAGAGCAACTGTCCCAACGATGCGCCCGGGAAGGGCAGCCGACCCACGGACATTTCATAGAGCACCAGGCCCAGAGCGAAGAGGTCGGTGCTGGCTGATGGCTCGCGGCCCTCCACCTGTTCGGGCGCCATATAAGCTGGTGTTCCCATGATGGCGTTGGTTTCGGTGGTCCCAGGCTCGGAAAGCATTTTGGCCAGGCCGAAATCCAGCACTTTCACGCCGTGTGGCGTGAGCATGATATTGGATGGTTTCAGGTCGCGATGCACAATTCCGACCGAGTGCGCCTCTGCCAGCGCGCTGGCGATTTGTGCGCCATAGCGCGCCGCCGTTTCCGGAGCGAGGGGGCCTTTCCTAAGCTCAGCCGCCAGCGTGGAGCCTTCGATGAACTCCATCACCAGGTAGTTCGGGCCGACATCGTAGAGCGTGCAGACGTTGGGATGGTTGAGCGTGGAAATGGCTCGGGCTTCGAGTTGAAATCGCTCGCTATAGCGCTCGGCCGCGATTTTGATGGCCACCACGCGTCCCAATCGCGTGTCGACGGCGCGATACACGGTTCCCATGCCGCCCGCGCCAATCTGAGCTTCGATCTTATAAGGACCCAGCTGGGTCCCTTTGGCGATCACGGTTTTTGTAGGATCGGCCAGTAAGCCGTCGGCCGGCTGGTCTAGAATCTGGCTGGCGGAATCCACTTGGAGCATGTGCTCCACGCGCGATCGGATTTCCGGATCGGTGGCTTCCAACAAAGCCGCGCGCTGGCCGGGAGGACACTTCTGGGCCGCGTGATAAAGATCCTCGATCTGGCGCCAGCGGTCGGGTGTCATCTTGCCCGTATCCCCAATGATTCTCTATATATTACGTCAACGGCGCACCGTTGCGAGGGTTTGTTTTATACTTCTCCAAAGAAACTTGCAGATACATGGCGGAATCATCGAGCGCAGATACCACGCAGCTTCTGCGAGCATGGGCCGAAGGCGATTCTGAAGCGCTCCAGCGACTGACTCCCCGGGTCTATCGCGAACTGCGCCGTACGGCCGCGCGGCTACTGCAGAACGAGCGCCCAGGCCACAGCCTGCAAAGCGTGGATCTGGTTCACGAGGTCTACCTGCGCCTGGTGAACTCCCCGGAGGTGGAGTGGCAGCATCGGGCACATTTCTTCGCGGTATCGGCTACCCTGATGCGCCGGATCCTCCTGGACCGCGCCCGCCGCAGGTTGGCGGCCAAGCGCGGCGGGAAGGCCCAACCCTTGGATCTCACGAAAACACTGGATGTGGCGCAGGTAAAGGCGCGCGAACTGGTGGCTCTGGATGACGCGCTGAATGCCTTGGCCGAAGTGGACCCCCGCAAATCGCGCATTGTAGAGTTGCGATTTTTCGGCGGGCTCAGCGTCAAAGAAACCGCCGAGGTGGTGAAAGTCTCCTCCGACACCGTGATGCGCGACTGGAAAATGGCGCGCGCCTGGCTGCTTACCGAGCTGAGTACCCGCGCCTAGTACTAACAGGATGCTGAAAAAGGCTTTTGGGGACCGACTCCCTAACGGTCGCGGCTCGATAAACACATGCAAACACGCAGTTGCGATTCTGAGCCGCGCGCCAGCAGCACACCCGGAGACGACCGGAAGTCGTGCACTGGAGAACAGCGACTCGAAGAACACCGGACGGGTGGCGCGTGAGCAAGCGGTTTATTGCCCTTTGTCAGCAGCCTGCTAAGTGGCGTGGTCCGCGCAAAGATTTTCTTTTCCACATCCAAGTTTTTGTCCCGGTTTTGCGCCTTTGAGAGTGCACGCGGATTACCCGCGGCAGAAAGAGGAACTCCAATGAAAGCAATTTCTCGAGCAATTACCATGACTGTCGGAGCGGGGATCTTGAGCGCGTTGTGTGTCTCCCAGGCCTTCGCCAGTTGTGGAGATCTCGCCAGCCTGGAAGGCCCGTTCACACTGGTGGACCCGCAGGTGGTGGCGAAAGCGGCAGCGCCTCGCCTGGAAGGGGACAATCCAGACCAGCGCGGCGGGTCCAGCGCTTCGATGGTCGGGATGTGGCAGTTTCAACTGATATCCAAGGGCAACACCGGCAACAATCCTTCCATCCCGGACGGCGCGCTGATCGACTTCGGGTTTACCCAATGGCACAGCGATGGAACGGAAATACAAAATTCCGCCGGCGTCCCGGGCGGCGGCTTCTGTCTGGGCGTCTGGGGGCAGACTGGTTATCTCACATTCGAACTCAACCATTTTCCGATCGCGTTCAATTCGACTACCGGAGCAGTTGCCAACTACATCAACATCCGTGAGCAGAACACGTTATCCCCCAGCGGAGACAGCTACACCGGCACTTTTACCGAGGACGTTTACGATCCCAAAGGAAACCACGTCACCCACCTGGCGGGGACCGTCGTGGCCACACGCATCACCGTGGATTCGTCAATTCCCGGCGCCATCCCCAGCAATTGAGGAGTGAGGAGGGGGCGCGCTAATTCCTGACCTGGAGTTAAGCGCGCCTACCACTCGATCCGCTCACCAACAAATCCCTGATCGGCCCGCAACCGCGAGGCGTCGCGTGGCGTCACTTGGTGCGAATGAAGTCCAGGATTCTGTGCTGGATTCTCGTCGGAGCGGGTTGGCTGCATGCCCAGGTGGTCCTGAGCCGGCGAGACTACGCAGAACACGGCCGGACGTTTGCGCAGATCTGGATGGCGGATGCGGGAACCCTCAATTTCCGGCAACTCACGCACTCCGCGCGTGACCACTCCCAGCCGGTTTGCTCGCGCGATGGCAAGCTGATCTACTTCGTCTCGGACCGCGATCCCGAGCGCTCCCGCAACTCGTACGGCGACTACCACTCAGGCGAACGCGAGGTCTGGGCTTATGACCGGCAGACTAGCCAGGAGCGCCTCGTCTGGCGCACCTCGCAGGAAGACGGGCTTGATCTTAACGGAACGAGTGCGAATGGCGGGGTGATCGTATCCGTGGGTACCGAACTGCGCGCCCTGGCGCGCAATCCGTGGTTCATTGATAAGGTAGATGAAGCCGCTGTATCTCCAGATGGCCGCAGTCTGGCGCTCGTCATTGCAGGCTCGTACGACAAGGACGGGCAGAGCCAGAACGCAAAGCTGTTCCTCGCCGATTCCGCGACTGCCCAGCCGCGGCTTGAGCTGGGGAAGTATGATGTGCCGGTGTGGTCCCCGGACGGCACGCGGATCGCCGCTTTTTTCGATGGCGGCCTCGCCATCCTCGACGCTACGAACCGCCGCGAGATCGAGCGCGTCGTGTTACCGAAACGCGACGCACCGTCCCAGGATATTATTTGGTCGCCTGATGGCAAGAGCCTGCTGGCCGGTCTCTATGGTGAGAATGGTGGCGCCGGAGATCCGCAAAACGATTACTTCCTTCTGAACCCCGCCACCCGCACCTGGACGCCCGAAATGACGGCCCGGCGATTGCTGTGGCTTCAAAACGGGACGCTCCTGTACTTACGTCCTTACGGGACCACTCCGCTGGCGCCGGCCAGCCCGCACAACGTGTGGACCTCGTGGCTCGCACTCTACGATCTGGCTTCGCGCAAAGATACGGCGCTCACTTCTGGTCTCGTGCTGAATGACTCCCTGTCAACCTGTGGCCATTGAAGCCAAACTGGCCGTGATATCCTCGATTGGCACGATGTCCCACCTGATGTTCGCCGCCTGCTCGCTGGCACTCATCGCGTCGCTCCCCGCGCAGAACAACCGTGCCTCGCTCGCCGGCACCATTTCCGATCCTACCGGCGCGCCCGCGCCCGATGCGCCCATCCAGGTAAAGAACAAGTCCACCGGCGCCATCGCGCGGACCACCGCGAAGTCCGATGGCAGCTACACGCTGGCCGGCCTGACTGCGGGAACCTACGAGTTTTCGATCAGCATGCCGTGCTGCGCCTACAAGCGGGTGACACAGGAAGTGGTCTTGCAGCCGGGCAAAACCGCGCAACTGAATATCAAGCTGGTTGAGACCGTGAACGGGACCACCTTGGGAGACGATCCGAACCGGCTCGCGAATGTGATGCGGAAGAGAGCGAAAATCCCGTCCCAGCCCGTGCCTCGGATCGGCGGAAAGACCGACTTATCGGGTGTTTGGGTCGAGATCGACGACCCGTATCCGGAAACGCCGCAGGTATTGCCCTGGGCCGCCGCGCTGATCAAAGAGCGATCGGAGAACAACGGGAAAGACTCCCCTCATAACCACTGCCTTCCCGGTCCGCCCCCGGTGCCAGGAGCCTCATCCCCCTTTATCGCCAAGTTTGTCCAGACTGGTTCTCTCCTGGTGATTCTTTTCGAAGATTATCCGGGCTTTCGCCAGGTTTTTCTGGACGGACGCGCGCATCCCTCGAATTGGGATCCCACCTGGATGGGACATTCGATCGGCAAGTGGGAGGGCGACGCGCTGGTGGTGGACACGGTCGGGTTTAACGACCGGAGCGCTTTAGGCGGCATCGGTGGAGGCTCGATTCCGCACACCGAAATGCTGCACATGACGGAGCGCTATAAGCGCGTCGATTTCGGCCACATGGATCTGGCGGTAACTTTCGAGGACCCCGGAACATTTGTGAAGCCGTTTCACACGAACGTGAAACTCGCCCTGACTCCGCAGGAGGAAATCATGGAGTACGTCTGCGAGAACAACAAACCGGAGCACCTGGTGGGGAAGTAGAATCACTTACGGAGGATAAACACCATGAACGGGCAAAAGAACGGGCTTGCGATATTGGGCATTCTGAGCTTGGCCGGCAGCGCGTTCGCGCAAAGCAAGAGCGCGGACTCCATGGCTGCACGGCTGCAAAAGGTGGAAGATCGCCAGGCGATCGAGCAGCTATTAATGGGCGATTATCCAAGAGCGCTCGACTCGAACGATTGGGCCGCCTACGCGGCGCTCTTCGCCAAGGACGGCACGCTCATCATGGGTGGAGGAGCCACCAGGCGCACCGGTCCCGCAGCCATCCAGGAATACTTCAGCGCGCGTCCAACGCCGGGATCGGCAACCGCCGCGGCGCCGTCCGCATGTCCTGTACCCGCGGGCGGCCACAGAAGCGAGCACGTGGTGACCAATCTGACCCTCCAGCTCAATGGAGACACCGCCACCGATCAGGCCTACTGGCAGACCATCGTTACCAGAGACTGCAAGTCCGTGGTGGCCGGCGCCGGGCATTATGAGGACGTGCTGAAGCGCGAGGACGGACATTGGAAGTTTTTCAAGCGCGCGATCATCGACGACATTCCGCCTAAGACCGCCGCGGCGCCCGCGGCAACGTCATCGAGCCGGTAGATTATAGCTATCGGTTCGCCTGGAGGCCTTCCAGGAATTTCCAGAATTCTGAATTGTTGCGATATGGCAAGAACGAGTCGTCCTTGGTTGGATCTGGCATCGTCTCGCCGGGGATGACGTTGGCTTTGCGGGCGAAGGCTTTTTGCAAGTTTAGACGAGCATCCTGAAGCTTATTCTGTTGCGCGTCCGCGCACGCCAGGTTGTAGTAGTTCAACGGATATTCCGGATCTTCAGCGGCCGCTTTTTCGAAGATCGAACGAGCCTTGGCGACGTCGCCGGAGATGCCGTACGCCATCCCAGCCTGGTCGATTAGAATACGCTTGCCGTTTCTGGTAGTGGCGCCGGGTTCGTCCTTCAATCTCGCCAATGCGTCTTCGAACATCGGCGCGGCCGCGCCGTACATTTGCGATTTGAAGAGAAGTTGTGCATAAACGAAAATGTCACTAAACTGCGGCGCATAGTGTTCATCCAGCCGGTAACTATCCAAAATACTTTTTAGGTTCCCATCCTCCGCGCTGATGGGCCTTTCGCTGTAAACTTCCAGGTCTCCGCAGATGTCGCCCGTCGCGACGAAGCTTCTCACTGAGTAAAGGAGGGAGCCGTCGCGAGTCTTCGTTGTATAGGTCGCAGTCGCGATCGGCAGGCCGCTCTGCCGCGCGGTCTCCGATTTTGCAACCATCGTCATGGTTGGATTACTCTTTACCGCGGGCCCGAGAACTCCATCCCGGCATCTCGCGCTGGTTAATGGAGCTTGTTCAGGAAATACGAAAAGAAAGGCGAGGAAGGTAAGGTGGCTGGATTCGTCCCGTCCACGAATCCCGACTTCTCGCCCATTCGGCTTGGCGGAGGATTGAATGATGCTAAATCCATCCGCCGACCACATCAATTGCCCCTGATGGCTGGGCAACGCGAGATGAAAGCTTGAGTCGGAGACGGTTTGGGCAAGAGCGCAGGAGCCGAAGAGCGCCGCTGCTGTTGCTGTAAAGAGCAAGCTTACTTGGGCCATTGATCAAGTTTACTTGCAACCGGAAGAATGCTGCGGGGCCAGAGGGCGATGCGCCGCGCTACCGCCGCGCGAAGACCTCGATCCATTGGCCGCGCCGCGTCCAGCGTTGCACGGGAACCAGGCCAAAATGTTGGCGGACTTCTCCAGGCGTCATTTCGCGCTCGTATTCGTAAAAGCGGTTGAGAAATTCGCGCAAAGCAGACCATTGCAAAACGCCCCAAGACGGTTCCCAGGTGCGCGAGTACAGCACCAGCACCTCGACGGGTTTCGGATCGATGGCATTCAGCGTGGAGTAGTGCAGATCGGAAGTTTCAGCCGCGGACATGGCGTGGTCCACATAGCCGAATGCGGGATTGCGTAAAGCTTGCGTGAGCGGCCACGCGGAATAAATGGTGGCGCGTGGATAAGCTTTTTCAAGAAATTGCGCGGCAGTGCGGTGAAGATCCACAAAATCGACTAAAGCGAGATTGTTTTCGTAAGGAAATGGAAAGGGCGGGTTGAGAAACAGGCCGGTAACAAGCCCGGCGGCCAAGGCTGCTACGCCGATGGTTCGCCAGCGTGGACTGGCAATTCGAAACGCTGCACCCATCGCGATGTAGACCAGCGGCAGGACGGGCAGCAGATAGCGTTCCAGTTCCGCGCCGCCCAGCAGGCTGACCAGGACGATGTGCGCGGCGATGAAAGTCCAGGTGATTTTCCATGCCCGCGTGGAATAAATACTGCTTCGTTTCCAGGCGAAAAGGATGGCGATCGACCCTGTCCAGCGGAAGTCGTCGATACAGAGATAAAACAATCGGCGCAGCAGCGCTACCGAGGCGCGAACCGGGTTGAGCGAGTAAACGATGTTATAGTGCGTGAATCCGGTGTCGCCGAAGATGTGGCCGGTAGTATGCCAGAGCGCGAAAAACCACACCGCGAGAGCCGCGAAAGACGCCAGATAATAAGCGGCGTACTTGGAGCGCGCCGGGTCGCGATACAAAGCGACGAAGAAGATCAGCGGCAACAGCGCGCCGGTTTCCTTCGAAAGCACCAGCGCCGTACAGGCGGCGGCCGCGGCAGCGTGACGATCCTTCAGGAACAGCAGCAGGCCCAGCACGGTGAACAGCATCGCCGGCATGTCGAGCTGCGCCAGCATCGATTGTGCGTAGAACAATGGATCCAGCAGCAGGAACACGGCGGCGAGTATGGCCGCGGCGCGATCGCGCGATAGTTCGCCGCACAGGAAATAAGTAATCCCCACTGCTGCCGCCGCCAGAGCGAGCATCGACAATCGCGTCGCCGCGATCGAATAACCAGCCAATCGCCACACCAGCGCCAGGTACGCCATCACGCCCGGCGGATGCGCATTCGGTACCGCGGAGTGCGGGATCCACGCGCCGTCGTGGAGGATGTCCAGCGCGGCCGGAACGAACTGGCCGAGTTCGTCCCAGAAATACGGCAGTCCGAAGTAAGGAAGATGCGCTAGAAAAACCAGCAGCGCGAACGTGGCCGGGAGCAGGAAAGCGCTGAAGCGGATGGCCCGCATCGCAGTGGCCCGAGCGAGCTAGTTAATCGCGCCGGGCTTGCCGGGGTGCGGCTCCAGCTTGATTTCGCCGAACGTGGCTTCGTACTGCGAGATGTTTTGCGTCAGCACGTTCAGCAGCGCCTTGGCCTGTTGCGGGCTTAGGTAGACGCCCTGAAAATTGTTGATGGTCACGGCGTCGGGAGCGGTCTGGTTCACGGTGCCGAACATCAGAAAAAAGTCCCAGAGGTTCACGCGGATCTGAACGCTGTTGGCGTAATTCTCGCGATACTCCGAGGTGTTGTTCAACTGAAATTTCGGCGCGGGTTGGGTGGGCGTCATAGACACATCTATAGTGACACGCTCCGAGAGACCGCGTGCTTCACTCGTCATTCACTACGTTGTAATAGCGCGCCATCCAATAGGGCAGGATGTAGTCGATGCCTGCGCTCTCAATCAACCCGGAGCCGCCGCCCTCCATCTGGAACGGGCTGCGCTGCCACAAGAAGTCCGTCGGCACGCGCACCACCACCGGCAGCGGATCGCAGGATTGATCAGCGCTGACGCAGGACGCATATTGTCCTTCCAGATCCACGTACAAATCGCGGTGAGGGCGAAAGAGCCATTGACGCAGGTAGGCCACGGTTTCCAGATCGCGCCGGGAGCTTGCGCCGTTCAGCGCGCGGTCAATCATATTGAAGTGTGCATTCAGGTGCGTCTTCACGGCATTGTGGAAGATCTGGTAAGCGGATTGATAGCTCGCCAGCAGCGTGGAGTTGGTTTCCAGACGAATCAGGCTGAATAAGTTGATGGCGTCCAGGTTGAACTTGAAGTACGAATCCACAACGTCAGCCGCGTCCACGGCCACCGGAATACTCACCACCGCCGATGCATTGCTCGCGAAACTCTGGTAGACCGATGCGAACTGCGCGGAGTTCACTTGACGGCCTATCTGCAGCAGCCCCAGTTCCTCGTCCGGCCGGATTATGAAGGTGGTGCTCACCGTGCCGTCGGGCATCACCACGTTCCAGCCTTGCGCTGTCAGGAAATTCAGCAGGCGCGTGGCCAGCGCCTGGATGGCCGGCTGCGTCGCGGCGCCCAGCAAATCGTACGCCACGCTCAGGCCGAAGAAGACTCCCAGATATTCGTCGCGCGACGTGTTGCCAACCCAATAATCGTCGCCGCTCTCATGGATGCCGTTAGCGGATTCCTGGCTCGTGATGCCCGCGGCGAAGTTGGAGTTGATGGGAACAATGCAACGCGCCAGAACATCGGTGCCCGTGATATCCACCAGGCTCTTCAAATAGGCCAGAGCGCCTTGCGCATTGGCGAGCGCAGCGGGATCGTTCGTAACTTTGTAGCGATAAGACTCGGCCGCCAGATAGTGCCCGGTCCAGATCGCGGAGTCCGCGCAGCGAGTATAGTCGATGATGGCTGGGCTGTTGGACGCGGCAAAAATGGGATCGAGAATCCCGCCGAATGGCAGGTGACGCGATTGTATGGTGGCGTCGATGGAAAGCGCGTCGGATTGGCCGCCGTAGGCGACGGCGAGCGAAAGCACCAGCCCAACTACCTTCATGTCACATGGACGCGAAGGGACGCCGCGACGTTGCGCGCTAGTCGATTTGGTCGCCCTCGTCTTCCGGATCGCCGACAGGAATGCGCAACAATGTTTCGGGATCCAGGAATTGCAGGAAACCGGGGGGAAGCGCGTCGGTGGGGTCGTCGATGTTGGTGGGCCCGATGGCGCCGTGCGATCCCACCAGGCACAGATCCGCATCGGGCCACTGAGCCCTGGCGCGATCCAGGGCGCCGGTGAACGATTGAATATCGCGGCGCTCCAGGCGCGCGGCCGCCACGGCGTTCGACGGTTTGGGCGGGTGCGCGGTCACGCCCAGGTGGTGATGGTGCGCCGCGCGCAGAATTTCGGCCACTTTGTGCAGCGATTCAGGTTTCATCGGTTGCCTTTCATCGCCAGAGTAAGTCGGCGGCGCGAACCATCGCGACGCACGCAATGGGCAAGTAATTCCCCTGGAAGGAAAGAAAAGGCTGGGACGCTTGTGACCGGCGGTGTGGCGGTTCGCATTCTTCCGGAGTGCTAACATAAAACATTTCCGGATCAGAGGATGTGCGCTTGAGACTTGTGTTCAGTATTCTGGGACTCTCGGTTTTCCTCATGCCGCTCGCCTACGCACAAGTGCTCGGCCGCAATTACGGCCGCTCCATCGTCATCAGCCAGCAAGGTATCGCGGCCACCAGCCAGGTGCTGGCGTCGCAAACCGGAGCGCAGATTCTGGCTCGCGGCGGATCGGCAGTGGATGCCGCCATCGCATCGAACGCCGTGCTCGCGGTCACCGAACCCATGATGACCGGCTTGGGCGGCGATCTTTTCGTCATGTATTGGGACGCGAAAACCGGGAAATTAACCGGCCTGAACTCTTCCGGGCCCGCGCCGCGAGCTTTATCTCCGGCGGTTCTCGCGCAGCACGACATCAAGAGCATGCCGCAGAGCGGCATTCACAGCGTCACGGTTCCGGGCGCCGTAGCGGGTTGGTATCAAATGCACCAGCGCTTCGGGAAACTCCCGTGGAAGGATTTGTTTCACGATGCGATCGTCTACGCCGAGCAAGGGTTTCCCGTATACGAAGGCGTGCAGGAGTACTGGGCAAGTCCCGAGATCGTTAAGCTGCTGGCGGCGAATGCCGAGTCCAAGCGCGTTTTTCTCCGTGGCGGCAAAGCGCCGCGCGTCGGCGAACTCTTCAAGAATCCCGAAATGGCGCGCGCGTTCCGCCTGGTCGCCGAGCAGGGGCCGGACGCGTTCTACAAGGGCGACATCGCAGCCGCTATTTTGAAAACGTCGGAACATCTGGGCGGCACAATGACGGCGCAGGATCTGGCGGCATATTCGCCCGAGTGGGTGGAACCGCTCTCTATCGATTATCGCGGCTGGCGCGTGTACGAACTCCCGCCGAACGGTCAAGGCATGGCGGCGCTGGAGATGCTGAACATTATGGAGACCGCGCCCCCGTCGCCGCTGGGCGCTCTGAGCGCGCCAGAGCTGCACAAGCGCATCGAAGCCATGAAGCTGGCTTACTCGGACGTTCACGCCAACGTGGCCGATCCCCGTCTTCACGATGCGCCCGTGGCGCAGCTTCTGTCGAAAGAATACGCGCGAAAACGCGCCGCCTTGATCGATCCGCATCGTGCGAACTGCGAAGTGAAGGCGGGCGATCCCATCGCGAGCAACACCACTTACTTGACCGTCGTCGACAAAGACGGCAACATCGCCAGTTGGATTCAGAGTCTCTATTCCGCCTTCGGATCGAAGGTTACCGTGGAAGGAATGGGCTTCGCGCTCCAAAATCGCGGCGGCGGCTTCACGCTCGATCCCAAACATCCCAATGTTCTGGCCGGCGGCAAGCGGCCATTTCACACCATTATCCCGGCATTTATGGAAAAAGGCGACGAGCACATCGGCTTCGGCATCATGGGCGGCGCGGTGCAACCGATGGCTCATGCGCAGTTCGTTTCCAACTATGTCGATTACGGCATGAGCCTGCAGGCAGCGTTGGAGGCGCCGCGTTTCTTCAAGGACAACGCCCCTGGCTGCGACGTCTACATTGAATCGCGCGTGAGCGAGCAAACTCTACAGCAACTCTCCGAGCGCGGGCACCAGATCCGAATTGGGCGCGAATACGTTGAGACCATGGGCCGCGGCCAGGCCATTTTGCATAACTCCAAGACCGGAACGAATTACGCGGCGTCCGATCCGCGCGCCGACGGAGCGGCGATTCCCGAGCCGCTCGCCGCGCCCTGACTGATATACTCGAAAGGCAATTGTCCAAGCCTTCTTCTGCTCGCTCAAAACCCAAAGCCAAAGTCGGTGAAGCGCTGAAAGTTGGCGCGGTAGCGCAGCGCCTGGGCGTGTCCGCCTCCATGGTGCGCTCCTGGGAAAAACTCGGGCTGGCCAAACCCGCGCGCAGCCAAAGCAAGTACCGTTTATATACCAACGACGACCTGCGCGTTCTGCGCCGCGCCATTTATTTGCGCCGCGTCCAAGGCCTGAACGCGCCCGCCATTCTGAATCAACTGAAGCGGGAGGGGCTGCTCAACCATCGCGCCGCCGGACCCGCGGAGGAACAGTCGTCCATCGGTCCGCGCTTCCGCAAGCTCCGCCTCCAGCGTGGCGATTCGCTCGCTACCGTCGCCAACGCAGTGGGCGTGTCCATCGGTTTCTTGAGCAACCTGGAGCGCTCGCAAAGCGGCGCTTCCATCGGCATCATGCGCAAGCTGGCGCAGTATTACGGGCTCAACATTCTCGATCTGTTCAATCCCATCGACGGCACCGGCCCGCTGGTCAGGCCGGGCGATCGCAAGAGCCTTGAGGGTGGCCCAGGCGTTCACATGGAGTTGCTGGCGTCCGGCAGGATTACCATGGAGCCGCACCTGTTTCGCGTCGCTCCCGGCGCGGGCAGCGGCGACTCTTATTCGCACGAAGGCGAGGAGTTTCTCTTTCTGGTGCGCGGCCGGCTGAACATCGTACTGGCCGGCGAGGAATTCCAGCTTCGCGCCGGCGACAGCTTTTATTTCTCCAGCAAGACCCAGCATCGTTGGACCAATCCGGGCAAGAGCGAGACGCTGATTCTGTGGATCAACACTCCGCCGACTTTTTGATCGCAAAATGGAATCCTCACAGCTCAATATTCTGGACGCGATTGCGCAAGCCGAATTGATTCGCCGGCGCGAGGCATCGCCGCTGGAGCTGGTGGACGCTGCCATCCAGCGCATTCAAAATCTGAATCCGCAATTAAACGCGGTGGTGTGGGAACGTTTTGAGAAAGCTCGCGACGAAGCGCGATCCGCCAGCTTGCCCAATGGCCCGTTCCGCGGCGTTCCGTTCCTCACCAAGGATCTTGGCTGCACCACGGTGGCCGAACCGGATTCCGGCGGCTCGCGCTTTCTCAAGGAAAATAGCTACGTCGCCAGTGTCACCACGGAACTGGCTCGCCGCATCAAAGCCGCGGGCTTTATTAACCTCGGCCGGACCAACACGCCCGAGTTCGGCGCCGTAGCCACCACCGAACCGCTGGCCTGGGGCCCGACGCGAAATCCGTGGGATGTGACGCGAACACCCGGGGGATCGAGCGGCGGTTCGGCAGCGGCGGTCGCATCCGGGATGGTTCCGGTGGCTCACGGCAGCGATGGCGGCGGGTCCATTCGTCTGCCTGCCGCGGCGTGCGGGCTGGTGGGATTGAAACCGACGCGCGGCCGCATCAATATCTGGCCATCCACGGAATGGCTCACTCCGGTGAGCGTGCAGGGATTTTTGACGCGCACCGTTCGCGATCTGGCCGCCTGCATGGATTTCGCCTCCGGCTCGCTGCCGGGCGATCCGATGCCGCCGCCCGCTCCCGCTCGGTCGTATTCGAGTGAAGTTGGCGCAGATCCCGGCAAGCTTCGCATCGGCCTCTGGAATCGTTTGCCCGCCACGGTCGACGGCAGTCTTCATCCTGAATGCCAGGCGGCGATCGATCAAGCGGGAAAACTGCTCGAATCCTTGGGCCATCATGTGGAGCTGGCTCATCCCGCGATTCTGGACGATCCGAAAACGCCCTCGATTTTCAGCCGCATCTGGCCCGTCCGCCTGCTTTCGGCGCTGGAATACTTCGAGCGCAAATTAGGAAAGAAGGCGGGGCCGGACAACCTGGATCCCGACACTTTGTTCTGGTTGGATCGCGCGCGCGGCGTCACCGCCAGCGAATATATGGTTGCTCTCGAAGATATGGATGCGTTCACCCGCGCCTTCGCCGGCTGGTGGGGCAAAGACGGCGGGGGCTACGACGTGCTGGTTACTCCGGCGACGGGAATCGTCGCGCCCAAACTGGGAGCGCTCGGTCTGGATTCATCGCGCCTGAAAACTTCAATGCTTTGGTGGCCGTTCACGTCGTTCTTCAACCTGGCCGGACAGCCGGCCATCAGCTTGCCGCTGCACTCGTCGGAGGAAGGGCTACCCGTCGGTGTTCAATTGGGAGCGGCATGGGCGCGAGAAGATGTCTTGATCCGGCTGGCGGCACAACTGGAAGAAGCGCGGCCGTGGAGCGCCCGCTTTCCGCCGGTCCACGCGTAACACGAAAAATTTATTTCGCCAGCGCCGGAACCAGCCCGCTCTCAACCAGTCCGCGCTCCCTCACCATGGCGAATGTGTCGTCCAGGGCTGCTGCGAACCGCTCGAACATCAAATCGATTTCTTTTTCGTTGATGATGAGCGGCGGACAGAACGCGATGGAATCGCCCAAGGCGCGTAGGATAACGCCATGCTGATGGGCGCGCTTGATCAGAAACGGCCCGACCGCCGCGGTGGCGTCGAACGATACCCTGGTCGTTTTGTCGGCCACCAGTTCGATAGCGCCGATCAGCCCGATTCCCCGCACCTCGCCCACCAGCGGATGATCCGCGAATCGGCGCAGACCAGCCTGCATGCGCGGCGCCATACGGCGCACATGGGACAGCGTGTCGTCCTGTTCGTAAATCTTCAGCGTCTCCAGAGCCACCGCGGAGCTCACCGGGTGCCCGCTGTACGTGAAGCCATGACTGAACACGCCGATTTTTTCGGACTGCGTCACCAGCGCGCCGTAAATCGCTTCCGAAACCAGGACCGCGCCGATCGGCATGTAGCCGGAAGACAGCGCCTTGGCGCAGGTGATCATATCGGGATGCATGCCGTACGTGGTGCATCCCCACATGTCGCCCGTGCGTCCGAACGCGCAGATCACTTCGTCGGCAATGAGCAGAACATCGTATTTTCTTAAAACAGCCTGGATTTTATCCCAATAAGTGGCCGGAGGCAGCAGCACTCCGCCCGCGCCCATGATCGGTTCGGCGATAAATGCCGCTATCGTATCGGCGCCTTCCTTCAATATACGCTGCTCCAGCGATTCGGCCATGCGCCCGGCAAACGCTTCTTCCGTTTCGCCGGGCAATCCGAAGCGATAAAAGTGAGGACATTCCACGTGAAAAACATTTTCGATGGGCAGATCGAAATCGCGATGATTGTTGGCAAGGCCCGTCAGGCTGGCGCTGGCCACGGTGACGCCGTGGTACGCCTTGACCCGGCTGACGATCTTTTTCTTGCGCGGGCGGCCCAGGGCGTTGTTGTAATACCAGACCAGCTTGACTACCGTGTCGTTAGCCTCCGACCCCGAATTTACAAAAAACACCTTGGACATCGGAGCCGGCGCAATACTCAGCAGCTTTTCGGCAAGTTCAATTCCAATATCGGTGGCCTTATGAGCAAACGTGTGGTAAAAAGGCAGCTTTAACATCTGGCGATAAGCAGCCTCGGCCAGACGCCGCTCGGAAAATCCCAGACTGGCGTTCCACAGGCCGGCCAGCCCTTCCAGATACATCTTGCCGTCTTCGCCCCGCACAAACACTCCGTCGCCCTCGGTGATCACGAGCGGACCTTCGGTCTCGTGCAGCTTCAGATTGGTATAGGGATGGATCGCAGTCGCGATATCCCGGTTGGCCAAATTTTGTGGTGTGGGAAATTCCGCCTTCATATTCTTCCCAATAAGCCTATCACAAAGGTTACATAAACGAGAACAAGGTTGCGAGAAACCTTCGCTCACCTGCTGGGGGCCATTTGAGGCGCGAAGCCTGGTTCCCGGGGCCAATGGCGGGAGCAGCGCCGGCTCCCAACGCACGCTCTAAAACGTCAGGCGTCCGGTTAACTGCATCTGCCGCGGTCCCGCGCCTTCCGCGTTCTGCATGGCCGTGATCGCGCCGAATCCACCAACTCCCACGGTGAGCACCGAGGGCGGAAGATAGTTCGGATGGTTGGTGAGGTTGGAGACTTGCGCTCCAAACTCCAGCCGGACCGATTCGGTCAACGGGATGCGTTTGAGCAGCGACATGGAAAGAACTTTGGTGCCGGGCCCGACGACCGCGCCTTCCTGCGAGTCGCCGAACCGCCCGATGGCCGGCGGGTTGCCGTCTATTCCGCACAGCGCGCACGGGTCGGCAAAGGCGTTCGGATTAATCCACTGGCTGAGTGACTGGCCGGCGTACGGACTCACTCCCGGCACCGTGTCCGCTCGCCCTCCGTTGGCGTTGAACTGGTTAAAGCCGGTGCCTGAGGGATCGGACAATGTCCCTACCGTGAGAAACGGTCCACTCTGAATTACCGCGATGCCACTCAATACCCAGCCGCCCAGAACCCGATCCGTCACGCCATTACTGGAATTCAAGAATGGTTTCCCTTTGCCAAACGGAAGCTCGTACAGAAAAGTCGCGAGAAAACGGTGCCGCCGCGAATAGGGGACGTTTCCATAATCCAGGCCGGGGTTATAGGGATCGCTGAGTGTGTTGCCGAATTCAGTGGCATAACCATAACCGCTGGAATTAGACGCCCCAATCGCGTTGGTCAGGTTGCGGGTGAAGGCGTAGCTTGCCTCGAATTCAAGGCCATTCATATGCTTGTGAACCGAGATGGTTCCCGCCTGGTAGTTGCCGAAGCCCTGATTCGTCGCCGTGTCGATATAAGCGACCTGCGGGAAGGGAATGCTGGCTTGGGATTGAGGATCGTCGAAACCCAAAGTATTGGCGTGAATTTGATTGGTATTCACGAGCGTTGGAATATTATAGGAATGGTTGCCATCGTAGGAGGCCTTAATGCCGATCCCTTTACCTAAATCCCGCTCTAGCGTGAGGTCCCATTCCTCTACGATCGGATCCTTATAGTTGAGCGCGGTGGCCAGATCGAAAAACTGCGTGCCGGGCTGCGCGGTATTAGAAGGAAAAGAGTAGGGAAGCGAGAACATGGGGGTTCCATTGCTTTGGATGGAATTGGTGAAATACCCGACGCTGCTGGATTCCACCGACCAGCCGTTGATCGCGGTGCCGCTTTGCAGCGCTTCAATGAATCTTCCGTAGCCTCCGCGCAGAACCGTCTTGTTATCCGATCCAATGCGATACGCGAATCCTATGCGAGGTGCAAAGTCCTTCTTCGACGAAAAGCGCAAGTCCGACGGCACGCCCACCTGGGACGCGAGAATGATGGGAGTGGGAGCGATGGATTCCACGAACGCCGGATTGACGTTGGCAAACGTCTTTTGATTCGGCAGGATCACCGCGCCATGCTCCGTCACGCCATCCACCACGCTGGTATAGTTTGGATCCCAATTGCAAACGTTGTTGTTGCTGTCCCAAAACCCCGGATGGTATTCCCACCGCAAACCGTAGTTCAGGGTGAACGAGCTGGAAATCTTCCAGTCGTCTTGGGCGAAGAAAGCCCAGTGCCTGGAATATGCGTCGGTGGTGGGGTTGATCACCGAAGCGATGGCCGTAAGGTCCGGGTAGCCCAACAGGAATGCCGCGATGGGAGTGGCCGAGCCGCTTCCCAGCAATCCGCTCGTCACCGAGCCGTTGAAAGTATAGTTCCCCATTTGGTAATCCTGAAAAACGTTGGTGAAAGCAGCGGTCAAATAGCGAAAGTCTCCGCCGAATTTCATGGAATGCTTTCCCTTTGTCCAGCTCAAGGTGTCCAGGAACTGCGTGGTCGATTGCTTCGGGTTAATGTCGGCGGTAGCCGTGTCGATCCCGAGAAATCCTGCGATGGTTACCGCGGGAATGTTCTCGCCGGCCGGTTGATTGGGAAGAGGAGGAGACGTCAGACCCAATAACTGCGCCGTGGTTTGTGCATTATCCGGAAAGTTGTAGGAGCGCTCTACCCGGCTGAATCCGCCGCGCAGTTCATTCACCACGCTGGACGAAATAATCCAGTTGTAAGCCACCGCCAGGGCGTTGTAGAGTTCCGGCTTAGACGTGTTTCCCACTAGCGGAGAGCTGGGATTTCCGCCCTGGCCCCCGGATGGCGGGAAGTCCCTGGGTACATCGGTCACGCGCCGGTTCTTGTAGGTATATCGCGCATACACCAGATGCTTCGGCGTGATGAACTCATCCACTCGTATATCGCCTTGGGCGCTGTTAATCGGAATCTCATAACTCGCCAGATAGTTGTTCGATACGGCGCCGGGAGGTCCGTAGTTCGGTAATGGATAGAACGCGCTCAGCAGCTTTTGCGAATAAGGGTTCAACATGCTGGCGGGAATCATATTATTGTTGAAACCCGTGAGTTGATTCGCCGTGCAGGGGTTTTGGTTTGGCACTGGACAGGTTGCCAGGGTAGGGGAAAAGTATGCCGACAAATCGCCATTCCGCATCTGCTCAGTGGGAACGCTTAAGATTTCCGTCTGCGATTTAGGCAGGCGCAGCACTTCGTAACTTCCGAAGAAGAAGGTCTTGTTACGCCCGTTGTAGACTTTCGGAATAATCACCGGGCCTCCCAAATAGGCGCCGAAATCATTCAGCTTCACCGGTGTTTGCAGGTGGCTGAACGTGTCGCTGGCGTTGAAGTCGGTATTCTGAACGTTCTCGAATAGCCCGCCATGGAACTCATTGGTGCCCGACTTGGAAACGGTGGTGATGTCCGCCACACCTCCGTATTCGGCCGGATTCAGGGTCTCGCTGATCTTGATTTCTTCGATTGCATTGAAGGAAGGGAATAGTTCGGCCAAGCTCACGCCAACCGCTCCGCCCTGACTCTCGCCCGGTCCACCGGCGCTGATCCCGTCGATGGTGATGGAAAGTTGCGAAGGCGATGCTCCAGCCACGGTAATGTTGTTCTGGCTATCGGTCTGTACGCCTGGCTGCGCCGTCAGCGTGGAGAAGGCGCTGGTGGAACCTTGCGAGCGCGTGAAAATGGAAACCGGCAGATCGGTCAGCTCCAGAGATCCCTTCGATTCGGAATTGTTCGAGACCTCCGTCTGGATGGTGGCTACCGCCTCCACTGTCACCGTGGAAGCCTGCGCCGCAACCTGCAGACTGATGTCGATGCGCTTGCTATCGCGGGCCGCCATGTCGAACGGCTGATACTCGGTCTTTTGGAATCCGGTGGCATCCGCGCTCAGCCGATAGGTTCCCACGTCGACGTTGGTGAACGTATAGCCTCCATCGTTGCCTGACTGCACGGTGCGAATTGCGTTGGTTCCGGTGTTGGTCAACTCTACGTTGGCCTTCGGAACGATGCTGCCCGAAGGATCTCTCACTATGCCGAGCACGGTGCCGAACGTGGACTGCGCGTAGCTCGTCTGGCAAACCGCGAGCGCGCAAAAAATCGCCACCAGATGAAAGGCGAATCGCCGCCGGAGATCGCGGAGTACCAAGGAAATCGAGTATATTGGGCAAGTTGCAGAAGACATCAGATCTCTCCTTCTGAATTTCGAGCGGTCTGGCCCATCCAGGGGGACATTAAAAAGCCATAAAAAAGACTTCCATCAAAGTTTTCGATGGACCTTATGCCGATCGGATTCGGCGGCTCGTCGGAGAGCTCCAGCGAATTCCATCGTGTTTGCCGTTCCTTCCGCGAACCGCGACCGGCCTTGTTGGGAACGTGCCCGCACAGCTGGTGGCATTACCTGGCAGCCAGTTGGGCGAACATTTCAGCTTTCAAAATCGAGAGCCCGCGGCTCAGTCCGCTGGCCCCTGCGATAAAGAAAAACCGACGTGGTTTTCGATGAAATTTGCAGTCGAGTATAGCGAAGCGTTTCAATCGTGTCAAGGCGAACCTTGTGCAAGTTGTGCAAAGTTCGCTCTGGACGCGTTGTCTGTTTCGGGCTATACTCCCAGCTAACCAGAAACTGTTATCTCGATACGTCTCGCCGCTTTGTTGGCTCTCGCAGCCGCGCCCGCATTTTGTCAGGACTGCACTCGGGTGTAGCCTGCGTGTCGTGCCACACCGGCTTGCCTTATTTGGTATCGCGCCCCGTGCTGCGGGAAGCTTTTGAACGAAAAAGCCGGTCCCACGCTCGCCCTTGGCGATGGCGCGAATCATCGGCGACGCGAGGATCGCTTCCCGGATCGCTTACGCCATTCCGTCGCCGCAGATTGGATCCAGCGCCATTGCAGCCCTCCCGCAGACCAGCCAGCCGTGCCCGCAACGTAGCGAGGCGATCCCGCGGATGGGCCGGAAATGCGCATCCATTCACGAACGGATCCGGGCTCCGCCCCAGCGCTGAATCATCGCGCCAGCCCGGGCTCTCTTCGCAAATCCGAAGGTGCTGATCCTCGATCCCTCCCAGGCTCCAGGCCTCGAACCTATTTCCCAGGATTAGGCGGCAGCCGTTTCGTGCCCGACATTTCCTGGCCGGTTTGTTCTATATCGAGAGCGGCATAGTCGCTAAAGAAGCCCCATTTGCCGTAGCCCGCCTTCAATCCCGGCAACAGCGCCTGCACCAGCGCGTCACCGGATTTCCCGGCGGCCTGCTCGCGCCTCACTCCCGCGCGCAGATCGGCGAGGTATTTCCGGAAGGTGAGAAGGTCCTGAACAGTGGCGACGCCGCCATGTCCGGGCACCCACGTGGATGGCCCGTAATCCTTTTGCATCTCATTCAGCGATTCCACCCAAGCCTTGGTCGAGGCGTCGACCAGGTTCGGAACATGCTCCTTCCACAGCATGTCGCCGCAGAACACCACGTGCACGTCCGGGATCCAAACCACAGAATCGCCGCCCGTGTGGCCTGGAAAATATCGAACATCGATCCGGCGCGAGCCCAGGTACAGCTCGACATGGCTCGCGTAGACCACCGTCGGCAACGTCAGCGATTGCACGCGGGCCTTTTTCTCCGGCGTCACCGGAGGATCCAGCATCTTGACATTCTCCGTGCGCATCCATGCGCGCACGTTGCGATGCGCCACAATCGTCGCTCCGGCGGCGGCAAACACGTCGTTCCCGTTCACGTGGTCCAAATGATAATGCGTGTTGACGACAAAACGAATCGGCAAAGGCGTCAACTTACGAATCTCCCCGAGCAGAGTCTTGGCTGGCCGCGGATCCTGGAACGTGTCGATTACCAGAACGCCGTCGTCGCCGATTACGAAGCCCGCATTGCCGCCGGCCATGCCTTCGTCATTCACGATCGCGGCCCAGATTCCGCTGCCGATCTTTTGCAACTGAAAGTCCGGCGCTGCTCCCAGGGCCGAAACCAAAAGCAGAAGTGCGGCGGCAAGCCTGGGAAGCATGCTGCAAGGCTAGCACGGGCCTACTTGAACCGTGCAAAGTCAGCTAAACTGGATCGATATGGAGCAGGTCGATTGGAAAGCCCATGGGGTGAAGGTGATCCCCAAGGATTCTCTCGACCCGAACACCGCGCAGACGCCCGGCATGAATCGCGCCGCGGCCATCAGTTACGCGCGCGTGGGCGCCCAAAAAATTTGGGCCGGAACCGTCAGCATCTTCGCCAACGCCAAGACCGGCGCTCATCACCACGGCGCGCTGGAAAGCGTCATCTATGTAGTGCGCGGCCGCGCCCGCATGCGTTGGGGCGATCGTCTCGAATTTGTCGCCGAGGCTGGCCCCGGCGATTTTATCTATGTGCCGCCCTACGTGCCTCACCAGGAGATCAACGCATCCAGCGACGAAACGCTGGAGTGCGTGCTGGTGCGCAGCGACAATGAGGCGGTTGTTGTGAACCTGGACATCGAACCTGTGGAGGAGCCGAGCCCCGTGTGCTGGGTAGATCCAATCCACGCGCCAACCGAGCCGCGCTGACCGAGCCGCGCGCGTAAGCAAGCGGAAAGGAACGAAATGATTCAACTCACGATAAATGGAGCGCTCAAACAATACGATGGCGATCCCGCCATGCCGGTGCTCTGGTATTTGCGCGATCTTCTGGAACTGACCGGCGCGAAGTTCGGTTGCGGGATGGGCCTATGCGGCGCCTGCACCGTACATGTCGAAGGCAGAGCCATGCGAAGCTGCGTCACCAACATGAGCGACGTGGCCGGCAAACGCATCACCACCATTGAAGGGCTCGACCCGAACAGCGACCATCCTCTGCAAAAGGCCTGGCGAGCGGTGAACGTACCGCAGTGCGGTTACTGCCAGGCCGGCCAGATCATGCAGGCCGCATCGCTGCTCACGGAAAAACCGAAACCGACGGATCACGATATCGACGAAGCCATGCAAGGCAACATCTGCCGCTGCGGGACATATCAACGCATTCGCCAGGCCGTCAAGATGGCTGCGGGAGTACGAGCATGAAAGCCGAGCGCACGAACAACGCAACCATCGCCGTCGTCAGCCGCCGCGGATTTCTCGGTGGAGTATTTTCCGCCGGCGCTCTGATTCTCGGCTCGCGACTTTTGCCCGGGCAAGCCGCGGCAGCCACCACCGGCGACGCTACCTGGCAACCCAGCGTCTATCTCGGCCTGGAACCCGACGGCCGCGTGATCATCATCGCGCATCGCTCGGAAATGGGCACGGGAATTCGCACCGCGCTGCCAATGATTGTGGCCGAAGAGCTGGATGCCGATTGGGCGCGCGTGAAGATTGAGCAGGCCGTCGGCGACGCGAAGTACGGCAGCCAGGACACGGACGGTTCGGAATCCATTCGCGATTTCTACGATCCCATGCGCGAGGCCGGCGCCAGCGCGCGCATGATGCTGGAAAGCGCGGCCGCATCGAAGTGGGGCGTGCCTGTCGCGGAATGCCAGGCGAAGAATCATGAAGTGCTGCACACCAAGACCGATCGCAAACTGGGGTTTGGCGAACTGGTGCCTCTCGCCGCGAAGCAGCCCGTTCCCAAGAAAGAACATCTCAAATTCAAATCTCCAGCCGAATATCGTTACGTCGGCAAGAACGTGCCCATCACCGATATGGACGACATCCTGGCCGGACACGCCGTCTTCGGAATGGATGCGCGGGTGCCTGGCATGGTTTATGCGTCCATTGAACACCCGCCGGTGTTCGGCGGAAAACTCAAAAGCTATGACGATGCCGAAGCGCGCAAAGTCCGCGGCGTTTCGAAGACGCTCACCATCCCGCCTTTCAAACCGCCTTATGGATTTCAACCGCTGGGCGGCGTGGCCGTAATCGCGGACAATACCTGGGCTGCCATGCAAGGCCGCAAAAAGCTCAAGATCGATTGGGATCTGGGGCCGAACGCCAGCCTGGATTCCGCCGCATATAAGAAGACGCTGCAGGAAACCGCGCGCAAGGCTTGTAAAGTGGCGCGCAGCGATGGCGACGTGGATGCTGCGTTCAAGAACGCCACGAAAGTTCACGAAGCCGAATATTACGTGCCGCATCTGGCGCACGCATCCATGGAGCCGCCGGTGGCGGTAGCCGAGTTCAAGAACGGCAAAGTGGAGGCATGGGCGCCCACGCAGAATCCGCAGGCCGTGCAGGACACCGTGGCGAAAGCTCTGGGCATCAAACCGGCGGACGTGTTGTGCCACGTAACGCTGCTGGGCGGCGGTTTCGGACGCAAATCGAAACCGGATTATGTCGCCGAAGCGGCCATTCTCTCGAAGCAATTAGGCAAGCCGGTAAAGGTTGTATGGACTCGCGAAGACGACGTCCGCTTCGACTTTTATCATGCCGTCGCCGCCATGTACATGAAAGCCGCGACAGACGAAAAGGGCCGTCCGGTCGCGTGGCTGCAGCGTAGCGTCTTTCCGCCCATCGCATCGCAGGACGATGTAAACGCCAAGTACGGCACTTTCGAATTAGACTTGGGCTGGAACGATGTTCCTTTCGACATTCCCAACTTCCGCGCCGAGTGGGGACCGGCCGATACGCATATTCGCATTGGCTGGATGCGGTCGGTAGCCAATATTCCGCACGCCTTCGCCGTGCAGTCCTTCACCGATGAACTGGCGGCAGCCGCCGGACGCGATCGCGTCGAATATCTGCTGGACATTTTAGGCAAACCACGCAAGATCGACTTTCGCGCGCCGGCGGATCGCAAAGGGCCCGATCCGTATATGCTCGACACCGCGCGCATGCGGCGCGTGATCGAAATCGCTGCCGAGCAATCCGGCTGGGCCAAGAAGAAGCCGGGCAACGGGCGAGCGCTCGGCATCGCCGTTCACCGCAGCTTTCTCACCTATGTCGCGACAGTTGTTGAAGTGGAAGTGGACAAGGGCAAGATCCGCATTCCGCGCGTGGACATGGCCATCGACACCGGCAAGGTGATCCATCCCGATCGCGTGCGGGCGCAGCTGGAAGGCGCTTCCGTGTTCGGCGCCAGCGTCGCGTTGATGGGCGAAATCACCGCCGTTAACGGCCGCGTGCAGCAATCGAACTTCAACAATTATCCGGTGGCGCGCCTCAATGAAGCGCCGGTGCAAACGCATGTTTATATCGTGCCCAGCTCCGCTCCGCCCGCGGGCGTTGGCGAACCCGGTGTTCCTCCCATGTCGCCGGCCATCTGCAATGCGATTTTCGCCGCGACGGGCAAGCGCATCCGCGATCTTCCGATTAAGAATCAACTGGCTTAGCAGCCTGTGTCAAAACCGACTCCCTGACGGTCGCGGCTCTGTAACGCAATAAATCTACTGAGCCGCGCGCGTGAGCAAGCGATCTTTTCGGACTTTCGACACAGGCTGTTAGAGAACATTGCGCGGATCGCTGCCGCGCCGCAAGACTGGCAACGGATGCGGCGCACCGCCGTCGGCTGGGCCGTTCACGCGGGGATGCCGATAGAGCCGGTCCTGCCCGCATTGACAGCGGGCGAAGTAGACGGCGCAGGCGATGAACTACTTGACGCTCTTCATCCACTTGAGGATCGGTCCGGTGACGCTGTTATCGGCCGTATCGGGCGACATCACCTCGGAGATGTGACTGTGGTCCTTATATACGGCGTAGGTCACTTTGCGGTTCGCTTTCTTGAGCTCATCCCGCAGCGTCTCGGCGAACGCGACGATGGCGGGGGGATCGAGCTCCGCTACCGAGATCATGAGCGGTATCTTCGAACCCGTCAGCCCGGGCAGATTCGAACGGGCCAGCTGCGTGGCGGGGTCCGGCGGCGCTCCACGTCCCGGGCCAAAACCGCGACCCCCCGGGCCGCCTCCGCGTCCGGCTGCCGGAGCGGCGGGAGGGCCCCCATTCGGAGAGCCGCAGGAGGCGAATGCTGCGCCCTGCACCGGGGGCGGCTTTACGGGGAGAATGTCGAAGGCTGGCGGCGACATGAAGATCACGCCCTTGAGACCGATGCCCTGGGTTCCCCAAAACTCCGAGTGGCCGACATAGGTGCTGAGAGGAATGTTCCCGGCGGACTGCGACCAGGCGAAAACCCGGTTCGGATTCCCTTTGTGCTGTGCGATGTTTTTGTTCACCCACTGCACCACCAGGCTCACGTCCTTCGCCGGATCGTCCCACGCCTCGCCGGCGCGGCGCTGCATATTCACTCCCACCATGCCGTTCTTCACCGCCCAGACCATGATGTTGTCGTAGAATGCGGCGCCGTTCGGACCACCCTGTTGCTTGTTGCCGGCCCCACCCGAGAGATAGATCAGCACGGGCCGCGATCCGCCGCCTGTTTCCGGTTCGGCCACGTCCAGGACGTTCTTGGCGTCGGGCCCGAACGAGACGTCGCGGGTAAACGTCACACCCGCGTAGGGAGGGTTCGGCTGCAGCGGCGCATAGAGTTCCGCGGTTTCCGGAACGCACACGCCCCGTCCGATGGCAATCAGCTTCGTCGCGATGTCCGGTGGCACCTGCGCCGGCAATGTGCCAGCAGCAAAAGCGGCGGCCCCGATCGCCCACCATAGCATTCGTTCAGTTCTCACGCAAAACCTCCAGCGGTGATTGAGTATATCGCACGCTGGACCCGGTTCGGCGCGCCGTTCTGAATGTAATCGATGATCGGCCGAGGCCGGCGGCCACGAAGTATGTAAGCTGTTGAATTGGTCGGGGCGAGTGGATTCGAACCACCGACCTCCTGGTCCCGAATTTTAGGCCGGTGTATATCTAGGGATGCCTCGGGATGCGAGAAGGCGTCCATTTGTTGCCTTTTCAGTGGTTTGCGGCGATAATTCCTAGGAGGTTTGTTATCCGGGAGCATGGCCTAACGGCTTACTGGAGGCTTTCTGGCTTTCTCTCGGCTTACTCAAACGGACCTCGGAAACGGAGCGCCGACGATGGCAACCAAGCCTTCTCGAAGCGCCGTTACTCCCGCCGTGGAGCAACCGGCACACTCCGGCTCGAAGCAGCCGAATGCACCAATCGACATTAACGACAAGACCGTGGCCGCGATTCCATTCGGAAGCGGCATGTACCGCGATCTCACTATGCAGGGATTCTATGTCATCTCCAACAGTGCCAGCAAATCGTTTGTTCTCCAACGCGACGTAAACGGGCGCGCGGTCCGATACAACCTCGGACAATTCGGTGATCTCAGTGCGAAAAGAGCGCGAGATCTGGCGGAAGAGACTTGGGTGAATCAAATGAAACGAGGGATCGACCCTAACCGCGAAAAACGGCTCGCGCGGGCGCGTGGCATGACGTTGGCGGAAGCCTTCGACTTGTACAAAGCTACTGGCGAGGAATGGTCGCCTAAGACTCTCGAAGAGTATGAAGGCATCTTCAAACGCTATCTGAGCCCCTGGGCGAACCGTAGCATGCTCGAAATTGGGCAGGACCGGGACGGTTGTTTCAAGCTCCACCGGGCCATCCGTGACCGTGTGCTTAGAGAAGATCGAATCGACCGTGATCGGCTGCTCAAAACGGGCCGCACTCGCAGGAGAGACATCAATAACCCCGGCTCCAAGCCCGGTGTCTATCCGGCGAATCGCGCGCTGGAATTGCTGCGGTACGTCTACAAGCGGGCGCTGCGTCAGGAGCCATCGCTACCGCCGAACCCAACCGACAACGTTGATTTCTTCAAACGACGCCAACGCGACGCGTCGCTCAAGACGGAGGATTTGAAGCCGTGGTTCGACAAGATCAGTGCCACGTGTTCAGCCGTGAAGCGCGATTACTATCTGGCGTGCATCCTGACCGGTGGGCGTCGGAACCAAATGGCAGAAGCGCGCTGGGAGCACATTAACCTTCAAAAGGCTACTTGGTTCTTTCCTGAGCCGAAAGGCGGCAAAGAGCGCGCCTATACGACTCCCATCAGCAAGCATCTGGTCGAAGTACTGAAGTCGCGGAGGGCGGACAACGAGACGTTTGCAGCGGGGAGCCCGTGGGTGTTTCCTTCGGATCGAAAAAAGAACGCGCACCTTGAGAAACCACGCGATGACAAGCGCGGACTCCCAGGATGCCATGCATTGCGACACTCCTACAAAACGCACAGCTTAATCGCGGGCGTCCGTGAGATCGAATCGCATCTACTGATGAATCACGCGCTGGGCGGCTCGAACGCCGGGTACATTTCGCGCGAAGTGACGATGGAGGATCATTTGCGACCCGCGCAGGAAAAAATCACTGACTACTTTCTACGTAAGTTCGGCCTGAAGCCAGACAACGCAAAAGTCGTAGAAATTCCAAATAGTTTGTCCAGAACGGGAACCTAATGGGCCATGCGAGCGAGTTTACTTTCGGGTTCGGATCAGCGATAATCTAAATGTTCGCCCTTCCCGAGATCAGGAACCGGAAACAGCCCTGGGACGCACCAAATCAAATGTTCCCAGGAGGGAGTTTACCGGAAGCCTTGGTCACTGAAAAATGGGGGCAACAGGCGTAGTCACTCAGTGGACGGTAGCGCCTGGTCGAGGGTTTCTTTCGAGAGGCCCCACCTGAAAGCAGTTGCGGGTTAAGCAAGCGTTTCGGACCGGATCTAAAGTTACCGGCCCAGCGCACAACCGCGCGCTCAGGTGGGGGCTTTTCTGTTGTCCTACCTACTCCGAGCGGCCCGACTTAGCCTGCGCTTCCCAGCGCTCAGGAGTTTGCTCCATGAGTTTCGATATAGCCATTCGAGAAGCTGTCGCTTCTTCCCTCCGTGAACAATTGCCAACCTTGCTCGCGGAAACGCTCCCGAAGATCATTTCCGAATCCGTGAAGTCCACGGATGATGAACTACTCACCACGGCCCAACTTGCCAAAGAAACAAACACCGCAGATATCACGTGGGTGATGATGCGTGTCGAAGGGCGCGGCCCTCGATTCTGCAAGATTGGCAGATCGGTACGATATCGACGTTCGGACATCACCGAATATCTGCGACATAACGCGGTGCGGCGTCCGGGCCGTCCACCGGCTGAGCCTCCGGTGATGGAAGTCGAGACCACTGGCAGCTATCACGGGCGCGGCAAGCGAACCACCGTCAAGATGCGGGAGGTGAAGTAGCCATGGCTGACAATCAGACATATTGCATCGACTGTGACGTGTTTCTGAGTGATGGTGAGCCATGTTTGTATTCAGGGCCATCCCTGGAGAGCCCGAATAAGGGCTGTAGAGCTGGTCGGCCTTTCGCAACGCCTGGACAGGCGCGGGCGAGGGTTCAGGCATACGATAAGTCCGAAGCGATTACGAAGGGGGAACGGCGGGCGGAATAGTCTGAGGCGCGGTCCAGAACCCGCGCCCCAGTTCCGTCTGACCATGGGATGTCTTACTCAGACAGGCAAGATTCGCTCTTAGGATAGCCTGCGATATCGCCTCCCGGCAAACGGAATATTCCGCCATGGCCAAGAGAAATGCTATGGCAAAAAACAATCTGAAATTGAACAATAAGTACAGCGATCCCATCGAGCCGCTGATATTTCCGCAGTCGATGTATCCAGAATGGCGGCGTGATCCACGCGCCATTACATTCCTGAAGACGGACCGCCAAGACCGCTTTGCCGCTAAGCAGTGGATCGACGGCCGGAGGGACCCTATCGACTATGCCCGCGTCTATCAATGGCTCCCATACGTCGCGATGGCGGAAGGAATCGAAGGCTTAGCCGAAGTGGTCGCGCGCGCGGCCGAATTCCCGAGGCTGACGGCCATTCGCGGAGCGGTTCGCGAAACGTCCGTTCATAAGGCCGTTGTAAACCGCCGTCTACACCAGCATCCAGGCGGACCCGCTCCAGATATCGAGGATGCGCCTCGTCATTGGCTGATGGTGGACCTCGATAGTCTTCCAGAACCCGAGCATTTTGATTGGCGGATGGACCCGCGACGCGCCGCGATCTGGGCTGCTCGGCAATATCTTCCCCGAGTCTTCCGGGAGAGCGCGTTCTACTACCAGTACTCGGGTTCAGCCGGAATCAAGCCCGGCATTAGGATTCACTTCTGGTTCTGGCTGGAGGAGCCGATGGGGAGCGCCGAGTTGAAGCGTTACATCGCACGAGTCGGCAAAGGCAAAGCGGATCTGGCTCTGTATAACGCGGTCCAGCCGCATTACACGGCCACGCCTCTCTTCGTCGGCATTGACGATCCAATGACGGATCGGAGAGGAGGGCTGGTGATATGAACCCGAAGAAAACAACGCGGACCAAGAAGGCTGAGTCCAAACAGCGACCACGTAAGAAGACGGTAAAGGTTCCGAAGGCGAGTCCTCCGCTGGCCGCTTCTGAGGTCAAGGAGGTCAAGGCGATAGTGGAGGTTCTCCCCTCCGACCTCCGTCGTGCTGATGAATTGATGGTTGAGAGTGACTTCCCTTGGACGCTGGAGGTCGCTGAAGGTGCTCTCCACCATATCGATCCCGGTGTTGGTCGCGCCGAATGGCGGAAAGTTGTCACTGGTCTAATGACCCAATTCCAGAAGACAGCAGAAGTGAAAAAGCTTGTAGAGCGCTGGAGTGCCGGTGACTTACACGGTGGAAAGAAGCCGGACAATTACAACGCCGTCGAAAACGAACGACAGTGGGATAGCTTCAGTCCAGGCCACGTCACCATCGGGCGTCTCTATCAGTTGGCAGTCGAAGGAGGACGGGACCCGCTCACGTGGCGCAAGAAACAGGCTGAAGACGATGGGGCGATTCTCACCGGTATGGACGATAGCCGAACCATCGCGAGTCAGGTTTGGGAGCAGATCATGGAAGGCGAGAAGGAACATCAATCGCTTTTCCGGTATGGGCGCCAGATCGCGCGGATGGACGAAGAAATCGAGGTTCTAACAGAAGACGCCTTCTGGCAGGTACTCGGCACGCGCCTCCTATATTTTGTCGCATGGCCACGAGAACGAATAAGTACGCTGCGATCCGCCTGCCAGTCTGATCAGGTACATTCTCAACACTCCAGCGAAGGACGGTGCCTCTCCAGAGTTGATGGGCATTTTTTTTTTTTTTTTTTTTTTTTTTTTTTTTTTTTTTTTTTTTTTTTTTTTTTTTTTTTTTTTTTTTTTTAAAAAAAAAAAAAAAAAAAAAAAAAAAAAAAAAAAAAAAAAAAAAAAAAAAAAAAAAAAAAAAAAAAAAAAAAAAAAAAAAAAAAAAAAAAAAAAAAAAAAAAAAAAAAAAAAAAAAAAAAAAAAAAAAAAAAAAAAAAAAAAATTTTTTTTTTTTTTTTTTTTTTTTTTTTTTTTTTTTTTTTTTTTTTTTTTTTTTTTTTTTTTTTTTTTTTTTTTTTTTTTTTTTTTTTTTTTTTTTTTTTTTTTTTTTTTTTTTTTTTTTTTTTTTTTTTTTTTTTTTTTTTTTTTTTTTTTTTTTTTTTTTTTTTTTTTTTTTTTTTTTTTTTTTTTTTTTTTTTTTTTTTTTTTTTTTTTTTTTTTTTTTTTTTTTTTTTTTTTTTTTTTTTTTTTTTTTTTTTTTTTTTTTTTTTTTTTTTTTTTTTTTTTTTTTTTTTTTTTTTTTTTTTTTTTTTTTTTTTTTTTTTTTTTTTTTTTTTTTTTTTTTTTTTTTTTTTTTTTTTTTTTTTTTTTTTTTTTTTTTTTTTTTTTTTTTTTTTTTTTTTTTTTTTTTTTTTTTTTTTTTTTTTTTTTTTTTTTTTTTTTTTTTTTTTTTTTTTTTTTTTTTTTTTTTTTTTTTTTTTTTTTTTTTTTTTTTTTTTTTTTTTTTTTTTTTTTTTTTTTTTTTTTTTTTTTTTTTTTTTTTTTTTTTTTTTTTTTTTTTTTTTTTTTTTTTTTTTTTTTTTTTTTTTTTTTTTTTTTTTTTTTTTTTTTTTTTTTTTTTTTTTTTTTTTTTTTTTTTTTTTTTTTTTTTTTTTTTTTTTTTTTTTTTTTTTTTTTTTTTTTTTTTTTTTTTTTTTTTTTTTTTTTTTTTTTTTTTTTTTTTTTTTTTTTTTTTTTTTTTTTTTTTTTTTTTTTTTTTTTTTTTTTTTTTTTTTTTTTTTTTTTTTTTTTTTTTTTTTTTTTTTTTTTTTTTTTTTTTTTTTTTTTTTTTTTTTTTTTTTTTTTTTTTTTTTTTTTTTTTTTTTTTTTTTTTTTTTTTTTTTTTTTTTTTTTTTTTTTTTTTTTTTTTTTTTTTTTTTTTTTTTTTTTTTTTTTTTTTTTTTTTTTTTTTTTTTTTTTTTTTTTTTTTTTTTTTTTTTTTTTTTTTTTTTTTTTTTTTTTTTTTTTTTTTTTTTTTTTTTTTTTTTTTTTTTTTTTTTTTTTTTTTTTTTTTTTTTTTTTTTTTTTTTTTTTTTTTTTTTTTTTTTTTTTTTTTTTTTTTTTTTTTTTTTTTTTTTTTTTTTTTTTTTTTTTTTTTTTTTTTTTTTTTTTTTTTTTTTTTTTTTTTTTTTTTTTTTTTTTTTTTTTTTTTTTTTTTTTTTTTTTTTTTTTTTTTTTTTTTTTTTTTTTTTTTTTTTTTTTTTTTTTTTTTTTTTTTTTTTTTTTTTTTTTTTTTTTTTTTTTTTTTTTTTTTTTTTTTTTTTTTTTTTTTTTTTTTTTTTTTTTTTTTTTTTTTTTTTTTTTTTTTTTTTTTTTTTTTTTTTTTTTTTTTTTTTTTTTTTTTTTTTTTTTTTTTTTTTTTTTTTTTTTTTTTTTTTTTTTTTTTTTTTTTTTTTTTTTTTTTTTTTTTTTTTTTTTTTTTTTTTTTTTTTTTTTTTTTTTTTTTTTTTTTTTTTTTTTTTTTTTTTTTTTTTTTTTTTTTTTTTTTTTTTTTTTTTTTTTTTTTTTTTTTTTTTTTTTTTTTTTTTTTTTTTTTTTTTTTTTTTTTTTTTTTTTTTTTTTTTTTTTTTTTTTTTTTTTTTTTTTTTTTTTTTTTTTTTTTTTTTTTTTTTTTTTTTTTTTTTTTTTTTTTTTTTTTTTTTTTTTTTTTTTTTTTTTTTTTTTTTTTTTTTTTTTTTTTTTTTTTTTTTTTTTTTTTTTTTTTTTTTTTTTTTTTTTTTTTTTTTTTTTTTTTTTTTTTTTTTTTTTTTTTTTTTTTTTTTTTTTTTTTTTTTTTTTTTTTTTTTTTTTTTTTTTTTTTTTTTTTTTTTTTTTTTTTTTTTTTTTTTTTTTTTTTTTTTTTTTTTTTTTTTTTTTTTTTTTTTTTTTTTTTTTTTTTTTTTTTTTTTTTTTTTTTTTTTTTTTTTTTTTTTTTTTTTTTTTTTTTTTTTTTTTTTTTTTTTTTTTTTTTTTTTTTTTTTTTTTTTTTTTTTTTTTTTTTTTTTTTTTTTTTTTTTTTTTTTTTTTTTTTTTTTTTTTTTTTTTTTTTTTTTTTTTTTTTTTTTTTTTTTTTTTTTTTTTTTTTTTTTTTTTTTTTTTTTTTTTTTTTTTTTTTTTTTTTTTTTTTTTTTTTTTTTTTTTTTTTTTTTTTTTTTTTTTTTTTTTTTTTTTTTTTTTTTTTTTTTTTTTTTTTTTTTTTTTTTTTTTTTTTTTTTTTTTTTTTTTTTTTTTTTTTTTTTTTTTTTTTTTTTTTTTTTTTTTTTTTTTTTTTTTTTTTTTTTTTTTTTTTTTTTTTTTTTTTTTTTTTTTTTTTTTTTTTTTTTTTTTTTTTTTTTTTTTTTTTTTTTTTTTTTTTTTTTTTTTTTTTTTTTTTTTTTTTTTTTTTTTTTTTTTTTTTTTTTTTTTTTTTTTTTTTTTTTTTTTTTTTTTTTTTTTTTTTTTTTTTTTTTTTTTTTTTTTTTTTTTTTTTTTTTTTTTTTTTTTTTTTTTTTTTTTTTTTTTTTTTTTTTTTTTTTTTTTTTTTTTTTTTTTTTTTTTTTTTTTTTTTTTTTTTTTTTTTTTTTTTTTTTTTTTTTTTTTTTTTTTTTTTTTTTTTTTTTTTTTTTTTTTTTTTTTTTTTTTTTTTTTTTTTTTTTTTTTTTTTTTTTTTTTTTTTTTTTTTTTTTTTTTTTTTTTTTTTTTTTTTTTTTTTTTTTTTTTTTTTTTTTTTTTTTTTTTTTTTTTTTTTTTTTTTTTTTTTTTTTTTTTTTTTTTTTTTTTTTTTTTTTTTTTTTTTTTTTTTTTTTTTTTTTTTTTTTTTTTTTTTTTTTTTTTTTTTTTTTTTTTTTTTTTTTTTTTTTTTTTTTTTTTTTTTTTTTTTTTTTTTTTTTTTTTTTTTTTTTTTTTTTTTTTTTTTTTTTTTTTTTTTTTTTTTTTTTTTTTTTTTTTTTTTTTTTTTTTTTTTTTTTTTTTTTTTTTTTTTTTTTTTTTTTTTTTTTTTTTTTTTTTTTTTTTTTTTTTTTTTTTTTTTTTTTTTTTTTTTTTTTTTTTTTTTTTTTTTTTTTTTTTTTTTTTTTTTTTTTTTTTTTTTTTTTTTTTTTTTTTTTTTTTTTTTTTTTTTTTTTTTTTTTTTTTTTTTTTTTTTTTTTTTTTTTTTTTTTTTTTTTTTTTTTTTTTTTTTTTTTTTTTTTTTTTTTTTTTTTTTTTTTTTTTTTTTTTTTTTTTTTTTTTTTTTTTTTTTTTTTTTTTTTTTTTTTTTTTTTTTTTTTTTTTTTTTTTTTTTTTTTTTTTTTTTTTTTTTTTTTTTTTTTTTTTTTTTTTTTTTTTTTTTTTTTTTTTTTTTTTTTTTTTTTTTTTTTTTTTTTTTTTTTTTTTTTTTTTTTTTTTTTTTTTTTTTTTTTTTTTTTTTTTTTTTTTTTTTTTTTTTTTTTTTTTTTTTTTTTTTTTTTTTTTTTTTTTTTTTTTTTTTTTTTTTTTTTTTTTTTTTTTTTTTTTTTTTTTTTTTTTTTTTTTTTTTTTTTTTTTTTTTTTTTTTTTTTTTTTTTTTTTTTTTTTTTTTTTTTTTTTTTTTTTTTTTTTTTTTTTTTTTTTTTTTTTTTTTTTTTTTTTTTTTTTTTTTTTTTTTTTTTTTTTTTTTTTTTTTTTTTTTTTTTTTTTTTTTTTTTTTTTTTTTTTTTTTTTTTTTTTTTTTTTTTTTTTTTTTTTTTTTTTTTTTTTTTTTTTTTTTTTTTTTTTTTTTTTTTTTTTTTTTTTTTTTTTTTTTTTTTTTTTTTTTTTTTTTTTTTTTTTTTTTTTTTTTTTTTTTTTTTTTTTTTTTTTTTTTTTTTTTTTTTTTTTTTTTTTTTTTTTTTTTTTTTTTTTTTTTTTTTTTTTTTTTTTTTTTTTTTTTTTTTTTTTTTTTTTTTTTTTTTTTTTTTTTTTTTTTTTTTTTTTTTTTTTTTTTTTTTTTTTTTTTTTTTTTTTTTTTTTTTTTTTTTTTTTTTGGCCATACGTCTCTAATCTAGCGTCTAAACATAAGTCGCCATTCATGTTCCGGCCTCCGAATTGGCCAATTATTTCCGAAACCATCGATCGGCAGAAATGTCTTAGTAGTACGCTTATATCGGGTGAATTGAAGCGGGGCGGATTTAACCTTTGGCCGTCCCGCCCTTTCTTGTCACTGAGATGGTCATTGCTGACCTTTACCGAGCCAACAAGCAAGGCGCGGATTTGGATCAAAAGCGATCCTTAAGCGAAACGCTCCAGCGTGGGCGATCCCTCCTTGTTGGCTCCGTTTTTGAAGATTGGAGCGAACACAATGGACTTACAAAAGCAGCTCACACTGCTAACCCTCCCGCAACTAGGCGGCTTCCGTGAATCCAACTAAAGATCGAAGGCCGGATCAAGGACCTCATCGGCAAGGCCAATTCTCAGATTGCCCAGATCGAGGCCAGCTTTGAGGAATTCATCGGGCCGAACAAGACCCGGCTAGTCGGCAATACTCCCGTTCGATCTGGACAGCCGGACCCATGCGCCGATACAAGCGCAACTGGTTGAACGCAAGACCGAGATACGGCAGGCCTTCAGCGTTCAAATTCTGCCTTTGCAGAAGCAGATCGTCGCCAATGTTGCCTTGGCGAAGGTGTACCAATCGCGGCATTGGAGCAAGCCACAAGTGCTGAATCGCGCCGTAGCTCCGGCGTCCAACCTTACGGACGCGCTATTTTTTGGGCTGCGTATAAGAATCTTCCAGCAGGTAGGCAAAATGGAGCTGTTCAGTTGGGCGCAAATCGCCATTGACAGCGGCGATGCGATTTTCGCGGATGCCGTCTACCGCGCGAACGGCAAGCGCAGCCGAGAAGAGCGCGCCTTCCTTCCGAGCACGTTCATGTCGCTCTTGCCGAATGCCGACTATACGGAGGCGGCAGGTATCCTCCAGGAAGTCCTCCTTTCAGCCAAGCGCGCTGGATTGTCGATTGCGCAATTCGACGGGCACGGGTCTGCGGTCAGCCTGGACTTGATTGCCATGGGATTGAGTTCCCTGGATGACAGCATCATCGATCCGGGCTTGGATGATGATCCGTTCGATTCCACTGGCGCGGTCAAGGAATCCTATCTGCTGTCATCTGGAAAGCGCGTCTCTGGGCAAGCGTAGTCAATATTGGTCGGTGAGAAAGGAGTGAATGAATATGGCACGAATTACATCGAGAGGGATCGGCGGTGCTGGAGTTCCGGCGAAAACGCCTGTGCGCCAGGTCGCTCGCAGGAAAAGCGCCCCGATTGCTGCTGGTACCGTTGGCGCAATTGACGGGCGCGCTCCCATTAAGAGGCTCCCGCCCGGCGTCAGCACATCGATACCGCGCGGGACGGCGAAGTGAACGGCGCGGACCACCAGCTAACCGCAGCCGACAGGATGTCGCTAACTCCGGTCATCGGGCGCGAAGGGATGGCGGCGTTGGATCGCCTTTTGTCCCGGCTTCGAGGTGGTGAGCGCCCGGACAAGCGCGATGTGATTGCTTTCGCTCGCGCGCTGCATGAGAACGATGTCATCGATTTCAGCGAGTGGCCGGAATTTCGTAAGCGTCGTCATTGCGGGTCCGGCCATCCGAGCAGTGGGGTAATGTCCACGCTCCGGCCAAGAGATTAAGAGTTGAAATTGTCGGTTGATAGGAGACTTTATGAGCATGGGCACAAGCGCCCTGCTGTCTGGCACCAGCAGCCGGACGCAAGTGGGCACTCAGGTAAACGACGGTTATGTTGGCGGCCAAATCGGGAAGCGTAATCTTCTGAAGGCTGGCTGCTATTCATTCTTCTCGGCGTGGACATTGGCTGCGCATCAGATTGTGGATGACGGGCGCTACGCGGAAGCGAAGGCAATGCTAGACGCTGGCGCTACGGTTCGGACGCTGCTACGAGACTGGTATGGCGTCCTCTCGGAAAGCGCAGATGAAACCACAGCCTTCTATGAGACTAGAGCGTTTCGTCGGACGATGCGAAATGCCAAACGGGCACGTTTTTATCCGAGAGAGAGCCAGTGATAGGCAATCAAGCACGCTCCACCAAGAACAAGGATGCGAGCGGCCCAAAATGCGAGACGGCGATAAACGTGATTGCTTTGTGATGTCAGCCAAAGCAAGGCGGTTTGATCGCGAGGGACAACGAACACCGCCCTACAGCCTTCGAGCGTAACGAAGCCGGAATCCTTGGAAAGCTGTACAAATTGGTGCACAAGCCATAACTGGTTGTCGTGCTTGCGACGCTCCATCAGCTCCACCAGCGGCATCAATCCACCAATCAGCACGAGCAGTTCACCAGCGGCTCCTAGAATGTGCGGGAAGATGTGAGACATCAGCCACCTCCGTTAAGCTGTGTAGCGCCTCGTCAACTTTGCAGCAATTTCTGAATGGGCACCGATAAACCATACCCAAATTTCCTGAGGCCATAGCGAAAGAAACTTCCCGTGGCCGGTTCGGTAATGTACGTCATATCCGACCACCCACTCAGTTCCTGTGAGTGAACGGACAAAACGGTCGGGAGGGATGCCCATGCATTGTTCGTCTGCACTAGGTAGTGGATTGTTGCGAAGCCATTCCAGACCCGAGATCATCGGGACCAACTCCGCATCATTCAGCTCCCGGAATCGCTCAACGACTTCATTCGCAATCTTTACAGTGGGACAATACATCGGCATCCCTCCCGACCTTTGTTAACTATCAACGATGCTTCAAGTCATCCAGATCAATAGCACCACCACTAGCGATTTGCCGAACGCGCCTCTCGGCCAATCCTGCAAGTTCGCTATTGCTGGGAATGAGCTTCATTCCCCGCACAACGATCTGATCAGGACCGACCTCGAAGCGGACGGTATCGCCGATGTCAATTCCGAGATACTTACGGATTGTCTTCGGTAAAGTGATGGTGCCCCGTTGTCCGACAACGCAATGCTCGACTGAGAGTGCTACCGGGATATTGGGGGTCATGCTGCCACCTCCTTCCCGCGTATATGCAAGCAATGGTTCATGAGTAATTCTCCTTTTTCATGAGGCCAGAGGCCCGCGTCCTGCTTTCCTCTGGCCCACGACACTAAATCGTAGCTTAACGACTATCGGCAGCATATCAGATATTCAGCAAATCTGCAATGCAGAAATCCTGAATATCAGCAATCGGGGCCTCCCTGGGTTTGGGCTCGTCTTTTTATCTTGCTTTCTCTTTCTCTCTCTCGTATCATTTGACAGTGAAGCTCACAGAAGAAACGCTCAAGGCTGATCCTCGAATCGAGCGCCTGCTAAAGAATCCAAACTGGAAGCCGGCAGCGGATGCGGCGATGGCCTATTTGCTGAGGGGAACGGATTGCCCGATTGCTTCCTGGCGCAAATCGTCCACCTGGGCACAGGTGGAGATGGTTGCCAGGGAAATCTCGAATAGGACGCACTAGCTTGTGAGCTTTTCGGAAGAAACACGCCTCAAAGAATTCAAATCAGCGCTCGCTTTGATGTTTCAACAACTAGGCGACAAAGCGCTCGATACCGAAATTTTTTATATGAATGAGGACCCTTTCAGCAGTGTGCCGCAGACAACATGGCGTGAATTGGAGGCATACGGTTTCACGAAACGCTACGATACCATCGGTCATCCACAATGCCAGTTAACCGGTTTGGGCTGGTACAACGCGGTTCTGGTGACAGATCGAATTTCGGACCCACAGTTCAAAGCCAAACTTTCCCAGCTTACTGCGGCCCTTAAGGATAGCGTGAAAGGAAGAAATGAGGATGCATACGTCTACCCTGATGGCATAGCGTATGACGCGGAGGTCACGGAGGACTTCGTGTTCAATGCTATTGAGAGCCAACTCATCGACCGCCACTTTAACGTACAAGGAGCGGAGTGGGAACACCGGGGCAAACTGATTCGGGTGCCACTTGAGTTTGGGATACGTCCCTTGGGCCGCCTATGACATTCCCATCGCAATGTATTGCTGGTTGGGGTTTCAGGAAAGCCTGAGTTGATTGATTCGCACGGAATCAATCCCGAGATAACCGCACAAGATGAGGTGGTGCTCTTCATGCGACTGCATCCAGAATTTCCTCGGTTCGGGTTCGTTCACATCGAACCAGAGGTACAAGTGAATCCGCTCTTTCTCTTCCCGAATGCGGCCCTCGGAATATGAGCGATACCAGGGGAGAATTGATCCGCTGTCGGTGTATGCATTACCCGTCAGTACCGAAACCAAGTCCTGTACTCCGGCGTGTAGATCGTGGTTAACGAACACAAGGACGTTTGGGTACTCGCATCCGCCGTTCACCGATTCAAACTGACCGGCAGCGCTGTGAATGTGACTACTGATTCGGTTGTATGTAGGGTCGGGCCTAGAACCGCCCACCAGAGTACCGGCAGGCGCATTCGCGAACTGCTGCTCCAGCCAATCATCTTCCTGGACGGTCTTCACTTCGCAGTAGAACGCAATCGACTCGCCGTCCATCACTCGAAAGTCGGGCGAGCGGCCCTGCCGCATGGCGACCTTAGCGAACCGCGTGGCGGTCAGACCGAGCCGTGCCAGGTAGTCCCTAACCAACGTTTCCCCATTGGCCACGCTTACTCCCGGCTTTCGCTCTCGCATACTTTATTTAGGGAAAACCACCGAAGTGGTTGAAATAATTGGTCGGGGCGAGTGGATTCGAACCACCGACCTCCTGGTCCCGAACCAGGCGCTCTAGCCAGGCTGAGCCACGCCCCGAAGGAATGCTTGCAGCCTTAGTGTAGCATCTCTGCGCGAGGTGCGCGCGCGCCGGTTCGCATGACCAATCGGCGCTACACACGATTGACGAACACCTTCAGCAGGAAAATCGAGAACCACTCCGCAGCCGTCGCGCTCGGCTACTTCGCGTACAACTTCATCAAGATCCATCGGACGCTGCGCTGCACGCCTGCCATCGCTGCTGGCGTTACGGATCGGCTCTGGGAAGTATCAGACTTGGTGGCCCTGCTGGAAGCTTCGGAGCGGGGTTAGAAAGAGCGGCGTAGGCGCTCGTTGTGAAATAATTCCTCAATGCCCGCGCTTCTGTTAGGCATTGTCCCTCCTGGCGGCACGCCAACGTTTCCTGGCATCATACTCTGTGCGCTAGGACTGATTGGATTTTTCCGCCTGCCTGTAGAACTCAAAAAAGTAAAATCAAATAGAAACGCGCAGCTCTTTCTTATCGCCATCGATTCAGCTTTTCTCATCATCGGCGCGGTAATGGTTTACCGAGGACATTTCTCAAAGTAGCCCACTACCCGCGCGCCGGTGTGGGCGAACTACGGCTTGGCGGCCGCGAGCTGGAAGTTCAAAATCACGTGTTTGCGCGTGTCGTAGACGCTGAGCTTTTTCATGGGCGCAACAAGGTCGCCATGTTTGGCCAGCAGCTCGAAGTTGATATCCATGGGAAGATCGCGGAAGACGTACTTGCCATCGTCTTTGGTGACAAAGGCCACGACACTGGACGTCTTGGTGTTCTTCAATTGCACGATGGCGTCCGCCAGGGGATTGTCGGACGCGTCCTTCACCGTTCCATCGACGATGCGGGTGTTCGATTCCTTTTCGTTCTTAACCCGATCGTTCTGCAGGAAGACGGGCGGCTTCACCTCGGGCCCGTCCTGGGCAATCGCGATGACGGTCAGCAACAAGCAGGCGAGGGGCGCGACGCTCGAGAGCTTCATAACTCTAGAATTTGTTCAACTCCGCAACCAGGGCTTTCATGCCCTTCCTGCGGTAGATCTGCGCCAGGCGCTGCTCTTCGTCGGAGGGGGCGACGACGCGCTGCAGTTGCGGGGCGTTCAAATCGGCGCGCGTGGGAATCCAGAGCGTGCCATCGGCGAACTCGACGCTGCTCACAAAGCCAGTCATGCCTTCGATGCCCAGCGGCTGACCGCCAAGCTGCGGAAACTTCAGCGTAGCATCACCCAGGATTTGCCGCTGCTGGCCCGGGGCGAGATTCAACTCGGCGGGGACGGAACCGGCCAGAAACTCGCGGCCGGAACGATCGTGCAGGATCCAGCCGACCTCGAGATAGCGGATGGGGCGGTCCGAACGGTTCTTTACTTCCAGGCGCGGCGCACGCGCTTCATCGCCCGCAATGCGCGCCATGCCAGCCATCGGTTCGATGGGCGAATCCGGCAGGCTCAGGAACGCGAACTGCACTTGTTTCTCAGGCTCAAAATTAGTGGCGCGCCCGCCGCGCACCACTTCCACGTCCAGGCTGGGCCGGTCGGCTTGGTGAGTCAAGCTCTCGAGCATTTCCTGCCGCAGCTTGTCTTGTCCGCCCGAAGCCAGGATCGATTTGAAATAGCGCCGGTCCCGCCGCGCTTCCCATTCCGACAAAGTTAGGGTGCGCCGCGAACTCAGCTTGTCCGGACCGAAGAAGCTTAAATCGTCAAACAATACGCCGTCGAGCGAAATCTGCACGGGTACGCCATTGGAGGCCTGCAAAGGCCGCAACAGGCGCAAATCGATGCGAACGGGAAAGGTCTCCTGCGGCCCGACGTCCAGGCTGGTGACGGTGACCGAACCTTTGCCGCCGGGCGTAACGGCCTGCGCGGTGACCAGCAACGTGATGCCGCGGATCTTGCGCTGGCTGGCGTTGCGCAACGACAGCGCGGCATGAAAATCGAGCAGCATGGCGCTGCCGCGCGGCATCTCGTTGGACTCGCCATAGTCGGCGGAGAGCAAGACCACCGGCGAATCGGCCGGCAGATCGATCCGGGGAAGCGCCGCGCCGAACAAAACGCTACTGCAGGGGATCAGAAAAAGCGCGGCGGCCCTCTTGATCAGGCCGAGAGCGCTACTGCTCCGCATAATACACCTGGTTGGTGGTTACCTGGCCGGTATCCGCATCCACGAAGCGGACGCCCGCCGAGCCATGCATGCTGACTGAAACCGTGGCCCCGTCCGAGTGGGGGATCAGCGACATAGAGCGGCCGTTTTCGCGAACCTGGATGCTGGATGAAGAGGCCTCCAGAACGACGTCTTCCTGAGCAGCGCCCGGCATCGCGCCCGTGGTGGCGCTCGCGGAATGCAGCAGGGTGCCGATACGTTCGACGCGGATGCGCTCCAGCGAGCTCAACAAGTGCTCGGCCTGCTGCGGCGGAAGACTGGTCCAGAATGCGATGGCGAAAATCGCCGTGGCGCCTAAGACCACCATGGCGGCATTCCAGCCGAGGCGATGTCTGGTACGCAATGGTTTGTCGAAGAGAGCGATGGCTTCGCCCGCCGCCAGACCGACGCGGATGTTGCCCGTCATTTCGTCGGCCAGCCGGTTCCAGTTCGAAGCATTGGACAACACCGGCGGCAACTGGGCCATTTCGTCCGTCAGATCGCGAAGTTGGGCGGTGGCATCGCGCAGGGCCTGGACTTCGTCGCGGCATACGGAGCAACGGGCGACGTGCCGCGAGACACGCCATCGATTCCAGCGTCCGAGGTCGTCGCCCGCAAACAGCGCGATTTGTGCCGGCGCGGGATGCTTCATGACGGCTTCCTCATGCTGTCGGAGTTGGCGGGACGATTGGCTGCGCGACGGCTGCGCTCCATGTAGCGCTTCATCTTAATGCGCGCGTTGGCGATGTGCGAACGCACTGTCGCCTTGGAGCAGGACATTTGCTCCGCCACTACTTCGGCGGGCAATCCCTCCACGTCGCGGAGCAACAGGGCCGTTCGTTCCCGGTCGGTAAGCAGCTTCAAGCCCTCTTCGAGATAGGCGCGGTGCTCGGACCGCAGCACGGCCTGCTCGGGAGTAGCCGACGGCTCACTGAGCGGTTCCACCAGCGTGTCGATCTCGCAGAGATTGACTTTGCCGTTGCGCCGCAGAAAATCGATTGCAGTGTTACTGGCGATGCGCGAAAGCCAATGCGCCGCCTTGTCCAGTTCCTTAAGTTGATCCTGCCGCTGCAGGGCCTTGATGAAAGCTTCCTGCGTAAGGTCCTGGGCATCGTCGACGTTGCGGACCTTCTTGTAAATGAGCTTGAATATGCGGCGTAAGTGCTCTGAAATAAAGCGGTTCTGGAGTTCCTGCGCAGCCTGCTGGGCGGCCAACTGGGAAGCGTCGAGGGTGGGCGGAGCTTCGCGGTCGCTCATGAGGATCTCATCCCTGGTGAATGCCTGATCTCGTAGCAGTTCCCCGGTTCGTAGGAGTTCCCCGATGGTGCCGAGCGCCGATGCCATACCTATAACAGGCTGACGTGAGAACAACCCAAACGTGCAAGGTTATTCGGGGCACTGGGGGACTTATCGGCTCCTTCATTCCAATTGTATACGGTTGAACGCGGGTGGCTGATCGGGAAATTGAGGGCCGCGCCGCTGGGCGGCGGAAATTCAGGTTCCAGAACGGCTTTGCAGCAGGCGCGAGAAGGCGTCGCGCGGGAGGTCGGTGAGGGAAGATACGGCCAGATCGGCGGGGAGGGGCGAGCCATTGCGGCGGACTCCGATGCTGGGCATTCCGGCGCGGCGGGCGGCTTCGATGCCGGCGGGCGCATCTTCGACCACGACGGACTGCGCGGGAGCGGAACCCAGGCGCGCGGCGGCGGCGAGGAACACCTGAGGATCGGGTTTGCCGAGCGTAACGTCCTCGGCCGAAACAATGGCCTGGAAGCAGGATGCGAGACCGATGACGGTGAGGACGGCGTCGACATTTTCGCGCGGAGCCGAAGATGCGATGGCTTGCAGCCAGCCGTCGCGGGCCAGGCGCTCGGTCCAGTGGCGGGCGCCGGGCAGCGGTTCGAGACCGCCCTCGCGGACCAGGCGTCGATAGAGCTGCTCCTTGGCGGTGGCGATTCGCTCGATGCGATCAGGCGTGGCGTTGGGGATCCATTGCGGAACGATGGCGTCGTTACGGAGGCCGAAGGTTTTCAGAAATTCGGCGTGCGTGAGCGCCACGCCTTCGGCGGCCATGCTGTCGTGCCAGGCCAGCCAATGATATTGCTCGGAATCGACCAGGGTGCCGTCGAGATCCCACAGGACGGATTGAATCATGCGGGCAGCGTCCAAAGGGGGTGGGAGAGGGTGTGCATGGTGCGGCGCATTTTTTTCGCACGGCGGGCGCGCTCGCGGCGAAGGGGCGGGTTGGTGGGACGTTGGAGTTGGTGAAGCATTCAGGTTTAGAATATCGCGGCGAAGTGCGGTTGCGTGGAGTGGACTGCGTAAGTGGTTGGTGGGAGAGCGCGAAAGAACCACGCCGCAATCCACCGATGAAGCGGCCAGCCGCCGTCGCATCGTTGTTGGCGTCAGCCCGAACACCTTACTCGCGACCGAATCCCGGAACATCTCTAAGTTGAAGACGGGACGGGACCGATCGCCGTTGACGGAACTTCGGCGGAGTTTCGACCTTGCGCGCTGGTGTCCTGAGTTGCGGCCGCGGACGACGGCCGCGTCGGCCTCTGTTTTGAGCGTGTGTCGTGAAGCCGGACCAGGGCCGCAGCGAACGCGGGGTCCGGCGCGGACGGTGGCGTCCGCCCCACTGCCTGCGAATTATGTGGCGGACCGCTAACTCAGGATTCTAGCAGCACGGATCAAAGCTGGAAATTGAACGAGATCGTGCTCTTCACGCGCCTGACTCGGCCGTCCACCTTGAACGGTGAAAACGACCATCTCCGGAGCGCCCTGACCACTGCGTCGCTCAATATGGGCGAGCCTTTCGTGATGGAAACATTCTCCACCTTGCCGTCCACGCCGACCACAAATTCGGCAACCACCTCCCCGCTCAGCCGAAACTGACGGGCTGCGGCGGGGTATTCCGGGTCCTGATGCACCACTGCGGCTTCGCGAACAGCGTGGGTGCTCATGACAATGATCGTGTTGTCCGCGTCATGCGTGGTATCGGGGTTCGCCCCAGCATGAGCGAGCGCGGCCACGAACAGAGCGGCAGATATAATTCCAGTGCAGCGTTGAAGGAAGGCCTGCATAACGCTTTTAAGATCGTCCGTCCTTTCCACTCCCTATATAGTCCTTCGGTGGATGGACGGCCTATTACCAACCCTAAAAAAGACCTATTCCTCATTTAGGCATGGACAATTCGGTCCGGAGTGCCGATTGTTTTCAACGATGGACCAAATTTCTGAGCTTGCAACCCACAATAAGGAAACGGTACGGAAAACCAGGTCGCTCAGCAAGACGCTTACCCTGGCGGTGGTAGCGGCCACCTGCATCATCCTGGTGATTACTATTTGGTTCAGCTATGCGCAGGCCCGTAACGCGCTGGAACAGCAGAGTAATGCCGAGGCCTTGAAGCAGGTGCAGTCCACCGCCGACCAGTTCGATGCCTATCTGGACCGGGTGGCCGTACTGCCGCGCGCGATCACGGCTCGCAAGGAAGCTACCGGGATGAATGAAGCCGCCAGCGGCATTGTTCCGTTCCTGGCCCGTTTGTTGGATAGCCTGCCGCCCGAAGAGGCATTCGGAGTGTACCTGGCGAAGGATGGCACGATGACGGGTCCCGACGCAATGCCATGGGTGGACCGCAACAGCTTCCCCCAGGTTCTTCAGCCGAAGACTGGCCCTCGCGACCGTTCCAAGGAGTGGTACGCCGGAGCCAAGCGTACCGGCCAGATGTATATTTCGGAGCCTTATTTCGACGCCGGCGGATCCAACGCGGAAATTGTGAGCGTCACGCTGCCTTTTTACGATGCGGCGGGAAAGTTCGGCGGCGTAGCGGGAGCGGACCTTTCGCTCGATCTCATCCGGGCCATTGTCACTTCGCTGCGCTTTCGCCCCGACAAACAAGGCAACTCCACCTCATCGAACGCGCCTCAGGACTATAGCTTCCTGATCACCCGCTCGGGACGCATCATGGCGCATCCCAACGCCGCGCTATCGATGAGCGAAAATTTCGCTGGAGCCGACGTCAGGACGGTCCCGGGCGGCAACGATATTGCGGCGCGCGATTCCGGCGTTGCGCGGCTTCTGGACAATGGCGTGGCACGGCGCGTTTACTGGGCCAAGGCGCCACTCACCGGCTGGAAAGTGGCGATGAGCATACCCGAAATGGAGATTACGGGTTCGGCCAGCCGGCTGGCTGTCAGAACCGTAGCCGTTGCGGGTCTGGCGGTTTTTCTGTTGGTGCTGGTGGTCTGGATCGTGGCGAGGCGGCTGACCCAGCCGGTCCGCAGTCTGACGCTGGCAGCCGAGCACGTGAGCCGGCAGCGCTACGAAACCGCGGACGAGCTGGACCGCGTGGCCGGACGCCGTGACGAGTTCGGCCAACTGGCGCGCACGTTCCGCAACATGGTGGGCGAAATCGCGACGCGCGAAGCCACGCTGCGCAGCGCCGAAGAAAAACTAAGGCAAAGCGAGCTGCACTATCGCTCGCTGATCGAAAACACTTCCGACATCATCGCGTTGCTGGACCGGCAGGGCCGCTTCAAATACGCCAGCCCGTCGATCGTGAGGATCCTCGGCGTGAAAACCGAAGCTGACGCCGGCGCGCTGGGCGATTTCCTGAACGACAAGGGCAAGCTGGCGTTGGACGAAGCCATTCGGCGTTCCGCGGCCGCCTGGGGCGCATCCGAACAGGTGGAAGTGGACGCGCAACATTCCAGCGGCGCCATCCGGACGCTGGAAGTTTCGCTGCACAACATGCTGGATAGCCCGGCGGTGAACGGCATCGTCGCCAACATCCGCGATATCACCGAGCGCCGGCGCGCGGCCGATCTGAGCCGTGAAAAAGAAGCGGCCGAGGCGGCCAACAAGGCCAAGAGCAATTTCCTGGCGAACATGAGCCACGAGCTGCGCACACCGCTCAACGCCATCATCGGTTACAGCGAAATGCTGCAGGAAATGGCGGCGGACGACGGCAAGGACGAATATCAGGGCGACTTGAAAAAGATCCATTCGGCCGGCCAGCACCTGCTGGAGCTGATCAACGATGTGCTGGATATTTCCAAGATCGAGGCCGGCAAGATGGACCTGTACATCGAAAGCTTCTCGCTGGATCAAACCATCGAGGAAGTGCAGGCCGTTGTCGATCCGCTGGCCAAGAAAAATTCCAACCAGCTGGCGATCGAGAAGCCGCCGGAGCTCGGTTTCATTCGCGCCGACGCTACCAAGGTGCGGCAGTGCCTTCTGAACCTGCTCTCCAACGCGTGCAAATTTACATCGAACGGAACCGTGCGGCTGCTGGCCTTGCGCGACGAAGGCTGGATCACCTTCGAGGTCTCGGACACCGGCATCGGTATGACCAAGGAACAAATGGCCAAGCTGTTCCGCGCTTTCCAACAGGCCGATTCTTCCACCACTCGCAAGTTTGGCGGCACCGGCCTGGGGCTCGCCATCAGCCGGCGATTCTGCCAAATCATGAACGGCGACATTACCGTCCGCAGCGAGCCGGGGCACGGAACCACCTTCACCATGCGCATCCCGGTAGAGGTGGTTCAGCAGCCTATGGTCGATGACCGGGGCGAGGGCCAGGGCAAGCCGGAGCAGGATGCCCAGCGAGTATCGGAATCGCTGCCGGCGTCGGCGGCGGTGGTGCTGGTGATCGACGACGATCCGTTAGTTGCCGATCTGCTGCGGCGCACGCTGGTGAAAGACGGCTACCGCGTGGAGTATGCGGAAAATGGCGAAAAAGGGCTCCAGCTGGCGCAGCAATTGCGTCCGGACGCCATCACGCTGGATGTCATGATGCCCGGTATGGACGGGTGGCAGGTGATGACGCACCTGAAGTCCGACCCGGAACTGGCCGACATCCCGGTAATTCTTCTGTCGATCGTCAACGACCGTAAAACCGGTTTCGCGCTGGGAGCGACCGAGTATCTTACCAAGCCTTTAGACCGCGAGCGTCTCACCACGGTGCTGGGGCGCATCTCGAATGGGCGCGGCTCACGGCTGGCGCTGGTGGTGGACGATCTTCCCGATAATCGCGCGCTGCTAAGGAACGCGCTCGAAGGCGACGGCTGGACCGTGGAAGAAGCGGGCAACGGCCTGGAAGCGCTGGAACGGCTGGAACATCGCCGCCCGGACGCCATTCTGCTGGACCTGATGATGCCCGAAATGGATGGCATCGCCTTCGTGGAACGGCTGAGATCGAACGAGCGGAACCGCTCCATTCCGGTGCTGGTGGTGACCGCGAAAGACATCACGCCGGTGGATCGCCAGCGGCTATCGGGCGGTGTCCAGGCCATCATGCAGAAGGGCGCGGTGGACCTGACCGAATTGGTTGCTCAAACCCGGGCGCTGCTATCTTCCCGTACCCAAGTCGAGGTCTCGGAACCGGACGAGGCTCTCGCCAGAACCTAACGAAAGGGGCCATTATATGAGAATCCTGATTGTTGAGGACAACGAGATGAACCGCGACATGTTATCGCGGCGTCTGGAACGCAAGGGCTACTCGATCACCATGGCTGTGGATGGCGGCGCCGGAGTGGAAAAGGCTATCGCCGAAGTGCCCAACCTCATATTGATGGACATGAGCCTGCCGGTGCTGGATGGCTGGGAGGCGACGCGGCGCGTGAAGGCGAATCCGCAAACCCGCCACATTCCAGTGATCGCGCTAACCGCTCATGCCATGACCGGGGATCGAGACAAAGCGATGGAAGCCGGATGCGACGACTACGACACCAAGCCGATCGACCTGCCCCGGCTGCTTGGGAAGATCACCACGCAGCTTGAAAAAGCCAAGACGCTCCATGGAGACTGAACTCGCGCCCGGCATTCCGGAAGCTGCGGCACTCAAAGCGCCCGCGGCCTTATCGAAGATCCGGCACGATTTCAAGACGCCGCTGAACCAGATCATCGGCTATGCGGAGATGTTGCTCGAAGACGCCGCGGGACGCACCGAAGCCGAGACCGCACTGCGCCGTCTGCTGGATTCGGCCCAGGCCTGCCTGGAAATGCAATCGCGTCTGCTCACTCGCGAGCCCGAAGAGCTGCGGCCCGAACACTTTCAGGAGCTGAAGGAAGATCAAACCGCCCGCAGCGTCTATATGGGCGAGATACTGGCCGAGCTGCGCGCCGAGCCGGCGTCGGAAGAGTGGGCGCATGATCTGGACCGGTTAGGCATCGCGGTCTCGAATCTCGGAGCGCTGGCTCACCGGCTCTCAGCGGAGGGAACGCTGGCCGAGGACGCTCCGCCACTCGAAGCTCCCGTCACGCCTCTTTGGCTTCCGGGGTCCGAATCGGCCAGCGTGCCGCAACCGGGAACCGAGCCGACGGCGCGAACTGGCGGCCGAATTCTGGTCGTCGACGACAATGCCGGAAACCGCGACATGTTGTCGCGCCGGCTGGAGCGGGAAGGCTACACCGTCGACACGGCGGAGAACGGACGCCAGGCGCTGGAGAAGCTGGAAGCCGGGTCGTTCGACCTGGTGCTGCTCGACATCGTGATGCCGGAGCTGGATGGTTTCGCGGTGTTGCAGAGCATCCGCGCGAACCAGCGCTGGAAAGAAGTGGCCGTCATCATGATCTCGGCTCTGGACGAGATCAAGAGCGTGGTGCGTTGCATCGAGATGGGCGCGGAAGACTATTTGCCCAAGCCCTTCGACCCGGTGCTGCTGCGCGCGCGCATCGGAGCCATTCTCGATCGCAAGCGGCTGCGGGACGAGGAGCGGTTGCGGACCGCGCAGGTGGAAACGGCGTTTCAGGAAGCCGAGCGTCAGAAGCACGCCGCCGAAGGCATGCTCCGCAATATTCTGCCGGCCAAAATCGCACAGGAGCTGCAAAGCGCCGGAACCGTAGAGCCCATGTATTTTGAGGACGTCACCATCGGGTTCACGGACTTTGTCGGCTTTACGATCGCCACGGAAAAACTGGCGGCGGAAGAAATCGTCGGCCTGCTGCACGAGTATTTCACGGCGTTCGATCGCATTGTTTCGCGATATGGCCTGGAGAAAATGAAGACCATCGGCGATAGCTACATGTTCGTGAGCGGCATGCCCGATCGCCGGCCGTCGCACCCGGTGGACGCGGTGCTGGCGGCGCTGGAGATGGTGGAAACGGTACGCGCCATGGCCCGGCCGGACGAGGGCATCGAGTGGCAAATGCGCGTCGGTTTACACACCGGCCCGGTGATTGCGGGCGTGGTGGGCATCCACAAATTCGCGTTCGACGTGTGGGGCGATTCGGTGAATTTCAGTTCGCGCATGGAATCCAGCGGCGCCCCGAACCGCGTGAACCTCTCGGAGCGAACTTACTCCCGCGTCAAGGACTTCGTCCGCTGCACTCCGCGCGGGCGTGTGCTCACCAAAGACGGCCGAGAGGCGGATATGTTCTTCGCCGAGGGCGTCTATGAAAAGCTGATCGATGCAGGCGTGGAAGGCATCCCGGCCGCGTTCGCTCGCCGCTATCGGATTTACTTCCAACAGCCGGTGCGTGCGTTTCCGGCTTTTCTGCTGCGGCCGGCATTCCCAGATCCTAATAAGGCGCTATCCAGATGTCCCTGATGCCGGCGGCTTGGCGGAAGGACAGGTCCGTAATTTAGCAGGCTTTTTGGGGACCGACTCCCTTACGGTCGCGGCTCGGTAAACACACGTAAACACGCGTAGCGATTCTGAGCCGGGCGCCAGCAGCCAGGGACCACGATTGAGCCAATCCGAATCGCCGGCAAGGATCTGGAAGATGGTACAGTGTTTTTTGGCCGCCTGTCTTTTTGGCCGCCCCTCTATGAACGCGAAAATGTCCGATGTCGGGTGCTTGGCTCGGCATCATCGACCGGATTCTAACGAACCATCAGTCGCAATCGGAAAAACAGCGCCATACTGCGACTAAAAGGAAAAAAAATGAAAACTCTTTCTATCGCGGCCGGCATACTGGCCCTCGTTTCAAGTAGCTTCGCCCAGTCCACCCCATCCGCGGCGCCGCCAAACGCAACTCCCTCCGCCGTGGCAGATGGGCGGGTATCCTACAGCCATATTTACTTGCTCAGCAAAAACCCCGAGGCCCAGAAGCATTTTTGGGTGGACATTATGGGTGCGACGGCCGGAAAGTTGGGCGGCGGACTCGATGTGTACACGCTGCCGACGATGCGCGTGATGGTCAAGCAAGGCGACCCTGCCGGTGGAACCGAGGGGTCGATCGTCAATCACGTGGGATTCAGGGTGCGCGATATGAAAGACATTTTGGATAAGGCCGCGGCGGAGCACTACACCATTCAAGTAGTCAATCCGAATAAAGACCAGCCCAAGCAGGCGTTCCTGCTCGGCCCCGACGATCTTCGCATCGAATTGCTCGCCGGCCCTAACATAACGGCCATAGCGGAAAACCACCAGGTCCACTTTTTTACCCCGGACCCTGACGCCATGCAGAAGTGGTATCTGGCGCATCTCGGCGGGACGGCCCAGGCGCTGGGAAAAGTGAAAGTTATCAACCTGCCCGGGACCATGCTGCTGTTTAGTCCGTCCGACACCCCCGTGGTTGGAACCAAGGGGCGCGTGCTGGATCATGTCGGCTTTGAAGTAAAGGGCCTGGAAGATTTTTGCAAAACCCTGGAGGCGAATGGCTTGAAGCTCGATGCTCCGTATCGCAGGTCGCCTCAAGTGGCTATAGCTTTTCTGACCGATCCCTGGGGTACGCGACTCGAATTTGTAGAACATTTCGCGCAGTCAACCGGCCAAATCCAGAAGCCAGCTCAACCGTAGCCGGGAAGTAGCGAGTTTGGCATAACGGCGCCCTGGCAGGCTGCTGATAAAGGCAATAAACCGCTTGCTCACGCGCGCGGCTCAGAATCGCGACTGCGTGTTTGCATGTGTTTACCGAGCCGCGACCGTTAGGGAGTCGGTCCCCAAAAGCCTTTTTCAGCATCCTGCTAGTGGGCTGTCGCAGCGAGTTCGTTAGCATAAGGCAACCGCTCCCTCCGGTGACGGCTCAGCATCCGACGTGATTAACAGAGCCGCAACCGGAGCAAGCGGTAGTAACGATCTGGCTGCGACAGGCCACTCGACTAATGTGTACGGATGAGTGTTATCGGGTAGCTGCTCGACGATCTGTCGATTCGGTGTCGGGTGACCCTTCCAGATGGCAGCCACGTGCATCCTGTTCTGACCTAGCCGCTGCGCCCGCTAACGGTCCCAAAGCTAAGCGTATTCGCTGAATTTTTTGGATTATTCCCCGGGGCGATCCGCCGGAAGTGTGTCGTTATCGCGGGCAAACCAAACGTAGAGCGCGGGCAACAGAAAAATGCTCATCACCAGCACTGCCATGAGACCGCCAACGATCACGATGGCAAAAGGCCGCTGCGAATCCGACCCGATGCCGTGCGATGTGGCTGCCGGCACCAACCCCAGCGAGGCCACCAGCATGGTCATAAAGATGGGCCGGAAGCGCAGCACCGCGCCATCCTTTGCCGCGTCCAGGACGGCATGGCCGCGTGAACGCAACTGATTCATGTACTCCACCATGATGACGCCGGTCTGCACCGACACTCCGAACAGCGCCAGAAATCCTACGCCAGACGACACGCTAAAATTGGTCCCGGTCCAAAGTAGCGCCAGCAGCCCTCCCACCGGAGCCATAGCGACGTTCATCAGCACCAAGCCGGCCCACTTCATCGAGCTGAACATGGTGTAGAGAATGAAGAAAATGAGCAGCAGCGTAAGCGGAATGATGAGCATCAGGCGGCGTTGAGCGCGCTGCTGGCTGGCGTACTCGCCGGCCCAATTGATGGTGTATCCTTCCGGCAGCTTGACCTGCGCGCTTACCTTCCGGATCGCCTCTTCCACGGTGCTGCCAAGGTCGCGTCCCCGCACCCCATACTTGATCGCGACATAACGCTGGCTCCCTTCCCGATAAATTTCGGATGCGCCGTCCACAGTCTGGACGTCCGTAAGCTGCGCCAGGGAGACTCGCTCCCCGCCAGGCGACAGCAGGCGGATATTCTCGATCGCTTCCTTAGTATCGCGGTACTGCGGAAGATAGCGCAGCACCAGGTCATAGCGCTGCTCACCCTGCAGGACTTGGGTGAGAGCGTTGCCACCCACTGCAGTCTGAATAGCATCCTGCACGTCGGTGGCGTTGATCTGGTAGCGCGCGGCTACATCGCGATTCACGCTGAAGTTCAGGTTGGGCTGCCCGATCACGCGAAACAGGCCCAGATCCTGGACGCCTGGAATGGAGCGCATGACGTTGATGATCTTCTGGGCCGTGCTTTCGAGCGTCCGCAAATCGGTCCCGTATAGCTTGACCGCAAGTTCGCCCTTCACTCCGCTGACAGCCTCTTCCATGTTGTCGGCAATGGGCTGGGAGAAGTTCCAGATCACGCCGGGGATCTTCTCCAACTCCCGATTCATCGCAGCGATGAGAAGGTCCTTGTTCTGATGAAAGACCGGCCGCCATTGTTCCTTGGGCTTCAGATCCACAAAGTATTCGGTATTGAAGAAGCCGGTGGTGTCGGTTCCATCGTCGGGCCGGCCCACCTGGCTGGTGCATTGCGGAACTTCCGGAAAGGAGCACAGCAGAATCCGGGCCCGGTTCGCTAGAGCAATCCCCTCACTCTGCCCGGTGGACGGCGCCAGAGTGCCGCGCACCCAGATAGCGCCCTCATCCAAATGCGGTAGAAACTCAGATCCGATTCCGCGGCTCAGTATTACGGTTCCGGCGAGAATCAGTACAGCCGCGCCAGCGGTGGCCCAGCGCCAACGGATTGCCAACCCCAGGATTTTAGCGTACATTCGCGTCAGCAGGCCCATCAGCGGGTTGTGCCACTCCTTGGTGCCCTTGGGATACACGACGGCGGCGATGACGGGGGCGATCAGCATGGAGTAGATGAGTGCTCCCAGCAGTGCAAACGCCACGGTCCAGGCCATCGGTTTGAACAAGCGCCCTTCCACCGATTGCAACGTGAAGATCGGCAGATACGCGGTGATGATGATGGCGATGGAATAGAACACGGGCCGCTGGACCTCGTGCGCCGCCCTTCTGATTTTTTGGCTGACGGTTTCGTCCGCTTGCTGCGCGGGGTGCGACAGCAGGCGCACGATATTTTCGATCATGACCACCGCGCCTTCCACGATCATTCCAAAATCGAGCGCTCCCAGAGACAACAGATTGGCGGGAATGCCGGCAACCTTAAGACAGATGGAGGCAAATAGAAGCGCGAACGGAATAGTCAGGGTGACGATCAGCGCGCCGCGGATATTCCCAAGAAAAACGAACAGGATGATGGAGACCAGAAGGATTCCTTCCACCAGGTTGTGCAGCACAGTGTGAGTGGTGAGATGAACCAGGTCGCTGCGATCGAGCAAGGGTACCACTTGAACGCCGGGGGGAGAATGCCGTGGTTCAACTCGTCTACCTTTTTGTGGACGGCCACCAACGTCGAATCGGACTCAGCGCCCTTGCGCAGCAGCACGATTCCGGAGACCACATCGTCGTTATCGACGATCTTTCCATTGGACCAGTGCCGCGCCCGCGCGAACTGCCCCAACCGGACCTTGGCTCCCTGCTGCACCACGGCAATGTCGCGAATGCGCAACGGTGTGCCGTTCTTGGTGATGAGCACGGTTTTTGCAATATCGCGAACATCGGAGACCAAGCCGACCTCGCGCACGTTGATTTGCTGGGAACCGGCTTGAATGAAATTGCCGCCCCCATTTACGTTGTTGCTGGCCAGCTGCTGCTCCACTTGGGCGATGCTCAGCCCATAAGAGACCAGCTTGTCGGGATCCACACGAACCTGGTATTCACGCGTCGGGCCTCCGAAGCTAGCCACGTCCACCACGTTGGGTACGGACTTGAATGCCTTCTCCACCACCCAGTCCTCAAGCGACTTCAGCTCCATCGTGTCGTACTTGGGATTGGAGCTGTGCAGGGTGAAGAAATAGATCTGGCCGACCGGGCTCCAGTCCGTGCCCATCTGCGGTTGCAAGCCCTGGGGCAGCACCACTTGCGTGAGACGCTCGACAACTTTCGCGCGATTCCAATCGTTAATGGAGTCATCGTCGAAAATCATAGTGACGCTCGAAAGCCCGGACAGCGATACGGAGCGCAGATTCTGAAGGTGAGGAATTCCGTTCATTGCGATCTCGATGGGAATCGACACTTGCTGCTCCACTTCCTCCGCGGCCCGCCCCGGCCACTGGGTGATGATCGTGACGTAGTTGTTCGCGACATCGGGGTACGCTTCGACCGGCAGATTGTGGAAAGAAATTGCTCCCCAGATCAATAACAGAACCGCGGCTGTAAGAATCAGAAAGCGATTGGCGAGGGAGAAATCGACAAGCGCCTGAATCACGTCAGATCCGCCCGCCGACGTTGCGAACAGGTCCGAAAAATGCAGTCACGATCATGCAACGGGGACTCGCCGTGGCTGGCACGCGCGTGAAGCGGTAAGAACCCACATGAGCAGCATCTACGAAAGGGGCCATGCCCATTGGATATTTGATCATAGAGCGGCTGTCGGTTGGCGTCAAATCGGCTTGACAGAGGCGGACTCTCGAAGAGAGGCTATCTCCAGCTGGTCGGAACGCTCGCAGACGAACGTGGCGACAGCTGAAGGTTTCCTTCAGGCGAACATTTACGAATTGCCTTTCGAGTCACGTAGTTTCGGTGCGTGGGGCCGTTCAACGCGCTCAGGGAACAGCGGTGGGCTAGGGAAGCGTGCAGTCGCGCAGGGAAGAGTTAACGGATGCGGGATCGAGCCGATCAAAAAGTCGGCGGAGTGTTGATCCACAGAATGAGCGTCTCGCTCTTGCCCGGATTGGTCCAACGATGCTGGGTTTTGCTGGAGAAATAAAAGCTGTCGCCGGCGCGAAGCTGGAATTCCTCGCCGGCCAACACGATGTTCAGCCGGCCGCGCACCAGAAAGAGAAACTCCTCGCCTTCGTGCGAATAAGAGTCGCCGCTGCCCGCGCCGGGAGCGACGCGAAACAGATGCGGCTCCATGGTAATCTTGCCGGACGCCAGCAACTCCATGTGAACGCCTGGGCCACCCTCAAGGCTCTTGCGATCGCCCGGCCTGACCAACGGGCCGGTGCCATCGATGGGATTGAACAGATCGAGAATGTTGAGCCCGTAATACTGCGCCAGCTTGCGCATGATGCCGATGGAAGCGCCGCTTTGCGAGCGCTCCAGGTTGCTCAAGAAACCGATGGACACGCCCACTGCGTTGGCGACGGTAGCGAGCGAATCGCCACGCTGGAGGCGCAGTTTGCGGAAGCGCGGACCGATGGACGATTGTTCTTCCGCGGGTCCGGCGGCGCGATGGTTGAGCAGCCCCTCCCGCTTCAGTTGATTCAGAATGGCAGGCGCGTTTAAGCCTTGGACGCGGCGCAAATAAATGGCCCGGCGCAGAACGCGAAGGTCGTCGTTGGTATATAAACGATACTTGCTTTGGCTGCGCGCTGGTTTGGCAAGGCCGAGTTTTTCCCAGGAACGCACCATGGAGGCGGACACGCCCAGGCGTTGCGCTACCGCGCCAACTTTCAGCGCTTCACCGACTTTTCGGGAGGAACGCGGCTTCCGTTTGCGAGCACCGGCTTTGGATTGTGAGTTAGCGGAAGAAGGCTTGGACAAGGTTTTCTACGTGGTTGTTGCCGGGGAGTGCTTATTTGCTTTCAGAGTATATATCAATCACGGCCACGATGTTACCATTTGGGGAAAGCTTCCACGATTATCGTAGAGTTACCAGGGACGTAGGGTTGTCGAGAGGTGAACTCATGGATTGGTCGCGGCGTCAGTTCTTAGGTGCGGCGGGCGCGCTGACGCTAAGCAGTGTGGTGAGTGCGCAGGGCGAGACGGCGGACCTGGTGCTGTTCAACGGCAAGATTGTCACCGTCGACGATGCGTTTTCCATCCGGCAGGCGATTGCGATCAAAGACGGACGCATCCTGGCCGTGGGCGGCAACGAACTGCGCAATCGGTACAGTGCCGCCCGCTCCATCGATCTGGGCGGCCGGACGGTGCTGCCGGGATTCATGGACACGCACATCCATCTGCAAGGCTATTCGCGGCGTCACATCGATTTTCGGCAGACCAAATCGATCGTTGAGTTGAAGCAACTGGTGAGCGAGAAGGCCAAGGAACTGGGTCCGGGCGAATGGATCACCGGCGACGATTGGGACGAATATCATTTCACCGAACAGCGCAAGCCGTTGCGCGGCGATCTGGACGCGGCGGCTCCGAACAATCCGGTGGTGCTCATACGCGCCGGGTCGCATAGTTCAGTGGGCAATACCAAAGCCCTGCAGCTGGCCGACATCAACAAAGCCACGCCCGACCCGGAGCATGGCTTGATCGAAAAAGACGCGAACGGCGAACCGAACGGAGTGATTCGCGAGCGCAACGATCTTTATACGCGGCTGGTTCCGGCGGATAAACCGCGGGACGTGCGCGACAGCCTGTTGGCGGACGTGCGCGAGCAACTCGGGCTGGGCATCACCAGCGTGATCGAAGCCGGCGCCGACGTGCAACCGGACGTCGTGGGATCGTATGCGGAGTGGGAGCTGCTGTACGAAAAGCACGGCGCGGAACTGCCGCGCGCGTCCATTCAGATTGAATACCCGACTGAGCCCGGACACGCGAAGGAGGGCGCGGCGAAACTGAAGGAGTTCGGTCGCAAGACCGGCGACGGCAACGAGCGCCTGCGCGTGGGATCGATCGGCGAGATGTATGCGGACGGCGGATTCACGGGTCCGACGGCGTGGGTGCTGGTGGATTACAAAGGCCAGCCGGGATTTCGCGGACGAGCATACTTCACGCCGGAGCAGATGCACGCCAACATCGAAGCGGGCCACAAGCTGGGCTGGCAATTTGGCATTCACGCCATCGGAGACGCGGCCATCGCGATGACGGTGGATGCGCTGGATACGGTGCTGCACGATTATCCGCGCGACGATCATCGGGATTATCTGTGCCACTTCAGCGTGCTTCCTCCCGAGCGGACGCTGCAGCTCATGGAGAAAGATAAAATCCTGATCGCGCAACAGCCGAACTTCACTTACAATCTGGAAGGCCGCTACACGGAGACGCTGGAGGGCCAGCGCCTGGCGACTAACAACTCTCTCGCGACGCCGATCAAACACGGAATCTTTATGGCGTTCGGCAGCGACAATCTTCCTATCGGGCCGATGGTGGGGCTGTATGCGGCTGTTACGCGCAAGGGCGAAAGCGGCAAGGTATACGGCGCGGGCGAGGCGGTGAGCATCAAGGACGCCATTACGATGTACACGCGCAACGGTGCTTTCCTGACGCGTGAGGAGAAGCTCAAAGGGACGCTCGAAGCGGGCAAGCTGGCCGACATGATCGTGCTGCCGGAAGATCCGCTAAGCATTGCGCCCGAGAAGCTGCTGGGGTTGAAAGTGGACATGACGATTGTGGGCGGGCGGGTGCTGTATGATCGCGCGCAGCCGGTTTAGCACCGCTTACTAACGTGCGCGGCTCGGTAAGGTGTTAGGTCATCAAGCGGGCGACGGCCTGTTGCAGCGGATCGTCACTAGCCGAGAGCGCTTCGATGACACCCGCGCGATCCGCCGGCGTGCGATTCTGATTCAACTTGAACTTCCCCTGCAGCTTTTCGATTTTGAGCTCGAAGGCGGCGATGGCGGAAAGCTGCCGCTGGATCCAGGCGGCGTTCGGATCGAAATCCCAGGGCTGTTCGAACGTCTTCTCGTGCTTGGCGACCAGATCCTTAAGAAGCGCGAGCATGGCGGCGCGGTCGACGATTTTGGGAACACCGTAGGCGTGCACCACCGTGTAGTTCCAGGTGGGGACGTTCTCCGCTTTCACATACCAGGACGGGGACACGTATGTATGCGGGCCCTGAAAAATGACCAGCGCTTGAGAACCGGCTCGGAAGTCCTCGAGTTGCGGGTTGCCGATAGCGACGTGGGCGCGCAGCACGCCGTAAGGCTCCACGCCGCGATCCAGCAGGAATGGTATGTGCGAGGCGGTGAGTTCGCCATCGCGCTGGGTGACGATGGTCGCAAAATTAAATTCCTCCATGAAATCCTGGAGCGGGGCCAGGTCCTCAACCGCGAATAGCTTGGGCACGTACATATTTGCTCATTGCAGCACATCCGGCTACGCGGGCGATGGATGCCCGCATTGATTAAACTGAGAACTAAATGCCACAAGCCAAAGTGATCGCCGGGATCGGCATCGTTGCCATCGCCGCCGTGCTGGCTTCGGCGGACTCGCTTCAACTTTCCACCCAACTGCAGCAGGATCCCTGGAGTGTCGAAGCGGCGGTGCAGCGATTTCAAGTAGCGGCGGCGCGGCTTCCGGCTTCGGGCACGGTGGGTTACATCAGCGATCTGGCAGTGAATAGCGCGGCCTTTCTGACGGCGCAGTATGCCCTTGCGCCGCGCCTGTTGATTCCCGCCGGCCATATGAATCCGGAACAAGCGATCGGGAATTTTTCAAAACCATCGGATTACGCGGGAATCGGGGCCAAAGCCGGATATAAGGTAGAGGCGGATCTGGGTAACGGGGTTATTTTGTACAGGAAGACGAAGCAATGATCGTGGGGCTGCTGCTGTTCCTGCCGGCTATTGTCATCGGTTGGGCCGCGGTTCGAATTCTCGGCGCGGCGTCGAGTCGGTCCGGATGGATGAGCGCGCTGATCGAAATTTCGCTAGGAGCGGGAATTGGCATCGGCATCGTTTCCATCGTGTACTTCGGATTGCTGTGGACGAACGTGATGGGACGGGCGGTAATGCTGGTCGCGGAGATTGCGCTGGCGGCGGGCGGGGTTTGGGTGGCAATTCGGCGGCGCGCAGCGAAATCTGAGCGTGTGCCGATGACCCGCTCGCCATGGATCTGGCTGCTGAGAGCGGCCGCGATTTTGACGCTGTTGTTTTTTGCGTTCGACGCTTCGAAATCGATGGAAGCGAATCCGCACGGAGGCTGGGACGCCTTCACCATCTGGAATCTGAAAGCGAAGTTTCTGGCGGGCGGAGGCGGCGCGTGGCGCAACGCGATGTCGCCGGTTGGAGGAGGGACGCTGGTGGGCGCCAGCCATCCCGGGTATCCGCTTCTGGTTCCAGCGGCAGTAGCCAGCGCGTGGACCATGCAGGGCGAAACCGCGAGCGCAACTCCGAGTGCAACCCCGGCGGCATTGAGTGTGTTGTTCGCGTTCGCAACCGTGGCGGTGTTGTGCGGCGCAATCGCGTGGATGCGGGGCGAAGCGGCTGGGCTGATCGCGCTGCTGCTGTTGCTCGGGAGCGAGGGATTCGTATCGCAGGCGGGAGTGCAGAACGCCGACGTCCCGATCGGCTTTTATTTCTTGGCGGCCCTGACGCTGTTGGTGTTCGCGAGCGATCAGGGATGGCCGCGGGGAACGGTGGCGCTGGCCGGGCTGTGCTGCGGATTTGCGGCGTGGACGAAGAACGAGGGGTTACCGTTCGCGATCCTGGCCGTTGCGGCGGTGGCGTGGAGAGGCGGAAGAAAGTCCGCGGGATGGATGGCGTTGGGCGCCCTGCCGGTGATGGCCGTGTTAGGCGCTTTCAAACTTCTGCTGGTGCACGATGCGGAAGCTGTGTTCCCTAGAACGCTAGGTGAAGCGCTGAGCAAGGCTGCCGATCCGTCGCGATGGATGCAAATCGCAGAGTCGTTCATTCAGAGCGTCTGGCAGATGGGCGCGCCCTGGGCGCATCCGGTGTTGCTGGCCGCGATATTAGCCGTCACGCTGGGGCTGGCGCGCGCCCGCGTGCGTGAGCAGATATGGCTTGCGGTTCCCATCGCCGGTTTATTGGCAGCGGATTTTGGCGCTTACCTGGTGACGATGGCCGATCTCACGTGGCAATTGAGCACGTCGAACGTGCGTCTGCTGGTGCAAGTGTGGCCATCGCTGCTGCTCTTGACGATGCTGGCGATCTCGCCGCCCGCGCTTGGGGAAGCCGCCGTTCCGGAAGCGCAAAAACCTGCGCGCGATAAAGCGAAGCGGAAACAGAGCAGAGGCTCTGTGGTACAAGCGAAATAAATGGCCGCTTGCTGACGCGCGCGGTTCAGAAACTAGGCCTGTCGCAGCGAGTTCGTTAGCGTGACCACGGCTCAGTATCCGACGTGCGTAACGGAGCCGCGACCGGAGGAAGCGATAGTAACGATCTGGCTGCGACCGGCCACTAGTGGCAGCAGGCCGATTTCGCTGGCGGCAACGGCACGTCCATGCCGGGATTGCGCTCGAAAAATCCATCCGGGCGAAACCCAAAGCCGAGCATCGCCACCGGCATCACGGGCCAGTCTTCGGGACGCGGAACGTGGTTGTGCCCGAACACGTACCACAGCGCGATTTCGGTATTGTCCACTTTTCGATTGGCCTTGGTCCAGTGCGGCAGGCCATCGCCAGTTGGATGCTGGTTCGGATACTCCCCGGCGGCGAACCGCTCGTGCGGGTTGTAGGGAGTCACCCACACGTTATTCTGCGCGAAGCCCGCGCGCCGCATGATGGGCGCATCCGGCTGCGCGAACGGCGGACAATTTTCGCCGGGAACCAGGCGATAGCCTACCGGGCGTCCCAGCCGATTCTTCTTGCCCGGATTCACCACGCGCCAGAAACGCGCGGACGCGGAATTCACGCGGCGCTGCGCTTCCTTTTCGGTAGTGAATAACGTCTCTTCGGCGACGATCGCGTTACCGTGCGGATTGCTCTCGCCCATGGGCACACCCATGCTGTTCACTTCCACCACCGAATTGTTCGGACCGTCCACGCTTGGCACCAAGCGGGCCGCGAAGATGTGCTGATGATTCGGCGCGTTCAATTGCGGAGCGATTTCGGTGCCATACTGCGAGGTTTGGCCCGGCTGCAACGCGGTTGTGTTCACGATGCCGGTCAGCTTGATCTCGCACTGAATGGATCCGTCCTGATAGAAATACCAGTAGTATCCGTATTCATAATTCCCAACCGTGGCGATGAAAGAAACCGACAGGCGGCGCGACCTTCGCACTTCCGACTGGCCGGTGCGCCAATCGGTGTGCTTCCAAAGGATGCCGTAGTCTTCTTCGTGCAGACACACCGCGTTCTTGAGCGGCGTGACGTTGCCGTGGCTGTCCACCAGAGGAAAATCGAAATAATAGATCACACCGAGACAATCGCAGCCGAGCGCCAGCGAGTTGGCCAGCATGCCGAGGCCGTATTCGCCGATGTCAAACGCATTCTTGCGATAATACTGCTCGCCCGGATCGCCGTAGGGAACCACCATTTCGCAAATGGACGCGCGATACAGGATGGGCCGCTCCACGCCATCGTCGTTGTAGCCGATGGTGTGCAGCACCAGGCCTTCGCGCGAGGTAAAGCCGACCCGGAATTTCCATTTCTGCCACTCCACCTGATTGCCATCCACCGTGAAGCTGGGGCCTTCGGGCTGCACGATGTCCACCGGCTTCAGATCCGTCCGCACGTTGGGAATGTATTCGCGCGCCCAATTGCCGGGCTCCGGAGGAATGGGCGCGATGGGATATTCTTCGATGCGGATCACTTCCATTTTGTAGAGATCCACAACGACCACCATGCTGTCGATGGGGCGCGCGTAGCCGTTGTCTTTAGGCTCAGACCGCAAGAAACATAGCGCCCGCAATCTGCGCAGCCCCTGCTCTTCCGGTAATTCGGTGCCGTACATGCCCGCCGACCACGGATCTACCATCACAAGGTCCGCCTCCGTCACGCCGCGTTTCTTCAGCGCGGCCAGGAACAACGGCGAGCGGCGCACGGCTTGTTCGCACTCGCCGAACTCATCCAGAATCACCGACGGTTGAACGGCGGATGGAAGCTGCGTGACGGAAGTGACGGAGTCGCTCACCAAATCCACCACCGCCTCGTACGACGCGCGCTTGCCGCGGTCCAGCAAAACAGCCAGCGCCTTGCGTTCGAACGAAGCTCCGGGCTTGTGCTTCTCAACCAGGCTTTTCGCCGGCTCTATCAGATTGATGGAAGCGATGCGAACATGCTCGCCAAGATATTTTTCGCGCGCCAGGATTCGAACCGCCTCTTCCAGTTCGGCAGTGTACAAAGGATCGAGTGGATGTTGGGCGTCAGGAGCCGGCTGCTGCTCCGAAATTTCGTGCTGGATGTCAGTTGGAATTGCCATGTTGCCGCCTTTGCTCTCGCTTGAATAACTCGCGTTTTCCTCAGCAACTGAGCTGACGCGCGGCAGGACTTTCGCCTGTGCGGATTCGGTGTCCCAGCCGGAACAGTTCGCTTAAGTCTGATGCTAGTATAAGTGGATGGAACTTGGCAATACTTCGGTAAGGTTGGTAAACGCCGCCGCACCGTCCGCGCCAGAGTCTCCAACAACCAATTCTTATGGACTGAAGTCTGCCTCCCTGTCGCCACTGCAGACTTTGGCTCAATCCGTAGCTGTCATCGCTCCCACCGGCGCTCCCGTCATGACCGTGCCGCTGGTATTCGCCTTAGCGGGCCAAGGCTGCGCCATTGCATTTCTCATTTCCACCGTCGGCGTTCTGTTAGTGGCGCTCAATATAAATCAATTCGCCAAAATGTCGGCGTCGCCGGGATCGCTTTACAGCTACATTACCGATCATATGCATCCCCGCTGGGGCGTGCTGGCCGGGTGGGCTTTGTTGATCGCGTATATCGGAACGGCGGCGTCGGTGGTTGCCGGGGTCACCAATTACACCAACGTGATCCTGCGCGACAGCTTCGGAGTGCAAGGTTTTCCCTTGCTGCTGACGACGCTGGTGACGGCCATGGCGTGCTACTTAGCTTATCGCGACGTGCAAATCTCCACGCGGCTGATGCTTTGGCTGCAGGCGGCTTCGGTGGCCCTGATTTCGTTCATCGCAATCGCGGTCATCGCCAAGCATGGCTGGCATCCGGATATGGCGCAGCTCACGCTGCAAGGCGTCACGCCGGAGAAGTTGCGGCTGGGTCTGGTGCTCGCGATCTTCAGCTCGGTGGGATTTGAAAGCGCGACGTCGCTCGGCTCGGAAGCCAGAGATCCGTTGATCAACATCCCGCGCGCGGTGAAGTGGAGCGCGATCCTGGCGGGCATGTTCTTCTTCTTGTGCGCCTACGCCGAAGTGCTGGCGTTTCGAGGCGAGGCGCAGGGTTTGGGGCAAAATCCCGCGCCGCTGCACGTGCTGGCCCGGCAGATTGGGCTTCCGCCGCTAGTGGGCACGCTCACCGATCTGGGAGCTGTGGTGACGTTCTTCTCCTGCTTCCTGGCCTGCATTACCGCGGCCGCGCGGGTGCTCTTTCTGATGAGCCGCCATGGCGCATTGCACTCCATTCTGGGAGAGGCGCATGAGGAGAATCAAACGCCGCATCGCGCGGTGTTGTGGAGCTCCGCCGCCGCGTTCCTGCCGGCCGGGATCATGACGGTGCGCGGCATGAATCTGTTCGATATTTACGGGCTGCTGGGAACGCTGGCGACCTTCGGATTCGTGGTGGCGTATATTTTGGTTTCTGCCGCCGCGCCGCTTTACCTGCGTTCGCTAGGCCGCTTGACAACGCGAGCGTTGGGAATTTCCGTTTTGGCGATCCTGGCGATGGCGGCCGCGCTGCTGGGCAACCTTTATCCGATTCCCGATGCGCCTTATTCTTACCTGCCCTATCTGTTTATCGTTCTGTTGCTCGCCGGCTTCGGGTGGTCTCTGATGTGGCGTGCCCGAACGCTTTCGTTCGCGACGGGAGTCTCCGGCGAATTGGGCGTGCTGCCAAATGAGGAGTGACGCCACATGAACTCGCGAGACCGCGAACTTGGAATGGACCGCTCCATCAAGCGGCGGGATTTCCTGAATGGCGTGGCGGTGGCGATTGGCGCGCCTTTGTTGGGAGCGCACTCGGCCTTCGGTCAGGCGGCCACCGGCACGCAACAAACGCCCGGCTATTATCCACCTGCGCTTACCGGAATGCGCGGCTTGTATCCGGGCTCCTTCAACACCGCACACGCGCTGCGCGATCACGCCTTCTGGAATCAGGCGGACAAACCGGTGGACACCGGCGAGCGTTACGATCTGGTGATTGTGGGCGGAGGCATCAGCGGTTTGAGCGCCGCGTATTTCTATCGGAAGGCGGCGGGCGAGAACGCACGCATTCTGATCCTGGATGTTTTGGACGATTTCGGCGGCCACGCCAAACGCAACGAGTTCGACGTGAACGGCCGCAAGCTGCTGGGCTACGGCGGCACCTACGCGATCGAAAGCCCCAGCCCTTATAGTCCCGTTGCGAAGAGCGTGATCGACGATCTCGGCATCGACGTAACGGCCGACGCGCGGGTGCGGGACCGCAAGCTATACCCGTCGCTCGGCATGGGTCCGGGCGTTTTCTTCGACAAGGAGACTTTTGGCGCCGATCTGCTACTGCCCGATCCGAAGCCGGAGAAAGACGCCGACTTTGGCGATCCAGGCACGAACGAAACGCACTGGAAAGCCTTCCACGAGCAGGCGCCGTTGTCCGCTGCGGCGAAGCAAGATATCCAGACGGATTTACGAAGGCACGAAGGATTACATGCCGGGCTTGTCGGCGGCCGAGAAGAAAGCCAAGCTCGCGCGGATGACCTACGCGAAGTACCTGACGAACATCGCGGGCGCGGACGCTTCGGTAGCGAAGTATTTTCAAACCCGGCCGCACGCGTACTTCGGCGTGGGCATCGACGCGGTGTCGGCACAAGATGCGTGGGGATTCGGATTGCCCGGCTTCCAGGGGTTGGATCTGGGCACGGAGCCTGGCCCGGGCATCAGCCACGATTCGATTCAGAACGCGGAGGCCGACAAATACTGGTTTCATTTTCCCGATGGCAACGCGTCCATTGCGCGCCTGCTGGTGCGGAAGCTGCTGCCAGCCGCGATTCCTGGAAATTCAGTGAACGACGTGGTGACGGCTCGCGCCGATTATGCGCGGCTGGACGAAGCTGCTTCCAGCACTCGCATTCGCTTAAGCAGTACGGTGGCGCGCGTGCGGCACTTGGGCGACGTGGATAGCGCGAAGGAAGTGGAAGTGGCATACGTGAAGGACGGCAAGTTGCAATCGGCTCGCGCCGGACGCTGCATCCTGGCTTGCTGGCATTCCATGATCCCGTACCTCACCGACGAGATTTCCGAGCGGCAACGAACCGCGCTGGCGTCGGCCGCGAAAGTGCCGATTGTCTACACCAACGTGGTGCTGAAAAATTGGAGCGCGTTTCAGAAGGCGGGCATCAACTCGGTGTACGCGCCCGGCAGCTATTGGGAGGCCGTTCAACTGGACCTGCCGGTCAGCATCGGCGATTACAAATGTTCGCGAACGCCCGAGGAACCGATTGTCGTACACATGATGAAGACGCCCTGTCATCCGGGGCTTCCGGCGCGCGAACAGCATCGTGCCGGACGCATTGAACTGTACGGCACGACGTTTGAAACCATGGAGCGCAACATACGGGATGAAATGGGCCGTGCTTTGGCAAGCGGCGGATTCGATCCCGCGCGCGATATCGCGGCCATCACAGTGAATCGCTGGCCGCATGGCTACGCGTACGAATACAATTCCTTGTTCGATCCGTTTTGGCTGGAAGGAGGCGAGCAGCCCTGTGTTGTGGCGCGGCAGCCTTTCGGACGAATTGCGATTGCCAATGCGGACGCCGCTGCGTATGCGTATACGGACGCTGCAATCGACGAGGCGTATCGCGCGGTGAACGATCTGTTGGGCATTGCGTGAGCGGCGTATGTTCGCGGTCTCTGGAATAACCGGCAATGTGGGCGGCGAGGTGGCGGGCGCGCTTCTCGCGGCGAATGTGGCTGTCCGCGCAGTGGTACGCGATGGCGCCAATGGCGCCGGTTGGGCGGAACGGGGCTGCGAAGTAGCCGTCGGGGATATCAACGACGCGCAGTCGCTGGTGGCGGCATATCAAGGCGCGGATGGCGTGTTCGTGATGGTTCCATCGAGCTTCGACCCAGCGCCTGGATTTCCGGAGGCACGCGCCATCGCCGCGACGCTGCGCTCGGCTCTGGAAACCGCGCGGCCCAAACGCGTGGTGTATCTTTCGACGATTGGCGCGCAGGCCGCCCGCACGAATCTCCTGAGCCAGCACACCATCATCGAAGAGGCTCTGCGCGGGATGTCGGTTCCGGTCACTTTCCTTCGGCCAGGATGGTTCATGGAGAATTCGAGTTGGGATGTGCCGTCGGCACGGGAGCACGGAATCATGCAGAGCTTTCTGCAGCCGCTCGACAAGCCGGTGCCGATGGTTGCCACTGCGGATATCGGCCGCGTGGCCGCCGAGTTGCTTCAGGAGACGTGGAGCGGGCACCGGGTTGTCGAGCTGGAAGGGCCGCATCGCGTCACGCCCAATCAGATAGCGGCAACCTTCGCCGATTTGCTGGGCCACCCGGTGCAAGCGGAGATTGTGCCGCGCGATTCGTGGGAGACGCTGTTCCGGGCGCAAGGGATGAAAAATCCACTGCCGCGCATCCGGATGCTGGATGGTTTCAACGAAGGCTGGATCGAGTTTCAGGCGGGCGAATCCGGATCGCGTAAGGGGAACGTCACAATCGATACGGTGCTCGACCGCTTGCTAACGCGCGGTTCAGAATAAGTCTTCGAGCGCCATGTGAGATTCGGGAAGCACCTGGCCACCGTCTACTACAATCGTTTGTCCGGTGATGAAGCCGGCCTCGTCGCTCGCCAGAAACAACGCGGCGTATGCGACATCTTCGACAGAGCCAAGCCGCCGCTGCGGAATCGCCGACGTCATACGCGCGATGTATTCGGGGCCGAGCGCTTCCACGCCTTCCGTAAAAATGTTTCCCGGCAGCACGGCGTTCACCGTGATATTGTGCGGCGCAAGCTCGATAGCCGCAGTACGAACGAATCCGAGCTGCCCCGCCTTGCTGGCCGCATAGTGGCTCCAGCCGGGATATCCCGTAATCGGGCCGGTGATGGAAGACGTAACAATGATGCGCCCCTTGCCGCGTGACTTGAGCGCCGGCAGGCATGCGTTCACGGTAAGAAACATACCCTTGAGATTGATGTCGAGCACCTGATCCCAATCGGCGGCGCTCATTTCGCCAAGGCGCGCGGCCGGAAAAACGCCGGCGTTACAACAGACGATGTCGATGCCGCCGTGGCGCTCAAGCGCGGCCGCGGCCATTCGTGCGCAATCTTCAGGATTCGATACATCCGCCGCCACGGCGCTGGCCCCGGCGCCGATCTCGGATGCCGCAGCTTCGGCCTGGACGAGATTCCGCGCTGCTATCAAAACCCGGGCGCCTTTGCTGGCGAAGATGCGCGCGATTCCTTTTCCGATGCCTTTACTCGCGCCGGTGACGATCGCGGAGCGCCCTTCCAGTGACGTCAGCATAAGCAGGTTGTTAAAATCATACAAGCTTCACGAAAGGCATCGCTCGGCAATGGAATTGACGGTTCTCGATCTCGGTTCAGATCCGCGGGAGCGCGGGCGTGTGCATGGGCGCGGCATGCGCGCCGAAATTCGCGATAACTACGCCACGTACGTGCAGCGCTTCCAGGCCGGCGGCGCGAAAGTACCGGTCCTGTTGGAGCAGAGCGATGCCTGGGCCGCGTTCATTGCGCGCGACAATCCCGAGTACGCCGAAGAGATGGCGGGCGTGGCTGCGGGAGCGGAGCTGTCGTTGACGGCAATCGCGATGCTCAACGCGCGCTATGAATTGGCGTACTGCGTGTTCGGCGCGGAGGCGCAGTCCGTGAACAGCGGCGCGGTGATCGAGCAGGAAGGCTGCACCGCTTTTGGACTGCTGCCGGAAATGACGGCGAGCGGGAGTACGCTGATCGGCCAGAATTGGGACTGGCTGCAAAAGCTGCGCGGCCACGTTTTTGTGATGCGCGTGAAGCGATCGCCGGAGCCTGGGACGGGCAAGCCGGATTTCGTAGGGTTCACCGAAGCCGGCATCGTCGGTTGCAAGATGGGCGTGAATGCGGCCGGGATCGGCCTGTGCGTGAACGGCCTGGTGACCAAGCGCGACGGCGTCAACGGATTTCGCAAGCCGTTCCATGTGCGATGCCGCGAGATCCTGGACGCGTGGACGTTCGATAAGGCCCTGCTGCCGGTGGTGCAGACGGACCGCTGCTGCTCCACCAATTTCTTGATCGGGCACGCCGAAGGCGAGATTATCGACATCGAAGCGACGCCGGATTATTGCTCCTACATTTATCCCGAAGATGGTTTGGTGACGCACGCCAATCATCTGGTGCGTGAGACGCGCATCGCGTCCGAGTTCGAACGCATCGCGCCGCACTCGCTGTTTCGGGCAAACCGGCTGGAGCGCTTGTTGCGCCGCAGCGGAGGGGAGATTGGGATCGACGCGCTTCAAGCTTTGCTTTCCGATCACTTCAGCGCGCCCGCGTCCATCTGCCGACATCCGGACATGACGCTGCCGGAGACGAAGCGAGTGATCTCCGTGGCCGCGGCCGCCATCGATCTGAACGCGCGCACACTTTACGTCACGGACGGGCCGCCCTGCCAGTCGGTCTTTCAGGCGGTGCCGCTCTACGCGCCGGTGATGACGAGCCAGATCGCCTGACGACGATTAATCCGCGCGCGAGCTGGCGGCCTGCAGCTTGTCCTGCGTCGCCTCTATCGCGGCGCCAACGGCATTCAGCCCCTCACGCAGCATATCTTCCGGCATGTTGAGCGGCGGAAGAAATCGAATGCAGTTGCTATAAACGCCGGCGCGGATCAGCACCACGCCATTAGAGACGGCCTGGCGAATGATCCCGAGCGTGTCTTCAGGACGCAACGGTGTTTTCGTTTCGCGATCCGACACCAGTTCGATGAGCAGCATGGGGCCGAGCCCGCGCACATCGCCGACGATGGGCCACTTCTGTTTCCAGCCGAGCAGCACTTCGCGCATCACGTCGCCCAGGCGATTGGCATCGCCAAGAAAATCGGGCTGGCGAATCATCTTCAGCGCTTCGAGCGCGGCCACGCACGCCATGGGACTGCCGCCGTAGGTGCTGCCGATGCCGCCGAGATGCGCGGAGTCCATTATTTCCGCGCGCCCGGTGACTGCGCCGATCGGCATCCCCGCGCCCAGCGATTTTGCGGAAACGATAAGGTCGGGCACAATGCCGTAGTGCTCGATAGCGAAGAGCCGGCCGGTTCGGCCCGCATCCGCACTGCACTTCGTCGGCGATCATGACGATTCCGTGGAGATCGCAAAGCTGGCGAATGCGCTCCAGGAAGCGCGCGGGCACCGGCAGGAATCCAGCCTCGCCCTGCACCGGTTCGATGATGATGGCGGCCACGGCGGATGGGTCCACTTGCGTCACCATGGCCTGCTCCAGTTGCTGGATACCGAAGGCGACATATTCGTCTTCGGTCATGCCTGGCGGCGTGCGATAGAGGTTGGGAATGGGAAGGCGCACGATCTCCGGCGCGAACGGGCCGAAGCCGCTCTTGAAGAGCCCGTATTTGCTGGTGAGGCTCAGAGTGAGCAGCGTGCGCCCATGATACGCGCCTTCAAAGCAGATCACGGTGGATCGGCCCGTGTATTTGCGCGCCAGCTTCACCGAGTTCTCCACAGCCTCGGCGCCGCTGTTGGCGAGCAATGTTTTTTTCGCAAACGCGCCGGGCGTGATTTCGTTCAGCAGTTCCGCCAAGGCCACATAAGGCTCGTAGGTGGTAACCAACGCGCAGGGATGAATGAACGCTTCGGCCTGCTTCTGGATGGCTTGGACCACAGGCGCGGGCGAGTGACCCACGGCCAGCATACCGATGCCACCCGCCAGATCGATGAGCGTGTTTCCATCCACGTCGAAAACCAGCGCGCCTTCCGCGCGTTCCACAACGACATCCGTAGCGCGACCCAAGCCGGAAGGGATGGCCGCGGCGCGACGTGCCAGCAACTGTTTCGCCTTGGGCCCGGGGATTTCAGTATTGATTCGGATATAAGACATAGCATGGTCTCTGCGTGCGCCGCGCACGTTTTTTTCCGCGTCCAGAACCAGCAGGACGCTGTAATTATCACAAACCGGATCGTTCAAATAATTCGCCAGCAGGCCGCGCGCTTCGAAGCCGACGTTCATCTGCATGGAAAGCGTTGGATCGCGGATTGCACCAGCGAGCACGCCTTCGTAGTATTGCTCGGCCGGCATAGTTTCTTTCAGCGCGCCATAGCCGGGAATCATTCCGGCGGTGACTTGCCCTTTGAGCTTCAACCGCCAGACAACTTCCTGCCGGGCGGCGTAAAGCGCCGTGGCCAGGCCGCGTCCGCGATATTCCGGGCGCACGCTCACGTCCGCGCCGTAGAGCCACGCGCCATCCGGCTGGTGCGAAGTGAGCCAGCCGCCCTGGATGATGTCGGCGAAGGTGTGGTCCACGTGGTTGAGATCGAAGTGGAGCCGCAGCGTGGCGGTTGCGCCCACCACGCGGCCGCCGTCCAACGCGACAAACTGGCCGTCCTGGAACAATTCCATGTGCTTCAGGAAATGCGCGCGCTTGAAGCGCTGGTCGTCGGCCAGCGTGGGGAAACAGAGGATCTGCAGCTCTTCAAGCTGTGCCGCGTGCTCCGGACGCGCCTGAGCGACGACGAGACCATCAGCGAGTTTTCGATGATACCAGCGCAAAATATCTTATACCGCGGAAAGCTCCGGCGCGGGCTCCGGCCGGAGGCGTGAATAGTAGAAAAACAGTCCGCTCGCCAAGGCGAGAATCAATCCCAAGGTCAAAAACATTTTCAATTCAAATGATCCGATTGATGAGATCTGGCGGGATGGCACGAAGGCCGTGGCGAATCCCAGGGTGGCCATGCTCACGCCCAAAATCGAAGCCAGTTGCAATACCGGCCGGCGGAAGTATCGAGGCTCCGACGATTTGGAGAATGCGCGCTTGAGCAATGCCAGAAAAAGATAAATGTAGGAAATCATCTGGAGCGCGACGGCCAGATCGAGCAAAGTGAGATACGCTTCCTGCACGGATGCGCCAATGAAACTCATGGCGATGATGGACGTCGCGAGGAAACCAAACATCATCAGCGCGACATGCGGCGAATGGTGGCGGGGATGGATTTTGCCGAGGGCTTTGGGCAGATAGCGATCCAGCCCGCAGACGAATAGGATGCGCGCCGAGCCGCTGACCCAGGCCGACGTCGATCCGGCGATGGAAGCGGCCATCAGCACAGCGAGCGGAAGAAGAATCCAACCCAAGCCGAACGAGGCGCTCATCTGATCGATGGCTTGCAGCAGGCCCTGCACCACCGCCATTTGCGATTGCGGCACGGCGGTCAACAGCGAGAGCGTGCAGCCGACGTACATCGCGACACACAGCGCGCCACCCCAGGCGATGCTTTTCGGAATGGTGCGCCGCGGATCGCGAACCTCATCGCCCATCACGGGTCCCAGCTCCATGCCGACCATGGCCAGGCAGAGCACGCCGAAGGAAGTGAAGGGCAAGGCCCCGAGACTCGACGGCGCAAGTTGTTTCCAGTGCAGAACGCCGCGGTGCTGCGCAACCACTACGCCACTCATGATCATGAGCGCGCCGCCAATGATGAGAGCGCCGATGCCTCCGATGTTATTCACCCATTTGCCTACGCCCAGGCCGCGAACATTGGCCAAGACCGCGATCCATAAAAGCGAGACCGTGAGAAAGAAAAAGAACCAGCGGCTGTCGTTAAGTTTGGCTGCCAGCGCGCCGCCGACAATGTAGGTGGTGACACCGGTGATATAAAACAGCAGCGACGGAACGAAGAACATGTTGGTCATCCAGTAGCACCAGCCGCACAGGAAGCCGTGGAAATCGCCGTAGCTTTCCTTGGTCCAGAGGTAAAGGCCGCCCTCGCCGGGCATGTGCTCCGCCAGTTCGATGACGGCGATCCCCTGCGGAACGAAGAACAGCACAACCACGGCCGCCAGCAGCCACATCACCTGAACGCCGGCGACTGCGATCACGGGCACGACGTTGAGATTGACCACCGCGACAAGGTAGAGCCAGACTAAGTCGATGGTTCCGAGCGCGCGCACCAGCGCATTGGTGGCGGAAGGCGGGCTGGCGGAGGGCGGTGCCATATGGGCCGTTGTGTTGGGTGCGCCCGCGAGTGCGACGTGGAAGCTGAGCAGAACCCTGTTCAACTATCGCAAGCTTGTTATGAGGTTCAGAATAGCATTGGCGGGGGATGGCTCGCTCGGACGCAGCGCGCGAATGGATTGCGCGAAGACCACAATTGCATCGCCTCCGCACTCTCCGCCGACGCATTTGATAGCCTAGTTACATCCGGCTTTCGCTTCCGCAGGATCAACTTGTGAGTTGCCTGTTTACTCGAAGCAGGTGACCGTTCGAAGGAGATCGCTCATGGGTAAATTGAAACAGCACGGGATGATTGCGGGCGCAATTGCCGCGCTCGCCGCCGCTATGGCGATCGGCGTAACTTCCATATCCGCGCAGCAGGCTGGCCAAACAAATGTCGATGCTAATGTTCTGAAGAACATCGGCACGCCGCACGACGCGCTGGAGGGCGACTGGCTGAGCTACGGGCGATCCCAGGGCGAAACGCGCTACAGTCCGCTCAAACAGATCGACACATCGAACGTCAGCCGGCTGGGTCTTTCGTGGACCTATACGCTGGGCGCCGGCGGCGGCAATCAGGAAGCCACGCCGCTGGTGTGGAACAACACGTTGTATGGCATCACCAATTGGAGCGTGGTGTTTGCGGTGGACGCGCGCACCGGCAAGGAACTCTGGCGCTGGGACCCGGAGGTGAATCAGACGGCGGTGCGGCCCAAGATCTGCTGCGGCATCGTCAACCGCGGTTTGGCGATTTACAACGGAATGATCTTCGCTCCCATCATCGATGGGCGGCTGGAAGCTCTGGACGCCTCTAGCGGCAAAGTGATTTGGGAATCGCGCGTGGCTTTTCCGCAAAATTATTACTCCATCACCATGGCACCGCGCGTGGCGAACGGCAAAGTGCTGATCGGCGTCTCCGGTGGCGACCATCCGATTCGCGGCTTTTTCGACGCCTACGATGCCGCCACGGGCCACCGTGCCTGGCGCTTCTACACGGTTCCCGGAAACCCCGCGCTGCCTTTTGAAAACGAGGCCCTGCGCAAAGCGGCGAAAACCTGGGGCGGAGAGTTTTACAAGATGGGCGGCGGAGGATCGGTGTGGGACGGCATGGCGTACGATCCGGACGCCGATCTGATTTACGTTGGCACGGGAAACGCCGAACCTTGGGTGCAGAAATTTCGCGGCGCGCAGAACGTGGACAATCTCTACACGGCTTCCATTCTCGCCGTGAAGGTTTCCACTGGCGAACTCAAGTGGCATTATCAGGCGGTACCCAACGACAACTGGGATTACGATACCGTGCAGCAGATGATTCTCGCCGACGTTATCATTAACGGCCGCCCGCGCAAGGTGTTGATGCAGGCATCCAAGAACGGCATCTTCTATGTGCTGGATCGCATCAGCGGCCAGTTCATTTCCGGCCAGGCCTACACGCAGGTGAACTGGACGCATGGCTTCGACGAATCCGGCCGGCCCATGATCAATAAGGAAGCCTTCTACGATAAGGAGCCGATCACTATCTTTCCGACGGCGGGCGGCGGCCACAACTGGTCGCCCATGGCTTTCAATCCCGCTACCGAGTTGGTTTACATTCCCGCCACTTACGCGAGCTGGACTTACGCCGCCGGCGACAAAGTGACTTACGCGCCCTATGGCGACACTGGCCTGGCGTCCGGTTTTCTTACCGAGCGGCCGAACTCGATGCCGTTCATCGGGCCGGCGCCTCTGGGCAAAGAGCGCGGCGTGCTGGAAGCGTGGGATCCCGTGAATCAGAAACTGGTTTGGCGCACCGCGGGTGGCGGAGGCATCGGCGGCGGCGTGGTCACCACGGCCGGCAACCTGGTTTTCCAGGTGATCAACGATGGCCGGCTGCTGGCTTACAGCGCCGACAAGGGCGAGAAGTTGTTTGAGCTTCAGACCGGCCGCACCGGCATGGGTCCGCCCATTACTTATATGGTGGATGGGAAGCAATACATCGCATTGATGGGAGGCATCGGGCGTTCGATGATGGCCGCCCAAGCCCCGACGAATGCCAAGATCGACACGCCGCCATTGTTGTTCGTCTTCGAGCTGGATGGCAAGACCCCGATGCCGACGCCGGCCGCGCCGCCTCCGCCGTTTGGAGCGCCGCCTCCTCCGCCGCCGACGGAGTTGCATAAGTAAATTGACGCAACTTACAACGACTTACTAAACTCCGCCACTTACCGTGTCGCTACTTACTCGGCCGGGGCTAACCGAGCCGCGACTTACTAAGCCGCGACCGGGAAGGGGCGGAAATTGAAATCATGAAACCCACTCAAACACCGAAGAATCCTTGTTTCTCTTCCGGACCCTGCGCCAAACGGCCGGGCTGGAGCCTCGATGCGCTGAAGGACGCGGCGCTCGGACGCTCGCACCGCGCCAAGATCGGCAAGAACAAGCTCGCCGACGTGATCGATCGCAGCAAGAAAGTGCTGGGCATCCCCGAAACGTATGTGCTGGGCATCGTTCCCGCCTCCGACACGGGCGCCGTGGAAATGGCGTTATGGTCGATGCTGGGCGAACGCGGAGTCGACGTGCTGGCTTGGGAGAGCTTCAGCAGCGGTTGGGCTGCCGACTGCAAGAGCCAGCTTCAGTTGAAGGACCTACGCGTTATCAAAGCCGGCTACGGCCAACTCCCCGATCTCAAGCAGGCCGACTGGGCGCGCGATGTTGTTTTCGCGTGGAATGGAACCACCTCGGGGGTGCGGGTGCCAGACGGCGATTGGATCGCCGCGGATCGCGCCGGGTTGTCGATTTGCGACGCCACATCGGCCGTCTTCGCGATGGAGATTCCGTGGGAGAAGCTGGACGTGGTCACCTGGTCCTGGCAAAAGGTGCTGGGCGGGGAAGGCGCGCATGGAATGATCGCGCTTAGTCCTAGAGCCGTGGCGCGGTTGGAATCTTTCACTCCGCCTCGCCCGCTGCCGAAGATTTTTCAAATGACCAAAGGCGGAAAATTGATCGCGGGAATTTTCCAGGGCGAGACCATCAACACGCCGTCGATGTTGTGCGTGGAGGATGCGTCTGGACGGCTTGGCATGGGCGGAATCCATCGGCGGTTTGCCCGCGCTGATCGCACGATCGCAAGCGAATCTGCAAGCGATGGAAGTCTGGGTGGCGCAATCGTCCTGGGCCGCGTTTTTGGCCGAAGAAAAGTGCTACCGGTCCAGCACTTCCATTTGCTTCAAGATCAAGGACCCGGCCTTCGCCGCGCTCTCCGCCGACGATCAAAATGCGCGCATCAAATCCATCGTGTCGAGCCTGGAGAAGGAGCGCGCCGCGTACGACATCGGCGCTTATCGCGATGCGCCCGTGGGATTGCGCGTGTGGGGCGGCGCGACGGTTGAAACATCCGACATCCAGGCGCTGCTGCCGTGGCTGGATTGGGCCTACGGGTTAGCCCTATAAAACCGCTTGCTCACGCGCGCGGCTCCGTAACGAACTGAGCCGCGACCGTGAGGGAGTGGTCCGTCAGTCTGCATCTAGAATCCAACGGGCGGCTTTCGTGGCCAACCGATCGAGCGCCTGAACCGACAGCTCCAGGTGCTCTTCTTTGGTGTCTTCAATCTTGTTGTGACTGATGCCGCGCAAGGATTGCACGAACATCATCACTGTCGGGATGCCGGCGCGCGACACTTCCGCGGCGTCATGCAGCGGACCGGACGGTAGTCGATGAGCCGCACCTGCAACTTCACGCACGGCCTCTTCGCAAAATCCGAGCAGCGCGGGATGGAACGCGATGGGCTCGATGCTCCAGATGCGCGACCATTCCACTGTGCATTTTTCCTCGCGTGCAAAACGCCGGCTCGCTTCCTGCGCTTCGCGATACATGCCGGCCAGGATTTGCGCATCTAAATCGCGCTGATCGAGCGTTGTTTCACATCGTCCAACAACAGCCGTCACGATTCCCGGAAATGTTTTCACGCTCCCCATGGTGCAGACCGCGTCTTTGTGTTTGCCTGCGATGGCGCGGATTTCGAGCGCCAGCTTGGCTGCCGCCGCCAGTGCATCGTGGCGCGCGTCCATCGGCGTGGATCCCGAGTGCGCCTCCTGTCCGAAGAAGGTGATGGCATGGCGCTCCACGCCTTTGGTTCCCAACACCACGCCGAGCGGCAGATTCATGCGCTCCAGCACGGGCCCTTGTTCAATGTGCAATTCGATGTAGGCAGCGGCGTTCTTCTGCTCGCGCGTGGCTTCCGGAAAACGGTCGATAGGAAAGCCGCAGCGCGCGACTGCGTCTTCCAGCCGGATGCCGTCTTTGTCGGTGCGGACCCGGTCGGCTTCGATGCTCGATGTTCCGGCGAACGCCGACGATCCCAGCAAACTGCGGCCGAAGCGCGCGCCCTCTTCGTCGGCCCAGTCGACTAAACGCACTGTGAGCGGAGGTTGCCCCGCGTATTCTTCCGAGAAGCGGCGCAGAATTTCGAGGCCGGCCAGGAAATCCAGGCACCCGTCCAGCCAGCCGCCGTTGGGAACCGAATCCAGATGACCGCCGATGATCAGCGTCTTTTCCGACGCGCCCTTAAGCGTGGTCCAGCTGTTTCCCGCGGCATCGTAGTGGTGCTCAACCGGCAGGTTCCCGATCTTGGATAGAAACCATTCGCGCGCTTTGAGCCAGGTATCCGTCCACGCCACGCGTTGCGCTCCATTCTCATCAGCGGTCAGCTCGCGCAGTTCTTTCAATTCGGTGATGGTGCGCTTCGGATCGAGACTCATGACGCTTGCTTCACCACAGCATTGTAGCTGGCAATTGGACGAGACGGCCATTCGTTTGGTAGACCTAGAGGATGGGCGGCGCATCTTTTGAATTTCAGGACAACGCGGAGATCGCCCGCCGCTTTCCGGATCTGCATCCCGCTTTCGACCGGCAGGAGGCGCTCGCCGAAGCCAATCGATGCCTGAATTGTTTTAATGCGCCCTGCGCGGCGGCGTGTCCCACGCACATCGATGTGCCGCGTTTCATCAAGAAAATCACGACTGAAAACCTGATGGGCTCGGCGCTCACCATATTAGACGCGAATGTTTTGGGGGCAAGTTGTTCCCGCGTCTGTCCGGTGGAAGTGCTGTGCGAAGGCGCTTGCGTGATGCACGGCTACAACAAACAGCCCATCGCCATTGGACGATTGCAACGCTACGCGATGGATTATTTTCTGGCGCGCGGCGGACGCCTGCCCAAGAAATCGAGCGGGAAGCGCAGCCAGAGAATCGTTTGCATCGGCGCAGGTCCGGCGTCGCTCGCCTGCGCGGCCGAACTGGCGCAGCGGGGATTTTCCGTCACCGTCATCGAGCGGCGTCCGCTGCCCGGCGGTTTAAACACCTACGGCGTGGCGGAATACAAATTACGCGCGCCCGACAGTCTGCGCGAAGTGGCGATGATCGTCGAACTCGGCGTCGAGTTTCGCTTCGGCATTTCGATCGAAAACGAAGACGCCCTGGCGGCGCTCGAAAAGGAATACGACGCGATCTTCATCGGAATCGGACTCGGCAACATGCACCGGTTGCAAATTCCGGGCGCCGATCATCCCGACGTTGTCGACGCGCTGGACTTTATCGCGAAATACAAAACGGGGGGCGCTTTCAAGGTTGGTAATCGTGTAATTGTGGTGGGCGCGGGCAACACGGCCATCGACGCGGCCAATGCGGCGCGCAGGTTGGGAGCGGCTCACGTCACCATCGTGTACCGGCGAACGGAGCGCGATCTGCCGGCCTTCGGCTTCGAGTATGAGCACGCGAAGCTGGAAGGCGTGAGTTTTGAATGGCTGACTCAACCGGTGGCCATTCACACTTATCCCGCGGGCCCGATTGCCACCTTGGAATGCGTCCGCATGGACGACGAATCGGGTTCGGTGCCAACAGCTATTTCCGGCTCGAATTTTCACTTGCTTTGCGACATGCTGATTCCAGCCATCGGGCAAGCCCCGCATGGAGCGCTGTTCGAGCGGACGCGCGGCGGAAAGTATTACTCGGGCGGCGACTGCGTCAACGGCGGTCGCGAGGTGGTGGATGCGGTAGCCGACGGAAAACGCGCGGGCGTGGCCATCGCGAAATCTTTCGAGGAAGGTCATGCCTGATCTTTCCACCACATTCGCCGGTGGCATTCGATCGCCCAACCCGTTCTGGCTGGCATCGGCGCCGCCGACGAATTGCGGCGAGCAGATCATGCGAGCGTTCGACGCCGGTTGGGGCGGGGCGGTGTGGAAGACCATCGGCGAGCCGATTACGAATGTGTCGTCGCGCTATTCGTCCTTGGATTGGAACGGCCAGCGCATGATGGGCCTGAACAATATCGAGCTGATTTCGGACCGGCCGATTGAAACGAATTTGCGCGAGATCGCGGAGGTAAAGAAACGCTATCCGAAGCACGCGGTGATCGCGTCCCTGATGGTGGAGTCGACGCGGGTAGCCTGGCACGATATCGTGCAGCGCTCCGAAGACGCGGGCGCCGATGGCCTGGAGCTCAATTTTGGCTGCCCGCATGGAATGAGCGAGCGCGGCATGGGGAGCGCGGTGGGGCAGGTGCCCGAATACACCGAGATGATCACGGGCTGGGTGAAAGAAAAGGCGCGGACGCCGGTGCTGGTGAAGCTGACCCCGAACATTACCGACATCCGGCAGATAGCGCGCGCGGCCAAGCGAGCGGGGGCCGACGGGCTTTCGGCCATCAACACCATCAACTCCATTACAGGAATCGATCTGGATTCTTTTGAGCCGCGGCCGAATGTGGATGGGCTTTCGTCGCACGGCGGTTATTGCGGACCGGCGGTGAAACCGATTGCGCTGAACATGGTGCATCAACTGCAGAACGACGAAGCTTCACGGCTTCCGATCTCGGGAATCGGCGGCATCGGCACCTGGCGTGATGCGGCGGAGTTTATTCTGCTGGGCTGCGGCACGGTACAAGTTTGTACGGCCGCGATGCATTACGGCTATCGGATCGTGGAAGACATGATCGACGGCCTTGAAAACTGGATGCGCGAAAAGGGGTTCGATCGCATCGAGGATTTTCGCGGGCGAAGCGCGCCCAAGGTTACGGACTGGAATCGTCTTAACTTGAATTTCAAGATCGTGGCGCGCATTCATGCGGAAAAGTGTATTGGCTGCGAGTTGTGCTACATCGCATGTTGGGATGGCGCCCATCAGTGTATTCACCTCGACCGGGGCATTCATCTGAATGGCGCGCATGCCAAGCCAGCGGAGATTGAAGCGGCCAGCCGCGCACGCATCGCCATGACGCCCATTCCGAAGCTCGACCGCGGCGTTGCGTCCGACGGGCCGCTGGCTCGCGTTCCGCGCGTGGATGAACAAGAGTGCGTGGGCTGCAATCTCTGCGCGCTGGTTTGTCCGGTGGAGAATTGCATCACCATGGAGCGCGTAGAGAATCATTTGCCGCGTGTGACTTGGGAAGATTTGGTCAATGGGAATCCTGATTAAGAACGGCACAGTGGTGTCCGCGGAGAAGACTGTCGCGTCGGACGTGTTGATGGAAGGCGGCACGATCAAGGAAGTACGTGCGGGCATTCCCGCCGATCCCGTTCATGAAGTGCTGGACGCCACGGGAATGCTGCTGCTGCCCGGCGGCATCGATGCGCACACGCATCTCGACATGCCCTTTGGCGGGACAACGTCGAGCGACGATTTCGAGACCGGAACGCGCGCGGCGGCCATCGGCGGTACTACGACGCTGGTCGATTTCGCTATCCAAGCCCGCGGCACCAGGATGCGCGACGCGCTGGACACCTGGTGGAAGAAGGCGGAATCGAAGGCGTGCATCGATTATGGGCTGCACATGATCGTGACCGATCTTCCCGAAGCGGGCCTGGAAGACATGGACGACATGGTGCGCGAAGGCGTGGCCAGCTTCAAACTGTTCATGGCGTATCCAAACGTGCTGATGGTGGACGACGCCACTATCTTTCGCGCGCTGCAACAGACCTCAAAGAACGGCGCGTTGATTTGCATGCACGCCGAGAACGGCAGCGTGATCGACGTGATTGTGCGGCAGGCGCTGGCGGAGGGCAAGACTGCGCCGATCCATCACGCGCTCACCCGTCCCACGCTGGCTGAAGCGGAGGCCGTGCATCGCGCCATCGCGCTGGCTGAAATGGCGGACGTACCTATTTATATCGTGCATCTTTCGTCGGAAGACGCATTAAATCAGGTACGCGAGGCTCGCGACCGCGGGTTGCCCGCGTTTGCCGAAACCTGCCCGCAATATCTGCTGCTCTCCATCGACGAAATGCTGAGGCCGGGTTTTGAAGGCGCGAAGTACGTTTTCACTCCGCCCCTGCGCGAAAAACAAAATCTTCCGAAATTGTGGGATGGCTTGAAGACCGACAACCTGCAAGTGGTTTCGACGGATCATTGCCCGTTCTGCTTCGAAGATCAGAAGGCGCTGGGCAAAGACGATTTCACCAAGATCCCCAATGGCGGGCCGGGCATCGAGAATCGATTGCAGCTTTTGCATCACCACGGCGTGAATGCGGGCAAGATCACGCTGAACCGGTTTGTCGAGATCGTATCCACGGCGCCCGCGCGCATCTTTGGCATGTATCCCAAGAAAGGCGCGATTGCGCCGGGAAGCGACGCCGACATCGTGGTGTGGGATCCCAAAGCCGAGCATGTGATCAGCGCAAAGACGCATCATATGCGCGTCGATTACTCGATGTTTGAAGGCTTCCAAGTGATTGGCAACGCGCGGCAGGTGTTCTCGCGCGGCGAGCTGATTGTTGACAAGGGACAGTACGTGGGACGCGTGGGACGCGGCCAATACCTGCGGCGCATGGCGAGAGGCGGAGCATGGAGCTAATTCAAACCGAATCGAGCCTGTACAACAAAGACCTTGCTCCCGTGCCCGCGGAGAAGCGCACCTGGGGCATCTACAACTACGCGTCGCTGTGGGTGGCCATGAGCGTCTGCATTCCCACCTACATGCTGGCGTCGGGATTGATCGCCGGCGGCATGAGCTGGAAACAGGCCATTGGAACAATTCTGCTCGGAAATGTTATCGTGCTGATCCCGATGATTTTGAACGCGCACGCAGGCGCGAAATACGGCATTCCGTTTCCGGTGCTGGTGCGCGCTTCGTTCGGAGTGCGCGGCGCGAACGTGCCGGCCGTGTTGCGCGCATTAGTCGCGTGCGGATGGTTCGGCATTCAATCCTGGATCGGCGGCCAAGCGATTTATTCGATGCTTCAAGTGTTGTGGCCGAGTGTGGCTTCGAGTGCATGGACGCCCTGGGTTTGCTTCTATTTGTTTTGGCTCCTGACCATGGCCGTGATCTGGCGCGGCATCGAGACCATCAAGTATCTGGAAGGCATCGGCGCGCCGTTTATGCTGGGCGTGGGCCTGCTGTTGCTATGGTGGATCGCGCGCAAAGCTGGCGGCATGGGGCCCGTGCTGCACACGCCCAGCAAATTCCAAACCACGGCCGAATTCCTGCATTTCTTCATTCCGTCGTTGACCGGCATGGTGGGCTTCTGGGCCACGGTGGCGCTGAACATTCCCGACTTCACGCGCTACGCGCGCTCGCAGAAGGCGCAGATGATCGGGCAGGCGCTGGGACTGCCGGCGTCGATGACCATCTACTCGTTCATTGGCGTTGCCGTGACGTCGGCGTCGGTGATTCTCTTCGGCCAAGCCATCTGGGATCCGGTAGCGCTGCTGGCGCGCTTTCATGAGCCGGTGATCGCGTCCATCGCTCTGGTGGCGCTGCTGGTGGCCACTTTGAACACCAACGTCGCGGCCAACGTGGTTTCGCCGTCGAACGATTTTTCGAATCTGAATCCGCGGCTGATTTCTTTTCGTACCGGCGGCCTCATCACGGGCGTGGTGGGCGTGATGATGATGCCGTGGAAGCTGCTGACGGATTTCCAAAGCTACATTTTCGGCTGGCTGGTGGGGTACTCGGGACTGCTGGGACCGGTGGCGGGAATCATGATCACGGATTATTTTCTGCTGCGAGGCACTAATCTGGATGTTGGCGAGCTGTATAATCCAGTCGGCATTTATCGCTACGGAAATGGCGTGAATTATCGCGCCATCGTCGCGCTGGCGGCTGGTATTGTGGTTGCGCTGATCGGGCTGCTGGTGCCGGCGCTGCGCTGGCTCTACGACTACGCGTGGTTTGTCGGATTCCTGGTGGCGTCGCTGGCCTATTGGATTTCCATGCGCAATGCCGCCAAGCCGCAGCCGTTACGCGTAAACGTTCACGCTTGAGCTGCTAGTGTTCGAGGCGAAAATGTTGGTGGACGAACTCGACGTGCTGGAGCTTGGAGCGGGCGTCTCTCCGCCTCCACCGTGATGATGATGGTGACGGTGGTCCTCGGCTTGCGACTTCGGCGGTTGGGTGGACTGCTGGGCGCCCTGAATGTCGTTCTGCAACTGAGAAAACGCGCTCTGCGCTTGATTCAAATTACCGGATGACAGCGCTTGGCCGAGCGCGGTAAGGGCGTTCGCGATGGGGTCGTTGCCGTTGGTGGAAGTGGCCGTCGAAGTAGCGTTCGCACCAGTCTGCGTCTGGAGCGCTTGCTGCAATGCCGAAAATGCGGACTGCGCGCCCGACAGATTGCCGGTTTGAAGCGCGCTTGCGAGTTGCGTGTAGTCCTGTTGAACCTGCTGGGCGGGATTTAGTGTGGCCGTCTGTCCGGCGGCCGTCTGGATATCGCTCTGCAATTGCGAAAACGCACTCTGGGACTGGGTCAGGTTGCCAGCTTCGAGATCCTGGCCGAGCGTGGCGAAGTCGGTCTGCACTGTGGTGGGAGTGTTTGTGCTGGTGCTGGAAGTGGAAGACCCCGGATACGCCTGCACCAACTGCTCGAGATTCGAATAGGCGGACTGGGCCCCCGTCAGATTACCGGACTGAAGATCGCTGCCGATTTGGCTGTAATCCTGCAAAGCCTCTAGTACCGGATTCTGTCCTTGGGACGCGCTGGGCACATACTGATCATCTGCCTGTGTGGGCGTCTGTGTTGGCGCCTGGAACGCTGCCCCGGCTGCGGCGCCGCCGGATTGGCCGGACTGGAAATCGCTTTGCAATTGCGAGAACGCACTCTGCGCCTGTGCCCAGATCGCCCGACTGGAGCGCCTGGCCGAGCGCGGCGAAATCGGTCTGCAACGTGCCTGATCCGTTCGAAGTTGTGTTCGAAGCTGCGCTGGTAGTCGAAGTGCCTTGATTGGCTCCGAGCAGTTGCTGGATATTCGAATAGGCGGATTGCGCGCCCGACAAATCGCCAGACTGAAGCGCGCTGGCGAGTTGGCTGAAGTCCTGCTTGATTTCCTGAAACGGATTCTGCCGCTGCTGCTGCGACAAGTCGCTAATCAAGTTGGAAGATAACGCTGAAATCGACATGATCGATCAATCTCCACACCATACGTATCGCCGCTGCGGGAGCGAAATTGAGCCATTTTGGCCGTCCTTGCAAATATTGACAATAGGTTAAGCGAAGATGGCGGATAGCAGGGCAGACCAGCCGGGAAACAGGGCGGATTGAAGCTCCGTGGCGAGGGTTTCGCTGTGGCCGTCGGGGAAATGTGCGCGGATCCGGCGAGTTTGGGGAAAAACGACCCAGACTTCCTCGGCGCCGTGGGCGAAGTAAAGCTCCATTTTCAGGTCCAGGTGGGCGGCGGTGTTGGAATCGGACGCGACTTCGATGGCGAGAGCGGGCGCGCCCGCGAAGTAACCACCGGATCGCGGGCTCCGAAGCTGAGACGTTCTCAGGAAGCTGACGTCGGGTTGCACCCATGTATCGTCAGAAAGTTTAAAGCCAGCTTCGATACGCACATCGCCAAGCCCGTGTTGATCAACGTAGGGCTGCAAGATGCGTAACAGCAAATGTTGTACGTCGGAACGATACGATTTCGGCGGAGGCAAAACGATATGCTCTCCTCGCAAAAGCTCGTGCTTGTGGCCGTCGTCCGGGAATTTCTCGAATTGTTCGAAGGTGGTTGAGGTTCGGGTGGCCATAAAATGCTACCCATCCAACCTATCAGCGAGACGATCGATGCCGCGAATCTTAAGGTGCTCTCCCAACGCCACGGCCAACACCGTGCAGAGGGAACAGCCTTGTCTTGAGATTGGCCGGCCTTGGGCGGTGGCGATGAGAATATCCAGGCACACGTATCCCACTGGGACGGCCATGGGCCTCGCGATGTTGTTTCCATCGAAGCGCACGCTAGTCACTCGGTGATCGCTGAGGCAGTCGATGAGCAAGGGGAAGGCCTTGGCTCCAAGACGCACCAACGCAATCACTGGTTCGCGCGGCCTGTTGTAGGGATTTGTCTCGGTGGAAGGAAACAGAACGGTGGCGTCTGCTGCGCCGTCGTCGTAGTAATGGATCCCGAAGTCACTCACCTGGAGTAGGGGATCGATATACCGTTGGTACTCCTCAAGACTGCTAAATCGCTGCGACGCGGGCGACGCGCAAAGAACTGGAAATATCAACGCTGTCGCTAGGCGAATCACTCCAAATATCTTCACCGAATCTCCATCCGCCATGATAGCTCCGAAATGATAGCTCCGAAATGATAGCTCCGAAATGAAAAAGGCGGCTCAAGCGAGCCGCCCCAAGGACAAGGAGGAATGACACCTCCCACCAAAATCGTGTGAAGTTGCGTTGGCTGCCGCGCCGCCAGGCGCTAGCTGCAGCCGCTGGTCCCGCCGCAGTTCTCGCACTTGTAGCAACTGCCGTTGCGGGTCATGAAGCCGCCGCATTCCGAGCACATCGGCGCGTCGCTCACCGCTGGTGCGAACGGCAGCGCCTGCTGCGGCTCGGGCTCAGTGGGACGGAGCACCGGAGCGTCGCCGGCTTCGTTGACGGCGTACTCTGGTCCCAGGAATTTCGCGCCCAGCCAGCGGAAAATATAATCCATGATCGACTTGGCGTAGGGCACCGTCGGATTGCCGGTCCAGCCGCTCGGCTCGAAACGAACGTGGCTGAATTTATCGACGAAGAATTTCAGCGGCACGCCATATTGCAGCGCGTAGCTGATGCTGGTGGCGAAGCTGTCCATCAGGCCGCTGATCGTGGAGCCTTCCTTGGCCATCGAAATGAAAACTTCGCCGGGCGTTCCGTCCTCATACATACCGACGGTGATGTAGCCTTCGTGGCCGCCGATGGAAAACTTGTGCGTGATCGATTGCCGCTCGTCGGGCAGCTTGCGGCGGATGGGCCGATAAACGATCTTCTCGGTCACGACGGGAACCACCGCCGTTCCTCCCGACGCCGTCGCTTTCTTCTCGCCCTTGCCGGTACCGCTGCTCAACGGCTGCGAACGCTTGGAATTGTCGCGGTAAATCGCGACGGCCTTCAGCCCCAGGCGCCAGCTCTCCATGTAAGCGTCCATCACGTCTTCCACGGTGGATTCTTCCGGCATATTGATGGTCTTCGAAATCGCGCCGGAAATAAACGGCTGCGTCGCGGCCATCATGCGCACGTGGCCCATGTAATGAATCGACCGCTTTCCGTTCTGCGGGCGGAAGCTGCAATCGAACACCGGCAGGTGCTCGTCCTTCAGCGCGGGCGCGCCTTCGATGGTGCCGGTGGAGTCGATATGGGTGACGATCATCTCCACTTGTTCGGGCGTGTAGCCCAGCTTGATCAGCGCCTGCGGCACGGTGTTGTTGACGATCTTGATGATTCCGCCGCCCACCAGCTTCTTGTATTTCACCAGCGCGAGGTCGGGCTCAATGCCGGTGGTGTCGCAATCCATCATGAAGCCGATGGTGCCGGTGGGTGCGATCACGGTGGTCTGCGCATTGCGAAAACCCACGCGCTCGCCCAGCGTGTACGCATCGTTCCAGCAATTGACGGCGGCCGCAAACAGATTTTCCGGAACGCGTTTGCTGTCGATCCCGCTCACCGCCTTGCCGTGCATCAGGATCACATCCAGGAACGAATCTTCGTTGACCGCGTAGCCAGGGCACGGTCCGATGGCTTCGGCGATGCGCGCGCTGGTGAGGTACGCCTGGCCGCACATGACGGCGGTGATGGCGGCGGCCCAATCGCGCCCGGCCGGGCTGTCATAAGGAATGCCCATGGACATCAGCAGCGCGCCCAGGTTGGCATAGCCCAAACCGAGCGGCCGGAAATCGTGCGAATTCCTCGCGATTCTTTCGGTGGGATAGCTGGCGCTATCCACGATGATCTCCTGCGCCAGCGTGATGGTGTCGCACGCATGGCGGAAAGCCTCGACGTCGAATTCGCCGCCGGGTCCGACGAACTTCATCAGGTTCAACGATGCCAGGTTGCAAGCCGAATCGTCCAGGAACATGTACTCCGAGCACGGGTTCGACGCGTTGATGCGCGCGGTGGTCTTCGAAGTATGCCAGCGATTGATGGTGGTGTCGAACTGCATGCCCGGATCGCCGCACTGATGCGTGGCCTGCGCGATCTCCCGCAGCAACTCCTTGGCGCTGTAGCGCTGCTTGGGCTGGCCGTTGGAAACCGAACGGGTCCACCAGTCGCCATCGGCCGCAGCGGCTTCCATGAACTCGTCGGTGACGCGCACGGAATTGTTGGCGTTCTGGAAAAAGATGGAGCCGTAGGCGTCGCCATCGATGGCGGCATCATAGCCCGCGTCAATCAGCGTGTGCGCCTTCTTCTCCTCTTTGGCCTTGCACCAGATGAACGGCTTGATATCGGGGTGATCCACATTCAGGATCACCATTTTCGCCGCGCGCCGCGTCTTGCCACCCGATTTGATCACGCCCGCGAAAGCGTCGAAGCCCTTCATGAAGCTGAGCGGACCGGAAGCCGAGCCGCCGCCGCCGAGTCCGCCGCCCTCTTCGCGCAGCGGCGAAAGATTGGTGCCGGAGCCCGATCCCCACTTGAACAACATGCCTTCGGTCTTGGCCAGGTCGAGAATCGATTCCAGCGAATCCTTTACCGAATTAATGAAGCAGGCCGAGCACTGCGGCTTCGACTCGCCTTTCTTCAGCTTCACGATATTGTCGGTAGCTTCGTCGTAATAGTAGCCATAGCCGCGCGGCTCCTGGACGCCAACGTTGAACCAGACCGGCGAATTGAAGCAGGCCTTTTGCGTGAGCATCAGGTGCGCCAGCTCGTTGCGGAAATTCTCCGCGTCGTCGCGGGTCTTGAAGTAGCGCCCGTAGGCGCCCCAATCGGCGATGGTGTCCACCACGCGATGCACCAGTTGGCGGACGCTACGCTCGCGCTCGGGCGAGCCCATCTTGCCGTAGAAATATTTGCTGACGACGATGTTGGTGGCGGTCTGGGACCATTCGGCCGGCACCTCCACATCGTCCTGTTCGAAAATGATGGCGCCTTTGTCGCTGGCGATGGCGGCGGTGCGAAGTTCCCAGGCGATCTCGTCGTACGGGGTCTTGCCCGGTTCCAGTTTCTGGGTGAAATATTTAGGAAAGCTGACGCCCTTGCGTTGATTCGACGCGAGCGCTTTTTTGGTTGCCGGTTGCAAGTCTGAAATCCTGTTCGTGAGATCGACGCTGAGTAGACCCATTTCTATTTTCCTCCAAAGCGTACCTCCTAGTTAGATGCGGGGCACGTCTGCAATGATGCCCCAATAGGTAGTGGTGCGTCAAGGATTATATCTATATGCCGTGCAGTACGTTACGAACCGACTACGAAATTTGCCGGAAGCAGGCGCCGCGGGCCTACGTGGATCTGAAGTGTATGGGGGCCGGGCGGGAGCCCTTCTGGTAGGTCCAAATTCAGCTCGTGACGGGGCGGCCGCGGGTCCGTGCGGAGGATGCCGAGGTGGGCGACGGGTAGATCGTCGATAGTAGCGGTTACCGACTCGGGCGAGGTAAGCTCTTCGATCTGGACCTTCAGATACCCGCTGGTGCTGCGGTTGGTCTCGACTAGATTCACGCCGTCGGTGATGGAGACGATGCGCGGGACCGGCGGGCCGACGGGAACAACGCGCACCATCCCGGGCGCGCCCAGGCACTGGCCGTTCCAGCGAAGTTCCACCGGCACCAGTCCGGTGCGCGTTGCCTCCGGGAGCCAGACGTTAAGCTGCTGAAGCCCGTCCGGGCTGGCTGGACCAATGACGTAGGGACTGCCGGCGGCTCCATCAATCAGCGCGCCGATCGTGTTCAGATCCGCACCGGCGGGCAGATTCTTCAACCAGACGGCAATGGCCGCGTAACGTCCACGGTTGGGGATGGCAGGTTCCCAGGAGCAAGCGTTCGTGATGCGCTGGATAACCGGCTGGATGCCGGTGTCCGCGATTTCTGCGACGGGCGGTTTGCGCCACGTAGTCCACATGTATTGCGTGTGCAGGCCGTCCAGGATCAGAAGCTGCAGGCCGTTGTCGCGCGTGAAGGCGCGGATATCGTCGGCGGAAAATGCGACGCCATTCCACGTGTTGGTGTCGCCCGGATAGGGAAGGCCGTTGAATTGGCCGCGAAAAATGCCGCCGGGCTTGAGCACACGTTGGACCTCGCGCATGTATTCCAGCACCACGTCGCGGCTGGGGATGTGCTGGAACACCGCGTAGGAATAAACGAAGTCGAAGGACTCGTCCGCGAATTGAGCCAGGCTGGCGCCGTTGGTGGCATGAACGTGCGCGTGCGGAACATCGCGCAAACGCCGGCGCGCGATGCCGATCATTTCATCGGAAACATCCACGCCGTGGATCTCGCCGAAGTGGCGGCTCAGCGGCTTCATCAGGCGGCCGGGGCCACAGCCGATTTCGAGCGCGCGCCAGGCGCGGCGATTCGCATTGGTAGGAAACCGTTTCAGCTCGAATTCCAGGCACGGCAGCACGTCCGCGGCGGTGGCGTCGAAACCTTCCTCGTCCTGATCGCGGCCGCCGAAGGCAACGTAGTAGTGGGCGTCTTCGCGGGCGCGCTGGTTCCAATCGGCGCGCATGCGCTCGCTGACGGAGTTTTCGGCATCGGGCATCTATCTTTAAGGTCGCACGGCGAAGCCAATGGCGAAAATGGCGATGCTGAAGTCGCGCTCGTCCAGGCTATCGGGAAAAAGATCGCGGCCGTGCCAGACGAAGTCGCTGGTGAGTGTAATGTTCGCCGGACTTCCCGGAGTCAGGATTGGCATCTTCAAGCGATAGTCGTGCGTGCCTGCGTCGCTAATGGCAAAATTGCCAACAGCTTTTCCATTCGCGTTCACCGTCACGTGGATTGTCCGGCGCAACTGATCCACCGGGGCGTAGGCGGTGACCACCAGATCGCCCGGCGCAGGCGATCAAATGAAGCGACCCGCTCGCGCTCATCCATCGGAACGGTGGTTCCCACCAGGAGAATCCGGATGTCAGGTCCTCTTCGTAGGAAGCCGTCTTGAAATCGATACTGGATGACGCGGCTCTAGACCACGGCTTCAACAGGGAGCTTTCGAAGGCCGCCTGTTGAGCGTCCAGAGGCCCGCGCACAAAACGCACGCCGGGGATTCCGCGCGGATATTCGGAGTAAACCAGGAAGGCCAGCGTAACGGCGTTCAGGTGAGCGCCATCGATAGGGATGGATGCGTCGGTGAGCACTAAGGGGCGCGTCTGGGAGGTACGGATGTTTTCAACCAGCTGGCGGCCTTGTTGCAACGCATGGCCGGTGGCCTGGAAGCTCGCGCGCGGAACATTGGCGATGTAATGCGCGCGGCTGCCGAAGAGCGCGGCGGCCATGAGGGCGAGCACGGCCGGCGTTCCCCAGCGGGGCAATTCGAAACTGCTCAGGAACAAAACGCAATGCGTGACCAGCGGGAAAAGGAAGAAGTAATAATAGCGGTCGGCCGTGTAGAGCGAGCCGGGGCCGAAGCGACAGGGAAGTTGGGCGCGCGCCATTCCAACCAGCAGCGCGAGCAAAATGGCCGGGGTCCAGACCATGAGTAGAATGCGCCGCGCGCGCGCGTTCATGAACCACGCGGATGCCAGCAATGGCAGCCACACGAGAAGAGCTAGGTCGCGGATGGTCCGAAATCCTGGAAGCGCGAACGTGGCGAATCCGCTGAAGAAACGCAGCGGCGCGGTGAAGACCAGCCACGCGCCCAGTTCCAGGCCGCGCAGCGAGAGTTTCACTTGTTCCTGATCGTGACGAAAAAGGGCCACTATCAGAAGCACCGCGATTGCTGCGCCGACGACGATGGCTTCACGCCGGCGCAAAAAGATCGGGAGCACCAGAGCCGCGACGAGAACGCCGTTGAGGCCCAACGCGGCGAGGGTGAGCATTAATACCGCAATCGCCAGCGCGAGGTTGCGATTTTTTGCCTCGGGATCGAGGGCGACAATCGCCAGGATGAAAAACGCCGCGCCCAGGCAGAAGATGGCGCTAGACGGCCACCAGATCTGTTCATTGATGAAGCCGATCGCGCCTGCGTAGAGCGTGCCGGCCAGGAATCCCGCGAGCTTTGAACCGGTCCAGCGCGTGCACAGAATCGCGCAACCCACCGAGCCGGCGATATGCACGGCGCAGACGGCCGCGCGTACCCACGTGAGGCTCATCCCGCCGCTCAGGGTTCCAAACCAGAACAGCAGGCGAAGCAGCACCAGTGTTTGGCCGTGAAACGGAACTGTGATCAGATCGCGGCCGGGTTCGAGTCCCGCGCGGATTTGGGCGATCAACTGGCCGTGTTCGAAATCGTCCGAGAGGTAAGGCAGCGAAAGCGTGCCGCGCACCATCACCAGCAGCAACATCGCCAGCCAGGCCGTGAGCAGGAACAGTTGAGCTCGCGAGAAGCGCTTATTCATCCGTGCAGCTATTATTCCGAATAATATTGCTGGAAAGCTTCACGCTGGGCGCCGCTCCAATGCAATGCTCGGCCATTTTGTGGCCGCTGATAATGTTGTTCTCGATGGTAATGTTACGGGCGGGCGCGGGGCGTTCGCCCCCTTTGGCCAGGTAGATGCCGCTTTCCAGGAACTCGGGCTCGCCGGGGATACCGAAGCAGCCGAACGCGGCGTGGGTTTCTTCGCAGCGCCCGGTGTTGAGATGCGTCATGCGATTGTTGCGAATGATGTGGCCTTCGCCGATCGCGAAGATACCGCCAAATCGCATACCGGAGAGCTGATTGTCTTCGATGACGATGTTTTTCGACTGCATCTCCCCGCTCGAGTTGTTGATGGAAATCGCGAAATTGCCGAAGGGATAATCCTCTGGTCCGCGCCGATTGATACAACTGTTGCCGCGCACCGCGCCGTCGTGAAAACCATCCAGGTCGATACATTTACCGTCCACTTCTTCGAAACGATTGCGTTGATAGATGGACTGCTCGACATTGCCCGCCGTGTCAAGGCCGACAGGAGTGCCTGCGTTTTCCACATCGATGAGATCTACTGGAAATCCTATGCGCCCGCCGTGATTGTCCGCCACTTCGATGGCGATGGCGTGGCCAACCTGAATGGCGTCTCGGCCGATTTCAAAGAACTGGTTGCGCAGGATTTTTCCGTTGCGATTGCGCGGCGCGTGAAAACGGGAGTGGGTCCAGACGCCGTTGCCGCGAATGTTGCGGAAGGAAGAATCGGCCACCGTGAACTCCTCGGTTCCTTCTTCGAGTAGAATGCCGCCGCTGGTGTTGTTGCGGCCTTTGGCGTTGCGCGAGCCGCTGTCCTTCACCGAGACGCGATCGATGGCGACGTTCCTGGAATGGCTGATCAGGACGGCGAAGTTCGTGATGTTGGCGAAATCGACGTTTTCGATGGAAAGCCCGTCGGTGTCTTCGATCAAAATGCCGTTGTCGCCGAAGCCGCTCGAAAATGTTTTATCGGGCGGCGCGAGAGGCACGGGCTTTTCGAGCGCAGTGCGATTGCCGTCGATCGCGAAATTCGTGAAGTGGATCTGGCGGCAGCCGTGGCAACTGAAGATGGCGCGGCCGTGAAAGTTTGCGCCGGCGCGCAGCGTGGTATGATCGCCGCCCGCAATCGTAAGGTCATGGGCGCCATCCGGGAGCCGGATTTCCGCGGAAATTTCGGTAACGCCCGCAGGCAGGTGGACCGTGCCGGTAGCGGGAAATGGCAGTGCGATCAGCAATGCGAGGATCAAGCGTTATTCTATCTGGCATGCTAGGAGCATGGCGATTGAGTTTCGCGGCGTGCGGTTTCCGCCGTTGTGCGATCTGACCGTCTCGGCTCCGAGTGGCGCCGTGATCGGTGTCATCGGAGAGAAGGGCGCGGGCAAAGGCGCGCTGTTGCGTCTGGCGGCGGGAACCGTCCAGCCTGAGGTGGGCGAGGTGATTGCGGAGGGCGAACGCCGCTACCTGGGGCCGCTGGACGCGTTGCAACTTTCGCCGGTGGATGTTTTGTCGATGGAGCATTCGCTCGCGCAGCACGACGCGCTGGTGCGGGCCCGGGCGCTGGCGGGAATCGGACGGCTGCGAAGCGGCGGGTCCACGGTGTTGATGGTTTCGCACGAGTTGGATCTGCTGCAGTCCCTGTGCGATGAAATCTGGTGGCTTGAGAAGGGCGCTCTGGAACGCCAGGGCGATCCGCGCGAAGTGCTGGACGCCTACCGTGCGAGCATCGCCGAGAAGGTGCGGGAGTGGGGCGCGACGCTCAAGAGCCCGCTACGTCCTGCCATGCGCCGGGGCGATGGGCGGGCCGAGATTCTGGCGCTGGAAACGCTCGGCGCCGGCGGCCATCCAACGGCGGTTCTAGAGAGCGGCGAGAACGCGATCGTGCGCGTGACGGTGCGCTATCACGACGCGGTGGAAGAGCCGGTGATCGGAATCATGATTCGCACACGCATTGGATTGGAAGTGTACGGCACCAATACGGAGCTCGAAAAAGTGAGCACGGGAAGCTGCGCGGCAGGCACACGCATGCAGATCGAGTTCGCGTTCCGTTGCGACTTGTGCCCTGGCGAATATACGATAACGGCCGCTTCCCACGACGCCGACGGCACGGCGCACGATTGGTTGGACGACGCGGTGGCGTTTGCGGTAGCGGATTCGCGTTACACCGCGGGCGTGGCGAATCTGCGGGCAAAAATCAAGATCGAGAAAAAGACTATTTAGCCGCCGATGAACGCGGATGAACTCAGATAAGACAAAACTTCAGTTCGTTGTTGCTTATCTGCGTTGATCGGCGTTCACCCGCGACCGTTATTTCTGCTCGAGAATGAACGTCGGCGCGATGCCCGACAGCGTAGAAAAGCCCGACGGACCAACCGCGGTCAGCCAGCTGGAACAGCCCTGCACCTTGCCGAGATAGGAATGCGGATGCACGTCCACTCGCATCTTCTGCATCTCCAGATGGCCGTATTGCAGAACCGGGAAAACATCCACCACCGGTTCCAACGCTTCCTGCACCACGTACGGATTTCGCAGCGCGGAGCGCACGGCCTTTTCCCAGGACGCCTCGTCCACTTCAGAGCCGCGGAAAGACTGCTGATCGGCGCCGTCGTCGTTGGGACGCAGAACCAGCTTGTTGCGATTATGCAAAATGAATTCGGGAAGATCCACCGTCCGGTTGTGGTATTTCGTTTTGGTTTCCTGCACCACGCGCGTCCAGGGCACGAATTCCTTGATGGCCTTACGCTCGGCGGCGGGAAAATCGGCGGTGATTTCTTCGTCGGTGAGCAGATCGAAGATGGCCTTTTTCTGCGCCAGCTCAGAACGGAAGCTGTTCACCATGCACACAGCCTGATCGCGATAGGCGCGCAGCAGGGGATGCGAGAGATCGAATCGCACCAGAAATTCCTGTACTTTCACGCGGCGGAAAATTAAGTCGATGGCGAAATCCCCGCGGCGCAAAACGTTGTCGCGATATTCCAACTGCTCCGGAGTAACAACTTCCACGGCTAGGCCTTCGCGCCGGAACATTTCCGCGATGATAGCGCTCTCGCCCGACTCTCCCGCCTGGAAAGGCTGGCGGAATTCCAGAATCGCGATGTTGGGCTTTTTGTTCTTGCCGCCCCACTCTTTGTAGGCCTTCAGAATGGCCTGTAGCAGGTATTTGGCGCCGGGCAATTTTTCCAGGCGATAGCGCTTGCGGAATTCCTTGACGGGCGCTGCGTCGTAAAAGATATCGGCCAGCGTTTCGCCATACGCGACACCGGTGGGCGTGTCGGGGATATAACGCGAGAAACGCAGCGTTCCGTTGTTGATATTCGTGTCGAGAAGCGACGTGACGGCCGGGAACGAATAACCCGGATCCACGGCCGCGAGCATCTTCTCGGCGGGCAGCAATTCCATGCGCGCCAGCAGCGCGGGGCTGCTCAGAGCCTTGGCTTGCACGCGTTGCAGCGAGCTGGAGAACGACTCCACAGCCTTCACCAATCCCGTGTACTGCCTGCGCGTGATAAAATGCGGACGCAGAACCGGAGATACTGGCTTTCCACTGGCGACCAAATTGTGCGCCTTCATGCGTTCCTGGAGATCGTGTGCCCAGGAAAGATTCTTGTAGTGGTCGCCTTCCAGGATTTTGTGATAGCGAGTAACGGCCTCGCTTAACTGGTTCATTTTCTGTCGCGGCTCTCTGGACCCAGTATCGCACGGCAAAGTGGAAAATGGGAAGCAACCACGCGTTTAAGAAACGAATTAGTACTTTAGTTTCTAGGTGTTGCGGGTAATTTTAACGTCTGCCCGGAGATTCGCCTTAGGAGCTTTTCCGGCCGTTTTCGGCGGCCTTCGTCTCCAACGCCAGCAACCTTTTCTTGCGCTCCACGCCCCAGCGATAGCCTCCCATAGTGCCATCTTCGCGCACCACGCGATGACAGGGAATGGCGACGGCCACCGGATTTGTGGCGCAAGCGCGAGCCACCGCGCGAGCGGCTTTGGGATGGCCGATGTCGGCGGCGATCTTGCTGTAGGATTTCGTCGTGCCGCGCGGAATGGCTTGCAGCTCTTGCCAGACGCGCCGCTGGAACGCGGTGGCTTGAATGTCCAGCGGAAGTGGCGCGGCGGATTTTCCTTCGATGATGGCGCGCAGAGCTTTCACTTGCTCGCCGAGTGTGCGATCCGAGCGAACGATTTCCGCTTGGGGATACTCGCTGTGCAGCTCGCGTTCCAGCGCCCCGGCCGCGTCCCCGAATCGAATCGAGCAGATACCGTGCTCGGTGGCCGCCAGCAGCATTGTGCCGATGCGCGTCGTCGCGACGGTGTAGTGAATGGTCACGCCGGCGCCTTGTTTGCGATAGCGGGACGGCGTCATGCCCAATTGCGACGACGCCCGTTCGTACAGCCGGCTGGAAGACCCGTAGCCTGCATCGTAAAGCGACCGCGTCACCGAATGTCCCTCGCGCAGCCCGGCCTTGAGCGAGCGCAAACGGCGGGAATCGGCGTAGGCGCGCGGCGTGATTCCAGTGATTGCCTTGAAGGTCCGCTGCAAATAGAAGGGGCTGAGGCCCAGCGCGCGGCCCAGCGCTTCTAGCGTGACCGGCTGGTCGGGATGATTATCGATGTAGCGGCACACGTTCTCCACCAGGCGCGCGTTCGGGTGGCGCTGGTCTGTCCGCTCGGGCTGGCAGCGCTGGCAGGGACGAAAGCCCGCGCTCTCGGCCGCTTCGCGTACCCGGAAGAAGACCACGTTTTCGCGGCGAGGCCGCTTGGAAGGGCAGGATGGCCGGCAGTAGATGCCGGTGGACGTCACAGCGTAGAAGAAGACCCCGTCCATGGCGCGATCGCGCGCGGCCACGGCGTCCCAGTAATCGATGGTTGCCAAAGCTTGCATAACATTATGCTATGCGCATCCATCGGAGGTAACTATCCGATTCTTGCGCTCAAACCCTGTGAGGTGTGGGGCGGACGCCCTGGTCCAGCTGCTACGGATGCTCGTCCTTCGTCAGCTCAAACGTGATGCTCCCGATCGGAAAACTCATGCGCGCCCGGATCTGCACCGGCAGCCGGTGCGCGTCGTCCGTCAGCCATACGAAAAGGTCGCCTTTGCGGGGATACAGCGCTCCGTTGAACAGGAACACTTCATAGCGGATGGTATCGAACGTTCCCGCTTTGATTTTCACCTGCTCGCGGCCTTGCGCTTCCACGCGTACGTAGGCGGCCTTCTTTCCGTCGCTCATGGGTACCTGCTTGCTCTGACCAGGTTCCAGCTTGTCGATGCGGAGCTTGTAGAGCCCCGCCACGGCGTCGATAGTGCAGGGGGGGATTTCCACTTCCGAGCTCTTGATCACCGCGTTCTTGTTCACATCGCGCTCCACCGAGTTGGCCTTGCCGTGCGCGTGGTCGTAAACCACCTTAATTTCACGATGGCGCCTGCCTTCCACCGCATCCAGGTGCGTAGCGGAGGTGCAAAAGCCGTCGTCCATGCCGACTTTGTACGTGTCTTCGAGCGTGTACAGCTTGGAAACCAGCCCGCCCGATTCGATGTGCAGTTGGGAATCCCACTTGCGCGGATCGCCCGGCTTGGGCTCCAGGCTCATGAGGGCGCTGCCCGCGTAGATCAAGCGCCATTCGATGTCGTAGGATAGCTTTTCGGCGGAGGGGAACGGCGCCATGGAACCTTCGAAGGCCTTGGAGGAGATGCCGTCGGCCAGCAACACCGATTGCGGGTGCGAGTGGAGGGGGAGCAACAACGCCAAACACGCGCCGATCAGACGTGGGGGAAGACGTCCTGGCATCAAGCTAGAGTGTGACAGACTCAGGGGTTGGGCGCAAATCGGCCCTCGCCGAGCCAATCTCCAACCCCCCAATCCCGGAGGCGAAAGCCGACCAACCCCAACCCCGAAGGCCACGCCGACAGGCGCCGCCGACCCCCAACCCCCGCCAATGTTACGCTGGGATTACACCCATGCCGCTTTCCGATTCCTTCTTTGGCCAGAAGTTTGGCATCACGGAGCATGATCTTGAGGCGTATTTATCGGAAGCGCTCGGCGCCGGCGGCGACTACGCGGACCTGTACTTCGAATACCTGGCTACCAGCCAGTTAAGCATCGACGAATCTATCGTAAAGAGCGCCGTCCAAGGCGTGTCGCTGGGCGTCGGCGTGCGCGTGATCTCGGGCGAACGGACAGGTTACGCCTACAGCGACGACCTGAGCCCCGAAAAGATCCGGAAGGCGGCGCGCGTGGCGGCCTGCATCGCAAGCGGCCCCTCGAAAGTGGATAAAACCGGGCTTCAGGGAGAAGCGCGGCGCCGCGATCTTTATCCCGTCCTCACCGCGCCCAACGAGACCAGCCTGGCCGAACGCGTCGAGTTCATTAAGCGGGCGGACTCCTCGGCTCGCGCGGCGGACCGGCGCGTGTTTCAGGTGCAAGCCAGCTACGCCGACAGCCTGCGCTACGTGCTGGTGGCCACCAGCGACGGCGTGTTGAGTACCGACCGGCAGCCGCTGGCTCGCCTGGGTGTTTCGGTGCTGGCACGCGAGGGCGAGGGTCGGGGTGACCAAGGTGCCCAGCGAGGCTATGCGGGCGGTGGCGGGCGCGTGGGCCTCGAGTTTTTTGAGACGGAGAAGACGCCCGAACATTTCGCGCGCGAAGCGGTTCGGCAGGCCATCGTGCAGTTGGATGCCGTACCGGCGCCGGCGGGCGAAATGACCGTGGTCCTGGGCCCCGGATGGCCTGGAGTCCTGCTGCATGAAGCGGTGGGTCACGGGCTGGAGGCCGATTTTAATCGCAAGAAGGTTTCCGCGTTTAGCGACCGGATCGGCCAGCCGGTGGCCAGCCCATTGTGCACCGTGGTCGACGACGGCACCATTCGCAATCGCCGCGGATCCATCAACGTGGATGACGAAGGCGCCACCACGCAGGAAAACGTGCTGATCGAGAAAGGCATCCTGCGCGGCTATCTGTTCGACAAACTCTCTAGCCGTTTGCTGCGGTCCCGCACCACGGGCAGCGGGCGTCGCGAAAGCTACCAGCACATCCCCATGCCGCGCATGACCAACACCTTCATGCTGGCGGGCGACAGCGACCCCGAAGACATCATCCGATCCACTTCGCGCGGCCTGTATTGCGCCAACTTCGGCGGCGGCCAGGTGGACATCACCAGCGGCAATTTCGTGTTCGCCGCGTCGGAGAGCTATCTGATCGAAGATGGCCGCATCACTCGGCCGGTCCGCGGGGCGATGCTGACCGGCAACGGGCCCGAAGCGCTGAAGCACGTCAGCATGGTGGGGCATGACCTGAAGCTCGACGAAGGCATGGGCCTCTGCGGCAAAGAGGGGCAGAGCGTGCCGGTGGGCGTCGGAATCCCGACCATTAAGATCGATCGGATGACCGTGGGCGGCACGGCCGGATGATCGATCAAGAGCTCGCAGCGCATGCGGTGCGGCTCGCGATGCAGCGCGGCGCTACCGATGCCGAGTGTACGCTCGCCGAAGGCGAAGAATTTTCGGCGCAAGTCCGGATGCGTGCGCTCGAAACCTTGAAGGATGCCGGTTCGCGGCGCGCCGGTTTGCGCGTGCTGGTTGGCAAGCGCGTGGGATCGGCCCACACCTCCGATCTTTCGAGCGCCGGCGTGCGGCAGATGGTGGACTCCGCACTGGCCGTCGCCGCCATTTCCACCGAAGATCCCCACGCGGGGCTGCCCGACGAATCGGAGCTCGGCGCGATCACGGGCGACCTGCGGCTCTATTCGGACGACATTCAAAGCATCGATACGCCCGCGCGCATTCAAGCTGCGCTCGAAACCGAAGAGGCCGCGCTTTCCTGGGACCCGCGCATTACCAACTCCGAAGGCGCGTCCTTCAACGCGTATTCCGGCGCGCGCGTCTTCGCCAACTCGCGCGGATTTGTGGGCGGTTATCGCACCAGCAGTTGCTCGTTGAGCACCACGCCGGTAGCCCGCCAAGGCGACGCGATGGAGCGCGACTTTTGGTTTTCATCGGCGCGCAGCCACGCGAAGCTCGACAGCCCGGCTGCCGTGGGACGGCGCGCCGCCGAGCGAACCGTGCGCCGTTTGGGCGCGCGCAAGGTGCCTACGCAGAAGGTGCCTGTGATCTACGATTCGGTAACCGCGCGGTCGCTGATCGGCAATATTTTCGAAGCGGTGGAGGGCGATTCCATCTATCGCAAAGCGTCGTTCCTGGCCGGAAAGCTGGGAGAACGCGTGGCGTCGGAAAACGTCACCATCATCGACGATGGGTGTCTGCCAGGCTTATTTGGCACGTCGCCGTTCGATGACGAAGGCGTACCATCGCGGCGCACCCTGGTGATCGATCGCGGCGTGTTTCAGAGTTACCTGCTGAACAGCTACGCGGCACGCAAACTGGGCATGCGCACCACCGGCAACGCGGCGCGCGGCATCACCGGCAACGCGGGCGTGGGGCACGGCAATTTTTTTCTCGAGAAGGGTCGGCGCTCGCCCGAAGAGATGATTCGCGGAATTCGCCGCGGCCTGTACGTGACGGAGTTGATCGGCCAGGGCGTCAACGTCGTCACCGGCGATTATTCGCGCGGCGTGGCCGGCCTGTGGATTGAGAATGGCGAGTTCGCGTATCCTGTTTCTGAGATCACCATCGCGGCGAATCTGCGGCAGATGCTGGTGGACGTGGAGGCCGTGGGTTCCGACCTGGAATTTCGGGGCTCGGTGGCATCGCCGACGCTGCTGATCCGGGAGATGACAGTTAGTGGGCAGTAGAACTGGCATTGTCACGCTTGCAATCGCGCTGGCGCTGGCCGGCGGGCTGATCTGGTTCGTCAATCGGCCGCATGTCACAGCGGCTGCTGCGCCGCTATCGCCGGACGCCAAAGCATACGTTCGAAATCTGCAGCTCAGCGAAGTGACCATGAAGGCCACCGAAAGCTACGTCGGTCAAACAGTCACGGAAATTGAAGGAAAAATCGCCAACGCGGGCGGCCGCACCGTGCAGCACGCCGATGTCTACTGCGTCTTCTACAACGCTTACGGCGAGGTGATCCTGCGCGAGCGTGTGCCCATTGTAGTCACCGGGCTGAAGCCCGGCGAAACGCGCACGTTCCGGCTGCCTTTTGATGACATTCCCGGGGGCTGGAACAACCAGATGCCGCAGCTGGTGATCGCGCGTATCGAGTTTGCCTGATGGCCCGCATCCTGGTGGTGGAAGACGACGCCACTCAGCTTGAAATGCGCCGCCAGATTCTGGAACACGCCGGGCACGAAGTGATTTCCGCGCAAGATGCGGCGGAGGCGCTGGAGCGCTGGGCCGATGGCCCCGAGCCGCCGCCCATCGTCGTGATGGATCTGCGGATTCCGGGACCCGAAGATGGCTTGCGGTTGATTCGCGCGATTGACGGCAAGGCGCGCATCATCGTTCTTTCAGGCGGCCCCGCCGATCCCACGCTGCCGGTGGATGAATTCCTGACTAAGCCTTTCCCATCCAGGCGACTGATCGAGAGCATCGAAAAGTGGACATCCGAGTCAAAGTAATTCCGAAAAGCTCCAAGACGGAGCTGGCGGGTTACTTGCCGGATGGGACGTGGAAAGTGAAAGTTGCCGCCGCGCCCGAAAAAGGCAAAGCCAATCGCGCGCTGGTGGACTTTGTCGCGCAACACCTGAACGTGGCGAAAAGCCGCGTCCACATCATGTCCGGGGAGACGTCGCAACTGAAACGGATTCGCGTGGATGAATGAACGAGCTCCTGCGAAAAAGCAGCAGCCCAAGTCCGGCCACAAGGGTCGCGAGTGAAATCCACTGCGTGTAGGAAAGCCCGAAATGCAGGCCCTGTTCGTGGAAGCGGAAAAACTCGATGACGAAGCGCGCGGAGGAATAGAGCGCCAGGTACCAGCCGAGAATGGCGCCCGCGGTGTGGGTTTTGCCGATTCGAAAATAGAGGAACGCGAAAATCAGCGCGTCGGCTACGCATTCATAAAGTTGCGTGGGATGCAGGGGAATGCCAAGGGGCACGCCGGTCAGATCGGCAGCTTGTGGGTTGCGAAACGTGATGGCCCACGGCACGTGCGTAGCGGTGCCCCAGCAGCAACCCGCCGATAAACAGCCGATGCGGCCGATGGCCTGGCCGAGCGCGATGCCGGGTGCGAAGACGTCGCAGGTGGCAAGGATGGGCAGGTGCTGGCGTTGCATGTAGAGAATCGCAGTGACGAATGCGACCAGGAAACCGCCTTGATACACGCCCGCGGCCTGCAGGGTGCTCATCGAGAATAGCGATTTTGGATCGTTCCAATAACTTTGGAAATCGAACAGGATCATGAACAGCTTGGCGCCGGCCAGTCCGGCCAGCGCGCAATAGATGGCCAGATTTGTAACCGATTCGGACGGAAGGCCGGCGCGCTTGCCCAGACGAACGACGATCCACAGAGCGGCCAAAAATCCGATGGCCACCAGCGTTCCGTAGGTGGGAATAAAAAAACTACCGATCGATATTAACTTCGGGAACATGGCTAACTCTTCGCTCCTTGGCCCGCCACATGTCCAGCAGCAGCAGGCAGGCGCCCACGGTAATGGCGCTGTCGGCCACGTTAAAGGCCGGAAAATAATGCTGGCCGGCGTGCACTTCGATGAAATCGGTCACCGTACCGTTGACAATTCGATCATACAGGTTTCCGAAGGCGCCGCCCAGGATGAACGAGAGCGCGGTACGAAGCACCGTGTCGCGCTGGCTGGACGGGCGCAGCAGCATCACGGAAATCGCGATGAGAACGACAGCGGAAAATCCGATCAGCAGGATGTCGCGCCAGGCGCCCGTGGCGTTGGCCAGCATGCCGAAGGCGATGCCCGGATTTTCGGTGTGCACGATGTTGAACAGCCCCGGGATTACAGTGATGGTATCGTACGCGGAAAAATGCGCTTTTATCAGTCCCTTAGTAAAGCGATCCAGAACGACAACCAGGACCGCTATGACGAAAGGGAACAATTTTCTATTTAATGGCATCGCTACAGGCGGCGCAGAGCGTGGGGAAATCCGAATCGCTTCCGACATCCAGTGTATATTTCCAACAGCGCTCGCACTTGGTCCCTTCAGCGCGCTGGATTTCGACGGACACGCCATTTTCAGCACCCTTCCGTACTTCCACCTGCGAGACGATGAACACGGCAGGCAGATCGGCGGCGTATTCGTGGAGTAGCGGATAGAGATCGGGACCGGCGGTTAGCAAGACGCGCGCTTCGAGCGATTTGCCGATTCGTTTTTCTTCGCGGGCGCCTTCCAGCGGCTTCAAAACCTGATCGCGCACCAGCATCAGGCTGCTCCAGTTCGCCAAACGCTCGCGCTGCTGAAGCGTGATGCCCAGCGTGAGTTCGCCGGGTTCGGGAAGCAGACGCGAGATGAACGCTATCGCGGCTGCCGGCCGGTTTCGGCAAGTAGCCCCATGCTTCTTCGGTGGTGAAAGAGAGCAACGGCGCGAGCAGGCGAACCAGAGCGTACGCCATCCGATAGACGGCGGTTTGAGCGGAGCGCCGGGAATGCGAGCGAGCGCCCGCGGTGTACAGGCGGTCTTTGACGATATCCACCCAGACAGCGCTCAGATCGGTGGTCGCGAAGTCGTAAACGGCGCGATAGACCTTGTGGAACGCAAATTCGTCGTACCAGACGCGGCATTTCGCGACTAATTCTTCGGCTTTCAGGAGAATCCACTGATCGATTTCGCTTAATTTGTCGCCGGGAACGGCGTCCGTGTCCGGATTAAAATCCTTCAAATTGCCGAGCAGATTACGAAAAATCTTATTGCGAAAGTCGACGTACGCCTCGCTGATCCGTTGGAGGATGGTCTCCGAGAGCTTGACATCTTCGACGAAATCGACCGACGAAACCCATAACCGCAACACGTCGGCGCCGAACTTCGAGATTACGCCCGCCGCGACTCCGGTGCCGGCCGATTTCGACAAAGCGCGGCCATGTTCGTCGAGCGTCCAGCCGTTGGTGGCAGTTTCGCGATAGGGCGCGGCGCCCTTCATCGCCACGCCGAGCAGCAAAGAGCTGTGAAACCAGCCGCGGTATTGATCGCCGCCTTCCAGATACAGATTGGCCGGCCAAGGCAAACCGCTTTCGGGCGTGAGCACGGCAAGATGGCTGGAGCCGGAATCGAACCAGACGTCGAGAATATCGCTCTCTTTGCGAAAGCTTTGTCCGCCGCAGCGGGTGCAAGCCACTCCCGGACCCACTAACTCCGCGGCGGAACGCTCGTACCAGACGTCTGCGGTGTGTTCGCGAAACAGGTCCACCACGCGATCCAGGATTTTGCGATCCGTCATCGGCTCCTGGCAGTTTTCGCAATAGAACGCGATGATGGGAACGCCCCACACGCGCTGCCGCGAGATGCACCAGTCGGGCCGGGTGGCGATCATGTTGGTCATGCGCTCCTGGCCCCACGCGGGAATCCACTTTACGTCTTTGATGGCTTTGAGCGTCCGCTCGCGCAGATCGTTGCGATCCATGCCGACGAACCATTGCTCGGTAGCGCGGAAGATGGTTGCGTTGTGGCAGCGCCAGCAATGCGGATAGCTATGCTTGATCTTTTCCTCGCCCAGCAGCGCTGCGTGCGATTTCAGAATTTCGCTAACGATGGGATTCGCTTGCCAGACCGTTTTTCCGATGATCTCTTCCGGAAGGCGGCCCGCCGCGCCTTCGGCATGGTAGAACTTGCCGGCGGGATCCACCGGGCAATAGATAGGAAGGCCGTACTTCAGGCCGATTTCGAAATCCTCCTGGCCGTGGCCAGGCGCAGTGTGAACCGCGCCAGTGCCTTGCTCGAGGGTAACGTGATCGGCCAGAATGCCGAGCGAATCGCGATCGAGAAACGGATGGCGGAAAATGGCTCCCTCGATCTTCGCACCAGGAAATGCGGCGATCGCCTTCGGACTTTCCCATCCCAATTTTTCCGCCGTGACCTTCAGTAATTCGAGCGCGACGATATACACCGCGTCGCCAACTTCCACCGCGACATATTCGAACTTCGGATGAAACGCGATGGCGACGTTGGCAGGAATGGTCCAAGGCGTAGTGGTCCAGATGAGCCCGTAAACATTGCGTTCGGCGAGCGACGGATCGATGGACGCGGCGTCCGAAGCGAGAGCAAATCGCACCCAGATGGACGGGCTGGTGTGATCCTCATATTCGATCTCGGCCTCGGCCAGCGCGGTGCGATCGTGCATGCACCAGTTCACCGTCTTCAGACCTTTATAAACGTAGCCGCGATCCAGGACGTCGACGAATGTGCCCGCGATCACCGCTTCATACTGCGGGCTCATAGTGAGATAAGGGTCCTTCCACCGGCCCAGGATACCGAGGCGGATGAAATCGGCACGCTGCACGTCGACGTATTTCGCGGCATACTTGCGGCATTCGGCGCGGATTTGCGCGGCGGTCATCTGCGCTTTGCGCGCACCCAGCTCGCTGTCCACCTTGATCTCAATGGGAAGGCCGTGGCAATCCCAGCCGGGGACGTAGGGCGAATCGTAGCCCTCCATGTTCTTGAGCTTGACGATGAAATCCTTGAGGATTTTGTTGAGCGCGGTGCCCAGATGGATTTTGCCGTTGGCGTAGGGCGGCCCGTCGTGCAGCACCCACATGGGGCGGCCGGAGCGGGCGGCGCGAATCTTCGCGTACAGGTCCTCCGTTTCCCAGCGGAGCAACATCTTGGGCTCCATTTGAGACAGATTGGCCTTCATCGGAAAATCGGTGCGAGGAAGATTCACAGTTTTCTTCACGTCTACAGTAGCGGAACCCATGGGGATACTTTTATCGTAGCGGATTGGCGGTTGGTTATTGGCTTTTGGCTATTGGCGATTGGCGATTGGCGGCGGATCTCAATGCCCCGAGGCTTGCGCGAAGCGCAGCCCTGGGCCCACCACCGCGATAAAGACCACGGCGAGTACAAAAGCGCTCGCGATCCAGGGCCAACTCCGCTCGATGGGCATCGGCTCGGGTTCCGAACCTAAAGGGATTCGATTGCCCTTGAGCCAGTCGATCATCCATAGCAGGCCGGAAGTGCCGCCGAACGTCGACGCCGCCGCCGATAGGACGACGAGAATCCAGCCTGCGGGGTTGAGAGCGCCGGCGACGCACGCCAGAATGCCTCCGGTGAAGTACGAAATTTTGGACAGCCGCGCGGCGCGCACCATGCGCTGGTCTTTGTCGCGGCCGATGATGGGCCGCAATTCGAGCAGACTCAGCCGGACTGCCAGCATGTACGCCACTGCTCCGAAGATCGTCAGGCCGACGCGCCAGGCCCATTCCGGACCGAGGCCTTTAATGAAGATGGCCCAGTCGCCGAAACCGCCAATGCCCGAAAATGCGAAATAGCCGGCCGCGGTGAACAGGTTCACGGTCATTGATAGCCATAGGAAAAATTTGAGGCGCGGTGAAGCGCGGCCCGTCATGCGGTCCCAGACAAAGAATAGAGCGCCGGCGATGACATTTAGAAGTGTGCCGCCGGCGATGACCAGGCGGCTGTCGGAGCTGCAATCCATGCTCACCGTGGAGACCATGATGGGTTGGCCGCCGACGATGAGACAAGCGCCTCCATGCCCCACTGCTTCATGCAGCAGGCTGGAGAGGACGTAAGCAATGACGGCAATGCCGGCGATGGTGAGCGCGTCGGCGGGAACCGGCTCCGGCTGAATGGCAAGCTGCGCGGTGGGTTGCATGGGACACGCTGGAATCTCATACAGAATAACAAACCAGCTGGTTCTGAGGCACGATTGTGCGAATACTGGCGCGCTTTCCGCCGAAGGCACGGTAGAATGGCGTTGCGGCGATGAATTCAATCCAAACGCACTTTCAATTCATCGCCAGTCTGGTCTCTATCATACTGGTTGACCTGACGTTGAGCGGCGATAACGCGGTGGTGATCGCCGCAGCCGCCAAGTCTCTGCCCCGCAGTCTTCGCAGGCGCGCGATGCTGGCGGGGGCGGGTTGCGCCATTATCACGCTGGTTACCGCGACATTCTTTGCGGCGCGCTTGCTGCACGTGAAGTTTCTGCAAATCGTGGGTGGCAGCGCGGTGCTGTGGATCGCGATGGGGCTATTTCGCGAAGAGCCGCCGCTCCAATCGTCGGCGACGCATCTGACCAGCTTTTGGAAGGCGATATGGTTCATCATCGTGGCGGACGTGACGATGTCCACGGATAACATTTTGGCCATCGCGGCGCTGGCCCAGGGGAATTTCGCTCTGCTGTTGTTCGGGCTGGGTGTGAGCATTCCGCTGGTGATTTTTGCGAGCGCGGTGCTGGCGGCGCTGATGGACGGATACCCGGTGATCGTCTACATCGGCGCGGCGCTGCTGGGGAGAGTTGCGGGGCAAATGATCATGACCGATGAATTCATAGTCCAGCGGTTCGCGCCCAGCGATACGTTGCGGTATGGTGTGGAAGCGGCGGCCACGATCGGCGTGCTGGTAGCGGGATGGTGGCTGAAGACCCGGTCGAGAAAACCGGGAGTTTAGCGCTGCACCGAGCCGGAGCTGGCGTGAAGTTTGTCGGCGATCCGCTGGGAGCCGTTCTTGGCGCGCAGCTCCTGTTCCGCCAAATGCCAGTCCTGATCGGCGGAACCGTGGGGGCATCCTCGCTCCACCCAAAGCTCATGGGCGCGCCGCTTTATCTCTTCGATGTCCAGGCCGTCGGAAACCAGGGGGTGTTCCTTGGGCACTTCGTTTTGCTCGGGATAATGCTTAGCGTCCGCGGCCGAAGCGGTTTTGCTCTTGCCGTCGCGATCGGTAACTGTTGCTGCCATACGGGGGCTCCTTCTTCCATGGGTAGACGCAGGCCCGGGGACAAAGTGACAGGGGACCGCTTCCTCACGGTCGCGGCTCGGTTTCGGTGTAGTCGCGGCGCGCTGTGGTTGCGGCCTGGTGTGGTCGCGGCTCGGTGTCGGTGCGGTCGCGGCTACGGTGTAGTCGCGGAGTTGCGGCTCGGTTTCGGTGCGGTCGCGGCTACGGTGTAGTCGCGGCTCAGTTTCGGCGTGGTCGCGGCGCGGTGTCGTCGGAGTACGGCGCGGTCCGGTGAGGCGTTAGCCGTGCGAGTTCATCTCGCTGGACGTGCCGCCGGCGGCGGGCACGTAGCATTTCAGCGTGTAGTCCATCACCATGCGATTGGCGTTAAAGCGCCAGCCCAGGGTCCGGATGGTGCGCTTCATGCGCTTGATCCAGCCACGCGGCAGGCCGTCCCGGTCCCGCTGGTAGTAAAGCGCAATCACGTCTTCGCGCAGGGTGCGGTACAGGTCGTCCCCGTCGCGCGTGTCGTGAACACTCATGTTGGAATGCGTTCTGCCGGTCCCGATGGCAAAGCCGTTCAAACCGTCGTAGGCTTCCGCCCACCATCCATCCAGCACCGAAAGATTCAGGCCGCCGTTCAAGACAACTTTCTGGCCGCTGGTGCCGGAGGCTTCGAGCGGCCGCCGCGGGTTGTTCAACCAAACGTCTACTCCCTGGACGAAGAGGCGCCCGACGTTGATGTCGTAATCTTCGACGAAGACGAATTTGTCGGCGAACTGAGGATCGCGCATCAGCTCGGCGATCTGTTGCAGCACGCGCTTGCCGGGTTCGTCGCGCGGATGCGCCTTGCCGGCGAAGACAAACTGCACGGGACGCTTGGGATCGTTCACCATGGAGGCGAGCTTTTCGATGTCGGCCAGGATCAGGTTGGCGCGCTTGTAGGTAGCGAAGCGGCGCGCAAATCCGATGGTAAGCGCGTCCGGGCTGAGCACGCGGCTGAGCCTTTGCAAAGTTTCGGGCGATTCACCGCGCCGCTGCGATTGTTCCACCGCGCGCCGCCGCACAAATTCGAGCAGCCGCAGCTTCAGCGCGCCGTGCGTTTCCCACAACTCGCCGTCGTCGATGTTCTCGATATTTTCCCAGGTGCGCGATTCGCCGCTATGCTCCAGCCATCCGGTACCGAGATGGCGATCGTAGATCCGGAACATTTGCGGCGCAAGCCAGGTGGGGACGTGCACGCCGTTGGTGATGTGGCCTATCGGCACCTCGTCTTCGAGCTTGCCGGGATAGAGACCGGTCCACATGGCGCGCGAAACTTCGCCATGCAGGGCCGAGACGGCGTTGGCGCGCCGCGAAAGCTTCAGACCCAGCACGGTCATGCAAAACTCTTCGAATTCGTTGCCGGAGATTTCGCGGCCCAGGTCCATGAGCGCGCGATCGGAAAGGCCCAGGCGCTCGCGGACCGGACCGAGATGCTCTTCGATCAGGCCGGCGTTAAAACGGTCGTGCCCGGCCGGTACGGGGGTATGTGTGGTGAAAACCACTTCGCGCGACACGCGGGGGACGGCTTGCTGAAAGGAGAGCCCCTCTTCCGACATCCGGTTCGCGATGGCCTCCAGCACCGCAAATCCGCTGTGGCCTTCGTTCAGGTGCAGAACGGCGGGAGTGATACCCATGGCCCGCAAGGCGCGAAATCCGCCCACGCCGAGCAGCAGCTCCTGGCGAATGCGAACGCGGCCGTCGCCGCCATAGAGCCGCGAGGTCAGCTCGCGGTCTTCCGGAGCATTGCCTTCGACATTGGAATCCAGCAGCAACAGATCGCACCGGCCGATCTTGGCTCGCCAGACTTTGGCGCGAATAACGCCGCTGCGAGTCTCCAGCGCCACCTCCACCGGTTCGCCATTCTTGCCGATGGCCGGCTCCATGGGAAGCTGATTGACGTCGGTCTGCAGGTATTGTTCCTGCTGCCAGCCATCGCGATCCAGGCGCTGGCGAAAATAGCCCTGGCTGTAGAACAGCCCGATTCCGACCAGCGGAATGTCCAGATCGGACGCGCTCTTGATGTGATCGCCCGCGAGAACGCCCAGGCCGCCCGAATAAATCGGCAGGCTCTCGTGCAGGCCGAACTCGGCCGAGAAATAGGCCACCGGACGCGGCCTCAGAGCGCCGGCGTGCGTTGCGCCCCAGGTGCGATCGGCGCGCAGATACTCCTGCTGGCGTCGATAAGCGTAGTTGATGCGGCCGTGCAGCACCAGTTCCCCGGCGCGGCGTTCCAGCTTGGCGAGCGGGATTTCCGACAACAGCGCTATCGGGTTGTGGTTCAACTGACGGAAGCGCACCGGGTCCAGATCGCGAAACAGGCTGGTGGAATCGTTGTCCCAGCTCCACCACAGGTTGCGTGCGAGGGACCATAGCCGCTCCTGCACTGGCGCGATGAAGCGGTCCAGAGTGCGCGCTTCGCTGACCACCGGCGCCACCTGCGCGGCCGCTTCCACTAGCATTTGCACTTCCTCGTCGGTGAAGGCGCGAGGCTCGGTGGTTTGCACCACCAATACGCCCTGCAGCACGCCTTGATCGATGAGCGGAACGCCGCAGAACGATTGGTACGCCTCCTCACCCGCCTCGCTGAAATACTTAAAGCGCGGATGACTGGTGGCGTGCTCCACGGCCACCGGCCGCACCTGTTCGGCAACCAAACCGGCGAGACCTTCGTGCAGCGCCATGCGCAGCGTGCCAATGCACTGCGGGCGAAGGCCAAGCGAAGCGGCCAGCACCAGGTTGGCGCGATCCGGCTCCAGCAAGTAGGCGGAACAAACGTCGGTCTGAAAGCGTCCGGCGATCAACGCCACGACGTTCATGAGCGTTTCCGCGGGTTTGCCGCCCTCGGCCGCCAGGTGGCCGATCTCTTCCAAAGTCAAGACATAACTAGCCGCCCGCGCGCTGGCCGTTGACATAATTAAATGACTCCCTGTTCGAAAGACAACAAATCGCTTATCGTCAAACGAACAAGGTTATGACATAAACGGCCAATCGCGCTTGGGACACGCTTGGTCCGGACAGCCGTCGAGCGATTGCTTACCTATCTAGTCTATGCGGATCGACGGCTGGCGGCAAATCGGTTAAACCGAGAGCAGACGATCGAAGAAAGACCGGTATCGCCGAAGCGCCTGGCGAAGGTCTTCCGTGGACACGTCTTTACCCGCGCTCCACTCTCTTTCGAGCCCGCCCCGTTCTGTTGCGAACACGTCCGTTAGCCTTTTAATCACGGTCTCTACCAACTGGTTGGCCCTCTCCACTGCTTCGCGCGGCTCATCCACGAAGGTTCCTTGAATATCCCGCCACTGCGAACGAAGACTTTCGGTGTCTTCCGCGGGGAAAAGCGCCGCGTGTCCGCTGGAACCGGAAGATACCGGAATCACCCGCTCGGACTTCACCTCAAATTCCTGAGTCTCAGGGTTGACGACTTCACTAGCCATGATGGACCTCCTCCATTCGTGAGACGCGCACATCCAAAACATCTTCAAACAAACTGCGGTAATACTGCATCGCCTTCCGCAAGTCCTCCGTGGTGGCCGACCCGCGCCTATCTTCCAGGGCAATTTGATGGGCCTTGCGGTAGTTCTCCACTACCTGGGAATACTGCACGGAAAGATCGGCGGCCTGCTGCTCGAAATCCGCCATCGGGTATCCCCGAGCTTTCAGTACAGTGTTGATGAGACGGTCTGCCTCAGTGACTGCGCCCCGGGGATCGTCGACGAAATGCTCCTGTATCACGCGCCATTCGCCAGCGAATCGCGCGGATTCCTCTTGGCCCAGTGCGCGGATGTTGAATTTCGACACACGCTGCGCACGTTTCTCAAGGATCGCTTCGGCGCGCCGAGGACTGTGTTCGCGCTCCGCCAACCGATCGTACTCCGGGCCGAACTTACTTCTGAGCTTGAGAGTTTTCTGGCGCTCAAAGTACGCCCATGCCGCCACGCCGACCGCGATGATCGCGATAATCAACAGAATGATCGTTACGCTATTCATACCACCTCCAAGTTTTGAGAGGCAGGAATGATGCCACCTAGGCGGGCCTTCGATATCAACGAGACGCAAAGCTCGTCCGTTGTCGATTCGATGAGAAGCGCAAAAAATACGTGCGGAGGCCGGCGTTCTACGGGGCTAACAACCGGGTAACGAAACCGCACATTGGAGCGACATTTTTCCGACGATAGCGTCAACAAATCGTCGCCTAGGGGAGCACCCGGTTCGCTTTATTTGAGGCGAGCTTTAGCCGCCTGTGCGAGGGTCCTCCACTGCATGTTGTCGGGTGTGTCAGTGCCCCCGCGATTAAGTGGCTTGATATGGTCGACCACGAAGCCAACGCAGGCGCCCTTCACCGATTTCGTCGCGGGGCAAGGTTTCAATGCGCGAAACGCGCGGACCGGCGCGGGATTCCGCGAGATGTGTCCGCTCAAGTCGCGGACGCAGTTGATGCAGGATGGCGGATGGCGGGTGCTCGGCAGTGGCAATTTCGGGATGGTTACCATTTGGGCGCTCAGAATGGCACAGAGCGCCAGCGCGAGTGTTCCAATTCGGAACAGGAGCGGGTATTTCGAAGGCATCTGTGCCGTGACATGCACGTTGGCTTCCGTCGAACGTGGTCCCGCTACTTCTTGTGAGATCCGCCGTGCGAATGACCGCCGCCCGAATGGCTGTGGCCGCCAGAATGTCCGCCCCGCCACCTCCGCCACCTCCGCCGAAGTGGCCGGATGATTTTGGAGCGGAATAGCGCGGCGATGAAAAGCTCTTCCCGGAAGAACGCGGTTCCGACGACCGGAAAGACGATGCGGACCAACCGCGCCCTGAGGAAGCGCTGCCTGAGTAGCGATCGCGAGAGGCGCCCCGCGCTGCCACGTTCGCATCATAATTCGGGCGGGAATGAGAGCTGGAACCGCCGCCGCGGTAACCGGAGCCGTAGCCGTTGTTGCCGTAGCCTCGCGATGCTCCCGCAGTGAGTCCGCGATAGGCTTCCATCTGCCGGCTGCTTTCAGAACGGGATCCAAAATAGCCGGATCGGGCGTTATATGCGCCGCCGGAGTAGTTGCCGCGGCCGGAGTAGTTGCCTCGATAGCTCTGCGAGGAAAATGCGCTGCGACCACGGCCGGCAAAATGATCGGCGACCGCGCGATTGCCATACGGGACGCCCAGCCTATGGACGGGATCGTGCGCCCATGCGACGTGCGTCGCGTAGCCGCGGCCCGCATAATAACCGGAGCCGCCGAAACCATGGAATCCAAAGTGGCTGAAGAACAAGCTGTTCAGAAAAAGGCCATGGGTCAACCAGCTTAGGCCCCAACCCCAACCACCAAAGCTCAACAATCCGGAGAAGAGAACGCCGAGGAACGCGCCCACGGGGAAGCTGATGCCGAAGCCTGGCCCCGGATAGGGCAGAGCCGGATAGGCGCCGTATGCTGGCGGTCCCCAAACGTACGCCGGATTGTAGACCGGCGGATAAATCACCTGGGGATCGGTGGGTTGAATCACGATGGCGCTTTGGCCATTCTCCTGATCGACAGTCACGCGCTCTTGCGGGGTGTCCGTCAGACGTCCGTTGTTGCGGGCCGACGCGCGGAGTTGTTGTATGGCGTCCATCACATCGGCTTGCTGGGCGAGAAACGCGTTGCCGAGCGCGGTGGTCCATTGAATGTCCCGGGTGAGTATGTTCATCACGTCGGGGAAGGCCACCAGAGCTTGCACGCTGGGATCCCAGTTTTGCTGCTTCGCGGCGTTGACGAGATCGGGGCCGCGCAGCCCGGGGTTCGCTTGCATCCACTGCTGAGCCTGGACGATCTCCAGAGGGTACGTACTGGCTGCGAGAACCTGGCTCAAGAGCAAATCGGGATAGAGCGCAACTGGAGCCACCAGGTTACTCAGCTCCTGCGGCGACAATTGCGGTGCGCCCGCCGGAGGTTGCTGTCCAGTATGCCGGCTGCTGTTGATAGGATGGCGGCGATTGGTAGTACGGCGACGGTTGATAACCTGGCGGGCCTTGATACGGTGACGGGTATGCGTAGTAAGGATTTTGCGGAGGGGCTTGCGCCAGGACGTTAAAGCTAAGGGCTGTGAGCACCGCACCGCAGAGTGGAATGGTCCGATTCATCATCAAGCGCGCTTCCGTCAATCCCCTGGACGTGTCCGGACGGCATCCGGTCGCAGGGACGGTATTAATTTTAGGTAATACCGCTGGGACGCCGTTCGGGCCGATCCGTTATCTGGCCTTGGACTTCTTATTGGCGCGCGGGGACGCCGGCTCGCGCGGACGTTACATATCGTTTTCCACTGAAGCACGATGCTTTGGATGTGGAACGCGCGGGGTTTCCAATCTAAGAATTGCTGCCGAAGTCGCCGGTACGTAGTACATTGGTCAGCAAAGGTAGTCGCCATGGACACCCTGACCCCCGCTCAGCGAAGCGAGCGGATGAGCCGAGTTCGTTCAAAGGACACCAAGCCCGAGATGGTGATCCGGCGGCTCGTTCACAAAATGGGGTTTAGGTACCGACTTCATGTGAGCGGACTTCCTGGCACGCCAGATTTGGTGTTCCCCAGCCGAGGTAAAATCATTTTCATACACGGATGTCCCGCATGCGATGTGGGGAACAGGTGTGGCCCGTGGAATGAAGGGAGCCGACTTTTGCCGGGAGGCAGATCGAATGCCTCACAACGTCCAAGATGGTCGCCTCGATGATTGAGGCCTTAGTCGTCGGACAGCTATATTCAAACGAGGAAATTTTTAGTTCGCTCAGGGTGTCAAATGCTGGCGGAATTCGGGTCTCGCTGGAGAACGGAACGATACTTAGGGCGGTGATCATGACTTCCGTCCTAGGAGCCCACAGCTCAGCCGAGAATCCCTACCACGACAGGCTTGAAGGCGGTGTCCTGACCTACACAGCGGCAGGGAAGCTTGGCCAGCAGACGCTCGCAGGTGTAAACAGTCGATTGATCGAGCAGAAGGCATTTAACTTTCCAATACATGGGTTTGCTTTAATTGCGAGCCGAAGAGACAGATCTATCGGGCCAAGGCGGTGGCGATATCTCGGGCTGCTCGAATATGTTCGTCACTATCCGGACACTCAACTCGACGCAAATGGCCAAGTTCGCAAGGTCTGGCTTTTCGAGTTTAGGATTCACTCTGACAAGGATATCCTGCCCCTTTCGATCGAAGCTGCCGTTTCGAACGAAACGCTTACCGAATCAAGACTCCGGGCGGCCACTAATTCTGAGGACGACGAAATTATCGACGAAATCTGGAATCAGCAAGCAGGAGACATCAAACGGATCGAACAGATTCGTAGCCAGCTCCTGGCAATGAAGCCGAGGAACTTCGAGCTATTTATCAGGGACCTACTCGTGCATTGCGGATTCCTGGATGTGTGCGTAACAAAATTTAGCGCCGATGGAGGCGTTGACGTAAATGCCAGGGCCGGCACTCGGACGTGGGTCTTCGAGAACATACTGGTCCAGATACAAGCGAAGCGCTGGCTACATTCAGTCGGGCGCAAAGAAGTCGCGGAGCTACGTGGCAGCTTGCGGCCCTTCGCGAGAGGCGCTGTCGTCACGACGAGCCATTTTTCAAAGGCGGCGATCAATGAAGCGAGTGAACCCGGGAAAAATCCGATCGCTCTCATCGACGGTTTTCGGCTATCCAACGTTGTGATCGAGCACGATTTCCGCTTGGTTCTATGAGCTGCCTTGTTGTTCCATTAACTTTTCAACGAAGGATGCCCATTTGATCGTCGAGGGCCATTGCCATGGACTCAACTTTGTGGGAGAGCTACTATGTTGGTCTACGGCCAGGAAAGAGGAGATTTGCCATGAGGAGCGACAAGTGGTTTCGTGCCCGTGCGAAAGAGATGTATCAACAAGACGGCAAGATTGAGGTGGATGGCAACGCGCGCATATCCAGGGGCGATGACGAAGGAGCGTACGTCGAAGCCTGGGTATGGGTCCCGTTGAACGAAGAGGCCGACGGCTCATAACTTTTTAGCGATGGGCGAATCGTTATCCCACTGAATCCTAGCGCGGATGGTGCGACAATCTACCCAGAACAAACATGATGTATTAAACTCGTGGTGTACTTCCCGCGCCCCGTGCAGCGCCCCCGGACCCCGTGTTCGTCCCAAGAATTTCTTTACCGGAGCCGAACACCATGCCTGCCGCCGCCGCTGCCACCGCCGCCAAATCGCCCGCTAGCCGCAATCCGGAATTGATCCGGTACATCAACCTGAAGCTTGCGGCGCTGGGACAGCCCACCAGCCGGAGCACGGCGGACCCCGAGTTTCTGGAAATCGCCGGGCCCCTGCTGCGCAACTACCATCAGAAGGACCAACTGCTCGGCAACCGGCTGTGCCCGGCGGATACGCGCGTGCAATCGTTCCTCGACAGCTATTTGCGCGACGTTTCTCCCACCGGCGCGGCGCGGCTGCCCGTGGACAGCTTCGTGCTGGATCGCGAAGGGATGGCGCGCATCATGTCGCTGCCCGCCAGTGCCGACGTTTTTTCCTCGCCGTGTCTCAAAAGCTATCGCGTGGCGCAAGGCGTGCTGCACAATCCGAAGAGCGACAAGCGCACCACGCAGGGTTTGTTTCATATCGCGGAAGGCGGGCTGCCGGTGCCGGCCGACAAAATCGCGGTGCCGAAGCAGGCTTTCGCGGCGCTGTGGGCCATGGCGCTGAATCCGCCGGCCAGCATGATGGTGCTGCCGTTCACCGCCGATCAGGACGAGCTGGTGCGCTGCTTCGTATCGCTGCTGCTGCGTCCGTTGGTGTGTCCGGCGGCCGGACAAGATCCCGAAAAGACCATGGAGATTCGCTTCCTCGTGCCGGGCAGCCTGGTGAGCAATCTGGATTTCGTCGAAAGCATTTTCGGTAATGGCGGCGACCCGTATCTTCCCGAGAATGACGCCGCGCTCGACGCTCCGCATTGGACCGGCCATTCGGGATTTGTGGTGCTGGCGCCGCACCTGGTCGGAGTCAAGAAAAAAGACCTCGGATTGCCGCACATCAGCGAGGCTACCGAGCGCCAGCGCCGCGATCGCATGTGTTGGGAGAAGGAAGACGAGCCGTACAACGGCGGGTCGGCGTTCAAGATTACTTGCCGCGATCAGCGCGGCATCATGGTCACCATTCTCGCGGACAATTACTACGGTTATTGCAAGAAGGAAGTGAAGACGCAGATCAGCTTTGCGGCGAATCTGTTCGGCATGTGCGAGGAAGAGCACGCGGGCGGCGCCATGGCGTTTGCCACCTATGTGCTCGGGCAGGAATTCTACGCGGGGCGAACGGTTAGTTTGAAGAAAGCGAAATACTCCGATGCGATGTGCCTTCTGGGCGGCCTGGTGGAGTCCCGCCCGCAAGGATATGCCAAGGACAAACGCTTCTCCGACATTTATTACGTGCCGGAGGATTCCGTCTTCAATGTGCTGGACGGCACCATCACGTGGCGCCACGGCGACGACGAGGAACACCTCACGCTGCGCAACGACGCGACGTATTTTCTTCCAAACGGGTTTCGAATTCGCCTGGAGAAGCAAACGGGTGGAAGCGCCTGGAGATTAGTGGGCGCGCGGCCGCGCGGAACATTGTGCCATAAACCCTGTACGGTGTCGGGCGGAGGGAAATCGGAAATATCGAAGTCCATCGCCAACGCGCTGCTGAAGGGTCCGGTGTTCGTCAAAGATTACCACCATGACATGGATCAAGTGGCCGAGATTTTCGAGCGCGATTTTTCCGCGATTTATAAGCGACGAATTCCGGATGCGCGCACTCACCGGCCGATCCTGAGCCCGGAGCGAACGCTTGGCTCGGTGATCCAGTTGATGACGCCGTCGCCTGAATACACCGACGAACATAACGCCTGGGTGCGGCAGCTTCCGCAGACCATCCGCCAGCTGTTGTTCACTGTCAAGCGATACTATCAGCCGGAGTGGGGGAACAACTGGCGCGAGCACTTCACGGTGGATCGCATCAACGGCTTTCTGGGGCATGAGCTGAAGTTTGAAAATCAGCCGCTGGTGAGCAGCTATCTGCGCGTGGGTTTCGATCCCGACGGCTCCTGGCGCATCTATAAAGTGCGGCCGGATTTTCATCCCGCCGACAAGGTTCCGGTGGAAGACGACATCACTGCGTCTGTGGTGCTGCCGCGCGAGAGCCTGACGGATCTGGATGCGGAGTATCCGAATCCGAGCGTGAAGCTGGTGGCCAACTGCGAGCGCCGTTTGTTCCAACGGCCGGACGATGCCATTCGCCGCGGCACAGACCGGCAAGCGGAAGCCGACATCGCAAGCCTGGGTAATTTCTTTTCGAACTTTGAACCGTTCGATACCGACGGTGCGCGCGCGCTCGTAGCGCATGTGGTGGAGTTCGATCGTTATACCGAGCCGATGAAGCAGCGGCTGGAAAGTTTTCTCGAGCAGGCGCCGGCCGGCTACGTGGTGTCTTATGTTGTCTCTTCCGCGCATCCGCGGATGGTGAATGGAGCGCCATCCACCAATCCGCGCTATCTGCAGCCGCGGCCCGATTTGGTTGACCCCCGCGATTCCTATCTGGCTGAGATCGCCGCGCGCCTGGAGCGCGAGATTCCCGCCGCGCGTCCGGTGTATCAGCCGGTGAACGCGGTGCTTGCGGGACGCAGAAACAGCCCCGCGGATCCGAAAAGCGGCACGCCGCCGCTGGCGGTTTACGGACCTGTGCACTATCAGGAATTGCCGGAATTGTTCATGGATTTCGTGGCCAGCTTGACCGGCAAGTCGCCCGCCACCACAGGGTTTGGAAGCGAAGGCGCGCTCACCAAAGGGCCTTTCAACGCGTTGTGGCCGGTGGTGGATTTGAACAACGCGCTGGTGTCGTCCATCGTGACAGGCTACGCGGGCTTTACGACATCGGCGGGCTATGCGGGCCCGAATTTTCGAGTGGATCACGACGTGAGCCTGCTGGTGCCCGAGATCTGGTGCCGCATGCGGGTGCACGAGCGCGATCCCGAGTTTATGAAGGCTCACGGGTATCTGGAACAAGTCTGCGACTTTCGCTTTGGACGGCCGCACGGTGCTGGCCAGCCGCCTGGGCTATCGGATCACGGAGTTGTTCGTCGACCATTTTCTGGGACGCATTTTCGAAACGCCGGACGCGGTGTTCCCGGACGCGATGCTGCGGCCCGAGAAGCAGGATCTGGCGCAGTTCGCCGCGGGCGTGGACGCCATTGTCGAAACGCAGACGCGCGTGGCGCTGCAATATTTCGAAGACGGCAGCGTGGACGCCGCATGCCCGCCGCTCAAGGCGCTGCTGCACATCATGGCGCACGGATCGTATGAGGGCATGGGCGTGGATGCTCCGGAAATCCGCGAGTCTGTTTACGCGCGAGGCCATGCTTGCGAGCGACTGGTATCGCGAGCGCTTGCGCGTCAAGCAGGATCGCGATATGGCGCTATGGACGCGGCACGTTTCGGCTCTGGAATCGGCGGGAAGGCCGCTCGAAGAAGCACGCTTGCAACTGGCGCGGGTGAGCGCGCCGGCCTACTTGCAGGAACTGGAAGGAACCATCGGGGCCGATCCGTTTCATCTGCAGTTTTGAGTGCCGCTTCCTCAGGGCCGCGCTTCAGTAAGTGCGCTCTGGGTGACCACAAAATGAATGAAGTGCAGTTTTGCCACTGCCGGGCGGGGCAGCGCGAACGGATAGAGATCCGGCTGGCCCATGGCGCGCGATAGTTCGTTCAAAACAGCGGTGAGTTCGATCCAGGAGTTGAGGAACGAAAGAAAGCGCTTGGCGCCGGGGTCGTTAGGGCGAAACAGTGCTTCGCGGCCGAAGGGATCGATTTCCAATTCGAGTTTCCGGATGTTCAGGCCGAAGCTGAGAGCGGTATCGAGGGTGTCCACCATGTGCAGATAGTGCGCCCAGGTTTCCGCCCAATCCTCCCAGGGATGCGTGCTCGCGTAGGCGCTGACGTGTTGCTGGTTCCAGCCTGGAGCGGGACCAGCCTCATAGTTGCGCTGCAGCGCCGCGGCGTAATCCTGCCGCTCATCGCCGAATAGCCTGCGGAAATCGTCCAACCAGGGCGAATTGGCGATCAGGCGGTCCCAATAATAATGTCCTACTTCGTGCCGCAGATGGCCGAGCAGCGTGCGATACGGCTCCCTCATCTGTTGGCGAACGCGCTCGCGCACCAAGTCGTCGGCTTCTTCAATGTTGATGGTGATAATACCGTCTTCATGCCCCGTCAACACGCGGGGGCCGCCGGCCGGAGTATGCAGAAAATCGAACGCCAGGCCGTGCTCGGGGTCCTGGTCCACGCGCGACTTCACCGGTAGATCGAGCGCGAGCAACGATGAAACCACGCGGCGTTTGGCGGCTTCCAGACGGCCCCACAGCACGCCGTTTTCGAGGATGGAAAGATCGGGTATGGTCCGGTTCAGGCGGCACGCCATGCAGAGCAGACGCGGATTGTTCTCGGTCTCGGCTTCAGAGACCAGCCAGTTGCAGGCGGCCGGAGAATCCAGATTGGGGCAGCGCCGGTATTTTCCGGGGCGTCGTTTCCGCAACTGCATCCTCATTCGCGAGTAGCCAGATGCCGATTTCCGAGCCCGGTTCGAGCGGGAAAACCTGCCGCAAATGGGGCTCGTAGCCGAGCGGAGTCTGGCAGGCCAGGCAAACGCTGTTGCGGAAAAAGACGGGCCTTCCGCAGCGGCAGAAATAGGCGCGGCTGGCTGCCACGGGCCTGCGCTTCGGCTTGGAGGTCCGGGGGGCGATCTTATCGAATAGAGATTGAGTAATAGTGCTCATTGTACGGGAAAGGCGACGGGGTTCCCTCGCCCGTTGATTAGATGCGCGGGTGGGCGTTTCGTATCCACAATTCACTTCAAGCTTTCCGCGCTACGAACGATGAGGACCTTAGGAGTAATTGTGAATTCCACTGTCTTAAGTGCGTCTGACTCGAAGGCGGCGCACAGCCGCGGCGTCCGACCAGCGAGCGGGCAAGTATTTGGCGTTCCGGCTGGGAAAGGAAGATTTCGCCATCCAGGTATTGAAGGTCCGCGAAATCGTGGGAATTCAGGACATCACGTCGGTCCCGCAAATGCCCAGCTACGTAAAAGGCGTGATCAACCTGCGCGGGAAAGTGATCCCGGTGGTGGATCTGCGGCTCAAGTTCGGATTACAGGAACGCGAGTACACGCAGCGCACCTGCATCATCGTGGTGCAAGTGCATAGCGGAGGAGTAGCCATCCAGAGCGGCATCATCGTGGACGAAGTGTCGGAGGTTCTGAATCTGGCGGGGGCCGAGATTGAAGACACGCCGGATTTTGGAGAGGACGTCGCGACGCCTTATCTGCTGGGCATGGCGAAGGCCAAGGACAGCGTGAAAATGCTGCTGGATATCGACCAGGTGCTGGCCAACAGCGAAACGATGTCGCTGGCGGGATTGGTGAATTAAGCGGCGTCGGGCTGCGGCGACACATCCACGGACACGCTGATCACCTGCTCGCCGCCTCCCAGCGCCACGCCCTTCACCGGCGAGACATCGGAATAATCGCGGCCCCACGCCACAGTAAAATGGTCGCCGCGCGGCATCACATTGTTGGTGGGATCGAAATCCTGCCAGCCGAACACCGGACACCACACCGAAACCCAGGCGTGCGACGCTTCTTCGCCCGTGAAATCGCCACCCGTGCGAAGATAACCGCTGACGTAGCGCGCGGGCAGCTTCAGCGATCGCAGGCACGCGATCATCACGTGCGCGAAATCCTGGCAGACACCGCGGCGCGAGGTCAGCACTTCATCCACCGGAGTCCCAATGGTGGTGGCGCGTTTATCATAGCGGAATTCGGTGAAAATGCGGCGCGAGAGATCTTCCACGGCGCTCAGCAACGGACGGCCCGGGGTGAAGGAAGTGGCGGCGTATTGGGCAAACGACGGGCCAACCTTGATGGAGGGCGATTCAAAAACAAACTGCCCGGCCTCAAACGTTTCGGGCGTGTCGCGTTTTGCCGCTTCCTCGCGCACCTGTCTCCCAGGCGGTTGAGAGTTCCAGAGCCGGTGGCGCCGCGGGCTCCAGATTGGCCAGGCAGCGCGATGTAATGATCAACTCGCGGTGCGGCTCGGCGATGGAAAAGAAAGTAACCTCGTTGCCGAAGTAATCTTCGCGCGTGAGCACGGAATCGGGCGTGCGGGCTGACGTCCAGACCAAACTCCAGGATGGTCTGGTTCTTGCGCGCGCGCGGGTGCAGGTGCACCTCGGTATTGCACATGGAAACCGGCCCCGAGTACCAGTAGCGCGTGATGTGGGTGGCGAGTAGCTTCATGGCTGTATCACTATCCTCACAGGCGCCGCGATTGCGCCGCGTGGCTGAAGTAGGCGCGCGTCAAGGCTTCCGAGAGCAGCGTCAAATCCGCGATTAATTTGCCGAGCAAGCCTTCGCGGGCTTCGGCCGCCGCGCGGCCGCCGGGACGCGCCAGTTCGCGCACGTCGATGAGTTGCACGGTATTGAGCAGCGAGATCGCCATGCGTTCCTCGAGCGGACGGCGGATGGAAGTCTTGCTGCCGGGAAGTTCGCCGATGTGCTCGCGCAGCCGTGCCAGTTGAAACGCGATGGAGCGCGGGTTGGCTTCGTCCACCAGCAGCAGATCCAGCACCAGATCTACTTGCACGGAGGTCAGGTAGCGCGAGCGATAAGTGATGGAGCTGTCGGCCATCTCCAAAATCGCTTCCAGAACGCCCACTCCGCCGAAGACTTCTTTCGGCAAACCATTGCGCAGCAGCTCCACCATCTGGATGGCGCGTTCCAGCCGGCGGCCGATATCCAGAAAACGCCAGCCATCGCCGCGCGTCATGCTTTCCATCACCAGGCCGCCGAACGCGGAAAGCGTGATGATGGCATGATTCAAACGATCCTGCGCGGCGCTGACGCGAAATTCGTCGGATGGAGTGCTGGAGTGGAGAACTGCTGATCCAACTGATTCAGGATGAGCCACGCGTCCACCGAGATGCGGTCGCGCAGCAGCCAGGCCACGCGGCGCACCTGATGGATGCTGGAGACCAGGCCGTTGGTGGCAGCGCGATCGTAAATCATGGACAGCACTTCGTGTTCGGCGGCGGCGGGTTTTTCACCGGCGACATAACCCAGGGCGACAAGAAATCTCGAGACCCGCTTTTAGACCGGCGGCGCGAGTGGCGTCGTCTTCCTGAAAGAAGCGCGAGAGAATGGCGCGCGTGATTCGCACCGCGGCCTCCACGCGTTCGGTGTAGCGGCCCAGCCAGAAGAGATTGTCGGCAACTGCGGCTGGAAAGATCGAAAGTGGCGCGGCTGACATCGAGCGGATGCGTGGCCGGCCGCAGCAGGGTGAAGGGAGGCGCGGGACCATCGCCCAGCACCCAGGTATCTTTGCTGCCGCCGCCGCGCTGGATGGAAACCACCATGCTGTCGAGGGACGTGGAGACGCGCGTCAGGCCGCCGGGCATCACGGCGTAGCCGCCGCCCGAAGGCACGGCATAAACGCGAACCACCATGTGGCGCGGATGCATGCGGGCCGTCTTCCCACACCGGCACGGTGGAAAGCGCGACGCGCTCCTGCGCGACGTAACGGTCGGGCTCGGCGCGCACGCGATCGAGCAGCGCCTCGCGTTCCTTGCCGCTCAGAGCCGCGCCGAAGATGGGGTCGCCGCGCGTGCCGGGGAAGGTGGGCTTCAGCACCAGGTCGCTCAAATGATCGAGCACGTATTTCAGCGGCTCTTCCTGGCCGCACCACCAGGTGGCGACGGTGGGAAGCTTCAGCTCCTCTTTCAATAGAAGACGGCTGAGTCCCGGAAGGAACGCCGCGTAGGCGGGAGATTCCGCCAGGCCCGATCCAAGCGCGTTGGCGATGGCCACGTTTCCGGAGCGCACGGCTTGCACCAGCGCGGCCACGCCCAGCATGGAATCGCCGCGTAGTTCCAGCGGGTCGCAGAACTGGTCGTCCTGGCGCCGCACGATGACGTCCACCGGGAGCAGGCCGCCCAGTGTTTTTAAGTAAACGCGATTGTCGCGCACCGTGAGATCGCCGCCTTCGACCAACGTGTAGCCGAGATAGCGCGCCAGGAACGCGTGCTCGAAATACGTTTCGTTGTACGGGCCGGGCGTGAGGAGCACGATGCGCGGATTTTCGCGATTGGCGGGCACCAGGCGCTGGAGCGCTTCGCGATAGGTCTGGAAAAAATTGGCCAGGCGGCGGATGTGGGACGCGCGGAAAACGTCGGGCAGCACGCGCGTGGTGACCAGCCGGTTTTCGAGCGCGTAGCCGGCGCCGGAGGGAGCCTGCGTGCGATCGGCCAGCACCCACCATTGGCCGTCGGGCGAGCGCGCGAGATCGGCCGCGTACATGTGCAGGAAGACGCCACCGGGCGGCTCGATGCCCCAGCAGGGTCGGAGAAAAGCGGGGTTGGGGAAGACCAGCTCGGCGGGCAGCATCTTTTCGCGCAGCAAACGCTGCGGCCCGTAGAGATCGGCCAGGATGGAGTTGAACAACGTGGCGCGCTGGATGACGGCGGCTTCAATGGTTTTCCATTCGGCCGGATCCATCATCAGCGGCACCGGGTCGAGCGGCCAGGGGCGCGAGGTGCTTTCCGGATCGCTATAGACGTTGTAGGTGATGCCGTTGTCGTGGATCAGCCGCTGGCCTTCGCGCCAGCGACGCGTGAGGCCCGGAGTGCCCATGGCATTGAGCGATTCCGAGAGCGCGCTCCAGTGCGGGCGCAGTTGTTTGCCGGTGCCCAGCACTTCATCGTAGAAGCCGGGCGTGGCTTCATAGCTCCATACGGGGTCTGAGAGGCTCTGCGCCGCTGTGAGTTTGCCCGTCATCTCAAGGAATTGTCCTTGTAGTGTTGCACACTGTCGGGAGCATATTACCGAGCCGCGACCGGCTCCTACCGAGCCGCGACCCACTCCTACCGAGCCGCGACCCACTCTACCGAGCCGCGACCGTGAGGGAGCGGTGTAAAATAAACTTGCGTGACGTACTTGATTACGTTCTCGTGCTATGGCTCGCATATGCACGGCGACGAATCCGGTTCCGTGGACCGGAACCACAACGTTCCTGGACATCGTTTGGCTGATCCCGAGTTTGCGCGGGCATCTTACGAGCGCGAGTTGATGGAACAGGCGCCTTACTTGTTGAACACCTCTGACCGTCGTGCGGTGTTGGATGCGATCCGCGAGGTTTGCTCGCACCGGCAATGGTCACTTCTGGCGGCGCATGTTCGGACCAATCAGTTCATACCGTGGTTGAAGCAGAGGCGAAACCCGAGAAGGTGATGAGCGATTTCAAGTCCTATGCGAGCCGGTGGTTGAATGAGAGTGGTTCGGACGGACCGAATCGCAAACGGTGGACGCGGCACGGCAGTACTCGATGGTTGTGGAATCGGGATGATATTGCGGCAGCGATCGGTACGTGGTGGAGGAGCAGGGGGAGCCCATGGCGGTTTGGGCAGAACCGTAGGGAAACCGCTCCCTCACGGTCGCGGCTCGGTAGGAGTCGGTCGCGAATTGGTAGGAATATGGTCGCGAATTGGTAGAGCAGGGCTGCGGCTCATAACAGGCCGTCAGAGGCGGCGGGAGGCGGCCTTCGCAAATCGAGCGTGAGCGGGAATTCGGGATTTTCTTCGGGCGGCGGGACTGCGCATCGGACCCGCCGTGTGGCCGAAGGGGAAGAAGCGCGAGTCGCGGCGCGCCTCGGCTTCGTTCGCATTTACCGGGAACGTGTCGTGACTGCGGCCGCCGGGATGCGACACATGATACGAGCAGCCGCCCACCGAGCGGCCGGTCCAGGTATCCACGACATCGAAGATCAGCGGCGAGTGAACCGGGATTGTCGGATGCAGGCAGGACGCGGGCTGCCACGCGCGATACCGTACGCCGGCCACCCATTCGCTCTGTTTGCCGGTGGAGTGCAGCGGCATGCGCCGGCCATTGCAGGAGATCACGTAGCGGCCTTCCACCAGGCCATCCACTTTGATCTGCAATCGTTCCACCGAGGAATCGACGTAGCGCGCGGTGCCGCCCGGGCTGCCCTCTTCGCCCAGCACATACCAGGGCTCGGTGGCCTGGCGGACTTCGATATCGATGCCGGCGTGATGCGCGTGGCCGAAAACCGGATAACGAAATTCGAAATGCGGAGCGAACCATTCGGATTCGAATTGATAACCCGCGTGGTCCAGATCGCGCAGCATGTCCGCGGAAATCCTGCGCGATAAAATGCGGCAGCATGAACTGATCGTGCAGGCGGGTACCCCAATGGATGGGGCCTTGCATATAAGGTTCTTTCCAGAACCAGGCGAGCAGCGCGCGAACCAGCAATTGCTGCGTAAGGCTCATGCGCGCGTGCGGCGGCATTTCAAAGCCGCGGAGTTCGAGCAGGCCCAGACGGCCGGTGGCCGAATCCGGCGAATACAACTTGTCGATGCAAAACTCGGCGCGGTGCGTGTTGCCGGTAACGTCGACCAGGATGTGGCGCAAGATCCGATCCACCAGCCAGGGTGGAACCGAACCCTGCTCGGGACCGGGGATCAGGCCAAACGCGATCTCCAGCTCATATAGGCTGTCGGCGCGAGTTTCGTCGACCCGCGGCGCCTGGCTGGTGGGTCCGATGAAGATAGTGGAGAACGCGTACGAGAGCGAAGGATGATTCAGCCAATATCCGATCATGCTGCGCAGCAGGTCCGGCCGGCGCAGAAAAGGACTGTCGGCGGGCGTTGGTCCGCCCAGCACAAAATGATTGCCGCCGCCGGTGCCGGTGTGGCGGCCGTCCAGCATGAATTTTTCCGCGCCCAGGCGCGATTGGCGCGCGTCGTCATAAAGCGCGGTGGTGTTGGAAACCAGCTCCTGCCAGTTGGCGGCGGGATGCACGTTCACTTCGATGACGCCAGGATCGGGCGTGACTTTGATCTGGCGGAAGCGCGGATCGTCGGGCGGCGTGTAGCCTTCGATGACGACCGGCATTTCCAGATGCGCGGCGGTGTCTTCAATTGCTGTCAGCAGGTCCACGTAGTCTTCGGCCACGGGCAGCGGCGGCATGAACACATGCAGGCGCCCGTCGCGAGCCTCCACGCACAAGGCCGTGCGCACGATCCAGGGCGCCGATTCGCCCTGCGCCGGTTTGCGATCGCGTTTGGATTGCTTGGGCGATTGCAGACGCGGAGCTTCCATGGGAGCAAAGCGCGGCGGAATGGGCAGCGGCGCGCGATTCACCATGGGATCGACGGGATAGCTGACCGGCGCTTCCGAAGCCGATACCCACGGCAGGCTGGGCAGCGGAAGACGCAGGCCGACGGGAGAATCGCCGGGCATCAGAAACAGGTGCTGGCCGCGCAGCATCCACAAGCCGGTTTGCCATTCGGGTCCGCTCAGACCAGGGGCGCGCTGCACAGGGAGCACGAAGCCGATGGGCGTGTCCAGGCCGCGCTCAAAAACTTTGCGAAGGCGCTCGCGTTCGCGCGCGTCACCCAACCGGTTATCGACGGGATCGACGTTGACTGGAAGCTGGCGCTCTTTTTGCAAATAATAAACCGGATCTTCGAAGGCCGGGTTCACGTATTCGGGATCGAGCCCCAAGCGCCGGGCAAGTGTTTCGGCGAAGTGGCGCGCTTCGAGCGGACCGAAGTCGGTCCGCAATTGCTCCTGCGCGAGCAGCGAGCGATCGTGCCATAGCGGAATGCCATCGGCGCGCCAGTAACAAGTGAGCGCCCAGCGCGGCAACGGCTCGCCCGGATACCATTTGCCCTGGCCATAATGCAGCAGCCCTCCGGGAGCGAAGCGCTTCCGCAGACGATCCAGCAAACGCTCGCCGAGCTTCCGCTTTTCGGGGCCCAGCGCGGCGGTGTTCCACTCCGCGCCGTCCATATTGTCGATGGAAACGAAGGTGGGCTCGCCGCCCATGGTGAGGCGAATATCGGCGGCGCAAATGTCTTGATCGATGCGGCCGCCCAAAGATTGGATGCGCTGCCACTGGGCTTCGGTATAAGGCAGCGTGACGCGCGGATCTTCATGGATACGCGTCACCGACATCTCGTGCGTGAACTTCACTTCGCACTTGTCGACGGCGCCGGAGATGGGCGCCGCGGAGGAAGGTTCGGGCGTGGCCGCGAGCGGAATGTGGCCTTCGCCGGCCAGCAGTCCTGAAGTAGGATCCAGGCCCACCCAGCCTGCGCCAGGCAGATACACTTCGGCCCAGGCGTGCAGATCGGTGAAGTCTTGCGAAGGCCCGGGCTGGCCTTCCAGCGGCTTCATGTCGGGCTTCAACTGGATCAGGTAACCGGAGACGAAGCGCGCCGCCAGGCCGAGGTGACGCATGATCTCAACCAACGTCCAGGAAGTGTCGCGGCAGGAGCCATTCAGAAGGGTCAGGGTCTGTTCGCTGGATTGAACGCCCGGCTCCATTCGAATGGAGTAGCCGATTTTCTGCTGCAGCTGCTGGTTCACGGCGACCAGAAAATCGTTGGTGCGCTGCTTGGATATATTGACGGTCTTCAGATACGCGGCCAGCTTGGGTCCGGCGGGGCGGACTTCGCGAAAAGGCGCCAGTTCGCGCTCGAGCGCCGGCTCGTAGCAGAACGGGTAATGCTCGGCGTAGGGCTCCAGGAAAAAGTCGAACGGATTGATGACGGTCATCTCCGCGATCAGGTCGACGTCGACGGAGAAATGCTCCACAGGTTTCGGGAAAACCACTCGCGCGAGATAATTGCTTTGCGGGTCCTGTTGCCAGTTCAGGAAATGCGGCTTCGGTTCCACTTTCAGTGCATAGGCGGTGATGGGCGTGCGGCAATGGGGCGCGGGCCGCAGCCGGATGGTCTGCGGAGACAAGGTGACCAGCCGGTCGTAATGATAGATGGTCCGGTGGTGCAGTGCAACGCGAATAGGCATAAGGGCTGAAAATATGGCTGGCCGACGGTGCCATTGAGCATCCACGGACCAGGGGGAGACTTGTGATTGATTATACCCCGGCCCGCGCGATAGAATCGCCGCCGTTGGAAAGCTATGGAGCGGCGACGGTGATGGGCGCGGGAAGCGCGTTCGAGTAGGAGCCCACGTTCACAATCACTCCCTGATCGCCGGCGATAATGTCGGGAACCTGCAGGTTCACCTGGAAGAGTCCAACGAATCCGGGAGCAAGTCCGGCGAACTGCACCAACGCGTTCAACCCTCCGATGGTTGCGGCGACTGGCAAAGCGGGGTGTATTAGAGGCGCATTGGGTGCGGCTTGCCCATCCGCCAGCAGATGGTCCAGAAGTCCCTGGCCGTTCATGTAGAGTGTGATGTAATCGCCTGGCTGGGCCGGCGCCGTAGGAGTGTTCAAGGTCCCATCCTGGTTGAGAATTACCGGGACCGGAGTCTCGCCTGAGAGAGGAGTGGTGAAGAAGAACGCCGGGTCCGCCGGTACGATCTGCAGGTATGACGAAGCGGTTCCCAGCGCGTTGTTAAACACGAGCTGCGTTTCGCCAGGCGCGACTTCGAACGGGACCTGAATATTCGCCTGATTGGGACCGATGTAAAGCAGAGGCGCGGCGAAGCCTCCGATCGTAACCTTCGCACCGCCGAGTTGCGGTGGGTAAGGCGGGGCGGCTTGGATGGCGCTACCGGTCAGGTTTGTGCCGTAGAGCGATATTAACGATCCTGGAGCCGCCATCGCCGGAAAGTTGATGGAGGGAGTGGGGGCCGGTGGTGGTCCCACCTGAACTTGAACCGGCAGCGGGACACCATAGCCATTTCCCGAAACCGGTACGGATGCGGTGTAGTTGCCGTTCGATAAACCCGACGGATTCACGGTCAAAGTCAAGCTGGCAGGCGTGACGCCGCTGCTTGGAGTCACAGAAAGCCAGCTCGGAACCGCGAAGGAAACTATTTTAAAGGCAAGCGGCGCGCCGGTACTGGTTACCTGCACGGTCTGCGTCACCGGGGTCTGATTCACCGGAAAGTCAAAGGGCTGCAACGCGGATACCTGAAGAAACGGACCCACGGACAGCGAAACTGAAAATGTGCTGACGCCAGGAAGACCAAATAAGGGCAATAATATACTTGACATACCGTCGCTTTGGCCTCATACTTGGTTCATGGAAACGCCAGACACTCTCCAGGAAGCGATTATCTGGTTCTCCGACTTCGAGCATTGCCGCCAGTTCATGATGGAACTGCGCTGGCCGGATGGTAAGGTCGTAGTGCCCGAAGTGCGGCTCGGAGAAGGTTACGTGGCTGGCCAAGGCGCGCGTGTGGAAGTGCTACGCCAAGCACGAGCGCCCTACGTTTTCGCTGAAGACTGGCACCATTTTTGAAGACTCTCCGATTGCGCTTGAGAAGTGGCTCACGGCGGCGTGGCTGATTATTAGTTGCAAGAACGGTATCAGCAGTTACGAACTTCATCGCGGGCTTGGTGTCACTCAAAAGACCGCTTGGTTCATGCTGCACCGCATCCGCCTTGCCATGCAGGAAACCGGCTTTAACAAACTCGGTGGCGAAGTTGAAATCGACGAAACCTTCATCGGCGGCAAGGCCCGCAACATGCACAAGGCCGAGCGGCCCGCAAGATCACCGGTACGGGTGGTAAAGACAAGACCGCCGTGATGGGGATGGTAGAGCGCGGCGGAAAGTGTTCGCTTGCAAGTTGTCGAACAATCGCCGCAAGAACGAACTTCAGAAACAGGTACGCGAGCACGTAGAAGCTGGTAGCGCAATTTTCACCGATGAGCTGAAGTCTTACGACGGTCTTGAAAGCGAATTCCAGCATGCGGTCATCAATCATGCCGTTGAGTACGTGAACGAAAACGTTCATACGAATACGATGGAGAACTTCTGGAGTTTGCTCGAAGCGCGGATTGCACGGCACCTACATCAGCGTCGAGCCCTTTCATCTCTTCCGCTATCTCGATGAGCAAGCCTACCGCTACAACAACCGCAAGGCGTCGGACGCGGAACGTTTTGTCGGCGTCATGAAGCAGATCGTGGGACGCCGATTGACGTATGCTGAGTTGACTGGCAAGACGGAAGGCCAAGGAAGCGAGCGCCCATGAGTACATCGAAGAGACAGGGGCGCGGGAAACGTAAGACCGCTTCGGGAGGGTTATGAAGGAACTAGCTTTCGATTCAACACTGGAATTCCAGCACTTCAAAGAGGTCATGCGTGGAGTCCTTGCTGTGCCAAAGGCACGGCTGGATGAATTGGTGAAGAAGGCGGAAAAGGCATCTCCGCGCAATGGTAACCCGAACGCTCCAGGGCGAAAACGGATAAAAACAAAACGCAAGGCGATAAAATAGTAGGTCATAACCTGCTCCGCAGGTACAGGATGGCGAGTGCAACTCCCGTAAGCACGATCCCAAGTCCGCCGAGTAAATCATAAGGCGATATGGGATATTTTTTTTCGCTATCATCTCTGTCCAAATCCGCAACTGAAACTGCCGTTAATATTGCGGAGTTGATCATAATCGTTTCCGGTCTACTCTTGGCGTTTGGGGCAATAGGCGAGTACCTGGAAGAACACCATAGACTGCCACGCTGGATGGAGTGGCCGAAGCTTGTCTTTATCGTCCTCGTAGTCACAAGCCTAATCGGTGAATTTCTAGGTGATGCCGGAGTGTTTGTGTTCTCACGACAGTTACAGAAAATAGAAGGGACCGAGATAAGTGATTTGGACAAGAAAGCAAAAGGTGCCCTCGATAAGGCCGTCACGGCATTAGGAAATGCCAACGACGCTGAAGGAAAAGCTGGCGATGCATCTACCGCCGCACACCAAGCGAAAGATGTCGCCGACAAGGCAAAGAGCGCCGCATCAAACGCGCTGCATAGCGCCCGAGGCGCACGAAGTGAATTGGCTTCAGTGAATAAGGACCTTGATGCGGCGCAGAAACGGGTGGCCGACATCCATGAGTATCTGACGCCGCGCGCGCTTACACAGACAGAAATGGACGACCTTCGAGATAAATTAAAGCCACTTGCTGACCCATCTATTCCCATCGTTGTAATCGGTGCGTTCTTAGCCAACGGGCTGGGCATCCAAGTGTGGAACAGCCTGAAAGACGCGGGGTTTGAAAAAGCGGAACTGCGGGAAGCTTCGAATCTGTCGTACGGAATGAGCATGTCTGCGCCACTGAAGTATATGAATCGGGCGGAAAGGATAGTAGACGTGTTATTACACGCCAAGATCGGCCCAATGATGGGGCTTGCGGGCCGCGCTCCAGATACAGGTCCGATCACCATCGTTATAGGCGACATACGAACCGCACCACTGCCCTCCCTGCCCAGCAAAACGCCGAAGTAATTCCGACCTGTCACGCCGCACCAAGCGTAACCTGCCAACAATAGGTATGTCAAGTATATTATTGCCCAAATAACGGAACTCCTAGCGAACCGTAGGGCGTCATGATTACTGGCGCCGCGGTATAGAGACTCCGTTGCAGACCAGCCGGATTCACCGTCAAGGTGATTTGCGCCGGCGTTGTACCGGAAGTTGGGGTCACGCTAAGCCAGGGCGCCGTGGGATCCTGAATAACGTTAAATGGCACGGATAGCTCTGTGCCGGGCACGTACGTTGACGGCGAATACAAAACACGCAGCATTCCGCTCTGGCTGGGCGGCACATTATCAGCGCTATTTGCAGAAAAGGTATAGGTCGGGGGCGAAAGCGATGCAAAGGGCGTCACTTCGTTCGCGGCAACGGGAACTACAATGTATCCGTTGCGTGCGCCCGAAGCGACGATAGAAAGGGAACTGAAGATATTGCCGCTGTTCCCGCTTGCGAAACAGTCACCGCCGATGGCGTTGTACCTTCCTGAACCGAGACGGACGTGTTTTGCGCGGGGATAATGCGGAAAGGGATGGGCGCACCGGAACTGGTGAGGTTGAAAGTAACCGGCTCAAAACCCAGCGGAGGCCGCGTCGGGTCGGGCTGGTCGAAGAAGATGTGCTGAACGTCGATCTGAAGCGCCGGCGCATCCGCCGAAGCGAAATCGAGCTTGCTGACGAAGGCGTCTTGAAATCCATCGACATTCTGCTGCGCTATCCCTGGAGTAACAGGTGGTGCCCCGCCGGTGGTGAAACCGGCGATCACCACGCCGCCTTGGTTGTCAAAAGCAGCGGCGCTGGGCTGAACGTTTCCGATGAACTGCGAATCCAGCAGTTCGGTCCCGCCGGGATTGATTTTGAGTACGGAAAAGCCGGATGTCGTTACCGTGGGGGTAAAATTTACGCCGATGAAGTCGGTGTCACTCGTGAAGTCCTGCATGACGTACACGTCGCCGAGAGCATCCAGCGCGAGAGAAAGACCGAAGGCAATGTACCTGAAGTCGCCTTTCGGCAAGTACGTAGAGAACACCAGGCTGGACGCGTCCGGGCTGAGTTCGGTCAAAAATCCACTATCAAGGCCACTGGTGGGAATGAAGACCCCGGGTGTGGTGGGGAATGGCAAAGGCGGTCCAGGACCGGCGCCGCCATTGGCTTGGCCGGTAACGTACGCATGCCCGGCTGAGTCCACGGCGATGGCGTTGCCCGAATCGGACCCTTGACCGCCTAAATAGGTGGAATAAACGAAGGCGGACCCCGCGGCATTCAGTTTAGCGACAAAAGCATTTCCTACGACAGTCGCAGTCAGGACGCTTTGAAAAACTCCTGGAGTGACCGGAAAATCCATCGATTCCGTGTTGCCGGTAATGTACGCGGCTCCAGACCCGTCCACGGCGATGGCGAGTGCGCTGGTATTCGCGCTACCGCCAATATAGGTGGAGTAAACGAACTGGGCGTTGGCGTCCATCTTTACCACGAATCCGGTTGAGGGTGGGGCGTAATCCGTGGGTAACGGAGCGGGGCTTGGCTGGGCGCTTCCGGGCGTAGTGGGGAACGCCCCGTTTACGCTACCCGCCACGTAAGCGTTCTCGGAGCTGTCGAGCGTAATAGCACTGGGAGCCGCGGTGGTATTGGTGCTGAAACAATTGGAATAAGAAAGCGCCGTGCCGGACGCGTTCAATTTGAAAATAAACGGCACGCCACCAATCTGCGTGGGGTCTCCCGCGCAGACCGCGCCTGGAAAGTCCTTGGACTGAGTTTGACCGACCACGTAAGCGTTGCCGGAAGCATCAACGGCAATGGCCGACGGAATGTCCGATGCGCTGCCGCCTAAAACCACGCTGTACAGAACGGTTGCACCGGTGGGATCCAGCTTCGTTACGAAAACGTCCGGCGCGTTTGGCAAAGGCGCGGAGGGAAGTTTTCCGGTGTTTGGAAAATCGGACGAATCCGTGGACCCAACCACATAGATATTGCCCGCCGAATCCAGCGCAACTCCGGTGGCGGCATCGGTGCCCGAACCACCTAGGAGCGCGCCGAAATCAATAACCGGGTCGATAGTGAGAGGCAGGGCCGTATTGAATGATTCAACCTGAAATTGAACGATACCCGACCTGTTTTTCCGAAAACTCGCCTCCACGGGAACGCGTCGTCCGTGATCTGTCTGAAAGGCGAATGGCCGATTTTGCGATATCGTTCCGTTCTCGCTGGTAATCAGGAGGCTGCCGTCGGGCGAAACGCGAACGCTTGTTGCATCCGGAAATGCAAGCCGGATCAGACTGAGGGAAGCCCCAGGGTTCACGACCAGGTCGTATTCCAGCGCGCCATTCTCGCCGTGGTAAGCCAGGTCGATTCCCGGATAAATATCGTGGGCGACAGCCCGACGAAACTGTGGCACCGCGATGCGCCAGGATTCAGCCGATCCGAGAAAATAGCTGCTAGCGCCGGGAAGGCGGTCATCGGCCATCAACTGCGCGCCGCGTCGCGCGCCCGGGAACCTCATCGCCTGGAGCTCGCGCCCGCGGCTCCCGATGTAGGATATTCCCCCCGCATTTAAACGAATGCCGCAGTGCTGGCCGCGCGCCATAAACTCGCCGGGCGCGCCGGAAGGTTCAAAGGTCAGGCCGGCTTCGGGCCGCCGGCCCGCGGAAACGGATTGAATGATTAAGAGCGAAAGAGAGATGGATAAAGCAATGATACGGTGACATTGCATCAGCTCAGTCTAACATTTGCGATCCATTTCCCGGAGTTCGCTTGTTTTTGGGATTTTATTTGGCGACGGACAGCACTCGGGTGGCGGCGGGGTGTTCGCAGATCGATTTCATGGTATCCACGACGTCGGTATAAGTGAGCTCGTCGGTGGTTTTTTCACCGGCGACGAGCACCACGTCGTCCAGGCTCAGGATGCCCGCGAGTGCGCCCTCGTGATCCACCACGGGCAATCGCCGCACTTGCTGCGCCCGCATGGTGTTCAGAGCAGTGTGAATGTCATCCTGCGGGAAGCAGAAGAACACTTTGGGGAGTGCGACGTCTCGCACGAAGGTCTCGCCCGCCTTGGCGTTGCGAGTGCCCAGCGCGATGGAAATATCCCGGTCCGTGATCATTCCGATTGCACGGCCATTTTCCACCACCGGCAACGCGCCGCAGCCTTGCTCCCAAAAGATTTCAGCAACGGCGGCCAGATTCGTATCGGGATTGCAGAATCGGACGCCTTTTATCATGACATCTTGGACTTTCATAGGACAGGTCCTCTCTGGAACCGGACCCTGAGAGTACGATTCCAGCCTTAGTCCCGCACACTAGAGTCCAAGGCGGCTAGAGCATTTTCAAGCACGCTGAGAGAGCGCCGCTTTGCGCTGAGTAGCTTCACGCAACTCTGCGCCACTCCACGCAGGTCAATTTCGCGACGCCTATTTTTTCCGGGTTCGAATGTAGGCCACCACGTGGGCTGCCGAGCCTGCGGCGACCGGGACGGGCTTCATCTTGCCGTTGCCACCGGTGTTAATTCCAGTGTCTTCAGAATATCGGGCGAAGCCTCGTCCATGGCTACCGGTTGGTGGCAAGCGCTGCAATCCTGCGTAATGGAGGTCTTGTTGTCCGGCGTCATATGCGAGGAATCGTGACAGCGGAAGCAGCCCGGATCGTCGGTATGCCCGAGATTATTGGGGTAGGTTCCCCAAGTGACCTTGAGGTCCGGGAATACATTGCGCTGATAAATGGCTGCCAGGGTTTGTCCAGCCGCTTGAATGGCGGCGCCCTGCTTGACGGCGTCGTCGGGATATTTTTGCAGATAGAAAGCGCTCAACGCCGCCGGGATTTTTTGCGCGGCCTCGTCGCCGCTTGCGTAGCTGGCCTTGAGCAGTTCCAGGCTTTCCTTCTTGACGAAAGGCAGGCTGGGCGCGATCTGGCCCACCGCCATGGCGTTGTTGATGGCGCGGTCCGGCGATTCGAAGGCATGCGAAGCGCGGTTGTGGCAATCCACGCATTGCATCTCGAAGGTGGGAAGCGAGCGGACGGAATCGGCGGCCGTTCCGGTGGCAAGAAACGTTTGCGAAACGCCGGTGCGCGAGTTCGTGTGTTCCACCCATGGAATGGTCTGGCGCTTTTTGTCGGCGGCGGCGTAGCGGATACGGATGCCCGGCCCGAGATGCGCGGCGTGAATGGTCGCAATGCGCATCAGTAATACGGTGCTGGTGCGGGTGTTGGTTTCGTCGTCTTTGTAGGACGGGATCACGCGCAGGCGCGGCGCGATTACTCTGTCTCGCGCGTGGCACTGCTCGCAGGTTTCGGCCGAGGAAACCAGCTTGTTGTTTTCCATCGCCGATTCGATGGGCCGCGGAAAGGTGTTGAACATTACCGCCAATAATTGATTCGTGCCGTTCATTTTGGCCTTCAACCAGCCGGTGGCGCCCGGTGCGATGTGGCACTCGGCGCAGGCTACCGCTTGATGGGGCGGCAGGGCGGCGTGCGCTGTGAACTCGGGCTTCATGACGTGGCAGGTGGCGCCGCAAAACTGGACCGTGTCCATTTGTTCCACGGCGCGGTAACTCAACTGGCTGGCGATCACCACATTCGCGACAGTCATCACGCCGAAGAAGATGCCCACGCGGCGCCAGGCCAGGCGCCGGTCTTCGGCCGCATCCGCGCTTCCGGCCAACCTTGCGACGACTCTTCGTTTGGCCAGAGCGATTCCAATGGGGATGAGGGCCAGCCCGGCGAAGAACACGATGGGGATCGCGATGAACAGGAGCAGCCCGATGTAGGGATTGCTGACGCCATTGCCGCTGAGGTTCAACGGCAACACAAACAGCCAGGAGAATCCGGCCAGCGTAACCAGCGCCGCGCCCAGCATGCTGATCCAACTGCTGGTGAGTAAGACGAGAATCGGACGCTTGTTCATTCCTTGGTGTTGAGATAAGCGATCAGGTCCGCCATTTGCGCGCCATCGAAGCGCGGCCAGGGGATGCCCTTGGTTTTCATCAGTGCCAGCATGCTGGGTCCGTGGCGCCAGAGCACGGAAACCATGGTGGCGCCGTTGAAATCGCGGCCCGCGGCGGGCAGGTGGGGCGCACCGCTGGCGGAGTCGTTGTGGCAGACGGTGCACTTTTTGCTTGCAAAGACGCGGCTGCCGGAAGCCGGCCGGCCTGCATCCTGGAAGAACTTGGCCGCCCAAAAAGAGCTGACCAGATCGCGCATCTGGCCGCGCGCCAGCGCCACCGTGGGCGCGCCGGCCGCGGCCATGCGAGGCGCGTGGTTCCACATCTCGGCCGCGATTTCAGTGAGCGTCTGGCCTTGGACCTGGCCGGCCAGCGTCGCCACGGTTTGATGGCACTCGGCGCAACCGGCCGATCGGAATACGGTGTCGCCGGAGCCCGCGGCGTCGACGTCGAATACGCCCGTTTGCGCCCGCGTGCCAGGTTGATTGCGCAGGTAAACCAAGATGTCGGTAAGGTCCTGCGCGCTGATCTGCCGCAACTCGAGGCCCTTGGACGTGGCGGCGTTCCGCATATCCGCGCGGTGGTTCCACATGGCTTCGGCGAGCGCGATGGGGTCGACGATGCCGGTCCATTGGCTGGCGCTTTTCGGGTCATGGCAGCCCAGGCAGCCCAGGTTTTCGAACGCTTGCTTGCCGCGCCCCGCATCGCCCGGTTTTTCAAAGAAGCGCCCGGCGTAGAAGAACGCCAGCAAGTCCTGAGCGGCCTGTTGGTCCAGTTCGCCGGCCGTGATCTGGCGGTCCCGCATCGCGGCCCACATGCCGGGTGCGTGATTCCACATCGTTGCCGCAAGAGTGGACGGAGTAAAGCCGCGGTCCGCCACGCGCCCTAAATCCGGTCCCACTTTGCCGCCGTTGCCATTGACGCTGTGACATTGAATGCAGGCCAGCGTTTCGAACAGCCGCTGGCCGCGCGCCGAATCGGCCGTGAACGTCGCGGCGTGGGCAACGAGCGCCGATACAAGGAAGACGCCGAGCAGCCCGCGGTTAAACCGCTCGCTCACGCGCGCGGCTCGGTAGCGCACGGAGTTCACTGAGCCGCGCACGTTAGTAAGCGGTTTCATGGCGTCAACCTCACTCCCGTAGTGACCAGATGAGTCCGGAAGCCTTCATAAAGATTGAACGCTTCGCCGTATCCGTAATAGCGCCATTCGCTGAACCAGCTCACATGCTTCCCGAGCGGCACCCACAGCTTGGCCTGCGGTTGATAATAACTGGTGGGCAAGCTGCCGGACGAGATGAAGAACGAGCCGCCCACGGCCAGTTTGGGATTAAACCGCTTGCCATGCGGCCAATTCACATCGATGAGCGCCGTGCCGGTATGGGCATTGTCGCGATAGCGCGAAACCTGCTGCGACAGGTCCTCCGGCTCCAGATATCCAATGTTAGATTTCAGATCGGAGCGCGAATAGGTGCCCTGGATGTCGAAAATCTTGCTGCCTCGGGGCGCCCAATAGAGCGAGAGCGATTCTTGGGAAGAAGAATAATCGTAATTGGTCCCGGCCAGCGGATTCTGATTGTCCAATAGCGTCCAGTCGGCCGAGACGCTGAGCGAGGGGAGCGGCTGATAGTGCACCTGTGCCCGCACCTTTTGATAGTTGTACAGGCTGGTGCGAAAGTAAACCCCGCTCGACGACGCGCCTTCCACTTCGCCAGTGACGGAGATTTTTTGCGCCGGGCGATAGGTCACCGAGCCGATCCCGATATTTTGCCGGAGCTGCTCCTGAGCGGAACTCGCCAGGCCCGCGGCAGGCAGGAAGGCGTAGTCTGCATCGCCCCACACATAGCGATAGCCGCCGCGCAGCGTGAGTTTGGATGAAGCGTCGTAAAAGACATCGAGCGACTCCTGGCTGTAATTGGAGACCAGCGTGGAAGCAATCAACGAACTGAGCGGCAGCGACGAGCCACTCGCGAGCAGCGTGTCGAGCGAGGCGGCCGATCCGGCATCATGCAACCGGTCCGTCATCCAATTCTCGACCATGCGCACGCGCTTGAACGGCCGGATCTCGGCGCCCAGGCTGGCGGTGGTGTGCGGTTGCTCGGAAGCGGCGGTGATGGCTTCCTGCTCGCCCGAATAAAACAGAATCTGGCTCTGCAGATAAAGGTTGCCCGCGTCGGTCTGTTGATAATGGACGTTGCTATCGGGTTGGCTGTAGAGGAACTGGCCGTAGATATCGAGCCAACTGGTCGGACTGGCCGTCAGGTAAGCCTTGCTGTAGGCGCTGGATCCGCCGATGCCGTAGGCGGCCAGCAAACTGGTGAGATCGAGCGTCTGTCCGAAGACCGGCGTCGAGACATTGCCGAAGTTCACCGAGTTCGGGTTTTGATACAGGCTCTGATCGCTCTTGAAAACCGTGCCGCCCTCTTCCAGCGTCAGGTGAAAATGCGGCTTCTCGAAGCGCACGCCGCCGCGATAGAGGTCCGTGGAATCGCGCAGCGTGTCGGGAACCGGGTATTGGTCGCCGTCGGTATAAAAGACCGACTCGCCGGTGCCGGAACTGGAATCGTGATCCCATCCGAAGTAGGGCGTCCAGGTGTGGCCGGGCCGGAGGGTGAGCGCGAGCGCGGCGATCTTGCGCCGGGTATCGAAGGACTGTTCGTCGAGCACGATGCCTTGGCCGAGCAGAGGGTCGGCATAGGACGGCAGGAAATTGTAATAAGCGAAGTCGCGATAGTCGGCGCTGAAATCGTAGACGCCCGCCTTCTTGGCTTCCACATGCACCGACGACGACGGCTCGGCGCCCCAGGTGGTGGACCGCACTTGAATGGTGTCGAACCAGCGGTGTTTCGGATCGGCCAGCGTCAAGTCCGTACCCAGCAGCTTGGGACCCGAATGAATATCGATGATGCTGCGAAAAGTATCGTAGCTTCCGCCCACGCCGGTGTTCCAGAGATAGCCCAGGTCGACCCAACCGGTGAGCGCCGGTTCGGCCGATGGGACCGGTGAGGACGCATCGCTGGTGGCCGCTTGCTGGGCAAGTAGCGGCAAACTTCCCGGCATCAACAGGAGCGTGATGAACAGCAGCGTCTTCATTTGAGCAGGTTCCGATCCACGTGGCTGCCGTGAATCTTCTGATGGCACACCGTGCAGTTCTGAAACACGGGCGAGCGCAGATCGTGAAACGCGGCGGCACCACGCCCATCACTCTTACCGTCGACGAAGGCAGGTTCGCGTGGCACTCCAGGCATACAAAGCGCACGTCGGCGCGCGTCAGCATGCGCGGATTGGCCGAGCCATGCGGCTCATGACACGTCTGGCAGCCTTCAAAGCGCAGCGGCGCATGTTCGAAGGTGAACGGCCCCCGCTTGTCGCCGTGACATTTGAAGCACCCCGGATCGTTGGATGCGAAGGTTTGCAGCATCGCGGGGCGGATGCTGCCGTGCGGATTGTGGCAATCCACGCAGCTCATGTCGCCTTCGGGAAGCTTGTGATGGAAGGGCCGCTGGAATTGGGCCCACTCGTTCAAGTGGCAGCTCGCGCACAGCTTGTTGATCGCGTCGGCCTTCCGCAGCACCAGCGGCTGGCTCTCGTGCATTTTGTGGCAGGCGGTGCAGGAAATCTGGTTGTGGGCGTGGCTGCTTTCGAGACGCCCTACTTGCGTGGGCTGATTCAGATGGCAGGTGAGGCAGATTTTGTCGGCCGCCGCGGGCGCCAGTTTCGCTGGATTCTGGATATTGTCGGCCGAGGGTCCTTCGGTGTGCGCCTGGCCGGGACCGTGACAGGCCTCGCACTCGCGGCCCACCCATCCCTTCTTGGCGTCGACCGCCAGGGCGTGATGCGCGTTCTTGGCCAGCCCGTTATAGATGTCCTCGTGGCAGATCTTGCAGGTGTCCGCTCCCGCGTAACCCGCCGGAAGAGTTTGGGCGGCTGCCCACCGGGGAACAGCCGCCAGGAACACGACTAGATAGAGGAGGCGCATGCGCTTGGTCCGCGTCTCGCCGCGTAACTACTGCGTGTGTACGGCATCCACCGCGAACTGCGCTCCGGAAGCGTGGCAAACCGCGCAAGCCTCGCCCAGCGAATTGGTAGCCGGGTTTCCACCATTCGACTCGAAGTGCGATGCCTCCGCCTTGGAAACATGGCACCCGCTGCAAGCCGAAGAAATGGGCTGCACCGGATTGATAAAGCCTTGCGGATCGGTAACCTGATTCAGGCTGCCCATGTTTGGCAGATCGTTCTGCTCGGTGCTGTTGACGTGGCACATGGCGCAGTTCTGCAGATAGGTGGCGTCTCCCGCCCCGTCCATGGCCGGATAAAGTGTGCCGGAGAAGTCGTTATGGCTGCCCCCGTAGCCCACCACGATATATGGGTTCTTAGGTCCGGTGCCATCGGCCGCGGCATTCACGCCGTCGTGGATGCGATGCACCAGCAGATTGAAATTGATGCCCTGGGGCGGGAGCGTTTTGTCAGCCGCGACAGTGGCCATGGCGCGCGTAGAGGCATCCGTGTTCGACGGATTATGACACAGCACGCAGTACTCAACGTTGTTGCGCAGGCCGCCGTGGAGCGAAAGCGCGATGTGGCAGTTATTGCAGTTGGATTCGGCGATCACGGTGCGCCGCGGCGCCACCGGCGACCCATCCACCGAGAAATTCACTACCGGGTTCTTGGCGCCTAACTCGACGCTTTGCGCGACGGTTGTGCCGGCCAGCACCGTCACCGTGGTGCGCGCCTCGCCGCCGATGGAGTACGTTCCGGTAGAGCCCACAGGAATGGCATGCGTGAACGTATAGGAACAAGCTCCGCTCGAGCTGCAGGTCGGCGCGGTAACGCTCTCCGTCACGTACCCGGGAGTGGAACTGGTGCCGCTTCCGAAATTGGTGTAGCCGTAATCGGTGGTGGGACCGGCCATGGTGAAACTGAGAGTGGTGGTGCTGGACACCGCGATATTGTTGCCCTTGTTGTCCTGCAGCGTGAAGTTGACGGTGGGCGTTTGTCCGGCCGTAGTATTGGTCACGCTTGTAATGGCCAGGTTCAGGCCGGCCAGCAGCGTATCCGGATTCTGCGGATAAGTGGCGGCCGTATCGGTGGGCACCACATGCGCTCCCAGAATGGATGCGTCGAACGGCATCTCGCCTTGCGGGATATGGCAGTTGGCGCACTGCGTGTCGTCGGCCTGGGGACCGCCCGGGTGGTTCACTTCGGGCCCGCTCGAAAAGCCAGTGGCGAAATCGATGTCGTTATGGCAGCCTCCACAAGCTGCGCGGCTCGGTTCCATCAGGAACGCTTTCGCCTGCGTGGCCACCGGAGGCGGCGTGGTGCCCGCGGCCGGCGGAGTGGTGGGGGCTTGGGTATGGCAAACCTCGCAACGGCGTGGATCGGCCGGATCGATTACCGTAGAAAAGTTGTTCACCGAATTCATGTAGCCGATAATCTCGAAGGGAACACCGGGCTTGGTGGCCGTGCCGAGCACGGTTGGCAATTGCGACCCCATGTGGAGGCTATGAAAGAAGACCTTGGCGTCCAACGAATTCCCCGTCACTGGATCGGCGTTTTGCGGCTGGTGGCACAGCACGCACATCTGGAATCCCTGGGCATATCCGCCGTGAAACGCCAGTTGATCGTGACAGGCGTTGCAGCTTGAGGTGTTAATGACATCGCGGGTGACAGTAACCGGCGCGCCGTTCGGTACGAAATTGAAAGTGTCGCCCGCGTAGCTGGTGCCCAGGTTGAATGACGTGAGATCGCGATTTCCGGCCACGGCTACGGTAGTCGTCACGGTAGGGTCGAATCCAGCCGGCGCCTTAGCGGCGAACGTGTACTGGTATTGGCCCGCTCCTAGCGAGGTGCTGGTACCGCCGCCCAATTCGAAAAACGGCCGCGTGATGGTGCCCAGCACCGCGCCGGTAGCCTGCTCAGTGGTATAGGCCATGTATTGTTCCTGGCCTTTGGGAATGTAAGCGGCCACGTATGCCAGCGCCACTACGCCCGGAGAATTCACGCCGGCCGCATCCAATGGCAGCCCCGACGGATCGGTTAGGGTATACGTCACGCTGATAACGCCGGCGCTCGAGATGCTGGCCGAGTTGATGGCGATCCCTAAGCCCGGGCGCACAAAATCAACCAGTGCGGGATCTGCATAGAACGCCTTTTCACGCTTGGAGTACTCATGCTTCTTGGTCTGACCCGTCAGGCAGAGAGAGATGAGTGCGACGAACGCCGCAATCCGAAACACCAGATAGAGCCGTTTCATAAGAATCCTTATCGGTTCGTACAGCTACTTCTTTCGAACAACAGCTTCAAAACGTGTTGTAGCCCCAGCAAGCAACTTTTCTCGGGTCTGTTGCTTTTTCGAGACCCCTTGGCGCACGTGAGTCACCAAAGGTCTCCCTTTGTATTCCCTGGGTTATAGAGGGTGCTGGGTGAATCTGCGCGCCACCTGGGGCATATCCCTCAGCCGTCCCTGGGGAATATTGCGATAGGTCTTGGCGATGGAACGCGAAGATACCCGAGAGGCCATTCAGCGACGCCGCGCGGCCGACCGCGAGCAGAGCTATCCGCGGGATTGGATCTACTGCATCGACGGCAGGGCAGCGCCGGTGGCCTTTGTCATCCGAGCCTGGCTTCGTAAATTCGCCGCGTGAAATGAGCAGCCACGCGTAAGCATGCGGATTCCCCGCAGACCAACAACCGCATACTGACGTATAGCGCCTCAGTAAATTCTCCGTATGGCGGATCTTAGCATTTTTCTGCGTGAGCTTGCTCATGCGATTGCACCGATCAGGGGAATACGACGCTGGCCTATCGCCGCGATTCATCTGAGGGCAGCCACGGTGGCCCTTGTCATCCGAGCCTGGCTTGGTAATTTCGGCGCGCAAAAAATGAGCCGCCATGCGTAACCATGCGGATTCCCCGTAGACCCAACAACCGCATACTGACGTATGGCGGCTCAGTAAATTCTCCGTATGGCGGCTCTTAGTTCTTCCTGAGTGAGATCGCTCATGCCATTGCACCGATCAGAGGAATACAGTGGCCTATCGCCGCGATTCATCTGAGAGTAAACGTGGCAGGCTGCGTGCATATTCCTCGAATGAAAGGCGGGTTTCCCATGCGGGCTTTTCAGAAGATTCTATTTCCCATTGATATGTCGGATAGTTGTACGGCCACCGCTCCGTTTGTAGAGGCCATGGCGAGGAAATATAACGCGGAAGTCACGTTGCTGCATGTACTCGAAATGCCCTCCGGCCTGATTCCGGATTGGTATGGAGGCACCGTGCCGGTGATCGATACCACGGCCATTTGGAAGGCGGAAACCGAAGCGGCGCAATCCTATCTGACCGGCAAATTCCAAGGTCTCAAAGTGCTGCGCGTGGTGGTGGAGGGCGACGCCGCTCATGGCATCGATGAGTATGCGCGGGAGAATGGCACGGACCTGATCATGATGCCCACGCACGGCTACGGGCTTTTCCGCACCCTGCTGCTGGGATCGGTGACGGCCAAAGTGCTGCACGACACGCCGTGCCCGGTTTGGACCGGCGTACACATGGAAGATGCGCCGGCAGTTTCTCCCGAATTCACCACCGTTATGTGCGCTGTGGATCGTACCGAAGATAGCGTCGCCACCATGCGGTTCGCTTGCCGGCTGGCGCAGGATAGCCATGCCAGGCTGTTCCTGGTGCACGCGGTCCCGGGTGCCGAAATTGCGCCGGACAGGTATTTCGACGCCGATCTCTGCCAATACCTGGAGCAGGACGCGCGCAAGACCATTGGCCAGTTGCAGCAAACCGCCGGCGTGGCCGCGCCGCTTTGCCTGGGAGCGGGCGAAGTATCGCACGTCGTGCGGGACTCCGCGTTGGGTCATAGCGCCGACCTGGTGGTGATTGGACGCGGACATGCCACGCGCACTCTGGGACGCCTGCGCAGCAACGTCTACTCCATTATTCGGGATGCGCCTTGCCCCGTGATCAGCGTGTAGTTACGAGGTACCGCTTACTAACGTGCGCGGCTCAGTAGATTCCATGCGTTACAGAGCCGCGCGCGTGAGCAAACGGTTTTGGCCACGGCTTATAGGAGACTGTTATGTTGCCGTTCCACAAGATTCTGTTTCCGGTGGATTACTCGGCGCCCTGTCGCGCCGTGATCCCCTACGTTCAGGAGATGGCCTGCCATTTCTCGGCGGAGCTGACGGTGTGCCATGCTTACGCACCGCTGGACGCGATCGCGCAGAGCGAACTATTAATCACCGATCCCGAGTTGCAGCCCAAGGCACACGCCCTGGAAGAGGACCGGTTGCTGCAATTTGCAGCTCAGGCATTTCCGGGCCAAAACGTGGAAGCCGTTGTGGGATTAGGCGAGCCGGGCAGCGTGATCGATAGAGTAGCCGGGCAGCAGCGCGCCGATCTGGTGATGCTGGCTACGCGCGGCCACGGCCCGGTGCGGCGATTCCTGCTGGGATCCATCACCGCCAAAGTGCTGCACGACGCGGGCGCCGCGGTGTGGACCGGAGTGGGCGCCGCGCTGGCGGAGCATGCCGTGCGCGTTCCGTATCAATCCATTGTGTGCGCCTTGGGCGACAGCCAGGAAGCGGAAGGCGTGCTGCGCGCGGCTTCCTCCATCGCTTCCGCCTATCGCGCGCAATTGTGGATCGTGCATGTGGTGCCCACGCCGCCTGTCTATCCGGATCTGGACCTGGCGGACCACACCCAGCAACTCACGGAGGCTTCAGAGTGCCGGCTGCGGGAACTCAAGGCCAAGCTGGGCGTGGACGCGCCGCATAGCGTGATCGACGCGCTGCTGGCCGATGGCATCCACCATGAAATAGTTCGCCGGAAGGCCGATCTGCTGGTCACCGGGCGCGGCCATTCGATAGGAACGTTCAGTCGTTTGTGGTCGCACCTGTATTCGATCATTCGCGATTCGCCGTGTCCCGTGCTGAGCGTCTAGCGTCTAATTTGCTGGTCTTGACACACACTCTGAACGCTTGGTTTGTTTGATCATTCCCGGCGAAGGTGTCGCGAAGAGTCGCGACACGGCACGCAAGAGTGCGTGCGCCACGAGGGTTCCTGCGCGGCATGACGCACAAAATAGGGGTTTGTTGACTCAGCGCGCGGAGCTGCGCGCGGCATCCATTCGGCTTTGCATGGGCCACCGGCATGCTCGGAAGGTTAGTGCTGGGAGGTGTTCCGCTTGGCAACGTGTGACACCGTGTTATCGAGTGCCACCAGTCGCGGACTCGCTCCCAGCACTAATCAGGCTATCATCGGACTTCTACCGACTCTGTCCGTTTAGATCGGCCTGGCAGCTCGAATCCAATATTGCCCACCAGGGGCTATTTGGTTTGAATATCGCGCAGATAGCGCGCCAGATTGTCGATTCGCACCTTCCCGAGATCCTGATCCCGCGTCACTTGTGAAAATACCGGGCCCCAAACCGGCATGGCCCGAGTTCCGTGACCGCTGGGCAGCGTTTCTTCACCTGAAATGATCCGGTCCACCCGCTCCAGCGGAAACTTGCCGCCGTTGCGGGCAGCGATGCGAGTGAGATCCGAAGGGGGGACTTTGAGCCACTTAGCCATTGGACCGTTGCCTTTGGCATCCGCGCCGTGGCAGGAGGCGCAATAAGCTCCATAGAGGTTGTCGCCTTGAATAGAGCCGATCAGCGGCTGTTCCGGCGCCGGTGGGGTCCGGGCTTGCAACAAAGCGGCTGCCCCGGTGACCACGACGAACGCAACCAGCGCGAACCATTTTTCTCGCACGCTCCGGCGCAGTTCCGGAGAGGGCTCTATGGCAGGAATCTCTTTGGTTGTTGGCACCCTATTGTCCTCGCCCTAGACGCAGAGCAATCCAGGTGCCGCACATTGCTGAGGTAAATAACGTAGTTCCAAGGGAATAGCGTTTTCTACCCCACCGGCTTGCGCAATTTCACCCAAGGTTTTCGGCAGTTGGCTGCTGCGGTTCCAATTGCGCTTTGAGTTTGGCCACTGTGACGGGTTTGGTGAGATAGTCGTCAAAGCCGGCTTCGAGAGCCCGCTCCCGGTCGCCTTGCATGGCAAAAGCGGTGAGAGCCACCACGCGCAGGCCCTGCAGCGCAGGGTCCCGACGGATCTCGCGCAAGACCGCATAGCCATCCATTTCCGGCATTTGGATGTCCAGCAGCACCAGATCGGGCCGCGTGTCGCGGATCTTGTCCAGCGCCTCCCGGCCGTCGGCCGCTTCGATGATCGAACTCACATGCTCCGCTAAGCCCTCGCGGACTAACTCGCGGCCGGCCGGATTGTCGTCGGCCACCAGCACGCGTTTCCCACGGTCCCCCTGGCGCAACCGGCGAAGTTGCTGCAGCAGCTCCTGCCGCCAGCCCGCGCCTTTGGCCAAAACGCGGGCCCCTTGAGCGACCAGCGAGTCGCGCTCGCGTTCCGATAAGTCCTTGATCGTAACCACCAGCACCGGCAGGCGGCTCAGTTTGGGGTCGGCCCGGATGTCGGCCAGCACTTCAAAGCCGCTGCGTCCGGGGAGTATCAGATCCAGCACCACCGCGTCCACCTGCGAGGTGGCCAAAATCCGCAGCGCCTCCGCCGCGTAGCGGGCCGTCAACGGCGTATGTCCCGCGCCCATCAGTGTATCGGCCAGCAGTTCGCGGGTTTCCAGATCGTCATCCACAATCAGGACCCGCAACACTCCCTCCGGCTCCAACACGCGGCGCACGGCCTGGATCAACGCCGCGCCCGTCAGCGGTTTCATCAGCGACTCGGTAGCGCCCAAGGCAGCGCCCATTTTGCTCTCGTCCGAGGCGGAAGCGATGATCACGGGAATACCGCGGGTGTCGGCGGACGTCTTTAGTTCATGGAGTGTTTCCCAGCCGCCGCGGCCCAGCAGATCCATGTCGAGCAGCACCAGGCCCGGACGAAGATCCCTGGTTTTGCCGATTGCATCCGCACCCGACCCCGCAGTCTCCACCCGAAACCCCTCCCGCTGTAGTTGCGGCAGGATTTCCTCGCGCCAGGAAGTGAGATGACTGGCCAGTAAGAGCAGCGGCGACAGGCTTCCGATGCCCAGCGAGGCCGGATCTTCCTCCGGCTCGCTGAGCCGCAAAGTGAAGAAGAAACGGCTGCCCTTGCCAGGCTCGCTCTCCACCCAGATTCTTCCGCCGTGGTGCTCCACCAGGCGTTTGGTAATCGCCAATCCCAATCCGGTACCCTCGCGCACACCTTTGGTTGTCGCGCTGGCCTGCCGGAAGCTTTCAAAGATGGCTTGCTGGTCTTCGGACGCAATGCCGATTCCGGTGTCTCCCACCAGGATGCACACCGATCCTTCGTCGCTCGACGATGCAATCCAAACCCGGCCGCCGTTGGGCGTGAACTTGATGGCGTTGCTGAGCAGGTTGTACAGGATCTCCTTGAAGCGCAGCCGGTCCGCTTCGAGCATCAACTGAGTGTCCAGATCGCTGTCAAGCGTGATGCTCTTGATGGCGGCCAGCGGCCGTATGCTGGTAAGCACCTCCGCCACGGCAACCGCCATGGGGAACTTTTCCAGGCGCAGCTCCAGGCGGCCGGCTTCAATCTTCGACAGATCCAGGACGTCGTTGATCAACTCCAGCAAATGGCTGGCATCGCGCTGGATGTGCGTCAGGAAGCGCTTCTGTTTTTCGTTCAGCGCGCCCGCGGTTTCCTCTGATAGCAACTCCGAAAATCCGAGAATGGTGTTCAGCGGGGTGCGCAGTTCGTGGCTCATGCTGGCCAGGAACTCGCTCTTCAGCCGGTTGGCGCGCTCTACTTCCTGATTCCTCACCGAAAGCTCCTGGTTGGCGTCGGCCAGTTCGGCGGAGCGTCGCTCCAGCCGTTGATTCAGCACGCGAATCTTCTCTTCCGCGCCGCGGCGCTGGCTGACGTCGCGCAGCACGCACATCACATGCCCTTGCTCTGTTCCTAAGGGCAAAGGGCTCAGATTAATGTCCACCGCGAACTCGGTGCCGTCCTTGCGAACCGCAAACAAATCGAGGCCGGCGCCCATGGGCCGGCGCACCGGATGAGCGCCGTAATGATCGCGATGCGCGGTGTGCCCGCCGCGAAATCTCTCGGGAAGCAAAGCATCCACGGCCAATCCCACTAATTCCTGGCGCGAGCGCTGAAACAAACGCTCGGCTTCCGGATTCGCCAGGACAATCCGGCCCTCCCGATCCACTTCGAGAATCGCATCGGGCGCCGCTTCCAGCAATAACGAGAAGCGCTGGGCCGCTTCGGCGCGCTCCCGCGCCGCACGTTCGCTTTCCACCAAATCCACGCGCAGGCGCTCGGCTTCGCGAGCTTGCGTGAGATCCGCCAGCACCGAGAGCCGGCCGCCGAGACTGACGATGGGAGCCGTCCAGACGCTCACCGGAATAGTGACGCCGTCCTTGCGGATTCGCACCGCCTCAACGCCATGTTGGGCCGGATGACGCGGCTCAATCGCTGGCGGCTCTGGTTCGGCTGCCGGCGGAAGAATGGGCAGCGATTTTCCCAACACTTCTTCTTCAGTCCAGCCCAGCATGCGCTCGGCGCTTTCGTTCCAAAGAATGACGCGATCTTCCGCATCGACGGCGATGATCGCAAGCGGCGAGGCTTTAATGATGGCTTCCAGCACGGAGGATCCTACACTTTATCTTAACGGCGACCTTTGAAAACCTAAGCACTTTCCCTTCCATTGCCGATGTGTATACTCAGTGACTGGATTGTCGGCTAACATAGTGGTATCTAAGCCCGTTATGCTTCCATCGGTAAAGTTGGTCGCAATTGATGACACGCCTGCCAGCCTGGAATTGGTGAGTGAAGCGCTCCGGCAGGAAGGGCTCACCATCTTCACCGCAACCGATCCGGAAGAGGGGCTGGACCTGATTTTCCAGGAACATCCGCAAATCGTGCTGCTGGATTTAGTGATGCCCAAGTTGAGCGGCCTGGAAGTGCTGGAGCGCGTGGTAGAATTCGATCCGGCCATCGACGTAATCCTGATGACGGCGCATTACACCACCGAAACCGCCGTGGAAGCCATCCAAAAAGGCGCCAGCGACTACCTGAATAAGCCCATTTCCATCCCCGGGCTGCGCAGCCGCGTGGAGAAACTGCTGGCCGATGTACGCCAGCGCCAGCGCGCCCTGGAGCTGGATAGCCAGCTGCTGGAAACCTCGCGCTTCGAAGGGATGATCGGGCACAGTCCGCTGATGTGGGATCTTTTCGCACGAATCCGCCGAGTTGCGCCGCATTATCGATCGGCTCTGATCACCGGCCCCACCGGAACCGGGAAGGACCTGGTGGCGAAGGCGCTGCATAATCTGAGCCCGGCCAGTTCCGGCCGCTTCGTCACCTGCAACTGCTCGGCGGTGGTGGAAACGTTGTTTGAAAGCGAATTGTTCGGTTATGTGAAAGGCGCGTTCACGGGCGCGTCCGCGGACAAAATGGGGCTGATGGAGTTCGCGCACTCGGGCACCCTGTTTCTGGACGAAATCGGGGACATGCCGCTGAGCACTCAGGCCAAGCTGCTGCGCGCGCTGCAGAATCAGGAAGTGACGCGCGTGGGTTCGGTTACGCCCCGCAAGGTGGATGTGCGCGTGATCGCGGCCACCAACCGCGACGTGCAGGACTTGATCGCGCAAAAACAATTTCGCGAAGATTTGTACTATCGGCTGGCCATGGTGGAGTTGCGCACGCCGGCTCTGGCCGACCGGCGCGAGGATCTTCCGCTGCTCGAAAAGTTTCTGCTGGACCGTTTTGCGACGCAATTCAAAAAAGACATCCGCGGGCTGACGCGGCGCGCCCAGATCGTGCTGGCGCGGCACTCCTGGCCCGGCAATATTCGCGAGCTCGAAAACGTTCTGGGCAATGCCTGCATGATGGCCGTCAGCGACATGATCGACGTGGAGGATCTGCCCGCGTCGCTGCACTACGCCGAACGCCGGGTGGGAGCCGGGGTAGGGAATTCGCACGAAATCTCGCAGCCCGGAGAATCGGCGGTGTCCTTTGACGATCACGAAAAGACGCTGCTGGCCGACGCCCTGGAGCGCTCCAGCGGCAATCAATCGGAAGCCGCGCGCATGCTGCGCATCAGCCGGGACCGGTTGCGGTACAAGATGGCGAAGTACAATTTGCGATAGACCACTCCCTCACGGTCGTGGCTCAGTTAGCTCGCGCGATCTCAAACACCGCGCGAACGCCGCCATCGGAATGCTGGTCCATCCGAAACCCAAGCTCCCGGCAGACGCGTTGCATGTGAATATTCTCCGGCAGAATCTCGGCGATCACGCGCTCCATCTTCTCCGCTCGCGCGATTTCCACCAGCCGCCGCGATAGCTCCGTGCCCAGGCCGCGCCCCTGGTATTCGTCGCTGATCAGCACGGCTAGCTCCGCATCCGTCGCGTCGATCCTGCGCAGCCGGCCCACGGCTAAAATCGCATCGCCGTGTACGGCCACCAACGCAATGTCGCGATCGTAATCGTTAAAGCAAATGCGCAGCAGCCGGTCGTGCGAAACGCGCCGCTCCAGATCCATCAGGTGAAAATAACGCAGATAGACGCTGCGCTCCGACAGATGCTCGTGGAAGCGCGCGATCATCGGCTCGTCTTCCGGGCGGATCGGACGAATCACCACTTCCGAGCCATCCGGAAATTTCCATGGCTGGACATATTGCGTCGGATAAGGGCGGATGGCCGATCTCGGCAACGCACTCGTATCCGGCGAATGCAGCACCACGCGTGCGTCCAGAGCCAGCAACCCCTCGGGCGAAGCGAGTAGCGGGTTGATGTCGATCTCCTTGATCCACATTTGTTCCGTGATCAAGTAGCTGAAGCGCACGATCAATTGCTCCAGCGCCGCCAGATCCACAGGCTTTCTACCGCGCACGCCTTTCAACGCGGTCAGGATTTTCGTGCGTTCCATCATGCGCCGCGCGAGCGTGGTGTTGAGCGGTGGCAGCCCGATAGCGCGGTCTTTGTAGACTTCCACCAGCTGCCCTCCGCCGCCAAACAGAATCACCGGGCCGAATTGCGAATCGATGCTCGATCCGAGAATCAGCTCGTAGCCTTCCGCGCGCACCATAGGCTGCACGGTGACGCCAAGAAAATCCCGCTCGCTCGCGATTTTCCGAATGGACTCTTCGATCGCCCGATACGCCGCGCGCACCGCGCCTTCGTCCGCCAGATTCAGCCGCACTCCACCCACGTCGGTCTTGTGCGTGATCGTCTCCGAGTGCAGCTTCAGCACCACGGGATAACCCACGCGCGCAGCCGCTTGCACCGCTTCGTCGGCGCTGGTTGCGATCTCGGTGGGAACGGTGGGGATGCCGTAACTCGCGAGCAGGCTTTTTGATTCCGCCTCCGTGAGCAGCGTTCGTTCACGAGCGCGGGCATTGGCGATGAGCGACGCGGCGTGGCTTCGCGCGCTGTCCGGCACCTCCATTTCGAACGCGGCGGGTGTTTCATACAGCGCCTGCAGATTCGCGCTATAACGCCACATCAACTGAAACACACGAGCGGCGGAATCGGGATAAGGATACGCGGGAATCGCAGCCCGATTGAGGATCGCTTCGCCCGCCGCGACGTCCACGCCGCCCATCCAGCTCGCGATCAACGGCTTCATGCTGCTCTTCGGCAGCGCCGCCAATTTCTGCGCAACGGCCGCTGGATCGGTCATGGCTTGTGGCGCCAGCACCACCAGCGTGCCGTCGGTATTGGGATCTTGGATGGCGATGTCCACCGCTTTGGCATATGTTTCCGCGCTGGCGTCGCCCAAAATGTCGATCGGATTCTGATGGCTCCAGTGCGGCGGCAGAAACGCGTCCAGTTGCGCGATGGTCGCGGCCGACACTTCCGCCAGTTCGCCTCCCGACGTGAGCAGCGCATCGGTGGCCAGCACCGCGGCTCCCCCGGCATTAGTCACGATTGCGAGCCGCGGCCCTTTGGGACGAGGCTGCTTATCCAACGCCTCTGCCAAGTAAAAAAGCTCCGCGATGGTGTCCACGCGCAAGACGCCGCATCTTCGAAACGCCGCGTCCAGAACGTCGTCCTGGCCGGTGAGCGCGCCGGTGTGCGATGCAGCGGCCTTCGCGGCGGCCTGCGTGCGCCCGGGCTTGATCACGATAATGGGTTTGGAGAGCGCCACTTCGCGCGCCGCCGACATAAAGCTGCGCGCGTCACCCACGGATTCCATGTAAATCACGATGCTGCGCGTCTTCGGATCGTCGCCCAGATACTGAATCAGATCGCCCCAACCCACGTCCAGCATGGAGCCCACCGACACGAACGCGCTGAAGCCCACCATTTCGCGGCGGCTCCAGTCGAGAATCGCGGTGCACAAAGCTCCGCTCTGGCTGATGAAGCCGAGATGTCCCGGCCGCGCCATGGTGCTGGCGAAGGTCGCATTGAGCATGTGATGCGGGCTCATCAGGCCCAGGCAATTCGGTCCGACGATGCGCATGCCGCCGCGCCGCGCCGCGGCCAGAATCTCGCGTTCGAGCGCCGCGCCCTTCTCGCCGATCTCGCGGAATCCGGCGGAAATAATGATGGCTGCGGGAACGTCCGCTTCAGCGCATTCGCGAATTACGCCGGGAACCGTGACGGCTGGCGTCGCGATCACGGCCAGATCCACCGGTTCGGGAACACTCGCGATGCTTCGATAACAGCGCAGCCCGAGCAGCGTGTCGCGCTTCGGATTCACCGGATAAATGGCGCCCGGAAAAGGCGCGTCCTTCAGGTTCGTGGCGATGGCCCGGCCCACGCTATGCGGCGCTTCGGTAGCGCCGATCACCGCTACGTTTTTGGGATGGAAGAAAGCATCCAGCGTGCGGCGGCGCGCGGCATTCCGGGTCTTCGCTTTTGGCGTAGGAAGACCGGGTTCACTGGGAACCATGGCCCATTATGGCATCCGCCCCGGCGTCGGAAGCTTGTGTCCCAAGCTTGCCGTGAGTGCAAGGGTCAGGTGGCTACTGGTTTAGATTGAAGCCGACATTGAGCACCGTAGGCCGCTGGCACGAGATCGTCTTTTAGAACTCGATGTTAGTTAGCCGGCTTTGGTGACGATGGCCTGCACTTCGACCGTAGTGAACGAGGTTAGCGCAGTTGAGGGTGCTGCCGACGACGAGCGCGAGTACACCAATAAGAACCCGCGGCGGCATCGCAGGTTCCCGGCGTCGTGAAGACGAGCGAAACCTGGGACTACAAGCCGGCGACCGCGGGCGAAGCTTCAATCGACGCCGTTGCGCCAAGCTTCTTTAGCAGTTCCGCGGTGTCGCGGTGCACGTCGACACGCTGCCCGCCCCGGCTGTTGCCGCCCGCGCGTCCCATCGCGGAATCGACGGGCGTCTTGCCCCGGGAATCCACGGCGTTCAGATTCGCGTGACGATCCACCAGGAACTGCACCACATCGTTCCAGCCCCAGAAGGCCGCGCCGTGCAGAGGCGTCTGTCCGCGCAGGTCCTTGGCGTTGATCTCGCCGCCCGCCGCGAGCAGCAGCTCAAGCGACGCGAGCGACCGCTGCTGAACATCGGGCGTAGTGTAGACGCCGCGCGTATCGGCATCCACCGAGCCCAAGCCCGCGGCGGCCATCGTTGGCGTGGTGCCGCGAATGTTCGGAAGATTCACCAGCGCGCCGTGCGCGAGAAGCAGCTTGATAGCCGGAGCGTCCAGAGCTTTGGCCGCGCGCAGCAACGGCGTCACGCCGATGGTGAGCATCTGGTCCACGCCGCGATCCGCGCCTACAGATCGGAACGGCGGCAGCAGCTTCAATTGCAGATTCGGATTCGCTCCTTTATCCAAGAGCAGTTGGATGATATCGAGCGGCGTGGTTTCATCGAGCGACGGCCCATCCGCTCTCCCGCCGTGCGGAATGGTGTTCATGTCGACCGCGCAATACAGCGGACTGCGGCCCCACCAATCCCATTTGTCCACCATCGCGCCTTTTCCGATCAGATATTTCGCCGCATCGAAATGCGCGTTGGTGATGGCCATGATCAGCGGAGTGACGCCCTCCGGATCGGGCACATTCAACTTCGCGCCGCCCTCCACCAGGCTCTGGACGCACGATAAACAGCCTTCGCGCGCAGCGTAGAGCAGCGGCGTGAATCCGCCGTAAGACTGGTGCTGCGCGCGCGGTTCCGAACTCACCTGGGCCAGCCATTCTTCCACTTGCGAGCGCGCGTTCACATCGGCGCCGTGCGCGATCAACTCCCGCACCATGGCAGGCTGGCTTTCGGCCGATGCCCACATCAGTGCGGTCTGTTCTTTCTGCTTTTCTTTCGCGTCCACATGGGCGCCGTGATCCAGGAGCAGCTTCGCCGCGGCGACGTTATCGGTGCGCGCCACCAGCATCAACGCGGTCTGCCCATCGGCGCCCGCCGAATCGGGATCCGCGCCGGCCTTCAACAGCTTTTCGATAATCGCGACGTTGCCGAGAAACGCAGCCTCCGACATCGGTGTGGCGCCGAATTGATTTTTCGCCTTGGCATCCGCGCCCGCGCGAAGCAGGCGGTCCACTAGCTCCACGTCGCCATTGTGCGCCGCCCAAGCCAGAGCCGTGGTGCCGTCGGAGGTGGGCGTATTCACGTCCACGTGCTTGTCGATCAGGGCGATGGCGGCGTCTTTGCTGTCGGCCTTCACCAGTTCTACGAGCGACGGGTCGCCCGAGACACCAGCAATTAACGGCAGCGCCATCAGGAGTACTGAGCCGCGCGCGTAAGCAAGCGGAGTGCGCATGCTAGACCTCCGCGAACTTGCCGGAGCTGTCGCCTAAGTGATCCAGCGGCACGCCCGCACGATCCAGCACCGTGAGCAGCATGTTCGCAAGCGGCGTCTGGTCGGGATATTTCAGGTGCTGGCCGCCTTTGACGGTCTTCCATCCGCCCACCAGCGCCGTCGGCAGCGGGTAATGATTGTGCATGTTGCTGTTGCTCATGTTGCTGCCGTACAGAATCATGGAGTGGTCCAGCATGGTGCCGTCGCCGTCCGGCATAGCCTGAAGCTTGGTCAGGAACTTCGCCAGGATGCCGGTGTGATAAGTCTGGATTTTCACCAGCCGGTCCATCTTCGCCTGCTCGTTGTTGTGGTGCGACAGCGGATGGAACGCATCGGGCACGCCGATCTGGTTGTAGGTGAGATTGCTCACCTCGGCCGCCATCATCATGCTGAACACGCGCGTCATGTTGGCCTGATACGCCAGGGCGGTGAGATCGAACATCAGGTCGATATGCTGTTCGAACTGCCCGGGCGTTCCGGCGGGCGCGTTGGGAATATTGACGTGCGACAGATCGTGCGCTTCCATCTTCTGGATGCGGCGCTCGATTTCGCGCACCGTGTCCAGGTAGTCGCTCAGCATCGCGCGATCCGACGGGCCCAGGGTGCGCTGCAGATCGGTGGCTTCGGTGGAAACCAGATCCAGAATGCTGGCGTATTGTTTGCCCAGCACCTTGCGCTCGGTAGCGGTGTCGCCCTGGCCGAACAGGCTCTGGAAAACTTTGCGCGGCTCGGTCTCCATGGGAAGCGGAGTGGTGGGAGTGCGGAACGAAATGGTGCCCGAGTAGCTGCATCCGAAATCGCGATCGCAGGAACCGCCGCCGCCGCGGCCTTCAATGGCCAGTTCAATAGACGGCAGCGGCGTGTCCTGCCCTATGTGCGCCGCGGCAATCTGATCGATAGTTGGCCCGCAGAACGGATCCTGGCTGGCGCGCGGATGCACGCAGTTCAGCCACGTTCCGGGCGTGATGGCGTGCACCGCCGGGCTGATGGCCGGCTTGTTCTCCAGGCCGCTCACCACGGTGAGTTGCTTCTGGAAAGGCGCCAGCGGTTTCAGGATGGTGGGGAGATCGAAGCCGGTGCCTTCCGTCTTGGGCGTCCAGTGTTCCATGATGGCGCCGTGCGGAAAGTAGATGAACCCCATGTGGGGCGTGGGAGTGGCGGCCGTCGCGGCCAGCGCGGTGCGCGCCGGAATCATGGCATCCAGCAAAGGCAGCGCCACCGCGGCGCCCATGCCGCGCAAAAACGTGCGGCGTTCGAGATGTTTTTTGGTGATGAACATTCGCGTCTCCTCTAATTTCCTGCCGGCTCCCTTGGCCCTTTAACAGGGCGTCCGGTCGCGGCTCGGTAAGCGGCTTCCGGAGCGGCTTCCGGCGTTCTTTCCATTTGGAACGGTATGCTTTGGGCGATCCCCATCACGATGGACGAGAACCGGTAGTTATCGCGAGCCGCGTCGCGCACAATCTTGCGAACAGTCGGCATGTCATACGGCGACAGGCCGCGGCCCAGCGCATAAATCAGAAACTTTTCGGTCATGGTCTGGACGAACTCGGCGGGACGCGACATCAGCGCTTTGCGCAGGTCGTCCGGCCCGTTCACCACGGTGCCGTCCATCAGCTTGCCGGAAGCGTCGATCACGGTTCGCGTATAACGATCTTTGCTGCGCCACGCCCCCACGGTGTCGAAGTTTTCAAGCGCGAATCCCAGCGGGTCGATCACTCCATGACACGCGTTGCAGGTGGGATTGGCGCGATGCATCTCCATCGTCTCCCGTACCGTGTGCGGCTTCTCCCCTTCCTTGTTTTCCTTGAACGCCGGCACGTTGGGCGGCGGCGGCGAAGGCGGCGTGCCGGTGATATTTTCCAGAATATAATTGCCGCGCAGCACCACCGAGGTGCGGTTGGCGTAAGACGTCACCATCAGCACCGCGCCTTTGCCGAGCAAACCGTAGCGCGTGGAGTCCGGCAGAATCACGCGGCGGAATTCTTCGCCGCGCACGTTCGGGATGCCGTAGTGCAGCGCCAGGCGCTCGTTGACGAAGGTGTAGTTGGCCGTCAGCAGATCCAGTACGCTGCGATCCTCGCGCTGGATGCTATCGACAAAGAGCTCCAGCTCTTTACGAAAAGCCGCGCGCAGGCTGGGATCGAAGTTGGGATAAATAAATGGATCGGGATCGATGGTGTCGATATCCCGCAGCTTCAGCCATTCGGCGGCGAAGTTCGTCACCAGCGAGCGCGATTTTTCGCTCGACAGCATGCGCCGCACCTGCTCCGCGAAAACCTTCGGATCTTTCAGCTTGCCCTGCTCGGCAACCGCCAGCAGCTCGTCGTCGGGAACCGTGCTCCACAGGAAAAACGAAAGGCGCGAGGCCAGTTCGATGTCGCTGATGCGATAGTTGGTTCCCGGCGCAAGACCCGCCGGCGGCGGCTCAGCGCGATAAAGAAACTTGGGGCTGGCGATGATCGCGATGAGGCCGTTCTGGATTCCACCTTCGAAAGTACCCGACGTCTCGCGTCCTTCGTTGAAGAACTGCATCGGGGCCACCAGATCCTTGGCGGTCACGGGCCGCCGGTAAGCGCGATGCGCGATGTTCGAGAGAATGCGGGCCGCGCAGGAAGCCTCTTCGCTCTGGGTAGGCGGCTGGCAAACAAAAATCCGCGCGCGGCTTTCGGTCTGGACCGGCTTGCCGGTGGGATGGAACGGACCGAGAATCTCGATGCTTGGCCCCGAAGGAGCTCTGCGGCCGCCAGGGCCGGCGCCGCCGGGAGCGAATCCGTAGCCCGGAAACGCCTTGCCCGGAACAAACGACTGCAACATCCCCTCGGGCTCCGCAAAACTATGCGCGGCCGCCGTCAGCCCAAGCTGATGCACGCCGGCCTTCACCTTCACGAAGCCGTTGATCGCTTGCGGAATTCCATCGATGGTGAGAAGCGGATCGGGTCCCGTGATGGTGAACTGGTAGTCTCCGTCGAAGGGAAACCGGTATTCCGCCACAATCCCGCCGTGCGTGCCGAGCGGCAAGCTTTCCGGATCGGCCGGCTGTCCGTGCAACACGGCCCTCACCGGCTCGGTGGGCGGCGGATGCGAGATGGCCAGGCGGCTCACTTCGCGCGCGGCGGCGATGTACTGATCGAGGAACGAAGGCGAAACCTTGAGGACGCTCGCGATGTTGTCGAAGCCATCGCTGATGTCGTCGCGGGGAAGCAGCGCCGCGGCGTCCACATTCACGCCCAGCACGTCCTTCATGGCGTTCGCATATTCGGCGCGATTCAGCCGGTGCAGCGCAACCGACCCCGGATTCGGCGAAGCGAGCGCCGCCTGGTCGAGCGATGCTTCGAGAAACGTCACGAACGAATTGACGGTGGCCGGATCGGGCCGCGGCATCCCCGGAGGCGGCATCATCCCGCCGCGCAGCTTGCGCACCGCTCGCTCCCACACGGCGGCGTCTTGGCCCACGTGCGTCAGGTCCATGGTGTCGAACGTCAGGTTCGCGGTCTTGGCCTTCTGGTTGTGGCAGGTGACGCAATAGTGATCGAGCATGGCCCGATGCGCCGCAAGGGACGCGGGAGGCGCGGACGTTTGCCGGGAGGGCGAGGCGGCACGCAGTTGCACCGCTACTGGTAATACCAGCGCGAACGATACCGCCACAACCCAGTGACGCATGGTCTTATTTATGTCTCCCTGTCCTATAACCGCTTGCTCACGCGCGCGGCTCAGAAACTAACGCGCGGCTCAGAAACTAACGCGCCGCTCAGACGATCCCGCCCAGCTCTCGAACGTGCCCCCACAGGCCTCGATACGCCAGCTCGATGAACAGCTCCGGATTGCCCCACTTTTCATCGAAATCCTTGGTGGGCGCCTCAGCGATCATTTCTTTCGGCCCCATCCCATGCTTCATCAGCTTCACTAGCCGATCCTTGAGCGTCACCAGCATCTGGTTTTCCGCGTCCAGATCGGCCTGCGTCATCACCTTCGCCGATGCCGGGCCGCTTCCAGGCCCACTTCCAGGGACGACGCGCGTGTCGGCATTGGTTACGTTTAGCAGGATCTTTTGCCCTTCCACCATGCCGCCCAGCCACCCGCCGGTGGTGTAGTCGACGATCGGGTAGCTTCCAACCGACACCACGTCGCCCGTCGCCAGGATGTTCGGCCCGGGGAAGTATACATAGATGTCGCCGTCGGTGTGCGCCTGCCGCATGTAGCCGTATTCCACCGGCTGCTTGCCGAACGTCATTTTTTGCAGGCCGGTATAAAAGGTCTGGTTAGGGAGCGCCACTTTAGGATGCGGCTCATAGGTGCGTTTTTCCCAGCCGCAATCGATCTCGGTGCCTAGCCAGAGCCTGGTATTTTCGTGCGCGATGATCTTGGCGCCGGCCTTCCCCAGCGTCTCGTTCGACCCGGTGTGCTGCGGGTGCCAGCAGGTATTGAACAGCACTTGGACCGGCTTGCCGCCAGAGCGCTCGGCCACCAGCTTCAACAATTCGTCGGATCGCTCGGCGGATCCGCCGTTCACCAGCAAGACGCTCTCTGGACCGAGAACCGCCAGAACATTGCCGCCCGCGCCCGATATCAGAAGAAAGTTGTCGCTGAGCTTGGTGACTTCCAGGGGCGTCTGCCCGAAGGCACGATGAGCGAGAGCTACACCGGCTGCGCCTCCGGCAAGGCTCCGCAGGAACGCACGACGATTTGATGGATGAAGCACCGGTACCAGTTTACTATGTGCGGCTTCAGGCCGATCAAGTGCCGAGCACCGCTCTAGCCGGGCCGCCGCTCGTTCTGATGCTTTTTCAGCAGCGTTTCCAAGAGATCTTCCTTCCGCCTAACAGGCTGATGAAAAAGGCTTTTGGGGACCGACTCCCTCACGGTCGCGGCTCGGTAAACACATGCAAACAACCAGTCGCAATTCTGAGCCGCGCGCGTGAGCCAGCGGTTTATTGCCTTTTTCAGCATCCTGCTAAACGTCGTGCTGCGAAGTTTGTCGAGCGCTTCGGCCAGATCAATATGGCCGTGGCGCGCGGCGGCTTCAAGATACCAAGCGTGCCCACCACAGCGAAGTGTCTAGCCCTGGCGGCAGCTACACCGGCGCGGTCGTCCATCAGTATCGCGTCCGCTTCAAGGTAAGTGGCCAGCATAATCGCCGCTCTTTCCCCACGATCGAGCCGGAGGAGGCTCGGGTCTGTCGCCAGAGCCGGAGCTTGGACGACCGTGAGCCACGCCGGTGGGTCGGCGATCCACGAACGGACCTCAGGCGGTGCCTCGGCATGGGAGAGTTCGTCACGCACCTCAGTTGGCACGGATACAGCTTCAAAAAGCGCCGGGATGAGATCGATGTGCCCGATCATGACCAGATAGTGGAGCGGTCCGGTGTCCGCCACCACCGATCGCACGCTGCTACAGGCCGAGGCGGGTTAAATCGCGCCGTTCCTGCTCCAGATCGTCGAGGGTGTAATCCTCAAACACGCCATGAGCCTTGAGGAACCCGTCCAGCGCCGCGCGCGTTTCATAACCCAGCAATTGCCGGAGTTCGGGTTTTGTGAGGTGCCCGCTCTTATATTCTTCCAGGGCGAAAGCCTCCAGCGCTCGACGCGACAAGTCGCCTCCGGCAGCGCTCAGGCGCTCGGCGAGATCGTCGGGAATCTGGACGGTCACATTCATTGCTTTCTTCCTTAATCTTAGCCTGCCCGGACGCGCCACATCTCAGCAACGGCCGTATTACGTCAACTTGAAAGCTGGCCGATTTATTAGCGGATCGAAGCAGCCTTATCGGTCCTGATCCGGTTCCTCAGCGGATGCCTGAGATTCTAATCAGCGTCATCCGCTACAGATGGTTTGCTTCTTAAAGGTCTTCTTCCGCTCCTCGTTGAGCGCGTAAAGTGATCGCCACGAAGCACCCCTATGCTTCAGGATCTCGCGTTTCGCCACGATGAGCGACGTAGTGCTCTGCCTCGCTCGTAGCGGCCCTCCTTGCGCGTCTACGCTCGCGCACGATGCACACTCGTCCCTGGCTACATTGCAAGCATGGGCCCTAGGTATTTTACAAGAATGCCTTCATTGATGAAACGTTTGTCGCCCGCCTCGTTGGTTACTAGATTTCCGCCCTTGTGGTGAATTGCCACAACCTTCCACTCGTCGTTGAAAACAGGAGACCCACTTGAGCCGGGCAACGTGTCGGTAGTGTATTGGAGTCTGTGGCCGAAAATACTCACCACCTGATTTGCGGTAAGCGCAATCTGTTTTGGCCCTCCATTAGGGTGCTGAATGATGCTGACGTGACTCTTGATCGGCGGAATGGATGAGAGTTCCAGCCCCAGTGTCCCCCACTGCTCGAACGGTGCGCTAGGCTGTACGTTAAGGTGAACAACCGCGCAATCACGTTCATAGTCTCCAGCCCATTTCGCGCCGTCGATCTCATACACGCTCATTGCTTCAATTGTTCCTGAGAGCGTTTCCTGGTAGTTGAATTCGGCTCGCGACTTCTTCGCAACGTCCTTAGACGGAAGAACGTGGTGGTTGGTCGCGACAACTCCTGGCCTAATCATGAAACCGGTACCGAGGCCCTCTGGAGTAACGATCCTGCACACGCTTTTGGCTGCATCGAGACCTTTCCCTAACCACGCAATGCTTTTTAGATGGCTAACTGCTCCAATGATCTTTTCAAGACCCACATCACCCGACAGAGAAGTCGCGATGGGCACTGCTATATAGGGCCCCGTTATAGTGTTTGATCGGCGGACTACCTCTTCCACCAGCTCTAGCGCGCTTTGGCGAAGCCTCTGAAGCTCAGTTCCGGCTTCTCCTGCGGATAGCACCCCGGTTCGCAAGTCGCGACGGAGGCTTGCGTTTCGAGCGAGAAGTAATGATGTCTCATTGCGAAGGAATCCTAGTGCTGGTGAAGCCGTTACGACTCCTGATAGAAGTCTGATCGCATCTTCCAAGTTGCCATCGATAATAAGCTGCTCCACGTGACTACGGAGCTCATGATCGGTCACGTTTTCTCCGTTCAATCCAGTCGTCTATCGTCGGACTGGTGCGACTGCCAAGGAAGCAATACGCCGCCTTTGCGTTTCTATTAGCACGAGCAAGGCGATGCCTATAGACGCTGCCATCACGTTAGCATCGAAATACCAAACATCCTGGGCGATTGGAAGTATCGGCCTGGGTTCTGGAAACTCAAAGAAAAGGATCGTTCCATACGCTGAAATAAGGCCAGTCGAAAGCTGTAACGAAGGGAAAGCTGGGAAGTAACGTCGTGAGCCACACCAGGAAATGTAAATTGTCAACAGAATCAGGGGAAGAGCGTAATAGACCAAACCGGTTTCTAGTTGAAGCTGCAGTGACAGGCTGAACGACCTGAACCCGAAGGGAATGAGCGAGGACATGGTCGTGACTTGATCCCTCCAAAACGGAATGAGTCCCACGACGATTCCTTTGCGAGCCAGATCGCCGCCGAACTGGACCGCTGCGGTCCAGAACAACCCTAACGCAAGCGACCATAACCAAATTGATCGCAGCTCCGATCTTATGCGCAACGAACCGAGATGATTCACAACGAACAGGGCACCAACGACTCGCTCGATGGAATCGCTCGCCTCGTCGATTGAGAATGCGGAAAACGCGGGATCGTCGCTGTGAAGTCGTGAAGCCAATTCACTTAAATGCTGAACGCATTTATTAAAAGGAGCCGTATCGCCGATCTCGCTGTCTATCGGTATGCCCAGTCCGGCCGCGACAGAACAGTATTGCGATGGAAGAGAGGAGAGTGCCTCGGCTGTAAGCGTCCTAGCCGGGTTGGGGGTGCCTAAACCGATCGAGAACGTACCGTATGAAAGGCCAGGGTCGACACGAGCGAAAGCGTACATTTCCCTTAATAGCTGAGGATCGGGGAAACTGGCAAGTTCGGGAGTCCGAACCGGCATAAACGACTTGAGATAGCTCGTAAGATCTTTGACACTAATACTGGTCCTGAGATTAATCGCGGCGCGGTGTTGAACATATATCGGCGCCGAAGCGCAGATCCAGCAGGATGCCAGAAGGACACCGGTAACCGTGAAGCGCTGTGATTTTGTAAGGCTCGACTTAACATGTCGCTCATAGACGGGCGGCGCAAGCAGCCAAATCGAAAGAACCGCCATGAGGCATCGTTCCACCCATCCGTGTGCCTCGTAGACTAAGTAGCTGTCTGCAGGTCCGATATTTCGTAAAAAGAGCCAGGCGCCGAACGCCGAGACCACCACAAAGACATAAGGGATTAGGCAGAGGACGAAGTCATCCAACAGCGCAGGGTTTCTCCTCATTAGGCGAAGCCAGACAGAGCGCGGAACTAATAAGACAGGATTGGTCACTCGAACAATCTCGCGGTTGAGCTGCTGACGTCGCGGAAGTATATTAGTCGGCTGGGAAGTTTGCCGAGATTGAAGAGGAGGGCGTCCATATCCTCACGGTTGGCGCGAAAATGAAAGGCATACCCATCGAAACGGTAGTGATCATCGATCGACTGAAGAAAAGCGTGAGTCTCTTCTGACACCCGATGAAACGCGGCTTCGAGGTGACATTGGTCATCGTACGGAAAACTTTTTGCAACACCGCCATCACGAAGAAAAATGACGTGGTGCGCGAACGCCTCTACCTCGTGCAAATGTTGACTGCTAATCACAATGGCTAGCTCTTGATCTTTACAGAACGTCTGCAAGTCCCAGAGAAATGTTACTTGGGCCGGCGGATCAAGTGCTGCTAAAGGCTCATCTAGCACCAATAGCCGAGGCTGCCGGATCAAGGCGCGAGCTAGCTCGAACCTTGTCTTAAAGCCACCCGAAAGCTGATCCCAGGTTTTGTTCACGTGCTCGCCCAATCGAAGTCGTTCAACCCATCGGTATACCCAGCTCTCGTTAGCAGCGCCCAAATGACCGAAGTCCGCTGCTTCGAGGCTGAGCACGTCCATTGCAATTCCAGGCCAATATTGCGATAACTGCCTTACGTAGGCAATCTGCCGTTTTACGCCGTACCAATCGATCGGAACAGTTCCGAGTGAAGGATATTGAACCCGCCCAGCGGACGGGCTTAGTTCGCCCGCCAGTATCCGCATCAAAGTCGTCTTGCCGCTCGAATTGGCTCCGACGACGCCCACCATACTCCCCGCGCCGACCTCCAGGTGTTCGATGAATAAGCGAAAGCCTTGAAACTGAAGCCTGACTTGTTCGATTGTGACGACCGATCCGATAGACGGTGCGTTCGTCACCGTATGTTCCGTTGGAACATTCTCGCTTTTACGCAGCGGAGCTTTGTCGTTCTCACCCCGTCGCTCCGATTCAGATTTGCGCCGGACACTTGGATAAGACCGTTTAATATCGTCGCATAGGTCAAGAATTCGGCGGCTGAGGTCGTTAGTGGCGCGCGAATAGTCATTGTAGGCCATCGTATTGATCCGATGTTCCTTGCTCAGCCGGTCGAACTCACCGTTGAGGATGAGTACGGCTTTGGCCAGCTCGGAGTCGAGACGGCAGTTATTCTTGATATCAAGAAGCCGATTCACTGCACGTTGTAAGTCTGAACCTTGAATGGCATTCTCAATGTCCGCGATGGCCGCGTCGATGTCGAATGGGAAAGGCATTAGCTCGATAACAGCCCACCCGAAGGTAGCTGTCAGCGATGAATCCTAACACATTTCCGCCCAGTTCGCGGAGTTGGGGAGGAGAGATTTGCGCATGTGTTCGCCCGCGAACGCAGGCTAATTCGTCGTCTCACGCTCCCATCCAAATTAGCCTACGCCTGCCAGGACTTCTCCCCGCAAGGCATCCCCGGCATTGGCACCTTCTCCACGTGGCGAGCTGCCCCCCGTCGCAGCCGATTGGGTTGTTGTCGGCGACTCGTTATTGATTACTCCTGCGAAACGCGCTTCTCGTCTTCCATCAAGGCCGATTCAAGTTGACGTAGGGTCGGCGTCGCGCGGATTGAGAATCGGTCGTTCCACGGGAGACCATAGGCCGATTTGCGGCAAGTTGCCCCAGGAAAGCCAATCTCCAGGTGGCGTCACGGTGAACCCTTGTAATTGCGGGCGTGCGGCGACTTTACGCCTGCACGCCGCTACAATTGCAGCGTAACCGCTCTATGCGCCATTTGATGCCGATCGTAACGCCGCGGCTGGTCTTGCGTCCACCAACTCTTGGCGATTTGGATTCTATCCAGACCGCTAAGGAAGATGCGTGGCCCGATTTGCAACGTTGGATGGCCTGGGCCTTTGACGATCAACGGTCGCGGCAATCGATGGAAAATTCGATTCGACGAACTATGGATTACCAGAGCCAAGCGGGAATCGCACTGGCTGGATTCCATAGGTCCAACGGAGATTTCGTCGTTCGAACCGCATTGGATCTAACCGATGTGCCAGACATCTACGAGACTGGATACTGGGTGGCGGCTGGATACGCCGGGCAGGGCATGGCTACCGAGGCGGCAAACGCAGCTATTCGCTACGCGTTCGGCCATCTTGGCGCGAAGGCAATCAGCATCGGATACTTCGACGGAAACGAGCCTAGCAGGCGCATCGTAGAGAAACTGGGGTTCCAGAAGATAGGCGTTGCCCATGAAGCCGCGACACGTTGCCTCGACGGCACAAAGCTCGACCGTCATGAATACATCTTGACGAGCCCCAATGCACTTCCCGAACTCGATGTCTCATGGGGTTGAAGCGATACAGCGCGGAGCAAATCACGCGGACGTATAGTCGGCATGTCGTGCAAGCGACGAACCCGCCCCATCCACTCCCGCCGCCAGCATCTCGCCTCAGTCCGGCATTCGGACCGGGATCACCTTGTTGCCGTGCCGGCGATAAATCCGGAAATCTCCATCCAGGGTCAGCACCTCGGCTGCGCCGTGCATCTCGGACAGCCGAACCAGGCACGCGTCCGCCAACGACATTGGCCGATTGCGATACCGGCGCATGAGAGCGCGGAGATCCGCTTGTTGATCCTCAACCGCGACCCCGATCCGAATGATCCCTCTCTCTAACAGCGCAAAAAGGCTATCGGTGTCGCGGCCCGCGCGCTTCAGGAGAAATGTGGCTTCAGTCAGTACCGGCTCACATGTGAGCATGGGAGGGCGCAGTTGTTTCCACTGCTCGAGCGCCCACGCGTGGTGCACCGGCCGTCAGCGAGAAAAGCTCACCAGCGGCCCCGTGTCGAGCAACACAACCCGTTCCTTCACTCGCCGAAACCTTCCATATATTTGGGATTATGCGCCAGGTCGCGCGGGAGACCCTTTACCGCGCCCGCCAGATCCCGAGCCAGGTCGTAGCAGGAGGGAGCCGCCCGCCGCCGTCCGCGCAGGGCCGCTTCCAGGCTCTCACGCACCAGAGCGGATTTCGTGATTCGCCTGTTCTCGCTTCCCGCTCCAGTTCCGCTAGAAGGTCGGCAGGCAGCTTCAATGAGATCGTCTGCATCTGTCCTTATGGTATTACCCTCCGCTATGGTCTGCAATACCGAACCGCTAGCCCACGAAACCCTTCGCGATACCGGCCGGTGACTTTGACGAAAAAGTACGGTTTCCAGCAGATCCGAGGCTTTCGCGCCCTCAAGATCTGGATGGCCTTGCGCTTTCACGCCCCGTCCAGGAGATCGTACCTCCATTGAGCGCGATGTTCGGTGGGCCGCGCGGTTTGCGAACTTGTTGCGCGAACGCGAAGATACCCAGATTTTCGAACCGCGATCTTCGCCAGGATGAGCAGGCCATGGACCGCCTGAACAGAACCATCCTGGTGAAACTCCAGCTTGGCGGCCAGGCGTTCCTGTCAGCACGGTGTTGGACAACCGGTTCTGGTTGCGAGCCTGCATCATTAATCCACGGACCTGCGAAGAGGATCTCGAAGAACTGATCAGCAGCTTCGCGAGCAGCGCCGATGCCGCGATGGTAGAAGGCGGGCGCTAGGGCTTTTTTCCGTCGGAGTATAATTGGCGGAGATTGCGAGGTGGCGCCATGAAGGTCGTGCCATGAAGATGGGTCCACAGAGTGCCAGCATCCTCATCCTGGCGGCTGTGGTGATGTTCATTGCGGCGGCGCCGGAATGGGCCAGCGCGCAGTGGATCAACTATCCCACCCCCGGCATCCCGCGGACGCCGGACGGCAAACCGAATCTTTCCGCGCCTGCGCGGCGAACCGCCGACGGCAAGCCGGACCTGTCCGGCATTTGGCAGGGCGGCCGCGCCGGCCAATATGGGTACGATTACAACGTTGCTCAAAAGCTGCCGGCGGGGAGCGTCACACCTTGGGCCGAGTCGGTACGCGAGCAGCGGGTTCAGGACTTTCGCAAGGACAGTCCGCTGGCGCAGTGCCGGCCGGTCAGCATCCCGTTCCTCAATTTCCGCGGTTTGTCCAGGATCGTGCAGACGCCGGGATTGATCGTGATCCTTTATGAATCGCCGAACAGTCCCCACCGAACCATCTTTACGGACGGCCGCGAGCTTCCCAAGGAAATGAATCCCACGTGGCTGGGATACTCAGTCGGGCATTGGGAACAGGACACGCTGGTGGTGAACAGCGCGGGGTTCAACGACCAGGGATGGCTGGACGTGGGCGGGCTTCCGCAAACGGAATCGCTCAGGCTGACGGAGCGCTACCGGCGTCGCGATTTTGGACACCTGGAAATGGAAGTGACTTTTGACGATCCGAAGACCTTTGCCAAGCCGTTCACGCTGCGCATGGACAAGACGTTGACGCCGGATACCGATATCCTGGAGGACGTCTGCGAAAATGAGCGCGACAGTTCGCACTTGGAAAGCGGGGTCAAGGTGGCTCCGGAGATCCTGGCGAAATATGTGGGGACTTACCAGTTCGGGACGGGACGGGAAGTTGTGGTCAGAGCTTCCGGCTATCAGTTATCGATCGAGGACAGTGCGAATCCGTTGGATCAGCTCTTCGTGGCGCGTTCGGAGACGGCTTTCATGTCCAGCGTGAGCCAGGTTGTTGTCGAGTTCTTCCGTGATTCCGATGGCGCCGTCACGTACTTGGTCCGGAAGGGTACGGGCAAGGAGGAGAAGGCTGTTCGGAAGGGCGGCGTTCCGAGTGAGCCCGCACGTCCGTGAAATTTGCAGGGCCTAGGTTAACGGCCCTGCACCACAGCCACCTAAACTAACAGGCTATTGAAAAAGGCTCTTGGGGGACCGACTTCCCCACGGTCGCGGCTCGGTAAGCACACGCAAATACGCAGACGCGATTCTGAGCCGCGCGCGAGCAGCACACCCGGAGACGACCGGAAGTCGTGCACTGGAGGGCATCGACTCGAAGAAGACCGTACGGGTGGCGCGTGAGCAAGCGCTTTATCGCCTTTTTCAACATCCTGCTAAACTAACGCGAACCGGTTTCTTTGGGCGTCACATGGATCAGGGCGCCGGGATTGGCGTCTTCCAGCATCCACAGCGAGCCATCGGGGCCTTCTTCCACATCGCGTATGCGATGGCCCACATCCCAGCGCTCGGCGGATTTGGCGCCGCCATGGCCGTCAAAGATGATGCGGTTGAGAGTCTTGGTCGACAGGCCGCTGACGAAGCCGTTGCCCTTCCATTGCGGGAAGCTCTGGGTGCCGTGGTAGAACATCAGATTGCCTGGCGCGATCACTGGCGCCCAATAGAGCACCGGCATCGCCAGGTCGGGCCGACTGTCGGGCCTAGGGATGGGCACGCCGTCATAGTTGTTGCCGAAAGATACCAGCGGCCAGCCATAATTCTTGCCCTTCTCGATCAGGTTCAACTCGTCGCCGCCGCGCGGGCCATGCTCCACTTCCCACAATTCGCCGGCGGGAGAAAACGCCAGGCCGTAGGGCGTGCGGACACCGCTGGCCCAGGTTTCGGCCGGAGTCAGGTTGGGACCGGTGAACGTGTAGGTGCTCACCACCGTAGCGGTCTTAGCGGTTTCGGTGTTACGGGCTGGATCGATCAGAGGAATCGTCGAAGCGCCGGTTTTTCCATAGTTGGGATTATCGGCGGCGGGTTTGCCGTCCAGCGTCAGGTGCAGGATCTTGCCTTCCGGCTGATTCGGATCCTGGGCGGGAGTGAAGCGCTGGCGGTCGCCAACAGTTAGGAATAGCGACTGGCCGTCGGGAGCGAAGGCGATCTGCGCGCCCTCCTGGCCGCCCTTGCCCTTGGGCAACTGGCGCCAGAGCACTTCCAGGTTTTCAAGCCTGGCCACGGGGCCGGTGGTGCCCGGTGCACCACGGCCGGCGGTGTTCAGCTTGGCACGCGCCAGCACCAGGCCGCCGCCGTAGTCGCCGGGTTCGGAATAGGTGAGATAGATACGTTGGTCGGTGGCGTAAGTCGGCGAGACGAAGACCCCCATCATGCCGCTTTGGCCCTGCCAATAGACTGCGGGAGTATTATTCACCATGGTCTTTTCGCCCTGCTGGGACACCAGCCAAACGGGCCCGATCTTTTCGGTAATTAGCATGTGGCCGTCGGGCAAGAAGGCGATCCGCCAGGGTAATTCAAAGTTGGACACCGTGGTCATGTTGAAAGGCAGGCTGGCTTCGGGCTTCTGTTCGCCTATATTGACCTGAGCCCAGGCCGCCGCCGATGCCAGGGTGAAGAGCAACATCGCTTTCGCCAATTTCATCGTCATTTCTCCTTGCTTCTCCAGCGCCCGACGGTAAACGTTTCGGGCGTCGTTGTTAATCGTACACTACATCGCAAGCGTGCCGCGATAACGACGGCCGGCGGACGTGTCACGCAGTTTCGGAGACGGTGTATCGACAAACGGATAACAGCACCCGTGCTGTGGATTTCAGCAAAGGACTGCCCTGTCAGCCTGCCCAAGGGAAATCTCAGAGTGGGGATTCTCGTGCACCAGTCTGAAGAAGGAAGCGCTATGAAAAGGATCACTTTGCTGCTGGCTGCCGTTGTAATACTAGCCGATATCGTCGCGTTTACGTTACCCGCGTCTCTACACGCCGATGACTCGGCCGCCCCGGCTTACGTAACAAAAATCCCCCGCGGATACCGGGACTGGAGGTTGATCTCCGTCTCCCACGAAGCAGGCAACCTGAACAGTATTGGCGCCGTTTTGGGCAACGATGTGGCGATCCAGGCCTACCGCGAGCGGAAGCTTCCATTTCCGGACGGCGCCATCATTGCCGCTCTGCACTACAGCCACGTCCCGTCGGCGGAAAACAACAAAGTTTTCGGCCAAGCCCAATCTTTCGTCCCTGGCGCACCCACGAACATTCAGTTCATGGTGAAGGACTCCACAAAGTACGCCGCGACGGGCGGCTGGGGGTTCGCTACCTTCGTCGACGGCAAACCCGCCGCCGCAGCTTCCATGAAATCCTGCTTTCCCTGCCACAATCAGACCAAGGCTAGCGACCTCGTCTTCACGCACTACGCACCCTGAACGCCGCCAGTTTCCGCCGGGCTCCTCACCATACGATCTCCTGCTGCCGCGCGGCATCCGGTATACTCTGATGCTGATTAGCAGCGTGCCTCAACAAATGGAGGAGTCCGATGAATCGTATTGCTTTGAAGTGGATCGTGTTCTCGGCCGCGCTATTGGGGCCGGCGGCAAGTTTTGCGCAGGTCGCCTGCACGCGGGACGGCCTGCAAGCTGCGGCCAATCTCTATATCGAGGCTCAAGGCAAGGGCGACCCTTCCGGCCTGCCGCTGGCCAAGGGGCTGGCATATATGGAGAACATGCAGGTGGTTGACATCCAATCGGGTGTTATTCAGAAGGCGCTGAAGATCGATTTTCATCGAACCTTGATTGATCCGGCCACTTGTCAGACGTTTACCGAGGTAATAGTTACGGATAAAAGCCACCCGTACGTCATCGGTACGCGCCTCAGGGTGAATCACGACAAGATCGCCGAAGTGGAATCGCAGGTGACCCAACCGGGCGACTGGCTATTTAATGCCGACAACTACTTTAAGTGGTCGCCGGGTGAGGACTGGGGAACGATTCCGCCAGCAGAGCGCGACAGCCGCGATACCCTGGTGGCTGCGGCCAACGCCTACCTGGATGCTTTTCTGGAGAAGAAGCTCGACCTTGTGCCGTGGGGTACTCCCTGCAACCGGACCGAAGGCGGCCTCCGCACCGGGAAAGGTGTCCCGGAAGACAGCTGCCAGGTGGGCGTACCGGCCGGCGTCAACATCGTCGCGCGGCGCTTCATCGTTGACGAGAGCATGGGAGCGGTTGTCGCGTTTTGTACTTTCGGCGTCGGCGGATTGCCGGATACACACCTCTTTCGCGTAGAGAAAGGTAAGCTGCGTTTCGTGCATACCCTGACGCACGTGCCGCCGGGCAGGCAGGTTCCCCGGGTTGGACGCGCGCCAGCGCCCGGCAGCCAGGCACCCGATAGCCAGAAATGAACTTGATTGCCGCGTAGTTCGATATCGCGCGCCACGCCGTTTTTCGGGAAACCTAACGCGTCTCAAAACGTATAATAACCGTACATCAACAGCCCACCGTCATTGCGAACGGTTGCACCGGTTCCACTGAGGTTGACCATGGCAACGCTCTGGCAGGATATAGTCTACGGTTTCCGCATGCTTCTCAAGAAGCCCGGATTCACGGCCATTGCCACGCTTTCACTGGCCCTGGGCATTGCCGCGAATACAGTGATCTTCAGCCTGATCGACAGCACCTTGCTGAGGCCCCTGCCATATCCGAACGCCGGCCGGCTGGTGATGGTGTGGAGCGCGCCTCTCAACAAACCCGAGGAGAGGGACGGGGTAACGTACACCAACTACATGGCATTCCGGAAGGCGGGGTCGTTTGAATCCATCGGGGCCACCTGGAGTCAGCCGCGCAGCCTGGGAGCGGACGAAAATGGGCAATCCGCGGAGCATCTGGAGGGCGAAGGTTTCACCCCTTCGATGTTCACCACGCTCGGAGTGAAGCCGAAGCTTGGCCGCGTGGTGTCGGAAGACGAAGACCAGATCGATACACAGGCGTCCGTGGTTTTGATCAGCGAACGTTTGTGGCAGCGGCGTTTTGGCAGCGATCCGAAGGTGGTGGGCCAAACCATCCGCATGGACGGAGTCCCGATCACTGTGATCGGTGTGATGCCGCAGGGATTTTATCTCGGGGACGACCGCGCGGATTTCTGGAACCCGCTTCAGTTTAATCGCCTGGTGGTTGGCAGCACCGGCTTCACTATGGGAGTTGTGGCGCGCTTAAAGCCGGGAGTGGCGCTCAAGCAGGCGCAATCGGAAATAGATGGCATCGCGGCACAGCAATTGGCGGCCGATCCGGAGCGCAACAAGGGGTTGGGCGCGCGCGTGCAGCCCATGACGGAATCGCTCTATGGGGATTTACAAGGTCCGCTCCTGATTTTGCAGGGCGCCGTCGCTTTCGTGCTGTTGATCGGCTGCGCCAATGTGGCGGGATTGCTGTTGGCGCGCGCGGCGTCACGGCGCACCGAAATCGCGGTCCGCACCGCCATCGGGGCAGGACGGTGGCGAATCGTCCGGCAATTGATCACCGAGAGTTTGCCGCTATCCTTGCTGGCCGGAGTTATCGGCGTCTTCCTGGCATGGGGCGGGCTGAAGCTCTTCGTTGCCGTGGCTCCGCCCGGATTCCCCAGGCTGAGCGAAATCTCGCTGGATCTTTCGGTGCTGGGATTCACGGCGTTCATGACGGTGCTGACGGCCTTGGTGTTTGGCATTGCTCCGGCCATTCACGCGTCGAAGCCCGATCTGGTGAGTTCGCTCAAAGAATCCGGACGAAGCGGAACGGACGGAGTGGCGCGCCAGCACATGCGCAGCGCGTTGGTCACGTTTCAGATCGCACTGGCGCTGGTTTTGTTAATTGGAGCCGGGCTGATGATCAATAGTTTTGTGCGAATCCAGAACAATCGTTTGGGCGCCGATCCTAAAGGGCTGCTCACTTTCGAATTCCGGTTTTCGCAAAACGAAACCATAAAGCCCTACGGGCGCTACCGCAATATGGGTTTGTGGGACGTATTTCCGGTCACTACCCGGACGTTCCAGCGCATTTACGAACGAATGCAGTCCGTGCCAGGCGTGCAAATAGCCGCAGCCGCCAGCACACCGCCGCTGGCCGGCGCTCTGCTAATGCAATTTCTGATCGACGGACGTCCGACGCCGCCCGCGGGCAATGACGGCCAGCCCGTTCAGCAGGCCGGATATATCGCGATCACGCCCAATTACTTCGCCGCCTTAAGGACGCCGATCCTGCAGGGCCGCGAGTTGAACGACCGTGACACCGCCGCGGCGCCGCCCGTAGCCATTATTAATGAGACCATGGCCAAGCGATATTGGCCGAACGAAAGCCCCATTGGCAGACGCATCACTCTCGATTACGTGCCGAACCAGCCTTCGCGCGAGATCGTCGGTGTAGTTGGCGACGTCCGCCTGAGCCGCCAGCAGCGCCAGATTCTTCCCACCGTGTATGTGCCGCATCTGCAGCAGCCCGCGCGCTGGCTGGGTCCTGGTTGGAACGTGCGCTCGGGAATGTACTTCATCCTGCGCACCACCGGCGACCCAATGAAATTGGTTCCCGCGATGCGCCAAGCTTTGGCGGAGGTGGATCGCGATAAGCCAGCCTCGTCTATCCGGACCGTCGAGCAGAATCTCGATCAACAGATTCAATTCGTGCGGCTGTACGTGTTGCTGCTGGGTATTTTCGGAGCCGTGGCCGCGGTGCTTGCCGCCATTGGAATCTATGGTGTGATGGCGTACTCGGTGGCCGAACGCACGCGTGAAATCGGCATCCGGATGGCGTTGGGAGCCGGAGCGCGGGACGTGCTCGTGCTGGTTATGCGGCAGGCATTATTGCTGATCGGGATCGGCCTGGTGGCCGGCATCGCCGCGTCGTTCGCGCTGACGCGAGTGATCAAGACGGCCTTATATGAGGTAACCCCGACCGATCCTGCAACGTTCATCACGGTGGCTTTATCTCTTACGGCGGTCGCGCTGATCGCCTGCCTTATTCCCACGCGCAGAGCTGTGGAAGTGGATCCAACGGTGGCGTTACGGTACGAATGACCCACATGGATTCGTGGAAAGCGCTAAGCCTGGTGCTCCGCAGGTGTAAAGACGAGGCTGTGCGCGTCCTAGCCGGCGGGAAGGTTCATTTTCCGGAATAATTCGTAGTCCCGGAGGATCTTGTTTGGGAAGCGTCGCAATCACCTGCTGCGCGCGGACCAGCGCTATTGCTTCTGTATCGACGAGCCCTCTGGAGATCAACAGCAGAGGGGGTCTTTCCAGGATTGCGGAATAAATCTTCGCCTCCCCGGCATTTCTATCCAGAAACGGCGCCACTCAGATTTGCCTACCGCTGGAACCCAGAGCCCGAAATCGCAGAGGTCGCCGTCCTGGTGCCCATCCCATCGGCGACAAAATACTTGAGCGCTTATCAGTCCCCGGCCGACAGGTTTGAAGCCGAGGCCATGCCGCAACTGCATAGCATCTTTCGTGCCGCCCTCCGTATGGTGGGCGACAGCGCTCGTGCCGAAGATGTCGCCCAAGAAGTCTATCTGAAGGCCTGGCAATCGTTTCACCGCTGCCAGCAGGGAACCAATTGTCATGCGTGGTTGTTCAAGATTCTCTTTCATTGTGTCAACCACGACCGGCGCAAATGGCTCCGCTTCCCGCTACTTCAGGACTCTGAAGTAGTTGCCGAAGCCAATCTGGTGTATGTCGAGCCGATTCCGGAACTCCTAACGGACGACGACGTTCTGCTCGCGCTCGACCGCTTGCCGGCTGACTTTCGAGCTATCGTTTTAATTGTGGACGTCGAGGAGTTCTCGTATAAAGAAGCGTCCCAAATTCTTTCGATCCCCGCCGGCACGGTGATGTCCCGTTTGAGCAGAGGCAGAAAGCTGCTACGGGACCAGTTGCGAGAGGTTGCCCGGCGTTACGGAATAAAAAAGGCCGAGGGATAGCCGTGAACCCCACGCCAGGGAACAGGAACCGCCTGAAGGAAGCTGTCAATAGCGTCCCGGTGCCAGATATTCTCGCAGCGCGCCTGCGAAGCCAAATTCACGCGCAAGCACTCGCCTTGAGTGCGCGGGATAGCTTGCGGAGCGCGGTAAGAAACGTGCCAGTTCCTGCGTCCCTGGACAGCCGTATCCGAATTCCTATCTCTGGGGCGCTTCCGGCGTGGCGCCCGCTTCCCAGGCTGGCGCCGGTGTTGGTTGCCGCAGGCGTTCTTGCCGCGCTCGGGACCGCCTACCAATCCGGTCATCTCAGGCTGACCAAGGCCTCGCAGGACGCCTACATTGCTTCTGTCTCCTCCCGCCTGGGCGCTCTGATGCGCATCGGGTTGAGAGATCACATCCATTGCTCGGTGTTCCGGAAGTATCCCAAGAATCCGCCGGCGGCCGAAGAAATCCTCAATCCAGGATTCGAAAAGGGCGTCAAGGCGATATCGCCACAATATGCGGGGCTGATTCCGATTGTCCGCGGCCTTGTGCCGGAGAATTACCGGATGACGCTGGCGCATCAGTGCACCTACCAAGGCCGCGAGTACATTCATCTGTCTCTGATGGATGAATCGAACATGCTATCGCTGGTGATCGCTAAAAAGGTCAATGGCGAATCGTTCCGCGCCGCCGGCATGCTGCCAGCGTTGGGCCAATCCGGTATTCCAATGTATCAGGCCGGGGTTCAGCGCTTTCAAATCTCAGCGTTTGAAACCACCGATTACCTGGTCTATTTCATTTCCGACCTCGGCCGGCAGCGGAATACAGACTTCATGCTGGCGCTGGCTCTTCCTGTGAAAGGATTTCTGGCGAAGACCGAGCCTTGACCTGGGCCCACGGGACCCGGGAATAAAAGAGACCGTCCGTGGCATTTATGATTGACGAAGTGTACAAGTACTTCAGAAGCGCCCTCGGACGCACGCTCAGGCGCACAGTGATCGGCTCGCTCGCCGGCTTAGCGGCGAGCTACGCGCTCGTGATGACTCAGCGGCACGAGGCAATCGCGGTTCTGGTGGGTGTCCTGGTTGGAATCGTCTATGCGATGGCTTTCCGCCCCACTCCCCGCGCGTACGCTGACAGCGCCATGACAGGGGCGGCGCTCGGCGTTCCCGCCTGGGTCTTCTTCGGTGTCATCCTTTTTCCGCTGTTCGCAGGCCGGATGCCCGAGTGGACGAATGGCCAGATGCGCGCTCTGTCGCCCGAGTTAGTGGGCTGGGTGCTCTATGGAGCCGCGCTCGGGCTGGTGACGCAGGCGCTGAACGATCTTGCGTTCGCAAGACTCGGGCCGGAGCCGGCGTCTCCGAAAGCACCGGAGCCCGAGCAGAAACACATCGTCATTTTGGGCGGCGGGTTTGCCGGCATGACCACCGCGCAAAATCTGGAGGAGGTTTTCGGGCCGGACCGATCCGTCACGTTCACCTTGGTGAGCGACACAAACGCTCTGCTATTCACGCCGATGCTGGCGGAGGTGGCCGGCAGCAGCCTGGAGCCCAGCCATATCAGCACGCCTTTGCGGACCAGCTTGCGCCGCACGCAAGTAATTCGCGGACGGGTGAGCGAAGTGGATCTCGAAGGCCGGCGGATCCAGATAGCCGTGGAAGGTGGCGGCGTCCGCGAGCTGGTTTATGATCAGGTGGTCTTCGCGTTGGGCGCTGTTTCGAATTATCTTGGCTTGAAGAACGTCCAGGAACTTGCGTTCGATTTCAAGTCGCTGCTGGATGCCATTCGCATTCGCAATCGCGTGATCGACATGTTCGAGCAGGCGGATCGCGAAACGGATCCCGAATTGCGCCGCGAGAAGCTTACGTTCGTCATTGCGGGCGGCGGATTCGCGGGCGTGGAGCTGGCGGGGGCTTTGAACGACTTTTCGCGCGGCATTTTGGCGGACTACCCTAACATCAGCTACTGGGGATTTGCAGATTGTTCTGGTTCATTCGCGCGACCGCATCTTGCCGGAACTCAGCGAATCGCTGGGACGATATGCGCAAGAGAGCATGGCGATGCGTGGCGTAACGTTCCGGCTCAATTGCCGGCTGAACGATTGCGGGCCTGGCCGCGTGGTTCTGAGCGACGGCGAAGTTCGGGCGCGAACGCTGGTCTGGACCGCCGGCACCGCGCCGAATCCGTTGCTGCGGACCCTGCCGCTGGAGACCGATCGCCGGGGCGCCGTGGTGGTGGAAAGCACCATGGCGGTCGGGGCACATCCGGGAGTATGGGCCTTGGGCGATTGCGCGGCGCTTAAGGATGGCAAGACGGGCCATCCATGTCCTCCCACCGCGCAGTTCGCGCTGCGTGAAGCCCGCGTGCTGGCGCGCAATATTCGCGCTGCTCTCCAAGGACGCGCGCTGGAGCCATTTCACTTCGATTCGCTGGGAGCGCTGTGCGTGGTGGGGCATCACACGGCTTGCGCGGAACTGGCGGTGCCCTTCGCTCCCGGCAAGTCCATACGCTTCCGCGGACTTGTTTGCCTGGCTGCTGTGGCGCGGCATTTATCTGGGAAAATTGCCCGGCCTGGAGCGCAAGATTCGGGTATTGAGCGACTGGGTGATCGAGCTGTTCTTCCCTCGCGATATCGTCCAAACCATCGACTGTCCCGACTCGAAGTAGCCTCGAGATGGCCGCTGCTTCTATGCTCGACTCCGCCTATGTCCGCAATCGCTCCTAAACCCAAACCGTTTGCTCCCGGTGCTGTTATGCGCGGCAACCGGGCTACTGGGCGGCTTGGCGCTCATGCCGGCCGCACATGCAACGATGGTCACCGGGCCGGTCCTGGGCGTGCTCTATGGCGTGTTGTTCGCGCTTCTGTTCTCCAATCGCGCCTCGAGCGCAGGTTCCGGGCTGCTGTGGGGTCTCGGTTATGCGCTGCTGCTGTGGTTGGCGCGTGGTCACCGTGATCCTGCCACTTGGCGAACGCCGGAGTTACGTCGCTGGATCAGTTGCGAACCAGTCGCGATAACTTCCCGGATCTGGTCGGTTATATCCTTTGCTTCGCCGCTCCGCTGGGATTGGTGTTAGGGGCGTGGCGGGCGCGGAGAGCGCAGAGACGGCCTTGCTCCTTTCAGCCTGGACGAGCCATCATGGGCGGAACGCTGGCGGGCATCGTGGGCGGATGGGCTTTCGGCAAATGGATGGAGCAAGTGAATTTCTATCCGCTGATCGCAGGCCTGGTGGGATCGAATTCCAGAATGGTTGGGGAATCGCTCCATTTTTTCTTCGCGGTGATTATCGGCGTCAGCTTCGCTCTCTTATTCCAACGCGAGGCGCGCGGCTACGGTTCCAGCATGGCCTGCGGCGATGGCTTATGGCATGTTCTGGTGGTTTCTGGGACCGCTCACCATCCTGCCGTTGTGGTCGCGGAATCCGGTGGACTGGTCCCGCACTCACGCCAGCCAACTGTTCGGCTCGCTGATCGGGCACATTGTCTATGGCGTGATTGTCGGGCTGCTGTATGCGGCCGTCGACCGTTTGTGGGTGCGATTCTTTACCGAGTCTGATCCAATCCGCCGTCAGCCGGAAGGTCCGGGTGTGCGATTCATCCTATTGGTGCAATGGGGCGCTGTCTCGGGCCTGGCCGGAGGCGCGTTGTACGCCCTGGTGCTGATTGCCGCGGGCTCCTGGAAACAGATCGCTACCATCGCCGGCGGCATGTCGCCCACGCTGGGCTTGGTGGTCCATCTGGTCCTCAGCATTTTAATGGGCGCCAGCTACGGCCTGTTGTTCCAGCGCGAGGCTCCCAACCTGGCTTCTGGAATCGGCTGGGGGCTGGTCTACGGGCTGATCGGTTGGTTTATCGGACCGCTCACGCTGTTCACTGTTGCCGAGGGCCATTCGCTATGGGCTCCGGCGGACGCACGGGCTCAATTTCCCGCGCTGGTCGGACAACTGATGTACGGAGCCCTGGCTGCGGCGTCCTTCTGGCTGCTGGAGCGGCGTCACGACGAGTGGTTGCTGCTGGACCCGAGAATCGCCGCCCGCGAGGAGCGCCTGCGGCGTCCCGTGGGAACGGCCGCCCCGGCCCTATGGCTGTTCGTGCTTTGCATGGGCGTGCTGCTGCCCCTGCTGCTTGCGTAATCGAAGGAGTCTCATGACTACAATGCCCGCGCTTCAGAACCAACCTTATCGAATCCCGTGCGCCACCATCTGGGGTGGCATAGAGCCAGTCAATCTTGATGTTTGCACGAAAGGCGTCACGGCCAGCCTGCATTCAACCGCTAGCGGGGGCGAGCGCGGCGGGGACATCTATTACATGAGCGTCTGCTCCATCGACTTGCTGACCCGCATGGTGGTGGCGGATGTGCGGGGGCATGGCGAACAGGTGAGCGAAATCAGTTCCTGGCTGTACCAGTGCCTTCAGGACAAGATGAACTCGCTCGATGGCGCGAGTGTACTGGCGGATCTCAATCGTATGGTTCACGGACGGGGCTTCGCCGCCATCACCACCGCCGCCGTCGTTAGCCACTACATCAGCGATTCGACGCTATACTACTCTTACGCCGGTCATCCGCCTGTGTTAGCGCGGAGATCGCGGGGGCGGTGGCTGCCGCTTGCTCTCGACACACAATCGGGCAAAGCGAACCTGCCACTGGGCGTTCTTCCCTCGGTTCAGTACGATCAAGCCCACGTCCGGCTGCAAGCAGGAGACCGCTTCCTGCTCTATACCGATGGCCTCTCGGAGGCGACAGATCTGAAATCCGACCTGGAGTTCGGAGAAAAGGAATTGCCGGCTGTACTGGAAGCCCAGGCGGACATGGAGTTATCGGACATCAGAGACGCACTGATCGAGCGCGCCACCGCCTTTTCCCGCGGACCGCTCCTGATTGACGACTGCACTCTGATGGTGGTGGAAGTTCGGTAGGCGTATGTCACAGAATCCCATTGCCGAGGCCGGCGCAATCAATTCCCCGCTCCCAAGCGCGAGCATTCGCCTGGAGCGCAAACATCCTCTCGCCATTCGCTGGATGCACTGGATTAATTTCCCGGTGCTCTTTGTGATGATCTGGAGCGGGCTCTTCATTTATTGGAACGACTCCGACAACGCGTACCATTATCCGCACGAGATCTATCGTGTCGGCATAGGCCGCTTTACGCTTTTCCATCTCTTTCCGGAATGGTTCTGGCGGCTGATTCACGCTCCCTTCCATGTCACACAAGCCATCGGCCACCACTTCTTTTTCATGTGGATCTTCGCGTTGAATGGCCTGGCCTACGTCCTGTTTGTCGCGTTCTCCGGCGAGTGGAGGTTCCTGATTCCAGAAAGGCGCAGTCTCCAGGACGCCATTCAGGTAACCCTGGTGGACCTTCATCTCCGCAAGGGGATGCCGCTGCGGACAAAGTTTAACGGCGCTCAGCGGATCGCATATACCGCCGTGATTGCGATGGGATTCGGGATGCTGGTCACCGGCCTCGCGATCTACAAACCGACCCAGGCTCACTGGCTCACCACGATTCTCGGAGGTTACGAGATGGCGCGGTGGGAGCATTTCTGGCTGACGATGAGCTTGGTTGCTTTCTTTCTGGTGCATATCGTTCAAGTGGCGCTCGCCGGCTGGAACAACTTTCGCAGTATGGTGAGCGGTATCGAGATCCGGGGAGCGGATGAACCGTCGCTTGAGGACGAAAGGTGGTCCTGGTGATGCCCGAGCCTGAAGATCGCCCGAAACAACCCAGCGAAACGAATCCGGCCGAGACGCGACCGGCCGCGCCGGACCCCTCCAACCAAGCGCCTGCCAATGGCCAGCCAACCGAAGCGTTGCCCGCCGAGAAGGCCGTAAGCAACCAGGATCTGGACCGGGCGGTGCTGGCCGAATCCCGCCGCCACACTCGCCGCTCATTCGCCGGAGCTGCCATAGCTGCGGCGGCTGGATATGGATTGTACAGGTGGATCGAAGACGGGCCCCGATCCCAGATGCAACCAGATCCGTTTCGCGGCGCCTTCGAATTCAATGCGTCGTTGGCGCGAGGCGTCTTCAACGACCGTGCGCTTGCTCCAACCTATCCGTTAAGCCGCGCCGGGAACCTTCGAGTAAACGGCGTTTATGGCTTGCATATGACGCTCGATACGGACAGCTATCGCCTCCAGGTGGTGGGGGTTCGGGATGCGCGCAGACATCCTCGCTACGCCGCCGACGTCACTGCGTGGGAGTACAAATACATGGACGCGAAGACCGCCGAAAGCCTGGGGCACGACACGAAGGTGCCTCCGCCGTCGGCGCGGACAGCGCCAAAGATGGCGCCTGAATCGATGATGGAGGAAGAGAAGCGGAAAGAGATGCAAAGCGTGCGCATGCCGCGCGGCCGGGAGGAAGCGGGACAAAGCCGCTCCACTTTGCCGCAGCCAACCAGCGGACTCTTGCTCACAATGGACGACATTCTGCGGCTTCCCCGGTATGAGCTGGTCACGCAATTCAAGTGCATTGAAGGCTGGAGCCAGATTGTGCATTGGGCGGGCGTCAGGATGGCCGATTTCCTGGAGGAATACCCGCCCGAACCGGCGGACGGCAAGGAACCTCGATTCGTCTACATGGAGACCCCGAATGGAGATTACTACACCAGTTATGACATGCACGTTTGCAGGCACCCGCAAACGCTGCTGGTGACGGAGATGATGGGAGTTCCGCTGTCGCAATATCATGGCTCGCCGCTGCGGCTGCACCTGCCGACCAAATACGGTTACAAGCAAATTAAACGCATAGGGCTGATCAGCTACAACTTCGAAAGGCCCGACGATTACTGGACCAAGTTGGGCTACGATTGGTACGCCGGACTGTAAATGGGCGTCCCTACTCACGATATCTTCGCGGGCAGTCCGGAAAGCGTTTTCGAACGGCATTCCTGGTTTTACGCGCTATGCCGTGAGCTGCTGTTTACCGACCACACGGATGAGATTGCGGCCTCCATGACGCCGCTCTTAAATCAGTCCTGCCGCCCGGTGCTTTTGGAAGTAGGGTGCGGGCCGGGATTTTATTCCGCCAAGCTCGCCAAGCGCTTTCCGCAGATTGACGTGATCGGCCTGGACCCGTCGGAGGGTCTGCTGGCGCGCGCCCGGCGAAAAGCGGCTCGCGATCGCTTGACGAACTGTCGATTCGTACGCGCCCGCGCGCAACAACTCTCCGATTTTCCCGATGCGGCCGATTTCATCATTGCCTCCCGCCTCTTTCTCATCCTGGTCAACCGCCGCTTCGCCCTGGAGACCATCTACACCGCGCTGAAGCCCAACGGACTGTTGTTCATCGCCGAGCCGCGCTCTCCCCTGCGCGCCGCGTTGCCTCTGGCATGCATGCGGATTCTGCAACTGCTGACGGGCGCCCGGAGGTCGCCCGAGAATCTTAAGCATTGCCGCGTTCTCAACAAAACACAATTTGCCGATTTTGTTGGGTCTCAACCGTGGAAGCACGTCCGGCAATGGAGCGATGAGCGATATCAATACGCTCTCTGCGAAAAACCGGCATGAGCTCGCATCCGCACACCATCCTCGATCCGAAAAAGCCATCCGCGATGTTTCATGGGCGTTGCGCGCTGGCCGTTATGGCCAAGGCTCCCAAAGCGGGCCACGTCAAAACCAGGCTCTCTCCTCCCTTGGATTCCCATCAGGCCGCGGCGTTGAACATCGCGTTCCTGCGAGACACCATCGCTTGTCTGAAAGAGGTAGAAGCGGCCGCCGCCGGAAACGCGGTCATCTCGTATACACCCCTTGGAGAGGAAGCAAACTTCGCCGGCATTGTCCCGGCTGACGTTGCACTCATTCCGCAGCGTGGTGAAGGTTTCGGAGAGCGGCTGCACTACACCGCGGAAGATCTGTTCGCGGCCGGTTTTAGCGCGGTTTGCCTCATCGATTCCGACAGCCCCACCGTGCCCCAGGGCGCTTATGCCGAAGCCGTTCGACGCTTGCTCGCCAACCAGGACTGCGCGGTGTTGGGTCCATCGGATGACGGCGGATATTACCTGATTGGCGTGAACGCGTCGCATCCCAGACTTTTTGAGGACATCGCCTGGAGCACGGCGGTGGTTGCGGAGCAAACGCTGCAAAGGGCTCGGGAGATCGATCTTCCCGTGTATGCGCTGCCCACCTGGTTTGATGTCGACGATCGCCGTACGCTGGCCCGGCTGTATCGGGAATTGGTGGGATCCGAATCCGGCCGCGAAGGTTTTGCCGCGACACATACGCACGACTATCTGCGGAGCATACGAGACCAACTCGACGAGATGTCGATGGCCGCGATCGCGGGGCAGGGCACACAACAATGAGGATTTGGCCGCGCTTGAGCCGGCATTTCGCGCTGGCAACCAACCTCGTTCTGCTGCTTCTGGGACTCGTCTATATTCAGTTTTGCCGCGACGGAGTGGTGGAGTACAAACACTACATCCATGGCTACAGCAGGGATGTTCTCACGCAGATCGGCCTGTACTGCGCGGGCGTTCTTCTGGTCGTTTTCGGGAGGACAAACCGGTGGACGCTTCCGGTCATCTTCGGCGTGGCGCTGGCCGCGCGGCTGGTGGGAGTGTTCGCTCCGGAATTTCTCTCTTCCGACATGTACCGCTATGTTTGGGACGGCAAGGTACAGGGCGCCGGCATCAATCCTTATCGTTACATCCCCGCCGATGAGCACCTTCAGTTTTTGCGTGACGAACAGATTTATCCCAACATCAATCGAAAAGAATATGCGCACACAATTTACCCGCCCGGTGCGCAACTGATCTTCCTGGCCGTGACGCGGATCTCTGAAACCGAAGCCTGCATGAAGGCCGCTATGGTTGGCTTCGAGATTCTTGCATGCTGGGCGCTGCTTCGGATTCTTGCGTTGTTCGGAAGGCCGCGTGAGGAGATCATTCTCTACGCGTGGCATCCGCTCTGTGTTTGGGAGATCGGCTCCAGCGGACATCTTGACGCGGTGGTGGTCGGTCTGTTGTCGGTTGCGGCATTAGCGCTGATTCGGGGAAGGGCATTGCGCTCGGCCTGCTGGATTACTTTCGCCGCCATGGTGAAGATGTATCCGCTGGTGCTGTTGCTTGCATTCGGACGACGCATTACGGCCCGTATGATGCTCTGGTGCGCCGCCATCATCGCGGCGGGCTATGCGCTCTATGCCAGCGTGGGGGCCGGGGTTCTCGGATTTCTAGGCGGATTTGCGCGTGAGGAGGGCCTGGATACCGGCGACCGCTATTTCTTTCTGGCTTGGGCTCATCGATATTTACATGTACCGTTCTGGCCGGAATTGTACGTCGCTGTTTCCGCGCTGATTGTGGCAGGCATCGCCGTCTGGGGAGCATCGCGGATTCGTGAGCCCAAGGAAATGCTCGGGCTGGAATTAGCGATCGGCGTAGTGCTAACCATGCTGTTCTCCCCGCACTATCCGTGGTATTTCATCTGGATCCTGCCGTTTGCCGTTATGCTTCGCTATCTGCCTGCGATTGTGCTCACGTTGGAGGCAACCTATTGGTTTTCGACCGAGCTGGCCTTGCCCGGCCCCAAGATGTTTCGCATGAACGAGTACATGTACAGCATCTTCTTCGCCGCCGTGCTGTCCGACCTGCTGGTCCGCTGGTGGAGGAACGCGCATCCGGTGCCTGAATTAAGTTACGCGGGAGAAGCCTATGAGTAACACTGCCGTTATGCGCCGGTACTTCGAGAAACCCGAAGACGAACTACGGGCCAGAGCTGAGTCTGAACCGGTCTGTCTTTATCTGGAGACGACCAACCGCTGCAATTTGCCCTGCACAACCTGCCCGCGGACCTATGAAGAGTTAGAGCCCGAAACTGACATGTCGTGGGAATTGTTCACCAGTATCGTTAACCAGTTTGACGGCGTCCAGCGGGTGGTGCTGCACGGCGTTGGTGAACCGATGCTGGTGAAAGATCTTCCCGAGCGCATCGATTACCTGAAGAAAAGGGGCATTTATGTGCTTTTCAACACCAACGGGACCCTCCTGAATAAAGCTCATGGTGAACGGTTGCTCAATACGGGGCTCGACGAACTGCGGGTCTCACTGGACGCCGCGGAAAGCTCCGTATTTAAGATGGTTCGCGGCCGGGATATGTTCGATCGGATCGTGCGCAATCTTACCGCGTTTCGCCGCCGGCAGCGCGAGCTAGGCGTCGAATTCCCCCGTGTTTCACTCTGGCTCACCGGGCTGCGCGAAACGATCGGCCAGCTGGAGGCCTTTGTTCGCCTGGCTCACCAGATAGACGTGCCCGAAGTTTACCTGCAGCGCCTGGTTTTCTTCAACGACAATCCCATTGGGCTGGCACGTTCGGAAAGCGCGCTCTTCGAGAAGACCACCACGGATGAGGAAGAAGCCATCCACCGGGCTGAGCAAGTGGCGCGCGAACTGGGTGTGATCTTCAATGCGTCGGGCGCCACCGAGCCGGGCGCCAGTATGAAACAGCGCCGCGAAGATCAACCCTGGTCGCTGTGCCGCCGTCCCTGGACACTCATGTACTTTACCGCCACGGGGCGCGCTCTGCCTTGCTGTATCGCGCCGTTTTCCATGCATGGCTACGATAGCTTCACGCTTGGAGACGCCACGCAGCAGTCGCTGCGCGAGATCTGGAATGGCGAAAGGTATGTGGACTTTAGAACGAGCCTCATGAGCTCGCAGCCGCCGCGCGCCTGTGCCAACTGCGGATTGCGCTGGAGCCTCTAAGTGAAGCTCAGCGGCGTGAGTCTTATCATCCCAGCGCTGAATGAAGCTGAGGCGATTGGGCCCACGCTGCGCGAGTTGCCCTGGCATCTCTTGACCGAATGCATCGTTGTGGACAACGGCAGCACGGACGCGACGGCGGAAGAGGCGCAACGCAACGGCGCCTGTGTGATTCGCGAACCTCGACGCGGGTATGGGCAGGCTTGCTACAGCGGAGCGCGCGCCGCCGATCGAACGAGTGAGGTGCTGGCCTTCATGGATGGCGACGGCAGCGATATTTCCTCCGACCTGGTGCGATTGGCGGCGCCTGTTCTGGAAGGCGAAGCCGACTTCGTGATCGGTTCGCGCATCTCGGGCACACGGGAACCGGGGAGCATGCTCCGCTCGCAGATTTTCGCGGCCTGGCTGGCCGGCACTCTGATCCGATGGCGGCTGGGCCTGAAGTACACCGATATGGGGCCGATGCGCGTGATCTCACGCATCGCCTTCGAGCGGCTGAACATGTCCGAGATGACTTACGGCTGGAATATCGAGATGCAGATACGCGCCGCGCAGCTCCGCCTGCGCGTCCAGGAGATGCCGACGGGTTGCAGACCGCGGCGAGGCGGCGACTCGAAAGTTTCAGGATCGTTGACTGCATCGGTGAAGGCGGCCATCCGCATATTGCGGGTGCTCCTGCGGCTCACCGCAGCCTAGGCTAGCGGGGTGCTGAAAAAGGCAATAAACCGCTTGCTCACGCGCGCGGCTCAGAATCGCGACTGGTTGTTTGCATGTGTTTACCGAGCCGCGACCGTGAGGGAGTCGGTCCCCAAAAGCCTTTTTCATCAGCTTGCTAGACTAGCGGGCTACCGTTGCGGCCAGCTTCTCTTGGATTTTTATGGAATCGAAGTCGGGCAGAGTTCCCAGCCCAAAGGCAACGTAGTTCGCGAACTTCGCGAAGCCCACCAAAACCACGGTCTCGAGAATTTGTTCGTCGCTATATCCGAACGTCCGCAAGGCATCGATGTCATGCTGGTTCACCTTGGTCGGCTGGCTATTGAGCTTCTTCGCGAAGTTCAGCAGCGCTTTGAGCACCACGGGGATGTTCGCCGAAGTGTGATCCACCGCGATCTGCTCAGGCTCCGGCCCCTCGATGCCCAGCATTCGCACCATCTCGCAGTGGGCGGTTACGCAGTAAGTGCTGAGATTCGCCGCGGAGCAGACCAGAAACACATATTCCTTCTGTTTCCGTGAAAGCGCTCCCTCCTTCACGAGGATCGTGTTAGCCAGCACGTCCTGGGCTTCAATCAGGTCGGTGCGCATGGTTTGGCCGCGGAAAAAATTTGGAATGAACCCAAACCGATTCTTGATTTCCGCAAACAACGGAAAATTGGTTTCGTCCAGAGGCTCTTCGCGTAGATATCCCATTGGTTCACTCGCGCGATATACGGGAATCGTAGCATCGCACAGGAAGGGGGTCAATTGTGCGGAACAGCGTGTGTACGGATCAGCGTTGTTCAGCCCGGATCTTGGCCATGATGGCCGCGGCGATGGGTTTGAGGGCCGCATCCGGCAGATCGAACGAGCCGCTGTCGGTCACAATCCGAACGGTCTTGCGCGTGGAGTCCACAATCACCTGGCACGTCTGGCAATGAGCCAGGTGGTTTTCCAGCTGCTGGCGAACCTCCGCCGCGACGCTCTCGTCCAGGTAGTTCCCCAACTCCGCCAAGAAATCCGCGCAGGTAATCACGCGCCTACCCCCGTTGGACTCTTTGCGAAATAAGGCGCCAGCGCTTCGCGCAGCATCAGGCGCCCACGCAGCAGGCGGGACTTTAGCGCAGGAACCCCTAAACCCAGCGCGGCCGCTGCATCGTCCGCGGAGAGCTGTTCAAAATCGCGCAGCACCACTACGACGCGATACTTGGCCGGCAGTTTCTTCAAGCAATTCTCGACTAACGACCGTACTTCTGCCCGGGAATACAATTGTTCCGGATCGTCCGCCCAGGCGCGCACCTGCCGCGGCCGGAATCCTTCCTGGCCTTCGGGGCCATCGTCGTCCAGGCTTTCCATCGGTCTTCTTTCCCGCAGCCGCTGGAGCCCGGCGTTGCTCGCGATAGTGAGCAGCCAGGTGGAAAACTTCGAGCGGCCCTGGAAGCCGGCCAAGTGCTGAAACGCCTTTAAGAACGTATCTTGCATCGCGTCACGAGCTTCCTCCGGGCTGCCCAACAGGCCGACTAGCGTGCGGTAGACGCGCTTGCTGTGGCGCTCTACCAGCACCTCAAATGCTTCGAGATCGCCAGATTGCGCTTTCTGCACCAAGTCGGCGTCCGGGTCGGACGGCTCTTCTTCTGGGGTAAGACGGGAATCGGTGGAAGAAAGATTCGCTTTCTTGCCCATGTTTAGACGAAATGATCGGCGTGGCGCGAAATCGGGGACCGCACCGGTACCCTGCTGCACGGTATTGAGAAATTGTGTGAGTGCTGTGACTGCTACCGCCTCCAGAATCTGCTGGTCGCTGAGTCCTTGCCGGCGAAGTAGTTCCACGTCTTCGCGGGAAAATTCTTCGGGCCGCGCCGAGAGCTTCATTGCAAAATCCAGCAACGCATGGTCAAGCTCCGACAACCCGGCTTGCCAATGGTCGGCTGCAATCTGGTACGACTCCTCAGCTGCGATGCCCGACAAAGCCAGAATTTCTGAATAGACGGCGACGCAATAAGTGTTTTGATTGGAGCCGGATACCGAAAGCAGAATTTGCTCTTTTTGTTTGCGCCGCAAGACGTCATCGGTAAGCAGGATCAGCCGCAGCGCTTCCACTTCGGCGGCCACGGCAGCGGGGCACAGCGCCTGTGCCTGGAAGAGATTTGGAACAAAACCGAAATTGTCCCTCAAGAACGCAAAGGGCAGGAACGCAAAGGGCGCGAAGTCGCTGGGCATTTCCCTCGCGGAAAGATAGGGCCCGAAGCTTTCGTGCTCAGCAAAGGCGATGTCGAGCGAAGGCGCTGTTCCGATATGGGAAGGGGCCGCGAAATCGGGTTCCGCCCCCAGACCAATCGATAGGGTACGCAAAAAATTGCCCCAGCCTGCGAGCAATACTGCCTCCAGCACCGATTTGTCGCTGATTCCCAAGGCAGAGAGCCGTGCGATGTCTTCTCGCGCTATGGAAGGGCCGCTCACGCCCAGTTTCACTGCAAAATCGAGCAGCGCCCCGTTCGATAGCGACAGGCCGGCCTGGGCTTCCGCGGCGCCGAGCAAACTGACCATCTGGCTTCCTAGAGCAACCGAGTAAGTATTTCGATGTGCGGCCGCGATTCCCAAAAGCATGCGCTGTTTCAGAATTTGCGGCAGGCCACGTTGCTCAAACAGAATTGCGCCGGCGAGCGCGGCCTCAGCCTCGATCAATCGCGGCATGAGTGTCTGCGCGCGAAAAAGCTTAGGAACAAACCCGAAGTAGTCGCGAAAGACGGAAAACGGCTGGAAGGATTCGTCTGGCCTGGCAGCCCTAAAATAGCCCACTTAATTCGTATTTTACCCCGGCCCAAGTTGCGGTCACAGGCTATCACTTCCAGCCTTTTGAATCTTTTTGACTGCCAGTTCCGTCATCTCCCGAGAGTGACACGTCTCCGCGGGAAACAACTCGGCCAGGCGCTTTCCGATTTTGAAGCGGAGGCGGTGCCACATCTGAACCATCTCTTTCGAGCTGCCGTCCGGCTCCTGCTAGACCAAACCAGGGCAAGCGATGCCGTTCAAGAAACCTACCTGGTGGCTTGGCAAAGTTTCGATCGCTACCAACGGGGAACAAACTGCCGTGCATGGCTGTTCGGAATCCTGTTTAACGTGATCCGCCACGAGAAGAGGAGGCGGCTGAAATGGCTTACCGGCGCAAACGAGAACCTCGCGGAGGTGCAATTGGTTGCACCCCAGCCATTGCCTGACAATCTAACCGATGGCGAAATCCTGGCCGCGCTAGATCGATTGCCGGTTCAATTTCGGGCAGTTCTGCTGTTGGTGGACGTGCAAGAGTTCACCTATCAAGAGGCCAGTGAGATCCTCGGAGTCCCCTTGGGAACGGTGATGTCCCGTTTGAGCCGTGCCCGGGCGCTGTTGCGCGGCAAACTGGCGCATGTCGCGCGGGCTTACGGAGTGTCTACCGTCGACACGTGAAGCTCATTCCACATCGCCTCTTCTCGCCTCGGCCCGGCGTTCGGTCCGCGTAGCGTTACCGCTCACTCCTCGAAATCAACCATGCCATCATCTCAAACCTGCCCGGTCAGCATAGAATTGAAGGCTAGGCGCTGAGCTGCTGGCGTTCTCGCTGGTCCAGCTTCTAAATTAAACAAGGAATCCGACCCATGAAAAAAAACAAAGGTTCCAATCTATTGGTCATCGACGTAGGCGGGACCAACGTCAAGTTCCTGGCAACCGGTCAGAAAGACGTCGTCAAGATCCCGTCAGGAATAAAAATGACGCCTGCGCTGATGATCGAGGAACTGCAAAAAGTCATCGGAGAATTCAAGTACTCCGGCGTGTCCATCGGATACCCCGGACCCGTGATAAATGGAAAGCCCGCCGGCGAGCCGTACAACCTGGGACCCGGCTGGGTGGCGTTCGATTACCAGCAGGCGTTTCGTTGTCCCGTGAAGATCATCAACGACGCCGCCATGCAAGCTCTCGGCAGCTATGAAGGGGGACGCATGTTGTTTCTCGGACTGGGCACGGGGCTCGGATCCGCCCTCATCGTGGACGGCGTGCTCGCTCCCATGGAACTCGCCCATCTTCCGTACCTGAAGGGTCGCACTTTCGAGGACTATGTCGGTCTCCGGGGGCTGCAGCGGCTCGGCAAAAAGAAATGGCGCATCCACGTGGACGACGTCATCGCGCGGTTGAAGGCGGCGTTAGTCGCCGACTACGTAGTGCTCGGAGGAGGCAATGCGAAGCTGCTCAAGGAACTCGCGCAGGGCGTGCGCCTCGGCGAGAATTCCAATGCGTTCCGCGGCGGGCAGCGGCTGTGGGGCGCGACAGCCTGACCCGGCGCTGTCGTGCCGACACATCCCGGCATCGTTGCGCGCTGCACTTAACCGCAGTCCCCAAGGTTAGGCGACAATGGAAGCCTGCCGTTTTAAATTGGAGGGAAACTTGTGACTCAGCCTTTTAGTTCTCTACAAGCCGGGAGTGTTTCCACGCTGGACGCGGCGCAACCGCCCGCCGAACCGTGCGTATTGGTCATTTTCGGCGCTTCTGGCGACCTTACGAAGCGCCTGCTGATGCCTGCCTTTTACAACCTAGCGTGTGACGGCTTGCTACCCCAGCAGTTTGCGATCGTGGGCATCGCGATGGACGCATTCACGACCGAATCCTTTCGCGAAAAGATGTCGAACGACATCCCGCAATTTTCCACTCGTAAGGAATTCGACCAAAAAACCTGGGACTGGCTTTGCTCGCGAATCTACTATATGCCGGGCAAGTTCGACGACAACGCCGCGTTCGCAGCTTTGGCGGAACTTGTGTTGAAACTGGACCAACAGTATCAGGCGAAGGGCAACGTTCTGTTTTACATGGCGACGCCGCCGTCTGTGTTCGGGCTCATTTCCGATAACCTGGAGAAGGCCGGCTTCAAAACCTCTTCGGCGGGATGGAAGCGAATTATCGTGGAAAAACCGTTCGGCACCGATCTGCCTAGCGCGATCGCACTGAACCGGGAAATCCTCAAGTACTGGACCGAAGACCAGATCTACCGAATCGATCATTATCTCGGCAAAGAGACGGTCCAGAACATCATCGCGTTCCGGTTCTCGAACGGCATGTTTGAGCCGCTATGGAATAGGAACTTCATCGATCACATCCAGTTCAGCGTCGCGGAGGCGGTGGGAGTCGAGGGGCGGGGCGGCTACTATGACCGGTCTGGCGTGCTGCGCGACATGCTGCAGAATCACATGTTCCAGATGCTCGCGTATCTCTGCATGGAGCCGCCCAGTTCGTTCGCACCGGAGGCGGTTCGCAACGAGAAGTCCAAGTTGCTGGAAGCCGTGCGTGTCATGGACGTCGACGGGGTGCGCGCTAACACGGTTCGCGGCCAGTACGGCGCGGGGCGTGGCCCCGATGGAAAACCGGCGCCCGGCTACCGCGAGGAGCCCAGCGTGCCCCCACAATCCTCGACGGAGACGTTCGCGGCGGTCCGGCTGTTCATTGACAACTGGCGATGGCTTGGCGTTCCCATCTATCTTCGTTCTGGCAAGCGGCTGTGGAAGCGCGGCACTGAGATCGTGGTGCAGCTCAAAAACCCGCCGGACGTGGTGTTCCGCGGCACATCGGTTGAATCGTTCGAACCAAACCGGCTGATCTTTCACATCCAGCCGGACCAGGGCATCGAGCTGCGATTTCAAGCCAAGACACCCGGGCCGGAGATGTCTCTGCAAAATGTGAACATGCGCTTCGACTACAGCCAGGCGTTTACAACTTCGCGTGCAATCGGCTACGAAGTACTCATCTACAACTGCATGAACGGCGACGCCACCCTGTTCTCGCGCACCGACCTGGTGGAGACGGCCTGGCGGATTGCTCAGCCCATGTTGAATTTGTGGAAGGCCGAGCCCGGGGATTTCCCGAACTATGGGGCGGGCACCTGGGGTCCCAAGGCCGCCTTCGAGCTGATTGAACAAGACGGGCGGAAATGGGTCGAAATTCTTAATCGTGAAACGCTGGAGAAGGTGCCGCTCTTCCAGGGAGCCGATGCGGTGTTGCTGGCATCGCTCATTATGACGCTGAAGCCGGTGGTGTTCCAAACTGGCGATCTGGTGATCCGCAAAGGCGAGATCGGCCGCGAGCTGTATCTGATCTCACGCGGCGAAGTAGAAGTGCTGGATGGCTCGGGCAACGTGGTGGCGACTCTGGCGGAGGGAAACTTCTTCGGCGAAATCAGCCTTCTGACGTCCGCGCCTCGAAACGCCACGGTGCGCGCCAAATCGTATTGCGACTTTTTCGTGCTCAGCAAATCGGACTTCGCGCGCGTACTGCGGGATCGCCCGCAGTTCCTGAAGTCGATGCTGGAAATTGCGCAGCAGCGCTATAACGTTTCCGCGGAGGAGATGCTGTCGCAGGAAGATTAGCGTTGATGCAGTGCCGGCCGGGATGGCTTGAGCCAGCGCAAATCGCCTCCGGGTGTCGCCTCCGCGACGGCCCGGCATTTCGCCAATCGGTGTATACTTTCTCGCAGCCGCGAAGTATCGGAATATTCCGGCTCAATCTTCTTATGAAGCTCCTCCTTCCAATCGCGGTCGCGATGTTCGCGCTTATTCCCGTTGCCGGCGCTCAAACGGCGATTTTCGGCAGTAACCTGATCGTGAACCCGGGCGCCGAATCCGGGCCCGGCGGCGATGGCACTGCCCAGGTAGCCAATGTGCCCGGGTGGTCGGGCACGGGGGGTTGCGACGTCTACGCCTACAGCACTGCGTATAACAACATCGATGGCATCTCGCCGATGGATATCGTCCCGCAAGGGGCGGGCAATAATTATTTCGCTGGAGGGATCCAACCGGTAAGTTGTAGTTTCACGCAGAGCATCGATGTGTCTTCCGGAGCGGCGACCATTGACGCCGGCACCATTACGTTTGCGGCTTCCGCCTATCTGGGCGGCTACGGCAGCGACGGCGACAACGCAACGCTCACCATCGTGTTTCAGGGCGCCGGCGGCAATCAATTAAGCACCTTGACGCTAGGTCCCGTGGGGCCGAACGATCGCGCAGAGCAAGAGAATGGCCTGTATCTGCGGCGGCAGATCGGACAGATCCCGGTGGGGACGCGGACGGCGGTGCTAACGCTGAACATGAACTGGGTGAACGGCAATAACAACGAGGGCTACGCCGACAACCTGGCTTTGACGTTGAATTCACCCGCCTCGCCGCAGTCGTTGCTCGGCATGAACCTGATTGTCAATCCCGGCGCGGATGCGTCGCCCGGCCTGGACGAGAACTCGACAACAGAGGTCTCCACGGACCTTCCCGGATGGGTGCGCAGTGCCTTCCTCACGGCCGATTCTTATATGGATCCCGATGGCGATCTATTCCAGGTAACCGGCGGCCCTCCCACCCCCGGGATCAATTATTTCTACGGCGGCTTGGATGTGTCTGACGACTCGAACCCGATCGCCACCGCCTTCCAGGACATCGACGTTTCCTCGGCTGCGAGTTTGATCGACGCCGGCAACGTTACGTACATGCTGTCGGGCTGGCTCGGAGGCTACTCCAGCCAGAATGATAACTGCGTGCTCACGGTTCAGTTTCAGAGTTGGAGCGGAACCGTTCTGGGAACCGCGACCATCGGGCCGGTTTTGGCGGCCGATCGGATGGACAATACCGAGCTGCTGCAGGAATCCACCATGGGCAATGTTCCCAGCGGCACGCGCGTGATGCATGTGCTCATGACAATTACGCGCACCGACGGTGTGAATAACGACGGCATTGCCGATAGTCTATCGCTGGTGCTGGGCTCGTCGGGAGGCGGCACTACGGCGGTCCCGACCATTCCATGCGCCAGCGCCAGCTCCACCCAATCCAATGTCTCGTGCGCCCAGGGTTCTTCCTTTTCCTTCGACCTGGGTCCAGAGCTGGAACAGATTACCACCATGTACAATGGCATGCCCGGCCTGGTTTACACGTACAGTTTTGCAGTTACCGCGGGAACGTTGCCTCCAGGCTTAACCCTGAGCCCTAGCGGCGTGCTCAGCGGCACGCTTACGTCAGCCGGAACGTTTACCTTCAGCATCACCTTGACGGAAACCATCACGCAGAACGGCGCCACGATCTTCACACAGTCCTACCCGTTCCCGTTTACATTCACGGTGACCGGTTACTCGGGCCCCTCAATCACCATTCAGCCCGCGGCTCTTACTTTCAGCCTGACGCAAAACGCGGCGGCGGTGACGCAGTCCGTCAACATCGCGAATTACGGCGGTCAAGCCGTACAATTTTCCGCGTCGGCCACGACGAACTCCAGCGCGAGTTGGTTGACGCTCGGTTCATCCGGAGGTTCGGTGGCTTCCTTCGGCTCGTCGGCTCTGGCCGTCACGGCCGACCCCACGAAGTTGACGCCGGGTACCTACTCGGGAACGATCAGCATCTCCGCCGCCGGCCAGACCCTGACGGTTTCCGTGCTGGCGGTGGTGGCCAGCGCGCAACCGGACATTCAGCTCTCGCAGACAGGTCTGCGGTTCCGCGCCGTCTCCGGTGGAATCGCAACGTCGCCGCAAACCATTACCGTTCTCAATCCGGGCGCGGGCACGCTGAACTTCGCGGCCTCTACTTCCACTACGTCGGGTGGAAGCTGGCTCAGCGTCTCGCCGGCTTCCGGCGCCAGCAGTTCGTCGGCGGCCAGCGCAGTCACGGTCACTGCGAACCCGGCCGGCCTGCAGCCGGGCAACTACTACGGCATGGTCCAGTTTTCGGGCACCAGCGCCGTGAATTCGCCGCAGGCGGCATCGGTGGTGCTGAATGTTTTGTCGGCGGAGAATAGCCCTGGCGCTTTTGTGCAACCCACCGGACTGATCTTCGCCGCGAGCGCGGGCGGCGCCGCTCCCGCCGCGCAGACTCTTTCGATTACCAATCCATCTCCCAATGCATTGACGTACCTGGTGACGCCTTTCAGCGGCGGCAGCAACGGGATCCCGAACTGGCTGACGGCCACACCGCCGTCTGGAAGCGTGAGCGCCACCCAGGCCGCCACTGTGAGCGTCCAGCCGAATCTGGAAGGGCTCACAGCGGGCGTCTACACAGGCGACTTGACGCTCAACATTGCTCCCGCCACCACAAGCTCGCTCGCGCCCCAGACCTTGCATATCGAAGTGCTGCTGCTGGTTCTGCCCGCCGGATCCAATGCTGCCCGCCAACCAGGGCTGCAGCCGCTCGCGTCGAGTTGCTCGCCAACCAAGCTTCTGCCAGTATTCACGCTGCTGGGCACGGGATTCTCCGCGGCAGCGGCGTGGCCGACGCCCCTGGAAGTCAGCGTCGTGGATGACTGCGGAAATCCGCTGGTCTCCGGCAGCGTGACGGCGATGTTTTCCTCCGGCGATCCGGCTCTCGCGTTGGAATCGCTCAACGACGGACGCTGGACCGGCACATGGAACGCCACCCATCCCGCATCGGGCGTGACCATCACGGCGCAGGCGCAAGAGGTGCAGCCGGCCCTGACCGGCACTGCGTCCATCGGAGGCGCTTTGCAGCCGAACACATCTACGCCGGAGCTGGCATCGGGCGGCGTGGTGAGCGCAGCGAATTTTATAGGGAATCAACCACTGGCGCCGGGAGCGTTCGGGGCGATCTTCGGCACCAATCTCAGCAGCGGAATCAATGTAGCCACGCAGTTGCCGCTCACCCCTCAGCTGGGCGGCACAGAGGTGCTTCTGGCGGGAGAAAAACTGCCGCTGCTATCCGCAAACGCAGCGCAGGTCAATGTTGTGATTCCGTACGACGTGCCCGCCAACACCACGCAACAGCTGGTGCTGCTCCAGGGATCGGCGATTTCCATTCCTCAGCCGGTGGTGATCGCGTCCGCGCAACCCGCCATCTTCACGCAGAATGGCTTCGGCACCGGCGCGGCTCTCATCGACGTGTTCCAGCCGGACGGCACTCAGTTGGCCAACAACAGCGCGGTTACAGCCGGAGATGTGATCATCCTCTATGCCACGGGTCTGGGCGCGGTTTCTCCGCCCGTCGCCGCGGGAAGCCAGACGCCAACGTCGCCGTTATCGCACACCATGAATCCAGTAACGGTGACGATCGGCCAGAAGACCGCGACAGTTCTGTTTGCGGGTTTGGCTCCCACTTTCGCGCAGCTCTATCAGGTAAACGTGCAGATCCCGGCCGGAATTCCGTCTGGAAACGCAACGCTGACCCTGTCGGTGGACGGGCAACAGAGCGCGCCCGTGACCATCGCCGTTCAATGATCCAGAGTCTACGGAATGGGCCGGACCACGCTCAATCGCGTCAGGACGGTCCCGTTGTGCTTTGCGCCAACGCATGCGTGGCGGCAGTCACTGGTTGGGTTCCATAAACGTCTTCCACGGCCGCACGCAGCAGCTCTCCGACGCTCCAGGCCTGCGCGATGCATCCTCGCGGCTTGTTGCCATCCTCCGCGTCGGCGATCTCCGAGATGTGGCCGAGTCCCGCGGTGGACAAATGCTCCTGGAATCCTTCCAGCCAGACTCTGGCCTGCTTGCGCGCCTCCGGGTCCTGGCCGTAGACTCGCATGTAGGCCGTTAGAAACGGGCCCATCAGCCACGGCCAAACAGTCCCTTGATGATAGGCGCTGTCGCGCTCCTGGACTCCGCCCTCGCAGCGTGCGTGGTAGCGAGGATCGTAGCGCGCCAGGGTTCGCAAGCCGACCGGCGTCAAAAGTTCTCGCTGCACCTGATCCACCACTTTGCGCGCCCGTTCCAGAGGAAGCATGGAATGGGCGAGGCTTACCGCAAAAATCTGGTTGGGACGAATGGATCCGTCGTGCAAATCTTGGTCCACGACGTCGTACAGGTACCCGCCGTCTTCGTTCCAGAATTCCTGGTTGAAATGCGTGAGGGCGTCGGAGGCGAGTTTATCGATGGAGGCCGCGAGTTGGGTGTCTCCGAACCGGCCGGTCAAGTCCTCCATGATCCGGAGCGCGTTATACCAGAGCGCCTGGATCTCCACCGGTTTGCCGGCGCGTGGAGTTACCACGAAGTCGCCGATCTTGGCATCCATCCAGGTCAATTGCGTGCCCGGCTCGCCGCAGCGCAACAAGCCGTCGGTGTCCACGCGGATGCCGTAGCGGGTCCCGCGGATGTGCCACTCCAGGATGTCCTTCAGCTTGGCGTAAAGATGATCGCGGACAAATTCCAGGTCGTCGGTATATTGCAGATAAGCGCGAATCGCCTCGAAGAACCAAAGCGTGGCGTCCACCGTATTGAACTCGGGCGTCTCGCCGGCATCCGGGAAGCGATTGGGTATCATGCCCTGGTCGACGCTCTCGGCAAAGGCGCGCAGAATCTGGCGAGCAATTTCCGGCCGTCCGGTCACCAGCGTCAGACCGGGCAACGCGATCATGGTGTCCCGTCCCCAATCCGTGAACCAGTGATAGCCGGCGACGATGGTCTTCAATTCTCCGCGCTGGACAATGTACTGATCCGCCGCGGCGACCAAGGCTTCGACGATCGGCTCACTGGATGGCGAGGCATCGACAATGGCCTTGCGGCGATCGATCTCGCGCTGTCGCAGCCGCGGGGCGGTGGTTGGATCGTGCGAACTGGTGGATGCGATCACGGTCGCCGTAGTGGCGTTCGTTCCCAACTGAAACCGCAGAACAAATGGATTGAAGAGGTCTTCGCCGAAATCGAGGCCGCGCTCGCGTTCCACCGCGTACTCGAAGTTGTAATACCAATCCCCGGTGCGCTCCAGTTCAGCGGCATCGTGGGAAAAGTACAGCGGCGGCAGGTCCGCATAGGGCGCGATGGATGCAGTTGCACCGTGAACGTCCACGCTGGGATTTAGGCCATCATTGCGATGCGTGGTGCTGTGATAATCGCGGAAGGCGATCAGAGGACGAAGCTCCAGCGTGCACTCCGGAACCGGATCGCCGTTTACGGATCGCAGCTCGAATTCGATCACCGTGGTATTTTCGCCTTGCACCATGAAGACTCGTTTTTCGATCTCCAATCCATTCACGCGGTAGACGGATATCGGAAAAGGGTCCAGCCGGAATTCGCGAAGATGCTCAAAGCCGGCCGGGTGCACGGCGCCCGGGTACTGATTGGCTGATAATTCGAAACGCTGGCCGTTCACTACCAGCGTCTCCTCTAGCTTGGAGAGAAGCAACATTCTCCCAACCGGGGGCTTGGTGGCAGCCATGAGAAGGCCGTGATAGCGGCGCGTGTTCAAGCCGGCAATGGTGGAAGAGGCGAAGCCGCCCAGACCGTTGGTTTCCAGCCACTCCAGTTTCAGCGCGCGATGCAGGTTGGAGCAGACGTTCTGATCGAATCGAATTCCCTTGCTGTTCATGGTTCACTCCCCGTTTTGCTGCAGCAGTTTTCCAACTAACCCGGTCCAGCCAGTCTGGTGATTGGCGCCGAGGCCGGAGCCATCGTCGCCATGAAAGTATTCGTAGAAGAGCACCAGGTCGTGCCAGTGGGGATCGTTCTGATAGGCGCCCCCTGGGCCGTAAACCGGCCGAAACCCTTCTTCATTCCGCAAGAAGATTCGAGTAAGGCGGCGGGAGATTTCCGCGGCGACTTCCCACAACGTGAGGTACTTGCCGGATCCGGTGGGACACTCCACTTTGAAATCGTCACCCAGATAATGATGGAACTTTTGCAGCGATTCGATCAGCAGATAATTGACGGGAAACCAGATTGGCCCGCGCCAGTTGGAGTTGCCGCCGAACACTCCTGAGGTGGACTCCGCCGGATCATAGCGCACGGTGTACTTAGCCCCGTTCACTCCCAGGACATAGGGGTGGTCGCGATGCGCCTGCGACAGCGCGCGAATGCCATAGGGAGATAGGAATTCGTTTTCGTCCAGCATGACCTTCAGCACGCGGCGCAACTGGTCCGCGTCCACGATGGAAAGCAGACGCCGCTCGCCTTTGCCGGGCGTATCCATGCAGGCGACGTTGGCCGTAAGATCCGGCCGGTTCTCGATGAACCATTCCATGCGTCGTTTGAACCCGGGCAGACGGTTCATCAGTTTCGGCTCCAGCGTCTCCACCGCGTACAGCGGGATGAGGCCCACCATGGAGCGGATCTTCAACGGCGTGGAATCGCCGCCGGCGCGCAGCACGTCGTAGAAAAATCCGTCTTCGTTGTGCCACAAGCCCGTGCCTTCCCGGCCCATCTGGTTCATGGCGTTCGCGATGTGCAGGAAGTGCTCCCAGAACTTACTTGCGACATCCTCGTACGCGGAATCTTCTTTGGAAAGTTCGAGAGCGATGGCCAGCAGGTTCAGGCTGTACATCGCCATCCAACCCGTGCCGTCCGCCTGTTCCAAGTGGCCGCCCATGGGAAGTGGCGCGCTGCGATCGAATACACCAATGTTGTCCAGGCCCAGGAATCCACCTTGGAAAACATTCCTGCCCTCGGCGTCCTTCCGATTCACCCACCAGGTGAAGTTCAGAAGCAGCTTGTGGAAAATGCGCTGCAGGAACGTGCGATCGCCCACGCCACGCCGCTTCTTTTCGATCTTATACACGCGCAACGCGGCCCACGCGTGAACCGGCGGATTTACATCGCCGAAAGCCCATTCATAGGCCGGCAACTGGCCGTTCGGATGCATGTACCATTCGCGAACCATCAACATCAGTTGGTCTTTGGCGAACTCGGAATCCACCAATGCCAGCGGAACTGTATGGAACGCGAGATCCCAGGCGGCGTACCACGGGTATTCCCACTTGTCCGGCATGGAGATGACATCCGCGTTGTACAGATGCCCCCATTCATGATTCCGTCCGTACTTGCGCTCTTCGGGCGGCGGTGGGCCCGCGGGATCGCCGTCCAGCCAACGATTCACCTCGTAGTGATAATACTGCTTGGACCACAACAGGCCCCCGAACGATTGGCGCATCACGCGGCGCGCGTCCTCGGAAAGCGCCGGCGGAATCACAGTGGCGTAGAATTCGTCGGCTTCCTGCTGCCGCTGAGCAAACAGACTATCGAAATCGGCAAAAGCTCCGTCGGCGTTGGCTGCATCGCTCAGCCTGAGGCGAATGGTGACGCTCTGTCCGGCTGGAATGGTGAGCCGGTAATAGCCGGCCGCCTTGGTACCAGTGGACTCGGGATTCACGGCGCCGGTTACACCGTGGACCACGTAGTCGTTAAACGCGTCCTTGGCATAATGAGTATCGCTTTCGTAGCCATAAAGGCGCCTGGTATTGGTTTCATTGTCAGTGAACAGCAGCTCGGGCGCTCCCTCCATTGCCAGCAGGCGGCGTCCGTAGTCCGGCTCGTTCAGTTCGATTGAATGCGAACATTCGCCGCGCAGGTTTGGACGAGCAGCGCCCGTCTCCCAGGACCAGGTATTGCGGAACCAGACTGTCGGCAGGACGTGAATCTCAGCGCTCTCGGGACCGCGGTTCGCAACCTCGATCCGGATGAGCAGGTCTTCGGCCGACGCCTTCGCGTACTCGACGAACACATCGAAGTACCGGCTCTCCTCAAAGACCCCAGTATCGGTGAGCTCGAATTCGCGGCTCGCACGGCCGCGAGAGCGGTTTTCGTTGACGAGTTGCGCGTAGGGGAAAGCCGCTTGCGGATACTTGTACAGATACTTCATGTACGAGTGGGTCGGCGTGCTGTCCAGGTAGTAGTAGCACTCCTTCACGTCTTCGGCGTGATTGCCTTCGTTGCCGGTGAGCCCAAAGAGGCGTTCCTTAAGAATTGGATCGCGCCCATTCCACAGCGCGACGGCGAAACAGATCTTCTGGTGGCGATCCGAAATGCCCGCCAGTCCGTCCTCATTCCACCGGTAGGCCTTGGATCGCGCATGGTCATGCGACAGGAACTCCCAGGCGGTCCCGTACGAGCTGTAGTCCTCGCGCACGGTTCCCCAGGCGCGTTCGCTGAGGTACGGCCCCCAACGTCTCCAGTGAGTCCTGCGGTCGCGGCATTCCTCAAGTCTCCGATGTTCGGCTGTCACGGGGTTCACTCCTGGCTGCTGAAGGATTACTTCACTATATATAAAACCGCTGGTGCGCCGGTGCATCCCGTTTAGCCTGCCAACGTGTCTCAGGATTTTATGCTCGACCCAGGCGCGAGTCAAGCCTATTTGCCATAATGCCTATTCGCCATAATACCTATGCCGCTAAACGATTCGCCGGCCCTAGCGCCAAGGAACTTCGTAGCTGCCGCGTTCGCGTGGGCCGCTTATTGTGAAAAACGTGAGCGCAACGCTGACGGGTCAGAGACACGGAGACAGTAGCGTGTTGGAGAACCCGCTCCATCGGAACGAAGTCGTTCTTTCGGCCATCAAACGCTGGTTCGCGCCCATGGCCAACCAGACCTCCTGAGGGGGAGCACAGCGCGCCGCGACCATTACGTTCAGTTCCAGGGTTAGCTCGGGAGTGGCTTTTCAATGAGTCAGGCGAATGCGCCGAAACACTACGAACGCCGCCAACGCGCCGAAGCCCAGGGGCGGAAGAAATCGGGGTTCGGGAACAGCATTCTCGATATTCGCTGTCACAGGAGATGTAGTAGCCGTTCTCCGGGCCGCCATCTCTGCCGTCCACGCGCACTGCCGCACAGAGGCCCAACAAGATCGCTATGACAGCGATTAATGGAACCACTAGTACGAATCCTCTTCTAGAGAACGCTACTGTAGGGCGGTATAGAGCTAAACGCGTGATAAACTACTCCAACGGAGGAATTCATGAAGCGGCGCATCGTTTATGGTCTGTGCGGGTTTTTCTTAGCCATCTTGTCCTTACCGGGCTCGGTAATTCATGGCACTTCCAGCTATGGCAGTCCGGGAACTCCTTCAGCTTGCGGTGCTTTATGTAGCCTTCCCGCAGGTGTGAGCGTTTTGGAAAACAATTACATTTATTCCGACGGCAGCGGCTCCGAGGAAGTCTTCGCATTTGAGATCACATCCCCGACTGCTGGCGATTTCACGTTCACTTTGAACGGAACAGTACCATTCATCCCATACGATTCCGTGAACTTCCCGCTAGACTACCCATTCGGTTACTTCACCGACGGCGATGGTGGCTTTTCAGGTGAGGTGGATCCCTCGAGTTACACCACCGCTACGGCCGATCCAACCACCGCGAGCGACTTGTCGAGCGTGACATTTACTGTCGACGGCGCCGGGGACGGCGTGGCCTTCTACGCCATCGACGGCGATGGCGGAACGGTGTCCGCGGCGTTTGATTATGCCGGCACGGTTCCCGAACCGCGCCTGCTGCCGATCGTCGTATTACTACTCGCTGGCGGTATTCTGCTTCGGCGGCGGTTCCTCAACGCGGCCTAGAATCTTAGTCGCATTGTTTTCGCACCATCATTAGTTCCCGCCTAATTCCGAAAGGGATGCTGCCTTGTTGCGCGGTATTTCGCGATGCGGATCTCTATTTCCCTGAACATAGGCGCGACCCTCGCATTTCGCTGACTAGCCTTTACCAATCGAATTTCGTACTGGGTAATAAACATCGGCTAATGAACGCTCTCACCGGGCAGAAGCGACTAACCGGTCGGCCTTCTGAGCCAGGAGCAGGAAACCTTTTGCCCCTGCTTCCTTCCGGACCGCGCTTAGCTCGGCTCGCCCACGGGGAGCCTTGGCATCGGCCAGTTCGATCTCTCCGATCGCCAATTGGGCCTCCAACTCGCACCCCGGCATGCCGGCTTTGTTCGCATCTCGAACGACCTTTTGTAGCGCTTCCATCGCCCCTGCCGCATTGGACGCCCCGCCTAGCGCGGCGCGCAAACGGGCGGATGTAATCATGGTGCTAAATCGCAGATTGCCCTGCGACGCATCGGTCACCAGCGCCATCGCCTGGTTCATCTGCTTTTGAGCTTCGCCCAGCTTCTTCTGCGCTACTAACGCCCGCACCACAACAAGGCGCGCCAAGGTTTCGTCCGCGGAGTCCTTTTCGGACTGGAACTCCTGGGCCGCATCGCGTGCCGCGGCTTCCGCTTGCGCCGCATCGGCTCTCTCGAGAAAGACGGAGGCCAGGCCCATCCTACTGATCGCAGCGGAGCCCTTTTCGCCCATTCCCGCTTCGATTGCCAGGGCCTCGCGGTAGCCTTGTTCCGCTTCCTGCAGATTCCCGCGGGTCACCAGCAAGTCGGCCAAACTGTTCAAGATGGATGCGGTGTCCGATTTGTCTCCGAGGTTGCGTTCGATTCCCAGCGCCTCGCGATAATTCCGCTCGGCGCCGCTGAGATCGCCCCTTTCGAACAGCACAATTCCAAGGTCTGCCTGGCTACCGGCTCGCGCTACTTCATTGCCGCTCTCCTGCGCCGTGGCGATGGCTTGTTCGTAGGTTTTTTGCGCGGCCGCCAAGTCCCCCTGCCTGTGCAATAAATCAGCGAGACCGCCAAGGGTATTCGGTATCTCAGTCTTGAAGCCGATCTCGCGCTGGATTTTCAAGGCCTCCTCAAAGCGCTGCTTGGCCTCCGCGAGCTGTCCCTGCGCGGACAAGACGTTACCGAGATTGTTGAGAGCGCCGGAGACGTCGCGCTGGTCGCCAATCTCCCGGCCCAGCGCCAGCGCTTGTTCATATAGCCGCTTGGCCCCGTCCAAATCCCCCTGATCGTTCGCGATGTTGGCGAGGTCGTTCACCGCGCGAGCGGTGTTCAACTTATCCTCCAGATCCATGGCGATGTTCCTGGCTTGTTCGCATGCCTCTTTCGCCTGGGGCAATTGGCCGAGGCGGCGGTAAGCGTCGCAGCTCCAGGTAAGGGATCGCGATTCCAGCAATCGCGCGCCGGTGGCTTTAGCCTTATCCACGGCACTGGCCGCCACCAGCAATCCTCGCTTCAGATCGCCCAGTGACTCTGCCGTCTCCGCCTCTTCCAGGTCGATGCGGGGATCTTCACCCTCCGGCTTGGGCAGTTCCCGGAGCGCGGCCAGCGTCTCCAATCCGTCTTTCCCCTGGCCCGCTGAGCGCTGCGCCTCGGCCAGTTTCAAGCCGTAATCCAGTTTCTGGTTCTGAGAATAGTCGTAAAGCTGCCGGTAGGCTGCGATGGCCGCCGGCCAATTGTTGGCGATTCCGCGATAGCGCGCTTCAATAGAGGTGTGATCCTCGAACGATAAATTCGCCGACAGCTCGAAAGCTTTCTTGGCTTCGTCCTGCGCCTTTTGATCGTAGCCCAGCACCAGCCAGGCCTCCCCCAGCGCCGAATGTCCGAACGGGAAGGCTGAATCGATGATGATGGCCTTTTCAAGAAAACTGCGCGCCTGCATAGGCTCGTACGCCCGCAACTTGGACAATCCTTCGGAATAAAATGGAGCCGCCTCCGGCGAAGGTTGTGACAGCGCCAACTGGCGTTCCTTCTCGGCGGAGATTGCGCCCAGCCCCATCTTGGCGCGCAACCGCTCGCCAGTTTGCGCGATCAACTGGGTGATCTCCGTTTCGGTGCCGTCCGAGACCAAAGAGTCGATCGTCTCGCCCGCCGCCGTGTCCTGGATTTCAACATTCAGATGGATTCGTCCGCCCGGCAGGTCCGTGTACGAACCCACAATGACGATGTCCGCGCCCCGGCTCTGGAGTTTGCCCAGGCTGACCTTTCCCATGCTGTCCATCTGAGCGAGGCCGACATCCTTCCACATTTCCGCGGATTCTTCGCCGGAAATGGTTCTGAGCTTTCCGGTAGTCGCGAGTTGCGTTCGCAGCCCTTCCGCGAGCCCGGTGGACACCCAGTCGGCTTCCGGGCGGGCCGTGATGTTGCGAAATCCCATCACCGCCACGGACCGCCGGCGCTTACTCGGGAGCATCCGGCTGGCTGCCGCGAGAGCCAAAATCACGACCAACACCGCAGCTGCCGCGGCCGCGATGATGCGCCGCCTCCTGCGCTTCGCCGATAGCGCGCGCTCGGCTCGAAAACGCGCCGGGAGAGCCGGATTTCCGAGCTCGGATGTGTAGAGATTGTAGAACTGGAGATTGACTCCGTGCTTGACCGGATGTTCGCCCAGATCGTGCAACTGCGGGGCCCACTGCTTGAGCTGCAACAAGACGTCGGCTGTGCTCTTGGATAGCAGAATGTGTCCCGCGTCGCCGGCATCCATGATGCGCTGCGCCATGTTGATTCCGCCGCCGGCGGCATTGAGGTTGGCGTTGATATCGGCGACGCGATAGACCGGGCCTGTGTTTATGCCCATGCGCAGCTTCAGACGGCTCTGCTTGAGTTTGGAGGATATCTCCAATGCGCATTCCACGCATACTACCGGATCGCCGAAGAAAACCAGGGCCATGCCGTCTCCGGTTGGAAGGCGAATCAGGCGGCTGTCGCGTTCGCCGGCGCGGACTTGCGGCGAATTCAGGACGATTTCCTGGAGCTCGCGCAATCCCTGCCGCTGTTCTTCCATGGGCCACGTGGAGAAGGCCACCAGGTCCATGAAGAGCACGTGGGCCAATTCCAGCCGGTCGGATGGTGGCTCGCTGGCAGATGCCAGCAAGTCGGGCTGCACCTCGCCGTGGTTCAGCTCTTTCTCCATGGAGGTACGTTCAGTTGCGCAATTGCAACCCGGTATGCAGCGATAGTCGGATTCCCGCCACCGGGTATGCAAGAGTATACCAAGCGCATGCGCGGGTGGGGCAAGCTGGTGGACGGCCGTGACGTGAATCCGTCCGTAAGAGGTGGACGCGTATTGTGGCCCACGCACTCGTGCGTGCGGCGTTCACACTCGTGTGAACGATTTCTGTGTTGGCACGATTGCCAACACGGCACGCACGAGTGCGTGCGCCACCCCGTGCTCGCGCGGATAAGGGACGGACTACGGACGTGAACGTGGGAAAGCGGCTCGCGCGAATACCCATGCAGAAGCGGTAAATTCGTATCCAGTGCGACAATGAGTACTCAATCGGCGAAACGAGCGATGGTCCACAAAGATCGGATTTCCCGTGTAATCTTCGATTACGCAGCCAAAATCGGCGCAGCCCAGGATCTGGATGCGCTGCTGGTGCTCAATGCCGGCATGGCGCGTGGGCTGGTGGGCGCGGACCGTTGCAGCATTTGGCTGGTGGACGCCAAGAATGGCCGCTTGTGGACCAAGGTTGCGGACGGTGTCGGGGAGCTGCACATTCCCATCGGACAAGGTCTGGTAGGGGCCTGCGTCGTCCGGAACGAGGTCATTCTTGTGAATGACACCTCGCGGGACGAACGGTTCTTGAGAAGTGTCGATGTCGAAACCGGGTACGTCACGAAATCCGTTCTGACCATGCCTTTGCACGGCGCGGGCGGAAAGCCTTTGGGCGCGCTGCAGCTGCTGAACAAACCCGGCGGATTCTCCGCGGAGGACGTGGACCTGCTGGGATTATGCGGCACCTATGCGGCATCCACTTTGGAAACTCAGCGCTTGCGCAAGGAAGCGGAGATGGCGCAGATTCTGCTTCGGGAAATGGAAATCGCACGGGAAGTGCAGCAGCGGCTGTTGCCTCAAGCGCAACCGCCGATTCCCGGAGTGGACTACGCGGGATATTGCCGTTCGGCGCAATTCGTAGGCGGAGACTACTACGATTTCCTGCCCATGCCGGACGGCACATTGCTCTTCACGCTGGGCGATGTGTCCGGCAAAGGTATTGCGGCTGCGGTATTGATGGCGAGCATACAGGCTTCCCTGCGATCCCAGGTGGTGATGGCGCCCGTTTCCATAGCGGCTCTGATCGGAGATTTGAACAAGGCGGCGTATTCGTTCTCCACGGCGGACAAGTACTCCACTCTCTTCTGCGGATTGCTGGACGTCCGCACTCGCAAACTAACCTATGTCAACGCCGGCCAGGTGCGCCCCATGCTGTTGCGATCGGCCGATGGCCAGGTGGAGCGTTTGGGGAGCGGTGGATTTCCTGTCGGCCTGTTGGAAATCGCCGAATACGATCAAGCAGAGGTGCTGCTGCAACCAGGCGACGCAGTGTTGTGCTTCTCCGATGGGATCAGCGAGGCCACCAACGCCAGGAACGAAATGTGGGACGAGTCCGAAGTGCAGAAGATTGTCCAGACATGCCGCGGGCTGACCGCCCAGCAGATGATCGACCGGCTAGTAGAAGCGACCGACCGATTCACCGGAGAGGCGGAGCAGGCCGACGACATGACAGTAGTCGCAATCCGGGTGTAGGTCTGCTTCGCGATCGGCTTCGACGTGGGCGGCAGCTGCGTTTTGGACGCCGGAGCGGAAACAGTTTCGTTAGAGTAGATTAAATAGATGATTTCCAGGCCGGAGGATAACGTCTGAAGCTGCGCTTTTGGGGGACGCGGGGATCCATCGCTACCCCGGGACCTTCCACAAATGGCTACGGAGGTAACACGTCCTGCGTCGAAGCAGTTACCAGGGCCGGCCAGCGCTTTATCTTCGATTGCGGAACCGGTGCGCGGCCGCTGGGCGCTCACCTGATGGAATCGGCTCCTAAGCCGATATCCGCTACGCTGCTGCTCAGCCACACCCACTGGGACCATATCCAGGGCTTCCCGTTCTTTGCCCCGCTCTTCGTGCCGGGAAACAGCTTTACCGTCGGGGCGCCACAGGGCGCGAAGGGTTCTCTGTCGGAAGTTCTCTCGGGCCAGATGGAATTCACCTACTTCCCGGTGGAACTTTCTCAGTTGGGCGCGAATATCACTTACTTGGACCTGACGGAAGGCACGCACGACATGGGTGGAGTCCGGGTCACCGCCCGGCTGCTGAATCATCCCGCCACCGCTCTCGGCTACCGGATCGATGCGGACGGCGTGTCGTTGCTATACATCTGCGATCACGAGCCCTACTGGGAGAGGCTGTGGGACTCCGCCGCCAAAGCCGGCCAAGTGGAATCGATTCTCCATAACGGCGATCGCGGGCACGCTCTTTTCATGAAAAACGCGGATGTGGTCATTCACGATGCACAGTACACGCCCGAAGAATATCCTGCAAAGAAAAATTGGGGACACAGTACCTATTCCTATGTCGTGCGAATTGCGGCGGCGGCCAAGGTGAAACGCGTGTTTCTCACGCACCACGACCCTTCGCACGACGACGCATTTCTCGATCGCATCGAACGTAGCGCCCGGGAAATGGCTGCCTCGCTCGGTTCGCCGATGGAAATTTCTTGCGCGCGCGAAGGTTTCGAGTCGATTTTCGAGGGCGATTCGGGTGGAACTCCGGCTATCGAAAAAGCAGGCATTCCTGCAATCCGTCTTTCCGATTCCAGCTACGCCGGTTCCTTCCGGATTCTAATTGTGGACGATGACGAAGATCTTCGTATTCTCGCTCGCACCGTGTTGCTGCGGTCCGGCCACCGCGTTCTGGAAGCCTCGAACGGCGTCGAAGGGCTCGAATTGATCGCGCAGGAGCGCCCGGATCTGCTCATGCTCGATCTCAATATGCCGGAAGTTGACGGTTGGGAAGTACTCCGGCGGCTACGATCGAGCGACGCTGGACGGATGCTTCCGGTGATTGTACTGACTGCTCACGGCGATGAAGAGAGCGTTCGTAGAAGCTTTGAACTGGGCGCCACCGATTTTCTGGCCAAGCCATTCACCCCTCCTCAACTGGACGCTCGTGTTCGCTCTTGTTTCGCGCGCGCTATTCAGCGATCTTAAAACCGCTTCCTCACGGTCGCGGCTCGGTAAGCAGTCGTCCGCTCTGAGCCGCGCGCGTGAGCGAGCGGTTTTTGGCCTTTTTCGACGCCCGCTAGTGGATTGACAGATTCACCGCCGTGCTCGACTGCCCGCCGCTCGAAACCAGCAACGGCACCGAGGCGCCGGACGAGACCCCGGCCGGTACCGCGACTTTGACCTGGTAGAGCCCGGTAAACCCTGGCACGACGCCCGCCGAAGCGACACTCGCCGACACGCCACCGATGGTGACGGACACGGCGTTCTCCAGCGCCAGCGGGGTGGACGGGGCGGCTAAAGAAACATCCGGCGTTCCAGTCACCGCACCTAAGCCGGTGCAGTAAATGATCAGCCCATCGCCGGCGCTGACCGGGTTCGCGGGAGCGGCCATGGATGCAACGAAGGGCGTTCCGGAAGTCAGTTGCGTCCACAGCTTGCCGGGAGTTGAAGGATCGCCGACTGCGTCCACCAGATAGACGGCCGGCTGGGCAGCCGCTAGCGACACTGTTTGAGGACCGGAAATGACGTCACCCCGCGCGACTATCAGCGAGTATTGCGCGTTGGGAACGATGTCATAGGGAACCACAGCGCTAATCGCCCCGCTGCTCGAATAAATGAGAGGAAGCAACTGTCCAGCCATCAACACTTCATTGCCTCCCAGGTTGGTGCCAAGCGGAAACTGGCTGTTCGAGGCTTGAGCGGCCGCAAGGTTGGCGCCTTGGATGGTTATGATTTCGCCAGGAGAAAGCGGCGCCTGAGGAGGAGCCAATCCAGTACTGGCGACACCGCCGTTCGTGATGGACGGAACATTGTTGTTGGTTTGGAGCGTTCCGGTGTAGGGATTGGATCCGTGGAGCTTGGGACTATTTGTGTCGGCGGTGAGCGTAACCGTCACTTGTGAGTTGGCAGTGTTGCCGCCGAACCAGGTGCCGGCCCAATTGCCGCTACCCGTCGGGAGCAGCGACAGCAGTGGATCGCCGTTAGAAAAACTGACCGCTACGCGGCCGGAGGTCTGCGGATTTCCGCAATCGTCGACCACCATGGCCTGCAGAGGAATCGGCCAGGCAGCGGGCACGCTGAAACTCTGCAGGAAGGAAGAGAATACCGGCAAGAGCTGCGTGGGTTGGCAGGTACCAGCCGCGTGGGCATCGCGCGCCGTAGCCGACGCTCCTGAGCCGGCAGGGGACACCACCAGCAGGACATAAAGATCGAGATCATAGCCCTGGAACTGGACCAGGACCGTGCCATAGTACACGCCTGCCGCCAGCGGCGCCGCCGCCGGGTTTGCTTGCGTAGCGCCGGGTTGCATATTGACGGGTTGCACAATATAAGGTTGCACGGTGATGGTTTGCGACCCGCCCGCCGGAATGGGACTGGGCGTGGTGGTGGGCGCCGCCTGCAGCCACGGATTGCCGTCGAAAGTGGCCGTAATGATGCGGAATGCCGAGGGAGAGTCATTGAGATTGGTAATGACAAAAGTTTGGGAACTCGGATTGGTACCCGCGGCGGCGGTGAATACGATGCCAGCCGGAGTCAACAACGCGCCGGGGCTGTTGGCCGGTGACAGCAGGTTCAGCACCACCTCGACGTCTTGCGGCGCATTGGTGGTTCCCGGCGAAGTTATCCGAACGACGCCGTAGTAGGCACCGGGAGAGCCAACCTGGGTAGGATCGGCGCTCACCGTGACTGTGCCCGGAGACCCCGCGGAGCTGGATCCCGCGCTGGGCGTTACTTTCAGCCAATTGCCGCCGGAAGGGAACGTGATGACTGTCGCGGACCAATTGAACGCGCCAGTACCGCTGTTTAATATCGTAAAGGACTGCGGAGGCGTGACACCGCCGCCCTGCACCGCGGTGAACAGCAGGCCGCTTTGCGAAAGCGCCAGCCGGTTGGCCGAAGGCGTCACGCTGATGGTCACCGGGATGTTGATGGTTTGCCCGGTGGTGGTGCTGGAAACGGCCAGGTTCGCGGCCGCCGTACCAGCGGAGAGCGAACCAGGGGTGATGGTGGCTACCACGGTCACGGGCGATCCCGCCTGTACCGCTCCGCTCGTTGTGGAAAGGCTGATAGCGGCTGCGGCCGCACCCGAAACACTGACGGCGAAGTTGAGGCTGCCCGCACCCGCGTTGCTCACTTGGAACGATTGAGCTTGCGGCGTCCCACCGCTGGTGACGGAAACATTCAGAGCCCCGGGTTGTACGGCCAGCATGGCGGGCACGGAGCCAGCTACGTTAAACGTAACTGCCACCGTAGCGAACGCACTGGTGGTGCTGGCCGTGACACGCGACAGCGAGAGCTTCCCTTGGTAGGTACCGGCGGCCAGCTGGCTGGGGTTTGCCTGCACTTGCAAATGGAATGGCGCGGTTAGACCGGCGCTGCTCGGAACCGTCAGCCACGGACTGTCGGAACTGACGGTGACTACCGCCCCTGCCAGCGATGCATTGACCGTAACGGCCTGCATGGGCGGCGGAGCGCCTCCACTAAGACCGTTGAAGGTGAGGCTGGTGGAGGAGGTTGAAAAACTCGGCGGGGTCGCGAGGATCTCTCGGATGGTGTTGGAGTCGTAGCTGGCCAGGTAGAGATTATTATTCTGGTCAAAGGCGAGCCCATCGACATCGAGCGACGCGAGGCCGGCGGACGTCCCATCCAGCGTGTTCAGCAGCGCGCCCGGGAATCCCGAGATGGTGGAGATATTGCCTGAGGTATCGATGCGGCGCAGGACGGCCCCGCCCGCCTCCAGGATATAAATGTTTCCGAAGCTATCCAAAGCGATATTGAACGGGCTGTTCAGACTGGCCTGACTGGCCGGTCCGCCATCTCCGGCAGTGGACGCTTTACCATTTCCGGCGATGGTGGTGATGGTGCCGGAGGGATTGATCATACGGATGCGATTGTTGTCGCGATCGCAAACCAACAGGTCCCCAGCTCCATCGAAAGCGATATTTTGCGGGTAAGATAACGTCGCCTGGCTGGCGGGACCTTGGTCGCCGGAAAAGCCGGCCATTCCGGTACCCGCGAACGTAGAGATGGTTCCGTCCGAAACTGAGACCCGGCGGATGACATTGCTGGCGGGATCGGCGATAAAACCATCCCCCGACGAGGCCCTGGCCAGGCCAAAAGGGGTCCTTAAGGTGGCGCTCGACGCGGGGCCGCCATCGCCGCTGGAGCCATAGTCCAGAATTTGGCCGGCTAAGATGCTCAAGTCTTTTGTGCCGCCGTCGATCCTATAAACCACGTCCACACTATTGTCGGAGAAATATATATTGCCCAGAGGATCGGCCACCAAGCCTCGCGGAGTATCGATCAGCGCGTCGATGGCTGGACCGCCAATCCCGCCGAAACCGCTAACGCCGATGCCGGCCAGGACGCTGTAAGCCCCGTCCGCGGCGATGCTCACTACTTTACTGCCGGCCACGGTGGACACCAGAAGGTCTCCCGACGAATCGAACGCCAGATCGTCGGGGCCGAAAAGGAATGCCTGGTTGGCAGGCGTTCCATTGGGGACAACTCGAAATTGGCCGTTTCCTGCAACCGTATTAATGATTCCCGCCTCGATGCGGCGAATTCGAAAGTGCCCCGAATCGGCAACATAAAGGTTGCCTTTGCCATCAATCGCAACACCTTTGGGAATCAAGAATTGCGCCTGCGTGGCAGGTCCGCCGTCGCCGCTAAAGGTGGTGGCAAAGACATGCGTGCCCGCAATCGTGCTGATAATACCGTCCGGAGTAATTTGCCGGATGGCTTCGTTGTTTTGGTCGGCAACCAGAAGGTTTCCATGCAGGTCGAAAACCAGGCTCTGCGGAACGTTCAGCCGGGCCGACAGGGCTGGTCCTCCATCGCCCGCAAACGCCCCAGGCTCGCCGGTTCCCGCTATGGTGGTGATGATTCCGTCCGGAGTAATTTTGCGGATGTAGTCGGCCGTGGCTTCGGCCAGATATACGTTACCGGCGTCGTCCACCGCCAGGCCGCCCGAACCCGGAGAAATCATGGCTTTCGTAGCGGGTCCGCCGTCACCGGAATGTCCACACGTGCCGGTCCCCGCAAACGTCGACACGACATTCTCGGGACTGGTGCGGTATATGACACAAGAGTTTGGAGAGGTGTTGTAGAGGTAGCTCGTTTTCGCCGCGGACCGCCGCAGGCCCGCTCTGTTATAAGGCGGCACGGCCCTGGTGACCAGAGCGAGCCGGGCGCCGTTACTGACGTTGACATCCAACGTCTCGATGACTCCGTTTGGGGCAACCCGGCGGATGCGGTTGTTGAAAGAATCGGATATGTAGAGGTTTCCGTCACTGTCCATCACCGCGTCTATCGGGTTGTTGAGCGACGCGCTCAGCGCCGGACCGCCATCGCCTGAAAATCCGCGTATGCCGTTGCCGGCGATGACCGTAATTGTTCCGTCCGCATTGAGGCGGCTTACAACCTGATTGCCGGGATCGGCGAAGATGATGTTCCCGTCTGCATCCGTGTTGAGAGAAATCAGCTGGGAAATCGGCGCGTTCAGGGCCGGCCCGTTGCCGGGAAACACCCAGGTTGCGCCGGCATAAGTGGTGATAAAACTGTTCGCATCGATCTGCGCGATGGAAAGAAGAGGAAGACTGAATGCAATAATCGCAAGTTTAAAAATGTTCAGCATTGGACGTTAAGGTACCGATTACGATCAGTCTATCCCATGTATCCCATCTCATGCGCACATCGAAGATGTTTCAAAGAGCACCAGTTTGGAGCATTCAAACACCGTCTTTCTTTTCGACAACGGCTGCCTTGATGGCCGATGATCGGCGAGTTCCGGCGCCGACTCCGCACTTGCCCCCGGCCAGCCAGGCATTCTGTCGCGAACGTTTTCGCTCCAGGCTTCCATCCGTTCGGCGCTCGAACCTGGGTTTGTGTCAGCTGCGGTGTAAGCCTATGGACGGCCCATTGTGTTACCATAACGGCAACTCCAGGTTTGCCTCCGAGGGCACAATTCCGGAAGGAATCGAGGCTCCAGAGTCAGCCCGGCGGATGACAGCAGTGAGGTAAATCGTTGTTCTTCCGGAAAACCAGGTTCCTTGGATCCGTCTTAGACGGCTTGGTTGGCTGTTGTCGCTTCCCCAAAGATTTGTATGCGGTGCCGCCGAGGGTGAAGGCTGCGGTGAATGCGTAAGTTTGTCTTGATGGCGTTGTGTGCGGCGGTGGCCTTCGCCGACAGCAAAGAAGAGCCGGTTGGCCTGGTTCTCTCGGCTACCGGCAGCAAGCTGCTTCGCGCGGACACCGAAACGCCGCTCGCGGCGCAGCCCGGCGATCTGCTGTTCACGGGCGATGGCTTAAGAACCGAGACTGGCCCGGCGTCATTCCTCTTTTGTCCCGGCAAAGTGCTCGACACGCTGACTGCGTCCGGAGAGGTTCGCTTCGAGGCCAAGGCCCCCAAGGTGCGATCTGGCAAGATCACCGAGCAGCCGGCGCGCGCCTGCACCTTGCCGCAGACGTTGCGCGTAGCGGCAGCCAGCCAGCAGCACTATGGAGTCAGCATGACCCGCGGTCTGGACAAACCCGCGGTTCCGCCTACACCGCACGACCAACTTCCCGCCGATGTCCGGGCCGAGATCGCGCCGTATGAAACGGTGCTGGCGGCGGATCCAAAAAATCAGGCGGCTCTCGTCGCCGAAGCGACCGTCTTTGAGAATCACAAGCTGAATGCCAATGCGCTGGACGCGTACGACAAGCTTCGCGTTCTGTGGCCGGACGCGGTGTGGGTAAAGAGCAAGATTTTCGAACTGGGGCAGACGCTGGCGGATCAGGCGTCCGCTGCCACGGCCGCGGCGCAGACCGGCGGGCAAACTTACGCCCTTTTGGTGGGCATCTCCAAATACGCCAAGCCCGAGCTATCGCTGCAGTTCGCCAACGCGGACGCGAGCGTGTTCAGCAAGCTATTGGAAAGCCCGCTGGGCGGCAGCGTCCCGAGCGACAATGTGCTGCTGCTGACGGACGAGAAGGCCACCACCGCGGCGGTGCGTAATGGCTTCCAGGATTTTCTGAAGCGCCGCGCCGGCAAGAACGATACCGTGGTGATTCTGATCGCCGGTCATGGCACGGTGGAAGTGCCAGGCAGCAAGGACGCTTTCATTCTCACTTACGATTCGGATCCCCAGGATCTGAAGAGCACCGCTCTCGGCATGGACGAACTGCAATCGCTTTTTGAAGAGCAACTCACCAAGGTGGGGCGCGTATTGTTGTTTGTGGATGTCTGCAAGGCCGGAACCATCGGGACCATCCACAACACCACCATCGCCTCCAACGTGCAGCAGCTCGGCGACGTTCAAGGCGACCTTTTCGGATTGCTGGCCAGCCGCCCGCGCGAAGTTTCACTCGAAGGGCCCGAGTTCGGCGGCGGTCACGGCGTCTTCAGCTACTACGTGATCAAGGGACTGGAAGGCGCGGCCGACGAAAACAAGGACGGCGTAGTAGACGCCGATGAGCTGATCAAGTATGTCAGCGACCAGGTTCCGATGGCCACCATGAACAAGCAGCACCCGCGCGAATTTGGCACCTACGACAACATGATGCGGTTGTCGGACACCCGAAAGACCGGCATCAATGTGGCGCTGGGCCACGGCGACGCGCATTGGCAAGTGATCCTGGATTCCCGCCACGGCGGGCCGCTCTATCTGGCCGGCGCGCCGCAGGGCCAGATCCCGGCGCCGTCTCGGGAGTTGCAGGAGGCCGGCGGCCGGTTCACCGCGGCCATCAACGCGGGGCGCGTTCTGCCCAGCGAGCCGAACAACGCTTTTACGGCTCTGCGGGACCTGCAGAAAGTGGCGACGCCCGAGCAATATCGGGAGCGCGAGAATCAGCTTCGCGTGGCATTGGAAAACAGAGGCCAGGGCGTGCTGCTGCGCTACCTGGCGGGGGACGAAACGCCGCAAACGCGCGACGAATTCCAGAGCGGCGCCCAGTACATGGACGCGGCCCACACGCTAACCAAGGAGTCGCTGTTCCTGGAAGGCCGCCAGGATTTCTTCGAGGGACGCGCGCTGTTGTTCGACAAGAAATTTCCCGAGGCGGCCGGCCTATTGGAACAATCCGTGCGCATCGATCCGGGCGGCGCTTATGGATTCAACGCGCTCGGTATCGCATACCTGGAACAAGCCCAGTACGACAAGGCGATCCCGGCTTTCCGCGACGCCGCGCGCCGCGCGCAACACTGGTCCTATCCGCTGCACAACGAGGCGCTGGCGTATGTCGAGACGGGCGACTATCAATCCGCCATCCGGGCCTATCAGGCAGCCATCCGGCTGACGCCGCAGTATAGCTATTTGCCGTACAACCTAGGGCTGGTGTATCAGCGCTTGAATCGCCGCAAGGACGCCGAGGTCGCGTATGCGAAAGCGGAGATGCTCGCGCCAAACTCAGCGGAACCGTACAATGCGCTGGGCACGTTGAAAGCGTCGGAAGGCAAGCGCGCCGAAGCCGAGCAGCTTTACAAGCAGGCCCTGCAGAAGAATCCGAGCCTGCTGCCGGCGCGGCATAACCTGGCGCTGTTGCTGGCAGATGAGAAGGGCCGCGAGAAAGAAGCGATTGATTTGTGGCGCGAGAACCTGCGCCAATCGCCGGATTATCTTCCGTCGCGCCTCAGCCTGGCGGGAGCGCTGGCGGCCCAAGGCGATAACGCGGCGGCGGTGGAAGAATACCGCAAGGTTCTCGACGCCAAGCCCGATTATGTGGCGGCACGCATCGCGCTGGCGGATGTTCTTACCAAAACCAACGATAGCGATGGCGCGCTCGATCAGCTGCACCAGGTGACGAAGCAGGATGCACAAGATCCGGCGCTATTCGAACGCATCGGCGATCTCGAAAGCGCTCGCCAACACGCCGCCGAAGCCCGAACGGCTTATCAGGCGGCGCTGGATCTCAAACCGGCGCGCGCGACGCGCAAACGAATCGCTAACAAATTGAGCCTGTTGCGGTAGTGCCAGCCATCGCCTCGCGGAAGTGAAAAAGCGCTGGTCCTCAGCCGCGGTCAAAGATGTAATAAATGCGCCGCGCCACCATTTTCCCGGCGGGAGAGGCAAGCGCGGCAGCAGCTGCTAGCCTCCCGCAGCGCGCTCCACGTGTCCGCCAAATTGGAAGCGCATCGCCGATAGCACCTTGTCGGCGAAGTCGTCTTCGCCCCGGGACGTGAAGCGCTGGTACAGAGCCGCGCTCAGGACCGGGACGGGCGTCGACTCGTCGATGGCCGCCGTGATGGTCCAGCGTCCTTCGCCCGAATCCGAGACGCGGCCGGAGAATTTCGCGAGCCCCGGTTGCTCCAGCAATGCGATGGCGGTCAGATCCAGCAACCAGGAAGCTACCACGCTGCCCCGGCGCCAAACCTCGGTGATGTCCGCCAGGTTGAGGTCGTATTGATAATGCTCCGGATTCCGCAGCGGGCTGGTTTCGGCGTCCACTTCGCGGCTGGTCTTGCCCACATTCGCGTGCTTTAGAATGTTTAAGCCTTCGGCATAAGCGGCCATGATGCCGTACTCGATGCCGTTATGCACCATCTTGACGAAGTGGCCGGCGCCGCTCGGCCCGCAGTGCAGATAACCGTCTTCGGCGGTTCCAGCAACTTTTTCCCGGCCCGGCGTGCGGTCCACGTTGCCCCGACCCGGCGCGAGCGTTTTGAAGATCGGATCCAGATGCTTGACGATATCCGTCTCGCCCCCGATCATCTGGCAGTAGCCGCGTTCCAGGCCCCAAATTCCGCCGCTGGTTCCCACGTCGGCGTAGTGGATGCCGCGCGCTTTCAGCTCCTGGGCGCGCCGGATGTCGTCGATGTAGTAGGAATTGCCGCCATCGATGATGACGTCGCCCTTCTCCATCTTGGGGGCCAGGTCGGCCAGCGTCGCGTCCACCACGGCGGCCGGCACCATCAGCCAAACCGCGCGTGGCGGCTTCAGCTTTTTCACAAACTCATCGAGCGACCCTGAACCCTGCGCGCCGTCGCTCACCAACTGCGCGACGGTGGCGGCGCTCCGGTCGAAAACGACGCCTTCATGGCCGTTCTTCATCAGCCGGCGCACCATGTTCGCGCCCATGCGTCCCAAACCAATCATGCCCAATTGCATAAGTTGCGTTATCCCCTGTCTGCGGACGAGTGCGCCTGGGCCCCGTCCTGGTTGTATTACGCCAAAACCTTTTGAATTGCGTCGCGAAGCGCGATCAAGCCGCTCTCCACGTCGCTCAAATGAACCCGCAAAGCGCGCCGGTTGCGCTCGGCCAGGACCTGAAAGTCGCCTCGTGCCTGGGCCGCCTTCACTACGCCGAAAGTGAACTTCTGACCGGGAACCGGCAGGTCGGTCTTATCGTCGCAGGTGACCTGCAGGAAAACACCGGTGTTGGGACCACCCTTGTAAGCCTGTCCCGTGGAGTGCAGGAAACGCGGGCCAAAGCCCAAGCAGGTAGCCACGCGCTTCTTGTCGCGCACCAAAGTGCGAATGGTTTGCAACGTGGCGTCATGCGCCGCGTTCATTTCCACGTACCCGAGCAACGCGAAATAGTCGCCCGCTGTCAGGCGATTCAGATGCGCCTTCAGATATCCGGCCAGCGATTTGTCGCTGCCAGCCGCGGCGGAAAGTTCAGCGGCGTTCTTTTCATCGGTGAACAGCTTCACGCCGCCCTGATCCAGTATCGGAGCTTCCGGGGGCAGGGAACCGGTCTTCTCATATTCGGCGGTCAGCTTCTTGGTTGCGATCTTGCTGGCCTCCACGTCCGGCTGATTGAACGCGTTGATGCCGATCACCGATCCGGCAACGGCCGTGGCGATCTCCCAGCGGAACATCTCTTCGGCAATGTCGTACTCATCGCCCAGCGCGATGCGAACCACCGGATGCCCGGCTTTGGTGAGAGACTCCACGGCAGCGTCCTGCGCCGGGTCCGCATCCTTGTCGGTACGGAGGTAGGCGAATATACGATCGCTTCCATAGCTCGAGACCGCTCCCAAGGGCTCGCGATCCACCGGAATCAAACCCTTGCCGTCCTTGCCAGTGGACTCCGCCATCAGTTGCTCCAGCCATGCGCCGAAATCCCAAATGGGCGGCGAAGTGATGAGCGTAACTTTGTCGCGTCCATTGCGCGCGGCTACTCCCAGAATCAGGCCCAGCACCACACCCGGATTCTTATCCGCCGGGTGACAAGCTGAGCAGGAAACCGCCATCGTGTCGGCGCGATCCAAAAACTTAGGTGCGTCGACGCCCATCACCGCGGCCGGAATCATGCCGAAGTTGGACAGCGCCGAATAACGGCCGCCGATGCTGGGAAGCCCGTGGTAGATGTGCCGGAATCCATCCGATTCGGCCACCTGTTCGAACTTCGATCCCGGATCGGTGACGGCGATGAAGCGGCTGCCCGCCTTGTCCGCTCCCACCACCTGCTTCACCCGTTCCAGGAAATACTGCTTGAAGATATTCGGTTCGAGCGTGGATCCGGACTTGCTGGAAACGATGAAGATGGTCTTGGCCAGATCCACTTTGTTCTCGAAGGTTTTCACCTGCGCGGGATCGGTGGAGTCCAGCACGAACATTTCCGGAAAGCCGCTGGCTTTGCCGAAGGTCATCTTCAACACTTCGGGACACAGGCTGGATCCGCCCATCCCGAGCAACAGGGCGTGTGTGAAACCCTCTTTCTTGATCTCGGCCGCCAGGTTTTCAAAGACCTCTTTATGCGCCAACTGATCCTCGGTAATCCCCAACCAGCCAAACCAGCTACTTTCGTCGGAGTTCGTCCACAAGGACGCGTCGCGCGCCCAGAGCCGGCGAACCTTGCCAGCCATCTTCCATTCTTCGATGGCGGTTTCAACCTGAGTATTCAACGCTGCGGGAAGACTATAGGTCTGGTCGTCGACATGCGCCCCGACGGCAACTTTGCATTTCGCGTCCACCGAGTTGAGCAGCTTGTCGAAGGGCTCTGCGAACAATTTGACGGCCTGCGTGACCAGATCCTCAGTCACCTTCTTCATCGAGATCCCGACCGCTTCCAGCGTATCCATCACGTCGTGCGCGACGTCCAGATCCGCTTCCAGGCTGGCCTTCGGCTTGCCATGATCGCGGAAGGCGTCGAACGTGGCCGGGGGAATCGTATTGACAGTGTCGGGACCGATCAGCTCCTCCACGTACAGAACGTCTGAGTAGCTGGGATCCTTGGTGCTGGTGCTGGCCCACAACACACGCTGGGTTTGAGCGTTTTTCTTGGCCAATGGCTCCCACCCGGGCCCGGAGAAAAGCTCCTTGTAGCGCTGGTAGGTGAGCTTGGCATTGGCGATCGCAACTTTACCCGTCAGGCTACGCAGCAGGCCGCGTTCTTTCGCGTCGGTGGCGGTCTTCAGGCGCGCTTTCAATATTCCGTCCACCATGCTGTCGATGCGGCTGATAAAGAAGCTGGCCACACTCGCAACGCCGCTGACGTCGCCACCGGAAGCAGCGTACTTGGTGAGACCGGCAATATAGGCCAACGCCACCTTCTCGTACATGGACTGCGCGAACAGCAAAGTAACGTTGATGTTCATCCCCTCGCTGAGCAGGGTTTGGATGGCGGGGATGCATTCCTCGGTGGCCGGCACCTTCACCATCAGGTTGGGACGGTTCACCGCTTTCCACAGTCTTCGGGCATCCTTGACGGTGCCCTCGGCGTCCTTCGCCAGGAACGGAGACACTTCGAAGCTCACGTAGCCATCGCGCTTCTTGGTGCGGTCGTAAATCGGACGCAGAGTGTCGGCGGCTGTCTGGATGTCCTGGATGGCCATGCGCTCATAGATCGCCATGGCATCCAAGCCTTTTTCCTTCTGGATCTCCTGCAAAGCTTCGCTGTAGTCGGTGCTGCCGGTAATGGCCTTCTCGAAGATGGCCGGATTGGAGGTGACGCCACCCAGGCCGTCATGGTCAATCATGTGCTGCAGCTCGCCGCTGGTGAACAGCCCCCGCCGGATGAAGTCCAACCAGACCGATTGGCCGTACTTACTCAGTTCCTGGAGCGAGTTCTTCACCGCCGAACTCTGAGGCGTTGCAATTGTGGCGCTCATACTAAAAGTCTCCTACGTTAGGCTTTTTTGATTTCTTCCTTGGCCGCGGACACTACCGCGTCGGTGGTGAATCCGAACTTCTTCTGCAGCTCTTTCAACGGCGCCGAAGCACCAAAAGTCCTCATCCCGATATTGCGGCGGGCATAACGCTCCCAGCCGAAAGTGGAGGCCTGCTCCACCGACACCCGGGCTTTTACGTCCGGCGGCAGCACGCTATCGCGATACTCCTGCGGCTGATGATCGAACAACTCCCAAGAGGGCATGCTCACCACGCGAGCCTTGACGCCTTCCTTGGTGAGTTGCTCGTAAGCTTCGACGACCAGCCCAACCTCGGTTCCGGTGCCGATCAAGATAACTTCCGGCTTCCCGCCCGCGGCGTCGGCCAGTACGTAGCCGCCTTTGGCCACGCCCGTAGCCGCAGCGAATTTTGTGCGGTCCAGCGTGGGCATATTCTGCCGCGACAGAATCAAACACACCGGCTCGTGTTGCAGCTTCATGACCACGCGCCAGGCCTCGGCCACCTCGTTGCCGTCGCCCGGCCGGAGAACGATCAACCCGGGAATCGCCCGCAGCGAGATCAACTGTTCCACCGGCTGGTGCGTGGGGCCGTCTTCGCCCACGCCGATGGAATCGTGCGTGAAGATGAAGATGGTGGGAATCTCCATGATGGCCGCCAGACGGATGGGGGCGCGCGCGTAATCGCTGAAAATGAGGAATTGCGATCCGTAGGCGCGCAGCTTCGAGAGCGCCATGCCGTTCAGTATCGAACTCATGGCATGTTCGCGAATACCGAAGTGCAGGTTGCGGCCCGAATAACTGGTTGCGGTGAAATCGCCCGCGCCGTCGAAAGTGAGACGCGTCTTGGTGGAAGGCGCCAGGTCGGCCGATCCGCCGATCAGCCACGGCATGTTCTTGGCAATGGCGTTCTGTACTTTCGCGGAAGCGTCTCGTCCGGCCACGCCCTTGGGGTCGGTTGGGAAGACGGGAATATCCTTGTCCCAGCCGTCGGGCAGTTCGCGGCGCTGCATCTTCATGAGATGCTCGGCAAGCTGCGGGTACTTGGCCTTATACTCGCCGAACATCGCCATCCAGGCCGCTTGCGCTTCCTTGCCGCGCTTTCCCAACACGTCCTGGAAATGATCGTACACGCCTTCCGGCACCAGGAACTTCGCGTCCTCGGGCCAGCCATAGTTCTTCTTGGTCAGACGGATCTCTTCTTCACCCAACGGCTCGCCATGCGCGGCGCTGGTGTCCTGCTTGTTGGGAGCGCCATAGGCGATGTGGCTGTCGACGATAATGAGCGTCGGGCGGTCCGTCGTTTTCTTGAAGGTGCCGAAAGCGCGGCGCAGCCGTTCCAGATCGTTGGCGTCGCCCACCCGCAACACGTTCCAGCCGTATGCCATGAAGCGCGTGGCCACGTCCTCGCTGAAGGCCCAGGAGGTGTTGCCCTCGATGGTGATGTGGTTGTTGTCGTAGATCCAGCACAGGTTGGAAAGCTTCAGGTGGCCGGCGATGCGAAGCGGCTTCGCTACTCACGCCCTCCATCATGCAGCCGTCGCCGCAGAGCGCAAAAATATCGTAATCGAAGATCTCGAAGCCCGGACGGTTGAAGTACTCACCCATCCATTTGCCGGCCAGCGCCATTCCCACGCTGGTGGCCACGCCCTGGCCTAGAGGACCGGTGGTGGTTTCGATACCGGACGTCCAGCGGTATTCCGGATGGCCCGGGCATTTGCTGTCGAGCTGGCGAAACCGTTTCAGGTCGTCCAGAGTAACGGTGGGCGTTCCCAGCCGTTCGTACTCCGGATTCACGGCCGTCACCTTCGTCAGGTGCAGCATCGAATACAGCAGCATGGACGCGTGGCCGATCGAGAGCACGAAGCGGTCCCGGTTCGGCCAGATCGGATCCGCCGGATCGAAACGCAACTGATACTGCCAGAGCGCATAGGCGACCGGCGCCATAGCCATCGGTGTTCCCGGGTGGCCGGAGTTGGCCTGCTGCACGCCATCCATGCAGAGCGTGCGAATCGTGTTCACGCACAATTCGTCGATTTGGCTGGTGGTTGGCTCAAGTCCCGCGCTGGCGGTTGTCGACATCTTTTTCCCCCCTGCAATAGCTAGACTGACTTGCTGGAGCCTTCGCCCGGTTGGCCCGGCGATGGCCCGAATTAATTAGCGACTGCGCGATTGGCTTTCAACAACTCCTCGGCGCTTTTGGCGCCGTAGAAGCTGAACCATGGTTTGGCCGCGAGTAAACACTGGTTGACGCTCTCGATATTCTTCAGCCCGTCCTGCTGAAGCCAGCTTTCGAGCGCGCTATACCCGCCCTTGGCGTATACCGGTACGCCGTCCAGCCAAGTTGCTCGCCCGCAAAGCACGCCCGAGAAATTGACTCCCGCCTCCGCCATCCAATGCAACTGTTCGGTAAACCGCGCATTGGTGACGCCGGCGCTCAGGTAAATGAACGGCTTCGTTGCCAGGTCCGCAACCTCGTGGCAGATACGGAAGACTTCGTCCCGCGAATACGCCTTCTGCCCCGTGAAATAACTGGCTCCTTCCGCATAAGCCATATTTACCGGGATCTCGATTTTGAGTACATCCACCCCGTAGCGGTCCTGGGTGAACTCGCGTACGCTCTCACCAACCACCTTCGGTTTCTGCTTGGCGTATTCCAATCCCTTCTCGTCGCCGCCGGCCGCATCGTAACCCACGAACTCCAGAAAAAACGGCACGTCCAGCGCACGGCATTCGGCTCCCACGCGCTCAATAAACGCGTGCTTCTCATCGTTGATCGACTGGTCTTCAAAGGGACTGTAGTATAACAGGACCTTGACCGCGTTGGCGCCCATTTCCACAATTCTTTTTGCCGACAAATGCGGGAGCAGATCCGGGCGGCGGCCTAGCTTCGTATTATCGTAGCCGCTCTCTTCGTAAGCCAGCAACAAGCCGCAGTTCTTGCTGCGCATTTTGGCGGCCTCCAGGCCCCATTGCGGATCGAGCAGAATGGCGCTGGCGTGCGGCGTCAGGACCTTCGACACCGCGACCTTGAACTCGCTCATCATCTGATCGGTCACCTGATCGCTCGGTATTCCCTTACCAGAGGCGATGGCTTTTTGCAGCGATCCCCGCTGATCAATCGCCGCGGCGGCGATGACTCCGCGTTCATTCGATAGCGCCTGGAGGTGCTTCACCTTCCCGGCCGTGGGCATGTCTGCCATGATGTTCCTCCGATCCTCGGATTCTAGCCCAATTCACACGTTCTCGTACAGAGGAGCTTTCCAGTTTCTCGCGGGGGACTTCCCGGATCCGCCCGAATAAGTGAGTCAATAAGCTCGCATCGATTTACTGCGCCACCGGAAGTGTTACAACGTTAGCCTCAGCGTTGCCTTGCGCCACCACGACATTCAGATTACCGGTCTTCGCGGAGGCCGGTACGACGAAGTTGATCTGATATAGCCCGACTCCACCGGGTGTCAGACCTGCGAATGAGATATCGGCATTTTGACCATCCACCTTGACCGTCGGTTGCAGCGTTACCAGGTCAGGCGGGTTGGAAGGACTTGCCGTTCCGGACGGAACCATGGACGCCGTTGCACCCATGCCAACCAGATACATCATCAGCGCTTCGTTGGGATGCGCAGGACTGGTGGAGGTGACTAATGAGAAATCGTTGTGCTGGGCGATGACGGCTCCGTTGGCATAAGCGGCGACGCCTGGGTCCGCCGCCCCGAGGCTCACCGTGTCTGTCAGGCTGAGCGCGCCGTTCGCCATTGCAATGACCGAGTATTGCTGCCCGGATGCCAGCTCGGTTGGAATCTGTACATTCAATTGCGTGCCGCTCTCAAAAAAGACGGGCGCAGGCAGGCCGCCGATGAGTACTTGGGTTCCGTTCAGAATTCCCGACAAAGGGACCGAAGATCCAAAAGCGGTTCCGGACGCTAAGTTCGAGCCAAATACCTGCACCACGGTTCCTGGCGCCAACGCCCCGCCCACCACCGGGTTCAGATTGTTTAGAGTTCCAGCGCTCACCAATATGGGAGCGGGGTTGGGACTCGCGCTGACGCTACCCAGCAATTGCGACGTGGCCGGTTGGAGTGTCCCCGCCGTGGCGGTGAGAGTGATCGCGGTCTGGACGGACACATGAACGGGCTGCCATACCGCGGAGTACGTCCCCGACGGCGTGTCGGGAGGCAGGCTCAAGGTTTGATCGCCGTTCGAGAAAGACGCGGCGACCGAGCCGTTCGCGATCAGGTTGCCGCAATCGTCGTTCAATTGCACGTTCAACTCCGCCGGAAAACTGGCTGGGAAAGAGAAGTTATTCACCGTTCCGACCGGAGTGATGGCGATTCGCGTGGGCGCGCAGCCGGCGGCCCGCGGTGTCGCGCGGCTGGAACCGGACGAACTCTGCGGGGTTACGACCAGAGTCACGTCCACCGAACGCAACTGGGCGCCGATCGAAATCTGGATGGCGCCCATGTATATTCCCGGCGTCAGAATCGCAGGATTCACGGAGACGTTCAGCACTGCCGGATTGGAAAGAGTAGTGGTCGTGGAAGTGGAAGTTTCACTCAGCCACGGGGCGCCATCGTTGGTGACGGCCGAAGCCTGGAACGCTACCGGTGTCGAACTGCCAACATAGGCGTACTCCGGCTGCGAAGCGGGAGCGGGGCCACTCACGGCTCCGGTGAAGAAAAGCCCTTGTGGATTGGGGTCCGGCATGGGAGCAGAGTCGGCCGCGGCCAGGTTTAGCACGGCACTCACAAATTGCGGCGAATTTTCCGAGTTCGGATCGGTTATTCTCACCAATGCGTAATAGGTGCCAGCCGCCAGCGTAGAAACTGCACTGGTTGGCTGCAGCGGAAGTTGACTGGGGTTTGCGGGAGACGAAGTTCCGCTCATCGCGCCAAGCGAAAGCCAGTTCGATCCGCTCAGTATTTCGGCGGTCCAGTTGACCGACGTCCCGGCGCCGCCATTGTCGAAGATCTCCACTGGATCGAGACTAGGCACTCCGCTGCCTTGCCTGCCGCGAAAGGTAACGCCGGTCAAATCCAAACCGAGCACCGGCCCGGAAGGAGCGATGAACAGCGACACGGGCACGCTCACCGAACCGGCCGTGGTGGAAATCTCCAGCGAGTCGAGATAGCTTCCACTCCCCAGCCCCTCTGGGTTGACCGCTACCGTGACAGTAGCAGGGCCGTTGGGCAAGATCTGACCGGACGCGGGCGAAACCGAGATCCATGGACTTTGCCCCGCGATAGTGATCGCAAAGTTGAGCGGACCTCCGCCCGCGGGGTCGCTGAGCGTCAATAGTTGATCCTGGATGGTGGCTGCCTGCGCACTGGCCTGGAAACGCGCAAAAGTGGGAGATACTACCAGCTGAGGATTGGCCGCATTCACATTGAAGGTTACCGCTACCGGCAGCGGGGCCTGAGATGGATCGGCGGGATTAGAAATCAGGATGCGCCCGTTGTAGGTCCCCGCTGCCAGACTGCCGGTGGCCGCGCTCACAGTGAGGCTGGCCGGAGCGGTTCCGAATAGCGGTTGCACAGTAAGAAATGCCGGGGGCGCTGAACCAGTGGTGCCGCTGTCCACCTGAACGCTGAATGAGGACGACCCGGCGCCGCTCGGCGTGACGGCCAACACCTGCGGCGGGGGCGAACCACCACCCGCGGAGGCGCTGAAATTGAGCGCTGAAGAAGAAACCGAGAGCATCGCTCCGCTGCCGATGACGGCGGTCCCGATGCCGGCCACGCCCGGGCCGTTCACCGGTTCAAAGATTTCGATACACGTGTTACTGGAGTCGGTAATTACCCAGGGATGCGTCACGAAGGTCTGTTGCACGTACCCCATGCCGGGAGGGAGCGTGTAGTAGAGAACCCGTGCGCCCATAAAATTCAGCCAATAGACTTGAACCGTTTGGGTTGTCTGGTTCTCGAAATCGAGGGTTGTGGAAACATTTGAATTCAGCGACATCAGCGAGCTTTCCAGAGAGCACGGTAGAGCGGTAAGGGCGGTTTGGGCCTGGGCGCTCCCGCACAAAAACACCACAAAAAGCAGCTTCCACATCGTCTCCTCGCGCCACGGTGAGAACCGCACGCGACAAGCTTCGCGCCCCGGAGCGCGACCAAACGTCCTTCGCGGCACACCCAACGGTGAACCCTGCTACTTCTTCATGGTTTTCACGTAGGCGGCTACGTTGTCGAGATCGGCTCCCATGATCGCGACCGGCTTCATCTTACCTTTGCCTTCCATGACGATTTTCTTGATGTCGGCCTCGCTCATACCCTGCACTTCGGGATCGGTGAGCGGCTTGATCTCCGTCTTGAGGACTTTGGACATCGCCGGATTACCCTGGCCATCGGCGGCGTGACAGATCCTGCACTTTGAGCCATAGACCGCCTTGCCGGCTTCCGCGTCCGCGGCCCATGCCATCCCGTACGACGCGAAGCCGCACAACACGGCCGTGCCAACCATCTTCTTCAAGTTGAGTTTCATTTTTGAGTCGATCTCCTCTTTCGAAGTATTATGCCGGCGCTCCTGCTCCCGATTGCGCCAGGTTTCATCTTACTCATTTTTTTCTTAGCCCGCGATCTTTTTCGTTAGCAGGATCAAAGCGCTCACGGGTTGGTAGCGGCTTGTTGCTTGGCCCGGGCCTGCACGGTCTGCAGGACGCTCTCTTTCGTCTGCGGCAGCACCGCCAGCAGTTTTACGAAATTCTCCTTGCCGAGCGCGGCAACGCGCGTCTCCTTCACGGCCCGAACGGTGGCGTTGCGGGGCTCGTTCGAAAGGAGTGCCATCTCCCCGAAGTACTCGTCGTTGCCGAGTTTGGCGATCACTTTATCCTGGTCTTGATCCTTGCGAATCACTTCCACTTCGCCGGCCTGAATGAAATAAGCGCATAGGCCGGGCTCCCCCTGGCGAATGATTACTTCGCCGGGCGAGTAAGTCTCCACGTCGAAAAGGTGATGGCTCGCATTGTACTTGCCGATTCCCACTCCTACCAGGATCGCGATCCCGACGATCATCAGCAGCGGAGCGACCGAAGCAAACAGGAACAAGGTCCCCCCCGTCGTCCGGACCAGGAAGTTCAGCCCCAACGCCAATGCCGCCAGCGCCAGCAGCTGAGCGACAATCAAGAGCCGGTTGTGCAAACTAGAACTCAGAGCCGCGTTTTTCACGATCTACCTCATCGCCTTCCGGGCCGCATCGGGATGAGCCGGATGGTCGCCGCCGTGGCAATCCAGGCACTTCATTTTATCGGCGAATAGATCGTCACGCACCGCGATATGCACATCCTCCTTCAGCCACTTGGCGGAGTCCGCATGGCATTTGAGGCAGTCGTGGTTCGGATACGGCTCCCGCATCGCGATGATGTTCGGATAGGTTTTGGTGAAGTACTTGTAAACGTCGATCATCCCGGCTTCTTTGGCTTCCACGGTGCCGAACATGCCGTAGGAGGTGTGGCACACATAGCATTGATTGTCGGGAATATATCTGTTCTTATAGTGAACCGCCGCCAAACTCTCGCTCTTGGGGTCCCGCATGTCGTTGACGAAACCTTGCATGGTGAGGTGGCACGATTCGCAGAATTCAACGCGCTCGGCGCGGTCGAAAACCAGCAGCGTTCCAAGGCCGGTGGACATCATCGGCACCAAGGCGATGCCGCCCGCCAGTAAGCCCCAAGACACCGCTCCGGCGGTTTTGCCCCGGTACTTGACGAGAGTGAACAGCAAGAGCGCTATTCCTACACAGATCGTCGCGATCAGGAAGCGCGAGCCCCAAACCTCGACCGGATCGGTATGAAATGCAGCCGTGGTAGTGTCTTCGCCGTAGGTCAAGGCTTGCGTCAACGACCAGGCAATGGTGGCGTTCCGGAGAACCCGCAGCATGAATGTCAATCATGTACGCTCTTGTCCCTGCCTGTCAAGGTGCTATTTCTGTTCTGTAGCGTGGTTTGGGATTGCCCTTTGGCGCGAGCCCGCCTTATACTGCTTAGAAGGCGCCGTGGAGGATGAGCGCCTGACGCCCTGTCTGTACGATACTCCTGTAAAGAACTGGTGGACGAAACGATGAGCGTGGGCCCGAAGCAAGTCCTCATTTTAGGCGGTGGTTTCGCGGGTGTGTACGCCGCCCGTTATCTCGAGAAGCTTCTCAAACCGGAAGAAGCTGCAATCACGCTGGTCAACCGCGAGAACTACTGGGTCTATCAACCGATGTTGCCGGAAGTGATTTCCGGGTCCATCGGCCTGACCAATGTCGTCTCCTCCATCCGGCGCTTTTGTCCCCGCACCAATCTGGTGATGAGAGAAGTGGAAGACATCGATCTGCCGAATGGGATCGTCACCATCGGCCCCGGGTTCCGTCCGCGACAGCTTCAGATCAAGTACGATTACCTGGTCATAGCGCTTGGCAGCGTGACGAATTTCTATGGCATGCCCGGTCTGATCGAGAACGCCATGCCGTTTCGAACGCTAGCCGACGCCATGGTGCTGCGCAACCATTTGATTCACGTCATGGAAGAAGCGGACGTGGAAGAGAATCCGGAATTGCGCCGCAAGCTTTTGACTTTCGTGGTGGGTGGTGGCGGGTTTTCCGGCGTTGAAGTGATGGCGGAGCTCAATGACTTCGTGCATGCGGTTAAGAAAAACTACAATCGTCTGCGCAACGAACCACACCGCTGCGTGATCGTGCAGGCTGGGGACCGCATTCTGCCCGAGATGTCTGAACCCCTGGCGATTTTTGCACAGAAGATCCTGCGCAAGCGCGGCGTCGAAATCCTCCTCAACGACAAGCTCCTATCGGCGACTTCGGAACGCGCTCTGTTGCAATCTGGAATCGAGATCCCCTGCAAGACGTTGATCTCCACCGTGCCATCGGCGCCGCCCCCGGTGTTAGAGAAACTGGCTTGCGCCAAAGAGCGGGGCAAGCTGTTGGTCAATACCGGCCTGGAGCTGAAAGATTATGAAGGCCGGGTCTGGGCGCTCGGGGATTGCGCTTCCATTAAGACCGTGGCAGGCACAAAAGTTCCGCCCACCGCGCAGCACGCCATCCGGGAAGCCACTACCGCGGCCATCAACATCGCTTCCAGCATTCGCGGTGGGGCTCGGGCGCAGTTCGCCTTCGAAGGACTTGGAACGCTGGGCTCGCTCGGCCACGGCGCGGCCGTAGCTCAGGTCTTTGGCGTCAAGCTGTCCGGTTTGATTGCCTGGTTCCTGTGGCGTTGCATTTACCTCATGAAGATGCCCGGATGGGATCGCAAAGTCCGGATCTCGACCGACTGGCTGCTGCATCTGATGTTCCCGCCCGAGCTGGCGCAAACCAAAGTGGCTGCCGAGTACGGCATCAAGAATCAGCATTTCGAGCCGGGCGACCTGGTCTTTCGGCAGGGCGACGTGGGCGACAGCGTGTACGTCATTGAGCAAGGCGAATGCGAAGTGCTGCGCGAGAAGGACGGCGCCGCGGAGGTGCTGGCTACTTTGGCAGGTGGGGATTACTTCGGTGAAATGGCCCTGCTTTCCGATCAGACCCGGAATGCCACAATCCGGGCCCGTTCCGCCGTGGACGTGCTCATTATTCCGAAACACGATTTCAATAAACTGCGAGCAAGCGTGCCGGCCTTCGGTGATGTTTTCAGCAAACTGGCGAAGCAACGCGCCGGGGCGGGATCGACATCGGCCGTCGGCACGGACCCCAGCCGGGGCTGATCTTTTGGCTTGCAAGAGACTATGCCTCTGCCTCATACTCTTCCAAAAGGTGTTTTGTAAGGTTATGTTTTCACGAGTACGTCTACGCCCTACTTTTCTCTTTGCATTTACGGTTCTTCCGTTGCTCGGGCAAACGCCGTCGGGAGGTCCCCAGAACGGGCCTTTTAACAGCCAGGACTATCAGCGGCCGCAAGTTTGTATGCCGTGTCACCAACGGCAATACGATGAGTTGCGGAGTTCCGTGAAATCCGGTTACCGAAACGTTAGCCCCTTGTTCAACGGTCTGGAAGCGTCGGCTAATTTCTTGAACGGTGGCTTGCTCCGGCCTGTGTACGCCGACAGCACCAAGACCACCACATTGGGGAACTCAATCATTCCACTCAACACCAACCTGTACACTACCCCCGTGTTTCAAAACATCAGCCAGATAAGAGCGGGGTTCTGTCTAGGCTGCCACAACGGTCCGTACCTGACACAGGGCGAAGGCGGCTCGACGCACGAGGTTCCGGAATTAGCCGGAACCGGAACGTCCTTTGTGCCGGAAATCTTTAGGCCGTTGCGCGATTACCATCTGGTGGACGCGAACGGCAATCAGATCCTTCCCGCCACCATCGGCGGAGATCCTCCGCCCGGTTCCGGCCCGTCGCTGGGCGCCGCGGGAATCACCTGCGATATGTGCCACAACTTACAAGGCCCGAACCTGCAGCGGAGCTTACAAGGCGACGGGTACGCCAACAACAGCAACATTTTCAACGCCACGGTCGAGAAGGTAGGGCCATTCGCTCAACCAGTGGAAGTGAAAAATAACTTTCATGTCTCGAGCAACGATCAGAGCAAGATCTCCTATCTGCGGAGCCCGGCGTTTTGCGCTGCCTGTCACGATGTTCGCGTTCCAGCGTCCGCTCCCGGCGATGTACAAAACTTGGAGTACGACGTCAATTCGCCGAATAAGAGCGTAACTTACTACCGGCTGGAAAACCTCAGTTCGGAATTCCAACTCGGCGCATACAACAGCACCAACAATCCCTTTGGCAAGGTCGTCCGCTGTCAGGATTGCCACATGTCGAAGTTCCCGTACGCGGGCAATTCCAGCTACCAGGTCGGCGATCTCAGCGTCACCAGTCCTACGCCGGCGATATTTTTCCAGAATTACGCCGCGGTTCCCGGCGTCTCCACCGAGAACAATTTTCCGTTGCAGAAGCGCTCCGTCGTAAACCATCACTTCACTGGCGTCGACGTGCCGCTGCTGTATCCGTCGGAGTTGCAGGCCAGGCTGGGGGCCGATTATCCGGATCCCTATGAGCCCGGCGTCGATGAATACGGTATTCCCCTGGCCTTGGCGCAACGCCGGCAGGATTTGTTGGACGCGGCCGCGCGCATCAGTGTCGCCAACACCGATGCAACCACCCAGTTAGGACAAACGTTCACGGTGCGCGCGGAATGCGTGGCGCTCACCGGACACCGTTTCCCGGCCGGCTTCTCGCAGGAACGCACCGGTTACATCCAGCTTACGGTTACCGACGACAATGGTTTTCTGTTGTATCAATCGGGTTATGTGGTGGACAAGCCGCATCCGGAAACAGGACAATCGCAGCCCAATGGCGACATCGACGATGAGGATCTGGAGCACATCCACGCCGTAGTTGATCCGGGCAACCACAACCGCAACGAAAGCGCTCCCTATCCAGCGGGGAGCACGGCCAACGCCGGTCACACCAACCAGGTGTTCGAAGCGGGTCCCGACGACGGGTCCGACTCACGGGTGTTTTTCGGCTTCAATGAAGGGCTGGTGCTCTTCCGTAACGAGTTGACGCGCGTCTTCCTGCCCGGCTCAAGCATTGGCAGAACCGATGCGAATGGCAACCCGATCATCGCCAAATTGCCGCATTACGAAGAGAGCTTCAGCGCTGCTTTCGCCAACACCGTGGATAATTTCCGTTCGCTGCAGCCTTTAGTCCCACGAACTTTTAAGTACGACATCACCTTGCCTACGAAAGAGGAGTTGACGGAAATGGGCGTGACTTCGATCAAGTCGCCTTTGCATGTGCATGCTCAGCTCAATTACGAACATTTCCCCCCGCTGTTCATCCGCTTCTTGACCCGCACCACCAGTGCGACGGGGCCGTCAGGCCACAATCTGGGGCTTCTCAGCGAGCAGCGGATCGAAGACCTGTTGAAGAATATCAAGAGTATCGCTTCCGCGGACACCACCGTGGACGTGGAGGAGTAAGCGATGAGACACCATCTATCCTCGTTCTTGCTGCTCTCGTCGGTTGCCCTGGGCTGTTGCGCACAGAGCGCGTGGGCTCAAACGAATACCACGACGACGACCTATACTCCCGGAGTTACCTATCAGAAGGAGAATCCCAACTATCCGACCCCCAACCCGTTCTATTTTGAGGGCCGGATCGATTGGAATCTCCTCAATATCACGCAACCCGGCAATACCTGGGAATACATGGAGCGTGGAATCCACGAGCAGGACGATCTGAACGATCCTACCGACGCCATCGCCGACTATCAGCAGTCCGTCTCCATGAACAATCTCGCCAACAAGACCTGCCAACTCGTCACCGTGGCGCCCACCGGACCCATGAATCCGCCGCCTTGTATTTTTACCGTGCGGCTGCGGCTGGCTGGATTGCTGAGCGCAACACAACCACAGCAGGCTATTGAGTTGTACCAGGAGGTTCTGGCCATCGATCCGCTGCATCTCGGCGTGAACGCCGCCATCGGAGGAGTCTACGTCACGATGGCCCAAACCGCCACCGATGCGACGCAAGTTCCAGGTCTCTATCAAAGCGCCATTGCCGCCTATCAGGCGGAGATCGCCCTTTCCCCTGTGACTCCGCTCGAAACTCAATTGACCACTGACACGGCCAACAACGCTCACGTTCACTGGGCGCTGGCGGAGATTTACCTGGCGATCAACGATTCGGCCCACGAAGTGAGCGAACTCAATCTCTATCTCCAGGCCACCAAGTGGCACAGCGATACTTACCCATGGCGGATCACGCTCGCGCAGAAAAGGATAGCAGCGGCCCAGGCAGCCGAAAAAACAAACAGAGTAGCCCGACACGACCATTGAAAGATCGTGAAGGCAGGTATACAACTTGACCAGACTCCTTAGAAGTTCTGTGGTTGGATCCAACGCTGTTCACCTCGCTCTTATAGGCTTGGTGTTCGGTTGTCCGCTTGCCCTGAGCGCGCAAGAGACCAAACCCGCGCCGGCGCCCGCCAGCGCCCCCTCGCCGCCTACCGTCGGGGAATCCTGGGATTCCCTGCTGCAAGGCGCGATTCCGCAGGCTACGCCAGACCCGGCCCTGGTGGCGCCGCAAGCACCCGTACAAAGGGCCCCCGTCCACGATTTCGCGAACCATTTCTTCTTCGAAGACCGAACCGACTACTATCGATACGACGCCAGCTTCACCGGACTGCCCACCAATACCGGGATCATCAACGCCACACCTACCGGAGTCTTCAACCCAGCCGGCTATCCGGATCCGGCGGTGTTTCAGCCGAACTCCAACCGGATTGAGACCTTTCTAGATTTCGGCACGCGCGGCTGGCTCTCGGATCGAGTCAACACCCACTTTGCTTTCATGTACGACCAGGATTTGTCGCACGTGGACCAAGGCGCACCCGCTGAGGACATTCTGGAGACCTTCGGCTCCAACAGGTTTCTGCAGGCGGCGGAAGCTTCCATCGAAATCGATGGCAAGCCGACCGACGGCCTTTTCGCCGGCACCACCCTCACGGTGGGCCGGCAATATGTTTATGGCGCCGAAGTGGCCTCCATCGATGGGGTAAACTTCACCTTCGATCGCCCCACCTACGCCCTGGACGTATTCGGAGGCCGCAGGTTTACGTTTTTTTCCGACCCGGAGCAGCGGGCGCTGGGCGGCGCGGGTTTCACCTACAAAATTAGCCCGGATGTGAGCATCCGGTGGGATGGTATCTGGTACATCCATGGCGAAAACGCGCTCACCTTTCGCCGCCGAATCAACACACACTGGCTGACGACTACCTACTTCCGCACTTTCGGGGGCTCGCCGGTCGACTTCAGTATCAACGGTCTGTACGATTCGGGGGACGGAAAGACCAGCCTGCGGGTTGGTTTCTTTCAAAAGCTGACCGCCAACGATTACGAATTCGACTTTACGGACGAGGCCACCAATTCCGCGGCCAACGCCCAATTGCTGCGTCTCTATCTTGGACCGTTCGAGCAGTATAGCCAAGTCTCGATCGATGGCAGGCGGACTATCAATCCCCGGCTGAACCTGGGCGGATCCATTTTGATCCGGCAGCTAGACAACCAGCACGACGAAGGGCCTTTCGATACGTCCTTTCAGGACTATCGCATCAACGGCCAAATTTTTCCCTGGCGAAAAATCGAGACCTTCCTGGAATACCATCAGCGCAATTCGGATCGCCTCAGCCCGCTGGACGCAACGTCCTTCGATGACCTGCAGGAGACCGGTGAAACCAGCGTAAAGGATTTGGAGGGCGATGTCCGGCGAACATTCGGCGAGCGCGGGCGCTTCACTCTGAGCGGCGGCGTCTATTATCGGCGTATCAGTCTGCAAGACCGCTTCTACTACCTCAACGGTCTGCACCAAAGCGGCTGGCTGGCGGGCGCCCAGTGGAAAGTTGACGACCATACGCGGCTTTTCTTGGATTACGATCTGGATAACGATTTCTTCCTGTTGCAACCCGATTTGAAGGATTCGCGCGCCTTACACGTGGGGATCAAATGGAAATATTGACGAGCTGGATGAGGGCAAGAATCAAGACTCGACGTGTGGCGCTGTGGGTGACGGCCGGAGTGTTGGCGCTGGCATCCGCCGCCTTGGTCCAACGCGCCGCGGGGCAATCGAGCAAGCCGGCCGCGGCCCAGCCGCCCGCCGCCGCGCAGCCCGCCGCGGCGCCGGCCGACCAATCCGGCGCTCCCAAGGACTTCTTCATTCATGCCTTTCACGCCGACAAGCTGGGCGGCCTGGAATGCAGCCTTTGCCACACCGCGGTGAAGGATGGCTCGGTGGAGTTGAAGCGCCCCGGACACGACCAATGCATGGCCTGCCACGCGGACGATTTCAACAACGTAAAACAAATTATTTGCGCTCAGTGCCACAAGAATTTCCCGCCGGACGGCGCCAGCGATCTTTTTCCATTTCCACGCTACAAATCCACGCGCGCCATCCTGTTTCAGTTCTCGCACGCGATGCACGTCGATCAGAAGGCCCGCATTAACCCGGCTACCGGGTTCCGCGCCGATTGCACTTTCTGCCATAAGTTCGACAAGGAAGGGATCTTCGCCACTTTCCCCAGCCACGTGCAGTGCGCCGCCTGCCATTCCAAGCCCGGCATGAAGCCGAAGCTGGATGCCTCGCTCGACGCCGAGGGGTGCCGCGGCTGTCATACGCCCGAGGAAATCGAAAACCCCGGATTCACCGAAACCCGCCGGATGATTGCTCCCGTCGCCGTATCGGGAAAGTATGTGGACATCAGGTTTTCCCATATCGCGCATTTCAAAGAGAGGGACCAATTCCACATCAATTGCACCACCTGCCATTACGCCATTCCCCGCAGCACCAGTCTGGCGAATCTCACGCTGCCTCGCATGCTGGACTGCGTGGAATGCCATGACACCTCCAAGATAATCCCGGCCGAGTTTCGAATGAACGTGTGCACCACGTGCCACGCCGATACGGCCGCCGGTCTGAACGTTCCTGTAAGCCATGTCAGAAACGTGAAGCCCGCGTTCCACACCGCGACTTTCCGGATACGCCACAGCGAGGAGGCTTCCTCTCCAGACGCCAAGTGTTACGTGTGCCATCAGAACGTTACGGCGTCGTTGACGGGCACGGCGCAGTGTACCGCGTGCCACCAGGTTATGAAGCCGGTTTCCCACACGGCGCGCTGGAAAGACGATCTTCACGGCAAGTTCGCCTCCATTGATCGCTCCACCTGCGCGACGTGTCACGCAGCCGATTACTGCAGCCGATGCCATAATGAACTGCCGCGGAGCCATCAACCATTGCCCATCTTCGCGGGTGGTGGGCATGCTGGCCCGGCCATGCTCGATATCAGGGCCTGTTTCACTTGTCATACGTTCCAGAACACTTGCTCGGAGTGCCACTCTCAAGGAATCAGCCCGGCGGCCAGAGCAAAATGAGATGGGATAAGCAGAGCCCCTAACGGCTTTGCCGCAGCACCAAGTTGCATACATGTGTTCCGGACCGCTTGCTCACGCGCGCGGCTCAGAAAGGGTTTGCGAGCCGTGGCCGTGAGGGGCAGGTACCGGGGCGTTATCAGCGTGCCGGTGACTGTTGCCGTAGTCAATTCTTCATGTGCTCTGTAATGAAGTCCGCGGCCGTTTTGCAATCTGCCTTGGCGTCCTCATCGGTAGAGCACAGAGGCGCCACCTGCGGCGGCACGGGAGACGCTATGGATGTTGCCAGAGTCGATCTTTCAAACGCATCGTAGAGAGTGTCTGTCAGGACCGGTCCGATCCAGTCTTTCAGTTCAATCTGGCGGGATATCAGCAGAAAACATTGATTGTACTTTGGGCTGTAATGGTTTCGCCAGAAGACCGCAGCGTCGTCCCAGTCGTTGATCACTTTCGCAGCTTGGTCGGCGCACTCTTTGCTCTTCTGCCAGGTATCGGGCTTGCTGTTCGGGGAGGGGGCTTTCTTCGATGGCGTCTGAGCGACTGCCGTCTCAGAGAATGAAGGGGCGGTAAGAATCGCAAGGACGGACCAAGCGAGCGTAAACTGAAACGCACGCCGACAGTTCATAGACGCGAGAATATCACGGATGCGAGCGATCTCATGACCACCCGTGCGAGGCATGCTGCAACGATGTTAAACTGCCTTACATCGCCGTCGAAAAGGAAAAGTGTACGGAGCTCGGTCCAACGCAGGCATGAAGGCAGGGTAATCTTCCAATTGCGTTTCAGCCTACTGCTAGGTCTACTCTTACTCAGTGCCGCCGCTAGCGCGCAGACTACCCAAGGTCTCATCTCCGGAAGGCTGGCGAACTCCGTCTCGGGCGCGCCGATCGGGGGCGCAAGAATCGTCTTCGCCAGTTCGCTTACCACTCTCGCGGGCGGCGCTGTCAGCGATTCATCCGGATACTACTTGTTGCCTTTGCTCTCGCCCGGGCTCTACCAGATCCGCGTCACCGCCGATGGATACCAGGCGCAAGAAGTCCAGAACATCGAGCTCACCGTCGCCGCCCGTATCGATCTCGACTTCCGGCTTCGGCCTCTGAACGACGTTTGGGAGGCCGGCCAGTACAATAGCGTTTTCCTTCCCGGCTCGAAGACCATCGTCACCTTCTATGGGCCGGACGTGGACAGCACGAAAACCGGATCGTTCGAAGCGCAAAAGGGACGCAGCGAACGCTGGAATCGACCATATCGGAAGTCATCGACCGAACGGAGCTGGACGAGCTTCCACTCGAGGGCCGGGACGTGTACTCGATGCTGGTGACGCAGCCCGGCGTGACTTCCGACGCGGGCACCGCGCGCGGCCTGGGGCTTTCGATCAACGGGACGCGGCCTACCTCTTCCAACTTCATGCTGGACGGCGTGGAGAACAACAACTATCTCACCACTGGGCCGCTCACTCTGATTGCGCCCGAGGCCGTCCAGGAGTATCGCATTTCGACCAACAATTTCTCGGCGGAGTATGGCCGGACCTCTGGCTATGTGGCCAACGCGATCACGCGATCCGGCAGCGATCAGTTTCATGGCCATGGTCTATTTCTATCTCGAAAACGATGTGCTGAATGCCAACAGTTTTCAGCAAAACCTCATTGGGGCGCCGCGCATTCCCGACAAGCAGATCCAGCCCGGCTATTTTGTGGGCGGTCCCATTCTCAAGAACCGCCTGTTCTTCTCGAGCGCCTTCGAACAGCTTCAGCAGCCACAGCTTCCAGGGCCCTGCCACGTTCTTGCTGCCCTCCACCAATTTCTTGTCCTTCACTACGCAGAACACCGCGCTCTACAAGCTGCTGACGATGTTCCCGCCGCCGGCGGTTACGGATAGGGACCAGCCTGTTCGCGACGCTGACGGTTTCGCCGCCGGTGCAAGTGGACCGGCTCACTCGGAATCGAACGGCTGGATTACACCACGCCGAGCGGACGAGACCGCATCATGGCGCGCGGCATCTTCGTGAACTATGTCCGAGCCCGATTTCATCTGGAGTCCTTACAAGGGCTTCATCACGCCGCTGATTGAAGACACCTGGGCCATGGGCGGCAGCTACATCCACAGTTTTCGGCGAGCCTGACCAATGAGTTCCGCCTGAGCCGCACCGACGACGATCTGCATTTTAACCGCCCGCATCCGCAAATCCCGACCTTGCTCGCCGAGGCGCCCTCCAACACTACGCCGATATATCATCGGTTATCACCCTTCCCGGGAGCTCGCAATTCTATAGCTACAAGAATCACAGCAAGACCACTGAGCTTCTGGATAACGTGATCCTGGTCGCGCGACCGCCATCTGATCACCGTTGGCGCCGGACTTCTTCTTCGAAACCTGAGCGGATACCTCACGGCGGGACAGGATGGAGAGTACAGTTTGACGGTCCGTTCGCGCTGCTCAATCTGCTGCAGGATCAGCCCAGCAGCTTGACGGTGACCACTGAGCGCGACAGCCCGGCGGGCGCCGCCATTCAACCGAACTACAATCGCGAATACACGTACAATCAGTATTTTCTTTTTGCCCAGGATTCGTTCCGCCTCACGTCCGCGCTTCACCGTCAACTACGGCCTGCGATACGAGAATTACGGAGCGCCCAGCAACGTCGGGCCGAACAAAGACGCGCTGCTGCAGTTGGGCAGCGGCGCCACGCTGAACCAGCAACTCGCCGGCGCTACTTTAGTCACGCCCACCAGCGGCAGCGAACAGCTCTTCGGCGCCGACAACCTGGACATCGCCGTTCGCGCGGGAGCGTCGTACGATTTGTTCGGCACCGGCCGCACGCTCCTTCGCGGAGGATTTGGAACCTTCTACGACCGGCCTTTCGACAACCTCTGGCAGGATCTGCGGAGCAACGATTACGTACTGTCGTCGTTCCCCATCCAAGGCGCGTTCAATTACCTGAGTCCGATTGCGAGCGTGCTTCCCGGCCTGGCGCAAACCTCCGCCCCGACTCACCTTCGCGTTCCCGAACGTCACGCTGGTGGCCCCGAATTTGTTGAATGGCCGCACCGTCCAGCTACTTTGCCGGCATTCAGGAACGCGTGACGAACGATCTCACGATTGAGGTAAATGGGCTGGGTACCTATGGGCGAAACCTGATCACCACCGATGTGATTAATCGCGAGTTCACCACCGCCGGACGGCGGCCGCGTCAATCCCAATCTCCCGGACGTCAATTATCGGGCGAACCAGGGCTTTTCGGACTACAACGCGCTCACGGTTGTGGCGCGTTATCGCTGGAGCCGGGGATACATTCAGGGCTCTTACACCTGGAGCCACTACATCGACAACCAAAGCGATCCACTGGCGGGCGATTTCTTCGACCTCAGCTTCACCAACATTGCATCCGGCAGCGGGAACGGGCGGGCAAGCGGCTTTCTCGGAGCAATTCAATCCCAAGAGCGACCGGGGAAACTCCGATTACGATCAGCCGCAACAACCTGGTCATGTTCTCTTACTGGAACCTTCCTTCGGCACTGCAAGGCACCAAGGCCGGCGTCGTTGTTTCGCGATTGGATCGTCGCGGGCCTGGCGGCTTTCCGCTCGGGCTTGCCTTACACGGTGATCGACAACGCGAGCCCGGTGATCCCTGGAAACGGGACGGTGATCAATCCGCGTCCGGATCTGATCAATCCAAACCCGGTATTGTCGAGTCCGATTCCGGTGGCGGGCGGCGAACAATTACTCAATCCGGCCGCTTTCGCCGGCGTCTCGGATGGCATCGGGACGCTCGGGCCGAAACTCTCTGATCGGCCCCGGCATTTACAACATCGACCTTTCTCTCGCGCGTACCTTCGGTATACCATGGTTGGGAGAGTCAGGGCCGGCTGACGCTCCGCGCGGACGCATTTAATTTCCTGAATCACGCGAACCTGAATAATCCTGATCCGCTGTTGGGCGACACGGGCACTTTCGGTTCGGCGCAATTTGGCAGGCTGGGTGATCCGAGCGGTTTTCCGGCGGTGAGTCCGCTGAATGAAACTCCGCGTGAGATTCAGATGTCTGCTGAGGGTGCAGTTCTGATCGCGTCCAGCGAATGAAAGGGAGACACAACGTGAGGAAACGTCTTTGGAGCGTCTGCTGTTCGATCGGATGCGACCATTGGATTCGGCGCGCTCAGCTTGGAAGCTCAGAGCCAGCCGCGCCGTGACTTGCACCACGGCCCCGCCGGCCGTGCAATCCTTTTCCATCGAGCGGGCCGTCATGACGTCCAATATCGAGACGTACTTACGCCACCAGCCTTTCGGCGGACTATTCTCGCCAGTCTCGCGGCGGGAACCATGGAGATGCAGGGAGCAGCTGATCTACAATCCGCAGGCCAATACGCTGGCGTCGACTGTCTTTCTGGTGCGGCCGGGGTCGCCGATTCCCACGCCCAGCACCGTCGATATCACTTCGATGACGCTTGCCAATTACACCATCATCGATCGACCGACCTATACTTCTTGCAGCCCCTACCCGAGCGTCATGTTCACTGGGACCATCACGTCCAGTTCGGGCGGCGCCTGCCGCTCCGAATGGCATTTACAATCTGACATTCAGTGGAACGCCGGCCACGTGTTTCGATCGGCTACACCACTGGACAATCCGCCGTATGATCAACAACGTCGTTACGCTTGTTCGCTGGCGTCGCGGTCTCCTATTCCCCGAGCGGGAACGGGACGTTGACGTTTCTGGCGAATCCAGCCGCCGGCCAGCCAACCATCACGAGCGTGGTCAACTCCGCCAGTTTGCTGCCGGATATATCGCCGAACTCCTGGGTCACAATCATCGGGAAGCAATCTCGCTTCCACTACCGACACCTGGAACAATTCGATCGTGAACGGAGTGCTGCCCACCAGCCTGGATGGAGTCAGCGTGATGATCGGCGGCACGCCGGCTTACGTCAGTTACATCAGTCCAGGGCAAATCAATGTGGTCGCGCCCGCACGGCACCCCGGGCTCGGCCACGGTGACGGTGACGAATTCCATCCGGAACCAGCGCGGCGTTCACGGTAACTTCCGGCCAATACGGCCCGGCCTTCTTTTCCTGGCCGGGAAACCAGGCCGTGGCGACACATCTGGACTTCAGCTATCGCGGCGAAAGCCGGCACCTTCCCGGGCATCGCTACGATACCGGCGAAACCTGGTGAAACGATCATTTTATGGGGCACAGGATTCGGTCCCACTACTCCAGCCGCGCCTGTCGGCACCCTGGTTCCGGCCACTCCGACGTATGCCACGGCAGACGCTTCCCACAGTCACGCTGAATAACTCGCCGGTGACAGTGATGGGTGCGGCGCTGACGTCCGGCGCCGTGGGTCTCTATCAGGTGGACATCCAGGTTCCGAGCTCCATGCCGGACGGCGATTGTCCGGTGCAAGTGAGCATCGGCGGCGTGACGTCTCCGTTGGGCGTCATACTTACTGTTCAACAATAGAAGAGCGCAGAGAATTGCGGGACCACTTACTTGGCCGCTAGCGCCAGCTCGCTGAAGCTGTCTGCGCCGTGATTCAGCAGATCGCCGATCCGCTCCAGGCTGATGTCCGCCGGCGGATACTTCTTGAAGACCTCGGGATCGTGCGCATAGTGTCCTTGCCGCACGAATACCGTGGTGACCCGCGATTTCCAAAGCTGTTTGATGGCCTGCAGGATTCGCAGCTTGTCGTCCACCAGCACGTAGTGATCGGCGGGATAACGCTGCTCCACGTCTTCGAGTTCGTGCTCCTTGTGAACGTAGATCAATACGTGACCTTGGAACAGCTCGAACAGTCCCGAGCGATACACCTTGTGCGGCTGAAAAACAACGTCGCCATCCGAGAGAATCACGGGTTGCCCCAACTGTCCGACGTGTTCCACTGCATCCACGGAATTTGGAAACAGGCGGTTCGCGAAGGGATAGCGCATCAGAAAATACGACACCGTCAGCAGATTCGGGTCGTGCGGATAGTTGAGGCGGTAACGCTGCAGCGCTCCCAGGTAATCGGCGTATCCCAGTTCCGAACGGATCTCCTCGAACTTTTGCCAATAGCGTTGCGACCGTTCCGGGCCGACGTGGGAATTGAGGTGGCGTTTCAGGTCCGCGGTAACGTGGTCGTTGTCGAGCAGCGTGTTGTCCACGTCAAAAAGGAAAACGGTTTTCTTATCCGGCATGATGATCCTGTCCCGCCATTGTACCGCGCCAAGGTCCTTGGGTTGGGCGCGGAATGTAGCGGGCCGCGCGCGTGCGTAAAGCCGTGTTTTGGGACTACCGGCCGCTCGCCATCCAGCGCTTGCGGAGCCACAGAAACGCGAGCATACCGGGCGCGAGGAAGAGCGATGTAGAGGGCTCCGGAACAACGCCCAACGTGGCCGTGGATCCGATAGAAGTAACGCTGGACGCTCCGTCCAGATCCAGGACAAGGCGGCTGTCCAGGTTGGTTACCGGCGAGGGAAAAGTGGCGCTCGCCGACATATTATTCCCGTTGACTACTACAGTGGCTGGAAAGATTCCCGACGGGTCCGAACCGCTGCACGTGGTGGCCTGACCGGCAACATAGGCGCCCAGCGTGCCATTCCCGCAAAACTGTCCGGTCAGCATTACCGGATCGCCCGAACCCGTATCGGCAGTTACTTTGGTAACCTTCGGCAACTGAGGGTCAAGCTCGTATTCAAATATGTATTCTTCCGTCTGGCCTTCCAACGAGACGAAATCAGCGTCAAACGCCACGTTGGGTCCCGTGGTTACGGTTGGATCCACCATGATGTCACTGTCCGTCAGCAAAGTGGCGCCGCCGGTTTGTGAACTACTGAAGGTGACGTCTTCGAGCGTGTAGCCGTCGACAATGCATTGGAAGCCCGCAGCGTCGTAGGTTGAAAGGGAGGCTTGCACGCAGGGCGGTATCGGGTCGCCAAACAGCGCTGGAGTAAAGAGGGCCAAGCCAAAGGCTAACCCCGAAACCAACCATATCCGCCGTCCGCCGAATTCTGTTCCTGTTTTCATGTTGAAGATCCTCGCACCTTTTTCGCTGACATAGTTTACATAAACAGTGTCAGTATACAACGTCCCGGTTGCTGAAAAAGACAGACTTAGGTACCATACTGTACTAGTCGTCTCATATTGGCCCGGAAAAGCTCACACCCGACCAGACGGTGTCCGGTGGGCTCTTCAGGATTGGACGGCGCGACGGAACAGCTTAACAACGGTTACAATGAACAAGCTTTCGATAGCCATAATACTCCAGATTCTGCTGGTTTGCACCTGCCGCTCCGCCAATCTTACTGACGACAGTATCGTCACCACCTTTGTGGGAGCGGCGCATACCTTCAGCGGCGATGGAAAGCCGGCCCTGACTGCGGCTTTATCGGCGTTTCAACAGATCCAGACGGACTCGAGCGGCAACATCATTTTCGCGGACACCGGCAATGCTGTCGTCAGCAGGTTGAACTCGGACGGATCGCTCACGGTGCTCGCCGGCAATGGCATTGTCGGCTTTTCCGGCGAAGGCGGACCGGCCCGCAGCGCCTCTCTGAATTATCCGAGCGATGCCGTGATGGACAAGGCGGGCAATCTCTACATATACGATTCCTTCAACTACCGTATTCGTATTGTGACGCCGGCTGGCATCATTTCCACCTATGCGGGTACGGGCGTAGAGGGCTACTCGGGCGACGGCGGGCCTGCCGCTCAAGCGCAAATCGAATACGACGGCAAAATGACGATTGACGCCGCAGGCAACCTGTATTTTACGGACCCGATCGATTCCGTTGTCCGGCGAATCACTCCGGACGGGACAATTTCGACCTACGCGGGAAACGGGCAAACGGCTTCTGCACCGAATGACGGGAACGGCGGCCAAGCCACCCAGGCGTCCCTCGGACTTGTCGCGGGAGGTCTCGCGATCGATAGCGCTGGGAATCTCTATGTTGCGGAGGACTACACCAATCAGATCCGCGAAATTGCGCCGACTGGGATCATCAACCTGTTCGCCGGTTCGGGCACCTACGGCTTCATGGATGGGCCGGCGCCGTCCGCGCAGTTCGCCACACCCTTCGGAATCGCTCTGGATGCCGCCGGCGATTTGTTCGTTGCGGACGATGACAACGGCGTTGTTCGAAAAGTGACTCAGGCGGGAATCGTGAGCACCGTGGCGGGGACGCCGGTTTTTGGCTTCTCGGGCGACGGCGGTCCTGCGCTGATGGCCGCGTTTCGATTCCCGAATGGCGTGACAATTGGCGGGGATGGAAATCTGTACATCGAAGATACCGGGAACTTCCGCATCCGGCAGGTGGCTTCGAATGGAGTGATAAACACTGTCGCCGGGGACGGAGTGTTTGAAAACACTGCCGACTGGTACGCCGGCTGCAAACGCGACATTGGTGGGTCCCAACTTTCTTTCTTTTGATCCATCCGGACGTCTGCTTGATTGCCGATGCCGGCGATTTTACCGTGCGGCGCATCAACTCGGACGGCACGGTCCAAACCATCGCCGGATCGGGCATCCAAGGTTACGGGCAAGGCTACGTGGCTGCCTTTGGCGGGCCTGCCACCGGAAGTTTATTGGGAAGCCCCGTTCAGGCGGTCGCGGATCAGAAAGGCAACATCTACATTTCTGACGACTACGCCGGGGTCATCTACATAGTCACACCGGACGGTAACTTGAACCTGTACGCCGGCCAAGTTGGCGTCTACGTATTTGGAGGCGACAACATTCCAGCTACCAGCTCGTCGTTCGTTCAACCGTATGGGCTTGCGGTCGATCAAAGTGGCAACTTGTATATCGCGGACCCAGGCGACAACCGGATACGCGAGATTTCAACCGCCGGTATCATCACTACCTTTGCCGGCAACTGGTACAGCGGGTTACTCCGGCGACGGCGGGCCGGCAAACCAGGCCATGCTGAATTTCCCTCAAAGCATCGCTTTCGACTCCAAGGGCGATCTGATCATCGCGGACGCAATGAATAATCGCCTCCGCATGGTGACGCCCGGGCGGCACCATTTCGACCATCGCAGGCAATGGGACTGCGGCCTCCACCGGCAATGGAGGACCGGCCAGTGCGGCCGGCCTGAATTACCCGTTCTCCGTTACGACCGATTCCGCAGGCGACATCTTCCTCATCGAAACCGGGGGCACCACGGTTCGCAGGATTTCACCCGCCGGAACCATTTCCTTGGCCGCTGGCAACGGGCAGACTGGTTTTGGGGGAGATGGCGGTCCCGCGGTCTTGGCGAGTTTCGGCGACGCCGACGGTTTGGCCGCCGACGCCAGCGGTAATCTCTACATCTCGGATTTCAACAATAATCGCGTTCGAGAGGTTCTCACTGCCACTCCCACCTTGGCGGCAACTCCCACCAGCTTGTCGTTCCTCGGAACCAGCGACGGCATAACCGCGGCCCCGCAACCGATCAACGTAACCAGCAGCCTGCCTGGGCTGGAGTTGGTCGCGAGTTCCGACAGCCCATGGCTCCAGGTTCCCTCGTCGATCGCCTACGCACCGGGCAGCATTTCGGTCTCTGCGAATCCTACGGGCCTTGCCCCTGGAACCTACCAGGGCACGGTTAGCTTAACATCCCCGGGTCTTACATCGACGTTGAGTACGGTCCATGTTACTTTTCGAGTGAACTCGGGGATCGATCCGAAGCTCACCACCGACACCTCCACGCTGACATTTTCTCTCACCAGTGGAGCTTCGCCGCAGACCCAGATGCTCCAAGTCTCGAACGCCGGGAGCGGCCAGATCGACTTTTCCGTGCTCTTCACGGGCGCAGCCAGCGCTGGTCTTAATTCCTCGATATCGCAGGGGATGACCCAGCCAAATTCGCCCGTCATGCTGAGCATCACCGCCGATCCATCGAAGCTTCCGGTGGGAACCAGCTCGGCTTCGTTGCTGATCCTGGGCACGAATCTTCAATACGTGACCATCCCGATCACGGTAACTGTTTCGCCCAGCCCGCAGAAAATGGCGCTCTCGCAGGGCGGATTGACCTTTGTCGCCGTTGCGGGAGGAGGAGTGACGCCGCCTCAGAGCTTCGGCGTTCTCAACACCGGAACGGGATCGTTCAGTTGGACTGCGCAAGCCAGCACGATGTCTGGCGGGAACTGGCTGTCCGTCTCGCCGGCCAGCGGCAGTTCTTCATCCGCCAGCTTGGGTTCGGCCACTGTATCCGCGAATCCCGCCGGGCTCGCTCCCGGCGTGTACTACGGACTGGTGGTGGTGTCTTCGGCAGGCACCGTAAATTCGCCTCAACAGTTCGAAGTGGTCCTGAATGTCCTTGCGTCGGCGCAGTCCGCCGGAGCGTCCGCGGCGCCGTCGGGACTCATCTTCACTGCGCCGGCCGGCGGCGACAGTCCGAGTTCGCAGACCTTCCTGGTCACCAATCTGAACACTACGGCTGCGTCTCTGACGGCGAATGCCACAACTTCGAGCGGCGGCGACTGGCTGATTGTGGCGCCGGATAACGGAAGCATTGCGGCGGGCGCATCGCAAACTCATCACGGTCCAGCCCCATACCGGTTCTCTGTCGCCGGGTGTCTATCAAGCGTCAATAGCTTTGCAAGTTGGCGCCACGGCGCTTACGGTGAACGTTGTCTTTGTCGTGGTTCCTTCCGTCCCCGCTGTCTCGTCCTCGGCTTCGGGCCGCCACACCACAACCGCAGCAAGCTGCACGCCGACGCAACTCTTCCCCGTGTTCACTTCGCTCACCCAGGGTTTCGTCATTCCGGCGAGCTGGCCGTTACCAATCGAAATGCAAGCGGTGGACGACTGCGGGAATCCGATGACCAGCGGGCAGGTCGACCACCGATTTCTCGAATGGCGATCCGCGGCTTTCGCTGGTGTCCCTGCAGAATGGGCTATGGCAGGGTATTTGGTTTGGCCACAACGTGAGCGCCGGCCAAATCGTGATCACCGCCAATGCGAACCTCGATACGCCGAAGCTGCATGGATCGACGCAATTCACCGGCATGCTGGCTTCGAATGCGAACGTTCCGTCGGTGAACCCTGGAGGAGTGACCAGCGGGCCGCAGGCATCCGGCGCGCCCGTGATCGCTCCCGGAGATGTGATTACGATTTCCGGCCAGTATTTTGCCGCAGCCCCCGTTTCCGCCAGCCAGTTGCCGCTCAGCACGGAGCTGGCAGGCACGGAGGTGTTGTTTGCGGGAGCCTCTTTACCCCTGGTGTACGCGAGCAGCGGGACGATTCTGGCCATCGTGCCGTACAATCTGGCGCCGAATGCTCAATATCAGCTTATCGTCGGTCGAGGCGGGGCAATATCGGGACCCCTGGCGGTTACAGTCGCGACCGCTCAACCCGACATTCTTGAAATCAGCGCCACCAACACTCCGGTTGTTGCTCAGAAGCTGTGGAACCTTTTGACGGCGGGCACGCCACCCGCTTCGGCCGCACCTGCAAGTCCCCTAACACCCGGTGGAAGTTTCGTGATATTCTGCACCGGCTTGGGCGCTATCAGCCAATCGCTCGGCCCCGGCATGCCCGCGCCACTGACGCCTGTCACCACCGCAAATCCGGTGTCGATGTCGATTGGCGGCCAGAGCGTGCCAGTCATATTTGCGGGACTTGTGCCTGGGTATCCCGGCATTTATCAGGTGACGGGAACCGTCCCGTCTGGCGCGGCAAGCGGCGACAACATCCCGGTCACGGTTTCGGTGGCGGGACAGACCAGCACCGCGGTCATGGTGTCGGTGCAATAGACGCGGTTCACCAGTTCCTGCAACCCGGACTGTGAGTCGCGGACTATCGGCCTGCGCTCTTGAGCGTCCGGACGTGACGCTCTTTCGCTCATGTCACGACGGCTCCCATTGTCTCTGCATCCGGCTCGGGAATGCGCTCGCCCTAGCCGTTCCCCACCCTTCAATCAGAGCGGTATCAGAAAACGTACTTTACCGCGAACTGCATAATGCGGGGATCCGCCGCGATCTGGACCTGCCCGAAATTCGACGCGTTCAGCGCCGTTGCAATCGTGGTGGTTGAAACGCCCGCCGGTGCATAGCCCGGTGAGAAGTTGTTCAGCAGGTTGAAGGCTTCTCCGCGCAGCTCGATGGATTGATGTTCGTGGAAATAAATGAGCCGCGACAGCGCCATGTTTACGGTTAAGTAGCCGGGGCCGAGCAGGGTGCCGGAGCCCACGTTGCCGAGCGATCCAAGCAGCGGACCAGAGATGGTAGAGAACGCTTTAGGGTTGATCCAGCAGGACGGTATGGGATTGGCGCAATAGGGGTCGGCCAGAACCTGGTTCGGACGAGGCGCGCCGGTTCCGGTAAGCGTTGTGTCGGTGCCCGTGGTGACGGAGAAGTAGCTGCCGGTCTCCGCTCGTATCGACAGCGAGAGCCGCCAATGGCCCGCGACGGCTTCCAGCCAGCGCTCGGAGAAGTTCGGGCTTTCGGCCACGCCCGAGAGGTTGAAGTTATGCCGATGGTCGATACCCAGGCAATTGCCGCGGTCGAAGCGCCGGTCTGTTGGGTCGGTGTATTGACTAGCGGTGGAATCCAATTCTGAAACGAACGGATCGGTGATGCAATGCGAATAAGTGTAGTTAGCTAGCACCGTGAAGTGATTCGAAAGCCGATGCTGCAGCGAAAGCAGAAGAGCGTTGTAGCTGGCTGTTCCGGTCGGCGCCAGTTGATCGATCGCGCCATAATACTTGCCTTGTGCGGGATTTTGCAGGTACAACGGACGGCGTTCGTTTTCATTCGCCGTAGTGGAGCAGACTGAATAAGCAACCCCGTTGATGGTGCAGGCGCCCAGCCCCATGAATACGGGCGCATTAATTGGATCGTTGGTCCACAAGTGGATGGTGTTGTTCCCCAGGTAGCTGGCAGAGGCCAGCCAATTGGCGCCGAATTGCCGTTCCAGGCTGGCGTTCCACTGTTCCAGATAAGTAACCTTGAGGTTCAGCGGATAATTGGCATACGTGCCGAAGTTGGGGAACGTGAAGTTTTTGTTCAGCGCAATCGGAAAAGGATTGCCTCCGGGATAATTCGCCCAGGGATTGCTGAAGTTGACGTTGGTTTGTGAGATTGACTCGCCCCAGGGCGGCTCCTCTACAAATCCGTAGCCGAACAACGTCTGCGGCAGATCGTAAAACATGCCCCAGGAAGCGCGAATGGTCATCTTGCCTTTTCCTTCCGGATCCCAAACCAAGCCAGCTCGTGGCGCCCAATCGTTCCAGCTGGTAAAGGAAGGCCGGTTGCCGGTGTTGAATCCGGGATCGCCTGGGAACTGCAGGCCGGCCGGCGCATTCGGATAAACGCCGGAGTGAACGCCCGCGGCAAACAATGCCGGATCGAAGTGCGTCACCTCGCCCCTCGGCAGCGATCCTCCGAAATATGGCTCCCACCGCAAGCCTAGGTTCACCGTCAGGCGATTGCTCACCTTCCAGGAATCCTGCGCATAGAGGCCCAGGTAGTTGTAGCGGTTGTCGTCGAACTGCAGATTGGCTTGCGTGAAGCTGGCGGCGTCGCCCAGCAGGAAATCGGCCATGGGCAGCCCGGTGGTCTGGCCAGTGAAAGAAAAGAAGCCGTCGCCGAACAGGGGGCCGTAAACGTTATCGATGTAGTGAATCCAATTCACTCCGAACTGCAGCTGGTGGCTGCCTTTGATGATGCTGTAGTCGTCGGACAACTGGAAGCTTTGCGTCGGGTCCAGACTGGCGTAAGAAAAGACCGTGGAGCTGTAAAGCGCGTTGGATACGCTGGCGACGATGTGGCCCGGTACCAGCGTCGTCATGTCGATGCCGAGAGTGCTGGCGTCGAAGGACGGGGCTTGAAACTTCGTTACGGCGGACCGGTTAAAGGTCACGTGGAACGAGTTGAGCATATTCGGACTCACTACGTAGGTGTGCCCGAATACCCCGGAATTCACTAAATCGTTGGCGCCCGCCAGCGTCTCGGTCAGCGGATCGCCGTTGAAGGGGCTGGGCTGCAGAGAATGCGTGACGAAATAGCGCAGGTACATGGTCTGCTTGGTGCTCAACTGATAATCCACCTTCGCTAGACCTTGGTGCTCATCCTGATTGGAAAGGATACCGAAGAACACCTTCCCGCACGGATCGCTGGTGGGCGGAAAGAACGACAACATCTTCAAGGCCGAAGCGTTAAACAGCGATGTGGGGATCTGGTTGCCGGGGAATACAGTGCCGCCGTTGAGGGGATCTTTGATGTTGATCTGCTTCCCCGAGTTGCAAGTTGGAGATGCAATGGTCGAGAAATCGCCGCTAAGCATCTGCGAGGTAGGTTCAAAACTGAAGCTCTGGGACGGATTGGACCGGATCAGGGTGCCCTGGTAGCCCAGGAAGAAAAAGAGCTTGTCCTTCTTGATGGGACCGCCCAGTTCGCCGCCGAACTGATTGCGCTTCAGCGAATCGCGCGATGGCGCCAGGGAATTACGCGCGTTGAAGATATAGTTGCGAACGAACTCGAAAGCTCCACCGTGAAACTCGTTGCTGCCCGAACGCGTGATGGCGTTCACAGCGCCACCGGAGTGCTCGCCGTATTGGGCCGGCAACGCGCTGGTTTCCACCTTGAACTCCTGCAGCGCATCGGGAAACGGCAGCGGCAGATTCAGGTTGTTCAGTGAATCGTTGAATTCGCCGCCATCCAGCAGGTAAGTGGTTCCCGTGGCTAACCCGCCGGCCACGCTGATGGGCGCTTCACCCGGGTAGTTTTTGGCCGACACCAGATCCGCGTTTGGCGCCGTGGCCGAGGCTCCGGCAAGATAGATCAGATCGGTTGCATTTCGTCCGTTCAGCGGAAGGTCCACCACACGCGCCTGATCCACTACTTGCCCGACACCCGTGCTGTGCGTCTCCACCATCGCAGCTGCGGCCTCTACCACCACCTGCTCGCTTACCGAGCCGACTTTGAGCGCTACATCAATGGTCGGGTTGCTACTCACCTGCAAAATAATTCCCGACTGGACGTAGGTGCTGAAGCCATCCTTCTTCACTTCCAGACGGTATGGACCGCTCGGCAGATTGGGCAGAATATATGATCCTGCCGCGTCGGTTTGAGCGGACCGAGTGCCCCCCGTGTCGGTTTCTGTAACGGTTACCTGGGCTCCCGGGATCGGAAGTCCGGTGGAATCTTTAACCGTTCCCGCGATCTGAGACGTGGACACTGACTGAGCAAAAAGCGCCGGCGACAACAAGGCAGCCGCCAACAACGCAGTTGGAATTAACCGCATACCCTCTCCCTCACTTACAACCCGAAATTGGTAGAATTATGACAGTCGATATCTGAAATGTCAATTGGAAAAAGTTAGCTGTCGGCGCAAAGTGATAATGTCCTATTTGCGCAAAGTAGAAATGTCCTATTGACGACCTCCAGGCTGGGGAGGTGGCAGAAGGACAACTACTGATGACGCAGGCCGAGCGGGACCGGCTGGTGGCCTTGAAAAAAGCCAAGAAGAAACTGATTACCCAGAAGCAGGCGGCCGAGGAACTGGGAATCACCGAAAGGCATGTGCGGCGTTTGCTGCGAGCGTTGAAACGGCGCGGTGATAAGGCTATGGTGCATGCGCTCCGAGGGCTGCCATCCAATCGCAAAGTGGATATGGAAACACAGCGCGAAGCGGTAGCGATCCTAACCAGGCCGGTGTACCGGGGATTTGGGCCGACGCTGGCATCGGAGTACCTGGCCAAGAAACACAACATCCAGGTGAGCCGTGAAACGGTGCGGCGGTGGATGATTCAAGCCAAGCTGTGGCGAGCGCGCAAGCAGCAGATCGAGAAGATCCATGAATGGCGTCCACGCCGCAGCCGTTTTGGCGAACTGGTGCAGTGGGACACCAGCGATCACGATTGGTTGGAAGGACGCGGAGAAGATATCCTGCTGATCAACATGATCGACGATGCGACCGGACGGTGGTTCGCTCGCTTTGTGGCTAGCGATTCGACGGCGGAAAACATGAGCCTGCTGGAGAGCTACGTGAAAAAGCACGGGCGGCCGCTCGCATTTTATACCGACAAGGCGAGCCTGTTTCAAACAGCGGAGAAACGCAAACGCGATGAGCCCGGAGTGGAGCAGGACGCGGTGGAAATGCCTCCGACGCAAATCGGTCGGGCCTTGCGGGAGTTGGCAATCACCTGGATAGCAGCGCACAGCCCGCAGGCCAAGGCTTACGCTTCATACTGCACCTCCTGCAAACCGTGCACGACGTTCTCCAAGAAACGGCGCCGTTTGGCGAGTTTGACGCCCTGTGCCTTGCGCGGCGGGTTGGGTCCTGGATCCTCATACAGCCAGTCATCTCGATCATTCACCGGATAGCCGCGAAGCAGGCCGCGATTCCGCCAGGTGATCACGCACTTGGGGCCGATGTCTAGTCGCGCCGACATTTCTTCGAGCGTCAACAGGCCCTTCTGGCGCAGCCGATCATACCGCGTTTTGAGTTGGTATTCGCGGCGAAGGCGCGCAACGATGCGACTGTTGAAGTGCTGGCCGCACCCCGATAGGGCTCCGCGTTGGTTCAGGATGTCGACGATCTTTTTGTCGGTATAGCGATCGGTCAGCCGATCGATCTCAGCAACAACTTCGGCAGGGGTTGTTCTGAGTTCCCAGGCTGTCAGCGGTCTGGGCAGCTGCAGGGTCTTCGAAGCTCCGCCATTGAAGCGGACATGAACCGTGATTCCCGTGCCACGCAGGAGCGTCACGTCGGCTAGCAGCAGGCGGACCATTCGTTTCCGTTCCCGATCTGGGGTCTTTGGATCTTGCCAGAGCCGTGGAAAATCACTGGCGAGAGCGGCGATTCGGGAGCGCTGCTGCTCATCGATTGTGATGCGATCTTGTCGCCGCTGCTGTTCGTATTGCTCCTGTGCCAGAGTTAATGCGCGAAGCTTTTCATTCCAGTCCGCCTCGAGCGAGTCCGCAACGAGGCGGTTCGCGGGATCGACGTGCAAGTAGCGGCGCTGAGCCAAGTCGGCGTCATAGCGGGCTCGCTCCACGTGTTTCTTGCGGAGCCGGTCCACTTCCTCGATTCTGGCCTGGAGTTCCTGCTGCACTGATAGAGTAACTTCCAGTGCTAGCGGAGCCACGCTTTCCACCAGCAGTTGGCCGACAGCGTCATCGATGTGATCGCCAACCACTCGCTGGCATAGCGATATGGCATGTTCGATTCCGTCGCGTTGGCAGACATACTCGGGCACGAGCCGGTCTTGGCGCGTGTGGTACCGAACCGTCATGCGGCTCCCGCATACCCCGCAGACCACTAAGCCTTGCAGCAATGCTGGGCCTTCGCGCGGAGGACTCTTACGGCGGTCGGCCCCGACCGCTTGAGCGTTCTCCCGGAGGCGCAACAAGTTCTCTTCATACTGTGCCCAGGAGATGTAGCCAGGGTGAGCATTCTTGAATAACATCCACTGCTCACGCGGCAACTTGGTGTAGGAGGTGCCTCCCTTCGGGTTATTGCGAGTACGGCTGCGGCCATAGACGAAAGCGCCCGCGTAACGAGGATTGTGCAGAATGTGCAGTGCCCGGCTGTGCGGGAGTTCCGCCCACACCAGATCGCCCTTGTTCGGTCCCTTTTTCAATCGTCGTGGAAACAGCAGCCCTTTCTGCCGGAACGCTTTGACCACCGCGCAAGCCGATGCGGTGCGCCGGAATGTGTCGAAAAAGAATCGAATACTCTCCTGCACCTGTTTGTCGGGGTCCAGCACCGGCTGATTGCTGGCGTTATAGAGAAAGCCGACCGGCAAGGGACATTGCAACTCGCCGCGGCGGGCTTTGTTCAAGATTCCGCCCTGCAGGCGGGCCCGGATCACATGCAGTTCCGCTTCACTCATGGTTCCTTTGAGACCCAGCAGGAGGCGATCGTTGAAGTGCGCTGGATCATACACGCCATCTTCATCGAGAATAAGCGTGTCGGTCAAAGCGCAGATCTCCAACAGCCGGTGCCAGTCGGTGGAGTTTCGCGCCAGACGGGAAACTTCCAAGCCAAGCACGATGCCGGCTTTGCCCAAGCCAACTTCGGTAACCAGCTTCTGAAACCCTTCCCGATCCACAGCCGAGGCGCCAGACTGCCCGAGATCGGTGTCGATGACGATGATGCGCTCCACGGGCCAGCCCAAGGCGACCGCATGCTGGCGGAGACCGTACTGCCGTTTAGTGCTTTCGGTGTTTTCAAACACCTGACGCAGCGTCGATTGGCGCACGTAAAGATAAGCGTTCCGCTTGAGGTGTCCGGCATTCACCTTTTGGTGTGCGGTGCCTGTCATGAGGTTGCCTCCTGTTGTAGACAGAGAATCATGCTGGCCAGCAACGTGGTGATCATTGGCCGCACGTCGCCTGGGATGGTTGCGTTGACATCGGGCTGAGAGCGGGGGCTTGGTTCGCTTCGGGGAACACATTCCGACCAAGCCAGCATCCAGGCGGTCATTCCGCGCCGGAGAAAAAGCGCCAAGCCCAAGCCTTGGCCGCAGGCCGCTAGCCTTGCTATGGCGTCGCGGCGCAGGTGCTCGTACTCGGCCACCAGATCGTGACGGGCGGGCGATGAGCCAGGGCGCTCGGTCAGCGGAGTTTTTTTTGATGGCGCAGCAAGCTGCGTTCGATGCTTCGTGGATGAACCTGGATGCCGAAGCGTCCCTGGATCAGCTTCACCAGATCCGGTAACCGAACGGATGGTTCTTTCTGGCGCACTTCCCCAATGAATGTGAGGACTTCTTGGGTGAGTTTGTGCGCCTGCTTTGGACCGCGTTTGTGCGGCACCAAGCCGGCCAGTCCGTCTTGCTCGAAGGCCGATAACGCTTGATAGAAAGATGGGCGCGAAAAACCGAAGTTTGCCGATGCATCTGTCACCGACTGGCCTTCGGTCTGCACACGGCGCAGCATCTCGTACTTGACCTGGACCAGATCGCGCGGATCGAAAAACTCGTCCTGAAGAAACAGCTCGTCGCGGACTTCCTTCGGGCGCGGGTTCAGCGTCCCCTGTTGTTGCAGCGCCTCGAACTTGGCATCCTTGTCGGCCATGGGTGGCTTCGAAACTCTCGACCAGATCCGTAAGTATAATTATGCTCCAGTACGGACCGATGTCAAGCTGTTTTTGTCTTCCGCTCCCCGTCATTGCAGGTCCAATAAGCCATATCATTGCCCATCGCATCAGCGCCGCCCCACCTCCGTTCGGCATCATTTTCTTTACAAATGCGGCGTTATTGTCTTTACATTCCGAACTCTGCTTCCTCATCTGGCCTTCTCCAACAAGTCGGCCAGCTCCAGCAAATCCTCGAAGCGAAACAAACACCGCCCTGCCGCTAACGTCACGAATGGATCTGCCACTATCGCTGTCGTCCAGCATGCCGGAATCGAGCATAGGCGCCCAGCGCTATCGTGAAAGTACACTCGATCCTCACCCCAGTTGTGGCGATAGGTGACCAGCTTGAACCGCTGGCCCTTCAACGGATGATGTGGATGGATGACTTTAAAACTACTGTCGGCAGCGTCGCCATGAGCTGTAGTTGACTGCCTTGGCCAACGCGACCTGCGAATCCTTCATGAAGACCCTGAAATACGAGGAGGTGTATCGGCAGGAATACCGCGACTTGGCAGATGCCCGCGCATCCATCGACCGGTTCATCGAGAAAATCTACAACGGCAAGCGTCTTCACTCGGCCCTGGGCTATCGCCCTCCGGTCGAGTTTGAACGCTCGCTGTCGAATCCTGGTACGGCTGCTGGTCAACAATCGGTGGCGATATGAAAACTGAGGGCGCCCTCAAAGTGCGTTTTCTCAGGCATGTCGGAATCTATCGGTCCGATGTGTCATCCCATCTTGTAAACCTGGGCCGGAGTGCCGCTTTCCGGTCGGGTCCGAGCCAGGCTCTAGGACGCGCCGGAAGAAACACGCCCTGCCCATCGTCCGCGATGAGTTCCGGCCGGCTATTCCTCGATCGGGTTGCACGCCTGCATGGCCCGTCTCCGCTTCACCGGCACCATCAGCTTAAAACTATTGCCGCCTCGAATGGAAACATTTATCATCGAACGGTAACCAGTCTCTTAACTGTTTGTCTCAGCTCAGGGGACAAG
>CAWAPW010000006.1:0-673473 GCA_963784025.1 Bryobacterales bacterium
ACCGAGCCCTTCAAGGAAGGCACCGAAGTCTCCGGCCCCATTGACGTGACGCTCTACGTTTCCTCCGACGCCAAAGACACTGATTTCACCGTCAAGCTGATCGACGTCGGCCCCGACGGTCCGGCCTACAATCTCGACGAAACCATCCAGCGCGTCCGCTACCGCAAACGGCTACGACAAGCCTCATCGCCTTCATGGAAAAGGGCAAGGTCTACAAGGTCACTCTCCAGCCCATGACCACCAGCAATTATTTCGCCTGCCGGCCACAGCATCCGTGTCGAAGTGTCCAGCAGCAATTTCCCGCGCTTCGACCGCAACATGAACACCGGCGGCAACAATTACGACGAGACGAAAGGCGTCGTCGCTCACAACGAGGTTCACCACTCGCGCCAATATCCTTCGTCGATCACGGTCAGCGTCGTGAAGCGATAACAGCTGAATCCACCAATATCGTGGGGGCATCTGAGGCTGGGAGGTAGCCACGGGCAACCGAACACCGACTGTGAAGGAGGGGACGCTTCCCCGCTTGACACCAGCACATTGCCCTGGCCTACAATCAACACGAGCCGCAACCCCACGTTATGTGTCGCTGCTAAGGAGAATAATGTCCCTACGCATCAACGACGAAGCGCCGAATTTCACGGCCGAAACCACCCAAGGCACGATCAATTTCCACGAATGGATCGGCGACGGCTGGGCCGTCCTGTTTTCGCACCCGAAGGATTTCACGCCGGTCTGCACCACCGAACTCGGCTACATGGCCGGGCTCGAGCCGGAATTCGAGAAGCGCAACATGCAAGATCATCGGCCTGAGCGTCGACCCGGTGACCAGCCACGGCAAATGGGCGGCGGACATCGAGGAGACGCAGGGCCACAAGGTGAACTATCCGATGATCGGCGACCCGAGCTGAAGATCGCCAAGCTCTATGACATGCTGCCCGCCGATGCCGGCGATACCTCGCGAAGGCCGCACCGCCGCCAACAACGCCACCGTGCGCACGGTGTTCGTGTCGGCCCGGACAAGAAGATCAAGCTGATGCTCAGTCTATCCCATGAGCACCGGCCGCAACTTCGACGAAGTGCTGCGCGTGCTCGATTCCATGCAGCTCACCGCCAAGCACAAGGTTGCCACGCCGGTGAACTGGAAGCAGGGCGACGACGTGATCATCTCGCCGGCGGTGTCGGACGAGGAAGCCAAACAGAAATATCCCGACGGCTGGAAGACCGTAAGCCCTACCTGCGCGTAGTCGCCCAACCCAAATAACCGAACCGCTCCCCCGGCCCGCGTCCGCTCCCTCGCGCAACACAACCGCGATCACAGGGAGCGGTCGCTATCCCCGCAACCCAGCATTCGACCATCCACAGCAAACTCCAATAACCGCTCTATTCTCAGTCGATATCTCCAGGAAAATCAGTAACTTATCGTTTACACAGCCGTCCGTCCCAAACCCCCCATGCCTATCCTGAGCTTGCTTGGGAGGCCAAGGCGGATGCTCAGTTTTAGACGATTGGCGATGTTGGTGATGACGGCGGCAACGATGACGCAGGCCCAGCCCGCCTTGACGACGATTCAGGATATTCTTTATCGCGCGGACGGAACCCGCTTCAATGGAGAGATTTTTATCAGTTGGAACGCGTTCAGGCAGGCGATACGTCGAATATCGCCACCGCGCAGGTGAAGTTGCCGATCGTAAACGGCGTGCTCAAGTGCAACTGGTTCCCACCACGACCGCGTCGGCGGGCGCGAACTATCAGGTGACTTATAACAGCCAGGGAGAGTTTCAGTTCAGCCAGGTCTGGGCCGTGCCGCCGAGTTCGATTCCTTTGAAAGTTTCGGCGGTGGTAGTCAGCTCGGGCACCGTGGTCGGCGGAGGAGGCGGGGGCGCGGGCGCGATTACCGGTGGCGATCCCAATTTCCAGCGTAACCGGTCTGGCCAACGCGCTGGCCGTTTTGCCGATAGAAGGCGTGGGATATGCGCCCGGTCTCGCGGCCGTCATCAATACTTCCGGGCAGATCACGCGGCGCAACCGGGAATCTTGGCGATTGCGTCGGGTGGACGGCAGTCCGGGCCATGCGGAGGCGGCGGGGTTCTCCCTCAATTTTCCGATAGCGAGATCCCACGGCACGATTAACGGGACCAACGCCACTTTCGTGCTGGCGGACGCGCCTTCCCCTACGTACAAGCGTTCAGTTATATCTTAACGGCCTCCGAATGGATCACGGAGTGGATTACACTATCAGCGGCTCCACAATCACGTTCGCTCCCGCTTCGCTGCCCCAGACCGGGGATCTCTTCTGGCGAGTTATCGCTACGCAAACCCGAGCAACACCCTGGGATCTCTGACCACCCCGCAGGTGGTTTGCAGTGCCGTCGGAACTTCGACGTCGAGCACCTCGTCCACCAGCCTCGGAACCTGCACGCTTCCCGCGGGCCTGCTCAGCACGGGGGACCGCATCGAGGTGCGGTACCAGTTCTCGCACACCGGGACAGCGACCGGATTCACGCCCACGTCTCTTGGGTGGGACTCCCGTCCTCTCGAGAACGGCTTCCCGACCGACACCGCGTTCGCGGAGCGCTCAATTTGCCATCAACGCGTCCGCGCAGCCATGGAACTCTCAGAAGCTGGGGAAGCAGCCTCGCCTTCGCGACCGCCCTTGGATCGGCGAGCGCGAAACGGCGCTCAGCGTCACCATTGGCTTCCAGGGACACATGTCCGGCTCACAAGCGACACCGTGTCCCTAAGTAGTTTCACTGTGGTCCGGTACCCCGCGCAAGTAAATCCTTAGCAGATCTTAGGGATATAGACCGTAGTACTCGGATGCGGCGGAGTACATAGGGTGTTTCCCCAGTAAATCACTACGGCGAAATTGTCCTTGTTTGTAAGCGACGCGTTCCTGCAATATAGAAAGAGAAAGGGCGAGTCCCATGGTCAAACTCTATTACGGAGCATATCGAATCTGGAGGGACGTCAGGGGCCAGGACATGATCGAATACGCGCTGATTAGCCGCTGCCATCGCAGTGACCGTCGCCGGATTCCTTCCCACAACCCTGATGCCCGCTGTCAGCACGATCTTCTCGAAGATCGTCTCCAGCTATAACGCCAGCTAATGCTCGGCAGGAGATCCGGCCGGTCGCCTGCCTCGCCTATTGCAGATATTTCTTCAAGTCCGGGTTAACCTGTGCCTGTACTTCCGGGGTCTCCAGATTTTCCTTATCGATCAGTTTGGGAGCCAGTGCGTTTATCTTCGTCACCGGCTTCCCGTCCAGTTTATCCACCGCCAGCCGCACGGCTTCCTGACCCATTTTGAAGGGATTCTGTACCACCAGCGAATCGATCACGCCATTTTTCACGTCGTCCAGCAGGCTGGGGCTCCAGTCGAATCCCACCATTTTGATTTTCGTCTTGCGGTCGCGCAATGCCTGCGCGAATCCCATGGAACTCGATTCGTTCGACGCGAAAATCCCGTCCAGATCCGGATGGCCTGTCAGAATATTCTCGGCCTTGGTCAGCGAGGTCGCGACTTCGGCATTGCCGAACTGCTTGTCGACGATCTGAATACCGGGGAAGTTCTTCTTGATGTAATCCTCAAAGCCCGATTCGCGCGCCACGGTGGACGCGGATCCCGGCATATTGGCCAGCATCGCGATTTTGCCCTTGCCGCCGAGGAGTTGGCCATTCTCTCGGCTCCCATTTCGCCCGCGTGATAATTATCCGTCGCCACCTGCGCGACGAATTTATCAGTGTCAATCCCCGAATCGAAAATGACCACCGGGATATTTGCCGCGGCCGCTCGATCCACCACGCCCACCATCGCCTTGCTGTCGATCGGCGCCAGGCAAATCGCATCCACGCCGCGGTTGATCATCGCGTCCACCACCTTCAATTGACCCGTGTAGTCGGTCTCCGATGCCGGACCGTCCCAGATAATGTCGACCCCGGCCTCCCGGCTGGTGGCCACCGCGCCGGCATGAACGGACTGCCAGAACAGGTGGGCGTTTCCTTTCGGAATCACGGCGATCACGCGCTTTTTATCGCGATTGCAGGCAGATAGCGCGATCAGCGAAAGCGCAAGAATAGCAAGCTTCTTCATGGGAGCCTCAATTAATCGTCAAAAAGTAACTATTTCGTAATCACGCCGCAAGCGATGCGGTCGCCCGCGTTGCCCGACGGATCGGACTTCAAATCGTCGGCCTTGGCGTGAATCACCAGCGCATGCCCGAATACCGAGTGGTCGTTGTCGTCCATATTCACGCGCGGATCGGTGATGGTCTTCTTCGCTTTGCCGTTGGCGTCGACCGTGAAGTTCGGCATATCGCCGGCGTGCGGACCCTGCGGATTATCCAATCCGTGCTGCTTGTGATCCGGATTAAAGTGGCCTCCGGCCGTCGTGAACGGGGCCACACACGCGCCATTCTGGTGAATGTGGAGCGCATGATCCCCCGGAGGCAGGTTCATCAGGTTGATCTTGATGTTCACGCCCATGCCGCCCTTCACTTCCGAAATGAAGCCGTGCCGACGCTTTTTCCGGATGCGTCGTTCAACTGTACGGTGACTGGCTGTGGCAGCATACGCCGATACGGCGAACAAGGCTGCGGAGAAGGGAGAAGAAGGTAAAGGTCGACATGGAATAGATCGACACTGGCTACTGGTTACTAGCATGGCTACTGTCTTGTTAGACTGATGATTTACATGTTCAGGTTTGAGACAGCAGGGGAGTCCCACGGCGAGTGCCTCGTGGCGACGGTGACGGGGATGCCTGCCGGAATTCCGGTGTCGCTCGCCGCGATCGATCGCGAGTTGTGGCGGCGCCAGAAGGGTTCGGCCGCGGCGGCCGGATGAAGATCGAAACCGACCGCGCGCACATCGTGAGCGGTGTCCGGCATTCCAAGACCATCGGGTCGCCCATCGCGATAATCATTGAAAACAAAGACTGGAAGAACTGGACCGAAGTTTTCCCGTGGAAGGGGAGGGCCGAGAAAAAAGCCGTCACCCGTCCACGCCCGGGCCATGCCGATCTCGCGGGAGCCATCAAGTACGATTTTCCCGATGCCCGCTATATCCTGGAACGCGCCAGCGCGCGCGCGCCCGTGCCGGTGTCTTTCAGACCGACGAACGCGGCGATGTCGCCGGCATGCAACTTCCTTGATCTCGGCGCGCTTGTCGGCGTGCATCTGGAACATCCGGCCCATGCGCTCGCGATGCTCGCGGGTGGTGTTCATCACCGTGTCGCCCGACTTCAGCGTGCCGGCATAGACGCGCACGAAGGTCAGCGTGCCGTACTTGTCGTTGATGATCTTGAACGCCAGGCCGGCGAACGGCGCGTCCGGATCGGCCTTGATGCGCCGGCGGTCGGAATGCTCGCCATCCTCCTCGCCTTCCGCCGCGGCGACGCTGATGCCGGGCACGTCGATCGGCGACGGCAGGTAGTCGATGACAACAAGGGCGACAAAGGTCACCTTGCGGCGTTCCTTCATCCACCGGACTCACCAGCCCGCCTTCCATCACCCCGGCTCGCAGAAATGCTCGGATCAGCTTCAACACCCGCTTGTCGCTCACCCGTTCTGCGAGCTTTGCCCTCAGTTTGTCGTGGTTGACCCGGTCAAAGAATTTCTCTAAGTCCAGATCCACCACCCAGCGATAGCCTGCCGCAATGTACTGCTGCGCCCGCTCCACTGCCTGATGCGCCGAGCGCCCGGGCCGAAACCCGTAGCTAGATTCGGAAAACGTCCGGTCCCATTTGCTTTGTAGAACCTGCATGACCGCTTGCTGGATAAACCGATCCAGCACTGTCGGGATGCCAAGCTTTCGCACCCCTCCCTCCGGCTTGGGGATCTCTACCCTCTTCACCGGTTGCGGCACCTAGGTCCCGCTTAACAACTGTTCCCGGAGGACTGGCCAGTGCTGCTTCAGCAACTCCGGCCACTGCTGAACGGTCATGCCGTCCATGCCGGAACTTCCTTTGTTGGCCTTGACTCGCGCCAATGCCTGCTTACAGTTTTCCCGCTCGCAGACTTCTTCCATCAACTGTTCGCCAATGGCCCGGTTTTCTGTCCCGCGCTTCGCCGCAAACGATTCGGTCCCTCCCGCGAGGCCATTCGGGGCTTCACCCCTATACTCCTCGTCGAAGGCCAACTCTAGCTGGTTGTTCTGCCGCTTGTCGCTCATGAGTCGCGCCGCTTACTTGCCGTTCCCATCAACCACGCCGGGACTGGTGGAACGTCTGCGGTCCCGCTTTGAATGGGGCTTGATGGTGGATGTGCAGCCCCCGGACCTGGAAACCAAGATGGCGATTCTCGACAAGAAAGCGTCCAACGAGGACAAGGTTGCGTTTCATTTCAAGGACGCCAACAGCGCCGGCGAGCTGCGTCCCGCCGTGGATGGCCCTTGCGGGGACCGTTCGGGCCTTCCTCGTTTTCACGACTACTACGCCCTGCTGACTTCTGCCGCCCGGTCAGGACCGATCACTCGACCCTCAGTCCGGATTCCCGGACAAACAGCAGATCTCCCGAGTTAAGTTCGACCGCCTTCCGCACGCAACCGCCGGATTTACAACCAGTGCTCTTGATGGATATGGACTTCATTGTCAATTGCCAACTCGTCCAGCACCGTATGCCTCAGGTCCGGTTCTTGTACATCGGCTCGCGCATTTGCTCCACGCTTCTTTCAGACCCCGCCTCACGACGATGCCCTTGCGCTTCGCTATGAGTTCACCTCCATCAGGTTGTCAAAGGGACTTTCACCCTCGAGCTGTCGAACATGCTCGGCACACAATGAAAAACCCGACCCGGAGACTCCGGATCGGGCTTTCTTACAGCTAAGGCTTGAACAACTAACGCACCCAATGTTTCAGACGTGTTGCGTCCGATAACGGCTGATGATTTCGTTCATCTGATCTTTCAACTGAAGTTTCACTTTCTTCAGCCGATGCTCCTCCACTTCCTCTTGAGGAGTGAGGTACGATTTGGCTTCCAGCGCCTCCAGCTGTTCGTGATAGCGATGGTGTTCATCAACCAGTCGACGAAACTCCTCGTCGGTCTGCATCAGGTGCGTCTTCAATTCTTCTTGCGTGTTCTCCATCAGGGTTCTGTCTCCTTTGTGAGGTTGCCACGCCGAGTCCCTAGGATTGATTTGCTCGGTGGGTAATGAATGAATGGTTGCATTCTTCCGTGCGGCGGTCACCGATGGCCCCGCATATGTGACAGTATCATGAAAGAATTCTCATGACAATCCCTGTTTCGGTGGGATTGTCATAGTACGCTGGCCGCTCGCCGACCGTTTGAAAACCCAGACCTTCGTACAGGCGCCGGGCGGCTGCGTTGGACTGGCGCACCTCCAGAAAATGAGCGCCGGGCCAGCGGGAAAGCTCGGCCTGCAGCAGTTCGGTGGCGATGTGGAGCCGGCGGAAATCGGGGTGAATCGCGATATTCAGGATCTCGCGTTCCTTATCGGCCACGGATCGCGAAACCAAGAATCCGGCGATCCTGTCGTCCAACAAACCGACCTGGCAGTCGAAGGCGAGATAGTCCTGGGCTTGCCATTGCGACGATTCGGGAGCGGTGTACTGAATCTCGGCAATCTCCGGAAGATCGCTCTCCTGGGCAGAACGAATCCGCATGCGCGAGGGCATCAGGCCTCGCAGCAGCGCCCGCTGGCGCGCGCCGATCTCATGCCAGCCGTAGTTTCGCTCCACGTGCACGCGGCCGGCTTCCGCGATCCGGCGGCGCAAGCCGTCATCTTGGAGCAGAGTCTGGATGGCGCTGGCAACGTCTTCGGGCCGATCCGCAATCCAAACATTGACCGGGTGTTCGAGGCCAAGCCCCGCGCAGCCTGAGGAAGTTGACACCACCGCGCGATCCATCGCCATCGCCTCCAAAACCTTGAGATTTGTGCCGGCCGATACCAGTGTCGGCACTATCGCAAGGTTGGCTTCGACATAGAGCGGCCGCACGTCGGACACGAATTCACGCAAACGAATGCGGTCGTCTGGAGCGATGGACGAGAGCCCGGTGTGCTCGCGCCAATAAAGCAACGGATCCGGGCCTGCGACTACCGTAAACGTGATTAGGGGAGAATGTTTGCGCAGGATGGGCCAGACCTGTTCGACAAAAAATCGATAGGCGATGATATTCGGAAAATGCCGGAAGGATCCGATGAAGAGCAGGCGCTCACCCGGCCGCTCCATCTCCGGCGTGAACCGGGCCAGATCCACGCCGTTGGGAATGACGGTGACGTTCGGCCGGGGGTTGTTCCGGGTGAGCAGCGCGCGATCCTGCTCCGACATCACCACCACTTTTCGATAGCGCGCGATCCATTTCTTCTCGAAGCGCTGCCAACGCCAATAATCCCAACGCTGGGTGACGCCGGGCGAACGATCGCGGATTTGCTTGTAGAGCGCGAAGGTGACGTCGTGTTCCACCAGGACGTCGCCAGCGTATGGCGCGAGCATGGTGTATTCCACTTGCGCGGCTTCGATTTTGTATTCCGCGCGGATGCGAGCCAGCGCGGCGGCCATCGCGGGCGAATGAAACTCGTGGACCTCAGGCGGCGCAAGCGTTGACCAGCGCGGCTCGCGATAGCGCGGCTTGCCGGCCAGGATCACGCGCGCACAGAAATCGAGCACGGGCTTTAGATCCTCGGTAGTTTCGGCATCGCTAAAAGCGAACAGAAAAATGTCGAACTCGGCCGAAAGTTCGCGCAGCAGATTGAAGATCCGCACTGCGCCGCCGTGCGCCAGCGGAAAAGGGAAATAGGGGCTGAGCACCGCCACGCGTCTGCGACGCGGCAACATCGGACGTCCTTCGATTTCCTGGATCTTGGACGGATAAACGGACCGATCCTTTTTCCACGGCACGAGCCATTGGGGACGCAGAAAGATGCGATCGAGCGGCACGCCTTTGACGAAGAGAAAGGACGCGATGGGAGTGTCGGCGCTCAGTTGATGACGCTCGAAACGCGCGTTGTACGCCAGGATTTTCGTGGGCGCGAAGAGCAAGGCCGCGCGGCGCAGCGAACTGTAGCGAGGGTCGCGATCCAGCAATAAAGGCGCCTGTCCGATCCGATACGCGCGAAATCGTTGGCGAAGCTCCCGGTAGATTTGCCAGGTTGATTTTCCGCTAAATTCTGCGGGCTGGATGAGAAAATGGCGCCGGTCCGGCACAAGCTGCTGGATCTCGGCGAACATGCGTTGCGCGAGTTCCGGATCGCCAGAGCCGAAGCTAACCACGATCGCTTCTGGATCTTTGCCGAGCAGCCGGAAAATGAATTTCTTGAGCGCGGCCCGCACTTAATGGAATTCGATTGCCACCACTTCGCCGGCGGTATGAAGCTTCGCATCCGGCTTCGCGTTGTAGTGCACCGTAACCTGGCGCGCCTGTTTCTGAGCGCCGCAGCTGAACGTTTTTTCGCCTCCGCCGCCGAGCGAAACCTGCGACGGATCGGCCATCAGAAGCTGTACCGTTTTCCCGTCCGAGGTCTGAATTACCAGGCGCGCTCGCTGGTCCAGGCAATCCAACTTTTGGAAAACGCCTTCCACACTCGAGCCGGCTTTCGGCGCTTCGTACCAGCCCTCCGGCTTCGGTGGCGCGGCGCCATTCGGATTCATCTTCTTGCGCGCGGCAGCTTCAGCCGCATGGATCTCGGCTTCGCTCTGCGATTTGACACGCTGCAGGTCGGCTTCCGCTTCGTCCTTCTCGCGCTTGCGCTCGGCGGCTTCCTCATCGAACCGCTTGGCCTGCACGTCCAGACGAACCTTGCTGATGCGCTGGCGCTCCTGATCGGTGGCGGCGGCGCGCTCGGCGCCCGACCAGGCTTTCTGGGCCTGTTCGAAATCCTTCGCGGCTTCATCTGTCTTGGCAAGCGCGGTCCAATAATCGCTGCTGCGCGGATCCAACGCCGCGGCCTTCTTGAGCAGCGCGGCGCGCTGTTCGAGATGCTCTTTGTCGACGGCCGGATCTATTTCCGCCAATTGGAAGTACGGCTCACCCCAGCGTGGATTCAGCTCGCTGGCCTTCTTCAACTCATCGGAATCGGATTGCAACCGGCCCAGTTCCAGCCAGGCCCGCGCGCTCTTGCTGCCCGCATCGATGGCATCCTGCAGCGCGGCCTTGGCTTCTTTATCCTTTTCTTCGTCCAGCAGCATCAGCGCCAGACCTTCCGACGCCTCCGGGCCATGCAGCGCCTTGTACGCCGTGGTGGCTTCGGCCGTATGGCCGCTCGCGAGCAGCAGGTCGGCCTGTGCGATACGAACGTCGTCCGCTCCCAACTGAACCGGTTTGAAATCGCGCGTCATACTCAGCGCTCGGCCGGAAATGAAGGCCGTCGCGAAGTTCCCGGCTTTGAGATCCGCATCGGCCTGTTGTCGAATCTGCGCGGCGCTCTTCTCGAACGCGTTGTGGCACGCTGCTTCGAAGTCGTTGGTTTGTTCGAGATTCGAAATCATTACGCGGGTGCGGCCTGCGTACTCCGGATTCACCGTCACCAGATGCATGAGAGCCCACCCAGGCGAACGCTCCGCTTCCGGAACGGGCGCGCCCAGCGTGATGCGCGGGCCGTCGATCTGGACGGTAGAAACCAGCGCGATCAGGCCTTTCTCCACCTCGTCCGGCAGCCGATTCGTATTTTCGTAGAGCAGCAGGCGCGCCAGTTCCTTCAAGTCGTCTTTTGAAAAATCTCCGGCCTCCGCGATGGCGATCATGCGCGCATCGCGTCCCAACCGGAACGGCTTGGGAGTGGTGGGGATTTCGGCCGCGTTCTTGTAAATCAGAACGTGAACCGGCCACACCATGCGCATGTCCTCTTTGCCGGCGATCACGCGCAGAGTCTCGCGGAATTGCTCCAGGTACATCAGCTTTTCGCGCGCCGGTTTGTCGCCCACGCTGCTGAACACTTCGAACGGGCCGGACTTCAGAGCGATCCAGCGGTCCTCCGCCGGAAGCGCCTGAGGCGCCATCACAGGCAGCAGCAGAAGAAGGGACAGCCGGAACCGCACAATTAAATGTTAGCTCGACTATTAGTGCAAACGGGCGTTCCCTGTTATGATCCGAAAAGCAATGGGCAAGATCATCGTGCTAATAATGCTGGTTGCGTTAATCGCGACCCCGATTGCAACACTGTTCTTTCTGTCGGCTCATACGCGGCTGGCGTTTGCTCCGCAACCCCACGACATCGGCGTGAGCACCTGGGTGGCGGTGCGCGTTTCCAATCCGCATGGGACGCGCGACCTCACCGCGTGGATTGAACAGAACGGCATGAAGAAGGTGCTGATGGAGACCAAGGCCCCGGCCGACCGGCTCAGATTCTGGCTGGCGCAGGTTCCCGATCAGGACATGCACTTCATGGCGGGGAGCAAGGAGGCGCCAAGCTTGAAGGAAGGAGCAGCGCGGCTGGTGGTGGAAGCGCAATCGAACGATTTTCGCGGCGCCACCGATACTATCTCCGCAGACGTCGACGTGATGCTTCGGCCGCCCGCGGTTTCCGCCGACGGTTTTCAGCACTACATCAATCAAGGCGGATCCGAGATGGTGCTCTTGACGCCGTCGGGCGCCTGGAGCGAGGCGGGAGTGCGCGTGGGCAAGGACACGTATCGTAGTTTCCCGATCGCGGGCAGCACTCAGCGACTGGTGCTGTTCGCTTATCCCTGGGACACGCCGATCGACACCGCGCCCGTTGTGTTCGCGAGAAATTCCGCGGGCACCGAGGCCACCGCGCGATTCTGGTTCAAGATCTTTCCCAAGAAATTCCGCATGCGCGATCTGACCATCGACGACAAGTTCCTCGACAAGGTTGTGAACCAGATAGATCCTGGCGGCTCGGGCGATCTGCTCACGCGCTTTCTCAAAATCAATGGCGACATGCGGCGCGCGAACAATAAGACTCTGGCCGATCTGCGCTTCAAGACAGCCGACAAATTTCTGTGGACCGATTCGTTCCTGCAGCTCGCCAACTCGAAAGTGGAATCCGAATTCGCCGACGTGCGCAGTTACATCTACAAAGGCAAGAAGGTGGATCAACAGGTGCATCTGGGGTTCGATCTGGCCGTAACGGCGCATACGCCCGTGTTGGCGTCGAACGACGGCCGCGTGGTTTGGGCGGCGCCGCTCGGCATCTACGGCAACTGCATCGTGGTGGATCATGGCTACGGCTTGCAATCCATCTACGGGCACTTGAGCTCGATTGCGGTGAAGGAAGGCGATATGGTGAAGCGCGGCGCGGAGATGGGTAAAAGCGGTTCGACGGGCCTGGCCGGCGGCGATCATTTGCATTACTCGATGCAGGTGGAGGGCGTGGAGGTGAATCCGGTGGAGTGGTGGGACCAGCACTGGATCAAGGATCACGTGCAGAACCGGTTGAAACAACGATAGCCGCCGCTTCGTTGCCTGGCTTGGAGCTGAGCCGCAAAGAACTTTCGGAAGCTCGCGAAAAGTTAGCCGAGCGCCTGGCTAGCATTGACTCGCAGCTCGCCGCCCTTCCATCGTTGACTCAGGAAAGAGACATCCTCAGGTAAACGATTTGGGGATACGAGTTGAGCCGACCAAGGCTACGACACGCGAGATTTCGTGCAAGAGATGTGCGACCGGAACGCGACGCCACACGTGTCGCAGAATACCAATCGATCGGGCGGCAGCGCCATTGATGGGCGCACCACCCGGCATGCCGGATATCCGGTGAGCCAGGGCAAACGGAAAGGATCGAAGAAGTATTTGGGTGGTTAAAGAGGTTCACCTTCGCGGGCGCCGATTACAATCTGGCGCGGATGCGGAACCTTGCGGTGGTCCCACCTTCATTTCAGCGCGGACGATTCCAGCCGATCAGCACCATCATAGACCTCACCGCACTTACAGGATTCCTGGCGAGCGATTTATCGCCAGCAATCGTGATAGTGTACTGAAAAACGCTGCCGTTGCAGCCATCGAGTTTTTCTGCGAGGACCATCCATATGACTTTCATCGTTCGCTGTTTTATTTTGTTGGGCCTAACCGGCGCTTCGTCTTTTTGCGCCGCAGCCGATATTCCTTGTGCGGCACATGCGATAACTCGGGCAAAACAATTGCTTACCTTTCATTTCGGCCCGGACGATCGAATGACCATTGATAAAACCATTAAGCAGTTGCCTTCGATGCGTAATCCTGAAGACCGCACCCAGAAATTCGACGTGCTAGAGATCTGGGGATATATTTACAAGGGGAGGTATCGCATGCGATTTATCTACTACAACTCGCACGCTACTTCTTGCTTGCTGATGGGGGAGGAAATATTGGAGTATGCTCAACCTTAATAGCGTCTCCTCAGAATGGCGCGCTGGAGCGGCGGTGAACTATTATTGCTCCTTCTGGTGGATCGGTTCATGATGCTTCACCAAAAGCGCACAGCAACCACATCATGCTGACACTTGAAATCGTGCACGACTTGTGGCCAAACGGCAACCACAGTGTCCCTGGGCTGGTGGAAGGAATTGTGGCCGCCGCTCCCGCTGCCTTTCCTAAGTATGGGTTGAACAGCAACCTTGTGATCGCGCATGCGATGGCGCAATTCAGCCACGAATGCGGCGCCGGCAGTGAAATGACAGAGAACATCAACTACACTGCAAAGCGGGCGTGCCAGGTTTGGCACTCGCGCTTCCAAAGCGAGGCGGACTGCTTATCAAAAGTCGGATCATTTGCCGACGATCCTGATTTTCCGATCAAGCTGATGGACAACGTCTACGGCGGACGCAATGGCAACCAGCCCGGCACCCATGACGGCTCCACTTACATCGGCCGCGGCCTCAGTCAAGTGACCGGTCGCGGGAATTACCAAGCGCTCGGCGCCAGGCTTAGCCTCGATTTAGTCAACGGGCCTGATCTCGTCAACGCTCCGGCGAATGCTCTTGAATGCGCTGTTGCGGACTTCATCATGTGCGGCTGCTTGCCGTTTGCCCAAGCAGACGATGTGAGCGGCGTGACCATGCGTCTGAATGGTGGACTTACCGGCCTGGACGAGCGGAAGCTGTGGCTGGCGCGTTGGAAAACCGCGCTGGGCGGCCAAAATCCGGTGTTGCACAGCACGACGTGGCTGCAGGTTTCGCTCAACAAACTCGGCGCGGCTCCGGCTCTCGAACCCGACGGATCGTACGGCCCCGCGACTACCGCTGCATTGAAACAATTCCAGGGGGCACACGGGCTCAATCCGGACGGAAAAGTCGGTCCTGAAACCCTGGCCGCGATCGACAACGCGCTCTTAGCGTTTGGCGATGCACCATTGGCCGGCTAATAGGATAGAGCCGCCGACGGATGGATCTCGCCGAAGATCTCGCGTTCTTTGTTGGGGAGGTCGTCGGGATTGAAGTAGGCTCGAGACCGGCTTGCACCGCAGCTTGCTGCTTGGATTGCGGCTGCCTTTCCACCGGCGGGGTATTGGTGGCAGTTGTTTTTGGTGGCTTATCTTTTTCGCGGCGCCGCTTTCTTTTTGTGGCCCTTTTCTTCTTTGTAGTGCCTTTCTTTATAATCCAGTGTCCTTAATACGGCGCGATAACGCGTTACTTTCGCTTCTTATTAGGCTTGGTTTTTTCGGCCCGGCGCTTTTCCTACCGGCCTTTTGCCCGCGGCTGTCTTTCCGGGCTTCTTCGTTGTCGAGGTCTTCTTTTTCGCGGCGGCAGACTTGGATATCTTTCCGGTAGCGAAGCCGGTTGAGGAAGCTGTAATGATCGACGAGCAGGAGCCTCGCTCGAATTCCTTTCGATGCCTGCGGTACAGCTTCAGAGCCATGGTACCTCAAGGCCTTTGTGATGCAGCGCTGTTTTTGAAATCCGACGAAGTCTTTTAGAATCTGATGGCGGAGAGGGGGGGATTCGAACCCCCGGTAGACTTTAAAGGCCTACGACGGTTTAGCAAACCGCTGCTTTCGACCACTCAGCCACCTCTCCGTTTTTAACTCACCTGATTTCAGCGGGTTCTCGCTCGATGTCACTACATTATACTGCGATCTCGGCGTCGCCTGCCGCGCGGCAAAATTATGGTGGGCATCCGCCACACTACGCCTTGACAAAATGTCACATTAGATATAATCTAAATGTTTCATGGACGCCGAGGCGATCAAACGCTCCTTGGAAGCCAGCGGTTTGCGGTGCACTCCGCAGCGCTACGCCGTCATGGCATTCCTGCTGGAACACAACCGGCATCCAACCGCTGTGGAAATCTTCGAAGCCGTGAATCGCGTGGATCCGCGCTCTTCCAGGGCCACCACGTATAACAATTTACGGGATCTGGTGCAGGCCGGTTTGGTGCGTGAAGTGGCCGTAGAGGGCCGCTCCGCGCGCTTCGATGCGAAAGGCCTGCGGCATCACCATTTTATTTGCGACCGTTGCGGCAATGTTGAGGATTTGGAATGGTACGACGTGCCCAAGCCTGCCTCGCGTTCCCTCGGCAAGCGCATTCTTCGCGAAACCGAACTCATTTTCCGCGGGCTCTGCACCAAGTGCGCTCCGCGGCGCGCGTCGCGTTAAGTTTTGTAGTTCGTCACAGTTTTTTGACTAATCCCAAAGAGAGAGGAACACATGGAACATACCACCGCAGCCGGGGCGTCTTTCCCCGAAAGAGAAGAGCAGAATATATTACCTGAAGCCCAATGCCCCGTAGTGGGCGGCCCTCGCAGACACACAGTCGCAGGGGCCCCCACCAATGCGGGCTGGTGGCCGAATCAACTGAACTTGAAGATCCTGCACCAGCACTCGCCGCTGTCCGACCCCATGGACAAGGAGTTCGATTATGCCAAGGAATTCAAGACCCTCGATTTGAACGCCGTGGTCCAGGACCTGCATGCTTTGATGACGGATTCACAGCCCTGGTGGCCGGCCGACTTTGGCCACTATGGGCCGTTCTTTATTCGGATGGCGTGGCACAGCGCCGGCACCTACCGCATCGGCGACGGGCGCGGCGGGGCGGGCTACGGCACGCAACGTTTTGCTCCGCTCAATAGCTGGCCGGACAATGCCAGCCTCGATAAGGCGCGCCGCTTGCTTTGGCCCATCAAGCAGAAGTACGGCCGCAAAATCTCGTGGGCCGATCTGATCATTCTTGCCGGTAACGTCGCTCTGGAGTCGATGGGCTTCAAGACCTTCGGTTTTGCCGGCGGCCGCGAGGACGTCTGGGAGCCCGCGGAGGATATTTTCTGGGGGCCTGAGGGCAAGTGGCTGGGCGATGAGCGCTACAAGGGCGATCGCGAGCTCGACAATCCTCTCGCCGCCGTTCAGATGGGTCTGATTTACGTGAATCCAGAAGGGCCCAACAGCAAGCCGGATCCGCTGGCCGCGGCTCGGGATATCCGGGAGACGTTCGCACGCATGGCGATGAATGACGAGGAGACGGTTGCGCTCATCGCCGGCGGCCACACCTTCGGAAAAACGCACGGCGCGGCCGATGCGGGCAAGTATGTCGGCTCCGAACCCGAAGGCGCCAGCATTGAGGAGCAAGGCTTGGGCTGGAAGAACAGCTATGGCAAGGGCAGCGGCGACGACGCCATCACCAGCGGCATAGAGGTCACCTGGACCACCACCCCGGTGAAATGGAGCAACAACTTTTTGCAAAACCTGTTCGGCTATGAATGGGAACTCACCAAGAGCCCGGCCGGCGCTCACCAGTGGACTCCCAAGAACGGAGCGGGCGCGGGCACCGTTCCTGGCGCTCACGATCCATCGAAGAAGCGCGCACCGGGAATGCTCACCACGGACCTGGCACTGAAGATGGATCCAAACTATGCGCCCATCTCGAAGCGCTTCCTGGATCATCCGGAACTGCTCGCGGACGCGTTCGCCAGAGCCTGGTACAAGCTCACGCACCGCGACATGGGACCCGTTTCACGGTACCTTGGTCCGCTCGTGCCGAAGGAAACGCTGCTCTGGCAGGATCCGATTCCGGCCGTGGATCACGCGTTGATCGGCGAGCCGGACGTGGCGGCTTTGAAGGCCAAGATTCTTGCGTCCGGATTGTCCACCTCTGAACTGGTCTCAACTGCCTGGGCGTCCGCGTCCACGTTCCGCGGCGGCGACAAGCGCGGTGGCGCGAACGGCGCGCGCGTTCGCCTTGAGCCGCAGAAAAATTGGGAAGTGAACCAGCCGGCTCAATTGGCGAAGGTGTTGGCGAAGCTGGAAGCCATCCAGAAGGAGTTCAACACTTCGCAGTCCGGCGGGTCCAATGGAAAAGCAAAGAAGGTTTCTCTCGCCGACCTGATCGTCCTGGGCGGCGACGCGGCCATCGAGGCGGCGGCCAAGAAAGCCGGAGTCGACGTGAAGATACCCTTCGCGCCGGGGCGCACGGATGCTTCGCAAGAGCAGACCGATGTGCACTCCTTTGCTCCGCTCGAGCCGGTGGCTGACGGCTTCCGCAACTATCTCCGCGGCGAACACCCCATGGCGGCTGAAGAGTTGCTGGTGGATCGGGCGCAGTTGCTCACGTTGACCGCCCCGCAGATGACGGTTCTCGTCGGCGGGCTGCGCGCTCTGAATGCCAACTCCGGGCAGTCCAAGAACGGCGTCTTCACCAACCGGCCCGAGACGCTGACCAACGATTTCTTCGTCAACCTGCTCGACATGAATACGCAATGGCAGCCTTCCTCGACATCCAAGGGCGCGTATGAGGGACGCGATCGCGCGACGGGCGCCATCAAGTGGAGCGGCACCCGTGTCGATCTGCTCTTCGGTTCGAACTCCCAACTCCGGGCCATCGCGGAAGTCTATGCATGTAACGACTCGAAGGAGACGTTCGTGAAAGACTTCGTGGCGGCGTGGAGCAAAGTGATGAATCTCGATCGCTACGATCTGGCCTGAGCAGGCCCTTCGCGAATCGCGAGCGGACCTCCGCCCATGACACGGAGGTCCCGAGCTCGCATCGCGCGGCTACTTTCGCGGATCGAAGCGCACTTCCACTTCGGTGCTCACTCTCGCCGCGTGACCGCCCGCCTTCGAGGGCTGATAACGGAATTTACTCCATGGCACGCTCTCGCAGAGTTGCGCGCCGCTATTGAGCTCCGCAATCTTCCCTTCCTCATCGATCACCACTTTGCAGCGGGCCGTTCCCCCCTCCGGTTCCCAAAGGGGCGCCGGCAGGACGGTTGGACCTTCCACCAGCAGAGCGCGTTCTTTGTCCGCCGTAACGGCGACGCTCGGGGCTTCCTTCTCATCGGCGCCGGCGTCCTCCTTCGGTTTCGCGGAATCGGTAACGGGCTTGATCTGGGCCACCATGAACACGGGCCTGGCGGGAAAGCGTTTCACCTTGTCGCACAAACTGGTGGAGTACGAATCCACCACATCAAAGGCCAGCGCGGGCCAAGCCATCCTGACAACACTGTCGCAGCTGGATCCCAGCGGATAGCCGTTCTTGCCCTGATTGGGATCGCCAATCGCATCGATGGCCTTCTGCGCATAGACGCCCTCGGCCATGTACTCTTTCCCCGCGTCAACCGGAACAGCCTTGTTGAAGAAGAGGCGGTAGCGATTCAGGCCGTCCACAAGGTAGACGCTGGGTCCGCCGCCGTTCATGGAGGCGTCTAACTGAGTGGTTTCGCTGAGAACAACCTGGGCCTTCCCCTGGATCTTGTCCGGCGGGGCGGCGGCCTGCTTAGCAGGCGTTTCGCTGGAACAGCCGGCCAATCCGGCAAGAGCAAGTACGAGGAAATAAAATGCGTACGTATTGCGGGTCATCGTTCGTGCCCTCGCTTTCAAAATGTTTGTACGCATCCGACGTTATCACAACCGGTCCACCCGGTCGACCACCAGAACGGTTGAAGCCCCAGTTGCTCCTGGAGTGCGGGGAAGCCGGCGCTGGCCCTCCTTCCCCGCCCCAGTTCGCAGACCGGCAATTCCTTGGTTTCGCGATGGAGCGTGAGCCGGAAGCGATCCGCCAACAGGGACTGCAACGCGGGCCGCAAATTCGGGACGCGAAGCTGGCGCCCTGGTTTGCGCAGGGGCCGCGCCCATTGCCACCGCCAACGCGATTCCCATCAACTTTAGGTTCGCGGGCTCGCCCTTTCAAGATACCGGACGGCGCATGAGGTAACTCGCTGAACAAAACCGGTCTTACTTGCAGCGGTCGACTTTGGGCTTCTCGCGATATTTGTCGTGGCAGTTCTTGCACGCCGTTGTCATCACGTCGGCGACATCCGTCATCTTGTCCTGATTCTTGGTTTGAGCAGCCGCATAGGCCGACATTCCGGCCTCCCGAAGCCCTTGAACGAATTTGGCCCAATCCGGATTCTTCACCGGAACATCCACGCCGTTCGAGCACTTGCGTCCCGGAAGCGTGAGCAGGTTCGCCACCTCGGCGATCGCCAAAGCGTTGTTCTCCACGGCTTCCCATTTTCCATACTGGCTCGCCAGCGGATCGGTTGCCATGCTCGGATCTTTGGCATGTGGCACGTCCGCCGGATTCGTGTCTTGCGCGGCAAAAACCACGTTCGATTCCGGATATAACGTACCCCTCATCAGTTGGGCAAGGTTGGCTTCCACCTTCTGCGCAGGCGCCGCCGGCGATTGAGCCTCAATGAGAGAAGTGGAAATTGCACTAGCCACCAGTAGCGCCAATACTGCTCTGCTCATTCTTGAATGTTCCCCCTGACAAATTCTCTCTGTAGCTTACTTCTAGTTGCGAATCTGAGAGCTGATGCCCTTCGTCTCTCGGACCTCGCAGTTGCCGCGCACCGGCAGAAGTCCCGCCTCGGGATTCGTGTTGAGCGTCAGCGTTCGCGGGGTCATCACATGCATCCTATCGGAATGGAAGAAACCGCCGCGTGCGAGCCACGTGGTATCGACGAACGAAAGGGAGTCCAGCACCAGCGTATCGCCCTCCCAGTGCCCCACGCGGCCCCTTGTCTATTCGGTAGCGTTAGGCGCGGCGATCTGGATCACGTGCCCGTCCGGCATGGTCACGGTCTTGAGAAACCCCAGCGGACTGCCGTCCTTGGCTGGGAGGAACATCACCTTGATGGCATCCCCGGCGTGCAGGGCATTCGGTCCGGTTTTACCAATCCCTCTCTGGGCCAAGGCAGTGGCGGAGCCGAGCGTCATCACCCAGTCGGTTGTCGTACCATCCGCATTCTTCACCGTGAGAGTCAGCGACCCGTGGGGATTGGAGAACTTGATGCTGGCAACGGTCCCCTCGAGATTCACTTCCTTCTTCATGTCGTACACGCCCGCCAGGGAATGATGCGCCTGCAACGAGACGCTGGCCGCCATCAACCACCCAAGCAAAGCCATAGATCCTAGAGTTCGTTTAATCATTCAATGCACCTCCTCAAAATTGTCGTCGGCGTTGGATGCCATTCGAGAGCAACCGCCAGTGAGTATATCACCGGGAAGACGCTGGGTGGGCGCTGCCGGTTACGCTTGCCGGTTACTGGATGCGACAGGATTGGCAGTGGGTGGGACGGAACTCGGCTCATCCCACGGGCGATTCGGCCATTCCACACCGGATTGGAATCAACGCGCTTCCTCAATCACCGTTCCAGACTGCACAAGTCACCATAGCCGACTTCTCGGACATGTGGTTTGAGTTAAGTCTCCCTTCACAGCTAAAGGAGCAATTTGGGGGAATTTGATCGGAAACGGGATTGAACTCGGCGACTGCGCAGCGGACTGTCGAGTATCATTGGTCGCGGAAGAAGATTCCCTGACTCAACTTCGCAACGAATGCCGGAGAGTTGAGCGTCGCAAACTACTCCGCATCCACAATCGTCAGCTACCTGCGGCAGGTCATAGGGGCGTCGTTTATTCTCGAGCATTTCCGGCCAGTTCAACACGACGCTCATGGACGCGTTGACTCCCTGCTCCACTGGGATCGGCAGCAGGAAGCGGCCATCCTTGCTCACGGCGAAGCTGCTGTTAATCGCGGCGATCTGAGCCGCAAACAACGGTTTGGGGACCCATATTGAAACAGCGGGACCGGTCTTATGTAGACGGCATGACTTTGTTGTCCTGGCTGTAGTAATACAGTTCGTGGCCATCATGGCTCCAAACCGGGTCGACTCCCCCACCGGTGGAGATCCGCCACTTCCCGCCCGGCTGTGGGAAGCTGACGACGTGGATTTCCGCGGTGCCGGTCTCGTTTGAAACGAGGCCAGCCAGTGGCCATCTGGCGATAAGCGGGGGTGGGTCTGCGTAAATTCACTGGCCATGTACCGGAAGGGCTTGCGGTCTCCCGGCAATGAGATCACCCAGATCCTTGGGTTGGGAGTCTCTATCGCGAGAAGGTAACGGCCATCGCGGGATGCCTCCGAGGGCACTTCGGAGGAGGGATCCAAAATTTCCTCCGCACCCGCAGCATTCGCGCTCTTTCGGTATATCTTTCGCAGGCCTTCGCGGGCGCCCGCAAAAAAGATGTATTCGCCGTCATTCGACCAAACGGGAGAGCGGTTATCCCCTGTGGAAGTGAACCGCGATTCCGATCCGTGCGCCGCATCCCAGATCCACACGTCGGAGTTCGCAGTGGAGGGGTCAACCCGCGTGAATGCGACGCGAGATTCGTCCGGCGAAAGTGAGGGATATTGCAAGAAGCCGGGAGCGCCCACGGTGCCAAGTTTGTTTCCCTTTCGGTCAAACCAGGTCAGCTGGGCATTCCCGGCGGGATTTCCGGCGACATACGCCAGCACGCCGTTCTGCGACGCGGAGAAGTGCCCAAGCATCATGGCTCCCTCGCTAAAGGAGTGGACCTGTTCGGCGACGGGGATGGCATCGCCGGTAGTTTCAAGCTTGTCCGCATCGAAGCGCTGCGCCATGAGCGTCGAGCCGCGAACGAAGAGTAGATGCGCGGGATTTACATAGATGGCTCGATTGCCCGAAGACAGCACCTGTTTACGATTTGTCGACGCGAGATCGCCCACAAACACGGCCATTTTGGCGGAATCCGTCGAGCGGACCAAGTAAAGGAAATGGCGGCCGTCGGGAAGGAACCAGGGCGCCATGTGCCCCGTTTCATTTCGCGCCCGATCCAACTGGGTGACAGGAGAAAGAGAGCCGCCCTGCGCCGGGATTCGATACAGGGGCGTATTCACCAAACTGACGAGGATCACGTCATCCTGATTCCACGAACCCATCCCCGGTTCATTTGGACTGATGTTTCCAATCGTGACAGACGGGCCGCCGGTTCCATCGATGATCTTTATCGCGCCGCGGTCAAGGAAACCCAGCCGCTTGCTGTCCGGCGCCCAGAACGGGGTGCTGGTACCCGTTACGTCGGCGAGTTTCCGGGAAGTGGAGTCACCCAGGTTTCGTACCCAGATCCCGGGCTTGTTGCCAGTGATGGCTACGAAGGCGATGCGCCGGCCATCCGGAGAGACAGATACTGTGGGGAAGATCTGCTCGAAGCCTTGGTCGGGGGCGGGAAAGGATAACTTGGTCAGAGCGGGCCGCTCTTCGCGGAGGTATTTCCAGGCCACGAATCCCGTGATCGCGGCGATAACGGCGAACAAAGCCGCCGCGATCCAGGGCAGTGGCACGCGTGCTGGGAGAGCTGAAATTGGGACAGCGGTCTCCTGCATGAGGTAACGGGCATCGCCGATGTCGCGCAGGCGGTTCTTTGGATCCTTTTCCAGGCAACGGCCGAGGAGGTCCCGGACTTGCGGTGGCGCTTTCTCCAGATCGGGCTGTTTATGGATCACGGCGGCAAGCGTTTCCGCCGCATCCTCGCCTTGAAACAGGCGCTCGCCGGTGAGCAGCTCGTAAAGCATCACGCCCCAGGACCAGATGTCGGCGCGCTTGTCCACAACCTTGCCGCGTGCCTGCTCAGGGCTCATGTACGCTGCGGTGCCCAGGATGGTGCCAGCCACCGTAGCGCCGAAGGTGAGGGTGGGGGATACGGAAGGATCGGCCGGGACCCCTTCGGGCTCGCCGCTATAGGCTTTAGCGAGCCCGAAATCGAGCAGCTTGACGACGCCATCGGGAGTCACCTTGACGTTGGCCGGCTTGAGGTCCCGATGAATGACGCCTCGGTCGTGTGCGTATTCGAGCGCGGCGGCGATTTGCATGGCGATCTTCCAGGCGTCTTCGAAAGGCATCGGCCCTTTGGGCGATTCGCCCTCCACCAGCTCCATCGCCAGCGCGCGTTCTTCCACTCCGTAGATCTGCGCGATGTTCGCGTGGTTCAGCGAAGCCAGCACCTCCGATTCGCGTTGGAAGCGCATCATCCGCCCGGAGTCTTTCGCGAACACCTCCGGCAGCACCTTCAGCGCGACATCGCGCTTGAGCTTGGTATCGCGCGCCCGGTACACCTCGCCCATGCCACCCGCCCCGATGGGCGCCAGAATCTCGTAGGGGCCCAATTTGATACCGGCGGATAGTGGCATACCCAAGATCTAGCCAAGTTTACTCGATCAGAAAGCGAATCGTGGTTGTGTAACGCGCAGGTCGTAACGTCCACTCGGCCGTATAACGGCCTAATGTCAAAGTTAACCTCTGCCTCGCGAGCGGTCGCTTCGGCGGACGTAGCTGAGGGCGCAGTTAGTCGATTCGTAGTTGCAAGCCAGGGCGAACTGCGATTGAGTGAGTGCTCGCCGGGGTCCCAAAGAGCGGAGGCGAAAGGGCGAGTCTCGGCTGCCGCGGCTGGAGCGCAGTTCAATAAGTGTAAACTGGGCTTATGGAGTCGAGGGAGCTTCAAATCGTCTCGAACGAGAACGGTGAGCCAACGGGTGTCATCGTGCCCATCGAACTCTGGCGTGAAATTGAGTCCGAGCGGGAAACGGCATACCTGCTGAGGTCTGAAACGATGCGGCACCGTTTGCTGGCCGCGAAGGAACGCCAAGAAGGCATCCCATTCGAGGCGGCCGTTGAGAAGCTTGGAATTTGACTCCGCCGCCTTCGAAGACCTGGGGTGGTGGGTGGAGCGAGATCGGGCGCTGGCCCTTCGATTGATTCGTATGATCCGTGAAACGCACCGGGATCCGTTTACCGGCATCGGCAAGCCTGAACCGCTTAAACATGAACTAAGGGGATGCTGGTCCAGGCGGATTGACCGGGAGCACCGGCCGGTCTATGAAGTGCAGCCGGAAAAGATTCGAATTCTCGCCTGCCGATATCACTACTGATGGTCATCCTCCGCGAATCGGCGGCGGGCACTTTTGGGGGCATCAAGCAAGAATACGGTTGCGTGTAACGGCCGCTCCGTTGATGTGACGCCCAAACGCCCCGGAAGTCCGGTAGGAGAACTCACTCGGACGTTTGTCAGGCTTCTCGAAGTCTGTTCCGCGGCGGTATCTGACTCGTTCTCCGCGATGCCGTCTACTTCACATACGCCAGCAAGCGCCCGGAGATAATTGCGCCAAACCAGCACGCCAGCGATGCCCAGGCCAGCACCTTTGCGTTCCCCGACACCGGCGCCTGATCGAGCTTCGGATCGTCGAATATTTGCCGGCGCATTCGTATCAGAACGTATAATCCCGCAAACACGAACGCCATCTTCAGGTAGAAATCCAGAGTGGTGAGCTTGGTTGTGGCGTCGGCCACCAGCATCATGGTTCCGGTCACCGCGTTGATGCCGAACCCGAACCACAATAGCGGGAACGCGCGCGCGAAGGGCTTCATCGGCACGGCCGGCCAGAAACCCAGCACCACCAGGCTGATCATGGCGCTGACTCCGGCCACGATGGACATCCCCAAGGTGTGGACGATGAGAATGGTCGGGAACGCCCAAATGGTTGGGGCGTTTTTCACCCACTGGCTGAATTCCATGTTTTCGAGAAACTCAAGAAAAGCGTGCATATATTATTCCTTGGCGTCGTTATTGTTTACGTTCCTGCCGCGCCGTACGTCTATCCAGCGCATAGCCGAGAATTGCCACCAGGGCCGTTATTATGATCACCCAGAGAATTGTCCCTTCCACCAAAGTCATCCATTCCCCTCCCTCACTACATCCCGCGCAACGCAGCAGGCCGCGATTGTCATCTTCACCCAGCGAGTGCGTCCCGCGCTGTGCGCTCCTGATTCACACCCTCTAGAACGAATTGCCTAGAAATGGCAGCATACTTCCGCAATACATGACGCCGATCCACAGCAGCATCGCGGACACCGCGGCTATCTTGGCCGTAAGCGGTGCGTCTTCCTTCGGCCCCAGGGACCACGGTTCATCCAGCATGGTGAAATACAACGCGTTCAACCCGGCCAGCATCGCCAGTCCTATTTTCCAGTAGAAGGAAGGATTGTGTATGTACTGGCCCGGTATTCCCACAAAGAACAACATGCCGGTGCCGATATTCAAGCCGAATCCTAGCGCGGCCCAAGGCAACAAACGATGCAGGGAGGCGAAGGAGACGCCCCTCATCACTCCCAGAACCCGCAGATCCACCAGAAACACCACGCCACACAAAAGGCTCAGGCCAACGAAATGCAATGTTTCGCAAGTAGGCCACATCCACGGGGTATCGGTAACGAAGGAGCCCACGGTCCGCGCCAGGGCGCCTTCCGGCGTTACTGTTCCCTGCCCGGCCCGGATTTCCGCGTGGCGAATTTCGCCGCCCAGGTTGGAGGCGCGCGCCATCAAGCCGAAGGACATCAGAGTCAGCACCAGGATCACCGTCAGATTCCAGTTCGGTATGCGCGCCAGGCGGCGGAATTGCCACAACCCCAGCCAAGCGAACGCCCCGGTGAGCAACATGAACGCAATGGCCTCCAGCGCCGCTCCTTCATGAGTTTCTATCATGGATTTCGATACGCCCGGCAGGCTCCTGATGGCTTCCGCCGCGCCATTTCCGCTCATATAAGTTGGGATGGCGATGAGGGCGATCCCGAGCAGGATAACCAGGCTGGCAAGCTTCAGATGGTCGCTCCTGGCGATCAGGGCAAGCACAAATAAACCGCCGCCTATGATATAGCCGATGGTCGGAAAATGATTTAGCAAGAGATGAATGTGTGTCAAGTCCATAACGATACTCAAACCGGTTGCGGCGCAACATGCTCCGCGCGAACGCTCAACACGGCGCCGCTCGATTACTATATCACTTGGGCTTTTTCAGGAACACTGTTACCGCTCCGTGCGGGTAACATGGAATCTCCATGGTTACCTCGCTTTCCTTGGACGAGGCGCGCCGCCTGGCTCTGACCGCACAGGGGTTCGGCCAAAAACGTCCCCGGTCGGCTACGGTCCGGCATTTGCGCGATACAATTCGGCGACTCGGGCTGCTCCAGATCGATTGCGTCAACGTAGTGTGCGCGGCCCACTACATGGTGCCCTTCTCTCGTTTGGGCCCGTACAACCGCCGCGCATTCGACCATCTGATCTACCGCAGCGGCGAGTTTGCCGAGCACTGGGCGCACGAAATCTCCATCATCCCCGCCGAAACTTGGCCGTTGCTGCGATATCGGCGGGAGACGGATCGCGTGCGCCCCTGGGGATTCTCCAAGGTGCTCGAAGAACACGCCGGCTATGCGGCTTGGGTGCTGGAAGAAGTAAGGCGGCGTGGGCCGCTGGCTGCCGACCAACTGCCGCTTCCCGACGGCGCGCCCCGCAGAATTCCCGGAGCGTGGATCGGAACGGTATCGCGCGGCGTGCTGGAGGCCCACTTCCTGCGCGGGCGCCTGGCGGCCGCGGGCAGACGCGCGGATTTCTCGCGCCTTTACGATCTGGCCGAGCGGTTGATTCCCGCCGAGCACCATTCCCGCCGCGTGGAGTATGACGAGGGCCGCCGTGCCCTGCTACTGCGGGCGGCGCGGGCCCACGCAGTGGGAACGGCGAAAGACCTGGCCGACTATTTTCGGATGTCCGTCGGCGAGGCCAAGCCGCTGCTGCGCGAACTGGTGGAATCGGGCCAGTTGCTTGAGGCTCGCGTCGAGGGATGGCGCGAAACGGCGTATCTCAACCCAAATGCTCAGGCGTCTCGAAGCATGGAAGCCGCCGCGCTGCTTTCCCCATTCGATCCGTTGATCTGGAGCCGCCCTCGCGTGGAGCGGCTGTTCGGTTTCAAGTACCGTGTGGAAATTTTTGTGCCGCCCCAGAAGCGAGAGTATGGATTCTACGTGTTGCCGTTTCTGCTGGGGGATAAACTGGTCGCGCGAGTAAACCTGAAGGTGGATCGCGCCAACGGGCGTCTGCTCGTCCTGGGGAAATGGTTCGAAGGACGAAAGACCGCCGCGGCCCAAGCTGCGCTTTCGGCTGAGTTGCGCGTCTTAGGGGACTGGCTCGGACTGAGTCACATCAGGCCGGCGGCGTGAAGTGTCGGCCCCGCGTTTCCGGGCCCAGCCACATCATTCCGGCGATCAAAACGCCCGAAACCAGGATGCAGCCGGCCATAGCGGTTGGCAGCCTCACCCCTCGATCCTGAAGCGCGCCGACAAATGCCGGCGTCAGGGATCCGAGGGCCGCGCCGGCGTGGTAGACAAACCCGGGCCCCACGCTGCGAGCGGCGGTGGGAAACCGTTCGGTCAGATAGGAAGGCACAATCCCAAAGACGGCCACCCCGCACGCGCCCATCAGCAGCGCGCCGAGCAGCAACGCCACGGGAGAGTGCGGTCCGACGAAGATCGGGATCGCCAGCACTCCCATCAGGGCCGCCAGCGTCGCTGCTCCTCTTCGTCCGGCGCGAGTCTCGGAAACGCGCCCCCACAGCGCGGCTCCCAGGATTGCACCGAGATTCAGGGCCACCAGGTACTGAATGGTTGGTAGTCTGGCTTCCCGTAGAAAGGTGGGGTACCAGAAAGTGATCGAATAATACGACATCATGAAAACGCCCATGAGGAGCGAAGTCTGGAGCGTGGTTCCCACCAGATCGCGCCGAAAAATCCGGACGATTGACAATCCGTCCCGTTGATTGGTCTCGTTCATCCGGCTGCGTCGCGCCAGCCAGACCGGACTCTCTTTCACCCGCAGCGCGATCCACAACGCCAGCAATGCCGGAGCCGCACCTAGCCAGAAGAACGCCCGCCATCCCGGGCCATTCAATGCGTTCACCAGCGGATACAGCACCTCGAAAACCACCGCCGCCAGCATATAGCCCCAGTAGAAGCCGCCTGCCAGGAGTCCCGACGCTACGCCGCGCAGATGGTCGGGCCAGTGTTCCAGCGCCAGCGGCATGCCCGCCGCCCACACGCCGCCCATGCCGATTCCGAATAGGGCGCGGAATCCGAACAGCATGGCATAGCTGGTGGAAAAACCGCTGAGCAGGCTGAACAGAGACAACCACAGGATGGAGAGAACCAACGGGAACTTGCGGCCGAACCGGTCCGCCGCGGTTCCCGCGCTTAAGCCACCCACCAGGCGAAACAGAAGGGTCACTGTTCCGAGCGCGCCCGCCAGAGCTTTGTCCACCGTGAAGCTTCGTTCAATGTCGATCAGCAGAAAACTGAGGATGGAGAAATCGAACCCATCCAGGGACCATCCGAGCAGTGCCGCGAAAAAGGCGTTCCACTGGACGCGGGTGACGTCTCGGAAGGTGGAGCGCGCACCAGGAGCACGAGCGTTGGAACCGGTTTGAACCGGGCTTGCCATGTGTGAGTATAACCCGCAGGCCAAACGGCCGAGCCATGTAAACTCGATTTTGTTTTATCCGCGTCCATCCGCGTTCATCGGCGGCTAAATTGTCTTTTATCGCATCGATTTGCATTCCGCCAGGATTTTCGCCAGTATTGCTGAGTGAGAAGGACGACGCAAATCCTATGGATCTTCTCGATCGTCGCGATTGCCCCAGGCATGCTGATCGCGCAGGGATCCGACGGACCAGGCCGAGCGCCAACCCACTCCAAGCCCGGCCTCGCGGCGTCCGCCGAAAACGGCTAAGCCGCAGACCTATTCCATCCAGCAGATTCAGGCTGGCGAGTTGCAGTTTAGCTCCGAGTGCGGCTTCTGCCATGGCCCTGACGCCGCGGGAGGAGAAACCGGCCCGGATCTCACTCGCTCCAAGCTGGTGGCCGAAGACCGTCGCGGTAACAAGATCGGACCTCTGGTTCGCCGTGGACGCCCGGACCAGGGCATGCCGGCCTTTAGCCTGCGCAGCGCGGATTTGGCCGCGATCGTCGCTTTCATCCACGACCAAAAGACCAAAGCCGAAGCGCTGGGCGGAGGGCGTCGCTCCGTGGAAGCAGCGGACCTGGCAACCGGAGATGCCGCGGCCGGCCTTCGCTATTTCAACGGAGCGGGCGGCTGCTCCGCGTGTCATTCCGCCACGGGCGATCTGGCTGGAATCGCCTCCCGATATCAGGGGCTGGTTCTGTTGCGGCGCATGCTTTACCCCAGCGGGCGTCCCGCTCCGGCGCGCCCGAAAGTTACCCTATGGCTGCCTTCGGGCGAGATGATCGTTGCGCCGCTGGCCAGCCAGGATGAGTTCACCATTGCGCTACTTGATCCCTCCGGAGCGCGCCAAAGCTTCGAAAAAAGCGCGGTGAAGTTTAAGATCGAGACTCCGATGTCGGCGCACTTCGATCAGCTCGCGAAATATACGGACGATGACATGCACAACGTCTACGCCTATTTGGACACGCTGAAGTGACGAGAATCGCGAGTGTTCTATTAGCTCTCGGCTTCAGCTTTGTGGCGCCGGCCCAAAGCGTCGATCCAAACGACCTGCTCCACCCGCCGGCCGATAGCTGGCTCACGTTTCACGGCGGCTACTCCGGCCAACGGCATAGCGCTCTGACCGGGATTACTCCGGACAATGTCGATAAGCTTCAGCAGGTGTGGCGATTCCAAACCGGCCAGAAGCAACAGATCAAGGCTTCGCCAATTGTCGCCGGCGGCGTGATCTACATCACCACGCCCGACAACATCTGGGCTGTTGACGCCCGCACCGCCAAGAAGCTCTGGCATTACAAGAATCCTCCCAACAAAGCGTTCCACATCGGCCACCGCGGCGCGGCGATTTACAAGAACACCGTTTACTTGACTACACCGGACTGTCATCTCGTCGCGCTCAATGCTAAAAACGGAAAGGTCAAATGGGACGTCGTGATTGCCGATTCCAACAAGGGCTACTGGTCGACGAACGCGCCGCTCGTCGTGCGGAATCACGTCCTGGTTGGCGTCTCCGGCGATTTCGATAACCTGCCCGGCCAGTTGAAATCCATCGACGCGGATACCGGCGCGACGCAGTGGACTTTTTACAGCACCCCTCCGCCCGGCGAGGAATCGAACAACGGCGGCGCAACCGGCGGCCAGATGTGGACCACCGGCACCTACGATCCCGATCTCAATCTGGTTTTCGTTGGTACCGGCAATCCCACGCCGGTGCTGAATGGCGCGGCCAGGCCCGGCGACAATCCCTGGACCTGCAGCATCGTCGCACTGAACCCGGACACCGGAAAACTGAGCTGGGGCTTCCAGGTTTCGCCGCACGATACGCACGATTGGGATGCGAACGAAGTTCCCGTGCTGGCGGACGCCGATTTCGGTGGGACGCCGCGCAAGCTGTTAATGCAAGCCTCGCGCAACGGCTACTTTTTTGTGCTTGACCGGACCAATGGCAAGAGTTTGCTCACTGCTCCCTTTGCCACCGTGAATTGGGCCAAGGGAATCGATCCGCAGGGACGCCCGATTCCCGATCCGGCCAAGTTTCCAGCAAAGAGCGGCGTCCTGGTAGCGCCCAACGAGAGCGGCGCCACGAATTTCCGCCCGCCCAGCTTCGATCCCGCGACCGGCCTGTTTATCGTGAGCGCTCAGGACGGCTACGGAATCTATTTCTTCAAGCCCGAACACGGAGCCTACGGTTGGGCCGGCGCCGATTATGGCGTCGCGGGAAGGGCTTTCCTCCGCGCCATCGATTACAAGACTGGCAGGATTGTCTGGAATCATCCCATCGGCGACGGCGCAGGCACGGCCGGCGTGCTCACCACCGATACCGGGCTGACATTCAGCGGCGATGTGGCGGGCAATGTGATGGCGCTCCGGACCAGCGACGGCGTCACGTTATGGCACCAAACGATCGAGAGGATTGGAAACGCGCCCATCACTTATGAGCTGGACGGCAGACAATATGTAGTGGTGGGTGGAGGCAGCTCGCTGTACGCGTTTACTCTTCCTAAAGAAGAACGGCAATGAAACTTTTCATCGTATTGATGCTCGCGAGCGCTGCGCTCGCCGCGGACCCCATCCGTGTGATGCTGCTCGACGGCGAAAGCGCTGGTCCCTATCACAAGTGGCAGCTCACCACGCCGGTACTCCGGAAAGAGCTGGAGGAGACGGGCCTGTTCCAGGTGGATGTCGTAACCGCTCCGCCCGCCGGCGCGGACTTCAGCGCCTTCCATCCCGATTTCAGCAAGTATGCCGTGGTGGTGTGGAATTACGACGCGCCCGATGAGCGCTGGCCGGCGGAGTTAAAAGCGTCTTTTGAGAATTACGTTCACGGTGGCGGAGGTTTCGTCAGCGTGCATGCCGCCGACAATGCGTTCCCCAGTTGGGTTGCATTTAACGAGATGATCGGCGTGGGAGGTTGGCGCGGCCGAGCCGAACAAAACGGCCCGTTTTGGTTTTACAAAGACGGCAAGCTGGTTTCCGACGCGGCTCCGGGCGCTGCCGGCAGCCACGGCCAGCGTACGCCATTTCAGATTATGGTTCGTCAGGATCATCCCATCACGAATGGTCTGCCCAAGGTTTGGATGCATCAGGGCGATGAACTTTACACCCGGCTGCGTGGCCCCGGAAAAAACATGACGGTCCTGGCCACCGCGTATTCTGACCCTGCCAACAACGGAACCGGTCGCGATGAGCCGATGTTGATGGCCCTCAGCTACGGCCGCGGGCGCGTGTTTCATACCACGCTGGGGCACGATATCAACGCGCTCAGCTCGGTGGATTTCGTGGTGACATTCCAGCGCGGGACGGAATGGGCCGCAACGGGCAAGGTCACGCAGAAGGTTCCCACAGATTTCCCGGCCGCGAACTCGGTGAGTTACCGCACTGACCTGGCCGCCATGGACCCAGGCTACAAGCGCGGCCTGAACCCTTTGGATGCGGCGCCCGCGCGATAGGCGCGTTCAGACCATCCTGGGAAACAACGGCTTCAGCGCCGGATACAGCGCACGATACACGTCGTGGCCTTCGCCATAGATTTTCGCTTCCTCCGCGCGAGGCTCAACGATATCCCGTTCTCGTACCATCGCCCCGCAGGCCTCTTCAACCGACGAGAATTTACCCGTCGCCACCATCGCCAGGATTGCAGCGCCCAACGCGGAGCCTTCCTCAGATGCCATCGTGACCACGGGCTTTCCAAAAACATCGGCCAGGATCTGACGCCACAGCGGGCTACGCGCGCCACCGCCGGAAGCCCGGATCGACGCGACGTTCACGCCCAGCGCGGCCACCAAATCCAGACCATCCTTTTGGCTGTAGGCCACGCCTTCGATCAACGCTCGAATCAAATCCGCCCGCGTATGTTTCGCCGTCACGCCGATCCATCCACCGCGCGCCGAGGCGTCCAGATGCGGAGTACGCTCGCCCATCAGATAAGGAAGCCAGTACAATCCGCGCGCGCCGGCGGGCGACTGCGCGGCCTCGGCCAGCAATTCGTCATAAGACATTCCCGGCGCAAATTGATTCCGGAACCATTGCAAGCTCAGACCGGCCCCTTGCGTCACGCCCATCACGTGCCACTTGTCGCGAACCGCGTGGCAGAAGGTATGCACGCGCCCCTGCGGATCGTACGCTACGCGTTCCATGTGCGCAAAGATGACGCCCGAAGTTCCTAGCGTGCAGGAGACCGCGCCCGGTTCCACAACGCCATTGCCCACGGCGCTCGGCAGCCTGATCACCACCGCCGCCGGCCACAAGAGTGCCGCGAGCCAAGCCCGTCAACGCCGCAGCTTGTTCCGAGATGGCGCCTGTGACATCGGCGGATTCGTACACGCGCGGAAGAATGGAACGATCCAGACCCAGACCATCCATCATTTCCAACGACCAGCGGCGGCGAACAACGTCGAACATCGCGGTGCCCGAAGCGTCCGAAACCTCCGTCGCAAGTTCGCCCGTGAGGCGAAAACGAACGTAATCCTTCGGCAGCAGAACATGCCGAACACGTTCGAAATTCCGCGGCTCGTGATCGCGCACCCACAACAGCTTCGGCAGCGTAAATCCAGTAAGCACCGGATTCGCCGTATGCTCCAGCACCGTCGCTGCGCCAAGGCGTTGATTGATCCAATCCACCTGGGGTTGACTGCGCTGATCGCACCAGATGAGCGCCGGACGGATTGCGTGGTGGTCGCCATCGAGAATCACCAGCCCGTGCATCTGCCCGGAAAGTCCGATGCCTCGCACCTGATCGCCCGTGATTCCAGCGGCAGCCAGCGCACCGCGAATCGCTTCGAACGACGCATCGGCCCAATTCTCCGGGCGTTGCTCGGCCCACAGCGGCTGCTCCATTACCATCTCTTCGTGAGGAACGGAGACTGCGGCAGCTTCCTTTCCGCTCGCATCCATCAGGATCGCGCGTGAACCGCCGGTCCCGACATCCACTCCCAGCCAATACCCAGTCATCTGATTTCGATGTAGTCCAAGGCCGCGGATTCTCCGCCGTCGGGCGACCCTTCGATGCGGATCTCGTCGCCGGGTTTCAGCGCGACTCCGGACATTACTCTGAGCGAAGAAGACGTGCCGTCAATCTTCTGCGTGGGCAAGCCATCTGAAGCTATCCATTGATCGAGAAGTTCGCCGTTCACTAGAATGCCGGAATCGTGCCGCCCCGTCGTTTTGGTCGAAATAGCGGATGCGAATTTCGTGCGCGCCCGGGCTGCCCTGAAAGGCGAAGCGCGCGGTGCATTGCGCGATCGCGCACGAGACCGCCATTCCGCCCGACGCCGCTTCCCACGGACTGACTGCAACCGCGGCGTAGCCTTCCAGCTGCATCGATTCCGCCTCTACGCGGCCTGGATATTTTCCCGCGCGCCCTTTTTCATCGGGGATACCCGATGTTTTCAGAAACCAGTTCACCACCGCATCGCGCCACTCTTCGGCTTGGCCGGCCTGATACTCCAGTTGCGCCAGCACTTCCCGGTAACGCCGCTCGTCGATCAAGCCCTGCAGCGTCCGCCATTGCCGGACGTAATTCGCGGCTGCTTCGGCGCCGTCATAATGCGAGTCATACAGCGATTGAATCACCGTCTTGCCGGAATGCAGCCGATACGTGTAGAGCACGTGATGGAAGAAGAGCAGCAGCTCATCCGGCGTAGTAGCGGCCGATTCGTAACTCTTCGCGACGTCGGCACGATACTGCCCAACGAAACCAGTTCCTGACTTTACGCTGCGATCCATGCCCACGCCGTGCGCATCGGCGTTATGCCATTGCCCCCAGCCGTTTCTCTCGGACGCCTCCACATTCACGCCATAGTGATTGCCGGTGATATCGGTCAAGGTTTGCAATCCCAGCGGCCCAGTATAGTTTTCGTAAGTCCTCCACGAGCTGAGCTGAATGTCATTCACCACTGAGTCCACTTCCCGGTCGGACCCAAACGTAAGCCGCGTCCATTCCTCCGAGATTTCGCGCGCGCTCAAATCGGGATTCCATGCCAGGCGGCCGAACGCGTACAGATTCGCCTGCGAGAGGTGGTTCCCAAACCAGTTATCGCTTAGCCCCACGTTGGAGACGCCAACGAACCCGCCCATCGCTCGCCCGAACACCTTCCCCGCAACCAGCGCCTTTACGGGCGCGTGCCCGCGCATATCGAAATCCAAAACTTCTTTCCACATCGGCGCCAGAAACACAGTGTGACGCGCCTGCCCCAAATACTCCTGCGTGATCTGAAGCTCGATGGCCTGATTGGTTTTTTTCAAGGTTCCGAACAAAGGCGAGGCTGGTTCGCGGACCTGAAAATCGATAGGACCATTCTTGATTTGCACCACCGCGTTCGGCTCGAATTTTCCATCCAGCGGCCGGAAATTGTCGGCGGCGGCGCGAGCGCGGTCGTTCTTGGGATTCCGCCAATCCATGTGGTGGTCGTAAACGAAGCCGCGATAGAACAGCAGTCCGCCGTGAGGCTGCAGCGCGCGCGCCACCACGTTGGCCGCATCCGCGTGCGTGCGCCCGTAGGCCGAAGGTCCCGCGCGTCCCTCCGAATCGGCTTTGATGATGATGCCCGCCGCGTCCGGAATCGCGCGATACACCTCATCCATCTTCGCTTTCCACCATTGCGCAACGCGCGGGTCGAGAGGATCGAAGGTATCCAACCCGCCTAATGTTTTCGGGCTCGCAAAATCGACCGAAATCGCGACACGAACGCCCCACGGGCGGAATGCCGCGGCGATACGCGCGATCTGGGCCAGCATTTCGGCCGAGAGAATCGCCGGATCGGCATTGACGTTGTTGATGGAGCAAGCATTCACGCCAATCGACGCCAGAAGCCGCCCGTAATCGGAGATGCGCGACAAGTCCGAGCGCGCACGCCGGTTCTCCCAAAGGATCGAACGGCCTCCGTAACCACGTTCGATAGAGCCGTCCAGATTATCCCAATGGTTGATCCAGCGAACGGGCGCATAGGGAACCTCCGTTTCGTCCAGTGAGTCGATCGGCCGCTCGAGAGCGATCCTACGCAGAAGCGCGAAGACGCCATAAAGGACGCCACGCTCGGTTCCGCCGGCCACCACCGTGTAACGCGCCGAGCCTTGCCGCACCGTCTTGATCCGAAAACCGTCGGCGGGCAAGTCCGCTGCGAATCGAGTGGATGGGTTCGCTTCCGAGACCTCCCGCCGCGGAACGCGGCCGAGCATTCCCCGCATGCCTCGGGATAGCTCGTCGCGTGCCGCGAGAAGGATTTCGGAGCTTCCCGGCACTTCGGAACCAACCAACACTTTGGAAGCAACCAAAAACGTCACTGAATCGCCCAGCGCTTGGAGATCAGCTTCAGCCACGCGCGCCGGCAGCGCTTGATACCGCAGCCACGCGTCGTAACCGCTCTCGGCGTGCAGACGGAACGCGGTGATGCACGCGAACAGCACTCCGATTGGTCTGCCGCCCATCACCAGCTCATGGTACAACGCCCATGGTACAAGGAAGACTGCATGAAGCCGATTCCGATTGACCAACAACAATCCCTGGTTTCGCGTTTAATGAAGGCCTGCGGCGGCGGTTATAACCCGGAAGTCCGGCGAAAATACTTCATATCCGGTCCGCAATGGGCCGCCGCTTATGACGGCAGCGCCCTGTTTCATGCTCCTACGCGGCCCCCACTCGGATTTGAAGATGTAATCCGGCGTTACGGCGAGACCGGCATCGGATATTGGTGCACGCACGATACCGATATCATTCCCGCGGATGCTTTGGGCACTCCCAAGCAAGCGGAGATCCTCCATCGCATCCAGGCCGCGTTAAACAAATACGATGTCCGATGTTCGATGGTGACCGCCGAAACTTTCCACCATGCGGTATGGGCCGCGGGCCCGGCCGCCGAATCGCCGCAAGTGCGCGAGTACGCGAAATTCAGAGTTCGCAACAATGTCGACATCGGCCACCAACTGGGCGCGAATTTCGCCGTGTACTGGCCCGGTTCGCTCGGCTACTACGTGCAAGGCGCGGTGGAAGAAACCGATACCTTGCGCTGGTATGCCGAAGCGCTGAACGCCGCGTGCGAACACGATATCCAAGCGGCAACCGAGCGCGGCCGCTCCCCGCTGAAGCACTGCCTGGAGGCCAAACCGTTCGAGCCCCAGGCTGAAATCCTTCTTCCCACCAGTGACGCCATGCTCGCGTTCATCGCTTCCGGTCTTCTGACGCATCCGGAGATGGTCGGCCTGAATCCCGAGTATTTGCACGAACTGATGTGGGGCGCCGCGCCCCGCGCCGCTCTCGCGCGTGCACTTGTCGCGGGCAAGCTCTTCCACTTCGACATCAATGACGGCTACCGGCTGAAGCACGATGTCGATATCGGGATCGGTCTGGTGAATCCGCTCGACTGGCTGAACGTCCTGGTCCTGCTGCGCAGCCACAACTACACCGGGCCGTTCAACCTGGATTACAAGCCTCCGCGAACCACCAGCCAGTTCGGCGTATTCGAGGTGAGCTTCCCTTCCGCCGTGGACCGCTTCATCACGCTTTGGGAAATGGCCGGCGAAGCGATCGCCGATCCGATGATCAAAGAGGCCACCGATGCGCTGAAGGCTGGCGCCGAATATTCCGGCGATCCCCGCGACGTGCAGGCCATCACGGCTGCGCATCGCGAGCTCCTCACGCTGCACGAACTTATCGCCCACCGGCTGGTGCAAATCCTGTGGGGCGCGCATCAGGGCCGCGTGTTCTCCATCGGCTAGCAGTCTGTGTCGAAACCGGCTTCCGAATGGTCGCGCCTGGAATCAAGAACGTGCGCGACCGTCTTGCTGCCCTGCGCCGCCATGGGCGGCCCCACCGCTCCCTCACGGTCGCGGCTCTGCAACGCAAGGAACCGGCCGAGCCGCGCGCGTGAGCAAGCGGTCTTTTCGGACTTTCGACACAGACCGCTAGCGCCGCTTGCGCTCCCAGCGGACCGAGAAGCGTAAGATAAACAGGTGTCGTCAATCTGCCCGATGAAAGGAATTTTTATGCGTCTGGTGTACGGTTTTATCATCGTCGTCTCATGCTGCGCGCTCGTAGTGCCGGCCCTAAATGCGCAGGGCGACGCATCTCGTACTGTTCCAGGCGGCGGTATTTCCGTCCCGCAATGGACCGGCAAGATCGATGCGGGCGAAGAGCGCGCGGGCCGAAGTTTGAACGATGCGAAGCTCACCAAGGAAGGCGACACATTCCACGTAACCACGGGTCCCGCCCTGGCTTATTGGAGTTCAGCCAACAAAGCGACGGGCGACTACACGGTGAGAGCTACCTTTACCGAGCCAAAGTACATGAACCTGAACAGCCACCCACATCCGTACGGCATTTTCATCGGCGGCAACGACATGGGATCCGCCAATCAGAGTTTTCTTTACTGCGCTGCGTACGGCAACGGAAGATTCATCGTCCGCGGCTTTGGTCCCGGGCCGTTCCAGATGAACGGCTTCCAAGGGGATGCAAACGCCGCGGTGCACCAGGCTGCCGGCGTAGGGCAACCGGTGACTCAGGAGATCGCTCTTTCCGTGAAGGGCGGCCGCGTTGCGTGCTCAATCAACGGAACTGTCGTCGCGGACTACAGCAAGACTGAGTTGGTCACGGAAGGAAAACTCAAAGCCACCGATGGCGTCTATGGCCTTCGTTTCGCCCACAACACGGAAGTCGACGTTACCGGATTCAGCGTGTCGAAAAACTAGCGGCGCACTCACCTTCATGGTATCGACACTTGCACGCAATAGTAACCGTAGTACCGCTTTTACAAGTCACGGACATTCAAATACAACTTTGGTCGTATAGTGGACTGTGGCTCCTTCCTTGGTCCGGGAGGCCAGTAGGCCCGACGCCATTTTCGGGCCTTCATGCTTGCACAAGCCGGGTTTTCCGCCACGTTCGCGGAACAACTCCCTGGCCGGCAATGCTTATTTCGCCCGTCTCGACAGATCCGTATAGACCAGAGACACAAACCGGTCGTTGGTGATGGCGCCACCCATGCGGCCCTGGTCGAAATCCGCCGTGGGCTTCGACGCCACCACTTCTTCCATTGTCTTCCCCGCGCGAATCGCGCTCAGGACGCGATCCCGCACCGCGCGAAACATCACCAACTGCTGCTGAATCTCCTGGAACCCAATCACCGGACCCAGATGGCCTGGAACGATCTTGGTGTTCTCGTTGGCGATCTTCATCACCTGTTCGCCGGCCGCAATCATCCCGTCCACCGACCCTCCTTCATTGACGCCGATGTTGTTATACCGCAGCGACGCCGGCACATCGCCCACCTGCATCACGTTGGCGTGGCGAAAATAGACGATGGAATCTCCGTCCGTGTGCGCCGGCGCCGGATGGTAGATATAAATCTCTTCGCCGTTGAAGCGCAGCGTCAAGCTGTCCGTATAGGTCAGCACGGGCCGTCCCGCCGCGGGTTGCGCGGGCATCCGCTGCAGCATATTCTCGTGGGAAATGATCACGGCGCCCAACTTCGCCATCGCTTCATTGCCGCCCGTATGGTCGCCGTGGACGTGAGTATTCACCACATAGCGAATCGGCTGATCGCTGATTTTCGCCAGCGCCGCCATGATTTTGTCGTGCATTTGGGCGTACATAGTATCCACCAGAAAGATGCCGTCGCTCCCGGCGGACACCAGAATGTTGCCCTGCGCCGGGCCGCCCATCAGCACGAAAACTCCGTCGGCCAGCTTTACCGTCTCGATCTGCTGTTTGCCGAAGTCCACACGCTGCCCGCGCGCGCCCGGGAGCCACGCCAGCAGCAGCGCTCCGACGGCCACGCCTTGTTTTGTCATGCGAATCGTCCTCATAGCACCCTGCCGGCGCAGGCCATTACTTCTTCTCAAAAATCGCGATGTACTGGCTCTTCGGCACCAAATCGCGCGTCGAAACCAGGCGGAAACCGCTGGCTTCCACTTCCTTGATTAAGTCGTCCCGATCCAGCCGGATGTGCCGCAGCGCCAAATCCGGATCGCTGCCCGGCATCGCCCCCAGACGCTTAAAATACTCCACGATCACCAGCTTCCCATCCGACAACAAACTGTCGTGAATATGTTCCAGCATCGCCTCCGGATAATCGAAGTGATGGTACACATCCAGCACCAGCACGCCTTCCAGCGTATCCGCCGGCAGCTTCGGATCGTGATCCGTCCCCAGCACGAACTGCACGTTGTTCAACCGGCTAAGCTGCGCCTTCATCTTCGCTCTGTCCAGAAAATCGGTCTGAATATCTTCGCCGATCACCTTGCCGGTGTCGCCCACTGCGTGGCTCAGATAAGGCAGCATGAAGCCGATACCGGTACCCACGTCGGCCACCGTGACGCCGGGTTTCAGATCCATCGCGTCCACAATGTCCCGCGGCTTCTGGCGATCCTCGCGGGACGGATCGCTCAGCCCCTTGGCGATGCTCGCGCGGCCTTCGTGCGTCTTGTAGCGCTCGTTCGCGTCGGTGGCCACCTGCGCGAACGCTGCGCCGATTAAGAATAGACTTAGAAAAAGACCGATAATTTTTCTCATAGCGATTTCTCCATGGGCATCGCGAAGGGCGGTTCCACCAAAAAGTCATGCGCGGACATCTCGGCCAGCGCCTCTCGAATCGATTGTTCCGACGTCGGCTCCACGGTGATTACGAACGGCAGGTCGCGCCGGTTGTCGCTCGGCAATTGCAACACCGCCTCCAGGCTGATGTGTTTATCGGCCAGCACGCCCGCCAGGCTCGCGATGATCCCCGGCCGGTCCACTACGCGGAATCGCAAATAGTAGGCCGAGTGTTGCAGCGTCACCGGGATCGGCTTATACTCGCCCAGCCGTTCGTGCGCGAAGGGCGACACGCGCTCGGGACTTCCGCAACGGATCTCGCGCGCCACTCGCATCAGGTCGCTCACCACCGCCACGCCGGTGGGCGCCGCGCCCGCGCCGCGTCCATAGTAAAACGTATCTTCGCCGTATTTCCCGCGCACCCAAACGGCATTGTACGCCCCTTGCACCCCGGCCAGAATGGTCGACTGCGGAATCAGCGCCGGCCGCACCGACAGAATCAATCCCGACGCCGTCTGATGCGCGCCGCAAATCAAGCGGATGGTGTGCCCCAGCTTGTGCGCGTACTGGAAATCGAGCGGCAGGATGCGCCGGATGCCTTCGGTATAAATATCGGACGGCGTAATCTTCTCGCCGAACGCCAGCGCCGCCAGGATCGCCAGCTTCGACCGCGCATCGTAGCCATCCACATCGGCGCTCGGATCGGCCTCCGCGTAACCCAGCCGTTGCGCATCTTTCAGCACGTCATCGAAAGACGAGCCGTGCTTCTCGATTTCCGTAAGGATGTAATTGCTGGTGCCGTTCAGAATGCCATACAGCGTTGTGACTCGATCGCCGGAAATGCCTTCGCGCAGTACGGTGTGAATCGGGATGCCCCCTGCCACGCTCGCTTCCATCGCCAGATTGATGCCGGCCGCAATCGCGCGATCCCAAATGTCGGCGCCGCACAACGCCATCAACTCTTTGTTGGCGGTGACTACCGATTTTTTATGCGCGATGGCGCCGTCGATGATCTCGCGTGCCACGCTGGTGCCGCCCACCAGTTCGGCGACAATATCCACCTCCGGATGCGCCACCACCTCGCGCCAATCCGCCGTGCGCAGAATGGAGTCCGCTACTTTTTGCTGCCTCTTCACCCCGATGGACCGGCTGCACAGCGCCTTCACGCGCAGTTGAAACCCCAGCTTCAGTGCGATCTGTTCGGCGTTCTCGGTGAGAATCGCAAGCGTGCCGGAGCCCACGTTCCCCAGCCCGATGATCCCTACGTTGACCTCCTGCATATAGCGCTATTATCGCTCCCTGCGGTTGCGGCTCGGTAACGCAGTTGCTTTACGCGATCGTCGATACTCAGCCGTGACCAAAGGGAGCGGTTGCGCAAGCGGCGGCTATGGCAACGTCGCCAGGAACGTGTTCATTTCGCGCAGCACATCCGCCTCGTTCGACAGAAACACGTAGTGGTTAGCATGCGCCAATCGCACCACTCGCGCGGAGGGCACTCCCTTTTCGAACGCCGTGGCTTGTGCTCCGGTGCTGTCCTCATCGCTCTTTTCAAAAGCCGCGCGCGCGGCCGGGTCTTTAGCAGTCGCCGCATCGAAGGGAGTCGTGCGGGACGGCGTAGATCGCAAGCATCGGCACATGAATCTCCGTGTATTTCTGCGCGCCCGCCATGATGGCCGGCTCGGGCGGGCATTGCTGGTGCGAGCCTGCGCCTGGGCGGCGAAGCAACGGGCGGCGTCGCTTGCGAAGCTCCTTTTTTGCCGCTCCCGCAGATCCCTTTCGAATCCGGGAGGCACGGTCTCCAAGAAGTCCTGGAATAACGGCCTTGGGTCTGCGGTCATCTTGCCGACTTCAATTGCTCCAGTTTTTTCTGCAGATCGGGCAGATCGACGTTAAATTGCCGTTCGCACGATCATAGTACGCGTAAGAATATCCGGCATCCAGATAGATCAATCCCGCCACCTTTTCGGGATGCCGCGATCCCACCGAGCTCAACTCCTGGCCGCCGATGGAGTGCCCCACCAGCACCGGCTTGTCGATTTTCAGCGCATCCATCACCGCCAGCACATCGTCGCCCAGCCGATCGGCCGAATAATTCGTGCCTTTGGGCGCGGGCGAGCTGGACGCGCCGAATCCCCGCCGCGTAATCCCATAAACGTGATATTGGCCGGTCAGTTTCAGCGCGAATTTGTCGAATCGGTGGGCGTTATCTCCCAGCCCCGAGAGCAAAACCACCGGCCGCCCGGTGCCGCCCCAGTCCAGCACCTCCAACTTGACGTCTTTCTCCACCGTGACGAACTGTATGTTGTGCGGCGTTGGGTCGCGCTGCCAGGCCGTCTCTTTGGTCGCGCGCCTGAGTTCCAGCGGCAACGGCTGTCCTTGCGACCAGGTCCCCACAATGGAGCTTCCGTCCGCGCTGAGCTTCCCTTCAAAAGTGCCCCGCACGCACGCGGGCCGCGAATTCAAGTTGGATCCTCCAGCGTGACGGAACTACCGGGAAAACGCGTTGGTGCTCTGGTCGATGCTGTACATCGTAGCCTTCCAACCACCGGCGTCGCCCTTCGCGATTTCCACAACCAGCCGCAGATTGCTGAGGTCCCGCTTGAGGGTTCCTTGCCAGTGTCCTGCAATGTCCTGCGCGCACAGAGCGTTCGCCGCGAGCGTTAGTCAGCGCGAGCAATCCACATTATTCCCAGTTTCATGGGCGGTCTCCTCCCGCAAGAGAATGCGATTGTCCTTACGACGACGAAAGCCTGGCGAATGTTCCCGTTTTGTGTAATCTGACCGTAAGGAGTGCCGCAAATGATATTTCGACTCCTGATGCTCCTCAGTCTCGGGGCTGTCAGGCATCTTCGCTCAACCCAACCTGTACGGACCAGTTTCGACGCATCTCAAGGCGGGAGATTTCGCTCCCGGAGATCGTATTTACACAAATATTGACCAAAGAAGCTCTTCCGCCCTGGACTTCCGAAAGCCTTTCGGGACAGATCTCCGTTCTCGTTTTCTATCCCGATACTTCGCATAACCTCCAATCTGTATCCAGGTGGAACGCATTGGTGCGAAAATTTGCAGGCAAGCCAATTCAATTCGCATGGATCACCGGGGAAAAGGAATCCACTCTTCTGCCGTGGATCAGGAGCATCCCTGAAGGGGTGGGTATTTTACGATCCGGATGGTTCCACCGGCCGGGCTTATGGATCGAGATCCCGCGGCCGTGATCATGGGTGCCGATCGGAGAATTACCGGTTTTGACAACTCCATAATGCCGGAATCAGAGACGCTGACGGCGGCTCTGGACAGGCCGCATCACCACCGCTCCACCGAACTTACCCCCGCTGCTCTCCAGGCTTTTGCGAAAGCGGCCTGGTGCGTTGCAAGCGGAGCCGCCCCGCATGCCCCGCCCTGACAACAATAAGCCGGATTTCCCGCCATCCTACACCGTCCACATTTCCCCGGCAAAAGAAAACGACGGGTGACTTCGCGGACGGCGCTTTTCACAGCCTTCGAAGCTTCACGCTCAGAACTCTCATCTCGCAACTCTACGAAATCAAGTCCCATTCGGATCCGCCTGTCTCCGCGCTCGACAATGACAAGCGTTACGACGTAGCGATCGTGCTGCCGGAGCCCGAAAGTACGGAAAGCGTCAACAATCGCATTCTCCAGGGAGTTCAGGACTACTTTGGTGTCCGGCGGCCCGCCAGCAGCGTTCTGTCGGACGTTTATGTCGTGACAACGGCGAACGGAAAGTCGCCTCACCCCTGGCCAGCCGGATGATGGCGCCGGAGGATTCGCCAGTTTTTCCAACGTTGAATTTCAAAATCCCAAGGCTGGGGACGGAGCCGGCGACTTCCCCGCCATGCCCAAGCCAGTCGGCATAAGCGACATCCGCGGGATCTCGCTGCAAGGCACGCTCGACGAGTTCTGCCGCGCGTTAGAGCACGCGCTGGATCGCCCGGTGGTCAACGAAACCAATTTGCAGGGTGAGTACGAATTTAACGTGAAGGCCGCCGCGCACGGCGACAACGATTTTCTCGAACGCCTGCACGATCAATTCAACCTCAGCATCACCCCGGCCCAGCGGCGCGTCCAGGTAGTGATGCTCAAGCCTCGCTAATCGGCCACGCGTAAGTCACGCGTTAGTAGTGATACCTCGCCTGCAGAAAATCCACTCGCTTCCCGCTCACTTCGTAAACCAGCCTGTGCTCCTGCGTGATCCTTCGCGACCATGCACCGGTTAGCTGGTGCTTCAGAGGCTCGGGCTTTCCAATTCCTTGAAACGGATCCGCGAGAACAGCCTCAACCAGAAGCAAAACGCGCAACGCCGTACTTCGATTTGTTTCTACCCACCAGCGGAGATCCTCCCGAAACTCGGGCTGGAACACCGCTTCACGTTCACTTCGCTGCCCCAAGGCCCATCTCCCGCCGCAATTGTTCCACAGTAGAGGTCTTGCCCTTCCGCCCGTTCAGCTCGTCGCAACGCGCGAAGCAGGCGCTTGGCATTCGCGGGCGATCGAAGCAGATGCGCCGTTTCCATCAACCCGGTCAGTTCCTCGGCGGGAATGAGCGCGACATCGGGCGCGCCCCGCCGCCGCACAATCACCACTTCCTGGTCGTCAGCCACTTGATTAAGCACGCTTGCCAGGTTGTCGCGAAGACGCGTATAAGTGGTCTCAATCGCCATGACCCTATTGTACAGGATTCCTGTACGTATCGGACCGACCCATCACTTCCCCGCCTCCCGATACAGCGCAAACACCGCCCCCTGCGCATCCGCCAGCATCGCCACCCGGCCCACGCCTTCAAAATCCATCGGCCGGAGCAAGATCCTCGCGTTCATGTCTTTCGCCCGCTTGAAACTCGCATCCACATCGGCCACTGCAAAGTAGATCAGCCAGTGCGGAGGATCTTTCGGATTGTTCTGGTGTGCCGCCGGAACGCCCCCGATATAGCTTTCTCCGTTCACGATGTGCAGGTAGCCGGACTCCTTCCCTTCCCCCGCCTTCAACTTCCATCCAAACAAACCTTCGTAAAATGTTTTGGCGCGCGCCTGGTCCGGCGTAATCAGATCCGCCCAGCAAAACGCGCCCGGCTCTCCCATCACGCCGATACCGATCCTCTTTTTCGCTTCCCACACCGAGAAAAAAGCGCCCGTGGGGTCCTGAATCAGGGCTGCTCTGCCCCGGTCCATCACATCGAACGGCGCTTCCACCACTTTGCCCCCCAGTTCCGTCGCCTTCTTCGCGGCTTCGTCCGCGCTGGCCACCGCTACATACAGATGCCAGTGTGGCGGCATGCCCGCCGCGCTTTCGCTCGCACTGATGCTGAATGCGCCAGCCGCAACGCGTCCCTCCAGTTCCAATAAACTATAAACCTCATCTGGACCGGTGGGAACATCCCGAACAGTCCATCCGAAAAGCGCGGCATAAAAACTCTTCGCCGCGTTCTGGTTTGAGGTTGCCAGCTCAATCCAGCAAAAGTCGCCCGGTGCAAAATGCTCGACAGTCGGCATGAGTGGATTATAGAGGCTTTTGATAGGAGAGAGGCTTTTGATATAACAGATCAGCCCGCAAATCGCCGGACTTATGATGGAAAGGGGTTCCCATGATTTCTCCCGTACCTTTTCGAATCATGCTCCTTTTACTCCTGGCGCTGGCCTTGACGGCGCAGCAAGGCCCTCCCGACCGCACGCTCCCTCCCGAAACGCCCGAAGACGTTCGCCTGCCGAATGGCAGACTCCAGCGCGAGGAGATCCTGAAGGCGGATTACCAGAAGACGCTCGAAGACGCCCGCGCTCTCTCCAAGCTTGCCGACGAGTTGAAATCCGATTTGGAGAAAAGCGACTATAACGTGCTCTCACTCGGCACGCTCAAAAAGACCGACGATATCGATCGGCTGGCCAAGCGCATTCGCGACCGGCTCAAGCGCTAGCGACGCGCTCGGCGTGACGCTTCGATTATGTTACGCTGTTTCCGAGCGCGACTTTCCGAGCCGCGACTTTCCGAGCCGCGACCGTTAGGAAGCGGTTCTTAATCACATGCTCGCCACACGCGAAAAAGCCCAGTTGATGAGCGCGTCGGAGATCGACCGCACTCTGGTCCGCCTGGCCCACGAGATCCTGGAAAAAACCGACGATCTGCACCGCCTGGCCTTCATCGGCATCCGCCGCCGCGGCGTCCCCCTCGCCCTCCGTCTCGCCGACAAGATCAAGAATCTGGAAAATCTTGTGATTCCGGTCGGTTTCCTCGACATCAATTTATACCGCGACGATCTTTCCACCGTTTCCGAAAAGCCCGTGCACAGCGCCACGGAAATCAGTTTCCCGGTCACCGGCAAGGACATCATCCTCATGGACGACGTGCTCTACACCGGCCGCACCATCCGCGCCGCGCTGGACGCGCTGTTCGACCAGGGACGGCCGGCGCGCGTACAACTGCTGGTCCTGATCGATCGCGGCTGGCGCGAGCTCCCCATCGAAGCCCGCTACGTCGGCCGCATGGTGCAAACCAGCGCCAACGAGATCATTGAGGTGAAGTTCCACGAAGTGGACCAGAACGACAAGGTGTTGCTGGTGGAAAAGACCTAAAAACAAATGCCGGGCGGATTGTTGGGAATCGAGTCGCTGGATCGAGTCGAGATCGAAGGCATCCTCGACCGGGCCAAGCGTTTTCAGCCGCGCCAGACCGACACCAAGAAGTCCGATCAGCTGCGCGGCCGCATGATCGTCAATCTGTTCTTCGAAGCCTCCACCCGCACGCGCACCAGCTTCGAAATCGCCGCCAAGCGCCTGGGCGCCGATGCCATTTCCATCACCGCTTCCGCCTCCAGCGTCTCCAAAGGGGAATCGCTGGTCGATACGCTGAACACGCTCGGCGCCATGCATCCCGACGCCATCGTCATGCGCCACGCGGCTTCCGGCGCTCCGCATTTTCTCGCGCGCTATCTCGTGGAAACGCCCATCATCAACGCCGGCGACGGCACGCATGAGCATCCCACGCAGGCGCTGCTCGACGCCCGCACCATTCTGGACCGCCGGCCCACGCTCGAAGGCCTGCGCGTAGCCATCATCGGCGACATCGCGCACAGCCGCGTGGCGCGCTCCAACATGTACCTGCTCTCGAAATTCGGCGCGCACATCGTGCTCTGCGGACCGGCCTCTCTGCTCCCGCCGGAGCTCGAGCAGCTTGCGCCCGGCATCAGCCTCACGCACAAAATGGAAGAGGCCATTCGCGACGCCGACGTCATCATGATGCTGCGCGTGCAGTTGGAGCGCCAGCACGAAGCCGCTTTCTCCGCCAACGAATATTTTCAGTTCTACGGCCTGCGCCTGGAGCACATGACCCGCGCGAAGCCGGACGCCATCGTGATGCACCCCGGCCCCATTAATCGCGGCCGCGAAATATCGTCCGAGGTGGCCGATTCGCAGCGCTCCGTCATCCTGAATCAGGTGGAAAATGGAATTGCCGTGCGCATGGCGGTGCTCGAGCGCATTCTTGGAAATTGACCCTGCAATGTCGAAATTGATTATTCGTAACGGCCGCGTGATGGACCCGGCCAGCCGTCTCGACGCTCTCCGCGACATCGCTATCGAAGACGGCCGCATCGCCGCCATCGGCCACAATCTGGATTCCGCCGGCGCCACCGAACTCGACGCCACCGGCCTGATCGTCGCGCCTGGCTTCATCGACATGCACGTCCATCTGCGCGAGCCCGGCTTCGAGCACGCCGAAACCATCGAGAGCGGATCGCGCGCCGCGGCCGCCGGTGGATTCACCTCCATCTGCTGCATGCCGAATACGTCGCCTGTGAACGACAACGCCACCGTCACCAGCTACATCATCGAGCGCGCCCAGCGTCACGCCGTCGTGAACGTGTTTCCCATCGGCGCCATCACCAAGGGCAGCGCGGGCGAACAACTCGCAGCCATCGGCCTGATGAAGGAAGCGGGCATCGTCGCCATCTCCGACGACGGCCGGCCCGTTATGAACGCGCGCGTGATGCGCCGCGCCATGGAAACCGCGCGCTCCTTCGATCTTCCCGTGATCGATCACTGCGAGGACTTGCACCTGAGCGCCGGCGGCGACATGAACGAAGGCGTCCCCAGCGTGCGCCTGGGGCTGCGCGGCATTCCGGCCGCTTCCGAGGATGTCATGGTGGCGCGCGATATCCTGCTCGCCGAACTCACCGGCGCGCGATTTCACGTGGCCCACATATCTTCTCGACACGCAGTGGAAATGACGGCCTTCGCCAAAGCGCGCGGCCTGTCCGTCACCAGCGAAGCCACGCCGCATCATTTCGCTTTGACCGATAGCGAGATGCCGCCCTACGACAGCAATTACAAAATGAAGCCGCCGCTGCGCTCCACGTGCGACGTCGCCGCCATCACGGATGGCATCGTCTCCGGAGCCATAGACGCCATCGCCACCGATCACGCTCCCCACGCGGGCAGCGAAAAAATGCAGGAATTCGAACAATGCCCCTTCGGCATCCTCGGCCTTGAAACGGCCATCGGCATTACTTTGGAACGTTTGGTGCATCCCGGAAAAATCACGCTGATGCGCATGATTGAGCTGTTCACCACCGGCCCCGATCGCGTCCTCCATCTCAATCGCGGCCGTCTCGCCGTCGGATCGCCCGCCGACGTCACGCTCTTCGACACCGAACGCTCTTGGACCTACGACGTGAACCGCTCGCTCTCGAAAAGCCGTAATTCTCCCTTCGACGGCCACACGTTCCGCGGCGGCTCCGTGGCGGCCATCGTCAACGGAAAGCTCGCGTGGTCCGCAGATCACGTCGCCCTCGGCGTCCCGGCCGCCTCGCAATAGTCCCGACGTCGCCATAACCTGAAGGAGAGAAGCACTAATCATGGCACGCCTGGATACACCCTCGGATCTACTGGACGCAATGCGAACTGATCGAACAAGTACCCGGCAAAGTATCCGGACGGCCCATCGTGCGCGGTACGCGCATTCTGCCTGACGGCATTGTGAACAGCTATGACATGGGCGCCAGTATCGAGGATATACAGGAGGACTGGCCTTCGCTTTCTCTCGTCCAGATCAAGCGTCTGATCGAGTTTGCCCACGCCCATCGCGAGCAACGCAACCCGTGAAGGTGTTGCTTGACGAGAACCTCGCGCATCGGTTGCGGAAGAACCTTGGCGCACCCGAAGTTGTTACTGTGGGTTTTCAAAGTTGGTCGGACTTAACAACGGCCAACTTCTGCGGATAGCAGCTTCGAACAAATCCTTAACGGGCGCGCCCTTGCAATGGTGGTGCTGTCTTCCGTTGAATGGCCATCCTCAAGAACCACCTGCCGTCGATTATCGCCGCCATCGACCGAGACCTTCCCGGCACCTTTCAAGCGCTGGATTGCGGCGCCTTCACCCGCAAGAACTAGCACATCCCTTAAAGCGTCGATGCGGTTGAAAAAGTCGCGAACCGAATCACTTCATCCGCAACCGCGCCTCAGCGTTCACGCCACTTCCTCATCAATCTTCCCGTCCGAGCCAACAGCATCCCGCTCCCCGCGCGCGAAATCACCACCCGCCCATGCTAGAACTCGCCTGAGGTCTTCCATGACAAATCCAATTCCGACGCCACTCCCCAGCCCCCAATCCCCAACCCCGGAGTCGCGCAATCGCGCGAACTGCGCGAACGCGAAACTCTCCACCGGCCCCCGCACAGTCGCCGGCAAACAGCGTTCTTCGCAAAACGCCCTCACCCACGGTCTTACCAGCCGCTCGCCCGTCCTGGCAACCGAAGAACCCGCCGAATACCAAATCCACTGCCGCCAGTTCTTCGACGAATACCAACCCGCCACGCCCACCGAATCCCAGCTCACCCAGGAACTCGCCGACACCGCCTGGCGTCTCAATCGCATCCCCTTCCTCGAAGCCGAGCTCCTCTCCCAAGCCCCCAGCCCGCAAACCCTAATCCCGCAGTTGGCCACCCTCGGCCTGCACTCCCACCGGCTATCCCGCCAGTTCCAAAAAGCCTTGGACCATCTCCGCGAAATCCAATCCGAACGCCGTCGCGAGCAAGAGCGCCAGCTCAAGCAAGCCGCGGCTCTCCTCGAACTTCATAAACATAAGGGCCTTCCCTACGACCCCGCCGAGCTCTTTTCAGGAGATGGGTTCGTTTTTTCAAAAGACGAGGTCGAAGCCTTCGCCCAACGCCTGATGCGCCTCAACGAATCCCGTCACATTGAACACGTGCTTTTCCACATGCCTCGGAGCCTGAGTTCCACTCATCCCCGTTAATCGGCGTTCATCTGCGGCCGGTTATGTTTTGGACTTATCCAAAGCGGCCAGTACGATCGCGGGTTCGCGTAGCCATCCACCCGCGGAAGCGCCTCCGGCTTTTCGTTTCGCCGGCCTTCCAGTAGCAGGCGCGCCTGCGATTCAATCCCACCACCACAGATCTTTGCGACGGTGCCGCCAGCTTTGCGATCGTGCCGCCAGCCTTGCGATTGGTGCCGACAGCTTTGCGATAGTGCCGACAGCCTTGCGATAAGGTACAGTTACTAAAGCCTTGGATCCTTCATTTCGTCATCGCCAGATTCCCGGCCGCCAAGCCCGCGGCGGTTGCCTTTGGTACGCCATCCTCGTCATCGTTCTCTTCGTGGCGCTGCGCTGGCTCTGCTCCTGGACCATCGATTATCAGTGGTGGAAAGAAATGGGCCAGTTGCACACCTGGTTCAGCATACTCGCCTATAGCGTGATTCCCGCCACTGGCGCCACCATCGTCGCGTTCGTCATTTTTTGGATCGCGCACTCACTCGCGCTGCAACGCGCCCACGTGCGTCTGCGCGAACATCCGCTGTATGCCAAACTCACCGCTCTCGGCATCTTCCTGCTCGCCGTCCTGGTCGCGCTTTCCACGCTCGACACCTGGACCGTAGTGCGCTACTTCGGCGGCCGCGATCTGGGCGGCGCCGCCACTGCCTGGCGCGATCCGGTCTTTGGAAACCCGCTCTCTTTCTACCTGTTCAAGATTCCTTTCTATTCGGACCTCCTGGGCCTCCTGCTCGCCATCGTTTTCCTGGGCGCATTGATCTACTGGGTCGCCGAACGTGGTTGGGAGCTTAGCGGCCGCGTTGGCGATTGGAGCAACGTGCAGGGCATCAGCCTTACGGAGCTCAATCTGACAGGCGCTCTGAAGAGCAACTTCCTGCGCGGCCTCGGCGCCGTGTTCTTGCTCTCCATGGCTGCTCGATTTTTCCTCGCCCGCTACGGTCTGCTGCTCGAAGAACACGGCAGCTTCATGGTCGGCATCGACTATGTGGATCAGAACATCGTTCTTCCCTTGCAGTGGGTGGAAATCGCCGGCTGCGTGATCTCGGCCGGTCTGCTCGTCGCGGGCCGCTGGCGCTCCGCGCTCATCGCGGTGGTGGGCGTCATCGTTTTGCGCAACGTGGTCCCGCCCATCGTCGGCGCCGCGTACGTCAAGCCCAACGAGATCTCCATCGAGCGTCCTTATATTCAAAAGCACATTGAAGCCACGCGCTCGGCCTTCGGCATCGACCAACGCACCGATGAGATCGACTTCGCGGCCAAGCCCGACGAGCCCGTCGACTTCAAACAACATCAGCCTCTGCTCGACAACGTGCGCCTCTGGGATTGGCACGCGTTCCACGACGCCATTACGCAGCTCCAGCCTTACCGGCCTTACATCTACACCGACACCGATGTCGATCGCTACACCATCGACGGTCAACTACGCCAGATGATGCTGTCGCCGCGCGAGCTGGATCTCACCCAGCTTGGCGAAGCCGGAACGCGCTGGATCAATCCGCACTTCATCTATACGCACGGCTACGGCATCGTGATGGCCGAGGCCAATCGAGTCTCACCCAACGGATTGCCGGAATTGATCATCAAGGATGCGCCGCCCGTCATCAGCGAACCCGGCCTGAAGCTTACGCGGCCCGAGTTGTATTACGGCGAAAACGTCCAGGATCCCGTATTCGTCGATACCGCTCAGGCCGAGTTCGATTACCCTTCCGGCGATCGCAACGTCGAAACGCATTACCAGGGTAAGGGCGGCTTCCCGATCTCGTCGCTTCTGATGCGCGCCGCCGCCGCGGTCTCGCGCGAGGACATTAACATCCTGCTCACCGGCTACCTCACCCAGGACAGCCGCATGATGATTCGCCGCAACGTCACCGCGCGGCTGAGCGCCATGGCCGATTTCCTGAACTGGGATCCCGATCCGTACCTGGTGCTCACCGACGCCGGCCGCCTGGTTTGGATCATCGACGGCTACATGACTTCCGATGTCCATCCCTACTCGGCCAAAGTCGGCATGGAAGGCATTGGCGAGTTCAATTACATCCGGAATTCGGTGAAAGCTACCGTGGATGCCTACGACGGCACCGTGCATTTTTACGTCTTCGACTCCGAAGACCCATTGCTCCAGGCTTATCGGAATCTATTTCCGGATTTGTTCGAAGCCTCCTCGACGATGCCCGCCGATCTGCGCCGGCATGTCCGTTATCCGGAATTGATTTTCCGCGTCCAGTCCGATATCTACCGGCTGTTCCACATGCGCGATCCCGACACCTTTTACAACAAGTCCGACGCTTGGGACACCGCGAAGTTTACCAATGAACAAGGCGGCACGCCGGGACCTCTGGCGCCCACGTATGTCGTCGCTACGCTGCCCGGTGAAACCAAGCCCGAATTCCTGCTGATGACGCCTTTCACGCCGCGCAACCGCGACAACTTGATAGGCCTGATGATGGCCCGTTGCGACGGAGAACATTTGGGAGAGAAAGTCGTTTTGCTGCTTTCGAAGCAGGAGATCATTCTCGGGCCGATGCAAATCGAAGCGCGCATCAATCAGGATCAAAATATTTCCAAAGATCTGACGCTCTGGAATCAGCAAGGGTCGCAAGTGCTGCGCGGCCAAATGCTGGTGCTACCCATCGAACACACGTTCTTGTATGTCGAGCCCATCTACATCCAGGCCTCTCAGGCGAAAATGCCGCAGTTGAAAAAGGTCGCGCTCGCCATGGGCAACAACCTGGTCTATTCGGACACCTACGCGCAAGCGCTGGCGCAGTTAGCCGGTGAAAAATTGCCACCGGCGCCTGAAGAAGCCGCAACACCGGGCCAGCCCGCGCCAACCACGGCCGCGCCCTCGCCTCAAGGACAGCCGGGACAGCCCGACGCTCGCATCGCTGAAATCCGCCAGCATTTCGAACGCTATCGGGAACTGGTCTCGCAGGGAAAACTCGCCGAGGCCGGCAAGGAACTGGAGGCCATTCAAGGGCTGGTCGGCAAATGAGCCAGCTTCGCGGTTTCCTCCCACAGCCGCTCGGCCGCGGCGTCGTCCTGCGCGATCTTCGACGGCGTGACGGCTTTGCATTTGTAAAAATAAAGTCCGCTCGTTTTGGCTACTTCGTCGGATGAAGCCAGATAGATGATCGTCTCCGCGCCCTTCTCGGCCGAGATCGCGAAGATTTTCATAACTCCGATCACCCGTGCCATCGCGCCGCCGCTCTGATCCCCGAAGCGCGTTGCGACAAATCCTGGATGTAAACTATTCGCGGTGACGCCCGTTCCAGCCAGCCGCTGCGCCAGCACGCGAGTGAACAGGACGTTGCATAGTTTCGAGCGGCAATATGCCGGAAAGGCTTTGTAATTACTCTGGAACTGCAAATCGTCGAAATCGATCTTGCCGCTACGGTGCGCGTCCGACGATGTATTGATTATTCGCGCGCTCCCCGCCACCAGCGATTCGCGCAACCCGTGCGTGAGAACGAAATAGGACATGTGGTTCGTGGCGAAGGTCAGCTCCAGGCCGTCTTCCGTCACTTGACGCTGGCCAAACATCGCTCCGGCATTATTGATCAGCACGTCGATGCGCGGCTCGGCCGACCGGATTTCCGTGGCCAGCCGGTTCAGATCGCTGAGGCGCGAAACATCGCCGTAGTGAATGCGGTGGTCTTGTGCGGGAGCCAGCTCTTGCAATCGCGCCAGAGTGGCTTCACCCCGATTTTTACTGCGCGCCACCAGCACGATCCGCGCGCCCATCGCGGCCAGCCGCTCCGCCGTCACTTGCCCGATACCGGACGTACCGCCGGTAATCACCACTACTTTCCCTTGCATGACTGCCCGTCAGTGTACCCTAATTGGGGATGCGCATCGTAGCCATTTGCATGGCGGCATTGCTTCTGTCGGCGTGCCGCAAGAAAGAAGAACCGAAGATAGTGGTCCCGGAGGTGTTCCGCGTTCGGTTTCAAACATCACAAGGCGATTTTGTCGTGGAGGCGCGCCGCGCCTGGGCGCCGCATGGAGTGGATCGCTTCCACGAACTGCTCCGCATGAAGTATTTCGATCAGGGCCGGTTCTTTCGCGTTGTACCGGGGTTTATCGCGCAATTCGGCGTTCATCGCGACTTCAACGTCCATGACAAATGGCGCGAATATTTCATCGTGGACGACCCTCCTCAACAAAAGAACCTGCGCGGCACCCTGGCCTACGCGATGTCTGGACCCACCACGCGCGCCACCGAAATCTTCATCAACCTGGCCGACAACAAAGCGCTCGACGATCAGGGTTTCGTTCCGTTCGCCAAAGTTGTCCAGGGCATGGATGTGATCGACAAGTTCTATGCGGGCTATGGCGAAATGCGGCCGGAGGGCAAATATATCGATCCCACGCGCGTGGAAGGCGAGGCCAATGAGTACCTCACCCAGCGGTTTCCCAAACTTGATTTCATCCTTCACACCCAGTTTCTGCCGTAAACGAAACATTCCGCCGCGAGGGTCATCCAATGTTAGGCGATTGTGACGGGCAAACGAAAGAAACTCTGGTTGGGCGGAATAGCCCTCGTCGTGGTGTTGCTTGGCGTAGGCTCCTACGTTGCGGCCTCTATTGTCGCGAAACAATTTGAGCCAACGTTGCGCGCGCAGGCCCTTGAGTACCTGCGCAATCGATTCCATAGCGACGTAGAACTGGCGGAGTTGCATATTAATCGCCCCAAAATGTCGACCATTCAGATTTTGCTGCGGCACGGGCGCGGCGCAATCGTGGCCGTGGAAGGCGACGGTCTGGCGATGCGCTTCGGCGGGGACCGCAGCCGGCCGCCGCTGTTCACTATCAAGAAGGTTTTCTTCACCATCGACCTCGGAATACTGCTGGCGTCTAAGAAATCCGTCAACTTCGTCTCCATCGAAGGCATGGAAATCAACATTCCGCCCAAGGGCGAGCGTCCCAGCCTGGGAGCCGGCCAACGCACCAACTCCGGAGTGGTCATTCAAAATGTCCAGATCAAAGACGCAGTGCTGGCGCTGTTGCCGAAGGACGCCGGTAAGCCGCCTCTGCGATTCAATATCGCGCGCCTGCATCTCCAATCGGCGGGCGAGAATTCGCCGATGCGGTATGACGCCGATCTGACCATCCCCAAGCCGCCCGGCACTGTGAGAAGCAGCGGCAACTTCGGCCCGTGGAACATGGCCGAGCCGGGCGACACGCCACTGAAGGGCAATTATACTTTCGACAACGCCGACCTCGGCATCTTCGCCGCCATCGCAGGGACGCTCTCTTCGAAAGGAACATTTGACGGTAGTCTGAATTCCGTCGCCGTGCGGGGTACCACCTACGTACCGAACTTCGAGTTGAAGTCGGCGGGCAATCCCCTGCCCCTCTCTACCACGTTTGAAGCTGATGTGGACGGGACCAACGGCAACACCTTCCTGCACCCCGTGCGGGCAACACTTGGCCATACCGGCTTTTCCACCTCCGGCGCGGTGATCAAGTTTGAGGAATACTCGCGGCGCAGCATCGATCTCCGAGTCACGATGCCGAATGGCGATATGCGCGATCTGCTGCGGCTGGCGATGAAGGGGCCGCCGTTCATGGAAGGCTTCATCAATATGAAATCGAGCATCGATATTCCGCCGCTGGTGAGCAAGGTGAAGCAAAAGCTTGTGCTGGACGGCACATTCGATTTGCGGAATGCCAGATTCCTGAAGTCGACGATTCAGAATCAGATCGATCAATTGAGCCGGCGTGGCCAGGGACAGCCGAAAAATGAAGAGATCGACGAAGTGATTTCGAAAATGCAGGGTTCGTTCCATTTGGAAAACGAAGTAATGACTTTTCGATCGCTCGCTTTTGAAGTTCCCGGCGCGGCCGTCTCCATTGCCGGAAATTACGATATGGGGCACGATTCGCTGGACTTCCATGGAGCGCTTAAGCTGGACGCGAAAATATCGCAGACCGTGACAGGCTGGAAGCGCTGGCTGCTCAAACCCGCGGACCCGTTCTTTGCGAAAAACGGCGCGGGGACGTTTCTGAAAATCAAGATCGATGGCGACGCGCACCATCCGCGGTTTGGATTGGATCGTTGATTCATACAAACTCCATCATCTTCGACAAAAGTCCCGTGCCGATCCACAGGAACAGCGACACCGCGCCAATCAACTTGGCCGGTTGATCCGTGGTGACTCTTCGCCGAACCGACCATTGAAAAATAGTCGCGATAATCAAGAGCAGCATTTTCACCCAGAAAACTGGGTTGTCGTGCCACTTCGCGGCTTGCGCGGCAAACATGAATGGACCGGTGAGCAGCAGCAACGCGAAGCCGCTCCAGGTCCAGGGCGCGAGCGCGGCCGCTACCTGCGCGATCGGTTGGCGGCGCATTGCAACGCCGAGCAGGCCCATATCGATCAGCAATAGCGTTCCCACGAAGAGCGCGAGACCGATCAGGTGAACGCTTTCGACCATCGGAAAAATCACTTTCGAACTCCGCATGACATTACCCATAGGACTGCGCTCGATCCATTCAAACAGTTCGCAAAATGGAAAGTCGTGAGTGAGACTATGCGGCCTCATGTCGTTTCATAACCAACAGCTCGTCCGGCTGCGATCACGCAGATCCAACAGACCATCGATACGACCGCGGCAAGGCGCGCGCGGGCGGGCGTGAGCGAAGCCGAGTCCCAAGCGCCCACTCCGCGATAGACTCCATAGTGGAAGAGCAGTGCGTTCAGGCCTGCCATCGCGAGGAACAGAAGTTTCCAGGGAAAGAACAGGCTGTGATAGAGCCGCATTGGCTCCGACCAGGCGAGCAGAGATCCAGTAACGAACATGAATCCAAAGCCGGAGAGGGTCCACGGCAGTACTTGGCCCACCACGCTCGATACAGGTGCTCGGCGCATGCCGAAGCCCAGCAGACGCAAATCGACAACGATGATAGTGCCCGCCACCAGCAGGATTCCCACGCAGTGCAGAACGTCGAGAATCGGATAGACCCAAATGGATTCACGAATGGCGATGCTCGCTCGCGTCAGGTAGATCCATTGGCAAATGCTAAGCATTCTACAAGCCCTGCTTTAACAATATGATGCCAATCAGCGCGAGTCCCACATTCACCGCAATGAGGAATCGAGCGCTGCTAAGGCGGCGGTGGATGACATGGCCGAGAAAGATCGCGAACAGAGCCAGCGGCAGTGAAAGCAGAAAGTAACTGGTGACGGTACGAGTCCATAGGCCGGTAATCGCGTAGCCAGCCATTCCAACCATGCTCGCGATCAGAAAATATCCCTGCAGCGTGGCGCGAAACTGCGCGGGTTGCCAGCGGCGCAACAAGCCGTAGACCACCAGCGGCGGTCCATTCATGCCGTACGCGCCTCCCAGGATTCCGGCCACAAAGCCGAACAATGGCGCCAGCCGGTCGCTGTGAAGCTGTGGCTTGCGGCCGGCGAGCGAGTACACCGCGAAGGCGATAATGATCGCGCCGAGAATCGCTTTGACGATGGATTCGGGCACAGTCTTCAACAGCAGCAGGCCGAGAGGAATGCCGAACAGAGTGGACAGCACCAGCCAGCCTGCGCTGCGCAAATGAACATTGCGCCAATCCTGAATCACCACGACAACGGCCACGGTGATGGATACTAACACGGCCAACGGCGCCGCCACTTGAACCGGCAGGGTCAGCGCGAGAAGAGGAACGGCCACCAGCGCTTCGCCGAATCCGAGCGCGGAGCGAATGAACGTCGCAAGAAAAAGCACCGACAGCACTTGCAGCGTGGTTGCGCTCACGCGACGGCGGTTTCCGGTGCGGTGGTTTCCTGAGCGAAGATGCGCTTACTCGCATCGATTTTCGCGTAAATGATCGCGCCGCAGACGCACAACGCGGAGGTGACAAAGAACGGAACGTCCCAGCCGAGATATTTCACCAGGTACGCCAGCAGCGCCGGCGAAATCGCGCCACCGATGTTGCCCAGCATGTTCATGACGGATGCCGTGCAACCGGCGAAGTCGCCACCGATGTCCAGCGGGATGGCCCACGAAACGCCGACCGTCAGTTCCAGTCCGCCGAAGGCCAGGCAACTGAAGGCGACCGAGAGCCTGGGATCGTGGGTGAGCGTGGCGGGAAGAATTCCCAGAGCCGCGATGATAAAACCCGCGATTCCGACGATGCGGCGCGCGTAGGTGACGTTTCCGGTGCGGCGCAGAAACAGATCGGAAAGCCAGCCGCCCGCGAGATCGCCGAGAGTGCCCGCGAGCAATGGCAGGCTCGCGTAGAATCCCATCTGTTTCAGGTTGAAGCCGCGGTGCGTATTCAAGTAGGTAGGAAACCAATCCAGATAAACGGAGAGCGCGTACTGGTAGCAGAAATACATGAGCGCAAGCTGCCACACGGTGCGGCTGGAAAGAATGCGGCGCCAGGGAACGCGCACGCCGATTTGCTGGCGCGGGCCTCCGGTGGCGGAATGGATCAACTCCAGCTCGGCGGGGTTCACACTGCGATGCTGTTCGGGCGAGTCGCGATAGTAGAAGAACCAAATCGCGGACCACGCGATACCGAGCACGGCGAAAGTGAGAAAGGGCATGCGCCAGCCGTAGCGAAGAATCATCCAGACCACTAGCGGCGGAGTGACGGCAGCGCCCAATCGCGAGCCCGCGTGCGTGATGCCTTGCGCGAAGCCGCGCTCGGCCGGAAGCATCCAGCGGGACAACGAGCGAGTGGAAATAGGGAACGCGCCGGATTCACCCACGCCAAAGATAAAGCGAATGGCAACCATCGATGCGGCGCTCCAAGCGAACGTGGTGAGGGAGGTGAATAAGCTCCACCAGGTGACGATAATTGCGAGCGCGCGGCGCGGCCCGATTTTGTCGCCGAACCAGGCGCTGGGAAGCTGGAAGAGTGTGAAGCCCCAGCGGAAGCTGGCGAGTATCCAGCCGACGGTTATGAGCGAGAAGCCGAATTCTTTCTGGATGAGGGGCATGGCCGACGCGATGATGGTGCGGTCCATGTAGGTGATCATGTAGATCGCGACGGTGAGGGCGAGCACGACGTGGCGAGTGCGGGTGGGCCGGAGGGAGTGGAGCTCAGGCCGCGGCGACGGAGCAGCGGCAGTAATGGGACCAGCTTCCGGGGCGGTTGGCATCATCGGCGTGGACGATCTGAAGGGGCATCATAGCAGGGTTGGGGATTGGGGATTAGCAGGCTGATGAAAAAGGCTTTTGGGGACCGACTCCCTCACGGTCGCGGCTCGGTAAACACATGCAAACACGCAGTCGCGATTCTGAGCCGCGCGCGTGAGCAAGCGGTTTATTGCCTTTTTCAGCATCCTGTTAGGGGCTTGGGATTGGGGAATTGGAGCCGACGGCGTCATTCGGCCATTCCTCGGCGGACGACCAATCGTCGGCTGCCTCCGAATCAGGCTGCTCAAGATACGCATGCCGGGTACGTTCCTCTTCTTTCCTTCGAATGGCCTCTCGTCGGTCCGATTGCATATCTACTAATCGTAGTATGCGTCGCCCAGATCCGTACGCGATTTGACGTTACTGCGAGCAACGGTTCTGGTAATAGCGGCGGGCGGCTATTTCAGTCACAGCGCTATCGTCGCCCGCGAATTCGCATACCCGGGTCGTGAATCTTCCAGGATTGCGGACATATTCAGGATGGATGCCGACTTCGCGTGGATGGCGACAGTGCGAGATCCCACCTGGGCGAGCAATTTTGTACAGCCGGGAATCTCCGTCTCCTGTATAATCGATGCACCTTAAATCGCTGTATGCGGTGCTCGGCAGTAATAGCATTCGCGTTGCTGACCGGTCTGCCTGTCAAGGGACAGGAGCCGGAACAGCACACCATCAAGTCCAACCTTGAATACCGGATGAGCAGGGGCGACCTGCCGAAGCTCTCGTTCGGCATCGAGAAGCCGAAATACGTCGAAATAACCGGGGGCGGCGAAGAGCTGCTACAAGAGTGTCTGGACGATACGGCGACGTGGTCGCAAGATCCGCTGGTGCTCCGGCTGGCGCATACCCATGCCGCGTCCATCCAAAGCTGCCGCGAGAATCGATCCCCGTCGCTGCACGTCATCTTTCTCAAAGTGGGTGATGAGCCGCTGCGGGCCTGGGCACACCTGGATGGACATGGCTCTCAAACCTCGGAGAGCCGGATTGCGCATCTCGGCGAGTTCCTGTATCACAAAATTACTTTTCAGAATAACGACCAGGACCGGATGTTTGAGAATCTCGAACGTTCGTTTTCGAGCCCGCTGGGCTTATCGCCGCAGCCGGCGAACCAGTTTACTTTACGCCAGCGGCTTACGCTGCTGAGCGAGAAAACGGTGTTCCAGGTACAGCCCTACGTCTCTTCAGCGGTTTCTTCAGCCGCCTTGATGCTCATCAGTCCCACTCGCATCTGGGGCCAGGGCGCGGATAACTACACCAACCATCTGGTTTCCTCGTTCACACGCAGGCTGGTAACGTACGGGCTGCAAAGCGCCGCGGCTGCCGCGCTACACGAAGACCTGCGCTATAAACCATCTCTCAGCCACAATGTTTGGAAGCGCTCGGGGCACGCGCTCCTCAGCACCGTGATATTAGAAACTCCGCGTGGCAGTGATATCGCGTTCGCCAACTTCGTGGCCGCGGTAAGCAGCGCGGAGATTATCAATGCCACGCGTCCAGGCCAGGAAAATCCGACGCAGCAGAACTTGAGCCGTATGGGAGTATGGAATCTCGCGGGGCTGGACTTCCTGGGGTTCGCCGAAGTCAATCTCTGGAACGAATTCAAGCCCGACATCAGGCACCTGGTTCGGACTAAATTGCTCCACCGGCAATGACGGCGCATCGGATCATACAGCGCGGATCAAACCGCAATAGGACGATCCATATCGAGAAAACGGGCTAAATACGGGGCGGTGCGGCTACCCGGTACGCGCGAAACTTCTTCGGGCGCACCTGAAGCCACAACGTGTCCGCCTTCTTCGCCCGCGCCGGGACCGATATCGATGACATGGTCGCTGGTCGCGACCACGCGCATGTCGTGCTCAACGACGATTACGGTATTGCCAGCTTCGACCAGGCTGTCGAGCTGGCCCACCAGCTTCTCGACGTCGGAGGGATGCAATCCGGTGGTTGGCTCGTCGAGAATATACAGCGTGTTGCCGCGCTGGATGCGCTGCAGCTCCGTGGCCAGCTTGATGCGCTGGGCCTCGCCACCGGAAAGTTCCGTGGCCGGCTGGCCGAGCCTCAGATAGCCCAAGCCAACTTCACGCAGCACGTTGAGAGCGCGGCGCACCTGCGGCTCCTCCGCAAAGAACTGCCACGCCGCATCGACGGTCATCCCCAGTACGTCGGCGATGGTTTGGTTTTTGTATTTGATCTCGAGAGTTTTGGCGTTGTAGCGTGCGCCATGACAAGTAGGGCACGGCGCGTAGACGCTCGGAAGGAAGAGCAGCTCGACGAATACGAAGCCTTCGCCCTGGCAGGTTTCGCAGCGTCCGGCGGGAACGTTGAATGAAAAGCGCCCAGGTCCGTAATGATGAGCGCGAGCCGCTTTGGTGGCGGCGAATAGCTTGCGAACATAATCGAAGAATCCCGTGTAAGTGGCCAGGTTGGAGCGCGGCGTGCGTCCAATGGGCTTTTGGTCCACAACCACCAGGCGCTTGATGGCTTCCATGCCGCCGGCGATCTGTCCGCCGATGGTGATGGGCTCGCGGCGCTCCAGATCTTCCGTTTCGTCCTCGTCTATGGGAATGGCATGGCCCAGATGCTCGGCCACCAGCTCCACCAGCGCCTGGCTCACCAGGCTCGATTTTCCGGATCCGGAAACGCCGGTCACAGTGGTGAACACACCCAAGGGAAATGCGACGTCGAGCTGATTCAGATTATTGCGAGTAATGCCGGTCAGGCGGAGCCAGCCCTGGGGAGGACGCGGGGTACGTGGTGGCAGCATGTCGCGCCCGAATAGATACCGCCGGGTCTGCGATTGCTGGATTCGATCGAGGCCCTCCGGTGGACCGCTGTAGAGTACCAGGCCGCCCTGCTCGCCCGCGGCGGGGCCAATGTCGACGATCCAATCGGCGCGGCGAATCACATCCAGATCGTGTTCTACGACGAACAGCGAATTACCGGAAGCCTTTAATCGATCGAGCGCGGCCAGCAGCGCCTCCGTATCCGCTGGATGAAGCCCCGCCGATGGTTCGTCCAGCACATACACGACGCCGAACAAGTTGGAGCGAACCTGCGTGGCCAGGCGCAGACGCTGCAGTTCGCCGGGCGAAAGCGTGGGCGTGCTACGTTCCATCGAAAGATAACCGAGGCCCAGGTCGAGCATTACGGCGATTCGTCCCACCAGATCCTGAGCGATGCGCTGCGCGACGATGGCCTTTTCGGGATGATCCGCTTCCAGTTTCTTCAGCGTGTCCGAGATTCCTTCCGCTGTGGGTCGCAGCATACGGACCAGCCGGATCAGTGACAGCGCGGACATTTCGGCGATGTCCAATCCTTCAAATTTCACCGACAGCGATTCGCGCCGCAGCCGCTTGCCATGGCACAGCGGGCATTCGGTACTCACCAGGAATTGCGAGACGCGTTTTCTGGTTAGCGCACTTTGCGTATTGGCGAAGGTGTGCAGAACATAGCGCTTCGCGCCGCTGAAAGTGCCCTGGTAACTGGGTTCCTCTTTGCGCTTCAGAGCCCGCCGCGTTTCTTCGGGAGTGTAGCCCGCGTAGACGGGCACCGTGGGCTGATCGTCGGTGTAGAGGATCCAGTCGCGATCTTTCTTGGGCAGATCGCGCCACGGGCGATCGACATCGTAGCCGAGTGAGACCAGGATGTCTCGCTGGTTCTGGCCCTGCCATGCAGTCGGCCAGGAAGCGATGGCCCGTTGACGAATGGTGAGGGAATCATCGGGCACCATGGAGCGTTCCGTAACATCATAAATGCGGCCCAGGCCGTGACATTGCGGGCAGGCGCCCTCGGGCGTGTTCGTCGAAAAGGATTCGGCCTCCAGATGCGACTGCCGCGGCGGGTAGGTTCCGGCGCGTGAAAACAGCATCCGGAGCAAATTCGATAATGTGGAGACGCTGCCCACCGACGAGCGCGTGGTTGGCGATCCGCGCTGCTGTTGGAGAGCGACGGCGGGTGGCAGGCCGTCGATGGTATCCACTTCGGGCACGCCCATTTGATCGAAAAGACGGCGGGCATAAGGCGCCACGGATTCCAGATAGCGCCGCTGCGCTTCCGCATAGAGCGTGCCGAACGCGAGCGACGATTTGCCGGAGCCAGAGACGCCGGTGAAAACTACCAGCGCATCGCGGGGGATATCGACGTCGATGTTCTTCAGATTATGCTGGCGTGCGCCGCGTACCTGAACGTAGCCGGAGAACATTCTTCAGGATACGAGAACCCAGCGGCACGGCGGAAATGCGGAAGAACCGCTTACTGACGTGCGCGGCTCAGTGGATTCTAGCCGGCGCGCGCAAGATAGAGCAGAAATCCGAGAAGGACCACCGGCAGCAACGCGCGCATGAGGTAAGAGGCTAGCGAACGGCGGCGAGCGGGGCGCTGAGTTCGCAGATCGACAAGAACGGACCGATCCGTGACGTCCACCGCGTCCGGATGCGAAAGATTGTGCGCGAACTCTTGCGCGCTGGCGTAGCGAAGGTTGGGATCGCGCTCCAGAGCGCGCAGGACAATCGCTTGCAGACCCGGTGAGATCTCAGCATTGATTTCGCCGGGCGGGGGAGGCGACGATACCAGACGCGCATTCATCACAGCGAACGGATTGACGCCGCGGAAGGGCGTCGCGCCGGTGAGCATCTCGTAAAGGATCACGCCGAGGGCGTAAAGATCGCTACGCGCATCGCCGCGTTTGTTTTTCACTTGCTCGGGTGAGATGTAATCGGGGCTGCCCATCACCTGCGAGAGCTTGCCGAAGGTGAGGCGGCGCGAACCGGAACAGGAGGCGATGCCGAAATCGATGATTTTGATGTGGCCCGCGGAATCCAGCATGATGTTCTCGGGTTTCAAATCGCGATGCACAACGCCGTGGCCATGCATGTAATCGAGAGCGTCCAGGATCTCCAGTGCGATGGAGACGGCTCGCTGGATGGAAAAGCGCCCATCTTCGCCCAGAACCTGGCGGAGCAAGCGTCCGTCCAGCCACTCCATGGCCATATAGAGGCGGCTCTGGTCGTCTGCGGGAAAAACCCTCCGGATGCCGGGATGCTGGAGCCGGTTGCCGATTTCGATTTCGCGCCGGAAGCGTTCGTGAAAAATGGGATCGCACTCGGCTTGCGGGTGCGGCACCTTAATGGCGGCGATGTCACCGTTACGCAAATCAGTGGCACGGAAGATGGAAGCCATGCCGCTGGAAGCCACCAGGCTTTCTAATCGGTACTGGTCCAGCTGGTCTCCGGCGTAGAGCGGCGTCATTAGAATTCAACCCGATAATAAGCCGCCGGCCCTAAAGAAGTAATAGAGAAGGGATTAAGAATATATAAATATTTATGGGGTCCGGCGCCGATCGCTTCAAAAAGATTCGAGCGTGCCGTTGAAGCGGTAGCCCACCCAGGGCTCGGTGGTGACGAATTCGGGGTGATCGGGATCGGATTCGATTTTCTTGCGCAAGTTACGGATGAACACGCGCAGGTAGTCCACCTGATCGCCGTAGTCGGGACCCCAGACGGCCTGCAGCAATTCGCGATGAGCCACGGCTTCGTTGGCGTGGCTGGTGAGATAACGCACCAGGTCCAGCTCCTTGGGCGTGAGATGGCTGGTGCGAACTCCGTTGAAGGCGGTGCGGGCTGCGAAATCGATGACCAGTTTACCGACGCGAATGCGCGTGGGAGAAGATTGCGCCGAAGCGGGAACCCGCCGCAGGGCGGCACGGATGCGAGCCAACAGCTCCGGCGTGCTGAAGGGCTTGTTGACGAAATCGTCGGCGCCCGCGTCCAAGGCTTCCACCTTGTCGGCCTCGGTATTGCGGACGGTGAGCATGATGATTCCCACGCCCGTGCCCGCGCGGATCTCGCGGCACACAGCTAATCCGCCCATGCCGGGCATGTTCATGTCGAGCAGCACCAGGTCGGGATGGTAATCGCGCAGTTTCTCCAGGGCCTCTTCGCCGGTTTTTGCGTCATCCACTTCGTAGCCGGCGCCGGTGAGAGCAGTGCGCATAATGCGGCGGATCTGGGGCTCGTCGTCCACCACCAGAATGCGTCCGGCGCTCATGGGCGCGCTCCTTTACCGTCCGTTCGCGTCTCCGCTATTCGTTCCAGGGGCAAGCTCACGCGAAAGGTGGTTTCGCCGGGACGGCTGTTGACAGTGAGTTCGCCGTGATGCGCCAGCACGATATTGTTGGCGATGGCGAGACCGAGGCCAATGCCGGGGACCTGATTCTTCACGGAAGGGCTGCGATAAAAGCGTTCAAACAAATGGCTCTGTTCCTGTTCCGGGATGCCGACACCATGGTCGGTGATCTCGAAGTTGACGGCGGAGTGACCATTGGACACCGGGCCATTGGACACACGCACGGTGACGGGAGAGCGCGGCGGGGAATATTTGAGAGCGTTGTCGAGCACCTGCTTGAGCGCCAGCTTCAGCAGCCGGCGGTCCAGCTCCAGCCGAGGCAGCGATCCTTCTGAGCTGATCTCGACGGGGCGATTGTCGATCTGCGTGTGGAGCGAGGCCACCACGTCTTCCATGAGCTCCTTGGGGTCGGTCAGTTCGCGCCTGATCTGCACGCGGTTGTCGGACTCCAGCCGAGCCATGTCCACGGCGTCGTCAATGAGCGCCTGCAAGTGGCGCGCCTCTTCGTCGGCGATCTCCAGCAGTTCGGTGCGGGTCTCGATGGGTTGATCGGGCGACGACAGGAGCGACGTAGTGGCGGCGCGGATGGAAGTGAGCGGCGTCTTGAATTCATGCGCCATGGCGTCGATGAGGGTGGTGCGCAGCTGCTCGCTGCGGCGCGCGGCCTCCACCTGATGGGCCAGATCCTGCGCGCGGGCGCGCTCCAGGCCGATGGCGATTAGATTACTGATGCCCTGCAAGACCGAGTCTTGCATGAACGCGCCCTGGACGGCAAAACTGGCGATGGGTTCCGAGCCCAGGCGGACCGCGGTGATCACGCGCTGGTGCTCGGGATCGAAGAAAGATGTGCCTTGGAAGGCGGCGTCGCGCAACTGATCCTCCATGCCATCGAAGTCCGATGGGCCGGCGCGATGGATTTCGCCCGTGCGGCGGTCATAGAGCACCGCGGCGCGCAGCCCGAAGACTTCCGCCACCTTCCGCGCCAGTTGCTTGGCGACGGGCTCCACGGGATCGATGAGCAGGATGGCGCGGCTGAAGGTATACAGGCGTTCGATATCGCGCTGGCGTTCCACCGCATCGAGCGCCTGCCTCTTCACGCGGGCCGAGAGCCGGCTGGTAATGAGCGCGGCGGCGAGAAAGCTGAAGAGCGCAACCCAGTTCTGCGGATCGGCAATGGTGATTTTGCCGATGGGCGGCAGAAAGACAAAGTCGAACGCAAGCGTCGCGGCAACCGAAGCCAGGGTTGCCTCGGCCAAGCCCCAGGTGCTCGCGATCACCAACACCAGCAGCAAGTAAGCGAAGCCAACCGTGGTGGGATTTTGCGGAATTACCGAATACGCAGTATAGGTAATGACAGCTACGCCCGCGAGCGAGAGCAGCAGGCGTAACGCTAGCCGGCTCAATGGGAACCCCCGGCTGTTATTTTAGCGATTGCCGATGCCGTTTTGCTGCTCAAGCGCGTAAATTCACGCGGCCTGCTGAAGGCGCCGAATATTGGATGGGGTGTTGCACGGCGCGCCCAGCAGTTCGGACCGGCCACAACAGGATCGATCTTTCTTGTTGTGGGGGTTGTGAGCGCAATCTACGGCCGCTTCTGGACGGCTACGGCCGTATCGGTAGTGGCAGGCGGCTGCCTGAATGGGTGAACGACGCGCTGAAGTATTCCATTCCGGTTTCGGCCATTCACATTTTGGTTTGGCGGCGGCGATGGAGGATCGCGCCGCCATCCAGCAGTCGGATCAAGAGCGGATTTTCGAACGGTTTTATCGCGCCGAACGTGCCGAGCATGGGCCCACCGGCACGGGATTGGGGCTGTCCATCGTCAAGCCGATCGTGGAGGCGCACCGCGGGCGTGTTTGGGTAAAGAGCGATGGCGGAGCGCAGCACGGCCTTTTCCAGTGGATTACCGGCGGTAAGGAAACGCATTTGCTTCGATTAAACTCGATTTATCGCAAACGTCCGCTGATTTCCTGACAAATCCGATCGCAGGTGGCGGGGGCCAGCAGGATGCCGTTGCGGTAGTGGCCGTAGGCCAGCCAGAGACGGCTGGCGGCGTCATTCAATGTCACGCATCCGATGCGCGGGGCGGCAGCGTCTGTTGCGGGCCGGAAGCCGACCCAGATGGATTCGGGCTTGAGCGACGACAAGGCTGGAACCAGAGCGCCAGCGCGGGTGGCCAGCTCCGAAACAATTTGAGGATCGATTGTGCGATCATAACCGGCGTCTTCGGTGGAAGATCCGGCTATAGTAAAGCCGTCCGCGCGCTGCAGAACATAGGTGTGATCGTGACGGACGGTAGTGGCGAGCGATCCGGCGGGGAGTCGATAGCCGAGCAGGTGGCCTTTTATCGGAAATGAGCGCGGGAGCGCGAAGGGCTGGTTGTCGATAGTGACGGCGATGCCGCTGCTCCAGGCGCCGGCGGCGATGACGGCGAACGATGCACTTGCATCAGAGACGCGGACGCCATCGGCATCGGCAGCGATTGAAGTGACGGGCGAGTGTTCTTGAATGATTACGCCGCGCGCCAGGCAGGCGGCGCGAAGCGCGGTAATCAAGCCGGCGGGATCGACAGTCGCCTCGTTGGTGTAATGCACGGCTCCAACGGCGTCGGAGCGGACTCCGGGCGCGAGTGCGTGTAGTTCTTCGCGAGTGAGAACTCTGGAAGGAACGCCCGCGGCACGTTGCGATGCGGCGCGTTTGGCGAGGGTTTCGAGCTCGGTTTGGCGAAGGGCGATCTGGACCGCACCGGTGTGACGAAGCTCGATGGGGAGGCCGCTATCGGCCTGGATCGCGTCAACGAAGTCATTGTATTTGGCCAGGCTGCCGATGGCGAAGTCGAGCAAGGGCGAAGGTTTGTCGAACTCGCCGCCGGGCGCGAGCATCCCCGCGGCGGCCGAGCTGGCCTCCGCGCCGATTTGGGCGGCATCGAGCAGCAGAACGCGCCGATGATCACGAGCGAGACGCCAGGCGATGGACGCGCCGATAACGCCGCCGCCGGCGATGATGACGTCGTAGCGATCCGGCATGGCTATCCGACGGGCGGAGCGGTTTTGAAGGGATCCAAAATCGCGATGGAACCGAATTCCTGGCCAGCCTGGAAATCTTCACTGAGAAGAAAGCTGCATCTTGTGCGCTCGGCGGCGGCCACGATCAGGCCGTCCCAGAAGGAGACTTGCGCTTGATCGGTCCAATGCCAGGCGCGTTCAATCATGCCGATGGTCATGTCCGGCGGATTCCATTCCGACATCAGCTTGACACGGTGGCGAGCGATTTCAGCCGGGACTCGGAATTTTCGAAGAGCGTTCCAGTAGAATTCCTGGAGAGCCTGCCAACTCACAGCACCGCACGTATTTTCCCACAGCCATGCGCGCGGCAATGTGGCGTGATCTCGTTTGACCGGATTCAGCTGGTCGTATCGGAGCAATACGCTGGAATCGACGAAGTACCTATCGCCGTTCATGAACCTCATCGCGAGTCATACGCTTGGACGCGTCGATGGGCTCGGGCGCTCCGAGGTCATGGGGCAAGCGTTTCCACTCTTCGTAGGCGCGCCAGTAGGAATCGGACGCGCGCATTTCCTTTTCGAGCAGTCGGCTGACGAGCTTCGAAACCGAGGTGTTTTCGTCGGCGGCTTTGCGGCGGGCCCAATGAGCGACTTCGGGGTCGAGGGTGATGGTGACGTTCTTCAGCACGGATCAGTGTAACACTACTCCAGTGTCGTTCTCAGAGCGGACTTCTGTCGAGCAGCGGGGAGTGACGGACCTGTGGAACTATTCGCAGGGTGCAAGTTCGCCCGCGATCGCGCGGCACTCCGCTTGAATTTCCGGGTCAGCGGCCATTTCTTGCATGGCGATTTCGAATTCTCGGCGTCGTTCAACGTCGATGACATAAAAAAGGCGGACCCCGAAAGGCCCGCCTTCGTTTTTGCGATTTGCGCGATTTACTCGGCCAGCGACGTCTCTTCGCCCGGCTCTTCGGTCAGGCCGCCCGCGTAGACGCTGCGGGCTTCGTCTTCGTAGCCGCCCAGGTCGCCGGTGAGCGAAACTTCTTCCGCGATGGGCTCTTCCTCCACCACGTCTTCGCCCGCGATCTTCACGCCGCGATAGTATTCCATGCCGGTGCCGGCTGGAATCAAGCGGCCCATGATCACGTTTTCCTTCAGGCCCCGCAGGTAGTCCACCTTGCCGTTGATGGCGGCTTCGGTGAGCACGCGCGTGGTTTCCTGGAAGGACGCGGCCGAGATGAACGAGTCTGTCGAGAGCGACGCCTTGGTGATACCCAGCAGCACCGGTTTTCCGGTGGCCGGACGGCCGCCCGCATCCACAACGCGCGCGTTCTCTTCGCGGAACTTGAACTTGTCGACCACTTCCTCCGGCAGGAACTCGGTGTCGCCGATGTCGTCCACTTTCACCCAGCGCATCATCTGCCGCGAGATGACTTCCAGGTGCTTGTCGTTGATGTTGACGCCCTGCAGACGGTAGACTTCCTGGATTTCGTTGACCAGGTATTTCTGCAGTTCTTTTTCGCCGAGCACGGCCAGGATGTCGTGCGGATTGCGCGGACCGTCCATCAAAGGATCGCCCGCCTTCACCCGCTCGCCCTCCTGCACGTTGATGTGCACGCCGCGCGGAATGTTGTAGTCTTTCTGCTCGCCGTCGTCGGCCGTGATGCTGATCTTGCGCATGCCCTTGGCCACTTCGCCGTAGCGCACGACGCCGTTGATCTCCGCGATGATGGCCGTCTCGCGAGGCTTGCGGGCCTCAAACAGCTCCACCACGCGCGGCAGACCGCCGGTGATGTCCTTGGTCTTGGTCGTGGCGCGGGGGATCTTCGCGATCACGTCGCCCGCGTGAGCGTCTTCGCCATCGGTCACCATCAGGTGAGCGTGGGTAGGCATGAGGTAGCGTTTTTCATCCGACCGGGACCCGCCTTCGGGCCGCATGATGACGGTGGGGATGCGCTTTTCATCGATGGAATCGGTCACCACCCACTGCGACATGCCGGTGATTTCGTCCACCTGCTCCTGCAGCGTGGTGCCTTCGGTGAGGTCCTTGAAATGAACCTTGCCGCTGACTTCGGTCAGGATGGAGAACGTGTACGGATCCCATTCGAGCAGGATCTCGTTGTTCTTCACCTTGGCGCCGTCTTCGAACAGCACCTTGGCTCCGTACACCACCGGGTAGCGTTCCTTCTCGCGGCCCTTTTCGTCGATGATGGCCAGGATGCCGTTGCGGTTCATCGCAATCAGCTCGCCCTTGGCGTTGCGAACGGTGGTGACGCCGAGGAATTTGACGAAACCGTCCGAGTTGGCATCCTGCTTGGATTGCTCGCTCGATCCGGTGGCCGTTCCGCCGACGTGGAAGGTACGCATGGTGAGCTGCGTTCCCGGCTCGCCGATGGACTGCGCCGAGATGATGCCCACCGCTTCGCCGCGCTCCACCATTCTGCCGGTGGCCAGGTTACGGCCGTAGCAGAGCTGGCAAACGCCGCGCTTGGATTCGCAGGTCAGCACCGAGCGGATCTTCACGCGCTCGATACCGGCGGCCTGGATCGCGCCCGCCAGGTCTTCGGTGATTTCTTTGTTGAGCCCGACAATCAGGTTGCCTTCATAATCGAACTGATCTTCGAGAGCCACGCGGCCGACGATACGGTCGCGCAACGGCTCGATAATTTCGCCCGATTCAATGATGGGCTCGACGTAAATGCCGTCGCTGGTGCCGCAGTCGGTTTCGGTGACGATCACGTCCTGCGCCACGTCGCACAGGCGGCGGGTGAGGTAGCCGGAATCGGCCGTTTTCAGCGCCGTATCCGCCAAGCCTTTGCGCGCGCCGTGCGTGGAGATGAAGTACTGCAACACGTCCAGGCCTTCGCGGAAGTTGGCGGTGATGGGCTGCTCGATGATTTCGCCCGAGGGCTTGGCCATCAAGCCGCGCATGCCGGAGAGCTGGCGGATCTGCTGTTTCGATCCGCGGGCGCCGGAATCGGCCATGATGTAAATCGGATTCAGGTAGCGGCCCGTACGGTCGTCCTCTTCCATGGATTTGAACATTTCGTCCGAAACCCGTTCGGTGACCTTGGACCAAATTTCGATGATCTTGTTGTAGCGCTCGCCCTGCGTGATGGCGCCTTCCTGATACTGCTGCTGGACTTCGATGACCGCCTTTTCGGCGTCCTTCACCAGCTTGGGCTTCTCTTCGGGCACCACCATGTCGTCGATGCCGATGGAAATTCCGGCGCGCGTAGCGTAGAGGAAGCCGAGCTTCTTCACTTCATCCAGCATCTGGACGGTGATCTGCAGCCCGTACTTCAGGTAGCAATACTGCACCAGCTGGCTGAGGCCCTTCTTCTTCAGCAGGCCGTTGATAAAGGGCATCTGATCGGGCAGCACGTCATTCAAGATGACGCGGCCGACGGTGGTGTCCATGTACTGCTTGTTGAATTCGATCGGCTCGGTATGAATGACGTTCTGGTTGTCGAACGCCTTGATCAGATCGATCACCCTGCCGGTGTGGCGCAGCTTGATGGGCGAGAGCGTTTCCACTTCGCCCATTTCGAGCGCGATGAGCACGTCGTCGCTGGAGGCGAAGGTGCGGCCCTCGCCCTTGGTGCCGGGACGGGCTTTGGTCAGATAATAGAGGCCCAGAACCATGTCCTGCGTGGGCACCGCGATGGGCGCGCCATGCGCGGGCGACAGGATATTGTTCGACGCCAGCATCAAAGTGGATGCTTCGATCTGCGCTTCGGGCGACAGCGGAATGTGAACGGCCATCTGATCGCCATCGAAATCGGCGTTGAAAGCCGTGCAAGTGAGCGGGTGCAGCTTAATGGCCTTGCCTTCGACCAGAACCGGCTCAAAAGCCTGGATGCCGAGACGGTGCAGCGTGGGCGCGCGGTTCAGCAGGATGGGATGATCCTTGATCACTTCTTCGAGAATGTCCCAAACCACCGGGTCCTGCTGTTCGACGAGTTCTTTGGCTTGCTTGATGGTGGTGCAATGGCCGCGCTGTTCCAGGCGATGATAGATGAACGGCTTGAACAGCTCCAGCGCCATCTTCTTGGGAAGGCCGCACTGGTGCAGCTTCAGCTCGGGACCAACCACGATTACGGATCGGCCGGAATAATCCACGCGCTTGCCGAGCAGGTTCTGGCGGAAGCGGCCCTGCTTGCCTTTGAGCGTATCGGAGAGCGACTTGAGCGGGCGATTGTTGGCGCCGCGCAGAACGCGGCCGCGGCGGCCGTTGTCGAACAACGCGTCGACGGCTTCCTGCAGCATGCGCTTTTCGTTGCGAACGATGACGTCGGGCGCGTGCAGCTCAATCAGCTTCTTCAACCGGTTGTTGCGGTTGATCACGCGGCGGTAGAGATCGTTCAAATCGGACGTGGCGAAACGGCCGCCATCCAAAGGAACCAACGGACGAAGCTCCGGCGGGATCACCGGGATCACGTCCAGGATCATCCACTCGGGCTTGTTGCCGGACTTGCGGAAACTTTCGACCACGCGCAGGCGCTTGGCGTACTTCAGCTTTTTCTGCTGCGAAACTTCGGTCTTCATGCGCTCGCGAATTTCGAGGCTGAGCGATTCGACGTCGACTTTCTTGAGCAGCTCTTTGATTCCCTCGGCGCCCATCATGGCGACGAATTTGCCCGGGAATTCCTGATCCAACTGGCGCTTGCGCTCGTCGGTGATCACTTCGCCGCGCGAAAGTTCGGCCACTTCGCCCGGATCGACAATCACGAAAGCTTCAAAATAGAGAACGCGCTCGAGTTCGCGCAGGGTGATGTCGAGCAGGTAGCCGATGCGGCTGGGCAGGCCCTTGAAGAACCACACGTGCGAGCAGGGGCTGGCCAGTTCGATATGGCCCAGGCGCTCGCGGCGAACGCGCGACAGCGTTACTTCGACGCCGCACTTGTCGCAGATGACGCCGCGATGCTTCATGCGCTTGTATTTTCCGCACAAACATTCCCAGTCGGCGATGGGGCCGAAGATGCGCGCGCAGAACAGCCCGTCGCGCTCGGGCTTGAAACGTCCGGTAATTGATGGTTTCCGGCTTGGTGACTTCCCCATGCGACCAGCTTCGGATCTTTTCCGGAGAGGCGAGACTGATCCGGATGGAATCGAAGTCGGCGATCAAATTTGCTCTGTCATACGGAGAGGAACGATACATGATTTCTCCTATAAAAACTTTGGGATTGGGGGCTGGGGACTAGGGGCTGGAATTACCGAGTGCTCATGGCCAATCCCCAATCCCTAATCCCCAGCTCCCAGCTTAGTCCGCCGCGAGCGCCGTGTCCAGAACTTCCCGCGGCTTCTTCATCAACTCCACGTCCAGACACAGCGACTGCAACTCGCGGATCAGGACGTTGAACGATTCCGGCACGCCGGGTTCGGCGGCCGCTTCTCCCTTGACGATGGCTTCGTAAATCTTGGCGCGTCCGTACACGTCGTCGGACTTGGCCGTCAGCAATTCCTGCAGAACGTAGGCGGCGCCGTAAGCTTCGAGCGCCCACACTTCCATTTCTCCGAAGCGCTGTCCGCCGAACTGGGCCTTGCCGCCCAGCGGCTGTTGCGTGATGAGTGAATAAGGACCGATGGACCGGGCGTGGATCTTGTCGTCGACCAGGTGCGAGAGCTTGAGCATGTAGATGTAGCCCACGGTCACGGGTTGTTCGAAGGCGAGGCCGGAGAGTCCGTCCCAAAGCTGGACCTTGCCGGAACTGGGCAGGTCGGCCTGCTTCAGCTGCGCCTTGATGTCTTTTTCGGTAGCGCCGTCAAACACGGGCGTCGCGAAGTGGAGGCCGAGAGCGTGCGCGGCCCAGCCCAAGTGCGTTTCCAGAATCTGGCCGACGTTCATACGGGAAGGAACGCCCAGCGGATTCAGAACGATTTCCACCGGCGTGCCATCGGGCAGATACGGCATGTCCTCTTCAGGAACGATGCGCGCGATCACACCCTTGTTGCCGTGGCGGCCGGCCATCTTATCGCCCACCGAAAGCTTGCGCTTCATGGCGATGTAGCACTTCACCAGCTTGATGACGCCGGGAGGCAGTTCGTCGCCCTTGCGGAGCTTCGCGATTTTCTCTTCGGTGATCTTTTCGAGCACCGCGATCTGGCGCGAGGTCATCTCCTCGATTTCGTCGATCTGCTCGTTCAGGCGAACGTCTTTGTTGGCGAACTTGACGCGCTTCAAATCGCGCGCGCGCAGTTTTTCCACCACGTCGCGGGTCAGGTGCAGGCCTTTGGAAACCAGCTTCTTGTTGGTCTTTTCGTCGTGCAGGTCGGCCAGCACTTCCTTGCCTTCCAGCAGATCGGTGAGGCGCTTGGCGCGCTCGTCGTTCAAAATGCGCTTTTCGTCTTCCAGGTTGCGGTGCAGCCGCTCGATCTGCCATTCGAGAATGGCCTTGGAGCGCTCGTCCAGATCCGCGCCCTTGCGCGAGAAGACCTTGCAATCGACCACCGTTCCTTCGATACCCGGCGGGCAGTAGAGCGAGGCGTCCTTCACGTCGCCGGCCTTTTCGCCGAAGATCGCGCGGAGCAGTTTTTCTTCCGGCGTGAGCTGGGTTTCGCCCTTGGGCGTCACTTTGCCCACCAGAATGTCGCCCGGCTTCACCGTGGCGCCGATGCGAATGATGCCGCTTTCGTCCAGATTGCGCAGGAACGCTTCGGCGATGTTCGGAATGTCGCGCGTGATTTCCTCGGGCCCCAGTTTGGTGTCCCGAGCTTCGATTTCGAATTCTTCGATGTGGATCGAAGTGTAGTAGTCTTCCTTGACCAGCTTCTCGGACACCACGATGGCGTCTTCGAAGTTGTACCCGCGCCAGGGCATGAACGCCACCAGGACATTTCGTCCAAGCGCCAGTTCGCCCATGTCGGTGCAAGGACCGTCGGCCAGCACGTCGCCCTTCTTCACCCGCTGGCCCTGGGCCACGATGGGCTTCTGGCTGATGCAGGTGTTTTGGTTCGAGCGCTTGAATTTGGTGAGCTGATAAATATCGGCGCCCACTTCGCGCGAAAGCTGTCCTTCGTGCGCCCCGCCGCCTTCCACGCGGACGATGATGCGTTCGGAATCCACCGAATCCACCATGCCGGAGCGTTTGCAGATGACCACCGCGCCCGAATCGCGCGCGGTGACGTTCTCCATGCCGGTGCCGACGTACGGCGTTTCGGCGCGCAGCAGCGGCACGGCCTGGCGTTGCATGTTCGATCCCATCAGGGCGCGGTTGGCGTCGTCGTTCTCGAGGAACGGAATCAAGACTGGCGGCCACCGAGACCAACTGCTTGGGACTGACGTCCATGTACTCCACTTCGTCCTTATGCTTCAGCACGAAGTTGCCGGCTTGCCGGGCGTTGACGAGCTCGGGAACGATGTGGCCCTTTTCGTCGAGCTGGACGTTGGCCTGCGCGATGAGGTATTTGTCTTCTTCCCACGCCGACAGGTAGTCGCAATGGGCTTCGAATTCAATGGGCTGCTTCTTCCCGCTCGACTTCGCGGTTGGCTTTGTCCACTTCGGCGCGCGTCATCACGTCGCCGACTTTGTAAGAGGAGTCGCCCGGATTCAGAATCCTGATTTCATCGATCACCGTGCCCTTCAGCACGCGGCGATACGGGCTCTCGATGAATCCGTATTCGTTGATGCGGGCAAAGCACGAGAGCGACGAAATCAGGCCGATGTTCGGGCCTTCCGGCGTCTCGATGGGGCAGATGCGGCCGTAGTGCGTGGGATGCACGTCGCGGACTTCGAATCCGGCGCGCTCGCGCGAGAGACCGCCTGGTCCAAGAGCCGAGAGACGGCGCTTGTGCGTGATCTCCGACAGCGGATTGGTCTGATCCATGAACTGCGAGAGCTGGCTGGAGCCGAAGAACTCGCGGATGGCGGCCATCACGGGCTTGGCGTTCACCAGGTCGTGCGGCATGGCCGTCGACATTTCCTGGTACACCGACATCTTTTCTTTGATGGCGCGCTCCATGCGCACCAGGCCGATGCGGAACTGGTTTTCGAGCAGTTCGCCCACCGCGCGGACGCGGCGGTTGCCCAGGTGATCGATATCGTCGACGGCGCCGATGCCGCGGCGCAGCTTCAGCAGGTACTTGATGGTGTCGATGAAATCCTTCTGATCGAGCGTGCGTTTGTCGAGCGGCGCGGCGTCGATCTTGTCGTACAGCTTGATGTTGAACTTCATGCGGCCCACGCGCGAGAAGTCGTACTTGCGCGGGTCGAAGAACATGCCCTGGAACAGTTGCGTGGCGGTGTCGAGCGTGGGCGGATCGCCCGGACGCAGCTTGCGGTAGATTTCGAGCAGCGCGTCGTTCTGGCTCTTCACCGGATCTTTGCGCAGCGTGACCGAAACCACGTTGCCCACTTCGTCGCGCTCGGGGAAGAAGACCTCGAACGAAGTGATGCCGTTGTCCGTCACCTTCTCGATGTTGGTGAGCTCCTGGTTGGCTTCCACCAGCACTTCGCCGGTGGACATGTCGATCACGTCGGCGGCGATGAAGGCGCCTTGCAGATCGGTGCGATCGATTTCCACTTGCTCGATCTTGGCCTTGAGAATCGCTTCGTAGAGCGTCTTGGTGATCTTGCGGCCTTGCGGAACGATGGTTTCGTTCTTGGTGGCGATGGCTTTCGAAAGCTTCAAGCCAACCAGGCTGTCGGAGACCTTCCAGAACAGCTTCTTGTCCTTGATGCACGATTTCGCTGACGTTGTAGAACGCCTTCAGGATCTCGGCGTCGCTCTTGAGCCCCAAGGCGCGCAGGAAAACCGTGCCGTAGAATTTGCGTTTGCGGTCGATACGAACGTACAGCAGATTCTTGTTGTCGTACTCGAATTCCACCCAGCTTCCGCGATAAGGAATGATCTTGCCGAGGAAATAGCCTTGCGCCGGAACGCGCTCGAAGAACACGCCGGGCGAGCGATGCAACTGCGATACGATAACGCGCTCGGTTCCGTTGATGATGAAGGTGCCGTTGTCGGTCATCAGCGGAATTTCGCCGAAGAAGACCTCTTGCTCCTTGATGTCGCGGACCGTCTTGGCGCCGGTTTCGGCGTCCTTGTCGTAAACGGTGAGGCGAATGGTCACCTTGAGCGGAGCGGCGTAGGTCATGCCGCGCTCTTCGCACTCGGCCACGTCGTATTTCAACTGCAGGCCCACCGGATCGCCGCAGCGGTTGCAGAAGGTGACGATATTCTTGTTGAACGTTCCGCAGCGGTGGCACAGCACGTCGCCGACATGGAACGGATCGGTTTTGATGGTGGCGCCGCAGCTTGGATTGCGGCAGGTGGAACGCAGGTGATGCAGCCCCTTCAGGTTGCCGCACTTGCACTCCCAGTTTCCGATGGCGTAATCGACGAACTCCAGCTGGCTCAGCCCGCGGAAGTCGGAAATCGGAAACACCGAGTTGAACACGCTCTGCAGGCCGGTATCTTCCCGTTCGCCGGGAAGCAGGTCCATCTGCAGAAACCGCTCATATGATTTCTTCTGAACTTCGATCAGATTGGGGATCGGGATGGAAGTCTTGATGCGTGAGAAATCCATTCGCTCGCGCGTTGCGACGTTAGCCAGATTTTCCATTTTTACTCCTACGGCCGATGCGAAGAACAAAACAACCGCTGCCGCCTTCCCGCCTCTGTTCAAGGACGCCTCGGCCCAGGTCGTGAGCCAAAGGCTTTAGGGGAAGATCGCGAGCAGCGGGACACTAGACAACCAGCATCGGAAGACCGTAGCCATACACGCCGGGTGCGGCAAAAATGCGCATGGCAAAGCCCTGTGCCTCTCTCAAGAGAAGGCACACCAAATCCACAGGATGTTTGGTTCACAAGAGCAAGAATCCGGGTCGGTCTCCGGCCAGTAACAATATAACTTTAACAGACCGATCTAACTTTCGTCAAATCGGCCCGGGTGGTGGAACAGCGGGAGCGCGCCGACGCCTGCCGCCAGAGTCAGCGCAATCCCAGCAATCCCAATAAGTTACAGGGCAAGCTGCTCGAAAGCAGCTACTTTACTTCTACCGTCGCGCCGGCGTCGGTGAACTTCTTCCGGATGGTCTCGGCTTCTTCCTTGTTGACGCCCTCTTTGATCGGCTTGGGCGCGCCGTCCACCAGATCCTTGGCTTCCTTGAGCCCCAGGTTGGTGACTTCGCGAACCGCTTTGATGACGTTGATCTTGTTCGCGCCAGCCGCGGTCAGGATCACGTTGAACTCGGTCTTCTCTTCGGCCGCGGGTGCAGCCGCCGCTCCACCGCCCGCCGGAGCCGCCGCCACCGTAGCCGCCGCAGCCGAAACGCCCAGCTTTTCTTCCAGCAATTTGACGAGCTGGGATGCTTCGAGCAGCGTCAGCCCTTGAATCTGTTCCGCAATCGCGTTGATGTCCGCCATGATCTTTCTCTCTACTCCCTTATCCCTTATTGTGAGAACTTGTTTTCCTTGACCGCCTGATCCACCACCACCGCAAGGTTCCGCCCCACGCCGCCAAGCGTGGTAACCAACCGCTGCGCCGATGCCTGAATCAGGAAAAGAACCTTCGCTAAAATCTCTTCGCGCGCCGGCAGCGCGGCCAGCTCTTGAATCGACTTGACGTCGATCGCGCGGCCCTCCACCAAGCCAGCCTTGAAGGTGAACGCCGGATTCGCCTTCGCATAGGCCGTGAGCGCCTTGGCCAGCGCCACCGGATCTTTGCTGGTGTAGGCCATCGACGTCATGCCCACCAGCTTGCTCATGAGGTCTTCAGCCGGAGTGCCTTGCGACGCCTTCTCGGCCAGGTTGTTTTTCACCACCTTATAATGCCGCCCGCGCCGCGCACCGTCTTGCGCAGCTCGAAATCCTGCTGAACAGTGAGCTTTTCGAAACTGGTGACGAAGATGTTCTGCGCTTTCTCGAAATCTTTCTTGAGCGCTTCGAGATCTTTTTCTTTGTCCGACTTCTTCTTCATGATGGTTCCTCTTCGTCAGATCTGCTTGGCGTTGAACGACGTGACGTCCAGATGGACGCCCGGGCCCATGGTGGAGCAGATGGTCACGCTCTTGACGTACTTGCCCTTGGCGGCCGACGGCTTGGCTTTGATCACGGCCTGGATCAGACTGTCGGCGTTTTCGAGCAGCTTGCCGGTTTCAAAGCTCACCTTGCCGCACGGGCACGTGGATGACGCCGGTCTTGTCCACGCGAAACTCCACTTTGCCGGCTTTCACTTCTCTTACGGCCGTCGCGATGTCGGTGGTGACGGTGCCGGTCTTCGGGTTAGGCATCAGGCCGCGCGGGACCGAGCACCTTGCCGAGCCGGCCAACGGACCGCATCATGTCCGGCGTGGCGATGACGGCGTCAAAATCGGTCCAGCCTTCGCCTTGGATCTTGGCGACCATCTCTTCGCCGCCGAACAAATCGGCGCCGGCCGCTTCGGCCTCGCGCAGCTTGTCGCCCGAGGCGATGACCAGAACCTTCTTGGATTTGCCCAGGCCGTTCGGCAGGACCACGGTGCCGCGCACCATCTGGTCGGCGTGCTTGGGATCCACACCCAGGCGCATGTGCAGTTCAACCGTCTCGTCGAATTTGGTGAACTTGACCTTCTGAACCAGCGGAACCGCGTCGTTGAGGCTGTAGGGGCGTTGCTCTACTTGTTTGGACGCAGCTTCAAATTTCTTACCGTGTTTCGACATACTCCCTCATTGGTGCAGACGGCAGGGCTGACTCTTAAAGACCCCTGCCTCCCACTGAGATTTAAGATTAGTGCGTTTAAGCGCTACAGTTAAGTTACCAGACTGAAATGCGGTTTGTCAAAATCAGTTGCACTACCTCTCACAAGCGGACTCAGTCACCTCTAGATGACGGCCACACCAAGGGCAAAAGCGTACGGTCGATCCACGAAGGTGATTCCTAAAATCCTCACAACACTCTTGCATGTCTTCGCTCCGATCCGGCCACCTGCCAAGCGATAATGTAAGTTAAGTATGAACGAACGCGAGGCGATGCATCCAGGCGACGGTCCGGAGAAGGCCGATTCCGATCTGGAGGCTCGGCCGAGAAAGCTGCAGAATCTGAATGTTCAAGAGGCGCTCGCGGAGTTGGAAGATGAATTCAACGCAGCGCTGAAGCTAGGACCCAAGGAATCCTCGGGGCTCGTGGAAATGCAGAAGTGGCTCGCAAAATTAAGGCCGCAGATGAACGCCGATAAACGCGGATAAAACTTCCCCGATTCTTATCGGCGTTAATCTGCGTTCATCCGTGGCCAATTTATTGAACGACGTCCACGCCCATGCTGCGCGCGGTTCCCTTGACGCTCCGCACCGCCGCCGCCACATCGAAGCAGTTCAGATCCGGCATCTTCAGCTTGGCGATCTCTTCCACCTGCTTCTCGGTGATCTTGCCAACCTTGTTCTTGTTCGGCTCGGCCGACCCCTTCGCCAGATTCACCGCGCGCTTGATCAGCACCGGCACCGGCGGCGTCTTGGTGATGAAGGTGAAGGACCGGTCGCTATAAATAGTGATCACCACCGGAATGATCAGACCTTCCTGGTCCTTGGCCGAGGTCTTGGCGTTGAATCCCTTGCAGAACTCCATGATGTTCACGCCCTTGGGACCGAGCGCGGTTCCCACGGGCGGCGCCGGCGTGGCTTTGCCCGCGGGAATTTGCAGCTTCACGTAATCGGTAATTTTCTTTGCCATATGTGTCTTTTCTATCTCTGCTCTCGTAGCTTCGGTCTTATAACTTCTCAACCTGCAGGAAATCCAATTCCACCGGCGTGGCGCGGCCAAAAATGGTCACCAGCACGCGCAGCGTATTGCGCTCCGGATTGATCTCGTCCACTTTGCCCGAGAAGTTCGCGAACGGACCATCGTTGATCCGCACCATTTCGTTCTTCTCGAAATTCATCTTCGGACGCGGGCGCTCGGCGGAGGTCTGCTGCCGGAACAGAATGGAATTCACTTCGTCGGCCGTCAGCGGCACCGGGCTGTTGCCCCCGCCCACGAATCCGGTGACGCGCGGCGTGTTCTTCACCTCGTGCCACAATTGATCGTTCATCTCCATCTGCACCATCACGTATCCGGGATAGAGCAAGCGCTTGCTGGTGACCTTCTTACCGCCGCGCAGTTCCACCACTTCTTCGGTCGGAATCAGAAGCTCGCCAATCTGATGGGCGAAGCCGAAGGCCTGGGCGCGGCTTCGCAGCGAATCCGCTACCTTCTGTTCGAAACCCGAGTAGGTGTGGATGATGTACCAGTTCTTGCCGTCGGCAACCGCCACCGCGGCCGGCGCGCCTGCGGGAGCTGGCTCCGACGACTCCGGGGCCTCCCCAACAGTGTCCGGAGTTTCTCCAGCGTCCCCATTCTCTTCGGTGTGAATAATTTCTTCGTCCGCCATAGACTCTCTCACTTACTTGGTGAACGCGTTAAACAGCTTGTTGATGAGGCTCAGGAAGATCTGGTCGATCACCGCGAAATATGCCGCGAACGCGAACACGGCGATAATCACGACCACGGTGGTGGCGCGAACCTGCTTCCAGGACGGCCACGTCACGCGGCGCATCTCGGTCTGCAGTTCTTCGAAGTAATTCTTCACCTGCATGGGCCAACTGGAGGCCCGCTGGATGAAATTCCCCTGATCGCCTTCCTGAATTTGTGCGGTAGCCATATTCTTAGATTTCCTCGCTCCGAGTGAGATGGCAGGGGCAGAGGGATTTGAACCCCCAAAGGCGGTTTTGGAGACCGCTGGTTTACCGTTAGCCTATGCCCCTACTCGGGCCGCCTTCTACTTCCAGTCTACTTGAACCCAGTCTACTTGATTTCCCGATGTACCCGATGGATACGGCAAAAGGCGCAGAACTTCTTCAACTCCAGCCGCTCGGTCTTGGTCTTCTTGTTCTTGGTCTTGCTGTAGTTCTTGCGTTTGCACTCGGTGCATTGCAATGTAATGATTTCGCGCATGTCGTTCTCTCCTATTCCAAGATCTCCGTCACCGTTCCCGCGCCCACCGTGCGGCCGCCTTCGCGGATCGCAAACCGCAATCCCTTGTCCATGGCCACCGGCGTAATCAGCTCGATCACCAATCCCACGTTGTCGCCCGGCATCACCATCTCGGTGCCTTCCGGCAACTCCGCCACGCCCGTCACGTCCGTGGTCCGGAAGTAAAACTGCGGCCGGTAGCCCTTGAAGAACGGCGTGTGCCGCCCGCCCTCTTCCTTGGTCAGCACCACGATCTCGCCCTTGAACCGCTTGTGCGGCTTGATCGATCCCGGCTTGGCGATCACCTGCCCGCGCTCCACGTCGTCTTTTTCAATACCGCGCAGCAGCAACCCCACGTTGTCTCCGGCGCGCCCTTCGTCCAGCAGCTTCTTGAACATTTCCACGCCCGTCACCACCGTCTTGCGCGTGTCCTTGAAGCCCACGATCTCCATTTCCTCGCCCACCTTGCAGATCCCTTTTTCGATTCTGCCGGTAACCACGGTTCCGCGGCCCTGGATCGAGAAAATGTCTTCAATCGGCATCAGGAACGGCTTGTCGATGTCGCGCTGCGGCATGGGAATATAGCTGTCCACCTTCTCCATCAGCTCGTCCACCGACTTTTCCCACTTCTCTTCGCCGTTCAACGCTCCCAGCGCGCTCACCCTCACCACCGGCAGATCGTCGCCCGGAAACTCGTACTTGCTCAGCAGTTCGCGTACTTCCAGCTCCACCAGCTCCAGCAGTTCCGCATCGTCCACCATGTCCACTTTGTTCAGCGCCACAACGATCGAAGGCACGCCCACCTGGCGGGCCAGCAGAATATGCTCGCGCGTTTGCGGCATCGGGCCGTCGGTGGCCGCCACCACCAGGATCGCGCCATCCATCTGCGCCGCGCCGGTGATCATGTTCTTGATGTAGTCGGCATGGCCGGGGCAATCCACATGCGCGTAATGCCGGTTGGCTGTTTCGTACTCCACGTGCGCCACCGCGATCGTGATTCCGCGCGCCTTTTCTTCCGGCGCGTTGTCGATCGAATCGAACGAGCGGAACTTGTTCTTCGGATTGTGCTTGGCCAGTACCTTGGTGATGGCCGCCGTCAACGTGGTCTTGCCGTGATCGATATGCCCGATCGTCCCGATGTTCACGTGCGGCTTGCTGCGGTCAAATTTTTCCTTCGCCATTTTGAACCCTACCGTTTAATCGTCTAAGAAGAAGTGGAGCCGTTGACCGGGATTGAACCGGTGACCTCGTCCTTACCAAGGACGCGCTCTACCAGCTGAGCTACAACGGCCGAAACCTTTTCTGGTGGACAGGGGAGGATTCGAACCTCCGTAGCTCGCAAGGAGCGGCAGATTTACAGTCTGCTGCCATTAACCGCTCGGCCACCTGTCCAGTACCCAAATCCCTCCCGCCTACATCGTCACACAGCAACCCGCTTGTATAAGAGGACAAAGCTGAAATCGGCGGAGGGACCTGAATTTACAAATCCATCAAAAATTTTAGCACAAGACGCGCCATGGCGCTGAAGAGTTCGAGCTTGTAAACGAGTTACGCAGGAACGTCGATTTGTTCGCCTGGAAGACGCACCCCCTAAATCACAACCCGCAAGCCAAGATGCTCCACAAAGGGATCGAAGTCGCGATCCTCATGCAACAACTCGTACCCGCTCTCGATACAGCGTGTAGCTATCAGCGTATCGATGGTCTTGCGGACTGTGATGCCAGCCTTGCGCAGCCTAAGGAAGTTCCTCGCGGCCTGAATTGCTATCTTCCGCCCACCCAGTTCGACCACGTCAAACGAAGATAGTATGGTTCGGGCCGTGGCAAAATCGCGGTCGTCCGTGAAGCCCTGGAGGACCTCCGTTAGAATTAGATCGCCCACCGCCAACCGTTCGAGTTCTGCAAGGCTGCTCTTCCAAACGGCGAGGCTAGCCGCAGTGGCGCTAGCCAATTGTCGCAGGGTCAACCGCTGACGCTTCAATAGTCCGTCGAGCTTCTCAGTGGCCGGGGTAAGACTTCCATTGAAGTAGTTGATCCAAACACTCGAATCGACCAGGATCATCGATCGCCTCTCATCGCGTCCAGATCCCCCGTCCAGCGTAATTTACCGCGAAACCTCCCCACTTCGGTCTGCTTACTCAAACGAAGCAACGTCCGTAACCCGAGATCCACTGCCGCGCGCTTGGTCTTGAGGCCGGTTGCACGAAGCGTTTCTTTCATGAGCTGGTCGTCAATAACAATGTTGGTGCGCATGGATGTGTATATCCTATCGACATTATACACATGGTCGCTGAACCACCGCCCAGAGGTCGCGTCTCGCCCCTCTCGTCTACCAAAGTAAAGCGAGGGCGCCTCGAAGCCATGCAATGCAAAATGCTCGCCCTGCTTTCCGTGCTGCTGTCGATCTTCGTTCTCGCCCATGCCGCACAAACATCCGACTCCGATGCCAGGCCGCCTGTCACCAAGGCCGATGTGCGCATCGTCCAGCGTGCGCGCGAGATCCTGAACTCGCCCCAAAAATGGAACCGTGCCGACAACCGGATCTGCCCGGCGCCAGCCAAAACCTTCAGCCTCTATTGCGCGCTCGAAAAAGCCACGGACGAGGTGAGCGGCCACTTCGAACACTGCGGCGCCCCGATGCAGGAGGCCCGCTTCGTGATTGAAGACGTTGCGCCCAACTGGAAAGCGTACAATCACCGCCTCATGGATTGCAACAACGACCCGAAGACCACCTTCGCCGATATTCAAAAAGTGTTCCGCCTGTTAGAGGAGCGCATCAATCAACGACTCAGGGACCAGACGCAACATCATTGAACAATAATCCGCAAAGGATCGGGCCGGTAGCGTTAATGTCCGCCGCGAAATAGCGAGAACAACTCGATCACCAGTATCGCCACCACCATCGCCTCCAGCACGAAGGCCCGCGCCTGATGAAACTCGTTCATCATGAACTCGTACAGCTCGCCCGCCGTCCGCAGCTTCTCTTCCACCAGGTTGCGATAGTCGGTGACGCCCACGCGCGCCGCCGCGATCCGATAGGCCCTCGCATAAAACATATCGCTCAGGAATTTGATCGCGTTGTCGGTGCGCTCGGTCAGCTCCCGCACATCCAGACGCAACGTGTTCAGCCGCTCGGCTTCGCCCGCCATCTTCCAGCGCCGGAAAAATCCGCCGCGATGTTCCAGCATCTTATATACGTTCTCCAGCACGCGCGTCAGCACATCGTCGTAATGCCGGAACTCGAGCAACTGCGTGTTCGCATATTCCAGCAACTGTATCGTAGGTTCGGCACCCTCCATGCTGTCGTAAACCAGCGCCGCCACCCAGCCAGTAACCAATAAATCGGTTGGATAATACGACAAACTGGACTGCAATACTTCCCGGCGTTCGCTCTCCGCCAGCGGCTGCGATTCGCCGCGCACAATTTGTGCGATCTGTTCGCCGCGCTTGGTCAGCATGACAGGCGCCGTCAGCGGGCAGCCGTCCTCATCCAGCGCCTCGCGCAGATGGATGATGTAGTAATCTTCGCTGAGCCGCGCCGGATAAGGTTGCACCAGAGCCGGGGCCGCGCGCTCCATCCGCGATTGGATCAGGTCCGCCGTGCGCCGCTCGATCTCCGGCGCAAGAATCCAGCGGTTCGACAGCCGGATCAATTGTTCCCAATCCGCTTCGAACTCCATCTTTAATTCAACGCTGGCCACGCCGTAATCGAAGTACTTGATGCGCGCCTCGAACCTCTCGCCCGATTCCAGCGCGATCGGCTCCGGATATTCGATCGCGGGCGGACGCTCAAAGCGCACATACTCTGGCGCCGGATGTTTGAAGCTGGGCTGCGGCCGCGCCGTCTCCGCGCCCACCAGATCGCGCAGTTTCTCGATGCGGATCTCCTCGGCCACGTCGTACAACACGAACACCCAAAACGACCCGCGTAGCGGAGCCATCCCTGTATTGTAGGTGGCTACTTAGTCGCGAGGTGCGCTTCAGTCGTCATAGTGACTTAGATACAACGTTGAATCATGTTCGATGATTCCTAATCGGAAATGCTCCAGCCACCCAACGCGGCCCACCACGTTTCGATGGAATTCTTCTGAACCCGCAAAGTAAACGGTCGTTTCAAATTCCCACTCGAGACAAGACAACTTGACTGCGTGGCCGTAGACGTCTAGCAGGATGCTGAAAAAGGCCATAAACCGCTTGCTCACGCGCCACCCGTCCGGTGTTCTTCGAGTCGCTGTTCTCCAGTGCACGACTTCCGGTCGTCTCCGGGTGTGCTGCTGGCGCGCGGCTCAGAATCGCGACTGCGTGTTTGCATGTGTTTACCGAGCCGCGACCGTGAGGGAGTCGGTCCCCAAAAGGCTTTTGTCGCGGTAGGGACGCCGGTTTCCCAGACGCCCCCCGCACAGATCCGTACGTGCAGAATTGCTGCATACGGCTCCTACCTCGGATATCTGGCGTCGAAGCGCACGTTCGGATGCGGATGCAGGATCTTCGCACTTGGAATCCATCGATCGACCAAAGGCCAGAACCGCTCCCAAGTCATCCGGCTCCGTTGACTCCGCCGCCGAAGCGCGCGGTACCAGCGCCAGATCACCTGGGCCCGAAAGGTGTTCAGACTATCCATGTTGCCGGGGACTGCCTGATAGTTGAAGTAGCCTTGAACGACGGACTTCAACCACTTCCCGATCTCGGCGACTGGCTGGTGCCAGCGTCGCCGAAGCTCCTCCTTCAGCTCACCGAGCTTGCCAGAGAGTCGCTTACGAATCGTCTTCCGCTTGACGATGAACCGACCGGTTTTCCGGGTCTTCCCACACATGTGCGTGAAACCCAGAAAGTCGAACACCTCCGGCTTGTCCTCGCCTCGCTGCTTCCGGTTTTTGGCTGCCTCGCGCCCGAACTCAATCAGGCGCGTCTTGTCCGGGTGTAACTCCAACCCGAACTTCTGCAAGCGCTCCTTCCACTCGGAAAGAAAGCGCTCCGCGTCGGCGCGATTTTCGAATCCCGCGACGATATCATCAGCGTATCGGACCACCACCATGTCGCCCGTAGCCTGATGTTTTCGCCAGTGCTGGACCCACCGATCGAAAACGTAGTGCAGGTACACGTTGGCCAGCAGCGGCGAAGCCACCGATCCTTGCGGAGTCCCTACTTCCGTCTTCGACCACTTCCCTTCCTCGGACACTCCCGCCCTCAGCCATTTCTGAATCAAGCGAAGTATCCTTCGGTCGGCAATGCGGTGCTCGATAAACTTGACCAGCCATTCGTGCGATAGGTGATCGAAAAAGCCACGAATGTCGGCATCGAGTATCCAGTTCACCTTCCTCCGCATGATCCCCACCCAAAGTGCATCCAGCGCTTGATGCTGGCTTCGCCCCGGTCGGAACCCATAAGAGAACCCCAGGAAATCCTCTTCGTAAATCTGGTTGAGGATCGTCACTACGGCCTGTTGAACCACCTTATCCTCCAGGGCTGCGATGCCCAAGGGACGTTGCCGTCCATCGGCTTTCGGAATGTAGGCTCTCTTGGAAGGCTGCGCTCGGTACGTCCCTCGATGGATTCGGCTTTGCAAGTCTGCCAGTTTCTCCTCCAGGCCCGTCTCGTACTCTTTCCACGTCACGCCGTCGATTCCAGGCGCCGCATCCCGCTTCAGGGCGAAATAGCTGTCCCGTAACAATCCGACAGTGACGTGGTGGAGCAGCGCAGTGAACCGCGTCCGCTTGTCTTTCCGTGCTGCCTTTCGCACACCGTGCAAGTCGCTCAACTCGCCGATCCGGCTCTGAGTCCGGGGCGCGGTCGCCTGCCCGATGTTCTCCTTGGTCGATTGCCTTCCCTCCATGCCCTCCGCCAGCGGTTTCCCACTCTTGTTCGGACACTTCGACGGTACTACGCAACCGTCCGACTCCCCACCAACGTGCATGTTGGACTTCCGGCTCAAGGCCTTCTCCAACCGGCCCGCCGCAATCTGGGCGATGGGCATCGATGGGGTCTCCCGGTTCCCGCGCGCGGAGTTTCCATGCATGCCAGGGGTCTTAGACTGCGCAGAGTCCAACGGATGCTCGCGATTACACATCCGCCAGTGTTGCCTTCCGCCATGCTGAACGACGTCGGCACTCCGATCGCGATTATTTCGCAGCTCAATACCCTGCCTGCACTTTCCCCTGTCAACGCTTCGATGGCAGCCTCGCGGCTGGCCACGCATGACTCGGGGCCAGGACGGCTCGCTACGCCTTTCCTGTATGACTCTTTCATTCACAACTCCACGCCGGTTTGTACCGGCGCACTCAGCAGCCTGCTAGACGACCGGTCGGAGTAACCACTACTTCGTGGAACCCGCTCTCAACGTCTATTCCCATTTGTGCAGCGTAGTCTCTTTCGAAGATACAAAATGAGGCCCCGGTATCCGCCTTTGCGAGAAGCCATACTGGACGCGATTCGTGGCGACGCAGCCCGATTGGAACTTGAATGCCGGACGGGCCAATCGGGTATGCGTGTTTCGCCCGAAAAGTGAGAATCTCCAAGCGTTCACCAACCCGCGAAAGGCAGGTCCTCCTCGGAGATACGGACCACGAGCGGAGGAGGTTCCAAGTCGGCCACTTGCGAGAACACTTCTTTTGCCGTCGCACCAACGGCAAGCAATTGCTGGCCTCGCAGGGCCAGCCATTTTCCGGGAAAGCCGTTGCTGTTTTCGGCGAGCCATCGCATTTCCTCATGGAAATACCTCGCTTGGTTAGCACGCCGCTTTGGAGCATTTTGGATGGCGGCTTTAGCTCCTCGAAAGTAGACATCGAGAGGCATGCCCTCACCGCCCGGCTGGCTAGGCACGAAAATCCCGGTCGGACGCCCTTGCCACGGTTGGATTAAACTCAATCCCTGAAGCATCTGTTCGCCGTAGAGCGCATTATTTCCCCAGGGGAACGACGACGATTCCCCCCGTTTGGGTAAAATTCTAGAAAAGTCCTGTGGGACGAATCCGGAGCCACCCGAAGCTGCAGACTGGTCTGGAACTCCGATGTCGACGGATTGATTCGAAAAGAGAATGCTAGTCGCCACTCTTTAAGACTACACCGGAATGCCGACCATTCGAAGCGCGGCAACCTCGTGCTCGTAAATTCGAGGTGCGACGTCGGCAAATTTTGTTTCTGGCGCAAATCGACGGTGAAGACGGATGAAAGCCGCGCCGTCATACCTGACAGACTTGTCGATGGTCAAGATTCTGTCGGCCCGATGTATGGAAATTCCACAAAACTGTGCTTTGGACGCTAGATCAGGATTGACTAGCGATGCAGTAGTCACAGTGAAATCGACTGCCGCTGCCGTCACGTGGAAAGCTAAGGTCGCCTCTTGGAACTCGGGCTGGCGGCCGATGATTTCGATGGTGCGCTCCGAAACGTGGTCAAACACTTCGAACAGCTGCGTGGCCATCCCCCAATTGGCGTTAATGGCGATGTAGCTCACAGCATCGAGCCCAATTCTTATAGCCGCGTTCAATTTTCGGATCGTGATATTCAGATAGGTTTCTGCGACGTTCGATGCATCTTTGTTGAACGAGAAGTCCGTCAGCTCGACACCGGTGGTTCGGAGAGTTGCAAGAAGCGGCGTGATAAAAGGGTTTGGAATTACCCATCTGTCTACCCACGGCTCGGCAAATACCTGCTTATGCTCGAACAGCCATTCGAGGATGTTCGGCGTTATCTGATCCACACATCGATTCTAGCTTTACTGCACGCGACCTCACGCACCATGTGCCCGGTGCCGGTCAAACCACCAAGCCCACGGAATCAAGATCACGGGCGCTACAACGCCGGCCAACGCCACTTGCCCCACGCTATCGGCGCTCCACCAAAGGCATCTGCGACATAAATCGCCAGCAGCAACACCACATACGCGATGAATGCATAACGCCCGATGCGATCCTTCGCCCGCACATACATCCACACGCCCACCGCGAACATCGCAATCTCCACCACCATCGTGCCGGCGATCGAATTCCACAGTCCCAGCCCGTAGCGCGCTCCGCCCGGATACAACGGCAGGTCCGGGCGATGCGTCACCCAGTCCAGCACCATAGCGCGTGATCATGTAATAGATTCCACCGAACGCGGTAGCCCAAACGCACAACGTTAGCAGGCTGTGCGACCACGGATACGAAACGAAGTCGAACGGCGTGAAGCGGGTATTGCCCGGATCGATGCGCACCTGCTCCCAGCCCAATAGCAGGAAGAAGGGCCACAAGATATCGGCCGCGAGCGGCGCAGCCAGCAACACCGCCTCCGAGCTGCGCGGCGCGAATTTCTTGGCCGCAAACCCGACAGCGAAGTGTCCCAGGAACATCGGTTCGCCGCTATTTCACGCCCGCCATTAACTTCACGGTCGGCTTGATCAGCACCACCAGCACCACCGCCGCTCCCAAAGAAATCGCACCCACCACTCCGAACAGCGTAGGCAAAGGCATGGATTCGTACAGCGACGCCGCGGTCCCCGCCAGGTAGTCGCCAATGCTGATGGAGACAAAGAACAGGCCCATCATCATACCGGCGACGCGCGCGGGCGCAAGCTTGCTGAACGCGCTCAATCCCACCGGGCTCAGGCACATCTCTCCAACCGTTTGCAGAAAGTACGTGCCCGTCAGCCACCAGGGAGACACCAGCGCACCCGTCATCGCCACACGCGCCGCTGGAACCAGAATCACAAATGCGATGCCGCCTAACAATAACCCCAGCGCGAATTTTGTCGGAATGGATGGCTCCAGCTTTCCAAGCGCAATCCACAGCCACGCAAATGTCGGCGCCAGGGCCATCACGAACAGCGGCTGAACAAACTGAAACCAGCTCGCCGGGTAATTGAATCCGAGTATGATGTTGCGCGTGCTCCGCTCGGCGAAAAGATTCAGCGAGGAACCACCTTGCTCGTAGGCGGCCCAAAAGATTGCCGACGCCAGGAACAACACCAGCATGGCAGCGGAGCGCTTACGCTCGATCGGCGACCATCCGCGACCCCCGAGCAACCACGCGAAGATCGCCACCGAGACCAAAATCAGCACAATTCCCAACGCACCGGAGATTCGCTCGGCGGTCAGCTCGATTTCACCGGTCGCTCCGAGCAACCAGACCCCGCCCAAAATCAACACCGCGGCTCCCGCACCGAGCGCCGCGTTGCGCTTCGTCCGCCTGCCCGCTTCTGGGCTTTCCGGCGGCACCGGATAGAGTCCGGCCGTTCCCAGATGTCTCGCGCCCAGCAGATACTGAACCAGCCCCACCAACATTCCGAGGCCCGCAATTCCAAAACCCAGCCGCCAGTTGATCCGCTCGCCGACGTACCCGCAGATTAAAGGCGACAGCAGCGCCCCGAGATTGATGCCCATGTAGTAAATCGAAAAACCGGAATCGCGCCTCCGGTCGCCCTGCGCATAAAGCTGCCCCACCATGGTGCTGGCGTTCGATTTGAGCAGCCCGGTTCCGAACATCAGCAGCCCAAGTCCGGCGTAGAATCCCGCTATCGCTGGACTCATCAAGGCAAATTCGCCCGCCACGATCAGGATCGCGCCATAAAGCACCGCGCGCCGCTGCCCAAAGATGCGATCGGCCGCCCATCCGCAGGGCAAGCCCATCAGGTAGACCATCGCCGTGTAAAAGCCGTAAACCGCGCCCGCTTTCACCACTCCAAAGCCAAGCCCTCCATTCGAGACGGGCGCCGTCATGAACAGGATCAGGATCGCGCGCATGCCGTAATAGCTGAAGCGCTCCCACATCTCGGTGAAGAACAGCGTCGCCAGGCCGCGCGGATGGCCGAAGAAACTGGTGTCGGAGTGGCTAGGGTTCAGACGACTAGCTTCGAGCGTAGATTTTGCGTCCAAGCTGTAACGCTAGCATGGCGCGCGCCTGCAATTCCTGTATACTGTCCCAAACCCTATGCTCCACACATCCCTGGCTTCTTTGACACTGTTCGTTATCGCGATGCCGTTGTTGGCCCAATGGCCTCGCGCCGCCTCGCCGAAATTGCCCCGCACGCCCGACGGCAAAGTGAACCTTACCGCGCCCACCCCGCGCGCGGCCGATGGCCATCCCGATCTTTCCGGCGTCTGGGAAATGTACGGGGAGGGCCAAAATCCCAAGCTCCTCACCAACCTCGCCGCCGATCTCAAACCGGGCGACGTTGCATTGCTCCCGTGGGCCGAAGCCGTCTACAAGCAGCGTGCCGAAACCAACGGCAAGGATCATCCGGGCGTGCAGTGCCTCCCCTCCGGTCTGCCCGAAAAGGACACCGTCCCGCATCCCTATAAAATTGTGCAGACGCCAGACCTGATCGTGGTCCTTTATGAATCGCGCACCATCTTCCGCCAGATTTTCACCGACGGCCGCCCGCTCCCGGTGGATCCGAATCCGGCGTGGCAGGGCTATTCAGTTGGGCATTGGGACGGCGACACCCTGGTGGTGGATACCGCCGGCTTCAACGGAAAAACCTGGCTCGACATGACCGGCCATCCCGCCACCGAAGCGCTACACGTCACCGAACGCTTCACCCGCCGCGACCTCGGCCATATGGACCTTCAGTTCACCATCGACGATCCCAAAGCTTATGCGAAGCCCTGGACCGTCGCCGCCAAAGTTCATCTTCTGCCGCAGGACGACCTGATCGAGTACGTCTGCGAAGAGAACAACAAAGCTCCCGGGCACATGGTGGGGAAATAGCTCAGCCGGTCACTTACTGTCTTGTGACCTGCTGCAACCACGCGGCGGAAAGCGTTCGGAAAATGGAGTGCGGATCTGTCCGCAGTCCGTTCTGGCTCGCTTCCAGCATCTCCCTGGCGTCGCTGGTATCGCCGCGTGCCGCGAGACACATGCCGAGTGCGCTCTGACTCTCCGCGATGCGCCAGGCCGCAAATGCAAACGAAGCCGAGCGCTCTTCCTGCATCGCAGCGCGCAGCGTCTGCTCGGCCTCCTGCAAGTTTCCGCCGGCGGTGAGAGCTTCTCCCAGCCGCACCTCGGCCAGCACCACGTCCGGATGCGCCGCGGAATGTTCGCCCCGCCGGATTTCCAGCGCTTCCCGCAGCATCGGTACGGCGCTGTTAGGATCTCCCGCCAGCACGCGGCCTTCAGCCACTTGAATCAGCGCCGACGCGACGTACGGAGTGTTTTCGCCGCCCAGTTTCCGCAGCGCATCCAGCGATTGTCCGGCCTCCTGCTCCGCTATCCGATATTGGCCCCGATCGAATTCGAGCGCTGCGTGATTCAGCAGAATCTGCGCTCCCATATAGCTTCCCAACCCTACGGTCCGCTTCACGGTCTCCAGCGCCTGACCGAACTCATTCTCCGCTCCAGCCAGATTCCCTTCGGCTTCCAGCACCCGCCCCAAAGTGTTGCGCGCCGCCGCAATCTGTGGATGATTGGGCCCCTGATTCTTGAGCCGCATGGCCAGCGCCTCACGCGCCAGCGGTTCCGCCTGGTCGGCTTGGCCTTCTTCCACCAGCACAAACGCAAGATTGTTGAGCGGATATCCCAGATCCGGGTGATCGTTCCCCAATATTTTCCGGCGAATGCCCAGCGCCTCCCGCAATTTGTTTTCGGCTCCCGCATAATCGCCGAAATCGATGCGATTGCTGGCGTAATTGCTCAAGCTATTGGCGTAGTCGGGACTATCGGGTCCTTTGGTACGCAGATCGATCTCGGTGGCCTGCCGCAGCAGCTCGGCAGCTTCCGGATAACGGCCTTTGCGCTCCACCAGCAGCGCGAGATAATTGCGCGCTTCGGAGCCGAAATCCGGACCGTCGCTCCGGTAAATCTTCAAAGCTTCCCGCAGCGCCGGCTCGGACTCGGCATCCTTGTTTTCCAGATACAGACACTCACCCAGCGCCGCGAGAGCCTCGGCAAGTTTCGCATCGGTGGGATTCAAACTCTTGCGGCGAATCGCAACCAACTGTCGAAACCCCGGCTCCGCCGTCGCATATTTGCCTTCATCCCGATAGAGCGAAGCGAGGAGTTGAAGACTCGACGCCGCTTCCGGACTATCTGCGCCATGCGTCTTCACGTTCAGCCGATACGCGTTCTCGGCCACCGGCAGCGCACGATCCGCCATACCCAGATTGCGATAGGCCAACGCGATATTGTCCGCCATGGACGCGCGCACTTCCGGTTCGCCGGCCAGCTCGCGATCCAATCGCTGCGCGCCCTGGTCCAGCAGATCGCGCGCGGTGATGGTGCGGCCCCGCGCAACGTCCGGCGTCGCGGCCTGGAACATAGTGGCCATGAATTGCGCCTCGCGCTGTGCGATGGTTTGCTCGCGCGTTGCACGTTTGGCCAGCACCGCCATCACGATGCTGACGCCCACCAGCGCCAGCGCCGCAATCACCGTAGCCGCAACGCCCGCCTTATGCCGGCGCACGAATTTTCCGGATCGATAGCCCCACGCATCCGTGCGCGCGCGAACCGGGTAGCCGTCCAGGTACGCCTCCACATCGGCCGCCAGTTGCGCCACCGAAGCATAGCGCCGCGCCGGTTCCTTGCGGATGGCCATCATCACGATGCGGTCCAGATCGCCCCTCAGTCTGCGCGGGTCCGGCGGCGCGGCATCCTGGCTGCGCGCTCGAGTGGCGCTCGGAGGCATCGGCTCCTCCTCGCAAATCATGCGCGCCACCTGATGCTGATCGCGGCCCTCGGTTCGAAATGGACGCATGCCCGCCAGCAGCTCATACAAGAGGATGCCCAGACCATAGACGTCGGTGGCCGTCGTCACCGGCTCTCCCCGGATCTGTTCCGGGCTGGCATATTCAGGCGTCATCAGACGCTCGGCCGGGCGCGTCAGCAAGATGTCGCCCAGCTCCGGATCCAGCATTTTCGCGATGCCGAAATCCAGCAGCTTCGGCACGCCGTCGGAAGCCACCAGAATGTTCGCCGGCTTGATGTCGCGGTGCACCACCAGATTGTTGTGCGCATATTCCACCGCCGAACAAACCGCGACGAACATGCGAAGCCGCTGCTCCAGCGGCAGCGATTGCGACCAGCAATACCGGTCGATGGGTGTCCCATCGATGTACTCCATCACCAAATACGGTGCGTCCCGCTCGGTGACTCCGCCATCCAGTAGCCGCGCGATATTGGGATGATCGAGATTCGCGAGAATCTGCCGTTCGTTGCGGAAGCGGGCCAGCATTATTGGATTCGATCCGAAACCCGAGCGCATCACCTTGATTGCAACGCCGCGCAGGTAGACTTGATCGGCGCGCATCGCCAGATATACCTTGCCCATGCCGCCTTCGCCCAGCGTCTTGACCAGTTGATACGGCCCAATGTGCGTTCCAGGCTGGATGTCCGCGGCGCCCGCCACTTGCTGAGCCGCGGCCTGCAAAGGCGCCACGATAAATCCGTGGGTCTGGTCGAGAGAGCGAAGCAGCGAATCCACGTTGTTCCGCAGCTCGATGTCATCGCCGCACTGAGCAGTGAGAAATGCGGGACGATCGGCGGGAGGCAGATCCGCCGCCGCTTGGAAAATCGCCTCCAGGCGACGCCAGCGGTCGGGTTCAACGGCGGGAGCGGGCGCGCCTGAGTCCATCGGCGCCTCTTAGGAAGCTGACGGCGCGGATTGCGTCAGTTCGCGGTGCAGCCACGCCTTGGCCATTCTCAATTCGCGATGCACCGTGGCCGGCGATAAATTGAGCGCCGCGGCGGTCTCTTCGTAAGTCATGCCCCCGAAGAATAGCATCTCCACCACCTCCGATTTGCGGGAATCTTGCGCCTCCAACAGCCGCAACGCATCGTCCAGCTCCACCACTGCGCCGGGCGTGTCGCGTCCCACCATGAAGGCTTCATCCAGCGGAACTTTTTCGGCGCCGCTGCCGCGCTTCTGGCGATGATTGGCTCGGGCGTGGTCCACAAGAATGCGGCGCATCACGCGTGCCGCTACCGCATAGAAGTGGGCCCGGTCTTCAAACGCAACGTCGGAATCCACCAGCCGGACATAGGCCTCGTGCACCAGCGCCGTCGCCGCCAGAGTGTGTCCGGGCCGCTCGGAGAACAGGCAATTCGCCGCCAGCTTACGAAGTTGATCGTAAACCAGCGGGATTAATTCGTCGAACGCCTGCTTCTGCCCGCCGCTCAGCTGGTGCAGCAGCCGCGTGATCGTTTCCTTCTGCGGCAACAAGAGCGGACCTCCTTCCTCCCAGCGCACCGGATCCCTCGCAATGGCGCTTCGCGGCGCGGAGAAAAAAGTTTGCCGGACGTGAGGGAATCCCGGCCGAAATGTCGCCCTACGTGTTGGGTGGGCAAGAAAACGTAGGCCACCGCAACTTCTCAAGTATAAACTCCGCGGGCTGCGCGGCGCGAAGTGCGCCGCGAGGCCCGGCGGAACAGATGCCACTGAACACGAATAGAAACCAGTAATAGAAAGGAAACTCCCATGAATCTCTCACGCCTCGTCGCGATCAACCCCGCCAACGGGAACGACAAAACACTTTCTCCGGCCGCCTGTGCGGCCAAGGCCGTTCGCGCGGCTCTTGGACTAGCTCTCCTGGCGCTGCCGTCCGCGTCCCTGTACGCGCAGAATCCTTTTCTTCCGCCACCGCCCGCCACCGCCACCACCGTGCCCTCCAACGGCGACGTGAATCCGTACGGTGTCGCCTTCGTGCCGCCCAAGTTCGCCTTTGGCGGAACCATCCAGCCCGGCGACATCCTGGTCTCGAACTTTAACAATAGCCAGAATCTGCAAGGCACCGGAACCACCGTGGTCGGCATTGCTCCTAATGGAAAAACGTCGCTCTTCTACCAGGGCAAAGCCCCGCTCGGTCTGACGGCCGCGCTGGGCATCTTACGAGCCGGCTTCGTCTTCGTCGGTAACATGCCCACCACCGACGGCACTTCCGCAACCGCGCAGGCGGGCTCCGTCCTGGTCTTGAACAGCAGTGGTGTGTTGCTGGGGTCGTTCCAGGGCCAGTCCACCATCGATGGGCCCTGGGGCATGGCGATCAACGAAGTAGACGATCAAGTGCAAATGTTCGTCTCCAACGTTCTGTCCGGCACGGTTGTCCGGTTCGACCTGGTGGCCTCCAAGCGTTCGAACAGCATCGTCACCCGCGACACCGTGGTGATCGCCAGCGGCCTGGAACATCGCCCCGATCCGGCGGCTCTGGAGCTGGGACCATCCGGTCTGGCCTACGATGCCGTCAACGATATCCTCTACGTTGCCGACTCGGCCGACAATACCATCCGGTCCATCAGTGGCGCCGGCGCGCTGACGCAGGATGCCGGAACCGGCACGGTGATATACCAGGACAATACGCACCTGCATGGCGTCCTGGACCTGGTTCTGGCGCCCAACGGACACTTGCTGGTGGCCAATAGCGATGGCTCCAACCTCGATCCGAACCAGCCCAGCGAGATCGTTGAATTCACCACCGGCGGCCAGTTCGTGACCCAGTTCTCCGTGGATCCGAACAACGGCGGCGCGTTCGGCGTGAACATCCAAAGCGTCGGCCGCGCCACCCGGTTCGCCGCGGTGGACGACAATCAAAACACGCTTCTGCTGTCCACCATCGTTGCCTTCAACTGAGCGCTTCGTGGGCAACTTCCCTCCATCCGGTGGCCGTCGGCGCGTCCTGCCCGGCGGCCATCGCTCGTTTTAGATTTCATTTTTTGTTACGTCCGCGCGGTAACAAGGTTGCGTCCGAGTTCCGTCATTAGTACGATAGGTCCTTCAGATACCTTGTAGGGAGGAAGTAAAAATGAAGTTTTGGTCGAGCCGGCTGACCCTGTCGGTCGCTGCAATGTCCGTCGTTTGCCTGAGCGGTATCCCGCTATTAGGCCAGGCAGGCGTGCCGGCGAAGGGAAAGACGGCCGGAGAGGTTTTCAAGAACGTCACCACCACGCCCCTCAAAGGGCTCACCGTCGACGATTTTATGGGAAGCATGGGCCTCATGGCTGCCGCCCTGGGTTTTGACTGCGCGGATTGCCACACCGGCGCCGGCACCGACAAAGTTGTTTGGGAAGCCGACACCAATCGAAAGCGGATGGCGCGCCGCATGACGGAGATGGTTGCCACTATTAACAAGCAGAATTTCGGCGGAGCGCCGCTGGTGAGTTGCTGGACTTGCCATCACGGAAAAGACGTCCCCGCTACCACCATCGCCCTGGACAATCTTTACGGCCCTCCTAACGAAGAGAAGGACGACATCATCGCGAAGGATGATACCCAGCCTGCCGGTAGCGTGATTCTCGACAAATATATTGCGGCTCTCGGCGGAGCGGCAAAGCTGGCCAGTTTGAAAAGCTTTGTCGCCACTGGAACGCAGGGTGGCTACGTGCAGGTGAAGGGCGGCGGCCAATTCGAAATTTTCGCCAAATCGCCGGATATGCGCACGGTGCGCGTCACCTATAAGGACGCCCCGGATCGCGGCAATCAAACCCGGGCCTTCAACGGAGCCGACGGCTGGGTCACCACGCCGCGCGCTCTGCTGGGTGAATATGAAGTGACCGGAACGGAGCTCGACGGGCTGCATTTCGACGCCGATCTGGCCTTCCCCGGCCAGATCAAAACCTTTCTCACCAATTTGGTGGTTGGCTATCCGGATGTTCTCGACGGCAAAGACGTCGAAGTGCTGCAGGGCCGCGGACCCAGGAATCTTCTGGTGACCTTGTATTTCGATAAGCAGACGGGCCTGCTGGTGCGGGAAATCCGCTTCGGCCGGACGCCGATCGGCCGCGTGCCCTCGCAAGTGGATTACTCCGACTATCGCGACGTCGACGGCATCAAGTTCCCCTTCGAGTACAAATTCCAATGGCTGGACGGCCGGGATACTTACAAGCTCACCGACGTGAAGGTGAACGTGCCGATCGAAGACTCGCGTTTCGGCAAACCGTCCATGGGTCCGGGGCAATAGACTAATCGCGCTGGCTTAACCTGCTCGGGACTCGATCTGGTTAAGCCAGCCATCAAAATGCGGAAACGCGGCTCGGATACGAACGAAGCCGATCTCTAACACAGCGAGGACGCCGAGGAGAGGTTTCTCGTAACCGGGCACAATCTGTTCCACGCGTTTAGACGGAGCCCTACTCGGCGAATCGTTGATCTGCTCTGGGGTTTCAAAACGCTGCTGAATCCTCGAAAGCTGCCTTCCAGGGTTCCATCCGATAGTGAGGAAGCGTCGAAATATTGATCCGATCTTTTGTGCCGCCACTCCAACTTGATGTCGTCGGGTTTAAGCAGCAGCGGATCTAGACGGAAATCCTCGAAGAACGGGGCTACCCGTTGCACGGTGCGAAATGATCAGGTTGTAGGAGGCCTTGTGCTTCTCTCTGAGAAGGTACAGGAAGGCCGGCAGATTCGACCCATCGGGGCGCAGCATACGATTGTCGTCGACCTTCGCGGTCTTGCGCATCGGTGACGAGAAACCGGTGTCGTCGAAGTGATAGATCCGCCACGTCTGACTCGCCAACGGCACCCACGCGCCCCCTCCGTGCATATAGAGCTCATCATCCGTCGTTGGGCGGAGGAGCCTTACTTCGTGCTGTCCCTGCGCGAACGAAAAGTCGAAGACGATTTCCCTCGTCGTTTTCGAACCGAAGTGCAGAATCTTGTCGGCCCCGCCCGCGAAAATTACGTAATCCTTCAGCCTCCCATCGAGAATCTCGTTAACGAACTCGAAAAACGCCAATGAAATTCGACTTTCCGGAACCGTTCGGGCCAATGACGACATCGATAGGCCTCAGCGCAAGCTTCTCTATGGAAGCGATACTCTTGAAGCCCTTGATGGTGATGTAATCGAGCGCATTGGTGGGCATGAGTCGGGGAACGCAACCATCATAACAACCGTCCTTGCGACTCCGCCCTTCCTCACCGCAGCTTGTAGCCCGGCTCGCCGGGCGCCGCGCCATCCACTTTGAGGACCTTGACGGACGCGTCCACCTCCGAAGCGAGAATGCAACCGATGGAGCCCGGATTGGTGGCGACAAATTTCTTCAGCGCCGCGGCCGAGCTGACGTCTCTGGGCTGCGCCACCTCTTTTCCGTTGAAGACCGCCAGCATGTAGTAGCGCCTCAGAGCGGAGTCGTTCATGCGGTAAACCGTTTTCATCTCCAAGGCCCGCTCCGGAGAATCGGGCGGAGTCTGAACGGCGATTACGGGCTCACCATCGTTGCGCCATTTCAATCGTTCTCCCAGGATCATCTGACGAATCTCACCGAGATCTGCAGTGTCGGGGGTGGTCGCTTTGTTGACGACAACGGCCAAATCGGCTGGCTCATCCGCGATAGAACAAACGCAGAACCCAGCAAGCAAGGAAAGGCTGATCGGAACTACGGATTTCATAGTGGCTCCTCAATTCACAGCGGCTCTTCAATTCACAGTGACTCTTCAATTCAAAGTGACTCTTCAATTCAAAGTGACTCTTCAATGCAGCTCTTATCGGATGGGAATTCAGAACCTTGAGGCGTTTCGCCGGCTTTTGCATCGCCACCTCCAATGCAGCGCGGCCGCGCGGGAGAGGATCATCATGCGAAGGTCCGACACGCTCAGCGCATCCGGGAAAAGGCCGCCAGGTCAGAAAGTAAAACCGAGCTGCGCATCTAAGCCGTTTCCCGCCAACTGGCTGCTTTGATAAAGATGGTTAAACTGCAGCTTAAACGCGGCGTAAGTGGCAAAATCGATCCTCATCCCAATCGACGGACCATAATAGGTTCCCCTCAGGAGATTGATGGGGTCCTGCGCGTTGTCCCTCACGTACTGATAACGGAAGTAGGGCTTGTAGATTCCGAACTCCCGCGCGACCTGCGTGTAAGCCATCGGGCTGCGGAACGACTGCGTGGTTCCCTCGAGATGGTTGCTCAGCAGAACCGCTTCGGTCATGAACTCCCAATCGGACGAGAAATACACCACGTAAGCGCTCTCGATGTTCTGCCTTATCTCAGAGACCGGCAGCGGGTTCTGCGCCTGGGAGGGATTGAGACCGTCGTGATACCACGAGCCGCCGATCTGCAGTCCCGGCAGGAATTGCGGCCGGATATAGCCAGCCAGATTCGTGGCCTTGTAGTTGCGATCGGAATAAAAATTCTGCACCGATTCCGCCGCGAAGGGGTTGGAGCTGAGGCCGTTGCCGACCTCCGCCACCCAGTGCAGATCGAGTTTCTCGGTGCGCGGAACCTGTCCCGTGAAGCTGAGGCCGACCATGTGTACCGGCAGGATGCCGCCGCTATCCTCGAACAGGTACATGATGGGCCGTCCCTCGGCCGTCGAAAACCAGGTCCCGTGATGGTAGGCCGTATTGTAATATCCGATGGATGTGTGGAAGCGGCCGGCGCTGGCCGAAAAGTACGGGTTCGCCCGATAGGTGAGCTGATAGCGTTCAATGTCGACGCCGAACTCGTTGGTATCGTCCGGACCCAGCACAACTTCCGCCAGGAAACTCAGGTGATCGGAAAGCTTCGACGTCATGAACAGATCGAACTCGCCGGCTTGAAAGGCGGTATGGGGCGTAGTGGTCTCGCTCCCGCAGGTTCCGCAGCCGTTGTCGATGATCGGATACACCAGGGGATTTGCGATGGATCCCAGGCCGAAGTTGAAATCGAAAAATCCCCGGATGTTCAGCACCGGACCACCGGCAATCGTCATGTTGTGGCCGCCCGCAGCCGTATCCTGCGGTTGCGCCAGGTTCGCGGCGGGCTGCTGCGGCGGAAGTTCGGCGGGCGGCGGAGGGGCCGCGTTTTGAGAGACGGCCCGGGCGGCTGGTGATGGGTTGGAATCGGCGGGAACGCCGCTGCCGTCATCTTCCAGCCTTTTTTCTAGTTCGCTCTCCAGTGCCTGGATGCGCGCTTCATGAGCCGCAATCACTGCCAGCAGCTTGTTAATGGTCGCCTGCGTTACCGGAGCTTGGGGGACAGTCCCGGACGGAGCGTCGGGAGGTTCGCCGGCAATAGCCGGGGCTGCCCAGGCAAGGGCCACCAGGAGAAAGACTGCTTTCATACGTGAGGGATACTCCGCATGAAAGGTGCAGGATAGGGCCGGATCTTCTCGCGGATTGTGCGCGAGGCGTCGCGCGGCAACGCGGGCGTCAGCCCCACATGACGGGAAAATCGGACTACTTTTGAGATCCGAGTTCGACCAGACGGCGTTGGGCTTCGAGATTCCCGAGAGCGGCGGCGGCTTGATACAGTTGCCTGGCTTTGTTGACGTCCCGCGCCACTCCCTCACCGGTTTCGTACAGCCCAGCGAGGTCGTACATCGCCGCTGGGTTTTTCAGATCGGCGGCTTTCTGATACCACCGCGCTGCCTCTTCGTCGCTCTGCGGGACGTTCTCGCCGAGTGAATACATGGCTCCCAGTTGGACCATGGCTGTGGAATTCGCGGCCGCGGCCGCTCGCTGGAACCACTGCAGCGCTTCCGCGCCGGTGCTGAAGTTTTCGGCTAATTCTTCCATGGCCTCGGCGTCGCCCAGTTCCGCCGCCTGCTGGAAAAGCGTTCGGGCTTCCTCCGGTTTGCCCTGGCCGCGCCTCTCCACCGCACTCTTGTAGAGTTGTTGCGCGCGGATGGCTGGCGGGACCGGTTTCGCCTTCGCGGGCACAGGCGCGGCCGGGAGCGCCGGTGTAAGCGCGGCAGTGGACGCCGGCGCAGGACTGACGCTTTCCGTTTCGATTTTTGCCGGGATTGGCTTGGGTGGGGGCGCTTGCGCGATCTGCGTGGGCGGGGGGGCTGGCGCCTTCAATTGCGCCGCTGGGCGCGGCGGCGGTTTTTTGAAGTGTGCCGCCGTAAATAATAACGCGATAATTGTCACTATCAATACCGATGCCGCGAGTGCGCCGCCGTACAGGAAGGGCCTGGCCCCGCGCTTCTTCTCGACTTTCGCTGGCTGGAGTTGTCTCGCATTTTGGAGCGCCTTTTCGAGCGCCAGGGCGAATTCCGTGCAGTTCGCGAAACGTTTGTCTGGAAATCTACTCAGGGCACGCTCCAGCACCTGGTCGGTTCCCTGCGACAACGCAGCATTGACGGCGCGCGCGGAAGGCCGCGGACCGTAGACGATGAGATGGGCCACGGTGGCCATCGATTCACCCACAAAAGGGCGGACGCCGGTCAACAACTCGTACGCCAGTACGGCGAGAGAGAACTGATCTGACCGTCCGTCCACGGGTTGCGCTTCCACTTGCTCCGGGGACATGTAACTGGGAGTGCCCATGAGCACGCCCGTCATAGTCTGATTTTGCGCCGACATGAGCTTGGCGACGCCAAAGTCGGCCACCTTCACAGTGACATCGCCCTGCAACATGATATTGGCTGGCTTGATGTCGCGATGCACGACGCCGAACTGGTGCGCGTAGTCCAGGGCCGCGGCCGTTTGCTTCAGGATGGAGATGGCGACGTCGGGAGCCAATGGGCCGCCGGACGCGAGCAACTGATATAGCGACCGGCCATCGATGTGCTCCATCGTGATGAAGGCTGAATCGCCGTGCAGACCGACATCCAGGATGACGACGATGCCGGGATGAAACAGGCGGCCGGCGGATCGCGCTTCGCGGAAAAGCCGTTCCTTCGTGTGCTCCACCCGGCTGGGCTCCGCGGCGCTGTTCAGGCTGATGACCTTCACGGCTACGCGCCGCCCGATCATGGGATCGACGGCATCGTAAACGACGCCCATCGCGCCGCGTCCCAGTTCACCCCGGATTACATAGCGGCCGATCTGGCCGGTATCCTGGACGGTGGCTTCCAGGTTAGTTTCCACCAGTGACGATTCCGACCCGCCACGAGTGCGAAGCAGGAGTTCCACGCTTTCCCGGAGAGTGGCATCGCCCGCGGTGGCATGGTCGACGAACGCCTTTCTTTCGGCCTCCGGACATTTGAGCGCCTGGTCAAAAAGCTGACGCGCACGCCGCTGGAGTTCCGGTGCCATATCGAGAGCGTTCGGAGCCGTAGTTCCCCGAAGGGTGACTATCATTATAGGACCGCCTGTAAGGCGGGGCGCCCTTGGCGCGCGCTTTACTGGAAGTCGGTAGCTTTGCCGTCTTTGAAGATGACCTTCATATCCTTGTACACGTAGATTTTTTTAGGGCCGAGATCGACGACGCTCTTGGGCTGCCCGAGCATGGCGGTGACTTCATCGATGGTCTGGCCCGGGGCGAGGTTTATTGTCGGCGCAGGCGCCGCGGGCGGCGGGATGGGAGCGGGCGCCGACCCAGCGGCCGGATCAACTTGGGTGGCCACTTCCTGTTCGGCCTTGTCCGCTTCTCCCCATTGCTGGTTGATTTGAGTGGACGCAGTAGGATCGGGCGGCGGAGCGTTCATGGCTAAAGCCGACTTTTCCGGCGGCATGTTGGCCGACGGCGGAAGCGCGGGTAGCCCGCCCTTGCCCTGCTTGGCTTGCAGCTCACCCATGCCCGCACTAATGGTTTCGCGCATGTGATTCTGCATATCCTGAAGGTCCGCCATGGGGACCGAAACGGTGTCTCCTCGTGGGCATTCCTTGCCGCCCTTGCTGGCGAGCACAGCGAGTGTCGCGGCGTCCGCGTTGGGAGCCGTCTGTCCAGTGAGCTGCAGCGCGTCGCCTTCGCTAATGGCGCATTCCGTTCCCACGGCGTCCACCACATCGAGGTCCTTACCGGCGATAAAGACGTGCTGAATATTGTCGGTGAGCATGCGCTGAATTCCGCTGGACGCCGGGTCCGCTTCGCCGGTCTTCGCGGTGGCGGCCTCGGCATTTTCCAGCGCGATCTGCCGCTGGACTTCCGCCGAGATCAAATCCTTCACCTGGGGCGTAAGAGGAGCGGGATTGGCCAAAGCCTGGGCCTGGACTTGAGCGTCCACTTGCGCCTGGTAAGACGCCTGCAAACTCTGCGAAATCATGTAATCCGTCAGCCAGAGCGAGGCGCTGGCATAGACCGGGTAAGGCGTGAAAAATCCGCCGTAAAACCCGTACCACGGATTGCCCGCCCAGCCCCACGCGGCAATTGGATACGCGATTGGCACAGCCCAGGGATTGTACGCCCATCCGTAGAAAGCGGGCGCGTAATAGAAGCTGGGCGCGTACATCTCGGCGTAAACACCGTGATAATAGTAGCCGCGGTAGAACCGATCATAGGCTCTGCCATGTTCGTAGTAAGTGCGATGACCGTAATCATGTCCGCGAAATCCGTAAGGGTGCTGGACATAGCCCCGCCCGCCACGCTCGGCGACGATGCGGGAGTGATCGGCGCGCTCCACTCTGACGCTCCGGCTTCCGTTGAGGCCATGGTGGACATCCATGTTGCGCCGGGCGTCATGCACGTCGGCCCGGCTGCCGTTCGCTCGGGTTCGGACTTCACTGCCATTCGCCGCGCGAGCGGTTTTGGTTCCGGCGGGTGCCGGGGCGCGGCCCGGCCGCTCCAGCCCGGGCTCCGCCCGCGGGTGCGGCGGACCCGGCCGGTCGAGCTGCTCCAGGTGCGGCGCTCCGCGCTGCGGGAGCGGCCCCGGGACGTCCGGCAGCGGGAGCGGCACTATGGGCAGCCGGCGTAGCGGCGTGCGACGCCGCGGCCGGGTGGGCGGCGGCGGCAGGCTTGGCAGCAGGCTTCGGAGCTGAAGGCTTCTTCTCCTGTGCGCTCGCGATGAAAGTTCCTAGCACGAGTATTGTTAGTATCCCCTTCACATATCGGGATCCAACCGCCTTATTCGCGTCAAACACGTTCATAATATCTCCCTGCTGATGGCGAGCCTTATTCGATAACAGACGACGGGAGCTATTCGACATCGGTAACCTTTCCCGCGACGAAGGTCACTTTCAGATCCTTGTAAAAATAGATTTCCTTCGTGCCGATCTTGGCGGTCTTCTCCGGCTGTCCAAAATTGGCGACCACCTGATCCTTAGTCTGTCCTAACGCAATGGTTTTCGGAGGTGCCGGCGGCTCATCGGCCGGCGGAGGAGGCGGCGGGATCGGCGGCGGGAGGCGCGTCGGCTTGCTGCGCGGGTGGTGCGGCGGCGGCGCCGCCGTGCCGGCTGGTGGACCCGGCGGTTGCGCGTTTCCAGCGGGCGCCTGTTGGGCATTTGCGTTAGCATCTTCGGGCTGGATCTTAAATACCTCGAGCTATGGTGGTATCCAGGGTTGGCAGCTCCGAGGACTTGACAGACTCCCTTATCAAATTGAATCCGCAGCGAGCCTTTATAACGCCCGGCGTCTCCGTACGAATCGGAAATCAAATCGAAAATCGACGCTGTCCTTGCCGCGGTCGACAGTGATTTTGGTGACGTAGAGCTTCTCTCCGTTGACAAAGTCTCGTGAGCCTCCCGCCGCGCCGGCAGCGGCGCCCGCGGCGGTACCAACACCGGGTATGTAACTAATCCCCGGCAAACCGCCAAAGCGCCTTACCGCCGTGGCGGCGCCGGACTTGATTTGCCCATCCTTATAAGTATTCTGCGTCGCGACCTTGTTGGAAACCGACCCTGCCGAGAATCCTTTCTTCTGCAGGATCAGAACAGATCCCGTGGTCACGAGGTCGGTGTTGTCGGCGGTCGGCGTTGTTAGTTTGTACTCCGCCTCCAGTTGCTCTTCGAGCGTCGCCGCTTGGGCATGCAATGACGCACCGATAAGTAAAGTCAGGAAAAAGTTGGAAATAGTCACTGTGCGCACTGGGAATCCATCCTCGCGGGCTTAGAATCGCTTACCTCAGTTGTGCTGTTGGGCTTAGCGCAACGCGGCTCAATCGGATTAGAGATCAGTATATGCGGAACCCTGATAGCCGTCAAGCGAGATACCCCCTTCTTCACCAATGGAGAGATCACCAGAAGGCAACGTGTTCCCGCACCAGGGGCCCCTCCTGATACTTTCGGCTTCTTGCAATCAAATCTTCATGGGGCTACAGTGCACGCTATCCCCCAAAATGCCGGCCAGTAGCTGTTTTTCGCTGTTGGTTTAGTATGTAGACGCCCCGTGGTCGCGTGTCAAGGGGTACTATTACCACTGTTTATTGCGCAAAACGCCGAAAGAAACTATCGCGCTTCCATTCCGGACGCGCGGGCTGGTCCGCCACCGTTTCGGCCAGCTTCAGCAGCAAGCGGTTGTATTCGCCCGCCGCTTGCAGATCCACGGGCTGGTTCAAATCGTCCGAGGGCGCGTGATAGCGGTTCTTCAGCCATTCCTTCTGGATGGCCTCTTCCTTCGAGCCCGGCTTAAATCCGACGTCCATCATGAGCGAAGGAACGCCGGCGCGGATGAAGCTGTACTGATCGCTACGGATGAATACATTGCGCTGCGGCGCCGGATCGTCCTGCACTTCCACATCCAGCGACTGCGCCACCCGGCGAAGCGTGTCGCCCAGATCGGATTCGTTCAGCCCGTAGGCTATCACCGAGTGCAGCGGGTACAGCGGCAAATACATATCCATGTTCAGATCCGCCACCATGCTTTTCGGTTCCACCGTCGGATGAGCCGCGAAATAGCTGGAACCCAACAGTCCCTTTTCCTCGCCGGTAACCGCCACGAAAAGCAGCGACCGCTTGGTCTGGATCTTTTGATCGTGCAACGTTTGCGCCATATCCAGGAGCGAGGCAATGCCCGATGCGTTGTCCATGGCGCCGTTGTAAATGGCATCGCCGTTGATGGGTTGGCCCACTCCCACGTGGTCCAGGTGCGCGGAAAGCACTACATATTGGCTCTTGAGCGCCGGATCGGAACCCGGCCAAACCGCCGCCACGTTCTGCGATTCCAGCTCGCGTTTCTGGATCTTCGCTTTGGCGCGCAAAGTCGGAACCAGCGGAAAATGCGGAAGAACTTTGCCCGCGGTTGCCAACGCCAGCAGCTCGTCCACGCTATGGCCCGAACCCTCCAGCCATTTGCCGGCGTGCGCCGGATTCATCAGCACTGCGATCTTGAGTCCGCTGGGAGCGCCCAACGCCGGGTCGGCTAGTTGCATTGCCTCCTGAAAACGCGCCAGTGCGGCCCGGCTCCAGGGAACATCCGACGTGCTGGGATTTTGAATGGTGACGGTTCCCACCGCGCCGGCCCGTAAAAGAAACCGGTCCCGCTCGCGCGCGGTCTGGTAGTGCGCTCTGAGTGCGCCCGGGATAAAGGACGGTCCGCCGCCGATCATCACGACAATCTTTCCGCGCACATCCAGTCCCGAAAAATCGTCGAAATCTTTCTCTGGAACGGTGAGCCCATATCCGGCGAAAACCAGCGGCGCTTCCACAAGTTCGGCGGGTTGAACTCCGCGCGTGATATAGGCGTCTTCGCCCAGCGCCAGCCGCTCGGCGTGGCCGCCGCGAATCAGATCGAGGCTGCATTCAGGCTCTACAATCTTCCATGCCAGGAACTTCACAGGCTGCAGGAAGCCCTGGGTTCCGGCGGGCATCAAGCCGTCTTTCCGGAAGTGTTCCGCCACATATTGCGCGGCCTTCAAATGCTCCGGGCTCCCGGTGTCGCGGCCCTTCATCTGGTCGTTCGCAAGAGCCTCCACATAGGACCACCAGCGTTTTCCATCGGGAGGCGCAGCGGCGGACAGCAGCCATGCCCCCAGAAAAAGCAGCGCAACCAAGCCTCTTCTCGTCATCCACTCTCCTTCGCACTTATATTGTGGGTCAAGCAGAGCGCGCCAAACAACTTTACCCTGAATATGGATGATCCTGGACCACGGTATCCGCCACCTACGCTTCGCGATCCGCACGCTGTTGCGAAACAAAACTCCGTATCTGGCGGCGTCAACGATTCTGGCGCTCGGAATCGGAATGAGCGTGGCGATGTACTCGCTGGTGGACGCGGTGCTGCTGCGGCCGCTGCCGTTCCCCAAACAAGAATCGATTCAAGTGATCTGGAAGGTGGATCCGCTGGCCGGCACGCACGTGGAAGAGCTGGCGTATCCGGAGCTGCGCGATCTGGAGGAAAGCATTTCGGATTTCGAATCCGTGGCCGTGATGCCGACGTCGCTCTACGGCTACGCGCGAGTTCTCGAAATCGGCAAGGGCGAGCCGATGCAGATTGAGAGCACGCCGGTATCGCACGATTTCTTCCGGGTGCTGGGCGTTTCGCCGGTCCTGGGCCGCGACTTCACCAGTTCCGACGAGCGCGTGGGCGCGCCGCCGGTGGTGATCCTCTCCGACGCGGTGTGGCGCCATCAACTGGGCGCGGACCCCAAGATCGTCGGCCGGCTGATTCGTCTGAACGGGCAAGGTCACACCGTGATCGGAGTGATGGCGGCTGGGGTGGAGTTTCCGCGCGGCGCGGGCTTGTGGATTCCGTTGGGGACCGACGCCCGGGTAGTGAATCGCCGCGGCGCGACATTTCTCCAAGCCATTGCCCGCACCAAACCCGGTGTCTCGCGCGAGCGGATTGCCGTCCAGGTGGACGCATTGTTCCGGAGGCTGGCCCAGGATCATCCGGAAGCGTACACGCGGTCGCAACGGGGAGTGGTGACGCCGCTGGTGGAATACTGGACCGGTTCGGCACGCCTGCACCTGTGGATCATGCTGGCCGCATCGTTCCTTTTGCTGATTGCATCCATCGTCAGCACCAGCAATCTGCTGCTGTCGCGGACCCTGTCGCGCCGGTCGGAAATCGCCACGCGTCTGGCCTTGGGAGCCGGACGCGGCCAGATACTGGCGCAGTTCGGCACGGAAGGCGCGCTGGTGGCAATCGTCGCGGCGGCGTTCGGAATGGGCGTGGCGCAATCGGCAATTCGGTTTCTGGTCCGCTGGGCGCCAGGGGACATTCCGCGATTATCCAATGCGTCTTTGGATCTGGGCAGCTTTGGTTTCGCGGCCGGCGCCGCGGCATTGGCTGCGATTGCGTGTACGGTGATCCCCGGATCGTTCCTACGCCGGCGAGCGGAGGGGACCAAGAGCGCATTCGTTCTGGTACAAGCGGCCGTCACAGTGATGCTGCTCGCGCTCGCGTCATTACTGGTGCTGAGCTATCGCGCAATGCTCGCCGCCGACATCGGGTTTGCCCATCGCGACGCCGTGTCCATGAATCTGCAGCTGCGCGGTCCCGGCCTGTTTGGGGCGCAGGGGTTCGACGCGAAATTCCGGCGCGCGTTCTACACGCAATTACTGGACAGCTTACGCGAAACGCCGGGAGTCACCTCGGCCGCCGCCGTCCTGCTTCGCCCGCTGGAAGGAACCATCGGATGGGATGTTTCTTACGAATTCGAGTTCGAGGCGGGCGGGAAGAACAATCGCGTACTCCCGAAAACGAATTATGAGGTGGTAACGCCGGACTACTTCAAGACCGTCGGCACTGGGTTGCTGGAAGGACGCGATTTCAATCAGCACGATTCCGAAGATGGCGAACCGGTTGTCGTTATCAGCCAAACTCTGGCGCAGCGCATTCGCGCCGCCGGCCACAGTCCGCTTGGTTCCAGGATTCGTCTCGGATTGAATGGCCCGCGATGGAGCAAGGTGATCGGCATTTGCGAAGACGCGCGTTACCGGAGCATCACGCAAAAAGGGTCCGATATTTTCGTGTCCTACCTGCAGGCAGAGCAGCCGACCAACTATGTGGTGATCCGCGGAACGCAATCCGCCCAGCAACTCACCGCGTTGGTGCGACGTACGTTGGCGGCTATGGATTCCAGTCAAGCTGTAGCCGGTGTCGCAACGATCGGCGAGCTCATTGATAGGAATTCGGCCCGGCATCGATTCAACATGCTGCTGCTGTTATGGTTTGGCGTCTGCGCAGCTCTGTTGGCTGCCGGCGGCGTCTATAGCGTGATCGCCGAGAGCATGACGGCGCGGGAGCGCGAGATGGCCATCAAGACTGCCTTGGGCGCCCCGAGAATCCGGCTGGTGCGCGATGGAGTTTCCGGAACGCTGGCGTTGGTATTGCTGGGTGAAACGCTCGGAGCGCTGATGGTCTGCGCGTTCGGCAAATTCGGCGCGGAGCTGCTGTACGGAGTTTCGGCGCGCGATCCCTTGGTTCTCGGCACGGTGGCCGGCTTCCTGTTTGTTGTTTCCCTGCTGGCTGCCTGTTGGCCGGCGTGGTCCGCCGCGGGCCGCGATCCGAAGCGATCGCTTCGGGTAACCTGAGGAGATGTTTTCCTGGCTTTTTTCCGATCCGCTGCCAGTGGGCGAAAGCGCGCCCGATTTCACGCTGCGGGATCAGGACGGCAATACGGTTTCATTGGCCGGGCTGCGCGGCAAAAACGTGGTGCTGGTGTTCTATCCGGCCGACGAGACCACGCTGTGCACCAAACAGCTGTGCGAATTCCGGGACAACTGGGCGCTGGCGCAATCCAAAGACGCCGTGGTGTTGGGGATTAACCCGGCCGGCGAACCGAAGCACGCGCTATTCCGCGCCAACCATCGTTTTCCATTTCCGCTGCTGGCCGATCCGGGGCAACGAGTGGGCGCGGACTATCGGACCAAGGGGTTCATCGTGAAACGCACCGTGTATTTGATCGGCAGGTCGGGAAAGATTCGCTACGCGAAGCGCGGCAAGCCGGCTCCCGAAGAAGTACTGGCCAGCGCCGAATGATCAACTGGCCTGCGAGGCCGACGACTTGCCGCCCGCGTCCAGCGCTTCCAGCGCGGCGGCTTCGTTGGGATAGATCTGGATCACCTGCGCCAGCCTGGTAAGCTCCAGCACCTCGCGCACGCGGCGGTTCGGATTCACCAAAGCAAATTGGCCCAGCGGGCTTTTCTTGACGCTGGTGTAGAGGCCGATCAGAAAGCCGATACCGGTGGAGTCCACATAATCGACGTGGGAGAAATCCACCAGGATCTTGACATGGCCGGAACCTTTGAGCTCTTCGGCTTTGGTGTGCAGGTAAAGTGAATCCTGGCCGGTGGCGAAACGGCCTTCTAGCCGAAGGACACAAATATCGCCGCGATACTCGAATTCGACCAGCACTCTGTCATCGTACTATACAACGCCCGCGTTCCACACTAAGCCAGTGGGTCTTAGGGAACGCCCACATTAAACGCCGGCCTGTTTCTCCGCCAGGGGACCAATCACCGGCAGAACAATCTTCTCGCCGTTGTAAGTCTTGAACATCATGTAGAGCCAAACGATGAGAGCACCCAGACCGATGGCCAGGTATATAAGGCCCGACATGAGCGGGCCGAGAATCGGAATGTGAATCAGGACGGCGGTAAAGATTGCCGCAACAATCTCCAGCGCGATCCATGCCACGCTAAGAAAGATGGATTGAAAGGCGTGGAACCGAACGTTGCGGTTCTGATTGTAGGGCGCCAGAACCAGGAACAGAATTCCGGTGATGAAGCCAACCAGATAGCAGAGCGCGCCGGCTATATTGTCGGTCATCCCGACGGCAGGGCCTACGGTTGGCGAAATCTGCGGAGGGGGCGCTGGATTGAAGGGCGGATTTACTCCTGGCGCAGGTCCGGGCGCGGCTTCCGGGGCAGCCGCTGGCGCGCCGCACTTCTGGCAAAACCGTCCACTTACTTCAGCACCGCAATTAGCGCAAAAGGCCATCAGTTCACCCCGTCAACTCACTCTATCGGATGTTCAGTGCCGTCGCAATACGTTACGAGTCCTTACTGGACTTTACAGCTAGGAGCTTAACCTTACCTTGCAAGCTTCGTCCAAACAGGTAGGAGTAACAAAAACATGCTTTCCCTTAGAAACAAATTTGCCGCCTGGACGGCCGTTGCAGCACTTGGCGCCGCCAGTTTATTTGCGGCCGAAACCTCGCCCGCCGCGGGTCATAGACACGGCCGGAATGGCGCGTTCCTATCCAGCTATTTGAACCTGACGCCGGCTCAGCAGGCGCAGCAGAAGTCGATTTTCCAAACGGCGCGGCAATCGGAGCAGCCGGTCCGCCAGCAGTTGAAACAAACGCGGCAATCGCTGCGGGCTGCGATCCAGGCCAACAATCCGGCGCAAATCCAGCAACTCGCGCAGACCGAAGGCGGCGAAGTGGGCCATCTTGCGGCCATCCGGGGCACTGCGATGGCGAAGGTTTATCAGACCCTGACGCCGGACCAGCAGCAGCAGCTGGCAAAGCTTCGGCAGGCGCATATGGCCGCTCGACATAGCCACGGCGCGGGCGCTTAGTAGCCGGCACGATCAATCCTGCCTCAACGCGAGGGATGGATCGACGTTCGCAACGAACCGGGCGGGCAGGAAGGCCGCGCCCGCCCCGGTGGCGAGTAAAAGAATTCCAACAGCAGAGAACATGACAGGATCCCATGGGTTGACGCCCGCGGGGAGAATGTCGGTGAGCGGGCGAATGGAAGCGATCGCCAGCGGAAGGCCCACTAGAATTCCGCAGGCGAGAATCGCGAGGCCGTCGCTGAGGGCGGTCCAAAGAATATTCGCGCGAGTGGCTCCGATGGCGGCGCGAATGGCCATTTCACGCGTGCGGCTGCGCGTCGCGTAGGATACCGAGCTGTAGAGGCCGGTGAGCACCAGGAGCAGGCCGAGGGCGCTGAGCGAGCCGACGAATCCGGCGGCTACGCGCATCGGAAAGATAGCGCCCGCGGAGGCTTCGGACACGGGCCTAACCACGATGGCCGAGATGGGATCGGCTTCGCCGAGGGCTTTTTGCAATGGCTCAATCCATTGGGCCGGGTGGCCAGCGACGCGCACGATGAATTGTGAATCCACGAAGGGCGTGAAGAAGACGGGCGCGCGATCCTCGCCGAGGGTGCGCATTTTTGCGTCCGCGGTTACGCCGACGATTTCGAAGACACGCTCGTGGTCGTGTCCGGCAAGCAACTCGGCCCCGATGGGATCGGCATCGCCGAACAACGCCTGGGCGAGCGTTTGATTCACCAGGATGGGGACGGGTTGGCGAGAGCGGTCCGCAATTTCGAAATCGCGGCCGCGCAGAATCGGGATTCCGAGAACTTTGCCAAACTGCTCTCCCGCGCCCACGTTGTACGCGTCTCGGGCTGACGAAGTTGCGTCTCCCTTTCGGCGAATGGCTTCCTGCGGCAGCTCTCCCATAAATGGCAGCGTCCCGATAGACGTGACGCCCAGGACACCGGGCACCTCTTTCACCTTCTCCACAACGCGGTCGCGCCAGCTCCAGCCGCCGGCGTCGCCATGCTCGGCCGAATATACCGTGGCCATCACAGTGTGGGAAACGTCGAAGCCGGGATTGACTTCCGCGACCTGCAGGAAGCTTCGGAGGAACAGAACGCCCAGCGTCAAAAGCACCATGGACAAAGCCAGTTGCATGGCGACGAAGCCATTGCGCAGGCTCCAGCGGCGGATGGAGAAGGCGGGTTCGCCCTGTTTCATCGCGAGGCCGATGCCGGCGTTGGAGGCGCGAAGCGAAGGTAACAGCGAAGATACGAGAAGGGCCGTGAGGGCCGCGGCCAACGCGTACAGAAACAGGCCGCGATCGTTCTGGAAATGGAATTCGAACGGGAGATTATAGGCCGATGGCCAGCGCACATAGCTGAGCTGGTTGCGCAGCAACGCATCGACCATAAGCCCGAGCCCCGCGCCCAAAACCACCAGCACAAATCCTTCGGCGAGCAGGTAGCGCGCCACTTGAAACCGGTTGGCGCCGAGCGCCTTGCGAATGGCGAGCTCGCGCCGGCGAGTGACGCCACGGGCGAGCAGCAATCCGGCAACGTTGAAGCAGGCGATTAACGCCAGCATGAGCGCGGTGCCGAACAGCGCGACGAAAAACACGAAGTAGCGGCGATCGTCGCCTACGCCGTTGGAGTGCGCGGCGAGACCGGCCATGGGCCGAGCGTTCGCGATCTGGCGGGCAAAGTCGTGGTCGCCAGTGGTGTTCGCGGCGGCGATGAGGGCCTCTCGCGTCGATTGCCTGATGAATCCGTCGCGCAGGCGCCCGAAGAGATGGCAACGCATGGAATCGGTGCGAGCCAGCCGGTAGAATTCGGGCGAAACGCCGTGGCCCATGATGCTGCGATAGTCGTGCGGCAGCACACCCACGATGGTGTAAAGCTTCTGGTTGAACTGGAGCGAGCGGCCAACAATGTTGGGATCGGAGTGCAAACGCTGGCGCCAGAAACCGTTGCTCACCACCGCGACCGGGCGGCCTTCGTCAGCTTGCGAATACAAGCGGCCCAGCTCCGCGCCGACGCCCAGGACATCGAAGAAATTGGCGCTCGTGGACATCCCCCAGGCCACTTCGTTGCGGTTGCCGGTATTCCAGTTCATATCGAAAAGGCCGGTGTCGAAGGCAAGATCCTGAAACGCTCCGGCTCGGCGCAGATCGCGGTAGCGGGCGTAGCTGACATCGCCGTCCACGCGCGCCAAGCGGCCGGACGCGCGAGCGCTGATGTCATCGAAGATCATTTCGCGAACCACGCTATAGATGGTGACGTTGGCGCCGATGCCGAAGGCGAGAGAAGCAATGGCGATGGCGGCGAGGGCGGGCGATTTGCGGAGGCCTCGAGCGGCGTGGAGGATGTCGCTGAGGAGTGGCATGCATCCAGGATAGCCGGACAGATGGGTTGTCAAGAAAGATTAGGGGGTGGAGGGGCCTTATGCAGGTGCGGCGCATTTTTTTCGCGCGGCGGGCGCATTCATGCGGAAATCGGGGAGTTCCTTGGAATAAGGGACCGGAGGGACATCAGGTTCAGAATATCGCCGAAAAGGTGCGCTGGATTATGCGCGGACGGTAAATGAATGAGCCGCATGGGAGAGAAAATCGTGAGGCCTGGTGATCGATTCGGCCGCGGCGCGGCTCACGGACGAAAATACGCGGGCAGGCCAGGCTTGGTTGCGCGCAGGATCTCAACAATGTCCTGACGGTCGGCAACGGAAGGGCGCGCGTACCGGCTTCCCTTCTCTTTCTCAGAACGGGCTTGGCCCGACAGGACTTGCCACATGCGCTGGTAGACGGCGCTCTTGGCTGGCGTGGGAAGGCTGTCGAACGCCGGGCTGTAAATCATGTAGCTGCACGGATAGCGCAGCAGGCGGTGGTTGAGATCGAGCTGGCGCAACGATCGGCCATGGGCGTCGAACGGCCCCTCGGCCGCGAATTTTTCCGCGAAGCCGGATGTTCCGTGAGCGGGCCCGGGCAGCGACGCTTCATCGATGAAAAGCAGGTAATCCACGAGCTCTTTGGCCGATTCGCGAAGCAGCGCGGCCAGCGCGGCGCTGGACACCTTGTCGTATAAAGCGCAGCGCACTTCCCACCCCATGCGCGTGATCAGGTTGGTCATGTACATCTGATGATCGAAGACCAGGAGTGCGACGATGTCCGATATGGCGCCGGGGGCTTCGGGAGCGACCATCGATTCGGGGTGGTCAGGATCGGCGAGCACGGCATTTCCCATGTGACGCGAGCGCGCCATGGTGCCGGTGACATACCATCCGCCCCAGCGCTCTTCGAAAGGGCTGCGATGATCCGTGGTGAATCCGCCCAGGATGAGTTTCGGGCTGCCGTCCGGCATGGTGTAGAAGCTGCGGACGATCATGCCTGGAACGCCGAGGCTGACGTCGGAGCGGTGGCAACGCAGGCAATCGTCCCGGCGGACGAACGTGGGCCGAGCGACGGACTGCTGCTCCAGCGTATAGAAGATGGCGCCTTGCCCGGCATCCTGCGCGGCCAGTTCGATGAAACCGCCGGGAACCCAGGCGACGGCGACCGAATCGTTAAAGAAGATGGTGCGCGGGTTGTCCGGAGAGATGCGCGGAGATTGCAAACTGGTTTTCGAAAAAACGGCCAGCTGCGATTCCACCGGGACGTGCAGGGCTTCCAGCACGGCGGGCAAATATCCTTTGTCACCTTTACCAGCATCGAATTTGAGCTGAATTTTGCCGTCCTCGATGCCGCGCTTTAAATTCGAAACAACATCTTGCGGCGGATGTTTTAAATAATCGAAATATTCGATGGCGGGGTGGTCGAGCGGAGGCGAAAGGCGGTCGTTTAATTCGCCAAAACAGCCGGCAGCCACAGCAAGAAGGAGCAGGACGCTATGGCGAACGCCCGTCACTTGAGCGCGCTCTGCCAGTTGAGCACTACGGTGACGGGCAACGCGGCGGAATCTTCGAGCGCGGTGTTGATCAGGAAACGCTTGCCGTCGGGAGAAATGTCCCAGCGCCAGGATGACCCGGCGCCGCCGCCCGTCCCGCCCAGAACCGGCGCGCGGAACAGCGCTTTGGGAACGCCGGGCTGGAATGTCCCGCCCTTGGTGTCGACGCTCACGGCCATGAGCGTACTGTCCGGCGTGAAATAGAACAGCTCCTTGCCGTCGCGGCGACCAGCGCGGCTGGCTGCCTCCGCCATTCGACACCGCCCATTTCCCGCCGGTGGACACCGGAAACGGCTGCACATAGACTTCCTTGGTTCCCGATTCGTTGGAGGTGTAAACCACCCAGTGCCCATCCGGCGAAAACTGGCCTTGCGCTTCGTTAAATGGGCGTCGTCAGATACGGCATCGGCTTGCGGTCCCCCTCCAACGGAAGCACCCATAGATCCGTCGCCGGTGGTCTTTTCCGCGCTGCATGAACAACAGGAAGCGGCCGTCGCGCGACCAGTCGTCGGGCGTCTTGATCCGTCGGAATGCAACAGCACTTCGCCCTGTCCCGCGCCGTTGGCGGGCTTGCGATACAGGTCCGTCGATTGACCTCCGCCCGGCGCGAAGATAATCTGGCTGCCATCGGGCGACCAGGTGCGCGCTACCGCCGCCGCCCTCGAAGCTCAGGCGCGTATTGGTGCCGCGCGCCAGATCCAGCATCCACACCGCCCACGTCCCGTGATCGTCCACGCGGCCTTCCACCACTCGCGTTCCGTCCGGCGAGAGCGCCATTTCGTCGCGCGCTGTGGGCTCGCCCGGCGTGGCCCAAGATCTTTCCCTCGCCGGTCGTACCAGGTCAATTGCCGATTGTCTGCCTCCGGTGGCGGCGTAGGCCAGCACGCCGGTGTTCGAAACCGAAAACAAACCGTCAAAGATGTTGGTGCTCACCTGGTCCGCCAACTGAACGGCGCGCCCGGTCAGTTCCAGGCGCCCGGCGTCGAAAGGCTGCGCCATCAGCGCCTCTCCGCGCAGGAAAAACAAGTTGCCGCCGGCCGCCCGCGCGAAGGTACATACATGGCTCCGGCCGGGCTGTCGATCAAACGCTTTTGTCCCTGCTCGGCCGGCTTGGCGTCCAGCGAGCCGACGTAGACGCCGCTGTTATCCTTGTTCGCCATGACCCGGTAATACAGAAAGTGCTTTCCGTCCGGCAGGAAGAAGGGACGGACCTGCGCCACTTCGCCGCGCTGGGAATCCAGCGCGGTGACGGCGGACGCTTCTCCTCCGGAAGCCGAGACGCGATTGATAACGCCTGCGCTCCCGAACAGAATCACGTCCTGCCGGCTCCAGGAATTCCGGTCGCCGGGTGGACTGTAAGGCGCCAAGGTTTGCGGCGTCCCGCCGGAGATGTCGATCTTCTTGAGATTGCCGTCCGCGATGAAAGGCGATGGATTGGCTGTCGGGGGACCACACCGGGTCCAGGTTCGCGCCCTCGGTTCCCGGCAACTCGCGTGCCTGCAGCGAATCCATCAGGCGGATCCACAAAGCGCTGCGTCCGTCCGCGCCGCGCGCGTTGAAAACCAATTTGCGGCCGTCCGGAGAAAGGCTGAACGTGTTGAGCGAGGTCTTGGGCGGCAGACGATACTTCAAACCGCATGGGAGGCAGCGCGGGCGGCTTTTCGCGAAAATGCACGAAGCCCAGGGCGGCGGTGGTCAGCAGCAAGAGCGCCGCCACGGCCGGCCACAGCCACTCGTTCTTTGCGGGCGGCTGCGCTGCCGTCGCGCCATTCGCAGCGGCGAGGAACCGTCGGGCGGCACTCCGTCCAGCAGCCTCCAAACATCGCCGATGTCGCGCAGCCGTTTGCGCGGATCTTTCTGCAAGCACTCCGACAGCAGCCGGTGGACACTGGGCGGCGCGTCGCTGAGATCGGGCTCGTCGCGAATCACTTTGGCCAGCATCTCGCCCGCGTCCTCGCCGCCGAACAGACGATGGCCGGTAATCAGTTCGTGGAGCACGACGCCGAAAGCGAAAATATCGGCGCGCTTGTCGGTGGCCTTGCCGCGAGCCTGCTCGGGCGCCATGTAGGACGCGGTGCCGAGGATCATCCCGGCCTCGGTCATGCCGATGGTGAAGGTGGGCGAGCGTTCGCCGCTGCCGCTGGTGGTGGCCGCCAGCTTTGGCGAGTCCGAAGTCGAGCACCTTGACCGTGCCGTCGGGTTTGATCTTGATGTTGGCGGGCTTCAGGTCGCGATGCGTGATGCCTCTTTCGTGCGCGGCTTCCAGCGCGTCGGCGATCTGGCGCGCGATGCGCAGACGCTTCATCGAGCGGCATCGGACCTTTGGGCGATTCGCCCTCGATGTACTCCATCACCAGGTAATTCGGGCCGACGTCGTGCAGCGTGCAAATGTTGGGATGATTCAGCGCGGCGACGGCCCGCGCCTCCTGCTCGAAGCGCTCGGTGAACTGTTCGTTGGAGATTTTGATGGCTACAATGCGGTCCAGCCGCGTGTCGCGGGCCTTGTAGACGACACCCATCCCGCCCGCGCCGATGGGTTCGAGGATCTCGTAGGGTCCCAGGCGTTCGCCAACAGAAAGAGGCATAGGCTAAGTGGTAAGTTTACCCGATTGGAGGCGGGCAAGAGGCGCGCTAAGGCGCAGCGATGAACGGATTCAGCGCGCGGACAGAGCCATAAAGTCGATCGTGCTGAAGATCTTCGGTGAGAATTTCCGACAGGCCGTAACGCTCCGCGTAGGACCAAATATGCGCGTCGAACCAGTTCAACTGGTACGCCGCACATCCAGGGATCGCAGTACGCACGATTGGTTCGGCGGGATAAGGGGCTTCGCGCAAAGCCTCAGCTTGCTTGAGAATGCTGTAGCCGCGAATCGGCCTGGTTACGGAGGAGACAAACTCGACGATGGCCTGATGGGGCAGACGCACCGGATCTTCGGCGATCCCGCGCTGCCATGAGAGCTCCATCATCTTAATCCCTTGCTAATGGACCGATGGCGCCGCCGGCGCTGCGGGAACCGGCGCGGCGGCTTGGACCGCGGCCAGGAAGCGCTCCGGATCGTCGGGGCTGAACAAAACTGTTTTCCCGCCCGCGATCAAAACCACGCTATGGCTCCGATTGGTGACGTACCACGTGGATTTGCCCAGTTTCGCGGTGCTGAACAGGCCGAAGTATCCGAAGAGACCGCCGCTGCCCCACAGGCGGATGCAGCCGCGGAAGTCGTCCGGCGTGGCTCGTCTGGCTTCGCGCACATCGTCCAACGCCACGCGGGCGGCTCCGGCCAGGCGTTGGACCAAAATGGAGCGGCCCCTCAGGAGATAACCGCGCGGCGAATACGCACATCCCAGCAGCATGACGAGCAGCGACAGGCACGCCACGATCAGGTTGTGAACCATGCAGACCACCGCCAGCAGGCCCAAACATACAACAGCGGAAATGATCTTGGCCATGCGATCGTAAGAGGCGGAGAACTGCATCGTTCTGCTCCGAGCTTTACTCCCGGATCAGCAGGCTGGTGCGATCTTCCAAGGCGCGGCAGATGCGGTGCAAATCGGTTTCGTCCACCGGCTTGGTGAGCACAAATCCTTCGCTATTGCGGAAGGCGCGGCCGACGTCGCTATTAAACGCGTCGGTGAGCAGGACGAAACCACCCACGCGCAGGCGGACGCGCTCGCAAAACGCCACCCAGTTGAGGCTGGGCAGCCGCACCGCGCAGATCACCATGTCGAAGCGCAGCCGGTCCACGATATCCAGCCCCTCTTCGGCGCTCGAGACCGGCACCACGCGGTCGCCCCGATTGCCGAGCATCTGCACTAACTGGCGCTGCACTTTGGCGTCCGGCTCCACTACCAGCACGGTGAGCTGGCGGATGGCTTCGGACAGTTCGGGAGCGCCGCCGGTCTGCCGCGCTTCGATCACCGGCAGCTCGATGTCGAAGCGAGCCTGCGCGGGCGACGTGCGGACCACGCGGAACTCGCCGCCATGGCTCTCGATAATGCCTCGGCAAACGCCCAGCCCGAGCGCGCCCGATCCGGTGTGATCGCCGTCGGTGGAATCGCCCCGAACGTCGGGCGAGCGCAGCGGGTAGGAAATCTCCACCAGCACGCGCTTGGCCAGCAGGCTGCTCGAAACAGTGATCACTTTGTCGCGCGCCTCGGCTGCGGATTTTTCGGCGTCGACGAGAAGATTCAGCAGCACCTGTTCCAATTGGCCGGGCGAGCCCAGCACGATAGCGCGCTTGACGGCGAGCTGCACTTTGATCTCCACGCCCTTGGCCTTCCACTCGGGAGCGCGAAACTTCAGCAGCCCGGAGAGGATGGCATTCAGATCCAGAGGCTCGGCCTGCGCCTGCTCCACGTTGGCGAAGGAAACCAGCCGCGAAACGATCTCCGAAGCGCGGGTTGCTTCCTTGGTGATGGAGTCCAGCTCGGTGTGGTACGCATCGCCGTTGCGCGAGAGCAGCGCGGTGGCCAGCGTGGCGATGGATTGCAGCGGGGAGCGCAGCTCGTTGGCTACGTCGGAGATCAACTGGCCGGCGGCGGCCAGCTTCTCGCTGCGGAACAACTGCTCCCGCATGGAGTGCTGCTCCTGCAGCTTCAGCGCGGTGGCGATCTGGTTGGCCAGATGCTGCATGGCCGCCTGCTCGCCCTCGCCAAAATAATGAAAGCGGGTGGAGTGGTGAATCTCCAGCACGCCCATCACCTCGCTCTGCGCGAACATCGGAATCAGCAACACCGAGCGCGGCGCCAGAACCGTGTCTTCCTTGCGAAAGTGGGCGCTGCGGCGAACGTCCGGAATAGCCATCAGCGAATGGTTGCGGAAGCACGCGGCGATCCCGGAAGCCATGGAGCCGGAGGGCGCTTCCGGATCGATGGATTCGACGGCGGTGTTATTGGAGTGGACCCCTTCCAGCATTTTCGTGGCGCGATTGTGGATGTAAAGACCGACGCCGGTGGCATCGGACAGCGCGGGAAGATTCAGGATCAGCCGCCGCAGGATCTCGGTGGAGGAGGTGGCGCCGATCACCTGCTCGCCCAGCGAATTGAGCAGCCGCATCTGCTTACGCAACGCCGCCATGCGCCGCTCACGGAACCACCAGATGGAGGCTAGCGTGCCGGCCAGAATCAGCGCGGCCAACAGCAACGGCGGCTGAATCGCCCAACCGCGCTCGATCACACTTACCGACGCGGGGGCCGGGATCAGGATCTGGAAGTATCGATCGTAGGGCGGCAGCGTGCAATATTGGCTGGCGATGCCGGTGACGCGGATGCGGTCGCCCGCGCGGAAGCCGCTCAGCTTGGGACCGGTGTCGCGGCGCGTCCTGGGCAGAAACACGTTCAGATCGCTGCTGCGCTGCCCGATCATCAGCAAATCGCCGCCGCCGTTCTGGTTCTCGCCGGTAATGATGCTTTCCAGCGTCACCAGCACGCCCATATAACGGAAAGACGCCAGGTCGAGCGGGGTTACCACTTTCGGAGCGGGCGCGGGCACGTGGCGCAAACGGCGTAAAGCATGCGGCACGAGAATCGGCAGGCCGGCTCTCTTGGAAATGGTGCCCTGCGCTTCCACCCAATCGCCGGGAGTCAGGTCCGGTAACTGCGTGAGCTCCGGACGCAGAAGCAGCCCGAAGAGATCGTCGTCTTGAATGGCGACGTAGTAAGAATCGGTGATCCAAATCGGCCGGGTGGAGATTTGGCCGGTGACCACGACATCCTGGCCTTCATAGGCCGGGAACGCGATCGCGGCCGGTGCGCGAGCCGGCCTGTTCCAGAGTGATCGCTTAACTTGAGGCGCCTGGTTTGAGGCACTGGCCTGCAGGCGGGCTTGGTGATTGACGCCAACGCCAGGCCGAGCAATGCCGCCGACGAGCAAAGGATCGGAAGCAACGCAGTGCGCCGCCGCGTGATCATGTTATCGTCCTGCCTCGCGATCGCACACTAAATAGATCGGCCACATGCCCTTAAACTCCAACGCTATCAAGGTCTTTCGAGCGTCGTGCCGCACGGCTAGCCAGATGAGGGATTACTCAACGGGATCATAGCACAGGCGGGCCGTTGGAACTGGCATTTCTTAAGCGGTGTCTAACTACGCAATGTCCGCTCGCCAGAACGCTTCGAAGGCTCTGGCATTCGTTTGCGCGTTAGCGCTGGCCTTGTGCTGCTGCATGACTCCACGCGGGCGTGGGGCCTTCCGGGTGCTGCCGGCCCAGCCCAATTATGTGCTGCGCTCGCCCGATGCCAAGGACACGCCGTTTCCAGAAGTGCTCAGCCGATATAGCCAGGTGGATGAAAGCCAAGGCTGGCTGCTGCATCCGAACACCGAGCTGCACATTGAAAACGCCTACTATCGGGAGGGCGCGCCCAAGCATGGCGTCGCCAATTTCATTGGCACCGAAAAGGCGATTTATCAAGTTCGCGCGAGCAGCTTGCGCCTGATCTCCGTGGAGTCCGGCCTGGAGCAACGCCCGGCGGACCAACTGCCGGTTCAGGACCTCATCGGCGCGTCGCAATTGCATTACCGCTACTATCGGTACTTCTTCCAGATCGTGTTCCGGCAAATGGCCGGCATGCGCGGCGCGGTTTTGTTGGGCGCGAACTCCAGCGGCGAGCTGGATCGACTTGCGTCGCGATTGATGCACGGACCCGGATGCAGTTTGCGCCGGCCAATCGCCGCAACTGCGCCGTGTTTCCCCAAGCCTGTACGGTGGCGCTCGAAATCGAGATCGTGGTCAACGGCGCCGCGCGCAGCGTGGCATGGGGCAGCCGTTGGAGAGCGTCGCGATGCATCCGCGCAAGCTGCGGCTGTCGCGGCTTTATGCGGGCAAGCTGACGCCGGTGGAAGTGGATGCGGGCGATCCGAATGCGTTGCGCTTGCCGCTGCTGCCGGGGGATCGGGTGGAGTGGGAGTAAACTTCGGAATTTCATCGCCCGGCCAGAATCGGTTGACACAAGCCGACTCTCAGTCCCAATCCAGCTAGCTTTCACTAACGAATGCCGTTTTCAGCCAGTGTCCGTATAGCCCACCAGTTAGACAGAATCGACTGGATTGCTTCAGGTTTATCCGTTGTGCGTCTGTCCAGCTCGCAGTTGAGCCGCTACACCGGCGGCCTGCATGCGTCGCATCCACAGCTGGAACTGGGCCCGATTTAATTACTGAACCGGCAACTTGGCGGTGTTACTCGCTACGCCGTTCGACGTCACGACGACACTGGCGCTTCCGGAAGGCGTACCGGACGGAACGGTGAAATTGATCTGGTACAATCCCACCAACGCGGGAGCTAGCCCGCTGAACGCAACGTTGGCCGTAGTAGTTCCCACGGTCACCGTCGGCGAAAGGTTAGTATGCGAGAGCGTGGTACTGGAGGCGAGCGCGCCCGTGACCCCCACGGGCGAGACTGCGCCCAAGCCGGTGCAGTACAGCGCCACCACTTCCCCGGGGCTGGCGGGCGAGGCCGCAGTCACCAGTGAATTGTCCGCTGCATGCAGGAACGCTCCGTCCACGCCGTTGGGAAGGAAAATACCCGGTTGGGCCGCCGCGACTGTAACTTGGATCGGAGCGCTTTGGGCGCGGCCGTTATTCACCACAATGGTTACACTCTGCTGTCCGGCGATTTCAAAAGGCGCCTGAGCGCTGATCTGTTCCGTGCCCTCAATGTTTACCACGTCGAACAACGGTATGGCGGTTCCCCCGATCAGCACGCTTGCGCCCGCCAAGGTGATCGGCAGCGGAACTTGATTGAACTCGGCAATCCCGTGCACATTGTTGGAGAGGTTCGTGCCGAAGATCGTTATCAACGCCCCGGCTGAAAAGCCCGACTGGAAGCTGGCGCCGTTGGTAACGCTGGCCACGGTGAACTGTGGCGTCGCCGCGACCGTTACGCCGGATACTTCGCGAATCCTGTTGTTGCTTATATCAGCGATATACAGGTTGCCCCCCGTATCGATGGCTAGCCCGAAAGGCTGGTTAAACTCGGCTGTGGTGGGTGAACCGTCGGCGAACCCTCCCACGCCATCGCCTGCCACGGTGCTGATTGTGCCGTCGTCGATCTTGCGCAGGCGGTTATTGTTGGGGTCACAGAAGTAAAGGTCGCCATTCTGATCGACCACCAAGCCGCCAGGATAGTTCAGTTCTGCCGACGTGGCCGGCCCGCCGTCCCCCGAATATCCCGCCGTCCCGTTGCCGGCGATGGTAGTAATAATGCCGTTCTTGTCCACCTTCCGGATGCGTTGATTGTACTGGTCTGAAAAATAGATGTTGCCGATCGAATCCACCGTGATCGCCGTGGGGTTGTTCAGGTCCGCGTCAATCGCGGGTCCCCCGTCACCTGAATAAGTCCCGATGCTGTGAGGACCTGCATTGGCGCCGGTCCCGGCAAATGTCGAAATAATTCCTGCAGGATTGATCATTCGAATCTTTTGCCCGCTCTGATCCGTCACGTAAAGATTGCCGTTGGAATCCACCACACAGCGAATGGGAACGTACATGGAAGCTTGCGTGGCAGGTCCACCATCGCCGCTAGCGGCCTGTGTGCCGTTGCCCGCCACCGTATTGATATTGCCGGAGGTGTCCACTTTGCGGATGCGATAATTGCCTTCGTCAGCGATATACAGGTTCCCCGCGGCGTCCGTGCATACCCCGGTCGGACCATTGAGGGAAGCCTGCGCGGCAGGCCCCCCATCCCCCGAAAAGCCTTGTGCGCCATTGCCGGCGACGGTGGTGATGATTCCTTGGGAATCCACCCGACGGATGCGATTGTTGTTCTGATCTGCGATGAAGAGATTCCCGAAGAAATCGGTTGCGACATAAGTTGGGCCGTTGATTGTGGCTTGCGTCGCCAGCCCTCCATCCCCGGAGTAGCTGGCCACGCCGGTGCCGGCCGCGGTCGTAATCGTCTGGGCCCAAATCGAACCACTGGTTAAGAGAAGAGCGGCTGCTAGAAGAGATGTGCGGAGCTTCATAGCGCCGATTATATCGGTTCCGTACCCGATCGCCAGTGGCATCGCGCGGCCTCCACCTCGCCCATGTCCCGCGCCGATGGGCGCAGTGATGTCAAGCAAACCGAGTCTAATTCCGGAGCCAGGGGAATGCGCGCACTTGCTTCTATCCCGCTCGAATTCGCCATGGGAATATAAGTCCCGGATCACGCACTATCCGGACATTGGCTACGCAGTGAGCTGGAAGTCTTTTCGGCAAGTTTGCGTCGAGCCAACCATAGATCCTGGGAAACGCGCTTGCATCCGCTCAACTCCGGATCCCTTTCCGGAGCCGGGATTGAGTCCGCCCGAGCCATAACCGGGGATGTCGGATACCACCGCCGCTCGCCTTCCCGACCCCGCATGTTAGCATGAGAAGTTGTCAGGCTCCGGGCTTCGTGCAACGGATGGCTGTGAACCCCGCCAGGTCCGGAAGGAAGCAACGGTAACGGTTTAATCCGTGTGCCGCGGATCACCCGGGGTCTGGCATACATCCGCTCAATTTTTCCATGTACCAGGTCATCGCCAGGAAATACAGGCCGCAAGCGTTTGCGGAACTGATCGGCCAGGAGCACGTCCGCACCACGCTTGAAAACGCCATCGCGCAGCAGCGCATCGCGCACGGTTACATCTTTTCGGGCCAGCGCGGGACGGGCAAAACCACGGTCGCCCGCATTATGGCTCGCTGCCTGAACTGCATCAACGGCCCCACCGCGACGCCCTGCGGCGTGTGCGCCAGTTGCCTCGAAATCGCGGGCGGGAATTCGCCCGACGTGATCGAGATCGACGCCGCGTCCAATCGCGGCATCAACGAAATGCGCGAGCTGCGCGAGAACGTGCGCTATCGCCCGGCGCGCGACCGCTATAAGATTTTCATCGTCGACGAAGCGCATCAGATCACCAACGAAGCCTTCAACGCGATGCTGAAGACGCTGGAGGAGCCGCCCGAGTGGGCCGTCTTCATCCTCTGCACCACGGAAGTTCACAAGATTCCAACCACCATCGCGTCGCGCTGCCAGCAGTTCAGCTTCCGGTCCGTGGATTTCGCCGAAGTGGTGAAGCGCATGGAAGAGATTTGCGGGAAGGAAGGGATCGAGACCAGCCCCGAGGTGCTCAGCGTGCTGGCGCAGGCGGGCGAGGGCAGCGTGCGCGATTCACTCTCGGCGCTCGATCAGGCCATCGCGTGCTGCGGAACGACGCTGGACGCAGTGGAAGTGCGCGGGATGCTCGGGCTGTTTTCGCTGGACTCGCTGGGTGAAGTGACTGATGCGCTGGCGACCGAAGATTCGCGCAAGATGCTCGACTTGGTGATGGAACTGGAGCGCAACGGGCGCAGCCTGCAACATTTTTGCCGGGAGCTGGCGCGCTACTTCCGGAATCTTCTGGTCGCGAAGGTGGCGGGGGCGAACACCAGATTGATTGCGGCCTCAGCGCGCGAGCAGGAGCGGCTGGCCGAGGTCGCAAAAGGATTTTCCGAGGAAGACCTGACGCGCTACCTGCAGCTGACGCTGGATCTGTTCAAGGACCTGCAGTTTTCCTTGCAGCCTCGCCTGCATCTGGAAATCGGCCTGTTGCGATTGGTGCAAGCCGGCAAGCTCGTCTCCATCGAAGAGGCTTTGTCCGATCTTGGCAGTGGTGGCCCGCCTCCGCCCCCAGTGCGTAAGGCGCCACCGCCCGCGCCTCCTCCCAAATCGGCCGCGCCACCAGCCCCCAGTCCCCAGCCCCAAAACCCGTCCGGCCCCTGGCGCGACCGGTTGCACGCCGCTCTGCTAGAGGCGGGCATGCAGTTCACGGCCGACGCGGTGGAGCACTCACAAGTGACCGAGTCTAACGGCGAATTACAATTCGTCACGCCGGAGGAGTTCTCGCTGGCGATGAGCGAAAAGGATATTCTGAAGGTCGTGCAGAAAATTGCCGGCCGGCCGATGCGAATCAAAGTCGTGCTGGGAAAGCCGGATACGGTGGCCGCGCCAATTGCAAAGCCGAAAGACGATGTGTCGGAGCGCGCGCTGGCGCACCCGGAGGTCCAGCGTTTCCAGGAGCTGTTCCCGGACGCGCAGGTTCGCCAGGTGCGTAATCTAAAGGAATAAGGCAGGGCATATGAAACTTCCCGGAAACATGCAGGCCATGATGCAGAAGGCCGAACAGATGCAGAAGAAGATGCAGGAGGAGATCGCGCTGATTCGCGTGGACGCCTCGGCCGGCGGCGGCATGGTTACCGTGCATATGGACGGCAAGAAGAACGTGACCGCGGTGAAGATCGATCCCGAAGTGGCCGGCGACGTGGAGATGCTGCAGGACATGGTGATGGCGGCGTTCAACGAAGCGGCCAAAAAGGTGGACGAAGCGTCGCAGGAAAAAATGAGCGGGCTGCTGGGTGGGCTCGGGCTTCCGCCGGGAATGTTTTAGCCGCGAGTCAGGATGCCGGACTTTGCCGAACCGCTCGCGCGTCTGATTCAGGAGTTCAAGCGCCTGCCTGGAATCGGGCAAAAATCGGCGCAGCGCCTGGCGTTTCACGTCCTGCGCAACGAGCGCGAGAGCGCCGAGCGGCTGGCGCAGGCGCTGGTGGACGTAAAAGACAAGCTCGGAATCTGCGCCGTCTGCAACAACATTAGCGATGGCGAGTTGTGCAATTACTGCCGCGATCCGCATCGCGATCGTTCCGTGATCTGCGTGGTGGAAGAGCCGCACAACGTGCTGCCGATTGAGACCACCCGCCAGTTCAGCGGCCTCTATCATGTGCTGCACGGATCGATCTCGCCGCTGCGCGGCGTTGGCCCGGAGCAGTTGCGCATTGCGAACCTGATCGAGCGCGTGCATTCGGGCGAATTGAAGGAGCTGATCGTCGCAACGAATCCGACGGTCGAGGGCGAAGCGACGGCCGTCTATCTATCGCGCCTGATGAAACCGCTCGGTGTAAAAGTGACGCGCATCGCGATGGGAATTCCGGTGGGAAGCGATCTGGAATTCGCCGACGAAGTGACCATGGGAAAATCGCTCGAGAACCGGCGCGAGATGTAACGTGCTTTATTCGTATCTCAGAGCGACCATCGGATCTATCTTCGTCGCGCGGCGAGCGGGAATGTAGCTGGCGAGCAGCGCCACCGAAACCAGAATCGCGGCCACCGCAATATAAGTAATCGGATCGGTAGCTTTGACGCCGAACAGCAGGTTCGCGAGCAGGCGGTTGAGACCGAATGAAGCGGCCAGGCCAATGACAACGCCGATTCCAGTGAGCAGTATACCCTGGCGCACCACCAGCTTGACCATGTCGCCGCGATTAGCGCCCAGCGCCATGCGGATGCCGATTTCCTGAGTGCGTTGCTCCACGGTGTAGGACATCAGGCCGTAGATTCCGATGGCGGCCAGCAGCAGCGCGAGACCCGCAAAAATGGTGAGCAACAGCATATTGAAGTTCTGGCGCGCGGTGGAGTCGGAAATCACCTGATCCATGGTGCGGATCTTGGAAGCGGCCAACTGGCTGTCTACGGACTGCATTTCATGCTGGATGGCAGCGCTCAATGCCGACGGGTCACCCGCGGTTTGAACGATCCAGCTGGTTGGAATGAGGCCGTTGGCTAGCTTGGTGAGGCCGTCGGCGACCTGTGCTTGGGGGATGTACATCACAGGATCATCGGACGCTTTCAGTCCGTTTTCGCGCACATCGCCAACGATGCCGACGATCTGGCGGGTGGGCTCTTCAAACTGCGGGCCCAGTCCTTTGCCAATGCTGAGCCGCGCGCCGATAGGGTCACCCTTGGGCCAATATTTGTTGGCAAAGGCCTGGTTAACGATCAGCACCCACTGCGAGTTTCCGCTATCGCGTCGATCGAAGAAACGGCCTTTCAAAAGAGGCACGCGAAGCGCCCTGAAATAATGGGAGCTGCTAAAGCGCCATAGTTCGTCGCCGCTATATAAATTGCCGGTGGCGGGGGGACGGCCCTCAATGTTAAACGGCAAGTCGAGACCCAAGCTACTGACGGGAAGGGTGACGGCGGCCGCGGCGGCGCGGACTCCCGGAAGTCCCTCGACGCGATCCGTTACCTGCTGCGCCAGGCTTGCCACTTTGGCCGTGCTGTCATACCGGCCGCCCCCTAAAGACGTTTGCAGAGTGATGACGTTGTGAGGGTCGAAGCCGAGATGGACGGACCGCAGTCCGACGAAGGTGCTGATCATCAGACCGGCGCCGGCAACTAAGATGACGGCCAGCGCCATCTCGGCCGCCACCAGAACGCCGCGCAGGCGGTTGTGGCGCAGTCCGGTTCCCGAGCGTCCGCTGGCTTCCTTGAGAACCGAGTTTACGTCGAGCTTAGAAATTCGCAAAGCAGGCAGCAGGCCGAAAAGTACACCGGTGAGCAGCGCGATGGCGAAGGTGAAGACCAGCACGTGCCAATCGAGCGTTGAGATGGCCGACGCGACATGCTCCTCATCGTTGATGCGGGGAAGATTGCCAGGGCTGACTGCCAGCAAAAGCGGCACGCTCCAGGCTCCGATCAGCAGGCCGAGCGCTCCGCCCATAGCGGAAAGAAGAACGCTTTCGGTGAGCAATTGCCGGATCAGATCGCCTCGGCTGGCGCCGATGGCCGTGCGAATGGCAATTTCCCTCTGGCGTCCGGCGGCGCGCGCCAGCAACAGATTGGCGACGTTCGCGCAGGCGATCAGCAGAACGAAGCCGACAGCTCCCACCAGAATCAGGAGAGCCAGGCGAACGTCACCAACCATCGCGTCTCGCAGGGGAATTACGGCCACGCCCTCGCTTTTATCCATCCACTTGGGATTGGCGGCGCGGAATTGCTCGCCCGCGACGGCCATGTTAGCTTTTGCGGAGTCCACCGTTGCGCCAGGCTTCAGGCGGCCCGCAGAGAGGAGATAGTGGGCTTGATTGGTGCTATTCGGGTCGGCCTGCATGGCAAGAAAGACGTCCGCCGGAGGATCCGACTGAAAAGCGGCGGGCAGTATTCCGACCACTGTGTAAGAATCGCCTCCGAGCAGGATCGCCGAGCCGAGCACTGCCGGGTTCGCCGCGAAGCGGGCGCGCCAGACATCGTTGCTCAGGAGGGCGGCCTTGGGGCCGTTGGGCTGATCCTCCTGCGGCAGAAAAGTGCGTCCGAGAGCGGGCGAGACGCCGAAGACGTCGAAATACTCGGCCGAAACGTGGATACCCTTGACTTGCTGGGGGCGATCGCTCGACCCAAGGTTTAAGCCCGGCCCCGAGAAATCATAGATGGCCATGGACTGGAAGGTCTGATTCGCCTTTTTCCAGGCCATGAACTTTGGGATGGAAACGGAGTTAGTCCCACCGCTATGCCCCTTATAGCCGCGATCGATACGCATGATGCGGTCCGAGTGTGGATACGGCAAGGGAGCGAGCAAAACCGCGTTGACCACGGAGAAAATCGCGGTATTAGCGCCCATGCCGAGCGCCAGAGCCGCCACGGCAACGATTGTGAAACCGGGATTGGCTATCAGAACGCGGAAGGAGTGGCGCAGGTCCGAAACAAGGCTGCTCATACTGTCATGGTACGAGCAACCTGAGCGGAAGTTCGGACGAACTGCGTTGAAAAAACTTGCTTACCTGTGGTGAGGCTGCGGGGTTGGACCTCCGGCATCGGTCATCACGGACCCAACTCTGCTGAATATGGTGCTGACGCTGCTGGAGACGCCGGGCATGAAAGCGCCGGCCGCCACCGCTACGAAGCCCGCCATGAGGGCGTATTCGACGAGGTCCTGGCCCAGGCGATTTCGCCAAGCCCGCATGAGAAAAAGAAAGGCTCGATTATTAATCACTTATATTCCTTTGGATGCGGTTTCTGGCCGCGATCATTTATGTAATGTGCTTCTTATTCTGGGCTGGCTAACGGAGTGCGACAATCCGGTCGATAGTACAACGGGGCCCAGTACCGGGGCCGGCAGGAGTACTGTTCTTGAGGTTCCGAACGCCGTGAAAACCGTCCCGCAAAGCATCTGGCCAGTGTCGGTGTTTGGCCTGGGATTCCTCTTAATTATCATGGGCTTGTCGGGCGTGGCCAGCATCCAGGAGACGCGCCGGATTCACCAACAGATTTTGGCGGTGGAAAACACCTACCGCAACATCGAGAACGTGGTGGAAAGCATCCGCTCGGACACGTCGCGGGTAGCGGTGCTGCGGCGTGACCGTCTGTTGGAGCGGGATGCTTCGGCCAACGTTTACACCTCCCAATTGGGCACCCTGCGCGGCAAAACCGAACTTAGCCTGGCGCAATTGATGTCGCTGCGTCCGCAACACAGCAGCGGCCCGGTGGAGCGTTTGGAGACGGCCCTGGAGGCCTATCTGAAGACCGTGGAAGTGGAGTTCCAGCAGCCGCGCGGGCAAACCAATGCTCATTTCCTGGACGATGGCTTCGGTTCGGAGACTACGCCCATTTTTGCGATCACCGCGGAGCTGGGGAAGCTGAACGAAGAGAATTTCGAATCGCGCCGGCGGGAATTGAGCCAGTCCGTAATGCATCTGCAGAACGACATTTGGGAGACGCTGCTGACGGCCTTGATTCTGGGGGCGATTATCGCGGGAGCCAGCGTGTTCCGCATTTCCTCGCTTGAGAAGGAATCGGCCGCGCATCAGAAGGCCAGCGAACTGGCCGAGGAACGTTTGCGGCACCTGTCGCAACAGTTGGTATCGTCCCAGGAGCAGGAGCGGAAGGCGCTATCACGGGAGCTACACGATGAAATCGGGCAGTTGCTGACGGCGCTGCGGATGGAGTTGGGAAATCTGGAGCGGGGGCGCGGGACGCCGGGTGGGGAAACCGATCCGCACCTGGATCAGGCCAAGAAGCTGGCGGAAAGCACGCTGCGGACCACGCGCGATATCGCGATGGGATTGCGGCCGGCCATGCTGGACGTGCTGGGCCTGGGTCCCGCATTGGAATGGCAGGCGCGGGAGTATTCCAGGCGCTATCACACGCCCATTCGATTGGAAGTGGATGGCGACCTGCGCGATGTCCCGGATCCTCACCGCACCTATCTCTATCGCATCGTGCAGGAAGGGCTCACCAATTGCGCGCGCCATTCGCAAGCCAAGAACATCCATGTGAAGTTGGAGGACTCGAACGAGAAGCTGGCGGTGCTGGTGGAGGACGATGGCGTGGGGTTCGATCAGCATAGCAAGGTGGCGTATGGCCTGGGCTTGCTCGGCATCACCGAGCGCGTGCGGGAGCTGTGCGGCCAGTTGTCCATTCAATCGGAGCTTGGAAAAGGCACGCGGATTTCGGTGGTGCTGCCGCTGAAGCGCGAGAACGCGGCGCCCGAGAAGGTTGTCAGCGAAACCACCGTCTAGCGTCCCAGCTTGGGGCAGTCTGCAGCCGACGCCTGCGGTCCGCCCCACCCCGAACGCTAGTTGTTGGCTGCTGAAGTGGCGCGCAACGCGGCCAACGCTGCGCGGGCTTTATTCGAATCGGCGTGGCCCGAAGTGCCGTAGAACATCAAAATATTAGCCCGCATCGAATCCGAAACGTCGCCGGAATGGCCGTCGAACCGCTCCAGCAGCTTGGCGTAGGTTTCGTCGGCGAGATGATAATCCCCCAGGCGAGTGGGGCGTCCGATGTCAAAGTTTTCGTTCGGTAGCTCCAGCCGATTCTCGCTGGCATTGGCAAGCAGCTCCCGATAGCGCTTCAGAGTGTCGTCCAGGCTGGCCAGGAACATCTTTTCAGCGGCGGGCGGGGGAACTTTGAAGGCGAATGCCTTGAACGGACCCACCTTGGGAACCAGGCGGAAGAGAAACGCCAGGAACCGCGCACCTGGGCCGGGCCGTTCGTATTTGTCGTCCCAATCCTTCTGATAAGCGGCCATCGAAATGCGATACACATAGCGACGCCGCGTCATGCCCGCCTGCAGTTTTTGAATATCCTTCTTCTTGGCCGCCCAGGCCGCCTTGGTCATTTCCGGGATAGCCTGGCTTACCGAGAAGCGATAAGTTCCGAGCGCGAGATCCAGGTTCGAAAACAGGCTCTTCAGCGGGACGCAATAAGTCTCTTCGAAGGCGCGTTCCAGCAGTGGCTTGGCTACCTTGAATCCGATGAAGTCGTGATAGGCGTCGCTGGCATATTGTCCGCGGGCCACTTCAATGACGTCGAAACCGAACTCGGTTTTCAGATGCGCGGCGGGATTGTCTTCGTAGGTTATCGCGTGACCGAACTTGGCTTCCAGCTTGGGATATAGCAGCGGCACCGTGCGATTCACCGCTACCGGGTGACCCAGATTGTCGGCGGCATAATGAGCCAGCGCGCCGAGCGCGAAAGCGTAATCGTCAATGTCCGACGATTCCCGCGCGTCCTTCAATAGCGCGACGACAAAATCGCCACTGCGCGTGTAATGCACCAGATCGCTGAAAAACTTGCTGCCGAACGGATAATAGCCCATGTCCTGGATGATGGCGCCGCCATACGCGTAGGCGTGGGCCTCGCGCAATTGGTCGGCGGTGGCATTGGGAAAGCGTTTGAGAAGTAGCGGGCGCAGCACTTGCGGCCAACTCGAATCGACGATGGCCTCGTGGGTGAGTACGGAATAAGCCGGTGCGGTTACCGGCAACAAAAGTACGAGAAGCGGGAAGAAGGCCAGCCGGCGCACCTATCTGATTGATCCTACCCGGCACACATTGTTTCGAATTGCTTAAAATACATTCTTTGTCACGAATGTTTTTTCCACAATTCAACTGATTGTAACGTATAGCGGTATACAAAGAGGCATGCGGTGCGATCTGCACGTCCATACGCGGCATTCGGGTATGTGCAACATTCCCGGATTTCACCGTTTCTGCCGCGAGAGCTACAACGACCCCGAGGCTGTCTATCGGACGCTAAAACGGCGCGGCATGGATCTGGTGACGGTTACCGATCACGATTCCATCGACGCCGCCGAACATCTCCGCCGTTATCCCGATTTCTTCCTGAGCGAAGAAGTGACGTGCACCACGCCGTCGGGAACCGAGATCCACGTCGGCGTGTACGGCATCGAAGAGCGGCATCACATCGAACTGCAGCGCCGTCGCAGCGATGTGCCCGCCCTGGCCGCGTACCTCGACGAACAGAAAATCCTGTTCAGCATCAACCATGTTTTCTCCAGCCTTACCGGCCGCCGCACGGAGCTGGATTTCGACGCTGTTCGAAGAGCTGTTCCCCGCGATGGAAACCTTGAACGGCCACATTCCAGCCATCAACAACCGGGCCGCCACGCAGCTTGCGAACGAGTGGCAGAAGGCCGCGGTGGCCGGGAGCGATGCCCACACCATCGAGACGCTGGCGCTTACCTACACGGAAGTTTCCGGAGCCGATAGCATTCGCTCTTATCTGGAAGCCGTGCGGCACGGCCGGGGACAAGCGGCCGGCGCGTCAGGCAATTATGCGAAGCTGACGCGCGCCGTACTGGGCATCGGAGCGAGCCTGGTGAGGGAGCGCCCCTGGACCATCGTGCTGAGTCCCTTGATGCTGGCCGTGCCGCTGGTGACGCTTGGTAACTATTTCTGCGAGTTGAGCTTTCACGCCCGCTGGTCGCGTTCCCTCTGGCCGGCCGCACTGCCGGAACCGGGCTGCGCGGAGGCCGCGGAGAGCTAGTTTCTCGCCTTGCATGCAACCGGCCGGGTTGATATATTGAGACCACGCGCGCGGCTTTTTGTGCTGCTAAGGCACACTTGATATAATCGCGCCGGAGGTAAAGGAACATGTCCCTGGTATCGGGCTTCCACCACGTCACCGTTTGTGCATCTGGAGCCCAAGAAGACGTAGATTTCTTGACGCAAGTCTTTGGGCAGAGGTTGATCAAACAGACCGTCCTTTTTGACGGACGCTACGCCCATTACCACTTGTATTACTCGAACGCCGGTGCGGAGCCTGGGTCGGTTTACACCACGTTCCCCTACAAGCGCGTTCCGGGCCGTCCGGGATCGGGCCAGATCCAGTCCACCGCGTATACGGTGAAGAAGGGCGCCACCAAGTTCTGGGACGAGCACCTGACGCATCACAAGGTGAAGCACACCGGCATTCAGGAGCGCTTCGGGCAGAAGTTCATCCGCTTCAACCATCCCTCCGGCTTGCAGCTCGAAGTGATTGAGGATTCCACCGACGAGCGCAAGCCGTGGACAGTGGGCGAAGTCAGCGCCGACGTCGCCACGCATGGGTTCCACGGGCCGGTGCTCTCGGTGCGCGAGATTCCCGAGACCGAGCGGTTTTTCATCGAAGCGCTGGGGTTCAAGAAGACCGGCGTGGAGGGAAATTACCATCGCCTGGAACTGAACGGCGGCGGGGCGAACCGGACCATCGTTTTGCTGCACGAACCGGACCGTCCTTCCGGAAGCTGGGGATTCGGCGCGGGCTGCGGCCATCACGTCGCCCTGGATGCCGGCAGCGACGAAGGCCTGGCCGAGCAGAAGGGCATCTACGAAGAGCTAGGCTACACCGATTGCTCTGAAATCAAGGACCGCAATTACTTCCACTCTATCTATTGCCGCTGCCCGGGCGGAATTCTGGTGGAATGCGCGGCCACGGCCGAAGGCGGATTCGCCCGCGACGAGCCATACGACGCTCTGGGACATCAGATGCTGCTGCCGCCGTGGTTCGAGGAGCGCCGTGACGAGATCATGGCGATGTTGGAACCGATCACGATTCCGGAAAACAATTTCCCAACGCATCTGGAAGCAATTGCCGTGAGCACAGCCACACCTGGTGGGACGCCTTCCGCCGCGGATGCCGTCGGCATTGGACCTTCCCGCCGTCAAGCGGTGTTCATCAACGGAGAGAGCACACAGAAGAAGTAGCGTGAGTAGCGATAGAACGCGGCCCCGCGTTCGAGCAGTCGGCTCGGCGCGGGGTTCGTCGCAATTTGCCGGTGTGTTGCTGCATGGACGGGGTAAAACACCGGAAGAGAAAATCGATTTAGCCGCGCGTTTCGGCAACATCGAAGGCATCCGCTGGGTGGTTCCGGAGGCCGAAACTCCCGGCAGCTGGTACCCGGGACGATTTTTCGATCCTCGGGAAAAGAACGAACCCTACCTGACCGAAGCGGTGGAAAGGTGCCACGAAGCGGTTTTGGAAGCTGCGGAGTACGGGCGTCTGACGCCGGACCGTTTGGTGATCGTCGGTTTCTCGCAAGGCGCCTCCTTAGCGCTGGAATACGCGCTGCGCCATCCCACACGCGTTGGGTCGCTCATTGTACTGACCGGTGGATTGATGGGTGTGCCCGGATCGGATTGGAGAGCGGTTGCGCCGCAATCGTTGGCCGGATTGCGAATGTTGCTCACCGGGAGCGACGCCGACGATTGGATTCCCGAGGCGTCCACACACGAGGCCGCGAATTTGTTTCGGGAACTGGGCGCGGACGTGGAACTCAGGATCTACAAAGGGCGCCCGCACATCGTCAGCGAGGAAGAGATCGACGAGGCGCGCGGCTTGCTGACAGCCTTGATAAAGTAGTTGAGCATGAAACTGCTGATCGCCGCTCTTTTGGCGCAATGCGTCTTTGCGCAATCGCCCGAACACTGGGTAAGCACCTGGGCCACTTCGCCGTTGCAGCCGCGAGCTTTTCCCGCGGCACGTCCACCGGCAGCCCCCGCCGCTGGGGCCGCTACCACACCAGCTCCTCCCCGGCCTCCGTCCATCACCAGCTTCCACAACCAGACGATTCGCATGATCGCCCATACCAGCATCGGCGGGCGGCGTGTGCGGATTGAGCTTTCGAACGCTTTTGGCACGGCGCCGCTGGTAATTGGAGCGGCGCACATCGCACTGCGCGATAAGGACTCGATGATTGTGCCCGCCACGGATCGGGTTTTGCAATTCAGCGGCCGTCCGGCGGCTTGGATTCCACCGGGCGCATCCGTGATCAGCGATGCGGTGAATCTGGACGTTCCGGCAGCGAGCGATCTGGCGGTGAGTGTCTACGTTCCCGAAGATGGAGCGGCGGATACGATGCACGCGGTGGGGTTACATACCACTTACATTTCGAAAGATGGCGACGCTACCGCGCAACCCTCCATCGCCGACGCCACCACCACTCAGTCCTACTATTGGCTCACCAACGTGGATGTGGCCGCGCCTCCCGATGCAGCGGCTATTGTCACTTTTGGCGATTCCATCACCGATGGCGCGGTGTCCACTCCGAACACGGACCGCAGCTGGCCAAGTCTCCTGGCGCGGCGTCTGGCGGCTTCGGGCGGCGCCAATATCGCCGTGCTGAATCAGGGCATTTCGGGCAACCGGCTACTGCGCGATGGCGCGGGAGTGAACGCGCTGGCTCGCTTCGATCGCGACGTGCTGGCGCAGCCGGGCGTGAAGTGGCTCATGATTCTCGAAGGGATCAATGACATTGGACTCGGGTCGCGGACCGGCGCGGCGGCCACCGACGCGGTCACGTCGGACGATTTGATCGCGGCGCTGAAGCAACTCATCGAACGCGCGCATATGCACGGCATCAAGGTGATCGGCGGCACGCTGACTCCGTTTGAAGGCGCCGCGTATTACAGCGAAGCGGGAGAACAGATTCGGATGGCTGTGAACCAATGGATCCGGTCGTCTGGCGCCTTCGATGCGGTGGTCGATTTCGAAGCTGCCACGCGCGATCCGGACCATCCCAAGCAGTTTCGTCCGGGCTTCAACAAGGGCGATCATCTGCATCCGAACGATGCGGGTTACCAGGCGATGGCCGACGCGATACCTCTATCAATATTCGGCGTTACTGAGCCGCGGCCGTGAGAGAGCGGACCACTTGCTAACGCGCGTGGCTCGGAAGTCTGGGCGCGCGGTTCAGACTCGCTCCAGGAGCGTCGCCATGCCTTGTCCCACGCCGATGCACATGGACGCAATGGCGTAGCGCTTGCCAGTATTCTGCAATTGATGCGTCGCCGTCAGGATCAGGCGCGCGCCGCTCATCCCCAGCGGATGTCCCAGCGCGATGGCGCCGCCGTTCGGATTCACCTTCTCGGAATCGTCGGGCAAACCAAACGCGCGCGTCACGGCCACGGCTTGCGCGGCGAAAGCCTCGTTAAGCTCCAGGAAATCGATCTCGTCCATGGACATCTTCACGCGCGCCAAGAGTTTTTGGATAGCCGGAATAGGGCCGACGCCCATCACGCGCGGTTCCACACCGGCGGCTGCCGCGCCCACAAAGCGGGCCAATGGAGTAAGCCCGAATTTCACGGCGGCTTCTTCGGAAGCGACGAACAGCGCGCAGGCGCCGTCGTTGATGCCGGACGCGTTGCCGGCGGTGACCGTGCCACCTTTGCGGAACGGAGTAGGCAGCTTCGCAAGGCCCTCCAGCGTGGTGTCCGGCCGGATGTGTTCGTCTTCGCAGACCGTTTTTGTGGCGCCTTTCGGACCGGGAATAATAACCGGCGCGATCTCTTCGGCGAAGAATCCGGCCTTCTGCGCTGCTGCGGCTTTTTGCTGGGACCAGAGCGCGAACTTGTCCTGCGATTCGCGATCGATCTTGTAATCCTCCGCGACGTTTTCGCCGGTTTCCGCCATCGAATCGGTCCCGTAAGCCTTCTGCAAGACCGGATTGATGAAGCGCCAGCCAAGCGTGGTGTCGAAGATTTCGGGATTGCGCGCGAAAGGCGTGGCGGCCTTGCCCATCACAAAAGGCGCGCGGCTCATGCTCTCCACGCCGCCCGCGATGGCGAGCGACATTTCGCCCGCGACAATCGCGCGAGACACCGCGGCAACCGCCTCCATGCCCGAAGCGCACAACCGATTCACAGTGACGCCGGGCACCGTGTGCGGGATGCCGGAAAGCAGCAGCGCCATGCGCGCCACGTTGCGATTATCTTCGCCCGATTGATTGGCGCAGCCCAGCACCACTTCGTCGATCGTGGCCCAGTCGGCGTTAGGGAACTTGGCGCGCAACGTCCGGAGAGTGTGGGCGGCCAGATCGTCCGCGCGGACAGAGGATAGCGATCCGGCGTAGCGTCCGATGGGTGTCCGGACGCCTTGGCAGATGTAAGCGGTTGGCATAGACCGACCGGTGAATTACTTGGCTTTTTTCTGCTTCTGTTGGCCGACGCGGATCTTGAAGTGCTGCAGCTTCGATTCCTGGAACGCCTTGTGATCGTGACGCGCCACGACATCGTTGAGATAGGCGTCCACGTTGGCGTCCTTGGGCAGGACGGCCATTACCGTGAAGCTATCGTTGCAGGACGGGCAGAATGGGCGAAAGCGCTTAACATTGGGGATAGCCATACGTTTTTAGTTTATCACGAGTTTGGATATCTATCTCGCCACGCGAGAATAGAGCATGCTCTCGCGCACAGCGGTTAGGGAAAGCGCCAAACAGGCTGCCAAGACGGCCATCGCAGGCGTAATCTCCTTTTACGTCACCAACCTTTTCCGCCTGCCGGAGGGATACTGGGCCGCCGTCAGCGCGCTGATCGTCATGCAATCCAACGTCGGCGCCACGTTGAATGCTTCCCGCACACGCCTGGCCGGGACTGCCGTGGGCGCCGTGGTGGGCGGGCTTTTCCTGGCAATTTTCGGCATGAACATGCTGGCCTTCGGGCTGGCGGTAGCAATCGCCTTCTTCGCGTGCGACCTGCTGCGTCTGGCGGACAGCCAGCGGCTGGCCACCGTGACCGTCGCCATTATCATGCTGATCGCCCACACCAGGCCGGCTGGGGTGATCGCGCTGCACCGCTTCGCGGAGGTGGCGCTGGGCATTCTGATCGCGCTGCTGGTGTCGCTGACCTTGTGGCCGAATCACGCGCGACGCGGCGTCCAGCAAGGGCTGGCGGATATCCTGCTGAAGCTGGCGGCGTTATACCGGGCCGTGATGCGCGGCTATCATGGCGAAGAGACCGCGGCGATTGAGACGATCAAGACCGACGTATCGGCGGCCATCCGAAAAAATAACGACCTGTTGCAGTACGCGCTGCAGGAAGCCTTCGGACCCATGAAGGAGCGCGAGTCGCTGGCTTTGCTGGCCCATCAGGTGGAGCGCATATTTCACGCCGTGGAGACCCTGGAGTTCGCGGTTCGCGACAGCTCCGCGGATACCTATTTTCGAAACTTCGGGAGTGAAATCGAACGTTTACAGGCCGGCATTTCCGCGGCGCTGGATTCGCTTTCGACAGACCTTGCCGCCGGGAAGCGCTACACGGACTGGCCGGATCTGAATGCCCTGATCGCGTCGCTCGATGCGCAGGCGGCACAGTCGCGAAAGTCGGGCGCAACCATGCACTACGCCCTGGACGAGATTCTGCGGTTCTATTCCCTGCTGTTGAGCTCGCGGAACCTGGCCGGGGAGCTGGAAATGGCGCACGCGTACGCCGTGCAGCGCCTGCCGGCGAAAAAAAGCAAGTAACTCACATAAGTGAGAAGTAAGTCGCGACGCGCCAGCTTGTAACCACTGTAGCGGTGACAGCGCTGCATTTTTGTAACAGAGCCTCCACTTGGAAGATCCATAGCGTGAATGCGGTAATAAACGCAAAAATCAGGAGACATGAATAATGAAATCCACGTCGATGATGACGCTTTGCCTTTCTTCTTTCGGCCTTTTGTTTAGTCAATTGGCGCAAGCTCAGTTCTGCGGACTTAGCACCGCGAGTCTGAAAGGTGCTTATGGCTTTGTGGCCAGCGAGGCTGGAACGGTGCCGACGACAACGGGAACAACCGGCACTACCGGAACAACGGGAACAACCTCCACTGGCACGACGGGTAGCTCCACGACAACATCTTCTTCTTTTAGCAACACGCCAATCGGAGACTTACTGGGCGGCATCGAGGGGGGAAACCAGTTCGCTTACTCAGGTGTTTTGAGGTTCGATGGAGCAGGTAGCATCTTCGCTAGTTCCGGCACGACGGTAGCCCAAGTTGGAACTTATACCGTAGATTCCGATTGCACCGTTACCATCTCTCTCATGGACGGGTTCGGGACAAATACAACCGCAACCCAACTGTCGGGTGTAGTTCTGGGCCGCGGCTCGGAGATCGATCTTGTGTCGACGTCCAGCATCTCGAGCACGACCTCGACGGGCACCGGCACCACGACAACCGGCACATCGTCGACCGGCACCACCACCACGGGAACCGGATTGGCGATCAAGCTGGTCCGCTTGCTCTACCAGTATGGATGTTCGGATTCGACCCTCACCGGCCTGTACGGTTTTGTTCTGAGCCCGATTGGCCTGCAGGCTCCCAGCCCCACGGGAACCACCACAACGGGAACGAGCACGACAACGGGAACCACCACCACTGGAACCACCACAACTGGGACCACAACGACCAGCTCCTACCAGCCGGCCGCTATTATTGGATACCTCGATTTCAACGGCGCCGGCCAAATCATGGCGCAGCCCGCGACATCGACCACAACCTCCAGCGCGTCAACCAACTCAATCAGCGCGCTGGATTTCACCGGAACGTATTCAGTAAATTCGGATTGCTCTGGAACGATGACGATCAGCAGTTCGTCCACTTCGTCACACAACGACCGGGACTTCCACGGGCACCACCACCACGGGCACTACGACGACGGGCACCACGGGTACCACCACTTCGAGCGCCAACCAAACCATCACGATCGATTTCGTGATCTCTCCACCGGCGACCGCAAATGGCGATCCGCAAACTCCGGGACTTAGCTTGAGTTATTCCACCAACGATGCGTCCGGCGCGGGTTACGCGCTGGCGCAATAGTCGCTCGCGCAATTGGGTGATGCTGGCCGGGAGCGATCTTCCCGGCCAGCGCTTTTTGCGCATCAACTCCCCTCTTACTTCCCCGTCGCCGATCTCACACCCAGCCACATTGCCCAAAACGCGATGCCGGTGTTCGCGAACGAACATCGCATTCCGATTGCGCTCCCTTAAGTCCCTGAAGGTACTCACCGCGGAGTTGCGTTCCGGCTGGCAGGAAGGTTGCACTACCGTCGCAGGAGCAAGTAGAGTTATGACTCTGGAGGCTGTCGAAAAAGCGGCGGTGAACGAGACGGAAGTCCAAAGAGTTCTGGTGGTAGACGATCAGCCGGACGTGCGGGAAGCTTTGCGCTTGTTGCTGAAAGGGGCGGGCTACGGCATCGAAACTGTTGCATCGCCCGATGACGCGCTGGCCGCGGCCGCAATTGGCGGCTATAGCCTGATCATCGTGGACATGAATTACACGTGGGACACCACGTCGGGCGAAGAGGGCCTGCGGCTGGTGGACGACCTGCGTGCGCAGCGCCGGGACGTGCCGATCATCGCGATGACCGGCTGGAGCACCATCGAACTGGCGGTGGAGGCAATGCAGCGCGGCGCCTGCGATTTTGTTCCCAAGCCCTGGGACAATCGCCGCTTCCTTTCGGTGGTTGAGAAACATTTGAACGTACACGCGGAGCCACGCGATCCGCTGGCGGCGGAGCTGGCCATCGCGCGCCTGGTGCAGAGAAAATTACTGCCGCAACCTCGTTTCAGCGCGTACGGGCTGAACTCGGAATGCGCATCCCTGCCGGCTGGAGAAATCGGCGGAGATCTGTATGACTTTTTCGAAATCGATGCCGGAACCATGGCATTTGTGCTGGGAGACGTCAGCGGCAAGGGTATCGGAGCGGCTTTATTGATGGCGAATCTGCAGGCTACCATTCGAGGGCAGCAGGAACTGGCAAAGTATCCGTCCAAACTGATGGAGCGGGTGAATTACCTGTTTTTCGAATCCACGCGGCCCGAGCATTTCGCCACGCTCTTCTACGGCGTGTATGAAGCCGGCAGGCGCACCATCCGCTATGTGAATTGCGGGCATCCCTCCGCGGTGTTGTTGCGGGCCAACGGAGATTTCCAGCTTCTGGATGCAACGGCCACTGTGCTGGGAGCTTTCAAAGACCGCGGGTTCGAAGAACGTTCGGTCGAGATGCAATCCGGTGACCGGCTGGTGCTGTTTTCAGACGGTTTCTCGGAAGCCAAAATGGAAACCAAGACAGAGGAAGAGAGCGATGCGTGGGCGGTACAAACGGTGGTATCGCTGGCGCCATCGCAGGCAAGTGGATTGGCCGGCGAACTGGCGTCGATGGCGGCTTCCGGGGGAAAGCAGGCGGACGACATCACGGTGATGGACATCCGGGTCCTGTAAGTCTTTCCGAGCCGCCATGCGTAAGCATGCGGTTTTGCTGGGTCACCGGCGAATCCGCATGCTTACGCATGGCGGCTCGGATGCGCTGCATCAGTCGGAAGCGCTGCGTCTGTCGGATGCGCTGCGTCTGTCGGATGCGCTGCATCTGTCGGATGCGCTGCATCTGTCGGATGCGCTGCATCTGTCGGATGCGCTGCATCTGTCGGATGCGCTGCATCGTCGGATGCGCTGCGTCTGTCGGATGCGCTGCGTCTGTCGGATGCACTGCGTCCCAAGGTCTTGATGAATAGCGTGATAAAATCAGCTTTCCTTCCGCATGGACACCACTAAGCCAGTCACCGTCGAAGGCTCCGAAGTAGAGTACGCTCCCTATCAGGAAAAGACCCAGCTCGCCCGCTATATCAAAAACTATCCGCGCAGCTTCACGCGCAATCCGTCGCAGGCTCTGATTGAGCGGCCATTGACATTGTCGGAACTCACTGGACCGCTATCGCTCGAGCAGCGGCTGCCGCTCAATGGCGAAGACATGGCGCGCTTGACGCCGGAAAGCCCGCGAGCCATCGGGCAATACATCGAAGTAACCGGCCGCGTGGTGGATGAAGACGGTGCGCCGCTGGCTGGATCGATGATCGAGATCTGGCAGGCCAATTCCGCGGGCAAATACATTCATGAGATGGACCGGCATGAGGCGCCCATCGATCCGAACTTCACCGGCGAAGGGCGCTTCGTCACCGACGCCGAAGGGTGCTACAAATTTCGCTCCATCAAGCCGGGCGGTTATCCGGTGACGGAATCGGACTGGTGGTGGCGTCCGCCGCACATTCACTTTTCGATTTTTGGTCCAAGCTGGATGAACCGTTTCATCACGCAGATTTTTTTCCCGGGCGAGCCGTTGAACGAGACCGATCTGCTGCTCAACGCGGTGCAGGATCCCGAGGCGCGCGATCGGCTGATCTTTGAGACCAGGCCCACCGTGGTTGGCGCGGTGAATTTTCTGACGTTCCATCGCGACTTCGTGCTGCGCGGGAAGCATCGCACGCCCGAGCTGGATTGAAAGCATGAGCCGCATTGCTTTGCCGACGTCACCTTACTGTACGATTGGTCCCTTCTTTCCAGGCGGCTTTGTCAACGGGTGCCAGGACCTGACCAGCTTTCAGGGAAAACAGGCGCGCGGGCAGCATATTCTGCTCGCCGGGCGCGTGGTGGAGGAAGGCAACCGGCCGATTTTGAACGCGATCGTCGAGATCTGGCAGCCGGATGCGAACGGCGTGTTTCGCCATCCGCTAGATCCACGCGCGCGGGAGGCCGATCCGGGTTTTTTCGGGTGGGGCCGTGCGCGCACAGACGTGGACGGACGCTATTCGTTTCGAACTGTGATGCCGGGTGTAGTTAACGGTTACGCGGGCGCTGAGGCGCGCTGCCCTCATCTGAACCTGATGATCCTGGCCATCGGGCTCACTCGACGGCTGGTGACGACGGTCTTCTTCGCCGAACAGCCGGATTTTGTTCGCGATCCGGTGCTCGATTGCGTCGCCGATCGGGACGCGCGCGCGCGTATGTTTGCACGCCGCGAAAATGATCGCAACGGAGCGGCGGGTGTTCCCGTCTACCGCTACGACATTGTTACCCGTGGCGAATCGGAGACGCCTTTCTTTTTGGATTAAGAGCTGCGGTTTGGATTGAAAGCCACGCTTCCTCACAACGCTGTAACACTAGTCTTGGTTTTGCATCTAACGTGAGAAGCTAGCGCATCAACTGGTAATTCTTCCGCACGGAGGAAATGACTTGAACGAGAAAAATCCGAGTCCCGCGAAGATTGTGGTAGTGGAGGACAACTCTGCGGACGTCTTTCTTCTGCGGCACGCCTTGGACCAGCACCGCGAAGAGTACGTTCTGGAGGTTTTGCGCGACGGCGAGGAAGCCATCGACTTCGTGAACCGTCAGCGCTCGGCGCGTCCCCACGAGGAACCTTGCGTGATCGTCCTGGATCTGCATCTTCCCAAGCACGACGGAACCGCGGTTTTGAAGGTGATCAAGCAGGAGCCGAGTCTCGCGCTAGTTCACGTTGTGGCGCTCACTACTTTGGCCAGCCCCCGGGACGAACAGGAGGTTCGCGATCTGGGCGTGCGATTGTACAAGGCCAAGCCGACGCTGGTGGAAGAGTGGATCAAACTGGCGGGCGAGATTCTGGATATTTGCCGCGAACAGATCCGCGCGGCGTTCGTGTAAGACAGCGCTCCCTGACCGTCGCGGTTCAGAACCGTCGCGTCAGCAAGCTTTACTGCAGCCACCACTGCACGGAATCCGCTGCCGCGGTAAAAAACTCGTCCCGCGAATTCGACGGATCGCTCTTCGTCCAATTGCCCGCCGGTTTGTAGTTCGCATCGTGACGCACCCACAACTGCCCGCGATCGGCATGTACCAGAATGGGCGCGCTGGTGGTGCAATCGTAATTCTCGTTGTCGACGGTAAAGGTGAGATGCTTGCCATCCACGTTAGCGACGTCAATGAACGGCGGCTGATCCACGGGTTCGGTGGAAAAGAAGTAACCGCCACGTCCGGGGATGTAGAACATGGCGTATCGCCCGGCTACGTCGGCGCCCGCGCCCGAGGGCGACGCCGGCTGTCCATGAATAGAAACCTTCAGCCCGGAAAACCGGATCTTCGCCGACCGCCGCCGCGCCATCGTCCCCGCCTCCGCGCTGGCCAAGCAGGATCTGTACACGGTCGCTCAAGGTCTGCCCCAACCCGGGATCCGTAGGGATGGGGATGGTGAACCCTTCGCCCGAACTGAGGAGAGGCGATTCGAGTGTCGTGGAAAGCGTGGGTGTTGGCTTGCCGCCATCGGCATTGGGGAAGCGGATCGCGAAGTCTTCGGTAGCCGCTTTGGCGGTTACACGAAAGTTCATTCCGTCCGGGGTGCGCGCCACTTCCAACTCATACGCGAAGACGGCCAGGTTGTTTTCATCGCGAAAGATGCGATAAAAGCTGTCGCCTGAGGCGGGCTCCAGGCTGGTTTTCAGCGTCACCGGCGTGGCGTTGTCGGAACGGGTTGCGACGGTCAACTGGATGCCGTTGCTGAGGGACACCCGCGCCGAGACCTGGGCGAAACACGGAGCGGCGGCGGCCACCAATAGTAGTGCTATGCGCATCATCCCGGCTCATGCACCCCGAGGGCCAGACGGACGGACTTGACCGGCATGTCCTTCCAGTGCCGGCTCAGGTTGTCGATGCTCATGAAGGATCGCGACTCCATACGGTCGATATAGAGGCGTCCGTACAGGTGATCGATCTCATGCTGGAGAATGCGCGCGTACCATCCCTGGGCCTCCACGCGGCGCCGTTGGCCCTGCTCATCCCAATATTCGACAGCCACTTGCCGAGAACGTTTCACCAGCGCGCTGAAGCCGCCCAGGCTGAGGCAGCCTTCAAAGAACTCCACCTGCTCTTCGGACTGTTCGACGATCTGAGGGTTGATGAGGACCTGAAACGGCACGGCTTGGCGCTGGCGTTCGGCCAGACGGTCGGCCGCGATGTCCTTGGAGTATTCCGGGCGGTCTTCAATCACCGCAAGTTGAAGCGGCAAACCCACTTGAGGCGCGGCCAAGCCGACGCCCGGAGCGTCGCGCATGGTTTCGTGCATCCAGATAATCAGTTGCTGTGTTTCCGGTAGCGCAATCTCTTCCTGTAACAAGGGGCGGGCGCGTTGCCGCAGGACTGGCTCCCCTACTTGAACGATCTTCAGCCGCACGCTTTGATTCTAGCGGTGGGCAATAGTCGTCCGCTTGGGACGGCGGGCGGGCGATCAACTGAGGGGAGCTGTGTCGGGGCCGCTGCCCAGTAGCAGACCCACGACTTTTGAAAACACGACGCCAATATCTGCCGCCACCGCAGGCAGTGTGAAGCCGGAGGCCGCACCCAGGAATCCGGCCATGAGCGCGTACTCCACCAGGTCCTGCCCATGGTTGTCCTTCCAGATTTTCAGTTGCAAGCTTAGGTTTATGATCTTCGTCATCGATGTTACCTCCTCATCACGTCCCGATTCTCGCATCCAAGCATGCCGGCTGAAAGGATCGAATGTACCTATTTTCGTGAGTCGATAGGACTAGACGAAGCCTTGTACTGCAAGGCTCCGATGTAGTACTCAAGGGATGATGGGGATAGTGGTTAGCGACATTATCATTCGGCGGGCGGAGGGCGAGTGGGACATGGGCGCCGTTCGCGATTTGTGGCGGGAATACTGGGAATCGTTTGGCCTGGCCATGGATTTTCAAGGGTTTGGCGGCGAAATGGCGGGACTGCCGGGTTTGTATGGGGCAGCGGGCGGGGTGCTGCTGCTGGCGGTATGCCAGGATGATCCGGCTGGGACCATCGCCCTACGGCGTCTGGACGCCACGGCGGGCGAGGTGAAGCGGCTGTATCTGCGTCCGAAATATCGCGGGCACGGATTGGGGCGGCGGCTGTTGGAAGCTGTGACGGAGCGCGCGGCAGCGATCGGATACGAGACCCTTTACGCCGACACGCTGCCGAGCATGACCGATGCCCTGATCCTGTATCAGCGCGCGGGATTTGAGCGGATTGAGGCTTACTCCAGCACACCCACTCCCGGCGCCATCTATTTGAAACGAGAGCTAAAGACTTTCTCCTGATCCGCCGATCTTCTTACCGTGGCCGGAGTGTATCTTGAATCTCGTCTGGAGTTTCTGCGTGCGAGCCAGAACCCGGATGGCGGTTGGAGCTACTTTCCCGGCAAGGGGTCCTGGCTGGAGCCTACCGCCTACGCGATGCTGGCGCTGCATGGGACAGGATGGGACCCGGGGTTGAATCGAGCCTGGAAACTGGTGCGTTCGTGGCAACTGGCCGACGGCAGCTTCCGGCCGAGCGGCGAAGTGAAAGACGGCACCTGGGTGACGGCGCTCGCCGTTACTTTGGCGGGCGTTCGGGGCGTAAACGACGCCAGCGTGCACGCCTCGGTCGATTGGCTGCTGCGGGTGGTGGGCGCCGAGCACAACATTTATACGCGCGTGGGTTCGTTTTTGCATCTGATCAAAGCCAGGCTGGATGTTTCGCACGAAGGCTGGCCGTGGCGCGAAGGCAATGCCACGTGGATTGAGCCGACGGCGCACACGCTGGTGGCGTTGAAGAAAGTCGCCAGCCAATATCGCACGGCGGAAGTGGAAGGGCGCGTTCGCGATGGCGAGGAGCTGATCCTGAGCCGCCGCTGCACCGATGGCGGCTGGAATTACGGGACTCCGAACATGCTGTATGTCGATCTGCCTTCGTATCCGGAAACCACGGCGCTGGCTTTGTTGGGGCTGGACGGCGTCGCGGACCCGGCCGTGAACCAGGCGCTCACCGTCGCGCGGCAATTCCGCGCCGAGACGAAATCCTCGCTGGGCAAAGCCTGGCTGCAGATCGCGCTGCGCTGTCATGGCAGGGATGTGGAAGCGCCCCAGGAAATCGCATTCACTTCGCGCGACGTGATGCTGGCATCGCTTGAAGCACTGGGACATCCGGAAGGGAATTACAAATTGTTCTGTAGTGGGGAGCGCACATGAACCGGCGGAAATTTGCGTTGCTCTCGGGCGCGGCTGTGGTGGGAGCCTATGGCAGCATCAAACTGCAGAAGACGGCGCCGCCTCCGAAATTGGGCGAGGGTCCGGCGGGAAAATCGGCGGTCGCGATTATCAGGGCGCGGTCCTATTCTGACGACCTGGTTAGCCGCATGCTGGAAGGCATCCGGCAATGCGGCCTGGACGTGCGCGGCAAGCGAGTGTTGCTGAAGCCCAACCTGGTGGAGTTTGACGCGGCCACGGTGATCAATACCAACGCCAGCGTGATCGCCGCGGCGGTGGAAGTTTTTCAAAAGCTGGGCGCGGCGGAGGTGAAGATTGGCGAAGGGCCGGGGCATCGGCGCGATACGCTGGACATGGCCGACGACGCAAAGTATCGCGCCACGATCCCGAAATTCGAGAGCATTTTTACCGATCTGAATCGCGACGATGTTTCGCCGGTGAAAGGCTTCGCCGACGAGCAGCAGTTCTATTTTCCCAACACCGTGCTGGGCGCGGACCTCATCGTCTCGCTGGCCAAAATGAAGACGCATCATTGGGCGGGAGCCACGCTCTCCATGAAGAATTTCTTCGGCGTGGTGCCGGGATCGGTGTATGGATGGCCGAAGAACAAACTGCACTACTACGGGATTCCGGAATCGATCGTGGCGCTGAATCGGCAGTTCGGGAGAAAAGCTTTCGCGATTGTGGACGGGGTGATCGGGATGGAAGGCAACGGGCCTATCCAGGGCACACCCAAGCCGGCGGGCGTGCTGGTGATGGGCAGCGACCTGGTGGCGGTGGATTCCACCTGCTGCCGCGTGATGGGCATCAATCCCGAGAAGGTCAGTTACCTGCGAATGGCGGCCGACCTGGGCCACGTGCATCCGGAGCGCATCGAGCAGCGCGGCGAAACCATCGCATCGGTTCGGACCAACTTCGCGCTGATCGACGAGTATAAAGACCTGCGGCTGGTTTGAGGCGAGCCTGATGCTCACTGGCACGCTTGCGGCGGTGGAATCGGCATTCGTACGTCTGGCCGAAAAGAAGACGCTCGCCATCCTGCTGGCGGGATTGCTGCCGCTGGTGGCGCGCGCCCTGCTGCTTCCGATACTGCCGCTGCCAAAACCGGCGATCCAGGACGAATTCAGCTATCTGTTGGCGAGCGATACGTTCGCATCGGGACGGCTGGCCAATCCCACTCCGGCCCTCGCGGAACATTTCGAAACTCCGCAGGAGCTGTTCCGGCCGACTTACGCGTCGAAGTATCCGCCGCTCTCGGGGCTGGTGATGGCAGCCGCGCAGAAGCTCACCGGGCAACCGTGGGTGGGCGTGTGGTTAAGCATGGGCGTGCTGTGCGCGGTGCTGTGTTGGGCGCTGCAGGGCTGGCTTCCGGCAGTGTGGGCGCTGGCGGGAAGTTTGATCGCGGCGCTGCATATCGGGATCGTGAGTTATTGGACCGAGAGCTATTGGGGCGGCACTTGGGCGGCAATTGGAGGCGCGCTGTTGATTGGAGCTGTTCCTCGATTGGTTGAGCGGCCTCGTGCATCCTCAGCGCTGGTTTTTGCGTCAGGATTAGCAGTGCTGGCCAACACGCGGCCTTTTGAAGGTGCGGTGTTCGCCGCTGTCTGCTCGGGATATTTGATTTTTGAATGGGTGCGCGGACGCGCCGCGATTGCGCTGGTGCTGCGGCGCGCGGTTCTTCCGATGGCGCTGCTGTTGATCCCGATTGGCGGCCTGGATGGCGTATTACAACTATCGCGTCACGGGACACGCACTGGAGCTGCCTTACGTGGCGCACGATCGCCAGTATGCGCTGCAGCCCCCCTGCTGCTTCCTCCGCTGCTTTGGCGCGCTCACGAGCAGCCCGCGCCGGTTTATAGCAACACCTTTCTGCGAGATTTTTGGCAGGCGGATCGCGATGCCAAGGCCAAAGCGCACCAGGGCATTCTCGAGACGCACGCTTGGGATCTTCTGATGTTTGCGGGATTCCTGGTGGGCCTGCCGTTGGCTGCCTGTGCGCTGTTGGTGGCGCGGCCACTGTGGCGCGATCCTATGGCGAGGACAGCGCTGGTGCTGGGCGCATTGGGCTACGTGGGCCCGGCGCTCGATACACGCATCTGGCCGCACTACGCCGCCGCGGAAACGGTGCTGGCTTACATCCTGGCCGCATGCACTTTGCGCGCGCTGAGAAACGCGTGGTCGGGCGTGGACGGCGCTTATCTGATGTGGGGCGCGCTGCTGATTTTCGCGCTGCCCACCGGCGCTGGGGTTGCTCACGCCCGCGAACCGGTGCGTGAATGGGTCCACTGAATTTCTGAATGCCCAGCACGCGCAGATCGAGGAGCAGCTCTTGCAGCAGCCGGGTGAGCACCTGGTGCTGGTGCATTATGGCCCCACGGCGCTGGCCGCGGTGAAGACTCACCAGGTCTACCAGGAGCTGGTTTATAACCACGCCGACATCGACGGATCGAAGGTGGTCTGGGCCCGGTCGCTGGGCGCGGAGAAGGACGCGGAGTTGATCCGGCACTATCCGAATCGCGATGTTTGGATTGTCGTAGAGGATGGCGGCGTTACGTTGAGCCGCTATTCGTTCGGTTCCAGAATTTCGAATGTACGCTTGGATGTGCGGATGCAGCCCACCTGGTGATAGTTCGCCGCCAGATACGTCTCCAGGCCATGGAAGCGTAGGCGCGCCGGATCGCTGGCCGGCCAGGTTTCGAGCAGCTCCCGCTCGGCGAGATTGAAATACAGGACGCGGGCGGGCGGGCTCTTGCGGAGCTCGGCCAGAGCGGCCGCCTCGTCCTGATCGCTCATCATGCCGGGCTGCAGGTACGAATAACGCGTCGGGTTTTGGCTGAGCGTCAGGAAGCTCGCGATCGGCAGGTAAGGAAATACGAAGAGGCTGGAACCGCGCGGGACTTCGCGCTGTAAGTCGCGCAGGAAAGCTGCGTCATCGTTGCGCCGCCCGGATGGTGCCCACGTTGGTTGCAAGCGCCGTTTCCTGAGAATGTTGCGCGATGGCGTTCCATGCGAACACGGTGACCAGCAAGGTTGCGGCCGCGAACATGGCGGTGCGCAGCTTCGGCCAAGGAATGGACGCAGCCAGGATGGCCGCCAGCGCGTAGAACAAGGGCGCGGCGTAGGTGAGATGCGGGAGATCCATGCGCGGGTAGGTGGAGATAGCGAGAGCCGCGCCGCCGAAGAACAGCAGCCGGAGAAACGGCGTTTTGCGCCACCACGGGAAGCACAGCGCCAAGATCGGCGGCAGCAGAATGGGAACGATGATGCCGAACACCACCAGCGCCCGCACGGGGATTTCGTAAATCGTAGCGCCCTGGAAGAATTGCGAATACCCTCGGCCGAAGAGGGTACCGTAAGGCAGATAGTTGGCGCCCGCGTAGTGCGAGCTGTTCCAGAACAATTGTTCGATCATCGGCCGCAGTGCGCCTTGCACGGCCAGTACTCCGGCACAACAAATGGACACGGCGGCACAGCCTGCCAGGTAAGGCACGACCTTCTTCCGATCCTCAGCCCAGAGCCAGATCAGGATCACGAAGCCAACCAGCGCGACCGGCGGCGTAGTCCAGGCCGCAAAGGCCGCGCAGCATCCAGCGCCGAAAACAGCCCAGCGGCGCGCCTGTGAAACGAGAACTGTGATCGCAAGCGTCGAAAGTGCCGCGCTGTCCCAACGATGCGACGGGATGGTGATCCCCTGGCTGGCGGTTTCCAGGATCACCAGCGCAGCAGCGGTCCAAGCCGCGTAAGCGATGCTGAGCTGGCGCGATATCAGCCAGAAAACACATGCCGCCAGGATCGCGAGGTCCAGGATCATCACGGCGCGCGATGCGGCCAGCGTCATCCCGAATATCCGCAAGGCCAGCGCCTGGAGCCAGAACGTCCCGGGTCCCATGAGAATGAAGAAATCGCGATAAGGGACCTGTCCAGCCAGAATCCGGCGCGAGCCGTCGACGAAAATGCCTTCGTCGAACGTGAGCAGGAAGCGGCGGCTGACGATCCAGAATAGCCACAGGCCCGCCAGGACGAACACGGCCGCGGCGCCTATAACGTGGGAGCCGTGGGAGTCCGATTTCATCTATATGGATGATCGGCCGACAGGGGAGCTCCGCTATAGGCCGCAATGGCGGCGCTGGTTCGGGCCGATGCCGGGACGTCGCGAAGCGCATGCCATGGCGTGGGTGGCGCTGGGGATCGGGGTGATTTTGTGCGCCGTCGCCGTGCTGCTCGGCTTTGCAGGCCGCACCTTCCTGGGACGGCCGCTGGGCGGCGATTTCGTCGAGTTTTACACCATAGGCAAGATCCTCAACAACTACGCGCCGGCCCGGATCTACGATCTTCGGCTGGCCATCGGGCTGCAGCACTCGACTCTGCCCAGCATGCCCGATACGCAGATGCTGGTCTTCGGACAGGCGCCTTTCATCGCATCGCTGTTCCGGCCGTTCGCGCTAATGCCGTATGCGTGGGCGTATGTGGCGTGGCTTGGGTTCTCGGCGGGGCTTTACATTGCCGGACTCACGCTTTTGTTCCGCACGGTGCGTTTGAACGCGGAGGATCGCAGGACCGGCTTCCTGCTGGCGCTGTCGTCGACGCCCTTCCTGTTTGAGACCTGGATCGGCGGGCAAATGTCGGTGGTGGTCTTCTGCATCTGGGTGCTGTTCTTCTGGTGCCTGGAAAACGACCGGCGATTTCTGGCTGGTTTCGTTCTGGCGCTGTGTCTGTTCAAGCCCACGCTGCTGGCGCTTCCGGTGCTGATGCTGCTCATCGGGCGGCGTTGGCGAGTGCTGGGCGGATTCACAGCGGGCGGCGCGACAATGGCGCTGCTTTCCATTGCGACCGTAGGTCTGGAAGGCTGCCGGGCGTGGTTCGGGGCTTTGGGGATGAACGCAAACACGGCGGCCAAGAGCGGCGAGGCGGCGCACCTGGCCAAGTACGTCGACATCCTGGCGTTTAGCCATTTGCTGTTCGCCCATTGGCCGGAAGTGGCGGACATCGCTGCGCTTACAGTGGCCGTCGTCGCGGTGAGTTGGTTGGGAACCGCGTGGTGGAGGTCGGACGGAGCCGGGGCTGACAGGCCCCTCTGGGCTGCAACGCTGTGCTTCACGCTAGTTATTAATCCTTACGCACCGATTTACGATTCCATCCTCCTGGTAGCCGCGGTAGCGCTGGTTGCATCGCAGCGGAAAGAGCTGGCCGGCTGGCTACTGCCGCTGTACCTGCTTCCGTGGATAACCCAATCATTTGCAGAGTTTTTGCACCTTCAATTGATGACGGTGGCCGTGGCTGGCTTCGGGATTTCCGTGTTGGAAATGGCTGGAAACCTGAGTATGAGCCATTCTAAACCGAGGCGGGAAGAAAGTACTATGACGGGGACGCTATACCCCCCGGCGACGGGGCGATTTCAGGTCCGTTCTAGGGGCTTACCCTGATTTAACGTACCGGATTGGAGTGATACTTTACCAATAGCGAAGGACGAATCCATCGCAAGGGAGAGGAGAGAAAATGACACGGATTACAAATCTAATTTTGAAACTGAAGGTGTGGAAGGATCTACGAGGCCAGGACCTGATCGAGTACGCGTTGATGGCTGGTTTCGTTGCAGTTGCCGCGGGAGCCATTATGCCGGGCGTTTCTTCCAGCATCAGCACCATCTTCAGCAAGGTTACCAGTGTTATGGCGAACGCCGCCAGCTAACCAACCAACTTTTGGCGGGTAGGTGAGGCGATAACCCTCGGCCTTGCCTATCCTCCTGAAGCAAACCACTTACTACGGCTGGGGCTAATGCGCCAGCACGCCGGCCGGATTCTCCACGATCGTGAATCCGGTGAAATTACCTACCTCGTCCGCTTCTATTTCCTCCGGCGGTCCCACGATTTCCAGCGTCGAATTCTCGACGATTTTGTCCCTCAAATTCTCGCTTAATCTGAGAAATCCCAGTTCCATCGAATTCTTGATCCACCCGTAGGTCACTTCCGACAGATCCAGGCGGCCCACAACCGTCGAAATGCGCTCCAGGCACTCCCGATCGCTCGGGAAGTGAATTGGCGTGCGGACTTCGGTGGGCGTGTTCGCGGTGAGAGAGTTTACCAGCGTGGCATCCCAATCGATTTTGGCCAGCAGCCGGTTGTGCACCACGTCCGCCATGCCGACGCCCATGGCGTTGCCGTAGGTGTGCGGGCTCAGATCGCGAATGAAGATGCGCTCCATGCGCGGCTCGCCGGGCCACGGATTGGACTCGCCATGCACGCTCCGGTTCACCACCTTGCTGTCCATGCCGGAGCCGCTGATGTTTTTGCCGATTTCGTCGACGATCAGGACGTCGAGCGGCATGGGAATGCGGCCCATCCAGCCGCGGACTTCCACCAGCAGCTCTTCGTCGGTGCGCTCCATCTCTTCGGAGGGCACGGCGGCGATGCGGCCGGTGTTGTGATTGGCATCTTCCAAAATCGCCAGTCCGCCCAGTATTTTGCCGGAAGTGAGCACCTGGCGGCCGACGGTCCGAATGACCTGCTCCAGGCCGAGCTTGTAGGCATAAGTGTGATAGCGCTGCGCGCCGGCGAATTTGCCCAGGCCGATGGCGGTCATTTTGAAGAGCCCGCTTTCGAGCTTGCCCGAAAAGTCAGTGTGCCATTTCACGCGGCCGATCAGCATGACGCCGTCGCTTTCAAAAGCCGTGCGGTCCATGAAAGTGTCGATACCATCGGGCGTGCGGCCGGTGGAAACCACATCCAGGGAGCTGACCACCGGGCACTCCATCGTTGCCTCGTGAATGCCGTAATGCGCCAGCACATCGGCCTGGCCTTCGGCGGTTGCGCCGCCGTGGCTGCCCATGGAAGGGAAGATAAACGGGCGGCAGCCTTGCGATTTCCAGTAGTCCACGGCCGCGCGGGTGATGGTTGCGATATTTGCAATGCCGCGGCTGCCGACGCCGATAGCGATGCTTGCGCCCTCAGGTACGCCCGATGCGAACTGGCGCGTGGCGAGCTGGCGCAAAACTTCGCCGCGAACGTCGGGGAGCGAGCGATCGGGGAAGTGTTGGCGGACCGGGAGCATGCGAGGCAGCGGCATATTTTCAGGATACAGGCTTGCGCTTCTTGCGAACAGCCGACTTGGGCGCAGGCCACTGGTGCTGGTGCTTTTCCATCCAGACGCGCGATCCGTGAAAGACGACGCCTTCCGCTTCCAGCCGGAAGCGTTGTTCGAGGCCGTTTTCGCCCGGGAGCGAGATTTTTCCTTTCGCGCCTACAACACGATGCCAGGGCAGCCCGCGCGACGCGCCTCGTAGCGCCCAGACCACCTGTCGAGCGCCGCCGGGAAAGCCCGCCGCGCGCGCGACGTCGCCGTAGGTTGAGACTTTGCCTTTCGGGATTTCGCGAATGGCGTCGCGGATGATTTCAAGCACGATACCAACTCAAGGTACGCCGCAGGCCGTCCTCCAGCGAATATTGCGGACTGTGGCCCAGATCGCGGCGCGCGGCCGTAGTGTCGGCCTGGGAATCGCGCACGTCGCCCTCGCGCGGCGGCCCGTACTTCGCGGGCAACGCAATCCCTTCGATCTTTTGCAGCAGATCCCAAACGTAATTCAGTGAATAGCGGTTCCCGTTGCCCGCGTTGTACATCTGGCCCGCCACTCCCGGCGCAGCCGCTGCTTTCAGACACAACGCCGCGACGTCCTCCACGTAAGTGAAATCCCGCGTCTGTTCACCGTCGCCGAAGATAGTGGGCGGAGTGCGCTCGATCAAGGCTTTCAGGAACAACGAGAGCACGCCCGAATAAGGGCTGGACGGATCCTGCCGTTCGCCATAGACGTTGAAGAAGCGCAGCGCGACGGTTTCCAATCCGAAGCAGGAATGAAACACGCTGGCATACTGCTCGCCCATCAGCTTTTGCACCGCGTACGGGGATTTGGGCCGCGGCAGCATGGTCTCCACTTTGGGAAGCAACTCGGTGTCGCCGTAGGCCGATGAGGAAGCCGCGTAGACCACGCGCCGTACCTTGGCGTCGACGCAAGCGCGGAGAATATTGAACGTGCCGTCGATGTTCACTTCGTGCGACGGAACCGGGTCCTTGATCGAGCGTGGAACGGAAGGAATAGCGGCCAAATGAAACACCACCTCGGCGCCGCGCATGGCGGCCAGCATGGCGGAAGCATCGCGGATGTCGGATTGCTCCCATTCAATTTGCGAACGGACTTGGGCGAGGTTGGCTTCGCGCCCGGTGAGAAGATTGTCGATAACGCGCACTTGGGCGTCGCCGCGCGCGAGCAACGCGCGCACCAGCGCGGAGCCGATAAACCCCGCGCCGCCCGTCACCACGTAGCGTGTCATATGATCGCTAGTCGGCCTGCTTCGTGGCCACGGCCACCAGCGTCAAGGCGGGCCAAGGCAGGATGCCGTCGAAGTGCCGCCAGAACCAAACGGTTTTGTCGAAGATCTTCAGCATCACTTTGCTGATGCGTTTTCTGCGCAGCACCTTGCCGAACAACCACCAGCCCACGGTGCCGATCTTATTCAGTTGCTGCATGCGCGGCACGGAAAAACCATTCTGCTCGAATAGTGCGCGCAGTTGCGCCTGGGAGAAACGGCGGCGATGTCCCAGCGCCAGGTCCAGAGTGCCGAACAGGGCCTGGCTCTGGGGAGCCAGAATAATGAGCGACCCGCCGGGTTTCAAGACGCTGGCCGCGGAGCGGATTACCGTGACCGGATCTTCTACATACTCCAAAACATTTACGCACAGCACTGTATCGAAGGGACCCCCGGCGCGTTCGTAATCGTCCGGGTGCTCCGGATCCAGCTGCAGCACGGAAACATTGGGCGTCCGCAGGAACCGGTTGCGGAGCGAGTGCAAATACAGCGGATCTTTTTCCGCCACCACATAATGCAACCGGCGGCCCATGAGATGCCCGGCAATGTTCCCGATGCCGGCGCCCAATTCCAGCACCGTGTCGCCCAAACTCGGGCGCAGCACGCGAGCCAGCCAATTCAAATACTGCGGCGTGCCGGTGAGGTTGTTCAAGAAAGCGCGGCCGTACGGCTCGGTGTACAGATCGTCGATCAGCCAGAAGCGGAAAATCACGCCCAGGGCCTTCACGCCGTCTTTCCAGCCGATCTTCTTGCCTTCCTCGTAGGTTCGCCCGTGATAGCTGATGGGGACTTCGTAAATGCGCAGCTTCCGCTTGGCGCATTTCATGGTGATCTCAGGCTCGAAACCAAACCGGTCGCTCCGGATGGGGATGCTCTTCAGCAGATCCGTGCGGAAGACCTTGTAGCACGTCTCCATGTCGGTCAGGTTCAGGTTGCAGAACATGTTGGACAGCAGCGTCAAGGTCTTGTTGATCATCGAATGCCAGAACGGCAGGATGCGCGTTTGTTCGCGAACCAGGTAGCGCGAGCCGAACACCGCATCGGCGTGGCCGCTGAGCAATGGGCGGAGCAGCGTGGGGTATTCGGACGGATCGTATTCCAGATCGGCATCCTGCACCAGGCAGAAATCGCCCTGAGCCTCGCGAATGGCAGTGCGGACGGCAGCGCCCTTACCCTCGTTCACTTTTTTGCGGAACAGCCGGATGCAGGGTTCCTCGGCGGCCAGCCTGTCTAAGATTTCAGACGTGCCATCGGTGGAACAATCGTCGACGATGATCAGCTCCCGTTCCAGGTTCTCCGGCAGAGGAGCGTTCAAAACCTGAGCCAGGCTGCGCTCCACCATGGTGCGTTCATTGTAGACAGGGATCAGGATGGAGAGCCGCAACTTCCCTAGTATAAGCAGCACACGATTAGAAGAGCCATGGGGAAAACACTAGGGATACCCAGTGGAAGCACCTAGGCCGCATAAGTAAAAGGCCGCCTCCAACACGTAAGGACGTGCGGAAGGCGGCTCTTTACCGGCTCTTGGACCGATCCTGTGGTCAGGAATTAGGGCTGTTAGTTTCGCAGCCTGTGTCAAAACCGACTCCCTGACGGTCGCGGCTCTGTAACGCAATAAATCTACTGAGCCGCGCGCGTGAGGCTGTTAGCGCTTCACAGTCTCTTTGTGTAGGTCGTGTTCCTTGTGCTGCTGCTGCACCTGATCCGATTGCGCCTTGGCCCATTCATCGGCTTGCTTCTGAGCTTCATCCTTGGAGATGCCGTAGCGTTCTTGGATTCGGCCGACCAACTGGTCTTTCTTTCCAGCCACCTGGTCCCAGTCACTGTCTGTGAGCTTGCCCCACTTTTCGCGGGCCTTGCCCTTCACCTGTTTCCAGTTGCCTTCAATTCTGTCCCAATTCATAGGGGTCAAATTCTCCTTCGCTTAAACAACGGCACGCCGTTAGCCACTGGGCTATTGGCTAAATGACACATTTCGATAGGGTTCACAATCCGGTAACACAGAAAAAGTTTCAACCATCTCTCACGGTTAGCTCGCGCGTATAGAAAAATTACTTGGGTCGTGATACCAGTAGAGATTGGCTCCCATCTTCGAAACCAATCTGCCGGGCGTGGAGCGTTACGCCCGCGGCAAAGTGCGCGACGTCTATTCGGCCGGCGAATACCTGGTGATTGTCGCCACGGATCGCCTGTCGGCGTTCGATTACGTGCTGCCCACGCCGATTCCGGACAAGGGCAAAGTGCTCACCTCGTTGACGCTGTTCTGGCTGGATCAGTTGCGGGACATTGTTCCCAATCATTTCGTCTCGGCGGACGTCTCCGATTACCCGCGTGAGTTTCACGCGTTCCGGGATCAACTGGAAGGCCGGTCCATGCTGGTTCGCCGCGCGAAGATGGTGGAGGTGGAGTGCGTGGCGCGCGGTTATGTTTCAGGATCGGGTTGGAAGGACTACCGGCGGGAAGGACGCATCTGCGGCATCCAACTGCCCGCCGGATTGCGCGAGAGCGATCAACTTCCCGCGCCCATCTTCACTCCTGCTTCGAAGGCCCAATCCGGACACGACGAGAACATATCCTTCGAGACCGTGGCGGGGCAAATCGGCGAGACTTTGGCAGCCAGGCTGCGCGACCTGACGCTTGCGATTTATAGGCGCGCGGCCGAGTACGCATCAACGCGCGGGATCGTCATCGCGGACACCAAATTCGAATTCGGCTTCGCCGGGGGTATTCAAGATGATCGACTGGTGCTGGCGGATGAAGTGCTGACGCCCGATTCGTCGCGCTTCTGGCCGCGCGCCAGCTATCAGCCGGGCGGCCCGCAACCGTCGTTCGACAAGCAATACGTGCGCGACTATCTGGAGTCCATCCACTGGGATAAGCGCCCGCCGGCGCCGGCCTTGCCGCCCGATGTGATGGAGCGGACCAGCGAAAAATATCGCGAAGCTTATCGCGTCCTGACTGGAAAATCGCTTTGAACTGGATTGATTTGCTGTTGGTGCTGGTGATCGCGAGTTCGGTACTGGCCGGTTTCTCCGCCGGATTCGCGCGCGTGGGCGTGGGCTTTGCCGCGATGATGGTGGGGATGTTTTGCGGCTTCTGGTTTTATGGCATCGTGGCGGCCTACGTGATGGATTACGTCAGCTCGCGCGCGATTGCCAATCTGATCGGTTTCTTCGTCATCCTGACGGCGGTGCTGATTCTGGGCGCAATCGTGGGAACCATCCTGGCGAAGTTTTTCAAATGGGTTGGGCTGTCGTGGCTGGACCGGCTGCTGGGCGGCGCCTTTGGCATCGTGCGCGGCTTTGTGATCGCCGCCGCGATGGTGACCGTCCTGCTGGCGTTCTCGCCCTCGCCCCCGCCGCGCTCGGTGGTGGATTCAAAGCTTCTACCCTACGTGATCAACGTTTCCGATGTGCTGGCAGCGGCGACGCCCCACGAAATCAAAGACCAGTTTTACGCTACGAAAGACAAAGTGAAAGCGGTTTGGTCCGCGCATAACACGCGCAAGCTGGAGGAGCTCCGGCACGAATGAACTTACTGATTTTCGATCTGGATGGAACGCTTATCGACTCCAAGCTCGACCTGGTGCATTCCGTCAACGCCGCCCGCGCGCTGATGAACATGGGGCCGATTTCCGACGAGCTGGTTTCCTCCTATGTGGGCAATGGCGCGCCCATCTTGATGCGCCGCGCGCTGGGCCCGGAGGCCAGCGAAGCGGACGTCGCGCGAGCGCTCGAATATTTCCTGAGCTATTACCGCGCGCACATGCTGGATCACACGCGGCTGTATCCAGGCGTGCGGGAAGCGCTGGATCGGTTGCTCGCAAGCGACGCGAAGATGGCTGTGCTCACCAATAAACCCGTCAAGTTCAGCCGCGCGATCGTGGAAGGCTTGGGGCTGACCAAACATTTCTTCCAGGTGTACGGAGGGAACAGTTTCGAGCAAAAGAAGCCCGATCCCATCGGTATCGAAACGCTGCTCGGCGAGAGTGGTGCGGCGCGCGAGCGCACTATCATGGTGGGAGACAGCGGCGTGGACATCCGAACCGCCCGTAATGCCAGAGTCACGGCCTGCGGCGTGTCGTACGGGTTTCAGCCGGAGACTTTCGTCGACGAGCCGCCGGATCTGGTGGTGGACAATATGATGGAGCTGGCCGATTACGTTCTGCGCTAACCCCGGCTGAACTCGGCCAGCTTTTGCAGCTTGCCCCAGGCCGCGCCGGAATCGATAGAATGCTTGGCGCGTTCCATCGCGGCGAGCGGGCTATCGGCAAGCCCCGATGCCAGCAGCGCGGCAGCGCTATTCACCAGCACGATGTCCCGCTGAGCGCCGGCCTGCCCATTCAAAACCGCCGTGGCGATTTCGGCATTGCGCACGCGGTCGCCTCCGCGCAGCTCCCGGATGTCAGCCTGCTCGACGCCGAAGTCCGCGGGCGTCCATTGGAACGATCGCACAGCGTGGCCCGTGATCTCGAAAACCAATGTGGCCCCGGTGGTGGTCACTTCGTCGAGTCCGTCGTTGCTGTGAACAACCCTGCCGTGCACCACGAAGGCGCGTTCCGGCCCCAGCCCGGCCAGCGCGTTGGCCAGCAATTCGGCCTGGTGCGCCGATGGCGCGCCGATCAGTTGCCGCGTGGCGCCCGCGGGATTGGTGAGCGGGCCAAGCAGGTTGAACACGGTGCGCATTTTCAGCTCCAGGCGGGCGGCCTGCGCGTGCCGCATGGCCGGGTGAAGCAGGGGAGCGAAGAGGAATCCAATTCCGATTTCGCGGATGGCCTGCGCGATGCGCTCCGAGGGCTGCGACACTTCGACGCCCAACTGTTCCAGAATATCGGCGCTGCCGCACTGCGTGGAAAACGATCGGTTGCCATGCTTGGCCACGCGCACGCCCGCGCCCGCCACCACGAAGGCCGCCACCGTCGAGATGTTAAACGTAGACCCGGAGCCACCGCCGGTGCCGCAGGTGTCAAGCAGGGGCTCGTTGGGCACGCAGGCGTCGATTCGAACAGTCTTCTCGCGCATCGCCCGCGCGAATCCCAGCAGCTCATCAGCCGTCTCGCCCTTCATGCGCAAGCCCATCAGGAACGCGGATATTTGCGGCGTGTTGGCCGCGCCGTTCAGGATGGTGAGCATCGCTTCGTGAGCTTCGGTGGACGACAGATCCTCGCCGGAGGCGATCTTGTGAAGAAAGGGCAACAACATTCAGCGCTTTGTCCGTGAGTCTATTATGCGGGGTTTCACGTTACCATGACCACTAGGGGCCACCAAAAGAATGGATTTCGTGAGGTTTACGGCGGTTGTTATTACATTCACGGTTTCCGCGTTATACGCGCAGGAACATCCGCGGCCCGCGCCTGCCGCACCGCATGAACCAGCGGCAGAGACGCCTCCGTCGCCCGCGCCCACCGCGCCCCCCGTGGAGAAAACATCCAAGACCAGCCACTCGATTCAGATCAACGGTAAAACGCTGGCCTACACCGCAACGGCCGGCACCCTGGTCCTGAGGAAAGACGACAAGCCGTGGGCCAGCATGTTTTACGTCGCATATACTTTGGACGGCGCGCCGGAAGCTTCGAAACGGCCGATCACTTTTGCGTTTAATGGCGGACCGGGATCCTCGTCGGTCTGGCTGCATATGGGCGCGTTGGGACCGAAGCGCGTCGACATGGGTCCCGACGGCACGCAGCCCAAACCGCCCTATCGTTTGGTGGACAACCAGGACACCGCGCTCGAGTTCACGGACCTGGTGTTCATCGACCCCGTAACCACAGGTTTTAGCCGCGCGGCGCCGGGCGAGCAGGACAAACAATTCCACGGCTTCGACGGCGATCTGGATTCGGTGGCTGAATTTATCCGGCTTTATCTGACACGCGCCCAACGCTGGGGATCGCCGAAATTTTTGGCGGGCGAAAGTTACGGCACCACGCGAGCGGCGGCGCTCTCCGACCGTTTGCTCGAAAACGATGGAATCTATCTGAACGGCATCACACTGATTTCGAGCGTACTCAACTTTGAAACCATTTCGTTCGCTCCCGGCAACGATCTGCCGTATGCGTTGTTCTTGCCCAGCTACACGGCCGCCGCGTGGTATCACAAGAAGCTTCCCAAGGATCTGCAGGGAGACTTGGAAAAAGCGCTGGGTGAAGCGCGCCGCTTCGCGGGCAACGAATATAGCGCGGCGTTGATGAAAGGCGACAAGCTCACTGCGACGGAACGGGCGAACGCGGTGCGCGAGATGGCGCGCCTGACGGGGCTGCCGGAACAGTTTATCGAACAGTCTAACCTGCGGGTTTCCGAATCTCGATTCACCAAAGAACTTCTGCGCGACCAGCGCAAGACCATTGGCCGCTACGACAGCCGGCTGGAGGGCGAGGACATCGACGCCGCGGGCGACCGGCCGGAATACGATCCTAGTTATGCATCGGTGCAGGGCGTGTTTACGGCCATGTTTAACGATTATGTGCGCGGGGAGCTGAAGTACGACAGCGACGTGCCGTATCAGGTGCTCACCGATAAAGTGCAGCCGTGGAATTACGACCGCTTTCAAAACCGGTATGTGAATGTGGCCGAGTTGCTACGCCAGGCGATGACGCAGAACTCGAGCCTGAAGGTGATGATCGCGAACGGATATTACGATCTGGCGACGCCTTTTTTCGCCACCGAATACACGGTGAACCATATCGGGCTGGAGCCAGGCTTGAGCAATCACATCAGCCTGACGTATTGCGACGCCGGGCACATGCTGTACACCAAGCAGAACTGCCTGGACGACCTGCACGGAGCGATGGCGGATTTCTATCAGAAGGCGCTGCCGACGCCTTAACTAGTACCAAGTTGCATAAATTGGCGTATCGGACCGCTTGCTCACGCGCCACCCGTCCGGTGTTCTTCGAGTCGATGTTCTCCAGTGCACGACGACCGGGGAATTTCCAGGTCGATGTTTATCCCGTGGACAACTTTGAGTCGTCTTCGACCGGCCTGCGGGCACGACTTCCGGTCGTCTCCGGGTGTGTTGCTGGCGCGCGGCTCAGAAAGGGTTTCCGAGCCGTGACCGTGAGGGAGCGGTGTACGTGACCTTTCGCAATCAGGTACTAGCCGAGTTTGATCCCGAACGCCGCGTAGTCGAGATCGCCAAAGAACTGCTGGCGGAACGGCTCCGGCAATTCGCCCAGCGACGGCATGCTTTCGATGGCGGGCGACAAGCGCTGGATCTGGATCACCCCGAAGCCGGCTTCTTCCAGATAAAAACTCGCCAGCGCCGGTGGAATGGGATGGCGATGCGTGGGGTCGAGATAGAAATGCGTGGCGAAAATCGCGAGGCATTCCGGATTGGGCGTCTCGATCGCCACCAAGCCGCCCGTCCGCAGCTTGGCGTGGACCAAGCGGATCATCTCCGGCAGGCGTGCTTGCGGCAAATGCTCCACCACCTGGCAGCAGATCACGCCGCCCAACGACGCATCGGGCAGCGCGCTCAGATACGCGAACAGATCGGCCTTTTCGGCGTCCAGCCCATTGGCTTGGCAAAGCGCGATGGAATCGTCGTTCGAATCGATGCCGCGCGCCGCGATGCCGGCCTCGCGGAACACTTGCAGCATTTCGCCGCGCCCGCAGCCGATGTCGAGCACTGGCGCGTGCTGGGCGAAACGCGACGCATACATCCGTTGGCGAGCGCGAATGTCGTCTTCGGAGCCGCGAAACCTTTCGGCGAATTTCAGCCAATCGACGTTCGCAAACTCGGGCGGAGCGCTCTCGGCCACTTGCTCCACCGTGCGCCCGAGCGAAGCCCTTTGCCGCACCAGCCGCAGCTCGGAATGGATGAGGCGCTCGTATTCGGCCCGCGCGCGAACCAGTTCGTCCCAGAAACGTTTCTGGATTTCCTCAGACTGACGCGCAATCGTGCGCTCGAAACCGGCATGCTGGCGCTCCATGGCCCGCTCGAATTCGGCGTGCTGCGCTTTCAGCTGATCGCGATGGCTGGCGTCCATCAGAGTTACGCGATGCTGAAAAGCGGCCTGCAACTCGGAAACGCTTCGCAAGAACTGGATTTCGGTGTGCGCAAGCCTTTGCTCCCAGCCCGCGCGCCACTCGGCCCAATGATCGCGAATATCCTTCAACTCGCGCGCCTCTTCACGCGCGCCCGCCAGCATCGAAAGCGCCTGCTTGCATTCGTTCAAAGCTTCCATGGTGGATTGGACGCACGCCATCACGCCGCGATTGAACTCCACTTGCTCCCGCACGTGCCAATCCAGCGCACGCGCCACCATGCGCTTCACGCGCTGAATGATGGAGTTCTTCAGGCCGCCCTTGCGCGGGTTCACCGTGCCGATACTGGCCACTTTGGCTTCCGCGGCGTCACGCGCATGCAGCAGCGACGTCAGGTCCGGCAGCGGGATGTTGCCAGAGACGACGCCGTTGGGATTACGCGCCCGCACGCGCTGGCGGATTTCGGCGATTACCGCCGCGAGTTCTTCACCCTTTGGATCGTCCATGCTTCTTCCAACTCGCCGTAATTTTGGTGAACACGCCGCCGCGCGGCGTGAATTCGCCGGTAAGCGTCGCCTCCATCGGCTGGCACGCTTTTACCACATCGCGCAGAAACCGATTGACGACATTCTCCTGAAAGATTCCCAGATTGCGATAGGCCAGCATGTACATCTTCAGCGATTTCAGTTCCAGGCACAATTTGTCCGGCACGTAGCGCAGCGTCAGCTCGCCATGATCCGGCAGACCGGTCTTGGGACAAACCGAAGTGAACTCCGGCAGGACGATTTCGATCTCGTAGCCCGGATATTGGTTGGGCCACGTCTCGATCTCGGGCAGCGGCGCGCGCACGCCGGCAGCCGCGTGTTCATCGGTATATTGACGCTTCATTTCGAAGTCGCATGAGCGTGCGCGACAACAGATCCAGGAACAGGCCGACGTCGGTGACCACGCCCACCATCTGCCCGGTGCCGCGATCGCTCACTTTGGTGGCCACGGCCGGATTGATATCGATGCAGACGATCTTCACCCAGCTGGGCAGCATGTTTCCCACCGCGATGGAGTGCAGCATGGAGCCCAGGCACAGCACCAGTCCGGCGCCCTTCAAGCGCTCGGCATAAGCGTCCTGCGCGCGATTCATGTCGGTGATGGTTTCCGGCAGCGGCCCATCGTCGCGCAGGCTGCCGGCCAGCACGAACGGCACGTTGTTCTTCACGCATTCGTACATGATGCCGCTGCGCAATCGCCCGCTCTCCACCGCGCCGCGAATGCCGCCGCAATTGTAGATGGCGTTGATGGCGCGCATGTGATTGCGATGCCCGTGCTCTTCCTGACGCCCGTCGCTCTGCCGGATTCCGAGCGAGGTGCCCAGCAGCGCCGATTCGATATCGTGCACGCCCAGCGCGTTTCCGCTGAGCAGCGCGGTAATGTAGCCTTCGCGAATCAGGCGCGAAAGCGGCGCGGCGCCGCCGGTGTGAACCACAACGGGCCCGGCCACCGCGATGATTCCCTGCCCGGCCGCGCGCGCCTGCTCGATCAGCGCGGCGGTTTGCTTGACGGCCGTCTCCACCTGGCGCTCGGATGAAATGCCGTTGCTCATGAAGGCGAACGCCAGCCGGTCGCGCTCTTTGGATTCGGGAACCACGCGAATGCCGCGCATCCCGGTGACCACCTGGTCTCCGGCTTTGATGTCGCGCAGGCGCCGGCACCATGCTTCAGATTCTGCGCTGGTCTCCCACCACGATCAGCGCGTCCATGCGCTGATTCTGCACTTCCACCCACTGGCCGCCGTGACGCACGTAGGTTTTGTGGTTGGTGGTGGAATAGAAATCCTCCGGCGCGCAGCAATCGCGCTCCACGGTGAACAGCTCGGCGTCCCCGGAATCCACCATGGAGCAGCCCAGGCCGAGCAACTGCGAGAGAATCTTTTCCATCGACTCGGCGTCGTCGGTGTCGATCTTCAGCCGCAGGTAGGACCCATCGCTGTTGGTGCGGCCGATGCTGAACTGTTCCACTTCAAAGCGGCCGCCGAACTCGACCACGGTGTCGAAGATCTGCTCCATGATGTGGGAGTCGATGAGGTGACCCTGGGCCTCCACGCGCTCCTGCAGCGGGAGCGGTTTGGCTGGACGCGGCCTTAGTTTCCGATTTGGTTTCCAAATTACTGATTTCCAAACTATAGGATACCTTGGAGCTTCGCGCGCAGCCCGCCTGGATTATGTTTTGTGCAACTTTTCTCCGCTTGTGGTATCTAGGTAGACGGAAGGAGTTCCACGTATGAACGACACCAAAAACCAATCCAACAAGCAAAACCAGAAGAATCAACGGCAACAGAGCCAACAGAAGCTAGGGCAGAAGAAGCAGGGTCACAATCCCAACAGGCTTCATGACGACCTGAAGCATCACGAACAGGAGTTGCCCGAGACTCGAATGACCCGTTAGCCGTCCGGTTCATCAACTATTCATCATTGTCCAGTGTTCTTTCCCGCTGCCATGCGGGTGGGAGCAGTTCGCCTTTTTGAACCCATTCGAGGTGACCCGCGGGTGGGTTTGAACGTCCACCTTTAATCCGCGAGACGGCCTGCGCCGGGCACAGCAAGATCGACGCAGGCCTTCCCTCGCAGTCCGCGCAGCCGTCTATCGCTCCGCCAGCCAAGCCAGAAACAAGCCATCCGGCGCGACGTCTTCCCAATACGAAATCGGGCGGCTGGACACTTTCGCGCAATGCCGCGCGAGCAGCTTTTCCAGTTCCTTTCGGCCGAACCACTTCTCCCATTCGGGAGTTTTCAGCCGTCCCCACTGCTGCGCGTTCTTATCGATGATCACGATGCGCCCGCCGGGCCGGACCACGCGGCACATTTCGGCGACGGCAGCGTCGATCTCGACAGCGTGTTCCAGCGATTCGGTGGCATAGACGCAATCGAAGGCGCCCGCCGGGAACGGCAGCGCGGTCATCGATCCGGCGCAGGCGCTCACGCCCGCCGGCACATGCCGCAGCATGGCTTCGGCCAGATCGAACCCGACGATCGACGCCTGTGGATAACGCTCGGCCAGCACGCGCGCGAACCGGCCCTTGCCGCATCCGACATCCAGCACGCGCTTGCCGTTCAGGTCGCCGAAATAATCGAGGATCAGCTGGACGTGATAAATCCGCGGATCGATGGTGGACGGGAAATTCTCTTCGTCGGCGGCCGCTTCGTTGAAGTGCTCGACGATCTCACGCAAGGGCACACGTGCGCACGGCGGCTTTGACCCGCTTCCAGAACATCAGCCGCGCGTCAGGAAGATCGGCAGCCCGGTCTTGTTGGCGTAATTCGGACGATAGCGCTCGGTGTTGTACATGGTGGCGACGTCCACGTGGCGCGGCCCCAGCGCCGGATCGGGAATGGCGCCATCGCGTAGCGTCCGTCCACCAAAGCCGCCATCAAGCCGCTCTGATTGTCGAGCACCGCTTCGAGCGCCATGGTGCCGAACGTGGACGCCACCAGTTTGTCCACGAAATCGGGAACGCCGCTGCGCAGATCGTAAGTCAAGTCGCTCACGATGGTCTCTTCCGAGGTGCGGCGCTGGATCTCCTCGGCCAGCGCCTCGGCTACGCTCTCCTTGTGGCGATGGCCGTACGCGTCGGGCTCGCCGTATTCGCGCACTTGATAGCCTTCCCACTCCGCGCCTTCCGACAGAATCACCAGACAATAGTTGCTGGGGTTATGTTTCTTGTCGGTCATCAACAGATCGATCAGCTTGTCGAGATTGACCTTGAACTCGGGGATGCAGCAGCGGATGGACGCTACGTAAGCGGTATAAAGCGACGTGAAACCGGCGTCGCGGCCGAACACGCGAAAAATCCCGATGCGTTCGTGGGAGCCCACTGTGGTTCGCTGCCGGGCGATGGCGTCGGTAGCGCGCGTAATGGCGGTAGAGAAGCCGATGCAATATTCGGTGTTGCGGACATCGTTGTCCATGGTCTTGGGAACGGCAATCACCTTCACGCCCATGCTGTGCAGGCTTCGCGGCATAGCTGAGGGTGTCGTCGCCGCCGATGGCGATCAACGACGTAAGACCGAGCTGCTCGATATTTTTCAGAACCTGCGGGCTGATGTCGTAGACAGTCGACGTTTTGCCGCCCTTGGTGACTTCCTTCTGCGGAAAGTCCTGGTCCTTCAGGAAATCCGGAAGTTTCGACTTCGACATCTTGGCTGGGATTGGTCCGGCTGCTGTGCAGAACTGTGCCGCCGTAACGATCGATGGTGCGCGTGTTTTCGCGCGTGAAAGGAAGGATATAGCGTGTTCTGCTGGGCTCGTCGTCCAATCGGACATGCGTCAGCCCTTCCCATCCGCGCCGGATGCCCACAACTTCGCAGCAATTTTCGGTTGCCCGGTAGGTGACTTCTTTGATTACTGAATTGAGGCCCGGGACATCGCCGCCGCCGGTTAGAATGCCAATACGCTGAGTCGCCATGGCCCATTTTACTCAGCCAGCCCGCCAGCGCACCTCCCGCCCCCCCTCCGGGGGAGGCTGTCCCGAGGAAGGGGCGGAGGAGGGAACTCGTTCTAGTTAGCGGTGTCCGCCGCCACCACGGGCTGCGCCACCGCCGTGGAATCCGCCGCCACCGTGGAATCCGCCGCCACCACCGAACGCGGCGCCACCACGGAATCCGCCGTAGCCACCGTACCCGCGACCGCCATAGTAGCCGCGACCATATCCGCCCCAACGGCCACCCCAACCACCCCAGCCGCCGTAGATTCCGACGCCATAGGGATAACCATAGCCGTAAGCGTAAGGAGAAGCATACGGGATAATAGCCCGGATAACCGTAAGCATACGGATACGGGTAAGAGTAGCCGTACGGCACGCCGATCCCGATACCGAAACGCACTGCGGCGTCAGCCTTTGGCGCGCCGACAAACATCATCATCCCCGCCAACGCTAGAATCGGGAGCCCTAAGTTTTTTAAGAGTTTTCTTTAACATATAAACCTTCCCTGGAAGGCTTACTCCCGTTGCCTTCCACTACATTGGATGCAGGGCGTGGGGTCTGGTTGCATTCTGGAAACTACTTTGACGCAGCTCTTGACTTTCGCCCTATCTTCGCCTATGATTGCCTGAGCAGTTGATTCTCCCCAACAAGGACCTTAGATGAAAATCAGCGAAACTATGTTACCTGAATTTGACCAGGAGATGGCGAACACGCGCAAGGTGCTGGAGCGCGTTCCCGCCGCCAAGTTTTCCTGGAAACCGCACCCCAAATCGTCCGAATTCGGCGCGCTGGCCGCGCACATCGCCAACATGGCCGATTGGGCCGGGCTCACGTTGCAAAGCGATTCCTTCGACTATGCGCCTCCCGGCGCGCCTCCCTACGAAACTCCCAAGTTCGCCTCCACGGATGAGCTGCTTGCCGCGTTCGACAAGAGCGTGGCCCAGGCGCGCTCGGCTCTTGCTGGCGGCGGACGACGGCAAGATGCTGGCGCCGTGGACTCTGATGGCCGGAGGCAAGGCTGTGATGACGATGCCGAGGGTCGCCGTAATTCGGACCTTCGTGATGAACCACACCATCCATCATCGCGCGCAGCTGGGCGTGTACCTGCGGTTGAACGACATCCCGGTTCCGGGCTTGTACGGACCCTCCGCCGACGAACAATAGCAGTAGCGCTGTTTCAAAACCAGCTCCCTTACGGTCGCGGCTCGGTCACGCACAGGATCTACTGAGCCGCGCACGTGAGTAAGCGGTGTTAGAGCACGTCCGCGAAGCCGCGCTTCAAGTGCCGGAAGAATAACCCGCCGGCGACGAACGCCGTGACGCATAGGCGGTGATGATCGCAAGGTCGTGCAGGCTGGGGATGCGGTAGGAAAGCAACCGGTCGCGATAGGCTTGCACCACGAACGCCAGCGGGTTCAGATGCAGGGCGAAGCGAAAGCGCTCCGGGATCTGTTGCTCGGTGATGAAGATCGGCGTCACCCAAAACCAGAAGACCAGGATCACTGAAAGTACCTGCGCCGTGTCGCGCAGGTACACTTGCAAACTGGCCACGATCCAGCCGACGCCGATCGCGAACAGTCCCACCAGCAGCATGTAGACCGGCAGCATCAGCATCCACATACTGAAGTGGCCCGTGATGACGCCGATCCCGGTAATCACCAGCGCCACCACCATCAAGTGGCTTGCGAGCGAAGACAGAAAGATGGAAACCGGCACAATCTCGGCGGGGAAAACCGTCTTGGTGATCAGGTTGGCGTTGTCGAGCATCGAATTCGCCGAGCGCGTCACTGTGTCCTGGAACAGCAGCCACGGAAGGTATCCGCAGAACAGGAACAGCGGATAACTCTGCGTCGGTTGGTTGGGCGGCACTTTCTGGTGCAGGCAAACTTCAAAGACGAAGACCCAGCTCACCAACTGCACCAGCGGCAGAATCAGCCCCCACATCCATCCGGCGGTGGACCCGATGAAGCGCTGCTCGAAATCGCGCCGGACCATTTGCAGCAGCAGCGTGCGCCGGTGAATCAGGTTGCGCGCGAAGTGGTGTCCGGGAAGCGTCATCAGTTTTGCGGCTACGACTCTCAGGTTACTATGGTGGACGGAAGACGATGAAGGCCTGCGTTCTTCGATCACCCCGCGCCAATCGAGAGCAACCCGCTCGAATACACGGACGTTCCCAAGCCCGCGCCCTCCGGAACTCAAGTGCTGGTGCGCGTGAACGCATGCGCAGTTTGCCGGACGGATCTGCACGTGATTGAAGGCGAGCTGGCGCCGCGCAAATCGCCGATTACGCCGGGGCATCAGGTTGTGGGAGTGATCGAAGCGGTGGGCGAGCGCGCGAAGCAGCACGAGATCGGGACGCGCGTCGGCATCGCCTGGCTGCACTCCACCGATGGCACGTGCGAATATTGCCGCGCGGCGAAAGAAAATCTCTGCAACAATCCGACGTTCACGGGCTGGACCGTGGACGGCGGTTACGCCGAGTACGCGCTGGCGGAGGAAAGCTTCGTTTATCCGATTCCGGAAGGCTTCGACGATCTGAAAGCCGCTCCGCTGCTGTGCGCGGGCATCATCGGATTCCGGGCGCTGCGGCTTTCGGGAATCGAGCGCGGCGGACGGCTGGGACTATATGGATTTGGCGCGGCGGCCCACGTGGCCATTCAAGTGGCGCGGCATTGGGGCGCCGAAGTTTACGCGTCCACGCGCGATGAGCGGCATCAGAAACTCGCGCTGGAATTAGGAGCGGTGTGGGCCGGCGGAACCGTTGCCGAGCCGCCGGTGAAGCTGGACAGCGCGATCATCTTCGCACCGGCGGGCGAGATCGTGCCCGCGGCTTTGAAGGCTCTGAAGAAGGGCGGAACGCTGGCGCTGGGCGGAATCCACATGAGCGCCATTCCGCCGCTGGATTACGATCTGCTGTATGAGGAGCGCGTGGTTCGCAGCGTCGCCAACAACACTCGCGCAGGACGGGCACGATTTCCTGAAAGTGGCCGCCGAGATTCCGGTGCATATCTCGACCGAAGTTTTTCCGCTGGAAGAAGCGAACCGGGCGCTGAATGCGCTGAAGAACGACGCCATTCGCGGCGCGGCAGTTTTGAAGATTCGCTAATAGCGTTCCCACGAGCGTGAACGCGGCACGCACGAGTGCGTCGCGCTAAAGCGTGCGCCACAACCAACTTTAGTTTGCCTTTACGGCGACTTTCTGGCCGTAGAGCTTGCGATAGACTTCGGCGTTGCGCAATACGCTCTGCACATAGGCGCGCGTTTCGTTGAAAGGAATGCTTTCGACGAATTCGGCGGGCTCGCGATAATTTCCCGCCGCCATCCACGTGGTGACGTGCGATTTGCCCGCGTTATAGGACGCCAGCGCCGCTTCCCACTTACCTTGCAGCTCATCGGAAAGCTGCTTCAAATAGTAAGTGCCCAACTTCAGATTCGTATCCGGCGTGAACAACATGGCGGTGCGAAAGCGCGGGATTCCAAGTTTTCGGCTGAGCTGGCGGCCGGTGGCCGGCATCACCTGCGCCAGTCCGCGCGCGTTGGCGCGCGAGACCGCATTCGGATTAAACTCGGATTCCTGACGAATCAGCGCGGCCATCAAATACGGATCCAGCATCTGCGCGCGGCAGTATTCTTCCAGCGATTTGCGATAAGGCAGCGGGAAAGCCAGCCGCCAGAACTTGTCGGGCGCCGCATCGAGCGACATCGATAGATAGCCCGGCGCGTAGTGTTTGATGTAGCGGATGGCCTGGTCGGGAGCGTCGCGCTGGCTGGCCAGATCGGCCAATTCGATGGCGATCACTTGCGGCTGGCCATCCACTTTCGCGCCGAAGCGCAAGCTCGGCTTCCGACAGATCGTCCAGGCCGGCTACGTCCAGCAAATGCGCCCGCGCGATGCGCTGCTTGGTGAGCGGCGTTGGATCGAAGCTTTCCGGCGCATGGCGATTTACGATTTGAATGGCGCCCAAGAATTGCGCGGTGGCGGGCGATGCCGACGCGGTCAGCAAGCGACGGAGTCTCCAGCCGCTCGCGCGCGAGAATCGCGTAGTAATAGTTCGGATAGGCGTTGTTCACCGCGTCATAGTAGGCGCGCGCCGCGGGCCAATCCGATTTCGATTCCGCGATGCGTCCCAGGTAATAAAGCGCCGGGCTGGTTTGATCGGAAGCCGGCATAACGCGTCAAATGCTCGCGCAGCATGCTTTCGGCTTGCGCGGGATCGCGCAGATACGTGGACCAGGTGACCTTCCAGTGGCAGGCCGCCGACTCCGGATCGTTGGGAAACGTCTCGAAACAGGTCCGATACAGCGGCTGCGCGGCATCCGGCTGATCGTGCGCCAGCGTAATAGTTGCGCCACCGACACCAGCGCTTCCAGCCGCCAATGGGATTGCGGATAGGATTGCGTCAGCTTTTCGAGCGTGGCGTTCATCTCGTCCAGCCGGTTCAAGCCGGCGCTGGCATTCCAGCAAATAATAGAGCCGCTCGGCTTCCGCCTCGGGCGCGGTGGCCTGGAAGGAGATCAGATATTTGTAAGCCGCCTCGTTGTCTCGCGCCAGATACGCGGCGGCGCCGATGCGCACGCGCGCCAGATCGAAACTTTCGCCGCTCAGGCGCGGCAGCAGTTCGGTCAGTTCCTTGCCGGCTCGCGTGTAGTCGCCGCCCGCCTCCAGCTTCAGGCCGCGCGCAAACAGAGCTTCGGGCGGAATGCCGGGATAGCGAGTGAGTGCCGCTTCGGCATCCGACGCTTCTTTCGACAGCGGATACTCGACGTAGATCTTTTGATAATGCTGCGCGGCCTGGGCCGCATCGTTCTGCGCCTCATAAGCGCGAGCCAGCAGCAGTTCAGCTTGCGGCGTGGATAAATCGGCCAAATGCTGCTGGACCAGCGTGACGGCGCCCGCCGGATTGCCGCCTTGCAAGTACGATTCGGCCTGCAACAGAACCGCTTTCGTCACCAGTGGCGACGCCGGCGTGGATTGCCACACCGGCTGCAACGCCGGCGCGGTGTCGTTGAACTGCCTCAACCCGGCGTCGGCCACCGCGCTCAGGTACGCCACGTAATCGGCCAGTTCCGGCAAGCGTTTCGCGGCCGCCTTCAAATGAGTGAGCGCGTCTCCAAACTGGCGCTGATCGTTTTCGGTGGCGCCCAGCAAGCAGCAGGGCCAGCGCGCCGTTCTTGTCGCCGTTATCGTTGCGATGGGCTTCGGCATAGCGCAGCACGGCCGCGCGCGTGGTGGCGTTGGGCGTTTTGCGATAGCGATCGGCGACGGCTTCGAGCGACTGTGCGGACACAAGCCGCGCAAGACGCCGTGGCACACAGCAGCGCGATCGCGGCAACGCCGCCAGCCCAGCGTCTTAGACCATCGGACCGGGATAATCTTGACCCAAAACTTCAGCGTCATCGTTTGCCAGCGTTCTCACCAGCTCGAGATGGAGATAATCCACCATCGAGTCCGATGCATTCAAAAACTCAGCGCGAAAAGCCTCGCGCGCGGAATCGATCTCTTCCTTAAGAGACGTATATAGATCGTGCGCGGCGCGCCCTTTCTTCACTTTTTCCGATTGATAAAGCCTAATCTCGGCCACCTGGACGCGCGCGAAGCGCTGGGCGCGTAGGTGAAGTTCCCTATCTTCGCGGCTAAGGGAAAACCATGAGAGGATCTCAGGCTTTTGCGCGGGGGCAGTTTGCGCTGGCGGCGGCGCGGCGGCCGTGGGGGCCGCGGCTGAGATGGTTACCAGACCATCCATGGGCGCAACCCGAACGGGAACCACTGGTCGCGATTCAACACCGCGCCCGCCGTCGCAACCAGAAGCTCCAAGCGCGTCCACATCCACTTCGCCCGATTCCGCCATACAGCACCGCCGGAACAGCTTGCGCGCGTGAGCACCGGAAACAGATATACCTTTGCGTCGCCCTCACCTAAATACGCGGCGACGGGCTCCGACAATTCGCCAGCGCGACAGCATGGCAACCAGCGTGTCGCGAGTCTCAACGGCGGTGGCAAAGGCCGGGGCGTCGTCCAGGGGCACCTCAACGAGCCAGATCGGCGTCGTCGAAATTCCGCGTGGTTTCCAGATACAGCTTGCGATCGCGAATCAGGAACAGCGCCGCGCGTCCGCAAAATCCGCGCGTGGCATCCACCAGCGTGTTTGCTCCACTGGCGTTCGTTTTCAAAACTCCGCAGCCGGCGCGTGATCTGGTTCAGCTTCTGGATCAGCTCCCGGCGTGCCGCCTCGGCCGAGCGATTGACTTGTTGGACCCGGGCTTCGAGCGCGTCCTGGTGTTCTTCCTCCAGACGCGCGGCTAATCCCGCTACGGTCTCTTCGAGCACGCGCTCCATGCGCTCGGGCCACTGCGCTTCCAGCACATCCCGGACCCGCTCGATATGCTCGCGCCAGGCAAGCGCCAACTGCTCCCGAACGATATCGTTCGCGTCGGCGAGCAATTCGCTGGTGGCTTCATTCATGGAAAACACGGACCACTTCTATTGTATCTGAGCCGCGCACGTAAGTAACACAGAGCCGCGACCGAAGGAAACGCTCTTATCGCGCCGGCGCGGGCTCCGGATGCACCGGCAGCAGCATGCCGGTCAGCCGCACTTGCTTCCGTCCGCTGGCCAGTTCCAGCACGATGTGGCCGTCGGGTTGGCTGGCGCCTTGGCCCACCAGCGTCTCGGCGCCTTGCAAAACCTGGACGTTCGAAAGCAGCAGCCGCGGGACGCCGGACGAAACCGCCACGCGATACGAACCGGAAACCTCGCGCACTTCGGCGTCGGGCGCCAGCATGATTCCGCGGCCGTCGAACGTCCCCTTGGATCGAAGATTCAGCAGCAGCGCCGCGCCAATGCCGCGCGTCTGCAGTTCGCCGTCGATATCGAGCTGGCCGTTGCGATAATCGAAATTCTCGACGGCGCCGGTCAAATCATACGAGGGCTCAGCCTTGGCCAGATTCACCGACATTTTCCCCGTGGCGCGCATGCCCTCCAAATGCCAGTCCATGTTGGAGACGGTGATGGATGCGCCGCGCCACACCAGCGTGCGCGCTCAAATCGCCCAGCGGCAATTCCCCGTTCATCAGATTCACTACTTGCAAGCTGATATCCGCATCACGCTCCGGCTAGCCATTTTGGAAGGGGCTGATCGCGGCGGAAGGCGCGCGCCAGAAAGCCTTCGATCGCGGCTCAGAGCGGGCAGCATCAGGCCCTCCAGATCGGCGACCTGCAATTCGGGAATGGTGAGGCGCAATCGATGCGGACGCAGGGCTGAGGCATCGTAGCGATAATCGCCTTCGAACTTCACCGTGCCGGCGCGCCCACGCATGCGAGTAATCTGGAAGCCGCCGTCATTCATCTGCACCGTTGCCGACGCCAACCGAACGGGCGACGCCAGACCGGGAATTTCGATCACCGCATTTTGCAGATCGTACTGGCCGGACCAGGCGTCGGGATTTTCGGCGGTCTTTTCGTATGAGATCCAGCCTTTCCACGATCCTTGATGAAGCTGATCCAGCAGCGGGATGGGCGCGGCATCCAGCAAGTGCGCGGCGCCCACCGCCAACTGCCGTGTGCTGATGCGGAAGGCGGCGTGGCTGTTATCCAACGCGTACTCGCCTTCGATTTGCGCGGACTGGCCGTCTTCCATCTCGACGTCGGAAGGCGCGAGCACCACTTTGCCGCCGGAAATTTCTACTTGCGCGGAGTCGAGCTGCACGGAGTTGACCTGCGATGACCCGCCTTGCGGGAATTTCACCGAAGCGTTGGCCAGCGTCAACTGCCCTCCCGCGCCCGACTGGCTGGAGTAACCGATGCCGCCTTCCACCTGGCCTTCCACCTGCACGCCGGGCGGAAAAGGGGCGCCGAAATGCCGCGCGGTTTCGACTAATGAGGCGGCGGGGAGATCGCTGGAATTGCAGATTGCCGGACCATTTCGGAGCGGCGAGATAGTCGTCTAACTGGAATTCGGCCGAGACCGGATCGGGCTGCGCGGGAGTTGCGGCCAGGGTGGCAAGTTCCAGATGATGGCCCGTCAGATTGAGCAAGCCGCGATAGTTGAGCGTCCAGCCTTCGCCGGGAGCCGGCATCAGGTCCCAGCGATGCACGTCGCTGATGTTCAGGTCGCCCGTGATTCCGAGCTTGGACAGCGGCCCGTCCAGCTTGGCGTCGGCGAACACATAGCCGTGGACGCCGATATCGCTGCCCTGGAACAGGCGCGTGAGTCTCGGAAATCGCGGTTCGATCCAGGTGAACGCCCATGCTGAGGCGGCTCTCGCCGTTCGGGCCGGACTGCAGCAGACCGCGCGCGGTGAGTTCGCCGAAGCTTTGCGAAGCCTGGTCGGTGCGGGCCGGCGCGCCGGAAAAACGGATCACCACTTCGCCGTTTTCGTTGGGATAGACATCCACGTCGGCGTCGCTGATGTAGAAGACGGACTTGGTGTCGCCAAACTTGAAGTCGATACGTCCACCGCGGATCTGAATATCGGGCACGTCGCGGCGATGCGCGGCGCGCTAGCCTGGGCACGACGATCGAGCAGCGGCTGAATGTTCCAGGGGCCCGACGGCATCTTCACCACGTTGACGCTGGGGCTGTCGAGACGCAGGCTGGAGAACGCGAGATTGCCCGCGAATAAGCTGGTCCAGCGGATGCGCGCCTGCATGTGATTCGACGTGCGCGAAAGGCTCGATGCCGGCCGCCGGATCGTCGTCGATCAGGACATCGTCCACGGTAAAGCCGGGGCCGGTGAATAAGATTCAGGTGAACGGCGCCCAGGTGTACGGGCCGGTTGAGCGCGGCTTCGAGCGCGGCCTGGATGCGCGGGCGAAAACGATTGGCGCTGACTCGCGGCGCGGCCAGGCCGACGGCGACCACCACCAGCACAGCAATCAGAAGCCAGCGCCATAGCGGCTTTCATAGGTGCCGCGCCAGCAGATCGGCGTAAGCGGCGGGGTCGTCGACGTCGGTGACCACTGCCGGGTCGGAGACTTCGATGTACTGGTTTTCGCCACGTGGCGATGGATAACGTCGCTCGCTTTGGCTTCGGGCGGCAGAGCGAGCAGTTCGTCGATCAACGGGCGCGCGATGCAAACCGGATGGCCGTGCTCGCCGGCATAGGTGGGCACGATGACCGGAGCGCGATCCGCGCGAAATCGAGCGGCCAGCGTTTCGATGGTCGAGATTTCGATGTTGCGGGTGATCCACGGGCAGGAACATCGCTGCCTCGGCGTCCGCCGGAACCAGCGCCAGGCCGCATTGCAGCGAGCTGAGCATGCCGCGCTCGGGATCGGGATTCACGGCGAACAGAACATCGCGGCCGCGCTCGATGCCGGACGCGAATCTGATCCGCGTGCTGTCCGACCACCACGATGATCGGATCGCAGACCGCGGAGAAGACGCGGATCAGTCGGTCGAGAAACGTTTCGTTCTGAAATTGGAGCAGCGCTTTGGGAGTGCCCATGCGGCGGGAAGCGCCGCCGGAAAGAATGATGCCGGCGATTGTCGCGGCGCGCGCGTCACTTCAGGACGGCTCGCGAAGCTTCGCTCGCGAAGATGGATTTGGCGGCGGTGCGCCATTCCGAATCGGGCGCGCGGCGGACGGCGATCATCTCGGCCACCACGGAGACGGCGATTTCTTCCGGAGTGATGGCGCCGATCTCCAGCCCCATGGGCGCGAAAACGCGGTCGAAGGCGGCGCGCGCGATGCCTTCCTTCTCCAGTTCCTTCACCACGCCGATCACTTTGCGCTTGCTGCCGATCATGGCGATGTACTTGGCGTTGGTTTCCACCGCCCAGCGCAGCACGCGCATGTCGTCGCGATGGCCGCGCGTGACGATCACCACGTAGCTGGTGTCGCGAATGGGCAGCTTCGGGAAGACTTCCTCGTATTCTTCGGCGTAAACTTCGTCGGCTTCCGGGAAACCGCTCGCGGTTGGCGAAGGCCTCGCGATTGTCGACCACCACCGAGGCGAACCCGGCCAGCACGGCGACCTTGGAGATGCTTTTCGAAATGTGGCCGGCGCCGAAGATGAAGACGCGGGGCTGGGGAACCACGGGCTCGACAAACACGCTGAGTTGTCCTCCGCAGATGAGGCCGTTGTCGTAAGCGGCGTCCTGGCCGAGGCTGAAGTTCATCTGGCGCGGCCGCTCGGTTTCCATCACTTCGCGCGCGGCGTTCCAGACTTCGGCTTCCACGCAGCCGCCGCCGACGGTGCCGATCATGGAGCCATCCTCGCGCACCAGCAGTTTGGCGCTTTCGTAGCTGGGAATGGAGCCGTTCACCTGGACAATGGTCGCCAGCGCGCACTTCTGGCCGAGCCGGCGCAGGCGGACCACTTCCTCGTAGATGTCCATTCGTTTGAATTATACCGTGCATGGGAGGGCCAAGAGGCCGGGGCTAGGGATTGGGGATTAGGGAGCTGGTACTGTCGTAACGGAAAGCACCTGGTCCCCAGCCCCCAATCCCCAACCCCGTGCGTGGGAGGGCCAAGAGGCCGGGGCTAGGGATTGGGGATTAGGGAGCTGGTACTGTCGTAACGGAAAGCACCTGGTCCCCAGCCCCCAGTCCCCAACCCCGTGCGTGGGAGGGCCAAGAGGCCGGGGCTAGGGATTGGGGATTAGGGAGCTGGTACTGTCGTAACGGAAAGCACCTGGTCCCCAGCCCCCAGTCCCCAACCCCGTGCGTGGGAGGGCCAAGAGGCCGGGGCTAGGGATTGGGGATTAGGGAGCTGGTACTGTCGTAACGGAAAGCACCTGGTCCCCAGCCCCCAATCCCCAACCCCTGCGTGTCGCTAGACACGCGCCCGTGACCATGCTATGATGACCATAGTCATGAGCAAAATACCAGCTGGCGAATTCAAGGCCAAGTGCCTCCAGGTGATCGATGAAGTGCAACGGCTGCGCATGCAGGTGGTGATCACCAAGCGGGGCAAACCCGTCGCGAAGCTGGTCCCTTTGGACGATCAGCCGGAGAGCTTCATCGGAAGCATGAAGGGCACGATGGAGATTATTGGCGACATCGTGGCACCAATTGATGTGACTTGGGAGGCGGATGGCGAGTGATTTGGCAGAATGACCTGTTGCTTTTGGACACGCACTGCTGGTTGTGGGCGCAGTTGGGCCTGATCCAGCACCTGTCGCGCGCCGCGCTGCACGCCATCCGAAGCGCGGAATCCCAAGGCAATCTGCGCGTCTCAGTGATCTCGATTTGGGAGCTTGCAATGCTCGAAGAGCGCGGGCGCGTGGCGCTGCCAATGAATATCCGGACCTGGGTGGATCAAGCCTTAACCAAGCCCGGCATTGCCGTCGCGCCCATGACGCCCGAAATCATGATTGAAAGCGTTCACCTTCCAGGAGAACTTCATCGCGACCCGGCGGACCGCATGCTGGCGGCTACGGCGCGCGTAATAGGCGCCACGCTTCTCACTAAGGATGAGCGCTTGATTCGGTATTCCAGCTGCGCCACGTGCGGGCGATCGAAGCCTAGCAGGCTGCTGAAAAAGGCAATAAACCGCTTGCTCACGCGCGCGGCTCAGAATCGCAACTGCGTGTTTGCATGTGTTTACCGAGCCGCGACCGTTAGGGAGTCGGTCCCCCAAAAGCCTTTTTCAGTATCCTGCTAGTGGATTATTGCCCTTTCCAGGATCGCCAGGGCCACCGTCCCCAGGCGAGCCGCTATAAAAAGTGCGGCCGTCGCTCAGCGTGATGCGCCGCGCGTCCATCAAGCGCGAACCGTCCTTGGCTCCGTAGCCGTCCATGGTGACGGTATCCCCAATCTTGATGTCGTTTTTTCGAAATCCCCGCCGCGATAACGTGTTCGGAGCGCCGCCTTCGCAGGTCCAGGTGACGAAATTTCCCTGATCGTCCTTCACATCGATGTACAGGTACGAGTGCGGATTGGTCCATTCCACTTTGCTGATCAGGCCGGTGATGCGGACGGCCTTGCTTGCGTCGTATTCGGCCGCGAAGGAATGATGCGCTTCCATCGGCAACACGGTTGCCGAGAACGCCAGAGCCAGGAATGTTGCGAGTTTGGTTCCCATGAGCTGTCTCCGTTTCATTGACGAAGGTCGGATCACTTCATATACTCTAGCATCGAGATGCGAATCCCGGCGGCTGTTTGCGCGGTTTGACGATGGCTTGCGCTGCCGGTTGCGGCTCAAGTGCCTCGCACCGCCGACGGGCATCCGGACCTGAATGGATTCTGGAAGGGGATGAAGGACACCAAGCCAGGTGGGAATATTGCTAAGGATCTTCCCGGACACAAGCTTGCCTCTCACGCCGGCCGGCGAAGCGGCCTGGAAACACAACACTACTGCCACCGTCGATCCGGAAGCCATCTGCATTCTCGGAGGCATCCCGCGCCACAACGCGAGCGGGCTGCCGTTCATGGTGATGCAGACTCCCCAATTTGTCATCTTCCTTTACTTCTATAGTTATTACCGGCTGATTCCCACCGACGGGCGCAAGCATCAGGAGGATCCCGATCCGTCGTTCTTCGGCGACGAGGTGGGCCACTGGGACGGCGATGCGTTCGTGATCGATTCAGTGGGGTTCAAGGACACGCAGGTGTGGGCCGACGAAAATGGCAGTCCGCATAGCGATGCGCTGCATGTGGTGGAACGTTGGACGCGTCCCGACGCCAAGCATATCCATGTGGACACCACCATTGAAGATCCGAAGTTCTACACGAAGGCCTTCACTTATTCGCGCACTTGGGAAGCGGGAGATCCGGGCCAGCGCCTGGCGGAGTATTCGTGCGCTGAAAATCCCGTAGACCGGGACCACTTGGGATTCGGTCCTGGGCCTATTCGTCCGGACGGAGAGCGTGGATACGTCGACGCCGTGCCGCTACCCCCGCCTCCACCACCGCCCGTGCCGATAAAGAAGTAGCCCTAGCGTCCCACTTCTTTCACTGTCATCTCAACTTTTGAGCCTTTCACCGTCACCAGCACGTGGCCGTAGAACCAGCCCTGCGCGAAGCCCTGGCCCTTCAGCTTGCCTCCCGAACTGGGCGCTTCCAGATACGTGACATCATCCAGCACGGCCCGCACGTACTGGTGTCCATGGCCGCTTACCACGTAGCGCACGCCGTATTTGGTGATCAGTTGATGAAACGGAAAGTGGCTGCTTTGAAACTTCACGGGGATCAGCCAGAAGGGCTTGTGAAAGAAGACAAACTTCGGGTCGCGATCGCGATTTTCGGCCAGATCGCGCGCCAGAAATTGCATTTGCTGATCGCTCAGATCTACGCTCAGATCCGGAGCCTGGCTGTTGTCGAGCACAGTGAAGTGCGCGTTTTGATAGTTGAAGCCATAAAACGCCGGATGCCTGGTTTGTTGTTCGTAGATCGCGCGCGACGCGGCCGACCAGATGTCGTGATTGCCGGGCGTGAAGTAGATCGGGTAGCGATAGCGCTCCCAGAGCGGGCGAAGCGCGCGCCACTCAGACGCCGCCGTCGCATCGTTGCCGCCTTGGATGGTGTCGCCGACGTTGATGACGAAGTCGGGATGCGAGCGCGTCCAATTCGTTCCAGACACGCTCGTAGACTCCGGGCTGCGCGTCGCCGGTGCGATCACCCAGGATGGCGAAGCGAAAATCGTTCGCGGGCGGATCGGCCGCCGCCAGCGAGAGCGGCCAGCAGCAACGATGCCGGCACGCGGCACATAACGCACCATGCGCGCGATTGTAGCAGGAGACTCAAGAGACTGTAGAATAAAGTCATCTACCGAATGTCGCCGTATTTTCCCCGCCCTCTCCAGCGTGCTGCTCGTCGTCTGCGCGTGCGGATGCAAGCACGCCGTGTCCGACAACGTGGCGGCCACGGTGAACGGACGCATCATCACCTACGCGGATCTGGACAAGCAGTATCAGGCTCAGTTCATGTCGTCCGCCGAAAAGCCCAGCGTCGATCAGATGGACGATTCAGAAGCTGGAAGTGCTGCGCACGCTGGTGGACAACGAAATCATGCTGCAGCGCGCCGAGAAGCTGGGCTTGATGGCCACCGATGCGGACGTGGAATCCAGGTTTGCGGAACTGAAAGCGCCCTACACGCAGGAGGAATTTCAAAAGCAGCTGGATGCTCGCAAGATGACCGTGGACGACATGAAGGCGCAGCTCAAGCGCGACCTCAGCATCACCAAGCTGTTTAACAAAGAGATCACCTCGCACATTTCGATTTCCGACAAAGACGTCACCGATTTCTACAACTGCCAACAAAAGCAGCTTCAATTTTCCGGAGCCGCAGGTGCATCTGGCGCAGATTTTCGTGTCGCCGATGCCGGACCCGAATGTGCGGAATCTGAAGAACGACAAGGCGCAGAACGACGAGCAGGCGCGCAAGAAGATTGACATGCTGGTGGCGCGGCTGAAACAGGGCGAGGATTTCGTGACGCTGGCGCAGAATTTTTCCGAGGACGCCACCACGGCGCCAAACGGCGGGGATCTGGGATTCGTGCCGGAATCGGCGCTGGAGAAGACCAATCCGGAAATCCGCGCCGTGATCCAGACGGCTCCCGCGGGCCAGGTCACGCCGGTGGTGAAAACGGCCGAAGGCTACCGCATATTCAAGATTTATTCCAAGGAGCCGGCCGGCCAGCGCGAACTGACTGATCCGCGCGTGCAGCAGAACATTCGTGAGACCCTGATCAATCGTAAGGACCAACTGCTGCGTGCCGCGTATTATGAAGTGGCGCGCGACGAAGCGCAGGTGGTGAACTATCTGGCGCAGGCGGTGGCGCAGACTAAAGACGGCAAGTAGTTACCGATTTATGCCGTCACGGCATGCTTCGATCCATCGCACGTCTTCATCGGCGAGTTCACTGCGATGAACGTCAAGATAGGCTTGAACAACTTCTCGGCCCAAAGGATGATGCAGGTGCCCCAATCCATGAATAGCGCTCCAGTATTTGTTTTCCTTCTGCCGTCAGAGCCAAGTAGTCGAATTTGTACGGACTCACTTTTACCGATGGCGCTGTGTGCCACAACGTCCCTAAACGGCACGTACATGGAGTCAATGCAGTCGACTCGCAATCCAAGATCGACCGAGGGATCAAAGACGTATTGTTCGCAACTGATGCCAGCCCCGAAGATTGCCCACAAACCCTGATCTAATTCCGCATGCGAATAGACCTTGGTTAGTTCAGAAAATTCTCGACACATTGCCCGGACGTGAGCGACGGCAGTCGCCGGTTTCGTTGCAATAAATGAGTCGATCCCACGGCGAAAGAGATCATATTCCTGGTCATCGCCAACGATCGGCCGGTCGTCTGCCCAGACGTAGCCCTCGATACCTGGAATGTCTTCAGCCAAAGCTTTTAAACGACTTGCCCACTATCACTGATGCCTACTGATTACCGACGAATGGCTGCTACATCACGCGAAATGGGACGTTACTCGAGAGAATACTGGTGGATGTCGTAACCTCGACCGTGCCCGTGGTGGCGCCGTCAGGTACTGTCGTAGTGATCGCCGTGCCGGTGGAGTTGACGGTAAAGATCGCCGCCGTCCCATCGAAAGTGACGCTGGTTGAGCCGCTCAGTTTATTGCCGAGGATGATGACGGTGTCTCCCACGTTGGCGGAAGTGGGGATCGTTTTTACAAAAGGGGCGAGGCCTGTGGACAGCCGGTATACCGTGCCATTCCCGCCCGGAGCAGGACCGCCATTAAAGGTTGTTCCGTAGAAGCTGCCGTCCGTAGCTTGCAGTAGCGTTCCATAGGGAGTCTCGCCATCAGTCCCTTCGAAGTTATGCAGGACCGTCTCTGCGCCTTCCGGCGTAATCTCGAAGATTGTGCCAAGGCCTTTGGTCCCGCCTCCGGTGGTTGTCCCGTAAAAGTTTCCGTCGGTGGCCTGGACCAGGCCGGACGCAGGGTGTTCCCCGTCAGGACATCCGGTCTGTTGACAGAAGACATAGAGGGTTTTGAGGTCGCCGGCCAGGTTCATTTTGAAGATAGTTCCAGGATCACCGCTCGGCCCACCCCCATAGGTTGTTCCATAAAGATCCCCGTCGGCTGCCTGTACCAGGGCGCCATAAAGATAGCCGCCGTCCGTGAGGGCGAAATTGTGTAATGTCGTGAAGGTTCCGCTGGGGGTAATTTTAAAGACCGTGCCATATCCCCCACTTCCCCCCGCATAGGTCGAGCCGTAAAGGCCTCCGTTTGTCGCCTGGATCAGCGTCCCATAAGGATAGTAGCCATCTTTGATATCAAAGCTGTGCAGGGATGTGAAGGTTCCACCCGGAGTAATCTTGAAGATCGTGCCATACCCGGCGGGGTTCGCGCCACCATATGACGTCGTGCCAAATAGTTCCCCGTTCGTAGCCTGCACCAGCGCGGCCCAGGGGTTTGCGCCGTCTGAAGCGTCAAAGCTGTGCAGGGTGGTTATTTTACCCCCCGCAGTCATCCTAAAAACCGTGCCGTCCTTGTTGGCGCCGCCCCCGGAGGTGGTTCCATAAAATTCCTCGTTAGTGGCCAGAATCAGGCCGGCGTAAGGATACGAGCCGTCGGTTAGATCAAGGTCAACCAGAGTCTTCACTGTGCCCGCAGGCGTCATTCGAAAAATTGTGCCGCAGTTGTATTCGCAGCTCGTCGAAGTCCCGCCCCTCTCTGCAGTGCCATAGAAGCTCCCGTTCATACCTTGGGCCAGCGTCTCGTAATAGGTGAGAGAGCCGTCGGTGCCATTGAAGCTGGCCAGCGTCGTAAAGGTCTGTGCGTTTAGAACTATCGTTGATGCAAGGAGAGAAAAGACGCATCGTGGAAGAAGTCGCATTGCCGCATTATCGGGAATTTCCATTTTGGCCTCCGAGTTCAGCCAATCCTACACCCACGCCAATCGCCCGTCACGCCTATTGATAAAACTTAATATGACTCACGGACCAGTACGCCTGAAGCGCCACCTCTGCCCTCCGCGTAAGCTCTGGCCCGTGCCCCGCTCATTCTAAATCGCACCACCGCTTCGCGGTCAGTCTGTTAAGACCTAAGGCGAGCTGGAGGGTGTGGTCTTGCTCTTTGAATCCGGCGTGGCGCCGGGCGTTTTCGCATCCGGCGCAGCTTTGCTCTTGCCCGCCGGCAGCTTCCGCACCTGCGCGAAATATTGCTGCACGTACTGCTGATACGCCAGCGGCACTTCGTCGCGGTTGATCTCACTGCCCGCTTCCACGTGCGTGGCGTTCTGCTGCGAATATTGCGTCTTCAACTGCTGCTTGCCGGACGAGACTTCCACCATCACTTCGCCCTGGATGTTGGCGGCGCGCTTGCCGATAATCTCGCTGATTTTTCCCATGGCGGCCAATTCCGCGGCTTCGCGAGCGGCCTTGTCGCCGTCCTGCTTGCCGATGCCGCTCTTGCCATCCGGAGAATTCGGCTGATTGTTGCTGCGGCCTTCGCTCTTGCCTTGCGAGGCTTGCTGTGTTCCGCCCTGCTGCTGGTCGCCCTCGGACTGCGAATTCGCGCTGGCATCCGCCTGTTCCTGGCCGGGCGATTTCGGATCGCCTTCCTGCTTTTCGCCTTGCTGGGAGGAGCGCGCGCTCTCCGATTGCGAAGAGTCGTTCGGCTTTCCGCCGCCTTGTTTGGACTGCGGCTTCATTTTCGCCAGCAGATTGGACAGCGCGTCGCGCAGCTTGCTGGCCAGGCTGGAATTCTCGCCGGAATTGCCGGATGGTTCGCGTCTTTGGCGTCCTTGGCATCTTTCGAGCCATTCTGCTGGCCGGATTTCGAATCCGCCCCGGCGGACGCATTCGCGTTCGCGTCGCTCGGCTGCGCAGGCGTCTCCTTTTTCACCGGAGTCCAGCGGATTGTCTCCCTGCGGCATTTGCTGGCTGTTTTTCGCATCGGCTTTGGCCGAAGCGTCCGGCGACGTGCTCGCGTGTGTTCGGATCCGGGTCCGCCACCGATTGAAGCGCGGCGTCGTTGGCGGGATCCCGATCGTTAGTCTTCGCGTCAGCGGGATCCACCGTCGCGCCTGGATCGTGGCCGTCGGCGCCCGGACGTTGGCCCGCGCGCGCTTTGGCCATTTGCGGCGAATTCCCGAACAGGCCATCGAAATTGATGTGAACCAGCGGCGAGCCAAGATCCAGGCTGCGATGGATTCCGTATCGCAATCCAAACATGCCAAAGGCAACCGCCACCAGCGCCAAATTGACGTAGGCCGTTCGTGGCATCAGGAACGGGACGCCGCGCTCGACGTCGGCCGACCGTGCTACATCCTCGGCAGCGCTCCGCTGACATTCCACGAATTCGGGCGCAGCCCCGCGCTCAGGGTGCGCGCTGAAGTAGTAAGCCGTGGACAGCGCATCCTTGAGGTCCAGCTGGCGATCGATGGATTGCGCAACCTGATAAGTGGAAAGCAGCTTTGCGCGCGAGCGATACGCGCTGGCGGCCAGGCTTCCGGTGAACAGCAACGCAATCCAATACCAGTTGAGGATTTGGGCCCCTACAATAAGGAGCAAGATCGCGCCGGCCAGACCGACCACGGCGGCGAACGAAGCAGCATGGATCAGCAGATGCGAGGCTTGACGACGCCGGCCACGCCGGATGAGGTCGTACAATGCGCTACGCTCGTCAGCCACTTAACAATCATTATTGCAGATGTGCCTAACTCCAAAGATCCTGCTGCACGCGGGCGAATTCGTGCACAATTTCCAGGGCCATCGGATGGTGCCCGTCACGAACTACTAATTTGCCTCCTACCGCGACGTCTCGCACCGCGCTACGTTCGGCGGAGAAGACGATGTTACTGAGCAGCCAATCGGGATTGGCCCCCACAATGGACGGATCGTCGAGAGCAACAGTAAAGAAGTCCGCGGCACGTCCTACCTCCAGGCTTCCGCCGGGCGCACCAAGGCTGGCCCCTCCTGCTTCGGTGGCGCAGGCGAACAGACTCTTCGTGGTCAGAACGGCGCGCTCCAGTTTCAGCATTCGCAGATGGTACTCCAATTCGCGGGCGTCTTCGAGGAGATTGATCTGCACGTTGCTGTCGGAGCCCAATGAAACTCTGGCGCCCGCTTCCAAATACCGGTCCGCAGGCACTGTGCCGTCGCCGAGATTGCGCTCGGTGGTGGGGCACGCGCAAATCGTCGCACCGGCCCTGGAGAGCGCCGAAATTTCTTCGCCAGTGACGTGAATGGCGTGGACGGCGGTGAAGCGCGAATTGAGTAAGCCATGATGATCGAGCAACTCGACGGGGCGCATTCCGTATTCGCCCAGACAAGCTTCCACGTCGGCGGGTTGTTCTGAGACATGCATGTGGACGGGGAATTGTTGCGCCCGAGCGTAAGCGGACACTTCGCGCAAGTATTCGAGTGGCACCGCTCGCAGGCTGTGCGGCGCGACGCCTACCCATGCCATCTCCGCATATCCGCCGCTCGCGACGGCCGCACGCAGCGCTTCGGTGTCGGCGATAAAATCCTCAGCGAGCGGTGTCAGGAATCGGGCCTGCCCTGGTTCGGCGGCCTTCCCCCATCCTGACCTGACGTACGCAGTACGCAGAAGCGCGATCCGCAGGCCAGTGTCCCGAGCGGCGCGCAGCACCTGGAGCGCCAGTTCATTGCGATCGGCGTAGGGCGCTCCGCTCGGGGCGTGATGCACGTAGTGAAATTCGCCCACCGTTGTGATGCCGCCCAGCACCATTTCCAGGAACGCCATGCGGGAAACATGATACAAGGCCTCCGGCGACAACCGGCCGGCGGCATGGTACATAGCTTCACGCCAGGTCCAAAAGGAATCGCGCTCCGCGCTTGTCCGATGTTCGGTTCGTCCCCGCAGGACGCGCTGGAAGGCGTGCGAGTGGCCGTTCACCAAGCCTGGCAGCATCGCGCGGCCGTTCAGTCTATGGGCTCGGGACAAATCTTCCGGCGCGGAAGAAAATCGCTTGATGCGGCCGTCAGAGTCCGCGAACATCGCAACGCCGGATCGAAATTCTCCGCCGGTATAAATCAGATCCGGCAGCCAGCCGCTTTCGCCTTCAGGACTTGTCATCAGTCCGGTTTTACGCCAACGGCGCGATACACATCGGCGCTCTTATAAAGGACGCCGTTCTTCGCCACCAGCCGGCAACGGCGGATGTCGCTGATCCGTTCGGCTGGATTGCCTTCCACAAGGACGAAGTCGGCCAGCTTGCCGGCGGCAATGGAACCCAGCTCGTTGTCCTTCTTCAGCAGCCGCGCGGCGTTGATGGTCGCAATCTGCAGCGCCTTCACGGGCGGAATGCCGGCTTTCACTTCCAGCTCCAGTTCCCGATGCAGCATGAATCCAGCCGTGTCGTCCGTTCCAGCCAGTATCGGAATGCCTGCGTCGTACATTCGCTTGGTCATGCGCAGCATGGCGTCGTACGAAGCTTTGTACAACTGGTCGTTCGCTTCCGTTACGGGAAGTCCGCCGGTATAAGCCGCGCGCAAAACCTGTGCGGGCAACCGGTCTACCAGGGCGGCATAATCGGAAGACACCTTTCCTGGCCGCGCCGTGAACATACCCTCAAAAGTGGCCAGCGTCACGTCGACAGTGGTGTGATGCCGTTGCAGTAGCGCGATAAAATCGTTCACTTCCTTGGACTGCAGATCCAGCTTCGCGGCATTCGCCGCCACAGCGGTAAAGCGCTCCGGTGTGCGAGTATCCGTCACCTTCGAAGCCAGAAAGTTGAGGAAGATGAAATTGATGTGTTGAATCTCATCGGCGCCGTCTTCGACAAACTGGCTGGCGATCATGCCGTTAGGAATATGCCCGCTCACCCGCAGTCCGCGCGCGTGCGCCGTCTTCACGATGCCGGGAACCAGCTCGGGTTTGAGTGAGCTATACACCTTGATCTGCACGTATCCAAGGTCGGCGTAGCGATTCACGGCTGCTACGGCTTGTTCCTCCGTGTCGGCATAGAGGCCGGTGGGCGCCTGAAACGGCCCGTGCCCGTCGATAAATCCGGCTTTCGACACCCGCGGACCGACTGCCACGCCACTGTCCCATTGATCTTGCAGGTGCTTCAGCTCGTCGATATCGTTCCCCATGTCGCGCACGCTGGTCACGCCGCTCGCAATGTTCAGGAATCCATCCAGCGCCTGCACGTGAACGTGCATATCAAACAAACCGGGCAGCATTGTTTGGCCCGTCCCATCGATTCGCTGAGCGTCTTTCGGAACGTTTACGCTGGCGGATGGACCGACCATCGCGATACGGTCATTATTGATGACAACGGTCTGATCTTCGTGCATCACGGCCTGCTCAGAGTCAAAAAGACGGACATGCTCCACAGCCAGTGGATGCCCGGGATGCACGGCCAATTCACGCGCCAGGCGCGCATTGCGGGCATCCTCGGCCGCGCGATCCAGAGCATACAGCTGGTCGTTGGTACCCTCATAACCCTCTCTCAACACTGCGAACCACTTGCCCGGAGACCCAAAGAAGCGCCGATCGTCATCCAGCCAGATGGTTTCAGGTTCGTAGGAAAGTCCGGTGATCGCGAAATCCGTTACGTGCAGTTTCTTCCCATTCGCTTCCAGCGTAACGTCGGTAAGCTTTTCCAGCCTTGCTTCGCCGGCGGGAAATAGTTTCACCGGAGCGCCCTTGGCCTTTAGCAACGCATCCACCAAAAACGCGGGTTCGGCGAACGGACCATTGATGCTGATGTAGAAACCCGGCGTCGAAGCTTGCCCTTTTTCGGCGGTGCTTTTCCAACGGACAGCCCCATTTTCAATGGAGCAGTGTTCGTCCACAAGAGCCTTCAAATAATCGCTGCCGGTAAGGTCGGTGTGCGATGGCAATCCATCCGCCCGGAGTACGTAATGCCCCGCGACCTTAGGGCCGCGGCCGCGATCGTTGAATTCGAATGTCGAATCCACGCGGCCGCCCGCACCGTAGGTATCCACCTCGGATCCGGCAACTTTACCGTTGCTGGAGATGGTGTAGCGAAGCGTTTGCCCAACGGCGGCGCCGGCGGCCGGCCAACTGGAAGCGCCAAATAACAGGACGGACAGCAAGCCCCGGAACTTCATATGGCTTGTAATTATAGCGCGCGGGATCTCAGGCCGCGAAGCGCAAGCTTTCGAGCGATCCGGCAGTCTTCTGACGAATGTCGGCCAGCGTGGCCATGGAAATACCAGCCGCGTGCGTGGCCGCATTCATGCGGACGTAGGAAGGAAGATCCTCTTGCGATTCGGTAACAAACTCGGCCAGATAGAGCAGCGAACTCAGGGGCAGTTCCGAGCGCTCGGGACGATGGTGCCAGCGCACAGCTTCGATGATTTCCTGCGGGAACTTCCATTGAGTCAAAGTTTCGGCGCCCACTTCCCCGTGGCAGCGGCCGGAAAGGCACATCTCCACTTCCACCGGCGGACAGCCGCCGTCGGTGAGGCGTTGGAAGCGATCCTGAAATGCCACCGGCATGATGGAGAAGGCCAGGCGTCCGATGTCGTGAATCAAGCCGCCCAGAAACGCCAGCGAAGGATCGATTTTGACCGAGGAATGCAGGGCCAGCAGCTCGGCGGTTTGCGCCACATCCAGGCTGTGGTTCCAGAGCTGGTGCCCCTGCGGAGACGAGAAATTGCCCCGGATAGCGGCAGCCAACAGCACCCGCCGCGAGGTCTCGGTACCGATATAGGAGACGGCCTGCAGAATGGTTCCGATGGGCTGGCGCGGGCTGTAATAAGCCGAATTCGCGGTCTGGATCAGCCGTCCAGCCAACACCGGATCGAGCGCCGCCACCGCCTCCATTTCGCGCGGTCCCACGTCGGGGTTCGCAACCTGCCGCACCACCTCGCGCGAGGCGCGAGGAAAAACCGGCAAACGATCGATCACCCGGCTGACATCGGCGCGGCTGGTGACCTGCAGGTAGGTCATCATAGCCTCCACCGAGGAGTTGGTGCATTGATCCAGCGAGTCGGTATCAAACAGCGGTTCGGATTCGAAGAACTGATCGAAATCGTCGCTGATTTCGAGCACCGCCACGATCTTCCCCATGCTGGCATCCTCGATCGGACGCCGGCCCCATAAAGTCTCCAGGACGGCCCGCACTTCGTCCGAAATGAAAAGCCGGTCACCCTTGGTTTCCAGATGCATCTCGGCCAGCAGCCGCCGGCGCGCCTGGTCGTCCACGAGAATCTCGGGGACATGATGGGCCAGCGCGGCCTGTTCCACCAGATTCCGATCGGACTCAGAAAGCCCGATCGCGCCCGCCAGTTCGCTCGACCAGGTTGCTACCCGCAGGCAATGCGCGCGGATTGCTTCATCGCCGCGGGCTTCGATAAGTTCGGCGGCCCGGCGGGTCATGCCAATCTCATCGACCAGGGTTCCGGAAAGTGTGGTACTCGGCGGCTCACTAGTTTCAGTCTTCTTTGCGTCCTGCCAAGCCCATGCCATTGATACGGTTCGCCCTCGCGGGACTTATCGATGATCGAAAGGCGCGATTCAAGAAATCTCACCCTAGTCTCAGTACAGGAAAACGGCTGATCATGCGTTAAGGACAATGTTCTACCAGCGGGAGATACCGGAAAGACGGTATGACCAACCCAAACCCGCAGCGCCATAGGCTTCCATGAGGGCGCCCACGGCGGCGCCGTGTACGGGAAAGGCCGGCGGCGTCACGGGGACGCCAGCCTGAGCAGCCATCCAATCGCGGAAACGTCGGAGGAGAATCCGGCTGCCGAATACGCCCCCTGAGTAACTGACGATGGCCCGCTCTCCGGTTTCGAACAATTGTCCCCGCACCGCCATTACCAATGCGCCCAGTTCGCGGGCGGCGGCGTCCAGGATTTCCAGCGCCACCGGGTCGCCACTTTCGGCGGCGTGATTTACCAGGATGGAAAGACTTGCGACACGCGACCGCGGAAATTCGGGGGTGTAGCAGCGGTGCAGCAGGTCATTGATGTTCCGCGTGCCGGTGTGATCCAGCAGCCGGGCCCGCAGCGACGTAGGGACGCCCCAGCCTTCCTCCCAACCGAGCGCGGCCCGCAAGGCCTGGCGAGCGATCCAGAATGCGCCGCCTTCGTCGCCAAACAGGTAACCCCAGCCCCCCACCCGCGCGGTACGGCCTCTGGCATTGCGACCGAAGGCGATGGAGCCGGTTCCGGCGATCACCACGATTCCGGGCTCGCCACCGGTGGCGCCTGTGAGCGCGATGAAGGCATCGTCGGTCACCAGGGTATGGTCGCTCAGGAATATTTCGCCGAGGATCGATTCTCTGTCCGCTGGTCCGCCGCTGAATCCCAGGCAGGCACCGGCGAAGCGGGTGTTTGACGCGTCCAGTCCGGCCTGTGCGCAAGCCGCCCGCAGGCAGGTTTGAATGGCGTCCACGAACCTGGCTCGGCCCTCCGGCGCGCGCACGTGATTGCACGGCCCGCCGCGGCCAATGCCCACCACGCGGCCGGTTTCGTCGCCAATCATCGCGGTGGTGCTGGATTGCCCGCCGTCGACACCGAGAAAATATTTGGACATTTCTTATGTGAAATCCGCTTGCTAACGCGCCACCCGTCCGGTCTCCTTCGAGTCGATGTTCTCCAGTGCCACCCGCTCCGGGCGTCTCCGTGTGTGCTGCTGGCGCGCGGCTCGGAATCGGCGGAGCTTATTGAATCCGAAAGAGCCTCACATCGCCCACAGAGCCCGCCACCGTGAATCCCCAAAACGCGGGATAACGCCGTATGTCGTTCGCGCCGGGATTATCGGGCTTAATCAGCACGTAATGGATGCCGCGCGCCTTCAGTTCCGCGGTGGCCGCCAGGCGCATGCTGACGCGTATGGGCTGCCTGGATTCGACCGGGTGATCGGACAGCGTGACCCAGGAGCCGTCGGCGCCCATACCCTCCAGCTTCATCTGGGTTGCGCCGGTATCGTCCGACGATTCCACCACCACTGCGCTGGCCGTTTGCGGCCGTCCGAAATCCACTTCCACATACATGCCCGGAGCCGCCGGTTGCCAGGTTCGCCAGCGCGTAACGGGACTATTGTCGAAAGCCAATTGAACATCCCACGGGTTCGGACGCGCGGTGAGCCGCCACGCCGGATCGCGCGCCACCTCGCTCGGGCCGTTGAAGACGCGAAGCTCCGCCATGGACCACTGATGGTCCGGCACGTCGGCGGTTTGAACCACCCGCAATTTGCGCAGCTCCCGCGGCGGAAAATCGAACCTGAAGATGCGCGTGGGCTGATAGGCGCGGACCACCGGCGTCCACAAAATGTCTTGCAGCACTTCGTTCGGCGCGCTTTCGTAGCCGATCAACAGCGTACGCGGAAGATACGCCTGCCCGCCCTGGCTGACGGCGAAGATCGGCTCGCTGGGCGGCACCACGGAGCCCAGCATGCGCGTGACGGCGTACTGGGCATCCTGCCCGAGATAAGTTTCTTCCGGCTCCAGCCGCAGCGCCGCTCGGATTGGTACATCCTCTATGCGATAAGCGCCGGGCCCGCAGTACAGGTCATACACTCCGGGCCAACACAGGATGCAGTCCGCGGCCACCAATGTAATTAACAGCCAGGGAATATTCACCACCACCATCGCCAGCGCCAGCGACACGAACGGGACAACGGGAATCAGAAAGCGGGTGCCGATATTAGTGAAGTAAGTGGACGCGAAGATCGCAGCCGCCAGCAGCAGTTGCCGTCCTTCCCGATAGCGGAGGGCGACGAGAGCGAACGGCGTAAGCAAAAACAGAGGCCCGAGAAAACCCTCCAGGTGCTCGCCTTGCAATGTCAGCTGGAGCGGAATTTGCCACTTGCTGGGTAGATCGTATCGGGTGAGATCGGAGCGCCAGCTTCTCTCCAGCGAAATATGTACGTACGGATTCGGGAAGAAGCTATTGGCGATGGGCGACACCGGATTGGCCACTTCGATCCAGTTCTTCAGCATCCACGGCAATATGCAAGCGGCCGCCAGGAGCGTGACCGCCAGCACCGGCCGCAGCAGCGGTTTTCGCTGGCGCCATAGCTTCCAGGCAATAAATCCCACGGCGTAGGGCACAGCCAGAAACGCGGTGTACTTGATCTCGTAGCCAAAGCCCGCCAGGATGCCGATAGGCACCAGCATTTTCGGATCGCGATTTTCGTCCCAGATCTGCAGCAGATAAAAAAGTGCGAACAGAACCGCAGCGAGCGCGACGTCGACGTATGCAATGGAAGCATCCAGCAGCACAATCGGGCTGGCGTAAGTGAAGATGGCCGCCGCCACGCCCACTTCGGGGCGTCCGATTCTCCTGCCATAAGACACAATCAGAAACGCCAGCACCACCAGGAAGGTGAAGTGAAACAGGCTGGCGGCCGAGTGGCGTCCAAAGTCGAACGCGAACAGATAAAGCATCTCCATACCTTGCGATAAGTTGGAGTACATATCGGTGGTAATGCGCACGAATCCGTGCGCCTGCCGGTACTTCACCACCTCGCCCAAGTGATACGCCATGCCATCGGTGCTGTGCTCGGGCGCCAGAGCGGTGAAAAATCCGAGATAGCCGAATGCGGCCAAGGCCAGGACGAAAACCCAGCGCCACCGCTTCGGCAGCGGCGGGAACGGCTTTCCGCCCGCGAAGCGGAACGCGCCGGAATATATGGCATAGCCGATGATCGCGAATGCCAGCACCAGCAGGATTCCGCGACGCACCAGCCGCGTGGCGCTCAATACGAACATGATTCCGCTCAGGCAAGCCGACCCGACTACAAAAGCCAGCAAGCGTTCCTCCCACGCGTGAAGGACCAGCGCCAGTCTGCGAAACAACAGCATGCCAAGCGACCAGGCGGTAGCAGCGGTGAATAGCGCGCCGAATAGAATCGGGATCACTCGAATCATTCGTGCGGTCCCATCATTGCTTGAATCCCATGCGCACCAAAATCACGCCGAACTTGATTACCGTCTCGCGGCGCGACGTAAAGCTTGTCCACCGACATCCCGATCGTGGTGTCGGCGTCCACCGAGAGCCAGTCCGCGGGCACCGGCTTCTCAAAATGCTTGACGCCGGGCGCAGCGTAGCGGACCTTATCCAGCACTCTGCCATTCACCAGATATGCAATCTCCAGGGGACCGGTGGTCTTGAAGCCGTCGTCCCAAATCGCAAAGTCCGCGCTGAACTTGAGCTTTTCGGTGGAGAGCACCAGCAATTGTACTGTGGGATCCTGGCCGGTCCAGCGCCAGGAAGGATCCGAGCGGCCATAAATGTCTTTCACGATGTGCAGGCTCGCGTCGGGGTCGCTCATGTCCACCATCATGGCGTCGGGGCCGGGATTGTAACCCTCCACTGGATGGCGCTGTTCGGGCGGTGCGTAGCTTTCGGGAAGACGATCGCAGGCCGCCAGCCACAAGATGGAGACGAGAAGAGCGAAAGGCGCTGAGCGCGCGGACACCGAGACACAGCCGAGTCGGATCAAGAAAGTATTATCGCAGGGCGTCCCTGCTGGATGTTACTGCACGGCGATGGTTACCCCGTGTTGGCTCACATATGGTCCGGCGTAAATTGTGAGGCCGTCGTCAGGGGCTTCTGGCACAACCTGCGGTACCTGAACATTTATTTGCGTAGCGCCGGCAATCAAACCCGGCGCCTGTCCGGCGAACAGGATGGGCGCAACTTGCCCGCCGATCCACGCGCTGACACTGGCCACTGGCGACGGAAACGGCGGAGCCAGTGTCCCGAGCGATCCGTCGACAATGGGCGGATTCAGCGCGCCCATGCCCGTCAGATACACCGAGACGATGGAACCTGGCGCTGCTGGATTCGATGGCGAGTTCACGCTGCCGTCCTGATTCAGGATCGCGGCCTGGCCGCTGCCGCTATCGTTCGAAGTAAAGATGGCGGGGACCGCGACCGCTACCGGAAGTTTAATCGGCCCGAGGGTTTGTCCACCGGATTGCACGGTGGCGAACGTTGGCAAGCCCGGACTTACTTCAAACGGAACCACCGCATTGATCTGGCAATTGGATGAATACAGCACCGGCGCCGGATATTGCCCGAAGTTCACCGTTGGCTTCCCCGATCCAAAGCCGTTGCCGAAAAGCGTGACGATTTCACCCGGCGCCAACGCACCTGTCGGAATCACAAGAGGCGAGGCATAACCGGCGGTCATGCTAGCGGCGTTCAACACCGACGCCAGGGAAGGCCCCGGAGGCTGCGAGAAATCTACCTTCGCGGCAAACGCGTCGGAATTTCCGCCGCCGTAATCGGTTTGAAAAGCGTGCGGTGTCGAAAAGAACACAAGCGTGAGCGCCTGGCCCGAGGAATAAAGTCCGCCCTTGCCGTCCAGCGCGAGATAGGCGCCGGGGATTGGCGACGTAGCCACCAGCGCGGAACCCGTGGAGTTAATCACCAAAACGGCGGGATTCGGCGGCGCGGCGCAGGTAGGTTGGATGGTGGAGGATTGCGCGGCGCCTTGCTCGCTCACATAGGCCTGTCCGGAAGCATCCACGGCAATGGGTGTGTCAGTAGAGCCGGTGAGTGTGGAGTAAACAAGATTGCCGGACGTATCGAGCTTCGTAACAAATCCGTCGGGCCCCAGGCTGGGCGGCTGATTCGCGATATAGCCGATATAGGTTGTTTGGAGCGCGCCCGGCGTGGTGGGGAAGTTAGGCGATCCGGTTCCACCGGACACGTAGACCGCGCCGGTGGCATCCACAGCGATGCCAAACGCGCCATCGGCGCCGCTTCCGCCCAGGTAAGTGGAATAGAGCAGATGGCTGCCGGTGGGATCGAGCTTCGCAACGAAGGCATCGCCGTAGCGCAGCGGTCCCAAATCGATTTCACCGCCGAAGGTACGCGAGATGGCGGTCGCGGTAGTCGGAAAATTCGGTGAAACAGTTTCGCCGGCCACCCACACATTCCCGGCGCTGTCGATGCGCGATGGCATGCGCGTCGTCCGGACCGGTGCCGCCCAGATAAGTGCTCCACGCCACGCTGCCGGAAGGCGACAGCTTGGTGATAAATGCGTTATTGCAAGGCCCGGGAGGCACGCTATCATTGCCCGGGCATTGCACGGCGGCGGATTGGCTCTGGTACGCGCCCGGCGTGGTAGCCAGGCCCGTCCCGGCTGCGCCTGTGATATAAACGTTGCCCGCCGCATCCACGGCCATGGATTCCGCGGATGCGTCTATCTGCGTGGTGTAGAGAATATTTTGAGCGGCGGGATCCAGCTTGACCACAGCAAAAGATTCAAACCACACGCTAAGCTGATCCAGAGCCAAATAAATATTACCGGCGGCGTCTAGCGCGAAAGCGGTGGCCTGCGAGTTTTCGAGACAAATCGAAAAATCGATGGCGGTGCCCGTCGGATTAAATTTGGTGACGAAAGCGCAAGCGTTGGTAGATGGCGTGCCAAGCGTGGTGGACGTGACTGGAAAATCGGGCGATGAGGTGGTCCCGGCAACATAAGCGGCGCCCGTGGAGTCCACCGCAATCCCGGCTGCAGTGTCGGTGTAAGATCCGCCCAGATAGGTAACGTAATCGATCAGCGGCTGCGATGCGGCTTCCGCGCTCAATGCGATGCCGCAGAATAGTGCGATCCGCAGTAGCATGAGTTCAGTCTACTGCGAAGGACAGCCGCGCGCCGGGGTTAAGCGGCTATTACGGCGCGTTCGAGTTTCGGAAAATCGAGTTCGGTGAGCGCCACATCGTTGACATAATTTTCAAAAACGTTCAGTGCCACCAGCGCCATGGCTTCGATAATGTCCGCATCGCTGTAGCCGGTTTCCCGCAACTCAACCACTGAAAACTCGCCCCTGCGAGCAACCAGGTCGCGCGCGAAACGCAAAACTGCGTCGGTGCCCCAGTCCCTGGCCCGCGCTGCGCGGCTTTCTCGAATCTCCTCCGGCGTCAGGCCGAGCAGTGCCGCTCGATGGGCATGTTCGGTGAGCGAGTACTCGCACAAATTGACTTGAGCCACCGCCAGCGCGATCTGTTCGCGGATCTGTGCGGAGAGCTTCCCACCGTGTAACGCGCGCTTGAACTCCACGTAACCTTGGAGCGCGCAAGGCGAATGCGCCATGGTTCGAAGCATGTTCGATACTTCGCCGTTCGTGGCTTGGAGCAGCCGTTGACTGGCTACGCTCAAATGTTCGATTTGGATTGGAGGAATGGCTTGCATTAGCGTATTGGTCCTTTTAAGGTTAATTTTCGTTTAATCACCGGCACAATTACTGACGCCTGCTGGTGCGCGCGCGTGGTTGTTCCTCAGCGGATTCAACACAGTTTTACAAGGCCCTTGCGAGCCGTGCCGCTACCTGCATTATGTCCAGACAGAGCCTTACATTCATTCCCGTAACGTGCGCGGCATTCGCTCGTCTTAGCAAATGTAAGGAGATTTCAAACACATGAACCCAAAAACGTTACTGATCGTTGGCGCAATTACCCTCGCAAGCCTGAGTATCGCCAGTGCAAAAACGTATGACATTTTTGTAGACCAGCCCACGAAGGCGGGAGTCAACGAACTGAAACCCGGCGAATACAAGGTGAAGGTGGAAGGCTCGCAAGCCGTGTTCACCGACGCTCAAAACGGCAAGTCATCCGTCACCGTCCCCGTCAAGATTGAGAACAGCGACAAGAAGTTCGATAACACCGCTCTGGAAACAAGCAATCAGAACGGCGCACCCAACATCCAGGCCATCGATCTGGGCGGCTCCAACACACGGCTAACCTTAGGTAAGTAAGTATTTCCCCGCACTTCGAGCGCCGGCAGCCTCTGGCAGGATGCTGAAAAAGGCTTTTGGGGACCGACTTCCTCACGGTCGCGGCTCGGTAAACACATGCAAACACGCAATCGCGATTCTGAGCCGCGCGCCAGCAGCACACCCGGAGACGACCGGAAGTCGTGCCCGCAGGCCGGTCGAAGACGACTCAAAGTTGTCCACGGGAACAACATCGGCTTGGAAATTCCCCGGTCGTCGTGCACTGGAGCACAGCGAATCGAAGAACACCGTACGGGTGGCGCGTGAGCAAGCGGTTTATTGCCTTTTTCAGCATCTTGCCTCTGGACTGAATTTACATCCCTCTACGAAACGCCGGCGGGCGCTGCAACGTCGCAATGACAGCGCCCTCTGGTGGCGCAGACCGGCATCCCTGCCCCGCGTCCTGCTATTGCTAAAGAGGATCCCAATGCGCTCGAAGTGCTTTCATTCCTGTGCCGCCATCGTCGCGGCGATCTTTTGTGCGGCCAGCGCCACCGCGCAGAGCAGCCGCATCACACAGGCCATCGACAATCGGCAGCGTACGGCTCTGCCAGGAAATGTACATCCGAAGGTACTGGCCGCCACTTTGGCCGGCAATGACCAGGGACGAGTGGCGCCGTCGCTTGAAATGCCCTACATCACGCTGACGCTCGCGCCGTCGGCGACCCAGCAGGCCGCTCTCAAAAAATTGCTGGCCGAACAACAGACGCCTGGCTCGCCGAATTATCATCGCTGGCTGACGCCGGAAGAGTACGGGCAACGTTTCGGCCAGAGCGATGCCGATCTGAGCAAGCTCACTCAATGGCTTCAGCAGCAGGGCCTGCAAGTGGTTTCGGTGGCGCGTGGGCGGAATTCTATCGCGGTAAGCGGCACGGCGGCGGCGGTGGAGACTGCGTTTCAGACCGAAATTCATAGTTACTTAGTGGATGGCGAGACGCACTACGCGAACGCGTCGGCGCCATCGGTGCCCGCGGCGTTTAACGGCTTGGTCGAAGGCATTCGCGGCCTGAACGATTTCCGCATGAAGCCGCGGCTGCACCCTTCCAAGGTCAAAGCGCACTACAACGATTCGAGCTGCGATACGCACTGCCTTGCGCCCGACGATTTCGCCACCATCTACGACGTAACGCCTTTGTACAACGCCGGGATCAATGGCACCGGCCAGAAGATCGCCGTCGCCGGACAAATCGAAGTAAACCTTTCCGACATCGAGCAATTCCGCAGCATGTTTAATCTGCCGGTCAACAATCCGCAGACGCTGCTGGTGCCGGGATCGCGAAATCCGGGCAGTAACTCCACTTCGGGCGATCTGGCGGAGAGTGACCTGGACCTGGAATGGTCCGGCGCGGTGGCACGGGACGCGAGCGTCATTTTCGTATATTCCAGCGATGTGATGACGTCGGTGCAGTACGCGATTGATCAGAACCTGGCGCCGGTGGTTAGCGTGAGTTATGGCTCCTGCGAGCCGGAAACACCTTCGTCCGAGTACAATGCTTTCGTCACCTGGGCCCAGCAAGCCAACTCGCAGGGCATCACATGGTTGGCTGCCTCGGGCGACGACGGAGCGGCGGATTGCGACGATTCGCAAAATCCAGGTTTGGCCGTCGACCTTCCGGGGAGTGTGCCGGAGGTGACCAGCGTAGGCGGGTCGGAATTTAACGAGGGTGCAGGCAATTATTGGAGCGCCACCAACAACGCCAATGGCGCATCGGCTCTGTCCTACATTCCGGAGATGACCTGGAACGATAGCGCCGAAGACGGCGAACCGTCGGCCAGCGGCGGCGGCGCCAGTATTCTGTTTTCGAAACCGACCTGGCAAACCGTTTCGGGCGTGCCGGCCAACAATGCGCGCGCCGTGCCCGACGTCGCGATGAACGCATCCGACGATCACGATCCGTATCTGGTTTATACCAGCGGCAGTCTTCAAGCCTACGGAGGCACGTCGTTCGGCGGCCCCACGTTTGGCGGCTTAACCGTGCTGCTGAATCAAAAACTCGGCTCCGGCGGCGTGGGCAATATCAATCCGAAATTGTACTCGCTGGCTCCATCGGGTTGGGGTACCGGCATGTTTCACGACATCACCGTGGGCAACAACATTGTCACGGTGGCTTGCTCGCGCAGACAGCCCAATTGCACGGCCACTCCAGTAGGGTTCTACGCGGGCGTGGGCTTCGATGAGACCACGGGGTTGGGATCGGTTGACGCCTACAAGCTGATAACGGGATGGGACGGCGGGAGCACCACCACGCCGCCGCCAACCAATCCGGCGGTCAGCGTCACGCTGCTAAGCAACATCAGTTCAGTTGCCACCAACGACACTGTTTACTTGATTGCGACGGTTACCTCAACGAATGGAACCACGCCGTCGGGGACGGTGTCGTTTTCGATCTCGGGCACTTCGTTGGGATCGGCCGCGTTGGCAGGATCGGCGGATTCCGCCACCGCCACGCTGGCGGTGAACGGCTTGCAATTGCCCGTCGGCAGCGGAGCCATCACGGCCAGTTACAACGGCACCAGCAGCGCTTCGTTTACGGTGAACGTGACGGCGTCCGGATCGGGATCGGCCGCTACGCCCGCCATCACCAGCGTTAGCAACGGAGCCAGTTTCAAATCAGGCTTTGCGCCCGGTTCGGTCCTGAGCGTGTTCGGATCCGAGCTTTCGCCCGTTACCCAGAGCGTATCCAGCGTGCCGCTGCCGTTTTCCATCTCGGGAGTGGCGGTGCTCATCAACGGAATCGCCGCGCCGCTCTATTACGCCGCTCCGGGGCAGTTGAATGTACAGATCCCCTATGAGACGGCGGTTGGGGACTCGGCTGAACTGAGCGTCAATAACAATGGGCAGGTAACTCATCAATCGTTCGCGGTGTCCACGGCGATGCCCGGAATCTTCACCAATTCCGCGGGCGCGCTGGTTCCCACCTCCAGCGCCACGCTGGGACAGGAGATCGCGTTTTACATCACGGGAGCAGGCGGCGTTTCGCCGGCCATCGCGGATGGCGCGGCTCCGTCGGAATCCACCGCGCTGGCGGATCTTCCGAAGCCGCTGCAATCAACTTCCGTTACGATTGGCGGCGCCGCAGCGAATGTCGACTTTATCGGAATTCCGCCGGGACTGGTGGGCGTCACGCAGATCAACGTGCAAGTTCCCAGCGGCATTGCGGCCGGAGTGCAGCCAGTTGTGGTAACGGTGGATGGCGTCTCAAGCCCGCCGGCGACGGTCACGATCACCAACTAGCCGCGGGCCGCGATCCACCGTATCAAACCATTCTTAGCTTCGGTTATTAGCGTTTGGCGACGTTACCGCGGCCATCGCGCATTTCATTCCCTTTGAAGTGAGCGACCTTATTGAGATGGTTGGCCGGATCAGGCCTGTCTCCCGCGTGCGGCATCGGCCCTTTGTAACCATGGTCCGGATGGAAGTGGTTATTCACATGGCCGCGGAAACCTACCGCGCCATGAAACCATGGGCCGGCGCCTATAAAAACGCCACCAGTGAACCATTCCGGGCCATAGTAGCCGTAAGGAGCGCAAGCGTAGGGAGGAGTGTCATAGTAGCCGTAAGGGCACACGGGCGCTGGCCCAATACTAACGGCGACCTGAGCCTCCATCTTAGGAGCCGACACCGTTAGGAAAGCTGCGGCAGCCGCGGCCAATACGAGATATTTGAATTTGTTCATAGAATTGTCCTTAACCCATCGTCTTGGGGTGGCCCGAACCGGGCTCCCCCAAAAGTTGGATTCCCCAGAGGAAGCGCTGTTTCGTAATTGTGAGCTGACGTTTATTGCGCCGCCCCGGTAACACTCCGGTTCAATTCCAATTCTTCCGCGATCCCCGCCGGCTGCGATTGAGAATTCTCGGGTTCAACTTGGCGGCGGGGATTGAAGTGCGAGCCGTCCAGCCACGCAAACGCCATGCTTCCGCCGATAGCAGGGTGCAGTACAGCCAGGGAGACCAGCGGCACGGCATACCTTTTGGATTTGACCAACGACTCCAGCACGCCGCGTACGGGAGTGCTGCGCGGAACGGTGCCGGAAACCTGCGGTATCACGAAACTGGAGAATTGCAGATCGCGATGCCGCTTGCTGTACCCCACCAGGCTCTTGGCCGCTTGTTTCGGCGTCATGATACCCACGTCGGTGATCAAGCTGCGATGGATGGCGTGCGGATAGTAGAAGTCGACGGCTTGCCGGACAAAGTCCGCGCAATTATGAAAGAGCAGATTGAAGCGAGTTTTGTTGCGGCTGGAATTGAACTTTTGAATAAACCGGTCGTCTTGCTTCACGGTAGTTTCGATGCCAAAGGCGTAGATGGTTCGATCATATGCGGCGCCCACCAGCTGTATCCAATCCCCCGCCGGCATGCCGCCGCCTGCTGCGTCCGGCGCCACTTTTTCCAGATGCATGCGCCGGTAAGCGTCTCTGAGGGCGGTTACGTCCTGAGGATTTACGCTCAAAGGAACCTGATCCGGCCGGTCCACCGCATAAAGGTACGGCAGCAAAGGAATCGCGATCCAATCGTATCCGGAAACGCGATGGTAACGGCTGATCACCACTCCCTGCTCCCCCGCATCGCAGCGCCGTAAAGAAACCGGGGACGCCGCACAAACGCGCGAAAGATAAATGGCCGCGTGGCCGGTGGGATTCATGCCGCCGAAAGTGCCGAACGGCTCCTCCAGCAATACGGTCACGCTGGCGTGGGCCACTCCTGCGCTGAATAAGAAGAGCCCCGCAAATGCCAATCTCCAACTTCGCATGGCAAAATCCTACAGAGAATTGAGCAAGCAGATCGCCAATGCACTGGTTCTGTAACGGTTTCAAGCGCGACGCCGCAAACCTGCGATGGTAGACTCGAAGCGTCCCTCCCCAAAGACGTTTTGCTATGAAACACGTTCCCGCATTTCAGTGGCTGGCTCCCTGGATACTTTGTCTTTCTTGGTTCTGCGCTACGACTAATCTTGCGGCCGCTCCCACGGCCAGGCCGGCGCTCATCGTGGTGGGATTTGTGGGCGGATTCGTCCGGCGGAGCAATACGATTCATCAGGAAGTACAACTTGCCGACAATTTGCGGAAAGATTACCCGTCCGGCCTGGAGGTCAGGGTCTTTGCAAACCATCTGGGACGTCAGGCCCACGGGGAAATTCTGCGGCTTCTGGATACTAACCGGGACGGAGCGCTTTCCGCCGAAGAGAAGCTCAAAGCCCGCATTATTCTTTATGGCCACAGTTGGGGCGCTTCCGAATCCATCGCGATGGCTCGAGCGCTGCAGAAAGACGGAGTCCCGGTGTTGCTCACAATCCAAGTGGACAGCGTTGCCAAGCTCGGCGAGGATGATCGGTTAATCCCCGCCAATGTGGCCCAAGCCGTCAATTTTTACCAATTAAACGGAATTCTTCATGGGCGGCGCGAAATCCTGGCTGCCGACCCCGCACATACCCGAATTCTGGGAAATTTTCAATCCGACTATAAAACCAAGTCGATTAATTGTGACGGCTATCCCTGGTACGCGCGCGTGTTCATGAAGCCTCACATCGAGATCGAGTCCGACCCGGGTGTTTGGAAGCGAGTGGAATCGCTGATCCGAGCGGAACTTTAGCAGGCTGCTGAAAACCGACTCCCTCACGGTCGCGGCTCGGTAACACCTGCGAACACGCGATTCTGATCCGCGCGCCAGCAGCACACCCGGAGACGACCGGAATTCGTGCCCGCAGGCCGGTCGAAGACGACTCAAAGTTGTCCACGGGATAAACATCGACCTGGAAATTCCCCGGTCGTCGTGCGCTGGAGAACAGCGACTCGAAGAACACCGTACGGGTGGCGCGTGAGCAAGCGGTTATTGCCCTTTCAACATCCTGTTAGTTTAGTGAACGCTAGGAGACGACGTGCCCCGGGCGCGTTCGGGCTGGTCCACGTGAACGTGAAGAACGCGCGAAGTGGTGACAGGTTGACGCTGGTTCAGCAGAAAAATCAAACGCATTCCTTTGCCGATCAGGCCCGGCTCCAATGTACCTTCCTTGCTTACGGACCCGTGCAGTTGCGCCGGAACGGGATCGGGGCAGTACTCCGGGTGGCCGGAGATGCGGATCGCGCTTCCACCCAGGCATTCGATCCGGTAGTGGCGGCTTTTGGTTTCCACGTCGATCAAGGAACCTTGCGCCAGGTTCTTGCAATCGACCATTTCCGCGGACGTCATAGATAACCGCCTCTATTATATGCGATGCGCTGCAAGCGGCCGGAGATGCGGAAGTCGCGAAAATCGCGTGCGCCGCGAAATTGCAGCTTCTCACGCGCCCTCGTTATCCTGAAAGGGCTGCATGGTGAACGCAATTACACGCCGGTATGAGCGCTGGATTCGAGCGCGCGAAGAGCATCTCTGTTTTCGCGCGACGAACCGCGTCGTTCGGGACTTTGAATGGGGTTTGGAGTGGACGCGGGATTGGCCTTGCGCCCGGCTGCATCCCAAGAACGGCGACGCGCCGGAAGATTACGTGGCTCATTTGAACCGCCTGGCCATGCGGGACAGCGATCAGTTCTACGGCTATGAAGTGCCGCGCGATTTTGAACTCCGCGATGGCATTGTGCGCTTTCATTCTCCCGTGCGGACGCCGTATGAAGAGAACAATCTGGTTCACGCGCAGTGGTTTCCGGCGGCCAACTCCAAAGGCGGTCCGAAAAAAGCCGTAGTTCTTCTGCCCCACTGGAATGCACCCGTGGACGGCCACAATGCGCTTTGCCGCGGGCTGGCGCGCTTGGGGATCTCCGCGCTGCGCATCAGCTTGCCTTATCACGATTACCGCATGCCGGCCGAGTTGAAGCGCGCCGACTATGCGGTTTCCTCCAACATCTGCCGGACCATGGATGCCGCGCGCCAGGCCGTGATCGACGTGCGCTGTTGTTTCGATTGGCTGCAGCAGCAGGGCTTCGAGCGTCTGGGAATTGTCGGCACCAGCCTGGGTTCGGCTTACGCGTGCCTGGTGAGCGCGCATGACAAACGCATTTCCGTCAACGTGTTTAACCACTGCTCCACCTACGTGGCGGACGTGGTGTGGGCCGGGCTTTCGACGCAGCACATTCGCCAGAGCCTGGAAGAGCATATCGATCTGGACCGCTTGCGTCGCATGTGGATGGCCGTCTCGCCGGTGAATTATATGGAAAAGTTCGCCGCCCAGAAACAGAAGTCGCTGTTCATCTACACCGCCTACGATACGACCTTTCCGCCGGAGCTATCGCGCGATATCGTGGCGAAGATGCGGGAACACTCCGTGGATCACAAGGTAGTGGTGCTGCCGTGCGGCCACTACACGCTGGGTGAGACGCCGTTCAAGTTCATCGACGGGTACCACATTTGTTCGTATTTGAAGCGGCATTTGTAGGGACCGCTTGCTCACGCGCGCGGCTCGGCAACCTTATCTTTCGCGTAGCACAGCGGATCCAGTTTGCACTCCGCGCATTTGGGCTTGCGCGCCACGCACAGCGCGCGGCCGTGAAAGATAAGCTGCAGCGGGAACTCAAACCATTTCTCGCGCGGAATGATTTTCATCAGATCCTGCTCGATCTTCACCGGGTTGGTGTTCCTGGTCAGGTCCAGGCGCTGCGAGTTGCGCTGCACGTGCGTGTCCACCACGATTCCCTCATGCACGTTGTAACAAGCGCCCAGAACGACGTTGGCGGTTTTCCGCGCGGCGCCGGGGATGGTGAGCATCTCAGCCATCGTCTTGGGGACATGGCCCGAGAAGTCGGCGAGGATCTTGCGCGCGGCTCCGATCAAGGACTTGGCTTTGTTGTTGAAGAATCCAGTGGAACGGATGGCCATGGCCAGCTCCGCCTGGTTGGCCGAAGCAAAATCCTGGATGGTTGGATATTTTTCAAACAAGCCCGGGGTCACTTCGTTGACCCGCTTGTCGGTGCATTGCGCCGACAGGATGGTGGCAACCAGCAACTCCCAGCAATCCCGATGGTGCAGAGGGACGGTGGGATGGGGATACATCTGTTCCAGGATCTTCAGGATCTTGCGCACGCGAGAGGCGCGGTCGGCCGCGGTCTTGGGCTTGGGGACCAGCTTCGGCGGAGTAGCGTGCGACAGAGCTTTCGGGGTCACGCCGCTATCATCGCACGCTGCAAGAGATGCTACCGGGAAGCAGCGCTACTGCCTGCCCACCAGAACATCGGTGCGCAGCGAGTGCCAGTCCGGAATCGCGGATGGAGCGACTGAGGAATCGAGCTCCGTACGGACCTCCTTGGATTGGTTAGGGCCGAGCGAGGCAACCGGGCTCGATACCGTGAACAGTGGCGCGTCAGACGGCGAATCCACGGAGCGAACCGCTATGCGAATATTCAGGCCCGTGAGCTCGGCCGCGGAGTGATTGATGACGATGTACTGAAGCTGGGGCCGCTTGTTCGGGCCGGTGATAATGCGGACTCCGGCCACTTCCACCGATCGGGCGGCCGGGTGCTCCTCCACCACACGCACTTGAGGCGCGGGCGCCGGCGCGGCCTTAACGCCTTGCACGGGCACATCCACCGAGGCGGCTTTAGTATCCGGATTCTGCGTCACATACTGGAACAGACTTCCCGCGCCCAAAATCACTACCGTAGCTACCAACAGACTGATCGGCCAGCCCGATCCACGCCTGCGATTCCGGCGCAATCCCGAATCCCTAGGCTCAAAGTTGACCAGTTGCGGCGGCAGTTTGGGACCGGCCAGCGGGGGCGCCTGTGGGCCGGCAGTCATGGTTGCACGTCCCGCATGCTCCGGTGGTATGGGTGTGAATTTGGGTTTCTGCGAGCGGATCCATTGCGCGGCGGGCGGCGCGGGCGCCGTCACGATCTCGGACGGAGCGGACAGCAAACCGACGGCGGGTTGTTCGTAAAAGGACGCTTCAATCGCATGGATGGCCGCGCGATCAAACTCCTCAGCGGAGTTCTTCAGACCGTTCAGCAGCTCGCCCAGAGACTCGCCACTCAGTTTCAGCCGGGAGGACACCAGGGACAGCTCGCCCGGTTTATAAGATAACGGCGTGGAAACACCATTTTTCGGCTGTCCGTTCGGATGAGGGAGCACTGGCTTCAGCGGCTGATCGTCCACTTGAGCCAGATCCGCGAAAGCCATCCCACCGTGTTCGGCGACAGGCAATTCAGCCCGCACGAAAGCGACGGCTCGACGGGCCGCCGGCAGCGGTTCGGCAGGCTGTTGAAAGGATTTGCGGCGGCCACCGGGCGCGGATTGAAAATGAATTGCGCCAGCCGGCACGGAGCCTGCGGGCTTGAGGCCAAAGTCCGCGCTGGTAACGGAGCGAGCGGGGCAGACGGAGAAGAGATGCGAGCCGGGACCGGCGTCGGAATCAACTTAGCCGGTTCGGACCAAGCTGGGCGCGCCGGTTTTGCGACCAGGCTATCGAGCGATGCCAGTTTGTCGGAGAGCTCAGGCTCGGGCTCGTCTACCTGTACAGGCGCGGGAGGCGCGAGCACGGCCACGGAGGGCGCAGACTGGAAATTCTGAGCCAGTGAGAGAAGCTCATTGTTAGTGACTGCTGGGCTGGCCGCCGTCTGCTGCGCCGCCGGGGGCGCCGTACACGTAGGACATTCCCGGATGGCGGGCGAGCACTCCTGCCCGCACTCAGGACAAATCCAGTACAGCATATATATTCACTCTAGGACCAAAGTGCTTTTATATCTGTCGGTGACTCACCCTAGCTTCTTCTAAGAGGGGCCTTAGGTTGCTAAATCACGGCACCTAAAGGCATTGGAACGTAAGACTCTATACTGGAAGGGCTTGGAGTTTTACCGCCAGACTTCTGACGGTCCCGCCTGGGCCGGGCCGTCCAAAGGGGAACCTGCCGGCGCCGGACCGCATAAGGTCGGGATACTGGCTGGAAGCTTTAATCCGCCTACGGTGGCGCATCTCGAACTGGCTCAGGCGGCCAGCGTATGCGTGGATCTGATTGTTTGCGTCGTCCCGCGGGTATTCCCCCATAAGGACTATTCCGGTGCAACACTCGAGCAACGGGTCGAAATGCTGGAGGCCGCCGGATTGGCTATTCCGCACTCGATCGCGGCGACCAGCCAGGGATTGTTCATCGATATCGCGCGCGAGTGCCGCGCTCATTATGGCGCCGAGACCCAGCTATCGTTCATCTGCGGGCGCGACGCAGCCGAGCGGATTCTGAATTGGGATTATGGACGGCCGGGCGTAGTGGAGGAAATGCTGCGCGAGTTCGAACTTCTCGTCGCGCCGCGCGGCGGACATTTTTCGCCGCCCGCGGAGTATCGTCACCGGATTCATGCCTTAAAAGTGCGGGGCGGGCACGAAGAGGTGTCGTCCACCGAAGTGCGGGAACGAATCGCGCGGGGCGAGCCTTGGGAACATCTGGTGCCGGAGAGGATTCGCGAGCGGGTGCGCGAGATTTATTCGTGAAGAGACGTGTCGAAAAAAGCGCGCAAGCGGTGACTGCGGCTGGGATGCCGCAATTTTCGCAGCGCCTTGGCTTCGATCTGGCGGATGCGCTCGCGCGTGACGGCGAAGTGCTGGCCCACTTCTTCGAGCGTGTGCTCGCTGCCATCCTGCAGGCCGAACCGCATCTTGATGATTTTTTCTTCGCGCGGGCTGAGCGTCTTGAGCACTTCGGCGGTCTGCTCGCGCAGGTTGAGATTGATCACCGCTTCCGATGGCGACACCACGCGCCGGTCCACGATGAAATCGCCCAAGTGGGACTCTTCCTCTTCGCCCACCGGCGTTTCCAGCGAGATGGGCTCCTGCGCGATGCGCAGCACCTTGCGAACCTTGCCTACCGGCAGCTCCATCTTGACGGAAAGCTCTTCGGTGGTGGGTTCGCGCCCCAGTTCCTGCTGCAGCATGCGCTGCGTGCGCACCAGCTTGTTGATGGTCTCGATCATGTGCACCGGGATGCGAATGGTGCGGGCCTGATCGGCGATGGCGCGCGTGATGGCTTGCCGCACCCACCAGGTGGCGTAGGTGGAGAACTTGTAGCCGCGACGGTAATCGAACTTGTCGACCGCCTTCATCAGGCCGATATTGCCTTCCTGGATCAGATCCAGGAACTGCAGCCCGCGATTGGTATAGCGTTTGGCGATGGAAACCACCAGGCGCAGGTTGGCTTCGATAAGCTGCTTTTTGGCGGTTTCGGCTTCCTGCTCGCCGCGTTCGACGATTTGCAGCGTGCGCCGCAGCTCGGTGGCGCTGGCGCCGCAGTCTTCTTCCAACTGCTGAATGCGCTGGCCGCACTGGCGCAGTTCCTTGCGCAGATCGCGCGCCGGATGGCCGTTGGCGGGCTCTTCCAGCTTGCGCTGGATCTTCGCGATTTCGCGCTCCAGCGGCTTCAGCTCTTCCACCGAGCAGCGCAGCCGTCCGGCCAGACTGCGGCGGACCGAGGTGCTGAATCCGATGTTGCGGATGATGCGCGAGATCTGCACCATGTTGCGCGCCAGGCCGTAGCGCAGGCCGCGGTGCTGCTTGGGCTTCATCTGCCGCGAGACGGCTTGCAGCTTCTGGCGGAATTGCTGGCTCTTCTTGTAATACTTCTCGATTTCGGCGATCTGGGCCAGCAGATCGTTTAATTGCCCGGTGAAATCCTCGTCGGTGATGACGAATTCGGGAAGCACCAGGACATCGCGGACGCTGGTAACGCCGCGCTGCAGATCCTCGCCCAGTTGGATGATTTCGCGGATGACCAGGGGCGAGCGCGAGAGCGCTTTGCGCACGGCCCATTGGCCGCGCTCGTTGCGCTTGGCCAGCTCAATTTCGCCTTCGCGCGTGAGCAGCGGCACGGTGCCCATCTCGCGCAGATACATGCGGACGGGATCGTTGGTTTTGTCGCCGGTTTCCTGGGCCAGTTCCAGGTCGCCAAAGTCGTCCGGTTCTTCTTTGCGATTTCTCGAAGTCGAGCTTGGGCTCTTCCAGAATCTCGACGCCGGCGCTGTCGAGATCGGTGAGCAGGTCTTCAAACTCGCGGCCGGAGGGAAATTCTTCGGCCAGCAAGTCATTGACTTCGTCGTACAAAACGAATCCCTTTTCTTTGCCCACTTCCATGAGATTCTTTAACCGGCCGTACTTGTCATCAGTTGCCACTGGCACCCCGCTTACCAGCGACGCTTAACCCTGATCTCATTTAGTGTACAACACCGCTCACCGCTTTTCGGGTACGCCTGCGATGCTCGTCGATTTGAGTCATCAGCGCGTTCAGGCGCATGGCCTCCTGAATATTACCGGCCTTTTCGGCGGCTTTGGCCTGCGCCCGGACACTGGCAACTTCGGACTCGGACTCCAGGGTTTTGAACTTCTCCAGACAGTCCAGGGCGACCCTGAGAGCCTTCTGCTCCTCTAATGTGTCATCGGCAAAAACGACCGACGACAATAGATCCCGGTCGGCGTCGGAAAGCCGGCCTTCCAGGTCGGCAAAGCGGAACGGGCCACCATCGGAATGCAATGCAAACAGGGCCTGAAACACGTTCCGGGACACGAAGCGCATCCACCGCCGGCAGGCCGCGTCAATTCGGGGATCGCCTGCGTCGCGGGCTGTCTCACTGGCGAGTAACGATTGCAGCAGTAGCCGCTCGATGGCTGGCATCTGGGGCCTTCTGGCCGGCGCAGGATGCTCCACCGGGCCCTTGCTGAAATGGTCGCGCACCAGCTTCTCGTCCACGCCTAAGATAATCGGCCACGTCGTTGGCGACCGCGAAGCGCTCCAGGCGATCGGCAATGCGCTGGATGGAGGGCGCCAGGAACTTGAACGCATCCATTCGCCCTTCCACCGTGCGCATGTCGAATTTCTGACGCGCGCGATCGGCCAGCCAGTGGAAATAGGCCGGGGCTTTTTCTAGGCGCTGGCGATACGCGTCGGCGCCCGACGCTTTCACGTATTCGTCGGGATCGAGATCGCCGCCCAGTTCCAGCACGCGCACGCGCAGCCCTTCGTCCAGCAGCATTTGAATTGACTTCTCGGCGGCATTGGCTCCGGCGGTATCGGGATCGAAATTCACCACGATACGATCGGAGTGGCGCTTCAGCGAGCGCACCTGCGTGTTGGTGAGCGCGGTGCCGCAGCTTGCCACTACGTTGTGAACGCCGGCCGAATAGACGCCGATGACGTCCATGTAGCCTTCCACCAGCACCGCGTAATCCGACTTGCGCATGGCGTCCTTGGCGCGATGCAGGTTATAAAGCACGTAGCTCTTGCGATACAGCGCGGTCTCGGGCGAGTTCAGATACTTAGGCTCTTCGCCGGGGCGTAAGCGCGCGGCCACCGAAGCCGATCACTTTGCCCGATTCGTTGTGGATGGGGAACATCAGGCGGCCGCGAAAACGATCGTAGTAGCCGGTGCCTTCCTGTCGCTTGGCCACCAGCCCCGATTGTTCCAGATGCTCCGAGCGCGAAGCGCGATTCAAACTGGCGGACCAGCTGATTGCCGGAAGGCTCCGAGAGGCCGAGTCCGAACTCGGCGATCTGCTCCGCCGTCACACTGCGGCTGGCCAGATACTGCCGCGCCTGCGCGCCCGCTGGGCCGTTCAAATTGCTTTGGAACACGCGAGCCGCGGTTTCGTGCATCTCCATGAGCGCGCCGCGAAGCTTGGCGTCCGGGTCCGAATACTCGCGCTTCGGCATGGCGATGCCGTTGCGTTCGGCCACCAGTTTGAGCGCTTCAAAGAAACTGATGCGCTCGATTTCCATGACGAACTTGAACAGGTCGCCACTCATGGTGACAGCCGAAGCACTTGTAAAACTGATGGCCCGAGTGCACGGAGAAGGACGGCGTCTTTTCGGTGTGGAACGGGCACAGGCCGGTATAGCGCGGCGATCCGCCGGCTTTCTTCAGGCGCACGTATTCGTCGATGACTTTGACGATGTCGACGGACGATTTGACTTGCTCGGCGAAATCCATGCGCGTTGCGAACTGCCTTAATCGGGGGAGCTGTTGCTCCTATAGGTAACACAACGCGCGGTGCGGTTGGCGATCTATCGGGCGCCATTCGCTGGGCGCTTGCGGCTCTTGGGATCTTGCGGGACCGTCGGACCGTTGTCCACAATAACGTCGGGATCCACAAGCGCCACTCCACTTATCGGGCTGGTGCCACCGGTGTTCCAATAAACCGCGATGTTGTAGGGATAGCTGGCAACGTAGCCCGTAGTGCCCGTACCGTCGGCAACCGTGCAGGGCTTACTTTGAGCAACGCCAGATGACGGGGCTTGGTAGAGGTCATCGTTGTTTGGACCACAAGGACTGTATTTGCGCTCGAAGAGGACATGTAAATTCACACAATTCTTGCCGCATTGCCACTGTATTGTCTCGCCGGTGCTCACCTCCTGAACCCCATTCGATCCTTTGCCGAAATTCGAACTATTGGTTTGATGGGTGTACGTCAGGTTGCCGCTGCTATCGGCGGCAACAATGATTAGATAGTTGGGCGGTGCAGCGGCTAGCATCCAGGCATTGAACATCAGAAACGCCACCGGCAACAGATGCCTTGCAAATGAGCTCATGTTTCTTGTCCTTTCTTTGTCCATTAGGGTAGATGTTTAGGGAGGATAAGCCGTTGATAGCGGCTGTCCGCCCGTAATTTGCGTAGCTCGGGCTCTCTGGCGATCTCGTCCAGCGAATAGCCTCCTTGAATGGCATCGCCCAGAGCCGCCAGCGCGCGTTCACGCTCGCCCGCGAGTTCGTATACCAGAGAGGCCCGAAAGCCGACGTTTCTATTGCCTTGGGCGAAACGGATGGCGCGGGCTATTTCGTCGAGCGAACGGTTCCGGTCGCCCAATTTTGCCCAATAGACCGCCACGTAGCTCAACAGGTTCCCATTCTCGGGATCGAAGGCGAGTTGCTGCTCCGCCGCTTCGATGGCACGCCGGTATGTAGCGGGCGCCTTGGCGGCCTGCCCCGGAGTGTAGCGGTACGCGTCCGCCAGGTTGGCGAACATTATGTAGGCGTTCCGATAAGCAGGCGGCGCGAGTTGGGTGGCCTTCTCCAAAACTACAATCGCATCGGGGTAACGAGCCTCATAGATATACAGCGCCCCCAAATTCGTGTAGGCGGTTACGGTGGGCTCCAGATGAATGGAGATGAGAAGCTCCTTTTCCGCATTCGGGAACCGGCCTAGCGCAACGTACACGCCTCCCAGATTTCTATGTACCAGGGGACTGTCCGGCGTCAACGACTCCTGCGCGCGAAAATCGCTTTCCGCTTCCAGGTATTTTTGATGGCTGTTGTGGAACACTCCAAGATCCGCATACGTAACCCACTCGCTTGGCTTCATCTGAATGGCTTTTCTATAGATTTGCTCGGCCTCCGCGGCTTGCCCCAGGGAATCATAGGCGGAGGCCAACTCGCGCAACGCGTCGACGTCCAGCGGGTCGATCGATAGCGCGCGCCGCAGTTCCGTCACTGCAGCCGCCTGGTCTCCAGCTACCGACAGGACCGCACCCTTGGCCACGTGTGCGCTCGAGGAAGATGCATCCAGCTCCAGTGCCTGGTCAGCCTGGACACGCGCCGAATCGAGGAACGCGCGGTTTTTCTCCGAGGAGTATCTCCGCCGGTATGCCGCACTGAGAGCCACGTGCGCGGCAACGAATTTCGGATCGTCTCGCACGGCCTCTTCCAGAGCCTTCGTGGCTTTCTCGGGATTATCCGGCAGGTCGAACCGCTGAAGATAGCCGGCTCCGCGCAAATACGATTCGTTGGCCGCCGGCACCGGGCTGGCTGCGGCAAGCGTGCCTCTAGCGGGCCTCAGGTTGAGAAGTTTCGACATTGCCCCGCCCATCCGGTCCTGAATGGCAGCGGTTTGACTTGGGTCATAGGAAACCAGCGCGTAGCGCACAACGCGCTGGGTTTCGGTATCCTGCAAGGTCAGAGCAAGTTCCGCGTTTCTTCCGGCGCTGTGGAATTTGCCAGCGATGGCCAGATTGGCGCCCGCTAGCTTGCGGGCTGTTTCCGCGGTCTTGATGGATTGACGCCGGACCTCGCTGACGGGCGTGACCGCGAGGTTGGGGTCGGTGGATCCCAGCTCAGTCAACATGGTTGTGGCCAACTCCAGTAAGCCGTCGCAGAGGGCCTGATTGGCGGGGTTGTTGCCGACGTTTTCAAACGGAAGTACAACCACCCGCTTCTCGGAAGGCAGCCGATGCCAGAAGCGGTTTCCGGCGATGGAGAGCAACGCTACCGCTGCAGCCACGATCAGCACTGCGGCTAAGAGGAACATCCAACGGCGTCTGGATGGCGCGGGAGTAACGATGGTTAATGTTTCCGTGGGGCGGCCATCTTGAGCACGTCCTTCGAGGAAGGACTGGAGATCGACAGCTAAATCGCGCATGGTTTGGTATCGAGCGCTGGGGTTTTTCTCGATGGCCCGTGAGACGATTGCTTCCAGCCTGGTTGGGCAGTCGGGATTGGCTTGGACAATGCTGGGAGCGGGTTCGTGAATGATTTTGTACACGACGGCCTCCGGCTGGTCAGAGACAAATGGCGGGTGCTCCGCCGCCATTTCATAAAGGAGTATTCCGAGCGAGAAAATATCGGATCTTTCGTCGATTTCTCGACCCTGTGCCTGTTCCGGAGACATATAGAGCGGAGTCCCTATCCTGAGACCGCTTCTGGTAAGTTGTTCGCCTCCTGCCAGCTTCGATAGACCGAAATCCACGAGTTTCAGATCGCCGTCCCGGTTGAACATTACGTTGCCCGGCTTGATGTCGCGATGAATTACGCCGTTGTCGTGCGCGTGGGCCAGAGCCTCGGACATCTGCAGTCCGTACGAAGCAACTTGTTCAGGACGAAGATTCCGGCCGCCAGAATGAAGCGCGGCCAACCGGGAGCGCAGCGTACCGCCGGACAGGTACTCGAAGACCAGAAATATTTCGTCTTCGGCTTCTTCGATCGCATGTATGATGGCAATGTGCCGATGATTCAGGCGGGAAATTGCACGGGCTTCCTGGATGAATCTGGCCTTCTCGGCGCCGGATTCAAGCAAACCGGTCCGCAGGAACTTGAGCGCCACCGTGCGATCGAGTGTTCGATCCCGGGCCCTGTAGACCACACCCATGCCACCACGGCCGACCACTTCCAACACATCGTAGTGAGAGATGGATTTCGGCGGCGTGCGTTCTTGCGGCGGCATTTATCTTAGGCTTCCCAACGGGCTTCCAAAACGCCATTGACCTCGAGCGAAGCTGCCAGTGGTCATTGCCAGTGTCCTTGGGGGTCAACGGCGATGGTCTCTTTCCCTTTTGCCCAGCCTGTTTGCGCAAGAATACCACAACCGTCCGTCTTAAGAGACAGCCGCGATGCAGCGCTGCAAGTCTTTATGTTTGGAGCGCATCGAACGCGCGACACTGGGTACGGATGCAGGTCCCTGATCCGGTAACGATCGAGCGCGAGAATCTGGATGCGAGCGTCGGCGAAGTTCCCAATGCGGATGCCGTGTTCGTGGTGTGGGCGGGAGACCGGTCGGCGTATCTGGCGAAGACCAGCATGCTGCGGCGGCGGTTGCTGCGAATCTTCAGGCAGGACGGCTCGCCCCGGCGATCGCTGAATCTGCGCGAGGTGGCCACGCGCGTGGAATATTGGCCCACCGCGTCGCGGTTTGAGTCGATGCTGCTGCACTACGCGCTGGCGCGCCGCTATTTCCCGGACGACTATCTGCGCATGATCAAGCTGCGGATGCCGGCCTACGTGAAGCTGATCCTGGCGAACGAATTCCCGCGCACGCAGGTGAGCACGCGCCTGAGCGCCAGCCGCGCCGTTCATTACGGGCCGTTTCAATCGCGAGCGGCGGCCGAGCTGTTCGAAGACCAGTTTCTGGATTTGTTCCAGATCCGGCGCTGCCAGGAGAATCTGGAGACGAGCCCGTTACATCCGGGCTGCATCTACGGCGAGATGAATCGCTGCTTGCGGCCGTGCCAGCAGGTGGTGAGCCGCGAAGAGTATCTGAGCGAGGTAGGGCGCGTGGAGGAGTTCTTGACCGGCAATGGCGCCGCGCTCATGAGCGTTGCGTCGGCCGCGCGCGACCGGCTGAGCGGCGAGATGAATTTCGAAGAGGCCGCCCGGCAGCACAAGCGGCTGGAGCGCATCCAAGCCGTGCTCGCGCTGCGCGGCGATCTGGTGTGCGATATCGACCGTCTGTACGGCGCGGCCGTGGCGCCATGCCTTGCGGCGGACAGCGTGCAGCTTTGGTTTGTCTGCCAGGGCGCGTGGCAAGCGCCGGTGCGGTTTCCGTTGACGTCCTTTGTTTCGCTCGATCAGAGGCTGCGGGAATTGGTGGGCTCGATTCAGCCGGTCACGTTGCCGCTCGCAGAGAAGCAGGAGCACCTGGCGCTGCTGGCGCGCTGGCATTATTCGACACATTACTCAACAGCGACCGACGGAGAATGGATCGGGTTTTCAGGGTTGGATCACGCACCGTACCGGAAGCTGGTGCGCGCCATTTCGAGAGTGAGCCAGAAGGCACCGACTCCCTAACGGTCGCGGCTCTGAAGAAAATCTTTGGCGACATCGCGCGCCGGGCGATGCTGAGCATCCACGGCATAATTCATGTTGCGCATTTCCTTATCGGAGATTTTGCCCGAGAGCTCGGACAGAATCGCACGCAACATTGGGATACGCTGCGAGTGTCTGCTGGCGAATGACGATGCAGGCTTGATACGGCGGAAACACGTGCTTGTCGTCCTGGAGCACGGTAACGTCCAGCTTGTTCAACAACCCGTCGGTAGTGTTGGCGGCGGCCATGCTCACCTGTTTCTGTTCCAGCGCCTGGTAAAGAAGGCCGAGGTCCATGCTCTTGGGAGCCGCGGTCCATTTGATGGAATAGGCCCGATTCAACGCGCCATAGGCGTCCGGGCGCGTCAGGAATTCGTAGCCGGCGCCGAGCGTGAATCCCATGGGATCGGCCGCCGCGTCGCTCAGCGTTTGCAAGTGGCGCGCGCGGGCGTCTTCGCCGCGGACGGTCATGGCGAATGAGTTTTCGAAGCCGAGCGGGTCCAACCAGTCAAGATGGAAGCCGCTCGAATATTCGGCGCGCACTTGTTCCAGAACCACCGCCGGATCGGTGACGCCGCTACGCTTCAGCACGTTGGTGAATGCGGTACCAGTGTATTCCGGATACATGTCGATATCGCCCGCGAGCAGCGCCTGGTGGGCCAGCAGCGTACCTCCCAGATCCAGCTTGCGCTCCACCGGTTGATGCGTTCGCGCTTCGATGTGCTGCGCGATGATCTCGCCCAGGATGAGTTGCTCGGTGAAATTTTTCGAGCCGACGACGATGTGAGTGCGCGCGCCGCAGCCGGTAAGCAGCGCCGGAATCAGGAGATAGAGAATCGTCGTTCGATCCAACTGAATCCTCCGTCCGAGAGTAGCGCGAGCAGCGCCGCGGGAATGGCGCCGGCCAGAATCTGCGTGGTGTCCACAGAAGCGATGCCGCGGAAAATGAAGACGCCAAGTCCGCCGCCTCCGATGGCGGCCGCGATGGTGGCCGTCCCGATGGTAGTGACCGTGGCGATGCGAACGCCGGCGATGATGGTGGGCGCGGCCAGCGGCAGTTCCACTTCCCAAAGCAGTTGCCGGCCGGTCATCCCCATAGCGATAGCCGATTCGCGGACTGCCGCGTCCACGCCGAGAATTCCCGCGAGCGTGTTGCGCAGGATCGGAAGCAGCGCGTAGAGCACCAGTGCGACGATTGCGGTTCGTTTGCCGATGCCGCCGATGAACGGGATCGGGATCAGGAAACCAAACAGCGCGAGGCTGGGGATGGTCTGCATCACGTTCGCGAAGCCGAGCAAAGGTGTGCGCAGCGATGCGCGGCGCGTAAGCAGAACGCCCAGCGGAAGTCCGGCGCCGACGGCGATGGCCATGGAGCTCAGCACCAGGACGAAATGCTCGCCGGTGAGTTGCGCCATCTCCTGCAGCAAATAAGGCGGGATCATAATGTCGACAAGAAAGCGCGGGCCTCCGGGCCGTTCGATTTTACGAATTCGGCGGGCGTTGTCAGCACTTCCAGTCTGCCACGATGCAGGAGCGCGATTTCGGTGCCCAGGCGCAGAGCTTCGCGCACGTCGTGCGTGACGAAAATGGAAGTTTTTTGCAAACGGTCGCGCAGTTCGAGGAATTGGTCCTGCAATTCCACCCGCGTTACGGGATCCAGCGCGCCGAACGGTTCATCGAAGAGAAGGAGTTTTGGCTCGGCCGCCAGAGCACGCGCGACCCCCACGCGCTGGCGCTGACCGCCCGAAAGCTGGCGTGGATAGCGGGCCAGAAATTGCGCCGGCTCCAAGCCGACTTGATGGAGCAACTCCGAAACACGCGCGGTGATTCGATCAGGCGCCCAGCCCTGCAAGCGCGGCACCAGGCCGACATTTTCGCCGATGGTGAAATGCGGAAAGAGCCCGACTTCCTGAATCACGTAACCGATGCCGCGGCGCAATTGAATCAAATCCCAATCGGTGGTGGCGCGATCTTCCACCAGCACCTTGCCACCGGAGGGAAACAGGAGACCGTTCAGCATCTTCAGCGCCGTGGTTTTTCCCGAGCCGCTGCGGCCGAGCAGGACCAGCGTCCGTCCAGGTTCGATGCGGAAACTTAGCTGGTCGAGGATGAGGTTGCCGCCGACACGATAGGAGACTTCGCGAAATTCCAGGGCGGTGCTCAACGCACGGTCCAAAGATTTTCCGCGAACGGCCAATCCCGATCGATCCACTGGTCTTCAACCTGAAATCCGGTCTGCTCCGCCATGGTTTCCAGTTCCGCAAGCTGAAACTTGTGCGAGGACTCTGTCCAGATGGTTTCGCCCGCGCGGAAGGTTACCGTGAGATCGGCTTCGGCGATAAACGCGGTCTGATCCAAGCGCGAGCGCAAGTGCATTTCGATACGGCGCTGCTCCTCGTTCCAGCGCGCCTGATGCTCGAAGTGGCGGAGTTGGAAATCGCCGCCGAGTTCGCGATTAATCCGCCCCAGCAGGTTGAGATTGAAGGCGCCGGTGACACCGGTGGGATCGTCATAGGCCACCAGCATGCGGTCGCGTTCCTTCACCAGGTCCGCGCCGATCAGCAGCAGGTCGCCCGGAAGCAGCGCGCGGCGCAGGTCGCGCAGAAATTCGAAGGCGCACTTGCGCTCGAAGTTGCCGATAGTGCTGCCGAGGAACATGACCAGGAACGACTCGCCCGATTGCCGTTGGGCCGTGGCGCGCGCCATGCCGTCGAGATAGGACTGCACCAGCGGATGCACTTCGGCTACGTCGGATAAGTCGCGCTCGCAGCGCGCCAGAGCGTCGGCCGACACGTCGATGGGGTAGTAGCGCAGGCTGGCGCCGGCAATCGCTTCCAGCAAATGCCGCGTCTTCTGGCCTACGCCGCTGCCCAGTTCGATCACAGCTACCGGAGACGGGAGCAGGCTGGCGATGTCGGTGGCGTAGCGCTTGCAGCAGACGTTCGTCCGCGCGCGTCAGTCCATATTCAGGAAGATGCGTGATGGCCTCAAACAGAGAGCTGCCTAACTCGTCGTAGAGATACTTCGAATGCAGCTCTTTTTGAGGCTTGGCGAGGCCAGTGCGCACGTCGGACGCGAATTCGCGCACGGTGGCGTTGTCCTCGGCCTTAGTCTTCGACCAGCCGAAAACTTGCGTAGACATAGGGATAGTTGGGGCGAAACCAGTTACGAAAAGACCGGCGGAGCATGCAGGCCGCCGTGACCGGCGACCCGCCTTTCATGACGTAATGCTCCTCGTCGAAGAAATTTTGTGAGTAGCCGGGATAAAATGGCATCGGCTGAAATCCGGGAAACGGACCGAACTTAGTGGCAGTCCACTCCCAGCCGTTCCCAACCAGTTGCGATACTCCAGAGGCGCTGTCGCCCGCCGGATTCGCGTTGACGTCCACGGGGTCCCAACCCCAGCGATGGAAATCGAAATTGCCCCGAGAGGCGTCGGGCTCGGCGTTTCCCCAGGGATAAGGACGCTCAGCGCCGTCAGGTGTTTCGTATGCCGCTCTGTGAAACTCTTCTTCGGTAGGCAATCGCTTCCCGGCCCACCGCGCATAGGCGCTAGCCTCTTCGTGCGTGAGATACACGGGAGCGTTCAGCGGCAACGGGACTTCGAAAAACATTCCGCGATAAAGCCAGTTGCTGTTTCGACGCTTCCAAAAATGCGGAGCCGGAGCGCCCTCAGTGACGAAATCGAGATACTCGCCATTCGTAATTTTGTACTTGCTGACGCGGAAACCTGGAACGTTTACCACGTGCTCGGCGAATTCGTTATCCCAGCCGAATTCATCGCGGGTTTGCCCCAGCGTGGCCATGCCCGGCGCGATTTCAATCATTGGATTTGCCACGCGATCCGTTAGACTTACCAGTGGCACGGCGGCCGGCGTCTTCTGATCGTAGGGCAGGTTGTGCAACAGGTACGCCAGCGTCTCGGCATGCATGAGCCGATGTTCCAGCGCGACATGGATAATTTGTTCCGGCGCCTGATCGAGTAACTCGTCGATACGGGCACGAACGCGCCTGTTATAGGCGTGGATCTCTTCCACCTTCGGCCAATCCGAGGGCTGATCCACTGCCGCCTGGCCCACCGGCGGGTCAATGCCGAATTCGAACAACGTGTCGAACTGCGGACTCGGCGAGCCGACACCCAACGTCTTGCGACAGATCAGATTCCAGTCGAACGCTTCCAGATGTCCCAGGTAAAAGACCAGGCGATGCCGCTCTGGAATGGGACGCGAGTACAGAGCTTCCGGCGTGAGAAGCGTGAAGATTGAGTCAGTTAATCGGCGCGCGGAATCCAGCCGTTCTTGAAGCGCCCGACTTATGACCGTTGCAGTCGACATGCCTAGCCTCCGGCTACGCAATATAGACTAGCATCCATACCGCCAAAACGGGAGTTAGGTAGGTGTCAGATTAGTTACTCGCAAAAACGTGGCACGGGTTAGTGGTCCATGCCATTGTTCCGCAGGGTCCCTGTCCGCCGCTACTTGGTGGCAAGCTGGCCAGGCTGAGTAGATGCGGGACCATTCTGCGCGGCTTGGGGCGGCTGCGATGCCAGCGCGGCTTGCGCGTCCCAAACGCCCTGATTGCGCTTCGTCTTCCAAACTTTGTCGCCCCACCATTCATTCGAAGCAGCAACCACCGCGGCGGGCGAAATGGGCGACCGTTTGGCTGCGATGGTTTCCTGCGCGTCCATGGCGCGATACGCCGCCAACTCGAAATTCAGCGTTCCAGCGGCGCCGGTGGCATCCGTGTAATTAATCACCAGCGTCTGTTTGCGACGGCTGGCGATGGGCGAAATCGCCGGGAACACGTGCAAGACCCGCCGCACGTCGGCCCGTTCGATGCTGGTGCTGATAATCCGATCATACGGCAAGCTAAACACCGAGTCTTTGTAGTTGAAACGGAATTCCTTGGCATCCTCAAAATTGAAGGCGCCGGCGGAATTCACCGGAATCGACTTCACCGTTCCGCCGACGTATTGAACGGTGTCGGAAGCGGCGCTGACTACAGCCGGTGGCACGGCTGCAAAAACGAGAGCGGAAATCAGGACTTGGCGGGTTGCGAACATGTCGGTGGTACCTCTCCTAGCGGGTACTATCGGTCACGATTCGCCAGGACTTTAGGCCGGCCGCAACTACAATGGAAGCAACATGTCTGTTTACGATGAGCGCCGCGAAGAGCTGGAGCAGCAAGAGTTTATGATGGGCGCCGAGCGCGGGCGGCTGTCCGTCACCCTGGATTTGCTGACCGACGCGTTGGTCCTGGTGGGCCAGCACGGAGTCTATTGCCAGAGCGCGCGGCAGCCGGGCAAGCCCGCCATGGACATCCAGATGATTTCGAAATGCCTGACCGACGCCAAGGAACTGGTGGCGGACGTGATGGGCGAGCTGAAGCGGAAATCGGCTGAGGCGCGCGGCAACAGCGAACACAGCGGCTAATGCGGGCGCGTGGCGAAGTAGTAATAGGTCCAGACAAAGATGAGTGCGGCGATGCACAAACCGAGCATGAACAACTTGCGGCCAGTGGTGGGCCGGTAGCCGGGCGGTTTGTCGGGGTCGGGTTCAGAGGCCATAATTCGATTTCAGTATAGCCGGGGCCTGTGCGCTCAGGGCATGGGATAAAGGGCGAGTTTTGTCATCGGAAAGTCCTTCCGGTTGTCTGTCATCAACACCAGATTGTGAGCCAGCGCGGTAGCCGCGATGATGAGATCCACCACGCCAAGCGTCCGGCCCTGCCTGGCCCATTCGTTCTTTAACAAGCCCGCATCGCGCGCCAGACGCGAATCTAATTGATAGTGCTCCATCCCGTCCAGAAATTGCTCCGTGAGCGCCAACTCCTTGGGACGAACGCCGGCGTAGATCTCCGTAAGCGTGATCACCGAACAGGCCAGCGTGTCGCCTGCTTCAACCAGCGATCCCAGCAATTGCCAACGGCCACGTTTCTGGTTGAGCGCGTCAATGATGACAGACGTATCCAGAAGGTAGATCGCCATCAGGGGAGATCGCGCCGCTCTTCGATTTTCTCCAGGCGATCGTCGTTTTCAGCGCGAATCTTACGCACCCAGGCAGCGGCGCCGTGCTCCAGCTCAGGGTGGTCTTCGTCCTTCCAAATTGGCTCTTCGCGTTTAAACACACTCAGAAGCTGCTGACGCTTTATCTCGCGCTCGGCCAGGTCGGCCAGGAACGCACTTCTGCCACGGGCGCCTGCGATTTTGTCGATCTCGCGCACCAGATCCTCGGAAAGAACAACGTGAGCTCTCTTTGTGGCTTGCATGGGCTTTGGATGTTAACAATCCCCTCCCACTCCAGTGTGCCATAAGTCCGGGGCTCTGTCTACCCCTGGTTGTCTACATCTGTTGTCTACATCCCCTGCAGGAACGGGTTCCTGCGCCTCTCCCGGCCGATGGTGGTGCTTTGCCCGTGCCCCGGAATCACCACCACCGTATCGTCCAACGGCAGCAGTTTATCGTGAATCGATCGCAGTATCTGCCGCGCATCCCCGCCCGGCAAATCCGTGCGTCCGATGCTGTCCAGGAACAGCGTATCGCCCGCCACCAGCTTGTTCTCGGCGGGAATCCACACGCTGATGCTGCCTTGGGTGTGGCCCGGCGTATCGATCACCTGAAACTCGGCCGCGCCCAGCTTGACGCTTGCCCCCTCGCGCGCATTTACGTCGATATCCGTCTTCGTGGGCGTCGCAACACCCAGCCATTGGGCCTGGAAATCGATGTGATCGTACAGGTCCTGATCGTTGAAGTTCATGTACACCGGTGCGCCGGTGAGGGTCTTCAGCTTCTCGGCGCCGCCGATATGATCGATGTGCGCGTGCGTGACGATGATGGCCTTCACGCGCAACTTGTGCTTGTCCAGGACCGCCGTGATGCGCCCAAGCTCATCGCCCGGATCGATCACGATGGCTTCGCCGCTGGTTTCATCGCCGAACACCGAGCAATTGCATTGCAGTGCGCCCACGGGCAGTATTTCATGAATCATTGAGGAGCCTTAGCAGGATGCTGAAAAAGGCAATAAACCGCTTGCTCACGCGCGCGGCTCAGAATCGCGACTGGTTGTTTGCATGTGTTTACCGAGCCGCGACCGTGAGGGAGTCGGTCCCCAAAAGCCTTTTTCATCAGCCTGCTAGGAATCATAATCGTATACTCGAATTATGGACCCAGGCGTAAGCGCGGTGCTAGGAGTGTGCATGCGATGGATTCATATCGCCTCCGTGGTCACGCTGATCGGTGGGTACATCTACGCGCGTTTTGTTTTTGCCCCCGCTATCGCATCCGCGTCCCCCGCCGAGAAGAACAGCCTGGCGGCAGCGGCGCAATCCGCTTTTCGTCCGCTTCTGTACACCGTGATCGCGACGGTTCTGATCTCCGGCATTTACAACTACGCCACCAAAGGGACTTATCCGCCGGGGTATCACATATGGATGGGGATCAAACTCCTGCTCGTTCTGCACATCCTGTCGTCGGCAATTGTGGATTCGACACGCGCGCCGAATCCAGCCAAAAGCAGCCGCACGGCGCTGGGTATTGTGATCACGGGACTGGCGGCCATCGCCATCGCCGATTATTTACGTTATTTGTCTCTAAAATGACTGATTTTGCAATGACCGACTACGAAGCTCTTCGAAATCGCGCTGCCTGGATGGACCTCTCCGCGCGCGGCAAAATCAAGCTCACCGGTGAGGATCGGGCGCGCCTGCTGCACGCCATGACCACCAATCACATCCAGCAGCTTGCGCCCGGCACCGGCTGCTACGCGTTTTTCCTGAACGACAAAGGCCGCGTACTGGCCGACGCGAACGTGCTGTGCCGCCCGGATTATTTTCTGCTGGATGTAGAGCCCGAGACGCGCCAGCCTCTGTATCAGCACCTGGATCGCTTCATCATCGCCGACGATGTGACACTCGAAGACCTAACCGATGCCATGGCGACCATCGCGGTGGAAGGGCCGCAAGCTGTCGAGGTGTTGCAACGCGCTGGTGCGCCGATTCCTGAGGCGGAATATTCCACCATCGATTGGGGCGAATCGATGGTCGCGCGTCTCAACTCCACCGGCAGTTCCGGTTTTTTCCTCTTCACGCCAGTGGCGGAAAAGACCGCTCTGATTTCGCGCCTGGAAGCAGCCGGAGCCGAACCCGCCGGCGCCGAGGCCGCTCGCGTGGTGCGCCTCGAGCACGGCAAGCCGCGTTACGGCGAAGACATCAGCGAACGATTTCTCGCTCAGGAAGCCAATCAACCTCACGCGCTCCATTTCAGCAAAGGCTGCTATCTGGGACAGGAGATCGTGGAGCGGGTGCGCTCGCGCGGCCAGATCCATCGCGTGCTGAAGCCTGTGGTTCTGGACTCCGGCGACCCACCCGCCCCCGGCACCAAGCTTGAACTTAACGGGACAGGGGCCGCGGAAATCACGTCGGCGGCTTATTCGCCCGCTCTTAAGAAGATTGTGGCATTGGCTTACGTCCGGACCGACCGTTAGTTCCGGGTGTTGAGCACCTTGGGAATCGATAGGTAACCAACGATGGTATCCTTCTTCACATCGTTCACCACCAGCTCGTAAGGCTGCTTGGCCTTCGACGTCATGAACTGCAGCGGCTCGTTAATGACGCGATCCTTCTTCTCTACGGTCTTGTCGTCGGCCGTAAGTTCGATGGTAAAACGGTTCTTCTTTGGATCGGCCTTCTTCAAAAGTATCGAGACATCCGCCACCTTCTGCGCTTGTTTGCTTTTCTGAATCGTGAACTGGACGTAGTTGCGGTCACCCAGCGCCTGCAGCGCCGCCAGTTCCTTTCCATTGGTGGCGATCAGAACGCTGTGTCCGTCAATCTCGCCCGTGGCGCGCTTCAGATCGGCCACGGTCTTTTCCAGTTGCGATTTCGTCGAGGCCACATCGGTTTTCACCGCGGTTACTTGCGTGCCAACTTCGGAGATCTTGCTATCCGCGGAATCCCGCACTTGGGAAATGTCGGAGGATAATTGCTGCCGCGCTTTCTCCTGCGCCGCTTCCAATGCGGCTCGCGTCTCGTCCACCTTCTTCAGCGCCTCATCCTTGGCTTCTCCCGCGGCCAGGTTCGCTTGCCGGCGCGCGCGCTCCAGCTGATCGCGAAGTTGATCCACCGTCCGCCGATTGCTCTGCGTACTTACATTGGCCGATTCCTCCAGCTTGTCGATCCTGGATTGCGCCGTATCGTTGGCTGTTGTCAGATCCTTCTTCACTTTGTCCAGCTGCATGTACAGGTAGACATTGGCCGCAATCAGCGCGATCACGACGCCAAACAGAATTCCAAACTTCCATCCCAATCCTGAACTGGCGGGCGCCGGTGGGGGTGGTGGCTGATAATACTGCGGAGGCGGCGGCGCATAATAGGCGGGCGCTCCGGGAGGCGGGGCTGAGGGAGGCGGCGCGGGGGGAGGGGGAGGCGGCGAATAGGGTGGTTCGGAGCCTGCTGGGCCAGGGCTGCTGGGAAAAATGGACATGTGACCTCTGATCCGTAGAGTACCAGTTATCTAACCCGTTGGATGGACGAATTGTTCCGGCGGTTTCAGGAGCCTGCGGGCGCGTTCGGTCCGGAGAGCTGGGCAAATTCCAGCGACGTTTGTTTGGGAATGCCCGGTTCAAAACAACGGCGGCAGCGCGCCTCGTACATTCCGCGGGCGCCCACCACGATCAGATCGTCGGACTCCACCAGCCTCTGCGTATGCTTGGCGGGATTGCCGCAGCGCACGCAGATGGCCAGCGTCTTGGTGATCGATTCGGCCAGGCAGAGCAGTTCGGGCATGGGCGAAAATGGCCGGCCCATGTAATCGGTATCCAGTCCCGCTATGATCACCTGCTTGCCACTATCGGCAAGGTGCGTGGCAACATCCACCAAGCCTGGGCCGAAGAAATTCGATTCGTCGATTCCCACCACTTCGGTGCGCGAATCCAGATTGGGCAGAATATCGGCGGCGCTCGCAACGGCCTGCGATTTCATCCGCAGATCGTTATGCGAAACGATTTCATCACTCGAATAGCGATCGTCGATCAGCGGTTTGAAAACCTGTACGCGTTTCCGGGCGATCATGGAGCGCCTGAGCCGCCGCATCAGCTCTTCGCTCTTGCCTGAAAACATCGGACCGCAAATCGCCTCGATCCAGCCTAGATTGCCGGTGACAATATCCATCTACTAACTGCCGCATCTTATCATGAGGAAGTGCCAGCGCCCGGCGGTCTCCTTCTTGAACGTTGCATCGTGCCGGAGATGCTGGATCACGCGCCTCCCGACGTGGCGCGAGCCAGCCTGCGAGACTTGGCGCGCGTCAATCGCTACCTGGGCGGGTATTACGTTCTGGCCCGGCTGTTCAGCGGGGTGGCGAAGCCCGGCGATAGCTTTTCGGTGCTCGACATCGGCGCGGCTTCCGGCGACATGGGGGCGGCCATCCGGCGGCGTTATCCGCGCGCGCAGGTTACGTCGCTCGATTACAAACGCGATCATTTGATTCAGGCGTCCGATCCAAGAGTAGTGGCCGACGCTTTCCGTTTACCGTTCCGGCCCTCCAGTTTCGACTTCGTGTTCAGCTCCCTGTTCCTGCATCACTTCACCAATGACCAAGTCGTGGAGCTGTTGCGCAGCTTCCGTTGCCTGGCGCGCCGGGCGGTGCTGGCCATCGATCTGGAGCGCGGACCGCTCGCCTATCATTTCTTGCCCAACACCCGCTGGCTGTTTGGATGGCACGACATCACCATCAGCGACGGCCAGATTTCGGTGGCAGCCGCGCTGAAGAAGGACGAACTGCTGTCGTTGGCTCGACGCGCGGGATTGGATAGCGCGCGGGTTCGGGTGCACCGGCCGTGGTCGCGACTGTCGCTGGTGGCGCCGGTCTAAGCTCGGCGTGACTCGGCTCCATTGACAAGTTCGATATTTCTGCTATTGTCGAATTATGACGGCAGCCAAATCGAAAAAAAGCGCCGAGCAGGTCGCGAAGTACGCCGACATGTTCTCGGCAATGGGGACCGAACCCCGCCTCCGGATCATGCAGCTCCTTCTCTCGGCCCATCCGGAAGGCCTTGTGGTGGGTGAAATCCAGAGCGAGCTGGGCATTCCGAATTCAACCCTCTCGCATCATCTGGAAAAACTCAAGAACGAGGATCTGGTGAAGGTGCGCCGTGAGAGCACCTATCTTTGGTACGCCGCAAATGCGGAGGCCCTGCAAGAACTGCTTGGTTTCCTCTATGCGGAATGCTGTACGCGCAACAAGGCAGTGCAACCCGAAGCCATCGTCCGGCTTTGCAGATAGAACTTCGGCGGGCGCGCCACCAGGAGAAATTATGGAAATCAAAGAGATTGTCAAAGAAAAATACGGCCAAGCCGCGTTGCGCGTGGCCACGGGCGGAAGCTCCTGTTGCGGAGCGAGCGCGAGCCTCGAGGGCTGTGGCGTCGATCCGATTACCTCGAACCTGTACGATGCGGATCAGATCGGGCAGATCCCGGAAGATGCCGTCCGCGCGTCGCTCGGCTGCGGCAACCCGACGGCTCTGGCGAAACTCAATGCCGGCGAAACCGTGCTCGATCTCGGTTCGGGCGGCGGCATCGACGTTCTATTGTCAGCCCGGCGCGTCGGCCCCACCGGCAAAGCCTACGGCCTCGATATGACGGACGAAATGCTTCACCTCGCGCGGGACAACCAGCGAAAGGCCGGCGTAGAGAACGTCGAATTTCTTAAGGGCGAGATGGAAAATATTCCCTTGCCCGACAACTCCGTGGATGTTGTCATTTCCAACTGCGTTATCAACCTCTCAGCCGACAAGGATCGCGTGCTGCGCGAAACGTTCCGCGTCCTGAAACCGGGGGGCCGCTTGGCCGTCTCCGACGTCATCGTCAGCGGCGATGTGCCGGAAGAAGTACGCCGCAGCATGGAACTATGGGTGGGTTGTATCGCAGGCGCGCTTCACGATCACGAATATGTGGGGAAGCTTGCCAAGGCTGGGTTTGAGGGTATCGACATCGAGCCAACCCGCGTTTACAGCGTCGAGGATGCCCGCCAATTCCTGACCGGCGAGCGTATCGACGTGGATGCCATCGCGCCGCAGGTCCAGAACAAATTCATGAGCGCTTTTATCTGTGCCGTGAAGCCAGCTCTCAAGGCCAGCTCAGAAGGAATGCCGTGGTCCGGCGTGTTGTAGCCGAAGCTCTTGGCACGGGATTCTTACTGGCCGCCGTCGTCGGCTCGGGCATCATGGGCGAGCGGCTGGCGGGGGAAACGTCGCCATCGCGCTGCTTACCAATACCATCGCCACCGGAGCCATGCTGGTTGCACTGATTCTCGCGTTCGGCCCGATCTCCGGGGCGCACTTCAATCCGGCCGTGACGCTGGCCGATGCTTCGCAACATGGTCTAGCCTGGCGCGAAGTGCCCGCTTATATTAGCGCTCAAATTGTTGGCGCGTTGGGCGGCGTGGCGGCTGCGCACCTGATGTTCGGTGAGCCGTTACTTATGGTGTCGCGCCACGTCCGGGCCGGGAACGCCCAGATGTTCAGCGAGTTTGTCGCTACGTTCGGGCTTCTTTCGGTGATCTGGGGATGCGCCCGCCGGCGATCGTCGGCCGTTCCGTTTGCCGTCGGGGCCTACATCACGGCGGGCTATTGGTTCACTGCTTCTACTTCATTTGCGAACCCCGCCGTCACTCTGGCCCGCGCGGCTAGCGATACTTTTGCGGGTATTCGCCCGGCAGACGCCCCCGGCTTTATCGTGGCGCAGTTCGCGGGTGCGATGGCCGCAACGCTCCTCTTCCGATGGCTGGCGCCCGCTCTTCCCAACGTCGTTGCCGCCTACCGCGAGGAAGGCATCACGCATGCCCGTTAACAGGCCGCTGAAAAAGGCTTTTGGGGACCGACTCCCTCACGGTCGCGGCTCGGTAAACACATGCGAAAACGCAGTCGCCATTCTGAGCCGCGCGCGTGAGCAAGCGGTTTATTGCCTTTTTCAGCATGCCCGCTAAGAAACGAATTCTCATCCTCTGTACTGGAAATTCGGCTCGCAGCCAGATGGCTGAGGGTTTACTGCGCCACGATGCCGGCGAGCGCTTCGAGGTGTTCAGCGCCGGAACCAAGCCCAGCCCCGTTCGGCCGGAGGCCGTCTTCACCATGCGCGAGTTGGGCATCGACATCTCCGGCCAGCGTTCCAAAAACGTCGATGAGTTTACCGGCCAGCCATTCGATTACATCCTCACGGTGTGCGACAACGCAAAGGAAAGTTGCCCGATCTTTCCCGGCAAAACGGTCGCGTTTCATCACAATTTTGAAGACCCGGCCGCCATCGAGGGTACGAACGAGGAGCGGCTCGCCGGATTCCGGCGCGTTCGGGAAGGGCTCCGGGAATATCTTCACACCCTTGCCGGCAGCTTGAACCCATCGACTTCCGATTCGGACATTCGCTAGCTACCCAACCCGGCGCGGGCAGGTAATAATGGAAGTAACCCCATGCCCAGCGCGATTCGACGCCGCAGCCCGGAAGAGTTGCTCGAACAGCTCCAGGCCGAAGAGGACTACGAGCGCCGCGGCCGGCTGAAGGTCTTCCTGGGCTACGCCTCGGGCGTAGGAAAATCCTATCGCATGCTGGACGAAGGACGCCGCCGCAAGGAACGCGGCCAGGACGTGGTGGTCGGCGCCATCCAGCCGAAGACGGCGCCCGAGACCCAAGCGCTCCTGAGCAAGCTGGAAGTGATTCCGCTGCGCGAGGTGGACGGAGTCTATGTGATGGACACGCCGGCCATTCTCAAGCGCCACCCCAGCGTCTGCCTGGTGGACGGATTAGCCTACGACAACCCGCCCGGATCGCCTCACGCCAGCCGCTGGGAAGACGTGAACGAACTTCTGGATGCGGGCATCTCCGTCATCACTTCGATCAACATTCAATACATCGACGATCTGCGGGAGCGCGTGCAGCGCATCACCGGCAAGAGCGTGACCCAGACCGTGCCGCGCAGCTTTTTGAACGAGGCCGACGAGATCGTGGTGGTGGATGCGCCGCCCGAAATGTGCATCGCCAAGGACGGCCAGGCCGGGGCCGGGTCGGGGCCGGCGCAAAAGCTTTCCGAGTTGCGTGAGATCGCCTTGCTGCTGGCAGCCGATGTAGTGGATAAGCAACTGGAAGCTTACCTGCATCGCAACGGCATACCGCAAACCTTCGGCGCACAGGAACGCATTCTGGTCTGCATCACGCCGCGAGCCAATGCCGCGCCCATGATCGCGAGCGGCAAGCGCAATGCAGACCGCTTTCACGGCGATCTCACCGTCGCTTACGTGCGCCAGGCCGAAATATCCCCCAGCGATCAGGAGGCGCTGGAGCGCAATCTGGCCATCGCGCGCGCGGCCGAGGCGCGCATCGAGATACTGGATGGACAGGACCCCATCGAGACGCTGCTGAAGTTCGCTCACGAACACGGCGTCACGCAGATTTTCGTCGGGCACAGCACGCGCGAGCAATGGTGGGAACGCTTCACCGGCACGCCGCTGGACCGGCTGATACGCGGGGCCAACGACATCGACGTGCGAGTCTTTCCTCACTGAAGCTATCCAAAATTAACAGATGCCCGACCGTCCTCCTCCTGGAAAACTGAAGATCTTTTTGGGCTACGCCGCGGGCGTGGGCAAGACCTATCAGATGCTGGAAGAGGCGCAGGAAGCCAGGCGCCAGGGAATTGATGTGGTGATCGGCTATTTCGAGCCGCACGCGCGCAAGGACACCATCGCCAAAACCGAGGGCCTGGAGGTGGTTCCGCGGCGCAAGATCGATTACCGTGGCGGGTTGTTTGAAGAGATGGACACCGACGCGATCCTCCGCCGCCGTCCCCAGCTCTGCGTGGTGGACGAGTTTCCGCATACCAACGTTCCGGGTTCGGCGCGGCTGAAGCGCTGGCAAGACGTGCAAATACTGCTGGAGGCTGGCATCGACGTTCTCACCACCATGAATATCCAGCATCTGGAGAGCCTCAACGACCAGATCTGGAACATTACCGGCATCCGCGTGCGCGAAACAATTCCGGATTGGGTGATGCAGCAGGCCGACCAGGTGGTGATGGTGGATCTGACGCCGCGCGCGCTGCTCAACCGGCTGGCGCGCGGGGTGGTTTATTCGCAGGAAAAAGCGCAGAAGGCGCTGGAGAATTTTTTTCAGGAATCCACGCTAGTGGTTTTGCGTGAACTGGCCCTGCGGCAGACCGCGCACGAAGTGGAAATCCGGCAAGTGGATTACGATGCTCCCGGATTTGAGCCGGAACCCGGCTATCACGACGAAGCCGAGCCGCGGCCCGACAACACCGACCGAATTTTGATTCTGGTGACGCCGGCGCCGGCCACCGCGATGCTGCTTCGCCGCGGCAAGCGCGTGGCGGATTACCTGCACGCCGACTGTTTCGCCGTGGCGGTATCGCGCGAAATCGACTTGCACGATATGGCCGCCCGCGATCGCGAAATGGTGGAGCAGCATCTCAATTTCGCGCGCAACCTGCACATCGAGACGCGCGTGCTGCAAGGCCAGGACGTGGCGAAAACGCTGGTGGAATTCGCGCACCTGAATGGCGTCACGCACTTGTTCATGGCGCGTCCGCAACCCAGCCAATGGCCGGCTTTGTCGCGCCGAAGCCTGGTGCAGCAAGTGGTGCACTTAGCGCGCGATATGCAGGTGACTATCGCGGCCGACCGGGCCAATCGACAACAACCGCAACCCGTATCGGGAACAGCACTGTAAGGATCAGCATGCCGGATAACAAGACTGTTTTCTTTTCGACGGCAGCGCTACCCGGCCGATCATTACGTGCTGGTGGACGACAAACTCCGGATCCTGCACGCGATCAAGGATCTGTGGAAATCGCGAGTCACCACGGTATTCGTGCGGCAAGGACACTACGCGCACGATCCCGAAATTTTCAAAAAGTACCCGCCAGCCGATATCGGCGTGGAACGAATCGGGGATTTGCTGAACTACGGCACCGATAGTTTTCGCCCACTGGCGTTGGCGGCGAAGTAAAATCGGACCGGCTCCCTTACGGTCGCGGCTCAGTACGGCAGTTACAGAGCCGCGCGCGTAAGCAAGCGGTTTCAGACCACCGCTGCTCCCAAGACCGCGCCCACCATGGCCTGCGCCTCTTCCTGAATTTTCTTCAGATGGTCTTCGCCCCGAAAACTCTCGGCGTAAATCTTATACACATCTTCGGTGCCAGATGGACGGGCCGCGAACCATCCGCTTTGGGCGATCACTTTAATACCACCGATCGCGTTGCCGTCGCCAGGCGCACTGGTCAGGATATTCTGGATTTTCTCGCCCGCCAATTCCTTGACCGTAATATCCTGGGGCGATAATTTGGCCAGCGCGGCGCGCTGCTCGGCCTTGGCCGGCGCGTCGATGCGTTCGTAGACCGAAGCGCCAAATTCGCTCTCCAATTCCGCATAAATTTCGCCCGGGTCGCGTCCCTCACGCGCGGTGATTTCAGCCGAGAGCAAGGCCGCGATCAGGCCGTCTTTGTCGGTGGTCCACGGCGAACCGTCGCGGCAGAGAAAGGATGCGCCGGCGCTTTCCTCGCCGCCAAATCCGAGCGATCCATGCAGCAGGCCGTCCACGAACCATTTGAATCCCACTGGAACCTCGTACAGTTTCCGGCCGAGCTTCCCCGACACGCGGTCAATCATGCTGCTCGACACCACCGTCTTGCCGACGGCCGCATCCTTGCGCCATCCCGAGCGATTGGCGAATAGATAATGTACGCACACGGCGAGATAATGATTCGGAGGCAGCAGGCCGGAGCTGCGCGTGACGATGCCGTGACGATCGGAATCGGTATCGCAAGCGAACGCGACGTCGAACTGGTCCTTCAACCCGATCAATCGCCGCATAGCATAAGGAGACGATGGATCCATGCGGATGCGGCCGTCCCAATCGAGCGTCATGAAGCGGAACGTGGGATCCACCGTCGCGTTGACCACGCTCAGATTCAATCCGTACAGATCACGGATGGGGCCCCAATAATGCACGCCCGCTCCACCCAAAGGATCGACGCCCAGATTCAGGTTCGCGCCGCGAATGACATCGCAGTCGATCACCTGCTTCAGGTCCGCGACATATTCGGCGATGTAATCGTGCGTTTCCGTGGTGGACGCGCGCAGAGCGGTGCTGAACAATGTCCGCTTCACGCCGTTCAGGCCGTTCTCAAGCAGCTCGTTCGCGCGCGCTTGAATGAAGCCGGTAACGTCGCTGCCCGCCGGGCCGCCGTGCGGCGGATCGTACTTGAAGCCTCCATCCTCGGGCGGATTGTGCGAAGGCGTGACCACGATGCCGTCGGCCAATCCCATTTTTCTGTCGCGATTGAAATTGAGAATGGCACGGGAGACGGCCGGCGTCGGCGTGTACTCGCCCTTGGGCGCGATCCGGACGTGAACTTCGTTGGCCGCCAGCACCTCCATCGCGCTCGAGAAGGCAGGCTCGGCAAGCGCATGCGTATCGATGCCCAGAAACAGCGGCCCGTCAATGCCCTTCTCTTTGCGATAGGCGCAAATGGCCTGCGTGATTGCCAGGATGTGCCACTCGTTGAAGGCGCGATGGAGCGCGGAGCCGCGATGGCCCGAGGTTCCGAAGGTTACGCGCTGTTCGGGGATTTTCGGATCGGGGCGGTCCGCAAAGTATGCGGTAACCAGCCGGGGAACGTTCACCAGGTTCGATTCTTGCGCCGGTTTACCGGCATCCGCGTTGATCGACATTGTGGACTCCTCTGAACTCCAGGGTGACACACCAATGTTCATTAGAGGCGGCTAGTTGTTGGTTGGTGACGCGCCATTTTGTTCCACAACTGTTTCAACGGCATCGCGAACCGCTTCCTTCACCGCCGCCTTCACCGCGTCGTTCACGCTCTCCTCCATGACGGCGGTGTCGAGATCCGCGGTCCCGTTCTCGCCCACCAGCTCCCGCACCACCACGCGGAGCACGGGCGCCACGGGCGGCAGATCTTTGGTGATGGCTTTGGCTACCTTCTTGGCTACCTTGGCTAGTTGCGCGCCATTGTCCAGTTCCACGGCGGGCTGTTGCTCGGCCTCTTGCGCGGGCTGCGCGGCGGCGCGCTCAATGGCATCCCAATCGTCCTGGAAAATCCTGGCGAGCGTGCTGACAATTTTCTTGTCGCGGAAGACTAAGCCCACCTCGCGCCGGGAGCCGAGCTCCATCTCGCGCAGGCTCTGGCTTCCAATGAACGCCTGGTTGCCGTCGCGGATAATGGTGCGGGTGTGCAGCCGCATGATGGATAGCTTGCGAACTTCGAGCTTGGAACTGTCGCGGCTGACGCGGCCGATCACCCGGATGCCGACGCCGGCCTGCGCCCGCGCATCGAGCAATCGCAAAATCGCGGGATCGCTGATTTCAGGGTCGTAAATCAACAGCTCGTTCTTCGCGCCCCGCAGAAACGCCGTCAGCTGCTTGCGCGCATTCACGGGACTCACCACGAAAGCCGGTAGGCCGGGCACATAAGGCTGACGCTTGGTATCGGCTTCGAAGAGCTTCACCGCTTCGGCCACCAGTTTCGTATCTGTCGTAACCAGGCCAAAGCAGCGGCTGTGATCGATGTCCAGATGCGTGAAGTTGAACGAAAGCAGAAACAGCTCTCGCCGGTCGATTATCAGAAACTTGTCGTGGTAACGAATCAGGTCGTCCGCGGTGCGCGCCACCGTGATGCCGGCCGCCAGCAGCCGCATCTCCAGCTTCCGCAGATTCCGTTCCCCTCCACGATTGGTATAAGCGATCAGCGCATGGACAAACACGCCACGGGCGGCGGCGTTCGCCAAAGCCTTCTCGACTTCCCCGCGGTCGAAGCGGAAGATGGCGATCTCCACGCGGCTCTGGGCCCCGTTGATTGCGTCTACTAAAGGCGCCACCCCGTCGCCTGGCTGTATGAGCAGTTTCAAGGGGTCTCCGTCGGATCAAAACGAGTCACACGTGGCATCACTCTTGCTTAATCAAGATGAATGCCATTGCGGAGGAGGTCGGCTATGCGCATAAGCGGAAAGAGACTTAAGGCGGTTTGGCTGTTGGCGGCGTTGGCGGGCCCGACGGCCGCCATCGCGCAAAAAGGTTACGTCACGCCTGAAACGGCAGGAGAAATTACACAGCCCTCTTCGGCGCCTATTTCCTATTTGTGGAGCCAGCCCAAAGACATCGCCTCTGAAAACCTGTTCTACGGGCGAGGCGGCAAGGACCACGAACCGCATGGGCCGTTCACTTTCCAGAGCGAGGACATGGAAGGAACCAATCCCAAGTTCGACGTTCGCGATTCAGGCGGCGTGAAATGGAAAATCAAGCTGGGCGCGGAGGCTCGGCCCGAAACGGTGGCCTCCCGTTTTCTGTGGGCCATCGGGTATCACAGCGACGAAGATTACTTCCTGCCCATGGTCCAGGTGAACGGGTTGCCAGAGCACGTGCATCGGGGCGGCGACAAGATCGAGCCGGGTGGGGTGATCCGCAATGTCCGTCTCAAGCGCCAGGAAGGTGAGAAAAAGGTAGGTAACTGGAGCTGGCGCGACAATCCGTACGTCGGCACGCGCGAGATGTATGGTCTGCGTGTGATGATGGCGGTGGTCAACAACTGGGATCTGAAGGACGAGAACAACGCCATCCGCGATTATAAGAAAGGCGACGAGAACGGAGACACGCGGGAGTACCTGGTGAGCGACCTGGGCGCTAGCTTTGGGACCACAGGGCGCGATCTCTCGCACACCAAATCGAAGGGTAATGTGGACTCGTATGAGCGCTCCACCTTCATCGCCAAGGAGCGCCAGAATTCGGTGGATTTCAACGTGCCCAGCCGGCCGTCGCTGATAGTTGCCTTCGATGCGCACGAGTATGCCCAGCGCGTGGGCATGCGTTGGATTGGCGAGAATATCCCTCGCGAGGACGCGCGCTGGATCGGCAACTTGCTGGGTCAGCTGTCGGATGGTCAGATTCGCGACGCGTTCCGGTCCGCCGGATATGAAGGCGCGGAACTGGAAGCATTCACCGCGGACTTCGAACAGCGCATTGCGGAGCTCAAGAAATTGTAAGTGCCACTGTCTGGTGCCTGAGCCGTAAGGTTTTTCTCTTAAAGCTTGCTCGACCAACCCAATGCTGCGATAGTGTCTCAGTGTATCCAGAGGCCAATTCTAAGACATGGCCTGATGCGTTTCGCCCCGTGTTGTCACTTAACATCGTAGAAGATTGTCCAAATCGCGCTTTTGCCGTACCCAACAGGAGGAAGTATGTCAAAGCTGTTCTCTCATGCCTTAGCTGTGTTCGCTCTGGCATTTCCAGTCGTGGCCCTAGCCGACACGACAATTACCCTAACGGCGAATCAAATTCTGAGTCTTGACACCGGCAAGGTAGTCACAACCGGCGGTGACCTCAAGTGGGACGGCACGAACCTGAACCCGCAAGGATCAGCGACCGCGACTGACTTGACTGGTGCGGCTTCAAGCCTTTACGCCAGCCTTACCCAGAGCACGATATCCGACTTCGCGGAGGGGCTTTCTTCAACCCCGTTTGCGCCTGCCTCCGGCGACCTGGTCATCGCAAAGACTAACGGTGGCAACTACTCGAAGATCAATGTGGTTTCTATCACCGGCAGTTCGATCAATCTGACGTTCAACACCTTCGGCGGATCGTCGTCCACGCCGGGCGGCCCCACTATCACTGCCGTGGTGAACAATTACAGCTACATTCCCACCGGCTTTCCGAACTCAGGTATCGCTCCGGGCACCATCTTCCTGATCTACGGCACCGGCATGTCCACCGCACCGGCGCAAGTAGCGCTCGCGTCCAGCGCCGGCTCGGGAATACCCAAGTCGCTGGAGGGCGCCACGCTCTCGGTAACCTCGGGCGGCGTTACGGTTCAACCCGCGATGTATTACGCCACGCCCACGCAGATTGCGGCAGTCCTCCCATCCGGCACTCACACCGGCTCGGCAACCATCACGGTGACGTACAACAATGCAACGAGCAATGCTTTCTCCTTCCAGGTGGTGCCTTACGCGCTGGGGCTGAATACGTACTTCGGCAGCGGCACTGGCCTGCTTCTGGCAACGGACAACCTGACGGGATCCGTGCTCACCTACACGAATTCCGCGAAGCCCGGCGAGACCATCGTTTTGTACGGCTCGGGATTGGGCGCCGACACCGCGGATAGCGACACAGTGTTCACCAGTACTCCGCACGCTGTAAACACTCCATTGCAGATCTACATCGGTGGAGTTGCCGCCACGGTTGTCTACGCCGGATCGTCGGGCTATCCCGGATACGATCAGATCGACATAACCATCCCCGCCGACGTTCCGCAAAGCTGCTACGTCGGGCTGGCTGCGGTTACCGGAACCGGCAGTTCCCTCACGGTCTCCAATTTTGGATCGCTACCGGTTAGCCAAAGCGGCGGCGAGTGCAACGATTCCGTCTTTGGAATTTCGGGAACCACCATCAGCACACTGAGCGGCCAGGGCACGGTGAGCTATGGCGACGTGTTTATCGGTCAGCTTACCGAGCCCGCCATCCCGCCCCAGACCGGTTCGATGACGGAAAATATCGCCTCCGCCATTTTTGATAAGGAAACCGGAGCGTCGTTCGGCACTTCGAGCGGCTCGGTCTATTCCATCGGGAGCTGCTTCGTCACCCAGGTCATCTCCGTAAGCGGATCGCTCCCCACCTTTACCGGCCTGGACGCCGGGAACATCAGCCTGACCGGTCCGGCTGGAAGCTACACTCTCTCGTCTTTCTCGAAGGGCGAGTATGTGGCGGAACTCCCGGCCGGCGCAATCACTTCCTCGGGCGGCGCCTTTACCTATAACGGATCCGGAGGCGCGGATGTAGGCTCCTTCAAGGCCACCATCAATCTCCCCAATCCGCTTCTCAATTGGACCAATCAGAGCGCGGCCGCAACCATTAATCGCGCGTCGGGGGTCACAGTAAACTGGACCGGAGGGGGACCCGGAACGTACGTCATTATCTCGGGCAGCTCGTCGGACAGCACCACCGGGGCGAACGGTAGCTTTACGTGCCTGGCCAATCAGAGCGCGGGATCGTTTGCGGTTCCCGGCTATGTCACCAGCACGCTACCGGCGGGAACTGGAGGATTAACGGTAGAGAATGCCGCCAGCTACTCCACTTTCACCGCGAGCGGCCTCGATTTCGGGATTACCTTCGGCTTCACCGGTACCGAAGTCAACAGCACTTACCAGTAAGTCACGTCAGAGAGGACGGGCCGGGGCAACCTCGGCCCGTTTACCGATCAGGAACAAGATCGCGCTAGGCACGTAAGACAGCGCGATCATCCAAACCGACGCGAGGAAAATCGCGAGCGAAAACACCAGAAGCGCCACGCCGGCCACCTTCCGGAATCGTTCCGAAGACCATCCCCAAAGGCTCACGGCCACGGGAATCGCGAGCACCAGGGCAGCGCGCGGCCCGTCAACCGACCGCGTCACGTACAAAATCACTATCCATGCGAACGACGCCAGCGTAGCCAGGATCACGGCCAGCTTCGGTACGGTGAGCCGCCTCATTCCGCTACATCACCTGGTACAGAAAAATCGGCCAGATATCCACCGGCAGTTTCGCCGCGGCCTTCAACGCTTCAGCCAGATTGGCGGGCATCTTGTCGTAGCGATTGAACCACGCTTCGGCGCCCTGCCGATCGCCCTTGGCTTCGAACGTCAGCAGCTGCTTCGCGAGCGAAGCGATGGCCGCCGGCATCCGCGTATAATCCACCGAATATTTGCCGTCCACCCGATTCACCGCCTTCTGTTCCAGCAGGTAATTAAACTCCATCATCTCCGCGCGCCCATGCGCCTCCGCCACGCCATAGCGCACCGAACGGAAAATCCCGGCTACATAAGACGCGTAATATTCCGGCGCGCGATGCTTCGGCAGCGCTCCGTGATCCATCAGCCACGCCAGGCCGTACATGCCCACCACGTCGGCTTTGGCTTCCTCCAGCGGCGAATAGACCGGGCCGATAGCCTCCGTGATCGGCACATGCTTGCCCTTCATTCGCGAGTAGGCCGGCCCCAATCCATGCGATATTTCGTGCAGCACCACCGTCGCCATATAGCCATCGCCCGAAGCCTGCGCGGCCTGCGCCTCCGGCATCACATATTTCGCCAGCGGCAGAACGATATTCTTCACGCGCGCGTCCATGAAGTTCTTGAAGAAGATTTTTTTCGTTCCCTTGGTATCGTGCACGCGCGGATCGTTCGGCAGGTTGTCCGCCACCGCCTGATAGCCGTGCAGCAGATCGCCGGTGCGAAACGGCGCGTCCATCACTTCCATGGGCGATGGCTGCCCGCGCTTGGACGGCCGGTCCGCGGCAGCCAGCGGCAGCGCGTCTTGAATATCGGGAATATATTTCTGATACAGCGCCAGCTTCGCGCTCTCCGGCTCATTGCGAACCAGCAACGCCGCCTCATAGGAAGTCTTCACGCCCAGCACGTCATCAAGATACGTTTCATAAGGCGCGAAGATGACGTCGAACTTGGGATTCTTCAGATCCAGCCACTTCAGATCGCTGGGATAATAGTCGTCAGACAGCAGCGCATCGGCGCGCATTCGCAGGAACTGAGCAAAATCGGAGTCGTCGCTCAAGTCGGCCGCCTCGCGTAGCGACTTCGCCGCGGGCTCCAGCCATTGCTTGTACTCCACATGATAGGGCGTGGCCGTGAGTTTCGTTCCAGGCTTTCCGCCCTCCCAGCGCAGGACAGAATATGGACTGTAAATGGCCCCCTTCTCGGCCGGATGCGCCTTCACGTAAGCTTCAATCTGCGCGCTGGTCAGGCCCTCGGGATAAAGATTGCGCCCAGGCGGAATCGGCTGCGTGCCCACGAAGGGCTTGTTGTCATCGATCAGATCGAAGCGCGCGCCGTTGATGAACAGCAGCTGCCGGAGGCCGGGATCTTTGGTGGTTTTGTATAGCTCCAGCGCTTCCGGATCGCTCTGCTGCCAGTAAATGGCCTCGATATCGCGCGAGGCCTCCACGAGCTTTTCCACCTCTTGCCGCTCCCGCGCGCTGAGGGTCTCGGGATGAAACGGCATCCCCACCGGCTTCCAACGCGCCAGCCGCTGGGCAATATCGTCGGCCGCCGGAGCGGCCAGAAGCAGGAACAAAGCCAGATAATTCATCTGCCTTCATTTTATTCGCGTGCGCCCCTCTCCGGGTCGCTTCGTGTGTTCCACCGGCGTGCGCTCCGGCGTGTAGGCGTCTTTGCAGGGAGCAGCTTCCGGAGCGGCGGGAAGGTCGACGAGGATGGTGTTGGTGGTCAGCCTACCGGACCAAGGCACGCCAAAGCGCGACCACCGGTCCGACAAATGCGCCTGGAGCGCAGCGGCTATCTCGCGATGCACAAATCTCAACTTGACGTACACCCGGTGGCCCCGCAGATCGGGACATTTCTTGAACAATCCCTTGCGGCTTACTGGCAGAACAATCTCCTCCGATAGCGGCGGCGTCATCCCCCCACTGGGCGGAATCGCTGCGAAATAATCGTTCTTCCGAGTGGTGGGATTGTCCGGGCTGACGTCTTCCGGAAGCTCTTTCATCGGCTTCAAGGCCGGATCGAACAGACCAAGGTTCTGTTTGAACTCCTTCATCGCGCCAGGATTGAGCGGGGTGTAGACGGTTCTTTCCCGGTCCATTGGAAGAATTAACGGGCGCGTTCCGCTATTACGATAGGAAACCGCCACTTTGAGCCGTAGCTCCAGGTAGGCCTGCGGTAGACGTTTGGGGTCCAGCCCTCGCGCACGGGCGAAGCAATAGCCTACGTCGGCGCTGGCTGCGATGGCCGATGGGCTCACCGTCCGCGCGTCCCGAATGCTTGCGGCCTGAGCCGACAGATCGCCAGGAAGATGATTGCTGTGAATTTCCGAGCGGCCATTAGACCAAGTTTATCGACGCCAAATGAGGATGGCATAAAGGTACCGCGGCCAGTGTCGATCGTCGCCGCATTCGCTTGCGGGAGCCTACGTGTTCAGCAGTTCCAGCAAGTCTTCCGCAGACAAGTGAGTGTCGCGCAAGATCTTGTGCAATAAACCCGGTCCGATGGTCTCACCCGAGTGGACCGGGACCACGGTAGTGCGACGGTCGGGGTGGCGAAGAAAGTGATGGCTGCCCCGAACACGAACATCCTCGACCCTTCGTCCACGCGGCGATTAGCTCGGAACCGCTGACCCTGGGCCTTCGGCTCATGCCGCAACGGTGATGCGCTGGATTCCGACGAACTCAAGACTCTGCTCGGGCGCGCCTTCCACTTCGAGACGCAGTTCTATCGCCTCGCGAACGCGTTTGGTTACCTCGTCGAGAGATTTCGCCTGAGTGTGACACCCAGGGAGCTGAGGGACTGACGCAACATAATAACCCTCACCATCGCGCTCTATAACCACATCGAACTGGCGTGCCACGCTCATTATTCTACGCTATTCGTTTTCCGACGGGCCCAACCCCTAAGCGCCGGTATTCTCCTAGGGTGTCCCGTTGCTTTCTGACTGAATACTTCAGCGCTTCGGCGCAAAATGGGATTGAACTTAGGTACTAACTAAGCGAAACCCGTGATAGCCTACTCCGCCGCCAAGCACCATGCCAAGATAGGCCAAAAAAAAGAAGGCTACTTGTACCGCGGGATTGTTGCTGTCGGGCGACGGAGCACAATTTGCGCTGGCGTGCGTTTATCGTGGCCGTGCGCAGGTTGATGATCGCCACTATCAGCGTGATCAAGGCAGTTGCCAACGACAGCGCTGTGAGGGGCTGCACGATAACTAGATCGGCCCACACTCCGCTTCACTTTAACCACATGCTTTCAACGCAGTTTAGGACGCTACCCAAGCGCCGGATGCTAGAGACAATTCAGCCCTGACCGCGGACGGTCGGATGACCGCATATGGTTAGTAGTTCCCGGCCGCCGGCCTGCGTATTCCAATCTGCGAGCGTCCGGCTGAAAGGCCATGGGCGTGCCTTTTCCGGGGCGAAGGGATACATCTTATGAAAATCAATCTAAAACACGGTGCCTGGGTTCTGGCGATAGCGGCAGGTATCGGTCTCACGGCAGGCGCAGTACAGGCCGTGGCTGCCCCATTTTTCCAGGACCAGGGGCAGAGCCCGGATTATTCGAAGAACAAAAGGTACCAGCAAGGTATGCGCGAAGGCCAGAGTGATCATACGCATAACCTGGACCACAGCAAGAAAAGGCATTTCAAGAAAGACGAAGACCAGAAAGCGTACGAGGCCGGCTACCAGAAGGGCCACGGAAACTGAAGCCTTGTCTGGCTTCTCCGGCGTTGGCCAGGGAAATGCTCCCCCAGTGGTGAGGTGAATTTATGCGCGTACTCAAGTTTTTAGCGTTAGCTGCCGTTGCTGGAATCGGCTTTACAGCTAGCACCCCCAAGGCGGAGGCTCAGGTGGCTGTCGATATCGGTGTAGCCCCCGACTGCCCCTATGGTTACTACGACACTGCTCCCTACGGATGTGCGGCCTACGGCTACTACGGCCCACAGTGGTTTACCGGTGGTGTCTTCATCGGCGCTGGTCCATGGTTTCATGGCGCAGCCAACTTCCGGGGCCGTGTCAATAATCGGTTTCATCCCGAACACGGCTATAAGGGTCCCGTGCCGGAGCGTGGCGAGAAAGCCGCTCCGGGAAACCGTCTCGATAAGGTTGCCCACTTCAAAGGAAATGAAATGCGCGATGGTCGCGGCCACGCGGGCAACAAGCGGGGTTAACATTAACGTCAACCGAGTCCGTCCCCTTCCCTGAGGGGACGTGCCCGCCTCTTCGCTAGCAATGGTGTCGAGTCCCCAGCCCCCAATCCCTAGCCCCAATCCCTAGCCCCAATCCCCCGCCTCCAATCCCCAATCCCAACCGGCCAGCGTAGAATCGTAATGAACAGGTACACTCGTGACCCGAACACAATCTCTCAGCGTCCCGGCGGCTCTCCCACGTTGCGATCGCCCAAACGCGTCACCCGATTCTTCGGCGATCTCAAAGTGCGCATCAAGCTGATGGTGCTGCACAACGTCTTCTTCCTGATTCTGGCCATCGGCGTCTACTTCGCGCTTTACCCTTACCTGCCCGACCCGCCAAAACCAATCTGTTCATCGTGCTCGGCGCCATCTACATCCTGGCCGTGCTGGTGCTTGAAACCACCATCATGCCGCTGTACGTTTATCGCCCGCTGCAGCTCATGCTGGAAGCCGATCAAGCCACGCAGCATGGCGATCGCGATCGCGAGCTCATCAACGAAGCCTTTATCCCCGGCGACGAAATCGGCCACATCATGCGCTCCCGCAACGCCACCATCATCGAGCTCCGCAAGCGCGAAGAGGATTTGGAAGAAGCGCTCCGCAAGCTGGAAGCGCAGGATCGCCTGGTTAGCCTGGGCCTGCTCAGCGCCAGCGTCGCGCACGAGCTGAATACGCCGCTCACCGTCCTGCAAGGTTCCATCGAGAAGCTCACCGAGACCACCGCCGACACCGCCACGCTGGAGCGTCTGGCCCGTATGCTGCGCGTCACCCAGCGCATCCGCCGCATCAGCGAAAGCCTGGTGGATTTCTCGCGCGTCCGCAAACAGCACATGGAGCCGGTGCCGCTGCGCCATTTGATCGACGAAGCCTGGGCTCTGGTGGCCATCGACAAGAAGGCCGCCGCCTCGCGCTTCGCCAATCGCGTGGACGCCGGCGACGTGGTCACCGGCAATTCCGACCGCCTGGTGCAGGTGTTCGTCAATCTGCTGCGCAATGCGCTGTATGCCATCCCGGCCTCGGGCGAAATCGCGGTCCATTCGCGCCGCCTGAATCGCAACGCGCAGCCTTGGATCTCGGTCGCGGTGGAAGACAACGGCCCCGGCATTGCGCCCGACGTGCTGCCCGATATTTTTGAAGCGTTCGTCTCCACGCGCCTGGATGCCAAGGGCACCGGCCTCGGGCTCACCGTCGCCGAGGGCATCATTCACCAGCACGGTGGAACCATTGCGGCGTCCAACCGGGCCGAGGGCGGCGCTTGCCTGGAAGTGACATTGCCCGCTTCCTGCGCGAAGCGTCGGCGGGAGCGAATTAAATTGGCAATCCGGCCCGCATCCGAACGTGCAGCCGATCCGCGCCCACCAGCGGCCTGGTGGATCTGGCGATCCTCGACGACGATCCCGATTTCTGCAATTACCTGGAAGACGCGCTGAAGGACGATGGCCTGTACTCCATCCGCGCCTTCGGTCATCCCGACGAATTGTTCGCGGCCTGTGAACAGCGCCTTCCCGACATCGTGCTGCTCGACATGAAGATGGGCGAATTCAAAGGCGACAAGGTGCTGGAACAGCTGCTGGCCGCCTACCCCGGCCTGTGCGTCATCATCGTCACCGGTTATCCGTCGCTCGAAGACATGCGCGCCACCTTCAAGATGAAGGTCTTCGACTATATTTCGAAGCCTTTTTCGCTCGCGCAGCTCCGGCAGACACTGCACAATGCCATCGAAAAATACGGCTTCGGCCGCACCGCGCAGGATCGTTTGCGCGAACGCCTGGGCCATCAGATCAAGATGCTGCGCGTGGAGCGCGATTGGTCGCTGAAGGATCTGGCCGCCGCCACCAAGCTCAGCATTTCGCAGATCAGCTCCATCGAGCGTGGCGCCAATTTGCCCAGCATCGAGAGTCTGCTCGCCATCTGCCGCGCCTTTGAAAAGCGGCCGTCGGAAGTGCTGGCGGCCATCGAATTTTGAATCCCCGCATGCGATCCACCGCCGAAGCGCTGGCGCTGGTGCGCGCATTCGACGCATCGCCTGAAGAAGAAAAAAGCCGCGAGCTGATTCTTGCGCTGCTCGAATTGACCGGCGCGCCGTTTTCGCGCGATCAGTTTCATCCCGGCCACATCACTTGCACGGCTGCTGGCGTTGCATCCCAACGGCCGGCGGTTTCTGCTGATGCATCATCATCGGCATCGGCGCTGGCTGCTTCCCGGCGGCCATGTGGAGGAGAGCGATGTAACATCGAGTGACACTGCGCGGCGCGAAGCCATGGAGGAGACGGCGGTCGAGATCGCAAGGCGGGGGCCCCGCCATCCTGGCTGGCATGGACGTGCACGGCATTCCCGCGCGCAAGGGCGAGCCGTTCCATCTGCATCACGATCTGATCTTTGTATTTAGCGCGAACTCCGAGGAGTTTGCTCTTACCGAGGAGGCGCCGCAAGTGGCTTGGTGCGGGCTGGACGAATTCGCCCGCTATCAGCTGCCGGCCAGCATCATCGCGCGGCCGAGCGAGCCCGACGCGGTTGCTGAAGAAAAAGCCGGTGAGCACTCGGAGGAAGATGCTCACCGGCCGGCAACTGAACTGCTTTCGCGGCTCAGACTGCCTAAGTCAAATCGAAATTCGTCTTGGAGAAAAAGCGAAATGCGATATTGCTACTCCAAAAGACGTGCCCCGCGGCGGCGGGTTTCTTTGGCGCCCTGTTACAGTGGTCTCGTGGATGGGGTGATTGTTGTCGACAAGCCGGAAGGTCTCACCTCGCATGACGTGGTGAATCGCATGCGGCGTCTGGCGAACACGCGCAAGGTCGGGCACTTAGGCACGCTAGATCCGATGGCTACGGGCGTCCTTCCGCTGGTGCTGGGCCGCGCCACTCGTCTGGCGCAGTTCTTTTCCTCCGGTGAGAAAACTTACGATGCCCGGGTTCAATTTGGCTGGGCCACCGACACCTATGACCGCGAAGGCGAACGCCGCCTCCGAGCCTGTCGAACCGCGATTCACTCGCGCGGAATTGGAAGCGGTGCTGGCGCAGATTTCGCGGGACCATTCCTGCAAACGCCGCCGCCGTTTTCGGCCAAGAAGATCGCCGGAACACCGGCCTATCGCCTGGCGCGCAAAGCACATGCCGTGGAATTCAGCCGGTGCAGGTGCACGTGTTCGCGCTGGATCTTGTGGAATTCGATGGAGCCACCGCTCGCATCTCGTGTGCGCTGCTCGGCGGGAACTTATTTGCGGGGCATCGCGCACGATGTTGGCCGCGAGCTTGGTTGCGGCGCCTTCTTGACGGCTCTTCGCCGCACCGCTTCGGGCGAATTCACCGAAGCCCAGGCGCTCACCTTGGAAGCCCTGGAGGAGCTGGCTCGCGCGGGCCGTCTGCGACGAGGCGCTGATTCCCGCTGCCGCGTGTTGCCCGAGATTCCGAACGCCACCGTTGATACCGCTCACCGCCGGCCAAATCCGGCAAGGCAAGGATTTCCGGCTGTCGCCGTTCGTGGACACGAGCCGGCTCGAAATACGTAAAGGCGGTGGGCCCGGAAGGCGATTTGATCGCCATTGGCGAGGTGCGTTTGCCGAATCTGTATCATCCGGTGCTGGTGTTGTGAACGGCCCGCCGTCGAATGAAGCAAGTTTAATACCAGGTCCGGTCACCGTCCACCGGTTGGTTTATGATGCAAGAGTGCGGCTCCGTTTCGCGACTTTGCTGATTGTTGCCGGGGCATTGTTCACCAGCGGCTGGGTGCAGGAGACGCAGGAAAACGCGACGCCAGAAAATCCGGCGCACGACGAAAGATTCCAAAAGCGAGCCCAAGTACGACCAGACATTTTCCGGGCCGATTGTGGAAGTGACGGCCACCAAGATCACGGTGTCGCGAAGTATTCTGGGAAAGCCCGCCGAGAAGCGCACTTTTTGGATCAAGCCCGATACGCGCGATCGAAGGCAAGCTGCGGGTTCGCGTGAAAGTGACGGTGGGTTTCGTCACAACCGAGGATGGCGACGTCGCGCGGCTGGTGGTGGTGCGAACGTCGCAGAAGCCGGCCGACAAAAAGTAGCCGCGAAGGCTACTTCTTCTTTTTCCTCTTGGCGGCCCAGCCTTCCTTATTCACCTGGCGCGCGCGCCCCAGCGCCAGAGCTTCGGCGGGCACTGGATCGGTGATCACGGAACCCGCGCCGATATAGCTGCCATCGCCGATTTCGAGCGGCGCCACCAGCGTGGAATTGCTGCCGACAAAAGCGTCCTTGCCGATGCGCGGTATGGTGCTTGCTCACGCCGTCGTAGTTGCAGGTGATGGTGCCGGCGCCGATGTTGGTGCGGTCGCCGATGTCGGAATCGCCCAAATACGCCAGATGATTGGCCTTGGCGCCGGCGCCGAAGCGGGTGTTCTTCAGTTCCACGAAGTTCCCGATGCGCGCGTCTTGGCCGATCGCGGTTCCCGGCGCGCAAGCGCGCGAAGGGTCCGATGATGCGCGCCGGTTTCGATGTGCGAATCCACGATATAGGTGAACGGGGCGATTTCCACTCCGTCGGCGAGCGTCGAATCTCGTACGATGGAGCAGGCGCCGATGCGGCAATCCTCGCCGATTTCGGTACGGCCGAGGATTTGCGCGAACGGTTCCACGATGGAATCCTCGCCGATGCGGACACTGCGCATCGATGGTCACCGTTTCGGGCTTCTCGATAGTTACGCCCGCCAGCATCAGCTCGTGCACTTTTCGTTCGCGGAAAATGTGGTCCACTTCGGCCAGCTCGACGCGCGTGTTGATGCCCAGCAGTTCGGCCGGGTTCTCCACTTCCATGGCGGCCACGCGTGTGGCCGGCGCGGCCGAGGATCTCGACGATGTCGGTCAGATAGTATTCGTGCGCCGGATTGTCGGGCCGGATTTCGAGCAGAGTGCTTCCACAGCAGATCGGCACGGAAGCAATAGATGCCGGAGTTGATGAAAGGGATGGCGAGCTGCTCGGGCGTGGCGGCCTTTGTGTTCCACGATGGCGCGAACGTCGCCGTCTGCTCGCGCAAAGACGATGCGGCCGTAGCCGGTGGGATCGTCGAGGCGCGTGGTGATCAGCGTAGCGGCGGCGTCGCTGGCGGTCTGGCGGCGGACCAATTCGGTCAGAGTGGCGGGCGAAAGCAGCGGGCAGTCGCCATAGAGCACAACTACCAATCCCGGCTCTGGAAGCCAGCGAGTCGCGGCAGGCCAGCAGCGCATGGCCGGTGCCTTTTTGCTCGGTTTGATCGACGAAGCGGACGCCCGAAGGCGCCAGCAGCGCCCGGACTTGATCGGCCTGATGTCCCACCACGACGGTGGCGTTGCTCCGCGGGCGCGATGGCGCCGGAGGCTGCGACCACGTGCTCGATCAGCGACAGGCCGCCGGCGCGATGCAGCACTTTGGCGCGCTTGGATTTCATGCGCGTGCCCAGGCCGGCGGCCAGGATCACCACGTTGATCTGCGATGTCATTCTTGCGGTATGGTTCCGACCGGTTCGGCTAACGCTCTCCCGAGAACGCGGACTCTTGCGCGCGTCCCGCTCGTCCGCGCTTTGCCAATTGTAGTGCAACGTCGGCGGAGGCGCGCGGATCGTGGCGCACGCTGTCGCCGGGCGCCAAGCAGATCGGCGGCCACCACTTGCAGGCCCATTTCCGCCAGGCGGTCAACATCGTTGAGCACCGGGCGCACGTTTTCGGCGGCATACTTGCGCCGCTGGCGGGCGGTGATGGCGCGCGTATTCACCACGGCGACATCGATCAGGTGCATGCCGGCATGGCGATGAAGCGCTTCCACGTGATCGGAGGCGCGGAACCCAATGGTCTCGCCCGGCTGCCACATGAGATTCACGAAATAGGCTTTCAACGCCCGGCTGCGCTGGATGGCCGGCGCGATGCCCTCCACCAGCAGGTTCGGAATGACGCTGGTGAACAGCGAACCGGGCCCGAGGGTGATGAGATCGGCGTCTTCGATGGCGGCCAGGGTTTCGGGAAGCGGTTTGCAGACGGCGCGGCTGCAAATGGATGCGGCGAATGCGGGAGCGGCTCTTGCCGATTTTGGTCTCACCCTTCACGATGGACCCGTTTTCCAGCTCGGCTTCCAGAACCACGTTGGCGTTGGTGGCCGGATAGATCCGGCCCAGGCTGGCCAGAATCTCCGAAGAGACCTTCACGGCTTGTACGAAATCGCCCGTCAGGTTGGTCAGCGCGGTTAGGAACAGGTTGCCGAAGCTGTGGCCTTTCAGGCCGCGGCCTTCGGAAAAGCGGTATTGGAAGAGCTTGGAAAGCAGCGCTTCGTCTTCCGAAAGGGCTACCATGCAGTTGCGGATATCGCCGGGCGGCAGGACGTCGAATTCGCGGCGCAGGCGTCCGGAGCTGCCGCCATCGTCGGTAACGGTGACGATGGCCGTGATTTCCACTTCCCGCGGCTCCAGGGCGTACCGCTTCAGCCCATGCAGGAGCGTGGAAAGCCCGGTTCCCCCACCGATGGCGACAATGCGAAGAGGCGTCATTGGGTTCAATCAGGGGTTTCTATCAGGCCGACTGTATCTAGCATCGCAGGTTCCGTGCGAGATTTCAATGAACCGGCGGCCTAAACTACGTGGAACCTTTGGATAGCAATGTGGTACCGGTTCGGAGACGAAAGATCTCAAATTGGGGAAGTGCGGGGAGAAGATCGGCTAGGCCGCGGGCTGGTCGTCCTCGTCGTAGGCCGGGACGATGGCCTCCAGGTCCTCGGCTTCGAACACCTGGTCGCAATCCAGGCAGCGCACATAGTCCACACCATCGCGCCGTGCCAACATTTCAGTGCGGGTAGTGATTGCAGGGCTGCATAGAGAGAAAGAGATTATCCCCATTCTAAGCATGTCGGATCGGTTGTCAAGCCCCCAAAAGTGCCTGTCCGGCCCTTATTTGCGAACCTTTTTCCACCCAACGGGACGGGCCGGCCTCTAGAACCACGCCCGCGCGAAGCCCGCCGGCGGCCGCTTTCAGGACAGAATACCTTGTCTCTTGTTTGTAACATACAGATGCTAGAATGTTTGTGGATGCTGACGGACTTCGATAGCGCGCGCATGGAACAGTTTAAGCAATCCACCCGGACAAGCTGCGTGGCGTGCGTTGTCCGGCTCATCACCAGCCGCCGCGCCTGCACTTTCAGGGCGTTTCACTGCGCGATATCACGATTTCGTTGAGCGGCTGTTGCGAGAAGCTGATGGAACTGGCCAATGCGCGGATTGCTTTGGCGGCCACGGCCGAAGGCGATATCCGGAAGCCGGCGTAAGGACCGCTTCCTCACGGTCGCGGCTCGGTAAGACGCGGCTCGGTAAGACGCGGCTCGGTAAGGCGCGGCTCGGTAACACGCGCCAGAATCCGGCGGATGCCTTCGCCGAAAACATCCTCCGGCGTCAGCAGGCTGATCACCAGGAACGCCTCCCGTTCAAAATCAAAGAAGAAGCCGGGCTGCACCAGCACGCCATCCTCACGGAGCAGCGTCAGAACCCATTCCTCTTCACTTTGAATGCGTGGCGCTTCCAGGATCGCGTACCAGCCGCCTTCGGTGGCAAGCAACTTCCACGGCGAGGTCGGCACCAATTTGGCTCGCCAGAAATGCCCGGTTGGCCCGGACGCGATGCAGGATCTGTTCCTGCAGTTGGCCGCGCAGGCCAAGCAGCGCGGGCGCGGCCCATTGTACGGGAGCGCTGACGGACAGATAGGTGTCGGCGATCAGTTCCAGCCGTTCGAAAGCCCTCTCGCGATGGCGGGCGGACCGCCAGTGACGATCCAGCCGAGCTTCAGTTGCGGCAGGCCCGCCACTTTCGAGAGGCCGCTCAGGCAAAACGTCAGGACTTCGTCGACGCCGGTTAGCGAGCGCACCACGGGGAGCCTGGTGGTCGAACACATAGTCGGCGAAAACTTCGTCGGAAATGAGCGCGAGGTTGTGTTCGCGGCACAGCGCGAGGAGCGGGCCAAGTTCTGCCTGCTTTAGGAACGAACCGGTCGGATTATTCGGGTTCACCAGCACAATGGCGCGCGAGCGGGAAGTGACAGAGCGGGCCAGCGCGTCAAAATCGATCTTCCACGCTTCGTGATACACCAGCGGATACTGGACGACACGCACCGAATCGAGCGCGGCCAGATAATCGAACAGCGGATAGGACGGGCTGGGGACGAGCACTTCGTCGCCAGGGTCGGCCAGCAGCTTGAACACGAAGGCATAGGCTTCGCTGGTGCTGGCGGTCAGCAGAATGCGATCCGGCGTTACCGGCGTGCCCGAATAGTAATCGGACTACGGCGGCGCGCGCGGCCGGCATCCCGGCGGCGGCAGGCTCATAGCGGAGCGCGCGGGGATCGGCGAGGGCGGAAAGGATCGTGCCCGATGGATAGACGAATCCGGCAGCGGTAGGATTCGATTCCGTGAGATCCAGAATCGGCCTACCGGCCGCCCGTTTTTCGTCCAGGAGATGGGTCAGGCGATTGGGGGCGAGATCCCAATGGAGCCGCGAAGAGAATGAAGGCGCGGGCAAGCAGACAAGTTACCACGCGCGCCGGCCGGCGGCTAGTTCGAAGGCACGTTACCGTGGGTCTTGGAGCCGGAGTTGGTGCTGCTGTGGCGAGAGCCGGTGCTGTGATGGTGCGAGGAACTGTGAGATTTGTGACTGCTACTGGAGCTTTTGCTCGTGTCGCCAAAGGCCAAGCGTGGCTGCGCCGAAGATCAGGGCGCTGGATAGGAGAAGAGAGAGATAAGCTTTCATGCCATAGAGTGCGGCATGCGCGCGGAAAATCGCGGACTTTAATGCCCGGATATCAATGCACGGTATAGCGCGCCTTCAAGGCGAACGGCGCGATCTCGATGTCGAACTTTTCCCCGCCCGCGCGTACCATCTGGTAGGTGCCCCGCATGAGCCCAGTGGGGCTCTTCAGCGGACACCAGGAGGAGTATTTGAAGGATTCGCCGGGAGCCAGCACGGGCTGTTCGCCGATCACGCCGGGACCTTTTACTTCTTCGGTATGCTCCAGCGCATCGGTGATGATCCAGTGACGGCTGATGAGTTGTACCGTGTCGCTTCCCTGATTTGTGATGCGGACGGTGTACTCAAAGATCCACTCGCCCTGTTGCGGACGCGAATTTTCGGGCGAGTGTCGCGATAAAACCTCGACGCGGATGGAATTCGTCACCGCGTCGGACATCGGAGCGTGCTCCGAGTGCAGATCAGGCATAGTGCATGCTCATGATAGCAGGATGACCGCGTCGAAGAGAGACGACTCCCTGACGCGGCTCGGCAAGAGCGCGGCTCGGTAACAGCTCGGCGCCTCGGCCGCGGTTATGCGAAACTGCGAACCGCCGAAGCCTCGTCGTCGAAAACCTCGAACACGGTGTAGAGCTTGGTGATCTGGAGCAGATCCTTGACGCGTTTAGTCAGGCCCAGCAGTTTCAACTGCCCTCCGTGGTTGGTCACCGTGGTAAAGCTCGACACCATTTCACCGATCCCCGAGCTATCGATGTAAGAAACCTCGGTCAAGTTGACCAGAATTTTCTTGTTGCCCTTAGCGGCTAAGTCACGAATCATGTCCCGGAAGACGCTGGCGCCCTCTCCTAGGGTGATTCTCCCCGATGCATCCACCACGGTAACGTCGCCTACTTGGCGATGTGACATTTTAACGCTCACGAATTTGGACCCTCCTCACGATTCTTTCGGATCTTGTCAACTGGCCTTCGCCAGGTACTTCACCATCCGCACTTCCGTGCCACGCGGCTGTCCGGGGAGCACCTGGAATTCGTCCACGAAGGCTCGAATCAGGAGCAGCCCGCGGCCGGACTGGCGGAGCAGATTACCTTCCTCTAACGGATCTGGAACCGAGTTCGGATCGAAACCGTCGCCCTCGTCGGCAATCACAATCGTCAGCCGATCGGGCGCCTGGGTCACTGAGAGATGGACCTTCTTGCGCGCGTTGTAGCGGTTCCCATGAACCACGGCGTTTACCATGCTTTCCCGAACCGCCATTCCCAGTTGGTGCAGATCGTCTTCATGGAAGCCGATCTCCCGCGCGGCCCCCAGGACCTCCGTTTCCGCCACCTCCACACTGTCCAAGGTCGAATCGAGCAGTATTTTGCGTTCTGCCATAGTTTCAGCGTGGAGGCCGTACTTCTTAGGCAAAGCCGCGGCCAAGATGAATGTTCACAGTAAAATACTTAGCGGGCGAAAGTCAAGGAGAGCCTAAGGGAAGCGAACGCTCACGGCTACGTCGGGGAATCGCAGGAGCCCATGGGGAGGCTCATAGACCGTCAATATCGATCTTTACTAATTGGCCTGTCTGAACGAAATCAATCTTCCTGGCAACTTTGTCGGCTACTTGCCTTAGGCTTGGCCAATGATTCGTCGATAAAATCACGACGGCCAGCTTTCTACCCGCGAAGTTCTGTTGATATCGAACGTTTTGATCGCAGGTGATAAGAATTTCGAATCCTGCATCCTCCTCGGAATCGAGCAAATCGCCGTTTTCAAGCCCTTCCCATCCCAGCTCGTCCGCTCGCGTTACCCGATGTCCTTTTAGCCAGCCGGCCAGAGGCGCTGGCGTGTTGGCGTCAAACAGTATCCTCACGCGACGGCGGTTGGCTGATCGAGAGAGGTCTTTGCAAACCGAAGCACCTCATGCACCTGCTCCGGGCTTACAGCCGGGAACCACTCCAGGTACTCGTTGGTTGTGGACCCACGGTCGAGGTGTTCAAAGAGCGAAGCGACTTGCACGCGGGTGCCGCGGAAACACCAGACACCGCCGACTTTCGCCGGATTTTGATCAACGGCACTGCAGCGCGTCCAGTCCATATCTGTCATTTTACTAAAGCCCAATAAAAAAGGCCGGGGAATGAGCCCGGCCTTTCACATGGAGGAGGAGTGGCTTTACCAGCTCTATCGGGCGGCCAGCAAAGCTCTCAGGTGACGCGCCCGTTCCGGGGAGCGAAGCTGGCGCAAGGCCTTGGCTTCAATCTGACGGATGCGCTCGCGGGTGACGTCAAACTCTTGCCCGATCTCTTCCAGGGTGTGCTCGCGCTCGCAGCCGATGCCGAAGCGCAGGCGGATCACCTTCTCTTCTTTGGGAGACAGGGTCTTCAAAATGTTGGCGGTTTCGTCGCGGACGTTCGAATCGATCACAGCGTCCACGGGCGAACCCACCCAGCGGTCTTCAATCAGATCGCCCAAGGCCGACTCGCCATCACGGCCCACTGGCGTTTCCAGCGAAACCGGGTCGCGCGAGATGGTCTTCAGCTTTTGGACTTTTTCCACCGGAATGTCCATGCGGCGGCTGATTTCGTCGTTGGTGGGAGCACGGCCGAGTTCCTTTTCCAGTTCGCGCGTCGCGCGCAGAAACTTGTTCATGCTCTCGTTCATGTGCACCGGGATACGAATGGTGCGCGATTGGTCGGCAATGGCGCGCGTGATAGCCTGGCGAATCCACCAGGTGGCGTAGGTGGAAAACTTGTAGCCGCGCCGGTATTCGAACTTGTCGGCGGCGCGCATCAGGCCGATGTTGCCTTCCTGGATCAGATCCAGCAAATGCAATCCGCGGTTGACGTACTTCTTGGCCACCGAAACTACCAGGCGAAGGTTGGCTTCCACCAGGTCCTTCTTGGCCCGCTCGGCTTCGATTTCGCCGTGACGGATCACGGACATGCTGTGCTTCAGATCGGATAGCGATGCGCCCGCGGCGTTCTCCAGCTTGCGGACTTCACGGCGCAGCTCGCGCGTGCGAGCCTGGGCGGTCAGCCCCGAGCGCCCTTCCAGCTTGCGCAGCTCGGCTTCCAGATGCGCCAGCTGTTCAACGGCGTGCTCAATTTCCTTGGCGAACTGCTTCCAGCGCGAAGGCAGCCACGGCAGCCGGCGGATGGCCTGCGACATTTCCACTTTGGCGCGGTATACCTTGCCCTGCGCCTTGCGGCGGAGCTTCTTGTTGCTGAGCGGTACGGTATCCAGCTTGTCGATCAACTGGAGCTGTTTCTTATGCAGCCCGATCAGGTCTGCAAACTGTCCGCGAACTTCGGCCTGCTTTTTGGTGTCGGCCGGACTGCCTTCCTCCACGTCGCCAAAATCTACAAAGTTGTCGAGTTCGTCATCGCCGCGTTTGAGCAACTCGGCAATTTCGGAAACCCGCAACTGAACCAGGGCGGACCGGCTGATGGACTTCTGCATCCGCAGCTTTCCGCGCTCCATGCGGCGAGCGAGATTAACTTCACCCTCGCGGGTAAGAAGCGGGACAGCGCCCATTTCGCGTAGATACACGCGTACCGGGTCGTCGGTGTAAATCGACTCTTCGGCCTGTTGGGCCGGGAACTCCTCTTCTTGAACTTCCTCGGGATGGAAGAAATTGGCTTCTTCGTCGAAAGGAAGTCCGAGGGGTTCATGACCCTCTGCTAGAAACTGATCTTCGAATTGATCCACTTGGATGCTCACCTCCCCAACCGGGCACAAGACTTCGTACTGATCTTCACCTGGCGGGGTATGTTAACCTGTATACAAACCACTAGCTTAGGCGCGCGTTCAGCCACCGTGCCGACCTTGAATATTAGCAATCGATTATAACATCGAATCGATCGCGAAGTTAAGTCCTAAATAGAAGATGTTCTGATTCCAGATTGGTTACACCAACTTTGGCCATCACCCCCTAGTCTCTGGCGAGAGCCCCTAGTACCCAGACTGCCGAGAGTACTACGACCGCTTGTGTAACACCAAATTCTTCAATTCGTTAAGAAACGCCTCCACATCTTGAAAGTCGCGATAGACCGACGCAAATCTCACATATGCTATCTTATCGAGGTTCTTGAGGTGTTCCATGAGCATTTCCCCGATTTCGGTAGTGGTTATCTCCCGATCGGGATTGTCGGCCAATCGGGCTTCGACCGCGTCCACCACCTCGGCCAGCTTGGCCATGGCGACCGGACGCTTCTCGCAAGCCTTCAGCAGACCGTTCAGGACCTTTTGGCGGTCGAACTTCTCCCGCCTTCCATCCTTTTTGACGACCATGTAGGGGATTTCGTCACTACGCTCATAGGTGGTGAAGCGGCGCTCGCAGCCCAGACACTGGCGGCGGCGGCGGACGACATCGCCTTCTTTGCTCTCGCGCGAGTCGATGACTTTGTCCTCTTTGTGGCCGCAGAAAGGGCAGTTCATGCTTCAGGTTCCAGTATCCGCTTTGTTGACAATAGCTTAAGTTTACGCCAATTCAGGCCTTCCTGGAAGGCGCAGAGCAGTCCAAAGGGTACGATGGCGATGGAGCCGACCATCCAGAGCAGGATAGCAATGCCCGAGGCGGCTTCCAGCGGAACCGCGTAGATACGGGTAAGCGCAATAATCGATGCCACTTGTACTCCGCCGCCGAGCCCCGGCACTTGCACCAGGCTGCCCAGGGTCATGAAAGCCAGAAGCACCAGAACGTCGACGGGGCCGAACCCTTGTGTCGCCGAAAAGCCACGGAAGAGTGCAAAGCTGCTGGCCACGATGACCATCCATTCGAGCAGCGTGTAACCAAGCAGTAGCGCCAGCGATTCGGGATCCCGCGTGCATGCTACGCCTTGAGAGAAGGCCTCCAGCATCTGCCCGGCCCGCTGCCGCCGCTCGGCGGGCAGGAAGGTGAGGGCGCTCAGAATGCGGTTTTGAGCGCGGCGGGCCGGATCGCGAAAGGCGAGCAGCAAAACCAGGCAGATAGCGCCGGCGACGGCCAGCGAGTACCCGCCCGCCGCCAGGGCTTCCTGAACCTTGGGGCCTAATCGCCAGCTATACTGCGGAATGCGTATGAGAGCAAAACCGCAAAGTAACAATACAGCGAACAGATCCAGCATACGTTCCAGCAGCCAGGCCGCCACTTGCGATGAAAACGGCAGGCCGGTCTGGACCGCGATCAAATAGGGCCGGACCACTTCGCCGACGCGTCCGAGCAGGACCCCCGCGGTGAGGCCGATGGCTGTATCGGAGGTGAGGCGCCACACGCCAATGGGACGCCCGAAAGGCCGCAGCATCACTTGCCAACGCAGCGCGCGGCCGATATTGCTGAGTAATATCAAGCAAATAGAGGCGGTCAGCCAGCGCCAGTCCACGTGCCTGAGCGTCGCGAGGAACAAATCCCAGCGGAAAGTTACACCTCGGGTCCGGTAAGCTAGGAGTACAAGGATCAGGAAAGCGGCAACGGCGGTCAGGATTAAAGTCTGGGAAGGACGGGGACGGCTTGTGGGTTCAGGGGGCAAGGTAGACAGGCGACGCTTTAGCGCTCGGCCCCTCTGTACAATGTAAAGCTTGGATTCAAGTGAACTTCTTATCATAGATCCTCGTTTTCATTACTGGAAGCAGGAGATAAGAGGCATCATGGCAACGGTGGCGATTCCGGCGGCGAAGTGGAGCTGGGAGTCGCCCTACGCGCAAGTCCGGACGAGCAACAGCTTGGATACGGATGTTCAACTCGTGGAGCGCTGCCTGGGCGGCCAGGAAGCCGCTTGGGAAGACCTGGTGCGGGTGCACACCCGGCGTGTGTACTCGATTTGCTATCGTTTCACCAATAGCGATTCCGAAGCGCAGGACCTTACGCAGGACGTGTTCCTGCGGGTGTTCAAGAACCTGCGAAGCTTCCGGGCGGGCGAGGGTTTGTTCGTGGTTTGGCTGACCAGGCTGACCAGGAACTTGCTGATCGATCATTACCGGCGGACACGCATGGATCGCGCCACGGAGTCCATTGAAGAGCAGGCTGTCGCGCTCGAAGAGAACACCGCCATGATCGCCAGGACGGACGGAATGCTGGCCGGGCGGGAAGCAAGCGAGTTGTTGCAGGGCGCGCTGCAGAAGTTGTCGCCGGAGTTGCGCGAGACGGTGATCCTGCGGGATCTTGAGGAATTGGAATATCGGGAGATCGCGCAGATCCTGAACGTTCCGGAGGGAACGGTGAAGTCGCGATTGAATCGCGGCCGCGCCGAGCTGGCGAAAGTGTTACGCAGGCAGAAGGTTCGGATTTAAGACATGACGTGCGCAGAGCTTGAAATCCTGTTGTGCGACTACGTGGACGGAACGCTCCACGCCGCCGACAGGGCTGCGCTCGAAAATCATCTGTCGGGATGCGTGGCGTGCCGGCAACTGTCCGAAGATGTCACCGGCGTGACGGCGTTTTTCGAGCGCGTGCCGCAAGCCGAGCCGCCGGCCGAACTGCTGACGCGCATTTTGCATCATTCGCCGATGGGTCCGGGCGCCATGGCCGAGCGGCTTCCAAGCGATGCACGGCCGTCCTGGGTGAAGCGGTTTTTTGGCGGATTGATGCAAGGCTGGCTGCAGCCCCGCTACGTGATGGGGATGGCGATGACTATCCTGTCGTTTTCGATGCTGGCGCGCTTCGCGCACATTGAGCCCAGGCAGTTGCGGCCGTCGGATCTGGATCCGGTAAAAGTCTGGCAGGGGATCGACGACCACTCGCACCGCGTGTACGACCGGGCCATGAAGTATTACGACAATCTGCGGCTGGTGATTGAAATTCAATCGCGTTTAAAAGAATGGACCGATCAGGATCAGGCGGCGCAGCCACGGGGAGCGAAAGAAGGTAGTCAGCAATGAATTGTGTAAATCATCCAGAGGCCCCGGCCGTCGCTTATTGCCGGGAGTGCGGAAAGCCGCTGTGTGAAGCGTGCCGCCGCCAAGCCGATGGCACCGTCTACTGCGACGAGCATGTTCCGGGCGCTCAGTCCGGTGCTCAATGGGCCGCTCCTCCACCGCCGCCCCCGCCTCCTCCGCCGGCATCTCCGTATACGGCTCCGGCATCGCCGTACGCGGCACCGCCTATAGCGCCTTTTACGACCACGCAAACACCGCACCCTTCCATGTCGGATCCTGGAGCCTCGCCGGGGCTGGCCTTTCTGCTCGGCTTTATTCCGGGCGTGGGCGCGATCTACAACGGCCAGTATGTCAAGGGCTTGATCCATGTGGTGGTTTTCGGACTGCTCATCAGCATCGTGAGCAACGATGAGATGAGCGGCAATCTGCAGCCGCTGTTTGGCATGATGATCGCCGTCTGGGTTTTCTATATGGCGTTTGAGGCCTACCACACAGCGAAGCGGCGCCAATTGGGCCAGCCCGTGGATGAATTCTCCAGTATCATGCCGCGCGCCGGACATCCCGCGCGCTTCCCGCTGGCGCCGACGGTTTTGATAGCGGTGGGCTTGCTCTTTCTGCTGCACAACCTGGATATTCTGCGCATCGGCCAGGTGATTCGTTATTGGCCGGTGGCTTTGATTGGTCTGGGCGCGTATATGCTTTACGAACGTTTGGCCGGGCCACGCGGGACATCCTCGGGCCGGGGTCCCGGAGATCACCGCGCTCCAACGGCAAGGGAGGCAGCCAATGAACGACGCTAGTACTTTCCTGCAAGCCATCCGCGGGCCCCTGATGCTAATCACGCTCGGGGCGCTGGTGGCCATCGACTATGCCGGCGTCTACGGATTCTGGCGGACCTGGCCGATTTTGATTATCGTGTTCGGTGTGCTGAAGCTGCTGGAACGCGCCACTGCGAAGCCCGCACCGCCGTACCCTGGCCAATATCCCGGCCAGCCCGGCAGCCGGCCGCCCGGAGGCAACGCAATATGAGACGCGGTTCCGTAATCGGCCCGCTGATCCTGATCGGGCTCGGGCTCCTGTTCCTGTTTCGCAATCTGTGGCCGGATATTCCGCTGGTGGACATGATCTCGCGATTTTGGCCCTTCCTGCTGATCGCCTGGGGCGGCATCCGGCTGATCGAGATCCTGTTCTGGTCGATAACCGAAAAGCCCCTGCCGCGCAACGGCGTCTCGGGCGGAGAATGGGCGCTGATTTTCGTGATCTGCATCGTGGGCGCCACCATGTACACCGCGCACAACGCTCCGTCGTGGTTTCCAACCGGCCGCGCGTGGAGACGCGTGGTGGTGAACATGGGCGAAAGCTACGACTATACTCTGGCGCCGGTGGAAAAGCCCTGCGCGAAGAACTGCCGCATCGTGATAGAAAGCTTTCGCGGTAACGCCAAAATCAGTGGGACCGCCGACACGACGGTGAAGGCCAGCGGACAGGAAACCGTACGGTCGTTCCAACAGTCCGACGCCGATAGCGCCAACAAACAGACGCCGCTGGAGCTGATCCAAGACGGCGATCAGATCATCGTCCGGACCAATCAGGACAAGGTGAGCGATCGGGTGCAGCCGAACGCCGACCTGGAACTTTCGGTTCCGGCGGGATCTTCGATTGAAGCGCATGGGCGCTACGGCGATTTCGACGTCCAGGGTATCAACGGGAACGTGAACATCAATAGCGATAACGCGGGCGTGCGTCTGGAGAATCTAGGCGGAAACGTGCTGGTGGACACGCGCGCCAGCGACACCATCCGCGCGGTGGACGTCAAGGGCAGCGTGGAGCTGAAGGGGCGCGGAGACGATGTGGAGTTGCAGAATATCGGCGGATTGGTGACGGTGAATGGAACCTACGTGGGGGAGATTCAGTTGACCAATCTGGCGCAGCCGCTGCGCTGGGAAGATCCGCTGAACTCCATGGAGTTTGAAAAGCTGCCCGGCCAGGTGCGCGTCAGCCGGGGCGAGTTTACGGGGAACAACGTGGTGGGTCCCATCCGTTTGAATGCCCGATCGAGCGATGTGCAGCTTTCCGATTTCACGCAGTCGCTGGATTTGACGCTGGACCGCGGCGATATCGAGCTGAAGCCCGGGAAGAACTTGCCGAAGATGGAAGTCCACACGCGATCGGGAGACATCGAGCTGGCGCTGCTGCCCGGCTCAAAATTCGATTTGCGGGCTTCCACCGATCATGGCGATGCGAGTAACGATTATGGCGATCCGCTGCGCGAGGATAGTTCGGGCCATGGCGCAACCATTACGGGGAACACCGGCGCCGGGCCGCAATTGCGGCTGGAGACCGGACGGGGATCCATCACGGTTCGCAAGGCGAGCGCGGAAGAGACAAATCCATCGCCCGACGTCACTACAGCGCCAACGCCGCCCAAACCGCCCAAGCCGCCGAATGCGCCGCTGAGGGTGGAGCACGAGTAGGGAATCAGCGCGCCAATATCAACTGGATGTCGGCGACATTAGTACCTGTTGGGCCGGTTTTGATCAAGTCGCCGGTGGCTTCGAAAAAATGATACGAATCGTTGCCGGCAAGAAACGCAGCTGCGTTCAGACCAAGAGCTTGCGCGCGAGCGATTGTTGTTCCATCCACGATGGCGCCGGCCGCGTCGGTTGGTCCGTCGGTTCCATCGGTTCCCGCACTGAGGATGACGACGTCGCGTAAACCCGCGATGTCGATAGCGGCGGCCAGCGCGAATTCCTGATTGCGGCCACCGAGTCCTTTACCGCGAATCGTCACCGTTGGTTCGCCGCCCGAGATCACGCAGGCCGGACGTCGCACTGGCCTGCCGGAAGCGCAAATCTCTTTCGCGATGGCAGCATGGACGCGCGCTACTTCCCGCGCTTCGCCTTCGAGGAACGTAGAGAGAACCAACGTGCGGAACCCCAGGCGCCGTGCTTCGAGCGCCGCAGCTTCCAGCGCAAGAGTGTTGCTGCCGACGACGATGTTGCGCGTCTTCTCGAAAATTTTGTCGCCAGGTTTCGGTGTCTCCACAGCCGCCGCCAGCACCTTCGTCGGAATGCGATATTTCTCCAGAATCGCGCGCGCATCGGCGATCGTGGAACGATCGGGAACGGTGGGCCCGGAGCCAATTACGTCCAGATCGTCGCCGATCACATCGGAAAGAATCAACGTCAGCAGCGTCGCCGGATAAGCCAGGCGCGCCAGTTGGCCGCCCTTGATGCGCGAGATGTGTTTGCGAACGCAATTGATTTCGTGAATGCTGGCGCCGCAATGGAGCAACAAGCGCGTGGTCTTCTGTTTTTCGGCCAGCGTTATCGGCGGGGCGGGCAGCGGCAGCAAGGCCGAGGCTCCGCCTGAAATCAGGCAAATAATCAGATCGTCCGGGCCGGCCTGGCTCGCAATTTGCGCGATGCGGCGCGCGCCCGCAACACCGCGCGCGTCAGGCACCGGATGGCCGCATTCGTGAAGCTCGATGCGCCGAAGGTTCGCGCCGTGGCCGTCCTTTACGTTAATTAAGCCGCCGGTGATGCGCGCGCCGAGCAATCGCTCCACCGCCCGCGCCATCCGCGCACTGGCTTTACCAGCGCCGATCACAAAGATACTCCGGTAGGGTTTCGGATCAAGCCGTAGATGTCGCAGCACGGCTTGGTACGGATCGGCGGCTTTCAACGCGGCCCGGAAGATGCGAAGCGCCTGGCGTCGCACGCTAGAAAATCGGGAGCTTCAAAATCTCGGCCACAATCGTCGCGGGATCGTCGGTATCGGCTTCGATGCGATATTCCGCCTGCCTGTAAACGTCGCGGCGGTCGTCATAGAGCCGTTCGAATTTCTCCGGATCGCGCGCCAGCGGCCGGTGCGTCTGGCCTTCCACGCGTGAGCTGATGCGTGGAAAAGGACAATCCAGCCACAACGTGACGCCACGCTCTTCCAGTAGCTTCTTATTGGCCGGATCGACAAAGGCGCCGCCGCCCAAGGCCAGAACCATAGGCTTGCCGCACTCGATGTCCCGAATGCGTTTGCGCAGCGCTTCCTGCTCGAGTCTGCGGAATTCCTCTTCGCCGCGCGTGTCGAAAATTTCGGCGATGGAAATGCCTTCCGCCGTCTCGATGTCCTCATCGATATCGGCGAAAAACCAGCCGAGCTCGTCGGCCAGCAGCCGGCCCACAGCCGATTTACCCGATCCCATAAAGCCGACCAAGTAGAGGCCCGGCGTGCGCTTCAGCTTCAGTAGCATTCGTGCAAACTAACGTCCGCGTAACGAATGGTCCCACAGCTTCGCACGCACGTGCAACTGGCGAGACAGAAGCCGCATAATAGTACTCATGCAGGAAGAGCTGTTGCCGCTTTTTCCGCTCCAGGTGGTCCTGTTTCCCAGGACAGCGCTGCCGTTGCACATCTTCGAGGAGCGCTATAAGCAGATGATCGCGGACGTGCAGCGCGGCCACACCGAGTTCGGCGTCGTGCTGGCGGGCGAAAAAGGCATCGTGAATACCGGCTGCACGGCTACCGTGGAGAAAGTGCTCAAAAAATATCCCGACGGGCGCCTGGATCTGATCAGTTTGGGGCGCCGGCGTTTTGAAATTATCCTGCTGAACGACGAGAAGCCGTACCTGCGCGGCGCGGTGGAATATTTCGACGATGAGGCCACCGATCCGATCCAACCGGAAGTCCGTAAGCGCGTGATCGATTCCTATAACGATTTGCGCGCGCTGGACGATTCCGAACCGGTGCACGAACCGGAACTGAGCGATCCGCAGCTCAGCTTCCAACTGGCGCAGGTGGTGCCGGACCTGGACTTTCGACAGATTCTGCTGGCCACGCGCTCGGAAGCCGATCGCATGCGGCGGCTGGCCGAGTTTTTTCCCAGCTACAATTCCCGCCAGCGCCAGATCCAGCACGCGCGCGCCGTGGCGCCCACCAATGGACACGCCAAGGGGACCCCGGGCGTGTGAGCGGCTTTTCGAAAACTGCGCAGCGCCAAAACCTGATCGTGGACGCCGACGACACGCTGTGGGAGAACAATATCTATTTCGAGAGCGCGTTCGACGATTTCTGCGATTTTCTCGCGCATTCCACGCTTTCACCGCTGGAAGTGCGCGCGGTGCTGGACGAAATCGAAATCGTGAACAGCAAGGCGCACGGGTACGGGACGGCGAATTTCGCGCGCAATTTGACCGAGTGCTATCACAAGCTGGCGGAGCGCGAGGTGAGGGCCGAGGATCTGCCGCGCATCATGAGCTTCACCGAGCAGATTCTGCAACATCCCATCGAAATCATTGCCGGCGTGGAAGAGACGCTGGAGTATCTTTCCGAGCGCCACAGCCTGACGCTATTCACCAAAGGCGATCCCGAAGAGCAGAAGCTGAAGCTGGATCGTTCCGGGCTGGGGATTTACTTCGGCCATACCGCCATTGTGAAGGAGAAGAATGCGCAGTCCTACGCCGCGCTGATTGGCGAGCGCGCACTCGATCCGGCGCTCACCTGGATGATCGGGAATTCGCCGAAGTCCGATGTGAATCCGGCGCTCGAAGCGGGCATTCACGCCGTGTTCGTGCCGCACGAGCGAACGTGGGTGCTGGAGAAGGAGGAGTTGCGCGAAGGTCCGGGGCGGTTGCTCAGGATCGCGCGGTTTGAGGAGCTGAGAGAGTATTTTTAGGCGGAGCGGCGACCGCTTCCTCACGGTCGCGGCTCGGTTTCGGGCTAGTAGGAGTGGTTTGAGATGAGAGCCGCCGGCGACGTCTGCTGGGCGGCTTGAGCGAAGTAGTTCTCGCCCGAGAGATTCTTGTAGACGGCGCCCGCGACGCCGGAAGCGATGGGTCCGCTGACGGAGTGCTGGCCGGAGGTGAGCAGAACTACCACCACCAGCTTGCGTCCGCCAACCTCGTTGTAGGAGCCGAACCAGCCCAGGTGGACGGGCGTACGGTTATCGGTGCAGGTACCGGTCTTGCCGAAAATCGGCTCGGTAGCGCTGAAGCCCGCGCGCCGGGCAGTGCCGTATTCCACGGCGCCCATCATACCCGGCTTGATGTCCGTGAGCCACTGCGTGATATTGAGCTGCCGCTTCACCTGCGGAATAAACTGATCCACTTCGGCTTGCGAACTGGGGTGCTGGAGATAATATAGCGTTCCACCGTTGGCCACCGCGGAGACAATCGCGGTAAGCTCCATGGGCGTCATGGAAAAGCCTTCGCCAAAGCTGGTCATCATTCCGAGACCATCGGAGGGAGGCGCCTCAGCGATCAAGCCGGGCTGTTCGGCATCGATGTTCAATCCGGCCTTTTCGCCCAGGCCGAACATTTGTCCGTACTGCACGATCTTGTCGTAGCCCAACTTCTCGCCCACCGAGGCAAAGTAGGCGTTGTTGGAATGCGCGATGGCTTCGGTAAGGTCCATCGAATGGCGCTTCGTAAGGCGGAACGAGCTTTCCTGATTGATGATGCCTTCGCTCAAACCCGCCAGCGCCGCCACGATCTTGATGGTGGAACACGGCTCATACGCGCCCTGATACGCCAGTTTCTGATTCACTACCGAGAGAATGCGCCCGGTGTTCGGATCGGCGACAATGACCGCGCCGCTCTGCTGTCCCAAGGCCTGCACCGCGGCGCGGCGGGCCATTAAATCCTCACCATCCACCAGATCCCCAGCGTGGGGTCAACCGGCGGCACAACGATCCGCTTCTTGTACCGGTGCACACCGATCAGCTTCGGCGGGGTGGTCAACGTCGTCTTTACGACGCTGGCGGTGCCGCGAAGGACCCGGTGCCGCTTTTTATGGGTGGAGGTGGAACCAAAGGCTGATCCGGTGAGGAGGGTAATTGAAACAAAAAGAAGAAGAAGGCGTCGGTGCATATGAAAATATGAATCCTGCGTCACCTAACTTTGCGGCTGGGCCACAAATGGGTCACTTGAACAGTCCAAGTGCAAACCGTTCCCACATTATGAGTTATCGGCGGACATTCGTCAAGACTTGAGATCTACCCGCCGCTCTTATCGGCTTCTGTCCTTCAGTGTACCGTAGCGCGCAAAACTCTCACCGAACGCATGCAGTGCCGCACGGCCACCTTGGGAACACCTGATGTACAATGAAAACCATTAGTTGGACGTACCCCACGCCGGGAGTGGTTACCGTGATCGTACCGCCGAATTCCGTTTTTACCGCGCGCGAAACGCACGGACGCGTGCTCCGCACCGAAAACCGGCTGATCGCCCACAGCCAGGATGCAGGCTGGCGATCGCTGCACGCCGCGATTCTCGAAGAAGCTCCGTTCCGGGCCATTGAACGGCCTATCCGCCATCCTTCGCTGATCTATCATCTGAGCCGGCCAACGCAGGTGACTCGCAAAATTGAAGGCGCCGCGCGCGAGACCGCGCTCATCGGGCCGCGCCGCATCTGCCTGACGCCGGGCGACGCCACCACGCAGTGGCAGCATGCGGGGCATCCGGAGATCCTGCAGGTGTACCTGCGCCAATCCGTCTATGAAGCGGCTGTCAGCGAGATCTATGGCTGCGACAGCTCCGGAGCGGAACTGGTGCCGCGCTTTGCGATTCTCGATCCGCTGCTCGAGCAGCTGGCCATCGCGATCACCGGTGCGTTGCGGGACGGCAATTCTGAAGATGGACTATACATCGACACCATCGCGCAGATGATGGCGGTGCATCTGGCGCGCACGCATTCTTCTCGCTCGCGGCCGGTGCGCCTGCTTCCCGCCAAGCCGCTGGCCGGCTGGAAAATGCGGCGAGTGATCGAATTCATCGAAGACAATCTGGAAGGCGACCTCAGCCTGCAAGCCATGGCCGTGGAAGTGGACATCAGCCCGTTGTATCTGGCGCGCGCGTTCAAGGCCGCGGTGGGGCAATCGCCACATCAGTACGTGCTGGGGCGGCGCATCGAGCGCGCCAAGGAATTGTTGCGCAACACGGATTTGCCGGTGGTGGATGTGGCGCTGTCGTCAGGATTTTCGTCGCAGAGCCACTTGTCGCACTGGTTCATCCGGCAGGTGGGCGTTTCGCCGGCGGTGTATCGGAGGCAGGCGACGACATAAGCGGACGAACGTCGCGTTCTATCCTCGCTCCCTCGCGGTCCTTTGCTATTTCAAGATCGTAGTCGGTCTGAATTCCTATCCAGATGCCAGGCGACGTGCCAAAGTAACGGGCGATGCGCAACGCGATCGGCGCCGTAACGTTTCTCTGGCCTTTTATGATTCTGGTGAGGGTGCTCGGCGGCAATGCCATGGCGATGGCGGCGCTACTTGCACGGACGCCGCCTGCATGAAGGGCATCTGCCAATGCCTCTCCCGGGTGAATCGGTGGCAGCTTTTGAGGACGCGCAAAACGGAGCGCGGCGCGTTCTTTGCGCCTTTCAATGGTAATCGGTGATTTCGACATCTTGCGCCTCGTCGTTCTCCCAGCGAAAACAAATTCGATACTGATCGTTGATGCGGATACTGTGTTGGCCTTTCTATTTCCAGAAAGCTTTTCGAGCCGTAAACCGGGAATGCGCCGGAGGTCGGTTAGATCCTTGGCATTTCCCAGAAACGCAAGCTTGATTCTAGCGGCCTTCTCTATCTGCTCAAATTTCTTCACGCGGACGCGCTCCGAAAGCCGCTGGGTTGCCTTGTCCCGAAACGTCACCTGCCAATATGGTAATGCCACAATGGCAAGAGCGCAACGGCAACATTCCTTCGGAGAAGTCGCTGCCGCCGGGCTTTCGGCCTAGTCTCTGATGTACCGTGCTTCAGCGCCAACGCACCATCGCGGCGCTGGCCGCCGGAACGTCGATCTCCAGTTCGCCGCCCGTTACTCGCACGTGCTCGAAGGGTCCTGGCGCCCATTTGCCCGCGCTGCTGACGGAGGATCCGCCTAACAGCACGTGATCCTTGCTCGAAAGCGAAGGCGCGGTTAAGCGAAGAGCGGTGGCCGTCGGTTTTCCCGGACACGCTGCGCGCACGTGCGCGTCGCGCGATGCTTCCTTGTTCACCAGCGTCAGCCAGATGTCGCCGCTATCGGAACGCACTGAGTATGCCGTGATGTTCAGGCCGGCATTATCCAGAGTCAACTGCAGACGATCGCTCGGAGTGAACAGCGCAAACGCGAGCATCCCGTAGTACAAAGGAGTCGCGCGAAAGTTTTGCGAAGCATCCAGTCCAATCGGGCTGTACGAGCTCAAAAATCCCAAATGGTTGACGCCGGTTTCCATGTTGACGCCGGCCGCGTTGAAGGTCGCAAGCGTGAACAAAAAGTCGAGGCCCCAAAGAGCGGCGGCCATGGTGTCGCTGACGCCGGGCTTGCCGCCTCCATAGCAGGAATTGGTTTCGCAAATTCGATAAGGCAGCTCAGAGGCGCGGGACGCGGTTTCCAGCCGGCCGAGCAGACCCGGCAGGATCGCATTCGGCTTCAGAAGATTTTCGATGGTGCTGGCGGGATTGTCGGGCGGCCCCTCGGCATAGTAATGATGCGTGAGCAGCTTAATGTCGGCGCCTTCGGCGGTTGCGAATTGCTCCAGCCAATCCGCGTGGATGATTACGTCCGGCCCGGCGAATGGCGCGTTGGGCAGCTTGTCGCGAATGGCTTTTTTGAAGCGGTGGTATTCGGCGTAATAATCGGCGTAGGCATAATTGGCGGGCCGGTGGACGCCCGGAAACAGATCCGGCTCATTGCCGATTTCAAACGCGAGCAGACGATCGCCAACGCTGGATGCGACTGCGACCGCTTCATCCACAGCTTGATCCATCGGCGCCCGTCCCCCGCTCTGGCCCAGGTCGAAGCCCCAAATCAGCCGCCAACCGGTGGCGCGCAGGAACGCTCCAAGATCCACCAGGCCGCGTCGATCGACGACGGTGGCTTTGGGCGATGAAACCGCGGGGCCATCGGGTGACCATGTGGCGTAATCGCTGGTGTTGCCGCCGATTCGAATGACGCCGGACGGCGCGAGCGTGCGCACAAACTGCACGTAGGCCCGGTTGGCGCCGGCGAATAATCCGCGCTCGGAGACCGAGGAAACTTCGTAGCCCAGGCCCATGAAATCGGCCGGTATGCGCCCCAGCCGCGATTGGGGCTGGATTTGGACGCGCACGCCAGTGGATTGGCCCGTGCTTTGGGCCGCGGCCACCGACGCTGCCAGAATCCCGGAGACGAACGCGCGCCGGTTCACTCTGCATGTCCGTGGCATTAGCTGCCATAATAGTCGATCTGGTGTCGCTCGAATGCTCTGGACCCTAAACGCATGATCGTCTGGCGAGCATGGCCGGCCGCCGCATTGCTCTTGCTGGCTGGCTGCCATCGAGTGAAGGCGCCTTCCAGCGTAGTCCATATGGGCGACGCGGCCACAGCCAATCAGTTGCTCGGCGGACTCTATAGGGTAGAAGGCGGCGCAGGGGATACTGCATGGCGCTGGACGGGCCCGGATTTCTCGCTGGCGCTGGCCCCGCCCCCGGCCGCGCCGCACGGAGCCCGTTTATTGTTGCGATTATATTTTCCTGAAACACAAATCCAAAAACTCGGTCCAATGACATTAACTGCTTTTATCGATGGGGAGCCGCTTGCGCCCGAAACTTACGCCCAGAGTGGCAGCTACGATTTCGTCCGGGATGTCCCGGCCTGCTTTCTCAACACCAACGTGCTGCCCGTCACTTTTAGCTTCGATCCGTACGCGCCAAAATCGGAGAGCGACGGACGGGACCTGGGGGCGGTGGTGTTGATGGCGGCCCTGGAGGCGAAGCCCTAAGGGGAGAAACGAAGCCTTAACAGGATGCTGAAAAAGGCAATAAACCGCTTGCTCACGCGCGCGGCTCAGAATGGCGACTGCGTTTTTGTATCTGTTTACCGAGCCGCGAACGTGAGGGAGTCGGTCCTCAAGAGCCTTTATCAGCAGCCTGCTAAGGAAGAAAAGCTAAGCCGTAAGAAGATCTCTTATGAAAACTGTGATGGTCACCGGAGGCGCCGGTTTTTTCGGCGGGATTCTGAAGCGCGCGATTCTGGAGTCGGGAGATCGCTGCATTAGCGTGGATGTTTGTCCGGATGAGGATGAACATCCCAATCTCGACAAACGTCAGATCGATTTGCGCGACCGGGACGCTTTGGAAAAGGTATTTGCGAGCCGTCCGATTGACGGCGTGGTGCACTGCGCCGCCATGCTGGCGCACGGCTCCGAAGATCCGAAAGAGCTGTGGACCAGCAACGTGGATGGAACCCGCAATCTGATGGACGCGATGCGGAAATACGGTGTACGGCAGCACGTATTCACCTCCACGAATTGTTTGTGGGGCGAGGCCATGGGACGCCCGGTGCGCGAAGACGACCCTCCTAATCCGGTAGAACTCTACGGCCGCTCCAAACTGGAAGGGGAGCGCATTATTCTTGAATATCCCGATATTAACTCCATACTGCTGCGCTGTCCCACTATTATCGATTTCGGCCGACTGGGCCTGCTTTCCATTCTGTTCGAATTCATCGACGAAGGAAGGCGGGTATGGGCCGTGGGCGGCGGCCGCAACCGCTATCAGTTCATTTATGCGGGAGATTTAGCGAATGCCTGCCTGCTGGCGCTGGATTATCCGCATTCCGACACTTTCAACATCGGTTCCGACGACGTGAAATCCATCGCGGAAGTGTACGAATATGTGATCCGCAACTCCAAGAGCGAAGCGAAAGTGGCCACGCTGCCGCGCGGGCCCGCGATTGCGGCCATGAAGCTGGCGTATCATCTTAAACTTTCGCCGCTGGGGCCGTATCACTATAAGATGATCGCCGAAGATTTTCTCTTCGACACGTCGCGCATCAAGGAGCGGCTGGGCTGGCATCCCACCATGACCAACGAAGAAATGCTGTGGCGCGCGTATCAATATTACAGCCAGAACCGGCGGGAGATTGAGGCTCGCCAGGATGTCTCCGCGCATCGCAAGGGCGCCAAGATGGGCGTGATCCGGCTGCTCAAATGGGTTTCCTAAAAAGCGCAAAGGGTGCGGCGCGCACCACAAAACAGGCCAGGAACTGCTTCGCGCCGCACTCCGTTTTGCGCGAGTTCCCCATTAGGCCGCGGGCGCCACGAGTGTAGATGACGTTTGCCGAAACCGTTCGCTTCCTCCTGGACGAAGCCGCCCTTTTCGTTTACCCCATTGCCGTAGCCATTCAGTGGGAACTGGTGTTCCTGGCCGCGCTGGCGATTTGGCTGGCGCCGAAAGCCTTCGGTGCGCGATTGCGGCCGCTTCGTGCCGCTTTCGACCGGCTGGCAAATCATCGCGGCGCTTCCATTGCGCTGTGCGGAATCTTGCCGGTCGCCATCCGGCTGGCGCTGCTGGGAATTTATCCGGTACCGGAGCCCAGCATCCACGATGAGTTCAGCCATCTGCTGCTGGCGGACACGCTGGTTCACGGGCGGCTCACCAACCCGCCGCATCCCATGTGGCAGCATTTCGAATCCATCCACATTATCCAGCAACCCACTTACAATTCCATGTACCCGCCGGGCCAGGGCGCGTTCCTGGCGCTCGGCGAATGGCTGTTTCACGAGCCCTGGATTGGCGTGCTGCTCAGCGTGGGTTTGATGTTCGCGGCGATGTGCTGGATGATGCAAGCCTGGCTGCCGGCCCGATGGGCGCTGTTCGGAACGCTGCTGGCGATTCTTGCGTTCGGAGTGACTACTCTGTGGATGAATAGCTACATGAGCGGCGCAGTGTCGGGGATCGGAGGGGCGCTCGTTTTGGGCGCGGTGCGGCGCCTTCGACAACGGGCGCGGGTTCGGCAATCGATTCTGCTGGGCGTCGGCATGGTGCTGTTGATGAACACGCGGCCTTTCGAAGGCGCGGTGCTTACGCTAGCGGCGCTCGCGCTATTGGCTCTTAGCCTTTGGAGGAGCGGCGCTCAGCAGGTGTCATGGACAAGGATCATCGTTCCAGCCGGTCTGATTCTGAGCGCGGGCCTGATTTTTACCGGCTACTATAACTGGCGTGTGACGGGTAGTCCGGTGCGAATGCCTTATGAAGTAAATCGCGACACGTATGGATGGCCTGAAAACCTGGGCTTTCTGCCCGCCAAGCAGGTCACCTTCCGGCATCGCGTGCTGCGCGATATGTACAAGAAGGAAATAGCGCACCACTCGATCTACAGTTCCTGGCAGGCGTTTCTGGACAGCCTGGATGTGCGGGCGTTTGAGAACTGGTCGTTCTTCTGCGGACCGGTTTTGACTATCCCGCTCCTGCTGCTGCCCAGAGTCTTTCTGGATCGTCGGACTCGTCCGCTGGTGGTAATCCTGGCGGTGATTTTGGGCCTGAATCTCTTCCAGATGGTTCTGTATGCCTATCATCTCGGGCCGATTATTCCGGCGCTCTTTGCGATCGTCGCGCAGGGCGCGCGCCACGTCTACGTTCTTTTGTCGCGAACCAGGCGCGCGCGTGGGATGGCTTTTGTTCTGCTGCTTCCGCTGTGCGTGTCCGTCGCAAGTACTTTGAAACTAGAGGCCGCGGACCTGGGAATTCCGCTGACATATTGGGAGCACGGAGTGGAGGCGCACCGCGAGGCGCGGGCCTATATTCAGGAATGGTTATCGCGCCGTCCCGGGAAACAACTGGTGATCGTCCATTATTCGTCCAACCATTCGCCGGACCAGGAGTGGGTTTACAACGGCGCCGATATCGACCACAGCAAGGTGGTGTGGGCGCGCGAGATGGATGCGAAATCCGACGCGCAGTTGATCGGTTATTTCAAGGATCGCGAAGTTTGGCTGCTCAATGCGGATTCTTATCCGCAGCGCGTCGTGCCGTATGATTCGAGTTCGTGCAGGCCCTAAGAAACCGCTTGCTCACGCGCCACCCCTCCGGTCTTCTTCGAGTCGATGTTCTCCAGTGCACGACTTCCGGTCGTCTCCGGGTGTGCTTCTGGCGCGCGGCTCTGTTGCGCCCTGTCAGCCGCCGCTTTTGACAGAACGAAATCTGTGTGCAGCTTGCGCCACGGCGTGTCGATCCTTTTGCCATCCGGCGCCGTGCCGGGCGCTTCACGCGTGAAATCGCGAATCAGCGAATTCTTCACCGCGAACACCGCGTCGCTATCCAGATATTGATCGGCGTCCACGAAAACATGCGTCACCAGCGTCTCGTGCCCATCGGCAATGATCATGAAATGCACGTGCGCGGGCCGGTAAGGATGCCGCGCGGACGCCTTCAGCATCTCGCCCACCGTGCCATCGTCGGGGATCGGATAGAACTTCGGCATGATGGTCCAGAAGCGGAAGCGGCCCTGCTCGTCGCTATGGAAACGCGCTCGCAGCGTCGGCTCTGCGAGTTCCGGCAACTGCACATCGTAGAAACCTTCGGCGTCGGAGTGCCAAACGTCGATGATCGCGTTTGCGACGGGCCGGCCGTCTTCGGACAGAATCGAGCCGTCGATAAACAGCGGGTCGCCCTTCGCGCCGCCGCGAATGTCCGCGCCAAACGCCGCTTCCGGCGGATTCTGCACATAGAATGGGCCCATCACGGTGCTCTCCGTAGCGTCCTTGGAAAAGCGGTGGTTGATGGCGTCCACCAGCATGGAAACGCCCAGCGTGTCGGACAGCAGAATGAATTCCTGGCGCTTGTCGGTACAGAGCTTCCCGGTGCGCGTCAGAAAGTCGACGGCCTGTCCCCACTCGGCTTCAGAGGGTTCCACGTCGCGCACAAAATCGTGCAGATGCTGCACCAGGCTGGTCATGATCTGCTTGAGCCGCGGGTCGGGCGTGTTCTTGTAGCGGTCAATTACCGCGGCCGTGATGTTGTTTTCGTCGAAATCTCGCATAGGTGTACGAAGGGACATCATATCGAACGCCGTGGCTTCGCCGCTTTTTTGGGCGCCGGCGCGGGCCGTCGCGGACGCTGCCTGGCCGAAATCGATTTGATGACGAGCTTACCGCTCCCCAGGCCCGGCTCCAGGCCGGATCGCGCGGCCTCCGCATCGATCAACGCCAGCACCGCCGGCTCATCCAGCAATTCAATTTTCTCCAGCCGGATGCTGCGCGCCTGCGTGCCGTTGCCCTTGAGTAGCTTGTTGGGATCGGGCAGCCCGGCGCCTTGAAGGAAGAACAGATTCACCCAACGCGGGAACAACGCGATGGAAAATACCGCTTCGGACGCCCGCTCGTTAGGCCCAAAGCCGATGGCCAGCGCATTGTAGTTGTCGTAGACCAGCACATCGGCGTCCGGGAATTTCCTGCGCATCCAAACGAACGCCTGGCGCGCCACGGCGGCCACTTCCGGCGAGTACTTGGCGATGAAGGAATCGAGCTGTTGCTTCGGGGTCAATGGCGTTATTCGCTCGGCGCGTAGTAGCCCGTTCGCCAATGCGCCTGCAGCTTTGGCAAACCGCGCGGCGGGGCCAGTTTCACGGCGATATGATGATATCGCCCATCTCGCTTCGCCTCGGAGGGCGTGTAGCCCAGCATGTATCTGTTTCGAAGGTCGATGATAATCTTGTCGGCGAAATCGCCCAGCGGCATCCCGACGGCGGGAAACATTCGGCCGCCGGTTTGTTCGGTCATATTTTTCAGCACCACCTGGTCGCTATAGTTGGAGCCCGCGCCGTTGCCGAAGGTGCCGATAGCATAGATCAGCACGTCGCTCTCGACGATTGCGTTCTTCACTTCGCCCTGCGTGTAGCGGCTGTGATTTTCGCCGCCGTCGGAAATGATCACCAGCGCCTTGCGCAGGTTCTTCGATTTTCGTACTTCGTTCAGCCCAAGGTACACGCCGTCCAGCAGAGCCGTGGATCCTCCGCCTTTGCTGGACATCAGCTTGTAATCCACTTCGGACGCGTTATCGGTGAGCGGCACAGCCACTTCGGCTGTGCTGGACAGTTCCACCAGGCAAAACTCGTCGCCGGGATTCGAAGTCTTGAAAAACTGCGAAGCGGCGTGCCGCATCTCCCGCAGATCGGCGCCCATGCTTCCGCTGATGTCGAACACCAGGCCCACCGCGATGGGGTCGTCCTCCATCGAAAAGGAAACGATCTTTTGCTCCACCTTGTCGTCGAACACGTGGAAGTTCCGCTTTTCCAGGCCGCTGACGGGGCGGTTCAGCCGGTCGCTCACTTCTACCGGGACCAGCACCAGAGTGGTGTCGATACGTAGGCGGGAAGGAGGATCTTGGGCTGGCTGGTGAACATGCTGCCCGAACGCCGCCGCGAGTGCAAGCCCAATGGCCATCGACAATCGGAGCGCGCGCATTGTGGTACTCTCGCAGGCGATCATGCGAATCTTTCTCATTATGACGGCGCTGGGGGGCGCGCTGGTTTCCTCGGGCGTAACCGCGCCGTGACCTACTGCCATCCGTAAGGATTATCCGGCCGACTGTCAGGATCTGGCTCTCTTCGGCCGTTCCTTAGCGAGCCTTTCCGCCAGAAACACTTTCAGCAACGATTGATACGGCACGTCCCGCTGGTTTGCGAGCAACTTCAGATCTTCGATCATGGCTACCGGAAGGCGAAGGGATATTGTTCGCAACGAGGGCTTCAGCTGGATGAGCTTCTTCCGCTTCCCTTGCGACCAGTCGACGTATTTTGTCGAGTCGGCGGTCTCCCAGAATTTCCGCTCATCGTCTTCGCTCTTAAACTTAGGTAGTTCTTTCATGGCTCTAACAGGCTTCGGCTTGTTCCGATAAGCGCAGCTTTAGTGTCATTATCGTATGGTCAGAAGCACCAGCTGCTCGCGAGCAAACACGACCGACTTCCCTCGTGCAACAGTGGAATCAAGCAGCATGACGCCAGCCACCGATTCCACTGCGCTCGACCGCCAGTTGGCCTACGCCGTGTTTCGCGTCACCCTTGGCATCAACATTCTGGTGCACGGCGCGGGGCGTATTTTCGGACCGGGCGCGGAAGCTTTCGCGTCCACCACGGCGGCTGAATTCAGCAAGACCGCGCTACCGGCGGGAATGGTGCATGCGTTTTTATTCGTTCTGCCCTTCGCCGAACTGGTGCTAGGCGTGCTGACTACGCTCGGCCTGTTCACGCGCTGGGCCTTGACGCTGGGCGGCCTGATGATTGCCGTGCTGGTCTTCGGCACGGCAATGCGCAGCGACTGGAACACGGTGGGCGTGCAAATGATCTACGCGATCACGTATTATCTTCTGCTGGTCAATCGCGGTAGCAATCGATTCTCTTTGGACGCGCTGCTATAGAATATTTACGTTTATGATCCACGCCAGAATCCTTTTTGCACTCGTGCAATTGCCGCTGTCCGCAGCCACCTGCGAAAGCCTCGGCTCGCTGGCCGTCCCGCACACCACCATCACAAGCGCGCAAACGGTTCCCGCAGGCCAGTTCACTCTTCCCGCCGGCACTCCGCCGCCGTTCCCCGGTGCAGCGGGACCAAACTTCAAGGATCTTCCGGCGTTCTGCCGCGTTTCAGCGACCGCTGCGCCCACCAGCGATTCGGAAATCAAGATCGAAGTCTGGATGCCCGTCTCCGGTTGGAACGGGAAGCTGCGCGGCACCGGCAATGGCGGACTCGGCGGCAATCTCAGCTTCGGTGGACTCGCTACCGCCATGCATGGCGGTTTCGCGGTGGCCGCGGAGAACACGGGGCATGAAAACGGCTCCAGCTACGCGCTGGATCATCCCGAAAAGATTGTAGACTTCGGCGATCGCGCCGCGCACGAGATGACCGTCACCGCCAAAGCCGCCATCGCCGCTTTCTACGGCAGCGCGCCCAAGTTTTCCTATATGGACGAATGCGGCGGAGGCAGTATCGCCGCGCTGAAGGAAGCGCAAAAGTATCCGGGCGACTACAATGGCGTGGTGGTGGGCGGATTCGCCGCGCACCTGACGCACCACACCTTCGCGCAGATGTGGATCTGGCAAGCCACGCACAAGGACGCCGCCAGCGTGATTCCGCCGGCGAAGTTTCCGGCGATCCATAAGGCCGCGCTGGAAGCCTGCGACGCGAAAGATGGCGTGAAGGACGGAGTGATTGAGAATCCCACTACTTGCAGGTTCGATCCGGTGGTGATCGAGTGCAAGGGCGCCGACAGCAATGCCTGTCTCACTGCGCCGCAAGTGGAGGCAGCACGCAAGCTCTACGCAGGCCCCAGGAATCCGCGCACGGGCGAGCAGATTTATTCGGGACTCTATCCCGGCAGCGAGCTTGGCTGGGGCCAGCTCACCGGCGAGGTGCCGCTCGGAATTCCGGTGGACTTCTTCCGCTACTACGTTTTCAAAGACGCGAACTGGGACTATAAAACGCGTCCGGTTAATTTTGATTCGGACGTGGCGCTGGCCGATAAGCCGGCCAACCAGCCGGTGAATGCGATCGATCCGGATATCAAGAAGTTTGTCGCTCGCGGCGGCAAAATGCTGCTGTGGGGCGGCTGGAACGACGCCGGTGTCCCTCCACTCGAAGTGGTGAACTATTACAACAATGTCACCAAAGCCATCGGCGCCAAGACTGCGCTGAGCGCCGTGCGTTTATACATGGCGCCGGGCGTGGGGCACTGCGGAGGCGGCGAAGGCACGGATCATTTCGATCTGTTCCCCGCCCTGCAAACCTGGGTGGAGCAGAAGCAGGCGCCGGGCCGAATCGTTGCGGCGCGCATCGAGAACGGCAAAGAGGTTCGAACGCGTCCGCTGTGCGCTTATCCGGAAATCGCAAGCTACAACGGGAGCGGCAATGCGGACGACGCCGCGAACTTTATTTGTAAGAAGCCGTGAGCCTGCTTCTCAACCCGGCTTTCACGGATTCGTCGATGAACGCGGCAGCGATGGCAGCGTCATTACAGGCCGCGAAATCGGTGTCTGTCCAGCCGAAGTGCTGTTTCAGATTCCGGTATTCTTCCGTCAACGTGATGTTCGTAATGGTGCGCGTGTCGGTGCTGATACTGAGCGGGACGCCCGCGCGGTAAAGATCGTCAACGGCGTGCTCGGCAAACTCCGTCGAGATGCCCGTCTGCAGGTTGCTGGTGGGACACACCTCCAGATGAATACGCTCACGAATGAGGTGGTCGATCAGAGCCGGATTTTCGATGCTGCGGACGCCATGGCCGATTCGCGAAGGTTTGAATTCGCGCAGCGTTTCCCAAACGCTGTCGGGGCCGCGAGCCTCGCCGGCATGAGCCGTGCGATGCAAACCGTGTTCGATCGCGTAATGAAAGGCCGGGATGTTCGCATCAATCGGATACCCGGCTTCATCGCCGGCAATGTCCAGCGCCACCACTCGAGTTCCGCGAAACTGTTGCACCAGGCGCGCGGTCAAAAGCCCTTGCTCCTGGTCGAAATGGCGCAGGGTACATAAGATCAGCCGGGCATCGATGCCGCTCTGCCGGATGCAAGCTTCCGTCGCGCGATCCGTGACGGCAACCACTTGCTCGGGCGTCAAACCGCGCTCCAGGTGGAGTAGCGGCGCGAAACGAATCTCGGCATAGATCACGCCATCGGCGGCGAGTTGCTCGAACAGGTCATTCACCACCAAGGTTAGCGCCGCTTGGTCCTGCATCAGTTGAAAACCGCGCGGCGCGCGAGTCAGGAAATCGGCGAGGCTGGTGCAACGTCGAGGTGCGATGAACTCGCGTTGGTACTCTTCGAGCGATACCGAGTTGTCGAGCTGCGAGACGGCGGCGAAGCTCAACGAGCAATCCAGATGGAGATGTAGTTCGACCTTGGGAAGTTCCTTCACACTCCCAGGTTATCGCCTACCGGCTCCCTTACGGTCGCGGCTCGGAAACTCCGCCGTCGCGGCTATTCGACACCGAACGCCAGCAGCACGTTTCCGGTGTTTCCCGAAGTGACGCCGTAGCCCGATCCGATGAACAGCATTCCGTTCGCGATGGTGGGCCCGATGGACGCGATGGATCCGCCCTTGGCTTCCACCTTGTTCACGGTGTCGAACGAGCGCGTAGTGTCGTAGGACCAAAGCTCCGACCCATCGGCGGTGGAGAGCGCGTGCAGTTTGCCATCGGTACCGGCGATGAAAACAACGCCCGGCATGGCGGTGGCGGCCGCGGCATTGTTGACGCGCTTGCCGGGTTCGGCCAGATCTTTGTGCCACAGCTTCTCGCCGGTGGTTAATTGAATTGCGGTGATGCCGCCGCCGGTAGCGCCATAATAGGCGGCTTTCTCATCGAACGCGCCGCCCCACACGATTCCGCTCATGCGGAAAAACGGCGTGCCGGGAGGATTGTCGGACACCTTCGCTTGCCACACCATCGCGCCCTTTTTGTCCGGATCCAGCGCAAACACTTTCCCGTCTTTTGTTCCGGCCACCACGATGCTCTTACCGCCCGGCAAATTGCGCAGCACGGGCGAATTGCCGATGTCCAGATCCGGCCCGTTCTCTTTCGGACAGTTGTCGGTCTTCTGCGGACCCATGCAGCCGCCCAGGAACGCGTCGCCGGCCTGCGCCTGGTAATACCACAGCACCTTGCCGCTCTTCATATCCACCGCCATCACGGAATCGGACATCTTCGCGGCGGGCTCCGTCTCTGAATCTCCCGTGCCGAAATAAACCGCGTGTCGCTTCTCGTCGATGGTCGGCGAATTCCACACCGAAGCTCCGGCCGGCGCGTACTGCTGCACGCCTTTCGAATTCAGGCGCGTGGGTTTGGGCGTTTCGGGAACAACATAAGTCTTCCAGGACTGCTCGCCGGTGCTGGCGTTCAGCTTCACCACGCTGCCGCGCGACGTGCAGCACGGATAATCCAGATTCGCCGCGGCGAATTCTTCCGACGACGACACCGGCACATACAGGTAGCCGTCATACAGCTTCGGCGACGCCGTAATGCGCGCCACGAAATGATTGTCCACCTTCTTGATCCACAGCTCCTGCCCGGTCTGCGCGTCTATCGCATAAACATTGGCGTGCGCGTCGCCGAAGAACACAGCATATTTGGTGGTGCCATGACCCTTCACCGGCCCGACGCTAGGCCCTCCACGCACGTTGCCCTTAGCTTGATAGGACCAATAGACGCACCCAGAGGCGGCGTCCAGCGAATAAACATATCCGATGTCGCTGCCGACGAAAACCCGGCCCGAGGCAACGGCCGGCTGTCCGAACGCCGAGACGCCGGTGGGATAACCGAACGCCCATTTCAGCTTCAGATGCGGCACCTGGTCGGCCGTCAGCCCCGCGCCTTTCGCGGTCTGATAGCGAGCATTCGTTACGTCGGGACCCCAGCCATTCCAGCGCGCGCCCTCGCTTGGATCGCTCATCGGCGGATTCGCTTCACAGTGATTGGGCATGTTCTTCGCATCGCCTTGCTCGGCGCTGCCAAACGTGCGGCCACTCAGAAAAACCGCGGTCATGCGCTTCTGGTCGTCACTCAGCGGCTGGCCTTGCGTCTTCATCGGGCCGGTGGTGAGCGCCTCATAAATCTTTTCGGGCGACAGTTGCCGCAGTGTCGCAGGATCGGGAACGCGCCCAGCCATGTTGGGATTTCCGTGGCAGCCCATGCACTTGGTTTGGAAAACTGCAAAACCGGATTCGGTTCCAGCCGACTGCACATTCGGCCGGGCGGGCTGTTGCGCTTGCGCGGTGAAGAGAGCGAGCGACAGGCTCGCGGCGGCAAACACAACTGGGTGGAAGCTTCGTGTCATAGTGGTTTCCTGTGATTTCCTTACGATCCCACAGCATATCGAACGTTGCATGCAACTCGCAAGGCCGTTCTAACATATAAAGAACGTATGCGATACCTGCTGCTCGTCATCGCGCTTTCGTCATCCGCCGCGGCGGCCACTCCGTGCGAGAGCCTGTCCAAGCTGGCGCTGCCGCACGCAACCATCACCCTGGCGCAGGCCGTGCCCGCGGGACAGCTGGTATTGCCCGCCCGCGCCGTGCCGGCGTTTCCAGGCTTTCCGCAGCCGAACTTCGCAAATCTTCCGGCCATTTGCCGCGTGGCTGCCACCCTGAAGCCAACGAGCGACTCCGATATCAAGATCGAAGTCTGGATGCCTTCGCAAGGGTGGAACGGGAAGCTGGAATCTGTCGGCAATGGCGCGTGGGCCGGAAGCATCGGCTATCGCGACCTGGCTACCGCCGTCACCGCCGGCTGGGCCGCGGCCAGCACCGATACCGGGCACACGGAGACCACGGCCGTGTTCGTCGTCGGGCATCCGGAAAAGCTGATCGACTTCGCCTATCGCGCGGTCCATGAAATGACGGTTGCCGCGAAGACCATCACCGCCGCGTATTATGGCAAGGATCCGGCGCGCGCGTACTTTAACGGTTGCTCCACCGGCGGCCGTCAGGCGCTCACCGAAGCGCAGCGCTACCCGGACGATTACGACGGCATCGTGGCGGGCGCCGCCGCCAATTATGCGACGCACCTGCAAGGCGCCCAGGTTTGGACCACCGAGATCACGAACCAAAGCGACGGTTACATCCCGCCCGCAAAATATCCGTTGATTCATAACGCGGTGCTCCAGGCCTGCGACGCGCTGGATGGAGTGAAGGATCGCGTGCTGGGAGCTCCGCGCCGCTGCCACTTCGATCCGCAGGCGCTGCTCTGCAAAGGTTCCGATGCCGAAACGTGTCTGACGGCAGCCCAAGTGGAAGTGGCGCGAAAAATCTATGCCGGACCGGGCGCGTCGCTTTTTCCGGGCCTGGAACGCGGCAGTGAACTCGGCTGGGCTACGCTCTCCGGACCGAAGCCCATGGCGCTGGCGGACGAAACCTATCAATACCTGGTGTTTCACGATCCAAATTGGGATTACCTGAAGTTCGACGCGGCGCGCGATATGGCGGCGGCCGATAAGGAAATCGGCCCCGTCATGAATGCCATCGATCCCAATCTCAAGCCATTTTTCAAGCATGGCGGCAAGCTGCTGATGTATCACGGCTGGGCCGATCCGGGCATCGCTCCCGAAAACAGCGTGAATTATTTCACCAGTGTCGAAGATAATGTCGGCGGCAAATCGAGAGCCGCCGATTCGATTCGCCTATTTATGGTCCCCGGCATGGGCCACTGCGCGGGCGGCGACGGCACCGACGATTTCGACAAAATCGGCACGCTGGCCACCTGGGTGGAATCGAACAAAGCGCCCGATCGCATTCCGGCGGCGCATAAGACCAAAGGGGCGGTCGATCGCACGCGTCCACTATGTCCATACCCGCAGACCGCGCACTATAAAGGATCGGGCAGCACAGACGACGCGGCCAATTTCGTCTGCGCGGCGCAGTAATCAGAGCACGAACGGGATCAGCGCCTTCACTTCTTGCTGATATTCGCGATATTGCTGGCCGAATTGCTGCAACATAAATTGCTCTTCCATCCGGGATTTCAGCCACCAGCCGCAGAAAGTGAGCGCCAACGCGACCAATCCCTGAAAGGTTCCGAAATAGATCGCGGTGCCGAGCATCGCGAGCAGTATTCCCGAGTAGATGGGATGGCGAACAATCGCGTACGGCCCGCGGCGCACGATCTCATGATCCTGTTTGATGGTGATGGTGGCGCTCCAGTTGCGGCCGAGAACAACTCGCGCCCAGATGGCGATGGCAAACCCGGCCAGCATAATGACGAAGCCAGCCCACTCGAATGTCGGCGCGCCTGGCAGGAAGCGCGCGTGCAAGAACCTCAGAGGAGGCCGCAACTGGGTTCGCCAACCAAACATAAGGATAAATCCCGAAGCCGCCAGCAGGCCTTGCAGGAACCGCGAACCGAGGGTCTGGGAGCGCGCGGTCTTCTTCGAGAATCCGGCGCTCAAGAGCCAGATTACGGCGAACGCAACCCATGTGTCGTAAATCCAGTCGAGAATATCGCGCTGCATTTCCAGAATGCTAGACGATGGGAAAGAAGTGAAAGTTCACGACCACTCCAGAATTACTTTGCCCGCGTTGCCGGAGCGCATCACTTCAAAGGCCTGTTCGTAATCGCGACAGGAAAACCGGTGCGTGATTACCGGCCGGATATCCAGGCCGCATTCCAGCATCACGCCCATCTTGTACCAGGTTTCGTACATTTCGCGGCCGTAGATGCCTTTGATGGTGAGCATGTTGAACACCACGGTAGTCCAGTCGATGGCGATTTCCTGCGCCGGGATTCCGAGCATCGCAATCTTGGCGCCGTGGCTCATGTTGGCGATCATTTCGCGCAATGCCGACGACTGGCCGGACATCTCGAGGCCCACGTCGAAACCTTCTTGCATGCCCAGTTGTTTCTGAACCTGCGCGAGCGGTGTTTGGGCCGTATCGACGGCGCAGGTGACGCCCATCTTGCGCGCCAAATCCAGCCGGTACGGATTCTTGTCGGTGATCACCACATGGCGCGCGGCCGCGTACCGCACCACGGCCGCAGCCATGATTCCGATGGGACCGGCGCCGGTGATCACCACGTCCTCGCCCAGCACGGGAAACGACAGCGCGGTATGGACCGCATTGCCGAAAGGATCGAAGATCGCCGCGACGTCCAAATCGATGCCCGGCTTGTGACGCCACAGGTTGGTCATCGGCATGGCGATGTAATCGGCGAACGCGCCTGGGCGATTCACGCCGACGCCCTGAATGTGCGCGCACAAATGACGCCGTCCGGCCAGGCAGTTCCGGCATCGGCCGCAGACCACGTGGCCTTCGCCGCTCACCAGATCGCCCGCGCGAAAATCGCCGACGTTCGAGCCCAACTTCCACGATTTCGCCGGCAAACTCGTGGCCGATGGCCATCGGAACGGGAATGGTGCGCTGCGCCCAATCGTCCCAGTTGTAGATGTGAACGTCGGTGCCGCAGATGCCCGCGCGGCGAACGCGGATCAAGACGTCGTTGATGCCGATGGTGGGTTCGGGGATCTCTTCGAGCCACAAACCGGGCTCGCGCTTGCTCTTGACGAGTGCTTTCATGAGGATTTCATGGCGGCCAAGGAGTCGCGGCCGCCTTTCCATTGCACCACGAACGGGCCTCAAAAGTTGCGAGCTTGTGGAATTTGTGTGTGCCGGAAACGTCGGTTAGGGCGTTATAATTGTGGCTGGAGAGCGATCCGCTTGTTGAATCAGTTCCAAATCAACGGAGTATGGGAAGACATGCTCGCAGCAGAGGCTCGCTCGTTGTACTTTGGCGATCTTACGTCTCGCTATACGCGGCAGAAACAATGGATCACCGGAGCGTCGTTTTTCCTATCTTCTGGCGCAGCCGCGACAATTGTCGCGAAGGCGCCAGCATGGCTTCCCGGAATCCTAGCGCTGGTTGTAGCTTTACTGAATGCGTATTCGATGGCGGTTAATCTCGACGGGAGGATCAAGACCATGTCCTCGCTTCATGCTACATGGAGCCGTATCGGTACGGATTACAGCCGCCTCTGGAGCCATACATACGCCGACGACGCCGAGGAACAGTTGAACGAGATACTCGAAAGGTCTAGAGTAGCCTCAGAAATTGCCACCACGGAAGCGCCAAACGACCAAAAGCTTCTGGGAAAATGGCAGGATCGGGTGTTTACCCTCCACAATCTGACGGGCCAACACGGATAACCCGTGGGTCCTCCGTTAACGAAGAACTGGCCTCCCATGCCGAAGGCCCCGCCCCCACCACCGAGGCCGCCACCACCGCCCCCGAAGAAAGGCTAACTGGGAGCAGTTTCCACTACAATAAATACACCTGCGCTTCCTCGGAATTGAAGCCGGTGGGGAAAGCAAGCCGAGCGGCCTCGCCACCCTGGAATGGGACGGCCGCGCGCTGCGCGTAAAGCAGCTCGATTGCCTCATCGAACCGGACCACATCATCCAATGGGCCGCCGACACCGCCGGCAACGACGCGGTGATCGGGATCGACGCGCCAACCGTTGTTCCCGACGACGTCCCGGACGCCATTGCCATGCGTTCGGCGGACCGGCTTGCTCATTCACTTTACGGCAAGTACCGCGCGGGACCCTCGCCCACCAATCTGTCGCCCGCGGTGTGGCATCGCAGCACGCAGCTTTCGTCTTCGCTGGCGGACCTGCGCTTCCTGCATGGCGATCAACTGGCGCCGCACAGCGACGGCCGGCATCAGATTGAGGTGCATCCTCCCGCTGCGTCGGTCCAGCTTTTCCTGTTGCCTCACATCGTGCGTTATCGCAGGGGAACCATCGCGGAACGTAAGGAGGGGCTGCGGCTGCTGCGCGGCCTGATGCTGGATCATTTTCCGCGATTGTTTCCCAAGCTGGCGGTGACCGAGCTGCCGGAGGTTCCCTCGCTGGGCCCGGATTTAAGAGCGATGGAGCATCTGCTGGATTCGCTGATGAGCGCCTACGTGGCGGCGCATTGGTGGTATTGGGGCCGGGAGCGCAACGACGTGCTGGGGGATGCCGCCAGCGGATACATCGTGGTGCCGCGGCGTCGCACGGCCGATCTGAAGCTGGCGGATTTGCGCGAGGAGCTGAAGAGCCGGGGACTGCGGGAAGCGGAGGCTGCGGCCCGGCCCGTGGAGCTGTTCAAAGCGTGGCTGTGGGAGGCTTATTCGGCGGGCTTGGCGGCTCCTAACGCCATGACGCTGGCCACGGTGGGACACGACGGACAGCCCTCGGCGCGCATTGTTTTGCTGGACGGCGCCAGCGACCAAGGGTTTACGTTCTTCACCAACTACCGCAGCGCCAAAGGGCGCGAACTGGCTGAGAATCCCCGGGCGGCGCTGGTTTTCCACTGGGCTGAAATCGGCCGGCAGGTGCGCATCTCGGGCCTGGTGGAAAAAACGGCGCGGGCCGAGGCCGAGGCGTTCTTTGCCATGCAGCCGCGCGAAGCGCAGTTGAGCGCCTGGGCGTCCTGGCAAAGCTCCGAGATTGCCGATCGGCAATTCCTGGACACGCGGGTTGCCAGGCTGGATCAGAAGTTCGGCCAGGGCGAAATCCCGGCGCCGTCCAGTTGGGGCGGCTACCGGCTGCGGCCCGAAACACTGGAATTCTGGCAGAGCCGGTCGAACCAACTGCACGACCGGTTGTTGTATTCCTGCGGGCCGGATGGCCGCTGGATGATCGACCGGCTGGCGCCGTAAGCCTGCCGCCCAAACAACCGCCCGCTCACGCGCGCGGCTCCGTAACGCAAAACCGAGCCACGACCGTTAAGGGAGCCGGTCACCCCACGCAAAACCGAGCCGCGACCGTAAGGGAGCCGGTCACCCCGGGCCTTTTCAGCGGCTGTGACTCGGCGTTTTCGAGCCTACGTCCGCCGTTCGCCGATTCTCAGCCGCCATTCGCCGATCTGGGGTCGAATGGGCGCAGGGCGGCTGATAGGCTCAAAGCATGGATACGGATCGTTGGGACGAACGCCGGCAGCGCTGGGAACAGAAGCAGCAGGATCGCCGGGCGCGCTGGGAAGACCGGATGTCGCGGCGTCAATATCGCTCGGGCACCCACGGCCTGTTCTTTGGCGCCATCGTGGTGGCCATCGGCTGCCTGCTGCTGCTGGACAACCTGGGCATCGTCCGGTTCCATGACATCTGGCAGTACTGGCCCGTCCTGCTAGTCGCCTACGGCGTATCCCGCATCGTCGATTCCCGAACGGCCTCCGGCTATATCTGGGGCGGCGTACTGGCCCTGATCGGCGCGTTCCTGCTGCTGGACACGCTGGATATCATCGTCTTCAACTTCGCCGTGGTCTGGCCGCTGATTTTGATCGCCTTCGGGATCAGCGTGCTGGTGCGCGCTCTGGAACGCAATCGAATCCCGGCCGGTGCGACGCTAACGGGAGCCCCGATAGTGGGTTCCACAGCCATTTTCAGCGAATCCAAGAGCGGCAGCGACACTCAGGATTTCCACGGCGGAGAGGCCACGGCGGTATTCGGCGCCGCGCGCTTCGACCTGCGAAACGCTTCCATGACCGTGGACGAGGCGCGGATCGATGTCAACGTAGTCTTCGGTGAAGTGGAAATTCGCGTTCCCGAAAACTGGAGCGTGATCAACCGGGCGGGCGTTGTCTTCGCGGGCGTCAACGACAAGACCATCCACCCCAAGCCCGATCCCAACGTCAAGACTCCCCGGCTGGTAGTGACCGGCGCCGTAATCTTCGGCGGCATCACGCTGCGCAACTAGCGCTGGATAATCGGACAATTTCATCATGCATCCGCTGATTGCCAGACAAGGCAGGCTATCGCTCTACCTGCTGGCGTGGAGCCCGGTGGCGCTGCTGCTGGCCTATCTGATGGTGATGATGGGCGGCCTGGGATGGCTGGAAGCGGCAACGCTCAGCGTGCCGCTGGCGCTGTTTTATGCGCTCATCTGCCTGGCGCCCTGGTACATGTGCCTGGTGCTGCCGCTGGGCTCCGCGCAAACTTTCAAGATTGCCGGCAAACACCTGGCGGCCGCGATTGTGGCGGGGTTGATGTGGATCGTGCTGGCCAAGGGCCTGGGGCTCGCGCTCGGCCACTACTTCTTCGCACGGATGAACGAACGGCTCAGCCCGCAGCTTCCGCTGCTGTTCGGCATCGGAGTGCTGGTATACCTGCTCTCGGTGGCGCTGCACTACGTGCTGTTCTCCATGGAATCGTCCAAGGAAGCGGAAACGCGCGAGCAGGAGGCGCTCACGCTGGCGCGCGAATCGGAATTGAAGGCCCTGAAGGCGCAGATCAATCCGCATTTCCTATTCAACAGCCTGAATTCCATCAGCGCACTCGCCACCGTGGATGGGAAGCGCGCGCGGGACATGTGCATCAAGCTGTCGGACTTTTTGCGCACCACGCTGAAGCTGGGCGAAAAGCAGCGGATCACGCTGGCCGACGAACTCGCGCTAGCCAGGGCCTATCTGGAAGTGGAGCAGGTTCGCTTCGGCGCGCGGCTGAGGGTTGAGATAGACGCCGATGCCGATTGCGACCAGTGCGTGGTGCCGTCGTTACTGTTGCAGCCGTTGGTGGAGAACGCGGTGAAGCACGGGATCGCCGGGATTGGTGGACGGCGGCAGCATCCGATTGGAAGCGCATTGCAATAACGGAATGCTTCACATCAAAATTTGCAACGAGTTCGACGCGGAGTCGCCCGCAGCCAGCCGCCACGGGTTGGGATTGCGGAATGTTCGCGACCGGCTGCGCGCTTTGTACGAAAATAGCGCGCGCGTGGACACCACCTCGGCCGGCGATCATTTTGTCGTGGACGTGGAGCTGCCTTTCGTTGAACACATGTCATGATGATGTGATGGCCGACCCGCTTGCTACGGGCTCCCTCATCGCGCATTACCGCGTGGTCTCGCGCCTGGGTGAAGGCGGTATGGGCGCCGTGTACCTGGCCGACGACACGCGCCTGGGCCGGCGCGTGGCTCTCAAGGTGCTGCCCGCGAATGTGGCTGCCGACCCAGAGCGCATGCATCGCTTCGTGCAGGAGGCGAAGCTGGCCTCCGCGCTCACTCATCCCAATGTGGCTTACATCTACGAGATTGGCGAGGACGACGGCCTGCGATTTCTTTCCATGGAATACGTGGAAGGCGAGCCGCTAAGCGTTCGTCTGAGCCGCGGCTCGCTAGCGTTTTCCGAGCTGCTCTCGGTTGCCATCCAGGTGGCCGACGCATTGGACGACGCGCATTCCAAAGGCATCGTGCATCGCGATATCAAGCCTTCCAACCTGATGCTGACGCCGCGCGGGTACGTCAAGGTGTTGGATTTCGGGCTGGCCAAGCTGGAGACTCCGAAAAATCGGTCTGTGACGCAGCGCGATGAAACGCAGGTGATGACCAGCGACGGCGTGGTGATGGGCACCGTTGCCTACATGAGTCCGGAGCAGGCGCTCGGCCGCGAAGTGGACCATCGCACGGATCTGTTCAGCCTGGGCGTGGTGCTCTATGAGATGGCCACCGCGCGCCTTCCCTTCCCCGGCGCTACGACGTCGGAAACTATCGCGCGCATCCTGAGCGCGCAGCCCGAGGCGATCGCGCGTTTCAATTATGACGTTCCAGAGGGTCTGGATCGCGTAGTGCGGAAGTGCCTGGAGAAGGACCGCGATCGGCGTTATCAATCGGCGCGCGAGCTGCTGGTGGATCTGAAAAACCTGGAGCGCGACGCGTCGGGCGCAGGCGTGACGACGACTACGACAACGCGCCGTAAGTTAAGCGCGATGATTGTCGACGATGAAGAGCTGGCCCGCGCATTGTTGCGCGAGTATGTCGAATCCAGCTCGGACGTCGAGATCCTGGCCGAATGCGCCAACGGCTTCGAAGCGGTGAAGGCCATCGCCGAGCAAAAGCCCGACCTGGTTTTCCTGGACGTCCAGATGCCAAAGCTGACGGATTCGAAGTGCTGGAACTGATCGGGCAAGATGTGGCCGTCATCTTCGTCACCGCCTACGATCAGTACGCCATGCGCGCGTTCGACGAACACGCTGTGGATTATCTCTTGAAGCCCTTCAGCCTGGAGCGCTTTCAGAAGGCGCTGGAACGCGCCCGGCAGCGGTTAGGCGAAAAATCTTCTGCGCCAGCCCCCGCCGCAAAGGCTGCTCCGACGGACTTGGCTCGCGCCGCGCGCCCTCCGCAGGAATTTCTCCAGCGCATCGTGGTGAAGGACGGAGCGCGCGTACATATCATTCCGGTGGAGAAGCTGGATTACGCCGAATCGCAAGACGACTACGTTGCGCTGCACAGCCAGGGCAAAAGCTACTTGAAAGAGCAGACCATTTCCAGCCTGGAAGCCGCGCTCGATCCCGAGCGTTTTGTGCGCATACACCGCACCGTGATCGTCAATTTGGAACGCGTGGCGAAGATCGAGCCGTACGCGAAAGACAGCCGCATCGCGGTGTTGTCGGACGGCGCGCAGCTTCCGGTTAGCCGCACCGGATATGAGACGATTGCGGGCGCTACTTGGCGATTGAAGAATAACGTTTGGCCCGTGGTACGAGTTCCACGCCAGCTTCCTGCAACGCGGCGTGTCCGGCGGCGATAATCACGGTGCCACCGGGCTGACCATTCGGAGAACGAATCGGCGATATCCAGACGGCGGCCTCGACGAAGCTGCCGTTCTTTGATTGCATCGGGCCATGCGGATCGAACGGAAGCTGCCGCCCCGCCAGTTCATTGCGCGTCCAGCCCAGCAAACTTTCGAGCGGCGGCATTCCAGTGAGTAACCGTGCCCGTAGGGTCGATGGCGAAGATGGCGAGCGGGGCGGAGTCCACCAGCGGAAAACCCAATTCCGGTAAGGTCGCGATCACCGCGTTGGTCAGATCAGCGCGCTTTTCATCGGCCTCCACCAGGCGCAGATGAACCTTGGTGGCGGCGCGCTCGGTACTGGTAGTTTTGAGGATCAAGGCCGCCACCAGGTACAGGCAGGCGCTGATCAGGTCCACCCAACCTTCCATGGTTCGGAAGCGCGCGAAGGCGGAGAAGCCGGAATCTTTCAGGATGCGCAGAGCGTCGTAGATCGCGATCAAACCCAGCAGGCCCGTAAGCATCTTGTCCAGGCCGTTGCGCTGCCGGCGGGTTAAAAGGATGCACCAGAGAATGGTAGCCAGGCAAATGAGAAGCGCGATCGCCATCAAAGGATTGGCGCGGAGTAATTGTGCCAGATACAAGAGCGGACTCCCCGGCATTGCTGCCGTCAAGACGTGAATCGGCTCGCCGCGCGACGGCGATTACGCCGCTACAGCTTACCTCGGTGGAGGGGTTCTACCTAGGAAGCTTTGCGGAAGCGTCCTAGAGGATAGGTGAGCTAACTGCCCGGCTCAAGCTCTGCCCGATTCGGACGATATGGATTGCCGAGGAGTTACCAAAATGATTGGTCCTATTTCGTCTCCGACGCTGGCTCAACCGGTGGCTCAGTCCACCTCGGCAACCACCCAGAGCACCGGGCAGTCGAAATCGCAGTCTTCCGATGGCGGCGGAGACACTGTTCAGTTAAGCAAGGAAGCGCAAGAGAGGTCGGGCTGCGCCGGTCACTAGGGCAAGCTGCTTCCCGACCGTGGCGCACGCACTCCTGCGTGCCGCGTTCACACTCCTGTGAACGCCTTCGAGGCCCTGGCAAAACGTATTCGCATGAGTGCGAACACGGCACGCAGGAGTGCGTGCGCCACAATAGCCAGTCAAACGTTCGTCAGACTCAACACCAGCTCTTCCATCACCACCCGGTCATCCGGCCGGGTGTCTCGCAGCGCTTTGTCGGCCCAGTAGATTTTTTCGATGGCGCGCGCCAGCTTTTCGCCGGGGAATGCGCCCACGGTCTGATAAACCTGCTCCGCGCGATCGCGCCAGATGCGGATGCCTTGTTTGGTGAACTGCGCCTGGATCTGCTGCGAGCTTCTGAGCCCGGAATCGCGCGCGGCCATCGCCAATCGGAATTGCGTGGCCAGGAACGTCAGCGCCAGCGGAAGATACTCGCCTTCGCGGAACAACGTGTCCAGGCTATCGAGCGCGCGTTTGCGATCGCCGCGTCCCAGCGCGCCCACCAAAGCGAAAATCGTGGACGCCTGGGCGTTCGGAACCAGGCGCAGAATATCGTCCGCCGTCACTTTTCGCGTGCCCGCGGTATAAAGCCGCAGCTTTTCAATTTCGTTTGCGATGCGGCCGGCGTCGGAGGCCAGCGATTCGACCAGCAGGCCGATTTCAGAGAGCCCGATTTGCAGTCCGGCTTCCTTCGCCAGATCCTGCGCCAGCCGCCGCGCCGATTCCAGCGTGTAAGGCCGCAGTTCCACCACCTCCGGGATGGCGGAATAAAACTTCTGCACGCGCTCCAGCTTGGCGCGGTCTTCGCCTTCGAAATCGTAGCGGGTAGTTTCGAAAACCAGCACCGTTCCGGGAGTGGGGCGCTTCAGATATGCGGCCAGTTCTGCCGCGGCGGAGTTTTCTTCGTCACTGGCCGCGCGGCCACGCGGGAGCGCGTCTCGGCGCCCGAAACCCACACCACGCGGTTGGGCGCGAAGAGCGACAACGAACGCGCGTCGTCCAGTACGTTGGCGAGCGTGGTTTCCTCCAGATCGTGCCGGCTCAACCCGGTCTCACGATCTTCCGGCGCCAGCGTCTTCTCCACCAGCGCGCGGCGGCAGGCGCCGAGTTGATACACCTCCGGGCCCAGGAACAGATACACCGGCGCGGGCGGCGCTTTTTGAAGGCGTTGTAAAAATTGTTCGGGGCTCAAAAATTGTCCGTTCAAAAATTATCCAGGATCGAAGTCACCAGGTCGCGCGCTACATCCTTGCTCAAGCGCTCCAGCGCGGCGCCGCTCTCGTCGAAATATTGATAGTTGTTGGTGGCGGAGAACTCGTAGCGTTCGTGCGCGTCGAAATTCGGGCCGGGCGATAAGATAACTTTGCCGGTGGCCCGCTCCACCAGGCTTACTGTCCAGTCTCACGGTTGATCTGTAGGCCGCTGGTTCGGCCGGTGGCTTGATCGAAAGGTGGGATAGGCGACGTAATTGACCACGGTGCCGCGCAGAACTGCGTCGGCCTGGGTGGGATCGTTGACGATCTGGTAGCGCGTGCGCGAGATCAGCTCGCGGCTGATGGCTTCCGGGAGAAGGTCGCTGAGCTTGTAGCGTACGGTGGAATTGCCGAACGGCGGCAAAGCGATGGTGTGGACGGTTTTCGGCACCAGGTTGGCTTGGCCGGCCAAATGATAACCGCACGAACCGAGAGCCAGACAGGCAGCTAAAAGCCACGCGCCCGGTTTATTCCAGATATTCACGTACAACCTCCCCAGCGTTTTCGGCGGCGATTTGCAGATTGTCCGCCACCATCCAGAACCACCAGGCGCGCGGCTGATTGCGATCCTGGGCAATGGAGCCCACGGTGATGCCGCCTTGTCCCGCGACACCCACGTTGGTGGGCGGCTCGTGATCTTCGGTGCGGACATCGATGTTGCTGGATCCAAGCGCCTGGAAGATGGCATCCATTCCGGGGTTCTCTTCAAATTCTACCCAGACAGAGATGCTATAACCATGGAACACCGGCGCTTGAAAAAGTCGCAGGGAGGGCATGGGCGCGGCGCCAGCCTTGTCCACTGATGCCAGCAGGCTGGCCAAATGCCGGTCGATCTTCAGCTCGATTTCCTCGAGGGACAGCGGCGCATCGGACCCGTATTGCGACAGCATGTTGAAACTGACCTGCGCGTCGAATACCGCTTTCGGCAGGGGCTTGAAGGTGAGCAACGCAACGGCCTGCTTTTGCAGTTCATCGATCCCGGCTTTGCCGCGCTCGCTCACCGGTTCGAAGATTTCGATCACGGAACGGCGGATCGCGCCGGCTTTTTGGAGGTGCGTGATCAGGAGCGCGATCGCGATGGCGGCGGGGTGCGCGATGGTTTGAACGGGACCCTTGGCGCTCGGAGCCGACAGGTTCAACGAAGGGCGCGCGCAGGCGCGACTCGGCCAGATCCTCCAGCGCTCCGGTGAGATCGATGACCACTGGCGCTGGCTTCGCTGCCTTTGATTTTTTCGTAGGCCATCTGGCCGGATTCTTTGGAAGCAGCCAGGATGACGACCTGCGCCGAGCCGAGTTCGGCGGCTTCGATAGAAGTCATCACCAGCGGCTCTTCTTTGCCGGCGGCCAGAATACTGGCAGCCTTGGCGGATTCATCCGGCGTCAAAGGAAGCGACGAGCTGGATGTTCGCCGGAGTCTTGCGGGCTTCCAGCAGTTCGTGAACCTCTTTTCCCAGAAGCGTCTCGCCGCCTACGATTGCGATGGAAGTCCGGCGGCCGGTGCGATGAGCATGCATACTAACCAGTTTGATGCTCCGGCAAGGGCGATGGGGGCTGGGGGCGGAATTTGCGCCGGATGATGCCGGCCGCGCGAATCACGATGCCGGTGCTGACATATAACCGTGGAGAGCGCCAGCAGTACCGGCTGCGAATAGATTCCAGATGAGATAGATGAGCGCGCCAAACAGGATGACGGTGAGCGGCGACCGCGGACCCGTGAGATGAATCTCCTTGAAGCTGGGATAGCGCCAGGTGCTGACCATCAGGAACGAGAGCAGCGCGAGCAGGGCGAGCCAGAAGGCCGAAAGGATCCACCATTCCACGGGCACGCTATCGTTGGCATAAACGATGGCTGCCACCAAACCTGCGGCGGCGGGAATCGGCAGCCCGACGAAATATTTGCGATCCGGACGGCCCGGATTCTTGGGCACCGGATTGGTCTGGACGTTGAAACGGGCCAGCCGCGCGGCGCCGCACAGCAGGAATAGGAAGGCCAGGAAATAGCCGGCGCGGTGATCCATCAGGAATCCGCCGGGCACCACAAACTGCACGCCCCAGGTGTAAGCGAGAACGGCGGGAGCGATGCCGAAGGTGATGACATCGGCGAGCGAATCCATCTCGCGGCCGAAAGCGCTCACCGTGTTCGTCATGCGCGCGATGCGTCCGTCCAAGCCGTCCAGCACCACGGCCGCGCCAATCGCCTTGGCCGCCACCTCGAAGTGCGGATTGGGCCCGAGTTGCCCGGTGGACGCCAGCAGCGCGCCTTCCACCGAGCGAAGAATGGCGATGAATCCGAGGAAAATGTTGCCGGCGGTAAACAGCGTTGGAAGAGCATAGGCCGCGCGCCGGGGCCGGCGCGAGGGCGGGCGCGGATCGAAGAAACGTTCCTTGAAAGTGAGCCGCGCCATCAGCTCTCCCTGGTCATTTCTCTGCGCTGGGCCAGGATGCTGGAGCCACCCGAGACGCGCTCGCCAGGTCGTACCTTGATTTCCCATTCGGGGCCTAAGAAAATATCGACCCGGGAGCCGAACTTGATGAGCCCGACGCGCTCGCCCTTGGCGACGGTGTCGCCCGGCTTCTTGTAGAACACGATGCGGCGCGCGATGAGTCCGGCGATTTGCGCGAAGCGGACGCAGGTGGAATCGCCCGCGCTGCTTCCCACGATGGTCACAGTGTTGCGTTCATTTTGGGAGCTGGCCAGTTCGCGGCTGGCCACCAGGAACTGGCCCTTGGTGTATTCGACGTTCGCGATCTTGCCCGCGATGGGCGCGCGATTGACATGGACGTCGAAAATATTCAGGAAGATGCTGATGCGCGTGGATTCCACGCCGACTCCGTCCCCGATAATCGCCACCACTTTGCCGTCGGCCGGCGAAACCGCGACGGGGCCATCGGGAATGGTGCGATCCGGGTCGCGAAAGAAGTAGAGGCAGAAGAGCGCCAGCAGGAACAGCGGCGCGGCATAGGCCGGGTGGATCAAATACCAGATCAGCGCGCCGGCGGCCGCGAGGGCGACGCCGTAGTAGATTCCGTCCTTGACCATCGTCTAACACTATTGTAGCGGCGGAGGGGTTGGAAACTCAGCAGTTGAATGTTTACGATTTGATGTCAGCCATCATCGCGGCGCGGAAGGCGATGTATAGTCGGCTTGCCTATGCTGGATTCCAATCTACTTGTTGCGGAGCTTGCTGACGAAATGCGGTTGTGCAGCCTCGCCAACTGCAGCAACCCGCAGTTTACCGCGAGGCTTAAGGAGCGTTCGTCTGATTTCTGTCGTCGAAGTGGAGTTCGAGATCCTGATATCCTTTACACGAGATCCGCCAACGAGGAATCCTCCGAACGCAAACACGAGTTCTTGGTAGATTTCTGTGCTTTCGCCCAGGAACGAATGGTGCTTGCGCTTGAGAGCGAGTGGGTCCCGAGGGCGGACAACATCTTCTTTGATTTTCGAAAACTTCTACACCTCAAGACGCCGCTTAAGGTCATGGTCTGTGACTCGCCGACTTTTGTCAGTGATGAGTTGGCTAGCGTGGCGAAATTTCTCGCCGCATACCCCGATCACCGAATTGGCGAAGAGTACATTATTTTCAACTACCGCGGAGGCCAAGCGACCATACATTGCCACCGGTGGAAACCCGGACGAGATGGCGCCGTGAAACTCGAAGAGGTGAGACTCGCGTTGGTGGAAGGTTTTCCGAAATCAACCAGATGACTGAGCCTGGCGCGCCACGGGTCACCGACATCGCAATCGTTGTCACATAAAGGACAATGAAGCATGAGCGGGATTCAATTTGTCACCGACGAGAAGGGCCGCAAAGTGGCCGTCCTGATCGACCTGAAGAAGCACGGGGCGGCTTTGGAAGACTTCTGGGACGGTCTCATTTCTGAGTCGCGCCGGAACGAGAAGGGCATCCCTTATGAGCAATATCGCGCGAAGCGCCTAAAACGCGCACCTGCCCGTACGCGTGGATAAGTACTCGATTGAGCTCAAGCCCTCCGCGGAGAAGGAACTGGATGCGCTCGACCATACGCTATTCAGGCGAATAGACGCGAAGATCCTGGCGCTGGCGGAAAATCCGCGGCCTAAGGGATGCCAGAAGCTCAAAGGCTACAAAGACCACTGGCGTATCCGCGTAGGCGATACCGCATCGTTTACGCGATCAACGATACGGCCAGGATCGTTGAAGTGAGGCGGGTTGCGCACCGCCGGAGCGTTTACGACTAGGTTGAGCGGTATCATTTTTATCACCTCTTGAAACTTGCCGCTCACACCGGCGTCCACCATTGGACGGTTAACCACACATGCCCTGCCTATTCCTGATCGTGATCCTTGCGTTCCCGCGCTTGGCGATAGCGCTCCTGTTCCTGTTCACGCATTACCTGGACCGGGCCTTCCAAAGCATCCTGCTCCTGATCCTGGGCTTCATCTTCCTGCCGTTCACCACCCTGGTCTATGCGTGGCTGGTCAATAGCCACTTGCCGATAGCAGGCATCAACCTGCTGTGGCTCCTGATTGCCGCGCTGGTGGATTTGGGATCGGTCGGGCATGGGTATACCCGGCGGCGGGCGTAGCTTTCCTGCAGCTGGATTTCCCTGGCCTTGACACACGCTTGACATGCTATACTGGGAACTCATTTGGAGTTCTTAATCCTGCTAAGTTATTGATTTTAAAGTACTAACCTGTTAGAAGCGTCTGATTCTCTTAGTTTTCAAAGACTTCCAAGAAGAGCGGTTTTCAACAGAAAACCCACAGGGAGGATACCCATGAAAGATTTCCTATTGGTCGCCGGATTGTTGGCAGCGCCCGCAACCGTGAGCGTCCAGCAGTACGCGGCATCGCCGGAGGTGAAGCAGAACGACCCCAGACTATCGCGGTTGCAGAAGTACTTCGGAGATCGCGATTGCCCGCTACGCGACGCGGCCAAGGATTTTCTGATGGCGGCCGACCAGAATCAGCTGGACTGGCGCCTGTTGCCCAGCATTTCGATCATCGAATCGAGCGGGGGTAAGGACTACATCAACAACAACGTCTTTGGCTGGGGTTCGGCGAAGGAGAAGTTTCCGTCGGTTCGAGCCGGAATTCATTACGTCGCGGCACAGCTTGGAAGATCAAGAAGATACAGGGGCAAGAACATCGACGGCAAGCTGCAGATGTATAACCCTCTGCCGGAATACTCCGAGCGGGTGAAGGCGGTGATGCGGGCCATCGGATCCTGCGCCCAACCGCGAGTGTTGGCTGCCGATTGATCGGGGCAAAGCACTCCTCTTGGCGCCGCGGATCGGTAACGGACGGTCTGCCGACTTAGCTGCCCTGCATCATGTGGACACCCCAGTAAAGGGCGCCGAAGACAATCAGCGCAATCCCAATCCCCAAAACCCAGCGGATGATCCGCTCCGTGCTGGATGTGCTTTTGTGGGCGTCCAGCTTCAATTGCTCGTCGAGGCTTTCAAACATAGACAACCTCCCTGGGAGTCCCGTATTTTTTGACTCCGGCCGGGTTTTACATGAGTCCGGCCAGCTTTAACATGAGTCCGGTATGATCACGAGCCTGAGCAATTATATGCTCGAACCCGCCGAAATGACAGGTTATTCGTCGGCTTGTTTTGAGTGGTTTGACTGAAGATAACGAATCGTTACAATGCCATGCGTTCGAGTTTTCGGTAAAGTGTCTTACGCTCGATCCCCAGAATCTTAGCGGCGCGGCTCTTGTTGCCGCCCGTGGCCGCCAGCACCCGCCGGATCTGATCGGCTTCGGTGTCGGCCAGCGTCTCGCTCGCGGTGTCGCGAGGTTCGGTGAGCTCGATGGCTTCGCGCACCGCCGCGTCGTCGATGCGCCCCTGCGGGGTCACAATAGTCAGCCGTTCGATCATGTGCTGCAGTTGGCGCACGTTGCCCGGCCAGCTATAGTCTTCCAGCGCCCGCAGCGCGGACTCGGTAAGGCGGGCCTGCTGATGGTAGCGCTCGTTGTATTTCTTCAGGAAATAATGCGCCAGCAGCGGGACATCGCCGCGCCGTTCCACCAGCGGCGGAAGAATGACGCGCACCACGTTGAGCCGATACCACAGGTCGTCGCGAAACTTGCCCTGCTCCACCATCTTCTGCAGATCGCGATTGGTGGCCGCCACCACGCGCACGTCCACTTTTTTTCCGCGCGGCGACCCAACCGGACGAATCTCTTTTTCCTGCAGGAATCGCAGCAAACTGAGCTGGAAGCCCAGTTCCAGCTCGCCGATCTCATCCAGGAAGACAGTGCCGTTGTTGGCGGCTTCGAAGACGCCGATGCGATCGCGATCGGCGCCGGTGTACGCACCCTTTACCGCGCCGAACAGCTCGCTTTCCAGAAGCGACTTGGCGATGGATCCGCAGTCCACGGGAACGAACGGCTGATTCACGCGCGGGCTGTGGTTGTGAACCATGCGCGCGATCATTTCCTTGCCGGTGCCGGTTTCGCCTTCCAGCAGCACGGTGGCGTTGGTGGGCGCCACCAGTGAGACGGTCTTATAAATATCGATCATGCTGGGAGAGCTGCCGATCATTTCGCTCTCCGGCAGATCCTCCGATCTCGGTATCCTTGTCGTCCGGATGCTGGTCCACCGAAGCCTCGGCGCGCTTCACGGTGTCCAGCATGCGATCCAGCTCAAAAGGTTTGGCGATATAATCGAACGCGCCGCCCTGCGTGGCCTTCATCACCGTTTCGATGGTCCCGCGCGCGGTCATCAGAATCACGGCGCAGTTGGGATTCTTCTTGCGGGCCGTTTCCAGCACATCCAGGCCGGTGCGCTCGTCGACATAGATGTCCGAGATGACGATGGGGTAGGCGTCGTCGCGCAAGCGTTCCAGGGCTTCGCGGGTGGAGGATACGGCGTCGACGCTATAGCCTTCCAATTCCAGAAAAGTCTGGATGGTATTGCGAACGGAATTATCGTCTTCAACTACAAGTAGTCTTTGCACGTTTTCGCCCTTATTATTAGACTGACACAGCCGGAGACCGCGGCGTGCGGGAGCGCGCGGCAAATACCACCGTAAAGCAGGAGCCTTGTCCGGGTTGGCTGGTCACTTCTATCTTACCGCCATGGTGCTGTACGATTTGCTCGACGATGGAAAGGCCGATGCCGGTTCCCGCTTCGCCGGACGCTTCGGCGCGCTTGGTGCGGTAAAACTTCTGGAAGATCTGCCGCAGCTCTTTGGCGTCCATCCCGATGCCTTGGTCCTGCACGGAGAGCCGCAATTGGGACCCTTGCAGCCGGCACGCCACGGTGATTTGGGTGTCCACCGGCGAATATTTCACCGCGTTGGTGAGCAGATTGTAGAGGGCGTATTCCATCAGTTCGCGATCGCCTTCCAGGTTTCCATCCAGCGCTTCTGTGACAATTTGAATGTTCTTGCGCTCGGCCAGAGGGCGCGCGCGGGCGATGCAGGCTTCTACAATCTCGCGGACTTCGAACGCCTCGCCCTTCAGCTCGATCTGTCCATCCGAGAGACGTTCCACATCCAGGAAAGTTTGGATCATGCGCGCCAGCCGCTTGGACTCCTGGTTGATCATCTCGGCGATCTGTTTGCGTTTCTCTTCGCTCAGGTTGTAGCGGCCCATCAGCTCGCTCGATCCCTGAATGGCCGTGAGCGGCGTGCGCATCTCGTGCGTGACGAAATGGATGGCCTGCTGGTAGTGCTGGCGGTCGGTTTCCGCCACGCGCAGCGCGCGTCGTACGACAAAGTGCTGATAGCTGGCGGCTGCAATGGCAGTGAGCCACGCCGAGGCGAACGGGGCGATGAACGGAAGCACAATGCCGTGCTGGAAGAATACAAACGGCGTGGCTGGAGCCGCGATCAGCAAAACTCCAGCGGCCGTATAGGCTGGCCAGCCGGATAGAAACGCGAAGATCAGTCCGGCGAAAATGCCAACCGCGAGGCAGAAGGCCAGCACTGCGATGTTGGAGGCGTCCGTCAGGAATTCGCCGCGCTCCAGGGTTTCAAAAAGCTGCGCGTGAACCTCCACGCCGGGGATGCGGCCTTGGCCATAGGGCGTCGCGACGCGGTCATAAGTGGCCGAAATGGAAGTGACGCCGATGAACACCACCTGTCCGTTGAAGCGGGCGGCCAATTCAGGATTCCCGGCCAAGTCCTTCAGGGACACGCTGGGGATCGGCTCGCGCGTGTACAAGACGCGCAGCGGGCGGCTAATAGCGCCGGATCGCGCGGCCGGAATTACTTCGTCGCCAATTTGCAGATCGGCCGGGGACTCCAGTATCCGCGCGCCTTTGGCCAGCCGAAAAGCTTCCAGGGCCAGCGACCAGTGGCGCTCCGTGGCGGTGCGTTCTTCCAGGGGAATTTCGCGCGTCACACCGTCGGCCGACAGCTCGTCGGCGCCGTCGTGACCGATGGCGGCGGCATGTTGGCGGAAGACTGCCAGCGGATCTTCCCAGCGGCCGTTGTCCAAGTGAGTAGCCAGAACAAGGTTCGGGATGGCCTGCATGGCACGGTCCAGGCGCTGGTCTTCGGCCGGATCCTTCCAGGGATCCGACAGAACCACGTCCAGCGCAACCGCTTTCGGATTGGCGCGCTTCACCAATTCGAACGCCTGGGTCCACATGCTGCGGTAGCCGCCCACGCCGCCCATCGACTTGAAGGTGGCGTCGTCGATGGCCAGGATGATCGAGTGCGGCTGCGCGGCGGACGCCGGTGGATGCAGGCGGAACATCACGTCGTAAGTGTCGTTGTCGATCTGCGCGGCGAGCGACGTCCATCCCACCGCGATCGCGAACGCGAGCGTCACGGCCAGAATGGCAACGTAGCCGAGCGTCCGTTTACTTGGAGACCGCTTTTTCAATCTCGTCCGGCTCCTTGGGCAGCGCCGCGCTCAGCACCTTCGCGCCGTTCGCCGTCACCAGCACGACGTCTTCGATGCGAACGCCGAGATGTTCTTCCGGGATGTAGACGCCGGGCTCGATGGTGATCACCATGCCGGCTTCGAGCGGGCCATCGGCGGGCGGGTCATGCACCTGCAATCCCACCTGATGCCCGATGTCGTGCGTGAAATACTTTCCCAGCGGCTCGCCATGCAGGTCTTTTCCGTGAGCGTCCATGTAATCGCGCGCGATTTTAGTGAGCGATGGGCCCGCGCCGGAAAGGCCGGAATCAGCCAGCAAAGCCCCAGGCTTCACGGCGGCGATGGCGGCCTTCTGAGCGCCCAGCACAACCTGATAGATCTCGCGCTGGCGCGGGGTGAATTTGCCGCCCACCGGGACCGTGCGCGTGATATCGCTCGCGTACATGCCGCATTGCGCGGCCGCATCCACGACCACCAGCTCGCCGCGATCCATCCGCCGCCGGTTCGACATGTAGTGCAGGATGGCGCCGTTCGGGCCGGAGCCGACGATGGGCGAATAGGCCGGCCCCTCGCAGCCCGCATCGAGAAAGGCGCTGAGGAGCGTAGCCGCGATCTGGTATTCGTACTGTCCGGCAGCCAGCCGCTTCCACGCCTCGCGATGGGCTTCCATGCTGACGTCGGTGGAGTGTTGGATGGCTGCGATCTCGCCCTCCGATTTGGTGACGCGCAGTTTCGCGATCAGCGGCGTGGCGTCAGCGACGTCGCGGAATGGATAGCGCGCGCGCAGCTGCCCGGCATAAGCTTCCATCCACGGCGCATAAATGCGCGAATGGGAACGGAGTGCCAGATCCAGCTCCGATTCCAGCTTTTCGATCGGCAGGACCTTTTCGAAACCGGTGAGCGCGTGTGCATCGGCGTCCTCGGCCGAGGTGCGGCGGCCGGAATATTTCTCCGCGCGTTCATTATGGGACGGAAGGAACAGGATCTCATCCGTCGGGGTTAGCATCAGCACCGCGCCAGGCTCAGACCAACCGGTCAAGTAATAGAAATTGGGTTCCTGCTCGAACCGGACGATTGGATCATAGGCTTCAGCGCGTCCTTTGAGCAAGAGCACGCCGCCGTCCAGCGATTGACGCAGGGCAGCCCGGCGCGCGTGAAAGTCGTCCGCGGGAGCCTTCGCCGCAAGCGACACCGCAAGGCTGAGGAATAGAGCGAAGGTTACCGAGCCGCGCGCGTCAGCAAGCGGTTTCGTCGCAATAACTGAGCCGCGCGCGTCAGCAAGCGGTTTCGTCGCAATAACTGAGCCGCGCGCGTCAGCAAGCGGTTTCGTCGCAATAACTGAGCCGCGCGCCAGCAGCACGCCCGGAGACGACGGGAAGTCCTGCACTGGAGAACATCGACTCGAAGAAAACCGGACGGGTGGCGCGTCAGCAAGCGGTTTCGTTGCTTCACTGGAAACCGACTCCCTGACGGTCGCGGCTCGGTAACGCGCTACCGGCGGTTTCGTCGCGTTTAGCAAGACGGACGCGCGAGCAGCCGGTATCCGCACCTGGAATCTCCGAATCAAATGCCAATTCTCTCATCAAAATCCAAGCTCGGGGCGATACGGTGGGTATGGACCTCGGGAAACACTGCATCGTACCGCCCGGCGGCAAGCTACGCCTCAAGCACCGGGACCCGGACGATACGTTCGGAAGAACGCGCGACGACAAAGCGCACCAAAAAACGCTGGACCGGCTGCGCGAGCTGCAGCATCTGCTCTACGCCGACAAGCGCTATTCGCTCCTGATCGTCCTGCAGGGGCTGGACGCGGCCGGCAAGGACGGAACCATACGGCACGTCATGTCCGGCGTGAATCCTCAGGGCTGCGATGTGACGTCGTTCAAAGCGCCGTCCACAGAAGAGCTGGCGCGCGATTTCTTATGGCGCGTCCATAAGGCGGTTCCGCCCCGCGGCAATATCGGGATCTTCAACCGGTCCCACTACGAAGACGTGCTGATAGTGCGGGTGCACCAGCTGGTTGCGAAATCCGTGTGGCGCAGCCGCTACCGTCAGATCAACGATCTGGAGCGCATGCTGACGGAAAATGGCGTGACCATTCTGAAATTCTTTCTGCACATCAGCCGCGAGGAGCAAAAGAAACGGTTCGAGGCGCGCATTCACGATTCTTCGCGAAACTGGAAACTCTCGCTACCCGATTTTGAGGAGCGCCAGCATTGGGACAACTACACGCAGGCGTACGAAGAAGCTTTGCACAATTGCAGCACGAAGGAAGCGCCGTGGTATGTGATTCCGGCCAATAGAAAATGGTTCCGGAATTACCTGGTGGCCGAGTTGGTGGTGCGAGCGCTCGACAACATGCGGTTAAAGTATCCCGCGCCATCCGTCGATATCTCCCAGGTAGTACTGGATTGAACGGGGGCCGGTTGGAGTGATTGAAGACGCCACAACTTTCCGCAACAAAGAGAAGGTCCTGTTCGACCTTTCTCAGGCCCTGCATTTTTCGCCCGAGTGCCTGGAGGCGAATCGCAAGGGTCGGCTTTCCAAAGCGCAACTGAAAACGTTCGCGCCACAGATTGCCCAGCCGGCCATTTTGACCGCTGTTTTCGCCGTAGCTCCCTTCGCGATCTGGACCTGGATCACAGCCCAGCGCGAACAGATTCCCTTGGGAAATGCCTTTCCCACTCTGATCAAGGAACTGCTCCACGTGAATTGTTTGATGGAGACTCACGGAAAGGTGGGGGGCGCCATCATGCTCGGTTCTATTCTGATCTCGCTGGGGCTAGCGGTGTTCATGGCCGTGCGCGTGCCGTTGATGCTCTATTTCGATCTTCTCGACGGCAAGGTGGAAGCCAGGGAAGGCCGGGTGGTGGCGCGCGAAGAACAGATCAACCGTGCCAACGGGCGCGATCCCATCGAGAAATATTTTTTCTCCTTGCGGTACTTAAACATGCCGGTGAATCTGGCCGCTTACCGGGCGTTAGAAGCCGGATCCATTTACATCGTTTATCTTTTGCCCCGCAGCGAGATGCTGGCGTCCATCGAACCTAAAATAGAAGGGGGCGAACCCAAGATCGAAGACGCCGCGCGGACTGTCACCTCACCGTCTGTCACCTCCCAGGAAAGGTCTTCCCCGAAATCTTCGCCGGCGCCGTCACGGAAATGACCGCACTCCTTCTCCTTCCGAACGAGCAGGTTAGGAAAATTCTCCTGTTTGCCGGGCGCGCCACGCTGTGATACGATAGGTAAGCTCTCATGGATCGCATCCGCGAAGCAGTTCCGCCAAATCCCCTACAACGGAGTTAACGACAGACCTCGAATGAGCTTTACAGTATTCCTCGGAAATTTGCCTGTCTGGGTTACTAAGGACGACATCAAGTCCTGGCTTAACGCAGAAAACCTCGTCTACGACGATGTCAAGGTGATCCGCAACCCAGAGACTCAAGAGTCCAAGGGATTCGCCTTCATCGACACCCCCAACTCGGAAGAAATGAACTCGATCATCCGGCGCTTTGACCGCGCGCCGCTTGAGGATCGGTTGCTGCGTGCGAATCAAGCGCAGCCGCCCAGATCGAAAGGGCCCGGTCCCGCCGGACCAACGGGTCAACAAGTAAATCGCACCGCCGCTGGTCCACCTCCACGCCGTGAGCGTGGTGGAAAAAAACATAAGCGTCCGCAGCAGACCGGTCCGCAAGGCCCGCCCAGTGCATTCGCGGAAGAATTAGCCAAGGCTCTCTAGGGCTCACGCGAGCCAAACCTCGCGCGGGCCTTCCCTCTCCATCTTTCTTAACTTTTCTGTAACTCCTCACCGCAGCTATAACATCGTCCCTATTTTCAGTGCTATACTCAATGGCACCTGTTTGAAACAGGGGTGCCCTTTGATCCACAATCAGCACGCGCCGGGGGTGGTTTAGTGAGTAATTTGCTCATCATCCGTTTCCTATTTGTGGCGTTGCTTGCCGCCGCCGCATGGTTCCTGCATCCTTTTGACTTTCCTTCTCCTTATAGTGCGACGGCAGGATTGCTGGCCGGCGTATTGATCGTTCTGTTCGAGCTCCAGGTTCGCAAAACAACTCTCAAGCGTTTGTTTGGGGCGGCTTTTGGATCGCTGCTGGGGATTCTGGGTGCGTACATTATCGCCCTCATTCTCGGACACGCTTTCCCCGCTGGTTCGTCGACGATTTCGTTTCTTGAGATTCTGCTGTTGCTGTGGATGGGATATGTCGGCCTGATGGTAGGCGCCAATAAAGGCGACATGCTCAACCTGGGTGCGTTAGGCGGGCTGTTCGGCGGCGAGCAGGTGTCCAGTCAATCGTTCAAGATCCTGGATACCAGCGTCATCATCGATGGCCGCATCGCCGACATCGTGGAAACCGGATTCCTGGACGGTACGCTGGTGATCCCGCAGTTCGTGCTGCGCGAGCTGCAGTTAGTGGCCGACTCGGCGGATTCGCTCAAGCGCAATCGCGGGCGTCGCGGTCTGGACGTCCTGCAGCGCGTCCAAAAAATGACCCAGTTGAACGTGCAGATCCTGGAAGACGATTTTCCCAACGTGCCGGAAGTGGACATGAAGCTGATCGAACTGGCCAAGGTCTACAACTGCAAGATCGTCACCAACGATTTCAATCTCAACAAAGTGGCGCAACTGCACGGCGTGGAAGTACTGAACATCAATGAGCTGGCCAACGCGCTGAAGCCCGTCGTACTCCCGGGCGAGACCATGCGCGTCTTTATTCTGAAAGAAGGCAAGGAGTACAACCAGGGCGTCGCGTATCTGGACGACGGCACCATGGTGGTGGTGGACAACGCCAAGAAGATGATCTCGCGGACCATCGATATTGCCGTAACCAGCGTGCTGCAGACCACTGCCGGTAAAATGATCTTTGGCCGTTTTGACGACCGTATGCACGCCGTTCACGACAAGAGTCAGAGCCACGCAGAACGCCCGCAAAGCGGTTCGCGCGAGCAGCCAGCGCCGGCTCCCGCGCCACACGCGGCAGAGGCTCGAGGTTCCGGTGTGGCAGCATCCAGCTAGGAAATTGCAATGGGCGCCCGCGGCTGAGGAATCTCTATGAAAGTCACTGTAATTCTCCCGGCCGCAGGGCTGGGAACACGCATGGGGCGAGCCGTCCCCGAAAAGGCCGGCACCAGCCGCAAGCAGTTCATGCTGCTGGAAGGGTCGCCCATCCTGCTGCACACCATCCGGAAGTTTGCCTCTACGCCCGCGGTGTCGGAGATCGTGGTGGCGTTGCGTCCCGACGACATGGAATGGGTGCGCGAGCTGCTGCGCGTGGAAAAGTTCGGCAAGCCGGTGCGCCTGGTAGAAGGCGGCGATAGCCGGCAGGAATCGGTAGAGCACGCTTTGGCAACGCTCGACGCCGGCACCGAACTGGTGGCGGTGCACGACGCCGTGCGGCCGTTCATCGAGCACAACGTCCTGGACAAGGTGTTCGCCGAAGCCGAAGAAAACGGAGCCGCCATCGTCGGCATCGTGCCCGTCGACACCGTGAAGCAGGTGCATCGCAATAAAATCCGCCAGACCATTCCGCGCGAGCGCCTGATTCTGGCGCAGACGCCGCAGGTGTTCCGCTTCGATCTGCTCAAGAGCGCGTTCGCCAAGGCGCGCGAGGATGGGTTCGCCGGCACCGACGAGTCCAGCCTGGTGGAACGCCTGGATCAAGTGGAGGTGAGCGTTGTTCCGGGCAGCGATCGCAATTTGAAGATCACCAAGCCGTCCGACATGGACCTGGCGCGTCTGTTCCTGGCGGAAGAAATGACGGCCAAGGTAGGTTCTTGAGCGATTTCCGCGTAGGCCAGGGCTGGGACGTGCATCGCATCGTGCCGGGCCGGCCGATGATACTGGGCGGCGTGACAATTCCTTCCGAGTTCGGCTTGGAAGGCCACTCGGACGCCGACATCCTGTCGCACGCCATCACGGACGCGCTGCTGGGCGCGGTTGCATTGGGCGATATCGGGATGCACTTTCCCGATACGGATCCGCGCTGGAAGGACGGCGACAGCCTGCTGTTCCTGCGGCACGCGCTCGAGTTGGTGGCGAATGAAGGCTATCAAGTGGCGAACGTGGATTCCACGGTAATTCTGGAGCGGCCCAAACTGAAGGATTATCGCTCGGCCATTCGCGCCAAGCTGGCCGAAACGCTCGGGCTCAAAGTTGACCGGGTCTCGGTGAAATTCAAAACCGCGGAGCGCTTGGGACCGGTGGGCGAAGGGCTCTCGGCGGAGGCGCAGGCCGTGGTTCTAATCTCGCACGGGTAAACTGATGGTATTGACCGCCGCACCGCCGCGAGGGCCGAAGAACCCGCCGATTGTCGGGAACCTCTACGCCTTCCGTTCCAATCCGCTTCGATTCCTCAGCAAAGTCGCGCGCGAGTATGGCGACGTGGTCTATTTCCGAGTGGCGCGCCAGCACATGTATCTGGTGAATCATCCCGATTACGTGCGCGAGATCCTGGTGAACAACCAGGGCAATTTCCTGAAGAGCCGCGCGTTGCAGCGCTCGAAGGTGCTGCTGGGCGAGGGATTGCTTACCAGCGAAGGCCAGCTACACCTGCGGCAGCGGCGCTTGGTGCAGCCCGCGTTTCATCGCGAGCGGCTGGCGGGTTACGCTTCTGCGATGAGCGGCAGGCGGTGCGGTGTGCGCGAGCGCTGGCAGGCTGGGAGCACGATGGATATCTCGACGCGAGATGCCGCAATTGACGCTGTCGGTGGTGGCGAAAACTTTGTTCAGCGCCGACGTGGAATCGGAAGCATCCGAAATCGGCGAGGCGATGACCGCGGTGCTCCAGATGTTCCGCTTGCTGTTGATGCCATTTTCCGATTACTTGTTCAAGCTGCCGCTGCCTTCCGTACGCCGCTTTCAGAAGGGCCGGGCGCGGCTGGATCCACGATTTACGGGCTGATTCGCGAACGCCGCAATAGCGGGGTGGATACCGGCGATCTGCTGTCGATGCTGTTGTTCGCGCAAGACGAGAGCCGGACGGAGGGAAAAAAGACGGCGGCGGCATGACGGACAAGCAGGTGCGCGATGAAGCGCTCACGCTGTTCCTGGCCGGGCACGAAACCACCGCGAACGCGCTGACCTGGACCTGGTATCTGCTCTCGCAACATCCCGAGGTGGAGCGACGGCTGCACGAAGAAATCGATACTGTTCTTCAGGGCCGCGCGCCCGAACTTGCCGACGTTCCGCAATTGCGCTATACCGAAATGGTTTTTTCCGAGGCGCTGCGATTGTATCCGCCGGCCTGGGCGAATCGGCCGGATGGTGAAAGGTCCGTTTGAACTCGGGAGGGGTGGAGATCCCCGCGAAATCCATCTGCATCCTGAGCCCTTACCTGATTCATCGCGATGCGCGCTGGTTTCCGGAGCCTGAGAAATTCGACCCCGAGCGCTGGACGCCGGAAGCCCGCGAGGCGCGGCCCAAGTTCGCCTATTTTCCATTTGGAGGCGGCGCGCGTGTTTGCATCGGTGAGCGCTTCGCTTGGATGGAAGGCGTGATCGTGATGGCGGCGATCGCGCAGAAATGGCGCCTGCGCCTGGAGCCGGGCCAGACCGTGGAGCCGCTGCCATTGATTACGCTGCGCGTGAAGAACGGCCTGCGGATGACCGCCGAGCCGCGTGTTGCCAAAGTTAGAACGACACTCCCAACAGGAACGTAACGCCTGCGGACTGTCCGCCGTCCATCGGCAGATTCAGCCGCGCGTCAATCTGGACTGGCCCGAGTTTGATGTCCACACCCACGGCCAGATCGATGCTTGTCCCTGTGGCGCTGAAGGTCCACTGGACTTGGCCGCTCCTGAATGTGAGCGTTCCGCTGAATGCCGCTGTTCTTGTGATCTGATTTCCCGCGCCACCGAAAGTTTGCGTGAACGTGAAGCCCAACTGTAGGCTGGTCTTTCCGAGCACACCCTGGCATTGGCCGCCGATGGTGAGCGTGGTTGCGCCGGCCGCCAAGCTGCAGATCGCCGCGAAGATTCGGCTGTGCCAGCGATGTGTTGAACGAGAGCGTGGTGGAGGCTACCATCGGATCCCCGGAACTCGAAACCTGCGGTTCGATGACGTAGGTGAGCGAGAAATCGGCGCCGATCATCAGCGTTCCTTGAAAATCGATGCTGAGATTCTTGTTGCCCTTGGTGTAGCTGTAGGTCAGTTGATTTGTACTGCGATTGACGGCCACCGCCTTCGGCAGCTCGAAGATTTTTTCGCCGCTGGCCGTCTGGTAATGAAAATCCAAGAGAGGCGTTCCGTTCGCGTCTACCTTGCTTTGCCAGGAACCGGCGAACCCGAGAACGTTGGTCTCGAGCACGTTGTCCTGGTTTGCGAAATGAAAAATGAAGCGGCCGATGCGGATCGCTGACGAATCCGTCCAGCGTGGACGTGACGCCGCCAACGGTGAACGCGAGGTTGTGATCGGGAGTCATTTCCCAATCGCCCTGGAGCGTGAAGCTGAAGGCAGCGGCACGGTCTGGTTTGACACTCAGCGCGGTGTCGCGCGTGGTGAAGGAATTGTACAGCCCGCCGGCGGAGAAGTTGAAGATTTCGACGCGGTTCGATTGAATGGTGAGTTGATTCTTGTCGTTGAAAACCCACGCGACGTTGAAGGCAACCACTCCGGTGAAGGCAAGTGAGCCAGTGACAATTTGGTTTGTGGCGTTGGTGGTCCAGGATCCAACGGAGGCGCCGCCCACGGAGACGCCGCCGCTGGTGTCGAATTGGTAGACGCTGGCGCCGTTAGTGAGTTGGAAATGCGACATTGAAATAGAATTTCCCCGGCTGCCTCCGGTTGCGGCCTGGCCGAAACCATAGGCCCAATCGAACTTCAGCACTGCGACGCGCAGGTCAAGCCGCAGACCCGTTCCCGGCCCCGCGCGCAGCCCGGGGTACGATCCCGTGGTCTGATACGCTCCGCCGAGATCGAAAAATGTCGCGATCTTCAGCGGCGGCAGGCGCGGGAAACACGCGCCACCACAGTTCGCTTTGCGTGCTCCAAAGCCTGCCGTCCGATCGCGTCATCGGCGCGAAACCCTCGCACCGTGTCCGCGCCTCCCAAGGAAGGGAGCTCGAAGATAGGAGCGTCGCCGACAGCATTTTCGAAGCGGCCGCTCAAATCGTACTCCCAATGATCGAAGGTGCGATGCGTGTTGGCGGTGACGATGCAATCGGCAAAACGAAGATCCATCAAGATGCGCGGTTCAATGGTCGTCCGGGAAGGGTATTGGGAAGTGAGATCGTTGTGAACGAACTGGAAGCCGGGCTTGATCGTGTTCAACGTTTCGTTCAGAACCACGGCGTGGCTCGGAACGAACTGGAGCATGACCGTGTTTCCGTCCAGGCCGCGCCAAGGCTCCCATGCGAGCGTCGCGGACTCAGCGGTGCTTTGTTCGTTTACTTTGACGCCATCCAGCACGCGATTGCGTTCCACGGTCACGCCGGCATTCGCACTTGCGGAAAAGCCGAGGAGGTCTGCCGAATAGCTGACCGATCCCAAAGTGCCCGACGGTCCGCCTCCCGAGAGGCTCAGAGAGGACAACTGCAGCATTCCCGAGGGCACTGATACCTTGGCCCGGTTTGTATTCGAATCCGGCAGCCAGATGATCGCGAATACTTCTTAGCTGCCTTTTGCACGCGCAGATCGACGTATTGGCTTGCGCCCGGCTTTGTGCCTGCTTGCGTGCTCGCTTGGGTGGCTACTGTATAACCGAGCGGCGAGATCAGAAGCTGCATCGCCTGGATCTGATACTGGATCGCATAAGGTTCGTCGCCTTCGGCGTAGCCGAGGTCGCGATCGAAAATCGACGATGCGCTTCCCCTCCGCCCTGCCGAAAGTCGCCGGTGTCGAGCAGATCCCAAAGCAGCCGGTCGATATCGCGCGCCGGAACCTGATCGGCGGGCAACACGATGGAAGCGATGCGTGGCCCTTCGACGATCTGAATCGTCTGATTCCTCGGAAGCACCAGGATTTGCGGCGTCAGCCCGAGATTCGTATACAACGGAGCGATAGCTTTGCGAATGTTGGCGGAGGACCACAAAGACCCATTGAGCCGCGCCAGACGTTTTCGCAGTTGCGGTATGCGCGTGCGGCCGCCGCGATTCCAGCATCGCGGGCAACTGGATGCTCACGGTGTTCGAATCGAATGGCGGCAGGATGGAGAACGAGATGGCGCCGTTCAATGGGTCGATCTCATCTTCGTTTAAGATCAGACCCGAGTCCGGCGTTTGCTGCAAGAGTTTCGCGAACAGAAATCGACGAGAAAAGCGTTCCCAAGATCCGGGCGATCGGGATCCGCGGCGGACCACGCTTCGTAAGCGGTGACGTAGTCCGGCCATGCGCAGTCACCCAGCAGGCCAGACGCGAGGAGACCGATTCTCGCAATCGCCTGTCGCACACTTCGCCGAATCGCGGGCTCGAATTTGACGAGCGACGGAGCAACCTGAAACGCGTCTCGATCGATGGCCAGCTTGCCGCCGACGATCTTGAAACTTACCGAGTATTGGCCGCGCGAAGGAACGGGCTGGGCGCAAGCGCAACTGGCGAGCACGCACAGCCCTGCAAAACAGGCTGTGCCCAGCGACTGCATTCGGTTTGCGTCTGAAGTGTAGCAGCTATAAGGTGAGCTTCCGAAGAACGGCCCGCGCGGGTGCGCCGTCGCCGCCGATGATCTTTAGCGGCAGGCAAACCAGTTCATACTCGCCCGGCTCGACATGCTCCAGGTTAAGGCCTTCGATGATCCAGATGCCTGCTTGGAGCAGGATACGGTGCGTTTCTGGACCTCCGCTGTTCGAATCCGCCTACGGAAAGATAATCGACGCCCACGGTATGGACGCCGCGTCGCGGACAAGTAGTGAGCCGTCTCGGGAGCGATGTAAATATATTTCTTCTGGAAGTGATCGGTCTTCCAGCAGCGCGCGGAATTGCCGGTCTTGAACAGCACGCGCTCGCCCTTGGCCAGGTGATGCGGTTCGAGCTCCGAGGACCGGATCACTTCCGGATCCTGGATCTCAATCACGCGCGCACGTCCGATGGACGCGTCCAGCGGCATGCTCTCCATGCCAGCGCCGTCCGCCAGGTAATGGCGCGGAGCATCCATGTGAGTTCCGATATGCGCGGTGGTGGAAATCTGCGACAGGTTGCAGGGATCGCCGCTCGCGATGTCGAGCGTGCTGGTCCGTTCAAACGGCGCATCGCCCGGCCAAGTGACCATGCCGTTGCGGAGAGGCACGGAAATGTCGATCCAATTGTTCATTGTCTTCGCTGCGCTCATCCTGTTCATTGTCTTCGCTGCGCTCATCGGTCACCAATCGCGACTACGTTCTTGACGCCGCCCGGCTGGTTCTTCAGCGCGTCGAGCGCGCGCTCTATCGGAAAACGGGCTGTGATCACGGAGCGCAAAGTCTCGGGCCATTTCTGTGCAAAGACGCCGAGATGCTGGATCGCGGATTGAAACGCTTGCGGAGGCGCGTTCACGCTGCCCAAGACGAGCTGATTATTCAGCACCATGTTGCGCATGATTTCGTCCGTATCTACCGGAATCGGCCCTTTGTGGCCCGGCACGCCCGTGAACACGAAAACCGCATTCGGCCCCAAATGTTTCAGCACATCGAAGGCGAGGCCGGATGCGCCGGTGGCTTCATACACCACATCGATGGGCCCAACTATCTTCGCCATCTCGTCGGTGGAATGCGTTTCGGCGGCGATGTATTGAACTCCAATCGCGTCGAGGAGCCGATTCTTCTCTTCATGATCAGGCGATCGCGAGTAAACGGTGACCTCGAAGCCTTCCACCTTCAGGGCCATTGCGCCCAGAATTCCCACGGGTCCCGCGCCCAGCACAACCGCGCGGCGTTGCCCCTCCCACGGGAGACGCCGCTGCACGGTCCAAATCTGCTCCAGCGACTTTTCGGCGATGGTCAGGGGTTCCACCAGCACCGCCACGTCGCGTAATTCGCGCGGAACGGGATTGAGATAGCGCTCTTCTTCCACCACGAATTCGGTCATGTAGCCATGCTTCGCTTTGATGCCGCGCTCGGTGTAATCGCCGGTGTAGCAGAAATCCTGACGGCCTTCGCGGCAAGCTACACAAGATGGATGAGGGCACGGCCTGCGAACCGTCATCACCACCAGATCGCCCGGCTTTACTTTCGAAACCTGCGCGCCGGTCTCAACCACTTCGCTGAGCGATTCATGGCCGATGATCAAATACTCGCAGCCCTCGGGCGGCGTGCCGTACTGGAACGAGACGATCTCACGATCGGTTCCACAAACGCCGACGTCCAGCACGCGCATCTTGGCCTGGGTGGATGAAGCGATGTGAGGCTCCGGATGATCGATGACGCGGACTTCGCGCTTGCTGGGATAGACGGCGACGGCCTTCATTACTTCAGAATACGGAATCGGAACTTAGAATTTTCGTGTGGATCTGGCCGTTGCCCCAGGTGCAGTGGCGGCCGACGCCGGTCCAGTGCGCGGCTTCCAGATACGGCAGGAATTCGGCGAGATCGCCTTCGTATTCGGCGAATCCCAGGAAGCCGCCGATGCCGTGGCGCTGTCCCGTTCGGCTGCTGCGCCGCTGCACTTCAACTTCCCGTAATTGGGTCTGCACGGTTTTCACCGCCCGCGCGCGCTGGGCAAGTTCGCGAAAATCGATTTCGAGCGGTCCTGCGCCGTAAAGGCTGCGCAGCGTGCTCACGCGATCGCGCGCGCGTGCCAGCAAGACTGAAAACTCGCCTTTGGCTTCTTGGCGGTTGGCTTTTAGCTCCGTGGGCGTTTGAAATTCAACGCCTATGCGGTACGCAGGAACGATCGAAGGGTCGAGTTCGATAGCCACGGATGTTTTCTCTACCGACACCACGTCGGCCCATTGCGCAAAGGCCTGGGTGAAGTGCTCGATCACCGGATTGCGCGTGTCGAACAAGTGGAGATCGAAACAAAATCGCTCACCGGGTCCCACAGTGCGTCCGCTCAGCGCCGCGGCTCGAAGCACGAACGGACGCGGCCAATCCGAAAAACCGCTGGGGCCCGAAGTTGTTCCCGCTGGTTCAAAGATTCGCGCGTAATCTTCCGCGCACGCCACTTCGCGCAAGGCGTGTCCCAGCGCGCCTCGCAAGACGTTACCCGCCATCCCCGGCGGAAATTGGATCGCACGCCGCGCCGAGAGCGTGAAACGGCACGCTTCCAGAACGAAGTTCACTTGAGCATTTCGCGAATCTTGGTTGCCAGCTCTTCGGTGGAGAATGGCTTCTGCAGAAAATGAGTGTCGCTCTGGGCCGATGCGTCGCCATAGCCGGAGACGTACAGCACCTTCAGGTCCGGGCGCCGCGCCAGCAGACATTCCGCCATCTTGCGTCCGCTCATGCCCGGCATCATGATGTCGGTGATCAAAAGATCGATTGCGCCGCGATGTTTTTCGGCGGCTGCCAGAGCATCCTTGGAAGAAGCCGACGCCAGCACCTGATAGCCGTGACGCTTCAACATGGTTTCCACTACGCGCCGCACGGGATCTTCGTCTTCCACCAGCAGAATGGTTTCCGTGCCGCGGGGCGCGCGCTTTTCGTCCGGCAATTCCAGATCCTCGGGCGTCTGTGCGGCCACCGGCAACTCGATGTGGAAGGAGGTTCCCTTGCCGGGCGTGGATTCGGCGCGCAAGTCGCCGCCGTTTTCCTTGATGATTCCGTAGCTGGTGGCAAGGCCGAGCCCGGTGCCGTGCTCCTTGGTGGTGAAGAACGGCTCGAAGACGCGCGAAAGCACCTGCGAGTTCATGCCGATCCCGGTGTCGCTGATGGAGATGGTCACCGAATCCTTCGACGGCGGTCCGGAATTCCTGGTTTCGATCAGCAGTTTACCGCCGGCTTGCATTGCGTCGCGGGCATTCACCACCATGTTCAAGATCACCTGTTCGATCTGGCCAGGGTCGGCGCGTACGGTCTTCAGTTCCGGGGCCAGACGCACAGTCAACTCGATCTCTTCGCCCAACACGCGGCGCAGCATGCGATCCATCTCCTGCACCAGCACATTGAGATTGACCAACGATGCGCGGACTCCCTGGCGGCGGCTGAAGGCCAGCAACTGGCGCGTAAGATCGGTGGCACGCTCGGACGCCTTCACCACCTGCTCCAGATCCTGGCGCGCGGGATCGCCGGCATGCATGGCGTCCAGCAGCATGTGCGAATAGCCGGTGATCACCATGAGCAGATTGTTGAAATCGTGCGCCACGCCGCCGGCCAGACGGCCCACCGCTTCCAGCCGCTGCGAATGATGCAGCTGCTCTTCCAGATGCTTGCGCTCGGTGATATCGCGCGCATTGACCACCATTCCATTGACGCCGGCGACGTGCGACAGATCGCGCGAGAACGATTCCAGGATGCGCCACGATCCGTCCGAATGACGGACGCGGCACTCTAACGGCCGTCCGTGGTTACCGTTCACCAACGCAGTCTGAACCCGAGCTTTGTCATCCGGATGCACGAACGCCAAAGCATTCCTGCCCACCAACTCATCCAGAGGATAGCCGAGCATCCGCTCGTGGGACGGACTGACATAGCGCACCGTGCCGTCCAGGTTGAGGATGCTGATCAGGTCCATGGAATTCTCGATGAGCGACCGATAGTGTTCCTCGCGCCGCTCCAGCGCTTCAACGGCGCGGCCACGCTCGGAGGCGTAGCGTATGGAACGGACCAGAAGGTCGCCGTCCAGGCGACCCTTCACCAGATAGTCCTGAGCGCCGGCGCGCACGGCCCGCACTGCGAGCGCTTCATCATCGTGACCGGTCAGCACCACGATCGGGATCTTGGGCGCTTCCGTGTGAGCTCGGATCAGGGTATCCAGCCCGTCGGCATCGGGAAGCGACAGATCCAGGAGCATGACATCGAACGGCTCGCGGCTCAGCCGGTCCAGCGCGGCGGACAGCCGATCCACCAGCACCAGTTTCCATTGGCCGGCCCCGGTATCGCGAACCAATTCGGTGAAGAGGCGGGCGTCGCCGGGATTATCCTCTACAAGCAAGACACGGATGCCGTCCAGGTTCATTGCGTTGCGACGCGATGGCGGAAGGCGCGCGCTCGGCCCCTCCGATCCACACCGAATTTTACAACATGCGCGCGGTGAATTGCGGGATAAAGATTTGGAAACAAGATCGCTAGCGCTGCCGTTTGGCGATCAACTCGCGGATGAAGGGCCCGCCTCAACACCAACTTCGTCTTCCGCCACCGCCTGATCTTCACTCTGCTCGTTGTAGAACGCGAGCAACTTATTGACTCGCTCTTCGTTCCAGCCTTCGGGAAACTTATTTTGGCTCATTGCGGTATGCCAGGTACAGTAACGCTGTTGCTGGGTCGATGTAGAACCAAAACCTCAGAAGCATCGTCCTTGAACTGCTTCATTGTAGCCCTTCTCCATGAATAAAAGCTCCCGATCGTCTCTGGCTACAGGCCGTACAAGCACGCGCAGTGGATCACGGATCAATCTTGTCCGCCCGGATTCGTCTGGCGTGTTCATGTGCGTCAGTGACGTATAATGGAGGTGTGAGGCCGCCGATGACGTTGTGGGAAACCAAGACCTTCATCCGGCAGTCTGAAGAGTTGTTATCACCCGAAGAGGACAGCGCACTCAAGTTTTTGCTCGGCATGGACCCAGAATCGGGAGATCTAATCCCAAATACCGGTGGCGCGCGAAAGCTTCGCTGGGCCATCGGGGGACAGGGAAAGCGCGGCGTCGTCGGAGTTGTTTATTACTTCAGCGGAAACGACATGCCTCTCATTTTCTTCGCGGTTTACAAGAAGGGGCGCAAGGACGATTTGACCGAAAAGGAAAAGGCCGAGTTGAAGAGCGTCATCAAAGCGATTCGAGGGCAATACCGAAAAGAGCATTAGACATGGCAAAGCAAAAACGCTCGACAGTTGGAGAAGAGATTCTGCAGGGAGCCAGGGAGGCCTTGGCCGCAATCAAAGGCGATACAACTGCGGTGCGAGTAACTATCATTCCTCGCATCGACGTTGGGGAAATCCGCCGCCGCTTGAAGATGACCCAGGCCGAGTTCTCCCGGGCTTTCGGCTTGTCTCTTGATTCGGTAAAAAACTGGGAGCAAGGACATCGCGTCCCGGAAGGTCCGGCGAAGGTGCTGCTGGCGGTCATCGCGAAGGATCCTCAGGCCGTGCAGAAAGCGCTCGCGGCATACCGGTGAGCGCACGTCCCCGAAACGGCATTTGCGAACCGCATGCAACCTGCTGTATCATAAAACTTTGCGGCTCCAGGTGCGTTCCTCCTGGATAAGTCTGCCTGACGATCCACATTCTGAAAGCTTACGAAGGATAGTTATGTACGCAGTAATTGAAACCGGCGGGAAACAGTATCGCGTGGCCCCGGGCGATCTGGTGAAAGTGGAAACGCTTCCGGGCGACGTTGGCTCGGAGGTCGAGTTCGGCCGCGTGCTGGCGGTAGTGAACGATTCGAACGAAGTAACGGCCGGCGCGGCGCTGGCGGGGGCTCGCGTGACGGGCACCATCTCCGAACACGGGCGCGGCGACAAAGTGATCGTGTTCAAGTTCAAGCGCAAGAAGCAGTACAAGCGCACCATCGGCCACCGGCAAAACTACACGCAGGTGAAGGTGAGCGAGATTCTGGCATAGGCCGCGAGATAGATTCATATGGCGCATAAAAAAGGTTTAGGCAGTTCCAAAAACGGGCGCGATTCCAACGCCCAACGTCTGGGCGTGAAGCGCTTCGGCGGAGAAACGGTGACGGGCGGATCCATTCTGGTGCGGCAGCGTGGCACCACCTTCAAGCCGGGCGAGAATGTCGGCCGCGGCAAGGACGATACTCTGTTCGCCAAAGTGCCCGGCATTGTCGTGTTTCGCGATCGCGGCCGGTTCGGCAAGTTCATCAGCATCGAAACGGCGAGCGAGTAGCAACCTCCGGGCCGAATCGGCCCGACCCCCATGTTTATTGATGAAGTACGAATCCGCGTGAAGGCGGGCGACGGCGGCAACGGTTGCCTTGCGTTCCGGCGGGAGAAGTTCGTCCCGCGCGGCGGACCCAGCGGCGGCGACGGCGGGCGCGGCGGCGACGTGGTTTTTGTGGCCAGCGAGCACCACAACACGCTGCTGCATTTCCGTTTTAATCCGGAGCACACCGCCGAGCGCGGAAGGCACGGCGAAGGCAGCCAGCGCACCGGCCGCGAAGGCGCCTCCATCGATGTTCCGGTGCCGGTAGGGACCATCGTCTACGATGACGAGACCGGCGAACTGCTGCACGATTTCACGCAACCCGGCGAGCGATTCGTAGTGGCGCGCGGCGGCAAGGGCGGGCGCGGCAATCAGCACTTCGCAACCCCGACGCACCAAGCGCCCACCGAGCACGAGCCAGGCCGGCCTGGCGATGAAAAAAAGCTGCGGCTGGAGCTGAAGCTGCTGGCCGACGTGGGCCTGGTGGGATTCCCGAACGCGGGCAAATCGACGCTCATCTCGCGCATTTCGGCCGCGCGGCCCAAGATTGCCGACTATCCGTTCACTACCCTGGAGCCGAACCTGGGCGTGGTCAGCGCCGGCGATGAAACCTTCGTCGTGGCCGACATCCCCGGCTTGATTGAAGGCGCGCACCTGGGGCACGGCCTGGGCGTCCAGTTTCTGAAGCATATCGAACGCACGCGTCTGCTGGTGCATCTGGTGGATGTCTCCGACGCCACGGGCCGCGATCCAGTGGAGGACTTCCGCATCGTGATGGAAGAGCTGGAAGGCTTCAGCCCGGACCTGGTCCGAAAGCCGATGTTCGTGGTGGCGTCTAAGGTGGACGTGGCGCAGGATACCGGCCGGATCGCAGCCCTGGAAGCCTTAGCCATCCAGAAGCATCTGCCTTTTTATCAGATATCTAGCGTGACGGGTCAAGGCATTGAGGACCTTAAGTACAATATGGCTCAATTTCTTTCCAAAGCTGTCGAAGAGGAACTTAAGCACAGTTAGCAGTTAAGCAATACAGATGGAAGCAGCCGTTTGGCGCTTCCGGAGGTTCCTATGACAATTGGAATGACATCTTCCCTGCAGGGCATCCAAACAGCAGAAAATCAATTCAACCAGGCAGCGCAAAAGATCGCCGAGTGGCCGTCATCGTCGGCGGGCCCGGAGGGCGACATGGTGGACCTGAGCGCGCAAGCGATCGCAATGATCCAGGCGCAGAACAGCTTTGAAGCCAATACCGCGGCCCTGAAGGTCGGCGATGAAATGACGCAAACTTTGTTGAAGTCGTTGTAAGCCGAAGCGGCACGCGATCTACTTTACCAGCGCGCTCGAGTTCGTCGCGAAGTTCAGCAGCACCGACGGGAAGATTCCGAGCAACAGCGTCCCTACCGCCGCCACCCACAACGTAGCGCTGATTCCCGCGCTCACGGGTTGGATGGATAGCGTGGCTTCGCCGGGCTCGTTCATGTACATCACCACCAGAATGCGCAGATAGTAATAGGCAGCCACCGCGCTGTTCAGCAGGCCGAGAATCGCCAGCCACACCAGGTTCGCATCCAGCGCGGCTTTGAAGATGTAAAACTTCCCGAAGAATCCGCCGGTGAGCGGCACGCCGATCAGCGACAGCAGAAAGATGGCGAACAGACCCGCCGTTACCGGCTGCTTCCAGCCAAGCCCGGCAAGATCCTCTATGTTCACGAACTTTTCGCCTTGGCGCGAGAAATGCGTAATGACGGCGAAGGCGCCGATGTTCATCAACGCATAAGCGGCCAGGTAGAACATGGCGGCGGCAACGCCGATCTGATTGTGCGCCGCGATGGCCACCATCACGTAGCCCGCGTGCGCGATGGAGCTGTAGGCCATCACTCGCTTGACGTTGGTCTGCATCAGAGCCGCGAAGTTTCCGACGATCATGGTGAGCAGAGCCGACGACCACATGAAGGGTTCCCAACGGGTTGCGATGGGCCCGAAGGCGGTCATGAAGACGCGCAGGAAAACGGCGAAGGCGGCGGCCTTGGGCCCCGCGGACATGAACAGCGTCACCGGCGCCGGCGCGCCTTGATAAACGTCCGGCGCCCAGATCTGGAATGGAGCGGCGGACACTTTGAAAGCGAATCCGACGAACATCAGCGCGGCGGCGGTGCCGGCCAGCACGACACTGCGGTGGGCTCCGCCAGAGAGCAGCACAGTCCGAATCACAGTTAGATTGGTGCTGCCGGTGGTTCCGTAGATCCATGCGATGCCATAAAGCAGGAAGGCCGTGGCGAACGATCCCAGCAGGAAATATTTAAGCGCGGCTTCGTTGTTGCGTTTGTCGTCGCGCAGGTATCCGGCCAGGATGTAGGTGGCGATGGAAGAGATCTCCAGGCCGATAAAGATCATGATGAGCTCGTTGGCCGTCGCCATGATGCATTGGCCCGTCACCGAGAAGAGCAGCAACGCGTAATATTCGGACGATTCGGCGTGCTCTTGCTTGAGATATTGAACAGCCGACAGCAGGCTCAGGATGCCAACGCCGATCACCAGCACGCGGAAAAATGTCGCGAAGCCGTCCACGATAAGCATGTTGGAGAACGACAGCCCAGGATTTGCATTGGCGGCGACGGCGGCCACCAGGGCGGCGGCGAACGCTATAAAGGTGAGAGCCGAAAGATTGCGCTTTTTGTTGTCGCCCAGCCATCCCTCGATCAGCATGATCAAGGTGCCGGCGACAGTCATGATGATTTCGGGCAGGATGCGCAAATAATCCGCGCCCGTCGGCATGAAGTTAACGGGCATTGTTCAACTCCGGGGCCAGCTCCCCTTGCGCCGCCAGTACGGGCCGGCCTGGTGGCGCTGCACGGACGTGAATTTCACGGCGCGCGTCAATGGGCCCCAGCAGCACGGCGTTGGACGCTGAAATCGGCGGAATGAAACTCTGCGGATAACTGCCCATCCAGACCATGAGAACGATGAGCGGAACGATGATCGCGTATTCGCGGAAGCTGAGATCGGGCATGTGATGCGTCAAGTCCTCGGACACCTTGCCGAAGAATACACGCTGGTAGAGCCACAGCATGTAGCAGGCGGCGAGGATTGCGCCCAGCGCGGCGAACACGGTCCAGTTGAAGTAGACCAGGGATGTTCCTTGCAGCACCAGATACTCGCCGATAAAATTGCTGAGCATGGGCAGGCCGATGCTGGCGAGCATGGTGACCATGAAGGCTGTCGCCAGCCAGGGAGCGGGCGTCGATACGCCTCCGTAAGATGCGATTTCGAGCGAATGCCGGCGGTCGTAGAGAAAGCCTACCAGGAGGAACAGCGCGCCGGTGGAGATGCCGTGCGCCAGCATCACGAACACTGCGCCGTCGAAGCCCTGCTGGGTAAAGCTGAAGATTCCAAGCACGACAAAACCCAGGTGGCTCACCGACGAGTATGCCACCAGCTTCTTCATGTTGGGCTGCACCATGGCCACCAGCGCGCCATAGACGATGCCGATAATGGCCAGGATGACGATCCACCCGGCGCATTCCCGCGCGGCATTCGGAAACAACGGAACGCAGAAACGCAGCAGACCGTAGGTGCCCATCTTCAGCATCACGGAGGCCAGCATCACGGAGCCCGCGGTGGGAGCTTCCACGTGCGCGTCGGGCAGCCAGGTGTGCAGCGGAAAAATAGGGACCTTGATGGCGAAGGCGATGAAGAAGCCCAGGAACAGCCATAATTGCTCCGTGGAGCTGAGTGAGATGGCCCCGCTTTGCAGCCCGGCCAGGATCTTCGTATAGTCGAACGTTCCGGCCTGTTCGTAGAGGTAAATCATTGCCACCAGCATCAGCATCGATCCGGCCATGGTGTAGACAAAGAATTTGAGCGCGGAATAAATGCGGCGCTCGTGGCCCCAGATCCCGATCAGAAAGTACATGGGAACGAGCGTAACTTCCCAGAAGACAATGAACAGGAAAAGGTCGAGCGCGCAAAAGACGCCAATCAATCCGAATTCCAGCAACAACAGGAATCCATAGAACTGTTTGATGTGCTTGTCGATGGAGTTCCACGACACCAGCACGCACAGCGGCGTGAGCAGCGTGGAGAGTATCACCAGCCACAGGCTGATGCCGTCCACGCCGGTGTGATAGTTAATCGCCGGCGTCTGGACCCAGGCGTGATTGGTCTCGAGCGCGAACTTGCCCGGCGCGGCGGACCACACCCAGCCGATCAGACCCAGCGAAACCACGAAAATGGCGAGCGATGCGATCAGGCTGAACATGCGGATGGCGCCGTGGTGCTCCTTGGGCAGCGCCATAATGATCAGGAAGGCCACTAGCGGAAGAAAAATAACGGCGTCGAGCAGCGTCATCGCAGAACCCCCGCGAATCCGATGGCGATCAGCAAGGCGATGGAACCCAGCACCACCCAGGCCGCGTAGCTGCGAATGTTGCCGGATTGGATCAGGCGCAGGATGGAACCAATGCCGCGCGATCGCCGGCCGACTCCATTGACCGTGCCGTCGATAAGCCCCGCGTCAATGCCGCGCCACAGCACCGTTCGCGAACCTTCGACCAGCGGCTGCACTACGGCCGCATCGTAGGCTTCATCGACGAAGTATTTGTTATAGACCAATGTATACAGGCCGCCGAAGCCCTTCGCGAACGAATCGGCCAGGCCGCGTTTGGCAACGTAGAATACCCATGCCAGGAAAATACCGGCCAATCCAACGGCGGCCGAGAGCCAGGCCAAACTCTGATTTTCAGGTTTCTCGGCGAACATCGGCTCCAGGATGTGCGGCACGTTGATGAATCCGCCGGCCAGCGACAAGATGGCGAGAATCATCAGCGGCCCGGTCATCACCAGCGGCGATTCGTGCGGATGCGCGTGTCCCCGATACTCGCCGGTGAATGCCATGAACCAGGCGCGGAAAACATAGAACGCGGTCATGCCGGCGGTGAGCACGCCCACCCAGTACATCCAGGGCGCGCGCGCGTAGGCGGCCACCAGGATCGCGTCTTTACTGAAAAAGCCGGAAGTGAACGGAAATCCCGAGATCGCCAGCGATGCGCAGAACAGCGTGATCGCCGTGATCTTCATGTGCTTGAACAGGCCGCCCATCTGGCGCATATCCTGTTCGCCGTGCAGTCCGTGAATCACCGCGCCCGCGCCCAGAAACAGCAGGCCTTTGAAGAACGCGTGCGTCATCACATGCCAGATCCCGGCCGAAAACGCGCCCACGCCCACGCCCAGGAACATGTAGCCAAGCTGCGACACGGTGGAGTAGGCGTACACTTTCTTGATGTCCATCTGCGTCAGGCCGATAGTGGCGGCGAAGAACGCAGTGGCCAGGCCAATGACAGCCACGGTATCCATGGTGATGGGCGCCTTGATGAAAAACGCCGCCGAGCGCACGGTCATGTACACGCCGGCCGTCACCATGGTTGCCGCGTGGATGAGAGCGGACACCGGAGTGGGACCGGCCATGGCATCGGGAAGCCAGACATACAGAGGAATTTGCGCCGATTTTCCGGTGGCGCCAACCAGCAGCAGCAGCGTGATGGTGGTGAGAATTCCAACGCTTGCTTCGACGGGCATGCCTTTCGCGCCGTCAAACACCTTCGAGAAATCGAGCGTACCGAATTGCCGGAAGATCAAAAAGATCGCGAGTGAAAAACCGAAGTCGCCAATGCGGTTGACGATGAACGCCTTGTTACCGGCGGTAGTGGCGAACTGCTCGGTGAGGTAGAATCCGACCAGCAGGTAGCTGCACAATCCCACGCCTTCCCAGCCCACAAACAGCAGCAGGTAATTCTGCGCCAGCACCAGCACCAGCATGAAAAACATGAACAGGTTGAGGTAGGCGAAGAAGCGGTAGTAGCCGCCTTCGTGCTCCATGTAGCCGACGGCGTAGATGTGGATCAGAGTGCCGACGCCCGTCACGACCATGAGCATGATGGCGGTAAGGCGGTCCACCGCGAAATCGACGCCGATGTTCAGCATTCCGCTTTGGATCCAGGTGAAGTAGTGTTCGATGTACTTGGTTTCGATGGGATCGAGCGCAAGCAGCGTCTTCACCACCCAGGCGAACGACAACGCCACCGAGCCGACGGCGAAAGTATTGATCAACGCCTTCGGAATGCGCCGGCCGAAAAGCCCGTTCGCCAGGAACCCGAGCAGCGGAAAAATTGGAATCAGCCAAAGTTGCATTAAGAGTGACTCAGTACTTCATCGAATTCACTTCGTCGATCATCAGCGTGGAGCGATTCTTGAACACCGTAAGAATAATGGCCAGCCCCACGGCGGCTTCGGCCGCGGCCACCACCATCACGAAGAAACTATAAATGTGACCATCCACTTGCTTGAACTGGTAGGAGAACGTGATGAAGGTCAAGTTCACCGCGTTCAGCATCAGTTCGATGGACATGAAGACGGTGATGATGTTGCGCCGGAAAATGAAGCCGGCCACGCCCAGCCCAAACAGAATGGCGCTCAGGATCAGGTACCAGCTCAAGGGAACGGCGGGGTTTGGCATGGGTCAGACTTCCTTTCTGGCGAGCACGATCGCGCCCACGAGCGCAATCAGAATCAGGACCGAGGTCACTTCAAAGGGCAGCAGGTAGGCGGTGAAGAGTTTCCGTCCGATGTCCAAGGCGCTGCCGCCCTGGAAAGCGCCGAAGACCACGTTCTCGGTTCTCGGCAGCTGGCTTGAATGATGAAGCTGATCAGTCCCAGGAAAAGGACCAGAAGCACAGCGCCAAAATACTTGACGAACCGCGAGACTTGAAACGTCGCGGCTTCCGCTCCCGCATTCAATAGCATGATCACGAAAACAAACAGCACCATGATGGCGCCGGCGTAGACGATTACCTGTGCCATGGCGATGAATTCGCCGCCCAACAGCAGATACAGAACCGCCAGCGAACCCATCACGCCGATTAAGCGAGAGCGCGCTGGCGATGGGGTGCGTCTGCACCACCAGGTTGATGCCGCAAAAAACCGCGAGCACGGCGAAGACGAGGAAGATAAGCGCTGTCATAGGCTATTTGGACGTCAAGGCCACGATCAGGCTGGTGGCCAGCAGATTGATCATCGCGAGCGGGAACAGGAAGATCCAGGCGAAGCGCATCAGTTGGTCGTAACGGAAACGAGGGAGCGTCGCGCGAACCCAAATGAACACGAACAACAGAACCAGGACCTTGCCGCAGAACCAGAACAGCGCCATGAGAATGGTCTTCAGCATCGGCACGAAGAGCGAGAGTCCGAAGATGGCCGCGATGCCGAGGAACACCAAGGCCGTGGCCGGCAGCGTGAATTTGTCCATGCGCCGCGCCGGATTGAGGCCGTGATACAGCGCGATCAATCCGCCGAATGCGAAAACGAGAATGGGCACAGCATCGGAATAAGGCGCCGGAAACGGCGGTTGCCATCCGCCCAGGAACAGCAGCGTCGCGACGGCCGTGACGGTCACCATGTTCGGCGTATTCGGCCATGAAAAACGCCGCGAAATTCATGCTGCTGTACTCGGTGTGGAAACCAGCCACCAGCTCGTTCTCCGCTTCGGGAAGATCGAACGGAACGCGATTGGTTTCGGCGAACCCGGCAATCATGAAAACGATGAAGCCCAGAATTTCCGGAAACAGATTCCAGCGCGGGATGAAGCCCAGCCAGTAGCCGCTCTGGTAGTTCACCATCTCGCGAAAGCTGAGCGTGTTGGCCAGCAGCAGCGGCGCGGCTATCGCCAGCGCCAGCGGCAACTCATAGCTGATCATCTGCGCGGAACTGCGCAGGCCGCCCAGCAGCGAATATTTGTTGTTCGACGCCCAGCCGCCCAGCGCCACGCCATAGACGCCGATGGAGGAGATCGCGAGCACGAATAGAATCCCGATGCGCAGATCGGTAAGCTGCATCCAGGTGGTAACCGGGCCGATGGTGATTTGGGGGCCGAACGGAATGACGGAGATCGAAATCAGCGCCAGCGTCACCGCCACGAACGGCGCCATCAGATAGAAGAGCTTGTTGACGTGCGAAGGGATCAAGCCTTCCTTGGTGATCAGCTTCACCACGTCGGCCAGCGGCTGCAGCAATCCGTGCGGGCCCACGCGGTACGGTCCCACGCGCAGCTGGACGTGCGCGATCACTTTGCGCTCAATCCACTGCAGATACGCGAGAGTGGTGAGAAGCACGAAGGCGACCAGCGCCACCTTGATGAGGCTGATTATGAAAAAATTCATGGATGACTTACGGCCGCGGCTCTGAATACAACGCGCCCGGCGCCTCGAGTGTCGAATTCAGTTTTTTGCAGTAACGGCCCAAGGTTCCGGACGTGAACAGGGTGTCGCGCGCGGACTGTATCAGCTCCGGCCGCGAACTCACCGGCACGCGGCCATTCACCGGCGCGGTTTGCGCTGCTCCCCCTGTTGCGAGTACGGGCAAAGGAATATTATAACCATGCACGTTCTTGCGAATCTCTTCAAACACTTTGTCGGCGGACCACATGCCAAGATTCACGCCCATCTCTTTCGAGAGCAGGCCGAAGATTTCGAGGTCCGGCTTGGCGCCCATCACCTGCACGCCGCCCTTCAGGCGCTGCACTTCGCCGCAAACGTTAGTGACCGTCCCGTGCTTTTCGTAAGCGGAAGCGGCCGGGAATAAGATGTCGGCGCGCGACGCGGTTTCCGTCATGAACAGATCCTGAACAATGACAAACGCCCCGGTGGACGCGATGGTTGCTTCCTTCAACGGATTGGCGCCCACCACCCACACCACGTCGAGATTCGTTGCCGCGAGAATTTCATCGTACGCCAAGCCGGGCACGCTGACGGGCTGATAGCCGGGGCCAGAGTCGGGGCTTAGTCCCATGTCGGATGCGCCGCGCGAATTCGAATAATCCACCAGGCAAACATATTTCACCGGGATGCCGAGCGAATCGCCGAACGCCACCAGCTCGCGGATCTTATCGCCCTTGATGGCGTCGCCGAAAAGAATCACCAGCTCCGGTTCCTTTTGAAGCTGCTCGCGCAGCGATTCCACGTCGGCCAGCTCGTGGCCTGGAACGGTGATCACGCTGCGCACGGCCATGCTTTGCTCGCGCACCGGGCCCGGCGTCACGGTGTAAACATGCGCGTCGTGATGCCGGTAGTTGGCGCGGATCTGGAACGCGAGAAAGGGATGCTGCTGCGAAAGGTCGCTCGATACCACCAGGATCGCCTTGCGATCGTAAAGATCGGCGGTGGTGGCGAGCGCTGCGTTCTTATTGCTCACCGCTCCGGGCTTCCCGCTCAAAGCATCCAGCAGCGTTACGACGTCGCCGGTGCGATGGTGATCGATATTGTTGGTGCCCAGCGCCTGGCGCGCGAACTTCTGCAGATAGTAATTTTCTTCGTTGCTGGTGTGGTTCGAGCCAATCACCGCGAACTTGCCATCGCGCGCTCTTCACTTCGCTGAGCTTGCGCGCCGCCGCGGTCAAAGCTTCGGACCACGACACCGGCTCCAAGCTTTCCGTTCCTCCGAATCATCGGCGATTGCAGGCGCTCCGGGCTGTTCACAAAATCCGCCGCATAGCGGCCCTTGATGCACAGGAACTCGCCGTTGATGCCCGACCGGTCGCGATTGTTGCCGCGAATGATTTCGTTGTTGCGAACGCCCAGCGTGGTCTTGCAGCCATCGGCGCAATGCGTGCAAATGGTGCCGACGTGCTTCATTTCCCAGGGACGCGTCTTATAGCGATACGTGCCGCTGGTGAGCGCGCCCACCGGACAAATGTCGATGCACATGCCGCACTCGTCGCATTCCAGATGATCGAAATGATTGGGCTCGATCACCGACACCGAGCCGCGATTGCCGACGCCCAGCGCCTTCACGCCCATGCCTTCGTCGCAGATGCGCACGCAGCGGTAGCACAGGATGCAGCGCGGCTTGTCGTAAAACACAACGGGCGACCATTGTTGTTCGTCGGTGTGCTGCTTCTGCTCCAGGAACCGGCTCTCGCCCATGCCGTAGCGGAAGGTCATGTCCTGCAGCTCGCACTCGCCGCCCTTATCGCACACCGGGCAATCCAGCGGATGGTTGGTCAGCAGAAATTCGAGCGTGCCCTTGCGCGCTTCATGCACTAGCGGCGAATCGGTATGGACCACCATGCCCTCGGCCACCGGCAGCGTGCAGCCCACTTGCAGCTTGGGCGTTTTTTCCACTTCCACCAGACACATCCGGCAGGCGGCCTGCTAGCGACAGGCCATCGTAATAGCAAAACGACGGAACTTCGATGCCCACCGCTTTGGCGGCGTTGATCACCAGCGTTCCGGGCGCGGCTGTCACGGCTCGGCCGTCGATCGTGAGATGAATTGGGTCGCTCATGGTTGTTCGTTTGCCGTGGCGCCGGTTCCCGTGGCGCACGTTCTCAACGTGCCGTGTCCGCGCTCATGCGGGCACAGTGAATAAAAGACCGAACGTTCACACGAGTGTGAACGCGGCACGCAAGAGTGCGTGCGCCACAGTGCTACGCTGCGTAGGCGCGTCATGCCATCACCAGTTCCGACGCGTGCTGATAAGGGCACGGCTTGCCGTTCAAATGCGCTTCAAAATCGTCGGTGAACTTTTCGACGATGGAAATGGTCGGCATCGCGGCCGCGTCGCCCAGCGCGCAGAAGGTGCGGCCCAGCATGTTCTTCGACAACTCGCCGATCAGCGGAATGTCGCTCTTCTGTCCCGCGCCGGAGTGGAAACGGTCCAGCATCTTTTTCAGCCAGGTGGTGCCTTCGCGGCACGGAATGCACCAGCCGCAGCTTTCGTGCGCGTAAAACTTCATGATGCGCTGCGCGAACTTCACCATGCAGGTGTCTTCATCCAGAATCACGGTGCCGCCCGAGCCTAACATGCTCTTCACCTTGACCAGCGAGTCATAATCCATGGGGATGTCGCACTCGTCGGCTTTCAACAGCGGGCAGGAGGAACCGCCCGGCACCACCGCCTTCAGTTTCTTTCCGTTGCGCATGCCGCCGCCCACTTCGTAAATCATGCGGAGCAGGTTGAAACCCATCGGAAGTTCGTAGACGCCGGGCTTATTGATGTGGCCGGACAGGCACACCAGATGGGTTCCACCGTTCTTGGGCGTCCCTAGCGCGGCAAACGCCGCACCGCCGTCGTTGATGATAGCCGGGATCGCGGAGAGCGTCTCGACATTGTTCAACAGCGTGGGCGATTGCCACGCGCCAACCACGGCCGGAAACGGAGGCTTCATGCGCGGAATGCCGCGTTTGCCCTCGATGGAATCGAGCAGCGCGGTTTCTTCGCCGCACTCGTACGCGCCGGCGCCGGAATGCGTGTAGAGATCGAAATCGAAACCGGTGCCCTGAATGTTTTTGCCCAGGTAGCCGCGCGAATAAGCTTCGGCAATGGCGCGATCCATGGCTTCGATCAGGTAGCGATACTCGCCGCGAATATAGATGTAGCCCTGGTGCGAATCCACCGCGCGTCCGGCGATCAGGATGCCTTCGATCAACTGATGCGGATCGTTCTCCATCAACAGCCGGTCTTTGCAAGTGCCCGGCTCGCTCTCGTCGGCGTTGATGATGATGTATTTCGGCTTGGGCGACGTGCGCGGCACGAAGCTCCACTTCAGGCCGGTGGGAAATCCAGCGCCGCCGCGTCCGCGCAGAGCCGAGGCTTTTACTTCCTCGATGATCTGCTCGGGCGTCATCTCGATGGCTTTCAGGAAGGCCTTGTAGCCGCCGGTAGCGAGATAGGTGTCGAGCGATTCCGAATTCCTGAGACCAAAGCGCTTGGTCAGGATCTTCACTTCGAGCGGGCTGGGTTCGTTATAGAGCATCGGTTCTAGTGTGGGCGCCTTGTTTCCAAATTCAGGACACGTTCCTCAAGCACAGCCAGGCGCCCGATCACGGCCGATTCGCCCACCTCAAGCGCGTGCATGCGCAGCGCCTGTCCTTTTCCGTAGCCGTGAAAGGAGGTGAGCAAGTTCGTTTCGACGCCGCGAATCAACTCCGTCAACGATTCAGTCAGCGACTGAGTCAACGCTACCTTCAAATCCTCGATATCCTTCTTTGTAACAGGGTCAGAATCTGCCATAACTCACTCTGCCTTTCTCACTTCCGCGAGCAGTTGATCCAGCTTCTCCGGCGTCACATGGTGATGGAAATCGTAATTGAGCTGAATGGCCGGCGCCCAACTGCACGCGCCCATGCACTCCACTTCTTCGAGCGAAAACTGCCCGTCCGGCGTCACTTCTTTGTGGCCGATCCCGAGCTTCTTCGAAGCGTGTTCGTACAACTCTTCCGCGCCTAAGATCAGGCAACTGATGTTGGTGCACACCTGCACATGGCACTTGCCGAGCGGCTTGCGATGCAGCATCGAATAGTAGCCCACCACCTCGTCCACCTGCAAGGGCTGCACCTGGCAGCGGCGCGCCACTTCTTCAATCAGCTCGTTCGAAATATGGCCCACTTCGTCCTGCGCGTACAGCAGCATCGGCACTACGGCCGAGCGCGTCCGTCCAGGCGGATAGCTTTCCAGCATTTTCGCGAATCTGGCTTCCAGCTCCGGCGAAAAGGTCATTAGCGATCCACATCTCCCAAAACGAAGTCCATGCTCCCGAGCGACGCGATGGAATCCGCCAGCAGCCGTCCTTCCAGCAGCGGCGCCAGCGCTTGCAGATTTCCGAAGCTGGGCGTCCGCATGAACACGCGATACGGCTTGGATGTTCCGTTGCTCACCACGTAATAGCCGATCTCGCCGCGCGGCGATTCCACGGCTTGATAAACTTCGCCGGCGGGCACGCGGAAGCCTTCGGTCACAATCTTGAAGTGATAGATCAGCGCTTCCATCTGCGTCTTCATCTTTTCGCGCTCCGGAAGCACGATCTTGGGCGCGCTGGCCTGCCATGCGCCTTCCGGCATGCCTTCCAGCGCCTGCTTGATGATCCGCGCGCTCTGCCGCATCTCTTCCAGACGCACGCGGTAGCGCGCGAACACGTCGTTTTCGGTGTGCACCGGAATTTCAAAATCGAACTGATCGTAACTCGAATACGGCTCGTCTTTGCGAACGTCCCACTTCATGCCGGCGGCGCGAATCATCGGCCCGGTGACGCCCAGATCGAGCAGATCTTCGAGCGGCACAAAGCCCACGCCCTGCGTGCGGACCTTCCAGATCGGATTGCTGTTCAGCAGATTCTCGTATTCGTCCACCTTGCTCGGGAAACGCGTTGATGAACTTGCCCACCACCTGCTGCCAGCCGCGCGGAGGCTCCAGCGCCAGGCCGCCGATGCGAATGTAGCTGGTCATCATGCGCTGGCCGGAGAACATTTCGAAGATGCGCAGAATGTCTTCGCGCTCGCGGAAGCAGTAGAAAAACACCGTCATCGCGCCGATGTCCAGCGCGTGCGTTCCCAGCCATACCAGGTGGCTGTTCAGGCGCTGAAACTCGGCCAGCATCACGCGCATCCATTGCGCCTTGGGCGGAATTTCGATATCGCCGATCAGCTTTTCCACCGACAGCGCGTAGACCAGATTGTTCGACAGGTTGGAAAGATAATCCACGCGATCGGTCAGCGTCACCACCTGCTGCCAGGTTTTGACCTCGCATTCTTTTTCGATGCCGGTGTGCAGGAACCCGATGTCGGGAACCGCTTTGAGAATGGTCTCGCCGTCCAGCTCCAGCACGATGCGCAGCACGCCGTGCGTGGAGGGATGCTGCGGCCCCATGTTCAGGATCATGCGCTTGGTGCCGCTGGGGGTGGCGATCTGGTCCACGGTCTCGTGGGTCGCGTCGGACGCGGTGATGGAATCGGTATGAAGTGTGGATTCACGCATAGCGGTTCTCTCTATTCATCCTATTCATCCTGGTAACTGTACTTATGTCCGTGTACCGGATAATCCTTGCGCAGCGGGTGGCCTTCCCAATCGCTCGGCATCAGGATCCGGGTGAGATCGGGATGGTTGCGGAAGCGGATGCCGAACAGATCGAACACTTCGCGTTCATACCAATCCGCGGTGCGCCATACGCTGGTGACGGAATCGATCTCAGGCGCCGCTTCCGCGATCCAGCACTTCAGGCGCAGCCGCTGATTGCGGCTCAGCGAATGCAGCAGGTACACCACTTCAAATCGCGGATCGGCCGGCAGCCAGTCCACCGCGGTGATGGCGCTCAAACGAACGAACTGTTGCTGGTCTTTGAGGAAGCGGCAAACTTCCACGATGCGCGCCGGCTCAATCCACAACGTCGGCTCGTTGCGCTCGGCGTGGCCGCCGGTGATGGCGTCGGGCAGCGCGGCTTCCAGCGCCGCCGCCACTGCATGGTCTTTCAATACGTCAGGCAGCATTTCTTTTGGTTACCCGGGCTCCCTCGGCGTCATAGGGACTGCCTTCCGACGCATCCTGCGACCAATCCAGCGCGCCCTTCTTCCAGATGTAAAAGAACCCGGACAGGACCAGAACGACGAAGATCAGCATCTCGAAAAACCCAAACAGCTTCAGCTCGCGGTAGACCACAGCCCAGGGGTAGAGAAATACCGCTTCGATGTCGAAAAGGATAAAGACGATGGCCACCAGATAAAATTTGACGCTGAAGCGCTCGCGCGCCGAGCCGGTGGGCGCGATGCCGGATTCGTAAGGCGAATCCTTCACGCGGTTTCTGACGCGCTTGCCCAGCAGAAAGGAGATTGCCACCAGCGCCGCCGCGATCACGACGGCGATCACCATTTGCACCAGCACCGGGAAGTAGGTATCAGGATAGGAGGTCGGCATTCGATTGGTTGGATTGTGGACTCAGCGCCCTAACATTCGACTATAATGAGATCCGGCCTCGGGCCGCAACTTTGGTTTCCGGATTTGGTTCACGCGCGATGGCGGCAGCCACAACAAAACAGATCGAAATTGTTGTGAACGGTCAGGTTCGGCTGGCGCCCGCCGGGTGCACGCTCCAAGAATTGCTGGTGTGGCTGGAGGTTGATCCGGCGCGCGTGGCAGTGGAGCTGAACCGCTCTATCGTGCAGCGCCAGGCGTGGGACCAAACCCCGGTCGGCGCCGGGGCAACGTTAGAGATCGTACAGTTTGTGGGCGGCGGCTGAGGGGTTGCGCCCTCGGCCCCAGCGGACGAAAACGAAAGCTTTCCACTTGCCTATTGACAGTCGCCGCCAACCGGGTAGAATTTTAAATGCGCTCTTGTTGCAAACGTTAACGGGGGAACATGTTCAAAACAAAGAAAAGTCGTTCTGAAGCGGAAGATACCACACGAACGTTTGCCTCAAGCGACGTCTCGCGCATCGCCCAGGTCAGCTTGCGGCAGTTGCAATGGTGGGACGAGCGGAAAGTGGTGTCCCCGCGGCACGAGGGGCACAAGCGCGTCTATCAGTCCGAGGAAGTAATTGAAATTACGGTGATCGCCGAACTGCGCCGCAAGGGATTTTCGCTGCAGAAGATCCGGCGCGTTCTGCGGTTCCTGCAGCGCGAAATGGGCAAGCGGCTGAGCGACGTGATGCAGTCCAACTCCGATCTTCATCTGGTCACCGACGGGAAGTCGATTTATCTGGAGGACCAGCAGGAGCGCATCATCGACATTCTCAAGAACGCCAAGCAACCCATGTTCCTGGTCTGCGTGAGCGATCAGGTGCGGCGTTTGGACGATTCTCCGCGCAAGCCGGTGAAGGCGGAAGCGGCCACGGCCGGATCGCGCCGCTCGGCTCGCAGCGCCTAGACCGATACCCGGCGATCCGCGATTCGTAAACCGAGCCGCGACCGTCAGGGAGCCGGTCAAAAACTCCGGTATACTGAAAGTGCGAGGTGTTAATGCCGCGTTGGATACGGTCCGTCCTTTTTGCCGCTTTCGTCATCGTTCTTTGTTCGGTCCTGGGTGGTGTGTTTGGACCGGGTGTGACCGGTGTTTCCGCGGCCTCTAATGGTCCTGAAGAAGACCTCAAGACCAATATCAAGAGTTTTACCAAGGTGTACGAGTTGGTGGAGAACAACTTCGCCGACAAGGTCACTTCCGACAAAGGCATCTACAAGGGTGCGATTCCTGGCATGCTGCGGACGCTCGATCCGCACTCCAATTTCTTCGATCCCAAGGATTTTCAATCGCTGCGTGACGATCAAAGCGGCCACTACTACGGCGTGGGAATGCAGGTGGCGCCGCGCAATGGCAAGACCATCGTGGTCGCGCCTTTTGGCGGATCGCCCGCTTACAAAGCCGGCCTTCGCCCCGGCGACGTGATTCTTGAAGTGAACGATAAGAAGACGGATTCGCTCAGCACCACCGAAGTGGCCGATCTGTCTAAAAGGTCCGCGCGCGACGCACGTGCAAGTCACCGTGGGCCGCGAGGGTTCCGACAAGCCGCTCGTGTTCGACATCGTGCGTGATGAGATTTCCCGCGATAGCGTGGAAGACGCGTTCTGGGTTCGCCCCGGAATCATGTACATGAAGATCACGCAGTTCAACGAAAATACCAGCCAGGAGATGGAAGACAATTTCAAGCGCCTGGGTGAGGCTAACGTCAAAGGCTTGGTTCTGGATTTGCGCGAGAATCCGGGCGGCCTGCTGAACGAAGGCGTGGCCGTGGCTGGACATTATCTGCGCAAGGGTGAAGTGGTGGTTTCGCATCGCGGGCGAGCGTCCGCCGAAAAGCCCTACCTGGCACGCGGCAGCGCTTCGGGCCAGAATTATCCGATCGTCGTTTTGGTGAATCGCTACTCGGCTTCGGCCGCGGAGATCGTTGCGGGCGCTCTGCAGGATCACGACCGCGCCTGGATTCTGGGTGAGACCACGTTCGGAAAAGGCCTGGTTCAAACCGTTTATCCGCTGGAGGATAACACCGGGCTGGCGTTGACTACCGCGCACTATTACACTCCCAGCGGCCGTTTGATCCAGCGCGACTATTCGAACATTTCGTTCCTGGATTACTACTACGGCAAGCGCACCGAGACCAAGAATCTGCAGGATGTGAAGAGCACCGATAGCGGCAGAACGGTGTACGGCGGCGGCGGCATTACGCCCGATCAGAAGTATGAGCCGCCCAAGTACAACAAGTTCCAGACCGATCTGCTGACCAAGTACGAGTTCTTCAATTTCACCGCGAAATGGTTTGGTTCGCATCCGCATGCCCATTTGGCAAAGGGCTGGGAGCCCGATGCCGCGGTGGTCTCGGAGTTCCGCCAATACATTACCCAACAGAACGTGCCATTTACCACGCGGACTGGAACGACAACAGCACCTGGATCCAGCAGCAGCTCAAACGCGAAATGTACGCTACGGCGTTCAGCTATGAGGATTCGCAAAAGGTGGCCATCGAGACGGATCCCGAAGTGTTGAAGGCCATCGACGCGATGCCCGATGCGAGAGCGTTGCTCGATAAGTCGAAGAAGCTGATCGTCGAGCGCATCCAGCGGGATCCGCTGCCCTAAACGAGCTTCAGAACCGCGACCTTACTGAGCCGCGACCGTGAGGAAGCGGTAGTCGACTTTTGAATACACCACAGATCACCGTCCTGGACGCAGGCGGGCAGTACTGTCATCTGATCGCCAGGAAGATTCGCGACCTGGGCGTGTACGCCGACGTAAGACCCAGCGAAACGCCCGCTTCGGAACTGACCGGCCGCAAGGGCATCATCATCTCGGGCGGTCCCGATAGCGTCTACGAGGCGGGCAGCCCGCAAATCGATCCGCAAATTCTTGCACTGATAGCGCCGTGCTCGGCATCTGCTACGGCCAGCAGCTCATGACCTATGTGCTGGGCGGCGGGGTCCGCAAGGGCGAAAAAGGCGAGTACGGCTTCGCGCGATTCCACTCCGCTCATCCGCACCAGCTCCTGGCCAATCTGAACGGCGAGTTGCAGGTTTGGATGAATCATCGCGATCAGGTGCAATCGGTTCCCGAAGGCTTCGACGTTCTTGGCGGCACTTCCACTTGCGCCGTGGCCGCCATGGCGCATCGCACGCGTCCGCTGATGGCGGTGCAGTTCCATCCGGAAGTCGCGCACACCGAACAAGGGCACCAGATCCTGTCAAATTTCGTGTTCGGCGTGTGCGGCTGCGTGAAGGATTGGGATCCCAAGGATCGCATCGGGCCTATCGAAAAAGAGATTCGCGCCATTGCCGCGGACCGCAACGTATTCTTCTTCGTCAGCGGCGGCGTGGATTCCACGGTGGCCTACACGCTTTGCCTGCGGGCGCTCGGGACCGATCGTGTCTTCGGCATTTACGTCGATACCGGCCTGATGCGCGAAGGCGAGACCGCCTACGTGCGGCGGCTTTTTGCAGCAACTGGGCGCCACGGACTTTCGAGTGGAAGAAGCCGAAGCGGAATTTCTGAAGGCACTCGAAGGCGTCTCCGATCCCGAGACCAAGCGCCACATCATCGGCGAGCAGTTCGTCGCGGTGCAGGAGCGCATCCTGAGCACCGGGCATTTTCTGGACGGGCATTGGATTCTGGGCCAGGGCACTATTTATCCCGACACCATCGAATCGGGCGGCACCGCGAAAGCCGACGTGATCAAGACGCATCACAATCGCGTGGCGGGAATTCAAAAGCTGATCGAATCGGGCCGCATCATCGAGCCGCTGGCGTCGTTCTATAAAGATGAAGTCCGCGAGATCGGCGCGGAGCTGGGCATCCCTGCGCGAGTTTCTGCATCGGCATCCTTTTCCCGGCCCCGGCCTGGCGATTCGTTGCCTATGTTCCGAGACGGCCGCGCCGGTCACGCGCAGCGATCCCGGCTGGCTGCTGCCCATCCGATCGGTGGGCGTGAAAGGCGATTCGCGCAGCTATCATTCCGTGCTCGCGCTCGACAACGTGCCGGACGACGAAATCGCCACCGGAGCTGGTGAATAGCAGGATGGACATCAACCGCGTGGTCGGCCTGGTTCACGCGCGAGTTCCCATCGCTGAGATGCGATCGAGCCGAGCCACGCTCACCCGTGAACGCCTGAAGCGGCTGCGCGCAGGCCGATGCGATCGTCCGGCAATGGTCGGAAGAAAGCGGATTCGAGCGCGAAGTCTGGCAATTTCCGGTGGTGCTGATTCCGATCGGCGCGGGGGACAGGCCGGATTCGGTGGTGCTGCGGCCCATCCATTCCGTGGACGGCATGACCGCGCAGGTGGTCCGCATGCCGCGCGAACTGCTGCACCGCATGACCCACGAACTGATGTCGGTGAACGGCGTCTGCGGCGTGTTTTATGATCTGACGCACAAACCGCCCGGAACCATCGAGTGGGAGTAGCGCCGCATTTCCGAGCCGCGCGCGTCAGGGAGCCGGTCCTAAATTCGGTGAAAGCTCTTCAAAATATCTTTCGTCGAGTACCGCAGCGCGATGGGACGGCCATGCGGGCAACTCATCGGGCAATCGGTAGCGGCGAGTTCGCGCAGCAGCCATTCCATTTTCGTGTGATCCAGCCGCATGTTGATCTTGATGGCCGCGCGGCAGGCGATGCTCGCGGCCATGCCGCGGCGCAGATCGGTCGAGCGAGACTTTGCTCAGCTTCGCCCTCGGCCATTTCGAGAATCTCAAACACCAGCTTTTCGATTTCGGCCGGGCCCACGCCCGCGGGCGCGCCTTTCACCGCGATGGTGCGGTTGCCGAAAGGCTCCGAATCGAAACCCGAACGCTCCAGCTCATCGGCGATGCGCGCATATTCGATCTGCTGGCCGGCCGTCAGATCGAGCAGAATCGGCATCAGAAGCTGCTGGCGTTCCACGCGGCCCTGCGCCTGCTGGCGCAGCACTTTCTCGAACAGAATGCGCTCGTGCGCCACGTGCTGATCGATGATCCACAGGCCATCGCGCCCGGCCGCGATGATGAAGCTGTCGTGAATCTGGCCGAGCGGCCGAAGATCGGAAAGCGCGGCCAGGCTCTGCGGGGCTTCTGTAATGTATCTGCGCCAGCGGGCCGTGGGTATCCGGCACTGGGGCTGAGCGCACGGGGTTCGAAATCGAAGCGCGGTTCCGGCGCGGCGCCGTTCGATTAAGCGTGAAGACCGGCAAGTCTTCGAGATGTTGCTCGGAAACCGGTTCCTACGCTCGGCATCGGCTCGAAGCGCTGATTCTCGATGCGCTGCGTAAAATCGGAAAACGGCAAATCGGCCGCGGGCTGCGGCTGCTGTGAAAGCGGAATGCTGGACGCCGGCCGCGAGGCGATCAAGCGTTCGCGAATCGCATCGCGCACAAAATCGTGCACGAAAGTGCCATGCCGGAAACGAACTTCGGTTTTCGACGGATGAACGTTCACGTCCACCTCTTCGCAATCGCAATCCACAAACAGCAGCGCGAACGGATAGCAGGCCGGCGGCATCAGGTTGTGATACGCGGCAGACAGCGCGTGCAGCAGCAAACGGTCGCGAATCAGGCGGCCGTTCACGAACAGGAAGATCGAATTGCGGTTCATCTTCTGCACCTGCGGCCCGGAGACAAAGCCGCGCAGGGCGAAGACGCGCGTGGAGCGGTCGTCGGCTTCGACAACTTCCAGTTCGCGTTCCACGTAATCCAGATCGATCAGGTCTTCCAGCGTCTGGCTGCCGAAGACCTGGTAGACGCGCTCCTGCAGCGTTTCCACCGGCGTGACGTCCAGCAATTGCGACGCGCCGTGGTGAGCTGGAACGATTTCTTGGGATGCGCCAGGCTGTAGTGCGTCGCGAGCGACGCGATGTGCGCCAGCTCGGTTTGATCGGACCGCAGAAATTTCTTGCGCGCCGGAACGTTGTAGAACAAGTCGCGGACCGAGATGGTGGTTCCGGCGCGTTCGGGAAAACTCGTCGCAGCGCAGGATCTTTCCGCCCGCGATTTCGACCGCCGCTCCGGTGGTCTCTTCGGCCGCGCGCGTTTCGAGCAGCAGCCGCGAGACCGAAGCGATGGAAGGCAGCGCTTCGCCGCGAAATCCAAGCGTCGCGATGGAGAGCAGATCCTTGACGTCGCTCAGTTTGCTGGTGGCGTGGCGCTCAAAGGCCAGCAGCGCATCGTCGCGCAGCATGCCGCTGCCATTGTCGGCGATGCGGATTAAGCGGCGGCCGCCGCTGTCGATGTCGATGCGAAGATCGGTGGCGCCGGCGTCGAGCGAGTTTTCGAGCAGTTCTTTTACAACGGAAGCCGGCCGTTCCACCACCTCTCCGGCCGCGATTTTGTTAGCGACGTTGTCGGAGAGGACGCGGATTCTGCCCATGAAATGGCAGCTCTATGCGCTCATGGAGGACAGGAACTCGGCGTTGCTGCGCGTCTTGCCCAGCTTGTCGAGCAGCAGTTCCATGCTCTCCACCGGCGACAGCGGATTCAGGACGCGGCGCAGCACGAAAATGCGATTGAGCTCTTCCTTGGGAACCAGCAGCTCTTCTTTGCGCGTTCCGCTCTTGGTGATGTCGATGGCGGGGAAAACGCGCTTGTCCATCAGCTTGCGATCCAGATGGATTTCCATGTTGCCGGTGCCTTTGAATTCTTCAAAGATCACGTCATCCATGCGGCTGCCGGTGTCGATCAACGCCGAGGCCACAATGGTCAGCGATCCGCCCTCTTCGATATTGCGCGCCGCGCCGAAAAAGCGCTTGGGCCGCTGCAGCGCATTGGAATCCACGCCGCCCGAGAGCACCTTGCCGGAGGGCGGCACAACAGTGTTGTAAGCGCGCGCCAGGCGCGTGATGGAATCGAGCAGGATCACGACGTCGCGCTTGTGCTCCACCAGCCGCTTGGCTTTTTCGATCACCATTTCGGCCACTTGTACGTGGCGCGAAGCCGGTTCATCGAAGGTGGAACTGATCACTTCGCCTTTCACCGAACGCTGCATGTCGGTGACTTCTTCCGGGCGCTCGTCAATCAGCAGAACGATCAAGCTAACTTCCGGATGATTGGCCGTAATGGAATTTGCGATGGACTGCAGCAGCATCGTCTTGCCGGTGCGAGGCGCGGCGACAATCAGCCCGCGCTGCCCCTTGCCGATAGGCGTGAGCAGATCCATCACGCGTCCCGATGCGCTGTCGCGCGTAGTTTCCAGCTTCAGCCGCTCGTCGGGATACAGCGGCGTCAGGTTGTCGAAGAAAATCTTGTTGCGCGCTTCCTCCGGCGGTTCGAAGTTGATCGCGTCCACCTTAATGAGCGCGAAATATCGTTCGCCTTCCTTGGGAGGCCGGATCTGGCCGGAGATGGTATCGCCGGTGCGCAGATCGAAGCGCCGGATCTGCGACGGCGAGACATACACGTCGTCCGGGCCGGGCAAATAATTGTACTCGGGCGCGCGCAGAAAGCCGAAACCGTCGGGCAGGCATTCCAGCACGCCCTCGGAGAAAATCAGTCCGCTCTTCTCGGCCTGCGTCTGCAGGATCTTGAAAATCAGCTCCTGTTTGCGCAGTCCCGCGATGCCAGTGACGTTCAGATCCTTGGCGATCTGGTTGAGGTTCTGGATGCTCATATCCTTGAGCTCCACCAGATCGAGCGTGCCGTTCTTTGGATTGGCCTGAGGCGCACCTGCGCCGCCGTGGCGCTTGCGCCCGCCGGGCTGTCCGGTGGGCTTGTCCGCCTTGCCATTATCGGCCGAGGGTGTGGGCTCAGCGGTCTTGGGTTCCGCTGTTGCCTTGCCGTCACCTTTGGGGGTGGCTTTAGCGTCCGTTTTAGTTTCGGATTCCTCGGGGGTGGGAGCGGCTACTGCCGCTGGGTCTTGATTGTCTTGATCGCTTGCCAAATTTCCCTCGCTCCTCGGCAGCTTACGGCCGAGAACGGCAGAGGCTGGGTGTCCGGAGACTGGCTCCGGATGGCCGCTAGGCCTTGCCGCTGATCGCTTTGACTTTTCAACTTATCCGTCTTGGTGGCGATCACCAGGTATCGCCGGTTATGGAACTCCAACCACTGTTTGAGTTCCAGGTCCTTGTCCATCCAGCCCCGACGCGCGTCGAGGATCAAGAAGCAGAGCTCTAACGACTTGCGCTGTAACAGGTATTGTTCGATGAGCTGCTTCCACTGGAAAACAATGTCCTTCGGGACACGGGCGTATCCATATCCCGGCAGATCGACGAAGTGGAATTGGCCGTCGATCCGATAAAAATTCACCAACTGCGTGCATCCCGGCTTGGCGCTTGTAAACGCCAATCCTTTTTGACCCGTGAGGCAATTCAGCAAACTCGACTTGCCGACATTGCTACGCCCCAGAAACGCAATCTCCGGGAGCGTTTCGGCTGGAAACTGTTCCGGCCGCGCCGCACTGATTACAAACTGGGCGTCCATCCAACCTCTGCCGTGCCAACCGAGTCCCTTGAATGACCCTGCCCGTCCAGCGTTATATCGAAATCCGTTCTTCCGCCGACCCGCCCCGCACCAACTCCACCGGCGGCGTAGTGGCCGCCAGCGGCAGCGCCACCAGTTCCCGTTCCAGCGCAATCTTCAGCACTTCATCCATGGAGGTCACAAACTGAAGTTTCATCTCCTTGCGGATGGTCTCTGGAATATCGGGAAGATCTTTCTCGTTGTCCTTGGGCAGCACCAACTCATAGATGCCTTGCCGATGCGCCGCCAGAACTTTTTCTTTCAAGCCGCCGATAGGCAGCACCCGGCCGCGCACCGTGATTTCGCCGGTCATGGCAAGATCGCAACGCACCGGAATATTCGTGAGCGCGCTGCAGATGCTGGTGGCGATGGTGATACCGGCCGAAGGACCGTCCTTGGGAATGGCGCCTTCGGGCACATGCACGTGAATGTCGACGTTGCGGTAAAAATCGCGCGGCAGGCCCAGCAGATGCGCTCGCGATCGCACATAGCTCATCGCGGCATGCGCCGATTCCTGCATCACGTCGCCCAGTTTGCCGGTGGTTTGCAGCTTGCCTTTGCCTTCCATCACGGCTGCTTCGGTAGTAAGAATGGTGCCGCCCACTTCGGTCCACGCCAATCCCACGGTGGCGCCGACTTCGTTCTTCTTGTCGGCTTGCAGGTCGCGGAATTTATTGGGCCCCAGGAATTCGGAAACGGTAACGCCGTTGAGCACCGCTTTCTCAATTTTCTTGGAATCGGCGCGTTTTCCGCCGTTCTGCGAATTCACTACTTTGCGCGCCACCTTGCGGCTGACGTTGCCGATCTCGCGCTCGAGATTGCGAACGCCGGCCTCGCGCGTATAAAACTGGATCAAGCTTTGCAGGCCGTCGTCGGTGAACTCCAGGTCGCCCGCTTTCAGGCCCGTCTGCTTCATTTGCTTCGGAACCAAAAAGCGCTTGGCGATTTCCAGCTTTTCCAGTTCCGTATAGCCCGATAGCCGGATCACTTCCATGCGATCTTGCAAGGCCGGCGGAACGGTGTGCAGCACGTTCGCCGTGGCGATGAAAAATACCTGGCTCAGGTCATATTCGACGTCCAGATAATGATCCATGAACATGTAATTCTGTTCCGGATCCAAAACTTCGAGCAGCGCGGCCGACGGATCGCCCCGGAAGTCCATCGACATCTTGTCGATTTCGTCCAGCATGAACACCGGATTCTTGGTCCCGGCCTTCTTCATCATCTGCAGCACTTGCCCGGGTAGCGCTCCGATATACGTTCTGCGATGCCCGCGAATCTCGGCTTCGTCGCGCACGCCGCCAAGCGAAAGACGGATGAACTTGCGCCCCGTGGCCTTGGCAATCGACATTCCGAGCGACGTTTTGCCCACGCCGGGAGGCCCGACAAAGCACAGTATCGATCCCTTGGGATTCTGCACCAGGCGGCGCACGGCCAGAAATTCAAGGATGCGTTCTTTGATTTTCTCCAGGCCGTAATGATCGGATTCCAGCACGCCTTGCGCGTGGTTGAGATCGCGGATTTCTTTCGACTTCTTCTTCCACGGCACCGCCAGCAGCCAATCCAGATAATTGCGCGACACGGTGGATTCGGCCGACATGGGCGGCATGTTTTCCAGCCGCCGCAGCTCCGCGATGGCTTTCTCGTGCGCGTCCTTGGTCATGCCCGCGGTGTCGATCTTGCGCTTCAGCTCGTCGAACTCGCTCTTTTCGCCGCGGCCCAGTTCCTTCTGGATCGCTTTGATTTTCTCGTTCAGGTAATACTCTTTTTGCGCCTTTTCCATCTGGCGCTTCACGCGGCCCTGGATGGTGCGGTCGACATTGAGCTTCTCGATCTCGATGTCCAGCATTTCGGCCACGCGAGTCAGCCTGTCCACCGGATCGAAAATCTCGAGCAGTTCCTGCTTTTCTTCGATGGTCAATTGCAGATTCGCGCCCACGGTGTCGGCCAGTTTGCCCGGCTCATCCACGCGGATAGCCGCGATCATGGTCTCGTAATTCAGGTTCTGGCTCAGCTTGACGTACTGTTCGAACAGGCCGGTGACTCGCGCGACCAGGGCTTCCAACTGCGCGCCTGCATCCACTTTGAAGTTGAACGTTTTGACTACCGACCGGAAATAGCCCTCATCCTCGCTGACCGAGATGATCTTGCCCCGCTCCACGCCTTCCACCAGCACCTTAATGTTGCCGTCCGGCAGCTTCAGGCTTTGGACGATGTTGGCCACAGTTCCCACGCTGTAGATTTCATCGGGCCGGGGCTCGTCCACGGAAGCATCGTGCTGCGTGGCGAGAAAGATCTTCTTGTCCGATGCCAAAGCTTCTTCCAGCGCCCGAACGCTGGAATCGCGCCCCACCACGAAGGGGGTCATCATGTACGGAAAAATGACGACGTCCCGAATGGGCATCATGGGCAGGCGTCGTGTATCGGATTTCTCTTTAGAAGTTAGCATCTGAGATTAGCGTGGGTCGGTAAGCATGCGGCGAGTTGTTGAGGGTGGCTTGGTTCTTCGCTCCTGACGTGAACCAAAAAAAACGCCCGAACCAAAATACGAAAGCGGCGAAACGGGGACTTTAGCCGGCCTTTTCCAACAAGGCCATGTTGATCTTCTGCGTCATGACCATCTCCTTGGTCACCAGGAACTCGCGGACTTTCTTGTAGGACGGAAGATAATACATGAGGTCTAACATCAGATCCTCCAGGATCATCCTCAGGCCGCGCGCGCCAACCTTTCGCTCCATTGCCAGGGCAGCGATGGCTTCCAGGGCGTCGTCGCTAAACTTCAGTCTAACATTTTCGAATTCAAAAAGCTTCTGGTACTGGCGTACGATAGCGTTCTTGGGCTTGGTCAGGATCTGGACCAAAGCTTCCTTGCTCAGATCTTCGAGAACCGCCACCACCGGCATACGGCCAATGAATTCGGGAATGAAGCCGAACTTGATCAGATCCACCGGCTGGACGTTTTCCAGCAGATCCACGTCGCGGCGGTTGGAGGCCGTACGCGGCAGGCGCGCCTTCCGGGCGGTGCTCTTCCTGCTGAACGAAACCCATGCTCTTGGTGCCCACGCGCTTGGAAATCACCTTTTCCAGACCGACGAAAGCGCCGCCGCAGATAAAGAGGATGTTGGTGGTGTCAACCGGCGTGAATTCCTGATGCGGATGCTTGCGGCCACCCTGCGGAGGAACGTTGGCAACCGTACCTTCCAGGATCTTGAGCAGCGCCTGCTGCACGCCCTCGCCCGAGACATCGCGGGTAATGGATGGATTCTCGTCCTTGCGCCCGATCTTATCGATTTCGTCGATGTAGATGATGCCTTGCTGGCAGCGCTGCACATCCCAATCGGAATTCTGCAGCAGGCGCAGGATGATGTTCTCCACGTCTTCGCCCACGTAGCCGGCTTCGGTAAGCGTGGTGGCGTCAACGATGGCGAACGGAACATCCAGGATGCGAGCCAGGGTCTGGGCTAGCAGCGTCTTGCCGGTACCGGTGGGCCCGATCAGCAGAATGTTGGATTTCGACAGCTCCACTTCAGCGCCGCGCTGCTTGTTCATCTGAATGCGCTTGTAGTGGTTGTAAACCGCGACGGCCAGCTTCTTTTTCGTACCGTCCTGACCGATGACGTACTGATCAAGATATTCTTTCAATTCCAATGGTTTGGGGAGCTTGTGCGGCGCCCCATAAGGCTGATCGTGGCGATCATCCTCTAAAATCGAATTGCATACGGCGATGCATTCGTCGCAGATGTAAGCTCGGGGGTAATCGTTGGGGGAGGAGATTAGCTTGCCGACTACGTCCTGACTTTTATGGCAGAAGGAACAACGCAGCGCGTCATCAGAACCAGCACGTTTCACAGGGAATCTCCCGTCGACTAAGACTGTACACTACCAGCGTACTGACCACTCTCTGAAATACGATTATAACAGAAGCCTGCCAAATCCGCCCCTGGGAAAAAGACTCTAAGGGGCCGGTCCTGGGTGATGGGTACCGGATCTCACCTTGGGTAACACAGCAACTGGCTTGCTCCGCCTTGCGGGTTCCTATCGAATGAAAGAGACGGCACAGACGCCCCGTGCGGCAAGGGAATCAAACTCATGGTGATCCGAAGTAAGCACCGTCCCTACAACCGACTGGGCAAGGGCGACAGCAAAGCAGTCGGCCAAAGAGATCCTGCGCAGTTTGGCCTTGATCTCCCCGGCCTTCTGCCAGAACTCAATGGAAAGATCGCTCCGATGCTGAACTCCTAGCGCGAACATGTCGCGCATTGCATCCCGAGCCGCCGTCTCGCCGTTCACTCGATAGAAATCGTAATAAACCTCGCATAGATTCAACGCGTGCGCAAGGCATAGGTGGCCCGAATCAGCGAGTATGGAGGAAACGGCATCTGCTCCTGGCTCACCTCGCAAATACGCGATAATCGCGCTCGCGTCCAGAATGTAAATCACCGACTGTTGCCGTTGCGCCGGTCTTCGAGATCAATTTCCTCTTGCTTCCGGCCAGCAAAGGCTTCACTCGACGTTGCAACGAACGAATACTTCCCTTTGATCTTGTCGACCAGTTCAGCAGTCGGCCGAGAAGAGCCCAACAGCTCCTGTAGCTCTTCCCGCTCCGCAGGGGTAAGAGTGCTGATCTCCGCAAGGATTTTTTCGACGGCAGGTGTCATTTGGAACGTCCGCTAACTGCATTGTACAACGCTAGCTTTAGAGATTCAGCGCGGGAGGCGCTTAGAACGCACCAGAGTCTTATCAAGCCTGGGAGCTTCCGATCCGTCGTACTTCAGCCCGTACATAGCAGAACTTAGTCGGGAAACCTCAGCCATCCGCTCATGCATGGGCCGGCTTTGCCAGTAACGATATTGCTGCGCCTCGATCTCGTCGAGGTCGGAAACGCTGTCATCTTTGCGGATCGTCTCGTCCATCCGCTTCGTTTGTAACATAGCGAGTCTGACTGCTGGTTATCAGTGACTGCAGTTCTGCGAAGGGGTATGCTGCCAAGAACTACAGCTCCTCAGATCACCTGATTTAAAGTTGTAGAGCAGCCAACGCTCGTCCGACTGTGTGTACGATCCCAAGTCGACCTCCATGCTCATGACGAGCAGAAGTGCCTGGTTTTTCGCAAACCACCTGTGCTGTTTTATCTGAGCGAGCCGGAGTCGCGGTGTGTTCAGTCGGACGTCTTGGTAGGTGCCCCTGGGGTCGGCTGCCCATAAACGGACGACGGTTCCCGAACCGAAGCGGGCCTGCTCGACAGCAAACCCGTGTCGCACAAAATCGGTGGCGAACCTTTCCTCCGTGAGCATCGTTTTTGGAAACATTAGGAGCAATCGCACCACGACCATCCACATAGCTCCAAGCACGATTAAAGAAATGAATCCGTATCGCACTAACCTACCTGGTCGACGAAATCCGTGCGCCGCAAAACGCTCAAGCTGCAGAAACCCCTTTTGTTCGTCTGGCATGGTAGGCATTCGTCCTAATAAAAAGCCGGTCCCGCGAACGAGACCGGACTTGATTTTCGCAACTGGCTAACGCTTAGTACCGGTAATGATCCGGCTTGTACGGACCCTCAACCGGCACACCCAAGTACTCGGCCTGCTTCTTGCTCAGCGTGGTCAGCTTCACGCCGATCTTCTCCAGGTGCAGCCGAGCCACTTCCTCGTCCAGCTTCTTCGGCAGCGTATAGACGCCCACTTTGTAGGTGTCCTTGTTCTTCCACAGATCCAGTTGCGCCAGCGTCTGGTTCGAAAAGCTGTTGCTCATCACAAAGCTCGGATGGCCGGTGGCGCATCCCAGGTTCACCAGCCGCCCTTCGGCCAGCATGAAAATGCAGTGGCCGTCCGGGAAGGTGTACATGTCCACCTGCGGCTTGATGTTGGTCCGCTTCACGCCCGGCGCTCCGTTCAAGGCGTCGATCTGGATCTCGTTGTCGAAGTGCCCAATGTTGCAGACGATGGCCTGGTCCTTCATGTGCGCCATGTGATCCAGCGTGATGATGTCCAGGTTGCCAGTGGTGGTGACATAAATATCGCCGCGGCCGAGCGTGTCTTCCACCGTGGTCACTTCAAAACCTTCCATCGCCGCTTGCAGCGCATTGATGGGATCGATCTCGGTAACAACCACGCGCGCGCCCATGCCGCGCAGCGAATGCGCGGAGCCCTTTCCCACGTCGCCGTATCCGCAGATGACAGCGATTTTGCCCGCGACCATCACGTCGGTGGCGCGCTTGATGCCGTCCGCCAGCGACTCACGGCAGCCATACAGATTGTCGAACTTCGACTTGGTCACCGAATCGTTCACGTTGATGGCGGGAACCAGCAGCTTGCCCGCTTCCTGCATCTTGTAGAGCCGATGCACGCCAGTGGTGGTTTCTTCGGAAACGCCGCGCCAATCCTTCACGATATTGTGCCAGTGCTTGGGATTTTCGGCGTGAACCTTCTTCAGCAGGTTCTTGATCACCATTTCTTCATGGCTCGAAGACGGCGAGTTCACCCACTGATCGCCGTTCTCCAGCTCATAGCCTTTGTGGATCAGCAGCGTGACGTCGCCGCCATCGTCCACCACCAGCTCGGGACCCTTGCCGTCCGGATGGCTGACAGCCTTGAAGGTGCAGTCCCAATACTCTTCGAGCGATTCGCCCTTCCAGGCAAACACCGGAACTCCAGCGGCGGCGATGGCGGCCGCGGCGTGATCCTGCGTTGAGAAAATGTTGCAGCTGGCCCAGCGGACAGTGGCGCCCAGGTCGACCAGGGTCTCGATGAGCACCGCGGTCTGAATGGTCATGTGCAGCGAGCCGGTGACACGCACGCCCTTCAGCGGCTTGGCCGTCGCGTACTTTTTGCGGATCGACATCAAGCCGGGCATTTCGAACTCGGCGATGGAAATTTCCTTGCGGCCCCAATCGGCCAGACTCATGTCGGCCACTTTGTACTCGGTGGCGACGTTCGTGATGGTTGCTGTGCTCATTCGATCTCCGTGCGAAGAATTTATATCTACCAATCTAGATATGTTGATATAATAGTACAGCTCGACACATGGCGTCAATCCTCAAAAACTTGAGACTCGCTGGCCGATCCCAGCCGGCTCCGTATCTTGTTGCTGGTAGAGCGCGAAGAGCTGTCGGTGGCCGAATTGCAGGAGATCCTGGGCATGGGCCAAAGCCGCATATCGACCCATCTGGCGCAACTCAAGAATGCCGGATTGGTGGAGGACCGCCGCAACGGCAAGAGCATCCTGTACCGGCTGAAGCCTGGCGCGCAATCGAACGGCTTCTCGCAAATGCTGGGCGTTCTGCGGCAAGCCGCGGCCGAAATTCCCGAAGCCGAGCAGGATTCAGAAGCTCTGCGCCTGGCGCTACGGCGCAGGCAGGACAAGATGCGCGCGTATTTCGACGAACTGGCGGGCAAGTTCGGACGCAACTATGTTCCGGGCCGGTCCTGGCAAGGCCTGGCGGAAACGCTGCTTACTTTGATGCCGCCCATGGTGATCGCCGATCTGGGCGCGGGCGAAGGCACGTTTTCGCAGTTGCTGGCGCGGCGTTCGAAAAAAGTGATCGCCGTCGACAACTCGGAAAAAATGGTGGAATACGGGCGCGAACTGGCGCGCAAGCACGGCGTCAAGAATCTGGAGTATCGCAAAGGCGATCTGGAAGAAGTTCCGATTCGCGATGAAACCGTGGATCTGGCGTTCTTCAGCCAGGCGCTGCATCACGCGCAGCATCCCGAGCGCGCGGTTGCGGAGGCGTCGCGTATCTTGAAACCAGGCGGCCGGATCGTGGTGCTGGATTTACTGCGCCACAGCTACGAAGAAGCGCGCGAGCTGTACGCCGACCTGTGGCTCGGTTTCACCGAAGTGGAAGTTACGCGCTTCCTGCGCCAGGCCGGGTTCAAGAACATCGAAACGTCCATCGTCCACAGCGAAGAAGACGCGCCCCACTTCGAGACGCTACTGGCTGTCGGCGACAAGTAGCGCGCCCTGGCCTTTGTAATTGCGCGCGAAGACGAGCAGCGCGATCGCGAGCACCGCGACGCCGAAGGCGCAGACCGCCGTCCAGCCTGCGTGCTGCCAGCAAATGGCTCCGACCCACGAGCCGATGGAGCCGCCGGTGAAATAGCAGAACATGTAAACCGTGTTCAGCCGGCTGCGCGCGTTTGGGTCGAGCGTATAAATCCGGGTTTGATTCGCGACGTGGCCCGATTGCACTCCGATATCGAGCAGCACAACTCCGGCGATCAACCCCGCCATTATTTTTCCGAGAGCGCCGAGCAGCAGAAACGAAGCCAACGTGGTCAGCAACGCCAGCAGGATTGTGAACCGCGGCCCGCGCCGATCGGCGAAGCGTCCGACCACTGGAGCGCACAACGCGCCCGCGGCTCCCACCAAGCCGAACAGCCCCGCGACCGACGATCCGTAATGATACGGCGGCGTCTGGAGCAGGAACACCAGCGTGGTCCAGAACGCGCTAAATACGCAGAGCAGCGCCGCGCCCAGGAATGCCGATTCGCGCAGAGCGGGATGATCGCGCACCAGGTCGACCAAAGACCGCATCAAAGCCGGCCATCGCAGGTCGCTTTGCGGCGGAACTTTCGGCAGTTGCGCGCGAAGCAGCAGCATCAAAGCCAGCATCCCGAGCGCCGCGATTGCATACACCGAGCGCCATCCGAAAAACGAAGCCACCACGCCGCTGAACGTCCGGGCCAGCAGAATTCCGATCAGCAGCCCGCTGAAAACCGTGCCCAACACGCGCCCGCGGCTGTTTTCCGGAGCAAGCTGCGCGGCGAAGGGCACAATGATATGGACAGCGGCGCCGCATAATCCCACGGCGAAACTCGCGATCGAGATCCAGAGCAGATTCCGAGCCGTGGCCACGCCGCATAATGCCACCGTTGCACCCAGGAGCAGCGCGGTGAGCAGCGCACGCCGGTCGTGGCTGTCGCCCAACGGTACGAAGATCAGCATGCCGATGGCAGTGCCCACTTGGGTGAGCATCGCAACCAGCCCGATCATGCTGACGCTGACCGAAAAGGTCCGCGCCATCGCGGCCAGCAGCGGCTGCACGTAGTAAATGTTCGCGACGATGACGCCGACGCTGAACGCCATCAGGCGAACGGGAACTTTTTCCTGGTGAATAGGATTACTCGGCCGGGGTTTCTTCCGCCGGCTCCGGCTCCGGTTCGCCGGCTTCTTTGCGGGCGTGCTCAAAGAGGAAATTCAGCGTCTTGTTGCTGCGAATCTGATACGCGATCCGGCTCAGCACGCCGTCCTTCTGCAGCTTCTTCCGCACGGCGGCCACCGGCTCGCGCTGCTGCTTGGCGATCCGCTGCACCTCCGCATCCACTTCGTCGTTGGTGGGCGCGATGGCTTCGCGCTCGGCGATCTTGTCCACCAGCAGCGACGCCTTCACATCGTGCAGGGCCTTGGGACGTTGCGCGTCCTTCAGCTTGGCCCAATCGATCTTCAGCTTCGTGGGATCGATTCCGCGCTCGGCTAACTCCCGAAATTGATTTTCGAGCTGCGATTCGATCTGCCGCTCGATGTACGCTTCGGGCACCGGAAATTCGTGCGTCTCGATCAGCTTGTCGATCAGTTGCTCTTTGGCCTTCTGCTGCGACGCGTATTCGCGCTCGTGAAAGATGGCTTTGCGCACGGCTTCGCGCAGATCGTCCAGCGTCGGATAATCGCCCAGATCCTGCGCGAATTCGTCGTTCAGCTCCGGCAGTTCCTTGGTGCGAATGGTGTCAGCCTGGCGCGAAAACGCACCGTTTTGCCCGCCAGCCGCTCCTGCCCGAAATCCTCCGGATAGGTAACTTCGAACTCTTTCTCTTCCTCCGGCGACATGCCGCGCAGCGCTTCGGAAAAGCCGGCCATGGTATCGGGATCGCCCACGTGCAGCACAACCTCGTCCTGATGGATGGGCTGATCCACGCCCGACAGGCTGTCCAGCGTAACCACCGCGTAGTCGCCGTCAACCAGAGCGCGCGGCTCCACGTTTACGAACTGCGACTTCTGCTCGCGGATCTCTTCCAGGCGCTTGGCGATATCTTCATCGCTCACTTGCGGCTCGCTGTAGTGAACCGTGACGCCGCGATAATCCTTCAGCTCGATCTCCGGCGCCACTTCGAACTCGGCCTTGAAGCGCAGCGGCTCGCCTTCGTGGAAGTGAACGTCTTTCACGTTCGGACGCCCCACCACTTCCAGATGCTCTTCTTCCACCTTCTGCCTGAAATATTTCGGCAGCAGATTTTCCAGAACGTCGTCGCGTACTTGCTTGGAAAACTTGCTGCGGATCAGGCTGGCGGGCGCTTTGCCGGGACGGAACCCCGGCAGCTTGGCCTTCTGCTGGATGTCCGCGACAACGCGATCCGTCTCGCGGGCGATCTCATCCACGGGAACGGTAATTTCGATTTCGTGCTTGCAGCCTTCGACTAGCATTTAGGAGTGAAAACAACGGGGCATTTTGGGGCCCGTGCTTCTATTGAAACACCGAGCCCCTGTGGAAGCAACGGCTACTTCGTCGGTTTTACTTGGCGACGGCGGCGAGCTTGGCGCCTTCCTTGAGAGCTTCCGCCTTGTCGGTCGCTTCCCAGGTGAAGGTTTCTTCCGTGCGGCCGAAGTGGCCGTAGTACGACGTCTTGCGATAAATCGGGCGGCGCAGCTTCAGAGTCTCGATCATGCCCTTGGGCGTGAGTTTGAAATTCTGGCGAACCAGTTCCACCAGATGCTGCTGATCCACCTTGCCGGTTCCGAAAGTATCCACCATGATGGAAACCGGTTCGGCCACGCCGATGGCATAAGCCAGCTGCACTTCGCAGCGCGAGGCGAGGCCCGACGCGACGATGTTCTTGGCAACGTAGCGCGCCATGTAGCAGGCCGAGCGGTCCACCTTCGTCGGATCCTTGCCCGAGAACGCGCCGCCGCCGTGCCGGCCCATGCCGCCGTAGGTGTCGACGATGATCTTGCGGCCGGTGAGTCCGGTGTCGCCGTGCGGTCCGCCGATGACGAAACGGCCGGTGGGGTTCACGTGATACTTGGTCTGCGAATCCACCAGATTTCCGCCCACCACCGGATCGATGATGAACTTCTTCACATCGGCGCGGAGTTGCTCGGTGGTCACATCGTCGTCATGCTGCGTGGAGAGAACCACGGCATCGATGCGTACCGGCTTGTTGCCGACGTACTCCACCGAAACCTGGCTCTTGGCATCCGGACGCAGATAGGTGAGCTTGCCCGTCCGGCGGATCTCGCTCTGCTGGCGAACCAGCTTGTGGGCCAGCATGATGGGCAGCGGCATCAGTTCGGGCGTCTCATCGGTCGCATAACCGAACATCAGACCCTGATCGCCCGCGCCGCCGGTGTCCACGCCCATGGCGATATCGGGAGATTGCGTCTGGACCACATTCAGAATGCCGCAGGTCTTGGCATCGAAGCCCATCTTGGCGTCCGTGAATCCGATATCGGCGATCACCTCGCGCGCCAGCTTGGGAACGTCCAGGATGGCCTTGGTGGTGATCTCGCCCGCCACCACGCAAATGCCCGTGGTGACCAGCGTTTCGCAAGCCACGCGGCTCATCGGATCGATTGCCAAACACGGCGTCCAATACCGCGTCGGAAACCTGATCCGCCATCTTGTCGGGATGTCCCTCGCTTACGGATTCCGACGTAAAAATATGCCGTATCTTCTCTGACACCGAATAAGCCTCCTCAAAGTCCTTCTAAGAATAGTGGAAGGTCGTGATTTTCCGACCGAGAACCAAGAGGAAAGTCTATCGCTTTTGAAGCATCCCGGTCAATAAACCGGGGGTCCATCTCTGAAGCCCCTTCGTAACTTTGGTTCTAAGCAACTATTGTAATGGGGCGCTGCATGCAATGCAAATTCGGGGGTTAGGGACTGGGGGCTGGCGATCGTGGCACGTTCGTTTCGGGTTGGCTATTCCGTCAACTCCACGTGGTTCCCCTGAGCTCGGTGGGCTTCGTAGCAGCGGTGGCAAAGTAGTTTGATTCGAAGACGCGCCTCATTCTTCTCATTCCACGCCCCCTCCAGCTGATAGACTTCACGGCAGATCGAGCACCACGCGTCGGGCCATGGATCTTCTTCGGTGCTGCCGGATGAGAACCACGTCTGGCCGGGATTCGCCGCCAAATGTTCACAAATATAACTTTGAAACGCTGGTCCATGAGCACCGCATTCGATCGTCTCTCTATCCATCGTTTCAAGTTCCAGTATCAGATATCTTGCTCCAGTATCAGATATCTTGATGCAGGTGGCGGATCAAAGGGCGTTGGTCAGCGGCCGCGGATGGCGTCGACCAGCGACACATGGTTGTCGTCCAGGATGGTCCCGGTGGCGCGCTCCAGAGCCGCGCGAGCCTTCAGATACGCGCTCTTGGCCACCACCACCGTGGATTTGGCCTGCGCCAGAAAGCTTTGATACTGAATGATGAAAAAGCTAGTGGATGCGCCCACTTCAAACTTAGCCTGCTCGGTATCCAGCGACTCTTGCTGCAGCTTCTGGGTCTCGACGGCGGCTTCATACGAGGCCCGGGCGCGCCGCATGGCGATCAGCGCGTCTTCCACTTCCAGTTGCGCCTGCTTGTGGAGTTGCTCCTGCAGCACCTGGCTCTGCCGGAGCAGAATCTCGTCGCGCGTGACGTCCGCCTGGGCGATGCGATTGCGCAGCGGCAAGGTAATGTTGAGGCCGATTCCGTAGCTGGGATACTTGCGCGTGGCCAGCTGCTCCAGCGCGTTGCCGTAGCCGCCAATCAATGGCGAATTGATGGGCGGTATCAACGGATTCAATTGAGCCGCCAGCGCGCTGTTCTGGGCCGTGCCCACCAGATCCACTTCGGGCCGCAATTCGTTGCGCGAACCCTGCAGGCTGATCTGCGTGTTCTCCACCTGGACGCCGGCCTGCTTTAAATCGGGCCGGTTGGCGAACGCCAGCGCCACCAGGTCCTGCAAGCGGCCGGGTCTCGTCGGTCCCGGGAACTTCGATGGTATCGGTGGGGATGATGCGCGCGTTCAGCACTTCGGGATCGTTGTCGGTGCGGCGCGTGATCACGTTCTTGACGATGGCTTCCTGCTCCTCCAGCAGCCCGCGCGAGTCGATCAGATCCTGGCGGATGGAATACACCTGCGCATTGGCGCGCGTCAGCTCCACCGGCGCCTGCGTGCCCTCATCCACTTCGGCTTTGGTGTCGGTGTAGAGCTTCTCGGCGGAGGCCAGCGTCTCTTCCTTCACCTTCACGTCTTCATAGAGCGCCACCAGATCCGTATAGAGGCGCACCACGCCGTAGACGGTGGCGATGAGCTGCTGCTGCACCAGCAGATCCGCGATTTTCTGTTCGTTCTTCGAAATGCGAATGAAGCGTCGATTCACCGCCAGGCCGAACCCGCGCAGCAGCGGCTGCGTGACGGTGAATCCAAGACTCGAGGCGGTGTAGGGGCTAAAAGCGCTCTGCAGCGAGTTGGTGGTGTAGCGCGCGTTGTCGAACCCCGCATTCAGCTCCGTGCCCGGGCCGAAGCCTTGGGTGTAGCTCGCATTGGCGTTGGTGGTGTTGCCGGTGAGCGCGTTGGCGCCGTACGCGGCCGGATCGGTGTCGGGAGTGCTGGTATGCGTCCAATTGATTTGCCCGGTGAGCGCCGGATCGAACTGCGGAACGGGCGGGCCGTTGGAAAGGGGAACGGTCTGGAGCAGCGAGAGATTGTCCAGCTGCTCGGACAGCGCGCCGAGCTCGGAAGGATTGGTGGGCACCGAGCCCGCGGCACCGACGCCGGGAGTTGCCGCGGCGGTGACCAGCGGGCTGGCTGGGCCGCCCACGCCCACCGGGCACTTCAAACACGTTGTAGGTCAACCCTCGCAACAGGCCGCCGCCCTTGGCGCGCAGCAACTCCGTGTCGGCCGACGGCAGAGTATAACGCTCGAGTTCGAATGTCGAGATTATTCTCGATGGCCAGCGCGACGGCGTCGGACAGCGAAAGATAGATATTGCCCGAGCGCAGCATCTGACGAATGCGCGGCGAATTGGACAGATCCACGGGCGCGACGGGATGCTCCACGTAGGGCTGCGTCAACCAGTTGAAACGTTTCGGCCGGGAAACCGGCAGGCGCGAGCAGGAGCGAACAGAGAAATACGACACTGATCTTTTTCATGATGGACTTGGTTCCAGGCACATGGCCGATTGGTACCGCTTGCTGACGCGCGCGGCTCAGAAGCGCGGATTGCGGGTGAGCGCCGACACCGAGCCACGACCGTGAGGGAGTGGGCACGAGCTAGCGCGAGCGTTTGGATCCGCCTCCGTCGCCCGCCAACAGGACCGGATGAACTTTCACGCCTTCCTGAACGGAATCGTTCGGATTCGCGATCACGCGCTGGCCGGCGTCTCAGCCCGGAAAGGATCTCGATACTGCTCCCATAATCCCGGCCGATAACGACGCGCTGGAAATGGACCGCGTTGCTGGAATCGAGCACGGCCACCATGGTTCCCGCGGGGCGCACCGAAAGGGTGTCGCTCGGAAGCAGGAGCGGTGGATCCTTGCGCGGAAGATGCAGATCCACTTCCACGTACATGCCCGGCAGCAGCTTGCCTTCCGGATTCGGCACCTGCACCTCCACCAGCAGCGTGCGGCTGGAGGGATCCAGAGCGTTCGCCGTGCGCGTCACCTGCCCCGAGAATTTACGTTCCGGGAGCTCGGGCGTGGCCAGCGACGCCATTTGTCCGACATGTACATCGGAGGCGCTGGATTGCGGCACGTTCAAATAGGTGCGCAGCAGATTGGTTTGCGCGATGCGGAACAGCATGGTGCTGCCGGTGTTGACCAGCGTTCCGACATCCACGTTGCGCAGCGTAACCACGCCCGCGAAGGGCGCGCGCACCTTCAGATACCCCTGCATATCCGTTAAGCCGCGCCGACGTTGGCCTGCATGGCCGAAATGTTTCCCTTGGCGGCGTCCACGGCACGCTCGAGCGCCCTTACGTTGGCGGCCTGGGCCTGATATTGCGCCTGATACTGATCGTTCTCCTGTTTGGATACGGCCCCGCGCTTCACCAGATTGTCCCAGCGCGCGGCGGTTACCTTGGCGATGGACTCGTTGGCTTTGCCCTGCTCCAGCGCGGCGCTGGCGCGCGCCAAATCCGCCTGCGCCTGTTCCACGGCCGCCTGCGCTTGCCTCACCTGCTGATCCAGATCCGGCGCCTCCACTTCGGCCAAAAGCTGGCCGGCGGTAACGCGGTCGCCAATGTCGACATAGCGGCGCTGCACATAGCCTTCGGCGCGCGCCAGGATCGGCGCTTCCGTCACTGCCTGGATATTGCCGGGCAGCACCAGGTCGCCCATCGCGGACGCCCTCTTGGCCGCGACCACGGTGACATCGGGCAGCGCGTTGTTTTGCATGCTGGCTTCAGCGACGATCTGCAGCTCGCGCCGATGATGAGGCACATACCCCACGAAGAACGCCACCACAAATACCGCGGCCACCAGCAGCAGCAGCATCGCGATCTTGCCGCCCGACGGCCGTTTGGGATGCTCCAGCGCCGAATGCGCGCCGTGCGTTTTTCTGCTCCAGTTGCCGCGTCAGCCGCTCGATTTCCGCGCGCAGTTCTTGCTCGGTGGTGGCGAGCTTCGCTCGATCGGGTTATCAGGTTCGTCAATCGTCGATGAAGTCATCGTTACTGTAATTTAAAATTTCAATTAATACGATCTCAACAAATATTCGGATTCCGGCAGCCCCTCGCGCTCTTCCTCTTCGATCTGCTTGTCATGATCCACCGGCGGCAGCTTGCGCATGTAGCTGTAAACGATGGGCACAATCAGCAGCGTGGTCACGGTGGCCAGCAGCAACCCGCCGATCACGGCGCGGCCCAGCGGCGAGTTCTGTTCCGCGCCCTCGCCGATTCCGAGCGCCATCGGCAGCATGCCCAGAATCATGGCGGCCGCGGTCATCAGCACCGGCCGCAAGCGCGTGTATCCGGCCGAAAGCGCCGCCGCTCGCGCGCCCTTCCCTTCCAGTCTTTCGTCATTTGCGAAGACCACCATTAGAATACTGTTGGCCGTGGCCACTCCGATGCACATGATGGCGCCCATCAGCGAAGGAACATTCAGCGTGGTTTGCGTTACGAACAGCATCCACAGGATGCCGGCCAGAGCGCCCGGCAGGGCGCTCAAAATGATAAACGGATCCACCCAGGACTGAAAATTGACCGCCATCAACAGGTATACCAGAACGATGGCCGCCAGAAGGCCCAGGCCCAGGCGATAGAAAGAACTCTGCATGGTGGCGGCCTGTCCGCGCAGAAAGATTTGCGTGGTTGGGGGAATTTTGGTCTTCGCGATTATTTTTTCCACTTGCGAGGCGACGCCGCCCAGATCCCGGCGGTCGATATTCGCGTACACGTCGAAGACCGGCTGCACGTTGTAATGATTCGCGATCTCCGGGCCGGTGGCGTGTTCGATAGTGGCCACGTTCGACAGCAATTGCGTCTGATAAGGCAGCGCTCCAGGATTACCGTAAGCCGCCGAACTTTGATTGGGCGCCGTTCCGGTGGATGCATCGCCCTGGTTGGCCGCGCCTTCGGTGGCGCCGGGAGTGCTGAAGGCCACCGCCGTGCCGGTTGAAACCGGCGTTCGCATCAGCTTGTCGAGCGAATCCAGTTTATACTGCGGCGTCTGGATCAGCACGTTGTAGCTGACGCCGTTCTTCCAGTTGAGCCAGAAACTGGGCGCCACCTGGCTGCTGCCGCTCAACGAAATCAGCAAGCTGCTGGCCACGTTGTTCTGCGTCAGGCCGAGTTGGCCGGCCTTGATGCGATCCACATTGATGCGCAACTCCGGGGCGTCCACCACCTGATGCATGTGAACATCGGCGGCGCCGGGAATACGCGCCATCTGCTCGGACAAACGCTCGGCAATCTTGTAATTCACGTCCGCATCGCGGCCCGTGACTTGCACGTCGATGGGAGCGGGCAGCCCGGAGTTCAGAATCTGGTTGGTGATATTGGCCGCTTCGAAAAAGATAACGATGTCGGGAAACTTCTCGTGCAGCCGCTTGCGCAGGCGTTGGGTGGTAATCTCGGTGGGCGTGTGATCTTCGGTTAGCGAGATCAGAATGTCGCCGTCATTTTCCCCGATCACCGTGCTGTCGCCAAAGGCCAGATTAAATCCGCCAGGGGGCACGCCGATATTGTCGAGAATGGTGTCCAGTTCGCGCGCCGGGATCACGGTGCGGATTTCCCTCTCAATTTCGGCGAAGATCAGCTCGGTTTTCTCGATGCGCGTTCCGGCCGGCGCTTGGGCGTGCAAACGAATCTGCCCGGAATCCACGGTAGGGAAGAAATCCCTTCCCACGATGAAGGCCAAACCCAAGGATCCCAACGAAAAAATCAGGAAAACGGCGAGAACCGGGGCGCGATGATCGAGCGCCCAATCCAGCAGGCCCGTATAGAAGGCGCGAAAACGCTCGAACCCGCGATTGAAAGCGAAATGGACGCGCCAGATGATGGAGTGACCTTCCGTGCTTCCGCCCTCGCCGTGCTCGCCGGACCGATACATATCCACTTCCGGCTTCAGCATGATAGTGCACCATGGTGGGAATCAGCGTGCGCGACAACATATAGGACGCGAGCATGGCGAAAACCACCGCCAGCGCGAGCGGCGTAAACAGAAACTTGGCCGCGCCCGTCAGAAGCAGAACCGGCGCGAACACAATGCAGATGGAGAGCGTGGAAACGAACGCCGGGATCGCGATCTGTTGCGCGCCATCCAGCACCGCGCGCACCAGCGGCTTCTTCATCGCCAGATTGCGGTGCGTATTCTCGATTTCCACCGTGGCGTCATCCACCAGAATGCCGACCGCCAGCGCCAGCCCGCCCAGCGTCATCACGTTGATGGTATGGCCCATCAGCTTCAAAATGATCAGCGAAGTCAGAATGGACAGCGGGATCGAAATGCAAACGATCACCGTGCTGCGCCAGCTTCCCAGAAACAGCAGAATCATCAACCCGGTGAGCACCGCGGCGGTTACGGCTTCCCTCACTACGCCGTTGATGGACGCGCGCACGAATACCGACTGGTCGAAGAGTTGCCGCACCGTCAACCCCGGCGGCATGCCGGCTTCGATTCGTGGCAGCGCAGCCTTCACCTTATTCACGATGTCGAGCGTGGACGCTTGGCCGTTGCGCAGGATGGTCAGCAGCGCGCCGCGCGTCCCATTGGTCCGCACAATGTTGGTCTGCACCGCGAATCCGTCGCGCACGGTGGCTACGTCCTTCAGGTACACGGTGGCGCCGTTCACGGTCTTGACCGGCAGATTGTTCAGGTCGCTCAGGATCTCGGGACTGCTGTTCACGCGCACCGCGTACTCGGTGTCGCCAACCTTGATGGTGCCGGCCGGTACGATCAGGTTTTGCTGGCTGAACGCGTTGGAGACGTCGATAGGCGATAGCTGCTTGGCGTAGAGCGCGTTCGGATCGAGATCCACCACCACCTGTCGCTGTTTGCCGCCGTACGGGCCCGGCACGGACGCGCCCTGAACCGTGGCCAGCGGAGTCCGGATGAAGTTATTCGCATAGTCCTGGATTTCCTGCTCGCTCAACGTCTTGCTTTCCAGCCCCAACTGGAGGATGGGCACGCTGGACGCGTCGTACTTAAGCACGTTGGGCGGGAAAATTCCCGGCGGCATGGCGCGCACCACGACGTTCGCGATGGCCGAGATCTGGGACATGGCCATGTCGATCTTTACGTTGGGCTGAAAATAGACGCGCACCACCGACACGCCGTAATAGGATTGCGACTCGATGTGCTCGATATCGTTGACCGTGGTCGTCATGCCTCGTTCGAAGACGGTGAGGATGCGGCTCTCCATCTCCGACGGCGACATTCCCGCGTAGTTCCAGACAATGCTAACGACAGGGATGTCGATGTACGGAAAAATGTCGATGGGCATCGTGACGATGGAGACCAGTCCCAACAGCAAAATGGCCACGGACATCACAACGAAGGTATAAGGGCGGCGGAGCGCTAATCGGACTATCCACATACACAGCTCAAGCTATATGTTAATAGAGATGGTCCAGCGGATCGCTAGGTTATTGGCCCTTTTGAGCTACCACCGCCCACGATAACGAGCGGTATCGATTTGATTCTGCATATGTTACTGAGCCGCGACCGTCGGCGAGTCGGTTTTGGACAGCTACGAGCAACATCAGCCTTGGCGGCAATGCGGACGCCGGCGGAACTACTTGCCGGCCGGACGCGCCCCGGTGTCCAATTCATTCGTAAAAACCTGGTTGCTCAAACTCGCCTTGGCTCCGATGCGGATCAACTGCGCTTCCCCCGGTCCTTGGAAGAACGTAAACCCGGCCCGAGTGTTCCAGGCCTGTGGACCGCCCAGCTTAATTCCGTGCTGCAGTGTCACGTCGTGGATGCGCTTCACCAAAGCTTCGTACTCGGGATCGCCTTGTTTGTGCCCTGAGAAATTGCCCAGATCGACGCTCGCGGCGAAGATGACGTCGACGCCCGGGACGGAAGCGATCTTCTCGGCATTGGCGACGCCGATGGGCGTCTCGATCATGATCACCACCAGCATGTTGTCATTCGCGGTCTGGCGGTAATCGCTGCCGTAGAGCGCGCCGTACTGGCCATTGCCCATGCTGCGGCGTCCTACCGGCGGATACTTGGCCCATTTGACGGCCGCCTCGGCCTTCTCCACCGTGTCCACCGTGGGAACGATGATCCCGAGCGCGCCGATGTCGGTGGCCTTCTGAATATCGCTTTCGGTGGCGTCCGGCACGCGCACAAACGGCATGGCGGAAGCGCCGCGGCAAGCCCAGATCATGTGCGCGACGTCTTCAAACGTCAGCGGGCTGTGCTGCATCTCGATCCAGGTGAAATCGTAGCCCGAATTCGCCACCGCGCAGTACATGTTCGGATCGGGCGAAAAGACCGTGGCGCCGGTGATCGGTTTGCCTTCCGCCAGCTTGATCTTGGCCGTGTTGTACATCTTCTCTTTGTTTTGCGCTCCGGCGCACACCGCCAGCGCCAACGCGATCAGAATGCCTCGCTTCATGAGCCCTCCTTGGATCGGAACAATTCTACTTCAGTCCGGGTGGAGACGTTACGCTTCGACGTACCGCTTCAGTTCCGCGAGTATTCGCACATTCTCTTTGCGGAACGCGGCTACCACGAAAGGTAGCGCCAGTTTCAGCAGGCCCGGCATTTCAATCGTAAGGTCCAGATCGCGGACGACCAACGTGGCGCGCTCCACCGGCTGCAGCGAATAGCGGATATGAACGTCGATATTTGCGTTCAGAAAGGCTCGCTTCAGCTGCATGGTGTGATGAAATGCGATGAACCTGGGACGGTCGAACCCCGTGACGATGCCGGGCCTCTGACCCGCCGGACCCGCGTCAAGATACGTTGTGCCCATGCGGACCGGATAGGGCGATACCTCGGTCGTCCCTCCGAACGCCTCCGATCCTTTCAGCCAGCGGCCGTAATTCGGCATGTCGGCAATCAGGTCGAAAATGGTTTCCGGAGAGCCTTCGATGCGTGCCTCGAATCGCGGGTGTGAAGTGGACATTCAGGCTTCTTTCATTTAGCACGCCTGACATCGCAACTTTTGCTCGTACATACATTTATATGTACACTAGAGTAGTGGCGTTCGAATGGAATCCCAACAAGGCCATCGCCAATGCTCGAAAACACGGGGTGCAGTTCTCGGAAGCGCTCAGTGTATTCGGCGACGACTCCGCGATTACGATCATTGACGACGAAAACGATTCGGATGAGCAGAGGTTTGTGACAATCGGCATGGGACTCAAAGGGCGTGCTTTGGTAGTCGTTTACTGCTACATCGGCGAGGACATCCGGATCATCTCAGCTCGAAAGGCTAGCCGCCTCGAACGGGGACAATACGAGGAACAATAATGAGGAACAATAATGAAAAATTCTTACGATTTCAGCAAGGGCAAACGCGGCCGCGTCGTGGCTGAGCCGCCTCCGGAACCCGGCAAGATGAGGATCACTATCCGGCTCGACGAAGATCTCATCGAGTATTTCGGTGCGATCGCCGATCGATCTGGCGGGAGGGTCGGCTACCAAACGCTGATCAATTCGGCCCTGCGCGAATATGTCGAAGGGAAAACGCCGAAGTGGGAGGAGACGCTGCGGCGCATTATTCGAGAAGAGGTAGGAGTGAAGAAGTAACCGAGCCGCGTAGTCTCCTGTATAATCCGCCTATGCGACGCAGAGATTTCGTCACCGGCCTCGCCGCCGCGACCGCCGGCGTAGTCTCCAATGTCTCCGCTCAGGCGCCATTGCCGATTCCGCGCAAGGGGCGCCTGAAACAGTGCCTCACGCGAGGCGTCTTCGATCCAAAGATGCCGTTCGAAGACATGTGCCGCGAAGCCGCGCGGCTGGGCTGCAAAGGCTTCGACCTGGTGCCCGCGCAAAACTGGCCGATCCTGAAGAAGTACGGCCTGATTCCCACCATGCGCCTGCCCAACACCGGCGTCACCATTCCCGACGGCATTAATCGCAAGGACGTTCAGGACGAATTGGTTAAATCCATGGGCCCGGCCATCGACGAATGCGCCGCGGGCGGATGCCCCAACCTGATCACCGTCTCCGGCAGCCGCCGCGGGATGTCCGATGCGGAGGGCGCCGACAATTCCGTCGCGTTTCTGAATCGCGTGAAGGCGCAGGCCGAAGACAAAGGCGTCACCATTTGTTTGGAGCTGCTCAACAGCAAGATCGATCACAAAGACCAGATGTGCGACCACACCGCCTGGGGCGTGGGCGTCTGCCGCCGCGTGAATTCGCCCCGCGTGAAGCTGCTGTTCGACATTTATCACATGCAGATTATGGAAGGCGATATCTGCCGCACCATCCGCGACAATTTCCAGTGGATCGCGCACTTCCACACCGGCGGCGTACCGGGCCGGCATGAGATCGACGGCACGCAGGAGCTGAACTACCATTTTGTCGCGCAGACCATCGCCGAGCTGGGTTTCACCGGCTACATCGCGCACGAGTACAAGCTGAGCGCGGGGCGGGATGGCGTGCAGACGCTGAATCAGGCTATCGAAATCATGGACGTCTGAACGCTACAGATGAATAATCCCGCGCTGGATCGCCGCCGTCGCCGCCTGCGTCCGGTCGTCCACGCTCAGCTTGCTCAAAATGCTCTTCACGTGATTCTTCACGGTGTGCTCGGCGATGCCCAGCGCGTAAGCGATCTGTTTATTGCCGTAGCCCTTCACGATCAGCGACAGCACTTCCGCTTCCCGAGCGCTCAAACCAGCCGGTAAGGCGCTGGATTCGAGCGCGGCCGCAACTCCCGGCGGCAGATAATTTTCGCCCGAATGCACGGCGTGGATGGCGCGGATCAGCTCGTCGTGCAGCACGTCTTTCGTCAAATAGGCCCGGGCGCCAGCCTGCAGCGCGCGCCGCACATCCTCGTCGCCGCCGTAGGTGCTGAGCGCGATAATGTGCGCCTGCGGAAATTCAGCGCGGATGGCCTGCGTGGCCTCCACGCCGTTCATCTCCGGCATGCGCACGTCCATCAGGCTGACGTCCGGACGATGTTTGCGGAATAATTCAACGGCCTGCGAACCGTTCCCGGCCTCGGCCACCACCTTCATGTCGGGCTGCGCGTTGATGATGGTCTTCACACCCACGCGCGCGATCAGATGATCTTCCGCGATGAGGATCCGAATAGGCTGCTCGGTCATCGCGACAACGGCACCGTCACGGCTACTTCGGTGCCCTGGCCAGGTTCGCTATGCAACTGTAGTTCGCCGCCCAGCCGCTCGGCGCGCTCGCGCATCCCGAGCAAACCGAAATGGCCGCCCACTTCGGAGAACGCTTCGTCCTGCTCGAACCCGCGGCCATCGTCGGCTACCCGCAAACTCAATTTGCGGCTGGCCATTTCCAGATGGATTCGCACGTGGCTGGCGCGCGCATGTTTCACGGCATTGGTGACGGCTTCCTGCGCGATGCGCAGCAGGTGCTGTTCGGTCTCTTCGGGCAGCGGCCGGTTCTCGCCTTCCACGTCCACGCGGATCTGCACCGCGGAGCCCGCCGTCCACTGATGAGCGGCTTCGGAGAGCGCGGCCGGCAGGTCTTGTCCTTCCAGCGCCGATGCGCGCAGATCCATCACGGACCGCCGGGCTTCCGTCAAACTGTGCCGCACCATCTTGCGCGCCAGATCCAGATGTTTGCGCGCCAGGTCGACGTGCCCGTTCAGTGTCAGCGCCACTGCGTCCAGTTGCGACGAAATTCCCACGAAGCCCTGCGCCAGCGTGTCGTGAATTTCGCGCGCCAGGCGTCCGCGTTCTTCCAGCACCAGCGAAAATCGCTGGCGAATTTGACGCAGCCGCAAATTATACAGTCCCCAAATCGCGGCGGCGGCCAGAGCGGCGCAGAAATAACGGAACCAGGCGGTCTCATAGAAATGCGGCAGCAGCTCGAAGGCGAACGATGCCTCGCTCGCCGGTCCGTTGGGAACCGCGGCGCGAACGGTGAACCGGTATTGGCCGTGCGGCAGGCTGTTGTAATTGGTCACGCGGCGCGCAACCGAGCTGATCCACTCGCCATCCAGGCCCTGCCAGCCGATACGAATAACGCACGCGCTCGGGAGCGCTGAGATAGATGCCGGTGTAGCGGAACTGCATGCGTCCGTTGCCGGGCGCGAGCTTGGCGCTCTCCGCAACCGGGATGGCGACGTCCATCCACCGTCACTTCGAGCAAATGAACCACGGGCGCCGCCACTGCCTCCGGACGGTCGTTCGGATCAAGTACGGCCAAGCCCCGGCTGGTGGGAAACCACAGGCGTCCGTCGCTGCTTCTGGTGCCTCCGCCGCTGGTGGGATATCCCGGAGCGCACTGCGCGCTGCGCAGCCCGTCCGCTACGCCGTAATTCACCGGCTCCACTTTGCGGATCTTGCCATGGATCAGATCCCAAATGTCTTGTTTGCGGACGCGGCAGATCCCGCGCGTGGTGCTCAGCCACAGCGACCCTTGGCCGTCATCTTCGATGTGCGAAACGTTGTCGCTCAACAGCCCGTCGCGCGCCGTGATGTGAAAGAACTGGCCGTCGCGCAACGCGTCCAGCCCGCCGCCGAAAGTGCCGATCCACAGCGTGCCGTCGGTGCCCTCTACCAGCGAGCGGATCTGATTGCTCGAAAGACCGTCGGCCACGGTAAAAAGCCGCATGCGTCCGTCACTAAGCCGCCACAGGCCATCGCCGTACGTACCGGCCCACAGATTGCCGTCGTGGGTAGCGCACAACACCACGGCGTCATTATTAAGCTGCGAGCCTCCTGGAATCGCGATGCGCGAGCCGCGGCTTTCCAGTTCCAGGACGCCGGCCGGAGTAGCCACCCACAACTTGCCGTCTCGGTCTTGAAGAAAATCAAACGCCACTCGGCGGTTGAGCGGATCGTTCCACACCAGATTCACGAAATGACCGTCGTGCATGCGGCTTGGTCCGCCGCGCGCAGCAATCAGCAGATCGCCATCCCGGTTCTCGCGAATGGAAAATATCTCGTTGCTCGGCAGGCCGTCCTTTTGCGTATAAACTCGCGCCGGCTTTCCGTCCACCAGTTGCACCAGGCCGCGATCATGAAAGCCCACCCAAATCCGCCCGCGATGGTCCTGATAAACGGCAGTGGGTTCATCGCTCGGCAACCCCTCCGACTCGCCGTACATGCTGAACAGGTCGTTCCGCAGCCGGTTCAGGCCGCTGTTCATTCCCACCCAGAGATTGCCTTCAGTGTCTTCGTAGATGCAGCGCACCCAGTCGCGCTCGTGCGAACTCGCCAGTGGACTGCTTACGAAGCGCCCGCCCTCCAGGCGCGCCAGTCCGCCGTCGGTGCCGGCCCAGAGGTTTCCATCCCGGTCTTCCCACATGGTGCGAACGTAGTTGTCCGGCAGCCCATTTTCGACGGTGTAATGCCGTACATCGCCCTGTGGGCTTCGCGTGAGCAGACCGAAGCTGCCGCCCACCCAAAGATTGCCGTGACGGTCTTCCAGCAGCGACACGACGATGTCCCCCACCGGCCCCAGCACGGACACAAAACGATTGCCTTCATGCCGCACCACGCCGCCGAAACCGGCCACGTAGATGCTTCCGTCGCGTCCACAATAGACTGTTCGCAGCGCCTGAATGGGCAGCCCCTGGTGCGGACTGTAATTGGTGAAGGTTCCGTCCTGGAAGCGATTGAGGTAGACGCCGGCCACCACCCAGATGGCGCCGGATGGATCTTCGGTGATGGAGTTGATGGATGGATCGCTGAGTCCGTCTTTCTTCGTGAAGGTAGTGAACTTTCCGTTGCGATAGCGCGTGAGGCCGCCCAGCGTACCAATCCAAAGGCTTCCGTCTTGGGCCGCCCAGAGCGCTCCGACGCTGTTGCTGGGAAGCGCGCCATTCTCTTTGTTGAAGACCACGAAATCGTAGCCGTCGAATTGCGCCAGGCCCTCATCGGTGCCCAGCCACAAATAACCGTCCTTGGTTTGAGCGATGGCGCGAACGGTGTCCTGCGGCAGCCCGTGTTCCTGCGTCCAGACGGTTCGCGTGTATTGCGTCAACGCACGGCTGGGATTCAAAGCGGACGCCGACTGGATAAGCGCGCCCAGCGCCAGCGCGGCTAGCAAAACCTTTGGCAACACTTTTGAGTTTAAATGATTGGACGCCGCAGCGGACTGAGCTAATATTTATGTCACATGCATGCTAAAGCGTCCGTTCTGCTATTGGCGGCGTGTTTTGGCACGCACGCCCAGTGGTTGAACTACCCCACGCCCGGGACTCCCCGCACGCGCGATGGCAAACCGAACCTCACCGCGCCGGCTCCTCGCGCGGCTCACGGCAAGCCCGATTTGTCCGGCGTTTGGCAGGTGGAGGCGACGCCCGCGGATGAAATGAAGCGCCTGTTCGGCGATCTGAGCGCGTTCGGCGCATTGGGCGATAGCACGTCCGCGTTCTCAAAATATCTGGTCGATATTCTGGCGGACTTCAAGCCCGACGATTCGCCCATGCGGCCCGAGTTCGCGAACGTGCTCCGTCAGCGCGCGAAGGAGGACACGCCCTTGTTGCATTGCCTGCCGATTGGAATACCCGCGGACGACTTGATTCCCGGTCCTTTTAAGATCGTCCAAACTCCGGACTTGATTTTGATTCGAAATGAGTATGAGAACAGCTTCCGTCAGATATACACGGATGGCCGCGAACCTCCGGCCGATCCTGACCCGTTATGGCTAGGTTATTCGGTGGGAAAGTGGGACGGCGATACACTGCAGGTGGACACTGTAGGATTTAATGACAAGAGCTGGCTGGATGGTTCCGGACACCCGCACAGCGAATCGCTGCACGTGGTGGAACGCTTCTACCGGCGCGATTTCGGTCATATGGACATGCAGATCACCATTGACGATCCCAAGGTTTATACCAAACCATTTTCCATTAAATTCACACAGCTTCTTCTTCCGGATACCGACGTCACGGAGTATTTTTGCAACGAGAATGAAAAAGATCGCTCGCATATCGGAAACAAGTAGCGCTTGCGTACTCCTGATTTTGTGTCTTTTGGTTTCGGGTTGCGCGCGCGCCAATCGCCCGCCGCTACAGGACCTTTCCGGCCACGAAGATTTGTCCGCGTTCAAGATTCAGTCTGTTCGCGGAGTGCGCGATGGCGACCGTTTGGCTGCGCAGGTCGTGATCAGCGATAGCTCTTCGATCCTGACGCTCGATCTGCATTTTGCGATTGGCTCGCCCACCACGCTTCAATCGGGCAACTGGCGCTGGTCGCGGCCCGGACGTTTGTTGAGCGGCGTAGTCGCGGGCGGCGCGGTGACATTTCTTGGAGGCCAAGACGGTCCGCCCAGCATCGGAGGCACCTTCGGCTTGTCGGCCACCGACGGATCGATGTTTCGCGTTACTTTGCCGCTCACTGTGCTGCCGCGGTCTTTTCGACCTGCAACTTCAGGCCAGCAACACCCTTAACGCGAACCTGAGCGCCCGCTGGAACATTCGAAGGCGCGATGGCATCCCAGTATTCACCCCGGACTCGCACTTGCCCCTCCGGCTCCAGCGCGGTTTCCGCGATGCCGAGTTCCCCGATCATTCCTTCGGCGCCCGTGAGCACCTTGTTGTTCCGCGCTTTTACCACCATCGAAACCAGGAACATCGTGATCGCCGCGAATGGCAGCGCCACTGCCAGCGCGGTGGAAAGATGAATGCGCATGTCCGGCGGTCCGTTCACCAGCAGCAACGCGCCCAGCACCATCGAAACGGTTCCCCCGATGCCCAGCATGCCGTGCGAAGCGAACTTCGCTTCCAGAACGAAGAGCGCGAGCGAGAGCACTAATAATCCCACTCCAGCCCAATTAATCGGCAAAATGGAAAGCGAGGATAGCCCGAGCAGAGCCAGAATTGCGCCTGCAATTCCAGGAAAGATCAACCCCGGCGAGGTGAATTCGACATAAATTCCCAGAACGCCCAACACCATCAGAATGAATCCGATGTTTGGATCGGCAATGGCTGCGATCACCTGCTCGCGCAGAGTCCGCTTCACCTCCGTCACGCTGGCGCCCCCCAGGTGCAGCGTCAGCTTGCGCCCATCCCAGCGCGTGATCTCCCGGCCGTCCAGCTCCTGGAACAACTGCTGTTCGTTGTTCGCGATCAATTCGATCAGCTTTTGATCCAGCGCTTCCTTCTCGGTGAACGATTTGGCTTGCCGGATGGTCTGCTCGCCCACGTCGCTATTGCGCCCGCGCCGCGACATCATGCTGCGCAGCATGGCCGCCGCATCGTTCTCCACCTTGTTGCGCATCACTTGATCCATTTGCCCCACCAGCAGCACCGGCGACGACGCACCCGTGTTCGTTCCGGGCGCCATGGCGGCAATATCGCCCGCTTCCAGCACGAAAAACCCGGCCGACGCGGCTCGCGCTCCGCTGGGCTCCACATACGTGACCACCGGAACCGTGGACGCATCCAGCTTCTGGATGATCTCTCGCGTGGCGTCGAGCAACCCGCCTGGCGTGTTGATGCGCACCAGCAGCATCGCGGCGTTTTCCATCTGCGCCTGCTCGATGGCGTGGCCGACGATTTCGACCGTTATGGGATGAATCTCACCTTCGATGGAAACGGCGACTACTCTCGGCCCGGTCCCCTGAGCAAGGGCGAAAACGGCGAAGGTTAGCGCCAGCGCTCCGCATCTGGAAAGCATTCGCAAAGCACATTCACTATATCCCACCCGGCGGACCGTTGATAATGGTTCTGTCGGAGGGCAAGGGCCGTGAACAGAAGACTTATTGTTGCCTGCTTAATTTGTAGCGCGAGCCTGATTGCACAGGAATCTTCGAGCCCGGCGCCAACCGGCACCCCATGGAAACCCCTGGAATTCCTCATCGGCACGTGGGGAGCGGTAACCCGGGGCGGTTCAGCGGGAGCTACGACGGCCGGCGCATATACCTTTCAACTGGAGCTGCGCGGCCATGTTCTGGCGCGGCATTCCAGCAATTCAGGATGTAAGGGCCCGGCCGATTTCGATTGCGAACATGGCGATCTTCTGTACATCTATCCAGATATCCCCGGCCATTCCTACGAAGCGATCTATTTTGACAATGAAGGGCACGTAATTCAATACAATGTGTCCAATCCTGCCCCAAACACCGCTGTATTTTTATCCAATTCCTCGAAGCCTGGGCCTCAGTTCCGCCTCACCTATGAACTCAAGGGATCGACCATGCACGGCAGGTTCCAGATGCGGATGCCGGGCGAGACCGAATTCAAATCCTATCTGGAATGGGGCGGAGAGAAGAAGAAATAGCTCGTCCGGCGGCTACTGAACGTCGAAATCCACCGTCCGCTTGACTCGTTCTCCGGACGAGCCGGTGGCCGTTATCTCGAGTTGATACGCACCCGGAGCCAGCGAATTGAGCGGCAGAATTCCACCCTGCTGCGGAACACTGAGCTTGGCTGGTCCCGAGTCCCACTTGGGCGTTCCCGTTTTGCGATCCAGCGCTCGCACCTCAGCGGTGACGGACGCAGGATTCGCCTCATAAACTTCAAAGTAAAAAAACGCTTGCTCCGACTTCATGAACCGATTGGAACCTGTGGGTATCACCTGCATGCCCTGCGCCACCAGCGGAGTCCTGTCGTTAATTCCAGAGACGCCAATGCCCGAAACGCCAAGCCCCAGGCCCAGGTCAGCCGCCGGGTGGGCCTCGCGGCTCAAAACCACTCCGCTTAGAGCGAGTTCTCCGGCTTTCCGTGGTTGCACGTCCAGCGGCACTTCCAGCTTTCCGAAACTTTGGCCGCCGGAGCTGAAAGCCATCGTAAAGCGGTACTGGCCCGGAGCGATTTTAAATTCCTTCTCATAGTGGAGAGAGCCTGCCTTCAGCTTCTCGATCTCCGCCTGCGTAAAATCGAACTTCACGGTATCGCTGAAGCGCGCTCCCACGCTGCCATCGGGCGTGGACGCAATGCCCAGCAGATCGATTTCCGCGTGCTGTTTGCCCTTTTGATTCTGGAATTGCAGCCCATCCGCGGCGATCTCCATCGCCAGATTCACACGGGCCACATTGGGCGAGAGATAAAAATAAGGCAGCTGGATGGACGCGCCGATGCCGCCTGCATCGGGCGCAGCCGCGCGCTTCTCCAACTCCGTGGCCGCCGAGCTTCCCGCCAGCAAATCCAGAGGCTTCGCGGTGCAGTAACTGGTGCGCGAACGGACCTTCGTCCCCTTGCGATCCACCTTGACGCGCAGCGAGTGGCAGGTCTCCTCCTTCGATTCAGGCGCCACGTAGGTTATGGCGTAATACTGATCCTGCTCTTCTCCGATGTTCTGCAAACCTCCCAGCAGGTCGGTGGTGTTGCGCACCACGAAACCGCCGGTGCCGTTGGCCAGCCCAAACAAAACCTGCTGGCTGCCGGAGCCGGAATCCGGCATGGGCGAGCCCAGATTATCCGAATCGCCCTGTGGTCCCCCGCCTGGCCCGCCTCCCCGTCGGTAGCCAGACGGCAGTTGAGGGGCCGCTGGAACTCCGGGATCGGTCTGATCGAAAACCGGCCGGACGTCCACTGGATAAAAGGCGACGCCCGATTTATTCGCAGCGTCAATCGCTTCCCGAATTTCCGCTTTCGGATCGACCGAGGACGGAAGCTTGCCCGTGAACAGAATCACGATCTTCCGGCCGGGAAGCACGCCCAGACTTTTTCCCAGGTCGGCCAGGGAGCGGATCATGCTGCGGACTCCCAGGGACGTGGCCAGCGCGGCGCCGGTGGCGTGTCCGACGGCCCGGTCTTCCTCAACCACGCTAGGGTCGTGCGATCGATCGTTATCGGCGGCGCTGGGCGCCAGGCCGTGAAAGCTGGCTTGGTTCAGCGCGTCCTTCAGCCGGCCGGCGTTGTCGGTGAAGCTCTGCGCGATACGCAAGGAACCGTTGTAGGTGACCACGGCCATCCTGCGGCTCGGCCCTGCGGCCGCATCGATAAATCCGGCGGCAGCCTGGCGCACCGCAAGCTGATCCCGCGGCTCCATGCTGGTCTCATCGAAAAACAGGACCAGAGAGCGGGGCTGTGCGGCAGCGGCGGCCGATTCCAGCTCGAAGCTCTTGATGCTTTGCTCCTTGTTGTCTTCCCACACTCGAAAGTCGCTGGCTTTGAGATCGCGGACATACGCGCCATTCTTGCCTGTCACGATGGCGTCCACCAGCACTTCGCGCGTCTCTGTTTGAATGACGGGGGTTTGAATCACCGGGCTCTGCTGAGCGGTCATCAGACTTGCCACGCAGACGAATACGGTTGGAAACTTCATGGAATCTCGACGCCCCCATTGCGTGCCGTTATGGTCTTTCCTCCGGAGTCCTGCACCACCACGCGAACCAGGTAGCGGCCGGGGGCGACGTTGAAATTTTCTTTCACATTAATACCCGCGTTCTGAAATGCCTCTAACGTCCGATCGCGAAGATGCAGCTCCACCACTTTCTCGACGCCCGCGACGTAGTTCCCATTGGGATCGAACAGGCCGGCCACCACCGTCAAGGTATCGTCGTTGCGATCCTGCGCCTTATTAAATCGTAAAGCTTTTGCATCCAGTTGAGCGGTCACCGTCAGTTCAAACTTCTGGTCGCCGGACTCGAAAAACTCGGTTTGAATTTCCAGCGGAATAGCCTGGACTTCTTCGCGCGAGAATACGGTTTCCTGAATCTCCTCTTTAGCGGCTTCGGCCGAATTCACGGCGTGGCGGGGAGCCCAGTAGCCGCGGCGGGCCTGGATGGTGAGGCTGGCAGCATTCTTCACGGTCACTTTCACGGCATGATAAGCGCCGTCGTATTTCAGCTCTTGCGGAGAAAATCCCAGCACGTAAACGTATTCCGGGCGCGCAGCCAGAACATTGAGCCCGCCCTTCAGGTCGTTATCGTTGTGGAAGAACGTGCCGCCGGTGCCATCGGCAAATTCCGCCAGCACATCGTCGGCTTGCGTGGCGGCTTCCCGGTCGGCCTGTCCCAGGAAGGTTATCGCTTCCGGATCGTGATAAAGGGGCTGGCTGGCGTCGCCACCGGGTATGTTCGTGAACAAACCTCGCATGTCGATGGTGTTGACAACAACGTTGGCGCGGATGGCGCGATCGAGAACATCGTACTCGTCCGTCCGATGATCTCGGGTCAGCAGAAAACCGGGCGACACCAGAACCAGGTTCCGGCTACCGGGCACCGCCGAAAGCTTGCGGACCACGTCCTTCAGCGCGCCAAGACCGAGCAAGGTCTCGTGGTCGCCATAGCTAAGGGCCAGCCGCGCCCCCTCTCTCAATTTGGCAATGCCTTGGACCACGCACATGGGCAAGCCCGTGAGTTGGTCCGTGCCCAAGGGGCAGCCGGTACACGCCACGGCTTCGTCATACTCGGCGCTCAGCACCGGATCGGTGTGACCCCCAATGATCGCGAAGAGCTGCTGGTCCGAAAATAGCTGGCCATCCAGATACAGCTCCTTGTTCACTAACAGGTCGGCCACGTAATGGCTGATGTACGGGCAATCCTGCTGCCGGTCGATGCCGCTGCTATAGGGCTGCACTTTGTTCACGGCGGCGTGCAGTCTCTCGCGGTCGGCCGTGAAGTCCGACAGCACGCGCCCGCTGGTGGTGAAGATCGCCGCGCGGCTGGAGGGATCGATCGCTTCATCCAAATGGCGATTCATGGCTGTCCGCGTCCGCAGCAGATCCCCGGCTTTCAGGTGAACGTCGTCCACCAGGTAAGCGACGTAGTGCTCCGGAAGGCTGGGTTGCAAGGGATTCAGCGCCTGCGTCTTTTCGCGTGAGGCAACGGAGGACCCGGCGTTGACCTCAACCGGCCGCTCGCTCTTCTCGACGGAAAATCTCGTGATCGTTTGCAGCTTGCCTTTATCGAAAACCTGAAAGTCTTCCTGCCGGAGGTTTCCTATCGCGCGCCCTTCGCGATCGCGAACCACCACCGGCACCGATATCAGATTCACGCGGCTGCTGAAGGTGATGGGCGCTTCGTGGGAAGCGATCTCGGGCTGGCCTTGCGCTGGAGCTTGCGCCCACACCGGAGCAGTAATAGCAATGAGCAGCAAGCCCCTCATGGAATCTGGACGCTCCCGTTGCGCGCCGTGATGCTCTGCCCTTCGGAGTCCGTCACCACCACGCGCACGATATAGCGGCCGGGCGCCACGCTGAAATTCTCTTTCATCCGGATGCCCGCGTTCTGAAATGCAGCCAGGCTCTGGTCGCGCAGATGCAGTTCTACCACCTTCTGAGTCGCGGCGACATTCTTCCCGTTGGGATCGAACAGGCCCGCCACGATGGTCAACGTATCGTGGTTCCGGCCATCCGCCTTCTTGAATCGCAAAGTTTTTATATCCAGGCGCGCAGTCACGGATACTGCGAACTTCTCGTCGCTCGATTTAAAAAACGACGTTTCGAGTTCCATCGGAATGCCCGCGATTTCCTGCTGCGTGAAAAAAGTCTCCTGCAGTTCCTGTTTGGCGGCTTGAGCCGGATCCACGGCATGCCTGGGGGCCCAATATCCGAGCCGAGCCTGGATGGTCAGGTTGGCTGGATTTCGCAGCGTCACTTTCAAGCCGTGGTAAGCACCATCCAACTTAAGGTCTTGCGGCGAGAATCCCAGGACGTAAACGTACTCTGGCCGGGCGGCTAGCAGATTGAGGCCGCGCTTCAGGTCGTTATCGTTGTGGAAAAACGTGCCGCCGGTTCCGTCGGCTAATTCCACCAGCACGTCGGCGGCTTGAGTGGCCGCCGCTGCCTCATATTGCCCCAGGTAAGTTGCCGCTTCGGGAGTAGTGGCTCCGCGCTCGCTGGCATCGCCACCGGCGGAGGCTGCGAACACGCCCCGCATGTCGATGGCGTTGATGGTAACGTTGGCGCGGATGGCGCGCTCGAAAACATCGGACTCTTCGGGCCGATGATCCAGGGTCAGAAGAAATCCCGGCGACGCCAGAACCAGATTGCGGCTGCCCGGCATGACGGAGAGCTTGCGGATGGCGTCGTTCAGCGCCGTCAGGCCGAGCGATGTCTCGCGCTCGCCGTAGACGATGGCCTGACGAACCGCCTGCTTCACCGCCACGATCAACGGCTCGTCCGGAGGAGGATACGGAGGGTTGTGCGGCGGAGGCGGAGGGTTCAAGGGTAAGTGCGAACATTGCCCCGCTTCCTTCACCACGCCGATCAAAGACTGATCCCCGGTGCTGTCGATCACGAGTGACGCAATCTGCACGTCGGAAAGGCCGCTGAAGTACATGAACTTGTTCATCAACAGGTCGGCCAGGTAGTAGCTGACGGTTGGACAGTCGTCCGCGCTCAGGCCTCTGTTCCAGGGTTGAAGATTATTTACGGCGTTATGGAGTTGTTCGCGATCCGCCGTGAAGTCGGACAGCGTCTGGCCGCTGGTGGTAAGGATCGCGGCGCGGCTGGACGCATCCAGCGCTTCATCCAGATGACGATTCATAGCCTGCCGCGTTTGCAGCAAATCGCCGGGCTTGAGATGCACGTCATCCACGAGGTAGGCCACGAAGCTTTGCGGCGGAGCGGAGGTTGCTGCAACCGGAGAAGCCTGTGTCTGTTCGCGTGGTATCGCGGATTGCTCGGCCTCGACGCCCGCCGAACCGCTCTTGGAGATCGAAAATTTTGTGATGATTTGCGGCTTGCCTTTATCGAAAACCTGAAAGTCTTCCTGCTTCAGGGCGCCTACCGCCTTTCCGTCGCGATCGCGCACCACCACCGGCACCGACACCAGATTTACGCGGCTGCTGAACGTGACCGGCTCATCATGCGAGCTCACCTCAGCGTTGGGCGCAGCCGGACTAGGCGCGGGCGCCTGGCCGCCGGATTGGACGCAACAGAATGCCCCCAAGAATATGGCCTGCAGGGTTCGTCCACGAAGACTCACACCCACCGTAAACATGTCCCTCTTATTCTCGCCCTTTCTGACGAAGTCCGAAAAAGGCCGCTGGCTGGCGTACGCGCCGCGCGCGCGGATTCTAGTTCAAACCTATGCGGCGTAGAAGGTCTTGAAAACGGGGATCGGTGCGCAAGCTATCCAGCAGCATATCGGATCTTATAGACCAGGCCAGATCCAAAGACTTCTCCGAATAAGCTTTTTCCAGGAACTCAAAGGCCTTCTCGTTTTCGTTGAGGCCGGCGTAGATTGTGGCCATCGTATAGGGCGAAGCAGAACTCGCTTTTGCTTTACCCTCTAAATCCCGCAGAGTCTTCTCCGCCTCAGCTTTTTTACCCATCGCTCGATAGGCGTGCGCCAGCCCCACAACGCTCTCGGAATCGCCTGACATCGCAATGGCCTGCTGATACTCGGAGATCGCCTCCGGCAGCTTGCCCGTGCCTTCGTAGCCGATTCCGAGAGTGTGGTGGTGGACCCAATTCGTGGGATCCAGCAGCAGCCCTCTTTTACTTGATTCAATTAAGTCCGGGTAATCCCTCAACTGAAAATAAGTCTCTGATTCTGTCATCGCCGCGCTGAAACTATAGTCCAGTTGGTCGATCTTTGCGATCTCGGCCAGAGCTTCGGCGCGCCGGCTAGTCATGGCCAAAAAAACGGCGCGGTCCTCATGCGCGCAACTATAGCTCGGCGCCAGCGCGATGGCACGATTGAATTCGCGATCGGCAGCGTTCCAATCCCAGTCGAACCGAAAACTCAGCGCACCTAGCGTGTCGTAGGCTTCGCCGATACTGTCGTCGAGTTGGAGCGCCTTGGCTAATGCCTCTTTGGCAGACCGGTAGGCCTGATTTCTGTCTAAAGCTCCTGCAAAGGCCAGGTAGACGTAAGTGTCCGCCAGCCCTGCGTAAGCAAGAGCGAACTTGGGATCTTTTTGGATGGCATCCTCGAAATAACCTTGGGCCTTTTCGAGTGAAGCAGGCTTGGTGTACTCGTTGACAAAGTAAAGACGCCCCTTGAGATAGTCGTCGTATGCGGCCGGGTTAACCGCGCGGGCCGCGCGACGCTGAGCCTGCTCGGTTGGAGTGAGTTGTGCGCGAACTTGCTGCGCTATGGCGTTCGCCACGTCAGCTTCCAGATTCAGAATATCGCCAAGATCGCGGTCGTATGTCTCGGCCCAAAGGTGCTGGTCGGTACGCGCCTGAATGAGTTGAGCGGTAACACGCACTCGTTGACCCGAACGGGTGAGGGAACCTTCCACGATGGCGTCGACGTTCAATTCGCGTGCAATTTCAGGCAGGCCCTTCTTCGCCCCTTTGTACTGCATGACCGAAGTTCCCGAGATGACGCGTAGCGAGCCAACCTTAGCCAGGTCCGTTATCAACTGGTCCGTCATGCCGTCTACGAAGAATTCCGACGACGGATCGCCGGAGAAATTCTTCAGCGGCAGGACAGCAATGGAACGTATGGGCGGAACGGCAGCTTTGGCGTGGAGGTAGCGCCACGTTGTCCAGGCCACGAACCCTAGCACTAACAAAGCGCCAAGAGTCAGAAGGGTGCGATTCTTTTTTCGCTTTGGCGGTGGAACCTTCGGCGGTGGAACCAGGGCCAACTCTGGTATGGTCGGCCGTGCAGTTTCCTCGATCACCCGTAGCGTCGGAAACTCTTTTTCCAAGGCGCCAATGAACCTGTATCCATGGCGGGGCAGAGTTTCGATGTAGCGCGGTTTCTCGGGCGAGTCGCCCAGCACTTCGCGAATCCGCGCAATTGCGTTGTGCAGGCCGTGATCAAAATCGACGAATGTCTTAGCTGGCCAGATTCGAGATTGAAGTTCCTCCCGGGTGACCACCTGGCCGGCACGCTCCAACAGCATCTCGAGCAACTGAAGGGGCTGCCCCCGCAAGCGCAGCCTTACGCCGTGCTTGCGCAGTTCTCCGGCACGGACATCCAACTCATATCCGTCGAACCGCAGCTTGTCGGCAACCGGCCGGGGGGCCATCGCAACCTCCGGAAAAACCAGAAAAGTTTATCACAGTCCCTGGGGCCTTTTCAGACCTATCCGGCCAGGCTGGAACAGCTTTGTCTACAACCACTTAGTTATGGAGAAAACTTTGAGGACCAATGGAGGCCCGTGGGATTGCCCCCGCTGGCCGAACCAGCGAAAGTGCAATGGTAACACACGAACCCAGGAATTCCGGTGCGGGCAGAAGGCAGCCCGGAGGTTCCCGGAGCTCAGAAGAAGCAAAAGGAGATCAAATATGAAAAAGCAAGTTATCGCCTCTTACATTGTGCTTGGAGCAGTTGCACTTTCGTCCGTGGCGTCGGCTCAGAACCCCGCTGCATACCCGAGCCAATTGGTTCAGGCCGTTCGCGCTGCGACCGCTCAGTACGCCGACGTCAGCAACGCCATTGCAGCGGGATATGGCCCTTTCCTCGGCTGCGTCAGCGGCACAGACCACGGCGCCATGGGCATCCACTACGTCAATGGCAGCCTGCTCAACGGAACCCTTGATCCCGCTCACCCCCAGGCCTTGATCTATGAGCCGGCCAACGGCCAATTGAGTCTGGTGGGCGTCGAGTTCATCGTGGACGCAGCCACCTGGTTCAAAAACAACGCCAGTCCCCCCGTTCTGGACGGTCAGACTTTTCTGTACGTCGATAGCCCGAACCGATACAACATACCGCCGTTCTTCGAGCTTCACGTATGGGCTTGGCGCAGCAACCCGAAGGGTCCGTTTATGGACTGGAACGACAACGTGAGTTGCGCAGGCCAATAGCGGGACACTAAACGACGGATTTCTCTGTGGAACGGCTCGGAACAGTCAAGGCCACGCTGGATTTTGCGGCGCGGAGGAGCCTTGACTGTTTGGGCCGTTCCGCGCGTAGCTGAGCGCCTCTATGCTCGGGACGCAACGCGCTTGCCTGCGAGCACCGTGGCGCTCGGAAAAAGCCGCTGGCTCCCCGTCCGCTTGTTCTTGAAATTATCCTCGAACTCGAACGTCCCTTCCCTTAGTTCCAGCACCGCAATATCTGCCACCGCGCCCACTTTCAAGGTGCCCCGATTATGGAAAACCGGAAACGCGCTGGACGCATTGACAGTGGCGCACGCCACCACTTGCTCCAGCGGCATGCCCAGCATCAGAAACTTCGACATCACGTTCGGAAAGTCGATTACCTGGGAATTGCGAGCTTCCGGAGTCCAGTCCGTCGAGAAAGTGTCCGGCAGAAAGCCCGCCCGCAGCACGCGTTCGGCGATATCCCAGCGCAAATGGCCGGTGCGCCCATTGCCCAGGTCGAAGCGGACGCCACGGCGGCGGGCAGCCATCACCTCCGGCAAAATATGCCCGTCGTCGTCGATAATGCTGTTGGGCGGCGGCGCGAACATGTGCGTGACAATATCGCCAGGTTTCAGGAGCGCGAGAAGCTTGGGCAGCGGCGACACCGTCTGTCCCATGTGGATCATCACGGGAAGCTGGAAGGATGAGGCTACCTCCTGCGCACGCTTGAGAACCTCAAAATCGTTCGGTCCGGCCACGTCGCGCGACAGCCGCGCCTTCACGCCGGCGATCATTTCACGGTTGCGTCCGATGGCATCGCGTGCAGCGCCCACATCGGCGCGCGCGAGGTCCATGGTGTCGCCTTCCGGGATGATTCCAGCACGCCCGATGTTGATCAAAACCCGGCACTGTTGCGGCGCCGATTTAGCCACCGCGATGGCGTCTTCGATATGATCCGCGCCTTGCGATCCCGCATCGATCAGCCCTGTCACACCGTCGGCCAGGCACAGCGCCGGACCGTCTTTCGTCCGCGTGGCGTGGGTGTGAATATCGATCAAGCCGGGCACCACCAGCTTTCCGCGCGCGTCGATGGTTTCCGCGGCATCCGCCGGGATATTGGCCTTCACCGCCACAATGCGCCCGTCGGCGATGGCCACGTCACGGATCGCGCTCAGCTTGCGCGAAGGATCGATAACACGCCCGCCTTTGACGATCAGGTCGAATTTCGCCGCTGGGGCCGCGAGCAGGTTGGGAAGCCCAACCAATGCCGCGGTACTTGTCGACACAAACTGGCGCCGGTTCATCACGGCCACCAATAATATCAGTTGGCCGCGTGGCCGCAACATCAGCCCTTGCACCGGCGATGTCATGATATCTGCGTGCCCGGTGCATTGATGAATACCTTCGATACCAGGCGCGAGCGGATTCGGCGGCGATATCGTCCCGCCCATCTGCGCGTGCTCTTCATTGGAGAGGCTCCCCCCGCGTCCGGCAAGTTCTTCTATAACCGGGATTCGGGACTGTATCGAGCGATGCGGGATGCTTTTCTCGCGATTGATCCCTCGATTACCGACCAGAACTTCCTCGCGCTTTTTCAACGCACCGGTTGCTACTTGATCGATTTGTGTCCACACCCGGTGGATCGACTCGATGGGCACTCGCGTCGTGCGGCCTGTCTGGCCGGCGAGCCGCTACTCAGCCGTAGAATCAAGAGGCTTCAACCGCAGGCGATGGTGACGTTGGTCCGTTCCATCCGAACCAACGTAGAGCGGGCGGCGCGACGCGCGGAGTGGCTTGGTCCGCTCATGGACGTTCCTTACCCGGGACGATGGATTCGTCATCGCGAAATCTTTGTGGACGCGCTGCGACCTCAACTGCTCGCCCTGGCGGCAGGCACAAAGCTGGAATAGGCAGAAAAACCCGCCTACCAGTTCGTTTTCGAACATCCCATCACGATTCTGAACAGTCCTTGCTACCTCATGGACGGAATCGCCCGGGTAAATTGCTGAATTTGGGCGCCGGAAGGTTGGAACGTCAAGTGCCGCTTTTTGAAGGATGGGCACGACACTGTTCTCGGACCTGCGGTTTGCCTTTCGCCAATTGCGCAAGTCGCCCGGCTTCTCCGCAACCGCAATCTTGATGCTGGCATTTGGCATCGGCGCAACCACGGCGATCTTTTCCATCGTGGAAGGAGTGTTGCTGCGGCCGCTACCGTTTCCTGATTCCGGCCGCTTGGTAGTGCTTGCGGACCGGATCCAAGGGGCGAATCTTGGCGGCAACGGCGAGGCTGGAGTCACCGCGCCGGACATCCGCGCCTATCCGCGCGATACCCGCTCATTCGAGAATCTGGGCGCCTACGGCTTCGCGGCCTATGAGCTTTCGGGCGTCGGAGAACCCGCGCAGGTGAATGCCTCGCGTTTGAGCAGCGGAATTTTCCCCGCCCTGGCGGTCAGTCCCCTGTTCGGCCGCTTCTTCACCCCGCAGGAAGAGGAGCAGAAGCAGCAACTCGCGATATTGAGCTACACCACGTGGCAGAGCCGCTTTCATGGGAATCCACAAATATTGGGATCGAAAATCCTGCTGGACCGCAAACCCTACCTTGTGATTGGCGTGATGCCGAAAGATTTCGAATTCCCCTTAGTTCCCGGCCACCTGAATCGCAGTGAGCTGTGGGTGCCCATGAGCCCCACCGAACAGGAACTGACGCAGGGCGCCGCCTCCTGGAACTTCCAGATGGTGGGGCGGCTCAAACCCGGCGTTACAACCGCCCAAGCGCGGACCGACGCCGAACGCGTGGCGCAGGAGATCATGCGCGCCTATCCGCCCTTCATGGCGAGTCTGCATATCAGCCCGGTAGTGCGTCCGCTGCAGGAGGAAACCATCGAGCAGGCGCGCCCGCTGGTGCAAACGTTGTTTCTGGCCGTAGGCGTTGTGTTGCTGATCGCCTGCGCCAACCTGGCCGGGCTGCTGCTGGTGCGCGCCATTCGCGGGCAGCGTGAGAGGGCCGTTCGTCAGGCCCTGGGTGCGCCTTCGTCGGCGCTTTTGCGGCCGGCATTTCTCGAAAGCCTGGTGCTCAGCGTAAGCGGAGGCTTGCTCGGAATCGTGCTGGCCGCGGTTGCGCTGCGCGTGGGTAAGAGCTTCCTACCGGAGAGCTTGCCGCGCATCGGCGAAATCGGCCTCAACTGGAAAGTGATTGGGTTTGCCCTGCTGCTGGCGATCATCACGGGACTGATCTGCGGATTGGCCCCCGCGTTTGCCGCGCTGCGCACCAGCGTGAATGACACGCTGAAAGAGGGCGGACGCACCGGCTCGGCGGGCGGCAGACATGCTCGCCTGCGTTCCGCTTTAGTGGTAGCGGAAATCGCCATCGCTCTGGTTCTGCTGGCGGCCTCGGGACTGCTGCTGCGCAGCTTTGAGAAGATGCGCTCCACCCAGCTTGGCTACCGCCCCCAAAACGTCACCTCGGCATCGTATTCGCTGCCCCAGAAACAATACTCCACGCAAGCCTCCGTGGATATTTTCAATCGGGAACTGCTGCTACGTCTGCGGCAAACTCCCGGCGCGGTTTCCGTGGGGCTCACCAGCTTTCTGCCCGCATCGAATAACAAATCGAGCGAGACCTTCATGGTGGATGGGTATGTTCCGCCCAAAGGCGCCGGTTTGAACTTGGCAACTCCAGTAGTGGTTCACGGAGATTATCTCCACACTATGGACATTCCCCTGCTTCGCGGCCGCTTTTTCACGGAAGCGGACAAGGACGATGCGCAGTTAGTTGTCATTGTGAATCGCAAGTTCGCGCAGCACTATTGGCCCAACCAGGATCCGCTGGGCAAGCGTCTCCGCATCGGAACACAGGAAATGCAAACTCCCTGGCTCACGGTGGTGGGCGAGATCGCCGACGTGAAACTCGGCTCGCCCGACGCCGACACCAGCGAACAGTTCTACCAGCCTCTTGACCAAGCGGAAAAATCCATCGGCTCACTGGCGTCGCCCGCGGACTTAAATGGAAACGGCGGCTTCATCGTGTTCCGCGGCGCACTGCCGCCGGAAAAAATGGAAAATGTTCTGCGAGCCACGGTTCGCTCCATCGATCCACAGCTTCCGTTGACCCAGGTGACCACCATGGAGCAAGCCATCTCCGACACCGAAGCGCCCCGTCGCTTCAACACGGCGGTGATCACCGGCTTCGCGGCCGCGGCCCTGCTGCTGGCGGTTCTGGGCATCTATAGCGTGATTGCATTTTCGGTGGCTGCACGCGCGCAGGAGATGGCCATTCGCATGGCGCTGGGCTCTCAGCGCTCCGGGATCATGCGGCTGGTTCTCGTCTCCGGAGCGCAGCTCGCGTGCATCGGCTGCGTCATCGGCCTTCTGGGTGCGATGGCGGCTTCCGGGCTGCTGCGCACGTTTCTGTTCGACGTCAGCCCTTTCGATCCTCTGGTGCTGGCGCTGGCGGCCATCGCCGTGTTTCTGCTGGCTCTCACCGCATCCGCTATTCCCGCGCGGCGTGCGGCTTCTATCGAACCCATGCGGGCGTTGCGCGCCGAATAGTTTAGGCAGGGTGCTTCCACTCCCTTTGGTCGCGGTTCTGTAAGGCGGCGCTCCGACTCTGAGCCGCGACCAAAGGAAGCGGTCCTTTCGGTTTTGCCGGCCGCTAGCGCGTCAGAACCGGATCGTAGACCGTCTTCAAAACTCTCGCCAATTGCGACCAGCGCACCGGCTTGGTTACCCAGCCGCCCTGTCCCGCGCCAAAGTGCAAGCCGGAATCTCCGCGCACTCCGAGCGGAGCGAGGATTAAGAGCTTGGTTTCCGGTCCCAGTAGCTGTTCCAACTCGGCCCGAGAGCTCTGCCACAACAATTGATCCACCACCAGAGCGTCGAAAGGACGGCGGGCATTGCGCAGCGCGGTCAGCATTTCGCCCGTGGTGGACGCGGTCTCATGCTGGCTGCCTAGCATCTCGCTCATGCTGATGCGGCTCATCGGTTGAGGATCGGCAATCAACAGCCGCGCCTCCGCCGGTATTCGCCATTGCTCGGCATCGCGCGGGTAGCTTCCCACGGGCAACCGCAGGCTGAACCAGAAGGTGGAACCTTTACCCAATGCGCTCTTGAACCCTACCTGCCCTCCCATCAGATGCACCAGTTCCTTGCTGATGGCCAAGCCAAGCCCCGTGCCTCCGAATTGCCGCGTGATGGAGCTGTCGGCCTGCGTGAACTTGCTGAACATGCTGCTCTGCATGTCCTCCGGAATTCCAATTCCGGTGTCTTCCACGCTGATGCGCACCACAGCGGAATCGGCGTGACGCTCCGCGCAGGCCACCCGGATGCGAACGTGCCCTTGCGAGGTAAACTTCACCGCATTCCCGGCCAGGTTCAGCAGCACTTGACGGATTCGGCCGCCATCCCCCGTCACGGTCAAAGGAACGTTGGACGCCCAGCACACGGCCAACTCAATTCCCTTCTCCGCGGCGCGCGGCGCCAGCAACTCCGCAACGCCCGCCACCACTACCTCCAAGTCAAATGGCTCCGACGCGATTTCGAGCTTCCCAGCCTCGATTTTCGAGAAATCGAGAATATCGTTGAGAACGGTGAGCAGCGACTCCGCCGAGGTTTGCGCGGTCTGCGCCAGGTCCCTTTGCTCTTCGCTCAACGGAGTGTCCAGCAGCAGCGACGTCATGCCCATCACGCCATTCATGGGCGTGCGGATCTCGTGGCTCATGTTGGCCAGGAATTCCGATTTCGCGCGATTGGCGGCGTCGGCTTGATGCAGGGCCTGCGCCAGTTCCCGGGTGCGCTCGGCAGCCAGCGCCGACGCCCGCGATCCGAAGGACTGCAGGCTGGTGACCAACCCCGCCAGCAGCAGCGACAACAGGGCCGTGCAACCGGCCAGCCACGCCGAGGGAGTCTTGCTGGCGTAGGGGAATTTGGAAGCGCCGTTCCAACCCAAAGTCCACATGTTGTCGGCCAGTTGCAATTGCGTGGTTCGAGCGAACTGCCGCGGCCGCGCCCTATCGGACGAGAACATCAGGTTTTCAGCGTCCACTCCGCCATCGAACGCAGACAAAGTGAGGGCGCCCCCAACCGGACGCAGAGCGTCCTGAAAGAACGCGTCGGCGCTAAAGGAAACCACCACCCACGCCAGGAAGGACTGGCGGCGCTCCACCAGTGTCTGGCTTGGCGCGCCGGCTCGATATACCGGAAGTATCAACAGCAGCCCATGCCCGTTCCCTGGCGCCGCGCCTTCCTTGCCGTGCAAGACCAGGTTCCTTGTCAGGGTAGGTTGTCCGGTGTCGCGTGCCCGCTCCGACGCCGCTTGACGCCGCGCTTCCGCCGCTAAATCCATCCCCAGCACGTGCAATGCGGCCCGGGCCGGCTCGGCATAAGTAACGACAAAATGTTCGGCTAAAGCGGGCACGGGCTGCTCGGTGCCCAATATGGGAAGTACGTCGAAGTCCTGAGCGGCATCCCGCCGGCGCTCCGCCACAAAGCTGTTCAATCCCGCATCCGGCACCTGTTTCACCACCATCACAGCTCGAGTCCCCGGATATTGAGCGAACAAATCCAGCCAGGTCAGGTATCGATGCCAGGACTCGGCATTCAGATGGTCCGAGCTGGACAGGAACCCAGCCGCTCCCCGCAGCGCGTTCTGGTAGACCCTCAGGCAATTGTTGATCTCGCTTTCGGAGGATGCCACCAGGCGATCGAGATGCGCTTCATCGTCGCGCGCTCTTTCATGGTCCAGCGAGGCATATAGCCATCCGCTCAACGCCAATCCCGCCGCCAGAACCGCCCCGGGCGCCAGCAGATTGCCGGAAATCTGGAAGGCGCCCACTGCCATTCCAGCCAGAGAAACGGCTACCAGGAACAAAACCAGATTTTCAAGATTTTCGCTGACCGTTCCTCCCGCGAACGCGCCGAAGCCGAGGTGGGTAGCGCAAACCGCCGATCCGGCAACTATCGCCGCCGCCAGACGCGCGCCGAATGGGCCCAGCCAGGCAGCGGCCAACAGAATAAGGAAGAACACGGAAAACAGCAACCCCGAAGCCTCCGGCCGGAAGAAGACGACGTAACATGCACCGGACACGGCCAAGGCCAGCCCAACCGCGCGAACGGCGAAATTAGCATTCCAGCGCGGGCCGGAGCCGAAAAAGATGCGTGCACTGACCAGAAAGAGTGGCACCCCGGTAAGGATTCCGAGCGTATCGCCGATCCACCAGGTGCGTGCCGCGACAGCCCAATGATCCAGGGGAATGGCCCCGCCCAGCACCTCACTGGCAGTGCCGATGCCAGCCGAAAGCAGCGGCGCTGCAAAGCCGGCCAGCGCAACGGCCACCAGATCGTCGAAGGTACCCAATTGCTTCTTGAATTGGGCCAGCAGCCGGAAAATCCATACGCCGGCAAAGGTGCGCGCCACGCCGCCCAAGGCCACACCCAGGCAGGTGAACCACGGCAGGTGAGTTTGGATACCGCCCGCGAGATACGCGATGAACAGAACCGGCCAGTATCGCGTCCCGAACAGCAGCAGCGAGACCAAGCCCAGCGCGGCGGCCGTCCATACCGGGCCCACTTGCAGGCCGTTGTCGAGCACCAGATATCCCAGCCACACAGCGCAAAAATGGATGGCGAGAAGCGCGGCGGCCACGGGTAGGTAGGGGAGTTTACGAATGGACTCCACCGGCTGGGTCCAACCTGGTTCTGAAGACGGCATATGCATGCAATGGCAGACTTATCCGCCCGCCAGAACAGAGACCGGGCAGCTCAATTCCTGCCTTCGACCTTTTGAGGGCAAAGCTGTAGAGCGGATTCCCATTTCGGCGCGGAGTTTTGTTCTGACCCGCGATGCGTGAGCATGCGGTTTGTTTGGTTGGTGCACCGGGGAATCCGCACGCTTACGCATGGCGGCTCGGATGCAAGATGTGGTTAATCGAGCTTCGAAAACGCCTCGCGCAGCTTTCGCCAGGTGATGGACAGATCCTCCGGCAACACGCGTGTCTCCGCAACCGTGGTCATGAAGTTGGTGTCGCCCGGCCAGCGCGGCAGCACGTGCATGTGGATGTGCTCGGCGATTCCCGCGCCCGCGCTTTCCCCCAGATTCATTCCGAGATTGAACCCCGGCGGCCGGTATATTTCCTGCAAATGGATCTGCGCCCGCTGCATGAGCAGGATCATTTCTTCCAGCGTTTCCCGCGAAGCGTATTGCAGCATGTCCACATGCTCATAGGGAACCACCATCAGGTGGCCGGTGCTGTAGGGATACAGATTCAGAATGATGAAGTTCTTCCGAGCGCGGTGAACTACCAGATTTTCTTCGTCATTTTTCGCATCTGGCTCGGCCGCCGCAGCCCGGCAAAAAACGCATCCGCCCTCGGTTTTCTCTTTTTGAACGTACTGGTAGCGCCACGGACTCCACAGATGGTCCATAATTTGAAAAAAACAATTACGAGCTGTGGGAGTTGTCTCCGCCGGGTGAGGGCTCGGACGCAGCCGGCGCCGCGGGCTGGCCGTCGCCACTGGCGGAGGTGTTTACCAGATCCTTCAGTTCCTTGCTGGGCTTGAAGTAGGGGATGCGCTTGGAGGGCACTTCCACGCGGGTGCCGGTTTTCGGATTGCGTCCCACGCGCGGTTGCCGCTGCCTGGTGCGAAAACTGCCGAACCCTCGGATTTCGATCTTATCTCCCCCGCGCAGAGACTTCACGATGCTGTCGAAGATGGCTTCCACGATTACCTCGGAATCCTTACGGGTCATTTCCACAACCCGCGAGACTTCCTCGATTAATTCAGCCTTCGTCATGTGTGCTTTCTCTCCCTTTGAGCCGGTTTCTACCGGCCTTCACCCTTCACTCTGATGTTCATTACTTCCTCGATGGTCATGGTGGCTGCGGCAGCGTGGCGCTGATAATCCTCAAGCCGCGTTCGTTCCTCATCGTCGGTCAGTGCGCGAACGCTCAACCCGATTTTCTTCTCCGGTTCATTCAGTCTGACGACTTTGAAATCCATTTCCTCGCCGATCGGCAGCGGCGACTCGTCGTGCCGGTGCTCCGACGTGCCAGGAATCTCGGAGCGGTGGCACAACCCTTCCACGCCCGGCGCCAGTTCCACGAAAACCCCGAAATTCGCGGCCCGGCACACTCGCCCCCGAACGACATCTCCAACTTGATGCGCGCGGAAAAACGACTCCCACGCGTCCGGCTGCAATTGTTTTACTCCCAGCGACAGTCGGCGGTTGGGCGCGTCAATCTGCAAAATCACAGCCTGCACCAACTGCCCCTTCTTCACCACTTCCGAGGGATGCTTGACGCGCTTGGTCCAGGACAGATCGGAAATATGCACCAGCCCGTCGATGCCTTCTTCGATTTCGATGAACGCGCCAAAATCGGTGAGCTTGCGAACTCGCCCTTCTACAACAGAACCGGGCGAATAACGGTCCGCCACCGTAGTCCAAGGATCGGCTTCCAACTGTTTGATGCCGAGCGAAACGCGCCGGTCCCGCGGCTTCACGTCCAGCACCACGGATTCCACCTGATCGCCCACCTTCACCACTTTGCTGGGATGCTTCATGCGGCGGCTCCAGGTCATCTCGGAGATGTGGATCAATCCTTCGACGCCCGGCTCCAACTCGATGAACGCGCCATAATCGGTTACGCTCACCACGCGTCCAATCACGCGCGCACCCTGCGGATAGCGTTCCGAAATGGTTTCCCACGGATCGGGAACCAGTTGCCGGAGTCCGAGGGAAATGCGTTCCTTATCGCGATCGAACTTCAGCACCTTCACCGTGATTTCATCGCCCGCCGTCACTACTTCGGAGGGATGGTTCACGCGCCCGTAAGACATGTCGCTCACGTGCAGCAGCCCATCGATGCCGCCCAGATCGATGAACGCCCCGTAATCCGTCAAATTCTTCACGGTGCCGGTAACGATGGCGCCTTCTTCCAGAACCTGCAGCGCCGCGCTCTTGCGCGTGTGCTGCTCTTCTTCCACGGCCATCTTGCGCGACACCACCACGTTGCCGCGGCGTCGATTCAGCTTGACGATCTTGACCGGGATGTCCTGGCCGAGCAGGCTATCCATGTTGTGCGTGGGGCGCGTGTCGATCTGCGATCCGGGCATAAACGCGGGTACGCCCACGTCCACCGAGAGTCCGCCCTTGATGCGGCCGGTGACGCGGCCGGAAACCACCAGACCATCGCGATGCGCCTTCTCCAGATTTTCCCAGGAGCGCAGCCGGCTGGCCTTCTGGTGTGACAGCAGGATGTAACCTTCCGGTTGCAATCCTTGCCGGTCCACCATCACGTCGATCTGATCGCCCACCTGAACGTGGACACTTCCGTCCGGTTGCGTGAACTGCTCGATCGGCACTAAACCTTCGGACTTATAGCCGAAATCGACGATGACGTCTTTGTCGTGGAGTTTCACCACCCGGCCTTGCAGCAATTCACCGTCGTGCGGCGGAGCAAAATGAGTGTAATCGTCAATGAGCTGCTCGTAGTCCGTCTCTTCGGACACGGGCGGATTCAGATTTTGCTCATCTGCCTTGCTGGCCATGGCCAAACTCCCGATTCATGCAACTACGACGGGCGCAAACTGATAGACGGGTAAGTACGCCAGAATTCAAAACGACAGGGTTAAGCGACTTCAGACGTTCCCAACCGCTCCATCAGCCGACAAACCGTTGATACATCAGCACTTCAGCACTATAGCGGAGCCGTTGGCGGAAGTCAACCAATCAAGTAGCCAAGCGTCGAGCGGAGACGCTTCGGGCAGGTTGCTAATTCCGTCCGCAGAGATCCGGCGTCTGACACATCCCTCCGGCGCACGTGGGGAACTGGCTGGCTTGGGTTTTACCGTTGGACGAATGAGCGGCGAAGGTTGAGAGAGCGGTCTTCAAATGCGACTCGCCACAACTGGGGCATGCAATCGCGTCTTGGTTGCGGCGGACCAGCTTCTCGAATTTGGTTCCACAGTCGTCACAGAGATATTCGTAAATAGGCATTTCGTTGGGCTCCCGGCACTGCGCGGTTGATTAATTCTAGCGCACCTGCGGGCTAATGGAGTACTGCCAGGACTAGCTCGTCGATGGTCTTTGTTACGCCCGGCGCGGGCTCTTCGAAATTGTTCACTAATAATGAGAACGCAACACCCCCGTTGGCGGATGTGTCGGCGTAACCGGAAATCGTTTTCACATGGTCCAGCGTACCGGTCTTGGCCTGAATGGCGCGCGCTTCCGGATGGCCCGCGAATCGCGAGCCCAGGGTTCCGTCTTCACCGCCGATCGGCAGCAGGTTCAGCCATTCCTCGCGATGCGGGCTTTGATGCATGTGAACCAAAAGCTGCGTGATGGCCATGGGCGAAACCAGCGTGGCGCGCGAGAGGCCGGACCCGTCGGTGAACTGATACTCGGTGTTCGATATTCCGATGCCCGAGAGGAATTCGTCCATCGCCGCGAGTCCGGCTTCGCGGCTGCCAGCGCGTCCGGATGCAATCGCCGCCTCGCGCAGAAATATTTCCGCGTGCAGATTCTGGCTGACTTTGTCGACTACTTGCAAAAGATCGAACAGCGGCGGCGAGCGGTGTCCCGCGAATACAAAGGCAAGCTTGGGAGATTCCGACGGAGCCGCTTCGTCGGGGAAACGATGCCGCGCCACTGCCTCGCCGTGAATCGATATTCCGCGCCGCAGCAGCGCGTCTCGCAATACTTCGGCCGCGTACAACGCCGGATCGCCGATGGCGAGCTCTTGCGTGTAGCCCGCGTCGCTTTGCGGAATCGTGCCCCACAAATGCAATTCGCGGCCGGACGCGCTGCGATAGATCTCGATTTTTTTCTGGCCGCGTTCAATTGTCACGACGTGATTATCGATCGCGAAGTTTTCAAACGGCGGCGTGAGTGTGATGCGCGCCGAATCGCCTGCGCGCGCACCGGGACGCAATGTCAGCGCGAAGGTGTTGTCATTCACAATGAGCGCGCTCACCGGCGCGCCGTATTCTCGCGTGGCGCTGTCGGAAGACCAAGGCCCGGGCTGCGGCTCCCAAACGTAACGGCTGTCGTCGCCGACGATGTTGCCGTCGATGCGCTTCAATCCGCGCGCGGCCAGTTGATCGGCCAGTTCGTCAATTGCGCGAAACGAATAAATCGCGGATGAAGCGACGTGAGCGCGATACGGATACTCGCGGCCGGATAAACTTGGATCGCCTCCGCCCACCAGTTCCAGATCACCGGGCAGCGTGCCTTCGGAATCGATCGCAACGTCCGCGCCGATTTGTGTGGCCAGCCGATAGTCGGCGCCGAGTTTGGAAAGCGCCAGCGCCGTGGTGAACAGCTTCATGTTGGACGCGGGTACAAACAACCGTTCGGAATTGCGTGCGTATAAAACGCGGCCATCGCTGAGGCGCACCACGCGCATGCCTACGAACGCGTGCGACAGTGCGTCAGTAGAGTCAATGATATGGTCGAGTCTCGACGCCAGATCCGCCGCCGTGACAAGCGGGGCAAGCAGCGCAACGGTCAGCGCAACCGCGAGCGTCCTGGTCATGTCATGCGTGAACGTCGCCGGGGGTTTGAGCAATATCGTAGGAAGCTTGCATCCGCATCAGCGTGTCCATCTTGACACCGAATGCTCTTTCGATGCGTAGCGCCATGTCGCCGGAGAGATCGGCGCTGCCGTTCAACAAATTGGACAACGCGGGCCGGGAAACACGCAGCGCAGCCGCGGCGGCCGTTACTGACAGCCGGGCGGGCTGGATAATTTCCGTTCGAATGAAGTCTCCCGGATGGGGTGGATTTTTCATGGCCATCATATGTCCTAGTCTTCCAGATTTACATCGCAAACGGTCGCCCTTGAAAAAACCGCTCCCTCTGGTCGCGGCTCTGGATTTGCACTTCGTGTTCACATCATCCTTGCCGAGCCGCGACCACAGGGAGCGGAGTAACTCTGAGAAACGCGAAAACCGCATGCTCACGCATGGCGGCTCAGAATCGCGAGTTTATGAGCGCATTTCACAACCCGGCTCGTGTAATCTCCGACAAGCTGCTCAGCTTCGCCTCCAGCATGATCAGCAGCACCAGCAGAAATACCAAAAACGTGCCGAGCAACGGAAGAATCATCACCGCCTGAATGCCCCACGCCTCCGCGAAGTAGCCGAGCAGCCACGGCGCCAGGAAGCCGCCCGTCATAGCGAGCGAAAAAAGCCCATTGTAGAAGCCCGGATGGTAATACGGAAAGCGATGCGCGATCTTCTCGACAACCAGCGGATAAATGGATGCGAAGCCCGCGCCGACAAACAGAATGCCCATCACCGCGCCGAACAGGTTGTTAGTTGAAGCCAGCACGATCATGCCCAGCAGCGCCGACATGATGGATCCAATCAGCAGCAACGGCCGATTTACGCGCTTCAGGATAAACTGCGAGATGATGCGCCCCACCAGCAGCGACGCCCAATAGAGCGCCAGCAGCAGCAGGGAATCGTTGGGGCTGATGCCCAGCCTGCGAATCAGAAACAGCGGCAGCCATCCCGCCATCGACCATTCATTGCCGAATTGAAAAAAGAGCAACAGGCTGAACAGCACCGCGCCGGGGTTCCGAAAATCCCGCAGCACCTGTGCCAGCGGGAGCGTTTGAAGCGTCGGCGGCCTTGAAAAATTCCCCTTATAACAAACCACCGCATACAGGCCTGGGAGCACCGCGAACAGGATCAGAATGCTGGGAACGGTGTACACGTAGTAGGTGCCCGCTACCAGCAGCGCCGTCAGCAGGCTACCCGATCCGAACAGGAGACCCGCGAAATTTACGGTGGCGGCGCGATCGATTTGATAGATCGGGGAGATGGCGTGGAATACTCCGGCGTTGAGCAACCCGGTGCTGAATCCAATGCACAGCACACCCCATAGCCGCCAAACGGCCGGGGCGGGCGGCGAAAAAAACGCCAGGAAGAGGAAGCCGCCACAAGCCAGCAGGCTGGCCAGCATCAAAACAAATTTCAGCCCGCGGCGGGGAAGCAGAACGTGGGCCGCTCCCACCGACAAAACCAGCCCGAACGCCAGGCTCAGAAAATAGTCGCCTACTTCGGTGAAGCTGGGACGCAGATGGTAGCCCCAGGCCGGCAAGATTGCCCCCAGGAACGACATAAGCATTCCCGACACCAGGAACGCAGTCATGGAGCGCCATGCGTCGCGGGCCCCCGACTCCGACTTCTCGCCGCCCGGGTCAAGCTGCAACTGAGCACCGCTCGACATCAGAAGCCATTGTACCCCCAGTCCTACCGATTCCCGTAGAGGCACCCAGCTCTCAGCTTCCAGAAATAGGATCTTCGGGCCGGCGGGGCCCGAATTATGAACTACTTCACGTCATTCTCGCTTGGCGCGCGAATTGCACTCCAAGCGGCAAGTAGGGTTGTTCTTCCAAGGCTACGGGAGTTGCCTCTTGGTTTTCGTCGATGCCCCGCAGGGATGCGGGGCATTTTTACGTCCGCACAGCTACATATAGTGCCTGATTCTACAGATCCACCCGCCTGTTGTATCACCCTAGAAACTGTTTGACAGACTTCCATCTCGGTTTTATGATGGTTTCATCACTGAGAAAGGAGGTGGTCCAGTCTAACATGGGTATATGTAGTGACTGTAGATTCATTATCACGCGCGAGGTGGCCGACTCTTAAAGTCGACCGCTGTTAATGTTCAGGTTTCGTTAGTGACGAAGCCGCTGCTCCTGTGGAACGGCCGTTTCGCTGCGCGATACTTACAGTAGCGCCTGGGATTCACTCAGGTACGTGCCCCCGCATCGCCTGTTATGGCTGTGCGGGGGTTTGTATTTGGCGCAGGCTTGACGGGTGCGCTACACTGAAGTTTCGAAAGGATTCTGCTCCAATGAAAGCCGCTATTCACCCCGCCTACGAAGAGATCAACGTGATCTGCGCCTGCGGGAGCACCTTCAAGACCCGCTCCACGCACAAGGGCGACATCCGCGTGGAAATCTGCTCCAGCTGTCATCCCTTCTTCACTGGCCGCCAGAAACTGGTGGACACCGAAGGCCGCGTGGACCGTTTCCAGAAGAAAATGGCCAAGTCCAAAGATCTGAAGGATAAGAAGGAACTGAAGGACAGCAAGAAGCAACCCGTGGCGGTCCGCTAAAGTCGGCTATTGCTTTTTGGGGTTCTGCTGCTTGGCTTTTGCCTCGCGCTCGGCGTGCAGCTTTTCGTATTTGGGAAGCTGTTCAGCGGTTAACATCTTTCTTATTTTGGCGATGTGCTCATCGCGGATCTCGCCAATTTCCTGGTTCTCACGCTCGCGCGCTTCATGGAACTTCGCGTCCGTGTCGTCCAGGATCGCCTTTAGCTCTGTAACCTGATCGGGCGTAAGGTCCAGACGAGCCTTGCTCTCGTCCATGTAAGGCTTGCGCCAATCACCACGAGGGGGCGGCGCATTCAGGGTACGCGCTATCGGCGGATTGTAGGTGCGGTAGCCGAGCGCTCCTACCATTGCTCCGCTAGCGAACACGAGCAGAAAATACAGTATGATCTTACGGGTCATTTTCCGTTCGGTTCAGTATAGTCCACCGGGATGCCTACCGCCGAGAGGTTCTCGGTAGGATTTGCGTCCGCCAGCACGTCGACATAATTGGCGCTCACCACCGACCGCTCGACAACGGGCACCTTCAGAGCGATCCCCAACAGCAAACAAATTGCAGCGGCAGCCGCGACAAATACCTGAGTTAGCTTCTTCACCCTCGCGAGAAAGAACTGACGGGCTTCAATCTTCCGCCACAGTTCGGGCATGAAGTTGACACTCGCCTCAGGATCCTGCATAGCCATCCGGTATCCCGCGAACAGATGGTCCAGCTCTCCGCTCTGTAGATCCAAGTTATTCTGGTCCATGCGCGTCTCGGCGCCTCCTCTGGCATTCTCGACTATTCTAACCCCAACGGCTGTCGAATTACTCCCCGGGCTTACTTCCCTTACCCTTGCGCGTAGCCTGGTATGCGTTTAGTACCCGCTGACGCGCCCGGAACAGCCGAACCTTTAGAGCATTTTCGTTCACTGAGTAAATCTTTTCAAGCTCTTTCAGCGACAGCCCTTCCACTTCTTTCAGCGTCAGAAGAATTCGATCCTGCTCGGAAACCGACTGCAAGAGCGAATCCACCAACTCCTTCACTTGTTTTAGACGCTGTTCCTCGCCAGAAGCTTTCCCCCCGGCTGCGGCGTCCGCCATCATCACCTGCTGCTCGCTCAGGTCCGACATCCGGGACTCATTCCGCCGGCGCTGCTTTCGCAGGTAGTCATACGAAGCATTCACCGTAAGCCGGTACAACCACGGCTCAAATACTTCCGGGGTCCTGAGTTGATCGAGCGAATAGTAAAGTCTGAGAAAGACCTCCTGGGCAACGTCCTCCACATCTTCCGGCCGCCCAATCAACCGGGCAATCGTGCCTAAAATCCGCTTCCTGTACGCAATTACTACTTGGTTGAACGCGGCATCATCGCCCTTCTGGGCTTTCTGAATCAGCTCAAATTCAACCAGCATGCGGCTCTATTTAGCTAGCCGCCTGCTCGACAGTAGAGGCGTACCAGCAAATTGTTAGGTTACAAGGGCTTGGGACGGAAAGCAAAGCATTTCGGCGCAGGGCTTTCCCGATAAACCAATAGAGTAGACCGGGTAACGCAATTTCCGCAGGATCAAGCGCTTGGCGTCGCTCCATCGCATCGCAGCAATGGATTTTCTAAAGGTCTCAAATCAATCGGTTGGCGGCGACAAGGCGCCCAAGAGCTTCGGCCATCCCGCCCGCTCGGTAAGGACGCCGAAAAGGCCGAGCGCAAGGAGAGGCCCACTGACTATAAGGCAAATGGCAAAGTAAGCCAGTAACGAGTTGTTCTCTCAAAAGGCCTCACGCCGCACGGGACGTAAAGTCCGGCGATGACCAGCCACCATCCGGCGAATTTGCGGTGCCACAGAGCGAGGATACAGATAGGCAGCGGCGTGTCAAAGGCCAGGAGGAGCGCGATGATCTCTGACAAAGTGTCGTTCCCCCCGATGGTAAAGATAAAGGCAATAAACCGCTTGCTCACGCGCCACCCGTCCGGTCTTCTTCGAGTCGCTGTTTCTCCAGTGCATGACTTCCGGTCGTCTCCGGGTGTGCTGCTGGCGCGCGGCTCAGAATCGCAACTGCGTGTTTGCATGTGTTTACCGAGATGGAATGAGAAGGCCGGTCCCCAGCGGGATGCGATAAGCTCCCAATGGAAGCGCACTCGAAGTGCAAAGGAGAACCGGCCATGAAGAAGAATAGCACCGTCGCCCAGAGTCCGAAACGGGCCACCGTTGAGCAGGGTCCGATTACGATCGGCATGGACCTGGGAGACAAAAGCAGCCGCTATTGCGTGCTGGACGGCAAGGGCGAAGTCGTGCGAGAAGCGAGCGTGGCGACGACGAAGAAAGGTATGTTGCAAAGCTTCGGAGCGATGAAGCGCTGCCGGATTGCGATGGAAGTGGGCACGCATTCGCCGTGGGTGAGCCGACTGCTCAAGAATGTGGGGCATGAGGTGATCGTGGCCAACGCCCGGCAGGTGAAGCTGATCAGCGCCAGCAGCCGCAAGGACGACCGGCTGGACGCGCGCACTCTGGCGCGCTTGGCGCGAGTGGATCCGCAGTTGCTGCGACCCATTCGGCACCGCAGTGAACAGGCGCAAGCCGACCTGATGACGATTCGCGTCCGGGCGTCTCTGGTGGAGGCGCGAACTAGTCTGGTGAACGCGGCGCGGGGATTCGCCAAAGCCATGGGGGAACGGTTACCGGCGTGCGACGCCGACAACCTGGGAGTGGATCGGATGGAGACGTTGCCGGAAGGGTTGCGAGCAAGGCTGCGGCCGCTGCTGGAGCAAGTGGAATCGTTGACCGAAAAGATCCAAGAGATGGAAGCCCAAATCGAGGAGAAGGCGCGCCGGGAGTATCCAGAAACGAAACTGCTGCAGCAAGTGAAGGGAGTGGGGACGCTGATCTCGATGACGTTTGTGTTGACCATCGAAGATCGAGAACGATTCCAGAAGAGCCGGGACGTGGGTTGCTATGTAGGATTACGACCCAAGCGCAGTGAGTCGGGCCAGAGCCAGCCTCAATTGCGGATCACCAAAGAGGGCGATATCTATTTGCGGAAGATGCTGGTGCAAGGGGCGCATTGTATTCTGAGCCGGCGTGGTCCGGATACAGACTTGAAGCGCTGGGGCTTGAGACTGGCGGCCCACGGAGGGAAGAATGCCAAGAAGCGGGCGGTAGTGGCGGTAGCACGGAAGCTGGCGGTGTTACTGCATCGGTTGTGGGTGACTGGTGAAGTGTACGAACCGCTGCGCAACAGCCAGATGGCGCAGTCGCACCAGACGGCCGCCTAATCAAAATGTAGTTGGAAGCCAAATCGCCGAGTTCGGGTGACTGCGGGGTCGCGGCGGAACCAAGCGTTTCCGGAAACGGAGGCGGTTTAGTTCGGTACTGAGATGGCAGCACCCGTTCCAAAGATCGAGGACACCAACCGGCACCGGAGCCAACGCTCCACTGAACGGCGCAGCGGGAAGCTGGAATCCATCAAGCTTCCCGCTGCGTAACGCGCAACGAAAGCAGGCCGGCCAATTCCCCGAATTCCGAAACCCAGCGGGCATCGGTCTTGTCCTGCGCGACCTTTTCGCGCATTTCCGGATAGACTTTTTGCAGCACCTCGTAGCACCGGTTCTGAACGGACCACAGCACTAGAGGAAAAGGCACCGAACGGGCCGCCACCAGGTTGTCGCGGAATTTTGTTAGCCCCGCCAGCTTGGTGGGATCTTCAAAAAAACGGTCAGCCCCTTTTTCCAGATTGCGCCGCAGCACAATTTCCAGGCCGCCCTGATCCAAGGGAATTCCGGCAATGCGCATCTCTTCGAGCAGCCCCTGGATCACCGTCTGGTCCAGATCGCCGGCAGCCAGCGCCTGGCGCAGAAGGCCGTTCAAAGCCACTTCCGCCGCGGCTTTGAGCTCGCGCGGGATCGGAATGCCGCAATCGCTCATGAAGTGCAGCAACTGAGCCTGGTCTTCATACATCTCGCGCGCCACGGAAAAGGAATGCTCTACCGTGGACTCCAGCACCTCAGTCAAGACCTTGCGCTGCTCGTCGCGGAATAGATTCTTGAGCGAATAGGTGTGGCCGGCAAATCCCTGGTCCAGGCCATGAATGGTCGCCGCCAGATCCGAACGTCTAAAAGCATCCCGCGTGGACTTGCTCAGCTCGCGATAAGCGTCCTCGGAGCGGTACGGCGCCACGCCGCCGTGCAGATTGTGGTCTCCGAAATGGAGCACGCCGAACATCAACAACTCGGAATCCTGCGTGATTTCCGACGTGAAACGGGCCTTTCCGAAAGCCAGCCGCATTTTGCCCGAGCGCTTCAAACGGTAGTCTTTGTTTTCCACCGAATAGGCGTAAATCCGCGTGTTCTCCGGATAGCTTTCAAACAACGAACTCATGGCGTAATGCGCGCCCAGCTTGAGCAGATCCACGCTGGCCGGTTTGACGAACTTCTCGTAAACGGCGGCGCCGTCGCGATGCTCGGGGATATTGCTCTTGGCCAGCGCCAGCTTGTCCAAGAAACCGCGCTCGAACGGCTGTTCGATCTGGTTGCCGAACAGCTCCTGGGCCAGTTGCACCACGCGTCCCGCGTATTGGATCACCTGCACCGTTTCGATGCCGGTCAGCTCGTCGAAGAACCAGCCGCAACTGGTGTACATCAGCATGGCGTGCCGCTGCATCTCAAGCAGCTTCCAGACGTTCACGCGATCGACGCCCTTCATGGACTTGCGCCGGAAGTTGGCGGCGGCGAAGCGCTCGCGGCTTTCGGGCGAGCGGTCCAGGATCACGTGGATATAATTGTTCCGCGCCGCCCAGGGATCTTTGAAGAAACGCGCGGCCATTTTTTCATAGCAGGGCGCAATCTCGTCCCGCAGCCAGTCCAGCGCCGCGCGCAAAGGCGCCCGCCATTCCTGATTCCAGTCGCCATGCCCGCCGGAGTTGCAGCCGCAGTTAGTGTTCCAGCGGCCCACGCCGTGCACGCAGCTCCACGCGGTATTCTCGAGAATCTCGACATCATGCTCGGCTGGATGTTTCTCCAGAAACTCGCCGTAGTTGGTTACTTTCGCCAAGCCGCTGGACTCGATGTGATCCAGCGCGTAGGCCAGCGCCATGTCGCCGAACGCATGATGATGCCCGTAGGTTTCGCCGTCGGTGGCGATATGGGCCAGTTGCGGGCCTTCGCTTTGATCCGATAACGCATCCAGAAGCCGCCGTGCGAAGCGTCCGCCATCGTTGAGCAGGCGTTCGAAGGCCACCGCCTGCGACACCGGCCCGTCGTAGAAAAACAGATTGATGGATCGGCCCGACGGCAGTTTCTGCCGGTAGGCACGCGCCGGGTCGATACGCTGGCCGCTGACATCCACGCCGTCCATGGACTTGGCCTGCGAGGGCGCGAGAATGGTGAACTGGATGCCGTGCTTCGCCATCAGGTCCAGCGTTTCCAGATCCACCGCGGTTTCTGGAAGCCACATGCCTTCCGGATCGCGGCCGAAACGGTAGCGGAAATCTTCGATGCCCCAGATCACCTGCGTCAGCTTGTCGCGCGCATTGGCGAGCGGCATGATCATGTGGTTGTAGCATTGCGCCAGCGCCGACCCGTGTCCCGAGAAGCGCTGCGCGCTCATGCGGTCCGCCTCCAGGATTCCCTGATAGGTTTCCGGCGCCTTGTCTTTCATCCAGGACAGTAGCGTGGGGCCGAAGTTGAAGCTGATGGCCGCATAGTTGTTTACGATTTTTGCGATACGGCCTTCCGCGTCCAGAATGCGCGCGGCGCTGTTGGGCGCATAGCATTCCGCTGTGATGCGCTCGTTCCAGTCGTGGTAGGGCGCGGCGGAGTCCTGGAGTTCGATGGCTTCCAGCCACGGATTCTCGCGCGGCGGCTGGTAGAAGTGGCCGTGGATGCAAAGATATCTGGTTTCGTTCACGCGAGCGCGCTACCGGGCCGGCCGGCCTCTCCTCCGCTCGTGAGCGGTTGTTCCCGGCGACATCCATTCGGGGATTTGATCGAGGATGTGCCGGCCCACTTCTCCTCCGCTCGTGAGCGGTGGTTCCCGGCGACGTCCATTCGGGGATCTGCTCAAAGGCGTGCCGGCCTAACCACCACGGCGGTGCCATAACACAGCACCTCGGTCACTCCTTGCATAATTTCGGTGGCATCGTAGCGTACTCCCACCACGGCGTTGGCGCCCAGTTGCGCGGCGTGCTGCGCCATGCGCTGGTAGGCGTGGGCGCGGGTTTCTTCGCAGAGATTGGTGAAAAGCGTGATATCGCCGCCCACCATGGTCTGCAAGCTGGCGCCCAGCGTTCCAAAAATGGAGCGGGAGCGTACGATGATGCCTCTCACGATTCCGATGGTCCGCTCCACGGTGTAGCCATCCAGGGTGAAGGCGGTAGTCACCATGGAATCCAGCACGGCTAGTGAATCGTCGTCCATCGCAGTAAGGCTAGTATTTTAGCATTGGGCGCTACAGCGCATCCATTGCTGCGCTTCATCTCTGGATTCTGAATTGGAGGAACTCTCTACGGTGCGTTAATTTCTGGATCGCTCGATCTTTGCCACGCGTTCTTCGATCAGCCCTAAGCGTTAGTCGAACTCGCGCACGGCCGCCGAGGTGCCGCGAGCGCGGACTTCGAAAGTTTGCGCCCAGTTGTGAAACGCGCTTAGCAATTTCGTTTCCGTCGATTCGATTCGTTCTTCCATGCGAGCCTCAGCGGCATCGATGCGCGCAGTGAGACGGCCCTCTAGCTGCGCCAACGCCTGTTGTAGTTCGGGATCCACAAGCCCAGCATATCACTACAAAATCACTCGCTTTACTTCCCCTCTATTTTGGCGGCTCGTTCGGGACAACGCTTCCATCTCCAGATAAATCGCTCTCAGCGCCGCTGCGTGGGTTCGCTGGCGTGCCTCCGACGGGGACGCCCATTTGTGAAACTCGGTTAGCAACGAAGTTTCGACCGTGCGGATCTCTTCTGTAATCCGGTTCCTATCCTCGCGGAACTCCTCTGCAATCCTGTTCCTGTGCTCTCGGAGCTCCGCTGCGATCCGGGTAGTGCCGTCCCGGAGTTGTTCCGTTATCCAGGTCTTGTCCTCGTCGGTCAGACTCATGAGTACTCCTGTCCCGATTGTGTCACGTTTCCGGCGACCCGAGATCCCCAAGTTTCCCCGCTGTTCACCCTAGGCGAAATCCGCAGTCTGCCGATGAAGAAGCTAGGAAGAAAAATCGAGATACGGCTTGCCGGCCAGCGCGGGTCTGTACAACAATGCTTTACGGAGCAGCGATGGGGCGTGGTTTTGCCATATCCCGGTCGCATCGTTTTAAGAGAATTTAATGGAGCTGATGTAACTGATTATGCACTTCACTGAGACCGCCGCTACGTCCAACGTACGGGGCCGTTCGTGCCCGATGCTATATTTGAGAGTCACTCGTTAGTCCATGGCCTTTCAGATTCAACCGGTTAAGGAATTCCTTGTCCGGCCCGCTTTGCCCGCGGCCATCGCTCGCATGAGCGATCTTGCTTACAACGTCCTGTGGAGTTGGGATCATACGGTGCGGTCCTTGTTCCGGAGGTTGGATTCCGCGCTCTGGAGGAATTGCGGCCACAATCCGGTTCTGATGCTGGGGCGCGTGCCGCAAGCCACTTTGGAGCGTGCGGCGGCGGATTCCCGATTTCTGGCTGCCTACCGCAGGGCTTGCGACCGTTATTCCAGCTATCTCGATCGCACGGAGCCGGCCGACGATCGGCTGATCGCTTATTTTTCCATGGAGTACGGGCTGGTGGAATGCATGCCCATCTATGGCGGCGGATTGGGCGTGCTTTCCGGCGACCATTTGAAGGCCGCCAGCGACCTCGCCGTTCCCCTGGTTGGCGTGGGTCTGTTGTATCAAAAGGGCTACTTGCAGCAGTCCCTGAATCCCGATGGCTGGCAGCAGGAGCGCAACCCGGTCAACGATTTCTACACGCTCCCGGTGCGCCCGGTTCGAAGCGAACAGGGTAAAGACGTAATGGTTGCGGTGAAGCTGCCCACCGGCGAAGTTTCCATCAAGGTCTGGAGCATCGACGTCGGGCGCGTGAAGCTCTATCTGCTGGACACCAACATTCCGGAAAACGAGCGCGCTGAGGATCGCGAAATCACCGCGCAACTTTATGGCGGCGACAATCTTACGCGCATCCGTCAGGAAATTGTCCTGGGTATCGGCGGCCTGCGCGCGCTGGACCGGCTCAACCTGAAGCCCACCGTGTGGCACATGAACGAAGGTCACTCCGCGTTCCTGGCCATCGAGCGCATGCGCCGCTTCATCAAGGAGTACAAGCTCACTTTCGAGGAGGCGTTCGAAGCCTGCCGCTCCAACAGCGTTTTTACCACCCACACGCCGGTGCCGGCCGGCATCGATCTCTTCGATCCCGGATTGTTGTACGAATATTTCGGCGAGTATTGCTCGGAAAGCGGCATTCCGTTCGAAAAGTTCCTGGCCTTGGGCCGCTTCCGTCCCGAGAATCACCACGAGCCGTTTTCGATGGCGATCTCGGCCATTCAGACTTCGGCGTTCCGCAACGCGGTAAGCAGCCTGCATCGGCAGGTCTCGCAGGAAATGTGGCAGGAGCTGTGGCCCAAGCTGCCGGTATGGGAAGTACCCATCACCTCGGTAACCAACGGCGTGCATTTGCTGACCTGGCTTAACGGCGATCTGGCGCAACTTTACGATCAGCACCTGCAGCCGGATTGGCGCGAGCGAAATTCGGATCCGCGCATCTGGGATCTGGTGGAGGACATTCCGCAGCAGGAGCTGTGGGAAGCCCATCGCCGCCGCAAACGTTACCTGGTTTCCTTCGTGCGCGAGCGCGTGGTCACCGCCGCCATGGGGCGCAAGGCTCCCGCCGCCGAGCAGCGGCGTTTGGCCGAAGTGCTGGATCCGGACACTTTAACCATCGGTTTCGCGCGCCGCTTTGCCACTTACAAACGAGCCACGCTGCTGTTCCGCGACATGGACCGGCTGAAGCGGCTGCTGACCAATCCCGAGCGGCCGGTGCAGATCGTGATCGCCGGCAAAGCGCACCCGCGCGACCTGCCCGGAAAGACCCTGATCCGCGAAATCGTGCAGCTCTCCCGCGCGCCCGACATCGCCAAGCACATCGTTTTCGTGGAGGACTACAGCATCGAAGTGGCGCGTGAGCTGGTGCAGGGCGTTGACTTGTGGCTGAACACCCCGCGGCGCGGCGAAGAAGCCTGCGGAACCAGCGGGATGAAGGCCGGCATCAACGGCGTGCTGAACCTCAGCATTCTGGATGGCTGGTTTGACGAAGGCTATGAGATCTCCGGCGGCTGGGCCATCGGGGACCGGGAGCCTTACTCCGACGACCAGGACGAGATTCACGCGCGCGCCATCTACTCCATACTCGAAAACGAAATTGTGCCGATGTACTATCAGGACCGCGAGGGCGGCGTTCCCGTGGAGTGGATGCGCCGGGTGAAGCAGTCCCTGATGCATCTCAGCCACCAGTTCAATTCCGGACGAATGGTGGGTGAGTACCTCGCGCAGTTGTATGAGCCGGCCCATCAGGCCTATCTGGAGGTATCGCACGATTGCTTCCAGCCGGCCCGCGATCGGGCGGGTTGGAACCAGCGGGTCCATGAGGTCTGGGATAAAGTTGGGTTTGTCGAGATTGGTCCGGGGCCCGATGTGTCCGTGCTCACCGGCCTTCCCATTCCGGTGCGGGCGGTGGTGAATCTGGCCGGGCTGTCGCCCAAAGACGTGCGTGTGGAGGCTGTGGTCGGCCGCATCGGCGTGAACGGGAATCTTGAGGAAACTCAGGTGATGACGCTTCCGGCGGTGGAGCAAGCCGGCAACGAATATGTGTTCTTAAAAGAGTTCGTGCCGCATCAAACAGGCAGGCTTGGGTATTCGCTTCGAATTAGTCCAAATCACTACGACGATCCCCTCACCCGGCCCTGTAACTCGTTGCTGAAATGGAGCTCCGATTGAGCCTGGTACCCGAAAACTCTTAGTACTGACATCGAAATGTCACCGGATCATCGTGAGATTTCAGTAGCTTCTGGCATTGATTCGTGGTACATAGTTATTTAGGCGCAAGCGGGACAACGTCTTTTCCAGCTTTAGCCGGTTCCCGCAGCTATCCTCCGCATCGATCCTCAAGCTAACAAGCAGTGGACCTGTGCCGAACACCTCCACCAGGTAATGTTGCGAGAGCGCGAGATCCAGGAGTCGATTTAATACATGGACGACGACCGTAAGTACCGACAACGGGGCTACATGGACACCAATGGCGGATCCAGAGACCGCCAGCTCCCCGACCGGCCTAAGCCTTCGGGCCCCCGGCCGCCGATCGACGTCACCGGCCCGCGCCTGCCCCGGCTGCTCCAAAACGTAGTGGCCGCCCGCTGTTTCAATTGCTCCACCGCGCTTTCGCCCGATATCGACTGGAAAGGCAAATGTCCCAAGTGCGGAACGGCGTTACATTGCTGCAAACAGTGCGCGCATTTCGAGCCTTCCACCCGCTTCCAATGCCTGAAGCCAGTGCCGCTGCGCATCGCGGTGAAGGATCAAGCCAACGAATGCGAACTATTTAAGCCTCGCGTTACGGTGGCGCGCGACGCAGCTCCCGCCAACCACCATGCCGCCGCCCCTCCCCAGCAGGTTCCCCGAACCCCCAACGACGCTCGCGCCGCGTTCGACAATCTGTTCAAGAAACCGGAATAACCCGCGCTTACCGACCCGCACTAACTAGCCAAGGGCTCCGCCCTTGATATCCCTTTAACCCGAAGAAGGCGTTCGTAAGATAGGCTCCAGGTATCTCACCACACTGGAGGTTTCCCCATGAACGCCTTTTTCGAGCATCACAAGAATAGCATCCGGCTCCATTACGGTTGCTTTGACCGATTGCTATTGAACGGGCTGATCCAACCGTTCCAACAACCCGAGCGAGTCATCGGGTTCTTCAACACCTACCGCCAAGGCAGGCGGGTAACACGGAATGAACTTGGCGACATCGCCGAGCAGTATAGAAACTGGGTAACGAACCGGTCGCAAAAGTGGGGCGCGCCTGTCCTGGAAGCTCCCGATGGACGTCGCGATGACTTCATCGACCCTTACTTCAAGCGAGCCAAGCCCGATCAGGTCGTCGCGATTCTTCGCGCCCGGGAGCCGGGTCGTATCCTGGTTGCCAACGGCAACAAGAAAGAGGATCGTTGGTATTTGCAAATTACGCAGCGCTGGGTCATTCACTACAATTTCTACGTGAACGATGCCCGTTGGGGGCGCATGTTCGTCCGCATGTGTCCGTACTTCCCATTCTCGGCCCGAGTCTGCCTGAATCAACATCACTGGCTCGCCAACCGCATGCGCGAAGAGAAGATCGACTTCCAGCAATGTTCCAATGCCTTCCTGAAATGCAGCGACCGCAGCGTCTGCAAGAGCTGGCCGATTCGCTCTCGGCAAAAGATCTGCTGACCTGCGGCCAAAAGTGGCTGGCCTGTTTCACGCCGTTCTTCACCGAAAACGAACGCAAGAATCATGGCTGCCAGCATCGGCTGTTCTTTGCCCAGGTAGAGTATTGCGACAATCTCGTGTTCCACAGGCGGGCTGCGCTGGACGCACTCGGTCAACGTCTGCTCGACGCCAACCGCAATATCGGTCAGCCGAACAAGATCACCACCATCTTTGGACGTAAGATCACCAAGCATTACCGAGGTGAACTGAAAACCGTTATCGAAGATATCGACCTGCCCAACCCGGTCATCCGAAGTCATTACGGCCAGGGGTTTATCAAGCAGTACGTGCGAGACCATCTGAATCTGCGCACCGAACCGGCCACCAACAACGTCGCCGACTACGGCGTCAAGAAGGCAGTGGAGAATCTTTCGCAACTCCGCCACAGGATGGTAGCTATCACTGACAACTACCTGGATGTCCAGCAGGACATTCTGGAGACCTTCCTGGATCGTGGGCAACTCCGAAAGCTCGCCGAGCCAACGGTCCTCGCCAACGGCAAGCGAGTACCCGGTCTCAAGCTGGACCATCCACGGCAACTCGCCGTCATGCACGCCCTGGTTCGCTTTGCCAACATCGCGGCTTGCAACCAGTTCACCACGCGCGATCTGCATGAACCCGCGATGGAAGCGCTGGCCGTTGCATCGGACAACTACAGCTTGGCATCGTTGCGCTACGATCTATCCAAACTCCGCGCCAAAGGACTCCTTCACAAAGTGCCACGGACACGCCGCTATCAGTTGACCCGCCAAGGATACTCCATCTGTGTGGTCTTCCTGAAGTTGTTTGAGCGCATCTACGCCCCACTCACTACAGGGTTGTTGCAATCGGTTGCCGGCGATAGCAAACTGCAACGCCAGCGGCGCACTCAACTCGACTCCCTTTATCAGCGCGTGGCCGACGATTTAGACAAGCTGCTGTCGTTCGTGGGCCTCAAGGTTGCCGCTTGACTTTCGACAACGAGAACAAAATCCTCGTTATCGCGCGCATAACGGCCTAACAGAGCCGCGACCATAGGGAGCGCGCGGTTAGACTGGTCCCACAAAAAAACCCAGGGATTGGCTGATATAATCCTTCAATTCCGCCCGCTTCACCACTGCATCCAGGAATCCGTGCTGCAACAGGAACTCGCTGGTTTGGAATCCCGCGGGCAGTTTTTGCCGGATGGTCTGCTCGATCACCCGCGGTCCCGCGAAACCGATTTGCGCCCCCGGTTCCGCGATGTTCAGATCGCCCAGCATGGCGAAACTGGCCGTGACGCCGCCCGTGGTGGGGTCCGTCAGAACGCTGATGTAGGGAACGCCGGCCTCGTCCAGGCGCATCAATGCGCCCGAGATCTTGGCCATCTGCATCAGGCTGACGGCGCCTTCCTGCATGCGCGCGCCGCCCGAGGCCGAAACGATGATGAGCGGAACTTTTTGCTCGAGTGGACCGCTCAATGGCGCGCGTGATCACCTCGCCCACCACGGTCCCCATGCTGCCGCCGACAAACTTCAGCTCCATCGCGCAGATGTGGACGCGCCGGCCGTTCAGGTTGCCGGCGGCGGAAATGATGGCGTCGCGCAGGTGCGTGGCTTCTTGCGAAGCGGCCAGCCGATCCTGGTATTTCTTCGAATCGACGAAATCCAACGGATCGGTGGACGCCAGGCGCTGATCGAATTCTTCGAACTTTCCGTCGTCGAACAGCAAGGTCAGCCGCGCCCGCGCGTCCAGGCGCTCATGATGGCCGCACTTGGGGCAAACCTGGTGATTGTCCTCTAAGGCTTTCCGCCAGACAATCTGGCCGCAATGCCCGCATTTGAGCCAAAGCCCTTCCGTGCGGACGCGCTTCTCGCCTTCCTCCGGCTTCAGCGAAGGTTTGTCTCGAGTGAACCAAGCCATTCAGACTTCAGTATAGGAGGTAGCTCGCGTTTGACTTCGGCGCGCTACTTCGGGTAGGGATGGCCTCGCAGCAGGGTGAACGCGCGATAGATCTGTTCGGCCAGCACCACGCGGGCCAGCTCATGCGGCATGGTCATCGCCGAAAGCGAGAGCATCAGGCCGCCGTTCTTGCGCCAGCCACTTTCTATCCAGGTCGCGGCAGGCCGGTGGCGCCTCCAATCAGGAAGACCAGATCGCGCGCTTCCTGCTCGGCTTGGGACACCAGCTTGGCGAAGCGCGGCGAATCCATCGCTTTGCCGGCCGGATCGAGCAAAACTTTCGTCGCGGCAGGATGCTTGGCCCAAGGGTCGAAGCGCGCGGGAACGATCTCGCGCATCTCGCACTCGGCCGTAGCGCGTGGAACGCTGGATGAACTCCTCGGCCATGCGATTGGCATTCGGATCGCGGGGCTTGCCGACATAGTAGAATCTTCATCGATGCCTCTGTCATCGCATTTAAAGTTACTCTAGATAGATATGGCTGGCGTCGCAGCCAAATTCATTCCGAGAGAATTACTGATCCACACGCCGGACGGCGCAACGCGTCCGCTGGCGCTGGAACGTGAACGCTATACGCTCGGGCGTTCGAGCGCCAACGAGCTGTGCTACCCCGAGGATGCCGGACTTTCGCGCCAGCACCTGGCGATCGAGAAAGACGGCGATACCTGGGTGGTGCGCGACTTAGGCAGCAAGAACGGCACCTTCGTCAACGGCGTCCGAATTACCAGCCCTTTTCCGCTCGGCAAGAACGATCGCGTAACGGCCGGGCACATTGCGCTGGATTTCGGCGAGAATTCGCTGCCTCCGGCGTCGGACACACACCGTCATCTTCATCGAAGGCCTTACTCCCACCGCTTCCGTTTCCACCACGGTAGCCACCAGCCTCAAAGGCGTACTCAGCCAGGAGAAGGAGATTGAAGGCGGTCCGCAAATGCGCGCGCTCATTCGCGCCGGACGCGAGCTGGCGGGGAACATGCCGCTGGCGGAGCTTTTCAAGCTCATCATGAATCTCTCGGTGGAAGCCGTGGGCGCCACGCGTGGCGTGCTGATGACGATCGAAGGCAAGGAACTGGTGGTGCAAGCGGCGCTGGGCGAAGGCTTCCGCATCAGCAACACGGTGCGCGACCGCGTCATCAAGGAAAAAACTTCGCTGCTGGTTCGCGACGCCCGCCTGGACGAGGCGTTCGCCGATCGCATGAGCATCGTGCAGCAACAGATTCGCAGCATGCTGGCCGTGCCGCTGCAGACCGACGATCGCGTCATCGGGCTCATCTACCTGGACTCGCCGCATTTCATCAAGGAGTTCACCAAGGACGATCTCAGCCTGCTCACCGTCATGGCCAACGTAGCGGCTATTCGGATCGAGCATACTCGGCTGGCTGAAGTAGAACAAGCCGAGCGGATCCACGCCAAACAACTCGAGCAGGCCGCCGAGATCCAGCGCGGTTTACTGCCGGTGACATGCTCCCAACGTGCCGGAGTGGATCTGGCCGGATACAACGCGGCCTGTCACACCGTGGGCGGCGATTACTACGATTTCTTGCCTTATCCCGATGGGCGCGTCGGATTGCTGGTGGGCGACGTGGCGGGGAAGGGGATGCCCGCGGCGCTGCTCATGTCCAGTTTGCAGGCGCGCGTGCAGGTGCTGTTCGACGAGCCTACTAATCTGGCCGCTCTGGTGACGCGGCTGAACCGCATCATCTCGTCCAACTGCCCTTCCAACCGGTTTATTACGTTCTTCATCGGCGTCCTGGATCCGAAGACGGGCGAGCTGACGTACGTCAATGCCGGCCACAATCCTCCGCTGGTGGCGCACGCCGATGGAACGGTCGAGAAACTGGAAGGCACCGGCCTGATCCTGGGTATTTTGCCAATGGCCACCTATCAACAGGCCGTCTGCCAGATGGGCCCAGGCGATGCGCTGCTGCTTGTTCAGCGACGGCGTCACCGAACCCGTTCGTCCCGACGCCGACGAAGAATTCGGCGAAGAGCGGCTGGCGGAGGTTCTGGCAGGGCTGCGGGGACAGAGCGCGGAGTCCATCATCACATCCATCAACCAGAAAGTGGACGATTTTACGGGAGGCGCGCCGCCTCTCGACGACATCACGCTGGTGGTTGCCAAACGGCTCGCGAGTTAGGCGCCTAGCTGATCTTCCGCTTCTTGAGCCACTGGAAAATCTTCGGCCATAGCTTCTCCATCTCGGCGGGCGTAAATCCATGCTGGCCACCCGGGATCGTGATCAGCTCGGCGTCGTCACCCGCATTCTTGAGAGCTTTCACCAGGGCTACGCTCTGCGCGTAGGGCACTGTCGAATCCGCGTCGCCATGCACGGCCAGGATGGGCGGCAATCCTTTGCGCACATATGTCATTGGCGAGAGGCGCCGGGCCAGTTCCATGCGATCGGGCTGCTCGGGAATCCACGCTACAGCGTAAGGACGTTGGTGATCGCCGGTAAGTTGATCGGCCACATCCGCGATGCCAAAGAAATCGATCACCGCCGCGATTTTGTTCGCCGGCCCCAGATCGGCGGATGCGGGCGTCATGGCGGTCATCAGCGCCAGGTGTCCGCCCGCGGAACCACCCGCCACGATAATCCGCTTGCGGTCCACCTTGTACTGGGCGGCGTGGTCATAGAACCACTGCGCCGCTTTGAGAACATCGTTTACCGCTGCGGGCGCCGGCGCAGTCTTGGCCAGCCGGTACTCTACGTTCGCCACTACCATGCCGTGCCGCACGAATGGCAGGCAATATTCTTCCAGCATGTCTTCCTTATTGCCTTCCACCCAGCCGCCGCCGTGAATGAAGATCACACCGGGCCGGTCGGCAAGTGACGGCGCGCTGGGTTGCACGAATATCGAGGACGGTCTCCGCATAGTGGTCGTAATGAACGTTGGCCAGGATCTGGTAGTCGAGCGCGGATGCAGCGAAACAAAAGGCGAGCAATAATGAAGCGGAAGCACAGATGACACGGCGGCTCACAATCATCAGTTTACTCTGCACCCTGGTAGCGGCCTCGAGCGATGTCGGGCCGCCGGTCGGCAGCCGTTTCTCAGATGGCCGGCTCAAGGTGGGCCCGAAAGGCGCGGTGGTCCTGCTACATGGCTCAAGGACGCAGTTGAACGAGTTGCAGGAACGTCACGAAGCCTTTCGTAAGCTGGGCTTGCTAGCCACGGCGGCCGCCGGAGCCCGGTTCGGGTTGGATCGTGTTGGATGCCAAGAGCATCGTCGTCGCCAAATACGACCCGAGCTACACGCTTGCCGCGATCTTGATTCATCAGTTCCAATGGACCCCGCCGGACACCCGCGCGATTGAGGGCAAGCAACTGGCAGCGACCATCGGTGCGAGCAACTCCACCGTCGCTCCCGGCCAGCGCGTCGCGCTGACGCTCGACGTCGATCTCGAACCCAACATGCACGTATACGCGCCGGGCGTGGAAGGCTACATCCCGATCGATTGGAAGATGGACGATTCGGCTGCGGCGGAGGTGCATGCGTCCGTTTTCCCTCGCGCCGAGAAGCTGTACCTGAAGGCCATCGACGAAACGGTTCCCGCATTCCGCAACCAATTCCGTTTGATGCGTGACATTACAATCAAGCCCGCGCCAGACGGCTCAGGACACTTCACGGTGGATGGCTCCTTGCGCTATCAGGCGTGCGACGATCGCGTCTGTTACATCCCGCAAACGCTGCATCTGCAATGGGCGTTCGATTACAAGGCGCCCTGACAGGGTGCTGAAAAAGGCAATAAACCGCTTGCTCACGCGCCACCCGTCCGGTGTTCTACGAGTCGCTGTTCTCCAGTGCACGACGACCGGGGAATTTCCAAGCCGATGTTGTTCCCGTGGACAACTTTGAGTCGTCTTCGACCGGCCTGCGGGCACGACTTCCGGTCGTCTCCGGGTGTGCTGCTGGCGCGCGGCTCAGAATCGCGACTGCGTGTTTATATGTGTTTACCGACCGTGAGGGAGTCGGTCCCCAAAAGCCCTTTTCAGCAGCTGCTAAAAATCCAGTTCCCGCACGATCCCCGCGGTGCCTTTCTTCGGATCGGGTTTTACGGCATAGTCCACGGCCACGGGGAACGGTTTCTGAACGCCGCAAGTGAAGTCGTGGTGCGCTTCGCCCGAGTGCTTGATGAGCACGTTGCTGGGATCGGGGATCTCGAACACCATGCTGGTTTGGCCAACCAATACGTGAAACCGCGCGGACTGACCATCGCAATCCAGCCGCTCGGCCATGCCCTCAATGTGGCTTATCTGCTCATCCTGCTTCACAAAAGGATTGGCCGGCGCGGGAGCATGCCTCAACTTCGGAATCTCGGAATTCTCGTTGTCGGCACTGGCTTGAGCGCCGGGGTTCGCCGGCGGTTCCGGCTGGGCGACTGGCGCCGCTCCTGCAGCGGTTTTCGGTTCATCCAAGTACCGCAGCAGCGAATCCACCTGCTCCGATTCGGCCGGCGTCTTGGCCCACTGCTTGGCTGACTCGGCGTCCTTGCGCGCCAGGTCCGGATGATCCGTACGAAGGTCCGAATAAGCTAAGGCAAGAAAAAAGGTTGGCGCCTGCTCGGGGTTGATCTTCTTGACCTGGTGAAGTTGATCGAGAGCCTCGGAGTAACTCTGCTGATTGACCAGCATCAGGCCCAGTTGTAATCGTGCCGCAACGTAATCCGGCTTGAGTTCCACGGCTCGCCGCAGAATTGGAATTGCGCCCTTGCTGTCCTCCAGCAGCGAGTAGTCAAAACACATCTGCGGGTTCTTGCTGCCGGCCGCATACGCTCGGGAAAAATACTGGCGCGCCGAATCACGGTCGCCCGCCTGCAACTCCATGTATCCTAAAGACTCGTCTATTTCCGGATGGCCGGGATTGTCCTTGGCCAACTGCCCATAAGCCTGCCGCGCTTCGTCCCGCTTGCGGGTCTGCGCCAACAAGTCCGCTAGAACCAGTCCCGAATCGAATCCCGTGGCGTCCGACACTTGCGGATCCTCAGCCGCCTTCTCCAGTTTCACATCGAAAACCACTCCATAGAACAGCTTGCTCCGGCTGTATTGATCCAGGTCGCTCGCTATTTCCTTTAAACCCTTGCCGTAGACGCTTTGGCAGGCCTGCGCCATGTCCTGTCCGCTCGATATTGCCAGCAGCAATTTGGAGAAATTGGCCCTATAGCCGGGTGAAAGGTACAGCATATGCACCAGAAGCCAACTCTCTGCGTAAAAAATCCCAGCCTTGTTCCGTTCGTTATACAGCGGCGAGTTGTGATCCACCGACGCCAGCACATCCAAAGTGAGCCACTTGGTGGTCAGCAATGTTTGGAAGTGCCCAGGTAGCGGACTGCCTACCAGCGCTTTGTCCCCTTTCGGAGCCAGGCTGGAATAAACGTCCGCCCATCCCTCATTCAGCCAGAGCGGCAGCTTGAGTCCCACATGTTTGACGATAAGGTGCGTGTATTCGTGAATCGCCACCGGGTAGTGCTCGCTTGATATGTCCTGCATCACGATATAGTCGCGGTTGCGGCCGGGCGCGTAATACGCTACCGCGCTTTCGTTGATCCGGTACGGCTTGTACTGGCTCTCCGATCGAAACGCAACGATCCGCACGGGAAATTCCGGCGCATGTTTGGCTGGGCTGGCTTGCAGGAAAAAGCTGCGGACCTGTTCGAAATACAAGATTGCTTCCCGGCCCTTTTTCTCTCCGGCCGTGGTGTATAGCTCGAAATGCGGCGTCTCCAGCTTGATCCACCGCTCGGGAGCGCCCAATAACTCTGGAATTAGGGCGACTCCAATGATTGCCGAAATTGCAATTCTGGCCAGACTTTCTCTGGGAGAGCGCATAAAAAAAGAAACGGTCAGATGATTTTAAGGGAGACTGCCTCGATTTTGCAACCTAAAATAACCCCGGGCCGCCCAGGCGCCGACGTCGCGCCGCCTGCCGCCTATTCGGAGGGCGCTTATGCCAGGGCCCAAGGTTTTTGTTCCAGGAAACAAAAGCGGCTCGAAAACGGTCAGCTATTAGTTGAGCGCGTGTCAACCCGGTGCACGGGACGGAAGCTCTTATGGGTAAAGACCTTAGGCTATACGCTCCGGTACCCGCTAGACTCAAATCAGTACTATGAGTCATTGGTGGCCCAGAGCGACTTTGTTACGGTATGGAAGGAGATCAAAAACGGAATGAAAGTATCGATCATTGGAACTGGCTACGTGGGTTTGACCACCGGCGTGTGCCTCGGATTCCTGGGGCACAAGGTGACGTGCATCGATTCCGATCAAAAGAAGATCGGAATGCTGCAGGCCGGCAAGACGCCCATCTACGAGCCATTTCTGACGGATCTGATGGCGGCCGCGCAGCCTAATCTCACAGTTCTGCACCGAATATGCCGGCGCGGTGAAGGATGCCGACGTGATCTTTATCGCGGTGGGCACGCCTCCTTCCCCCGACGGCAGCCCGGACCTGCGCTATTTGCGCGCCGCGGCGCGAGGCATCGGAGAGCACTACGACGGCGATTTTCTGGTGGTGGTGAACAAATCCACCGTGCCGATCGGCAGCGGAAATTGGGTGGATTCCCTGGTGCGCGAATCCTATGAGCAGCATCATGGGCGCAAAGCCAACGGGCACTTCTCGGTGGCATCCAATCCGGAATTCCTGCGCGAAGGCACGGCGCTGCACGACAGCCTGTATGCGGATCGCGTGGTTATCGGTTCCGACAACAGCCGCGCCTTGGAAGTGCTCTATTCGTTGTACCGTCCGATTCTGGATCAGACCTTCGCGCCGCCTCCGTATCTGCCGCGGCCCGAGGAACTGGGCGCGGTGCCTCTCGATTTCCACCGATCTCGCTTCGGCCGAGCTGATCAAGTACGCCGCCAATGCGTTTCTCGCCACCAAGATTTCCTACATCAATGAAATCGGGCAGCTGGCCGAGAAAGTGGGCGCCGATATTTCGCAGGTGGCTAAGGGCATCGGCTTGGACGCACGCATCGGAACGCGTTTTCTGCAAGCCGGCATCGGATGGGGCGGCTCCTGTTTCGGAAAGGACACTTCGGCTCTGGTGGCCACGGCCAAGGAATACAACATCGGCATGCCGATCGTGGAAGCCGCGCGCGAGATCAACAGGCGCCAGCGCGAGCGCGTGGTGGAAAAGTTGCTGGGCGAACTGAAAATTCTGAAGGGCCGCACCATCGGCCTGCTGGGATTGGCCTTCAAGCCCAATACCGACGATCTGCGCGAAGCGCCGGCCATCGATATCGCCCGCAAGCTGGTGGAGCGCGGATGCAAGGTGAAGGTGCACGATCCGGTGGCGTTGCATAAATTCGAGCTGGATTATCCCGGACTTGGGCGTGATCTGTTGCGAATCGGCCGAGGAGGCCGCCGACGACGTGGACGCTCTGGTGCTGGTGACCGAGTGGCAGGAGTATCGCGAGCTGGACTGGGAAGCGATGGCCGGCCGGATGCGAACGCCGCTGGTGCTGGACGGGCGCAATGCGTTGGATCGGGCGCGCCTGGAGCGTTTCGGCTTTCGTTACCTGAGCATCGCCTGATAATTGAAAGACCACTCCCTCACGCGCGCCGCTCAGTTTGTCTTACTGAACCGCGCGCGTGAGCAAGCGGACTACGCAATCAACTGCTCGGTTGCTACCTCTTGCGGCTGCCCCTCGTAGCGTGTCAGTCGGGCCGGGCGGCCCAGCAGGAAACCCTGCACCTCGTCGCAATTCAGATCGCGCAGAATCTCCAACTGCCCGGCGGTTTCCACGCCTTCCACGATTACTCGCTTGCCGATGCTGTGTGCCAGCGAAATCATGCCGTGAATCAGCGGTACGGCGGCGTCGTTTTGGCCGATCTGCGAGACGAAACAACGATCGATCTTCAGGATGTCGATCGGCAGCTTGGGAAGATAACCGAGCGATGAGTAGCCGGTGCCGAAGTCGTCCACCGAGATCCGGATCCCGCGCTCGCGCAACTCCGCCATCTTCTGGATGGCACTGTCGATATCGCGCATGACGATGGACTCGGTGAGTTCCAGGTCCAGCAATTCGCCGGTCAGTCCGGTTTCGCTCAGTACGCCGAGCACGGTATCGACAAAGTCCGCGCGGGCGAACTGCAAAGGCGAAACATTGACGGCCACTCGGACCGCAGCCTTTCCGTGGTCCTGCCAGCAACGGCATTGGCGGCACGCCTCGCGCAGCACCCACTCGCCTAACCGGACGATGAGTCCGGTTTCTTCCGCCAGTGGGATGAACTCATTCGGCGGAACGAAACCACGGCCTGGATGCGGCCAGCGCGACAGAGCTTCGTAGGCGGTCTGCCGGTTGTCCAGCGCCGTAAAAACGGGTTGGTAATGCAGACACAGCTCGCCGCGGTCCAGCGCGCGGCGCAGGTCGGCCTCCATTTCCAGGCGGGCCTGGCAAGCGGCGCCCAGAGCGGGACGGTAGAAACGAATTCGATCCTTACCGGATTGTTTGGCCTCGTACATAGCGGCGTCGGCGTTGCGGCGCAAAGTGCTGACGTCGGTGCCGTCGCGCGGATAAATGCTGATGCCCATGCTGGCCGTAATCACCAGCTCGTGATGCGCCACCAGGAACGGATCCCGCAGCGCGGCGCTCAGGCGGTCCGCCACGGTCTGGGCCACCTGATCGTCGGTCACGCCGTTCACCACCAGCACGAACTCATCGCCGCCCATCCTAGCCAGCATGTCGCCCCGGCGGACGCGGGCGCTTAACCGCTGAGCCACCTGCTGCAGAAGAACGTCGCCTGCCTCGTGCCCCAGCGTGTCGTTGACGAACTTGAATCCATCCAGGTCCACAAAGATGACGGCGGTTCCGGAAGCGTCCAGGTCGGCGCCCGCGATGCTATCGGCCAGTCCGTCGGCGAGCGATAAGCGGTTTGGCAGACCGGTCAAATGGTCGTGCAGGGCCCGGTGCGCCATCTCTTTTTCAGCCTGCTTGCGAGCGCTGATGTCGCGCGCGATGATGGCCGAACCGGTGAGCTGGCCGTCGGATTTGTGAATTGGTGAAACGCTGAGCAGGACGGGAACCTGGCTGCCGTCGCTGCGCTGGAAAAGCGCTTCGGCCAGGCGCGACGACTGTCCCTGGTGGATGCGGGAGAGAATCTCTCGGGCTAAATCGGCGCAACAGAACAGCGCGGCGATGGACAGGGCCTGGGCCTCCGCGGGCGGGTAACCTACCAGCTGCTCCGCTCCGTGATTCCAGGTGGTGATCGTACCCGTCGTGTCGGTTGCGACGATGGCGTCCTCCGAGCATTGCACGATGGCCGCCAAGTGCGAAATCGCATCCTCTGCCAGCTTCTTTTCCGTAATGTCGGTGGCCAGGCCGATCCACTTATTTGGTTCACCCGCGGCATTGCGAAGAGCCTGTCCGCGATTGGAATAATAAAAGATATCTCCGTTCCGTCCCACAATCCGGAATTCACTGTTGTAGCGCTCCCCGCTCCCGATGTAGCGCTCCAATTCCGGAACAACCCGTTCCAGGTCCTCGGGATGGACCATTTTCTTCCATGCTTCATAGTTGCGGGGCGTGGGCCAGTCGCCCATGCGTTGATGGGCCGGTCCACACACGTCCACTTCTCCGGTCCGCAGATCCCATTCGTAAATCATGTCGCTGGCGTTCTCGGACGCGATGCGGAAGCGCTCCTCCGACGCCCGCAGGGCATCTTCGGCCTGTTTTCGTTCGGTTATGTCTTCGGCGAAAACAATCACCTGGCTGGGACGCGCCTGTTCGCTGGGAACGGTAACGCTCAACCGTACCCATGCCAGCTTGCCGTCTTTGCGGATAAATCGGCGCTCGCTGATGTAGCTGCCGATCTCGCCCCGCAGAAGCTGGCCGAATTTCTTGAGGCGGTAAGCGCGATCGTCGGGGTGCAGGGTTGCCGCGAATTTTATCTGGAGAAGCTCGTGCTCCTCATAGCCGCTGATCCGGCAGAATGCCTGGTTGACGAATACATAGGTGCCGCTGGCGTCGACGATGGCCATTCCAATCGCGGCGTGGGCGAACGCGGAGCGAAAACGGCGATCGCATTCCGGCAGCGCAATGGTGCTGGTTGACTGCTCCACGTTGGTACTTATCGGCGGCTAGTTCCAATGTTTGAGGCGCGGCCGCGCAGGCCGCCCTTCGATAAACACGGCCTCCACCAGGGGTACGCCGAAAAAGTAGGCCAACTCGCGATAGTCGCCGCAATCGTGAATCACGAAGTCGGCTCGCTTGCCGGTCTCGAGCGAACCAATTTCATGGCCGCGCCGCAGGCTGTAAGCGGCGTTGATGGTCGCCGCGGTAACGGCTTCGGCGGGCGTCATCTTCATCTGCGTACACCCGAGCGATAGAATCATCGGCATGCTGGGCGTGGGCGAGGACCCGGGATTAAAGTCGGTGGCCAGCACCACGGCCAGGCCCGCTTCCATCATCTCGCGCGCGTTCGGATAGCGAGTGTGGCCGAGCGCGTAAACGGAGCCGGGAAGCAGCACCGGTTGCACTCCCGCCGCCTGGAGCGCCAGGATGCCGCGCGCGCTGGTGTGTTCCAGGTGATCGGCCGTGGCCGCGTGCAATTCGGCCGCGAGCGCCGCGCCGCCGGAATCGGAGAGTTGATCCACATGCATTCTTAGGCCAAGCCCGAGCTCGCGGGCCGCGGCAAGGACTCGCCGGCTTTCTTCAATCGAGAAGATCCCCGGTTCGCAGAAGACATCGCAGAACTCGGCTAATCGCTCGCTGGCAACCGCCGGCAGCATTTCGTGGATTACGAGATCCGCGTAGTCGGACGGGTGTCCACGGAATTCGTCCGGGATCTCATGCGCGCCCAGAAACGTCGGGATGCATCGAAGTTCTTTTATGCGGCCGATCACTCGCAACAATTTGCATTCATCTTCGAGCGTGAGCCCGTAGCCGGACTTGGCCTCGATAGTCGTCGTGCCGCCCGCGAGAAACCAGCCCGCGTACTTTTGCGCGGCCTCCAGGAGCTGTTCTTCGCCGGCGGCCCGCGTCGCGCGCACGGTGGACCGGATGCCTCCGCCCGCGGCTGCAATCTCGGCGTATGTCGCGCCTTCGACGCGTTGCTCGAATTCAGCGGCGCGATTTCCCGCAAAAACCGGATGCGTGTGCGCGTCCACGAATCCCGGCATCACGACGCGCTGCCCGGCGTCGATGACCGCGTCGCCCGGCCCGATCAGCGGCTCGATTTCCGCGCGCGTTCCAACCCGAACAATACGGCCGTCCTCGATCAGCATGCCGCCGTCGGCGATGATCGCGAGATCGCGCATCGCGCGTCCGGTACGTGGACTCGCCGGGCCCGCAAGTGTCACCAGTTGCGCGCAGTTGATGACCGCCGTTCTCACGCGCGGTAGTCCATCGGAATGCGGATGCCTTTCTCGTGCGCGACGTCAATCGCTTCGGGATACCCGGCGTCCACGTGCCGGATGACGCCCATGCCGGGATCGGTGGTGAGCACGCGCTCCAGCCGCCGCGCGCAAGCTTCGGTGCCATCGGCTACCACCACCATGCCCGCATGCTGCGCGTAGCCGATGCCAACGCCGCCGCCATTGTGAATGGAGACCCACGACGCGCCCGCCGAGGTATTGAGCAGCGCGTTCAGCAACGGCCAATCGGCGATGGCGTCCGATCCGTCGCGCATGGCCTCGGTTTCGCGATAGGGCGAAGCAACCGATCCGGCATCCAGATGATCGCGGCCAATGACGATGGGCGCTTCAATCTTTCCGCGCCGCACATAGTCGTTGAGCGCCAGGCCGAACTCGGCGCGTTCGCCGTAGCCCAGCCAGCAGATGCGCGCGGGCAATCCCTGAAACTGCACGCGTTCGCGAGCCAGGCGCAGCCAGCGCTGCAGCGAAGCATTCTTTGGGAACAGATCGAGCGCTAACTGATCCGTGGCGTGGATGTCGGCCGGCGATCCCGACAGCGCCGCCCAGCGAAACGGCCCGCGTCCTTCGCAGAACAGCGGGCGAATGTACTCTGGCACGAAACCGGGAATATCGAAGGCGTTTTGAACGCCGGCGCGCTTAGCCTGGGCGCGGATGTTGTTGCCGTAATCAAACGTAACGGCACCCATTTGTTTTAGCGCCAGCATGGCCGCTACGTGTTGCCCCATGGCTTGGATGGATCGTTTGGTATATTCGTCGGGATTCGAAGCGCGCAGCGCGAGCGCCTCGGCCAGCGTTATTCCATTGGGAACATAGCCGCGCAGCGGGTCGTGAGCGCTGGTCTGATCGGTCAGGATGTCGGGCACGATAGAGCGGCGCGCCAGTTCGGGAATCACGTCCGCGCAGTTGCCCACTAAACCAACCGAGAGCGCTTGTCCTAGCTTCTTCGCTTCATCAATCAACGCGAGCGCTTCATCCAGTGTCCGGGCCATGCGGTCGCAATAGCCGGTGGTGAGGCGCTTTTCGATGCGCGCCGGATCCACTTCGATTCCCAGATAACAAGCCCCGTTCAGCGTAGCGGCCAGTGGCTGCGCGCCGCTCATCCCTCCCATGCCGCCCGAAACGATCAGGCGTCCGCGCAGCGAACCTTCAAAATGCTTGTCCGCCGCGGCCGCAAAGGTTTCAAACGTGCCTTGCAGGATGCCCTGGCTTCCGATATAGATCCAGGAGCCGGCGGTCATCTGGCCGTACATGATCAGGCCCAGGTTCTCCAGGCGGTGAAACTCGTCGTCGTTGGACCAATGGCCCACCAGGTTCGAATTCGCAATCAACACGCGCGGGGCGTCGGTGTGAGTGCGGAAAACGCCCACCGGCTTGCCCGATTGCACCAGCAGCGTCTCGTCGTTTTCGAGCTCGCGCAGGCAGCGGACGATGGCGTGGAACGAAGGCCAGTCCCGCGCGGCGCGGCCGGTGCCGCCGTAGACGATTAATTCGTCGGGCTTTTCCGCAACCTCGGGATCGAGATTATTCATGAGCATCCGGAGCGCGGCCTCCTGAATCCAGCCTTTGCAGGAGATCTCGCGGCCCCGGGGAGCGCGGACGACGGGAAGAGTTTGGCTCATCTCCTCCCAGTATCGTATGCGCTTGCCGATTTCCCCTGAGACGATGGCGTGGCGCGCTCCACTAATTCGCCGTGAAAGACCAAACCGCCGCAATCGACACCGAACACGCGCCAACGCGCCATTGACGCCGCGCTCAGCCAAATGGACAAACAGTTCGGGAAGGGCTGCGTGCTGCGCCTCGGCTCCCGGAATGTGCTGCCGGTCACGGTGATCTCCAGCGGCTCCATTTCGTTGGACAATGCGCTGGGCGTGGGCGGTTTTCCGCGCGGACGGGTGATCGAGATTTTCGGTCCGGAGTCCTCCGGCAAAACCACCATGGCCTTGCATGTAATCGCGCAGGCGCAGAAGACCGGCGGCGCCGCTGCGTTCATCGATGCCGAACACGCGCTGGACGCAGGCTACGCGCGCAAGTTGGGCGTGGACGTGGACAATCTGCTGGTCTCGCAGCCGGACTACGGCGAGCAGGCGCTGGAGATCGCTGGAGCGTTGATCGGCTCCGGCGGCATCGACGTCGCGGTGGTGGATTCGGTGGCGGCGCTGGTGCCCAAAGCCGAGCTGGACGGCGAAATGGGCGACAGTCACATGGGCCTGCACGCGCGGCTGATGTCGCAGGCCTTGCGCAAGTTGACCGGAACCGTGGCGCGGACCAACACGTTACTCGTCTTTATTAACCAGGTGCGGGAGAAGATCGGCGTCATGTTCGGCAATCCCGAAACCACTACCGGCGGGCGCGCGCTGAAGTTTTACTCTTCGGTACGGACCGAAGTGCGCCGCATGGGCGCCATTAAGGATGGAGAACAAGTTGTCGGAAACCGGACCAAGATCAAAATCGTCAAGAACAAGGTAGCCGCGCCCTTTCGCGAGGCGGAAGTGGACATCTTGTATGGCATGGGCATCTCGCGCGAGGGAGATTTGCTGGATCTGGGGGTGGCTCAGGAACTGGTGGAAAAGAGCGGCTCATGGTTCAGCTTCGCGGGCGAGCGCATCGGCCAGGGGCGCGAGAATGCGCGGACGTTCCTGACGGAGAATCCCGCGCTTGGCCGATCGCTTAGACGCTGAATTGCGCCGGCACCTGGGGTTAGCCGCCACTGCGTCGCCCGTTCCCTCTGCAAGCGACCAATTGGATCTGGCGCGTACCGCCCGGACCGCGTAAATCCGGCCTTGGAAACACCGCGATAGCTCCAAAAGCCCATTCCATCGGACTCCCAGACGTGGTAACCTCAGGAAACTGAGGAAAAATGCGGATTTCAGGCATTCTTCTCTTTACAACCGGATTGTCATCCCGTATGATTTGGTAGGAACAATTCGGCACGGTTATGTTTTAAACACCGCGGCCGAAATTGGAAGAACCATACCCAAACAAACAGATCAAAGTACAGATAAGGAGAAGTACATGGCAGCAGCAGCAACAAAGTTGACGCAGACGCAAGTGATCAAGGAACTGGCCGGCGCCACCGGTACAAGCACCAAGGTAGCCAAGCAGTTCGTCACAAGTTTTTCTGATTTGGCCGTTCGCGAAACCAAGAAGAACGGCGTGTTCGTGATTCCCGGCATCGGCCGCCTGGTGCGCGTGGACCGCAAGGCGCGGATGGGCCGCAATCCCGCGACGGGCGAGGCCATCAAGATCCCGGCCAAGAAAGTGGTGAAGTTCCGGGTAGCGAAAGCCGTAAAAGACGCGATCGTGCCCCCCAAGAAGAAGTAGTCTGCAGCATTTTCGAGGCGCAAACGGTGCGGGCCGCACCGCGCCCCTCAAAACACGAACCCCCGCGTAGCGTCGCGGGGGTTTTGCTTTGAAAGTCGATTTAGGTCCGCTCAAAGTGCGAGCAAATCCAGGAAGCCTTAGGCCTGCTTCTTGTCGTCGATTTCGTGTTCCTCTTTCACAGCGTTCTTGAAGTTCTTAATGCCTTCACCCAAACCCTTTGCCAACTCGGGAATCTTCTTTCCGCCAAATAGCAGAACGGCGACGACCAAAATGACCACCAGTTCAGGAAAGCCTATGGATCGGAACATACGGCCTCCTTATATGGACACTACTTGATTGTAGGGAGCTTGTTTCCTCCTCGTCAAGCCAGCGCGGTTCCGGCCGCCGGTTGCCAGGGCTTCAGGGCTCCTGCGGTTCGTCCCGCTCCCTGAGCTGACGGGCACGGTCTTCAATTTGCTCCCGCAGAGACTCCTGGTGCCCAGGAGCCTGGTCGCGCCGTCCTGATTTGAGGCCCTCGATTTGCTCGCGCAAGCGCTTGGCCCTTTGGATTTGACCTTCCTGAGTGTGCTGGTCGGAGCTGTTCTGGTCGGACATGTCTTGCTCCTGGTAAACGGATGCGGCGGCCGTACCACCGCCGCACCACGACTAAACTTACCGCTCAGCAGGCAGCTGAAAAAGGCTTTTGGGGACCGGCTCCCTCACGGTCGCGGCTCGGTAAACACACGCATACACGCAGTCGCGATTCTGAGCCGCGCGCGTGAGCAAGCGGTTTGTTGCCTTTTTCAGCATCCTGTTAGAGTTTACCAATATACTCCCGTAACGACTTGGCCCGCGCTCCGCTCGATTCGGCGATGGCGCCGCCCACCCGTGCCGCTCGGGCAGCCAGCGGCTTCTTGGTCCGGTAATGATCGTTCTTCCGTACGTTGCGCACCAGATCGTCGATGGTTTCGCGCAAGCTCCGGCCGTTCCGGCTCAGCTTGCCCAGATCGCGCACTTGCGCCTGGCCGTTCACCACGACGATCTGATACCACTCGTTCGTCACCGGATTTCCGAAGCTCACGTAGCCTGCCTCCAGCACGGTGTGCGGTCCCTTCACGTTGCCGCGAAAACTGTACAGCGTGCCTGTTCCGCCGTTGGGATCGTAATAGTGGGGCGTGATGAAGTCGGAAAGCTGCTGCCCATTCACGCCATAAGCGAATTGCGCGTCTTCGCAGGGATCGCAAACCTCAACGAGGTAGGTCACTCGCCGCAGAGTGGAGATAGGCCGTGGCGCCTGGGGCGGCGGCGCTCCTGCGATGGTGCGATTGCCGAAGGGATCGGCCAGCATCTCCAGCGTCTCGTGACTCGCGGTGAGCTGCCACTGATCGTCGGCCTGCACCAGCGAGAAAGGTTGCCCGTTATCGTCGGTGTGATAACCGGCCGCTCCCGGTTGATCGATATCGTCGCGAATGATCACCGGCCAATAGTCCACCGGCACCGATTCCAAGGCGTCGAACGCACTCACCGTAGCGCTCACCTGCCAGATCGGTCCGAAATCTCGAGTCGCCTGCTTCTGCAACGCGGCAGCAACCGACGACACATCCGAAAAACTCACGTTGGTAGTATCCGACACCAAAGCAACCTGATGCGGTAGAGTACTCATGCTGGTCCTCCTCAATTGGAAGGGAGATGGCTGACCGCCTTTCGGCGCAAATGCGGGGGTGGCTCGGATCGAGCGAACTCAGAGCCAATCGAATGGTAGCCCAAACGTTGCGGGATTACAAGCCCAAAACCGAGCCGCGCTTAAACCGAACCGCGACCGTTAGCAGTTTGCTGATAGAGGCAGTAAACCGCTTGCTCAGAAGCCGTGAAAAATTGCCTCCGGCCTTAAGCTAAGTCCACTTTGATCGAATTGGAGAGCGTGCGGGGCAAGCCGGGAGAGAGATACCGACGCGTTAGGTTAGTTTGCAGATTGATGCAGCCCTGGGGAGCTTCTGAACCGGCAAGCTGGTCCGATGTCGTTAGAGACAGGCAGCGCTGCACGCCAGTCTATGCCGCTGCAGGCTGAACGGGGGCTCCCTGGCGCAGGGCGCGAATCCAGATCATCACGTTGAACGCCAGGCTCGCCCACAAGGCCTCTATCCCCGCCTTGCGGAGTCCGAATAATCGGAACTTCCGCAGCTTCATCCGCTCTTTGATCCAGGCAAAGGGAAACTCCGCTTTGGCCCCGCGCTGTTTGTAGATGTGTTGGCCTTCTGGACTGGCCATCTTCTGCCGAAACTCCGCGATCTGCTGCAGTTCTTGCCCCCGAAATGACACGATGCGTCCCTTCGCAGCGTTGTTCGGACAACATTGCTTCTGCAACGCACACGCTATGCAGTCGGCTCCCTGGGCTCGGTAGGATTCGTAATAAGCGCCGCGCTTCTGATTGCGCCGTAGATAGTGCATGGTCTTGCCCGCCGGACACTGCGCCGCTCGTGTCTCTGGCTGCCGAATGAAAAAATGGGGTGCGAACTTCGGATCGATCCCATGCGACTTCATCGCCGCTTCGGAGCGCTCCTTCGGATCTGGCAGTGAGCCGTAGAAATCGATTCCCTCTTCGGCCATGCGCTGAATCGATTCGCGATTGGTGAATCCCCCATCGGCAACCACCTGCTCCGGCTTGCGCCCCAGGTGCTGGTGGATCTCTTCCATGGCCGGTTGTAGCTCATGGGAATCATCCGCCAACTGGCTCAGATGCACGCCGACGATCACGCCCGAGTCGGCATCCGTGCTGACCTGCGCGTTGTAGCTCGGTGCGATTGCATTGTCCCCATGCTTCATCAGCCTGGACTCCGCCTCGCTGATGCTCACTCGTGCGCGATCCTTGCGCGGGGCTTCCTTGAGGTTCGCCTGGATCTGGTGCAGTTGTTCCAGCGCCGACTCGGCCCGCTCCAACCGCTCCCGCCGCGCCCGCTGTTGAGCGGCCTGCTGCCGGCGGTTGCCCCCGCCGTCGGCTTGCGGGTCTTCCTCTACCAGCCCACGCGCCGCCTCCAACTTCTCGCGCAAGCTCGCTTCCCGCCGGAACGAATCTACTCCGGCCTGCGCCCGGATCTTAGTGCCGTCGTGCGCTACCAGCCGCATTTTCACCAGACCCGCTTCCGACAACGCCACCAACATCTGCGTAAACAGACTCGTCAATGCTTCCCCCTGCTCGATGCGGAAGTCGCTCAACGTGTGATGATTGATGACTTGCATTCCCGTCATCCACATCAGCCCCGGCTCGTACTCCATCTGCCGTTCCAGTTCTCGTGCCGAGCTGACTCCCTGGCTGTAGCCGTACAACCAAACCGCGATCAGCAACTGCGGCGGCCACGCCGATCGTCCCGCTTCCCCCCGACGCGTACGAATGGCTGATTCGTATCTGCTCAGATCTAACCTTCCCGTGATCTCCCAGATTCCACGCGCCGGATGATGCTCATCAATCAGGTGCTCCACATCCACCTGGGCCATCATCAACTGATCCCGACTGACCACTCGTAGTTTGCATTCACCAACCACTGCGGCTTCGCCCACTGGCCGCGGGGGTTGCTCGGGTAGCTCCAGCAGGTTTTCCTGTTCTGCCATGATTGCATCGGCGTATTCGCCCGGCTGGCTGTTACCGACGGCCGATTTTTTCACGGCTTCTCACGCGCGCGGCTCAGAATCGCGACTGCGTGTTTGCATGTTTTTACCGAGATGGAATGAGAAGGCCGGTCCCCAGCGGGATGCGATAAGCTCCCAATGGAAGCGCACTCGAAGTGCAAAGGAGAACCGGCCATGAAGAAGAATAGCACCGTCGCCCAGAGTCCGAAACGGGCCACCGTTGAGCAGGGTCCGATTACGATCGGCATGGACCTGGGAGACAAAAGCAGCCGCTATTGCGTGCTGGACGGCAAGGGCGAAGTCGTGCGAGAAGCGAGCGTGGCGACGACGAAGAAAGGTATGTTGCAAAGCTTCGGAGCGATGAAGCGCTGCCGGATTGCAATGGAAGTGGGCACGCATTCGCCGTGGGTGAGCCGACTGCTCAAGAATGTGGGGCATGAGGTGATCGTGGCCAATGCCCGGCAGGTGAAGCTGATCAGCGCCAGCAGCCGCAAGGACGACCGGCTGGACGCGCGCACTCTGGCGCGCTTGGCGCGAGTGGATCCGCAGTTGCTGCGACCCATTCGGCACCGCAGTGAACAGGCGCAAGCCGACCTGATGACGATTCGCGTCCGGGCGTCTCTGGTGGAGGCGCGAACTAGTCTGGTGAACGCGGCGCGGGGATTCGCCAAAGCCATGGGGGAACGGTTACCGGCGTGCGACGCCGACAACCTGGGAGTGGATCGGATGGAGACGTTGCCGGAAGGGTTGCGAGCAAGGCTGCGGCCGCTGCTGGAGCAAGTGGAATCGTTGACCGAAAAGATCCAAGAGATGGAAGCCCAAATCGAGGAGAAGGCGCGCCGGGAGTATCCAGAAACGAAACTGCTGCAGCAAGTGAAGGGAGTGGGGACGCTGATCTCGATGACGTTTGTGTTGACCATCGAAGATCGAGAACGATTCCAGAAGAGCCGGGACGTGGGTTGCTATGTAGGATTACGACCCAAGCGCAGTGAGTCGGGCCAGAGCCAGCCTCAATTGCGGATCACCAAAGAGGGCGATATCTATTTGCGGAAGATGCTGGTGCAAGGGGCGCATTGTATTCTGAGCCGGCGTGGTCCGGATACAGACTTGAAGCGCTGGGGCTTGAGACTGGCGGCCCACGGAGGGAAGAATGCCAAGAAGCGGGCGGTAGTGGCGGTAGCACGGAAGCTGGCGGTGTTACTGCATCGGTTGTGGGTGACTGGTGAAGTGTACGAACCGCTGCGCAACAGCCAGATGGCGCAGTCGCACCAGACGGCCGCCTAATCAAAATGTAGTTGGAAGCCAAATCGCCGAGTTCGGGTGACTGCGGGGTCGCGGCGGAACCAAGCGTTTCCGGAAACGGAGGCGGTTTAGTTCGGTACTGAGATGGCAGCACCCGTTCCAAAGATCGAGGACACCAACCGGCACCGGAGCCAACGCTCCACTGAAGAGTGCGAATGGAAGCAGGGCGAATCGGCGGTGGGAAATTCGGAAGGACGCAAAGCGCCTCCTATTGGATCCAGACCAGGGAAGACGGATGAGTGTGAAGAGCAAACCAGCAGCCTGCGGCAGCGTGGAAGATTTTGATCTCCCCCTTTCCCGTTTCCCCCTCCGGGGGCAAGCCGGGGCGGGCGGGTTCCCCCCACGCCGGAAGCACGCTACGCGCCAGCAAAAAGCGCTGGCACGCATCGCTGCTGCCGGCTCCCCCCACAAGAGGGGCTGCCGCCCCCTTGTGTATCCCCCGCGAGCGCATGGTGGAACCAGGGAGGATCGATAAATCCCGATAGCTCATTCCGCCAGAACATGAACTTTTCGGTTGACACGACCAGCCTTCTCATGGAAGCCGCGACCGTGAGGGAGTCGGTCCCCAAAAGCCTTTTTCAGCATCCGGTTAGGGAGCGGAATTTCCTATTGAAACGCGAAGTAGCCCAGATACCCGAGCCCGGTGCCGATCAGCGCGCCGGCTACCACGTCACTCAGAAAATGCATGCCGAGCAGGATGCGCGACATCGCGATACTCAGCGCGCAGAAAAGCAAGCCGATGGTCAGCGTGGGATAAAACAGCGACAGCGGGATGGCCACCGCGAATGCCGTCATGGTGTGGCCGGAAGGGAAAGAGAACTGATCGGGCGGAAGCAGTGTAGCCCAGCAATGCGGTTCGATCTGGCACGGACGGCGGCGGCCGGTGAGCCGCTTGAGGCACAGAAACAGGAGGACGCTCATCACCGACGAAACACCCGCGGCGCCCATCGCCTCGAAGCGCGTCTTACCACCCAGGATGAGAATCGCCAGTCCCATCGCGTACCACAGCCAACCATCGCCACCGCGAGTAGAGCTGATTACGTACAGGCGCACCCAACGCGGCGCCTCCCAATTGTTGGCACGGCGCATCACGCTATGGTCGCCCTTCGTGATTAGACTTCGCACCATCCTACTTCAGAATATACTGCCGGCCCCGTTACATTCTGTTGAAGAAATGATTTCGAGCAAATCAATCTTGACTGCAAACGTAACTGTGACAAACTGTTCTTTGCTAAGTACTAAGCTAATTGGCCTATTTCCCGGCCTGGAACGGCTGGACGTACCGAGACCCCGGAGCCGCGAGATAGTGCGGCGGCTGGATTTCGTTTTCTTCGATGCGGGAGGCGGCCACCGCTCAGCCGCAAACGCCCTCAAAGCCGTCATCGAGCAGCAGGGCCGTCCGTGGGAAATCCGGCTGGTGAACCTGCAGGAAATCCTGGATCCGCTGGACATTTTCCGCAAATATACCGGCGTCCGGATGCAAGACGTTTACAACGTCATGCTGCAAAAGGGCTGGACGCTATGGTCGGCGCAGGGAACGGCGCTGATGCATGGGCTGATCCGCCTGTATCACGGCGGCCAGGTGCGGTTGCTGCAGCGAATTCTGGAAGCAGGGCGAGCGCGATCTGGTGGTTTCGTTGGTCCCGAATTTCAATCGGGCTCTGTATGAGAGCCTGCGCGAGAGCTCGCCGGGCACGCCGCTGGTGACCATTTTAACGGACCTGGCGGATTATCCTCCGCACTTTTGGATGGAACGTCAGGACCAATATTTGATTTGCGGCACCGAGAAAGCGGTGGAGCAGGCGCGCGCGCTGGGGCATCCGCCGGAGCATATTTTCCCAACTTCGGGAATGATTTTGCGCCCGAGCTTCTACCAGCCGGTGACGGCGGATCGCGCATCGGAACGCCGCAGGCTGGGGCTGGATCCTGAGTTGCCCACCGGCCTGGTGTTATTCGGCGGCCAGGGGTCGAGCGTGATGCCGGAAATCGCGCGACGCGTAACAGGCAGCCGGGAGCTGAATCTCCAGTTCATCTTCATTTGCGGGCGCAACAGGAAACTCGCTGAGAGGCTGCGGGCCATGGACACGAATTTTCCGAAGTACGTGGAAGAGTTCACCAGCGAGATCCCCTATTACATGCATCTGTCCGATTTCTTCGTCGGCAAGCCTGGCCCGGGCAGCATCAGCGAAGCGATCGCCATGCGCCTTCCGGTAGTGGTGGAGCGCAACGCGTGGACGCTTCCGCAGGAGCGCTACAACACCGAATGGATTCGCGAAAAACAGGTGGGCGTGGTGCTGCCGTCGTTCCGTGAGATCGACGCCGGGCTGCGCGAGTTGCTGGACCCAGCCAACTTCGCCCGCTTTCGCGCCAACGCCGCGGCCATCACGAACCGGGCAGTTTTTGAGATTCCGGAAATCCTGGAGACTTTGCTGCAACCAGGAACGCGCTCAGTCCAATCGCCTCTCCCACAAGAAAAAGCGGCCAATTGAATGGGTTCGGAATCCCGCCCGCGCTGGTGTTGCGGAAATCCCACACGAATGCGATCACGATGACCGCCGCGCCCGCCAGCACTCCGGCCCAATGCGGCAGCCGTCCGCGGATACCGCCCTGGCGCAGAGAAATCACGCCGCAGACGATCATGCGAAGCGCCACCAGCACCGGCGCCCAAACCGGGCCCACCCAAGGCAGCGGGATCAAAAACAAAATGTCCCAAGTGCGCAACGACTCCGGCCAGTGAATCATCAGCTTCAAGAACGCATAGAAGGTGATGTCCCAAACGCCGAACGCGATGGCGAAGGCCGCGATCCATTCATGCAGATTGCGCGCCAGCGGCCAGGGCAACGGCGCCCAGCATCACCATGGTTGCGGCTTCGCGCACCACTTCGATGGCAAGACGCCGGGAATTTTCGGGCCCGGTGTTGGCGAGCTCCTGTTGCGTGATGAGCGGAAACAAATCGTCAGGGCTGCGTTCCGGATGCAACCGCGCGCGGATCGGATTGTAGATGGCGCGAAGGTAGACCACCACGGCGGCCTCGACATAGCCGAAGGAAATTCCGAACAGGAACAATGCTGCAATAGCGCGGCGCATAAATTTCAGTCTACCCGCGAAGAATATGGATCCTCAGGCCACGCGTGCTTTGGATAGCGGCGGCCCAGCTCCCGCCGCAGCTGCGGATAGAGACGCTGCCAGAAGCCGGCCAGGTCCGTCGTGGTCTGTACGGGGCGCTTGTTTGGCGCCAGCAAGATGCACCACCAGCGAGACCTTTCCGTTCGCGATGCGCGGCGTCTCGCGCATGCCGAAAAAATCCTGCAATCGCGATGCGATCCAGGGCGGTTTGCCGGGCTCGTAATTCACTTTCGTTTGACGCCCATTCGGCAGGCGGATGCGGCCAGGCGCGATTTCGTTGAGGAGCCGCGTGCCGGCGCGCTGCTCGAGCGTGGGGATGAACGAAGCGCCCGCGTTTTTCAATTCGGCGAAACTTTTCAGCCCACGGCAAAGTTCACGGAAGGCCGCGTCCAGATCCAACTTTGCAATCGATCCATGCTCGGACGCAAAGGCGACGCGAGCGAGGAATTGATCCAATTCCTGGCCCGATCGACGAAGCGTTCGATACCGGCTTCCGAACGCGCGTTCTCGACCAGCAGTGCCGCAGCCTGTTCCGGATCCGGCGCGCCGCTGCGCGTTTCTTCGATCACCAGATTCTCGTAGAGCAGAGCGCTCACGGCCTCCACACGCTCGGCCGATCCGATTCCATTCCACGCCCGCGCGTTCCTTCACGCGATCGGGAAACAGGTCGAGCAGAGAGGCCGGCTCAATGGCGCAGTACAGCCGCACCAGAGGCAACGCGTGCTCGCTGCGATTTTCGATGTCGACCGCTACGAGAAACTCAGCGCGTGCATCGCAGGCCAGCAACGCCGAGCCTCCCGAAGCCAGAAGCAATTGATTGTCTTTGCGCCTGTGCGCCACACGATCGGGAAACGCCGTCAGGATCGCAAGGGCCAGCGCATGTGGATCATGAGCGATGTGGTTTGGAAGGCCGGACGATCCGGCGTATTTGTTCGAAGTGCCGTTGGGTGACGGGATCGAATGGAGAATCGATCAGGCTCATCAAATCGCACGACGGCGTCCGCGCACCCGAACTGAGCGCCGCGGCGGCCCGGCATCCTTCTTCGCCCGCGCCGCGTTCGACCGCGTCCATCACCAGCCGCGCTAAACGCGGATGCAGTGGGTAGCGCGCCATGCGCGTGCGCGTTTTCGGCACTGGCGCCCAGGCGTTCCAGCAAATCTTCGGCGCGAGTGACAGCCGCGTCGATGGCGGGGCGTCCAGCCAATCCAACTCCAGCGGGTTCCTCACTCCCATGGCGCGCAGCGTGAGACACAGCTCCGACAATTCGCGCCGCAGAATCTCCGGCGGATCTTGATCGCGCCGGCGCTCGAAATCGTCGAGAGTATAGAGCCGGATCACTCGCCCTGGCGCGGTACGCGCTGCCCGTCCCGCACGCTGCGTAGCCGATGCCTTGCTGATGCGCGCCACTTCCAGCGTCGGCAATCCCGACCACGGTGAATCGCTCGCAATGCGCGCCAAGCCGCTGTCGATCACCGCCGTTACGCCTTCCACGGTGACGGAGCTTTCCGCGACGTTGGTGGACAGGATCACCTTGCGTTGCGGGGCGGGCGAGACGGCGCGGTCCTGCTCGGCGGGCGACAAGTCGCCATAAAGCGGAAGAATCAACAGGTTGCGCCGTTCAGCTAATGGGCGGCACTCGCGCTCCGCGCGCCGGATTTCTCCCGCTCCAGGTAAAAAAACCAGAACGTCACCCGACGGCGCCTGCGCGAGCAGAGTCTCGAGCGCGGAAGCAATCTGTTTTTCGAGCGGCAGCGCCGAGTAGGGCTGATGCGCAATCGAAAGATCGAACAGCCGGCCTTCGGAACGTAGGATCGGGCAGCCGTCAAGATAGGCCGCAATGGGAGCGGCGTCGAGCGTGGCCGACATCACGACGAGCAATAGATCCGGCCGTTTGGCGCGCTGCAAACGCCGCAGCAAGGCAAGCGCCAGATCGGTTTCCAAATGCCGCTCATGGAACTCGTCCAAGACCACGGCACTCACGCCCGCGAGCAGCGGATCGGAAATCAAGCGGCGGGTAAGAATGCCTTCCGTGAGGAAACGCAGGCGGGTGCGCGCGCCAGCCACTTCTTCGAAGCGAACCTGATAGCCCACCGTTTCACCCAGCTTTTCGCCCATTTCCTGCGCTACACGCCGCGCCGCCAATCGTGCGGCCAGCCGGCGCGGCTCCAGCACCAGCACTTGCCCGGGCACGATGTCGAGCAACGCGGGAGGAACACGCGTGGTCTTACCCGCGCCTGGCGGCGCTTCGATGACAATATTGGACGAGCGGCCGAGAGATTCGCAAATCGACGGCAATAAACCGTCGATGGGCAGCGTCGCAAGCTTCAATTACTTGTTGGGCGGAGGCGGCGTGGAGGACGGCGTCTTGGCGGGATCGTCCACGTCGTACTTGATGTTCATGTCGCTCTTGAACTGTTTGTAGTCCTCGTATTTGACGGTCATTTTGATGCGCTGATCGTTTTCCCGAAAGTGCAGCGTCGCGTTGGCGATGGTGTACGTGGGGAACCAGAATTTGCCGTCCACCTGCTCGCGATAGGTTTCGAACTTCGCATATTGATGATCCGCGCTTTGCTTCGCGCCTTCACCCCGGCCATAGCTCTTTACGATTTGCAAATCGCGATCGTCCACCCAAACGATCCCTTCGAAATAGCGCTGGCCCGGCTCCATCTTCTTCGGCTTCACGGCAAATGTGTAGCAGGAGATCTCGTCCAGTTGCTCGCGGCCCAGGTAGCGAATGAAATACTTGGGGACTTCGTCGGTGGTGAGCACGAAGGGCTGCACCTGCCGGAGATCCTGGATGTCGCCCGGATCGAGTTGGATCGCGGTGAGCGTGTTGGGCGGAGCGTAGGTCACCTTTTCAATGCGCGCGCCTTCGGGGGAAAAGATGATGTCGGTAACTTCTTCCCATTTGCCCGTCACTCCGCCGCCATCGTCGAGCGTCTCCACCTTCGCGGTCTGGCGATAGGTGTAGTTGCTTCTCGCCTTGGAGAACGCGGCTTCCTTGGCCGCGAACTTCGCGATGATGGCGTCGACCTGAGAGGGATCGGGATCCGTGAGGGTGGCGCCGAAAGACGCGCCGGTGAGCAGAGCGCCCAATAACGAAACAGAAGTAACGACGTAACGCATAGTGCCTCTTGCCTTTTAGTGTAACGCCGGATGCGAGCGGGTAGGTCAGCGATCGGGGAAGAGAAAACTGGTCCTGGCAAGGTCCGACGAGAGAGTTTCGCTCCGGTAGTATTTCTTCAGGATGTTGTCTTTCCAGTTCAGTAAATCGGGATTGCCGGCCGCGAATTCACTCCAGGTTTGGCGGCCGCCTGCCCGCGCCATCCGCTCGCGAATCAACAGGACGAACGCCCAAGTGATGGTCTCGTGGTACAAGCCGGCCTTGCCGTTTGCGGCCGCGAAGTTCGCGAGCGAAATCGAGAATCGCTGGAGAGCCTCCAGCGCCGGGTAGCGGCTTAAGTAGAGGAACGCGATTTTGACGTGGTCGGCGTGATGAAAGTTTTCAGCTGCGAGGCTGCCATCCTCAAAGCTCGCGATGAATTCATCGTCAGTCACGGGGCCGCTTCCTTCCTGAGGCTGGACGCGCCCCGCCGGCTTCGGCCAGGCGATGGCTCGCCGGGGAATCCAAATCAAGACCGTAGAACGTTTTCAATTCCTTAATGCGCCGCAGGCTGGCCGCGTTGAAAGGGCACTTTCCATCGAAAGCGTGCAGAACGATGCCTTCCAACAGATCGCCCAGGGTTAAATCGCGGTAGTCGGCAAAGGCCCGCAGTACTTTCAAAAGACGCTTTTCCATGCGGACGCCGGTTTGCACGCGCTCCACGACCTGTTCCTTCATCGGTACCATTGTACCAACATACCAGGGTACAAAGCTCGGGCGCTGGGCATGCCGGGCGATGAGGTACGCAGCGACCTGCTTTATGCCAGGATCTGCTTGGCGATGGTCAGCTTCTGCATGTTGCTGGTGCCTTCGTAAATCCGGCCGATCTTGGCGTCGCGATAGAGCTTCTCCACCGGATAATCTTTGGTGAAGCCGACGCCGCCGAAGATTTCCACCGCCTTCGACGCGGTATCCTCGGCCACTTGCGATGCGAAATATTTGGCCATGGCGGCTTCGGTGACGTAGGGACGTCCCGCATCGCGCAGCCGCGCCGCGTTATACACCAGCAGCCGCGCCGCTTCCACTTCGATGGCCATTTGCGCCAGCTCAAACTGCACGCCCTGAAACTCGGCGATGGGCTTGCCGAACTGCTGCCGCTGCTTGGCATACGCGATGGCGTGGTCCAGCGCGCCTTGCGCCAGTCCGGTCATCTGCGCGCCGATCGCGATGCGCCCTTCGTTCAATGTCTCGATAGCGATCTTGTAGCCCTTGCCAACTTCGCCGAGCACGTTGCTCGCGGGCAAGCGGCAGTCGTCCAAAATCAATTCGCAGGTGGACGATGCGCGGATGCCGAGCTTGTCTTCCTTCTTGCCGACTTGAAATCCGGCGAACTCGCGTTCCACTAAAAAACAGGTGATGCCGCGATGGCCCGCTTCGGGATTGGCGTTGGCGAACACCAGGAACAAACCGGCCTCGGCTGCGTTGGTGATCCAGAGCTTGCGGCCGGTGATGAAATACTCGTCGCCGCGCTTGCTGGCGCGCGTCGCCAGCGCGAACGCGTCGGAGCCTGAGCCTGCCTCCGACAGCGCGAACGCCGCCACCATGTCGCTCGCCAGCTTCGGCAAATAGCGCCGCTTTTGATCGTCCGTGCCCCAACGAATAATCACGTTGTTGGCGATGGTGTTCTGCACATCCACGATGACGGCCGCCGAGGGATCCACGGCCGCCAGCGTCTCCACCGCCAGCACGGCCTGAAAGAAACTGCCGCCCTGGCCGCCATATTCTTCGGGGATCTCGATGCCCATCAGGCCGAGTTCGAACATCTCGCGCAGCAAGTCTTTGCGGAACGCCGCGGCGGAATCCATTTCGCGCACGTACGGAGCGATGCGCTCACGCGCGAAGCGCTGAACGGCGTCCTGGAACATCCGCTCTTCTTCGCTCAGCACGGTCAGCGGAGGTGGAGGCGCGCTGGAAGTTTCGGCTACGTTCGGCATGGGGTCAATCGGATGCAATATTAGTTTACTCCCGTCGACACCCGGAGAACCGCTTACTGACGTGCGCGGCTCGGTAGATTTCGAGCGTTACAGAGCCGCGGGCAACAAAGCTGCTCGCCGGGGTGTATAATCCTGACCACTGGAGGCGCCTATGAAAATGTGGGTGATGGTTGCCCTGTTGCTGATCTCGGCCGCGGCGCTGCCGGGATTTCAAGGATATCCGAAATGCACGGCCGTGGATCCGGACACTGCTAAGACCGGGGACACGGTCAACGTGACTTGCGAGAACGTGGGTAAAGCTACGGTCGCCGACGTTTATCTCACCGACGGAAAGGACGACACCAAAGTTACCGTCATGGACCGTACCGCTGACAAAATCAAATTTCAGGTGCCGACGATTAAGCCGGCCGCTACCACATCGCGTTACTGACCGCGAACAAGGCGTCCATGATCGAGCAGCCGGTGGCGCTGACCGTGGAATAGTCGAAAAGGCTACTGGTAAAGATAAACGGGCTGATCCATCCGAAAGCTCAGCACTGTCTCCGAAGGGATCTGCAACTTCGGGCCGCGCGTCAATACCTGCGTTCCCGCTCCCGCCGCGCCACCCGCAAGCGCGCCAATGGCCGCCCCTCTGCCGCCTCCAGCGATCGCGCCCAGCACCGTCCCAAGAAGCGCCCCGCCTCCGACGAATTCTCCCGTCCGTTTGTTGGCGCCCAGCCCATCGCGCGTGTGTACGCCGGTGATGTTGGTGCTGTTCAGGATGTAACGCTTGCCGTTGACGCTCACCGAGCGCAGGTCGATGGCGATCTCCCCGTTGCCGACATCATGGGCAATTAGATGGGCGAGAGAACCCCGTGGAATCGCAACGTTGCCGTTGGAGTCCAATACGTCCCGGTCGATGGACGCGAGAAAGTGCTGCCGGGGATCGGGCTTGCGGACGTCGATGCGATCGATGGTTCGCACCATAATCTCGGCGCCCGTAGGAATAGTCGAGCTACGGTTCCAGCCCGCTGGCGGTTCCACATCCGCGTCGACGTAGCCGCGTTCGGCAAACGTGGGCGCCGCGGCATTCGGGTCGTAGCTGGTGTATGTGGTGGGAACGTTAGCCGGCGGCAGCGGGCCGCTAAACACCAGGCTCTGAATCTGCGAGATGTTGAACTTGTGCCGGGCGCCCTGTTGGTCTATAAACTCGATCTTGTTCGACTTCCCGCCGGCATATCTACCCTGCAACTGGACGCCGCTGGTGAGCAGAAGAACTTGTTGTGCGAAAGCCAGGGAGCCGGCGATCAGAAGAAGGGCGGAGGCGCGATAGATTTTGACCATTGTGAATTTCCTCGCCACTGTTCTGGCAGGTCTGGTGCCATTCCAGTGTCTCCGCAACACACAGCTTCTGCTTTTGTTTTCGTTGTTGTTTCCGGCCGTCACGTGTCGTCCATTGGACTGCGTGCATCCGTTTCTTCGACAGGCCTGCGTCGGGATTAGCGCCGCGGAACGGAGATCGTGATGTTGCGGTACTTCAGTCCGCCGGTATGGTCGCCCTGCAGGTAGATGGGCCCTGGCTCGCCTTCCTCACTGTCTAACGCGCCGCCCGTAATACCTGGAATTTCGGCCTTGTCGATGATGAGCACGCCGTCGCGAACCACCGTGACAGTGCGCCCCACCAGCGTCACGTCGTAACCTTCCCACTGGCCGGGGCGCGGGTCCACGACGGTAGCGGGAGGAATGAATCCGTAGATGGATCCCATGGCAGTGGAAAGCATCGTTCTTGCCTGCCGGCTCATACTCCACCTGCACTTCGTAGCGCCCGCGCAAGTAAACGCCACTGTTGCCGCCGCGCGGGCAGTTGTATTCGATATGCAGCTTGAAGTCGCCGAATTTGCCGTTGGTGCGAATATTGGCTCCCGCCTCCATGTTCTGAAGCTCGCCGTTGTCGGCCATCCAATGGTTCGCGGCGGGATTGTCGGGCGTCCATCCCGTAAGATCGCGGCCATTGAAAAGCGGCTCGGGAGCTGCTCCAGGCGGCCGGCGCAGCGTGGGTCAGCGCGGGCGCCGGAACGCCGGTGACGTGGACCATCCGGAGCTTGTCCGGTGAGTTTACGATCTTTCACTATGCACCTGCCATTGGCCGGGTCCGTCTTCAAACGTCAAGCTTGGTGCCTGTGCACCTTCGCGTCGCGTACCGCATGAACGCTGCCGGTGCGGCCGACCATGCGGATGGCGGGCGTTCCATCTTCATCGGCGAACTCCATCCAGGATGGATAAAGCGCCTTTCGATGTCATAATGGTCAGGTCCCATCGGCCGGAAAAAGGCGAGGGCGCGTCCGCGGTGAATGGCGGCAGCCACTCAGATTGCCGCCAGTATCGCGGCTCTGCTGACAAACGCCCTGCATTGGTGTTTAGTCTATCGAATTCAGAATCCGGAAGATTCACGAGATCCATGCGCACGCGCTTGCGACCTCAATGCTCTTTCTTTATTTATAGCCGTATTCCTTACTGTGGCTGTTGACGGCCACACTGAAGGCGCAGCCGGACCGCATGAGCGCGCGCGATCGACAGCAGCCGAACCGTTGCGTTGGCTGGCCACGTGCCACCGCGCGCGCGGCCGGAGTTTGACCGGGGTCCGGTGGCCGCGTCCTTTCCGATACCGGCTGTCACCATTTACCTCAAGCCGTCGGCCAGCCAGCAAACCGCTCTTCAGCAGTTGCTGGCCAACCAGCAGAATCCGGCTTCCGCCGATTACCACAAATGGCTGACGCCGGAACAATACGCCGACCGCTTCGGCGTGAGCCAAAATGACGTGAACGGATTGACCGCCTGGCTCCAATCGCAAGGCTTCGAAGTGCAGCGCGTGGCTCGCGGCCGCACCTGGATCGAATTCAGCGGCACCGCCCGGCAAGTGGAGAATGCGTTTCACACCCAGATTCACCAATATCTGGAAAATGGCAAGTTGCATTACGCCAACTCCACCAATCCCTCCATTCCGGCGGCGCTTCTCCGATATCGTGCTTGGTTTGCGGGGGCTGAACGATTATCCGGCTGAAGCCACGCAGCAGACTGGGCGGGCATGGCTCCGCGGAATACCACCGCCAACGGGGAACACCAGATTGCTCCGGACGACTTCGCCACTATTTACGACGTCGCGCCTCTTTACACCGCCGGCATGGATGGAACGGGCCAAAAGCTGGTCGTCGTGGGACAAACCGACATCAATCTTTCCGATATCCAGGCGTTCCGCAGCCAGTTCAATCTGCCGGCTATTAATCTGCAGCAGATTCTGGTGCCGCGGCAGGCCGATCCCGGCATCAGCCAGGACGATTTGCCGGAAGCCGACCTGGACCTGGAATGGTCGGGCTCGGTGGCGCGAAATGCAAATATCATTTTCGTGAATTCTCCCGATGTCTTCACTTCCTTGCAGGAAGCCGTCGATCAGGCTTATGCGCCCGTGATCAGCATGAGCTATGGCGTGTGCGAGGGTTCGGATTTGGTCGACCTGCCGAGCGAGCGCCAAACGGCGCAGCAAGCCAACGCGGAAGGCATCACCTGGCTGGCCGCGGCCGGCGACGATGGAGCGGCGGATTGCGAAGACCCGAACGCCGTCATCGCGCAGGACGGGTTGGCCGTGGACGCAGCCGGGCAGCATCCCGGAAGTGACTGCCATGGGCGGTTCGGAATTGAACGAAGGAAGCGGCGCGTATTGGAGCAGCACCAACACGGCGAACGGAGCCTCGGCGCTGTCTTACATCCCCGAGATGGTGTGGAACGATACCAACCTCGGCAGCGGACTTGCGGCGGGCGGCGGAGGAGCCAGCCTTTTTTTTCCGAGACCGGTTTGGCAAACCGGGCCAGGCGTTCCAGACGACAGTTTTCGCCATGTTCCGGATCTTTCCATCGCGTCCTCGCCCGCTCACGACGGTTATATCGTCTACACCGGCGGCTCGATGTTGATCTACGGCGGCACGTCCATGGCGGCGCCCACCATGGCCGGCATCGTCACGCTGCTCAATCAGTATCTGGTCTCCGTGGGCGCTCAGAAACAGGCGGGTCTCGGCAATATTAACCCGACGCTATATCGGATGGCTCAGGAATCGACGGGAGCTTTTCACGATATTGCGCTTGGCAACAACAGCGTCCCGTGCGTCATCGGCTCGCCCGATTGCACCAGCGGCAGTCTCGGATACAACGCCGGTCCGGCGTACGACCAAGCCAGCGGCCTCGGTTCTCCGGACGCTTACAACTTTATCCATCAGTGGACCAGCCAGCCGCCGACGGCATCGGCGGTCGTTCCATCCATCAATAACAATCCGGTCTTCGCGCAGACCGCGAATGGCAGCGTGTACAGTTGGCCATTTATCATCACGCTAAGCGAAGAAGCGGGAGTGGCAACCACTCTCACCTCGTTCACCATCAACGGCGCCAGCTACAACGTCGCCACTGTCTTCGGCGCAACCCAAATCCCCGCGGACGGTTCTGTTTCATCTGCTGGCCTGGAACTCGCTAACCTGGCCGTGCCCACCAACGTCGTTTTCGTATTCAACGGCGTGGATGCGAGCGGCACGCAATGGACGCAGACGCTGAGCGTTCCCTTCGATGGACCGCAGACGCAGCTCGTCGTGGGCGGAGCTAGCAATGCGGCGTCGGGCCAGCAAGCTTACGCGCCTGGAATGCTCTTGAGCGTGTACGGAACGGCGTTCGGCGATTTCATCCAGATGGCCGGAACCATTCCGCTGCCCCAGTATCTGGCCGGGTTTGAAGCGTGGGTCAATGGCGTGACTACCCCACTTTATTATGTTTCACCGGATCAGGTGAATATTCAGATTCCCTATGAGACCGAGGCCGGAGCTGCCACGCTGATGGTCGGCAATCCCTACATCAACGTCAACTACACTCTTAATATTGTGCCGGCCGCACCGGGAATTTTCATGACCAACGGATTCGCCGCCGCTCCGTTTTCAAGCGCGACGCGCGGGCAAACCACCACGCTGTTCATCACCGGCGACGGGCAAGTTTCCCCGGCGCTAGGGGACGGAATGTCGCCCGCTTCCGGGACTCCACAGTCGCAACTGCCTAAACCCAACCTTGCCGTGACGCTTACGGTGGCGGGCCTCGCGGCGAGCATCTCGTTTTATGGAATCCCTTCCGGCCTGGTGGGAGTGACGCAAATCAATTACATGGTTCCCGCCAATACGCCGGTGGGTGTGCAGCCGGTGGTGGTGACGGTGGGCGGCGTTTCCAGCCGGACGGCGAATCTGACCGTGACCGAATAGCCGGCGGTAGATTATTTCGCGGCGGAACCCACTATTCTGTCGGTGCCCATTAATTTTCACCCCAAGCGCGGCACGGTGCTCATGTGCGACTTTACAACCGGGTTCCAGGCGCCGGAGATGGTAAAGCGCCGTCACGTTGTGGTGGTTTCACCAAGATACCGGCGTCATACCGGCTTGTGCCTGGCAGTCCCCTTTAGCACGGTGGCGCCCTATGAGATTGAGCCACACCATTACGAAATACCGGTCGGCACGTACGATTTCTTCGACCCGGCGAAATCTGTTTGGGCCAAGTGCGACATGCTCACCTGCATCTGTTTTGAACGGCTGGACCGTCTATTACTCTATGGGAGATACCAAACGCCTTTGTTGAAAGAAAAGGACTTGAGAGCTATTCAGCGTGGTGTGAGTAAGGCTCTGCAACTTGAGCTTGACGCTGAAGGCGTAATCGCTTAAGATCATCTTGTACCCGATCAATCGGGCTTGGATTTGAACGCCCCGTCCGGCGCGCTTTGACGCTGGACGGGGCGTTCTGTTTTAGCGCCAAGCCAATCAGGAAATGATTCCCTTGCGCACCGCATAGAGGATCAGCTCCGGCACGCTGTGCAGATTCAGCTTCTGCAAGATATGCGTGCGATGCGTATCCACGGTGTACAGGCTGAGATTCAGCGTGTTTGCGACCTCTTTGTTGGTCTTGCCCTCGGCGATCATCTGCAGAATCTCGCGTTCGCGATCGGTCAGCAAGTCGTAGCTCGAGTCGGCATCCTTGCGGCCCAGCGCTTGGAAGTAATCTTCCTGCAGAATCCGGCTCACTTTGGTGCTGAAGAAGGACCGCCCGTCCACTACCGCTTCAATGGCCAGAATCAACTCGGCCTTCACCGCGTCTTTCAGCAGGTACGCGCGTGCTCCCGCCTTTAGCGACCGGATAACGTAGCTCTCGTCGTGGTGCATGCTCAGGATCACCACGCCGATGTTGGGATGCTTTTCGACAATGCGCCGCGTGGCTTCGATGCCGTTCATGTTGGGCATGGCGATATCCATCACCACCACGTCCGGGCGCTGATCCTGGGCCAACTGTAACGTCTCCCTGCCGTCGGCGGCTTCGCCCACCACGACAAATCCGGGCTGCCGTTCCAGCAGCAGGCGCATTCCGTCGCGCAGGATATTGTGATCGTCAGCCAGCAGAATGCGAATCGGCGCCATCCGCCAGGCCTCCGTTCCAAACCAGTTCCGGCCCGCGCACCACGACACGCGCCGGGACCGCCTCGGGGATGGCGGCATCCAACATCGCGGCCAGCGGCAGCGTCACTCGCAGCAGCGTTCCGCGGCCAGGCCATGAATCCACCTGGAACGTGCCGCCCAGATGCCGCGCGCGCTCTTCCATTCCAAGCAATCCCAATCCGCGCACGCGCTCGGGATCGAAACCGCTGCCATCATCCTGCACCGTTACCAAAATCTGCCTGGCCTCGTGCCGCACCGACACTTGTACCGCGCTGGCCTGCGCGTGTTGCGCGCAATTGTTCAGCGCCTCCTGCACCACCCGGTACACGCAGGTCTTGTGCTCTTCGGGCAACTCGCCTGGCATTTCGCTCGCCACCTGCACGCGCAGTCCGGTACGCTTGCCGATCTCGCGGGCCTGCCACTCCAGAGCCGGCAGCAATCCGAAATCGTCCAGCATGGAAGGGCGTAGCAGCAAAGCCATGTTGCGAATCTCGTTCATGCCCTTTTCGGCCACGCCGCGGATGGAATCCAGATGCGCCCGCACTTCCGGCATCGGATCCAGATCCAGCAGGTTCTCAGCCTCCATCAGCACGGCCGAAAACGCCTGCGCCACTTCGTCGTGCAGTTCGCGCGACAAGGCGCGCCGCTCTTCCTCCTGGGCCCGCACCAGCCGCGCGGAAAGCTCCTGCAAACTGGCCTGCGCATGCACGCTTTCCTTCAGCCGCTGCTGCACCTCCGCTTCCAGCTTCAAGATGTGGAATATGGTGAAGGCGGCCAGCGTAGCGCCGCCCAGCAGCGTGATGGCGATCATCGCGAGCAATCCAAATTGCAGGCGTCCGAACAGATCGCCCAGCTTTACGTCGCCGCGCCGCAGCGCGTCTTCGTTCAACGCCTCGATGCGATCGGCAATTTGCAGCATCGACGTCCGGCGTGGCACCAGCTCCTCGTAGAAGAACGCATCGCGGTACTTTCCGCGTTCTTCGCCAGTCCAGGCCAGCGTGCGATCCAGCACGTTCCAATAAGCCTCGATTTGAGACCGCAAATCCTGAAACGGCGGAGCTTCTTCCGGCTCCAGTGCCGAAGCGTAATTGTTCAGCGCGCTTTCCGAATCGCGCCGCAACCCATCGAGCGTGGCCAGTTGCGCCCGCGCGCCCGATTGTTCCGGAGCGAGCAGCGAATCCCGCACAAAGGTGCCCGAAAGATAGATGTTCGATCGAATCCGTTCCAGCGTGCGATTGCGCGCCAGGAAGCGGGCCTGCAGCGCCGTGTCGTTATGGCGCAGGCTATTCAGAAAAAGCAGCGCCCCCGCCTCGGCGGCGGCCATGATGAGCAGCAGTCCGCCAAACCCCGCGACCAAAACCACGCCCGGGCGTTGCCGCATTCTTATCTCAGTGTAGCGGACAGGGCGCGGGAGTAGCTCGGCGGCAGGACGAAACCACATCCTCTCTAAGGTAGAACCTTGCCGCCAGTACGGGAATCGCGTCCATCCTGTATTAGGGTAATGGAACTTGCATAAGGTAATGCTATGGGCGAAATACAGTGCCAACGGGATTCTTTTGCCGCTCTACCCGTCGGTATTCTGTAACTACGAAAGCTTAGGAGGCTTTGGATGAAATCACGATTCTTGGCTTGCGCGGCCCTGACGGCGCTCTCTTTGACTTTCTGCGGTTGTGCGAAAAAGGTTGCCGCGAAGGCTCCGCCCCCGCCGGCTCCGGCGGCCAGTAGGCCCGCAGTGGCATCGACACCGGCTCCCGCGCGAAGCTATTCTCAGCCGGCGCAGGTTGCTAGAACCACGCCGCCCCGTCTGCCTGATGCCGCCACGCGCGCGCGCATCCAGGAGCTGCTGAACCGCATCCAGGATGCTTATTTCGACTACAACAAGCACACGCTGCGCCCGGATGCCGAAGCCGCTCTGAAGATGGACGCTCAGACATTGGCGGACATCATTAAGCAATATCCCGAACTTCAAACTCACGGTCGAAGGATACGCCGACGAGCGCGGATCGGACGAATATAACCTGGCGCTGGGCGATGCGCGCGCCAAACAAACCAAAGAGTATCTCTCGAACCTCGGCCTTCCCACCAACCAGCTCGCGACCATTAGCTACGGCAAGGACAAACCGGTCTGCACCGAGCACGATGAAGATTGCTGGCAGAAGAATCGCCGCACCCACATCACCCAGGCGCAAGCCAATTAGTTTGTTCTATTGTCTGGACAGCCGCGCCAGCACGCGCTCAATCGCTTGATCATCGACGTTGGGCGCCTGCTGCGCGGCGGAGTTTAGCCCCCGCCGCACACCTTCTGCTCCTGCTTCCACAGATCCTCGGCCAGCAACAGGTTTTTGTCGGCTGAATCCTCCAGTTCACTCTGGCGCGGTTGGTTGGTCAGGGCTTTGCGCGCCGCATCCGCTGCCGCGCCGCCGGGCTGGCACCGGTCGAATCGCATCACTTCGGCCTGCAGCAGTTCCTTGCTCCGGTCGTAACGCGCCGCGGCTCGCAACCCGCGCGCGTTCGGATCGAGCGCCAGTACCCGGTCGCTCAAATCAAACTGCGTCTTACTGGTTTCGTCCGTTGGGTTCAGTTGCAGCGCCTTCTGGAATGCGTCGCGAGCATCCTGGTAATTCTCCATGGCAAGCTCAGCCTCCCCCAGACCCGCATAGGCCTCCGCATCGCGGTCGTCGGTTTGGGCGATGTTCCGAAATACATCCGCGGCCTCGCGAGGTGCGCCGTAGCCCAGCAGCAACTGCCCGATCTTCTTCTTGACTGTGGTATCGCGCGCAGCGGGGCCCAACGCCGCCAGCAACTCGGCGACGGCCTGTGTCCTTTGTCCGTTTTTTTCCAGTAGCGCCGCCAGTTCGAAACGCGCCTGCATCCGGTTCTGCTCTTGGCCCGCCGGCCACGATCCATCGATCGCCCGGCGATAAAACTTCACGGCGTCCGCGGCATTGCCCTGTGCCGCCGCGATCCGCGCCTCGCCAAGATTCGCCAGCGCATTTTCCGGATCGCGCTTCAGCAGCGCATTCAAATAGACCGAGGCTTCCGCCGAATGTTTGTCCTTCGCCAGCGCCAGTCCCAGCGCCAGCCGGTACTGCTGGTTTCCGGGCGCACCCGAGAGCGCGTCGCGGAACTGCTGAACCGCCTCTTCATCGCGATCCTGCAGCAGCAGCTCGTTGCCGGCCTTGTAATATTCCTCGGCGCGCTCGGTCCGCGCAGACCGGTAATAGTAGTTGAGGAATCCAATCACCAGCAGCACCGCAAGACCCGCGGCGATCACTCCGGGCACCAGTCTGCGGGAAGCCCGGATATCTTCGCTGGTTGCCGGCAGTCGACCCTTTCTCGCCCGCCACGCCATAGGCCTCGAGGATGTCCTTCAGCGAGACCACGCCTTTCAGATCGCGAATATCGGCGCGTCCCACCACCGGCAGCACATTGAGCTTGCTATGCGCCATGCGCCGCAGCGCCATGTCCAGCGGATGATCCATGTGGAGATGGGGAAAGGTTTCCGACGTCAGCAACGGGTTCGGAACATCCACCGGCAGCAGTTCACCCAGCGTACGGCTGCCGCGGCCCGCCGCCATTTCTTGCTCCACCTGCGCGAGCGTGATGGTGCCCGCCAGGCGGCCGCCATCCATCACGGGCCAGGCATTGTGATCGGCGTCCAGAAACCTCTGCGCGTCCTCCACGCGCTCGGTTCTGGTCAGCACGCGTAGCGCAGCCTTCGGCCGCGTCGCGCACAATCAACAGGCCCTGCCGGTAGCGCAGGCCGGACGGCAAGATGAATCCCATCCTGATGCTGCAGCGCTTCGTAGATCGGCTCTTCTTGCAGCCGGTAGGAGATGTAGAAGCTGATCAGGTTCGCGATCATGAGCGGCACGATGATCGAATAATCGCGCGTCATCTCGAAGATCATGATCACCGACGTCAGCGGCACGCGCACGATGCCGGCAAACAGCGCGCCCATGCCCACCAGCGCGTACGCGCCGACGCCGCCGGTAAAGTCTGGCAGGATCTGGTGGGCCACGGTTCCCACCGCGCCGCCCAGCATCGCGCCAATAAACAGAGCGGGGCCGAAGATGCCGCCCGCGTTTCCCGTCCCGTAGCAGCTGGCCGTGGCGAGCACTTTCAACACCACCAGCAGCGCCATCATTTCCAGCGTCATCTGCCCGTTGAGCGCTTCGCTGACGTGACTGTAGCCGACGCCCAGAACATCCGGCACGAACCATCCCATCAGGCCCACTGCCAGGCCTCCGGCGGCCGGCTGCATCCATTCGCTCCACTTCGGCAGCGCCAGAAAATATTTGCGAATTCGCCAGCAGCAGTTTGACGAACGCGACCGAGACCAATCCGCCCGCGATTCCCAGCACCGCGTAAGTGATGAATTCGATCGGGCTGACCAGCTGGTAGGACGGAACGTGAAACAGCGGCTCATCGCCCAGCAGCAGGTGCAGCGTCACCCAGGACGTGGCGGAGCCCAGCACGATGGAGCCCAGCACCGGCGCGTGCAGATCGCCCATCACTTCTTCGAGCGTGAACAGCACGGCGGCCACGGGCGTGTTGAAAGCCGCTGCGAGCGCCGCCGCCGCGCCCACTGGAATCAGCTCGCGAATCCGGTTGGGGCCCAGTCCCAGCCGCCGTCCGAGTACCGATGCGATTCCCGCGCCCACCTGTACCGAGGGCCCTTCGCGGCCCAGCGCGATGCCGCTCGCGAGCGATGCCGAGCAGCAACCGAACTTCCCGAGCACGGTGCGAAGGCTGATGAAACCATCGCGCAGGAACAGCGCCGCCTTCGTCTGCGGGATGCCGCTGCCGCGGGCGTTGGGGAAGAAGCGCGACAGCAGATATCCGGTGAAGAGCGCGCCGCCGTCGGGAATCAAAACGCGCCGCCAGGCCGCGCCTCCGGCCGGATACATGCGTGCGCCCAGGTTCTCGGTGACGTAAATGAATGCGGCCACCACCAGCCCTACCAGCGCGCCGATGATCAGCGTGAGCAGGAGCAGGATTTTGTCTTCGTGTTGGAGGAGAGCGTCGCCGTCGGTCCAATGTCCTAGACGGCTACGCCAGTTTTGAGGAGGAGAAACTACAGCGCTTGACGACAACACTCATTATAAGAGTATCAACCCACCGCCGCGATTACTAGAATATTTGCATGGGGCAACGTTTCCAGGCTATCGATTTCGCCGGCCAGCGAATCGCGCTGTTGCGCTGAAAGAAAGCCGCTGGCATTGTCGTCGAATTTCGCGCGCAGCTCCCGGTACGTCATCGGGTTCTCGGCCGAGCCGCGATTGTATTCTTCTACTTCCTCGAAAGCGCTGCCGTCTTTCAGCACAATCTTCACCGCGCCCTTGAAACGGCCCGGGCCGGGATAATCAGGATCGACGTGATACTGGACGCGGCGCGCCAGTGCGAGGATTTCCGGATTCTTGAGACTCTCGGCGCTGTAAGCGGATTTGCCGAGGGCGCCGTAATAGAGCGCCTCGGCCACGCTGTATTGCAGGCTTACGCGGCCATGGGAATCGGACGCCGGGGCGAATTTTTCCTCGGTGGGTTCGCACACGATCCCACGATGAACGCCGTCACCGGACACTCGATGCGCTCGACATCTTCCGGCTTGATCCCGTATTTCGCGCGCAGCCTCAGCACCGCGCTGATATACGGATGAATCACGTGCGCGGCCGGAAAGGGCTTGAACGACGAATTGCGGCTCTCCCAATGCTGGCCCAGGCGATCGCTGATCCGCGCAAAGTCGCGATGCGCGTTTGCGTCCTGCACATGGGAGGCGAAGAGTCCCCAGCGTCCTTCGAACACTTGCGCGGGACCGGTAACGCCCGAGCGCGCCAGCAGCGCCGCCGTGATGCCGCTTTGCGCCGACCATCCCGGATGCAGAAACTTGGTCTGCGTTCCATCCACCCAGCATTCCAGCAATCCCGATGCGAAGCTCCCCGCGATACCGGCCGCGCGCGCCAATGCTTCCGCATCCAGCCCGAGCAATCTTGCCCGCCAAGATACGCCGCTCCGAACGTTGCGAACAGTCCGGTGGGATGAAAGCCCCGGCGATGCAGTTCGCCGGACGATACGCTGCCCACGCGGCACGAGATTTCGTTGCCGATCGCGATGCGCGGCAATGAGATCGCGCCCGGAGACGTTTGTAAATTCCGACAAGCGCCAGCGCCGCCGCAACCGCCGGGCTGCTCATATGCACGATGGATTCGTTGTGCGTGTCGTCGAATTCGAGCGCTTGGGAAAAAGCTCCGTTGGCGAAAGCGGCGGTGGTGACGCCCACGCGATCGCCGAATCCGAGAATGCGGCACGGACCGGGCGTGGATAAAGCGCAGCGCCGCGTCGCGAACAGATCGTCCAAAATCTGTTTCGGCGCCCGCCAGCGCCAATCCGATCACGTCCAGCACGCGCAGCTTGGTGGCGGCGACGATATCCTCGGGCAAATCTTCAAAAGTGACGCTCGCGGCCCAGCGCGCGAGTTCGGTGGAAAGGGATGTAAGCGTGCGCGCTCAACTGATGGACCACCCGCCGTCGATCGGCAGCGCCGCGCCGGTGATATCGCGGCTTTCCGGTCCGCACAGAAACAGAATCATGCCCGCCACGTCTTCGGCGGTGATGAAGCGTCCGCCGGGCTGCTTGTTCGCCAGGAATCGCCGTTCGGCTTCCTCGCGCGAGATAGAATCGGTTGTCATCATGTCCTCGATGCGCTTGGCATGCACCGGCGTCTCCACCGTTCCCGGGCATACCGCGTTGCACGTAATATCTTGATCGCGCGTTTCCAGCGCAACCGCGCGCGTGATGCCGATGAGCGCGGTTTTGCTGGTGACGTAGCTCAGCGCGATTCACCCTTCAATCAGGCCATAGATGGACGAGACATTGATAATCCGTCCCCAATTGCGCCGGCGCATCGCGGGCAGCGCCAGCCGAATGGTGTGAAACGCGGCCGAAAGATTCACGGCGATACCCAAATCCCATTCGCCCACCGGGAACTGCTCCACGGGCGCCGCGTAGCGCACCACCGCGTTATTCACCAAAATATCGATCGCGCCGAAAGCTTCCAGGCTCACGCCGATCATCACGCTCAATCTCGAGCGCATGCGCCAGGTTCGCGCCGCAATACATCGTTCGAACGCCGTGCTGCTTCTCGATCTCGGCGCGCATAGCGTGCGATCTCCCGCTCGTCGCCAAAGCCGTTGAAGACGACATTGCATCCGGCGGCCGCGAATCGTTTGGCCGTGGCCAGGCCCAGGCCCTTGCGTGGATCCGGTGATGAGCGCGCATTTGCCTTGGAGCACGGTGATTGTTCATTATAATGAGTCTCTTCACATGAATATCCCGCTCGAACCATTCGAAGTTTTTGCCATTCGCTACGGTCATCTCGGGAATCGCCATCCGGGGCAGAGCTACATCCTGGCCGATCCGCACGAGTACGGGCCGGATCTGGACTATTTCGTCTGGGTGGTGCGCCGCAGCGATTGCATGTTTGTGATCGACACCGGATTCGCCGAGGAATCGGCCATCCGCCGCAAGCGCGAGCATCTGCGCAGTCCCGTGGACGCGCTGCGGCTTCTCAACATCGATCCGGAAAAGTCACCGATGTCATTCTCACGCACTTGCATTACGATCATGCCGGAAATCTCGATCGCTTTCCCGCCGCGCGCTATCACGTTCAGGATCGCGAAGTTCGCATACGCCACCGGCCGCTGCATGTGCCACCATTTTCTGCGCGAAGCGTACGATCTGGAGAATGCGCTGGAGATGGTGCGAAAAGTTTACGCGGGCCGCGCTGTGTTTCACGACGGCGAGTCTGAAGTTGTGCCGGGCCTGACGCTGCATCGCGTGGGCGGGCACACGGCCGGTTTGCAAATCGTACGCGTCTGGACGCAGCGCGGCTGGATGGTGCTGGCCGCGGACGCCTCGCATCTGTATTCCAATTTCGAGAATGACCGCGCCTTCCCGGTGGTGTATAGCGTGGCCGAAATGCTGGAAGGTTACAAGACGCTGTACCGGTTGGCCGATTCGCCCAATCACATCGTGCCGGGGCACGATCCGCTGGTGATGAAATATTATCCGGCTTTGCGGCCGGACCTCGCTGGCATCGTCGCGCGCTTGGATGTTCCGCCATCTCGCTGACGACCGACTTCCTCACGCTCGCGGCTCGGCAAAAACATTTGCAAACACGCAGTCGCGATTCTGAGCCGCGCGCCAGCAGCACACCCGGAGACGACCGGAAGTCATGCACTGGAGAAACAGCGACTCGAAGAAGACCGGACGGGTGGCGCGTGAGCAAGCGGTTTATTTCCTTTTGTCGCGGTAGGGACGCCGGTTTCCCAGACGCCCCCCGCACAGATCCGTACGTGCAGAATTGCTGCATACGGCTCCTACCTCGGATATCTGGCGTCGAAGCGCACGTTCGGATGCGGATGCAGGATCTTCGCACTTGGAATCCATCGATCGACCAAAGGCCAGAACCGCTCCCAAGTCATCCGGCTCCGTTGACTCCGCCGCCGAAGCGCGCGGTGCCAGCGCCAGATCACCTGAGCCCGAAAGCTGTTCAGACTATCCATGTTGCCGGGGACTGCCTGATAGTTGAAGTAGCCTTGAACGACGGACTTCAACCACTTCCCGATCTCGGCGACTGGCTGGTGCCAGCGTCGCCGAAGCTCCTCCTTCAGCTCACCGAGCTTGCCAGAGAGTCGCTTACGAATCGTCTTCCGCTTGACGATGAACCGACCGGTTTTCCGGGTCTTCCCACACATGTGTGTGAAACCCAGAAAGTCGAACACCTCCGGCTTGTCCTCGCCTCGCTGCTTCCGGTTTTTGGCTGCCTCGCGCCCGAACTCAATCAGGCGCGTCTTGTCCGGGTGTAACTCCAACCCGAACTTCTGCAAGCGCTCCTTCCACTCGGAAAGAAAGCGCTCCGCGTCGGCGCGATTTTCGAATCCCGCGACGATATCATCAGCGTATCGGACCACCACCATGTCGCCCGTAGCCTGATGTTTTCGCCAGTGCTGGACCCACCGATCGAAAACGTAGTGCAGGTACACGTTGGCCAGCAGCGGCGAAGCCACCGATCCTTGCGGAGTCCCTACTTCCGTCTTCGACCACTTCCCTTCCTCGGACACTCCCGCCCTCAGCCATTTCTGAATCAAGCGAAGTATCCTTCGGTCGGCAATGCGGTGCTCGATAAACTTGACCAGCCATTCGTGCGATAGGTGATCGAAAAAGCCACGAATGTCGGCATCGAGTATCCAGTTCACCTTCCTCCGCATGATCCCCACCCAAAGTGCATCCAGCGCTTGATGCTGGCTTCGCCCCGGTCGGAACCCATAAGAGAACCCCAGGAAATCCTCTTCGTAAATCTGGTTGAGGATCGTCACTACGGCCTGTTGAACCACCTTATCCTCCAGGGCTGCGATGCCCAAGGGACGTTGCCGTCCATCGGCTTTCGGAATGTAGGCTCTCTTGGAAGGCTGCGCTCGGTACGTCCCTCGATGGATTCGGCTTTGCAAGTCTGCCAGTTTCTCATCCAGGCCCGTCTCGTACTCTTTCCACGTCACGCCGTCGATTCCAGGCGCCGCATCCCGCTTCAGGGCGAAATAGCTGTCCCGTAACAATCCGACAGTGACGTGGTGGAGCAGCGCGGTGAACCGCGTCCGCTTGTCTTTCCGTGCTGCCTTTCGCACACCGTGCAAGTCGCTCAACTCGCCGATCCGGCTCTGAGTCCGGGGCGCGGTCGCCTGCCCGATGTTCTCCTTGGTCGATTGCCTTCCCTCCATGCCCTCCGCCAGCGGTTTCCCACTCTTGTTCGGTCACTTCGACGGTACTACGCAACCGTCCGACTCCCCACCAACGTGCATGTTGGACTTCCGGCTCAAGGCCTTCTCCAACCCGCCCGCCGCAATCTGGGCGATGGGCATCGATGGGGTCTCCCGGTTCCCGCGCGCGGAGTTTCCATGCATGCCAGGGGTCTTAGACTGCGCAGAGTCCAACGGATGCTCGCGATTACACATCCGCCAGTGTTGCCTTCCGCCATCCTGAACGACGTCGGCACTCCGATCGCGATTATTTCGCAGCTCAATACCCTGCCTGCACTTCCCCCTGTCAACGCTTCGATGGCAGCCTCGCGGCTGGCCACGCATGACTCGGGGCCAGGACGGCTCGCTACGCCTTTCCTGTATGACTCTTTCATTCACAACTCCACGCCGGTTTGTACCGGCGCACTCAGCATCCTGCTAAGGCCCGATCGTGACCGCGTGATATCCTAACCGCTTTGGACTAGGGAGAATCACAGAATGGCTCAGAGGAACGTCGGCTTCGTCGGCGTCGGACGGATGGGCGGCCCCATGTGCCGCCGCTTGATCGAGGCGGGAAATACCCTCACGATTTTTGACAAGAGCGACGCCGCCATGCGTCCGCTGGAAGCGCTGGGCGCCAAGCGAGTGGATTCGCCGGCCGCGGTTGCATCGGAGGCCGAAATTGTTTTGGCCAGCTTGCCGACGCCGCCGATCGTGCAAGCCGCGGCACTCGGGCCGGATGGCGTCGTCGAAGGCAGCCGGGTGAAAATCTTCATCGATGTTTCTACTACCGGATCCACGTACGCCAAGCGCGTGGCGGAGGGTCTGAAGGCGAAAAACATCGTGGCCGTGGACGCGCCCGTCAGTGGAGGCGTGGCCGGCGCGGAGAAGGGAACACTCGCGGTGATGGTTTCCTGCGACGACCAGACTTTCGCCACCATCAAGCCCGTTGTGGAAGTAATCGGCAAAGTTTTTCATGTCGGCCAGCAGCCTGGCCAGGGCCAGACGATGAAGTTGCTGAACAACCTTCTGTCGGCCACCGCGATGGCCATTTCATCGGAAGCCGTGGTGATGGGCGTGAAGGCCGGCCTCGATCCCAAGCAGGTGATCGATGTGATCAATGCGGGCAGCGGACGCAACACGGCAACCATGGACAAAATTCCGCGCTGCGTCTTGAATCGCAAGTTCAACTTCGGCTTCGCGATCGGCCTGCTCAACAAAGATATTCGCTTGTGCATGGAAGAGGCCGAGGCGATGGGCGTTCCAATGGTGGTCGGCAGCGCGGTGCGTCAAATGCTGCAGATCGGCACTGCCAGCCAGGGCGCCGATGCCGACATGACCGAGCTGATCAAAGTAATGGAACACTGGGCCGGCGTCGTGGTCGAGTCCAAGTAGTTATTTCAAAGGAGAGCAAGTGGAAAAGGAAATGTTTGAGAAGGGCCTGAAGATTCGCCGCGAAGTGCTGGGCGCGGAGTATGTGGACAAGGCCATCAGCACCGCCGACGATTTCAACCGGCCGCTACAGGAACTGGTCACCACGTATTGCTGGGGCGAAATCTGGGGCCGCCCCGGCCTGGATCGCAAGACGCGCAGCATGCTGAACTTGGCGATGATTTCGGCCCTGAACCGGCCGCACGAAATCAAGGCGCACGTGAAAGGCGCCATTAATAACGGGCTGACCAAAAACGATATTCAGGAAGTTTTCCTGCAAGTGGCCATCTACGTCGGAGTTCCCGCCGCGGTGGACAGCTTCCGTCTTGCGCGGGAAGTGTTTCAGGAGATGGGGATCTAGCAACGCACGGCCGCATCCTGATTTCGGAGTACGATCCGGGGTGGCCCGCGCTTTTTGAGCGTGAGGCTGATAGGATACGGGCCGCCCTCGGAAGCCGCGCGCTGCGGATTGAGCACGCCGGCTCGAGTGCGGTGCCGGGGCTTGCGGCCAAGCCCGTCATCGATATTGTTCTGGTGGTAACCGATTCGGCGGATGAAGCGGCGTATTTGCCGGCCCTGGAATCCGCGGGTTATTCGCTTCGTATCCGGGAGCCGGAGTGGTACCAGCATCGCTTGTTGAAAGGGCCGGCGACGGAAACTAACCTGCACGTGTTTTCAGCCGGCTGTCCAGAAATCGAGCGCATGCTCCTGTTTCGCGATTGGCTGCGCGCAACGTGGAAGACCGCGATCTCTACGCGCGCACCAAACTGGAGTTGGCCCGGAAGGAGTGGCAGCAGGTCCAGGATTACGCGGATGCAAAGACCGCCGTCGTCAAAAAGATTCTGGAACGAGCCGGCCGCGCCTAATCCGTTCGCAACGCGGCTTCGCGCCACAGTTTTTCGGGACGGCTTAGCCAAAACCATAGCGCCGTGCCGAGCACGGGGAACAGTGCGGCCGATACAAAGACCGCTCCGTACCATTTCTGATCGAAACAGCGGCCCCAGACCGGCAAAATCAAAGCCAGCACGGCCGACCATGATCCCGATCCGATGCCGCCCACCAGCGCGGTCTGATCGCGCGGGTATAAATGCGATCCGACTCGTAACGACAACACCACGAAGCCGTCGGCGATGAACGTCGCCCAAAAAAATAGAGCCAGCACTACCGGCCACGAGTGGATGCTCGTCGTCAGCGCGGTGGGCAGCGCAAGCACCGTGAGCATGCAGAACAGGCCGGTGGGTCGCTGGCCGCGCGTCACGAACTTGTCCGCGATCCAGCCCCAGAAAAAATACCCGGCTTCCCACCCCACCAGCGGGATCCAAAGTATTTTGCCGAGCTCCGCTTGCGACAGGCCGAAGGCGCGGCTCAAATAGAGCGGGCTCAAGTACGAGACCAGCCCCAGCGCAACGGCGCCCAATCCGAAGCTGGACACCACCAGCCACAGACGCCGCTCCACGAAGTTGGGCCACGCCACCTTCAATGACGAACGCCGGTGCTCGGCCAGGTACGGCGGCCGTCCGATGATGGACCACAACGCCAGCCAGCACGCGCCCATCGCGCCGGTTACCAGGAATGCCGATCGCCAGCCGAAGCGCAGCGCGATCGGAGTCACGATGAGCGGCGTTATGATGGCCCCCAGCGACGCGCCGCTGTACCCGATGGCTGTTCCGCGCGATTGCCGGTTCGGCGGCAACGATTCGGCCGCTGCTTTCAGTGCCGCGGGAAATGCCGAGCCTTCACCGAACCCGAGCACGCTGCGCGCCACGGCGAATCCCCAGAAGCCCGACATCCAGGCGTGCGCCGTGCTGGCGATGGCGCGCAACGAAACGGCCGCGAACATTCCTTTGCGCAGGCCAATGAAGTCCAGGAACGAGCCAAATATCGGATTCCCGATCATGTAGAAAATGGAAAACGCCGAGAGCGCGTCCGCATAGGCTTGCGCGCTCAGGCCGGTGTCGCGCAGGATCATGGGGGAAAGCACCGCCAGCACCTGCCGGTCCACGTAAGACAGCAAGCTCGATAGCATCATGGCTACCGAGGGAACCCACATCATCCAGCTTCGGACCGGAGGATTCGCTGGCTGGATCGCTTCCGCCGGGCTGACGCCGATTTCACTCACCACTGGAGTTTATCGTAATCGGATATTGTATACAGGAGGGTGAGATGATCCGCCGAACGTTTTTGATAATCGCCATTACAGCCGCTGCCGCATTCGGCGCAGACGAGTCTTCCGCCGGAAAATGCGACCGAGCGTGCCTGCAGGGCTTCGTCGGCTCTTACTTCGACGCGCTGGCCAAACACGATCCATCGAAACTTCCCGTCGCGGCGTCCGTCAGGTTCACCGAAAACGGCAAGGAACTGAAGTTGGGCGAGGGTTTCTGGAAGACCGCCGGGGCGAGCAGCTATCGGCTTTACATTTTGGATCCCAACAGCGGAGACGCCGCCGCGCAAGCCGTGGTGGCGGAGAATGGCGCGCTGGATACATTTTTCGTTCGATTGAAACTCAAGAATAAAAAGATTACCGAAGCGGAGACGCTGGTGTGCAGGAAGGGCCAAGCCGTATTCTTCGCGCCGGAAAAGCTGACCGCGGCGCCGGCCATTTACAACCAGCTGTTGCCGGAATCCCAGAAGACCGCGCGCGCCCAGCTCATCAAGCAAGCCAGCGCTTATTTCACCGCCGTCCAAAGCGAGGGAACCAAGGATTATCGGGCCGCGCCGCTGGCGCCCGACATGAACCGTTTCGAGAACGGCCAGCAGACCACCAACGTTCCCGTGATGGGCAATCCCGCAATGAGCGGCGCCGAACAGCTCGATAAAGGCATTTTCAAGGGGTTGACTGTCGACCATCGTCGTTTCCCGGTGGTCGATACGGAGCGCGGCGACGTGGTGGGCTTGATACTGATGCACTCGAACCGAAATGGCCAGATGAGTGGAATCCTGATCTCGGAAATATTCAAGATCGCGGGCAACAAGATTGAGCAGGTGCAGGCTGTGATGGTAAACGTTCCGAATGACTCCGACACCGGCTGGAAATGAGCCTTTCTCGCAGGATGGTTCGCGCCGCGCGCGGCTTGACAATGGATCAACTTCCGCCGCAGGTGGTCGCAAAAGTCAAGATCGGGCTGCTCGACTTTCTTTCGTGCGCGTTTGAAGCGCGCGATCTTCCGTGGGGCTGCCAGGCCATCCGCATGGCGAGCTCTGCCAGCGGCCCAGCCACGGTGATCGGAACGGCGATACGTTCGTCGCCATCGGAAGCGGCATTCGCAAACGCTACGCTTGGTCACGGCTTGGTGCGCGAGGACATGCACACCGGCGCGGTGAGCCATCTGGGCGTCGTGATTTTTCCGGCATTGCTGGCGCTGGCGCAACAACGGAAGGTCAGCGGTCGCGATTTTATCTTGGGCGCCGTATGCGGCTACGAAATCGGCGCGGCAGTGGGCCGGGCGATCATGGATCAGGAGATTATCCGGCGTTTTCGTCCTACCGGCATCACTGGTCCGCTGGCGGGCGCGACTGCGGGAAGCCGATTGCTCGCCCTGGATGAAGATGCCACCGTCAGCGCGCTCGGCTTTGCGGCCAACGCGACGGGCGGACTGAACGAATGGCCGTATTGCGGCGGTGACGAAATGTTTTTTCATCCGGGATTCGCCGCGCGCAATGCGGTAACAGCGGTGGAACTGGCGTCGCTGGGGGCTCGTGCATCGGAGAGCGCGCTGGATGGCCGCGCGGGTCTTTTCGCTGGGCTGAATAAATCCGATTGCATCTCTCGCGTCGCTCCGTTTTCCGGTGGGTCGCTCGAAATTCTTTCGGTGTATTACAAACCCGCGCCTGCGTGCAATTACGCGCAGACGGCGTGCCAGGCGGCGTTGGCTTTGTCGATGCAGGACGGCTTTCGAAGCAGCGACGTCGAGTCGATTGTGGTGAAAGCCTCCACTGCCGCGGTGGGTTATCCCGGCTGCGATTACGCGGGACCATTTGAGCGCATCCTGCAAGCCAAGATGAGCATCCAGTATTGCGTGGCGGCGACAGTGGCGCGAGGTGTGATCGAGGAATCGAATTACCATTTGCTCGATGATCCGGAGATTAACCGGCTGGCGAGCATGACGAGACTTGAAATAGACCCGGAGTTCACTGCCGCGTATCCGGGCGCTCAGGGCACGGAAGTGATTGTCGAAATGCGCGACGGGCGCATCGCGCGGAAGAAGCTGGACGACGTTATTCCCGCCACGCCCGATCAGATTCGCGCGCGTTTTCGATCGGCTTGTACGAACTGGCGCGCCATTGAAGAGATCGTAGAGGAACTCGAAGTTCAAGAGGATGTCGGCATTTTAAGCGGAGGACTGGCTGAGTGAAGAAGCATCAAATGTTAATTGGCGGGAAGTGGGTTGATCCCGCCTCGGGCGAATGGTTCGAATCGACGAATCCGTTCACGGCGAAACCGTGGGCGCTGGTTCCGCGCGGATCGAAGGCGGATGTGGACCAAGCCATCGCGGCCGCGAAGTGCGCTTTTCAAGGCGGCAGCGAATGGCGCAAGCTGACGGCGACAGCGCGCGGAGCGCTGCTGCACAAATTTGGCGAGCTGGTGGCGGCCGAAGCTGGGCGTCTGGCTGAAATCGAATCCACCGACAATGGCAAGCTGATCGCCGAGATGCGCGGCCAGCTCAATTACATCCCGCAATGGTTTTATTACTACGGCGGTTTGGCGGACAAAATCGAAGGCCGCGTGATTCCCATCGACAAGCCGGGCGTGTTCAACTTCACGCGCGAGGAGCCGCTGGGCGTGGTGGCGGCGATCACGCCGTGGAATTCGCCGCTGCTGCTGGCTACCTGGAAACTCGCGCCGGCGCTGGCCGCGGGCAACACCGTGGTCTGGAAGCCGTCGGAATTTTCTTCGGTTTCTGCGTTCGCTTTCGGCGAATTGTTCGAGAAGGCCGGCTTTCCGCCCGGCGTGGTGAACATCATCACCGGATTCGGCAACGAAGTGGGCGAGCCGTTGATCACGCATCAGGACGTCGCCAAGGTCGCCTTCACCGGCGGCGATAAAACCGGCGAGCATGTTTATGGGTTGGCCGCGCGCGGCATCAAGCACGTCACGCTCGAACTGGGCGGCAAGTCGGCCAATATCGTTTTTGACGACGCCGACATCGAGCAAGCCGTGAAAGGCGTGGTCTCGGGAATCTTCGCCGCAACCGGGCAAACCTGCATCGCGGGCTCGCGTGCGCTGATCCATCGGCCCATTCACGCGGAATTTGTGGAGCGCCTGCTCGAGCTCGCCAAGACCGCGCGCATGGGCAATCCGCTGGACGGCGCCACGCAGGTTGGCCCCGTCACCACTCGCCCGCAATACGAAAAGATTCTCGACTACATCCGCATCGCGAAGGAAGAAGGCGCGGTGTGCCGTCTGGGTGGCGCTCCGGCGCAGCGCGAGGAATGCGGATCGGGCTGGTTTGTCGAGCCGACCATTTTCACCGACGTAAATCCGCAGATGCGCATCGCGAACGAAGAAGTCTTCGGTCCCGTGCTTTCGGTGATTCCGTTCGACGATGAAGAGGAAGCGATTCGCATCGCCAACAATACCGTCTATGGCCTCGCCGCGGGCGTCTGGACGCAAAGCATTCGCCGCGCGCTCATGATGTCGGAGCGGCTGGAAGCGGGCACCGTGTGGGTGAACACTTATCGCGCGGTGAGCTATATGTCGCCATTCGGCGGCTACAAACGCTCCGGCATCGGACGCGAGAGCGGCATCGATGCCATTCGCGATTATCTGCAAACCAAGAGCGTGTGGATCGATATCGCGGGCAATGCGCCAAATCCGTTCGTGATGCGATAGTCTGGTTTTGCCCAAAGTGAGTGTTCATGGTAGACGACGCGACCGCTGCATATATTGTCGAAAATCAAAGATGTTTTGAAGATCTGAAGCAGGTAGCATCGCAACTGGCGGGATTGCTGGTGCTGGCGGCCGCCGGATCCAAGGAGGCGCTGCCGGATCATCCGACGCTTGGCGCGGCTCGCGAGCTTTTTCGGGAAGCCAGCGACGCATTGCAGCGCGCCCGTCCCACGGAACGTGCCCTGCAGCACCATGCGCATTTAACGCGCGCCGGTGCGTCGCTCGGCCTGGCGCTCAAAGAAGCGGGCGCTGATCTGAATGTCGACCGCACGCTGATTCCGCTGCGGGCCGGGTACGCGGAGCTGGAACGCGCGGCCGATGCGCTCCCCGGCTTCGAGAAGGTCGCCTATGCGCGGGCGTGCTGCGGAGGAGGACGAGTTCGATGAGTGCGTACTCATTGTGGGTGATGGAATACGCGGCGGTCCCCAACTATCCGCAGAGCGGCCTGATCTACGGCATGCACAATCAAGGCACGCGCAAGCTGCCCTATTGCTACGTCGTCATCAAGGGCCAAGGGCAACTGGCGATGGTGGACGTCGGCTACAACCACAAGGCGCACGGCGAGGTGCTGGCCAATACGTACGGCGTGCGCGGCTGGCATCCGCCGCGCGAAGTGCTGGGCGAGATCGGCATCCGACCCGAGGATGTTTCAAACATTTTCATCACGCATTGCTCACTTCGATCATATGGGCAACATCGAGGATTTCCCCAACGCCAGGTTCTATATCCAGGAGCGCGAGCTTTCCAAATGGGTGTGGAGCATGTCGCTGGAGCGCCGGTTCCGCTGGCTGATGCTGGGCATCGATCCGGCGGACATCATGCGCGCGGTGGATCTGGCGCGGCAAGGGCGGCTGGTGTGCGTGGATGGCGATCGCGAAAACGTGCTGCCGGGCGTGGATCTGCACGCCGCGTTCGACACGCACACCTGGGGATCGATGTACGTGACGGTGCGCAACGATCTGACTGCGAATTCGCAGAGCAGTTTTGTGTTTTGCGGCGATCTGGCCTATGGCTACGAAAACCTGCGCGGCCACGATCCCGCGGATCCCGAGTACATTCCCATCGGCCTCGCCACCGGCAGCCAGTTCAACGTCATTATGACCGCGGAGGCAATGGTGAAGAGCGTGGGCGGCGATGTCCATCGCGTAATCCCGCCGCACGAAGAACGGCTGAAGGATCTCTATCCGTCGCGCATCACCAAAACCGGCCTGCGCATCACGGAACTGGCGCTGGCCGACGGCGAGAAAAGCCAGGTTCACTAGCGCCACTATCCAGCTAGGCTGGGGATATGAGGCGCGTGATCATCCTTGGTCCTGGAGCTTCGGGCAAGTCGACTCTCGCGGTGCACCTGGGCAAGATAACCGGGCTGCCTGTAGTAGAGCTGGACAAGCTGTTCTGGCGGCCAGGACCGGTTGCCACACCCCGCGATCGCTGGCTGGAGTTGCAACAGGGGCTTGTCGAGAAGGACGCGTGGATCATGGATGGCGACTTGGGGCCGTATGACGCGGTCGAAGTCCGGCTGCGCTCTGCCGACACAATCATTTTCCTGGACTTCTCCCTGGTCCGGTGCGCGTGGCGAGCAGTGCGGCGGTCGCGCGAGCGTCTCGATTTCTGGCTATGGCTGTTGCGGTATCGCCACCAAAGCCGTCCATGGCTTATGGAAGCAATAGCTAAACACGCAGCTAACGCTAACCTTTACGTTCTTCGTAACCCCGATGCACTCAGGCGATTTGTCGCGGCGCTCGCCGACGGCCAGCCAAGCCAGGTTCAGTAGCAACTCGCGACAAAAATCCTGAAGCACCGCTTACTTACGTCCGCCGCCCGGTAGATTTTGCGCGTTAACAGAGCGCGGGCGCGAGCAAGCGATCATTACCATGGGCTGCTGAGCCACAGACAAGGTGGGCAAATGGGCTAATCTTCCTCCGTCGCGCGGACGATTTAGAGGTATAAGAGGAGAGAGGACTGTAGAAAGCCAGTTGGGAATCGGCGACGCCGCTGGCCGGCTTCCCAAACGGACGGATTTCTTATCGAACGCTGGCGGATCGGCCTTAGCTCCCAGCTTTTCGGATCCTGAGTAAATTAGGTTAAATGACTAGCGATGCCACGTTCAACGATGAGGTAGGGCAACTGATCGGGATCATCGTCGCGATGCGCGCCGAGTTGGAAGCGGCTCGAGCGAGCCAGCAGGAGGCGGTTCAGAAGGCAGTGTCGGCGGGCCGCTCCGAGGTTGCGGAGCTTTGCGAGACTATTCAGGCGTTGCGGGACGAACTGGAGCGGCAGAGAGATCGTTATGCCCAGGAGCTACAGGAGATGCGGCAGACAGCTCATAGTGAACGGGAACAATTGCAACACATGATCGTCGCTCTTCGGCAAGAGCTGGAGGCGGCTGATCGCCGGTAAAATGTCGGCACTGGTTTCAACCGAACAGAAGCAAATCCATCAAATGGGGCTGCTGCTGCGTGTAGCCAGAGAAGTGGCGGCCCAGGACACGCTGGATGAGATGCTTCGGAACATCGTCGAATTCAGCACCCAGGAAACGGGCGCGGAACGGGGCACTCTGTTTCTGAACGACGAACGCACGGGTGAACTCTATTCACGGGTGGCCGAAGGCGGCACCGTCCGCGAAATCCGCATGATGAACAGCGCCGGGGTGGCGGGATACGCGTTCAGCACCGGCGTGGGCGCCATCGTGGACGATCCTTACTCCGATTCGCGTTTCAACCGGGACGTTGACAAGCAGACTGGATATCTCACGAACACTCTGCTTTGCGCGCCCGTTCGCACTCCCAAAGGCGATCTGATCGGCGTCCTGCAGGTGTTGAACAAGAAGCACGGCTTGTTCACCAAGGAAGACTTACACCTGCTGGAAGAAATGACCTCGCTGTGCGCCATGGCTTTGCGCAGCAGGCAGGTCATGGACCGGATGCATGCGGCCCGCGAACGCGAATTGAAGTTTCTGGACCTGGTGGCCGATCTCACTTCCGACCTCGATCTCGGAACCATGCTCGTCAAAGTGGTGGGTGAAGCGGCCAGGATGCTGCAAGCCGACCGGGCGACGCTTTTCCTGAATGATGAGAAAACCAACGAGCTGTTCTCGCGCGTCGCGATGGGTCAGTCGATCGGTGAAATCCGCATGCCGAATCACATGGGTATCGCGGGCGCCGTTTTTACCTCGGGACAGACCATCAATATTCCCCACGCCTATGCCGATCTCCGGTTCAATCCCGCGTTTGACAAGCGCACCGGCTACTTCACTCGCTCCATTCTCTGTATGCCGATTCTGAATAAGGCCGGCAAGACCATCGGCGTCACGCAGGTTCTGAACCGCAAGGGCGGGCCGTTCAATGCGGAGGATGAAGCCCGTCTCAGGGCTTTCACGGCGCAGGTGGCGATGAGCCTGGAAAGCGCGAAGCTGTTCGATCAGGTGCAACAGGTCAAGCATTACAACGAGAGCATGCTGCAAAGTATGTCTAACGGCGTGGTGACTCTGAACGACGTCGGGGCTATCGTGACCTGCAACGCCGCCGGATTTCGCATTTTGCGGACCTCACAGAATGAGATCCTGGGCCGCAAGGTGGAAGAATATTTTTCGGGAGCGAACGCCTGGGTGGCAGCCCGCATCAAGGTGGTCGAGCAAACACTGCGGAGCGACCTCACCATGGATGCGGAACTCGCCGCCGGCCCGGAAAGGGTCTCCGTCAACCTCACTGTGCAGCCATTGATGAGCCAGGAAGAAGACGGGACCAGCAAGAAAATCGGCACCATGCTGATGGTGGAAGATGTCAGCGGGGAAAAGCGAATGAAATCCACCATGTCGCGCTACATGGACCCGCGGCTTGCCGACCAGTTGCTCGCGGGCGGCGACGAATTGCTCGGCGGCAAAAGCGTGACGGCCACCGTACTGTTTTCAGACGTGCGCAACTTTACCGCCATCACCGAGGAATTGGGAGCTCAAAGCACGGTCGCGCTGTTGAACGAATACTTTACCCTGATGGTGGAGTGCATTCAGAAGCATGGCGGGATGCTGGATAAGTTTATCGGTGACGCCATCATGGCCGTGTTCGGACTCCCGCTTCCGCACGGCGACGACGAGGACCGCGGGTTGCGTGCTTCGATTGGAATGATAGAGGAGCTGGGCCGCTGGAATGCGGGACGTGTGGCCGCCGGCAAAAAGCCGATTGAAATCGGCATTGGACTGAATACGGGAAGCATCGTTTCCGGCAACATCGGTTCGCCGAAGCGGATGGATTACACGGTGATTGGGGATGACGTCAACCTCGCTTCGCGGCTGGAGGGCGCCTGCAAACAGTACGGCGCGGCAATCCTCATCAGCGAGAACACGTATCGAAAACTGAAAGGCACCTACCGCGTCCGTGAAGTGGACCGCGTCGTGGTGAAGGGCAAGACTGAGCCGGTGGCGGTGTTTGAAGTCCTCGACTATTATACGGAGGAATCGTTCCCGAACGTGGCGGACTTCCTCGGTCATTACAGAAACGGCATTGCGTGTTATCGCAAACAACAGTGGGACAAGGCGATTGCGGCCTTCCAGCAGTCCCTCAAGCTGCGCGAGAATGATAAACTTTCACAGATCTACGTGGAGCGAAGCCAGCAAATGAAAGAGCGGCCGCCGGGCGACGACTGGAACGGCGTTTGGGTGCTGAAATCGAAGTGACCCCCGAGCTTGAAATCCAATTCTGGGGCGTCCGCGGATCCACTCCGACGCCAGTTGCCAAGAACCTGGGGACGGGCGGCAACACCACCTGCCTGGAGTTGCGCCGCTCGGGCTGCCAGCCGATTATTTTCGACGCGGGAACCGGTATCCGGCAGCTCGGCATTTCCCTCATGAAAGAATTCCCCGCGGGCGGCGCTTGCCACCTGTTCTTCAGCCATTTTCACTGGGACCACGTCCAAGGGCTGCCGTTCTTCGTTCCTCTTTTTCGCCCGGATTGGAAAATCAGTTTTCACTCGTTCCTGGAAGGCCGCGAGCTGGACGGGCTGTTAAGCGATCAGATGCGGGCTCCCTTTTTCCCCGTCAATTTCGACGACGCTTTGTCGCAGCGAAGCTTTTGCAGACTGCCTGACGGCGGGATTTCCATGGACGGGCTCGCGATCCGGCATTTTCCTCTGCACCATCCCAATGGTGTTCGCGGTTATCGGATTGACGCGGGAGGCCGGTCAATCGTGTTTGCGACCGATCACGAACACGGCCAGCGTCCACTCGACGAAGGTTTGATTGCGATCGCCTCCGGCGCGGACGTGCTTATTTATGATGGCCAATACACGCCCGAGGAATACGAAGCTAGACGGGGCTGGGGACATAGCACCGCGCAGCAAGGCGCCCGCATGGCGCGGGAAGCGGGCGCAAAACAACTGGTGCTCTTTCATCACGACCCGATGCATGACGACGATGCGATTGCGAGGATCGTGGATAGCGCGCAAGAGCTGTTCCCGAGCACGATCGCGGGGGTTGAAGGGCTGAGGATCAGTCTATCCGCGTTGGACTGAACGCGCCGCTCGACGGCGCGGCTACTCCGTGGGCGCGCGCTTCGAGGCCCCCCACTGACAGGAATGTTTGTGGAACGAAACGAATTAGTGTTTTTTTCGGCCGATTCCTAAAATCGTGCCCGAATCATCCCGCAGCAAACATGTTCCCATGTACTGCGCGCGGGACCGCGATGCCGCCAGATCGTGATAGACGAACGATCCCTTCACGAAGAAATGGCACACCAACGAACGCCTGGAATATTGAAGATTCTTGCGCGCCGAGCCGCCATGCAATAAGTTGGCGTGCCAGATCAGTGTGTCGCCTTTTTGCGCGTGGAAGTAGTGCGGCTCAATTTGGTTCCGCGCGATCAGATCCTGGATGTACGGCTCGTATTTTTGGTGATAGGGGCCGTAGCCTTCGCGCTTCAGATCGAACTCGCCCAGCCCTACGTCCTTACTGAACACGTACGGCAGCTTGTGACTGCCGGGATAATAAACCAGCGGGCCGCAATCCGGATGAATGTCTTCAAACGCGATCCAGGCCGCCGACAAATATCCCAGCGGATAGGTGGTCATGTGAATGGAATCGGAATGCGTACCCTGCTGCGAGCCCTTGTGCGACATGATGGTTTGCAGCGTCTTCGGCTCGCGTTCCATCAATAAACGAACCCAGCGCAGCAAACCGGCGTGCTTCAAAATGCGGCAGAAGCTGGCCGATTTTTTGTGCGGGTTGAGGTACCGGCCGGGATGAGGATCGCCCTCGCCGGCTGGTTCGGGGTCCAGGCGGATGCGGCCGCCGTCGATCGCTTTCTCATAAGCGGTCCACACCGTGTCCAACGTATGGTCATCCACCAATTTTTTTAGGATGACGTAGCCGTCACGAGACCAACAACGGCACAGCTCCGCCTCTTCTGCGGTCAATTCACCGAGGCTTAATTTCTGATCGATGCGTTCGAGCGCGTCCGGCCGGTCCAGCCACGGATACGGGCCCGCATAGGGAAAATGCTCCGCCCGAAAAGCCGGCACCTGCGAAAATTTCACCGCTTGATCGGCGAAGAAACGGCCTTGCATGCAAAATCCATCGTATCGCAATAGCGTTGTGTTATATTCGCGGCAAGCGGGGTAACCATGATCCGACATCTTGCAGCAGTTTTCACATTAGGGGCGGCGGCGATGGCCGCGGCGCCGTATTCCAACGTCACTTTCAATAAAGACGTTCTTCCCATCATGCAGAAGAACTGTCAGAGCTGTCATCGGCCGGGCGAGATTGGTCCGTCATCGTTCCTCACTTACCAAAGCACGCGCCCCTGGGCCAAGGCGATCCGGGAAGCGGTGCTCACGAAGAAGATGCCGCCGTGGTTCGCCGATCCGCGCTTCGGACATTTCGCCAACGACCGCAGGTTGAATGATGCCGACATCAAGACGCTGGTCGCCTGGGTGGACGCGGGCGCGCCCGAAGGCGATGCGAAAGATATGCCGCCGCCCATCGAATGGCGCGACGGTTGGAATATCAAACCGGACGTCGTGATCGAAATGCCGAAGCCGTACAACGTTCCCGCTCGCGGCACCATCGAATACACCTACTTCGTGGTTCCGAGCGGCTTCACCAAAGATACTTGGGTGATCGACGCCGAAGTGCGCCCCGGAAACCGCGCGGTGGTGCATCACGGCAGCGTTCACATTCGTCCGCCGGGATCGCAGTGGTTGAAGGACGCCAAAGTCGGGGAAGGGTATGTGCTTCCCAAACGCGCCGATGGCGGCGAAGCGCTGCCCGCGCCGGTGGATCCGAGCGTGAACGTCAGCAATGAATGGCTGTTGGGCTACGTGCCGGGCATCCAACCGCAAAATTATTTCGACCTGGATCGCAAAGCCGCCAAGCTGATCCCCGCCGGATCCGACATCGTGTTTGAGATGCACTACACCACCAACGGCAAGCCGGCGACGGATCAAACCAAGGTTGGTTTCGTGCTGGCGAAGCAGCCGCCGAAGTATCGCCTGTTGACCGTGCCGGTGGCGGGCGCCGATTTCACCATTCCTCCGGGCGATGCCAACTACGCGGGCCACACCGTGGCACAGTTTGATCAGCCGGTGACGCTGATCTATTTGCAGCCGCACATGCACCTGCGCGGCAAAGATATGGACATCCGCCTGGACTATCCGAATGGTGAGCATGAAACGCTGGTGAGCGTTCCGCACTACGACTTCAGTTGGCAGACCATTTACTTCGAGCAGAAACCCATCGAGGTGCCCAAGGGGACCAAGATCGAGCTGTTCGCCCATTGGGACAACTCGGCCAACAACAAATACAATCCCGATCCCACGGCGACCATTCGCTGGGGCGATCAAAGCTGGGACGAAATGCTGTTTGCCTGGGTGGGCGTGGTGGTGCCGCGCGACACCGATCCGGAAACGGTGATGGCGAAACCGGCCAATATCGCAGCGAACGCGCGCTAACCACTTCCTCACGGTCGTGGCTCAGTTGCGCTACCGAGCCGCGCGCGTCAGCAAGCGGTCACAACAACCGGCAGGCATCTTCAAACGGCAGGCGCGGATTGCGCTGGAAGAGTTTCGACGCGTCGCCATAGCCGAGATTGCACAGGAAGTTCGATTTCACATCGATGAACGCGGATGGATTGCCCGCCGATGCGGAGAAAAACTCCGCGTCCACCTTGGCATTGTCGAAACCGGACATCGGGCCGCAATCCAACCCCAGCGCTCGCGCGGCAATAATCAGGTAGGCACCCTGCAGGCTCCCGTTGCGAAACGCGGTGATATCGGCCAACTTCTCATTCTTGGCGAAATTGTCGCGCATCCCGGGGTTGTGCGGGAACAGCTTCGGCGTCTGGTCGTAGAACTTGATATCGTATCCAACGATCGCGGTCACCGGCGCCTTCAGCGTCTTATCCACATTCGTGGGACTCAAGGCGGGCAGCAGCCTTTGTTTCGCCTCCGGGGTCCGCAGGAAAACGATCCGCGCAGGGTTCGAGTTCGCGCTGGTGGGCCCGAACTTCATCACTTCGTACAGGTGCCGCAACAAATGGTCGCTGACCGGCCTGTCGAGCCATGCGCTGTGCGTCCGGGCCTCATGAAAAAGAACATCCAGAGCCTCTTTACTGAGTGGAGTAGTCATGTTTTCGGAGAATGTACGAATTACTTGCGGACGGCCACCACCTGGTCGCCATCAATGTAGCCGATGTACAGGGTGCCTTGCAGCGCGGCGTAGCCTTTGGACTTCGTACCCTTGCCGGTTTCAAAAGTCCGGATGGTTGGTCCGTCTTCGCTTTTGCCGGCCATGGCGCGCACGGCGAGCTTTCTCCCGTCTACTGCCTGAGCCTGCGTAAGACGGAAAGTCAGCTTATGTCCTCCGATGCCGAGGAACTTTTTCTTTCCCGATTCTCCAGCCACCACGCCCGTGACCGTGGCTCCCTTCGCGATTACCGTCTTGTCGCCCACCCGCAGATCCTGGCTCACGGTGAATTGCAGCGCCTGTCCTTCGGGAGCATCCGAGGGAACATCCTGCGCCAGGTTAATGACGAACGGCAGAGCGTCGCTCACCGTCACCGGCGCGGTTTGAATCACCGGCTTCGGGGCTGGTTTCGGCGGTGGCGCTACGGGAGCCGCAACAGGGGCCGGAGGGGGCGGTATGGGAGCAACGGGAACTGGTATCGGAGGAAGCGCCTTGGCGTCGGGCTTTGGCTTCGGAGTGCGTTTCGGCTTCACCGCCTTGGACGTGTTCTCAGCCGGAGCCGGCGTTACCGGAGCAGTTTCCGTGGGGGGCGGTGTCGCCGGAACTGGCGCCGAGGTTGCGGGAGGGAGTGTAGCCGTTGCCACCTGCGCGGGCGGCGCCTGGCGGCTCTTCCACCAATACCAGCCCCCTACTCCGGCGCCGGCAACCAGGGCCGCACCGATCAGGCCCAAAATTACGAACACCAATTTGGACGAACGTCCGGAGGGCCGAGAAACCACCCGCGTAGGTGGGATGGGAGCCTTGGGTGGCTCTGTTTTTGCCGGACCAGATGGACCAGCCTTTGTAGGGCTCGTCTTTGTTGGACCATTCACAGGCGCGGCCACAACTGGCGCCGCTGATTCGATCGACAGATCCGAATCTGTGGAGACGGATGTCACAGCGCTGGGAGAATACGCTGCATGGCCGCTGAGCGACGGCGCTGGCGCGCCCGAGGCGATGGGCGTTTGGCCGGCTGCAATCGGCGAAGCAAAGTGCCCCTCGGGATCCACCTGCCGCTGTAGCGTCAGCAGCGCGGTTTCGATCTCCTTCATGGACTGCCAGCGCGCGGCGGGCTCCTTGGGCAGGCAGCGCAAGACAATCTGTTCCAGCAACGGCGGAACATCCGGCGCTGCTTCATAGATCGGGCGCACATCGTCGCGCAGGATGGAGGAAAGCGTGGAGATTCCGGACCGTCCTTCGAAGGCGCGTTTCCCGGTCAGCATCTCGTACAGCACGGAACCAAAGGAGAAAATGTCGGAGCGCGCATCCACGCGCTTCCCTTCCGCCTGTTCCGGAGACATGTAACTGACGGTTCCGATGATGGAGCCCTCGCGCGTGAGCGCTGCTTCCATGGTGCTCTGTTCGCCGGTATGGCCGGACAGGCCGGCATCCACCCATTTAGCCAGGCCAAAGTCCAGAACCTTAATCAGGCCGGACGCGTTGACCATGATGTTGGAAGGCTTCAGGTCGCGGTGAATCAGGCCCGCGGCGTGGGCCGCCGCTAGGGCGCTGGCTATTTGAGCGGCGTATTGCAGCGTCTGCGCGGGCGGCAAGCCACCAGCGGGAATCAACTCGCGCAGAGTTTTGCCGCCGATATACTCCATCACGATGCACTGCATGTCCGCTTCAGAGACGATGTCGTACAAGGTGATGATGTTTGGGTGATTCAGCGCCGAGGCCGCTTGCGCCTCCTGAAAGAAACGGCGCTTGCGCTCAGGGTCGGTAGACATGCCCGGCGACAGAATTTTCACCGCCACCAGACGATGCAGCCGGTCGTCTTGCGCCTTGTAGATCTCGCCCATTCCGCCGGCGCCGATCTTCTCGATTAGTTGATAGTGAAGAATCTTTTTGCCGGGCATGGTGCAAGCGGGCGCGACAGTGCGCTCACGCGCATTATCCTTCGAATGAGACAGCCAGCGCAATCAGGCCTGGGTACCAGAGGTTTCACCAGAGGTTTCACCAGAGGTTTCCCACGGGTTTCCCGGGGGTTTGCGCTCATAGAGATAGCGACTTAAGGGGTAGGATTGGCGATACACTGAGCTGGTCAGCATGCGATTTATCGACCGCCAAGAGGTGGCCCTGCGGCTTACCTACGAGAAGTGCATTCCCATCGTGCGCCAGGCCATGATCGCGTTTTCGAAAGGCGAAACCAAGCAACTTCTGCGTTCGATTATCCCGCTGTCCGAGGGGCGGCTGTTCGGCGTAATGCCCGGTGCACTGGGCGCCAACGCTCCGTTCGGCGCGAAGTTGATCAGCGTTTTTCACGATAATTTCGCCAAGGGCATTCAATCGCACCAGGGCCTTGTGATTTTGTTCGATCCCGAGACGGGCGCGCCGGTTTGCGTGGTCCATGCGGGCGAAATCACAGCTATCCGGACGGCCGCGGCCAGTGCCGTGGCTACCGACGCGCTGGCGGGCAAAGACGCGCGGCGCCTGGCGATTCTGGGCTACGGCGAACAGGCCGGGACGCATGCGCGGGCGATCGGCAAGGTGCGCACGCTGGAATCAATCGTCGTTTGGGGACGGAGGCGGGAACGCGCGCAAGCGTTCGCCGAGCGGATGCACGCGGAACTTGGCGTGCCGGTGGCCAGCGTGGCCAGCGTGGAGGAGGCGGTTGCCAACGCGGATATCGTCTGTACCGTTACCGCGGCGTCCGAGCCGATCCTGAAAGGCGATTGGGTGCGGCCTGGGACGCACGTGAACGTGGTCGGCTCGGGCTTTGCCGGGCCGGCCGAGGTGGATAACGAGCTGGTGGTGCGCTCAAGGTTCATCGCCGACAGCCGCGAGGGCGTCTTACAGCAAGGCGCCGAGTTTCTGCGTGCCAAGGCCGCGGGTCTAATCGGAGACGGCCATATCGTGGCTGAGATCGGGCAAGTGCTGGCCGGCGAAATCGAGGGCCGGCGTTCGGCGGGAGAGATTACGGTCTATAAGTCGCTGGGGCACGTTGTACAGGACTTGGCAAGCGCGTGGGCGCTGTATTCGGAGGACGGGGCGTTACCCTGAAGGATGCTGGAAAAACCTTTTCGTCCCGAGACTCGCGTGGTGCGGCGCAATGGCGCGCCGTCGCTGCGCGAACACTCAGTGGATATTTGCGTGGTGGGCGCGGGGATTTCCGGCGTTTCGGCGGCCATTGAGGCAGCGCGGTTGGGCCGCCAAGTGATTTTGATCGACGGTTTGCCCGCGCTGGGCGGCCAGGCGGTGAACTCCATCATCGGGATGATCGTGGGACTGTTCGGCAACCCGCCGAAGAGCAAACAATTGACGCACGGCATTGCCGACGACATCATTCGCGATCTGAGCGCCACGGGCGATCTGCACGTGGTGATGGGCGGCGTGTCGCTGAACGCGCTCTATAACGAGGTCGCGCTCGGGCGCTGGGTGGAGCGGAAGGTTCTGGAGCTCAACATCACGCCGCTGGTAGGCGCCATCTTGCGGAATGTGCAACGCGAAGGGCGCAGGATCGCGGCGCTGGAACTGGCCACGCGTTACGGCGATGTGCTCGTGCGCGCCGACGGATTCGTGGATGCCACGGGCGACGCGGCGGTGGTGTGGCAGGCGGGCCTGGAGTGCCGCGAACCGGCCGAAGGCGTGATTTACGGGTCGCAGATGATCGTGATCGAGAATTTCGACGAAGCGAACAAACCCAGCCGTGCGGAGATGTCGGAACGCATTCGCGAGCGTGGCGCGAAGTACGGGATGATCCGGCGCGATGGCTTCGCGATGAGCTTTCCGGGGCGCGCGACGGCGGTGGTGAACATGACGCACATCGAGAATCCAATGGATCCGTTTGGAGCGTCGAAGACCGGGCTGGAAGGCAAGGAGCAGGCCGACCTGACGATGACGTTCTTGCGGTCTGAATTTCCGGCGGCGTTCGGCCAGGCGCGCGTGCGTTCGTATGGCCTGCCCGGCATCCGGCAGACGCGTTGGATTGTCGGGCGGCACCATCTTACGGTGGACGAGGTGCGGGCGGGCGTGAAGTTTCCCGATAGCATCGCGCGGACGGCGTGGCCGCTCGAGCAGCATCACAATGCGGAGGGGTACGTGTGGGAACCGTTCGATGCGGATCACGTACACTACGTCCCGCTCGGGAGCCTGACGCCGCCGGCCGTGGATAATCTGGTGGCGGCTGGGCGCTGCATCGATGGCGACGCGACGGCGTTGTCAAGCGTCCGCGTGATGGGTCCATGCATTGCGATGGGCGCGGCGGCGGCGCACGCGCTGGATCTGGCGGGGAAGGGAAGCGTGCACCAGATCGATTTAGGCGTGCTGCGCAAGAGGCTGGCGGCGAATGTGGATGAGTGACCCCGTATGAGAGAATAGTGCCAGGCGGGATGCACTTCTCTTGGTGACGAACGAACAGCTCTATATTCTGGTAGGCATTCCGTTGCTGTTTAATGCCACGTTGGTTGGACTCGTCATCGCCTATATCAACGCCAAAATCGGCAAAGTGGAATCCAAGATGGACGCGCGCTTCGACGCCGTTAACACGCGTTTCGACGCCGTCAACATGCGTTTTGACGCACGTTTCGATGGTGTGAACACGCGCTTCGACGACATGCGCGACCTGTGGCGCGCCGAGCTGCGGCGAGTGGAAGAAGTGCTCGATGCGCGGCTGAAGCACATCGAAGAGCGCGGGTAACGGCGTGTGAGAGAATAGTGCCAGGCGGGACGCACTTCTTTTGGTGACGAACGAACAGCTCTATATTCTGGTCGGCATTCCGTTGCTGTTTAATGCCACGTTGGTCGGGCTCGTCATCGCCTATATCAACGCCAAAATCGGCAAAGTGGAATTGAAAATGGATGCGCGCTTCGATGCGGTTAACGCGCGTTTCGACGGTGTGAACACGCGTTTCGACGACATGCGCGACCTGTGGCGCGCCGAGCTGCGGCGAGTGGAAGAAGTGCTCGATGCGCGGCTGAAGCACATCGAAGAGCGCGGCTAAGTCGACCGAAGCGATGTTCCTGGCAGACGACGAAAAGGCCATGCTGGACGGCGCGGCCGGCGTCGCGACACAAAAGGCGATGGACTTGTTGGTTCGCTACGCCGAGGCGCTAGGCGCCGAGCGCTTCGTCGACACCAAAAACATCGCGGGTGTGCCCGGATCGTCGACGCTATTTCTGCAGAAGTATTTCCAGGAACATGCTGGCGACGGCAGCTTCGAGGCGGTCTTTTCGCTCTACGATCTGGATGCGGCCGAGGTGATGTCCGTGCCGGCGGCCACGGGAAGCTGCTGCCATTTGCAAGGCGGGATGGATCTGGCGCATTGGGCCGATCTGGGGATGAGCCCTGAAGCCATGCAGCATCAGCGCGAAGATGAAGCGGAGCTGGCGCGGCACGGCGTCCGGATCATGAAGACCTGCACGCCGTATCTGGCGGGCAACTTGCCCGTGAAGGGCGAGCATTGCGCGTGGATGGAGTCGTCCGCCGTGGTGTATTGCAATTCTGTGATCGGTGCGCGCACCAACACGGAGGGCCGCGAGAGCACCAGCGCCGCGATGCTCACGGGCAAAATTCCCGACTGGGGTTTTCATTGCGACGAGTATCGCCAGGCCACGCATCGGATTGAAGTGGAAACGCCGGTTGAGACGGTGATGGATTGGGGCATGCTCGGCTATTTCATCGGCGAGATGGTGGAAGAAGATATTCCCGTTTTGACGGGCGCCATCCGGCAAGCCGATCCGCTGCGGCATAAACATTTGGGCGCTGCCGCGGCGTCCTCCGGTGGCGTCGAAATGTACCACATCGTCGGTGTGACGCCGGAGGCAGCGTCTTTGGATCTGGCGCTCGGCGGCCGAAAGCCCATGGTGACGATTCAGTACGGCGCCTCGGAACGACGGCGCGTGTATGAGACGCTGAACGCGAATGGCCGCGATCCCAACGTCGATTATGTGATGCTGGGTTGCCCGCATGCCTCCATCGACCAATTCGGCGAGGTGGCGCGATTGCTGGCTGGCAGGAGGATCAAGACGCATCTGTGGATGTTCACGTCGCGTGCAGTGAAGACGGTGGCGGATATGAGCGGGTTCACCAAGGCGATTGAGGATGCGGGCGGCCTGGTGATGACGGATACTTGCTCCGCAATCGCACGCGCGGTGCCCAAAGGCACGAAGGTGGTCGCCCTGGATTCGGCCAAGCAGACCCACTACCTGCCGGCCATGGTGGCTGTGGAGGCGTGGTTCGGCACAACGGAAGACTGCATCCATGCTGCGCTGACAGGGCGTTGGACCGGGGAGCTGCGATGATTGTGCTGCACGGACGCGGCATCGTGGGCGGTTGCGCGGAAGGCGAAGCCCTGGTTACCCGCGAGACCATCTCCGGATGGGGCGGCATCGATCCGATGACCGGAACCGTCATTGAGACGCGGCACGAACTGCGCGGGCAGAGTTTCAAAGACAAGGTGCTGGTGTTTCCGGGCGCTAAAGGATCGTCGGGATGGTCGAATGCGTTCCACATGACGCGCCTCACGAAATCGGCGCCGCTCGCGATGGTCTTCAATCAGATGACCACCAAGATCGCGCTGGGCGCGGTGGTGACGCGCGTTCCGGCTGTGACCCAGCTGGATCAAGATCCTCTGGACGTGATCGAAACCGGCGATTGGGTGAAGGTGGACGGAGATCGCGGCGTGGTGGAAGTGATCAAGAAAAGCTTGGAACCTGCGCGCTGACGCTCACCAGCCAGTACCATCGTAGGGAGCTCTAAGTGAAAACCCTACCTCGCTGTCACGCGCCCTCGAACTGAACGCGGTATTACACAACTCTTACAAATGGCTTGAGACTTCCCTGTTACGTTGGAACTTAAGGGTAGAAAGTTCAGGGAGATCTCTTGACTAGCGACATCCAAAGTATCTACGAACACCGGAGGCTGAACTGGGCCATCATCAGCGTTCTGGTTGTTTTGCATGCGGGCGCGATTGCCGCGCTATTTATGTTCAGCTGGCACGCGCTGATCACGTCGTTGATCCTGTATTGGGTAGCGGTGGGACTGGGTATCAGCATGGGCTACCATCGGCTGCACACGCACCGTTCGTATAAGCTGCCCCGCGCGCTCGAATATTTTCTGGCGTTCTGCGGAACCTTGTCGCTCGAAGGCGGCCCTATCTTTTGGGTGGCCACGCACCGCATCCATCACCAGTTCTCCGACAAGCCAGGCGATCCGCATTCGCCCCGCGAGGGCGCCTGGTGGTCCCACATCGGTTGGCTGCTGGTGGGCGAATCCAAACACAACGACACCAAGCTGATGGCTAAGTACGCTCCCGACCTGGCGAAAGATAAGTTCTACGCCAACCTGAACACTTACCACTGGATTCCGATCATCGTGGTGTCCGTGTTGTTATTGATCTTTGGCGGGCTTCCGCTGTTGCTATGGGCCACCTGCATGCGCCTCACCTTTGGCCTGCACGCCACCTGGACGGTGAACTCCGTCACCCACCTGTGGGGCAGCCGCCGCTTCAGTACGCGCGACGATTCCCGCAACAACGTGCTGATCGCGCTGATCACGTTCGGTGAAGGCTGGCACAACAACCACCACGCCCACCCCACTTCGGCGCGGCACGGCCTGGCCTGGTATGAGATCGATTTCTCCTGGATTCAGATCTCAATCCTGAAATTCCTGGGCATCGCGAAAGCGGTGCGCGTCGCAAAGGTACACACGGCGATTCCCGAGCGCGAAGCGGCGTAGGAGGCCCGTCCCTTCGGTCACGGCCTGGGGTTAGGGATTGGGGGTTGGCGGGCAGGCACAGTTTAGAAAAGCCGCCCAATCCCGAATCCCCAACCCCGAAGCGCGACCGGACGGGAGCGGTTACCCTGGAGCTATGGTTGTCGCCGGACGCCGTCGGTCCATCGCGTTTTTCATCGCTCTCGGCATCGGGCTCATCTCCGTCATCGTCCTGCTGTATATCGGCTGGGTGCTGCTGCGTTGGCACACTGGCATCCTGCTGTTCCTCGGCTCGCTGCTGGCCCTTACCATCATCGTCGGCGTGGTCCTCAACACCACGTTTCTGGTCCGCGAGATCCGGCGCAACGAACAGCACGATGCTTTCATCAACGCGGTCACGCATGAGCTGAAAACGCCGGTGGCGTCCATTCGGCTGTATCTGGAAACGCTGCAAACCCGCTCGGTGGACGAAGTCAAACGCCAGGAATTCTATCGCACGATGGTGGAGGATAGCGACCGGCTGCTTGCCACCATCGAACAGGTCCTGCGCACCGGGCGAATCGGTTCCACCGGCCATCGCAGGCTGCACCTGAGCCGCATCGATCTGAACGCCGTCATCGAGGAATGCCTGACGCGCACGCGCACGCTGCACCGGCTGCTGCCCGAAGCGCTCCAGTACCAGCCCGGTCCGGCCGCAATCGTCATGGGCGACCTGGACGAGGTGCGCGCCGCCGTTTCGAACCTCATCGACAACGCCGTAAAATATTCGGGAAGCGCCGTGCAGGTGCTAGTCGAGACCCAGGCCGTGGACGATAAGTTTGTATCGGTGCGGGTGCGCGATCAGGGGCCCGGTATCCCCAAGATGGAACTGAAACAGATCTTTAAGCGCTTCTATCGCGTCCCGGGACCGCTGGCCACGCGGGTAAAGGGCACCGGCCTCGGGCTATATATCGTCCGATCCGTGGCCAAACGGCACGGGGGCCGCGCCTGGGCCGAGAGCGAAGGTCCGGGCCGGGGAAGCACGTTTGTTTTGCAGCTTCCGATGGTGAAGATGACCAAATGAGCCGTACTTCATGAGCAGGGTCCTAGTGGTTGAAGACGAGCAGCATCTGGCCGAAGGATTGCGTTTCAATCTGGAAGCCGAGGGCTATCAGGTGCAATTGGTGGATGCGGGCGAAGCCGCGCTCGAAACCCTGAAGGCGGAGGCACATGCCTTCGACGTCGTGATTCTGGACGTCATGCTGCCGGGCATCAGCGGTTTTGACGTCGTGTCCAGGATGCGGGAGTCCGGTCAATTCGTGCCCACCTTGATTCTCACCGCGCGCGGGCATGCCGACGACGTGCTGCAGGGCTTCGCCGCCGGCGCCGACGACTACCTGACCAAGCCGTTCGAGCTGTCCATCCTGATTGCGCGCATCCGCGGGCTGCTCAGGCGTCGCGAATGGCTGCGCGCAGCGGTGGAATCGCCCGCCGAGCCCCGGCTGAGCACGCCGCCGAACCGGTCCGCCGATGCCGCGCGTGCGTTTACCTTCGGCGAAAAGTCGGTGGATTTCGACCGGCTGGAGCTGCGCGTGCGCGAGCAGGTGTTTCCGCTCACTTTAATGGAGGCCAACGTTCTTCGCTATCTGATCGAGAACGAAGGTAAGCGCGTTTCGCGCAAATCAATGTTGGCGAACGTCTGGGGCCTGCACGAGGACACCGACACACGAGCCATCGACAACTTCATCGTGCGCCTGCGCCGCTATATCGAGGACGACCCAACGCGTCCCCGGCACCTGCAAACCGTGCGCGGCGTGGGTTACCGCTTCGTCGCATCGCCGCCGGCCTGAAAACCGTTCAAACCATCGGTTTTCTGCTGGGCAAACCAGCGCATAATCAGAGTGGAAAGGCGCTTCCATTCGTCATCCGAGAGCTTTTCCGCCTCACGAACGAACACTGGTATGTCGATCTCATTCTTTCGGAGTCGAGCAAGTAAGTCGGCCGCAAGTTCTGGCATCAATTTAGTAAGCGTAATTCCGGTCTCAAAACCCTCAGGTTTTTTCGGGGCATGTTTCTTCCTCGCCACTATCGCCTGCCAGGCCCAGCTCGCGACAGGAAACCTGCTGGTGGCGACCGGAAAATCGCACGATCCCGATTTCACTCGAACTGTCGTTGTTCTAATCCATTACGATTCTGAAGCCGCCATCGGATTGATGCTCAACAAACCCACCGATGTACCGATTTCAGAGGTCCTGCCGGAGGCGAAAGGAAAGACGTTTGTTGTTTATGCCGGCGGTCCCGTCGCCATCGGCCTCCGCGGCCTCATCCGATCCAAGACCGCTCCCTACTTCACCCTAATTTCCACCAGGAGCGAACTTCTGAGGATCATTTCCAGCGGCGCGCCGCCTGGATCTTTCCGCATTTACGCCGGCTATACCGGCTGGACCGCGCGGCAGTTGCAAAACGAAGTGGCGCGGGGTCTATGGAAAGTTCTGCCGGCGAATATTGACGCCCTCTGGCTACGTTTGACACCTCCCCGCCCGATTCGCTAATCTGAATTGACCGCAAGTCTCCAAGGGAGAAGGTCTGTCTTTATGAAAACTCTTATTCCGTCCGAAGGGGAAATCGTGCGCCAGTGGCACGTAGTGGACGCCGCCGATCAGGTGCTCGGCCGGATTGCCAGCGCCGCGGCTATGATCCTGATGGGCAAGCACAAGCCCACCTACACCACCTTCCTGGACACCGGCGATCACGTCATCGTGATCAACGCCGCGAAAGTCCGGCTCACGGGCCGTAAGGAAAGCCAGAAGCTTTATCGCCGCCATTCCGGATACCCGGGCGGCCTTACCGAAGTCGGCGTCGCCAAAATGCGCGCCACGCGTCCCACCAGAATTATCGAGCACGCAATCGCGGGAATGCTCCCGAAGAACAAGCTCGGCAAACAAATGTATCGTAAGTTGAAGGTCTATGCAGGCGACAAGCATCCCCACCAGGCGCAAAAGCCGGTGGAGCTGTCGGTATCGTAGTGCTCGGAATGTCTTCTCCCGCCCTGCCGTTCACCTCCAACAACAGAACAAGGAAGGTATTTGAGTGGCAGGATTAGTGCAACATCTAGGAACCGGCCGCCGCAAGACCGCGGTCGCTCGCATCTTTTTGCGATCCGGTAAAGGCCAGATTACGGTGAATGGGCGGTCGTTCGAGAACTACTTCGTGAACGAAGCCGCGCGTGCTTTAGTGCGCCAGCCCCTGCTGGCGGCCGAGGTGGCCGACAAGTTCGACATTCTTATTTTGGCGGATGGCGGCGGCCCGAACGGTCAGGCCGGCGCGGCGCGCCTGGGCATTGCCCGCGCTTTGCTCGAGTTCAATTCCGAGCTGCGTCCGAAGTTGAAGCAGCTTGGGCTGCTGAGCCGCGACCCGCGTTCGCGCGAGCGCAAGAAGTACGGTCAAAAGGGCGCGCGCAAGCGGTTCCAGTTCTCGAAGCGCTAACCGCGCGGCGGAGCGCACAGCTTGGCGTTGTGCGCGATTCAGGAAAGACTAACGTCCGATTCCGTCGAGGGCACACAAATTCCGCTTTGGGCCGTGTGCGCGGGTGTGATCGGGCGAAACCAGAAACCCGGTAACAAAGGAGGCAGTTTGCCATCAATTTCAATGAAGGAATTGCTCGAAGCCGGCGTTCACTTCGGGCACCAGACCAAGCGCTGGAATCCAAAGATGAAAGAATACATCTTTGGCGAACGTAACGGTATCTACATCATCGATCTCCAAAAGACCCTGAAGCTGTTCAAGGACGCCATGCGCTACGTGGCCGAAGCAGCCGCGCAAGGCAAAACCGTTCTGTTCGTCGGAACCAAGCGGCAGGCGCAGGAGGCCATCTCCGAAGAAGCCACGCGCTGCGGCCAATACTACGTCAACCAGCGCTGGCTGGGCGGTCTGCTCACCAACATGCTGACTGTGCAAAAATCCATCAAGCGGCTCAAGGAGCTGGATGTCATGGCGGCCGAAGGCGCGGGCTACGAGGGCCGCGTGAAGAAGGAAGCCAGCCGGTTGGAGCGCGAGCGCAAACACCTGCAGCAGAACCTGGCCGGCATCAAGGATATGTCGGGCCTGCCCGACGTGCTATTTGTCGTCGATTCGAACAAAGAAGCCATCGCGGTGAAGGAAGCGCGGCGGTTGGGGATTCCGGTGGTCGCGGTGGTGGATACCAATTGCGATCCCGACGAAGTAGATCACGTGATTCCCGGCAATGACGACGCTTTGCGCGCCATCCGCCTGTTTACCACCAAGGTGGCCGACGCAGTGATTGAAGGCCGGGCGCTGGCTACCGAACAGGATTTCGCGGCCGAAAAGATCATTACCGACGAAACTCCGGCCGAAGAAAATCTCGAGTACGCGCAGTTCGATCCGCAACAACTGGACCAGCTCATGTCGGAAGGTCTTTCCGATGAAGATCTGCCTTCCATGTCCCTGCCCCGCAAGGGTCCCGGATCGGAAGCCGGCGAAACGGTCAGCAGTACCCCGCAGACGGTGGAATAATCGAGCGACAGGCGGCGGGCCGATAGCCAGTAACGCGCCCGCCGCTTGCCCGCGTGACTTAGCCGCGACCGTGAGGAAGCGGAGCTGAATTTACGAATCGACAGGAAGCCATGGAAATCAGTGCGAAATTAGTGAAAGAGCTCCGCGACCGGACCGGCGCGGGCATGATGGAGTGCAAGAAGGCCTTGACCGAAACCAAGGGCAACCTGGCCGAGGCTGAGATCTATTTGCGTAAAGCGGGCATCACCAAGGCCGCCAGCAAGGTCACGCGCACCACGCGCCAAGGCATCATTGGCAGCTACATTCACCCCGGGTCGCAGTTGGGCGTTCTGGTGGAGGTGAACTGCGAGTCCGATTTCGTCGCGCGTACCGACGATTTTCAGCAGCTGGTGAAGGACCTGGCCATGCAGGTTGCCGCCGCCGATCCGCAATTCATCCGCAAGGAAGACGTTACGCCCGCCGCCCTGGACAAGGAGCGCGACATCCAGCGCGCCCGGGCGATACAGGAAGGCAAGCCCGAGAAGATGGTGGATAAGATCATCGAGGGCCGCTTGGCCAAGTTCTACGAAGAGATCTGCCTTTACGAGCAGCCCTTCATTCGCGACAACGCCACCACCATCGGCGATCTGATCAAAGCCGCCATCGCCAAATTAGGCGAAAACATTTCGGTTTCGCGCTTCGTCCGCTTTAAGGTGGGAGAAGCGGCGCTCATCGAAGAAACCGCGGAGCAGGCTCCGCCAAGGGATTAATGAGAATAACAATGTGGGGCGGTCCCCCTGGACCGCGGCCGGCGCCCCCGCCGGCTTCCGTTGCTTTCGCGAGTCGCCCCGCCGATGCGGGGAACCGGACCGGGGGTCCGGCGCGGACGTAGGCATCCGCCCCCACAGCGCCATGCCTAAATACCAGCGCCTTGTTCTCAAACTCAGCGGTGAGGTAATGGCCGGCGGAAGTTCTTTCGGCATCGATCCGGAGCGGGTGAAGAGCCTGGCGGAGGAGATCGCTGAAGTGGCCCGGACCGGCGTGCAGATCGGCCTGGTGGTGGGCGGCGGCAATTTCTTTCGCGGCGTGGCGGCGGCGGCTATGAAGATGGATCGCGTCGCGGCGGACCACATGGGCATGCTGGCCACCGTGATCAACGCGCTGGCTTTGCAGGATGCGCTCGAAAAAACCGGCATTCCCACGCGTGTGATGACGGCCATCCAGATTCATCAGGTGGCCGAGCCCTACATCCGCCGCCGGGCCATTCGCCATCTGGACAAGGGACGCATCGTGATCTTCGCGGCCGGAACGTCCAATCCGTACTTTTCCACCGATACCGCCGCCACGCTCCGCGCGCTCGAGATCCACGCCGATGTCATCGCCAAGGGGACGCGCGTGAATGGCGTCTACGACAAAGATCCCATGCGTCACGAAGATGCGGTTCTGTATCCGGAAATCAGTTATCACGACGTCCTGGCCAAAGCCCTGAAGGTGCTGGACGCCTCCGCCGTCGCCATGTGCCGCGACAACCAGCTTCCGATCCTGGTTTTCAATTTGAATGTATTCGGCAATATAATGCGAATGAGCATGGGAGAACCCATCGGGACTCTCATTCACTAGGCGCCACATGAAAAACGAACCCTCCACCACCACCCAGACCGCTCACAACTTTCAAAACGCCAAGGAAATCGACGCGCAGGCCAGGTCGCGCATGGACAAGGTGCTCTCCGATTTACAGCACGAAATGGCCGGAGTGCGTACCGGGCGCGCCTCCATGGGCCTGCTCGACAATGTGCGTGCGGAGGCCTACGGAACGCCCATGCCACTCAACCAGCTGGCTACGCTGCACGTGCCCGACGCAACGCTGATCACCATACAGCCCTTTGATGTCTCGCAAATCGGAGCCATCGAGAAAGCCATCCGCGCTGCCGATCTGGGTTTGAATCCTTCCAACGACGGCAAGGTCATCCGTGTGCCCATCCCTTCGCTGACCGAAGAGCGGCGCAAAGATCTGGTGAAGAAGGTCCACCATATCGCCGAAGACCATCGCGTGGCCTTGCGCAACATCCGCCGCGACAGCAACGAGCACATCAAGAAGCTTTTGAAAGACAAACTGATCAGCGAAGACGACGAACGGCGGGCGCTGGACGAGACCCAGAAGCTGACCGATAACTACATCCTGCGGCTGGATCAGGCCGTCAAGACGAAAGAAAAAGAAGTATTGGAGATCAAATAGTTTGCAGGCGGAAACCCGAACTGGCTATTGGCTTGTTGGCGATTCGCACCGACCGCGGCGCAAGGGCTTGGACGCACGCGCAAAGCCCACGGCTGAAGCACCACGCGAAGGCGCGAATCCACTATCGGCGTTCATCTGCGTTCATCGGCGGCCAGTAAGCATTTTAGCCACGGATGAACACGGGTAAACACGGATTCAGGCGGCTAGCTCTATTCGTGGACGCGGATGCCGGCGGCGCGGCTCGCAGGATACTGCAGAACGAAGCTTCCGGCCCCGTCCGTCGACACCTCCCGCATCTCCTCATCGTCAGTCTCCACCAGGTATTTTTGGCGCGGCTTTAAACCGATCATCAGAAGCGTCCCGCCATCGTCCATCGAAAAGCGAAAAGGAGCGCGGCCGAAGACGACGCTGGCATCGCCCAGGTGCAGCGGTTGCGGCGTAGACGAACCCGACGCGCCCTGGTTCACCACCGTGACCCGGCCATCGTGAAAAAGCTCGGCCTCGCCGCCGTATAAACCGAACCAGTCGGCATCTTCGTCCCAGCCCGATCGCACAAAAAGCGCTCCCGAATGCGCGTCGTGAAACACCAGCGGGAGCTGATAATAGCTGAGCCCCGGCTGGTAGGGATTGGCCCACAGAAATTCGTAGGGCGCGCCGAAAAGGGTCATCATCAGAAAACGGTCTTGAATAAGCCAGCCTTGCAGAAACTGGTTGTCGAGGGCGTTGTTGTCATAAGCCACCATGCTCAAGCCGGCCGCGCGCGCTAGTGCGGCCACCGTCAGGTCGGGCTGGGCATTGCCCTGGTACACCGGGATGCGGAATTCGTTTTCGGGCGCCCGATAAGGCGCCGGATAATTGGCGGCAATCATATAAATCGGCAGGTGCTCGAAGTATTCGAATGCGTCTTCGCGCAGGTCGATCTTCAGGTTGTCGCGCACCGCGTGCAGCACTTCCAGCAGTGAATAAAGGTCCGAGAGCGCCGGCACGCTCCGGCCATCCGACAGCGACGGAGCAAATTCAGCGCGCCACCATTTCTGCACCAGTTCGGCAAGGGGCGCCTCTTCGGGGTGCTTGGGATCGTCGGCGGTGGCGATAAGGGCTAAGACGCGATCGCGGCGGGCGGACAGCGTATCGGGAGAGGATTTCCGCATGAGCTGGTGGATCTTGGCCGCCAATTGAGCGGATTGCTGAGGGCCCAAGATGGGTTGGCACCAATCGTAAACGATCGCCAGTTGGCGCAGGTCCTGCCCGGCTCCCAAGGCCCAATCGACGGCTCGCTTGCCCGCCGCATTGTCGCCCGAAATGGCATAGTAAAGCGCCTGTGCGAATCCCGGCTCGGGTAGGTTGGCGGAGCCTTTGACCAGCAGATCGAATTGGCGCCAGCGCTGGGATTCGCGCTCTCGTTCGCGCTTGAGCAAGCGCAGCCGCTGGGCGGTCAGAATCAACCGGGGGTGTTCCGTATAAACCCGGAATTCGTCGTCCTGGGCTACAAGGTTCAGGCACACCGCAACGGCGGAAGCGACCGCGACAAAGCCTGCAACCCAATCCCTAATCGCCAACAGCCAATTGTGTCACACTGACACAGTCCTAGCAGCCCGCCGCCTCAAACCAGGCGCGGAGATCGCTAAAAACAAAGGAAAAACCGGTGGTGTGCGGCGTGCACTAAAGCGACCGAATTGATGAAGTGACCTTTAAAACCTGCCCTCTGCTTGCAATGAGCGGGACGGGGTCATGAGCGGGCTGGTGAACGGCGTGCTTGCGGGAACCGGTGCTTTTCGAGATTTGCAACCGCTTTGACTCTGAACGGCGAGTTGCAACAGAGGGATTTTTTTGGGCCGCTTCGTCGAACGAAACCGATCCGACTCGCATCTTGGAATGGTTTCGGCGGCGTTTGGCATTCGTGGCGAGGATAGCAGGACGCGGGCCTCGCTCGCGGAGGAACTGAAAGTTAGTATCCGGCTAGACGTGCCGGCGCTAGATCCTGACCGCACCGGAACCGGCGGCTTCCATGAGTCCTCACCAGCCGGTCCCCGGTGCGGGTTTTGTTCGAACGCCTTAGTTTAATCGAATATCAGTAACGTTACAAGCGAGTTATGGCGTTCCGGCCCATTCTGGGCCCCAAATCTGTCCACTACTCTCCCACCGTGTACTTATAGTCCATCGGATGGATTACTTTTTGGTCCAGAAATTCCTTGACATCCGCCGATTTCCGATGATATAGTCTATCAACATACTAGAGCGTTACAAAAATGCACACGAAAAGCAATGCACGCTGTTGTTGTTCCCGCTAAACACTTCCCTGCTGTCAGCGGTGGACGTTGAGCTGGTTTCTCTGAACCCTCAGGACTAGCTCCCGGCTCTTCCGCGGACACAAAATCCACTCCCGCTGACAAGGCCGTCACGGTTTAAAAAACTCTCAAGGAAGAGAAATGCCCGCAGAAGGGCCGAGTGTAAGGTTTATGCGGCATCTATCAGCCGAGGCGATCGATCTTTCATCAACTCTCGAACAGGCTCTCGACAATGCTTCCTCGGGACTGAACCGGGCCGCAACCGAGCTTCGGGCGGAGACCGTCGCGGTGCTCCTCACCTCGGGTTCGCGAGTGGAAGTCACTTATTTCTGGAGCAGCATGGGCGAGCCGGCACCAACCCGATGGCTGTCCAGCTCCGAGCAAGACAATCTGGAGTGGTTGAAGACCAGATCGGGGCTCATAGAAGCGGGCAGCCCCCTGGCAAAACTTCTCCGCGAACGGATTTCGCGGAATTCACAATCCTTTCTCCTGTTCCCTTGGCAAGTGCAGCGCCGGGCGATCTCGGTGGTGTTCTGCTTCGCAGCCGCCGCGCCTCCGCATCGCCATGTTCCGGATTTCATTCGAGAACGGCTGGACGTGATCGGATTGGCCACCTGGTCGGTCAAGGAAATCGCCCGGCTTCGCACCGAACTGAAAACGGTCACCAGCCGCCTGGCCGGCCGAAAGCTGGTGGAACGGGCTAAGAGCGTTTTGCAAGTAGACCACGGGATCACCGAGGAGCGGGCCTACGAATATCTTCGCCGGCTGAGCCGGCAGCGGCGCATCACCTTGGTGGCGCTGGCCGAAGAAGTGGTTCGCGGGCAAGTAGGACGCGAAGCCGCCCCCTGATGCTTTTCTGACGCCGTTGCTTTTGCGGAACTTTTCCGCCAGCCCACGGCGCCCTGCCATTACCGGTCCCGGCCATGCGAGCCGCGCGTATCTGACTTGAAAATTCTATTTTTAGGAACTTATGCGTTATCTCTTACCGGTTCTTTTGGCCGTTGCCGCGTCCACCACGGCTCTGTATGCTCAGAATTCACAGATTTCAGGCCGAATTCTCGATCCCACGCAGGCCAGCGTCAACACCGCGAAAGTCATATTAACGCGCACCGGCACCGGCGACCGCCGGGAAGCAACCTCGTCTTCGGAAGGCTATTACTCATTCCCGCTCCTGGAGCCGGGGCTTTATGACCTGAGCGTGCAGAAGGACGGCTTTGCCACCGAAGCCCGCAAAGGGATCGTGGTGCAAACCGGGCAGGTCAGCAATGTCGATGTGTCGCTATCCGTCGGCGAAGTTTCTCAAACCGTGGACGTCGAGGCGGACGTGCCGCTGCTACAAACCGACTCCGCGGCCGTTTCGAACGTGGTGACGAACGCCACCATCGTCGACATGCCGCTGATCGACCGCCGGTCCACGCAGTTGGCGCGCCTCAATGGATTTGTGGTGCAGGTGGGAGGCGGATCCAGCACCACCTTTTCCATCGCCGGAGGCCGCGGCGGCAACGCGAATTTCTACGTGGACGGCGGCTCGGTAGAGAACGTCGCGATGGGAACGCCCACGCTGCAATTCGACCCGCCGGTGGAGGCCATGCAGGAATTCAACGTGGCCGTGAGCAATTATGCCGCCGAGCTGGGCCGTACGGGCGGTGGCGTGTTTCGCATGACCACCAAGTCGGGAACCAACGAGTTTCATGGCGCAGCCTACGAATACTTCCGCAACGACGCCATCGATGCCAATACTTTCTTTGCAAAACACAAACCGATTCTTCGCTACAACTTGTTTGGCGGCGGCCTGGGCGGCCCGATCAAAAAGAACAAATCGTTCTTCTTCTTCAATTACGAAGGCGCTCGCGAGATATCGGCGACAACTCTCAACCTGACCGTTCCGACTCTCCAGGAATTGAGCGGGAACTTCAACGGCACCGGCATGATCGTCAAGAATCCGGCCACCGGCGTTCCTTTCGCGAACAACATCATTCCCGCGAGCATGCTCGACCCCGTGGGGTTGAAGTTGGCGTCGTTCTATCCCGCGCCCAATATCCCGGGCGCTACCTCCAGCGGCACCAATTTCCTGGCCAACGATCCGGTTACAACCATAATCAACAATTACGTGGCCCGGTTCGACCACAATATCAACGACAATAATCGCCTTTTCATCCGCTTCCTGGGCCAGCCGGACCATACCGCAACGGCGTCGGTTTTTCCCAACGCGGCCTCGGATCCCTACGGATATCTGGTGCACGACTATTACTACAACGCCACCGCCGGTTGGACCAGCAGTATCTCGCCAACCCTCATTAATGAGCTGAGCCTGACGTTGAACCGCCGCCAGGCGCTGAGCTATTCGCCCGGCGCCAACACCGATATCACGGCCGGGATCGGGCTGACGGGCGCGAACCAGGCGTTCTTTCCGGGCGTATTGCTGAACGGCTATGCTTCGCTCGGCCAGCCGGTGGGCGGCACGCAGAGTAACGGCCAGGAACGGTTCCAATCGCCTGTGGAAGCTCACGCGCTGACCGAGAGCATCACCAAAATCGTAGGCAACCATCAGTTCAAGGCCGGCGCCGAATACCGCTACGGCAAAGACGGAGAAATATACAACGTCTATGCGGGCGGCAGTCTCACGTTCAACAACCAGGCTACCGGCAGCAGCGTTGCGTCGCTGTTGATGGGCTGGGTGAATCAGGGCTCCGTGCTCCAAGGGTATCCACTGCATTCGCGTCTGGATACGTATGGCGCTTATGTGCAGGACGATTGGAAGCTTACTCCCAAACTCACTCTGAATATCGGTTTGCGCTACGACATCGACACGCCGCGCTGGGAAATCCGTAATCGCCAAAACGCGTTCAATGAGACCGAGATCAACCCGGTATCGAACACGCCCGGCGTCATCACGTTCGCTGGAATCGACGGGCAGAGCAAGTTCGCGCACAACTGGGATTTTCATAACGTTGGTCCCCGCGTCGGTTTCGCCTGGAAAGCCACGGACAAGTGGGTGGTCCGAGGCGGCGGCGCGATCCTTTTCACCGGCGAATACGATATCCCGGCTCCCGTGGTTCTCATCGCGGGATTCAGCACGCAGGGAACGTTTGTAGCCGGCAACAACGGCAAGACGCCGGCCTTTCTTTTGAAGAACGGCTTCCCGGCATTGTCTTCTCCCACCGTGGCCGATCTCACGCCAGGCTACGGCGCGGTGCCGGTGGGCCAGACCCCCAGCACTTCCGTTACTTTCTTCCAGCAGAACCGGAACACGGGCTATCTTTATCAATCCAGCCTCGACATCCAGCGCGAGCTGGGCAAGGGAATGCTGCTGGAGATCGGTTATCTCGGGACCTTCGGGCACGATCTGACGGCTACCGTGCCGCAGAGCATCAACCAGGTTCCCACCGACGAATTAGGGCCCGGCAATCTGCAAGCCCTCAGACCCTTCCCGCAGTTCAGCAACGTTCAGATTCTGGGATCGGACATCGGCAGATCGGACTACAACGGCCTGAATATCGGCTTCGACAAGCGGCTTTCGGCCGGGCTGCAGTTAAAAGTCAACTACACTTACTCGATTTTTCTGGATAATCTGGACGCCCGCAGCGAAATCGGTAACGGCGTGGCCTTCACCAATTACTACAACCAGAACAACGACTGGGGTCTGTCCTCCAACGATCTTCGCCACCGGCTGGTCATCAGTTCGATCTATGAGCTGCCAGTCGGCCAAGGCCGGCTCTTTAATCCTTCCAACCGGTTCGTCCAAGGCGCGATCGGAGGCTGGTCCGTGGCCACCATTATCGAGGCGCACACCGGGCCGCCGCTGGACATCACCGAGCTGACCAACGATACCAACTCCTATTCGGACGGAGTGAGACCCAACGTAGTAGGGAACCCGGATTTCTCCGGAAATCGGACGCGCGCCGAGCAGTTGGCCGAGTGGTTCAATACCGCCGCCTTCGCCGCGCCGGCTCCCTACACGTTCGGAGACGCTGGCCGGACGTTCGGCGTGGCACCGGGATTATTCAGCCTGGATGCGTCGTTGCTGAAAGATTATTCGTGGGAGCGCTACACGCTGCAGATCCGCGTGGAAGCCCTGAATTTCACCAATCATGCGAATTTCGCGCCGCCCAATACCCAGCAAGGCAGCGCAACCTTTGGCGAGGTGACTTCGTTGGTAGCGGGCAATCAGGCCCGGATCGTTCAAGTGGGTTTACATCTGAAGTTTTGAGTAGGGGACAGTTCCATGGGAAGGAAGAAAATGCGATTCGCGACAAGGAGTCAATTGATGAAAGTCGGTTATTTATTCGTTTGCAGTCTAACGGCCGCAATGGCAGCGGAAATTCCGCCCGCCACGGCGGCAAAACCCGCTCCGTCCAGCCAACTCTGGTCCTATCAGCCGGTGAAGCGTCCAGACGTGCCCGCGGTTCAGCAAAAGGCCTGGGTACGCACGCCGATCGACGCATTTATCTTGGCCAAGCTCGAAGACAAGGGCATCAAGCCCTCGCCGGACGCCGATCGCGCGACGTTTATTCGCCGCGCAACGTTGGACGCCTGGGGCATGATTCCCACGCCGGACGAGGTGCAAGCCTTCCTGGCGGACCGCTCGCCCGACGCATACGAGAAGCTTGTCGATCGCCTGCTGGCATCGCCCCATTACGGAGAACGCCAGGCGCGCCGCTGGCTGGACCTGGCGCGCTACGCCGACAGCACCGGTTACGAAAACGACGCGACGCGCGCCAACATGTACCGCTACCGCGATTACGTAATCGACGCCTTTAATAACGACAAGCCTTACGACCAGTTCGTCAAAGAACAGCTGGCCGGGGACGAGCTGAACCCGGGCAATCAGGAATCCATGATCGCCACCGGTTTTATGGCCAACTACCCCGACAATCATAATTCGCGCGATCTGATCGACAGGAAGTACGAGATCACTACCGACATCACCGATACGGTAGGCTCCGTATTTCTCGCCCAGACGGTGCAGTGCGCCCGGTGCCACAACCACAAGTTCGACAAGATCTCGGAGAAAGAGTATTTCCAGCTCCAGGCGTTCTTCGCGAACATCAGCGAAGTGAGCAAAAACCCAGCGAAGATCGGCCCCGCGGAGCTCGAGTACCGCGCGCAACAGGCTAAGTACCAAGAGGCTACCAAAGACATTCGCGCTCAGCTTAAAGCGCTGATCGACTCCTTCCGGGCGGAAGGCACCAAGTATTATCACGAACGTTATCTGACCGATAGCAGAGAATCCATTTTCAAGCCCCAGGAACAGTGGACCGCGCTTGATCGCTGGGTCAATCATCGCGTCGACTATGTGACAAGCGACCAAAATGTAGCGGCCTTTTTGGAGGATGCGGGCGCGAAACCCACCGCGGCGGAATACAACCCGATTTATGTGGAAAAGCTGGCGCAATACAAGAAGCTGACAGCGGAACTAAAGAAATTCGACTATCTGAAACCCACCAAAGGGTCGGATACTTTTACGGCGATGACCGAGCTGGGGCATCCCGATGCGCCCCCGACCTTTCTGTTCTTCGGTGGCAATCACGACAAGCCCGTGGAAGAAGTGCAGCCGGGATTCCCCGCCGCCATCGCCAACGGCGAGGAGCCGGTGATCGTACCGACGGACACTTCATCGGGACGCCGAACTGCATTGGCCGACTGGATTGCGAACCCGAAGAATCCGCTGACTGCGCGCGTGTTCGTCAATCGCGTCTGGAATCAGTACTTCACCCACGGCATCGTGGAAACGGTTAGCGATTTCGGCAAGGCAGGTGCGAAACCCACCAATCCCGAGTTGTTGGATTACCTGGCCGACGATTTTGTCAAAAGTGGCTGGGACATCAAGAAGCTGCACCGCGAGATCCTGCTGTCCAGCGTCTACCGGGAGTCGTCGGACTATCGGGAAGACGCCTATAAGGCAGATCCGGAGAACAAGCTGCTGGCGGTATTCCCGCGGGTCCGTTTGGACGCCGAAGAAATTCGCGATTCCCTGCTGGTGGCGGCCGGGAAGCTTAATGAAAGCGTGGGCGGATCGAGCGTCTTTCCTCCGGTACCGAAGGGTTTGAACGCCGGCAATCTCTGGCAGGTATCGAAGGACCCGCAGGACTTCGACCGGCGCAGCTTGTACGTGTTCACCAAGCGCAGCATCGCCTACCCCATGCTGGAGGCGTTCGATATGTCCTCCCCGCAACAGGTACACAGCAAGCGCGACGTGACCACTACGCCGCTTCAGGCGCTGACGCTCTATAACAGCGCTCAGGTGTTCGGATGGTCGCGAGACTTGGCGGGCCGGGTAATCCGCGAGGCGGGCAACGACGAATCGGCCAGGCTAACCCGGCTCTACCAGATCCTGTTTGGGCGCAATCCGGACGGGACCGAGAAGGATACCTTGCTCTCGTTCCTGGACAGCCATGAAAAACTCATTCGGGAAAAAACGGCGGACGGCAGGCAGCCACTGGCTCTGCCGGCTGGTATGCACGAAGACGAAGCCGCGAATCCCGTTCGAGAGGCTGCGTTCGTCGATCTGGTACATGCGGTGGCGAATTCCAACGATTTCGCGTATCGGTTCTGAACCGCGCGCGTGGAGAATTTTCAGATTTCAAACAGGAGACAGAACATCATGAGCAAAAAATCAACGCGTCGAGAATTACTTATCACCACGGCAGCCGGTATCGGCGGGGCCGCCACCATCAGCATGCTGCTACCGGGCGGCGGCCTCCTGGCCACGCCTGCGCTGGGAGCCACACTTGTGGACCCGCTGGCGCCCAAACAGCCGCATTTTCCGGCCAAGGCGAAGTCGGTGGTCTGGCTGCACCAGTTTGGCGCTCCCAGTTCGCTCGACCTTTACGACTTCAAACCCGAGCTGGTGAAACAGGCCGGCCAGGAAGTGCCGCTATCTTTCCTGCAAGGCATCAAGACCAGCACGCAGGGCGGTTTGGGCAAGCTCTTCGTCTCGCCCACCCGGACCTGGAAGCAGTATGGGGACAGCGGCGCCTATTTTTCCGACCTGCTTCCGAATCTATCCCAGCATGCCGACAAGCTGGCCTTCATCAAGGCCAGCACCACCATCGGCGCCACGCACGATATTTCCGTGCTGAAGATGAACACCGGCGCCCTGAATCCAGGACGTCCCTCGCTTGGTGCGTGGGTGACCTATGCGCTCGGAAGCGCTAATCCCGATCTGCCGGCCTACGTGGTGCTCTACTCCGGCAAGCGCGAGCCACCCGCCGGGTCGGTCAACTGGAGCTCCGGCTTCCTGCCGGCCGTATATCAAGGCATCGCCTTCCGTCCGGGATCCTCGCCGATTCTGAACCTGGATCGCCCCGCCACCGAGGGAGCCGCCCAACAGCGCGATAATCTCGACCTGTTGAAGCGCCTCAATCAATATAGCGATGGCAGGCATCCGGAAGATACCGAGCTCCAGGCGCGCCTCAATTCCTATGAGCTGGCCTACCGGATGGAATCCTCGGCGCCCGAAGCGGTGGATCTGGGCAAGGAGTCCGATGCGACGCGCGAGATGTACGGGCTGAACGACCCGGGCAGCGCGGACTACGGCACGGCCATCCTGCGGGCGCGCCGCCTGGTGGAACGCGGCGTGCGCTTCGTCCATGTGGTCAGCGGGCCGGTGGAGGGCGCGGGCCGCGGCGACAACAAAAACTGGGATGCGCACGAAGACCTGGACCTGAACCATGGCCTGAACGCCAAGGCCGTAGACAAGCCCATCGCGGCTTTGCTGACGGATCTGCAGGCGAAGGGGCTGCTGGAGTCGACCCTGGTGGTCTGGACTCAGGAATTCGGCCGGACGCCTTGGGGCCAGAGCGGCAACGGCCGCGATCACAATCCCTGGGGCTACACGCAATGGCTGGCCGGCGGCGGCGTCAAAGCCGGATACACTTACGGCCAGACCGACGAACTGGGCGTGAAATCGGTGGGCAAAGCGGTGGATACCTACGATCTGCACGCCACCATTCTGAATCAGCTCGGGCTGGATCACTTGAAAGTTACGTTCCTCAACCATGGCCGCTCGGAGCGTCCAACGGTGGTTTACGGCGAAGTTGTGAAGGAGCTGCTCGCGTAGCTCGCTGTCCCCCCGCCCGGGAGGCTCACCAGCCTTCCGGGCCTCCTTAGTTCTTAGGAATCCTATGCGAAAGATCATCATCCTGGCGCTGGCCACCGGCGTCCTGCTGGGCCAAAACGACGAGTTCGACGGATGGATGGATACCATCGACGCGAAGAATCAAAGCGTGCAGGCCAACATCGCCGCCAAGGACGCCAAGGCCGCCGCGGACGACGCCAAGGCGTTGCAGGACACCTTCAAGCTGGTGGAAGGCTTTTGGACCAAACGCGGCAATGCGCAGGACGGCGTCCAACTCTCGCAGCAGGCGGAAGAGTCGGCAGGTGCGGTGCTGAAGGCCATCGAAGCCAAAGATTTCGACGGAGCGGCCACGCAGTCCATCGCGATCACCCGAACCTGCACCGCTTGCCACCGGCTCTACCGGCCGCTTTCCTGAAGGCGTCGGTAAGCTTCCCGGTGGGCGTGTGCTCTATAATCAGAGCAAGGCTAAAAACATGTACCCGCGGTTCGCGCTTTCTCTCCTGCTCGGTATTTCCCTATTCGGCCAAACGCAGAAACCGGACGTAGCCTCCAATCCCCAAGCCCCAACCCCCGCCCCAATTCAGGTCCAAGTGAACGAAGTCATCGTTCCCATAACGGTGACGGACGAGAAGGGCCGCTTCGTATCGGATCTGGATCAGAAGGATTTCACCGTTTTCGACGAAGGCAAGGAGCAGCAGATCCAGTTTTTCACCCGCGAGCGCAGCCAGCCCGTAGTGGTGGGATTCCTGATCGATCTGAGCAACTCCAGCCGCCTGCACTGGAAGAACTATCAGGACGCGGCGGTGGAGATGGTGCAGAATCTGATCCCGGGCGACAACCCGAAGTTCAGCGGCTATCTGATCGGCTATTCGAACACGGCGGATTTGCTGATGGATACCGGAACCGACCCCGAGCCGATGGTGCAGAAGCTCCAGAAGCAGAAGCCCAGCGGCGGCGCGGCGCTCTACGACGCCATCTATATGGCGTGCACCAGCCGCAAGCTGATTCAGGGCGAGCCCATTGAACCCCGCCGCATCCTGGTGGTGATCGGCGACGGGCACGACAACTCGAGCAAGAAGACGCTGGACGAGGCGCTTGAGATCGCGCAGCGGAATCTGGTGACCATTTACGGAATTAGCACAGTGGCCTTCGGTTTCGCGAACGACGATTCGAAGAACCTGGTGCGGCTGGCGGAAGAAACCGGGGGCCGCGTGGAATATCCGCTGGAGGGCGTGTACAAAGATGTAGCCGGGTATTTGTCGACGCCATCGGACGAAGGCAATTACGCCCTGAAGGTGGGCACCGGCCAATACGCCGCCGAGATCGCCAACGGAATGTATCACGCGGTGGAAGCGGTGGTGGGCGAGGTGACCACGCAGTACATCATCCGCTACATTCCCAACGAAAGCGACTCCAGGCGGCAGTTCCGGAACATCGATGTCCGGGTAAATCTTTCGAACGTCAAGGTGCGGGCCCGGAAGGGTTACTATCCCAACACGCCGTGATTCCGCCTCGTTCTTTCCACCCTCTCGCCGATAAGCCTGAACGAGAGTCACTATGCCAACCTCGGCCACAACCTTACAGTCCCGATTAGGCAAGTATTGCGTGGTGCAGGCCGAGACGCCGGAACAGGGCCTGGTAAATATCGGCGTGCTGCTCGAAGATCCGGAATCCGATTCGCTGCGCCTGCGCTTCCGGCGGGATCTGGACTCGCTGATAGGGAAAGGCGAAGAAGAAGACGACGAAGACGAAGAAGACCTTGCCGTGCTGCGGGCGCTGGGTGACGACTTGGCGCAAAAAGCGCGGGAAATGGGCGCCAGGAAGCTGTTCGAATACCTCGAAGCCAACCTTTCCGGCGCCATTCGCGTGACCGATCGCGAAGAGGTTTTGCTGGAAGATTTTCCGCGTGCGCTGGACCGCTTGTATCTGCAGAACGTGCAGAGCAACGTGCTGGAATTCCGAACGCATCTGCCGCGCTATTCGTTGCGGGCGGCCGCGGGAAAGTTTCTTGAGAACCGGGAGATTTCAGAAGACGGCTGGCTGGAAGCGCCCGAAGACCTGCGCTTGAGCACCGATATGTTTGTTGCGCAAATCGCGGGCCATTCCATGGAGCCCCGCATTCCCGATGGATCGCTGTGCGTGTTTCGCTATGGCGTCGCCGGCTCGCGCCAGGGCCGGCTGGTGCTGGCCGAAAACCTGGATACGACGGGCAACGATCGCTATGCCGTAAAGCTCTACCGTAGTGAAAAAGAACTCTCCGGCGACCAATGGCGCCACACGCGGATTCGCCTGGAATCGCTCAATCCGGAGTATCCGTCGTGGGATCTCGATCCGGAAGAAGACAAATACCGCATTCTCGCCGAGTTCGTTCGGGTGCTGGATTAGGCCGCCCCTCACGGTCGCGGTTCTGAAAAAGCTCGGTTCAGTTTCGGGCCGCCAGCTGCCGCACCACGTACGGCAGGATTCCACCGTTGCGATAATATTCGGCTTCCTGCGGCGTATCGATGCGCACCATCACTTCGAAGGTTTTCTCGCCGTCATCCGATTTTGCCCACACGCGCGCTTTGGCGCCACTAGCCACGGCTTGCGGGATGCCGGTGATCGAATACTTCTCAAAGCCCGTCAATCCCAGCGATTCACGGTTTTCCCCCGGCAGAAACTGCATCGGCAGCACGCCCATTCCCACCAGGTTCGATCGATGGATGCGCTCGAAGCTTTCCGCTATCACGGCACGAACGCCAAGCAGCAGCGTACCCTTGGCGGCCCAATCGCGCGACGATCCCGAGCCGTATTCCTTGCCCGCGATAATCAGCAGCGGCGTGCCTTCCTTCTGATACTTCACCGACGCGTCGTAGATGAACATCTTCTCGCCAGTTGGCACGTGCGTGGTCCAGCCGCCCTCGGTTCCCGGTGCGAGTTGGTTGCGCAGGCGGATATTCGCGAGCGTTCCGCGCACCATTACTTCGTGATTGCCGCGGCGCGCGCCATAGGAATTGAAATCGCCCGGCTTCACGCCGTGCTCGATCAGGAATTTCCCAGCCGGGCTGTCGGCGGGAATGTTGCCGGCGGGCGAAATGTGATCGGTAGTTACCGAGTCGCCCAGCATGGCGAGCACGCGCAGGTGCGCCAGGTCCTGCACGGAGGTCTTGGGGTCCACCATATTCTCAAAATACGGCGGCTTGCGGATATAGGTGGATTGTTCGGACCAATCGTACAGGTCGCCGGTGGGCACCTTCACCGAGTTCCAGCGCTCGTCGCCCTGGAACACTTCCGAATATTGTTTGTGGAACATTTCCGCGCGCACAGATTTCGTCACGGCGGACTGCACCTCTTCAGTCGTTGGCCAAATATCCTTCAGGAAAACGCCTTGGCCGTTTGAGTCCGAACCCAGCGGCTCGGTTTGCATATCGATGTCCACGCGGCCTGCCAGCGCATAGGCGACAACCAAAGGCGGCGACGCGAGATAGTTCGCGCGCACCAGCGCATTGATGCGGCCCTCGAAGTTGCGATTGCCGCTGAGCACCGCTGCCACCGTCAGCTTTCCTTTTTGCACCGCGTCGGCCACCGGCTCCGGCAGCGGCCCGCTGTTGCCGATGCAGGTGGTGCAGCCATAGCCGACCAGATTGAACTGCAGTTTTTCGAGATACGGCGTGAGCCCGGCGTCGTTCAAATAGTCGGTCACAACTTTCGACCCCGGCGCGAGGCTCGACTTCACCCACGGCTTGATCTTCAGGCCTTTCTCGACGGCTTTCTTGGCCAGCAGACCGGCGGCGATCATCACCGACGGATTCGAGGTGTTGGTGCAACTGGTGATGGCGGCGATCACCACCGAGCCATCTTGAATAGTAGATTTCGATCCATTGGTTGCGAACTCGGCCGTCTTCTGCGCGGCATTCAACGTATCGAGAAAATTCTTTTTCACATCCGGAAGATTGATGCGATCCTGCGGCCGCTTGGGACCAGCCATGGAAGGAACCACCGCGCCCAGATCGAGCTCCAGCGAATCGGAATATTCGGGATCGGGCGACTCGGGAGTCAGGAACAACCCCTGCGCCTTGGCGTAAGCTTCCACCAGCGCGATCTGTTCCGGCGAGCGATTGGAGAGCCGCAGATAATCGAGCGTCTGATGATCGATGGGGAAGAAGCCGATGGTCGCGCCATATTCGGGCGCCATGTTGCCAATCGTCGCCCTGTCTGCAAGGGGAAGCGCGGCTACGCCCGGTCCGTAGAACTCGACGAACTTGCCCACCACGCCCTTCTTACGCAGCATCTGCGTGACGGTGAGCACCAGATCGGTGGCGGTGCAACCTTCGGCCAGCCGTCCTTTGAGCTTGAACCCCACCACTTCGGGCAACAGCATCGAGATGGGCTGTCCCAGCATGCACGCTTCGGCTTCAATGCCGCCCACGCCCCAGCCGACTACGCCTAGTCCGTTGATCATCGTGGTGTGCGAATCGGTGCCGACCAGCGTGTCTGGATAAGCCAGCACGGGCGACTGCTTGCGATCGGTGAAAACCACCGGCGCAAGATATTCCAGATTCACCTGGTGCACGATGCCGGTGTCGGGCGGGACGACGCGAAAATCCTGAAACGCTTTTTGGCCCCAGCGCAGGAAAGCGTAGCGCTCCTGATTGCGCTGGAATTCGAGCAGCGCATTAAATTCAAACGCGCCGGTGGAACCGAACTGATCCACCTGCACCGAGTGATCGATGACGAGGTCGGCGGGGATAAGCGGGTTGGCGCGCTTGGGATCGGCGCCCATCGCGCGCAGCGCATCGCGCATAGCCGCCAGATCGACGACGCAGGGCACGCCCGTGAAATCCTGCAGCAGCACGCGCGCCGGGCTGAAGTTGATCTCTTTGGCCTGCGCGCCTATTTTCCAGGCCGCGACGTAATCGATGTCGGACGCCTTCACCGTCGCGCCGTTCTCGGTGCGCAGCAGGTTTTCGAGCAAAATCTTGATGGAATAGGGGATGCGCGAGACGTTCGCGCCGCGCTTTTCCAGCGCCTCCAGCGCGTAGTACCTGTACTGGCTGCCGTCCACGGTCAGGGTCGAAGCAGCGCCAAAGCTATTCGATTGTGGCATTTGATTTCATTGTAGACGTTGGAGGGTGTGCAGGCGGTCGGCTTGCCCTTCCGGGCCAGGGCAGAGATACTGAGAGGCACGGATTGGTTGTTGGGGGAGGGCCTTGTGCAACGGCGGACGCTTCGCAGCTACTTCGAAAACGAGGTCCAACAGCTCCATGCCCTGGATGCCGTCGCAAAGCGGGGTTGGCTGGTCCCGAGTGAAAATCTGAACCTATATGACGTATCGCGGCGCGCCTTCGACCCGGCCTTGGGGAAGTCGGAGGCGTTGAAGGAATTCGAGAACATTTACGGAACGCTTGCAGGACGTTGGCAGGTGTTCCGTCCCAAAAGCTCGCGCGACTGCTGGTCATCGCAGAAGATTTTCGAGAAGATCGCCGGCAGGTTCTCTGAGTTTTCATGGCGCGGCTCTGTCAGCCTGTTAACCCCTGAGGAAGACTGGGCCCGCTCCAGCCTCCGATCTCCACTTCGTGAGATGCTAGGGATTAAGCGAAAGAAGGGCTACCCCCATATGATAGTGTCGAAGTTCCTCCACTTTTACAATCCAGCGCTGTTCCCGATTTACGACAACGCAGTGATTTGGGAAAAGGTATTCAAGCACTTCCGGGATGATTTCCGTGACTTCTGCACAAGCGCGAACATTCCGTACAAAAGGGCGGTTAACGACGATGCTGAAACTTTCCTACTCTACTACATGGGCTGGGCAAGCTCCCTTTTGTCGGTCGCGCACGAGAACTTTATGCAGGCGTTCGTTGATTGGTTGGATAAGCAAGAAGGCGCGGCATTGCATAGGCGGAAGTTTGACCCCAAAACGCTCTACGCCACCGCTTTCGAGTTCACTGCGATCGGCGCAACTGAGGCGTCTTGAAATTGGCTCGAAGCGTTGACGCTCGCTGCAACAGCGTCAGAGTTCCGCTGGTACTTTTCACGATTTGAGCAGCCGCTTGAGGTTGCGCATGCCATGCAGGATACGAATAATTTCCAGAGGCTGAGTTTCCGGGCGGTAAACGAGAACATAGTTTGGATACCGCTGGACGGTCCAGAAATGCACTGGAAGGGCAGTGATGTCCCTGCGTGGGCTGCCGCTCCGCGGCTCCTGGGCAAGAAAAAAGCATGCATCGTGAACAGCGGATTTCCACGCGGTTGGCGGCTGCCACGCTATCGCGAGCGATGTAGCACCAGATCTCGAACAGACAAGTCTTCCGCTTCCGGCGTGAACCGGTAGTCGGTCATTCGCGGTTAATCTGGTCCATCCAAACCCGCTTGCGCTCATTCAGACGCGCGCGAACTTCGGCGGGTTCGAGAAGTTCGCCACGTTCGGCTCGCGCATAACCCCCTTCAATCTTTGCGGCGATATCGGAGCGATTCTCAGCCAGCCATTGTTCGTGTTCATGCAGCATCTGAACCGCCTGGGCGACAAATTCATCGGCGGATTGGTAGGGGCCGCGTTCCACGTCTTCCTGGATTAGCGCCTCCAGCTCAGGCTTCAGATGAATCGTCATACCTCTAAGCTACCTAATCCTACATATATTCAGGAACCGTGATGCCGAGCACGGCGAGCGTGCGCTGAAGTTGGCTTCGAACGTAGTTGGTTATCCATAACAGAAACACGCGTTTCTCCCGATTTTCTTCGCTCAGCACCTGATAGCCGTGATAGAAATTGTTGAACGCCTGCGCGAGCTGGAACGCGTATTTCGCAACATGCGCGGGCTCGCCGGAAGCGATGGCGCGCTCGATGGCGGAATCGGACTTCGACGCCATCAGCAGCAATTGCCAGAAGTCTTCAGACGCGAGTTGACGCGCCAGCGCCTCTGGATCCAGTTCCCGCGCGAAATCGGGAAGAGCCTCGCCGCGCTCGGCCAGCTTACGCAAAATATTGCCCGCACGAACCGCTGTGTACTGCACGTACGGGCCAGTATCGCCCTCGAAGCTCAGCGCCTCCCGAAGATCGAACGCGATCACCGAATTACGCGTGAACTTCAGCATGAAGTAGCGCAGCGCGCCGACCGCGATTTGCGTCGCCAATCGTCCGGCGTTCCTCGGCGAGCGGCTTCCGGATGCCGCGAGTCCACTTCTTCCAGCGCTTTCTCGATCAGCTTATCGATCAGATCGTCTGCCTTGACGCCCAGTCCTTTGCGGCCCGAAACCTCCACATACGTCCGCTTCTTGTCTTCCTCCGATAACTCGATGCCCAGCTCGACGCAAGTGCCCGGCGTGAGCGCCACCATTTCGTAGGAAAAATGAATCGACCGGTCCGCCTGTTCGTTATAGCCGAGCGCGCGCAGACCGGCGACGACCACGTCTTGCAAATAGGACTGACGCGAGTCGATGACGTTATAGACGGATTGCGCATGACCGAACTGCGGGGCTGGGGGTTGGGGGTTGGCGGTCGTGATGTAGACGTTCTTCTCGGCCCACCATCGGTAGTAAAAATCCCGGGCCAGCAGTCCGAATTTCCAGAGCTGATACGCGATATCCTTGCCGACGTAAGTGACGGTGTTGTTCGAACGCACAATCACCTTGCTGTCGTCGGTATCTTCGCCGGTCTGCTCTTTGAACGCGCTGGCCGGCATCACCCAGCAGCCCGCGTTCTTGCCTTCGGTCTCGAAGTAAATCGCCTTGCGTTCTTTCAACTGCTGGAATGCGGTTTCCCAAAACTTGAGCCACACCACGTCGCTCTCGCGCGGAAGCAAGTCATAGCCGACACCGAGCCTCGCCATGGTGTTGAGGTGATAGCCAACGATTGTTTCGCTGACCTTGGACGCCAGCTCTCCGAGCTCACCTTCCCGATGCTCAATGGCGTGCAGCGTAACGCTTCGCCATTCCTTCAGATCAGCGTGCGCGGAGACTTCGGCATAGAGATCCCAGCAGTAGTAGTCGAATCGCTCGCGCTCCATCAGGCGAACCACGTCGTCATAGGACATCTTGCGCAGGAAATGAAAGCCCGCCACCACGTCGGCCACCTGCACGCCGGTATTGTCGATGTAATTCTGCACCTCCACCGACCGGCCGCCCGAACGCAGCATCCGCACGAACGTGTCGCCCAGTACGGCATTGCGCAGATGTCCGATATGCGCGGCTTTGTTGGGATTGATATTGGTGTGCTCGACGATGATCTTCCCGGGCAGCGGCTCGCGTGCTTCGCCCGATCCCTGAAGCACGCCGTAACCGTATGCGCCGCGGTCCAGCCGCACGTTGATATAGCCATTTCCCGCCACTTCCAGCGCCGCGACACCTTCGATGGGTCCGATCTCGGCAACGATTTCCCGGGCGATACTGGCCGGCGCGCGCTTGAGCTGCCTTGCCAGGTGAAACGGCGCGGTGATGGACAGCTCACCGAACGACGATTGTTTCGGCTCCTCCAGAATGGACGGAACCGACAACTCATAGCGGCCTCCGATAAAAGAGACCACTCGCGCGAAAATGCTTTTCTCGATAAAATGAAACACGTCTTTCTCAGTATGCGTTACAGGGCGTGAGCCCCGCACACGATATAATAGGACGTGCCCAAGGTAACCATTGACGGCCAAAGTGTCGATTTCGAGTCCGGCAAACTGCCCTACCAGGAGCACGGCAAGCCCGAATCGCTGCTGGATGTCTGCCTGAACGCCGGAATCCATCTGGAGCACGCCTGCGGCGGAAACTGCGCCTGCACCACCTGCCACGTCATCGTGCGCAAGGGTATGGAAAACCTTTCCGAGATGGACGACGACGAAGCGGATCGCCTGCAAATGGCGCCCGGGCTCACGTTGCGCTCGCGGCTTGGCTGCCAGTGCATCGTCGAAGGCGACGTCGAAGTGGAAATCCCCACCTGGAACATCAATTACGTGAGCGAAGGCGGCGGGTCCATGAACCTGGGCGATGCGATTCCCGCTCCCGTCGGCAAGAAATAGCAGTATTCCGTACCGACCAATAATCCATTAGAACTTTGGCCCTTCCGCGCCGATGTGGAAAGGTAAAGCTGAGATTGCGGATCGGCGTGCGTGAGCAGGAAAGCCATTGGTTACATCACAACTGTTCTGGTGGCGGGGCTTTCCCTGCTGGCGTACGAACTCGCCGGCTTTCATACCGCCAACCTGCCTCGCTTTCTCGTTTTCTTCGGGATTACCTTGGGCGCGTCGGGCCTGAAGGTCCGGTTGCCGGGCGTCACCAGCTCCATCTCGGTGCACTTTCTGTTCGTGTTGGCCGCGGTGTCACAACTCTCGCTGCCGGAAGTGCTGGCGGCGGGTGTGGCCGGAGCACTGGTGCAGAGCTATTGGCGGGCACAGACAAGGCCGAATTGGATACAAACGTCCTTCAATCTCGCGGGTGGGACTCTGTCCTTCTCTGCGGCCTACGCCGCCTACCATTGGGCGCTGCTGAAAAGTCCCGAGGTCGGCCTGTTGGGGCAGGTGACCATCGCGTCGGTCGTTCTATTCGCCGCCAACACCGGCACTATCGCCGCCGTGATTGCGCTCACGCAAGACAAGTCGCCTCTCGAGGTTTGGAAGGAAAGCTACTTCTGGTGCCTGCCCTATTATCTGGTGGGCGCGGTGCTGGTGGCCGGCATGAGCTACGTCAGCCGCTGGATGGGATGGTTCGCGGCGCTGGGCATTTTGCCGGTTATGCACGTGATTTATCGCTCGTATCGGCTGTACCTGGGCCGCCTGGAAGCGGAAAAGCATCACGCCGAGCAGATGGCCGCGCTGCATTTGCGAACCATCGAGGCGCTGGCGCTGGCCATCGACGCCAAGGATCACACCACGCACGCTCATCTGCGGCGTGTGCAAGTCTACGCGCTCGAGACGGGCAAAGAGCTGGGGCTCTCGCCTTCGGAAATGCAAGCGCTGCAGGCCGCGTCCCTGCTGCACGACATCGGAAAGCTGGCGGTTCCCGAACACATTATTTCGAAGCCCGGAAAGCTCACTCCCGAAGAGTTCGACAAGATGAAGATTCATCCGGTGGTGGGGGCCGAGATCCTGGAGCGCGTGGAATTCCCTTACGCCGTGGCTCCCATTGTCCGCTCGCATCACGAGAAATGGAACGGGACAGGCTATCCGGATGGGCTGCAGGGCGAAGAGATCCCCATCGGCGCCCGCATTCTCTCGGCGGTGGATTGCCTGGACGCACTCGCGTCAGACCGGCAGTACCGGCGCGCGCTGCCGCTGGATGAGGCAATGCAAGTGACCATCAGGGAATCGGGCATTGCCTTCGATCCACGCGTGATCCAAGTGCTGGCGCGCCGCTACCGCGAGTTTGAGCAAATGGCGCATCAGACGGATGCCGTAAAGGCGCTGGGAACCTTGTCCACCGGCATCAAGATTGCCCGCGGCGATGCTCCCGCCGCCGGCTTCGAAACCACGGCCGTTGCGGCGGCTCAGGGGGCCGCAATCAATGGCCCGGCTGCTCTACCGGGCGATCCGCTGGCCAGCATCGCTTCCGCGCATCAGGAGGTTCAGTCGCTCTATGAACTGGCGCAGGAGCTGGGCCACTCGTTCTATCTAACCGATACGCTTTCGCTGTTGGCCACGCGCATCAAGCGGCTGGCGCCCTACGATTCGCTGGTGGTCTACCTGGTCGAAGATCAAGTGCTGGCGCCGGCCTTCGTCACCGGAGAAGACGCGCGCCTGTTCTCTTCGCTCGCCATTCCCGTTGGCGAAGGATTATCCGGATGGGTGGCCGAAAACCGCAAGCCGATCGTGAACGGGAATCCGTCGGTGGAACCGGGCTACTTGAAGAATCCCGAAGCATTCAGCCGGCTGAACTCGGCGCTCGCGGTTCCTCTCGAGGATGGCGATTCCGTCATCGGCGTTCTGGCGTTGTATCATTCCGGCCGCGACGCCTACCGGCGCGATCACCTGCGCGTCTTGCAAGCGGTGAGCGGCAAGCTGACAGCGGCGATCTTAAACTCACTCCAGCGCGACCCGGGCGCGGTGAGTTCGAATCTCGATGAATTGACCGCTCTACCCAACGCCCGGGCGCTGTTCCTGCACCTGGACGCCGAAATCGCCGGCTGCGCCCGCACCGATTCCACGCTGGGGATCATCGTGTGCGACGTAGACGGCTTTCGGCAAGTGAACAACCGGTATGGGCACATCGCCGGAGATGAACTGCTGCGCGCTATCGCTTCCGAGCTGCTGGCATCCTGCCGCGGCGCGGACTATGTGGCCCGATCGGGCGGGGATGAATTTGTGGCTGTCATGGCGGATCTCAGCCGTTCGGCCGCCGAGCAGCGCATGCGCGATTTCGATCGCATGGTCCGTGAAGCGGCGTGCAAGCTATGCGGCGAGGAGATCGTTGGTTTGAGCTGCGGCTTTGTCCATTTCCCTACTGACGGCGACACGGCCGAGCAATTGCTGGCGGAGGCGGATCGCCGCATGAACAAGCAAAAGCACCAACGGCACAACTCCAAGCCCGCGCTGGCCGCCGAGGTGGCGTTACTTATTTCTTAACGGCGCGCTGAAAAAGGCAATAAACCGCTTGCTCACGCGCCACCCGTCCGGTGTTCTTCGAGTCGCTGTTCTCCAGTGCACGACTTCCGGTCGTCTCCGGGTGTGCTGCTGGCGCGCGGCTCAGAATCGCGACTGCGTGTTTGCATGTGTTTACCGAGCCGCGACCGTGAGGGAGACGGTCCCCAAAAGCCTTTTGTCGCGGTAGGGACGCCGGTTTCCCAGACGCCCCCCGCACAGATCCGTACGTGCAGAATTGCTGCATACGGCTCCTACCTCGGATATCTGGCGTCGAAGCGCACGTTCGGATGCGGATGCAGGATCTTCGCACTTGGAATCCATCGATCGACCAAAGGCCAGAACCGCTCCCAAGTCATCCGGCTCCGTTGACTCCGCCGCCGAAGCGCGCGGTGCCAGCGCCAGATCACCTGAGCCCGAAAGCTGTTCAGACTATCCATGTTGCCGGGGACTGCCTGATAGTTGAAGTAGCCTTGAACGACGGACTTCAACCACTTCCCGATCTCGGCGACGGGCTGGTGCCAGCGTCGCCGAAGCTCCTCCTTCAGCTCACCGAGCTTGCCAGAGAGTCGCTTACGAATCGTCTTCCGCTTGACGATGAACCGACCGGTTTTCCGGGTCTTCCCACACATGTGCGTGAAACCCAGAAAGTCGAACACCTCCGGCTTGTCCTCGCCTCGCTGCTTCCGGTTTTTGGCTGCCTCGCGCCCGAACTCAATCAGGCGCGTCTTGTCCGGGTGTAACTCCAACCCGAACTTCTGCAAGCGCTCCTTCCACTCGGAAAGAAAGCGCTCCGCGTCGGCGCGATTTTCGAATCCCGCGACGATATCATCAGCGTATCGGACCACCACCATGTCGCCCGTAGCCTGATGTTTTCGCCAGTGCTGGACCCACCGATCGAAAACGTAGTGCAGGTACACGTTGGCCAGCAGCGGCGAAGCCACCGATCCTTGCGGAGTCCCTACTTCCGTCTTCGACCACTTCCCTTCCTCGGACACTCCCGCCCTCAGCCATTTCTGAATCAAGCGAAGTATCCTTCGGTCGGCAATGCGGTGCTCGATAAACTTGACCAGCCATTCGTGCGATAGGTGATCGAAAAAGCCACGAATGTCGGCATCGAGTATCCAGTTCACCTTCCTCCGCATGATCCCCACCCAAAGTGCATCCAGCGCTTGATGCTGGCTTCGCCCCGGTCGGAACCCATAAGAGAACCCCAGGAAATCCTCTTCGTAAATCTGGTTGAGGATCGTCACTACGGCCTGTTGAACCACCTTATCCTCCAGGGCTGCGATGCCCAAGGGACGTTGCCGTCCATCGGCTTTCGGAATGTAGGCTCTCTTGGAAGGCTGCGCTCGGTACGTCCCTCGATGGATTCGGCTTTGCAAGTCTGCCAGTTTCTCATCCAGGCCCGTCTCGTACTCTTTCCACGTCACGCCGTCGATTCCAGGCGCCGCATCCCGCTTCAGGGCGAAATAGCTGTCCCGTAACAATCCGACAGTGACGTGGTGGAGCAGCGCAGTGAACCGCGTCCGCTTGTCTTTCCGTGCTGCCTTTCGCACACCGTGCAAGTCGCTCAACTCGCCGATCCGGCTCTGAGTCCGGGGCGCGGTCGCCTGCCCGATGTTCTCCTTGGTCGATTGCCTTCCCTCCATGCCCTCCGCCAGCGGTTTCCCACTCTTGTTCGGACACTTCGACGGTACTACGCAACCGTCCGACTCCCCACCAACGTGCATGTTGGACTTCCGGCTCAAGGCCTTCTCCAACCGGCCCGCCGCAATCTGGGCGATGGGCATCGATGGGGTCTCCCGGTTCCCGCGCGCGGAGTTTCCATGCATGCCAGGGGTCTTAGACTGCGCAGAGTCCAACGGATGCTCGCGATTACACATCCGCCAGTGTTGCCTTCCGCCATGCTGAACGACGTCGGCACTCCGATCGCGATTATTTCGCAGCTCAATACCCTGCCTGCACTTCCCCCTGTCAACGCTTCGATGGCAGCCTCGCGGCTGGCCACGCATGACTCGGGGCCAGGACGGCTCGCTACGCCTTTCCTGTATGACTCTTTCATTCACAACTCCACGCCGGTTTGTACCGGCGCACTCAGCAGCCTGTTAAATTAAGCCACACATCACTTCTTCAGCCATATATCAAGAAACTTGTCGGCCAGTTCTTGCGGGACATTCGCGGTGGCTTTGGTCTGCGCCTGCTGCTGGGTCACTTGAATCGCATCGTACAGCTTCAGCAGGTCGGGCTGGTTATCCGGCGTGTTCAGGCGTCCGAATCCAACCACGCCGCGCAGCAGATCGTGAATAAACTTGGCGTCGCGCTCGGTATTGCAATTCACCACGGCAATCGCGTCGATGCCGTTGCTCAGGTTCAACCCGATGGTGGCGCTAACCACCGATTGCAGCGCCTGCATGACATTTCCGAGGTTGCCTTCACGCGGCAAGGGCAAGTTCAAATTCGCCACGCCGCCGGTAAGCGCTGCGTAAATCTGATCGCCGGCGGGCAGCGTTCGCAACAGGTCGCGCAGCGGCGCCGGAAGGCCGCGGCCGGCGCTGGGCTGATCCAGGAGCGAGCGGAGGTCCACGGGCGATCCGGCCACCGCGGTGGAATCGTCCAGAAAAGTGATGGCGGCCCGGTCATCGCCGAATAACGAATGCCCTTTGTAATTCGACGGGGTCACACCCTTGGATTTGAAGCGCGCCTCCAAGTCTGAGATGCGAAACTTGCCTCGCACCAGCAGCAGAGCAGTCTTGCCGCTGGAACAGATCAGGATCTCCGAAAGATCCTTGCGCGGATCCAGACCGGTTTGTTGCGTGAATCGATCCAGCTGAGGCAGTGGAACGCGCGTGATGAGTTTCTGATAAATGGTGGTGTCGCGAATCGTCGCGAGATTCACGCCCAACACAACAACCGTATCCGCTGGCACCAGCGTTTCCAGCGCCGGGCTGACGTGCAGCGATGCCGATTGCCTGGGTTGACACCCGGTGAGCAGTAGTACGAGGACACCTACCGAGCCGCCATGCGTGAGCATGCGGTTCTTCCGTGTCCACCGGAGAATCCGCATGCTTACGCATGGCGGCTCGGATTCGCTGCTCCGTGCAAGATCCACCCGGTGGGGCGGTCCCCCTGGACCGCAGCCGACGCCCGCGTTGGCCACTAAAAATCTCTCCGCGCGAAAATCGCCAGCGCCGCGCCCAGCATCACTGCTCCAAACAGGGCCGAGGTCCAGATGGGCGCAAATCCGTTGAACGTGCGGCTTTGGATGGCGTCCAAGGTCATCTTGCCCACCTCGTAAACCTTGGGCAGGGCATAATAGAGCACCCGCCACAGGTTGCGCGACCATTCCGAAGACAGCAGCCGCATCATGGTGCTGGTTTGCGCCAGGATCGGGCTGATGATCATCAGGGCCACCGTAATCATGGTGGCTGCCGCGGCGCTCTCGATGGTCACGCCGATCAACACCACCACCGCCAGCAGCACCGCGAAGATGAACGTGGTGGTGGCAATCGCAATCAGGAAGGCCGGCGACCAGATGCCCGTCTTCGCGCCCAGAATGATCCACACGCCCAGCACCAGGAAGGCGGTGTTCAGCGCCACCACCAGAACGTTGCCCGCAAACCGTCCCAGCAGGATGTGCGTTCGAGAAAGGGGCTTGGAAAGCAACAGTTCGATGCGCCCCGGCTCCAGCACGCTCGGAACCAGGCCGGCCGAAGCGAACACCGCGAGAAACATTCCCCAGGTGTAGAGGAACGTCGCGATTCCGCCGTACACGCCGCGCACCAGGCGATCCGCATTCGCGTTCCCAGGGGTTTGACGGCCAAATAGCGATACCGTCGCGGTGGCGCCCGAGACAATGTCGATCCGCAGCAGGAACAGAAAGAACAAGATCAGCAGCGCCGACAGGCCGAACAGCACCCAGAATATTTTGCGCGCCAGCGCTTCCCGAAATGTGTCGCGAATCAGAGCCAGGGTAACCATTACTTTTGCACCGTCCGCACGAACACCTCTTCCAGCGTGCTGGTGGTGGGCGCCAAAGCCTCAATCTCGCACTGCTGGGCGCGCAGCAGATCCACGGCGCCGTTCACCAGCTCGCGGCTGGAAAACTGGAAATCGACTAACCCGTCGCGCACCGCCATCGACGTGGCGCGGCCGCGCAGTTCGTCCACGATACCCTCTGAAGGTTGCGCCACCGTTAACCGATAGCCTTTGCCCGCCGTAAGATCCTGCATCTTTCCCGAGAGCGCCACCTTGCCCTTATGCAGGATGGCCACTTCGCGGCACAACGTTTCCACCTCCGCCAGCAGATGCGAGTTGACGAAGATCGTAACGCCGCGCGCTTCAAATTGGCCGAGAATCTCGCGGATCTGGCGGCGGCCCACGGGATCCACGCCGTCGGTGGGCTCATCCAGAATCAGAATGGTGGGCGAATGAATCAGAGCTTGTGCCAGCCCCAGGCGCTGCAGCATGCCTTTGGAGTATTTGCCGATTCGCATGGTGGCCCATTCGCTCAAACCCACCAGTTCCAGTTGCTCCGGAATCAGCTTCTTCCGGCGGGCTGCGTCCAGGCCCGAAAGCGCGGCGTAGAAATCCAGCATGCCGGCGCCGGTGAAATAGGTGGGAAAGCGGTGATTTTCAGGCAGGTACCCGATGGGCCGGCGCGCTTCAGGCTGGCTGGCGTCGCGCCCGAAGATGAGAGCGCTTCCGTGGGTGGGCCGCACGGCGGAGAGCAAAGTCTTGACAAAGGTGGTTTTTCCCGCGCCATTCGGGCCCAGCAGACCGAAGATGACGCCGCGGCGAACTCGCAGCGAAACGCCGTCGATGGCGCGCACCTCCCGTCGCTTCCAGCGGGAAATGTAGACTTTGGTGAGATCCTGGGTTTCGATGGCGTATTCGGATTCCACTCACACCAGCATACGCAGGAACGCCCATACTTTGTTCCCCCCGGCGCCGAAATAGCATTGCGCCGCCCGCCGGGGGAAAATTCGCCTGAAATTCGACGGGAAGATGTCATAAGATAAAGGTAAATCCGGATGATGCCTACCACAGCCGCTAACCCGCTGCTTCAAATTCAATTTCAAATCCCGTTCGATCAAATTCGCGCGGAGAACGTTGAGCCCGCCATCGCGGAGCTGCTTCAGGATGCGCGCGAGGAGCTAAACCGCCTGAGTTCGGCGCCGGGCCCGCGAACGTTCGCCAATACATTGCAGAAGCTGGACCTTTTCACCGATCGGCTGGATTACGCCATGCAGATTGTTCGCAATCTGGAGGCGGTGGCCACCACTCCCGAATTGCGCGCGGCCTACAACGCGGTTCAGCCCAAAGTGAGTGAGTTCTACTCTTCCATGCCCCTGAACCAGGCCTTGTGGCAGGCCGTATTGAGCTATTCGCGCACCGAAGAGGCGGCCGCGCTCACCGGCATTCGCAAGCGATTCCTGGAAAAAACCATGGACAATTTCCGGCGTCATGGAGCGGAATTGAACGCGGAGGGCAAGAAACGCATCGCCGAAATCGATGTGGAGCTGACCAAACAAACCATCCGATTTGCCGAAAACGTACTGGACTCCACCAATCGATACGAATGGGTGATCGCCGACGAGAGCCAGTTGGCGGGCCTGCCGGAAAGCGCCCGAGCCATGGCGCGTGCCAGCGCGGCGTCCAAGGGGCTGCCCGAGCCCTCCTGGCGTTTCACGCTGCAAGGCCCCAGCTATATGGCCGTCATGACGTATCTGGACGACGAAGGGATGCGCCGGAAGGTCTATGAGGCCTTCGTCAATCGCGCCACCGAAGAAAAGTACGACAACCGGCAGATCATGCGCAGCATTCTGGAATTGCGCGGCGAGAAGGCCCGGCTGCTGGGATATCGCGACTTCGCCGACCTGGTGCTGGAGGACCGGATGGCCCACGCCGGAGATCGAGCACAGCAATTTCTGGAAGATTTAAAGTACAAAACAGAGACGTATTTCGAAAAGGAAAATGGCGATTTGCTGGCTTTCTCCGGGAAAGCGGAGTTGCAGCCTTGGGATATCGCATATTACGCGGAAAAGCAGCGCGCCGCGCTGTACGATTTCGATGAAGAGGCCCTGCGTCCTTACTTCCCGCTGGAGAGCGTGATTCAGGGGATGTTTGAGATCGTTCACCGGCTGTACGGAATCTCGGTGACGGAGAAGCCCGGCGTTCCCGCCTGGGATCCGCACGTCAAGTACTACGAAATCTACGACGACAGCCGGCCTCGCGGCAGCAACCTGCTCGGCGCCTTTTATGCCGACTGGTTCCCGCGCGAGAACAAACGCGGCGGAGCCTGGATGGACACGCTGATCACTGGTGAAACGCAGGGCGGCCGCCAGGAGCCCCATGCCGGTATGATCTGCGGCAACCTGACGCCGCCCGGCGCCGACCGGCCTTCCCTGCTCACCCATCGCGAGGTCCAGACCATTTTTCACGAGTTCGGCCATCTGCTGCACCACTGCTTGACGCGCGTGGAGCTGCGTGGCTTCGCCGGCGTCAACGTGGCGTGGGATTTCGTGGAGCTGCCGTCGCAAATCATGGAGAACTGGTCCTGGGAACGCGAAGCGCTGGATCTGTTCGCGCGGCACTATCAGACTGGCGCGCCCATCCCGGCCGATCTTCTCGAGAAAATGCGGAACGCCCGCAATTTCCGCGCCGCCAACGCGCAGATGCGCCAGCTTGGATTCGGGCTGGTGGACCTGGCGCTGCATCGCGAGATCCCGCCGGGTTCGAATATCGACCTGCTGGCGTTTGCGCGCAACATGCTCCAGGCATTCTCGGCCGCCCGGCTTCCCGAGCGCTACGCCACCATCGTCAGCTTCACGCACCTGTTCTCCAGCCCGGTGGGCTATGGCGCCGGCTACTATTCCTACAAGTGGGCGGAAGTGCTGGACGCCGACGCCTTCACGCGGTTCCAGAAAGGTGGCATCTTCAGCCGCGAAGTGGGCAGCCGTTTCCGCGATCGAATCCTTTCGCGCGGCGACAGCGAAGATCCGGCCGAACTGTATCGTAGCTTCATGGGCCGCGATCCGGATCCGAACGCGTTGCTGGAGCGGTCCGGCCTGCTCACAAACGGTCAGTAACCGATTCCGAAACCGAGCCGCGCGCGGCAGCAAGCGGTTTGCCGGGTCTGTTTGGTCCCTAAAGTGCTTGAACGAAGGTTGTCATGAGATCTTCCATTCGGCTCGGCAAGCTCTTCGGAATTGAAATCGGCCTGCATTACAGCTGGTTTCTGATCGCCCTGCTCATTACCATGTCGCTGGGCTCACAGTTCCAGGCCAGCCATCCCGAATGGGGCTCCACCATCATCTGGGCACTCTCCGCGCTGACGTCCATCCTGTTTTTCGTCGCGCTGGTGGCGCATGAAATGTCGCATGCGCTGGTAGCCCGCGCGCGTGGATTGAAAACTACTGCAATCACGCTGTTCGCACTGGGCGGTGTGGCCCAAATCGAGAAGGAGCCGGAGGACGCCAAGACCGAGTTCCTGGTGGGCATCGTCGGGCCGCTTTCGAGCGCCGTCATCGGCGTGGCTTCGCTCGCCATCGCCTGGGCCTTGGGATGGCACGTCGGCGCGTCGCCAGCCACGCCCTTGCGCGCTATGTTCGTCTGGCTGGGATATATCAACCTCTCGCTGGCCGCCTTCAACATGATTCCCGGCTATCCGCTGGACGGCGGGCGAATCTTGCGATCTATCCTCTGGCTCGCGTCGCGCGACGCAGTGCGCGCCACCCAGCGCGCGGCGGCCGTCGGCAAGGTGATTGCGCTGCTGTTCATCGCTTTCGGGATCTTTCGATTCTTCGGCGGCGCGGGCTTCGGCGGATTGTGGATTGCCTTCATCGGCTGGTTCCTGCTGCAAGCGGCCACCGCCAGCGCCAGTTCAGTCGCCCTGACCGCGGGCTTGAAGGGTGTTCGGGTGAGCGACGTAATGACGGCGGATTGCGTCATGCTGGACGGAAATATGAACGTCGAGCACTTTGTGGAGAACTACCTGCTTCGATCCGGCAAGCGCTGTTTCGTCGTGCAGCAGAATGGCCAGGTGGCGGGCTTGGTCACTCCGCACGAAATCAAGGAACTGGAACGGGCGCGCTGGCCCTACACCACGCTGGCCGATATTATGCGTCCGCTGGATGAATTGCACACCGTGGCGCCCACCACGCCGGTGATGGAAGCGCTGGAAACCATGGGTCGCGACGACGTCAATCAGCTTCCCGTGGTGAGCGGCAATCACCTGGATGGAATCATTACCCGCGCCAACGTCCTGCAGTTCCTTCAGACCCGGACGGAACTGGGGCGATAGCCAGCCTTAAACTTCGCCGACCTTGTGTAAACTTTGTTAAAGTAAGCGCAGTGCGATTCTTTTTCGTCGCAGCCCTGGCTTTTTGCTGCTTCGGCGCCTCCATAGACGATCAGGACTTCAACGGCCGATGGGATATTTCCGTCGGCGGTCCGTCGTCCCCGCGCGGATGGTGGTTGGAGGTGTCGGGCGCGGGAACGGACAGCCTCAAGGGCCAGTTCCTGGGCGCTCCCATGGGATTGTTGGACGATATTCCCAAGCTGTCCATCTCGGAAGGTGAGTTGCGCTTCGCGCTCGAAGCCCGCTTTCGCAAGGACCATGGTGCGGAAAAGGGCCTTTACTGGGCGAGGTTGGAAGACGGCAAGCTCAAGGGGACGTTTGAAATCGAAGGCGACCCTTCCACCTATCTGGAATGGAACGGCGTCCGCGCCCCGGCTCTTCCCGAGAAAGACGATGCGTCCTGGAAGCGTGGCGACCCGGTGGCGCTGTTCGACGGACACGACCTGGCTGGCTGGCTGCCCGTTCCGCCCGGGCATCTGGTGGGCTGGGTGGTGAAAGAGGGAGCGCTGACTGCTTTGCCCGGAGCTCCCGATCTGGTCTCCGACAAGAAGTTCACCAATTTCGTCGTGGATGTCGAATATCGCATCGAGCCGCACACCAACACCGGCATTGCATTACGGGGGCGCTATGAAGTACAGATCGCCGACGATGCCGACCGGCCGTCATCGAATCGAGCGACGGGCGCGATTCTAGGCCGCATTGCACCCAGCCTGAACGCCCAAAAACCGGCTGGAGAATGGCAGATGCTGGCGATTCGTCTGGTGGGCCGCGAAGTTACCGTGGTCTTAAACGGCATTCGTGTGATCAACCGCCAGAGCATCGAGGGGCCTACCAGCATTGCGTTAGACACCAACGAGGCCGAGCCCGGACCGATCCTGCTGCAAGGCAATCGCGGGACCGTGGAGTTCCGCCGGATCGTAGTGTACCCGCTCCTCAAGAAACCTTGAGCGAAAACCTTGGGCGAACAGAAACTGGCCAAATTGTATCGCGTGCGCGGACGCGTGCAGGGCGTCGGCTTCCGCTATTTTGTGGAGCATTCGGCCAAGGGGTTGGGCGTCCGGGGATGGGTGCGCAACGTGGATGACGGCAGCGTGGAGGTCTACGCGGTGGGAACCGCGGCGCAGCTTTCCGATCTGGCCGGCCGGTTGTGGCAGGGTCCGCGCTGGGCCGAAGTTCGAGGAGTGGAAGAGAACGAAGCGCCGCTCGAAAATCACTCCGGGATTTTCGGTGCGGCAATAGTTGCTGGCTTACATCAGATGCACCGGCGATTCGGTCAGCACCAGCTCCACATGTCCACCGGCAGTGGACCCATTGCGCCTGGCTATCACCGTATGCGCGTGGATCATGGGAGTTTCCTTCTCGAGCGTGATGTCTCCAATCAAAGACACCAGTTCCACTTGCTCCTCGCACGGGTAATGGCCGAGCACTACATCGGAGAATCCGCCGATGCCGCTGAAATGCGCGGCTGTGACGCTATTGTTAACAGCCAAGGAGCGCGGATTCGCCGGCGCAAGTTTCGCCCAGACAAAAACTGAACACCCTTTGGCCGCGCTGCGGTCTAACAGCCAGGAGTGCAGACTCCCAATCCTACGTAAGGAGCGTCATTAATGAAAATCGAAACTATGGAAGATCTGTTCCTGGAACAGGTGGAAGACCTATACGATGCCGAAAAGCGCCTGGTAAAGGCTCTGCCGAAAATGGCCGAAGCCAGCACCTCGCAATCCCTCCGCCAGGCATTCGAGTCTCACTTGCTCGAAACCGAAGGCCATGTCAGCCGCCTGGAGAGTATTTTCCGCACACTGGGCCAGGACCCCAAGAGCCACACCTGCGATGCGATGAAGGGACTCATCAGCGAAGGTGAAGACACCATCAGCGACATAGACGAATCGCCGTTGCGCGATGCCGGAATCATTGCCGCCGCCAACCGCGTGGAGCACTATGAGATCGCGGCTTATGGATCGGCGCGAACGTTTGCCGACATCCTCGGGCTCAGCGAAGCGGCGTCCCTGCTGGAGCAGACGCTGCAGGAGGAAAAGAAGGCCGATCAGAAGCTCACTCAACTAGCCGAGAACATGGTGAACGACGAAGCTCTGCGTAGCCCCATCTCGCAGCGTTAACCTGGACGCGGGGCTTCGGGGGAGGCCCCGCTTTCACTTATGGAACTCAGACAACGCCGCTTGATCCTGTGGATCGGCGCCGGGATCATTGTGCTTTGGTGTGGGATCTTGCTGGCGGGGTTCGTTTTTCTGCCGGCGCTGCAGCAGGTGATGGAAGCTCGCGCGGTCCAGATGTTACGCGGCCAGTTTGCGAGCGAGGTGCGGTTTCAATACTTCGAGGTTTCCTTTTCCCCCCGGGCTCACGTCGTCGTGCGCGGAGTCAGCATCGGCAACGATAGCGCCCATCCTCTCATCCAGGCGGCCTCAGCGGATGCGAGTTGCGGTTGGTTGCCCTGGCATATCCGGACGCTGGTCTTGGACGGCTTGTCCGTGCAAATTCCAACTGTGGGCAGCGCCGCGGTTGCCGCGCGCAAGCCGGCGTTGACCGTTAGCATTGATGAAATCACATCCGAACACGCGCACGTGGAAATCCTGCCGTCCCTTCATTTTGAACTCGCGCACGTGCGCGTTGAGAATTTCAACGCCAATCACGCCGCCGGCTTCAGCGCGATCGTTGTCAATCCCCAGCCGCGCGCCGACATTCAAGCTAGCGGCCGCCTGGGTCCGTGGAACGCCGATGATCCCAGCCGCACAACTTTGCAAGGGACCTTCTCGATATCGCACTGCGATCTGGCCACGCTGCCCGGCTGGAAGGGCATCCTCACGTCGCAGGGCCGGTTTCAGGGAGTTCTGCGCCGCATCCAAATCTCCGGTGAGGCCAGCGCATCTCAGTTCAGTCTGAGCGCGAGCGGCCATCCCGAACCGTTGCACGCCAGTTTTCAAGCAACCGTGGATGCATCCGATGGCTCGGCCTCCGTGGATCAAATCAACGGCGTGTTGCAAAGCTCTTCGTTTAGCGCCAGCGGAGTTGTCCACAATGTTCAAGACGATCGGCGTCGAGAAATCGCGTTGGACATTTCCATGCCCCAGGGGCGGCTGGAAGATGTGGTCCCCATGGCCGTCAAGTCCAACGTGTCCCCGGTCACTGGCGCTTTGCGGCTATAAGGAAAGCTGGAGATTCTGCCGGGCGACCAGGATGTCGTCAACCGGCTGCGCCTGGATGCGGACTTTGCCGCCCCCGACGCTCGCTTCTCATCGCTCGATCTGCGCGAGCGGCTGCGCAGCGCGAGCCGCAAGGCGCAGGGACATCCCAACAATGACGCGGCCGGCAGCTCCATCGCGAACATCCAGGGACATGTGCAACTGAACCCTCTTGGACCCAATAGCGGCGTAGCGGAATTCTCCAGTCTGGCATTCGATCTGGAGGGCGCGTCCGCGCGCTTGACGGGTTTGTATCAAATCGCGACCGAGCGTCTGGATCTTCACGGCGAAGTATGGCTGGACGCCACGCTATCGCAGACGGCCACCGGAGTAAAAGCATTCTTCCTGAAAGCCGCGCAGCCCTTTTTTCGCAGCAAGCGCGGCGGCTCGCGCGTACCGATCAAGATCACGGGGACGCGATCCGATCCTCAGTTCGCGCTCAACGTCGTGAAGTAAAAAGGGGTGAAGTAAGCAGGTGAAGTAACGGTCAAAACCGGTGCCGGCCACTCGTGGGATGCTATTCTCGCACTAGGGTGCGATGACTCTCCGAAATGCGCTGTGGCTGGGCGCGGGAATTTCGTTTGCGGTGACGTTGTACGGCTTCCAGCGGCCCTGGCGTCTCTATCGCAGCATGGAACCGTACGACAACGTGGACATGCCGGCAGACTGGCAGGATAAGACCGAATGGGTGTTCGCCCGTTTGATGTATCCGCAGCATCCCGAGGCCCGTTTTGGGCGCTATTACGGCTATGGCGCGGGCTCCACGTGGCTGGAGGGCGGCACCAGTTGGACTCAGGATTATCCTCGGGCTGATAGGCACTTCGCGCTGGCGCTGCGCCGGCTGACTCGCATCTCCGTGCGCTCCGTCGAACAGCCTGTGAATCTGGACGATGGCGACGACGTCTACAACTGGCCGTGGCTGTGCGCCGGAGAAATGGGCGACTGGAAACTCACCGATAGCCAGGTCCAAAAGCTGCGCGATTATCTGCTGCGCGGCGGCTTTCTCATGTTGGACGATTTCTGGGGCACCGAAGAGTGGGATCGATTCTACGAAAGCATGCGGCTGGTGTTTCCCGACCGGCCGGTGATTGAGATCCCCGATGCCGATTCCATTTTTCACACCGTGTACGATCTGGACGACCGGTATCAGGTTCCCGGCGAATGGGCGCTGCGGCGCGGCATCACCTATCGCAACGGCGCGCAGGGCGGCGCCACTCCACACTGGCGCGGCATTTTGGACGACAAGGGCCGCGTGATGGTGGCCATGTCGTACAACTCCGATATCGGGGATTCGTGGGAGTGGGCCGACGATCCGGAGTATCCGGAAAGATACTCGGCTTTAGGAATCCGCATCGGGGTGAACTACGTCGTCTACGCTCTGACCCATTAGCGCGGGGCGGTCCCCCCGACCGCGGCCGACGCCCGCGGCGGCTCCCTTCTCGTGCGATCGTTAAGCCGGACCGGGGGTCCGGCGCGGGCGAAGGCGCCTGCCCCACTTCACATTCCAGCCGACTTCGGTTGCGGCAGCTCCTGTTCCTCGCCCATCCATTCCGGATTCTTCGCCGTGCCGTCGTACATCGAAGTTATTTTGAACGGCTCGCACTTGCCTGCGTCCGCGAACGGCTTGGTTTTCGCCAGTATCTGGGTCACCTGTTCGTTGCTCAGCGGCCGGAAGGTCTCAGCGGCTTGAAACGCCTGATCCAGCCGCTCCATGGTTTCGCAGCCCGTAATGACCACCGAGGTGGGCAAGGTGAGCGCGTAGTGCAGGCACTCAATGGCCGTCACATGGCCGCATTTCAATACGTGACCGTCGCCCAGCGGCTTCATCCCCAACACGCCGATGCCTTGCTCCACCAGCTTGGGTAAGACGTTGCGTCCGAAGCTGCGGAAATGCGCGTCCATCACGTTGAGAGGCATTTGGCAGGTGTCGAAACGGAACTTGTGTTCCGCCGCCACTTCCAGCATGCGCAGATGCACCAGGGGATCTTTGTGCCCGGTAAATCCGATGAATCGAATCTTACCGGCCTTCTTGGCTTCCACCAGAGCTTCCAGCGGACCATCCGGCGCGAAGAAACGGTCCGGATCCTCCAGGCGAATGTTTTCGTGGTACTGGATCAAGTCCAGGTGATCGGTTTGCAAGCGCTCCAACGACTCGTCGATCTGCTGGGCGGTGGATTTCTTGGTGCGCCCGTCGAACTTACTCATCAGGAAAACCTGATCGCGATAACCATCGCGCAGCGCCGCGCCCATGCGCCGCTCGCTTTCGCCCAGGTGATAATCCCAGCAGTTATCCAGGAAGTTGATCCCACGGTCTACGGCGCTGCGGACAATGCGTACCGCTTCGTTGGGATCGCTGGCGAAGCCCAGGTGGAATCCTCCCAGTCCGATCGCGGAGACTCTTTCGCCCGTTCTGCCCAGCTTGCGATAGATCATAGGTATCCTCATACCGCTGACTTACGGCCACGGCTTGGTCGGGCGCGGCTCAGCAGGCAGTCTAACCTTTAGACCGATATGGAGGAATTCAGTTACTTCGGTTAGTTCTAGCGCAAATTGAACTTTTTCATCTTGTAACGCAGCGTATCGCGGGTAATTCCTAGCAGTACCGCTGCGCGCGTTTGATTGCCGCTAGCTTTCTGCAATGCCTTGATCACCAGGTTCTTCTCGGCTTCCGCCAGGCTGGCCTGAAACGGAGCCTCGGTTTCCTCGGGTTGCTGCCCGCTCGGGCGGCTTATCCCGCCGCCACTGGACGCAATGTACAGGCTGGAGCTCTGGATGCGGTCGGACTCCTCCAGTACCATGGCTCGCTCCACCACGTTGCGCAGTTCGCGGACATTTCCCGGCCAGGCGTGGGACATCAGCGCGGCCGCCGCCGCATGAGAGATGCCCTGGATGCTGCGCTTGAACTTGACGTTGTACATCTGAATGAAATGCTGCGTCAGGGGCAGGATATCTTCCCGGCGCTCGCGTAAAGCCGGCAGCGACACTTGAATCACGTTCAGGCGGTAGTACAGGTCCAGCCGGAAACGGCCCTCTTCAATGGCGTCGGTGAGTTTGCGGTTGGTGGCCGCCACCACGCGCACATCCACTTGGATGTCCCGCACGCCGCCCAGCCGACGGAAGCTCTGCTCCTCCAGAACGCGCAACAGTTTGGCTTGTACCGTGAGCGGCATTTCAGCGATTTCGTCCAGGAAAATGGACCCGGTGGTGGCGATCTCCAGAATCCCGGCCTTCGACGCCCGCGCGTCGGTAAATGCTCCCTTCTCGTAGCCAAAGAGCTCGCTTTCGAGCAGCGTTTCCGGAATGGCGGCGCAGTTCAGGGCCACGAACGGACCTTCGTGCCGGCGGCCATAGTAGTGCAGAAACTGCGCCAGAACATCTTTGCCGGTTCCACTTTCGCCCTCCAGCAAAACGGTGGACACCTCGCTCTGGGCCACCCGGCGCGCGAAAGCCAGCACTTGTTTCATGGCGGGCGACGCCGCGATCATTTTGAATCCGCCCAGGTCCAGTCCGTCGTCTGTCAGCGTGGCGCCAGGCAAGATTGGGCGATTCGGGGCTCCCTGCTCGCCCGGCCGCCCGAACACCAGCACCGCACCGGCTACCGCCCCCTTGTGATCGCGAATGGGAGCCACACTGCCGCTGATGGGTCGTTGGTGGCCTTGGCCGGATACCAGAACCGCGCCCGCGGGCAGGTCTTGCAGAGATCCGTCGGAAAGTACCTGCTCCCAGGACTTCCTGACTTTGTCGCCGGCTGCACCCGTCACCACCTGGAAGATTTCGTCCATCCGCTGCCCAAGGGCTTCTCCGGCAGGCCGTCCGGTCCACGCTTCGGCCGCCGGATTGAAGAGCGTGATGGTCTCTTGCGTATCCATGGAGATCACGCCTTCCGCGATGGCGCGCAAAGTGGAAGCCAGCAGCTCTTCTTTCTCCCGGGACTTCAGCTCCTCGTTATGCTTGTGGAGCGCGATCTCGATGCTGGCGTGCAGGGCCGCCTCTTGAAACGGCTTCGTGACGTAGCCAAGCGGCCCGGCATCCTTGGCGCGGGCCACGGTGGGGCTGTCGGCGTGGGCCGTCAGATAGATCACCGGGATATTGAAGCGTTGCCGCAACACCAGGGCTGCCGCCGTGCCGTCCATGGCTCCCTGGATGCGAATGTCCATCAAAGCTATATCCGGCGGGTTCTCTTCGGCCTGCGCGATGGCGTCGGCGGCACTGGCCACCGCCGCAGTCACGCTATATCCAAGATCGGTTAAGGTGTCGCGGAGATCTTCCGCGGTAACCTGTTCATCTTCGACTATCAGAATGCGTGCCGGCATGTTGTTTTCCAGCCATCCTTTCGGACGTCAACAAGGCACGATTACACGTGTGATTCCAGTGCTTCCGCGTTGTCCAGCGGAGAGATGTCGCGCGGCCGGCGATCTGGGAGATCCCTCTCGGCCTCGCGTCGCGTGGAGACAACCAGTCTGGTTTGACCTTGAACCCAAGATCGAAGCTTGCAACTCCCCGCGCGCAATGGCGGCGAAAGTTGAAGTTGAGTCGATTTAGACTACCCTTCAGTGTAGATCATTTGCCGGACTGTCATTCCCCTTCGGCGTGGACAGATTCTTCCAGGTGCTCTCAGGAGGGCCCAAAATATTTTTCGGCTGTGTGGTGAACAGCTTCCGCTGGCCCCCCGATGCCCGTCATGCAAAACTGAAGCGATGGATCATTCCTTGCTATGGAGTTAAGCCTGGACGCCGAAGAGGTGCGGGTGCTGGGCTCGCTTCTGGAAAAAGAAATCACTACTCCGGAATACTATCCGCTTTCGCTCAACGCCCTGCTCAACGCCTGCAATCAGAAATCGAACCGCGATCCCGTGGTGCATTTCGACGAAGAGACCGTTGAGCGCGTGGTGTACACGCTGCGCGACAAGGGATTCCTGCTGAACATCACCGGCGCCGGCAGCCGCGTCGTCAAGTACGGCCACCGTTTGTCGGAGAAGCTGAATCTGGGCCGCCGCGAGCTGGCTATTCTTTGCGAGCTGATGGTGCGCGGTCCTCAGACGCTGGGCGAGTTGCGCACGCGGGCCGAGCGCATGCATCCGTTCGATGATCTGGCGGAGGTGGAATCGGTGCTCGATCGGATGCCGGAGCTGGTCACCAAGCTACCCCGCCGTCCGGGCGAGAAGGAAGCGCGCTATGCCCATTTGCTCTCGGGCGTTCCCGAAGTGGCGCAAACGTCCACGGACGCTTCGGCGGATAATCCCGTGTCACCGCGCCTCGATCGTATAGCCGCGCTCGAATCCGAGGTCGCGCAATTACGCCGGGAGATCGAGGATCTCAAACAGCAGTTCGCCGGATTCCAAAAACAGTTCGAATGAGGGCGGAAGATCGGCGCGCAGTGTCGCGGACTAACCTTCTCTCTTCGGTGCCCACACGCCAGGCTTCCGGCCTTCCATGCGGGCAAACGCTTAAATAAGAAACTTGTTCATATACCAGGGTTTAGTTCGCCCGATCACGCTATTTCAATGTTGCCCTTAAATTAGCGCCTCACGCCCAGAACGGCAGGTACCGCGCGAATTTCCGCGATGTCCCCGCTTGCTTGTCCAGTTTGATCATGCCCTCTTCGGTGCTGGCGGCAATCACCTGGGACACGACCGCGCTCTTCGACTCGGGCAAGTGAAATCTCTTTCGTAAGGACTGATTAGTCATGCGCTCCGCCATCACCCATTTCAGAGCGCTGTGTTGGTAGCAAGCTCGGATACGAGTCTCACGATCCATTTCGGAAAAGTCCCTGGGTCCATAAATCACGACGCTCGTCCTTTTCTGCGCGGCCCTAAAATCGGGCGCCGGCAGTTGGTACATCTCGGCGGTACTTACCACCTTGTCAATCCCGCTGCTTCTCTCTTCGCAAATCCCCATTCTCCGCATCAGGTCCGCCAATCTCTCATTGCGCGACTGATAACCATCGATGAATCTCTCCACCGGCACGATCGGCTCCCCGGGATTCGAAATCTCCAGCCGGTTTATGTAAATCTCTACCATAACGGAAGAGCCTGCCATACTCAGGTCCTGGTGAATCAGCGCGTTGGCCACCAGTTCTCTGATAGCAATTTCGGGAATCAGTTTCGCCTCTCTACGCAAGGCGTGCTCGATAACTTCGTTTTGCGGAAGGTGTTGATTGATAAATCGAATTAACCCCTGAAATCCTACGGCGTAGCCTTTCTTGGCCGTCCGATCCATAATGGTGGTGTCGATCTTGGAAGATTTCTTGTATTCGATAACTCGCGCTGCCTTCCGTTTTAGATCCGCGAAGTCATTCAGGTCGTTGGCAATGAGAAGGGCGCCCAACCTTCGGATCGCAAAGCTTCCATCTATCCCATCGATAATCCTCTCCTGAAGCAACGCCGAAACGACGCCCGAGCGTTCGGTCGGATAGGGAAGATGCAGCAACCGGAAGAAGGTCTTTGTGTCCAGCAGTTCCAGAACACGCTCGGCGGTGAGTCCCTTGCTGCAGTGCTCCTCCAGCCAGTCCGGTTCGCCTTCCTTGAAGATTTTGCGCAGCTGGTCTTCGCTCATTGGCACCAGCGCCTCGCCGCTTCGCATCCAGTAGGCGCCATTCAAATGGTAGGCCGTGCCACGCGGACGCATTGGTATTTGAAACACCACAACGCGGCCGTCGGGATGGCGCACTTCTTCAATATCCACGCGGAAGCCTATCGAATGAAATACTTTTTCCGCCATCGCTATCGGGTTATTGAACGCACTTGTGCCAACTACCTTGCGCGGAGGAGCATTCGCAACGCCTAACACAAGATGGCCGCCGCCTTCGTTGGCAATGGCGATGCAGTATTCAAACAGCTTCTGACTGTCGAATTGATTTTTTGCTTCCTTGAACTCTAGGCGAGGAGTCTCGGAGGGCGCCGAACACCATAAGTCAATCTGATCGGGCGTGATGGTCATACATTCAGCGCACGCGCTCGGGCCAAACACCTGGAACCAATTTTCTGAGTGTCATCGTCGGCGCCATGTAGTCGGCAATCCGTCTCTACGGCACAGGGCGGACTTGCGCCCGCCCCTCCGGGTCATCAGGCTGTACGCTGATCGGGAAGCGCCACCTTGCGAGCACCCAGCCGCCGGATCGGCACCACATGCTCTTCCAAGCAACTGGAAACGTTCTTCGCTGGACCATGGAAATAATCGTCCACCGGGAACAGCGAATAAGGTTCCAGTTCCCGGAACACCCGGCCCAGCTTCTGTTCGATGCGGTAGACGGCGTGGAAAAAATTCCCGCGGTCCATCTGCAGCCTGGCGCAGCACAGTTTCCAGTCCGCCCCCAGCAAAAAGTGATGTTTGAAAATGCGATTCTCCGGCTCCGTTAAAGTCCGTCTGCTAACCAGATAAAAGTCGGCTGCGTACTCTTCGTCCTTGCGGCCCCAGGAGCCCCTGCGGTCCTTGCCGGGTAACGGATCCAGCGTCACGCGGCTGATGTACTTCTCTCTGCTCACACATTCGCGGAAGCGATCAAAACATGCCCGGAAAATAGCTCGTAACACGCAATTGCATGGATGCGTCGCCCCATGGCGGCCGATTCGCAATCCTAAGCCCAGGCATATGTTGCACGCAGGCGCGGCTAGCGCCAGCGTTTCGGACCGTGTCCATTCCATTTCGTCCTCTTCCTTCAAAAACCCGGCATAACAACCGGGTCGAATAAGCCGACGTGCTTTCCAGTCTCATTGCCCTTGCGAGTCACGTCAACGCAAAAGGGCGCTGCTACTAGGGAAGAATTTCTTCCTCGACTAAGGAGAGAGTCCGATAAGGCCAAGGCTGTCATTCGGTTGTATAGTTTCACTTCTTGGCCGCAATTAATGGGTGTGATGTCTCCAGATTGCTGTTTTTTCTTATTCCTGCTGGAGCCTATTTCAAACTGAAATACGAAGAGAGGCCAACTTGACGTTCCAGGACGCTCGCCTCAGGCTGCTGGCTTACGTCCGGGACCAGGTTCGCAACGGCGAGCTGACGGAGAGAGGATTCGCTCGTCTGATCGGTATTTCGCAGCCTCATGCACATAATGTGCTGAAAGGCGTTCGGACTCTCTCACCAGAGATCTTCGATCTGGCATTAAAGTACCTTCATTTATCGCTGCTCGATCTGGCCGAGCTCGACGAGATCGACGCACAGCTCCAGCGCCGCCGCAGGCGCGAGCCTGGCGCTGAAGTCCCTTTTTTCGCCACGCCCATCGGGCCCGGCAGACCTTGGCCAGCCGCCATAAACTGGCGCAAGAGCTTCCCCTTGCCGTTTCCTTCCGCCATTGTGCCGGCGGACCTGGTGATTGCCACGCTGGCCGCCGATCCGGCCATGGCCGCCACGCTCGGCGTCCTATGACGTCGCGCTTCTGGATACTTCCGAACGGTGCCGGTCGCCCATTGCGCCCCACAGCCTCTACGTGATCGAACGCCGCGGCGAGGCCGTGCTGCGCTACATTCGCTCAGGCACGCGCGGTTACTACCTGATCGCCGACTCCACTTTCGACCTTCCCACCGCTTGGGAACAGCTCGCGCTCTCGCCGGCGCAACTGAGCGAAGCGGTGAAAGCCCGTGTCCTCTGGCTGGGCCGCGAGCGGGACCGTGTCGCCGGCCAGAGGCGATGCGCTGCCTCAGCGCGGCCGCTTCTTGGACGAACCGATCTCTTCGTAGGCGTCCAGCACCTGCTGCGCGGTCCGCTCCCAATTGAATTGCCGCGCTTGTTGGAATCCGCGTTCCACCAGCCCGCTGCGGCGCGTCCGGTCCAGCAGCACCTCCCGCATGCCGCGCGCGATATCGAAAACATTTTCCGGATTTACAATCTCGGCGGCGTCTCCCACCACTTCCGGCAGCGAATTGACGTTCGAACAAACCACGGGCGTTCCGCAGGCCATCGCTTCCAGCGGCGGCAATCCGAAGCCCTCATAGAGCGACGGAAAAACAAATGCCGAGGCAGCCTGATAAAAGGCCCGCAGCGTATCGATGGGCACGAATCCGAGAAACCGCACCGTGTCTTCCACGCGGCTATGGATGACGGCATGGCGCAGCGCCGGATAGCGTGAAATTTCGTCGCCGATGATCAGCAGCCGCAAATCCCGATAAACCGGATGCTCCTGGATTTCGCCGCGTAGCACCGCAAAAGCCTCCACCAGCCGGGGAATATTTTTCTGCGGATTGGTTCGCCCCACGTACAACAGGAATGGATAGTGGATGCGGTAGCGGTCCAGCACGCGCTGGATCTCGGCCGGATAGTTCGCCGCATAGCCGATTTCTTCGCCGTGCAATCGCACCCTGGCGAGAGCGCTGGGAGCACGAAAAATCGGATCGGGCGCGTTGTACACCACGCGCATGCGGCTGGCCGGGATGCCCAATACCGCCTCCACGTCGCGGCAGGTGGCCATGGATACCGCCATCACGCGATCGGCCCGTAGCAGCCCGCGCCGCAGATAGAAATGCCGCAGACGGTTGCGGTAGCCCAACTGGCTCGCAAACAGCAGCGTGCTCATGTCGTGGATGGTCACCAGATACGGCTTCGGCATCAGCAGCGGCACCGCGTTCAGCGGGATATGGAAAAGATCCGCCTCCAGCTTTCGCAGGAACAGTCCATAGCGAATCTGCGCCAGACCGCCCTGGCCCGGCGCCTGTTTGCCGGACCCGGGAAAGATCGGCCGTCTCAAAATTAGGCGGCAGATCGGAGAACTCCGGCACCGCGCGCTCGGTGGTGATCAGTTTGTACTGATTACTGATCGTCCACGCGAGCCAGCGCGCGAACCAGGTTCCGGATATAAGTTCCGATGCCAAAGTCCGCGACGCGGCGGGTGTCAAGTGCGATCCGGAGCGGCATACGGGCAGCGAGTCGCCAAGTCGGGTCAACTCAGGCCGTGGCGCGCGCGAGCTTCCAGGGGTACAGCGGGAACCGGTCCGTCAGTTCCATCACGCGCCGCCGTACGGCCATCAGGGTTTCCTTGGATTGCACATCGTTCAACGCCTCCGCGATCAGCGCCCCCACCTGCCGCATCTCGGATTCTCCGAAACCGCGCGTGGTCACCGCCGGGCTGCCCAGCCGGATGCCGCTCGGATTCAGCGGCGGATTCACGTCGAATGGAATCGCGTTCTTGTTGACGGTGATGTAGGCTTCATCCAGCGCCGTCTCGGCTTCTTTGCCGCGCACGCCTTTGGCGAATACGTCCACCAGCATCAGATGCGTATCCGTTCCGCCCGACACTACGCGAAAGCCTTCTTGCTGCAGGCTCTGCGGCCAGCGCCTGCGCATTGGCGATCACTTGCTGGGAATAAGCCCGGAATTCCGGAGTCATCGCTTCCAGAAAACAAACCGCCTTGGCCGCGATCACATGCACCAGCGGACCGCCTTGAATTCCCGGGAATAGCGCCCTGTCGATGGCAGCTCCATATTGCGCCTTCGCCAGAATCATGCCCGAGCGCGGCCCGCGCAGCGTCTTGTGCGTCGTGGATGTGACGATATCCGCGTATTCGCACGGATTCGGATACAGCCCGGCGGCCACCAGCCCGGAAAAGTGCGCCATGTCCACCACCAGAATGGCGCCCACCGAATCGGCGATCTTGCGAAAGCGCGCGAAATCGATGATGCGCGGATAGGCGCTGCCGCCCGCGATGATCAGCTTGGGCTTGTGTTCTTCGGCCAGCCGCGCCAGCTCCGCATAGTCGATGCGCTCGTCCTCGCGCGTCACGCCGTAGGCCACTACATGGTACGTCTTGCCCGAAAAATTCAACGGATGGCCATGCGTCAGGTGCCCGCCGTGCGCCAGATTCATGCCGAGGATCACATCGCCCGGCTGGATCACCGCCGAGTACGCCGCCTGATTGGCCTGCGAACCCGAATGCGGCTGGACGTTGACGTATTCAGCCCCGAAGAGTTTCTTGGCGCGTTCGCGCGCCAGTGTCTCCACTGCGTCCGTGAACTCGCATCCCCCGTAGTAGCGCTTGCCGGGATATCCCTCGGCATATTTGTTGGTGAAGACGCGAACCGGTGGCCTGCAGGACGGCTTCGGAGGTGAAATTTTCGCTCGCGATCAGTTCCAGCCGGCTATGCTGGCGTTCCACTTCATGCTGGATTGCCTCATAGATTTCCGGGTCGACGGTGGAAAGCGGGCGCGACATGCGCTCGGTATCGTTCATAAGTTCTAGTGTAGTGTACCGGTCAAGAATCGGCGTCTGCCGAGCCATGACCAAAGGGAGTGGTTGTTCTCCCTATCCTGCGGCAGTGTGCTACACCACGCTCATTTCAGGAGTAAGCGCATTTTCCGATAAACCCCTCCCCGATTTTGCCGATGGAAAAGCGTCGGAGGTACACTCTCATTCTTGAAGCCGCAAGTCTCGCTCCCATAGTTCTCCCGCCTCACGCGGTTATTTTGCCAAGTCTCACTCCACGGGTGCTGTGCATTGCCGCGCCGCGCGGGGAACTGGTGAGCGGCGTTCTGCTGTCCTCGACGACTACGGTAGCCAGCGCGGGAGAGGGCCTGGGGCTTCTTCGCGTCCAGGATTTCGACGTTGTCCTGGTAAGTCTTCCCCTCGCCGATTGCGGCGGTGAGCCGGATGAGGGTATCAGTCCGGCGGGGTTGCTCGAAGAGCTGCAGCGGGCTCAGCCCGGCACGCCGGTGGTTCTCCGCGCGCCTTACGCCACTGCCACGCAGGCGGTGCGTCTGCTCCGTTTGGGAGCCTTTCATGTATATGCCCACGGCGACGCCACCAGCTTGCTCTGCCTGGCTGCCAACGCCAAATGGGCGCAGGAAGCAAGCCCGCATTCCGCTGAGCCGGAGCCGGGGCCCTGGCGCCGCTTTCTCATCGGCGATAGCCGTCCCATGCAGCAGATCGCGCAACAGATCCGGTTGGTTGCTCCACGCCGCTCCACCGTCCTGATTACGGGCGAAACGGGCACCGGTAAAGAGCTGGTGGCCCGCTCGGTTCATGCCGCCAGCGGCCGCAACCGGTCCTCGCTGGTGGCGGTGAATTGCAGCGCTCTTCCGGAAGCTTTGCTCGAAGCCGAACTGTTCGGCCACGTGAAAGGCGCCTTCACCGGTGCGGTGGGCCATCGTATCGGCCGGTTCGAGGAAGCCAATCATGGGACCATCTTCCTGGATGAAATCGGCGACATGCCCTACGGTTTGCAAGCCAAGCTGCTGCGCGTAATCCAGGAGCGCGAGTTCCAGCGGCTGGGCAGTTCGGAGACGGTCCGCGCGGACGTGCGTCTGATTGCCGCCACGCATACCGATCTGGCCGGCCTGATCAAGCAAGGCAAATTTCGCGAGGATCTGTATTACCGGATCAACGTAGTGCCGATCGTTTTGCCGCCGCTGCGCGAGCATCCTTCCGATGTGCCCACGCTGGTCCGGCATTTCATCCAGAAGATCTGCCGGGAGGAGAATCTTGCCACGAAGCAAATCTCCCACGAGACGCTTGGCCGCTTGGCCGCGCATGACTGGCCCGGCAATGTCCGTCAATTAGAGAACGCCGTGGAAAAGGCTATCGTCCTTAGCGGGGAGCGCGAAGTGCTTTTACCCGGCGATTTCCCGCTGCCGCCGCCGCGGCATCCGGTTGTCTATCCGTCTGGCACGCAGCCCATGATCGCGGTACCGGATCAAGGTCTGGATTTCGAACGCACCGTGGGGAGCATTGAGCTGAATATTCTGGAACAGGCGCTGCGGAAAACTCGGGGCAACAAGAAACTCGCGGCGGAAATGCTCGGGCTGAAACGTACCACGCTCACCGCGAAGCTTAAGAGTCTGGCGGCGGGTGGCGCCGCGGGTTAGCACCCACATCCGGAGCTTCCTTTAACAGCGACGCGTGCACGATAAATCGCTTGGGCGCCGAGCCCACATAATAGAACGGATAGCAAGTCACCAGCGTCAGCGTCTGGCCGCCCGACGCTTCCAGCACGCTCACGTCGCGCGGCGTGACGATGCGCGTGGATTTCACAAGGTAACGGTAGGTCCCCGACGTGGTCTGCAGTTCAATGGTGTCGTCCTCGCGAATATTCCGCAGCGCGCGAAAGAAGGTGTCCCGGTGCCCGGCTAGTCCAACGTTGCCTATCGCCCCCGGCAGCGCCGTCCCTGGGATATGTCCCACGGCCCGGCTCAGCGTTCCTTCATCGGCGCCTTCGCGCACCATCACGGCCAGCTTCAGGCGTGGAATTTCCAGCCGTCCAATGACCGACCTTTTGGGTGGAGGTCCAGTGGGCGATGCCGGCGTTTCACTCGCGGGCGGCATGGATTTTGGCGCTTCTGCCGTCTCTGCCTTCTCCTGCGCCCCGCCAAACAGCCAGCGTGCTTCGTCGTTGACGAACCCCCCGACGCTCGGCGTCAATCCACGCAGCGTCTGATCGAACGCCCAGTCTTCATAAGCCTGATACAGGACGCTGCTGGTGTTTACCCACACGTAGCAATCCAGCGCTATCAGTCCTACCAGTAGAAATACCCATTCCAGCGCCCGCATGCCTCGCCGACGGGAGCGTGCCTGCCGGGGCTCCTCGTCATTGTTCCTCGGGTCAGACGTCCTTTGATCGGCCCCTTTTTGATCGGCCCATGTCAAACGCGCCCTCATTGGGCCCCCGTCGCTTTTTCTGGAAACACATAGCTGGTGCGGTTTCGAACCAACAGCTTCGGATGGTCGGGAGACGTAGCCACCACTTTGATGTGACGTACCGTCTTGCCCTCTACCGCAGGTACGTAGCCAATGGTGTAGCGCGTGCGAACGTCCTTCGCGATCTGGCGGCAGATGGGCACGATGTCTTCCAGGTTTTGGGGATGATAAAACACGCCGCCGCTGACGTGCGCCAGCTTTTGCAGTACTCCCTCGTTCTTTTCGGGGTCGTCTTCGTCGTAGATGCCAACCGTATAGATGGTAACCAGCGACGACAGAACGTCCTTCATTACTTCCTGCAGCGTATGAGTGCTGTGATTGTCGCCCCCGTCGCTGATCACCACCAGCGCTTTCTTGGCTTGCCTCCCGAAGTCGAGCTGATGCAGCGACATCTCAATGGCGTCGTACAATGCGGTCCGGCCTTCCGGATCGCCCTGCCATAGCGCCGCCCGCAGTTGCTGGACGTTATCGGAAAAAAGCAGCTGATCCGGCAGTCCTCGTCGAGCCTTCTCGTTGAAATTCACCACGAAAATCTCGTCCATCGGATTGCTGGCTTGGATGAAGACCAACGCGGCCGTGATCACCTGCGCCCGTTTGGGCCGCATGCTGCCGCTCTCGTCCACGGCGATCCCCGCCGTTACGGGAATATCGGAATTGGCAAATTGGCTGATTTCTTCCTGCTTGCCGTCCTCAAAAACCTTAAAATTATCCTTGGTGAGCCCGGAAACGAAACCTCCGGCTGCGTCCTTCACGCTGACGTCCAAAAGAACCAGCCGCGTAGTGGTCTGGATAGTAAATTCCCGCTGTTCGGTGGCTTTTGCTACGGTAGTGGGGCCGTTCGTTTGGCCCACACCGTAGGTGCTGGCTGCCGTCCACAGCAGTACCCCCACTCCCAGACGCGCTACACGGCCGCGTATCATGAGCTCTCCGATCGTCTTAAGTATACGACTCTACCGTTACGACAAACGGAAAGCACGCACCAAAGCGAACAGACCAAGCGAGAAAATACCGGCCAAACCAATCAGCGGGTAAGGGCTGGCGGTTTTGGGAAGTTCCGCGGGAGCAGGAGCCGGAGTCGGTTCCGGGGCAGGAGCAGCTTCCTGGGGCGCCGGCGGCGGAGTGTTCTGAGCTTCCTGTTGAGGCTCAGGCTGGGTTTGCGTTACTTCAGCTTTCGGCAGTTCGGCCGGCTGGGTGGCTTCGGTGGTCGGTACCGGCTGATGCGCCACAGCGGCGATCTGCACGGCGGCCGACTTCGGATAAGCGAACTCCTGGCCGAAATTATCGCCCGGATAGAACCACGCTCTCAGAGCCTTCGGTTGTCCGGGAGGCGTTTCCCAGAACGTGAATACCGTCTTGCCAGTCGGTTGGATGCGGTAGTTGGGGATCGCGAGAATCGTCGTAAGCAGATGATTCTCGTCCTGGTTGAAAATCTGAACGATATGACGATCGGATTGAGAATCCAGCAACTTGATTACGTACGTGCCGGGAGGCAGCACCTTGTTGGGAACCTGGATCGGCTCGTTGACGGTCATCACTGTCTTCTTGTTCCACTCATCCGCGCGGGCGCTCGATGAGAGCGCAACTCCGAGCAATCCGACGGATGCCATTGCAACAACTAAACGGGTCATATGTACTCCTTCTTTGGTTAATTGCCGCTTTGCGATCGCATCACGCAACCGCACGGTTTTAAATTAGGCCGGCTCATCACCGTAACCCGCGCTTGCATATCGCAGCTTTGCTGCCAAAAGCAGAAGTGGCCTCAATTCAGTGGATTTCTAATGAAACCCGCAGCCGCACAAGGAAAGTTTTACCGCTTAAAGTTGAATAGTGGACTCGGTGTGTCCAGCGGCAGACTCGGTTCCGAAGGGGGGTTACAGGTCGAGACACGCCAGGCCTGCGGGCACGAATTTCCGCGCCAAAATCAGACTCAACGTGCGGGGTCCTTAGAACGGCGACGCAACACGTCACCAATGGAGGGCGTGTGATCGGGCAGCCGTGAGGTGAGTTGGCCTTGGTCCAGCCCTGGACTTCCTGCATGTGTTTCGTGGTGCGGTGTTGCTTCCGCGGTTGGTGGTTCCACGATCACGATTCGCGGTGCGTCTGGATCCACATCCTCGTCCAGACCGATAATCCTGCTGGAACGCGCGGCGATCCGTCCCACTTCGAGAAACGAGAACAGGATGGCCCACACCAAGACCAGCGAACCGCCCAGCAACAACAGGGTCTGCGAGCGGGACCAATCCGCCACCAGGCAATAGAGAACAATGCAAGTTGCCACAATGGCAGTGATCGCGACGTAAATAAAAGCCAGGCGGCTTGTTCTTCGTCCGCTCATGCCCACCTATCCAAGAGATGTGCGGCAGTGAGCTTGCGATGACAGTCAAATGAGATAGTAACCGTTACCAGCTAAGTAGAATCACCTCTGCAACGGATCTTCTACCCAGGGCGGCGTCGCTTCCATCAAACGGCCCAGCTCCGGCTCTAGCGCGCTCATCTTTTGCTTCATTTCCCAAGCAATTTTGCGATAACTGAAATGCCCCTTCACTCCGGATCGCAACCGCGCGATATATTCCGCCTCCGCGAAATCCATCTTGAATAGAAAGTGCGACCGCGCAGCGAAAGGAATCAGGTACTGCGCTCCGGGAGCGGGCAAAGTCGCCGCCGCGTTACGCGCACGTGATAACAACTGGCTGTACGTTTCGCTCAAGTCCGCTTCCATAATCAGGACAGGTATCTCGAAGCCGAGATTTGTCGAGTAGTCCTTCCTGAATTGTTGGCAGCGCCGGTGCCGGTGAAGATCGCGATAGGCGCCGATGTCCATGACGATATCGAAAACATAAGGCCCGCTCCGAAAATTTCGCAGCAACTCGTCGCGTTTAGTTCTGCTCCGCAACGCGACGTCGATTACCTCGTTCCTCCGCGCTGCGCTCCAGGCAGACGCTGTCTCATACAGCATGCGATAAGGCCAAGGCGTCACCGGGTAGAGCAGCGTCGCGACGATATCGGTGGTCGTGTCCGTTGGTTTAATCAGTTCCACAGGTTCCAACGCCCCGCTGTAAGCGGCCGTCAGGTTTTGTGCCGCCCACGCCCGCAGATCTGCGCGGCTGCGTTCGATGTGTTCATCCGCGTCCAGATGCCGCGCCAGCGTGGGCGCAACCGCCTCATTCGATCCCGCGCTGTCCCATCGCACGCACGGCTCGGCGGCGCAGGCGTCCGCGATTTCACTTGCCAAGCTACGCAGTTCCTGATATTCCGACGCCTTCAACCGCCGCACCTGCCGCTCCAACGTCCGAATACTGGTGACTTGTCCCACGCCGGTAGGAATGCCGAAACACAACAGGTAGCGCGCCACGTCGAACGCGCGCGCCTTCACGTTGCGTTGATACGCTTGCGGGGTCATCGTCTCTGGACGCGGGAATCGTTCCGCCAGATGTTCGAATATCTTGGCGTGAATCTCGTTGTAGCCAGCCAATAATTCGCCCGCCGCTTGCTGATAGACCGCCGTTTGCGACGCATCGAACTCCGGCGGAGTCACGAATCCGGATTTTGAGAAATCCTGATAGCGCGAAGATCGCGCCTGCCCGTCCCATAGCTGCTCGTCTTCAATCTCAGTAGCGGCCAGTTCGGAGATGCCCTCGAAGCACAGCGCCACGTGGCCGAGATCGGCAATCGATGCATGCCCGTACTGAAAATAGAAACTTTCGAGAAACTTGGTGGAATCGTGCGTGCGCACCCACTCCATGGAATCGCGAATCGAATCGGGCGAGCGGCTATAACGCGCCAGCGCGAAAGCGCATTTCTCCGGCGGCATCGGCGAGAGCGTGATGACGCGCCGCGTGCTCAAAGCGTCCATCAACCTTTGAATTCGCCCGCCAGCCGGCTCGCCAGCGGACGCGTTTGCCCCGCGTACTTGTTGCCGGCCTTCTTGCGATAGGGCACAGACGATGGCGTGGAAAGTTGTTCGAAGGTGAAGGAGCAGATGCGCATGCCTGGATACAGCGCCACCGGCATGCGTCCCAGATTGCTGAGCTCGAGCGTGGCTTTGCCCGCCCAGCCCGGATCGAACAAACCCGCTGTGCCATGCACGATGATGCCGATGCGCCCCAGGCTGGATCGGCCCTCCAGCCTTCCCAGCACATCGTCGTCCAGCTCCAGCGTTTCCTCGGTGATGGCCAGCACAAACTCGCGCGGTTGCAGGATGAACGATTCGCCCGCCGGCACGATCACGCTCTTCATCAGCCCGTCGATGCCCTTGTTCTCGCGCAGGTCGATGTAGGCGTTGCGGCTGTGTTCGAAGACGTTGAATTCGTTGCCCAGCTTAAAATCCACCGAGCAGCTTCCAAACTGTTCCGGCGGCAACTCCGGCGAAATTTTTATCTTTCCCTGCGCGATGTAGCGCCGGATGTCCACGTCGGACAAAACCATAGAGATTCAACTTACCACAGGCCGCACTCAATCTTTCCACGCGTGAAACGCCGCGCGTCCGCGCTGCACGCTCGGGAAGAACGGCGCCTGCCCGCGAATCTTCTTCATCGCGGCAGTCGCCACTCGCTCCAGCCACGGCTGCTCATAAACGCAGCGCACGCGCGGGAATCCGCAGGCGCCCAGCATCTCCTTCACGCAGGCCACATTGGGGCCAAACCAATTTGTCGGATCGCCGTTTAATTCCCGCGAGCGGTAAAACGCCATCGCGGGCCTTTGCAGCCCCATCAAATCCACCGCCGTCTCCACTATCAGCAGCTTGTTCGTGACACCGGCCACGCGTTCCAGCGCGCCCAACGGATCTTTCAGATGATAGAGAACGCCCAGAAATAACACCACGTCGAACATTCCCACCGCTTGTGGCGAGATGTCGAAGACATCCATCTCGCGATCCTCCACCCGCGAGCCCAGCGCACGCCGCGCCAGCTCGAACCCCGCCTTCCCCGTTCCCCACCCGAAGGCTTCGCCGCTTCGCCACGCCTGATGATCCGTGGCCAGCACGCGCTTAGCGCCGCGCCGCTCGGCTTCGAAAGAATAGAATCCATCCCACGCGCCCACGTCCAGCACCGTCATTCCCGCCAGGCTCTCGGGCATCGCGATGCGCCGGAGTTGCGAGGGCGTATTGTCGGAGCCTTTGGTCCGGACGCCGCCCAGATCCATGCTGTGATACCACGTGATCCTCTCGGCCTCCGCGCGCACTCCATCCGAAGCAGACTGCGTCGTCAAGAAATAACGCCCTTTCTCACCGCGTACAAAATCAATTCCGCGAAACTGTGCAGGTTCAGTTTCTCCTGCAGGTTCCTGCGATGCGTCTCCACCGTGTACAAGCTCAAATTGAGAATTTGCGCGATCTCTTTGTTCGACTTCAGCTCCGCCAATAGCTGCAGGATCTCCCGTTCCCTGGGCGTCAGCAAATCGTAGCTGTCCTCCGCGCCGCGTGTCCGGATTTCGCGAACGTAGTCTTCCATCAACATCCGCGTGATTTCCGGGCTGAAAAACGTTTTGCCTTCATGCACCGATTTAATCGCGTCGATGAGATCCCCCTCGGCCGAATCTTTCAGCAGGTATCCTTTCGCTCCTGCCTTTAGCGCGCGCAGAACGTAGCCTTCGTCCGAATGCATGCTCAGAATCACGATCGCGATGTGAGGCAAAGCCGCGTTGATGCGCTGCGCGGCTTCGATGCCGCTCAGATTGGGCATCGCGATATCCAGCACTGCGACGTCCGGCTGGGTGCTCTCGGCTTGTTCCACCGCTTGCCGGCCATCCGACGCCTCGGCCACCACCCCGAATTCGGGACGGCTCTCCAGCAACAGCCGCAGGCCGCGCCGCATCACGGTGTGATCGTCAGCCAACAGGATGCGAATCTGTTTCACGAATCTCCGCGCTCCTGTTCTCGCCCGTAACAGGCAACTCCACCGACAACACAGTGCCGCTTCCCGGCTGCGATTGAATGCGGCATGTTCCTCCCAGCCGCGTAACGCGCTCCTGAATCCCCAGCAGCCCCAAGCCTTTGGTATGTGCCACGTCGAATCCCCGGCCGTCGTCCTGGATGGTCAGCAGCAGGCGATCTCGCGCCTGTTCCACGCGGATGCGAACGGAAGCGGCCCGCGAATGCCGCGCGCAATTGTGCAGCGCCTCTTGCACCACGCGATAGATGCAGGTTTTGTAGTCGTCCGGCAGCTCATCGGAATCCAACTCCGCTGTCACCGTCACGTCCAGCGGCGTGTTTCTGGATGCCATGCTCTTCGAAACTTCCCGCGCCTGCCACTTCAAAGCGGGAATCAAACCCAGGTCGTCCAACATGGACGGCCGCAGCAGCAGCGCCATGTTGCGAACCACGCCCACCGTATTTTCCACCAGGCCTTTGATGGTTTCCACGTGCCGGCGCGATTGTTCCTCGCTCCTCGCCGTGAGCCCGCTCGAAAGATTCCGCAGCTCGATCAACACCGCCGACAGCGCTTGCCCCACTTCATCGTGCAACTCGCGCGATAGCGACCGGCGTTCTTCTTCCTGCGCCTGCACCAAGCGCGCCGACAGTTGCTTCAGCTGGGTACGCGCTTCCGCCACCTCTCCATATTGCAATCGGGCTTGACCCTCCAGCCCCAGAATCCTGCGCATGGTGAACAGAGCCAGGCCCAGGCCCAGCGCCAGCGCCACGCACAAAGTCAGCAGCAGCCGGGTTTGGAAATCCACCAGTAGCGAGACTACTTCGTGGTTCCCGGCATCCAGTTGCTGCTCGTTCAGTCCGCCGATCTGGTCCGCCAGCGCCAGCATATTCTGCCGCCGGGGGAACACTTCGTCTCGCAGAAAAGAATACCCCGAGCGCCGCCGCTCGGCCGCGTCCCATTGGAAAATCGGAGCTAAAATTCCCCAATAATCCGCTAATTCCGTCCGCAGCGCCGTGTAATGTTCCACGCCCGCCGGAGCAACCTGGCGTCCGTAAGAGTCCAGCGCCGCTTGCATGTGCTTCTGAACTTGTTCCAGGTTGGCGCGATACGCGTCGGCGCGCTGTGGTTCGGGTTCCAGCAGGTAGTCCCGGACGTAAGTGCCCGACACATAAACATCCGAGCGTATGTCGTTGAGTACGTGATTTTCCGCCAGGTAGCGCTGCCGGATTTGTTCGTCGCTGCGGCGAAAATGGCCCAGCACGCGTAGCGCGTCGATTCCGGCCAGAGCCATGATCGACAACAGCCCGCCAAAACCAACCGCCAGTGCGATGCGCGAGCGAAAAAACACGCTGTCTCGATGAATTGTTCCGAACCCATGGTATCAAAGCCCGCGCCGGTTCTATGCTAAAGTTCCCACTGATGCGAATACTCCTGTTGATGTTGGCTGCGGCGCTGGCGGCGAACGCGCAAAAGGTGACCATCGAGTTTGACCAGGCCGCCTTCTTCGGCAAATATCATACCTTCGCCATCCGCGACGGGCAGTTGAACAGCAGCAATCCGGCGTTAAACAGCGAGCTGGTGAAGAAGCGGATTGATGCCGACATCGAGCGTTGGCTCTCGTCGAGGGGCCTGGTGCTGGTCACCGCCGGGCCTGCCGATCTCAACGTGCGCTACCGGCTGGGCGTGGCTCGCAAGAGTGAGGTGGAAGCTTTTCCCGCCGGCTGGCGTGGCTTCGGCACGCGCATCGTGAGGGTGCCTTACGCCGAGGGCACGTTGGTTATCGACCTGCGCGATCCCACCACCCGGTCGCTGGTCTGGCGCGCCATCGCCAGCGAAGAGAAAAACAATCCCGCGAAAATCGAAGGCAAGCTGGACGCCATGGTCAAGAAGTCGTTAGAGAAATATCCGCCCAAACAGAAGTAGCTTCGGGCCGGGCCTTGGATTTTGGTGGACGGCGGGGGGATCGAACCCCCGACCTCTGCATTGCGAACGCAGCGCTCTCCCAGCTGAGCTAGCCGCCCACTTCGGTGTGCCAACCCATTTTACTCTAACTTCGATTCACGCCACGCGAAATCTTCCTTTTTCCCCGTCCTCAATCGCTTCGCCATCCTCCTGGGCTGACTCACCCCTGCCGCCATTTATTCTGATACCGATGCTCGTTCCGATTTGTGATGCGTGCGCCCGGCTTCGCCCCTCCGCCTTCCACCCTAGCCCGCGCCTCAAGGCCGCCCTTTGCAAAAAAAAAATCGCGTCACCCCCCACACAGCCTTCCACCCCCTTTTCGCGCCTCCCGCAGACAATCCCCAGCCCCCAATCCCTAATCCCCAGCCCCCAACTTGCTAAACTAGAATTCTCCCCGCGAAATGATCAAGCGCATCACCGTGCACGGCGCCCGCCAGCACAATCTCAAAAATATCGACGTGGAGATCCCTCGCAATACCTTCACCGTCATCACCGGCCTCAGCGGTTCCGGCAAATCCTCGCTGGCGTTCGACACCATCTATGCGGAGGGCCAGCGCCGCTACGTGGAAACGCTCTCGCCTTACGCGCGCCAGTTTCTGGATCAGATGGAGCGCCCCGAAGTGGACTCCATCGACGGCCTCAGCCCCGCCATTTCCATCGAGCAGAAAACCACCAATCGCAGCCCGCGTTCCACCGTCGGCACCATCACGGAAATCTACGATTACCTGCGCGTGCTCTACTCTTCCATCGGCGTCCCTCACTGCCCCACCTGCGGCATCGAAATTTCGCGCCAGAGCACCGAACAGATCCTGCAGCAGATCCTGGCGCTGCCGGAAGGCGAGCGCATCATGATCCTGGCGCCCATCGTGCGCGGCCGCAAAGGCGAGTACAAAAAGGATCTCGAAAAGCTTTTCCGCCAGGGTTTCGTGCGCGCTCGCGTGGATGGCGTGCTGCGCTCTTTGGATGAAGAAATTCCGCTCGACAAGCGCAAGAACCACACCATCGAGATCGTGGTCGATCGGCTTCCGCTCAAAGCCGGCTCCGAAAAGCGCCTCGAAGCCTCCATCGAAACCGCGGGCAAACTCGCCAATGGGCTGGTCGTCGTTTCCGTCGTCAACGGCGAGGAGAAGCTGTATTCGCAGAAACTCGCGTGCCCCAATTGCGGCGCCAGCATTCCGCAGCTCGAGCCGCGATCGTTTTCGTTCAACAGCCCGTTCGGCGCCTGCGAAACTTGTCACGGGCTGGGCAGCACCTGGAGCTTCGATCCCGCCAAGGTCATTGTCGATTCTTCCAAGCCGCTGCTCGATGGCGGGCTCGGCCCCGGCGCCAGTTCGTCCTACATGCAGCAGCAGCTCAGCGACGGCGCCGCGCTTCTGCGCATCAAGATCAACAAGCCGTTCGAAGAGTTGTCCAAGAAAGCTCAGGCATTGCTGCTCCAAGGCGGCAACGGATTCGACGGCATCATCAAGATCCTGACCGAAACGTATGAGGAAGCCGGGCCGGGCTATCGCGAATGGCTCATGGATTATATGTCGCCGGCGCTGTGCCCCGATTGCCTTGGCCGCCGTTTGCGCCCGGGCAGTCTTGCGGTGCGCGTGAAAGGCGCGGGGCTGGCCGACCTAACCGAGATGTCCATCGATCGCGCGCTGGCCACCGTCAAAACGTGGAAGCTCAACGACCGCGAACAGCAGATTGCCGCGCGCGTTATCGAAGAGATTCGCAACCGGCTCGAGTTTCTTACCGCCGTCGGACTGAATTATCTAAGCTTGGCCCGCTCGGCCGCTACGCTCTCGGGCGGCGAAGCCCAGCGCATCCGCCTGGCGACGCAAATTGGTTCCAAGCTGCGCGGCGTGCTGTACGTTCTGGACGAGCCCTCCATCGGGCTGCATCCGCGCGATAACGACCGGCTGCTCGATACGCTGACGCGTCTGCGCGATCTCGGCAACACCGTGCTCGTCGTCGAACACGACGCCGAGACCATCGAGCGTGCCGATTACGTCATCGATCTCGGCCCCGGCGCCGGTCGCCTTGGCGGACATTTAGTCGCCGCGGGCACGCCTCGCGAAATCGAAAAGAATCCGAATTCGCTCACCGGCCAATATCTTTCCGGGGCCATCCGCATCGACCCTCCCGCCGGCCGCCGGCATGGCAACGGAAAGCAACTCATCGTGCGTGGCGCGCGCGAACACAATTTGAAAGACGTCACGGTGGAATTTCCGCTGGGCTGCTTCATCGCCATCACGGGCGTCTCGGGCAGCGGCAAATCCACGCTCATCAACGACATTCTTTATCGCTCTTTGGCGAAAGAAATCTACGGATCGCACGACGCGCCCGGCGCGCACGATTCGATCGTTGGCCTGGAAAACATCGACAAAGTGGTCGAGATCGATCAATCCCCCATCGGCCGCACGCCGCGCTCCAACCCCGCCACTTACACCGGCCTGTTTACCCCCATCCGCGAGCTCTACGCCATGCTTCCGGAATCGCGCGAGCGCGGATACAAAGCCGGCCGATTCAGTTTCAACGTAAAGGGCGGGCGCTGCGAAGCCTGCCAGGGCGACGGGTTGAAGCGCATTGAGATGAATTTCCTTCCGGACGTGTACGTCACCTGCGATGTCTGTCACGGCCGCCGCTACAACAGCGAAACGCTGCAGGTGAAATATAAAGGCCTTTCCGTGGCCGATCTGCTGGCGTCCACTGTCGAAGACGCCGTCCCCATTCTCGAAAATATCCCGCAGATCAATGCCAAACTGCGCACGCTGCACGACGTCGGGCTCGGCTACATCCACCTGGGCCAATCTTCGACGACGCTTTCGGGCGGGGAAGCGCAGCGCATCAAGCTGGCGCGCGAATTGAGCAAACGCCAAACTGGCCGCACGCTGTATATCCTGGATGAGCCAACAACCGGCCTGCACTTTGAAGACGTCAAGCGGCTTCTGGATGTGCTCCAGCGGCTGGTCGATCTGGGCAATACTGTCATTGTGATTGAACATCAACTGGATGTGATCAAATCGGCCGACTGGATCATCGACATGGGCCCCGAGGGCGGCGAAAAAGGCGGCAGCGTGGTGGCCACCGGAACGCCCGAGCAAATCCTGCGATTCAAGAAGAGCCACACCGCTCACGCGCTCGAAAAAGCGCTGCGCTCCGGTAAAGTCGCATGAGCAAGTATGTTCATCAGCCTTTGAGCTTTGATGGCCTGAAGACCGTTCCCATCCAGGCGCGCGGCGGCAAAGTTCGCGTCGAACATTTTGCGAAGCCTTATACCGCCGGAGGCGGCATTTCAGCTTGGCTGGATTCGCTGCCGCACATCCTGGCAGCCGATTCTTTTCGATCCGTCGTAAACGCTCTGGCCAATGCCCGAGCCCGCAAGAAAATGATCCTCTGGGGATTGGGCGGCCACGTCATCAAGTGCGGCCTGGCGCCGATTCTGATCGATCTGATGCGTCGCGGCTATGCCACCGCGTTCGCATTGAACGGCGCGGCTGCCATCCACGATTTCGAAATCGCCATCGCCGGACAAACTAGCGAAGATGTGGAAGCCGTGCTCCCGGATGGCAGCTTCGGCGCCGCCGAAGAAACCGGCCGCGAGTTCAACGCCGCGCTGAAATGCGAGACCGGCTTCGGCGAGGCCCTTGGAAAACATTTGTGCGGGATCGCCGATCCGCGCTTCGCCTGCTCCAGCCTGCTGTGCGAAACGTATCGCAACTCGACGCCGGTCACCGTGCATGTCGCCATCGGGACGGACACGCCGCACACCCATCCCACCGCCAATGGCGAAGCGCTGGGCCGCGCCACGCATCACGATTTTCGCCTGCTCTGTTCGCTCGTCAAGGACATCAACGACGGCGGCGTGTACCTGAATGTCGGATCCGCCGTGGTTTTGCCCGAAGTCTTCTTGAAAGCCGTGTCCGTGGTCCGGAACCTGGGCCATCCACTGGTCAACTTCACCACGGTCAACTTCGATTTCCTGCAGCACTATCGGCCCAAGGTGAATGTAGTGGAACGCCCGCACGCGCAAGCCGGCGGGCATGGATACTCCATCACCGGCCATCATGAGATCATGATCCCGCTCCTCGCGGCAGCCCTGGTCGAGCCTAACGCATGAACCCGATCGAACCATCCAGCGACGCCGTTCACATCGAGCCAACCCCCGATCCCCCACCCCCAATCCCCAGCGATCCCTTTTGGGACTACACCGATTTCTTCCTCTTCGTCCTTCTCGTGATTAGCAGCCTGGCAATTTCGCTCCTGGTGGGCCTGGCGTTTACCCAGCTCGGTCTTTCCCGGCGTCTGCTTCTGGCTCAGGTCCTGTGGTACGCGCTGGCCTTCGGAGCGCTGAAAGCGCTGTTGCTGTTTCGCTATGAGCGGCCCTTTTGGCGGTCTCTCGGTTGGCGGCCCGTTTCCTTCACTGCCGCTGTGGGCGCGATCTTGGCCGGGCCAATACTCGTGATCTCGGTCGGCCTGCTACAATTCGCCCTGCGGGCGCCGGAGATCGAGTCCCCCTTCGAACAGATGCTCGGCTCTCGCGGCAACATCGTATTGTTCGGGTTACTGGCCGTCGTTGTCGGCCCCGTGGCTGAGGAACTGGCCTTCCGCGGATTCCTGATGCCGCTGCTGATCCGCAGCCTGGGAGCAACGGGAGGCATTGTCCTCACGGGAATTATCTTCGGCAGTGCCCATGGCTACGAATACGAATGGTCCTGGAGGTATATGCTGCTCCTCTCACTGGTTGGCTGCGTCCTTGGATGGACCAAATACAAAACGAAATCTACTTTTGCTTCCGCACTGATGCATTGCACTTTTAATCTCACGCAGTTTGCCGCACTGGTCTGGCGTTCTCAGACTCTATGATTGAAACCATACAATGGACGGATTCGGGCGTCGTCATGATCGATCAGACACGCCTGCCGCGCGAAGAAGTCTACGTCACTTGTACCGATCACCTGCAGGTCGCCGATGCCATTCAATCCATGGTGATTCGCGGCGCGCCGGCCCTTGGCGTGGCGGCTGCCATGGGAGTGGCGGTGGGAATGCAGCACGCCACCTCGGCCGCGCAGTTCGACGAAATCTGCGAGATCATCCGCCGCACGCGCCCCACCGCCATGAATCTCTTTTGGGGCGTCGAGCGCATGCGGCGCGTCTTCCAGGCAGTGGAGGGCCGCAGCCTTCCGGAGATCCGCGAGAAACTAATCGCGGAAGCCATTCAGATCCGCCTGGAAGACATCGCGATCAACCAGTGCATCGGAAAAAATGGCGCTCCTTTGATCCCCGATGGCAAGACCGTGCTGACGCACTGTAACGCGGGCGCGCTGGCAACCGCGGGCTATGGCACCGCGCTCGGCGTGATCCGCGCGGCCGTCGCGTCCGGCAAAAAGATCGACGTCTTCGCCGATGAAACGCGGCCGTTCCTGCAAGGCTCCCGCCTGACGATTTGGGAGCTCCAGCACGACCACATTCCCGCCACGCTGATCACCGACAACATGGCCGGCCACTTCCTGCACTCGGGCCGCATCGGTTGCGTCGTCGTAGGAGCCGACCGCATCGCCGCTAACGGCGACGTCGCCAACAAAATCGGAACTTACTCAGTGGCGGTGCTCGCCAAGGAGAACAACGTTCCGTTCTACGTTGCCGCGCCCGTTTCTACTCTCGACTTGAGCCTGGCCTCCGGCGATGAGATCCCCATCGAGCAGCGCGCCTCCGCCGAAGTGACGCACATTCATGGCGTGCCCGTCGCGCCGGAAGGCACCGAAGTTGCCAATCCCGCGTTCGACGTTACGCCCCATCGTTACGTGACGGCCATCATCACCGAGCGCGGCGTCGCTCGCGCGCCCTTTACGGACACGCTCCGCAGGTTGGCAGAGCCGCGCGTGTGAGCAATCGGATTCGCTGCACTACAGAGCCGCGCGCGTGAGCAAGCGGGTTCGGTGCGATACAGAGCCGCGCGCGTGAGCAAGCGGATTCGCTGCACTACAGAGCCGCGCGCGTGAGCAAGCGGTTTTTCGCTCTGCTAGGTTAAGATCATGCTCCGCTCCGCCATTTTCCTTCTCGCCGCCAGCGGACTCCTGTTCGGCGCCTCAGGCGAGCTTTCAGACCGCCGCGCGCCAGGCTTCGCCCTGCCGGACTCCACCTATGAGCATTACTATGATTTGCAGGATTACGCGGGCAAGGTAGTGATTATCGACATCATGTCGACACGCTGTCCCCACTGCCTGTTGGCCTCGACAACACTGGAGCAAGTGAAAGCGCGCTACGGCGATAAGGTGGCCATCTTAGAAGTGGTACTGCCGCCCGACGATCAGGACAGCATCGCGAAGTTCATTCGCACCAACAACGTCACCGTCCCGGTGGTATGCGACATGGGACAAATGACAGCGTCCTACTTTAAGGCCACTCCAGCTACAATGCAGCACATCGAAGTTCCTCACCTCTTCCTCGTCGATCAACGAGGCATTATCCGCAACGATTTCGGCTACGACGAAACCACGCGAAATGTTTTTGAGGGTGCGGGATTGTTCGCAGAAATCGACAAGCTATTGAAGTAAATACGGTCAAGATTGCCGACAGTCCCGCCCGTGCCCGAGGCCTCTTCCTCTCAAGTAACTCATCCCTAAGACTTTCACTGCCGCCGTTTCTATTGGCAAGCCAATTGCTTTAGTGGTCGCAGGCTGCGGGGCTCAGAGGCCCTCAATCGGCAGCTTCTTGAAAGTGGAGGTCATGCGTTATATGAAAGTCGTGAAATCAACACCATCGCAAGATGAATTCGAGAACGTACTGATGGCGGAACTGGAAGAACTGCGGAAGAGCGAGAAAGCTTTGCAGAAAATGTATCCGCGCCTCAGAAGCAAGCCGCAGCTTCGTCCACACTTCTTGCGACAGCTGGCGGACATGCAACAGCGCGCCTATCGTCTGGACGCGGTGTTGAATCCCATCGGGGCATCGCAGTTCGCATCGCCGGTTCCTGTGGCAGCACACCCATCGGTTGCCTAAGGACATTCGATGCGACTGATCCTGATGATTATTTTGATCGTTCTGATTCTGGGGATGCTTCCCGCGTGGCCTTATAGCGCGGGTTGGGGTTACTATCCGAGTGGTGGTGCGGGCCTAATACTAATTATTGTGCTTATTCTCATGCTGATGGGTCGTGTCTAGTGGCCTGTCGCAGCGAGTTCGTTAGCATAAGGCAACCGCTCCCTCCGGTCACGGCTCAGCATTCGACGCGCTTAACAGAGCCGCGACCGGAGGAAGCGTAGTAACGATCTGGCTGCGACAGGCCACTAGCTGTCGTGTCTCGCTATGAGCGGCCCTCATCATTTTTTTGATCCCTCCGGCAGTCCGAATTCCTCCAGGTGTTAAGATGTGGGTGACTTCTTTCCATGGGCACTCACGGTGTGAAAGTAGTAATCATCTATCCACGGCCGCAAGACGAACCGGCTTTTGAGAAAGTCTATCTCACGGAGCACGTGCCGATGGTCGAGGCGAAGTTCAAGGGCCTCACCCGGCTGGTGTTGACGAAGGTGACCGGGTCGCCTCAGGGCAAGATCGCCGCCTATCGCCTTGCTGAGGCCTATTTTTCCTCGATGCCCGATTTACAGACCTGCATCGAATCCGACGGCGGCAAAGAGGTAGTGGCTCACGCTCAAAGCATCTCCAGTGGCGGCCCGCCGCTCATACTAATTTGCGAAGAGGAGTCGTTCGTTTATTGGTAGCGGGAGGCTGATGGTATGAAATTAGCGGCGTGGACTCTTGCGCTGGCTTGTACGCTCGGGAGCCAGGCGCAGGGCGGCTCCCAAGCGCGAATCGGCCAGGCCGCGCCAGCCCGCATGGATCGCGTGGGGTCCACCGGGTTCGTTCAGTTGGAAGCCAACGGCTTTCACCATCTCACCTCGCGCCAGCAGGCGCTGGCGTATTGGCTGTCGCAGGCCTCCATCGCCATCAATCCCATCGTTTACGATCAACTCTCGCGATTCGGACTGCGCCAGAAGCGCGTTCTGGAGCTGATTGTGGCGCATCCCGGCGCCGACGTGGATCGCGCCGCCTACGCCAAAATTCTTGCGTTTACCAAACTGTTCTGGGCCAATCGCGGGAACCACAACAGCATCACAGCCCAGAAGTTCCTTCCGGAATTTACGTTCGAAGAGCTGCGCGCAGCCGGGCTGTCGGCATTGCGTCACGGCGGTACGGGTTTTACGGACACGGCATTCCAAAAGGAGATTGAGGATCTGAGACCGTCGCTCTTCGACCCCCAATTTGAGCCTATGATGACGGCCAAGAGTCCGCGGGGCGATCTGGATATTCTCCAAGCCAGCGCCAACAATTTCTACTCTGGCGTCGATCTTGCCGATCTTAAGAATTTCACCGAGCTCTATCCGCTCAACTCCCGGCTGGTGAAAGAAAATGGGCATTTGGAGGAGCAGGTATACCGGACCGGCACGCCCGATGGTCGCGTTCCGCCGGGCCTGGACGCCGAATATCTGGCGCGGGCAGATTCGTACCTGGAAAAGGCGGCCGATCTCGCGGAGCCCGCGCAAGCCAAAGCCATTCGCGATCTGATTCGCTATTACCAGACCGGCGACCCGAAGGATTGGCTGCAGTTCGACATCGATTGGGTGCAGAACAACGCAGCAGTGGATTTCGTCAACGGCTTCATCGAAGTCTACCGCGACGCTCGCGGCGCCAAAGCCACCTCGCAGAGCTTCGTCTCGGTGATCGACAACAGCATGGACGCGCTGATGCGAAAAGTTGCCGCTAACGCTCAATATTTCGAGGACCATGCGCCTTGGGCTCCCCAATATCGCAAAGAGGGCGTAAAGCCGCCGCTCGCCAAAGCTGTGGAAACCGTCATTGAGACCGGCGATTTTCATGTCGTCACGGTTGGCGACAACCTGCCCAACGAAAACGAGATTCGCGAGAAATACGGCAGCAAAAGTTTTCTCCTCATGGGAAGCACGCGCGCGCTGGCTCACGCGCATGGTTATGGTGAGCTGGAAGAATTCGCCGCGACGCCGGAAGAGATCGAGCTGGGGAAGAAGTATGGCGACCAGGCCGAAGAGCTGATGACGGCGCTGCATGAAATTATCGGGCACGGTTCGGGAAAAGTAGATCCGAAGCTGACTCACGAGCCGGCCTTTTATTTGAAGCAATACTATTCAACGCTGGAAGAAGGGCGCGCGGATTTGATGGCTCTGTGGAGCGTGTGGGATCCGAAAGTCCGCGAGTTGGGGCTGGTTTCGAATCCCGACGTCGCCAAGGCGATGTACTACAATGCGGTTCGAACTGCGATCACCCAACTGCGCCGGGTTCCCACGGGCAACACGCTCGAGGAAGATCACTTTCGGGACCGCCAGTTAATCGTCAACTACATTAGAAACAAAACAGACGCCATCGCGGAAGTGAAACGCAACGGGAAAACTTATCTCGAAATTCACGACTTCGCGAAGATGCGGCAAGGCGTTGGACAACTGTTGGCGGAGCTGATGCGCATCAAAGCGGAAGGCGACTACGATGCCATCAAGGCCTTGGTGGACCGCTACGGCGTGCACTTCGATCCCGCGTTGCGCGACCAGGTGATGGAGCGATACCGCAAGCTGGACATACCCACTTACTGGGCCGGCATCAATCCGGAGCTGACCGCGAGCTTTGACGCCGCCGGAAAAATCGCCAAGGTGGAAATTTCCTACCCGCGCGATTTCGTCAAGCAGCAGTTGGGCTACAGCGCGATGTACGCTTCTGAACCGCGACCATAAGGAAGCGGCGGCTACTTGGCCAGCACTTCTTTCACCTTGTCCAACAAAGATCCCAGCGTAAAAGGCTTCTGCAAGAACGCCGTTCCCGGCGGAAGATCGCCCGAGTAAACCGTAGTGTCGTCCGTGTATCCGGAAACGTACAGCACCTTCATATCGTGTCCCTGCGTCTGCAGCCGTTCCACTAATTCGCGGCCGCCCATTTGCGGCATCAATACATCGGTAATGAGCAGCTCCACGCGTTGACCATGCTCGTGGCACAGCGCCAGCGCATCCTGGCCGTTGGCCGCTTCCAGCACTTCATAGCCCTGACGCCGCAGAATCTTCCGGACCAGCGCGCGAATGCCCGCTTCATCTTCCACCACCAGAATCGTCGCGAGCGGCGCCGGAGGTTCGGGCGCGGCTGGCGGAGCTTCCACGGCGATGGCAGGTTCAGCGGCTTCGCCCACGAGCGACTCCAGACGCGGAAGGAACACGCGGAATACGGTGGCGGATCGCGGTCCATTCGAAACCGAAATATCGCCGCCCCATTGCCGCACGATTCCGTAGGCGCGAGACAAGGTGGCAGCCACGTCGTCCCACGGCTCTTTGCCTGGCAGCGAGCATTCGAACAGAGCGGCTTTGGCTTCGGCGTCCAACGGCTGTCCTGGAGCCAGGATCGAGATCACCGCATAGCTTCCGGGTTGCAGCGGCGCATTGGGCCGCCGTAAGTCTTCACTCAGATCCAGGCGCGAAGTTTCCACCACGATTTTCTCGCCGGCGTGCATGGCCTGGCGCGCCCGCTCGACAATGGCCGTCATCACTTGTTCCATCTGTGCCGCGTCGATTCGTACCCGGTTGGGTTCTACTGACGTGCGTAACTCCAGGCCCACATGTGTTCCGAGCAGCGCGTTCAACCGCGGGCCGAATCTCGCCAGCGTGGATTCCAGATCCATCTCGATGGAGGCGCCGGGCTGCCGGCGCGCGAACGATAGCAATTGAGTGGTGAGCCCGCTCATGCGGTCCGTGGCGGCCAGGATCTCCTGCACATCGGCGCGCAGCGTGCTGCCGGCCGGCAGGCCCGTGAGCAATTCCTCGCTGTAGCCGGTCAGGATCATCAACATGTTGTTCAGGTCGTGCGCCATGCGGCTGGCCAGGCGCGCCACCGCGTCCACGCGCTCCGATTGCACCAGCTGGTCTTCCAGCATGCGGCGCTCGGTAACATCCACCGCTACCCCGATAAGGTAGCGTGGCTGTCCCTCCGCGCTGCCTTCCGAAGCCGGAAGCAGACGGGCATATTCCCTCAGCCACACGCTGCCGCCACTGGCTGTAATGGCCTGAAACTCGCACGAATGAGCCGCGCCCGTCTCAATGGCGCGCTCGTAAGATTTCGCAACCCATTCGCGATCGGAATCGCGCACGCGATCCAGCCAGAATGACGGATGGCTGGTCCAATGTTCGGGAGCGAATCCCAGCAGCTTTTCGGCTTGGGGGCTGGCGAAAACAAAATTCATCGAGGGCAATTCCACGGCCCAAACAATCGCGTCGGCGTTGTCGACGAACTGCTGTGCTGAAACGGCGGGAAGGGCTTCGGCCACAGGCGCGATCGGCATAACGGACGCGTCGGGCGGAGCTTCGGCGGCCGGGGCCGCAAGAACCTCCGGCAGCATCCCGACCTCGCTCAGATCTTCCACGCTCAGCAAAGCTTCCTGCGCCGCGTCCTCATCCCAATTGTGAATCGCCAGGATGCCCACGCGCAGGCGGCGTTTATCGCGGCCATTCTCCACCATCACGCCGGTCTGCTGCACGCCGGTCTTCAACACTTCTTCAATCCGATCGAGCAGCGAAGCGGGCAGAATATTGTCCATCCGGCGCGCAGGTCCACCGGTGTGCAGTCCAAAAATCTTGCGCGCGGCGCCGTTGGCCAGCAAAATGCTCAGGTCCGAGGAAAGAACCAAAAGGCCGACCGGAATGGATGCAACTATCTCCTGATAGTAGCGGCGTTGCGTTTCAACCAGCGCCAGCAAGCGGGCGACTTCTCTACCGCGCCACTGATCTAAGTCGGCTCTTTCCATGCAAATAACAGTCTCAACTGTAGCCCGCCTTATCTACAAGGTACTTTGGGGTAGAACCGTACTGCCAAGTACCACGAGTTTGCTCGTTGTGGTTCCAGCACGAACTCGTAAATAATAAGAGGTGACTCGAAAGCGCCATACGCTTCGAAACGAGGCTCACCTTGGCTGAAACTTACTCCACGCAGAAAGTAACTGTCGATTCCATCGAAACCATTCGGCTGTCGGATCCGGCGCATGGCATCGAAGTTTCGATCTGCCCGTCCATCGGGAACATCGCGTACGACATGCGCGTTAACGGCAATCCTATTTTGATGAGCCCGCCGTCGCTAGGTAACTGGAAGCAGAAACCGTCGCAGGCCGGCATTCCGCTGCTTGCGCCGTGGGCCAATCGATTGGATGCCGACGCGTACTGGGCCAATGGCAAGCGCTACCTGCTCAACCCGGACGTAGTGGATCTCCGCCGCGACAACAACGGTCTGCCGATCCACGGCCTGTTGCTATTCGCGTCCGCCTGGGAAGTGGCGCGGCTGCACGCGGACGAACAGGGCGCCGAGGTTACCAGCCGCCTGGAGTTCTGGAAACATCCGAAATGGATGGCGCAGTTCCCGTTCGCCCACACCATACAGATGACGCATCGGCTGTATGGGGGCACGCTCGAAGTCCGCACCACCATTGAAAATCATTCGACGGACGCCATGCCGCTGGTCATCGGCTTTCATCCCTGGTATCAGATTCCCGGCGCGCCGCGCGATGGGTGGAAGGTTCACTTGCCGGTGCGCGAGCATTACATGCTTTCGCAGAAAGTGATTCCGACCGGTGAAACCAAGCCGCTGGATCTGCCCGATCCCACGCCGCTGGCCGGACGGCAGTTGGACGATGTATTCGGCGGCGTGGACCCGAACGGCGAATTCTTGCTCGAAGCGAACGGCCGGAAAGTGTCCGTGCGGTTCGGCCCGAAGTTTCCCATCGCGATCGTCTACGCGCCCAACACGCGCGACGTGGTTTGCTTTGAGCCTATGACCGGCCTGACCGATGGGTTCAATCTGGCGCACGAGGGCATCTTCAAGAATTTGCAGAGTGTCCCAGCCGGGGGAACGTGGACGGAAAGCTTCTGGATCCACCCCAGTGGATTCTGAGCCGCGCGCGTAAGCAAGCCGGTTGTTAGTGCGTTAAATCGTACACGAAATAATTCGCCGCGATGCGATACGCCAGCGACGCCCACTTCTCCGCATAACGCGGATCGTCGGCCCACTCCCAGGCGTCGCCCAGATCCATGTTGTGGCAAATGGCCACCATGATGCGCCCTTTGTCGTCGCGGATGCAGCGCCAGTGCGGCACCTTCCCCGTTTCGCCCGCCTCATACGTAATGCCGGTATCGAAAAATTGCGCGCCCGGCACCTGGAAGCGATCCTGCAAATCGAACAGCGTGTGAAAAATCGGATCGTTGTCCGGAATATCCTCAATCTTCCGGTCCGGAAAAACCTTGCTCATGCTGGCCGTGAAAACTTCCCACTCCGGGACGCCGCGATAAGGTTCGGTGCCATGAAAGTCATCGCACATGAAGAATCCTCCGCGCAACAGAAACTCGCGCATCTGTTTCGCGTCCTCGTCGCGCAATTGCCAATGCCCCACCTCAACGCCGTAGAGAGCCGGCCAGTTGTACACTTCGTCGGTGCCGTCCAGCGTCACCACTTGCTCCACCGAGCGCGTGTCGATGCGAGTCAGGCGGCGGATACCGGCCAGCAAATGGCGATCCGAGCGCGGATAGTCCATGGTCCAGTAGCCGGGGAAAGGGCTGCCGTCGCGGTTGACGATGCGGGGATGGTCGGGATAGCCGTAAATATCGGGATAACGCAGGCGCGCGCGCACCCACTCGGCCTTTTGCTGCCAGTCCGGCGGCAGCGGAAAGTTTTCATACTCGATGGCGGGATATTCCTTGAAAGGCTTCTGCGCGTGAAGCACGCCCCACGTGGAGAGGATCGCCGCGAAACAACAGGCGAAGGTAACACGAAAACGCATGACTGGCACTGGGCTGATCGAAGATCGGCGATCTCAGAATACCATGCCCGCCAAATGGGCGAGAATGGGACATCGACATGAAGAGCTTTCTCTGGTTTCTCTGTGCGGCGGCTATGCTGCCGGCTCAACCTCCGCAGCCGGGGCGTCGCCCGCTTCCCATGGCCGGTCCGGGCGAGCGCATGGCCGCTCAACCTCTCTTCAACAATAACTGCGCGTCGTGCCACAAGAACACCAAGTCCAGCGCGGACGAAGGGCTGCTCAAGGAGAACAACGCTCCCAGCACGGACACGCTGGCGACGATGACGCCCGAAGCCATCTACGCGGCGCTCACGACGGGCGCGATGATGCAACAGGCAGCCAGCCTGAACAATGACGAGAAGCGCGTGCTGGCCGAGTTTTTCGGCGGGCGGCCGCTGGGCGCGGCGGACCAGGGCGACGCGAAGAACATGACCAATCACTGCGCGTCGAATCCGCAAATGGGCAAGATATCGCCGGATGCTTCCTGGACCGGCTGGAGTCCCGACGCCGCCAACACCCGGTTTCAATCCGCCAAGGCTGCGGGGCTCTCCGCGGATCAAGCCGCGAAGCTGAAACTGAAATGGGCATTCGGACTGCCTGCGGGCGCGGAGACTTACGGACAGCCCACCATCGCCGCGGGACGGCTCTTCATCGGCGACGACAACAGTTTCGTTTATGCGCTGGACGCGGCCACCGGCTGCGTCTATTGGTCCTTCCAAGCCGAAGCGCAGGTGCGTACGGCCATCGCGCTCGGCCCCGTCACCGGGCGCGGCAGCACCAAATTCGCGGCGTATTTCGGAGATCGGAAAGGCAACACCTACGCCGTGGACGCGCACAACGGCGAACTGCTGTGGAAGATCAATACGGAGCCAAGAGTGCTATCGCACGTCACCGGCTCGCCAGCGCTGTATCAGGGCCACGTCTACGTGGGAATCGCTGGATCGGAGGAAGTGGCGTCGGGCGACCCGCATTATCCGTGTTGCACCTATCGCGGCAATCTCTCGGCTCTGGATGCCAGCACCGGCAAGTTGATATGGAAGAGCTACACCATTCCCGAGGAACCCAAGCCCACCAAGAAAAACTCGCTGGGCACGCAGCTTTGGGCGCCGGCGGGCGCATCCATCTGGAGCGCGCCGACTATCGACACGAAGCTCAAAACGATTTATGTTTCCACCGGCAACGCATTCACCGAGCCAGCGGCGAAGACTTCGGACGCGATCGTTGCGTTCGACATGGCCACCGGCAAGATGCTGTGGTGGTACCAGGGAGTGGAGAACGACGCGTCGCCGCAGGGTTGCGGAGGCCGCGGGCCGAAGGGCGAGCAATGCCCGGAGCATCCGGGTCCCGACTGGGACTTCGCCAATTCTCCGATCCTCAAGACGCTCGCGAACGGCAAGCGAGTGCTCGTCGCCGCGCACAAGGGCGGCACCGCGGTTGCCATTGATCCAGATAATAAGGGCGCGCTGCTGTGGAAGGCCGACCTCACGGACGGCGCCAGCGCAGGACCGGGCGGGCAAATCATGTGGGGCGGAGCCGCGGACGATCAAAATGTCTACTATTCGCTGCAGACCGGCGCGGTGGCGGCGGTGAAGCTGGCCGACGGAAGCATCGCGTGGCTGAAGCATATCGATCCGGCCGTGGCTCCAGCAGGTGGACGTCCGCGTCGAGGGCTGGCTGCGGCGGTGACGGTGATTCCCGGAGTGGTCTTCGCCGGCGGATGGGACGGAGTGCTGCACGCGCTTGCCACTACCGACGGCCATGAGCTGTGGCAATACTCGACCGCGCACGATTACACCACCGTCAACGGCATCTCGGCCAAGGGCGGATCGCTGGGCGACCCAGGCGCCGTGATCGTGGGCGGCATGCTGTACCTGGGCTCGGGTTACATTGGAACCGGAAACGGAATGCCGGGGAACGTGCTGCTGGCGTTCGGGCCGGAGTAAAAGGCATATTTTCCGAGCCGCGCGCGTCAGCAAGCGGTCTTCTCGATCCGATGTACAATTGCCGAAGACGCCTCCAGGAGAAGGTCCATGACGAAACTCTCAACCACCCTGCTGCTTCTGTTGCCCGCGTGTACGCTCGCGGCCGCGCCCACCGGCGGATCGGCGTGCGATAACCTTTCCAAACTCAGCCTGCCCAACGTGACCATTACGTCGGCGCAGAGCGTCGCCGAGGGAGCTTTTACGCCGCCTGCCTCGCCGGGACCGGGCCAGCCGAATACGGCGCTCTTTAAGGGACTGCCCGAGTTCTGCCGCGTGATGGCGACCCTGACTCCGTCCTCCGACTCTGACATCAAGATGGAACTCTGGCTTCCCGCTTCCGGTTGGAACAACGATTTTCAGGCCATCGGCAACGGCGGCTGGAACGGGACCATGGGCTACGGCCCGCTCGCCGAAGGTGTCAAGCGTGGATTCGCTACCGCGGGCACGGACACCGGCCACGCCGGCGGAAGCGCGAGCTTTGCGATGGGGCATCCGGAAAAACTCACCGATTTCGCCTATCGCGCGGTGCATGAGATGACGGTGACGTCCAAGGCCATCGTCCAGAATTTCTACGGCAGCGCCCCGCGCTATTCCTACTGGAACGGCTGCTCCACCGGCGGCCGCCAGGGTTTGAAAGAAGCCCAGAAGTTTCCGGCCGACTTTGACGGCATCGTCGCCGGTGCGCCCGCCAATTATCAGACCCATCTGCACGTTTGGTCCATCTGGGTGGCGCAAGAAATGAATAAGACGCCCGACAGCTACCTGCCTCCCGCGAAGCTGGCGGTGCTGCATAAGGCAGTGGTGGCTGCCTGCGATGCGACGGACGGCGTCACGGACGGTCTGTTGAACGATCCCACGAAGTGCCATTTCGATCCCAAAACCATCGAGTGCAAGGGCGCAGATTCAGCTACGTGCCTGAGCTCCGCGCAAGTGGCGGCGGTCCAGGCCATTTATGCCGGCCCGAAGAATTCATCCGGCAAAGAAGTTTTTCCGACCTTCGAACCAGGAAGCGAATTGGGCTGGAGCATCCTGGGCGGCAAGCAAGCCGCTTCGGTAGCCACCGATAGCTTCACCTACGTCGTCTACAAGAATCCCCAGTGGGATTGGAAGACGATGAACCTCGACAGCGACGTCGTCCAGATCGACAAAACCTATGAAACCTTGATCAACGCCACCGATCCGAATATGAAGGCGTTTTTCGCGCATAAAGGCAAGCTTTTGATGTATCACGGCTGGAGCGATCAGCTAATTGCGCCGCTCAACAGCATCGATTACTACTCAAAAGTAGTGAAAAATCTGGGTGGCCAGGCCAAGGCATCCGACGACGTCCGGCTCTTCATGGTGCCCGGGATGGCGCATTGCGGGGGCGGGGAAGGCCCCAACGATTTTGACAAGATGACGGCCATCCAGCAATGGGTGGAGCAAGGCAAGGCGCCGGAAACGATGATCGCCTCGCACGCCGACCGATCTGGAACCGTGGATCGCACGCGTCCGCTGTGCGTCTATCCAAAGGTTGCGACGTATAAGGGATCGGGCAACACCGACGACGCTGCGAATTTCACCTGCGCGTTGCCGCAGTAAACGTTCGAGATCGCGGGTCAGTGCGACCGCGTAGAACGAACACTTCGACGGGTCGCGACAATAGGTCCAGGTGCCGCATGGCCTCGGGAGTGCCTCTGCGAAGACGTCTGATTAAAGAGAACGAGTCTAGGTTCAGCGAGCCGTGACAATCGAATTCGCCGCTGCGATTAAAACCCTCTGCTGGTCTTTTTCAGGTGTTTCGCTATTGAGCTTTATCTGGATCTGATACATCACACCGTGTTGCTCCCACCATAGATTTGCGGGAGCGCACGAGCCTCCGCACGAAACAGGCCTGAACATCCCGGTGCGGCCGTGCGTCAATGCCACGGTGTGGGTGTTCGGCAGTTCTTTGGCTTGAAACGTGCGTGTAGAGCCGCCGAACCCGGCTGCGTAACTTGCATCGCTTCCAACTCCATCGAAGTAGAGCGATATGAAATATCCGTCCTCCCGCACTTCGCCGAACGCCAATTTGACGTCGGTCTCACGAATTGGAGCTGGTAACTTGGAGGGCAGCATGATTGGGATGCGCGTCTTTCCCTGGACGTCACGGAGTGCCGCCTTAAACACCGCAGCAGGCTTGGTCGCTTGCGCCAGCAGCGAATTGCAAGCAAAGTAGGTGAAAAGTACAGCAAAACAGAGTGCCCGTTCCATGCTCCCGAACAAGCATAGCTCAGATGACCGGATGGGCACGGACGGATCGCCGAGTTGTCCGTCGGCACGGGGCCAAAACGGTGACCGGAACCAATCACTTCAACAGGGAAAATGATAAAGTGTGAAATGCTCTGTTCGGCCCTTGGCGCCGCGCCGAGCGAAGCGATCGGGAGGATTGTGATCATGGCGAAATCCAAGAAGACTTCGGTGGACCGTCGCGGGTTCTTGAAAGGCGCCGCCGCCGGTGCGGCCGCTTTTGTCGCAAAACCGGAACTGGCTAGTGCGCAGCAAGCCGCGCCGCAAACCGCCCAAAATCGCGGCGTTAACGGATCGGCCGCCGAGCCCACGCAAGTGGCGCTGGCGCGCGAAACCGGTGCGCGTCCGGCCGAGGCGGCGCGCGTGATCGAGCATCCCGGTTCCGATTACATGGTGGACGTCCTCAAGACCCTGGATATCGAATATTTGGCCGCCAATCCAGGCTCCACGTACGAATCGCTGCACGAGTCGCTCATCAATTATGGCGACAACAAAATGCCTGAGTTTCTGACGTGCTGCCACGAAGAGTCGGCCGTCGCCATGGCTCACGGCTACGCGAAGATCGAAGGCAAGCCGATGATGGCGCTGATCCACGGCGACATCGGGCTGCAGCACGCGTCCATGGCCATCTACAACGCCTATTGCGATCGCGTGCCCATCTATATGGTGGTGGGCAACCACTCCGACGGCGCGCGGCGCAACCCCGGCGTGCAATCGTTGCATAGCGCGCAGGACCTGGGCGCGCTGGTTCGCGATTTCACCAAGTGGGATGACGAGCCGTTGTCGCTGGGCCATTTCGCCGAGACTGCGGTGCGCGCGTACAACATCGCGATGACGCCGCCCGGCGGTCCCGTGCTCATCGTCTGCAATGCCGAAATACAGGGCGATCCCATTCAGGGCGCCACGCCGCGCATCCCGAAACTCACGCTCACCACGCCGCCCTCGGGCGATATTACGGCCGTCCGCGAAGCCGCAAAGCTTCTGATCAATGCCGAACGTCCGCAAATTATCGCGCAGCGCATGGCGCGAACGCCCGAAGGCACCACGCTGCTGGTGGAACTGGCCGAACTATTGCAAGCGCCAGTGAACAGCCAGGAGCGCATAAACTTTCCCACGCGGCATCCGCTGGCGGGCACGGGCGGGCAGGGCTATCAGCCGGATGTGACGCTGAATCTGGAAGTGGCCGACATTCTGCCGCAGGCCCGCACCGATCGCGCGCGCGGCGCCAAAACCATCGCCATCACCGCGGTTTCGCTGTCGCACAAGAGCAATATTCAGGATTTCGGACACTACGCCGACATCGATCTCGACATCGGCGCGGATGCGCAAGCGACACTGCCCGCGTTGATCGAAGAAATCAAGAAAGAGCTCACCGCCGATCGCAAGCGCGCGCTGGAAGAACGGGGCGCCAAGCTGGCCGAGGCGCACAAAAGGGCCTGGCATCAGCAGATTGAGGACGCGCAATACGGTTGGGATTCCAGCCCGATCAGCCTGGCGCGCCTCACCGCCGAACTCTGGCCGCTCATCAAGAACGACGACTGGTGCCTGGTTTCGCCGCAAGGTTTCGTCGGCAACTGGCCCACCCGCCTGTGGAAGTTCGACAAACATTATCAGTACATCGGCGGGCAGGGCGCGGGCGGCATGGGCTACGGCGCGCCGGCTTCCGTGGGCGCCGCGCTCGCGAATCGCAAGCATGGACGCCTGTCCGTCAACATCCAGACCGATGGCGACTTGAACTACGCGCCCGGCGTGTTGTGGACCGCCGCGCACCATCGCATCCCGCTGCTGACCATCATGCACAACAACCGCGGGTATCATCAGGAAGTGATGTTCGTCGAAGAGCAGGCCGCGCTGCACAATCGCCGGGGCGACCGGTCGCATATCGGAACCAAGCTGTGGGACCCGAATATCGACTACGCGAAGATGGCGCAGGCCTATGGCATGCACGGCGAAGGACCCATCAGCGATCCCAACGATCTGGTGCCGGCCCTCAAGCGCGGCCTCGAAATTGTGAAGAAGGGCGAGCCGGCCATGATCGACGTGGTCACCCAGCCGAGGTAAGATCCATGAAGCATTGCTATTTTTGCTTGCCTCATTCGCGATTCCTTAGCCTGCGCACAATCTCCGGCCGGCGACGCCAAACACGGCAAGGAGCTGTTCGTGAGTTACGCCTGCTACTCCTGCCACAGCTTCGACGGACACGGCGGCGCGGGCGCGCGGCTGGTCCCAATGCCGCTCAATCAGGCCGCCTTCATGGCATTCGTGCGCCACGCCGGGCGCATGCCGACGTACGGGCCCAAAGTGATTTCGGACGCGCAGCTTGCCGATATTTACGCCTATATCAAGACGCTGCCCACTTCGCCCGATGCGAAGAACATCCCGCTGATCCAGGAACTGCTCAAAGAATACTGAGCCGCCAAGGGGCTTTTCGTTCTGAGACAATTGACGGTGGAGGATGGAATGAATTCGGCCGAGCCGTCGATCTTTGACCTAAGCCCAGCGGAGAAACTTCAACTGGTGGAAGATCTTTGGGACGATCTCGCTTGTACGCCCGACGCCGTGCCGATCCGCGAATGGCAGAAGCAGGAGCTAACCCGCAGAAAAGCGAGTCTAGCGAACAACCCAGCTTCGGGACTTTCCTGGGAGCACGTCAAGCAAAGGGTCCGCCGACCCGATGGCCGCTGAGCTGATTCTTGCGCCAGAAGCTGAACTCGACGTAGCAGAAGCCTACGCGTGGTACGAGAAGCGCAGGGCCGGCTTAGGAGAAGAATTCTTGAGCTCGCTGGAGGCTTGTCTCGAAGGCATCCGGCGGCAACCTGAGATGTACGTGCTCGCTCATGAAACATACCGACGCGCCCTTATCCGGCGGTTTCCATTTGCGGTCTTCTATGAATACACCGGGGCGGAGGTGACGGTCTATGCTGTGTTCCACACATCCCGCGACCAGGAAAAGTGGCGCCAGCGCCTCCCCTAACCCGCGAGGAAGTCTCGGCGTTGAAGTCACAAGGTTCTACCTAGATGCCTTACCGGCCGAGGTGCGATGAACCAATGCAGGAGCGTGGGCGCCGACATGAAGTTGTACTAAGGCTGCCGGATCGTGGATGCTCCGAAGATGCCAAGGCCGTCCCACTCAGCCAGCAATTACCAAGAGAAAAATAGCCGCCGATTAACGCGGGTGAATGCAGATTCGACGAGAATGCCTTATCGGCGTTCATCTGCGGCCTAAATCTGCTGCGGATACTGTCACCACATTCCTCCATTTATTATTCCCTTGCCTTCATTGCCAATCCCCAATCCCAATTCCCCATCCCCTCCCGTCCTTGATATCCTCGACCCGGACGCCTCTTGACGGCTCATCCACCGCCATACACTTTCGTTTGGCTTCGTTTTACCAAATTTGAAAATTGCGCCGCCCCGCGCATCATACCCCCACCCCTCACCCGACCTCCGAACGCCAAACCCCAGCCCCCAATCCCATCCCCGCATGATAAAGTATGAAATGTTTCCGGCACTTCAGTGCAACCCTGGGGAGGATTCACCATGGCGAGATCCAAGAAGATTTCAGTTGACCGTCGCGGCTTCTTGAAGGGCGCCGCTGCTGGAGCGGCTGCCGGCGCTGCCGCCCTTGTCGCGAAACCCGAGGCCGCCAAGGCCCAGGAAGCGGCGGAAGTTCATCGCCCCGCCACTCCCACTCCGCTGCCCGGCGCCAAGCAGACCGCCGCTGAGACCGCTCCCCCACCGCACGTCGACGTGTGGACCACAGACCGTCCGGGCTCGGACTTCATGGTTGACGTCATCAAGACCCTGGGCTTCGAATACGTCGCGGCCAACCCCGGCTCCGCCTTCCGCGGCATCCACGAATCGCTCATCAATTACGGCGGCAACAAAATGCCTGAGTTGCTCACCTGCTGCCACGAAGAATCGTCCATCGGGATGGCGCACGGTTACTACAAGATCGAAGGCAAGCCGATGATGGTGATGGCGCACGGCACGGTGGGCCTGCAGCACGCGTCCATGGCCATCTACAACGCCTACGCCGATCGCGTACCTGTCTACCTGCTGCTCGGCAACATCCAGGATGGGGCGTGGCGCCGCAGCGACGTTGAATGGGCGCACAGCGTGCAGGACGCCGCTGCCATGGTCCGCGACTACACCAAGTGGGACGACGCGCCGGTATCGCTGGGCGGCTTCGCTGAATCCGCGGTGCGCGCTTACAAAATCGCCATGACGCCGCCCATGGAGCCGATCGTGATCGTGGCCGACGCGGTAATGCAGGAAGAGCCGATTCCAGAAGCCGAGCGTGGCCGGTTGCAAATTCCCAAGCTCACGCTGGCTTCGCCTCCCGCGGGCGATTACGGCGCCGTCAAGGAAGCCGCCAAGATGCTGGTGAACGCGGAGACTCCCACCATTATCGCCGGACGCGTCGCGCGCACGCCCGAAGGCATTCAGCTTTTGGTGGAACTCGCCGAAATGCTGCAGGCTCCCATCGTCGATCTGCACTTCCGCATGAATTTCCCCACCGCGCATCCTCTTTATGGTGCGGGCAGTGTCAATAACGCCGATGCGATCCTGGCTTTGGAAGTGCCCGACATTTGGTTCAGCACGCACACCCAGACGCCCGTGAACAAGATGGGCATGGAGTCCAGGCGCATCACCAAACCGGGCGCGAAGGTCATCACTATTTTCGCGGGCGATCTTTACGGGAAGAGCAACTACCAGGATTTCGGGCGTTACGACGAAGTGGATCTCGCCATCGCCGCCGACGCGCAAGCCACGTTGCCCATTTTGATCGACGAGTGCCGCAAGCTGATCACGCCGGAGCGCAAGGCCGTAATTCAAGGGCGCGCCCCCAAGCTCGCCGAAGTGAGCCGCCGCAATCGCGAGCGCGACATTGAGCAGGCCGCCTGGGCCTGGGACGCCAGCCCGGTTTCCACCGCGCGCATGGCCGCCGAATTGTGGAATCAGCTTAAGGCCGAAGATTGGTCGCTAGTGTCCGATCTCACCTTCGTCTCCAATTGGCCCGGCCGTCTGTGGGATTTCGAAAAGCCCTATCATTTCATCGGCGGGCACGGCGCTTACGGCGTGGGCTACGGCGCTCCGGCCGCGGTGGGCGCGGCGCTGGCCAACAAGAAGCACGGACGCATCAGCGTCAACATTCAATGCGACGGCGATCTCAACTACGCCCCCGGCGTTCTGTGGACCGCGGCGCATCATCGCATCCCGATGCTGAATATCATGCACAACAATCGCGCGTATCATCAGGAACTGATGTACGTGGAAGATATGGCGGCCCGCGCCCGCCGGGGTGTGGAGCGCGCCAAAATCGGCACCGCGATCCAGGATCCCAATATCGACTACGCGATGATGGCCAAGGCCTACGGCATGTTCAGCGAAGGTCCCATCGATAATCCCAACGATCTCGGCCCGGCCATTAAGCGGGCGCTCGAAGTGGTGAAGAAGGGCGAGCCGGCCATGATAGACCTGGTCACGCAGCCCAGGTAAGGACGAGGAAATGAAAAGATTCTTTCTCCTGTCGGTCTTTTCGGCCGCCGCTCTCATTCCTGCAATGTGCCAGAATGGCGATCCGGCTAACGGCAAAAAGCTCTTTCTCCGCGACGGTTGCTATGAATGCCATGGCTACGGGGGACAAGGGGGCGCGGCGGGCGCTCGAATCGCGGCCATCGGATTAAACGCGCAAGGCCTGATCCGTTACGTCCGCGCTCCCGCCGGACAAATGCCCGCCTACACCGATAAAGTGATCACCAATCAGGAACTCACCGACGTCTGGGCCTACTTGCAAACTCTGCCGAAGGCCAAGCCGGCGAAGGATATTCCGCTGCTGCAGCAGCTTCAGCACTGAGCCGCCACCAACCGAGCCGCGATCATCCGCGCCGCGACCAACCGAGCCGCCACCAAAAGAGCCGCGACCGTGAGGGAGCGGACTAGCCTTTAGACAACGCCGCCAACCCGGCGCCCGCGATCTGCTCGTCTTCCGGCGATTTCACGCCGGACACACCCACCGCGCCTACGCATTCCCCTTCGTACAAAATCGGAACCCCGCCCTGCACCGGCAACCGGCCCGGAAACATAAGCGTCGCTGTACGTTCTTTGCTAACGTCTTCCAGAAACTTGGTCGGCACTCGCGAGAGCGCCGCCGTGCGCGCCTTCATCGTCGCGATTTCGGGGCTCGTCAACACCGCTCCATCCATGCGCTCCAGAAGCAGCACATACCCGCCTTCATCCACCACGGCGATGCTGACCTTCCAATCGTTCTTAGCGGCTTCCAGTTTGGCGGCTGTCACGATGGCATGTGCCTCCGCGGATGTTAAGCTAAATTTCTGACGCATGCTGTTTCTTATATCATTCTGCTCCCCGAAGTGGTGCTTTCGGCGCTGAAGCTGGCGGCGCCTCCCGACACGTATGAAAATATGCCTGGTCTCCAATGAGATTCTTGGGGCGACAAAAAACGGTGGCATCGCAACCGCTACGTCTCATCTAGGAGTCTTGCTTGCCAGACAGGGACACCACCTCACGCTGCTCTATACCGGGCGCCCGCCGATCGAACCGCAAAATTCCTGGAGCCGGTTGTATCGGGCCGCACGCATGGAAGTGGTGCATCTCCGCACGGACGACATTCCAGTCAGTCCATTTTTAATGCGATCGTCTACGGGAATATTCGAACATCTGAGAAGTACCGGCTTCGATGTCATACTATTCCAGGACTGGCTTGCGCTGGGCCACGCCTGTACGGTCGCAAAAACATGCGGCCTGGCGTTCTCCAAAACCGCGCTGGCCATCATCGCCCATTCGAACACTCCCTGGCTGTTGGAAGCCAATCAATCCTTCCCGGATAATGTCGAGCAGCTACAAATTGCTCACATGGAGCAGCAGGCAGTGGAGCATTCCGATGCACTGGTGAGCCCTTCCGAATATATGTTGTGCTGGATGCGCCGGGCGGGATGGAAATTACCGGAAACATCTACGGTAATTCCGTATTATTTGAATGCATTGGAATCACCCGGCGCACCGTCTGACAGCCGCCCCACATCCAGGCTCGCCCAGCGCATTCCGCACCTGGTATTTTTCGGCAGGCTGGAGGAGCGTAAAGGGATCAATCTCTTCTTAAAGGCTCTGGCCAGCGAACGTCTCGGGTCTCATCGGTTTAGAGTCACTTTTCTGGGTAAACCGGGAACACGGTCGGTTCCGGATATTCGCGCTATCGTGTCTCAAACCAGGCCGGACTTGCTGCCGGACCTGGAGTTCCAGGCGGATTTGGCCTCCGACGAAGCACAACTATTTCTAAGTCAGAACGGTTGCATTCCGGTGATGCCGTCGCTGGTTGACAACTCGCCCTGCGTCATTTATGAGTCGTTGCGATTAGGACTGCCGTTCATCGCCTCCGCATCGGGAGGCAGTGAGGAACTCATTCATCCAGACGATCGCGGCCGCTGTCTATTTGCGCCAACCGCGGATGCTCTTGCCGGCAAGCTAGCCGAGGTCCTTACTTCAGAAAGCTGGGAGGCGCCCAGGCCCAATTATGACCAGAGCCAGGTGGCGCAGGCTTGGCTGGCGTGGTTTTCGCAAGTGGCCGGGCAAGGGCCGCGCGCACGCGTAAGAAGCGTGACGAGAACGTCGGAACCGGAAGTTTCGCTTGCCATCACGCACTATGAGCGTCCCAAGCTGCTGGAGCAGTGTCTGCGAGCTCTGTCGCGCCAGAGCGATCCTGATTTCGATTTGATCGTCGTCGACGACGGTAGCCAGAGCGAAGCGTCCCAGGTCTTCCTGCATCGGCTGGAACACGGTTATCCCGGTTTGCGGTTGACGTTGGTGCGGCAGGAGAACAAATATCTGGGCGCGGCGAGGAACGAAGCGCTGCGGAGCCTGGCCACGCCCTACGTCATCTTCATGGACGACGATAATATCGCTTTTCCAAATATGGTGGAGGTTTTCCGTGCGGCCGCGCATGCCTCGGATGCCGATATCGTTAGCTGTCAAATGCAATTCTTTCGCGACCCATGGAATGAGCCGAACCGGCGGCTTCATCGGGAAGAACGCTGGGCTTATTCGGGCGGTCCCGCGGCCCTGGGTCTGTTGCAGAACGTGTTTGGCGATGCGGTAAGCATTATCCGGCGCGCGGTGTTCGAAGAGGTCGGTCTGTTCCACGAGCAATATGGTGTCACCCACGAGGACTGGGATTTCCTGCTGCGGGCGGTTTTGGACGGGCGAAGCCTGCTGAGCATTCCAGAACCTTTGTTCTGGTATCGACTTTCTCCGAACAGCATGCTGCGGACCACCAGCGACTACCAGAATATGCGCGTGATCGCTCGGTCTATTCACTCCCGGCTTCCCGCTAGCCTCGCGCCTCTCGCCGATCTCGCGATTGGCTGTCTGCGAGTGGCATCCAACGGTGACGTCAAAACTCATCCCAACTCAGGACCCGATCACGGCGCGGCGAATGGAATAAATCGGCGTCTTTCAGCCCTGGAACGCGAGGTGGCCGCTATTTATCAGAGCCGCACCTGGCGCGGGCTCACAAGATTGGGCGGCTTGATACAGCGTCTGCAGGGGATGCAGCGCCAGCACAGGAACGGATCGAATCCCCAGCGGTAGGACACGGTTGGGCGGGATGCCCGCGCTGCCGGTGTACCCTGAAGCTTCAGGCACATGTTCTCTATTCTTTCGTGGCAGGCGCTGGTGGCGTTCGGATCCGCGTTCGTTGCCGGAGCCATCAACTCCGTGGCCGGCGGCGGCACGCTGCTGACTTTCCCTACGCTGATCTGGCTGGGGCTGCCTTCCATCAATGCAAATGCCACCAGCACGGTGGCCATCTGGCCGGGAACAGTGGGGACCATCTGGGGCTATCGCCAGGACCTGCGTTCTTCCCGCCCGCGCATGCTCGCTCTGATTTTCCCTAGTGTGGTCGGCGGCATTCTCGGCGCTCTGCTGTTGAATCACACGCCGCCCGCGGTCTTCGATGCGCTGGTGCCCTTTTTGATCCTCTTCGCCACGCTTCTGTTCATGATCCAGGAACCGATTCAGAGACGCCTAAAGATCTCGCATCCGGAATCCCATAAATCCACGCGCTGGCTTATCGGCGCGATGACCTTTCAGCTCTTCGTGGCGCTTTACGGCGGATACTTCGGCGCAGGCATCGGCATTCTGATGCTGGCGGCGCTCAGCGTGCTGGGCCTCACCGACATTCATCAGATGAATGGACTGAAAGCGCTGCTCGGCGCAAGCGTCAACGGAGTTGCCGCGCTCTATTTCATTTGGGCGCGCATGGTTTACTGGCCGGAGTTCGTTGTGATGGTGATCGGCGCAATTATCGGCGGATATGGCGGCGCACTCATCGCGCGGCGTATTGGCGGCAACGCCGTGCGGCGCATTGTAATCCTGGTCGGCCTGTCGATGGCCGCGTCCATGTTTATCAAATTCTTCCGGGCCTACTTCAATTCCTGAAACATTCCCGGCACGCTCCACTGTTGTTGTATGCTGTTCGGCGCCCACTTGTACTCGGTCTCCATGAACTTCGCGACTTCACCCTGGCCCTTGCCTTCGTGGATCAGCGCGCTCACGCGGGTGCGCATTTTCTCTACATTGTCACGATAGGTCTGCAGCCCGGCTTTGTTGGTTATCGCGCCATGCCCCGGAATCACCGTGTCGAAATCCAGCTTCAACGCGTTGTCCAGCGTCTTGGTCCACTCCACCACGCTGCCGCCGCCGTTGTAATCGATCAGCGGACTGGTGCCCGCCATCAGATCGCCGGTGTGAATCACGCGCAAGGCCGGGAAGTAGATCACCGCATCGCCATTGGTGTGGCCGCGGCCCATGTAGATGGCACGTACTTCCTTGCCGCCCAGATTCACGTCCGCTTCGGTGGTGAAAGTGATTCGCGCCGGACTCACTGGCGGAGGCTGAACATTCCCCTGCTGTTTGTGCTCCAGGATGTTGGTGCGTGCCATGGCCGTCGAAATGATCTCGGCCGTCGGCAAAAACTTCGCGTTCCCGCCGCTGTGATCCTGATGATAGTGCGTGTTGATGATGTATTTGATCGGCTGGTTGGTGACGCTCTTCACCTGATCCACGATGCCCTGATGATCCTGGTCGAACTTATCGTCGATGAGGATGACGCCCTCATCGGTGATGTACACGGCTACGTTACCGCCGTCGCCTTCGATCTCGTACAGATCGTCCTTCACCTTGTGGAGAGCGAGTTTGGCGGGTGGGTTGTTCTGAGTGTGAGCAAACCAAGCCATCGCCAGGAACAGCACGCCGGCGAAGATGCGAGTAACGAGTGTACGATGCATTGTCGGTCACTATATCAAAATCAAGGGCGCTTCAGGTTCTTCTCGAACAGAGCGAAGATGCGCTTGTACTCGTCCGCCCAACTTGTCGGCTCAACGAATCCGTGGTTTTCCACCGGATACACCGCCAGCTCCCAATTCTCTTTGCGCAGTTCGATCAGCCTCTGCACCAGTTCCGCCGTATCTTGAAAATGTACGTTGGTGTCCACCATGCCGTGGCAGATCAGCAGCGCGCCCTTCAGCCCGTCTGCGAAGTAAATGGGTGACGAGCGCTTATACGCTTCCGCATCGCTCTGCGGCAGATTCAAGATGTCCGAAGTGTACTCGTCGTTGTAATTTGCCCAATTGGTAACCGGCCGCAACGCCGCGCCCGCCGCGAAAACATCCGGCTGAGTAAACATCGCCATCAGCGTGATGAAGCCGCCGTAGCTGCCGCCATAAACGCCCAAACGTTTCGGATCGGCGCCATACTGCGACACCATCCAGCGCGCGGCGTCGACATTGTCGTCCAGATCCTTGCCGCCCATGTGCCGGTAAATCGCGGTGCGCCAATCGCGCCCGTAGCCGGCCGATCCGCGATAATCCACATCGGCCACCAGGTAGCCGCGCTCCATCAGCAGTTGATGGAACATGTACTCGCGCGCGTAGTAGGACCACATACGATCCACATTCTGCAGATATCCCGCGCCATGCACGAACAGCACCGCCGGCCCGCCCTTCCGGTAGTTAGCCGGCTTGTAAACGTGCGCCCGCACCATGGCTCCATCGCGCGCCGGGAACGTGACGATGGGCGTGTCCAGCCACGGATATTCCCAGAACTCGGGCGCGGGCGACGACGTCAGCTTTTTTGCCGCGGCATCGGCGCGCGTCTCCTGCGCATACAGCTCCGGCGGTTTATTGGTGTACGAATAAATGTCGGCGAACCAATGTTCGTCGGGCGACGGCACGAACGAGTGGCCGCCTGGCAGCGCGGTCAGGCGCGAGCGTGCTCCGCCATCAGCGCTCATTTCGTACACTTCCTGTTCGCCGGGATCGGATTCGTCGGTCACCAGAAAGAAGCGGCTCTTGTCGTTCGAAAGAACGGCGCTATCCACTTCCCATTGGCCCGACGTCAGAGCCCTGGCTTCGCCACCAGCGAACGGCACCGTATAAAGATGCGAATAGCCGGTGCGCTCGGACTGAAAATAGACGTCCTGATCGCTCTTCATCCAGCCCAGTGTGTCGCTGCCCGGACCATCGATCCACGCGTCGTCGTGATCGTGCGCCACCATGCGTGTCTTTCCGGTGTCTTCGTCCAGCGCGAAAATCCAACGGTCCTTGTTGTCCAGTGCCCGCGCATCTACTACCGCTTTTGTTCCGTCATCCGACCACAACGGCTCCGATAGTTGCACGTCGCGATCGGCGGGTGTCTTTGCATCCGCACTCTGCACCACGGCGCGCTGTCCGTGATCCACCCACTTCATTTCGCCCGTTTGGACGCCGAGGATCGCCAGGCGCGCCAGGACCTGCTTGTCGCCCACCTTCTCGTACGAAGGAATGTCTTCCGTGTAACCGGACTCCGTCAGCAGGCTCGGCACGATAGTTCGCTTGGCGCCCTTAGCCGGCTCATGAATGGTGGCGATCACATATTTCTCGTCCGGCGTGAGTTGCAGGGAAGCCACGGTCTGCCCGGCCTGTAAGATAAACGGCTTTCGTGGATGCTCGCGCTTGCGTTTGGCTTCCGCTTCTTCTCGCTCAGCGGCGCGTTCGCGCATGGCCTCGAACAGGTCCTTCTGCTCCTTCTTGAGCGCCTCCTGGCTGGAAGTTAATTTCTCTTCCCCGGGCGGAGGAGGAGTTCCAGCCGGCCGGATATCCGTCATCTCTTGGGTTGCGTATGGTGATGCGCCGGCCTCTAATGCGACGACATAGAGATTGTTCCCACGCGTGAACGCCACGCGCTTTTCGTCCTGCGTGAAATGTGGATTGGATTCCCCATCCTCTGTGTTGGTAATTTGGCGGGTCGCTCCGGTGGCTGCGTCGTAAAGGAAAATACTGCCAGCGCGCGCGTAGACGGTCCGTTTCTTATCGCGCGTGCTGGTTCCCGCCGCGGGCGGCGCGAGCTTGGCGTCGGCATCCGGCAACTTCCGCATCCCCGACCCATCGCGGGCGACCACATACGTATCGTCCGGTTGGATGCGTGGATCGCTCGCCTGCTTCCATTGGAAGTAGATACGCTGGCCGTCGCCCGACCAGCGCGCCTGGGAAGGCTCGTAGCCATACAATTGGGGCCCGCGCATGATGTTGTCGATGGTGAGCGCGAACTTACCGGCAGGATTGGCGCGCGAAGAAAGGAGACACGCCAGGAAACACGCAGCGCATGCGAGCGGAAACCGCTTCATTCTGACATGCTAACGCAGGCTCCCATGCCAACGCAGGCTATTTGCGGACGAAATTCAGCGTCGCTTCGGCGTGCTGCCCGTGCGTGGAACTTTCCTGGATTTCGAGCGTCATGTGCTTGCCATCGTCGGCCAGCGTGTGCACCCAATGGCCCTGCACCGGATCGCCATTAATCTGCGCTTTCCACTCGGTCATCAGCTTGTTTCCGTCCGAGGTAGTCTTGAATACCGCCATAAACGGACCGATCTGGCTTTGCTGCTCCTGGCCGTCGGTGCTCAAGTGCAACTTGTTGGTCATCACGCCGAGATACAGCAACGGCACCACGCCGTTATCGGGCTCCTTGAAGCTGGATTCGATGGTGAAGCCGGAATTGTCCTGTTTGATCTTGGTTTCGAGCGCATTGGGCGCGTCGCCCGGCCGCGGACTGTGCTTGTCCAACACCCATTTGCCGGAAAAGCTATCCGGGTTATCCTTGGCGCTCACATGACCGACAAAGGTTACGAAAGCCACTGTAAATGAAAGTATTATCCATTTAGCGAGTTTCAAGACAACGATCTCCTCGCAGATTGGATGCCGCTGGATGGTGAACGATTACATCTGTTGTTGCCGATCCCGGGCGCTGATGGCCTGCGTCCAACCCCGGCGATACTGAGGGCCTCCGCACATGTTGTTGACTTGCAGCGGCCTATTTCAGTTTCTCGCGGCCGTTTTCTTCGCCTATCGGCTGGCCGCGCGATACGGGTAACTGGCCAAAAGATGGGCCGATTATGGCTCGGTGCTTGAGATTAAGTTGCACCGCCACATCAGGAAACGGCCGTAGCAGCGCGCTCCTGCCCGGCGTCATCCTGGCCTGCGCCACCCGACGCGCCGGCGCGGGACTCGTGATAGTCCATCTCCGTATTCACTGCCCAGATGTTGGCTTTATCGCGGCGGCCTTCGATGATGTTGTCCACCGCGGTCATGGCCGTCAGCATGGAATGGTCCTGATTATTGTACTTGTGCATGCCGTTGCGGCCCACCAGAAACAGGTTGTGATAGCGATCCACGAACTCACGGATCACGTGGAAGCGATCGTAAGTCCCGAAATACGCCGGATAAGTTTTTTCCATGCGGATAACAGTTGCATCCAGATAATCCCCGCTCGATGCAATCCCCATCTTTTCAACTTCTCCGAGCGCCAGCGCGATCATATCCGGATCGGATTTGTGCCACAGCTCATCGGTATCGTTGCAAAAGTATTCCAGGCCAATCCAGACTTTGTCCGGGTCGCCCACCATGTAAGGGCTCCAGTTGTTGAATATCTGCATCCGGCCCACCAGCACGTCCGGCTCCTGAATATAAATCCAATTGTCCTTCAACAAGCGTTCGCCCTGCTCGCGAATGTTGAGACGGTTGAGCAGCAAACCCACCGTGATGAAGTCGCGGTACATCAGGCCGTCGCTCACTTCCGACACTTCCGGCGGCGCGGGTGAATCGAAAGCCTGCATCAGCTCCTTGACGGGCATTGTCGAGAAAACATATTGCGCCGGAAAGAAAAACTGCTCGCCCGCATCGCTGCGCGCTGTAACGCCAGTCACGCGATCGCCCGCAACATGAATACCGCAGACCGTCCAGCCGGTGAGAATTTCACCGCCCTCCGCGCGGACTTTGCTGGCTACTTCTTCCCACAATTGGCCGGGGCCAAGTTTCGGATAGAGGAATTTCTCGATGAGCGAGGTCTCCGTATCCTTTTGCCCGATTTCGGTGGCGCGCCCGCCCATCAGCTTTTTGAAATAATGGGCCAGAGCCTTGCGTAAAGAGAGCCCTTTGATGCGTTGCGCGCCCCATTCCGCGCTGATTTGATCGCACGGCACGCCCCATACCTTTTCCGTATAACTCTTGAAGAACGTCTTATACAAATGCCGGCCGAACCGGTTGATGAGAAAATCTTCCAGCGTCTTTTCGGGACGAATCGGGCGAAGGGAGCTGGCCATATAGCTGAGCCCGCCCTGGACGGCGCGAAGCGCGCCCAAGTTTCTGAGCGTCGCAAGATTCAGCTTGAGCGGATAATCGAAAAATTTCCGGAGGTAAAAGATGCGCGATTTGCGGGGCCGCACCAGCATTACCAGGTCGTCGAACTCGGGGTCCGGCGCGGGACCATTCTGCGCCCGCGCGGCCATCAGCGAGCGTTCCTGGCTCTGATAGACCAGGCGATGGTTTTCCTCGCTGGTCTGCTCCACCGGCAGCATCGAAGTCCACCAATCCATGACGCGATCGGACTTGGAGAAAAAGCGGTGACCGCCGATGTCGATGCGGTTGCCCTTGTAAGTAACGGTCCGGGATATGCCGCCCATATAGGCGCTCTTTTCCAGCACCAGCGGCTTGATGCCGGTCCGCCGCAAAAGCTCCAGCGCAGCGGTCAAACCGGCCGGCCCCGCGCCAATGATTACCGCGGTTCCTCGGGAAGTATCAGTCATAGATGGAATTTGAACGAACGCACGGTTCAGAGGCAAACCGGATACTTCACTTATCTCACCATAGAAGCGCGCGGAACGCAAAAGTTTCCCGTTAGAATTAGACCAGTTGGATGCAGCAGGACATCGTTACATCAAGTGACGTGCCGCCCACCCCTGCCGGGTACGGTGCCGGCGCTCCTCCGCACCCCCTTATTTATTGCGCCCTAGGTTCTTACGCGCTGCTGGTGGCGTTTACGATTCCTCGGCATGAGCCGTGGGCCGACGAAGCACAATCCTGGTTGTTGGGCCGTGACGCCAGCCTGGCCCAGTTATGGGGCCATCTGCTGCACTATGAGGGAACACCGGGGCTTTGGCAGACCGTGCTGCATGCGCTGATCCGGCTGGGCCTGCCTTATTCGGCTTACGGTTTTGTTTCGGCGAGTCTTGGGCTGAGCGCCGCGTATTTTCTGCTTCGATATGCACCTTTTCCGCTTTATATCCGGCTGCTGCTGCCCTTCACTTACTATCTGTGTTACCAATATGCGGTTATTGCGCGCAGTTATTCCTTGATCGCTCCTTTACTATTTGCGATCGCAGCTATTTATCCGCGGGCGGCGCGAAAACCTGTCTTGACGACGGTGCTTCTGTGCCTCCTGGCGGGCGTCAGCGTACATGGGTTTCTCATTTCCGCCTGTATCTGGGTGACCATTTATCTTAGTAAGCCGCGCGCATTAACAAGCGGGAAACTCCTCATCCCCGGCGTGATTTATTGGTTGGTCCTTATTGCGCTCGTGATTTGCGCGTGGCCTGCCAAGGACGTGGCTTTTGCGGAGCATCGCGGACTCGCAAATCTGCGCTTACTTCCCGATGTGCTCAAGGCCGGCTTGGGAGCAGCGTTCACCGGTTACTGGATTTTATCCATCGCCCTGATCGCGCTCTCATTGCCGCTGCTGTGGCGCGGAGGCGGATGGCTCTTCTTCCTGCTGGCGACCGTTGCATTTTTCTTCTTCAGTGCGATGGTCTACGCGCAGCTATGGCACTTCGGAGTCTTGTTCCTGGCTTGGCTGTTTGCGATCTGGATCTCCGCGTACAAAACCCGAGTAACTGCCCCCGTGCTTTTGGCGCTGATCGTCGCTATTGGAATTCAATGTTACTGGACTGCGGACGCAATCCGTTACGACTGGGGCCATACTTACTCGGGAAGTCTCGCGGCAGCCCGATATCTGCGGCAAAACGGCTTGCCGTCCGGCGGACTTTACGCCATCGGTTACCCAACCACGGCGATCCAGCCGTATTTTTCCGCGAATATCTATTCCGACTTTCACGGCGGGGCTTACTGGGATTGGTCGAAACAAAACACCGCTGACGACCCAGTGGCGTTGTTCTCTTCCAGCCGGCGCGAGTTAGTGCTGGTGGGCTATAAGAATCCGCGGGAGAAGCAACATTGGGCCGATCTCATCGATCTGCTCGGTTATCGGCCCATCCAGCATTTCGACGGCGGCACTTACTGGCAAACCCACGTGTTTGAATCTGAGTCCTACGATTTGTATCGCCAGTTTTCGCCTCCGCGCGCGTCGAACTCGATTGACATGGCGGCGCCTGGGCAAGCAGCCCAGCTATTGAGCGGCTTTTACGATATCGAAGGAGGAAAATCGCGCTGGACGGCGAGAAACTTCTCCGTTCTGCTCAAGGTTCCGCCCGGACCCAATCTCACGTTGATGCTGAAACTCTACGTTCCAGAGGTCCAGATTCAGAACCTGGGTCCCCTAACGATCACCGCAGATGATTGCCGGCCGCGAGCTGCCCAGCCTGATTTTGTCAAAGCCCATGGAATACACTTACTCAGCCAGCCTGGACCCTGCGGCGCTCCGATCCGGATATGTGGCGGTAAATTTCCATTTGAACAAGTCTTCCGAAGGCCTGAAGGGCGATGCGCGCGATCTGGGCGTGATCGTTACCGAGGTTGGTCTGGTTCCACAACCGATCCCGGTGCGATAGATCCATCCGCGCGCCTGTTGGATTGCTTCGACAGCAGGAAGAATCTTCCGGATCCTGTATCGGATGTTGTGTGCGTGGCCGCGGCGGCGGAAGTCGCGATATCGCGCAAGAATTCGGGAATCATGAAATCGCTGTCCGGGCTGCAGCGGATTATTCCGGCTAATTTCGAAGCTGCGCTGGCATCGATGAGCGTCGCTTCCGGGTGCAAGTTCGCAGGCAGCTTCCAATCTCGCAACCGCTGCTCATAGACGGGAAAGAGACGCGGCAGCGAGCAGAATTGTTCTTCGCTCACAATCATGCCAAGGCGATAAAAGAACTCGGACGTTTTCGTGGCATCCAAAGGCGTCAGGTAAAGATAGCGAACTTTCGGCAAATCGAGCACAGATGCATAAAACTCATCTTCCGGAGACACGATGAGCAATTCGTTGGCGCGACGCAAACGGCTGTAACGATCGAGCGCCGAAGCCCCGGGTACGGTTGTCGCGTCGTAGTTGAGCCCCCACAACGCGTCACCGGCCCATACTTTCACTCCGAACAAGACCACCAGCAGCGCGCAGGCGAACCAAGCCGAACGGCCGCGCCATAGCGGCGAAAATTGGACACTCATCAGCGCCAGCACAGGCAACAACGGCAGCAAGTAATATGCGGCGCGCGTACCAAATATCCCGAGGCAGAGCGCCGAAGTGAGGAACCACGCCGTGAGCAAGCGCGCCTGCACCTGGTTGCGCTTCCAGGCGATGATGATCCACGGTATGCTCGTGATCCACAAGACGAGCAGGACCGGGTCTGTGCGCAACAGCGTGCGAAAGTAAAACCAGAAGTTAGTGTCGCTCGTATAGCGCGATGGCGCGGTGACGCCGGACCCGAGCAATTGAAAGCGCACGTACTCGGCGACGAACCAATTCCTGTGAACCGCAAATTCGTAAATGTGCCAGGGCGCGGCCACGATCCCGGCCATCGCGAACGCCACCAGAATCTTTCTCAACGGCGGCCGTTCCTTCGCGCCTGCCAGGGCCCAGTAGACCAGGAGGATCAACAACGGTAGTAAGCCCGCGGCGCTCTTGGTCATCACTGCCGCTCCCGACAATGCGCCGAATGCGACCAACGTCCAGCTCCGTTCCCCGCGCGGATCGGACGCCAGTACGAACATCGCGGCCACGACGAACAGCGTCAGCAGGCCGTCCGTCATAAATGTTCGATTCATGCCGTGGAACAACGGCGTTCCCAGCAAAAGCACTACTCCCGCGATGGCTACGGGCATCGATCGCGAGCGCCTGAGCCACCAATAAACCAAGACGCAGCAGAGCGCGCCCGCGGCAAGCACCGGCACTCGCAAAGCCAGCGGATCGATCCCGAATAAACGCATGCTGGCCGCGCCCGCCCACATCAGCAACGGCGGCTTGTTGAGCATGAATCGCTCCAGGAAAATCGGGGTCATCCAATGGCCCGTGCGAACCATTCGCGCCGCCGCGTGCCCATAGACCGCCTCATCCTGCGCGCCGGCGTGCAGCAGCGGATCGACCACGCCGCTTGCCATGCCCGCGCTCTGGATACGGAAGCTCAGCACGAGGGCCGCGATAGCGCCGATGACGAAGAGTTCCCCCAGACGCCTGATATTAGGACGCACGAAGTGATATCGTAGCTCTGCGGAGGCTACCTTGACACGTTGCTTAATCCTTTCGCTGGTTTGCTTCGCTGCCGTCGCGTACGGTGACGATCTGGGAGGAACCCAAGTTCCCGAAATTCCCTACGATTCGGTTCCCAATTTCCTGAAGCTCCCGCCCAACCTGTATTTGGGCGAGGCGTCCGGCGTGGCCGTCAACTCGAAGAAACACGTCTTCGTCTTTTCGCGCGGCAACACCACGGGGCCGGCTTATGCGGCCGCTGCCGCGCAAATTCTGGAGTTTGGGCCGGATGGAAAATACATTCGCGAGATCGGCCACAATCTTTATGCCTGGTCCTTCGCGCACGCCATCCGTTTCGATAAAGATGACAACCTTTGGGCCGTGGACAAAGGCTCGGACATGATTATCAAGTTCGACCCGGAGGGACGCGTGTCAATGGTATTCGGCCGCAAGAAAGAAGCGTCCGACGAAGGAGCAGAGGCTTGGAAGCATCCGCGCCCACCGCTTCCCGCCATCAACGGATCATTCCGGCAGCCGACGGACGTCACGTGGGACACGCAGGGCAACATCTTCATCAGCGATGGCTACATCAATTCGCGCGTCGCCAAGTTCGACAAGAATGGCGACTGGGTGAAGCAGTGGGGCACTCCCGGCAGCGGGCCTGGCCAATTCAACACGCCGCACAGCATTGCTTCGGACGCCAAAGGCAACATCTATGTGGCCGATCGCGGCAACCGGCGCATCCAGGTTTTCGATCCCGACGGAACATTGCTGCGCCAGATCACCATCGATGTTCCGCTGCCGCCGGTGGTTCACATGTGGATGGGCAATGCGCCCGCGCCTCCGCCTCCCGAGACGGTGGGAACGACGCCGCCCCCCGGAACCATGCAACCCGGAGCGCCCTGGGCCATCTGCATCACGCCTGGGCCGACGCAGTATTTGTATAGCGCGGACGCGTATCCGGGCCGCATTTACAAACTGACGCTAGACGGAAAAGTGGTCGGCGTTTTCGGCAGCATGGGCCACCAACTGAAGCAGTTCGGCTGGGTTCACGAGATGGCGTGCCCGTCGGAAAACGAAATCTACACCGCGGAAATTTTGAACTGGCGCGTGCAGAAGTTGATTCTGCATCCGGCGAAATAGTGCCCAAGCTACGGGCCCCGTCGAGACTCTAAGGTAAATTCCCTCGAATTTCGAACCTGCGGGTCTATTGTTTCTCGACGTCCAAACTGTCAAGTTTGAGTAGTGGCCGCACTCATCGTCACAGAGCAGAAAACTGCGCAACCCACTGGAGCCTTGATAGCGCCCATCCGGGTGTCGGAAATTATTTCGTCGCTGTCGTTCGCGCTCGATCTCACGGAGGGCCAGCCGATCGGCCACTCCATCCGGAGTTGTGTCTTCGGCATGCACCTGGCGAAAGAGATCGGTCTTCCGCTTGAGGCGCAGAGCGACCTTTACTACGCGCTGCTGATGAAGGACGCGGGGTGCAGCACCAACGCATCCCGGATGTTTCAGATTCTCGGCACCGACGACATTCGCGCCAAGCGTGACGTGAAGACCACGGACTGGACACGCGTTGGCTGGGAGTCGCTGGAGTACGCGCTCTCACACGTGCGCACCGGCGCGCCCTTTCTGGAGCGGGTGCGGGCATTGTTCGATCTCGCGGTGAATCACAAGAAAAATTCCCAGGAGATGGTTCAGATTCGCTGTGAGCGCGGAGCGGCCATCGCGCGAAGAATCGGATTGTCCCAGGCTACCTCGTCGGCGATTCACAGCCTGGACGAACTGTGGAACGGGGCCGGACATCCGGATGGCCTGCGGGGCAAGGAGATCCCGCTGCTGGCGCGCATCCTGAATCTCGCGCAAACGGTGGATGTGTTCTATACCGCGTACGACCAAGCGGCGGCCGTCAAGGTAGCCGAGGAACGCAGCGGCCGATGGTTCGATCCGGATCTGGTGCGGGCTTTTTGCTCGCTGTCCAAGAACGAATCTCTTTGGACCGACGTCGAAAACGCAACCACGAAAGTGCTGGAAATCGAGCCGCGCCACGATGTGCTCGCGAGCGATGAAACTACTCTCGATAACATCTGCCTGGCATTTGCGGACGTTATCGACGCGAAGTCCCCGTTTACCTACCGGCACTCCACCGGTGTGGCCGGCGCCGCGGTGGCGATTGCGCGGACATTGTCCCTGAGCGAACCCGAAGTAACGCTGATTCGCCGCGCGGCGCTGCTGCACGACATCGGGAAGCTCAGCGTGTCCAACGCCATTCTGGACAAGCCCGATAAACTTAACGAGACTGAATGGGACGTGATCCGCAAGCATCCCGCCTATTCCCACCAGATCCTGAAACGCATTCCCAACTTTCACGAACTGAGCGAGATCGCGGCCTCCCACCACGAAAAGCTGAACGGCACGGGCTATTTTCGAGGGATGGGAGCCGATCAGCTTTCGTTGCCCGCGCGCATTCTGGTGGTGTCGGATATCTATGATGCGCTGGCCGCCAAGCGCCCTTATCGAGACGCGCTGCCACTCGAAACCGTCCTGGAAATTATGCAGCGCGACGCGCCGCACGCGCTGGATGGCACTTGTTTCGAAGCTCTGAAATGCTCCATCGGCGCCGCGAATTCGGTTGCGTCCGATCTGTACCATTTGTCCCTGAATTTCCAGCAATCGGCTAACAGTACCCCAGCAACAACAGTACAATGTTCGGGTCCGCCAACGGAAAAGCGCGAATCGCCGCACACCGCGGGCACGCTTCGTTAGGATTTTGCGAATATTTCGGAATAATCAGCAGGCTGGCGCTGGCCGGGATCAAATCCTGAAGGATTCCATTGGTCTCTCGAAACGTCACGGGATGCGCCGGTTTTCGATGGTCTCGCCAAGCCGTTTCCATGCGGACCGGGTCCGTTAATCCTACGAAGTCCAGGTAGTCGCGCGCGTGTTTGGACGCCACAGGGATGCGCTCGGCAAGATCGAGCAGCAGCCTGGCCGCTCTCGCCAGCAGGTCCTCAAGAGAAACGACTTGCATTGGGCCGTGCGGAAATTCCATTGGAACGGCCCGACTCATGGTCTCGCCGCAAGCACGAAAAACATCAATGCGCAGCGCGGGATCCCGGTCAACCAACTGCAGCATGGTTTGGCCCGGCGGCGCGAACGGATGAACGTGTCGAAAAAGAAAATCCCGGGATAATGTCTCGGGAATATAGCGGAACTCGGCGGTGACGAAGTCCAGGTCGTTCAACTGGCGCACGCGGCGATCGAGTCCCAGACTCCGGCCGTGCATCTCATACGCGAGCCCTCCGGTGAGCGCCCACTTGCGGATATCGTGACGGGCCAGTTTGCGCATGATCCGTTCCATCTCCGCATTTTGATCACACATTCAAGCTCCTCTAAAAGTGCCCGTGGCCGCTAACAGCCGGTGTCGAAAGTCCGAAAAGACCGCTTGCTCACGCGCGCGGCTCAGTGGATTTATTGCGTTACAGAGCCGCGACCGTCAGGGCGTCGGTTTTGACACAGGCCGGTAAGAGCCAACCGCCAATCCCCAGCCCTAGGCTATACTGAGCGAAGAATCTCCGATGAGACAAGCTTACTTCGGCGCTCTCACTTTCGTGGTGTGGACGTTCGCCGTATCTGCTCCGGCGCTCGCGCAGGACCCGCATCAGCTTCACATCGACGATACCGGAAAGGTGCTGCCCCAGCACCAGCAGCACCACGCCAAGAAGGGCGACAAGATCTCCTGGACTCGCGATTCGGGCGCCAATAAATCCTGGTACGTTAAGTTTCCCGGAGCCAGCCCGTGCGCCGAGGGAAAACAATTCAGCTCGGCCCGTGGCGGAAGTTGCACGGTAAAAGCGGTCTGCAATAAGGCCGGCGATGCCGGCTGCAAGTCGTATCGCTACCAAAGCGCGACGGCGCGCAAGGCGCCCTTGAACGATCCTGAGATCATCATCGATCCGTAGGAAATCGCGGTAGCGCAGCACGCATCCCACACCCAGCTGCCTGGGGCAAGAACATGGTTGGCCGCACCGTTTCGCACTTCGAAATCCTGGAAAAATTGGGCGAAGGTGGTATGGGCGTTGTCTATTGCGCCCGGGACCTGAAGCTTGATCGTCTGGTGGCGCTCAAAATCCTGCCGCCCGAACACACCTTTGACCCGCGCCGCCGCGCCCGTTTCGCCAGCGAAGCCAAGGCCGCTTCGGCGCTGAACCATCCCAACATCATTACGATTTATGAAATCGAGACCGTGGATGGCGTGGACTACATTGCGATGGAGTACGTGCGGGGCGCCACCCTACACCAGTTGATCCAGGACCCGCGGACCGAGCTAACTACGGTGCTGGATTACGCCGCGCAGGTGGCCTCCGCGCTATCGGCCGCGCACGCCGCCGGAATCGTCCATCGCGATATCAAACCGGGCAACATCATGGTCACCAAGTCCGGCGCCGTAAAATTGCTCGATTTCGGTGTAGCCCAATTCGAGCAGGCGGACGTGAATCCCGAAGCTGCCACGGCCACCATGGCGTTCCTCACTCGGCCCGGCACGGTGGTGGGCACCGTGGCCTACATGTCGCCCGAGCAGGCGCACGGCGGGGGAGTGGGGCCGCGGTCCGATATCTTTTCGCTGGGTGTAGTGCTGTATCAGGTGCTCACCGGAACGCTGCCGTTCCAGTCCGGGTCCGAGATCGGGCTGCTCTATGAGATCGTCAACACGCCCGCGCCGCGATTGAGTAAACTTCGCCCTGATTTGCCGCCGGTGTTGGGCGCCATCGTGGAAAAGGCGCTCGAAAAGGATCCCGACCAGCGCTATCAGCGCGCCGAAGACCTGGTGAGCGACCTGAAAGAGATCACGCGCCAGTTGGAAACCGGCGTATCGGCTCGCAACATCTCCGTGACGTCCATTCCGCGCCGCACTGGCCGTCGGGGCTGGAGCGTCGCGGCCCTGGCGGCCAGCTTGCTTGTTCTGCTCGCGGTAGTCGCCTGGCGATTCGCGCCGCGCTGGTTTAACCCCGTCCCCCAGGAAAAGAAAATCGCCGTGCTGCCGTTTCGCAACATCGGCGGCAACCGCGATAACGAAGCGTTTTGCGATGGCATGATGGAAGCGCTTACTAGCGAGCTCACGGAGCTGTCGCAATTTCAAAAGTCGTTGTGGGTGGTCCCGGCGAGTGAAGTGCGCCGCGAAGGGCTGGCCAGTCCGGGCGAAGCGCGCCGCGCGCTGGGCGCAAACCTGGTGATCACAGGCAGCGTTCAGCGCGATCGCGATCAGGTTCATCTCACCGCCAATCTGGTGGACGCCGGCACAATGCGGCAACTTCGCTCGCGCGCAATTGAGCGGCCGCTGGGCGAAGAAGCCGAACTGCAGGACTCGGTGGTGCAGGCAGTGGCCGGAATGCTGGAGCTCGAGCTGGGAGCGAATGAGCGTCAGGCGCTGGCTGCCGGCCAGACCGGTACATCCAGCGCATACGATTTCTATCTGCAGGCCCGCGGCCACTTGCAGCGCCGAGGCGCGGACGACATCGATCAAGCCATTCAGATGTTCCAGCAAGCCAAAACGCTGGACCCGAAATATGCTTTGGCCTATGCCGGGCTGGGCGAAGCTTATTGGCGCAAGTATCGCGAAACCCGCGATACCCAGTGGGTGGCGCCCGCGCGTGAGAACTGCCAGCTTGCGCTGAAACTCAACAACCAGCTTGGGCCGGTGTATGTGACGCTGGGAATTATCGAAGAAGGCGCCGGCCGGCACGCCGCGGCTCTGGACGCGCTGGAAAAGGCCCGTCAACTGGAGCCCGCCAATTCGAGCGTGTTCAGCGAATTGGGCGCCGTTCAGGAAGCGATGGGCAACCTGGACGATGCGAAATCGAGCTACCAGGCTGCCGCCAGGCTGCGCCCCGACGACTGGACCAGCTTGAATGCCCTGGGCGGCTTCTACTATCGCCGCGGCCGCTACCAGGAGGCCATTCCGCTATTTCAAAAGATCGCGCAACTTGCGCCGGGCAACAGCCAGGGCTATACCAACCTGGGCGCAACTTACGCCATGGCCGGGGAAAACGAAAGCGCCGCGGTGAGCTTCAAACAGTCCCTGGATTTGCGTCCCACCGCTTCCGCCTATTCCAATCTCGGCACGGTCTATTTCTTTCTGGGGCGCTGCGCGGACGCCGTGCCGCTGATGGAACATGCGTCGCAACTTACACCCAAGAGCGAACAGATGTGGGGAAATCTGGGCGACGCCTACGCCTGTGTGTCCGGCCGAAAACACGACGCGGATTCCGCGTATCGTCACGCTGTTCAATTAGGACAAGCGCGCTTGGCGGTGAATGCCAGCGATGGCGAAACGTTGAGCCTGGTGGCGTTGTATGAAGCCAAGCTCGGCGACCAAACCAAGGCGCTGGAGAACATCCAGAAGGCGCGGCGTCTGGCGCAAGGAAGCCGCAAAGTACAGTGGGAAGCGGCGTTGATCTATGAGCTGGCCGGCCAGCGCGATCGCGCTCTGGAAGCGCTGCAGGCTGCCATTCAAGGCGGTCAGCCGCTGGATGAGGTGCGCGGCGAACCGGCTCTCGCGAAACTGCGCGCCGATCCGCGTTACCAGCACATGGTGGCATCCAAATGATCGACTTCACCCACGATCCGAAACTGAGAAGTTGGGTGGAATCCGCCAATCATCCGGACAGCGATTTCCCGATTCAAAATCTCCCCTACGCCAGTTTTCGAAAACAGGGTGAGGAGCGAATCCGGGTGGGCGTTGCCATCGGCGATATGTTGCTGGACGCGAGCGAAGCTCTCGCCATCGAATCCCTGTCGTCAATCATGGCGATGTCTCGCGCGCAGCGCACTGGTTTGCGTGGCCGCTTGAGCGAATTGCTGGCGAAATATTCGCCTGAAGCGGAGCGAGCCGTCATTCCAATATCGGACGTCGCGCTGCTGCTCGCGTGCGATATTCCCGATTACACCGATTTCTTCGCGTCCATTGATCACGCCACCAACGTCGGCAGCCTGTTTCGCCCCGATAAGCCGCTCTCGCCCAACTATAAGTGGATGCCGATTGCGTATCACGGCCGTGCTTCGTCCATCGTATTGAGCGGCACGCCAGTCCATCGCCCATGCGGCCAGATCGTCTCAAACTCCGATGCGGCGCCCGTCTATGCGCCGTCCCGAATGCTCGACTACGAGGTGGAACTCGGAGCGTTCCTGGGGCCGGGCAACGCGATGGGCCAGCCGATCCCAGTGGCCCATGCCGAAGATCATTTGTTTGGCGTGTGCTTGTTAAACGATTGGTCGGCGCGCGACATCCAAAGCTGGGAATACCAGCCGCTGGGTCCGTTCCTGGCGAAGAATTTCGCAACGTCCATCTCGCCGTGGATCGTCACGCTGGACGCTCTGGAGCCTTTTCGCGCTGCTGCTCCGGCGCGGCCGCCTGACGACCCGCAACCGCTGCCGCATCTTCAAGCGCCTGGCGACCCAGCGTTTCGAATCACCTTAGAGGTGTGGCTCCGCTCGGCCAAAATGCCGGCGCCCCTGCGCGTGAGCCAGAGCGATTTCGCTCGCCTTTATTGGACTCTAAGCCAGATGATCGCGCATCAATCGAGCAACGGCTGCCCGCTGCGCCCCGGCGATCTTATCGGTAGCGGTACGGTGTCCGGACCGGAAAAACAAAATCAGGGATGTTTGTTGGAGCTCACCCGTCGCGGCGCCGAGCCCGTCCAGCTTCCTAGCGGCGAAACGCGCGGGTTCCTGGAAGACGGCGATGAAGTGATCCTCAAAGGCTGGTGCGCAGTGTCAGGATTTCGTCGCATCGGTCTGGGCGAGTGCCGCGGCCGCATTCTACCGGCTTTACGGGGCTAAAGAAGGCCAAACATAGCTGGCCACGGATAAACGCCGATTAACGCCGATTGAAAACAATGAACTTGAGTTTTGTCTTATCTGTGTTGATCTGCGTTTATCGGCGGCTAAATGGTTTTTCTCAGTGTCGAAATTATGCCACCCTGGTCAACCGCCACGACGTGGCGTCAATCACTTCCAATTGGAGGTCCAGGTGCTCTAAGCCTGTCGATGGCTACACCGCAAGCCGCACTCACGGAGGAAGTTCGCGCATATACGGCGCAGGAGCGCGCTCGGCCGCGGCGGCGCATTGATGTGGTTTTTGTCCTGGGTTTGGTAGTTGCGCTGGGAGCGATCATGGCCGGAGTGGCTGCCGCCGGTATTTCGATTACCTATTTCTTTCAGCCCGCCGGCGCGCTTATCGTAGTGGGCGGCACGTTGGGCGTCATGCTGGTCACCACTCCCAAAGCTTCGCTGGTCCATTCGTTCCGCCGCGTCACGGATCTTATCTCCTCTGAGGAAGTGAATCGCGAAGCGCTTATTGAAGAGATCATCTTCTATGCGCGAGTGGCGCGCCGCGGCAGCTTACTGGCTCTGGAACCTTTGATTCCGCAGGCCGCGCATCCGTTCTTCGGACAGGCGCTGCAGCTCGCTTTGGATGTAGGCAGCCGGACGGAATTGCAGGCCGTGCTCGAAAACGAGCTGCGGATGCGCGAGCGGCAGGGCGAGACGGACGCCAAAACCTTGGAAGTGGCCGGCGGATTCGCCCCTACCATCGGAATCATCGGCACCGTGGTGGGCCTGATTGAAGTGCTGCGTCATTTTGCGAACCTGCAGTCAGTGGGGTTTGGCATCGGCACCGCATTCGTCTCCACCATCTATGGTCTGGCGTTGGCCAATCTGCTTCTGCTGCCGGCGGCGCATCGCATTCGCGCGCGCGTAGCCGAGAACTTCGAAATTCAGGAACTTATTATCGAGGGCGTGCTTTCCTTGTCTGACAATGTGCACCCGGCGCTCATCCGCTTGCGTCTGAACGCATACACCCGCCAGCAGGTTGTACAGATTGGCGAAGTAGGGACCCCGGCAGCGCATGAAACTTAGGCCCAAGCCCAAGTATCTGGAAGCGGCGCACGGCGGACAACGGGAGAGCTGGCTGATCAGCTATACCGATTTCGTCACTATTCTGCTGATCCTCTTCGTCGCAATCGCCGCACAAGGTCTTCACTCCGCCCAGACGCAGCGCGCGCCGCGGCCGCCGCTCCCGACTGCCAAGCCACAACCCGTCGCGGCTCTCCCAATGGAGGCAGCGCCCGATCCTCAGCCTGCCGATTCACCTCGGGCCGATTTCCATCAGGCCGATTCCCATCAAGCCTTACTTCGCGCCGACGAGGAGCTCCGTTCACAAGGGTTGGATTCGCGGATGGAGGCGCGGGGCCTTGTCATCAGCCTGCCGCAGGCCATTCTGTTTCCTTCCGGCGACGACCAGGTCGTTCCGGCCGCGCTTCCCATCGTTTCCGAAATTGCCGAAGTGCTGGCGAGCGTTCCGAACAAGGTGGCATTGGTTGGGCATGCCGATGCGATTCCCATCCACAACAAACGCTTCCACAGTAATTGGGAGCTTTCGGCCGCGCGTAGCGTGAACCTGCTGGAGATTCTCTGCACCCGCTACGGCATCGCCGAGTCGCGCCTCTCGGTGCAGAGCTACGGATCGAACGACCCGAAGGATTCGAACGACACCGCAGCCGGACGGGCCGAAAATCGACGCGTTGAAATCTTGCTCCTGGACGAAACCACGCAGTAGACCTGGCCCGGGGTTTGATATCTTGAGCTTTGAGTCTCCTGGACATTCCTCGCGAAGGCGCTCTCGGTCTGCTGTCTTTGGGCGCATTGGTGTATCGCCTGGATCCGGGCGTAGTCCCGTTCCGCAAAGCCACGGAATGCAAAATTCATGTGAGCGGAGGCGAATTTAACGTCGCCGCCAATCTTGCGAACTGCTTCGGCATCCCCACCGGCATCGCGAGCGCGATGGTGGACTATCCCATCGGCGACCTGATTGCCGAGCACGTCCGCGCCATGGGCGTTCAGCCGTTCTACAAGCGTTTCGAACACGACGGCGTCACTGGTCCGAACATGGCGACGGTCTACAGCGACCGCGGGTTCGGCGTTCGGCCGCCGGTGGTATTTTACAATCGCGCAAATGAAGCGGGCGCGATGCTGAAGCCCGGCGATTTCGATTGGCAGGCCATTTTCGCTCGGGGCGTGCGCTGGTTCCACAGCGGCGGCATTTTCGCCGCGCTTTCCCCCACGCACCGGAGATCTGATTGTCGAGGCCATGCAGGCCGCCAAGGCCGCCGGCGCAGTGGTTTCGTTCGACCTGAACTTTCGCGAAAAGCTGTGGAACGCCTGGGGCGGCGCCGATCGCGCCGAGTCCGTGCTGCGCCGTATCGTCTGAATACGTCGACGTGCTGGTGGGCAACGAGGAAGATCTGCAGAGCGACTCGGCGTTGCGGACTCCGCGATGCGTGAAGGCCTTTCCCGCAAGTCAAAGATTGCTGGCCACCACGCTGCGCGCAGGTGCATTCCGCCAACCGGCATAGCTGGAGCGCGACGGCCTGGATCGACGGCCAAACCTATACCGCGCCGACCTGCGAACTGGATGTCTACGATCGCGTGGGCGGCGGAGACGGATTCGCGGCCGGATTCTTTTACGGCCTGCTGGCGGGCGAATCGCCGGAGGACGCTCTCAAGCTGGGCTGGGCGCACGGCGCGCTTCTCACCACGTTTCCCGGCGATACGACGATGGCGACGCTGGACAAGTGCGGGCGTTCGCCCAAGGCGGCTCGGCACGAATTCAACGCTAAAGATCTTAGCTAGGTATCTTGAGAGCAGTGCTGCAGAGCCGCGATTTTCTTTGAAACGCCCGAGGAGATATTCGCGCGCGTTTTCCATGAGTTCCGGCCGCGCACGGCGATTCCCGACAGTCCGCGTGAAATTCTGCAAATTCGCCAACGCGAATAGCTCCGTCCGATGGGATCACTCGGGCCTCGAGTTCCGCATCACCGACGTCCTGGAAGGCGCGCCCGCGGCCATCCTGGAGTCGCTGGCAAATCTTGATGGCCAAGCTTTTGCGCCGGCCCGTCTCCGCGGACCCACGCCGAGCGCTACCGGCGGTATCTCAATCGCAAGGAAATGCGCCGCAGCCTTCAATTGGTAAAGCAGTCGCGCGGGCGCAAATTCGTGTCCGGTCCGCAAGGCGAGGCCTACGATCTTCAAGCCATCTTCGAAGAGCTGAATCAGGCGCATTTCCACGGCCTGATGGCGCAGCCACTGCTGGGCTGGAGCCGCCGGCCCTCACGCGTGATGCTGGGGCACTACGATCCGTCGCACAACGCGATTATCTTAAGCCGCCTGCTGGACAGGCCGGGCGTTCCCAGGCTGGCGGTGGAATATATTTTGTTCCACGAGATGCTCCACTTGCGTTTTCCCGTGGAGCACCGGGGTGCGCGACGCTGTGTGCACACGCGCGAGTTTAAGGAAGCCGAAAAGCAGTTCCCGCTGCTCAAGGAAGCCAAGCAGCTTCTGAAAACCGTTTGCAGTTCCGCTGTATAACGCCAGTCAGGTGGTTTCGAGTTGGCGCGGGGACGACAACAACACCACTTCATTGCGCATTGCCTGGACGGCCGCAACCAGACGATGCGTGTCCGCCGCACTCGATACCAGCGATCCGCTCCAGCCCAAAGGATAAAGCGCGAGTTGCAGGCGCACGGAGCAAATTCTCAGGTAAAAGCTTACCTGCTGGCGCCATAACCGGCGCGCGAATTCCTGGCGGTCCTCGGTGGAATAGACCACCATAAGTTTGCCAATTCCGACCAGCTGATTGAAGTCCCGCACCAGAGACTTAAGATAAGCGGCAAAAATCCAGCGCCGCTCGGCCATCAGGCGCTGCGCGATTTCCGGGCGATATCCCGGCTGCGACGCCAAAAACCTGGCATCGTCTTTATCTAACAGCCGTTCCATGGGAGCGTAGCTATCCAGAGAAAAGCCGTCCAGCCATTCGGCTGTGCACTGCCGCGCGTCAAAACGAGACGCGAGTCTCCAGAATAGACCGGCAAAACAAGCGGTCAGAAACGCGAGGACGATCGCAATCGCAAGAATTAGCTGCAAATGCATTTGTCTCCTGCCTCCCGCTAATGATATCGGATCATTCCGGTCAATGCAAATATATTTATCCGGCTTTAGTCTGATTTTTTCCGCTGGAGCGCAAAAGGCTGGTATTGATTGCTTCCAGTTGATCCAGCAATCGCTGATCGTCGCCTGGATTCCAGTGATGTCCCACCACCATGCGTTTGTTCTCGCCCTGGCGGCTTAACGCCAGCAGCCACAACGTTTGACAAGCCACGGTAATGCCCATGTCGACGCTGCTTTTCTGCCGGTTCCAGAAATGGCCCAAGTTATTGATGAATTGCATGGTCGCGATTGTCAAGAAGAATACTGCATATCCGGTAAGGTAAACGATTACGTTTCGTCCCAATGGTACGGGATAATACACCAGAAAGCCGCAGATCAGAAGTACGAATACTACCAGGCTGGAGAGGATGGGGCGCTCAAAAATAAAGAGGTAGCCGGTAAGGGTGTTGGGCGTCTTCTCAATACCCAAAGGCAGCAAGGACACAAAGATAGCAATCGCCAGAGTGATCTTGATGTAGCGCCGCGCAACGCCCGCAATTCCCGGCAGATTGCGTAAGATCACCGAGTACAATTCTAGTACCACCAGGGCATCAAAGGTTACAATGAAAGGCTCGCTTACGACGAAGAGGTCGCGATACAAACGGCTTTCCAGCGGCACCAGCAGGGGAATTAGCGCCTGCAGAAACTCCAATATCAAGTATCGAAAGAAGTTAACGTACACTTTGTGCAGCCCGGACAGCCACATGCGCGCGCACAGCGCCACTAACACTCCGAGTTGTACGATCAGCAGAATTTGTTGCTCGATGGGGAGCTGGTGCATGGATCGAAGTCCAGCATACCACCAGCCCCCCACAGAACACCGGACCTAGCGGGCGAGGTGGGTATTCACCATGCAGGGATTGCAGGGCGGGGTTGGAATAGTTGCAGAAGCTGCCGTAACTAGCGCGAGCACAACGCCAGCAAGCAAGAAAACCTTTTTTAACATGTCTAATCTCCTCGTGGTTTCGAATTGAATTCGGGGAATCCACGGCAAGATTAAACGGTGTAGGGTGTGCTAAATGAAGGTACTTACAGAGTTTCGGAAATCAGAACATGGTCCGGCTGCGAGTCCGCAATAGACTGTCTTTCCTTCCTCGAAGATCCGGTGTATGATTTCAGGTGTTTGGTATGAAAGGCGAAAGAGCTGCGGGCGTTGCCTTCGACCGGAGTGCGGCTGCCGACCTCTGGCGCAACACAATTTCCCAGATCCCTTCTGTCTTCGGAAAGCTGGTGTACCTGGCGTCGTTACGCAACGCTAACAACGGCAGCTACGAACACCATGGATTGGCTCTGGTGTTCGGCGAAGATGAGGCAAATAAAGCGCTGAAGAACAGCCACGCCAAGGTATTTGCCGAGTGGCTATCCTTCAACATCGAGCAGCAGAAGGCGGATCTGGATCTTTATATCTCGGGACTGTTCGAAGACAAACGGGTGGTGGTGGAGACCTGGATCCGGCTGGCGCCCTACCGCAATTTGCCTCCAGCTTCGGTCCGGGGCGTGGAGCGGCGTCTTTATATTGCTGACTTTACAGCTCTCTTGGAGCTGTTCAAAGCCGCGTACGGCGTCGCCGAGCCTGATCCAGACGCATAGCGATTCCAGAAACCTGCCCGATCAAATCGATATCGGTGGGATATTTGTAAACCTGCGGGCTGCAGCCCGACAAGGGATGGGGGAGCAGGATCAACTGGTCCCCGTTCAAGCTGGCCCATCCGCAGGCAAAACCCTGGCGGTGCTCGAAGAAGTAAATCGGCCGTTCAAACTCGTTGTTCCAACCGGAGTTGGCGATCTTTTGCTGGGTCTCGTCGATCGAAACAAAGGTCCCCGGCTGTAGCATGGGATACATAAACCAGTCTTCGGTGCCCATCAGGGCATAGCGCTGTTCCTTGAGGTTCAACGACTCAAGAAATAGGAGCGGCAGCTTGCCCCAGCGCTGAACCATGCGAGTAAGATAGGTTGTGCGCCGAAGGTCCAGGCCGGGATCGAGCGCCAAGGGCAGCAGCACTTCGCTGGAGACGCTCCCATGAGCGGTATTACCATGAAAGGAAAGGAGGTGGGTTTGCGGTACATCCACGGAGGCGGCGTCGGAAGGAAGGCCGCCGAGCGAGATCCCATACCATTCCAGAACCTCCTGAAAATCAAGGCGATAGATGGCGCACAGGGAGTACAGCTTGTGAATGGTGGGAACTAGATTGCGATTCTCGATCTCCGACACCCGGTTAATGAGAACCGCAAAGTCGTCATTGTGGTATTTATCCGCAATCTTAAGGCTGGCCTGTTCGACATCCCGGACCCGTAAGTTGAGCCGTTCTCGAATGCGCCGTAGCTTCTGTCCAGGATCCTCCATGATAGGATGTTTTTCCAGCGCCTACAGGAAACGCCGGGTGATAGCAGTTTCGGACTTGAACACAATTGTCAGACGTTCTACAGGGTCGAATTATAGCGGTCACAGCCGCAAAGAGCAAGGCAAGAAAGAACTCTTTGTTCGGTTTTCCGAACAGCCGCCCGTTATTACAACGGTTTATCGTTAGCAGAAAGACACCTGGAATCGTCCTTAAGATTGGTTTTGGGAAAAACGCCGCAGAGCCACGGAGCGTTCGCTGAGTGAGAACGGGGTGAAAAACCAATGAAATCGTATCGAACGGGGATCCAGGGTGAATTGGGGGCTTTTAGCCAGGAAGCGGCGCGCCAACTGTTGGGCTCCAAAGCCGGTGTTGTTCCCTATCCGACATTCGAATCGGTTTTCGTCGCCTTGCGATCCGGCAAGATAGACTCGGCCGTGATACCGATGGAGAATACCCTGGCTGGATCGGTTCATGAGAATTACGACCACCTGCTGCATTTCGACGTTCGGATCGCGGCGGAAACCAATGTCCGCATCGTGCATAACCTGATCGCGCCGCCGGGGGTCCGCTTTAAAGATCTGCGCCGGGTCTACTCCCACCCCGTGGCTTTGGATCAGTGCCTCAAATTCTTCGCGCGCTATCCCAAGCTGGAGCGAGTCCCCTTCTACGACACCGCGGGCAGCGTCAAAATGGTGATGGAGGAAAACGGCCCGGACGCCGCCGCCATTGCCTCCGATGTGGCCGCCGGCATCTATGGCGGAGCCATTCTGAAGCGTTCCATGGAAGACGACCGGCGAAATTTCACGCGCTTCTTTTTGTTATATCCGTCCAAGAAGCTGCCGCCGCCCCGGCGTGCCCAGGCATGGAAGACTTCGCTGGTATTTACCACTCGCAACATTCCCGGAGCTTTGTTCCGCGGTTTGAGCGCGTTCGCGCTGCGCGATTTGAATCTCACTAAGATTGAGTCCCGCCCATTGCGGGGCAAACCCTGGGAATATTTGTTCTATTTGGATCTGCTGGGCCGCGAAAACGAGCCGCGCGTGCAGAACGCGCTGCGACATCTGGCTGAGATCGCGGATTTTCTGCGCGTGCTGGGAAGTTATCCGCCGGGGCGTTGACGCGATCCAAGGGCCGATCGGGTAAAATTACTTCAATCTCTCCGATGCCGCTCTCCGCAGGCGACAAACTCGGCCCCTACGAGATTCTTGCGCCCATCGGCGCGGGCGGCATGGGCGAGGTCTACCAAGCCCGCGATACGCGGCTCAACCGCATCGTTGCGATCAAGGTTTCCAAGGACCAGTTCACGGATCGTTTCGAGCGCGAAGCGCGTTTAGTGGCTGCGCTGAATCATCCGCATATCTGCCAGCTCTACGATGTCGGGGCCAATTATCTGGTCTTTGAGTACATCAATGGCGCGCCGCCCAAAGGCCCGATGCCCGCCGCGGAAGCGCTGCCAATTGCGTTGCAGATCGTCGAAGCGCTGGAAGAGGCACATAAGCAGGGGATTGTCCATCGTGATCTGAAGCCCGCCAATATCCTGCTCACATCGCATGGTGTGAAGGTGCTCGATTTCGGGTTAGCGAAACAGAGCCGCGAAGGCGAGCCAGCGGACGACGAAACGCAAACCTCGGAGCTCACACGTGCGGGCGCGGTCATGGGCACGCCTGCCTACATGGCGCCCGAGCAGTGGCAAGGCAAGCCCGCCGACGCGCGATCGGACATTTACGCTTTCGGCTGCGTGTTGCATGAGCTCGTTACCGGCGAGCGTCCCGGCCGCGAACGGACGCCCGTGAAACCGGCCGCGCTCGAAGCAATCGTGCGCCGGTGTCTCGCGGACGATCCGGCTAAACGTTTCCAATCGGCAGCCGAGCTGAAGGCTGCGTTGCTGGGAGTGGCGAAAGCCGGCGGCCGCGCAAAGTACGCCATCGCCGCGGGAGTATTGGTCTTGGTTGGATTGGGCGCGGCGCTCTTCTGGCGACAACGCGAGCAAGCCAAACCAAAGCTTACCGATCAGGATGTGATGGTGGTGGCGGATTTCGACAATAAGACCGGCGATCCGGTTTTCGATACGGCTCTCAAGCAGGCGCTGGCGTTCCAGCTTCAACAATCGCCGTTCCTGAAAGCCATGGACGAGGAGGAAATCCGGCAGACGCTGAAGCTATCGGGCCGGTCGCCCGATGCCCACGTCACCGGCGAGATCGCGCGCGACATCTGCATCCGGGAGGGCCAGAAGGCTACGCTCGAAGGCTCCATCGCCGCACTCGGCTCGCAGTATCTGATTGCGCTCCAGGCGGTGAACTGTCAAACGGGCGAGACTTTCGCGCGGGAGCAGACGGAGGCGACCGGCAAAGAGCACGTTGTCGATGCACTCGCGAAAGCGACCAATTCAATGCGCGCCAAACTGGGAGAATCGCTCAGCACGATACAAAGCGAGAACCGCGCGTATCAGCACGCGGTCACCACCAGTTCGCTGGAAGCTCTGCAGGCGTTCAATATGGGTGACGAGGAGTGGAGCAAGACAGGGGACCGTCGAGCTGCCATCCCCTTTTACCGCCACGCTACCGAGCTTGACCCAAACTTTGCGATGGCTTTCGCGGTCCTCGGACTAAATTATTGGGGCGTAGGCGATGCGTCTCTGGCGAAAGAAGCAACCTTGAAAGCCGAGGCATTAGAGGATAGCGTTAGCGACCGCGAGCGCTTGTTTATTGAATATCAACGCTACTACGCTGTGGGGGAACACCAGAAGGGCCGTGAGATCGGGGAACTGCTGGCCCGACGATATCCCAGGGATTCGATTTTTCACTCAAATCTGGCGGGCGAGTACGTGTTCGCAGGTGAACCGGAGAAGGCCCTACCGGAAGCCCAAATGGCAATTCGGAACGGCCCCCGGATTCTCGCGGGCTACGGCGTTGCGGTTTTCGCGCTGCTGGATCTGAATCGGCTCGACGAGGCGAAAACCACGCTTCAACAAGCAATCTCGAAAGGACTGGGCGGCCCACTCATTCACGTGTTTCTCCTGAGAATCGGATACGCCCAACGGGACGGGCAAGCCCAGGAGCGTGAAGCCCAGTGGCTGGTGAGTCACCAGGCGGAGGCAATGGTGCTAGACGAGAAGGCGAATAATGCCGCCGCGCTGGGGCGTTCCAAGCAGGCCAAGGAACTGTTTCGCAAAGCCTCGGATCTGGTGCGTCAACGTCCGTCAGAGGGCAGCTTGCAAGAGTTTCTCCCGGACGCTGGCACAGCCGATGCGCTGTTCGGAAGGTGCGCTCCCCATGACCCAAAGGCGCCGCCAATCGCTATGGCACTGTGCGACGCAGCGGCGGCGAAGGAGTTCGCCAAGCAGCAGGCCAGCAACGGGTCCGCGAGAATCGCGGGGCCGGAGGCCTATGTCCGCGGGCGGGCACTGCTCGCGGAGGGGCAAGCCGAAAACGCAGCATCGATATTTTCGCTGATGGTCGACCGCAAGGGCGCGAATTGGGGACCTGAATACCCTGCCGCGCAGGTCGGCCTCGCACGCGCCGTAAAGTCGATGGGCGACTCGGCTCGCGCCAAGAAAACCTACGAGCAATTCTTCGTCTTCTGGAAAGATGCCGATCCCGACATCCCTCTGCTGCTCCAGGCCCGAAAAGAGTATGCGGCCTTGAAATAACCTAGTATTCTAGTGAGTGAGTGCTCCGCAGCCTGCTCTTGGTGCTTTCCCGCCAGCCGTGGTTACGTCACTGGATGGAAACGTCACCGGCTGCCGACCGGCTGACCTCGCGCTTCGTCGCCGGGTCCACCATCGAACGCGAAGTCGCAGTCTGCCAAAAACTGAACGCCGACGGATATCTCGCCACGCTGGATCATCTGGGCGAGAGCGTCAGTTCTCTCCGGGAAGCCGAACAATCGCGCGACGCGTACCTCGCGGCTCTCGATCACATCGCGAAGCTCAATCTAAAAGCCACCGTGTCGGTGAAGCTCACGCAGCTGGGCCTGGATTATTCGGAAGCCGACTGCCGCGCGAATGTCGAATGCCTTGTAACACGCGCGAAATCGATTGGCAGTATGGTGGAAGTAGACATGGAGTCTAGCGTGTATGTCGACCGCACCCTGGCGCTGGTTGCCGATCTGCACGCCAGGTATGGGAGCGTGCGGGCTGTGATCCAGGCTTACCTTTATCGCAGCGAAAGCGATATTCAAGACTTGTGCAAGCAATCCATTCCCGTCCGGCTGTGCAAGGGCGCGTATCGCGAATCTTCCGATGTGGCGTTTCCGCGCAAGAGAGACGTAGACGCCAACTATGTGCGCTTGATGGACGAATTGTTCGATCATGGCGCTTATCCCGCCATCGCTTCGCACGATGAGAACATCCTCGATCGCGCGCTAAGCTATATTCGGGAACGAAACATCGCGGCGGATCGTTTTGAGTTTCAGATGCTGTATGGTGTCGGTCGCGACCTGCAGCGCCGCCTGGTGGCGGCCGGTTATCATGTGAGGCTTTACGTTCCGTATGGCAATGCGTGGTATCCCTATTTTATGAGGAGACTGGCGGAGCGTCCTGCTAATGTTATATTTTTGGCCCGCAATCTGCTGAAGAGTTGAGCGCGAGCCGATGAAGATCTTATGAGGAGCGGGAACCGCGAGCACGCGAGAGGAATCCAATGATCATGAAGTATTGGGGTTTTTTGCTGCTCAAACTGGCCGCAGGCGCCCTGGTGATGGGCCTGGTGTGGAGGGCTATCGTAGTCAGCTTCCGTGGCGCCCTGTTATCCGGCTTCCAGCAGAAGCCATTCGGTCACGATCTTGGCTTTACCACCGCAATGCTTCTATACTTCCTGGCTTGCTTCGGCGTCCTTCATCTCATTATCTGGGACCAACGCTATCGCTGCCGAACCTGCCTGCGGCGTTTACGCATGCCGGTGAGCGCCGGCTCCTGGCCGAACATGCTGCTGTTCGGGCAGCCGCGCACCGAGTACATCTGCCTCTATGGCCATGGCACGCTCAGAGTGCCGGAATTCCGCGTTACCACCAAGAGTCCGGATTGGGAACGTCACGACGACGATATCTGGAAAGAACTGGAATCGCTCGAGGAAAGTAAGCGGTGAGTGCTCGGGCCCCGCGCTTGCTCGCGGGCGCCGCGGTCCTTCTGATCCTGATCGTTCTGGGCGTGCTTCTGGTTCCACCCTACGCGGCGAATTGGCGGCTGCAGAGCTACGTCAACGATCTTGCGGACGATCCAGGAACGGCCCAATTGCCGCCCGAAACTGTCCGGACGCGCGTCCTCAACCAGGCTGCGGGCCTGGGTTTGCCCGTGCATAGCGACGACGTCCAAGTGGCCGTTAGTCAGGGCGCGGTGAAGATTGATGTGTTGTACATCGTGCACGTGGATGTAGCGGGCTACACCGTGGATCTGCACTTCCGGCCGGCAGCGGGAAGCTGATTACTGAAACGCGGGAAATGTCTCGGTCGGCTCGAATTCTTCTACACCGATGGAGAGCACCTGCACGCGTTGGCCTTCGCGAAGTTGCTGTAAGAGAGCCTGGCGGCAATTCTTGAAGCGCACCGCGTCCCGATAGGTGTTCACCTCGGCCGTGGTCTCGATGAACTGCACTTCCTCTACTTCGCCGATGCCCATTTCCCGCTGCAAATTCTTCGGAATGTCCCGTAGAATCAAGCGGGCGCCGGGCGGAACACAAACGGCCGGAACCCGTTTCTCCGCTTCCCACTTCGGGTTTCGCCCTTGGAACCAAGCCTTGACTTGCGACCAAACCGTGCCGTGAGCCGTTTTGCCCGCTGAGATTACCGGGGTTAGATCCGCCGGAGATGCCAATCCGAGCGATCCCGCGCCGAACCGGTGAACTACCAGATCTTCTCCATCGGCCGCGAGCCGATTTGGATACGTATGCAGCGAATAATCACACATCGTGTTCCACTCCTGCGTCTGAGACGTCTTGGCGCTGGGCGATGTCACACAAAGTAACCGTGACTTTTGGCCAAAGGGTTTGGGGTGGATGCTGACTTCACTGCCCCTAAAAAGCTAAACCCGCCCCATCCCGTAAGGAATGAGGCGGGCATCGGATAGCCCTCGGAGGAGTGAGCTAGTTCCTTAAGTAGTTTCGCTCTTCTCGTACTAAGTTGCAACCGAATTTTAAAACTTCGGGGTGTCTAACTGTAAGGCGAATCACTTATGTGTCATCGGCCGAACAGGCCTTCCAGTGCCCCGATGACGATGCAGATCACGGCAAATCCCAGCGTTCCATATTGGATCCAGGATCGAGTGGCGCGGATGATCTGAGTCGCGGTATCGTCCGGCCAAGCGGAGGCGGGTCCTTGCGGCGCTTCGCTAACTTCCTCATTAGGCGTGGGTTGTTCAGTGGAATCGGGTTCTAAGTCGGGGGCTGAAACGGCGGCAGACTCTTCGGCGGGGCCGGGCTCAGGTTCGCAAACAAGCTCCCAAACGGGTTCCAGGACCAGCCGCGGCGCGGGATTGTCGGAGTGTTGCTCCAAGCGATTTTAGCTTGGGGCAGGGCCTGAGAACCGCGAATAGGAAATTAAGGTTTTTGTACCGGTACAGCTTGGCGCGAGTACCGTTCAGGTGAGGTCGGCGGTGCGCTTCTTGCCGTACAGGAAATAGATGAACAGCCCTATAATCAGCCAGACGAAGAAGCGCAGCCAGGTTTCAAGCGGCAGGCTGAGCATCAACACGAGGCAGCAGAAGATGGAGATGCCCGGCAGCAGCGGCACCAGCGGCACTCGAAAGCCGCGCTTGCGCTCCGGCTGCTTCTTGCGCAGCACGATGACGCCGGCCGAAACCAGAATGAACGCGAACAATGTTCCGATGTTCGACAGGTCGGCGAACCAACTGATATCGAATATGCCGGCCGGAATTCCGACCACGAAGCCGGCCACCCAGGTGCTGACGTACGGTGTGCTGTAGCGCGGATGCACGCGCGAGAAGATGCCGGGCAATAAGCGGTCGCGCGACATCGCGAACCAGATGCGCGCCTGCCCGTATTGAAACACCAACAGCGACGAGAGCATGCCAAGCAGCGCTCCGGCGGTGACAATTAGCCGCAGCCGGTTCATGCCGATCATCTTGAGCGCGTTGGCGACGGGCGCATCGTTATTCAGCGTGCTCCAGTTAGCAATTCCGGTGAGCACCAGCGCGACGGAAGCGTAGAGTAGCGCGCAAACTGCAAGGGTCGTAAAGATTCCGATGGGCATGTCGCGCTGCGGGCGTCCGCATTCTTCGGCGGCTGTCGAAACCGAATCGAATCCGATGTAGGTGAAGAATACGATGGCGCCGCCCGAGAGCACGCCCGAGTAACCGTTGGGCATGAACGGATGCCAGTTGCCGGTGTTCACCGCGTGCGCCGCGCCGAAAACGAAGAGCAGGATGGCGACGATCTTGATCAGCACCATGGTGTTGTTGGTTTGCGCGCTTTCGCGGACGCCGCGCACCAGCACGTAGCTCAGCACCAACAGGACAACGAACGCTGGCAGGTTGAACCACGCGCCGGTACGCTGGCCTTCCTCAAACATGGGCTGCGATATTTGCAGCGGCAGATGGAAATGGAACAGGTTGTCGAGCAGATCATTCAAATAAGCCGAGAATCCAACCGCCACGCTCATGTTGGAGAACGCGTATTCGAGAATGAGATCCCAACCGATGATCCACGCGAAGATTTCGCCCAGCGTGGCGTAGGAATACGTGTACGCGCTGCCGGCGATGGGAATCATGGACGCGAGTTCGGCGTAACAGATGGCGGCGAATCCGCACGCGATGGCCACCAAGATGAAAGATACCGAGATGGCCGGACCCGCTCCCAGCCGGCCGCTCATGGTGGTTGCGTTGCCGCCATTCAACAGCAGGTCCAGAACGGGCGCCTTGAAAATCGACTTGGCCAGGAAATGCTCGCCCGCCGCGGCGGTGCCAGTGACGGTGAAGATGCCAGATCCGATGACCGCTCCCACGCCCAGCGCGATGAGGCTCCATACGCCCAGCGATTTTTTCAGGCGCCGCTCGGGCTCTTCGGAAGCCGCGATGAGAGCGTCGATGCTTTTGGTGCGAAGGAGTTGGTTCACGCCTACCGAGCCGCGACCGTGAGGGAGCGGTCTTGACGCATTAGCGCTTCCTCTGGCCCTTGGTCATGTGTTGCACCTTCTTCTTCAAGGAGCCACGAGCGACTCCGGACGCCCGCTTGGCTTTGGGCGCCGCTTTCTTGCGGGCGGCGCGCTTCACTTTCTTGCGCTCTGTTCTGTCTTCAATGTGCTTTGTGTTCATTCGATGTTAATTGGTCTTCCTCTGGAACAAATCAGTCCTCTTGGATTCCTGCGTACTTTTCCACCAGCTTCTTCAAACCGTAGCCGGGAAAGCTTACCGTGAGCTTAGCATCCTCGCCATCGCCTTCGCGACGTAGCACGGTCCCGCGGCCGTATTTGGGATGGCGAACCATGGCGCCGGCGCGGAAGCCGCGACGGCCTGCGGGTGGCCGCGCTGCCTGCGGCGCCGCGGCGGGTTTAGGGGTTGGGGGGCTGGCACGTTGTGGTGGGTTGGCGGTTTGTGGAACTACTGGCGGTTTTCCTCGCTCTGCGAAGAATTGTTGGATGTTGTCGACGGAGTTGTAGGTTTTGCCCGTGAAGAGATTGGGTTTGGCAGTCTCGCGCTCCAGTTGCGGTGTGCGCTGCGAAATACTTTGCCGGGATTGGCCGAAGTCTTGCACCAGCGCGGGCGGAACTTCGCGCAGGAATCGCGAGGGGATGGTAGCTTCCTGCTGGCCGCCGCCGAAACGCCGGCGATAACGCGCGGACGTCAGGAACAGCCGCTTCTCGGAGCGCGTCATGCCGACGTAACACAGCCGCCGCTCTTCTTCCATGGCCGCCTTCGAATCCAGCGCGCGAATGTGCGGGAACAGTCCTTCTTCCATGCCTGCCAGGAAAACGATCGGGAACTCCAGGCCTTTGGCGTTGTGCAGCGTGAGCAGCGAAACGGGCGCGCGCTCGTCCAGATTGTCGGTGTCGGAAACCAGCGCCGCGTGATCCAGGAATTCCGCGATGTTCTCGCCGCGCTCTGCCGCTTCCGACGCCGCGTTCACCAGTTCGTTCAGATTGCCCAGGCGGGATTCGGCTTCCGGATCGTTGTCGGCCTGCAGCATTCTGGCGTAACCGGTGCGCTCCAGGATCTGGCGCAGCAGGTTGTCCACTTTTCCTTCGCTCGTAGCTGCGCCCAGCTCTTCCAGCATGCTTTTGAAGATGCGCAGAGCGGACTCGGCGCGCGCCGGGAACAGATTTTCCTCCAGCATCCGGCCAATGGCCGCCCACACGCTCAAATTCTGCTGCAGCGCGTACTGCTCGATCTGCTCGATGGTGCTTTTGCCGATGCCGCGCGCGGGCGTGTTAATGATGCGCAGCAGCGCGATAGAATCCTGCGGGCTGATCACGGCCTTCAGATACGACAGCGCGTCCTTCACTTCGGCGCGCTGGTAGAAACTGAATCCGCCCAGCACCACGTAATCGCGGTTGTAGCGGCGCAGCGCTTCTTCAATCTGCCGGGACTGGAAGTTGGTGCGATACAGCACGGCGGCGCGATCGCCCGGGTTCGCCAATAGCAGCTTGTCGATCCTGTCGGCGATGAACAGCGCTTCCTGCTCGCCATCGAAGGCTTCGAAGCGGCCGATCTTTTCGCCCGCGCCGGATTCGGTCCACAGCCACTTGCCCTTACGTTCGGTATTGTTGGCAACCACCGCGCTGGCGGCTTCCAGAATATTTTTGGTCGACCGGTAATTTTGTTCCAGCCGGATCACGGTAGCGTTCGGAAAGTCGTGCTCGAAATCCAGAATGTTGCGGATGTCGGCGCCGCGCCAGCCATAAATGGATTGATCTTCGTCGCCCACCACGCAGATGTTTTTGTGTTGTTCGGTGAGCAGGCGCATCAGCTCATACTGGCTGCGATTGGTGTCCTGATATTCGTCGATCATGACGAATTCGAAGCGCCGATTCACCTGGAAGCGCAGATTGGCGTCGTGCGCCAGCAGGCGGACGGATTCGAGCAGCAGATCATCGAAATCCAGCGCGTTGGCCTGGCGCAGGCGGCCTTCGTATTGTTCGTAGATGGTGGCGAGCTGTGTAGTTTTCTGATCGGTGGAAGCGCCATGGACGTCTTGCGGCGATGACTTGCGGCTCTTGTTGTGGCTGATCCAGGAGCACACGGCGCGATACTGCATGAACTTTTCGTCCAGCCGGAGGCCGCGAAAAATAGACTTGATCACCGCCACCTGATCGTCGGCGTCGTAGATGGTGAACTGGCGCGTAAATCCGTTGCGGATTTCGGCTAAGCTGCCGCCGTCGCGCCGCAGCAATCGCACACAAAACGAATGGAAGGTGGAAACTAGCGGGCCATCTTTACCGCCCACCAGATTCTTCACCCGCGAGCGCATCTCCTCAGCGGCCTTATTTGTAAAGGTCACCGCCAGGATACAAGGACCGGGAACGCGGTGCTCCTGCATGAGGTGCGCCATGCGATGCGTGATCACGCGCGTCTTGCCGCTGCCGGCGCCGGCCAGCAAGAGCAGAGGACCTTCGACGTGCGATGCGGCGGCTTGTTGTTGCGGATTGAGACCTTGGAGAAAATCCATGTTGCCAGTTGCGTCGGACCAGCGCGGCGGGGGAGACCACTGCGATTTTAGCATGGCGTCACCCGCAGACCTAACTGGGCGCGGCGACATAGTAAAGTGGTCGGATGCTGAGCGATAACGCCAAACAGAACACCAGTTTCGGAGTATTTGGATTTGGTATCTTCGCTGGCCTCTAGCAGGATGCTGAAAAAGGCTTTTGGGGACCGACTCCCTAACGGTCGCGGCTTCCATGAGAAGGCTGGTCGTGTCAACCGAAAAGTTCATGTTCTGGCGGAATGAGCTATCGGGATTTATCGATTCTCCCTGGTTCCACCAATGCGCTCGCGGGGGATGCACAAGGGGGCGGCAGCCCCTCTTGTGGGGGGAGCCGGCAGCAGCGATGCGTGCCAGCGCTTTTTGCTGGCGCGTAGCGTGCTTCCGGCGTGGGGGGAACCCGCCCGCCCCGGCTTGCCCCCGGAGAGGGAAACGGGAAAGGGGGAGATCAAAATCTTCCACGCTGCCGCAGGCTGCTGGTTTGCTCTTCACACTCATCCGTCTTCCCTGGTCTTGATCCAATAGGAGGCGCTTTGCGTCCTTCCGAATTTCCCACCGCCGATTCGCCCTGCTTCCATTCGCACTCTTACCGCGGCCTCTGCCTGGCGTTCGAGTAAACTAGCTTCAGTCACTCATAAACCGCTTCTCTGATCCAAGAGAATTCGGCCCCTATGAAAACCTAGTCGGGATAGAAGGAGATCGGCATGTCGATCAACGGAAGATTTCTGCTCCTCAGCGTCAGCCTCGCGGCGGTGTGCAGCGCGCAGGTGATCACGACGGTGGCAGGGACGGGCGTGCAAGGCTACCAGGGCGATGGAGGGCTGGCCACCAGTGCTTGGCTTTCCCAACCCCAGGGACTTGCAGTCGACTTGGCGGGCGATATTTTCTTCGCTGATTCCCCCAACTTTCGCATCCGCGAGGTGACCGCAGCCGGGATCATTAATACCGTGGCCGGGAATGGCATGGTCGGGGAGACTTTGGCCGGCAACAATATCGGCGACGGCGGACCCGCCACCAGCGCCGAATTTGGCCCGGCGCACTTGCCGTTCATGCAAGGTGTCGCGGTGGATTTGAGTGGGAACCTTTATATCGCCGACGTCGGCAATTTCCGAGTGCGCAAAGTGGACACCTCGGGAAAAATCACCACTGTGGCGGGCAGCGGGTCTCCTGTGTCGGGCGGGGATGGCGGGCTGGCTACCAGCGCCGGATTGATGAACCCTACCGGCGTGGCCGTGGACCTATTTCGGAACCTCTACATTGCCGATTCGTCGGCCTCGCGCGTGCGCGTGGTGACCCCGGCCGGAATCATCAAAACCCTGGCAGGCACCGGAGTGGCGGGCTACTCGGGAGATGGGGGCCCCGCCGCCAGCGCCCAAATCTCGGTGCCCATCGGCCTGGCCGTGGACCTCCAGGGGAATCTGTATATCGCGGAAGGCGGCAACGTGGTGGATGGGCCGCGCATTCGTAAAGTGGACACCTCTGGAATCATCAGCACAGTGGCCGGCAATGGAACCATCGGCTTCTCGGGCGATGGCGGCCTGGCCACCACCGCTCAACTGGGGGGCAATCTGCAAGGCGTCGCTGTCGACCATGCCGGAAATATCTATATCGCCGACTTTGACAACTATCGTGTGCGCAAGGTGAACACCTCCGGAATTATCACGACGGTTGCCGGCACCGGCGAAATCGGCGGTCCAGGTGATGGCGGCTTTCCAGCCAATGCCCAATTGCAACCGTGCGGCATTGGTCTGGACTCAGCAGGTAATCTTTATATTTCCGACACCACCGACGCCCGCATCCGCAAGATTACGTTCGGCGTAGCTCCCGCGGGCCTTTCGTCCAGTGCGCCGTCCCTGTATTTTGCGGCCACCACGCTGCACAACCCTACCCCACCCAGCCAGATTCTGACGATTTCGACGGCAGGTGCGCCCATCAGCTTCACGGCAACGGCCACCACCACATCGGGCGGCCTGTGGCTGGGCACGAGCGCTGCTACGGGTGCGACGCCGCAACCCATGACGATTACCGTTAGCGTCACCGACGCGAACGGGCAACCCCTTCCGGCGGGAACTTACAAAGGCGCCATTATGCTGACGCCGACTACGCCTGGATACACGACCGCCGTCACGGTGCCGGTAACGATGGTCCTGAGCGCCTCCGTTCCGGCCCCGCCAGCGATCGATGGAGTGGCGAATGGCGCGAGCTTTCAGGCCGGCGCGGCGATCGCGGCTAATACTTACGTGACGATCAGTGGGACCAACCTGGCCTCCACCACCGACAACTGGGACAGTTCCATTGCGGGCGGAGAATTGCCCACCTCACTCGACGGAGTGACGGTCACGTTCTATGGGGTGCCAGGCTACATCAGCTACATTAGTCCGACGCAGATCAACGTTCTAGTTCCCCAGATCCCTGTTGGGTCGACTTCGATTCAGGTGACTAATAACGGAGCCCTGGGGTCCAGCTCATCGCAAACGGTTGGGGTGGGCGAGTATGCACCTGCGTTCTTTACGATAGGTACGCAAGTAGTGGCCACCCGGCAAGATTACAGCTACGCGCTCAAGAACGGAACGATTGCGGGTGTGACCACGATTCCGGCCAAACCGGGAGATGTGCTGATTCTATGGGGCACAGGATTTGGTCCGACAACGCCGGCGACATTGCCGGGTGCGGTTACGCCGAGCGACAAGGCATATGCCACCAGTACTCCGGTGACAGTCACGATCAACAACGTTCCGGCCACGGTGTACGGCGCGGCCCTAGCTGCGGGCTTTGCGGGATTGTACCAGGTGGCGATTCAAGTACCGACGACGCTGCCGAACGGGGATTTCCCGATCGTGGCGACTGCCGGCTCCGCCACGTTGCTCAACAACGTGTCCTCCCCGAGCGGGGTGATATTGACTGTTCAGAATTAGAACAAAAAATCGATGGAATCGTCGAAACGGCAACCGAGCTCGCGCGGGCCCCGCGTCAGATTCACTGGACCAGCCCCAGTGGACAAGGCTACTGGCCTCGATACTCAGGCCAAAGCTTTTCCGTACAGCACCAGCAGCCGGCTCCACGCCTTCTCGGCCTGCTCCTTGTCGTAGACTGTCGTATCCGGCGGGCACCAGCCATGGGTGGCCGGGTAAACTTCGATTTCCGCGGGCAGGTTGGCCTTGGCGAAAGTCTCTCTCAGAACGTCCTTGTCCGTGGGTGCTCGCTTATCGTCGCTGGCCGCGACCGCAATAAGGAACTGCGCCTTGGTCTTCGCAGCCTCCAGATGGGGGCTGTTCGGCATAGTGGTAACCAGTCCGCCGCCATGGAACGTGGCGACCGCTCCAATGCGATCGGGCACCGCGGCCGCGGTACGAAACGCCATCGGGCCGCCCATGCAATAACCCTGTGTACCCATCTTCCGGTTCTTGGCAACCGGCGATTGCGTGTCGAGCCATCCGATGAACGCTTTCGCATCCGTCATGTGCGTGGTCTCGTTCAAGGTTTGCGCCAGCGGGACCAATTCCGGGATGGGGGTCTGGGCTCCTTTGTCGGCGGTTGGGGCTTTCTTGGTGCGGTAGAACGGATTCACCACCAGCACCGAGTAGCCCGATTCGGCGAGCCGTTTGCCCATCTGGCGGAAGGCTGGCCGCAGCCCGAAGATATCCGGCCACATCAGAACGCCTGGGGCCGTGCCGCTAGCCGGATGCACGAAGTAGCAGTCCGCCGTGCCGTCCGGCGTGGTCACGTTCACATCCGTTTCGGTGACTTCAACCGCGTTTGCCACTTGCGGCAGCATCATGGCTATGCCTGCTCCCAACATGATGCCGAATTGCTTTCGTGTCACCAAACCGCGAGCCTCAAACTCTCGCAGGTCTTCTTCAAAATGATCCTGATCGCACATGTTCGCTCCTTATCAGATGTCTGGTTGCGCAGTAGACCTTCGCGTACTGGATATTCTATATCCAGTCGGTCCCCGGTGGGTGGTCGGCCTCGCTACTTTACGGGTGGCGTGTTTTCGAGCCCGTCCAGATAGCGGTCCAGATTAAAGGCCGCGCTGATTAGCGCCAGGTGCGTGAGCGCTTGCGGGAAGTTGCCGAGCGTCTGGCCCTGGGGACCGATCTGCTCGCCGTAAAGTCCCAGGTGATTCGAATATCCGAGCATCTGCTCGAACAGCAGGCGCGCGCGGCGCAGGCGCTTGGGATCGGAAGTGCCGGCGCGCGTCAGGGCTTCCACTAGCCAAAACGTGCACAGGTTGAAAGTTCCTTCCGTGCCTTTCAAACCGTCCGGTGTTTTTTCGACATCGTAGCGGAACACCAGTCCATCCGAAACCAGGCCGCCCGCCTTGGGAGGCTGATTGATGGCGTCAATGGTTGTCAAGATCCGCGGATCGGTGGGCGACACGAAGAACACCAGCGGCATCATCAGCGTGGACGCATCCAGAGCTTCGCCATCGAACTGCTGCACGAAGGCTCCGCGCTGCTGGTTCCATCCCCGCTGCATGATGGTTTCGTACATCTGGTCGCGAACCGCAGTCCATCCGTTCCAATCCGCGGGGAACGACCGTTTTCCCGCCAGCCGCAACGCGCGATCCACCGCCACCCAGCACATCATTTTCGAATAGACGAACTCGCGCGGGCCGCCGCGCACTTCCCAGATGGCCTCGTCTTTTTCCTGCCAGTGCTTACAAACCCAATCGGTGAGGCGGCGAAGATATTTCCAAAGGTCGTAAGAAATCGGCGTCCCGTATTTGTTGTACAGATAGAGCGAGTCCATCAGCTCGCCGTAGATATCGAGTTGCAGCTGCTGGTAGGCTTCGTTGCCGATGCGGACAGGACTAGAGCCCTGGTAGCCCTCCCAATGGTTGAGCGTTTCTTCCGTCAGAACATGCCGGCCGTCGATTCCATAAACCGTCTGCAGCGCGCCGTCCGGCTCCATTTCGTGGCAGCGCGCATCGAGGAAGGAAACAAATTGCGCGGCTTCTTCGTTGAAGCCGATGCGCATGAGACTATACACGGTGAACGCCGCGTCACGAATCCAGGTGTAGCGATAATCCCAGTTGCGCGAGCCGCCCAGGCTTTCGGGCAGGCTGCAGGTGGGCGCGGCGACAATCGCCCCGGTGGGTTCGAAGGTGAGCAATTTCAAGACAAGCGCCGAGCGATGAACCGTTTCGCGCCAGCGGCCTCGATAGGTGCATTTGGCGATCCACTGGCGCCAGTAGCGAATGGTGTCGTGAAAAAGCTCTTCGCTCTCGTGTTCCGGCAGGCCGATCTGTTCGCGACCGTTCAGGCCATGCAATTCGAAGCTCTGGGTCTGTCCTTCGTCCAGCGAAAATTCGCCAGCCACTCCGGTCTCCGAGAACTTTTGGAGCGGTATGGACGAAGCCAGTCCCAGGCACAAATTGGGAGAATTGAACCGCGCCCCTTCCGGGATTACTTCCACCGTATGTTTGTCGCGCCCGTAATTAAATGCGGGAATGCATTCCAATCGAAATCGCATGGACCCGCGGGCCACTTTCACCCGGCGAATTAGACCGCGATAGGGCGGTTGATCCTTTGACTGCCCCACCGGCATGAAATCGATGATTTCGCCTACGCCGCTATCGGACAGAAACCGGGTGACCAGCACGTTCGTATCGGGCCAATAAACTTGCTTGCGGGCAATCTCGTCAATGGTAGGCGCTATGCGGAAATATCCGCCCTTGCGCTGGTCAAGAATGGCGCCGAAGACGCTGGGCGAATCGAAATGGGGAAAACAGAACCAGTCGATGGAGCCGTTCCTGCCGGCCAAAGCCGTGGTGCGCAAATTTCCAACCACGCCGTAGTCTTCAATCGGCTGATAGGGCATCTGAGTGGGCTGTGCCGGTCATCACCGGGCGTCGGCACCAGTGCCACCGCGGGACGCTGATGCGTGCGGCACACCGGTTTGAGACTCTTCGCGGTTCCATTGGTCGAAGGTAAAGAAGGGGCTCCCGAGACTACCACAAGCCCCGGGAGCCATGAGTGCGGACCAAACTAACGATTCACGTGTTCCTGTTGCGGCTGCTGCTTCCCTTGCTGCTGCCCCGCTTGAGCATAGTGCTGAGGCTGCTGATCGAATTTATTCTTGCAGTCCTGCCCGCAGAACGAATATTTCTTGCCCTGATAGCTACTGGTGGCCGCGGCCTTGTTCTCGTCAACCTGTTTTCCACACACCGGATCTTTAGTCATGATTTTGTCCTTTCTTACTTGGAATGGGTTTTGATTCCATCCGTTAGACCCGGTGGCGGAAGCGGCCGTTTCCCTGCGTAACGGTCACGATTTTCGCGAGGCTCGTTTCACTGACGCGTAACGGTTCAGTTCCGCATAGATAGGCTGGGCCACCGCGGGACGCCACACCCTACCGGAGAGGATTTCTCGCTGGGTGAAATCGCGCCCGTACATCTCCCGGTTATCGCCGTTGTCGGGACGCAACGTCGACCCCTCCAGCGACACTCCCGCGAAGATGCCATGCGCCCGGGAGTACGAAAGTATTTCGGCGCGCATCAAGGCGTCGGTTTGAGCCTCGCCCGAACGGCCCAGCGGTCCCGCCATCGCACTGGCGTCGCCTCCCAGCGTGAACTTGTCTTTCATCAGATCCCGCACGCCGTGGCGGTTCATGACGATGAAAATCAAGTCGGTCTCGCCGGCTCCAATCTGGAAGCCGAAGCTGCCGCCTTCAATGCGAATGGTGGCGGGCGCGCTCCAACCGCGATCGGTGCGGCAGACCACTATGCCCTTCCCGTATTTTGCGCCGACAATGAAGCCGGCCCGCTTCAGGCTGGGCACAATGCCCACGCACTGCGCTTTCGCAAACAGGTCCTCGGGAATGCTCCGGTCCTTAGCGTGAAGAATCTCGCTCAACACTTCCGCGGATGCGTCCACGCGTTTCTGAGCGCCGTTCTCCGGTTGCACCGCGTACAGCTCCGATACTGCGAGCGGTGCAACGGACAATAAAGCCAAACAGGCCGCGTATTTCATCTTTTCCAGTCTCACAAATTTACTTGTCCTAAGAGAAGAAGCACCAGAAAGATTACCAGAATGGTTCCCAGAACTCCGCTCGGATAGTAGCCCCAGCCGCGGCTATACGGCCATGCCGGTGTAGCGCCGATCAACAAGACGATCAAGAGGATTAACAGGATCAACATAAAACTGCCTTCCTTTCCCTGCGTAACTAAGGGCAGTTTTCCTTCCAACCCCGCGAGCCAGATCCGCGCGATCGGGCGGAGATCACAAACCTCTGAATCCAAAGATGTTTGGCCGCCCGACTGCAAGCAGGAACCGCGCAGCGCGGTCTCGATTTTCTGAAGATCCTACGCTGCGGCCACACAGGCAGTGCAAATGTTACGCGGCGATAACGCGAACGGCCCATTCCGCCGATTCATAACGTGTGAATCTATGAACTTCAGGCTATGTTATGGTAAGAATTTGCCGCCTCCCCTGCTTCCAGACCATCGGATCGGCTGCGCGCGGAGCCGCACATCCCTCGCGATTTTTACCGCCATTCTGTGCGCGCTGGCTTGCTTGTGCCTGCTAGCCTGCGGCAAGAGCGCCACGCAATACATCGAGCGCGGAAATCAGCTTTATGCCGCTGGACAATATAGCGACGCCACGCTCAACTATCGCAATGCCATAAAGAAAAGCCCGAATTCGGGAGACGCTTACTATCATTTAGGTCTGGCGCTGTTGAAGCAGAACCAGGTGACCGAGGCTTATCAGTCCTTCAGTCATGCAGCGTCGCTCAGTCCCAAGAACATGCGCGCCAAGGTACAACTGGCAAACCTGTCGCTCACTATCTATGCGCGCGATCCGAAGCATCCCGCCGTCCTCTACAAACAGGCGCAATCCATCGCCGACGAACTGCTCGGGCCGGGCGGCGATCGCGTGGAAGGGCTGCGCATCAAGGGTGCGCTGGCGCTCATCGACAATCAGCCGTCCGCCGCGGTGCAGGCGCTGCGGGAAGCGGTGCGGATGGCGCCGAATAACGAGGAAGTGGGCGGCGGGCTGGCGCAAGCGTTCCTGCGCAATAATCAGCCGGATGAAGCCGAGAAAATGGCGCGCTACACGGTGGAAAGGCATCCCCATTATGACGCGGGATACGAAGTGCTGTACGCGATTTATGGATCGCAGCAGAATTGGGAAAAGGCCGAAGCGCTGTTGAAATTGTGGGGCGCGAATAATCCCAAGGAATCGTCCCCGGTGCTTCGTTTGGCGGCCTTCTATTACGGCCGGAAGCAGCCCGACGACGGCGAGAAGACGCTCGAATTCCCTGCTCAACCGGCGGGCTCAGTTTCCGCAGGCGGATTTGCTGGTGGGGGATTTTCATGCCTTGATCGGCAATCGGGAAAAGGCTTTGGAGGACTATCGCCGGGGCGAATCCAGAGATCATGACCGCCAGACGGTTTATCAGGAGCGTGCCGCCAGCATGCTGGCCACGTTAGGGCGGCGCGAGGAATCTATCAAGGCGGCGGACGCCATCCTGGCGAAAGATCCCAAAAACCAGTTCGCGCGAGAGCTGAAATTACAAGTATTGGAACGGATGGGCGGGGCGAAAAATCTGGATGCCGCCGCCACCTTGGCAAATGATCTGGCCCGGGAGTTTCCAACCAATACCAGAGTTCAACTGCTGGCGGGACAGGCTTTCCTGATGAAAGGCAGTCTGGAAGACGCGCACGATCATCTGGCGCGCGCGGCGCAGGCCGATCCACGATCCGTGACCGCGCAATTGGCTTTGGCGCGCCTGGAGATGCTCCGGAAAAACTATTCCGCGGTGCTGGACCGCGCCAATGCGGCTTTGGCGATCCGCCCGAACGACCCCGGCGCGCGGTTGTTTCGAGTGATCGGTCTCACGGGCACGCATTCCTACGGGGCGGCTAAAACCGAAGCCGACCAATTGGCCCGCGACACGAAGGACGCGCCCCAGGTGGAGATGCAACTGGGGGTGATCGCGTTAGGGCAGGGGCACTATGCGGAAGCCGAAGAATTGTTCCGCAAACTCTACAAAGAAGGTTCGACGGACCTGGAGCCGCTGACCGGGCTGGTGAACACGTATGAAGCCGAGCACCAGCCGGACCGGGCCCTGGCGTTGATGCAGGAAGAAGCCCAGCGCTCTCCGGATTCCAAGGGAAAAGCGGCGCTCCTGATAGCTACCGCGGAAGCGGATGGCAAGACCAACCTGGCGCTTTCGGAATTGCAGAAAATGGCCGCGCAGAATCCGGCTTCGGCGGACCTGCAGATACGAATTGGAGCGCTGGAGCAGAAAGACGGCAAGCTGCCGGAGGCTTTGCAGTCCTTCGAGCGCGCCCGCCAACTGGCTCCGGCTCGCAACGGTCTGGACCAAATCATCGGGAGCATCCAAGACCGCCTGGGAAAGAAATCGGAAGCCATTGCGAGCTATCGCAAGGCTCTCGCCAAATCGCCGGGGGATTCAACGGTACTGAACAATCTGGCATTCCTGCTGGTGGATACCGGCGGAGATACCAAGGAAGCTTTGCAGCTGGTGAACTCGGCGATGCGCCAAACACCCAACGCCCCGCAGTTCCGGGACACGCTGGCGTGGATTCAAATCAAGCGGCACAACACGGCGGAGGCCCTTCCGATACTGCAATCGCTCACGGACAAATATCCGGAGGACAACACTTTTCGTTACCACTACGCCGTGGCGTTGATCGAGAGCGGCGATCGCGCGGCTGCCAAGCGGCAGGCCACTGCGGCGTTGTCCAACAAGCCTCCCACCGAACTGGCCGCCGCGCTTCGCGATCTGATCGCGCAGGCGAAATAACCAATCCCCAGCCCACAACCCCAAGTCCCCGGTTCCCGGCGCGTGGTATTTTGGTGGTTCTCAATCATGTCCACGAACCCTTCGCAAGGCCAATAAGGAATGCAGCCACTGGTGGGCATCATCATGGGCAGCCAGTCCGATTGGGAAACCATGCGCGCGGCCCGCGAAACATTAACGCGCTTTGGCGTGGCGCATGAGGCCAAGGTGGTGTCCGCGCATCGCACGCCGGCGTGGATGGTGGAATACGCGTCGGGCGCCGAGTCGCGTGGCCTGCAAGTGATCATCGCGGGCGCGGGCGGCGCGGCGCATCTTCCAGGAATGGTGGCGGCCAACACGCTGCTGCCGGTATTGGGCGTGCCGGTGGAGAGCCAGGCGCTGAAGGGTATGGACTCGCTGTTGTCCATTGTTCAAATGCCCGGCGGGATTCCGGTGGGTACGCTCGCGATCGGAAAAGCGGGCGCGCAAAATGCCGCGCTGCTGGCGGTGGCCATCCTGGCGAATCACGATCCGGCGTTGCGCGAGAAGCTGCGCGTGTTTCGCGAGGAACAGGCCGCGAAAGTCCGCGCGGAAGAATTGGCGTGAGCAAGCCGATACTCCCAGGTTCTGCAATCGGTGTGCTGGGAAGCGGTCAGTTGGGACGCATGTTCGCCATCGCTGCGCGGCGCATGGGTTATCGCGTTCACACGCTGTCGCCGGATGAAGACACGCCCACCGGACAAGTTGCGGACCTGGAGATACAGGCTTCCTACGACGATCTGGACGCGGTTTCCGATTTCGCGCGGCACGTCGGCGTAGTAACGTTTGAGTTCGAAAATGTTCCGGCACCCACGGCCGAGGCTGCGGCCCGCTGCGCGCCTGTTCGCCCCAGCGGATCCGTTTTGCACACCACGCAGCAGCGCATCCGCGAAAAATCGTTCCTGACGAATGCGGGCCTGCCCACCACGCCCTATCGCGAGGTACGTTCGCTGGACGCTTTGCATCGCGCGCTCGCGGATCTGGGTTGCCCGGCGGTGCTGAAGACCGCCGCGTTCGGCTACGACGGCAAAGGCCAGTTTCGCATCGAATCGCCCGATCGGGCGGCCGAGGGCTGGGCTGCGATCGGCAACCAGGCGGCCGTGCTCGAAGCCTTCATCGATTTCGAGCGCGAAATTTCGGTGGTGGCCGCGCGTGGTGCGGACGGCGAGTTCGTGCATTACGGCGCCATCGAAAATCAGCACAAGCATCACATCCTGGACGTATCCATCGCGCCGGCGCGCGTCTCGGGGCGCATCGCTCAGGAAGCCGTGGATCTGGCCCGCTGCGTTCTGGAAAAACTGGACGTGGTGGGCGTGCTGTGCGTGGAGTTTTTCGTGGCGCACGATGGATCGCTGCTGATCAACGAGCTTGCGCCGCGCCCTCACAACTCCGGACATTTGACCGTGGACGCCTGCATCACCAGCCAGTTCGAGCAGCAGTTGCGGGCGGTGTGCGGCCTGCCGTTGGGGTCGACTGAAATGCATCGCCCCGCTGCGATGGCCAATCTGCTGGGCGATTTGTGGGCCGATGGCGAACCCGACTGGCCGGCCGCGCTCGCCTTCCCCGGAGTGAAGCTGCATCTTTACGGAAAGCTGGAGCCGCGCCCCGGGCGCAAGATGGGACATTTGACGGCGCTGAACAACGATCCGGAAGAAGCCTACCGGACGGTGCTCGCCGCGCGAAATTCATTGGCCACGGATAAACACAGATGAACACAGATCGGAAACAGGCGAGTTTCATTTTGCTTTATCCGTGTGCATCGGTGTTGATCGGCGGCAGAGGTCTTTTTCATCAGGCTACACGCGGTGCAAGACTATGAGAATCACATTCGCCCTCCTGGCTTTCGCGGTTGGCTACTGGCTAGGTTGGTACTACGGAGCGATCGTGGGATACCATCTGGTGCCGAATAACGAATGGTTCGGGGCGGTATTCGCCTTCTTTACTGGACCACTTTGCGCGATTGCTGCTGGGCTGCTCACTTGGAGGGTCTCTCGGCGGTTTAGTTCGAAGACCCCCAATCCAGATGGATAAGGCGTCAAAATAGGCGTGGTGAACAACCACGAATTCCTCAACCTGCTCGCCATCGAGCATCCTATCATCCAAGGACCCATGGGCGGCGGACCGTCCACGCCGGAGCTGGTTGCGGCTGTTTCGAACGCGGGCGGACTCGGATCGCTCGGAGCGGCGTATCTGACTCCCGATCAAATTACCGACGCCATTCGGCGCATTCGTGCGCTCACCTCGCGGCCGTTCAACGTCAATCTGTTCGCGGGCGGATGGAGCAGCGATCAAAGCTTCGACGCGGGTCCGATACTCGAGCACCTTAGTGAGATTCACGAAAAACTCGGCCTTCCGCCGCCCGTGGCGCCAACGCCCGTGCCGGATCCATTCCCCGCGCAGCTGGAAGCGATGCTCGACGCGCGTCCGCCCATCTTCAGCTTCACGTTTGGCGTCCCCGATCGCGACGCAATGTTGCGTCTCAAGTCGCGCGGCATCACGATTCTCGGCACGGCGACTACCGTGGAAGAGGCGCGCTATCTCGAACAAGCCGGGGCCGACGCCGTCGTCGCGCAGGGCGCTGAAGCGGGTGCGCATCGCGGAACATTTCTGGAGTCGTTTGAATCGAGCATGCTTCCGACGCTCGATCTGGTCCGCGCCACCGCCGGCGCCGTGAGCCTTCCCGTGATCGCCACCGGGGGCATGATGGATGGCCGCGACATCTTGTCGGCACTCGATGCGGGTGCATCGGCTGCGCAGCTCGGAACAGCGTTTCTGGTCTGCCCGGAATCGGGCGCGCCAGAGATCCACAAACGTGCGATCCTCGCGGCCAAAGAAGACACCACCGTGGTCACGCGAGCCTTCTCCGGAAGGCCGGCGCGCGGCCTGCGCAACGCTTTCATTACGAGCATAGATGGCAAAGAGCTGATTCTGCCTTATCCGCTGCAGAACGCGCTCACCCGTCCGATGCGCACCGCCGCGGCTCAGCAAGGCCTGCCGGATTATCTTTCGCTGTGGGCCGGGCAAGGCGTTGCGCGGGCGTGTGCAATGCCGGCGGGGGATCTCGTGGCTTCGCTGTTAATGTGAACCGGCTGCTACTCTGAAATTAATGCACGCGGTTCGCGAATGGCTGCGCGACGCTTCGTCCATCGCCGTGCTCACGGGCGCGGGAGTATCGGCGGAGAGCGGTGTGCCCACGTTTCGCGGCGGCGATCCAGGACGCCAGGGTTGTGGAAGCAGTATCGCGCTGAAGATCTTGCCACGCCCGGCGCTTTTGCCCGCGATCCGAAGTTGGTTTGGGAATGGTATGACTGGCGCCGCTCGCTGATCGCCGAAGCGAAGCCCAATCCCGGCCACTATGCGCTGGCCGCCGCCGAATCGCGCGCGCGCAAATTCACGTTGATCACGCAAAACGTCGACGGACTGCATGAGCTGGCCGGCAGCCGCAATGTTCTTCGGTTGCACGGAAGCATCTGGATGCTGCGCTGCCTGGAATGCAAACGGGAGCGCGAGGATCGTCGAACGCCGCTTCCCGAAGTTCCTCCGCGCTGCGAATGCGGCGGCATGCTGCGTCCCGGCGTGGTGTGGTTTGGCGAGCTTCTGCCCGCGCAAGTTTGGCAAGACGCCGAAAGCTGCCGCGCGCACGGCTGACCTGTTTCTGCGTGATCGGAACGTCGGCCGTGGTTTATCCGGCGGCGGGTCTGGCGGCCGATGGCGAAATCCTCCGGCGCGCGCGTGGTGGAAATCAATATCGCGGAAACCGGCCTGTCGGACTCCATCGACGAATTTCTGCAAGGGCCGTCGGGCGAGCTGTTACCCCAATTGATCGCATGAAAATCTGCTACCTAGACGCGTTCTCCGGAATCAGCGGAGACATGACGGTTGGCGCGCTGATCGACGCGGGCGCCGACAGCCAGATGCTCGTGCAGTCGCTCGAAGCGCTCGGCACGGGCGCGAAGTTCGAAGTGGAGAAGACCAAGCGGCGCGGCATCGCGGCCTCGAAGTTTCGCGTTATCGGGGGCGACGGCAAAACCCATCGCCATCTGAAGCACATTCTGGAAATCATCGCAAACTCCGGCATCTCCGGGCGCGCCAAACAAAACGCCTCTGCCGTGTTTCAGCGGCTGGGCGAGGCGGAAGCCAAGGTTCACGACGTTTCCATCGAGAAAGTTCACTTCCACGAAGTGGGCGCGGTGGATTCCATCTGCGACATCGTCGGCGCCTGCGTTGGCTTTCGATCTGCTCGACATCGGCGCAGTGTACAGTTCGCCGATCAACGTCGGCAGCGGGACGGTGAAAACGGAACACGGCATCCTGCCCGTCCCCGCTCCCGCGACATCCGAACTTCTCACGGGTAAACCGATCTACTGCGCGCGGCCCGAGCCTGGAATTAACCACGCCCACCGGCGCGGCTATCGCCACTACGCTCGCCGTGGAGTTCGGCGCACTGCCCCCGATGCGCGTCATCGCGAGCGGATACGGCGCGGGCGATTACGATTTTCCCGAACATGCCAACGTGCTGCGCGTTCTGATCGGCGAGACCAGCGGCGCGGAGGAATCCACAACCGTCGCGGTGCTGGAAGCCAACATCGACGACTCCAGCCCGCAAGTTCTCGGCTACGCTATGGAGCGATTGCTCGAAGCCGGCGCGCTGGACGTTACTCTGGCCGTCCGTGCAGATGAAGAAGGGCCGGCCCGGCACGCTGCTGAGCGTCATCGCGCGGCCGGAAGATCGCGAGGCTCTGGCGCGCGTGATCTTCGAAGAAACCTCTACGCTCGGCCTGCGGATCTCATTCGGCCGAGCGCCGCGTGAAGGCGCGCCATTTTGTGGAAATCGCGACGCCGCATGGCAGCGTGCGCATGAAGATCGCGGGCGATGGATCGTTTGCGCCGGAATACGAGGATTGCCGCAAGCTGGCGCGTGAATCCGGCGTGCCGCTGAAACAGATCCTGGCCGAGGCGAATCTCGCTTACCTGAAAAACTCTCGATGAAATATTACCTCACCACTCCCATCTATTACGTCAACGCGGCGCCGCATCTGGGCACCGCCTACTCCACGTTCGTCGCGGACCTGATCAAGCGCTTCAAGAAAATGGAAGGCTACGATCCGGTGGTGCTCACCACCGGCTCCGACGAGCACAGCCTGAAAGTGGAGCGCGCCGCGCAGGCCGCGGGCGTGAACCCGCTGGCGTACACAACGAAGATGGCGGCCGAGTTCATCAGCCAATGGGCCAAGCTCGGCATCGATTACGACCATTTCATCCGCACCTCGGACCCCAAGCATCACGAGACCGTGCGCTGGCTGTTCGAGCGCTGCGAGAAGAACGGCTACATCTATAAGGGTTCGTATACCGGGGCTTATTGCGTCAGCGATGAAGCCTACGTCAACGACGTCAAGCCCGGCGATCCTTGCCCGACATGCGGCACCCCTACCGAAACCGTTACCGAAGAGAATTACTTCTTCAAGCTCTCCGCGTTTCAGAAGCCGCTGCTCGAGCTGTACGAAAAGAATCCGGAGTTCGTGAAGCCCGATCACCGGCGCAACGAAATGATCGCGTTCGTCCAAGCCGGGCCTGAACGATCTTTCCATCACGCGAACCAATATTCAATGGGGCATTCGCGCGCCCGTGGAAGGTCATCACGTTTTCTATGTTTGGTTCGACGCGCTGATCTCCTACATGAGCGCGGTGAAGGACGACGACTTGTGGCCGGCCGATCTGCACCTGATCGGCAAAGATATTCTGCGCTTCCACGCCGTTTATTGGCCGGCGTTCCTGATGGCCGCCGATCTTCCGCTGCCCAAGCAGGTGTTCGCGCACGGCTGGATTCTGCACGAAGAGAATAAGATGAGCAAGTCGCGCGGGAACGTGGTGCGGCCCGGCCCAATTGTGGATGTGGTGGGCGCCGACGCGCTGCGCTATTTTCTGCTGCGCGAGATTACCTTCGGACAGGATGGCAGCTTCAGCTACGACGCGCTGATCCAGCGCTATAACGCCGATCTCGCAAATGGGCTCGGCAATCTGGCCAGCCGCACGCTGACCATGATTCATCAGTATCGCAACGGCGTGATTCCGAATTCGCCGGGCGCGCCCGAGATCGCCGAAGCGGCGCGCCGCACCACGGAAATCACGATGGACGCGTTTTGCGATTTCAATTTCTCGCGAGGCTTGGAAACGTTGTGGGGCTTCATTTCGGTGATCGATAAATTCATCGTGGAGCGCGCGCCCTGGAAGCTCGGCAAGGACACCTCCGAGTTCGCTCAGAATATGCTGAACGAGGCGTTGTACACAGCCGCGGAGGCGCTGCGCATCCTGTGCGCCTGGACCTATCCGGTAATGCCGAATGCGGCGCGCAACATTTGGATCCAGCTCGGCATGACGGCGCCGATTGAATCCGTCACTTTCGCGGATCTGCACTGGGGCAAGTTGCCGGCGGGACAAAAGATCGGCTCGGTGGCCGCTGTTTTTCCGCGCTTGGACGCCAGCGCCATCGTCAAGATGGAGAACTCTCGAAGTGCAGGAGAAGGCACGGCAGGCCGAGTTGTTTGGAGCGCCGATAGCAGCCGCGAGTCCCTCTCCCGCGCCCGATGCCGCGAAGATCGGCATCGACGATTTTGTAAAAGTGGATTTGCGCGTGGGCCAGGTGGTTTCCGCCGAGCGCGTGAAAGGCGCCGACAAACTTCTGCACATGAAGGTGGACATCGGCGAAGAGCAGCCGCGCACCATCGTCGCCGGCATCGCCGAATCGTATCCTGCCGGAGGCGATGCTGGGCCGCAAAGTGGTGATCGTCGCCAATCTGCAGCCGCGAAAACTGCGCGGCATCGAATCCAACGGCATGATCGTTGCCGCATCGCTTGAGGGCGGCAAGCCGGTGCTGGCGGGATTTCTCGAAGACGTACCTGTTGGAGCAAGGCTGAAGTGAGTCTCATTGACTCTCACTGCCACCTAGACAGCACCGAGTTCAACGACGATCGCGAGGCGGTGATCGAGCGCGCGCTCGCGGCGGGCGTCGAGCATATGATGGCCATCGGCACGGGCAACGGTCCGCCGGATCTCGAAGCGGGCGTGCGAATGGCGGATAAACACCCGGCGTTCTTCGCCACCGTCGGCATTCATCCGCATGATGCCGCCAAGGCGAGCCCGGAAGATTTGAAGCGACTGGCCGATCTGCTCGCACATCCGAAAGTGCTCGCAGTCGGTGAGATCGGTCTCGATTATCATTACAATTTTTCGCCGCGCGATATCCAGAAATCGACATTCATCGAGCAGATGGAGATCGCCGCGCAAGCCAAGAAGCCGATCGTCATTCACACGCGCGAGGCCTGGGACGACACGCTGGCGCTCATCGAACAGCATTGGACGCCGCACGGCATCGGCGGAATCATGCATTGTTTTTCGGGTGGTCCCGAAGAAGCGCAACGTGCGATCGACCTCGGCTTTTACCTGAGCTTCGGCGGGATCGTGACGTTCCCCAAGGCGCTCGCGGTGCAGGAAGCGGCGAAATTCGCCCCGCGCGAGCGCATCCTGATCGAAACAGACGCGCCGTACCTGGCTCCGGTCCCGAAGCGCGGCAAGCGCAACGAGCCGGCGTTGATGGTTCACACCGCGCGCAAACTGGCCGAGCTGCGGAGTGAATCGTACGAAGACATTTGCATTGCCACCACGGAAAATTTTCGCCGGCTCATGGCGATTTAGATTAGCTTAGTTCAGCAGGCTGCTGAAAAAGGCACTGCGGAACCGACTCCCTCACGGTCGCGGCTCGGTAAGCGTCCGCAAACAGGCAATTCTGTTTCTGAGGCGCGCGCGTGAGCAAGCGGATTTCGCCTTTTCAGCATCCCATTAGAGGCTCTTCAACTCCGCCACGGCTAATCTCTTCCATTTCGCCAACTGTCTCCGGCGGTTGGTTGGCATGGTATCCACCGCTTCCCGGCATTGCTCAAATTGTTGCCGCGCCTCGTCCACTTTGCTCAGAGCCAGCAGACTTTTGCCGTACCAGTAAAGCCCCTCAGGATCGTACGACCTACGGTCCACGAACTTACTCAAAGCAGCGCGCGCCTCTTCCATCCGCCCAGATCGAAAATAGGCAACACCCAAATCCCGCCACACCTCGTGCGAGCAATATTTGTCGTCAAGCGCCGCAGCCCTGCTCAACAGCTCGATCGCGTCTTCATTGCGTTCCTCGTCCAGCGCAATCCGGCCCAGCTGAAACACCGGATCCGCTTCTCTCGCGTCGATCTCCATCGCGCGTGCAAATCTTCGCTTGGCTTCGTCGTATTGGTGCCGCTGCTGGTAAATCAGCCCGATCTGATATTGCGCGTCGGCGTCGCGCGGATTGGTTGCGGCGATATCCAATTGCTGGCGGAGATGCTGGCGCGCGCGAAGGCCTTCGCCCAAAGATCGAAGATCGGAGCCGAGCAGAATATACGCGTAAAACAGAACGAATGGCGACGCCAGGTAGTACATAAACCCGCCCAACGCGCGGAACGCAATCATCCCTCCGAATGCCGCCGCTAAACCCACAGCGGCCGCTCCGATGGCAACCGCCAGCCCGCTGCCCAACAGCGTTCGGACACAGCACGTCACCAGCACGAGGAAATAAATTTGCGATGCGCCCAGAAGCACCAGCAGCGGCAGATAATTTCCGAACGGGATAAACCTGCTCAACACTACGAGCGGCAGGAACGCCGCTGCCATCGACAGAAGGATGCAATTGAGCAGCGTGAGATAGTCTCTCCGCAGCATGACTGAGAAGCTTTCATGCCATCGGTAGACTGTCATCACCAGGATCACCGCGGGCGCGAATGCCAGCGCGATGGCGCCGATTGTCATGATAACCGCCCTACCGGTGAGAAAGACGCCCACCGGCAGCAACAGCAGCACGAGCAGCGCGACGCACAATGCGAACCAGAGCCGCCCATGGTCGATGATGCGGCTGGCCGCGCGCACCGGCCGCACGTATAGCATCAATAGGAGTCGAAGTTGCTCTCGAAGCATGAAGACGACCGTTTCAAGCAACCTGCTAAACTTAATAATCCCATGGGACTCGGCAGGCTCGGCCAAACTCTAACCGCTCGGGAGATTTTCGATCTGGTCAAGAAGGATCTGGAGCGGGTGGAGCGCGAGATCAGCCTGGAATCGGTGGCCAGCGTCGATGCGGTGACCACCATTTCCCGCTACCTGCAGGACGGCGGCGGCAAGCGGTTGCGGCCAATTCTGGTGCTGCTGGCCTCGCAATTGGTGGGTGAAGTAAGTGACGGCTCCGTGCGTATGGCCGCCGTGGTGGAAATGATTCATGCGGCAACGCTGGTGCACGACGATGTTATCGATATCGCCAAAACACGCCGCGGCCGGCCGTCGTCGAATGCCATCTGGGGCAATCATACTTGCGTGCTGGCGGGCGACTGGCTGTATATGCAAGCCTTCCAGCTGGCCCTGCGCGAGCGCAACTTCCATGTGCTGGATCTGCTGATCGCACTGACACAAATGATGGTGGAAGGCGAGTTGTTGCAACTGGAGCGCATCGGCAAGATCGACGTCTCCGAAGCCGACTACATGGAATTGGTGGATCGCAAAACCGCCAGCCTGTTTTCGGCCTGCGCGCGTTTGGGCGCCATCATGGGAAAAACGACGGGCGGCGACGGCGAAGCCACCGAAACGCGCCTGGGCGAATTTGCCTGGAATCTTGGCATCGCTTTTCAATTAGTGGATGACATGCTCGACTTTACTTCGCACGAGAAGGTGCTGGGCAAGCCCGTGGGAAGCGATTTGCGCGAGGGCAAGGTGACGCTGCCACTGATTTACGCGCTGGAAGAGGCTACGCCGGAAGAGCGGCAGCTTGTCGCGACGGTGCTCAAGGATGGCAATTACGATCGCGCGCCGTTCCAGCAGGTCCTTCACATGATCCAGGTGCGCCGCGGATTCGACCGCGTGCGAGAGCGCGCCCAGTCGTTCACGGAGCGCGCGCGCTTAATTATGAGCGAGTTCCCCGATTCGCCCAACCAGCGCGCGATGTTCGCTCTCACCGAATTGGTCACCGATCGCGATCATTAGCGAAAACAATTATGCCCCGGCTTGTTCCTAGCGCTACGCGCATTCCCGTTCCTGGTGACAAAAAGATCGACGAGTACATCGGGCGTGTGAATACGAAGGACACAGCCGTAAGCATCGCCCATATGCACAGCCCTTCCGGTTGGAGCGAGCCCGGCCAGCAGCCCGAGTTCGACGAATACACGCTGGTTCTAAGAGGCGCGCTGCATGTGGAATCGAAGAGCGGCGTCATCGAAGTGAAGGCCGGCCAAGCCGTGATCACGCCGCGCGGAGAATGGGTGCGCTACAGCACTCCGGGGCCGGAAGGCGCCGAGTACATCGCGGTTTGCCTGGCCGCGTTCGATCCCGCTACCGTGCACCGCGACGAGACAGCCACAACATAACGGCGCCGAAGATCAACATCGCAACGCCGCAATACAGATTCACGTTCGCCGACTCCAGCGGCGCCTGATAGTTCGCCACCAGGCCGACCGCGCACAGAATCAGCCCTACCAGCGCAAAGAAGCTTCCAATGGGAATGCGCAAATCGTTCATATTTACCAGAACAAAAGATTCAGCACGATCAAAGCCCCAATGACAATCAACGCCAGCGGCGCGGGACGCTTGTACCAAGGCACTTGCTCGTGCGGGATTTGGGTGAGCCCGTAGACCAGATTGTGAAGCTCGGATTCGGCCTTCGGCGCCGAGATCAGGCTCACCACCAGCGTTACGAGAAAGCATGTGGACCACGCCAGGATAGCGATCCAGAAGTTTTGGGCCATCGTTGATGGGAACGTGTGCAGCACCGTTCCGAGCCAGCCGCCCTTCCCTTCGGCCAGCGTCAGCCCATGTGTCACGGCCGCGGCTGACGTCCCGGCGAGTAACCCAGCGAATGCACCATGGCCGGTGGCGCGCTTCCAGAACATTCCGAGTAGAAATGTCGCAAACAGCGGCGCATTGACGAAACCGAAAACCAGTTGCAGAAAGTCCATGATGTTGTTGAAGTGGCTGGCCAGATAGGCCGTCGCGATGGACAGCGCGACGCCTACCACAGTGGTGACACGCCCCACCCACAAATAGTGCGAATCGGGAGCGTGCTTGCGAATATGGCCCTGATAAAGATCGTAAGTCCAAACCGTGTTGAAGGCAGTCACGTTGCCGGCCATGCCGGACATGAACGATGCCATCAGCGCCGTCAGCCCAAGACCCAGCATGCCGGAGGGATAAAACTGAGCCATCAGCGTGGTCAAGGTTTGATCGTAATCGGGCCCGCCGCCGGGCTTGAGCGGAATCGAATAGCCCAGCGCCATGTGCGAAAGCGCGAGCGCCGCGATGCCGGGAACAATCACGATAAACGGCATCACCATTTTCGGAAACGCGGCGATTAAAGGCGTGCGCCGCGCAGCCGACATGGAGTCCGCCGCCATGGCTCGCTGCACCACCAGAAAATCCGTACACCAATAACCGAACGACAGCACGAAGCCCAGCCCCGCCACCAAGCCGAACACTTCCACACCCATCGGATTCTGGGACGCGTTGGCGGCGTACTTCCAAGTGTGCGTCATCACGGACGGAAGCCGCGACGCCATGCCGCTCCAGCCACCGGTCTTCATCACGACGAAAATCGATAGCGGCGCGAAGCCCAGGACAATCAGAAAAAATTGCAGTACCTCGTTGTAGATCGCGCTGGTGAGCCCGCCCAGGAACGTGTAGACCAAGACGATGGCCGCCGAAAGCAGCACAGAAGCCGTGAAGCTCCAGTGCAGCACCAATTCGAAGAGCAGCCCCAGCGCGTACATGGAAATGCCGGACGAGAACACCGTCATCACCGCGAACGTCACGGCGTTCAGCGCTCGCGTCTTCTCGTCGAACCGCAGCTTCAAATATTCAGGCACGCTACGCGCGCGGCTTCCATAATAGAAGGGCATCATGAAAACGCCGACGAACAGCATGGCCGGCACCGCGCCGATCCAATAAAAATGCGCGGTCATGATGCCGTACTTCGCGCCCGAGGCGCACATGCCGATCACTTCCTGAGCGCCAAGATTGGCGGCGATAAACGCCAGGCTGGTGATCCAAACCGGGACCGATCGGCCGGAGGTAAGAAAATCGGCGCTGGTTGCCACTTTGCGTTTGACGATCCAGCCAATGCATAGAACGAAGACGAAATACAGCGACAGGATCAGGTAGTCGACCGGGGCAAGCCTCAAACCGCCTAAAGTCTAGCATAGGATTTGCGCCGTAATCGCCGATGCGCGCGTTGCGCAGCCTGTGCGATGATTGCTGGTTACCGCCCGGCAAAGGGTGCAGCGGCGCCCGCATCGACAACCAAGTAACATGGCCGCCGCACTCCGTTTTGCGGGCTGTAAACCTAAGCGATGTTAGCCTACGCGTGCACCATCTTCCTAAGCGCATTTCTGCTGTTCGCCGTGCAGCCGATGATCGGAAAAATCATCCTGCCGTGGTTCGGCGGATCGGCCGCGGTGTGGAGCACGTGCCTATTGTTTTTTCAAGCGGCGTTACTCGCGGGTTACTTCTATGCCGACCGCTCGACGCGTTGGCTCCGGCCCAAGCCGCAGGCTACGCTGCACATCGCGCTGATGGCCGTCAGCCTGGCGTTGCTTCCTATCCTGCCATCGCCGAGTTGGAAGCCGTCCCATGCCGGCGACCCGTCGCTGCGCATCCTGCTGCTGCTCTCCGCAACCATCGGTCTTCCGTACTTGCTGCTTTCTACCACCAGCCCGCTGCTGCAAGCCTGGTATGTCGCCGCCAAGCCTGGCGCTGTTCCGTATCGATTGTTTGCGCTCTCGAATTTCGGTTCGCTGCTCGCGCTGCTCAGCTACCCCGTCTTCGTCGAACCCACGTTCACCACGCACGGACAGGCCTACGGATGGTCAGGCATCTACGTCGCGTTCGTGGTGATCTGCGCGGCAGTGGCCTGGAAAGCGATGCGGGCAGCTCCGCTACCGTCGCAAGAAACAATCTCCGCGGAATCTGTTCCAGCACCCAGTTGGACCATCCGCATCCTGTGGACCGCGCTGGCGGCCTGCGCGTCCACGCTCCTGCTCGCAATCAGCAATCATCTCAGCCAGAACGTCGCGCCCATTCCGTTTCTCTGGGTGCTGCCGCTGGCCGCCTATCTACTTAGCTTCATCCTATGCTTCGAACGCGACAAAGTGTACAATCGCGCGGTCTTCCTGCCCTTACTCGTCGTCGCGCTGGATGGCGCCGCCTACGCGATTTACGCTAACCAAGGGAATCCGAACATCGCCTGGGCCGTCCCCACGTTCGTCGCCACGCTGTTCATCTGCTGTATGGTGTGCCACGGAGAACTGGCGCGCCTGAAGCCCCACCCGCGGCATCTCACCAGCTTCTACATGATGATTTCGCTGGGTGGAACGTTGGGCGGCGTGTTTGTGGCCATCATCGCGCCACATGTTTTTCACACTTACCTGGAACTTCCGCTATCGATGGTGGCGTGCAGCGCGCTGGCGGCGATCGTTCTGTGGATCTCGCCGGGCCAGTGGACGGGCAAGATTCCGGTTGCCGCGGTACGCATCGCGATGCTGGCCTTCACGGTGGGGCTCGCGTTTCATCTGGGCTATGAAAAGCGCCGCGCGGATAGTGTCTTCCGCCTTTCGGAACGCAACTTCTACGGCGTCCTGCGGGTTCGCGACCTGCCGGAGGATGAAGAGGACACCGCCGTCCGACGCTTGATCCACGGCACCATCAATCATGGCACTCAGCTTCTGGACGCCGCACATCGCGACGAACCCACCAGCTACTACGGTCCTTTTTCCGGGATGGGCCGCGCGATGGGTTATCTGCAAAAGCGCGGTCCTGTGCGCGTGGGCGTGATCGGGCTCGGCGCCGGGGTCACCGCCAGTTTCTGCCGCGTGGGCGACGTATTTCGTTTTTACGAGATCAATCCGCTGGCGCTCTCCATCGCCAACACCTGGTTCACGTTTCTGCGCGACTGCAAGGCCGACCACGAAGTACTGCTAGGGGACGCGCGCCTCACACTGGAAGCGCAGCCCAGCCAGCATTTCGATCTGATGGCGATCGACGCGTTCACCAGCGACGCCATCCCCGTTCACCTGCTTACGCGCGAAGCCTTCGCTCTCTACTTCCGGCACCTCAAGCCAACCGGGATTCTCGCCGTCCACGTGTCGAATCGCTATCTGGACCTGGTGCCCGTGGTATCGCGCAATGCCCAGGACTTCGGCAAAGCTGCCGTCGACGTCAATGACGAAGATGAAGACGCCGACTATTTCACCAGTAGCGACTGGGTGCTGGTGACGAGCGACGGCGCCATTTTCCACGACGCGGCATTCAAATCGTCCAGCGTCCAGCCCGCGCGAATCCGTTCGAACCTGCGCCCCTGGACGGACGATTACAGCAACCTATTCCAGATCTTGAAGATTTTCCACAAATAGACCCGTTCCGCTCCGCGGAAATCTGTTCTGAGCCGCCATGCGCAACACAATTAGGGTCTCTCGACGTTGCGCGCGCGAGTTACAATAAGTAAGTTCATGCCTCAACTGATGCAGGGCAAGGTTGCCCTTGTACTCGGAGTCGCCAATAAGTGGAGCATCGCCCACGCCATCGCCAAGGCCTTTATTCGCGAGGGCGCGGAGTTGATCCTGACTTACCAGGGCGATCGCCAAAAGCAAACCGTAGAGGAATTGGCCTCCGAGCTCAAGGCCCGGCAGGTGCTGCCTTGCGATGTAACCCAGGACGCCCAACTGGACGCCTTAGCGAGTAAGTTGAAGGACCAGGGAACCGTCTTGAACACCGTGGTTCACGCCATCGCTTTCGCTAACCGCGAGGACTTAAGCCGCCCATTTGTGGAGACATCGCGGGCCGGTTTCGCCCTGGCCCAGGACGTGAGCGCCTACTCGCTGGTAGCGGCAGCGCGTGCTACGGCGCCTCTGATGGCCCGCCCGGAGGAAGGCGGCGGCTCTATCACGACACTGACTTACCTGGGGTCCACGCGGGTGGTTCAAAATTATAACGTGATGGGCGTGGCTAAAGCGTCGCTCGAGGCTTGCGTGCGGTACCTGGCGGCCGATCTGGGTCCGTCTAATATTCGCGTAAACGCAATCTCGGCGGGAGCCGTCAAAACAACGTCGGCGCGCGGAATTCGCGATTTTTCCAAAATGCTGGAGGGTGGCGCCAAGCTGGCGCCGCTGCGGCGAAATACGGACCCCGCGGAAGTGGCTGACACCGCTGTTTTTCTCGCCAGCGATCTGGGACGCGGCGTCACCGGCAACATAATTTATGTCGATGCAGGCATACAAATTATGGGCTTTGCCCTGACGGAATGATGTCATCAACGTCTAACATATCGAGAGAACCAGACGCCTTCAGCCAAATTGACATTCGCCTCCAGCGATTTTTATCATGTGATTGCAGTAGCCTGATCGGAGCAGGCCTCCCAAGAGGCGCTCCGTACGATTCGCAGTTCCTCCGAGACTAACTATGATTACAGTTCAAGGCCTCACGAAGAGATACGCCCGCACGTTAGCGGTGGATCACATTTCGTTTGAAGTGAAGAAGGGCCAGATTGTGGGTTTTCTGGGACCCAATGGCGCGGGGAAGACCACAACCATGCGCATCCTGACGTGTTTTCTTCCGCCCTCGGAAGGCAGCGCGAACGTGGCCGGCTTCGACGTGCTCGATCAGCCGATGGAAGTGAAAAAACGAATCGGGTATTTGCCGGAAACTCCGCCCGTGTATCAGGAAATGGAGGTGCAAGAATACCTCACGTTTGTCGGGAAGCTAAAAGGAATGTCCGGGCAGAGCCTGGCGAACCGCGTCATCGAAGTGGCCGAGCGCTGCGCCGTCGCCGACGTGCGCGCCAAACTGATCGGCAAACTATCCAAAGGCTATCGGCAGCGCGTGGGATTGGCGCAGGCCATTATCCATAATCCCGACGTTCTCATTCTCGATGAACCCACCGCGGGGCTGGACCCCAAGCAGATTATCGAAACGCGCGATCTGATCCGTGGCCTGGCCGGCGACCACACCATCATTCTGAGCACTCACATCCTGCCCGAAGTGGAGCAGACTTGCGAGCAGGTGCTGATTATTAACAAGGGCAAGCTGGTGGCTACCGACTCCGTGCACAATCTGCAGGCCCGCGCGCGCGGCGCCGAATCGGTGGTGCTGGAAGTGGAGGGGCGCAACGGATCGCTCGACGCGCAGACCATCCAGCATCGGCTGGAAACCGTCAACGGCGTCAGCCGGGTCCTGCTGAAAGAGTTCCGCGACAATCGATCGGTGTTTGAAGTGGAGAGCTTGAAGGATCGCTTCATTCGCGGCGATCTGGCGCGCGCCATCGTGGAGTCCGGTTGGAATCTGAACGAGCTGCGCCCCTCCGCCATGAGCCTGGAAGAAATCTTCCTGCAACTGACTGGCGGCGAAAAGCACGAGGAAGAACCACCCGTCCCGGCCGAGGTTGTCGTGCAAGGAGAGAAGTAATGAGAAATATCTGGGTTATCTGCCAAAAAGAGCTAAACAGTTATTTCGTTTCGCCGGTAGCTTACCTGCTGCTGACAATGTTCGCCATCATTTTCGGATTCTTCTTTTGGAACTCCGTGCAATATTTCAACGCCGCCGGCCTGCAATCCCAGATGAGCGGCCAGCCCATGCCGCTCAGTGTGAACGAATACGTCATCCGGCCGCTTTTGTCCAACATCAGCGTGGTGGGGCTGTTCTTCATTCCGATGATTACCATGCGGCTGTTCGCCGAGGAAAAGCGCATGGGCACCATTGAATTATTGGCCACATCGCCTATCCGAGACATCGAAGTGATCATTGGAAAATGGCTTTCGGCTCTGCTGCTGTACGGGGTGATGCTGCTGTTTAGCGCCATCAATTTCGCCTTCCTGTTCCGCTATGGCAATCCGGATTGGAAGCCGCTGGCTATTGGATACCTGGGGCTGCTGCTGCAGGCGGGCGGGCTGCTGGCGGTAGGAACGTTTATTTCCACGCTCACCAAGAATCAGATTATCGCCGGCGCGGCAACTTTCGGCGTGTGCCTGCTGCTGTGGGTACTGGAGTGGCCTTCCGGGTCCGACTCGGCAACTTGGGCCAAAGTTCTGGCGTATATGTCCGTGATTACGCATTTCGATTCGTTTTCGAAAGGCGTTCTCGATACCAAGGACGCCGTGTATTACATTTCCCTGATTTTCCTGGGGCTGTTTCTAACATCTCGCTCCATGGAATCGCTAAGGTGGAGGTCGTAAGTGAGCACCGGGTGGATGCAAGCAAGACAAACCAAGTACGCCGCGTACGCGACGGTTTACATTATCGTGATTTTGGCCGTGCTGGTGCTGGCGAATTTTTTCGCTAATCGGTATAACAAGTCGTATGATGCAACCGCGAATAAGCGCTTTACTTTGTCGGATCAAACCAAGAAGGTGGTCGGCGATCTGAAGCAGGACGTCACCATCAGTTACTTCGATCGCTCCAGCGGAATGCAGGGCGCCAAGGATCTTCTCGATCGCTACCAAAATCTTTCGCCGAAGTTGCATATCCAGTATGTGGATCTGCTGAAGAATCCGACGCTGGCGCGCGCCGAAAACGTGACGCGCGAAGGCGAAGCCGTAATCGCGGTCGGATCCCGCCGCGAAGACGCCAAGACGTTCGATGAGGAGGGCGTCACCGGTGCATTGATCCGTGCATTAAAAGGCGGCGAGCGCGAGGTCTGCGTGGTCTCCGGCCACGGCGAGCATCGGCTGGACGATTCCTCGCAAAGCGACGGCTTCTCCGGCTTTCAAACTGTCGTTCAAAAAGATAACTACAAAGTTCAAAGCGTAAATCTGCAAGTGAAGGCGGAAGTCCCCGCCGATTGCACTGTGCTGGTGGTGGCCGGCCCGACGGGCGATTATATCCAGCCTGAAGTGGACGCCATCAAGAAGTATGTCGAAGGCGGTGGCCGTGCGCTTTTCATGCTGGACCCTCCGCTCAAGTTGGGTGAAAAACAGGTGGGCGACAACCCGGCACTGTCCAGTCTTCTGGAAAGCTGGGGCGTCACCCCCGACAAGGACTTACTGCTGGACGAGAGCGCCGCATCGCAATTGCTGGGCGGCGGCGCCACGGCGCCCGTCGTTCTTCAATATGATTCGCACCCGATCGTGAACGATCTCGCCAACGTCTCCACGGCCTTCCCGCTGTCCCGCTCGCTGGAGACCAAGAACACCGACAAAACCACCATCAGCAAATTGTTTTCGACGTCTGCCGACAGCTATGCAACTTCGAATCTCGCGTCGTCGGAGATTCGTATCGATCCGAACAAAGATAAACACGGCCCATTCACGCTGGCCGTCGCGGGCACTTACGCCGGCGCCAAACCCAGCGATTCCGGCCGTTTCGTCGTGATTGGAAATTCGAGCTGGGCGTCCAATCAGGCGCTTGGTTTCAGCGGCAATCGCAATCTCTTGCTAAACATGGTCAACTGGCTGTCGTCCGATGAGGATCTCATTTCCATTCGGCCCAAGGAGCCGGAAGATCGCCGCATCAACCTCACGCGCGCTCAATTCCGCATGGTGCAAACCACCAGCCAGTTCTTCCTGCCGCTGATCGTCATTGTGGGCGGCGTGATGGTCTGGCTGAAGAGGAGATAGGAACAATGCGGTTCCGTGGTCTGTTAGTCGCCGTCGTCCTGTTGGCCGCGTTGGGTGTCGGCCTGTATTTCTCAAACAAAGAGAAAGCAGCGGAAGCAGCCAAACCGCCAACCGACACGCCTCCTAAGATCCTGGCGCTCACCGAAGGCGACATCACAAAAATAGCGCTCAAGAAGAAGGGCGTCGACGAAACGGTGGTTGAAAAAACCAATGGTAAATGGCAACTGACGGCGCCGAAGCCATATCCGGCCGATCAAGACGCGGTAAGTCAGTTAGTAACATCCGCCGCCAATGTCAGCTCCGATCGCGTGGTGGAAGACAAAGCTTCCAATCTATCCGCCTATGGGCTGAATTCGCCTTCTCTTGAAGTGGACATTACGGGAAAAGGCGGCAAGGTGAGTAAGCTGGAGATCGGCGACGACACTCCGACGAATAGCGGCGCTTACGCCATGCTGGCGGGCGATCCGCGCGTATTTACGGTGGCGAGCTATGTAAAGACGGGGGTCGACAAGTCGGTCAACGATCTGCGCGACAAGCGCCTGCTCAGCTTCGACCAGGACAAGCTCAGCCGCGTGGAACTGATCGCCAAGAAAGTGGACATCGAATTCGGCCGCGACAAGGACCAGTGGCAAATCGTGAAGCCGAAGCCGCTGCGCGCCGAAGGCCTGCAAGTGGATGAAATGCTGCGAAAGCTGAAGGACGCGAAGATGGACCTGACGCTTTCCGACGACGACGCCAAGAAGGCCGCGGTCGCATTTGCTTCGGGCATGCCCGTTGCAACGGTGAAACTGACTGACCCTTCGGGGACCCAGCAGATCGAGATCCGCAAGAATAAGGACGACTACTACGCTAAGTCGAGCGCGGTGGCCGGCGTGTTCAAAATAACTTCCGAGTTAGGCACGGGCGTCGACAAATCGCTGGATGATTTTCGCAATAAGAAGCTGTTCGATTTCGGCTTCAACGATCCGAGTAAGATCGACATGCACGCTAACGGCAAGACTTACTCCTTCCAAAAGGGCGGCGACGACTGGTTCTCCAACGGCAAGAAGATGGACAGCACAAGCGTGCAATCCTTCCTCGACAAACTGCGCGACTTTTCGGCCAGCAAGTTTATCGACACCGGATCGCTCGGCATGCCAACCATCGACATCACGGTGGTTTCGAATAGCGGCAAACTTACGGAAAAGCTGTTGATCGCGAAGCAAGGCTCGGACTATGTGGCGCAGCGCGAAAACGAACCGGCGCTCTATGGCCTCGACGCCAAGACGGTCGAGGATCTTTCGCAAGCCGCTTCCGACGTGAAGCCCGCGCCACCGGTGAAAAAATAGCCTCCGCCATCGGCATCGATTTCGGGACGACTAATAGTTCCGTCGCGCGCGCCGACCCGGCTTCCGGTGTCACCCTCGCCACCTTTCCGTTTGCCGGTGGATTTACGGACGCCTACCGGTCCCTTCTATACCTGGAACAGATCAAGCAACAAAGCAAGGTTCTGATCAAATCCTGGACTGGGCCGGAAGGTATCGAGCATTATCTCGAAGCGGATCACAAAGGCCGGCTGATCCAATCCATGAAGTCTTTTCTCAGCAGCCGCACGCTCCAGACTACCGAGGTGTTTGGCAAGCGGCGGACGTTGGAGGCACTGATCGCGTGCATTCTTGGAGATCTGCGGGAGAAGGCTGAACATCAATTTGGAACTGATATCAGACAGGCCGTGGTCGGCCGTCCGGTGCATTTTGTTGGATCGGAAACCGAAGAAGACGATCGTTACGCCCAAGAGCGCTTGGAAAAAGCTTTCCACTTAGCCGGATTTGAGTTAGTCAGCTTTGAAATGGAGCCCGTGGCAGCCGCGCATTACTACGAATCCGCCCTGGATCACGACGAATTAATCCTGATCGGCGATTTCGGTGGCGGCACCAGCGATTTTTCGTTGGTCCGGGTTGGTCCGGGCATCCGGCGTCGCGGCAGGTCCCCGAACGACTTGCTGGGCAACTCCGGAATCGGACTGGCCGGCGACTCGTTCGACGCCAAGATGATTCGTCACATCGTTTCACCGGCGCTGGGCGCGGGCTCGCAAATGCGATCCATGAACAAAATCCTGCCGGTTCCGAACTGGGTTTATTTCAAGCTGGAACGATGGCATCACTTATCATTCCTACGCACCAACGAAGTAATGAACATGTTGAGCAGCGTCAAAGCCCAGGCATTCCATCCTGAGAAGATAGCCGCGCTCATCGATCTGGTCCAAGAAGACCTGGGCTATCAGCTACACAGAGCCGTCCAGCAGACGAAATGCGATCTGTCGAGCCAGGAGTCTGCGCGGTTCGCGTTCACCGACGGCGCCGTCGAGCTGAAGGCCGTGGTTCACAGGCGCGACTTCGAGTTGTGGATCTCGGAAGAATTGATGCAGATCGAAACCTGCGTGGACGCCCTCTTAAATTCGTGCGGCGTTGGCGCGCGCGACGTGGACATGGTCTTCCTCACCGGAGGTTCTTCTTTTGTGCCCGCGGTGAGGCGCATCTTCGACGTCCGTTTCGGCCGGGAACGAATCCGGACCGGCAATGAATTCACTTCGGTAGCTATGGGACTCGCCCTCAGAGCCGCCCAGAGCGAGGCCGCGCTCGGCAACTGAGCATCGCACGGCAACTGAGTGAGCCGCGCACGTGAGTAAGCGGTTGTTAGAATAATAGTTAGTGACAGGCCTTCTGACCGACCTTTACCAGCTCACCATGGCGGCCGGTTACTTTGAAGCCGGTAAAACCGCCGAAAGCGCCACCTTTGAGCTATTTTTCCGGCGTCTGCCGCGTTATCGCAACTATGTCTTGGCCGCCGGCCTGGAGCAGGCCGTCGATTATCTGCTCAATCTGAAGTTCTCCGACGAAGAGATCGATTACCTTCGCGGACTGCGCCAGTTCCAACGCGTCTCCGATGGATTCTTCGACGCGCTGCGCGACCTCCGCTTCACGGGCGATGTCTTCGCCATGCGGGAAGGTACGCCAATCTTCGCCAATGAACCGTTCCTGACGGTTCGCGCGCCCCTGATGGAAGCGCAGATCGCCGAGACTTACCTGCTCGCCACTATCGGCTTTCAGTCCCTGGTGGCCACCAAGGCATCCCGGATCGTGGAAGTGGCGGGCGGCCGCGCGGTAGTGGATTTCGGCGCACGCCGCGCGCACTCCCCGGAAGCGGGCGTGCTGGCCGGACGCGCGGCCTACATCGGCGGCTGCATCGGAACCAGCAACACCGAAACCGGATTCCGTTACGGGATTCCCGTGTTTGGAACGGCCGCGCACTCCTGGGTGCAGTCGTTCGCCTCGGAGACGGAGGCATTCGAGAGGCTCCAGGATTTGCTCGGCGACGCGACCGCGTATTTGATCGATACCTACGACACGCTGGAAGGCGCACGATCCGCCGCCGCGCTCGGCCAGCCGTTGTGGGGCGTGCGGCTGGACAGCGGCAATCTGGTGGAACTCTCGCGCGAAGTTCGCAAGATCCTGGACGCCGCCGGTTTGAAGAGCGCGAAAATCATGGCCACCAGCGATCTGAACGAATACAAGATTCTGGAGTTCGCTGCCGCCGGAGCGCCGATAGATGCTTTCGGAGTGGGCACCGATCTGGCAACGTCGGCGGATTCGCCGCATCTCGGCGTGGTCTACAAGCTGGTGGAGCTGAACGGACGCTTCACCGCGAAGTTCAGCGAAGATAAACATACGCTGCCTGGAGCGAAACAGGTGTTTCGATTCGCCGCCCACGACGTCATCGCTTGCTCCTGGGAATGCCTGGGCTGCGGCCGCGACGAGCCGGAAGCGAAAGCCTTGCTGCGGCCCGTGATGCTGGGCGGAAAATTGATTGAACCGTTGCCCAACGCCGGCGCGGCGCGCGACTACGCGGCCGAGTGCATCAAGCGATTGCCCACCGCGGTTCGCAGCCTCTTCGATATCGGCCAGGAATATCGCGTGGAACAGAGCCATGAGCTGCTGACGCTATACGAAAAGGTCCAGCATGAAAACGGTCTTCTTCGACATTGATACTCAGATTGATTTCGTCGATCCCGGCGGCGCGCTCTACGTGCCGGGCGCCGAGAATATCCTGCCGATCGTCGGCGAGTTAAACCGTCGCGCGCCCGTAGTGATATCCACCATGGACGCGCATACCAAGGATGACTCCGAGTTTCAGATATATCCTCCCCATTGCATTGTCGGGACCACGGGCCAGCACAAGCCCGCCATTACATTACTTGATCGGCGCGCCACGGTTCCCAGCACTCAAGAAGGTGTCCAACAATGGATACTCGAAAAACAGAAGCTGGATTGTTTCAGCAGTCCGCATCTTCAACCGTTGCTCGCTCAGCTCAACGCCGATCGCTATGTGGTCTACGGCGTCGTCACCGAGATCTGCGTCCGTTGCGCCGCGTTTGGGTTGCTCAAGACCGGCAAGCCGGTGGAAATCGTGACTGACGCAGTGAAAGCGCTCGACGAACAAAAAGCGCGCGAAATGTTTTCTGAGTTTACGGCAGGCGGCGGCCGCCTTACAACTTCTTCAGCAGTTCTGGCCGGCCTCTAACAGTTACAAGCCTTCATGGCCACTAACGTGCAACGGTGATCGTTACGATGAAGAACGCTCGAACCATCTTTTGCTTCCTGCTCAGCCTCGTCGCCTCCGCGCAAATCCTACCATCCTCCAAACCAACTGCCCCACCCGCGAATAAAGACCCTTTGGACCGCGATTCGCCCCAAAGCTCCGTGGTGGCGTTTCTGGAGGCCGCGCACGCACAAAACTATAGCAAGGCCTGGCGGTACTTGGACCTCCGCAACATGCCGGAGGATGAGCGGCTCAAGAACGGCACAGAATTGGTTCAGCAGTTGCAAACCATCCTGGACCGCGACACTCAGTTCGATGTCGGAAATTTAAGCCGCGATCCGCAAGGAGATGTAACGGACAATCTCGCTTTGAATCGTGATCGCGTCGACACATTTCATGTGAACGGCCAAACACTCGATCTTGACCTCGAGCGCGTCACTCTGCATTCAGGCCTTTCGGTCTGGCTCTTTTCTTCCGACAGCATCGCAAGAATCCCAATCATCGCTCAGATGACCAATAATTCGGTCATTGAACGGCACCTGCCTCTTCCCCTCGTCAACTGGCAATTAATCGGCACTCCCTTGTGGCGCTGGATCGGCTTGGCGTTATTGGCGTTCGCATTAGCGGCTTTTTCGAAACTGCTGTCGCGTTTCGCGCTCTGGCTGACGCAACAGGTGGTCAAGCGGCTGGCGCCAAATTGGAATCTCAGTCTCTTGCAGACTTTCCTCGGCCCGCTTCGTCTGCTGCTTTCAGTTTCGCTGTTTCGGGCTGGAATGGAGTGGTTCGCGCCCTCGGCGCTGCTGCGTCTCTACTTGGGGCGCGTTCTTGCGGTGTTGTTTTTCTGGGGTGTATTCTGGCTCTGCGGCGTAATCATCGATGCCATCGTCCGCCATCTTCGCGCGCGCCTGGAAGCAAAGCATCGTTCATTCTCCTATTCCGTCCTGCCGCTCTCCGGACGAGTGGCCAAGATTGTAGTTTTCGCGCTCATCATCGCAGCGGTTCTCACGGCGTGGGGCTACAACACCACCACGCTTCTTGCGGGACTCGGCATCGGAGGCGTCGCCCTGGCTTTGGCCTCGCAGAAGACCATCGAAAATCTCTTCGGCAGCGTCTCTGTCATTAGCGACCGGCCGGTTTCAGTGGGGGACTTCTGCAAGTTCGGCACCGGCATGGGCACGGTGGAAGACATAGGGCTGCGCTCCACTCGCATTCGGACGCTGGATCGCACGCTGGTGACGGTGCCCAACGGCTCGTTCTCCACCATGACGCTTGAAAACTTCGACCGGCGCGATAAGACGCTGTTCCATGTCACGCTAAACCTCAGGCGAAACACCACGCCCGATCAGATGCGAGGGCTGCTGCAGTCCATTACCAAACTTCTGAAAGACAATCCCAAGTTCGAGACAGGGCCCATGCCCGTTCGTTTCGTAGGAATCGGGACATATTCGCTGGATGTCGAAATATTTATGTACGTTCTTACGCTGGATGGCGACGAATTCAATAAAATCCAGCAGGACCTTTTTCTCGCGATCCTGGACGCAGTGGAATCCGCGGGGACCGCGCTCGCGGTGCCCACCCAGGCTACCCTCAGTTACGCTGCGCAGCCGGTAACCGCGCCAGGCTCCAACGGATCCAGCGCGCCGCAACCAGCCGTTAAACAGTGATGATGTCGATGGCCTGTTTCAAGCTCTGGATCGGATCGCGGCCCGGCGTTGGCCGGAATTCGTGCGCGATGTAGCCGGTGTACCCCAGATCCGCGATAGTTTTCGCAATAAAGCGATAATTCAATTCCTGCGTATCGTCGATCTCGTGCCGTCCGGGCACGCCGCCGGTGTGGAAATGCGCGATCCATTGAAAATTCGTCTGGATATTGCGGGTGACGTCGCCATCCATAATTTGTAGATGATAGATGTCGCAAAGAATTTTGACTCGCGGCGAATTCACGCGCGAAACGACATTCACCGCCCACCCAATGTGATCGCAGATTTGATCCTTGCGGCCCAACTGCGGGTCTGGGAGTCTGCTGTTCATCACTTCCATGCAGATGTTGACGCCCTTATCCTCCGCGCGCGACTTGATGCGATTCAGAAATGCCACCGCGTTGTCCGCGCCCTCCGCGTCCGACATGCCTTTGCGCTGGCCGCCGACAGTAATAATATTCGGGGCCCCGGCGGCTGCGCATTCATCAATGGCCGCGCCGAGCGAGACGAGAAACTGCTCGTGAGTCTCTTTGTGAATGATGCCATTCTCCATGGTCACGCCGCCTGTGGGCGCCATGGTGGGAATTAAACCGTATTTCTTGAGCGTCGGCCAGTCCTTGGGACCAACCAGATCGTACCCCACGCAGCCCAGCCGCGCGGCTTCCCGGCAGCGGTCTTCCAAGGACAACTTGGGATCGAACGGGAAGCCCGTAACACATTGCTTGAGGCGTCCCTTATTGGGCGCGGGCGCGCCGGCGGTTTGCGCATGCGTAGCGGTGGCGGCGCCAACCAGGGCAGCCGCAGTAACGAATTCTCTGCGTCGCATGGCTGCAATTGTACTAATTGTCGGTCCTCATTGCTTAAATTCGCCCGAGCGCAGTGGCTAGATCCACATGGGCGGCCCGGCGCGCGGGGATCAGCGCTGAGATCATGGTCAACAGAACAAGAAAACCCGCGGCGCTCGCGAGCGACCAGGGATCAAGCGGCGAAAGCTGGTACACGAAGCTCTTCATCACGCTGGAAAAAGCCAGAGCGAGCACCAGGCCGATTGCCAGCCCGGGGACCATCAGCACACCGGCTTCGCGCAGGATCATCGCAATCAGGTTTCCACGCGTTGCGCCCACTGCGCCCCGCACTCCGAACTCGCGAACGCGCGCATTTACCGAATATGCCAGCAAACCATACACCCCGGCCGCGGTGAGCAATGCCGCCATCGCGGCGAAGATGCCGAGCAGCGTAAGCGCCAAACGACGGCGAGCCAGGGAGTCCGCGATGTTCCCCGCAAGCGGTTCGATTTTCGAAATGGGAATCTCCGGATCGAAGCCCTGAATCGCGGCGCGCACCGCGGGCGCAAATTGTAATGGATCGCGCTGCGTTTTGATCAGAAGAGTCATCACCGGCCCTGTGGAAATGCTATAAAACATCGGTCCCACTTCCTGATCCAGCCCCAAATCCCGAACGTCGCCCACTACACCGGCAATTTCGGCTGAAGTCTGCTTGGGATCCATCACGCCCAGGATCAGCCGTTGTCCCACGGGATCTCGATCGCCGAAGAAGCGCCGGGCCAGCGTTTCATTGATCAGGATGCGATCCTGATCGGCTTCCGAATCCGTCAACCAGCGGCCACGCCGCAATGGAATTTGAAGCGCCTGAAAGTAATCGGGCGTGCTCCAGCGGATCTGTGCGACGGGGAAACTGCCGGAATCGAACGTTCTACCTTCGATGCCGAATCGCGTGGCGAAGCGGGTATGTTCCGTTGGCCCCAGACTCATAGGAGCGGAGTTTACCGCAGCCACAGCTTGGACGCCGGGAATCCTTCGCAATGCCGGAAGTAGCGACTTGTCCCATTCTCCGCGCAGCGGAAGATTCGAAATTTCTAGCACTCGCGCGGCTTGAAAACCAACAGGCTCGTCGAGCAACGCGGCGAAGTTTCGCCCCAGCAGAGCCGTGCCCGCCAGAACCAGGAACGCCATTGCGACTTCAGCCGCCAAGAGCACGGTTCCGATACGCGATCGTCCGCGCACCACCGATCTTGTAGAAGCAGTGAACCGCCTTCGTTCGCGCAACACATGCCAGCACGCAGGCAGGCCGAACAAAATGCCCGCGACGGCGGAAATGGCAATCGCAAACAGCCAAACGGGAGCCTGCGATGCCGCCGGTTCAAAGGGCAGAAACTTTCTTGTCCCAAATGCCAGCGCCAGACCAACCGCGCCGCCGGCGCCGGCCAGCACCAGACTCTCCGACAACACCTGGCGGATCAAGTGGCCCGAGCCGGCGCCTAGCGCCTCACGAATCGCCATCTCGTCGCGCCGCTCCATCATTCGCGCTAAAAAGAGATGCGCCAGATTAGAGCACGCCATCAGCAGCACCAGGCCCACCGCGGCCCACGCCAATAGCAACGAAGGCCGAACATCGCGCGTCATCTCTTGCGCCAGCGGAATTACGTATGCGCCAACGGTGGCATTGGTATCCGGATACGCGTGCGCAAGCCTGCGAGCGATGGTTTGAATTTCGGTCTGAGCCTGCTCGATAGCAACACCGGGCTTCAGACGCGCCACAACTTCCAGCGGATGGTATTTGCGGCGGTTCTGAAGATCCGGCTCCATCAAAGAGAGCGGCATCCAGAAATCGGCCCACTCGGGAAAAGCCTGGCGTCGCGACACAACGCCGACGACAGTGAAGGATTGCTTGTCGATACGAATCTGCTTTCCGACAATTGCAGGATCGGCCGCGAACTTTCGACGCCAAAGGCCTTCGTTGATCACGGCCACTTGCCGCTTCGCGTTCTCATCGGCGTCGCTGAAATTTTGCCCCAACATCGGTTGAATGCCAATGCTGGAAAAAAGATCGCTGGAAGCCATCGTTCCGTGAACGATCTCCGGCTCGCCTTGCCCCAGCAGCGTGGCTGTATTCATGGCCGAGAGCGTGTGCGCGGCCATCGCGTCAAAGCTGCGCGTTTGACTACGCCAGTCGCGAAAATCAGGCGCCGTCACCTGCAACTGCGGCAGGGAAGGATGAGTCTCCCAAATCCGGACCAGCTTGCCCGGATCGCGAAACGGGAGCGGCTGAATCAGAACCGCATAAATCACGCCGAAGAGCGCAGCGTTGGCGCCCACACCCAGCGCAACGGTGAGAATCGCAGCCAGCGCGAAGGCCGGCCGGCGGCGGAGAGAACGCACGGCGGATCGCATTCCTTTATTTTACAAAGGCCAATAATTCTTCAGATGCTTCGGAGCCTGAAGACCATTTGATATGCTTTTAATACCCGCGTCCGCAGGAGATTACCTATGCTCTTTCGTACGCTGTCTTTCCTTCTCTTTTCCGCACTAGCTTTCGCGGCTACCGCGCCCACGTTCCCCGCGCTGACGTATTCCACTTACTTGCGCGACAACTTCACGCCTACGGCGATTGCCACGGACCCCTCCGGAAATATCTACATGACCGGAACCGCCATCATTAATCAGTCCACTACTGTGCTGGTGGTGAAGCTGAACCCCCAGGCCAGCCAGTACCTCTATGTGCGATACGTCGGCGGATCGGTCAATGACTACGGGAACGCCATTGCGGTGGACAGCGCGGGCGACGCCTACGTCGCGGGCTACACCAATTCGCCGGATTTCCCTAATACCGGCGCAAATCCTGGGACGCCTACGGGTGTCATCGAGCGGTCCTTCGTGTTCAAGCTGGATCCGAACGGTGAATTGGTGTTCTCCGATCTGCTAGGTACTTCAACCTATAGCTTCGCGCAGGCGGTTGCAGTGAACGCGGCCGGCCAGGTGCTAGTAAGCGGCACCAGTAATAGTTCGGGTTTTCCTTCCACGCCCGGCGCTTACAACGTCGCCGATACGGCCGATGAGCCCTATTTGCTGGAGGTGGACGCAACCGGAGCCAACATTCTCTTCTCAGCGACGGGGATCGGCGGCACCGCGATCGCATTCGACCCCTCGGGCAACATCTATATGGCGGGGACCACCGGATCTCTCACTTATCCCACCACGCCCGGTTCCTATCAGCCCAACTTCCCCGCCTTCCAAACCTGCATCGGACCCTGCCAGGGGACTTCTCAGGGACCCAACCAGTACGTAACGAAGCTGGACCCGACCGGCACCAAGATGATCTTCTCCACCGCAGTCTCAGGCAGTGGGGACACTATGAACAACGGCCTTGCCGTGGATGCCGAAGGGAACGTTTATCTCACCGGATTGGCTGGAGTGAGTTATCCGTACACGGTTCCCGTTCCCACTCCGCCCACGGGGCCCGCAATCTACAGGCTTTCCACTCCGGCACTGCCTTTTCTCTCCAAGCTTGACCCGTCTGGACAAAAGCTCCTGTATTCGGTGCCCTTAGGTGGCGCGGGCGTGCAGGTGGACGCGAATGGATCCGCGTATGTCGGCGGAATATACGGCACCTTGTCCCTCTACAATATGGAAGCCGCCATTCCCGCGCTCGCCAACGTTCCTGCTCCCTGTTTGGGGCCCTATGTGCAAGCGGCTGCTTACGTCTCTCAAGTAGACGCCTCCGGAAATCTTCTGGGATCGGATTTCCTGGGAGCCTCCGCGCTTCCCATCTCCGGCGTAGCGCTCTCCGGCAGCACCTTATGGATAACCGGCGCGACGTCCGTTCCTACCTTCCCGTTCAGCGTAAACGCCCTCACCACTGGGAATTTGGGACCAAACCCGGTGCCGGGCGCATATCTCGGCGCAGTGGATTTCTCGCAGGCCCAACCGCCCGCTGGCACTCCACAGATCGGGTGCATTGTGGACGCGGCGGATCTTGAGGCGGCTGGACCGGTGGTGCCGTACCAACTGCTCACCATTTTTGGAACCGGACTCGGGCCTACGACGCCAGTGAGCGCCACGAATTATACAACCACATCGCTAGGCGGAGTAACGGTGAGCTTCGGGTCTCTTCCGGCGCCCCTGCTGTACGTGTCGTCCAGCCAGATAAACTTTGCCGTGCCGCTGGTCTCCGAAGAGTCGGTGCCATTCCCGGCGCTGCAAGTGACCCTCAACGGCGTCTCATCGCCTTCGCTCGCGTTCCCGGCAATCTCCGCGAATCCCAGCTTGTTTGTTGTCCCGGGAAGCTTCTCGGACACGGGTCAGGCGTTCGCCACACTGGCGCTCAACTCGGATGGCTCGCAAAATTCTTCCACGAACCCGGCGCAGCTTGGATCTGTCATCTCTGTATTCGTGAACGGTCTCTCCATGGATCCGGACATCCCGTTCGAGCCGCCCGATCTTTATGCGGCCGGCGGATGGTCGGTCACGAGTTCCGCGCAGACCAATCCTTTCGTTCTACAGGTAGGCCTTCAGGTTCCTTCGTCGTCGGCGAATCTACCCTGCGTGATGAACGTGTGTACGGCGAGCTTTCAGATTTACGACCTCTACTCTTATCTCAGCGGTTCGCAGCCGGGCAGCGCTAGTGGATTGAAGTTGAGCGGTCAAGTGTACCTGAAGCAATAGCGCGAGCTGGATCACCCACGCAGGGGGATAGGGGCCCTTGACATATTCCTATATAGGAATACAATGTTCTTGTGCCCCGCGCAGCCACCACCTCCGACGCCTTCAACGCCGTCGCCGAACCTCGGCGGCGGGAGATTCTAAGCTATCTCGCAATGAAGGAAAAGTCGGTCGGGGATATCGTAAAGTCGCTGAGGCTGGAGCAGCCTTCGGTCTCAAAACATCTGCGCGTCCTCAAGGACGTAGGCCTGGTTCACGTGCGCCGCGACGGACGCCGCGCACTGTATCGAACCAATGCCGAGGCCATCCGTCCGCTGCACGAGTGGACCAGCACATTCGAACGCTACTGGGTCAATCATCTCAATCGAATTAAAGAGCGCGCAGAGCGCGCTGAGGTGACCCGCATCAAAGATCGAGCCGAGAAAAAGAATAAGGAGTAATCATGAACGCAAGCGTACAAGCCATGGAAAATCTGACGCTGAACGTCACGCAGGAGCTTCACGTGCGTGCATCGCTGGACGCGACATTCCGAGCGATACTCGATGAAATTGGGCCGCATAACGCGATGGCCGACGGCAAACCCATGCCGATGAAATTCGAGCCGTGGCCGGGCGGCCGGTGGTATCGGGATCTGGGGAACAACGAAGGCCATCTGTGGGGACACGTGCAATCCATCAAGCGGCCCACGCTGCTTGAAATCACGGGCCCATTGTTTATGTCGTATCCCGCTATTTCGAACGTACAGTATCGTCTGAGCGAGGCGGATGGCGGAACGCTGATCAAGTTCCAACATTTGGCGCTCGGGCTGATACAAGACGAACATCGGAACAACGTCGCAAAAGGCTGGGGCAGTTTGCAGGATCGCATCCGGGCACGTGCGGAAGGGGGCCGGCGATGACAGAGCATCCAGTAGTGTCGCAAGCTGCGTGGCTGGCGGCGCGCCAGGAACTTCTGGCCAAGGAAAAAGAATTCACGCGACAACGCGACGCGCTGAGCGCGGAACGTCGCAAGATGCCATGGGTGCGGGTCGACAAAGAATACATCTTCGATGCCCCGGGCGGAAAGAAAACGCTGGCCGATCTGTGCAACGGTAAGAGCCAGTTGATCGTTTATCATTTCATGTTCGGCCCGGGCTGGGAGGAAGGTTGCCCGAGCTGCTCCTTCCTGGGCGATCATTTTGGTGGCAGCCTGGTTCACCTGGCGCATCGCGACGTGACGCTGACGGCCGTATCGCGAGCGCCGTTGTCCCAAATTGAGGCCTTCAAGAAACACATGGGCTGGCGCTTTCCCTGGGTATCGTCGTACGGGAGCGATTTCAATTACGACTTTCACGTGTCGTTTACCAAAGATGAAATGTCCACGGGCAAGGTGTACTACAACTACCAAGAGACCGAGTTTCCAAGCGAGGAAGGGCCCGGCCTGAGCGTCTTCTACAAGGACAAGAACGGCGCGGTCTTCCACACTTACTCCACTTATGCGCGCGGATTGGATATTTTGCTGGGTACTTACAACTTTCTGGATATGGCGCCGAAGGGGCGCGACGAAGACGGCTTGAAGTTCACCATGGCGTGGGTGCGGCACCACGATAAATACGTGGATGGCGAGTTAGTGGACTTAGCGAAGACTTATTCACAACCGAAGAGCTTGTTAGTCGGTGAAGGAGATACAAAATGATCGCGATGCTGGAACCGATGCGCGGTGAAATCGAGCAGGAGGCGGCCATCACCAAAAGAGTGCTGGAGCGCGTTCCCGGCGACAAACTAACTTGGAAGCCTCATCCCCGGTCGATGACGCTGGGGCAGCTTGCGATGCACGTCGCAACTATTCCGGGAGGCATCAGCCGGCTTGCGGCGGTGGACGAGTTTGAATTCGACCCGGCAAACTTCGATCCGCCTAATCCCAACAACGCCGCTGAGATCCTGGCGGCTCTGGATGCGAGCGTCCAGGCCGCGCAAGACTATTTGCGCGGCGTCAGCGAGCCGGCTGCCATGCGAACCTGGCGGCTGATGGCGAATGGAAAGGAAGTGATGGCCATGCCTCGTGCCGGGCTGCTCCGATCCATCATGCTCAACCACTGGTATCATCACCGCGGTCAATTGTCGGTGTATCTGCGATTGCTGGAAGTGCCCGTTCCGGTGATCTACGGGCGCAGCGCGGACGAGAATCCATTTGGGTGAAGGTTCAAGACGTAGAATGGGCTGATGAAGCCCCCGTCGGCGCTCGGCGCTCTGCTGGTTCTAGCCGCGCTGCTGCTGGTGCTTCACACCCTCACCAACGGGCAGTACGGCTTTCATCGCGACGAGTTGGCCACTCTGGACGACGCACGCCATCTCGCCTGGGGATATGTCGCTTATCCGCCTCTAGCGCCTTTCGTGGCGCGTGTTGCCATGATTCTCCTAGGAACAGCGCCGGCGGCCATACGATTCTTCACTGCGTTGGCGCAGTGCGTCGCCATAGTAATAGCGGGATTGATGGCGCGCGAGTTGGGCGGCGGACGCCTGGCACAAATCGTAGCGGCGTTGGCCGTCGCCGTCTCACCGATATCCATGATCGAAGGGCATTTGTTTCAGTACGTCTCGTTCGATTTTCTGTGGCAGGTGCTCGCTCTGTATTTCGTCATCCGGCTGCTCCAATCACGCGATGAGCGCTGGTGGATGGCGGTTGGCGCGGCCATCGGGCTGGGGCTGATGACGCGCTACACCATCGTGTGGCTGGTAGCGGGCCTTACGTTGGGATTTATTCTCACTCCTGCGCGCAAGCTTCTCTTGAGCCGATGGCTAATCGCGGGCACTGCCCTGGCACTGGTCATTGTGCTTCCGAATTTGATCTGGCAGGCCACTCACGGATTTATCTCCATCGATTTCCTGCGCTCGATTCACGCGCGCGACGTCCGCATCGGTAGAACCGACGGATTTCTGTGGAGGCAGTTTTTGGTGCCCGCGAGCCTTTTTACCGTGCCGCTGTGGATTGCCGGTTTGTCGTTCTATTTCCGAAAGAAAGAAGGCGAACCCTACCGCGCGTTGGGATGGACCTTCGTCGCGGCGCTGGCGCTGTTCACTTTGGCGCAGGCGCGAGACTACTACAGCGCTCCGCTTTATCCAATGCTGCTCGCGGCTGGCGCGGTGATGTCGGAGCATTGGCCGCGTTGGGCCAGAGGGCTGAACTGGGCCGGACTCGCGGTGGCGGTCGGCCTGGGCATCGCGTTCTTCGTCCCCATTGCGTCCGTCAATTCGCCGCTGTTCAACGCCGCGATTCGCGTAAACGGCGACCTGCGGGAGGAGATCGGCTGGCCGGAGCTGGTGGATCGAATCTCACAGATCCGCGACTCGCTGTCGCCCGAAGAGCGCGCCACCGCGGGCATCCTGACGGGCAATTACGGGGAAGCGGGTGCGATCGATCTTTATGGACCCGCGCATGGCTTGCCGCAGGCGCTGAGCAGAGTGAATTCGTTCTGGCTGCGCGGCTATGGCGACCATCCGCCGCAAACGCTCATCGTTGTAGGGCTATCGCCGCATTTTGTCGAAGAGAACTTCATGGCCTGCGAATCGCAGGGAACCATTTCCAATCGCTATGGCGTGGCCAACGAAGAGACCAGAGACGACAGGTACCTGTGGGTATGCCGCGGCCTTCGGGAGCAATGGCCCGAGTTCTGGCGCAAGATCCGGGCGTGGGGTTAGCGGATAAACACGATGCTGGGCTTCCCTTTGTAGGTGGTGCGTTCGAATTCCCGGTAACCGCATTTTTCGGCGACACGAATTGATGGAATATTCTCGGGATTAATGATACAGCTGGTCTGGGAACCTTCGAAATTCCGGTCGCCCCACTCGACGGCGGCGCGAACGGCCTCCGTGGCATAGCCTTTACCATGCGACTGCGCGGCGAGCACCCAGCCAATTTCGGGCAAGTGCTTCAGCGAGGATTCAATTTCACGCTTGTAGTCGGCGAATCCGATTTCGCCCACGAAGTTACCGGTGAGCTTTTCTTCGACCACCCAATAACCGAAGCCGAGCAGCGCCCAATGGCCCACATACCGCAGGAACCTGGTCCAGGACTCCTCTTCGATGAACGAATGGCCGAAGTATCGAGTGACGATGGGATCGGCCCACATGGCGGCGCATGCGGCAAAATCGTTCAGGCCATGGCCCCGCAGTTTAAGACGTTCGGTCTCCAAAATGGGAACTTGGACCGCGGAAACGGCTAATTCAGGTTTCTTTGGTGGCATTCGGTATTCGTCGCTCGGGAGCATCCACTAATTTGGTCTCGACAATCCGGATATGAATCTCGTCGCCGATACGAAGCTTCCGGTCCGACCAAATCAAAAACTCATCGTTTTCGAATGCACCCACCCGCAGGGTAACCTGGTACTTGCCGTCGTGGCCGACGACGTCCACCATAGCGTTGAGAGAGGCCGCCTTTCCGCCATTCAGCTTAACTTCGATTCCGAGCATTGTAATATCGTACAATCATTTATTTGGCGCCGTGGGATGGCGCATGCACGGATGGAAAAAGAAATGGCCGCGACTAGAAATTCAAGCCGCGGCCATGGAATAACTAAAGAAGTTCCTAGATTTAGAACATATATTTCACGCCGAACTGAAGAATCCTGGGATTTACGCTGGTGGAGGTGATCTCACCGAACGTTGGTCCCAGTTGAGCCAGGCCGGGAGCGGGCGAAGCGAGCGGATTGTTAAACTGCGCGTGGTTGAAGGCGTTGAAGAATTCGGTGCGGAAGATCAGCGTCTGGCGCTCCGTGATTTTGGTCGTCTTCACGATGGTGATGTCCCAGTTGAACTGACCGGGTCCCAGGACAACGCCAACACCGGAGTTGCCATATCCCGTTCCGTCGCCGTAGATGCCTCCGCTTGGAGCGGAGCAGAACGCGCTGTTGTTGAAGTAGCCCGAGCCGCCGCTGTTGCCGCCCAGACGTTGCGTAAGACTTCCGCTGGATAGCGTGGAACCGTAGGTCTGTCCGGGACAAATCTGCGCGGTGTTGGCAACGGAATTGGTGCCGTAGATGCTTCCCGCGGCCGGATCGACAATCGTGATCGGCCCACCGTCCTGAATGGTGGTGACGCCGGAAACGTTCCATCCGCCGAGTAGCTTGCCAAGAACGCCCTGGTGAGTGCCGAGCGGCAGATCGTAGCTGTAATTGATGACCACGCGTTGGGGCCGGTTAAAGTAGGCCGGTCCGTACTGTGCCGCAAGGTTGCTCGCATTGTTGATATTCGCGCCCACCGCGCCGCCGCTGTAGTAGTTGATGTCCGTCAGGTTCTTGCTGTAGGTGTAGGACGCCTGCACCAGAAGCCCGTGCGAAAAACTCTTCCGCAGGGTGACCTGCAGGCTGTTGTAGTTGGAACTGCCGTCGAATCCACTACCCTGCACGCCTACCGGCTGGTAACCGAGATAAGGGACGCGCAAGGCAACATTTTCAAGCGAGTTGGTGGTCTGGCCGTTGATGGGGTTGCTGGAGCTTGCCAGCTGCGCCGTGTTGTAGTTGTGATAAGCGTCCAGCAGGTTGATGCCGCTCGATCCCACGTAGGAAGTCTCAAGAACCCAGTTTTTGGCAAACTCGTACTGCAAATTGAGGTTGTACTGGCGCACCAGGGGCGTGTGCACGTCCTGGTAAACGAACGGCGCGCTCAAATAGGAATTATAAGTGGGCGAGTTGCAGGGAATGGGAGCCACCGCGGTAGGCGCGGCGCCCAGACAGGCCGGATTGAAATAGCGCTGCGGGAACACTCCGATGGGGGTTAACGGGAAGGGGTTCGCCAGGGTCTGCTGATTGCCGGAACCGACGTCAGCCGTTCCAGAATAGGGAGGGCCTTGCTCCAGGCCGTGAACCAGAGCGCCGACGTCGACGCGGTCATAGAACAACCCGAAGCCGCCTCGCAGAACCAACTTTTGCGTTACCTGCTCGGCGAATCCGACGCGGGGAGCGAAATTGCTGAGCGGCACACGGCTCGAAATCGGCAAGTTGCCTGAATTTTGCAGAACGCCGGCCGGGACTGGTCCGAAGGTAGACGTGCTGTAGTTGTTGGGAACCACCCAGCCGACCAGATTATTGGCGCCCATATTGGGGCCGATCGGAGGAGTGGGAACTTTTTGCAACTGGCTGGTCCAAAGGTTGGTCAAATTGCCGTACTTGTCGCTGAGTGATCCGTCATACTCCCAGCGAACGCCTAAATTGACGGTGAACTTGGAAGAGAGCTTGTAGTCGTCCTGCACGAAGGCGTTCTGGTCGGGCAGTCGATAACCGTGAACCACGCCCTGCTCTGGGCCGGCGACGCAGAAGATGCAGCTCAATTCATTGCCTGGGCCGCCCACCAGGAAGTCGTTAAAGGTACCAAACAAAAGCCAACCGCGCTCGAAACCCTGGTAGACGATGTTCCATTGGTTCTCTTCATACTCGTAGCCGGCACGAATAGTGTGCTTCCCATGCGACCAGGAAATCTGGTCGGAAATCTGGATGCCGGTAGTGGGACTGAACGCCGGATTGAACGTGTTGAACATCGTGTATCCGCCCGTAGCGATGTCGATGCCCGGCGGCAACTGCAGGCCCGAGACCAACGGAGTGATCCCCAAGTCGGCCGGTGTGCTGCCTGGGATCTCAGTGTCCGTCAAGCGGGCGAGATTACGCTGCATGGAACCGCGGAGTTCGTTCACCATGCTGTTCGTGATGATGGTGGTGAGCTTGAGGGAGGCGTCGGTATTGGAGTAGTAATCGGTGGACGGCACGCCCGGGAGATTGCCATTGAGCGGAACGGTCTGCGGATCGCGGGTGTAGAAGTAGCGCATCGCCAGAGTGTTCTTGCTGTTGATCAGGTAATCGCCGTTAATGACCATTTGGTCGGCATTATAGAGCGCGGGAATACTGAAGGCGACGTTGCTAAGGGTGCTGGCGCCCGAACTGGGGAAGTAATACTGGCCATTTGGTAGTTTCAGATTCAGGATGTTCAATGCAACCTGGTTGATGTTCGAGCCATTGCAGGCGAGGTTGGGACCAAAGCTCGAATTTACGCAATTCTCAGCGGCCAACTGCTGGGCCCAGGCAGATGTGGGGGATGTGCTCCTGGTGCCACCGGGGATGGGAGGCAGCTGAGCGTCGGTAAAGCCCTGCGGGCTGGCGACACCATTCTTTTCGCGCGTTCCCTGGTAGCTGCCAAAAAAGAACAGCTTATCCTTCTTGATGGGTCCGCCGAATACGCCGCCAAACTGGTTGAGATTCAAAACCTGGTGGGGACAGCTCTGTCCGGCATAAGTGGTGGAACAGGTATCGCGATTGTAGAAGAAGTCGTTGGCATCCAGATCCGCATTGCGGAAGAACTCGAAGGCCGTCCCGTGGAACTGGTTGGAACCGGATTTCGTCAGCACGTTGACGTTGGCGCCGGGATTGCGCCCATAGCTGGCGTCGTAGGTGGAGGTTTGAACCTTGAATTCCTGAATCGCGTCGGGGCTGGGAATACCGATACCGGCATAAATGTTCACGTCGTTGGCAGTGTCGGGGTGGGCGATGCTGTTGATGGCGACGCCGTCCATTTGGAAGTTGTTCGACCCGGGCGAGTTCCCGTTGACGCTCATATCCTGGGTGCCTTTGCCGAGCGAGCGCGCGTCATTGACGGCGGCGTTGGCGCCAGCAGCGAGGCTCAGGATCTGGGTGTAGTTACGATTGCTGAGGGGAAGGCCGGTTACTTCGGCGGTGTTAGCCACGCTTCCCAAGGTGGAACTCTGAGTCTGGAGCGTTTCGGCCGTAGCCTCTACCGTTACCTGTTCGGTCTGCTGACCGATTTCGAGCGTACGGTTCAGTTGCGGTGTCTCGGTGACGTTCAAATTCACCGCGCCAACCTCGGACGTTTTGAAGCCGGCAGCCGCGAAGCGGACTCGGTAAGTGCCTGGTGCCAACAAAGCAAATTTATAGGTTCCGTCGGCGCCGGTGGTGGCGGTGCGAGTTTGCCCGGTTTCGCTACTGATGAGGGTGACGGTGACGTTGGGAATTGCCGCGCCCGATTGATCGGTCACGGTGCCGGTTAAGCCTGAGGTTCCGGCTGATTGACCCAGTAACATGGAAGCCGACGTGGCTAACAGAATCAACAGTGAAGCAACTGCGAGCCACATACTTTGTGGCCTTTTGAATCTCATACCCCTGGTTCTCCTTTGAACTCACGGGCTAAGCACTGCGGGGTGTTCCGTCCAGTTCTCAAATACCTGCGATTGAAATGAAAAGATCCTCTACCCCTTGTCGTCTAAACAGCGTCTAGCCTTTGACGTGATTCTATGCTAGATTCACTACAACTCGCTGTTAAAAAACCGTGAAATTCATTACATCGACGGCATGGAATACGTAACCTTTGGACCATTCTCAGTTGATATGGCAGGGCGCCGCTTGCGTCGAGGTGCGGCCGAACTGGAGTTAAGGCCGCAAGCGTTTCGCGCGCTCAACGTGTTGATTCAAAACCCCGGACGATACGTGGATCATGAACAAATGATTCGGGAGGCCTGGAGTGGCATATCAGTCTCTCCGAATACCGTCGCGGTGACCATCGCCGAAGTGAAAAAAGTCCTGCAGGAGTATGGGTCTTGGATCCGGTGCCGCCCCAAGCTCGGCTATACATTAGAGGTACCCAGGGCCGAGGATCTGATCAAAAGAGGCTGGCACTTCGGGGAGCGCAGAACCTGCGAGGGCTTCGAGAAGGCGCTGGCCTGTTTCGAGCAGGCCGCTCAGGAGGACGGTACCGATTTCCGGGCCTTCGAGGGGATTTCGCTCTGTCACCTGTTACTCTGCTCGCACGGCATGCGGCCTCCCAACCAGATGCATCCCAGGTTCCTGGAAGCCCACAACCGTGCGGTGGCGCTGGGAGGCCTGACGCCGGCGCTGCGATCGAACCGCGGTCACGCGCTGCACGTTTGCGAGCGCAAACTGGCCGAAGCGGAGGCTGAACTGTTGCATGCTCTGCGCCAAGACCCACGGCTGGGAATCACCTACGTGCGTCTTGCGATTTTATACTCCACCATGGGTCAGTTGGATGCTGCCTTGGAGATGGTGCTGCAAGGCCGCGCGGCCGATCCGTTGTGCCCGATGTTGCCATCCACCGAGACCTTTGTCCGGCTGTGCCGGCACGAGTTCGACGCCGCAGTGCTGTGCGGCAAGAGCGCCATCGATCTCCATCCTTATCAACATTTGGGGCGCGCCTACTACGCCGAAGCGCTGGAACGCACCGGGCGCGTGGAGGAGGCACTCGCGGAATTGCGCTTGGTGTGTACGCTGTCGCCGGACCTGCCCTGGCTACGGGCGCTGGAAGCCACGCACCTGGCCCGGCATGGGCGGCACAGTGAGGCGCTGGCGGCGTTCGATGAACTGCGGCGCATGCGGGAACGGGACTATGTGGACGCGTATTTCATGGCATTGCTTCTGGATGCTTTGGGAAGACCCGACGAGGCCTTCGCCGAGTTGGAGCGGGCGCGGCTGGAAAATTCCGCCACGTTATTTTTGCTGAACGTCGACGTGCGCGCCGAAGGACTGCGAAAGTATCCTCGTTTCAAACAATTCCTGCGCAGAGTGTTTCGCGCGACGGTAAGCCGCCGGACGGTGGCCGCGCAGGCGAGTATCGCGTAGGCGGCTGCTCCGGCAAAGCGTGCTCCGGCAAAGCATTGACCGGCTATCAACGCGTCTGATAATATCCCTAGCCATGACATTCAACCGATTAAGCGCTTGCGGCATAGCCCTGCTTTCCTTCGCGGCTGGGTCGCTGTTCACTGCCCGGATGATGCATCTGAACCAAGTGCGGGCCGACAGCAATCGTGTTTTCGAGCTTCGGATCTATCACACCGTGCCTGGAAAGGCGGGCGCGTTGCAGTCCGAGTTTCGGGAGAAGGTGACGAAGTGGTTCGCCAAGCACGATCTGCAGGCGGTGGGCTACTGGGCGCCCGTGGACGCGCCGGCGTCGGACAATACGTTCATCTATATACTGGCCCATCCCAGCCGGGATGAAGCCAAGAAGCACTGGGCCGCGTTTCAGGCCGACCCGGCATTTCAGGAGATGATCAAGTCCCAGCAGGGTGATGCGAAGCTGGTGGAGAAAGTGGATTCAACCTATATGGAACCCACGGATTTCTCGCCGCTGAAGTAGCCGGCCTCGACAAGATTCCATCGTCAGGACGTCGAGTTCACCGCCAACGGCAGTCCGATCCGCGGCTGGCTTTATCGCCCCGAGGCCACATCTCCGAAGTTCCCGATTGTAGTGATGGCGGGCGGCCTTCTCTTGCATGAAGGAGATGCGCCTTCCGAATTTCGCGGAGGTGTTTGCGGACGCGGGGCTGGCCGCAGCGAGTTGCGCCGCGCGATGAGCGATACTTCCCAGGGCGTCCACCGCAGGAACAGCGCGCCCGGATACTTTTGCGGAAGGTCCCAAAAATAGTCGAGCCTCTGCACCGGTTGCGGCACAAGAAATCCGCTGGCGAATACCAGATTCATCCTTCATCCTCCTCATTGCCGGCCGCGCGGCGAAAATGCGCCGAGTCCAACATGCGTTCCACGCGCTCCTGATTTTCCCGTGTTACCGGCTCGGCAAGATCGCTAAGTCCCTCGCGCCATTCCGGCTTCTGGTCCACCACGCACTGACCATCCAGCACCATGGCGTCCATCATCCGGCGAGCCAGGCCCATGGTGCGCAAATGTTGCTGGATGCGGAAGTACACCAACTGATTCGCCGCCGAAACCACCGCGAATCCCACGGTCAGATTGGTTGTGTCCGCGTGTGGAGGATCGGGCCGCTGCAGGACGATTTCGAGCAGGTACAAGCGATCCGGCTCCTGGTCCGCATCGAACCGGAACACAGGCGAGGTAAGCAGGCTCTTCTCCCGGTAATTCAGGCGCGCGTCGTCGGACGTGGCCGGCACCACTTGGATTCGTCCGATGGAAGCTAGATCCAGCCGCAGCCGGGCTTCACAGAACGAGCGGAATCGCGCCCCATAGCAACTCGCGCTGATCATCCAAGTCACCCGGAACATGGTGGACCACGACCAGTGATCGAACAGATTCATCCAGCCCGCGTTGTCGGGATGATCGTGCTGGGTCTCGAGGTTCAAATCCAGATAGACATCTTCCATGAGCTGGAGGATTGCGTTGCAAAAGTGGAAGCCCGCCCTCCGCTGCGCAACTCTCGGCGGCAGGCCCAGCGACACGGCAGGCGTCACGCGGGCGGCATCGGACGCGTCGGCCATCAACCGCTCCCATTCCGGCGTCATCTGCGTGTCCAGGAATTGGAGATCGGGATCCTCGCGCAGGCGGCGCATCAAATTGACCAACGCTTCGGCGTGCCGCGTGAAGGAACCGGCTGTGTTGGGGCTGGACGCGCGCCAGCGCTGGCGCAGGTCCGAAAAGAAACGGGACCGGTCCGAATCCAGCTGTGGCGCACCGGGCCCCGGCGCCTTGAGCCGGTGCTGAGCCGCGTCGGCGAAGACAGAGACGCCGATGTGATAACCCAGCTTGCGGTAGCTCTCGAACTGCGATTCGTCGAAAAACTGGTCGGCCGTCGTTTGGTGGGGAAATTCGGGATGAATGGCGGCATATTCCAGAACGTCCGCCGGCTCATCGCCGGTGAGGCTGGCTTTCAGGTAGATCAGCGTGCCGCGTGGAGCATCGGGATATATGATGGTGCCAACCGCGCAGTGAGTCCCGCTCAGCGGGCGGCGCGCGGCCGCCGAGCTGTCCACTTTCGGAAGCAGCGAATTCAAGTCGATGTCGATTTCCACACCGAAATCGGCGCGGCACTTGCGGATGGCGTTGCCCAGATCGTCGAAGATAAATGCCGCGTCCTGCCCGCCATCGCAGGCGATAATGTAGCGGCATCGTCTCCGGATGAGCTCGTAAATGCCCAGGTTCTCAAAGTGGCCGCCGTCGGAGAGGTAGACATAGTTGCTCTTGCCGTTGGCCGCGCCGGCCAGTTCCACCAGCAAATAGCCCAAACCGAAACCGGGGCCGGAGCGCCGCCAACATACCTGGTCGCGAGGGTTGCCGATCCAGGAACCCAGCCGGACGTTAAAAACGGTGAGCAGGAACGCCGTGGCCGGCGCCGTGTGAAACCCCCAGTTGGGACTGACGGCCGCTCCGGAAATCGCCACTGCCCTTCCCACGCGGATGCCATTCTTCGGGTACGCATAGTCCTTCGTCGGACGATAGCCGTGAAGAGCCACTCCTTTGCGCTCGTGCGGCGCGCCCCGCTCTTCGGTGGGCGTGGCGGCGAAGCCGCTGAACTGAGGCGTGAATGAAAAAGCTTCCGCCTTGCGCTCCTGCCACGCCAGCTCCTCGCCACTGACCAGATTCAGAGTGGCATTGAAGATTGGATACGGCCCACAATAGGGTGCGTTGGGGTCCAGAGGCGAGAGACTCGCCAGGGTCAGATCGTCGTCCGGGTCGAAGCCCGTGAAACGGTTTGGCTTCCTGCGGCGGGATGCGCCCAGATAGCAGCGCACCAGCCGATTCTCGTAAAAATTGTGCATCGAGAATTGGTTCAGGTCCACACGCGACGACAACAGCATGGCCACTCCCAGGCAGACGGCCGCGGCCAGCCACGCATCCTCGGCAGGCCACCAGGAAAGAAAATCGAAGTGCGCGGCGTCCATGCGTGGCGTCCCGGCGTATCCGAAGCCGAACAGCGCGATGGTCCCCATGTGGACGCCGAACGATAAAAGCAGCAACAAGCCCCCGACAAAAATCGGCGGTGCGATGCGTGCCAGCACATCGGAAAGAGGATCGCTCGTTTTCACTCCGGTCTGATCTCCGCGCGCCTTGAGGACGCCGGCCGCCGTGGTGCCAACCCATCCGGAGGCGAGCAATGCGCTCAGGTAGCTCCCGAACGGAAGGCGAATTAGTTTCACCACGATCCATGGACCGTACACGGCAGTACCGGCCACAGCCACCCACGCCAACAGCCAGAGGGACAACACGGCGCCCGCGCGGCTCCACCATTCCCGCCGGTCGTCCGGGAGATTTCGCCCGAACAGCCCCAGATGCAGGATGATCACCAGCGAGTAAACCCCCGAGATGGCGAGCGTTCCCCACACTAAGTCGTGCCACTGGGCGCCGGCACCGTCCCACAGCTGGAACAGCCTGTCCACCGCCACCAGCAGCAGACCTCCCACACCCGCGCAAATCCCATTGAAGAACAAGACCGCCGCCGTAAATGTCGTCCAGCCCCACGCGCGTCCCGGTGGCGCTGCCGCTTCGTCGAAGAAGTTCCGACAGTAGTCTCCAAAAAACGAAACGATGCATAACAGCACGAAGAACGAACCAGTCACCAGTAAATCCGTCCGCAGGAAATTGCCCCGGCCTCTGCGAACCTCAAACAGCCAGGCTGCCACCAATATCGACGACAAGAAGACGGGCAGAACCACCAGCAGGTGGATACCTTTCTGCTGAAACCGGAACTGATTCCTTCGCGCGTACTTCTCGCCGAAGGAGTGCAGGTTCTGCTGGATCATGAAAACGGCCGCGGCCAGAGGAAGCAAACCGATGGAGGCCCACGTTGAGTGGCGGTGAACCACGTCGAAGACGACCATCGCGCCGCGCGGGACCATCAGCAGCGCGGACAGCGCCAGAACGATGACGATCAGATTCAGCAGCGTATTGCGCGCCCAAATGGTCCCGATGCTCCACGAATCGACGCTGAAGAAGCCGCGCCGGGGCGCCAGGTAGTTGCTGTATTGCCGCAGCCACTTAATGGGTTGTGTGGCGACAGATTCCGGGTCGGGCGAATCCAGGGGAGACAGCGCCTGTGGCACATCCTCCAGTTTTTTCGAACGCCGCATCCAGGCGTGCATCCAGCTTCCGATATAGCCTCCGCCGGACACGGTGGACAGATAGTCGAAGTAGCGCATGAGCTTCAACTCCGCCAGCGCCTGAGAGATGCCCAGATTCAGCGTCGCGCTGCGGATGCCGCCGCCCGAAAATGCCAGCCCGATCAATTGCGCCTCGTCCTGTTGGGTGGCATCCACGGGCCTCACGTGCCGCAGTCTTCTCGATGCGGACACGGCTTCCAGTTCGAGCGCAAGTGTCCACGGAAACGGCAGAGCTTCTTCGAATGCGATGGCGGTCTCCCCAGCCAGGCGATCGTTGAAGAACAATACGGTCTGTATGACCCGAACATCGATGGGCACGCCGGCGGTCAGTTGCCGCAACTTTGCAAGCACCGTCACTACCTCTGGCGGTTCTCCAGGGGGCGGATCGACCGTGAGCATTGTCGCCACCTCCTGCGCCAGATTTTCAATCAATTGGGCGAAGACGATGCCCGGGTACTTCGTTTCCAAGCGCTGGCTCAGAATCGCATCCTGCTCCAGGCGGGTCCGAATGAGAGTAGTGAGTGAATCGGAGGTGTCATCGTTGACATTGACATCCAGAAGCAGGCGCATCTCCTCGGCCTGGCCGAGCAGTTCGGCGGTCCAGAACGCCGGGCGAAATTGGCGTTCATCCCCTGCGCGGCGATGAAGATACAGAATGTTTGCGGCCAGAACCGCCACCCGCCTGACGTCGAGTGCCACTTTTGCTCCAGAAACACAGAATTACGTGGCAAGCCACGTTGCCGATCCGCAAATCGGAGAGAGATGAGGAATTATACACCCGAATGGAAACTAGTTGTCGAGTTAATATATTCCGTTTTGGCTAGCGGAACTCAGGGCGACAGGGGGGATGTCGTATTCAGCGACGATCTCGCCAGTTCTGCGCGCGCCTGAAAAATGTCTTGGTTCCGCGTCCCCAATAACCGCATATTTGCGCTAATTGAAATATGTGGCTTTCGGGCACTGTCACTACTACACTAGTTCACGAAGTTAAATCCAAAAGGAGGCATATTGCGGTTGCAGGCGTAGTGGGTCAGCTTCAAACCGACCCACTGCCATCTTTTACGCCTTTCGCGCTGGTGCGCGGAGGTCTCTAGAGGACCGACTCCCTCACGGTCGCGGCTCAGCAAAACACACGCAAACACGCAGTCCCGATTCTGAGCCGCGCGCGTGAGCAAGCGGTTTATTGCCTTTTCAGCATCCTGCAGTAGCTAGTAATCCATGCCCTGTCCGCCGTGTCCCATCGGGTTCACTGCCTGGCCTGAATTGCGATCCGGAATCTCGCTGATCATGGCTTCCGTTGTCAGCATCAGAGACGCGATGGAGGCGGCATTCTGGAGAGCCGTGCGGGTCACTTTGGTAGGATCGATCACGCCGGCCGCGATCAGGTCCTCGTAAACGCCGGTGGCGGCGTTATAGCCGAAGTGCGGATCTTTGCTTTCGCGGACCTTCTCCACCACAACCGCACCTTCCAGGCCCGCGTTGAGCACAATCTGGCGCAGCGGTTCTTCACAAGCCCGAGCGATAATGTTCAACCCGATTTGTTCGTCGCCCTCGAGTTTCTGATCCTTCAGCGCTTTGGCGGCGAAGAGCAGCGCAACTCCGCCACCCGCGACGATGCCTTCATCCACCGCCGCGCGCGTGGCATGCATTGCGTCCTCCACGCGGGCTTTCTTCTCCTTCATTTCGGTCTCGGTAGCCGCGCCCACCTTGATAATCGCCACTCCACCGGCCAACTTCGCCAGCCGCTCCTGCAATTTTTCCTTGTCGTAATCGGAGGAGGTGTCTTCGATTTGCGAGCGCAACTGTTTGATCCGGCCTTGAATGGCTTTCGAATCGCCCGCGCCATCGATGATGGTGGTGATCTCCTTGTCCACGGTGATGCGCTTGGCCCGGCCCAGATCTTCCAGCTTCACGCTTTCCAGCTTCACCCCAGTCTCTTCCACCAGCGACGTGCCGGCGGTGAGGATAGCGATGTCTTCCAACAGGGCTTTGCGGCGATCGCCGAAGCCCGGAGCTTTTACCGCGCAAACAGCCAGCGTGCCTCGCAGCTTGTTCACCACCAAAGTTGCCAGCGCTTCGCCTTCCACCTCTTCAGCGACAATCAGCAGCGGATGGCCCGAGCGCGCAATCTGCTCCAGCAGCGGAAGAATGTCCTTCATGCTGGAGATTTTCTTCTCGTGAATCAGAATGTAGGGATCGTCGAGCACCACTTCCATCCGCTCGGAGTCGGTGACGAAATAGGGCGAAAGATATCCGCGGTCGAACTGCATGCCTTCCACGGTGACCAGCTCCGTCACCATGGTCTTGGCCTCTTCCACTGTGATGACGCCGTCTTTGCCCACTTTCTTCATCGCCTCTGCAATGATGTTTCCGATGGTTTCATCGCTGTTGGCCGAAATGCTGCCCACCTGAGCGATCATGTCGCCGGATACCGGCTTCGACAACTTCTGAACCGCTTCCACGGCGATCTTCACGGCTTTGTCGATGCCGCGCTTCATGGCCATCGGGTTGACGCCCGAGGTGACGGCTTTGACGCCCTCCCGATAAATGATTTGAGCCAGCACCGTGGCGGTGGTGGTTCCATCGCCGGCCACGTCCGACGTTTTCGAAGCCACCTCGCGCACCATTTGCGCGCCCATATTTTCGAGCGGGTCCTGCAGCTCAATCTCCTTGGCTACCGTCACTCCGTCTTTGGTGATGGTGGGACCGCCGAACTTTTTCTCCAGCACGACGTTGCGTCCCTTGGGGCCGAGCGTGACTTTCACCGCGTCCGCCAGTTGATTCACACCGCGCAGGATGGCCTGCCGCGAATGGTCCGCGTAAATAATCTGTTTTGCCATTTTGTTAGCTCGCTTTCTTCGCAGCCACCGGCTGCTTGTCCAAAACCGCGAGGATTTCGTCCTCGCGCATGATCATGCATTCCGTGCCTTCAATCGTGATGTCGCTGCCGGAATATTTCCCGAACAGGATGCGGTCGCCCACCTGAACGTCCAGCGCCACCACCGTGCCATCTTCCAGGCGCTTGCCCTTACCGATAGCCAGCACTTCGCCCTCCTGGGGCTTTTCTTTCGCCGAATCGGGAATATACAGGCCGCCACGCAAGGCGTCTCCTTTTTCTTCCACTCGCTTGATTACAACGCGGTCATACAACGGACGAATTTTCATAAGTTCAGGCCTCCCGGCCCTGATGGTTCTAGAGAATGTATTCTTGCGGGCTGCTTCATATTCAGATCGCCCGATTCAGATCGCCCGAATCTGGCGATATTCCGGTTCCCACATTGCGTCCCCTACCTGTTGCACAATGTCGTTAAACTTTACGCGAGCCAATCCGTCCTCGACGGCGGCTTCGGCCACCGCAACGGCAACCGTTAAGGACACGATCCGCAGGTCGTCGACATGCGGCAGCAGCGACGCGCCAGGCAATCGCACGGCAACCAGGCTGGATACCGCGTTCGCGGCCGCGGCAAACATGTTGTCGCTGATGCGGCGCGCTCGAGAGACAATCGCACCCAGACAAAGGCCAGGGTACAGCATCGCGTTGTTCACCTGGCCAATGACGTAGGTCACTCCCCGAAAAGTCACCGGTTGGAACGGGCTGCCAGTGGCGATGAGAGCCCGGCCCTCCGTCCAGGCAATCAGATCGGCCGGCGTGGCCTCCGCCATGGGCGTTGGATTGGAAAGCGGAAAGATGATGGGCCTCTCGCAGTGCTTGGCCATTTCCCGGACTATAGCTTCCGTGAAAGCTCCCGCGGCCGTCGAAGCGCCGATGAGCATGGTGGGCCGTATTTGACGTATTACTTCCGCCAATTCGACGGTGTCGTCCGGACCATTACGCTTCCAGCGTTTCACTTCCCCGCGAGGACGCGCGTAGGGCGCCTGATAGTCCTGGACACGGTCGCCCATGTCGTCGATTAGCAATCCGTTGGCATCCACCAGCCAGAAGCGCGCGGACGCCTGCTCTGGGGACAGCCCTTCGCGGACCATGGCATCGCGGATCTGGTCGGCAATTCCCACTCCAGCCGTTCCCGCGCCTAGAATGACAACGCGTTGGTTCCGCATGGGCGATCCGCAGACGCGCACCGCCGAAACCGCCGCCGCCAGCGTGATTGCGCCCGTGCCCTGCATATCGTCATTGAACGTGCTTATCCTGTTGCGGTATTTCTCCAGGATGCGGCGTCCGTTGCCGGGCGTGAAGTCCTCCCACTGCAGCAGCGCTTTGGGGAACAGCTTGGCCACGGTCTCGACGTAGGCAGCGATGAAGGCGTCGTAGCGCTCACCGCGCACTCGGGCGTGCCGGTTGCCGACATACATCGGATCCTTGAGCAGGCTTTCGCGATTGGTGCCGACATCCAGCATCACTGGGATCACCCGGGTGGGGTCGATACCGCCCGCCGCGGTATAAATGGCGAGCTTGCCGATTGAAATCTCGATGCCGCCCACGCCCCAATCGCCCAGTCCCAGAATCTGCTCGGCGTCGGTGGCCAGGATCAGGTCGATGTCTTCGGGTCCGGCGCCCAGATTCGCAAACGCCGCTTCGATCCCATCCAAATGGTCGATGGACAGGTACACGCCGCGCGGGCGCCGGCACTCATGGTGATACTGCTGCATCGCCATGCCCACCGTCAGATCGTTGACGATCGGGATCATTTCGCGCAGGTGCCCCGACAGCAAACGGTAGAACAGCACCTCATTACGGTCGTGCAGCGCGGTGAGGTAGATGTTCTTGTTGAGCGCATCGGGAAGGCGCTGGTACTGGGCATACGCCGCCTTCACCTGCCCCTGCAGGGTACTGATCTCCGGCGGGAGCAGCCCGGTCAGCCCCAACTCTTCACGCTCCTCCGAGGTGAAAGCCGTGCCCTTATTCAGCAACGGTGTCGTGAGCACTGCCATGCCACGCGCTTTGGTCTTATAGCAGTCTTCCCCCGCCAGATGGGAACCACGCATTCGCGCCTCCAATATCGGGGTAATTCTTGGTCGCATATTGTTCTCCCCTAGCACGCCCCGGCCCATTGTATATCTCGCGCCGGGGAGGCAGACCCGATGATCGCTTTACTGTACGCGGGCGCGGACCAGTTTAAGACTGAAAGCTGCACCTAAGGCGAGCAATCCGAGCAGCCCAATCAACGGCATCGGACTTGCGGTTTTCGGAAGCTCAGCCGGAGTTGCTGCCGATGCTTCGGCGGGTGGAGGGGTCACCACTTGGGCGATCTCAAGGTCTTCGCCAGTGGGTTTCACTGCCATAACCGGCGCTTGCTTCAGTTGCACGACTACCGGCTCCTCGGGGGACGTAATCGGCGTCTCCACTTCCACCGGGATCGCAACTGGCGTGTAGAGAACCGGCGTGTTGGTCACTTTGGCGAGTTCTAAGGCTCTTTCCTTCGGATATACAAACTCTTCGCCAAAGTTTTTGCCCGGATAGAACCATGCACGCAGCACATCCGGCTGGCCGGGCGGCGTCTCTCTAAAGGTGAGCACTGTTTTGCTGGTTGCGCGAAGACGATAGTTCGGGACTGCCAGGACAGTGGCGTAGACCACCGTTTCGCTCTGGTTGAAGATCTGGACGATATGGCGGTCGGACTGGGAGCCTAGAAGCTTGAAAACATAGGTTCCGGCGGGCAACACTGCCCACCCCTTCATATGGACGCCAGGGGTTTCTACGGGCTGGCTGAAAGTGATTACGGTCTTCTGGTTCCAGTCGTCGGCCTTGACGCTGGGAGAGAATGCCGTGGCGATAACCGCCGCACAAAGTACGGTCGGCGCTGCTTTTAAGAAATTCATTTCCTGTTCCTTCTTCCGATTCAGAATTTGTGAGCGGTTCCCACGTAGCGAAGAGGAGCACGCTCCTGTCCGTTTGGGATAGCCGGCGCTTTTAGCGGCAATAACTGGGTGGGACCGGGGGAAGGGGGATGTTTCGGATCTAGACGACTGACCGCATTATGTCAGATGACCAAATGAGGTCGGAACCCAGGTGGACGTTGGGATTAGGGGTTGAGGACTGGCGCTTGGCTGGAGATTTTCACGGTTCGGAATTCGTGGCGCTCGAACGTGGCGGCGAAATGCGATCCTCCGCGACGGAGTACCCGGCCAACGGCGACCAATTGGAGGGGAATCCTTCCATCCAGCACGAAAGGCCACTCAATGCTCAGTTCCACCAGCGCTCCGTCCACGATTTGGTGCTCGGACGCCACCAGGACGCCGCCGCTGCTCATGTTCACAGCCAGGCCCGCGCCGGAAATACGGCGCCCATCGGAAAAACAGCGGAAGCGAACGTTCATCTCCACCGGGTAGCGAAACCTTGCGCGGCGCTCGGCTTGAGCCGGCCAGTTAGCAACCAGCAGGCTGCGGCGTTCTGGTGGTAACGCGAGAATTCGGGCGAATGAATAGTTTGAGGCTGCCATGGTTTATGCGCAAATCCTCACGGCCTTCACCCGCACCATTCCCCTTCGGCTGCTACTTACAGGTATCGACCAGGGACCCAGCAAATCTTGTTGAAAGATGTGGTAGCGTTGATTCCCGCACAACACCTCGACGCATTTGGAGATGGCGGAGGGTCCGGCCATGCGAAGCTCCGCTCCCTCCGGAAGGAATGCGATTCTCCCCCTCCCTGTTGCTTCGAAGACTACAACCGCGAAGGACTTTCTGAGCCGGTAAATTCGTGGGACATCGGCCTCGCCCATTTCCCGGGGCGCGGCAAAACTTGTCGTTGTCGAACATGCGGTTGCCATTCTTCGGCCCTGCCTTTCCCAAGCTTGTTACACACATCGCTCGCTACTGCCAACGGGGAGCCACTAAATTATCCGGGATTCACTTTAACTTGGTCTGTTCAGAATTGCTCATCGTCAGTCGTGCAGGATCACATTGAGCAGAGTGCTATGAACTTCCAGGCCCTCAGTGTGTTGACCGCTGTATTCGATAAATCCCATTTTGCGAAACCGGTTCATGAAAAAGCTGACTCTGGAGCGGGTGGTGCCGACGATTTCCGCCAGCGTCTCCTGGCTGATCTTTGGAATCACCAGTTCGGGCTTGCCTTCCTTGCCGAAGTTGGCCAGCAAGAGGAGCACGCGCGCCAGCCGCTTTTCGCTGCTGTTGAACAACTGATCCACCAGATCCTCTTCGATCCGAATGTTGCGGGAGAGCAAATGGTGCAGCAACAGCTCGGAAAAGGCCGGCTCGTCGTGGAGCACGCGGATCACGCTTGCTTTTTCCATCCGCATGATCGAACAATCCGACAAGGTGGTGGCGCTGGCCATACGCACCGACTGGCCGGCCCACTTTTCATCCGCCAGTGAGCGGCGGTTCCCGGCAACATCGGCTCGGGATCCAACGAGGGGTCTGCCGGCCCACCTTTCATCCGCTAGTGAGCGGCGGTTCCCGGCGACATCGGCCCGGGATCCGAGGAGGGGTCTGCCGGCCCACCTTTCATCCGCCAGTGAGCGGCGGTTCCCGGCGACATCGGCCCGGGATCCGACGAGGGGTCTGCCGGCCCACCTTTCATCCGCCAGTGAGCTCCGGTTCCCGGCAACATCGGCTCGAGATCCGACAAGGGGTCTGCCAGCCAGGCACCCCTCGCCAAAGAAGTCGCCGGCTCCTAATAGGGCAACCACCGCTTCCTTGCCCTGTTTGGAGACGACCGTGAGTTTGACCTTGCCCTTGTGGATATAGAAAACGGCATTGGCTGGGTCGCCTTGCACGAAGATTTTTTGGTTCTTCGCGTACTCGGCCAGCGTCCTTCCTTTGCCGGCTTCGGCGAGAAAGAGCCTAGGATCGAACTCCTGGTCTGATCTCTTCATATGCGTAGGGCTGGGCGGGCGTTAGTGCCCGATTCGAAAACTGGTAACGTCGCCCCAAAGTCCCGCGGACTTCAAAACAAAGATTCCCACCGCAACCACGACCACCACATTCAGAATGGTCTTGATGCTGGAGGCCATCGGGATGTAACGATTCACCAGCCACAGCGCCATACCCACCACAATCAGCGCAAACACTAAATTGATCAAAGGCATTCGTTTTACTCCTCAATGCAGGAAGAAGGCAATCCCATGCCCAAGCCGTAGCTTAGTGAAGTTTCCCTATTTCCCTTGCAAAGTGATGAGACTAAGGAATAACCGATTGACCGCTGAGCGTCGCATGACCAAATGCGATCAATCATTTTGCTGTAATTTCCCAAATCGATGTTAGTATAGTGCGACCGCCAATCTCGGCTCTCCGCTGTTTTCGAGACCTTCCCGCGCTCTCCGCCGTCTCTTAGACCACACGGTTTCCTGGATCGACGGGGCGAAGGAGAAGCAATGCACTCCGCAGCCTCGGAGCAAGAAACCAGTAGCTGGCTGGTAAATGATGGTTTGAAAGCGCTAGAGCCGCTGCTCTGGGCCGTTCTCTCACACCAGTCCGAGCCCATGCTTATCGCCGATAACGACGGGCTTTGCGTGGAAGCCAGCTCCGGCGCCGGCAAGCTGCTGGGACTGTCGATGAGGAATGTGATCGGTGCATCCATCAAACATCTGCTCCAGCCCAACAAAATCCAGTACGCGGCCAGGAACGATGTGTTGCCAGGGCGTCATGTCCTGGTGCTCAACGACAGTTCCGGCCAGAAGAGCGCGGCCGCCGACGGCCACGACTATGCGTTCCTGTCACTGGACGCCGATAGCAGGATTGTCGCCTGGTACGCGGGAGCCGAGCGCATCTACGGCTACTCCAGCGAAGAGATCGTCGGTCAACCTGCCAGCTGCCTCTATATAGATGACGGCGAGGCGCGAGTGGATAAACATGCCGAGAGTCATCTGGCAAGTGAGGCGTGGCATAAGAAAAAAGATGGCTCCAGATTTTGGGCGAACTCGTTGACCACCGCTCTCAGAGGCCAAAACATGGAACTGGAGGGTTTCGCCAGCGTGGTGCGCGACTTCAGCGCGCGTCACCGGATGGAGGAAGCGCTTCTCACCAAGCGGGCCGGGTCCCGGCAGCTTCCGGCTGACTCCACCATCGCGGGCATCGTGAGCGGCGAGTTCGACCGCATGATCACGGCGAACGATGCATTTCTGGACATGCTGGGATACAGCCGCGAAGAGTTAACCGGCGGCGTGCTGCGATGGGCCGATATCGTTGCGCCGGAATACTTGCCTTTGCAGGAACGCGCGCAGGAAGAGGGTTTGCTGCATGGCGCCTGCACGCCGTTTGAAATCGAGTACATTCGCAAGGATGAGACCCGGGTGCGTGTTCAGATGGCCAGCGCAGTGCTGCCGCCGTCGCCATTTCGCTGGATTACTTTCGTGCAGGATCTCACCGAGCGCGACCGCGCGGAGAAGGTCTCAACCGAGCCGGGCGCTTCTCAGGAATTCGAGGAGATTGTCGGCACCAGCGCGGCGTTGAAGCGCGTGATGGGGCAGGTGGAAATTGTTGCGCCCACCGACGCCACGGTGCTGGTGCTGGGCGAAACCGGTACAGGCAAAGAGCTGATAGCGCGCGCTATCCATAAAACCAGTGGACGCCGGAATCGTCCTTTCATCACGCTGAACTGCGCCGCCATCCCCACCGGACTTTTGGAGAGTGAGCTGTTTGGGTATGAAAGAGGGGCGTTCACCGGCGCGTTGTCGCAGAAGATCGGCCGCTTCGAGCGAGCCCACCAGGGCACTCTGTTCCTGGACGAAGTGGGAGACATTCCCTTAGAGCTTCAACCCAAATTGCTGCGCGCTTTACAGGAGAAGGAATTCGAACGCCTGGGCGGCACGCGCACCATTCCCATCGACGTCCGGCTGCTGGCGGCCACCAATCGCAATCTCACGCAGATGATGGGCGACAAGCTGTTCCGTAGCGATCTTTATTACCGGCTGAAAGTATTTCCCATCACCATACCTCCCTTGCGCGAGCATCGCGATGACATCCCCGTCCTGGTCCGGCATTTCACTCAAACCTACGCGGCCAAGATGAATAAGCAGATCGATAAGATTCCGTCGGAGACGATGCAGGCGCTGGTTGCGTGGCCTTGGCCCGGGAACGTGCGGGAACTGGAGAACTTCATCGAAAGGTCGGTAATTCTCTCGCCTGGTTCCACCCTGCGAGCGCCTTTGGCCGAGATCCGGGCCGATGCCCCCGAAGCGCCTGCCGGAGCTTCGCTGGCCGACGTGGAGCGGGAACACATCATTCGAGTTCTCAAGGAAGCGAATGGAGTGGTGAGCGCGGCGGCCGCGCGCCTGGGATTGCCGCGCACTACGTTGAACGCCATGATGCGGAAGCTCGATATCTCGCGCAAGGATCTGTAGCGCCCGCTGCGCCACGCTCATCGCCCGCGACAGCATCGGCTCTATTGTTCCGGGCATGACAGCATCACAGCAAGCCCCACTACCGGAAGCCCGTCTTGGCACGCGGCTGCCGAACTGCTGAAAGCGCCCCAGAAGCCGTTCCCGCACAGGCACGGTCCGGGCCAGAATCTGGCCCACGCGCCGTGAACGCAACTACGCGATCCTGCGTCCTTGAAATAAGCGGATCACTAAAACCACTACGGCCACCAAGAGCAATAGGTGAATGAGACCGCCCATGGTATAAGCTGTGACCATTCCTAGCGCCCAAAGCACCAGCAGGATGATGAATATTGTCCAAAGCATGTTTTTGTATTCCTTCGAAGACTAAGCATGCAGGAGTGGGTCCAAACCAGGCGGCGAGAGCCGGCGGGCGATGGGCCCAGCGTTTCTTGCGCTGCTGTGGTCCGATAGCCTCGAGCCGTGGTGTTACGTGCCGCGCCACCTGTTTTTCCACCTGACCATACCCGGTCAAACTGACCGCATATGGTTACGGTAAAGTCCTTGAAACGCCCCGGACAAACGTGCGGGAGCTGGACACCTATTTCTTCATTTCTTCGTCGCCGGTATTGGCATCCATGTGCATGTCCATTCCGGCCCAAACGTCACTGGGCGACTTTGCGTTGGGGTAAACATGAGTCATCCATCCGAAGACCACTGGAATCCAAAGTCCGTGCGCCTCTTTGCATGCCTCTTCGGTGTGAATGCTGCCTTGCGGGCCAAACCGCGCATGCGGCCCAACTTGCTCTTCGATAGGCAAGCTGCGCGGTCCGCCGCAGAAGTCCACATGACGGTGCCAGGTGGCGATGCTGAGCGGAGCCACTGCGTTCAGTTGTTCCGGCGTCGAATCCTGCGGTGCGGTGTACATGACGCCCACGGCCTGCATGCCCTCCGGCGTGCGTTTGTACAAGATGGATCCCGGATGATCGTAGTCCACGTGTCGCTGCTCCAGCCGGTGGTAGCGACGGCTGGTGTAGTGGACCTCTTCACCCAGTTTGCCGGTGGGATGAAACGGCTTGTAGCCGTCGCGAAGCGCGGTGTTCACATCGGAATAATGTGCAACCACGCTACCAGCGGCAACCACGATCCGTTGGGCGCACTCTTTATCTCCCGGTTGGGGCTTGCCCTTGAGCGACATTTGCATGTGGTTGCCCATTTTCATCGATTGCACCGGAGTGTCATCGCTTTTGCCGCCATAGTAGCGAAGCAATTGCTCCCACAGCGGAAATTGCTGCGCCATCACAGCGGCGAAAGAACAAAGCAGAAACAGAAGGAAAATGATCTTGAGACTTTTCGCCATGAAACCTCCAATGCGCCAGTCCTAGTAAAATCGGACCGGCTGGAAAAGTGACCTCTCGGCCTTAGCAGGATGCTGAAAAAGGCAATAAACCGCTTGCTCACGCGCGCGGCTCAGAATCGCGACTGCGTGTTTGCATGTGTTTACCGAGCCGCGACCGTGAGGAAGTCGGTCCCCAAAAGCCTTTTTCATCAGCCTGTTAGGAATGATCGTCATTTTCAGAAATAATCTCTACAGCGATGAACGGAGTCTCGGCCAAACTTGTTCCGTGGGGTCGCCAAGCACATGAAAAGGTTTATCATCACCGGCGCGCCCGGCGCGGGGAAGACAGCCATCATCCGTCAGTTAGAGCTCGACGGGTTCAGCGTAGTGGAAGAGGCAGCTACCGACGTTATCGCCGCCGCGCAGGCCCAGGGAACGGCTCAGCCCCCGGCTCAACCCTGGACGCATCCCGGCTTCATCGATTCCATCGCCAAGCTGCAACGGGACCGCCAGATTCGGGCGTCTTATCAGCCGGATGACGTTCAGTTTCACGACCGTTGCGCGGTGTGTACCGCGGCCCTGGCCGTCTACCTCAGGCGCCCTTTTTCACCCATTCTTGCCGGCGAACTGGAGCGCATCAAGAAAGAAGCAATCTATCAGCGCCGGGTGTTCCTCGTTCGCAATCTTGGATTCGTCACGCCGACCGAAGCGCGGCGAATCAGCTTCGAGGAAACGCTGCGCTTTGAGAAAATTCACGAGGAGACTTACCGGGACTTCGGCTTCGAGTTAGTCTCAGTAGAGCCAGGAAGTCTGGCGGAACGGGTCGAAATAATCAAAGCGGCAATTCGCTAGTGGAAGCCACGATTCCGGCACGCTGCCGCGGGAGGGCGCAATCGCGCGCCGCGCTAGAATGGGTGTCTTCGCTGTCATGCCCGAACTGCAATCCTTATCTCCCGATCTTCTGATTCACCTTGCCGGCACGCTCCAGATCCCTCTGAAGGCCCTGGTAGCCACCATCGAGCTTCTGGATGAAGGTTCCACCGTCCCATTCATCGCCCGCTATCGCAAGGAGACCACCGGCAATCTTGACGAAGTCCAGATCCGGGCGATTGAAGAAAAGCTCCTCTATTTCCGCGAGCTGATGTCCCGCAAAGAGACCATCCTCGCTTCCATTCAGGAACAAGGCAAGCTGACCGCCGAGTTGCAGGCGCGCATCGACCAGACGGTTGACAAGAGCGAGTTGGAAGATCTTTACCTTCCCTACAAACCTAAGCGCCGCACCAAGGCGATGATCGCGCGGGAAAAGGGTCTGGAACCGCTGGCCGGCTATCTTTGGAATCAAGAGCCGGCGGATATGCCACTGGAAGCATTCGCCGCGTCCTTCGTCGACGCCGGGAAGGGCGTGGCCGACGTTGCGGAAGCGCTGGAAGGGGCGCGGCACATCGTCGCGGAAACCATCAGCGATAACGCGGACATTCGGAAACTGCTGCGTCACGCCATGTTTGAGGAAGGCGTCATCGTCAGCAAGAAAACCACGGACGCTATCGACGAACAGCAGAAATTCAAGATGTATTACGACTATCGCGAGCCGGTGAAGCAGATCCCTTCGCATCGCATGCTGGCCATCCGCCGGGGCGAAACCGAGAACATTCTTTACTTCCTCATCGAACTCGATCCCGACCGCCCCCTCGGGCTCATCAACGGCAAGATTCACAAGCGGCCTGGCGACTGGACGCCGCACTTGAACCTGGCGGCCGAAGACGCCTGGAAACGTCTGCTGAATAGCTCAATCACATCCGAAGTCCGGCTGGCGCTCAAGCAGCGCGCCGACGCCGACGCCATCCAGGTTTTCCGCGAGAATCTCCAGAACGTTCTGCTCGCCCCTCCGGCGGGCCAACTGGCCGTGCTCGGAATCGACCCCGGCATTCGCACCGGCTGCAAGATCGCCGTCGTTGACGACACCGGCAAATTTCTTGGCCACGATGTCATCTATCCGTTCCAGCCAAAGAACGACGTGGCCGGCGCGGAGCGAACGCTCAAAGCGCTGATCGAGAGATACAACGCGCGGGCCATTGCGATCGGCAACGGCACCGCTTCGCGCGAAACCGAGGCGTTGGTCCGCGAGCTTTTGAAAAAAGAAGGCCTCTCGTCGATCTTCTGCGTGATGGTGAACGAGTCTGGCGCCTCCATCTATTCGGCTTCCGAAATCGCCCGCCAGGAATTCCCCGATCTGGACCTGACAGTGCGCGGAGCCATCTCCATCGCGCGCCGTTTGCAAGACCCATTGGCCGAGCTGGTGAAGCTGGATCCCAAGTCCATTGGCGTTGGCCAGTATCAGCACGACGTGGATCAGAGCCATCTGCACAAATCGCTGGAGACGGTAATTGAAAGTTGCGTCAACCGCGTCGGCGTGGACCTCAACACAGCTTCCTGGGCCCTGCTGCGCTACGTGGCCGGCATCAATGAACGCACGGCCCAAAAGATCGTCGAGTTCCGCAACGAGCACGGCCGTTTCCGCTCCCGCGTTCAATTGACCGCCGTACCCGGCATCGGCCCGAAGACCTTCGAACAGGCCGCCGGTTTCCTGCGAATCCGCCACGGCGATCATCCGCTCGACATCACCGCCGTTCATCCTGAGTCCTACCCAGTGGTGGAGCAAATCGCCAGGAGCCTGGATGTTCCCATCGAGCGATTGATCGAACAACCTGCTCTGCTGGACAAGCTGGACAAGAGCGGCCTGGCTGCCGGCGTCTACACCCTGAATGACATTCTGGAAGAGCTGCGGAAGCCCGGCCGCGATCCGCGCGAAACGTTTCTCGCGCCCAGCTTTCAGGACAATGTGAAGGAGATCGGGGACCTGCAACCGGGAATGACGCTGGAGGGCATCGTGACCAACGTGACGAAGTTCGGAGCCTTCGTCGACGTGGGCGTCCATCAGGATGGGCTTGTGCACATCAGCGAACTATCGGACCGTTACGTCAAGGAGCCCAGCGATATCGTCAAGGTGGGCCAGATTGTGAAGGTGCATGTGCTCAGCGCAGACCCGAAATCCAAACGAATCGCGCTATCGATGAAGACGCCCGGGTCAAAACCCAAGCCGAGCGCCGCACCCCCGCCGAACAAGCCCGCTCCCGCACCGAAGCCTCAAACCATGAACGATAAACTGGCCGCGCTGGCGGATCGCTGGAAGAAACGATGACGTGCGCAGGGAAGATGCTGGCGGCCAGTGTTGTGGCCGCATCGTTGGGCTCGATTGCCTGTTATTCGCAGAACAACGACGCTATCTATGAAGGCGCCCGTCTGATCATTGGTGACGCGAGCGCTCCCATTGAGAACGGAGCGTTCGTCGTCCTGAGCGGACGCATTACCGCGATTGGCCGGAAGGGTTCCATCAAGGCGCCTGCCGGAGCCGCTCGAGTGGACCTGACCGGAAAGACGGTTATGCCGGCGATGAACAACATACACGTCCATATCGGCTATGAGGGATTTGTGAGTTGGAGCGTTGAGAACCACACACCGGAGAATGTTTTGGACCATCTGGAGCGCGAGGCGTTTTATGGCGTTGGTACAGCCATGGCAATGGGAGAGCAGCCGACTGACTTCGCGATCGAGTTTCAGCAGAACCAATTGGCTGGGAAATTTCCTGCAGCCGCGCGATTTTTCTTCGCAGCAGGCCTGGCGCCTCCGGGAGGTGGTCCGGATGCGCTCCTGATCCAGGGGACTGGTCCGCTGCACGCGGTGTATGAAGTTTCAACTCCCGATGAGGCCGTTGCGGCCGTCCGGAAAATTGCGGCCAGAAAGATCAAAGAGCTCAAGTTCTGGGTGGATAATCGGGACAACTCGCGGGGAAGCAGGAAGAAGATGCCTCCCGAAGTTTACTCGGCGGTGATCCAGGAAGGGCACCGGCACGGCATGATTGTCCACGCGCATGCCACGAACTTAGAAGATCAGAAGGGCGTAGTGAAGGCCGGAGTGGACGTGCTGGTACACACCCTGATGGCCGAAAAGGTGGACGACGAGTTCATCGCGATCCTTAAAGCGAAGAAGCCGTACTGGACGCCCGTGATGGGCCTGGGCGATCGGTCCGAGCTTTGCGACGGCGACGACCCGTTCATCGAACAGGCGTTGCCCGACAGTGTGATCGCCGATATCAAGGCGGGCAAAACATGGTTGCCGTCGCCCCCTTGCTCGGCGCCGGCCAGTCCACAGTTTGTCCAACGGGAAGAGAACCTCCGCTACAATTTTCCAAAGTATCTCGCGGCTGGCGCCCGTATCGTGCTCGGTACCGACGCGGGCGTCTCAGCCAAGTATTCTTATGGCTTCGCCGAGCACCACGAGCTGGGAATGTACGTCCGGCTTGGGCTGACACCGGCGCAGGCGATTGTCGCTGCTACCTCGAGACCCACAGAGGTGCTGCGGATCAACGACACAGGCGTGCTGGCCAAGGGCAAGCGCGCGGATTTTATCGTGCTGAACGCGAATCCGCTGGAGAACATCCGCAACACGCGGGCGATAGACAGCGTGTACCTGTCTGGAGTCCGGCTGGATCGCGAAGCGCTCCAATCCAAGTTTAAACAGGCGCTGGTGGATCGCGACGCAGCCAAAGCCAAACTTCAGAAAGACTACGTGCCGCATCCGCCTTCGTCGCGCAAGCTGCTGGATTGAGCAGGTGTCACGTCACAAACATTTCGTGCCCCCGTGCACTAACCGGCACAACGCACTCCACCTTCCCGCCGCGCACCAGAACCGCTTTATCGAAGTTATTTACCGTGGGACAGACATGCGCGGGTAACAGATAAAGCAACTCCCCGCGCGCTGGCGTTTCGCCGCTCCGCACTTCGATGGGCAAGTGTTCCTCGCTGGGCTTTAGCCCTACCAGCCCGGGCCGCCCCATCACGTCGCAAGTTGGCACGCCCGCATCGGCCGACACGGCCTTATGGCCGGCATCGCACGTAACGCGATTCTCCCGTGGACGGCTCACGACCGTCGACAAGACCAACGCCGCCGGTTGAAACCCATAGTCCGGCAACTCCTTCAGGCTGTTTCGGTCGTTATAGACAATGGTTCCGGGCGATACGCGATGCACAAATTCCCCCGCGCTAAATGGCGCGAAATTCAGCGCGTGCGGCATGGCGGGCGTGCCCGAAGTAATCACTTCCGGCACCTCGATCCCCCAGCGCTTGAGATACGCAATTAACTCCACCAGCCTTGAGTAACCTTCGCAAGCCATCGCCGCCGCAGAGGGGTCGGCATTCTTAATGTGTCCATCGTAGTGATGCAAGCCGCAAAAGCGCAGTCCCGCCTTCTGAATCTGATCGATGAACTCGCGGACTCCCTCGAAGTTGTCCTCCGCTGCCCCTGTCCGATCCATGCCCGGATTGAGATCGACGAACACACCCACCGCGCTCGCCCGCCACTCATCCAGTTGATCGACGCTTTCTACCAGCGTGGAAATCCGCCGCTCCGGATGGGCCGCTGCAATCTCCCGCACCCGCGCAGCATTCGGACCCATCAGCGGAAATGCGACCAGCACATCTTCCATCCCCGACTCGATTGCCACTATCAATTCCAAGCTGGTTGCGCACTTCGCTGTCGTGATTCCGCGCGCCACCAGGCGGCCGATTGTGTAGCCAAGCTTGGCCGTTTTCAGGTGCGGCCGCCACCGGTTCGTATCGCCTTTCATCATTTGAAGCGCCGCGCTGATATTCGCTTCAATCATCTCCGTATAAATCAACAAGGATGGCGTGGACAGAGCCTGCGAGTCCTGTATCTCGTAGTGTGGGACACACGCGGGTCCGTCATTGGACGAAGGCATTGCTCCATTATCGCTTCAAAAGCTCGCGTCTTAAGTCTGAACACGATTCACTACTTTTTCAGAGCGCTGACGTATCAGCGCTGCTACCTTCTGGGCGACCGGTTGCGCGGCGTCTAGTTTTGGGAGAGCCGCGATGATCTGTTCAGTTCCGCGACGCGGCCTCGTACCAGAGGCTTGCCAAGACTCGCCTGTTGCGGCATCCGCTCGATACTCAGGCTGCCTTGCATCGACATCACTCCCCGGATCTGGTCGTAGACGCCCTCGCGCCAAAACCCGTTTTAGTTGGTGGTTCTCGTTGCGGAGCGTGGATTCACGTAGACTCTCCGGCGGTGCTCTTGTCTGCCCTCGATTGGATCCAGTTGATCGCGCCAGCGATACAACAGCGTCGGGAGACCCCCAACTCCTCCGACAGTGCCACGATGTTCTCGCGGCGCTTCATCCGTTCCACCGCCATCTGACAGAACTCCAACGGATGCCTTCCCCTTTCGCGTCATGGACACTCGCAGCTCCTTTCCCTCCAAAGCGTGTCAATTGCGAGTGTGTCACTTTAGGGGTTCAGTCCAAGCGTAACTTGGGATATGAAGGCGATGGAGCCCAGCCAAATAACTCTCTTAGAGTCAATAACGGTTTGGTCGGGGCGGGGCGATTTGAACGCCCGACCCCCTGCGCCCAAGGCAGGTGCGCTACCAGGCTGCGCTACGCCCCGACATGTGAAGCTCCTTTGATTCTAAACCACTTCCAAATTTGCGATACACCCGGCCTTTCCAAATCCAGCCAAAACCGCTCCGACCGTAGCAAAACCGTATCAAAACCCCCTCATTGCACCTTTACCGTATCAAAACCCTTCCGGCCTTCGTTTGCCTGCCGGTTGATCTTCTCCAAAGCCTCGCGCTTCATCTGCAACTTCATCTGCGAGTATTTTTTGAACACCTTCGCATCGCCCTGCCGAAGCAATTGCGTTACCCACTCATCCGCCCCGCCACCGGCGCT
>CAWAPW010000007.1:0-117148 GCA_963784025.1 Bryobacterales bacterium
GTGCGCCGGTACAAACCGGCGTGGAGTTGTGAATGAAAGAGTCATACAGGAAAGGCGTAGCGAGCCGTCCTGGCCCCGAGTCATGCGTGGCCAGCCGCGAGGCTGCCATCGAAGCGTTGACAGGGGAAAGTGCAGGCAGGGTATTGAGCTGCGAAATAATCGCGATCGGAGTGCCGACGTCGTTCAGCATGGCGGAAGGCAACACTGGCGGATGTGTAATCGCGAGCATCCGTTGGACTCTGCGCAGTCTAAGACCCCTGGCATGCATGGAAACTCCGCGCGCGGGAACCGGGAGACCCCATCGATGCCCATCGCCCAGATTGCGGCGGGCCGGTTGGAGAAGGCCTTGAGCCGGAAGTCCAACATGCACGTTGGTGGGGAGTCGGACGGTTGCGTAGTACCGTCGAAGTGTCCGAACAAGAGTGGGAAACCGCTGGCGGAGGGCATGGAGGGAAGGCAATCGACCAAGGAGAACATCGGGCAGGCGACCGCGCCCCGGACTCAGAGCCGGATCGGCGAGTTGAGCGACTTGCACGGTGTGCGAAAGGCAGCACGGAAAGACAAGCGGACGCGGTTCACTGCGCTGCTCCACCACGTCACTGTCGGATTGTTACGGGACAGCTATTTCGCCCTGAAGCGGGATGCGGCGCCTGGAATCGACGGCGTGACGTGGAAAGAGTACGAGACGGGCCTGGAGGAGAAACTGGCAGACTTGCAAAGCCGAATCCATCGAGGGACGTACCGAGCGCAGCCTTCCAAGAGAGCCTACATTCCGAAAGCCGATGGACGGCAACGTCCCTTGGGCATCGCAGCCCTGGAGGATAAGGTGGTTCAACAGGCCGTAGTGACGATCCTCAACCAGATTTACGAAGAGGATTTCCTGGGGTTCTCTTATGGGTTCCGACCGGGGCGAAGCCAGCATCAAGCGCTGGATGCACTTTGGGTGGGGATCATGCGGAGGAAGGTGAACTGGATACTCGATGCCGACATTCGTGGCTTTTTCGATCACCTATCGCACGAATGGCTGGTCAAGTTTATCGAGCACCGCATTGCCGACCGAAGGATACTTCGCTTGATTCAGAAATGGCTGAGGGCGGGAGTGTCCGAGGAAGGGAAGTGGTCGAAGACGGAAGTAGGGACTCCGCAAGGATCGGTGGCTTCGCCGCTGCTGGCCAACGTGTACCTGCACTACGTTTTCGATCGGTGGGTCCAGCACTGGCGAAAACATCAGGCTACGGGCGACATGGTGGTGGTCCGATACGCTGATGATATCGTCGCGGGATTCGAAAATCGCGCCGACGCGGAGCGCTTTCTTTCCGAGTGGAAGGAGCGCTTGCAGAAGTTCGGGTTGGAGTTACACCCGGACAAGACGCGCCTGATTGAGTTCGGGCGCGAGGCAGCCAAAAACCGGAAGCAGCGAGGCGAGGACAAGCCGGAGGTGTTCGACTTTCTGGGTTTCACGCACATGTGTGGGAAGACCCGGAAAACCGGTCGGTTCATCGTCAAGCGGAAGACGATTCGTAAGCGACTCTCTGGCAAGCTCGGTGAGCTGAAGGAGGAGCTTCGGCGACGCTGGCACCAGCCCGTCGCCGAGATCGGGAAGTGGTTGAAGTCCGTCGTTCAAGGCTACTTCAACTATCAGGCAGTCCCCGGCAACATGGATAGTCTGAACACCTTTCGGGCCCAGGTGATCTGGCGCTGGTACCGCGCGCTTCGGCGGCGGAGTCAACGGAGCCGGATGACTTGGGAGCGGCTCTGGCCTTTGGTCGATCGATGGATTCCAAGTGCGAAGATCCTGCATCCGCATCCGAACGTGCGCTTCGACGCCAGATATCCGAGGTAGGAGCCGTATGCAGCAATTCTGCACGTACGGATCTGTGCGGGGGGCGTCTGGGAAACCGGCGTCCCTACCGCGACAAAAGGAAATAAACCGCTTGCTCACGCGCCACCCGTCCGGTCTTCTTCGAGTCGCTGTTTCTCCAGTGCATGACTTCCGGTCGTCTCCGGGTGTGCTGCTGGCGCGCGGCTCAGAATCGCGACTGCGTGTTTGCATGTGTTTACCGAGCCGCGACCGTGAGGGAGTCGGTCCCCAAAAGCCTTTTTCAGCAGCTTGTTAAGGATTTCGTCGTTGACGCTCAGGAAAGCCGTGCCGAAGGGTAGCGCCGAGACTTCACTGTCCTGGTCCGCCCAAAGCCTGCAGCAGCGCCGGGACCCAGGGAGCCCCCAGACCAGTGACGTTGTCGTATCCGGGACCGGAGCGCAGCGCACTGTCCACGTTCTCCACTATGGTGCCGCTGCTGGTGGGATAGGAGTCCAGAGTGGCGAAACCGTAGAAAGAAAATCCTGGGTAAAAGACGAGTGCTCCAATCGGCTCCGACGGCGCGTTCACATCCACGATCGGCGCGTTCGCGCCTGTCGCTCCCACATGCAGAGCATACAGAGCGGGATTCAGGAAGCCAACCGCGCTCAGCCCCTGCGAAAAACGCCTTTCGTTCACCAGGGCCAAAACTCCGGCAAACAGCGGGCTGGCAAGGCTGGTCCCACCGAGCGGGGATTCGCAGTATTCGGTAGTCTGCCCGGTTTTGGTGCAGCCCGGATCTACTGGCGGCGTGGCGATGAGCAAGGTCTGACCCTCCAGGAGGCCTGTGTCCGGATCAGCCACCATAGCGATATCCGGGGTCACACGATGAGGACCGTTCAGGGGAACAGGCGTGCCGGCGGCCGTGTACGTTGTCGTGGCGAATATATTCGGAACAACGTTGAACTGATAAAAAGGTTCCGGAACGATCAGGCTGGGACCACCCCCTGAGCCGCCGGCATATAAAAACGGGCCCCATCCGTGGTCCTTCACTACCGTTGCATCCGCGTTCACCGCGGGAGTGCCATCGAAAGAAGTAAAGTAGTTTGCCCATCCGTATTCGGCCTTCTCACCCGAAGCATTCATGAGCAGCAGGCTGGTACCACCCACCGCCGTTGCAAAAGGGCTTGTGGCCGGCCAACTGCCGGACCCGACCGGTATCACCGGCGGAGCACCTCGCGTTGAGTCTCCATCGTCACCGCTTGCAAACAGCACGGTGATGCCTTCGGCCGCGGCCTGCAGGAGCTGGAAAGTGTCAATGGCGAGCCGCGCGCTGGAAACATCTCCCTCGCCGATGTACGTCCAGCTGTTCGTGATAATGTCCGCCAGCTTCTGATCGATGACCTGGTAGAGAGGCTGTTCGCCCTCGCCCTCATCCACCACGTCCACCTGATCGCAAGAGCCCCCTACGTAGAGAATGTAGGCGTTGGGCGCCATGGAGTGAACGGCCGTAACGTCCAGCGTCTGCTCCCCCAGCCAACCTTGGGACCCGCACGGATCACCGGTGGGAACGTAATTCACGCCCGGCTGTAGGATCTCCGAGAAGTTTGCAGAGGTCAGTTGCGGCAATCCGTGGTTTGCAGAGTATTGATTTACGTCGGCCACGAGTGTACTCGAAACGTAGAGATCGTCGATTGCAACCCGCACGTTCTTGCCGGTCTCAGACACCTGGTCGGCGCCATAGGCCGCACGCACCTGTTGCGGTGTGTAGCCGCAGATCTGCCAGGGAAGAGTAGATCCATAGGGAAACGGCGATGGCGACTCAAGCAGGGCTTGGTGGTCGTCCCAATAGTTGCTGCATGGATACAGGTTGTTACCACCTTCCGGAGGCGGTATGACGCCGGTCGCGATCGACGGCTGCGTCCCCGTACGTATAGGCCGTGCCAGCGCGGGCTTCCTGAGTGGACGCGTTTCGTCCAGGCCGTCGATGTAGGTGACCAATCCTGAGAGCTGCGCCGGAAGCGAGGGCTCCTCAGCGTGGGCCCGCAGGATCTTGCCACGATAAGAATACAGGTTCTGGCTGACGCCGAAAGCCTGCTTGATTTGTCCCACCGTTCCGCTGGCTTCGACGAACAGGCCGCTGGCCGGAGTGTACCGGATGTTCAAGCCCAGAGCGCTCAAAGTACGCTGCACCAGAGCCACATCTTGCGCTCTGGGCGAGAAGGCGGCATGGAACTGCTCAGGAGTGAGAAACTGTCCGTAGCGCGAGTTGCCCGGGGTGGCTTGCTCCTGTATGAGCCGTTCGAGTTCGCCCTGGTTCCGCCAACTGAGATAAGCTTCGATGACGATCCGCTGGTTCTCGTCAGCCGGGCCAAGCCGCCGTGCCTGGCCTAGCCAGCCCGGTACGGTACCAGAGAGAATCGTCTTGGCGCCGGGCGTCTGATGAAGCTGCTGTGCGCGCAACGGCGCCGAAGCAGCTATAAGTCCCGCAAGCGTGTACACCGAGAGCAGGACAATCTTGTTCAATTTCATAGGTTGTTTCCGATCGGCGGCTGGATCTTCGAGTCCCGACTGGGTAGTACAGTGTACACGGGGCAGCTAAAAATCGCAACAATCAGGCCAATTCCATATGCTTTTGTGGTGCTCCGGTCCGATCACGCGGCGGCTGCCCCGAAACCAGCAAATGATGAACGGCTGTTATCGTGGTCGAAATCTCTGAGTTACAAGTTCATTGAATAATTCGCCCAGTGGGGTGGGTCCGCCGGACCGCGGACGACGCCCGCGTCCGCCCCACTGCGAGTTATGTGGCGGACCTCTAACTCAGGACACCGGTAATTCCTCGCGCGCTCATCCCAAGCGCCCCTCAACCGCTTCCATTCTTCAAACCGATCTTCTGCCCAGCTAGACCCAAAGCGGTGTGATGTATTTTCGGTGACTGCTAGAACCGCTGAGCGCTCGCGAAATAGCATAAGGATTTCCTATCGCGTTGCCTAAATATTCGAGTAAACTCATCCCATGTCTTTACGATCCACTCTGTTCCATGCCGTGCGCACCGCTCTGGTGCTCGCATGTTTCAGTGCTTTTTTCATCCCAGTTACGACCTCCGCGCAGGGCGTGAACGTTCCTTGGAGCGGGTATGCCCACAATCCGCAGCACACGGCCGATTCCGTCGTTGCTGCGCGAGACTTGAGCGAGATTCTCTGGCGCACGTCCGTCGATCTGATCAACGCTCCCAACCCCAACATGCCCACCGTCGGCGGACCTTTGTATATTCACTACGGTTCGTTATCCATCACCGCCGCCGACACGGTGCTGGTTCCGGTCAGGACGGCCAAGGCGGGCTACGAAGTGCTGGCCTTCAATGGCGCGACCTGCGCTACCAGCGGCGGCGCAACCTGCGCTCCGCTTTATACTCTGGCCTCCGACTATTCGCTCCCAAGCCATGACTGGATACCTCCCTACGGACCCGCTCTGAGTCTGGACACGCGTCTTTATTATCCAGGCGCGGGCGGCGCCGTTCTTTATCGTGACTCGGTCGACTCAGCGACAGGTAGCAACGGTCTTTCCGGCGCCACCGGACAACTGGTGTTTTACGGCAAAGCAATCTACGCCGCGAATCAGTCCGCGCTCAATGCCGCCATCCACATTTCGACACCCATCACGGCGGACCACCATGGGAATATTTTCTTCGGCTTCACCGCCGCGTCGGGCAACGCCGCGGGTGTTGTTAGCGGAATGGCGCGTATCGGACCGTCCGGCGTGGGAACCTGGATGAGCGCCACATCGCTTGCGGGCAACGATCCGAACGTCAGCCAGGTGGCGCTCAACTGCGCGCCGGCGCTGAGCAACGACGAAAGCACCGTTTACGTGGCCGTCTCGGGCGGTAGCGAATTCGACGCGAACGGTTACCTGGTGTCACTGAACGCCGCAACGCTGGCTCCTCTCGCGCATGTGCAACTGTTCGATCCCCTCAGCGGTCTTCGCGCCACGGTTTCCAGCGACAGTTCGGCCGCGCCCATGGTTGGCCCGGATGGCGACGTCTATTATGGCGTGCTGGAGAACCCCTGCTGCTCCTCGCATAATGACCGCGGCTGGATGCTGCACTTCAACGCAGCTCTTTCCACGCTGAAGACGCCGGGATCCTTCGGCTGGGATAACACCGCGTCGGTGGTTCCCGCCGGCAGCGTGCCCAGCTACACCGGAACGTCCTCTTACCTGATCCTGACCAAGTACAACAATTACGTTGGGCTAGGCACCGGCAACGGGGTCAACAAAGTGGCGGTGCTGGATCCCAACGCCACTCAGCAGGATGAGTACTCCACCGCCACCGTCATGAAAGAGGTGATCACGGTGACTGGCGTCACACCGGAGCCCAGCGAGGGTTTCCCCGACGCGGTAAAAGAGTGGTGCATCAACACCGCGGCCATCGATCCATTTACCAAGTCCGCCATCATCAACAGCGAAGACGGCGTCGTCTATCGGTGGGACTTTACGAGCAATACTCTGTCGCAAAAAGTTGTGCTTACGCCCGGAATTGGTGAAGCCTACACGCCAACCGTCATAGGACCAGACGGAGCCGTCTACGCCATCAACGATGCGATTTTATTTTCGATAGGCGGCCCAAAGCCATAACGAGCTCTTCGTCAATGTTCCATTTTACCGAAGCGCAATTTGCGGTGATTGCCCGGTTCGGCGCGCCCATCGTGCTTGTCATGCTGGGGCCCGCGCTTGCATCCGGCCAAACGCTCCCCTTGGACCACCCGGCCATCGGATACTCGTCGCTCCCTTTGACCGATCCGGTCACCGAGCTCAGCCGGAAGATCGAACGGGGCCAGGTGCATCTCGCTTTCGACCCCGTCACCGGTTATCTTCCGGCCGTGCTGAAGGCCCTCGATATTCCCGTGGAATCGCAGATGGCCGTCTTCTCGAAGACCAGCATTCAGGCCATGCGCATCGAACCCTCCAATCCCCGCGTCCTCTTTTTTAACGATGCCGTGATCGCCGGATGGGTACGCGGCGGCTACCTGGAACTCGCCTCGCACGACCCGCGCCGCGGCATGGTTTTCTACCGGCTTGACCAACGGCCATCCGAGTACCTGAAGCGCATAGCCGCGGGAACGCTCGACTCGCCTTTCACGCGCCGCAACGACTGTCTGCGCTGCCATATGACCGCCGACACCCTGGGAGTGCCCGGCGTCCTGCTGCGCAGCGTGTTCCCCTCCATCTCCGGCGTGCCGCTGAATAGCGCGCCCCAATACGCTACCGACGGCCGAATGCCGTTTGACAAGTTGTGGGGCGGCTGGTACGTAACCGGCAACAGCGGACCGGCGCGGCATATGGGCAATCTCATCGCGGCCGATGAGGCGCATCCTGAATCGATGCTGGAGGGTGCTCCGGCTCATCTGGATTCGCTCCAGGGCAAGTGCAGCCCCCAGACCAGGCTGACGCAATATAGCGATATCGCTGCGCTACTGGTCTTTGAGCATCAGGTCCGCATCATGAACCTGCTCATCCGGGCCGGATGGGAGTCGCGTATCGCACTGTCCGGCAGCCACTCGCTTACCCAGTCCGCTCGTGCCGCGCTGAATGAACTTGCGGATTCCATGTTGTTCGCCGGCGAAGCGCCGCTACAGGGAGAAATCACGGGCACGTCGGGTTTCGCCGAGGCATTCGCCGCTCGCGGACCGCGTGATCGGCAAGGCCGCTCTCTGCGCGACCTCAGCCTCCAAGCCAGGCTGCTGCGCTACCCATGCAGCTATATGATCTATAGCGAGGCCTTCGACGCTCTGCCCGCTGAAGCGCGGGACGCAGTCTACCGCCGTATGTGGAAGGCGCTATCGGCAAAGCCGGTTGCGGATCGGCAGGCCATTGTCGAAATCCTGCGCGAAACCAAGCCGGGATTGCCCGCTTACTTCCGAGCCGCGTGCCCCACAAACTGGATACATCGACGACGGGGGTGAGGAAGCGGCGGAGTGACAACTCACCGACCGGCTATCCGCACCAATATGCCGGGCATTCGGACGACCTGGGAACCGGCAGGCGCTGAACCACTGAAAGCGCCAAAGTACCCACCGGTCCATGGACCTTACCTGCCCGAAAGCAGCGATCAGAAGAGGAGAGTCATTGAAAGAGTACGCAGTGGATGGCAAGATCCATACCGCGAACGGGAGAATCAGAGCTGAGCAGGATCCTGCAAAAGGCAATAAACCGCTTGCTCACGCGCGCGGCTCAGAATCGCGACTGCGTGTTTGCATGTGTTTTACCGAGCCGCGACCGTAAGGGAGTCGGTCCCCAAAAGCCTTTCTTAGCAGCCTATCAGTTTAGCTCAGGAGTCAATACAAACAGCCGAAAATCGTTCAGGTCCACCGCCTGGTCGATCCCCGGAATCTGGATCTGGGCCTGAAGGCGTTCGAAGAGCGGGCGCGAGTGGACGGCGAATCCCAAGCCTTCGAAGAAGCGCCGCGCGTGGTCCAGATCCTCGAAGTAATTCGCATCCAGACTGCGACCCAAGGTCTCGCGCTCCTGTTGCCGGTAATCCGGGGTCTGCCGTTGGGTCAAGCTTCTGAGGTGAACGTCGGGCGTCAGCCACCATCCGCCGTAGCACTGAAGAATTTCATGTACGTTTCGGGCGACGAGGGCCTTCTCGTCGAAGGTCAGGTAGCGAAGCAGGCCTTCGGTAGTTACCCCGACGGGACGTCCGGTCACGAAGGGCGAGCAGCACTCGATAAGCTGAGAGCGATCGGTGGCGTTGGCGGCGCGAAGATGTAGGTTCTCGGGAACCGAGCCGAGAATGGCGGTGACGATTTCGCGCTTCTGGGTCATCGATTCCGCAAGATCGGTTTCCACGTACACGATGCCTTGCCGGGCGAGGTCCATGCCGCGGGGAGAAAGGCCGGCCGCGAGTTCGAGCACCTGGGTGGCTCCTTTTTCCGCGATCATCCGGCTCACGGCCAGAAAGCGCGCTTCGAACACGGGAGCGAAGGCCCGCGCGGTGTCCTCTGACCAGGGACCATCGGAGAGCGTAGCACCACGGCTGCGGAGAAAGGCCAGCATCTCCTTAGCCCAGGGAATCGAGGTGTAGTCGCCGCGCGCAAAGGCAGGTATGAGGGCGGTGACCGAGACGCGCCGAAAGTCGTAGCCATTCATGTTTCGAACATAGTGTAGCGTGCGCACGCAGGTAGTCGGCTCGGCCTGCGGTATCGTCTGATTCGGCGCCGCTGAACCGGATTGCGGCGTATCGTACATCTGCAAAGTAAAGCGTACCCACATTTAGTGGCGTGCGTTCACCCCAATTAGCCCGCTAAATGTGAAAGAAATGCTATCGTAGGACCGATCAATTCTCACTTCCCGATTCTCAAGTCTCATCCTCAAGGAGACACGCAAATGCGACGACTGCTTACATTACTGATCAGCACCGTACTTCTCGGCGCGCAGGCGCCGCCGGATACTACCGCCTATTCTGTCGCCTATGTCGATATCCTACCGGCATCCAGAACCGCGGCGATCGCTGCTATCAAGCAGTACAGGGATGCAAGCCGAAAAGAGGACGGATTCCAGCGCATCGAGTTCTTCGAGCAGGCCGGACGGCCCGCACACTTCTGCATCATGGAAACGTGGGCCAACAGCGGAGACCTTGATACCCATGGCGCAGCGGCAAATGCCAAGGAATTCCGAAATAAGATCGACTCGATGAGGCTGAGCGATTACGACCAGCGGCCTTACAAGACTCTGTCTTTAGGCGCCGCTCACAATGACAGAAGCAGCCGCGGCACATTCGTGATCACACACGTCGATATCGGCGGCCAGGGCACAAACGCCGCGGACCTCCTTCGCAAGCTGGCCGAAGCCAGCCGGCAAGAAGAAGGCAATCTCCGGTTCGATGTCTTACAGCACGCGATGCGGGCGAATCATTTCACGGTTATCGAAGAATGGCAGACCATGAAAACAATCGAGACGCATGCGGCTGCCACTCACACGAAGGAATACCGGAATAGCCTTGGCCCGATTGCCGGCAGCCCTCTGGACGAACGTCTTTATAAACTCGTGGAGTAAATCCATGCAGGTACGGCGCCTTACACGACGCGCTACCTGCGAGCCCGCGCCCGACAGTGGAGACCGGCGTGCTCCCCGCGGTATTCACGCGCACGTCAGCGTCGTGTTGGCATAGCGAGGGAAGATCTCACGGAGACACCTGGAAGCTCTCATCGACAGGCGCGGCTGCGGTGTAGTCGGCATTGCCTGCCTGCGTTGCCTGGATGGTGCAAGTTCCCGTGGCTACGAGTGTCACGGTAGTTCCGGATACCGTGCACTTGTTCGGCGTTTGCGAGTTAAAGCGAACCGGCAGGCCGGAACTGGCCGTCGCGCTGACCGTGATCGGCGAAGCACTGAGAGGCTGATTCGAGAGCGCTCCGAAGGTGATGGTCTGGCTCCCTTGCGTCACCTGGAAGCTCTGGGTTACAGGCGTGGCCGCGGAGTAGTCGGCGTTGCCGAACTGCTCGGCTTCGATCGTGCAGGTGCCGACGCCAACCAGGGTCACGTTGGTTCCCAAGACCGTACACACGCGCGTCGTCAGCGAATAGAATACTACCGCCAGGCCGGAACTCGCGCTCGCGCTGACGGTGATTGGTGCTGTGCCGTAGGTCTGGTTCGAGAGCGCTCCGAAAGTGATAGTCTGGCTCTCTTTCGCAACCTGGAAGCTCTGGCTTACCGCCGGGGCGGCGGCGTAGGTGGCGTTGCCTGCCTGCGTGGCTTCGATGGTGCAGGTGCCGCCGGCGGCCAGTGTCACGCTGGTTTCGAAGACCGTACACACGCGCGGCGTTAGCGAAAAGAATACTACCGTCAGGCCGGAACTGGCGGTCGCGCCGACCGAGATGGGCGCTGTGCCGTAGGGCTGGTTCGAGAGCGCTCCGAAAGTGATGGTCTGGCTCTCTTTCGTAACCTGGAAGCTCTGGTTTACCGCCGCGGCCGCGGCGTAGTCGACGTCGCCTGCCTGCGTGGCTTCGATGGTGCAGGAGCCGACGGCAGCCAGGGTCACGGTGGTTCCGGAGACCGTGCACACGTGCGGCGAAAGCGAATGGAATATTACCGTCAGGCCGGAACTGGTGGTCGCGCCGATCATGACCGGTCCTGTGCCGTAGGGCTGATTCGAGAGCGCTCCGAAAGTGATGGTCTGGCTCTCTTGCGTAACCGGGAAGCTCTGTGAAACAGGCGTGGCGGCGGAGTAGTCGGCGTTGCCTGCCTGCTTGGCTTCGATGGTGCAAGTTCCGGCGGCGAGCAGCGTCACGCTGGCTCCGGAGACCGTGCACACGTGCGGCGTTAGCGAATAGAATTTTACCGTCAGGCCCGAGGACGCGGTCGCGCTTACTGGGAACGGCGCAGTACCGTAGGGCTGACTCGACAGCGCCGGGAATGTAATTACCTGGCTCGCAAGCGTCGCGTTAGTGGTCTGCGTGACCGGCGGCGCTGCCGAATACTCGGTGTTACCCGCCTGGTTGGCGATCACCGAGCAGCTGCCCGTGCCGCTCGTCATGGTGTACGTCGCGCCCAAGTTGCTGCACGCGCCCGCACTGGTGAAGGTCACCGCCGATCCTGAGCTCGCGGTGGCTGCTACCGTGAATTGACTGCCGTAGACCGCGCTCGCCGGCGCGCTGGTGTTGAACGTAATAGTCTGCGCTACCTGCGAGCCCGCGCCCGACAACGAGACTGTCTGCGTGCTCGCCGTGTTGTTCAGCGCATTATCGGAGAGGCTCACCGTTCCCGCCAGCGCCCCACTCACCGTCGGCGCAAACGCCACTCCGATTTCGCACTGCACGCCCGCACTCAGATCCGTGCTCGACGTGCAATCCGTTCCTCCCGACGGTGCGGAGGCGAAGTTTGCCGAAACCGCCAGGTTCGAAACTTGCAATGCCTGGTTGCCCGCATCCGTAACTGTCACCACCTGCGTCCCACTCCTGGAGTCCACGTTCGTCGTCGGGAAGTTCAACTGCGCCGCCTGCATCCGGTTCACCTGAATCACGATGCTCGGATTCGTCACGTACAGGTTGTCCGATGCATCCACCGCCACGCCCTGCGGTGAGCTGACTCCAGTGACCGTTAGCGTCGTCTGCGACCCTCCGCCAGGACTGACCCTCACAATCTGGTTATTGCCGGTGTCCGCCACATACACCGCCCCGGCCGCATCCACCGCGACTCCCCGCGGGTTGCTGTATCCCGTCCCGTACGGAACCGGTGTCCCACCGCCAGCCGGATACTGCGTCACAGCGTTGTCAGTGGCCACGTATAGATTGAAATCCGCATCCACCGCGACCCCGTGCGGGCTCGTCAACCCCGAGGCAATCGTCGTCTGCACTCCCAGGCTTGACAACTCCACCACATCCCCGTTGGTCGCATCCGCAACGTACAGGTCGCCGCTCGAGTCCACTGCCACGCCTCGCGCGCTCCCCAAACCGCTGATGTTGACCGTCGATTGATCTGTCGCGTTCAACGTTCCGTTTTCATTCGGAACCATCACCACGCTGCTGCCACTGGAGATGTACAGATCGCCCGCGCCATCCAGCGCCACCCCGGTCGGTCCCGACAGCCCCGACACCACCGTGGATTGGCTGTACGTGCCTGCCGCCAGCTCCAGTACCGCATTGTTGGCATGATCCACCACGTACACGTTCCCGGCTCCATCCACCGCCGAACCATATCCCGCCGGCGTCAGCGTTCCAGTCAGGGTGGTTGTCGTCAGCGTGCCCGGATCGATGGTGACCGCTCCCGAGTTCCCAACACCGCTCAGGTACCAGGTCATCAAGGGCAGGGTGCTGCCTTGCGCAAACAGCGTCACCGCGCCGGCTCTCGCGCCGGGCGCCGTGGGCGTTAAGGCCACCGTCACCACGCAGCTCTGTCCGGCCGTATAAGCGGTCGCTGTGCAGGTGCTGCTTCCGCCGTCCGTGTAATCCAGACCCGACGCGCCCAACGTCAGTATGTTCACTGCCGTCAAAGTCGTCGCGCTGGTGAAGGTGTAATTGAGCGTTTGCCCCGCCGCTGCCGTGCCTACATTGCTCGATCCAAAGGTTACAAGCGGGCTCAACAGCGTAACCGATATGGCCGCTGATGTCGTTTGTGAAAAGTTCGCATCACCGGAATAAACCGCGGTGATGCTGTTGCCGCCCAAAGTCAGTAGCGATCCGGTGATATTGATCGACGTTGACGAATCGTTCGCGTCGACCGTGGACAGAGTGCCGGTTCCAAGCAGGGTCGCACCGGCGTAGAAGCTTACGGTTTCTCCCGACCCGGCAGGCGCAGGGCCCGCCCCGGCTACGTTTACGGTGGCGCTCAACACGTCAAGCTGATTGGCATAGATGCTGCCGGCGGCCGAGGACGCTGTTACCGATATGTTTCCGGAGCCGCCGGCCATCGTGGCTGTGACGTAGTTCACGACGTTGGCCGCCGCACTGTAGTCTGCGTTGCCGGATTGAGACGCGGTCAACGTGCATGTCCCGGTGCCGCTGGTCATCGTCACTATCCCGTTCGAAATCGAGCAGACTCCCGACGCGGCGATCGTCACCGTGAGCCCGGAGGTGGATGTCGCGCTCACCGCGAACGAGGTGTTGTAAGCCGCCGGGGACGCGGGAGCCGGGAATGTGATGGTCTGGCTCATCAGTGGCGAGAAGTTGGCTGTTACCGACTCAGGTCCGTTCATCGCCAGAGTCAGCGGATTGCTGGTAGGCGTCGTCGTGTTGCCGTTGGAGTCAACCACTGTGAAGTTAACGAAATAGTAGCCGGCGGAGGGCGTCGCGGTGATGATGGCATTCGTCCCGGAAGTGTAAAACCCGCCCGCGCTCACCGTGCCTCCCGTGGTCGTCGCAGTCGTCAGCAGGTACTGAGTAGTGAAGGTGGCGGTATAAGTGAAAGTATTAGTGGCTGAGGATTGTGGAGCGATAACGTTATCAATGGTGCTGGTGGTGCCGTCTTGCCAGTTAGATAAGGCGTACTGAACGCCCGTGGGGCCGGCCTGCGGCGTGGTCACGCTCAATTGGCAAGTGCTTGTCGGCGTCCAGGCCAGCGTCAGAGGCGTAGTAAAAGTGGAAGGCGCGCAACCGCTGTTGGCGGAGGTTACGGTAAGGCCGGAGGGCACAGTAGTGACCATGACGTCCCCACTTTGGACCGTCGGCACAAACGACACTCCCCTTAAGATGGAGCCGGCTGGAGCGGTATCCAGCAGCGTAAACGTTGTGCCCGGACTCACCATCGTGGTCGTCGCCAGGGTATCTGTGATTCCATAAAGGTAAGTCTGGACGAGATCGTTGTTTGGGTAAGTGGTCACGTAAAGGGTGGCAACGCCACCGCTCACGCTGCCTGTCACGCCATATAAGCCGGTCGTCGCGAGGCTTCCCGGGGTGGTGGGGCTGCTGGGATCGCAGTCTGCGTTCAGCACCAGGCTTAATCCGTTGTAAAGCGTATAGGCAAGGCTCCATCCGTGGACGGTGACGATATCGTTGGCGTCAGTGCCAGTTGCTGCCGCCGACATGGTCGCGCTTTTGCCCGCGCCAGAGACTGCGGTGATTGTCGTGCCGGCCGGAATATAGCCTGCCGAATCTGTAATCGTAAAACCAACTTCGCCCTGGGTGAATGTTCCGGTCGTCAAACCGGTTACGGTCTCTTTCGTAGACGTAGACCCGGTGTTGACTACGCCAGCCGTGACGGTTGCGTTTAGAATCCACTTTTGCAACCCGCCGTTGCCCACGGTTGCCTTGCTGCTGCCGCCCAAGCCGGTGCAGACGGAGTCCGGGCCGTTGGAATCGTTTTTCGGGCTGCCGGTGTCCGCCACATACAACACGGTCGGGCTGGCAAAGAAGAAATTCTGCGGGCTTAAGTTAACTGCGAGCCCGGTATTGTTAAGATTGTTGCCGTTGCTGGTGTTGTTTGATCCTTGCGAATTGATAGTATATTTGCCCGTTCCGCCAGTATTGACGAGCCCGGGTATCTCAGCCGGGCCGTAGGGACCGTATCCCGTTCCACAACCGCCTCCGACGCCTGTGCACGTGAACAGGGAGGTCGCCGGAGGATCGCCCAGCGTGCCGATGTAGCTACGGTTATTTCCCCCTTTGTCGTCCATCGAGACGTACAACGTGTTGTTATAGATCTGGACCATCCGCGTGCTCTGGGACTGAGTACAAGTAGTTAGGTCCGAGCATGGTTCCGGTCCGTTATCAGGCCCCGTGATGGCTATGGGATTGTTGGTTCCAAAATAGTTGTTCGCTCCCAAAGTGGTCAGATACACACCCTGAGTGTTGTCATATAAGGTGCTCGAATTATCACAAAGGTTGTCAGCCGCGTCCCAATTTTTGCACCCCTGGCCGGAAACGTAGATGTTGAATCCGTCGGGGGAATAGGCGCTGCGCGCATCGTTTTGATTGTAGATGCCGTAAAGTACGGTTGAGGAATTGACGTTGCCGTTGGCGTCGATCAACACCGCCACGCGTGGTACGGGCGTGTTTCCGCTGTATGTTTGTCCCAGCAGGGTTCCCGTCTGGGCCATGGCCGGGTTTCCATTCTCTGGCACGCATGCAGTGAGAAGGTTTGTTGAACCGGGACAGTAATTAAGATAGTTGACGTTGAAGGTCGCGGCATTGAGGCCGTAACCCACCATTGTCAGGTATGTGCCGTTGCCGGAAAGCTGGACCGTGCCCTCCGACTGAGATCCGAAATCATCGGAAATGGGAAAGTTCGCACCGGATATGTTTTGCGGCAATTGGAGGGAATTCACGAACGTGACGCTAGACGCGCCGTTCACCGAGTACTGCCACAGGTTCCAGGGAGCTCCCTGATCGTCCCCGTAGCTGTTGGCGCCGGTCCCGGTGGTGGCGCCGGTCCCTCCCACTGGCGGGGTTGCACATGTGGCCGTGCTTGGTGTAGCGTTCGGCGGCGTGCCTCCATAAACTCCGCAGCCTGCAACGGACACAACCAGATTGCCCGGCGTGAAATACGGGGGTTGGGGTGTTGGCGTCTGCGCAAACGCCGGCACGCACGGCAGCAGTGCAATTGCCAAAGCGATCTTTCTGAATCGGCCTGCGGCCACACTTCGTCCCTCATGGAGTTTCGAGTAGTTCACGTCAGCTCCCCGTTGTGTTGCGTTTGTCTATGTTGCGTTGTTGAAGGTATCAGGCCCACGTTACACAAACATGACGAGAAAAAACTTTTTTCCTGAATAGCCTTCTGCGCGAACTGCCGGTTTAGCCCAAGCTAGAGAAAGCAAGCGGCCCCGCAAGTAGGACGGGCCATCTGCCCAGCCCGCTTGGCTGTGCCGCTCCGCTAACGCCTACTTTGCAAGCTGCGCCGACACCTCTGGCAGCGGCTGCGCGCCTTCTGCGCTTACTGCCTAAAGCGCCACGGAATTGCGCCAGCGCCGACTTCTTCACCCTCTAAAACCTCCAGCTCACGGGCACCCCCGGCGCGAAGGGCAGCCTTTGATCCATGAGGATCACATCTGGCCGCGGACGATGATATTCGCAAAGCGCCTCCTCGTCGGTGGAGGACTGGGCTACAAGCTCGTGTCCGTCTGAGAGGAAATGATAATGTTCAACCCTTCGCGAAAAACAGGGTGATCTTCAACGATCATGACGCGGATCAGAAGCGTGGTGGGGATTAAACCTTCTAACGATGATGGCGCTCTGCGCTGGCGATAAGCGAATACATTAGGGACGCTAACACTCTCCAAATTCGACTGCTGACCGACGCACCAACATACGAGTGTGGATCAAGCGGTCCACGATAGAAAGCCGTTTTCTGGAGCCGCGAACCTGTAGTTTTCAGCAGGTAACGGGCATATGCGGAATGTGGTCGCGGACCTTTGGTATAGAGACCGCGGGGGTGAGCGCCCCGAGTTCGTTCGGTTCGATGCTTCGACAAAGCATTACGCGCGAAATGCGATTACACGGTTTTGGCGCAATAAACTACCAGCGCGGGTGCCAGATGGAGGTATCGGAACTGCACAAACTTCTGGTCAATGATTTCACGGCGTATACTAAAAATGAAACCATGACTATCCCCGCCAAGTACGAAAATGGCGTGTTTCGCCCTCTTCAGGAGGTGCGAATTCGGGAGGGTACCCTCGTGGAGGTGAATGTGCCCGCGGAAGCGCCTGCCCGAAGCCCACATTCCATTGGTGATACGCCTTTCGCCGGCATGTGGAAGGATCGCGAAGACATGGCCGACAGCGTCGAATACATTAGCCGGCCTCGCCGCGAACTCCACGACTAATTCCAAACCTGCACAGGCGACGCATGCCCTTCCTGATCGACAGCAATGTGTTGATCGATGTTTCGCGAGGCAACGCGGCAGCTATCAACTACGTTGATGGCCTGACTGAGACATGGGTTCTTTCGCAGGTAACCGCACTCGAACTTATAGTCGGCGCCCGGGATAAGCGGGACCTCGGCATCATCGACGGGTTCTTGTCGCTTTATCCGGTTGTACCGCTCACCGACGGGATTGGAACGAGAGCTTATGGACGCCTGAAGACCTACGCAAAATCACATGGACTTCACGTTTCCGACTCGCTCATCGCCGCGACCGCCATGGAGAACGCCTTCACCTTGGTCACGTTGAATCGAAAACACTACCAGATGATCGTCGGGCTGAAACTCCAATTGCCCGATTATTAGTCGTTCCTTTTGTTTTCTTGGTGGCCGAGGTGGGGGTCGAACCCACACGAAGAGTGAACTTCGCCAGATTTTGAGTCTCGTACATGGGTTGGTCAGGGGTGGCGATGAGTGGTAAATCAACGATTTAGAGTAGGGTCAAACCGGGCAAAATGGCACCCTCTGGCAACACATTGGCTTCGTTTTGGCTTCGTTTTTGCGGGTGGCTTTTAGGGGTCCACTCCGAAGCAATACAGTTCCGAAACTAGCCCGCGCACCGCTAAGGCGTACTCTCCTGCCGCAAGCGGTTTATCTGGCGTGATCCGATAAGAGTTAGCGCCGTATTCCTCGAATCGAATCGCTACCGCTCCCTCCGATGGATTCGAAGTTGCCGAGCCACCAAAAACCGAACCGTGGCCTTGTATCATCACGAATTCGCGGTGATCCTTCGATCCCTTCAAGGCACGCAATTCAAACCTTGACACGGGATCAATAGGCGCACGGCCACGTACAATAAACTGCGCGGTGGCAGCGAGACGCACTGACGAAACTCCCGGTTTGAACTGCGTCGTCATCTTCACAGACGCATAGCCCGGTAGTGCTTTCACTTTGGTTTTGAAGGTGACTGTCTCGCGTTCGAGTTCGATCAGTTTTCCATCCGGGTCCACAGCGTAAAAGCTGTTGAGGTACTTCGGTTCCGCGATTGGCGTACTCCGAATTTCCTGCGCCTTCAGCGTTCCAACCGTGATAAATGGGATGAGATTCAATGCCATCGATAGTCTAGTCATTGAGCGCTCCTTTGTAGCGTCTATCATGGCACGAGATTCAAGGAGAATTGGCAGTGCGCTCGTTTCTTCTTGTGGACTCGGATCACTTAGATGATGCCTCGGCACTCCGTTTCAGTGGTAGCCCAGAGTGTTTTACGAAGCGGCGGCTAGACCCACACGGAACTTCTCGATACGGTTGAGGTGTAGAATGGCTAGCGAATGCACGTTGCGAAATTACTCTCAGTTGCTATTATTTGTACTTCTCTGCAATCACAACCACGGCAAAAAAATAATCCATCCGAGCAGCAACAGATAAGCTCTAGCAACGATCAGACCAAGCCGGGGGTGACGGTCATCAATCAGCTTTATCCCCGGTCGGAAGAGCGGGACAAAGCGAAGAGTGGGAATTATCAGGACGGTACTTCGCTCCTGGAAGCCGTGAGCACGTTTCTTCTCTTCGGAGCTACTGTTGCACTCTTCGTTGTTGCCGTACTCCAATGGAAAACAATGCTGGCGCACAAGCAATCCCTAGAAGCGATGGCCGCGCACCTGGAAAGCGGATTGATCGAAACTAGGAAAGCCGCCAATGCCGCCAGAGATAGCGCCGAAGCCTACATGAATACCGAGCGTGCTTGGGTCGTAGTTACGCCAGGGGAACCGAATCCAGAACTCCAGAGCGTTCCCGAACTCGGCTCTGCATATCGGAACGTCTTCGCGCCGTGCGTATCTAACGTCGGCACGACTCCTACGCAGTTGATCGAGTCTTACGGGGTTTACAGGATGATTGCAAATTTAGCCAACCTGCCTAGTGAACCCTCTTACGGTACGCCGACACAACATGCCGGTACTATACTCGCCCCGAAGGAACCACCGCTTACTTCAGTCAATTTCCTTGAACCATCCGCCCTTCTGACGCAAGAGCAGAAAGCGGCAGTTTGGAATCACGAAAGTTTCCTTTATGCCCACGGATTTGTCCGGTACGTTGACGCCCACAAACGAACCCACGAAACGCGCTACGGCTACGTCTATCACATTCCCTTGGGTGGCGATCCCACTCCCCGAGGATTTCGCAAGGCCGGACCATCCGAATACAACAAAGCAACATGATCCGGCAATAGGGGAACCAACTTACCGTACCGTTCCGTTAAAAGCCCATCTCGTGTTTATCCGTGGGCCGGTCACAGGGCTTGTCTGCTACTTGAGCCTTCCGGGAAATCGCCTATTCGAGCATGATTCAGAATCCGCAGGTTTGCCGGTACACCTGGAGGACTTGGGGCGTCGCGTTGAAAGCTTCGATTTGGCGGGTGTCCAAATCGTAGCGGATGAATCCTCCGTCAAAGACTAGCCAGAAGTATTTGTAATGAGCGCCGCCCAGCAATGGCGCGAACTGAATGTAGCTCAAGTCTTGAATGGTCTTGCGATCCGTAATTATGGCCGCTGCCATCTTTGCTACAAAGTCCGTGCCCACACCCTGCACGCATGTAAAGCCCATGATGGTTCCTTGCTGTGGCGCGATCACACCACGCGCGTTTGGAAAGTATGGGTGGAGGGCGTCTTCAACTTTTCCTTTGAGTCCATCGGGCGAAAAGATGTTGCACTGCCGTTGCTGAAGCAACAGCGCGAAAAGCAAAAACGCTGGTATGCGAATCATAGGGCTAACGGCTACGGGGCTATTATATCGGCATCATGCGTCTTAAAGTTTAGGGTGCGGTTTCAAACCCATCAGTTGACGGGTTCCCTTCGCAGAGTTTCCAGCGAAAAAGTCACAATGCGATTTTCTTCAGCTTGAAACAATGGGTCCACGATGATGCCGTTCACATTGGCAACAAAACTATCTACACCGCCCGGTAAGGAATTTGCGAGAACCTGAATCGTGTTTTTCCACAACGGCGCTGTACCAAGGTTCAGTCTGGTTCCTGCTTTACCACAACCAAATCCTCTGACCATGTTCGCCGGAATACATAGAATCTTAAAAGGGGAATGATGGCAACGCAAACTCTTGGCAACCGCTTTCTGGCCTTTCGTGTGTTCCGTCCTGTTCGATTCTTCCGCATCCACACAGATCAAAGAAGCAATCGCAATGCCCCTGTGCAGCAGTGAGCGACTTTGAACGGAACCACAGGCCGTATAGTTCCCCCCCAAGAGGGTTGTTTAACCGTAGAGGAAACTTCTGTATCGTCGGGCAGAGCTTTACGGGAGAGGCATACCTTAAGGAAGTGACCGTCTATGAGGTATGCCGAACTGTAAGGCGGGTAGATACCGGGAGAGTCTTCTATGATGAGACCGGCGACAAATGCACAATTAGCCATCTCTGACAGTAGTGCAAGCTCGTCAAGAATTGAAGGATTGACATTAGGTCGTTCTTCTTGTCGGTACGGCTTCCCAATGTTGAAGCCTTCGGGAAGGACGATCAGTGCATTTTCAAGACACTTGCCATCGGATTTGAACTTTGTAATAACATTTTTCAACGCAGGAATTGGCTTGTCATAATCTTTGCCGAAGTGAAAGAACCCGACGCTTGTGAAATCCGGTTGCATCGCTTTACATGATACTATTTCACTGAATGCCAACTGACCAAATCCTTTCGTTGCTGATCGCCGAACGTGACAAGCTGAACGCCGCCATTTCGCTGTTGGGTGGAACGCCAGCCAAGAGACGACCGCCATGGAGAACGCCTTCACCTTGGTCACGTTGAATCGAAAACACTACCAGATGATCGTCGGGCTGAAACTCCAATTGCCCGATTATTAGTCGTTCCTTCCGTTTTCTTGGTGGCCGAGGTGGGGGTCGAACCCACACGAAGAGTGAACTTCGCCAGATTTTGAGTCTGGTGCGTCTGCCAGTTCCGCCACTCGGCCACTGCTGGCTCGAATGCTAGTTTAACATCCTGAGGCGCCTGTGCTTACCCCGCTGCGCCTGTGCTTACATAGACGAATGTCCTTCCTCGACCTGCTGCTCGGCAAGCCGCTCGCGAATTGGGAAGAAACCGGCGAGCGTATCGGCCCCGCCGCCGGCATCCCCATCTTCGGGCTCGACGCCCTGAGCTCCGCCGCATATGGTCCCGAAGCCGCGCTCACCATCCTGATCCCGCTCGGCATGCTGGGCGTGGCCTACATCGTGCCCATCAGCGGCGCCATCATTCTGCTGCTGACCATCGTTTACTTCTCTTATCGCCAAACCATCGACGCCTACCCGGGCGGCGGCGGATCCTACACCGTTGCGCGCGAGAACATCGGCGAAGGCGCGGGGCTATTGGCCGCGGCCGCTCTGCTCATCGATTACGTGCTCACCGCGGCGGTCGGAATCTCGGCCGGCGTAGGCGCGCTGGTGTCGGCCGTTCCATCGCTGCTGCCGCACACGCTGGCCATGTGTCTCGGAATTCTCCTGCTCATCACCATCGTGAATTTGCGTGGCGTCAAAGAGGCCGGCGGCGTTTTCATGATTCCCACCTATCTCTTCCTCGGCACGCTTGCTGATCACGATTCTGATCGGCGCCTTCAAAGCGTTGCTATCAGGCGGCCATCCCATGCCCGTAGCTGTCCCTCCACCCATCCCCGCGGCCACCGCGATGGTGGGCGCGTGGCTGGTGCTGAAAGCGTTTGCCAGCGGCTGTACCGCGCTCACCGGCGTTGAGGCCGTCAGCAACGGCGTGCAAGCGTTTCGGGAACCCACCGCGGACAACGCGAAAAAAACCCTCACCGTGATCATCGGCCTGTTGATCATTTTGCTCGCCGGCATCGCATGGCTGGTGAAGGCGTATCACATCGCCGCTACCGATCCCGGCGCGGCAGGTTACCAAAGCGTCCTTTCCATGCTGGTGGCCGCGGTCACGGGACGGGGCGTGTTTTACTACGTCACTATCGCTTCCATTTTCCTGGTCCTCTCGCTCTCCGCCAACACCGCTTTTGCGGACCTGCCGCGCCTGTGCCGCATCATCGCATTGGACGGCTATATGCCCAAGTCGCTCGCCAATCGTGGACGCCGCCTGGTTTTTTCCGAAGGGATTTATGCTCTTAACATTCCTCACCGGCGTGCTCCTCGTCATCTTTGGCGGCGTCACGGATCGTTTGATTCCGCTCTATGCGGTGGGTGCATTTCTCGCCTTCACGCTCTCGCAATTGGGCATGGTCTTTCATTGGAAACGCGTGCGCGGCCCGCACGCCCTGCGCTACATGTTCATCAACGGCCTGGGCGGTTTCGTTACGGGAATCACCGTGCTGGTGGTGCTGGTGGCCAAGTTCGTCGACGGCGCCTGGATCACGATGCTTTTGATCCCGGGACTGCTGGTGCTGATGTACGCCGTCCATCGGCATTACCAACGCGTAAGCGTGGAAGTTGCGGATTCCTCGCCGATCAATCTGGCGCACTTCCGCCAGGCGATGGTGGTGGTTCCGCTGGAACGCTGGAGCGCGGTGGCCAAGAAAGCGGTCACATTCGCCTTGTCCATGTCGCCCGACGTGATCGGACTGCACGTCAACTGCGAATGGACCGAAGAACTCAAGAAAGAGTGGCAGGACTACGTGGAAAAACCCGCCCAGGAGTTTGGGCTGGCCGCGCCCAGGCTCGTAATCCTGGACAATCCCTATCGCTACGTCAGCAGCCCCATCGTGGGATATATACTGGACCTGCAGAAGAAGGATCCCGATCGCCAGATGGCGGTGATGATTCCAGAATTGGTGGAGCGCCATTGGTATTATTATTTCCTTCACAACCAGCGCGCGGCCGTGCTCAAGACGTTGCTGTACGTCAAGGGCAGCCAGAAAATCGCGGTGGTTAATGTGCCTTGGTATATCGAATAAATTCGATCCGCTGGAAGCAACTCGCTCTCGGCGGTGACCTGCTTCGAATAAATCTTAGCGGGGCTTCAAAAGAGGGCACAACGATATATGATTAGTCCATGAGTTTGAAACTTGCGGCTGTCCTATTTTGTCTCTCCGGGCTGGTGAAAGCCTGTTCGTGTGTCGAACACTCGCAGGATACAGCGCGCTCGGCGGCGTATGCTATTTTTGACGGAACGGTAACCAACATCACTATTTCGAAAACGAAGAACAACGAAAGGTGTACAGTCGGACGCCTGTAACGTTCAAGGTTGCTCGAAGTTGGAAGGGTCCGAGCGGATCTTCGATTCAAGTGCATGCATCGGAACGCGCGCTGATGTGCGACAGCTACAAATTCGAGCTTGGACGGCGCTATATCGTGTACGCGATTCAGGTCGACAAGGAAGGCGGTTGGGCAGACCAGTATCCAACGGGAACAAAGATTCTTGCAATTGGAGATTGCATTCTGCGAGTGAGACAAGATGTGAACGCCGAGGCAAAACTGCTCGGAAAAGCACGCGAAAGTTCAAAGTAGCCTACCGCTCGCTTCCGCACTCAAAACCGTGGCAGAATAGATTTACCCGCCCGCGTCCCGCCCTAGGAGTCCTTATCCATGATTCGAACCTTATTGCCGATTTTCGTTGCCTTGAGCACCGTCGTTGGCGCAACTCTACCCGATCATCCGCTGTATTTCGAAGAGCGATCGAACGAAGTGTTTGAGACGCAAGCCGCCGGGCAAACGGTTATTATTCGCGCCGACCGCCTGGAGATGGACGGCGTAACGCTGCGCTTCGTCCATCCATCCAAGCATGCCCGCCTGGAAGGCTTCGGCACGCCCGCGCCCAGCACCTACATCACGCGCGGCCGAACGGTGAGCTTCCGAGCTTACCCCAAAGCCGTAATCCGGAGCCTTTATCCGAAAATCGACGTGACGTTCTATGGCCATCCCGGACATCTTGAGTACGATCTGAATCTCGATCGTGCCGCTTCGCCCGATCGCATCCGAATGGATGTGAGCGGCTCGCGCGGCGTGCGGCTCGACGATCAGGGCAACCTTATTGTGCAAACTCAATCCGGCGAAGTGCGTCAACTTGCGCCGCGCGTTTTCCAAATCGATCGCGGCGTGCGACGCGAAATCCCCGCGCAATATGTGCTGCTCTCCACCAACGAAATCGGCTTCCGGCTTGGCATGCACAACCGAACCATCCCGCTGACCATCGATCCGGTGATCGTCTACACGAAATATTACGGCGGCAGCGCCTCGGCTTCCGGCGGCCCCGTGGCCACCGACGCCCAGGGCAACGTCTACGTCACCGGCAGCAGCAACTCCATCGATTTTCCATCCACCAATGAAACCAAGACCAGGCTCCAGCCGCCGCTCCTCGCTTACTCCAATGCCGGCCAGACTGTCACGCCATTGCCTGTGGGGACTGCGACGTCCGTCACAGCGATTGGTGGAACTCCCGATGGCAGCGTGCTCTACGTGGCCACGCCCGACGGAATTTACTACAGCGGCAACCGTGGCGCCAGCTTCACGCCGGCCGCGCCTTTGATTAATGCCACCGGCAACGTCGCCACAATGGTTTTAGCGATTTCGGTGGATGCCGTCGATCCGTCGCGCGCATACGTCGCCACCACCCAGGGCCTGTTTTCGCTGAACTCGAACGGCCAGAGCGCGGGCGAGGACGACCCTGGCATGGCGTCCACTGGCAACGGTACCGTCAGCGCCACCAACGTGCAGATCAGCGCCGTGAATCATGAAGTGATGTATGCCGCCACGGCCTTTCCCAGTAATTTCCTCTACACCAGCACGGATGCCGGCGCTTCGTGGCAGCAATTGTATCCCGCATATCCGGGTGAAGCTGCGGCCGGTCCGTACACCGGCAATTCCATCACGTTCACCTTGGCGCCCGGCGGCAGCGACCTCTACGTGATCGATGGCAACGGCATCTTTTTCAAGTCCACCGATGGCGGCATGACCTGGCAGAAACTATCGGGCCAGTTTCTCTTTGGTCCGAAATCGATCACCATCGATCCAAACAATCCGTCCAATATTTATGTAGTCGACAACGCCGGCCTGCAGCGGAGCACCGACGGCGGCAACACCTTCACTACCATTTCGCCGTCCCTTCCGCCAGGCGATTATATACCGGCCTTCGCGCTCGATTCGTCCACGGCGACCTTTACTTCGCCGACTACAGCAAGATCGAAGTCAGCGTCGATCAAGGCGCAACCTGGAAGGTTCTGCCGCCCCGGCTGAATCCGCACGTGCTGATTGGCTTGGGCAATCAGGTCTTCGCGGGTGTGGATTCCCCCTCCGTTCCGTTCGTGGTGAAGTGGAGTCCCGATGGCTCCCAGATGCTGTACTCCACGTTTTTCGGCGGCAGCTTTTCCGACTTGATCACTGGCATCGCAGTCGACTCGCTGGGAGAAGCCATTATTGCCGGCTACACGGCATCATCCGATTTTCCGGTTACCGAAAATATTTCCGCCGCCTCGCCCTTGGGATTCGATAGCGGCTTCGTCGCGAAACTCAGCGCCGACGGATCGCAAGCAATTTATTCCAGCATCATCGGCGCGTCTCAGGGCGTCACGGTCAACGGCCTGGCTATCGATTCCACGGGCGCGCCCTACATTACAGGCACCACGCCTTCGCCCGATTTCCCGACTACTGCCAACATCCCGCAGCCTGAGCCGCCCACTGCGATGTGCCAGCGGCCCAATGGCATCGCCTTCCTGCCGATCCAAACATGGGGATGAATGGGTTCGTGAGTAAGTTCAGCGCGAATGGCAGCAGTTTGGTTTATTCCACTTTCCTTACGGGCTCCTGCGGGAGCGTTGGGCAGGGCATTGCGGTGGATTCGGCCGACGAAGCGATGGTGGTGGGCATGACCACCTCGCCCGATTTTCCCGTTTCAGCGAACGCGTATCAATCCAACTTTCCCGGCGGCGATACGGCCGGCATTACCTATCCAGATCCCATTGATTTCGGATTCGTCACGAAATTGAGCGCCGCCGGGGACAAAGTGATTGCCAGTTCATTGATCGGCGGCGGCTTTTTCACGGACGCGTTGGCGCTGGCGCTGGATTCTTCGGGCGGCGCTTACATCACCGGTTCCACCTGGGGCATCACTCCCGGTGCAACGCCGGGCGCTTATCAGACCATGGTGAAAACCGGTTGCCCGCCAATAATCAACATTATTGGCCCCGGCGGCCCAGAGTACCCCATCAACGGCTCGGATGTTTTCGTCTTGAAACTCAATCCCGCGTTTTCCAGCGCACAATACCTGACATACTTGGGCGGCGTGTGCAGCGACATCGGCATGAGCATCGTGTTGGAGCCTGACGGCAATGTTTGGGTCGGCGGTTATCCGTCCCAGGATTTCCCGCTAGTGACGCCCTACGAACTCGGTGGAACGGGAAACTACTTTGTCAGTGAACTAAGCGCCGATTTCTCCCAGCTGCTTTTCTCCAGTTTTAGCGACGGACTCAACCTGGCCGTGGATCCGACCGGCGCGATCTATGTCTCGGGTACCAGCGGGAGCAAGGCGTCTCTGGTGAAAATCAATCCCGCCGGCGCTGCGCCAGTGATCATCAATTCGATCGCCACGAATTCGCCGCCCTCGCCATTGATTGCCTCTTATATCGCGCCGGGCGAATTGATCAATATCGTCGGACAAAATCTGGGGCCCAGCAATACCGTCATGGCGCAACTGGACGCGACTGGCCACCTGCCTTTCGTGGTGGGCGCAACCAGCGTGTCGTTCGGCGAATACTCCGCGCCGCTCATTTCCATCCAGGACGATCTGATTGTCTGCTTCACGCCGTTTGAAATTTCCGGCCCCACTCAGCTAACCGTCCACGTGGATGGACAGAGCTCCAACTCCGTGCTGCTGGCTGTTTCGCCCAGCGCGCCGTACATATTGGAGATCGTCAATCAGGACGGAAGCATCAACTCGGCCGCGCACCCCGCGCCGCAAGGTTCGGTGGTGATGCTGTATGTCACGGGGCTCGGCCTTACTTCCCCTCTGAGCCAGGACGGCAGCGTCAGCGCGCCGCCTCTTCCGGTTCCGCAGTCGAGCGTGTCGGTGTATTTCAACGGCAACCAGCCGCAGCCGCAGTTTGTGGGCGCGGCCGATGGGCTGATCGCGGGCATCACTCAGATGAACGTCCAGATACCGGTTGCGACCTATCCATCCAACCCCACCGGCATCAGCGTGAACGACGCCTTCGCGCAAATTTACATCGTCCAGTAGTAGGGCGGACGCCTCGAGCTTGGCATCCTTTCGCGGGATACTCGTTCGCCGACCGGCCGTCCGTAACCAATCCATTCGGCGATCTGGGACGCAACGCGTTCCGCGCTCCTAATTTGGAGCAGTGGGATTTGGCCGCGATCCGGCACGGCAGATTCAGTTCGCGCTGAGGCTGCTGTTTTAGACGCGCTACTTATCGGCAAAGTCGCCGCCAAATTTCACGGTGGAATCCACGGTGTAGACCTTCACGCCGCTGGCCACCGGGCGCAGCATTTGCAGGACGACGGCATCGCCTTGCGTCTTGATGCCGAAGTGCGTGCTGTCGTCGCGCTGCACCGGGAACTGGCGGGAGGCATAAGGAGGGATCAAAACGTCGAAGGCCTTGGAGCAAACCAGCGCCAATTCCGGCGTGGGATGGGCCGCAGTGGGGACAGAATAGAGATTGCCTTGCGAGTAGCAGAGCGACGCCTGCGCGGCGCGCTCGGACGTATTCACCACCGAAATCATATTTCCTGGCATCTCTTCGATGTCGCCTGAGAACCAGGGATTGCGCGTGGGATAAGAGAGCTGGCGCGGCGTGCTGCGTAACTGATTTTCGATCGTGCATTCGCTTAAACCGGATACAGCGATTACTGGTGAATTCCTGGGGGAGGGAATTCGCTCGCGCACTTTCAACCAACCTTGGCCCGATTCGTCGGTGATTTCCAGGCGGTGCGATACGCGTTCGCCGGGGTTCAGATGCAAAACCATTTCATTCAACCCGGCCAGCCCGACCAAACCGCCGCCCATGCGATGCGCCTCGATTTCGACGGTTACAATCCGATCGCCAAGATTGGTGAGCGTCACCGTGGACCAGCAGGAAGAGCCGTAGTCGAGCGATGGAAGAATGCTCGTGACGACGCGTACCTGGGCCGCGGCGCTGGTTAGCAGCAGGAGAAAGGGCAATATGCGCGCCATCAGTCTTCTTTTCGGCGGATTTGCTCGCAAACTTCAACCGCTTGCTCACGCGCGCGGCTCGGTTTTCAACGGCTTGCTCACGCGCCACCCGTCCGGTGATCTTCGAGCCGATGTTATCCAGTGCACGACTTCCGGTCGTCTCCGAGTGTGCTGCTGGCGCGCGGCTCGGTTAGGGTGGCGCGGAGCGCGGTTTGTATCGCGGCCTGGGCGGCGCGCATACTCTCCTCACTCGGATGCGCCTGGCGCGGCCAGAAGAAACCACGCAGGCCGTCCTTTTTGCGGCGCGGCACAATGTGCACGTGCAGATGCGGAACGCTTTGGCGAGATGCGATTGTTGATGGCGACAAAAGATCCCTCGGCCTGCATGGCCTGCTCGACGGCGCGAGCGAGCAACTGTGCGTTGCTAAAAAATGGTCCGATAAATTCGGGCGGCAAATCGGCCAACGTTTCATAATGCGCCTTCGGGATCAGCAGCGTGTGCCCGATGAATAGCGGCCGATAATCCAGGAACGCAATCGAGAGTGCGTCTTCGAACACCACGTAATTGGCGTGCGCGGCGATCTGGCAGAAGCGGCAAGCGCTGGTGTCCATCAGTTCTCGATCGGGCCTTCGCCGCTGCTCAGAGCACTGATAATCTGCTCGCGGCGATCGACCGCGGCTCTCAGCGCCGAGTGCATGGAGTAAGAGTACACCACCACGCCCACGCCGCCACCGAACAGCAACACGCCGAAAAATGCCCACTCGGTATCGAACGCGTAGCGTGCCAGGTAGGCCAGCGCCACCGGCACCAGAGTAATAGGAAACGCGAGCATCAACAGGGCCTGCGAGCGGCTCTGCGCGGCGGTCTTCATGGTCTTCACCGGATTCACCGCGCGCGGATTGTAGAGCGAGCTGAGGTTCCCGACGGCCAGGATGAAAAGAGTAATTACGCAGGTGACGGCGAACGCTTCCAGAATCTGGCGGACGCTGAGAGGCAGCCTGAGCAGCGGCGCATACCAGCGCGATGGCCGTGATCTCCATCAGAACCAGAAACGCCGCGGCAAGATTCTTGCCCGCGAGAACGGTGGACATTTTCACCGGCACCAGAAAATAGACCTGCGCGGCGCTGCGATCCAACCCGAAGCAGTTCCAAAACAGCGCGTCGCTCAACAACAGCAGGGCGTAGACGCTGACCATGGTCAGGTAGTTGTCGCTGATGAAGCTGCGCTCGGTGCTGGCACGGCCGAATGCGATGGGCGTCCAGATCAGCAGCCCGAAAGAAAACCCCATCAGGAAAACCAGACGGAAGCGCGGCGCGCGGCTCAGGAAGCGCAGCTCCTTTTCGATGAGCGCGGCAAGAGGATCCCGAAACACGGCGTTCGGCAATTGATACCACCACTCCAGCCGGCTGACGCGGCGCTTGGACGATGAGCCGCGGGCGGAGGCTTCGGCGGCGTCGAACCGCAGCCCGCGCTCAAACTGAGTGCGTCCGAACACGTAGGCGGCCAGCGTCCAGGCCAGCATGACGGCGAAGCTTTTCCAGGAGAATTCGCCGAGCGCCAGACGCGCCGTCGCGGTCCAGGGAAAAAGGGCGGAAGGTTCGCCGCCGAGGAAGTGCTGCATCCGGCCTTGGGAGCCGCGGAACAACATCAATTGCGGAAGCGCGGCGGCGATGACTACCAGGAACACGACGAGCTCCCGCGCGCGTTTGTGCGCCAGCAGCCGGACGAGAAGATCGCGAACACCGGTGGAGCAAAACAGATTGAACAGGACGAAGATGGCGAGCGAAAATGGCGCCCACAGAGGAACGCTGCGATTCAAGAGCAGGCCGATGGCCGCGCCGGTGAGTATCAGCAGCATCTCGACGGCGGTGGACAGGCGAAGGATCACTTCGATGGCGAACAGCGCGCGTTTCGGGATGGGATAGACCAGCAGCTTGCGCAGGTCGAGCGAGGCTCCCATGGAGGTGAGCAGCACCGGGATCACTTGCCAATAGAGAAAGCAGAGCAGCAGAGCGGCCGGGAGGATTTTGTGGAAGGCTTCCAGCTCGCCGGGCTGGGAGAGCAGGAATCCCGCGAGCACAGCCATATACGCGAAGGCTCCGTACCAGACGGCGGTGAGAGCGCCGGTGAACAGCAGGCCGCCGAGATTGGCGCGCGGCAGGTGATTGCGCGTGCTGCGCCACTGGGCCCAGACGATGGCGCCGGCTTGGTTCCACATTCCTCTTTAGTCTGCTCTTCCGGCTGAGCGGTTGGCAATGGGCGGAAGAAAAGGCTATTGCCACAGATGAACGCAGATGAACACGGATAAGGCGAAATCAAGTTCATTGTTTTCGATCGGCGTTGATGGCGTAATAGATGGGGTTGCGGTCCTTTAGCAGCCTGTGTCGAAAGTCCGAAAAGACCGCTTGCTCACGCGCGCGGCTCAGTAGATTTATTGCGTTACAGAGCCGCGACCGTCAGGGAGTCGGTTTTGACACAGGTTTAGGTGGTGTGCGTGACGCTCGATTTGTTGTTTTGAAAAAACGAAGCCAGGTTGTTCTGAAAAAAGGTCGGCGGGCTCGCACGGAAGTCCTTTGCGCTGATGGCGCAGGAAGAGCTCGGCGGCTTCGGTGAGCTGGCGGCGTTCCAGGTGACGGCGCTCGTCTTGGATGGTCGCGAAGTTGATCGATGGCTTTTTGGAACTGGCGTGAGAGGCGCGAGCCGTGGAGCCCGAGCGTGGCCAGCATCGGGATCAGGGTTTGGGGGTCGGGATTTTGGGAGAGAAGCTCGGCTTCGAGGAATGGGATGCGGTTGAGGCGCCAGGCGGTGTTGGCGATTTCGTGGACCAGTTGAGTTTCGGTGGGGGTGGCGGGGGCGTACTCGTCGAGAAATTGCTGGATGTGGCGCTGGTAGGCGTCGGGGTCCTCGGTGGGCAGGACGGCCGTGCGGGCGGTGAGGCCATGGCGCAAGGCGTTGAGGGACGAACGCTGCTTGCCGGGTTCGGTGCGAGGACCGGTGGAGTGTTGGGAGTTGGCGCGGTTGGTTGCGGCTCTGCGGGCTAGCCAGCGTTCGACGGGGTCCGTTGTTGTTGCTGTTGCTTGAGCTTGGGCTGCTGTTGCCATTTGTCTACCTCGGTCACTGGGTAGCACGGAGCGGATGCAGCCGACCGGCGGGTGAGCATAGTTTGTTGAAGGGAAGATAGAAAGCGCGGGCCGAAATCGGTGATTGCGGGAGCGCCGATCTGTGATTGGCCGCATTGCGATGTCGCGTTGCCCGGTTCGAACCCTCAGTGCGGCGATGGGCGCTATTCCAGCCGGAGGGCGTCCGTAGGGCTGACGTTCGAGGCCCGCCAGGCGGGGATGAATGCTGCCGCGAGCGCGGCGGTGGCGAGGAGCAGTGCGGCCGCGGCGATAGTGGCCGGATCGGTAGCAGTGACGCCGAACAACTGCGACTGGACGAGCTTGCCGAGGGCGGCGACGCAAGGCAGCGCGAGGGCCACGCCGGCGGCGATCATGGTGACGGCATCGCGCAGGACGAGGCGCAGGGCCGAGACGCGAGTAGCGCCGAGCGCGAGACGGATTCCGATTTCGCGGGTGCGGCGCGTCACGACGAACGACATCACACCATAAAGGCCGACCAACGACAGCAGCAGCGCCAGGGCGCCGAAGCTGCCGGAGAGCGCGGCCAGAAGGCGCTCGGTGCTGAGGGAGCGGTTGACCTGGTCGTCGAGGGTGCGGAGCCAGAGGATCGGCAGCCGCGGGTCGTCCTGGCGGACCAGGCGGCGGATGGTAGGAATGGCCTGCTCGGGAGCGCCGCGCACCTTGATATAGAAGGTAGCGCCGGTGTCGTCGTGTTCGAAGAGCGGGAAGAAGACCTGCTCGGAGTGATCACGGACGCCGCGATAGCTGATGTCGGCGACAACGCCGACGATGCGGCTATCGGGCTGGACGTCCGAGCTACCGCCCCGGGCGATGCGGACGCCGAGGGGATCGCGCCCGGCCAGATAGCGCTGGACGAACGCCTCATTGACAATGGCGCAACGGGGACCGATCTCGCCTACGGGAAGGACGTCGCTCTGGTCGAAATCGCGGCCGGCGAGGAGGCGAACGCCGAGGGTGGAGAAGAAACCGGGGCTGACGGCGTTGAAATTGACGATGCCATCGGTCACGGTGCGGTGATCGGTCTGCATAGTCACTTTGTTGCTCCAGGCGCCGCCGCTGAGGAAGGCAAATCGGGCGGCGGCGGAAGAACGGGCGGCGGGCAAGGCGCGGACCTGCTGGTTGAGGCGGCGGACCAGGCGCGAGGCGTCGGCATCGGAATAGCCATTCTGTGTCGGAGCGATGGCGAACGAGAGGAGGCTGGACGTATCGAAGCCGGGCCCTTTGGCCAGCAGGCCGGTGAGCGTGCGCAAGAAAAGGGCGGCGCCGATGAGAAGGATGAGGGAGAAGGCCACCTGGAGGGTGACGATGGTCTTGCGGAGACGGACGCCGCCGAAGCCAGTGCCGCCGCGCTCGCGCAGCGAGTTGACCAGGCCGTCGCCACCGGCGCGGAGGGCGGGAGCCAGGCCGCTGAAGAGGCCGGCCGCTAAGCTAGCGAAGAAGGCGAAAGTAAGCAGGCGAAGGCTGAGGGTGTCGCGCAGGGCGTTGGCGGCGAGCTCGTGCGGCAGGAACGCGATGAGCCCTCGGATCGCCAGCGGAGCCACGGCCGCGCCAAGAACACCGCCTGTCACCGCAAGGAGCAGGCTATCGGCGAGGAGTTGACGCCCGATACGGCCTCGGGAAGCGCCGAGAGCGAGGCGAGTGCCGATCTCACGGCCCCGTGCAGAAGCGCGGGCGAGAAAGAGTCCGGCAACGTTCAGGCAAGCGAGGCCGAGCAGAACACCGGTGGCGGCGAACAATAGCCAGAGCGGCTGGGCGAGGTTGCGGCGCAGCACCGAATGGCCCTGGGGCGCGGAGGTGAGTTCGAGAGTGGTCGCCAGGTACTCGCGGCGGTGGTCGGCCGAAATCCTCGGGAAGCCGGGGCGAAGCGTGCTGTCCTCGAGCCACGCCTTGAACCACGGCTGCAAACCGGTCTGCGCTCGCGCGAGTGTAACATCCGAACGGAGGCGGGCGAGGACCTGCAGCCAGCGGGTGTGGCCGTTGAGGAGATCCTCGTCACCGGTGTCCAGGTTCGCGGCGGCGTACATGGAGGTGGGAATCCAGAAAGCGGGCACTGCGCCGACGTCGACGCCTCGAAAACCGGCCGCGGCCACGCCGACCACGGTCATGGGGTGACTGCCGATCAGGACCTTGCGGCCGACGATATCGGCAGCGCCGCCGAACTGCGCCTGCCAGAAGTCATACGAAAGCACCACCACCGGACCCGCGCCGGGCGCGGTATCGTCTGCGGGTTCGATGACGCGGCCGAGTGCGGGGCCCACGCCGAGCACGGGAAAGTAGCTGCCGGAGACGATCTCGGCCGCGACGGGCATGGGATCGCCGCCGGCGGTGAGGTTGACCTCGATTTCGGCGCGGCAGAGAACACCGTCGAGAAAGCGGGTCTGCTGCTGGAGGTCGCGGCAGATGGGGTAAGGCATCAGATTAAGCGAGCCGGTTTGATAGGTGATCAGGTCGTCGCCGTTCCAATCCACAAGAACCAGGCGCTCGGGCTCGCGGACGGGGAGCGCGTGAAGGATCACCTGATCGACCAGCGAGTAGATGGCGGTGGTGGCGCCGATGCCGAGAGCGAGCGAGAGCAGCGTCGTGGCGGTGAAACCAGGACTGCGGAGGAACGATCGGGCGGAGTAGCGGAGGTCGTAGAGGAAATCGCGGAACCAGCGGGTGAGCCAGACGTCGCGGACTTCCTCGCGGACCTGGGCGAGGCCGAGCTCGACCGCGATGCGACGGTGGGCCTCGGGCTCGGGGATGCCGGCGGCAATGAGATCAGCGACGCGGCGATCGACATGATATTGGAGCTCGCGGTCGAGGCCGCGCTCCAGGGACCCGCGGCGAAACCAGTTGAAGAGCCGGATCATCGGGTGCCCTCCTCGAAGATGAGGTTGACGGCGCCGGAGAGGCGCGCCCAGCTATCCTTCTCGATGGCAAGCTGACGGCGTCCGGCGGCAGTGAGGGAATAGAATTTGGCCTCGCGGCCGGTCTCCGACTGTTTCCACTCGGCGCGCAGCCAGCTTTTCTGCTGGAGGCGGTGAAGGGCCGGATAGAGCGAGCCCTGATTGACCTGGACCACCGAGCGCGAGATCTGCTCCAGCCGCTGGGCGATGCCGTACCCGTGGGCGGCTCCAAGCGACAATATCTGGAGGATCAGCATGTCCAGCGTGCCTTGCGGGATGGGGAAACGGGGAGACGGCATCGATACCTCAAGCTTCTACCGTTCAGGATACGCCGGGATAGGTCGAAGGTCAAGGTGTGGGAGCTAAACAGCCGGGTGTCTGGGCCTACGCGAGACGTTTTCGGATGTTTCGTCGCCGGCCGAGATCCCGCGGATCCGGCGTCCAACTCGCCGGCGTGGATGCCGTTGGAATTATGCTGAGACTCTGGCGCACTATGATGAATCCCGACTGGCTGCAAAGGATATTTTTCGGCCCAGAGGTCCTTCCGTAATTCTGGATTATTTGTTCGTGTTACGCCGGGGGCGCCCCAGTGAAAGGGGCTGCCGTGATATCTGCCAGGAGTCGACATGCCAGTTCGATGATCTGGGCAGAGACTGCCAGGAGCGCCCGCCCACGGGGAGTTGGCTGGTTGTGGTAGGCGTCGAGTATTGCGCGCTCCAGATCGGAATGGGCCCTTTGAATATTGTGCGGCTTCGACGACCTGTCTTGCGATCGAAAGTCGCGCGAGATTCCTTCCAACAGCGCGCTGAGCTCGCCGTCGAAGTGTATCCACGCACGCAAGACGGGAGGAGGGAGTTGCTGCGGAGAGACCTGCAGCCGGTACTGCAAAAGCGCAATCTCGAGCAGAAAGATGGAACGGAGCTGAGGTTGCCAGCCACGCAGCCGACGGCGCACGGCGAGACTGTGGTCGCGCGATCGCCCGATCTCAAATAGAACCGCGTCTGCCTGTGAGTTCACGGCGAGAAAATTCTGGCTGATTTTTTCGCGGAGCGTGCGGATCTTCCGGAGGTCGGGCGGCATACCCCGCGGCCAGGGACGGGCCAGTTGAGACATGAGGTCAAGATTCTCGGCGAACAAATCGCGCATCACTTGCACCGCGGGCTTAGAGCCGAGCGTTTCAAAGACGAGCCACATCATCACCAGTCCAAGCATGATACCCATGATGTTGTCGCGTGCAATCGCCAGATTGGTCTGAGGCGATGGGCCGTGAAGTTGGATGAGGTAAAACGCCAGGGCGAGTTGGTTGCCGAAATAAGAAAGGCGCGGGCTGGAAGTGAGGATCCAGGCTGCAATCGCAGTGACGGTGGCGAACATGACGGTAAAGCCGGCGACGGTGTCGAGCAGGGGGAGGATCAGGACTTGAGAGCCGATGCCCAGCACAACGCCGCCCAAGAAGGGCGCCCGAGAAGCGCATCAACTGCTTCTGCCGTGAGGAGCCGATGCTGGTAACGGCGGTGACGACGCACGTGAACAGAGAGGTGTTGAGCCCGGGCCAAAAGACGGCGTTGAAAATGAAGTAGCAGAGTGTGGACGCGAGGCAGCCGCGAAGAGCAAAATTGAGATGCTCGGGGTTATGGAAAGCATCGGGTTTAAGGAGTGTCGGAGGGGCGGGGTCGATTTGGTCGAGCGTGAACGATTGACCCGGCGCGGGGGAGAGACTCATGCGCAGCAGCTCGAGCGTCTGTTCGAGACCCAGCAGGATCAGCGGCCCGTCGGAGGGGGATCTGAGAGACTGGATTACTTGCCTACCGTTGCGGGCGCGAATCTTTTGTTGCAGCTTCGAGATCTGATCGGCCAGGGCCTGGAGGCGAGGTGCGTCGTTCGGCGTGAGCGTATCGAAGCGCCTGAAGGCGGCGAGGATGTCCACCAGCCTGCCGACGAGAGCGACCGTGGTACTGAGGCGCGCGGTGTCCTGCCGGGCAGGGTTCGCTCTGAGAGCAAGCCGCCTCAGCCGTGAGACACCGATCATGGCAAACTGAGCAAGCTTGCCCATGGCTTCCGGGCTGACGGCGACGGCGGGCGCTTTGCTTTAGCACCACGCGGACGGCTTCCAGACGTTGGTCTAAGCCCTCAGTCAGTTCGTCCCGCGTGTCGAAGAGCGAAAACGCGAATTCCACAACGATGGTTACGGTGACCGCCAGCGCCACACTGCCCAGAACCCAAAGGTTGGAGACGACGACAGCGGATTGAGGAGCTGCTTGATCCCAGGCTGGAACGGAGAGGACGATAACGATTGCGAAGGCTGTTCCCGCGCCGTAGTTGGACATCGCGCTGAGGCCGTAAAAGGCAACAAAGAAGCTGAGGATTACCCAGAGGAAGTGCGTCAACGGATAATCCACCAGGAGGATCGCGCCCGTCAGCAGAAAGGCCGTGCCGCAAAGAAAGCTGGCTACAGTGCTGATGCCTCCGCGCAAGGTGGTGATGGGCGCCTCGCGTGAGAGCAGGAGCGAGAAGAAGCCTCCGACGGCCGCGCCAGGAAGGCGGAAGGTGACGATCAACAACATGGTGATGGTTGCCGCAACGGTGTACCGGAGGGCGAGAAGAGCGCGTCCTGGATAGGGCTTCAGCTCCTCCCGCAGGAAGCTCGCGAACCACTGGGCGAAAGGCGGCGAGGGAGGGGCAACCGGCGCTTGCCTCAAAGTTTGGGGCTGGGCTAAGGAGGGCAACGCCTACCTCACCGAGCCGGGCGCGGGGTGGACCACCGCCACGGCGTTCTCGCCGATGCGCAGCAGACTGGAGGGCGGCGATTCGATCCGGATGCGTACCGGGTAGCGAGCGGCGAGGTGAACCCAGTTCAGCGAGCGCTCTATGGCGGGAAGTCCGGGCGAAATGACGCCGGCGACGCCAGGATCAGGCGTCACACCGTGCCCGATGCTTTCCACAACACCCCGTAAGGGAAGGTTTTCGTGAGCCATGAGGAAAAGGTCGGCCGAAGAACCCAGCGCGACGTGGTTCAATTGGGTTTCGCGGAAGTTCGCGACCACCCACCAAACGCGCGAATCGATCATGGTGAAGACCTGAGTGCCGGTGTGCACGTACTCACCCACGGAGGTGGTCAGATTGGTGATGTAGCCGTCGAAGGGGGCATACACGCGACAGTTATTGAGGTTGTAGCGGGCGGTGCGAATCGCGGCGGCGCGCTCCTCACGCTGATTGGTGAGTGGGGCTAGCGTCTCCACTCCGTTGGCTGCCTGCTCGCGCTGGGCTTCGCTCTGTTCCACCTCTGCGCCGGACTGTTGATAGTGCGAGCGAGTGGTCCGCACATGGGCTTCGCTAAGGGCGACCTGCGCTGTAGCCTGCTCGACGGCGCGCGTGCGCGTCTCCAGCAAAGTTCGCGCCTGTTCCACCTGATCGACAGTCACAAATTGCTGGTCCAGCAGAGGCTCCAGCCGGTGCAGATTGTCCGCGGCGTACTTGCGATCCGCCTCGGCGCGGAGCAAAGCAGCGCGCGAGTCGGCTAAGTTTGCCTCCGCTTCGGAGATGGTCGCGTTCAGGGCGTCGCGGTTGGAAGTGTTGCTGGCGATGTTCGCCTGCGCCACATGGACGCTGCTGATCTGCGAGTTGATGGAACGCTGACGATCTTCGATTTGGCCTTCGAGCGCGGCCTGCTCGGAGAGCGCGCGTTCCAGCGCGTAACGATAAGGCCGCTCGTCCACAACGAACAGCAAGTCGCCGGCCTTGACGTATTGGTTGTCGCGAATGGGCAACTGCATGATGGGCCCGTCCACCTGAGGCGCCATGCCGATGAAGTTCGCAAAGACCTCGGCGTCGTCGGTACGCGGATTCTCCACCGCGCGGCCTACAGCGATCAGAACGACGATCGAAGCAAGCACCACGATACAGACCAGGAGAAGCCATCCCAGCAGCGGTTTCGGCTTTCGGAGCGACTCGTCGTGCTGATTCTCTTCGTGCTCCGTGCTGGGGCGTTGTTGCTTTTGCTCGTTCCGCGCGTCTTCGTTCTGCCTGTTCTGTGCCTGGTCCTCGTCCTTGCGATTGTCCTCTGTCACGCAAACCTCCTTTCCGTTTTACTCGAACGCGATCAGCCAGATTAAGCAGGCGATGAGCAGTGCGATGGCGAAGTAGAACAAAGGGAGAGCCGGCACTCGTTGCTCCCATTGCAATCGATTGAGTACGAACCGAACCAGAGCAGTCACCAGGATGCTGGCGACCATGCAGGCGATCCAGCCGGGGAAGTAGGAACCAAGTACGTTGAACGAAGGAGAGTGCGCGCAGCCGGTCAACGCGAAAACCAGAGTCGCAGCGAGGCCCGCGGAAACGGTGGGGCGCGACGAATATTTTCCCGGGCTGTCTTCGGTCCGCTCATGGATGGGACTTTCGGGATGCCGACTGTAGCAGATCGCCGGTGCGATAGGCAAAGTCCGCGAGCCCTGTCAGAAGCGTTGTTCGCGCGGCGACATCACTGCTGAGCGCCTGGGCCAGGGTGCGTTGTGCCGAGACTACGTCGACGGTACTGCGCAGACCTAGTTGATAAGACCTGAGAGCGGCATTGTAGGAGCTCTGCGAGGCAGCCAGGAGCGCCGCCGCGGCGTCGCGTTGGTAAAACGCGGTGCGCACAGTTACGTACGCGGTCCAGACCTGCTGCTCTACTTCGTCGCGGGTCTGGTCGATCTGCGCCTGTGCCTTTCTCTCATTGGCGCGTGCTTCGGCAAGTTGGTTGGAACGGCGGCCTCCGTCGAAGAGATCCCATTCCAGAGCTCACATTGACGTTCCACTCTCCCTGCGGCCCGGCGTACACTGCTGGAAATAGATCCTGCTTTCCGTAAGAACTGAACTCACCTACCTGGCCCTGGAACTGAAGGGTGGGAAAATAGGCCGAACGAGCGGCACGGATCTCAGCGCGAGCGGCCTCGCGCTCCGCGGTTTGCTCCCCTATCTCGGGCCGAAGCGACAGGCTGCGTTCGGTGGCTTCATGCACGTCAATGTCCAGGTGATCTGGTGTTGGAATCTCTGCGAGGGGTTGAACTTGAAGGTGCTCTGAGGGAGCTGCTCCGAGAAGCGAGAGCAGGTCGCCACGCCGGATATCTACGTCGCCGATGGCTGCTTGCAGGTTGAAGTTGGCCTGCGCGGCCGCGGCCCGCGCCTCCAGAGCGTCCGGCAGGGTGGCGAGACCGACAGTCAAACGGGCGTCCACCGCCTTGCGCACGGTCTCCGCATTGTCGAAGTTCGCTTGCGCCGCATCCCTCTGGCCGAGGGCGTTGAGAAGTTCATAGTACCGGCGCATGGTTTCGAAGAGGACGTCCAGAAACGTACGGTTGAAGGTGAGGTTCGCGGCGAGCAGTTGTTGTCGAGCTTCGTCAATGCGCGCCGAGCGAGCTCCAAAGTCGAAGATGAGGTAATTCAGCTGAAGCATTGGCTGAAAGATACCGAGCGTCTGCTGCACGAAAACGTCGTCGAAGAGTATCCCCTCCCGAGTGGTGTTGGTCAGAGCAACGGCGTTCACGGCCGGCAGCAGATCGCTGCGAGCAATACCGAGCCGTGCGGCTGCGGCACGAGTATTCTCCCAGGCAGCGCGGGTAGAGGGATTGTAACGCTCGGCCAGATCTACCAGCTCGGATAGAGTGTACGGATGGTCCGCCTCGATATGCGTGCGGCGGTCCTGCTCGGCAGCCTCACGCTGTTTGGAAGCGAAGCCCGAGGGGGGTTGAAAAGGCTTTTCAGCTTCGCCTGAAATGAGTTGACCTGGGGCGCATCTCAATGCACAAAGCATCGCGCCTGCAAACACTAGTAACCTGCCCGCCCGTACTCGGCTCTTATCGATCATGCTCTTAACAGCGACCTCCAGCGCATCTCCATCCCTTGATGATAAATCCAGCACGGTTTATTGGTTCTTCCGGATGACCAAGAGAGGCGCGAAGTGCGGGAACTGGCACCGACGCGAGCGCTTGTGCGAACTCGCCGAGAAGTTCCCGAACAAATATTCCCCGGAAGCGAATACCTGTTCAGCGGATCGTGATCGGACAAAAGAAGGTCGCAGTTGTCCTCCGCCCGCCCCCCATAAACATTTCAGGTGCAAAATGTTCTAAGGCCCATTCGCACAGCAAAAAGGCCGCCAACCCGAAGGCAGCGGCCCTTGAAACTAGATCACCGTTCGGCTTGCGGTTCTTTTTAAGAATCGCAGCCCCAAATTCGAGCAGATCGCTTTAGTTCAAACTTCCAAACGGATGGTGCCAGTCCTCGTGCCATTCGCTCGCGATGTGATGCCCTCCCTTAGTTGGCGATAAATGGCTGTGTGAATAGTGGTGTGGAGAAAAGACCGATCCCGCAGGCTTACAACGAAAGGGGCCAGTGGCTCGTTGGTCTCCCGATTATTAACTTTACCCTTGATCGTTAGCGGGTCAGAGCATCGAACTTCCGTCAGTGTGTAATCGCGTCCCCCGACCGATTTTATCGTCAGGGAATCGAGATCAGCCACGGCACGGAAATTTAGATTCTTTAAAAGCATACATTCAGGATAAACGATCCTCGCCGACGCGAAAAGGCCCGATCCTCTCGGCCCCGGCCTGTTGATCCCCGAACAAAGGTAATCGCCCCAGCGTTCCTGGAGGATTTCGCCCTGGCGTCGGAACCGCCCTAATAAGTCTCGGCTTTCTTGTAATTCAGATCGGCTTCAACGAAGATCTCCTTGTCGGACAGTAAAGCGAACTTGTTGTTGAATGCCAGGTGGTACGTGCCGGGCGGCAGCCGCACCTCAAACCTGCCAGTCGTTTCGCGGCCCTGCGTAGTCCAATAAACGCGCGCCTGATGACCATTGATCCAGTTCGCGTAATTGTCATCATCGATAATCGCTGCCTGGATATCGTTGCCACGTCCACCAGACGCGCTGAAATTGCCAGTCAGGACTGGCTGCACCATTTCGGAAGTAATCGCTATTTGGTATTGAACAAACCCGCGCGCTTTAACGATGATCTGCCCCGTCGCAATCTTTTGGTCGACGGGAACGTAGCGCGTCTGCGGAATCGTGGGCAAAGGTGAAGGCTTCGCTGCGGTTGCGGTTGCCGCCGCGTCATCCTTCGGCCTGACAGCACTGCCACTAGTGATCGACCAGGCGAGCAGTCCACCGATCACCAAAGCCAACGCGATCCCAAGTAGCCAAGGTGTGTTCGAACGTTGAACAGGAACCGTCGCGGTGTCGCCTCGCAACCTGGACCTAACTTCGGCGCGATATTGCTCTTCGGAAATGCGTCGGCGTTCTTCGTCTTCGATGCGCTGTTTATCTTCGGGCGAGAGTTCCATCGTTCCTTACGACGACTTCGCGTTCTTCGTATAAGCCTTGACCTTGGTTCCCTTTTTGGTTGTGTAGCCGGAAACGGCTTTCTTATTCTGCGGCTTCTTTGTGGCCCTGCCGATGCCGACAGCACCAGCAATGGCTGCAATTATTGGAATAGGCATGTTCAAATGATGTGATAAGTTGTCGTTCGTTGCAAGCCCCTCCAATTGCTTCGGCCCGCCAGCATTGAATTGATGGGATAGGCCGATTATTTTCCTGGAGGGTTGCTAGATGGCCTACAAGTCGAGCAAACAGGCGCGGGCCGAATATCTCGAAAACGAGGCCCGGAATCGCGAAAGAAACACTATAGCCTATGAACGGCGGAAAGCCCGGCGCGGCAGGCGAGACCGACATTCAAACGGGCCTCCACCGCCTTTCGCACGGTCTCCGCATTGTCGAAGTTCGCTTGCGCCGCATCCCTCTGGCCCATGGCGTTGAGAAGTTCATAGTACCGCCGCATGGTCTCGAAGAGGACGTCCAGAAACGTACGGTTGAAGGTAAGGTTGGCGCCGAGCAGTTGTTGTCGAGCTTCTTCGATGCGCGCCGCGCGAGCTCCGAAGTCGAAGATAAGGTAATTCAGCTGCAGCATGGGCTGGAAGATACCGAGCGTCTGCTGTACGAAAACATCGTCGAAGAGTATTCCCACCCGAGTGGTGTTGGTCAGAGCAAGCGCGTTCACGGCCGGCAGCAGATCGCTGCGAGCGATACCGAGGCGTGCGGCTGCAGCGCGAGTGTTCTCCCAGGCAGCGCGGGTAGAGGGATTGTAACGCTCCGCCAGATCCACCAGCTCGGATAGAGTGTACGAATGGTCCGCCTCGATACGCGTGCGCGGGTCCTGCTCGGCGGCCTCACGCTGTTTGGAAGCGAAGCCCGAGGGGGGCTGAAAAGGGTTTTCAGCCTCGGATGAAATCAGTTGACCTGGGGCGCATCTCAATGCGCAAAGCATCGCGCCAGCAAACACAAGTAACCTGCCCGCACGACCTCGGCTCTTATCGATCATGCTCTTAACAGCGACCTCCTGCGCATCTCCATCCCTTGATAATAAAGCCAGGATGGTTTATTCGTTGCTTCTGGACGATCAAAGGTGCGCTTCCGGGCCAGTGATTCGATCGGCAATGGGAGACCGTGAAGTGCGGGGGACAGGTACCGGCGTGAAAACGCCATGGAAGGCCAGATGCGAACGGGAAAGTCGTTCGGCGACCGGAATTTTGCGTTCCGTTGTTATGCTCGGCGAGAGGCGCTTTGGGCCGGTGTCCCTTATTTCACCAGCTTGCCGTTGTGAATGACCGCTACCGCGTTTCCTGTGAGGCAAGCAGTTCGTCTTGTTGTTGCGTCAAAGCGGTTCTTGCGGCTTCGTCGATGACCGCTGCAACCTTGGCCGGTTCCTCCAGGATGACCATGTGGCAAGCAGGCAGAGTGGTGGTCACCGCTCCCATCCTTCGGGCGGCCGACTCTTGCATCGCCGGCGGGAGCATTCGATCGTTCGACGAGATTATCGCCCAAGTGGGCCTGGTCTTCCAGGCAGCGATCGTCAGCTTTTCGTCGAACGCGGGGGCGTAACTCTGGCCTTGAACCGCAAACATGAGTTTTCGGTCTGCCATGGGCAACCCTTGCGCGATGTCTTCCAGCATGCCTTCCGCTGTGACGGTTGCAAAGTTGCCGCTACCCACGCGAATCTGCTTTTGGCCTTCGGTCCATCCAAATGGTGCGCTGGCATCGTTCGCGGACTGTCCCACATCCGGCGCATACGCCGACACGTAGACCAAAGCTGCAACCTTGGGATCGTCGCCCGCCTGGGTAATCACAGCGCCGCCCCATGAGTGGCCCACCAGAATCACGGGGCCGTCCTGCAGGGCGATGGTTCTGCTGGTTGCAGCCGTATCGTCAGCGAAGGAGGTCAACGGGTTCTGCACGGCAACAACGTGATAGCCCTGGTCTTCGAGAAGCGGGATGATTCTCGACCAGCACGAGCCGTCGGCAAACGCCCCGTGAACGAGCACAATGTTTTTCACTACTGACGCAGGATGCGACATTTCACCGTTCCTTTTCTGTGGGCGATGGTTGGATGTAGGTTTCCCGGCCTTCGCAATGAAAGCCGGGAAATGTTTCAAGCCGCGGCCGTGGCAGCGGCTGTGATGAACGCCAGCAGGTCGGCGTTAATCGTTTCCGCTTCCGTGGTGGGCATGCCGTGCGGGAAGTTTTTGTAGCTGATGAACGTTGCGTTCTTCAGCAATTTAGCGGAGCGCGGACCGGCGGCGACATAAGGCACGATCTGATCGTCCACGCTGTGCATGACCAGGACCGGGACGTTGATCTTCTTGAGATCTTCCGTGAAATCCGTTTGGGAAAAGGCCACGATACCGTCGTAATGCGCTTTGGCTCCGCCCATCATGCCCTGGCGCCACCAATTTTCAATGACAGCTTCTGAAGCTTTCGCGCCCGGCCGATTGTAGCCGTAGAACGGCCCGGATGGCAGGTCGCGATAGAATTGCGAACGATTGGCGGCAAGCTGCGCCTGCAGACCATCGAACACTTCCTTCGGAAGGCCATGCGGATTGGCAGCCGTCTTCACCATGAGAGGGGGCACCGCGCTGATGAGCGCCGCCTTGCTTACCCGGCTTTCGCCATGCCGCGCCAGATAGCGGGTCACCTCGCCGCCGCCGGTGGAATGGCCGACATGGATGGCATTTTTCAGCTCGAGATGCGCCGTGAGGGCGGCCAGGTCATCGGCATAATGGTCCATATCGTGGCCGCCGGCGGTCTGAGTGGAACGGCCGTGCCCGCGGCGATCATGGGCGATAACCCGATAGCCATGATGCAGGAAAAACAGCATCTGATTATCCCAGTCGTCCGCGCTGAGCGGCCAACCATGGCTGAAAACTACAGGCTGTCCTTTGCCCCAGTCTTTGTAGTAAATCTCTGTACCGTCTTTGGTAGTGATAGTAGGCATGAAAGTTTTCTCCTGAGGAATGTGTGGTTCAAATGAAACCGTCGCTGTGCGATTAACCGGGCGCCGCTAATCTCTGGGTAGGAGTGTGCGGCATCGCGGAAAGAAATGCGTCACGAGATGGGGTGTTCGTTTACTACCACGAAGGGCTGCGCAACCAATACCCCATCTTGGGTAGGCCGGACGGCAAGGCCGTGGGCGCCAGGTCGCCGTCGCCCACTCTGCGAGCGACCGGTGAAATGCAGGCTGGCAGGGGACAAGGAATGGGAAGCGGGAACCGATCCTTCGAGCCTCATAGGAACCGGTGGCGCGGTTGAAGCACGCCCAGTTCTACTGGCTGTTAGGGAAGCTCATCTGACGCAGCGGGTGAAGGTGCCTGTTTTTCACAACGGGAGGAGGCCGTTCCCGGCGGTTGGGAGTATAATGCCGATACGGAAAGCCTAAACGGAAATTCGGGTTTTGTTCCTACTTTCCGCTTCCAAACAAGAGGCGCGAGGGTTGCAAACCTTTGAGTGCCGAGCCACCTCCGACAGGCACGGCCGGAGGCGATGACCCCACGCGCACATTAGCGACGTCCAGTGCGACGCCCGGCGCCGAGATCGGCCCTTACAGAATCGTGCGGCAGTTGGGCGAAGGCGGCATGGGCGTGGTGTATCACGCCCATCAACTGCGACCCATCCGCCGCGAGGTGGCACTCAAAATCATTAAGCCGGGCATGGACAGCCGGCAGATCATCGCCCGTTTCGAGAGCGAGCGCCAGGCGCTGGCGCTTATGGACCATCCCAACATCGCCCGCGTCTTCGAGGCCGGAAGCACCGCGGCCGGCTTGCCCTATTTCGCGATGGAGCTGGTGGATGGCTTGCCCATTACCGGTTATTGCGATTCCAAGCGCCTGAATGTGCCGCAGCGGATCAAGCTGTTCAGCGTGGTATGCCGCGCCATCCAGCACGCGCACCAGAAGGGCATCATCCATCGCGATCTAAAGCCGTCGAACATCCTGGTGGCGGAGCAAGAGGGCGAACCGGTTCCCAAGGTGATCGATTTCGGCCTGGCCAAAGCGCTCGGGCCGCAACTGAGCGGAGCCACCATGATGACGAATTTGGGCATGGTTGTCGGCACGCTGGATTATATGAGCCCGGAGCAGGCGGACCCGGCCCGTCAGGACGTGGACACGCGCGGCGATATTTACTCGTTGGGAGCAGTGCTGTATGAGCTGCTCACCGGAACCACGCCGCTGCATCGCGAGCGTTTAGCCAAGGCCAGTTATGTAGAGGCGTTGCAACTGATCCGCGACGAAGAAGCGCCGCCACCGAGTGGGCGCCTGCGCCATTCCGTCACTTCCCCGGATATCGCGGGGCAACGGCAGAGCGATCCAACACGCCTGATTAAGCTCCTCAATGGCGAACTGGACTGGATTGCGATGAAGGCGCTGGAAAAAGACCGGGCGCGCCGCTACGAAACGGCCAGTGGCATGGCCCGCGATCTGGAACGCTATCTGGCCGGAGAACCGGTGGAAGCGGTGCCCCCCTCGGCCGCCTACCGGATACGCAAATTGGTGCGCAGACACAAGCTGGCCTTCAGTTTCGCGGCCACGGTTCTGGTTTTATTCATCGTTTTTGCGCTGGCCGTGACGGTGCAAGCCCTGCGGATCGCCACGGAGCGCGACCGCGCCAACCGCATCACACAATTTATGGTCGGGATGTTTTCAGTGCCGAATCCCAGCCAGGCTCGGGGCAATAGCGTCACGGCGCGCGAGATTCTGGACAAGAGCGCGAACGAGGTGGATGCCAGCCTGAGGAGCGAGCCCGAGGTGCAGGCCGACCTGATGCGGGCCATGGCGGAGAGTTACAACGGGCTGGGGCTTTACCCGCGCGCTCGGGACCTGATGACGAGGGTGGTGGAAATTGAGCGTCGCGCTCTGGGCCCTCGCAATCGCAAAACGCTGGAGTCCATGAGTTTCCTGGGTTCGATCCTGCTGTCGAGCGGTAACGACCGGGAAGCCTCGAAGTGGCTTCAGGATACGCTCGCGGTTGAAGAGAAGGAGCTGGGTCCCGCCGATCCCGATACCTTGAAGACACGCCGCTACCTGAGCGACGCCTTTTACGGCCAATCCGACTTCCAGAATGCGGAGCGCATCGCGCGCCAGACGCTGGAGCTGCAACGCGGCCTTCTGGGAGCGGAGAATTCGCAAACACTGGCGACGATGACCCGGCTGGCCGGCAGTCTGGAAGGTCAGGGGCACTTCGGGGAAGCGGAGAACCTGGACCGCGAGGTTCTGGAAGTGCAGCGTCGCAGGCTGGGGAACGACGATCCAATCACACTCCAGAGCATCAACGCGCTGGGCAAAGTGCTAGTGGCGGAAGGAAAACTTCGCGACGCCGAGGTTCTGATCAACGAGGGCATTCCCGCGGAACGCCGCATCCTGGGTTCGGAGCACCGGGTTACGCTGGACGCTCTGGGCGATCTGGCTTACGTGTATTTGAAGGAGGGAAAGTACGCGGACGCCGAGAAGCTGTTTCATGAGGTGGTTGAGACGCTGACGCACGTAGCCGGGGCCGACAACATCGCCATAACGGGCAACATGGAAGAGTTGGCCATAACCTATGCCCGCGAGGGCCGCTATGCGGATGCATCCCGGTTCTTTCAGCAAGCCATTGGCATCGCGGAAAAGGATAACAGCGGTCTGGTTAAGCTGGGCTGGTATAACTTCGCGTGCGCGGCGGCGTTCACGGGACATCGTGATGACGCATTTCGCTACCTGCAGGAGGCCATCGATCACGGATTCGCCTACCCCGATGATATAAGCGGAGACAAAGACCTGGCGTCGCTGCATGGCGACCCGCGGTTCGCCGCGATAATTGAAACAGCCCGGCAACGCGCCGCGACGCCCGCAACGAAATAGCGATGTAAATTAGGGTTCAAGCACGATCTTGCCGCGTGTGTGGCGCTGCTCAAGATCTCGATAGGCATCGCGAACCTGGGTCAGAGGATAGATCTTGGCGATCGGAATCTCCAGGCGTCCGGACGCCAGCAGCCCAGCAAGTTGCGCGAGCACGTCCGCAGTGGCGGCTTCATGGTTGCCTTCCGTCTTCACGCCGTACTTAGCCGCGGCGGCGAAATCGATGATGGTGTCGATTCGATTCAGAGCGACGCCCAACTTGAGCGCCAGTTCGACGTAGCCTCCACCGAAGGTGTCAACGAAGGCATCCACTTTCCCCGCGGATGCAGCGCGGATCCGATCTTCCACCCCATCGCCATAGCTGACGGGAATTACGCCGTGACCGGCGAGCCACCTGTGATTCGGGTCGCCGGCCAAGCCGATCACCTTGGCCCCTGCATTCCTGGCCAGCTGCACGGCGATGGAGCCCACACCACCCGCGGCGCCCGAGACAACCACCGTGTCACCCGCGCTCAGAGCGACGCTCCGGACCGCCGCGTAAGCCGTGGTGCCGGCAACGAACAGGGCGCCGGCTTGCTCCCACGCTACGTTTCGAGGACGCGGTACGAGGTTTCCGGACTCGATGACTACAAAGTCGGCTTGGCTTGATCTGTCGTTGCTGAATCCGATGATCTCATCACCCATCGCAACATTCGCCACGCCGGGGCCGAGCTCCTCCACGATGCCGGCGAGGTCGCTGCCCTGACCGGAAGGAAATGTGGAAGGCCAGCGGTCGGCAAACAGCCCTTTTCTGATGGATGCCTCGCCCGGATTAATGCCCGCGGCCTTTACACGGACAAGGACCTTCCCAGGCCCGGGGGTTGGGCGGTCGACCTCTACGACTTGCAGAACTTCGATCCCACCATAGTTATCGAATCTCACTGCACGCGGCATAGCGCTTCTCCTCTCAGAGCAACCCTATCAAAAGCAACACTGTTAGTGGATGCTGAAAAGGCAATAAACCGCTTGCTCACGCGCGCGGCTCAGAATCACCAGCCTGTTAGTGGATTCTTTTCAACCGCCCTCCGATTCGTCCAACTTACCGGATGGGTACGGGGTTTCGAGAAGCGGACCGCAGGGCAAGGCCCTCACACTGCCGGCACTCCGTGGAAATGCGCGTGCGAGGTAGCGAGGGAGATAGAGGCTACCGGCGAGGAAGATCGATCAGAACCAGGTCAGAACGCTCCTGCATTCTTTCTAAGATGGCTTCCCGGCCGTCCGGCGAGACGTCGAAATTGCCGACGTCGAAGTCGGGAGCAAGGTTGGTCAACTGCCGCTCGACGCCAGTCTTCAGGTTGATCAGCCAGAGATTCTTGTGCTGAATCTGCCCTTTCAGAAACGCGAGTTCCGCCCCGCCTGACAGGAACACCAGGTGTCGAGCGCCCCGAGTAAGAGTGAGCGCCGGTAATGGATGGGGCGCCAGTTCGGTTGTAACGGCTTTCACCGAAAACGTGGTTCCGATATCGGGTCCCGAGTAGACCACCAGGCGGCCGTCCGGCGCCCAGGCCGGATCCACTGCGTACTGCTGGAAGAAAAGAGCCGGGGCGCGACCATCCAGCGGCACCCGGAAGAGGCGCGGAACGCCGCGATCGTTCGCCGCGGATGTGATGGATTGGCCGTCGGGCGTCCAGGCAGGATCGCCTTGGAGGTCAAGCGAGCCGGTTACGATCCGCGCGTTGGCGCCGTCAGCCTGCATTACGTACAACGCGGTTTGTCCGGGTTGCCGGACCGAAAATGCGATCTGCCGTCCGTCGGGGGAGATGGCCGGGCCGCCAACAACTTGTGCTTCCGGCGCCCTCCATAACTCGGTAGCAGTTCCGTTGGTGAGTTTCCAGATGCTCTCGTTCGTCCCGGTTGCAGAAACATAGACCAGATAATCTGGACCGAGCCGGGGCGAAAACCCCGTACTGGTGGTCAGCGAGATTCGATTAGCCGCGGAAAGCCCGGCAGGTGAATCGCCGATGGGCAGCCGCCACAACGTTCTCTTCGAACTCGCACGCGTGACAACCAGGCGGCGCCCGTCAGCGCTGGAGGCGAGCGACGTGTACCGGTCCAGGCCGGATGTCAGCCGGTGGGGAAGGCGGCGCGCGACATCCATGCTGTAAAGCCAGGGACCTGAACCATCCGGATCGCTAGCGAGGTACAACAACGTTCGGCGATCCAATAAGACGGGATGAGTGACGCGGGTATTATGCGACGTAATCCGTTCCGTGGTCCCTCCGGTTGGACGGATGCGCCAGATGTCCAATGTGTCTGGAAGGGTGCCCTGGACGAAGTACAGGAAAGCCATGTCGGGGGCCCACAACGGAAAGTGAGAGTGCAGCCCGGAGGGCGCTGCGAAGATCGGCTGGCGCCCTGGTAGAACATCGCCGTGCGATACGTACAGCGGATCTCCAGGCCCCGGCGTGTGGTATGCGAGCCGGGAGCCGTCGCGGGACCAATCGAACTCGGCCACGCCCTGCAGGTAGGGCGTGGGCTGTCCGCCCAGTGTTGGGACGGCCCAGATGCCGATGTCGCCACCGCCGCCGCTTGCGCCGTTGCGCTTACGCACCCAGAATGTGACGAGCGAGCCGTCGGGCGAAAATCCTAACGTGCGCACCGATGGATTCACCAGCTCCGGCGCGCTGCCCTGAGTCAAGTTGTGGAATTGGCCGGAGCCCACCTGCGTGACCCAAACGTCCATCTGCCCGCCGCGGTCCGAAAGAAACGCGACGAACTGGCCGTCGCGCGACACTGCCGCGGCCTGCTCCACTCCATCGAAGTCTGTGATGGTGTGAAATTGCGCCTGATCGATGGGGTTCCGCCAGAAGCGCTCCGTCGCCTGAAGCCAGATGGCGACGCCGATCGCGAGTGCGATTGCCGCGGCCGCCAAAAGCAGAACGACTGTCAGTCTGGTTTTAGACGCAGGTTGCGCGGGCAGAGGAGGCGCACTGGCATCCGGGGGCGGGGCATTGTGTCCGTTCCCGGAGATTGCTGGAACCTTCCGGCTTCGTGCCCAGGCATCCAACTCGGACCGCAATGCGTAGACCGAACCCAGCTGGCCATGCAGGTGCCGGTGAACCGGCATTCCTTCGCGTTTCTCCCAGCGCTGTACGGTGGTTACATCGCGGTCCAGATAGCCGGCGATCTCTTTCCAGGAATTCAGCCGATCTTTGGGCGATTGCTCGGGTGGTGCTGCGCCAGAGGACAGCTGGTCCATCGACCCTCCTGGAATCCCCGCGAGGATCGCGCCGGGACTTCAGGCGATTATAGCCCATCGGCGATGCGCGGCAAAGGACGGTATTCGACGGTAAAGTACAGCACCGCCGGTTGTTCCGCGTATTTCCGTTTGACGCTGGTTTTCAGCTGATCCATTCTGTACCTGCGTTTCAGCGTTCGCCAACGCAGGCGCCACTCTCAAAACTTGGAGGATTCTTATGAGCAAAACTTTCTGGTGGGCGCTCCACCTTACCGCTGTGACGCTGGCCATGGCCACTGGCGTTCTGGCTCAAGCTCCCACTCAAGCTGCCACGCCCAGCCAGTACAGCGGGGCGATCCATGACTATTCACCGGCAACCACCGTCACCCCGATGGGGCCGTGGGAAATGCACGGCTCGTGGACTTTGACGTTGAAGGCAGGTTCCCCGAGCACGGCGGATTTTTCGGCGGCCCTGACGATGGAACTGTCCGACTACACGCGCAACGCTTCCAATGTCGATACCACGTCCGGCTCAAGCTCCCGAATGCAGCACACGCACCACATCACGATCCAGGACGGCACGGTGACGCAGCTTTCGACGGGCGGTTTTCAAGTGACTGGCCCCGTGACCATTACGAAAGATGGCAGCCCCGCACCACTGGCGGCGTCTACGCTATCTGTTGACATCGTCGGAGGAACAACGGTCCAATTTTCGAACATCACATTGCAATTCGCTGGCGGCGCAACGGCTCATTTCGGCTCGCAGTTGATCCACGGGGTGGTTAGCCCGCCTCCGCCCGGGATCACGATTGAGATTGCCGGGCCGGGCGGCGCAACCTCGCCAACCAACACCTTTCAGACCGTTACGGGCGGGGTTAATCTAGATGCGTCGCAGTCCACCAGTTCCAATCCGGGCGCACTTTCCTTTTCATGGACAACCGCGCCTGGGTACCCAACGTTTGGCATTCCCGGCGGGAATACTGCAAAGCCATCGGTACAGCTCCCTTATCCAGGAACATACCAGCTGATATTGACGGTTACCGATTCCACGGGGGCTACGGCAACCGCCACCATTACGTTGCAATACGCTTAGCGAGCCCTGTGAAGACCGTGCCGGCATGCTTTTTTTCCGTGAACGGCGAGTGTCCTGAGTTGCAAGTTCATTGAATAATTCGCCCAGTGGGTCCACCGGACCGCGGACGACGCCCGCGTCGGCCTCCGTTTTGAGCGTGTGTCGTGGAGCCGGACGAGGGGTCCGGCGCGGACGCGGGCGTCCGCCCCACTGCGAGTTATGTGGCGGACCTCTAACTCAGGACAATAACCAGTCGCTTATAGCCAATCCAGAGTTTCGGCCGGATGGTCCGCGCCGACCACGCGCACGAAGACGTCTTCCAGCGTCTCGGAGCCGGTGCGCAGCTCGGCCATGGTGCCCGATTTCACGAGCTTGCCGTCGTGAATGATGGCCACGCGGTCGCACAGGCGCTCCACCACTTCCAGCACGTGCGACGTAAGGAACATGGTTGCGCCGCGACGCACTTGATCGAGCAGAATCTCTTTCATCAGCCGGGCGCCGACGGCGTCCACGCCTTCGAACGGCTCGTCCAGCAGGAACAGCTCCGGCCGATGAATTAGCGCGGCGGCCATGGCCACGCGTTTGCGCATGCCCTTGGAATAATCGCCGATCAGCTTGCCCGGCTCGCCGTCGAGTTCGAACAGCGCCAGCAGCTCGCGGGATCGCTCGCGCGCGACGGCGCGGTCCAGGCCGTACATTCTTCCTACGAACTCGGTGAACTCGAGGCCCGTGAGATGGTCGAACAGCAGAGTTTCGTCGGGAACCAGGCCGATCTTGCCCTTCACTTCCAGCGCGTGCTCGGGCATGGACAGGCCCAAAAGCTCGATGCTGCCGGAGGTGGGCGGCGCCAGGCCCATCAGCATGCGGATGGTAGTGGTTTTGCCCGCGCCGTTGGGCCCTAGAAAGCCGAAGAAGCAGCCGCGCGGCACTTCCAGGTCGAGCCCGTCCACAGCCGCCTTGTTTCCATACACCTTGCGGAGGTTGTGGACCGCAATGGCGGCGCTGGAACTCATCTGTTCCATGGTACAAGAGCGCGCGAGCGAAACCACCGCTCAAGCTTTTCACAGGAAACTGACGATAATCCAAAGGTGACAGCTTCCGCCAGTACTCCAACGGCCGCTACACCCACGGTTCGCGAGCGATCGCTGCTTGCGTTGGGGCAACTTCCGCCCTTCTCGCCGATCTTGAACCGGCTGATTGCCAGCCTGGCGAGTGACGATGTGTCGTTCGCCAAGATTGCGGATCTTATCGAAAAGGATACTGTGCTGGCGGGCAACATTCTGAAGCTGGTGAATTCGGCGCTGTACGGGCTGGCCGGAACCGTCAACTCCATCCGCCATGCGGTTTCGCTGCTCGGGATCACCAAGCTGCGCAATGCCGCGCTCAGCATGTCGGTGGCGCGGATGTGGAGCCAGGTGAAGACTCCGGCGGGATGGTCCACATCGAACTTCAATCAGCATTCCGTGGGCGTGGGAATTCTCTCGGATTTGCTGGCCCAGCGGCTGAACGTGGCGTATGCGGAGGGCGCGTTCGCGGCCGGATTATTCCACGATCTGGGGCTGATGCTGGTCGCTATCGGTTTGCACGACGAATACAAGCAGCTTTCGTTGTTGTGCCAGCAAAGCCACAAATGGGAACCGGAATACGAGACCCAGGTGCTGGGCATGACGCACGCCGAACTTTCGGCCGAGGCTCTTGGGCAGTGGAATTTGCCGGCGGAAATCCAGACCGCGGTGCGCTATCACGGGTCGCCCGAATCGGATCCTACCTCGCTTGAAGCCGGTCAGATCAGCTTGAGCCGCGTGTTGAACGCAGCCGACCTGTATGTCAAGGGAACGGGAGTTTTCGTCAGCCTTTTCGAAAGCCCCAGCGATGATCCTCAGGCCGCGCTGGAGCAACTCGGGCTGGGCGAACGGCTGCCGGTGATCCTGGGTGAGTTCGACAACGAGTTTACGGCGATCAAGGCGTATTTCTAGCGGCGCGGAAAAGGCTATTTGGCCGCCGATGAACGCGGATGAACGCGGATAAGACAAGCCAGGCAAATTTCTAGACGTAGAATTCGCCGGCGCCGACGATTTCCGCCGGGCCTGTCAGATAGACCGAGTCATCCCAGCGCAGTTGCAGCGATTCGCCGGCCGGCGTCTGCACCGTGACAGGAGTCGCGGCCACTTTGCGTAGAATCGCGGCCACCGCCGCGCCGGTGGATCCGGTGCCCGAACTCAGCGTCACTCCCGCGCCGCGCTCGTAGAAACGCGTCTCGATGGTGTAGGCGTCGATCACCCGAACGAACGACACATTGGTTCGTTGCGGGAACTGCGGATGGCGCTCGATCTCGGCGCCCAGCGCCTCCCAATTCTGGGGGAAGCTTTCGACGAACACCACGCACTGGGGATTGCCGACGTTCAGGATGGTCACCTCCTGCGCGCCGCTCTGGAGGGGCAGGTTGCAACGGATCTGGCGCACGTCGAAGACGGGCGAGCCCATATTCATTTCGAACCAGAACCGGCGGCCCTCTTTGCGTAGCAGGCGCAGATACTTGGGCCCGGCGCCGGTGAGGATGGTGACTTCGCTCTGATCGCCATCGATAAGCAAGGCGGCCGCGCAGCGTGTTCCGTTGCCCGACATCTCGGGCTCGCTGCCATCGGCGTTGAACAGCCGGATGGCGTTGCCGCGCGTGAGCATCCAGCCGTCGGCGCCGATGCCGGTGTGGCGATCGCAAATGGCGCGCGCGGTGGACGGCAGATCGATATCGGGCACCTGGTCCGCCGGGTGTGAACAGAAAATCGTTTCCAGCGCCGTGCGCTTTGGTGAAAGGGATCGGCATGGTTAGTCTCGCTTGTAAATTTCGATCACAGGAGCGCCTTTCACTTTAACCGTTTGTACCAGGTGATAGCGCGGGCCAGATTTTAGCGACGCTCTTTGGATGGCCGTGGCCACGGTGTCGCCCGCGATGGTCACGGCCCACTCTTCGTGCAGGAAAAGATCCGGGCGAGTGGTGGCCGCCATCCATGCTGGCTCATCGCCGTCGTAGAGGGCCTCACGCAAGGGGATGCCCGCCTCGCGCAGAATGCCAGTCAGATCGCCGAAGCTGGTTATAATCCCAGTTCCCGCGTGATAAGGGCCGGCGAGTAGCGGGGCGGCCGCTTTGGTCCAGGCGCGGCGCGTGATGGAGTTGACTTGCGATTCTTTCCAGGTGACCCAGTCGCCCGGCTGGCGCCGAATGAGCCAGGGCACGACGGCAGCAATCACGATCGCTCCCGCGATCCATGGCCGCCAGCGCAAGGGGCCGAGCAACACCAGGCTTCCGCCCGCGATCGCGAGCAGCGGCAGCGCGGCGATGGCGTAGCGCGTGTTGTAGTAGGAAAACGGCCACAGCGTGGGGACGAAGATGGGAGTGCCGCCCGAGTGCATGCTCCAAATGTAAAACAGCGGCGGAAGAGCGGCCAGCAGCAGCGGCCAGTACAGGCGCTTCAGCAGCGCGCTCGCGAGTCCCGCGATTCCGAGGATTACCACTGCCCAGCCGGTGAAAAGACGCACGGCCGTCGGATAGTAGATCCAAGCCGCGCGCCAATCGTGATCGCCCGGATAAGGCGCCATGTTTTGCGCCAGCGCCCGCCGGTAGATGCTGATGGGCGCGTAGTATCCGTTGTAAAACTCCAGCGGATTGGAATAAATCCACCAATTGTGTCCCAGCCAGTAAAGCGGCGCGAGCACTGCGATGGTGGAGAAAAGTAACGCGGCCAGGAAGCGGTGTTTGCGGCCAGCAATTAAGAAATACATCGCGACGAATGGGATGACGAACCAGCCTTCGTAGCGGGCGAGCGATGCGGCGATGCTCGCAATCCCCGCGCCAAGCACGGCGGCGAACGATTGGGTTTCGCGAAACAGCACGGTGAAGTAAAGCAGAGCCATCAACGCCGCCAGCTCCACCGTTTCTGTCATCGGCATGGCCTGCAGATACAAGAGATTCGGATTGAGAGCCAGCAATCCCAGCGACGCCAGCGCAGCCGAGGACGAGTGCGCGGCGCGCTTATTGCGGCGTAAAGAAAAAGGCCCGCGCAGACGAAACAGGCGGACGACTGGGATCGCGCCCGCCAGGCCGCTGCGCCATAACGCGTTGTTCCGCACGAACGGCAGCATCAACAGATGCGGCAGCGGCAGCCAGACCGTGCCGATCTGATCGTAGCCGGGCTTTCGCGAATCGATGATGCGGCGCGCGATGTTGAGATGCGCCTCCGCATCGCCGTAATACAAAGTCCAGCCGGAATGATTTACGTAAGCTGTAGCCAGACTGCCGATCGCGGCCAAGGAAACGAAGACCAGCGCGAGCTCCAGCCAGAGGTGCTTCAAAATTCCGTGAAGTCCCGGAACTCCTGGAAGCGCGCGTCGATGTCCTTGCGGGTGAGGGTGCGGAAACGATCGACGCCGAATTTTTCGCAGCAGAAGCTGCCCATGACGGACCCATAGATCACGGCGCGGCTGATGTCTTTGGCGCTCACGTTGCCGGCTTTGAGATCGATGCCTTTTTCGGCCAGATAGCCGATGAAGCCGCCGGCGAAACAGTCGCCCGCGCCGGTGGGATCGAAAACTTCTTCGAGCAGATAGCCGGGAACCATGAAGTGCGAGTCGCCATGGAACAGAATGGCGCCGTATTCGCCGCGCTTGATCACCAGCGTCTTGGGACCCATCGCCATGACCTTGGCCGCGGCGCGCTTCAGGTTGTTTTCGCCGGAGAGCATGCGGGCTTCGCCGTCGTTGATCAGCAGAAAATCCCAATCGTGGATGGTCTTCAGCAGCTCGTCGCGAAAATCCTGGATCCAATAATTCATGGTGTCGCCGCCGGCCAGGCGCAGGCCGTTCATCTGGTCGCGCACGCTGCGCTGCAAAGTGGGCTGGATGTTGCCGAGCAGCAGGTACGGCGATTTCTTGTAGCTTTCGGGCAGCTTGGGATTGAAGTCGGCGAACACGTTCAGATCGGTGCGTAGGGTGGTGCGGTCGTTCATATCGTTCGAATAAACGCCGGCCCAGAAGAAGGTTTTGCCTCCCTTCACGCGCTCCAGGCCTTCCAGATCGATGCCGCGATCGGAGAGCAGCTTTTCGTCTTCAGCAGCGAAGTCGTCGCCCACCACGGCGACTATCTTGGTCTTGGCAAAATAGCTGGCGGATAAACAGATGTAAGTGCATGCGCCGCCTAGCATGCGGTCGACCTTGCCATGCGGAGTTTCAACTCCGTCATAGGCCACGGAACCTACTACGACAATGGACATAGTTTTGATTCTATCTGACCGGCTCCCTTACGGTCGCGGCTCGGTAAGCGAGGGTCGCGGCCCGGTTCTGAGCCGCGCGCGTTAGCAAGCGGTTTTGTTCGTTAGTGCAGATCGACGACGCTGGCGCCGGTGATACGGAAGGTGTCGCGCTCTTGCACGAACACCACCGCGCGCAAGTTTTCGCGCTTCCATTCGCGAGGCAGGCGCAGGGTTGAGACCAGCTGGCCCCCATTCGCACCTTCCGGCTTTACACGGCCGATGACGCCGAAGCTTCGGACCACGGAGGAGTGGCGCAAATTCCGGCCGCTATTTTCGCCGCCTTGAACGAAGCTGTTCAATCCGCGTTCGGTGACCGCGAGATAGACGTTCGAGTCGCGCCATCTGGTGGATTTTCGGATTGCTCACCTGGACGGAAAGATCCAGCAGATCCGGATCGCGCGAATTAACGTTCGCCTTGAGATCCACCAGCGAAGTTGCGGACTGGGCGGCCGCGCCGATCTCGCGATAAGCGCGGTTCATATCGCTGCCGACGAACGCGCTCTGGCCGTTCACCACCATTTGCGGCGTGTAGATGTCGCTGGCCTTAAATGCTTTCGCGTAGTCGTTCTGCCGCGCGCGATACTGCGGGGACGAGAACGGATCGGTCCAGCCTAGCTGGTTCCAATAGTCGACGTGCTCCTCAATGGCGATCACTTGTGCGCCGGAGACAGGCTGGGTCTGCTCCAGGCGCGAGAGCAGGCGGTCCGCGGCGGGACAACTGGAACAGCCTTCGCTGGTGAACAGTTCGACGATCACGGGGACGGGCCGATCGGCAGCCGACGCCAGAGGCACACCGATGGCGAGGAAAAGCAAGCCCAAATACCGCATACTCATAGCATATTACGCAATTAAGCCGGCTGGGACCCGTTGAGAACACCGGGCGAGAATCCCACGTACTGCACTTCTTCTTCGAGTTCCAGGCCGAACTGGCTGCGCACGCGCGATTTCAGCTCGCCGATCAATTCGCACAATTCGCGCGCCGTGCCGTCGCCGGTGTTGTAGATCAGGTTGGCGTGATAGTCCGCCACCTGAATTCCCCCGTTGCGCATGCCCTTGGCGCCCACTTGTTCCAGAAAATATGCCGACGGGGCTTTTCCTTCGCGGACCACGCGCTCGGGGATCTGACGCCGCACGGCTTCAGGCAGTTCCGCCAGGATCAGGTTCTTGAAAATGCTGCCCGCGCATTTCATGGTGGCCGGATATTTCGCGAGACGAATTTTGAAGATCTCGTCGGCGGTGCGGAGTAGTTCGTCCGCGTGCGCGCGCGTGCATGTCCAGCTCCACGTCCAGAATGATCCAGTCTTTGTGTTCCTTGAAGACGCTCTCGCGGTAACGAAATTCGCAATCGGACGCACGGAGCGAACGTATTTTCGGGCCGTCCACAAACCGAACTCGCTGTACGCACTCGTCGATAGAATGCCCGTAGGCGCCCGCGTTCCCATAGACCGCGGCCCCCACCGATCCGGGGATGCCGGTCATGGTCTCCAGGCCGCGCAGCCCGTGATCGATGCAATAATCCACCAGGGCCTGCAATTCGGCCCCGGCTTGCGCACGCACCGTTAGGCCCTCGTGATAGATGGCTTTCGCGGCCTGACGCAGCACGATTCCATCGAAGCCCCGATCGGAAACGATCAGGTTGGTTCCGTCGCCGATCACGATATAGGCGGCTCCGCTCGACTGCGCCATGCGCGCGGCCTCGGTGAAAGCTTCTTCGTCCACCGCCTCCAGGAAGACGTCGGCCGGCCCGCCGATTCCGAAGCGCGTATGCCGGCTCAGCAGCACACCCTGGGAGACGGATACATTGGGAATACTGGCGAGCTGATCGATAGTCTCTTTCCGCACGGTCATCTGGTCAAATTATAAAGGAGCATTTTCTTTGCGATCTGCTTTTGCTGGTTTTCCGCCGGAGATGGTCCGGTTCTTTCAGCAGTTTGAAGCGCAACAACCGCCGCGAGTGGTTTCAGCCGCGCAAGCATCTTTTCGAGCAGCACGTCAAAACGCCGATGCTGGAGCTGGTGGGCGCCATCAACACCGAGCTGGCGAAGTTTGCGCCCGAATACGTCACGGAGCCCAAGAGCGCGATTTTCCGCATCTATCGCGACACGCGCTTCAGCGCAGACAAGACGCCCTACAAGACTCACGCAGCGGCGTCGTTTTCGCGGCGCGGCGGCGAGCGGCTGGGCACCGGCGGATTCTATTTCAGCGTGTCGCACGAGACGATCGAGGTTGCCGCGGGCATTTGGCATCCGGAGCGCGACGTGACGCTGGCGGTGCGGAACCACATCGCGGAAACACACGAAGAACTGAGCCGGCTGCTGGCCGACAAGAAGTCGCGAAAGCTGGCCGGGGAGCTGAAAGGGGACGCGCTGAGCCGATCGCCCAAAGGTTTCGATCCGGCGCATCCCGCGGCCGAATTCATCAAAATGAAAGATTGGATTCTGGACGTTACACTGGATGCCGGGCTTGCGACAACCCCACAACTCCACGGTGCGATCGTGGAGCGCTTTCGAGCCATGGCGCCGGTGCTGGGATACCTGAACCGCCCGCTGCTGACACGCAAGCCAGCTAGGGATCTGCTAGCGGATCACTGGTAGCTAAGCGCAAAAAGACGGTGTCTCCGTGCGGTTGGTTTGTTGGGGAAAGGGTTGCCGCACGGAGACGTAGCTGCTTAATTGTCTTCCTAGACGGATGCCGAGGGCGGCAGGTTCCGGGAGATTTGCGCCGACGCAAGTCCAACTCCTGCCGTTGGCGCGCGGGTTGGAAATATCGCTATAATCACAAACAATTACACATAATATTCGGCAGGGCACTGGTTTTTCCAATGGCCTTACTGTTACTAATAGGAAGTAACCTGACTTTAGTTCTATGACTCCTTGGGGAATGCGTCTGATATCGTTGAACGCGAATTCGTCGCAATTCACGGACCGCACGCCTTATTGCGGGGCTGCGGGGCCACCAAACTCAAGGAGAATGAACATGAAAAAGCTCACTATTTCACTCTGGTTAGCACTCGCCGCCGCCGGAGTTTTCGCCATGCAGGCCACGCCGTCCAAGCACCGGGTGACAACGGATCTGCCGTATCCGACTTGCCCGCCAGATTGTCCCCCTAAATAACGTTAGAACGCGGCGAGGATATGGCTGTCCCCGCCGCAACAACAACCTAATCGACGGGTAGCGGGTGTGGCTTGAAGACACTGAACCATATCACGAAACAGAGGGTTAGCGCCGAGGCCAAATAACTGTTCACGAATACCGCGCGGCTCCAGCCCATGTCGATCAGCAGGGCAGTGATTGCGTAAATGCCGAAGTAGGCCGCCAGCATGCCCTCATGCTGGAACAGGCTGCTCTTCAGTCCGTCGCGAACGACGATCAGGAACAATGCGGCAGAAAGAATCAGGAAAATAGCGACAACGCTCGACACGTAGCGTTTGACCAGCAATTCGAAGTTCATTATCGCCATTAATCGCGAAGCGCCCGCTCTCGCAATTTCCGATCTGGTGGGAATGGCAGCCGAAACCAGGGCTGTCAAAAGCGCGAAAAGCAGCAGCGGGCAGGTTTGCCGCACCACGGACCGGTGGCTCTTCCACATGCCAATATGCACTTCTAAGGCCACCGCCACTTGCGCCAGCAGGATGACCGGCTCCGCGCAGAGCCAATAATAGGTGTACGACAGAGGAAGCAGGGCCCCTACGGCGCCCCTCATAAAATAGAAGGCGCACAGCGAGGCAATCACCGAGACGGCCAAATAAATGGTAAAGGTGGGGAAACTCCGGGCCAGCCGAGTCCAGAGTAAATACAAACAGAACAAGCCTTGTACAACTATCGAGCCGTACCACAGCAGGTTGGTCGTGTCGAGCATGGGTGCGTTTGTCAGCGCTGCCGATACGAGGCCGTTACCGGGACGCTCGTTTTGACCGCTCGCTTGTTAATACTTTCTGGTTACTTCTTCTTCGGAGCGCCTTTCTTCGAGTAATCTGTCTGGATGGTTTCGCCGATGGCCTGCAGCATTCCCTTGGCTGCATCCGCAAATTGGCCGGTGGGCTCCAGCTGAAGGTATTTCTCCAAGGCATCCTTCATTCCGGGCGGCGCCACCACTTTGCCCTCCTTGTCGGTGGCCAACTTGGCCGAAAGAGCCACTGCGTACTGGTATTGCGCGTCGGCATAGTCGGGATTCACATCGATGGCCTTCTTGAAAGCCATCTCCGCCGGCGCGGACTGCCCGCTGTTTACGTACTCGGCGCCGAGCGTGTAATAATAACGGGCCGCGTTGGGAGGATCCAGCGTGGCGGCTTTGGTGAATTCCGCTTGTGCTTCGTCGAACTTCTTCAAACGAGCTAATACCCGGCCGTCGTTGTTGTGATAGCCGGCGTTGTCCGGCTTGAGCGCGATGGCTTTGCCATAGGCGTCGGCGGCTTTCGCGAGCGCCGCGTCTTTGTCGCCGCCGGCCTTGCTGTCCGCCACTCCAACGTAAGCCTCCGCCATGTTGGCCCAAATGACGCTCTGATTGGGATCCATCTCGACGCCCTTCTGGAAAGCGTCGGCAGCGGCCTCGTAATTCTTGGCGGCCAGCGCGTCCTTGCCCGCATTGAAGGTATCGTTCAAAGCTTTGTTCTTGGCGATGATGGCGGCGTTCTCTTTATTCTGCTTGTCCAGCGCCTCTTTCTGCTCCTTGCTCATCCCGCGTTGTTCCTCGGGGGGAGCCGCGGTACCGGGCGTCGCGCTGGCGCCAGCGGCCGCAGCTTGCGCAGCCTGCTGATCGGCGGTCTTCTTCAGATCGAACGATATATTGACCGGATCGCCCAATTGAGTCCGCACGCCTCTCATCTCGTCGCGCTTCTGATCGCCGATGAAGACGCTTACCGTGTAGGTGCCCGGGAAAGGAAGGCCGTTGTAGATGTAGTGGCCCTTCTTATCGGTCTTGGCGCCTTTGTAGGTGCCCTTCATATCCTGGCGCTCGATAAGAATCACGGCGCCTTTCACCATCTGGCCATCGGGACCCTTGACGTCTCCCTCGATCGCCGCAATCTGCGCCCACGCCGAGCCGGCGAAGAGTGCGAAACAGAAACCGCCTAATATGTACCCGCGGCACTGAGCGAGCATATGTTTTTCCTCCCCAGGAGTTAAGCCTTCACTCACAGCATACTACGATGCATATCCCTAGTGGACACGGATTTCAATAGTGTATCCAAGTTGGGGCGGGGAGCATCCAAAAAAAGGAATCAGGAAGGTATGAGGAGGCGCCGTGAGCGGTGACTCGCGAGTTATAATGAGACAAATTCGGGGCTTCATGAGTATTCGTGTATCCGTTCTCTTTGTTCTGACGGTGGCCTGGGCGTTCGGGCAGGGTCCGTCCGCTTCGCCGGGAGGTTCGTTAACCAAAGCGGAAGACTTGTATCGCAGCACCGATTATCAAGCCTCTCTAAGACTGGTTCGGGAAAGCGGCCGCGCCGACGCCGGCACTTCTTATTTGACCGGCAAAGATTACTTCATGCTGGGCGATTACAAGAGAGCGGCCGAAGCCTTTGAGCGTGCCACCGCGCTGGAGCCGGCCAACGCGCAGTACGCGCTCTGGTTGGGCCGCAGCTTCGGACGCCGCGCCGAGACATCGGCGCCGCTAATGGCTCCCAGGTACGCCGGCAAGGCGCGTGCCTGGTTCGAAAAGGCCGTGGAGCTGGATTCCGGCAATGAGGAAGCGCTGAACGACCTGTTCGATTATTATTTGGAAGCGCCCGGTTTTCTCGGGGGCGGTTACGACAAAGCGGAAGCCGTCGCGAAACGCATCGCCGAGCGCGATCCGGCCGAAGGGCACCTGGCGCAAGCCAAATTGGCAGACAGACGAAAGCAGTTTGACACCGCCGAAGAGCAGCTTCGGTGGGCCGTCGTTGTTGCGCCGCGACAGGTGGGCCGGGTGTTGGATCTGGCGCGCTATCTGGCCCGGCACGGGCGGATCACCGAAAGCGAAGCGGCCTTCGACCAGGCCCAGCATCTGGCGCCGGGCTCGCCCAAGGTCGGTTTTGCCCGCGCGCAAACCTACATCGAACAAAAGCGCAACCTGGATCAAGCCAGGGCTCTGCTGAACCGGTACCTTCAAAGCAATCTGACGCCCGACGATCCTTCGCGCGAGCAAGCCGAGAAGCTGCTCAAGGAAGCGGTTCTGATCAAGGAAGCCTCGGGCGCCTGATGTATTTTGGCGAAGCGCTGCGATTCAGCCTGCAGGCCCTGCGCGCCAACAAATTCCGCAGTTTCCTTACCGCGCTCGGATTGATTATCGGGAATGCGTCGGTGATTCTGGTGGTTACCATTTCCATCGCCAGCCGCGATTACATCCTGGATCTGATTCGCGGCGTCGGCTCCAACCTGATCTACGCGGAATATTCGGCGGGCACGAATTCCTCCACGAAAGTAGACGCCGACTTCATCAAGATGGCCGACGTGGAGGCCGTTCGCCAACAGCTGGGCTCGCGCATCATCGCGGCCACGGGCGTGATGTCCAACTCCGGCCGTTTGCTCATCAATGGCAAGGAACAGGACGTGTCGGTAATCGGCGCCGATGAACATTATCCCGAGGTAAGAAACATGGCGCTTCTCTCGGGGCATTTTATCGACGTCGGCGATGTGCAAACGCGCCAGCACGTGGTGATGCTCACCGAAAAGCTGGCCGTGAGGCTGTACGGAAACGTGCAGGATGCGGTGGGCCAGGTGATCAAGCTGTACGATCTACGGTTCACCGTGGTGGGAACGTTCAAGGAGCGCACGGGCACCTTCGGGATGTCGGAAATCACCAACGAAACGGTGGTGATGCCGATCACCGTAATGAAGCTCTTCGTTCCGGTGGAGCGCATCGACCCGATGTACGTCCAAGCCCGGCAGGCCTCCGATGTGCGGCCGCTCACGGCGGCCATCCAGCAGGTGCTCGAGAACCGGCATCGCGCGGGCGCGCGCTACGACGTGGAAAATCTGTCCGCCATTCTGGAGGCGGCGCAGCGCATCGCGCTGGTGATGACGATTGTGCTGATTCTGGTATCGGCCATCGCGCTGATTATTTCCGGCATCGGCATTATGAACATCATGCTGGTGACGGTGACGGAGCGCACACGCGAGATCGGTCTGCGCATGGCGGTGGGCGCGTCGCGGCACGCGGTGCTGGAGCAGTTCCTCACCGAATCGGTGGTCATCAGCATGGCGGGCGGAATCATCGGCATACTGGTAGGGATCTCCATCCCGCTGACCGTCCGGTTTTTCACGGATGCCATGCGCGTGCCGTTTTTCACCGCCGCCATCCGCCTTCCTATTTCGCCGACATCGGTGGTGGTGGCGTTCGGCGTTTCCGTCGCAGTGGGCGTGATCTTTGGAATGCTGCCGGCCAATCGCGCTTCGCAGCTCAATCCGACCGAAGCTTTGCGATACGAGTGACGCTTTGAGATGCGAGTGAAGCCTCCGGGATACAGGTGAGGCCCGCGCAGCACAGAGGTGTCGAAGACAGCTTTCGGTGTACGCTAACAAAGACGGACGTACCCGGCTTCCGGGTGTGGACCGTATAACATTATTGAGGTTAAACTGATTTGTTGAATCCAGCGACACCGAGGAGGAATGTCTGAAGACACTTGTAACCGCGAGCGTATGGGCTATTTTTTTTGGATACTGCGCCGAAGGACAGCAAGCTCAACCAGACCCTCAGCAGAGCCCGCCTCCGGCTCCCGCACCAAGCTCCGGAACGTCATCGTCAACATCCTCATCGGCGCCGGCGCCTCCCGGTGAACGGCGCTTCTCCGGCGGACTTACCTTATCGGTGCTGGGGCTTAGCCTCATCCCCGGACGAACCAGCACGGTGAATACTTCGACAGTGCTCAGCACGGAGTACCAAACCACCGGCGCGTCCGAGCGAATCGGCTATGGACTGACGGTGCAAGGGCGGATCACGAATCATTTTTATCTCGATCTCAGCGGACTTCTGCGGCGCATCGGTTATCAGGAGACCACCACGGTGTCCACCACGACAACCGCAATCTTGAACGGCTCCAGCTATCCGCAGGTGAGCACCACCAGCACGCATGAGGACACGCGCGCCCGCCTGATCGACATTCCCTTGCTGCTCCGATATTACGGAACGGGAAAACGTCCGAGCAGCCCGCGCTGGTTTCTGGAAGCGGGCGGATCGTGGCGCCTGGCGAACGATATCCGCACTTCCACCGATACCACGAACGCTTCCGGTGTGAATACTTGCTGCACGTTCACGGCTGCCGTGCCGGAGCATCGCTCCACGGTGGGATTGGAGGTGGGCGCGGGAATCCAGTTTACGGACGAGTTCGGAATTAAAGTTATGCCGGAAGTCCGCTACACGCGTTGGGACAAGCCGGTGTTCGAGAGTCTGACGACCGATACCAAGGACAACCAGCTGGAGGGTACCATTTCGCTGACGTTCTGAAGCGGGCGCTCCTTGACGGTCGCGGTTCCGAAGTGGCGGCCGCCAGGGTCCGTCGAAGAAGACGGCCAACCGCTCCCTTTGGTCACGGCTCAGTATCGACGGACCGACACCAAGCCGGCTCTCGCCTCTAAACTGACAGGCTGCTGAAAAAGCCGAAAATCCGCTTGCTCACGCGCGCGGCTCAGAATCGCGGCTGCGTGTTTGTGGGCGACCGTGGGGGAGTCGGTTCCCACCGGGACTTTTTCAGCAAACTGCTAATCTAATGCTTTACTTCCACCGGCGGCGTTCCGTAGGTGTGGAACGACTCGATGGTCTTCAGGCCCCAGGCCTGGCCCTTCCTGCGCTCGGCTTCGCTCCAGCGGATGGGCTTCCAATCCGGCGCCAGGATAAGCCTGGCTCCCGCGTTCGCCACTTCCACGCGATTGCCGCCGGGTTCATAGACGTATAGGAAAAACGTCTGCTGGATGGCGTGCTTGTGCGGCCCGGTTTCGATGTACACGCCGTTTTCGAGGAAAATATCGGCGGCGCGCAATACGTCTTCGCGGCAATCCACCGCGTAGGTCACGTGATGGAAGCGGCCCTTGGTGCCGGTGTGATCGCGCGTGTACGCAAAGTCGTAGCTCTTGTTGGTGCACGTCATCCACATGGCGGCTTCCGAGCCGTCGTCCAGCACGATCTGTTCGGTGAGCCGGAAGCCCAGATAATTTTCGAAAAATTTGCGATTGGCTTCGATATCCACGGCCAGTCCGTTGAAATGATCCAGGCGGCGCACGTTGACGCCGCGGGCAGGGAAGCGCTGCGCCTGATTCTTTAGCGCGGGCTTCAATTCGGGCGGCGCTTGGTACCACTGGGTTTCGTAATAAAGCTCGATCTTGTGACCATCGGGATCCTGGCAGAGGAACGCGGGGCCGTGCGCCAGATCGCCATCGGTCCATCCGATGTCGTAGCCGGAGCCTTTCAGCGCCGCCACTCGACGCTCCAGCGCTTGCGGGCTGCGCGCGCGAAAGGCCACGTGGCCCATGCCGGGCAGCTTCGACGCGGTCAGCTTCAACGTATGGCGCTCATAATCGTCCCAGCCGCGCAGGTAAACCGAATCGCCTTGGCGTCCGCTCTCGGTCATGCCCAGCACGTTGATGAAGAAAGCCAGGCTCTCCTCCGGCTTGGGCGTGAGCATTTCCAGGTGGCCCAGGTGGGCCAGATCCATAATGGGTTCGGGGTTCATGTGGGTTTCAGCGGCCTGTGGTAAAACCGCTTCCTCACGGTCGCGGCTCAGTGGCTTTGCCGGGGCCGCCGTCTTCGGCCGAGCCGCTGAACACCTTGCGGCCGTCGGGCAGAATAATCTGGCGGGCATTGGCTGTTTTGTCGTCGTTCTTGGCGCGGAAGCCTTCTATCGTCACCTGATCGCCGGCCTTCAGCGAATTCCGCGTCCAGCCCATGCGGGCCAGCGTGTTCGGCGCGCCGTTCTCGCACTGCCAGTGCTCGACGCTGCCCTGTGCATCCGTGACGTCCAGATAGATCCAGACGTGCGGGTTCGTCCACTCCACTTTGGTGACGGTCCCCTTCAGCGTGATGGGCTGCTTGACATCGAACTCCGCGGCGAAGGAGTGATGTGCGAAGACGGGCACGCTGGCCAGGAAAAATGCGGCGATGGCCGCCAGGAAACAAAAGTATCGGGTTCTCATTTCACCAGGTGCTCCGTGACTTCTTTGTTATTTTCCTCGCACGAATATTCCATCAGCTCCCATTTCGGCTTCAGGGTGAAGATGCGCTTGTTGGTCCACGGCTTGGTGTACGCTTTCGGATCGTCCACGGTCACTTCGTAGGCCAGATGCATCGGGTCGGCACGGCTGAAGCGCTGGATCACGTGCAGTTGATCGCTGTGCGGATGGCCGATGGTATCCAGGCGCGTCTTATCGTTGAATCCGATGCTATCCACCACCAGCGTGTCGCCATCCCAGTGTCCGACGGAATTCCCCATCCAGGTTGGATCGGGATCCTTGGGATGATCGCGCCCGTCGGTGGGAACGATCACGAAGGTGTTCCAGGCCTCGAAAAGAATCGCCACGCGCTGGGGCATCTGAAAAATCTCGAGCGGCATGGGCGTGTTCATCTGACGCGTCAACCCGGCCGGCAGGCAGTGCGCGGTGTAATCGAATTTGCTTGGATCGTAAGCCTTGAAATTGGCTTCGCCCCACGCCGTAAAAGGCAGCGGGCCGATGCCTTTGGACATGTCCGGCACATAGGGAATGTCCCAAACGCCGGTAAGATCGGGCTTGCCGTCGGGCAAGCGAGGGATTGGCCCGAGCAGGCGCTGAGCCTACCGTCTTGCTTTCCACTGGCTGGGCCACCGAATCGGACTGCGCGGAGGCCGCCGTGGCCAGGATCGATAACGCCGCGCACACGGCCGCTGAAATCAAATAGGTACGAAAATGGTTTTTCACTTGGAAACCCTCCCAGAGTGGGATGAACGGACCTGAATCACTTCGTGTTTTACTATATCACTGTGAGATCCACGCTTTTCCTGCTCCTGGTTTCTTGCGGCGCGGGCGTCGTCTGGGGGCAAACTAACGACGCGCCGCTGTTCGCCCTGCCTTACAGTCCCAGTCTGGATATTTCCTCCATGGACCGCTCCGTGGATCCCTGCACCGACTTCTATCGCTACGCCTGCGGGGCCTGGATCAAGAAGAATCCAATCCCGCCCGATCAGGCGCGCTGGGAAGTTTATTCCAAGCTCAACGAGGACAACGAGCGTTTTCTCTGGGGGATTCTGGTGGAGGCATCCAAGCCGAACGCGAGCCGGAATCTGGTGGAAACCGAGATCGGCGACTATTTCGCCGCTTGCATGGATGAGCCTGCCGTGGAGAAGGCGGGAATGGCGCCGCTGAAGCCGGAGCTGGATGCGATCGCGGCGCTCCATTCTATGCGCGATTTGCCCGCGTACCTGGGGCGCCAGCATCTTGCCATGGCGGGAGACGGGATGTTATTCGGCTTCGGCTCGAATCAGGATTTCGAGGATTCCAGCCGCGTGATCGCGTTTGCGGACGCAGGCGGGCTGGGCCTTCCCGACCGCGATTATTACACCAAGACCGACGCGAAGTCGCAGGAGACGCGCCAGAAGTATGTGGAACACGTGCAGCATATGTTCGAACTGCTGGGCGAGGCGCCGGCGCTGGCGAAGGCGCACGCGCAGACCGTCATGGAGATCGAGACGGAGCTGGCGAAGGCGTCGCTCACGCGCGTGGAGAAGCGCGATCCTTACAAGCTGTTCCACAAGATGACGCCCGCGCAGTTGCAGGCGCTGACGCCGTCCTTCCGTTGGGCCGCTTATTTCAAGACCAGCCAGGCGCCGGACACTTCCGTGATCAACGTCAGCGAGCCCGCGTATTTCAAGGAAGTGGAGACGCTGCTGAAGTCTCATAAGCTGGACGATTGGAAAACCTATCTTCGCTGGCATCTGGTGCACTCCAAGGCGTCGTTTTTGCCGGCGGCCTTCGACAATGCGAATTTCGATTTCTACAGCAAATATCTGCGCGGAGTGGAACAGATGCCGCCGCGCTGGAAACGTTGCGTACGCCGCGTGGATGGCGATATCGGCGAGGCGCTGGGCCAGGAATTTGTCGCCAAGACGTTCGCGCCTTCCACCAAGCAAAGCGCTCTCAAGATGACCAAGGAAGTTGAAGCGTCCATGGAGAGCGAGATCAAGCAATTGCCGTGGATGGGCGAGGAGACCAAGCAGAAGGCGCTCGAAAAGCTGCACGGGATCGTCAATAAAATCGGATATCCGGACAAATGGCGCGATTACAGCTCCATCAAGATCGCGCGGGACGACTATTTCGGTAACGTGGAGCGCGCCACGGTGTTCGAGTCCAGGCGCGAGCTGGCGAAAATTGGAAAGCCGGTGGATCGCACCGAGTGGGGTATGACGCCGCCCACCGTGAATGCCTATTACGATCCGCAAATGAACGACATCAATTTCCCGGCCGGCGTGCTGCAGCCGCCGCTGTTCGATCCGAAAATGGACGACGCGCCGAATTACGGCGACACCGGCGCAACCATCGGCCACGAACTGACGCATGGCTTCGACGACGAAGGGCGCCAGTTCGACGCCAAGGGCGACCTGAAAGATTGGTGGACCAAGAGCGACGCCGACGAATTCGAGAAGCGCGCCAAGTTGCGTGTCCGATCAATATTCGCAATACACCGTGATCGACGACATCAAGATCAACGGCAAGCTGACGCTGGGCGAAGATCTGGCGGATCTGGGCGGCACGTGGCTGGCGTATCTGGCGTGGAAGGCCGAGACCAAGGATCAGGATTTGCAGCCAATGGACGGATTCACGCCCGACCAGCGCTTCTTCATCGGGATGGCGCAATGGGCCTGCGGCGACGAGCGTCCGGAGAGCAAGCGGATGAACGCGATCACGAACGAGCATTCGCCCGATGAGTATCGGATCAACGGCGTGGTTTCCAACATGCCCGAGTTTGGAAAGGCATTCGCGTGCCGGGTGGGACAGCCGATGGTGCACTCGCAACCATGCCGGGTTTGGTAAAGACATAGAATGCTAGTGGCAATGCTTCCGCTTTTCGCTCTCTTGCAAGCCGCTCCGCAGACCGATGCACTCACGCGTTTGCTGCATCAGCAGCAGCTCACGCCGTGGATGATTGCAGCGGGCCTAGGCATCGCGTTCCTGTTGGGCGCTGCGCATGCGTTGACGCCGGGACATGGCAAAACTATCGTCGCGGCTTATCTGGTGGGGTCGCGCGGCACCATCAAACACGCGGCGTTTCTGGGGGCTATGGTAACGTTTACTCACACCGTATCGGTGTTCCTGCTGGGGCTCGCGACGTTATTCCTATTTCAATACGTGGTGCCGCAAAAGGTGACGCAAGTGTTAGGGGCTGTATCGGGCCTCTCGATCGTCGTCATCGGCGGGTGGATGTTATACAAACGTTTGCGACGCTCACATTCGCATAGCCACGAGCACAGCCACGATCCCACTCACGTCCACAGTCATGCGCACACTCACGAGCACCATCACCACGATCATCCGCATGAACACACTCATTCTCACGAGCACGCTCACGATCATTCCCATAGTCCGGGCGGCCACACGCACGTGCCCGATGAGATCTCATGGTCCGGCCTCACCGCTCTGGGCGCGAGCGGCGGATTGGTGCCGTGCGAGTCGGCCCTGGTTTTGTTACTCACCGCGATTGCGCTGCGGCGCGTGGGACTCGGCTTGCTCCTGCTCGTGTCATTCAGCCTGGGTCTGGCGCTGGTGCTAATGGCTATCGGAATTCTCGTCATTTACGCTAAGAATCTGCTGCCGAGCGGCAGCGGCGGCAATCCTTTCTTTCGATGGATGCCGGTCGCATCCGCGGCCGTAGTGATGTTGCTGGGCGTAGTGATGACCGGCGTCTCGCTGGGCTGGATCCGGCCGCAATGGATGGCCGGCTAGCGCGTCTTTAGGAGACAACTTCAGGAAACAACTTCCGGCTGCGGAATTATTTGCGTTTGGCGCTCTGCCTTCGCTCGAAGCTGCTCTTTCAGCCAATCTTCACGATTTCAAGGTGTTACCATCGTACTAAGCCCTCCTCGTGCGCGGCCCTTCAAGTGCAAGAAAACGCTGATAACGGATGTCTTCTGCCGTGTCCTCTTCCAACGAGTCCTCTTGGAATAAACGCCTAGCGGCCTTGCGTAACGTGCCGCCCGTGCTGCGCCTGGTGTGGGACGCCGCGCCGAAGGTGGTGGCAAGCGGCATCGCGCTGCGTTTGTTCAGCGCCCTGATTCCGCTGGCGATGCTGGCGATTTCCAAGTCGATCATCGATCTGATCAAGGCCGGGCATGCCGCGGCGATGCCGCCCGAAATGTGGTGGCTGCTGGGCGCCGAGTTTGCATTGGCCGCGGCGAATCAGGTGTTGGGGCGAACCATCGATTACACCGACGCTAGGCTGGCCGACGAGTTTACGCGCGAGGTGAGCCTGCGCTTGATCCGGCATTCGACGCAACTGGATCTGGCGACGTTCGAAGATCCGGCCTTTCATGACGTGCTGGAACGCGCGCGCCAGCAGGCGACGGACCGCATCGGGATGCTCAACGCCATGGGGCGGCTGTTGCTGCAATCCATCACGCTGGTTTCGCTTTCTGTCGCGGTAATCCTGTACTATCCGTGGCTTTTCCTGCTGCTGGTAATTTGTATCATTCCCGCGTTCATGGGCGAAAGCCATTTCGCGTTCCTGGGCTATGCGCTGGCCCATGAGATCACGCCGGTGCGCCGCGAACTGGACTATCTGCGCATCATCGGGACCAGCAAAGAAAACGCCAAGGAGGTGAAGTTGTTCGGCCTGGGCGAGCACCTGCACCAGCGCTACGCATTGCTAACCGGCGGGATCATTCGCAAGAACATCAACCTGACGCGCCATCGCCTGGCGTGGGGTTCCATGTTCGCGGTTTTTGGATCCATCGGCTACTACGGCAGCTACGTTTTTCTGGTGTGGCAGGCGTTGCAGGGGCGCATCACCATTGGAACCCTGGTCTACCTCACGGGCTCCATTGCGGGCGCCAGCACACAACTGCAAGGCGTCTTTTCTTTGTTCTCGCATATCGCCGATCAGGCGCTGCATTTGACTGATCTGGTGGATTTCCTGAAAGTAAAACCCAGCATCCGTTCGCGTCCCGATGCCCTGCCGATGCCGCGGCCCATTCGCACCGGCTTCGAATTTCGGGACGTATCGTTCCACTATCCGGGAACGTCGCGGCTGATTCTCAAGAACATGAACTTTCGCCTGGTGCCCGGCGAGCACGTGGCTCTGGTGGGCGAAAACGGGCAGGGAAAAACCACGCTGGTGAAATTGCTGGCGCGCCTGTACGATCCCACCAGCGGCGCCATTTTTCTGGACGGGAAAGACCTGCGCGAGTACAGCGTGGAAGAGTTGCACAAAGAAATCGGAGTGATTTTTCAGGATTTCGTGCGGTACGACATGCCGGCGCGCATGAATATCGGCGTGGGGCGCATCGAAAATGTGGATAACGACGAAGCGCTGTGGACCGCCGCGGAGAAGAGCCGGGCCGATCGCCTGCTGACGCGCTTTGCCGACGGCATGGATCAGATGCTGGGCCGGCGTTTTGAGGGCGGCGTCGATCTGTCGGGCGGCGAGTGGCAGAAAATCGCGCTGGCGCGGGCGTATCTGCGCGATGCGCAGGTGCTGATCCTGGACGAACCGACGGCGGCGCTGGATGCCGTGGCCGAGTCCGAAGTGTTTGCGCGCTTCGACGATTTGTCGCGCGACAAGATGGCGCTGCTGATCTCGCACCGGTTCTCCACGGTGCGCAAGTCGGATCGCATCGTCGTTCTGGAGGCCGGCCAGATTTACGAAGAAGGGACGCACGATCAACTGGTGGCCCATGGCGGCCGCTACGCCAGTCTTTTCGAATTGCAGGCGGCGAGTTACCGATGAGCAGTCAAACGCAGATCATAGAGAATGCCCCGACGGCGCCCCCGCCCCAGGTTACCGGCGGATTCGAGGTTGCCGAACGGCTGCGCCAGTGCGCGGCCAAGTTGCGCGAGCACCTGCGCGGACCGGACGCCTCGCACTGGCTGAAAGACAACCAGGCGCTGCTGCACTCCCACATCGCCGATCTCCGCCACACGCTGCGTCCATCGTTCTTGCGCCAGTTGCACCAAACCAGCGACGGTGAGCCGCGCATTTACCGCATCGTGGCCGGATGGCTGGCGAACGCTCCGGGGGTTATCGATAACGATGTCCTGTTGCCGTTCGCCGAAGTTCTAAGAGAGACCGAGCCTCTCAACATCGACGAGCTGTGGGCCTTCGCACCGATTCTAAAATTCGCCATCGTCGAGCGCCTCTGCGCGAACCTGGATAGCGAACGGTTGGTGGCCGGGTGCATTCGCACGCTGTGGGCCATCGAAGCCATTTCCTGGAAAGCTTTCGTCGAGACGGCATCGCGAACGGAAGCTGCGTTGCGGCAGGATCCCGCCGGCGTCTACTCGCGCATGGATCTTCCCACCCGCGATCGGTACCGGCTGGAATTGAACCGGATTGCACACCGGGCCAATGTGACGGAAGAAGACGTGGCGAAAGCCGCGCTGGAACGGGCCGAGCAAGCTCGGGATGCGGGCAATAGCGACGTTCGCACGTTTCATGTCGGCTACTATCTCGTTGGGCCGGGAGCGAAAGATTTTCGGCGCAGCCTTGGATGCAAGCTTTCGGCGGCCACTGTTCTGTCGGAACTGACGGAACGCTATCCGAACGCACTCTACGCGGCCGCGGTGGCGATCCTGATGGCGCTGCTGATGTGGGGATTCGTGTGGATGGCCGAGCCAACCCGCTGGTGGATGCTCGCGCTGCTTCTCATCCCAGCCAGCCAGGCCGCGCTTGAAATCACGAACGCGACGTTTAGCAGAGTGCTGAGTCCGCGCTTTATTCCGAGCATGGATTTCCTGGATGCCATTCCGGACGACGCGAAGACCATGGTGGTGGTTCCCACGCTGCTTCTCTCGGAGGCCAATTGCGCGAAGCTGCTCCGGGATCTTGAAATTCGCTATCTCGCGAATCGCGATCGCAACCTGTTCTTCGCTTTGCTGACCGATTTTGCGGACGCGGATAAGCCGGAAACCGACGGCGACGGCGTTCTCCATTCGTGCGCCGAGGGCACCAGGCAGTTGAATGAACGGTATGGTTCCGGTGGCCGCGGACCATTCTTTTTGCTGCATCGCGCGCGCCGCTGGAATCCGCAGGAGCGCAAGTGGATCGGGTACGAACGCAAACGCGGCAAGCTGAACGACCTGAACAAGCTGCTGCTGGGCCAGGGAAACTGGTTCAATACCATCGTCGGCGATCTGTCGCGGCTGAGCGAAATCCGCTATGTGATCACGCTCGATACCGACACGCAGCTTCCGCGCGACACGGCGGCGAAGATGGTGGCGGCGATGGCCCATCCGTTGAACCAGCCGATTCTGGATGCGAAGACCAACACGGTCACCGAAGGCTACGCGCTGCTGCGCCCGCAAGTGGCCATCACCGTCGACTCCGCGCAACGCTCCTGGATCGCCAGGATCTTCAGCGGCCAGCCGGGCTTCGATCCTTATTCGGCGTCGGTCTCCGATGTCTATCACGATCTGCACGGCGCGGCCAGCTTCACCGGCAAGGGCATCTACGATGTGAGCGCCTTCCATGCCGCCGTCGGCGAGCGCTTTCCGGAGAACGCCATCCTCAGCCACGATCTGATTGAGGGGGAGCACGCCCGCACGGGCCTGATGAACGTGGAATTAGTGGAGGATTATCCCGCCACTTACGGCGCTTTTTCCAAACGCAAACACCGCTGGGTTCGCGGCGATTGGCAGTTGCTGCCGTGGCTCTTCGCGCATCCTCCGGTCTTCGACGGCCGCGCGGCGAAAAATCCGTTGTCGGCGCTTTCGCGCTGGAAGATCGTGGATAATCTGCGGCGCAGTTTGCTTGAGATTTCGGTGCTGTTGCTGCTGTTGGCCGGCTGGCTTGGCACCACGCACCAGGCCCGCTGGACGCTGGCTGTGCTGCTGCTCTTGCAGATCCCCGCCTACGCCGACATGTTCATGAGCATCATTCGCGCGCCCGAGCGCCGCTTTTGGAAAGCCTTTAGCAAGCTGCTGGGCGGGCGCTTTCTCGAAAGCCACCGCGATACGCTGCTGAACTTGGTGTTCATTCCGCATCAAGCCTGTCTCATGGCCGACGCTATCGTCCGGACGGTGTGGAGAAGATATGTGAGCCACGCGAACTTGCTGGAATGGGAAACCATGGCGCAATCGGAAATTGTGGGCGGATCGCGTTTCCCGCTTTTCGATCAATATCTTTACATCTCATCGCTGCTCTGGCTGCCTTTTCTTTTTCTCGCCGGTCCGCTTCCGCTGGTCGTCCTGTTGGTTTGCGCGCTTTGGATCACCACGCCCCTGGTGGCCGGTTGGCTGAACGAGCCGCTGCCGAAGTCCGCCGCGATCACGCCGAAGGATCGCGATTTTCTGCGAGAGGCCGCGCTGCGCACCTGGCGCTACTTCGCGGATCATTCCTGGGAAGATCATCATTGGTTGGTTCCCGACAATGTTCAGGAAAAGCCGTCGCTGGTTACGCATCATATTTCGCCGACGAATTTGGGTTTGTCGCTGACGGCGCAGTTGGCTGCCCACGATTTCGGATATTTGAACCTGGATGAGTTGTCGCACTTCGTTCAGCGCATACTACATTCGCTGGAGGAAATGCCGCGTTACCGTGGGCATTTCTTCAATTGGTACGACACCGGCACGCGACTCCCGCTGACGCCGCAATATGTGTCGACCGTGGATAGCGGAAACCTGGCCGCTTCGCTGGCGGCGCTGCGCCAGGGCTGTCTGCTGCTCCTGAAGCAGCCTATTCTGGACCAGGGCACTATCGAAGGGCTTCGGGATCACGTCATGCGGCTGCGCGACGAGGTTCCGTATGAATCGCGATCGTTCGCCACGATGAAGCTTTTCGGCGGCCTGCTGCGGCAGCTGGAATGCCAGCCTGGGGATTTGTTCTTCTGGGAAGCGGTGCTCACTGAATCGCGCGATCTGGTGCAGCGCATTCTAACCGCGCTGGCGCCCGTGCACGCGCGCGCTCAATCTGACGAACTGCGTTATTGGGAACGCCTGCTGGCCGAGCGCATGAATGCCGCGCTGCAACAGCTCTATCGATTGGCGCCGTGGCTTACGCCAGCGCTGGAGCCGGAGCTGCGCGTGTGCATGCGCGACGATACGTTCACGCCCCTGATTGCCGAATTGAGCAAAGTGCCCGCGCTGGGTGAATTGCCGGAGGCGTACGAGCGCATCCGCGAACGGATTCGCGAGCGGCTGGCCAGTTCGCGGCCGCTGTATCCGATGTTGCGCGATGTGCTGGAGCAGCTGCTGCGGCAGCTTCCCGCCGCGCGCGCAGCCGCGCTGGAGCTTGCCAACCGTTTTCAAGGCATCGCCGCACTTGCGCAGCGCTACTTCGACGACATGGACTTCAGCTTTTTGTTCGACGAAAATCGCCAGCTTCTGCGCATCGGCTACAACGTGGACGCCGACCGGGGCGATCAATCGTATTACGATCTGCTGGCGTCGGAAGCGCGCACCGCGGTTTTCCTCGCGGTCGCCAAGGGCGATATCCCGCGCGAGAGCTGGCTGCGATTGGGACGAAAGCTTACGGCCTATCGCGACCAGGTGACGCTGCTGGCGTGGAGCGGTACCATGTTCGAATATCTGATGCCGCAGCTTTATCTGCGATCCTACGCGGGCACCCTGCTGGATCGATCGCTCAGGGCCGCCGTTCGGATTCAGCAAGCTTATGGACAAGAGCGCGGCGTACCGTGGGGGATCTCCGAGGCCGCGCACGCCGAGCGCGATCAGCGCGGGCAGTATCAATACTACGCGTTCGGAGTGCCGCCGCTGAGCGCGAGCGGTGAGGACGCCAAGCGGCTGGTGATTGCGCCTTACGCCAGCATGCTCGCGTTGATGATTGACCCGGCGCGTGCCACGGCCAATCTTCGTGCCATGGCGGCCAACGGCTGGTGGACGCGGCACGGCTTCTTCGAGTCCATCGACTATTCGCATGTGGCCGCGCACGGCGTTCCCGAAGTGGTGCACTGTTTCATGGCGCATCACCAGGGGATGGCGCTGCTGGCGATCGATAACGCGCTGCTGGGAAACCGGATGCAAGAGCGGTTTCATCACGACCCGCTGATTCAGTCCACCGAGTTTCTGCTGGAAGAGCGGATGCCCGTGCTGGTGGATGTGGCGCCTATGCCCGAAGCGGCTTAGGCGATATCGGAACCGCGCGCGTGAGCAAGCGTTTTAGTTTTCGAATACCGAATCCACCGGAACAACGGTGATATCGGCGGCGCTCAAATTCAACGGCCATTTCTCGACGATTTTGTCTTCGTCGAGAATGTCCTGCGGCTTCGGCGAGTTGTACTGAATCGGCGTGGCTGCGCCTCCGGTTAATTCGGCCTTCAGCTTGTCCGCGTCTTTCGCCACGCCTACGATCTGCAATCGGTCCGCCCGCAGATGTTTCCGGATGGCGCGATTGACGTCGGCCAGCGTCAGCTTCGCGAGCGAGGTTTTCACGTAGTCGTTGTAGCTGGGAATTCCGTAATAGGCGCTGTCGATGGCGTAGCCCAGCTCGTCCGATTTGGTTTTCGTCAGGACATTTACGTATTTTGAAAGGAAAGAACGCGTGGTATCGAAATCAGCCTGAGTCAGCCCGTCTTTCACCAGCCGGTTCAGCTCGAATAGAGCCAGCCGCAATGCGAACCCCGCGTTGGGCGGCTCAACCGGGCGAACCCAGATCTGGAAAATCTGCTGATGCCGGCCGAGATTCGGATCCGGCTCAAACTGGTACATGCCGCGCGGAAAATATTCGATGTAAGCGTAGTCGCCGTAATTCAATCCGCGCACTTCGCGCATCCGGTTGAACAGACGGCCGGCGCTGGAACGATGCTGGCCAAACCAGGACTGCATCACCAGCAGCGCCGCAAAATCCGGATCGCCGCGTTTCACATCGATGGGAAATCCGAGCGACCACGCTACGGATCGCGTGTCCTTGTCGATCAGCGTAGCCCGATTATGCTCGATCTTCGCGGGAGCGGCGGCGGAGAAGCTATCCGGCTGGCCCACCGGCAACGCAGCGAAATCCTTCTTCACGCGCGCGGCGAATTCCGGCGGATAACCGCCGGCCAGACCGATGATCAGGTTCGACTGCGTGTAATGCCGCTGATAAAATTCGCGCAAATCGGCGATCGTCATCTTGTTCAACGACGCCACCGTGCCCAAACTCTCATGGCCGTATGGACGGCCGCTGTAAATCAAGTTGTATAGCTCTTCCTTGCCCAGTTCCTCGTCGTTATTGCCGCGCAGACTGACGCGCAACTCGTTGACGGAATCGTCGCGAATCCGCGTAAAATCGTCGGCGCGCCAACCGGGGTTGAGCACCATATCGCGCATAATCGCGTAGAAGTGGTCGAGATTATCCGCATGCGTGTTGCCGACGAACGTGGTCATTTCTTTGTCCGAATAAACGCTGACCGACGTTGCCATGGGATACATGGCGTCGAGGATCTGTTTGTACGTGCGATCTTTCGTTCCGCCGCCGCCTAGCAACTCGGACGTGAGATGCGCCAGCCCCGGTTTATCGGCTGGATCGGACGCCGCGCCGGTGGTGAACACCAGACGGATGGTCACCAATGGCGATTTTCCGGGCAATTCAAGCACTCTCGGGGCGGGGCGCGTATCGGACAGCATGGCTGCGGCACACAATGCGAACAGGATTGCCATTCGAATCACTTCACACCGCCTGTTGAGGTAAGAGTCACGGTGGTACGATTGCGATCCACCAGATATTTTTGGGCGGCGTTCTGAATATCCTGCGCAGTTAACTTCTCGTACATGTCGTAATAGCGGTTGGCCGTCTCCGGCGTCCGGCGCAGCGCGACAAATTCAGCCACGGTCTGGGCCACCGATTCACTATTGTCCAGGCTCAGCGCGAATTCGTAGCGCAGGTGAGCCTTGAGCGCTTCCAGTTTTGCGGCGTCCACTGGCGTCGCAGCGAAATCCTGCGCAGTGGCAGCCACTTGCTGTTGAACCGCACCTATGTCGGCCGCATTCTTCACTCGCACCATGACGGAAAACAATTCCGGATCGATATGCGTGGGCGGAGAGGCTCGCAGCACGTCCACCTTCTGCTCTTCGATCACCAGTTTCTGATAGAGCGGCGAATTCTCGTCGAACCCGAGACGGGAGATGGCGTCCAGCGCCACGGTATCGGCCGTGTCGTCCGAATAAGCGGGCCCGCGATACGCTACGGCGATCCAGGGCAGGGTTGGCGACGGCCAATCGACATGCGCGGTGCGAGGGCCGTTCTGGGGCGGCTCCGCCGGGATCTGCGCCTGATAGCCGCCCCGCTTCCAGGTGCTCCAGCGCTCATCCACCAACGCCCGCACGCGCTTCGGGTCCACATCTCCCGCGACGATGATGGTTGTGTACTCGGGCCGGTAGTAACGATCGAAAAACTGGCGGCTGTAATCGTATTCGCCGGGCATCGCTTCCACATCCGCGATGAAGCCCATGGTGGTGTGGCTGTAAGTATGCGTGGTGAACGCGGTGGCGCGCAGGACTTCGCGGAGTTTCGAAATGGGATTCGCGCTGTTCTTGTTGTATTCGCCCAGCACCGCTCGCGTTTCGGTCTTGAACGCGGGCTCGTCATAGGCAAGGTGCTGGAAGCGGTCGGCCTCCATGGAGAGAATGCGGGGCAGATCTTCTTTAGAAAACGTGGTGTGAAATGCCGTGAAATCGTCGGTGGTGAAGGCATTTGACGATGCCCCGGCCTGGTTCAAGGAAGCCTGATATTTCTCCGGCGAGAACTCGGGCGTGCCGCGAAACATCAGATGCTCGAAGAGATGCGCGAAGCCGCTCTTACCGGGTTCGATCTCATTGCGCGAGCCAGTTCCGACCACGATGTAGACGGAGACAATGTTCGGATAATCGGTGGGAATGGTGATCAGACGGAGTCCGTTGGGCAAATCCTCCTGAACATAAGAATAGGGGAAGATTTTTCCTGCGCCGAATAGCGTCGAAGCCACGCAGAGAATCAGGCTGGCGATGAAAATAGTTTTCGTCATATTCCTTCGAGTGCTTTTTCTATGTTCCCACGTTGAAGGGAGCCGATTGAGCGCGACCCTCAGGGAGCCGGTTAGCTTTGCTCGGCTGGATGGGTTTTGCGCGTTCGCGCGCGTTTTTTCGGCGCCGGCTTCTTCACTTCGGCCGGGACCGCCTTGCCCGGCGGCTCGCTGAAGCCGATCAAGTCCATGGCGTGCGAGGCCGGTTCATTGGCCATGAACCAGTGCCAGACGTTGCCGGTGAGCAGGTTCTCCGCGCTGAGCAATGTGATGCCGACGTCGATGCCGACGACGTCCGTATCAAACCAATTCAGCGTGGGATTGTAGCCATCCACGAAACCATAGCGTCCGAACACGCGGTCTCCGAAATGTTCCTGAATGGCCTTGAGGGCTGGAATGGAAATGTCGGGCGTGAACATGAGCGATCCGCCAGCGGCGGCCGGCGCCACGGTGCCGTCCACCGGATCGAAAGCCTTTATCTCGCCATAAATTCGATAGCCCTTTGGCCCGTCGGACGCCGTGATGCCCCAGATATCTTTGCCGAAGGTGTTGGGCAGGTTCAAATTGAAACTATATTGCTGGTTCGCGCGCGTGGCATTTACCGAATTCAGGAAGAAATCCACAAAACCGCGATCGCGTCGGTTCCGGAAGTCGATCCAGGCCTGCGAATACTGGTGCGTGAACAGCGGGCCGCCGCTGATGAACTGGTACTTTTCGTATTGATAGAACGGGCGCTGCCAGGCATACCAGGATTCGGCCGAAATGGGATGCGTGGGCGATCCGATGGCCAGGATATAGAGCAAGCCCAGCTCGCAATAAGTGTCCCATTTATTTTTGATAAAGCCCTTGCCGCTACGCCAGCCGTGCGAAAGCAGCAGCGGATCGCCATTCAGCATCCAAGGGAAGTCCACGCGCTCGTAGATTTCGCTTGCGAGCTTAGGGATTTCGGGATCGCTGGAAAAATATTGTCCGGCTGTGAGGACGCCCGCCAGCAGAAAGGCGGTGTCAACGGACGATGTCTCGCTGTCCCATTTGCGGTCGCCAGTGGACACATCCATCCAGTGATAGAACCAGCCGTGTTCCTGATTCGCCTTATCGGCGAAGAACTCGAGGGTGGCACGAACGCGATCGGCCGCTTCTTTCCTGCCGATCCAGCCGCGCTCGGCGCCAATGCAGATGGCGGTGAGCCCAAAACCGGTTGCGGCGGTGCTGGCGATATCGCGGCTGGGACCCTTCGCGCGTCCGCCATCCACTCGCGCCCGATCCAGCACCAGGCCAGTGCCACGGTCGGCCTGCTCCCAGAAATAGGCAAAACTGCGGTGCTCCAGGTCTTCCACGAACGCGCGATCGGCCGCCGACACGGGCGCTACTTGATCCGGATTGAACACCGGGCCAGATTGCTCAACGGTGGCCGCTGAAACCGTCAGGAGCACGCTAACCAGGATTGCCGTGACGCGAAAGAGCATAGGGTCAGTGAGGCCGCACTTCTACCAACGCCAGTCCATGAGATGGGAGCATAAAACTGGACGTGCCATCCAGCTTCCGGGTTACCGTGGAGGCGCGTGTCATTTGTTCATATTGCTCGCGAGTGGGACTAGCCGGGCTACCCATCGCCCGCCACGCCGGCAAAGGCGACCCGTGCTCGGGATCCACGATTTCGACGTGAAAGCGCGGAGTGCCGGCGATTCCGTCCACGTCCACGTGGACTTGGCGCGCACCGCCGGTGGTACCTGGAGCCGCATAGTTCCAAACCGCGATCGCCAGCGTGCCGTCCGCGCGTTTGGTGACCAGCGCATCGGCCAGATCCGGCTGCGACCGCTGATCGCCCAGCCGGTGCAGTAGCGCGAACGCATGGAAAGCCGGCTTCGGAACGCCGCCCTCCGCGACGAGCCCATAACCTCCGTAAAATGGCGTTTTGATCACTCCTTGTTCTTCGAAGACGTCCGAAAAAGTCCAATACGACATCATCGACGTCAGGCCATCGCACAGCCGAATATTGTTCGCGAGCCACGGCCCCATGAACGCCGCATCGGTGACATTGACCTCAGTCTTGTAACTGGCATTGTACTCGCTCCAGATGATCGGCAGATCCGGACGCGCGGACATTTTAACCTGGTTATAAACCTTCTGCACGGCGCGGCTCACCATCACGGATTGATCGATCTTTTCATCGGTGCCGAACACATCTTTCGATAGGTCGTTGCCGTAGACGTGTGTGGACACAAAATCGAGCGGGACCTGGGCCTGAGCGGAGTGCGCGATCATCTCGGGAATCCATGCGGCCTGCGCCGTGGCCGGCCCTCCCACTCGCAGACGCGAGTTCGCGCGCTTGATGGCCCGCGCCGCGTGATCGTACAGCTCAAAGTAAGTGGCCTGCTTCGGTTCGCCCGTCCAAAAGTCGATATTCGGTTCGTTCCAAACCTCGAAATACCACTGCGACACTTCGTCCGCGCCATAGCGATCCACCACATGTTTCGCGAAGTTATAAACCAAAGCTTCCCATTTCGCGTAGTCTTTAGGAGGCGACGGCAAGGGATGGTACCAGAAGACGTGCGGCGTAAGCGACGCAGCCAACGCATGCGGCATAAAGCTCATTTCGATGAACGGCCGGACGCCGTTCTCGAGCAGGCCATCGTAGATCTGGTCGACGTAGGACCAGTTGTAGACCGGCTGGCCCTGCGCGTCTTCCGAATACACGCCGACTTCGTCGTCAAAGATCGCGTGAAATCGAACGTAGTGAATGTCAGTGGCCGATTTCATCGTTCGCAGGTCCCGCCGGAAGCTGTCCCGCAGCGAAAGAATCGCTCGGCCCGATCCAAACATTTGCTCCCAAAAATGTGGGAACGGGCGCGTGGCGGCTTGCGCGTTCACGGTGAGCTTCTTCGGTGACGGGCGCTTCCTGGCTTGACACCAGCATCGCCGTCAGCAGCAGAACGCTTGCGATGATTAGGGATCGAGGCATGACCTGCTTATGGGACTCCGCGTTCCGAGCCTTGTTACGTGTTACTTCACGTAGCGCGGTTTTCCATCCTTCCAAGGATCATAGGTGTTGGCGAAGGCCAGGCGATCTGCCGTCGAGGGGTGCGTATAGAGCCAGAATTCAATGAAATGGTTGGGATTCGGCTCGTCCAATCCGATTTCGCCCATTACTTGAAATGACTGCGCGGCTGCGGCCGAGGAATCCGGCACCAGGCCATGCGTGATCTCCAGGCCGTAAACATCCGCCTGATGTTCCTGCCAGCGGCTGTAACTGTTAACAATCGGCTCAGAGAGAAAGCTGAAGATGGCGACGAGCAGCAGCATGAGCGGCAGCGAAGCCCAATCCGCCGTGTCGCGGATGCGCCATTTGTTCCCCCAGCGCGCGATCATCCAGCGAAGGATGTGCGATCCCAAGAAGAGCAGGACCAGCAGCAGCAGCGAAAGCCAGAGCAGGGAATTGCGAATATGGCCCAAAACGTAATGCCCCATCTCGTGGCCAAAAACAAAAAGCGTCTCCGGTGTTGTAAGGTGTTGAAGCGTGGTATCCCATACCACCACGCGTTTCGACCCGCCGAATCCGCTGACGTAGGCGTTCAGCGAATTGAGTTTTTCGCTGGCCTTCATTTCGAACATGCGGTCGGGCGGGATGGCCAGTCCGCCGCGCGCCACCAGTTTTTGAAGTTGATTCACCAGCTCGGGATGCGTGGTTGCCAGCGGCTCAAAGCGATAGAAGAGCGGTTCGACGACCATTGGCTCCAGGTACATCACGGTGACGATGATCGGGAGCGTCGCGAGCCAGAAGTACAGCCACCAGCGGCGTGGGCTGCGGCGAATTACCGCGTATAAGAGGAGGGCCAAAGGAACCGCGCAGACCAGCAGAATCAGTTCGCCCTTGGTCCAATCCCAAAGCCAGGAGGGCCAGCTCTGGATGGATTGATCGAATTTCAGCTCCAGGTGCTGCCCGTAGATGTTCGCCGGCAGGTAGAGCAGATCGTTAGTGATGAGAAGTAGCGGGATGAAGACCAGCGCCTGGACGAAGCGGCGCTGCGATATGGTTTCGGCCCAACCGCGAAACTTAGCCGAAAGTCCGGAAGCGACGATCGCCGCGAGAATGACGATGGCCCAGATCTCGCTCGTGAAGTGCAGCCAGTATCCCGCGTGCGCGTACTCGATGGCGCGTTGCAGCTTGTCCGGGGGCAGGGAATAAGATTGCGGGGGCGGCACACCTAAATCTTCGCGGGCGCCTTATCAAAAAAGCAACGCCAAAAAAGCAACGCCCGGAACAGAGGGCAGTGAGCCTCTACTCCGGGCGCGGAAATCGGTTGCTCAAGTTACTTGGAAGCGGGTTTGGCGTTGGTGCTGTTCACCGCCGTGGTCTTCTTGCTGTGATGCTTCTTGCTGGTCTTGGCCTTGGACGTGGTCTTGGTGCTTGCAGCCGGAGCTTGCGCAGCCGGTGTCTGGGCGGCCAGGATGGCACCCACGCTCAGCAGAGAGGCGAAAATAAGTTTGTTCATTTGATTCTCCTTTTACGAGGGGTTCATTTCCGCCTCGCATAACCATCTTGCAGCCGGAAGCCAAAATCAACGATAGCCTGGGTAGGGGAGTTCCCGACACCAAAATACGGGGGAATGGCAGCGAGGATTTTAATGAATGAAGTTTTACTTACCTGCTATCGTGGAAGTAGCAGCAACTTCATTCCTATGGCACTCGTTTCCGTTAAAAGCAAATTTCACGTCGTCATTCCGGCTGACGTCCGGGAAGCCGTTGGCGTCGAAGTTGGCGATTTGCTGGAGGCTAGGGTGGAAGCGGGGAAGATCACTCTGACTCCTCACTCCGTTACGGATCGCGGTATCGCCGACAGCTTAGCGGACTTCGCAGCCGGTCGCTCCTTCGGTCCGTTCAAATCGCACCAGGATCTAACCGATTCTCTTCACCGCGAGAGCGCGAAGATCCAGCTGAAAGCGAAGGCAAAACGCAAGCCGCGTAAATGACGGCGAGCTATTCGAAGCGGTTCTTAACAGGCTGATGAAAAAGGCTTTTGGGGACCGACTCCCTAACGGTCGCGGCTCGGTAAACACATGCAAACAACCAGTCGCGATTCTGAGCCGCGCGCGTGAGCAAGCGGTTTATTGCCTTTTTCAGCATCCTGTTAAGCAATACGCGTCTGCGCCAAGGGCGGTTCGCAAAGCGTTCGACAAACAAGCTGGCCTGCTCCTTGAAAATCTTAACCATCCGTCGCTCCGAGCCAAGAAATATAGCGAAGCCGGCGATCTCTGGCAGGCGCGCGTGAACCGCGACTGGCGCTTTTACTTTACGATCGAGGGCGGGGCTACACCAACCCGCGTTCGGTCCCCACAATAGCCTGCCCGGGCGATTCACCGGCTGGCGCGTCTGAGCGATGCTAGAGATGGCGTGTATTCCGATCCAGTAACAGTTCGCAAAATCCTGCGGGTTCTCGTGGTCGGCTTTTCGGCCGTGATTGCGCTGCTGATGGCGGCGGGCTTCATCGGCCTGAAGAGTGCGCAATTAATTCAGGAAAACTCGGCCGAGATCGTTCATAACGGTTTGGTAACCACGCGGTTGATTGACGAATTGCAGCGCGAGCAGGATACCCTGAATGCCGCGTTCAACAAGCTTTCGCGCGGGCCCGAGCTTTCCGAGCGCGAGCGCCTGCTGATGCAACTGGACGACGCCGACCAAGCCGTGGAGCGCATCGTCACCGAGGCGGCCGGGACGCCGCAAGCCGAACTGTGGCGCCAGTTGAGCGCGGCCGTGCAAGGTTTTTCGAAGGAGGCGCGGCGACTGCTGGTGCGCAAGAACGTTCCTACCTATACCTCGCGCGATCTGTTGCAGCGTCACGAAGACGTAACAGCGATCGTCGGCAAGATGATCGCGAACAATTATACGCGGACGCTGGCCGCGCAGTCGCGCCTGGATCAGCGATCGGCGCAGTTGGTGAAAGAATCGCTCGGGCTGTTGGGTGGATGCGTGCTGCTGGCGCTGGTATGCGCGATCTTCACCGTGCGAATCACTACGCAGCTTTTTCGGCGAATGGAGCAGCAATCGTCCGATCTGGCGCGGGTCACCTGGCACATGCTGGAGAGCCAGGAAACGGCGGCGCGGCGCTTCTCGCATGAATTGCACGATGAACTCGGCCAGTCGCTGACGGCGATCAAGGCCAACGTGACGGCGCTCGATCCCGCGACGCCGCCCGATCCGGCGCGCCTGGAAGACGCACAGCGGCTGGTTGATGAGGCCATACAAAACGTGCGCGAGCTTTCGCATTTATTGCGGCCGACGATTCTCGACGACTTCGGGCTGGATGCGGGCCTCCGATGGCTGTCCGAGCGGTTCGGGCAGCGCACCGGCATCGACGTGGATTACAAATCGAGCTTCGACGGACGCCTGGCGGACGAGACCGAGACGCACCTGTTTCGCATTGTGCAGGAGGCGCTGACCAATGTGGCGCGGCACTCGGGCGCCACGCGTGTGAACATCGAGCTGGCGCGCAACGGTAAACGCGTGCATCTCACGGTGAAAGATAACGGACACGGGTTTCACGGCAACGGCAATTCCGGTTTGGGATTGGTCGGCATGCGGGCGCGCGCGGAAAGCGTAGGCGGTGAGTTGCAAATCAACTCTAAGGACGGCGTGGCGGTTGATCTGTGGGCGCCGCTCGAAGGGGTTAAGAATTAATGCTGCGGATTTTGCTGGCCGACGATCACGCGATGGTGCGCAAAGGGTTTCGACTTATTCTGGAAACGCAGCCCGACATGCAGATCGTCGGTGAGGCGGGCAATGGACGCGAAGCCGTGGAACTGGCCGAGCAGCTTCATCCGGACGTCGTGGTGATGGACGTCGCGATGCCCGAGCTGAACGGCATCGAAGCCACGCGCCGTCTGGTTGCGTCGGCGCCGCGAACGCGCGTTCTCGCGCTGAGCATGCACAAGGATTCGGTTTACGTGCGTGAGATTCTGCGCGCGGGCGCCCGTGGGTATTTGCTGAAGGATTCCATCGACAGCGATCTGGTGAATGCCGTGCGCGCCGTGGCCAAGGGCGAAGGCTACTTGAGTCCCGGTGTTTCCGACGCCGTGTTGAGCGACTACCGCAAGCACGTCACCGATCCGCTGGACCTGCTCACCAGCCGCGAGCGCGAGGTGCTGCAGATGATCGCCGAAGGCAAAACCAATAAGGAAATCGCGGGCACGCTGAACTTGAGCGTCTATACCGTGGATGCTCATCGCGGCAAAATTATGGAGAAGCTGAATTTGCATTCGAGCGGCGAATTGGTTCGATTTGCGGTGCGAAACGGGTTGATTGATTGATGGAATTCCGCTCGCTCACGCCCGGGGCTCGGAATGATCCGAGCCGCGACCGTCAGGGAGTCGGTTTGATGGATTGATCCGGTACACCCAGTTCGACGGCGGCGGTGTGGCGCTCGCGATCACGGCATCGATCAAACCACGCTGCGGCGCGAGCGAGCAGACCGGATCCGTGGCGTCGGCATCGCCGGTATAGAGAAACGCCTGGCAGCGGCAACCACCGAAATCGCGCGTTTTGCGCTCGCAGGACCGGCACGGTTCCTGCATCCAATCGTCGCCGCGGAAGCGTTCGAACGCTCGCGACTCTTCCCAGATCCAGCGCAACGGCTTCGATCGTACGTCGTCAAAACTCAAACCTGGAATCACACGCGCGGCATGGCACGGCAGCACCACTCCTGCCGGATCGATCAGCATCAGCCCTTGCCCCCAGCCGCCCATGCAAGGTTTGGGATAACGCGCGTAATAATCGGGCAGCACGCAATCGATGCGCATGCGTCCCTTCAGCCGTTCGCGCGCCGCGTCCACCATAGCGATGGTTTCGTCCACCTGCTCGCGCGTGGGTAGCAACTTATCGCGATTTTCGAACGCCCAGCCGTAGTATTGTACGTTGGCCACTTCCAGCTTGCCCACTTCGAGCTCTTCGGCCAGCGCGATCATCTGGGGCAAACGCGCCAGATTCTGGCGATGCACCACGATGTTCATGGTGAACGCGATGCGATGTTTCTTGATGCGCTGCGCCAGCTCCAGCTTGGCCGCGTGCGCGCGCGTGCCCGCGATTTCGTCCGCGCCCGCTTGCTCGGAATCCTGAAAACTGAGCTGGAGATGATCCAGACCGGCGTTCACCAAAGCATCCAGGCGCGCTTCGCCGAGTCCGATGCCGGAAGTGATCAGGTTGACGTAGAGACCGGCCGCGCGTCCTGATTTGACCAGAGCCTCCGCGTCCGGTCTGGCGAGAGGTTCACCGCCGGTGAGATGCAGTTGTAAAACGCCCAGCGCCGCCGCTTCGCCGAAAACACGCTGCCATTCCGCGGTGGTCAGCTCCTCGGCGCGCGAACGCATCTCCAGAGGATTCGAACAATAGACGCAGCGCAGCGGGCAGCGGTGGGTGACTTCGGCGATGAGCGCGCGCGGCACAAAAGTCATACGAAATCACTCATACGAAATCCAGCGCCCGCCTTTCATTCAAGGATGCGAGAAAGGCCAGCACTTCGCGGCGGATCATCTCCGGATCGGCGTCGCCGAACTCGGATTGCAGCGTGGCGATCACGTCTGCCAGCGTGCGCGCTCCGTCGCACAGCTCCACGATGCGCGGGCCGGGTCCCGTGAGGCGCAGCATATTTTCGGGCATCAGCAGCACCGGGCCAAGGTCCTTGGACTGAGTCATCCGGCAGCCGGGTGCAAGACGTGGAACACCGGTTGGGGAAACTTGATTCATGCTGCCTCGGGCACGAACGCGCCGGGTGGAGGCCAGCCCGGCTCCACGTATGCGAAATAGAGCGCATCCAATTGCGCCCACAGAATATCGCATTTCGCGCGCAGAGCGCCGATGGCCAAATCCTGTTCCGCGCGCGTGTGCGCATTTTGCTTCACCCAGTTGAGCGCGAAGTTGGCGTCCTCGGGCGCTTGGGACAGCCGCGACTCGAAATATCCCAGGCTGGATGAAAGATACGGATAGTGCACGATCATCCGATCCATCCGCAGGCTGATCAGATTCTTCGAAAACATTTCCGTAAGCGACGACGCTACGGCTTCGAGAAAGCTGTGCTTGGTGACCAGCGCCAGATACGCATCCACGGCGTAGCGGACAGCCGGCAAGACGCCGCGTTCAGAAATCACCAGATCGCGCGGAACACCAGTGGCTTCGGCCAGCTTAATCCACTTTTCGATGCCGCCGGGAGTGCCCGGCTCGCCATCATGATCGACAATGCGTTTGCGCCAGGCGCGCCGAAACTCGGGCGATTCGCTGCGGGCCAGGATGAGCGCGTCTTTGATCGGGATGGTCTTCTGATAGTAGTAACGATTGAATGCCCAGGCCTGGAGCTGCCCGCGGGTCAGCTTGCCTTCATGCATCAGGCGATGAAACGGGTGCTGGTGGTGATAGCGCTCTTCGCCGACTTCGCGCAATTGTTTTTCCAACGCCTCGGCGCTCAACAGGGGGGCTTCGGTGACGGTCATACTGCGATCTCCATTCCATCGCGAGCCACTTCCCATCCGGCATCGCGGACCTGCGCATAGGCCTGGCTCGATTCGTCCAAAATCGGGTTGGTGTTGTTGATGTGGAAAAAAATCTTGCGCCGGCATTTGATGTCGCGCAGCGCGGCCAGCGAGCCGCAGGGGCCGGACAAGGGAAGATGTCCCATCGCGGACGCCGGTTTGCCGTTGCCTCGCACGCGGCATAATTCATCTTCGGTCCAAAATGTTCCGTCGAACAGCAGAATGTCGCACTCGTCCAGGAAGTCGCGCCATTCGTCTTCCACTTTCGCCACGCCGGGCAAATACGCCATGCTTCCGCCCGATGGCGAATCGATCACCAAGCCGAGCACGGCCTCGCGCGCGTCCAGTTCCGATTTGCGATTTGGCGAAACGAAGCCAGGGAAGCCACCGGGCAGGGAAAACGGACGGAATCGGAGCGGGCCGACATCGAACTCGGTGTCCGGTTGAATCTCTTTCCATACGGCCTGCCGTGGCACGCGATCCAACAATGCAAACAGGCTGTTATCTTCGCGCAGGATTCGCAGCATGGAGGGCGTGGCGTAAATATCCAGCGGCTGAAACTCGCGCAACGAAAGCAGACCGGCCACGGTGTCCGCTTCAGCCGCGGTGATTACCACAGATTTTATGGGCGAATGGAGCGAATTTCCGGCAGGCCACAATTGCGGCGTGGCTTCGATTTGGAATCTTAGATCGGGGGATGCGTTCAGCAGCGTCCAGGAAACGCCGTCTTCGCTGACCGCAATTTGAGCTTGGGTGCGGGGTTGGCCTGCAAAGGTTCCCGATCGCAGCCGTTGGCACTGATCGCAAGCACAATTCCACTGAGGAAATGCGCCGCCGGCGGCCGCGCCGAGAACCTTCACCAGCATTTGTTTAAAGCTTAGAAATCGCCGTTGCTGTAGGAGTTGATCTCACAGCTGCAAGAGATCTCTTCAATCTTCGGTGTCTGCCAAGTCATGTGTGGAGCTCCAATCGTAATGTAACTGCGATGTTACCGGTCGGAATGAGATTATCATAGGTGCGAGTGCAGCGCAACCCTCCCGAACCGTCCCCTGGTACATCGCGCGGAACCGGTACCTTTCGGGCCCTTCGGCACCCTCATTACCGAACACTATGGATCGGCACGCTGGCGTCCGCGCTGGGCACCTGGATGCAGATCGTCGCCCAGAGCCTGCTGGTGCTGCGGATCACCGGAAACTCGGCTGTGGCGCTGGGGACGGTGTCGCTGGCGCAAGCGTCGGCGTTCTTCTTCTTTGCGCCCATGGGCGGCGCGTTTGCCGACCGGCACGACAAACGGCGGCTGCTGTTTCGCACCCAAACGATGCTGATGCTGATCGCGTTCACCTTGGCCGCGCTGACGGCGACGGGAACAATACGCTTGTGGATGGTGATCGTGCTGGCCTTCTCATCGGGCGTCCTGTTGAGCTTCGATCAGCCGGCGCGGGCTGCCTTATTGCCGCTACTGGCGCCGCCCGAAGATTTGACCAACGCCATTTCGCTCCAGACGCTGGCGTTCAATGCGGCGTCCATCGCGGGCCCTCCGCTGGGAGGCGCGGTAGCCGCCGTGGCCGGTTTGGCGGGCGATTTCGCCTTGAACGGTTGCAGCTATCTGGCGGTGCTCATCGCTCTTTTCTCGCTGCCCGCGGAGCTGACCGCATCGCACGCCGGATCGGCCGGGCGTTCGCGAACCTGGGCCGCTATGCGAGAAATGCTGTCGGTAATCCAGAAACAACCGGCGGTTTCCGCGGCGGTGCTGGTCTATGCCGTGCTGGTTTTCGTGTCGCCCTCGCAGGCCCTGCTGGTTCCGATATTCGTCACCAGCATCTTGCACGGCGGCGCGGCGCAGTTGGGATTTCTGTTCGCCGCATCGGGCATTGGGACAGTGTTGGGATCGCTGTTCGTGGCTTCGTTCGGAGACTACCGGCGCAAGGGACGACTACTGGTGTCCGCGAATGTGGTCTGGGTAATCGCGCTCGCGATCTTCGCGCTCAGCCGCAGCTTCGCTTCATCGTTCGTGATGTTGTTGCTGATGGCCGCCGCGCAGAGCGTCTTCACTACGCTCGTGATCACGCTGATGCAAGCGAGCGTCGAAGCCAAGATGCGCGGGCGGATCATGAGCCTGAACACGCTGCTGAATATGGGCGTCCGGCCGTTGGGCGATTTCCCGGTAAGCGTTGCCACTTCGTTCTTTGGGATCGCCAGCGCGGCGTTGCTCTCGGCTGCGGTGGTTGCGGTGGCGGGCGCCGTGGTGTTCAGTTTGCGGCCGGTGGTGTGGCGAAGTTAGCCACGGCATCCGTTGACCTTGGGTGGTCAACCGCCCTGGTTTACCACGGTGGTTTGCGTCATCGTGAACCTTCGTGGTGCAATATTGTTATGCCGCGCCAACGAGTGATGGTTCCGTATCCCCCCGATGTGATCGCGGAAATCGATAAGATCGTCAGACACGGCGAGCGCACCGCTTTCCTGGTGGAACTGGCGAAGCGCGAAATTAAGCTGAATCGTCAGCGGCAAGCATTGCGTGCTGCAACGGGAGCCTGGAAGACGGAAGACCATCCCGAACTCGCTGGGGGCGCGGCCAAGTGGGTTCACGAGATTCGCCAGGAGTCTGTCGAGCGATTTGAGAAAATCCAGCAACACCGTAAAGCGAAATAAAGTGGCCTCCGCGTGCCTGCTGGACACCACCGTTATTATCGACGCCATCAATGGTCGAAATCGTCGAAGCCAACACCTTGATGGGCTCCTCGCGGAAGGGACTTTGCTTGCGTGCTGTCCGATCAACGTCACAGAAGTCTTTATGGGAATGCGTCCCAGCGAAGCCGCCAAGACGGAGGCGTTCCTCGCGAGTCTCGAGTTTTACCCTGTGACCTGGGAGGTCGCCAAATACGCCGGCGCACTTTATCGAGAATGGCGACAAAATGGGCGGACTTTAGCGCTGCCGGATCTCACTATCGCCGCCGTCGCGATTACCAATGGGCTGCGCCTTGCGACGGATAACCCAAAGGATTTCCCGATGTCCGAGCTGCGGCTTCATCCGCTCCCGCGAGCTAGCGCCGTTGAATGAAATTAATCGCCGTCCCCATCTAAAACTGGGCGAGGCTTAAGATGTTGCCATCCGGATCTTTGAACCACGCCACTTTCGCGGTGCTCCCCGGCGGAGTCCAGATGCCTTTCGCGTCCTGGCCAGGTAAGCCGTAGCGCTCAAACTTGACGCCGGCCGCTCCAAGCTCATCCACCTTGGTCGCGATGTCCGGCACGTTCCAACCGAGCGTGGTGTACTTCGCCTCGGGAACCTCTTTCACCTTCTGGACGCGCAGCATCGTTCCGCCGGCGTCAAATACCAGCGCATACGGCTCGTCGCTTACCAGAGGAAGCCCAAGCTGGTCGCGATAAAATGCCTTGGCGCGCTCGGGATTGGCGGTCGCGCTGAACGCTGCGATTTTGGAGGAAGCCAGGAGTGACATGGGAATCAGTATCGCAGAGTCCGCGGAGAACGATTGGATCGAGTGCCAGATTAAAATAGAGGGGCGATGTCTTCCATGGCACAAGGTCACGAAAATGAGCATCAGGCCGTCCCATCCGATCCCGCGCTGCGTGTGAAAGCGCTCGAATCGTTGTTGGTTGAAAAAGGTCTGGTGGACCGGGCTGCGCTTGATCTATTGGTGGATAGGTTCGAGCACAAAGTGGGTCCGCGCGACGGAGCCCGCATTGTGGCGCGCGCCTGGGTGGATACCGCCTATAAGAAACGTCTGCTGACGGATGCTCCAGCGGCTATCGCGGAGCTTGGCTATACCAGCGGGCAGGGCGAACACATGCTGGTGGTGGAAAACGGCCCGAAAATACACAACCTCGTGGTGTGCACCCTGTGCTCCTGTTATCCGTGGGCCGTTCTTGGATTGCCGCCGGTTTGGTACAAGTCGGCGGCGTACCGGTCGCGTGCGGTGATCGATCCGCGTGGCGTTCTGCGCGAATTTGGCGCCACGCTGGATGAAGACGTCGAGATTCACGTCTGGGATAGTACAGCGGAGCTGCGGTACATCGTACTTCCCGAACGTCCGGCGGGCACGGAAAATCTGAACGAAGAACAGCTTGCGGCGCTGGTGAGCCGGGATGCCATGGTGGGCGTTTCCAAGGTGCCGTCTCCCGGAGAAAAAGCATGAACGGCGTGCATGATTTGGGGGGCCTGCAAGATATGGGTCCCGTGCAATACGAAAAGGATGAGCCGGCGTTTCATGCGGCCTGGGAAGGGCGCATCTTCGGGATCGACCGGTCCCTCGGGTTCATTGGCAAATGGAACCTGGATGAGTGGCGTCATCAAATTGAACTGCTTCCGCCCGCCGACTACTTTCGCATGTCGTATTACGAGCGCTGGCTGCAGGTGAATGAGCAGTTGGCAGTGAAACACGGCCTGGTTACGGCGAAGGAACTCGAAACAGGTGTGTCCGATCCCGGCTCAGGGAAGTCCACGCCGGCTCTCACGGCCGCAATCGCAGCTCAGCGTTTTGGTCGCGGTATTCCTTCAAGTAACGATCCTAAGGTTCGGCCCCAGTTTAAGGTTGGCCAGCGCGTGCGCGCCCGAAATATAAACCCGACGGGCCACACGCGGCTTCCTCGCTATGCGCGGGGGAAGCTGGGCATCATCACACTCGATCACGGTGTCTACCTTTTTCCCGATACCAACGCGCATTTCCAGGGCGAGAAGCGCCAGCACGTGTACTCGGTTCGCTTCGCCGCGCGCGAGCTTTGGGGTGAGAACGCCTCACCGAGGGACTCGGTTCACGTGGATATGTGGGACGACTATCTTGAGCACGCCTGATCTCAACTTACTCCGCTTGCCGCGGGATAAAGACGATGCACCCGTGTTTGCCGAACCCTGGCAGGCGCAGGCTTTCGCTCTCGCGGTGAAGCTCTCCGAGCAGGGCCACTTCACCTGGAAAGAATGGGCTGCGGCGCTGGCCGACGAATTGAAGGCTGCTTCCGATCGTGGCGAACCGGACGACGGGTCGCGCTACTACGAACATTGGTTGGCGGCGCTCGAACGATTGGTCGTTGCCAAGGGGCTGTCGAATGCGTCCGCCATGCGAGAACGTAAGGAAGCATGGGCCGACGCGTATCGCCACACCCCGCACGGAAAGCCGGTGGAGCTTCCGGACTTGGGCTGATGCTCGGCGGGTAGCGGTGAGTCCGATGCTACAATACGAATTCTCTAAATGGATCATCTGAAAGCGCTCATCCGCGAAGTCCCCGATTTTCCCAAGCCCGGCATCAACTTTTACGACATCACCACGCTGCTGAAGAACCCTGCTGGATTTAAAGGCGTGATCGATTCGCTGGCCGAGCATTATCGCTCCACGCCCATCGATCTGGTGCTTGGCATTGAAGCGCGCGGGTTCATCATTGCGCCGGCCGTCGCCTATGCGCTTGGATATGGCTTCATTCCTGTGCGCAAGGAGAAGAAACTACCGGCCGAGCGCGAACGCATCGAATACGCGCTCGAGTACGGCACCGACGTCCTCGAGATTCATAAAGACGCCATTTCGCCGGGACAAAACGTGCTCATCATCGACGACGTGCTGGCCACCGGTGGAACCGCTGCCGCGGTGGCGAGGCTGGTGGAGACGCTGCACGGCAAAGTCGCCGGCCTGGGATTCATCCTGGAACTCGACTTCCTGCGAGGAAGCGAAAAGCTCCACGGCTACGACGCATACTCGCTGATTCATTACTAATGAACGAACGCGTCCGGCTCCGTTCGCTGGCCAAGATCAACCTGGACTTGAGGGTTCTCCACAAGCGGCCCGACGGATTCCACGAACTTCGTACCATCTTTCAAACCATCTCGCTGGCCGATACGATTGACATCGAATACCGTCGCGGCCCGAGCAAAATGGAATTCAAGTCCGATATCGACATTCCAGCGAATCTCGTTGTAAAAGCTGCTGATTGTGTCTTGCGTGCCTTGCGAACCAATTGCCAACTGCGAATTCGCTTGACCAAGCGAATTCCCATGGGCGGCGGATTGGGCGGCGGATCCAGCAACGCGGCCGCGATGCTGCTGGCGCTTCCACCGCTTCTGAACAAGAGGCTTCCGTTCGAAAAACTGCTGGAATTGGCCGCCGATTTAGGCAGCGATGTCCCGTTTTTTCTGATCGGAGGAACTGCGATCGGATTAGGCCGGGGAACGGAGCTCTATCCACTGCCGGACGCGCAAAACTGGCCCGGCCTGCTGCTGATGCCCGAGATTCATTCCTCAACTGCATCTGCCTATTCCGCCCTCAACCGTCAACCTTCAGATGAGGTTTCGGCCTCTATCATCAACAATTTCCAGTCTGTCGTGCAAAGTGCCAGCTCCCCAACCCCCAGTCCCCAGTCCCCCTTCATTAATGATTTTGAAACGGTTGTGTTTCACCAACATCCTCAACTAAAATCGTTGAAGGGAAAGCTGCTGAAGTTGGGAGCTTGGCGGGCCATGATGACCGGGAGCGGTTCAGCGCTTTTCGGATTGTTCCCCAATCGCGGGCTCAGGGATCGCGCCGCCGAGTTGTTCCGTAAGGATTTCGCGAGTCGAGTTCATCCATTTACCATGGTGAGTCGAAGCCGTTACCGTGCGCTGTGGTGGCGGCAATTGGGAGTTTCTTCAGAAAGCAAAACATGGCCGCCCCAAGATCGGTACGCACGATGAGATTCGAGCAACTGAAGATCTTCACCGGCAACGCCAACCCGTCGCTTGCGGCCAAGATCTGCGCGTCGCTTGGTTGCACGCTGGGCGCGGCTGAAGTGGAGCCTTTCTCGGACGGCGAAATTCGCCTGCAGATTCTCGAGAACGTCCGCGGCGCCGATGTTTTCGCGGTGCAGCCCACCTGCACTCCCGTGGATCGGCACATCATGGAACTGCTGCTCATGATCGACGCGCTGAAGCGCGCTTCTGCGGAGCGCATCACGGCAGTGCTACCCTATTATGGGTATGCGCGGCAGGATCGGAAAGACAAGCCGCGAATGCCCATTTCCGCCCGGTTGATTGCCAACCTGATTCAGAGGGCCGGCGCGGATCGTGTGCTTACTTTGGACCTGCACGCGGCTCAGATTCAGGGATTTTTCGACGTTCCCGTGGATCATCTTTTCGCCGCGCCGGTGATGCTCGAATATTTCGAGTCCATCGGACGCAGGGACATGACCGTGGTTTCGCCGGACGCCGGGGGCGTGGAGCGCGCGCGCGCTTTCGCCAAGCATTTGAACGCGCCGCTGGCGATTATCGATAAACGCCGGACGGAAGTGAACGTCGCCGAAGTGATGCATATCATCGGCGACGTGGAAGAGAAGCATTGTTTGATTGTGGACGACCTGATTGATACGGCCGGGACGCTGGTGAAAGCCGCTGAGGCGCTGCTGAAACATGGCGCGCTGACGGTGACTGCCTGCGCCACGCATGCCGTTTTGTCGGGGCCGGCCGTGGAACGAATCGAAACATCGTGTTTGCAGGAAGTAGTGGTCACCAATTCGATTCCCTTGCGCGAGGACGCCATGCGGTGCGGCCGCATCAAGACCCTTTCGGTGGCGCCTTTGCTGGCCCGGGCCATCCAATCCATTCACGAGGATGGTTCGGTAAGCACCCTATTTATCTAAAGATCCCGGAGTACAAATGAGAAAAGAAATTACAGTTGCGGCCGAACCGCGTGAGTCGCGCGGCAAGAACGAAGCGCGCCGTCTTCGTGTGAAGGGCTTTGCGCCGGCCATATTGTATGGATCGGGCAGCGCGGCCGTGGCCGTGTCCATCAGTCCCAAAGATATTAATAAGATTCTGCACAGCAACACCGGACACAACACTATCTTTAATCTTTCGGTGCAGGGCGGGGAAAATACGCCGGCCATGATTGTGGATTGGCAAAGCGATCCGGTAAAAGAGAATTTGCTGCACGTGGATTTGAAGCGCATCGATCTCACCAAGCTCATCGCGGTGAAGGTGCGCGTGCATACCACGGGCGAGCCGAAGGGCGTGAAACTGCAAGGCGGATTGCTGGAAGTGATCACGCGCGAGATCGAGATCGAATGTCTCCCCGACGATATTCCGGAATCCTACACGGTGGACGTGACGGAGTTGATGATCGGCCAGAACCTGCGCGCGAGCGAGATTCCACTGGGCGGGTCGGTGAAGCTGGTGAGCGGGCCGGAGCAAGTGGTGGCGCACGTGGTGACGCTGAAGGCTGAAGTGGTGGAGACGCCGGCGGAAGGCGCCGTCGCGGCCACCCCGGCCGAACCGGAAGTGATCAAGAAGGGTAAGAAGGAAGAAGAAGCCGAGGCCGAGGGAGAAAAGAAGAAGAAGTAGGGAACTGGGGCTAGGGGCTGGGGATTGGGGGCCAGGCACATGCTTTGTGAAGAGTGCCTGGCCCCTAACCCCTAGCCCCCGATCCCCAGGGTTAGGGATTGGGAGCTGGCACATGCTTTGTGAAGAGTACCTGGCCCCTAACCCCTAGCCCCCAACCCCATGTCCTCACCGTTCAGCAAGCTGGTTGTGGGTCTCGGAAACCCCGGCAAAGAGTACGAGCTCACAGCTCACAACCTTGGCTTCTTAGTAGTGGACCGGGTGGCGGAACGAAACCGAATTGATGTCGGGCGTAAGGATTGCATGGCGTTCGTGGGGCAGGGAATGGTGGCGGGAAAGAAAGTGATGCTCGCCAAGCCGCAGACGTTCATGAATCTGAGCGGTGAGTCGGTGCAGGGTTTGCTGGTGAAGAATGAGATTGCGCCCCAGGATCTGGTTCTGGTTTATGACGAACTGGATCTGCCCTGGCAATCGGTGCGAATCAGGCCGAATGGTTCGGCCGCCGGGCATCGCGGCGTGAGTTCGGTAATTCAGTGTGTCGGGACCAAGGATTTCCCCCGGGTTCGCCTGGGAGTTCATGGGGGCCGTCGGGAAAAAGACGGCGCTCAAATTGTGCTCGCGAAGTTGAAGCGGGCGCACAAAGAAGAGTTGGATGAACTGCTGGACTATGCGTCACAGGCAGTGGAGTCCATCATCGCTGAAGGCGTCGAAAAGTCCATGGCGAAATTTAATCGTCGCGCCCCAGGCTTAAACGAGGAAGAATGAGGATCTACGAAGAGCTGTTTATACTCCGGCCGGATGCGCCGGAAGAAGAAATCGATCATTTGATCGAACAACTGACCACCTTTATCGCCTCCCAGGGAGGCAACGTCGACAAATCCGACAAGTGGGGCATACGCAAGCTGGCGTATCGCGTTCAAAAGCGCAACGAAGGCTTTTACGTTTTGCTGCAGTTCACCACCGAGCCGAAGACGGTGATCGAACTGGAGCGGCGCTTGCGTGTGTCGGATCTGGTGATGAAATTCCAGAGTGTCCGCATCGACGAAAAACTGAAGAAGATCGAGAAGCGCCGCAAAGACCGCGAAAAGCGCGCCGCGCGCAAACCGGCGCCGCCGGCCGCTCCGAGCGTGCCGCTGGAACATGCCATGGCGGGCGCGGCTGAGCCAACCGGTCCCAGACCCGGCGCTCCCATGCCCGGCGCACCCGCAGCAGCTGCTCCGGCGGTTGCAACTCCGGTAGCGGAAAAGGTAGGAGAGTAACATGGCCGAACAACGAGGCGGACGTCCCATTAGCGGGTCCATGCGGCCCACCGGCGGCGATAAGGCGCTGGCCACCAAGAAGCAGTATTTCCGGCGCAAGAAAGTATGCCGGTTCTGCGTGGAAAAGATCGATGACATTAACTATAAAGACGTGAGAATGCTCTCGTCCTTTATTTCCGAGCGCGGGAAAATCGTGCCGCGCCGCATCTCCGGTGTCTGTACGCCGCATCAGAAACGCCTGGCGGAAGCCATCAAACAGGCGCGCAACATCGCGCTGATTCCGTTCGCCACGGCGATCTAAGGAGCCCTCATCATGGATGTGATCTTAAGAGAAGACGTCGAAAAATTAGGGACTCGCGGCCAGTTGGTGAAGGTGGCGCCCGGCTACGCGCGCAATTTTCTGCTGCCCAACAAGATGGCGGTGGCGGCTACCGAATCGAACCAAAAGATTGTCGAGCAGGAGCGCCAGGCCCACTTGCGCCGGGAAGCCAAGGTGGAAGGTGAAGCCAAGGATCTCGGCAAGATGCTGGGAGCGGTCTCGATTACGATCTCGCAAAAGGCCGGCGAAAATGACCAGCTCTTCGGTTCGGTGACCTCGAAGGACATCGCCGAAGCGCTCGAAAAGCAGGGCTACACCATTGAGCGCCGGAAAATCGTGCTGGATGAGCCGATCAAAACGCTGGGCGAGTTTAAGGTGCCCGTCCGGTTGCATCGCGAAGTGACGGCGGAAGTGACCGTGCACGTCGTGAAAGAGGAAGAGTAGTCCCTCTTTGGCCTATCCTGATTTGATTCTGGAGCCGGGACGCTACGAAGGCGTTCCGGCCTATCAACTGCTGGAAGCCGCCGGGCATGGATACATCCCGGTGGACCAGCGCCTGCTGCACGCGATTCTCGATTTTCCCGAAAATTCGCTGCCCGATATCGCGCGGTTTGCCGCGCAAAATCACGAAAACGATCTGATGGATCTCGATCCGTTGCTGATCGATCTGTTTCGCGCGCTGCATACCTCCGCCGCGCTGCCGTTCTTTCTGCGCGTGATGCGGGACAATCCGAACGATGTTCCCGACGATTTAGTAGAGAGCGTGGTGGAGTTGGGCGAAGCGGCGGTCGGCCCCGTACTCACGCTGCTCGGTGAATTGGACGGAAAAGACGCGGGCGACGTGCCGTTCGTTCTGGCCGCACTGCGCGTCCGCGATCCGCGCGTGCTGGAAGCTTTGACCAGGCGCCTGGAGAACGATCCGCAAGACGCCGCGCTGTGCCTGGAAATATACGGCGATCCGGTGGCTATTTCCGCGCTGGAAGGCGCGCTGTCAAAAATACCGGCGGACGATCCGCGCTCGCGCGCGCCCATTCAGGCGGTCATCCAGAGCCTCTTGGCGCCGGTGGAAATTTCGCCTGAATCGAAGCAGTTCGACATCTGGGGGCTGTATCCCGAAGAGGCCGCGACAGACTTTAGCGTTCTGGAAGACGAAGACCGGCTGGCGATGCTCCAAAAAGGCTCACCCAGCCTGAGGGCCGAAGTCGCGCTCAGCTATCAAGGCACGGACTTATCGGACGAAGCGCGCGCGCGTTTGATCCAGCTTGCCAAAACGGATCCCGACCCGGCCGTGCGCGGGGCTGGCTGGGAAGCGCTGGGCGAAATCGGCGACGAACCGGATCTGCAGCAGGCTATGCTCAAGGTGCTGGCCGATCCGAAGGCGCCCATCGAAGAACGGTCCGGCGCGGCCATTGGTCTGGCGGAACAATCCGACAACAGCGCGGTTTATCAGGCCATCCTGAATCTTTATCAGGACCCGCGCGGCCGCGCCAAGGCGCTCAAGGCCATGGCGCGATCTTTCGACAAACGGTTTTCCGCTTATCCTCCGAAACACCTGAACGATCCCGACGCCGCCATCAAGACCCAGGCCATCTGGGGCGTCGGATATCTGGATCTTGCCGCGGAAGCGCCGCGCCTGGTGGAGCTTTTCGACGAGGAGCAATTTCGCACGGATGCGCTGTTCGCCTATGCATTGTCCATTCCCGGCGAGACTTCGACGGGCCGCGTTCGCGCGCTGATGACGAAGGTGGAACAAGCCGCCGGCGGATTCCGCGAGGACGAAGAGGATCTGGTCCGCATCGCGCTGGACCAGCGGCTGATGCTGCACGGAAAAAGCCCGGTGTTCTTCCCGGATGAAGAGGAAGACGAGGAAGAAGACGACGCGAAACCCGTGATCGCGGCGCCGAAGCCGGGCCGCAACGACCTGTGCTCCTGCGGCAGCGGCAAGAAGTACAAGAAGTGCCACGGCCTGGTGAACTAGTGTGGGGCAGACGCCCACGTCTGCGCAGGACCCCTGGTCCGGCTGGAAAATTTCGAGGGCCGACGAGGGCGTCGGCTGCGGGACAGGGGTCCCGCCCCCACGTTGTAATCAGGCAAAATAGAATTATGCGTTGCCTGCTACTTCTGGTGACAGCTCTTGCCCTTACCGCCGCCGGAGAAATGTCCCTGACTGTGGAAAAGCTCAAGGACTTCATCCGTTCCGCCGCCCAACTCAAACAGCCCGACAAACAGGTGGCCGAAACCCTGCGCCATTTCAAAATGACGGAGAAGCTGGACGACCGGACTATCGAAGATTTGCAAAGCATGGGCGCTGGCCCCAAAACCGTCGCCGTATTGAAGGAATTAGGCGACGCATCGGCCAGCCTGCCGGAAGCGGCGGCGCCGCCGCCCAAGCCCGTGGTAGTCCCGCTGGAACCGCCCGATTCGGAGGAACAGGGCAATATCATCCAGCAAGCGCGCGAATACGTGGTGAATTACACCAAGAGCCTGCCGGATTTCATCTGCGTGCAGGTGACGCGGCGCTACGTGGACCGCGCCGGCACGGGTTCCAACTGGTATCCCCTGGACACCATCATGGCCAAGCTAAGCTACAACGGCCAGCACGAAGACTATGAAGTGATCATGAAAAACGACGAGCCCGTGACCAACGTCAAGATGGAGCAACTGGGCGGGACGGTGTCGGCGGGCGAGTTCGGCAGCATGATGAGCGAGATTTTCGAGCTCGATAGCCAGGCCCGTTTCTCGTGGGATCACTGGGCCACTTTGCGCGGCCGGCGCACCTACGTATTCGCTTACGACATCGAACAGGAAAATTCGAAATATCGCATCAAGGAAGTGGAAACCGACCGGGAGATCGTTCCGGCCTACCGGGGGCTGGTCTACATCGATCGCGACAATAAGGCCATCACCAAGGTGACGCTGAACCCTTACAACATCCCCACCGATTTTCCGATCCACGAAGCGCACGAATCATTGGATTATGACCTGCAGACCATCAACGATGTTCAATATATGCTGCCATTGAAGGCCGTTCTCACTTCCAAAGTAGACCGCTTCACGACGAAGAACGATATCGAGTTCCGGAAGTATCGCAAGTTCGAAACCGGCTCCACCATCAAATTCGACACGCCCGATGCGCTGCCGGACGATCAGACCGAGGAGAAGAAGTAACCGCCATGAACCCCTATGCAAGCCATGTTGGCGACCGCACCCCGATGGACGTGATCTCAGAGACGCCGCACCGCCTGGCGCAATTGGTGGAGACCATCGGCCCCCAGCGCCTGGAAACGCCGCCCGCGCCCGGCAAGTGGAGCGCGCGCGATATTGTTTCCCATTTGGCCGACGCTGAGGTAGCATTTGCGTTTCGCCTGAAGCAGACCTTGGCCGAGGATCATCACGTGATCCAACCCTTCGATCAGGATCTATGGGCGAAAAGCTATCCTGCGTACGACACGCGGCTGGCGCTGGCTACCCTGTCGGCATTGCGCGCCTGGAACGTGGCGCTGATCCGCTCGGTGAAGCCGGCCGAACTATCCAAGCCGGTGACGCATCCCGAGCGCGGAACCATGACGTTTCAGACCATCGTCGAAACCATGGCGGGGCACGATCGAAATCACATGAAACAGATGGAAGCGATCGCCGCGCAATCGGCAACTGCCTGAACCGAGCCGCGACCAGAGGAAGCGTTTGCGACGCTTAGTCGCAGGCTGTGGCCGCGACGGCGCACTTGACGATTGCTTCGGCGCGATGCCAGTCTTCCTCGGCAGTGCCGGTGGGCCGCCCGGCGCCTTCCCAAAGCAGTTCTGCGATGGCCTGTACATCTTCGTTGTGGTCCTGCCGCTCCTTGCTCTGTGCTCCGGCCGATGCCGGCAGTAACGACCGCACGAAGGCGTCGCGCGCTTCGTTATACGCCAAGTGGGCCTTCTCCAGATCGAGCAGTGCGGCTTCAAACGCTTTTCGATCGCCAGTGGGATGCTCCGTCAGCAATTGCACCCGCTGCGCCTTGCGCGAGAAATCCTCAAACGCGGACCGATACTCAACCTCAACCGAAGCCGTCACCATGTCTGTTTAGACGAAACAATCCCCGAAAAGGTTCGATTATGTCTTAGGCTAATGTTTCTTAACACCGGTGGGGGAGGGCCGGCCTCAGTTTTCCAGTTCCACCAAGAGCTTGCCTCGCAGCCGGTAGTCGGTGTCCTTCAAGTTGGGGTTTAACTCCACCTTGTCAAAGCGAACTTCGATGCCCTGTTTTTGACCGTCCGGTTTAATGAGCATCGTCTTCGGATAGAAGGCGTTGCCGTTCTGGACGTAGTCCGAGTAAGTGATCAGGACCGAGCCGATACCGGCGTCGGTTGCGATCCGCACTCGTTGCGGGCGCAAATTCGGGTCTAAGCCGAGCGAGATTTTGTCGGTGCCGGACTCGGCGACGATGGAATAATCCTCGCCGGCCACGGGATCTGGATGATTCGATACCAGCTTGTAATTGGGACCCTGCAGACGCGCGATCAGCGCGGGCAATTGATTGTCGCGGATCATTCCAAAGTCGGTGGGCAGTTCGAGCGCGTCGTCTCCGTTCAGATTCTTGCTGGCTTTGAACTCGCTTCCCTCAAACATCACTTCATGCAGGATACGGCCGGCTTTGGCCTGAAACAACGCGCGATCCGTGCGGTTCCGCATCAGCAGCGTCCAGCGCACGCTGGCGCCATCGTGACCCCACAAAGTGGTGCTGCCGGTGGCTTGCACGGAGCCCAGCGTTTTGAGCCCGTCGTCGCCTCCCAGCGCCCGAATCATTTTCGCGAACAACTGTTTCCCGAAAGCTTCGAGCGCGGCGCGGTCCGGCTCCAGCGTGACCGTGACTGTCGCGCTCTTGGCCGGCTCAATCACCACCGTGCTCTGGCGTCCGGCGAAGCCTTCCTTGGCCAAATCGACTACCCAATTTCCGGGCGTCAGCCCCGCCACTTCCAGCTTACCGCCGGCGGTGGGACCGATAGAGGTGCCATTCAAACTGACGCGGCACTCGGCCGGCGCGCAGGTGAGACTCAGCATGCCTTTTGCGACCGGCTTGGGAGCAACCACGGGCGGCGTTACCGGTTTCGCCTTGCTTTTGATGACGTCCAGAATGTCGTCGGAGGCTCCCGACGACTCGATCTTAGAGAGCGTGTCGGAGGATAGCGCAAATGCGACGCCCCGGCTCTCGATGGCTTCCTTGCGGCGGCGCAGCGGGATGGCGTCTTGTTTCAGCAGCAGGAGCACTTGATCGAGTGTGAACGGGTCGCCCGACAGGAATGGGTCTGACGATTTTTTGCCGTGCGCCGGCTTGGGATCGCTGGGCGCGGCGAATCCAGGAACGGCAGCGAGGGTCAAACCGAGTAAAATCAGGCGTCTCATAAGGTCCTATTTCAAAGCTGCTTCGGCGGCCTGCGCCTCGCGGATCTTTTTCTTCCAGGAGCGCGCGTCTTCGTCGCCAGGATCGGTGGCCAAAACCTGGTTTACCAGCGCCAGCGCCTGGGCATATCGGCCGGATTCCCAGAGCGTGCGAACCGGCCCGTTCAAGACCTGCTTGGCGGAGATTTCGGGGTTCACCACATCGTCGGGAGCGGGCTCCGGGCGCTTGGGAGCATGGGCCTCCGGGGCCACGGGTGCGGGGCGGCTGGCAGGTGGTTCAACCGGTGTGACGGCTTCGGCCGCGGGCGCGACGGCGCGGTTCCTGTTCTGCGAGGCGCGCAGATTCTGCCGCGAGATGAGCGAACTGACGATCATAGCGGCCACTAGCAGCCCGGCTACCGCAATGAGCACCCGCTTGGCCGTCTTGCCGATTCTCGGCGGTGGTGGGGGCGGAGGCAGAGCCGCCGGTCGCAAAAAGGACTGGGGCGGCTGATAGGCGGGCGGCTCCGGGGGTTGATAAACGGGGGGCGGCGCCACAGGCGGCTTCCCAGGATTTGTGCCGGCGACGGGCGGACGCGCTGCTCCGGCGGCATACGAGCGCGCGCTCCAGGGGCGTGGCGCAGGTTCGGCATCCTGCGGTCTCTCACGAACGCGCGGCGCCGCGCCCGGCGTCTGCGGAGCGGGTGCCGGCGTTTCCAATTCCGCCGCGGGTGCGGACTCGGGAGGAGCAGGTTCGGGGGTCAGCGCGGGCGGAAGCTGATCGCTGCTCTGTTCGATGATCGGCTCGACAATGGGCGACGCCGCAGGCAGGTCGACAGGCGCGGTGACGGAAGCGATTCGCCGGAGCTGCTGCGCCGCCAGGTACAATCCCGACGCAAACTCTTCGGCGGTCTGCAAACGCTGTTGCGGTTCCTTCTTGAGTGCGCGCGCCACCAATTGTTCCAGCTCTTCGGGAACCTGCGCGTCCAGCTTGCTGAGCGGCGCGGGTTCCGTGTGCACGATTTCGCGAGGAATCAAACCGGGCTCGGCCGAAAAAGGATATTTTCCGGAGGCGAATTCATACAGCATCAGCCCGAGCGCGAAAATGTCCGAGCGGGCGTCAAAAGGCTGCCCCAATATCTGCTCCGGAGCAAGGTAGTTGGCCATCAGGCCTTCGGGCCGGCTGCCGGCCTCCAGCAGAGCCGCGAGCCATTTGGCGGTGCCAAAGTCGAGTATGCTGACGTCGCGCGCCGCGTCTACAAAGATGTTGCTCGGTTTCAGATTCCCATGCGCGATTCCGCGCGAGTGCGCGAACGCCAGGCCTTCGGCCACTTGAGCGATCACCGCCAGCTTTTGATCCAGCGGCAGATCGCCGTTATCCTGCATGAACCGCCGCAAGTCCGTGCCCGAACGCCACTCGGTGGCTACAAAGATCCCTTCGTCCACCTCGCCCAGATCGTGGACTTTGGCGATCTGGCGGTGCGTGAGTTCGGCGCAGGCGGCCAGATGCCCGCAGAACCGCTCTTTCGCCTCGGCGCTGAGGCCCGGGAATGTGCGGAGAATTTTGACCGCAAACTCGCGATTGCGAAATGGGTCGCGAGCGCGGTAGGTTTCGCCGGTCGCGCTGCCGCCCAGTTCTTCGATCACCTGAAACTTGCCGATGGACTTCATCTGAGAATGGCCCTTCCGCAAAGCTGCGCCGGTGCGACACAGGCACACGAGGACTTCCGCTAGTACGTGGCTTGCACCACTAGTAAAGATCGGACGGCAAGGGGAGACTCTACAGGCTACCTTAGAGGGGTCAGTAGTTTTTGGGCGGCTTTCTCAGGTTTGGCTGTAGGTCATTTACCCTAGGAGGTGCCACGGGGAAGCTGTTAAAATAGAAAAAGTCTCACCGTCCCGGGCGCGTAGCTCAGTTGGTTAGAGCGCCTGCTTCACACGCAGGAGGTCGCAGGTTCGAGTCCTGCCGCGCCCACCATTTATTTCAGGCAGGTACAAACAGAGGGAAGAGTTAGAGGGAGTGGTTGTGACGTGGATTGTGACGTAAGGTCTCAATTCGCTTTTCTCAGCTCGGACTGGCTCGTTGCGGAGGGCCCGCCCATTAGACCGCTTTCCAATTTTTCCAGCGCCGTGCGCTTGGCACATGTGGCCGGCGAGGGCGCAGGATGCTGGAGCATTGTGGCGTCGGACGTGTCGGCTTCGGCCATTTCGGTGATGGCCTGGTGCCGAAGGTCGTGGAAGCGCAGGCCGCCGATCGGGGCGCTCCGGCTCGCTTCCAGGCTGTGATCCCGCCGCGGAGGCCTTTGCCGGACTCGAGCGCCTGCTGTGCGGCCTCTCTGCCAACGCTCCTGGCAGTTTCGCGGGCCAGCTTGCGCCAGCTCTTCTGAGGGCGTGTGGGATCGATAATCCGCTGCTCGCAAGCGGAAAAATGTAGTGCTCGGGCTCGCGACTGCCAAGCGCCTGGGCGGGAACGCGCCCCCGTCGTAATACCAAATCGCCCAACCCATCAGATGCCGCACCCACTTCGGGTCCACCGGACGGAATTCGCATTCGACCTCGCCCAGGATGTCGCGATGTCGGGCTTCAGCAAGATTGATCCCATTGCGTAACCGGTCTGCGGCTTCGTTTAGCGAGAAGTGAGCTGTCTCCTCTCGGAGTCCGACGGTAATCACCTCGGGCTGCCCGCAGGCGTCATGGACGCCCAGAGTGTACGACCATCCTGGTCCCGCGGAGTTGCGTTTTACCTGAACAACTTCGCACCCGAATGTTTCGACATTGGAAATCGTACGTTCGTCACGTTCGCTCAAACCACTCTGACGAAAACGTCGGGTGCGTTCGGTCTCAAATCGTCTGGTATGCTCAGGCACTGGCGATCCTCACAAGCGAGATATATGACACACAGCTTAACCGTTTTCTGAAAGCAGGCTCAACGAGCCGGCAAGTCGTACCGAACGCACAGCACGGTGCTGTCCTCAGAGTAACCTCGATGACTGAATTGATGAGGCCTTTCCCCTCGACGAATTTAAGCGCGGCCCGAAATAGGGCTTGCTGCAGGTCAGGCACCGCATTTGGCACGATTATGACAAGGCCCGCATGCAACTCCATCTTGCCGAACAGCCGAATAAAGTCGACGCGGTTGTTTGTGACGAACGTGAACTCATCCTTGACGATCCGCTCGGCCAGTTCCCAGTCCGGCTTGCCGCTTAGACCGAGATGGTTGACGTGGGTCGCTTGGAAACCAGCGGCATGAGCGACTCCAACCAGCGACTCATGCAGACATTCGTCAATGAGAAACCTCATGCATCCTTGAGCAGAGTAGCTCAGTGCAAAGGATCTCCGGCCACGCGCCTTTTTCCCATGCCAGGGACGGCGGCTGGGACGTCCTCGTCGTGGGAACGCACGCATGTACAGCGGTGCGATGGCGACCTTTTCCTTGCTCAGCGTTGGATAGCCCTCAAGAATCTCTTCCGCTGTTGCGCCCTGGGCGAGCATGTCGGCCACCAGGTCCACGGGAATCCGAGTGCCTTTGAAGACGGGTGTTCCGCGCATGATTTCTGGATCGCTGACCACCATCTCTTCGATATGGGCGAGCTGCTTCAACTGGCCCTCGACCTTGCGGCGGGCGGCCTTGAATTCGACGAACAGAGCTGTCCCGTTTCCAATGGCCATCAAGTTCGACCTTCGGAGATCGTTGAATCGATTCCGCGATTTCTCGCCGGGTCTCCAACAGGCAACAGCCGTAGGCCTTCCGCTTCCAGTTGCAGGTAGATCAACTGTTCCTTCGTGAGCAGCCGTCGAACGCTTCCGCCTGATCGGGCGGACCTGGGACGTATTAGGCGACTGTCGATTGCTTTGTGAACCGCAGCCAGCGGCAAACCTGTAATCGCGGCAGCCTGCGCAGGAGTGTAGCCATCCATGCTTTAATTCTACTCCAAACGGAGAAGAATTACTTATCGCGTCGAGTTCTTGGCCCGCGGGCCGATTTCGGCGCGGGAGGCGCACTTGCGATGAACCATGTTTTCATAGACTTACAGGTGCTTTGCTCACACTTGCTCACACAATTTTAGAAAAAGATAGTCGGGCAAGGTGGCTCTACGCGGCTCGTCCTGCTTTACTTTCTGCGCTTGGTTTTGGCCCTGGCCCTCATTCTCCTATTTTCTATAGCGATCATCCGTTTGGTTCCTGCATCGATTGCATCACTCGGCGCCGGGCCGCGTAGTTTCATTTGCGCAAGCGTCTCGCTGCTGATCATGCCGGCCTTTGCGGCATCGCGAAGCGCGAAAGCACACAACTTTAAATAATGAGCACAAAATTTATCGGCCGAGGCCTTGGTTGGATGCAGGCCGCCGCCGTAGTTGACGTCGATCGATATCTTCGCGCCTGCGAAGACGTCGTTTGTTGACCCGCGCGCGCCTGATGAGTCGTAGGGGAGAACTTGATCGAACTTGATATTAAAAAGGATGGTCTCAAGCCAACAGAGCATAATGATGCGTTTCTCACCGGGCAGCGGCGAGACCAACGCCTGAGTGCATTCCAAAGTCCTCTCATCCTTGGCGATGATGGCGTTGAGCTCTTCGGCGAGCTTTTCGATATTTGTAGTGAGGCGTGCTGCGATCTTTTTCATTTTTGGCCTTATGCTTCTGTCCGTTGTATCGCGTTGCGGGACGCTAGCTTTCGCTTGGCGGATTTCGCTTTACTGTTCGCCAGTCGAGCCGGTTTTTTCGACTTGCCGTTCTTCTGGAATTTCTCCCAAGCCGTGGCGGCGAGATCGTCGCGGCCGGAGCGCGTGAGCATAAACCGTCGCTGTGACATGCGGATTGGAATGGCCGAGTCGCTTGCTGACATCGGTCAACGGCACGCCGGCGGCCAGCAGGTGCGAGCCATGGGTGTGGCGCAGTGAGTGAAGGCTGGCGCCCTTGGGCAGCTTTAGGCTGCGGAACAGCAGCGAGACGGACGCGGAGATCGTATCCGGCTTCAGCGGCGAGCCGTCCGGGTTGCAGAAGATGAAATCGCCCTGATAGCTGTCACCGAAATGTTCACGGTACGGCTGCTGCTTCTTGCGGTGAGCCTGCCAGCTTCTTCAGGGCTGACGGCGGAATCGTTATGGTCCGGAATTTCTTGTTCTTCGGTTCTTTCAGGAACACGCCCTGCCCGACCTGCGACAGCGAGCGGCCGATCATGAGCTGGTTGCCCTGGAGGTCCGGCCATTGCAGCCCCAGCAGCTCGCCGCGCCGCGCCCCGGTGGCGGCATCGAGTTCAAGAAAAACATCCATGCCCCACGGCGCGGTTGCGCCGGCGATCAGTTGTTCCTGCTGCTCGACCGACAGGGCGATGCCTTCCTTTTTCTTCGGCACCGGCGGCTCGGACGCCTGCACGGGGTTCACTTCGGCGATGCCCCACCGCATGCCACGCGTGTAGGCGCTCGACACCAGACCCGCGATATTGCGGACGGTCTTGCGGCTGAGGGGCTTTCCCGCTTTGCGCCCCCTGCCCCCGCTCGTGAGCAGGCGGTTCCACTCGCGCGAGAGGTGGATCGGCTTGATTTTCGGCAGCGGCATGGCGAGAAGATCCGCGTCCAGATAGTCGGCCATCTCGCGGTATCGCTGCAGCGTCTTGGCCGCGAGCGACTTCGCCCCGTGCTCATTGAAGAATTCCTTCAGTAGGCCGGCGAGCGTGCCGGGGATCGCCGCCGGTGTGGCGTGATTGCAGCTCGTAATCCCGCTGCTCCTTGATGCGGCGCGCGGCCTCGGCGTCCTGCGCTTCTTTCTTGGACGCGAAGCCGCTCTCGAAAATCTGTTTGCTGCTTTTGCGGGTGGAACCGGGGGCGTCGAAGACGTAAGACCAGGCTGTCTGGACGCCCTGGGCTGTTTTCCACTTCCGTTTGCGGATGGCCATAACAGATTGTACACACAAAACCCGTTAGTTGATTCCGGGTTTAATGAATCTTTCAGAATTTACGCGGCTTTGGGCGGGCGGGACTGGCGGGATGAAGGGCTGGCGTTTGCTTCGAATGGTGGTGGGCACTTTTGCGACGGAAGGGGAAATTGTTTCGCCTATCGTGGCTTCCCAGCGTTCGTAGGCCACGCGAGAAATTATGAAGCGGCGGCCGTAACGAATGTTCGGAATCGCTTTACCGCGAAGCATGTCGTAGACGGTTTCCTCGCAGATGCCGAGGCGTTCGGAAATCTCAGGGATGGTGATTGTCGTACGCACAGGCGCGTCGTGGTCTTCATCGACATGTCTGCTCCCTGTTTCATCTTGCCCCGGATTAAGCACGCGATGGGCCAGCCGTAACTGCCATGTTTTCAGCGTGCGAATGTTTCGTAGAAATGGTTGTGGTGGTTCTTTTCAACCGCTCATCAAGCCTATAAGAGAGTTGAAGAGTGGCTGGCAGCCATGGGAAAGTGGACCTATGGACGACAATCGCGCCCTGCGCCGGGCGCATGACCGGCGGATGAAAGCGCGCGCCAGAGCCGTCATGAAGCGCTCGGTATGGCAGGCGGCCGGTGAGGTGTCAATCAATCCCCGCGAAATCGGCCGCAACGCTTCAACGCACTGCCGCCCCTGCGGGTGTTGGATGTGCCAATACGATGAGCGCGAAGTGCCGCCGCCACGCGAGAGGGCCTTTTACGATCTCGACCTTGGGTGACAATCGCATATCCTCAGGCCGGTCGAGGGCGCTACTTCTTTTTCCTGAGCTTTTTGGGCGGTGTAAGTTTTGCCATCGTCCAGACGGGCCGCGGCTTCCCCTGAAGAAAAGGCATTCGCGACGATTTCCAGTTGCGCCAGGTCATAGTCACGGTCTCTCTGGGCCAGCGTCAGGGCCACATCGACAAAGTTGGTTACGATGTCGAAGACGCTCGCACCTCTTTTGGTGAGGACCTCGGCGGCGGCAAGAAGATGAGCCGTGCATTCATCGTCGCTGACAGGGGGCTTTCTCATGGCGTTTTTCATAGCAGGAGTTTGACGGATGGCTAATAGTATCGGGGATAACGTTAGCGAACAGTCGTGTCCTCGTTACGCTTCGCCGGGCGGCCGGGCTTTTTTATGTTTGCAGGCGTCAGCGCGCGGCCCACATACCAAGAGCGGAAGCGATGCGAGGGTCGTCCCAATGCGTCGATCACCCGGCCATCCTTCAAGCGAGACCACAGGCCGCTGCCTAAACCCTGTTTTTGAAGGTGCATCATAGCGACGTCGCTGGCTCGGGAAGCCGTAGAACTCAAGGCACGTCCGTGCTCTGGTCCTTCGCATGGTTCGCATAACGAGGAAGTGCGCGCGCATCGTATTGTCCACAATTTGGTGCATTTGTTCGACGCCAGCCTTTGGGCGCGGGCTTCCGGGTTTTTGTCATGAACGGGATTCCTTTCCATGTCAGGAATACGACAGGCGAGCAGTTTGTTCAAGGGGAGAATGCTTCTAAAATGGCGGGACGCCGCTGAGAACTTGCCTCCGTCATGGAACCGCCTAGTCTTCAAGGACACGGTTATTCTGTTGCGGGGTTGCCCGGATATGGCGCTAGAGAAATCAATCCACAGTTGATTGTGTTGAACGATCTTTCTTGGAATCTGGAACAGCCCGGATTGTTGACGGAGGCAATAAAATAGCGATTTTATAGGGATTCTACACAGTTATTCGATTCTGGACCATTGGCCGAACGGACAATTGGCGGTTGCGTAAGAATCTGGCAGGCTTGGGGGAATAGCCATTTTGAACATTTATTTCCAGGGGAGATATTTTGCATGAGCCTTTCCGGCCATTTTTCCAGCAAACATGTACAGTCGGCAAGAAGGATCACATCACCTTCGAAGAGGACGAGAAGGATGAGGCCGTCGTAAAGCCCAAGGCCAAAAAGGTCTACAAGACCTTCGAGGAATTCCCGTCGAAGCTCCTCCGTCACGATGACGGTACGACCGCGAAATACAAGGGCGGGAAGCAGGTTCCCGGTAGCCACGACGCGCCGAAGACAAAACAGGTCGCGAAAAAGGATGTGTCCTCAGAGCAAAGCAGATTCTACAATCCGACCCCGGTTTCGACGATTGTGGAAACCCAAAGGCAGGGAGACAAGGAAACCGCCGGCGAAAAAGAGACCGTCCCGCCGTCCGCAAGCGTTTCGACTCAACAACCGCGCTCTGAAGCTTTGAGGTGTCCCATGAAATTACGCGCCGTGTTCAACGATCTGATGAAGCAACACCATCGCCAGGGCGTCCTGCTCGGGCAGACGACGGCAACCTGTCACGAAGAATATTTCGGTTCGCGCCCGGACAGGTAAAGGCAATCCACTTTCACAAGGCGGCGTCGGCGCCGGCATCTGGTTCCGGCTGCAGTGCGGCCGCGTCGTCGACGAAGCGGCGCGGGCCTGCCCGGCGTGAACCGTCTGTAGATCTCGGCGCGCATCGGGGCGACGGATGACCGCTGAATACGTTTCGCACATGACGGTCAAGTGCCTTGATATCGCGATGGAGGACCTGTTCCGGCTCAGTCGAAGCCGCGGCCTGACAAGCGCGGACACGAAGGAAGAGTTCTATGGCTTCTGCAGTAGCGATGTCTGCATGCTGCATTACAGCAAGGTTGGGTGGCGCAGGCCGGGCGTCTGGTTCCGTCTTCACGATGGCCGCGTGTTTCGATGCCGCCGCTATCGAGCAGAAGGGCCGTGATGCTGATCCTGCCTGGTACGACGCCACGACGCACTGACGGAGTGAGACCACGGTCCGTTTCGGAAGTCTTTCCGGTCGACTTTGCATTCACCCCCTTTCCATCTTATCGAGGACAAGGGGTTTCTTTTAGCGGCCTGGAGCGCAGGTCAAGGGCGCAGGCCTGGGGTTGAGCCAGCGTTCATCTCGACCCTTGAACGCGCACACGGGCGCATACGCTGGGGTGCGCACTACCGAGCGCGCCCAGAACATCCGGGAACCCGGAGCAGCGAATCGGACCGGATTCGGTGAGCCAGAGAAACCTGATCGGCTGCGGAGACCACGAACGCGACCGACCCATCAGCCGGTACGTCACAGTCGTCGAGCTGGACCAGGACTGGAAGCCACCTTTATTCCAGGTAGCCGGCGATCGCGAGCGCGTCAGGGTAGACCGACGTGCCGCGCGCGACAGCGTGCACCCGCCGGGTGACTGCGAGCCATCCGACCTGCTCCTTGGTGATCCCATATTGGCGCATATAACGTGCGAACTGCGCAGCGAACCATATCGCGGGTGTAACGCTCCCGAACGGGCGCAACCATTGCTCAGGACTGGTAATGCCTCCGGCGTCCCAATTGCTCGCCCCCCGAAAGCCGCCCGCGTGTGCACTCGCTTCAGCGGCAGTCCGGTACCGCAGGATGCGCCGCACCACCCTGGTTGCTATGGCCATCATTGCCTGCATAACCGCTGCCGCCTGACCAGGACCCTCGCTCAAGGCGGCATGCCATTGAAGGTGAAGGTTGAGCGCATCGCGCGTGCGGGCGATGGCAGGTCCAGTCATGCCCGGTGTAGAGAGAACCTCGCCCGGCCAGGTCACCAGACCGTCAATATCGTCGAGACTCGAACCCGCATCCGAAACCCCGAGGGAGGAGGCCTCGGCAGCCAGGTCTATGTCCGGGCGACCGAGCCCGCGTCCGGTCTGTGAGATCCCGGCCCCTGAGATGATTGCCTCCTCCTCCGGGCGATTTCGGCCGCCTATTCATTACGACCGTCCTGATGGCACGAAGAGGGGCAGGAATATTCCTCCGTGCTGCTCAAAATGTACATGAATACTCATACCGGTTGCGGCTCAGGTTCACAGCTAGCGGCGGTCAAACGCACCCGAGGGCCTTCCCCCGGTGTCACTACACCGGCCACGTATGGGGCTGCGATCCAGTCGGCGAACTGCTGGCCTGCCACCGTGCAGGACCAGACTGTTGCCTTGCCGCTTACCTTGGTGACGATAGTGTCCCGTGCCCGGCAATGCCGACAGGCCGGAGTCGGCGGACAAATCAGATGACTACACTGCCGACACTGCAGGAACCACAGGTAACCACCGGGCTCCAGACGTCCAGAAGAACTCTGTGTCTGGAGCCAAGCGGGGCACGGGCCTGTTGCCAGCCTCGAGGATCAAAGCCCCCCTCTTACCTCAGGGTTCGGGCGGCAGCCTGATGCCGTCACGACGACACTTCGACGCAGAGTATGCGGTCGAGGATAGATTTGAGCCTAAGCGAATCTGCGCCCGAAGCATCTGCCGACCTCCACGCGACATAGCCGTCTGGCCGCACGAGGACTGCGCCGTCGGCGTTGATCCCGTATCGCTTGATGAAAAGGCCATCGCGGTCCTCAATACCCGGCCGCCCGATGACATAGCACGTCAGAGGAAAATCGAGAAAAAGTTGGACTTTAGCGACCTCACAAGCCCAAACTGCCCCTGTCGGCCCCGCAATTACCGTGAAGAAGCCACTGCCAATGAGGTCGCGGGTGGACAACCGAGCGTCGTTAGCTCCAAGCCACAGGTGAGGAGCACGGCAGCCCGGACGGCCTGAGGGTATGTAATCCGTGTACGGGTCGGAGACCACGGGCAGGGCCGTTCCGTCCTCAACGACCGCACTGGAGGCGTACGCAGAGCCGAACTCTATTCCGATCTGGTTTCCGAGCGCTGCGACGCGATTACGACATCGCGCGCAGTAATCTTGCTACCAGAATCAGGATGCAGCGCCGATCTGGCGATCATGGAGACGCGCCGGTGGTTTTGGTGACATTGCTCGTTTGTTTGTAGCACAACGGGCCGATGCTCATCTTCATACGTCTTCAGAGATCGTGTCCGGCGCGGCTTGTAATGAACATAACGAGTTTCCATATAACGTTGTGCACTCCCCTGATGCCGTTGTTCACTCCAAGGCCGCCGGTCGGCGGGCACTGGTGAGCCGCGTCACCGCACAAGACGATGCGACCGGACACTAGGTGGGTCGCCAGCGTGAAGTCCATCCGCCACTTACCAATGGATCGGATCTCCGGTTGCAGATCAGAGATTCCTGAAGCAGCCCTTATCCATTCAATGCAGCGCGGTGCCGTGTAGTAGTCGAGATCCCACTGGTCCTCGGGGACCGTTATCTGGCATAGCCAGCGGCCGCGTGCGTCAAGTGGCTGCAGAACACCCTCTGCATCAGGATTCGCGACAAAATAGAGGATGCCGGATCGGCCGGTGAGATAGTTCTCAAGGTTGGCGTAGAAATAACAGTTAATGAAGTAAGCGATGTTCTTCGTGCCGTCAAGCTCGATTCCAAGGTCCTGGCGAACCCGCGAGTCGACACCATCAGCGCCGACGATTGCCGGTCCGGCAAGGTCGTAAAGCTCGCCAGATGCGACATTCATAACCCGGATGGCCGCGTCGGTCGCGTCGGCTTCCGCGCCACGCAGCACGGACTGGGCCTGATGCCCGAAGCGCAGGTCCACCATCCCTGTGGCCCGTGCCGCGTCGGCCAAAACCTCCTCGAAAAGTTCCTGCGAAGAGACGATGGCTGTTGCCGGACTTACGTCAGGTCCGGCTCCAACGAAACCGAGCGAGTCAATACGGCCTACTTCCTCGCTGGTGATGCTGGGCAGGAACCTGATAGGGCTCTTCCACCCTCGCGGGATATCGATACCCTGCAGTCGCTCATAGACGACCTGACCCCAACCTCGTGAGATCTCGAGCGTCTGGGTCATGAAGGTCCGGGTCCTGAGGGTGGTCAATCGGTCGATGCCGCTGTTCCAGCACTATGCTCGGGACGCCGAACCGGGCTAGTTCAAGTGCAGCCGCCAGACCGGTGGCGCTGGTGCTGACAATGATGACAGGCTCGGTTACCTGCGCTGTGCCACCTTCTGAATGAGGCATCGGCTGATTTGCTGCCAACAGCAAGATTTCACTGCCTTTTTGGTCGCCGGGTTTGCGAGAACGAGTCAGACCGGCTCCGAAAGTCGGATGTGACGGACTGTTCGGCTTACCTGCGGTAGCGGTGGGGCGCAAGCGCACTCGGACTATGGGCACCGGCTTGCAACGCAATGCGGCCCCGTATTTGGGCGACGCATGGCTGTGTCTCCCCGCCCATCCCGCAGACAAGTTTGACGGCCCAAACCTGCAACACAAGGCCAACACTACCACTACTTCCGCTGCGTAGCCGCCGAGAAGCCTGTGGTGCCCATTTGGGCATGCGTCAACTTCCGTCAAATACTTAAAAGCTACGGCCCCACATCGGCCACTGGTGCGCCCTCGCCTGCAGCGTATACCGACCGGCGATGCCTAGGCGGTCCGAACACACGCACCATACCGTAGCAACTCTGATGAATT
>CAWAPW010000008.1:0-63142 GCA_963784025.1 Bryobacterales bacterium
GTGGCGCCGGAACTAGGCACGCCGAGGTCGGCGCCGTCGGAAATCACGATCATCACCGGAGTCGCTGATGGGTTATGGCGCGGTCCCAATAACTCCCGTTGCGCGGCCGCGATGCCGGAGCCGATGTAAGACGGAGGACCGATCGGAAGCATTGCGTTGAGAACGCTGGTGGCCTGCGATTCATTGGTAGTCAGGGTCTGATCGAGAACCGCCGTGGTGGTGAATGTCACCACTCCAACCTGATCAGGCGGATCTGCAGGGAACTAAGAAACGAATCCATTGCGGCTTGCGCAGCCTGGAAGGTTTGTGACTGGACGTTCGCTCCGCGATCCACCACCAGGACCGTATCGATGGAGACAGGGCAGACCGGCGGCGGAGCGGAGGTGATGCCGGGAATCGAATAAATTCCAAAGCCGTTGCTTCCCAGGGTGGCGTACAGCATATTCCCCACGGCCTGCATGCTGGTGAAAGGCTGCGGAATGGAATAACTGCTGAAGACGGGAGCGGCCGGATTCGTGGCGTCCACTACCAACAATACCGGATTTCCCCCGGAGTCCTGCACTCCCGCAAACGCGAATAGCGACGGCCCAATTTGAGCCGCTCCCCCACCCAGCCCCACCGAATAATTCGTCGTATTAATCGAGACAATGGCGGGAGAACGAGGGTTCGTTACGTCGAAAGTGGTAACTACAATGTTGCCTTGCGTGTTTGGGTTCGCGCTATAGCTTCCGATGTATCCGCCCGTATTCCCAATGCCAACCGCGACCGTGCCCTGGATGATTGGCGCATAAAAAAGAAGCGCTCCCGGAATTGCCAGTTGTGTAACCACCTGCATGGCCGCTGGATTGCTCACGTCCACCACTTGGAGGCGGCCAACTCCGTTGTTCGCACCGCCGCTGGACGTACTGCCTCCGACGTAGATCAACGATGTGCCGGCCTGGGTGGCTCCCGTCACTGGCGTGGGCCCGCCATATACGGGATCGATCTGCGGTTGTTCCAGGGTGCCTAACAGAGTCGGGCTGCTGAAATTTGTCAAATTGATCGCGAGTAGATCGCCCAGCGAGCCGTCCCAACTGCCAACAATGAATGTATTGGCCTCGGTTGGGACGAAAGCCAGGTTGCCAATATACACAGCGCCGCCGAAAAAGCGCTTGTTGATCTGCGTAGCCGCGATCAGCGTCGGCTGTAAAGGATTCGTCAAATCGAAGGCGCTATACCCCGGAGTGTCTCCGCTGCCGGTATTCGATTGATCGGAAAATACCGAAAGCGCGCCACGCAGCATGCCGCAGTACGTAAGCGCCGAATTCTGAAAAAGGCCCGATGCCGCGGTGGCGACAACCTGGGGACTTTGCGGATTGCTAATATCGACGACGGATATTTCGTCGTAGTCGCAAACATATGCGAGATTTCCGCTCAGCGCGAAGGAAGCCGCGGGCGAAGCGGTGACAACGGAACCCAATAGACTGATCGCCGGATCGTCCTGTGGGCGGAGCCCAACCGTCTGTCGGCCGCTGCTCTTTTTCCTCACGGCAGGCAATTGCAGAGGCAAGGGACCTCGAAATCCGCTTGTAGCCGCTTTCTTGCTCGCCGTCGTCTGTGCCAACGCCACGCCAGTATGGAACAAAAAGAGTGCCGCTATAGCTAGTCGGAGGTAAGTTGGCATTCGTCAGATTCCTTTGGGCGGGCCAATAGCAAGGTTCACGTGCCACAGGCAGTAATCAGGGCACACGTGTTCCTAAATACTGAGATATCCCGCACGATCATTTCCCAACAAAAACTGGTTCTCGCGATAATCACTTATGCGGCCACAATTGTCAAGTGTAATTTCCCGTTAAGCGGGAGACGGTTTTACAAAGAATCAGGGCAAAGAGAATGTGTTCGGAAAACCGAACAAGGGCGAAGGCAGAAGACCGTTCTTGAGCGATCTAAGTGCTTGAGCATGTTGGCGTCTGTTCGTAAATCCGAACAATGTCCGCGAAACCGGCGGCTTGTGCACCGGAGCAAGTCGATAACTTCTGGATGGAGTCCTCCAACGGCCCCGCTTGTCGGTATTGGAAGTTCTATTGCCCTCGATGAGCACGTGCGCCTCAAGTGGGAACCAGAATGAATTGGTCACGAGGCCTCACTATTGCGCGCCATTTCCAGTTCCGTCGTCTAGTCCAGCGTTGGTTGATCACCCAGAACTTGCCCGCTGAGGCGGCTGTCCACTGGCAACGCTAGCGTCCCAGTCCCCGATTCTTCTCGCGTTCAGGTCTCTTCGTTATGCTTGGCGTTTCAAGAATGGTCACGGAGTCCCGAAGCGCCTTTTGATAGCGACCGAGCCATCCACTCCAGCCGTCATCCTCAGGCATGATGCCGCGGCGGATAAGACGTTGGCCTATCTGGCGCAGCTGGCGCTTGTCATACAAGAGGGCTTCTGCATCACCCATGTCATCAATTTCCAGCATCGGGCGGCTGTCTGCGGTAGACTTTCGAAGCTGAATAAATGAGTTCGTTCTCAAGCCACCGCGATTTCGAGCCCCTTCGATTTCGGGAGTGTAGTAGACATAGTGGACTCGCGCGTCCGTTCCTTCAAGTATGAGGTAACAGCGTCCTGAGGACTCTTCCTCTCCGTGAACCAGGATTCTGCCTTCCAGGGTCGTAAGGCTTCGAACATCAAGCACGGTCATCTGAAGCCGCTCATCGGAGAGGAGGGCGCCATGTGCCGCCAGAGTCTTTTGGCGGTCAGCGCTTCGCTGCATGGCTCGGAGTACATTCGCGAAGTCCCGCCGTACACGCCAAGTCTTCGGGTCGGTGGACTCGGCCAGTCCGATGGATGCGAGTACCATAAGCCTCTCCGCAGTACGCCGTTCGATCAGCGATGTGCTTGGACCGAGTCCGGCACGGCTTGGGTCCTTGTTGATTGTAAAGAACGAGGACGTCGGCCTCGGCCTTCGACAGCATTCCGCTGGATGATGCGGTCAAGCGAAGTGTAGCGATGCTGGTGTACCTCGAGACGTTGCGCATCGGCGGCGTCGAATTCCGTCCGATACCCAAGCTGGCGGGTGCACAAATCCTCCGTGATGTGGCGGATACCCTCCCTAATAAAGTCCCGGCTGAGACGAAGCGGTCGACCTTCCGCTCCTACGCCTCGTAGCGCAACATGAACATGCGGGTGCTCGGTATTAAAGTGAGCCGCCGCTACCCATTCGAGCGTCGTACCGAGATCGATCTCTATCTGTGAGATCAGGTCGCGAGTCAACCGTTTCAGATCCACCCGGTCGCCGAACTCCGGAGAGACTATTAACTTCCAAAGCCGCTCATCGTTGTTCTTTTGCCAACCTTCGAGCCGCGCTGCGATGTCAATCGATTCTTCAGTCGCATTGAAACCAACTGCTTTCGGATCACCCCCATGCGTAGCGCTTTCGCGGGCGACGTAACTTCCATGGGCTCGCCACTGACCATTGCTTGTGTTCTTGGAATACAAGACACGTACCGCGCAGCGCTGGGAGTATGGTCTGCCGTGAGTTCTTTCCGCTCCGAACCCACTTACTCGGCGCCTTCGGACTCCGCTCATGCGGGCGTGATGCATGATGATCCTATACGCCGACGCGTAAACCCCGCGTTCGCGCCGTGCTGTCGGTTTCGCTGGCCGAAGCCGGAACTCTCGTTCTTCGTGCTTATTTTTCCCCACGGCTTATTAAGTCCTCCATCGCTGCCATCGAGTCACTGAGCATCGCGTGACCCGCATTGGTGAGCAGCCGGGCGTGGCGGTTTCGCGCCTCTCCGAGTGCGGTCTGCATGGCTTCGCCACGCGGCTCTGGCACGCAGGTGACGAAGACCTTCGCGAAGTTGTCCACCAAAGCAAATAAGGCCTGCTGGGCACGTTCAACGCGGCGTACGTCCTGACGCACTTCCCTGATGGAGCCCAGAATCTTTTCATTGGGTCCGGAGCCCTCTCCAGGGTCGTTCAGCTCTTTCTTGATTGCCGCTCGAAGGAAGGCACTCGGGGTCGAGTAGCCTCGCTGCTTGGCGGCGGATTGAATGCGCTGGTCGATTGCGTCAGTCAGTCGGATCGATCGTTTTGGCATCAGTTCCTCCACCGTATAAAGGAAATGGCGGAGGGGGTGCGGGACGGCATTATTTTGTCGATAAATTAGGCGTCCGACGAATGCCGGACAGCTATTGCGAATTGTCGGACGCATGAAGGCGCGTACGATCAGTTCGATAGACACAAAAAACACACAACCTGTCCGGCTTTATGTTCCACTACCCATGTTTGTTGTCTTCGCTGCGGTTGAAATATGTCGAAGAACGTCGAACAGCCCGTCGCGTTGTCGAAATCCGTTGAATTATGTCGAAACGCAGCGCAAACTATTGGTGCTATGGCGAAAGTCGAGGAATACACAAAAGCCGAACAACAATGGATCACTGAGACCAAAGACCGCCTCGCACAACGGCGCGGGAAAAGGCCTGCGACCAAGGCCGGCCAGTTGCGCGCCCTGTGGCCTGAGATCCGAGCTGCCAAAGCCGAAGGGCAAAGCCTGGCGACGATCCGCCAGTGGCTCGAGGAGGATGCCGGGATCGTTGTCACTGTCCAGAGCCTAGGTTCCTACCTTACCCGCATCCAGCGTAAGGAACGGGTTACCCAGGCCGCACCGATTCCGCCGCCGGCGCAAGTCCGTTCGAAAACGCCTGTTTCAAGCACGAGGGCGAAGATTCCGGTCAACGCCAAGAGAACCCGTGGGTTCGAGTACCCTCCGGGACCTCCAGACGAAAGCAAACTCATCTGAGTTCGGGCTGATCGAAAAATTTTACCGTCCCGCACCCCCTCCGCCATTTCCTTTATAAGGTGACAGCGCGGTTTTTACGGTGAGACTGCCGGGAGCACCAGGAGGAAACTATGTCCAGGAACATTGAACAGCTTGACGAACGAATCGCAGGCGGCCTGAAGGCAGGACAGTGGCGTCAACGATTCATCTCACATTACAGGGCAAAGGGGGCGTCGGCAAGAGCTTGGTCGCCAGCATTCTTGCCCAATACTTCCGCCATCACGGTCGTGAGATCCACTGCATTGACAGCGATCCGGTGAACCAGACCTTCTCGCAATATGCCGAGTTGGGCGCCGAGCACCTGGCGCTCATGCGCGACGGCCGCATTGATTCTGGTGGCTTCGACATTTTGTTGCATCGGCTGCTCACCGAAGAGGGAACCTTCATCGTCGACAACGGTGCGTCCACTTTCGTTCCGCTCTGGAGCTTCATCGTCGAAAGCAACGCCCTGGAGATGCTCTCCGATGCTGGGCGAAAGCTGTACGTTCACACGATCATAACCGGTGGACAGGCGCTCGGGGACACGCTCAAGGGGTTCAAGAGTCTCGCCGATAGCAGCGCCGAACGAAACATCGTGGTCTGGCTGAACGAGTACTTCGGCGTCATCGCGCGCGACGGCAAGACGTTCACCGACATGCAGGCCTACAAAGATAGCGAGTCCAAAGTCTTCGGCCTCGTTCACATTGCGAAGAGGAACCCGGACACGTTCGGGCGTGACATTGAAGAGGTCATCACGCGCAAGAGGACTTTCGAGGATGCCATCCGCAACGGAACGGCGACGGTCATGAGCAAACAGCGGTTGAAGATGGTCCAGCGGGACCTGTTCGAGCAGTTAGACCAATTGTCACTTTTGTAGGGAGAGCAAACGTATGCCTGACATGAAACAAATGATCAGCGAAGTCTTCGCCGAGAACGGCATCCGCATTGAGCCCGGCGACCCGCTGTTTGCACTGGTGACGATGAACCGCATGGTGTTTGAGGAGGCAGCGCAAAAGTATTACGAATCGAACCAACAGCTGATTGCAGAATTCAATGAGTCGATGAAAAAGGCCGAAATGCGTGCAGGGAGTATGCTCGCCAAGATGGTGAAGGAATCAGCGGAGAAGATGCGGGAGGGTCTCCAGGGCGATATTCACATCGCCGGTCTGAAAGCACGCGAATACGTACACGAGGTAAACGAGGCCCACCGTCGCCCGGTAATTGTACGTTGGGTATCGGTGGGGCTGGTGGCTTCCGCAGCGATCTTCGCTTCAGGCGTGTGGTTTGGGCCGTGTCTGCACTAGCGGGTTGGCAGGGGAGCTTTCACTGCGCCGTTCACGGACGATTCTGAGCATTGGGGCGATAACGAGAGAAATGACATGATCGGCTCGACGGTGTCTAATGGAGGAATCGGTAGGCGGCTCCTGAATGTCAGGGAGACGGCCCAATACCTCGGCCTCGAAGTGGACACTGTCTACAAGAAAGCCCGGTTGCGGGAGCTTCCCTGCGTCAAGGTTGGTCGAGCGTTGCGGTTCGATTTGAAAGCGCTGGAGCGCTTCGTTGAACAGCACACGATTGAAACCATTGACTGAAAGGAGAAGCATTGAAGTGTCCATTCATAAAATGTCGGATGGAGTGTTTGAAGTTCGCTGGAGGGAAGGAGGTAGAAACAAGAGCGTGTGGGTCCATGGCCCGTATGAGCTCGCGCGGAAGATCGAGCGCAAGAAAATGTCGGCTCGTGACGAGAACCGGCATCTCGATGTCAAACGGGAGGTCAACTTTCGGATGTCGAAACTGATTGAGCGCTACTGGACCCATTACGGTGCCAAAAAGCGTTCGGCGGGCCGTGAGAAAAGCATCCTGGAGGGCATTCGCGACGAGCTGGGTAGCCAGTTTGTGCGGGAAGTCGATGGCGTAGCCGTCTCAGGCTGGTACGAAAAACTAACCGTGCTTCGCGAGCTCTCAGCAGGAACGGCTGTGCGGCACTTCAACGTCATGCACCACATGATGAAGAAGGCCGCGACGATCTGGTCGAAGGAAACCGGAATTGACCGGAACCCGGCCGACCTGGTCGAAGTCAAACGGCCGGATGATCAACGCGACCGCTACCTCTCGGCTGAGGAACTTGGCAGGCTCAAGCAAGCGCTAGATGAAAGAACGTACCGCAAGGGTACGAAAGCAATCAACAAGACGTTCTATCGGCTCAGGCTGATTGTGCTTATCGCCGTTACCACGGGGATGCGTGCCTCAGAAATATTTTCTCTGAGTTGGAGTGACGTAATGTACAACGAAGGGCTGTTGGCGGTGAGGGCGAAGCTGAAGGGCGGCAAGATGCGCTATGTCCCGATGCTTCCTGAACTCGCCGGCGAGCTGCGGCGGTTTCCCGCCGTCATTGGAGAAGATCGGATTTTTCCGCCGAAGGCAGGCGCGGCGAGCGGGCGGCAGCGGGTGGAAGGGAGTTTTGAGGATCTGCTCGAACGGGCGAAGATCGAGAACTTCCGCTTCCACGATCTCCGTCATACCTTCGCGTCCTGGTACATGATGAACGGCGGCGATCTTTATGAGCTTGCGAAAATCCTGGGCCATTCGAACATCAAGATGACCGAACGCTATGCCAAATTGGCGCGGCAGCACATTGCCAGGACCGGCAGCACGGCGCGGGAAATCTGGAAGCTCATGGAAGTGAAGAATGCCGACAAAGCGAACGCCTGTTGAGGATGTTCGGTTATTGTTCGGTTGACTGAAACCTTAGCTCTTTGGCTACTGCTAAGTCCTTTAGAATGTGGTGGCCAGGGACGGAATCGAACCGCCGACGCCAGCCTTTTCAGGGCTGCGCTCTACCAGCTGAGCTACCTGGCCCGAGACAAATTTTATTCTAACAGACCGCTCACGCCTGTTGCAGTTCCGCGAGCTTCTCGCCGGTCTCGCGCTCCACGTCGGCGTGCAGGCTGTTGCCGTGCGCATCCATCGTCACGATGGCCGCGAAATTGATTCACTCGCAGATGCCACATCGCTTCCGGAATTCCGAACTCGATCAGGTTGCACGCCCAGCACTTTCTCCACCGTCCGCGCGTAAAATTGCGCCGCGCCGCCGATGGCGTTCAGATAAACCGCGCCGGATTTTTCAAGCGCGGCCAGCGTCTTCTTCCCCATGCCGCCTTTGCCGATCACCGCGCGCACTCCGTACTTTTCGATGATCGTGGCCTGATACGGCTCCTCGCGGCTGCTGGTGGTGGGGCCCGCGGCTTTCACCACCCACTGATCGCCTTGCTTCAGCATCACCGGACCGCAGTGATAAAGAACCGAGCCGCGCATATCCACCGGCGGCGCGTTCTTCATCAAGTGCGCGTGCACCGCGTCGCGGCCGGTGAAAACCTCGCCCGTGATCAGCACCACATCGCCCACGCGCAGGCCCGCACCTGTTCCTCCGTCAGCGGCGCGGTGAGCACCACTTCGCGGCCGGTCAGCGGGAATCCTTCCGAATGCGCCATGCGCTCCACCGCGCGATCGGGATCGCGATACAGCCAGCTCGTGATCGCGCCGCTCGATGCATCCAGCCGCACGCCCAGCCGGCGGAACGCCCAGCAGTCATACGCCACCGATACGAAAAAACTCGCGGGCAGCCGATTCGCCGCGCAAATCTTGCATCCGATCAGCGACACCTTGCCGCCGAAGCCCATCGCGCCGACGCCGATGCGATTGGCCTCCTCCATGATCTCGGCTTCGAGCTTCGCCAGCTCGGGAACCGGATTCACATCGTCCAGCGTCCGGAACAGCTGCCCCTTCGCCAGATCGTATCCGTGCGCGCGATCGCTGCCGATGCACACGCCCACCGCGCCCGGCGCGCAACCCTGTCCCTGCGCCTGCCACACCGCGTGCAGGATGCATTTGCGCACGCCTTCCAGATTGCGGTCCGCGCGGCCCAGGTGCTCCAGCTCCATCGGGCAGCGAATACTGGATGTTCTTGTTCTCGCAGCCGCCGCCTTTCAGGATCAGCTTCACTTCGATCTCGTCCTGCTCCCACTGCTCGAAGTGAATCACCGGCGTTTCTTCGCCCAGATTGTCGCCGCTGTTTTTGCCGGTGAGCGAATCCACCGAGTTCGGCCGCAGCTTGCCGCGCCGCGTGGCTTCCGCGACCGCTTCGCGAATCGCGCGCTTCACCTGAATCTGATTCACTCCCACCGGCGTGTGCACCACGAACGTCGGCATGCCGGTGTCCTGGCAGATCGGCCCCGCGTCTTCCTGCGCCATGTCGATATTGGTCGCGATAATTCCCAGCGCCTGCGACGCCTGCGTGCCGGCCACTTCGGCCTCCAGAGCCACGCCCATGGCGGCGCGCACGTCCGGCGGCAGATTGGTGGAGGTCTGGGTGATCAGCTCGATCAAACTATCTTTCAAAAATGTCATTTCTTTTAGAGTAGCGTGCTACTCCTGGCAGACAAAGTTGCTCGCATCGTTCGTATCGCCATGCCCTGTGTACTCGGCATGCTGCGGATAGGGACATAACGGGCGGCTGCGGCCGGGAAACGCGCGGCCGGTGGCGACCACGCGGTCCGGAGCCACGCCTTTCTCCACCCAATCCACAATGGCGCTCAGCATGTCGAAATGGTCCAGCGTCGCGCTTCCGCCTTGGCAATGGCCCATGCCGGGAACGAAGTAGATGCGGCTCCAGGAAGTCGACGGCGCCGTTGCCCGTGTCCTTGGCCATCTTCTCGTAATAGCCGAGTGTGTCGAGCGGAGAGAACCACGGATCGCTCAAGCCGTGAAAGAACAGCAGCTTTCCTCCGTGGCCGGCGAACGTCGTCAGGTTCGTCCAGGTGCTGTCGCCCAGCTCGGCGGTTTTGTCGGCCTCCACGCGCGCGGCTTCGCGATCCACGTCGAAGTGCAGCGAAATCGGCGCCGGTGGCGACGGGAATAACAGGCCCACCCAGCAGACCAGGGATGCCGCCGGTATCGGCGATGCCCGCGTCGTAAGGAACTCCGGGATAAATCGCATCTCCGCGCGCCGATTTCGGACCGGCAAACGCCTTCTTCAGCGCGTCCGCTTGCGCCTTGGTCAAACAGGTATCGGACTTTGGCGCCAGCACACACCAGTGTCGCGGGATCGAACTCGCACGCGCGCGAGTTGAAAATCATTCCGTCCTTCAGGCCGTCTTTGGCGTCGCAGGCCTGGAGCAGGGAATTGACGATCAGCTTGCGATCCGAATCGGCGAAGAATGTTTCTTCGGATCGGGCTTGCCGCTGTCATCTTTGGGCGCGGCTTGGTCGAAAACGGCCGTCATGAATCCCAGCGCGAGATTGGAATGGCCGGTGCGGATGGCCGGATCGCCCGAAACGATTCCGTCGAAATATTCCGGATAGCGCTGCGACATGATCATCGCTTCGCGCCCGCCCGTGGAGCAGCCGTCGAAATAGGAATGCTCGCGCCGGGCGCCCATAGTACGACGCGATCATCTCCTTCGCCAATCGCGCCACGCGTCCGATTGCCACGTAGTAGAAATCGAGGCTGGCCTGCTGGTCGCGGAAAAAACTGCCATCGAATACGCTGCCCTTGTGGCCGCTGTCGGTGGTCACAACCGCGAATCCGCGCGCCAGCGCCGGCGTCTCACCGGCAGCCTGGGAACCCAAAGGCAGAGCGACACTGCCGTTCAATCCGCCGCCGCCCTGAAACAGGAATCGCCCATTCCACTGATCGGGCAGCGCGAGAGCGAAACCGATGCCGTACGGTTTTCCGTCCGCGCCGGTGCGCTGGTCGATCACGCCCTCGACGTGGCAGAACGCGGGCACTGCGACGGCGACCGTTCCCGGGAATGTCGGCGAGATGCGCAGCGTGCCGGGCGCCGAGGCGGGCATCGGGTCCGCCTTGGTGATCGCAAGCGTGACGCCTGGCGCTTGGAACTTCAGCATATCGGCGCAGTGCGGAGCGCGAATACGAACGGCGCGGACGCGGCCATGAGGGCACAGCAAGACAGGATTTCTCTCATTGACGAGCCATTGTATACTCGATGCTGCATGCAACACCAGGCGCTCGCCCTTAGTCTATTTGCCGCTATATCCATCGCCTCCGCCGCGCAGCCGCCCGCGTTCACTTCGCCCGAGGTCACGCCGGACCGGCACGTCGAGTTTCGGATCTTCGCGCCCAAGGCACAGGCAGTCCGGCTGTTCAGCACGGACATGTTTGGGATGGCGCCGAAAGGCGAAATGACCAAGGCGGAGAACGGCGTGTGGGAAATCGCGGTCGGGCCGATCGATCCGGGCGCTTACCGCTACAACTTCAACGTGGACGGCGTCTCGGTAATGGACCCGCGCAATGCGTCGGTGAGCGAATCAAACGGGAACGCCTGGAGCATGGTGTATGTTCCGGGCGCCGATTTCATGGAAACGAAGGACGTGCCGCACGGAGCCGTTGCCAGCGTCACGTATTATTCGAAAAGCTTGGGCAGGTTCCGCCGCATGCACGTGTACACGCCGCCCGGCTACGAAACCGGCTCGCAGAAATATCCCGATCTTTTATCTGCTGCACGGCGCGGGCGACTCGGACGATTCGTGGACGTCAGTGGGCCGCGCGGGCTTCATCATCGACAATCTGATCGCCGCCAAGAAAGCCAAGCCGATGGTGATCGTGATGCCGGCCGGCCACACCGGACCGTTCAGTTTTGAGCGTCCCGCGGCCGGTGCGCCGCGCATCCCCGATTTCAATGACGATTTCGTCAAGGATTTCGTCAACGACATCATGCCCTACGCCGAGACGCACTATCGCGTATTGCGAGACCGGCAGCACCGCGCCATCGCGGGGCTTTCGATGGGCGGCGCGCACACGCTCAACATCGCGATCCCGCACGCCGACGAGTTTGCGTACGTCGGCGTTTTCAGTTCGGGCATATTTCGGCATTGTCCCCCTAGGTGGCCCGGCTTCCGCTCCGGCCGCTGGGCCAACCTGGGAGCAGCAGCATCTGGCGGAACTGGACAACCCGGCAAGAAGGGTTGGAAGCTGTTCTGGTTTTCTACCGGAAAAGACGATGGTCTGCTGAGCACCACCAAAGCCACCGTGGAGCTGTTCCAGAAGCACGGCTATCACGCCGGTGTTTCAGGAAAGCGCCGGCGCTCATACCTGGACCAACTGGCGCGAGTATCTGAACGAGTTCGCTCCGCAGTTGTTCCAATAGCGGCCCGGACGTACTCTGATACAATCCAGGTTTATGTTTCAAGGACTGGAGCACACCGCCATCGCGTCGCCCGATCCCAAACGGCTGGCGGAATGGTACGTGCAGAAGCTCGATTTCCGCATCAATTACACTTACGGCGGCAATTATTTCGTGCGCGCCGCCAACGGCACCCTGATCGAGTTCATCCCCTCGGAAGGAGATCGCGCGCCGCAGAAGATGAAAGATCCAGGCATTCGTCACCTGGCCATCACCGTGGACAATTTCGACGCCGCCATGGAGGAGTTGCGCAAACGCGGCGTGGAGTTTCTCACCCAACCCACCGACGTCCAAGGCAACCGGCTGATCTTTTTCAGCGACGGCGATGGCAATATTGTGCACCTGATTCACCGCCCCCAGCCTCTTCCTTAACCGGATGTACTGTAGCCGGGTCTCCAAGTGATCAGCCGGGTCTTCAAGGCTTTCGCCTATCGCGACTTCCGCATCATGTGGTTTGGCGCGTGTACCTCCAGCATCGGCACTTTGATGCAGACCTTCGCGCAGGCCTGGCTGGTTCTGCAGCTCACCAACTCGCCGTTTTTGCTCGGCCTGGATTCGTTCCTGGGCAGCATTCCGATCGTTCTGTTTTCGCTGGTGGGCGGCGTGTTCGCCGACCGCACGGAGCGGCAGAAGCTGCTGCTTGGATCGCAATTTGTCCAGATGGCCTGCGCGTTCACGCTGGCCGGATTGTTTGCGACCGGCGTGGTGAAGATCTGGCAAATCCTGACGCTTTCGTTCGTCGTCGGAACGGCGCAATCCTTCGGCGGACCGGCCTACTCGGCGCTGATTCCAACGCTGGTGAAAACCGAGGATCTGCCGAATGCGATCGCGCTGAATTCGATTCAGTTCAATGTCGCGCGCGTGCTGGGACCAACCGTGGGCGGCGTGGCGCTGGCGCTGCTGGGCGCGTCCTGGTGCTTCGGCGCTGAACGGCGTTTCCTTTATCGCCGTGATCATTTCGCTACTGATCATCCATCCGCACTTCGTGCCCACCAAGAGCCGCGAATCCGTTTTGACCAGCATGAAGGAAGGATTTCAATTTCATCCGCAACCAAGGCGCCATGGAAGCGCTGATTGTCCTGGCGTTCATGATGACGCTGCTGGCGTTCCCCCTGATTGTGTTTCTGCCGGTTTTCGCCAAAGATGTCTTTCACGGCGGGCCGAAACTTTACACGGTTTTCCTGGTGTGCTCGGGGGTCGGATCCATCTGCGGCGCTCTGATGGTGGCGGCGCTCGGCAAACATAAGCACATGGGCCGGCTGGTGCTGCTGATGCTGCTCGGTCTGGGCGTGTTCATCGGCGGCTTCGCGCTCTCCCGGAATTTTGTGCTGAGCTGCGTTCTCATTTTCTTCTCCGGAGCTTTGCTTTTGGCCGTCTTCACCAGCATCAGTTCTCTGGTGCAATTGATCGCGCCCGACAACATGCGCGGCCGGGTGATCAGTGTCCAGAACGTTGCCTTTCGCGGCGGCATGCCGGTGGGAAGCCTGGTGGTGGGGGCGCTGGTCAAACAATTCACGGCGCCGGTGGTGCTCACCTGGAACGGCGTTCTGCTTACCTTGTTAGCGCTCTATTTCCTGCTCGTTCATCGAAAAGTTGCAACGCTCTAGCCGGGCGAAGCGTCCATAAAATTGAAAGCATGAGGATTTTCCTCTTAGCATTATCTGTCAGCTCTGATTGCGCGCGGCTGGCAACTCCGGACGATTCCGACCTGTTGAAAGCGCGGGATCACCAGGATCGCGCGGCGCTGGAAAAGCTGGCGGCCGACGCTCGCGCGGCAGCCGATAAGCAGCCCAACGACGCAGCCGCGCAACTATCGACGTGGCATTGGCGCGAATCCTATTCCGCCGAAGTCGCCATCGAACAGCACGACAAGGCGGGCGCTAAGAATGCGGCCCAGGCCGGCATGGACGCCGCCAATAAGGCCGTCGGCATGAAGCCGGATTCGGCCGAGTATCAACGGATCCTGGGAACGCTTTGCGGCCAGATGATTTCCAGCAATTCCCTGGCCGGGCTGAAATACGGCAAGTGCGCGCTGGATTCGGTGGACAAAGCCATCCAACTGGATCCCAAATCATCCATGGCTTACTGTGAGCCACGGCGTGGGGAATTACTATCTGCCGCAGGCGCTGGGCGGAGGAATCGATCTGGCCGATCAAGGATTTCCGCAAGGCCATCGAACTGAATCCGAAGAATGCGGACGCCTGGCTATGGCTGGGCGTTGCGCTGCGCCGTTCCAATCAGCCGGCTGAGGCGCAAAAGGCGTTTGAACAGTCGCTCGAAATCAATCCGAATCGCGTCTGGGCCAGGCAGCAACTCGAGAAAACGCCGGCTCATAGCATTCGAGGCGGAAACCATCGCGGCCCTTCGACAGTCTAACCAGCGGGAGTAAAGCGATGCCCGGCACATTACAGGACTATGCCCAGGCCGTTCATGACGTGATCACCGTCTGCCGTGATGGAGAACAAGGCTTTCGCGGGGCGGCCCAGGCCGTGAAGGCGCCCACCATGAAGGAGATGTTCGAGCAGTACTCCGCGCAGCGCGGCCCAGTTCGCCACCGAATTGCAGGGAGCGGTGAAGGCGCTGGGCTTTGAGACCATCGATCCTCAGGGGCTGGGCGGAGTGTTGTACGCCAGTTGGATCAATCTGAAAGGCCTGCTCACCGGGCACGACGTTCACGCGATTCTGGTGGAAGCCGAGCGCGGCGAGGATTGGTCTCTCAAGACCTATCGGACGGCACTGGGCAAGACGCTGCCGCCTGAGATCGCTTCGATCATTCAGAAACAGTTTGAGGAAGTGCAGCTGGCCCATGATCGGATCAGGAGCCTGCGCGATGCCACTGCGCCGCCGCCCGAGCCCTCGAACGACAGCACTGTGACGCCTTCCGCTCCGCCGCCGGTCGATGCGCCGCACGGGGATTGAGACTCCGAACCACAGCGGATGAGCATGTTAGCATGAGTAGGTGAGTCATCGCTTGCAGGTTCTGATACCTCCGGAGCTGGATGCCCAGCTTCGCAAGGCAGCTCAGCGCAACCGGATTTCCAAAGGGGAGTGGGTTCGACGCGTGCTTGCTGGAATCCGTTCGGGGGCCTGCAAAGGGGCCTGTGGTGTCCGACCCTTTAGCTCGATTGGAAGCCTTAGGCGCGCCGACAGCCGATATCGAGCGAATGTTATCCGAGATCGACGCCGGGCGTCGATGAAGGTTTTCATCGACTCGAACATTCCAATGTACGTCGCCGGCCGCGGCCATCCCAATCAAGAACCCTCGCGCCGTTTCCTGCGACGCGTCCGTGAAGGCAAGGTGGACGCTTGTACTAGCACTGAAGTGTTGCAGGAGATCCTTTACAGATACTCGTCGCTAGGCCGACTGGATCTCGCGCGTCAGGTCTATGACCTGTTCGTGGAAGTCTGTCCGGTTGTGTTCGGCGTGACGCTTGCAGACACCGACCGCGCGTGCGACTTGGTATGCGGGGCGATCCGGGCATCGGCGCGAGATGCAGTTCATGCCGCGGTGATGCTAAACAACGATGTGGAATGGATCGCGACCTTCGATGCAGGGTTCGACGAAATACAGGGGATACGCCGGATCAAGCTGTCGTAGCGGCCCGGTTTCAGCGCGTCAGATCGATGCCGAACTTCTTCAATTCTTCGGCGTAGTAGCGCCGGTGCAGCAGATCCCACTCCTCGGTGCCTTCGGGAATGTCTTTCTTCTGCGAGCGGATCTTGGTGCGCGCGGCGCGGTCCACTTTCTCTTCCACGTTCAGCAACTCGGTCATGGCCTGCACGACCTCCAGCCGCACGTCGTTGGGATCTTTCTTCAGGCGAAACTCGCGCGATTTGCGAAACGCGGCCACCATCTTGTGCGAGATATCGTTGATCTTGTCGCGCGAAAGCTTCATGTTGTCGCCGGTATCGCGGCCCGACGCGCGGATCACCTTGCGCTGCGAAATCAGGGTGTTCTTGATGCGCCGGAACATCTCCTGATAGCTGACGCTCTCGCGCCGCATATAGTCGCTGTACTGGCTCAGCAGATCGCGCACTTCGTCGTTCAGGCGATCCTCCACCTGCAGTTCTTCTTCGATCAAATGGCCGATCATCTCGGCGGCCGATTCCGTGCTGCTGGTCTCGATAATCTGCGGCGTCATCCGTTTCACCAATTGCCGCGACAGATAGCTAATGAATTCTCTACTCAGAAGCATGCGATTTTACGGAATGCGAGCGACACTGCTCCCCCCGCTACAATTCCCCAATTCTCGCACATTCAGTTAGGCAACTCGCCGCGATGATGTTGGAGAAAGCGCGCGTCAATCGGTTTGCGGCCACGGAAGCCCTCGTCGACGCCGTGCCAGAATTGGATGCCTGCTTCGCCCAGCTTCCAGCAAAGGTAAACTTCTTGGCCCTCCAGGAGCGTTGGAAAGTCGATGAGCCCGATATCCAGATCCTTCACCAGGCAACCGAATTCCTGAATCTTCTCGATGGCTTGCCGGAGCGCGGCGGCGGTTTCCTGCCCGCGGTTCTTTTGCTCTAGAACCTGCGCACGATTCACTCGCACACCGCCCATAACCGCTACGCGCCGGGAAAAGCTCTCCGATTCCGCCTCGGTCTGCTCGAACTCCGCCTTCAGAGAAATAGCCTCGCGAATGGCCGATCCCACGTCGGGTAGCACTGTTTCGGCCTGTTGTAGGGTGAAAAACCGGGGCATTATCCTGCGTGTCGATCGGTCATGGTTAGGCAATGAAAGCCGGGGGGAGTGGAATGGAAAAAGGCACAATAACTCAATCGATTATAGCAGCGCCACGTCAGGGCTGATACTCCAGCACCAGCATGGTGATGTCGTCCTCCTGCTCGGAAGCTTCGCTGAAGTCTTCCACAGCCTCAACCAGCTTGGCGTGCAGCTCGGCACAGCCGATTCCGGCATGGGCGCAAAGAAATTCCTGCAATGCTTTCTTTTCGAAAAATTCCCCGTCCGAATTCGCCGCCTCGGAGAGGCCGTCGCTAAATAGCACCAATTTATCGCCGGGTTGAAGCTGCATGGTCTTCACTTCATACTTGGCGACGTCCAGCATGCCGATCGGCATACCGGTGCTATCCAGCAATTGCAATTCTCCCGTCGCGCGCACCACCACCGGCTTCGGATGGCCGGCATTGGACCAGCGCAGCTCACCGCTCCGATCGATGGTGCAGTAGACCACGGTGGCGTATTTTTCGCCGCGGGCGCGCTCGATCAAGAAGCGGTTCACTCGCGACATCACGTCGTCGATTCGCACCGCTCCTTCGGACGCGAAAACAAAAGCGCCTTGCAGCAGCGCGGCCAGCAGCGCGGCACTGACGCCTTTGCCCGACACATCCACGATGACGCACGCATACATGTCCGGGTTGACGCGGCGCACGTCGAAATAGTCGCCACCCACCTGGCGCGACGCGATGCTCGATCCAACGGCGCGAAACCAGCCTTCGGTGGGCAGCTCGCTCGGCAGCAAACCGGTTTGGATGGTGCGGGCGATGTTCAGCTCTTCTTCTAAATGCTGCTTGGCGCGCTCTTCTTCGAGCAGCCGCGCGTTCTCGAGAATCGTGGACGCTTCGAGCGCTAGCGTTTGCAGAATCTCGCGATTACCGGAGGATAGATCGGCCGCGGCCCCGCGCGAATCCATGTAGAGCACGCCCACGGTATTGTTGAGCGAGGTGGCCACGGTTTCCTGCAGCGATCCGGTACGCACCTGGATCAGCGGCACGCAAACCACGCTGCGCAGCTCCAGATCCGCCACCGACATTTCGGGACGGACTCCATCGGCGCCCAGCGGATCGAAGGTCATCGATAGCAGATCGCGCCGCGTGCGGAGAGCGCGATTAATCAGCGACCGCGGCACACCCAGGTCTAACGTGTCGAGGGGCATTCCGCGCCGGTCCCGCGCGACGCTCACCTCCAGTTGGTCGCCCTTGCCCAGTAGCAGGAAGCCGCGCTCGGCGCCGGTGACCGACAGAGCCGCATCCACCACCGCAACCAGCACATCGTTGGTCGAAAGGGAACTTTGCAATGCGCGGGCCACTTCCACCAGCGAGCGCAGCTTCGAGAGATTCGTCGCGCCCGATCCGGCCGGCGCCGACATCTTCCCCAGAAACTGGTTCAGCTCATCTTCCTTCAGCGTGAACGCCAGCCGGTAGGAATCCGGGAAGCCGAAATCGATGCGGTCGCCGTCTTTCAGCGTGTGGCGCTCTACGCGCTGGCCGTTCACAAAAACGCCGTGGCGGCTGACCAGGTCTTCGATCACAAACTCGTCGTTATCCACGAAAATGCGAGCGTGATTGCGCGAGATGCGGTTGTCCCGTAGCACCAGATTGTTTTCGCCTTGACGGCCGATCAGGAACGGCATGGAATCGATTACCACGCGGCTGCGATTCCCGGACGGATTCGTTACGGCCAACGCCGGCGCCCGGCCGGTTTCGGCGGGTAGGCGGCGCGGCGCCGCGGATGACCCATCGGGCGGCGGCATCAGCGGCTCCGGTGCTGCACTCGATTGCCGGAAGGGGGGGATGACGCGGGCGGCTCAGGCTCCGCCGCGTCGCTCAATTCGTTGGCGCGCAGAACCTGGCAGTGGGAGCAGTACCCGCCCACTTCCGTGCGCGACAGGACCACTTCGAATCCGAAATCAGTCTCAATCTGTTCACGCATCTTCTTCAGCAGATCGCCAAAGAATTCTTCGATTTTGCCGCAGCGCAGGCAAATCACGTGGGCATGTTCCTGTTTCAGCCGGGTCTCATAATAATGCTGGTCTCCGGAGTGATGCATCAGGTCCAGCTCGTCCACCAGGCCGCCTGCCTTCAGCAGTTTCAGCGTCCGGTATACCGTGACGCGGTTCAGCTTGGGATCTTTCTCGCGAGCGAGCGTGAACAGGCGCTCGGCATCCAGGTGCTGGCCGGATTGATCGATCAGATCGAGCAGAATCTTGCGCTGGCGCGTGAGCCGGACGCCTTGTTGTTTGAGCGAATCTTTGATACCGGAAACTGCCACGAAACCTGGGACCCTATAGAAGGGTAGCAAACCAAACGGAGCCGCGACTGTCAAAACCGAGCCGCGACCGTCAAACCGAGCCGCGACCGTCAAACCGAGCCGCGACCGTAAGGGAGACGGTAGCCTTCGGCCTAATTGGCCAGCTTGGACGCTCGATTGATGCTGCGAACCACCAGGCGCCGGGGATCCAGCAGGTGCTGCGGCTTAAAGTGGCGCGCGGACCACTTGCAACCCGCCTCAAACTCGATGCCCAGGAAGTATCCGATTTCCCGATACACGCAGTACCGGACTTTGCCCATCAGCTCGCCCTTGGGGTAGTTGATGCGAAGGTCGGTCTGCAAAGGGATGGGCTGGTCGAATTGAAGACAAGCGCCGGACAGTGAGATGTCTTCCAGATTGGCTACACCTTTGCGAATGCGCCCGGACTTGTCCTTCCACTGGACATCCACCATATCCGCACACAACATCCGGGGCTCTATACGCCTGTCGAACATACACTTCTTATCGGCGAGCGAAAGGCGAATGATTATGAGGGGTGTGCCGCCAAAATCGCCCTAACCCACCGTAAGGCCCTAATAGCAAGGTCCGTACCGTCAGAGTACCATGTCCCCTTCGGAAAGTACTAGGCGTTTCTCTAGAATTTTTCAGGCTGCGGCAGGTCTGTCACTGACCGGTCTGTGACATGGGCGTTGTTGACCGTCCGGGAACACGATAGTAGACTGAGGCCATCTGCTGCCATTTAGTCCTCATTCCCCGCAGACTCAGTCGATCGCAACGGTATTTTCCCTGGTGCTGCTGATCGCGGCGGTGGTGTTTCTGGTGGTGGCGGTAGGTGTGGTTTACAGCGTGGTGCGATACCGATGGCGCGGCCAGGCGACGGAGCCCAGGCAGATTTTTGGATCGCGGAAACTGGAAGTGCTTTGGACCCTGGCGCCGATCGCGATCCTGACCGGGCTGTTCATCGTCACCGTCCGTGCCATGGTGCTGATCGACGCTCCCCAGGACTCCGAGCGCCCGGTGGACCTTGTGATCACCGGGCATCAATGGTGGTGGGAGGCACGCTACCCAAACGGCGTTGTCGTCCCGTGGGACATTCACATTCCCACGTCAAGGCGGCTGCGTGTCCGCATCGAATCGGCCGACGTGATTCACGACTTCTGGGTGCCCAATCTGGCGCGCAAAATGGATGCCGTTCCGGGCCGTTGGGGGTACATTTGGCTGGAGGCCGACACGCCTGGGACCTACGCGGGCACTTGCTCGGAATTTTGCGGCGCGCAACACGCCTGGATGCGGTTCCGCGTGATCGCCGAACCGGAGCCGGACTTTGAGGCCTGGCTCAACAACGAGGCGAGAGCCATCCGCAACAACGTGCCGGCGCCCGCGGAGCAGCTCTTCAGAGCTAAGTGCGAAAAGTGCCACACGCTTGTCGCAGCCGAGCCGAGTTCCGGCAAGGGGCCCAGCCTGGCGCACCTGGCCAGCCGCGAAACCCTGGGCGGCGGAATCCAGCGAAACACTCCCGAGAACCTGATGCTTTGGCTGACCGATCCACAAGCCGCCAAGCCTGGCAATCGCATGCCAAACATTCCGCTGACGGCGGAAGAGCGTCGCGCGTTGCTGATGTACCTGGAGAGCCTGCGATGAGCGCCTGGCTCTGCGCCATCGATCACAAGCGTGTCGGCATCCTCTACATGCTCTCCGCACTGCTGTTCTTTCTGGCCGGAGGGATGGAAGCCATGGTGATGCGGGCGCAACTGGCCGCGCCCAACCTGAAGCTCATCACGCCGGAAATCTACAACCAGATGTTCACCATGCACGGCACCACGATGATCTTTCTTGTCGCGATGCCGGTGCTCACCGGCTTCGGAGTATACCTCGTTCCGCTCATGATCGGGGCGAATGGAACCGCGCTGCCCCGGCTGGGCGCGCTGAGCTTCTGGCTGCAGCTCTTCGGCGGGGTGCTACTGTATTTCAGTTTCGCCACGGGTGACGCGCCGTCGGCGGGTTGGTTCAGCTATGCGCCGCTGAGCGAGAAAGCCTTTTCGCCGGGCGCGGGCGTCGATTATTGGGCCATGGCATTGCTGATGATCGCGGGCGGCTCCATCGGTTCGGCTATAAACCTTATCGTGACCATCGCTACGGAGCGCGCGCCGGGCATGACCATGCGCCTGGTCCCGCTGTTCGTCTGGATGACGCTGGTAACGTCGATCATGATCGTTTTCGCGCTGCCTGCGCTGGCGGCGTCCTTGGTGCTACTGCTGAGCGACCGGCTTTTCCACGCCCGGTTCTTCGATCCGTCACAAGGCGGCGCGCCCCTTCTATGGCAGCATTACTTCTGGATCTTCGGGCATCCCGAGGTCTACATCGTCGTGCTTCCGGCGTTCGGCATGATCTCGGAAATCATTCCGGTGTTTTCGCGCAAGCCGATCTTCGGGTATCCGTTCATGGCCACGTCCACGGTTGCCATCGCGTTTCTGAGCTACGGCGTGTGGGCGCATCACATGTTCGCGGTTGCGCTGGGCCGCAATTTTCTCGCGGTGTTCGCGGCCGCCAGCATGCTGATCGCGGTGCCAACCGGCATGAAGATTTTCAGTTGGATCGCCACCATGTGGGGCGGGGCGATCCGATTTACAACGGCCATGCTGTTCGCCATCGCGTTCCTTTTGGAATTTACGGTGGGCGGGCTGAGCGGCGTGGCGTTCGCCGCGGTGCCGGTGGACTGGCAGGTCACGGACACATATTTCGTAGTCGCGCACATTCACTACGTGCTGTTCGGCGGCACCGTGTTCGCGCTGCTGGCGGGCGTGCACTATTGGTTCCCCAAGATGAGCGGACGAATGCTGGACGAAAAACTCGGCCGCTGGAGCTTCTGGCTGATCGTGCTCGGCTTCAACACGGCATTTTTCGTGCAGCATTTCCTCGGACTGCTGGGGATGACGCGCCGCGTCTACACCTATCCGGATCTGCCCTGGTTCGGCGCGCTGAACCTGATCTCTACCGCGGGCGCGGCGATCCTTGTTTTCGGCATCTTCGTCTTCCTCTGCAATGTCGGAATGAGCCTGCTGTTCGGAGCCAAAGCCAGCGACGATCCCTGGAACGCCTGGACGCTCGAGTGGGCCGTGCCATCGCCGCCGCCGCTTCAGAATTTCGGCGAAATTCCCGAAGTCCACAGCCGCCGGCCGTTGTGGGATTTGAAGCATCCCGAAGCGCCGGATTGGATGGAAGTATGACCAAGCGCGCGCTGATCGGAATGGCGATGCTGCTGATTGCGGCAGCGGTGTTTTTCTTCCTGCTGATCCTGGCCTGCGTGTATCTTCGAGCGCTCCCCCACTTGGGCGCCCGCTCGGGATGGCTTCTCACAGCCGCGCTCATCGCAAGTAGCGTGAGCATTGGGCGAGGATGGCGATGGGCCGCGCTGGCGCTTGGCGCCGTGTTCCTCATCGGTCTGTTCGCAACGATAATGTCGATGCTGACCGCCGTTCTCGGGGTATTTATCATCGCTGGAGCGATCGCGGTGCCGGCGGTACCTCTCCGTTCCCTGCGCGCTTTGGCGCTGTATTGGTATTTCTTCACCGCCGTCTGGCTGGTTATTTTCGGAGTTGCGAGTCTGGCATGATTGCTTGGGATTGGGAGCCTTCGGTCGTCATTGGCTGCGCAGCGCTTGCGATTGGTTACATCGCGATCGTGCGCAATCACGGATTCCAGCGCGCTCCGTATTTCCTGGCGGGCGTCGCGCTGCTGCTCCTCGACCTGGTTTCGCCCATCGATTCACTTGCCGATCGATACCTGTTCAGCGCCCACATTGTCCAGCATTTCCTGCTCGCGCTAGTGATTCCGCCGCTGCTGCTGCTCGGCACGCCATCATTTGAACTTGGCGCTCTGAGCAAAGTGGAACGCGCAATCGGTCAGCCCCCGATTTCGTGGTTGCTCGGAGTGGGCACGATGCTCGCGTGGCATATTCCGGCGTTGTTCAACGCCGCGCTTGCAAGCGACGGCCTGCACGTTTTCCAGCACCTGAGTTTCCTGATCACCGGAACAATTTTCTGGTGGCCGATTCTTCGGGCCGCTCGCAGGATCGCCATCTGTCGGCGTTGGGCGCGGTTTCGTATTTGTTCAGCGCGTGCGTGTGCTGCAGCCTGCTCGGCGCTTTCTTGACGTTCGGCCCGGTCGGTCTCTACCCTGCATACTCCGGCTACTGGGGACTCGATCCTAAGAGCGATCAACAATTGGGCGGAATGCTGATGTGGGTGCCCGGCTGCTTGGTCTATCTTTCCGCGATCCTTTCGACTGTGATGCGCTGGTACAGCGCGGAGCGCACCGCATGAAGCGGCCCACCAGTTATGCGCCCATCGTGCTAGCCGCCGGAGTGATGCTCACGCTCTGGGGCGCAGTCTCCATCTGGGTGTTGGCGATTGTTGGCCTGTTCGCGATTCGCGTGGGAGCGGCGCGCTGGATGAAAGACGTCCGTCATGAAAAATAACGATCCCTGGATACATCGCTACGCCATTTTCGTCGCCCTGTTCGCGCTGATCGCGATCATCCTCGGCGCCATTGTCACCAGCCTGGAGCGCCCCATTGCGACCAACTCCGCAGCTTCCATCAACCCCGCCTTCGAGTTCTGGCATCGCGTTGCGGGCGGAGTGGTTTTAATTCTTATCGCAAGCCTGGCGATCGTAGTCCGCAAGCAAATGGGGATTGCACTGGCCCTCGCAGCCGCTGACGGCGCACTCGGATTTACGGGGCAAACCTTTGCGGCAATCTCCCACGCGGTGATCTCTCAAATGCTCTTCGGCATGATCGTCGCCGCCGCCGTGATGACGTCTGAAAGCTGGAAGCGCGGCCCCTCGCCCATCGAAGACACCTGGCGGCCCTCCCTGCGATCCCTAGCCATCGCCGTCCCGGTAGTCATCCTGCTGCAAACCACGCTCGGCGCGTCCTACCGCTATCACGCGCTCGGCGTTCTCTGGCACATCCTGAACGCCATGATCGTGCTGATGCTGAATCTGTGCGTAGCCGTTTTCCTGGTCCGCCAATTTCCCGAGCATCCCACGCTGCGGCCGGCAGCTATCGCCTTGGGCGTCATCACGGCCATTCAGGTGATGCTCGGGTTCACCACGTTCATGATGCTGATCCTGTTTCCGGAAACCAGTCTCGCCGTGGTCATCACCAGCGTCCTGCACGTCACCACCGGGGCGCTCACTTTCGGCGCCGGCCTGTCGCTCACCATCCTGATCCGCTACAACATCCGGGCCGAGCGGTCACTCACCGGTCAGTGACCGCCAAGTGACCCCACGGGACTGGATTCTTCGCGGGGCTTTGATACACTTATGACCGTGCCAAACTGTGCACACGGATCCCAGTGCTGATCACGAATCCTCTCAATTCTTCCGCCTACGTCTTTCCAACTCTCGAGTGCTTCCACATCGTCGGATTTGCGCTGTCCATCGGAACCATCGCCATCGTGGATTTTTCGCTGCTCGGAATCGGCATGCGCCGCCCCTCGCAGCTGGCCCAGGATACCTGGCTTTGGACGCTGGGCGGTCTGGTGCTGATGCTTTTCTCCGGGCTCCTGCTGTTTTCTTCGGACCCCGACATGTACTATCTCAACTGGCCGTTCCTGATCAAAATGGTCTTTTTCGTGTCGGCCGTCATTTTCCATTACACCGTTCATCGTAAAGCCGTCGCCTCGGAAACGCCGCCGCACAACGGAAAGCTGGTGGCGTGCGTGTCGCTGGCGCTGTGGGCGGCGTGATATTCGGCGGGATCTTCATCGGCTTCGTCTATCCCGGTCTCAGCTTAGGTTAGCCGCCTCATGCTTCTCTCATTCGCCCAATGGATCCAATTGACGGGGTTGTTCACTGCACTGCGCGGATCTGCGTATGTCTATCCGATCGTCATGTCGTTGCACATGGTCGGCATCGCCTTCTTCGGGGGGATGGTGTTGATGACCGACATGCGGCTGCTGGGCGTGGGAATGCGCAAGCACTCGATAGCGGACGTGGTGGATCAATTCCGCGTGCCGAAGCGCTGGGGCTTGCTGCTGACCGTGACGTGCGGCATCCTGATGGCGGGATCCAAAGCCGAAGAATATTACTACAACGCGTTCTTTCGGACCAAGCTGATTCTGCTGGGCGTGGTGATCGTGCACGAGTTGGTGTTTCGCCGCAGCGTTTATGCCAATCCGGCGGCTCTGGATCGCGCGCCCAGCATTCCGGGCAACGCGAAACTGGCGGCGGCGCTTCAGCTGGTGCTTTGGACTTCCATCGCCTGTTGCGGACGCGGCATCGGCTACATCGAGCCGCCGCTCGACAAGATCCACGCCCGCATCCATTTCGTGAAAGACGCCGCGCTGGCTGCTCTGCGCGGTCCCAGCCTGCCAAAAGGACAAGACCACTAATATGTTGCTTCTCCAAACCAACGCCATAGCGGATGCGCTGAATAGCTCCGAGTGGGTTTTTCCGATCGCCGAATGTTTTCACATCGCGGCATTCGCGTGGTCCATCGGCCTGATCGCACTGGTCGATTTTCGTCTGATCGGCGTGGGCATGAAGCGGGAAACCACCGCAGAGATCGCCAAAGCGACGGCGCCGTGGACGCTGCTGGGGCTGGCCGTGGTTCTGCTTTCCGGTCCCATCCTGTTCCTCTCCGATCCGCGGATGTACCTTTACAATCCGTCGTTCCGCTTCAAGATCGGCGCGCTGGTGATCGCGATCATCTTCAATTACACGATTCATCGCAAGGTGGCGCTGTCGGACACTTCGTCCGCCGGAGTCCGGGTGGTGGTGGGCGTGGTTTCTCTGGCTTTGTGGATCAGCGTAGTGTTCGGCGGGCTGTTCATCGCATTCGCGTAAGTAGGCTCGGGAGGCTCAGGTGTTCATTTTTTCTATCTTCCAGTGGCTTCAAAGTCACGGATTTCATGACCTACATCCGGGAGTCCGGGCTCACCTATCCGATCATCATGAGCACGCACCTGACTTGCATCGCCGTCTTCGGAGGAATGATCGTCATCACCGATCTCCGGCTGCTCGGCGTGGCGTTGCAGAACCGGCCCATCGCCGACGTGGTGAACGGATTGCGCTGGTGGAAGCGTCTGGGCTTCGTCATCATGGTGACGATGGGATTCATGCTGTTCGGTTCGAAGGCCACCGACTATTACCCAAATCCTTATTTTTGGACCAAGATGTCGATCCTGGTCCTGATTGTCATTCACGCCATGATTTTTCGGCCAAGCGTTTATAACCATCCGGAGAAGCTGGACGCCTCGCCCGATAATTCCCACGCGCGCCAAAGCGGCCGGAGCGCTATCGCTGGTGTTGTGGACCGGTATGGTTTGCGCCGGACGCCTGATCGGCTATTACGAGCCGCCCAGCCAAAAAGGGCACGTGGTTTCCGTGCCCCCGGCTCAATAACTGCGCAGCCCTTACTTCGTCAGACTCGCCGTCTCGCACGTGCTTGGGATTGCCCCAAGCGATGAACGTGTCGCTTCCGTTGTGAAATAGCTTCGGGTATCCCAGGGCCATCTTCCCGCCCTTGGCCACTTCGACAATTGGACCGGCAACGCCGGCAGCCGTAACGCGGCGGACCAGCACTCGCGCTCCCGCCGGATTCTGCTCCAGCCAGGAAACGATCGCGCCGCCATCTTCATCCATAGCCATCGCCGTATAGCCGAACGCGTGGCCGGTGCTGAGAGTGACCGGCTTAGTGAAGCTGGAGCCGCTGTCGTTTGAAAACGCCATCAGCTCGCGCGGCATATCTTGAGCGCCCGTAAACCAGGCGACCGCGACGTGATCGCCTTTGGCCGCCACTGCCGCCGCATTGGTCGGGCAGGCATCGATTTCCCAGTTGTCGGCGTTCACGATTTTGGGCGTGGACCAATGGCCGTTCTCCAGGCGCGTAACCGCGATGTCGCGAATGTTGTCTTTGCGTGTGCGCGCGAAAAGCCAGCAGCAGTCCCTTCGAGGTCTTCGTGACCGCCGTGGGGCAGCAGCCGCAAACGTCGCCCTGGATCACTTCTTCGCGAATTTCCTTGCCCGTGGCGTCCACGATGGTGCGTTTCAAGGATACCGGATTATCCTCGCCCTTCAGCGCTTCCAGCCAGAAGATGGACGCTCCGCCATCCGGATTGGCGATCATCGAAGCCAAGCCATGCTGGACGGGGCTGTGGTCGTGATGAGCCTCGAGCGGCATCGTCCAATGCGTGCCGTCGGTGGACGAGGAAACGTAGACATACTCCGCGTCGCTATCGCCGCCCGGCGATTCCACCCAATGCGCGAACCAATGCCCGCCCGGCAGCGCGATCACCTCCGGCATTTCGGCGGGGTGATGGAAGAAATGTCGATTCGCCGCGATGGTGATTGCGGGCGACCAGGTTGCCCCGTGGCGAACCGCGTATCGCAGCGCGAACGAACCGCCTTTCGACGGCTCAATCCAACTGAACACCGCCGCTCCATCCGGTGCGACGGACCAATTGGGTTGCAGGCTGCCAGGCCCGGATGGGTTTGCCAGCGGGGTGGACGAAAAAGTTTGGCTGAAAGCCGGCAGCGCCAACACGGCGCCGAGCAAAAGTAGACTGTATCATTAAGCGGAGTTACTCCTCTTCTAGGAGACCACGAATCGGTTGCAATCTTCAATCTGGAAGATGATAGGATGCCACTGGCTTATGAGAATTCGTCCTTCTGTTTTTCCTGATACGCATTTGTTCCCTGCGCTGGCCGCAGTCCTACCGCCCACCAAAACTCGCCAATGGCCAGCCGGATCTGCAAGGCGTCTGGCAGGCGCAAACCACGGCGTCCTATGACATTGAGCCGCATGCCGGCGCGCTTGGGAATGCCCGCGGGGTCGGAATCGTGGTTGGCGGCGAGATCCCGTACACGCCGGAGGCGGCCGCGAAGAGGCAGCAGAACTTCCAGAATCGCGCCAGCGCCGATCCCAACAACAAGTGCTTCCTGCCGGGCGTTCCGCAGGGCCAACTACATGCCGTTCCCTTTTCAGATTTTTCAAACCGGCGAAGGACGTCGCGATTCTGTATGAATATGTCCACGCTTACCGGCTCATCCCGATGGACGGCAGCAAGCATCCCGACGACGTGGATTTCTGGATGGGCGATTCGCGCGGCCACTGGGAGGGCGACACGCTGGTGGTGGACGTCAGCGACAATAACGACCAAACCTGGTTTGACGCTTCCGGCAACTTCCACAGCGACGCGTTGCACGTGGTGGAGCGCTACACGCGCACCGGCCCGGACACCATCAGCTACGAAGCCACCATCGAGGATCCCAAGGTGTTCACCAGGCCGTGGAAGATCAGCCTGGCGTTGTATCGCGGTCGCGAGAAGAATTCCCAGCTCATGGAGTACGATTGTTACGCGTACGAGGAACCAAGCAAATGAAAACGATTCTCTCGGCTTGATTTTAGGCTCGCTCTCGGTGATGGCTGCGTTCGCTCAAACGCCCGGGCCCCAGGAGAGGCCAATCGAGAAGCCGGCCGTCAAAGCCGGGGCCGATGCCGCGCGGCGCTGACGGGAAGCCCGATTTCCAGGGCGTTTGGGAGGTTCGCAGTCCGGGAGGAAACGCCGCTTACGACGTGGAAGATCACCTCAAGGCGGTCTATGGAATTCCGCCCGGCAAAGGCGTGATTGTGGATCCGAAGGACGGCAAAATTCCTTATCTGCCCGCCGCGGCGCAGCGCAAGCAGGATCTGGTTGCGCATCACATGTACGACGATCCCGAAGCGCACTGCTTTCTCTCCGGCATTCCGCGCCAGGTTTACGCGCCGTTCGGATTCCAGATTTTGCAGCCTGCCAACATACGTCGTGTTTCTGTTCGAGAATTTCCATGCTTACCGCGTGATTCCCACCGATGGCCGGCCGCATCTGCCCGCCGGCATCAAAAGTTTGATGGCGACTCGCGCGGCCGTTGGGAAGGCGACACGCTGGTGGTGGACGTGACCAATCAGAACGACAAAACCTGGTTCGATATGGCGGGCAATTTCCACAGCGACGCCATTCATGTGGTGGAGCGCTACACGCCCGTCGATGCGAATACCATCGGCTACCAGGCCACCATCGACGATCCCAAGACCTTCTCGCGGCCCTGGACCATCGCCTTTCCCATCACGCGCATCACGCGCCCCGGTTACGAAATTATGGAGCTGGCTTGCGTGGAAGGCGAGCGCGATCTGAAGCACTACACCGAAGGCGAAGGCGGCGCGAACAAAAAGTAAGTGCGCCGCGGTTCTATACCTAGACCACTTCGTTGGTCAGCGTGCCAATCTTTTCGATGGTCACCGACACCGGACCGCCCAGCTTGTTCAGATCGATGTTCTGCACCGCGCCGCCTTGCGCGGATTTCTTGAGCGCCGTGCCCATGGAAACAATGTCGCCGGGAAGCAGCGTCAGGTGGCTGGATAAGAACTCCAGCACTTCCGGAATCTTGTAGAACAGATTTTCGGTGTTGTCTTCGGTGACCAGCTGGCCTTTGTGGCTGCACGATACCGCCAAATTGTGCGGATCGGCGATTTCGTCTTTCGTAACCAGCCACGGGCCCATGCAGGCGAACGTGTCGCAGCATTTATAGCGGCCCGGATAGCTCACCCAGGTATCCACGTATTCGATCGCCTTTGGATCGCCGGCTTTCGGATGAATAGCGCGGTAATGAAACGTGTCTTCGGCGCGCATGGTGGGCGAAGTGATGTCGTTATGGATGGTGTAGCCGAAAACGTAATCGTAGGCGTCGCGCGCGGCGATGTTCTTGGCCGTTTTGCCGATCACCATCGCCAGTTCCGGCTCCGGATGCACGCGGCCATAGATGCGGCTTGCATTCGATGATCGCCGCCGTGGCCCAGCAAGCGCACTGGCGGGCTTGATGAACATCGCGGGATGTTTCGGCCCTTGCAGAATACGATCGCTGTTCGCGCTGTTGTTCAGCGCCAGACAACAGATCTTCGACGGACGGCGCACGGGCGCATGCCAAACAACATCGCTCGACCGAAAACGTTTCGCCCGTGCTGGCGAATCTCCGGCCCCTTCTTCAATCAGTTCCAGAATGCTGCGTGGGCCCGAGAGTTCGCTGAGAGTACGTCCGTCGTAAATCCCGATCCGGTCTTTGCCGCGCGCGTGGAAGCTGGCCAGCCTCACTTTTTGTCCGTGGAATTACAGCCATGATCTCGCACTCCACCAGCAAAGGATCGCGCAGATCCGGAGTCGAAAAAGTGTGCCGCGCGGGGCGCGAATGCGGGTCGGGAAACATCTGCACCCAGTATTTATTTACTACCGGCCGGTTGGCCATGTCTTTTAGCCATACATTTAACTTGATGACGTCTTCCGGCGCCGCGCCGCCTGCTTCCAGGACTTTTCGCACATTGGCGAACATCTGCTCGCACTGCGCTTCCACTCCCTCGCGGCACGTTTCCGGTGCCTGGATCTCTTCCGAAAATTCCGCCGCTGACCAGAAAAGGACCCACCCGGCTGGCATTCGGTATCGGATTCACATGTTCCAAGCCGGGCACTTCGATACTGGTGCGATCACTCATTTTAGTAGTGTAGCGAGTACATCTTTCAAATAGGGCTCCTCAAGTCCCTTGAACATTTCCGGACGACGAAAGATCTCGGCGCTGCTTGACGAAACTCGGCGGCCATGCCCGCGCTCTGAAACGTCGCTGCGATCTCGTGCATTTCGCCGGTGAATCGCCAGGCCTTGGGCGCGGCGCGTGAAATCTCGCGTTCCAGGTCGGGAAGGGAAGGCCCGCTTCTGGCCCATTGGCGGTCCAGATCATCGATGACATCAAGGCGGCCGGCGAGACACAGCGCGGAGGGACGGCCCACGCCACCCGCGAGCACCCCCACTTCGATGGGTCCCGATGAAAGGCAGCGCGCGATTTTCGCCGCAGCCTCGCCCGCGAGATACAGCCAGGCGTGGACGGTGCCTTCTTTGGAAACCCTGCGCGTGATGCGGGGAAGACGAAGTTTTGAGCTGAAATCGGGATGCTCCGCGGCAAAAGCAATCGTTGCGAGGACGAGGGCGGCGCAGAGAAGTTTCTTCATCCAGAATGCGGAATTCCGGCCTCAGAATGCGAGGTGATATACTCAGCGGACGAAATGAAATTTCAGTGGACAATCCTTCTGATTCCGGTCATTCTGGCGGGGGCCGCTGGTGCGCAGACGGCGTCGGATTGGCCGAGTTACAATCGCGACCTCGCTTCTACTCGCTATTCGACGCTGAAACAGATCAACACCGGTAATGTTTCGAAGCTCGCGCAAGCCTGGACGTACCGGCTGCGGCCCGATGCGAACAGTCCGGCGGCGGGGACAATGAACGAAGTAACGCCCATCGTGGTGAACGGCGTGATGTATCTGCCGGCCGGGAATCGCGTGGTGGCTCTCGATCCGGAAACCGGCGCCGAGATTTGGCGCTACGAGATGAAGACCGGCGCGGCGTCGCAACGCGGCGTCTCTTATTGGCCGGGCGACAAGGAAAATCCCCCGCGCATTCTGTTTCTCGCCGGCCACAAAATGGTCGCGCTGAACGCCAAGACGGGCAAGCTCGATCCCGGCTTCGGCAATGAAGGCGAACTGACCATGGACGTTCCTTTCGCGGGCGTGCCGACAATTTACAAGAACGTGATTCTGGTCGGCATGAACATGTTCGGTCCCGGCGAAGAGCATGCTCATCAGCAGGACGAACTACCGGGCGGCATGCCGGGCGATTCGCGCGCATACGATGTGCGAACAGGCAAGAAGCTGTGGGATTTTCATGCCGTTCCGCTGCCCGGCGAAGTGGGCCACGACGATTGGAAGGAAGGCAACTGGAAGCGCTCCGGCAATAATATGTGGTCCTACGCGATCACCGTGGATGAGAAGCGCGGCATCGTTTACATGCCCATGGGCGGGCCGGCCGCGAATTACTATGGCGGCGATCGCAAGGGCAACAACCTTTTCGCCAATTCCGTGGTCGCGGTGGATTACCAGACGGGCAAGCTCAAATGGTATTTCCAAACTGTTCATCACGAGCTTTGGGATTATGATCTGCCGCCCGATCCCGTGTTGATCGACATCGTCAAAGATGGCAAGAAGATTCCCGCGCTGGTGCAGACCGGAAAGTCCGGATACATGTTCATCCTGGATCGCTTGACGGGCAAGCCCGTGTTCGGCGTGGAGGAACGGCCGGTAGCGCAAGGAAACGTGCCGGGCGAATGGTATGCGAAGACTCAGCCGTTTCCTTTGAAGCCGCCGCCGCTCGCGCGCGTCAGCATTTCGCGCGCGGACATCGTCACGCGCGGAAGACACGTCGGCCGATCACGCCAAAGCTTGCCAGGAAATTTGGGACAAGCATGGATTCGAGGATTCGGGCCCGTTTGCGCCTTGGGTTTATCAGGGCGAAGGCACGCCGCAGCACGAGACCATCAGCCTGCCGGGGCCGACGGGCGGAACGAATTGGGGCGGTGCGACGGCGGATCCAGAGACCGGCTACGTTTTCGTGAATTCGCAGGACAGCCCGGGAACCGGATGGCTAAGGGATAATCCGAAGGCGAAAGAAGATGGCGCGCTTCCCTACGTGATGCGTCCGGGCTTCTTCAGTTTCAGCGCGCCCTACAAAGACGCGGACGGCAAAACCATGGGGAACCTTCCCTGTATTAAACCACCTTGGGAGCGATTGTTTGCGGTGAACGCGAACACCGGCGAGATCGCCTGGCAGGTGCCTCTCGGAGTCACCGATTTTCTGCCGCCCGAGAAGCGCAACACGGGCCGGTCGGGAGCGTTCGCTGGTCCCATTGCGACGGCCGGAGGACTGGTGTTCATCGGCGCAACCAGCGATGCGCGCTTCCGCGCCTTCGATGCTAAAACCGGCAAGGAACTGTGGACCAAGCAACTGGAATACTCCGCCACCGCGAATCCGATCACGTACGAAGGCAAGAGCGGCAAGCAGTACGTCGCGATTATTTCCGCGGGCCCGGGGAAGGGAAATAATCAGGCGCTGGTAGTCTTCGCGTTGCCCTAACGCTCGATGGGGCCGCCCGCGAGCCATCGTTTTCCGCGCGTGTACAGCGCTTCCACTTCGGGACCCTTCAGGCCCGGCATGTCGGTTTTCACCTTGTAGCCGATGTTGCTCTGCAAGTACGCCAGGTGGCGATAGCCTTCGGGAAAACGCTGCAGCAGCTCCTGATCGAGCGGCAACAGCTTGCCCGGATCCACCGGATCCATACGATCCTTTTCGTAAATCGGTTGCCTCAACACAATGCCCCAGCGATTGTCGCGCTTCTCGAAGAAATCGTAGAAGCGCCCGGTGCAGACCACGTCGCACAACACGTCATGCACCAGCGCTCGCTGGTTGATGGTCATCTTGGTCTGTGAAATAGCGCGCGCGCCTTCGATATCCGCGCTGAATGCGCCCTGAAAGTGCAGAATATTGACGCCGCGATTGAACCCTTCCTTGCTCACGCGAATGAATTCGTCGGCGGTGCCCTGAAACCAGGTGGCCATCATGTAGCCGTCGTCATGCCAGACGGTGCGAAAGCGCTCCCAGTGGCCGGCATCGCGCCACAGCACCCAGTTGTCCACTACGGTTCGTATCGCTAATGTTTCAAGCAAAGTTTCGTTCGACATGATCTATTGCAATTGAAATTCTACAACCAGAGAGCAGGTCGTCGATGGCTGAATGGCAGGCTGGAAGATGATGCTCGAGAAATCTCCAACCAAAGCAGCGCCGAAAACGCCTTCGGCTATGCCGATGGAACTAGGCTGGAGCGAGGGCGCGTTGGACAACTGAAGAATCGGTCCCAGCGTGAATCCGGCCGCGGCTGCCACCTTCTGCGCCTGACCCGTTGCATCGGCGATCAGGTCGGTGTTCGAGCACTGTTGCGATTGCTGGATTTGCCCCGATAACTGCGATGCCTGGGTTCCTTCCACGGTAAACGTCAGCGTGAGGCCGCTGTTGTTTTGGCCGATATTCTGCTGGAGTTGGATGAGCGAGCCGATCGTCGTGGTGAGCTTGGCGATCGGCTCGGCCAGCGTGAAGCTCCATTGAAAGGGCTGGGAAGGGGCGTTGAAGACGCTCGCGAGGTTTGCGGTGGTAACGCCGAGACTCGAGACAGCCGCCACGATCTGATCCAAACTTGCGGTAGCTGTGGAACTGACCGTCAATCCGAACGTAACGCTATCGGGTTGAAGAGGCACCGAGCGAGTGGCGGTGATGCTTAATGTAGGCGATACTACCTGCCCGAAAACGGGCGCGGCCGCGAGCGATAAGATCACGAACCAAAGCTTCCGCATGGATCTAATTCCTGGTGACATTGAACGTCACCGTGATGGCGCACGTGGAAGCGACGGCGTAGGGGCTGGCTACAAAATTCGAAGTCGAACTCGATATCGCAACGATGGAGCCAAGCGTCAAACCACCCGCGCTTGCCAGGCTCTGCGCCTGCGTGGTGGCGCTGGCGATCAGGCCTGAAAGCGAGCATGTCTGCGACTGCGCCAACTGCTGCGACACCTGGGTTCCGACGATGCTAAATGATAGCGTGAGACCATTGCTCATTTTAGCGATGGTTTGTTGCAGCGTGGTCAGGGTGGCAACCGTGGCTTTGGTATTCGCCAGAGGGACGGGCAGGCTGAACGTCCATGCGAGCATGAGAGTGGTGGAAGGCGGCCCGACACACGCGTAGGTCTGTTGCGCCGTACTTACGCCCGTGAAGTTCGCCACCGTGATTCCCGATCCCTGCACAGCCGTGAGCACATCGTCGAGGCCGGTGCTGGCGCCGGATTGAACGGTCACCGAAAAAATCGCCTGATCCGGCTGCAAATTCGCGTTATTGGAAGCGCTCACCGTGATGGAATTCGTAGTCGATTGCCCGAAGGCGAGCGAGCAGAATAGAAGCAGCAGAAAAATCGAAACGCTTTTTCGCATGTTTGTTAGTATACTCTCGAACCGTGAATCTCGAACTACAAGCAAATAACGACACGCCTGCCCTGTTGGCCTTCCACCGGGTTTCGGTAATGCTGGGCGGCAAACGAGTGCTTCAGGAAATTACGCTCCAGATTGGCGCCGGAGAACACGTGGCCATCCTGGGGCCAAACGGCTGCGGCAAATCTACTTTGATCAAGACCATTACGCGCGAATGCTATCCGTTGGCGTTGCCCGATTCGTCGCTGACCATTTTGGGGCGCGATACTTGGAACGTTTTCGAACTGCGTCCGCTCTTAGGAATCGTCTCCAACGAATTGATGCGGCGCTGCACGCGCGAGATCACCGGCCGCGAGATGGTGCTGTCGGGATTTTTTAGCAGCATCGGAGTGCAGCCATATCACGAAGTGACGCCGGCGATGATCGAAAAGACCAGCCAGGTGCTGGAGCTGCTGGAAGTCCCGCATCTGGGCGATCGGGAGATGACGGAGATGTCGTCGGGCGAAGCGCATCGGCTGCTGATTGGCCGCGCCCTGGTGCACGATCCGCTGGCGCTGCTGCTGGATGAGCCGAGCAACAGCCTGGACTTTCGCGCCGCGTTGGAGCTCCGCGCTATTTTGCGAAAACTGGCGCAAGCCGGTACCGGCATTTTGATGGTGACGCATCATCTTCCCGACATACTTCCGGAAATCGATCGCGTGATTCTGCTGCGTCAGGGGCGCGTCTTTGCCGATGGCGGCAAAAACGAGTTGCTGACCACGGAGCGTCTCACCGAACTGTTTGGCCTGCCGGTGGAGCTGGCGCGGCGCGATGGATACTATCATCTGTGGTGACCCGGCTCCAGGGCGCACGTCAGAAATCCAGTTTTTCGATCAGCGTGTTCAGTCTGGATTCATCCGCGGCTTGCTGCTTTTTGAGATCGCTGAGCTTATCCCGCGAACTGGCCAATGCTGCTTCTTGAGTGGCCAGTTGGCGGGCATATTTTTGTACCTGATCCTGCTGGCCGCTCACCTGATTCAAACTCTGAATGTTCTTGCGGACGCGGTCCTGATCGCTCAGCATGTCTTTGATGTCGCTGTCCAGCTGATGGATCTGGCTGTCGAGATCGGCAATTTGCCGCTTGGCATCCAGGACCTGCTGTAGCTGACTGCGAGCGGCTTCCGACAGCGCCTTGTTCTGCACGTAGGCGAGCAACACGTCCTGCGTCATGCTGGAGACGGATGTCGCGGTGTCATAAACACGTTCTTCGGCCACCGGAAACCTTTCCGTGGCATCGGGCCCAAGCTTCACTTCAAATCGATACGCATTCGTAGTGGTCTCAGCGGGCTTGAGCGTGATCAGCTTGTAGCCGGCACGCTCGGGATGCTCGATGATCAGAGTCTTCGCCTTTTGATCCACGTTGCGAATGGTGTATGTCTTGGTCTCGTCCACGGCCAGGCGCGCAGTCAATATGCCGCGATTGATGTGAATCTCGCGCACCAGGTCGCGGCTGGAATCGAATTGCGTCGTGACGCGCGTGCCAAGGTCCACCGAGTAGCTGATCAATCGCTTATCGCCGGCCTTGAGCGTGTTCATCAGAGCTTCGCCAGCGTAGCTGGATGCTTCAAAGACTGTTATGGGGCCGCCGTCCAGCGTCTTGGCTGTGGAATTATTCAACTCGGCGGCGTTCATCGGATGCTCGCCGTAGCTCTCTGAATAAATCAGGAGCTTGCGCGCGCCGATGGGCTGCTGCAAAAAGGGGAACATCGCGGACTCGTCTTTTTTCACCGTCACTGGCGTCGAGAAGCGATATTCGAAAAGTTCGCCCACATCGCCGGAGCCAACGTTCACGGCCACATCGCTCGCGATGTTCACTCTCTCGGGAACCCTTGCGAATGCCTCATTCGGACTGGTCACGAGCCCTCCAACCGTACCCGCGCTACCAGCAAAAAATTGTTTCCTCATCGCCGCGGCCGGCGCGGGAGCGCCGTTTATCGATCCCTGCAACGCTCCTCCGTAAACCACCGGATTCGCCGCTCGATCTTCCGCCAGCTCCACCGTCTGCCGGGGCACGTACTTCGGCTCGTAAAGATTGCTGATGAACGAGACAGGACGGCCCGACACCACCGCCAGCCGCACGTTGGTCCAATCTTCGCCGGTGGTGTTGTCAACAATGGCCCAGCCTTCCAGCGTCGGCTCGCCTTTATCCGCGAAGATCAGCCGATAGCTGGACTTCCAGACTGGCGTCGGAATCATATAGCTGGCGTCGATCTGGCGCTCTTTAGCGTCGGACGAATCGACGTAGATGCTGCGCTTGTCCGTGGAGCGGGATTGGTTGACCACGGTCAAGTAATCTCGAAGCTGGCTCTGCAGCGCGGGATTGGCGAAGCGAATGGAAGTGGCGGCCGCCAGATCAAGCGTTCGCAACTCGCCCGAATCGAGCAGCGCCACCAGTTGCTCGCGCTCTGGCTGCTTGTCGTCGGCCTTGACCACGCGTCCGCTGACGATGATCCCGCTGATGGTCTCCGCGCCGTATTTCAAGTCAACCTTGGCGCCCTTCATCTGATCGAGAAACAGCGCCAGCGATGCCTGGCCATCGATCTTGAAAGGAAAATCGGCGAGCTTTTGATCCAGCGGCTGGCTGGAATCGTAGCGCAGTCCGGTGATTTTGGCGCCATTCTGACTGGAGATGGTAAGCGACTTCAGAACATCGTTCATGTCCGAAGCCTTGAAGTCCAACCGCGCGGAATCGCCGGGCAGCAGCGTGCCGCCGCGCTCAAAATAGCCGACACCGCTTTTGTAAAGAATCACCTCGCGGATGGGAATGTCGGCGGCTCCAGCAGAGAACATAAAAGCCGTAGACAGGAAGGCGGCCAGCAGAGGAAGAGTTCGTAGCATATAGCTCCTATCTGAGGAATGCCCGCTCGGTGACAAACCTTTCAGCGGCTACCTCAACTTCACTCGCCCATTACCTTAATGATGACGCGTTTCGGGCGCTGTCCGTCGAATTCGGCGTAATAAACCTGCTGCCAGGGACCAAAATCGAGCTTTCCATCCGTCACCGGAACAATCACCTGGTGATGCACGATCAAACTCTTCAGGTGCGAATCGCCATTGGTCTCTCCAGTGCGATGATGGCGGTAATTTTCGCGGAAAGGCGCCAGTTTCTCCAGCCACTCGTCGATGTCGGCCAGCAAGCCGTCTTCGGCGTCGTTCACCCAAACGCCGGCCGTGATGTGCATGGCCGAAACCAGGATCATGCCCTCTCGAATTCCGCTCTTCTTGAGCGCGGCGTCCACTTCGTTGGTGATGTTGATGTACTGGCGGTGCTGCTTGGTCTGGAACTTCAGATATTCGGTGTGGAATCGCATACGCCGATGATAGCTAGGACCGGTGCTCGCTCACGAGGACCGCTCGACACATCGCATCCTCCTGCTTGACACATACCATCGGCGGGCGTCAGACTTGAATCTGCAATCAATAAGGAACAAGCAGGCTGGGGCCCAGAATCTTTCTCCTGGCTTTGCTGGCGGCCGGCCTCGCTCCGGCGCAGGACCAGCCTGATCCTGGCGAGCGGGAACAGCAGGAACCAACCTACGAAGCGCCTTCCGTACTGAGCGGCGAGAACGCGTTCGGCGTATATGCCCGAGTTTCGGGAGCGTACGATTTCGGCGGCGCGTCCGCCGTTACCGCGGAGATGCCAAGCGTGCCAGTGGCGCCCGATTCGCAGGATCGCGACTACGACGGACCGTCCATCCTCGGCCGAGACAATAGCCCGTCGCAACAGATCAAAGGCGCCATCAACGCCTTCGGTCTCTATGCGCAGATTATCGGCGTGTACGATTCGGGCCTCACGGCGCCCACCCCGGCGGGAGGAAAGCCGGTGGCGAGCTACGGTACGGAGGCGAATTTCGGCGGGAACGCTTCACACCGCTGGCGCCGCGGCAAGCTCAGTATCGAGTATCGCGGCTCCTATCGGCAGTATACCGATGCGCCCGCGTATGACGGCCTGGACCAGTTTCTCCAACTCACCTACCACGAAGCGCTGCTGCGGCACCTCAATCTGGATGTGAAGAACACGCTGGGCAGCACCACACTGGCCAACGGCGCCTTCTCATACTTCCCGCTCGCCAGCCTGGACCGCATTGGCATCCCTACCGACGAACTGTTCGATAGCCGCACGAACTATTTGCAGTCGCGCGTGGATCTGACGTGGCGTCTGACGTCGCGATTGTCCCTCGACTTCGGCGGCGATGGTTTCGTGGTTCGAAGGGCCTCCCCATTACTCGCGGGATTGAACGGCTACAACGCGCGAGCGAGTGTGGCTTACCGGCTGACTCAGCGGCAAACGATTTCGGCCAGTTACAACAACACTTACTTCGATTTTCAAGGCACCTTCGGCAACTCGCGTCTGGAAACTGCAGCGCTCGGGTACTCCATCGCGCTGACGCGTGAATGGGATCTCGCCACGCTGGCGGGAGGCGTCCAGGTGAATACGCTCGGCCTTACCGAGGTCGCGATCGATCCAGCCATTGCGGCGTTGATCGGCGAGAATTTCGCGGTGGTGACTTTCAGTAGCACGCTCTATCTTCCCGTGGCCGAAGTCCGCTTGATCCGCCGGTTCAAAGACGCGTCGCTGACGTTCGATTACGCGAGCGGCGTCACGCCGGGAAACGGCCTCTATCTGACGTCCCGGCAGACTTCCGGCGCTGTTGCTTACTCATATATCGCGAGCCGCAACCTCCAAGCCCGCCTGCACGCCGGCTACAATCAACTCTCGGCGCTTGGACAAGCCCAGGGACAAGCTCTCGGCAAGTACTCGAATCTCGAAGGCGGCCTTCAAGTGTTATACAAGTTGACGGGCGACACTTACCTCGATGTACGCTATGACTATCGCCACTACAGCACGGGAGATGCAATCTTGGAAAACGATTCCAACCGCGTGAGCCTGGGCGTCGCGTTCAGCCTGGGTGAGACGTCGCCGGTGACATGGTGAGCGGCTCTCCCGTCAGAATTTTGCTGGTGGAAGACGAGCCGCCACTTTTGCAGCTCATCGAGAAATACCTTCAGCGGCTGGGATTCGAAGTGGAGACTCACTTGAGGTCGCTGGAAGCGCTGCGGGATTTCGAAGCCGCGCCGGATCGCTACGGCATGGTGATCGCCGATCTCGGCATGCCCGACATGTCCGGCGATACGCTGCTTACGCGCATGCTCGAGATCCGGCCCGACCTTCGCATCCTGGTCTGTAGCGGATCGCCGTTCTTTATCGAAAACCTTCCCAATTCGCTGCAGCGGCAAGTGGCGTTTCTGCAGAAACCGTTCGTTCCAAAAATGCTGGCCGAAGCGGTGCAAAATTTGCTGCAGGAACGCCCGGGCAATCCGTCGGCAACCACTCGCTGAATTTATTCCGCCACCGCGGTGAGCGCCTGATGCAGCTTTTCCGCGAAGTTCTCTCCCGATTCCGACCACAGCCGCCGCGTCTCCACCGGCAACGCGTCGTCCAGATCGTGCACCAGTTTGAGCAGGCTCTTGATGTTGGATTCAATCATACGCGGGCTATCGGGTAAATCCGGCTGCGGGAGAAAATTGGCGTCGATTCCGAACTCGATCTCCAGCGCGCAGCCGAGCGCGGCGTCTTCGTCGGGATTCGGGAACGCGATCACCGGGGTTCGTGGCGTTTCGGGCGCAACCGGTTCGGCGCTCGGGCTCTGGTTGAACTCGGGACCGAAGCAGCACAGCGCCACGCGCGCCGGAGCGAGTTTCCATTCGCCGTTAAACTGCCACAGGTCCCACCAAGTTTCCAGTCGATAACAGGCGTCCGCGTTCTGAAAATCCTTCGCCACCGCCAGCACATCGTCGATCGGGACGGGCGGAGCATAGGGGATCTCCGCCACCACCGGCTCGCTCACGTCCACCGCCATAATTTTGAACGTGCTGGGTTGAGTGCCAAGGCGCGAGAAGGGAAACAGCCGGAGCAGTTTTTCGTAGTTCCGCGTCATCGTCGCGTCGCTGTAATTCCGCAGCCAATAAGAAAGAAAGAGTTGATCCGCCATAGTTCTCCGCCCGCTCTGTTACCATCGTACTTTCTTCTCTTGCGTAAATCTCCCCTTCTTCCGATATTCCTGATCGTTTCCGTAGACGTACTGGGGCTCACCATCATCCTGCCGCTGCTGCCGTTTTACGCTGAACACTATGGCGCTTCTCCGGCGGTGGTGGGATTGCTGGTGTCTTTGTACGCGCTGTGCCAGCTCGTCGCGGGACCGATGCTCGGGCGGCTCTCGGACCGCATGGGCCGCCGTCCATTGTTGCTGGTGAGCCAGGTGGGCACGTTCATCGGCTTCTTGATCCTGGCCTACGCGAACGCGCTCTGGCTGATTTTTCTTTCGCGCGCCATCGACGGAATCACGGCCGGCAATCTGTCGCTGGCGCAGGCCTACATCTCCGATGTCACGGAACCCGAAGACCGCGCGAAATCGTTCGCGCTGATTGGCATCGCGTTCGGCATGGGGTTCCTGATCGGCCCCGGGCTCTCGGGCTTTCTATCGAAGTTCGGCTATCAATACCCGATCTTGGTGGCCGCCGGGCTGTCGGCCACCAGCATCGTTTGCACTTACTTTCTGTTGCCGTCAGTTACTCCAGCCGTGGCCGACGACGCCACTCCGCTCAAGTTCACGATACTCGACTGGGGAAATTACGCGCGCTATTTTCGCGAGCCCGGCCTGGCGCCGCTGCTGTGGCAATTTTTTGCGTTCACGCTGGCCTTCTCGCTGTTCATGACGGGCTTTCCGCTGTTTGCCGAACGCCGTTACACCTGGCACGGCGCAGCCTTCGGACCCCAACAGGTGGGCTACGTTTACGCGTTCCTGGGCCTGCTCGGCGTTATTCTGCAAGGCGGGTTGATCGGGCGATTAGTCAAAGCGTTTGGCGAAACAAATCTCGCACGCACCGGATTTTTCTTCGGGTTTGTCGGGCTAGTCGCGCTCGGATTCACACACTCAATTGCACTGTTGTTGGTGGCGGTCGCGGTAGCGTCATCCGGCACGGGAATCATTCGCCCCACCGTAACCAGCCTGATCACGCAGAAAGCAGGCCGCTCCGAGCAGGGCGTGATTCTTGGCTTGACGCAGTCGCTCAACTCCATCTCCGCGATCGCAGCGCCGGCGCTGGCAGGCTTTTTGATCGATCATCAGTTATTATCGACCTGGGCGGTGGTCGGAGGTGTGATTTGCGGATTGGCGCTGTTGTTCTAGTTTTTCTATCCTCTGGGCTGCTGGCGCAAACCGTGCGCGTTCCGTTTGTAGGTTGCGGGTCGGATGGTCAAGTGGGCCCTCAGGAAACGCCGAAGGGAACTGACAAGGTGGTGCAGATTCCGAGAGGCGCAGCACAGAGGCTCGCGTATTACCAGTCCCTCGGTTACGGCATTTTAGCTCCACGTGGTTGGTATTGCTTTGGAACCTATGGATCGGGCGGCAGTACGCTGTTTGTGTCATCGCTGCCAGTCAAAGCGGAAGTGCTGTCTCAAGGGGCTGGAATGGCCGGGCCAGCGGTTGTTGCCAGCGCTACCGATGACAGCGCCGGCGGGAGACTTGAAATTGCTCAAGTGATCGCGCGCGTTTTCCCCGCGCGGAGGGCGTACGTAGAAGGCGTAGCTTCTGAGGTCCAACCGGCGATCGCCTTCACGTTTGGCCCCTACCCTAACGACAAGCTGATCGTCCAAACCGACCGGCTCGTGAAGTTTCAAACAGCTCCTCATTCCGAGGGCCTTGAAACCACGAGCCGCCTCAAGGCGAACGACGACCCGATTGACGGCGTTGCGATCCTTGATGGGAAAACGCCAGACCTATTAATACTGCGAGTGCGCCTTCCGCGTGAGCAACGCAACCTTGCGCCAGTAATTATTCAGGATCTACTTCTCCGGCAGCGCCGCAACACCCGGTAACTCGATCCCCGCGAGAAATTCCAACGACGCGCCGCCGCCGGTGGAGACGTGCGAAATCTTGTCGGACACGCCGGCCGACTTGATGGCCTTCTCCGAATCTCCGCCGCCCACCACCGACACTGCGCCCGATGCCGCGACAGCCTTGGCCAGCGCCACCGTCCCGCGATCGAAAGGCGGCTTCTCAAAAACTCCCATGGGCCCGTTCCAGATGATGGTCTTCGCCTTCGCAATTACCGCGGAGTAAGTTTCGATCGTCGCCGGACCGATATCCACTCCCATTTTTCCCTCAGGAACGTCGGGAACAACTTCGAACGGCGCGCCCTCTTTGAGTTCATCCACAACGACATGATCCGACGGCAGCAGGATCTTTCCGCCCGACCGCGCGAGCAGTTCTTTCGCGAGACCTACCTTGTCATCTTCCACCAGCGACTTACCCACCGGTTTTCCTTGCGCCTTCAAAAATGTGTAAGCCATCGCGCCGCCGATTAACAACTCATCGACAACCTTCATCAGATTTTCGATTACTTCGATCTTGTCGGAAACCTTCGCGCCTCCCAGGATGGCGACGCAGGGCCGGTCCGGATGCTTGGTGGCTTTGGTCAGATACTCCAGCTCTTTGTCCATCAACAGACCCGAAGCCGCCTCGCGCACAAACTGAATCATGCCCACCGTGGAAGCATGCGCGCGGTGAGCCGATCCGAACGCGTCGTTCACGTACACATCGCACAGCGCGGCCAGTTGCTTCGAAAATCCCGGATCGTTCTTTTCCTCCTCGGCATGGAACCGCAGGTTCTCGAGCAGCAGAACTTCGCCGGGAGCCGGCCGCATCTTTTCCACTTCCGGCCCCACGCAATCCGGCGCCATCTTCACCGGCCGCCCGAGTAATTGCGCCAGCCGCGCAGCCACGGGTTTGAGACTCATCTCCGCATTCGGCTTGCCCTTGGGACGTCCTAAGTGGCTCGCCAGAATCAGGCCCGCGCCATGCTCCAGCGCGTACTGAATCGTGGGCAGCGACGCCCGCACGCGCTTGTCGCTGGTAATTTTCTGTCCTCCGGGCGCTAAGGGGACATTAAAGTCCACGCGGATGAAAACAACTTTATCTTTGAGGTTCAAATCGCGAATCGAAATTTTCGGCATGCTGGGCTAAGGTTCCTTAAGGTGATCCTAACAGGCTACCAGACAGGTCACGGTTACAGCTTGCACGTTTTTATGAAACCGGAAAGCATCGGGAGCTGTCCCATATCCGTGCAGCCACGCGACCGCGTCCCGCAAATCTGCGCACTCTTTTGCGGAGTAAATCCCTTTTAATTGGAGTAAGTCGTGAAAAAAACCGGACCCATGCTGTTCTCGTTGGGATTAATTGTCACAGCACTGTGTTATGTGGACACAGCGGACGCCCAGACCAATGCCGTGGTGGCCACGCCGCAGCAGCTAACGTTTAATACCCAGCCAGGCGTAGCCACGCTAGCGCAAACCATACTGCTCTCCTCGGCCAGCGGAACGGCAAACGTCACCGCCACGGCTTACTCGGACACCAGTTGGCTCGCGGTAACCTCCTCCAGCGGCACCACTCCGGCTGTTCTTACGGTGTCCATAGGCTCCGGTGCGCCTACCTCGGGCGTGGATGTGGGCTTTATCAACGTCATTTCCGGGACGACCAGTTTTTCCATACCGGTTACGCTGAATGCGAATTCCACGGGCGGCCCCAGCCCAATTTCGGCGAGCCCTAACTCACTTAGCTTTGTTTTCCCCCAAGGCAGCACGGCGGGGATGTCGCAGAGCGTTACTCTGTCCAGTTCCAGCGGCAGCTTCACGAGCTACACGGCGACGCCAATCACCAATAGCGGCAGTACGTGGCTGGGTATCAGCCCCACTGCGGGAAGCTTGCCGGCCATCGTGCAGGTGACGGTGAATCCCGGCTTGCTCCCGAATCCTGGAACGTTCAATGCAGCCGTCGCGATCAATGCTCCGGGAACCAATGGCATCACTCTTCCCGTCCTGGTGACCATTCAGGGAGTGCCGGCGCTCGACGTAAGTCCCGCTCAGCTTTCGTTCGGATATCAGCTCGGTACTTCCGGTCCGGAGGCCCAGGCGCTTACGCTCAGCAGCAGCACGGGCGCCAATGTCAGCTTCACGGCCAGCGCTCAAAGCACGAGCGCGAGCTGCGGTAACTGGATTGTCCTGAACCAAAGCAGCGGCGCTACTCCCAGCACGTTGAGCGTGGAAATAAACACGTCCGGGTTGACCGCCGGAACTTGCACCGGACAAATTACGATTGCCGCGTCGAATGCGTCCAATACAAGTGTCGTCATTCCAGTGAGTCTCCTGGTTAGCACGCTGCCTCTCATCCAGGCGCCGGCTACCGGTCCTACGTTCACTTATCAGATCAACGGCACACCGCCCGCGCCGCAAAGTGTCCAAATCACCAGTTCCACAACGGGTTTGAATATAGCAACCGGCCTCTCGCCGAATAACAACGGGCCTAGCTTCCTGGAAGTAACTCCCACTTCGGGCACCACTCCGCAATCGTTGTCGCTATCCGTCAATCCCACTGTTCTGGCCACTCTTGGTCCCGGGACTTATACCGAGACAGTAACTCTCACCGGATCGGGAGCGGGTAATTCGCCGCAGAGTTTTATTGTCACGCTTACCGTCAGCAGTAACCCAACTCTTATCGGCAGCGTGCAAGCGCTGAACTTCAATTATCAGGTGGGTCAGACTGCGCCATCCAACCAGACCGTTACCGTCACCAGCAGCGGCGCGCCGCTGAATTATCAGGTGGCGGTGAGCACCACCAATTGCACCGGGTTCTTGAAAGCCACGCCGGCCACCGGCAGCACTTTCGGCACTCAGAATCAGGTGGTGGTATCCGTCAATCCCCAGGGGATCACGCCGCAGGTTTGCAGCGGTGACGTCACGCTGACCGTGCCTGGATCGACATCGGCGCCATTGGTGATTCCGGTGACTTTCAACGTGAGCAATAGCGCTCTTCTCAGCGTGAGCCAGCCAGCCATCAATGTAACTGCGATTGCCGGCGCTACGGCTTCCACGGTGCAGACCATATCGGTGACCAGCACGAACAATACCGCGCTCGCATTCTCCGCCACGGCTACAACCAGCCCGGCCGGTTTGCCTTGGCTGGGTGTGACCCCTAATTCCGGAAACACGCCTAACAATTTACAAGTAATGATCAACCCCACGAGCTTAGGCGTGGGAACTTACACGGGCTCCATCACAGTATCCAGCAGCGTGCTGAACGTTCCGGCTTTAACCATTCCGGTAACACTCACCGTCTACGCTTCCACCGCCGTATCAACGCCAACCACGCTAACGTTCACACAGGCCGCCGGCGGCGCTGCTCCGGACAGCCAGTCCGTTCAAATTGCGGGTGTGCCCAGTGGAACCACCATCGGCGCTATCGCAACCGTGCTGAGCGGAACCGGTTGGCTTACTGCCATGGCTTCCGGAAATACAGTAACTGTCACGGCCAACGGGTCGCAGTTGGCGCAAGGGACTTACTCGGGTGTAGTAACCGTAATTGTTCCCGGCGCGGGCGCCAGTCCGCTCTATATTCCCGTGACCCTCGATGTTACGGCGTCTACTTCGGCCATTTCGCTCTCCGCCACCACCGCTTCGTTTAATGTGCTCGCTGGCGCCATGTCCACGCCGGTTTCCCAAAGCGTGCAGGTGACCAGCAGCACGGCGGGAACTAGCGTCCCCTTCACTGCTTCCTTCGTGCCCAGCACCGGAGGAAATTTCCTGACAGTCATGCCGTCCAGCGGAAATACTCCCGCAACCCTTACTTTGTCGGTGAACGCCGCTGTTTCCAGCACGCTCTCGGCCGGCACTTACACCGGAGATGTACAGGTTTCGTCCGGCACCGGCGCGATTCAAAGCGTCAAGGTCACCCTGGTGGTTAGCGCCACTGGGACGCCCGTGGTCCTGGCCATAACCAGCGGCGCCAGCCTTCAGTCCGGAGCCGTTTCGCCCGGAGAGATCATTACCATCTTCGGCAATGGAATCGGGCCGGCCTCACCCAGCATCGGTACACCGTTCAACCCCTCTGGCGGAACGGTAGCCACCACGCTCGCCAACGTCACGGTGACGTTCAATAATGTACCCGCGCCGTTGATCTTCGTCGCACCGGGGCAGATCAATGCAATCGTGCCCTACGAAGTAGCGGGACTCACCAGCGTGCCGGTTGTAGTGGATAACAATGGCACGTCGTCGACGGCGTTTACCGCGCCCGTCACCGCGGTTACTCCGGCCATGTTCTCGTTGGCCGACAACGGCAGCGGCCAAGGCGCCATCCTGAATTCCGACGCGAGCATTAACGGCTCCGGCAACCCTGCCGCACCCGGCAGCATCATTTCGATCTACGCCACGGGCGAAGGTGTGATCACGCCGGCGGGAACCACGGGCTGTATCTCCGGCGGAACGTTGCCGCTTCCAACACCGGTGGCCCCAGTGTCCGTCACCATTGGCGGCCAGCCCGCTTCATCAATCGAGTATGCCGGTGAAGCGCCGGACTCAGTCTGCGGCCTGTTACAAATCAACGCGACGCTGCCGTCCAGTCTGGCCGCGGGTGCGCAACCCGTGGTTCTGACCATCGGCTCAAGTAGCAGCGCCAATCAGTCCGTCACCGTCGCCGTGAACTAAAACGGCAACGTTCGCGACCCTCGGAGCCCGGGCAGCGATGCTCGGGCTCCGGCTTTTTTCGTGCGCCTTCGCAGCTACTTCTTCTCCCAGAGCCGCGACTTACAGAGCCGCGACCGTAAGGGAGTCGGTTAGATATCGTAGTAGAGCGCGAACTCGTAGGGATGCGGCCGCAAACGAATCGCATCCGCTTCGTTCTTGCGTTTGTATTCGATAAAAGTCTCGATCAGATCTTCGCTGAAGACGTCGCCCTTGAGCAGGAAATCGTGATCTTCCGCCAGGCAATCCAACGCCTCTTCGAGCGATGACGGCATGGACGGCACGCTCTCCATCTCTTCCGGAGACAGGTCGTAGATGTCCTTGTCCAGCGGTTCGCCCGGCTCCAGCTTGTTCAGCACGCCGTCCAGTCCCGCCATCATCATCGCCGCGAACGCCAGGTATGGATTCGCCGACGGATCGGGCGGCCGGAACTCCACGCGCTTGGCTTTCGGGCTGGCCGAATACATCGGGATGCGGCAGGCCGCCGACCGATTGCGTCGCGAATACGCCAGATTCACCGGCGCTTCGTAGCCCGGCACCAGCCGCTTGTAGCTGTTCGTGGTGGGCGCGATGATAGCCGAAAGCGCTCTGGCGTGCTTCAACAAACCGCCGATGTAGTTCAACCCCAGCGGACTCAGGCCCGCATAGCCATCGCCCGCGAAGAGCGGTTTCCCGCCGTTCCAGATGCTCTGGTGCGTGTGCATCCCGCTGCCGTTGTCGGCGAACAATGGCTTCGGCATGAACGTCACCGTCTTGCCGTGCAGGTACGCGGTGTTGCGGATCACGTATTTGTACACCAGCATGTTGTCGGCCGACTTCACCAGCGTGTCGAAGCGCTGGTCGATTTCGCACTGCCCGCCGGTGGCCACTTCATGGTGATGGCATTCGATGTTCAAACCGCACTGCATCATGGTCTCCACCATCTGAGCGCGCAGGCCCTGATAATGATCCGTCGGCGGCACTGGAAAATAACCTTCTTTGTAGCGCGGCCGGTAACCCAGGTTGTCGTTCTCGCGGCCTGAATTCCAGCGGCCCTCCTCGGCGTCGATGAAATAGAAACCCGAGTGCTGATTCTGATCGAAGCGAACGTTGTCGAAAATGAAGAACTCCGCTTCGGCCCCGAAATATGCGGTGTCGCCGATGCCGCTGTTCTTCAGATACATTTCGGCCTTGCGCGCAATCCAGCGCGGATCGCGATTGTAGCTTTGCCGCGTGATGGGGTCGATCACGTCGCAGGTCATCACCAGCGTGGGAACTTCATAGAAAGGATCCGTGAACGCGGTGCCCGGGTCCGGAATCAGCAGCATGTCGCTTTCGTTGATGGCGGCCCAGCCGCGGATGCTCGAACCGTCCATCCCGAAGCCTTCCTGGAACGAATCTTCCGAAAGCTCGGTGATCGGATAGGACACGTGATGTTGCAGGCCGGGAATATCGCAGAATCGCAGATCGAGTTGCTTCAGTCCATTCTTTTTGGCGTATTCGAGGACCTCTTGAAGGGGTCATGGAAGTCTCCTGAATAAGGGATTTGGGAACTTTTCAACATAGCGCAGTTGAGGGGGAGCGCGCATAAAATGTTTGAATCGAAGCCATAAGAGAATGTTCGTGTAACCCCGTGGCGCACGCACTCTTGCGTGCCGCGTCACCACGCATGGTGACGCCCGGTTGCGGCGAAATGACCTGGGTAGTTCTCGCGCCGCAGCAGCCTTCCATTACGATTCCATGACTTGGTGCCGCGCCGCTTCGCTGCGATAATAAGCAGCGTGCCGGACCCGCTGATTGAAGCGCGACAAGTCGAAAAGTTCTACGACCAGCCGAGTGACAACCGGATACAGGTGATCGCTCCGCTGGACCTGGCCATTTATCCGGGCGAGATTCTAACCTTGTTAGGACCTTCGGGTTCGGGCAAATCCACGCTGCTGCGCATCCTCACGGGTCTGTCTCAGGCTTCCGCCGGTCAGGTGCTGTGGCACGGCTCTCCTATCGACGGTCCGTGCGAAAACGTATCCATCGTCTTCCAGAGTTTCGCCCTGTTTCCCTGGCTCACGGTTTTGGAAAACGTCGAGGCGCCGTTGAAAGCCCGCGGTATTGCAGCGGAGGATCGAACCAAGCGCAGCGTCAAGATGCTGGACTCGGTGGGTCTGGATGGTTTCGAGAGCGCCTATCCGAAGGAATTGTCCGGCGGCATGAAACAACGCGTGGGCTTTGCCCGTGCGCTGGTGGTGGAGCCTGAAGTGCTTTTCATGGATGAACCATTCTCGGCGCTGGATGTTTTGACGGCCGAGAACCTCCGCAGCGAACTACTGGAGCTGTGGGAGGACAAAAAAATGCCCACGCGCGCCGTGTTCATCGTGACGCACAACATTGAGGAAGCCGTTCTGCTGGGCGACCGCATCGTGGTTCTGGGCAAGAATCCGGGCCGCATCCGCACCGACTTTCATGTCGATCTGCCGCGCCCGCGCGATCGCAAGCACCCCCGCTTCAACATGATCGTCGACTACATTTATCAGGTCCTGACCAAGTCCGATAGCGATCTCGCGGTTTCTTTGTCGGGTCCCGCGTTCAGGATCCACATCAACTGACGCCCGCCCAAAATATCCGATGCTCCCGCACGCGCGCACGGGCGGCATCGCCGGCTTCCTCGAAATTCTCGCCGATCACAACGGCCGCGAGGATGTCTATCGCCTGGCCGACCTGCTGTCGTTTGAGATTGACGATCTTCTGCCGATCGTCGAAGCGGCGGCTCTCCTCGGATTCGTCAAGCTCACCGAAGGCGACGTCGAGATCACTCCCGAAGGACTGGAATTCGCCAACGCGCTGATCCTCCGCCAGAAGGAACTGTTCCGCAACGCCGCGCTCGAACACGTCGCGCTCTTGAAACAGATCAAGCGCGCGCTCGAATCGAAGTCGGACCACACGCTTCCCGACGACTTCTTCCACGACATTCTGGACGAGCACTTCACCGAAGAGGAAACCGTCCGCCAGCTCGAGACCGCCATCAACTGGGGGCGTTACGCCGAGCTGTTCGATCACGATTCGGAACGTAAGCGCTTCTTCATTCCCGAGGAAACGCCGAGCGAGCCGCCGAACGTGGAAGTCGGAACAGAAACATGACCGGCCCGGTTCTACCGGTCTCTCTCGTTCGCTGATCCGGGACCGGACCTGGAACTTCTTCATGGACGCGATCGTGTTCGCCGTGCTTTTCGCAGCCATCTACGCCATCGTCGCGGTGGCGCGTTACTGGTTCAGCGCGCCCGTGGCCGCAGTGGAGATCTCGCTTTCCCCTTGCGGCCATTCCGCGCTACGCGTTTTATTCGCTGGTGCGGATGATCGTCGCTTATTTGCTGAGCCTGGCGTTCGCGATCGGCTACGGATATTTCGCCGCTTACAACAAGCGTCTCGAAGCGCCCATGCTGGCGGTGCTGGACATTCTGCAATCCATTCCCGTTCTGAGTTTTCTCCCCGGCGTGATGTTGGCCATGGTTTCGCTGTTTCCATCGCGCCAGTTGGGCGTCGAGTTCGGATCCATCGTGCTCATTTTCACCGGCCAGGTGTGGAACATGGCGTTCAGCTTCTATGCGTCCCTCAAAGCGCTGCCGCGCGAATTGATGGAAGCTTCGCGCGTCTACCGCTTCAGTAGAATCCAGCGATTTCTGCAATTGGAATTGCCGCAAGGCGCCATCGGATTAGTTTGGAACTCCATGGTCTCGGTGGCGGGCGGCTGGTTTTTCCTGATGGCCTGCGAAATGTTCGTGCTCGGCAAGCGCGATTTTCGTCTGCCGGGCCTCGGATCGTATCTGCAATCGGCCGCCAGCGCGGGCGACACCGCGGCCATCACCTGGGGCATCGCCGCGATGATCGGCGTCGTGGTGCTCATCGATCAGTTGGTCTGGCGTCCCGCCATCGCGTGGTCCGACAAGTTCAAACTCGAGCAAGTAGAAAGCTCCGGCGCGCACTCCTCTCCCGTCCTGAACCTCCTCCGCAAATCGCCTTTGTTGACCCGTTTGCGCGAGGGCGTCACAACGCCTCTGATGGAACGCGTTTACTTGTCTTCCGCCCGACGCCCGCGCCAGAGGACGCGAAGGCAGAGCCGTCCAATTGGCAAAAGGGATTGATGGTTCTCGCCGGCATCATTGCTCTTCTGCTCATTCTTCACGGCGTGTTTCAAGGTCTGCTGCTGCTCAGAGGGATCACGCGCGGCCGAACTTTTCACGACGCTCGAAAGCGCGGGCGCAACCTTTCTGCGCGTAATGGCGGCGCTGGTGATCGCGTCGGCCTGGACCATCCCGGCGGGCGTCGCCATCGGCTTCAACCCGCGCCTGGCGCGAATCGCGCAGCCCTTGGCGCAGATCGCAGCGTCGGTTCCAGCTACTGCGCTGTTCCCCGTGCTGTTGCTGGGTTTGGTCAGTCTCGGCGGCGGGTTGAACACCGGATCGATTTTGCTGATGCTGCTCGGAACGCAATGGTACATCCTGTTTAATGTGATCGCGGGCGCCATCGCGATTCCCTCCGAATTCCGCGAAGTCGCCGAAAGTTTTTCGCTTCAGCCGGCTGGACCGCTGGCGCACCGTAATTCTGCCTGCCATTTTTCCGTACCTGGTCACGGGCCTGATTACTGCATCGGGCGGCGCGTGGAACGCGAGCATCGTCGCCGAATATTTCCATTTCAAAGGACAGGTGCTCTCCACATTCGGGCTCGGCGCCGAGATCAGCTCCGCCACCGACGCCGGAAATTTCGCCGTTCTTCTTTTGTCCACCATCGTGATGGCGACTCTGGTGGTATCGGTGAATCGGCTGGTGTGGCGTCCGCTGTACCGCCGCGCCGAGACGCGCTATCGCCTGGATGGCTGATTTACCACATGTTGTAAGACACCGCCTACTGACGTCTTTGGCTCGGTCGATCACGCGTTACAGAGCCGCGCGCGTGAGCAAGCGGTCACGAGGTTGCAAGCGATGATTCCGCTGCCTGAGTTCCACTATGATGGTTAGTCGCACCAAGGAGACTGAACATGTTTTGGAAAAGAATCTTCGCCGTCATCGCTCTCGCCGCGGCTCCCCTTCTCGCGCAAGCGCCCGCGCATCACGCGCCCAAGCCGCCCAAATCGTTGCGGCTTTACGTTTTCGATTGCGGCGTCCTCACGCCCGCGGACGCGAAGTCGTTCGGCTTCGACAAAGTGGCGGAGTTGAAGATGTCCGTGCCATGTTTCCTGGTGGCGCATCCGAAAGGCACCATGATGTGGGACGTGGGCGTTGCTCCCGATAGCGATTTCAAAGCCGACGGGAGTCCCGTATCGCAGGGCTTCATTCACGTCGCCAAGCCGCTCAAGCCGCAGCTCGAAGCCATCGGTTATGAGCCGGAAGATATCAAATACATCGCGTTCTCGCACTATCACATCGATCACACCGCCAACGCCAATATGTTCGCCGCTTCCACTTGGCTGGTTTCGCAGCCCGAGCGCGACATCATGTTTTCGGACAAACCCGCGCCAGTCCGCGTGGAAAAGAATTACAGCGCGCTCAAGGACAGTAAAACTACCATCATTTCCTCCACGTCCGACTACGACGTCTTCGGCGATGGCACCGTGATCATCAAACCCGCTCCTGGCCACACGCCCGGCCACCAGGTGCTTTTTCTCAAGCTCCGCAAAACCGGCCCCGTTCTCGTCGCGGGCGACCTTTATCATTACAACGAGGAGCGCTTTACCGATCACGTGCCGAACTTCGAGTACAACAAGGAGCAGTCGCTCGCCAGCCGAGCCAAGATCGAGGAATTCCTGAAGACCAGCGGCGCGCAGCTCTGGATCGAGCACGATTACGCCGCCAACGCGAAGTTGAAGAAGTCGCCGGCATATTACGAATAGGCCGGATTCCACTATGCCGAAACTCCAGCTCACGCTGGCCTGCTGGAATTACGATCGAACGCGCGCATTGCTCGAAGGCCGCGTGACCGTTGACGGCGTCGATCTGAACTATCTCAACCTGCCCGTGGAAGAAACATTCTTTCGCATGCTGCGACATCGCGAATTCGATGTGGCGGAAATGTCGCTTTCCTCCTACACCCTGTCGCTCTTCCGCGAAAACCCGCCGTTCATCGCGATCCCCGTGTTTCCTTCGCGCATGTTCCGCCACTCCTGCATTTACATCCACGCCGGCAGCGGAATTCGCGAGCCCAAGGATTTGATCGGCAAGCGCGTCGGCAGCCCCGAATATCAGATGACCGCGCCGGTTTGGATCCGCGGCATCTTGAGCGACGAATACGGCGTGCCGGTTACCAGCCCTTCGTACTTCACCGGCGGCGAAGAGCAGCCCGGCCGTCCCGAAAAGATCGCGCTATCCCTTCCGCCGGAATTTCGCGTGCAGCCAATTCCCGCCACGAAGACGCTTTCGCAAATGATCGCATCTGGCGAAATCGATGCGCTCTATACCGCGCGAGCGCCATCGACTTTCTCGCGTGGCGGGGGCCCCGGCTCCGTTAATGTCCGGCGGCTCTTCGAAAACTACCAATCCGTCGAGCGCGACTTATTATCTGAAAACCAGAATCTTCCCAATCATGCACGTCGTGGTGATTCGCCGCGATGTTTACGAAAAGCATCGCTGGGTGGCGCAGTCGCTATGCAAAGCTTTCGCGCTGGCGCAACGCGACACCTATGAGGATCTGCACGAAATGGGCGCGCTGAAATCGATGCTGCCGTGGCTGGTGCAGCACGTCGAAGATACCGAAAAGTTGATGGGGCGCGACTTTTGGCCTTACGGCTTGGAACCCAACATCCACGTGCTGCAGACCTTCTTGCGCTACTCCCATGAACAGGGCCTCGCGAAGCGCTTGCTCGCGCCGGCCGATCTGTTCGCGCCCGAATCGCTCGAGTCGTTTAAAATCTGACCGTCATGACACAGCTGGTGGGCGCTCAGCCGAGGCGATCTCGACACCACCATCGCGCAGCTCGGCTTCAATCTCGCGCAGATGGTGATTCCGGTTTTTCTGCTGCTCCCAGTCGGAATTTCCGCCGGATTCAGCGTCACCCACTTGCTTCCGGGCTACGCTCTCGGTTTCCTGATCGGATCGCTCGGCCTGGTCCTGCTCGCCGAACGCCTGGCGCGCCGCGAAGCACGACCCAACGTCACTGCGCACGTTTATGGCAACAACGTTCCCGCCATCATCGCCTACACGCTCTCCATCATGCTGCCGGTGTATCTGGAAACGCACGACGCCAACCGGGCCTGGGAGATCGGCGCGGCAGCGGTGGCATGGACCGGAATCATTAAGCTCGCAGCTGCGCCCTTTGCCGGAATGTTTCGCCGATTCATTCCCGCTCCCGCCGCCATGACGGTGTTCGGCGCCGCTATGTACAGCTATCTCGCGCTGGTGTTGTTGCAGCGTGTGTTCGATCAACCGCTGGTCGGCCTGATCGCGCTGGCCATCATCTTTACCAGCGTGCTGGCGAACATCCCGATCACGCGCTGGCGCATTCCGCCGTTCCTCGCGGCCTGGATCATCCCGCTTTCCGTGGCGCTCGCAATCGGATACGTGCATCCCATCTGGTCCGGACTCTCGTTCCAGCTTCCGTTCGCGGCCACGCCAGAACCGCTTGCGTGCCATGACGCTGGCCCTGCCTTATCTTTCGGTCATCGCGCCCATCGCGATTTATCAAGTGCTCCAAGATATCGCCTCTGTAGCGGGAGCCGCGGCTGCCGGCGACGATTATGATGCCCGCGCAGTCCTGGCCTGCGACGGCCTGGGAACCTTGGTGTGCGGCTTGGCCGGCAGCGTGATCGCTCCGGTGATCTATGCCATGCACCCGCCCTACAAGGCCGTTGGCGCGCGCATCAGCTTTGCCTTCTGGACCCCGGTTCTGTTTCTCGCCGTAGTGATGAGCGGGCTCACCATTTTCGTCGCGCAACTGTTTCCGTGGCCCATTCTCGCGGCCATCATCGCCTACGTCTCCATCGGAGTGGGCATGGCCACCTTGCGGCGCGTGGATCCGAAATACCTGGCCGCCGTTCTGCTGGGCTTCGTGCTTCCGGCGGGCGCAGTGGTGGCAACGGCGTTGAATTCAGCCTTGCCCGCGCTCCGGCTCTCGGCTGCGAATCCTTCCGTCGATGCCGCTCTCAACCGCTCCATCTACTGGTCATCAGTTCTGGGATTGGGCAACGGATTTCTGTTCCTGGTTCTGGTGGTGTCGGCCGTGATCGCCGAATTGATCGACCGCCGTTTCCAGCGCGCGGGCCTTTGGTGCCTGGTGGCCGCCGTGTTCTCCTGGTTCGGACTGATGCACTCAGCGCTCCTGCGCTGGGGCGCGCAACCCGGATATGCCTTGGGATGGCTGGCCGCGGCTGCGATTGTCTACTCCGCGCGCTGGTGGAGAGGCGACGCCGCCAATTCGTGAAACACCTCATCCAGATTCGTGAAGCCGCTACGCCGCGCGCCCGCCAGATTCGCCGCCAGCACTTTGGCCTGCTCCAACAGCGGCGGAAAACAATCGAAGGTCTGGCCGTTGTGCTCGGTGCATCCTCCGACGGCGAAAATGTGCGCATCGGAAGTTTCCAGCTGGTCATTCACCACGATTCCGCGATTCACGTCCAGGCCGGCACCGCGCGCGAGCAACGTATTGGGCTCCAGATTGGTGGCGATCACCACCAGATCGGCGCCGAACTCTTCGCCACTCGTGAAACGCACCGCTTCCACTCGTTTCTCCCCGAGCACGGTTTCAAGCTGCAGATCGGAGGAACTGCCCGATTCGACGATCACCACATCGCAGCCGCGCTTTCGCAACGCCCGCGCAGCCTCTGCCGCCAGCCAGCCACCAATCACCACCGCCCGGACGCCCGGTCCGGCCGCTTCCGCCAGCTTCCGCGTATCATCCAGCGTTCCGAAAACGAAAACGCCGGTTTTGTCCAAACCGCCGATCGCTGGAATCTCGGGGACGGGAGCCGGTTGCCAGAATCAGCTTGTCGTAACTGGTCCAATCGCCGTCGCTGCTGCGTACCGCGCGGTTCAGCCGGTCGATCTCCTCCACGCGGATACCCAGCCGCGTCCGAATGCCGTATTCCTGGTACCATTCGATGTCATTTAAAGTGATGCTATCGATGTCGCGCTCGCCAGCCAACACGCTGGAAAGGAGCGTGCGGTCATAATTGGCGTGGGGTTCGTCGCCAAATATGGTGATGTCGAAAACCGCGCCGCTCTTGACGAGTTGCTCCACGCAGGCGACGCCGGACATTCCGTTGCCCGCGAAGACCAAATGCTCAAATCCGAGTTCGTTCATGCCAAAGACTGGTTGCCATTCAATACATCCTTATTTTTGAAGGCTGGTGAAGGTGCTCAGGCCGATGAGCACGTCTTGGGAGGCAAACGGGCTCCGTTGTTTTGACTACCTTCCATAAGACCGCTGAGACGCGGAAGAGGTCACTTTCAGTATATTTGCGTCCCGATTGGGCGTAAAGAAGAAATTTTCTATGACTCGTATTCGCAACCTTGCATAACTTTCGCAGCGTCCTAGGGCTGTTCTGGTACTTTGGAGCCAGGTTCTCTCCGCGTATGGTGGTTAGTACTATCGGCCATTCCGTTCATCCCATCGACGAGTTCATCCGCATTTTACGGGCCCATGGCATCCGCCGGCTGGTGGATGTGCGAACCATTCCCAGGTCGAGACGCAACCCGCAATTCAATGGGGAAAGCTTGGCGCTCAGCTTGCATGCAGCAGGCATCGAGTACCGGCATCTCCCGGGATTGGGAGGCCTCCGGCGCCCTCGCAAGGATTCCATCAATACCGGATGGCGCAATGCCTCGTTTCGAGGCTACGCGGATTACATGCAATCCCCGGAATTCAGCGAAAATCTGGATCGTCTCACTGAGATCGCCTCGGAGGCGCCCACGGCGATCATGTGCGCCGAGGCCGTTCCCTGGCGATGTCACCGGTCGCTAGTCGCCGACGCCTTGGTCGCTCGCGGAATCCAGGTAATGGAGATACTAACTGCCGCCAAGTCCCAACCGCACGCCATGACGCCGTTCGCGATCCTGGAAGGCGAGCAGGTGACTTACCCAGCGAAGCCGGACAGGAAGCCCGGTTCGGTTGACTTGCCGCTTTTCAGCCAATTAGAATGAGTCCGCTACCCGGGAGGTTCAAAGTGCGAAATCCTCTGTTGCGAGCAGGCCTTGTGGCGGCCATCGCTGTGCCGCTTGCTTCCGTTCAAGCCGCGGCGCAGAGCGCGACCACTCCGGCGCCCAAGATCGAAAGTCCGATTCCCCGCACCGCCTACGGCAAACCCGACCTGAGCGGGCTGTGGGACCATCCCTTCGTGATCGATATGAGCAAGGACGGGCGCAACGACGCTTGCGGCGCCGAGGTCAAGGGTTGCTCCCAGAAGGGACCCGGCGGCGAGTTGCCGATGACTCCCGAGGCCGCCGCATGGACCAAGAACTACGATCCCGGCCGCTATGACGCCACGGCCCATTGCAATCCGATGGGCTACACGCGATCGATGAACGCTCCCGTGGCCACCGAGATCGTTCAAACGCCGAAGGAAATCGTGTTCCTGCACGAATCGATGTTCGCTTTTCACGTTGTCTACCTGGATGGGCGTCCTCACCCCACCGCCGACGAAGCCAAGGAAACCATGTGGTACGGGCATTCGGTGGGCCATTGGGAGGGCGACACGCTGGTAGTGGACACGGTGGGTCCATTCTTCGCCTCGCCGAAAATGCTGCTCGACACGCGCGGCCATCCCGTCAGTGAGGACCTGCACATCGTGGAACGCTTCCATCGGATCGATGCCACTCACCTGGGTTACGAAGTCACGGTGGAAGATCCCAAGATGTACACCAAGCCCTTCACCAACGTCCGGACCTGGGTTTTGATGCCGAAAAGCGAGGAAATTCTAGAGTACGTCTGCACCGAGAATAACAAAGAAGTGGAAGACCATCATATTAAGTAACTGCGTCCATTTCGGCTAATCCACAGCGAATTGGAAGCCGCCTCTATGCGAGCGGCAACCGGAAACGCGAGCGGCAACTCCGTGCAGGCGCGGCACAGCAAGGGTGGCTTCTTGAACTGCCGTTCCAACGAACGTTTCGCGATCTTTCCCAGCCGACGCCGCCGACGATGCCGATCTTCTTCATTTGCCGAGGAGTGAAGGCAGGCCGAATGTTCCATCCACGATCTCCACGAAGTTTCGTTCTTCGCGCAGGATAATCCGCTTGCTCTGCGCCATTGCGAAATTTTCACGCGCCTCCGGGTCCGACTTTAAGCGTGCCCGATATGCCTCATAGGCGGCGAGACTATCGAACGCAATTAGTCCCCAGGCCACGTAGTTGGTGCCTTCATCTGGCAGAAAATACCCGATGAGATGTCCACCGCAGCGCGGAATGATGCGGCCCCAATTTTCGGCGTACTTCTTGAATCCATCTCGCTGGAACGGATCGATCTCGTATCGAATGACGCAGGTGGTCATAAGCGGCAGTATGCCACTTGCCGGACATCGACACTTCGTTTAGGATCGAAGTATGGATGCTGAATATCATACGGACGCCGCGGTCTCCCGTATTGCGGCGGCCATCGGCGAGCCGGCCAGAACTCGCATGCTGTATTGTTTGCTGGACGGCCGTGCGCGAACCAGCACCGAACTGGCGATTGTGGCTGGCGTCAATCCTCCCACGGCCAGCGTTCACCTGAACCGGCTGAAGACCGCGCGTTTGGTGAAAGTGTTCGCCCAAGGAAAACATCGCTACTACAGTCTGGAGGGACCTAACGTGGCCCGAATGCTGGAGGGATTGAGCGTCTTTGCCGGCGGCTCTCGCGGCAAGTTCGTGCCGAATACGCCCAGCCGGCTGCGCGCCGCGCGAACCTGTTACGACCATATCGCCGGCACGCTCGGGGTATCGCTCTATGATCGCTTCCAGGCTCTGGGATGGTTTTCGAAAGAAGAACGTCTGACCCCGGAAGGAACCAAGGCGTTTGCGGCGCTGGGTATCGATCTGGATGCAACTCGATCGTTGCGGCGCCGTTTCGCTTACGCGTGCCTGGATTGGAGCGAGCGGCGGCCCCATCTGGGCGGGGCGCTAGGTGCAGCGCTTTTAGAAATCGCGGTGAAAAGAAAATGGGTGACGCAGGATCTCGACAGCAGAGCGCTCGCGCTCACAAGTTTTGGGCGGCGCGAATTGCTTGCTCGTTTCGGAGTGCCTGCGCCTTCAACACCGGCAGCATCGCCACCATCACGACGGCCGATACGAACGCCGGCACCGCGGCCACCAGGAACAGCTTTTGTGAAGGCAGATGCCGGCTCATCAGCACCCCGCCCACTACCGGGCCGATAATCGCGCCAATGCGTCCGACGCCCAGGCCCGCGCCGATTCCCGTCGCGCGCAAATCGGTGGGGTAGTAGGTTGCCGACAATGCATTGACCGCCGTTTGTCCTCCCACCACGCCGAATCCGGCCAGGAACACGACCACGAACAACATCGCGAGAGATAATCCGGGCTGTCCAATGAGCGCGATGTTGACGCAGCCTACCGCGAAGCACGTGGTGAGCACTCGCACGAAACCCCAGCGTTGCACGAACAAACCGAGCGTGAACCCGCCGATCATTCCAGCCAGTTGCTCCATCGTTCCCACCAACACGGACGTTCCGATCCCGTATCCGGCCTGGTTAGCCACCGTCGGCAGCCAGCTGGCCAGGAAATAAAGGTTCAGCAGGTTCATGAAATTGACGATCCACAGCAGAATGGTTCCTACTCCGCGGCCTTCGTGGAAAAGATGTATCCAGGGAACGCCTTTCCGCTTGGTCTCTTCGACGAAATATTGACTGGTATCGGTGGTTGCCGTGGGATCGATCCGCCTCAGCCAGCGCGAAGCCTGCTCCAGTTGCCTGCGATGCAGCACCAGGAACTGCAGCGATTCCGGCAGCGCAAAAATCATGAGAAAGGCGATCGCGAGCGGGGCCGCTGCGCCGAAATAGAACACCGAGCGCCATCCGAAGCGCGGAATCAGCCAGGCCGCGATGAAGCCGCCGAAGGCCGCACCGGCCGTGAATCCGTTGCCGACGATCATCATGATCGTGACCCGCAGCTTGCGCGGGCTGTACTCGCCCACCAATGCCACTGCGTTCGGCATGATGGCGCCCAACGCCATCCCCGCCAGGAAGCGGATCGCCAACATCTGTTGCACATTGGCTGCTTGGGCCGTGAGAAACGTCAGCCCCGAAAAACACAGCGTGACGGTAATCAGCACGGGGCGGCGTCCGATTTTATCGGCCAGCATGCTGAAGAGCAGGGAACCGACTAAAATGCCGAACAGCCCGGCGCCGAACACCGGGCCGAACTGCGCATTCGGAACGTGCCATTCCTTCAGAATCACGGGCGCGACGTAGCCCATGGCCTGCACGTCGAAGCCATCCATGATCAGACACAGGCCGCACAGGATGCACAGGCCCAGTTGGAAGGCGCCGAAGCTGCTATTCGCAACGACTTCGGAAATGTTCACCCGCGCGGGCGTTTTCGTCACTGGTTCCATCGCGAGATCCAGTATATCTTCACTTCCCAGTTGCAACGTAAACGCTGTCCCATGTTTCGGGCGCAGGGGCGCTCAGAAACTCGCGGCACCGTTCCAAATGAACGTCGCGGGCTTGTCTTCCGGGCGCGGGCTCAAGATGGCTTCGTACTGTTGGCCGAGCCGCGAAAGTCTCGCGCGATGTATGCCGCGAGTGCCTGAACGACCAGCCGCGCTAACTGGCGTGCGACAACGTCATCTTCCGATGCCACTCGCGCTTGCCCTTCACTTGAACCACGCCCACCGGCCGCGCGGCAATGGATTCGCGCGCTTGCCGGTACGCGGGATCGCTGATCAAGATTTCGGTGCCACATAGCTTGTTCAAACTCTCCAGCCGCGACGCCGGGTTCAACGTGTCTCCCATCACCGTGTAATTGAACCGCTCGTGCGAGCCGATGTTGCCAACCAGAACGTCCCCGAGGGCGATGCCGATCCGCGCGCGAATATCGGCGAGCCCGGGAGCATCCGGCGCGGCTCTCAACTCGGTCAGTTTGCGCTGCGATCGAAGCGCGGTTTCGGACGCGCCCCGAAACGCCATGACGGCGTCGCCGATAAATTTATCCGCCGTTCCGCCTTGCTCCGCTGGCTAGCTGGCCCATGTGAGATTGTCTCCATCGTCCCTCAGCACCGCATTACTCATCAGCCTTTCGGAGCGTTGCGCAGCGGTGGCGGCAGCCTGCAAATGATCGCGAACTGGAGGGTCAAGTCCAGTGAGAAGCTCGCGGACTTGTTCGTGAGTTCGACAATCGCCTCGCGGGTGTTCGCCAGGCTGGCCCAATGCGATGGCCGCCGGCTACCAGCAAACTCACGCCAATTCCCAGCCCCACGCGATACGGAACTCTTTTCGGTTGCGTTTTACCGGCCATCGCCATGTCGTTAGCATACGGCCGGCTCCATTTCTGGTAAACCTGGAACATGGCTACTCGAACGAAGGCGGTGAAAAAGACCGCAGCCAAGAAGGCCGTGGCCAAGAAGGCGATCCCTAAAAGCAAGAAGGTGATCCCTAAGAAGAAGACCAGCGTGCCGGCCGTCTTACGGATCGACCTTTCCGCTTTCCCGCCCGAATCCGTCATTTCGAGCGAACGGTCGCTGTGCGTGGCCTGCGTCTGGCAGATCTTTACGCGCGCCATGAGCCTGGCGCCCAAGACGGCGCTGGCTGAAATCAAACGTTATACGCCGTCGTTCGAAGAACTCACTTCGGCCGAAGCCGTGCGTCCATTCTTTGCGCCTTTGGAGAAGCAGCCGTGCCCTTATTGTGGATCGCCGGCCAAGTGGCATGCGCGCATCCAGACCCATCGCATCGAGAGCGGCAAGGCCACCGATACGCTGCGGCGCAATCTGGTGAAATCGCTGCCCACGTCGGACGATCAGTTCGTTGTCTTGGAACAAAAGGCCACGCAACAGCACGCCTTCTTTGAATGGCTGGAAAAGATCAGCGCGAATTTGAACCTGGACGATCCGGCGTGGCTGCGCGACGTCTCACTGCATTACTTGAGCCGCAAAGAGCCGAAGGTGAACTGGCAGGCGGAGTTTGCGGGCGTTCACTCCATCCGGCGCTCACGTCGGCTGGGGCCCGAGCAGGAAGCCGTGGTGAAATCCTGGGAAGTGGAACACGGACGATTGTTCCTGGCGCCCATGCTGTTCGATGAATTGCTGCTGGTGCAATACCTGGTGAGCCGTTCGCAGCTGGCCGGCGGCTTGACGCTGGAGCGCCGCTATACGCTGCCCGAGCTGTGGCACCGCCTGCGCCACTCCGGTTATCTGCGTTTTATCGGTGTACAGGCCAGCAATCCGAGCGATGCGTTGGAGCTGATGCTGGCGCATTTGAGCGGCGGGGAGGCTTCGGCGCGTTATTACTATATCGTGGACCGGCGTGAGCATCTGCAAAAAGTGAAGACGCTGCAGACGGAAAAGCCGCGGGCACGCGCCGCCAGCCGGTAACGACGGTTCGCCCGACGCTGCGAGAAAACGCGCGAAAAACGGGCAAACGGTTTGACGCCCCTACCCACCTGCGTTAGAATCTAACTGCGGGGTGGAGCAGTCTGGTAGCTCGTTGGGCTCATAACCCAAAGGTCGGTGGTTCAAATCCATCCCCCGCAACCA
>CAWAPW010000009.1:0-192192 GCA_963784025.1 Bryobacterales bacterium
CAGAACGAAGCCGCTGGCGCGGCGGACGCGGTCGCGTGGTGGTTTGAAGTAGTTTTAGCGGTACTGTCGGTAGTCACAGAAAGGAGATTCTGTGACCCCACTACGTCAACGAATGCTGGAGGAACTCCAGCGCCGTAATTACAACCCCGAGACAGTTCGCGGTTACATTCACGCCGTCAAGGAGTTTGCCGAATATTTCGGCAAGTCCCCGGAACTGATGGGCGCAGAAGAAGTGCGCGATTTTCAAGCTCCACATGATTCGTGAAAAGAAGCTGGCGCTCAGCACAGTCGCTCTCCGCATGGGCGCACTGCGGTTCCTCTATAAGAAGACGCTGCGCCGGCGCGACATCGACATCGATGATCTACCACTCGGTCAAAACGCCGAAGAAGCTGCCAGTCGTTCTCAGCCAGAGGAAGTGGCTCGGCTTATCGAAGCTGCGCCGAACCTGCGATATCGCACGTTGCTGATGTTGCTTTATGCCACAGGTCTGAGGCGAGCCGAAGCAGTGCGGCTTGAAGATCAGCGACATCGATACCGCGCTCATGTTGATCCATGTGCATCAGGGTAAGGGTTCGCGTGATAGAGATCTGCCTTAACGCCGAAGTTGCTCGAAGCGTTGCGACAGCACTGGCGGGCGTGCAAAGTGAAACCTCGGGTTTATTTGTTCCCCAGTCGAGTCGGGCCGATTCAGCCAGAACGGCCGACCTCCGATAAGACCGTTTGGCATGCCTGCCACGAAGCGGCTCTTCGCGCCGGGCTTACCAAACGGATCGGGCCCCACACTTTGCGCCACTATACCGCCTCCCCGACTATGCCGCTTAAGCTTCCCGGCGATCTGTTTGCGGGCTTTTGGCTCTTTGTTCGCGGCATAGTCCGGCTGGGCAGGCTGACACTCTGGATGAATGATCAAGAAGGGTTTCATTTTCCCAAGAACGATAGAACGGCTTCGTCAGGGGCCTTTGAGTAAATATCTCGATGCTTACTCGGCGGCCCAGTTTGAGCACGGCTATGAAGAGCAATCGATACGACTGCAGATTCTTGTCATTGCTGATTTCAGCGGCTGGATTGAACGGCAGGAGATTGCTGTCAGGAGTCTAGACGCTCACCATGTGAATCGATTTCTTCGGCTTCGCCAACGGCAACAAGCAGTCCGCCGGGGCGATCCGACAGCGCTTAAGCGAATGCTGGCCATGCTTCGAGAGAAGGGAGTTGTGAAGCGGGAACCAGCCGTGCGCAACGCTCCTGAGAGAGTCGCCGCGGAGTTCGAGCGGTACCTACTACAAGAGCGCGGATTGTCGCCGGCCACGCTGCATAACTATGTGCCAGTAATCAAGCAGTTTCTGTCCGAAAGCTTTGGTGACGAGACTCCAAACGTCCGGCTTCTGTGTGCGTCTGACATTACCACGTTCGTTGTGCGGCAAGCCCATCGATTGAGTCCAGTGCGGGCCGGACTGGTGGTGACGGCACTTCGGTCCTTTCTTCGCTATTTGCGCCATCGTGGAAAGGTTTCCAGTGATCTTTCGGGTTGTGTTCCTGCTGTCCCCAACTGGTCGCTTTCCACATTGCCTAGGTTTATCTCCACCAATGATGTCGAACGGATTCTGAAGTGTTGTGATCGAAAGAGCCCCGTCGGTAGGCGGAATTATGCGATTTTGCTGCTGCTGGCCAGACTCGGTTTACGAGCCGGCGAAGTTGTGGGGTTGAACTTAGACGACATCGATTGGAGCGCTGGCCAGATTACGATTCGCGGGAAAGGCGGGAGGTCGGTGCCGTTGCCCTTGGCAGTAGATGTAGGTGCGGCTCTGGCAGCCTATCTGCGTAAAGATCGTCCCCGTTGTGTCAGTCGGAGAGCTTTCATTCGACATCGCGCGCCGTTGATCGGCTTTGCCAACGCGTCTGCAATCTCCACCCTCGTGATGCGCGCGATAAAACATGCCGGCGTCGAGTCAGCGCATAAGGGCGCACATGTTCTTCGGCATTCGCTGGCCACTACTTTGCTTCGACAGGGAGGTTCCCTGGATGAGATCGGAGAACTTCTACGCCACAAAAGCCCAAACACCACCGCGATCTACGCGAAAGTGGACGTGACCGCTTTGCACACCTTGGCGTTGCCATGGCCGGGGTGCGGTCGATGAAGCCACTTACGAAAGCTGTTCGAGACTACCTGACGATGCGCCGCAGCCTCGGATTTAAGTTGGTTAGGCATGAAACGGCCCTGCGGGAGTTCTTGTTATTTCTGGAGCAAAAACGCAGTGCGGCCATCACAGTCAAGCTGGCATTAGAATGGGCCACACGACATGAGAATCAGAAACCCTATGAATGGGCGGCGCGACTCAGTATTGTGCGTGGCTTCACTCGTCACTGGAGCGCTACCGACCCTCTGACAGAGATTCCCGCGCTGGGTTTACTGCCCTATCGACCCCCGCGGGCGCGGCCGTACTTCTACTCGAAACTGGAGATCCAGAAACTGTTAAAGGCCGCTAAGACGAAGCCTTCCATCGATCCTCTGCGTCCTTGGACCTATTACTGTTTGTTTGGTTTGCTGGCTGTCACAGGCTTGCGCCTGGGTGAAGCACTGCATCTGCAAACCGAGAACATGGATTGGTCCGAGGGCATTCTCACGATTAAGGGCGCGAAGTTTGGAAAGTCCCGATTGGTACCGTTGCATCGCTCAACCTGCGAGGCTCTGGCCGATTACGTCAAACGGCGAGACCGCCGCTTTGGCGCACGATCGGACGGGCCCTTCCTGGTAAATAAGAACGGCAACCATTTGGATAAAGGGGAGGTGCACCGGGCGTTCTACATCCTCTCTCGGCAGATTGGATTGCGCGGCGCGAATGCGAGCAGGGGCCCCCGCTTGCATGACTTTCGTCACCGATTTGCGGTGGAGACGCTGCTGCGCTGGTATCGCAGTGGTGACGATCCTAAGCGGCGTCTGCCTATCTTGTCCACCTATCTGGGCCATGCCCACGTGACCGATACCTACTGGTATCTGACCGGAACTCCCGAACTACTCGGTGCAGCTGGCGCCAGGTTGGAAAAGAGATGGGAGAGCTTGAATGCGTAGTCCCGCTACTCTTCCCGCGTTGTTGCAGTCATTCTTCACACTTCGGTTGATGACGCAACGAAAAGCCAGCGCTCACACCATCACTTCCTACCGCGACACGTTTCGCTTGCTATTGCACTTCACGCAGAAGCAGCTACGCAAAGCACCCTCTCAACTCGGGTTAAGCGACCTGAACGCCTCACTGATCAATGCGTTTCTAGAAGATCTCCAAAAGAGTCGGCACAACAGTGCTCGGAGCCGAAACCTGCGGCTCACAGCGATCCGTTCGTTCTTTCGTTACGCCGCACTGGAGGCACCGGCGGAGAGCGAAGTCATCCAGCGAGTGTTGGCCATTCCCAACCAACGTCAAACACGCGCCCTAGTCGGCTTTCTGACCCGTCCGGAAATCGAAGCGCTGCTGGCGGCGCCCAATCGAACCAAGTGGCTGGGACGGCGCGACTATGGCTTCTTGATCACAGCCGTTCAGACCGGCCTACGATTATCCGAGATGACTGCGTTGCGGCAGGGAGATCTTTCGCTCGGAGCCGGCGCACATGTGCGCTGCCAGGGTAAAGGACGCAAGGAACGGTGCACACCATTGGCTAAACCGACCGTTGCCGTTCTCAAAGCCTGGATTCGGGAGCAAGGCAGTGAAGATTCCAAAACGTTGTTCCCCAGCACACGAGGCGGACCGCTAAGTGCCGATGGCGTCCAGCATCTGCTGGCGCGTCATGTGGCCAAGGCGCGCGAAACGTGTGCTTCGCTGCGAAAAAAACGAGTCTCACCTCATGTCCTGAGACATGCAGCTGCTATGGAGTTGCTGCAGGGCGGGGTCGATCGAGCAGTTATTGCGCTTTGGCTTGGCCATGAATCGGTGGAAACTACCCAGATCTATCTCGACGCCGATCTCGCTCTGAAAGAAGAAGCCATGGCCAAAACTAATCCAATCAAAGGTGCTCCCAAGCGCTTCCAACCGGACGACGAGTTGCTCGCCTTTCTCAAACAACTCTAATCCCAAAACCTCAGACTATGCCGCCTCTTTCTCGCTTTGTCCACAACAAAGCAACGCATCCCCGTGGCGCTTTCGCCATTGCGCTTTGCTTTAAGCGGCATAGTCGGGGAGGCGGTATAGTGCCGCCTATACCGCGTGCGGCATAGGAGACACAGCTTCGCGACACACCTGCTGGAAGCAGGAACCGATCTGCGGACGATCCAGCTATTGCTGGGGCATCAGCGGCTGAAAGACACCGCCATTTATCTGCACGTCTCCCGCCGGCACCTACAGGCGGCGATCAATCCGCTGGATCAGATCACGATCCGCGACTTCCACCGAGAAAACGAGCCGCCTGAGAACAGCTAACAATGACACGACCACCCTGGGAGGTGGCCGATGTCATTCATCGCGGCGGCAGTCGATTTCTGGATCGTTACCGGAGTTCCTTGACCTGGCCTCAGATCAAGGTGTTCAATGCCATTCATGCGCTGCCGCACGGCTGCGCTCGGTGGTCATCGCGATCAGTGCGACCGCTGCGGACATCAGACCATCTCGTACAACTCCTGCCGCAACCGGCATTGCCCGAAGTGTCAGACCAATGCCCGCGACAAATGGCTTCGATCTCGCCAACGGGAGCTTCTACCCGTCACTTACTATCATGTCGTCTTCAGCGTGCCGCATCGACTTGTCCCACTCATGTGGCAGAACAAGCGAGTGCTGTTCGCTCTCTTATTCGAGGCCAGCGCCGCGACGCTGCTTGAAGTAGCCGCGAACCCCAAACGCCTCGGTGCCCGCATTGGCTTCTTAAGTGTGCTGCATACGTGGGGGCAGACCTTGCAGCCTCATCCACATATCCATTGTGTGGTGCCCAACGGCGGCCTTTCGCCGGATCACAAGCACTGGATTTGTTCACGGCAAAGTTTCTTCCTGCCCGTACGAGTGCTCAGCCGCGTGTTCCGGGGTAAGTTCGTCGCCGGACTGAGGCAACTCTTTCGGAAGAACAAGCTTCAGTTTTTCGGGGCGTGCCAGCAGTTATCCGGCGAACAGGCATTCAACTCTTTTCTGCGCACGCTGTTTGGCGAAAACTGGGTCGTATACGCCAAGAGGCCCTTTGGCGGACCGGAGCATGTCTTGCATTACCTGGCACGCTACACCCATCGCGTCGCTATCTCCAATCACCGATTGCTGAACGTCACTGATCAGGACGTCACTTTCCGCTGGAAGGACTACGCGCATCACAGCAAGCCGCGAGCAATGACACTGACTCACGAAGAGTTCCTGCGCCGCTTCTTGCAGCATGTGCTGCCCAGCGGCTTTCCACGCATCCGCTACTTCGGCTTTCTCGCGAATCGCAGCCGCAAGCTGCTTCTGCCGTTATGCCGTAACCTGCTCGAAGCGCCGCCTCCAGTTTCTGACGCAGATACTTCTGTTACTTCCGTTCATTGCTGTCCGCGCTGCCAGGCACCGATGCGGATCGTCGAACGATTGACCGCGTTTCAACTTCAATGCGAGGACTATCGACTGGTGGCTGCTCTTGATAGCTCATAGGGCTGCTGCACCCACGGATCTTGGACGTGCCTCCGACACGCCTCGCTCCACGTGTGTCCATCCACCACAGACGGCGCTTGCGAGCGGCCTCGACTGCCTCTTTCCGCGCCGGGACTACCCCACAGCCGTGATTGACTCCGGCATCCAACGACAGAATTGTGCCCCATCCTGCCGCCAAACAGCGCTGTTCGGAATCATAGCGGCATTCAAAACCCATAACTCGTAGTTGCCAAATCGCCGCGCAGCCGCTTCCTTCTTACGACTCGGTCCGAAGCGCCCCGGTCCCGGCCAGCACACCTTTGCTCAGCATTCTGCGCCGGGCCGCTTCCGATAGAGATCTGTCGTGATTCGCCCAACGTGCGGTCCCACGATTCACCCGCCGTCCCGAGGGTCGTGTCGCAGAACCCTGATCAATCGGAAGCGTGTCGGTTGCGCCGAATCGATCCTGTGAATCGGCGTTCGGGGGCGTCGTCCGCGCTCTGAGCGAATGGTCTGACACTCGTACAAAACCTGGCGCAAACATCTTGCCTCTTCGCAACTTCGTGGTGAATGATAAAGGACGTTGTCATTCACAGCGGGCTTTTGAGAATCGCCACCGGAACCTTCGTCTGTTTACGCTATCCGGAGAAAGCCAACGGTTACGGCCGACAGAGCGGATCGGGAACGATAGACGCGCTTGCGTCAGCTAACGGCTACTCCGGGTGAATTGTCGCTGACACGTCATCTCTGGCGGACAACGACTGATTTTGAGATGTAACGGATAGCGGGGTCCGATTGTGCCTTATGACCCCGAATCTGCAAGGATCCAGCAACCTTCGGTTTCGTTTGTTTTCGACCAGTTAGGATCTATCGGGACGTACCAGGGTGCCTGGTTCGGATTCAGGTTCTAGTTCTCGCAAGGGAGTGGAGGTTCAAGTCCTCTCATCCGCACCAGACAAATCAGGAACTTAGCAGAATACGCCGGGAGGCGTGGGCCGATCGGCTGGGCCTTATCGCGATATAACAGGCACATCTTACGACGCCAGGAGGTCCATCAGCGCCGCTATACCTCCTTGGACCGCCTCATCCAGCAGGAGGCCGATGTTGCCGATCCTACGACTTCCCCATTCTTCACGATTACGCGAGACCCAAGCCGGGCGGGAAAAGGTCCAGGAGTTTCTCTATCCGAGCGGCACACGTCCGAGAGGCTTATGCTTCTTTCGTCGATGGGCCTGGCCGAATCGGCCGGCCCAAAGAGATGGCGGGTAAGACGGGATTTCGAGAATGTCCTGCGGGCCATGCAACGCGGTGGAGACTGGCAGAAAACACTAGCGGCACAGGGAGCCTTGATGTCCGATGACGGGCTCTCGCTCAACAGGCTCGACCTTCGCGACCTTAGGACCCGGGAAGGCAGGATCTTAGCACACGGGGAAAAGCAAAGCTCCGGCCGGAGTTACCTTCTGCCGGAAGGAACGGATGCGTGCGTTCACTATATCTGCTACGCGCCAGAGTTCGAAAGCGTTTCACGGATGGCCACCCGGCGGTGGAGATCGATGACATGGGCGATTCAGAGGGCGATCCTCCACTTTGTGAGATAGCACAACGTCTCATCCGGCGCGGCATCATACCGCACGAGGACGGCTGGAGCGGGTGGCTGGGACGTTACCAGAAGGCGCTTGGCGAAACGGCCATCACTCTTGAGCGCGAACGCGTTGCCATGGAAACTCGCGGCCATAGGAACCTCGATCTCGGTCGCTAGGTTGGACGGTAATCTTAGCTGCGGCCCTTCCACTCGCCAGTGATGTGCAAGCGTAGGGCGATCCCGTCGCCGCCCAGCACCCGGTGCATAACCTACGGAGTGACGCCACGGCCTCCGCCCGGTTCTGCGTTTCAATCCCCCCGGCCCACCTTTTCGGTCCCAATCCGGCCAACTTTGTCCAACGCCATCGCCAATTGCGAAGTCGTCGGGGGCTGTGTGATCAACCTAAGCTTTCTCCGAGTGCCGACTCGGGAGAATAGTCTGATCCTTCCGCTATGAATCTGTTCTAGAGTCGCTGCACTCGGTGGAGAAGTAGCGTTCGGGTGTCGGCGTGGTCACGTGGCGAGCGGTCGAGCCTTGCGTGCGGCCACTCAGTGAGTGGCGGGCAGCCCAACGACGATGAGAACCGCGTAGTCCTGCTTGCGGCAGCCGTTCACCACGGGCATGGCCGCCCCTGGATTCACCGGAAAACCCGTGGTCCGAACGTTCGAGGGCGAGCACGAGTTGTTAGCCGTCGCCGGCGTGTAGCGTGCGGAGCGGCATCCGAGATGGGTGACATCGTAGAGGGTCGCGCCGTTGGCGAGTTCCCAGCGCTGATTGCCGTCCTTGTCCTTGGGCTGAATTGTCAGCACGGTCGTCACGTTGCGGTCGCCCGTGACGAGGTATTTCCCAGGAGGCAGCGGAAAGGTCGGCTTCTCCATGATGAAGCCGTGTTCCTCCAGCCACCAGTCCTTAGCGTCGAATTTCCACTGTGCCGGCGCCACGCCGCCGGCCGCCTTCAATTGGGGGTAGTGGTCCAGCTTGCAAGCGCGCGGGCCCGGGTCCTGGCTCCAGAAGCCCCATGACTGCGCGCCGTTGCCGGAAGTGGCCCCGGGGTCTCCCAGCGCCGCGATGAATTGCGGCTCGATGCGCGTGAACTTCGAGAGGTCTACGCCTGACGCGTGAACCGGCTGCAGCAGGCCGGCCGCCAGCATGAGGCATCCCATGGACAGGAGCCGGCGGCTCACGGACGGCACTAGGTGGTGGACATTCATGCGATTGCTCCTATTATTCGACGACCTGATCACATCCTACACCAACGCGCGCCCCGGAGCTGGCCTCCTCGTGGTGGATCTCAACCCCGGCACGGCCTCAGGACTCCTCGCGTCACGGTGCCGCGCCTCGCCGATGTAGCACGCTTGGTATTCTAGCTCGATGGCTCTCGGCACGCGGTATCCCTAACAGGCTGCTGAAAAAGCCTTTTGGGGACCGACTCCCTCACGGTCGCGGCTCGGTAAACACATGCAAACACGCAGTCGCGATTCTGAGCCGCGCGCGTGAGCAAGCGGTTTATGGCCTTTTTCAGCATCCTGCTTAGGAGGCGGTGTGGACTTGTCCCCATTCTTGACACAAGCAGTTAAGACTCAAAATCCATTCAAAGGAGAATTGAGTCATGGGGTGTCAAGAAGGATATTCACCAAGGAGTGCAAGCTGGCCGCGGTGCGGCGGCTTGAGCAAGGGGTTTGGGAGCTTAGCGCATCCCCCAGGCAGCCGGCCCTCTCATTCCATCTCGGAGAAAGTGACTGCTGAGCGCCCTTGAGGGGATCAGGAACGAAAAACGCGCTCTCCCTCGCCGATCGATAACCTCGATTCGCCGAATCGCCGACGCCATGCGCCTCATTACATGTCACCGTCATGTCATCTGGCGTAAACCACTGAGATGAAACGTAACGGTCGCCGAGTTCGGCTGTGCCTTATGACCCCGAATGCGCCAGGATCTACCAACCTTTTTATTTGTTCTCGGGCACTAAGGACCTATCGGGACGTGCGAGGGTGCCCTGGTTCGGATTCGGGTCCCAGTTCTCGCAAGGGAGTGGAGGTTCAAGTCCTTTATCCGCTCCAACGTTGTCGGAGAATCTCGACTGAGGTTCCATCTCTTCGGACGCCTTGGCCCAGGGCGCGCTCGCCGATCGTTTCGGACTTCACGTTGCGTTCGTTCTGCCCGCCATATGCTATCTCTGCATTGTGTTCTATGGTGCTATTGGCTCTAGGCCGCGGATGCCTCGCGGGGAGTGACCTAGTCGCTCAGGCTTGTCTCGCACTTCGATGCTATTATCCGTGGTGGCTTCGACATGAAAGATACTCCTCTTGAAGACCTCACGGTCCTCGACTTAACCACGGCGCTCGCCGGCCCGTTTGCGACTCTGCTTCTCGCCGGTCTCGGGGCCAAAGTCATCAAGATTGAGAATCCGATTGGCGGCGACTCCTGTCGCTCGAACGCGCCCTACCTGGGCTCGGAAGGAGGCACGCTTGCGCGACAACATGCCGACGATGTCTCGGTTTCCGCTCTCAACCGGCTGCGCAACAAGCTGGGCGTGACGCTGAACCTAAAGCATCCGGAAGCGCGCGAGATTTACGCGGATTTAGTGAGGAAGTCCGACATCATCGTCGAGAATTTTAGCCGCGGCACGTTGGAGCGCCTGGGTGTGGGCTATTTATTTGCCAAGCAAGTGAATCCGCGCATCGTCTACTGCTCGATCACGGGCTTTGGAAGCGAGGGCGATCCGGGAACCGGCAAAGCAATGGACGCCATCATCCAGGCCCTGAGTGGAGTGATGATGACTTCCGGCGCCCCCGGGGATCCGCCGGTGCGCATCGGTGTTCCATTCGCGGATCTCACCGCGCCGCTGTTTGGAGTGATTGGTGTACTGGCGGCCATCCATCATGCGCAGCGCACGGGCATCGGCCAGCACGTCGACGTCTCGATGCTCGGCGTGATGACGATGATGGTGTCGGGAGAGCCCTTCGATTTGCTGGAGCGCTGCGGGGTCCCGCAACGAACCGGTCTTACCGTTCCGCGCCTCGCTCCCTTCGGAATGTATCGCACCAAAAATGGCTACGTCTCCATCTGCGCGCCCACCGAGGTCTTCGCGCATTCTCTATTTGAGGCTATCGGCCGGCCGGACCTGACGACCGATCCCCGCTTCGCTCAGCGTGACGATCGCGTGGTGAACGTGTCGGAAGTCGACGCGATTCTCGAAGCCTTCACCTGTTCCAGAACCAGCGCGGAGGTGGTCGCGGCATTGGAGCCATGGGGCGTGCCCGCCGCTGAAGTGCGTGACCCTACGGATGCCGTGCGTGATCCGCGCGTCGTCTCGCGCGGTGAGACGGTGCCGTTAGCTCATCCGAAGTACGGCATGGTGGAGGATGTCTACGGCATGGGAATGCCCATCAAGTTTTCCCGCGCGGAAGCCGGTTTCGATGAACCCCCACCGGAGCTCGGAGAGCATAACCATGCGGTTTATTGCGGTTTGCTGGACTATTCCGAAGAGCGCCTGGAAAAGCTCAAAACGCAGCAGGTGATTTGAAGCGTGAGTTCCGCGATATCGACGCTCACCCGGGTCTACACAAAACGAGCAATTCATTCCGCGGACGACCTCGCCATGGTGGGCGTGACATCCAATACAGTGCCGTGGGAGTTGTTGCGCGCGGCTGGACTACATCCCGTTCTCCTCAGCTCGCGCGGCCTGCGCACTCCACGCGCCGACCGCTACATGGAAGACGTTTTCAGCGCACGCATAAAGGCAATCTTCGACTTTCTGATCTCCACCGAAAGTACGCCCCTGAGCGCGGTGTTCATTCCCAGAACCTCCGAGCAGGAACACAAGCTCTTCCTCTATCTCCGTGAGGTGATTCGCCAAGGAGCGGAGCGATCGCCGGAGCCGATTCTCTACAATCTGCTGCATGCCAGAACGCCCGAAGCGGAGGCCTATGGCCTGGCGCGAACTCACGAGCTCAAGCATAAATTAGAGCAGCTCACCGGACGCCGAATTGAGGACCAGGCACTCTCGTCCGCGATCACTGAAGGAAACGCCGCTCGCCGAGCAATCCGCGGATTGTTACAGCATAGAGAAGGTCTGGCTCCCAGGCTGAGCGGCTCAGAAGCGCTTGCGTTGATTGGAGCCTGGTACTTTATGGATCGCTCCGCCTACGCGTGCCTGGTACAGGACGCGCTTGCTGAAATCGGGGCGCGGCCGCTGCTCCGAGGGCCGCGGATTCTGATCAAGGGACCGCCCCGCGACAGTCCCGCGCTTTGCACGCTGATTGAATCGAACGGCGCAATCGTCGTGGCCGAAGACGATTGGTGGGGCTCGCGCGCGGCCGGGCACGATATCGATACCAGCATGGATCCCATCCGCGCCATTTTCCAAAAATATTATTTTGATGCTCCGAGTCCGCGCGTGTTTCCCTCGGCGATTGCCGACGATTGGTTCTGTCGTAAGACATCCGAGGTGGACGGTGTCATCTTTTATCTGCCGCCCGACGACGATGTCGTCGGCTGGGACTATCCGCGCCTGCGCGCATTCCTTGACGAGCGCGCAATTCCGCATTTGATGTTGCGCTCAGAGGATTCGGAACAAATACAGGCGTTCAGCGCGAGACTTCGGTATGGCTGAGAAGCAATTGCAATCCAGCGTCCGCGCCGCCGAGCATCAAAAGACTTGGTTCGCTCAGTTGCGTGAGGACGTGTTTGAAAAGCAGAAGCCGTATGCCATCGTGCAGGCCGACATGCCGCTCGAACTTTTCCATGCGATGGATGTTCCGGTGGTGAGCAATCAATGGTGGGCCGCGATGGTATCGGCCAAGCGCCTCGCGCCACTCTATCTGGACGGCCTCAACGCGATGGGCTATCACGACGGATTGTGCCGCTATTGCAGCTTGTCGCTTGCCTCCACGATTGCCGGAGATCCCGGCCAAGCTCCGTGGGGCGGCCTTCCAAAGCCCGCGCTGCTTTCGGCCCGGCTGACCTGCGATTGTATCCAGCGGGTGTTCGAAACGTGGGCGGCCAAACTCGGAGCTCCCTTTGTCCCGTTGGACGCTCCGGGCGCAACCGAACTTCCGCCTCGCTGGTGGGAACTGAGCCGGTACAGGTGGAATGAACTGTTCGAAGGCCACCGGCTGGATTTCATGGTGGCGCAATTTCATTCGCTCATCCGAACCCTGGAACGAATAACGGGAAACATGTTCGATCTTGAACGCCTCCGCGCACTGATGGAAGGCGTCAATCAACAAGAACAATATTTCGAAGAAGTGCGTGAGATGATCTGTAACGCTCCCCGGACGCCCGTCCGGATGCACGAGCAGGTGAGCAACGTCATGGCCGCTCAGTGGCTGCGTGGAAGCGACTGGGCTATTGCACATGCCCGCGCATTTCGCGACGAAGTGAAGGAGCGCGTCGACGCGGATATCGCGGCCTGTCCTTCCGAGCGCTTGCGTCTCATGTGGGTGGGCGCGGGCCTGTGGCACGATACCGGTTTCTACACCGCATTCGAACAACAATACGGCGCGGTGTTCGTTTGGTCGATGTACCTGGCCTTTGGACCCGATGGCTACATTCGTTATGGCCTGGACGATCCTCTGCGGGCGCTTGCCAGCCGCACCGTTAGCTTCAACGAGCAACTGCACAATCCGCCTTGGGCCAACGAGTGGATTGTCGATCAAGCCAGGAAACATCGCATCGATGCCGCTCTCGTGCTCCAACCATTGGGAACCCGGCCATCGGCCACGGGTAATCTCTTTATCGAACGAGCCCTCCAAGCCGCCGGTGTTCCGGTACTTCCGATTGCCGCCGACATGGTGGATGCTCGCGGCTGGGATGGCCTAGCAACGCGGCAGAAAGTCGGTCAGTTTCTGGCGGGGCTCAACTCGAGCGCCGCTCGGGATCGCGTATAACGCCGCAGGAAGACGATCTCGATCAGAGAAAGAATCACTCCGATTGCGACGAAATACCACCCGGCAGTGAATCCTCCCGTGCGGTCCCGCAACATTCCCAAAACCTGCGGACCAACGTATCCGAACAGGCCTCCTCCGAGCCCGACCACACCCATTACCGGACCAATCTCGCTTCTCGCTACTACCTCTCCTGCCAGCGCGAAGATTTGGTTTGTGGCACAGAGGCCGAGTGATATCACGAGCGCGGTGGCCACCCGGAACACCAGCAGGTTCGGAGTCATCATCGCGAAGCAAGCCGGAATCAGCAGTACGGCAAGTCCGATCATCATGTCCCAGCGGTCGAACCTATCGCAGAGATACCCGAACAGAACATTGACGAAGATGGCGACGACGTAGCTGGTGCTGATCACATATGCGCTCTGCAAGGCGCTCAAGTGGAAGGTGGTCTTTACCGCCGACGGCACAAAGAATGTGGCGCTGAAACCGCCCATGTTGATCAGACCAAGCAAAACCATACTCCAGACAACTGGTGAACGGAATGCACTCGCGCTAGGCGCCGACGGTCCGTGCGCGTGAACGGGAGACTCACCTCCGCCCACACCCGGCTTATATCCAATCCAGAAAACTGCCGCGCCTGCCAGGGCCATAACACCGAAACCAATAATCCCGCCCCGCCATCCATAAGGCTCGGCGATAATCGTGCCAAAGGGCGCGCCGATTACCGACGCAAGCGAGGCCATCGCGCCCAGGATGCCCATCGCCCGGCTGCGAAACTGAGGCGGGGCGATTAGCGCGATGGACGCCATGACGCAGACGAACGCGACACGATATCCGAGTAACCACACAACTCGGGCTCCGAGAGCCAATCGGTATGTGGACACTTGACTGAGCAGCAGCAAACCCACGGCCACGCCCAGCAATCCTCCAGTTAGCGCGAGCTTTTCCCCTACAATCTTCGCCAGAAGACCGGCTGGCACGCTCACCGCCATTGCCACCAGGCCGTAAAGTCCGGTAAACAATCCGATCTGCGAATAGCTAAGGCCAAAAGTTTTTTGGATGGAAGGCAGCAGCGGCGAGAACCCCAGGCTCGACATCTGAATCGCCATCATCGCGACAATGGTGGCGGCATAAGAGGGGACCCAACTCCTGGCCGTCTGAGGCACAGGCTCTATACTACGCCGGAAAACAGTCGCGCATGAGATTCCTGAAGGCCAGCATCTCGGCGGTGGCTTTTCCTCTGCGGTGGGCCATCACCAAACTGACTACCGGCGCCGGTGTCCAGGCTAGCGGCTTAACCACCACTCCGCCGGGAAGAATCGAGGCCGCGTAGTCCGGAAGCAGCGCGAAGCCGATGCCGGCTCGAATCATGTTCAGGTTCCCTAAAATGTTGTCCGCTTGTTGCGCCTCGCGCGGATGCAAGCCCGAGCGCTCACAAAACGCGCTAACGGCATCGTGTAATTCCGGCGAACCCTCGCGCGACACCATAATGAATGGAACCTGGTTCAATTGGCGAATCGAAACCGTCTTCTTACGCGCTAAAGGATGACTGGCGGGCAGGGCGGCCACGAGCTTCTCCCAAAGGACATCGTCTACTTCGAGACGTGGATCTTCGAACGGTCCTCGTAGCAGCCCGAAGTCCAATGATCCGCGGGCGAGCAGGCGCTTTTGTTCGGCGGACGGCAGGTTATGGAACACCAGGCGAACTTTGGGCAGACTTCGTTCCAGCAGCGGAATCAATTTAGGCAGAATCTTGATTTCGGCTGCCGGAACCACGCCGACGATGAGTTCGCTGGATTTTCCCTGCTGGGCGCGCGCGGCATGTTGTCCCGCTCGTTCAACGCGCGCCAAAATCTCCCGGGCTTCCACTAAGAAAACCTTGCCGCCTTCGGTGAGCGCCACTCGTCGTTTGCTGCGTTCCAATAGGGAGACGCCTATGTTCGCCTCAAGCTGCTTGATCTGCTGGCTAAGGGAAGGCTGAGCGGTGTTGAGGCGTTGAGCGGCGCGGGTGAAATTCAGCTCTTCAGCGACCGCGACGAAGTACCGCAGGTGGCGCAGTTCCATTTGTACGAACCCCACTTAGTTTAGACGTGCCACGTCTTAGAACACAACCGGCCAGATCTTTCCGAATCGGTGCTGGGTTCAACTAGACTCCGGTAATGGACTGGAAGGACCCGCGGCTTACCGACGACTTCGATCCGTTGGCTGCCGAAGATCTCACCAGTGCGCATGGTTTGTATCGCGACATGCGCGAGCGCTGTCCGGTGGCCCACAGCAATGCGTGGAACGGCTTCTGGGCTTTATTGCGGTATCAGGACGTGGTGAGCGCTTTGCGCCAACCGGAGGCGTTCATTACTTCGACTCAAAACGTCGTTCCCAAGGTCGCATTCACGGGCCGGCGTCCTCCGCTGCATTTCGATCCACCCGAGCATACGCCGTACCGCCGCGCGCTCAACCCGTTCTTCAGCGAGAAAAAAATGCAGTGTCTGGAACCGGCCGTTCGGGCAATCACAATCAAGTTATTAGATCCGCTGATCGAAGCGGGCGGCGGCGAGGTTTGCTCCGAGTTCACGCGCAAACTGCCCGGGCATGTGTTTGCAGAGTTCTTTCACCTCTCGCCCGAACTCTCCATGTCCATCAAGGAAACCAGCGCGCTCTACAACCAGGCATTGCAGGAAGCAAACGATGATTTGGTGAAGGAAACCAGCCTGGGGCTGTACGAACTCGCGCGGCTGATCATCGAAATGCGCAAGGCTGAGCCTTGGGACCCGGCGGAAGATCCCACCAGCGCTCTGCTCCAGTCGCGCGGTAACGACGGCGAGCTGTTGCCGGAAAATCTGGTGCTGGGAACCATTCGCCAAATGATCGTAGTTGGAATGATCGCGCCTAGCGTGATGATCGGGTGTATTCTGGTCCACTTGGCGCAGCATCCAGAGGTGGAATGCGAATTGCGAAACGAACCGAATTTGATCCCGGCCGCAGTGGAAGAATATCTGCGCCTGTTTACGCCTTATCGCGGATTCGCTCGGACCGCGAAACACGACGTGGAATTCGGTGGGCGATCCATTCGCAAAGATGAACCGATCGCGCTGGTTTACGCGTCCGCGAATCGGGACGAGACGGTCTTTGCGAATGCAGACGAATTCATTTTGAACCGGCCGAATATCGATAAGCACATCGCGTTCGGGCTCGGCCCCCACCGCTGCGCCGGTGCTCCGTTAGCGCGGCTGATGCTGCGAGTAACTTTGGAGGAGCTACTGATCCGCGCCAAGGTCACGGGACTGGCGGGCGAAGTGGTGATGACGCGATGGCCGGAATGGGGCGTGCTCTCGGCTCCCGTGCAGCTCGAGCGCCTATGAACGGCAGCAGGCAATGGCTGGCTCCTTACCTGGCAACGCTGTTCGCCATGCTGGCGCTGCAGATGTCGAACCTTGGATTTTCACCGCTCCTTCCTTCCATTCGCGACGCGTTCCACATGAGTTTCGCGCAGCTTGGCCTGTTCGCGGGAATGTACGGGCTGTTGTCCGTGCTGTGGAGCGTGCCCGCGGGACTCTTGGCGAAACAATTTGGAGAGAAGGTGGTTCTCGCTGCGGGACTGGGGACCGTGGCCGTAGGCTTAGCAATGTTGAGCCAGGCGCCCACTTTTGCGACCGCATTCGGCGCACGTGCACTGTGGCTTTCCGGATATCGCTTCGCGTTTGTGTGCGTGATGGTGGCTGTGGCGCTCACGTGTCCGCCAGCGGTGCGGGGTGCATCCATGGGGATTCTGGGCGCCATTTCCGCTTTCGCGTCCGTGATTGGCGCACCTCTGGGCGGAGTGATCGGCCGCGGTTTCGGATGGAGGAACGGCATCCTGGCCTATGCAGGAGTCGCGCTGTTGGGAGCCTTAGTGTTTACGCTTTTCTATCGGAACAATCCCAGCGTTCCGCAGGTACGGTCCGCGCATCGGGGTATCGCCGCCTCCAGTGCCTTTCGGAGTCCTTTGGTTTGGTCGCTCGCGGCACTCTCCGGTTTGGCAGGAATGGGAAGCTTGAGCGCCAACTTCTTCGTCCCATCCGCTGCTCAAGCCTTGTTCCATTTGGACCAGGTAGGTGCATCGGTTCTGATCAGCACGGGATTCACGCTGGCTATCTTCGTCAACCTGCTGTTCGGATTCCTGATGGATCGCTTCAACCGTTGGAAAGTGATGGCGTCGCTGGCGTCGCTCGGAATGCTGGGCGGGATTGCGATGACCTCGCACGATCTGGCTCTGTTTCGCGTTGGAGCGGCGCTCGTTCTGGCCTTGGGACACGCCGGGATTCAGCAATCCTACACGCTCGCCGCAGACGTGCTGCGGGGCAGTGAAACCGGCAATGTCATGGGTGTTGTGAGCATGGTTGCGGGGGTGTTCTCGTACCTCGGACCACAAATGCTCGGCCTACTGCGGGACTGGAGCGGTGGCTTCGTAGCGGGCTGGTACTTCATCATTGGCGCCGCGGCTGTGACGCTGGTGCTGGTGTTCGCGCTGTGGAGTTATTCGTCGCGTCGGGCGCGGATAACGGTAGGAGCGTTGCTGGCGCTGTTAGTCGCGGTGGCTCTGCCGGCCTTTCCTCGAACGCCGCCTCGCTGGATTGAACCTGGCAAGGGCGGAATGCTCCCCGTCGAGGCACAATTCGATGACGATCGCGGGCGACTCGGCGTTGTGAATGCTTCCGGGCCGGTCGACACCACGGGGCATCCATTCTTTGAACCCTTGGGCATCAATGGCCGAGCCTGCGTCTCATGCCATCAACCAGCCTATGCAATGACCATTTCCGTCGCCGCGATTCGCGAGAGGTGGAACGCAACTCAGGGAAAGGATCCGCTCTTCGCGGCGGTGGATGGGTCCAATTGTCCGGATCTTCCGCAGGAGAAGGAAAAGTCTCATTCACTGCTGCTCGATCGAGGGCTGATCCGCTTGGCGATTCCCTGGCCGCCTGCGAAGAGAAAGCCGGAGTTTTCGATTGAGGTTGTTAGCGATCCGACCGGCTGCAATACCAGCGGCACATACGGGCTGCACAGCGCCCATCACCCTACAGTCTCCGTATTCCGTCGTCCGCGCATGGCGGCGAACTTGAAGTACGTTACGAATCCAACGCCTCGGTTCGCTCTAAAGCTTGGTGGGCTGGCAGATGTCGATCCAGAGACCGGCATGCCAGTGAGCATGAACTTCATGGCCGATGCTCGCGAGCCGAGTCTCAAGTCGCAAGCGCGAAATGCTGGTCTTCAGCACGGAGAGAGCCAGGCTCCGTTGCCCGATGCGATGTTGCGGCGCATCGTCGATTTCGAGAGCCAGATTTACGTCGCGCAGATTTTCGATGCGAAGGCGGGCAATCTTGCCGAAGCGGCCGGCCCGACGGCGCTTGGTCCCCGCGCCATGGCGGAGCACCAGCCAGGAGTGCTGGGCGATAACGATTACGATCCTGTTTTTCAATTGTTCGACGTCTGGAAAAAACCCGGGCCGTCCGCGCAGGCAGAATTTCGGGCATCCATCGCGCGTGGCAACGACATATTCATGTTCCGGCAATTCTGGCTGCGGGATGCGACGCACATCAACTCCATCGGCTTGGGCAATCCTCTCAAGAGGACCTGCGCCACCTGCCATAACGCGCAGATGACAGGCCAGGATCTCTCGGCCGGGTGGGTGGATGTGGGCACCACGAACTACCCGACGTGGACTGAGCCGCCGCTCTACAGTGAATCCCGCGAACTGCCCGTGTTCAAGATTACCTGCGACAAAGAAGCGCCTCCGCATCCTTATCTCGGCCGGGTGATTTACACCAGCGACCCAGGGCGTGCCCTGATTTCGGGCCGTTGTGTGGACGTTGGATCGATCGTCATGCAGCAATTTCGCGGACTGGCCGCGCGCGCTCCCTACTTTTCAAACGGCTCAGCGAAATCGCTTCGCGAACTGGTGGACTTTTACGATCGCCGCTTTGACATGAAGCTGTCCGATCAGGACAAGCAGGACCTGGTGAACTTTCTGGGAGTTCTCTAATGCGCCTCTGCCTGATGGTAGCGATGGCCCTGCCGGTTCTAGCTCAGCACACAAATTTTGTGGCTTGTCCTGTGGTGCGCGACACCAAAACCGTTCCGTGCTTTCTAGCCGAATACCAGGGAGAAACCTATTTTCTGGGAATCCAGCAGGACATCACGGCCGAATTCTATCCTCCGCAATTGCTGCACGAGGTGCTGGTGGAAGGTGCCGTCGTTCCCGGACCGCGCGTTTGTGGAGGGATCCCATTGAAGCCCTTACATGTTTCCGTGTTACCGGAGTTGAATCGGGCGTGTAACACGATCCTGCCAGCCGAACCTGGGATCGAAGCACCGCCGGCGAAGCGTCCCGCCGGACCATCCACCCGTCAGGCTCCCGTATCCACGGCCGCCTTGCCACCTGCGAAACCGGAGCCTCCGTTCTTAGAGCGCGAGTTTGCGATTCAGTACGACTTCGACAGTGATTTTCTGTTTGCCCGCAACACTCGCCAACTTACGGACATTGCCGAGTATGCGCGCGTTTCCAAGGCGCAAACGGTTGAAGTTGTCGGCTACCGTGGTTCGACGCTGCTTTCCAACGGAAATGTTCTGATCGAAAAAGCGGACGTGTCACGGCTGCGTGCCGAGCGCGTGGCGGAGGTGCTGAAGGGGCTTGGCACGCCGCCATCGGCGGTTCGTTGGATGTCGGAATCCGTGTCTGCCAACGGCGCAACAGACTACGAAGGCCGCCGTGTCGCAGTCAGAATTGTTCCAATTTCAAAGGAGAATAAGCCATGACGATATCTCGCCGAGAGCTATTGCTGCGCGCCGGTTGGACCGCAGGCGCAGGAGCCTTGCTGCTTCGCAGCGCAGTTGGGGCGCCCGCGGATAGCACCGTCGAGACAGCCAAAGGCAAGGTGCGCGGCCGGAGCATCGCCGGCATCCACAGTTTTCTCGGGCTCCGTTATGGGGCTTCCACGGAGGGCCGCAACCGGTTTATGCCACCCGAAAAGCCAAAGCCGTGGACGGGGGTTCAAGACGCGTTCTCCTATGGCAACAGCGCGCCTCAAAGCAATCCCGCGCGAGCCGGCTCCGACTTGCTGCGGAGCGACATCGGACGGCTGGTGGCGGGCACCGACGGGGTTCCACCGCCGGAAAGTGAAGACTGCCTGTTCCTCAACGTCTGGACGCCGGGCGTCAACGACAACGGGAAACGTCCGGTGATGTTTTGGCTGCACGGCGGCGGCTTCGCCACCGGTTCGGATTCGAGTGCGCTGTTCATCGGGGCGAATCTTGCTCGGCGCGGCGACGTGGTGGTGGTAGGGATCAACCATCGTTTGGGCGCGCTGGGGTTCACGCACTTAGGCGACTTGGGAGGCGAGAAGTTTGCTCATTCCGGCAATGTCGGGATGCTGGATGCGGTGGCGGCGCTCGAATGGGTGCGCGATAACATTGAGCGCTTCGGAGGCGATCCACAGCGGGTCATGATTTTCGGCGAGTCAGGTGGCGGCCAGAAGGTTTGCATGCTGCTGGGCTCGCCGCCAGCTAAGGGTTTGTTCCACCGGGCAGTCATCGAAAGCGGACCTGCTCCCAAGATGATGGAACGCTCGCGCGCCACTGAAATTGCCCAAATGCTGCTGGCCGAAGTTGGCTTGGACGCGAAGCGCGTGTCCGAGATCCAGTCCCTGCCGCTCGAAAAGATCATGGCGGCGCAGTTCGCTGTGTCGGCCAAGCTCCGTGGTTTTCCGGGGATCATCGATGGATTCGCTCCGGTGCTCGACCCGACGGTGTTACCCGCACATCCTTTCTATCCGCACGCCACGCAGGTTTCCGCGGACGTTCCGGTGATTATCGGGAACAACCGGACTGAGATGACGCTTGTCGCTGATCCATCTGCATTTTCGCTCGATGAAAGCCCAATGAAAACTCGAGTGAAAGGCATGCTGGGCGATCGCGCCGACGAAGTGATCCAGGTCTACCGGCGAGCCAATCCAGATGCCACGCCTTCGGATCTGTTCTTTTCAATTTGGACCGACAACCCGACCACAATCTACAGCAACAACATTGCCGAACGGAGGGCCGCTTTAGGCAAAGCGCCGACTTACCGATACCGCTTCGATTGGGAGACCCCCGCATTGGGCGGCAGATTAAAGAGCCCGCATACCTTGGAAATGCCTTTTGTGTTCGACAATACCCAGGTGGCTCCCGGATTGACCGGGGGAGCTAGCCCTGAAGCCGTCGCGTTGGCCGCGCGCGTGAGCGAGGCTTGGATCGGTTTTGCGACCCGAGGCGATCCGAATTCGAAGAAAAGTGGCCTGCCGCCTTGGCCGGCGTATGATTCAGAACGGCGTGCAACCATGCTGTTCAGCAACGACAGCAAGGTTGTGAACGATCCGGCGAGCGAGGAGCGCAAGCTCATGAACAGTATTCTCAATCCGGCCTAGGCAAATGACAATCTACACTTTCAGCGTGAGTGCGCTGCTTGCTCTGATCGCAAGCGTTTCGCTCTCGGCCCAGTATAAATATTCATTTCAAAATCCCGTTCTCGATCGTGAAGCGCGGGTCACCAACATCTTGTCGCTGATGACTCTGGATGAGAAGATCGCCGCGCTGGGAACAACCACCGCGGTGCCACGCCTCGGAATTCCTGACGCCGGAGGCTCCGAAGGATTGCACGGCTTGGTGCAACGGTCGCTCGGCGGACTCAGTTCTCAAAAACCAGTGCCAACCACGCAATTCGCGCAGGTAGTGGGCATGGCCCAGACCTGGGATGTCGATCTGATTCGGAAAGCGGGAGAAGTGCAGGCGGTGGAGGCTCGCTGGCTCTACAACCATCAAGACCAATACCAGCGCAAGCCGCTAATCGTGTGGGGGCCGAATACGGATCTGGCGCGCGATCCGCGCTGGGGTCGCATCGACGAATCGTACGGAGAAGACGCCTTCTTTACGGGCATGATGGCCGCGGCTTTCGCCAAGGGAATGCAGGGAGACGATCCGAAGTACTGGCGCGTCGCTTCGTTGCTAAAGCACTTTCTCGCGAACAGCAATGAAAACGGCCGCTACGGCTCCAGTTCCGATTTCGATCAACGCCTGTTGCGCGAATATTATTCGGTCCCGTTTCGCATGGCGTTTCTTCAGGGCGGCGCCAGTTCTTATATGGCCTCCTACAATGCTTGGAACGGTGTCCCCATGACGGTGAACCCGATCTTGAAAGACATCGTGGCGGGCGAATGGGGCGTGAATGGCATCGTGTCCACCGATGCTAGCGCCGTTCACAACATGGTGAACAAGCACCGCTATTTTCCCGATATGCAACAAGCTGTGGCCGCATGCGTCAAGATCGGCGTTAATCAGTTCCTCGACGGCTACCAGCAAGGGCTCCGCGAAGCTCTGGAATCAAAACAGATCAGCGAGAAGGACATTGACGCGGCCCTACGCGGTAAATTCCGTGTAGTGCTTCGCCTCGGCGTACTGGATCCGCCCGCCCTGGTCCCGTACGCGAAGTCCGATTCCACCGCAGAACCGTGGCAGACGGATGCCCACAAGGCCGTGGCGCTGCAAGTGGCGCAGGAGAGCATCGTCTTGCTAAAGAACCAAGGCCGCCTGCTGCCGTTGGATCGGGGGAAAATCAAATCGATCGCGGTCTACGGTCCGCGTGCGAATCGAGTGCTGTTAGGTTTGTACAGCGGAGAGCCGCCTTATTCCGTCTCACCTCTCGATGGCCTTCGGAAGAAGCTAGGCGCTGGCGTAAAGATCAACATGGGCGCTGGATTCATGACGGATATCGCCACGGCCGCCAAATCGTCCGACGTAGCCATCGTCTTCGTCGGAAACGATCCAACCTGCAATCGCGCTTCAATCATCGCCAATTTCGACTCGGACCATTCTTTTTGCGAAACGCCCAGCGACGGCATGGAAAACTCGGACCGCAGATCGCTCACTCTCGAACAGGAAGATTTGATCAAGGACGTCTACGCAGCCAATCCCCGTACAGTCGTGGTTCTTCTTTCTGACTTCCCTTACGCGATCAATTGGACCAACGATCACGTCCCCGCCATCATCCAGATGAGCCAGAACGCCCAGGAGGCGGGTACTGCCATCGCCGATGTCCTGTTCGGCGACTATAATCCGGCCGGCCGCCTGGTGGTGACGTGGCCGAAATCGTTAGACCAGTTGCCGCCCATGCTCGACTACAATCTTCGCCACGGCCGCACCTACATGTATTTCAAGGGAGAGCCGCTCTACCCGTTCGGCTATGGTTTGAGTTACACCACGTTCCGCTTTGCGAACCTCAGGAGCAGCACTGCTACTCTGCGACGCGACGGAGAAGACACGGTTAGCGTGGACGTTGAGAACACGGGTGAGCGCGCTGGGGACGAAGTGGTCGAGATGTACGTCCGGCACGAAGGATCGAAAGTGACGCGCCCCATCAAGGAATTACGGGGATTTCAGCGCATTTCACTCCAGCCAAACGAGACTAAGACGGTGCGCATGCAGCTCAAGGCCGAATCGCTTTCTTACTGGGATGAACAGGCCGGCCGTTTCGTTGTGGAGGAAGAACCCGTTCGAATTTTGGTGGGCGGCTCGTCGGCGGATACGCCGCTCGCGACAACCGTCACGATCGCCCAATAGGAGTTAGAAAATGCCGACCAAAAAACTGTTTTGGCTATTCGCTATGACAACCTGGGTTTGGGCCCAGCCGCCACAACAGCCAGGTTCGCCCGGCCGCCCGATCTTGAAGGCGCCTAAAGCCGGAGTTTGCCCGTTACCCATTCTGCCGGCGCTGCCTGCCTACTCCGACTCGGCATTCTTCGCGAAGGCCGATGTCCCACATGGCAAGGTTGAGCAGGCGTCTTACAAAAACTATGCTGGCGTCGACAAGCGGTTACACGTGTACCTTCCGCCGGACTATTCGAGCAACGCGAAGTATCCGGTCCTGTATCTGAATCACGGCGGGGGCGGTGACGACTCCAACTGGTCGTCGGAAGATCCCAAACGAGGCGGCAACGCGCAGTTTATCCTGGACAATCTGATCGCGGCGGGCAAAGCCAAACCGATGATCATCGTGATGCCCAACACCAGCACGTGCGCCAGTGCCACACCGTCGGCTCCTGGCAAAGATGACGTATGCACGCAGGAATATTTGAAAGACATCATTCCGTACGTTGATAGCCATTACAGTACCAAGGCGAGCCGCGATGATAGGGCCCTCGCAGGGCTTTCCATGGGCGGCTTTGTGGTGCTTCATACCGGATTACCGCACCTGGATACGTTTAGTGAGCTTTACGTCTACAGTTCGGGACACATCAATGCGGACGATCTGAAGCAGTTCGATGCGAACTTCGCACCTCTGCTCAAGAATCCGAAAACCAACGACCTGTTCCGTGTGCCGTTCTACATGGCGGCGGGCGAGACCGATATCGCATTGAACAACGGTCAGAAGGTGCTTGCGCTATTCAATCAGTACGGCGTTCGCAACTTCTGGGTCTTGAGCACCGGCGGGCATGAATGGTCCAACTGGCGCCGATACTTGTACCAAACGGCACAAGTTATGTTTCCAGACTGCGCAGGCAATTAATGGCGTCCGCTCAACTTATTGGTCCAAGTTTTCGGGCCGTTGCCACCCGACTGTGACTTATGGCCCCGGATCTGCCAGGATCTAGCAACCTTCGGTTTGGTTTGTTTTCGACCAGTTAGGATCTATCGGAACGTACGAGGATGCCCTGGTTCGGATTCAGGTTCTAGCAGGATGCTGAAAAAGGCTTTGGGGGACCGACTCCCTAACGGTCGCGGCTCGGTAAACACATGCAAACACGCAGTTGCGATTCTGAGCCGCGCGCGTGAGCAAGCGGTTTATTGCCTTTATCAGCAGCCTGCTAGTTCTCGCACGGGAGTGGAGGGTCAAGTCCTCTCATCCGCACCAAATGATTAGGCCGAAGCAAGGGGATCTGGGGGTGAACTATCCTTATTCGAATCTCCCGATCACTGCCGCCGGGGCGCGTGCGGGCGACCGAGTGTCCTTTTGCGTGGATCTCATTTTTTCTTCCACTCCGCAGCTTTCCCCGCCTGGCCCGACGCTTCATAGAATTGGACCAGCCATTCGCGGGAGCCGTCCAGGTAATAAAGGTCCGGAGCCCCCATACGATTTTTCCGGGCAGCCATGGCTTGATAGCCTTCGAGTAGCAACGGCTCGGCTTCGGAATATTTCTTCTGTCCGGCCAGGCTGGCCCCCAACAGGCTCTCCGCGTGGAATCGCTGCCAGTCGTCCGGTCGCTTTTTGCGGTCGAACTCAATAACCTCGCGCGCCAGCGGCTCGCTCTCCGCAAACTTACCCTGAGATTGGTACGCCAGCGCCAGGTCAGCCGCCGCGTCCATCGTGTCCGGATTCTCCGAGCCCGACAGATGCCGTTGCGCCGCCAGAGTCTCGGCGGCGAACTTCTCGGCCGCATCGTATTTGCCTTGGCGCTGGTACATGCTGGCAATGGACGCAAGAGTCTGAATGGTCCAAGGATGCTCGGGGCCCAGAGTGCGGCGCTGCATCTCCAGGGTCTGCTTGAACAGCGCCTCAGCCTGCGCATACTTGCCCTGCAGCTGGTACGCGACGGCCAGATTAGCGGCGGAATAGAGCGTGTCTGGATGCTGGGGCCCGAGCACGCTGCGCTTTATCTCCAGGTTCTGGCTGAAGAGGACTTCGGCCTGCGCGTACTTGCCCTCCTGTCCGTAGAGAGTGGCCAGATTGTTCATGGATTGCAAAGTGTCGGGATGCTGGGGCCCCAACACTCGGCGCCGCATCTCCAGAGTCTGGCCCCAAACCGCCTCAGCCTCTGCCAACTTGCCCTGCTTGAAGTCGTCGAGGCCCAGATTGTTCATGGACGCCAGCGTACGGGGATGCTCGGGACCCAGCACGCGACGCCGGTTCTCCAGGGTCTGACGGTGCAGCGCCTCCGCCTCCGCGAACTTGCCAAGCCTTTCTGAGGAGCTGGCCAGACCGTTCATGGAAGCCAGGGTCTCAGGGTTCGCGAGGCCTAGCACGCGGGTCTGCAGCTCGAGGGTCTGACGGAAGAGCGCCTCGGCCTCCGCAAACTTGCCTTGATAATAGTAGCTACTGGCAAGACTGTTCATCGATGAGAGCGTGTCGGGATGCTCGGGACCCAGCATTCGGCGCTGGATTCCCAGAGTCCGGCTGAACAGCGCCTCAGCTTCCGGGTACTTTCCTTGAAGTGCAGCAGTTGCGCCAAGACGGCTCATGGTCTTGAGGGTTTTCGGATTCTCGGCTCCCAGTACCCGCCGATACAGATCCAGCGCACGCTCCAGTTGCTTGCGTGCTTCCGGATATAGCCCTAGGTCGGTGTAGGTCTCCCCGATAGTGTCTCGAATCGCGGCCTCCACCTCCGGTTGCCGGTCGAACTTTCCAGCGATGCGCGCCGCGGCCCGGTCCAGCGCGGTTCGCACCTTCAGGTCTGGATCGGGTTTGGCGCCCGGCCCCGCCTGGCTGGATGCGCCGGCCTGCGCCAGCAGGTCGTTCTGCAGGAAGTCGTTCACCGCCTGGGCTGATGCCGCTGCCGCGTCCGCGCGGTCACGCTGCCTGGTTGCCCGTATGCTTTGCCAAATGCTGATTCCAGCTGCCGCCAGGAGCACCAGAAGGAAGGCGCCGGCAGTCGCCAGGGCCACGCGGTAGCGGCGCGCGAACTTGCGGGCGCGGTAGGCAGCCGAAGGAGGGACTGCCAGGACCGCTTCGTTATTCAGGTGCCGCCCAATGTCGGCGGCCAGATCGGATGGCGAGCCGTAGCGGCGGGACCGTTCTTTCTCCAGAGCCTTCAGCGTGATGGAGTCCAGATCGCCGCGAATCTCCCTGGCTAGAGTCAGCGGCTCGGTTTGGCGCTTGTGAGCCAACGCCGTCGACGCCGCCGCGTCTTGAGTGCGGATCTTGGTACTCGGCTTGGAAGGTTCCTCCTCGCGCAGCCTCCGCAGAAATTCATCGAATGCGATTCTGCGCATATCGAGCGGCGGCGCACCGGCCAGCAATTCATAGAGAATGATTCCCAGCGAATAAACATCGGTGCGGGTGTCGATATCCTCGCCCGACGAATCGGCCTGCTCCGGGCTCATGTATTGCGGAGTGCCCAACAGCGCTCCCACGCGGGTGAACATGGTATCCGCGGTCAGCTTCTGGGTGAGTGCTTTGGCGACTCCGAAATCGATGATCTTGGGCGCCGCGCGGCCGTCCACATTAATAACCAGGATGTTGGATGGCTTCAGATCGCGGTGAATGATGGCTTTCTGATGTGCGTGCTGCACTCCTTCGCAGACGCGCACGAAAAGGTCCAGCCGTTCGCGCGTATTGAGCCGGTGATGGTCGCAGTAGTTGGTGATCGGAACGCCCGCCACGTACTCCATGACGAAGTACGGCGCGCCTTCGGCCGTGGAGCCGGCGTCGAACACTTTCGCAATGGCCGGGTGGTCCATGAGAGCTAACGCCTGGCGCTCGGACTCGAAACGCGCGATCACCTCGCGGCTGTTCATCCCGGCTTTCACCAGCTTCAGCGCCACGCGGCGGCGGACAGGCTCCTTCTGTTCGGCGAGCCAGACCTCGCCCATGCCGCCTTCTCCGATTTTCTGCAGCAAATGATAGCGGCCGATCACGCTGCCCGCAATTTCATCGGGGAACATGGCGTGGGTGGGTCCGGGGGCGCCTTCGGTGGGACCAGAAGTAACCGGCGAACCTTCCAGGAAGGAACTCGCGCGGCCTGCGGCCTCTAGCAGCGCCGCGACTTCGGCACGAAGCTCAGGGTCGCCGGGGCAAGCTTCCCGCAGGATGTCCGCGCGCTTCTCCGCCGGCTGCGCCATGGCAGCCTGATAAAGCTCTTCGATCTTCTTCCAGCGCTCAGGCTCCATTGGCGCCCCGGGGGCTAAGTTCGTGCCTCAGCCAAGCCTTCGCCAGGCTCCAGTCACTAATCACAGTGTTCGGATGCACCCCTAGCGTTTCAGCGGCCTCTTCCACGCTCAAGCCGCCAAAGTAGCGAAGTTCAACCACCTGCGCTTTGCGCGCATCGAACCTGGCCAGTTCGTTGAGCGCGTCGTCCAGAGCCACCAGCTGGGCCGATTTAGCCGGCGAAACGGCCAGGCCCTCGTCGAGAGGGAGCAGGTGCGCGCCGCCGCCGCGTTTCTCCCGGCACAACTCGCGCGCGTGATCCACCAGGACGTGGCGCATCAACCGGGCGGCGACGCCCAGGAACTGCGCCCGGCTCTGCCAGTCCACCTGTGCCTGGTTCACCAGTTTGAGGTACACCTCGTTGACCAGCGCGGTGGTCTGCAGGGTGTGGCCTCGCCGCTCCATGCGCATGTAGTGGTGTGCGATGCGCCGCAATTCCGTTTCCACCAGCGGGACTAATCGGTCCAGGCAATCTTTATCTCCGGCCCTCCAACGGAGGAGTAGTTCAGTCACCGACTCGGGCCCCGCTGCCTCCACAATTTTTCCCCTGGTGGTTGTGTTTGTCAGGCAATTATATCGCTTTTATAGGGTGTAACGGAGGATTAAGACGAATGCGAATGCAAGCCGCCTATCTGGTTCTCATGTTGTTGGGTCTCGCTTCGACAGAGAACCTGCGAGGCCAATTCATCTCGAGCAAAGAGGAGGCGGGGATCATAGCAGGAATAGCGGTAGCTGGGGCGGGTGTCGGAATTGGCGTGACCTATCTGATTTTGCACCAGCGGGGGATCACCACGGGCTGCGTCACCGAAAACGGGGGAAGGAAAGTTCTTACCACCGGATCGAAAGCTTATTCCTTGATTGAAACTGGGCCGGCTTTAGCCCCTGGCGAGCGCTACAAACTTAAGGGCCATAAGTCTGGTCCCTCTTCAGAGCGCACGTTTACCGTCGACAAAATGGTTAAGGACCTGGGAGGCTGTCCTTGAGCTGAAGCGCCACAGACCCGATCCAGTGTATACTGGGCCACTTTTGTTCACCTCGGAGCAGAAAAAATTATAGGAGAGTTCCATGAACAAATCGAGATTAATAGCAGTTTTTTGTCACAGCCGGTGCGATGTCGCCAGCCGTGTGGGGACAGGTGGCCACTCCGGAGTCCGTTGCAATACTCCGGTGGTATCCAATTAACCAAACCCCGGCGGAGTTTAGTGTCGGCCAGCAGCCGGCGGGGGCGGCCTTTGACGGCGCCAACATGTGGATCGCAAACTCCCAAAGCGGTAACGTGACCAAGCTGCGCGCGGGCGATGGCGCGGCAATGGGAACCTTCGTCGTTGGAGGCGCACCAAGTTGGATGATATTCGATGGCGCCAACATGTGGGTGAACAATGGCTCTAGCCTGGTAAAATTGCGTGCCGGCGATGGACAGCCACTTGGAGCCTTTAATGTCGGTCCAGCCCCGCAGCAAATGGCTTTTGACGGCGTAAGCATATGGGTGGTGCTGTTCGGCTTTCCTCAAGGCACTCTCGCAAAGGTACGCCCCAGGGACGGCGCCGTCCTGGGTATCGTTCCGTTGAGTTTTCCGCCGAAGGGCATCGCGTTTGACGGCGCCGACATCTGGGTGACAGGGAATGGCACGGTTGACAAGATTCGCCCGAGCGACGGCGCACTGGTAGCGAGCTTCACACCGGGAATACTTCTGCCGCTCGCCGGGGGGCTTGCCTTTGACGGCGTCAACATGTGGTTAGCGGACAATGCCGGTCAAGTCGTCAAGGTGCGCGCGAGCGATGACGCCGTCGTCGGAGTGTTCCCTTTGTCAAACTTCAACCCTGCCGACATTCTCTTTGATGGAAGGGCCATCTGGGTGGACGGGCCGCAGGGCGTCGAGAAGCTCCGGGTTATCGACGGAGCGGTGATCGGCGGCGTCAATCTGCCTCTCGGCGTAAAAGCTTGCGACGGCGCGAACGTGTGGGCCATCGATCCTGTCAACGACGCTGTGCGAAAGCTGTGAAGGCTCTTGGTCTATGACAAACCTACGGCAACATCTCCACTGCTTGTCCGCCATATGCGCACTGGCGATCATCGCCGTCGCGTACGCGCCGCTGGTGGCCGATGATATCGTCCTGCATAATTTCGCGGCTCCGCACAGAGGGACGAATCCCTTCGCCGGTGTGATTCGCGACCGGGCGGGCAACCTTTACGGCACCACCGCCCTAGGCGGCATGGCGAACCGCGGCGTGGTGTTCAAGCTGGATACGGAGGGCAAAGAGACCATCCTATATAGCTTCACCGGAGGGGCGGACGGAGCGGTACCTGAAGCAAGTGTCATTGGCGATGGAGCCGGCAATCTCTACGGGACCACCAACTCAGGCGGCGCCTCTAATGCAGGCGTGGTGTTCCGGTTGGATGCCATGGGCCAGGAGACCGTCCTCTATAGCTTCACGGGCGGAGCAGATGGCGGGTACCCTTACTCGGGGGTGATCCGTGATGCGGCCGGCAACCTCTACGGAACTACAACCTACGGCGGCGGCGCGGATCTCGGGGTTGTCTACAAGGTAGATGCCACCGGTCATGAGACTGTTCTGCACAGCTTTACTGGAGCGGCGGACGGAGGTCATCCCAACGCCGGCCTGATCCTGGACGCCAAAGGCAATCTCTACGGGACTACTGTCAATAGTGGCGTGGGATTCGCCGGCGTGGTGTTCCGAATGGATCCCTTGGGAAATGAGACCGTGCTTCACAGCTTCAGCGGCGAGGACGGCGTGGAACCTTATGGCGGCTTGATCAGCGACGGGGCTGGCAACCTCTACGGCACTACTTTCTATGGCGGCACTTCGGACAACGGCGTGGTGTATATGCTGGACGCGAAGGGCAATGAGACCGTGCTGTACAACTTCTCGGCAGGGGCGGACGGTGGGGAGCCACAGGCTGGCGTGATCCGCGACGCGGAAGGCAACCTCTATGGCACCACTCTTTTCGGAGGCGGAGGCGACTGCCCTTTGGGCTGCGGCGTCGTTTACAAACTGGATGCGAGCGGCCAGGAGAGCGTGCTGCACACTTTCACGGGAGGCGCGGACGGGGCGAATGGCTATGCCGACCCAGGTCTGATCCGCGACGCGGAAGGGAACCTTTACGGCGCCACATCAAATGGCGGCGGCCCAGCTTCGGCGGGGGTGGTGTTCGAATTGGATCCGGCCGGCCAGGAGAGCGTGCTCTATACGTTTCCAGGAGGATCGGACGGGGCGAACCCGCATGCCGGGGTAACCAGCGACGGCCAAGGCAACTTCTATGGCACCACGTACTCGGGCGGTCCGGCGAACGCGGGTGTGGTGTACCAGGTGGATGCGATGGGCAACGAAACCATACTGCATAGGTTTACCGGAGGAGCGGGCGGGGCGAATCCCAATGCCGGCGTAATTCGCGACTCGGCAGGCAACCTCTACGGCACTACCGTGAATGGCGGCATCGGATATGGCGTTGTGTACCGGCTGAATGCGGAAGGCAACGAGACCGTGCTGCACACCTTCACAGGATCGGACGGGTTGTACCCGTATGCCGGTGTGATCCGTGACTCGGAGGGCAACCTCTATGGGACTACATCCGCGGGCGGCGCCGCGGACGCGGGCGTGGTGTACCTGGTGGATGCGGCAGGCGAGGAATTCGTGCTCTACAGCTTCTCGGGTGGACCGGACGGGAGCGGTCCCCAGGCTGGTGTGATCCGCGACAAGGCTGGCAATCTCTACGGGACTACCGTGTATGGCGGCGCGTCGGGCAACGGCGTGGTCTATGAGCTTCACGCGAATGCCCGCGAGACCGTGCTGCACAGTTTCACGGGAGGGTCGGACGGAGCGAACCCGTATTCCGGTTTGACAGAGGACGCGAGCGGCAATTTGTACGGCACCACCTACTCTGGAGGCGCGTCCAATGCCGGCGTGGTGTACAAGTTGGATGCGGCGAAGCAAGAGAGCGTACTGTACAGTTTCGCCGGCGCGAATGGGGCGAACCCCCTGGGCGGTGTAATCAGCGATTCCGCGGGTAACCTCTACGGGACTACCGTCAATGGCGGCGCGGCGAGCGCGGGCGTGGTGTACAAGCTGGACACGATCGGCCAGGAGACTGTGCTATACAGTTTCAACGGCGGGACAGATGGGGCGAACCCGCTGGCTGGGCTGACCCTGGATTCGGCGGGCAACCTCTATGGGACCACCTCCAACGGTGGGAGCGGCCAGGTTGGTCTGGTATTCGCACTCGACGGCGCGGTGGCGGCCGGAAGCAACACGGGCCAAGCTACGCCGTAAGTTTTTTCCCTGGCCGTTGTGTTTATCAGGCGATTTTAACGCTTCTATAGACATGACGGAGGAATGAGACGAATGCGATTGCAAGCCGCTTGTCTGGCTCTCATGTTGTTGGGTCTCGCTTCGATAGCGAAGGGCCGAGACCAATACCTCTCGAGCGGCGAGGGGGTGGGAATAATAGCAGGAATTGCGGTAGTTGGAGCGGGTATCGGATTTGGCGTGACTTATCTGATTTCGCACAACCGCGGGATCACGACGGGCTGTGTCACTGAATCCGGCGGAAGGAAAGTTCTTACTACCGGATCGACGGCTTATTCGTTGATCGAAACCGGGCCGGCTTTAGCCCCTGGCGAGCGCTACAAACTCAAGGGCCAGAAGTCTGGCCCCTCTTCAGCGCGCACATTTACCGCCGACAAAATGTTAAAAGACTTCGGAGGCTGTCCTTGACCGTTTGCCGCCTCCTAGCTCAATGGGAAGCACCACGGACAGAAAAATATCAGAGGAGAGTGTCATGAACAAATCGAAATTGCTAGTAGTTTTTATCGCGGCCAGTGCGATGTTGCCAGCCGTGTGGGGACAGGATGCGCCGGCGACGGCAGTGCGTCCCACTCCGCAGTCCATTGCAATACTGCGGTGGTATCCAATTAACGAAGCCGCGACAGAATTTAGTGCCGGCCAGCAGCCCGAAGGGGCAGCGTTTGACGGCGCCAACATGTGGATCGCAAACTACCAGAGCGGCAACGTGACGAAGCTGCGCGCGGCAGATGGAGCGGCACTGGGAACCTTCGTAGTTGGGGGCACGCCCACCTGGTTGACCTTCGATGGCGCCAGCATGTGGGTGAACAACGGCTCTAGCCTGGTGAAATTGCGTGCCAGCGACGGACAGCAGCTTGGAGCCTTTGATGTCGGTCCATCCCCGCAGCAGATGGTTTTTGACGGCGCGAACATATGGGTGGTGCTGTTCGGCTTTCCTCAAGGCTTGCTCGCGAAGGTACGCCCCAGGGACGGCGCCGTTCTGGCTACCGTTCCGTTGACCTTCCCGCCGGAGGGCATTGCGTTTGACGGCGTCGACATCTGGGTGACGGGGAACGGCACGGTGGACAAAATCCGCCCGAGCGACGGCGCACTGGTAGCGAGTTTTTCACCGGGAATAATTCTATCGGTCCCCGGGGGACTTGCCTTCGACGGTGTCAACATGTGGTTAGGGGACAATACCGGAAAAGTGCTCAAGGTGCGCGCGAGCGACGATGCCGTGGTCGGAACTTTCCCTTTGTCAAACTTCAACCCGGGTGACGTTGTCTTTGACGGAAGGGCCATCTGGGTGGATGGGCCGCAGGGCGTGGAGAAACTGCAGGTTACCGACGGGGCAGTGATCGGCGGCGTCCCTGTACCGCTGAGCGTAAAAGCTTGCGACGGCGCGAACGTGTGGGCCATCGATCCGGCCAACAACGCTGTGCGCAAGCTGTGAGGACCTGTTTCGCCGCGTGGCGAGCGCCCGGTCCCGCTTAACCCTATCTTCTGAGGGCAATGACGGTTGGATAATCCACGTGCGTCTGGAAAGTGCCGTCTCCATTTCCAAGTAAACTCGAGATCGAGTTTCCCCAGAAATTAGCCACGCCAGGTCGAGCTTTCCATCTCCATTAAAGTCGCCGACGGCCACTGAACTCGGTCCGCGGCCAATTGAAACGGTGTTGTCCCGTTGTTTGCCACGACTCAGTCTTGTACGCCGTCTTTGTTGAAATCGGCGGTAACCGGTGATGACGGCTGAGCGCCCGCCATGTAATCCGCTCGTCCGAAGATGTATTGGGCGCTGGATGCGCTCGCACCTCGGGCAATCGCGAGGGTACAAAAGACCAGAGGCAGCGTAAGGCTTGCACGTCGCAAAATTACCTGAAGCGCAATCCGATGTGTAGTGTCCATGGGCGTGACAGAAGGAGATGAAGCGATCTTGCGTTTTTTCCGCCGCGCCAAATGCCGGCGATGAACGGCGGACGCACGCAGCCACAACCGGCGTTCGCTGGCTCGGCTTTCTGCGCGAATAGGCACCCGGCCGTTCCGGGACGATGGCGCTTCGAGTAGTGTATCTTGAAGGTTCGACAAACAATCAAAGGTGACGATAATGGCATCCCATAATGCTGGGCTAACCTTCCTTCCGATCTCTCTCCTGCTAGCCATGTCGTTCGCACGCGGACAGAACCCCACCAAAGCGGATCGCGTCTACCGGAATGGCGTCGTTTTCACCTCGGACGTCAAGCATCCCATAGCGCAGGCGCTGGCGATTCGTGACGGACGCATTGTTTACGTCGGCAACGATTTGGGCCTCGCGCCCTTCCTCGGCGCTGCGACTGTGAGCGTCGACTTGAAAGGACGCTTTCTGATGCCCGGCTTGATCGACGGCCACATGCATCCGCTGGAAGCAGGGCTTCAGCTCCTGAAGTGCAACCTCAACTATGCATCGCTGACAGTGGGCGAAGTGCAGCAACGAGTTCAGACATGTCTCGATCAGGCAACTTCCAAAGGCCCGGACGACTGGCTGGAGGTGGTGAACTGGTTCCAGGAGAGTATGAGACCCGCTGGAGTAAAAACCAGTCGGGCTACGCTGGATGCGCTGAAGACGACGCGCCCCATCATCGTCCGATCTTCCTTCGGCCATACGGTGCTGGCGAACTCGCGCGCGTTGCAACTCGCAAAAATCACCGCCGGCACGCCAGACCCCATCGGCGGCAAGATCTGGAAGGACGCTGCCGGACAGCCCACCGGTCTGCTCGAAGATGCCGCATTCGACGTTTTCGAGACGCTTTTGCCTAAGCCCACCGATGCGGACAACGTTGCCGGTGCGATCGTCGCACTCCAAGCCATGAATCGCCAAGGCGTAACCAGCTTTTTAGATGCCGAGGCTCCGCCCGGGGATATCGCCGCGTTTACCGGGGCACGCCAGGCTGGCAAGCTCACGGCTCGTGCGCACTTCGCGCCGCTTATCGAACCTTCTGAAGCGGGAAATCCGGCCCCTGCATTGGCGCGGGTGGTCGGGTTGGCCAAGCGCTATGACCAAGGTAAGACTTCGCGCGCGCCAGGGATTACTGTTCGAAACGCAAAGCTGTTTCTGGACGGAGTGATCGCGGCGCCCGCCTTAACTGGTGCGATGCGTGAGCCCTATTTCGTGAATTCGGGGACGGCCACCAAACCGGACTGGGGACCCGGTACTTCCCGCGGACCCGCCGTGTATTTTGCGTCTGATCCGCTGGCCACCATCCTGGTAGCGCTTGGGCGCGCCGGCATCGACCCCCACCTGCACGCCGACGGAGACGGCGCGGTACACGCAGCGCTGGACGGCATTCAAGCCATGCGGAAGGCGTTGCCCGCCGCCGACATTCGGCCGGCCATCGCGCATGACGAGATTGTCGATCGCGTGGACTTCGCGCGTTTCAAGCGGTTGAATGCTATCCCGGTGTTGTCGTTCCAGTGGGAAAAGCCCGCTGGCGATACTCTGGGCCTCACCAACTACTTCGGCCCCGCTCGCATGAAGATTCTCGAGCCGGCCGGGTTGCTGCAGGCCGCCGGCGCACGGATTGCTTTCGGCAGCGATTGGCCTGTGGATAGATTGGACGAATGGTTCGCTCTGAAAGTGGGTGTCACCCGCACCAATGCTCCCGATGCACCTGCTGAGTTCAAGGGCCGGCTGGGTGACGATCCCGGTTTATCCCGCGACAACGTTTTACATGCCGCGACCATTGACGCGGCTTACGAACTGCACCAGGACGAGGCCACGGGGTCACTCGAGGTGGGCAAGTTCGCCGACCTCATCGTGCTAGACCGCAATCCGTTGAAAGTCCCGAGCGAAGAGATCGCCAAAACCCAGGTGCTCGAGACCGTGGTGGGCGGTCAGGTAGTCTATAAAGCGCCAAACTGGCCTTGAGCCGGTAGCCGCTCCATTCGCCCCAGGCAAAAGTTTCCGGCAGCGAACGTGCGATCATGTGAGTTCCGGCGCTGGCCTATTCCTCGGCGCCGGTTTGATTTTCAGAGCAGACGTTGTCTACGCTAACAGGATGCTGAAAAAGGCAATAAACCGCTTGCTCACGCGCCACCCGTACGGGCTTCTTCGAGTCGCTGTTCTCCAGTGCACGACTTCCGGTCGTCTCCGGGTGTGCTGCTGGCGCGCGGCTCAGAATCGCGACTGCGTGTTTGTATGTGTTTACCGAGCCGCGACCGTGAGGGAGCGGTGGGACCGCCCATGGCGGCGCAAGGCAGTAAGACGGTCGCGCACGTTCTTGATTCCACGCGCGACCATTCGGAAGTCGGTCCCCAAAAGCCTTTTTCAGCGGCCCGCTAGGCTCCAGATTTGCGGACAGGAGAACTGATCAATGCGTGTGGGTGTTTTCTATTTTCCAACGGACTACGGCATCGACATCCGCGAACTGGCGCGCGCGGCGGAAGAGCGCGGCTTCGAGTCGTTGCTCCTGCCGGAGCACACGCACATTCCGACGTCTCGCCGCACGCCATATCCCGGCGGCGGAGAACTGCCCAAAGCTTATTCTCATACGCACGACCCGTTCGTTGCGCTGTCGTTTGCCGCCGCCGCAACCACGAAAATCCTGCTCGGCACCGGCATCTGCCTGATACCGCAGCGCGACCCCATCGTGACCGCGAAGTGCGTGGCCAGTCTGGATCGGTTGTCCAACGGCCGGTTTATTTTCGGTATCGGCGGCGGCTGGAATGTCGATGAAATGGAAAATCACGGAGCGCGCTACGAGACGCGCTTCAAGCTGATGCGCGAACGCATCCTGGCGATGAAGGCTCTATGGACGCAGGAAGAGGCGGCCTTCCACGGAGAAATGGTGAACTTCGATCCCGTGTGGAGTTACCCTAAGCCCGCGCAACGGCCCCACCCGCCGATACTTCTGGGCGGCGATAGCGACCATACCTTGAAGCGCGTCGTGGAGTTTTGCGATGGCTGGCTGCCCATCGCCAGACCGGGCTTCCACGCGAAAGAAGCGGTGGCACGGTTGCGTCAAGCGGCAACGGAGGCTGGGCGGGACTTCTCCACGTTGTCGATCAGTGTGTTCGCGGCGCCGGCTGACCAGGCAGCGCTCGCCCAATACGGTGAGCTTGGTATCGAACGCGCGGTTCTGGCGATTCCCGATGGAACTCGCGACGAAATTATGCGCGTGCTCGACAATTACAAACAATTCGTAGCGTGAGCGGCAAACGGCAAAAGATTTCCGGTGCGGTTCAGAAAATACTAAAAAAGGCCCGAGTTGCGAGGCTGGCGACCTTGGATGCCAAGAGCCGGCCGCACATCGTGCCGGTCTGTTTTGCTTTTGACGGCAAGTTCTTCTACACAGCGATAGACAAAAAACCCAAGCGAGTTACACCAAAACAACTCGCACGCGTACGAAATATCCGGGCAGCCCCCCGCGTGGCGCTTCTGATCGACGAATACGGCGAGGACTGGACCAAGCTGTGGTTTATCTTGATTCGCGGAAAAGCGAAGCTGCTGCCGGATTCGGCGCATAAGGAACATGCCCGGGCAATTCGCGGGTTAAGAGCCAAATACCCGCAGTATGCCCAAGGAATGCTCCCCGATGACGCGCCGATTATCCGAATCACTCCCGAGCGGACTACATCCTGGGGCAAAATATAATCTCGCCTGGCGCACCATCTGCCTGTAACTTGTGAGTTCTATGCCGCCCTCGCCGCAACCTATAGCGGCAGCCGTAGTCCAAGTGGTGAAATGCCACAGGATGCGATGTGGGACGCGATGCGTGTCGCGACATCGGCGGGATGGAAGTTTCACCCCGACGAGCTCTCGCTCGACATGCTCGCACTCTACCTGGCAATCGATTCGGGCTTCTGGGTGGCGCTCGGAAAAACGTCAGAGTGGGGCCAGCGCTGCAGAGCTTGTGGACTAGTCTGCGAAAAAGGCGTCTGCGGCGGCAACACGCCATGGTGCCCCGATGTCCAGGAAGTGTGGCTTTATCGCCAGCACCAGTTTATCGACCATATCGCAGCAGGCAAGCCTGCGGATTCGTACTTTGAAGAATTGTTCGCCTAATCCAACAGGATGCTGAAAAAGGCAATAAACCGCTGCTCACGCGCCACCCGTCCGGTCTTCTTTGAGTCGCTGTTCTCCAGCGCACGACGACCGGGGAATTTCCAGGTCGATGTTTATCCCGTGGACAACTTTGAGTCGTCTTCGACCGGCCTGCGGGCACGACTTCCGGTCGTCTCCGGGTGTGCTGCTGGCGCGCGGCTCAGAATCGTGATTGCGTGTTTCCATGTGTTTACCGAGCCGCGACCGTGAGGGAGCCGGTCCCCAAAAGCCTTTTTCAGTAGCCTGCTAACGGTGGAGCGTCCCGGAGGACTCGGTCACAGACGCTAACTCTAGCTCCGCCATAGCCCTGGGAATCGTTTCGGTGTATACAGAATCGATGCAGATGTCTGCTTCCGTGTACAGTCCGCCGGCACTCTGAAGGGCGCTTTGCACCAGAAGCCGCGCCTGGCTAAGCGTGCAGTTTTCCAGTGTCTTCCAATCCCGTCTTTCATCTCGCCGGCGGAAGCATAGTTTGATGGTTCGTGCTTTCTCCATCGCGATTTCCTCTGGGCAGTTAGATGCTCGCCCAATCTTTCTGTTTCGCCAGTTTGCTCCCCGGCGAGGCGGCGGGACGCTGCAAGCCGGTGGGCGGGGATGGTGCATCTCGGCCCGACGCGCGCACCCCGTGCGATCAAGACTTGGCGTAATCGCGCAGGAATTGTACTAGCAATGCGCTCACCGCTTCCGGCTGCTCCTGCTGCACCCAATGTCCGGCGCCATCCAGAAGATGGAATCCGACCATATGCGTGCAGGCGCTAGTGCGCATCTTGTCCACCGCGCCAGGCGTCTGGTACACGCCCCAATCGCTTTTGCCCGCGATGTACTGAGAGGGCACGTCTATGGTGCGGCCGGAGAAAGTATGCATCTCGGCGATACTTTTGGGATCGGAGCCGCGCCTCACGCGATAGCCCTGTAGCGCTCCGGTAAAACCGGTCCTGCGCATATTCGGTGGCGTAAACGTCGACCTCGGCTTCGGTCAGCCATTTGCAATTCGCGACGTAATCGGCTGGCGGCATGAACGGCGCGACCGTCGCCGCCATGCCTTTGTCCTTTTCCATCACGTAATAGGTCGGAATCTGCGCCATCTCCTCTGCAATGCGCGCCTTCAGGGGATGGGGATGGTTCCCCTTATAGTCGGCACTCTTATAGAAGTAATAGGCGCGGAAGAAGGCGTGCAGGCCCTGCGGCGCGTGCAGCATGTCGTCGTTGGCGCCACGAGTGCGCTGATAGTTCTGATAATATTTTCGCGGCGGGTTCAGCTTCGCGAGCTCGGCATCCAGCTGGTCATCCGTCACTGCCGCGACTGCCGGATGCGACGCGCGAGCGCCGTTCGCTGTGTCGAAAGGCAGCGCAGGTGCGCCTTCAAAAGGCGAGCTCATGATGGTGAGGGAACGGAAAATATCCGGCCGGATGAGCGCGGCCCAGGAGGCGACCGGTGCGCCTGCATCGTGTCCCACCACCATAGCGACCGATCGGTGGCCGAGCGCGAAGACCAGCCCGATGGCGTCCCGCGTCATGTTGAGAATGCGAAACGGGTCTGGATCGGCGTCGTAGGAATCGTCCCAGCCGATGGTGCGTCCGTAGCCGCGCTGATCGGGGGCGATCACATGATAGCCGGCGGCTGCCAGAGATGGCATCACCTTGCGCCAGCTATAGGCAAGCTCCGGGAAGCCATGCAGGAGCAAGACCGCCGGCCGGCCCGGCGTTTCGTAACCCGCCTCCAGAATATGCACGGTCAGGCCATTCACGTTGGCGATTTGGCGCGAGCGGATGCCGGCGGGAATGGTGCCGTTACCGTAAGGCGGAAGCGTCGAAAAGTCGGTGTTCACGATGGCGGCACGCGCGGGCGTGCCTGGCGCGAAGGCGAATGCGCCCAGCCCCGCGGTACTCGCCAGGAAAGCGCGCCGCGAGATGTTCCTGGCGATCGTCTCTACGTTTGCCGGTTCGGCCATGGGACACTCCTGCGGTCAAAAAATGTGTCCTCATAATGGCTGAGACTGCGGTGCGTGTCAATAGCGGCGCGTGCTCCCGGGCGGCCTGCGCGCCTTAATATCCGTAGGGCACGGCGCAACCGGGATAATATTGCCAGTTGCCGTACTGATCGTAGAATCCCGCGGGATTGCAGACCGGAGCGGCATACCCGTAGGGCGCGTAAACGCCCACGCCGAATCCCAAGCCGGGACCATAATATCCTTGGCCGCCGTAATATCCCCGGCCGCCGTAATACCCGCCGCCGTAGAACCCGCGGCCTCCGCCATAGACGTTCCCGCGATTGAAGTTTCCGCGTGCCGGCGCGGAGTACGCGCGACCTCCGCCAGAGTTTCCACGGCTGGGTGCGGCAAAGGAGTGCCCTCCGCCAACGCTTCCGCCGTGTCCGCCTCCAAAACCTCCTGAATGACCGCCGCCGTGACTGGCCGCGAGCGCCGCTACCGGGCTGACCGCCATCGCAACGAAGAGAGCGGCCGGAGCGAGTACCTTTCCAAACCGATTCAAAAATCCTTTTTTCATGACAACCTCCAACACCCTTCCTGTAGGCATGCGGAGGGCCGGGGCCAAGCTCTTCAAAGCATTGAACCGTTGCGAAAGATGGCACGTTGAAAAGCACCACAACGGTGAGATGGAACCACCATCGTTCTCCGACACCACGCCACCAGATTGAGGAAGCTTCATTGAGGCCAGGAATCCGGTGATCGGCATGAAACGTCAGATTGAGTGTGAGCGCAGTAAGCGAAATAATCCGCGAGGAAATTGTCCGGTCGTTGGAGGAAGCCAAAAAGAGGTTTACTCGTGCCGACGCCGCTTTGAAAACATTCCGGTTCTCGTATCCCGCCACGCGGGAAGAGTTTGAAGAATGGAAGCAAGTGACAGAGGAATGGGACCAGCGCGACGAAGAACTACAAGCGGCGCGTGAGGACTTACGAGACTTCGACCACGGGAAGCTGACGCCGTCCGATGAGTAGGCACGCCCTCAGTCCGCGGACCCTTCCTGGCAGGCTGCCGCGACCGCGAGGCCAAGCATTGCGCCGGCACGCGGGCAGGTGGCAGCTCGGGATGATGCAGGTGCGCGATGCTCGGTTCGCCTTCGTGGCCGAGCAGCTCGGGATGGATGTGGTGGCCCTGGTCCCGCTGCGGCTTGTGCCAAGGGCGGGATTGGGATTTGAGTGGTGAGCGCGGTAGGAATCGAACCTACAACCTACTGATTAAGAGTCGCCACAACCGGCCTACTCAGGGTTTCGCGTAGTTGCTCACGATTGCGCGAACTGTCGGTATTTATTGGCCTTCAAGGCTTCCGCGCTTGCTCAACCTTACTCACGGAACATCGCCATTTTGAACTAGAGTCCCTGTGAAAGTCCCTGTAGCAGTCCCTGTGGTGGTCGGCCTCTCCTTTCGTAGAGGCTCTGGCTTCAGAAGGCTTCACTGGCAGCCGCGAAGAAACGAAAGGTGCTACGCCGCGAGCCCACGAGACGGACTGACCCAACCTCGAAAAAAACAGAAAGTTTCGCTGGAAACTCGCTGTAACGCCCTTGACCACAACTCTGAAAAATGTGAATCGTGCGTACGATTGCACGGCAGGCTAGAATCGACTCGGAAGACACGAAACGAGAGGCCCGAATCCGCCCCAATGCTCGTGCGCCAGAGTTTCTGCTACGCTTTTTGGTCAGTAGCTATGAGCGAGAAACTCGTTTGGGCGCTTTCAGTTATTGCGGCGACGGCAATCGCGCAGACGCCGGGCTCCACGCGCAACACAACCACGAGGCCAAGGGTGTATGTTGACGATATCGAGCCGATTGTGACCAAACTAATCGTTCAACAGGGCAAAAGCGAGTTCGAAAGCACGGAGCAATATCAGGCGCGGCTTCGTCACGCGATTGATCCCCAAAAGGACTTCTGCTTCAGGATCATCAAATCGGACTTTCATTTGGGTGCTCGTTTTGAGTATGATGCTGATGATAAGACAATGCACCTGTCGCTAGAATCTGGGATGGAGCCGAGCCTCCTCCAGGCCGTCGAGAGGCCCATCGTTCTCGACGTAAAACATGTTGTGCGATCTAGCAGGATGCTGAAAAAGTAATTGGGATGGGTGTGACCAAAGGAAGACAGAACAGCGTCATTATGTTTTAGCCTTATGCGAGGAAAAGATACCCAGCAAAGCGCGATGTTCAGCTACATGTCGCCAGAGCAGCGCGTTCCCGCGAATCATCCCTTGCGGCCGATCCGAAGCATGGTGGATGTGGTCTTGAAAGGACTGTCCCGATCGTTCGGGCAACTATACATCGATTGGGGCCGTCCCTCGATCGCGCCGGAAAAGCTATTGCGGGCGCTGCTACTGCAAGTGTTGTATACGATTCGCAGCGAGCGGATGCTCATGGAACAACTGGAATACAATCTGCTGTTCCGCTGGTTCGTGGGTCTGAACATGGACGAGCCGGTGTGGGTCCCCACGGTATTCAGTAAGAATCGCGACCGGCTGCTGAATGGCGACATCGCCGAGAAGTTCTTCGCGCAGGTATTGAAACAGGCCCGTGCCAACGATCTGTTGTCGGACGAACATTTCAGCGTGGACGGCACGCTGATCGAGGCTTGGGCGAGTCAGAAGAGTTTTCAACGCAAAGATCAAGGCCGCACGCCGCCACCGGAGGACCCGGGCAATCCGACCATTGATTTTCATGGCGAGGAGCGCCGCAACGACACGCATCAATCGACGACCGATCCGGAAGCAAGGCTGGCACGAAAAGGTGGAGGCCACGAGTCGAAGCTGGCCTATTGCGGCAACGTGCTGATCGAGAACCGTAACGGACTGGTGGTGGACACCGAGCTGGTGCTGTGCAGCGGCAAGGCCGAGCGTGAAGCAGCCCTGGAAATGGCGGGACGGATCGCTGGCGACCAGCGCGTCACGGTGGGCGCCGACAAAGGCTACGACACGCGAGGATTCGTGCAAGAGATGCGCGACCGGAACGTGACGCCACACGTGTCGCAGAATATCAATCGATCCGGCGCCAGCGCGATCGATGGGCGCACGATCCGGCATGCCGGATACCAAGTGAGCCAGCGCAAACGGAAACGGATCGAGGAAGTATTTGGGTGGTTAAAGACGGTGGGAATGCTGCGCAAAACGCGACATCGCGGCGTCTTCAAAGTTGGTTGGGTGTTCACCTTCGCGGCCGCCGCCTACAATCTGGTGCGGATGCGGAACCTGCTGACCGCGGTTCCCTCCGCGTAAGTTCGGGGAGAAGTGTGTCTGGACGACGGAAAGTCGCCGATTCGGGCACACTATCTCCGTATAAATGTTCACGAAAGGTCATTGGCAAGAGGCAAAAAGCTTCGCCAAGCAACTTTTTCAGTGGCCTGCTAGAACAAGACACATTGGCAGAAATGTCTTCGGGGTCACAATGCCATACACGGCTTCAGTTGAGAATTGGTACGGGGTACTTATCAAGGAGCCATTTCCCCAATGGCTAAGGCCGTACGATAGAAACGATCATCGATTCGAAATCACAAACGATCGATACGAAATCTCTATCCCGATGACTGTTCAGGACGCCAAAGCAGCAAAGCCATACCTCGCAATGGAAATCATTGGAACACTTGCGAATTCCGAGGTACATCGCGAGGAGATCAACACAACAGCGACAATTGACAGCCCCTACGAGGACTCAATTAGCCTTGACTATGCAGAGTTTTCGTGGACCGGCCTACGCGTTGTTGATGTGCGCTCACAGAACGTTCTGTTTTCACTGAAGCAATAGTTTGCGATTTCATTGGCCCACTGGCTCGAATCCAGCACCCACTGAAAACCCTGTCGCAGAACAACCGCATCTGTGAACGTTTTCATCTTTTCACCGTGGAGGAAGAAGTTCTACAGTGAGGATATTCCGACGAAGCCATGCGCTGATTCCGAGAAGCCGACCGGCATTCCGGGATGATCGTGAACACCATCGGAACGTGGACATGCTGGCTGCGATCGGCAAAGCGTTCGGCTTCGCGTAGGGAGTCCTGGTCCGCGAACAAGGGTGGAGCAACGCGGACCAAATAAATCAAAGCTTTCATCAGTCAGTCAAATAGCTGCTTGCGGATCGACTGGTCGAGACGTTCTGATCTCTTGCGCAGTTTGTTTTTTTCGCGTTCTTCTAGCCAATGAAATCCGTTTCCATTCATCACGGCCATGTCTAGCCCATTTATCATTCCATCGATTCTGTGCCCGGCGAGCACCGTATGTGCGGCCAGAAGCTTTGACGTGCGGATGGGGAGTGCACGGTTGTAGTACTGTACGAAAAACCGTGCAGCATTACCTTTCGCTCCCGAAATCTTCATTCCGTCTATACCAACTGCGCGATTTTCAGAAACACCAACAGATAGGTGCCACAACTGGTGCCGTCCATAGAACGCGACAAGGAATGCCGCTGGCTGCGGATTTCGCCCTCTGTGGGGAACGTTAGCCGAGCCGTTATTGTATGCCCTTCGAGCAAGTTCCTGTAAACGCGCACCGATGTTAGAGTCTTGAGACCAGTCAATTCTCTGCTCAAACAGCTCGTTGCCCACATCGATTGCAAGTTCGTCTCCAGCGAAGGCATACGCAAGTTTATGCTTCTCCACGTGTCTAATCTTGCGGATGCCAAAAATGTCGTCCACCGTGTCGAGCCGGTCGTATTCCGATGGTGGGGAGAGAGCGTTCTTGTCAGCCGCGAGAATGATTCCTTCCGTGCAAAGGATGCCAACGATCAGCGTCATGCGCCTTAACTTCTGCTCCCACTCACACAGCCGTGTGGCGAACTCGCTATCTGCGCCCGGAGCAAGAGTCGATTGCATTTGGTACACGCTCCCCTTAGAATAATTTCGGAGCGGGAGCGCGTTCTCAAAACCGATTTCTGAAAGCGCTTAGGCCACGAACCGGAGCGCTTTTCATTTCTGTTCTACACTCGATTCTAACTCAGCAATTCCGCCAAATCCGGTAGCGTCCTCCCACGAGAAGCCGGTTCCCAGCCCTGACCGTAGTTGCAGAATATTCGTTACCGACCAACGGAATACGCATCCGAGGCGTACATACGATTGGAGTTCGCGCATGCAGCTTCGGGGCTCGCGAGAAGTTTCCCAGTAGCGCTCGCTTGAATTGACCCAGGCTTCGAACAGAACCCTGGATCCACGCCAGAAGTGTGTGATGGAAGGCGGTCGACGGCGATATCATCCACGCCGTAGGCGTGTGCGGTTTGGCTTTGCATCATCCGCGCCGCAGGCGCGCAGGAATGCAGTAGCAGGGGATCTGAGCGTGAAGGTTTGGGTGAGTCCTACCGGGGTTGGGTAGTCCGTTCGATCTTCTGACGCAGATAGCGGAAGTAGTCTGGATTAACGGGCAGGTGGAGGACTTCATCGATCACGGGAAGGAAGTACGCCAGCGAGCGAATCGTGCCCAGCGGCGCAGAACCAGCGGGACGGACGAGCCGCCGTGCCGCCGCCAGGACCAAGGCATTTTCGATCGCCGCCAGCGGCACACCGCGTTGATGCAGTTGGGCCGCCAGAAGGCGATCCGGGCGCCGCACGGTCCCCGTCGTTCCCGGCGTCTTTCGATAAGCGTCGAGGACTCGCCGAACATACTCGTTCTGGCTGGTTGGATTCTGCTCCACTGCTTTTCCTTCAGCCCTGTGGCTCGCGCAGCGACGGCCCGTCGATGAGCACCGTGTGGCAGTAGTGTCGCAATCGGCTCAGTAGCGCCTCCACCATAGGGCGATTGCCCAGGAAGTTGGGCCACTCGTCATATCCCAAGTTCGTTGTAATAATGGTCGAATGCTGGCGATAGCGTTCTTCCATCAGTTTGAAGAAGATGTTGGACTGTTCCGGTTTCAGATTCAAATATCCAAATTCGTCGATTAGGAGTACGTCGAGGCGGGCGAGGCGTTTGAGCAACTGGCGCGTGGAGCGGTCGGCCAGCGACGCATACATCTCATCGAACAGATCCTGAGCGCGGACAAACTGGCAGCGATAGCCATTCTCCAACGCCTTCAGCAAGAGGCCACAGGACAGTCCCGTTTTGCCGACACCGGTTTTCCCGACCAGCACGATGTTCTCCGCCTTAGAGATGAACTCCAGTTCGGCGAAGCCGCGGATCTGTTTGCGATTGACACCCGGTTGGCGGGCGAAGGGAAACGTCTCCAGAGACAGGCGCTCCGGTAGGTTGGCACGCCGGATACGCCACTCCAAAGCGCCTTCCTGCCGTGAGTGCCACTGGGCGCGCACCAGGCGGGTGACGAACTCCGAGTAGGAGACGTCCTCCTTGTCGGCAGCCTTCAACTGTTCGTCGTAGATCTCCAGGACGCGCCGCAACCAGAGGTTCTTCAGCAACTGTTCAAGTTCTTCAGTCATCGTGGGGCTCTTTTCCGTCGTCCAGCAAAAAGTACTGACGCGCCACCCGGCGCAGGATCATGCGTTCGAGCCGGTCCAGGTCGTAGAGACCATAGCGGGAGGCCTCCCGCACTGCGGCCAACAGAGGTTCTCGCGGATACTCGCGCACCAGCCGAAGCAGTTGGCGCAGGGCAACGCCCGGCACCTTCCGACTCCGCTGCTTCACCGCCGCAACATAGTCGGCGATCTCCGGGGCCGCCGCTTGAATGGCCTGCTCTTCGGAATGGGGCTGTGTCCGCGCCATGCCCTGCCCGCGCGGTGGGCGGTGCTGGGGCTGAAGGATCCTCTGATGCTCCGCCTCGGCAATGCGGCCGTGAGTGACCAGCCTGCGGGCATCGAGTTGAATCTCGATCTTGTCTTTGGTCTCGCGCACCTCCACGCGGCGCCCAATCCACTCCAGCGGGACCGAGTACCGGTTGGTGTGGAGTGCGACATAACCTTCCACGTCCACCATGCGCTGGTGCAGGCGGTAGACCTCGGGAATCCACGCCGGCAGAGGTTTCAGTTGTGGCCGTTCCACTGTGAACAGCTCACGGGGAACGGCACGGATATGTTTCTTATAAGTGGAGTTGACTTTGTCACACCACTGCCGCGCCTGCTGATTCAAGTCTCCCCAGTCGGAGAACGTTCGGCCGGCCAGGAAGTTTGTCTCTATGAACCAGAACGGCTTATGCGCAGCTGCGCATAATGCAGAGCGTTTTTAGGTCGGCGGCGCGGCGACGGAATTCGTGAAGGAGAGAAAAACTTGAACGCCGCGGCGGTGAGCTAAAGACGGGTTGGACTGAACCGCTCCACAACAGTTCGGCCTATGGGTTTTGAATGGTCCGTTCCCCTCGGGAAGTGAGGGCGCCGAAGGTGCATGTGGGCGCGGAAGGTGGGCGCAGGGACCGTTTGAGATGTGGCTGTGTCCGCCGATAGCGGGATTATCAGCCAGGTCAGCGAACCTGAGTGGGCGAATCCGCGAAACGTGCGCACTTCTCCTGTGGTGCCGAAAGACCAACACCCGTTCGCCGCGAGTTCGGAATCGGCGCTGCGGATCATGAGGAATCCACGACTGCCGGAGATGTGGGCGGACCACCTCGGGAGGATCTGGACAACCACCATGTTGCCTTGCCTGCATTGGGGACATTGGCGGAGCGAACGGCCGGTGAGGTCTTCGTAACGGTCGCGGTAGTCTGTTTCCGTCACCGGTTCGGCGTTGTCCTTTTCGACCTGCGGCATGCCGAGCAGGTGGCGGCACACAGCGAGCTTTTCCTCGCGGTGGCGGTTGCCCAGAAACCCGTAATAGCGAATGCGCTGGAACCCGTTCGGCAAGACGTGCAGCAGGAAACGCCGGATGAATTCCTCGGCGCTCAGGGTCATCGTTTTGACCTGGTCGCCTCCGCGATAGTCTTTCCACTTGAACCGGACCTGATCGTTTTCGATGTCGAGCAGGCGGTTATTGGAGATGGCGACGCGGTGGGTATAGCGGCCCACGTAATCGAGCACTTGCTCGGGTCCTGCGAACGGAGCTTTGGCATAGACAACCCAATCGCGCTCTTTCAGGTTTGCCAGATGCCGGGTGAACGCAGGCCGCTTCCGGAGCGGTTCCAGGGTGCTGAAGAACTGAAGTTTGCCGGCATCAAATGCTCTCTCGAGGGACTCCAGAAAGAGCCGGCGGAACAGAGAAGACAGAACCCGGACCGGCAAGAAAAAGTCCGGTCGGCAGGAAACCCAGCGATCACCGCCAGGCGACGGTCCGCCGCCGGGCACGACGCAATGCAGGTGCGGATGAAACTGGAGGTTTTGCCCCCAACTGTGCAGGACGGCAAAGAAGCCGATTTCCGCACCGAGGTGTTTGGGGTCCGCCGCGATGGTTTTCAGAGTCTCGGCAGTGGTCCGGAAGAGAATGCTGTAGACAGCCTCCTTGTTCTGGAGAGCGATCGCGGCAATCTCTTCCGGCACGGTGAAGACGACATGAAAGTAAGGGACCTCAAGAAGTTCGGCCTTGCGGTCCTCAAGCCATTGGGCGCGGGCAAGGGACTGACATTTTGGGCAATGGCGATCGCGGCAACGAGTTGAAGGCGTTCCGCTCATGGCCGCAATCGTCGCAGCGCTCCAGATGGCCGCCGAGAGCGGCTGTCCGGCACACTTCGATGGCGGCTCATGACGCGCCGCTGCCCGGTGGACATCGACGCGCCATGTTGTTCGCGATAGGCTTCGCCATAGCGGCGGAACACGTCCGCCACTTCCAGCTTCGGACGATCCATGAGCCGCGCCGTTCAAAAATGCTGGGGCGGTGCGGGCTTGGGCTCAAAGGGAACAGGGCGAGGCAGCAGGTCGAGGGGACTCGATGCCGAACATACTTTGCTGGTGGCGATCCGCAGATAGCGGGCCGTAGTCGCGAGGCTGCGGTGGCCGAGCAGCAGTTGAATCGTGCGGACATCGGTGCCGGCTTCGAGCATGTGAACGGCGAAGGCGTGCCGCAGGCTGTGAGGGGTAACTGGCTTGCGAACCGGGAAGCGGAGGCGGGCTTTCTGACAGGCCAGTTCCACGGCATCTCCTGGTGATGTGCCGGCCCTCGATGTCGCCTGGAAAAAGCCAGTGCCCGGGTTTCTCCACGCGCCACCAGTCACGGAGGATCTCCCGCAGCTTCTGTGAGAGCATCACGTACCGGTCTTTCTGACCCTTTGCCCTGATCCACACGGATGACCATCCGCGCGCTGTCGATATCGGGAACGGTGAGATGAACCGCTTCGGAGATACGCAGACCGGCGGCATAGCAGGTCGTCAGAATGGCGTGATGCTTCCTGTCACGAACGCAGCCGAGAAACTGGAGAACCTCCTCCGGGCTCAGAATGACGGGCAGTGTCTGTGGTTTTTTCGGCGCCGGGATGACATCCCCGAAAATCCAGTTCCTGTGGAGAGAAACTTTATAGAGGAAACGCAGTGCGGCAACCGCGATGAGGACCGAACCGGGCGCCAGCTTCTTCTCGTTGGTCAGGTAAACCTGGTAGTCGCGGATATGCTCGGGACCCAGCTGTTCCGGGGATTTTTCGAAATGGCGTGCAAACAGGGAGACCTGTTGCAGATAAGAGGTTTGCGTGTTCAGGGCGAGATTCCGCACCTGCATGTCTTCCGTCATGCGTTGTCGAAGGGAAGTCATGGAGAACTCCTTTGCGAAGTGGAATTGCTGCACAGCAGCCCCTCCATGCTTCCGCAACGAAGATCTCACAAACTCCGTCAAAGTCGCTGGAACTGACAGTGGTTTGAAAGGTCGTGTCAACCGAATACCGCGTAGCGGTTTAGTCCAACCAAGAACTAAGCTGATAAAGGCCGTTCTACGCGCGCGGAGCGGTTGGCATTACCAATCGCGTGCGCCACGAACTGAAAGCCGAAACGCTCGGCAAAGGCAGCCATCTCGGGCACTGGAACCATGTCGCGTCCGTGCCGTGCAGCACAACGACATGCGTGTTGTCGATCATTACGCGGGTCGGGGCTCCGGCGAAGTAGCGCAGCGCTTCGGTGAGAAACACCTTGCAGTCGAAACGCTGAAAGGTCGGGTAAAACTGAAAGAACAGCATCCGCGAGTAGCACAGCACCGCTGACGCGGTCTGCACCTTGCGCTTCTTGCCACCCAGTTCGAACTCATGCGGAGAGGTGTCGTGCTGCAGTCTCCTCGCCAGGCTCGAAAATCATAGCGGCCCGCCGCAATCGGCGGCGCTTAGCCGATGCCGTGCCGCCGGCAGAACGCGGTCAATGCCGGATACGGACATCTCCGCGCCCGCTGGCCACCAGTTCCTCATGGACTCGCACGAGATTCCCCTGGCACTTGCTCGAAAAGCTCCAGGATCTGTTGCCGGTAGGGCTCGGCCTTCTCGGGGCGGTGCAGTTCCGGCACGGCGGTGGAGTTCGATCGCAGAACTTTGCGTACCGCCACGCGGGAGATTCCCAGCACCCGCGCGATCTCGCGTTTGCTCACTCCTTGTGTGTTCAGTTCCAGAATCGTGGTGCGTTGCGCTTGGCTCAACATGCGGTTTCTTGCTCCGATAGGATTCGTTCGCCGATGCGATGGAGTTGCTGTCTGAATGCCGCTCGATCTGATGCCGCGCAGCGCTTCGCGTTGCTGCAGCGTCCAACTCCGTGGCGCGGCGCCGGCCAGTCGCCGATGCGCGCGGTTCACAATCGCCACCACCATCTCCAGATCGCGCAACAGTTCGGCGTTCCCGGCCTCGGCTGGGGCTTTCTCCTGCGCTTGCCGCTGCGTTTTGAAAAACAGCTCGGGATGCATCGAGAATGCGCTTGCGGATCGCCGGCGAACCATTGCGCCAGGCGGCATACAGTTGGCCGGCTTCCCGCGTATCGCAGTGATGCTGAGCGAAGATCGCCGCCATCCGCTGGCAATCCTCCAGGCTGATGCGGGCCACCGGCACCAGAAACTTCATCGCCACCTGCGCGCAGGATCTTGCCCTCGCGCACTTGCTGTTGGATCGCTTCCGGCAGAACCTCCACCAGCGCCAGCCGCCGCGATACCCAACTCACGCTGCGATCGAACCGGCGCGCCAACTCCTCGAGCCCGTAGCCGAAGCGCTGCTCCAACTCCGCCAGCAGCCAGCCCACCTCCAGCGCCGTCTCGTGTTCGGATAAGCGCAGCGAGCGGTCCAGCAGCACGGCCGCGGCCTCGCTCATCGGCCAGACCACCGCTTCCACCGTGTCCCGGCCCAGTTGCTCCAGCGCCGCGATCCGCTTGTAGCCGTCGATGACCACGTAGCGGTCCGGTTGGCCTTCGACCGCCACCACCACGATGGGCGTTTGCTGTCCCACTTCGGCCAGCGACGCCAGCAACCGCCGCTGCCGCGCCGGATGGCGCACTCGCAAGTGCTCCCATCGCCGGTCGAGTTGGTGAAACTCCAGTTGCATCAGACAGGCTGAATGTAAGGCGAGCGCCGCCGGCGGATCAATATCTCCGGATTAAATCGCGCGCCTGTTTCCAGCGCCGCTCCCGCTCCTGGACCCGCTCCAGCGCACGCCGGCAGGCGTGCGAACAGAAGCGTTGCAAGGGACTTCGCCGCTGGCGCACGAATCGCTCGTAGCAGCCTGGCCGGTCGCAGCTATGCTCGAAAAAAATGTTCTGGAGTGATTACCCTCGCGGGCTCGTTAACTGCCTCTGGCTCTGGTGGTTTCCGGCTTCGGACGCGCTCCCGATAACGCCGGCTTTGACCGTTCCGTTTCTGCTTGCCGGCCGCCGTCTCCCGGTATCGCTGCTGGGCCTTCCACCGCGACCACTTCCGCGCCGCCTCCCGGCAGTCCTCGCTGCAATAGCGCTGGCGCGCCTGCCGGGGATGAAAGCGCTGCTCGCATCCTTTGAGCAGACAACGCCGCATCCGCGGCCGGCGTGCCGATCGCTTCCGCCGCCGACCCGCTTGATTTTCGAGCTGACCTGTAAGATTCTCGGGAGGGCCCATGGGAGGTGATGACTCCCAGAAGCTCCTGCCCTGGAGGGGAATCGACTCCTCTCCGGGGCGCAAACCTCCGGCTCATTGCGAAATCAACACTCTAACTCAAAGGCATTTGTGGCGCGGTATTGAAGGGGCGCGCGCCTCTTGAGCTTGGAAGGGTGTGGGGCAGTTTCTATACAAACGACTCAGACGCGAGCATAATGGAGAAGTGGCGAGCATTTGCAGGTTGATAGTGGCTGGACTCTGCGCGCTCGCAGCAAGCGCGCAGCTGTGTAGTGGTGGACTTCATTATCTGGGCGAAGTCGGTATCTAGGTACCTGGCGATCAACGTACATAGTGGTTCGGCTCACACAGGTGATTTCGCAAGGAAATGGAAGCGCGCGCATTGAGGGCACGACGATGATGGAAAAGACTGGAATGCGGTTCTGCCGATGGAAGGAGGTATCGGTTGGACGAATATTTGGCAGGCTGACTTTGACGCAATGGCAGTTAGATTTATTAGTTGCCGCCTTTTTCCGTAATGGGCGTTGTATTGATGAGATAACTCTTTCTTTCCTGCTCTTCAACGATCACGGCTAGCCTGTGCCTTGGGTGGTAGAACTCGTATGCCGCAAAACACTAGATTCACAGCGATTACGGCTATTTTGATTGGAACCACGGCGAACGGCCAAAACTTGTAGTGACTGACTGCACCTACAGTGAACCTCAGCGCCACGGCGAGGATAGGCGGATCACGGTATCTATGAGGCTTAGGACGCCACATGGAGCTTAGCTCACGAGGCTGATATCGTTACGTACACCGCATTGGTACGCAGTAGCTATCGATTTCGACAGAATGACGATAGACTGCTTCAGATAGATTCTACTCATTGGTTAGATCAGGGCAACAAGATGGACCTCCACGGACCGCCTCCAGTGCAAGTGGCTGCAGTTCTTCCTGCCGCTGCTGATTGTCATGGCGTCCACCTTACCTCTGTTGTGAATGGCGTACTCCAAGCAGGTTGGAAAGATCCTTGTGATGAACTCGGAAAGGATCGTATCCAACTGTCCAACGGAACCATTTGTTACGGCTGGCCGACCGTGATCCTCGACCGGGTAGATGGCCGCGAAATTATGGCTGAACAGAAGTATTTGAAGTCCCTGCTGCAGGAACTAGTTGACCAGCGGCGCACTGTGGTTTTGGCCGGGCAAACAGAGCTGGAACGATGCAGTCCCACAATACTGTGGGCTCCCCGGACGCGGGAATAGATCGGCTGCGTCGCCGAGATTCCGATCTTGCCCACTCCCCGCTGACAGACCGATGGGTCAGTTTTGAAAAGCAGAGGCGGGTCATTTTTCCCAAGCGCCAAGCGCATGCAGCCAAACTCGTGAAACTGTGGAGAATATCGATTGTGAGTGCAAATCGCCCCAAAGTAGTATGAGCTAAGCTACTGAATCTCGGGATTTTATTTCATCGTCAGATGTTATTTGTTGAATTTGCGACGCCTGCCTTGACCCTCAGGATGTATTGTTCCAGGCTGATTCCAATGAAATCATGGGATTACCTTGCAACTGTGATGCTCCGGCGTCATTTTCGGGGCGTCGTTATACTAGGCCAAAGATGGCAAGTCCCCGTGACAAAAAACGCCGCTCGTACAATTACGAGCTTGCAGAACTACGCCAAGAGCTAGCAGCCCGTGGCAGTAGTAACTGCTTTTTGAACGGCGAGAGCGAAGAGTAAGGCGACCGCTTGGAGCCGATTTATTAAACCTCGATCGCCGGGGCGGGGAGACCCACGTCGACGGTCTCAGGCTCTTTCGTGAGCCTCCGGAACTCAGCCAAAACCAGAAAATAGAAGGCGAAAAGCTGCTGGGCATTCCCCTGGAACCCTCGGGGCGTGCCCATCCCTATTTGCTTTCGCAGCAGGAGCGAAATATTGAAGGCCGCCGCGTGCACCAGCAGCCGTTTCAGGATGTTGTCGCGACCTCGCAGGTGAAGTCGCCGCATGCCGCCAGTTTCGTACAGGTGGGCAAAGCTTCGCTCGGTCAGTTCACTGCGCATCTTCTGCAGCTGTTGGCCGCGGTCTCCTCGCACGCGCCGGCGATTGTCATAAGTCCGCTTCTGCTCGACTGCTTTGCCGCCCCACTTCCGCCGGCCGCGATCCGGTTCCGGAATATAGGTTCTCACGGCTTGCTGGTGCAGATCCTTCAGCACCGCGCCACTGTGATAGCCCTTGTCGGCCACCACTTCCTCGACGGCGCGTTCATTAATCTCGCGCGCGGCCGACTGCGCTTCGGCCAGCGTCCTGTGGATCGTGTCGGTGTCGCCATCACTGGCCGGCTGTAGCGTGATGGCCAGCAGCGCGCCGCTCGACAGATCCACCGCATGCTCGGCTTTGTGCGCCAGATGCGTGCGGCCATCCTTCATTTTCGTGATGCGCGCATCCGGGTCGGCGGGGCTCATCCATTGCTCGTTAGAGCCCTTCTTTTTGCGCTTCCGGTCCAGCCGCGCCAACTGTTCCCGCGTGGGGTTCTCGATGCCCGCCGCTTTGGCCAGACCTTTCAGATAGTCGTGGTAAGTCTGGTTATCCTCGCGCCGCACAATGTTCTTCAGCGCGGCATTGGCCTCCAGCGTGGTGGCATCGATAGAAATGGTCTGACCGCTGATCAGTCCCTCTCGGGTCAGAATCCGCACCACCCACCGAAAGATCGCTTTGTGAGTCTCCACCCAGTACAACCGCCGGGTGCGTGAAATGGTCGAATGGTCCGGCGTCTGTTCGTCCAGCGCGTAGCCCAGAAAGCCGCGCAACGACAACGAATCGGCCACCCGCCAGGCGATGCCGCGCTCCGAATCGAGGCCTTCGAAATAGCCGATCAGCAGCGTCCGAAAATATACGCCCGGCGCCAGGCTCGGTCTCCCATACGGGCTCTTCTTGTAGAACTTGCGGCACAAGACCTCGACTTTCTCGTCGAACTTATGCTCTTTCAGGATCTGATTCAGCCGATCGTAGAACGCATTCCCGGGCGGCTCAACAATCGCGCTCGTTGCAATCCAGAAATCCTGCTGTTGCTCACGTCCCTTGCGCGTTCCCATCGCCATGCCGATAAGACGAACGAAACATTCCAAAGGTCACATGTTTTGGCCAAGCGGGCGACTACTACCACGGGCTGCTAGGCTTGAGATTGTTTGCGATGGCAATGTGTGCCTAGTATATTAGGCAGTTCATCGTTTTAATAGCAATATGCCTAATATCTTAGGCATCACAGGCCAATGTTCCTCGTTCCGAACGCCTCCGGATGGAACGCAATTCTATCGCTTATGCCTCAGCCGATGTTATGTTTTATGTACGATAGATCGCCTGCTAGGCAATTTATAGAACATAAAGCATAACACGAAGGCGCCAAGAACATCATGAAAAAGACTCCACAATCGAATCCGGGGGCTGTGCCGACACCTTGCCACGCCAGAAGTTATATCAGCGCGTTAAAACGTCCGATTAAATGTCCGCTGTCAATCAACAGGCAAGCCACTGACATAAATTGATAAACAGTGCACATACATCATTTTGATGACCCGATAAATGTCCGGAGTTGATCTTACGCAATATGCGTTCTTGGTTACGCAAATTGCGAAACGTGCCTGGAGCTGTTCGGTACACTATTGGTTCTGGGCGACAAATAATTCTGAAGATCCTACGACAATTAATTCTGAAGATTACACCGACGCCCGTCGATAGTTGAGTGAGCGCCCACATTTCAAGGCACCACAAAATATTCGCTTCGTCGATGCATTCGCAGCGCTCAGTCGCGCTGTTTAGTACTGGTGTGGGGCAAGGGATCTCAGACGCAGATCCTTGCCCCGCGCACAGTTGAAACCTGAATGCAAGCTGAAGAAACTGTCTTATGCTCGGTGACCGAATCTGGGTCACGAACACTGGTTTCTAAGACACGTCTAGAGGTCTCCACTCTAACACTCAAAAGTGGACCTTCCCCCTTGGCTGGATTTGGAAAGTTTTGACTGCGATCTCCGAATGGCTACTTCCCGACGTACATTCCCGACGTGAATGACTGTTGGTCAAGCCAAAGCTCGATACTCGATGAAAAGGAGGTGAGAGTCGGGGTGTAAACAATCCCAGCCGTAAAGTAGCCGTCCTCAGCTTCGATAGCCGAGCAGAAATTAGGATCTGCGCTAGTGACGCTTGGAGACTGGGATGCGGCGTTCACATCGGGGGTTGGCGACGAGTAATACGTGACATAGACCGGTGGAGATCCGCCGATGATCTCAACTTCAAAATAGCAACTGCTTCCCGAAGCGACCGGATACATTGCGAAATAGCAGGGATAGGTCGAGCCGCAGTAGGACCCACTGGTGGACCAACCGGTTCCCGGTTGAGTGAACGTGCCAGCTGTTGGTCCGGATATCTCCGTGCCTGAGTTGTATCCTGACGGCGCACTACAATTCGAGGTTCCGCAATTAGAGTTGGTAGACCAGTAGGCGGTAAGATTGTCAGTGGCGGGGTTGTAGAAGAAGCCGTACTCGCGACCTCCAAAGTAGCATTTCTGCTCGTTAAAGTAGACTGCTTCAAGTATGGAACCACCGCTACCTGTCACTGAGCCCCCTCCGAATGTTCCGTAGATTCCGATGCCCTTGTACGATCCGCTAGCAGGCCCGTAATTGCTTTCTAGTCGAGACTGTGGCCCCCGAACAATGCCACCAGCGGGAACAGATGCCGTCCACCAGGAAGGCGGAGACGTGCAATAACTGTCGTTTGTTCCCCCGAACGGCGGTCCGCTCGGAATCTGCATGTATGGATAGCTAGCTACGTCAGTATTGTTCGCATGGGTTATACTTCCGTTATTCATCTGATAGTATTGGCCGCTCGCCTCAGTGGACTGGCCCGTTTGGTCCATAATCTGCGTCCATACCGGCTGCGCCTGGGTCGAAGTTGCCGTTGCCACCGCCAATAATAGATTTCGAAGTTGCTTCATATATGTTCTCCTTATGTGCACAAAGCCCCGTGTTGTTGTTTGTTTCACAGCAGACGGTGCATCAAGTGTATGTATTAATGGTTTAAACTGACTGCCGCTATCGCCGCAAAGACGGCATAGTAGTGTATCGCCATGAGGATAAGGACGAGATAAATGTGATTCTATTCCGTCCCGTTAGCCAGAACTAGAATGGAATGGATGTACCACGAAAGCGTGTGGCCAACGAAAAACATGGCAAAAGAAGCGGGCGAACCACGGTGGACAATGACTTCTGTGGACTAGAACACGTAGAGTTATGAATTGGGTAATTGGATTAGCAGTTACATCCCCCGGACAAAGCGATCTGGCGGATGTGCAGAAATTCGGCGGGGCATTTCGAACGTGCAGAGCAACGTCTCTAAGACGCCAGGCTCTCCGGCGGAGAGAAAGTAGGTATTGATGTCGGCAAGTAACGAGTCGCCAGCGTTGAGGACACCTTACCCAGTCCGAATCTGTAGCCACCTTCGCACTTCATCCTCCCGAAACCGCCATTGATGGCCGAGCTTGAACGCCGGGATCTCGTCAAGCTCCGCCCACAGACAGATTGTTCGTTGTGATACTCCCAACCACTCGGCAACCTGGCCGCTCGTCAAAAGGGGGCCGCGGTCTGAGGTGATCACGGACCTCAGTGGTCCACTCGGAGCCGTAGCCAGTGGCGGTCTCAAGGGTGGCGGGAGGTTTCCGGTAGGACTAGCCTTCACGTTCGGACGGGTCGGGTTAGTGCCACGATCGCCCATAGACGAGCTTATTATATTCCAGATACGCCAGATAGAGATTCCGCGATTGCCGCAAACTCGGAAGGAGGCGAACTATTGCATCCGCTTTTGAATCAGTGTTTTTCGGCGCAATTCAAGCCATTTGTGCACATCTGCCTGGTCAATTCGCCATTGGCGACCGACCTTCACGGCGGGCAGTATCCCAAGCGCCGCCCAATAGCAGACGGTCCTTGTGGATATGCTTTAGCCATTGCGACACTTGTGCCGTGGTCAACATGCGCGGTTTACGCTGGGAAATCTTCATAACTTGGCGCGTTGCGACTGACGTGCCGTGTGCTATTTCTATTCGACGCGACGGCGCTTAAGAATCCGCTTGGGGTCTTACCTTAGTCGGCTCCGCTATTCAACCGAAGACGTGCTAAGTATTATGAGCAAGAGACTCAGTTTGCTCGATGATTCGACCGACCGAACGATCTTGGGCCTGAGGCCGGATATCGACATTGGCCGTAGGACCTGTCCGGCGCTATTGGGTTACATAGACCAGTGCTCCGAATGATTCGGCGCCCGAGCTAACCGCCTGGCCGACCCACCCGCCGCTCACGTCGTAGAGAGTAAAGCCCACGGTGCACAGAGATGAAGGGGGCGCGCAAGAGAAGTTGGTCACCAACATCGAAGGAATCTGAAGATCTACCTGTAGAACGAATGGGTTCGCCTGCGCGATGTTCGTCACCGACCATCCATTGTTCGTATAGAGCTGAAGCGGAGCGCTTACAATCTGCGGGTCCGGCGTAAGACCGTTCACGAATACCGAGATGGCCGACCCGAGCTGCGCCGGGTTGCTGGAAGAATTCATGGAGCCATCCGCGTTGAGAGCCACCGCGACGAATCCGGGAGAATTCGTCTGGAAGGTCTGCGTGGTATTTAAGAACAGGCTGGGATTGGCATAGGTAAATGGAAGCTGGCGAGGGGGCGCGGTTACGCCGTTGACCGTCAATTGCATCACCGTCAAAGACTGAATGATCGGGACGAGCGGCACGGCCAAGTTGATCTGGGTCGAGGAAACGTACAGCAATGGTGCGAGAACGGTGGGAGTGACACCGAAGTTAAAACTAATGTCGACTCCTGCAAGCGAGGTCGTGGAATTATTGGTGGCGCTTACGCCCGTGGCTGGGCCCAGTCCGGTTCCAAAGATCGTAAGAAGCTGATAGCGAGCCACGGGACCAGCCGTCGCCAGATTCCCCGCGTTCACAATGCAGCCGATCTGTGGCGTTCCAGCGGGCGGCTTGGGTTGAGAGAAATCGACCGCGCCGACGTAGGCGCCCGGCAGCGGGTTTGGTCCAAAGTTCGGAAGCGTGAGGGCGTTCGGGCTGATTGGAAAGTCGGGCAAATTCGTCGCTCCGGCGATCCACAGGGTAGAACCAAACAGCGCGACGGCCGAGATGGTGAGAGTGGAGCCTCCAATGAATTGCGATCCCAGCACGTTGCCCGAGTCAGCATCCACCTGAGAAACATACGAGGATTTCAGGATCAATGTGTTTGGCAGACACTGCACGGGAACGCTCGCCAGCGCCGGGATGCTGGCCGTAACAGCATAGCCTGGGCTCCCCAGCACACCGAGTGTCCCGCTGACATACGCAGATCCGTTCGAGTCCACCTGCACGCCTGCGCCGCCAAGAGGCACTGAAAACAGAAGCGTCTGACCAGCCGGATCGAGTTTGGAAAGGAACGGCAATGCCCCAATTGAGGCAGCAGGTCCCGTAGGGATAACCGGAGGAGTAACGGTGTAGGGGTAAGTCGCCCCCGCCAACCCGGTAAGATAAACGTCGCCCGCTGTATTCACGGCCAACCCTGTATTTGTCGTGTTTCCACTTCCTGAAACTGCGGTCGAGAAGATCAACTTTGAGCCGGTGGGGTCGACCTTCGTTACATACTGGTTGGCTCCCTGAATTACCGTGAAGCACGGGGAGCCCTGAGGGCAACCGTTGACGGCCGCGAACGTGGTCTGATAAGCGCCTGGCGTGGTTGGATAGTCGAGCAGATAAGTAGTGCCCGCCACATAAATGTTGCCCGAGGAATCGAGGGCAATGGCGCTGCCGCCGATTCCGGTCGCGGAGAAGATGGTTTTCATGCCGGTAGGGTCTAGCTCCAGCAAATAAGGATGATTCGCGCTGTTGGCGATGCTGTAAGCGCCTGCAGTCGAGGGAAACCCTGACGAGCAGCTACCTGCTCCCAAGCCACAGCTCCCGCTGACCAGAATCTGCCCCGCCGAGGTGACCGCAACAGCCTGCGCGGTACTCGCAGCCGAGCCACCCAGAAGATCAGAGAACACCAGTTCGCCATTAGGATCGAGCTTTGCCACAAAGGATCGCTGGCTGGACTGACCCGTAGGTGCCGTCCCCAGATTGCCGCCGCTTGTGACAGGAAAATCCGGTGACGCAGTCGATCCCGCGACATAGGCGTTGCCCGCCCCATCCACCACTATGGCATTCGCGTAGTCGTTAACCGAGCCGCCCAGGTACCGCGCATAGAGGTACTGGCTGGCTTGCGGGTTCAGCTTCACCACTAGCACAGCGGTCTGCGAAGTCGACGGATCTACGATGGCGTTTCCGGCCATGTAGATGTTCCCCGAGGCGTCCGTGGTAATAGCATTAGGCGTGAAACTGTCGCGCAAATAGGTGGAATAGGTCAGTACAGGGAACGTGGGCGCGGTAGCCGCGAAAACCAGTCCCGAATAGAGAAAGATCGGGAACCAACGATGTAACATAGGAATTCTCCAGTGGACGCGGACCTTTCAAGTCTATCAATACTATGTGCCCAACGCGCGTCAGAGGCCAACAGGGTCGTCGCAGAATCTGTTGTAAATCATACGCTAAGGCCGACAGCGACATTGAAGAATCTCTAAGGGCCTGTGGCGATTTCGGCGTTCAATATACGGCGCTTTTGGTGCCTTAGCCTCGATTCTCGAAGAAACAGGGGCAGTATTGGAAATTGTGAATCTGGATTAGGCCTTTTGGCTGCGTTGGCCCCCAAGATATCCGCTGCGGGTCGACAGCATCGAGCCTGCAACGGGAGCTGCGTGACCTCAGTGAAGTGGGCATCCTAAAGATTAACCGACAGGACCGCATGGTGTGCTACGAGGCCACACGGATTCGCCGATCTTTCCGGATCTTCACGGGTTCCTGTTGAAGAAGGCCGGCCTTGTTGATGTTTTTGCACATGCGCTTAAACTACTCGCGGCGAAGGCTGCGGACGGCGTTTGTTTATGCCTCCATCGCCGCCGGAACTTGCATTCGCCTCTGCGACGCGCACGGGAAATTGCTTGGCCGGGAGATTAATCCGACCGTTTATACGACGGCGGAATTCGACAAGAAACGAGCAGCGAACGATCCTTTTCTGAAACAGGTATTGGACAAGCCGAAGCTCTTTGTGTCAGGCAACAGCAATGAGCTGGGCAAAGTTGCTGGCTAGGTGGTGTTAGATAGTCCTTGAAGATGTGTGCACATCCTTTACAAATCCCGGAACAGTGCGCGGAAGCCTTCCTGCTGGAAATGCCGATCATTTGTCAATACGTCCGACAAGCCTCCACGGCGCATCGTCTCCATGGAAATACAATCGGTGAGACTGTATCCCTTATCTGGCCGGGCGCGGTAAAGCGCGAGACCAGCGAGAAACGAGCCACGTGTTTGTGGGACAACACGAACGTGTGCTGCGGCCAGGATGTCCTGCACTGCCGCCGCGGCTTCCACTCTCAGTTGCGGATCGGAGGCACAGAAGGCCAGAAATTCTGTCAATATTTCGTCCGTGGTCACGATGAGGCCGGAGCCGAACGTACGGCCGAAATCCATAACTCTGTGATGAGCGCCGTCTCTAGGATTAGCAAGGGCAATCCAGTAAAAAGTATCGGCAAAGACGGTTGTCACTGATTGCGCTTCGGCGAGCCGTAAAGATAGTGGTCGTGTTCACTGGCCCCGTCCTGCGGCAATCGTTCGAATACCTCTGCGGGCACGGCCTTCATTCGATCGGCGATGACCTCCCAGATCGGAGGCTGATCCGGCGACCCCGTGGCTGAAGCTGGGCGCACCTGCGCATACTGCTCTGCCATGCGCTGCAGCCAGGCGTCCACGGTCAGCCCCTCCTGCTCAGCTTGCGCCTGGAGCACGGCTGCCTGCTCGTCAGACAATTGAATAGTCACCGTCATGCGAACGCCCTCTCTGCCTTTTAGAATAAGGCATATACAGCCACTTGTCACGACTTTTCAAGTGCGCTCTGCGGCCTGCGCCAACCGCGACGGCGGTATTTTGCAGCATTAGAAGTGCTTACCCTCCCCTCACCGTCTTTCTATCTATTTCGAATCTATTTCATAATATGCGGAGCGTGTTCTCGATTATGGAGAAGCATGGTGGGGGCGGTGTCCATATGGGAAGATACCGCCCCATGGCGCGTTAACGATGCGCCATTGATTGCGGCGCTACGACTCTGCACTTTGTCCTCCGACAGGTCACGAATCTTCGCATTCGCCTCGCGGGCGGCTTCGCCAATGCCGGACCTCGTCAATATTGCAGACACATCGCGATGCCCATACCTCCTCCGATGCATAGCGTGGCCAGGGCCTTCTTCGCCTTCCGGCGCGGCATCTCGTGAAGCAGTGTGGTTAAAACACGCGCCCCGGACGCGCCGAACGGGTGTCCCAGGGCGATAGCGCCTCCGTTTACGTTTACCTTCGCGAGATCCCATTGCATTTCCCGGTTGACGTAAATTGCCTGCGCAGCAAAAGACTCGTTCGCTTCGATGAGGTCGAGATCGTCAATCGTCCAGCCGGCCTTATCCAGCACCTTCCGGCAGGCCGGGACAGGCGCCACCCCCATGATTGCCGGATCAACTCCGGCCTGCGCCCAGGAGACGATGGCCGCCATCGGTTCAAGTCCCCGCCTTTCCGCATCCTTTCGCCGCATCAGCATGACGGCGGAAGCGCCATCCGCGATGCCTGAAGAATTCCCCGCCGTCACGGTGCCGTTCACGGAAGTGGGCTTCAGGCGGGACAACATCGTTGTAGTGACTCCGTCACGCGGAATTTGATCCTCTTGCAGGCGGTCTTTGCCATTTGGGTTTTCAATGACAACGGTCTCTTCTTCGAATCGGCCTGCTTTCCTCGCCGCCTCACACTTATTCTGGGACGCTGCGGCCAGCGCGTCCTGCTCCTCGCGCGTAATGTGAAATCGCCTGGCAATGTTCTCCGCAGTACCGGTGGTATGCAGGTCACAAAACGGGTCAATAAGGGCGTCCCTGAACATACCATCTTCAAGCTTTGCCCTTTCCCTGTCCCAGTCGCCGCGCATCGGGAAGAGGTGGGGCGTCCGCGTCATGTTCTCCTGCCCTCCGGCGATCACGACCTCCGCATCGCCCGAGCGGATGGCCTGGTACCCGAGGCAAATGCTGCGCATGCCCGAGCCGCAGAGCTGATTGAGACTCCAGGCGACCACTTCCCTGGATACTCCCGCGCGTATCGCCGCCTGGCGCGACGGATTCGGGCCGGCGCCAGCATTCATGATCTGGCCCAGAACAATCTCGGAAACTTCGTGCCCTCGCACGCCGGTATGCTTCAGCACCGCCCTGATCACCGCCTCGCCCAGCTCACACGCGGGCACTCCCCTGAAGATGCCGTTGACCGCCCCAATGGGAGTACGCTTGGCCGCGACAATCACCACGTCATCACCCGAAATATTCTTCTTCATATTGACACCTGATGGGAGTTAAGACTTAAGTATGTGGTTCCATTTCATGGTCGGGCGTTGGCAAGTGCGTTATTCTCAGGACTTTCTTACCAAGTGGCTGATCAGAACGGCGCAGTTTGAGCGTTGGGTGAATGTGCTCGCCGACAATGACAACGCTCCAGCCGTGACGGAAGTGTGCGTGCGTCGTCCGGAGAAGATTCCTGCAGTCACCTGGCTGTCTTTTTATTAGCGTGCGGGCGCGCTGCGGAGTCGCCGGAGCTTATCTCGCCTTCGTATCTGGCGATGTCTTGCGCAACCTGCCGTTGCCCGGCCGGCGGCAGCCCCCGCCACTTCACCAGGAAGTCCAGCGCGCGGCAGAGGGACGAATCGAGGATATCGCAACGGTCGGCCGGAGATTCCCCCGTGTATAGCCACCTCTCTATGGCCGCAAGCGCGTCCCATAGGATTTGCGCGACGACATGCAGCTCCCCGCGCACGCGTCGTCGGTGGAAGCGATGCCGTACTTTTTGGCCAGTGCCAGCACTCCCAGGATGCGGCGCACGGCGAGTTCGCCGTGTTTGGCGTGCATCGCCTGGCACAGCTGGCCAATGTGCTTTCCGGCTTTTCCCGCTCGGTGCAGCAACTGTTGCGTCGATAGCGGTGTCCGCCGCGGACGGTCTTTATCGTGGATTCGATGACGGCCGCGCTCTTGCCGCAGATGCTCGCGTAGCAGTTGACCGGTGGTGGGATTTAGCAAACGAACAACGGCGTCATTCCACTGGACCTGAACGCGCCGGCCGATCCAGCCAGGCGGCGCACCATAGTAAGCGGCCTCTACTTCGACACAGCCATCCAAGTGCACGGCTCGCTCGCCGTATTGGTAATAACGAAAAGGTTCGACCGGAAGCGGAAGTAGTGTGGGACGCTCTTCAGCGAACATGACTGCAACCTGCCGCTTGGTGGTTCCGTGAATGCGCGTGTCGGCCCAGCGCGCTTCCCAGCGATCCAGATAGGCTTGCGCATCTTCCAGGCTCTCGAAGCGCTGCCCTTTGAGCGGCGTCTTCTGCGCATGACCGACACCTGATTCGACTTTGCCTTTGCGATCCGGGTCCTGCACTCGGCATGGAAGCGCCGTGACGCCGTAGTGCTGCAGCACATCGCGGTACAGGGGATTGAGCGCGGGCTCGTAGATATCAGGCGTGAGCACGCCCTCGCGAAGGTTATCGAGGATCACTACGCGAGTGACCCCACCGAGTCTGCGAAACGCCTTCTCATGCAGCTCGGCCCAGACGCGCGAGCTGGAACGGAACACCAGGAGACGAACGGCTTTCCGGCTGTATCCCAGCGTCAGGACGAACAACCGCGTGCGCCGATACTTGCCCGTTTGCGCGTCGCGCACCATCGGCCCAGTGCCATAATCGACCTGCGCTTCTTCGCCAGGCGCCGTCTCAATCACCACGCGCGCTTCGGGCGTCGAAGATCCGCGCAGCTTCCGCACGAAGCGCTTGACGCTAGCGTATTTTTCGCCGAAACCGTGGCCGTCCACCAGGTCCTGCCAAATGGCCATGGCGTTCCGGCCCTTGGCCAACTCCGTTTCGATGAACTCCCGAAACGGTTCGCAGGCGCTCTCCGACGAAGTTGAGGCCGGTTTCCGTGTCTCGTCCGCAGTGCCATTTTCGTGTCCAGGGTCGGTGGACACCTCTATGGCCGGTTTTGGATGGGCGCGTCCCCAACCTCCGGGAGGTCGCACGGGAATGCCAGCCGCCTTTAAATAGGTCCCGGCAGTTTCGCGCCGAATGTGTACAGCTCGTTCAATCCGTCTTAGCGACCACCCAAGCCGGCCGAGAGCAAGGATTTGCTGTTTGTTTTCTTCGCTCAAGACATTCACCGCCGGAGGATAATCCTCCGTCTCAGTCAATGTCCTGGATCAGCTATTCCGTTGGCCGCTTTTCAGGTGTCCACCGATGGCCGGTTTTGGGTGTCCGCCGAGGGTCAAGCAGTGGCACCACCGGTACGCACAAGGCAGCATGCTGAAGGCGAAAATCGCACCCGGCCTGCGATCTCCGCCGATTCGCCTTGGCTGGCCGCGATACCACATCAGTTCGCCTTTCGACCGGGCCAGTCGCTCGGGTTAGCATCCCCCGGACTTTTGCATCGGCGCTCAATCGGATCGTTCGTCTTGCCATTTTGCCTCCTACCTTGAAAGGGAATGGCGGAGGCATTCCGGGAAAGTAGCGCGTCGGACGATTGGCAGACATTTTGACGATCGTCGGACGCAGGCAACTGACCCGCCATGAACCAAGTACGAGAGAACATCAAGCGACGCGTCAGACAATCCTTTATGTTCCACTAAGCGTTTTTGGTTGCCTCGGAGCCGTTTTTTGGGGTGGCCATTGTTGCAATCTGTTGCACTTTGTTCACAAACTGTTGCACCTGGCTTCTCGAAGCCAAAACGGTTGCAGATTGTTCACAAACTGTTTGCAGACTGTTGCACATCGAAGAAAAAGGGAATTTGACCGTCCCGACCCCTTCTCGCCATTTCCTTATCAAGTGAGGGAGCAAATGCAGACTCCGCAGTGCTCGGCCCGTTGGACTTTTTCCGCGCTGTCAGGCGAGGGCGGTTTATAACCCCTTGCTCCAGCAAAATTTGTGTCCCGAAGTGCCTCTGCCGTTCCCTTACAAATTGAGGGGCGCTCCACGCTCAGAGGTGAAATCATGGTCAGTCTCATGACAGAACACGAAGTATCGAAACGGCTCAACGTCAGCCTTGCGTCGCTACGTAGGTGGCGGCTACTGAAGCGCGGACCGGCGTTCTTGAAGGTTGGATCTTTGGTGCGTTATCAGCCGGACGATCTAGACGCTTGGCTTGCCTCGCTGCCGACTGGTGGGAGTGCCAGCCACAAGCGATTGCCGTCTGGACCGTTGATCGGGCAAGCTGACTCCAGCAAATAGAATGCTTGCCGATAAGCTAACGTTAGGTTTATACTGTTTGCATGGAACCAGTGAACAGGGCGGCCAGTTTGATGGGCAAACGCAGCGCCGAAGCCCGCGTCAAGAAATGGGGCAAGCGGGAGTTCGTTAAGCGGATGCAGGAATGGGGCAAGCTAGGCGGGCGGCCAAAGGGCAGCACGAAAAAGACGAAAGATACGAAGAAAGGCGGCAAGTGATGGCGGTCTACAAGCCAAATCGCAAAGGCGAGATATCGAAATATTACATCTGCGAGTTCGTGTATCAGGGCAAGCGATTCCAGGAATCGACGGGCGCGACGAGCAAGACCGTGGCGAAGGAATATGAGAAGCGGCGCAAGGCGGAAATGGAGCGCGCGGCGGCGGGCCTTCCCACGCAACAGAAGGCCGCGCGCATTCGCACTGTTAACGATGTTGTCGGGCCTTACCTTGCTGCGTACAAGGTCAGCCATCGACCGAAGAGTATTCTCTTCGCCGAAGGCAGGTTGGAGCAGGTAAAGAAAGCTCTCGGCAATGTTGTGCTTTCTGATCTGACTGATGATCGTGTTCGCGAGTACGTTCGCGCCCGGCAAACCGATGGGATTTCCGGCCGCACGATTAACATGGAGATTGGTGAACTGTCGCGGGCGATAGGTCGCACCTGGCGGGAGCTTTGGCCGCGTGTGAAGCGCCTGGAAGAAAGAAAGGACGTTGGCCGGGCACTCTCTGCGGAGGAACAGAAGGCGCTACTGGATGGCTTGAAGAACCGGCGAACCCCTCACTTGGGGACGATAGTTCCGTTGCTGTTGCCGACCGGAATGCGCGCTGGTGAGGCGCTTTCTCTGACGTGGAGGCAAATCGACCTGATGGATAAGACGCTGCGAGTAGGCCGTGCAAAAACGTCGAATGGAACCGGGCGGATAATCCCGATCAACGATGATCTGACAGCGGTACTCGCGACGCATCGTGCTTGGTTCGTTGGGGAGTTCGGAGAGCCGCTACCGACACACCACCTGTTTCCTTGGGGCAAGCCGGTTCCCTCGGATCCCACGCGCCACGCGACCGATATTACATGGGGCTGGGACGAATTGCGGAAGGATACCGGCGTCTCTTGCCGCCTCCATGACCTGAGACACACGTTCGCCACGCACTTGGCCGAGAACGGCGTTTCCGAGTCCACCATGCTCGCGCTGATGGGCCACATGAGCCGGGCGATGCTGGAGCGGTACAGCCACATTCGGATGACCGCGAAGCGTGACGCTGTGGCGGGCGTGGTCCTGAGGCCGAAGGCCAAAGATAGCGATAATTCGGAGCTAGTCCCTGTGAAAGTCCCTGTAGTAGAGCAGGCCGCTACAATCCAGTAGCCTCTAACTAATTGATTCGGGTGGTGAGCGCGGTAGGAATCGAACCTACAACCTACTGATTAAGAGTCAGTTGCTCTGCCAGTTGAGCTACGCGCCCGATTCGGGAATCACTCGCAGGATGCCGGCGCTTCGCAATCATCACTCGCGCCAACTTTTCGATTGTAGCATTGAATCATTTGTCATTTGGCGCAAACGAAGCCGCCGCGATTTGCGCGATATCCAGCAGCTTTGGCGGCGTCGCGGAAACTCCCGCCAGCGCGTCGCGAAACATGGTGTTGCAGAACGGGCAGGCCGCCGCCACTACGCTGGCCCCAGTCGCCACCAATTCCTCGGCGCGCTCCACGCTGATGCGTTTGCCTTTCTCTTCGCCTAAAAACGCCAGCCCGCCACCGGCGCCGCAGCAAAACGATCGCTCGCGCGAGCGCGGCGGGTCGGTCAGCGATCCATATTTCGCCACCACTTCGCGCGGCGCATCGTACACTCCGCGGTAACGGCCCAAATAACAAGGATCGTGATAGACGATTTTTTCGCCTTCGCCCGTTCGCGCCGGCAACTGGTCCAGATGCCGCGCGAGAAACTCGCTGTGATGTTCGATGGGCGGGGCATCCCCGAATTCTGCGCCGAGCTCGCCCCAATCCGTGCCGATGGTTCGCACGCAATGCGGGCAAATGGAAACGATTCGTTTCACCTTGTTCGCGCGCAGCATCTCCAGATTACTCTCCGCCAGCTGCCCGAATGCCAGATCGTTACCCAGCCGCCGCGCCGGATCGCCCGTGCATTTCTCTTTGCGCAGCACGCCGAAGCTGGCATTTAATCCACGAAAAACGCGCACCAGGGACGCGATGATTTCCCTGCCCTGCGGATCGTACGCCCCCATGCAGCCCAGCCACAAACAATAGTCCTGCGTGCCGTCGAAGATGGGCAACTCCTGCTTCTGGATGAATTTGTCGCGCTCGCTGGAGGAAAAACCCAGCGCGTTGCCGTTGCGTTCCAGATTCAGGAACAGCTTCGTCCCGTAATCGTCCTCCCATTTGCCGGTGTTCACCGCGCCGCGCCTGAGACCGATAATCATCGGCAGATGCTGCACGCCCACCGGGCACTGAAATTCGCAGGACCCGCAGGTGGTGCATTGGAACACGGCTTCCTGGGACAGATGTACTCCGAGTAGCGGCTCTTCGCTGGCCGGGCCGAATTCGTTCAGGTATCCGCGCATCCCGAGCGCAATTTCCTTGGGGTTGAGGATTTTTCCCGTGTTGGTAGCGGGGCAATGCTGGGAGCAGCGGCCGCACTCCACGCAGGTGAAGGCCTGCAGCGAGATCAGCTCCGTGATGTCCTTACCGGTGTCCAGGCCGAAATCTTCGTCGCCTGAGAGCGGCGGGATTTTGCTGAAAGTGTCGCGCTTCAAGAAGATCGTCACCGGACTCAGCAGCAGATGCAGATGCTTGGTGTGCGGGACCAGCGGCAGGAACACGAGAATGGTGAGCGTGTGCGCCCACCACAGCCACCGGCTGGATTCCCACCCGTTCACAAAGGTTGCAAGATAGGTGGCCATCAGCAGGAAAATCAGCAGCGCGATGATGCCCGATTCGGGCGACAGCGGTCCCAGCCATTTGGGGCGGATCACAAAGCGCCGGAAGGCGAGTCCCGTGATGGACACGGCCACTGCGATGGCGAAGATGGCGGCGAAGTCGAAATAGAAGCGCCCGAAGAAACCGGCTCGATCCAGGAATCCGACATGGAAACCTTCGGCGAAATGGTTCGCGGTGACCAGCGCAAAGACGCAGAATCCCCAGAAGACGAGGGCGTGGGCGATGCCCGGCAACGGGCGCTGGGAAATCACTTTCCCCTGCAGTATCACTTCCCAGATGAAATCGGCGACGCGGCGCGCGACGGGCTGGACATGAAAATCGGCGTCTTTCTTGGATTGGCGGATGACGCGCCAGACTTTGCCGAATCGGAACCAGAAGGCGAGGATGGAAGCGGCGAGAAGAATCAGGAACAGGGCCGACTCCGGCCAGGTGAGTTGGGGCACCAACTGCGAGTGTAGCGCAGGGGGAACCGCTCCCCGCGGTTACGGCTCGGTTTGGTGTGTGTGAGCGAACGGGCCGTACCGTTACGTTCATTTTTCCGATCTGAATGCCGGTTTGATGTATAATCGTTTCCTCAATTCACCGGGAACCGATAGGAGCTTCCGACATGAAAATCATGCGGGCTTTATCCACGTTTATTCCTGCTGTTGTGCTTTTATCCTTATCCTATGCAATTCCACCCGCCGCGCAAGCGGACGTGATTTACACTTACACCGGCAACGACTTCGACAGCTTCTTCGGCTCCGCTTTGAATTCGTCGAACTTCATCACGGCCTCGTTCACGTTTGCAAGCGCCCTGCCCGACGATCTGGATCTGGCCGATGAAAGCGGGTCTTTACTGAACTGGACAGTCAGCGACCAGACCAACACGCTCTCTCAATTCGGCGGCAATTACCTGACGCTGGATTTAACGACGAATGAATCCGGCGAAATCGCCAATTGGAGTTTTTTTGCAGAGACGATAGCTGAAACGTCCAGCGGTATACCGCCGAACTGGCTGGAACTTGCATCCCAGAACACCGGTATCGTCAGCGATCTTTCCGAATTTTGGGTCACAGACACCGACATCGCCTGGATTGCGACAGTTTCATCCGACCCCGGTACATGGGCCGTGACCGCTTCCACGCCGGAGCCATCGACCATCGGATGGACCTGCCTGTTGTTCGGCGCAATGCTGCTCGTCGCCATGCAGCGGCAGCGGCAAAGCCGCTAATTCCCGACCATCCTATAAAGACGCGCGCCCTAGGCTACGATAGTTAAATTAGGGGGCAAACGTTTGCGCTTCATTATGTCCGGGGCCGCGGGCTTCATCGGCTCGCACCTCAGTGACCGTCTGATCGCCGAAGGGCATCAGGTGGTGGGCTATGACAACTTCATGACCGGAGACGCTCGCAATCTGGAGCATCTGAAGGGCAATCCGGCGTTCGAGTTTCGGGACTGGGACGTCTGCCAGCCCTTTGAACCGGAGGGGCCTGTCGATGGCGTCCTGCACCTGGCGTCGCTCGCCAGTCCGAAGGATTACTTCGAGCACCCCATCGAAACGCTGGACGTGGGTTCGGCGGGAACGCGCAATCTGCTGGAGATCGCGCGCCACCATCGGGCCCGCTTCATGGTCACTTCGACGTCAGAGTGCTATGGCGATCCGCTGGTGCATCCGCAAATAGAAACCTATTGGGGCAACGTGAATCCGGTGGGCGTGCGCTCCTGCTACGACGAAAGCAAGCGCTACGCCGAAGCTCTCACCATGGCTTACCACCGCGTGCACGGCGTGCGCACCACCATCGCGCGCATCTTCAACACCTACGGACCGCGCATGCAATTGAAGGACGGCCGGGTGGTGCCCGCGTTCATCGATCAGGCGCTGCATGGCGAGCCGATGTCGGTATTTGGCGACGGCACGCAGACGCGCAGCTTCTGCTATGTCCGCGATCTTGTCGATGGGCTGTATCGCCTGACATTCTCCGACGAGCGCTATCCGGTGAACCTGGGAAATCCGCAGGAGCTGACCATTCTGGAATTCGCCGAGCGCATTCGCCGGCTCACCGGAACCACCGCGCAGCTGGAGTTCAAACCGCTTCCGCAGGACGATCCCAAGCGCCGGCAGCCGAACATCGCCAAGGCGAAAAAGACGCTGGGTTGGGAGCCCAAAGTCAGTCTGGAAGACGGGCTACGGGAGACTATCGAGTACTTCCAGAACCTGCCTTCACCGGTTCTCGCGCGCTAGGAACCGGCGCCACTTCGATCCAGACCTTGGCGGCGGCGGCTTTGCCCAGCTGCACCGGCTTGCCCTCAATCCGTAGCGTCAGCGTGTCGTCGTAATTGGACGCGAGCATGCGCACCATCGCGCCCGGATGAATTCCCAGGCCGTGCAGATATTCCAGCAGCAGCCGGTCACGCTCGAAGACGCTCACCACGATGGATTCGGATTCTGCCGACGCTTCGTCCAGCGGGCGCAGGCCCCGGTCGCGCCGATCCTGCGGCGTGTCACCCTCCACTCGATTCCCATGCGGGCACGCTTCGCCGGTGCCCAGCTTTTCAAGCAAGCGCCGCTCGAAGTCGGCCGAAACGGCATGCTCCAGTTGCTCGGCTTCCTCATGGACTTTGTACCATTCCATGCCGAAAATCTCGGTGAGCATGCGCTCGATCAAATAGTGCCGGTTGAGCAGCCGGTTGGCGATGTCGCGGCCGGCCGGGGTGAGCGAAAGCGTGCCATCGCGCCCGGTACGGATCAGCGTGTCGCGCTTCAGGCGCTTGATGGCCATGGTGACCGCGGGCGCCGAAACGTTCAGCCAGCGCGCCAGCGTGGCTGGGATTACAGGTTCACCTTCACTCTCGGCCTCCGCGATGGCTTTGAGGTAATTCTCTTTGGATACGGTGATTTTCACGCCAAATCAGATTGTATCGTTATGGGGTCTCGGAATGCCGCCGGGGTAGGTCACGGGGCGACCCTTGGGTCCGCGCGCGACCTCGGAGCTCCGAAGTAGCCACCCGTCGGGTGGGGCTAGAGAAAGCCAATTCGCAAGCGATAAGTAGAAATGTGTAGGTAAACGCCCGCTGTTCATGCGCGCGCGAAACAAGGAGATTGCAAAAATGGGCCTGCGCACCATATTACTCGGAGTCTGTCTCTCGGCCGGCATCGCGACCGCGCAAGACGACAGCATCTTCGAAAAAATTCAAATCCACGGCGGGCTCTCGCAAGGCTTCCTTTTCAGCTCGTCGAACAATTGGCTGACCACGGATTCCAGCAACGGCAGTTTTCGCTGGAACGAACTCATGATCAACTTCAGCGATCCTTTGACGGAACATTTGCGCGTCGGCATCCAGCTTCACTCCTACATGCTGGGCCAGATCGGGCAGCAAAAGGTGAGTATCGACTGGGCGCTGGGCGACTACAAATTTAACGACCGCTTCGGTATCCGCGCGGGCAAGGTAAAGACCCCGCTGGGACTCTTCAACGACATCCAGGACATCGATTCTCTCTATCCTTGGGCGTTGCTTCCCCAATCGGTCTATCCGGCGGACATGCGCAGCTTTCACCTGGCCCACACGGGGTTCGTCGCATACGGCGACATTCCACTTCCGCATAAGGCCGGATCTATCGACTGGCAGGGCTTCGCCGGTGAGCGATCGCAGGACCCCGATGAGGGCTTCACGCTGGCCCTGCAGGAGTCCGGCGTCGCGGTGGGCGATGCCAGCGGACCCACCGAAGGCGCCGATATCCGGTGGAAAACGCCGCTGTCCGGGTTTCTTCTCGGCGCGTCTTACCAGAGGACCACCCTGAACGCGCCCAACGCGCTCACCGGCGATGTCGCCACGCCCGCCGTCTTCAAGTACGTCACGTACGATTACTACACGGAATTCGAGAGGGGAAAATTAAAGCTGGACGCCGAGTGGAACATTGAGCCAAGCTATGACCGGATCGGCGTGCCGCAGTTCACCTACACTCCCTCACGAATTTATTACTTCATGGGGGCGTGGCACTTCACCGACAAACTAACTGCGGGATCATACTACTCCTCTGATCTCGGCTTCGACGACGGCAATCGCGATCGCCACGATCCCGGTAATTACGCCAAGGATACGGCGCTGAACACCCGCTACGATTTTAACCGGCATTTCTATACCAAGCTCGAAGGGCACTACGTTTCCGGCGACGCCGATAGTTTTTATACGGTATTTAATCCCAACGGGCTGGCCAAGGTGAGCAAGCTCTTCCTGGCGAAGGTGGGCTTCAGTTTCTAACGTCCCGGCGCCGCGCTCGGCACTCGGAGCGTTTGGGCCCCCCGGTCAAGATCTGACGTATCCAACCGAAGAGTTTGTGGAGAGGTCTCTTGCCGAGAAAGCACCTCTGAGCAGGACTATGTCCAAACCTATTGGCGTCAATTTCGCCCGCTACTGGGTTGCCTTAGCCAGTGTCGCGCTGGCGATTGGAGCCAGGCTCCTGCTGGACCCGGCGCTGGGCCTGCAATTTCCCTTCGCGACGGTTTTTTTCGCGGTGCTGGTAACTGCCTGGTACGGCGGCTCCCGTCCAGCCGCGGTAGCCGTTGTTCTGGGCGCTCTGGCGTCCGACTTCTTTTTGCTGCCGCCGCGTGGCAGTTTTCAACTCGCCGGCCTGGATGAGCAAGTGGGCTTGGCCCTCTTCGTCTTCACTAGTCTCGGGATTGCATTGCTCGCCGGAAAGCTGCACACCGCTCGCGAGCGCGCCGAGTGCAGCGCCAACTCGGTTCGGCATCACGCGAGCGCTGATCGATCAAACCTACGACGCCGCGCATGTGTGGGAATGGAATGGGCCGATTTCTTTCTGGAATCGCGGCGCGGAGCGCCTTTACGGTTTCTCGCGCGAAGAAGCAATGGGGAAGATCAGCCACGATCTGCTGCACACCAGCGTGCCGGGCGGCGTGGCCGGCTTTCTCGAGGTCCTGGAGCGCGCGGGCGCATGGGAAGGCGAGTTGCGGCATACCGGCCTGGACGGCCGCATCATTATCGTGGACACTCGCATGGTGCTGATCCGCGAGCCGGGACGCGCCTATGTGATCGAAACCAACCGCGATATCACGGCACGTAAACTCGCCGAAGTGGAATTGCGAGAGATGAACGACCGGCTGGAATCGCTGGTCCAGGCACGCGCGGCCGAGCTGACCCAGACCAACGAGAAGCTGCGCGCTTCCGAGGAACGGAGCCGCCTCATATTAGAAGGCGTAAGGAGCCACGCCATTTTCATGTTGGACGCGGATGGCAACGTCGCCAGTTGGAATCCCGGCGCCGAGCGCATCAAAGGGTATAAAGCCGAAGAGATTCTCGGACAACATTTCTCGCGATTCTTTACTCCGCAGGATATTGAGAGCGGCAAACCGCGGCGGGAGCTGGAAAGCGCAGTCCGCGACGGGTACTACGAGGAGGACGATTGGCGAGTCCGCAAGGATGGCTCGCGCTTCTTGCGCCAACGTGACCGTCACGCCGCTCTACAATCATGGCGCGGAGCCGATCGGATATATCAAGGTGATTCAAGACATCACCGATCGCAAGAGAATGCAGGAGGCTTTGCGGGTGTCCGAAGACCGCTTCCATCTGTTGGTGGATGGCGTGAGCGATCACGCGATTTTGATGTTCGATCCCGAAGGCACAATTCTGACCTGGAATCGCGGGGCGGAACGCATCGATGGCTATACCGCCGACGAGATCGTCGGCCGGCATTACTCCTGCCTGTTCACCCCGGAGCTGATCGCAGAAGGCAAACCTCAGCGGGAACTGGAACAGGCGGCGGCGGAAGGCAAAGTGGACGTGGAAGGATGGCGCGTCCGCAAAAACGGCTCACGGTTCTGGGTGAATGGCACCCTGGCGGCCTTGTACGACGAGAACGGCCAGGCCCGCGGGTTCGCCAAAATCACGCGCGACTTGACAGCCAAACGGCGCAACGACGAATTGCTGCAGTCCGTCCTGAACCATACCCTGGACGGCATCATTGGCATCGACGAGCAAGGCACCATCTCCATGATCAACCGGGCCGGAGAAAAGCTCTTCGGCCGCAACGGGTCTGAGGTGATCGGACAAAACGTCAAGATGCTGATGCCTGAGCCTTATCACTCCGAACACGATGGTTATCTGGCGAACTACCAACGGACTGGAGATGCCAAGATTATCGGGATCGGCCGGGAGGTACAGGGCCTGCGGAAGGACGGATCCACTTTCCCGCTGGATCTGGCGGTGACCGAGTTCCAGCTCGACCACCAGCGTTATTTCGTGGGCATTGTGCGCGATATTTCCGACAAAAAGAAGCTGGAGGCGCAGCTGCACCAGTCGCAGAAAATGGAGGCGTTCGGACAACTGGCGGGCGGCGTAGCGCACGATTTCAATAATTTATTAACCGTGATTTCGGGCTACGGCGATTTGTTGTCGACCAAGCTGACGCCCGACGATCCGAAGACGAAAATGGTGGAACAGATCCGCCGCGCCGGGCAGCGCGCGGCATCTTTGACTCGCCAGCTTCTGGCCTTCAGCCGCCAGCAGGTGCTGGAACCGAAAGTTCTCGATCTCAACGTCATCGTCACCGACATCGAGAAGATGTTGCGCCGGCTGATTGGCGAGGACGTGCAGTTTACTACCGTTCTCGCTCCGGCCATCCGCGCGGTGAAAGCGGATCCCGGCCAGATCGAGCAGGTGATCATGAATCTCGCCGTGAACGCCCGGGATGCCATGCCCCAAGGCGGAAAGCTCACGATCGAAACCAGGAATGCCGAGCTGGATGAGTCCTACGCGCGGACGCACCCGGAGGCCCGGCTCGGACAGTTCGTCCTGGTGGCCATCAGCGATACCGGATGCGGGATGACGCCGGAAGTGAAGGCGCGCATCTTTGAGCCCTTCTTCACTACCAAAGGAGTCGGCCAGGGCACCGGATTGGGATTGGCGGTGGTGCACGGCATCGTCAAACAGAGCGGTGGCAACATCGACGTTTATAGCGAGGTGGGCATCGGAACCACGATCCGGATTTATCTGCCGGCGGTGGAACAGCAAGCCACCAGCTCTGCGTCCCATGCCTGGAACTCCCGTCACAAGGGTCCGAGACTATCTTGCTGGTAGAAGACGAGGAGAGCGTTCGTGAACTGGCCACTCTCATTCTGCAGGAATGCGGCTACCGGGTACTGACGGCTCCCGAAGGCCTGGCCGCGCTCCAGTTGGTGGCCACCTGCCGGGAGGCGATCCACCTGTTGCTCACCGACGTCGTGATGCCTCAGATGGGCGGCCGCAAGCTGGCCGAGACTCTTCTGGCCGAGCATCCCGAACTGAAGGTGCTGTTCATGAGCGGCTACACCGACGATGCGGTGGTGCGGCACGGCGTGCTGCAGGCGAACGCTAACTTTCTGCAGAAGCCGTTTACGCCGAACTCGCTGGCCAAAAAAGTGCGGGAAGCGCTGGACCACAAGTAGAGGCTCGGCGTGGACGCCACGCAGCTCAAACTTTCCGCGCGCCGGCCGATGAGTGCTATTGACTCCAGCGAGAATGTGAAATGCTCAGTCCCAGTTCCAGCGAAGGGACGATCTTGGTGGTGGAAGACCAGCCCGGTCTCTGCGCCCTGGCGGAGGAAGTGCTCAGCTCCGCGGGACACCATGTCTTAGTGGCCCAGGACGGAGCCGGTGCGCTGCGCGTCGCTGAAGAATACCCTGGACAGATTCAATTGCTCCTGACGGACCTCAGCCTGCCCAAAGTGGGCAACGTAGAGATGGGCGGCAAAGAAATCGCCGCCCTGCTCCATGCACTGCGGCCGGATATGAAGGTGCTCTTCACCTCGGGCCATCCCAGAGACGCCGTCACCAGCAACGGAACTCTGGACCCGCAAGCGAACTTCATCCAAAAACCTTGGAGTCCTCAAGGCCTGTGCCAGGAGATCCACAGCGTGCTCGCAACTCACCCATCTTCGCGGCAGATTCTGGTGGTGGACGATGAAGAGGGTATGCGCGATTGGCTCACCGAACTCCTGGAAGAACACGGCCACCAGGTAGTCACCGCCAAGGACGGCCTGGAGGCCAAGCGGCTGGCCGCGCGGCAGTCCTTCGATTTGATGATCACCGATATCTCCATGCCCAATGAAGAGGGGCTGGGGATTATTCACGCCCTGCGCAAGACGCACCCCCGGCTCAAGATCATTGCCATTTCCGGCGCGAACGCCGACGCTCTCATGGACGCCAAGCTGCTGGGCGCCGCCGCGGCGCTATCGAAGCCGTTTACGTCGGCCATGCTGCTGCAGTGCATCTCGGCGCTCAAAGACTGACGCCCCCGCCGCCGGACGCGACCGCTATTATTGAAAGATCGCGGCACGCACGTGAATTCCCATCGGCAGCGCCTCAAACAGATTTATCCGGATTGCTGGCAGTGGATCAGTCTGGCGCGCCGATTCCCTGGCCAATTGACGGAAAAAGAGGCGGCCGCGCTGTTTCAACTGGCGCGGGCGCGGACGCCGTCGCTCGAACCTGCCATCGTAGAATTGGGCGCGGGTCCCGGAAAAACCACGCTGCTGCTGGCTGCCGGGTTGCGCGGAAAAACCAGAGCGCGGCTGTTTTGTTTCGGCGGAGATGGAGATGCGCGCGCCTTCAGGCGATGCGGTCTGGGACATATTGTCGACGCCATACCGTCGAATCCGCGCGACGCCGCCGCGAGTTGGAATAATCCCATCGACATTCTTCTCGTCAATGCGACTGAGGAGAATGCGACTGAGGACGCCGGCGCCGACGCTTTGCGCAATCAGCTTGCGCTTTGGACGCCATTTGTACGGCCCGGTGGCATCGTGGCGTTGCAGGGGGTTTCGGCAGCAGCGGCGGCGCCTTTTCTGGCGGCGCCACGCTACGGCGAGTTCCGGCGCGTGGACAATCTTGCTTGGGCCATGCTGCAGTGCGCGGATGCCACACAGCCGGAAATTGAAATGGCGGAAACTGCGACGCCCACGCTGCAGGACTTCGTGCGCCGCGCCTCGCAGGAGCTGGCGGAAAGCCGGCACGCCATCCAAGCGCTGCGCCGCTCCTGGTCCTGGCGGATTACGGCTCCCTTGCGCTGGGGGATCGAGGTGCTCCACGCCATTGGCGGCGTACTCGCCAGCTTCGCGCAGGGTTCGCCAAAAACTCGAATCAACGGACTGGCTCAGTGGTTATGGTTCGGAAGGCAGGTTCGCGCCAGCGGACTTTTGGATGCACGTTATTATCGCGACGCTCATCCCGGTGTCGCGTGGGCCCGCGGCAGTCCTTTGCTGCACTTCTTCGTCTGCGGCGCGGATAAACCGAACGAGCTGTTCGACGTCGAATATTACCGTGGCCGTTATCCCGACGTCGCAAATTCAGCGCTGAATCCGTTGGTTCATTATTTGAGGAGCGGCGCCTATGAGGGGCGCGATCCGCACCCGCATTTCGACAGCAGCTTTTATCTGGAACAGAATCCCGACGTGCGGGAGAATCGGCTGAACCCGTTGGCGCATTATCTGGCGCCGGGCATCGCGGAAGGCCGCGACCCTAACCCGTGGTTCGATACGTCCGAGTATCTGGAACAGAACCCGGATGTGGCTATGTTCGGCTTAAATCCATTGGCGCATCACATCGCGACTCGGGCACGGTTGTAGCCATGTTCTCGGTGGTGATCCCCGTCTACAATCACGCCAGGTTCGTCCGGCAAGCCATCTGGTCGGCCCTGCGGAGTCCCCTGGTCCAGGAAATCCTGCTGGTGGACGACGGTTCCACCGACGGGTCGGACAAAATTGCCGCCGGCATGGCCGCAGCCCACTCCGGGCGCGTGCGCGATTTGACTCCGCGCTCGAACGGCAATCGCGGCGCGCACCAGCGTCTGAATGAACTGGTGGAAGCAGCCCGGTGCGAGTGGATCGCAGTGCTCAACTCCGACGATGCCTTCGTGTCCGGCCGTTTCGAAGCGCTGGTTCGCGATCCGGAATTCGCGGCATGCGATTTCGCATTCGGGAATCTATTGCTCATGGACGAGCGCGGCGCGCTGGCGGGTGCGAAGCGCGGCCCGTTGGATTGCTGGACGCCGGTTCGGCCGGCCGCCGAGTTGCTGAGAATGATAGCGGAACGGCGATTCGTGGAGCTATTGTCCGAGGATAACTACTTAATTACGTCCAGCAATATGGTTTTTCGCAAGACCCTGCACGCCCGCATCGGAGGCTTTCAGCCCTATCGTTACGTGCACGATTGGGATTTCGCCCTCCGCGCCATGGTCCATGGCCGCGCGGCATACGTACCGCGCTTCTTAACCGCGTATCGGATACACACAGGTAACACCATCCTGGAGAACGAGGCGAAGCCGATGGTTGAAATAAGATCCATGCTGCAGCGCTTCCAGTCCGAATTCGCGCAATTGCCGGTGGAAAGCGCCCATAACCAAGGCAAGTATTGATATCATGACTATTCGCAACGGCGCGGAAGGGCAACGAAGGCTTTTCGGTATGCTTGGGGCTGCCGGATAGGGGCGGCCGCTTGCGTTGGGGACGCACCGCGACCGTAACGGCCAGCTCGGACCTTCGCGCGCTTGCATGATGCAAAATCGGCAGACTTCATCTGTGTTTCTCCGCTGGATCAATGCACACACCATCCCGCTGCAGCGCCTCTACGCGTGGGTTGTCCTGACGGCTTGGCGCGTGAAGCCGGGAATCCTGTTTGACCGGCAATACTATCTGTCGCGCAGCCCGGATGTGGTGGCGTCCGGCGCGGACCCTCTTTTTCATTTTCTCCGATGCGGCGCGGCGGAAGGCCGCAAACCGCATCCCTTGTTCGATCCGCCGTTCTATCTTGAAAACCATCCGGACGTGGCCGGCTCCGGCTACAATCCCTGGCTCCACTTTCTTCGCTTCGGAGGCCCTGAGGGACGGCAGCCGCATCCCGATTTCGACGCAGCCTACTATCGTGCGACACAGCCCGGGACAACGGCCAAAGGGATGCACCCGCTGATCCATTTCTTGCAGCAGGGGGCATCGGAAGGGCGGTTGCCGCATCCGGAATTTAATCGTCAGTTCTATCTCATCGTTAACCCGGACGTGGCGGCGGCGCGGATGGACCCGGTTCTCCATTTCGCCCAATACGGCGCGGCGGAAGGGCGTCTTGCGCGGCCGGGATTCAGTCCTAATCCGCCTGCCGAGTGCTTTCTCCCTGTCCGCGCTGAAGCTGGCGATGACCACCCGGACACTAAAGTTGAAGTAGCGGTGGACGTGGTAATCCCCGCCTATAAAGGCGCGGACGAAACGCAGGCCTGTATCGAAAGCGTGCTGGCCGCCCGGTGCCGCACCCAATTTCGAGTCGTCGTGATCAACGACAACAGCCCTGAGCCGGAGCTAGCCAACTACCTTCGGCGTCTGGCGTCCGATGGGAAGATCACGCTGCTCGACAAGAAGGAGAACCGCGGTTTTGTTCAGTCCGCGAATGCCGGGATAGAAGCCGGCGTGGATGACGTCGTCCTGCTGAACAGCGACACTTTGGTTTTTGACGGATGGCTGGACCGTTTAGCGGCTTGCGCTTATGCGGATCCGCGAACGGGAACGGTGACGCCATTTTCGAATAATGCCACCATTTGCAGTTATCCGGTTTTTTGCGCGGACAATCAGTTGCCCGCGGACCTGGATCTTGCAGCGTTAGACGCTGCATTCGCTACCGTCAACCGCGGCCGTTCCGTGGATATTCCGACGGCGGTGGGTTTTTGCATGTACATTCGCCGGGACTGCCTGCTCGAGACCGGCCTCCTGGACGCCGAGGCGTTCGGGCGCGGCTATGGCGAAGAGAACGACTTTTGTATGCGGGCCTCGTCCAAACACTGGGCTAATAAATTGGCCTGCGACGTGTTTGTTCTGCACCAGGGCAGCGTCAGCTTCGGAAATGCCTTGGACCGCCGGGAGGCTGCCATGCAAACGCTGCTGCAGAAATATCCCGGATATTTGCGTTTGATACAACGGCACGTCCAAGCCGATCCAGCCAATGGATTTCGCATCGCAGTTACCGCGTACCGTATGCGCCACTTGGGGAAGCGCGTTTTCCTGTCGATCGTTCATCCGCTCGGAGGCGGCTTGGCGCAGCACTCGCGCGAGCTGATGGACTCCACGGCGGAGGATGTCGTCTGGCTGAAGCTCAGACCATTGCAAACAGGCGCTCTGATGCTGGAGTGCACGCAGGATGGCTACCAGTTTTCCGTCCGGCTGGAGCCGCGCTTCGAGTACGAACAATTAGTGGCAATTCTGAAGGCGTGCGGCGTTGAGCGCATCCATATCCATCATCTGATGGGACATGGTCCGGACCTCCCGCGCCTCATCCAAGACTTGCAGGCGCCCTTCGATTTTACGGTGCACGATTACTATACGATCTGTCCCCAGGTGACGGTGAGCGATGAGCACGGGCTGTACTGCGGCGAACCGGACGAGCGTGGTTGCGGCCGCTGCATGGCGTTGCGCCCACCACCTGGCGACGTGGTAGACATCACATCCTGGCGCTCCAAACATTCCTGGGTTCTGACGGATGCCCATCGAGTGATCGCGCCTTCGGTGGATGCCGGTGTTCGCATCCGAAAATACTACCCGCAGGCGCGCCTCGTCAGCGCCGAGCACGAAAGTGCCCCGGTCTCTACCATCCCGGCCGCGCGGCCATTGCGCGATGGCGAACCGCTGCGCGTGGCCGTGCTTGGCGCCATGGCAATCCACAAGGGATTCGAACTGCTTCGGGATTGTTCGGCTGCCGCTGAGGACGCCGGATTGCCGATCGAGTTCACCCTGGTGGGCAGCATGGATACGGTCCTCGAAGGGCACCGTATCGCCTTTAATATAACCGGGCCTTACGAAGTCGCCGAATTGCCTGCCCTGCTCCGCGATGTCGCACCTCACCTGGTTTGGTTTCCAGCTCGCTGGCCAGAAACCTACAGCTATACTTTGAGCACCTGTCTCGATTTAGGATTGCCGGTGGCCGCTCACCGCACAGGCGCCTTCTCAGAGCGTTTGGGAGGCAGGCCGTGGACTTGGACCGTTCCCGGGAATTGGTCCGCAGTGGAATGGCTCGATTTTTTCGAACAGGTTCGCCGCGCCAATTTCGCGGCCGGCAAAGAACCCGCCGTTCCGCCTCTGTTGCCTCGCGCGCTACCGGACTTTTATCCCCACGGCTACCTGGAAACAGCCGAATCGGCGCCGATCGCTCCGTCGGCGTGGGTGCGAAATGGCGCGCCGATACTGGTTGCGGCCGCGGTGGCCGGCAGCGCCGGAGGCCAAATCCAGGCTTGTGGTTACGTCCGCCTCATACAGCCGCTCACACACCCCGCCCTCGCCGGCGCCATCCGCTTGTCGATCATGAATCCCGCCAGTTTGATTACCACGGAAGCCTCCGTGGTGCTCATCCAGCGCGACGCGGTTCGGGATCTGGAAACGGCCCAGAGGATCGCGGAGTCGTGCAAGCGCCGCGGCGCCCGGCTGATTTATGAGATTGACGACCTCTTGTTCCAGATCCCCCCGGAACACCCCGAGTACGTTAACTACCTGCGGGGAGCCGAAGCTATGCAGTGGATGGCGGCGCACGCGGATACCATCGTCACTTCAACCGAGACGCTCCGGGAACAGATGCTTGCCTCCAATCCCGACACCTGCACGCTACCGAATTACCTGGACGACGGTCTGTGGAAGTTGGGCTCCGGCCAGGCGCAATTCGGCGCCGATCCCGTTCGTATCCTGTACATGGGAACGCGCAGCCACCGCGACGATCTCGAGTTTCTCGGCCGTGCGTTTCTGCAGTTAGAGCCCGCGCTGCGCGAGAAGATCCGTGTCGACGTGATCGGCATCGCCGCCGAATCCGAAGGTAACGATTGGTTTCATTCCATACCGGTGCCACCCGTTGCCGCCGCATCGTATCCGCGCTTCGTCGAATGGATTCAGTCCCGCAACATCTGGCACTGGGGACTGGCGCCCTTGCTGGATACTCCCTTCAACCGCTGTAAGAGCTCCATCAAGTTTCTCGAATATGCGGCGCTGCGCCTGCCTTCGATATGTTCCGACGTACAGCCCTACCGGGAAGCGGTGCGCCACGGGGAGACCGGCTTGCTGCTAGCCAACGATCCCGGCGAGTGGGCGCAAGCTTTGGAGCGGGCGGCACGGGATGTGCAACTTTGGTCGCGCCTCCGGGAACAGTGCCCCTCTGTATTCTGCGAAAATACAATTGCCGCCCGGGCAGAAGCCATGCGATCGCAATGGCTGGCGCTGGCTGGCGGGCGAGCAGCAAGTGCAACCGCACGGGAAGGCATTTAAGTGAACGAAACCGCCGGCTTTGCCGTATCCAGCCAACTTAGTCCGTTTTTTTCTCCGCTCGGCTCCGCTGGTTTTGCGCCCCGGCGCTACCGTCCTGGAAACCTCCGCACCTGGTCCGGCCACTTGCCGTTCGCGCGCGATCTGGTGGCGTCGCTTCAGCCTCGAATCCTGGTTGAACTGGGAACGCACTTCGGCGAATCGTATTTCGGCTTCTGCCAATCGGTGGAGGAGGTTGGGATCTCGTGCCTCTGTTATGCCGTGGACTCGTGGCGCGGCGATCCGCATGCCGGCAATTATGGCGACGAAGTCTGGGAAGAAGTCGATCGCTACAATACCCACTGGTATGGCGCCTTTTCCCAGTTGCTGCGAAAGTATTTTGACGATGCCCAGGCGGAGTTCTCCGATGAGTCCATCGACCTGTTGCATATCGACGGTATGCATACCTACGCCGCGGTCAAACACGATTGGGACACCTGGTTTCCCAAGGTTGCGCCCGGTGGCATAGTTCTGCTTCACGATATCGCTGCCCGGCATCTGGATTTTGGCGTCTGGAAACTTTGGGATGAGCTCTCGGCGCAATATGAATCGTTCGATTTCCACCATTACTACGGCCTCGGAGTGATCCGAAAGCCGGGTCGGCGGGCGCAGCCGGGAGGTGTGCTCGATTACCTTTTTAACGCCGGGTACGCCGATGCCATTCGGCGATACTATGTGCTCTGCAGTAGCCATCTGGACTCCAAAGCCGACCTGGAAGCGGTTGGGGAGATCGAAGGCAAGCAGGCTTTTCAGTTGTTCTATCCCCAGAACGGCGTCTTTTCGGAGGAGGCCAGCTTGAGCATCATGGTGGAGCCGGGCCGCTGGCGGAAGCTGATTTTCGAGCTGACGGACGGCCTGGATGGCGAAGCCTTGCGCCTGGATTTGGGCGCGCAGCCGGCGATCGTGAACGTTGGATCCATTGGATTGCTTCACGCCTTCGACCATCGTGAGCTGTGGCGATGCAACCCGCACGGTGAAAGCCGGCGTCATTTCAAATTGGATGGAACCGCGCGCTTGCTCCCGTGCAGCGCCTTCCTTGAAGTATTCAGCTACGGCAGCGACCCGCAGATGCTGATCTCGGTTCCCGATTCCGTGCCTCGCAAGGAACCGCTGATCTTTGAAGCCTGGGTCCGCCTTCACCCCGACCTTACGCGGCTTGCTACTCACGGACCGGATGTCATCGAGTTCACTCGACAACAGGCGGCGGTACTTACCACCGCGACTACCCCCATGGTGAATTCCACGCAGCGTAGCTTATTTGTGGATGTCGGTGGTGAAGTCACCCAAGCGCTCACGGCAGCGCAGAGCACTGGCGGCCAAACGGGTTTCCTGCTGTTGCCGCTGAGTGAACCCGCGCTGCCCAGGAACGACTGGGCGCCAGCCAGACGCAAATCCACTGCCTGCCGCGCCGTGACTTCGGACCCTTGGATCGCTTGCGCGGTAGATTTCAATTCGGCCGAAGCGCGCTTTTTCGCCATTCGGATGTCCTGTTCCAGCGATGGGCCCAATCCCCACGCTCAGCTCTTTTGGTCTCCGAAAGAGACGGCGGGATTTGAGGAGCGTCTGTCCACCCGGTTCCCGCTCATCGACGATGGAAAGCCCCATCTTTACGTGATCGACTTGCATGTGGCGGAAGTTACTTCCGACGAGGGCGGCCTGTGGCGTAAATGCGGACCGGTGGGAAGCGTGCGGCTGGATCCATTGGACAGACCGGGCGTTTTTGACATTTCGTTCGCCGGCTTCGCTCTCCAGGGAAAGCCGCTGGATCTCGATATTCGCAAGGCGCTGGGCCTTCCCGCGCATCGACGCGAACTAACAGATCGCTACCTGCGCGGCTCCGGGATTGAAATTGGCGCCCTGCAGAAGCCCCTTCCGCTTCCTCCCGAGGTCGCGGTGCAGTACGTGGATCGCCTTACCGTAGAGGACGCGCGCATCGAGTTTTCAGAACTTGGCGACATACCGTTGGTGACCCCCACCATCATCACCGACGCGGGCACGTTGAGCGCGATCCCGAACGAGTCTTATGACTTTTGCGTCGCCTGCAACGTGATTGAGCATATGCGCGATCCCATTGGCGCCATACGCCACTGGTTGCGCGTCTTGAAGCCGGGGGGAATACTGTTCCTGGAATGTCCCAATCACGTGAATTTCATGGATAAGCTACGGCCGGTGACGCCCCTGGATCACATGATCGCCGATCATGTGGACCGCGAGTCGCGCGGCGAGCTGGACCGGCAGCACTATTTTGAATGCGTGAATAGTACTCATGACCAGCTTCCGGAACTGCGCCGCACCGAAATTGCGGAAAACTATTACGCCATAAATTACGCAGTCCACTTTCATACTTTTGACGCCTCCAGCTTCCGCCGGTTGCTGCGCCATGCCGAGGGACTGTGGCCGATTGTGGTGGAAGAATACCAGGTACTGCACGAGCCGGATCTTATCCAGTTTGTCGCGGCGGTGCGAAAACTGTGATTGGAGCATTCGGCAAGTCTCCTCAGATGACATCCCCGTCCTACGTGTGCCCACGCGATCGGGCCGCTCTGCGCGTGGATTCAGCCTCGGCTTCCTGCCCTGCCTGCGGCGCAACGTTTCCAATTGAAAACGGCATCCTGCTGCTCGATTCGGTTCAACGTCCCGACCGCGGGACCTTCGACCAGTCCGCCTCCGGCGTAACCGTTCTCACACCGGAGCAAAAGACGGAAGGACAGAGGAAAGCGGAAACGTTGCTCCAGATTGCCGGAGTCGGCAGGCTGGTTAACGCAGCGGTGCTGGATGTCGGGAGCGGATTCGGCGACTTGACCCACGCTCTGGCTTCGTCCCCCCGCCTGGAGAATTGCGATATTTATGCTTTCGATCACTCCATCGAAAGCCTGCGCGTTCTGCGGCAATCGGTAACTCCTGGTTGTGGTAACCGCGTGCACGTCTCTACGCAGGACGCGTCAACGCCATGTTATCCCGACCAATGTTTCGATCTGATCGCCGGTTCGGCTGTGCTCCACCACATTCTCGACTACCGCGCTTTTCTGGCTTGGACATTTCGCGCTTTGAAGCCGGACGGCGTCGCGATTTTCATGGAGCCTTTCCTGGATGGCTACTTCCTGCCGTCCCTGTTCCTGAGCATTGCCGTCGATCAGTTGGGGCTCACCGATAAGGATTTGAAAAGGCCTGAGTTCGGGATGTGCCGCTTTATGATCGACGACACTGCCATTCGGATACGTCACGCGGACGATCTGGCGGCTCTGGATGGGCTAGTCGATAAGCATTATTTTCGGAACGATCGGGCCGCGGAGCTGGGCTACTCGCTGGGATTCCAGCGGGTTGCATTCGCCGACTACGAGCCGCCCGAGTTCTATGACGATTTCATGCGGCATTTCCTGTGGGTTTATGGCATTACCGACAAACGGCTCACCGCGGCCGTCTGCCGCCATTACGACGTGCTGCGCCGCATGACGGGGAAAATGCTTCCGGGCGTCGTCTCGCATTTCAAATACATGGTGTTCCAGAAGAAGCAATCCGCGGGTCAGCCCGCGCGATAGAGCCCGGCGCAGCCGTAGACTCCGCAAAACTGAAACTCAGCGGGCAGGTTCTCCACGACGGCCTGATACACGCCATGGTAACCATCCTTGCCATTGCGCGGGTCGTTGTAATCGTGAAAAAGAACGAACGCGCCAGGTGACGTAACGTCCCGCAGCAAAGGACAAATGGCTTTTACATCCTCGTAGGCGTGCGAGTGATCGACGAAAATAAATCCAAAACGCTGCGCAGAGAGAGACCGGATGGCGGACGCCGCATCCGCCGTGATAATTTTCACGCGGGATCCCACTCCGCACGCGCGGGCGTTGTCGGCAACCTGCCGGCGGTAGGTTAAATCCACCGTGGATAGGGTGCCGGCGCGGCCGGAATCGATCAGCGCCTGCGCCAGGAGGCAAGTGCTCAAGCCTTCGTAGCTTCCCAGCTCCAGAATGCTGCCCTCACAGCAAAAACCTAGTTCGTAGAGCTTGAGGGCATCTTCGATTCTCAGCCATCCGTTGATCGGCGCTCCGTCGTGGTGCTCCATCAAGCCGGGCGCAGTCAACAGAAGCAGTCCTCGCGGGTCATGACTATGAGACAGAAAGCGGTGATGCTCGTTGATGTATTCGGAAAATGGAAAGTTGGGTTTAAACGCCGGATACACCGTTCCTAGCTGGTCGGCTTGCAGGTAAGTGTCGGGATGATAGGTAATTGGCTCGCGATTCGATCCGTTGAGCATTCTTCAAGAGGCTGCTGTCGTGCAATGTTACCACACGCCCTCGAAGCTGAATAGAAATCACTGCGGTGACGGCAGCGCCTTGATCGACTCGCTGGCCGCCGCGAAGACCACCGGATACGACGATGGCAGCGGGTCCGCGCTGCCCCAAATCCCTGAGATCTCGACAACGCTGTTCACGCCCCGCTCCGATTCCGGATCGAAGCGCAGGTTTGTTCCATGTTCCTGGCTCCAGTATGCATTGGTTGCGACATGGAAATAGGCGTCAATCCAGCGTTGAGAAAAACGCACGAACCCGGGGAGACCGCGCCCGTCGATCTGGCGTCCGAAGAACAGGTCGATACGATCGCGTACCTGGTATTTCGCCCGGATCATGATGGTTTTGTAATTGCCAAGTTGAGGACCGATCGTAAACGTGCATTGGGGATCGTTATTCAGGCTGCGGACAGCAATGTAACCGCGTTCGCGCCGCACTTCGGCGTTCTGCACGAAAGGCAAAGGATCGGTGGACGACCAAAGCTGGGTGAGCCGCAGGGAGGGCGCGGGAGCTGGTTGTTCCGGGAGGGCGCGCTGGAGCAGTTTCACGCGCGACCATTGAATTCGGATTTCGGGATTGAACTCGCTGGGAGCCGGAGTCTCAAAGGTGATCGCAACCACGCGATCCTCGGAGAAATTCCCCCCTCCGCTTAACATCGGCGCCAGATCGTCCAGGCCGCTTGGCCAGTCACTCACGATCACTCCTTCCGGCATGTTGGCCCGTACCACGCGTCCCGTACCGGTGAATCCCGAACGGAGCGTCGGATGCACGTTGACCACCGGCGAGCGCAGCAAGGCGCTCTTCAAAATTCCTTTGAGGCTCGGACGGACGTCAGCGTGCATGATAAGAGCCTCGTCGTCGGCAACCGGCGGGAGCGCGATCCTGTGGCCCCACTGCGCCGTGACCGTGCCGATAGGCACCTCCGGCCCGAAACGCTGCGTGGAACGGCGACGCAGCAGATATAAATGTGGCGATTTGAGCTGAATATCGTACCAATTCAGCAATACCCGCCAACTTCGCGGCGTTTCATAGAACGGATGACGTCCGTCGATATCATCCCAGGAGAGCAGGATCTCTTCCGGCCCGGCGGGATCTTCCAACTTCCCCGCGTTCAGTTGGTCCAACGAGGGCGTGTAAGCGGAGTACGCCTGGAAAACTGGAAGGGGCTGCCACTTCAGGTGGTTGGCCCGGATCATGGCGATCTCCCAGGGATACGTGCTCACCCTTTTCCCGCTGACGTAAGGCAAAAACTCCGGAGGTAGCCGATCCGGAATAAGGGCCTGCTCGGTGGCTGCCTGCACTGTACCCACTGTTGTTGGCCAATGCAAAAATCCTTCCAGATTTCCGAAATCGGCCAGACCCGTCAGACGTTCCATCGAACTTGGCAGATACTGAGGCCACAATTCCGTCACTGCAAGCACTCCCAAATCGAGCGAAGCAAGCGCGAACACCGCCACCACAATCCGGCTCCGGGGAGTGGACACGAACGCAACCACCAGAAGCGCCGCCGCCGCAATTTCAAACTGAAAGGGAAGTTCGTGAACGTCCTGGCGCACCATCGCGGATTTGAAGCACAGAAAGCCGATGAGAATCAGAAGCGGTATGGCCCACCCGATACGGCGGATTTCGCCGGCCGCCAGAGGAACGCAGATCACCAGCGCCAGGAAGCTGATGAGTGCAACCACCGCGCCCCACAGCGGCCCAGCCCAGGCCATCGCTTCGGAGTAGCCGCTGGCTATTGGCACCGAATAACGCAGGAACGCGAAAAGTCCTCCGAGGGATCCGTCCGCTATCCAGTACAGCCCGGCAAGCGTACAAACCCACACCGCCAGAACCGCCGCGGCCGGTTTCAGCGCCGGCGTCAGCGTCGTTCGATGCCGCCACAACAGATATGCCGCGAAGTAAAATGCGACGGCCGAGCCTATGACCCCGATGTTGAATTTGGTCAGCAAAGCTACCGCCGACAGAAACGACAACAGGCCCACGTCAAACCATGGTTTGGCATCCAGACGAATGGCAATCGCCAATGTCAAGGCGATGATGGCCGCTAGCAATCGTTCGAAACCCGGGCCGAATGCGAACGCGCCGTAGACCCAGAAGACGCCAAGATACAGGCCCGCTTCGGTCCAATGCCGGGCGTGCCTGCATAGCTTCCACAATGCATATGCAGTGACGAGTGCAATGCCCCAGGCGAAGACCAACACCGCCCACGGCTCCGCTTCCGGAAATGCGGGGGCAATCAGATAACCGAGCGGACCATAAGTGAAGACGATGTCGCGCCCGAAAACCATCCGGTCGAAGTGACCCAGATTTAGTCCAATGGCCCAACTGGAATCCAGTCCAGCTCCCAAAATAAACGGCGTAGGCGGAATGACGATCAGAAAAATGAACGCCAGCAGAAGCCCGGATTTAGCCATGGCGCCGACGTTCCATTGTTTTGCCGCCGGCAATTCAGAGGCGACAGCTCCGGTCTTCCGCGCGCTGGTTTTCGGTTGATCTGAGCCACTTTGTCGGCGAATTCTGCTCTGCGGCATCCCCTATCTCATCCTCATTGGAACATGCAGCGTTGCAACATGCAGCGCCCATTTTCTCACATGCCAACAAGGACTCTGACGTTTACGGCGCGAAATAGCCATCGATATCGATGATAACGTCGGTGGTATCGGCGACAAAGATATTGATGGCCCCGCCGGTTCCGGCCGGAACGATGGCCGCGTCCGACACGATGCCAGCTCCCGGAGAGCTGAGCGTCCCCACCACCGGTTCGGGCTGTCCGGTAGGCCAGACGGTCAAATATGCGAGCGGGCCAGGCGTCACTACGCCGATGTTCAGCGAGTAAGCTTGCGCCGTGGCCGGAACATTGCACGCGCTCTCCGGTACCGGAAACGAGCGCGTGGAACCGCCGCTCATGGTGGGTGGTCCGAAAGCGCCGGCCAGCCCGCTGCCTGGCGTGCGCGTGTCTGCGATGCGGCAGGGCGTCAAGGCAAAAAAGTACAGCGCACCGCTTCCGGGCGCGGCAAAGTATCCGTTGCTGTCGACGATCACGTTCGTGGCTGCGTTGGCATAAAGGCTGATGGCTCCACTGGTCCCGGCCGGCACAATCGCGGCGTTGCTGACGGGATTGCCGCTCGCGGAGCCCAACGTGCCCACCTCCGGCAACGGCAAACCAGCCTGCCAGACAGTCAAGAAGCCCAAGGGCGCTAGCGGGAGGGCCCCAATGTTCAACGAATAGGCCTGCGACGTTTCCGGCAACCCGCAGGCACTCATCGGCATCGGCATAGTGCGCGTGACGTTGGCCGCTAGCGAGGGCGCTCCGAAGGCGCCGCTAAACCCGCTACCTGTCCGGGTGTCGGCTACGCGGCAGGGCGTAATGGGGTAAAACGCCAGAGCCTGCGGTAAATTCGGTGGCCCGAAGTATCCGTTAATGTCGATGATCAAATCCGTGGCGGCGTTCGCATAGACGCTGATGGCTCCGCCGGTCCCGGCCGGAACCAACGCCGCGTTGCTCACCGAACTGCCGGTGGGAGACCCCAGCGTCCCCACCTCGGGCAGAGGCAAACCGGCCGGCCAGGTAGTCAAGAACCCCAACGGTGCGTGGGGCAAGGCCCCGAAGTTGAACGAATAGGCCTGCGCCGTCGACGGCACGCTGCAGGAACTCGAAGGGATCGGAAAATTACGCGTGGTATTCGCCGCGAGAAAAGGCGCGCCAAACGCGCCGCTAAATCCGCTGCCCACGCGCGTGTCGGCGATGCGGCAGGGCGTGAGCGGATAGAACGCCAAGCCGCTTCCATACAACACGCTCAATGCGAATCCATCGTAATCTCCACCGAAGGAACTCTGCACAGCGGCGCCCGTCGGAAAATTGGTGGACGCGGTCATCCCGCCCAGAACCAGAATGCCGCCGGCCGAGCTAGCCATTGCGTAGCCACGATCGTCACCGGATCCTCCCATATAACTCGAAAACACGAGAGTGGCTCCGCTCGCGCTCACCACGGTTGCGAAGGCGTCAAAGCTGCCTTGAAACACCGGCTGGAGCGCGCTGGCGACTGGAAAGTTCGCGGAGCTGGTGTACCCTCCGACAACTGCCTGGCCCAAGCTGTCCACCGCAATCCCGTCCGCGGCGTCCACGCCCGAACCACCCAGGAACGTAGAGTAACTGAGGCTGCTTCCTCCCGGCGCCAGCTTGGAAACGAAAGCGTTGTAGGTGCCTGCCAGCGCCGTCTGTACCGCTCCTACGGTTGTCGGAAAATCGGGCGAGGCCGTGCTTCCGGCCACGTAAGCGGCGCCGGTTGAGTCCACCGCGATGGCGTTGCCATTGTCCAGGATCGAACCGCCTAAGTAGGTTGAGTACACGAGCGCCGATCCCGCCGGATTGATCTCGGCGACGAAGGCGCTGGCCGATCCCAACAAGCTGGCTTGCAGCGGCGCTTCCATCGGAAAATTCGAGGAGTAAGTGGTCCCGCTGACGTAAACGTCATGGGAGGCGTCGATGGCGATCCCAGTGCATAGATCCAGCCCGCTGCCGCCCAGGTAGGTGGAGTAAACCAGCGCACTTCCCGCCGCGTTTAGTTTGGAGACAAAGCCATCGGAGATCCCGCCGCCGTTGGACCGTTGGATGGCTCCGGTAGTGACGGGAAAAGAAACGGATGCGGTCTGGCCCGCGACATAGACTGCGCCAGTGGTATCCACGGCAATTGCGAATCCGGAGTCCGAGCCTCCTCCCAGGTACGTTGAATACTGTAATTGACCAATGGAATTGAGCTTGCTAACGAACGCTTCCTGCGTCCCGGTAAACTGCTTCGAATACGCGCCCGTAGTGGTCGGAAAATCCGGCGAAGCGGTTATCCCGGTGACGTAGACATTTCCGGACGCATCGACGGCAATTCCCATTCCCGAATCAGTGTCGCTGCCACCCAGATACGTGACATAGAGCAACTGGCTCCCGGCGCTATTCAGTTTGGCGATCCACGCGTCCGGGCTGGACCTGGGCGGCGCGGCCGTGCCTGGAATGGTGCCAGAGGACGTTTGGCCCGCGACATAAATATTCCCCGCCGAGTCAGCCGCCACGGCGTAGGTTGCGTCAAACGCGGTCCCTCCCAGATAGGTGCTGAAGTTCAGAACCGGATCGATGGTTAACGCCCGCCGCGCATCATACCGCCCCAGCCGCAGCCGGATTTCGTTTCGCGCCAGCTCGTAGCTCGATTCCACGCTACGGCTTTCCAGGCCCTGAAAAGCAACTGGACGCCGCTGCTCCACCTGGCCGCCGCCCATTCGCAGCACCAGATTTCCGTTCCGGTCCAAAGAGACCCTTGCGCCGCGATATCGAATCCTGATTCTTCCTGGATCGGCTCCGGGGCGAACTTCAAAAGTGTATTCCAACTGGCTTGCACTGCTGATCAGAACAAGGTCGATGCCCGGATAGATTTCGCGGTAACGAACCCGTTCCCAACGAACGTTCGAATGCCACAATGCGGATGAACCAAAATAGTAGGAAACCGGATAGGAGCGCGATTCTCCCCGCGGCTCCACTCCTGGTTTCGCGCCCGGGAAAGCGATTGCGAGTTCGCGCCCATCGGGAAATCGAAATGATATTTGGCCTGCGGCGTCGAGTTGGGCCGCGATGTTCCGGTTACGCCAAAAGAACCGTCCTGCGGGTCCGGGCGACGCCTCAAACGCGGGAGCGGTAGCGACAGGCCCGGCCGTAGCAAGCCAGACGGTTTGGCCCAACAGCGCCAGCCCGCTGGCACATAGTCCACGGATTACGAGTTTCCAACCCGGGCGTCCCACGCATCATAAACGTGCAAACCGCCCAAAGGAAATCTCCCGTTAGTGTCCTGAGTTAGAGGTCCGCCACATAACTCGCAGTAGGGCGGACGCCACCGTCCGCACCGGACCCCTGGTCCGGCTCCAAGACACACTCTCAAAACGGAGGCCGACGCGGGCGTTGTCCGCGGTCCGGAGGACCGCCCACCGGGCGAATTATTCAATGAACTTGCAACTCGGGACACTAGTACCAAGTTGCAGAAATTGGCGTCTCGGACCGCTTGGTCACGCGCGCGGCGCAGAAAGGGTTTCCGAGCCGTGACCGCGAACTTTCGCACCGGAGCGGCGCCCGGCTACGGTGCAAAGTAGCCGTTGATATCGATAATGACGTCGGTGGTGTCGGCCACGAAAATACTGATCGCCCCGCTGGTCCCAGCCGGCACAACCGCCGCATCCGACACAATTCCCGCGCCCGGAGAGCTCAGCGTGCCTACTACCGGTTGGCTCTCTCCCGTTGGCCAGGCCGTCAAGTACGCCAGCGGGCCCTGCGTCACTACGCCGATATTCAGCGAGTAAGCTTGCGCTGTACCTGGAACACTGCAGGAACTCTCTGGCACCGGAAAGCTCCGCGTGGAACCGCCGCTCATAGTGGGCGGTCCGAAGGCGCCCGTCAGCCCGCTGCCCACCGTCCGCGTATCGGCGATGCGGCAAGGCGTCAAGGGATAAAAGTACAGCGCACCGCTGCTTCCGGGCGCGGCGAAATATCCGTCGCTATCGATGATCACGTTGGTGGCAGCGTTCGCATAAACGCTGATGGATCCGCTGGTTCCCGCCGGAACGAAGGCCGCATTGCTCACTGGATTGCCGCTCGGGGAACCCAGCGTCCCCACTTCCGGCAAGGGCAAACCAGTCGGCCAGGTGGTCAGGAAGCCCAAGGGCGCCTCCGGCAACGCACCGAAGTTTAGCGAGTAGGCCAGCGCCGAATCCGGCAGTCCGCAGGAACTGGTAGGCATAGGAAAATTTCGAGTGGTGTTGGCCGCCAAGGCCGGCTCCCCAAAGGCCCCGCTAAAGCCGCTGCCCGTTCGAGTGTCGGCTATCCGGCAGGGCGTGATGGGATAAAATGCCAGCGGCTGCTGTCCCAAATTTGGCGCCGCATAGTATCCATTGATGTCGATGATTACGTCCGTGTTGCCGTTGGCATAAAGACTGATGGCGGCATCCGTCCCGGAGGGTACGATTGCGGCATTGCTAACCTGTGCGCCGGTGGGAGAACCCAGCGTCCCCACTACCGGCAGCGTGGAACCGGCCGGCCACGTGGTCAAAAACCCGAGTGGTTGGGAAGGCAACGCCCCAAAGTTTACCGAATAGGCCTGCGCCGTGGGCGGCACGTTGCAGAAGCTGGCGGGAATCGGAAAACTCCGCGTAGCATTGGCCACTAAGGATGGCGCGCCAAACGGGCCTTCAAAGCCGCTACTCACGCGCGTATCGGCTATCCGGCAGGGCGTGATCGGGTAAAAGGCCAGGCCGGCGGTGGTTGTTCCGCCGCTTTGCGTAATGATGGTGGTTTGTCCGCCGACGATAATGGACCCCGTGCGAGTAACGCCGGGGTTAGCTGCCACACTGTAGAAAACTTCTCCATTCCCCGAACCCGAGGAGCCTCCGGTAATGGTGATGAAGTTCGAATCGTTCACCACGGTCCAGGCGCACGAGCCAGTGGCTGAAATGCTTATGCCTCCCGAGTGCGATGAGGAATCAACGCTGACGGTCCCGTAAGGGACTCCGTCGCCATAGGTGCAATTCAGCATTCCGAACACGCCCACTCCAGTGGTTGTGCCGACATAGACTTTTCCGTTCGCGACGGTGGGAGTGGCATAGGTAATTCCAGTGCCGAACGTATCGCGGCTGCCGGCTTGCGTGCTGTTGTATAGCTCCGACATATTGCTGGCATTGAACGCATATAAAACGGCTGGAGAGCCGCTGGCCACCGCCCAGACAATTCCATTGGTTGACCCGTTAGCTGAAACAGAGGGAGTGGCGCCCGGAGAGCCGAAACTGACCGATGTCTTGTAAAGCGCCTCACCAGCGGATGGCGAACCAAACGATCCATTCGACGCGGTAAACGGGTATGCCGCCAGTTCCTGGCCCACCGCGCCGTAATACAGCGTGTTGTTGAACCAAGCGGGACTGGAAAACACTCCGCCGCCCAGCGGGAACTGCTGGTACACCGCATTCATGCTTCCGTTGTACTTGCCCATGTTGTTCCGGTCCACGATGTAGGCGTTTCCGTCCTTCCCCGCCCCTACCGCCAACGCGTGCGGATTTCCCATGGCATCAGTGACGGTAGGCAGCACCATTGCGCCGCCCGATCCTAGATCCGTATCGTTTTGGCCTTCCGTTTCCGTGGGAGAGTTGTCCGATGTAAAGTAGTCCTGCACCGTGAGCCCGGAGATTGTGGAAAGGTTCATGAACGCGTTCCCGAAGTCTCCATCAGCCGGAAATCCGCTCCCGTTCAGCGTGCCGTCGAAGTAGCCGTTGGCCATCAGGAAATAAAGATTACCGCCCGCATCGGCCGCGGGACCCGCGCCGGATTGCCAGATGGCGCCTTTCTCCCCGTTCGGCGTCACATTGAGCACCACCTGCGCTTGGGTGGACTCCTTGTAACCAATGATCCAACCGTTATAAGCCCCACCGTCGCAATGGGAAGCCCAGGAAGTATAAACAAAGCCATTAGAGATCAGAAGCGCCGCGCGCTCCTTGTAGAGTTGGGGATTGAAGGTCACAACTCCGCCGGAACTCTGCGGTCCGGTGCTGGGATAGGTTGCCTGGATCAGGATTGGCCAACCGCTGAGCTCGGCGCCGGTAACCAGATCCAGAGCATGCAGCCGCTGGTAATACGTGGAACCCTTCACGGACATGGTGACCAGAAAGATTGTCCCATCCGGAGCATTGAACGACAGATCGATGGCGGGCGTGGAAGTAATGCCCAGAATGGGCGATACCTGGGTGCAGCCACCCACGTCGGCGATCGGAACCGCGGTCTCGCCATTCGAGAGAAGCGGCTGCTTCCAATACTGCGTGCCCGCATCGGCGTCGAAGGCATACAGCGAGTCGTTCTCGGTGGCGACATACAAAACGTTGTGCAGACCGCCGCTAATCGAAACACCCCCGGCATACAAGGGCTGGGCGTCTACCGCGCCATCCGTCGCAAGCGGGGCAAAAGGCAGCAAACCGAAATTGGCCGAGCTCACGTTGGAGGGAGTGAGGATGGTTTCCTGCAGATTCTGTCCGGTGCGAGCGATGTCATTGTGCCACGTCGGGACATTCACCTGAGCCCACAGAGCAGAAGCGACAAACACTCCCGCGAGACCGCGGAATCCTGGTTTAGCCAGGAGCGCAAAGGGCGCGGCATAAGCCTTCAAATCGCCGAGTAACCCTTTTCCAAAGCGCTCCGTTTTGCACAAATTCATTCGACTCTTCCTGGCACAACAGCCCTGGTTTTTCATGAGGTAAGCATCCTCTATAACGTACTTCTTAGGATAGCTTGAGGACGCTCGTGTAACACCCACCGTTTCTACTAATTCGGATTGCAGGAGTACTTACCCGACCTATAGACCGCTAGTACCGGTGGGTTCACCTAATTTTCGCAACCCATTCAGAGGCGCCCCGTCGAGGAATTATGACTTTTGTAACCTGAGTTACTGCGCGAAATAACCATTGATGTCGATGATGACATCGGTGGTATCGGCGACGAAAATACTGATAGCGCCGCTGGTTCCCGCCGGCACAATCGCCGCATCCGATACCACTCCAGCTCCCTGAGAGCTCAGCGTGCCCACTACCGGTTGGCTCTGTCCCGCCGGCCACGCCGTCAGGTACGCCAATGGCCCGGGCGTCACTACGCCGATGTTCAATGAATAGGCTAGGGCTGTGGCCGGGACACCGCAGTCGCTGGACGGGATTGGAAAGTTCCGCGTGGATCCGCCGCTCATGGTGGGTGGTCCGAAGGCGCCCATTAGCCCGCTGCCCACCGTGCGCGTATCCGCGATGCGGCAGGGCGTCATGGGATAGAAAAACAACGCCCCAGCCCCTCCCGGCGCAGCGAAATATCCATTGCTGTCGACGATCACATCGGTTTGGGCGTTGGCGTCCAGGCTGATTGCCGCGCTGGTCCCGGCCGCAACCAAGGCCGCGTTGCTCACGGGAGTGCCATTGGGAGAGCCCAGCGTCCCGACCTGAGGCAAAGACGAACCGGCCGGCCAGGTGGTCAGGAAGCCTAACGGCGCGTAGGGAATAACCCCGAAGTTCAACGAATATGCCTGCGCCGTGTCCGGCAGGTTGCAGGCGCTGGAGGGCATCGGCAGAGTTCGCGTAACATTGGCCGACAAGGATGGCGCTCCGAAGGCGCCGCTAAATCCACTGCCCGTGCGAGTGTCGGCCACCCGGCAGGGCGGGATGGGATAAAACGCCAGAGCGTGGGCCTGCCCCGTGGGTGCAAAATATCCGTTGACGTCGATGATCAAATTGCTGGCGGCGTTCGCAAACACGCTGATGGCTCCGGTTGTGCCGGCTGGAACCAATGCCGCATTGCTCACGGAACCACCGGTAGGAGAGCCCAGCGTCCCCACATCGGGCAAAGCCACACCGGCCGGCCAGGCGGTCAAGAAACCCAATGGCGCCTCCGGCAGTGCTCCGAGGTTCAACGAATAGGCTTGCGCCGTATCCGGCACATTACAAGAGCTGGCGGGAATCGGAAAATTTCGCGTGGTATTCGCCGCCAGAGCGGGCGCCCCAAAGGCGCCGCTAAAACCGCTGCCCGTCCGCGTATCGGCGATCCGGCAGGGCGTGAGCGTGTAGAACGCCAATGGCGAAGGCGTAGGGGACTGCGTGATCGTAAACGATTGCCCGGCGATGGTCAGTGTTCCGGTGAGTGCGACGCCGCCCAAGTTCGCCGCGAAAGAATAGTCCACGGTTCCGTCCCCGTTGCCCGAACTCCCCGCGCTGATCGTCAACCAGAGGGCATCGGAACTTGCGGTCCAGGCACAGCCGGCGGCCGCCGCCACGCTCACCGTTCCGCTCCCAGAGCCGGACCCAACCGAGAGCGAAGTCGAACTCAGCGAGTAACTACAGGACGTCTGGCCCGCATTGACGTTAACTGTTGCGCTGCCGGAAGAAGCCTGGAACGCCGGGCTGCCTCCATACGATGCCTCGATCAGATTGCTCCCGGCGGTCAACTGACTGCCGTGGACCGTCAGGCTCGCCGTGGCGCTGCCGCCCGATCCCGACAACGCGCCCGTGCCGAGCAAGGTGGATCCAACCATGAAAGATACCGAACCGGTGGGCGACGTAGTTCCCGAAGCTGCGCTCACCGTAGCAGTGAGAACCGTGCTGCTATTGGGCGCAAAGCTAGTGGGGTTCGCGACAACCGCGGTGGCCGTTGGACCGGCCAGACTAGCGGCCCACCGGATGGCCAGGTTGTTGGCATCCAGCGAACCCAAGCCGGTGGTCTGATCGTAGCCGGTCCCGGCGTTATAGCCCAATTGGCCGTTCGTGCAATTGGGACTGCCGCTCACGCACGGGACAATGTTGTTCCCCGCCGTGATGTCGTGAAACACTCCCGTGGTGGTTTGCGACAGATGGTACAGCGTGGGATTCACATTACCGAGCCCGGCCTGGGAAAGAATGCCGTTCGAGACGAAATACTGATTGACCAAAGCCAGAATGCCCGAAAAAACCGGCGTGGAAACAGAAGTGCCGCCCACATAGAACAGCTCTCCGTCCGCGTAGATCAGATAAGGATCGTGATCGTTCGCGGCGGCGAATGAAATGTCCGGCACGTCCCGCACACCGTCGTTGGGTACGCCGGTTCCGGTTTGCCAGGACGGCTTTGAGAATAGGATACTGGCGCCGCCGCCGGTGGCCGCCAATCCGCCGCCCGCGCTAATGTTCTCGGCGGAATCGTTCCACGCCACTTCGGGAATATAAGACAACGCGGAGCTTCGGTTGGCATTATTCGTCGAACTCCAATACACGCCGCTGCCCTCGTTAAATTGCGTCCCACCCATGGCCGTCACCTCCGGCACGCTGGCTGGAAGATTCACTGCCAATCCCTGCGAGGCAGCGTCAATCCCGGAACCAATGTCGCAGGCTGCCGCTCCCGCATCGCCCGACGCCGCCAGCCACGTAATCCCGAGCGCGTTGGCCTGCTGGGCAATGGATTGGAAATAGGCGCCGGTGGCGGCCGGCCAACTGGAGATGTCCGGTTCGCAACCGCCGTAACTGGTGCTGATGACGGGCGCCAGATCCTCATCCACGGCATAGGCCACTGAGTTCCACACGTCGGTGGAATATACAAAAAGGATGCTGGCATTGGGCGCGATGCCGCCCGCATATTCGAGATCCAGGCTGGACTCAATCAGATCGTCCGGGCTTACCCCCGGGTCCGGGCTTCCGGTAACCAGCACTAATTCGGGATTGTTGGTTGGCAATCCAAACTGCGTACGGAACATCTCTATATCCGACATATAAATGTCCGTTTGCCCAACTACGGCGATCTTTTGTCCGGAACCCGTGAACCCATCCTGGTAAAGCGCATTAATATCGTAAATTGTGGCCACGTCGCCCGGCGTCAGAAAGTGGCTGCCGCCTGAGGTAAAGTCGGGAACCGGCGTCACCCTCGCCCTCGGAGGCTGAGTGCGAAAATCGTCCAAGCCCCGCACCAGCCACACCAGCGGCGCGAGTGACGCTGGAATCGAAGGATCGCCTGCGTTCGCAAAATGCTCCGTTCCGTTTACTTCGTAACGATGGATTTCGGTTCCGAATGCGCTTTGCACCTGGCCCACAGGGCCGCTGAACATCACCCGGGTGCGGCTTCGCGAGACGTAATCTACTCGCAGCCCCTCAGCTTCTAACCACGAGGTCACTTTGGCGAGATCCGCCGGGGTGAGCCCAAAACGGTCCGCGTAGCTATCCGGAGTGAGCCAGGCGTGGTAGCCCGGCGAGCTGGGATCTCGCTGTTCCGCGAGCAATTTTGTAAGATCCGCGCTTTGCGCCGCGGACCGCCGGAAGACCAGCGACATGCCACCGATAATGCGCGAAGAATCGAGCGGCCCCCGATCGTTTTCAATGCTGGTGTGACGGCTTCGACTCCCGGCCAACACCACCCGGCCGGCATCCAGAGGATCCTGCGCCTGCAGCTGCCAGGCCAGCAGAAAAACGAAGCCGCTAGCTAAGACAAGACGTTGCCGGAGTACAGAACACATTCGCGCCTGAACCCCCATCGGCCATTGGGGGTGCCGTCGCTATAAGGTGATCTCCCGAGCGTCACGTAACATCCTGTGTAGTATCGGAGTAGTATCCCGCCCTTTTCTGAACCGCGAGCGTAAGCGCGCGTGTGCTCGGTAACCCTGTGATTTTGCTGAACCGTCGATTCTGAGCCGCGACCGTGAGGGAGCGGTTGATCGTACCTTTCAGGCACGTGCCCGAGCGCGCCTCGGTTCCATCCATGTCCGAAAACGGCTAGCTCCCCGTCGCGTCCAGGGCTATGATCGATGCAGGACCGTGGAACTGAATCGCGAAATCTGCCGCGCCGCCCGTCTCTCGCGCGATCCCCGCTTCGACGGAAAGTTCTTCATTGCCGTGCGGACCACCCGCATCTTCTGCCGCCCGGTCTGCCCGGCGCGCTCGCCCCATGAAGAACACATCGATTACTATCCGTCCGCCGCTGCGGCGCTGCAAGCCGGTTTTCGTCCCTGTCTACGCTGCCGTCCCGAAAGTTGGGGGACGCCGGCGTGGGATGGAACTTCCACCACGGTTGTGCGCGCCCTGCGCCTCATCGAGGAAGGCGCATTGGACGGCCCGGCCGAATCGAGTAGAGCCGAATCTACCGGATCCGGGGAGTTTACCGGAGTGGACGCGCTCGCGGAACGCCTGGGCATCGGCTCGCGCCACCTGCGCCGTTTATTTCTTCAGCACCTGGGCGCCGCGCCCATCGCCGTCGCGCAAGCGCAGCGGCTGCTCTCGGCCAAAAAATTGATCGACGAAACCACGCTCCCGTTCACCGCGGTAGCCATCGCCTCCCGTTACGGCAGCATTCGCCGTTTCAATGCCGCTTTTCGCGCTACCTATGGACGCAGCCCGCGCGAATTGCGCCGCAGTTCCAAACGCGCGCCCCGTTCCAGCGCCTGCACGCTACAACTGCGCTTTCGCCCGCCTTACGATTACGACGCGCTGCTCGGCTTTCTCGCCAGGCGTGCCATCGCCGGCGTGGAATATATCTACGCCGATACATACCGGCGAACATTTGTTTTGGACGGCGAGCCCGGCTGGCTGGAGGTGCAGCCGCATGCCTCGCATGCTCTGACGCTGCGCATCGAGCGAGCCCGGCCCGTGCGGTTGCTGCACGTCGTGGCGCGGGTCCGCCGCATATTCGATCTGGATGCCGATCCTCTCGCCATCCATTCCAGCCTCAAACGCGATCCGCTGCTGGCCCGCTTCATCCAGGCGCGGCCCGGCCTGCGCGTCCCCGGCGCGTGGGACGCCTTTGAACTGGGAATCCGTGCCATCCTCGGCCAGCAAGTGAGCGTACAGGGCGCTTCCACTCTTACCGCGCGCGTGGCGGCAAAATTCGGGCATCCTGTTCCGTTTCAGATCGAAGGTCTTACTTGCACCTTCCCCACGGCGCAGGAACTGGTGGACGCGGATCTCGCCATCGGCATTCCGGCTTCGCGCGCCGAAGCCATCCGGGAGTTTGCGCGAGCCGTGGTGTCAGAAGCGCTGGGGTTCGACGGCGCTCATGACGCGGCCACGTGCATCGACCAACTTTGCGCCATCCGCGGCCTGGGACCTTGGACCGCGCAGTACATCGCGATGCGCGCCCTGTCGGACCCGGATGCATTCCCCGCTGGCGACCTGGCGCTGCTGCGCGCCACAGGCAGGAAGACGCCGTCGCAATTGGAGCGTCACGCCGAGCGCTGGCGTCCCTGGCGCGCCTACGCCGCCATGCACATTTGGCAAGGAGCACACGATGGAACAAGCAATCTTTTATGTACCGGTGACTTACTACACATGGATGCCAAGCCCGGTCGGAAAGCTGCTGCTGGCGGCAGATGAAGCCGGTCTGCGCCACATTATTTTCGAAGATGGACGCGAGCTCGCAATGCCCCTTCCGCACTGGCGCGAAAGCGCAGAGCCGCTCCGTGAGACCATCCGTCAACTCCAGGCCTGGTTCGCGGGCGAACTCCGCGAGTTCGATTTGACTCTAGCGCCCCAAGGTCCCGCGTTCCATCAGCGCGTCTGGCGCGAGTTGTGCAACATTGCGTATGGCGAAACCATTTCGTACGGCGAGATCGCGCGGCGCATCGGATCGCCCAATGCCTCCCGCGCGGTGGGCCGCGCTAATGGCGCCAATCCCATCCCGATCGTCATTCCTTGCCATCGCGTCATCGGCAGCAACGGCAAGCTCACCGGCTATGGTGGCGGCCTTCCCCGCAAAGAGTTTCTGCTCGCGCTCGAGCGCAAACAGATTCCGCTGCCGTTGGCCGCCAGCGCCGCCGCGCCTACTCGTGGCTCTTGAGCATCGGTCTGCCTTCGTGCGCAACGAGAAGATCGTGCATGTCGTTGGCGTGCTCCTCTTCGTTGGTCAAAATGCCTTCCATCATCACGCGCGTGGTGGGATCTTTATCGGCGAAGTATCGAATGAGCTCGCGATAATGCTCGCATGCGATCCGCTCCGCCACCAGGTTCTCCTTGATCATCTCCACTAAATTCGAACCTTCCACATACTGGGAAGCCGCCCGCGACGCCAGACCCTCGGGATTGAAATTCGGCGATCCTCCCAGCTGGTTGATCCGCTCGGCCACCTTGCGCATATGCTCCTGCTCTTCCTGGGCGTGCTCCTCGAATTCCGCCTTCACGCTATCGCTCGAAATGCCCGACGCCGCCACCGCATTCATCGTGTAGCGCAACACGCACACAATTTCGGTCGCCAGCACGGTCTGCAAAATGTCGATAGTCTGGCGCACATCGCCCTGGTAGTCGGGCGTGACGGGCCCCTTGTCCAAACTCGTCCGCGCCCGCGCGCGGAGCTCTTGTACGTCCGTCAGAAACGGCTGATGATTATTCGTTTTGCTCATTTATTATTCTCCGATCGCACTTAAAATAGCTTCTTCACTGCTTTACCGATGCCTTTTCCGATCTTGCCGGTGCCCTTCACCGTGCCCACGGCCACATCCTTGCCGCCCACCGCCGCGCCTTTACCCACCGACGTCGCGGCATCGATCGGATGCAGGGTCACCAGATCCAGGGCGCCCTTGCCGGTGCCTTTCGCCACATGGCCCGCGCCTTTCGCCGCGCCCTTTCCGATGTCCCCCGCGCCGCTGCCGATCTCCTTGGCCGGCCCCTGCGCCCAGGCGCAAGCCACCATCGCCAGCAACAAAACGTACTTCATCATGCCGTGAGACGCACGAACCTGCCAGAATGATGCACCGAATCGCTCCTTCGCGTACAATCACCTCACGAAAGGACTTTCCAATGCGCCTGCCACCCATCACTTGTTTCCCAGCAGCCGGAGTCGCGATTCTCGCTATCCTTGGCATTGTGAACGCACAAGCCCCCACCACTCACGACCTGCACCTGCGCGGCGGCCGCTTCCAGCCGCTCAATTACGACAGCATGACGCCCGAGCAAAAGAAGCTGGTCGAGAGCATTCTCGCGGGCCCGCGCACATCGCTCGACGGGCCGTTCAACGTGCTGCTGCGCAGTCCCGAAATGGGCGACCTGGCGCAGAAATTCGGCGCGCAGATGCGCTATCACTCCTCGCTCCCGCCGCGGCTGAACGAATTCGTTATCCTGATCACCGCGCGCCAGTGGACCGCCCAGTTTGAATGGCAGGCGCATCGTAAAATCGCGCTTGCCGCCGGCCTCAGCCCCGCTGTCATCGACGCGCTCGCCGCCGGCCATCGTCCCGCGTCCATGCAACCCGACGAAGAGGCGGTGTACAACTTCTGCACCGAAGTGTTGACGACCAAGCACGCGAGCGACGCCGCATTTACAGCAGCCAAGGAAAAGTTCGGCGAGCGCGGCGTGGTGGACATGCTGGGCGTCATGGGTTATTACCAATTCGTTTCCATGCTGCTCAACGTCGATGGCTACCCGCTCCCCGACGGCGTCCAACCCGAGATCAAGCCGCTTCGGTGACACCTTTATGTCATGCCTGCCATAATGAAGACATGGCTATTCGAACGACGGTAGATATTCCGGAACCTCTGCACGATGCACTGCGCCAACGCGCGGCTCAATCCGGCACATCCATGCGGGCTTTGATCATCCTCGCGCTCGAAGAAACCTACAGCAAGAAGCGCAAGGGAGCCTATGTCACGGGCCCTCTGATCAAGCGCAGACGAGGCGCCAAGGTGGGTCCGTTGTTTCCCAAAGACGAGAATCCGCATGATCTCGTTTTTTCCTGATCTCAACGTTTGGTTGGCTCTCTCAGTTGCCGAGCACTCACACAGCGCCCTCGCATTGCACTGGCTGAACCAGTTGCCGGCGGACACAACGCTCCTGTTCTCCCGGTACACCCAACTCGGCTTGTTGCGCCTGTTAACGAACACGGCGGTGATGGGAGACTACGCGTACACAGTTCAAAACGGATGGAGGATCTACGACCGCTGGCTCGAAGACCCGCGCATCCAGTTTCATCCCGAACCCAGACACCTCGACGCGGCGTTTCGCCAAGCCACGCAGCCGTTCGCCGACCAGCGCGCGTCCAAATGGATTGGAGATTGCTTCCTGCTCGCCTTCGCCAGAGAGACCGGCGCGATCCTGGTAACCTTCGACCTGGCCCTGCTGCGTTTGGCGCGTAAACATGAATATGCAGCCATCATCCCCGCTCAAACCTGATATCGTTCCCAGATGCGGATATTGCGTCTCGCCCTTCTCTCGCTCGCCGTCTTCGCCCTCGCCTCCGCCCAATCCGACCCCGGCCGCGGCACGTACGAAAGCCGCTGTGCGCGCTGCCACGGCGCCGACGCTACCGGCGGCGAAGGCGGCCCCAACATCCAAGCGCAAATCGCCGCGCGCAACGCCAACGAGCTCGCCGCGTTTCTTCGCGTCGGGCGGCCCGCTTCCGGAATGCCCGCGTTCGACTTGCCCCCACAGGATATGACCAACCTGGTGGCGCATCTCCGCACGCTCGCGCCTATGTCGCGCACCGCGCCGCCCGCCATTGTTCGCAAGACCATCCAACTAACGACCGGCGCAGCTCTCGAAGGCCAGGTCCTCAGCCAAGGCCCGCTCGATCTTCAGCTACGCAGCGACGACAAACAAATCCATCTGCTCCGCAAATCGGGCGACCGGTATCGCGAGGTCACTTCGCAGACCGATTGGCCCACCTACCATGGCGACCCCAGCGGCAACCGCTACACCAAACTTTCGGAAATCACCAAGGACAACGTCGCGCGCCTAGCCCCGCGCTGGATTTTCCCCATGCCGAACGTCGCCCAGATCGAGAACACACCGGTTGTCGTCGAAGGCATCATGTACGTCTCCAGCGCCAACGAATGTTTCGCGCTCGACGCAGGCAGCGGCCGTCTCATCTGGCATTACCAACGCGCCCGCACCAAAGGCCTGGCGGGCAACGCGGCCATCGGATTCAATCGCGGCGTGGCGTGGAAGGGCGATCGCATCTTCATGCTCACCGACAACGCGCACCTGCTGGCGCTCAACCGCTTCAACGGCGAGCTGCTGTGGGAATCCCAAATGGCGGACTGGCATTTGAACTACAACGGCACGTCCGCGCCGCTGGTGGTCGGCAATCTTGTGATCTCGGGCACCGCCGGCGGCGATGAAGGCGCGCGCGGATTCCTGGCCGCCTACGATCAGTCCACCGGCAAAGAAGCCTGGCGCTTCTGGACCGTCCCCCAACCCGGCGAACCCGGCTCCGAAACATGGACGGGCAAAGATGTTGAACACCGCTCCGGCGACACCTGGATGACCGGCACTTACGATGCCGAGACAGACACAGTCTATTGGCCGGTTGGCAATCCCGGCCCCGATTTCGACGGCGGCGAACGCACCGGAGACAATCTCTACACCGATTCCGTTCTCGCGCTCGATCCCAAGACCGGCAAACTCAAGTGGTATTTCCAGTTCACGCCGCATGACGTTCACGATTGGGACGCGCAGGAGCCGCCTGTCGTCGTCGATGCCAACTGGCAAGGCCAGCCGCGCAAACTACTGCTGCAGGCAAATCGCAACGGCTTTTTCTATGTGCTCGACCGCACCAACGGCCAGCTCCTGCTGGCCAAACCATTTTTGAAGAAATTGAATTGGGCCGAAGGCATCGGCAAAGATGGCCGCCCGATCTTGAAGAAACTTCCGGAAACGCCTGATGGGGAAACGTACGTCTGCCCCGGATTCCAGGGCGGCACCAATTGGTTCTCGACGTCGTTTAACCCGAACACCGGTCTCTATTATTTCCAGGCGCTGGAGCGCTGTAATCTGTTTTCGAAAAATCACGGCGAGTGGCAAGCCGGCAAGGGCTACATGGGCGGCGTCGCGCGGCCCGCGCCCGGCGAAACATTCGAAAAAGTTCTCCGCGCCATCGACATTCAAACCGGCCAGATCGCCTGGGAAGTTCCGCAAACCGCCGGCCCGATCACCGCGTCCGCGGGCGTGATTTCCACCGCTTCCGGCCTGGTCTTTTTCGGCGAGAACAGCGGCGCGTTCATGGCCGCCGACGCGAGCACCGGCGCCATCCTCTGGCAGTTTCCCACCAATCAAGTTTGGAAAGCTTCGCCGATGACTTACGAATTCGACCACCAGCAATACATCGCCGTGGCCGCGGGCATCGGGATCATCGCGTTCGCGCTGCCCGACTAGCGTTGCGGTCCAGGCCTCACGCCCGCCACCTTCAGCCGGATCCGAAACAGATGCGTGCACGCCGTAATGTACAGCGTCTTGCTATCGGCGTCTCCAAAAGCCAGGTTCGTCGCGACGATCCGCGGCCTCGGCTCCGTCGCGATCTGCGGCATCTGCAGCGTGCCCAAATGTTTTCCCTCCGGCGACGTGATCCAAATCTCGCTGCCCCGCACGGTGGAATAAACATCGCCCTTCTCATCCACCTTGATGCCGTCCATGCCGGCGTCCAAGAACTTCAGCGGATTCGCCACCGTATCGTCGGGCAAAACATCATAGCGCATGGTCTTCGATTGCCCCAGCGTCACGTACAAGTGCTTTTCATCCGGCGACAGTGCGATGCCGTTGGGTGTGTCGCTATCCTTCTCCGCGCCCAGCAACGTCACCTTGCCATCCTTGATCAAAAAGAATCCGCTATACGGCAACTCCCGGTCCGGACTCTTCTCCGCCCCGCGCATCCCCCACACCGTGTCCGTGAAATAAATCGCGCCGTCCGATTTGCCCACGATATCGTTCGGCCCGTTGAAGCGCTTCCCCTGATAACGATCCGCCAGGAGCGTTCGCGTTCCGTCCTTTTCCAGCCGCACGATTGCGCGATCAGTCATCGCCGTAATCAGCAATCGGCCCTGGGAATCGAGCGTCAGCCCGTTCGATCCGATCAGCAGAATCGCCACACCGCCGCCCGTCACGGTCTGCGCGCCGGCGTTCATCGCATTGTTTCCTGTATATCCGCTCTTTCGCAAAAACACGGACAGGGGCGCATGCGGCGACCATTTATAAATCTCGTTGCCCGCGTTGTCGCTGAACAGAAGATATCCGTCGTCGCCGTGCTGCACCCATACCGGCCCTTCGGTTAAACCAAAATGATCGCCCAACGTTTCAAGCTTCGCGTCAGGCGCAATGATGTCATCCAGCGCCGGATCCAGCTTGACGATCTTGAATGCCCGTTCCGCCGGCGGCTGCGCGCCGAGCGAAAAGCACAGCAGCCCGCACAGCACAAGTCCCCTCATCCTATTTGCGATCCGCGGTCTGCAGCAGCGGATTGCTCCACTCCTTGCTCCGCACGTGCGTGCGCGATTTGATCCGCCAGCCCTTCGCCGTCTTCACATAAACATCCTCGTATCCGCCGTCGCGCACCGCGCTGTCCGGCCCTTTTTCAGCCAGCATGATCAGATAACATCGGCCCTTGGCGCCCTCGGCCGTCGGCGTGATCACCAGGTTCGCCATCACGTGGCTCCAGCCATTCCACGGCATGTCCTTGCAACCTTTCGACCCGCCCCACGAAGCCGCCGCCAGCTCATCGCGACCTTTCGCGCGCTGCAGGCCGGCCTTCGCGAACCCCTCATCGGAATACTTATCGATGAACACGCCGTCCGTCGTATACAAATCCGCATAGTCGTATCCATTGTTGGTGCAGGTATCGATGTCCTGCCCATATTTGTTCACCAACTGCTGAATCTCGATGTAATCGAGCGCGGTCAAAGTGGCCGCCTTTTTCTCTTGCGCGTACGCCGGCGCTAACACCACCACCAGCCATATCCATGTCCGCATCAGTTCCTCCTCTCGAACTTTACCAGCCCATCGCGATAATCAATCGTCAGCGTGAACAGATCCAGCACCGGCAGCCCCAGAAATCCTGAAATCTCCGTGCCCAGCCGATGGCTTAGCTCCCACGTATCGAACGCCGTCATTCCCAGATTCTTCTGTTCGAATCCGGCGAATTCCAGCATCAGATTGCCGGTCTGATATACATCGCCGACACGCCCGTTCAACCCGCGCAGCGTGGTCTTGTCGTCGCGATTCACATTGCTCACCTCCGCCGCCAGTTCGTAGGAGATCAGCGTGTTGGCCGCGCCGGTATCCAGCACGAACAACCGATTCGTCGCATTGCCCACTCGGGCCGGCACCAGCAGCAGATGCCCGAATCGAAACACGCGCGTCCAATTCTCCATCTCGGGACTCACCGTGCGATCCGCAAACTCCTCGCCCGGGTGATAGCCCGGCAGCGGATCCAGCCGCAGCTTCCCGCCAGCGAAATCCAGCGTGATTAGAAATTCGCCCAGCACGTTCGATCCAATCAGCCCGTCTTCAATCCCCACGAAGCTTTGGTCCGCCACGCTGATCACCGCATCGCGATACTCCACGTCACCAATCCGAAACCGTTCCGCGATCGCCCGATATCCGCCCGTCAGCTTGGCGTTGTCGCCGATTCCGCGCACCGTCGCATCGGCCACTCGCGCCAGCCCCACGCGCTCCGCCGCCGGATGCGATAGCACGATGCCCGAGGCTCCCGTGTCCAGCACCAACCGCACCGGCTTGCCATTCACCAGCACTTCCAGTCCAAACGTGCGCATCTGCGTGGCGTCGCTCACAAACGCCTGCAGCGGAACTTCCGCCGGCTTGATACGGACTCGCCAACGCCGTTCCCTCGCGGCCGTTCAGCGCCTTGGCAAGCTCTGCGCGCTGCCGCAATCCCTCCAGTTCTTTCGGATCGCCAATGCCGTTCGCCTCAGCCGCCTTCACCAACGCCTCGTAGCGATTGATGGCGTCCACTCGCTCCTGCCCGCTGCAACCGCGCGAATCCAAGCCGCCAGAATTCGCGGATCGTTCGGATTCAGTTGGTACGCGCGATGAAAATCTTCCATGGCCGTCTTGTTCATGGCTGTGCATTCGGCCACTCGCCCCAGCCCCCACCACGCCAGCGCGAATCGCGGATCCCACTCCACCGCTGTTTTGAACTCCGCGTCGGCCTCGGCGAACTCCCCGCGCCGGAACCGCACTTCTCCCGCGAACTCGTGCGCCGCCGCCGATTCTGGTGCATCCGCCATGGCCTTCTGCGCTATCCTCCACGCCGTGGCCACGCCGTCGTTGGCCAGCGCCTTCCGTCCCGTGGCCAGCGTGTCTTCGAGCGGCCCCGCGCACAACACCGCCGCGCTCAGAATCAATAGGCCTAGGGCTCTCAGCATCCTTGTAAATAAGTCTATCGTGCCAGCTTCTTCTGTGTCATACTCTACCCTAGTTGTCTAAGTGAAGCGCGCAGCCTAACAGAGCCGCGCGCGTGAGCAAGCGGATTCTATGGAGGCGCCCATGGCCCGATCTTCCGACACTCTGCTCGGAGCGCTCGATCTCCTGATTCTCAAAACCCTCGCCCGCGGCCCCAATCACGGCTTCGGCGTCGCCCTGCACATCCAGACCGTCTCCGAAGGCCTGCTGCGCGTGGAGGAAGGCTCGCTCTACCCCGCCCTCCATCGCCTGGAGCGCGACAAATTCGTCAAAGCGTCCTGGACCCAAACCGAAAACGGCCGCCGCGCTCGCATCTACAAACTCACCGCCGCCGGCCGCGAACGCCTGGAAGAAGCCGAGTCCAACTGGGACAGCGTAGCCAAAGGCGTGGCCCGCATTCTGAGGTATGTATGAAACGGTTCTGGCACACTTTGTTCCAGCGCTCGCGCGTCAACGCTGACATCTCCGAAGAGATCCAGTCCCATCTCGCCATGCGCGCCGATCTCGAACGCCAGGCCGGCCTATCCGCCACCGAAGCCCAGACCGTCGCCCGCAGAAAATTCGGCAACGCTACGCTCGTCATCGAAGACACTCGCCAGTTTCACTTCGTTCCCTTCCTCGAAAGCATCCTGCAAGATCTGAGCCACGCTCTGCGCCAACTCCGCCGTAACCCGGCCTTCTCCGTCACGGTCTTATTCATTCTCGCGCTCGGCATCGGCGCATCCACCGCCGTCTTCACGGTCGTCGATGGCGTGCTCTTTCGTCCCGTCCCTTACGCCAATGCCGGCCGCCTCGTCGCCTACGGCATCAAAGCGCCCATCGAAACTCGCGAGTTCCTCTTCGGCTTCGATTACCTCGATTGGCGCGGCAAAATCCCCGCCTTCGAAGCGGTCACATCCATGTTTCCCGGCGAACAAGACTGCGACCTTACCGAAACCAATCCCGCTCGTCTGGCTTGTGTTCACGTCGAATCCACGTTCCTTCCGCTCTTCGGCGTGCAGCCCATCATCGGACGCAACTTCACGCGCGATGAAGATCGGCCCGGTGTACCCCCGGTCGCTCTGCTCTCGTACAACCTCTGGCGAACGCGTTACGACGGCCAGGCGAATATTCTCGGCCGCCCCCTGTCGCTAGAGAACGCTCCCGCCAAAATCATCGGCGTTCTTCCGAAAGATTTCGTCATGCCCACCCTCAGCCAGTTCGACATCCTGCTCCCCCAACAACTAAACGACGCCGCGCAAGTCTTTCCGAATAACGGCACGACACTCCGCACCTTCGCTCGCCTCCGCCCTGGCTGGTCTCCCGCGCAAGCCATCGCCGCACTCCATCCCATGCTGGAACGCGACATCGCGGGAGCTCCGCCAGCCTATCGCAATGAGATCCACATGGGCGTCCGCAACCTCCGCGATTGGCAAACTGGCGACCGCCGTCAAACCTCCTGGGTCCTGCTACTCGCGGTTCTCGCCGTCCTGTTGCTTGCGTGCATGAACGTCGCCAGTCTCCTGCTCGCGCGCGCCACCACCCGCCAGCGCGAACTCGCCATGCGACAAGCTCTCGGCGCCAGCCGCGCACGTCTCGCTCGCCACGCCGTCACCGAAAGTATTCTCCTCAGTCTCTGCGGCGGAACGCTCGGCTGCGCGCTGGCTCTGTTCCTTCTGAAAGTGTTGTCCGCCACTTCGGCCAATAGCATTCCCGGACTCACCGGCGTCCACTTTTCCGCCCGCATCTTTGTCTTCGCCGCATTGCTCTCTCTTGCAAGCGGCCTCCTCTTCGGCGCGCTGCCGGCTCTTCGACAGCCCACTCTCGAAATATTCACCGGATGGCGCTCCACTTTGCCCACCAGAACCTCCATTCGCGACGCGCTGGTCACCATCCAGATAGCCGGATCGCTCATCATGCTCACCGCCGCCGGCCTGATGCTCCGGACTCTTTCCAAACTCGAAAGCGTCCCGCTCGGCCTTGACTCCGAGCACGTCGTCACCGCCCAATTCACCCTCGGATCCAGCTATGACGCTACGCGCCTTCTTGTCCTCTCTGAAACGCTCGCCCAGCGCCTGCACCAGCAGCCTGGCGTGAGCAGCGTCGCCTTCGCCGACTCCATTCCTCCCGGCGGCCCTAGCCGATCGTTTCCGTTTTTCGCCATCCGCGTTCCTGGTCATCCGCCCTTCAATCAAGGCGTCGGCGGTATGGTGCCATGGCGCGCCGTCTCTTCCGACTATTTCCGAACGTTCCATGTGCGTCTGCTCCAAGGCCGCTCTTTCGACGCTTCGGACATGGGAACTCACAGCGCTCCTGCGACAATCCTCAGCCAATCGCTGGCCCGCAAACTTTTCGCCGCCGAAAATCCCGTTGGACAGCGCGTCACGCTCAATGACTCTGGAACCTACACCGTCGTTGGCATCGCCGCCGATGTTCGCAACAACGGTCTGTCGGTTCCGCCCGATCCTGAGTTCTATCTCGATCGCGATCAGTTCCCCCAATTCTGGCTACGCGGCCCCACCAGCCATCACATCGCCGTCGCCATTCGTAGCAACCTGCGCCCGCAATTTCTCGAATCCTTCTTGCGCGATGAAATCCACGCTCTCGATCCATCCGTTCCCGTCGACGTGATGACCATGCAGGACCGTGTGCGCGACTTCACCCTGCCACAACGTTTTCACGCCATATTGTTCAGCCTCTTCGCGGCCATCACGCTGCTCCTGGCCGTCAGCGGACTTTACGGATTGGTCCGATTCCTGGTCGCCCGCCGCACGCAGGAGATTGGGGTCCGCATCGCGCTCGGGGCATCGCCCGCCGGCATCGCGGCTATGGTCGTGCGTTCAGCTTTGCGATTCACCATAACCGGCGCCGCCCTTGGCATCGCAGGCGCGCTCCTTATCAGCCGTTGGCTCGATTCCATGCTGTATCAAACCTCGTCGCGCGATCCGTTCACCATCGCCATCGTCGCCGCGCTCCTCATCGCATGCGCCATCGCCGCCGCCCTCGCGCCATCTTTGACCGCCGCGCGCACAGACCCCATGGCCGCCCTGCGCACAGACTAATGTCACACTAATCTCAGCATGTCCGACCGCGCTCGCTGGGACCTCCGCGGCCCCGTCCGCACCCTCCATCTTCATCGCACCTGGCGCTACTGGAAGCGCTCAGCCGAATCCGATGCCTGCGAGCTCACCGAGAACGGCGATCAAAGCATCGTCGATTTTCGCCCCGACGGCGCCATTTCCCGCCATTGGCACCGCAATCCGGACAACTCCGAAATTACCTTCACGCACGTCTACGATGCCGTTGGCCGCCTGGTCAGCGTCCAGTCGGAAAGCACCCACGGCCCCGCCCACCTTCAACTCTACGAATACGATTCCGTCGGCCGGCTAGCGCGCTATCTTTCTCGCGATGCCGGCGGTGTCGTACACACCATCGACACTTACGCCTACGATGCGGACGGCCGCAAAACAAAAACGCATTCCGTGCCGCGGGCTGAAGGGCACTACGGGTACACCATCGAAGGAAGCCAAGCATCCTATTGCGTACCCGATGCGGCCACCGTCACCACATCCTATAACCAAGCCGGTCGCCCCACCGCAATGCTCTTTCACGATGCAGCCGGCACGCTGCTCAGCCGCGTTGATGTACTCTGCGATGCATCCGGCAATCTCATCGAGGAAACGCAAACGCGCGCGGTATCCCCGTTCGCGAAGTTCGAAGAAAGCTTACCTCCCGAACAACTGGAGGCCCTGCGCGCCGTGCTTAGCGGTCCTTTCACACAGCGCATCCATCGTCACGACGCTCACGGAAATAGAATCGAAACCGTCTCCACAATGTTCGGCAGCGTGGGAAAGGATCGCGAAACTCTGAAATACAACCAATACGGCGATCCCATCGCCCAGACTTCCGATCACGAAAGTCGCGAGTACGGTCTCAACGAAACCGGCCAACTCGACAGCCGGCCCGGCGAGGAAAGCCGCTCCGAAACACGGTTCCTGTACGAATACGACGCGCACGGTAACTGGATCGGCAAAGTCGTCGAAGGCCGTCACGGCGATAAAGCGGATTTCTCCGTCAGCAGCATCGAGCGCCGCACCCTCACGTATTTCCACCCAATATAATTGTCTGTGGTCCCGCGCGCGCTTTTTCACTCCCGCTCCAACGCCGCACTCCTCCTCCGCGCCGCCGCGTTCCTCGCCGATCAACCCCAGCAGAGCGAAATCCTGGTCATCGCCCCCACACGAGCCGCCGCCAATGAACTCGCCGCCCGCGCCTTCCCATCAGGCTGTCAGGGCGTTCACGCACTCACTCTCACGCAACTCGCAGCCCATCTTGCCGCTCAGCCCATGGGCCGTCTCGCGCTCGCTCCCATCTCTCGTCTCGGCATCGAAGCTCTCGCCGCGCGCATTATTCACGCCGCCGCAACCGCGAATCAGCTGCCTTATTTCGCCCCCGTCGCCCAAACACCCGGCTTCGCGCGCGCCCTCGCCAGGACGATCACCGAACTTCGTCTGCAAAACGCAACCCCGCCCGGCGACCTCGCGCATCTCCTCCATCTCTACGAAGCGGAACTCGCGCAGCGCTCTATCGCCGACCTGCCTCTGCTCCTCCGCCTCGCTGCGTCAGAAGCCGCGAACGCCGACCATCGCTTCACGCGCCTGCCGCTGATTTTGCTCGGTCTCTCCGTCGAATCCGCATCTCATGAGCGCCTTCTCGCCGCCCTCGCGCAACGTTCGCCCAACGTCCTCGCCACGGCCACAACCGATGACGACGCAATCCCATCGCTCGAACGCATCCTCGGCGTCGCCGCGCAAGACATCGACACCACGCCGCCCATTGCAACGCTCGATCGCGTCCGCACCTGGCTCTTCTCATCCGATCCGCCGCCCACCGCGCCGCCCGATCCCGCGCTGCTCTTCTCCGCCCCCGGCGAAAGTTTCGAGTGCGTCGAAATCGCCCGCCGCATCCGCGCGCTCGCCGAACACGGCACTCCCTTCGACCGCATCGCGATTCTTCTTCGCAACGTCGATCCTTACCAGCCGCTGGTCGAAGAGGCGCTCCGCCGCGCGGGCATCGGGCATTACTTCAGCCGCGGCGCCGCGCGGCCCGACCCTGCTGGCCGCGCCTTTCTCGCGCTTCTCGCCTGCGCCAGCGATGGTTGCTCCGCGTCGCGCTTCGCCGAATATCTTTCGCTCGATCAAACGCCTCCGCTTCATCCGGACGGCTCTCCGCAATCGCGCCCGCCGCACTGGGTTCCCGCGGACGACGAAATCCTGGGCGTGTTTGAACCGCCTCCAACCCCTGCCGTCCACGACGACCCGCCGCTCGACGTCCCCATCGGCTGGGAAAAGCTCCTGGTCGACGCCGCCGTCATCGGTGGCCGCGATCGTTGGGCCCGCCGCCTGCGCGGACTGCAAGCCGAACTGCAAACCCAACTGCGCGATCTGGAGAAGGAAGACGCTTCCCTTCGCGCCCACATCGAACGCCGCATTCAGCAGCTGGAACGTTTAAAACAATTCGCCCTTCCTCTGATTGACGCGCTCGGCTCCCTTCCGCCCTCCGAAAAATGGGGCGTCTGGCTGGACCGTCTTGCCGGCCTCGCCCAATTGGCGCTCTGCCGTCCCGAATCCGTGCTCAGCGTTCTCAGCGAGCTGGAACCCATGCGCGAGGTCGGCCCCGCTTCGCTCGACGAAGTTTATGACGTCCTCTCGGAACGCCTGGGCTTTTTCCGCGCCGAACCGCCCAAGCGCCGCTACGGCCGCGTCTTCGTCGGCTCTATCGAGGAAGCGCGCGGGCGCAGTTTTGACGTCGTCTTCCTGCCCGGGCTCGCCGAAGGACTTTTCCCCCGCCGTGCCCTCGAAGACCCGCTTTTGTTAGACGAGCAGCGCAGTGCACTCGCCGCCGGACTCGACACGCAAGACCATCGGATTGCCCGCGAACGCATGTTGCTCCGCCACGCCGCCGCGTCGGCATCTCAAAATCTTGTTGTCTCTTATCCGCGCATGGACGTCGCGCAATCCCGCGCCCGCGTGCCTTCCTTCTACGCGCTCGAAGTGGTGCGCGCCGCCGAAGGCCGCCTGCCTTCTTTACGCGAATTCGAAAAGCGAGCCGCCCGCGCCGCTTCTTCCCGCCTGGATTGGCCTGCGCCCGCCAACCCTCGCGACGCCATCGACGATGCCGAATACGATCTCGCTTCGCTCCAGGCCGCCTTGAAACTCCGCGGCGCAGCAGCTCACGGCAGCGCGCGATATCTGATGCAGACCAACCAATCGCTCGCCCGATCGCTGCGCACTCGCGGGCGCCGTTGGCGCAACTTCTGGTCCGGCGCCGATGGCATCGTCGATCCGGATCCGGCCACGCTCGAAGCGCTCGCCAAATATCGTCTCGCCAACCGTAGTTATTCGCCGTCGTCCCTTCAACAGTTCGCCGCGTGTCCCTATCGTTTCGCCTTACAAGCCGTTTTTCAGTTTCGCCCGCGCGAAGAACCCGCGCGTCTGGAACAAATGGACCCGCTCACGCGCGGCGCGCTTTTCCACTCGGCCCAATTCGAACTCTTCCGGGAACTGGCCCGCGCCACTCCACCGCGCATACTCGACCTCGCGGACCAAGTGCTGGACCGCGTCGCGGCTCGCTACGAAGACGACTTGGCGCCGGCCATCCCGCGCGTCTGGAAAAGCGAAATCGAAAACCTCCGCACCGATTTGCGCGGCTGGCTGCAACACGTCGGCGCCACCGAATCCGGTTGGCTGCCGGCGCATTTCGAGTTCGGTTTCGGACTCGCTCCCAATCCCGATCGCGATCCCGCCAGCACCAGCCAGGAGGCCGTCATTCTGGATGGCATTCGCCTGCGCGGCTCCATCGATTTGATCGAGCGCCACGCTACCAGCCACGCGGTGCGCGTCACGGACCATAAAACCGGCAAGTCGCCCAAGGACCGTCCGCAGTATGTTGGCGGCGGGGCCATTCTGCAGCCTTTGCTCTATGCCCTCGCGGCCGAAACATTACTGGGCGAATCCGTGCAATCCGGCCGGCTCTTCTACTGCACGCAGCGCGGCGATTTCTCGGACGTCGACATCCCGCTCAACGAAGAATCGCGCGCCCGCCTCCGCCGCGTTCTTGAAACCATCGACCGTTCCATCGAAGAAGGGTTCTTGCCTGCCGCCCCGCAAACCGGCGCCTGCGCGTTGTGCGATTACGGCGCCGTCTGCGGTCCCTACGAAGAAACTCGCGTGAAGCGCAAACAATCGGATCGTTTGGACCCGCTGATCGAGATCCGGCATTCGCCATGATGTGGCCTGATTAAAAATGACTTCAATCGTCCAACCGCAACTCGACGATCGTGCCGCCCGCGAGCGCATTCGCAACTCGCTCGCCGAAAGTCTGCTCGTCGAAGCCTCGGCCGGAACCGGCAAAACCACCGAACTGATCGCCCGCATCGTCGCCGTGCTCGCAACCGGCCTCACCACCATCAGTCACATTGTTGCGGTCACTTTTACCAACAAAGCCGCGGGCGAACTGAAGCTTCGTCTACGCCAGGAACTCGACCGCGCCCGCGAGAATGCAAAAACTCCGGCCGAACGCTCAAACATCGAGCACGCTCTCGAACATCTGGAAGAAGCCTCCATCGGAACCATCCATTCCTTTTGCGCGCAGATTCTGCGTGAGCGGCCCGTGGAAGCCGTAGTCGATCCTGCCTTCGAGGAACTCTCCGAGCAGCAGGCCTCCCGCATCTACGAACGGGCTTTTCGCGCCTGGATGCAACGCAAATTGGGCGTTGGCGCTCCCGGACTTCGCCGCGCGCTGGTGCGCCTTGCTTCGCGCGACTCCTACGATGGCGCTTCGCCCATCGAGCAATTGCAATACGCGGCCTGGAAACTGATCGAATGGCGCGATCATCCGGCGCCTTGGCGGACGAAGGAATTTCACCGCGAACCCGAAATCGACCGGTTGGTTGAACAAGTAAGGTTGATCGCTGAAGCCGCTTCCCGCTGCGCCAAGCGCAACGACAATCTGGTGAAATCGCTGCGGCCCGCGCAAGCGCTGATCACCTGGATCGAACGCGCCGAAGGAACCCGCTCCCGCGATTACGATTCGCTCGAAAGCCTGCTCATCAAGCTGATCCGCGACATCAAGAAGAACCCCCAAAAGGGATCCGGCTTCTTCGCCGAAGGCGTCCCGCGCGAGCAGGTAGTGCAGGCGCGCCAGCATTTGATCGATCAGCTCGAAGCCTTTCAGCAAGCCGCCGATGCCGACCTCGCGGCGATTCTTCGCGGTGAAATGTGGGATCTGGTCGATCAATACGATCAACTGAAGCGCCGCGCCGGAAAACTCGATTTCGTAGATCTGCTGCTGCTCGCGCGAAACCTGGTGCGCGACAAACCCGATGTGCGCCACTATCTGCAAGATCGTTTCACGCACATTTTCATCGACGAGTTTCAAGATACCGATCCGCTGCAGGCCGAGATCCTGCTGCTGCTTTCCGCGAACGACACTGCGCAGTCTGACTGGCTCAAGGTGGCGCCAAAGCCCGGAAAGCTGTTCGTCGTCGGCGATCCCAAGCAGTCGGTCTATAAGTTCCGCCGCGCCGACGTCGTGCTGTATCGGGAAATTCGAGACGCGTTACAGCAACGCGGAGTCGGTGTCGTGCAATTGACCACCAGCTTCCGGGCGTTGCGACCGATCCAACAATTGGTCAATGCGGCGTTTGAAACGGAAATGCAGGACGATGCCGTCTCCGGCCAAGCCGCTTACGCGCCGCTTCACGGAGAAACGCCCGCGATTCCGAAACAACCCAGCATCGTCGCACTGCCCGCGCCACGACCCTATGGAAGCATGCGAATCTCGCGCCAGGCCATCGACCAGTGCTTGCCGGAAACCATCGTCGCGTTTATCGAATGGCTGGTCCGCGACAGCGGCTGGAAAGTGCGCGATCCGGAGAACCCGGAACAACTTCTGCCGATTTCGCCGCGACACGTTTGCCTGCTGTTTCGCCGCTTCACCAATTTCGGTAAAGACATTACTCGCGATTATGTTCGGAGCCTGGAAGCGCGCGAGATTCCGCACTTGCTGGTTGGATCGAAATCCTTTCATAGCCGCGAAGAAGTGGAAACGCTGCGCGCCGCGCTCACCGCCATCGAATGGCCCGAAGATGAACTATCGGTTTTCGCGACTCTCAAGGGCTCGCTGTTTGCCATCCCCGATAATTTGCTGCTGCGCTTCCATCACGAAATGGGAAAGCTTCACCCCTTTCGAACGCTGCCCGAGGAACTTGATGAAGTTTTCAAACCAATCGCCGAAGCGCTGCAATTGCTCGCCGATCTGAATCGCGGACGCAATCGAAGGCCAATCGCCGATACCGTAAATTCGCTGCTCGAAGCCACGCGGGCGCATGCCGGATTCGCGCTGCGTCCCGCGGGACATCAGGTGCTGGCCAATGTTTATCGGATCGCGGATCTTGCGCGAAGTTTCGAGCTCTCGGGCGGAGTTTCGTTTCGTGGGTTCGTTGAGGAGTTGGAAGCGCAATCGGAAAGAGCCGAATCGGCGGAAGCGCCGGTGCTGGAAGAAGGCGCCGAAGGAGTCCGATTGATGACCGTGCACGCGGCCAAAGGACTCGAATTCCCCATCGTGATTTTGGCCGATATGACCGCGAACATCGCGGCCGCAGATCCCGACCGTTACGTGGATGCCCGCGAGCGGCTGTGCGCAACGCGACTGCTGCGCTGCGCGCCGTGGGAATTGCGCGAGAACGAAGCGCAAGAGCGATTGCGCGAACGCGCCGAAGGAGTCCGGGTAGCTTACGTTGCGGCAACGCGAGCCCGCGATTTGCTGGTGATTCCAAGCGTCGGCGATGAAGAGTTGGACGGATGGCTGGGTCCGCTGAACAAAGCGATTTATCCCGCGAACGACCGTTATCGCAACGCAACGCGAGCCGAAGGCTGCCCGAAGTTCGGCGATGCTTCGGTAGTGGATCGGCCGTTCTTCGCGCACGACGAACCTTCGGTGCAACCGGGATTGCATTCGCCGCAACAGGGAACCCACGAAGTGGTTTGGTGGGATCCGAGGACTTTGAAGCTGGCTCCGCCGGCGAATCTGGGATTGCGGCAGGAAGAGATATTGAAGGGCGATCCGAACGAGGAAGAATCGGCAAGCCTGACTGCTTATCGCGAGTGGAAAGCGCAGCGCGAGCAAGTGACCGTCGCTGGGCAAGAAAAAGAGTTCGATGTTTTCACCGCGACCGAAGCGGCGGATGCGCCAATCGACTTTTCCGTTACCGTGAAATTCGAAACAGTGCAAAAGCGCGCTGGCCGATCTTCGGGCCGCGATTTGGAACGTTGGTTCATACCATCCTGCGCGACGTAGCGCTGGACGGAAATGGAATCGATCAACTGGCGAAAGTTCATGGCCGAGTACTGGGCGCAACGGAACAGGAAATCGAGCACGCGACGGAAGCCGCGGCCGCGGCCTTGAAACATCCGCTGCTGGAGCGAGCGCGAAAGTCGAAACTGTGCCGGAGAGAATTGCCGATTCTATTGAAGCTCGAAGGCAACCGGATTCTCGAAGGCGTGATCGATCTGGCTTTCGAAGAAAATGGATGCTGGCATGTCGTCGATTTCAAAACCGACGCGGAAATTGGACCCAGCCGGAAGGCATACGAAAATCAACTTCGCTGGTATTGTTTGGCGCTGGCGCGCTTGAACAAGACGCCCGTGGAAGCTCATCTGCTAAGCATTTAGAGGAAGAACATTCAATTCGCCGTTGGAATCGCCCAGAGAATCGATGTGGACACCCATGCGATCGAGCAGAGCCAGGTGCAGATTGTTCATGGGAGTTTCAGCGGGATAAGTGATGTGCCGGCCTCCCGATTTTCCGGCGACGCAGAACCGGAAGATTATTGTGCTGGTGCCTGTTGCCGTCGCTCAGGCCGCTGCCATAGACGATGAGCGAATGATCGAGCAGCGTGCCGTCGCCATCGGGAGTGGATTTCAGCCTGCCGAGAAAATAAGCCAATTGCTCGACGTGATAGGTGTTGATGCGGACTACCTTTTCGATCAGCTCCGGATTGCCGGAATGATGCGTGACGGGATGATGAGCATCGGAAATGCCAATTTCACGATACGCGCGCAGGCTGCCTTCGCGGCCAAGCATGAAGGTTGAGACGCGAGTAGTGCCGGTTTGAAAGGCGACCAGCATGAGATCGAACATCAATTTCGCATAATCGCCGAAGTCCGCCGGAACGCCGTTGGGCTTCGCGAATGAAGGCGGAGTTTGCGCATCTTCATTCTCAGCGAACTGGATGCGGCGCTCGATTTCGCGGACTGACGTGAGGTACTCATCGATTTTCCGATGGTCGGAAGCGCCGAGCTGGCTGGTCAGGCGGCGCGTATCGTCCAAAACATAATCCAGGATGCTTGTTTCATTGCGCTGGCGCTTCAGGCGGTCCGCGGGATTTTCATCAAGGGCGCCGAACAAGCGCTCGAAGACCGCTCGGGGATTCACTTCGGGCGGCAGAGGCGTGGACGGAGTGCGCCAGGACAGGGTGTTGTTGTAGGCGCAGCTATAGCCGGAATCGCAATTGCCGACCAAGCGGCCGTCTTCGCAGCCAAGCTCGAGCGAAGGCAGTTTGGTCGCAGAGCCGATGTGGCTGGCGGCGACCTGATCGACGGAAATGCCCGCGCAGATTCCCGCGCCATCGGTTTTCTTGGGATGGACGCCGGTCAAATAAGTTGCGGAGGCGCGCGCGTGATCGCCGGCGGCATCGCCCAGCGCGCGGCCGGTGTTTTGCGTGAGGCCGGAGAGCACCAGCACATTGTCGCGGTGCGGCGCGAGCGGCGCAAGGATGCGCGGAAGTTCGAAATCGGCGCCATCGGACACGGGCGTCCACTGATCCATCAGGATGCCGTTCGGTACGTAGATGAACGCGAGGCGCAGAGGCGCTGATGCTGCGGGCATGGCGTCCAAGAGCGGCAGCGAGATGGCTGCGCCGAGGCCTTGGAGGAACGTCCGGCGAGAGAGGTGGCAGACCGCTTGCTGACGCGCGCGGCTCAGTCGCTTCAAACCATGTACCCACGATTGTTTCGACGAGTTGCGAGAAGGTTTCGTTACCGGTTGCCGATGGCAATGACGCTTTGCGGCCGAGCGCGTAGGTGGCGAGCTTCGAAGCCAGGCAGCGCGCGAATGTTGTCCTGATCGCTTCAATCAGGCGCTGTTTGAGCGCGTCGGGACCGTCGCCGGCGTCGATGGGCAACTCGCCGTCGTGGGTGCGCCAGTGGCCGATGGCGTCGTAGTTTTCAAGACTGAAGCCAAGCGGGTCCATGCGGGCGTGGCAGCCTTTGCAGGCTGGATTGGCGCGATGCTGCTCCAGCCGCTGGCGGACGGTGGCGGTTGCGCCGAGGGCCGTTTCATCGAGCTTCGGAACGTTGGGCGGCGGCGGAGGCGGCGGGGAATCGAGCAGGTTCTCCAAGATCCATTTTCCGCGAAGGACGGGCGAAGTGCGCGCGGGATACGAGGAGACAGTGAGCACGCTGGCTTGGGTGAGAATGCCGCCGCGGTGGGAATCGGGCGGGAGATCGACGCGGCGGAATTGCGGGCCTTCGATGTTCGGGGATGCCGTAGAACGCGGCCAGGCGATGGTTCAAGAAGGTGTAGTTGGCGGCGAGGAAATCGGAGATGGGACGGTCATCGCGAATGATGGATTGAAAGAAGAGCTGGGTTTCCTGCTGCATGTCGCGGCGCAGTTCGGGAGTGAATTCAGGGAACTTCGCGGGATCGGGCTGGAGGCTTTCGAGGTTGCGCGTCTGGAGCCATTGGCCGCCGAAGTTTTCGACCAGAGCGCGCGATTTGGGATCGAGCAGCATGCGGTGGATTTGCGCGTGGAGAACTTCGGGATCGCGGAGGCGGTGCTGCGCGGCGAGTTGGAAGAGCTCGTCGTCGGGCAGGCTGCTCCACAGGAAATAAGAGAGGCGCGAGGCGAATTGGAAATCGTCGAGGCGTCGGCGGGCTCGATGCGGAAGAGGAAGCGCGGCGAAACGAGGATGGCTTCGAGGGCGAGTTGCATGCCTTGATCGATGCGAGGCCTCGTCTGCTGGCCTTTTCCACGAAATGCATGAGGCCATCGATTTCGTCGTTGGTCACTGGTCTGCGATAAGCCCGGCGCGCGAGATCGGCGAGATTGGTGCGGGCGCAGGCGAGCGTGTGATGGCCCGGGCGCGTGACCGCAGCGGAAGACCCGATGAGTAGCTTTCGGGTAGCGGCGGCGCGACCGGGATTGTAGGGGCCGCGAATCTCGACGTGGGCGAGGTTACGGCTGAATCGACTGAATAGCCTGGGATTGCCGCGGCCGAGATGGATGCGGAATTCGTTGGCGCCGGTGTCAACGGGAACGCCGTCGATGGAGAATGTCGCCGGCGTCGAGGCGTGGCGGAGGGCGATCAGAACGTCGTAATCGCCTTCAAAATCGACCTTGAAATGGAAATCGGTGGCGGCGAAGCGCTGGACGGAGGGCGGAGGAGGGGTGGGAGGGACGATGGCGGCCCTTGCGATTTTTTCTGCCGCGGCGAGGTACTTTTCCATGAGCGACGGGCGAAAGCGAGAGCACGTCGGCGATGTTGTCGAAGCCGTAGCCGGAATCGTCGATGGGGAAATCGGCGGCGGGCTGGAAGGGGATGGCGAGGAGATCGCGCACGGTGGCGTTGTATTCGTAACGGCTTAGCCTTCGAAAGCCCGCATCCGCGGGCTTCTCAGCGGCAAGCGGGATGGAGAGCAGAAGGAGTGCGGTAAGTCGCACGATTTCAGTGTAACCGGGCTGGGATTGGGGGCTAGGGGTTGGGGGTTGGGGACCAGGCACAGGGGGCGATCGGGGGTAGTTTTGTGTTTGGTGGCGCACTTTCGGGGACTTTGGGGACCGGATTGGAGGGTGACTTTGGCGATCGTAGAACCCGCTGTTGCGGGAGACGGTGATGCCGGGGATGCGGGCCAGGGCTTGGCCGAGGGCTTTCGGAGTGCTGGGAAGGGTGGCGAGCGGGGAGATGGCGCGGAGTTGGGTGAGAAGAGTGGAGGAGAAGCCGGACCAGGTGGGCGTGCGGAGCAGGAGGGTGTAGAGAGTGTCGCGCAAGGGGTCGGCGCCGAGCCACATGGATTCGGGATCGGAGACGGCGGCGACAATTGAGGCAGCGTCGAGACCGGCGCGCGGCGGCCCAGGCGACGCAATCGGAGAAGCGTGCGATGTGGCCAACGTCAACATCGCGAACATGGCGGAGCGCGGAGGAGGCGGCGTCGGCGAGCGCGGCCAGGACGGGTGCGCGCAGACGTTTCGAAATCGGACCACACGGCGGCTTCGGGGCGCGGGGCGGCGAGAGGCGCGAGATCGATGGTGACGGTGCGGTTGGAGAGCGAGCGCGTGGGGGTCCAGGGGGATTGGGTTTCGTCGAGGGGCGCAATCAGAATGATGGGGCGCGCGATTTCGGCGAGGGCGCTGGCGCGGTAATCGGGCTGCGAGGGTTTCGATGGCCTCGCCGGAAGAGAGGGCGCAGAGGGTCTCCGAGATTTTGACGGGAATGCGATGGACGGGGTCGAAGACGAGAATCCAATTGTGCTGGGCGAGCTGGAGGAGCTCGCGATCGCTGCTCGAGAGGCGGCGGAGAGGCGCGGCGGAGGGATCGATCAACGTGCGGAGGGCGCGGGCGAGGAAGGATTTGCCGCAGGCGGCGGGGCCGCGGAGGACGAGGATGGGGTAAGGGCCGGTGGGACGGAGGGCGGAGGTCAACCAGAAGAGGACGCGCGTGCGCGCGCCCTCGGTGAGGTTGAAAAGTTGGACAAGGGCCTGCAGTGGATCGGGGTTGGGGACTGGGGGCTGGGGGTTGGCGGGGAAGTGGGGATTGGGGAGCGCGAGCATGCCTGGGGGGTGGGGGAAGGTGTGGTGCAGGGTATCGGTGAGGGTCCAACCTTGGGAGGTAATTTCGAGGATTGCGCCGGCGGGGTTTGCGAGGTCGAGGAAGATTTTGGATGGAGCGAAGGGGTCGCCTTCGAAGCTGATGCGGGGGTCGACCTTGTGGACGGGCGAGTCGCCGTGCTGGGCGCGGGCTTCGAGGGTGCGGAGAGCGGCGCGGAGGGCGAGGGCGGAGGGTGCGGTTTCGAATTCGGAATAGTAATTGGCGGTGAGCCAATCGCGGAAATCGGCGGAGCGGAGGGGGAGGACGCGGCAGGAATCGACGCTGGAGGGGACGGTGGCGCAGGGCAGGCCGCCTGGGGAAAAGAAAGGCGTGGCGGCGCGGGCATGGTAGAGCAGGGCGAGCGTCTGATCGGAAGTGGGGAGACGCTTGGGCATGCAAGTTGGTTTGAGGGTAGCGCCAGGGAACGGGAAGTGAGGGGGAGGGTGAGTGGGAAGTGGTTGAGCGGGTGGGGGAAAATTTGCATGAAGACTTGTGACCCAACTTCAGAGGAGGCGGAGGCCTTGAGGGTGTAAAACGGGTTGTGAGGCTGCGCAGCGGCCGCGATCTCCGCGCCAGCCAAACAGGGTTATCCGAACGCGTGGCGGTGGTGAATCAAACATGTTCTGGCGGCTCTGTTGCAGGGCGCCAATCCGATCGGACGAACGTTGCGCACTGATCCGGAGCCCGGTTATCCTTCCACGGTCTATCGGATCGTCGGCGTCATCCCCGACACCAAGTACAACCAGTTGCGTGGCGAAACACCCCCATGGCCTTCACTCCCTGGCCCAGTTCCCGGACCCGCGCCCGTTTATCGCGATGCTGATTCGTTCCGAGGTGCCGCCGCCCGTGATAATCAACTCACTAAAGCTCCGCTTTACCGGGAAACATCCTGAAATGATCGCGCAATTCCAGATATTTCAGGAACAAATCCGCGACGGACTGGTGCGCGAACGGCTGATGGCGCTGCTCTCGGGATTTTTCGGACTGCTGGCCGCACTGTTGGGAATGATCGGATCGTACGGGCTGATCTGTATATGGTGGCGCGCCGCGGCAACGAAATCGGAATTCGCGTCGCACTGGCAGCGCAGCGAAGCCGGGCTTCTGATCGGCATTGCGATCGGCGCCGCGCTGTCGCTGTCGCTGGCAGCGGCACGCGGCGCGGGGTTGTTACTGTTTCGGTTGAAACCCTATGATCCGTTCAGGGTGATCGCCGCCGCCGGGCTGCTGACGGCGATAGGAGCGGTGGCAAGTTTCTCGCCCGCGCGCCGCGCGTTCAAGCTCGACCCCGTGGCCGCCCTGCGCTGTGATTGAATGAGCGTATGTCCATCCGGTCCCAAGCGGAGTTCGATAAATTGCGGGCGATTGGAAGAATCGTGCGACAGGCGCTGGATAAAACGGCTTCCGCCGTCCAGCCCGGAATCACAACCAAGGAACTGGACGATATCGGCGCACGCGTGTTGGCTCAGAACGGGGCCGAATCCGCGCCGCCCAGGGTCTACGGCTTTCCTGGAGCGCTTTGCATCAGCATCAATGACGAAGCCATCCATGGGATCCCCGGCGAGCGGGTGATCCAATCCGGCGATCTCGTCAAACTTGATTTAGTGGCGGAGAAAGACGGGTTTTTTGCCGATGCCGCGGTCACCATTCGCGCCGGCCAAGTGAGTGCTGCCGCCGATGCGCTGGCACGTTGCGCGGAGACCGCGTTCTATAGCGCGTTGCGCTCGGCGCGCGCGGGAAATCGCGTGTACGAGATTGGCCGCGTGGTGGAGCGTGAAACCCAGCGGCGCGGCTTTCGAGTGCTTCGCGACTTGTGCGGGCATGGAGTCGGCCGCGGCATTCATGAGCCGCCGAGCGTCCCCAATTATTGCGAGCCCCGGCTTCGAAGCCGCCTCTCTGACGGCCTGGTGATCACCATTGAGCCGATTATTTCCGCCGGCAACGGGCAAGGCGCCTTGCAGCAGGACGGCTGGACCATTCGTACCGCGGACGGCAGCCTCTCGGCGCATTACGAACACACCATCGTCATCACGCGGCACGAACCAATTTTGCTGACCGCGGCATAGGATCAAGCAGAGTGCGATGGGCAAAGTGGACGCCTAACAGGCTGATGAAAAAGGCTTTTGGGGACCGGCTCCCTCACGGTCGCGGCTCGGTAAACACATGCAAACACGCAGTCGCGATTCTGAGCCGCGCGCGTGAGAAGCCGTGAAAAAATCGGCCGCCGGTAACAGCCAGCCGGGCGAATACGCCGATGCAATCATGGCAGAACAGGAAAACCTGCTGGAGCTACCCGAGCAACCCCCGCGGCCAGTGGGCGAAGCCGCAGTGGTTGGTGAATGCAAACTACGAGTGGTCAGTCGGGATCAGTTGATGATGGCCCAGGTGGATGTGGAGCACCTGATTGATGAGCATCATCCGGCGCGTGGAATCTGGGAGATCACGGGAAGGTTAGATCTGAGCAGATACGAATCAGCCATTCGTACGCGTCGGGGGGAAGCGGGACGATCGGCGTGGCCGCCGCAGTTGCTGATCGCGGTTTGGTTGTACGGCTACAGCCAGGGAGTCAGCTCGGCACGAGAACTGGAACGGCAGATGGAGTACGAGCCGGGGCTGATGTGGATGACGGGAATGCAAGTCATCAATCATCACACGTTGAGCGACTTCCGCATCGAGCAGGGGGAAGCATTGACGAGTCTGTTTACGCAGATGTTGGTGGCGTTGTCGGAAGCGGGTCTGGTGAAAATGCGGCTGGTAGCGCACGACGGCACTAAGATCCGGGCGCAGGCCGGAGTAGATTCGTTCCGGCGGGAAGCGAGCTTGCGCGAGAAGTTGGAGGCGGCGCGCGGGCTGGTAGAGGAAGACCCGCAAGCCGACGGCGGGGGCAACCGCCGGCAGCAGGCCGCTCAACAGCGGGCGCGGCGGGAGCGGTTGGAGCGGGCCGAGTCGGCGCTGGAACAACTGCACCAGATCCAGGCGAACCTCAAGGAAGCCCCGCGCAAGGATCGCGCACGAGTGAGCATCAGCGAGGCGGAGTCCAGGCTGATGAAGCATGGGGACAATGCAATCGCACCGAGCTACAACGCGCAGGTCAGCACGGATGCCGACTCGGGCGTGATCGTCGGCGTGCATCTGAGCCAGTTGGCGGATGATTCCCATGAGCTACAACCGGCCATGGAAGAGATCCACCAGCACCTGGGGCGCAAGCCGGAGCAGGTGGTTGCCGATGGGGGATTCACCAATCGCGAATCGATTCAGCGCATGGCCGAAGAGGGAATCGATTTCTACGGCTCACTGCCAGATCCGAAGGAGCGCTCCGAAGCGGCGATGAAGTCGCATGGGATCGATCCGAAGTTCGCACCCCATTTTTTCATTCGGCAGCCAGAGACACGAGCGGCGCAGTGTCCGGCGGGCAAGACCATGCACTATCTACGGCGCAATCAGAAGCGCGGCGCTTATTACGAATCCTACCGAGCCCAGGGAGCCGACTGCATAGCGTGTGCGTTGCAGAAGCAATGTTGTCCGAACAACGCTGCGAAGGGACGCATCGTGTCATTTCGGGGGCAAGAACTGCAGCAGATCGCGGAGTTTCGGCAGAAGATGGCCAGTCCAGAAGGCCAACACATCTACAAACAGCGCGGGGCCAAAGCGGAGTTTCCCTTTGCCTGGATCAAAGAGCGGATGAAGCTGCGGAAGTTCCGATTATTCGGACTCCGCAAGGCGGGGATAGAGGCCTTGTGGGCGAGCCTGGCGTTCAACGTGATGATCTGGATTCGCGCCCTGCGCCAGGGAGCCCCCGTTCAGCCTGCAGCGGCATAGACTGGCGTGCAGCGCTGCCTGTCTCTAACGACATCGGACCAGCTTGCCGGTTCAGAAGCTCCCCAGGGCTGCATCAATCTGCAAACTAACCTAACGCGTCGGTATCTCTCTCCCGGCTTGCCCCGCACGCTCTCCAATTCGATCAAAGTGGACTTAGCTTAAGGCCGGAGGCAATTTTTCACGGCTTCTGAGCAAGCGGTTTATTGCCTTTTTCAGCATCCTGCTAAGAGCGCTGGCCTGAGGCTCGTCGATCCCTTTTTCTTGATCTCGACCGACTTCACCATATGTTTAGTATCCCGCGGACGCTAGTCAGTTGCCAGGAAGCTGCTTCAGGAGTCGCGGGATTTGCGCGAACGCGGATTAATCGAACGGCAGGTCTTTTTGCGCGCCCGCCGCGCCCGTCGCCACCGACTTCGCCATGTACGGGTACGGATTCACCGGTGTGCCGCCCATCCGCACTTCATAATGCAGATGCGGTGAAGTGACGCGGCCGCTGGCGCCGGAGCGCGCGATCACGTCGCCCCGCCGGACTTCCTGGCCCGGCACCACGCCGAAGGTGGACAGGTGGCCGTAGTAGGTCTGGACGCCGTTGCCGTGATCGATAATGATCAGCCGCCCATAGCCGCCCTCCCAATCGGCGTGTACCACGATGCCGTCCGCCGCCGCGTGCACCGGCGTTCCCATGGGGGCCTCCAGGTCGACGCCGGTATGAATGGCGCCTTCACCGGAGAACGGGTCCGTGCGGCCGCCAAAGGGGCTCATCAGCCGGCCTTCCACCGGCCACAAGCTGGGGCGCACATGCAGCTGATACTGCCGAGGGTAATTGTGATAAAGCGCGGAAATGGTGGAGGTCTGCAGGAAGTTATACTGGCTGAGCGATTCGCGGAAAGTCGGGGTCAGGTTTGCCGCGCTTACCACGTCGCTCGAAGTACCCGGGCGGCGCTTCAGCCCATAAGCTACCGAAACTTCGCCCGCGAAGTTTTCAAGCGTCGCCAACTGCTCGTTCTTCTGATTGGTGACGCGCTGCAACTCCTGGTATTTGGTCCGAAGCGACTCTACTTCCTGTCGCAGCGAATTGTAATGCGCCACTTTCCAACTCATCCGCAAATAGCTGGAAAGAAAAGCCAACATGACTACAAAGGACAGCACTGAAAAAACGAAACCAGCATAGATCACTTTGTGGGGTATATGTATTCGGCGCAGGCGCCCATGAAGCGAATGCGCGAGTACAACCACAAAGTAAGGCTGATGTGGCATGGATCTCCTTAGATTGAATCGGCACGGCCCGAAAATTTCTACATAGACGCGGGCGGACCGTAGGCCGGAGAGTACCAACTAGAGTACTAGCTCTAGTCTTTGGGCGAAGGCTAAGGATAATTCATGTTGCGGAGAAGTGTCAAGATAGGAAACGGTATTGCACATTACATTCTGCGAGGCCCTCGCGCTCTGCCAACTCCGTTGAATGGTCCGTTTCAGCTTCTAATTTTCTCAGGCCCAGTCCGTGAATTGCGCCGCACTGCGCCAACGTGATAGCGTCGAGCGCATGTCCAATCGCGCGCGTCTCTTGTCGCTCCCCGTTCTTGCGGCCATGTCCGCATCGCTCGCAGCGGCTCAACAGCCGCCCATCGGCGCACCGCATGTCGCGCTTGGCAACGGACCGTACCTTTTCGATACCGCGGAGCAGCACAAGATCCGTGTCGTGGTGGTGACCAGGGGCCTGTCGCATCCGTGGAGCCTGGCGTTCCTTCCGGGCGGCAACATGCTGGTGACCGAGCGCGCCGGCCGCCTGCGCATGATTCGCGACGGCGTGCTGGATCCGCAACCGCTGGCCGGGCTGCCCAAGGTGAACGCGGTTCGCAATGCGGGCCTGTTCGACGTCGTGTTGCATCCCAAGTTCGCCGACAACAAGCTGGTCTACTTCACCTACAGCAAACCGAGCGAAGACGGAAAAAGCAGCGCCACCACGCTGGCGCGCGGGCGGCTGGATGGCGCGGGGCTCACCGACGTGCAGGATCTGTTTGTCTCGGAATGGAGCACGGTGCTGGGCGGATCGCGCATCGCCTTCGCGCGCGACGGAACCATCTTCATGACCACCGGCGCCGCTTTCGGCGACCTGGCGCAGAATCCGAACAGCGATTACGGGAAGGTGCTGCACCTGAAAGACGACGGCTCCATTCCGAGCGACAATCCGTTCGTCGGCCGGGCCGGGTACAAGCCGGAGATCTACACGCTCGGTCATCGCGATCAACTCGGACTGGCGATTCATCCTGAATCGGGCGCCGTTTACTCCAATGAAAACGGGCCGAACGGCGGCGACGAGATCAACCTGATCCTGCCCGGCCGGAATTATGGTTGGCCGGTAGTGAGCTATGGCCGCGCTTACGATGGTCCGCGAATTTCCGAAGTCCCCACGCGCGACGGCTTCGAGCCGCCGCTGGTGGTTTGGATACCATCCATCGCGCTGTCGGGTATGACGTTCTACTCGGGCGACAAATTCCCGGCGTGGAAGGGCAACGTCTTCGTGGGCGGGATGCGGCAAGGCGAGATTCCCGGCACCGGCCGGTTGGACCGCGTGGTGTTCAACGCGAAGATGGAGGAGCTGCGCCGCGAGTCGCTCTTGACCGAGTTGCATCAGCGGATTCGCGACGTGCGCCAGGGCCCCGATGGGTATCTGTATCTGCTGACCGAGGAAGAGGACGGCGCGCTGCTGCGGATTGAACCCGCGCCGTAATACTATCCTACGAGTTAGGTTCAGTGATCTATGAGTGGAGCGCCGCAAAGGCGGCAAGTAACTTAAGAAAACACGGACTATCGCTCGAGGAAGCCACGACCGTGTTCTCGGACCCTCTCGCTGTGACATTTTCGGACCCGGACCATTCCACGCAAGAGCAACGCGAGATCACGATAGGCCATACTATAAGTGAACGGGCGGTGTTCGTGGCTCATTCGGTCGGCGAAGACCGTATTCGAATTATAAGTGTGCGTTTGGCGACCCGTTCCGAGCGAAGACAGTATGAAGAAGGCATCCGCAAAAGCGATTGATCGGGACTTAAGGCCGGAATACGATCTAGCTGCTCTGAAGGGTGGAGTACGGGGCAAATATCGTCGGTTGGCCGCAAGCGGGACCAACTTAGTGTTGATCGACGCAGACCTTGCAGAGTTTTTCCCCGATAGCGCAGCCGTGAATCGCGCTCTACGCCTGCTCGCCGATACCGCAAATGCAGCCACCCGCCAAAGGCGTCGTAAGTAGCCGCACAGATATAGAGCTACCGCCGCCGCTGCGTCCGTGGGACAATAAGATATGGACAATGTTACATTCGAAACGCAGGACCTGCGCGTGCGCATCGAGGATAAGATCGCACGCATCGATCAGCGCAAATTGAGTGGGGAGACTTGGAAGGAAATTGACCAGAGCACGTTACCGATTCCGGAACAATGGTTTAGCAGTCCCATTCGGACCTCTCCGCTGAAGGTTGCTCTGTTGGCTTTTGAGCGCGAAAATCCCGGCGACATGACGTTGCGGGTGGCTCTCAAATCGTAGTTCAGTTTTTCGCAAAAACCGTCGTGACAGAGAGGCCGCGCTGGCGCGCAGCCCCTCGCAGAAAATTACCGACTACCAGCGTTTTTCGCCGCGTCCGCGTCCGCCGCCACCGCCGCCAAATCCGCTGCGTTCGGTTTTCGGACGCGCTTCGTTAACGTTCAGTGCCCGGCCATCCAGTTCTCTTCCATTCAGTTCAGCGATCGCGCGATCCGCTTCCGCGTTGGCGCTCATTTCGACAAATCCGAATCCTCGGGGCTGCCCGGTATCCCGATCCGTGATGATGTTCACACGCTCGACGCTACCATACTGCTCGAACAACGAGCGCACCGCAGCTTCGGTAGCTCCGAAGTTGAGGTTTCCTACGAAAATATTCTTCATGCTTTTTCCTTTTAACTTCCAAATTGGTTAATCGGGCAGGATCGGACGAGGGCGGTTGGACCGGACTAATGCGAAGATGCCAAAATAGTTGACTTTTCAACTGTACCACGGACCACTCCCTCACGGTCGTGGCTCGGTTACGGAGGATCGCTTACTGAGCCGCGCGCGTAAAGCAAGCGGAAATTCTATTGCCGGATACCCTGCGGAGTGGCGCGGACCGCTCGCTCGAAAGCCCACCCGCGAATGTGGTTGATCTGTTCCTTCATGGTTCGCGACAACGGCACGGTCCGCACCGCCACGCTGATGAGATCCTGCTCGGCGAGTAGGCGGTCGGCCAGCCGCGCCTTGGTGATCGCCGACACGACACACTGCTCGATTTCAGCGCCCGTCCAACCGCCGGTGAATTGCGTCAGCTCTTCGATACGGAACCCGGCCGGATCGATGCCGCGCCGCTTCAAATGGATCTTGAAGATCGCCATTTGCTCTTCTTCGTTCGGCAGGTCGACAAAAAACACTTCGTCGAAGCGCCCTTTGCGGATCATTTCCGCCGGCAGCAGATCGATGCGATTGGCGGTCGCCGCCACGAAAAGCCCGCGCGTTTTTTCCTGCATCCAAGTGAGAAAGAACGCGAAAATGCGTCCCTGCTCGCCGCCCGAATCGGTGGACGTGATGCCCATTTCGATTTCGTCGAACCATAGCACCGCCGGCGCCATGTCCTCCATCATCTTGCACGCCGCGACGAACGCGCCTTCCGGCTTGCCGTGCCGTCCGGAAAAGATTTCGATCATGTCCACGCGATACAGCGGAAGATGAAACTGCGACGCGATGGCTTTCACGCACAGGCTTTTTCCGCAACCGGGGATGCCCATCATGAGCAGACCCTTGGGGACGATTTCCGAATCGAGCTCGTCGCGCATTTCAAACAGTTTGCTGCGCTCCACCAGCCAGGTCTTCAAGCCTTCCAGGCCGCCGACGTCGCCCAGGTTGGTGGGATCGGCGACAAACTCCAGGACGCCGCTGCGATTTACCAGCAGCTTTTTCTCTTCCAGCAGCGCCGGTAACGATTCGGAGCCTAACCCGCGGCCGGTGGCGAAGGCGCGCCGCAGCGCGTAGCGCGTTTCATCCAGCGTAAGGCCCAGCAGCGCGCGCGCAACCTGCTGCAGCACTTCATCGTTCGCGCCCGGCGCTTCTTCCCGCAAAAATTCCAGCAGCTCCACTACGTCGGGCGTTCGAAGCTCCAGGAACAGGATGCTGCGTTCCACTTCTTCGGGCACAAAGCGTACCGGCGAGGTGATGACGACAAACTTGTTGCGATCGAGGCAGCTTTCGTAAACGTCGCGCAGCCTGCGCCGGATCTCGGAGGAGTCGCGCAAAGGCTCGTGAAAATCCTTGAGGTGAAAGATGCCCGGGCCGGCCTGGATGATGTAGTTCAGCACGCCGCGCGGGCTTTCCGTGCCTTCCACCAGCGCGCCGTTCTCATCACGCATTCCTTCGGTGAGGCTCCAGGTGAAAACCGGCAGAGACCGCAACGCGCCAGCCGCTTCCTTCAATACTCGCGCCACGCGCTGTTCTTCGGGCGAAAGAATGTAAGTGAGCGGCCGCCCGGATTCGAAGATTTCTCGAACCGTCTTGGCGGCGCGGCTTTCCACCTTCGGCCTCGCCGAACCGTTGAGCGTCATCCTTCATTAGACGATAGCATTGGGCAAAAAGACCGTTTGACGGCTATGGCCAGTTGATCCGCTCGAAAATCGCTCTTAGCCGTTGGCCTTTGGCTGGATTGACGGACTCCGCCCATCCGATGCGCCCATCCAGGTGCGCGCGAAAGCGGGGATGGGCCGTCCGGTTCTGGCTCTCCGGACCCAGGCGAGCGCAATTGTTCAGCGTGGCCTTAAGGCGATCGAAATCGGTCCGCGCAACGTTGGCGTGCTGGTTCGTGACTACACCAGCCAGGCGCTGCCGGACGCCTTGGCGCATGATGCGCGTCTTCCGATGATTGACCGTGAAACCCTCTTCCATCAAAATGGCCGCGACCTGCGTGGAGAATCGGTCCACGCTGCGTTCAAATGCTTCGCCGCCCGAAAAAGCGAGATCGTCGGCGTAGCGCGTGTATTCGCCGCCGGCCGCGCGCGCCAGTCCGGTTAATCGGCAATCCACGCGATACGTGCAAACATTCGCCAGCGCGGGCGAGGTGGGAGCGCCTTGCGGCAAATGCGGCCGGGCGTGGAGCATTCGGGCTTCAGGAACGGGTGCGTGACCGTCCCAGACACGCTGCGGCACGGCATTGGTACAAATGCCTCCCAGCAGATCGGCCACCGATTCGGGATAGCCCAGCATGCGGTAAATGGTTTGAACCCGGACGCCCGTGATGGAAGGAAAGAAATCCTGCAAATCCATTTTCAACAGTACGCGCCGCGCAAGATGCGGCGCGGTGAACGTTTTGACCGAGCGGCCTTTCACGAAGCCATGCGCGGCGGGATGCGCCGGAATCTTGTCGAGAATGCGCGCCAGTATTTGCAGCTGCAGCTCTTTCAGTTGCGATTTGGGCGCTTCAATCAGTCGCATTGCGCCCGATTTTTTCGCGAGCACGCGATAGTGGTAATGCGCCAGCAGCGGCCGCTTGGTTTTGTACGCGAGCCCCTTCAAATCGGCGAACCAGAGCAAGTGGTCCGGTGTGACATTCAACCAATCGGCCAGCTCACCAACGGATTCGATGGCCGGAACATCCCAGGCCGCGGCCGCCGCGACGGGCTGCATCCGTTGCGGATCGCTCAACCATCGCGCTACAGATAACTCATCGAGATATTTCAACCACGCGCGCCGAAATCCCGGGTCGCGAAGAAAGAATTGGAGAACATCGCGCTGGCGGGGACGCGTCTCGCCGGCAACCGATTCCACAAAGCGCCGCGCCAGCGGCCGCAGCCAGCGCCAATTGCGGCCGAGCGTCTTGCTTCCGCGATCGACAATTCCGTCCACGGTCATTTCGCCGGCCAGAAACGAGCGCGCCAATGTGGTCAGCCAGCGATGGAGTGGGCATATATAAGGACGGCGGAAGCTCCAACCAGTCTCACCCTGCGTGAGCGGTTCTGCGTGGAGCGCAGTGTAGCCTCACGCGACGAAATCTCAGCCCTTCACGATTCCCTGGGGTAACCCCAGAGAGGCGTCATCGAACCTTCGGGAAACCCGCAGGCCCGGCGCCGCCAGCTTGGAGCGATCCGCCGCCCGAAGGCATGATAGCAGCCCGCAAAACAGCAGCACGTTTTCGAAGTCGCGCTCGGTGGACACTCGCGATCAGTAGAGCGAGAAGGAGGCAGATCATCCGTGCGTTAGGCTCTGGAGTTTCAAACGTAAGAATGAAACCCTCTGAGACCCCGTCGAACGTGCCGTATCCAACAATATCTCCGCTGTCATTTATGCCAGTAGCATATTGCAAATCCCATCCCTGGCCGCTTTCATTGGCCAATAGGCTATTCAGGTTGTACATGGAGCCATCGGAATAGAGGAACGCCCCACCGCCGGAAGCTAAAAGGTCGTATCCAACCACTTCCCCGCTACTGTTGATGCCCTCCGGCTGTTGATCGCCAGTCGACGTGCTGCCCGGAAGATAGCCCAAAGCGGTCATCTGGCCGGTACTGGAATCGTAGATGAAAGCACTGCTGAGATCTGGGTTAGCTGCAAAGCTTGTACCGATAACCTGACCAAGGTTATTGATGCCATAGGCGTAGGAGTTTGTGTCGCCGGGAAGCGTCCCAATGCTCTGCATGGTTCCGTCGGCGTACAGGAAGGCATGCTCCGCGCTGGCCGAATTCGAATCGCCGACCACTTCGCCGGAGTTGTTGATTCCATACGCGTAGCTCGAAAAATCGCCCGGCAAGGTGCCTAAGTATTGAAACTGCCCATTAGAGTACGTGTAGGCTCCAGCGGGCCCGCCGTTGCTAGTTGTGCCAGCCACAACACCCGAGTCGTTGATGGAGGTCGCGAGCGTGCCCGGGTAGCCCGAAGTGAAGACCTGGAGTCCTCCGTTGCTGTAGATGAACCCACAATTGAAGGTGGCACAAGTATCCGCAATACCAGATGGGCTATTTATAGTGCCCGCCACTTGCCCAGAATTGTTTATCGAATTGGCTACCGTTGAACCGCCATAGACAACCCCTCCCGGCTGAGTACCAATGCCTACGATCGGGCCGCCCGCTTGCATCACAAACGCTTGGATTAATCCCCCAACCACGATCTGGCCTGCGACGGTGCCGCTATTATTGATCGCCAAGGGCTCTACGCCAGGTGGCAAAGCCGTGATGATGTATTGAATTGGGTCGGCATTGGCTGCCAATGGGGCCAGAAACGTCAAAACGACAATGATTTTTCGGGCAAAGAAGAGCATACTTTTCTCCTGCCGGCCCGGTCCGGAACCGGGTTTCATTATACACGGCGAGGAGCCCAGTGTAGCCTCGCGCGACGAAATCTCAGCCCTTCACGATTCCCTGGGGTAACCCCAGAGAGGCGTAACGAACGCAGCTTGGAACGATCCGCCGCCCGAAGTGCATAATAGCAGGACAGGCGATACAATACCGCCATGCCTGGTCTGATCAAATACGGTTTTGTCCTGTTTGGAATTCTCGCGCTCGGAAGCGCTTATGGCGCAGGTTGCGATCGAGCTTGTTTGAAGACCACGCTCGATCAATATCTGAATGCGGTGTTGCAGCATAATCCCAGCGCAGCGCCTCTTACGGTGGGATATCGTGAAACCGAGAATGCGATGGTGCGGCGTCCGGGCTCGGGATTGTGGAAGAGCGCGAAAGCGCTCGGAAAAGTGCAGCGCAGGTATCTCGACACGGAGAGCGGGCAGGCGGGCTATTTCGGAACGCTCGAGGAAGAGAGCGGCACCGACATCGTGACGGTGCGTTTGAAAGTGGACGACCGCAAAATCAGCGAAGCCGAGTGGTTCGTTTCGCGCAAGGGCGATGCGGGGATCGGCGTATCGGCCGGCGCGCAGGCCAACGCCGCGTTCCACGATCCGGATTACCTGGCCGCGCATCCGCCGATGGAGCGCGTGGTTCCGAAAAACGAGCGCCTTTCACGCGCGGACATGGTCGCGATCACCAACAGCTATTTCGACGGCCTGACGGCGCACGATGGCACCCTGATCATCGCGCACCCGGGATGCGTTCGCCTGGAGAATGGCGTCGCGACGACGCAGCGAAAACTCCCGAGCGGAGAGATGACAGACTGCACGTCCAACGGCGCGATGGCCAACATTTTCGCGGTGACGGCGCGGCGGGTTCCGATCGTGGATGAAGAAGCGGGCGTGGCGCTGGGCCTGGGAGTGTTCGAGCGCAAGCCGGGCGTGGCCATGCGCCGCAATCTGTTCAGCGAGTGGTTCGTGATGGAGCAGGGCAAGATCCGCGCGATTTACAGCGCGATGATGTATCCCGAGCAGGACGCGATGGCGCCGAACTGGCCGCCCTACGACGGCAACTGGCCGGTGGCGCCTGCGCCGAGATAGTGTGGCGCACGCGTTCGACATGATTCCCGTGCTCGCGATCGACGCGCTGGACGTTCCGGATTCCTGCGCAGGCGGCAGTATCAAACGGAAATTTGTGCGACGAAGCCAAGCGATGGTGGGCTTACCTGGCTCTCGGATTGAACGTCGAGCGTGACCGCCTCACTCTCGTAGTAGCCCCAACCAGCAACCGCGATGATTCTTACTGTTAGGCTATGCCTGCCGGGCCTCAAGTATCCGGGGGGCAAATTAAACTTGAACCCGGATTTCAGATATGCCGGTGTATGGAAGCACTTAGCGACGTCGGGGCGGTCCTCACCGTAAATGGCTTGGTAAGGAGTACCGTCGATGGCTATATCAACAGCAGCCCCGGCCCCGCCAGCCGCTTCATCGACAGCCCAACCAACAACCGCAAAATTATCTGTCAAGGGATCTTTCGTCGAGACAGGGACAGCCTCTCCAAATGGAGCTGAGACGTGTTGCATTGTTTCCACATAAAACAGCGGCGGGCCGCTCAGCTTTTGCAATTTTGCGGTAGGGCCGGCAGGGGGCACCGGAACCGGCACCAGGATTTGCCGGGTAGGCGGCTCATAAGTCCAGGGCTTCCGCGGCTCAAACTCGTGCCCCATGGCTCCGGTATGTTCATGGGTCGCGCGGCTGCCGGATTGATCGGCGCAGCGGCCGGATACTACGTGAGTATTCGTGGGTTTTCGGCATACTACCGCGGCCTGGAGAAAGTTCAAGCCCTGATCCTTTATATTCAGGATTTCGAAATAGTCCGACCAGTGCCGCCTCAGGTAGGCGAAAGAGTGGTAGCTAACTCGATAGAAGTCAGGAAGACCGTCGGTCCTGGGGGCGTCATCGACATATAAGAACCCCTTCTCCGCAACGCTGGCTTGCAGTTCCGGCGGCAACCAACTGCTGTTGGACGGGCCGTGGACGGTAGTCAATAGCACGCCGCCTGGTTTCAGAATGCGTCGCAATTCCGTCAACCAAGCGTCCTGGTGGTCTTCGGGAAGATGTGTAAAAACGGAAATCGCGTAGACCAGGTCGAAGCTATTATCGGCGTAGCGGGTCGGCGGCAACGGTTCGTTGGATTCGAAAGTGGCCGCGGCGGCGAGGTTTTCGCTGCACCATTGTATGGCCTCCTTATCGATATCGGAGCCATAGAGCTTAGCCGACAGCCCCGCGTGATAAAGCGCGAGGAGTACACGGCCGCATCCGCATCCGAAATCGAGAACATTCTGAAAATCGTCGAAGCTCTTTCCGCAGTCCTGGAGAAGAGCTCGCATCTGGTCCAGGAAAATCGGGCCCGTGGGGTAGAACGACATGTCATCTCTGATGGCAACCCGAACCATGAGGTGCTCCGGAGTGCGCGGCCTGGCTGTGGCTTGGGCGCCCTTGAAGACTCGCTCAATCCATTCCTGGCGGACGATGTACTCGAAAGGACGCCACTCGAATTCCGTTTCCACCGTAACAACCAGGGAATACAATTGTTGCGGATACGCGGCTTTATTGTTCTTAAAAAGTTCGGAGAAATCGACGTGGCACTCGTACCTGACAGCCTTCAATTGAGCGTAACGCTCTTCAATGTCCGAAGCATCGCTCAGTATGGTTGGGAGATAACGGCCGGCAATTCGTATTTTGACCGATTGCGGCCGGGTTTTGGCGTTACACCAGCCCTTAAGTACAATTGATACATCATCCGGACCAACCGTCCCAGGGGCGCACAAGACAATCATCGAAGAGTTCCAAAGTTAACAGGATGGAAAGACTGGCGTCAACTCCCCGCGGCGCTCTGAGTAATCCATCCGGTTGCCGGCAATCGGTGAATGGCATCCTTGATCGCAATGTACTTCCCGTCATTTGCGATAGGCGCCCGGCCCTTCAGGAAACTACGAGGACCGGCTCCGATTCGCCCGGGAATTATCCCGCTGCCCCGCCCTTGCGCTTGATCTCGATGCTCAATCGCTTGATCTTCTGATTCAGCGTCGACAGCGGAATGTGCAGCTTCTCGGCCGCCTCGGTCTGGCTCCAGTTCACCGCTTCCAGCGCCTCGATGATTTTGCGCCGCTCGAAATCGGCCAAAATCTCGGGCAGCGACGCGTCGGCGGGCAGCGCGCCGGTTTCGTCGCGACGGATTTTGACGCCGCCCTCCTGCAGGATCGAATCCGGCAGAACATCCACGGGAACTAATGTTTGGGACGCCAGCACCACCGCGCGCTCCACCGCGTTCTCCAGTTCGCGCACGTTTCCCGGCCAGTTGTAATCCATCAAGAGCTGCATGGCATCCGGTTCAAACTTCAGCAGGCTCCTGCCGTCCGGATCTAAAAACTTTTCGTTTTCGCGGCTGAATTTCGTCAAAAAATGATCCACCAGCGGTGGAATATCTTCCTTGCGATCCCGCAGCGGCGGCAGCGCCAGGTTGATCACGTTCAGCCGGTAGTACAGGTCTTCGCGAAACTTGCCTTCGTCCACCAGTTTCTTCAGCTCGGCATTGGTGGCGGCGATGATGCGCACGTCCACCTTGGTGGTCTCGGCCGACCCCACCGGCATGAACTCGCGCTCCTGGATCACGCGCAGCAGCTTGGCCTGCGTCTCCCAACTGATGGTCCCGATCTCGTCGAAAAAAATGGTGCCCTTGTTCGCGGTTTCAAAATAGCCTTTGCGCGACGTGATGGCGCCGGTGAATGCGCCCTTCACGTGCCCAAACAGCGCCGATTCCAGCAGATCCGCCGGCACAGATCCGCTATTCACGGCCACGAACGGCTGATCGGCCCGCGCCGAATTGGCGTGAATGCCTTTGGCGATCAGCTCCTTGCCGGTGCCCGTTTCGCCGGTGATCAGGATGGTGGCGCGGCTGGGCGCCACTTGCGTCACCAGATCCAGGATGCGGAGCATACGGTCGTTCTTGCCGATGATATTCGGGAAGCTGTACTGCTGGCGCAGCGCCTTCTTGAGCTGCGCGTTCTCGCGCGCCAGGCGGCTGTGCGCGATCATGCGATCGATTTCGATCAGCAGCTTTTCGTTGTCCCAGGGCTTGGAGAAATAATCGTTCGCGCCGTTCTTGAGCGCGGTCACCGCCACTTCCACCGACCCATAGGCTGTGATCATGAACACGGGCGTCTCCGCGTCCCGCTCGCGGATCTCGCGCAGCACTTCCATGCCGGAGCGGTCCGGCATCATCAGATCCAGCAGGATCATGTCATAGTTGGCGGCTTCCGATCGGCGCAACCCGTCGCCGCCGTTTTGGGCCAGCTCCACGGCGTAGCCTTCCAGGCACAGCAGCGTCTCCAGACTTTCGCGGATGTCCGCTTCGTCGTCGATTACTAGGATTCGGCCTTTGGGAAGGGGGGCTGGTTCATCGGGGGGCAATCGATCGGACATGCACCGGCTTTCTGGCTAGCCCGCGAAGGGAGCGCGGGCATCCTCACGAAACCCAGCAATCGGCCCGCGCCCTCCGTTTTGCGGGCTCCTGGACAAAAGGGGCAGCTCCACGCGGAATCGCGAGCCCGCTCCTATGCGGCTCTCCACTTCAATGGTACCGCCGTGCTCGCGCACGATTCCGTACGTCACCGAAAGTCCCAGGCCGGTTCCCTTGCGCGCCGCTTTCGTCGTAAAGAACGGATCGTAGATGCGCTCCAGGTGTTCGGCCGCGATTCCCTGCCCGGTGTCCACCACATCGATGCGCGCGAATCCCTTTTCGCTCCAGACATGGACGGACAGCGTGCCGCCCGCGTCCATGGCGTCGCGCGCGTTCAAAAACAGATTCAGGAACACTTGTTGCAGCTTGCCCGCGTTGCCCTTGACGCCCGGGAGCGCCTCCGGTGCGTCTAGCTTCACTTCCACACCCGACTTTTTCAGTTGATGCTCCACCAGGTTCAAGGTTTCCTGGATGACCTTGCTCACGTCCACTTCCACGAACTCGGTGGGCGACGTGCGGGAAAAGCTAAGCAGCGAATTGACGATCTCGCTGGCGCGGAAGGTTTGTTTGGCGATCTTGTCCAGCAATTTCGACTTCTGCTCGTCTTCGGAGATCTGCTTGGCCAGCATCTGCGCATAAGTGGAAATCACCGCCAGTGGCGTGTTCACTTCGTGCGCCACGCCCGCGGCCAGCAGCCCGATGGAGCTGAGCTTGTCGGCCTGCACCAGCCGCCGTTCCAGCTCGTCGCGATCCGTGATGTCGTCGAAAATAATCAGCCGGCCGATCTGCTGCATGTCCTTGGACACCAGCGGAGCAATGGCGAGATTCAAGATGTGGACGGCGGGCCCGGCCGGCTTCCCACTACCGTTGCCGTTGGCATGCCCGTTGGCGTGTCCGTTTCCGGCGCCCGTGGCCGCGGCGCTGGCGGCGGCCGGAGCAGGCAAAACAAATTTATAGATGTTGTGGACGCCGGTCTGCCTGCGCACCTGATCGAACAGCTCGCACAGCTCGGCCGGGAACAGCGCCGAAAGCGGACGGCCCAGAGCCGCATCGCGCGGGATGCCCGTCAACCGTTCGATCTGCGTGTTCCAGCTCTCCACGCAATCGTTCAGATCCACCGCCAGAATACCCACGTTGATGGACTCGACGATATTCTCGCTGAACTCCTTCAGGCGCTCGTATTCACCCACCTTGCGTTGCAGCGAACTATACAGGCGCGCGTTCTCCACCGCAATGCTCACGTAGCCGGAGAGCGTGGTCAGCAATTCCACATCGTCGCTCGAGAGGAAATCGCCTTTATCAGTCCGGCTCAGCGCCAGATATGCGATGGTGCGGCCGCGCACGGTGCACGGGAAATAGTAAGTGAGATCCAGCTCCGCGATGGTTCGCCGCACCGCAACCGGCCATTGATGCGACACCGCGTCCAGCAAATGCCGGGTGCGTTCAAAGAACAGGTATGGCTTGCCCGGATCGGCGGTCAAAAAGCTAAGGTCGAGTTCCTGCGGTTGCTTCTGGTTTCGCTCCTTGCGATTGCCCAGCGTCATGTGCAGGCGGAAGCCGTCGCTATCGCCCCGGGAACCGTCGGCCGCCAGAAAGAACGCCACGTGCTGGATGGAAAGCGTGTGCAGCAGCCGGTCTCCCACTGAACGCAGCATCTCGTCCAGATTCGTTTCCGACCCCAGCTCCCGCGCGAATTCGATCAGCGTGCGGCGATAGTCGTAGCGGTCCTTATAAAAGAAGTAGCGGTCCAGTTGCTCCTGCAGCCAGTCGCGAATGGGCTGGAAAATGAATGTCGCGAACAGAACCAAAAAGACAATGGCGGCCGGGCTTAGATTTTCCGGGCGCGTGAACGAAAAAATCAGCCCGTAGAAAACCCCCAGTACCGCGAGCGTAGCCAGGGTGTAGACATAGCCTTGCTGGAAGATGATATCGACGTCCATCAGGCGATAGCGCAGGATGGCGTAGGCCCACGTCACGGGCACCAGGATCAGCGAGAGCACCGCCATTTTCTGGTAATGCCCGGGAAGCGCCCCAAACAGATATGGCACCGCATAAATCAAAGTGAACGGCACAATGCCCAGCAGCGCGCCGTTCCGCATGTATTTCAACTGCCGCCGCACCAGCGGATCGTCGGCCTGCGGCGTTTTCCTGGCCAGCACCACGGTGCCCGCCAGGTAGAACACGCTCAGGAACAGAAGCCATACCCGGTCCAGCAGCCAGCTCACTTCCACCGGCGAAGCCGCCACCCGCAGCATCCCCTTTGCCACCAGGAAATAGACCGCCAGAAGCAAAGCGGCGGGCACGTAGAACAACGCGCTCATTCCCGGCCGTCTCAGCCAGGCGGGACGTTCCGGAAACACCAGGCAGAAGTGTAAGAATATGGTTGGCGCCAAAACTCCCGCAGCCACGTTACCCCAGTAAATCCCCTCATCGAATGCATTCAGCTTTCCCGTGAAATGGAAGCAGGATAATACGAACGAGGCCAGGCACAACACATAGAAGTGTACCGACCGAGGCGCTCCGACCCGGCGATAGTAGACAAACAATCCAATCAGCAGGTACGCGATGCCAACCGCATACTGATAGTACAGAGACCGGTCCAGCACGCCCTCACCGACAATAACTTGCGCCGGGACAGGAACATTGTCACGCCGCACCAGATATTGCGTTTTGTTCCAAACCCCCACCTGTTGCAGCGCCTGGGGCACGTCAACTGTATTCTTTATTGGCTTGCCAGCCACCTGGAGCAGCACGTCGCCCGCGCGGAGCCCGGCATTGTAGCCTTGGCTGCCCGGCGTGACATGCAAAGCCACCACTTGGTTCTGACCATCGGGGGCGACCCGGTCTACCCAGATAACTCCATCATCGGGAAGGTGATACAGACTTTGTTGATGGAAACTGATGACGGCGCAGCACACCGCAGCCACCGTGAGTACGAACAGCAGCGCACTGGCGAACTGGGTTTTAAGATCTCTCAAGCGGCCGTCTCCGCCGAAACACCCTCAAATCGATTTCCAACCACAGGCACACTACACGCTGTAACTTTAGCGCACTATGTAAGCACTTCGTTTGCCACCAGACTCTGACGAAGCGCACCCAGGTTAATCTTAGGCTTACCAATGAGAATACAGGATTTGTTCTAAGCGTGCCAGACTGGTTCCCATTTTGGGCTCTCGTTTTCAGAATTGACACTACGGGAAAGTGTATGAGCGACGATGCGGAAACTCCCTGATGAAACAGACAATTGTAAAGCCTATTGACAAGTTACCCCGTTAGGTCTTACCATCTACTTTCCGGTTCGTCAGTAGTTTGGCTGACAACCAGGCCATGGCGCAAGGGGGTCAGTGTATGACCTTATTTCAGATCGGCGAGAAGATCGTTTATCCCAATCATGGAATTGGAACGGTCGAAAACATCAGCACTCGTTCCTTCGGCGCGCAGTTCGAGCGCTACTATTTACTGCGCCTCACCTATAACAGCATGACGGTGATGGTCCCCTTTTCGCACGTCCAGGAAATTGGGCTGCGCAAGGTAACCCGCAATGGGGAAATCGCGCGCGTCCTGAGCTTCCTGGCGGAGGGCAATGCGCAACGCAAGGCCGACTGGAAGGATCGCTACAAAGAGAATTCGGACAAGATGCGGCACGGCAGCTTGCTCGAGATCGCCGAAGTGCTGAAGACGCTGCTGATATTACAGTCGGAGAAGCCGCTGTCTTTCCGCGAGAAGAAAATGCTGGAGCGCGCGCGGCACATGCTGGTGACGGAGCTTTCCATTTCGCGCGGCTTGGCTGAAATGGAAGCCGTCGGCGTGCTACAAGGCGCACTGGCGAAGTCGTCGTTGAGTTTGCCTGCTCCGGCTTAAGCGGAACCTCCTGCACTTTCGCTTTCGCTCCGGCTCGTTCCAACACGGAAATCGTAGCGTAGGATATGCCGGTTTCGATCGGCATAGAAACCGGAAGCGCTTCCTAGCAGACTTCAATGACGCGCTCATTTGGGTTCGCCTGGGCAATTGCCGCACATCCGCTCTGAGCTGAAACGTCGCCTTTGGTCTGTTGGCGAGGTAAAGGAAGTCTTCGTCCTTGCTGACGATAATACGCTCGTTCGCGATGGCGTACTGGCAAAGCTCGGCGTCGGACACCTGGCCAAGGCCGACCTCAAGGACGTGCTCGCAATCAATACCTTTCTTCTTGAGATGTGCGGCCAATGCAACTGGCAGTTGATTGTCCACCAGAAACTTCACGAAGCTCGGATGACGACGTGATCGGTCTGGTAGGCGGCGTAGTCGATCGCAGCGAGGATGTCCTCGCGTTCGAGGAAGGGGTAATCTCGGAGGATTTCGTCAAAGGAGGCGCCTGTCCCGAGAAGTTCCAGCACATCGGTGACGCGAAGGTGCTGTCCGCGAATGCAGGGACGGCCCCCGCGCTTGCCTTCTTCGACCGTAATTCGGTCCAGGCGCTCAAGATTCATAAGATCCGCTCAATTCACCGTACGCCGTATCTGGCGCAAAGGCAACGGCCCATCCGCCGGCAGCGAATAGGGGGTGAACCGGAGAATTAATGTTGCCCTTCTTCGTAGGGGATCTCGCGCGTGCCTTCGTCCAACCCCTCGATCCGGATCATGGCGGGTTTGGCGGGCACGGACACCACGCCCGGACCTGCATTTCGAGGCGCGTTTCCGGCCAATTGCGCCGGAGCTTTGTGCGACGCCGCAAAAGCCTGCGCGGTTTTTTCCAGCTCCGGCTGCGTCAAACGTAAACTAATCCGGGTGGCCGCGCCATCCGCATTGAACTTCAGCTTCTTCGCGATGTCCTGCAACTGCGCGCCGGAGCTCTTGTCCTTGGCCGCCAGATTCATGACGCGCGTCAGTTCCGCCGTCACTCGCTTGGCGATGGCGTCCGACGAAAAGCGCAGCGTGATATTCGCTGCCAGGCCTGCCCGCAAATTGATACCCGCTTCGAAACCCTGCGCCTCCGACGCCCATTCGCCGCCCTGGAGCAGGCCCGCTATCTGATCGCTCGACATGATTTCCGTCGCGTCCATAAGCACCCACAGCTCATAGTTCGCATCCATTACGCCCGCGCGCGCCGCGATAGATCCCGGCTCTGGAGAAGGCGCTGGCTGCGATGAAGCTTGCGCAAATTGATTCCGATCGAGCGCCGCGAAGACCGAGGGCGCGTCTCCATATAATATTGTCTCGGAGTCGAACAGCACCCACGCGGTATTTTTGCGCTCCTTGCCTTGCGGCCGGAAGACCTGGAAGGAATTGTACGCTTGCGGCTTCGCGCCCAAGCGAGTGAAGACCTGGCGTACACGGGCCGCATCGAAGTGACCCTGGATGGCGACCAGGAGAGGCGGCTCGGCGGAATCGTCACCGGAATCTTTGCCTGGCGACGAAATCAGCACGCGATCGATATCGTTCAGCAGTTCCACGGCCGGGATAGCCGCCACGGCGCCGGTGGTGAGCCATTTCTCGCGGATCATCGTCCCCGCCGGCGACTGCCGGATGCGCGCCCAATCGATGCTGATGAGCGCCCTGGCGTTGGGGTAAACGAATCGCCACAGCGGCAGATCGGACTGAGCGCCGGCCTGGCCGCTGGCGACCACCGGCGAGAGCAGGGCCGCGAGAACCAGAGTGGCGCGAAGGCGTGACATATCCTCTGAATATCTATCGGTAGAATCGCGCGCCCGATGCAGGGGAAGATTGGGATGGCGGGATGTTATATTAGGAGTGCCTTCCTTTGCTGTCCTCCGGGCCCGTAGCTCAGTTGGTTAGAGCGCTACCTTGACACGGTAGAGGTCACAGATTCGAGTTCTGTCGGGCCCACCATTGAAATCAGATACTTGGATCGGCGCCGCATGGCAAGGCGAATGCCACGTGTCGGCGACACGGACACGATCCGGCGACGATCTTCACAGCCCCAAAAAAACCTTCAATGGAATACAATCACAATACGCAGCTGACGGAGAGGTTGCCCGGATCGGCCGCCGCCAGCGTGGAGGATGAATGCAGAGTCGAGCTCTTCTGTGGGTTTGCGGGTTGTGTCTGAGCACCGCCCTTTTGGCATTGGCGCAGGAGGGGCATCCGTTGACGGGCACCTGGGCCGGGGACTGTGGTGTGACGGCAACCGAGCGAAGTCATCTCACGGTCGTGATGGACTGGGACGGCAACAATCTCACCGGCACCATCAATCCCGGACCGGATGCGATCCCCATCAAGAGCATATATCTTGATGTCGCCACCTGGACCGTCCGGATCCAAGCCGACGCCAAGGACGCCGCCGGCAATCCGGTTCACATCATGGCGGAAGGGCGGATCCAGGATTTGGGCTCTCCTCATCGAAAGATGCTGGGGACCTGGAGCATGGGCGCAAAGTGGGGCGATTTCACAGTCGTGAGAGATTAGAGGAAGCGGTCATGAAGCGCGTGTACTCCTGGATCCTGATCGGGCTGGCTTGCGCCGGCTCGCTGGCGTTCGCGCAGCAGTCCTTCACGGCCGTCTACGATTCCAGCCGGCACGTGACGCTCCAGGGGCCGGTCACGCGAATCGCATGGGTGAATCCTCATGCTTATTTATTCATCGACGTCCGGGATCGAGCCGGGATTGGGGCCACTTGGGCGGTCGATTTCGGCAACCCCCTGGAGCTGGAAGCCGAAGGTTGGACGCGCGAATCGCTCAAGAATCGGCGATGTCGTCGCGGTGCAGGGATTCCCGGCGAGAGGGGATGCCAGCCAGGCTTTCGCGAGATCCGTGTTACTGGTCCGTACGGGCAAACGATTGTTCACTCCGCGACCGGCGCAAACGGCCGCGCCGGCTGCCGCTCCCACTCCACGCTGGCCTGACGGACAAATCCGGCTGGGGCCTGCGCCCGGAAAAACGGGCTACTGGGGTGTCGCGAGTGCGAAAACATTGGTTGAGGACACTGGCCGCCAGATTCCGATGAACGAGGATGGCCTGTTGCTCAATCTGGCTGACGCCGGCAGCGTGGCGCCTCTCCAGCCTTGGGCCAAAGCGCTGTATGAGTATAGGCAACGGACGTTGCTCAAAGACGATCCCATGGCGCGCTGCATCCCCCCGGGCGGCCCACGCCAGTTTCAGAGCCCTCCCGGATTCGAGTTGGTGGAACAGCGCCAGTTGGGCCGCATCCTGGTGCTGCTGGGTGGCGGCGACCGCAATTGGCGCATCATCTACACGGATGGGCGGCCCGTAGCCCAGAGCGCGGAGGCCGTGCTGGGCTACTACGGCACATCGGTAGGACATTGGGAGAAGGACACGCTTGTGGTGGATTCGGTCGGGTACAATGAGCGCTTCTGGTTGAGCGGCGGAGGACTTCCGCACACCAGCGCTCTTCATTTGACCGAACGGTTCTCGCGGCCCAATCTGAATACATTGAAATACGAGGTCACGGTGGACGATCCTCGGACTTACACTCGTCCGTGGATAGCAGGGTGGACGGTCCGGTGGGTCCCGGATAAAGACCTTCAGGAATACTTCTGCGAGGACAACGCGGAGTCCGAGTTCATCCGCTAAGGAAATCGAAAGCGTGCCTAAACTAACAGGATGCTGAAAAAGGCAATAAACCGCTTGCTCACGCGCGCGGCTCAGAATCGCGACTGCGTGTTTGCTTGTGTTTACCGAGCCGCGACCCTTACAGCAGCCTGCTAAAGAGTAAATGAATAGGAGACAGAACGGCGATGAAGCTTAACAAGGCTACCTCCAGGGCGGGTTTATTCACAGGCATCAGTCTGCTGATTCTGACAGCCGCTCCAGCGCTGGCGCATCATTCCTTCGATGCGGAGTACGACGGGACCAAGCCGGTGACCATCACCGGGATTGTGACTAAGCTGGACTGGGTGAATCCGCACGCCTTTGTCTATATCGATTGGAAGGATCCAGACGGCACGGTGCGGAGCTACAAAATCGAGATGGGCCCTCCCTATGCGCTCGTTCGCGGCGGCTGGAAGCGAGACACCGTGAAGATCGGCGATAAGGTCACGGTGCAGAACGCCGCGCGAGCCAAGGACGGCAGCAACGGCGCGGGATCCATGCCCACCACCTCCATGATTTCGGCGGACGGCCAAAAGCTGGTCATGAGATAGCCGTGCCGCTCAAACACTGGAAGCCATCGCGCGGACGCCGTGCCCCGAAAGTTTTGGTTCTGGCCACGGCGGCGTGGATTGTGTTGCCTGTTCTCACGTTCGCGCAGGCGGAGAAGCCCGCGAACAGCGCGTCCGCAGATCTGGCAACCCCGCGCTTTCCCGACGGCCACCCGAATTTAGGGTCCGCGCCCGGACACAAAGGATATTGGGAAGTGAGGCCGGGCCTGGGTGGAGGGCTCCGGGCAGCGGATGTGCCCTTTCAGCCGTGGGCCAAAGCGCTGTATCAATACCGGATTTCAAAGCGCGATCTATACCCGCCGCTAGTGGCCTGCAAGCCCGCCGGCGGACCTTCGTTTTTCAACGCACCTGGTTTCGAAATCGTGGACGCGCCCGAGCTCAAGCGGATCTTCATCCTCAATATCGCCGGTCCGCATTCCTGGCGCGTCGTGTATCTGGACGGGCGTCCCCATCCGTCCAGCGAAAACCTGCGGCCGACTTTCTTGGGCCATTCCATCGGCCATTGGGACGGCGACACTCTGGTGATCGATACTGTCGGGTTCAATGAAAAACAGTGGATCGCCGGAGCATATCCCACCACCCCGCGATTGCACCTCACCGAGCGCATTTCACGCCCCAACCTCAAGACTCTCAACTACGAAGCGACGATCGACGATCCCGGCGCTTACACCAGACCGTGGTCTTTGCAATGGAGCATCAATCAAAAGACCAGTTCATCGTGGATCGGTGGCGGCGAGATGTTCGAGTACATCTGCGAAGATGCGGATCAGGAAGGCAGGAGTTGAATCGGAGTTAGTTGCCGTTATAGGGGGCCCGGCGAGAATTTTGCTCTCGTTGGGCCGTTTTCAGGCGGAATAATCGTACCGCAATCCTGTTTTCCTGGATCAATGAGCTGCAGCGGTTCGGTTGGATCGAAGTAGAAGCCATCGGTAGTAAGCGCCGCGATCCTTTGTCGGACGTCGTCATCACCCGGTCTCGGTTCCGTATGCAAGGCCGTAGGTTTGGAGACGATTGGTGCCGGTATCGACACCCGCCGCGAAATTTGACGAGCGGCGTTCCTCCGCTTTCTCGCCCACGCTCGCACAAAATTGTCGACCGCGCTTTTCGAAGTCTGAAAAGACTTGCCGCTCCAAGCCGACTCCGCAAGGCCAAAATAACGCAGTTCTCCCTGTCCCCGCCGCGCAGTTATAGCGTACGATGTATTTCTGTGGAGGACCTTCGACGAAATGCTCGACAGTTCTAAGAATCAACTTCTCACTGCGGTTGGCCCTGGCACCCCGATGGGCGGCTTGTTGCGCCGTTACTGGATGCCGGTAGCCGCGGTGAGCGAGTTTGAAGACAAGTCCATCAAGCCGGTACGTCTGCTGGGCGAAGATCTGACTCTTTATAAGGATTTGAGCGGCACGTTCGGGCTGGTGGACCGCCACTGCCCACACCGCCGCGCCGACACTTCCTATGGATTTGTCGAACAGTGCGGGTTGCGCTGCAACTATCATGGCTGGCTCTTCGAGCAGGACGGCCGATGCATCGAGCAACCTTACGAGGACGTTGCCATGCCCGAGGCTCGCTTCAAGGACAAGGTTCGCATCAAGGCCTATCCGGTTGAGACCAGAGCCGGTCTGATTTGGGCCTATCTGGGACCCCAACCGGCTCCGCTGGTCCCCAATTGGGAGCCATTCACGTGGAAGAACGGTTTTGTGCAGATCGTTTTCGGTGACATCCCCTGCAACTGGCTTCAATGCCAGGAAAATTCCATCGATCCTCTCCACTTCGAATGGATGCACATGAATTGGAGCGTCCGGTTGGATGAGAAACTGGGGCCATACTCGCCGCGGCATCTGAAGCTGGAGTTCGAGGAGTTCGATTACGGCTTCGTTTACCGGCGCATCCGCGAGGGCATGAGCGAGTCCGATCCCATGTGGACGGTGGGCCGTGTCTGCCTGTGGCCGAATGCGCTGTTCACTGGCGATCACTTCGAGTGGCGCGTTCCCGTGGACGACGAACATACGCTCAGCGTTACTTGGTCATTCAGCCGGGTGCCCAAGGAGAGCGAAGTCTATGTCCAGGAGCGAATCCCGGCGTGGCACGGCCCGGTTTCCGATCCTCAGACTGGCGATTTGATCTCGAGCCACGTCATGAACCAGGACTTCGTCGCATGGATCGGCCAGGGAACCATCGCGGATCGGACCCAAGAGCACCTGGGGACTAGCGACCGCGGCGTCCTGATGCTGCGCAAACGCTTCCTGAACGATCTGGAAGCCGTGGCCAAGGGCCAGGATCCCAGCGCGACCATTCGCGATCCCGAAGTGAACCAGTGCGTCGTGCTGCCCATCGCGGAGCGGGAGCTGCTCACGGAGGGATTGACTCGCGAAGAGCTCGCAAGACATCCGATTCATGGACGCCAACTCACGGAGGGCTACCCGTTTCAGCTAGGGCAGCCTCCTGAGGTGCGCGAAGAATTCCTGGCGGCCATGGGCGTCGGCCCGGGGCTGAAGTAGGTTCTAAGACCAATGCATTTCAAATATCGTGCCGACCACGTCGGCAGCCTGCTGCGTCCGTCCGAGTTGTTAGAGGCGCGCAAGAATCCCTCCATCGCTCCGGAACAACTGAAGGAGCTAGAAGACCGCCATATTCAACGCGTACTCCAGCGGCAGAAGGATCTCGGATTCCGGATCTTCACCGACGGTGAGTTTCGCCGCGGCGGATTCATGAGCGACTTTAACGATTCGGTGGAAGGCCTCGACAATGCCGAAGACATCGCGCGCGATTGGAAGACGGAAGGCAGCGCGCTGGCCGGCCTGAAGAACCGGCTCCCCGGCGTGGTTGTGGCGAAGATCCGGCAGAAAAAGCGGCTCGCCGGGCAGGAGGCCGCGTTCCTCAAGCAGCACAGTCCCGGCGATATCAAAATGACTTTGCCCACGCCCAACCAGTTCCCGGCCATCGCATACAAGAAGGGGCTGAGCGATCGGGCCTACGGCAGCTACTCGGAATTTTTGTGGGACATCGTGCCTATTTTCCAGGCCGAGATGCGGGCTTTGGCGAGCGAAGGCGTCGAATACATCCAGATCGACGCGCCGCGCTATAGCTACTTTATCGACCCTAAATGGCGGCGCTACGTTCGAGATGAGATGGGCGTAGATCCCGAGCAGGCGCTGGACGAAGCCATCCGCGTGGACAATACGTGCATCGAAGGCGCTCGCGCCGGCGCGCGAAACGGCGGCCCCGTGGTGGCCATTCATTTATGCCGCGGAAACAATCGCAGCCAGTGGTACGCCGAAGGCGGTTACGATCCCATCGCCGAGAAGCTGTTTAACCGGCTCAACGTGGACGCGTTTCTGCTCGAATACGAGTCCGAACGCGCGGGCAGCTTCCAGCCGCTACGATTCGTGCCCCCGGGAAAGACGGTAGTGTTGGGATTGGTAAGTACGAAACTGCCGGAGATGGAGAGCGCGGATCAGTTGCTGCGCCGCATCGACGAGGCCAGTAAATACGTGCCCGTGGAACAGCTCGCGCTGAGCCCGCAGTGCGGGTTTGCGAGCAACCAGGAGGGCAATTTGCTTACTGAAGATGAGCAGTGGGGCAAGCTGGAATTAGTGGTGGACACGGCGCGCAAGGTGTGGCCGGACGCCTGATCGCGGGCTGCCGAGGCTGCAGCGTCGTGGCGTTTCGTTGCCTTCCCTCAAGGGTTCCTATCAAGGCGGCCCGGCGCATCGCCAAGTCGCTACCGGAGAGAGCGGCAGGACTGATTTAGAGTCTAGCGCACTCGTCCTCGGATATCATTCCAAGTTGGGTCAAGCTCGTCCTTCCGGTAACCCGAATTAACCATGCTCGCGATCAATCGGAAAGGGTGACCAGCCGTGTACGTATTTCACGTTACCGTATCGCCCGTAATCCGTCCTTCAGACTTACACTGTGGCGCGAATACTCGTCTTTGCCCCGTCGAGACCGATCTCGACGCCTGTTCGCATCGAAACATGACCTATCGAACTCGTTTGGTAAAGATCATCGTCGGGCGTTTCCTGTCAAACTCACGTGACGGCGACATCACGGGAGTGATCTCCCGGCATGTCGGGATTCACCCGTTTTGCCGAGGGCTCCGTCGCGCAGACTGGCTGCCAGCCTTTCCAAGGGCGGTGCGAGGCGACTAGAGGCCCAATTTGCTTGGGCGCCACCCGCCAAGATACTTGTCTGCAAGTTCGAGCAGATCCCCCGTATCCGTTGATTGAGTTGCGCGAAGGCTTTCAATTTGGTCTCTAAGTGTCTTTTCGTCTCCGTAGAGCTCTACCAGTGCGTCCCAGGCAAGCACTGGGGATCGGTGGACCGCCCGCCCCCCGATGCTTTGGCTTATTACTTCACCCCGCGCTGCCCGCAGGATTGTAAGGCTTAATTCGGGGGCATCGGAAACTTCGAGGGTCGGCTCTTCCGGACCGGACTCGCGTTTTGCGAAAAGCAAGACTTCGAGGGGATCGGTCTCCTTCGCGAGGTGCGTGGCTGTCGTGGCGCGGACTCTGTCGCGCCACTGTCTTTCAAAATCCGTTGCTGCGATCTCAGGCACGAGCTTGTGCCCCCATCCCTCGCGGTGCCCAACGATCCGAATGAGGTCGAATTCCGCACAGAGCCATTTCAATTCGGGACGTATTTGCCGTACAGCCTCTTCGATCGCGACAGGATCTTTCAATGATCGAAGCAACCTAAGGACGACTCTGGTAACCACGAGCCTGCCGCCGATGTCGAACATGCCTCGGTCCCGAAGTGGAAGATCGTGCATTAGGTTGAGAAGCACACTCGCGCTCGGGACCACGTGTTCCGCGGCGAACTGATCCTCGTAAACTTCTAAAGAGGCGATCACGTCCTGGACTCGTTCCGGATTGAGCGACCGCAAGTACTTATCAAGGGAAACCGCGTCGGACATCCAGGCCCAGGCCCGTTCGGCGTCGGTGAACGCCTTCAGGCTATCACCTGCCACTCGCTCTAGGTACAGGCGCAGGAGATCTTCGTGCGCGACTCGCCTCGCCCTACGCCATTCCCCTTTCCATTCAGATCCGTGGTGATAATTCTCAATGTGCCGTCGCGCAGCGGGGAATAGCCGCACTACCATGTCTCTCACGACGCCTCGCTGGCCCCGCGCATTCTCGATGAGGGCGTCGATTTGCGCCTTCAACGCTTCTTCGCGTACGCGCGGCTGACTACCGGAGGTCATCGTCAGCGCGTCAATCGAGCCGTGCAGCTGGCGAAGGCATCCGGGAGGAATAGACGAATCGATTCGAGTGCAAGTACATCACAGAGGGCGATTTGCCCTCCCAGCGCTGCCACTGTGCCGTGGACTGCCGTCGCATATCGGCGAACGTCTCGCATGTTCTTGATGAGGGGCTTAACAATTTCCATGAAAACATCCGGCCAGGTCTGTTGATCCAGGACACCAGCATTCTCGATCGGAGCAAGCGCCGCATCTAAAGCAAAAAGGATTTGTGCGATTAGAACAGAGTCGGGAACAACTGGCAGATCCAGAGTCACTTGAAGTATCTTCTCCAAGTAGTCACGGCCGGGCACTCCCTGCTCAGATAGCGCAGTTTCGACGCGCGCGCGATCGAAGGCAACCACATAGATAACGTTCGGGAAGCTCGCAGTGAGGCGCACTAGTTTGAACACATCGCGGATTTCCGATGTTGAAAGGCGATCGATGTCATCAAGTGCCACTACGATGGGCTTCTTGAGCTGGGCAAGAACGTTTTGAAGCTTTGCTCGCCGCGCGGTAATACCTTCCTTCCGACGCTGCAGGAGGCCCCCCACAACTTTGGCCAGATCGCGGCCCCGCGCGATCCAGGGTCCAACGAGAGGCAACCACGACACGGCAGAGAACGCCTCTCCATACTGCTGAAGATCTTCGCCTACCTCCGCTAAACCTGGGCTGACCCTCAACTGCGCCCCGAGCTCAAGAAAGAAGGCCTCAACAAGTTGCTGCGCCCCACTGAACATCCATGGATTGAAATTGATCACCGTTACGTCGTTATTCTTGAACTCACTCAGTGCGAGATTAACAAAGGACGTCTTCCCGGAACCCCAAGGACCCAATACTCCGACTACGACACCTTGTTTCGGGTCGACGGCAAGCACTTGACGGACAAAGGACGCGGCAACAGGCGCTCTTCCAAGCATGTCGTCTTCAACCCGTAGAATTGGGTCGTCGCCAACCAGGGGAGTGTTAACCGAATCGGGTGTGGACGCCAATTCATCTCTAATGCCCGTGCCCGAACGGCCGACGAGTTTGGCGAGCCAACCCATAGGGAATCGAGTGGAAGGATATCACGTCCGCCCCACTTCTATTTCTCGACTAGTCCCGTGAAACGCCATCCACGGAATCTACGTGGCCGGTTTGTCACCGTCACTGACTTCTGGGGACCCCGCTCCATCGCCCCCATCCCTATTACTTACGGCGTATTGATCGTACGTGTTCGCGCGCATTTCCAGAATTCTGTGCGGCAAAACCGTTGATTTGTATCCTTACTCACTTGACTCCTCCACCGTAATGCGCTTTGATATCGGAAAGCCTGGAATTTCAAATTCCGTCAATCCTCCTATGACCCAAGGTTTCCAAGCCCTCAAGCACATTGTTGTCCTCATGATGGAAAACCGCTCGTTCGACCACATGCTCGGCGCACTCAAAGCCGGAAACCCCGCGATCGATGGCTTGAACGGCAACGAGACCAATCTGGACACCACCAACGAACCCGCGCCGGTCAAGCCTCAGGCCGAGTGGCAGTCCCAGCTCGATCCTGACCCCGATCATCACTTCCCCGCTGTGCACCAACAGCTCTTCAATGGCGGACCCGTTGGCCCGGCCACCATGTCCGGCTTCGTGAATAATTACTACCAGCAGCGCAAAGACGTGAATCATTCGCGCCAGATCATGTATTATTTCGCGCCCGACAAACTGCCCGTTCTCACCGGGCTCGCCCAAAATTACGTCCTATTTAACGGATGGTTTTCGTCCATTCCCGGCCCCACGCTCTGCAATCGCGCCTTCGCCCACTACGGCACGTCCTTCGGCCAGGTTTCCATGGACGTCTTTTATTACCACGCGCAGCCGTTGAGCGTGTATCAGCGCCTGGTCGGCGCCGGCCACGCTGCCAAGATCTACTATTTCGACGAAGCCAGTTCGTCGCTCGAAGTGGTCAACCTGCTCCAGAGTCAGCCGCAACTATTCGGCACCTACCAGCAGTTCCTCGACGATTGCAAACCCGGCGGCAATCTCCCGCAATACTGTTTCATCGAGCCCAACTACACCGACCACGAAGACGGAGGCGGCGAAATCGTGGCATCCGATCAGCACCCCGACCACGACGTGCAACAAGGCGAGGTCTTCATCGCCACCGTCTACAATGCCATCCGCCAGAACCCCGACCTGTGGCAGAGCACGGCCATGCTGCTGGTTTATGACGAGCACGGCGGCATCTACGATCACGTCCCGCCGCCCGCTTGCCCGGCCGATGGCTACCACGCCACGCCCGATCAGACCGGCGTCCCCGGACTGACGTTCAACTTCGACCGTCTGGGCCTGCGCGTTCCCGCTGTTCTGATCTCGCCATGGGTCCCCAAAGGCCAGGTGATTCCCGGTCCCTACCAACCCAACGGCCGGACCTTCGAGCACGCTTCCATCCCCAACACCGTCACCAAGTTTTTTGTCGGCGACTACGCGGACGCAACTGCCCGCGAGCGGGCTTCGGACACATTTCTTGATCTGCTCACCGACACCATGCGATCCGACGACGACTGCCCGGTCTTCAACGGCGTCTAGGATTTCCACCATGCCCAACTTCATCCAAGTCCCCAAGCCTTCGCGCACCGCATACAACCCGAACCGCCCGCTCGAAAAGAACACACTCATCCAGTCGCAGGTGCAGCACTTTCGCGAAGCCGAGATGCGACTGCCGGAGAATCTGCGCAGCGGCGTCGACGTCGCCAAAATCGCCACCGAAGGACAAGCCGCCGACTACATTCGCAAAGTCACCCGCGCTATTCACGAGAGTGGCGGCCAGAAAGTGCGGACCGCGTAGTGATCCACGGCCGATCACTTTACGTTGCGCTCCTGGCTTCGGTCGCGCTGACTGCGGTCTGCTGCGTGCCCCTGCGCGCCCAGGAATCTGCGCTCGGCGCCGATTTCCGCGGCGAGGGTGATCGCTTCGATCAATCCTGCATTCACTTCAGCATCGGTAGCTGCGCTGACCTGCTCTTCACCGATCATCCCCTCCACATCGCCGTCGGCAGTCTCGCGCCCGGCAACGGCTTTGGCAGCGGCCTTGCGTTCATCACACACTACACACCCAACGAAAACTGGCGTCTCTATTGGGACGCCGACGCCGTCGCTTCGCCCAACGGCTCCTGGCGCGCCGGCGTCTACATGACCGGCGTCCTGATCCGCCATCAGAAAATCACCATTACCACCGGCCCTGCAACCAAGAAAGCCTCGAACCTCGCGCTGCAGGAAATGCCCGTTTTTCACGCCTACGGCCAGGGAATTTCGCTCAATCAAATCGGATTCTACGGACTCGGCCAAGGCACGCCCCGCACCGAATCGCTGTTCGGCATCACGGAATCCATCGTGGGCGGAAACGTCGTCTGGCCGCTCTGGGACGCGCTAAACCTCTCGCTGCTGGGCGAAGTGAACGGCCGCTTCTTTTCTCTGCGCGGCAGCCAGACCAGCACTGTTCCCTCGCTCGAACAAACCGGCAATGAGTCCAGCGCTCCGGGCCTGATCAATCAGCCCGGGTACGCGCAACTGGGCGAGGGCATCCGCCTGAGCCCCAGTTTCGCCCGAGGCTACGTTCGCCTCGTTTACACGGCCAAGTTCCAGCAATGGATCGCCACCCAATCCGGCTATACGTTCCAGCGCTTCACGGCCGATCTGTCGCACCAGTTTCCCCTGTACAGTTCCACGCGCTCTCTGCAGCCGCACGAATTCAACGGACCCGACGACTGCTCCAGCGACCCCAGCAGCCGCACCTGCCCGCCTATCAGCCGCAACCTCGAAGGCAGCTTCGGATTCCGTTTTCTTTATACGTCATCTTTCGACACGGGCGCTGCGGGCGTGCCGTTCTACCTCGATCCGACGCTCGGCGGCTCCGACATTAATGGCACCACCTTGCTCCCCAGCTACGCCGACTACCGTTTCCGCGGACCCGATTTGATGCTCCTGCGCGGAACCTTCGAACACTCCATCGGCAAGTTCCCCGTCGGCGTTAAGCTGATGCTCGACGAAGGCCGCGTGGGCTTGAAACCGGGTGATCTCGGCTTCAACCATCTGGCCCATAGCTATGCGGCCGGCATCACTGTGCATGCAGGCGGTCTTCCGCTCATCGATCTGCTCTTCGCCTGGGGTGGCAACGAAGGCACCCACACCGTCGCCAATATCAGCACTTCCTTACTCGGCGGCACGTCGCGTCCGTCGCTCTTTTGAGATGGTAGAAACAGGATGGGCACCCCTCATAGTCCATTTCCCAACCATTCTTGGTCGGCACCCACCCGAAACGTGCGCGTAGCTCTGGAAGATTTCGCCAACTGATCCAAAAGCTCGATTCGAAGCCGCAGTCTTCCCGCGCTAACGCCACGATGATAGACCGTCAACGACCTCGGGTAACGTCCACCGAAAGACTTCACCACTATGAATAATTCGCCCAGTGGGGCGGTCCCTGGACCGCGGACGACGCCCGCGTCGGCCTCCCTTTTGAGCGTGTTTCGTGGAGCCGGACCAGGGCCGCAGCGAACGCGGGGTCCGGCGCGGACGGTGGCGTCCGCCCCACTGCGAAGTTATGTGGCGGACCTATAACTCATGGACACTAGAAGTCCGCCTGAGGGAAGCTTGGCGTTATGGCCATAGTCTTCGGTAGTGTCCTAATTTGAGGTCCAGCACTTATTGTGCCTCCATCGCAGTTGCGATAGTTCCACTCAATCTCGCATTCACTCCTCGAAGTTGGATATAATCCCCTCTTGCGCGAACACGCGCAAAATCCCAATCATGAGACCAAGACTAATATGATCATCGACGCCCACGCGCACGTGACCGCGCCGGACAAGCTCTACGTCTACAAGGCCGGACTGATTTCCCACCGCGGCGCGCACGGCCGCGGCAGCGCCGGCGCCACCGACGACGACATCAAAGACGCCTTGAACCAGCCGGTCTTCGGCGGATCTTCTCACCTGGACCAACTCAAGGAAGTGGGCACCGACATGCAAATCGTCTCGCCCCGTCCTTACCAGATGATGCACAGCGAGCAGCCCAAGCTGGTCAACTGGTTCATGGAAGAGACCAACAACATCATTGGCCGTCAAACCAAGCTGTATCCGAAAGTATTTCGTGGCGTCTGCGGGCTGCCCCAGAGTCCCGGTGTCAGTCCCGCCAATTGCATCCCGGAGCTGGAGCGATGCGTCAAACAACTTGGTTTCGTGGGGTGCTTGATCAATCCCGACCCCGGTGAGGCCAGCGGCATTCAGACTCCGCCGCTGGGCGATCGCTACTGGTATCCGCTCTACGAAAAGCTGGTGGAGCTGGATGTTGTGGGCCATGTCCACTCCGCCGGATGCCGCTCAGACCGGCTGCCTTATTCGCTGCATTTCATCAACGAGGAAAGCATCGCTATCGTGTCGTTGTTGAATTCCAACGTGTTCAAGGATTTCCCCACTCTGAAGCTTCTCCTGTCGCATGGCGGCGGCGCCATTCCTCTGCACTGGGCCCGGTTTGAGGCGGGTTCGCTGCGTGTTCCCGGGTCTACCCGCTTCTCCGAGAAAATGCGCAATCTGTACTACGACACGGTGATGTATTCGGCCGATTCACTCGCCCTGGTGATCAAGACCATGGGCGTGGATCGATGTTTGTTTGGCACCGAGCGGCCGGGCGTGGGAACGGTCAAAGATCCGCGCACCGGAAAATGGCTGGATGAGATCCGCTATTTGATTGAGGACTTCGATTGGCTGAGCGCCGCCGACAAAAAGCTGATCTTCGAAGACAACGCCAAGAAACTGTTCAAGCTCGACGTGTGAGCCAATTATGAAATTTCTACTTTGCGCCGCGCTACTTTCGGCACTGCCCGCACTGGCCCAGCTTCGCAGCATCACTATCAACTACCCGGCCAAGGCTCCCGCCAACTGGCCGATCTTTCTGGCGAAGGAGGGGGGCTACTACCAGAAATACGGGCTGGACGCGAAGCTGGTGTTCGCGGTGCATCCCGCGGGCATCGCGATGCTGGTGAGCGGGGAAGCGCAGATGACCAATTACCCCATGGACCAGGCCATGCAGGCCGCCATGCGGGACGGATCGCTTGTGATCATGGGAAGCCCCCTGAACCGGGCCTTGTTTGCGATGATGACGCGCGACGACGTGAAGAACATTCGCGATCTGAAAGGCAAGAAATTTGGAGTCAGCCAGCTCGGCGATCCGCCCTACAGCTTCGCGCTGGCCATTCTCGGAAAGTATGGGATCGGTCCGCGCGACGTCCAGTGGATCCCGCTGGGAACGGACGGAAACGGACGCGTCGCCGCGCTGGTGAGCGGCCGGATCGACGCCACCATGGTTCCTCCGCCCGCCTATTTCAAGCTGGAACCGCAAGGCTTCAAGGAAATCGCGAATCTCGCCGACAACGCAGACCTCTACGCGCCGCTGGCTTATGTATTCAAGAAGAGCGAGATCGCGGCGAATCCAAAGCTGCCCGAATTGATGATTAAGGCCCAAGCCGAGGCCATCAAGCGCTACTACGACGACAAGGCCATGGCGATGAAGGCGTACGGGGTGTACGATACGCAGCCGGCCGCCGACATCGAACGAATCTACGATCATGACCGCAAGGCCAACACCTATGAGCGTGTGCCTTACGTTCTGGCGCCCGCCGTCCAATATATCGTCGAACATCAGGCGGATGCGCGAATCGCAGCCCAGATGAAGGCGTACGATTTCCACCAGGTAATTGACAACAGTGTTGTCGAACGCTTGGTCAAGGAACATTTTTTCGAGCAATTGTTCGGCCCAGGAATCAAAGCTGAAGAAGACCGCAAAGAGAAGCTGGCTTTCAAGTAGACTAGACGCTATGGCAGAAATCGTTTTAGGCATCGGATCGTCGCACGGTCCGCTCCTCTCCACCCCTCCCAAGCAATGGGATCTTCGAGCGCAGGCTGATCGCGAAAACAAGAGTCATTGGTTTCGCGGGAAGACGTACGACTACGAAGCGCTCTTACGGGAGCGGGCGCCCGGATTCGCCTCCGTAGTAACGGTGGAGTCCAGGCAGGAGCGCTTTGCGCAGTGTCACCGGGCCATGGAAGTGCTGACTCAGAAATTCAAGGAAGCCGCTCCGGAAGCCGTTGTTATCGTCGGAAACGACCAGCGAGAGTTTTTCGACGAGGGCCTCACGCCGGCCATTACCGTATATCGTGGCGCGCAGATCAAGAACCTGCAGCACCTGCCCGCCAACAATCCGCCCGGCATCAACATAGCCGAGCCGGGCAATTCACCGCTTGAGGGCGCCAGTTATCCCGGAGCCACCGCCCTGGCCGATCATATTCTGGATTCTCTGGCTGGCGAGAACTTCGATCTCGCGCAATCGGACTCGACGCCCAAGGCTGCGCCGCGCGGGGGCATTCCGCACGCTTACGGTTTTCTCTATCATTCAATTTTGGGTGACAATCCTCCGCCCAGCGTCCCGATCATTCTGAATGTCCACTTTCCGCATAACGTGCCCAAGAACCGCCGTTGTCTGGATCTGGGCCGCGCGCTGCACCGCGCCATCGCCAGCTTCCAAGGGGTGGGACGCGTCGCCGTGATGGCGTCCGGCGGATTGACGCATTATGTGGTGGACGAAGATCTGGACCGCAAGATCATCGACGCCATGCAGTCCGGCGATGAAGCTGCGCTGGAGGCTATCCCGGAAAGTCTTTTCAAGGTGGGTACGGCGGAAATCAAGAACTGGTACCCGGTGATTTCGGCGATGAACGAGGCCAAGCTCCGGTACCATCTGGTGGACTATGTTCCCTGCTACCGGTCAGAAGCGGGTACCGGAAACGCCATGGCGTTCGTGTATTGGGATTAGATCTCGCTTGCTAGCGCACAGAGGCGCGGGTCGAAAACCGCTTGCTCACGCGCGCGGCTCGGTAGATTTATTGCGTTACCGAGCCGCGACCGTAAAGGGAGCGGGTTTTGACGCAGGCTGGGCGCGAGTTCCTCAAGCGCGAGCCCTGGTCTGCAGCTTGTGATATCCGTGCTGCACGCGAGCTTCGCGCAGGCTCAGGCCTTCCCGCACCGCGCGGCGAATCCGGTCCTCTACCACGTCGATCTCCTCGGCCACTTCTAAAATCGCGCTTTCGTGGGCGCGCGGAAGCGCGACAATTCCGTCGGCGTCGCCGCGCAGAATGTCTCCCGCGTCCACCCGCGCATCGCCGATGTTTACCGTGCCGCCCAGCGCCTCCACTTGCACGCGATCCTTGCCGGTGCGCATGGAGTAACTACGGCTGAAGATCGGATAACCCAGTTCCAGCGACAGGGCCACGTCGCGGCAGGCCCCGTCGATCACAGTTCCAGCCACGCCGCGCGTGTGCGCCACCATGGTAAGAATGTCGCCCCACACCGTGGCGTTCTCGCGCCCGCCATTATCGAGCACCACCACGCCGCCCGGCTGCACGTCGTCGATGTAATCGCCCACCGTGCCGGGCGGCTGCCCGGCGGGTCCGTACAAAATCGTAAACGCGCGCCCGGTCAAGCGGAATTTTGGATTGAGCGGCTTGATTCCCAAACACTGGCCGCCGATGCCCAACCGGTCCATCGCGTCGCTCAGCGCGGTGGTATCCAGCTTGGACGCCCGGAGAATATTGTCGTCGTTACTCATGTTGTCGATTTCTTGAGCATGTGCTCGTAGTTTGCGCCCATCACCTGGCTGATCGGATGGCCTTCGCGCAGCGCCTGGGCGATGGCCTCCTCGCGCGCGACGATCGCCTCGGCCGCGTCCAGCACCCGCTCAATTTCGGCCTGCGCCACGAACACCACCGCGCTCCCATCCGCCACGGCATAATCGCCGGCTGTGACGGTGACGCCGCCCACGTCGATGGGTTCGCCGGTGGCCACTTCCACGATGCGTCCGCGCGCCGTGCGCGCTGTGTGATCGCGCGCGAACACCGGGAAATCCAGTTCGCGGCTATCGTCGACGTCGCGCACGGGCCCATCCACAATCACGCCCGCCACGCCCCGCACCTGCGCGCCGATGGAGAGATTCCCGCCCCAGGACGCGGCGTCCAAGCCGGTGTGCTGCTCCACCACGATGATGTCGCCGGGCGAGGCAGCCTCGATCGCGGCGGTGCACAGATGGCGGGTATTCGAGCGTCCTTCCGCGCGATCCAGCTTGACGGTGAGAACTCGTCCGGCGATCCTGCGCTCCGTGGACCAACGGCGAATCCCAGTGACCGCGCCCTTCAATCCTAGTTTGTCCAATGCGTCCGAGACGCTGCAGGAGTCCATACGGCTAAGCCGCGATACGAATTCGGTCATGTTATCTTTCTGGCTTCCAGCGCGAGAAGCGCCGTTCCAGACGTTCCGCCGCCCAGGTCAGCAGGATTCCCGCGAACGCCACGATCAGCACGCCCACGAACAACGTATCGGTGGCGAACGTTTGTCCTCCGTAAGCCACCATGAAGCCGATCCCGCGGCTTCCGCCGAACATCTCGCCCACCACCACGCCAATCAAGCCCAGCGCCACTCCCTGGCGTACGCCCGTCAAGATGAAGGGCACCGCTCCGGGCAGCGCCAGCGTGGTAAAAATCTGCCAGTCCGACGCGCAATAGGCGCGCGCCGCGCGCAGCAGGTCCGGGTCGATATTTCTCACTCCGCTCACCGTGTTCACCAGAATGGCGAAGAACGCCGTGATGAATACGATAAAGATTTTCGACCCCATACCGACGCCAAACCAGATGATGATCATGGGCACCATGGCGATGCGCGGCGTCGCATACAGCGCGTTCACGAACGGATCGCACACCAGCCGGAACCTCCGGTACCAGCCGATGAGGACGCCCAACACCACTCCCGCCACCAGCGCCAGCGCGAATCCGACGGCGAAATTAGTTCCGCTGTACGCCATGTCGCTCAGCAGCGTCCCGTGCTGCAACCCAAAGACAAACTGTTTGGCAATGGCCGACGGCCCGCTTAAGAACAGGGGCGAAATTTTCCCCGCGGACCACAGCGCCTGCCACACGCCCATGCTGAGCGCCACAGCGCCGCCGCCCAGGATCAAGGCCTCGTTCCGTTCAAAGAAACTCTGTTTCGGTTTCATCGCGATTAATCCGGCGCCAGTACGGTGTTCGCGCTGGCTTCCTCTTCGATCAACTGCCAGATGCGGTCCTCTAACTCCAGGAAGCGCGGCTCCCGCTTCAAGTGCAGCGAGCGCGGACGTCCGAAGGGGACCTGGAACACATCCTTCACGCGGCCCGGCCGGGAGCTCATCACCACCACTCGATCCGCCAGGTAGATCGCTTCGTTGATCTGGTGGGTGATGAACAAAACCGTTTTGCGGGCTTGCGCCCAGATTTTCAGCAGCTCGGCCTGCATGAACTCGCGCGTCTGCGCGTCCAGCGCCGCGAACGGCTCATCCATCAGCAACACCACCGGATCGGCCGCCAGGGCCCGCGCCAGGTTCACGCGCTGCTGCATGCCTCCGGAAAGCTCGGACGGAAAGTGCCGCTCGAAGCCGCTCAGACCCACCAGCTTGACGAAATAAGCCGCGCGTTCGGCCATACTCGCCTTATCGAAACGCCCCTGCAATTCCATCCCGTAGCGGACGTTGCCCGCGATGGTCCGCCAGGGCAGGAGGCTGGAGTGCTGGAACACCACGGCGCGGTCGATCCCCGGTCCCTGGACTTTATGGCCGTCGATCGACACCGAGCCTTCGTCATACGGCAGAAGTCCGGCGATGATGTTCAGCAGCGAGGTTTTACCGCAACCGCTGGGTCCCACGATGGCCATGAACTCGCCGTCCGGGATCGATAACGATACATCGATGAGCGCGGGCGCTTCCGTGCCCTCGCGTTCGAGCCAGTAGCGCTTAGAGACGTGATCGACTTCCAGCTTCACCATTGCCTTAACAAGACCACGCCCCGTACTTACCGGAAGGCCGCCTTCGCTTTGCGGCTCTCCTCGGTCTTGATTGCCGGTCCAAACGTCTTCTCGAAAAAGCCATCCTTCACCAACCGCTCCACATAACTATTGTCGATGACTTTGTGGAAGTCGTAGGCCTTCATTTCCGCTGCAATCCGCGGGTCGGACTGCTGATCCAGTACCGACTTGACCGCCGCCGCCAGCACAAACGGGACCCGCTCGAAGGCCTGCGGCTTGGCGTACAGATCGTACACGCGCGCCACCTCGTCCGGGTTCGCCGCCTTGTCGTATTGCAAGAACGTCTGCACCGCGAAAGCCTTATCTTCGTAGAAGCGCTTGATCCCTTCCGCCTGCGCCTCAATCAGCTTTTCGGGCAGCATGGGATCGGCCGCAATCTCGCTCTTCTTCATCAGGTAACCCGTCGAAGCGAAAATGTCCGGATGATCGGCGAGATTCGCCAGCGTCTTGTAACCCTGCTCCTCCAGCTTGAAATACGCGGGCGCGGTGAGCAGCGTGGCCTCGGCGCGGCCGCTGATTAAAGCGGCGGCCCGTCCATTTACATCCGTGCCCACGGGAATCCATTGCACGTCGCGCGCCGACAATCCGGATTTCGCAAGCAGGGCGATCAGGTATCCGTAAGGCGCGTCACCCACCTGCGATACCGCGATACGTTTCCCTTTCAGGGCCTTGATGCTGTCGATGTTCTTGTCCGCCATCAGCGCGAACGTGCCGCGATTGAGCGAACTCCCCACCAGCACCAGCGAACCATCCTTGGAGGCGGCCTGCATTAACTGGTCCAGCGACGAATTCACCATCTGCGCCTGGCCGCTCACCAGCATCGCGATTCCCGACGGCATCACTCCGAAAGTCAGCGTAACATCCAGGCCGTATTTTTGGTAGTACCCGCCATCCTTGGCCAGGAACAGAGGCCAGTTGGACCCGCTCCGGTTCGGATAGTTGATCGTGACCTTCTGCTGCGCCGAAGCGCTCATCACAAACAACGCCGCTATCAAAAAGCTAAGCCAGGTTCGGAACTTCAATAGCCCGCTCGCAATTGTCACGTTTCGTCCAGCCACCGGCCTGTCCTCTTTTTTTCCCGCTCGTACATCATATCTGAAATGGCGCGAGATGTCCGCTAGCTTCTTACAAGCGATCCTCTGCCGAGGACTCGCGAGCGGTGGGCTCGCCGCGAGGAGCCATCGTTTCACTGGCACGAATAACGTCCGCCACCTCCGCCAGCGACGGAGGCGACGAAGCATGCTTGTAATGACCCAGCCGTTGGTAGATTTCCCTGGCAGCGAATGGAAATCCAGTTGGAAAACCCGCGGCCTGGAACGTATCGGCTATCTCCTCCATCTCGCCCACAAAGCGCCAGGCGTTGCGTGCGTTGAGGTTGAGTGTTCGCTCGCTTCGCGCCTGAAGGTCGGGCATAGACCGCCGCCATTCGGCCAGCAGATCCGCATCAATTCCTTCCGTGATGGTGAAAGCCCGCAAGGCGATCAGAAGCGCCGCGCTCCCTTTGGTCCAGGACGAATAAGCCATTTTCAACGCGGAAGCGGCTCCTATGGCGCCATACATCTGGACCGTTTCGAGCAGGCTGCCGTGAAACAGCTGAGCTACACGCGCAACCTCCCGGCCAGATAGATACAACCGCGTCGTGCCGGGCTGTGCCGCTGGTGGCCCGATAATTCCGCCGTCCACGAATGTGCCTCCAGCGTCCTCAATCAAGCCAGCCATGGTGCGCGCCCTGGCAGGCGATACAGCGTTGGCGTCAACGTAGACACCGGTGAAGCGGCGCAGCGCGACGGAGCGGGCTACCTCCAGGGCCGAATGCGGGGGGCATATGGAAATAACGAAATCCGACGCAGCGACCAGCCTGTCGATCGACCCAAGGTCTTCGAGTTCAAATGCGCTCGCCCTGCTTCTACTCGCCGGGCTCCTATCCTCGGACGCCCAGACCACGCGCACACCTGCTGCTTTGGCCGCTGCCCCAACAGTGCCACCCATTTCACCCGGATGCAGTAACCCGACCGTCGCTTGCGGCATTCGTGACGCCTCCCTTTGAATTTTAAGTTCACACGCAGGCAAGCTCAAAGAACAGTTGCCGCGGCAGACAACAAAAAAGGCTCAGAGGTGTTACCCGCTGAGCCTTTGTCTATCTGAACAACCCGGTCAGAACGTCAGCTTGGCACTGAACTGCGTCTGACGGGCCACATCGGGGATGCCGCCGCTTCCTACCAGTGAAGTGATCGCGGCGCCCGTAGGATTGTAGCAGGATGAGGTGGGGCTATAGGTTGTTGTTGGGCCGCAGCCCTGGCCTGCGTTGATGATTGTCGAAGCCGGAGGCGCGAAGTTCGGATGGTTGAAGATGTTAAAAATCTCTCCTCTGAGCTGGAGCGTCATCCTCTCGTTGATCCTGGTGATTTTCGTCACGGAAATATCCGTCTCCGCATAACCAGGCCCCCGCAGCACGTTCCTTCCCAGATTCCCGACCGTCCCATACTGCGAGGGCGTAAAGCAGGCTTCGTTGAACCAATTCGACGCGGACTGGTTCGCATAGACATTGCCATTGCATCCGGGTGCGTTGGGCGAGTAATTCGGGCGCTCGTCATCGAAAAAGTTGCCCGTATCCATCTGATCGCCTTCGCCAACCGAGAACGGAATCCCGCTGCGCCATGACGTAATCCCGCTCAACTGCCAGCCTTCCTTCCAGCGGTTGCCTTTGAACGGAAACATGTAAACTGCGTTGGCCGAAATGTTGTTGCGGATATCGTAGCCGCAGTTGCCTCTATCCGCATTCCAGTCATAGGGGTTGGTAATGGAGGAGGACACGTTGTTGCCACCGAGGCCGGCATACGCGTATGAGTTGTCGATGCAGTGCGACCAGGTATAGGAGAACTGGTAAACCAGATTCGCCGATGCCCGGTGGGTGAGCCCCACCTGCAGCGCATTGTAACTGGAATAGCTGGTGGGCGCGATAAGGTCCTGTGCGCCCAGGGACGGAACGGGCCGCGGATTCACTGCGCATGGCCCAGTGAGCCCGCAGGGGGCGCCATTATTGGTCGCGAGGTAGTCCACTCCGTTAATCACCGTGTCTCCCGGCGGGTTGTAATCGTGGAACGCCAGCAGGTGAACGCCGCGCGTCCCCTGATAGCCCACTGTGAGCAGGTTGCTCCAGCCCAGGTCGCGCTGGATGCTGAGAGTGTATTCCATCGAGTACGGCGTCGTGTTTGTTCCGTAATACGTGCCCGTTCCCTGACTCAGCGAAGGAATCGCCGCGCCGACAAAAGGCTTTGGCCAGTTCGGATCGGGTGTGAAGAATAGCTGGATCTCAGTGTCATACGGCGGGGTTGACGCATAGGCCGAAGAGAAATCGTAGGTGGTGTACGGATCATGGAAAATTCCGAATCCGGCGCGCAGCGAAGTCTTGTGGTCGCCGAAGACATCCCATGCCAGGCCGGCCCGCGGGTCGAAATTCTTGTCAGCCGGATTGTGCTGGTAAGCGTGCGGCACGTTCACGTAATTGGGTTGGAAGGGCGGCCCCACAACGTTGTAGAAAAGGTTGTGGACCTCGATGGGATCGGTTTCCCAGTCGTAGCGCAGACCAAAATTGAGCGTCAGCCTGCTGCTGATCTTCCAGTCATCCTGGAAGTAAGGCTGGACAGCATCGTAACGCTCGGCCCGATAGCCATTGGTTCCGCCATTCGGCGCGCTTTGAAACAGGAACGGATCGCCCTCGAGGAAGGCTTGCGCGGCAGAGGATGTACCGGCAATCCCGCCCTGAAATACGTAGAACCCATTCCAGGCAAGCTTGACGTTCGGGTTTAACTGTTGCCGCTGGAACATGCCGCCAATACGCAGAGTGTGGGAACCCTTGATCCAGGTCAGGTCCTCCTTTTCGGTGAACTTGTTCTGCTGATACTGGAACGGCGTAGGGACGTTCGACCCGAGCGCGGTGAGATCCGGAACCATGATTTCCGCGTCGTCTCGCGAGGGAGTAAATAACTGCAGCGCCGCGTGTTGCGTCGGCTGAGTCTCCCAGGTTATCGGCCGCGAGAACGAGGCGGTGAACTGGTTGATCACGTTCGGCGTAAACACATGGCGTTCATTCATGGTGAAGAACTGGTTATGGGTGTTGTCGTAGAACGGCCAGAGGCCGAGACCGGAATACGTGGTGCGGCTTCCGAAATCGGCCTCGTAACGCGCGAAGAACGCGTCTTTGTCGGAAATGTTCCAGTCGATGCGTGCCACGCCGAAATTCTCGGGTGAGGTTTGCGCGCCTATGTAGTTATAGATGCCGATTTCGGGGTTGCCCTGAAACAATCCTCCGTTGGGCGCCGGGTACAGGGCCAGCATCGCAGCCGAAGCCGGATTGACCACGCACGGGGAACTGCAGTTGTCCGTGACATATCTCGCAGTTGGCACGTAATTGATATTGGTCGTATCCAGCACCTGCTGAACGCCCTCGTAGTTCATGAAGAAAAATACCTTGTTCTTCTTGATCGGGCCGCCCAAAGTTCCGCCGAACTGGTTTCTGCGGAACGGCGGCGCGGAACCGACGTCGAAAAATCCGCGGGAGTCGAGATCGCTGTTGCGCAAGAACTCATAGGCCGAACCGTGGAATTCGTTGGTGCCGGATTTGGTCACCGCGACAATGGCGCCGCCGTTACCGGCATACTGCGCGCCGTAAGTGCCGGTCAGCGTCTGAAACTCGGCGATGGCGTCGATACCGAGCGATGTGCCGGTGACGTCGCCGCCGGCGTTGCGCTGCCACCAGTTCAGCACGTCTTCGCCGTCCAGCATGTTGGAATAGCCTTCCGGGCGTGTACCCGAGATGGAATAAGCGTTGGCTACCGAAGTTAGCGCGGCGCTTCCGCCCGCTGGATAGCTGGTAACGCCCGGTGCGAGCAGAATCAACTGTTCCCAATCGCGGCCGTTCAAAGGTAGTTCGCGCATCTGGGTCTGGTTGACCAGCGAGGAGATCGCGGCGCTGTTGGTCTCAACCTGGGTGATTTCGCCCGAGACGTTGACGCTCTCAGTGGCTTGACCCAGCGCAAGATGGAAGTCGATGACGAGATCGGCGCCGACGGTCAGATTGACGCCGGAGCGCACGGCAGTCTGAAAGCCCGTCTTGGTTACCGTGATGTCGTAGGTTCCGATTCCCAGCTGGGGTACTGCGTAGCGGCCCTGGCTGTCGGTGGTGGCTGTCTCTGTAGCTGTGGTGGCGATGTTCTTAATTGTGACCGGAGCGTCGGGAATGGCGGCGCCGGTTGGATCGCTTACGCGTCCCGAAATAGATGTGGTTGCTGCCTGTCCATATACGTTGCCCGTGACTGCAAAGAACGTAATGCAGACCACCAAAGCAATGTACAGAACGGCACGGTTCCGCGAACTTCTCATCAAGTTTTGCCTCTCCTTTTGTCCCCTGGGGAAGCGATACCCCCCAGTGCGAGTTTTGGTTTCGTGAGTCTATCATCGTTCGAGATCGGTGTCCACAAGGGGTACGACAGAATACGTTGTGCCGTGTCTGGATAGCGTTCTGAACTGCCGCGGATAGGACGGTTGCCTTCCTTACGATGTCATGGAGAGTCGTCTGACATTTCAGGTCTTTCATGCCTCGTGACCGCGGCGGCCATCAGTTGTACGATGGAGGACACCAGTTGGCTGATGGCGTTCTTACTACTAAGCGTCTCGCCAAACGAGGCAAGTTACGATGATTCGACAACACAAATTTTTTCTGACTGCCACAATCCTATCCAGCTTATTCGCGTCCTCCGCGCCAGCTTTCGGCCAATGGATTCACTACCCGAAGAAGAATGTTCCACGCTTGCCGGATGGCAAAGTGAACATGACCGCTCCGGCTCCCAAGCAGGCCGACGGCAATCCCGATCTTTCCGGCATTTGGCTGGGTGACCAATGGAAACCCGCTGGAGCTAGACCCAATCCTCCATCGCGCGAAGTCCACACTTCGAAGATGCTGCCCGCCGCGCAAAAAGAATTTGACGCACGCATGGCAAACAGTATGCTGAACGATCCGAAGGTTCGCTGCCTGCCCAATGGCGTGCCGCACGCCAACACCGAGCCATATCCGTTCGAAATCATCCACGCTCCGGGCAAGACTCTGATCCTTTACGAGATGTACTCACTCCGGCGTCAGATCTTCACCGATGGACGGAAACTCCCGCAAGATATCACGCAATTCACGCCTACCTGGATGGGCTATTCGGTGGGACGCTGGGAAGGTGATGAGTTCGTGGTCGACACCACCGGTTTCAACGACAGGGTTTGGCCAATTGATATGGGAGGTCATCCTTCTTCGGATGCGTTGTTTGTGACCGAACGATTCAAACGTGTCGACTTCGGCCACATGGACCTGAACGTGACCATCGACGACCCCAAAACGTACGAGACCAAGTGGACGCAGCCTTACCGTTACACGCTGCTTCCAGACACCGATCTTCTGGAGTTCATTTGTGAGAACAACCCGTCTCCGCAGCATATGGTGGGGAAATAGAGGACCGACTCCCTCACGGGTCGCGGCTCGGTGAGCACCTGCAAACACGCAGTCGCGATTCTGAGCCGCGCGCCAGCAGCACACCCGCAGACGACCGGAAGTCGTGCACTGGAGGGCATCGACTCGAAGAAGACTGTACGGGTGGCGCGTGAGCAAGCGGTTTATTGCCTTTTTTAGCGCCCCGCATTGCACGGAGCCGGAAGCGCGTCGGCCAGCGCCGCCGGCATCGACGCGCTGGTCTTCCCTCGGCGAGGAAGTGATATATTGTTGTTCAGTTCATTTTTTCTTGGAGCGCGTCTTTCTATGAAAATCCTGATCGGAGTTCTGGCAGTGCTGACCGCATCTTCCGCTTTCGCGCATCATTCGTTCGAGGCGGAGTTCGATAAAAACAAGACCGTGGTTCTGACCGGAACCGTCACCAAAGTGGATTGGATGAACCCGCACATCTACATTCACCTGGATGCGAAGGACGAGACCGGTAAATCGGCTTCGTGGGCGTGCGAGGGCGGCAATCCCGGTTCGCTGATGCGCCTGGGGTGGAAGCGGAATTCGCTGAAGCCGGGCGACCAGGTGGTGATCGACGGTTACCGGGCCAAAGACGGCACCAATACCTGCAATGGCCGCTCCGTGAAATTGGCGGACGGCACCAAGCTGTTTGCGGGCTCTTCCGCGGGCAAAGAAGAGTAGGATCTTTACCATGATCAGATCCGCGGCGTGTTCGATTCTGGTTCTCGCAGCCTTTCCGGTGTTGCTGAACCTGCTGCCGATGCCGGCCTTCGCGCAATCCGGTGTCGGCAGAGCGAAAGTGCCGAAAGGCCAGCCAACACCGCGCACCGAAGACGGTAAAGTGGATTTCTCCGGAGTGTATACGCCGCCCGGCCGGGCTCCCGGCGACCCGCCCAGCAAAACAGGCGAAGGCTACTCCCACAACATCGCGCGCGACCTTGATCCGGACGACGTTCCCATGCAGCCTTGGGCCAAGGAACTGTTTCACAAACGTTTCGTTGAAGACGTGAGCAAGGACGATCCTGAGGGATTCTGCCTCCCGATGGGAACGCCTCGTATGGCGCCTTACCCCTGGAAGATTGTGCAGACGGACAATCTGCTGCTCATGCTCTACGAGGGTAACGTCCACGGGTATCGTCAGATCTTTCTCGACGGCCGTCCTCACGATCCCACGGTGAAGGAAACCTATTGGGGGGATTCCATTGGCCACTGGGACGGCGACACACTCGTGATCGACACCGTTGGCCTGGGATTCGGCGACGGTCGCAACAATCACTCCTGGCTGGATGCCGACGGTCATCCGCGAACCAACCGGTTGCATATTACCGAGCGCTTGACGCGACCGGAGCTGGGGCGCCTTATCGACACGATCACCATTGACGATCCCGGCGCTTACACGCGTCCCTGGACCGTAGTCGAAAAATCAGCCCTTGCCCCGGGCTGGGAGATTCAGGAAACCATCTGCAATGAAAACCAGGATGAGAACGGGCAGAATCAGGATGCCCAGCACCTGATCGCGTTGCCGCATGGCATTGGAATCGAGAATACCGAAAAATAGGCCGCGGGCTCTACCTGGCTCTATTTGGCTTTACTTATCCACGGGACTCGTGTAGCAGTATCGCTCCCGGATCTCTCTGTTCGGAACCAGCTTAAAACTTCCTTCCAGCGTGAACGGCTGGGCGTACGCGCCGGGGTCTTCCACCGTGACTTCGCGTAGCAGCGTATTTGCATCTGGCCGCTTGTAGCGCTCCGTCACATGCAGTTTCTCAGTGTGCGGATGGCCCGCGGCATCCAGCCAGGTTCGGTCGTTGAACCCGATGGTGTCCACCACCAGTGTGTCGCCGTCCCACTGGCCGATCGAATCCCCGTACCAGGTCGGATTCAAGTCCGTGGGATGCTGCCGTCCGCCCAGATAGATGGTGCGGAACGTATGGATGTCGCCCTCATCCAGGATGATGATTTGCGTCCGCGTTTGCACGAACTTCTGCGGGTAGGCGGAGAGGCGCGGCACGCCCATCGGCAGACACCTGTTCGCCGGGTCAGCGGTCTTCTTGCGGTCTTTCATGATTTTCGCGGCACTGGCCAGAAGGGAGATCTTGTCGCCGGGTTTCAACGCTTTGGCGAAATCGCCCGCGTACTGGCCGTCCGGATTCCATACGCCTGTCAGATCGGGGTGGCCATCCTTTGCGCGCGGCACGCCTTGGGCCGCGGCAGTACCGGCAATCCAACTGAGGCAAAATAGCAGCAGTAAATATCGCATGCCCATATTCTATACGCGGTGCGCCGGGCGAGTCTCGGCGTTCTGCGTGAAAAGTATCACGAGATACTTGGGCGAAGCCACGCGCGCTGGTCAACAGGGAGGCTTTTCCAACCACTGCACGCACTTCATAGCAGGAAGGCCGCCCATGCCAGGAAGGGCGACAGCGCCGTCGTCAAAAGGCAGAAGAAACAAAAAGCTCCAAGGCGAGTCATGTCAGCGACGCCGATCGCGTTCGCAAGGACAGCCAGCACTGCCAACGCACGAACGGAATATCGAACCCAAACTGTTTCATGGCCGATCAACGCTAGCAGAATCAGCAAGCCGTACATAGCGGCCGCGATGAATCCGTCGGGGATACCGAAGGGACGCGCAAAGGGCGCGTCGGCCACCGCTTCGCATCCGTGCTTCAGCAGCGGACACTTCAAATGTTCGACAGCGCGCACCTGATACGCTCCCACGTACAGCATCGCCAGCGCGCTGACCGCTGAAATCGCCAGAACAGCATTGCGCGCCGTCATCCACATAGCTTTTCGATAGCTGGCTTTTTCGCCGTGATGAGACTGTAGCCGAGCAGCCTCGACCGTATGGCGCCGGAAGCGCAAGCTGCCATGGCCTTCGCTTCCGCGAAATCCACGCCGGGCAGGCTCATTTTGTCCAGCCTCACCATCAGTTCCGCGGCGAGCAACCGGCCCTGGATATCGTGCACCATTTGCGCCAACGCCTCATCGTGCGGTTCCACCGATAGCGATTGAAACTCCGCCCGTGCGAGATAGGCGATATATTCTTCGGCAGCCCGAGCATCGGCAATGCAGGCGATCCAGGCCAGCAATCCCGTTAATTCCGCCGGCAGCTCTCCGGATCGCGTTAGATCGCTCAATCCCAGTCGCCCACCCGGGCGCAAAACCCTGCCAAATTCGCGCGTGGCGGCCGGCTTGTCGGGAAACGTACAAAACGCGCACTCGCACAGGACGACATCGAAACTCGCGTCGGGATAAATCAGCCTCTCCGCGTCGCCTATCCTAAACTGCACCAAAGTTGAGACGTTCGCCGCTTCGGCGCACAAGGTGGCATGAGCGATATTGCTTTCTCCCAAATCGATCCCCGTCACACGGCATCCGAATCGAGTGGCAAGGAAGATCGCGCTCTCGCCCCGGCCGCACGCCACGTCCAGAACATGGTCGCGAGGAGACAGCGCCAGCAGGTTCCCTAGCCGCTCAGTCAACGGCAGGCCACCCGGATGAAAGGAATCGCCGAGCAGCAAGCGCGCAAAATCGCTCTGATATAGCGCGGCGCAACACGACTTCAGTTCTGTGTCGTTCACTTGACGATCTCTACCAGCGGCGGAAAGCGAAACGTGACAGGCTGCACCTGGTAGCGCACTCCATCGCGCCGGGCCTGGCGCCGCGCGCCTTCCTGAGCCACTAATTGTGCGCGCGCCTGCTCGCGATAGCCAACCGTGTTGTATGCGCAGAACGGGATCTGCCGGCCGCCCGGCAACAGGAATTCCTTGCAGCACTTCATCAGGTTCTTCTGGTTGAATGTCCAAGCGTCCATGAAATCCTGGAGCATGATCATGAACATGAACTTCGAAAGTCCCTTCACGTCCAGGCCACCCTCCGGCAGGCCGCAGGCGGAGCAGGAGAACGAGAATTCCCGCGCCACCTTTTCCGAACCCAGCGCCGCCGAGGATGACCACAATCCTTCGAGCGCCCGCCGGATTTCCGCGCCTAAGTCCGGCATCACGCGATTCGAGATGTAGTCCAAATAATCGTCGACATTCAGAATGCGCGGCAGCGGAGTGACGTTGCGTTGTTCATCGATATAGGCGTAGGTCACCGAGTTGCACGTCGGAAAGCAACACGGCACCGGCACGAAATCCGTGACACGAAACATTCCCTCGGTTTGATCCTCGATGTGCCGCAGAATATCCGGATTCGTTATACGCTGCATGGGATCGTGCGCGCCGTGCCGGCCGGCGTGAAACGCAGGCTGGAAATTGATGCCCTTCACCGCGGGATGTTCCAGACCAAAACGAACGATTTTGCCGATCTCGTGTTCGTTCACGCCGCGCTCGATGGCGGGAACCAGAATCACGGTGCAGCCAATTTCCGCGAGACGGTCCAGCGCGCGCATTTTCTTTGGCAGAATATCCGGTTCGCCTCGAATGATGCGATATGTCTCGCTGTCAAAACCGTCGAATTGAAAATAGATGTTCGGCTTTACGTTCGCGAGCTGTTCGAGGAACCGGTCGTCCGTGGCGATTCGTTTGCCGTTCGTGTTCAGCATCACATTGGCGATGCCGCGATCCTGCGCGGCCCGCATCATCGGAACGATCTCCGGATGAATGGTAGGCTCGCCGCCGGAAAACTGCACTACTTCAGGATTGCCTTCAGTCTTCACCAGATGATCGAGAATCTCTTCCACTTCTTCGAGCGTAAGGTTGAAGCCCGGCCCCGCTTCAGAGAAACAGAGAGGACAATTCATGTCGCAGTTGCTGTTCACTTCGATGATGCCTAGACACGCGTGTTGCTGATGGTCGGGGCAGAGTCCACAATCGAGCGGGCAGCCGCGATTCCGCTCCGTCGAAAACTCAAGCGGTATGGTGCCGGGTTTGTTGAACTTCGTGGAATTGGTATACATGCCTGCGTCGCCGTACACGAGCGCTTCGAAAGGCCCGTGTTGCGCACAGCGCTTGCGCATGTAGACCTTGTTGTCGCGAATCAGGATTTGTGCGTCGATGACGGCGCGGCAGACGGGACAGATGCTGCGGGTAAGCTCATAGAAAACGTAATCCGCGTCCTTTTTGACTGCAGGCGCGCCCAGGGAAGAACCATCGGAACACTGCATTGCTGATTTCAGGATACTGCGCGTTTCACGCGCTCGCTGTTGCGATCAAGCATCGTCACGCGCTGCCCATGAATAATTCGCCCAGTGGGCGGTCCGCCGGACCGCGGACGACGCCCGCGTCGGCCTCCGTTTTGAGCGTGTGTCGTGGAGCCGGACCAGGGGTCCGGTGCGGACGGTGCCGTCCGCCCCACTGCGAGTTATGTGGCGGACCTCTAACTCAGGACACGCTAGCGGCCTGTCGCAGCCAGATCGTTACTACCGCTTCCTCCGGCCGCGGCTCCGTTAAGCACGTCGGATGCTGAGCCGTGACCGGAGGGAGCGGTTGCCTTATGCTAACGAACTCGCTGCGACAGCCCACTAGGCCGCTTGCACCTCGGCTAACCAATGCGCCTTATCGGCGAACATGGAACATCTGCACCGCGGTAATCGCTGGCCGCCAGGAGTCGCCAGGAGAAGACGGGTCCGCTGACGGACGCGGAGAAGAGCAAGTCGGATCCTGCCAGTGGTCGCCCCGTGGACCTGGGTTGGCGTCTTAGGGTCCGGCGGAAGTTTTGGACTAAGATGGGTCAATGAATACAACGTTCGCGTCTATCACCTTTCGCCGGGAGCACTAAAGTTGATAGAATCGCCAGGACCGTCCTGCGGCGCAATATGTCTGGAGTTAGGACCGAAGAATGAAATTGTTGATTAAGACCTGTCTTGCAGTATCGACGGCCACTCTGGCTGCGATCTTGTTGTACGTGATCGCACAGCGTCCCACCCCCGTCTCTGCCGCCACATCGGATGTCACGGACCGTATCGCTGGAAAGCCGGACTTCAGTGGAATTTGGGAGGCGAATAACACCGCCAACTGGGACCTGCTCACCCATCAGGCGCGTCCCATGGTAGCCCAGCCCGGGTTGCTCCCCAATACCGTGGTTCTCGCGGCTCCGGTGCTCGCGCTGGGCTCGCTCGGCTGGGTTCCGGGAGGCCTTGGGGTTGTGGAGGGTGACGAGATTCCGTATCAGCCGTGGGCGGCAGCAAGAAAGAAGGAGAATGAGGAGCATTGGATCGATCGCGATCCGGAACTGAAATGCTTCCAGCCGGGCATCCCGCGCGGCATGTACATGCCGCATCCGTTCCAGATCATTCAGAGCAACACCAAGATTCAGATGATCTTCGAATTTGCGAATGCCCAGCGCACCATTCATCTCACAAAAATGGAGCCGTATCCAAACGTATTGTGGATGGGATACTCGGTGGGCCACTGGGAGGGCGATACGCTGGTGGTGGATGTCTCCGATTTCACGGACGCGACGTGGTTCGACCGGGCTGGAGATTTCCATAGCGATGCTTTACGCGTCACCGAACGTTACACGCTCGCCGGAAAAGACGTCATCCACTATGAAGCCACCATTCAGGACCCGCAGGTCTTCACGAGGCCGTGGAAAATCAGCATGCCGCTCTATCGCCGGCTGGAACCGAACGCGCGGCTCATGGATTTTAAGTGCGTGGAGATGGTGGAAGAGACCATGTATGGACACCTTCGTAAGCACCAGCTGGTCAAGCACTGGGAAGGCAAGACCATGAACGTGGACATTACGCGCAAGATTCCGCCCGGTGAAGAGGCTTTGGAACGCTATATCTCCGGCAATCCGCCGGCAAAGAAGTAATTGGAATTCAAGAATCAGGAGACTCGTCTTATGCAAGCCAAGTTTACCGTTGCAGCAATTATCACCGCTGGCATCACTTTGTTGTTACTCGCGCCGCCCCTGAGCGCCCATCACGCGTTTGCGGCCGAATTCGACGACAAGAAGCCGGTGCATTTCGAGGATGCCACAGTAACGAAAGTCGAGTTCGTGAATCCGCACTGTTGGATTCATGTCGATGTGAAAAAACCCGACGGCACAGTGGAGAACTGGGCCATCGAAGCAGGCAGCCCGAACATCCTGATGCGCAGAGGCATCACCAGGTTCACGTTGAAGATTGGGGACAAGATCAACATTTCCGGTTATCAGGCGAAAGACGGGTTTAACCGCGCCAACGGCCGGGATCTGACCTTGCCGAACGGCCAGAAGCTGTTTTTAGGGTCTTCCGGTACGGGAGCTCCGTACGAAGTGCAGCGTCCCGGCATTGATACGAAAGACCAGGATACGCAACAGAAGCAAGATACGCAGCAGAAGAAAGAGCAATGAGCCATCGATCCGCAATCACCGTCGCCGCGCTCGCTTGTCTTGGCGTACTCGCGGTGGTAGGGGTATCCATGCGCGGCCAGACGCCCGCGTCGCCGGCCAAATCCACGGCAGCGAAGGCGGCCGGAACAGCCAAGGCCGGCAATCCTCCGCGCACGCCCTGGGGCGACCCGGACCTGCAGGGCACTTGGTTCGTACTGTTCGACGAGCCGCTGGAACGCTCGGCCGCGAACGCAGGCAAGGAATTCCTGACGGATGCGCAAGTCGAGGCAGCGGACGCAAAGAAGGGACTCAATCCGGGTAGAAACGCCCGCTCTTCCAATCCCGAGCAGGACGTCAGCGGTGCTTACAACGCCGTATTTAACTCGGTTCTGAGAACCGGCAAGCGCACCTCGATGATCATCGATCCGCCCGACGGGAAAATTCCGCCCATCGTGCCCGGGTCTCCGGCGGCCAAATTCAACACAGGATTCCGGACCGGTGCAGGAAACGATCCCACCCTGAATGACAACCCCGAGACCATCCCGCAATCGCCGCGCTGCCTGGGCGTACCCATGCCGTTCCTCCCCTTGAACACGTTGTTCGCTCAGGGCACGGTGATGCAAATCGTGCAATCTCCGAAATCCATGGGGATTTACATGGAAGACGATCACGCCGGCGGCGGCAATCGGGTCATCTTCATGGACGGCCGTCCGCCAGCGCCCGCCCGAGCGAGGTTCGCCCTGGGAGACTCGCGAGGCCATTGGGAAGGCAACACTCTTGTGGTGGAAACGACCAATTTCTTGCAGGGCTTTCGTGGCGCAAACCCCGATACATATAAAATGATTGAGCACTTCACGCGCGTCGATTCGCGTACTTTGCGGCGCGATATCACCTTCATTGACCCCAAGACCTGGACCAAGCCATGGACGGTGACCATCCAGATGGGAAGGGCTCCGGATGGACGTCACATGATCTTCGATTCGGCCTGTCATGAAGGAAACGAGGGCATCGTCGGCATCCTTTACGGGAATCTCAAGCAGGGGCAGGAACAGGAGAAGAAGTAGCAGTATCGGATCACGGGATTGCTTCTACTCGGAATCCTGCTCGCGTTTGGCAGCGGTGTTGCGGCACTGATTTACGAAGTTGTCTGGTTTCAAGTTCTGGAACTGGTCATCGGTTCCACCGCGGTTTCGCTGGGTATCCTGCTGGCCACCTTCATGGGCGGAATGTGCCTCGGCAGTTGGCTGTTCCCGCGGGTCGTCCCAGACCGCCATCGACCCCTGCGGGTGTACGCGCTCATCGAGCTCGGAATCGGAATTTGCGGGCTGGTGGTGCTGCGTCTGATTCCGCTCGCGGGTAGCGTATACACGGCTTGGAGCGGATACGGGGTAAGGGGATTTCTGCTCCGCGGGCTGGTCGCGACTGCCTGCTTGCTTCCTCCCACTCTGCTGATGGGCGCGACACTGCCTGCGTTGGCGCGCCAGGCGCACGCGGCCGAGAACGGGATCCCTTGGCTCGGTTTCTTCTATGGAGCCAACATCGCGGGAGCGGTATTGGGATGCCTGCTCGCCGGCTTTTACCTGTTGCCACTGTACGACGTAACCGTGTCGACGTACGCTGCCGCTGGAGTCAACATCGCGCTGGGAGGCATCGCGCTGGCCTTCGCAAGAAGGAATCCGCGCTTAGGCGGCTTGGCGGGAGTTGCCGCGGCGCCTGTGCCGGGACCCGCCATCGTGTACCTCGGCATTGCGCTGTCGGGCCTCTGCGCGTTGGCGGCTGAAGTGATCTGGACGCGATTGCTGGGACTGCTGTTCGGCGCATCGGTATACGCGTTTTCCATTATCCTGGCGGTTTTTCTGGCTGGCCTCGGAATAGGCAGCGCCGTCGGAGCCTTGCTTTGTCGAACGGCCTTACGCCCGCGGATAGCTTTGGGCTGGTGCCAGGTTCTGGCAGTGCCGGCGATGGCCTGGACAGCCTACAACCTGGGCGCGTCGCTTCCCTACTGGCCCGTTAGCTCGGCGATCTGGTCGGATGTCTGGCTTCATTTTCAGCTTGACCTGGCCCGCGCCGGTTGGGCTCTGTTGCCTCCCACGCTGCTCTGGGGCGCCAGCTTTCCCTTAGCGCTTCGCGCTGTGGCAGGTGAAAAACAAGATGCCGCGCATCTGATGGCGCGGGTTTATGCCGCCAACACCTTCGGGGCGATCGCCGGCGCGCTGGCCGCCAGCCTGCTGCTCATCGCCTGGATCGGATCGCAGCGTGCCGAGCAGGTGCTCATGGGGCTATCGATGCTGTCGGGCGCGCTGCTTCTGCTCGCAACACGCGGGACGCTCCGATTTCGAATCGGTCTGGGCGTGGTTGCAGCGCTGTTCGCTGTTTTCTCCATCGCGAGCGTTCCACGTGTGGCGGATGTGTTGATTGCGTACGGCCGCTACGCCGCTAGCTGGGTTGGCAAAGGAGAAATCGTTTATGCAGCCGAAGGCATGAACTCGTCGGTAGCGGTTGCGCGATTTCCCAATGGGGTGCTTACGTTTCATGTCGCCGGCAAGATCCAGGCTTCGAATGTAGCCCGCGACATGCGTTTGCAACGCATGCTGGGACACCTTACGACGCTGGTGAACGCGCATCCGCGCTCCGTGTTGGTGATCGGCTGCGGCGCCGGAGTGACGGCGGGTGCGGTGTCGATTGATCCTCGTGTGGAGCACGAGACCATCGTGGAAATCGAGCCGTTGGTATTCCAAGCGGCCGCAAAATATTTCAGCCAGCCGAACTTTGACGTTCTCCGCAATCCCAAAGTCCAAGTCCGAATCGATGATGGCCGGCATTACCTCATGACCACCAAGGAACGGTTCGACGGAATCACGATCGATCCCCTCGATCCGTGGGTCAAAGGGGCGGCGGCCTTCTACACGCAAGAGTTTCTCGAAACATTGAAACAGCATCTCAACCCGGGCGGCACAGTCACGCTATACGTCCAGTTGTTCGAAACCGATTTAGAAGCCGTCAAGAGCGTGGTCGCGACATTTTTCGAAGTGTTTCCCCATGGCTCCATCTGGGGCAATCCGTACCGGGGACAAGGTCACGATATGATCCTGCTCGGTCAAGTGGAACCGTTGCGGATCGATCTCGACCAGATGGAGCAACGCATCGGCTATCGGGGCGGCAACAGCCCGGTAGCGATGTCGCTGGCTGAAATCGGCATGAACTCTCCGGTGGATTTGTTCGCGACTTATGCCGGCCGCGGATCCGACCTGACGGAGTGGCTGCGCGGCGCCGCGATCAACCATGACTGGAACCTGCGGATGCAGTATCTGGCGGGCCTTGGGCTGGATCGCGATGACGCCGCCAGCATCTATGCCGGCCTGCTGGCCTATCGGCGCTTCCCCGAGGATCTCTTCTCCAGCGCCGAAGGCAGGGTGGACTCCTTACGCGAGGCTATTCGCCGCCTCCGCTAATAGCACACGCGTTCTTCCAGCCCTCGCGGCAGGCCAGGGCGTATAAAGCAGCCGGTCTGCGATCGCGAATTTCGCCTTTCGAGCCTCTCAAAATGATAGGAAAGTCCCGGAGCGCCGGCGGGGCATAGGCAAAAGCGTCAGATCCACGCGTGAGCGAGATCAGGTTTTGGCAGGCCATCTGAAATCCCGCCTGGCATCCGCGTGTAAAGGGCGCCGCGGCTTCCGCGGGATCGAGACGCCTCAGATCCTCGCCCGACCGCGCCAGCGCGATATCCAAAAGTCCGGCATCGTTGCACGCCCAGCCCGAACCTTGGTTGCAGAAACCTGACTCCACATCGGCGAGATAGGGACAGGCATAGGCGCGGCCCTCTTGACAGGCATTGCGCCAGAATGGCAGCCATTGCCCCGGATGATTATCGCCCACGCCTTGCGCCGCGCTCATTCCAGCGAATATGACGGTCCAGATGGATATATACGCCAGGTTGCGCCGCGGCGATGGCAGCAACTTGCCCCAGGCGGCCGGATCGAACCAACGCAGCCAGCGCGAACGCGCCATCCGGTCGATCCCTTGGATGGATAGGTTCAGCAGCGGCACCTGCAGCAGCTTGTCATAGAACGTGGGCATGCCGAAGCTGCCGAGCAATCGGTAGAGCGCTACGGTACTCAAGCCGTAGAGCGCGCCATAAATGATGCGTCCCAGCTCCGTGCGGGGCGAAGTGGAGGGGTCATTGAACAGCAGATGCATTCCCAGGAAAACGGCAATCGGGATGTACGAGTCGTAGAAGAAATAGACACCCGTCGCTGCCTGGTACAAAAGTCCGAATAAGTACGTGGTCACAACGGCGGACATCGTCATCGAAGTCACGCCGAAGAAATATTGACCTGGCAATGCGATCAGAAACAGAAAGAGGTACATGTGGGGCGGATAGAACTGGGTGGTGGAGATCTGATGACCCCACGTGATATCGCTCGCGCCGGTGGCCAGCAGAAGCAGCGAGAAGAGCGCCAGCGGAAAAGAAGAAGGGTTGAAAATGTGTACCCTGCGGCCGTCCTTGTTCCAGCGGATTAGTTCCTTGGCGGTCAGGCCCAGCGCCACCATCAGGAATTGCAGATAGAACCAGTCAGGCTTGAACCAAAGGAAAAGATTAATGCTGAGCACAATGGGAAACTGAGCGAACCCGAGTGTGTATTTGTCGCGGCGCGACCAGCCGAGCAACAGATCGAACGCGTAGGCAAAAAGGAGCTGGGCAAAAATCAGGTAGGCCGAAGTGTAAACTTCCCGCCAATACCAACCCCAATACAGCACTACCGCAACCTGCGCACAGGCCTGGAGGGCATGCTGCTTTTTAACCAGGACCTCCACGGTGAGAACCCTCCCGGTGCGCCGCGTCCAGAAAAGGAGGAAAGCGTTCCATGTGAGCAGCGCCGCCGCTGCCATGAGAAATGCGGTCAGAAGTCGCGAGTTTTCGTGGACGGGCGGAAGAATCGTGAGTCCTGCGAGGCCGGCCGTAAACGCGAGCGGAAGAAGCGGTACGCTCCAGGCAGACCCGCGCAACACCGACGGTTCGGCTGTAACCACTAGGCCCTGGCGCTTTGGCTGCTCCACAACTGTTGGCTCGCCAGGCGAGCACCCTCCGCGAGTACTTTTAGCTTGGCCCATGCTATCTGCGGATGAACGCGGAAGCCCATGCCGCAGTCGGTTCCGGCAATCACATTCTCGCGGCCAACCAAATTGGCGTACCGAATGATGCGATCGGCCACCAGTTCGGGATGCTCGACGACATTGGTGTGGTGCGTGACCACGCCCGGAATGAGGATCTTGCCTTCCGGCAGTTTCACATCCTGCCAGATCTTCCATTCGTGCTCGTGCCGGGCGTTAGCCGCTTCCAGAGAATAGGCACCGGCCGTGATCCGGAGCATCAGATCCACCACGTGCCGCAGCGGCAGATCGTGCGTATGCGGGCCGTGCCAGCTGCCCCAGCAAATGTGATAACGGACGCGATCTTCCGGCAGACCGCGCAGCGCCTGGTTCAACGCATCCACGCGCACCGCGGCAAACTTGCGGTAGTCCTCGATACTGGGGTTGGGAACAATCATGTCGTAAGTATCGGGCAAAGCGGGATCGTCGATTTGAAGAATGAACCCGGCATCGACGATGGCCTTATACTCATGCTTCATAGCATCGGCAAGCGCAAAAATGTACTCTTCGTCGGTTGGGTAGTATTCGTTCAGGAAGAAGTGCTCCAGCCAGCCCGGCGCCAGCACACACATAAATGTTTCTTCCGGTTTGACGCCCGATTCGGCCAGCGCACTGCGAAACAGTTCCAGATCCTTACGCACTTCCTCGTGGCCGATATACTGGATCGGGCCGGAGCAAATGGTGCGCTCAGTCCCGGCCGCCATGAACGGAAGTTCCTTGTAAAAGTCCGCGAATTCCAAACGCTCACCGGTTTGCAAGGTCATAAACGCCGGTTCACCGGGTTTCAGTTTCCGGTTACTCAGGCCGCTCAGACGAAGCCCGTAATAGCCCACCGAGCCGAATCCGACTTTGCCGAGTTCTCCGTCGCTGATAATGTCGATTCCGGCGTCGGCCTGCTTGCGGAGCACCTCAACGATGCTGCTGTGGATGAGCGGCCGGCCCGCTTCGAGATCCACCTTCTGGCCGGACATCATGGCCATCATCATTTCGCGGTACTCGGGCGGACCGTCCAGGCGTCCGGCGTGCGTAGTAAGAATGCGATTCGTGCTGTGTTTCATAATGTTCAGACCGGTGTTCGGCGGAGCGGTTTTGCGAGAGCAAGTATATCACTTGCCTCATTCCATCAGTTTTGGGCCGAGAGGGCCGTGAAAGCTTTTACTAAGCGCCGAGTTGGTGGGCGCGGCAGGACTCGAACCTGTGACCTCGTGCGTGTGAAGCAGTTCTAGCAGTTTTGCATCGTTCCTGTTTTCGACGATTGCTTAATTTAACAGGATGCTGAAAAAGGCAATAAACCGCTTGCTCACGCGCGCGGCTCAGAATCGCGACTGCGTGTTTGCATGTGTTTACCGAGCCGCGACCGTGAGGGAGCCGGTCCCCAAAAGCCTTTTTCATCAGCCTGTTAAATGGTCTCAAGCACTTACTAAAATTCGACAGCTTACCTCCGAAAACGACCGCTATTTGTCTGGGGTCCCCAAAGAAATCCCCAAAGCAGCCGTCATTAGTGTGGAACCCAAGCACTTATTTCGCGCCGACCCCGGCAATAGCCTAAAAGCCCTGCACCTGGACGAGGGCGTACGTCGAATTCTTGACGCCGTTTGAGAGGGTTCCGGTGAACGCTCCAGCGCGGTTGCAAGATCCGACTGCGGAGGACCATGTGTAGACTACGTCTTGGGTGTACACGTACAGGGTATTGGCTACCACATTGAACGTGAATGGGCCGATGGTTGTAGTCGTTAAAACGGCTGAGGAGCTGGTTGGCTGCGTGCAAGTCCTCCCGGCTGGCATATCCGCGAGCGTGTTGACCTGACCCTCCGGCGTCATCCACATCAAAACATTCTCTTTGGCCTTATTTTCAAAGGTGAAGTAAAGATTTCCCTGCCCGTCAAATTGATTTCCTGACGAGATACCAATAGCCGTAGTCACAGGAGTACCCGAGACAGCGTTACAGCTTGTAGGTGTTCCTTCGGTGGGTTGGGAGCACGTATCGGAATAGCTCAGGAGGACTGACTGGGTGAAGCCGGGCGCCAGGTTGGTCAACAAGGTGACTGGCGCGACTTGTGCGTTCAATTGCAACATCGCGAAACCGAGGAGTGCCAACATTTTCGTCATTGGTGCATGCCTTTTTGATGGAATTAGCCGCATTGACGGCGGGTAATGATTGTAACGCATCCTCAACTCGCGAGCCAAAGGTAGTGTTCCCGGTGGGCCGTGAGAGTTGCTGATTCAAAAAGTCTCGATTTGCTGGGCGCGACAGGACTCGAACCTGTGACCTCCTGCGTGTGAAACAGGCGAGGGGCCTTAACACCATGATTATAGAGCAAATATTTTTGCAAGAAAGTTCAAATTAGATACCAAAAGTGCGTTTGTGGCTGGGCGATTTGGCTGGGTCGTATTAGCAACCGACTAAGACACCGCAGCTCACGCCATGCCGGCGGACCTCGATGTGCCGTTCCGCTGCTGAGTGCCGCTGAATGCACACTATGGAAACATGGTAGTGCCAACGGGAATCGAACCCGTATTCGCCGCCTTCTCCTGTTTGCTATAAGTTACTGAAACCGCAATCGCAGGAACCATCTTGTTCGCAGGAATCTCAGCCCGTTTGTACAAAATCTGTACAGGGACTTGGCCAACATTTTCGGTGTTGCAGGTTCCGCGAAGATGCTTCGGGAACTTTACCAATACTTGATAGCAACTGCAAAAAACAAATGAAGCTGTCCGACCTCCATCAGGTAGATGTCTACACGCAAGTTGCCCGGCGTTGCTCCGCCCCAGAAGGCTGAACAGATTGAGCAATTCTGGATCAAGTATCTCGCGGTCTGCGGAGCTACCATTAGCCCGCAGACCTACAGTACGCTTGGAAACTATCGTCGCCTCTAACATCGACGCAAGCCAGCCACCCGCTGGCCTGAACTTTGTAGCCGCGGAACGATTCGAGTACCTCCGCGCAATGCTAGCAGCAGTGTTTTCGGCCTCACCCGCCAGTCGGCTTCATCTTTCAGCGGTCTTTTGACGCGTAGCGATTCAAACTCGTTATGCATCACGCGCCGTAGACTTTAGTCTCAGCATCACCCGTCACGCTCGGGTTCGAACGCCTCCGTACCAACTGATGAGCCAGTTCTCCTGGTCCTACTTACTGAGCAAGGCGAGAACAGGAATCAATGTGAAGAACAACGGAACATCTTCTCCTTCTCCCACGGTGTTGCCTGCCGCTGAACGTAGGGAGGGCGAGCGAAGCGAGGCCGACCGGAGTACACCGGCAGGCAAACACCGTCGCGCCCCAGCCCGCCCGCGCCGGCGCGACCAGACCCGGAGGTAGTGGCCGATGCCAAGCGCCGCACTTTCACCGCGGAATACAAGCTACGGGTTTTGGTTGAGGCCGATGCTGCCGCCTCTCAACCCGGCGCGATCGGCGCTTTGCAACGCCGCGAAGGCCTTTACTCCTCGCACGAGGTCACCTGGCGTCGCGAGCGGCAGAACGGCATGCTCAAGGGACTGACACCGCATAAGCGCGGTCCCAAGTCCAAGCGGAACCCGCAGGAAGAGGAAATGCAGAGGCTCCGCCGCGAGAGCAGACTCACCGAAGAACTGCGCAAGGCCGCCAACGTGATTGATGTTCAAAAAAGAGTGGGCGCTCTGTTGCGGTGGCCTCTGCCGAAAGCGGACCTCGAAGTGCAACCCTGATGAACGCGGTCACCGATCTGGCACCACTGTTGGCATCCTGCCTATCGCAAGGTCGGTCCGGTTCAGATCGAGCCGCTTTCCATCTTCTTTCAACAGGCCGGAGAAGCGCTGGAACGCCTCTATGGAAAGCCGATCGCCGGGAAGCGTCTGGATCACCTCTATAACGACTAGTTTCGCAAATCCGCGCGACCTCTGATCCAATACGCCCAAGCCCCAGAACGCCTAGCGTCTTTCCGCGCAGATCGGCGCCCACCGTTTTCTGCCAGCCGCCGGATCGTACAGAGTTGTTCTCCGTCACGATATGTCGCGCGGAGGCCAGGATCAGCGCCCAGGTAAATTCGATAGCCGGGTCCGAGCGATACCCCGTGTGAACTACCGCGATCCCGCGCTCGTCGGCAGCGGCGACATCGATCGACGCGTTTCCAGCTCCCGTTGAAGCTATGAGCTTAAGATTAGGAAGACGCTCAATGATGTTGCGAGGCAGCGGGGACCGCTCGCGCATGACACAAATGACATCAAAGGGCATCAACCGCTCAATCACGGCCTCCGGATCGGCGAGGTGGTCCTTAAAGACGGTGAGGTCCGCTCGCTGGCCGAGCACCGACCAATCGGCGCTCTCAAGCGCCGCATTTTGGTAATCGTCCAGAACAGCAATCTTGTACGTTTTCATGGCATCCATTAGATGATTTGATTCGAGCTTTAGCCGCCGCCGATCTTTCCTCTACCCGCTGGGATGGAGGCGCCCGTAACGACTCAACTAATCCTGTTCAAAACAAGCCCGCGCTATCCTGAACGTTGGCCCGGGCCACTTCGAAAGTATTCAGAGCTTCTCTAAACAACTTGATCTTTCCGTACTCGGCAACCAGCCTCGAAAAGAAGAGTTGATGAACGGTTCGTCCCGTTTTGCTCGACACCGCAGTGGCCTCGAATTCCGCAAAGACCTGGTCGGGAGTATCGATCAGCACCTTGGTATTCTCGAATTGGAAGTTGGGATAGATATCGAGCACGGATTGGAAAAAGCCGGCGATTGCGTCTCGGCCCCTGTACTCGGTAGGAAGTCCGAACGTCGCAAGATAGGGCAGCTCAAAGGCGCCATCTTCGGCAAACATCTCCGCCGCCTTCTTCGGTTCTCTGAACGAGAAGGCGGTGTATTCAAGCATGAGTTCCTTGGCGTTTTTCATAGATATTTCTCCTGTTCCTGACCATCAGTTAGTCCGAACTGTTTACCGGGTTCCCGGAACTCTCGCCTGCAAACAGGCGCAACCGGTGTCACCCCATGGCTGAGCCTATCCCCGCCCGGTTTGCGGGGTGATCCGCACGGATTTGTGAAGCAAATACACCACGAAGAATTGGAGGACAGCGATAAAAAGCGGCCCAGCGCATTTCCCAGGATCATGCTCGAACAGACCAATTCCGGCATCCAGCAATTGCATCGCGCCGGCGAGCGCACCCAGGATCAGCAACGCAGGGTCCGCCTGTTTGTAGGCCGCCCCCAATACCAACAAAGCCAGAGGAATTCTGGGCGCCGCGGCGTACATCGCCAACAGCAACGACCCTTGCGTTGGAACGGCGGCAGGGACCAGGTATTGCGGATTGATGATCGCCGCGACTGAAAAGCCGGTCGCGACCAGGACATTGATCGCCGTAACCACCGAAGCCAGCCGCATCGCCTTCATTGCTGTCATTGATTCATCTCTCTCTGATTAAGCGGCGTCCAGGCCTAAACACTGGAAGCCTTCCTTTTAAACGCAGGCGCAAAAGCGTCCTGCACAAATTGTTCAATCGAAGTAGGTGTAGTGTTCTCTTTTGAACGCGCTTCCAACGGAAGGAGGACGCCTGCGTTGATCGATTTGTACATCTCGATGTACATGGCAGCTCCTTTCGGCAGAACACCCAATTGCGTTAATACCTGCTGCACCTGGTCATACGGGAACTGCTGATAATGGAGGTCCGGTTTGCCGACGCTCCGTGCAATCACCGCGGCAACTTCCGTCATCGACAAATCGCGTTCGACAAGTACCTCGCGTGTTTGTTTGCCGGAAAAATCCAGATTGAGGAGGCGCTGTGCCGCGTAGGCGCCCACATCGCGTGTGGCGACCATGGGTAACTTCAAGTCGGGTATCAGCGCATTTCCGAAAATTCCCATGTGATGGATCATGCCGATCGCCGCCAGATTGTTCTCCATGAAATACGCGGCGCGCACGTGCAGAACGTTTAAACCGCTGATTGCGTTCAGTTTTTGCTCCGAAGAATGCAGCCCTGAAACTGGACCCGCGCCTTTCGCAACCTGTGCGCCGTAGCTGCTCAAATGCACCGCGTAGCGAAGGCCAGAATCCTTCACGGCCTTGGCGACCGCATCGCTATCTCGCTCCTGCTCTTCCGGGGATTTCGCCGGTGGCAACAGCAGGTATGCCGCACGCGCACCGCTGAAGGCTTTGGCAAGTGCAGCGGCATCGCTCATATCAGCCGTGAACGCCTCCGCGCCTTTGTCCACAAAGCGCTGCAGTCGTCCCGCGTCGCGCCCAATGACGCGCACCTTCTGGCCCTTCGAGAGAAGGAAATCGGCGACGATCGAGCCGGTATGGCCGGTCGCCCCTAAAATCACATACATTTCATTCGAAACAACGGGTGAACTCATAGTTGCTATCTCCTTGGTCTTGTTAAAGGTGCTTCGAACGCTTTCAGGGCGATCGCGTTGTCTTCGGCTGTCACTTGGGGAATTTGTCGCCGAACATGGGAAGGCCGCTCACAGATTCGGCCTTGGTCGCCTCGTCCTGTAAAACGTCCCAATGCTCTTTGAGAACACCGTCTTGGAACCGGATAACGTCAGCTGCGATCCAGGCGGCGGGCCGTCCGATCCCCGTAAAGCGGCCATGCGCTATGACGTAATCGCCTTCGGCGATGATGAGTTGGTTTTCCGATGCTTCGAGGCGATTGCAGACTGTGTATTGCTTCAAGGCGATGACACTAAATGCGGTTGGAATGACCCAGTTGGCGGATCCCGATGCCCAGGGCCATCCATACTTATCG
>CAWAPW010000010.1:0-90612 GCA_963784025.1 Bryobacterales bacterium
GTCACCCTCCTCCAGCCGCCAAAGGCGGCTCTTCGCTGGTGATTTGGTTAGTGCGCGGGTGGTTCCCCGCATGGGGCGAGCTGTTACCCGTGTAACTCTTTGCGAGTCGGTGGAGCGGCCTTGTTGTAGATTTTCCTCATAGCGTTTCGATACGACCACAGATTGTACGTCGTTGCGGCGGCATACATGAAAACCGAGAGCAGGCACATCGATAAGTACACAGAGGAATCTCCCAACGCCTCCGGCATGTTGATGAAGTGAGTGACCTGCCGAAAATGGCACTATAAGTCCGACGCTCACAATGAGCGCAATGCCCAGCCATGCTGTTCCGCGCTTCCATTTCCGCAAGCGCTGCTCGGTTAGCGCGTCCCGCTTCAGTTCTTCTGCAGCGGCCTCCCTGCGTGCCATAGCGTCCTTATGCTTCATTACATGCTCTCTCTGATGCCCTGCGGTAATTGCGTCCGTTAGTTGCTACAGGGATTGCCTTGCATGTCCTTGCAATCAACAATCCGGCTGCTGTTGTTATTCGGAGGCGGTGGCGGAGCTGGGAGACATCCGGTCCATGATGTACCAGAAGTTATCAATGAAAGATTCACGCTGTTAGTGGGCGGGGATCCCGCGGCTACGCCGACGCCCGCTTGTACGCGGATGGCATTGTTTCTAACCCCCACCGCCGCATCGTACTTGGCAAGAGCTCTACGGCCTACAGCGTGACGACGGGAAGCGGGTAACCGTGGATCATCAGGGATGTGCACAGCATCGGCCGCGAGATGCGCCACTCCGCCTCCGACGACCGGACACGGCATCAGTTGCAATATTGCCGGGAGATAAGATTTCATTCGCATCGTCTCCCTCTCCAATTCGTGTCACAATACCACCGACTGTCGTGGAAACTGTGCCTGCGAATAGATCGCCAACGACTGGACTGGCGAAAAGCGAAGTGCCTCCTGTTGCCACGGCAAGTCCGCCTGCGACTGCACCCCCAACGAAATTTGCTCCGACTTGTCCCCAGTCGGTGCCTGACAGGCTGTAGCCATGCTGAATGAACTGACTGCCAAGGTTCCAGCCCCCTTCGACAACACCGCCGACGATCGCCCCAACACAAATCGGGCACCTGCCGTCAGGATCGGTTCCGAACAATGGGCGGTTATAAACGTAAGAATAGCGATTCCAGGTCTGGGGAAGCTCCAAGATGGCACTTTCGAACGCCGGATCGACGCTAGTGAATCTACCTTGCGCGGCGGAAAGATACCCGGCCGCCGAAGAAGTCCAGCCCTGTTTCGGCATCTCGTTCTTTGCCGGTGAACAGGAACAAATGTACCTCCTGATCAGGCTCCCTGCGTGAAATCCATTACGATTAGAAGTGTTCCAATGACGAAAAAGGCTGCCGCCAGCACCTTCGGCGTCGTTTTTGTACTGCGCTGGAATGCCAATAGGTAGAATGACGATCCAATCGCCATGCAAATGGACGCGATAAGCTGAAACCGGGCCAATTTGCCGTGAAGGACCAACGTGGCTATGGTGGAAAGCAAGACTCCAATAGACATCAGGACTGGAACGAGGCGCAGAAGCGCCCTACCCACCCATGGAACCGTCTGACTTGTCCGGTTTAGTGAATAAGCAATCCCTCCACCGAAGAGCAGTGGCGCGATGAGAAACGAGGCGAACAGCGACGTTTGGAATTTTTCGCTGAGGTTCCCCGCTACTCGCACCGACGGATCTCCCGGCAAGATGGTAACGTGCACTCGCGCCCCGGCGTAGCAGGGGAACCCTACGCAGGGCTCGGATACTTCAAGGGGGCCCGAACTGGTGGCTATTCGGATTACCGCAAGCCCTCTCGGGCCAGGATCAGCTCTTAGCCACCTCACCGGTAACAGTTGTTCCCCTTCGGGACAGGGCCCATAAGGTACTGAGGTGTGTGATCTCGGCGGCCAGGCCGGCGCCGAGCATGGTCCCAACAGCGACGATTAAAATCCGCATGCAAGCGTCCCGTGCAGAGGAGTGTTCGTCTGGAAAATACCGGCTGAAAACTGATACACTCTAGCGGGTCCCACTGTCGCAGATCCAAAGTAGATGCCTTTTGAGAAGTCCGCCTCAATACTTACAAAAGGCAAGTTCAATTGCACCGTTGTAAATTGCCCTCCGAGCGCATTGGCGTTTCCGGCATTCGTGATGAAGCCGCCCACGCCCGCCCCTATCGAAGCGCCAGCAGCAACATTCGAAAGAGTTGTGTTATTGGAGGGGTAGTTCCCAATTGAGCCGTGCGGGGCCAGAAAGGCCCCCCCGCTCCCGAACATGCCAACAGAGCTACCAGTACGGCCGGCCCCGGCTACTTGAAACACTCCGACACCCAGCGATCCGGTCGCCCCGAAACCGTGGCCTAGGCCTCCAAGAGCTCCGGTAGAACCGATTACACCGAACCCAAACCCTGTGGCGTTTTGATCCGTGCAAGGCGTGGGGCCAGATCCTCCTGATGTGGCTCGGCCGAACGCATCAACCGAGAATGTTTGCCCTAGCGCGTCAACGCTAGGGCCACTCCCATCAAGACCACCGGAATCGTCACCATAGCTAGTTGCCTGGTCGCCGTTGTACTGGTCCACGTTGGTGACAAAAACTGCGTCCGGGTTCCACGTTCCTCCAATTTGGTAGCAATCCTCTTCAGAAACGTCTCCGCTATTGATGTCATAACCCTCGTCCGAGCAGTAGTCGAGGCCGGTAGGATCGACCAGTGATAGCGGATTGTTCCGCGCGTAGGCGTACATGTTCCAGCTTTGCGGATCAGCGGCGGTGGCCACGAAATTCCCCAACGGATCGGGGCTTAGGAACCGCCCTTGCGCGCTGCCGTGGTAGCGGGCTTGGAAGAAGTCGAGACCGGTTTCGGTGTCCCGTTCTTGGCCGGTAAACTTCGCCGTCACATTGTCCGCCGTGCCCCAGGCGCTACTCCGTCCCGCATAGTTCGCGGGAATCTCCACCCCGAACGGCAAGTAATCGTGCCGCGCCTGCACCACTCCGTTCTGGTCCGTCATCATCCGTGTGCTCCCCAGATGGTCCCAGCTCAAATAGCACGTGGTGCAGGGCGGCGCGGCCCCCGTTCCGCCGGTGGTGTATTCCGCCGCAAGGTTGCCGAATACGTCATGCACGTACATCGTGGTGAGCCCGCCTTCCAGCGATTTGGACACTCGTTCACCCAGTCCATCATAGGCGTAGGTGACCGGCGGAGATTCCGATTGCAGCGCGAGGATCTGCCGGCCTTCGGCGTCATAGTTAAGCCCGAAGCTGCCAAAGGCAAGCTGATTCCCCGCTGGACCATAGGTGACATTAGTCAATTGATTGGTGGATGCATTGAAAAACGACTGCGACGAAGGCATCAACGGCTGGGTCGGGATGTTGCCCGTGAGATTTGATAACCACAGGTTACCGTACCGGTCCGCATTGAACCCTTCCGACCAGGCGTAGGCGCCACTCTCCCCGGCTGAGGCGATCCGGTTCAGAGCGTCGTACGTGTAGCTCTGGTTGAAACTGGCGGTAGGATTCTGAGTGATGATGTTTTGGCCCGTCAGATTCCCGTTGTTGGTGGTGCTATTCCCGTTCAACATAGTCGAGCCCCAGAGGTACTGGCAGATCCAGCAAAGGGTTCGGAACGCTGGCCACGGTTGAACCGTTCAGCGTGGGAACGCCGTCCTTCATCTCCGTGGGCTGCAAGCGATTGTTGTAGGTGAACAGCCGACCCATCTGATTATTATTGTACGTCTGGCCCGCCCACCCGCCGTGCGGCGCGTAGGTTATGTTGGCAAGGTACTGCGTGGACGTGGAGTTCAACGTGCCACTGAGGCCGGAGGGCCGATTCGCCTGGTCGTAGCCAGTGGTGACCACGCGGCCAGAAGGATAGGTGGTTGAAGTGAGCGCGTCGGCTAGATTGTAGGTGTAGGTAAATTGGTAGTCGTACTGCTGATCCGCGCCGAGCGCTTGAACATGATCGACCGCTCGGCCTAGAGCATCGTAGCCAAAAATCCAATTTGTCGCCGCCGAATTCTGGATGACAACCAGGCGCCCAATAGCGTTCACCGCAAAGTAGTCGTAAAGGTAGCTAACGTTTGGCGTGCTGCCGTAATAGCTTGTGGAGGGGATGCTGGCGCACTGGCCCGTAGTACCACCTGTAGGATTGCCGATGAAGTATACCTGCAGTATCAGGCGATTTAGGGCATCATAGCTATAGCACGTTTTCACTCCGGCGTTATTCCGTCGCCAGATGAGGTTTCCGTTGTTGTCGTAAGCGTAACCGGTGGTTCCCGTCTCGGGGTTTGTGGCGCTGGTAAGGTGCCCGAGCGAGTCATAATAGAAAGTTCGAGTCTGTGCGCCTTGGGCTACACCTACCAGATCATTAAGCGCATCGTAGGTATAGGAGGTCAGGTACGCAAGCCCACCGGGGTTTTCCGTCGTGCTGGTTAACTGCCCGAGGGCGTTAGTGGTGGTGGCCCGTGCGTTGCCCATGGCATCCGTCACTGTGGTCTGATTTCCGACGTAGTTCGCGATGGTCTGCGCTAGATCGGCAGTCAGAACGTTGGTCACTCTTCCGAGAGCATCGTAGGTGTATTTTGTCGGATAGTTCAAGAGGTCCCCTGGCCTGGATGGATTCGTAGTCTGCTGGACGAGCCCGAGCGAATTATAAGCAGTGGTTGTCGCGATGTATTGGGTGGAGCTTTCATATTGATCAGTCTCATTCGGCCTCCCTAGTTCGTCGTACATTGCAACCACTTGTATCGCTCCGTCGCCCTTGGTGACTTGGTCCTGATTAGCGGTCACCTGCGTTGTGGACGGGTAACTGTATTGCGTCCAGGATTCTAAATTCGTCCCGGAGGCCCTGGCAACCTTCGTCAATCGATCCCCGTGCGAAGGCCCTATTGGAGGAGCCGGTGTAAAAGAAGGCCAACACGATCAATAACGCGCCGACAGCGATCGTTGTTGCGTTCTCGGGCAACAACATTTCTACTGGCATCCACCAAAACCGAGCGTGAGGTACCCGCCTCCGCCAACCACGCCAGCGCCACCGTAGGCACCAATGCCCAGCTTGTTTCCAGCCGGCTGAACAAACCCACCGACAGCAATTTTACCCGGTCGGATTGGTCCGATCGGAGTCTTGTTTTCGAATTCAGGACCGCTAAGTCCAATCGGAGTCGTCGTGGATTGCCAATCCCGCAAGGAGCGCATCGACTCAACCCCGACCATATACGGGCCAACTCCAACACCGGCGAGGCCGTCATAGGAGCCACCCTGTTCGGAATCGTACTCAACCAAGGCAAGAAGATCAGCTTGTGCAAATCCAAATTTGAGGGTTGGTGGGCCAATGTAGAAGAATCCACCTCCGCCGCACACAGTGGGATTCGGTATGGGCGGCGGCTGCGATTTAGGGGTGAGAGTCAAAGGTGCGTTTGGATCTCCGAGCGGCGATGTGGTCCCCGTAATGTAGAAAGTGTATCCAGCGCCGAGTGGGCCGTTCTCAGCGGACCACTGGTTGAGCCAACCGTCCGGATCGAGAGTGATCTGACCGCTGTTGTATTGATTTACGTTGTCGGTGATGTCCCAAGAACTCTGCCATGTGCCGCCCAAGTCTCCGCATACGTCGGCATCCACCCCACCGAAATCGTCACTAGGGCTCGTCTCGCCATTGGGTGTCTCACAGTAATCGTAGCCGCTTGGGTCGATGAACGCCAGCGGGTTGTTCCGGGCATAGGCATACATGTTCCAGCTCTGCGGATCAGCCGCGTTGGCGACGAAGTTGCCCAGCGGGTCGGCGCTGGTGAAGCGCCCCTGGGCCGATGACATATACCTGGCCTGGAAGAAGTCGAGGCCGGTCTCAGTATCCCGTTCCTTGCCGGTAAACTTCGCGCTGACATTGTCCGTGTTCCCGTTCATGGCTGTGAAGGGCCAGAGTCGCTATCGCTACCGTGTGCGCTTCCGCGGAACAGCCGCACTATGCGGTACGCTAAATTTGGCCAACAGAGGAACGCCAGTGACGTAAGTAAACCGCAGACCCGAAGCCACCCTGCGTTGGTCCCGGGAACTAAAGCTAGACCAAACATAAGGGCTATCACGGCCCATCGCAGCATCTGCATTCCTTGATCAAGCGGGTGGTCCAATTTGTATCGCCTCCGCACCGCCCATGCAGCGAACCACACACCCAAAGCGCCCTGAATTAGTCCTTGCGCATATTCGATCATTACTCGGCGCAGACCCCGGCCATTACAGCAGTGACACCTGCGTTGTAAATGTTGAGTATGTTCCCAGCCTGGGCAACGCCTTCCGCGAGGCTCATGGCGGCGCTTCCCAGCGAAAGGGAGCCGCTTACGCCTCCTCCGATTTGGAAGGTAGCATTCATTGTCGCTGTAGTCACGGCAAGGCTCCCGGATATCGCAACGGAACCCGAGAAGTTGGGCACGTTCGAGGCACCCGATGTGGCGGCATCACCCAAGAAGTACGCGGCTGCGTCCAGCCCAACCGCTCCAGCCCCATTTGCTTTTCCGGCATGCGCCGATTGGACCAAACTAATTATGTCCGACAGAGGATTGCCTAGGAGCGCCCCGGCGATCGCGCCATTACCATGCTTACCTCCAGTTGCAGCTTGGAGTGCATTCTGCATGCTGAGTGCGTTACCGCCGTTCTTGACGCAGTTCCAGTACCCCACGCCGCCCGATCGAACGATGGCACCCACCGACGACGGGGGTGCCAGGGCCGAGCCTGTAGTAAGGAGTAAAGCTCCAGAATCGAAGGCCCCGTTCTCGGCGGACCACTGGTTTAGCCAATCATCCGAATAAAGGGTTTGCTCGCCTGTGTTCACCTGGTCAGTTGCCGTTGTTTCGAAGGTCGGTACCGTCCATGTACCACCGTATTCCTCGCACTCGCCTTCGAGGGATCCGCCAGTCTCGGGAGAATTGTCCGTGCTGCCGTCCTGCCAAGTACAGTAGTCGAGCCCCGTCGGGTCTACTAACGTGAGCGGATTGTTGCGTGCGTACGCATACATATTCCAGCTCTGCGGATCGCCGGTGCTGGCCACAAAGTTCCCGGCCGGATCGGGGCTCAAGAACCGTCCCTGCGCGCTGCCGTGATAGCGTGCCTGGAAGAAATCCAAACCTGTCTCCGTGTCCCGTTCCTTGCCGGTGAAGTGCTGGCCAGTCTAGTGGGCTTTCTGGACCATGACCCGTGCAGCGGCCACGATCCGCACCGCACAACGGGCCAAGTCATCGTCCCAGCACTTCCCTTTACTGGTGCCTAAATTCCGGCCGCTATCCGATGTGAAGTCGATTGCATAGAGTGCCTGAGTTCGTCCGCTTTTTTCACGCCACATGACGTTACTTGGAATAGTAACTATCAGTGTTCCTGGCTTCTTTCCTACGCTCATTTGAAAGTCGGAGGATGACCCGAACTCCTTTTCTATCGAGGCTTTGAGCCTTTGGGTTAACCCGTCGTCACCGCCAGACCAAACCTCAACTGGCGTTTTGTGAGGACGTTTTGGCTCCGCACCCGGCGCGTTTTGCACAAACAACGCGACGGCCATGAGAATGAAAGTACACATGCTTAATAATCTCAGTGGCATGTTGTTTTCCCGTTGTCTGTGGTGCACTGTTTGGTCGTGCTGTTCTTCTGTGCCTCCTGAACTTGACCTGGGTTTAGCTTTGTTCCAGAACGAGACGTCATGATATTGGAATTGTCATACCCAGGCGTAGGGCTGCTAGTCCGATTGCCATTTGCATCCCGCGGGCCTTCTTGGTATTGATCTTTGATACCTGCGAAGTGTAGATCGTCGTGGGCAGTAGCATCGTTCGACTGGCTATTGTCTGTGTTAATGTGCCCGGTGTTCCCGCCAAGCTTATTCACACCCTCGCCGGGAGGTCCATAGTTCTTTGTATCCGCACCGGGGCTTAAGTCCATGGTATTCAAGACCCCATTGATGGGCTTGTCCGTGCTCACAACTTGGATTTTTACTGGCGAGCCGCCTGTGTCGAGGCTATTGTCGCGATTGACAATCGCAGTAACATTCTCATTCGTTGCGCTACTCCCAGTGAAATGAACCGGAATCACAAGCGTAGTCTGCCCCGTCTGCTTGTCGACTACCCAAAGGGCATCATGCCCGTCCGGGTCAGCCTGCTTCAACGGATTGTTGCGAACGTACCCGTAGAGGTTCAGCGTCTGGGGGTCGGTGAGATCGGCGTATGGTACTGGTTGCGGCTTCTCCGACCAATCGGGACTGGTCCACCTTCCCTGTGCCGAGGAGAAGTACCTTGCCCCGAAGTAATCGAGCCCGGTCTCGGCGTCCCGTTCTTGGCCGGTAATTCTATATGCAGATGCACGAACGTGGATTACCGTCGTACCGAAATTCGTTCGCGTCATAGCGGAAGTGAACCGCTTCTTAGGTTCCCGTTCGCCATTCAATAGAGACCATTCTCGCTGGCGACGAGCCTAGATTTCTAAAATGGTGTATGCCCGGACGTATCCATTTCACACCGCCAGCCATCATTACGACCATTTCTGGCTTGCTCGGGACCCACTCTGATTCATCACCTAAATTCCGGGTGTCTCGAAAATGACAGTTTGATAGCGCGATTAGAAGAGTCGCGTTTCTGTCACTCGCATCTTCAAGACTGCCACTTAGGACGAAGGGACTCACAGTGAGTTCCTGGTGAACCGTTTTTGGCTCAACTAAGAGCATGTGACTTGCCCGGCCACTTTCAGCACCGAATTGGGCTGACGCCTCTGGATCTACGCTTGCCGATTCCCCTCGCCGAACAAGTTTTATGCTGTCTTGGCCTCCTTTGTTGGTCTTAAGTACGAGCGAATCGAGTGCGATCCAGACGGCCCCGCCCTGCTCCTTCGTCGGGGTGTATGCCTCATCGGGCGCAAGGTCGATTCTTGTAACTTGAACCTTCGCATCATCAAGAACAACGTGCCTTTGCTGTGAGAACGACAATCCAGATGCAAGGGGCATCAGCACCATTACCAAAACGCGCTTCGCGATTGCCATATGCCTGAGACGAAGTCCGCAGCTCAAACCCGCCTGAATACAGAACCTTGCTAGCCTATTCACTGTCTCCACCTCCATCACCGCCATCTGAACGCGGGATCGACCCCGGAGGTTTGGCGGTTTCGGAGCGGGCGAAGGGCGGCTACCGTGATCGTCCTTCGGGCGCCGCGCTTTCCTTCGAAATCGGGCTGATTCCCGCGCCTGTTTCGGTTGCTGTGGGCATGATTGATCCTCGATCTACTTTGATCTACTTTGTGGATTGTAGCAATGCCGAGGCCTGAGGCATAGGTTGGTAGTCGCGATAGGTGTCGCTTTCATCGGAGTTTTCGCTGAAGAACCCGAGAGCGGACGCGCGCACGCTCACATTGAATGCCTGCGGCATCCAAACGTCGCCGGCCACCGGCGCCTGTTTTAAGTCGAACTCGGTTCCGGGCCCGACTTTGGCGAGGAATCCGTAGAAACTCACCGGCTTTACCACTTCAGCGTGGACCTTCACCCATTGGTAGGTAGCCTTGTCGATCCAGAGCCGCCCCCGCATTCCCTTGAGAACCCGGCCCTCGCGGTCGTCCGGTTCGTATCCCGGCCTCGGCTCCGCATCCATCACCCAACAGTTGTACCCGTCCACCTGCGTCTCGCCCGCGATGTGAAACTGAAACGCGTCCACCATTTCCTGGAGCATCTGGTGATCGTGCTCGCTCTCCCTATGATACTTTTCGATGCGCCTTTCCCGTTCGCGTGCCGATTCGTTCTGCCTCTTTCCGATCTCCCTTTCGAGCTTCCGTTGTTCAGCCGCCTTTTCATAAGCCGACAGTGGCCGGTCGTTAATGGCTGTAACAAGGTTATAGGGAGAGCCGTCAATCATCAACACCCGGTATGTCCGGGCCATTCGCGGATCGTGCCGTTTGCTCTCCACGTCCCGTTCCAGGAAGGAGTACTTCGGAGCCTGCGCCCAGTCCGATTTGGTGACCGCGACAGACTTGCGGATAATCTCTTCGGCATTCGGAGTGGCGGCGATTGCGAACAACGCCGTTGCCGCCGCAGCGACCGAAAGTACGAGCGCGCGTCTTACCATGGACTCTCAATGGTTAGACGCGATACAGCCTAGATTCGCACGTCTATTTGCCTGCCAGGCCCTGCGTCAACTCGATGCGCGTGCCCACCGGATCGATGATAAAGGCGATTTTGAGGCCAATGGCCGGGACATCGCGGTAGGGCATGTCGAACGTCATTCCATCCGCCGTCAGTTTTTTGCAAAACGCGTCCAGATCCTTGATCTCGAACCCGATGTGATCCAGGGTCCGGCCCTTGGTGGCCGCAGGCGCATCTTTAGCCTTCAGGAAATCCACCTCGCCGCCGGGGAGCTTGGCGGCGGGCAGGTTGCGTCGCGTGGTGGCTTCGGCGCCAAAAGTTTTGACATACCAGGCTTGCAAAGCCGGCGGATCCGTGGTCATGAGGTGAATATGATGGAAGATCACGGGCGCGGGAATGGAGGCGTCCTCATTGAACTCCACGCGCACTTTGTCGGGGAAGGTCACCATGATCTGCTTGTTCTTCTCGATGTCGAACACGGTGGGGATGTTGGCGGCGGCCAGTTTGGTCTTCAGAGCGGCGTAATCCTTCACCAGAAAGCCGATGTGGTTGACGGTGGAACCGTCGGAGCCTTCGGTGGCGTTCGCCTTGGTGACGATGACGAAGATGCCGGGCAGCTTCACCAGGTTGAGCGGCCCGGCTTTGGAAGCGGTTGCGCCCAAAACGTCCACCCACACTTTGATCTGCGCGTCGGGATCGGGAACGGTGAGATGAATATGTCCCAGCGAGACGCCCGCGTCGTTCGGCGGCGCAAGCTGCGCAAACATTGTTGCGGCGGACGCCGCGAGCAAACAGAGCCATCGCATGCGCGCTATCGTATCACGATGAATTCTGTGGCGCACGCACTCGTGCGTGCTGTCGCGGGCACTCGTGCGTGCGCCACACCACCAGTGTGATTTTTGCCCCGTCTGCCGCGAATAATAGGGTGAAGCATGACAACGCCGGAACAGGAGCGGTTCCAAAGCCTGCTGGAGGAGCACAAGAAAATCCTCTACAAGGTCTGCCACTCCTATTGCAGGAACCCGGGCGACCGGGACGACCTGGCGCAGGAGATTATTGTCCAGCTCTGGCGGTCGTTTCGCTCATTCGACCAGCGCGTGCGCTTTTCCACCTGGATGTACCGCATCGCGCTGAACGTGGCCATCTCGTTCTATCGGCGCGAGAGTGTCCGGACGCGGCATGTCGTCCCGGGAAGCGAACATCTGCTGGAAGCGATCGACGAGACCGCAAGCCGGCCCGAAGAGGTGCAGGTATTGTACGAGTGGATCGAAGGACTCGATCCCCTGAACAAGGCGCTCGTGATCCTCTACTTAGATGGGAACAATTATCAGGAGATCGCCGATGTGCTGGGAATCAGCCCGACCAACGTCGCCACTAAAATCAGCCGCCTGAAGGAGACTCTGCGGCAGGAAACAGGAGTGAAACAAAATGGAACTCGATGAATTGAAAGTAAAATGGGCCGAGCACGACAGAAAGCTCGACGAGAGCATTCGCCTGAATCGGCAATTGCTGCGGGACTCATACACGCGGCGGGCCAAATTTGCGCTGTGGAGATTAGCTGCGATGCTGGCCGCGGGATCGATCTTTATGCTGGTTGTGATCGTTTCTCTCGGCCGTTTTATCGCCCAGAATTGGTCGATGCCGCGCTTCGCTGGGCCGGCTGTCGTCTTGGACCTGCTGGCCATCGCGACGCTCGCGGCATTGAACGCGCAGATCGGGTTGGCGTTGAACATCAACTACAATCAACCCGTCGCCGTCGATTCAGAAGCGCTTGGAGACGCTGCGAAAGTTTCGCATCCGTTACATGCCAGGCGATCTTCCTGACCAGCGACGCTCACCTGGACGCCCATTTTCATCGTCGTGATGAAAGGGTTCCTGGGATTGGATGTGTATCGTCTCTTCGACACCGCCTGGATCGTAACGAACGTCGCCTTCGGCTTCCTGGTGCTGGGGATTGGGGTTTGGGCGGCCAGGCACTATGGCGACCGCATGAGCAATTCGGCGTTTGGCCAGCGGTTCTTGCGCGATCTGGCCGGATTCAACTTAAACGCCGCTTCGGGATTCCTAGCCACGCTGGCGGAGTTCGAAAAGGATTACTCGCCCCAGGACCGTTCCAGCATCCGCGAATATTCGCCCGAAGAATAGAGCTCGAAATGGAACTCGCGCGAACTGAGCGGCGTGAAATCGCACTCGCTCTGCTTGTTCTGGAAGATCTGATCGGCGAAGCGGAAGTAGGAGCGCACGAATTCGTCCGATAGAACTTCGCGCGGCGGCGCGGCCGCAAACAGCGTATGCAGTCCAAGGGCCCGGCCGAAGATGGATTTGTAGTCGCCAACGCCCCACTTGCGGAGCTTGGCTTGGACGCCGGTAGGCGGATCCTGGATCAACAGGGCGGCGAAACTTTGGAAGCAGATGCCCGGGGGCAGGGCAGTCTGATTGCGCTCGACGAATTCCAGACACTGCTCGATCCAGCGCGCCAGGTCCTTACCCACGTAGTACAGCATTCGAAGCTCTGAGTAGCGCCCATCCAGGAGAGAGCGGTCCAGGTCTTCGCGCGTCGCTTCGCCCTGGGGCAGCAAACCCTGCAGCTTCAAATTGGCGCGCGAGCTTTCCACCAGCTTGCTGGGGCCGCCGGCATCGGCGAAGGGATGGAGAATCAGAGGCGGCAGCGTCCGTACAATGCTGTGGGCCAGGGCTGGTGCGGTTCCGAAGGATGATTCAGGTGCCATGACCAGAGTATGCGGATTTACTTCCGCTCGGTCAGTAGTACCTTGGCATCAATTGTTTGGGTACCCCGGAGCACCTTGACAAGTACTTCCTGCCCAGGATGACTGGCCCGTAGCGCGTACGTGAAATCGTACAGATTCTGGATGGGCTTTCCGTCGAATTCGGTCAAAATGTCCCCCGCCTTGAGGCCGGCTTTGGCGGCCGGCGAGCCGGGCCGCACGTCGGCGAACCTTACTCCATTGGGTAGTTCGGTGAAATCGGGGATACTGCCGAAATCGGGGCCGTATCCGCCGCCAGGCGCTTTGCCCGAATGGGGATTGGCTACTTCGCCCGGCGGCTGGGTCTCCGGCACGCGGACGAATTGCGGGCGTGGCGAGCTATCGGTGAGGTGATCGGTGACATCGGCCACCAGATCCAGCAACCGGACGGCGTCGGGAGCATTGATTTTGTCCCAGGTGTCGCTGGGCTTGTGATAGTCGGCGTGGAGGCCGGAGAAAAAGAACAGCACCGGGATTTGCTTGGTGGTGAAGGAGGTGTGGTCGCTCGATCCGTAGCCGGCTTTATCGGTGAGATCGGCGTCGAAGTCGTACTTGGGGACCAGCTGCTTCAGCAGCGCGGCGAAAGTGCTGCCGGTGCCGACGCCGCCCACGTAAATCTTGCGGTCCCGAATGCGGCCGATCATGTCCATGTTGATCATGGCGACGTCGTCTTTGAGCGGGAGCAGGGGATGGTTGACGTAGTAGCTGGAGCCCAGCAGCCCCAGTTCTTCGCCCGCGAAGGTCAGAAACAGAATGCCCCGCTGGCGTTTGGGCTGCTGCGAAAACCAGCGCGCCAGTTCGATGACGCCGGCGGTGCCGGAAGCATTGTCGTCGGCGCCGGGATGCACCGTTCCAATGAGCGAAGGCGCCAGCGAAAACTGCCCGCCCAAGCCGAGATGATCGTAGTGCGCGCCGATGACGACGTACTCGCTGGTTTCACCGGGCAGGTACGCGGCGACGTTGTGGACCGTTTTCACTTCCCGTCCGATATCCACATCCAGGTCCAGGCGCAGCTTTTCTGGCAGCGCGAACGATTCCGGATGCAGGTCCTTATCGATGCCGCTTTCGATGGCCTCCAGGTTCTTGCCGCTGAGAGCGAGCCAGCGGTTCGACCACGTTGGCCTTCACCTGAACGAACTCGATGCCCGCGTTGTCGGGGCCTTCGGCGCCTCCGAATTTCTCCAGGTCGTCGCCGTCGCCGGTATGCGTGCCGACATCGTTGACCAGCAGCACGGCCTTGGCGCCGTGAAACTTGGCGTTGGCCGCTTTGCTGAAAATCTGCGAATGGGCGGTGTAAACCTTGCCTTCGAAGACGCTCTTTTCGTCGAACTCCTGCGGCTCATGGCGCAGAAGCAGGACGATTTTGCCCTTCACATCCAGGCCGGCATAGTCGTCGTAATTGTATTCGGGCGCGGTGATGCCGAAGCCCGCGAAGACCACGCTGCCGGACGCCTCGCCCGCGGCGGAAAGATTCAGCGGGATGAAATCCTGCTGGAAGCGCAGCGTTTCCGGCCTGCCGCCGGTGGTATAAGTGAGGTCGTTCTTTTTGCCCAGGCGGGCGCTGGTGGTGACGTCAAAATCCTGGTAGTAGTTGTTGCCCGAAATCGGCTTCAGGTTCATGCCGCGAAACTGATCGCGAATGTAGGCCGCGGCTCTTTCCAAGCTCGGGCGATCCCGTGGCGCGGCCGCGCATTTCCGGCGAAGCCAGGAACTTGATGATGCCCAGGTATTCGTCGCTGTTGACGTTGGCGGCGAACACTCCAGACGCGAGCGCGATGAGGAGGCCGAGTCTGAGGCGCATGTTATTTGTCGAGCACGGACGGGATCTTCACTTCGCAGCACTTGTCATCGGACTTTTCGGACTTCGGCGCCATGCTCTGCGCGGTCTTCTGATAGTTCACCTCGCCGCTGATGATCTGTTCGATGTTCTGCCACGGATAGTTGCCCACCAGGCGGCGTCCGTTTACAAACAATGTCGGCGTGGCATCCACGTGGAGTGCGCGGCCCTCGGCAAGCGAAGCATCCACTTCGGCCTCGGTGGCCTTGGTGTCGATGCATTGTCCGAATCTCAGCGCGTCGATATCCTGAGCGGTCTTGACGAAATCCAGCACTTGCGACTTCAGATTGTCCGGTTGGATTTCGGCCTGGTGTTCGTAAATCCAATCATGATACTTCCAGAAAGCGGCCGGACTTTGGTGATAGAGGCAGCGTCCAGCGATGGCCGCAGCCTTGGCCCAGGGATGAATCTGCTCCAGCGGAAAATCCTTGAAGTAAACCTGCACCTGGCCGGCAAATTGAGAGGGGACGTTATCGCGCAGCGTCTTGGCTTCTTCCTTGCAATTGGGGCACTCGAAATCGCCGAACTCAACCAGCGTCACCGGGGCGGTGGCCGGGCCGAAACTGGGCGTGCCGTTGGTCTTCAACTTGTCGAGATCTTCCTGAAAGGGGTTCTGGGCGAGGTTGTAAACCACGCCGCGAATGATGTGATGGCCGTCCTTGGTGATGTAGAAAACTTCGTCCTGCGTGCGGCCCTGGTAGCTGAAGTGAACGTCCACTTCCTGCAGGTCCGACGTGCCGGCGGGCTTGGGATCGTCGATCTTGACCTGGACTTCAGGAATCACAGCCAGCAGATGGCGGACGTAAGCCTCCATGTGGACTTTATCCAACGTAGAGGTGGGCGGGGACTTGGGCTTTTCCTGCGCGGGAAGGAGGGTGAGCAGGGACAAGAAAAGAGACGCGAAAACGACAAGGCGCATGAATCGATTGTAGCGCGGGCTCGGGCGGACGGCCTATGGCCTAATCCTATTGCTTAACCGATAAGAGTTTCACGAAGGAATTGCGCCAAGCCGATTCGATCCAGCTCATGCCTGGCCACCGCGATCATGGCTTCGTAGGTGGCAAGCTCCGGGAGACCGCCGGTGTCAACTTCTGAACGCCGGTCCGTTTGTTGCCGTCGAGGTAGGCTTGGCTTTCGGCGATGTGAAAGGCGTACGCACCCGCGATTTCGAAGAGGTCGCCGTTCCCGTGAAGGCCCCCAAAGTATACCAATTCGGACTTCTAAATGCCCCCGGGGGACATGCTCACTCGCCACGAATCAGGTCATCGTATTTCTCGCGCTGGCGGATCACGCGATAGCCATCGCCTTCCACCAGAATCTCGGGCGGGCGGGGACGCGCGTTGTAATTCGACGACGCGACGAAACCGTACGCGCCGGCGGTGCAGACCGCCAGCAGATCGCCCGGCAGCACGTTCGGCATTTCGCGGGCGCGGGCCAAAAAATCGCCGGATTCGCACACCGGGCCGACCACATCGGCAATGATGGAATCGCTCTGATTTTTGCGGAGGGGAACGATTTCGTGATGCGATTGGTACAGCGCGGGACGGATCAGATCGTTCATGGCGGCGTCGACGATCACGAATTGCCGATCTGCCGTTGCTCTTGCGATACAGCACGCGCGTGAGCAGCACGCCCGCTTCGGCCACGATGGAACGGCCCGGTTCGATCAGGATTTCGAGATCGTGCCCGGCCGTGCGCCCGCACATAGCCTGAATGAATTCGCAAATGGAAGGCGCTTTATCGCCCGGTTTGTAAGCCACGCCGAGACCGCCGCCCAGATCGAGCGAGCGAATGGGCAGGCCGCGCGCCCGCAAGCGTCCAGTGAGCGCGAGCATCTTGTCGAACACTTCCAGCATGGGCGCAATGTCGGTGATTTGCGAACCGATGTGGCAACTAACGCCTTCGAGCGACAGGTTCGAGAGCGCCCGCGCACGCTCATAGATCGCTTCGGCTTCCGCGATGTCGATTCCGAACTTATGGTCGCGCAGTCCGGTAGAAATGTAGGGATGCGTCGCGGCGTCGACGTCCGGGTTCACGCGCAATGCGACGCGCGCCTGGATTCCGCGCCGGGACGCCAGAGAATCGATCAGCGCAAGCTCGGGTTCGGACTCGCAATTGAAGCTTTTGATGTGGTGCTCGAGCGCATAATCGATCTCCTGCGAAGTCTTACCGACGCCGGAAAAGATGATGGTCCCGGGATCCGCGCCAGCTTTCAGCACGCGGAATAATTCGCCGCCGGATACGATGTCGAAGCCCGCGCCCGCTTCGGCCAGCAATTTCAAAATAGACAGGTTGCTATTCGCTTTGACGGCGTAGCAGACTTTATGCGAAACACCGCCGAAGGCGCGCTCGTAGGCCTGGAATCGATCGAGAATCGCGGCGCGCGAGTAGACGTAACTGGGAGTGCCTTCGCGGCGCGCAATGTCGGCCAGCGGCATTTCTTCGAGATAAAGTGTTTGATCGCGATATTGCATTATCTGGGTGACCGCTCCCTGTGGTCGCGGCTCGGTTGGGTCACATCAATTGGTCACTTCACCCTTAATACCACCAGCGTCTGGTCGTCGTGCGTGGGCGCATCGGACTTGTAATGATCCAGGTCGGCCAGAATCTGATTGGCCAGCATCTCGGGAGGTTTGCTGCACAGTTTTTGCAGCTTGCGCGCCAGGCGGCCGGTGCCGTATTCAACGCCTTTCGGGTTTGGCTGATCGGTGATTCCATCGGAGTGCAGAAGGATGACGTCGCCGGGCATGGTATCGAAGATCACTTCATCGTATTCGCGATCGTCCAGCAGGCCGGCGGGAACGCCCTCGACTTTGGGTTTGATGATGTTCCCATCGCGGCAGATCAGTGGCGGTTCCGCGCCCGCGTTGGCCATCACGAATCGATGCTTCGCGCTTTCCCACACCAGCACCAGGAGCGCGACGTATTGCGTGCCGACGATGCGCTCGCGCAGCACGCGGTTCAACAGCTTCAGCAATTCAGCCGGATCCCGGCGGCGGTGCGCCAGCGTACGCAGAAGGCCGCTCACCATTGCACCGTAGAGAGCCGCGGCTGCGCCTTTGCCGCTCACGTCGCCAAACAGAAACACCGTTTCGCCTGAACTGTGTTCGAAAATATCGTAGACGTCGCCGGTGATTTCGCGCGCCGGGCGCAGGCGAATGGCGACCTCCAGCCCCTCAATTTCCGGCGCCTCGCGCGGCAGCATGACGAGCTGCACATTGCGGGCGGCCTTCAGATCGCGGTCCATCCACTGTTCGCGCTGCGCTATCTCTTCATACAGGCGCGCGTTTTCCACCGAGCTGGCAATCTGCGGCGCAAGCAGCGCCAGCAACCGCGCGTGCTCTTCGGTGAAGTAGCCCATGCGCTCGCTTTCCAGGTTCATGACGCCCACCACGCGGTCCTGCACGATGAGCGGCACGGCGATTTCCGACCGAATATCGGGGTGCGAAGCGATATAGCGCTGGTCGGCCATGGTATCGGCGACGCGCACAATCTCGCGCGATTCGGCGGCCGCGCCGGTGAGCCCTTTGCCGAGCGGGATGTTGTCCAGGTCCACGCGCTGGTCGTAACGCTCGCTGAAGCGGTGCCGCAGCACTTTGTTTTCCGCATCCAGCAGCAGAATACTGAAAGCGTCAAAGGCCACCAGCGAATGCGTGGTAGTGGCTATTTTGCGCAATAGCTCATCCAGATCGAGAATCGACCGGAACTCCTGCGACAAATGCGCCAGCGTCTTCAGCGTGCGATTCTGGCGGTCCACGCGGCGATAGAGCCGTGCGTTATCGATGGACACCGCGACGCGCGAAGCGATCAATTGCAGCAAGGCCCGGTCCTGCTCGCGATATGCGGCCAGGCGCGTGGACTGCAGATCGATAACGCCCACCAGCCGGCCGCGCGCCAGCATAGGAACCGCAAGCTCGGACTGCACGGCGTCGAGAGCGGTGAGATAGCGCGGATCGTTGTGAACGTCGGCCGACAGGATGGGCTGGCGGTTGGCGGCTGCGATGCCCGTGATGCCTTCGCCGAGCGGGATCACCAGATTTCGCACCACCTCCTCGCGATGGCCGATGGAATAACGGATGCTGAGCCCATGCTGGCGCTCGCTGTAGAGCAGGATGGCGAACAGGTCGTACGGAACAACGTCTTTCACGATGGCCGCGACGTTCGCCAAAATGCGGTCGAGATCCAGCGTCTCCGAAGTCGCGGCGGAAACATCCAGGAGAAAATCGAGAAGTTCGGCGCGTTCCTGAAAACGAATTTTGGTTTTGCCGGCGGGCGCGGCCATGGTCAAGTTCCGGACTCCGCGGCGTGCTTCGATGCAGATCGTGCGGCCTCGACGATCTTGACGCTGGCGCTGGCGCCGATGCGTGTCGCTCCCGCGGCCACCATCTTGAGCAGGTCATCCAGCGTGCGAATGCCGCCCGAAGCTTTCACGCCCATCGTGGGGCCGACCGTGCGGCGCATCAGCTCCACATCGTGAACGGTTGCGCCGGAGGAACCAAAGCCGGTGGAAGTCTTGACGAAGTCGGCGCCGGCCATCTGCGCCAGCCTGCAGGCAACAATCTTCTGGTCGTCGTTGAGCAGGCAGGTTTCGAGAATCACCTTTACGATGGCGCCGTGACGATGAGCCGCCGCCGAGACCAGCGCGATTTCCTCTTCCACCGCGCGGTCGTCGTCGCCGCGCAATGCGCCGATATTCTGCACCATGTCGATCTCTTGGGCGCCCGCGCGTAAGGCCGCTTCGGTCTCAGAAACTTTTGCTTCGGTGGAAGTTGCGCCCAGCGGAAATCCAACCACCGTGCAAACCTTCACGTCCGATCCCGCAAGCTGCGAAGCGGCCAGCGGGACCCAATATGTGTTCAAACAAACACTGGCGAAATTGTACTCGCGGGCTTCGCTGCAGAGCTGAAAAATGTCGGCTCGCGTGGCTTCGGGACGCAGCAGCGTGTGGTCGATCAGTTTAGCGATACTCGGCGCAGAGTTCGGCATAAGTGCAATTAAATCAGTGGCTTTCCAGATGGCGGCCGGAAGCTTCATCATAGCACAGGCGCCGCTTTTGGCTGTTAGCTCTTTGCCTGTGGCTTAATAGATTCCATGGACCTGCACGCCATCCGGATCGAGATTCCAACCGACGGAAACGTCATCGTCGGGCACAGCCACTTCATCAAAACGGTGGAAGATATTTATGAAGCGATCGTCAACACCGTCCCGCAGATGAAGTTCGGCATTGCGTTCAACGAGGCGTCCGGAGCATGTCTCACGCGTGTGGACGGCAACGACGAGGAGCTGAAGGCGATTGCAACCAGGAACGCGAGCGCGTTGGGGGCGGGGCACTTGTTTGTGGTCGCGCTGCGCGGCGGATTTCCGATCAACGTAAAGAATCGCATTCTCGAGACACCGGAAGTTTGCACGATTTTCTGCGCCACCGCGAATCCGGTGGAGGTGATCGTGGCGCAGACGGAGCAGGGCAGGGGAGTGCTAGGCGTGGTCGATGGGTCGTCGCCCAAGGGCGTGGAAACCGCCGCGGACGCCGAGTGGCGGCACGGGTTTTTGCGCAAGATCGGGTATAAGAAGTGACGCGGCAGCTTGCCGCTGCGCTGTTGGCGGTTTGGCCGTTGGCAAGTTGGCCGTTGGCCGCGGAGGCCCAATTTGCGACGCTTGGTCGGGATCTAGAACAGGCCGCAAGCGAACTCGGGATTTCGGACTTGCGCGCCGCGGTGGTTGAATCGGGCCGCGTGGTTTGGAAATACGGTGCGGGTGACATCAAAGCCCCGGCGCCCGAAGAGCCGGTAATCGCGGAGCGCGTCCCCAAAGCTCTACTGGATAAGCCCGCGCCGATGCCGCCGGGCGCGACCATCCGGCAGGTGCTCATGAACACGGCAGATGGAACGCCGGGCGAAGAGATTCTCGATAACCGTGGTTTCTTTGATGCGCTGAGGCCGATGGAGCGCAACAAGCCAATGCCGGACGCGATCCGGTTCGCAAAAGAACAAACCAACGCGCTCGGCTGGTTCCATCAAGATTACTCCGGCGAACAGGTTTTATGGAGCTTCGCGCCCACGCTAATTATGGTGAAGCTTTCCGCCAGGAAGCTCACCCTGATTGTTTCCGCGAATTCCAGCGCCTTGACTGAGGCCGCGCGTTTGGAAGATGGAAACATCGCACGCTCGACTGTTGCGTTAGGGTTCCTGGGCAAGTCACTTCATGAACTCGGGCGCGAGGAATTGATCGATCATGCCCTCATCGCGCTGTATCGTGGGCAGAACGAAAAGAGCGCGGCGCTTGTGCATGAGGCCTTGGATAAATTCCCGGGACTGGAATCAACGCCGGACGTCACGCTGCTATACTTGTTCGCACAGTTGCGGCTCCCAGAAACTCAGGATTCGGCTACCGCCGTGATCAAGGATCATCCTTCGCTTCCCACCGCGTGGTTTTATTACGGACAATATCTGGAAAATAGCAAGCGCTACCGCGAAGCCGCGGCGTGTTTCGAAAAAATCACGATGCATCAGCCGCCCTGGCACAACTGGACGGTACCGGCGGCGAAGAGAGAACTGACTTACTTGAAAACGTACTGAGGTTTACTGAACCGCGGACAACGAACGTTCTTTCGCAGCGGGCCGCACCGAGTTGCCACTGGCCTGCGCCAGCCATTTCGACAAAGCCTTGGACGCGCAGGATTCCGAGCAGATGTGTTCGTGGCCTGGCATGTCCGCAAGCTGTTGATCCCAGCGCACCAGGAGGAATTGCTGGGCGTCCTGAGGCCGCAGCCACCAATGATTTGTTTCGCCTTTCAGGTTCAGGCAGTAGTCGCAGCGATAGGGGTACTGAACTTTCATACTTCTTATTAAATCCTTCCGAAGCTGGCTAAGGGCACCTGCCTCCGCCTTCCAATAGATAGATTGGCGCAGGCTATATCAGGTTACTCCTGATAAACACCTTAGTTCACATTTGTTTGTGCCGCCACGTACTGGAGGGCTAGTAAGTACTAGCGGCGTTTTCGGTGATTTGTGACTGGCGTACTGGGTCAGAGCCTGAATTATCAATAATCAGCAGGTGCACCAGGATATAGCCGGCGATGGGCAGCCAGGCGAACGTGAAACAAACTGGTCCGAATCCGTAACGTTCGATCACCGCCGCCAAGGGGCGCGAGATGAAAGATTGCATGATGCCATACGCAAACACCAGCGCTGCGCCGCCGAACGCCGCGCGGCTGGCGCCATAGATATCGATGGGCAGCGTGTAATGATTGGTGCTCCAGGCGCACACCCAGAAGAAGCTAAACGACATGCCGGCGGTGGCGAGCGCCGGGTTGGGAAGCAGCGGTACGGCCATGGTTGCCAGCAGAAAAATGGCGGAAATCAAGACAGGCGCGTTTGCGCGCGGCAACGGGTGTGTGACCGGAACGAACCAATCGCCACGAGATTACGCCGCCGAGCAGTGCGCCCAGGTAGCCGGTCAAGGGCACGATCCAGGTGTAGTGTGAGGCTTGGGGCGGCGTCAGATGATGGACGCGGATCAGATAGGTGGGCGCCCAATTCGCCCACAAACTGTAGACCGTCATGCCGAGCATGTTGGCAATCATGAGCGCCCAAAGTTTCGGATCGCGCAGCAGGCCGAACGAATGCGTGGCTTTGCCGATTTGGGGCGGAGCGACCGGCGGAATGGATTGCGCGGTGGCGAGCCACATCGGAATCCACGCCAGGCTCAGCAAGCCCTGCGGCGTAAAACGCCCAGTGCCACGAGTATCGATACGAAAAGTAAACCGCGAAGGCCGGAGCGATTCCCGCGCCCAGGCTCAAGCCAAGCTGGCTCATGGCCTGTCCCACGGCGCGCTCCGGCGGCAGCAGATACATGGCAACCGCTTTGGTGACGGCCGCAATCGCGCTGGCTTCGGATATCCCGAGCAGTGCGCGCCACACCAACAACTGATGAACGCTGTGCGATGCGCCGGTGCCGAAGCTCGCGATGGCCCAGACTGCGACGGCCAAGCCCGCGCCGCGATTCAGCCCCACGCGGTCGATAAACCAGCCGACGAACAGCGCGCTCAGCGCGTAGGCGATGGAGAAAACCGAGAGCAGGAGGCCGTAATCGTCATAGGTGAACGGAAATTCGGGCCGCGCGCGCCAGATGTCGACCATCGTCGCCAAAATTTGCCTGTCGAGGTAATTGAGGATCGACGCGAAAATGAAGACGGTGATCGCAACCCAGCGGGCCGGGATGGGCGTTCGCACGTGGTGATTGTAGCAGCGGGTGAGCGTTAAGGCTTTAGCTTCCCGAGTCCCAACCTCGCCAGACTCTGCTCCAGAAGGTTGTGGTCGAAACGAATCCCCTGTTCGATCAGGTTCAGATAGATCCTGCGCAGGTCGGTAACCTTTTTCAGACGAGCTCCGCGCTCGAGTATCGCGATTGCGCCTACGACCGCAAGCCCAGCAGTTCTTGCGGCACGCCCGGCTCGATCTTCATCGATGACGACTAAGTCGGCGCCCAGAGCCGAGGCCAAATAGATGGCGCTCTGCTCGCCGCCGGCTTTCACGGCTTCCGGAGGCTCTGACGGATCCGGGTGAACCCGAATCCAAGAGGCGTTGCGAACCTCCTCCGCTCGAGGAAGCCCGGCGCCGGCAACTGTCACTTCCTCGTATACCCGGCGCGGAATCGAAATCTCCGTATAGAATTCACGCAACAGTTCAATGTGATCGGCACGAGCAAGAGTGATGAGCGGAGAGGAATCGGATACGACGATCACGAGCTCAGGCGTTCAAGGGTGTGGCGGTCCTCCTCCAAATCCGCCAAACTGTAGTGCATCGGAGCCTCATGGCCACCGGCGAAAACCATAAACGCCTCAACCGACGTACGAGACAATTCCGCCGCGCGCCCCAAAGATATTTTGTTTTCGCGATAGAGTTCGAGAGCAAGGAGCATGGTAGCGTCTCTTGACGCGTCAGCCGGATTCACGCCAGCTGCTGCGAGAAGCTCTGCCGGAAGAACGACTTGAACTACATCCATGTTCCTAGCTTACCGTTTCTGGTTCCAGTTGCTTAAGCTGATCTTCCAAAAGACCTAGGACCCTTCCCGGATCGTGCGCGCCGTCCAGCGGCAGACGGAGCACTCCGGCGGGCGTGAACTGCGCGCCTTCGGTGCCGGTCACCAGGTTCATCAGGCGCGTGGGATCAATGTGCGCCTCTTTGTGAAATTTGACGTTGAGCACGCCCGCGCGCCGGTCGATGGCTTCGATGCCGAGCTTTTGCGCCGAACCTTTGAGGGCTGAAAATTTCAAAAGATTCCGAACAGCTTCGGGCGCGGGACCATAGCGATCTTCCAGTTCGGCCAGAGCTTCGGCAGCTGCTTCGGGCGAGCTGGCATCGGCGATCTTCTTGTACGCGCGCAGGCGCTGGTGTTCGTCCGAAATGTACTCGGACGGAATGCGGATGTCGAGGCCGAGATTGAGCGTGGAATGCACTTGCAGCGGCGCTTCTTCGCCCTTCAGCTCATGCACGGTTTCTTCCAGCAGCTTGATGTACATGTCAAACCCTACCGCGCCGATGTGCCCGTGCTGTTCGCCGCCCAGAATATTGCCCGCTCCGCGCAGTTCCAGATCGAGCGCCGCGATTTTGAAGCCTGCGCCCAGGTCGCTGAATTCCTTGAGCGCGGCCAGGCGCTTGCGTGCGATCTCGCTCAGTTCGGTGTCGGCCGGCACCAGAAGATATGCATAAGCTCTCCGGTTCGACCGTCCCACGCGGCCGCGCAACTGATATAGTTCCGATAAACCATATCGTTCGGCATTTTCGATAATCATCGTATTGGCGAGTGGAATATCCAGGCCATTTTCGGCAATTGTCGTACAAACAAATACGTCGTATTCGTGCTGCATGAATCCCAGGATGGCGCGCTCCAGCGCAGCTTCGCCCATCTGTCCGTGGCCTACGCCCACGCGAACGCCCGGCACTAAATCTTGAATAGCGGACGCGCGCATGTAAATGCTGTCCACGCGATTGTGAATGAAGTAAACCTGGCCGCCGCGCGCGATTTCCTGCTCAATGGCGGTGCGGATCAGCTCGTTGCCATAATGCGCCACCACGGTATGGATCGCGAGCCGGTCCTTGGGCGGTGTTTCGATCACCGACATATCGCGCAGGCCGGCCAGCGACATATGCAGCGTGCGCGGGATCGGAGTAGCGCTCATGGTGAGCACGTCGACATTGTGCTTGAGCTGCTTGATGCGCTCTTTGTGGCGAACACCGAAGCGCTGTTCTTCGTCGACTACCAACAGGCCGAGATCCTTAAACTTCACGTCCTGCGAAAGGATTCTGTGCGTTCCGATCACGACGTCTACCTTGCCTTCGGCCAATCCTTCCAACACGTCGGCGATTTCCTTCTTATCGCGAAAGCGGCTCAGCATTTCGATGCGAACCGGGAACGCCGCAAATCGCCGCTTGAATGTTTCGAAGTGCTGATACGCAAGCACAGTGGTGGGCGCGAGCACAGCCGTCTGTTTGCCGTCGCCAAGCCCCTTGAACGCCGCGCGCATGGCGACTTCGGTTTTGCCGTAGCCGACATCGCCGCAGAGCAGCCGGTCCATGGGATGCGTGCCCTCCATGTCTTTTTTGATCTGCTTGATGGCCGCCAGCTGATCCTTGGTCTCGGTGAATTCGAACGCGTCTTCGAATTCGCGCTGCCAGTTGCTGTCGGGCGAATAAGAAAATCCTTCGGCCATGCGGCGCTGCGCGTAGAGCTTTAGCAACTCGTCGGCCATATCGCGCATCTTCGCTTTCACGCGCGATTTGGTGCGCTCCCAGGTCACGCCGCCCAAGCGGTCTAGGCCGGGCGCCGCGCCTTCACCCGCGCCGCGATATTTCTGGATCAGATCCAGGCGCGCAAGCGGCACATAAAGCTTGGCGTCGCCCGCGTATTCGAGCAGCATGAAGTCGCCCTTGTTGTCGCCTTGCGCGATCTCGCGCGTGCCCAGGAACCGGCCGATTCCGTGCGCTTCGTGCACTACGTAATCGCCAGGCTTCAGATCCGCCATGTCGGCGGTGAACGCGGCGAGCTGCGATTTGGAAGGTCCGGGCTTGGCCACTAAATCGGACGAATCGAACAGATCCTCCGATCCGAAGACCGCGATTTGCGCTTCGGGAAAAACGACGCCGCGCCGTACCAGTCCTTTCACCAGGAACGTGCTGGCCGCGGTGCCCGCGACATAGGACCGCTCGGCCAGATACGGACGCGTGGCGTCGGCGGGATCGAGGCCCAACTGGAAGGGAACTGCGTACTCCTGGAAAATGTCCGCCAGGCGCTCCAGTTCGCCGGAAGATCGCGCGAAGAAGACAACCCGATAGCCGCGCTCGACAAGATTGCGCGCTTCCGCGATTGCAGCCTGGATGTTGCCGTGAAAGGCCATCGATGGCCGCGACGTTGTCGCGGCGGGGTCGGGGATTAGGGATTGGGGACTGGGGGTCAGGTCTAGTTCACGGAGGGCGAGTTCGGCGTCTCCTTCCAGAGATGCGCGCAGTTCGGGCCATGCGTAAAAATTCGCATCGGGCGGGCAGGGAAACGGCCGGTCGGGTTTGTCCTCTAACCTTTTCCGAAGGCGCTCGGCGGCGCCGGCGGCCTGTTCGGGCTCATCAATGATTACCACCGGATTTTCGGTGAGCGAAAACAACGAGTGCTTGCGCGGACGCACCAGCGGCACCGCGAATTCCCATCCGGGGAATGGATCCCCGGGGCTTACGACATCCATTTGATCGGCCAATTCCAGAAAAAGCGCGCGCGATTTCGGATATTCAGCCAGCGGCAGAAGCGTCGCCTCGGAAACCTTCATCACGGAGCGCTGCGTCTGCACATCGAATCTTCGGATGGATTCGATCAGGTCTCCGAAAAGCTCGATGCGGATCGGCTTCGACGCTTCGGCCGGGAAAATATCCAGGATGCCGCCGCGCAGCGAATATTCGCCCGTCATTTCCACCGGGTCGCGCTTCTCGTAGCCGATGCTCTCCAAGTGCGCCAGCAGATCTTCGAGCGGGATCTCCTCGCCCACGCGCAACGTCAGCGCAAGCTGCCGGTAAAACTCCGCGCCTTCGGTGCGCAGCAATGCGGACGCCACGGGCGTTATCGTGATACTGGTCTTGCGCGAGGCGAGCCGCCACAGTCCGATGGCGCGCTCGGAGCTGATTTCGCTGTGCGGCGACATGCGCTGCGCCGGCAGTACGTCCAGGGCGGGGATGGTTTGCGGACGCGGCAGATCGGACGTAACCAGAACATCGAAGAACGTGTCGACCAGCTCGCCCAGAGCCTCGGCCTGCTTGTTACCATCCACAACCACGACGATGTTGCGCTCGGTGGCTTGCCATAGCAGCACGATGTAGAGCGCCTTCGCCGTGGTGGTGAGCCCGGAGAGCGACTGGCGCGCATGCGGATCGCGCAGCAGCCGGCTGACCGCCTCCTGAAAGGCCGGGTCCCGACTGAGCGACTGAAACAGATCACGGATCGCTGGATGTGTCACTGAGAACGGTGGCGAGGAAACCGCGCGGTACGTTTCTATTTTAGCTTGGGGCGCGCCCGTTCCGCCGGTGCGAGGACTGTAGTCCACGTTGGAATCGCTTCGGTGGATTGACAACTATATCTGAGGATGATATATCATCAGGTAACTATGGAACAGCCCGATCCGCCGCTCGCTCCGGCGGCCTTTCTCATTCTCTTCGCGCTGGCCACCGGCGATAAACACGGATACGCCATTATGCAGGAGGCGCGGAAGCTCTCCGATCATGCCTTCCAGTTGGGGCCCGCGACCTTATATACGACCATTCAGCGGCTGCTGGATTCCGACCGGATTCGGGAAGTGGCCGGTCCGAAAGATGGCGACAGCCGGCGGAAATATTATCGCTTGACCGGCGCTGGAAAGGCCGCGCTGCATGCCGAATTCTCGCGCATGGAGGCTATGCTCAAGAAGTCGAAAGGCATGCGCCTGCGATTGGCGGGGTACTCGTCATGAGTGCGCTTTTGCGTCTCAGCTCGCGGATCTACGACAAGCTGCTTTTTCTTTATCCCGAAGACCTGCGCCGCGATTTTGGCGACGAGATCGCCCTGGCATTTGCCGACGATATGGAAGCGGCCTGGCGCCAGAGGAGGGTGCTGGGGATCATCTACGTCTGGTGCTGCGCGATCCGTGAGGTGCTGACGGTAGCGCTGCCTGGCCAAGCTTCGAACCCGAGCGTTCTGGTCCCCGCCATAGCATTCGGTCTGGCCGCTTTCATTCAAGGCGGCGAGCTATGCGTGGCCCTGCACGTGGCCGCGCGCGTGGAGCGCATGCAACTCATCGACGCCATCCGGCTGGCGGTGCTTTTGCCCAGTTTCGCGAACGCATTCGTGGCATTCGTCGTCACTCGCGTTTACGCCCGGCACTCTATTACTACACTGCATCTGGACTAATCGTCGTATCCGGGCCTTATCCTAGACTGCATTTCGCGCCAGGATCTGTTCCAGAATGCCGGTGGTGGAATAACCGGGCTCGAGCGGCAACGCCAGCACTTTGCCGCCCGCGGCTTCCACCTCTTCGCGGCCCGCGATGAAATGCGTCCAGTCGGCGCCCTTGATCAGAATATCCGGCAGCACGGCGGCGATCAACTCGCGCGGCGTGTCTTCGTCGAAGAACGTGACGGCGTCCACGGCAGCCAGTGCTCCGGCGAGTTCGGCGCGCTGGTCCTCGCAAATCAGCGGACGGGTGGGACCCTTCAGGCGCTGCACGCTCGCGTCGGTGTTCAACGCCAGGATGAGGACGTCGCCCAGCGATCGCGCGGCTTCCAGCAGCCGGATGTGGCCGGGATGCAGCACGTCGTAGCAGCCGTTGGTGAACACCACCTTCTTGCCCGCGCGCGACCATTCGGCGCGCAGCGCGATCAGTTGTTCTCGAGTGTAGATTTGGCCCAACGGCTATTTTAGCGTGGGACGGAGTGCTCAATGGGGGTGGCGCCGGCCGGCCATCAGCTTCCAGCGTTCAGGACGGCCGGGTTGTTTCATTGCGTGAGCAGGATCTTTGCCGATGCGATGGCTTTCTGATCTTCGATGGAAGTGCAGGGTGTCAGTGTGTAGGTGCTCAGCGCGGCGGCTGGCGTTGCTTCGTACGGCGACTCGGTCAGGAAGCCGCTCCAGTTGGGCGGCGTAGTGGTTTGATCCACGACGGCGTGTTCACCGCCGGTGAATCTGATAAGGTTTCGTGCCATGCTCCGAGTGTAAGGCTGGAGCCCCGAGATGCTGCGGACCACGAGTGGACGGGTGTGGAGGTGGCAATGTGGCCAAGATCGCAGTGGACAGAATGTTTTAGCGGAATTGAGCGAGATGGGAGCGCAGCGGTGGTGAGGGTTGTGACTGGATGGCGGACGCGGCGTCAGGCGAACTTCCGATAACAGGTATTATGTAAAGTTTAGAGGTAGTGGTCAAGTTTGAACTTGACCACTACCAGTTTTAAGTTCATGCCCGTCACCGACATCGATCACGTCCAAATCGCCGCTCCCAAAGGCTGCGAGGCGGAAGCGCGCAAATTCTTCGGCGGCCTGCTGGGACTAACCGAAATCGAAAAACCGCCGTCCCTGCGTCCGCGCGGCGGGTGCTGGTTCCGGGTTGGATCGCGCCAGCTTCACATCGGAGTGGAGGAGCCGTTTCAGCCGGCCGCCAAAGCGCATCCCGCGTTCGCCGTCTCGGACATCGACGCGCTGTTCGCAATGCTTGAAAAAGCTGGAGTCAAATGCACTTGGGACGAAGCTCTGGGCGGCCCCCGGCGCTTTTATGCGCGCGATCCGTGGGGCAACCGGTTGGAGTTTACGGAACCTGCTTGAGTATAAAAGAGGGCCTGAGCGCAAAAAGAGGGCCCGAACTCGCTGGGAGGTGCTTGTCCGGGCCTGAGGGAAGAAATCGAAAAATCTTGTGCTCCCAATTTTTTAGCGGTGATGTCCTCCACCACCACTGGAATGTCCGCCGCCGCTGCTTCGGCCGCTGCCGCCGCTATAGCTGGGCGCCGTTCGCGCTCCGCCAAAACTGCGCGGTTGCGAATAGTTGCCGCGCGCAGACGGCTGGCTGGAATACCCGCGCTGCGGGGTTTCCCTTTGTTGGGCATCCCTTTGTTGAACAATCGGCGGGCTGATCCGCACCGCGCCGCCGCCATATCCTTCGCGATTGGCCGCCGACGGACTATAGCCGCGATATGCGCCGCTGGCTCCCGCCCCGGTGGTGCCGTGAATCGGCTCGCCAAAGCGATTCCATCCGTGCGCCGCCGATTCGCCCGCGCCAGTTGCGCCCGCGCGGCCGGCTTCACTGAAGCCCCGCGAGTTCCCTGCTGCACTGAAATTCCCGCGCGACATCTGCTGCATCCCGCGCTCCTGCTGCTCAAAGCTGGCGTGCTGCACGCGCGGCGCCTGCATCCGGCCGGCGAAACTCTGCGCCCGCGCCTGCGGGAACCTTCCGCTCACCGCGCGATCGGAAAAGCGCAGGCTGGATCGATCTGGCGCCACCGGCAACACGCCGTGCACCAAGCCACCCGACGCCAGCTGCGCCCGATTCAGCGCCGTGAATTGTCCGCCACGCCCGAAGGCCGCCGCGTTCACGCCAATGGCGCCGCCTGTAATGCGAGCGTTGCGGAACGAATTGTAGATGTTCACATTGCCGACGATGGCCGTGTGGATCCCCAGGCCGCCGCCACCGAATCCGCCGTAGAAGCCGCGTCCCCACCAGGGATGGAACAGTTCAAAAGGCGCCAGAGCCACCCAGCCCACTCCGCCAAATCCGAATCCCACGCCGATGCCCAGGCCGCCGCCGTAACCAAAGAAGCCCACATACGCGGGCGCCCAATACGGTTGCGCGAATACCGGTCCCGGATACCAGGCCCATCCGCCCGCGCCCCAGAACCAACGGCCGTAGTGATACGGCGCCCAACCCCACGGATCGGCGCTCACCCAGGTCCAGCCATAGTAGTCTTCCCAAACCCAGCGGCCATTTTGATAGGGCGCCCAATCCGGGCTGACATTGGGTTGCCACACCGCGCCGTAATTCGGATCGTTCACCCACTGGCCGTTCTGATCCAGATCCTCGCCGCCGCTGATGGCGGGACTCATGTGCCGCGCGCTTTGCGAATTTTCGATAAAGCGGTCGCGCTCGTCATTCCAACGGTCGAATGCATCGAGCGGAATGCCCTGCACCACCTGGAACTCGGCGTCGGCCGCGGGCCCGCGCGCTTCCATGGTCTGGCCGGCCTCCAGATGCTCGCCGCCGCGCTGGCTGTCGATTTCAGCTTCGCCGATGCGCACCGTGATCTGCGATGTGCCGTCTTCACGCACTGTCACGCGATACGCGCCCGGCCTCAGCGGACGAACCGCTACGCTGGGCGTGTCCAATTCCACTTGCGCCTGGCCGGCGCGCAGCGTGCGAAACGTCACCGTGCCCGCAGCCACCTGGATCTGGAAGCTGTGCACGTCCATGGCGGCGAATCGAACTTCCGAGCTTGGGCCGATGCGAAGCTCGTTGGACGCATCCAACTCCACTTCGGCGCGCGAGGAGGAGGTGGTCAGCAGCCGGTCGTCCGCCATCAGCGGCGCGTTCTGCGCGGCCGCTACAACTTCGCCTGAATCGCCGCGCCGCACCGATACGTCGCCATTCAGGACGCTGATGCGCGCCACGGCGCGTCCGGGTTCGTATTGGCCGTCGGGATCGGCGTTGCCATTTGGATTGGCGTTCGGATTATCCTGCGCGCCAAGCGAAACCAGCCCAATCAGGAGCGCAGAGGCAACCAGGACCGGAAGGATGCGTTTCATGAGGCCGCCAGACATTCGACACCTGAGAGGCAATCTCGGGGCCAAGTGCTAAGTGTTTGAAGCCAAGATGCTTATGCCGATACGGCGGCTTGGCCGCGCTGGCTGAAAACCACCAGGAGTGCTTGGGATGAGCCGTTGGGAGGGCGAGTCGTCAGCCGCGCTGTTCCAGATGCTTCAAGCGCGCGTCGAGCACTTCTTCCACGCGCCGAAGCTCCGCGCGCCAAAGATCCCGCATGTCGTCGAACCGCTTGTCGACGCCGTCGAAGCGGCGGTCGACACCATCGAAGCGCGCTTCCAGTTTTCCTGCCTTGGCGTTGATATGAGCGATAACGAACCCAATCAACGTCGCGTTAAACAGCATTGGAATGCCGACCGCGATGTAAAGTTGTTCGTTGCTCACCAAAGGAAAGGCGTCCCGCCTGGGCTTATTCTCTCATACGGACACTGTCATTGGGTCGGACTAAAACCGCGACCGTGAGGGACCGGTTTTGCCGTCAGGCGAAGCTGACAAAAACGCTGGGGGCAACGTTGAAGCGCTTTCCCAGCAACGCAGCTTGGCGATTGCTGATCCGCCGCTTGCCGCTCAGTATTTCCGATGTGTGGCTCTTCCCGCCCAGCAAGTCCCATAGGTCTTTCTGCGACAGTTTATTCTGCTCCATGAGAAAGCGGATCATATCCACCGGCGTTGGATTATGCCCAAGCCCCGGACGCTCCCTGCTCTCAAACTTCTCGATCAGATCGGTGAGAACGTCGAGCAGTGCATTGGTGTTAAAGACCAATGCCGATCACGAGCGCGCGCTGGCTACGGCGGAAGGGCTGATGGGTCGCCGTCGAACGGCCCAGGAGGATGTCATGGCCTGGGCAATCTGCACGAGTTGTTTCCCGAAATCTACCAAGGCGACCGGTTGGCGAGCGGCTTTCTGGATCTTGCGGCCGTCGCGCGAACACATCCAGTTTGAGTATCGTTTCCATCCCCGTTCAAATTTACCAGGATTGAATGGGGATCCGCATGCTTGCGCATGGCGGTTCTGAAAACCAATGTCTTGTATCCCCCCGCGAACTACAGTAAACTATAGTTAATTTGTGGGCATCAACCACAGTCAATAGTTCCCTGCCCGAGGTGCATTCGAGCGTCCCCACCGCTCAGTCCGGCCTGTGGCGCCGCATGATCGCGTTCGCCGGGCCAGCCTACCTGGTCAGCGTCGGCTACATGGATCCCGGCAATTGGGCCACGGATCTGGAAGGCGGCGCGCGCTTCGGCTATCAACTTCTCTGGGTGCTGGTGCTATCGAACCTGATGGCGATTCTGCTCCAGACTTTGAGCGCGCGGCTCGGGATCGTCAGCCAGCGCGACTTGGCCCAGGCCTGCCGCGAAACCTATCCGCGACCGGTGTCCTACGCGCTGTGGGTGCTATGCGAAATCGCCATCGCCGCCTGCGATCTGGCGGAAGTTTTGGGCGCGGCCATCGCATTAAATCTGCTGTTCCACATTCCGCTGCTCACTGGCGTTCTGCTCACTGCGGCCGACACGCTGCTTCTGCTCTGGTTCACGCGCCTTGGCATTCGAGTGATCGAAGCTTTCGTGCTCTCGCTCATCGCGATCATCGCGGTCTGTTTCGCCATCGAAATCCTGTGGGCCGGAACGCCGATCTTCTCCGATGTCGCGCGCGGCATCGTCCCCCACCTCTCGGCTCGCAATCTCTACATCGCGATCGGCATCCTGGGCGCCACCGTGATGCCGCACAATCTGTACCTTCATTCGGCCCTTGTACAAACCAGGCGTATCGGCAAGAGCGAGAGGGAAAAACTCACCGCCTGCCGCTTCAATCTGATCGATTCGACGATCGCGCTGAATGGCGCGCTGCTGGTAAACGCCGCCATCTTAGTTCTGGCCGCCATGGTCTTCTTCCGCCGGGGCATCGTAGTCACCGAAATCCAGCAGGCCAGCCATCTGCTAACGCCGCTGCTGGGCACAACCATGGCAAGTGTTTTCTTCGGCGTAGCTTTGTTATCTTCAGGCCAATCTTCCACTTTGACCGGCACTATGGCTGGACAGATTGTCATGGAAGGGTTTCTCAACATTCGCATGCGCCCCTGGCTGCGCCGGCTGCTCACCCGGACACTGGCCATCATTCCAGCCGCCTTCACGGTTTACCTGGCGGGTGAGAATGGAACATACAAGCTATTGATTTTAAGCCAAGTTATACTGAGCATGCAGCTGCCATTCGCCGTGATCCCCCTCATCCATTTCACGAACAACAAACAGCGCATGGGAGCATTGGCCAACCGCGTCTGGGTCCAGGTGCTGGCCTGGCTGACCGCAGCCTTGATCGTGGTGCTCAACGTCTGGCTGGTCACGCTGTCAGTTCGGGATTGGACCAGCGACGCGGGAGTATGGCGCGTGCGCCTGGAGTTGGGCATCCTTCCGATTCTCACCGGTCTGGGTTTATTGCTGCTCTGGGTGAGCTTTCATCCGATCCTTCCCCGCTCGCTTCGCGAATTGGGTGGCGCGTCCATCGAAGCTGCCGTGGAACTGCCCGAGGCGGTTGCCGAGAACCTTCCCATCCCAACTTATCGGAAAATCCTGGTGCCGCTGGATCACACCAGCCGCGACCGCGACGCCATCGCGCACGCCGCCGCCATGGCCAAGCAGCACAACGCCAAGCTATACATCCTGCACGTGGAAGAAGGCGTCACCAGCCAGCTTTTCGGACCGCTTTCTTCCACCGCCGAGGTTGAGGCTGGCGATCAATACCTGCACCAGATTGTGCGAGATCTGGAAAGCCAACAGATCCCCGTGGAGATGGTTGTGCGGCATGCGCGCACCCCGACTAAGGAGATCGTGCGCTACGCCCAGGAACTGAAGCCAGATCTGGTAGTTATGGGAGCGCATGGCCACCAGGGGTTGAAAGACATTGTATTCGGGACTACAATTAATGCAGTCCGCCATAAGTTAAGAGTGCCGCTGCTCATTGTGCGGGGAGCGAAGTGACCGGTAGGTTACTTTGAGCTAATATTCGGCAGGTGTTGTGTCGAAGGTATACACAGCGGTCTAGTTTGAGCTTGGAAGCCTATTGTTTCCAGCGATTCCCGGTTGGCGGAACAGTTGCCTATAGGATAGCTTACTGATGATGCGCAAATTGGTCATGTTAGCGGCCGTGGCTGTGTGGCTGGCGTCGGGTTCAACCTTACAGCGGCTGAGCCTGAACGACATGATCCAGAAGTCCACCATGATCGTTCGCGGCACTATCCAGCCGGGCAGCTCGGCGGCGCTTCGCGGGTCCATCATCTACACGCACTTTCAGATATCGGTGGAAACGGCCTACAAGGGAACGCCCGGCAAGGTGATCGACCTGGCGGTTCCCGGTGGCGTGCTGAACGGGATGCAGCAGCCGGTGGCGGGTGCGCCGCTGCTCATTCCAACCCAGGATTACGTGTTCTTTCTGTGGACCAGCAAGAGCGGGTTGACGCAGGTGATCGGGCTGTCGCAGGGTTTGTTCAACATCACAACCAGCGCTCAGGGCCAGCTCATGGTTTCACGCGGCGCGGCAACGGAGCCGATGCTGAACTCCTCGGGGCAACTGGTTACCGACACCAATCTCCAAATGCCGCTGGCGCAGTTGATCACCCAGATCCAGACCGTCCTGGCTGGAGGCAGCGTTCAGTAATGACGTCGCGCTGGATGGTTCGCCTGGCGGCCGTCGTGGCGAGCAGCTTTCTGCTTGCAAACCAAGGCTTTGCGTATTATTACTACACGTATTTCAACAGCACCGGCGCGCCTTACGTGCCGATCGTGGCCCAATTCGATCTGAGTACGCTGAACGGCAATACGGTCCCGTTCTTCGTTTCAAGCGCAGGCCCATCCAAGATGTATCCCGGCGACACTCTGGCGGCCATGGTCAGCCAGATAAGCTCCGCAGCCAATGTGTGGAACGGCGTCGGCACATCCAGCATCCGGCTGGCGTACGGAGGCTTTTACAATCCGGGAACAACGGAATCCGCGGCTGGAATCCAGGTTGAGTTTTCCGACGATATTCCGCCCGGTTTGCTCGCGTATACCATCCCCACGGTGTTCGGCAATTTGGCCACCGCTTCCAACGGGGCGACGTTCCTGCCCATCTACCTTTCCTTGATGGAGCTGCCGACCGATATGGTGGATGTCTTCGACGGGCCCAGCTACAGCGAGGAGTTTTTCAAAACTGTGGTTCACGAGTTCGGCCACGCTATGGGTCTGCAGCACACACTCGCCTCCAGCGTGATGTCCACGCTGAACACCAGTGCGGCGTCCAAGGCGATTCCTCTGGGCGCGGACGACATCGCGGGTATTTCCCTGCTCTATCCGGTGAACAATTACTTGTCGACGGTGGGCAGCATCTCCGGCAGCGTGACCATGAACGGGCAAGGCGTGAACCTGGCGTCGGTGGTTGCTATTTCACCCAGCAATCAGGCGGTTGCCACGCTAACCAATCCGGACGGCACCTACACGCTCACCGGCATTACGCCGGGAGTGGAATATTATGTCTACGTGCATCCCTTGCCGCCACCAGTGCAAGGCGAAGGCAGCCCGGATAACATTTTCTATCCTCACAATTCCGCCGGAGCGTATCTGCCACCCAACACCGGATTTGCCACGCAGTTTTATCCGAACACCTTGGACTATAGACAGGCCAGCCCCATCAGCGTGAAGGCCGGCGCCACCAGGTCGCAAATCGACTTTACCGTCAACCCCACCAGCGCCGCGGCTGTGGCTTCGATTCGAACTTATAGCTATATCTCCGGCACCTACGTAATTGGCGCGCCACTCCTGCTGGGGCAAACCACCACCATCGCCGCCACCGGCAACGGACTGCTGGAACCGAATAATCCGAATAACGTCATTACGCCCGGGTTGAACGTGAGCATGCTGGGCACCGCGGCGCAGATCGGCAATCTGCGGCCTTATGCGCCGGGCAATCCTTACATCGCGGTGGATGTGACGCCTAGCTACACGGCCCGGCCAGGACCGCTGCATCTGTTGTTCAGCACTCCGGGCAATGTGTACGTGCTGCCGTCGGGATTTTCAGTTATGGAAGCGCCTCCGCCGCTGATCAGCGCGCTGACCCAAACGGTGGACGGGAACGGTAATCGGGCTGTCCAGATCGCGGGCGAGCAGTTCACGCCCAGCACGCAGATCTGGTTCGATGGGCAGCCCGCCGTGATTGAATCGCAGACCAGCACTCAGTTGATCGTTACGCCGCCGCCGGCGCCCACCGGTTACACGGCCGCGGTTGCGGCATTCAATGGCGACGGACAAAGTTCACTATTTCTGAACGCGACGGCTTCCACTTACACCTTTGCTTCGGGCGCGCCATCCGCGGTGGCGGCCAATCCAGGCGTGGTGGTAAGCCCGAGCGTAATCCCCGCGGGCGGCACGATCACGCTGACCGTGACCGGTGCGGCGACCAACTTTGTTCCGAATGTCACGACGGTGGGTTTTGGAACCAGCGATGTTGTGGTGAATCAGGTGAACGTCACCGATTCCACTCATCTCACGGTCACCGTGACATCCGGCGTGAGCATCAACTCCGCGAACATCACGATTACGACCGGCTTGGAAGCGATCTCCCAGGCGCTGGGGTCGCAAATTACCGCTACCGATTCTCAGTAGCCGAAACCCTTTCTACGCCGCGCGCCAGCACCACAGCCGGAGACGACGGGAAGTCGTACAGCCTGGGAACATCCGGGTCGAAAACTCCCGCAGGGGTGGCCGTGGCCCGCAGGCCGGTCGACGACGACTCAAAGTTGTCCACGGGATCAACATCGAGCTTGGAAATTCACCGGTCGTTGTGCATCGGAGAACATCGACTCGAAGAACACCGGACGGGTGGCGCGTGAGCCAGCGGTCCGATGCGCGAACAGCACTGTAGCACCCTCGACTGTTTCATTTGAATAATTCGCCCAGTGGGCGGTTCCCCGGACTGCGGTCGACGCGCCCGTCGGCCTCCGTTTTGACCGCTGATAGTTATGTCGCGAACCACGGTTGGCAACAGCGCGCTGGAAAAGCCAGCGCCTATTTGCTCTTGCTCAGTTTGCGGAAGTAGTCGGCCACCGCCTCGGAGTAGCCGGGCGGCACGGTGTCCGAACCCGCGCTACGCACCTGATCGGCATTCTTGTCTTCCAGCTTGCGGCGCAGCTCCAGTTCCAGGCGCTCCATTTCCGGCAGCACCTCGTGACTCAGCCGTTGCGACAGTTCGCCGTCGTTGGTGGTGTAGCCGGGGTTCAGCGCCCGCGACAGGTTGGAATAGTCGCCCTGAAAGTCCGGGTTCTGACGGATGAAGTCGCGCATCTGATTCAGATCGCGCAGCGACTCGCGAAAGGCTTGTTCCATCGGGACGGGTCCGTCGCCCGAGTAGCTGTTGGGACTGACGGGTCCACCACCCCCGAAGGGCGCATAGCCATTATTCGCGCCGTTCTGCTGGCCGCCGCCGTTCTGCGCGGACTGGCCGCTTTGCTGGCCGTTCTGGCCCTGGCCAGCCTGCTGGCCCGGCTGTTGCGATTGTCCGGGCTGCTGCGAGTTTTGGCCTTGCTGCGCTTCCTGCCCGTTGCCATTCTGATTGCCGCGCTGCAGCGGATTCGATTGCCGGGATTGCCCCTGGCCCTGACCCTGCCCGTCCTGTTGACCAGGCCGCGAGCCTTTGCCGGGCTGGCCTTTTCCTTGGCCCTCGGCCAGCTGCTGCAAGCGATTTCGCATGGCTTCCACGCGCGCTAATTCCTTTTCCAGATCGCCATTATCGCCCGGACCTTGCCCCGGTTTGCCAGACTGCGAATTGGCGGCCTGCGCCTGCTGCAGTTGATCGCGCAGATTGCTCAGCCCCTGCGCGACGCTGTTCTCGCGCACCCACGCCGAAGAGCCGTAGCCCTGCCGGATGAACTGGGCGTTCTGCCGCATATGCATCTCCAGCTCATTTTGCTGGGCCTCACCCAGCGCCTCGCGCAGTTTGTTCCCGGCCGGATTCTGAGCGCCGGCCATGCTGCGCGCGGTGTCCGACATTCCCTGCTCCAGCTTCTTGAGCTGGTCGGCCATTTCGCTTTTCTCAGCGGCCAGCCGTTCGGCCTCCTGCTGATTCTGGAGCGACTGAGCGCCGAAGCGCGGATTCTCGTTGCCCCCGCTGCCGATCATCTTGCGCAGACGATTCTGCGCATCGGATTCCTGCTGCGCCAGTTGATTGGCTTGCTGCGCCAGATCGCCCAGCTGCTGCGACGAGTTCTGATGCTGCATCCCGTTCAACAGGTCGCGTGCTTCCTGCAAACGGTCTGCCGCGCGGCGTTGTCCGGCAGCGGTCTGCTCGGGACTGCCGTTCTGCTGGCTCTCGGCGTTCTGCATGTCCTCGGTAGCTTTTTTCAGCCGATCGAGCGCCTGCTGCAATTGCGGCGACGCGATGGAGCCCACCTGGCCCGCCTGTCCGGATTGTCCAGACTGGCCGGATTGCTGGCCCTGTTGACCTTTTTGCCCCTGCTGTCCTTGTTGCCCTTGCTGTCCTTGTTGCCCCTGTTGCCCTTGCTGGCCCTGTTGTCCTTGCTGCCCTTGCGGCCCTTGCTGTTGCGCATCGCCGCGCTGCAATTGCTCCATCTGTTTCTGCAGTTGTTCGGCTTCGCGCCGCAACATTTCCTGCTCCCAGCGTTGCCGGAAGGGCTGCTGCTGATCCTTATTCGCGGCCAGCTCCTGCTGCCGGCGCGCCAGCTCAGCCAACTTTTGCAACGCCTTGTCGATCTCCTGCGAGCGGCTGTCGGAAGCGGATTGCTGGCCGGTTTCGTACTGATTCTTCTCGCGGTCCAGCTCTAGATCGGCCAGGTTTGCCAGATCACGGCCCGCGCCGCCCGCGCCACCACCGCCCCCGCCTTGCGTTCCGAAGGCCACCTGAATGTCACGGAAAGTGGCTTCGGCGCGTTGCGCCGCCTGCAGCGCCTTCTGCTCCAGCGGCATGGCGTCGTTCCATTTCTGTCCGCGGATCTTCTGCGCCGACTCGATCATGCTCTCCGACGCTTCCGTCATTTCCTTGGTGAAACTTTGGAATTGCGGATTGGCATCGGCCAACTCGCGCGCTTTCATGCGATCGGCCAGCGATTTGGCCTGCGCCGCCAGCTTGTCTTCCTGCTCGGCCAGGAACTTGGCGTCGTCGCCCGCGACGGACGGGTCCTTCGATCCGTTCTTGTATTCGTTCCAGGTGGCGGCAATCATGTCCTTCTGGCGTTGCGAGATCTGTTGATCGTTGTCGCCGCCGCCCATGCCGCCTCCACCGCCGCCCGATTGGGCCTGCGAATAGTTGCGTTCGAAAGGCTCAGCCTGAATGAAGTAGATATCGGTCTTGGTAGTGTTGCGCGGGTCCTTGGCTTCGGCGTAGAGGCTCACCAGGTCGCCGGGCGCCAGTTTGTAATCCTCGAGCGCCAGAACATATTTGCCGTTGGCTGTTTTGACGCCTTTCTCCGGGAGCAACTGCACCGACTTTCTCCGCGCCGCCATTAACCGAATAATGCAGCGCAACTTCGTTCAGCGCGAAATCGTCCTGGGCGTCGACGGTGATGGTGACTTCTTCAATCGGATTGACCTTGGCGTCGCGGCCTGGCCGGTCGATCTTGACGGTGGGCGCGGTAACCTTGCGCGCTTCAATGAAAAAGTCCTCGCTCAGCCGGACGTTCTCGCCGCGGTCGATCGCGGCGATGTGATACAGACCGTCCTTGTCCAGCGTCACATGGGCCGTCGACCAATTCCCTTCCCCGGCTTTCAAATCGATCTGCTTGTCGTCGTTCAACATCAGAACGCCCTTGTTTAACGGGCGATCGGTGAGAATGGCGACTTCGGCATCGGTGCCTTCAACGGCTCGCAAATCGCCGCCGGGATCTTCCACCGCATCCTTCATGCCGGTCCAGGAGGGAAAGTGATAAGTGACGCGGATCTTCTTGACGGCCGGCAGATCGACCACGCGCAGATTGTAGTGCTTCGAATCCACCGCGCCGGCTTCGACGTAGTATTCGACGTTGTCGGCCAGGCTGCTGAACAGGAACTCGTAGGTGGATGCGCCGGGCGACGGCTGCATGTCCACTTGCTCCCATTTCGAAGTGCCGCGATATTGCGCGAACAGCCGCACCTTGGGCGCGTCGAATCCCAGGAGCTGCGCGGTGACTAATTGATCGGCCTTGCGGCGCACGGTGCGATTGCCAGGCGTGACAGCGATGTCGTAGAAAGCGCGCTCGCCGGATTTCGGCGCGCCGGCCCACAGCAACGAAGTTCCATAGCCTAGATAGCCGGGACCGGCATTAATCAGCCACAACAGCACCGCGACTGAGACGGCGGCGGAGGCCAGGAATCCGAAGATGGGCCCGTTCGAAGCCAGGCGCTCGGGCTCGCTCGATTCGGCAACGCGCATGGTATCGGCGGCAAGCAACTGCGTGAACGGGTCGCCCGCGTTGGGCTTCTCGGCGAGCGTGAGCAGACGCTCCTGGAATTCGGGGAATTTCTGCTCGGCCTTGCGCGCCGTGTTGCGGCGATTCAGATTGAGCAGCGGGATCACCAGGCCAAAAGCGATGGCCACGGCGATGGAGAGAAATAGAAGAATGCGGGCCGTTAACAGGCTGGCCGGAGAGAAGGCGTAGCGGTTGATGATCCAGACGAGCAGAACCGTGATCACCAGGGCCGAAACGGTGACGAGCGAAGTCCCCTTCGAAACCGCCAGAAAACGCAGGCGTTTTTCCAGCCGCTGAAGGTAACCATTCAGTTGGTCGAGAGCGTTCAAGCGACCTCCTTCTCCACCGAAAGATATCGACTCGCAAGTACTGATTCGATTATCGCCGTTATCAGGACCAATAGCAAAGCGTAGCGCCACAGGCTCCAGGGCCGCGCCTGCGTGTCGGCAGCCGAGCCGTCGCCGGACGGCGTGTCGGGGCCGAGCCCGGTGTTCTTCCACAATACCAGCGTGTCTGGCGGTATGGGCGTCAAGTCGGACTCGCGGCGGTCGGCGTGCACGGCCACCAACTCCTCGCGGCCGTTGGCGCGGTGGATATCGTAAAAGCCTTCGCGCGTCACCTGGAAGGTTTGCGCCGTGGTGGCGTCTTTGAGCGACAAGGGATGCGAGCCGTCAGGCTCGGTTACATCGATCGCCGCGCCGCGGTCTTTCGCCGAGCGCACCTCGATGTAGGAATCCACCGCGACATTGGTGGAACGATCCTGCTGGCCGCCCAGATAGCGCGCGGTCTCTTCGACGAACGGAACAAACGAAGCGTGCAGCGGCAGATCGTTGCCGATGTTGTCGAAGGTGGAAGTGAACACGATCACGCGGCCTTCGCCCACCTGCTTTTCGAGCAGCAACGGCTCTTGATTGGTGAGACGCGCAATCACGTGGGATTGTCCGGGATCAACCTTGATCACTTGATAAAACTTGACGCCGTCCAGCTTGTTGGCGCGCCGCAGGGAGGGATGCTCGGCGTCGGCCGAGGCCACGGTTTCAAAGCGCGATCCACTGAGCGAGGCGTAGCTGGATCCCTGGATGGTTTCGTTCGAGACCGGAACGTGCGTGAGCGCGGCAGAAAGCGGTCCTAGCGCGATCAACAGCGAGCCGCCCCCGGCGACATACGCGCGCAAGCTGTTTTCCAGGCCCGCCGGCATGGTGCCCACGTCGGACAGCACCACAAAAGCGTATTTGGATAAGCGACTGATTGCCGGCCTGCTCCACGGCCAGCGGCTCCAGCGCGAAACCCGCTTCTGAGCACGGATTCGAGCGCGGAGCGGATAGTACAAGCTCGTCGCGATCCTGCCCCGCCGGATGCAGAAACAACACCGGGTGCGGATCGGTTCGTTCGATCGCGAAATCGAACCGGTCGTCTTCTTGCAGCGAGTCGCCTGGGCTCGATGCGGATCTCGCCTTTGTGAAAACCGTGCGGCGAATCGAGCGACAGGAATTCGACCGAGACGCGGCCGTTGGCGGGAACATCCACGGATTTGCTTTCGAGCACCTTGCCATCCAGCGCCAGCGATACGGTGCGTTTTGTCGGCCGGGGTGTTCACGCCCGCGATTACGGCCTGGACGCGGACTTTCTTCGGATCGTAAATCTTGGCGGGCGCGGTGACGCTCTCCACCATCCAGTTGGGATCGTTCGAATCGGCCACCGAATGAAACACCAGCTTGGTGTCGCTGCCCAGGCGCAGGTCGGCGAAGGCCGGCGGCATGGACGATTTCTGCAGGTCGCTCGCGAAATGCACTTCGAGCGGAATGTGCGACGTCTGCGAGATGGTTCGCAAGGCGCGCGCGAATTCGCCGTAGGAGCTTTGCTCATCGGACGGCTGAATGGCTTGGATGGCGGCCTTCAGCTGATCGGCATCTTCCACCGGCTGCGTCAGGAAATGCACGCGCGATCCGACCGCCAGCACTTGCCCCCGCTCGCCCTGATTCAGTTGCGACACCGCGTTCAGGGCGGCCTGTTTGGCGCGCGCCAGATGATCGTCGTAGCGCATGCTGAACGAGTTGTCGACCGCGATGATCAGCATCTTGCGGCCGCCCGCGGCGCCGCCGGCGCGGCTCGATGAAGGGATTGGCGAAGGCCAGCGCGATCAGCAGCAGCAGCGCGACGCGCAAGCGAGAGCAGCAGCAGATAGCGCAGGCGGCGATGTTTGATGGAGCTTTGCGTCCGCCGCTCGAAGAACATCAGCGAGCTGAAGGGATGCGGCGTGCTGCGGTACTGGCGCAGCAGATGGATCCAGAACGGCAAGCCCACGGCCACGGCGCCGGCCAAAAACCAAGGGGCGAGAAAACCCACGGCTACGCTCTCTCCTTCAAACCGCTTGCTGACGCGCCACCCGTCCGGTGTTCTTCGAATCGATGTTCTCGAGTGCACGACTTCCGGGCGTCTTCGGGTGTGCTGCTGGCGCACGGCTCCGAACGGAGCCACGACCGTGAGGGAGTGGTTATCACGTCTACAGCCTCCCCTTTCGGATCAAGAAATATTCGCGCATGGCGTCATCCAGCGGCCGGTCCGTCGGGAGAAGCTGATAGTCGATACCGGCGGCGGCGGCTTTCATCTTTAGCGCGGCGATGTGCGCGTCGATCTTCGCGCCGTATTCTTCCTTGGCGTATTCGGGCGAAACTTCGATGGCGTCTTCGGTTTCCATGTCCACCAACAGCGACGGCTCCTTGAGTTTCGGCCGGATCTCCTGTGGATCTAGGACGTGAAACAGGATCAGATCGTTGCCGCGATAGCGCAGCGGCTCCACGGTCTTGATGACGATTTCGGGCTGCTCGTAGAAATCCGAGATCACCACCACGATGCCGCGGCGCCGCAGGAACTGCTGAAAATGGATGAACGGCTTGGCGAAATCGGTGCGGGTGCCGAGTTCCGCCTTTTCGATGGCGTGCGCCACGCGCATGAACTGGCCCTGGCGCGTGGAAGGCTGGACGTAGTTGCGCACGTCGTCATCGAAGATGATCACGCCCGCGGCGTCGCGCTGCTGATTGGCGAGATAAGCCAGCGAAACGGCCAGATAGCGGCCGTAATCGAGCTTGGTGATGCCGTGCGAGCTGTAGCCCATGGACGCGCTGGTATCCAGCATCAGGGTGAGCTGCGAATTGGTTTCGCCGCGATAGCGCTTCAGGTACATCCGCTCGGTGCGCGCGAAGACGTTCCAATCCACGTGGCGCAGGTCGTCGCCGGGCGAGTAGGCGCGATACTCGGCGAATTCCTGGCTGAATCCGAAATCGGGCGAGCGATGCAGGCCCGCGACAAAACCGTCCACCACTGTTTTGGCAACCAGGTCCAGGTGCGAGATGCCGGCCAGCAGCGCCGGATCGATGAAGCGGGTTGGTGTGCGGGGTTGCATGACTCAATTGGGCCACAGATGAACACAGATAAACACGGATAAGAGTTATATCTCAGGATCTGTGTTCATCCGCGTTCATCTGCGGCTGATTTATTTCGGTTCCGGTTTCCACTCCAGCAGGCGCTTCAGGATCGCGTCCGAATCCAGGCGCTCGGATTCGGCGTGGAAGTTCAGCAGAATGCGATGCCGCAGGATGGGCGCGGCCAGCGCGCGGACATCTTCATAGGCGACGTGATAGCGGTTGCGCAGCAGGGCGCGGGCCTTGGACGCCAGCACCACGAATTGCGCGGCGCGCACGCTGGCGCCGAAATTCACATAGTTCTTGACGAAATCGGGGGCGCTGGCGTCGTTGGGACGCGTGGCGCGCACCAGCTCCACCGCGTAACGCGCGACGGTTTCGGCGATCGGCACCATGCGCACCAGCTGCTGGAATGACAGAATTTCCGTGGCGTTGGTGACGGTGTCGGCCTGCGCGGCGCTGGTGGTGGTGGTGAGGTCCACCACTTTCACTTCGTCGTCGGCCGAAAGATAATCGAGCACGGTGTTGAACAGGAAGCGATCCAACTGCGCTTCGGGCAGCGGATAGGTGCCTTCCAGCTCGATGGGGTTCTGCGTCGCCAGAACAAAGAACGGCGCTTCGATTTTGTACTGATGCCCGCGCACCGTGCAAGACAGCTCCTGCATGGCTTCGAGCAGCGCCGACTGCGTCTTGGGAGGCGTGCGGTTGATTTCGTCGGCCAGCAGGATGTTGGAAAAAATCGGCCCGGGCACGAAGGTCCAGGTGCGGCGTCCGGTGCCGGGCTCTTCTTCAATGATGTCGGTGCCGGTGATGTCGGACGGCATCAGGTCGGGCGTGAACTGGATGCGCTTGAACACCAGGCCGAGCGTCTGCGCCAGCGTTCGCACCAGCAGCGTCTTGGCCGTTCCCGGGAGACCGGTGATCAAGCAGTGGCCGCCCACAAACAGCGAGATCATCACCTGTTCGATGACCTCTTCCTGTCCGACAATGACCTTGCGGACTTCGCGCACGATGCTGCGCTGCACTTCCTGGAAACGCTCGATCCGTTCCTTTAATTCCGCCGAATCGTTGATCGCTATGGTTGGGGTGGACATGTTTGATTATTTCGCAATCTCTAAAAGTAATTTTTGAGCCGGCTTATATCCGGGCGCGGCCTCCAGGGCCAGCAGCACTTCGTCGCGGGCCTGATCCAGCCGGTTGGCCTTGCGATAACGCCTCGGCCAACTGGTAATGCGACGTAGCCTGATCCAGCGGCTTCAGCGCGAGCAGCGCCTGATACTCGCGAATCGCACCGGTCACGTTGTTTTGCGCGAGCCATAAATCGCCCAATCGTTTGTGCAGCTCCTGGTCCTCAGGATAAATGTAGTTTAGACGATCGAGAGCGGCGGCGGCTTTCTTGGGCTTCGCCGGCCTGCTTCTTCGAGCGTCGCCAGCTGTTCCACCAGCTTGGGATCTCGTCCGCCCACCTCATTGTATTTTTCGAGCTGCTTGCGCGCGTCGTCCTTGTCGCCCTTGGCCGTATAGGCGTCGGCGAGCAGTTCATAGACGCTGCCCACTTCGACGTAATCGGGATACCAGTCGCGGATGAGCGTTGCCGGTCTTGAATCACGTCGTCGTACTTCTTGGCGCGCTCGTCGGCCACCATGGTCTTGAGCTTTTCGCGCCACTCATCGAAATGATCGGTGGTGATTTTGGTCTGCGCATCCAGCCACGCCAGGAACTGCTTGTCGAAATCGGTGGTGGAAATGCCCAGGTCCTTTTGAAAAACTTCGGGCGTGGATTCCAGCTTGGCGAAGGAATGAACCATGTCCAGGAGCTTCGGAGTAGCCCCACTTCTCGGCGATGTAGCTGCAGATTTTGCCGCCCTGAAAATACGACACGATCACTTGCGACGGATAGCTGGGCCGGATGAATCCGCGATCGAGCTCGGCCACCGGCAGCAGCATTTTGTTCTGGATGGCGTGGATGGCTTCGGGGTCCAGACGGTCGCCCCAGTCGGGCGCAGCGGCGGTTTCTTCATAAACCGCCAGGCCTTCGGTGAACCAGCGCGGCACGCGGCTGTTGGTGGCTTGCAGCACGTACACGTGGCTCATCTCGTGCCGCAGCGTGCTGGCCCAATGAAAACTTCCCGGCGGGCGGCCGGACGGGCTGTCCATGGCGATCACGGTGTCAAACGTGACGCCCAAGATCCCGCCCATGCCCGGGCATGCCCATGGTGCGCACGGCGAAATCCTCGATGATCGGGATACACTTCCACCTGCAGCGGCCCCTTCAGCTTCATCTGATATTTTTCGTTGTAGGCCGCGATGTCGCGCTTCATCTCGGATTCAAAATAAGGACGCAGCAGATCGGCTTCCTTCTTATCCAGTCGAAGAATGGTGGTGGGAGTTTTATAGGTGACGAAGTCTTTGTACTTGTCGAGCAGACGCAGCGAATTTACCGTCTCGTAGCTCTTGTAGTTCGCGTTGTAGCACTGCTTCGAGCTGCTGGCGAGCTTCCGGCTCCTGGCCCAGGCGCATGAGATTGACGCCCAACTCCGCGCGCGCTTCCCACAGCCGCGGATTCAATTCGAGCGCCTTGCGATAGGCCCGGATGCCCTCCTCATAGCGCCGGTTGATGACGTAGAAATGTCCAGCCGTGGAGTAGGCTTCGCCATATGCCGGATTGATTTTGAGAATGCGATCGGCCCACGGGCTGTCGTTCTTGTCGTGCAGAAAATCGATGGACAAGATGGATCGCCATGGCGTCCAGCGCTTCGCCGGAGATCGCCAAGCGCCTAGGTCGGCTTGCTTGGCGGCCGTGTCCTCGTCGTTGTCTTCCAGCGCGAGAAACGCCAGCTGCTCATGCGCCTCGTAAAGCTTCGGATCCAGATCGGCGGCCTTCTGCGCCGCTTCCACGGCGTGCTTGGCTGTAGCCTTCGGCTTCTACTTGCGCGATGCCGAGGTAGGCTTGGGCGTTCTTATGGTCGATCTTGAGCGCCTCTTCGAACAGATCGTGGGCTTCTTCGTTATTGAAGCGCTCGAAAAACAGATGGCCCCAGCGGACGCGGTAATCGGCGTTCTTGGGAAACTGCTTGATCAAATCGCGGAACTGGTCGTTGGCGTCCTGGTAGCGTTCGATGCCCCAGAGTCCTTCGGCGCGCAGGTAGGGATTGGAGCTGGCGGAGAGCTTGGCGTAGCAGGTCTGCGCTTCGGCGAGTTTGCCGTGATGACGAAGAGTGCGGCATTCGTCGAGCGTTTGCGCCGCGAGCGGTGCTGCCAGCAAGAGGGCGCTGAGTAGCCAACGGCAACCACTTCCTAACGGTCGTGGCTCAGTTCCGTTTTGCCTTACTGAGCCGCGCGCGTTAGCAAGCGGTCTTCTCGGCGCGCTCATTTGTCCAACTCCGCTTGCGTCTTCGCCAACTGGATCAGCAGATCCTGGAGCTGCTTCTTATACTCGTCGGCCGGCATCGCGGCCTTTTCGTATTTCAGTTTGTCGATCTGCTCTTCCAACTCATCGCGCTTTTCGAGCAGCGCTTTCTTTTCGGGCGTGTTGGCTGCCACCTGCGCGGTGCCGATCCGCAGCAACGCGAACTGCGCCGCTTTCAGACCTTCGCCATTCTCGGGCGATGGCTTGCGCTCGCCGTCGCCCTGCCCGGTGTCTTCCAGAATGGGATGCTCGGTGGCCAGGCGCTTCTGCGTATCGTAAAACTGCGCGGTCTTGGTCTCGGCGTAAGATGAAGGCTTCGAGCGCCGAGACGGTTTCGTTCTTGTCGGTGTCGGCGGAGGGATCGCGCAGCGCCTCCACCCAGAAGCGCGCGAACACGGTGGCGTTCTTTTCGTTGCCGCTCTTGGTGGCCGTGATGACCACGCGATTGGCTTTCTCCAGCGCCGCGCGCGAACCGCCGCTGGCGCTGGTCATATTCACCACCAACTGGCGCGTGCACGCGATGCGATCGAGCAGCGCGCCCAACTCGACGCCCGAAATGTCGGGGCCGGGCAGGTTGATCTTGTAATCGTAGCCGTCGAAGCTGCCGTGGCCGATCAGCATCAGCACGAACGCGTCGTTCGGCTTGGCGTCGCGCGCCACCTGCGCGAGCGCGTTCTGCACGGTTCGCTTTGGTGGCCTGCGGGCCGTAGAGCGTGGTTATTTTGGCGTCTCCGAACTGGACGCGTGCAGCAGCTTGTCGATCTCCTGCGCCTGCGATGCGAAGCGCTGCTCGTAATCGGGCTCGCCGCCCAAGTCCCGCGACCGTGACATAGAACGTCGCGGCATGTAGGACGCGACACCGCTACACAGCGAACAAGAAACAGCGGAAGCTCTCATACCACACCCCATCTTCGGCGCAACACCCACTCGGTGCAGCACAGCAGCAGCACCAGGAAGAACACGATCGGCATGTCCCACAGATCTCTCGTTTCCCGAACCGTGATGCCGGCGTCGGAATAGGAAATGTCTTCGCCCAGCCGGCTCACTTGATCCGGCCGATAGTATTTGCCGCCGGTTTGCGAGGAAAGCTTTTCGAGCAGATCGCGATTCTGTTCCAGATGGAAATTCTCGGCCACGCCGTCTTCGCGGCGGAACGTGATCACGTCGCGTCCCAGCTCCTGCTGGCCGCGCGTGGCGGTGATTTCGGCCACGTACGATCCGGCTTGTCCGGCGTCCCAGTCGGCCGAGTAAACGCCCTGCTCCAGCGAATCGGGATGCAGATCGACGCTTTGCGCGCTGCCATCGGGCCCGACGATGCGCGCCTGAACCTGCGCGTCGCTGGTGGGCAGATAAGTTGTATCGCGAACTTCGGCGCGCAAATGCACGTGGCCATCGTCGTACAGCACCGGCCGCGTGATGGACGTTACCACGCGCGTGGGCGTGTCGCTCACCAGCCAGCGCAGCAATTGCCGCCAGAACATCTCGTGGCTCATGTCCTGCACCGGCTGCAGCATCTGCCAGCGCCAATCGCCGCCGGTGGCGAAAACGGCGGTGCGTCCGCGGCCGTAATTTTGCGTGATCAGCAGCGGCAGCTTGTGGCCCGAGGCGGTCATCTCCGCCAGCACCAGCGCGCCCGGCTTGGGCTGTCCCGGCCTCCTGAAAATTCATCAGGTATGGCAGCTTCTTCCAGCGCTCCACATTGGCGTCGGGATTATCTTCAATGCGCGTGATCAGGCTGTCGCGGCCGGCCGGCGTCAGCTCAGCCGTGGCGGGATCGCGATGAAAAGTGTTCTTTATGATCCGGCAAGCGAACCGGCAGCAGATCGGCAAACGGAGGCTTTTCGTAGCCGCCGTCGGCGAGCGATGCCCGGCCGCCCAGGAACAGCAGGCCGCCGCCGCGCCGGTCGACGAACTGCTGGATCAAATCCTGCTGCGCCGGCGTGAAATAGTTCGCTTCCACGCTGCCGAGGATGATGCCCTGAAAGGCGAACAGGTCTTCCACTTTGGTCGGGAAGCCGTCGTAATCAGCTCAGCGATGGTCCTTCGTTGCCGGCACCTGCGTGTAGATCTTGTTCTGCGTGGTGCGGACAATGGTGTAAAGAGTGATGTTCTTGTCGTCCTCCACCGCGCGCCGGATGAACTTAAAATCCCAGCGCGGCTCGCCTTCCATGTACAAAACGTTCGGGGTGGCGTTGTCCACGTACAGCACGCGCGTCAACGCGTTGTTGTTCTTGTTTTCTTCCTCGGGCAACGCGTCGATCGAAAATTGCAGGTTCTTCACCCCGGCTTCGCCCGGCGTTGAACAGCACCGTTTCGGTCTGCGCCGCGCCGTCCCCTGCCAGAACAATGTCGCGAGAGGTCAAAATCTTTCCCGCATCGCGCACCACCAGCCGCGCTTTATCGCCCTTCAGTCCCCATTGATGGAACGTCACCTGCGCCTGCAGGCGCGACTTTGCGAGCGACCGCGCGGGCAACTGGACGTCCGTCATCTCCACGTCGTGCGCCATGCGCTCGCGGCCGAAGCCGACCGTGTGGATGGGAATGCGCTGCCGCTTGATGTCGTAGATGGTGTCCAGGTCGATGCCGCCGCTGTTGTCCGCGCCGTCGCTCAGCAGAACCACCGCGCCGATGGGCAGCGTGGCCGAATCGGCCAGCACTTCTTTCAGACCCTCGCCGATATGCGTCGCGGGGGCGGAGGCGTTCAGCTTGTCGGGACTTTCGATGCGCTCCAGATGATCGCCCAGGCGGTAAAGCCGTACTTGAAATTTGCTCTTTAAGCTATTGAGAAGGCCGCCGTTGAGCGTCTTCAGCACCTGGTCCTTGCGGGACTGGCCGTCTTCCTCGGTCGACATGCTCTTGCTGTCGTCAATCACCACCGCGACGATGTTCTGCTGCGGCCGCAGCGTGGCGATGCTCAGCGCGGGTTGCCACAGCAGGAACAGCAGCAGGCAGACCAGCGAACTTTGCAGCACCCAGACGGCGGCGGTTCGCGGACCGCGCATGGTGGGCGCGATGGCGCGCCGGCGCCTCCAGATCACCCAGCCCAGCCCCAGCGCGGCAATCAGCAGCAAGGCAGCCAGCGTCCACACAGGCCACTGGCTCAACAACACGAAGCTGCCTTTGGCGAAGACAGTGGGCGGATATTTGAAGAGAAACTCAAACATCGAATCGAGGCGATCTCAGCATATCATGCTACTAATGTTAGGTGTCCTTCCAAGCGGCTTCGGTTACAGAAATCTGATGCCGCGGGAAGCGATGAGGACGGTGCGCACGGCTCAGATGCCGCTCTTGTTGCAGAGCCGCGCGCCAGCAGCACGTCCGGAGACGACCGGTCGTCGTGCACTGGAGAACATCGACTCGAAGAAAAACCGGACGGGTGGCGCGTGAGCAAGCGGTTTTCTCGCGAAGCGTCAACGCGCGCTTGCCTGCGCCATGACGCAGTTGAGAAGCGCTCGCGCGCCGTTCGATTCGAAATCCATGCCATTGTTGCATGGGTATGATTCAATGGGAGTAACGGCTTCGATGAGCTATTGGGGACTTAAATTTCGCAGGGACCGCCGCGCGCTGAATCGCCGGGTGCGCGAGTGGCGCATGATTCTACACGGTGTAGCGTCCACGGACCATCCCGTGATGGCGCACATCATTCCCATCCGCCGGTGCAATTTGTCGTGTACGTACTGCAATGAGTACGACGATTTTTCCAAGCCCGTGGCCGTCGAAATCATGACCGAGCGGCTGGATCAGCTGGCGGATCTGGGAACCAACATTGTGACCTTCAGCGGTGGCGAGCCGCTGTTGCATCCCGACCTGGACAAATTGATCGCACACGTGCGCAGCCGGGGCATGCTGGCCGGGATGATCACCAACGGCTATTTGCTGACGCCGCAGCGCGTGAATCAATTGAACGACGCGGGCCTGGATCACATGCAGATCAGCATCGATAACGTGATGCCGGACGAAGTGTCCAAGAAGAGCCTGAAGGTGCTGGACAAGAAGCTGCAGATCCTCTCCGAATACGCGCTGTTTCACGTGAACATCAATTCGGTGCTGGGCGGGGGTATTCATAATCCGGAAGACGCGCTGGTAGTCGGCAAGCGCGCGCTGGAGCTGGGTTTTACTTCTACGGTCGGCATCATTCACGATTCCAGCGGACAACTGCGGCCCATCGGCGAGCGCGAGCGCAAGGTGTTTCTCGCGATGAAGAATTTCGAGAAGAAGAACTTTTCGCAGATCAATTATTATCAGGACGACATTGCGAACGGCCGTCCCAGCCATTGGCGCTGCCGCGCCGGCTCACGCTATCTGTACATTTGCGAAGAAGGCCTGGTGCATTATTGTTCGCAGCAGCGCGGCTATCCGGCCAAGCCGCTGGCTGAATATACTGTTGACGATATTCGCCGCGAGTATTTGACCGAAAAAAGCTGCGCGCCGATGTGTACTATTTCGTGCGTGCGGCAGATCTCATATTTCGATTTCTGGCGCGATCCGCAGACCATCGCGAGCACCGCGCCCGAAGCACCGCGCCCGAAAGCACCGAGCACGAGCCGCTGGTGCAGATCCAATCCAGCGGAAATTAATTCTTCATCACCGTAAAGCTGTAGTAGGCGGTCGGCGTGCCGCCGGATTCCAGCATTACTGTGTAATTCCCTGGCGCAAGCAGGCTGGCGGGAATCCAAAGGGAAGCTCGCATGGCGGGCGATGTACCTTCCACGCTCACCGGCTGCTGCCGCCAGATCGCGCGTCCTGAAATCGTCACAACCGCGGAGTCGAAATCCCGCGCCTCGCCTGGATCGAGCCCCAATTCCAGTTGCAGCACGCCCGCGCCTTTGGGCAGGCTGATCGAGATTCCGGCGTCCGATCGCAGGGTGTCGGCGGGCAGGAAAATTGCGAAAACGGCTTCGGTCAGCGGGCGAGCTTGTACCAGCGAATGTCCCTGCGCCTCCGTGCGCGCCAATTCATTTTCGAGATTTCGATTGCGCACGATCATCGTCGCAAGGCTGGCCAATAGAGCCAAGCCGGCTGCCACAGCGCCGAGCGCGGCCCACGGGATTCTGCGAGGCGCTTTAACCGGAAGTACCGTTGCCAGCGCTTGCGCGAAATCGAGCTTCCGCTGCTGCGTGGCGGACCCAAGCAGCCAGCGTTCAATCTGCTTACGCTGCTCGTTCGGCGCCGTCCCGCGCGCATAGGCGTCCAGCAAATCGGCTTCGGCTGTTCGCAGTTCCTGGCTCAGTTCGGGCTCCACGAACCAGCGCTCCGCGAAAGCTTCCCGCTCGTCCTCCGGCATCTCGTGCAACAAATATGCGATCACGTGGTCTCTATTCACCATGACGAAAATTTACGCGTTATCACATTTGCGCGAAATGCACTGGAACAATTCGTCGCGGATGCGCATGGCCCGATTGCGCAAGGCATTCACGGAAATCCCCAATTCCCGCGCCAGAACGCTCCGATCCTCGGCATAATAGCGCTCGATCAGTCCGCGGTTCGCATCGGACAAGCCCTCCAGACATTCTTCCAGCGCCGCCACCGTCGTCGCCGGGCGGCCGGGTGGCATCTGGTTCGGAAACTGGCGCAGAGCTTCCCGCCGTCCACTGCGGGCGCGCAGGTCCTCCTGAATCAAAAACCGCGCGATCCCAAAGGCATAGCGGTCCAGATGCGGAATGGCGACGCCTTCGGTCAGCTTGCGCGCCAGCCGATTGAGAGCTTCGTCGGCAAGCTGATCGGGCTGTTCGCATCGTTCCCAAGCAAACAGATCCGTCAGCCGCCGGCGCAGCTCTTCATACTTGTGTCCCGCCAGATCGCGATCCGGCGCCAGGGCCGTCATCAGGGTTTCCCAGCCCTCACGGTCCAATTCCCAGCGCTTGCGGCCAGGCGAAATCTGGGGATCGGGTTCCGGCACAACGCTCCCCGAAGATTGTATCGGATCAATGCGCTCCCTGCATCGTGAACGCGGCCCAGTAGTATGGTTGGGACCAGCGCGGGTCCTTCATCATCGCGAGCTGCGCGGACCGGAGGGCGGCTTCCGGCGCGAGATGCCGCCCCAGCAGCGGCTGATAGAACCGGCTCATGAACTCGGCTGTGGCGCGATCCCGAACATCCCACAGGCTGGCCAGCACCTGCGGAGCGCCCGCGTACATGAAACCGCGCGTCAGCCCGATCAAGCCTTCGCTGCGGACCTCCTGTCCCAGCGCGGTCTGACAGCCGCTTAAGACCACCAGATCGGCGTTGAGCTTCAGATTGTAGATTTCGTTCAGGCGCAGGAAGCCATCCAGCGGATGCCCTTCGCGATCCACCATGGAAAGCACCAAGCCGGATAACTCGGGATGCCGGCTGTCCAAGAATGCGTGCGTGGCAAAGTGGAGCACGCGATAATCGGCCAGCGCCGGCTTCTGCGCTTCCGCCCGGCTGGCATCGAAATCCAGCGCCTCACGCACAGCTCCACGCGGCGCGAGCGCGGCCACGGCATCCGCTTCGCGGCGCGAAAACCAAAGCCGGGGCAAAGTGGCGAGGTCGACGTCTTCGGCGCCGCGCGGAACTTCCGCGGACGGATGAGAGGCTGCCTGGCTCTTGACCACCCGTTCGTCGTCCGCCTGGAACACCGGATCCGCAAACACCGCGACGGCGCGCGGCGCGGGCTTGCGCGCGGAAACTTGTTGGCGCACCTCGGCCAATACGGATGCCGAAGGCAGCCGCGCGATGGTATAACTTGCGACCAGCGGGGCCGTCGAGCCCGGCGCGGGCAAAGCGGCGAACGGCAGATATTCCAGCGCTCCATCGCTCACCACCCAAAGCCGGCGCGCGCCCGACAATCCCGTCATTTTCCCCAGCGCCTGCCCCAGCAATATTCGGCTCAGCTCGGCTGAAACCTGCGCGAATTCTCGATCGGCGGCGCCCACGCGTGCCTGCATCTGTTCGGGCGTTTCGTCGCGCATGAGATTGCGGGCAGTAAGAGCCGAATAGGCGCGGCGCGCCAGAGCTTCGATTTCACGCCGTGCCGGCAGCTCAAATCCGCGGCACTCGGTCTTCGTTACCAGCCAAGCATAGCTGCGCTCTTCCCCGAGCCAGAATTCGGCCAAGGAGGTCTGAGCATCCGGCAGCTCGTGCTGAACATCGGCCAATGAGAGCGTATGCGGCTCAAGCAGAGCCGCATAGCGCGGACTGGTTCCGCGGATCTCCGCTTCCACGCTCTCGTAACTTTCCACCAGGCCGTCGATCTCTTTCTTCGCCTGCGCGGCCGTGCCCGAGTTGTGAGATTCCGTCAGCAGCCGCGTCAGCCTCGCTTGCTTTTCATTGAGCGATTCCTGAATGTTGCGCTCGCGCTCCAGGAGCGCCGCGTCCACGCCCTGTCGAACATCCAGCCGCGCGCCGCGAATCAGATCCACGAAAGTGCGCGCCCGCGCCCGCTCGCTCAGTTCAAACGCCTTCGCATTGTCGTGCGCCCGCATAGCCAGGTCGATGGCCAGATCGTAGCTCTTGCGATGCGCAGCGGCGAAAAGCATCCGGGACTCCGCGCTGCCCGCGCCCGCCCCGGTGGCGTCCACAAGATCGATCGCTTTCGCCATCCTTGCGTTCGCCTCCGCCAGCCGGCCGCGATCCCGATCCAGAGCTGCCAGTTCATACAGCGTGTCGGCCGCGCCGGTTCGCATTCCGAGCGATTGATACGACTCCAGCGCCTGATCCAAAGCCTCTTGTGCGCGATCGTTTTCGCGGAGCCTCCGCCACGCCCGGCCCTGCTGATAGCGTGCGCGCGCTTCGCCCTCCGGATCGCCAATCTTGCCGATCAGATCCAGCTCTAGCGAAGCCTGTTCCAGCGACGACGCAGCATCGTTCTCTTCGTGATACGCGTCGGCCTCTTCGTAATACGCATCGGAAAGATACCCCAGCGTCCGCTCCTCTTCCCGCGGCAACTTGTCGGTTCGCGAAATCGCCAGCGCCTGGCGATGCAGCTCGATGGCTTGGCGAAACTGGCTGCGCCGCGCGGCCACATCGCCCAAGGCGTTCAGGGCAAAAACCTCGCCCTGCTGGTCCGATGCCGCTTGCCATTGCACCTGCGCCTGCCGGAAGAACGTTTCGGCCTTCGCTTCGTCGCCGGTGTTCAGAGCCAGATGGCCGAGCGCGGTGAGAACATACGCCTGCCCGCGCGCGAAGGCGGTCTGTTGAAAAATCGCCAGCGCCTCGGCGAACTGCGCGCGAGCTTTGTCATAGTCGTCCAGCTTGGCGTGCGCATTGGCCAGATTGTACAGCGAAGTGGCGTATGAGTTCGGAGAGGACAACGTTTTCTTCAACGGCAGTGCCTCTTCCAGATAGCCCACCGCTGTCCGCAAGTCGCCCGTATCGGTGAGGAAGGACGCCAGATCGTTCAAGCAGCGCGAAATCATTTGCCTGTCACCCTCCGCACGCGCGATTGCCAAGGCTTTCTCGCCGTTTTCCCTGGACTCCTGCCATTGCGCCAGATTGTTTTCAAACGTGGCGAGGTCCTTGATGACCTCAGCTTCAAGAATCCGGTCGCCGCCGCGCCTTGCCGCTTCCAAGGCCTGCTTGTAGTCCGCGCCAGCCTGGTCGTTTTGTCCATGGGCCGCTTGCAACTGCACCGCCAGCATCAAAGCCATGGCCAAACCACGCGGGTCGTCCAGCGTCCGCTCTATTTCGAGACACTGCTTGGCATCATCCTCGGCCGCTTTCTGCTGGCCGGTGTCGAAACTGATCTGCCCAACCTGGCAAAATGCGGAAGCCATCCCAGAGCGGTCTGCCCGAGCGGTCCATAAATCCAGCGCGCGCTGCTCCGTGTTGAGCGCTTGCTTGGTCTGACCAAGGGAGTAGTAAGCATCGGCCAGATGCATCAGTACGTCCGCTTCGCGCGAAGTATCGGCCAGCCGCTCCCAAAGCGCCAGTGACTTTTCGAAAAGGTCGGCCGCCTGTTGCAGCTCCGCGCGCCCTTCGCCACGCCGCAGTTTTTCTCCCTGGCCGAGCGATTGTTCCGCCCGGATGCGCGTGCGATCCTGCTCGGTGAGCGCGTGGGACTCCCCGATCCGAAGTTCGAAGGCGCGTTCGAGCGATCCATGATCCGCCGCTTTTATGCGGATCTGCGCGGCGCCGGATGGAATCAGCAGGTTCATGGCAGCCGGGGCGCGCTGGCGAAAATCGGCCTCCACAAGTTCGCTTCCGTCCGCCCCAAGCAGGGACAGGATTCCGGCCAAACCCTGCCGCTCGACGATCTGCAGATTTGCCGTCCGGCCTTCGGGAAGCGAGATGCGCCACAGGCGTTCGGCGCCTCCGGCAAGTTCTACGCTCAGGTTTGAATGGGGCTGTAAGGCAGGTTCTTCGCTCTGCGCGAAGACGCCGGAGAGCAATAATAATGCCGCGATTGACAGCCGCCGCATGCTAGCCATTGTCGCTTATTCATGGGAGATCGTGCGACCTGCGGTCCCATCGCGCAGCATTTTAGTACTATTCAGCGTGTGATATTTGCCAGATGCCGAACATCAGTAGATGAGATCGGCAAAAGGAGGACGAAATGACGTTGGGTAAGATTGCAATTCTATTCGCTCTGGCAGGTGCCCACGCCGCTTGGGCGCAAACCTGGACAATCACGAAGGTAGTGGACAACACCACGGCGTGTCCCGGCACCAGTGAGGGAGTTTTCAATCCCTTGGGTACGTTTCCGGCGATCTACGGCCCGTGGGTAGTCTTCTCGGACCCTGGGGATGACAACTGCACCGCCAACAACGGGCCGTCCATCTGGTCTTATAACTTGATCAGTCAGGCACTGGTTAAACTGGTCGACACCAGCACGCCGATTCCGGAAGGAACGGGCGACTTCGTGGGCCTTAGCGCTGTGGGCGGCAACAACAACCTGCAGGTAAACGAAGGGACGGTGCTCTTTTACGGCTACGGATCCGGCTACAATTCGACCAATCCAAATTGCACCGGCGGAGTTTATACGGTTTCGGTGGACGGCGGCAAGATCTATCGGGTGGTGGACTATACAATGCCTTTGCCCGGCTATGGCGGCAGTTTTTGCGGCCTGAACACCAGCAATGGCATCAACGGGCTACTTGGAATGTCTCTCAGCCGGGGCAAGGTGGTGTTTTCGGCGGAAGCCGTGGGAGCGCCGAGCGCCAATGATGGCGTGTGGTGGGCGCCCGCGAACGTCAACACCACCGAATCCGATTTGCACCTGATTGCCGACATGAGCACGGTCTACACCTCGCCCTTCCCCGCCGGCTGCTCGCCGGGGTTTTGCCAGATCGTCGACCAATGGGAGGGTGGATTCATCGAGGGGGGAATGATAGCGTTCACCGGCGGCGGTCAAGTGGGCCCCGATGGGCTTTTCGTCAACTCGCCGTCCACTCCCATTTTGCTGTCGAATTATGTGCTGCCGGGCGACACCGCGCACGATCCATCCTATCCAGACAACGCTTCGTACTATAGCGGCCCGGTGGTGGACGGCAACAGCATTTTCTTCATTGCGTCCGATCCGTTTTACAACGGGACTTGCGCCGGCGGCGCGTTCACTGGCATCTTCAAGACCGGTCTTGCCGGTGGCACGGCAGGCAGCATTCTGAATACCTGCGATACGCAGCCCAACGGCGACTCGATCGGCGCGAATTCCTTCAACCAGGTGGCGGCGAATGAAGGAACCGCCGTGTTCCCGGTGTTGGATAGCACGACCGGGGATTACGCGCTGGATTCCTACGTGAACGGAGCGCTCTCGCAGCTTATCGCCCCTGGCGAAGCGTTGCCCACTGGCGCGTCGTGCAGCGGGGCGTACCACGCCACTGGTTGCGCCACATCGATTTCGCCCCCTGGAACCGGTTCCATCAATGGCGGCCGCTTTGTATTTGGCGCTTCGGGCGGTGCGTACTGGTACGACGACGGGATCTATGTGGCCAGCTTGGCTTGCGCTGTTTCCGTCACCCGCGATGTCTCTATTGTCTTGGGATCGCTGACGTATGATTCCACCGACAAACTGTGGTCGCAAACCGCCACGGTCACAAACTCGGGAACAAGGGCGCTCACGGGACCGCTCTCGCTGGTTCTGGCGGACTTGACAAGCGGCGTCACGCTCGCGGATCCCAATGGAACCACGGTGTGTTATGCGCCGAAGCGCAGCTCATACATCAATCTGAAACTTCCGGCGGGCAACAAGCTGGCAGTGGGAAGCAACGCGGAAGTCACGCTGGAATTCAGCGATCCGTCCGACGCCTCCATTATGTTTACGAGCGAGGTTGCAGGCCCGGGCGCGCGATAAACGTGCGTCGGTAATAAGCCGGACTAATTGAGCGCTTGATCGAGATCGGCGATGATGTCTTCCACGGCCTCGATCCCCGCGCATAATCGCACCAGGCCGTCGCTGATGCCCATGCGTTGGCGCTGCTTCGGTGCGATCTCGCGGTGCGAAGCAATGGCCGGGTACAACAGCAGGCTATGGACGTCGCCCAGCGAAGTCCCGCGCACCACCAGCTTCAGCTTGTCCATGAAGCGGAACACGTCTTCCTTCGTGGCGTCCTTAATTTCGAACGGAACCAGCGCACCATACAGCCCTTCGGGCAGCAGGCGACGGATGACCGCGGCATCGGGATGATTGGGATCGGCCAGGTAATGCACGCGCGCCACGCGAGGATGCGATTGCAGCCAAGTGGCGATTCGACAAGCGTTCGCGCACTGGCGTTCCACGCGGAGCGCGAAAGTCTTGATGCCGCGCATGGTCAAATAACTTTCGAAAGGTCCGAGCACGGGCCCCATGGTGCGCGACAGCGTCCTGACGACATCGGCATGCGCTTCATCGGTCACCACCACGCCGCCCAGCACGTCGCCATGGCCGGCCAGAAATTTGGTCAGGCTGTGAACCGAAAAATTCGCGCCGTGTTCGATGGGCCGCACCAGCAAGGGCGTCGCGAAGGTATTGTCTACGATCAGCGCCGCGCCCGCCTCAGCCGACAGTTCCGCGATGAGGTCCAGATCGCCCACGCGCAGCAGCGGATTGGAGATGGTCTCCATGACGATGCAGCCCGGCTTGGTTTCCTCGATCTTTTGGGCCAGCGCCGCTAAGTCGCACACGTCGACGAAATTCACCGACACGCCCATCGGCTCCAGCACCTGGGTCAGCAGCGTCGTTGTCGCGCCATAGAGTGCATTGGACGCGAGCACCGACTTGCGCCGATCGGTGAGCGCGGCCAGCAAAGCGACGTGAATCGCCATCATGCCCGAAGAGCAGACTTGTGCGCTCGCCCCCGATTCGAGTTCGGTGAGCAGTTCTTCCAGCCCCGTGCGCGTGGGATTGTCGTAACGGCCATAACAGAATCCCGGCTCTTCGCGGCCCAGCACGCGGTCCAGCTTGGACGTGTCTTCGTAAAGGTAGGTGGTGGCCGTGTAGATGGGCGTCGAGGAGGGAACAAAAGCCCCCGGCGCGTCGGGATTTCTTTTCCGGTCGCCCGCGTGTACAGCTTTAGTTTCAGTTTTCATACAATCGCTCGCCTCACTTCCTCTTCCAGCGCGTTCCTTCTTTAGTGTCCTCCAACACGATCCCGGCGTCGAGCAACTCCCGCCGGATTTGATCGCTCCGTGTGAAGTTGCGCGCCTTTTTGGCGGCGTCGCGCTCGGCGATGAGCGCCTCCACGCGCGCGTCGGACCACCCGCCTTCAGTCTGCGTCGGCTCCAGGACAGCGAAGATTCGATCGAAGCGGGCAAGCAAATCCAAGGCCGGCGCGGTGTTGCCTTCGCGAAATTCGCCCGCATCCATCGCGGTATTGGCGTCGCGCACGAATTCAAACAGCGCGGCCAGCGCCTCCGCGGTATTGAGGTCGTCATCCAGGCTCTCTTCGAACTGGCGGCCCGCCGCGTGAGTCCGTTCCAGAAGTTTTTCGTTGGAACCCTCGGGATATTTGTCGGTTTCCAGGCGCAGCTTGAAATTGCGCAGCCGGTCGATGGCGGTGGCCGCGGCCTTTAATCCATCGAAAGTGAAGTTGAGCTTCTTGCGATACGGCACCGACGCCAGCAGATACCGCACCACTTCCGGCTGATAGCCCTCGGCCTGCAAGTCGCGCAGCGTATAGAAATTGCCCGCCGACTTCGCCATCTTCTGTGACTCCACGTTCAAAAACTCCGAATGCAGCCAGAAGCGCGCGAACGGCTTAGAGGTGATCGCCTCAGACTGCGCGATCTCGTTTTCGTGATGCGGAAAAATGAGATCCACGCCGCCCGCGTGAATGTCCAGCGTTTCGCCCAGATACTTCATCGCCATCGCGGAGCACTCGATGTGCCAGCCGGGACGCCCGGGGCCGATCTCGCTCGCCCAAAACACTTCGCCATCCTTGGGCGCTTTCCACAGCACAAAATCGCGGGCGTTGGCTTTGTCGTATTCGTCTACGTCCACGCGCGCGCCGGCCCGAATGCCCGTGAAATCGTTATGCGAGAGCTTGCCGTATTCCGGAAATTTCGAAATGCGATAGTAAATGGAGCCTTCGCTTTCGTAGGTGAATCCGCGCTCGGCCAGCTTCTCGATGGCGCCCACCATCTCGGGAATGTGCTCGGTGGCCTTCACCATGCGCTCGGGCCGTTGCAGACGCAGCGCGGCGCAGTCTTCCAGGAACGCTTCGGTGTACTTCGCGGTGTAGTCTGCCAGTGTTTTACCCTCGGCCGCGGCGTTGCGAATGATCTTGTCGTCCACGTCGGTAATGTTCATGACGTGGTCCATCTGGTAGCCGCGATAGAGCAGCCAGCGGCGCAAAATGTCCTCGAAAGTGAAGGTCCGCAAGTTGCCGATGTGCGCGAAATTGTAGACCGTGGGACCGCACGTGTACATGCGCACGGTATTGCCTTCGAGCGGCTGAAAAAGCTCCACTTGCTGGGTAAGGGTGTTGTAGAAACGAAGGGCCATTAGAAGTTGAGATGAATGCAGGAACTCCCATGGTACCCCAGGCTTGCCGTTGGCCCGCGCGACACGGTCTAAGAGGCTACGATGAAAGCGAGAGGGGTAATTGGCCATGCACGGAAAGCGAAATGTGCGGCGCATCCTGACCAGGCGGTGGAGGAAGCTCGCATCACGTGCCAGGCTTGCCTTGGGCCGCTAGGCGACGTAACCTGAAAGCTATGGAAGTTCATCTCGCGCCCGAACTGCAAGCTCAGATCGATAAGCTGGTCGCTGAAACTGGACATCCTGTTGAGAAGCTGATCGAGGACGCCTTGGCTGGATACGTTCCTGAGCTTGCGCAGACGCGCGAAATGTTGGATAGCCGCTATGACGACTTGAAGAGTGGCAAGGTGAAGGCCATCGACGGCGAGGAATTCTTTGAAAATCTGCGCCAACGGGAAGACGAACTGCTGAAGAACACGTAACCGTGGCGCAGGGATTTGCTCTCCATCCCCTCGCGGCCAAAGACATCACGGACATTTGGAGATTTATCGCAAGTGATAGCCCTCAAGCAGCTCGTCGCGTTCGACTTGACATACTTGGCGGCATTCGCCGCCTTGTGCCTTTTCCCTATCAAGGCCATAGACGCCCCGACCTTACCTCGCGCCCTCTTCGCTTCATTTCCGTTCACAATTACCTGATCGCTTACGCGCCGAATGAAAAGCCGTTGTGGGTTGTCGCGGTGATGCACGGGCGTCGCCACCCACGCGTTATGGCTGCGATCCTCAGGAGCAGAGAATAACGCCACCACAATTGTCAGGACACGCGCTGGCCTACAGCTCGCTCTAACTCGCGAGCAAACCGCACGGCGTCCTCATTGAGAATGTGGTCCAAAATCGTGAGACGATGCCACTTGGATGTGATGTCCGCGCGACCGAATCCGTCCCACCTCGTGGACGCCAGTACGTCGCCTACGTCGCCGCATTTCACATGACGTTTCCGAGTCCACCATTTAGTTCTGCGCACCCAAGTGAATTTCCGGTCCCCAACTCTAAGCACCTGTTCGGCAAAATCCCTTTCGAGAAGCGAGCGAATTATGAAGAAGAATGCACTCCGAGAACCGACGGAAGCAACGCATCCCCAAGAAGGTCTACCGGTGACGCCGCTCGGACCATGCGAGGAACAGAAAGCACAAAGAACCCACAAACCATAGGAACGATGATGAGCACCCATACAATCCCATCGACGAAGCTCCCGGTTGGCGCTACGGTGATTGTAAGTTCGCGCCCAATGTGGGGGATGACGCCCTTTCTCCAGTTTTTCAGTTGAAACATCGCGCTCGATCAGATTCTCTCATGATCGATAGCGGGGCTTCCGGTAGTTGACGGTCTTTGAGGTATTCGCTGATATGCTCAAGATCCGCTGCCGCAGCGGGCGTCCAGCGAATCCCCATCTATGAGCGCAGCATCTGCTCCAGGCGGGCGTCCATTTCTTCTTTTCCTATAAACTCTCCCCGGTCGGCCTGGGCAATGTCCTCGCGCACGGCGGCTCGAAAGCGGGCGTCATCTTGTAGTAAGCGCAACGCGGCATCCTTCACCAGTCGTTCGGCGTCTGTGCCGGCGGCGTTGGCGATTTCCGCGGGTCGCGCTTCCTGCTCGGGCGTGAAATGGACTTCCATCGCCTTCAGGTTACGCCAAACGGTCGCTGGAGGCAATTGCGCTTACAGTGAAATAGTGCAATTTGAACTCATCGCCGAGTGCCCCTCTACCGGCGCTCGCGCCGGGCGCATCCACACCGTGCACGGCATCATCGAAACTCCCGTCTTCATGCCCGTTGGCACGCAGGCCACGGTCAAGGGCGTCATGCAGCGCGATCTTGAGATCGAGCTCGACGCCCACATGATTCTGGCCAACACCTATCACTTATTCCTGCGCCCCGGTCACGAGCTGATCCGCAAACTCGGTGGGCTGCACAAATTCATGTCCTGGCCGCGAGCCATCCTAACGGACTCGGGCGGATTCCAGGTCTTCAGCCTCAGCGATCTGCGCAAAATTTCCGAAGACGGCGTCCTCTTCCGCTCGCACCTGGATGGCGACGCGCATCTTTTTACCCCCGAATCCACGGTCGACGTCCAACTCGCGCTTGGCAGCGACATCATGATGCCGCTCGACGAGTGTCTGGAATATCCCGCCAGCCACGAAGCTGCCGACAAAGCCATGCGCCGGACTGCGCGCTGGGCGCATTCAGCGTACCGGTACTTTCTGCGCCGCGCGGAAGAAACCGGCTCGGCGTCGGCGCTGTTCCCGATTGTCCAGGGTTCTATGTTTGCCGATCTGCGCCGCGATTGCGCCGCCGAACTGCTCGCCCTCAACGCGCCCGGCTACGCCATCGGCGGGCTCTCCGTCGGCGAACCACGATCCCTGAGCATGGAAATGACCGAGGTGACCACTCCGTTACTCCCGCGCGATCGCCCGCGTTATGTCATGGGAGTCGGCATGCCGGAAGAACTGCCCGAGTACGTGGCGCGCGGCGTCGACATGATGGATTGCGTCCTGCCCTCGCGCAACGCCAGGAACGGCTGCCTTTTCACAGCTTCTGGAAGGGTGATCATCAAGCAGGCCCGCTACAAGGACGATCCGGCGCCGCTCGATGCGAACTGCCGCTGCCTCACCTGCCGCACTTACTCGCGCGCCTACCTGCGGCATCTTTTTCAGGCCGGCGAAATGCTATTTTCCACCCTCGCCACCATCCACAATTTGAAGTACTACCTTGACATGATGCGCCAAATGAGGCAGGCTATACTGCTTGGGAGATTTCGGGCTTATTTGGACAGCGTCCGCAATTCGGCGGTAGAATCTAGTTAGATTGTTCCGCCGCTGTACTCCTTGAATTCATTTCCAAATGATGATTTGCTTGTGTGATACTCGGAAACGGAACAGCCGTCCGTGAACATGATTACCTTCGCGTTTTTGATGCTGCAAACGTCCACCGGGGGCAGCAACCCCGTCATGGGCCTGCTTCTTCCTCTGGCTTTGGTGGCGATTTTCTACCTGCTGGTCTTCATGCCCATGCAGCGCCAGAAGAAACAGCAACAGCAGATGCTGAAGACGCTGGAGAACGGCAGCCAGGTGCTGACCACGGGCGGCATTATCGGTACCATTGTCAGCGTGAACCCGGACGACACGCTGACATTGCGCGTCAAGCCGGACAACCTGAAACTGCAGATGGCGCGCAGCGCGGTGGCCAGCTTGATCGCCGAAGAGAAAAAGGCTGAGAAGTAATAATGACTAGCAACATCAAAATCAAAATCGGCATCATCATCGCGGTCATACTGGTATGCCTGTACGGCATCATCGGCATTCCCAAATCCAAGGACGAGCTGCTGGCCAACTGGAAAAAGAACATCCACCTGGGGCTCGACCTGAGCGGCGGCACCCAATTGGTGATGCAGGTTCAGCTGCAGGACGCCTTCAAGGCGGCCGCCGACAATACGATTGACGCGCTGAGGCAGGAGCTGCAGAAGGACGGCATCACACCGGCGGGCGACATCACGCGCAACGATCCGAACAGCATCGAGGACGCCGACAAGATCGAGATCGACGTCAAGGGCGTTCCGAGCGACAAGAGCAGCCAGTTCCGCAGCATCGTCAACGATCAGTTCGGCACCTGGGTTCCCACGGCGCTCAACTCCACCGACTATAAGCTCACCATGAAGCCGAGCGACGCGCTCAAGCTGAGCAGCGACACCATGACGCCAGACCATGGCCACCATCGAGCGCAAGATCAACGCGCTGGGCCTGGCCGAATCGTCGGTGCAACCGACCGGGCGGAGCGACGCGGAGGCCGAGTTGTTGATCCAGCTTCCTGGCGTCGACGATCCGGCGCACGTCAAGCAGTTGCTGCAGACGCAGGCGGTGCTCGAATGGGACGAAGTGAAGGACGGGCCGTTCAATTCGCGCGAAGAAGCGCTTTCCAAGCACGGTGGGATTTTGCCCTTGAACACCAAGCTGGTGCCGACTGCGGTACGCGGCGGCCAGGCCAGCTGGTATCTGGTTTCCCGCATCCCGGTGGTGCGCGGCACCGACATTCGCGACGCCAGCGCGGCCGCGGGCGAATTGAATCGCTGGGAGACGAATTTCGTGCTGACCCAGCAGGCCGCCAAGAAGTTCGGCACATACACGGAGGCCAACATCGGCCAGCGCGCCGCCATCGTGGTGGATGGCGTGGTGATCAGCGCGCCCACCATTCAAAGCAAAATCAGCGACACCGGCAGAATTACGGGCGCAGCCAGCCAGGAAGAAGCCGCGGACCTGGCGCTGAACCTGCGCGCCGGATCGCTTCCCGCGGCGCTGACCATTGAAGAAGAGCGGACCGTGGGTCCCTCGCTTGGCGCCGATTCCATCCATGAAGGTTTTGCCGCAGGTATCGCGGGCGTGGTGGCGGTGGTGTTTTTCATGCTGTTTTACTACCGGCGCTCCGGAATCAACGCCACTTTGGCCCTGGTTCTGAACGCGGTGATTTTGATCGCGGCGCTGGCTTACTTCGACGCGACTCTAACCTTGCCCGGTATCGCGGGCATCATTTTGACCATCGGTATGGCGGTGGATAGCAACGTTCTGATCTTTGAGCGCATTCGCGAAGAACTGCGCGCCGGCAAGGCCGTGGTGGCCGCCGTGGACGCGGGCTTTTCCAAGGCTTTCCTGACCATTATCGACACGCACGTTACTACCGTGGTATCTTGTGCGTTTCTGTTCATCTTCGGAACCGGCCCGGTGAAGGGCTTTGCGGTTACCCTGGTGATCGGCCTGGTCGCTAACCTTTTTACAGCCGTCTTTGTGTCCCGGACGATCTTCGACGCGGAACTATCCGGCAAGCGGCAGGTAGCGGCTTTGAGTATTTAAGATGTTGGATAACGCGAAAACCCGCTTGCTCACGCGCCACCCGGCCGGTCTTCTTCGAGCCGGTGTTGTCCAGTGCACGCCCTCCGGTCGTCTCCGGGTGTGCTGCTGGCGCGCGGCTCAGAATAGCTACCGAGCCGCGACCGTTAGGGAGCAGGTATTAAGAGATTTTTGGCAACCGGGAACTGTTTCCCCTAAGCTGGTGTCTAAATTTATCGGATGCTGGCGCTGCGACTGGTGACATGGAATTTTTCAAGCACTCAGATTTTGACTTTCTCGGCAAAAAGTGGCCGTTCATCATCCTCTCCCTCATCCTCACGGCGGCCGGCCTTATCAGCTTGGCCGTCAAGGGAGGTCCCCGCTACGGCATTGACTTTCGAGGTGGGGCGCTGATCACCGTCAGTTTTGCCAATCGCCCGCCGGTGGACAAAGTCCGCGCCGCTCTGTCAGGCAAGCTTCCCGTGGAAGTACAGGAGGTTTCCGGCCGGCCGGAAGATATCATCGGCATCGACGCGCAGCAGGACGCCGCGCTGCAGGCTTCCCGCCAGAAAGTGGTGGACGCCTGGACGCGGCCTTCGGACAGCCGGCCAACGGCAAGTACAATATCAACTCGGGCGGCGCGGCCGCACTGGCGGATCATCTGCGGGATCCTCTGGCCGCTGCCAGCGTTCCGATGACGGATCAGCAATTGCAGACCCTGGCGTCGAACATCATGGACTACCGGAAGCAGCATTCGGGACTGATCAAAAACATCGACGAACTGGGTTCAGTACCAGGAGTCACCCCCGCGGTGCTGAACGTACTGAAGCAGCAGACCTATCCTGATACGGTAGCGGTGGTCGGTACCGAGGTGGTAGGCCCCAAGATCGGCGCGGAGCTGCAGCGCAAGGCCATTCTCGCGGTGTTGTACGCGCTGGGCGGAATGCTGGTCTACATCTGGTTCCGCTTTGAATGGATCTACGGCTTGGCGGCGGTGATCGCGGTATTCCACGATACCATCATTACCATCGGCCTATTTTCGTTGTTCAACAAAGAGATCACGCTGACCGTGGTGGCGGCGCTGTTGACCCTGGTCGGTTACTCGATGAACGATACCATCGTGACTTTCGACCGTATCCGCGAGAATCTGAAAATCCTGCGCCGCGAAGAGCTGGAACCGCTGATCAACAAGAGCGTGAACCAGACCCTGAGCCGTACCGTGCTGACCTCCGGACTTGACGTTGCTCACCGCTCTAGCTCTGTTCTTCTTCGGTGGCCAAGTACTAAATGGTTTCGCCTTCGCGCTGGTCTGTGGCATTATCGTTGGTACTTATTCGTCGGTTTTTGTTGCTAGTCCGATCCTGATCTTCTGGCATAATTTCCTGGAGAGCCGGAAGCGAAGTGCGCGGGGCGGCGGTGCGCTGTTCCCCGCAAGGCGGCCAATGCGCCAGTGGCCGCGGCGGCCAAGACATCGAGTGCGCCCAAGGATCGGGCGCGGCCAGGGACCGCCAAGGTGAAATAAGCGGCCAGAGTTTGTATGATGATTTCTGCACGAGCAGAGTAAGGTAATTTTCGCGGACGAGGTGAGGCATGTTTGAGCAAAGTTTTACAGGCACCGGGAAAACGAACAAGTCGTGGTCGGTGTTCCTCTCTTTCGGGGCGCAGATCCTGGTGATCGTACTGGCTGATTCTGATCCCGCTGATTTACACCGACACGCTGCCCCGCGCTCAGCTAACCAGTTTCCTGGTGGCGCCGCCGCCGCCTCCTCCTCCGCCGCCTCCGCCGCCCCCCGCGCCGCCCAAGGTGGTCAAGATCATCCCGCGCCAGTTCGACGCCGGCAAGCTGATGGCGCCCAAGACCATCCCCAAAGAGATCGCGAACATTAAGGAAGAAGAGCTGCCGCCTCCGTCGAGCGCCGGCGTGGTGGGTGGAGTGGTGGGTGGAGTTCCCGGCGGAGCGCCCGGTGGCGTTCTCGGTGGCGTGCTCGGCGGAATCCCGAACGCGGCTCCGCCTCCGCCTCCCGTGAAGGAAAAGGCTCCCACCCCGTCGCGAATTCGCGTGGGCGGCAACGTGCAACAGGCCAACCTGATCCGCAAGGTCACCCCGTTGTATCCGGCGCTGGCCAAGCAAGCCCGCATTCAAGGCGTCGTGCGTTTCACCGCCATTATCGGCAAGGACGGCACCATTCAGAATCTGCAATTGGTGAGCGGCCATCCGCTCCTGGTGGAAGCGGCTAAACAGGCTGTTTCGCAATGGCAGTACAAACCGACGCTCCTGAACGGGGACCCGGTGGAAGTCGTCACCACGATTGAAGTCAATTTTACGTTGAGCCAATAGAAGTTTAAATTCAACTCGCAGGAGAAACAGATGTTTTTACAATTACAAGTATGGTCGTTCCTGCTTTTGCAGGAAGCGCCGGTCAATTTCGACGTGCGCGGTATGTGGGACAACATGGGATGGGCGGCCAAGATCGTCGTCATCTTGCTGTTCTTCATGTCCGCATGGTCGATCGGCGTTATGATCGATCGCGCCATCGCGTACAACGGCGCCCGCAAGCAATCGCGCCAGTTTGCACCCGCCGTGGCGGGAGCGCTGCGCGAAGGCAAGCTGGACGAAGCCATCAAGATCGCCGACCGCTACAGCAAGAGCCATCTGGCCAAGGTTGTGGTGGCTGGTTTGCAGGAATTCCGGGCGCATCAATTGAGCGCGGATATTCCAGGCGAAGATATTGAAGCCTCCAAGCGCGCGCTGGAGCGCTCGGAAGCCATCGTGCACGCCGAACTGAAGCGCGGCGTCAGCGGCTTGGCAACCATCGGATCGACTGCGCCCTTCGTGGGCTTGTTCGGCACGGTGGTCGGCATCATTCACGCGTTCCAGGGCATTTCGACGCAGAAGTCCACCGGCCTGGGCGCGGTGGCCGGCGGTATTTCCGAAGCCCTGGTCACCACCGCTATCGGTTTGTTCGTGGCCGTCCCCGCGGTGTGGGCGTTCAACTATTTCACCAACCGCATCGACGCGTTTGACGTGGAGATGGGCAACTCCAGCTCCGAGCTTCTGGATTACTTCCTGAAGCGCGTACAGCGCGGCGCCACGGCGGCGAAGTAGCTGGGGCCTTTCGGAGCCGCGCGCGTCAGCCAGCGGTTCCTCGGCAAAGAAGATTGTGTAGTACTGCGAGTTGAATTCGGAAGGGGCGCGGGGCCTGGATGGTTCCAGCCGCGCGCCTCTCACCGAGAGGAGTTTGAAATGGAAAAAAAGAAAGCGCCCCCGCCCGTAGCCGACATCAACGTGACGCCCATGGTGGACGTCATGCTGGTGCTGCTCATCATTTTCATGGTCATCACGCCCATGCTCACCAAAGGCGTCAGCGTGGATCTGGTGAAGACCAAGAATCCCATCACCATGCAGGCGGCCGACAAGGAAGACGCGATCCTGATTTCGGTCACCCGCAACGGCGGTGTGTTCCTGAGCCCCGGCAATCTGAAACTGCCGCCGATCAACTCCCCGAAAGAGTGCGCGATCTGCTCACCAACAGGGTGGACAAGACGGTCTATATCAGAGCCGACGCCCGCTCCAGGTATTCGGTGGTGGAGGACGTGGTGGATAATCTGCGCGCGGCGGGCGTGAACGAGATCGGGCTGATTACCGAAGAGCCGCACGAGAACAAGACACCGCAGCAGCAAGCGGCTGCGGCAGCGACGGGTAAGTAGGATTGATAAGGCGCGGCGTTTGGAGCCCACAGCCCCTGCGCCAAGCGCGATGCTAAAACAAACGAGGTAACGAATTATGGCAATGGCAGTAGGCGGGTCCAAGAGCGGACCACGATGCGACATCAACATGACGCCCATGATCGACATTCTGCTGGTGCTGCTGATCATCTTCATGGTCATCACGCCGCTCACGCCGCACGGCTTGGAAGCATTGGCGCCCGAACCGCCGGACAAGAAGAATCAGCCGCCTCCCGATCAGGATCGCACGGTGGTAATCATCATCGACAAAGACAAGAGCATGCACATCAACAACGAAGACACCGACATGGACAAGCTGGGTCCGCGGCTGGAGCAGATTTTCAAAACTCGCGCCGAGCGGGTGGTCTTCGTCAAGGGCGATCCCGATCTGGAGTACCAGACCGTGGCGCGGGCCATCGACGTGGCCAAGGGCGCGCAGATCGACAAGGTTGGTCTGATGACGCCCAAGCTGGAATCGGGTAACTAGCCATTCGCTGTTGGCGGTTGGCTGGTTAGCCGGCTGCCAATTGCCAAAAAGAGCAATAGCAAAGAGCCAAGAGCGAAATTATGAAGAGCACAATATTGGTAGCGGGAATCGGAGTGCTTATCCTCCTCGGAACGGGCTGCGACAAACTCAGGTCGCGCGACGCCCTCAACCACGGTGTGCAAGCCTACAAGGGCGCGCATTACACCGAAGCCGTGGATTATTTCAAGAACGCGGTGCAGCTGGATCCGGACAACACCATGCCGCGGCTGTACCTGGCAACCGCGTACATGAGCCAGTACATCCCCGGCGCCGACTCGCAAGAGAACATGCAGCTGGCCCAGGAAGCCAAAGAGGAATTCCAGAAGGTGCTGGAGAAGAACCCATCCGACACCACCGCTCTGGCCTCCCTGGCATCGCTCAGCTATCAGCAGGCTCAGGGTCTGCCGGACCTGGACGCGAAGCTCAAGAAGCTGGATGAGGCCAAGGAATGGTATCTGAAGCTGATCGCGGCCGATCCGCAAAACAAGGAAGGCTTCTACAGCCTGGCCGTGATCGACTGGGTGAAATGGTACGCGGCCTGGACCAAGGCGCGTCAGGATCTGGGTTTGAAGCCCGAAGAGCCGGGTCCACTGAAGGACAAAAAGGTCAAGGCCGACTTGCAGGCGCAATACAGCGCGGTCATCGACGATGGCATGAAGAATCTGCAGAAGGCGTTGGACATCGATCCTCAGTACGACGACGCCATGGCCTACATGAACCTTCTGATCCGCGAGAAGGCCGATCTGGACGATACGCCCGAGCAGTACAAGGCCGACATCGACACCGCCGACAAGTGGGTGCAGAAAGCGCTGGACACCAAGAAGATGAAGGCGGCGAAAGCGGCAGCGGCGGCGCAGCAGGGCGGCATCACCGCGGAAGATCAGAAGTAAACCGCAGCTACTCTCTCAACTACCCGGGGCCGGTCTGGTCCCGGGCTTCGTTTCGAAAGCGATCCAGCACTTCCCACCACACCCGCAAATACTTTCTGTCGTCTTTTGGGACACCTAGCGATTCGATCACTTCGGCAATCTTCCGGGCGGTATAAGATTGCGGGTTATCGATATTGGCTTGTATCAACTCCTCGCGCTCAACGAGGACACGCTCGCAGTCCCGCTTGATAACGAGCACCTTGAACCGCACCAGTTTGATTGAATCGTCGTTCAGGTTTTGATCCGGCATCGGTGGCCTGACTCCGGGAAGCTAGAGCAACCGGATTGGCTTGCTCTGCTTCTCTGTCACGCGTCCGATTCGATAAGCCGCCGGTAATTTCGCCTCGAGCAAGGCTGCGTCCCCCGCCGGCAACGCGATCAGCAGACCGCCCGACGTCTGAGGATCGTACAACAAGTCGTCGAAGTCTGAGTTCCCTTCCACGCACGACGACGCGAACTCCCGATTGTTCTTGAGCCCGCCCGGAATCGCGCCTTGCCGCGCATATTCCACGGCGCCTGGCAGAAACTGAACGGCGCGCGGATCGATCTCGATGGTCACTTTGCTCCCAAGCGCCAGCTCGCGCGCGTGGCCGATCAATCCGAACCCGGTTACATCCGTGCAGCCATGCACGTCGAACGCGAGCATCGCCTCGCAGGCCGCGCGATTGAGCTTCAACATGGACTCGGTGGCCGCTTCGACATCCGCCTCCTTCGCGATTCCCTGCTTCAACGCCGTCGAAATCACTCCCGTTCCGATGCGTTTGGTGAAAACCAGCGCATCGCCGGGGCGTGCGCCCGCATTGGTCTTCACTCGGTCCGGATGAATCAATCCAGTGACTGCGTAACCGAACTTGACCTCTTCGTCTTTGACGCTATGCCCGCCCAGCAGCGCGCAATCCGCCTCGTGCATCTTCTCCGCCCCACCCTTCAGGATTTCCGCCAGCTCGTCCAGATCGCCATTGGCCGGCCACGCCAGAATGGAAAGCGCGGAGAGCGGCTTGCCGCCCATGGCGTAAACGTCGCTGAGCGCGTTGGCGGCGGCAATCGCGCCGAAGGTATAAGGATCGTCGACCACGGGCGTGAAGAAATCGACGGTCTGCACCAAGGCACACTCCGGCGACAGCTTGTAGACGCCGGCATCGTCGGCGGTATCAAACCCGACCAGCACGTTCTGGTTCGCCCAGCGTGGGATCCGGGCGAGCACTTGGTCCAAAACCTTTGGACTCAGTTTGGAAGCTCAACCGGCCGCGGAAGTGTGCGCGGTCAGATGGCCTTTGGTTGTAGGCACGAGACCAGAATACAAGAATTCAGCAGTCGGAACGCGGAAGAGAAACAGCGATCAAAGTTTCAAGGGCAAGGCTGCTACCGCGCCCATATCCGCGAGAATCACTGGCGGACCGTCCGCGAGTTGGTCGACGAACGAATCGAGACCGGCGGGCGTGTGGATGTTCACCTTGGGGACGCTTCCTCCGAAGAAGTGCGTCAGCGATCCGCGCGCCTTGTTTTCCGTGTCAAGGTCCAGTAGCTTCACCGGAATGTCGTTTTCTTCGAACCATTCGGCTAGTCCGGCCATCACGCTGGTCTTGCCAATGCCGCCTTTGCCGCCCATCGAGAGGATGACCCTCTTCTCGGCAGCCACTACTACGGCGTTTGCATCTTGATTAGTGCTGGTTTGTTTTGAGTTGCTCATATCTCCAACTCCTATCGTTCCGTTTCAACCGCTCACGCACTACGGCTAAAGTTCGCCGTAGACGAGAGAGAGCTCCTGGTACCTCTTTTGCAGCTTTGGCATCGCTGCCGCTTGCGCGAAAACGTTTTTTGAGATCCTGCCATTCCTCGTCCGAGAATTCGAGGGTGACGTTATCCCGATGCCGATAAAAATGAAACACTAGTGGCCCATCAGGTTTTTCTTGATCTGCAGCCCCGTAGAAATAGTCTCCGTTCCAGTTGCGACTGAGCGAGACCTGTTCCAGCATCGCGGAGAACTCTCGGATTTGGGGATATGTACCCATTGGATACGTAATGCCCTTGTCTTGCATCGAAATACTCAGTGATAAGTCGCCATCGCCGATCCCAGTAAACGACAGCCGAAATCCCGGAACCGCCACTGGCGGAATTGATTCCCGACAATCAGAGGCTCGCGCAAGGAAATCACGGGCCGCTTCTCTCGCATCCAGTGCCCCCGTGCCGCCAGCCGGAACAATGTCTCCATATAAGAAAGCAGCGCTCGGTTGAGGGCGACAATGCCTGGCAATTCCTCGTCGCGAATTGAGACGTAGAGGTTGCGCCCGGCGAAGACAGGCATATGATCAGCGGAAGACGCGCGGAACCGCTGAAGCCAACGCTCGCTTACGCGCGGCACAAGATCGGGGTCGAGCTGGCGATCGGGATTATCGTCCCCGCAAGAAAGCTTTCGGGCGAAACCGGCGGCTTCTCAAAGGATGTGTGCCGTGTCCTTATCAACTTACCTCCCCCTCCCTCGCGCTACATGCGTCGCACCAATTCATGGTTGGCTAAGCCAAGAGTACGTAGCGCTCTTTCATCAATCTCGTCCCCAAATCGTCAGAGCACCCGAATGGTGACGCCATGGCGACCCACGAAATTCTCACAGTAGCGGAAATCGCCGTTGAACTGCACTGCTCGAAGGCGCACGTGTACAACATAATCGCCGGCAAGGTCGACGGGGTCCACCCGCTCCCGGCCATTTGCATGGGCCGCAGGAAACTGGTGCGGCGCGCAACCTTGGAGGAATGGAAAAAGACCAATGAAAGCGGCGCTCGGGATGCTAACATGGCCTCGTCGTCAGCAATCGACTCTGTTGGACGCATGAAGGAGAAAGTTCATGCGTAAACGGTTTCAGAAAGGTAGTTTGGAGAAAGTTCGTGGTGTATGGATCGCAAGATGGCGGCAAGACGGAAAGCGCAAGGCCGAAATGTTAGGTCGCGTTTCACAAATGACCAAAGCCCAGGCGCAGATCGCGTTGGCCACTCTTGTGGCTCTCATAAACAACAGGCGAAGTCATCCATCGGGGCAGACAAGCTTCGGTGATTTTATTCGCGATGTCTTTTTGCCGTTCTACCGGCGAAAGTGGAAGCGCTCGACCCTAATGACGAACGAGGATCGGTTCGCAAACCATGTCACGTCTGAATTTGAGGCTCGATCCCTGGGCAGTTTTGGCCGGGATGAGTTGCAGGCGTGGCTCGATCGGAAAGGCGGGAAGTTTTCATTCAGCTTGGTAGATCATGTCCGGTGGGATCTGAAGCAGATATTCGATATGGCGGTATCAGAAGGATACTTGCAGAGGAATCCGGCGGCGTTACTGTTCACGCCAAGGGGATGTCAGCGGCCGGAAACGCGGGTTATGAGCTTAGAGAAGAAGTACGACTGCTGTTTTCGGTCTTGGATGTTCGGGAACGGTTGGTCGCAAGACTCGCGTTGCTGGCTGGAATGCGTCCCGGTGAAATTTTCGGCTTGAAGTGGCAGCGGATGGAAGCGGATTATGCTGACATCCGCCAGCGTGTATAACGGGGCGATGTGGATTCTCCGAAATCGGCGAAGTCGGTGCGGCATGCAGCCCTCTCAGATGGGTTGCTTGTTTCGATCGACGAGTGGCGAGCCTTGTCGATCGACACCGGCGCCGACGCCTGGGTGTTCCCATTCCGAGCGAACTCACAACGCCTTTGGCGGTGGATAACTGTTGGAGGCCGGGTTTCGCGCCCAAGCTCACGCCGATCGTTTTAGGCTGGGTAAACTTCCAAGTCATGCGGCGAACTCACAGCTCGCTGTTAAAGGAGTTGGACGTCGATCCGCATGTGCGCGCTGAGCAAATGGGACACACCGTTGACGTGAACGAGAATGTTTATACGATCACGTCACTCAAGCGCCGGAAGGATGCGGTGAACGCGCTGGAGAAGGCGATTGGCGCTTAATGGACTCTATTGGACTTTACTTTTTGGTCCATCTTCGTAAGTGATTGAAAAGATGGAGCGGGAGACGGGACTCGAACCCGCGACGTCCAGCTTGGGAAAATGGGCCATGTTTTGTTTTCAGTAATATAACTGCGCACGGCGTTGATTCAGGGTATGGAAAACGCCAATAAAACAAGGGTCCGTTTCGGCTGGTGTGCTAATGGAGGGTTTTTGGAGGGTGCGGAGCGGCGCTTTGCCACTCTCGCTTGACGCCCGTTCGGCGCTGCATCTCCGCTATGGATGGTCACAATTCCGTAAGTCGACGGTTGCTTCCAAGCTTGCGATGGATATACAATAGGTTAGGTATATCTTTTATGCAGGTTTCCAAATGGGGCAACAGTTTGGCCGTGCGTCTTCCCGCTGTGGTTGTCGAAGCGCTCGATCTCAAAGAGGGAGACGAAATCGAGATTTCCATCGCAGGTAAACGCGACTTCAAGGTGGCCCGTGACCGGTCCAAAGAGAGGGCGCTCGAGCAGCTCCGTCAAATGAAGTGGTCCTTCCCTCCTGATTTCAAATTCAATCGCGAAGAGATCAATGAACGATAAGCCGTTCTTTGATACCAACGTCATCCTATACGCCTTCCGCCAAGACGATGCGCGCGGTCAGGTGGCCGAAACTCTGCTGGCCGCGGGAGGAGCACTATCAGTTCAGGTACTTAACGAGTTCGTCGCTGTGGCGCGGCGCAAGCTTAACAAGAGCTGGGAGGAAGTTCGCCGCGCCCTCGACATACTTCGCGTCTTTTGTCCCGAGCCCGTGCCACTTACGCGTCGAGACCCACGAGCGAGCCTTGCACATTGCCGAGCGATACGGGTATTCAATCTTTGATTCACTCATCATCGCGGCTGCGCTCCATGCTGGCGCCAGACACACTTTACTCGGAGGACATGCGAGATGGCCAGGCGATCGACGGGCTTACAATTCGCAATCCATTTTCGCGCTAGACACACAGATCCCGCCGGTTAACGAAAGGTCGCGCTGCATAATAGTACTGGTTCTGGTGATCTCGGCAAGCCAGCGTTTGACAAACTTCGTATTCGAAAGGCAGGCAGTCCAAGAAAGCCAGCTTCCTTCTGGCCGCTGATTACAAAGAACTTCCTATCATAGTGTGCTAAATGTTGTCCATCCAAGAACCGCTAAGCAGCCGGGCAAGCCGGAGGCGCATAATCGTCGCTTCTACGCCGCCGAGGGCCAGGAAGAAAGGGTAAACAGAATTTACAAGATGCTGCTTACGCTCGATGGCGATTCCACCATCCATGGATCTTTGCGAGCGGAGTGAAGACACCGTTCTGGATGCGCTTTTTGATTCCTTCGCCATCGGGCTGTTCTCCGTCTCCCTAGCTAACGGAAAGTCTCCATGTTCGCTGCGAGTTCATCTCTCTGCTGGCCACGAAAAGGTCTTTTCGATTCGCAGCACCAGCTTATGACCCGTAGAGCGATTTTCCGCCCCAAACTCCTGATACGCGTTGGCGTAAAAGAACCATGTTCCGCTGTTCCAAACCATTCCAGGCCCTATCGCACCTACCTCTTCAGGCGAGTCGTGAAGCGCCACAGCGTCGATCTTTCCGTCGGTTATCTGCTTGAGGTAGTAGGCGTTCAGGCCTATCCATAGGCCTTTCCAAAGTTTGTACGCAGCCGTGGCGTTGAAATGAATGGCTTGGCCAGCCTGAGTGGATTGCGCGCCTGCGCTTATTGGAGGATCGTTGTTTGTCGAATTCCAGAGATAGTGAACCCGCCAACTTGTTTCGAGCCGTTTTACCGGAAACGCAGTGATCGAGTAGTAGGGATGAACGGTGAAGGCGTTGTACCCGATATTAACGTTAGACGTGCGCGAATATTGCCCCGTTGGCAGGTCGAAATCCGCCACTAAGCGCTGGTCGATTGCCATGCCTAAGACTCGATGTTCGGGCCATTGCAGAATGAACGGCGCTACCGTCGTGGCGCCCAAACCTCCCGCCTCTCCCTGGGCTCCGGCATTCACATGCGCTGCCGAGAGGACAACTTCCACTCCGTACCAGCCTCCGAGGAATTTTTCAGGGCTAAGCCATGCAAAGTGCGTCAAACCGCTGATGCTGTTAACGGCGCCCGCGTTCGCTAAAGCGTTTCCGGCTGAATCCGTGATTGTTCCGTCGTGTGCCGCATCCCCAATCTGCTCGACGACGAATCCCGCTCCCCCTAGTCCGTCGAGAAAGCTGGTATCGCCAAGGTTGACAGCCGGCTCAGAAACGTGACGGCTCTGACCCAGCAAGGAAATGCACTGGACGCCGGTCAGTATAGCTACCCACAAAAGTTTGGTCACGTAGAGCGCCCTTATAAAAAAAGCGTTGCGGCGGGACGAAATCGTCAGCGCGTGCCCCCCCGGCCCTTTCAGGGTTGAAGCCATTTCGGTGTCCCTCAACATCCGCCAACTTTGTGGGTCGGCAACGAGATAAACTGCCGAGTCCGCCAGGTGAACAGCAAAAGTGCATAGGCAATAGCCGGGCGGATCTCCTGGTCGTCGTCACACAGGCGGCTGCGGTCGACCCGGCACGGATTCGAACCACGAACTTGACAGGTTTTTGAGTCTCCCATGTTGTTGATCCTACAAAGTCGCAAAAGTTTAACAAAGGCCACAAAAGCATGGTTGTGGTGCGGAATCGGCACAATCAGTTGATCGCTGTGTCCATAGGTTTCAGCCCGCGAGGGCAAGCGAAAGCATGCTGTCAAAGGCAGCCCGAGTCTGGGACAACAAACTAACGGTACGGATTCGAGGGCTTTTTGAAAATCACCCTGCGGCAGCAAATAAACGTACCGGTGAACGAAAGAACGCCGGGCACTAAACCCAGAGCCGCCCAAAGCGCCTCAGTAAGCCTCGTAAATCGCCCAAAGTGCAACTCCGAGAGCCAAAACAACCACTGGTCGGTAATCCGGTCAGCGGGATCGAGAACGAAGAAAATCGAGAACGCTTGAGGGAACGCAAGATAGAATCCGGAAACGCCCCAGAGCAAAACGAATGGAAAACACCAGAAACCAAGCGCGCTATGCAAATCCCAATTGACCCGCGGAAGGTTGGCGCGCCAGTTCACCTGCAAACTGCGGTGCCAGTATTTCACCCCCGGCCACCAAATGATCGCACCGGTCAGGCACAAAAGCGTCAGACTGCCGGCGCCAATGCCATTCACCACGCGGCCTACCGATCCGGCTTGAAGGTTCGTGTGCAGTTTTACGAGCCACTCCACGGACCTCCATCCAGATAACTGGTTCCGAAACACGATGATGCTTCCCGTGATGCTCATGAGGGTAAGGTAAGCGCCCGCCGCCGCGCCAACCCAAAAGTGCACTTGAAACAGGGAAGTGTGTAGGCTCAACTTCTGCGGCTGTTGCAGCCATTGTTTCCACCAAAAGCTTGGCAGCGTGTGCGAGTTGGGCAAATGGTCCATCGTGTTTCCCGAGTGCATCGACGTTAGCGCGTGCCTTGCTTGAGGTTCAGCAGGTCCCACTCCCACAAAAGGCCCTGGCCAAAGGCGCCGCCCCTCTGCGCGAACAATCTGGTGACCTGCTCGGCGGTTACTGCGCGTGCCCAGTCGCGCTGCAGTTCGGACACATACGCCCAGGTCGTGATCGGGCGTGCGCCCGCTTGCACCATCCGCTCCACCGCCATGTCGTGGGCTTCGCACGACGCACCGCCGCAGGCGTCTGTGACGACATACACCTCATAGCCCGCGTCGAGGGCGGACAGGACAGGCATCGCGACGCACACCTCGGTCCACTGCCCGGCTATCACGAGCTTCTTCCGCCCAGTCTTCTCCACCCAGTCGACGATACGCGGGTCTTCCCACGAATTGAGAGTAGTCCGGTCGATCGGCTTGACTGCCTTGGTCGCCTCGGCCAGTGGCGCGACCAAACCCTGACGCTCCTTGAAGGCAGTCGTCGTCAGCATCGGCACTTTGAAGATTGCGGCCGCCTCGGCTAGCGCCACGGCATGGTTGATGAGCTCGCTTGTGTTGTGCGAGCGAATGGTGAGCATCTGTAGATATTGGTGGTCGATTAGCAGCAGTGAATGATTATCCGGGTTAAGCAGCGTCTTGGCTGGATTGGCAGGCATCGCATTTCTCCTTTAGCAGGTCGGGCTTGTGTCTCGAGTTCCGGTTAGGCGGTTGTCAAGACATCCAGCTTCAATGCTCGCGCCACTCCATCGCCATAGTCGGGATCTGCTCTTCTGCAGTTCGCGACATGCCGTTCCATAACTTCCTGAGAGGCCCCGTTCATCGCGCGAGCCGTGTTTTCGAAGAGCAACTGCTTCTCCTCAGGGGTCATCTTGCGGAAAAGATTCCCCGGTTGCTCCCAGTGATCGTCCTCTAAGCGGTGGTCATAGTGATCAGCGTCGCCTTCGAGTGAGAGCGGCAACTCGGCGTATTCCGGCTGGTTGTCCCACAATCGCTCGCTGTTCGGGTTATAGCTCGTCGTCGCGCCCAGATTCCCGTCGGTGCGCATCTGGCCATCGCGATGATAGGAATGGAATGGGCACTTCGGCGCGTTCACCGGGATGTGATTGAAGTTAACACCGAGGCGGTACCGCTGCGTATCTCCATAAGAGAACAGGCGGCCTTGGAGCATCTTGTCGGGAGAGAAGCTAATTCCAGGAACCACATTCGCCGGGGAGAAGGCGGCTTGCTCTACCTCTGCGAAGTAATTTTCCGGATACCGATTGAGCTCCATTACGCCAACTTCGATCAGCGGATAGTCAGCCTTGGGCCAGACCTTGGTCACATCGAAAGCATTGTGCTTGTGTGTCCTGGCCTGTTCCTCTGTCATTACCTGGATGAAGAGCGTCCAGCGCGGAAAATCTCCCCGCTCGATCGCCTCCAATAGATCGCGCCCATTGCTCTCCCGATCCTTCGCCACAACCGCGGCAGCAGCTTCGTCCGTGAGATTTTCAATACCCTGTTGCGTTCGGAAGTGGAACTTCACCCACGTGCGCTTGTTCTCGGAATTAATCATCGAGAAGGTATGACTTCCGAAGAGATGCATATGCCGGAAGGACTTGGGAATTCCGCGATCAGACATGACGACGGTGACCTGATGGAGCGCCTCTGGAAGAAGAGTCCAGTAGTCCCAGTTATTCTGAGCGCTCCGAAGACCGCTACGGGGATCGCGCTTGATAGCGTGGTTGAGGTCGGAGAAGCGTAGGGGATCGCGGAAGAAGAAAACTGGGGTGTTATTTCCCACGATGTCCCAATTTCCATCCTCGGTGTAGAATTTCAGAGCTGTGCCACGGATATCGCGCTCCGCGTCGGCTGCCCCGCGCTCTCCAGCGACGGTCGAAAAGCGGGCGAACATCGGCGTCTGTTTTCCAATCTTCGAAAAGAGGGCTGCTTTGGTGTACTTCGTGATGTCGTGAGTGGTCGTGAAAGTTCCGTAGGCGCCCCAGCCTTTGGCGTGCATCCTGCGCTCAGGAATGACCTCGCGATCGAAGTGCGCGAGCTTCTCGATCAGCCAGATGTCCTGGAGTAGTGCCGGCCCATGACGGCCGGCTGTCAAAATGTTTGTGTTGTCCGGTACGGGAGAACCGGTGGCATTAGTAAAGCGTTCAGATTGTGACATTAGGAATTCCCTCTTTCAAAAAGTTCTGTGTCGGGCCGCTGCAGACCGATCTATTAGCCTTTCCACTGCGAGGTGCGGATCACACTGCAAAAGTTCCTTCGTTGGAACTGTGGATCTTTGTCCGCCAAAACGTCCGCCTTCACATTGCCGAATGTCGTATCGGGCTTGTGACGGATGCCGTCGTAAAAGGCCTGGATGATGTCTTCTTGGAATCGCTCGGAGCGCGGATACGCGGCGACGATTGCTTCGCGATCGGAGTCGGAGAATTCGGAGTAGGCGATACCGAGAACATCCATCTCGACGCCGTTGGTCAATAGCGCAACCACCGGATGCATGTACTGTGGAATGCCCGGAGTAGTATGAAGAGCGATCGCTGTCCAAACGGTATCGGTGTCCTGCTGGGCGATATTGTACTGGCGCAGGAACGCTCGCGCGGCGTTCGCACCATCTACTTCGAACCGGTCCGACTTACTGCTGTGCTGCGGCGTCAATCCCATGTCGTGAAACATCGCGGCGATGTAAAGAAGCTCGGGATCGAACTTCAATCCCAGCTTCTTTCCCGCAAGCGAGCCAAAATAATACACACGAGTCGAGTGATTGAACAGCAAGGGAGACTCGGTGTCGCGCACTACTTCCGTCGCCTCTCGAGTAAGTCTAGTATCGGGAACCGTCACCCCTGAGGCGGAGATTGCTTCTGTCATATCTCTCGTTGTTGTGGACATGTTGTGAATTACCTCTGAACCGACAATGCATCTCTTATTCCAAAGACCGTTTAGCGTGTGTTCACCGCATAGGGCTCGCGCTATTTATGCTGGAAATCTCTGTTTTCTCGTCAGTTCCTAGACCCAGGAAACGGGCAAATATTCGTCGGTCTACCGAGGACCCGCGTTCATCTGTCGCTGGAGCGACTCGTCGTCGACAGCTTAAACACGCTCTCGCGATCTACCGCGAGAAACGAGAAGACGTCAGTTCCGATGGCGCGGGCCTATAGGCCGGCGGCTCGAAGCGGCCCTCCCGGTAATCGAAATACTGCGGATCTGCTGTTCGGTATTCATGACGAAGGGACTGCGTGCCACTACCGGCTCGCGAAACGGGTGGCCCCCAAAGAGCAGAACGCGCAAGACCGCCAGGGCTGTTTACTTCTGAAAACGCCCTCGTCGTCTTTTCGGGTCAACCAGACCACATCGCCGTCGTGTACCGGCGATTGGTCCTTGCCGATGGAACAATCGCCTTTGAGCACAAGGAACGCGCTGTGAGCGGCGTCCACTTCTTGCCGGCTGCGCGCGCCGGCTTCCAGTCGCACTTCGAGCATTATGACCGGCGTATAGTTCTTAGTCGGCGCGATCAGGTCTCCTGACTTTCCGGAGAAAATGCGGATTTCAGCGCTCCGCTCGCGCCGCAGCGGCAGATCGGCAGCGACTAGGTTTTGAGTTCGTGGTTCGAGCATCTTATCCGCAGCGGGAAGATTGACCCAGAGCTGCAGGGAATGGACCGTTAACCCATCCGTCGGCTCTTCGTTGTGAATGATGCGACGTCCCGCCGTCATCCATTGCACATTCCCCGGCAATAGTGAGCCCCGGCTGCCGTCGTTGTCGTAATGATCAAGCCTCCCATCGATTACATAGGTAACAGTCTCGATGCCCCTGTGTGGGTGCCGGTCAAAGACGCCGTGGGATAACCAGTCCTGCATCAACAGAAGAAACGGGTCGGTTCCATTGGGGTCACCTGAGGGAATGAGCGGCCGAACACGATGTTCTGGCGTCACGCCCGTTTGCACTCTTGGACGGTCGATCCGCGCAACGCTGCGTTGAAGAATAGTAACGTTCATGGATACGCTGCCCGGCACGTTCATCGACAAATATCAATGGCAATGCGATTTTAGAACCACAGAAAGCGTAAGGCGGACGCCCTGGAAGCGTGGGAGTTGCGGCGCGCGCTGCTGCGTAAAACGGTGTGACCAAGCGCAGCAATACATACTATACTGAAGGAGATTCATCCTCACGCAACGAATTCTTCAACACGAACGCTCTTGTTCCCGCGCCGTTTGTCCCGAGCCCTCAAACCTCCGGGAGGGGTGTCAACTACATGGCAAATATCCCGTGTCAGGAGGCGGAGGGACCGTTTTTGGCAACCTCGGACGTAATATCCTGAGAGGGCGCGATCAAGAGGATTTCGACATCGCGAGACATCGCGATAATTAAGACCACTCCTCTCGCGTAGCGTGTGAACCTGATCTTCCGGTGGGATACCTTCAATCTGCTCAACAGACCGAATTTTGCAACACCATCCGAGATGTTTCGACCCCAGCACGTTCGGCGTGATCAGCGCCTTGACAGTGAATCCCCGAATCATGGAATATGCGCTAAGGCTGCAATTCTTGGGCGTTAGGTCGGGCACGTGTAGCTCGCGAGGTCAAAATAATTACTTTGTACATGCTGGAGCCCTTGTGGAAAGGCCTGGACTTCACGCTCGACCGTGGCCGGCAGCGGCACCCACTCGCAATGGTGCGGATCGTAGCCCCTACCGACGCCACGGTGTGATCAATGGGGAAACAGGAACCGGTAAGGAACTAATTACGAAGAATCTGACATGAAGGCTGGTCGCGGAATGGATTTTGACTTCGAAACGGAGTAAGACTACGGGAAATCGGATCGGCCGAACAATATGAACGGTTGTTTCCAGCAGCCAGTGCGTTGGTTTTCGACACTGTTGGCGGTCATCACAGCAGCAACGGCTTTCGCCCAGACATCCGGCGGAGCGATTCGCGGTACGGTTTCCGATCCCTCTGGCGCCTTGGTCCCAGGGGCAGGTATCACGATCGAAGAAGTAAGCACGAGCCAAAACTGGAGGCTGGTAAGCAGCAGCGCCGGCCTTTACAATGCGCCTAATCTGCCGGTCGGCAGATACAATGTGACCGTCAAAGCCCAAGGCTTTTCGACGGCGGAGCGCACCAACATCGATGTGCAGGTGGGATCGGAAAGCGTCGATTAATGTCCAACTGGTCCTCGGAAAGTCCGAGGAGAAAGTAACGGTTGCTTCGCAAGCCGCAACGGTCGACTTGGCCACTTCGCAGACGGGCGCGGTGAATAGTGGTGAAGTCGTGCGGGATCTTCCACTCAACGGCCGCGACTGGACAACTCTGGCAGCCTTGCAGCCGGAGGTCTCCATCGTTCGGACCGAGAATGCTCCCGCGCTGAGCAACACGCGCGGAAACCGTGGGCTTGGGACGATGATGGCGATCGGCGGCGCGCGGCCCCAGCAGTCCAGTTACCGGCTGGATGGAGTGAGCGTGAATGACTACGCCGGTGGGGGACCCGCCAGTGTCCTCGGCATCAGCCTCGGCGTGGACGCTATTCAAGAGTTCTCCGTGGTCACAAGCAACGCACCCGCCGACTACGGAAAGACCTCGGGGGGCGTCATCAACGCGGTCACTCGTGCGGGAACGAACCAGTTCCATGGCTCGCTGTACGAATTTCTGCGCAACAGCGCTCTGGACGCGCGTAACTTCTTTGATGGCGCCTCTGTGCCGCCTTTTAAGCGTAACCAGTTCGGCGGATCCCTGGGTGGTCCCATCAAACGCCAGAGAACCTTCTTTTTCTTCGACTACGAGGGTATTCGCCAGGGGTTAGGAGTGACTACCGTAGACACAGTGCCCTCGCGCGAAGGCACGCATCGGCCAGTTGGTTGCGGGACCGGTCACGGTAAGCCCTCTTGTGGCTCCGTTCCTCGCCTTCTTCCCCTTGCCCAATGGACCGATCAAGGGTGACACCGGGACGTATACTTTCGCGTCACAGAACGTTACGACGGAGAATTTTGTCACGTCTCGCGTCGATCACCGCTTCTCGGACTCGATGCGATTCACGCTACTTACCTGTTCGACGAGGGACAGACAACCGGACCGGACGCGTTCGATGGCGTTCTTCTGGGGACGTTTTCGCAGCGTCAGACCGCCAGTATCCAGGAAAGCCACATCATTCTCGCCATCGGTGGTCAATTTTACCCGAATCGGGTTCAATCGAAACGTCGCTGAGCAGGTGCAGTCGCTCTCCACGATCAATCCGCTCGCGGACGATCCGTCTTACGGATTTCTGCCAGGACGGGATGTGGGACAGATATCGATTGCGGGAGTCACGGCCTATCCTGGTGGTCTCGGCGCCCAGGGAGATTACCTGTTTCATTACACGTCCTACCAGGCCGATGACGATCTGTCGATTACCAGAGGAAGTCATTCAATCAGGACGGGCGTAGCGTTGGAGCGGATCCAATCGAACACCCTGGGAGCGGGCGCCAACAACGGAACGGCGAGTTTCGGTTCGCTCGCAGGGTTTCTGACGGATCAGCCGACGTCATTCGTGGCGACCATCCCGGGCACCAGCGTTCCAGAGGCATTGCGCCAATACGTAGTTGGCGCCTATTTGCAAGACGACTGGCGGGTGCTGCGCAACCTGACTCTGAATCTCGGCGTGCGGTACGAGATGGCTACCGTACCGATCTGAACCTCAGAGATGAGAAGTACAAGTCGCCACCCCTGGGATGGGCGATCCATGGCTGGGGCGACCCGCCCGCCGGGAACCATGGCAGGCAACCAGAAGTCATCGCGCTACTGGTTGCGGCCGGGGCGGCAATTGAGCCCCAGTGGTTAGAGTCCGAAAAAGTGAGGGCTGACCCCGTGATCCTCTCCGCGTTGCGAATTCGAACCCTGTAGCATGCCCGGCATCGGATCAACGGGCAGGCCTTAGGGCGTCGTGTTGCAACTTAAGTCCGCGAAGCAACTGAGCGTTCGCGGCTACGATGATGGTGGACAGGCTCATCGCGACCGCGCCCACACTCATGGGGAGATCGAGTCCCCAGTGGACGAAAAGGCCCGCAGCAACCGGAATAGCGACAAGGTTATAGGCCGTCGCCCAAACCAGATTTTGGATCATTTTTCGATAGGTAGCGCGGGATAGTTCGATCGCACCCACGACATCGCGGGGATCGCTCCGCACGAGCACGATTCCCGCGGACTCAATCGCCACATCGGTTCCCGCCCCGATGGCGATTCCCACATCTGCGGTTGCCAGGGCGGGTGCATCGTTAACGCCGTCGCCAACCATTGCTACCCGTTTGCCGCCAGCCTGAAACTTCTTCACCGAAGCTGCCTTGTCGGCGGGGAGAACCTCGGCTGCGACCTCATCGATTCCGATACGCCGGGCGACCGAATCGGCAACCGCCTTCGAATCTCCAGTGATCATCGCGACGCGGATACCAAGCCGATGAAGCTCCGCGACGGCTTCACTGGATTCGGGCCGAATCTCGTCTTCAACTGCGAAAGCTCCGAGCAGTCTACCTTGAGCGAGCGACATAGAGAACCGTCTTTCCCTCAGACGCCCATGCGGTTGTCAGTTTTTCAACTTCTGGCGGCACCGTTACCTTGTCCTCGGTCAACAGGCGCGGTCCGCCGATTATCGACACTCTTGCCGTTCACAAGCGCCTTCGCTCCTCGACCGGGCAGCGCCTCGAAATTCGTGGCTGCCAATCGGGTCAGGCTTCGGCGCTTCGGCTTCGGCGACGATTGCTTTGGCGAGCGGGTGTTCGGAGGTCGATTCGACAGCGGCGGCACGCGCAAGCAAATCGTCTCTCGGTCGTGCCAGGCGCCGCCGCGACTCCCGACACTGCGGGGGACCCGCGCGTCAGGGTTCCGGTCTTATCGAAAATGACCATATCCAAATTGCGGGCACGTTCGAGTGCGAGTCTGTCCTTAACCAGAAGCCCGTTCTGTGCCCCTAGCGATGTCGAGATTGCAATCACGAGCGGAATCGCCAGTCCAAGGGCATGCGGGCAAGCAATGATGAGGACGGTTGCGGTTCTGATCAGGGCGTGTTCTTTGTCGCCTGAAAACCACCAGTAGGCGAAAGTAATCGCGCCCGACGCGACTGCCACGTAAAAAAGGATCGCGGCGGCACGGTCGGCAAGAGCTTGCGTGCGAGACCCGGAAGCTTGCGCCGCGGCGACGAGCCGCATGATTCCGGAAAGAGCGGTCTGGTCCCCGATTGCCGTAATGCGGACGCGAAGGCTTCCGCCGCTGGCGACTGTTCCCGCAATGACTTTGGCGCCTGCCCCTTCGGCAGCTGGCTTGGACTCGCCGGTGATCATGGACTCGTCAACATCGGCGGCGCCCTCAACGACCGTGCCATCGGCCGGAACGCGGGCTCCGGGCCGGACAAGGACGATGTCGCCCACGCGCAACTCAGAGAGTGGAACAGATTGAGTCTCTGCGCCGCTTACGCGTTCGGCGGTGTCCGGGAGCAGGGCGGCGAGTGCGTTGAGCGCGCCACGAGCCTGGGAAATGGCCCGCATTTCGAGCCAATGGCCGAGGACCATGATCGTAATCAGCGATGCGAGTTCCCACCAGACGTCAATCTCGAAGAGGCCGAATGTCGCGGCGAGCGACGTTCCAAAAGCGACTATGATCGCCAGGCTGATGAGCGTCATCATGCCCGGCTTGTGATCGGCAAGTTCGCTCCATGCCCCGCGGATGAAGACCAGGCCGCCATAAACGAAGACGACCGTTCCAAGGATGGCGGGGATAAATTTCGAGCCGGGGAAGGAAGGCGCTGTGTAGCCAAGCCAGTGTTGAACGTCGGTTGACCAGAAGACGACGGGAATTGTGAGAGCGAAACTCAGCCAAAACTTGTCGCGAAACATGGCAACGGAGTGCCCGGCGTGACGGTCGTGGCTGCCGTGCATGTCTGACATCTTGTGACCGGCGTGTGGGTCGGACGCCTGTCCGTGATCATTGTGGCTCATGTGGTCCATTGTGAAGCCCAACGAGCCCTACGGGACTTGAGAAAGAGAGCGATGCGCGACGCGGCGCACCGCTTCGGGGTTCATTTCGAGTTTTTCTTGTCCTGTTTGCCAGGTGGCATGACCATCACGTCGTGAAGCGTGGTTTCGCCCTTGTAAACGGTTGCCATGATCGTGTCGCCGACCTTGATCTTCTTGAGGACCTCGGGCTTGTCTACCGGGTAACTCATGGTCATCGCGTCCATCCAGCCTTCGACCTTTTCACCGTTGACGGTCAGTCCCTTGTCGGTGACGGCCTCAACCTTGCCGTGAAACGTCATGCCCGTGCCCTTCGTTTTGTCCTGTGCATTTGTGTTGGCCGCGAGCAAGCCCGTGAGGGCGAGCGCCGCGGCGAGGATGTGTCTTCGAGTGCTCATGCTTTTTCCCCTTTCCTGATCTGAATGTTTCCGACTGCTGAACCTTCTCCTATTGCGGTTGCTCGGCTAGTGTTTCATCGGCGGCTCCTTTCGGCGGCGTCTCGGTGTTCGCACCGCGCCGGATGGCGCGGCCCTGTGTGCCCAGCATGGGCAGAATCTCGTTGGATGAAAGGAGCCAACCGGAGCCGATGACGGCAACCGTAGCGAAACGCAAGGCGTAGCCGCGAGGTGAAGCTGAAAGAAGCGCGTAGCAAACTCTCGACCGTAGGAACACGAATCGGCAGTGAGGCCGGGTGCGGGCGGCAAGCTGGCTGGGAACAGCGAAGCCCAAAAGTCATCAAGACGCATCAGGTAGAGCCGGGCGGCGCGAGGGGACAGATTCTGCACCTTACCTGGGGAGATCTCTCCGTGAGAGCGGAGGAGAAGTCAGCAGAGGCCGTAGTAGCGAAGAAGGCCGGTAACGCGGCTGGAGCGAAGGGCTGAAGAACTAAAGAACGGAGCTAGAGAAGGAACTGGAGGCCGGCGCAAGAAGGGACCCGAATCGCGGGAGCAACAACTACGGTCGCCAACCGGGGAGTGCGGAGGCAGAAGCGGTGCAGCCGCGGCGAGCCGAGCGCGGCGAGACGATGCCGGAACTTCGCGAACCTTCCGAAAGAGAGCGATGTACGAGAACCTGATGGAAGAAGTCGTGAGCGGAGAGAACTGCCGGCGGCCCTGAAGGCGGTGAAACGCAACAAGGGAGCGGCGGGGATCGACCGGATGACGACGGCGGAACTGGAGCGACATCTTCAGGCGCACTGGGAGAGATTCGAGACGAAGCTGCTGAGGGGACCTATGTGCCGAGCCCGGTGAGGCGGGTAGAGATACCGAAGCCGAGCGGCGGCACGCGGATGCTGGGGATTCCGACGGTACAGGATCGGTTCATTCAGCAGATGCTCTTGCAGGTGATGACGCCGATCTTCGAGCCGATGTTCAGCGAGCACAGTTACGGGTTTCGACCGGGGCGCAGCGCGCAGGATGCGGTGCGAGCCGCGCAGCGGTATGCGCAGGAGGGGAAGGACTGGGTGGTGGACATCGACATCACGAAGTTCTTCGACCACGTCAATCACGACATTCTGATGGGCCGGATCGCGACAAGTGATCCGGGACAAACGGGTGTTGCGATTGATCGGGAAGTATCTGCGGCGGGGCGCGATGGTGGACGGGGTGGTGACAGCCAGCGTGGAAGGGACGCCGCAAGGCGGCCCGCTGTCTCCGCTGCTGGCCAACATCTATCTGGATGCACTCGATCAAGGAACTGGAGCGGCGAGGGCAAGCTTCTGCCGATACGCGGACGACTGCAATATTTACGTAGGCAGTCAGGCGGCGGCGGAGCGGACGCTGGAGTCGATACAGGGACTGGATCGAGAAGCATCTGCGACTGAAGGTGAATGCCGCCAAGAGCGGGACAGGGAGGGTCTGGGAACGCAAGTTCCTGGGCTTTCGACTGGATCGGGAAAGGCGGATCGGAATCGCGCCGGAGAGCATGGAGCGATTCAAAGCGAAGGTGCGGGAGATGTGGCGAGGCTGCCAGAGTCTGACCAGTAACCAACTGCGAGACGAATGGAACGCGGTACGTGCGGGGCTGGTGGGGATACTTCCGACTGGCTGAGGAGCGACAGCCGATATTCCGACTGGAGGGATGGATTCGCCGGCACATCCGGAAGTGCTTCTGGCTGCGGTGGCACAGCGCGCGCGGACGGGAGCGCAACGCTGCGACGACTGGGACTGCAGGGGCGCATGCTGAAGGTGGCGTAAAGAGTCGCGGGGCGCATGGCGCATTGCCGCGCAACCGGCAGCTTGCAGACGGCGCTGTAGAACGCGGTCCTTCGCCGTTATGGCTTCCTGATGCCATCAGATCTTGCGGCCATGTAAGCCGCTGAGTTCAACCGCCGGATGCGGAAAACCGCACGTCCGGTGGTGTGGGAGGGTGACCGGGCGCAATCCCGGTCACTCGACCTGATTGATCATTGCGAAGAACGCGGGGACCAGAATCAAGGAAGCGTGAATCGTGGACGTAATCATGCCGCCCACGATGGGCGCGGCGATAGGCTTCATCACGTCAGAGCCGATGCCGGTTTCTCGCAGGATCGGAACGAGGCTCGCCAACACGACGGCGACGGTCATCAGCTTGGGACGCAG
>CAWAPW010000011.1:0-756785 GCA_963784025.1 Bryobacterales bacterium
AATTCGAAAGGAGAGCCTGGGGTTGCAGGACCACAAACATTAAGTGGGGATTCAGAGCCGTGACCGAAAGGGAGCGGTTTAGAGTCGTCACTTAGTGTAAAGAGGTTATAGGGAAGTGTTAATAGAACGGTCTGGAAAGGCCGGCCATAGAGGGTGACAGCCCCGTATATGAAAATGCCATCCTAGCTTCGAGTGGCTCCTAAGTATCGCGGGGCACGTGAAACCCTGCGAGAATCCACCGGGACCATCCGGTAAGGCTAAATACTCACTTGCGACCGATAGTGAACTAGTACCGTGAGGGAAAGGTGAAAAGAACCCCTGCGAGGGGAGTGAAATAGTACCTGAAACCGCATGCTTACAAGCAGTTGGAGGGCTATGCCGGCTTGCCGGAATGCCTAACATCGTGCCTATTGAATAATGAGCTGGCTAGTTAATCTCAGTGGCAAGGTTAAGCGAAAGCGAGCCGCAGCGAAAGCGAGTCTGAATAGGGCGTTCAGTCGCTGGGATTAGACGCGAAGCGGGATGATCTACCCTTGGCCAGGATGAAGGTCGTGTAACAGCGACTGGAGGTCCGAACCAGTGTTGGTTGAAAACAGCTTGGATGAGCTGAGGGTAGGGGTGAAAGGCTAATCAAATTCCGTGATAGCTCGTTCTCTCCGAAATAGCTTTAGGGCTAGCCTCGTGTGGTCCGTAACGGTGGTAGAGATCTGGATGAACTAGGGGCCTTCCCAGGTTACCGAATTCAACCAAACTTCGAATGCCGTTAATGAGTAACACGGGAGTCAGACAGCGGGGGCTAAGCTTCGTTGTCGAAAAGGGGAAGAGCCCAGACCATCAACTAAGGTCCCTAAATTCATGCTAAGTGGGAAAGGAAGTCGGGAGCCTCAGACAGCCAGGAGGTTGGCTTAGAAGCAGCCATCCTTTAAAGAAAGCGTAATAGCTCACTGGTCGAGGACCCCGGTGCCGACAATCCAACGGGGCTCAAGCATGATACCGAAGTTATGGATCCGATGCGCAAGCATCTGGGTGGTAGGAGAGCATTCTTAACTGGACTGAAGACGTACCGAGAGGAGCGTTCGACGGTTAGGAAGAGACTCTGCCAGCATAAGTAGCGAGAAACCAGGTGAGAACCCTGGTCGCCGCAAGTCTAAGGTTTCCTGAGAAAGGTTAATCCGCTCAGGGTTAGTCGGGGCCTAAGGCGAGGCCGAAAGGCGTAGCTGATGGACATACGGTTAACATTCCGTAACTACCAAAACTCGTCGAAAGCGGGGGGACGCAGCGCGTAAGCCTGGGGGCGCAATGGTTTCAAACCTAGGTGATGCGAGATCTGGATAGGTAAACCCGCCAGGTCGTCTGCCGGGAAAATCCTCGTGGGAGAGTTAGGTACCCGTACCACAAACAGACACATGTGGACGAGTAGAATATACTCAGGCGCTCGGGTGATGGATTGTTAAGGAACTAGGCAATATAGCTCCGTAACTTCGGGATAAGGAGTGCCCTCAGCAATGGGGGCCGCAGTGAATGGTGTCAGGCGACTGTTTAACAAAAACACAGGTCTCTGCTAAGTCGAAAACGACGTATAGGGGCTGACGCGTGCCCGGTGCTGGAAGGTTAAAGGGAGAGGTTAGCCGCAAGGCGAAGCTTTGAACTGAAGCCCCAGTGAACGGCGGCCGTAACTATAACGGTCCTAAGGTAGCGAAATTCCTTGTCGGGTAAGTTCCGACCTGCACGAATCGCGTAACGATCTGACAACTGTCTCAACAATTCGCCCGGCGAACTTGTGGTTCCGGTGAAGACGCCGGATGCCCGCAGCAAGACGGAAAGACCCCGTGCACCTTTACTATACTCTATCAATGAATTATGGGGTGCTCTGCGCAGAATAGGTGGGAGGCTTTGAACCCGGGATTTTGGTCTCGGGGGAGCCAACGGTGAGATACCACCCTGAGCATTCTGTGATTCTAACTTCCTCCCGTCATCCGGGAGAAGGACATTGGTAGACGGGTAGTTTGACTGGGGCGGTCGCCTCCTAAATTGTAACGGAGGCGCTCGAAGCTTAGTTCACTCTGTTTGGAAATCAGAGGTCGAGTGTAAAGGCATAAACTAGGCTGACTGCGAGACCTACAAGTCAAGCAGATGCGAAAGCAGGACTTAGTGATCCGGTGGTTCTGTATGGAAGGGCCATCGCTCAACGGATAAAAGGTACGCCGGGGATAACAGGCTGATCGGAGTCAAGAGTTCACATCGACGCTCCGGTTTGGCACCTCGATGTCGGTTCATCGCATCCTGGGGGTGTAGAAGCTCCCAAGGGTTAGGCTGTTCGCCTATTAAAGCGGTACGTGAACTGGGTTCAGAACGTCGCGAGACAGTTCGGTCCCTATCTGTTGTGGGCGCAGGAGATTTGAGAGGGCTTGTCCTTAGTACGAGAGGACCGGGATGAACCAACCTCTTGTGATCCAGTTGTCACGCCAGTGGCATAGCTGGGTAGCGAAGTTGGGTCAGGATAAGCGCTGAAGGCATATAAGCGCGAAACCTTCCTCGAGATGAGATCTCCCAAGGGATAATACCCTACGAAGGGCCGTGGAAGACTACCACGTTGATAGGACGGATGTGTAAGCGTAGTAATACGTTGAGCTTACCGTTACTAATAGCCCGTTCGGCTTGACCATAAAATTTATTGTAGATACAAATACAAGTTCTAATCGTCGTTGTTGCCCATCAATATTCAAGATTTTTTCGTCATCATCACTTTTGGGTGATTGTAGCGCAGGGGTCCCACCCGTTCCCATCCCGAACACGGAAGTTAAGCCCTGCAGCCCCGATGGTACTGCACGCGCGAGTGTGTGGGAGAGTAGGACGTCGCCCGATTAAACACGAAGCCCCGGTCAGAAATGGCCGGGGCTTTTTTCGGTTTTGCCGGGTGCTTGCTATTCTAAATCTTGGACCACTTTGAGGCGATGCAGTTCGATTCTGCGGCGGCGTGCTTGCGGCACCTGATGGACTCGCACCCGCAGGATGCCACCGAGCGAGTCTGGCTTCAGCAATCACCGGGTGGCCTCATCGTGCCCCATTCCGCCCCGAGATTTCTATTTCGTGGCGAGTGTGGACAATTCCCCGAAACCCGACCTAACGCGCGAAGAGCGGATACGTGGACGGTGAAAGGCAAAGCGGGCGAGCGCGTGCCCCTTTCGCCGCGAGCGCTCGTGGAGTTCAGAAGGCTAGGCGCGTGCTTGCTCCAGAGGCTCTGCCCGCCAGACTTTGACCTGTCCGCCTCCGAGGCTCTCGCGGTTCAACAGCATTACGGACTGCCAACCGTGATGCTCGATTTCACGGCGAACCCTGGCACCGCCATGGCGTTTGCGATAGGCGGGAGCAAGAACAAAAGAGATTATGGAAGAATCTGCGTCCTCCCAACAGAGTCATATCGCAAGGGCGTGATGCTAAGTGAATTAGTGGACCACAGGTGGGCTCTTCGAGCGCGCCGTCAGGAGGGGTTCGGCGTTGTTTGCTTGGATCGTCCTTCACCAGATCTAAAATCGAGGCAAGCGCAAAAGCGCTGGGGGATTCGTTGGTACCAATTTCGGATAACGGACGAGGACCGACAAATCTCTGCCGCGAGGTACAGCGCACTGATCGATACGGACGATGACCCGACGGCTGGTATTCTCCGACACCAGGTGATCGAATATGTGGAGAACTTTGGCAAAATGCCCGACGACTTGGCAGTTTGGATCGTGGACAAGATTCCAATGCTTCCTCGCGCGTATAGGCCGATCAATCTTTCGGGACACGAAGCCATAGTCGATCACGTTGCACCCAGCGAGGTCGAGTTTGATGAGGAGTTCGAGCGCGATCAGACGCTTCGGTATCTCTCGAATGCGTACCCTGATGATAGCCGCCTTCGCGTGGGTAATTGGATGCAGATAAAAGCTGGAGGCGTTGTGGCCGATCCGCGGACCCTCCAGCGGGCTAACCTGAGAACACCAGCGCCATGAAAGCACTCTCCTTCTGGAAGGCCGTCACTCTGGACAAATCCAATCTTTTGGAGGAAGTCTTCGCGTTACTGCAGGAGCACGGAGTGCGCTTCTGCGTAATCGGCGGTCAGGCTGTCAACGCCTACGTGGAGCCGCTGGTCAGCCTCGATCTCGATCTTGCAGTTGCCACCAGTCAGCTTGATCAGGTCACCAGGCTCATGCGCAAACATTTTCAGGTAGAGTCGTTTCCGCACAGCCTCAACATCAGTTCTTCTGGTTCCAACCTCCGCGTGCAGTTTCAGACTGATCCGCGCTACGGCGATTTTGTCGAGCGAGCCTCCATGCGCGAAGTGCTCGGGCTCCAACTTCCGGTAGCCTCCGTCGAGGACGTGTTGCAAGGTAAAATTTGGGCGGCTTCTCATCCCGAACGCCGAAGCACGAAACGCAGGAAAGACCTCCTCGACATCGAGCGGCTCCTCGAAGCTTATCCCGCTCTCAAAACGCGCGTGCCCGAAGAAATTCTCAAGCAGCTAGCCTAACTCCGTCTTCTCCGCCAACTGCTGCAACTCCCAAACGTCCCGCCGGCTCTGCCCCAACAGCGGACCCAACGCCATTTTTCCCGCACGCCCTATCTGCGACTCCAGAAATCTCAGCTCCTTCAACTGCCCCGGCAACTCCGCATCCGGCTCCACGGGAAAGCCCATCTCGCGGCGCAACAAATCGCCTTTGGCGCGCGCGCTCAGCTCCAGCGACAGGTGCAGATACGAAAGCATGTCGCCCAGAATCACCGGCGTGAAAGTGTTTTCAAGCGACCGCAGGTACTTCCCCACCGGCGACTTGCTGAAGGTCCCCGTCGCGATCATCTGCAGCAGATCGATGTCTTTATCCAGCTTCATCCCCAGCCACTTCTCCAGCACTTTTTCGCTGCGCCAAAAGATGAACGCGATCACTACCGGCAAAGTGATCAGCACCACCACCGCGGCGATCACCGGCCGCCACAGCGGTTGATTGTAGAGTTCGTGGATCACGATCGCGGTTGCAAGCCCCGGCAGAAACGTCAGCGCCGAACGCGAGCCGCGGATTTCGCTCAGGTTGGCCGAAACAGTTCCGAAGATGGCCGTCGCGCCGCCGTGCATCATGGCGGTTCCCAGTCCCCGGATCGCGCTCGCCACCAGGCCGCTGGCGGAAAGATCCGGAATGTACGTCAGGTTTTCGAGCACCGCGAACCCGGCGCCGACCGCGAATCCCGAGATCGCGGTGTCCACCATGAAGCCCACCCGGTTCGACCGCAGCAGCCAGGCGACATACAACGCTTTCGCGATCTCCTCGACAACCGGCGCGCCCGATCGCGCCCAGATCCCAGGCGATACGATCCCCAACGCATAGACCGCCGTGTTCAGACCATAGCAAACCGCCGCCACCGCGCATCCCACGCCCACCGATCGCAGCACGCGCCCCAGCGTCAACAATTTGTAGGTGTCAATCAATTCCAGCGCAAAAAGAAAAATCAGCACCGGAAGCGCGCTCGCACCAACTTGGGCCAGAATCAACCGGAGAGCGGTTGGGAACATCAGAGAATCCGCAGCGAGACCATGTATTCGGTGGTGACGTGGCCGTTGCGGTCGGCCGCGGCGGCGTAGCCGCCGGAGAGCGTTGCGTTCAAGTAGGTAAATAGCACCACGCGCAGGTCCAGCTGTGTTCCGATGTTCGCATAATATCCGCGGCTGGCGTCGCTGGTGAAGTTGGTAAACAGGCCTGACGAAAATATAGTGAACCGCGCCCAGTTGACGTACGCCCAAGTGGTTCCCAGTTCGCGGAACCGTTTGGGCGGCAGATTATATTCGCCCAGCAGTTTGCCGAAGCTGCGCGCGCCCAGCGCGTCGATGCCCACGCCGGGAAAACTGTAGTAATCGCGGTAGCGGTCTATGGAAAGATGATCGATGTAGTTGTTGCCGAAAGCGCCGAAGTAAAAGCTGGCGAATGGACTGGTGAAATCGCCGAAAGATTTTCCGGTGGAAGCCCGCAGCCAGAACGCGCTATTACGCGGCAGCAGGAATCCATGATCGTAATTTCCCCACACGCTCGGGAAAGCGCCGTGCGTGTAATACAGGCGCGAATGAATGCCCCACGCGGTGCCCTGTTCGTCATCCACCGCGCCTTGCGCCCTTTCGAGATTCGAATACTTCAGCTCCCAGGTTTGCATCCAGCAGGTTTCCTATATTGTTGGTGGAAACGTTCTGATACTCCGGAAGCGCGTTGAGGTCCGAATAACCGGCCACGCTCCAATCGAGCGAGAGTGTGCGCGGAGTATCGTAGAGCAAGTTTTGCGAGTGTGCCAGCTTCAGCGATTCGCCTTTGCGGCTTAGCTTGGTGGGACCGAACAGATCGTAGAAATCGGCGTAATTGTAGTAGCCGGTCAGCTTCCAATCCCACAGATGCGCGTCGAAGGAAAGGTGCGTGCGCTCGTTCTCCGGAAGGTTCGGATCGGGCGAATAGCTGGCATCGACAGCTCACGCTCGCGAGATGCAAACGATCGGCAAACTCGGCGCGCATGCCCACGCCGGCGGTGTTCTTGTAGCCTTGCACGATCGGATACGCCGAGATTAATTGCACGTTGTGCAGCGGATCGTACGATCCCGTGCGCGTAATTAGATTTTCCGAGTTGATGGAAGCGGGCGGCGGCAGCTTCCACTTCCGCAGCTCCGGATATTTCTCCAGCGTGGCCTGGCCGAAGTACTTCACCGCGCTCACGTCGTCCAGCGGCTTCACCGGCACTCGCGCCGGCACGAATCCCTTGCTGGTATATTCGAACGCGATCAGCCATCCGTCAGCCAGCGGCAGCGGACGGAACAGCCCGGTCTCGGCGTTGCTGATCACGTCCATTTTCTTGGTTTCGAAGTTGTAGCGGAACAGATTGGATGCGCCGGTATAGTAGGACGAGCCGTAGAGAAAGCGCCCATCCGGCGAATACACGAAATTGCCCGGCGAATTGTATTCGAAATCGTAAAGGACCTCGGGCGTCGCATCGCCCCTCTTCCGCAAATCGTCGATCCGATATCGAACCAGCTTTTGCTTGCCGCTCACATCGGAGATGGCGCCGGTCAGATACTGGCCATCGGGCGAGACGTCGATATCGAAGATGTCGTTGCCGTATTCGAAATCGCGCCGGACCGTCATCTCCTTGTAAGGCGCTTGAAATTCCACCAGCGCCGACAAACCGTTATTGTGCCGGACGCCCCAAATGGAGCTGTCCGCGGCATCGAACGCGAGGTCCCCCGTGCGAATATCCTTCAACAATCGCGCCGAATGATGCGTTTCCACATCATAGACATTCAAGTCGCGCAGATCGTTGTTGTCGGTGGCGTAGTAGAGCTTGCGGCCACGCGGGTCCCAGGTCAGCGACGTGACGTAATACAGCGCCGGTCCCTTGATATCCTTCAATTCCTCGATTTTTCCGGTGTCCACGTGAATCGCGGCGATGCTGGCCAAGTGCGCCGGATAGCGAATCCCCGCATAGATCACGTTGTCCTTCGGATCGAAATACGCGCGCGACACGGAGCCGAGCGTATTGGGCGTAAGCCTTTGCGGCATGGTCACCGGATACTTGCGAATGTCGGCCAGGTTCGCCTCCTGAAACTTGCGCTCCTCGGCGATCCACATTTTCCAGGCCTCGTTCATCCCGATTCCGTAGACCTGCTTGAAGCGCGACGCGAAATAGCGCTTGGTGTTTTCGCCGCGCGTAATCCATTGGAGCAGTTTGTCCGGGCCGTACGTATAGCAAAGCCACGTCATGAAACGCGTACCGTAAAGGTAGGAATTCGCGCCGGTCTGAAAATCGGCGGAAGTCCCTTCCGATTCCAGGCCCACCACATCGTAAATATAAGCGTCGTCGCGGACCATGGTGCGAAACACCATTTCATCCCAACCACCCATGGCGCGGCCCAGCCCGCCGGCCATCCAGGTTTCCATGAAAGTAGCGATCCCTTCGTGAAACCAGCGCGTGGCGTAATGCCTGGGGCTGGTCATCGAACTGTAGAAAATGGAAACCGGATCTTCATCGGTGGGCACCACCTTGCCGAAGAAGAGCGAGCGAAAACGGCGGTCGATGGAATTGGAATTGTCGCCCATCACAATGTGGATGGACTCGTGATTCATGATCCACGTCATGCGTTCGTTGGCGGGCAATGTCTCATAGGTGTAGCTGAAGGGCGCGATGCCGACGTCGATGAAGTTGGACGGCACGGTTCCGGCGGCGCCGTGGCCGTAGTCGCCAAAATCCTCCAACAGAACGCTTAGCTTCTGCGACGGCGTGTAATGAAATAAATTATTCTCGAAATTGAGCGCGTTTTCGTAGGACCGGATGAGATGCGTGACCAGGTATTCATGCGCGGGGCTGTAATAAAGAACTTCGACGTGCGCGGAGGACTGAATGAAGATTTTGGGATGAGCGGCGAAAGCGGGGGCGCAGAACAGGCCCCCAAACAAAACGAGTCCCGCGATCCAACGCGGGACTCGTGTGCAAATTCCTTTTGCCAATGGTTCTGGGCTCGATCCGCCTTAGGTAATCGACGGGGGCCTTTAGCGTGTCAAGCCGAACGCCATCCGTTGCATGCTCCCATCGCGCAGCGCAAGCAGGAAGTTCGGCTGCAAAGCCATAAGCGCGAAAGACTTTTCAGTCAGCGCGTCGCGGAAATAGGCTTTATCCACCAGACCTAAGAACAACTTGTTTTCAGCCATCGCCCTGAAATTGTCGCTGGCAAACATCGCTCTCATGGGCGCGTTTTCAGCTAGCGCCTTATACTGCAAATCCTCCCGCAACGCCACGGATAGATCTTCGTGATTCTTGAGCGCCAACTGGAAAGTGGCGGAATGGACAAGTCCGGCGAAGTGCAAATCGCGTACCGCCATGCGAAATTCGGTAAGGGCTAACAGCCCTACGAATGCATTGTTTCGTTGTGTCAACTCGTTGAACGCGCTGTCATGCAGCAGTTGCTGGAACGCGGGGTTCTTGGCCAGTTCCTTAAATTCACTGCTTGCAAGGATCGCTTGTGTGGCCACCGGCGCGGATCCGGGCGTAGCAACGTCGGCCGACGCCACTTGTCCATCGCGATAAACGTCGCGCTTGCCGATTGCGCCTTGGGTTTTATCCGAGCTCACGTGCGTGCTCGAAAAATAAAACAGGATACCCGCGGCGATCAGGCCGCCCCCAATCAGTATGGGAAATCTCCATTTGCGTAGCGAATTCATCCAACCCTCCTAGTCCGTGCCCTGCTTGAATTGAAATGCTTACGTTATAGAGTGACACATCCACAGGGGTTGTTACAGAGCGGCAAAAAAAGTTTCAAATTTTATACGGTCATTCGCCGCCGCCCGGCGCGCCATCCACCGGAAAGGTAAAGGACAGAATATTCCGGTCCGCTTCGCGGCGATAATCGATGGAATCCACCATGCTCCTGACCAGGAATACACCCAAGCCGCCGATGGGACGGTCGGCCAAGCCACGCGAGAGGTCGGGCGGATCGGCTTCTAAAGGATTGAAAACACGACCGAAATCGGCAATTTCCACGCGCAGCTTGTGGGGACCCGCCTGCGTGTAGGTCACCTCCACCGCTCCTGTTTCCGGAGTATAGGCGTACCGGGCCACATTAATGAGTATCTCTTCCAGCACCAGATCCAGTTTCTCGAATTCGTTTCTAGCCACGCCGGCCGCAACTGCTCCGCCGCGCACAAACTCGCTAAAGGCCGAAATCGACCCTGCGCTGGCGGGCAGAACAAGCCGTGTCAGTGGAGGGTCCATTAGAGCGTGGCGAGGGCTTGCTGGGTGGTTTCGAAAACCGGAAAAAGGCCGATCAGCCGCGTCATTTCAAACACCTGGCGTGGCAATCCGTGAAGCCCGCAAAGAATTAGCGACCCGGAGACGGATTTGAGCTTCTGCGCCACCGCAAGAAAACAGCGCAGCCCCATGCTGCTGACATATTGCAGTTCGCCCAGATCCGCGATCAAATGCGTTGCCCCGGTGGCGATCCAGCGCTCACAAGCCAGTTCGAACTCGTGCGCGTTCTCCGCATCCATGCGCCCCGTTACTTTCAACACCACAGCTTTTTCGAGTTCCGTCGGTTCGATATTCATGAAGATATTTGGGCAGCGCCGTCCGTGCCGGAGTACGGTCCCAGCCTACAGAATACCAATGCAACGCCTCTCGCGATTTTTGAATCATGTTACGATAACGGGAAATTCGGTGGCACCGAAGCTCCCCAAACCTGGCGTTTCATGAGCTCTTACGGCGAGGACATAGAGAAGTTTCGACCCAGGCTACGCTTCAAGGTGAGCTACGAGGTTGGCTTCTATTGCCCCGATGTGGATGATATCGTTCAGGAAACGCTGGCGCGCTTCCTGCTGGCCACGCGCCAGGAGAAAATCCAGAACCCGGAGGCGGCGGGCGCGTTCCTCAACGGAATCTGCCGGAATGTGATCTCGGAATATCGCCGCCGCAATATGCGCGATGAGCCTATGCCTGAGGTGGTGCCTGAACCGCCGGGAAAGAATATCCCCGAAGCCGACCTGTTCGAGCTTCGCGAAGCGATCTCTCAGGGCCTGGAGCAGCTTTCCGAACGCGATCGCCGGGTCCTGCGCGGCTTCTATCTGGAGGAAAAATCGAAAGAAGAGATCCTGGAGCAGACCGGCATGAGCGACGAGAACTTTCGCGTGGTGCTTTGCCGGGCCAAGGAAAGATTTCGCGCGATTTATCTGGAGCAGACGAAACATCGGGGGCCTTCGCGTCACTCAAGTAGTATGAGCGTGGAATTCCACAGCGATCCCGTTGCTCGCGAACAGTTGATCGCGCGCTATCTGCAGCGCCGTCTCAATGCTCAATTGGCTGAGGAATTTGAGAGCCATTACCTGGAATGTAACGATTGCTTCGAGGAGATCCGTGCCACGGAATTGTTGATTCGCGGGCTGGGCGAGCCGGTCGTCGAACGCAGGCGCATCAACGACATCACCGTGCTGAAGTTCGCGCGCGGCACGCAACTGCTGGCGGCATCCCTGGAGTTGACTGAACTGTCCAAGGCCATCCGTTTAGAAAGCGACACCAAGGTCCTGATCGATTTGAGCCGGGTCAGCCGGATCGACAGCACTGGCTTGGGTGTGCTGATGGGCTGCTATTCCCATGCCGTGAAGAACGCCGGCGTGCTCAAGCTGCTGAACCCGGATGCGCCGGTGCGGCGGGTGCTGAGCATGACTAAGATCGATTCGGTGTTGCAGACATTCGAGGATGAAGCCACGGCAATCGAGAGTTTTGGGACGGCGCAGGCCTGACTCGTTCCCATCCCAGATCCGATAAGTCCGAACTGCTACTCAAGCGAACCGCCTATTTCGATCCCGACCAATTGTCGAGCCTTCGCCGAATGTCGGAAGCGCGGGGTTGCAACAGACAGGTGCTCATCCGGGAAGCGATCAAAGCGTATATGCGCAAGGCGCGCCGCAAAGAGCCGACGACAGAACCCGCTTCGGGCCGTCGCTAATACTGCAGCAGCCGCTCCGCTTCCGCCGCCAGATTCTCCACCTGCGGCAAAATCTCGTTCTCAAGCTGCGGATTGTACCCAACCCAGGTATCTAGCGCGCCCACCCGGCCCACCGGCGCGTCCAGCCGATCGAACAGCTCGTTCGCGATGCGCGCCGCGATTTCCGCGCCGTAGCCCCACGACAGGCAATCTTCATGCGCCACCATCACGCGATTGGTCTTCTCCACCGACGTGCGGATGGTCTCCCAATCGTACGGCGAAAGCGTGCGCAGATCGATCACCTCGATGGTCTTGTCCGGATTGCGCTGCTCCACCTGCAGCGCGGCCTGCAACATCTTTTGCACCACCGCCCCGTAAGTGATCACCGTCAGGCTTTGCCCGGCCTTCACCACGCTGGCTTTGCCGAACGGAATCGTATAGTCGGGCCCCGGATGCTGCGCGCGATTATAAAGCTCGCGATAAAGCTTCTTGTGTTCCAGGAACAACACCGGATCGTCGGAGCGGATGGCAGTCCGCAACAGCCCGCACGCATCTAGCGCATTGGACGGCATCACCACACGCAGTCCGGGAATGTGCGTGAAAATCACCTCGCCGCACTGGCTGTGATAAATCGCGCCGCCGCTCAGATACCCGCCAATCGCCACCCGCACCACCACCGGCGCGCTGAACGCATTGTGCGATCGCCAGCGCAGCGTGGCCAATTCGGCGCGCAGCTGCATCATGGCCGGCCAAATGTAGTCGAAGAACTGAATCTCCACCACCGGCTTCAGCCCGCGCTCCGCCAGTCCGATGGCCCGCCCGATAATCCCCGCCTCGGCCAGCGGGCTGTTAAAAACGCGCTCGCTGCCGAATTTAATTTGCAGCCCAGCGGTGGTTTTGAAAACGCCGCCCTTGCCTTTCACTTCCGCCAGGTTCGCTTCCCGGCTGCAATCCGCCACGTCTTCGCCGAACACGATGATGCGCGAGTCTCGCAGCATCTCTTCATGCAGCGTGAGATTGATCTCGTCCACCATGGTGTGCGATTCGCCGCTCGATTGCGGCTCGGTTTCAAACTCCGCCGACGTCGGGTCGATCTTGTCGGAATAAAGATATTCGAGCGCCGAACCCTTGGCGGGAGGGTCGGCGCGCAACACATGATCGGTGGCCTGCTGGATCTCCTGATCCACCTCATGCACGATCACCTGCAGCCCCTGCCGGTCCAGAACGCCCTCCGAGATCAGCCATTCGGGGAAACGCAGCAGCGGATCGCGCAATTCCTCGGCTTCGCGCTCGGCTTTCGTCTTATAATCCCGTTCCACGTCGGAAAGGGAATGCGAATATGGCCGCGTTACCTTGGCGTGCACCAGCGCGGGACCCTGGCGCGACCGCGCATACGCCGCGGCTTCGCTCAACGCCTGATAGGACGCGATCAAATCCGTCCCGTCCACTTCAATCCGCTTCAGATTCGCGAATCCGGACACCAGTTGCGCCACGTTCCCGCCCGCGGTCTGCTTTTCCACCGGCACCGAGATGGCGTAGCCGTTGTCTTCGATCAGGAACACCAGCGGCAGATTCTCCAGGCTGGCCGCGTTCATCGCTTCCCAAAACTCGCCTTCGCTGGTGGCGCCCTCGCCGCTCGAAACCAGCGTCACTTCGTCGGAATCCGGATCCAGGTACCGGTAAGCCTGCGCGCATCCGGCGGCTTGCAGGTACTGCGTTCCGGTGGCCGAAGACCGCGAGGCGATGTGGAGTTCGGCATCGGTCCAATGCGAAGGCATCTGACGGCCGCCCGACGCCCGGTCCTCCGCGGCGCCCACTGCGGCCAGCAGCATCTGCTCAGCCGTTACGCCCAACGCCAGCGCCAAGGCGCGATCGCGATAATAAAGATAAAACCAGTCATGCGCGGGCCGGAAAACCAGCCCCGCCGCCGCTTGCACCGCTTCGTGTCCGGCGCCGCTAATCTGAAAGAAGATACGATTCTGCCGCTTCAGCAGGATCTCGCGATCATCCAGCCGCCGCGCCATATACATCGCGCGATACGCCCGGATCAGCTGCTCGTGCGAAAGCGAAGTATCGGCTGGAGATTGTACGCGTGTGGGCGTTGCCATCGCTGATTAGATGCTTTCCCAGCCTTTAGTTTACCAGTGGAACGGAGCGAAGACGCCAGTTGGTAGGAGGCGTCCATTTGACGCCAACGTCGGATGCATTACAAGACCTGTCGACTTGTGCTGCTCACATCACGGTAAAACCAAACCGGTCGCCGAAATGCAGAGAATGAAAATTGCTGCAAGTACCGCTATCGGAGGCCTGCTGACCGATGCCGCCAACGCAGCCTACTTCTCCCGCGGCGGTCCGGGCTCAACATAGCTGCTTCGGCAAAGCATCGCGCAACATCTCTCAAGGAGAATGAACATGAATAATCTCGACTCCATGTTAGAACGTAACAAAGACTTTGCTGCTCAACAGTCTGCCGCGGGCACCCTGATGCCCTCGCTTCCGCGGGCGATGCCGAACGTAAAGGCGATCGTCGTCGGTTGCGCAGACATGCGTGTGGATCCGGCTCATGTCCTTGGCATTAAACCGGGCGAGGCGGTCGTGATACGTAACATCGGCGGTCGCTTCACCCCGGGCGTGTTGGAGGAACTGGGTCTACTCGGGCGAATCGGTACGGTTGCCGGAGCGATTCCTGGGGGCGGTGGGGAGTTTCACATCATCGTACTTCAACACACCGATTGCGGTATCACTCGCCTTGCTGGCGACCCCGCCATGCTGACTCACTATTTTCAAATACAGGAAGGGGAGCTCAAGACAAAAGCCGTCACCGATCCCCGCGCGGCCGTTGCCGTCGACGTTGCCTCGCTGCGGGCGGTTCCCGCATTGCCGGGCGGGTGGCTTGTCTCCGGCCTCGTCTATGACGTAGCCACCGGACTGGTTGAGGTCGTCGTACCGCCAGCGCCGATTCGTAAGGCATAAACGCCGCCAGGCACCCTACGACCTCGAGACGTCGCGCGAGCGGCCTGTAGCCGGCTGATCGGCTGTCGGTCACGCTCTTCCTTCATCAATCTTCCCCTCCCTCCCAACAATATCCACCACCCCGGCCGACAGAATAGCCCTCCATCCATGCCACAACCGAGCTGGAGGCTCCTAATATGACAAACCCAATCCCCACGCCATTCAATCCCCCAATCCCTGATCCCGCAACTGGCCCCTCTCGGCCTGCACTACCAGCGGCTCTCCCGCCACCATCTCCGCGAAATCCAACCCGAGCGCCTCCGCGACGAAAAACGCGATCTCAAGCAAGCCGCCGCCCCCCTCGAACTCCATAAGCACAAAGGCGTCCCCTACGACCCTGCCCAACATGGGTTCGTTTTTTCAAAACACCAGGTTGAACCGTTCGTGCCACATCGAACATGCCTTTTCCCCATGCAGCCGGCGCCTTCTTTTCGACCCGCCGCCGTAGGGAGTGTCGATCGCCCCAAATCGAACCCTGATCCCCAAGCCCCAACCCCTAACCCCCAATCCCCAAACCGCGGCCTTTCGTCCATAATGGAGAGTATGAAGTTGTTTGTACCCCTCCTGGTGCTCGGTTCCAGCTGTGTGTGCGCCCTGAGTTTAGCCGCTGCCGACACAGCTATCGTGGAAGAGATTGTCGCCAAATGTAACGGCGACATCATCACCCGGGGCGATCTCGATCGCGCCCGCCGCGAACTCATTGAGACGCTGCGCGAAAGCGGCGTAGTGGGCGACGATCTGGAAAAACAGCTGGCGGAGCGCGAGAAAGACCTGCTGCGCGACCGAATCGATCAGTTGATCCTGGCCCAGAAGGCCAAGGACCTCAACATCAACGTCGACAGCGAAGTCAGCAAACAGATGAGCGCCATCCAAACGGACTCCGGAATTGCCGACCCCGAAAAGTTCCAGACGTACGTCAAGGAACGCTCCGGCGGCACGTCGTATGAAGATTTCAAACAGGAGATGAAGAATCGGTTTCTCACGCAGCGTGTGATCCGCGACGAAGTGAGCGAAAAGATGTCGGTGAAGCACGAGGACATCGAAAAGTATTACAACGATCACAAATCGGAATTCGTCCGCCAGGAGCAGATTACTTTGCAGGAGATTTTGATCTCCACCGAAGGCAAGGACGCCGCGGGTGTGGCCGCCGCTGAGAAGAAAGCCAAGGACTTGGTGGCGCGCGCGCGCAAGGGTGAGCGCTTCGCGGAAATGGCTCGCGACAACTCGGACTCGGTAAGCGCCAAAGGCATGGGCGAGCTTCCGCCCTATAAGAAAGGTATCCTGAGCAAGAATCTGGAAGATCTGGTTTGGAACCAGCCCAAGGGCTACATCACCGATCCCATCCAGAGCGCCAACGGGTTTCTGATTCTGCGCGTCGAAGATCACCAGAAGGCCGGGCAAGCCGAACTGTCCGAAGTGGAGGGCCAAATCACGGAGAAGCTACTCGCGCCCAAGCTGAACGTGGCTGTCCGCGAATACCTCACCAAGCTGCGCAAGGACGCCTTCCTTGAGATCAAGGCCGATTACATCGACACCGGCTCGGCCGGCGGCAAGGATACTGCCTGGGTAGATCCCGCCCAGCTCAAACCCGAAACAGTAAAGAAGGAAGAAGTTGTCAGCACAACCCGGCACAAGAGACTGCTGTGGACCATCCCCGTTCCGGGGACGCAAACCACGGCTGTCAGTTCGTCCGCGCAGTAAGGGCGTCCCGTTTCCATGAAGTCGCCCTATCTTAGCGATCTAAAGCCGAACCAGGTTTTCACCACCACATTTCTCGTTCACGGCAAAGACGTTCGACAGAAGAAGTCCGGCGAACCCTACCTTTCACTGCTTCTCGGAGACCGCACCGGCGAAGTGGACGCCAAAATGTGGGACAACGTCGTCGAAGTGGTGGACACCTTCGAGCGCGACGATTTCGTCAAGGTGAAAGGCCTGCTGCAGATTTTCCAGAACCGGCTGCAGATGACCGTCCACAAGATGGCGCGCGTTCTGGACGCGGACGTCGACTTCGCCGACTTCTTTCCAGCCTCCACGCGCGATCCCCTGGAAATGTTCGCGGAGCTGCGCGCGTTGGTGGCGGCCATGCGGAATCCGCATCTGCGCGCGCTGCTGGAAGCGTTTCTGGACGATGAACCGCTGGCGCGGATGTACCGCACGGCTCCGGCCGCGAAACATGTGCATCATGCTTATCTGGGCGGCTTGATCGAACACGTGCTTTCAGTCTGCCGCTTGTGCCACCTGGTTTCTTCTCACTACGGCAACCTGGACCCGGACTTGTTGCTCACAGGAGCCATTCTTCACGACGTCGGAAAGGTGGCTGAATTAACGTACGAGCGCAGTTTTGGGTACAGCACGGAAGGCCAACTGCTGGGACATATCGTGATCGGCCTGCGTCTGTTGCACGACAAGCTCCAGCGCGTTCCCGATTTTCCACCCAAGCTGCGAGTTCTGGTGGAGCACCTGCTCATCAGCCACCATGGAGAGCTGGAGTATGGTTCTCCCAAAGTGCCGCTATTTCCCGAAGCGATGCTGCTGCATCATCTGGACAATCTCGATTCTAAAATGGAGTGCATGCGCGCGCTGGCGGAAAAAGACCGTCATATTGAAGGCTCCTGGACCGGCTACAGCCCGTCGCTGGAGCGCTCCATCCTCAAGAAGGCGAAGTATCTGGAGGATGCGCCCGCGCGTGACGTTTCCGCCGCCCAGCCCGCTTCCATCGAACCAGCAGCGGAGCCGGCGCCAGCGGCCGAACATCCGCACCAGCGTCTCACCCCCAGCGGTTCGCCATTCGCGGAAAAATTGCAACAAGCCTGGCGCAAAGATCCTTGACGGAAATCGCCTCCAGCACGCCGGTTCGAAAGGCGGGCAAGGCCGGCCCGCTTCTGCCTGTCCTGGCCGGCGCGTTTATCGCATGTTTTTTCCTGGCCTTCACCTGGCGCGGCCTTCTGATCTATTACACCGGCGACGATCTGATGAACCTCTACGGCTATTGGACCAAGCCGGTGAGTGCGCTGGTGAAGGGCAACCTGCTCTTCTGGACGCCTTACTACCGTCCATTCGGCGGCATCGTTTATCGCACCTCCTTCGCGATCTTCGGCTTTAATCCTTATCCGGTTTACGTGGTGTTCTTCGCCGCGATGCTGCTGAATCTGTGGCTCGCCTATCTGGTATTCCGAAGGCTTGGCGGATCTCGCGAAATTGGCGTCATCGGCACGCTGCTGTGGGCCTTCCACGGCAAGCTGGATTATCTCTACTACAATGCCGGATCCATGTACGACGTTTTCTGCTTCCTGTTTTACTTCCTGGCTTTGCTGATCTACCTGAGAATCCGCCAGCAGGGCCGCTTCCTGGGCGTTGCGGCGTCGCTCGGGTTCCTGGCATGCCTGGTCTGTTCGCTCAACTCGAAGGAGATGGGCGCCACGCTGCCGATGATGGTTTTGTTGTACGAACTCATATTCCATCCGCCCGATTTTCGCAGCCTGCGCGCGCTTCTGCGCTGGACTTACCAGGAAGGAAGAATGGCGCTCGTGGGCGCCCTGTGCGTATTGATCTACATTCCCGCCAAGCTTGGGGCCGAGGGCATCGGCCACGATGTTGCGTACATTCCGTCGTACACCTGGGCGCGTTGGCTGCAGGACACGGGTATGTATCTGGGCGATTTGCTCTATCGCAATAATCCGTCGCTGCCACTCGGCGTAGACCCGTTAAGCCCTCTTGGCGTCGCCGTTTTTTACGCAATCCTGATCGCCGTCGCACTCTGGTTACGATCCCGCGCCATGTGGTTCGGCATTCTCTTTTTCGCTATTACACTGCTGCCGGTATCCTTCATCCCGACGCGTCTTGGCTTCGTGCTTTATATGCCGCTCGCAGGCCTGGCGCTTTATGCCGCTATTTGCCTGGTGCGGTTCAAAGATGGTCTGTACCGCTTCGTCTCGGAAACGCTCGCAGAAAGCCAAACGCCAACGCGCGCGGCGCCGCTCTCCGCATCTATCGCCCTGTTCCTGGCTACGGCTTTGGTGTTCGGCGTCATTGGCTACCGGAACTGGCCCATAGCGCCCGACCCGAAAAATTCGCCGTACAAAAACACGATCGCCGAATTCTCTCGGCTCTATCCCAAGTTGCCGCACGGCTCCAAGCTGTTATTCGTCCACACGCCCTTGGATGATACCTGGGACATGGTGTTTCTCTTGAGAATGTACTATCGCGATGCCGACCTCTTCATCACGGAACTGAACGGCCCCCAGGGACAGCGCATCCCGCTCAATCGCCTGCCGCATTACGATCACATCTTCGATTACGTGGAGGGCCACTATCTGGAGCTGGACAACGCCGACGCATCCCTCAGCGTGCAACTTCACTTGCTGAAGGTGGCCAACCCGGACTACGCGTTCGGCGAAACCATGACCGTCGGGAAGCCGGGAGCATCGCAGTATGTGGTGAAGGGCGTCCTGGTGGGCGATCCGAAGTCGCACGCCTTTTGGACGCTGGATGAACCCGAGTTGAAGTTCCTGCTTTCGTCCGTTCAGCATCACGTGTTCCGCGAGCACTTCTTTATTCCGCAGGAGACGTTAAAGCAGACCGGCCCGCTGGTAATCGATTTCTATGTGAATGAGCCATCTGCTCGATCAGGCCAAGTTCGGCAAGGACGGAGACGTGCTTTATCAGCACGATGTTCCGGAGGATTGGCTGAAGACGGGCGCAGTAACGACGGTGCGAATGCGGGTACACAATCCGTACATTGCTCCGCGCGATCATGCCCGCCTGGGTGTCCTGCTGGTATCGGCCGGATTCAGCCCGATAGCGATCGCGCTGTAGAACGCTCAGTTCTCCAAACGCTGCCGTGCGCGCTCGAACACCGCGCGGAACATCGCCTCGGTGAGTTTGCCCGTGGACGTGTTCTGCTGGCTGGGATGATAGGAACTGATCAGCAGCGGCTGGCTTTCACCGGTATGGTGTTCTACGTTGTGACCGAACACGAACCCGGACCTTCGCTCGATCTTGCCCCGATCTCGCAGGATGCGAAGGTATACGTCGAAAGCCAGGCGTCCCAGCGCTACCACCACTCGAACGCTTTTCAGCAGGTCCAACTCGCGCTCCAGATACGGGCGGCAGGTGTGAATCTCTTCGACCGTCGGTTTGTTGTCCGGCGGAGCGCAACGGACGGCCGCGCTCATGTAGGCGTCGATCAGCTTCAGCCCGTCGTCTCGCGAAGTACTGGTGGGCTGTGACGCGAATCCGGTGCGAGTACAAAACCTTGTACAGAAAATCCCCGGAGCTGTCGCCGGTGAACATGCGTCCGGTGCGATTGGCGCCGTGGGCTCCCGGCGCCAGCCCGATCAGAAGCAGCCGGGCGTTCGGATCGCCAAAGCTTGGCACGGGCTTGGCCCAATAGTCCCAATCGCGATAAGCGCGGCGTTTGACGCGCCCCACTTCGGCGCGATACGCCACCAGGCGCGGGCACCGTTCGCACGAAACGATCTGGCGCTGCAGGATTTCGAGAGCGCTCAAGTTAAAAGGATACAGTGTGACTGAGCCGCGCACGTGAGTGCGACCGAGCCACGCACGTGAGTGCGACTGAGCCGCGCACGTAAGTGCGACTGAGCCGCGCACGTGAGTGCGACTGAGCCGCGCACGTGAGTGCGACTGAGCCGCGCACGTGAGTAAGCGGTAAATTACCGGGAAACGGCCGTGCGCATATTCTCGAGCGAAGCTTCCAGCGACGTCATGTCCGCGCTGGGATTGGTTTGAATGGTGCTGGCAAACAGCGGGACCAGTTCCGGATCGCGCCATCCGCGCCGCACTTCTTCCTCCATCACCGCAAACGCTTCCGCGGAGGATAACGCCGCCTTGTAGGGGCGCTCGACTGGTCAAGGCATCATAGATATCGGAAACCTGCAGAATGCGCGCCAGCAGCGGAATATCCTCGCCCGCCAACCCGTCCGGATAGCCTGTTCCGTCCCAGCGCTCGTGATGGCTGCGAATAATCGGCAGCACCGGCCCCAGGCTGCGCATGGGACGGCAGATCTCTTCACCGCGCACCGGATGGCTCCGCATCACGTCCCATTCCTCGGCGTTCAGCTTGCCCTGTTTAAAGAGAATTGCGTCCGGAATGGCGATCTTGCCGATGTCGTGGAGATAGCCGCCGCGATAGAGCGCCGTCAGGTCCTGACTTGGCAACCCCAGCGCCTCGCCCAGCATCACCGATGCCACCGCCAGCCGCTGGCAATGTTTTCCGGTGTATTGATCGCGATGCTCAACAGTCTGCGCCAGCGCCAGCAGAATAGTTTCGGCCTCTTCCAGCGAATCGATCAGGCTCTTATTGCGCAGCATCGCGCGCACCCGCGTGCGCACTACGGCGGGATGCAGCGGCTTGATCAGAAACTCGTCGGCGCCCGATGAGATTCCCACAATTTCATTTTCCACGCCCTGAAGATTGGTGATCATCAGCACCGGGATCAACTGCGTGGACCGGCGCGCTTTCATCCAGCGGCATAGCTCCGGGCCGCTCATCTCGGGCAGCATCAGGTCCAGAATCACGAGATCGATCTTTTCGGAAAGCAGCAGCGCCGTGGCTTCCGACGCCCGATGCGCTTCCAGGATTTTATAAGGCGTGGTTTTGAAGATGGCCTTCAACAACCGGCGGTTGATCTCCTCGCTATCCACCATCAGAATAGTGGCTGGAATTGGCGCATTGTCATCGACTTCAAAGAACGGAATCGGAGCTATCAGCGACGGGGCGGTAACCGAATCCGACTTAGCGAGATGGTTGTCGATTGGCATCGGGAATCGGCCGGGAAATACCCGGCTCCAAAGGGATTATCGTCGGGACAAAGCCAAAAGTTTAAGGTAAGTGGCTGAGACGGGGACACCTAAGTCGTTGAAACATAGGATTAATCGCGCCGCTTATTTCTTAGGAAGCTTGGATTGAATGTCGCTTACGTAGTTCTGAGTTTCCTGAATTTGGGGCACCCCGCCGTCCTTATCCACGCGCCCCTCGCCTGCGTTGTAGGCCGCCAGCGCCAGACTCACGTCATTGTTGTATTTAGTTAGCAACTGCTTGAGCAGCTTCGTGCCCGCCTGAACGTTCTGGTGAGGATCGAACGGGTCCTTTACTCCGAACAGCTCGGAGGTGGCCGGCATCAACTGCATTAAGCCTTGAGCGCCTTTCCACGACACCGCGCACGGCCGTGCGCCCGATTCTTCGGCGATCACCCCGCGGATCAGCTCCTCCTTCACGCCTTCCTGCTGCGAGCTTTCCAGCACCAGTTTGTCTAATTCGGCGGCGGGCAACGGGTCGCAGGGCGGGACGCTGAAGGGCACGGGTGTTTCCACCCAGGGAACAGTAAAGAAGGATGCCGCGGGCGTCGGCGCTTTGCCCATTACTCCCGCCACTTGCTGCATCAGGGCCACGCGCTGCTTGGCAATCGACTGAGCCATGGCGGACTGTACCTCCGTAGGATCGGGCGGCTTGGCCGCCGGCGGCTCTTGCGCTGAAGGCGATGCGGGAGGTTTTTGGTCCTGCTGTTTTTGGTCTGGCGGTTTGTGGCCCGGTTGCTTGGATGGCGGAGCCGCGGGCGTCGGGTCCAGGGGCTTGATCTGCGCCGAGGCCAGCGTCCCGGCTAACACGCCGACCAACAGAACGTACCTCATCCTTGTTGCTATCGGCGGGAATCGCCAAATTCTCGATACCACCAGAGGTATAGTCGTTTACCTAAGCGGTACATTTGGTGCTCGGCGGTATAGTAGAGCTTCTGCATGAGAATCATCGCCGAGGCACCCTGCCGCGTGGACCTGGCTGGCGGCACCCTCGATATCTGGCCTTTGTACCTTTTCCACCCCGGCGCGGTCACTGTGAATTTCGCGATCAACCGCTTCGCGCGCTGCAGCGTGGCAAAACTGGGTTCACCCGAAATCCGGCTGCGTTCCTGCGACCTCCAGGCGTCTGAATGCTACCGATCGCTGGCTGAACTCGACGAATCCATTCGGCCGCGCCTCTCCCTGGCAACCCATCTATTGCGCTTCTTTCGTCCGCCTGCCGGCCTCGCAATAGAAACGGATTCCGAATCGCCCACGGGAGCCGGCATTGCGGGATCCTCCGCGTTGATGATCGCAACCGCCGCCGCACTCAACCGCTTCACCGGTTGCGGCCACGGCAAAGAGAAAATTCGTGAGATTGCGCAAAACGTGGAAGCCCAAATCATTCGTGTGCCCACCGGCGTGCAAGATTATTATCCGGCGCTCTACGGCGGCGTCAGCGCCATCGAACTCGGCCCGGGCGGCGTCCGGCGGGCCGCAATTCCAGTGGATCTGGACGATTTCAATCGGCGCATCGTACTTGGCTACACGGGCGCGCCACGCAATTCCGGCATCAATAATTGGGAAGTGACCAAAGCCTACATCAATGGCGAGGGCAAAGTGCAGCGCAACTTCGGGCACATCGCGTCGATCGCATGCGGCATGCGCGCCGCGGTCGAAAAAGCCGATTGGAGCGAAGCCGGCCGATTACTGCGCGAAGACTGGTCGCATCGCCGGGGTAACGTGCCGGGTATTTCGACACCTTTGATCGATAGGTTGATAACGCTGGCCAGGCGCGCCGGCTCACTCGGCGCTAAAGTCTGCGGGGCCGGCGGGGGCGGCTGCGTCTTTTTTCTGGTGGATCGGGGCGCACAAGAGCGCGTGGCGCGCGCCATCGCGAACGCGGGCGCGGAAATCCTGCCTGTGCAAGTGGCCTCGCGCGGTGTCACAATTCGAAAGGGATCGAAGGTTTAGATGGAAGCGCTGCGGGCGGCAATTCAGGACCAGCCGGATGGCAGGCTCGACGTAGCGGCGCTCGAAATCGCGTCCATCGAGACGCCGGATCTGGATCCCGACCCGTTCCTGGGCGTTCTGGATAGAATCGCATCGGGAATCGCGGCGCGGCTTCCCGCCTCCTCCAATGGCCGCGAATTTGTCCGCGTGGCGAACGACTACCTGTTTGGCGACCTGGGCTTTCGCGGCAACGAAATCGACTACAACGATCCCCGCAACAGTTGCCTCAATTATGTTTTGGATCGCCGCACCGGAATTCCAATCGCTCTTTCGGTGGTCTACATCGAAGTGGCGCGGCGGCTGGGCCAGCCGGTTTCAGGAGTCGGGTTGCCCGGGCACTTTCATCGTCGAATATAACGACGGGGAATTCGCGACGTATATCGATCCGTTTCACTCCGGCAAACTCCTCACGTTGGAAGATTGCCGGCAGCTGGCGCGGGACCGCACCGGAGCCGACGCCGATGCCACCGCACTGGCGCCCGTCGGCACGCGCTATATCCTGGTGCGCATGTTGAACAATCTGCGCTCGGCCTATTTTCGCAGCAAGCAATTCGACAAGATGGTGGCGGTGACCGATCTGTTGATTGAAGCCTTCCCGCGCAACCCGGAATACTACAAAGCGCGCGGCATCGCCCGCTTGCGCATGCGCCAATTCCGCAGCGCTCAAAAGGATCTGGAGACTATACCTGAAATATTCGCCCAACGCCGAGGATCGCGCGCAGATCACGCAGCAGTTAGGATCGATACATCGCTGGCTGGGGAGGGTGAATTGAATCTCGAATTCCGTCTTCCAGAATTCAACCGCTTAGAACAGCCGACGCCGCGGCGATCCGGCTTCCCTGTCAGATGCACCGCGTCGCGGAAGCTCACCGTGTTCGGCTCCGACGTCATAACCAGAGAGTGGGTTCGATGACCGGTGCCGAAGAATCGGACGCCTTGCAGTAGATTGCCCGGCGTGACGCCGCACGCGGCGAAGATGATCTTCCGGCCGGGCGCCAGGTCCTCGGCGCGATAGATCTTGTGAGGATCGCTGATCCCCATCTTCTCCATCCGCCGCTCCATCTCCTGGTTGAGGACCACCAGGCGGCCCAGCATCTCGCCGTGCAGGCAGCGCATCGCGGCCGCCGTGATTACTCCTTCCGGCGCGCCGCCGATTCCCATCACGGCGTGGACGCCCGCGCCGCTCACGGCCGCGGCAATTCCGGCTGACAAATCGCCATCGCTGATCAGGCGAATGCGGGCGCCCGCCTTGCGAATGCTGGCGATGAGTTCTTCATGGCGCGGCCGGTCCAGCACCATCACCACCAGATCGTCCACATCGCGATCCAGCCGCTTGGCGATGGCCTTGAGATTGTCTTCCGGAGGCGCATCCAGGTCCAGCGCGCCTTGGCATCCGGGACCCGCGATGATCTTCTCCATGTAGCAATCCGGCGCATGCAGCAGGCCGCCGGCTTCGGAAGCCGCCAGCACCGCGATGGAGTTGGCCGCGCCGGTAGCGCACAGATTGGTGCCCTCCAGCGGATCCACGGCGATGTCGACGGCCGGATATTCCAGGCCGGGAGGAGGCGTGGCGCCCTACGCGCTCGCCGATATACAACATCGGCGCTTCATCGCGCTCGCCTTCGCCGATCACGATGGTTCCGGCGATGGGCACTTCTTCAAAGGCGTGGCGCATGGCTTGCACCGCGGCATGATCGGAACCGGGGCTGTCGCCTTGTCCCATGGTGCGCGCGGACGCGATGGCGGCTTCCTCCACCACGCGCGCCATCTCGAACGCCAAATGCGCTGCTAGGTGCTGTTCCCCGTCCGCCGAATTGCGCGATTTATTCTGGTTAGACTTGGTCGCTTGAACTGCCATTGCGGCCCCTCCGAAGGGCGCTTTCCTCGCATGACTCGGCGAGAAGCCCGATCATAGCACGGCCCGCGCCAGGTCCAGAAATTCCCTCCGCGCCCTCCCAATCCGCTCCCGCTTCTTGATATGCTGATACCTTCCAAGGAGAAACACTCATGAGAAAGATACTCACTGTTGGAGCCATGTTCTTCGTGGCCAGCCTCGGCTCGGCCTTCGCGCAGGGAAAAGGCCCGCAAGGTCCCGGTCTCACGCTCACGTCGCCCGATTTTGAAGACGGCGGCATCATTCCGAACAAGTTCACGCAAGACGATCCGAACCCGATTTCGCCGAAACTGGAGTGGACGCACGTGCCGGCCGGCGTACGTTAGCATTCGCGCTCATCCTGCACGATCCGGATGTCGCCATCCAACGCAAGAACGACGACGTTCTGCACTGGATGATCTTCAATATTCCTGGAACCGCGACCGGACTTCCCCAGGGCGTTCCCGCTACCGCGAAGCTGGACGACGGCGCCATTAACGCCAAGAATCTGCGCGGCGGCGTGGGCTTTATGGGACCGGGCATGGGAGCGGCCGGCCCGTATCATCACTACACGTTTGAACTCTTCGCTCTCGACACCAAGCTGGATCTGGGACCGGATGCCACGCGCGCCGAAGTGCTGGCCGCGATGCAAGGCCACATCCTGGCAAAAGGCGTGCTCGAAGGCCGTTTTCACAAATAGGCGGGTGTAAGGAAAGGGCGGCGAGTGAACCGGTTTTCTGCGTGCCTGATCGCCGCCCTTAGTCTGCTTGCGCCATGCGCGCGAGCGGCCGAACTCCCCGACGGTAAGGGCAAGGAATTAATCCTGCGCGCCTGCGTCGGCTGCCACAAAGCCGGAAGAGATCGCGGTCTACCGTTTTACCAAGGACGAATACCAGACCATTGTTTACCGCATGCGCGATCGTGGCGCGCAGGCCACGCCCGCGGAGTTGGACGTCATCGCCGAGTATCTGTTCGCGAACTTCCCGAAGGTGGAAGACCCCGACCAAAATCAACGTGAACAAAGCCAGCGCGCAAGCGATCGCAACCGGGCTTGGACTGACAAACGAAGAAGCCGAGGCCGTAGTGAAATATCGCGAGCGCCACGGCGACTTTCACGCCTGGGGCGATCTGCTGATCATCTACGGCGTAGACGGTAAGAAAATCGCCGCGGCCAAGGACAAGATCAGCTTTTAGAAATTAGTTCTTAGCGCGTTTGTCGTTGGCCGAAAGGGCGCTCACCTCGGGCAATTGCGACGTGTCCCATCCGCCGCCCAGCGCTGCCACCAGCAGGACGCTTGATACCATGCGGCGCGTCAGCAGATTCACCAGGGCTTCCTGCTCGGCGAACAAAGCCGTCTGCTGCGTCTCCACCTGCAGGTAAGTGGCGGTTCCCGCTTTATATTGCGCCACCGTGATGTCGAGCGCCGTTTGGGCGGCCTTCACGGTTTCGTTGGTCGCACCGGTTTCCTGCTCCAGAATCCGCAGAGCGGCCAGATTATCTTCCACCTGCTGGAACGCGGTGAGCACCGTCTGACGGTAATTGGCCATGCCCGCATCGAAATTGGCCTCGGCGTAGTTCACTTGCCCGCGCCGCTTTCCGTTATCGTATAAAGTTTCCGAGAAGGTGGCGCCGGTAGTCCAGAACCGGCCCGCCCAGGTAAATAGCCGCACGAAACTCGAGCTGCCCAGGCCGGCGCCCGCGCTCAGAGTCAGCGACGGATAGTAAGCTGCGTCCGCGATCCCGACCTGCTCGTTCAGCGCAGCCATCTGGCGCTCCGACATGGCGACGTCCGGCCGCCTTTCGAGCAGCGTGGATGGAAACGCAATGGGCACCTGAGGAGGCTGCTGCTTGATGGGCTGGGCTGCGATGGACAATTCGGACGGCGGCTTGCCGATCAGAATCGCGATAGCGTGCTCGTACTGCGCGCGCGCCACTCCGAAATCGATGAGTTGTTCCTTGGCTGAGTCCAACTGCGTTTGGGCCTGCGCTACATCCGCGCCCGACGCGATACCCGAGTCATGCCGGGCCTGCGTGAGCTTCAGAAATCCGGTGTAGGAATCGACTGTGGATTGCAGCAGCGCAACGTCGCCGTCGGTGCCATGCAGCTGGAAATAATCCTGCGCCAGGTCCGACTGGTAGGTGAGCTTGGCGTTTTCCAGCTGCGCTTCGGTGGCTTGGGCGGTCTCGGCGTTCGATCGGATGTTGCGCCGGATAGCGCCCCACAGGTCCACTTGATAGGAGACGTCGAAGGGGATTTGAAAGCTGCTGGTAACGCCCGCGGAGGGTGCTATATTCTCCGCCCTGCGTGGCCGACGCCGCCGGGCCGACCGTGACCGTGGGAAATAAGGCCGATCGAGCGATCTGAATCTCAGCGCGCGCGGCGCGGTACTGCGCTTCCGCCGCCAGCACGTTCTGGTTCGAAATAACCACCTGCTCTTCCAGTTCGTTAAGCTTCGGGTCGTTATAAATCTCCCACCATTTGCCTTTGAGCGCGGTGTCGTTCGGCTGCGCTTCCTTCCAGCCCTCGGGAGGCGGTTCCTTAAACGCGGATGGCACGGGCGCGGGCGGGAGCTTGTAGTTCGGGCCCACCATCTTGCATCCGCTCGAAACCAGGAGCGCTCCCAGCTAAAAGCGTGCCTGGCCACGACCTGTTCTTCTGAATCTGGTTCATCATTCGTCTATCTCTCAATCATAATCCGCTCACAATCATAATCAGCCAGCGCGGTTCGATAAGGCGCCGCTACACCTCGAAGCCCACGGGCTGGTCCCCTGAGATGGCGCGCTGCCGTTCGCGTCCCCGTTGCCGCCACTGCTGTAGCCGGTCGAAGTAAAGATAAACCACCGGCGTTGTGTACAGCGTTAGCATCTGGCTGAAAATCAATCCGCCGATGATGGTGATTCCTAGCGGACGCCGCAATTCCGAGCCGGTGCCCGTGCCCAGCGCCAGCGGGAGGGCGCCCAGCAAGGCGGCCATGGTGGTCATCAGAATGGGCCGGAATCGCAGCAGGCACGCTTCGAAGATGGCGTCGCGCGAGCTTTTGCCTTCGTTGCGTTCGGCCGCGATGGCGAAATCGATCATCAGAATCGCATTCTTTTTCACGATGCCGATCAGCAGAATGATGCCGATGATGGCGATCACGCTCAGGTCCGTGTGCGTCAGCTCCAAAGCCAGCAGCGCGCCCACACCGGCGGAGGGAAGCGTGGAGAGAATGGTCACCGGATGGATGTAGCTTTCATACAGCATGCCGAGCACGATGTAGACGGTGGCCAAGCGCGGTGGCGATCAACAGCGGTTCGCTTCCGAGCGAATCCTGATAGGCCTGGGCGGTTCCAGCGAATCCGGTCTGAATTGTGGCGGGCAGCCCGATCTTGTTTCGCCGCCGCCGCGATGGCGTTGACCGCGGTACCCAGCGCCACGCCAGGCTGAAGGTTGAACGATAGCGTGATCGCGGGAAACAGCCCCTGATGGTTCACCGACAGCGGCGCCGTGGCAGTTGTGGTTTTCGCGATGGCGCTCAACGGAACTTCCATTCCACTGGGCGAAGCCACATACACCTGATGCAGCGTATTGGGATTTTGCCAGTATTGGGGCGCGGCTTCCATCACCACGTGATATTGATTCAGCGAAGAATACATCGTGGACACCTGCCGCTGGCCGAACGCGTCGTACAGCACGTCGTCGATCAGCGCGGGCGAAATATTGAAACGCGCGGCCGTCTTGCGATCGTATTCGACCATGGCTTGCAAACCCCGGTCCTGTTGATCGCTGTTTACGTCGGTGATCATACGCAGGGTCTTCAGCTCATTCAGCATCTGCGGCGCATACTTGGTCAGGTCGGCCAGGTTGTCGCCGCGCATGGTGTATTGATACTGCGCATTGCTGGACCTGCCGCCTACCCTCAGATCCTGCACGGACTGCAAATAGAGCGTCGCTCCCGGCACCCGCGCCAGCTTGGGCCGCAGGCGCGCGATGAGCTGGTCGGCGTTGACATTGCGTTCACTCAAAGGCTTCAGGGAAATAAACATCCGGGCCGTGTTGGTAGTGGTGCCGCCGCCTCCGCCCGAGAAGGCGTTCACTGTGTCAATGGCCGGATCCTGGTCGATGATGTCCACCATGGTCAGCAGCGTCTTGTCCATGGTCTGGAACGAGGTGTCCTGATCGGCCTGGATTTGTCCGCTCAACCGGCCGGTGTCCTGCTGCGGAAAGAAGCCCTTGGGCACCTGGATGTACAGGTAGACGGTGAGAGCCACGGTAGCCAGCAGGCTCATCAAAGTCACGGCGGGATGCCGCAACACTATGGAAAGAGTGCGGCCGTAGAGGTTTACAACCCAAGTGAAAAATTGCTCGCTCTTCAGGTAAAACCAGCCGTGCTTCGTCTCTACCGCCAACAGATGCGCACACATCATCGGCGTGGTGGTGAGCGAGATCACCATCGACACCAGAATGGCCACTGACAGCGTGACGGCGAACTCGCGCAACAGCCGCCCCACGATGCCGCCCATCATGAGCAGCGGAATGAAAACCGCGATCAGCGAGATGCTGATGGTGAACACCGTGAATCCGATTTCCTGCGCGCCCTTCAGCGCCGCCTGGAAGGGCTGCATGCCGTGCTCGATATAGCGCGTGATGTTTTCGATGACGACGATGGCGTCGTCCACAACAAATCCGGTGGAAATTGTCAGAGCCATCAACGAAAGATTGTCGATGCTGAAGCCCGCCAGGTACATCACGCCAAAGGTTCCGAGCAGCGAAACCGGAACGGCGATGCTGGGGATGAAGGTGGTCCGCGCGCTTCTCAGGAAAGCGAACACCACCAGGATGACCAGCACGATGGAGATCATCAGCGTGATCTCGACGTCGTTTACCGAGGCGCGGATGGTGATGGTTTGATCCATGGCCACTCGCAGGTTGATGGCGCGCGGAATGGACGCTTCCAGTTGCGGCAGCATGGCGCGTATCTGATCCACGGTGTTGATGATGTTCGCGCCGGGTTGCCGGAACACAATCACCAGCACGGACGGCTTGCCGTTGGCGTAGCCCGCGTTGCGCAAATCCTCCACCGAATCCACGGCCTGGCCAACGTCGGAAATATGAACGGCGGAGCCGTTGCGATAAGCGACGATCAGCGGCGCGTAATCGATGGCCTTGAAGATTTGATCGTTGGCGCCCACTTCCCAGCGCCTTTTGCCATCCTGAAAATCGCCTTTGGGCGTGTTGGAATTGGCTCCGGACAGAAAGGAACGTAACTGTTCGAAGCCGATTCCATATTTATTCAACTGCGACGGATTCAACTCTATGCGCACGCCGGGCAGCGCGCTTCCTCCCACCACCACCTGGCCCACGCCGGTTACCTGCGACAGCTTCTGAGCCATGATCGTGGACGCGGCGTCGTACATCTGGCCCTTGGTCAATTGATCGGAAGTGAGCGCCAGCATGAAAATCGGCGCGTCGGCCGGATTCACTTTGCGATAGCTGGGATTGGCGGGCAGGTTCACCGGCAGATATCCGCGCGCGGCGTTGATGGCCGCCTGCACGTCGCGCGCCGCCGCGTCGATGTTGCGATTCAGATCGAACTGCAGCGTGACGCTGGTGGCGCCCAGCGTCGAGGACGAAGTCATTTCGGTAACCGAAGCGATGTGTCCGAACTGGCGTTCGAGCGGGGTGGCCACCGACGATGCCATGGTCTCCGGGCTCGCGCCCGGCAGCGCTGCCGAAACCGAGATGGTGGGGAAGTCCACTTGCGGCAATGGCGACACGGGCAACAATCGGAACGCGACGACGCCCGAAAGCGCGACGGCCGCTGTCAGCAGCGTGGTTGCGATGGGCCGGCGTATGAATGGTTCCGAGATATTCATGGGCTATTGTGCCGGACTTGGTTCGGGTGACTGCCCGGCCGGGCCAGCGGCGCGCATTTCGCGATGCCGGCGGGAGAATCGGATCGCCAGGCGATCAAAGAAGAGATAAATTACCGGCGTGGTGTAGAGCGTCAGCATCTGGCTGAAGATCAATCCGCCGACGATCGTGATGCCGAGCGGCCTGCGAAGTTCGGAGCCAACGCCTGTGCCGAGCGCCAGCGGAACGCCTCCCAGCAACGCCGCCATGGTGGTCATCATGATCGGCCGGAAGCGCAGCAAACACGCTTGGAAAATGGCATCCAGAGGTTCCTTGCCTTCGTGGCGCTCCGCTTCCAGGGCGAAATCGATCATCATGATGGCGTTCTTCTTGACGATGCCGATAAGCAGCACGATACCGATGAGCGCGATGACGCTGAAGTCGCTGCGCGTAATGAATAGCGCCAGCAGGGCGCCTACGCCGGCCGACGGTAGCGTGGAGAGAATCGTGATGGGATGGATGTAGCTTTCGTAGAGCACGCCGAGCACGATATAAACCGTGACCAGCGCGGCCAGAATCAATACCGGTTCGTTGGCTAGCGATGCCTGGAACGCTTCCGCCGAACCTTGATAAGCGGCTTGAATGCTGGGCGGCAATCCAACTTCTTCCTTGGCCTTGTTCACCGCTTCCACGGCTTCTCCGAGCGACGCGTTGGGAGCCAGGTTGAACGAAAGCGTCACCACCGGGAACTGTCCCTGATGGTTGATGGCGATGGGCGCGGTGCGAGTCTCCGTGGTGCTGAACGCGGCGAGCGGAACCTGACCGCCATTGGGAAATGCCGTGGTGGAAGCGATGGCCTGCGATCCGGCCGCGCTGCTGGAGCCGGTGGAATTCAGGCTGGCCACGGATGCGGTTGCGGAGCTGGTGGGTCCGCTGCTGACCGCCGTGCCGGTGCCTCCGGCGACCACCGAATTATTGATAGGCGTTGCGCCGGTTCGGACGAAAAGCGAGCGCAGATCGATGGGCGCGTCATGGAAGTGCGGCTTCACTTCCAGAACAACGTGGTATTGATTGAGCTGCGTAAACATGGTGGAGACCTGGCGCTGTCCGTAGGCGTCGTACAGCGTCTGGTCGATGGCCGACGGCGTGATCCCCAGCCGCGAAGCCGTCACGCGATCGTACACCAGGCGCGTTTGCAGGCCCAGCACCTGCTGATCGCTGGCCGCGTCGCGCAACTGGGGGAGCTGCTGCAGTTTCGCGAGCAGCTTGGGCGCATAGACATTCAGTTCATCCGCGCTCGGATCTTCCAGCGTGTATTGAAATTCGGTTCGGCTGACACGATCCTCAACGGTCAGATCCTGCACCGGCTGCATGAACAAGGTGATGCCGGAGATCTGCGCAAGCTTGGGCTGCAGGCGCGTGATCACATCGCTGGCGCTGATTTTGCGAACGTCCAGCGGTTTCAGGTTGATCAGAATGCGGCCACTGTTGAGCGTGGTGTTGGTGCCGTCCACGCCAATGAAGGACGAGAGGCTCTCCACCGCCGGGTCCTTTAAGATGACTTGCGCCAATTCCTGCTGCTCGCGCGACATTTCAGTGAACGATATAGTTTGCGCTCCTTCTGAGATGCCCTGAATCACGCCCGTGTCCTGGATGGGGAAAAATCCTTTGGGGATTTCAATGAAGAGCAGGACCGTTACGGCCAACGTGGCGACGGCCACCAGCAGGGTGAAGGTTTGCCGCTCCAATACCCATTTCAAAGTTTTTTCGTAGAGCCCGATCACCCACACCCAGCCCTTTTCCGATGCTCGATAGAAGCGTCCCTGCTGCGCTTCCGGCGTGTGCTTCAGCAGTTTCGAACACATCATGGGCGTCAAAGTGAGCGAGACTACCGCCGACATCAGAATGGTGATGGAGAGCGTGACGGCGAACTCGCGGAACAAACGGCCCACGATATCGCCCATGAACAGCAGCGGGATGAGCACGGCCACCAGCGAAACGGTGAGCGAGATAATGGTGAATCCGATTTGTTCGGCGCCCTTCAACGCCGCGCGCAGCGGATGCTCGCCCTCTTCGATGAAGCGGACGATATTCTCGATCATCACGATGGCGTCATCAACCACGAAGCCGGTGGAAATGGTGAGAGCCATCAGCGTCAGATTATTCAGGCTGTAGCCCAGCAGATACATGACGCCGAACGTCCCCACCAGCGAGAGCGGCACCGCGATGCTCGGAATAATGGTGGCCGAAAGGTTCCTCAAGAATAGAAAGATGACCATCACCACCAGGGCAATGGTGAGCATCAGTTCAAACTCGACGTCGCTCACCGACGCGCGGATGGTGTTGGTACGGTCCGTCAGGATTTTTACCGAAACAGCTTCGGGCAGCGTGGATGTGAGCTGCGGAAGCAGCGCCTTGATGCGATCCACCACAGAGATGATGTTGGCGCCCGGCTGCCGTTGAATGTTGACGATCACGGCGGGCGTGTCGTTCATCCACGCGGCTTCGTGAATGTCTTCCACGCTGTCGATCACGTCGGCCACCTGCGTCATCTCCACGGGCGCGCCGTTCTTGTATGCCACCACCAGGGCCGCGTAGTCGGAACTGGAGAGCAGCTGATCGTTCGCGCCGATCTGGTAGGACTGGCGCGGTCCATCGAAATTGCCTTTGGCCTGATTGACGTTGGCGGCGATGATCGCGCTGCGCAGATCCTCCATGTTCACGCCATACGAAGCGAGCGCGGCCGGATTCGCCTGGATGCGGACCGCGGGCTTCTGCCCGCCGCTGATGCTCACCAGCCCCACGCCCGGCAGTTGTGAAATTTTGGGCGCGAGGCGCGTGTCGGCCAGATCCTCCACTTTGGAAAGCGGCAATGTGGTGGACGAAAGCGCGAGCGTTAGGATCGGCGTGTCGGCCGGATTGGTTTTGCTGTAGAGCGGCGGCGTGGGAAGGTCGGCGGGCAAGTAGGTTCCCGACGCATTGATGGACTGCTGCACCTCCTGCTCGGCAACGTCGATGTTCAGGCTGAGATTGAACTCGAGCGTGATGACCGACATCCCTTCGGAGCTGATGGAAGTCATCTGCTGCAGGCCAGGCACCTGGCCGAATTGACGTTCGAGCGGCGCGGTAACGGACGAAGCCATCACATCCGGATTCGCGCCCGGATAGGTGGTGGTGACCTGAATGGTGGGGTAATCCACTTCGGGAAGCGCTGAAACCGGCAGTTCTTTATAGGCGACGGCGCCAGCGAGCAGAATGCCCACCATGAGCAGCGTCGTCGCCACCGGCCGCAGGATAAATGTGCGCGAGGGGCTCACTGCGACTGATTTCCCGCAGGCTGCTTTCCTGCTTTGGCCGCGCCTTCCATGGTCACCGTGACCTTGCTGCCTTCTTGCAGCTTGTCGACGCCGGTAAGGACCACAACGTCGCCCTCCACAACTCCGGAATCGATTTCCGTGTTGTTGTCGTCGCTGGTCCCAACCTTGACCTGGCGCACCGAAACGGTGGAATCGGGATTTACCACATATACATAGGTGCTGGACGAATTGCGCTGCACTGCGGCGGACGGCACCAGCACCACGCCGCGTTTTTCCTGCTGCAGCAAGCGCGCATTCACGAACTGGTTGGGGAAAAGTTCGTTGTGGGAGTTGTCGAATGTGGCGCGCAGCTTCACCGTGCCCGTGGTTTGATCGATCTCGTTATCGATGGTGGTGAGCGTGCCGGAGGCCAGAAGCTTTTTCATCTCGCGGTCAAAGGCGTCGACGGGCAGCTTCTGTCCGGCGAGCTGCTTCTGATAGATGATCGGCAACTGATCCTCGGCGATGGTGAAGATCACGCTGATGGGCTGAAGCTGAGCGATCACGAGCAGGCCAGTGCTGTCCGTGGTTTGCACGATGTTGCCTGGATCCACCAGGCGCAGGCCGATGCGCCCGGTGATGGGCGCGGTGATGTTGCAGTAAATAAGCTGCACTTTCACTGCGTCGATCAGACCCTGGTCGTTCTTCACTACGCCTTCGTCTTGTTTGACCAGCGCGACTTGCGTGGCGAGCTGTTGTTCAGGAACCGCGTTTTGCTTGAGCAGCGTTTCATAGCGCGCCTGGTCGACACGCGCGTTGTCGAGCAGGGCCTGATCGCGGAGGAGCTGTCCTTCGTACTGCGTCAACTGGGCTTGATACGGGCGCTCATCGATTTCGGCGAGCTTGTCGCCTTTCTTCACCATGTCGCCCTCTTTGTAGAGGATCTGCATCAATTGGCCGTTCACCTGAGTCTTGACGGTGACGGTGTAGATGGGCGTCACGGCGCCAAGGCCGGTGACGTACACGCCAATATTGCCTTTAGTCGCTTTGGCCGCATCCACGGGCGACGCTGCGTTGGCGTTTTGGCCTTTTCCGCCGGATTTTCCGGCGGCCGAGCCAGTCGCTGGCGCGGTCCTTTTTGACCAGTAGTAGACGCCCGCGCCCAGCAGCACGAGCAGCAGGATCCAGATCCAAACCCGGCGGCGCTTGGGCGGGGGAGCGCTAGGAGGCCGTTCTCTGCCCGGTGCCTGGGGCGCGGGTAGCGTGGGCGCGAGCGGCGTCATGCGCTCCACTGGTGCCTCAGTACTGGGCGGTTGATCCATTTTTATTTCACTTCCATCGTGCAGGACGCGGGCCGTATCGACGTGGTGCGGCTGCCGGACGGCGCCATGCCGTTATGCGGCTCTTCTATGCAACCCGGTGAGAGAAGAAAAGGCGGAGCGTAGCTCTGGAGAGCCGCGAACATTAGCGAATCCGGGGACCTTCTAATTATAGTTCCGCGCCTCAGCGAATTGATTTTTGCGCCCTATTGGCGGTGCCGGCTTACTGACAGTACTCCACTCCTCGGTCCCCGCTGCCTGCTTCAGTGATCGCTTCAAGGAATTGGCGTTGCGCGTTATGGGATAAGTTACGGATGGCACTAAAGGGCTATGCGCGCGTGCGCATGGCTGGTGCGAACATCTCAGGTTTCTTCAAGCTCTTTGAGAAATTCCGCGTAGAGCTCAGGTCCGACCCAAAAATGAGCGACGCGAACCAGGTCATCCAGTACGGGTTTGGCCAATTCGATGTGTCCCGCGCTTTTCGCCGCGGCCACTATGCCCAGGAGTCCCGTAACTTGTAAGGAGCCCCCGACGTTCGTCCACCAGCAGAAGGTCGGCTCGACGCTCGATTGCAAGCGCGATGGCCTCGGCCTCGCCGGCATCCAGAGTCTCTTGAAGGTTCCGCATTCGATCCTGATCTTTGGGAGCAGCGACGATCAACCACGGGATGGAACCGATATCCATCGTATCTCGCAGGTCGCGGTACGAAGCTGTCAGCTCGTCGGCTACGGCGGTCGGGATGAGAACCTGATTATACAGGGAACGCAATAGTTCAGTGCGGCCGATTCGGGCTAGGTTCAATAAAGGTGACGTGTCAGAGGCAACGATGAAAGCCGCTCTGTGCGACGGAGACTCTGAAGATCCTCCCGGAATTCTTCAACCCCGTAGTGAACTGGAATCTGCCGCTTGGCCAACAAGGCCTGAAATGCCCCTCGGCTCATTTCGGAAAACCGGCTGGCCTGCGCAAGGGTGAGACGCTCTTGCTGGAAGAGAGCGATGGCGAGCTCCTGCTTCAGCTCGGGCTCGGTTAGGGGCGCCGCCACTAAAACCTCATCTGAAATTGTGACCGGCATCGTCTCTAACCGGATTATAGCTGTTCGTCGGTGAGCCGCAGTCTATGGCAGTCGAATGATGTTCTCGCCGTAGACTTCCAGAATGGACCACACGTTGGTGATGCGGAACAGCTCCCGGACGCGCTGGCTCAGGTTGATCAGGATGAGCGTGCAACCGGAGGCCTTGGCCGAAACGTACAGGCCCACTATTGTTCCCAGTCCCAGGCTGTCCATCTGGGTGAGGTTGGTCAAATCGAGGACGATTTTCTTGGAGTGCGGGATGAGCCGCTTTACCTCGTCGCGCAGAACGCCAGTGAGGCCGGCGGTGAGCTTGCCGGTGCATTGGATGACAGTGGCGTCGCCTTCCGCGTAGGTGTGAAGCGTGAGGAGAGGAGCCTCGGCATCGGCGGGACCTGCTGACATATTGAAACCCCTTTGGGGAACTATTGTAGCCGATATGTTGCCGCTTTATTTTGTCGCGGCTGCGATCACGTCGTAAGGCCGCATCATTTCGTTGTCCTCGTGCTCCAGCACGTGGCAATGCCAGACGTAACGGCCCAGATAGCCTTCGAAGCGCACGATGATGCGAGTCACCATTTTCGGATCGGCCCGCACGGTATCTTTCCATCCGGCCTCCTCCGGCGCGGGCGGAGTAACGGGCCCCGTGTAGCGTATTTCGCCACTGTTCTGATAGAAGAACGGCTCGAAGCGGCGGCGATCCAGAATTTGAAAGCGCACCAGATGCAGGTGGATGGGATGCGAATCGTCCGTGGTGTTGATGAAGCTCCAGATCTCAACGCTATCCAGGACCGGATTCTCGGTCACCGGCATGTGCCAGGGCGTATTGTTCAGCAGCATGGTCATGGATTCGCCCTTTAAGGTCAGCTTTTCGATCAATGCCAGCGGACGAGTTTTGACGGCTGTGGATTCCGGAGTTTTCGGCACGGGCCGGAGCGCGGCGGGCAGCGCGCTGCTGTCGGGAGATTTCATTGCGCCGACGCGGAACTGCATCACCTGGAACGAATCGTTTTGTAGCACGATTTGCTGGCCAGCGCGGCCGCTGAAGTCGCTGAAGTCGATGATGAGATCGGCGCGTTCACCGGGCGCAAGAAGCGATCGTTCGAGCGGAACGGGCGCGGGCAGCAGTCCCTGATCCGTGCCGATCTGATGAAAGGTTTGTCCGCTCGAAAGCGCCAGATGCAGAAAGCGGCCGTTACAGGCATTCAGCACACGAAAGCGATACTTGCGCGGCTCCACATCCAGAAACGGAAAAGCTTTTCCGTTGGCGATCATCACGTCGCCGAATACTTCGGGAACCCAAGGCTTCTGGGGATCGCCAGAGACGGGATAGTCGAGCTGGCCGTCCTGCTTGAGCAGCCGATCGCAAATTACCAGCGGGATTTCGAAAGCGCCTTTGGGAAGACTGAGCGCGTCTTCGAAATCATCGCGAATGAGGAACAGGCCAAACATGCCGGCATAGATATTCAGGCGATTGATGCCCATGGCGTGGTCGTGATACCAAAGCGCCGCGGCTTCCTGAGCGTTGGGATAAAAATAAGTCCGCGATTTTCCCGGAACGTACCAATCCTCGGGATATCCGTCGCTTTCGGGCGGAGCCTTGGCGCCATGGACATGCACCACGCCGCGGACTTCGGGCGTATCGATCTCGGCGCCGTGCAGGCTGTGATCGATGGGCAGGAAATGTTTGGCGGGCAGCTCGTTGGGCCATTCGATGAGCAAACCCTGGCCGCTGCGCGTTTCAAAGGTGGGACCAGGCGATGAGGATCCGTAGCACCACAGGCGAGTGGCCGGAAGATCGCGATGCAATTTGGTTTCGACCTGCCGCATGGGCACGCGAAAATAGGGAACCTTCGCGGAACCACCGCCGGGCGCGGCGCGCAGTCCGGAAGCCTTCGCAATATTCCGGAATCGGAAGAGGATCGACGAACTTGGCCAGCGAGTTCGGATTTAAGGCAGGAGCGGCGGCCGCCGAGCGCCTCGCGAGCGCGGTGAGACAGGTTGCGTGGCGAACGAAGGTCCGGCGGGTCATTATTAAAGGTACAAAAGTTAACCGCGCGCCCGAGGCAAGCGACGCGCGGCTTTTGGCGACAGCGAACTGCGGATTATTGCGTTAGCGTGTGCCGCTCGAGGGTTTCACCGAGTGGAGACGCAACGCGTTCTGTGGTGACGCGGACTGAGCGGGGTTCAACGGCTGGCCGCTGCTTTCATTCAGCATGAACGTGGCCGTGTTCGGCGCCGCATCGAAGTTGAACATGTTGTCCAGCGGGCCTGCGATAGCGTCGAAGGAGCCCGAAATGCGCTCCCCGTTGAGCCAGTTGTCTTCGATAAAGCGAATGACGGAGCTTTGATCGGTGATGGTGTGATCGACAAAGTTCTGCTTGGCATACGGCGAAATCACGAGCAATGGAAGCCGCGGACCATAACCGCAGCGGCCCTGCGCATGGCCGGTGCCGGCGACGCCGGGAAGAGCCTCGTCAGCCCCGCCGCACGTGCCGTTTCCAGTGATCATGTCGGCGCTGGTTACGGACTGATTCACCAGCGGCGGCATCTGATGATCGTACCAGCCGTCCGAATCGTCGTATGCGATCACCACCGCCGTGGACGACCAGGCGGGCTGGCCCTGCAGGAAATTGATCACGTGCACGACGAACTGCTGCTCGTCCAGAGGATCGGAATATCCGGCGTGTCCATCCTGGAATCCAGGAGCCTTCAGGTAGCTGACCGCCGGGAAGTTGTTGCTGTTCACGGCAGAGTAGAAATCGTTGATGTCATATTGATGATTGGCGGCGTCGCCCTGTTGGCCGATCATCGCTACCGAAGTGGGGCGCGCGTGGGTCAGATTCGGCGTCGATTTGTAATATTGAAACGGCTGATGATGCGGAATGTAGTCGGCCTTCTTCGTGTTGGTGATCAATGAGGTGGTGCTGCGCGAGCAGCCGGTGGTGCCGTTCGGATTGGTCACGGTAAGGTCGAAGCCGCCTTCAAAAAATCCCCAGCTCACGCCGGCCGCATTCAGCAGGTCGCCGATATTCTGCCCGCTCATGCTGAAGGTTTCGCCGGTGGTGGTGGAGCAAACGTCGCCGGCGGGATCGGCGTCGCTGATGACGGTCATCCCTCCCAAACCGTCCTCGATCAGCGAGCCCGTTCCGTTGGAGTTGTTGATGGCGCCGTTCAGCTGGCCGGAAATCACGTTGAGCGCGCCATCGGTGGACGGGCCAAAGTTAGTGCCGTAAGAGTTGTCGCTCATGGCGTAATGCTGGGCATAATTCCAGAAAGCCGTGACGGTGTTGCCGTCGTAATAGCCCATCACAAGGCCGGTGGTGGAGCCTTGCGGGATGTTGCTCGGCGGAGGGCCGGCCGTGCCCGTGCCGAACGGGAACAGATCCACCAGGCCGGCGTGATACGCAATCTGTTCCGCGGTGTAATCGTGATCCTGATCGGCGGTGGAGGCCTGCGATCGATCCAGGCGGAACGGCGCGCTGGCGCCTGAACCATTGTTGGTATTCGTCAGCGTCCCGGTGCCGGCGAGGATGGCGGGACTAAATCCGTTGACGCTGGGCGTGTTGGGATACGCGTAGAAGGCCGGTTCGCCTTCGGGATTCATGGCAAACGGATACGTTCCGAAGTAATGATCGAACGAAATGTTTTCCTGGAAGATCACCACCAGGTGTTGAATGGGCGAAGCCGCGCCGGCGGTGGGCGCGGGGGTTTGCGCATTGGCTGCTCCCAGAGTAATCAAAGTCCCGGCAATCAAAGCCTCGCCGAGGAATGTTGACACACGTGTTCTCATATTTTCCTTCCCAGTCTTCATTGCTTGAATCTTCCTCCAGCTGCTTTGAGGTTGAACGCTGAGTATACGGGGGAAATATGAATGTCGAATGAACGATTTGTTACTGGCTGGTGAAGGACTGTCAAGAGAATCGAGTCGAATCGGCGATGGCGGCCACGCCTTGCGCTGGCCGATGGACTCGCGATATCCTTCCGTTGTCCGGAGGTCCCCTCATGAAGACGTTATCCGTCAGACCTGTATCCGTTGCAGCTATTGTGCTGGGCCTGGCTCTGGGTGCGCTGCCCGTATTGGCCCACCATTCTTTCTCCGCCGAGTATGACGACACCAAACCGGTGAAGTTTTCGGGAGTGGTTACCAAGGTGGAGTGGATGAATCCGCACATCTGGTTTTATGTCGACGAAAAGAAGGAGGACGGAACGGTCACGCATTGGGCGATTTCCGGCGGCGCTCCCGGCCAACTGATGCGGCGCGGGATCAATAAAGATGTGATCCAACCCGGAATGATGCTCGTGGTTGAAGGTTTCCGGGCTAAGGACGGCTCCGACAACGCCAACGGATCGAAGGTGACGTTCCCGGACGGCCGTCAGGTGTTCACTTCCAGCCAGGAACCGGATACGAAGAAGAATTGACCAGCCTGAGGAGCCTGTCATGAGAAAAATATCTGCCGATCGCATCGGAAGCCGCCTGGCGTTTGGGGCGCTGCTGGCGGGATTGGTTCTGTCGCCCGCGCGTTTGCAGCCGCAAACCGCCAGGCTTCCGGCATGCAGGGAACGCCCCGAACCCCTGACGGAAAGCCGGATTTCAGCGGTGTATACGAGTGGCCGAAATCGGACGGGGGCGATCGTTGCCGCTGCTCCGCCACTGTTTTCGATCACAAGAAGATGGCTCCGTTCAAGCCCGGCGGCATGCCTTTCTTTGAGCCGCCCACCGGCGATCCGCGGCACGATGAGCCGCGCGAGTTTTGCATGCCGGCCGGTTTTCCATCGGGAATGCTGTCGGCCAACGCCGTGCAGTTCGTGCAAAACAAGAACTATCTGGTGATCGTGCACGAATTCCAGCGCATGACGCGCATCATTCCGCTGGACGGGCGTGCGCACCGCACGGGGATCGAGCCTACGTATTTCGGCGATCCGGTGGGGCATTGGGAAGGCGACACGCTGGTGGTGGAGAGCACCAACTTCAAACGCTGGGGCCTGGACGATTATTACTACACGGACAAAAACCAATACCGCATGCACAGCGACGCGCTGCGCACCGTGGAGCACATCCGCTGGCTGGATTCGAAGACGCTGTCCTATCAGCTCACCATCGACGATCCGAAAGTTTTCACCGCGCCGTGGACGCAGGACTTCACCATGGCCTTTCATCCGGATTGGGATCCGGCGGGGCTATACGAATACGTCTGCGAAGAAAACAACCGCTGTCCGGGCGGGAAATGCAAATCCGAATAAAATACCGAACCGCGAGTAAAATACAGAGCCGCGACCGTCAGGGAGCGGAATAAGGAGCATCACTAATAATGAAGACCCGAAAGTTGGGAGGGTCAGGCCTGGAAGTCTCTCCCATTTGCCTGGGCGGCAACGTCTTTGGCTGGACCGCGGACGAGCCGACGTCGTTCTCCATTTTGGACGCATTCGTCGGCGCCGGATTCAATTTCATCGATACCGCCGATGTGTACTCGCGCTGGGTGCCGGGCCACAAAGGCGGCGAATCGGAAACCGTGCTGGGCAATTGGTTCAAGCGCAGCGGTAACCGCAAGAAAGTGATCCTGGCCACCAAGGTCGGCATCGAGATGGCACCCGGCAAGAAAGGGCTTTCGAAAGCCTACATCCTGAGCGAGGTTGAAGATTCGCTGCAGCGCCTGCAGACGGATTATATCGACCTTTATCAATCCCACATCGACGACGCGACCACGCCGCTGGAGGAAACGCTCGAGGCATACGCGGAGTTGATCAAGCAAGGTAAAGTGCGGGCCATCGGCGCGTCGAACTATAGCGCGGAGCGGTTGGCCGAGGCCTTCAAAGTGAGCAAGCAGCACGGGTTGCCCCGGTATGAGTGCCTGCAGCCGCACTACAACCTTTATGAGCGCGCCGGATACGAAAAGGAATTGGAACCGGTGTGCCTGGATGAAGGCATCGGCGTGATTCCTTACTTCGCGCTGGCCAGCGGATTTCTTACGGGCAAGTACCGGTCGGAAAACGATCTCGCCAAAGGGCCGCGCGGGCAGATGGTGAAGAAATATCTGGACGAGCGCGGGTTCCGGATTCTCGCGGCGCTGGATGAAGTGGCGGCGAAATTCCATTCCACGCCGGGCAAAGTGGCCATCGCGTGGCTGATCGCGCGGCCCAGCATCACGGCGCCCATCGCAAGCGCGACCAGCGTCGAGCAGTTGAAGGACCTGGTGGATGCCGCGAATCTTCAATTGGATTCAGACGTCGATTGAAACGCTGAACGAAGCCAGCGCGTACTAAATCCGCATGACGCCGCCCGAGCTGCGATTCGCATTTGAGATCGACGTCGAAGTGGCTACGCCGCTCGATTTTGGCGAGACGCAGGCCGGACATCGGCGAGTGGTGGCGATTCGGGGCGGGAGCGTCGCAGGGCCACGCTTGCAGGGGCGCGTTTTGGACGCCGGAGCAGATTGGCAGATCCTGCGCCCGGATGGCACGGCCGATCTGGATGCACGCTATACCATTCAGGCCGACGATGGAGCGCTCATTTATGTGATCAATCGCGGAGTGCGGCATGGGCCCGCGGAGGTGCTGGCGCGATTGAGCCGGGGCGAGCCCGTCGATCCCGCATCGTATTACTTCCGAAGTTCGGCGAATTTCGAAACCAGCGCGCCGCAGCATGCCTGGCTCACTCGCGCGATGGTGGTGGGCGTGGGCGAGCGATATCCCGACAAAGTCGTCATTCGGTTCTGGGAAGTCTTGTGATCGCACTGGTCACCGGAGCGGGCAGCGGGATCGGCCGCGCGGTGAGTCTGGCGTTTCATTCAGCCGGATATTCGGTGGTGCTGGCCGGACGCCGGGCGTCGGAACTGGAGCGAACTTCCATGCTGGCCGTGCGCGGCGACGCGCCGATGCTGGTGGTTCCCACCGACGTCACGCAGCCCGACGCGGTGGCTGCGCTGTTCGATCGAACGAAAGAAACATTCGGACGGCTGGATGTTTTATTCAACAATGCCGGCGCCGGCGCGCCCGCGGTCCCGATGGAAGATCTCACCTTCGAACAGTGGAACGCCGTGGTGGCCGTCAACCTGACCGGCGCTTTCCTGTGCGCGCAGCACGCCATCCGGATCATGAAGGCGCAGCAGCCGCGCGGCGGGCGCATCATTAATAACGGCTCGATTTCCGCGCATTCGCCGCGGCCCAATTCCGCGCCCTACACCGCGACCAAGCACGCCATCACGGGGTTGACCAAAAGCATTTCGCTCGACGGCCGAAAGTACAACATCGCGTGCGGGCAGATCGACATCGGCAACGCGGCCACGGAGATGACCGAGCGCATGACCGCGGGCGTCGCTCAAGCCGACGGTACGAAAGCGCCCGAGCCGCGCATGGACGTGAAGCTGGTGGCCGACGCAGTCCTTTATATGGCGAACCTGCCGCTGGAGGCGAACGTGCAGTTTATGACGGTGATGGCGACGAAGATGCCGTTTGTGGGGCGGGGCTGAGTTGTTCGTAATTCGAGTCGTCGGGTGCGTAAGCGGATTCAACCGCGACCTTCTCCCCGGGTGGAACCTGCGATGCGATTTCGGGGGGAACCGAAATCTGACCGGTTGGCGTGATCTCCCCGCGAAAATCGGCGATCTTCATAGCGCTCGTTCCTTGGCTTTATCATCTCACGTACGGGCTGCCCGCTAAGTGATATATCAAAAGACATTGACAGAAGCCCCCGGATTCGCCGCGCCGGTCTTCAACAACGGAATTGATAGTTTGGCTCAAAAACTCAACGGAATCTGAGAGATCAGAAACTTGACAGCGCTGTTCGCCGCCTGTCATACTGCCTTTGCAATGAGCGCACAAGCGGTAACGGGGACAGCTACGTCCGTGTCGGACGCCGCGTGGAAGGCGATCGAAGGCGGTTACGATTTACAGGTTCATGTCGCGCCGGACGTCATCGAGCGGCGCATCGACGACATCGATCTGGCGCATGAATTTTTGAAGCACGGCCTCAAGGGATTCGTGCTGAAGTCGCACTACCTTCCTACCGCGGAACGCGCTAAGGTGGTGACAAAAGCGGTGCCGGGCATACAAGCGTTCGGCGCCATCACGCTGAATCACAGCGTCGGCGGATTGAATCCGGTGGCTGTGGAACTGTCCGGCCGCTCGGGCGCAAAGATCGTCTGGATGCCCACCGTGGATGCCGCGAACGAAACTGCCGGGCGCGCGGATGGCCCCAATACCAAGCTGCCGTTCTGGGCCAAGATCCAGCGCGAGCTGGCCGCGACGGGAATATCGCCGCCGCCGTTAACGGTGCTGGATGACAAGGGCAACCTGAACGAAGCCGCCAAGCGGTGCCTCGAAATCATCGGCAATCACAATATGATCATGGCCACCGGCCATCTGGGGCGCAAGGAGATTTTCGCCCTGGTGCGCGGCGCGCGCGAGATGAAGCTGAAGCGCATTCTGGTGACGCACGCCGAGTTTCCATCGCAAAGTCTTACGGCCGACGAGCAGGCCGAACTGGCGACGGAAGGCGCCTTGATCGAACATTGCTTCACCACCATGCACACCGGCAAAGCGCCCTGGGAGGAAGTGATGGTGAGTATTCGCAAGGCGGGTCCGGAGCATTGCGTTCTCTCCACCGACCTGGGACAAACCATCAATCCACCGGTATCCGAAGGCTTTGCGATGTTCGCGCAGACTTTGATGGACGGCGGGTTTTCGGCCGCCGATATCAAGCGCATGGCGGTGACGAATCCGAGCGCGCTAGTGAACTAAAGGTTCGATCTCTTATGGATTCCCAAAAAAGCGTTCTAGTGGTGAGCGCCCATGCGGCCGATTTCGTATGGCGCGCGGGCGGGGCAATCGCGTTGTACGCACAGAAGGGCTATCGCGTACGGATTCTGTGCTTGTCATTCGGCGAGCGCGGCGAATCCGAGCGGTTGTGGAAGAAGGCAGGCATGACGGTGGAGTGCGTGAAGGAGGAGCGGCAGAAGGAATCCGAACGCGCCGCCGGGATTTTGGGCGCCGAAATCCGCTTCTTCGATTCCGGCGACTATCCTATTAAAGCTTCCGAAGAGACCATTCACGAAATGGTGGTGGAGTATCGCAAACTGCAGCCCGAAGTGATTCTGACGCATTCCTACGAAGATCCTTACAACCCCGATCACCCCTACGCCAACATGCTTACGCTGCAGACGCGCGTGTATGCGCAGGCGGCGGGTTATCCGGCGGAAGGCAAACAGCTGGGCGCCCCGCCGGTGTTCATCTTTGAGCCGCATCAGCCCGAGCAGTGCGAATTCAAGCCGCAAGTGCTGCTGGACATCACGCCGGTGTACGAGATCAAAGAGAAAGCCATGGAATCGATGGAAGCGCAGGAGCACCTGTGGAATTACTATCGCGACCTGGCCAAGCGGCGCGGCGTGCAGGCCGTGCGCAACTCGGGTAAGAAGGGAATCAAGTACGCTGAGGCGTATCAGCGCGTGTATCCTCAGGTGGCGAGCGAATTCTCATGAGTCATAGGATTGTCCGCGGCATCCCGCGTCCCGACACCCAAGCCGTGAAGCTGCTGGGTGAATTAGGCGTCGCCACCATCCATGAAGCGCAGGGCCGTACGGGCATGATGTTGCCGTACATGCGTCCTATTTATCTCTCCGCCAGGGTGTCGGGTCCCGCGGTCACCGTGTTGTGCCAGCCCGGCGACAATCTGATGGTTCACGCGTCTATCGAGGTTTGCAAGCCGGGCGACGTTTTGGTGGTGGTGACAACTTCGGAGTCTACCGACGGCATGTTCGGCGACTTACTTGGCACTTCCTGCCAGGCGCATGGCGTGGCGGGCTTGATCATCGACGCGGGCGTTCGCGATACCACGGAACTCACCGAGATGAAGTTTCCGGTGTGGGCCAAGGCAATTTCTGCGCAAGGCACGGTAAAAGCCAGCCCGGGTTCGGTAAACGTTCCGGTGGTGTGCGCCGGTATGCTGGTGAACCCGGGCGACGTCATCGTGGGCGATGCCGACGGCGTAGTGGTGGTGCCGCGCGCGAATGCGGCTGAAGTGGCCAAAGCGGGCCAGCAACGCATGGCCAAGGAAGTGAAAACTCGCGAGCTGCCTGGCGAAAGGCGAGTTGGGTCTAGATTATTATGGTCTCCGCGCCAAACTGAAGGAACTCGGAGTCGAGTATGTGGAAGAACTCGCCGAAGAGCCGGCCGCGAATGGGCGGATTGCAGTAAAGGGGTAACACAATGGGAGAAATCGTATTTGCAGCCGCGACGGTTCACGCGCCGCAGCTATTCACCTATCCGCCGAGCGAGGACAAAGCGCAGCTGGACGCCGACATCGCCGCGATGCGCGAGCTGGGCAAGAATCTGGATGAGATCAAGCCCGATGCAGTGATGGTGATCGGCAGCGATCACTTGGAAACATTTTTCCTTTCCGCCGTTCCCACCTTTGCCGTCGTGGGCGGAGAGAAATCGAAAGCCGCTTTCGCCCGCAAGAGTTACGCGCTGCCCATCCACCCGTTCACCGAAGAAATCCTGAACGATCTTGTCACCGACGGTTTCGATCTGACTTACTCGCAGGACGCCGAACTGGGCCATGCGTTCGCCGCCGTATACGAATGGGTCATTGAAGGCCGCTCGGTGCCGGTGATTCCGGTTTTCGTCAATACTTATCTCCCTCCGCTGCCGACGGCCCGCCGTTGCGCGCAGTTGGGCGCGGCCATTCGCGACGCCATATTGAAATCGCCTTACCGCATCGCGATCGTCGCCAGCGGCGGCATGTCGCACTATCCCGGCGCGTGGAAGTATCCGCAGCCCGCGTTCGATTTTGACTGGTGGGCCATCGCCCACATGGAGCGCGGCAACAACAATGCGCTGCTGGAACTGAATAACGAGCAATTGGACGAAGTGGGCAACACCGAGATGCTGCCCTGGATGATTTTGTTCGGCGCCATCGGCCAGCAGCCGGGCGAGCTGATCACTTATCAGCCTACCTGGCATCACGGCCACGCGGTGATGCGGTTCATCCCGAATAGAAAAGGCACGCCGACGACGCCCGAGCCCGCTGCGAAGTTCGCCTTCGGCAGCGCGGAAGGCTATCAATTCTACCGGCATCCGGATCCATCGGTGTATCCGCTGAACAAGCTGCTGTACGATCTGCGGTTCAGCCAGCCGCTGCGCCGGCGCTTGTTCGAGAACACGCCCTTGCTGGCTTCCGAATACGGGCTCACCCCGGAGCAGGCGGTGGTGCTTGAAACCATGAAGGACGAAAGCATCGACGCCGTGCGGTCGCTAAAGCCGCATCCGCTTGTGGACGCGGGCGCGCATCCGCTCGGCATGTGGATGTCCATCATCACGGTGCAAGCCGAGCAGCGCCGCATGCGCGCGGAGCAAGCGCAAGCAACCGCTGTCAAATAGGATCTTCTCATGGCGACAGCGATCGCTCAGCCGCCGGCCACAACTTCCGTGACGCGCGTGAAATGGCTGCCGCTGCTGCTTGCCATCGCCATCGGTCTCGCGCTTTTCTTCATGCCCGCGCAGCACGGCTTAACGCGCGCCGGGCAAACCGCGCTCGCAATCACAGCCTTCACCATCGTGCTGTGGGCGTTCGGCGTGATGAACAACGGCGTCGCGTCCGTACTGATGATGGCGCTGCTGATTCCGGCCGGCGCGAAACCGGCGCTGGCGTTGAGCGGATTTTCGAGCGGATCGTGGTGGATTCTGCTGGCGGTGCTCTACTACGGCTTCGCGATGCAGAAGACCGGGCTGGCCGCGCGTACTTCGTACTACATTTTGTCGTTGTTTCCGGCGTCGTATTCCGGCATCCTGGCCGCGTTCTTCGTCATCGGCACGGTGCTCTCGCTTGGGATTCCCTCCATGACTGTCCGTACGGCCATCATGGTTCCCATCGCGTGGGCGCTGGTGAAATCGCTCGATCTGAAGCCGCGCAGCAAAGGCTCGGCGCTGATCATGCTGACCACTATCGAGATGGCCGTGGTGCCTGGCCTCGGACTGCTGTATGGTTCTCTGGATGGTCCTGTCGTCGCGTCGGTGTTCGATTTAAAGCATCTGCCCCTCAGCTATCTGGCGTACGCACGCGTGCTGTATCTGCCCGTATTGGTGCTGTGCGCGCTCATCGTGTTCGGCAATCAATGGGTGCTGAAACCCGAAAGAGCGCTGGACACCTCGGCTGAATTCGTGCGCAACAAGTTGCGCGAGCTGGGATCGTTCAAACGCGATGAAATGATCACGGCGTTTATCGTGCTCTGCTCCATCGTGTTTTGGTCCACGGATCGCTGGCATCACTTGCCCAGCTTCTTTATCGGCATGGTCGGGCTGGCCGTTTTCGCATTGGCGGGTATTGTCGGCAATGCCGATATCGCGGGCGGCATTTCCTGGACCTTGCTGCTGTTCATGGGCGGCATTTTCAGCCTGCAAAACGTGCTCACCGAATACAAACTCACCGATTGGCTGGCCGGATACTTCGTCCCTATCATGCAGCATCTGACGTTCAGCGCGGTGGTTGTGTTGGTGGCGGTGGGAATTGCGACGCTTGCCCTGCGTTTCCTCGATCCCAGCGGATTCATCGCCATCGTCGTGACGTTCGTTCCCCTGGTGGATACCACCAGCGCTGCCGGGATTCCGCCGCTGGTGCTGACTGCCGCGCTGCTGATTCCTTCCGTTCCGTTCTGGGCCACTTATCAAAACATCTGGGTCGCGATGGGTGAAGGCATCACCGAAGGGCTGGCATTCAGCGGCGCTGAACGCGTGCGCCTGGCGAGCATGTACGCAGTGTTTTCGCTGCTCACCGTCGCGGCGTCCGTCGGCTTATTGGAAATTAATTGGAGCTTTGTGATCGGGATGGAAGCGCTGTAGATGAGGATCGGATTCGTCGGATTTGGCGAGGCGGCGTATCACATTGCCAAAGGTCTGCGGCAACCCGGCATTTCTTCCATTCGCGGCTTTCGATATCGACGTCACCGACAAGGTTCGGCAGCGCGCACGGGAGACGGAAACGCGGCTGGTGGAAACGAACCGGGAACTGGCCGAATCGTGCGACATCATGATGTCGGCCGTTACAGCGAATCAGGCCTTGAACGCGGCGCGAGCAGAACGCGCCGTACCTGACGGCCGATCATATTTACGCCGACCTGAATTCGGTTTCGCCGGGCCTGAAGCAATCCATCGCGCGCGTCATCGAAGCCTCGGGCGCTCGCTTCGCCGAGATCGCGATGATGGCTCCCGTTCCGCCCTATCGGCCACAAAGTGCCGATGCTGGCGGGCGGCGACGGAGCGCGCGAGTTCGTCGAGAAGCTTGCGCCTTTTGGAATTTCCGCCGAGATCGTCTCGCGCGAAGTGGGCACGGCGGCCGCGACCAAAATGTTCCGCAGCATTATCGTGAAGGGCATGGAAGCGCTGCTCACCGAATGCGTGCTGGGCGCCAGCCGCTACAACGCCGACGAGCGCGTCTTCGCATCGCTGGCCGAAAGCTTTCCCCGGCATCAATTGGAAAGAACTCGCCGACTACATGGTTGGCCGCGTGGTGGTGCATGGCGAACGCCGCGCGCGCGAGATGGAAGAAGTGGCCGCCGACGCTGCGCGAAATCGACATTGAACCCATCATGGCCGAAGCCATCGTGCGCCGCATGGACTGGAGCGTCGAGGCTGGTTTGAAACAGATCTTTCAGCGGAGAAGCCCCCAAGAGCTATCGCGACGTCGTCGAGGCAGCCACGAAGAAGCCCGTTGGAGCCGACTGAAGCTGCCGCGGCTCCTTCGCATCGTTGCTGTGTTGTGCGCCGGCGCCGGCCTGTGTCTCGCGGTCGATCTGAAACCGGAAACCATCGAAGCCTTCGATCAGCTACATCGCGAGCCACCGACGCCAAAATGCAGCCGCGCTGGAGCGGCGAGCATTTCCTCTGGTTTGACGATTCGCCCGAGATTCGCGCGCGGCTGCTGGCGGGCGCCGTAGTGGCGCAGCCCGTCCAAGGCAACGGCATTGTGGCGCTGCCCGGCGGCCTTGTTCAGGACTGGATGGGAGCGGTCTTCGTTCCAAAAACCACGCTCAAAGAGACGATCGGCGTCTGGTTCAGGATTATCCCCAGCACCCCGAGATTTACAAGCCCGACGTCACGGACGTGAAAGTGCTGTCGCATACGCGGCGGCGATTATACGATTCGAACGCGCGTGGTGAAATCGAAGTTCTTCATTTCCGACGTGCGTGGATATCGACAACCAGATTCATTTCGTTCCGCTCGATGCCAAGCGAGTCTACAGCCGTTCGGCCAGCCAGCGAGTAGTCGAAATCAGCAATGCGGGCAAGCATAACGAGCGCGAACTGCCGCGTCGGTCACGATCGCGGGCTGGTGTGGCGCGTCAACGGCTATTGGTTTTTCGAGGAGAGCGACGGCGGCGTGTTCATCACTTGCGAATCCATCACGCTGACGCGCGAAATTCCGTTCCTGCTGGCCAAGGTGCTCAGCCCGCATCGTGCATGAGCTTCCAGAGGAAGCGTTGAAGACCAGCCTGGAACAGACGCGCAGAGCGATTGTGAACCTCGAGCCGCGGCTAACTGCTCCCTGACGGTCGCGGTTCGGTATCGGGTGACGTAACTGAGCCGCGCGCGTAAGCAAGCGGTCCGTCCGTCGCGGTGCGGAAGCTCAATGGAGAACTGCTTGCGCGAATAGGTCTTCCCTTGCGCCTTGCGCGCGCGGAAATAAGGCTCCAGACGTTCCAGCGCCCGCTGCATGCTGGTGATCACATGCTCGCGCATGGCCGCGGCCGACGCCTCGCGATCGATTCCCACCAGCACTTCCATCAGATCCTGATGGCGGCGCGACGGCGTCCCGTTGAACGCCCTTCCAACGCACAGCCAGGTGGAGGATAGCGCGCGCGTTCTTTCGATGGCGTCGCACAGCGCCGGGCAGCGCGTGCACTCGGAGATGCGCCGGTGCAGCTTTTCGTGCAGATTCAGATAATAGAAGCGATTGGTCTCCGTCTGGGAGCGCATGGCATCCACGCGCAGGCCCAGCTTCAGCAGCTCGGACCGTTCTTCGGGGGTGGCCATCTCGGTGAACAGCCGCGCCGCCTCTACCTCCAGCGCTTCACGCACCAGATAGTGCCCGCGCACGTCTTCACGGCTGGGAATGCGCACGCGCGTTCCGGCGCGCGGCCGGCTTTCGAGCAAGCCCTCGAATTCCAACCGCAGAAACGCTTCGGAAACCGGCAGAAAACTCATGCCTAGTTCGGCTGCGATTTTGCGCCGCGAGATCACTTGGCCGATGGCTACTTCGCCGCGCAGAATTCGCTCGCGAATAATAACGTAAGCTTCACCGGCGAGGTCTGAGGCCCCGGAAGAGCGGTCTTTCATAAGTCCCCAATATTCAAGTCCGCAAGATGGGTAAATCTCGATCCATCCTAGCACAGCCTGCATGGGTCCAGTAAACGGGCAAGTGATGGTTCGTCGGCCGCAGCCAATCCTTAGGACAGGGAATCGCCATGAAGAACAATCGTAGCCGCGAATGGTTTCAAGCCCCGAATACTATGGCTTCGCCCGCCGGGCCTGGCTGCGCTCGGAAGGCTTTCCGGCGGACGTTTTCGACGGCAAACCGGTGATCGGCATCTGCAATTCCTGGAGCGAGCTGAACAATTGCAACGCCCATCTGCGCGACGTGGCGCCGGCGGTGAAGCGCGGCGTGTGGGCGGCGGGCGGAGTGCCGCTGGAATTTCCCACCATTTCGCTGGGCGAGATGTTCATGCGCCCCACCACCATGATGTATCGCAACCTGATGGCGATGGACGTGGAAGAATCCATCCGCGCCAATCCGCTGGATGCCGTGGTGCTGCTGTGCGGCTGCGACAAAACCACGCCCGCGCAATTGATGGGCGCGGCCAGCGCCGATATTCCCGCCATCGTCGTGCCGGGCGGCCCGATGCTGGCGGGCGAATGGCGCGGCCAGCGGCTGGGCTCCGGCACCGACGGCAAGAAGCTGTTCGATCAATATCGCACCGGCCGCCTGACGCGAAGAGGAATGGTGCGAAATCGAAGGCTGCATCGCGCGCACCGCCGGCCACTGCACGGTGATGGGCACGGCGTCCACCATGACCAGCCTGGCCGAAGCGCTGGGCATGACGCTGCCCGGCTGCGCCAACATTCCCGCGCCCGATTCGCGGCGGCATGGCCATTGCCGAATTGAGCGGGCGAGCCGTGGTCGGGATGATTGAGCCGGGCCTGAAGCCGTCGCGCATCATGACGCGCGACGCTTTCGAAAACGCCATCACCGTTCTGATGGCGCTGGGCGGATCGACCAATGCCGTGATCCATCTGATCGCGATCGCCGGACGCCTCGGCATCCGCCTGACGCTCGAGGATTTCGATCGCATTTCGCGCCGCACGCCTTGCATCGTCGATGTCAAGCCATCCGGCGAGTATTTGATGGAGGATTTGTTTCACGCGGGCGGAGTTCCGGCGGTGATGAACCGGATTCAAGGATCTGCTGCATGGCGATTGCGCAACCGTGAACGGCAAGACCATCGGCGAAAACATCGGCGGCCGCGCAGTCCATTGAACGACACTGTGATTCGGCCGCGCGATCGAGCGCTGTATCCGGAAGGCGGAATCGCTGTATTGCACGGAAATCTTGCCCCGAACGGCGCGGTGATCAAGCAGACCGCCGCCTCCGCAGCATCTGTTGCGGCATCGCGGACGGGCCTATGTGTTCGAAACTCGCGACGAAATGCTCGCGCAAGATCGATCGCGACGATCTGCCGGTGGATCGCGACACCGTGCTGGTGATGCGCAACTGCGGTCCCAAAGGCGCGCCGGGATTTCCCGAATGGGGCCACATCCCGATGCCGCGCAAGCTGCTGAACGAGGGCGTGACCGACATGGTGCGGATCTCCGATGCGCGCATGAGCGGCACCTCGTACGGCACCGTGGTGCTGCACGTCGCGCCTGAATCGGCCATCGGCGGCCCGCTCGCGCTGGTCCAGACCGGCGACGAGATTCTGCTGGACGTTCGCCGAGCGCAGACTCGATCTGCTGGTTCCCGCGGAGGAACTGGAGCGCCGAGTGCGCCTGTTTCACTCCGCCGCCCGCCACTATGATCGCGGCTATGGCCGCTTGTTCCTGGATCACGTTACGCAAGCCGATCTGGGTTGCGACTTCGATTTTCTTAGCCCCGATTATCGCTAACTACTGACCGAAAGCTTTGGTCGCGACAATAGTACTCTTGTTTTCCGTGACGTAGTATTTGGTGGGCTTGTCGCTGTGCCTCCGGCTGTGGGTCTTCACCGGGGGCGATTGCGTACGCAGCGCGATCCGCTGAGTCTCCGTCAAGTGCGCTGGCGGGGGCGCCTGTTCTTGCGCCATCAGGAAACCACTCATAAGAAATAGTGCAACGGTTAATTTCTTCATTTCATCCTCCGCCTTTCCTCAGTGCAATTTCTCTTCCAGGCCGCAAGTCCAATGGAAGTCGAGGATGTTTGGGACAGACGCCGCTAACCTCGGAAAGAATGACAACGTCTCCCTTTTGTAACCGATGCACAATTCTCCTGGCGGGGCGGGATCGATGTAAGCTGATAGAGTCGCCTTGACGCTCCAGTTCCCGTTATCGGATGCCTAACATGAAAGCTTTGGTAAACACAATCTCGGCGGTGGTCATCTTCGCCGCCATTCCGGCCACGCTTTTGGCGCAGTGGCCGCCCTATCCTACGCCTAACGTCCCCAAACTTGCCAACGGCAAGCCGAACATGGACGGGCCTACGCCGCGCGCGGCCGACGGCCATCCGGATCTGGACGGAATCTGGCAATTTGACGGAAACCGCGGCCGAAGAGCGCAAGCCGCCGGTGGAGTTCCCGGCGCCGCGGCATCGTCTCCAGGGGCGCCCGCTGCCGCAACATCGTCTCCAGCCGCATCCAGCCCCGCTACGCCGCCGGGTGCGACGCCCACCGGCGTGGGCGGCGTCGGCCTTGGTCCGCGTCCACCTGGCGTCAGCGAGTTTTTCAACATCGGCTCCACGGTCCCCGGCGGTCTCCCGTTCACGCCCTGGGCCGTGGAAGTGCGCAAAGAACGCAAGGACAATAACAACAAAGATAACCCCGACGCGCATTGCCTGCCTCTGGGTCTCACGCAGCTACACATGCATCCGCAGCCGCGGAAGATCATCCAGACGCCGCAATTGATTGTGATCCTCTACGAAGCGCAGGGCGGCGTCCGGCAGATTTTCATGGATGGACGCAAGCTGCCGAACAACGATCCGGACCCGTGGTGGTATGGCTACTCAATTGGCCATTGGGACGGCGACACGCTGGTGGTGGAGACCACCGGCTTCCGCGACGACGTGTGGTTGGATGTGGAGGGCAGCCCGCTGACGAACACGGGCAAAATGACCGAGCGCTTCCGCCGCCCCACCTTTGGGCATCTCGAAATTGAGGTCACCATTGAAGATCCCAAGGCTTACACCAGGCCGTGGACCGTCAAGTTCAACCAGCGCCTGCTGCTGGACACCGATCTGATCGAGTTCATCTGCAACGAAAACGAAAAGTCCGACGCTCACCTGGTGGGCAAATAAGACTCGCCGCACGCTATGACTAACGAAGAGCGCAAGTCCATTGCTCTCGAATATCTGAAGGCGCTGGACTCGGGCGGCGTGACGTCGTCCGGCGCGTCCATCTTCGATCTGTTCGCGTCCGACGCCCAGGTTTACTTTCCCAAGTGGGGCGTGGCGAAGGGCAGGCAACAGATTGAAAAGCTGTTTGGAGACGTGGGCAGCAAGCTCAAATCCATCGCGCACCATTATGCGGAATTGAACTGGATGTTTTCCGGCGGCGACACCATCGTGTGCGAGGGCGCGAGCCACGGCGAGCACGCCGACGGAGCGTGGCGCGCGGGCCATCCGGATTGGGGCGCGGGCCGCTTCTGCGACGTGTTCGAGATCCGCGACGGGCTGATCGAGCGCTGCTTTATTTATCTGGATCCGGACTACGCGGGCAAGGATACAGACCGCTATCCGTGGATCAAGACATAGAGATCAAAACAACTCCACGTTGCCTCCCAGATCTCCGTCTTCGGGCGCCCGTTGGGGCGCCTCGGCCGGAGCCTCGCGAAGCTCGGTCCCCGTGGTCACGGCATGGTGAACCTCGCGTTCCCTCTGCATGGTGTAGTTCCTGGAATAATCTTCCAACGACTGCGTCGCGGTAGCCCCGTCTCCCGCTGCGGAAGCTTGCGCCCCCAGTTCGTCCAGTTCCCGCCGAACGCGCCGGACCGTTTCGGCAAACATTTCCCTGGCAGGGAAACCGCTGCGGACCGCGCCGATGTCCCCGGCCAGCCGCGCGCCTAACGCCACGATCTCGTTCACCCGGCTAATGCTCGTTTCGCTGGAAGAATGCAACTCGCCCACCGTGTTCCGCATCTCGTCCACCACGTAATCGGTGGACTGTGCGCCGGACGTCCCATCTCCAGCCCGGCCCGACACCCGGCCGGCGGCGGCGCTCATCGCATCCAGTGTCCCGGCCACATCTTCGGTATTCTTGTTGGAATCGAGAGCCAGACGCTGCATCACCTCGGCAATCACGTTCAGCGCGATTCCCGAGGTTCCAATATGCGTAGCGCGGACCGAGGCGTTGGTCGAAATCCGCTGGATCCGAATCTCAATTCCGCGGATCTCGGCAATGGAGTCCCGCATGTGGCGGATGGTTGCTTCGAGCCTGGAGGCGGTGGACTCCATTTCAGCCTGCGCCGCGGTACAGTTTCCGAGCATGCTGAGGATCGCCGAGCATTGACCTTCCATCTTCACAAAGAAGGAGTCTCGCGGATGGCCTGAAGCGCCGTCCGCCGAAACGGCGTCGCCCGAAATGCCCAGCAGCGCCCGGCTGGCTTCGGGCGTACTCTCGATGCGCGCGGCAATGGCCGCCAGATCGCGTTCCATCCGCTCGATGGACGCCGCGAAAATTTTCGCCGCTTCCGACAAGTGCATGGACTGCAGGGTCAGAACAACCCGCGCGTCGCCGGCCGGCGAATCCAAGCTCCCGCCACGGCTCTCCACTTCCGAACAAACCCGCTGCAGCGCCTCAATGACATGCTCGATCTGTTGCCTGGTAATGTCGTGGAACTGAATGGACCCCACCAGATCGTCCATGGCCTGGCACACCGCGGCATATTGGGCGGCTTGGCGGTCGGACGATTCCAGGGCCCATTTTCGCCGTTCTTCGAACGACTGTAAGCCCTCCATGACGCCGGCGATCAGCGCGGGCAGTTCCTTGAGCTGCGTCACCTGCAGGTCGGCCCCGCTGCGAATGGCGGATTGCACGTCCTGGTCCAGCCCGTGGGAGGCCTCGAGCACCCCCTCTCCGCTGGTTTGGATGCTTTCCGACAACGGGCCCACCTCGGCCGTCAAATGGCCCAGGTCCGCCCCGGTGCCGCCCAGACGCGCCGTTTCAATGCGCGTCAGCGTGCATAGCGTGCGGAAAACCGATACCGTGTGGGGCAACCCGGAGAACGCGACTCGAATCTGGCGCGACAAGTCGCGCACCTCTTGCAGAGCCCGGCCGCTCTGCTCAATCCGTCCATTCATTTCTCGGGAGTGATCGAGCATTCTGGTAAGGGCATAGGAGACGTTGCGGCCTTGCTCACCCGAAATCAGCTCGGTCACCGCCGCCATATCGGAAGCAATCTGGCGCGCCGCCGAGCGAAATTCCATCAATTTCTCGCCCACCGCCAAAAAATCGCGCTCGGTGGAACGATTCAGGTTTTCGAGTTCGGTTATGGCTCGCCGGACGGTAGTCTCCCAGCCGTCCGCTTTTGGGCTTAGCCTGGCGCGGCGCCTCAGAGCAGGCCAGCGCTGCTGGATCGAACTTAAGGTCGGCATTCGATTTACCGCGCCCTCGACATACCTCCATATCGACGATAATCGGCGCGTCTTACCAGGCCAATTCACTCTCAATGTTCTCGCCGCTACCGATATGGAGAATGTTGCACCAGCGGCTGGAGGCCAACCAACATGGCGGGGGAACACAAATCGGCCGAGCGGAGAAAGGAGATGCGCTATCCGGTTGAAGCAAGAGTGATCGTACGGAAGAAAAGCGGCGAAGCGATCGCCGCCGATGCCGTCGACATCAGCAGTTCCGGGATGCGGTTGCGGCCCTGCCAGTCCTGCCCGCTGGATCTGGGCGATGAGGTAATGGTCGATATTGAATTGCCGCAATCTCCCGACCAGCCGTTCTCCTCATGGGGATTAGGGAAAATTGCTTACAAAAACGCGCGCGGTATTGGAATTCAACTGTTTGGGGGCTGTTTCGATCCGCTCTCTTCCGGTGGGTTGGGGGAATAAGAAACGTGACGCCCGCCGGCACGGGGAAAGGAGTGGAGCTTTGCCCTTAACGGTTGAGTGCAACGCAACTCACTGGGTGCTGCGTTTGGAAGGCGATTTCAATATGATGTTGGCGGCCGAGCTAAAGGGAATGCTGGTGGAAGGGCTGGCTTCGGGGAAGGAACTGCGAGTGGACCTGGAAGGCGCCGGAGAGATCGATATCACGTTCCTGCAGTTGCTCTGGTCGGCCGAGCGCGAGGCGGTGCGAGCGGGCTCGGGATTCGTCAGCCGCGTGTCCCGAACGGCCTCCGATCAGGCGCGTGACGCGGGTTTTGAGGAGTTCCCGGGCGAAAAGGCGCAAAAGGACGCCGTGGGCGGCTGACGCGATGGCAAAGACAATCCTCACCGTGGACGATTCGGCCAGCGTGCGGCAGATGGTGAAGTTCACACTCGCCGACGCCGGGTATGCGGTGATCGAGGCGGTGGACGGCCAAGACGCCATCGCGAAGTTTAGCAGCGTGGTGAACCTGGTGATTACCGATCTGAACATGCCGAACCTGGACGGGATCGGGCTGATCCGGAGCCTGCGGGCCAATCCCAGCTGTAAGGGCATACCTATCCTGATGCTCACTACCGAGTCCCAGGAATCGCGCAAACAAGAGGGCAAGGCGGCCGGCGCGACGGGCTGGATTGTGAAGCCCTTCACCACCCAGCAACTGTTGGCCGTAGTGAAAAAGGTGCTGGGATGAGGGTGCTGGAAAGAAGATGATCGACAAGTACAAGCAGGCCTTCCAGGAAGAAGCTCGCGAGCTGCTGGCGGAGCTGGAATCGGCGCTGCTCGAGCTGGATCGGGATCGCGCCAACCTGGATGTGGTGGGGCGGGCTTTCCGGGCGCTGCACACCATCAAGGGATCGGGCGCGATGTTCGGCTTCGACGACATTGCCGGCTTCACGCACCACCTGGAAACCGCGTTCGACCAACTGCGCAACGGACAGCTCGCGGTTACCGCGGACCTGATCGGGCTGGCCTTGGCGGCCAGCGATCAGATTAAAGCCATGCTCGATCAGGCTGCCGGGCGGGGCGTGGCGGACCAGGGACGCTCGGCCGAGATTCTGGCGGGGGTGCGCCGCTTGACCGGAGTGGGGGTCAGTGGCGCAGGCGTCGCAAGCCCCGTCGCGCCGGCGCCGGCGCCGCCCGGGGAAGCCGGGCCGTCGCGCGAGTGGCGCGTGCATTTCCGCCCCGGGCCGGAGATACTCGCGAACGGAAGCAATCCGCTGCGCCTGCTCGGCGAGTTGCGGGAGTTCGGCCGGCTACAAGTCCAGGTGGATACGGAGGCGATTCCGTTGCTCGCCGATATCGATCCGGAGCGCTGCTATCTGGCCTGGGAGATGGTGCTGACCACGGCGGCGCCGCGCGAGGCGATCCGCGACGTTTTCATTTTTGTTGAGGACGATGGCGAGCTGAGCATTGAGGCCGCGGCGGACCAGAGCGAGGCGAAAGGCGGCGGCGCCTCACAGCCGGCGGCACAGCCGAATGCGCCGGCCGGGCCGGTGGCGCGCGGCCAGAGCTCCACGTCCCTGCGCGTTTCGGCCGACAAGCTGGACCAGCTGGTCAACCTGGTGGGAGAGCTGGTCACCGTGCAGGCCCGCTTGAGCGAAGCTTCGGCGCGCTTCGCCGACGCCGAGATGCTGGATATTGCGGAAGCCGTGGAGCGGCTCACGGCCGAGCTGCGCGAAAACTCCATGAGCATCCGCATGCTCCCGCTCAGGACCACGTTTGAGCGCTTCCGCCGGCTGGTGCACGACTTGGGAATCGAGCTCCAGAAAGACGTCGAGCTGGCGATTGAGGGCGCCGATACGGAGCTCGATAAAACCGTGATCGATCAGTTGAACGATCCGCTGGTGCATCTGATCCGCAACAGCATGGATCACGGCATCGAAATCCCGCAAGCCCGGCAAGCGGCGGGCAAACCTCCGCGCGCGACCATTCAACTTTCGGCGCTGCACTCGGGGGCGCACGTTCTGATCCGCGTCAAGGACGACGGCCGCGGCCTGGATGTGGACGCGGTACGCAGCAAGGCCATCGAGCAAGGGCTGATCGACCAGGGCGCGCGGCTTTCCGAGGCCGAAGTCTTCTCGCTGATCCTGGCGCCCGGGTTCTCTACGGCGCGCGAAATCACCGATGTTTCCGGGCGGGGCGTAGGCATGGACGTGGTGCGCCGCAACGTGGAAGCGCTGCACGGAACCATCGAGATCGCCAGCCAGCCCGGCGTGGGCGTCACCGTCACGCTGCGCCTGCCTCTGACGCTCGCCATTATCGACGGGTTGCTGGTGCGGGTGGGCGAAGCGCATTTCGTGCTGCCGCTGGCCAACAGCCTGGAATGCGTGGAACTCACCCGGCAAGACGTCCGCGATGGGCAAGGCGAACACGACCAGCACGGAAGCCAGATCGCCAACGTGCGGGGCGAGCTGATTCCTTATATCCGGTTGAGCGAATACTTCGGCATGGACACGGCGCGCCCGGAGCGCGAGCAGATCATGGTGGTGGAAACCGAGTACGGCCACTACGGCTTCGTGGTGGACCAGGTGCTTGGCGATCATCAGACCGTGATCAAGAACCTGGGCGCCATCTACCGCAACGTGCAAGTGGTTTCGGGCGCCACTATCCTCGGGAACGGAACGGTGGCTCTGATTCTCGATCCGCACCGGCTGGTGCAGAACGTGATCCAGTCCGCTACCCAGGACCAGCGCCGCCCGAAATCCCATCCGGCTCAGGATGACACCATACAACTCCAAAGGAGCAAGCATGAAGTGGTTCTTTGATCTGAAGATCGGCACTAAGCTGCAAACCAGCTTCATCCTGATCGCGGCCGTCGCGGCGCTGATCGGTTGGGTGGGGCTTTCCAAGGTGACCCAACTGAAGGACAGCGGCGCCATCTTGTACGCCGGCCGGTTGGTCCCCATTCAAAACCTGGCGTACGCCAACTTCGCCTTCTGGACGCAACGCACCGATCAGCGCGATATCCTGCTCACCGACGATCACGCCAAGCGGCGGGAAATCGCCGCCGACATCGAGTCGGAATCCCAGATCATCACCCAGCGCATCGAGGCCTACGGCAGCCGGCCGCTGCTCAAAGAAGAGCAGGAGTTACTGGTCAAATATAAGGGCGACCGCGAGCGCTACTTGCAGCTTCGCAACGCCTTTGTCGAACTGGCGGTGGGCGGGGAGACGGCCAAGGCCAAGGCCGCGCTGGACGATCCCGAGTTCCAAAGTCTCTCGGCGGCGGTACGCAAGGATCTGCGCGCGCTGATCGACCTGGATACTCATCTGGCCGAGGACGAAGAGAAGATCGACGAAGCCGCCGCATCCAGCGCGCGCATCGAGATCGCGGTTTTCATCGGCCTGGGGGCGCTGGCGAGTCTCGGCCTGGGATTGCTGCTCTCGCGCATCATCGGCCGGCCGCTCCGCAGCATGCAGAGCGCGGCCGAGAAACTGGCGCTGGGCGACGTGAACGTGAATGTGGAGCTGGATACCAAGGATGAATTGGGCGAGTTGGCTCGCTCGTTCCGCGCCATGACGGATGTGATTCGGGACCGGGCCACGCTGGCGCAGAAAATCGCGGCCGGAGACGTGACAGTGGAAGTGCGGCCCAACTCCGAGCAGGATGTGCTGGGGAAGAGCTTCGGGGGCGTAGTGGAAGCTTTGCGCAAGCTGGTGGCGGAGGCCGACACGCTGGCCCAGGCGGCGGTGGCCGGCAAGCTTGCCGCGCGCGGGAACGCGGACCAGTTCCAGGGCGGGTATCGCAAGATCGTGGAGGGCGTGAACCGCACGCTCGATGCGGTGATCACGCCGCTCAACGTAGCGGCCAATTACGTGGAGCGCATCAGCAAAGGCGATCTTCCCCCGCAGATCACCGATACCTATCACGGCGAATTCAACGCCATCAAGAACAACCTGAATACTCTGATCGGCGCCATGGACGAAGTCACCCATGCGGCGGAAGAAATCGCGCAAGGCAACCTGACGGTAACCATCCGGGAGCGGAGCGCGCAAGACAAACTGATGCAGGCGTTGTCGGCCATGGTGGGCGGTTTGACGCGCACGGTGACCGATATTCGCACCATCGCGGGCGAGGTGGCGTCGGCCAGCCAGGCCATCAGTACGGCTTCTGTTCAGGTATCGAACGGGGCGAGCGCGCAGGCGGCGTCGGCTGAGGAAGCGTCTTCTTCGATGGAAGAGATGGGGTCCAACATCAAGCAGAACGCCGACAACGCGCAGCAGACCGATAAGATCGCAACGAAATCGGCCAAGGACGCGCAGGAAAGCGGCAAGTCGGTGGTGGAAGCGGTAGGGGCGATGAAGGAAATCGCGAGCAGGATTTCGATCATCGAGGAGATCGCGCGGCAGACCAACCTGCTGGCGTTGAATGCGGCTATCGAGGCGGCGCGGGCGGGCGAGCACGGCAAGGGCTTCGCGGTGGTGGCGGCGGAAGTTCGTAAACTGGCCGAGCGCAGCCAGAAGGCGGCGGGCGAAATCAATCAACTCTCGGGAACAACGGTAAAAGTATCGGAGCAAGCCGGAGTGATGCTCGGCAAACTGGTGCCCGACATCCAGAAGACGGCGGAGCTGGTGCAGGAGATCACCGCGGCCAGCAAGGAACAGGACGCGGGCGCCGAGCAGATCAACAAAGCGCTGCAGCAGCTGGAGAAGGTAATTCAGGCCAATGCTTCGGCGGCTGAAGAGATGGCTTCCACCACCGAAGAGCTAACCGGGCAGTCGGACCAATTGGTCAGCGCGCTCGGCTTCTTCCGTACCGGAGATATGGGACAAGCCCCCTTGGCGCGGAGTGCGTCCATCAAGCCGGCCCCATCGTTGACTAGACTTCAGGACGCGGTCACGCATAACGGGCCGGTATCCAAGAAGGGGTCTAAATCCGGTGTCGCTCTCAAGCTGAGAGATACCGGCGACCATGTCGATAAGGAATTCGAACGTTTCTAGCAACCCGACAGCGCGCTCATTCGAAAGGAAGCAGGCCACATGATACGCAAGGTAAATGGGAAGACCAAGACCCACGGCTCCGGTAACGGCGGTTCGGCCGTTCTGGATTATGACGCACAAAGCAAGCGCGGCGCGGGCCGCACCGGGCATACAGGCGACTCCGAGACTGCGCGCGTATCGCAAGAGATCGTGCGTCTGGTGGAGGCATCGCGGCAGGGCCGTCTGGACGAGCGGGGCAGAATCGACCAGTTTGACGGGGTCCATCGCGAAATGCTGCAGGGCATCAACGACATGCTGGATGCGATTCTGCTGCCCATCGGGGAAGGCAACCGGATTCTCGCGCAGATCTCGAATGGCAAGATCGACGAGCTGATCGCGCAGACCTACAAGGGCGACCACGAAAAGATGAAACAGGCCGTCAACAACGTGGCGAGCGTTGTGCAGGTTTTGCAAAAAGAGCTAGCGCGGCTAATCGATGCGTCGAAAGAAGGACAGCTCTCTGAGCGCGGCAAGCCGGAGAATTTCCAGGGCGCTTATGCCGAGATCGTGCGCGGCGTCAATACGATGCTGGACGCGATTCTGCTGCCCATTGGGGAAGGCAACCGGATTCTGGCGCAGATTTCCGCCGGCAAGATCGACGAGCTGATCGCGCAGACCTACAAGGGCGACCACGAAAAGATGAAACAGGCCGTCAACAACGTGGCGAGCGTTGTGCAGGTTTTGCAAAAAGAGCTGGCGCGGCTGATCGATGCGTCGAAAGAAGGACAGCTCTCTGAGCGCGGCAAGCCGGAGAATTTCCAGGGCGCTTATGCCGAGATCGTGCGCGGCGTGAACACCATGCTGGACGCGATTCTGCTGCCCATTGGGGAAGGCAACCGGATTCTGGCGCAGATTTCCGCCGGCAAGATCGACGAGCTGATCGCGCAGACCTACAAGGGCGACCACGAAAAGATGAAACAGGCCGTCAACAACGTGGCGAGCGTTGTGCAGGTGTTTGCAAAAAGAGCTGGCGCGGCTGATCGATGCGTCGAAAGAAGGACAGCTCTCGAGCGCGGCAAGCCGGAGAATTTCCAGGGCGCTTATGCCGAGATCGTTCGCGGCGTCAATACGATGCTGGATGCCATTCTGCTGCCCATCGGGGAAGGCAACCGGATTCTGGCGCAGATATCCAATGGCAAGATCGACGAGCTGATCGCGCAGACCTACAAAGGCGATCACGAAAAGATGAAGCAGGCCGTCAACAACGTGGCGAGCGTTGTGCAGGTGCTTCAGAAAGAACTCGCTCGGCTGATTGATGCGTCGAAAGAAGGACAACTCAGCGAGCGCGGCAAGCCGGAGAATTTCCAGGGCGCCTATGCCGAGATCGTTCGCGGCGTCAATACGATGCTGGATGCAATTCTACTGCCCATCGGAGAAGGCAACCGGATTCTGGCCCAGATATCCAATGGCAAGATCGACGAACTGATCGCACAGACCTACAAAGGTGATCACGAAAAGATGAAGCAGGCCGTGAACAACGTGGCGGTGGTCCTGCAAAGCCTCCAGAAGGAACTGGCCCACTTGACCGAGGCGTCCAGGGAAGGCAAGTTAACCGAACGCGGCGATCAGGATCAGTTTCAGGGCGCTTATGCCAACATCGTGCGCGGCGTCAACGCCATTCTCGACGCCGTGATTACTCCATTGAACGTGGCCGCCAATTACGTGGACCGCATCAGCAAAGGCGATCTTCCCCCGCAGATCACCGATACCTATCACGGCGAATTCAACACCATCAAGAACAACCTGAACGCGCTGATCGGAGCCCTGGACGAAGTCACCCATGCGGCGGAAGAAATCGCGCAAGGCAACCTGACGGTAACCATCCGCGAGCGGAGCGCGCAAGACAAGCTGATGCAGGCTCTGCTGGCCATGGTGGCGGGCCTGACGCGCACGGTGACCGATATTCGCACCATCGCAGGCGAGGTGGCGTCGGCCAGCCAGGCCATCAGTACGGCGTCGGTGCAAGTATCGAACGGGGCGAGCGCGCAGGCGGCGTCGGCGGAGGAAGCCTCTTCTTCGATGGAAGAGATGGGTTCCAACATCAAGCAGAACGCCGACAACGCGCAGCAGACCGACAAGATCGCAACGAAATCGGCCAAGGACGCCCAAGAGAGCGGCAAGTCGGTGGTGGAGGCGGTAGGGGCGATGAAGGAAATCGCGAGCAAGATTTCGATCATCGAGGAGATTGCGCGGCAGACCAACCTGCTGGCGTTGAATGCCGCCATCGAAGCGGCGCGGGCGGGCGAGCACGGCAAGGGCTTCGCGGTAGTGGCGGCGGAGGTTCGTAAACTGGCCGAGCGCAGCCAGAAGGCGGCGGGCGAAATCAACCAGCTTTCGGGCACCACCGTAAAGGTATCCGAAAGAGCGGGCGAGATGCTCGACAAACTGGTGCCCGACATCCAGAAGACGGCCGAGCTGGTGCAGGAGATCACGGCGGCCAGCAAGGAACAGGACGCCGGATCCGAGCAGATCAACAAAGCGCTGCAGCAACTGGAGAAGGTAATTCAGGCCAATGCATCGGCTGCCGAGGAAATGGCTTCGACCACCGAGCAGCTAACCGGGCAGTCGGACCAGTTGGTGAGCGCGCTCGGCTTCTTCCGCACCGGAGACACGGGCCAAGCTCCGGCCGGCCGGTCCGCGGGCGCGAAGCCTGCTCCATCCTTGACAAGACTTCAGGATGCCATCACGCATCACGGGCCGGTTTCCAAGAAGGCGCCCAAATCCGGCGTCGCTCTCAAGATGAGAGAGACCGGCGACCACGTGGATAAGGAATTCGAACGCTACTGAGCTTAAAGGAATCATCATGAGCGCTACAGAAATTACCGAGACGCGGCAGTACCTGACATTCAAGCTGGGGGACGAGGTGTTTGCAACCGACGTGGCCAAGGTGCGGGAAGTACTCGATTTCACCACCATCACTAAGATCCCCCGCACGCCTGACTTCATGAGCGGTGTGATTAATCTGCGGGGCAACGTGGTGCCGGTGGTGGATCTCAGGCTGTGCTTCGAGATGTCGAAGACAGTGAAAACGGTCAACACCTGCGTGGTGGTGGTGGAGATGTTGCTCGATGGCGAGCCGACCGTGATCGGCGCGCTGGCCGATTCGGTGGAGGAAGTGATTGACCTGGAGCCGGATCAGATTGAGCCGGCGCCCAAGATCGGCACCCAGATCCGGACCGACTTTATCAAGGGCATGGGCAAGCGCGATTCGCAGTTCATCATGATCCTGGACATTGATCGCATTTTTTCCGCCGAGGAGTTAATGGCGGTGCGGGGCGTGGAGCTCAACAAGCCCCTGGCGGAAGTACACGCCTGAGTAAGCCGGCTTGGCTCCGCGTTGGATGGAACCATGTTTGATGTGAAGCATGCGTGCGCGGGATCTGCATCGTGAGTACAAAGATCGTCACTACCAGGAACGAAGCGCTCTCCAGCGCGGATTTCGAAAGATTGCGCGCCTTGATTTATGCCGAATCTGGAATCAACCTCAGCTCGGACAAGCAAACCATGCTGGAAATACGGCTCAGGCGCCGCTTGAAAAGCTTGCATATTTCCTCGCTCACCGATTATTGCGACCGGCTGTTTGGGCACCAGGGCCTGGAAAACGAACTGGTGGAACTGATCGACGTCGTTACCACCAATAAAACCGATTTTTTTCGCGAAGCAGGTCATTTCGATTATCTGGTCGCCAAGGCGCTTCCCGATCTGGCGCGGCGCAACGGCGCCAGCCGCATGTCGCTGGTATGGAGCGCCGGCTGCTCCACCGGCGAAGAGCCGTATACGCTGGCGATGGTCCTCAGTGAGTACGCCCAAAGCTGCCCCGGATTTCGGTTTAGCATTCTGGCCACCGATATCTCGACGGACGTGTTAGCCAAGGCTAGCATGGGCATCTTCAAGTCCGACGTGCTGCGGCCTGTCCCGACGGGCCTGCAACGAAAGTACTTCATGCGCAGCAAGGATCCCGAGTCCGACCTGGTTCGCGTGGTTCCGGAACTCCGCGCGGTCATCGATTTTCGGCGCCTCAATTTCATGGATTCCGATTTCGACTTACCCCACACGCCGGAAATTATCTTCTGCCGGAACGTCATCATTTATTTCGACCGGCCAACCCAGGAGCGGCTTTTGAAAAAACTCACGCGGAAACTGGCGCCGGGAGGGTACTTTTTCGCCGGTCACTCCGAGTCCCTGCAAGGGATGGACTTGCCTCTGGTTCCGGTTGCACCATCGGCCTACAGGAAACCTGAGTAATGGAACCCGCGCCGGTTTTGCCGGATTTGAATCTTCAACCGGGAGAACTGTACCTGGCGCGTGGTCCCGCCATTCTGCGTACGATTCTGGGGTCGTGCGTGAGCGTCACGTTTTGGAGTAAGCGGTTGGGCGCCGGCGCCTTGTGCCACGGCGTGCTGCCGCGTTGTCCGCAAGCTTGGCCTCCCGGCTCCAGCCTTTCCGATGGATACCGGTACGTGGACTTCAGCATTCGCCACCTGGCCGAACAGTTCGACGCTCTCAAGGCGCGCCGCGACGAGTTGGAAGTGAAGCTGTTTGGCGGCGCGGATGTGCTCCCCTTTTTGGGCGACCGCGCCGATAGACCCACGGTGGGCGCCATGAACTGCCAGGTTGCGATCGAGGTGCTGGCCGAGGAGGGTTTCACTGTGATGGCTTCCGACCTGGGTGGAGTGAGGGGCCGAAGAATTCATTTTCACACCGGTACGGGTGAAGTGCTGGTATACCGTCTGGGAGCTTGGAACGCGGCGCCCAGTGCGGGAGCAACGGCATGAGCGCGCCCCGGAGCCCTTCTACAAGACGAATTCGCGTCCTGATTGTTGACGATTCCGCCGTCGTTCGCCGTACTCTGAGCGAGGTTCTGTCCTCCGATCCCGGCGATCGAAGTGATCGGCACGGCGAGCGACCCCTTCGTCGCCGCGGATCGGATCGCCGAACAAGTGCCCGATGTGATCACCCTCGACATCGAGATGCCCGGCATGGACGGCTTGACGTTCTTGCAGAAGATCATGAGCCAGCACCCCATACCGGTGATTATCTGTTCCAGCCTGGCCGAGGAGGGGGCGCAGAGCACGCTCCAGGCGCTCGATTATGGAGCCGTGGATATCATCGCGAAACCGCGGCTGGGGAGCCAGCGGTTCCTGGAGGAATCGTCCGTCATGCTCTGCGAGGCCGTTAAAGCGGCGGCGGTGGCGCGCCTTCGCCCTTACTCACCGCGCCGCGTTATCGAACCCAAGCTAACTGCGGACGCTATTCTGCCGCGAGCCTCGAGCGCGATGCTTGAAACCACGGAGAAGGTGGTGGTGATCGGCGCGTCCACCGGTGGAACGGAGGCGCTGCGGTCGCTGCTGGAAGCTCTTCCCGCCGACGCTCCCGGCATCGTGATCGTGCAGCATATGCCGGAGGTTTTCACCCGGGCCTTCGCCAATCGCTTGAACAGCCTGTGCCGCATTACGGTGAAAGAGGCGGAAAGCAACGACACGGTGCTGCGCGGGCGGGCATTAATCGCGCCCGGTAATCATCATGCGCTGCTCAAGCGCAGCGGCGCGCGCTACTTCGTGGAGATCAAGGACGGCCCTCTGGTTTCCCGGCACCGTCCTTCCGTGGACGTGCTGTTTCGTTCGGCGGCGCGCTACGCCGGACCCAACGCGGTGGCAGTTATCATGACTGGAATGGGCGACGACGGCGCCCGGGGCATGCTGGAAATGAAGGAGGCTGGGGCTTCCACCATCGCGCAGGATGAAGCAACTTCGGTTGTATTCGGAATGCCGAACGAAGCCATCAAGCGCGGCGCCGTGGATACCATTCTTCCGCTGGATGCGATTGCAGGATCCATCCTCACTCGTGCCCGTTAGTAGCCGCAACGACGTCCTCGCTCCAACTCACCTGTTACGCTCCGGAATGGTCGATCCTCAATTACACCAACCGGCCGTTGAAATCGCATGACTTCGTTAGCCTTCGCGACAGAGCCGCGACCACAGGAAGCGGAAGAGCTTGTGGGCATGTGACAGTTTGCCGTTCACACCGGTTAGTGGTCCACTAAGAAAGCGGAGGATATCGGGTCGATGACGAAGGAAGAAGTTCGCGCCCGGATTGTGGAGCTCGCCATTGTCCCGTCGGTGCGTGCCGCGAACGCCGAGGATGCTCTGTTCGCCGCGGAGGCGGTGTCGCGGGGCGGCCTGCCCATCGTGGAACTTACCATGACAGTTCCGAATGCGACGGAGTTGATCGCACGCCTGGTGAAGAAGCATCCGCACATGGTGGTTGGCGCTGGAACGGTATTGGACTTAGAAACAGCGCGTGCCTGTCTGGCGGCCGGCGCCCAATTCATTACCAGCCCGGGGCTGGATCTGGAAATCGTCGAATTCTGCGTCAAGGCGGGAGTCATCGTGATGCCGGGAGTTCTGACGCCGAGCGAAATTATAGCGGCGGTGAAAGCGGGCGCGGACTTTGTCAAAATATTTCCTTGCACGCAGCTCGGCGGCGTCGATTACCTCCGCGCTTTGAAAGCTCCTTTCCCCCAGGTAGCATTCATAGCGGCCGGCGGGGTCAACCAGCAGACCGCCGGCAAATATCTGGCGGCTGGAGCGGTCGCGGTGGGTATTGGGTCAGACCTGGTTCCCCCGCGCGCCATCGCCATTCGCGAGGCAGACTGGATTGAAGAATTGGCCCGGCGATATGTACACACCGTAAAGTATTTGCGCCAGGGAGATTGATCAGGCTGCGGCGATGATCTCGTCGATCTTGCTGATCTTGCCGTCTGCGAACGTGAACCACTGGACACCGCGAACGCTGTAAGCTTGGCCGTTCGCCTTCAGAACGCCGCGCTCCCGCAACAATACCGCGATGCGATCGCCTTCCGAGACCAGGCTCTCGATTTCGGGCTTCTGCTCAGCCACCATCGCGAAGTTTCGCCGGGTTGCGGCCACAACTTCATCGCGGCCCCGCCAGGTTCCATCCAGCGCGCCGAAGCCGGTAATGTTCAGTTCCACGTCGTCGGTGACCGACTCACCGAAAGCGTCGAAGTTTCCCTGGATGATGGCGTCGAAGGCCGCATGCAGAACGGTGGCGGGATCCCGCAAGTCTTTCGTCGCCGCGCTGCCCGTCGTTTTCAGAAATTTAGCTGTATATTCGCGATCCATAGGCTTCCGTCGATCATAAGCGCCATCCGTCACTCATAGCGTAGCGCCACGGTGGGATCTACGCGGACGGCCCGCCGCGTGGGAATCAGGCAAGCGAGCAGGGCTACCAGAATTAGCAGCAATGAGACTCCGGTGAACGTCGCGGGATCCGTCGGCGTAACGCCGTAGAGAGCGGTCTGAATCACTCGCGTCAGCGCGAACGATCCCGCCAAACCCAACCCCAGCCCGATAGCGATCAGGATCAGCGCCTGCCGAAACACCAGTCTGAGCACCTCCCGCGCCCCCGCTCCCAGTGCCATGCGGATTCCGATTTCGCGCGTGCGTTCCGCCACCGAGTACGCCATTACGCCATGAATGCCGATGGCCGCCAGCACCGCCGCGATCGCGCCGAAAATCCCCAACAGTAGAATGTACAGCCGCAGATACTGCACCTGCCGATCCAGATATTGTTCCACGGTGCGGAGATTGGCCGCGGGCTTGTTCGGATCTATTTCGGCGACGGCGCGGCGCACGGCGGGGATCAGGCTCTCCGGATCTCCCGTAGTTCGCAGCACGAAGATCATGGCGGCACGATCGTTCCAATACGGACCCAACCAGCGCGGCGTCTGCTGCCGGTGCGGCACGTATATCAGCGGAGCCTGCTTCTTCTGCAGGCGATCGCCGATGGTGTCGCCCACCACGCCGACAATCTGGCGCGGCTTCTCGTCGGGAACGAAGTCCAGCGTCACACGCTTGCCCACGGGATCTTCGTTAGATAAGAATCGCGTCACGAACGTCTGGCTCACGATCGCCACCGGTGTAGCGGCGGCCGTATCCTGCGTGCTGAAATCCCGGCCGCGCAGCATGGGGATTCTCATGGTTTGGAAATAATCGGGTGTAATTGCAAAATAATCCGCGGTCTGGCCCTGTTCCTGAGTGCCGCCGCCGGAAGCGCTGCCCAGTGGCGGGGCCGGACGTCCTTCAATCAGGAACGGCATCGCGATGCCGGAACCATTCAGCGGAGGACGGTTGATGGCAGCCGCCGATACCACGCCCGGAAGCCCTTGCATACGCTCCCACACGCGATCGAAACCCACGCCCACCAGCGGGCTCACGTCCCACAACCCCACTCCTCGATACCGGCTATACGGCTTGATCGTGTCGCTTTGGGGGAACCTGAATTCAAAGGTCAACAGGCCCTTCGGATTCGCGCCCAGATCCTTGTGCTGCACGCGGATAAAACTGTTGATCATCAGGCCCGCGCCGATCAGCAGCACCAGAGCCAGGGCGATCTGCAGAGTCACCAGGGCGCTGCGCAAATGCTGCCGTGCCACGCCATCGGTGCCGCTCCGCCCGGATTCCTTGAGAGACCCCACCAGATCGGGCTTGGACACTTGAATCGCGGGGACGATTCCAAAAACGACTGCCGTCAGGATTGCGATGAGCGCCGTGAATCCCAACACCGCGGCATCCAGGGAGATATCCAGCGTCCTGAGGAACCCCGGAGGCGCCGCGGCCAGGAATAGCTTGAGCCCTCCCCAAGCCAGAAAAACTCCCAGAATTCCGCCCAAAATCGCCAGCGGTACGCTTTCCGTTATGAGTTGCCCGATGATGCGCCCGCGCCCCGCTCCGAGCGCCGTGCGAATCGCGATCTCCGTGCGGCGGGATGCGGCGCGAGCCAACATCAACCCGGCCACGTTCGCACATCCGATCAGCAGCACGAACGCCACCGCTCCCTGCAACAACAGCAGCGGGGATCTCAGATTTCCGTAGGCCGCCTCTTGCAGCGATTGCACCTGCGCCGTCGTTCCCTTGTTGCGCTCCGGATCGCCGGAGGCCAGCTGAGCCGCGATCGACGCCATTTCCGCCTGCGCCTGCTGGATCGACACGCCTTCCTTGAGGCGGGCCACCGCTACCAGAAAGCTCTGTCTGCTCAGCACTTGCATGCGGCTCAAGGCCTGGGGAGCCCAGAAGTCCACGTCGTCGCCGAAGAAATCGAAACCCGCGGGCATCACTCCAATGACGGTATTCGGCTTGGTGTCCATGATGAGCTTCTTGCCCACTACGTTCGGATCGCGATTGAAGTGGCGCTGCCAGAAGCGATCGCTGATCAGCACCACGGGAGCCGCGTTATCCACCTGGTCCTCATCGTTGGTGAAGAATCGTCCCAGCCTGGGTTGTACTCCGATCACCTTGAACATGGGCGCTGTAAACGTCTGTCCGTTGATCCGCTCGGCCGGCTCTCCGTTTTGTTCCGCTCCGATGTTGGCGGGCGCGCCGTTAAAGGCACCCACCGCTTCGAAGGAGCTGCTCCGGTCCCGCATCGCGAAATAGGTGGAGGCGTTCACGTCGTTTCTTTGATCCGGATGGTCCACGGGAACCTTCCAGATCACCACCAGGCGATCCGGATCGGGAAACGCGAGCGGCCGCAGCAGCGTACCGTTGATCAGGCTAAAGATTACGGTGTTCGCCGCGATCCCAAGCGCCAGGGACAACGTGGCCACCGCGGTGAGCCCCGGCGTTTTCCGAAGCATCTGAAACCCGTGCAGGACGTCCCGCTGGAGATCGGCCATGGTAGTAATACGTCAACCGCTAATTTTCGTTTCCGTGAAAAATGCCCGAGTTAGAGCAGCCGCGATAGACTGGCGGTGAACCATCCTTATGCCCACCGCCGCCACTGTATTCCTGAATGCACTCAATGAAGCCGGAGTTTCCTACATTTTCGCGAACCTGGGAACCGATCATCCCCCCATAATTGAAAGCCTGGCCGAGGCTCAGGCAACCGGACAGCGGGTCCCGCAAGTGATTACCTGTCCGCACGAAATGGTCGCGCTCAGCGCGGCCCACGGGTACGCGCAAGCCACCGGCCGGGCGCAGGTGGTTCTGGTGCACGTCGATTGCGGCACTCTATCGCTGGGCGGCGCGGTCCACAATGCCGCTAAGGGGCGCGTGCCGGTGTTGTTGTTCGCGGGCATCTCTCCGTTCACGCAGGAAGGGGAACTGCTGGGCAGCCGCAACGAGTGGGTCCATTGGGTGCAGGACGTGCTGGATCAGCGGGGCATTCTGCGCGGGTACGTGAAATACGAAAACGAAATCCGCACGGGCCGGAACATCCAACCGATTGTTCATCGCGCCATGCAGCTCGCGCATAGCGATCCCAAGGGTCCCGTTTATCTGACGGCGGCGCGCGAGGTGTTGGAAGAAGAAGTCCCACCGGTGGCCGCATTCGATCCGAAGCTATGGCGTCCGGTGGCGCCCGGCGCGATTGAGCCGTCGGCTGCGGCGCTCATTGCGGAGGATCTGATCGCTGCCCGCCGTCCGCTGGTGATCAGCAGTTATCTGGGAAGAAATCCCGCGGCCGTCGATGAACTGGTGAAGCTCTGCCACACTCTGGGCATCGGGGCATGGACCTCCATTCCCACCTATCTGGATTTTCCCGCGGACCATCCGTTGTATCTGGGCAATCAGGTAAACGCTCCCGTACCAAACCCGCCTCTGGCCGAAGCCGACGTGGTGCTGGTGCTGGATAGCGATGTGCCCTGGATTCCCACCGTGAACAAACCGAGCAGCAGCGCGAAAATCTACCACATCGACGTGGATCCGCTGAAGCAGCAAATACCGCTGTGGTATTTTCCGATGAACCATTCGTATCGCGCGGATGCAGCCACCGCGCTCGAACAAATCAACGCCTGCGTTGCCACTGCCAAGGCGAATGGCAAGATCGACGAAGCGCTGGTGGAGGAGCGGCGGGCGCACTATACCGCCATCCATCAGGCGCGGATGAAGGAACTTGCGGCGCGCGAGACTCCGCGCCAGGACGTTATTACGCCCGAACATCTGACCGCCCGTGTGCGCGAACACCTGCCACCGGATGCGCTGGTTTTGAATGAAGGCATCACCAGTCACAACACCATCGCCGACCATCTTCGGATCAACCGTCCCGGCAGCTTTTTCACCAGCGCCGGCGGCTCCATCGGATGGAGTACCGGCGGCGCCGTTGGAATCAAGCTCGCCAATCCGGATAAAACCGTGGTTGTTCTCACCGGCGATGGTTGTTATATGGCCTCCATTCCCTCTGTCGCGCACTGGATCGCCGGGCGCTACAAAACGCCTTTCGTCCAAGTGATATACAACAATCGAGGCTGGAAAGCGCCAAAAATGTCGACGCTTGCCATTCACCCCGATGGATTTGCGAGTAAGTCGAGCGATATTGGCGCGGCCTTCGATCCACCGCCGGATTACTCGGGAATCGCCGCGGCGGCCGGTGGCGCGTTTACCCGTATCGTCCGGCAGCCTTCTGAATTGGATGCGGCGTTGAGCGAAGCTTTCCGCGTGGTTCGCGAAGAGCGGCGTTGCGCCGTTCTGGACGTGTGGCTGCCCGGATTTTAGGGCTGCGGAATTTTCTTCCGATATTCCGGATAAAGCGTCTCGGGTTTTCCGACGGCGGCGTCGCGCGGAACTCCGAACTTCTTGGTCATCTCATCAACGAAGGGATTCTTCTCCGGCAAATAATGCGGAGCGGTTGGCCCAACACTTCCTTCATAGGCGCTGACGCATGGCGGACCGATGGGAGGTTGAGGCGTCGCGCTCAGTTGAAAGCTTCGCGACAGGATCCAGGGCTCGGCCAGGTAGATGGGATCCTCGATGATCTCGAGAATCGTCAGGAGATCGCCGTGGCGGTAAAATCGCATGGTCGTGGTCGCTTCATCGCTCGACGGCGCGCCGGTCTTGCGGAGGAACCCGGCTTTCATGTGCGTGGTGTAAGTGACCAGCGTGTTGCCTTCCCATGTACCGGTGGTGAATCCGGAACGGGTGTGCAAAGCATATTGAGATGGATGAGGCCGGCCGTCCATCCAGATCGTCATCGGCGCCCGGTCCTCCCATCCGCCGATGGTATAAGAGATCACGTTCCCTTTCAGCGGATCGGTTTCGCTCCAGATCTTCAAGCCAAACGGTCCTTGCACCAGATAAAACGCCGGCCATCCCTGGCACTGATGTTCCACCATCTCGAGTTGCGATTCGGAATAGCTCAGTGCTCGAATCCGCCCTTCGTCGCTAAGCGGAATTCCCGTGAAGTCCACCGGCAGCCCGTCGCCCGTAAGGAACTCGTGGTTTCTTGGCGTCCAGGAGCCGTTAAGTTCCACTTGTGCGAAGGCAGGCAGGCACAGCGCCACTACAGCCAGGATCGTGACACTGGAACAATTCATTTTGCGGTGCACGGCTGTGGATCCCATTTCGATCCGTCGGCCTCCTTCTTGAATTGCGAACTCGTGGTAAACGGCTGCCGGAGATATTGTGGATCGTCGACGATGGCAGTCACCAGCAGCACTTGCCCTCCACCGGGAATCGGCGCGATATCGAAATATTCCGTCACCATAGCGTTCTCGCTGTAGGGAACTCCGTTCTTTCGTAGATATCCGGCGCGCAGGTTGCTGGTCGCCACCTTGAGCGAGGACGGTTTTTCCCATTGCGCGACTGAATAACCTTGCCAGGTGCGCTCACTCGGCGGCGACGCCGCGTTAAAATGCAGCAGCCGCGTCTGCATGCCATAATCGCTTTCGATTCGCAGCGTGTTGTCGTCCTGCCACGTAATGTGAAATCGCGCCGCCAGCCGCATGATGGCGCCAGCGCCGTATGCCTTGCATTGATTGCCCGCCGCCTCGTCCGCCGCCGGGTCCCACGCATCCGCTACTTTGCGCGCTTCTGGAGTCATGGGCACGGGTTGATAATCGCCTTTGCGCGGCGTGATCATGCGGAAGCGCCAGTCTTCGGTGACGAAAGCCACCCAATAGCCGGTGATATCGATAGGCGCGGAAACTTTTGCCGTGGCTGCAGCGGGCGCGCCGCGATCCTGGGCGGCTGCTGGCAGGAACAAGAGCGCGATCAGCGCCGCGACGAGGAAGCCTCTCATTGCACTTTCTCATTCATGGTGCGATATATGGCTTCCACGAAATCGTTCGTGGTCCACGAACCAGTGTCGGATCCATAGCGGCGCACATAGCCCCGCGCCGGCGAGGCTGCCTTAATCTGCTCCAGTGTTAGACCCTGTTTCATCAGATCGCGGACGCGGTCTCGAATGATGGTCACCATATCGCGGTAATCCACGACGTCTAGCTGATCGCAGATGCGGCCATGCCCGGGAACAACCAGCGTCCCCTCCTCGCGCGAGACAATCGGCACCGACGGAATGGCCGTATCCACAAGCTTCTGCAAGGCTGCGATTTCGCCATTGATTCCACCGCCCTTGGCGACGTCGATGACAGGGAACCTCCGCGTATCGAAAACATCGCCCGCCACCACAACGTCCGAACGCCGAAAGAAGACGATCGCGTCGCCATCGGTGTGCGCCGCCGGTTGCCGGAACACTTCAATGCCCTCGCCATTGAGGTACATGTACTTTCGCGGCTGATTAAATGTTTCGGTGGGCCACGCGTCAACTGGAAATGGGGAAGGCTTTCCGCTCGGTCCGCTCATTCTGGTCAAGACCTGTTCCACGGAAAGGATGGACGCGCCACCTCCCAGAAAATTGGTCGCGAGTCCCGCTCCTCCATTTCCCGTGAATAACGTCTGCCCCGCTTTCGCGACTATGGCGTTGCCGCCCACATGGTCCGCATCGGCGCTGGTGTCGATCACGTAGCGGATGGGTCGTGTCGTCACCTTCTTGATGGCCGCGACGACGGCATCCGCGCTCGCTTCCGAACCTGTGTCGACAACCACCACGCCATCCACTCCCACCTGAAACGCGACGTTCCCGCCGGCGCCCGCAATCATATAGAAGTTGGGGCGCAGTTGAAGCACCTCGAGATCCGCGGCCAAACCAGGGATGGAGGCGAAGACGCAAGCTGCAATCGCGATGGTGGCGCTGGAAAGCCGCATATGTCCCGAACAATTCTACTCCCTGGCAGAGGAACGCGTTCAGCCAGAACTTTATCGAGTAGCGGATGGGCGCATCACCGCCGCCAGCAAGGCGTTATGATACATGCCCAGAGAAATAGAGGCCTAATCAAGGAGCCATATCTCCGAGCCGGCGACTATGCGTCACTCGCGGGCATGCCCGGCGAATTCAGGACGATGTTTGAAGGCCCGGATATCCCAAAGAACGGCCTGGAATGAACGGGACGAAACGTCGCCTCCCCAAAGGCAAAGACACCCGTGACCACATTTATGGCATTTCCTCGGTCTGGGTGAGGAAGTCAGCTAATGGCTATTGAATCGCCACCGTCACAACATTAGCGGCCACACCGTCGAAACTAATCGCGATCGGAACGGTTCCCCGTCCACGTAAGGAGGGATCGAGCTGCAGATTCACTTGGTCAAGGCCTTGATAATCAGGCTGCGCACCGCCATAGAGAACATCGGCGGAGACTCCACCAATGGTCGCCGTTACCGCCGAAAGGGCACTCCGCCCTCGTATGCCTGTCCCGTAAAGCGAAAGGTAGACCGTGTCGGTAGGGCCGCCCAGATCGATCGGGACCGCTGTGCAGACTAGCGGCGTTCCACTGCAACTGCTAATCGGTAATGGTGTTTGCGTCCCATCGGCCGACACCCGCAAGGCATCACCGGCAGCGACTCCGGTTCCCGTCGCATCTGCGGAAAAGAGGCCCGGGCTAACAGAGGTAATGGATACTGCCGTCGTAACGGAGTCTCCAGCCTGAGTCGTTAGAGTCAGTGTGCCCTTCCCGGGACTGAGGCTGGAAGGCAATAAGAAATTCATCTGTGCCGGGGAAGCATAATACAGCAGCGCGCCCGCTGTGTTGCCCGATGCGTCCGTAACCTGAATACTCGATCCTCCCAGGTTCGGCGTCAGCCCTCCGGAGGCGGTAGCGGGCGAGGCGAGATCGACGCCAAACACCACGGCAAAAGAATCAGGCGCAAATGAACCAACACTGTAGGATGCCGCGTTCACCACGGATTCGAGCTGCAACAAGGGGGCGGCAATCTGGAGGTTCTGTTCTATGCTGGGTGCCGGCAGATAATTCGCGTTTCCGGGTTGCGACGCCTGCAAGACGACAAGGCCGACCCCGGTCAATGTCACTACATTTCCAGCGATGGTTGCCGGTCCGGAAACTACCGTGATCGTCACCGGCAATCCGGAAGATGACGACGCTGTTACAGCGAACGGAGGGTCTCCATAGGAGTGTCTTGGCGGAGCGGGAAAGGAGATAGTCTGGCTGCCTTGCGCTACATCAATGGTCAGCCCCGGGCTTGCGGACCCCAACGTGCCTGCGTCGCCGGAATACGTAGCCGACAATGCCTGGAAACCCGCCGTGCTCAGGGTGGTCTGAAATACAGCGCTGCCGTCGATGAGGCTCTGGGTGCCGATTAGCGTTGCCGCCTCCGCAACAGTAACTGAGCCCGTAGGCACACGGAAGCCGGATGTGTTGACATTCGCGGTTAGGGGAAATGGAACCGCAACCGTAGGCGCCGAGGATGTGGTTAGCGCGAGCGACGAAACAGCAGTCGAGGCTCCCAAGAATACGGACACTGTGCCACCGTCGGCATTCGACACTGCGATGTCGAGCCTTCCATCGTTGTTGAAATCCGCCAATGCTACGGCAAAGGGGCTTCCAGGCGAGTTGACGGGACCGGACGCGGCGGGCTCGAAACTACCTGTGCCGTCGCCCAGCAAAACAAACACATTGCTGATTGGGCTGTCTGAATTTGAAACGGCCAGATCCAATTTCCCGTCTCCATCGAGGTCGCCCACAGCTAGTGAGCGCAGGTCGTAGGCGCCGGCAAGGCCGATATCAGGTTGGGCGGCAAACCCTCCCGTTCCATCGCCCAGCAGAACGGTCAATGAGGTTTCATTGGCAACCACCAGGTCGACTTTTCCGTCACCGTTGAAGTCGCCATGGACGATGGAGAGCGGCAAGAAACCGGTAAGAAAGGGTCCTTTCAGATCGGACTGAAGCCGACCCGTTCCGTCACCTAGCAGGACAATGACCTGGTTGTTCAAGACGGATGTGAGAGCTACGTCCAGATTGCCATCCTGGTTGAAGTCGGCCACCGTCAGACTGTTCCCTGCTGCTCCGATGGTGATGGGGATCCCCTGCGCCATCGTAAAACTACCGTCTCCATTCCCGAGCAGGATAGCCACGTCGGAAGCCTGGGTGCCACTGACAACCAGCAGATCCGGTCTGCCATCGCGATTGAAATCACCAACACCAAGGACAGACGCGCCCAAGAGGCCAAGGCCAGTGGTGTCGATCGGGCTGGCCGGAGCCGGGGCGAATCCACCATTTCCATTCCCGAGCCAAACATCCAGGCCATAGATGTTGGCGGTGGCGATATCAAGGTTGCCATCGCGATTAAAATCGGCGACAACCAAAGACGTGTAGTTAATTCCGTTGTAAGTCGCAACGGAGATTGGGTTGCCTGGGCTAGGTACCAACGCTCCGTTTTTCGTCGCCAAGAGGATTATCAGAGCGGAGTTGTTTGTGAGATTTCCGTAATCTAAGAGAGCCAGGTCAGGCAGTCCATCCCCGTTGAAATCCCCAGTAGCAGCGACCCGAGGTTGCACGCCGGCGCTATACGGACTGCCCGGAGCAGCGAGCAGTGCCGCGGAAGGAACTGAGGACGCCGGGTAACCAGCGGTTTGCGCGAAACAAATTAAGGTGGTACCCAGCGCAAACAGAGTTGTTCGGAGCAGTGCTTTCATTGAATCACGACGTTGAGGACATTGGCGAAGACGCCATTGACGCTCAATGCCACCTCCACTTTTCCTCTTCCCCGCAAGGCAGGATTAATTTGCAGGTTCACTTGATCCAATCCGGGGTAGTCAGTTTGGGGCCCGGCGTACAGCACGTCACATACAATGCCGCCCAGCGCCGCGGTCACAGCCGAGAGAGCGCTGCGACCCCGTATTCCAGTCCCGTAGAGCGTCAAGTACACCGTGTCCGTGTCGCTTCCTAGACCAATTGGAATCGCGGTACAAACGAGCGGCGTTCCAGAGCAACTGTTGATGGGCAATTGCGTCTGCGTGCCGTCCGCCGAGACCAATAATGCGCTCCCGGCGGCGACTCCTGTTCCCGTCGCGTCCGCGCTGAAAAGGCCCGGGGCAACGGCGGCGAGAGTCATCGATGTCGTTGCGGTGGGCCCGGTTTGGGTGGTTAGCGTCAAGGTCGCCATCCCTAGACTCAGGGTCGAGGGTAAGAGGAAGTTCACTTGTGTCGGGGAGGCGAAATAGAGCAGTGCGTTGCCCACATCGCCGGCCTGGTCAGTGACCTGAATGCTTGTACCTCCCAGAGTTGACGCGAGACCGCTAGCCGTGGCGAGCGTAGCTAGATTGGCGCCGAAAACGACGCCGTAGGAATTGGGGGCCAACGATCCGGAGCCATACGACGCGGCATTTACGACCGCATCGAGGCGCAACGGCGGAGCTGCGACCTGGAACGTCTGTTCAACGCTCGCTGCGGGAAGATAATTGGCGTTGCCGGGCTGGGAAGCCTGCAACGTTACCGTTCCGGTGCCGGTAAGGGTGAGCACATTACCAGAGATGGTCGCGGGACCGGAAATGACGGTCAAGGTAACGGGCAGTCCCGACGAGGAAGATGCGGGCACCATGAACGGTTGATCTCCATAGGAATGGTTCGGCACCCCAGGAAACGTAATCGTTTGGCTGCCTTTCGCCACGTTGACTGTGATGGGCGGGCTGGTGGACCCGTTATTTCGGACATCGCCCGAATAGTTCGCCACAAACGTATTGGCCCCGGCGGTCCCAATGGTCACTCCGAACACGGCGATACCGAGATCGAAGCTCGATGTAGCGACGGTGGTGGAACCGTCTTGAAGCGTGACGGTTCCGGTGGTCCGGTCAAAACCTAACCATTGGCTCAGCGCGTCGATCTCGAATGGAACGCCTACCGTAGGGTTGTCCTCCAACATGAGCTCCAGCGCCGAGGGGGCACGCGCCCCGAAGAATACGAAACCTAAGCTACCCTGCTGGTTGGCGATGGCGGCATCGAGTCTGCCATCGCCGTTGAAATCCGCCAATGCCACGCCGAGTGGGCTGTCCGCTAAGGCAAACTGCAAAGGAGGACCGCCCTGGAATCCGCCCTGGCCGTCCCCGAGCAGGATATACAACCCGTCGCCCGAGATGCTGTCTCCAATGGTGACGGCGAGATCGGGTATTCCGTCGCCGTCAAAGTCTCCAACGGCGATTGCCTGAGGACGGTACCCTGCGTTGCTGTCTGGAACACGTGTAAAGTCGCCTTTCCCGTCGCCCAACAGGACCGTCACTGTAAGATCCGACGAGTTACCGACCGCCAAGTCCACGTTTCCATCGGCGTTGAAATCGCCCTGAGCAATGGCGATCGGTGTCAGGCCCGTAGAAAGAAGTCCGTTGGGGCTGGCTGACAGCCCGCCCGTTCCATCTCCCAGCAGGATCGCCACCTGATCGCTGCCCAACAGAGTGACCGCGACATCGGGATTGCCATCTTTGTTGAAGTCAGCGATGGTGAGCTGACTGGCGTACGGCCCAACGGAGATCGGGGGCCCGAAGGCAGGTTTGAAGTTGCCGGTGCCGTCCCCCAGGAGAATAGTTACGGTCCCAACTGAAGCTGCTCCGTTAACGTATGCCAAATCAACGTTACCGTCCCGATTAAAGTCAGCAGCCCCGAACCCAATCGCGAAGGTGTTGGACGATCCGCTGATGACTGGGTAATGAACCCCGGGCGAGAAACCTCCGTGCCCATCGCCGAGGAAGATCTGGAGGTCTCTCGGACCCAGAGCAGCAACGTCGAGATTGCCGTCCCGATTGTAGTCGGACACAGCCAAAGAACCGACCAAAAATCCGATGAAAATCGGACTACCGGGAGCCGAGACGAAGCCACCTGCCGGTGTGGAGAGGAAAACAGTTAGCGTCTCGTCTATGCCTCCGCCGAAGACCAGATCGGGCATCCCGTCACCAGTGAAGTCTCCAGCGGCCACCGCGGAATCGAGCGTGTCAGTGGTATAAGGGCTTCCCGGTGCGGGCACAAGCGTCCCGTCACCAACATCGGAAGCGCTTGCTGCGGCGGTGGGACGCCGATGAGCTGGTGGGGCAGCCGCAGAGAGCGCAACGGCGATTAACATCATAATCAACGCGCGTGCAGCTGAAACCGGAAGGCCGATAATAAGGCATTGCGAACGACTTTGACTCATATGTGGGGCTATTAATGAATTCGTGGATGCGAATAGTTCGACCTGATGGCTTCTTTTACCTAGCCGAGGAATACTGCCTTGAGCTTTTCGCAAGAATTGACCTGGATTAGTATACCTCTAGTAAAGGGGTTTTTGCGACTTTCGGTGGAGCACTGAGTCAGATTCCCACGAAGTTTGCGCAAGCCAGTGATGATGCGCTGGTCAATTGGTCGTAAAACGGCCATGTCGTACATGCGCATCCCGAGGGAAACCTGACTTTATTAGTCGAGCACCCGAACGAGTCTACGTTCCGCACATAATCATGGGATAAACGGCACGGCAGTGGTGTTGTAGCTCGCCGGAAGCGCCGCCGCTAACCCGAGTCACCCGCGAATTGACGCTATCTTCGCCGCACCGTCATCAACCTAAGCCAACCGCGCCACGCTGCCCAGCGCCCAGCGTGCTATCCCGGTTGCGAGGAATCCAATGTCAGCTACACCAATCACGTCCCTCCATAGCACTCCCCCGGATCGCACTCGCACAGATCGCGCCGCCATCAACCGCGCCAACTCCCAACACTCCACCGGACCACGTACCACTTCCGGCAAGCAGCGTTCCTCGCTCAATGCGCTGCGCCATGGCTTAACGGCCGCCTCCGCCGTCCTGCCTTCGGAAGATCAAGCAGCGTTCGAAGCCCATCGCCGCGGCTTTTTCGACGAATACCAACCCGCCACTCCCACCGAAACCCAACTCGTCATCGAACTCGCCGACACCTCCTGGCGCCTCAACCGCATCCCGCTCCTCGAAGCCGCCCTGCTCTCCCGCGCCGCCAATCCACCCACCGATCAAGCTGCTATCGACTTTGATATAGTCGACGCCCATCGCCTCCTCGCCAACCTCGGCATCCAGGGCCAGCGCCTCTCCCGCCAGTTCCAAAAAAGCCTGGACAAGCTCCGCGACATCCAAGCCGGCCGCGTTGAGCGCGAGCGTCGCGACCTCAAAGACGCCGCCGCCCTCCTCGAACTCCACAAACACAAAGGAATTCCTTGGGAACCCGCCGATCATGGCTTCGTTTTTTCGAAATGCGACGTGGAGCGCTTCGCCGAACGCTCTACGCGCCTGAACGAAGCCCGCCACATAGAACACGTGCGCTTTCACGCCCGCCCAACGCCAGTCGCTAAACCTTTTTGAAGCTTGAATTTTCTTATCGGCGCTGATCGGCGTTGATCGGCGGCTAAATTGCCTTCTTCAGCAGTCTTTTGGCCGCTGGCAATGCCGGTCCGAATCCGTCTCGACGCAAGTTATATACTCGATCTTCATCGGCGTCGGACATGGGGCGCAGTTGCGCACTTCAAGATTCGCCCGGGCAGCCCGCTGCGCCGCCAGACCAGCAAGCGAGGCAAAGACGCAACCTGCAATCGCGGTGGCGTCGCCGATCGCGAATGCCATTTACGGTCGCGGGTCTGTCTTAGCGCCCAGTGACGCGAATTCGGCCATCTCCCGCTGGATGCGTTGCGGCTCCTTGGGCAAGGTAAAGAAAAAGATCGATCCTGTACCGGGGCCCGATTCCACCCAGATGTTTCCGCCGTGCCACTGCACAATGCGCTGGCAAATGGCCAGGCCGATGCCGGTGCCTGGAATCTCCTTGCCGTGCAGCCGCTTGAAGATGCCAAAAATGCGCTCGCGATATTCGCGGGCGATCCCAATGCCGTTGTCGCGGACTCCGAAGCGCCAGTTCGCGCCCTCGGGTTCCACTGAGATATGGATGCGCGGCCGGCTTTCGCCGCGGTACTTGATGGCGTTACCAATCAAATTCTGCAGCAGCGTAATAAGCGAGCGATTTTCCACCCAGACCTGAGGAAGTGGATCGTACGTTATGGCCGCGCCGCTTGCATCGATGGAGGCCGAGAGCGCAAACAATACTTCGGCCAGAGCGCCTTCCACCGACGCTGGTTCGGTGGGAAGCGTCTTGGAAGCGCCCATGGAAGAATACTGCAGCAAGTCGTTAATGAGCGAACTCATTCGCTCCACTCCGTCGACGATATAGGCGGAAAACTCCACAGCGTCCGCATCGCCTGAATTGCCGTAGCGGCGCACCAGCAGTTGCGTGAAGCTGGCGACGGTCCGAAGCGGCTCCTGCAAGTCGTGACTGGCCACGTAGGCGAACTGTCGCAATTCCTCATTGGAGCGTTGCAGAATTTGGCGTGCGGCCTCCAGCCGTCTGCGTTCTTGCTCGGCCATGGCGAACAAGCGCGCGTTGTCGATGGCGATGGCGGCTTGGGACGCCAGGCTGCTGGCGACACTTTCGTCGCGCTCGGAGAACGGCTCCTGGCTGCGGCGTCCGAACAGCAGTACGCCCAAAACCGCGCCGGGGCGCGACATGACAGGCAGGGCGAGGCAATTTCCCAGCGACAGCTTGTGGGTGACCGCCTGGATCCAGGCGTCGCTGGTGTCGGGTGGCGAATCGCCGAGTTCTGAACAACGCAGCATTTTCTTCCAGGAAAACTGCGACCCGTCCATGAGCGCGTGCTCGCCGAGCAGCGCGCTGGCCTCCGCCAGCGGGAGGTTCGAAACGCAGCGCAAGGCGAACTTGCGCGCCCCCTCCACGATGCCTTCGGAGAAGAACATACCCAGGTCTGCGCCGCTGAGGTCCGTGCCGGCTTCCACGATGGCCGGCAGCAAAGTGTCCAGGTTCAGCTCGGCGGAGAGGATCTCGCCCACGTGGTTGAGCAGTTCGATCTGCGCCTGCGCCGCTTCTTCACGCGCATAGGCTTCGGCCTTGTCGGCTTCCGCCTGGCGTGTTTCCTGAAGGTAGTGCTCCACTTCGTACTGGCGGGTGCGGGCGCGCAAAGCGGCGCGCACTACGGTAAGCAATGTAATGGAACGGAGCGGACGCTCCAGCAGCGTGATGTTGCCCAGCGGCTGCATGAGGGCGAAACGCTCCTGCATTTTGGAGGGCAGGGCCTTACTGCCGGTAAGAATGATAAATGGAAAGTCGGACCAGGCGGGCTGCGCCTTCACCCAGTCATGCAATAAAGGCAGGTTGCCATTCAGAGCCTCATCGGCGATGACGGCGGTTCCCGCGCCGGCGCGCAGGCTGTAGATCAATTCTTGCACGCTCAGACAAATCTCCGCGGTCAGCTGCTCACGCTCCAGAACCGAGCAGGCCAGCGCTGCGTCGCGGCCCACCGGCGCCAGGATCAGCACCCGGGAGCGCGAGATTTCGTTGCGGAGCGTTTCATTGCTGGGCAAGCTGGCCGCCCTTCCCCGGCAGCGGTCCCAACTCCCCGGTGTAGGTTGGCACTCCCGTCAGCACTCCCTGAAACGCCGAGAGCGGAGGGCCGACAAAAATCCCGCTCCCACTCAGCCGGAATTCCCGAATGGTTTCTTCATGGGCGCCGCTGCGCTTTTTGATAACCGAAATGGCCTTCTTCACCGCTCCGTGAAATTCGAAATAACGCAGCAGGACCACGGTGTCGGTGAGGTAGCTGAGATCGATGGGCGAATGCATCTGCCCGATCAGGCCCTGTTGCGCCATCACCAGGATGCTCAACATGCCCCGCCGGTTCAGATACGCCAGCAGCTCGTGCATCTGCATCACCAGAAACTGCTCGGCCGGCATGGCGTTGAGGTAGCTGTTCAAACTGTCGATGACCACCACGCCTTGTGGATTGTCCTCCACGCGCTGGCGCACCCGATACGAGAAATGGCCCGGCGACAGCTCGGCCGCGTTCACGCCTTCGATGATCAGGCGGCCGCTATCCAGGTGCGGCTGGAGCCGCATGCCCAAACCGGTGGAACGTTCGATCAGTGTGTTACGGCTTTCATCGAAAGTGTAAATGGCGGCGGATTCTCCGCGTTCCAGCGCAGCCAAAGCATATCGCGTGGAGAGCGACGACTTGCCGGCGCCCGCGGGTCCTACCAGCAGCATGCTGGTGCCCCGATGCACTCCGTCGCAGAGCAGCGCGTCCAGAGCGGCCACGCCGCTGCTGACCATTGGTCCCGGGTGTGCATCTAGAGTATCCTCCACCGAGATTCTCGGGAAAACCGCAAGACCGCCGGTGGAGATCACTACATCGTGCCAGCCGCCGCGAAAATTCGCCCCGCGCATTTTGGTGATCTGAATCCGCCGCCGCTCGGCGCCATATTCGCGAACGAAGCGCTCCAGCACGATGACGCCGTGGGTGATGCTGTGAACTTGCAGCTCGTGCGATCGCGACGTAAGATCGTCCAGAAGCAGCGCAGTACTGCGGCGGCCGGCGAAGAATTGTTTGAGTGCCAGAACCTGGCGGCGATAACGCAGCGGGTCCTGCGCCAGCAGACGGATTTCGGCCAGCGAATCGAAAGCCACGCGATCCGGCTGCAGTTCTTCAATCCGGTCCAGGATCAGCTTGATGGTTTCGCTTAGCTCCACTTCGGAAGGATGCAGTAGCGTGTAATATTGATCGGCGGCGAAGTTCGCTTCAGGCGGAGTCAGTTCGAAAATGGTAACGCCATCCAGCGACCATCCGTGCGAGCGAGCCACCGCGCGCAGCTCTTCGGCGGTTTCCGAAAGCGTGACGTATAGGCATTTTTCTCCGGCGCGCGCGCCTTCCAGCATGAACTGCAGCGCCACCGTGGTCTTGCCCGTTCCCGGATCGCCTTCGAGCAGGTAGATGCGATTCGGATTAAGCCCTCCGAACAGCACTTCATCCAATCCTTGGACGCCAGTAGACAGACGTCCCGATGGCGCAGCGTGGTTTTCGGTGCTATTCAAGCCAGTCTCCCGCCTGTTAGACTCGCCGGGATTGGTGCCTGTTACGGAGCGCTAAATAGTTGCGACCGGCAAAGCGGGAGGAGGGGCAATCCAGCGCTTCACAATGCCTCGGACCGCATCGGCGTATGGCTCAAATCCGATGGGTTTTTGAACGTATTCGCTGGCACCCAGCGCCAGCGCTTTCTGCACTTCCGCCTTGTTCTGCGTTGAGCTGAAAATTACGATCGGGATTTTCTTCTGCTGGTATTGCTGCAGAACCGTCTGGCCGTCTACGCGAGGCATATTCAGATCGAGAATGATTAGCTGAGGCTGAAAATCCGGAGCGCTGAGCATCTTGAGCGCTTGCTCGCCATCTTTAGCCACCAGGAGTTTTAGAGGAAAGGGAAATTGGGATAAGGCAACCCGGACCAGCAGCACATCGGCGGGATTATCCTCGACGAGAAATACTTCGATTGTGTCCATTGTCCCGCACTTTACCTGTCTTTACTCACAAGTGAGATTCGCCGGGCGCGATTCCGTTACATTAACATGTCGGCCAGGCGTCAGGCGACCGTTTGACAAACGGGGAGAAACTTTTGCAGTGTAGGCTAGGCTACGGCCGAACCTCTTACCCGTGCACCGGATTCCTCCAGAAACACCTCGAAACCGAACAGGGGAGTGCGTTCGCCCCTTCCCCAACGGTTCATGTTCCATTGCACGCGTAAGTAGCGGACGCCGGTATGCATCGCCATATTCAGCAGCACCGAATAGACGCCGCAGTATTGACGTTGCCGGAAGGTGAGAAGCGGCTGTGCCCCCCAATCGTTCTGGTCCGAAGAACCCCAAACGGAAACGGTGAGCCCGGTACGCTCCACGACATCGGTAATTCCCAGCGTAACCACCAGCAATTTGCAGCAATGCTCATCCAGCGCCACCACCGGGCCGACGCCATCGCCCTTCCGGACCGATTCCGCCAGCAGACAAACCGGACGGGATATGGTTCTTGCGGAGCGGCCAGCAGAGCCAAACAAATCGCCCGTCGAGGTGACGGAACTAGCGGCGAAACGAGCCAGCGAAGCTACCTGAGAGTCCGCGCCCTGTAATTCGGTCTGAACTTCTTCTGTAGATACTAGATCTGGCAGAACTTCCTTGGACGGGCCTTCCTTTGACAGAACTTGGGCGTGCATAATTGCTGGCTCCTGTAACCGTACTTAACGGCAGTCTGGGACAATATGTTTAACAAGTAAGGTCGTATTCTGCTTGGAACTGCCGAGTGATTTCTGCAGCACGTAGCCAGCCATCATCCACTCGGATCAATCTTCGCTTGTGGCTGCAATTTCTGCATCTCCACGGGAATGTTTCGGAAGCCGGGCTGACTGGTCGAGAGATCCTCCGCTGCAGGTTGAGTAAATTTCACATTGCACCGGAAAAGAAGCCTACCTACCAAGCCTGCCGCGGCAGGTTATGGTTTCCCGCGGCAAAAGTTTCGTCTCAACCTACTGACTTCGATCGTCTTACTCGTAGGCCTGCCGCGGGTGAGCGGTTCGGTGTAATCTCTTCCCAAAATGTAACGAGGTAGTAGTAACATCATCTAAATAGGTTCGGTACGTTCGGCTTACGCAACCGGAGGACGGGTAACATGGCGATTCTGCCACGCTTCGCTGATAAATGGCTGCTGTCACGGGTTCTTCAGGCTACCGGCTCGGCCCCGGTTCGCCTTCGGGTTAAAGGAGGCGCCGATGTTTTCCCGCCTGGCGCCACTCCGGTAGCCACCATGGTGATTCAGGATCGCAATACGCTGGCGGCGCTGTTGCGCGACCCCGAGGTTAGCTTCGGTGACGCGTATATGGATGGCCGCATCGAGGTAGAGGGCGACCTGGTGCGTTTTTTGGAGGCCGTGTATCAGGCCATGGAAAGCTCCCCCGCAGCCGGCAGTTGGTATTCGCGGCTGGCTTCGAAGTGGATGGACCACTTACAGGACAACTCGCGGCATGGATCGCGCAACAACATTCATCGCCATTATGATTTGGGGAACGACTTCTACAAGCTGTGGCTGGACGAGCAGCTACTTTACACCTGTGCGTATTTCCCGACGCCCGAGGCAACGCTCGAGCGCGCGCAGATCGCCAAGATGGATCACGTCTGCCGCAAACTCCGCCTGCAGCCCGGTGAGACGGTAGTGGAGGCTGGTTGCGGATGGGGCGCGCTGGCGCTCCATATGGCCCGGGAATACGGCGTATCGGTGAAAGCGTACAACGTTTCTCACGAGCAGATTGCGTTTGCGCGCGAGCGGGCGCGGGCGGAGGGACTGAGCCACCTGGTGGAATACGTGGAAGACGATTACCGGGCGATCTCGGGAAAATTCGACGTCTTCGTCTCAGTGGGAATGCTGGAGCACGTGGGCCTGGATCACTTCCAGGAGTTTTCCGATATCATCCACCGCAGCATCGGCGACACCGGCCGCGGCCTGCTGCACTTCATCGGGCGCAATTATCCGGCCGTTTTCAGCCGCTGGATTCGGAAGCATATTTTTCCCGGCGGATTTGTTCCATCGCTGCGCCAATCGCTGCGGGTTCTGGAGCCGAAGAACTATTCGGTTCTGGACGTGGAGAATTTGCGCATGCATTATGCCACGACACTGGAGCATTGGCTGGAGCGCTTCGAAAAGTCCCGTCAGCAGGTGACATCGATGTATGATTCCCGTTTCGTGCGTGCGTGGCGCCTCTACCTGGCGGGATCCATTGCCGCTTTTCGCGGCGGCCATCTGCAGTTGTTTCAGATTCTTTTTACCGGTTCGCAGCGCGAGCCGATTTTCTGGACGCGCGATCCGATCTATGCCGAGACAGAGCCGGTGCTGGAGAACGTTTGCCCGGAGACCGAGAAGGTTCACGAGAAGGTTCGATGGACGCATGCGATGTCCTGATCGTGGGCGGCGGGCCGGCGGGTTCCTCCTGCGCGTGGGGGCTGCGTGGCAGCGGGTTGGACGTCGCGATTCTCGATCGGCAGACCTTTCCGCGCGATAAAATCTGCGGCGGATGGATCACGCCCCAGGTGTTGAGCGAACTGGGGATCGATCCGGCGGAATACCGATGCGGCCGCGTGCTGCAGCCGATCACCGGGTTTCGGACCGGGTGGATCGGCGGACCGGCGCTGGATACCGGCTACAACACGACGGTAAGTTATGGCATCCGCCGGCGCGAGTTCGACGATTATCTATTGCGGCGCTCGGGTGCTCGCTTGATGGAGGGCGTCGCGCTGGCCAGCCTCCAGCGGCAAAATGACGGATGGATTGTCAACGGGCAGACACGGGCGTGTCTACTGGTTGGCGCGGGCGGCCACTTTTGTCCAGTGGCCAAGCTGACGGGCGCGAAGCCGGCGCGCGAGAACGCCGTGGTGGCGCAAGAGGCCGAGTTCGAGATGGACGATCGGCAACAGGCGGGATGCCTGGTGCGCGCGGATACACCGGAACTTTATTTCTGCGCCGACATCAAAGGCTATGGCTGGTGCTTTCGCAAGGGCAATTTTTTGAACATCGGCCTGGGGCGGTTGGATCAACACCGCCTCGGGGAGCATGTGGCTGCGTTCGTGCGATTTTTGAAATCGGCGGGGCGGATTTCGTTCGATGTTCCATCGGCGTTATTGGGCCACGCGTATTTGCTCTACGGAGTCTCCGAACGCAAGCTGGCCGATGACGGCGTTTTGCTGATCGGGGACGCGGCGGGCCTGGCGTACAAGCAGAGTGGCGAGGGGATCCGGCCGGCCATTGAGTCCGGTCTGCTGGCGGCGCGCACCATCCAGGCGGCGCAAGGAAATTACTCGCGCGAATCGCTGGGGGCTTACGAAAAGCTGCTCGCGCGGCGCTTCGGGACCACGTCCGGCCAGGACTGGGCCTCGCGCGTTGGCGAACATATGCCGTCCGCCTGGATCGGCGCGCTGGGAAGGCGGCTGCTAGGGGCACGTTGGTTCGTGCGCGATGTGGTGATCGACCGTTGGTTCCTGCACACCAACGAAGCCGGTCTTGATTTGGCTTTTGGAGCCGAACGCAGAGCTTGACACCTCCGGTTTCCGTCTCGCCCGATGTCGAAATGCAGCTCCAACAAGTCGCCTCTGCGAATGGTAAGGATGCCGAGCAACTTGTGAAAGACACGGTGCGCCGCATGCTTGAAAATCAGGCGCACTTTGTCACGGGGGTGCAAAAGGGAATCGCGCAAGCCGACCGTGGCGAGTTGATCGAGCACCAAGAGGTTCTCAACTGCGTCGACCGACTTTTCCGTTCGTGAGGACCGTTCTGTGGACGCCGAGGCGTCGGAATTACAGTAGCCTCTTCAGCGACGAAACCGTCGAAATTCTGCACATCTGGCACGGCGCGCAGGATTGGCGTTGAATTCGTCGCCGGCGGGTAGGAAGCACCCGGTCAGGATTCCGACGCGCGTTCGGCTTCTTCCGCGGCGGCTGGCCCGGTGATTTCGGCGTCGGCAATCAGTGTACGGGCGCGTTCGGCTTGATCGCGCGCCACGCGTACCTCGAAGGGAAAGTTGGGCAGCACCGCATCGCCCACCAGCACGGCCGCGATCTCGTTCGATTCCAAAAAGTTTTTGATACCCATGGCTTCCAATTCACTGGCGGCGCTGGCTACGGTTTCCAGGTCGAGCTCCGATGAAGGGTCCACTTCTTCGGCTTCATCGGGCAGCGGATTTTCCGCGATCACTTCCTCGGCGCGGGCCGCATCGGGGGCCGGCACACGGATCTCGAAAACGCCCTCGGGCACGCCGGGCGCGGAATCGTCCAGCATGACAGCTTGAATCCCCGCGTCGGTCAACAGTTCGAGAACGCAATCGGCATCTTCGGCGGCGTCGGCGTCCATGGAACGATACACGGTGACCATGTCGAGCCCGTCTTTAGGATTTTGTTTCAGAGGCACGCTTTGATTCTAGAGGATTGGTCCACGCTCCGGGCGTTAGAATAGATCAGGAGGCTTCATGGCGGAAGAATACGGAAGCAAAGCGGTATGGTTCATGGCGGGGATTGCGATCGGCGCGACGGTGGCATTGCTCTACGCTCCGGCAACGGGCGAAGATACCCGGCGTCATCTTTCCAGGAAGGCGCAAAAGGGCCGGGATGCGCTGGCCGATTCGGGCGGCGATTTGTTGGATCGCGGGCGAGAAATGTACGAGCGCGGGCGCAAGCTGGCGGATGAAGCGGCGGACATGTTCGAGCGCGGGCGCAAGATCGTGGAGAGCACAGCATCGAATTTGAAAGGATAAGCATCTAAAAACCCATGACCAGTACGATTGCGGAGCCCGTGAAAGCGCCGGCGGCATTTTCAAACGAACCGGTAGCCGACTTTTCAAAGCCAGCCAACCGCGAGGCGATGGAGCGGGCTTTGCGCGAGGTGCGCCCACAACTGGGGCGCGAGTACGATCTGTTGGTCGCGGGACGGCGCGAGAAGACCGGGGATTTGCTGAAATCGTTGAATCCGTCGCGGCCGAGCGAGATCGTCGGGATTCACAATAAGGCCACGGCGGCTCTGGCGAAGGAAGCCGTAGAAGCGGCGCACGCGTACTTTCCCACGTGGGGCGCGGTGCCAGCCGACACTCGTGCGCGGATTCTGCTGCTCGCGGCCGAGCTGTTTCGCCAGAGGAAGCTAGAGTTCGACGCCTGGCTGGTTTATGAAGCGGGCAAGACTTGGCCTGAGGCGGATGCCGACGTTTCCGAAGCTATCGATTTCTGCGAATACTACGCGCGCCAGATGCAGCGCCTGGCTAAGCCGGATCCGCTGGTGCAGTTGCCGGGTGAAACGGACGAATTGTTCTACCTGCCGCTGGGCGTAGGCGTGATTGTTCCGCCGTGGAACTTCCCCCTGGCCATTATGGTTGGCATGACCACCGCCGCGTTGGTGGCGGGCAACACGGTAGTGATCAAACCGTCCAGCGATACCCCGACCATCGCCGCCAAATTCGCCGAGGTGCTGTTGGATGCCGGGTTCCCGCCGCAATCGTTCTCCATGCTGGTGGGCAGCGGCGCGGTGGTGGGCGATGTTCTGGTGGAGCATCCGCTCACGCGCTTCATCGCATTCACCGGATCTAAAGAAGTGGGGCTGCGCATCAACGAACTGGCGGCCAAGCCACGCAAGGGGCAGCTTTGGATTAAGCGCGTAATTGCGGAGATGGGCGGCAAGGACGCGATCGTAGTGGACAGCGAAGCCGACGTGGACAGCGCGGTGAAGGGCGTCTTGTGGTCGGCATTCGGGTACCAGGGGCAGAAATGCTCGGCCTGCTCGCGGGCGATTGTGGACGCGGCAATATACGACGAGTTCGTCGACAAGCTGCAGGCCGAAGTGGCGGGGTTGAAGGTTGGGCCATCGGATGATTCCGGAAATTATATGGGCCCGGTGATCAACGAAAGCGCGATGAAGTCGATTTTGGAATATGTGGAAGTGGGCAAGCAGGAAGGGCGGCTGGTGGCCGGAGGCGGGAAGATGCCGGGCGACGGCTATTTCGTGCAGCCTACGGTGATTGCGGATGTCGATTCGAAAGCGCGCATTTTCCAGGAGGAGATTTTTGGCCCCGTGCTGGCCGTGGCGAAGGCGCGCGATTTCGATCACGCGCTGGAGCTGGCGAACGATTCCGAATATGGGTTGACGGGCGCCGTGTATACCGCCAATAAGGAGAAGATCCGCAAAGCGCGCGAACAGTTTTTCGTGGGCAACCTCTACATCAATCGCAAATGTACCGGAGCCATGGTGGGAGCCCATCCTTTTGGAGGGTTCAATATGTCGGGGACGGACTCCAAGGCGGGCGGTCCGGATTACCTGCTGCAATTCTTGCAGGCGAAGTCGATTGCCGAGAAGATTTCGTGATAACTTAGGGTTGTCCGGCAGGCCCTGAAACCCCGATCAGAAGGGGACCAAGAAGTCACAACTCCAGGGTCGATTCCGAACGACGCGGCGAAGGGCGCACGACAAAATCGGCGCCCTTTTTCCATTTCCGCTTCCTCACGGTCGCGGCTCGGTAGCGACTCAGAAAAACGTCAGCGAACCTGCTCTTCGAGCGGGTTGGGATAGGCGTCGGGATCGCGCGCCTCGTCGCCGTGCAGGCACTGAAAGTCTTTTTCGACCAGGATGGTCAGGCGCTGGCCGGATTCGATGGGTTGTTCGCCCGAGATGCTTACGCGGTCCGACCTCACCCAGTCGATAGCGTCGGCGCCCGGCACTTGTATGCGCAGCCAGCCGTTGGCGTAGAGAGCTTGGGGCGCCTTCAGGCTGGACATGGATTCCAGCGCGTACGCAAAGCTGGCGCCGGGCGCGAACTGGATGCCGTCTTCGACAAAACCGGTCTTGCTGAACTGGGCCACTTCGGATTGGTTCAGCCGCAGCCGCAGGGAGTTTCCATGGATTCGGAGTTTCATTGGATTCTCTGTGCTCCTGAATAGATGTTAAAACGGCTATCGCGGACGAAGCCAAGCAGGGTCAAGTTGAAGCGCTGCGCGGTTTCAACCGCCAGGCTGGAGGGCGCGCCCACGGCGGCCAGGATCGGGATGCCGGCCATCAGCGCCTTTTGTACCAGCTCAAAACTCGCGCGGCTGCTCACGAAGATTAGACGATTGCCGAGGGGCGTATGGCCCGCCAGCATTTCGGCGCCGATCAGTTTGTCCACGGCGTTGTGGCGGCCCACGTCTTCGCGCAGCAGTTGCAGCGTTCCATCGGGGGTGAACAGGGCGGCGGCGTGTAAGCCGCCGGTGCGCTCGAAAACCGGCTGGGCACGCCGCAGCGCGTCCGGCAGAAGATGAATGACGCTGGAATCGACCAGGGGCGAGTTGCGCGGCAGAAGCGGGCAGCCTTGCATTTCAATGGCTTCGATGGACGCTTTGCCGCAGACGCCGCAGCTCGACGTGGTATAGAAGTGGCGTTCCAGCCGGTCAAGATCCACTTCGACGCCTGGATTCAGTTCGACCGTGACAGAGTTGCCGAGCTGGCGCGGGTTTCCGTTGGCGAGGTGAGACCAGCGAATCTCGCGGATCTGTGCGGCATCGTGCAGGATGCCCTCGGAGAAGAGAAATCCGGCGGCCAGTTCGAAATCATTACCGGGCGTACGCATGGTGATGGAGATCGTTTTGTCGCCCAGGCGGATTTCGAGGGGTTCTTCGACGGCTAGCAGGTCTTGGAACGGGGCGGAGGAATCGCCTTCGATTTTTTGAACGGGTACCGTCAGGATGGGCCGATTCACACCGACTTTATAGTAACCCGGCGGCCCAGGGGCTTAGGCCAGGTTCGGGATCTTGATGATCTTCTTCTGGATAGCGTACTGCACGAGTTGAGCTTTGTTGTGGATGTCCAGCTTGCGCATCAGGTTGAACTTGTGGGCTTCCACGGTTTTAACGCTGAGGTTCAGATCGCAGGCGATCTCCTTCACCGAGTTGCCTTCGGCCAGCATCTTGAGCACTTCGCGCTCGCGCGTGGTAAGCGTTGCGAAACGGGGCAGCCGGTTGGCTGATTTGATGCGGGACCGGAAATCGTCCACCAGTTGCGAAAGCATGCGGGGACTGAGGTAACTTCCACCGCGGCAAATATCGCGTACGGCGGCCACTAGCTGGGCCGAGGGGCTGTCTTTGAGTACGTAACCGCTGGCGCCTACTTCCATGCCTTCCACCAGGTAATCTTCATCGTCATACATGGTGAGAAAGAGGACTTTCGTTTCGGGACGGTTCTTCTTGATCTGCCGGGTTGCTTCGAAACTGCTGAGGCCGGGCATGCCGATGTCCATAAGCACGACGTCCGGACGGAGATCGGCTGCTTTCTCGACGGCGTCGCCGCCGTTGGAAGCTTCGCCAACCACTTCCATATCGGCTTCCGCGGAAATCAGGGTTCTGATGCCCTGGCGAAAGAGTGTGTGATCATCCGCCAACATGATGCGAGTCTTGGCCATAACGTTTACCCCAGTTACTGTCTCGAATCCCTTTCCTAAGCTTGAGCTTTCTACCCGCGGAGCTCGAGTTTCCAACCCCGGCTCAGGCCGCCGGGCTCTTATGCACCGGACGCTCCGACTGCTCTGATTCTCCGCGCGGGACGTGCTCCCAACGGCTTGCCTCCCATCGGCTTGGCGGCGATTGGCTCGACCGAACTAGATTCCGGCGGCTGCTTGGCTACCGGAAGACGGATCAAAATCCTGGTGCCCCGTCCTGTTCTCTGACGATCAGCCGAACGTTTCCCAATTCCGGTCCCGATATTGTTTCCAATACCGATCCCGTGACTAGCCCCGTTCCCGGAACCATTCTTGGGATAGCTGCGAATTTCAAATCTGCCACCGAGTAGGGCGACGCGCTCCCTCATGCCAGAAAGTCCAAACGAATCTTTCCGAGCCAGCGCTTCCTCGACTCTAAACCCGACTCCGTTGTCCTCAACGGCCAGTCTCACCCATCCATCGGCCGAACTGACAGAAATGTTTACGCTACTGGCAGCGGAGTGCTTGGCGATGTTGTTACAGCACTCCTGCACCAGCCGATAGACAATAATTTCAGTATGTTGCGGCAGACGCCGCAGCCGGCCCAGCAGTAGCTTGACGCGGATGGGATTGAGACGGCGGAAGCGGTTCACCAACTGGCGCATCGCGGCTCCCAGGCCAAGCTGCTCTAGCACCGCGGGGCTCAGGGCGGCGATCAAGCGCCGCATCTCAAGAATGGTGCGCTCGGTGAGGTCCCGCGCCTCACGCAGCTTGCCAATCCACAGCGCATGCTCGGAGGGGATGGACTGCTCGAGCAGCTCGATTTGCAGACGGATGCACAGCAGAGATTGTCCGGCTTCGTCGTGCAGCTCACGGCTGATGCGGCGGCGTTCGATCTCTTCCACGTGCAGCATGTGCTCGGCTAGTTGCCGGACCTGCTCCTCGCGGGCGGCCAGGTCTTCCATCAAACGAGCCTTCTCGGCGGCCATCAGGCAGCGCTCCGCGGCCGCGGCCAGCAATTCCTGCTCGCGCGGCAGCCATTCGTAGGATTTCGAAAAGCCGAATTGCATGACGCCCGCGGTGCGTCCGCCGGTAGCGAGCGGGATGGACCAGACAGTCTGAAACCGGTCCTTCCAGGCGGGCTCCAGCAGTAAGGTGCCCGGGCCGCCGTCCGTCAGCTCGATCTGCCGCGAATGGGCCAGCGTGCGCATCCTGGCGCGGCCGTTCGGCACTTCAGTCCAGGTGGGCTTCTTCGGCCCGCGCGTTTGAGCCTGGGCCCGCAACACCCAGGCGCTGCGCTTGTCGTTCAGCAGGTAGAGGTGGCCGGCATCGGCCTGGCATACCTCCACCAGAACATCCAGGAAGCGACGTAGCAGTTCGTCCAGATTGCGCGATTCCAGCTCCACGCGGAACAGCTCATAGAAGGCGTGGGTCTCAGCCTCGCGGACCTGATAGTACGCGTTGTTCAGCGTCAGGATGACGCAGAAATGCAGTTGCTCGCGCACCCATTGGAAGTTGGAGTATTCGTTGGGGAGCAGCTTTCGCAGCATGGGAGTGAGCAGCCGGTCGTACTCCTGCAAAGCTTCGACGATGCTGCTGGGCGGAAGATTGAGCTTGGCCAGGCGGCGGCCGTTGTATTCCACCTGCTCGATGAATTTCAGCGGCGGCTGGCCGCTGGCCAGGATGCGCGCGGCCGCGCCCGGAGTGATGGATGCCAGCGCAACGCGAATCTTGGGCTCGAATTGCCGGGGCTCGAATTGGCCCTTTTTCAGCCTTGCCAGGAAGCGCCGGTCCAAAGTTTCGGTGTGCGGCAACAGCAGCACCGCCAGGCGATGCAAGTGTACGCGCAGCTGATCGCTGAGTACATCCGCGGCGTCGGCCAGTTCCGGCGATATTTCGGTAAGCGGCACCTCATTTGCTATCGGCGACTAGGGGGAAAGCTTTAGGGTTGGAAGCGAGGGGCGCTTCCAACCTGGGATTGGGGATTGGGGGCTGGGGTTGGCGGTACAGTGATAAAGTATGGACAGTTTCGATGATGGTTGGCGGATCGAGCCGGCGGTGTGTTCTGCAGGCGAATGCGACGCTTTGCTTGGCGCGATTGACAATACCACCAGGACTGGGCGTGCAGGCACCCGGCATCTGATGTCCAATCTCGCAGTGCATGAGCTCGCGCGCGATGAAAGGCTGCTCCGCATCGCGCGAGAAGCCTCGACTGGTCGGCGATCCCTTTTCGTCCGACGTTATTCGCCAAATCCGGTGACAAAAACTGGCTGATCCCCTGGCATCAAGATACGGCTCTGCCCCTTGCAGGCGCGTGCGATGATCCGGAATGGGTGTCGTGGTCCAAACGCGCCGGCGTGGGCGCTTAACCGCGTGGTCGCGCTGCGAGTCCATCTGGATGCGTCAACCGGCGAAAACGGCCCATTGCGGGTGGTCGCCGGATCGGATCGAGAAGGCGTGCTCACCGATCAAGGTGTTCATGACTACGTCAAGGGCCACGATCACACAACCTGTCTGGTTCCCCATGGAGGCATCCTTGCGATGAGGCCCTTGCTAATTCATTGCTCGTCTAAAGCTCAGATCGCAGCTCCGCGACATGTTCTCGACCTCGATCCGGGTATTCGATTAGCTCTAGCATGAAGGCAGCGTGCCTGGCCCCCAATCCCTAATCCCCAGCCCCGCTTGTTGCGCCTGGGCGCATCAAGCTCAGTGAGTGCTTCCCGCGTCCTTGAAGTTGAGCGCGAAATAGGGGTACGTGAAGTTCGGCCCCTTCTCCATCAGCATGAGGTACTGGCCTGGGAAGATATGTCCTACTCCAAAGCCGAAATTCACGTGGCGGTTGATTTCGTACCACGTGTAAAAGTCGGCTTCCTGGCCGATGTGCGTGCCGGCGGTACCCGCGGTATTGCGAACGATGGAGCCGCCAGAGGTGTTATACAGCGAATCGGTGGCGCTGACCAGCCAGAAATCCAGCCATTGTCCCGTGAGGGTCCAGCGGTTGTGGGGTTCAATGGTGACGCCGGCACGAACGGCCTTGATGTTCTCCCATCCGAACTGATCGGTGATGCCAAAACGGTCGTGAGCGGTGGGATACATGGTGTCGAAAGTGCCGTGCACGCCGTCCTTGGAATTCTTGTCGCCGGAGGCGTAGTCATACTGGGAGAACACGCGCGGCTTCCAGTACATCGAAGAGAAGCGGTAACCGAGACCATCGGTGGTGCCCCACGCCTGGATGTCGTCGGGTCCGTCGGTCCCGCCCTCGCGAATGCCTTCGAAGGAATAGTCAAAGTCGCGAAAGGCCATGCCCTTATAGCGAATTCCATACGCCTGTTCGCTTTCGTGGCCGGTCTTGGCTTTGTAGCTGGCGGTGGGTTCCACGGACACGCTGGGATTGACTCGCCAGAGCACGAATGGCTCGAGCGTGGAAGTAGGCAGCAGGACGTTATCGATGGCGCCGTACATGCCGTAGATGTTGTTGCCTTCCTGGTGATGGCTGATGCCCTCGTCCATCGGAACCACCGCTGAAGCGGCGAAGATTCCCAGGTGCATCCGGTCCACATGGATATTGGTGACCACCGCGTCGTAAGAGCGGCCCTGATCGCGCCATTCCGAATTCGCGATGATGGTGTTGTTGTAGTTGATCAACTGGCGGCCCACGCGTACGCTGATCCATTGATCGGCCGGGTTGCCGAATTCGGCATAGGCCAGCTTGAGATCGAAGCGGTTGGTGTTGGGCGGCTGCAATGGCGGCTGTTGAAACCAGGCGCGAGCATCCTGCAATTGTCCCACGATGCGCAGCCAACTGGTGGGCTTGATCTGCATCAGGAAGCGCCAGCGGTTGAGCAGATAACTGTCGTCGTCACCGCGCTTAAAACTTTGATTGACCATCTCTTCCCAGCGCAGGCGCTCTTCCAGGCCGAAACCGATCCAGGATGGCAGCCCCTCGTCCAGTTTGCTCATGGGAGCAAAATCGGCGAAGTCGTAAGGAGTGCTTTGGCCGGTGGTTCGGTAGGCCGGGCCGTTCAGGAAGCTCAGCGGGTTGGAGGCCGGACCTGTGATAAACGAGCCATTGTAGCCGCTTGACGCATTCTGGGTTGTAACGTCGTCTTGAGCGATAGTGGGAAGCGCGCTGAAAGCCCCGAGAAGCAGTAGGCTCGCCATGAGCTTCCGTCCACGTTGCGGAGGTGTGTGTTTCATTTCAAGTAAGTCTATCAAGTAACTACAGTATTGTGCAAGAGATTTCTTGCTGTACTAGTACTTTTCGTTGAATCAGTAGCTTATGAAATATTACTTGGTCGATCGGTTGAGTTATCTTGTGGCAACGAACACTCGAACATCCCGTACCTTGACGTACACCGTTTCACCCGTCTTGATGGTCAAATCCCGGTATCGTTCGTGGGTCATTTCCACCGTGATGGAATCGTTCCGGTCGCTCGATAGTTCCACCCGCACAATGGGTCCGGCGGATTGGATGCGTTGGATGCGCGCCGGAACCGAGTCACCGTTAGAGGGAGAGCGCTCGATGTCGAGCTCGTGAGGGCGAACGAACAGGCGCGGCGCCTGGCCGTTCGATTCGGCGCGTCCGTGAAACAGGTTCACATTCCCGAGGAACGTGACCACGAACTCGGATGCAGGATGGTGGAACACTTCGTCCGGCGTGCCGGTTTGCTCGATGCGGCCCTGGTTCATGATCACGATCCGGTCGGCCACTTCGAGCGCCTCTTCCTGATCGTGGGTAACCAACACGCTGGTGACGGCGATTTTGGCGTGCAGCGTTCTGAGCCAGCGGCGCAGTTCCTGGCGGACCTTGGCGTCCAGCGCGCCGAACGGTTCGTCGAGCAGCAGGACGCTCGGCTCGATGGCCAGTGCTCGCGCCAGGGCCACGCGTTGCCGCTGGCCGCCCGAAAGCTGTGAGGGATAGTGATTGGACCAGCGGCCGAGCTGGATCAGATCGAGGAGTTCATTCACCCTGCGGCGCAGCTCCGGCTCCCGAAGGCGCAGCTTGCGCGGCCGCACGCGCAGGCCGAACGCGATGTTCTCGAATACCGTCATGTGGCGGAACAGCGCATAGTGCTGGAACACAAATCCGACACGCGCCTTCCCGGATCGATCCAGGATGTCCTGGCCATCCACCATCACGACGGTCTCGGGATCCGGATCGGGTGTATCTAATCCAGCAATAATGCGCAGCAGCGTGGTCTTGCCGGAGCCCGAGGGGCCGAGCAGAGCGACGAGCTCGCTTTGTTCCACGTGCAGATCCACGTCGCGTAGCGCGACGTAGTTTCCGAACGATTTACTGACGTGCCGTGCGTCGATTGCCATTTACGCATCCACCTCCATGACAGCGGGCCGCTCTTCGGCCCGGATGCGCCATTCGAGCCCTGCTTTCGCTACTAAAGTGATCAATGCGAGCAGCGCCAGCAGGCTTGCCACCGCGAAGGCGGCTGAAAAGTTGTACTCGTTATAGAGAATCTCCACGTGCAGCGGCAGCGTATTGGTTCGGCCGCGAATATGTCCGGAGACCACGGAGACCGCGCCGAACTCGCCCATGGCGCGCGCGTTCGCGAGCACCACGCCGTAAACCAGCGCCCATCGGATATTAGGCAGCGTCACGCGCCGGAACGTTTGCCAGCCGTTGGCGCCCAGCAACACCGCGGCTTCCTCTTCGTCCGCGCCTTGTTCCTGCATCAGCGGGATCAGCTCGCGCGCGATGAACGGGAATGTTACGAAGATGGTGGCGAGAATCACGCCGGGAGTGGCGAAGATGATCTGCAGCCCGTGGCTCGAAAGCGCATCGCCGAACCAGCCTTGCGCGCCGAAGAGCAGCACGAAAACCAGTCCGGAGATTACTGGCGATACGGCGAAGGGAAGGTCGATCAGAGAGAGCAGGACGTTCCGTCCCGGAAAGCTGAACTTGGCGATGAGCCAGGACGCGGCAAGGCCGAAGACCAGATTGGCCGCCAGAGTGACGGCCGCCGTGATAAGGGTGAGACGCAGCGCCGACATCGCGAGCGGGTCCGAAATGCTGGTGATATAGAACGCGAATCCCTTGCGGAAGGCTTCCGTGAACACGGAAATCACGGGCAGCAGAATCAGGAGTCCTACGAAAACCACCGAAGCGCCAATGAACAGGTTTCGCATCCAGATTGGCTCGGTGTGGCGATGTTGGGAGATCAAGCCGCCCTCCTCAAATGGCGCGTGGACCACCATTGGCCCACGTTTACCAGGAATAACAATACAAACGAGCTCACCAGCATCAACAGGCCGATGGCCGCGGCGCCCGCGTAATCGAATTGTTCGAGCTTCGTGACGATGAGCAGCGAAGCGATCTCGGTCTTCATCGGCATGTTGCCGGAGATGAAGATTACCGAGCCGTATTCGCCCAGCGAGCGGGCAAAGGCGGTAATAAATCCGGCAATCAGCGCGGGCTGCAGGGCCGGAAGTATTACCTTCCACAGTGCCGTCCAGCGCGTGGCGCCCAGCAGCGATGCGGCCTCTTCCACCGCGGGATCGAGATCCTCCACGGCCGGCTGCACGGTCCTGACAATGAACGGGAGCCCGATGAAGGTGAGCGCGATCACGATGCCGAGCGGCGAGAACGCGGCTTTGATGCCGAGCGGCTGCAGCCAGCGGCCCACCCATCCGTTTTGCGAATAGATGGCGGTGAGCGCGATACCGGAAACGGCGGTGGGAAGCGCGAACGGCACGTCGATCAGCGCGTCCAGAATACGGCGGCCGGGGAACTCGTAGCGCACCAGCGTCCAGGCCACGATCAATCCGAAGAATGCGTTGATCAATGACGCGATGAATGCGGTGCCGAAGGTGAGACGCCACGCGGCCAATGTTCGCGGATCGAAGACGGCTTCGCTAAATTGCGACCAAGGCTGCGCGGCGCCCTTCACCGCGAGCGCCGAGAGCGGGATCAGGACGATCAGGCTCAGATAGGACAACGTATATCCGAGCGTGAGGCCGAAGCCTGGAATGACACTGTGCTGCCGTAGCCGGGTCATTATGGATTTTGGCGGCCGCTAGCTTTGCGGCTTGTAGAGTTGATCGAAGATGCCGTGATCGGCGAAATGCTTGGGCTGAACTTCCTTCCACGGGCCGGCGACATCGGTGATGGTGAAGAGCTGAATGTCGGGGAACTGGCTCTTATACTTGGCGAGCACGGACGGCGTGCGCGGCCGGTAGAAGTTCTTCGCGGCGATCTCCTGCCCGGCGTCGGTGTACAGGTACTTGAGATAGGCTTCGGCTACCGCGCGCGTGCCGTGCTGATCGACATACTTGTCCACGACAGCCACGGGCGGCTCGGCGAGAATGCTGGACGAAGGATTCACGATTTCGAACTTGTCCGATCCGAATTCCTTCAGCGCCAGATGTGCTTCGTTTTCCCAGGAGAGCAAAACATCGCCTAAGCCGCGCTCGACAAAAGTAGTGGTTGAGCCGCGCGCGCCCGAATCGAGCACTGGAACGTTCTCATAGAGGGCAGCGATAAACTCGCGGGTCTTCGTCTCATCATGTCCGGAATGGTTCCAGGCATAGCCCCACGCCGCCAAATAATTCCAGCGAGCGCCACTGGAGGTTTTCGGATTGGGCGTGATCACACTGACGCCTTTGCGGATAATATCCGGCCAGTCATGAATACCCTTGGGGTTGCCTTTGCGCACCAGGAACACAATAGTCGACGTGTATGGTGTAGCGTTATCAGGTAGTTTTGCCTCCCAACCCGGGTTGATGGCGTGGCCTTTTTCGACGATGGCGTCGATGTCGGAGGCGACGCCCAGGGTGACTACGTCGGCCTGCAGCCCATCGATCACCGAGCGGGCCTGCTTGCCCGAACCGCCGTGCGACTGTTCGATGCTCACGGTCTGCCCGGTCTTTTGTTTCCAATCGTCCGCAAAAGCCTTGTTGAATTCCTGATACAGCTCGCGGGTGGGATCGTAGGAGACGTTCAGGAGGTGCACGGTCGCCGGCCCGCTAGTGGCTTCGGTCTTGGAGGAGCAACCTCCCAGGAAGGCCAGCGATGCCAGGGCGAAAGTAGAAGTGAGAACGCGAGTATGTTTGGGCACGGTAGTTCTATAGTAAGTCGATAGAAAATATATACAATATTGAACCGGAAGTCAAGACCGTCCAGTTCTAGTGGTCCTGAGGCAGGCACCGCGCGGCACGGTTTACGCCCGCTTTTGTCACCGAACTGAAACTTGTGAGTGCGGCCTCGCTTCTGTTCTCATAGAATGCTGGGCCTCCTTACATGAGTTCAAAGCCGTGAACTTCGAAATCGAAATCAAACTGCGTCTGCCTGGGAACTTGGGGAAAATCCGGCGCGCTCTGCGAGACACGGGCTTCCGCGTGTCCAAGAGCCGGTTGCACGAATACAACGTGCTGCTGGATACCTCCACCCGAACGCTGCGCAGCCATGGAAAACTCATCCGCGTGCGCCGCGTGGGGACGCACACGCTGCTAACCTACAAAGGCCCGTCCGAGCAGGGACGCTATAAGAAGCGCCATGAGATCGAAGTGGTGTTGCCGGATGCCTTCAAAGTGGAGCAGATCTTCAATGAAATCGGTTACCATCCCATCTTCCGCTATGAGAAGTTCCGCACCGAATATGCGAAGCTTCCCAGCACCGGCAAGGTGTTGCTGGATGAAACGCCGATCGGAAATTACATGGAGATTGAAGGCAGCCCGCGGTGGATTGACAGCACCGCGCGGCTGCTGGGCTTTTCGACCTCGGACTACATCACCCGCAGCTACGGCTACCTGTACCTGGCGTACTGCCGGGAGCGCAGAATGCCTCCCAGCGACATGCTGTTCACGCCCAAAGAGATGAAGCAGTTGCGCAAGAACAAGGCGAATGTCTGACGAACCGCGCTGGCATGAAACCCGCTTGCGCGTGCGCTACGCCGAGACGGATCAGATGGGCGTGGTCTACTACGCGAACTACCTGATCTGGATGGAACTGGGGCGCGCCGAGTATTGCCGGGCGGCCGGTATCCGCTATCGCGACATGGAAGTGAACGACGGCATCCGGCTGGCGGTGGTGGACGCGCACTGCCGGTATCTCCATCCGGCGCGCTATGACGAAGAGATCGTGGTGAAGACGAGGATCGCGGAGTCGAACCGGCGCATGGTGCAGTTTGAGTACGAAATTCGCGAGGCGCACAGTGGACGCCAGCTTGCGTCGGGCGAAACCAGGCACATGTTTCTGGGTGCCGAGATGCGGCCGGTGAAACTTCCCGAAAAGTACCTGGCGCTGTTCGGGATTACTTCTGCTGCTCCTGCTCAAACTTGATCACAGATTCGCCCTCGAACTTGTGATAGTTGCGGAACTGGATGACGTTACGTTCGCACTCGTTGGAATTGCGCAGGCAACTTAAGGCTTCCGCATCCACCGGCAACAGGAACTTATCGGCGCTTCCCAAGCTAAGGGAGTCATAATCCACCGCGGTTTCGACGGTAACCTCCGGGAACGCCTCCGGAACGTCCTTGGCCTGCATCTCGATGCGTAGCACTTGCCCGGTCTGCTTATCGATCCAGACGGAGCCCTTATAGCTGGGCAGGACATATTGCCCCGGCACCGAGATCTTCCAGTTGGAGCGCACGCGTAGCACCTTGAAGTCGAACACGGAAGCGGCGCGATGTGCAATGTTGTCCTCTTGCACGTATTTGAATTCGGCGGCGGACTGCGGTGCGAACAGGCTGGCCAGGATGGTGCCGAACTCACCGGTAGACCAGGCGCCTGAGTCCTCCGGGGCTTTCTTGGTGGGCCTCCCGTTGATCTGCAGGTTGCGATAGCTTTCCTGGTGATCGTCGTAGACCACTTCGGCGGAAACTACGTCCAGAACGTTCCAGCTGGGCTGGCGCGTCTCGCTGACGTAGCGCGTGGTCTGCTCCTGGCAGACGTAGTTCGGCAGTCCTTCCAGGAACGTCGCGGCGGCGTCCCGCGCCTGCGCGATCAGAGCCATGTGTGGATTGCTGGGAACCGCGGGTTTCGGCCGGGCAACCGGGGGAGCGTCGTCGTCGGCAGTTGTATCGGAAGCGCGCGCCGCCGGTTTACCGCGGATCAGTTTGGGCGGTCCCGAATCGTCGGCATCCGGCGCGGCGTCGGGCCGGACAAGAATGGTGGGAGGCGGTCCGGTTCTTCCTTCTTCCGGAGGCGCGCCGCCTGGGCCCAGGCTGTCGGCTTCATTGATGGTGTCCGCGATCGTCTTGTTCGGCGTCATGCTCGCCAGGTGAAACATGCCGTCCGCATCCATGTTCGCCGTAACGTCCAGCCCATCGCCCTCGCGCATGCCCGCCGGCCTCGGCACGCTGGCCGAGAACTGGATGATCAGGAAGCGCGTGTCTTCCACTTCCAATTCAAAGGAATCGCCATCCAGTTTTCGCACCACGCCGCTCACCACTTCGGTATGGGTTGCGGGCTGCTCCTGGCGCGTGCTCCTGCGGGAGCGGCCACCGGATCCGCCGTTGGGCGATCCTCCCGATGGATAGCGGCCCGGATATTGGCCGGGCGGATATGTTCCAGGTATGCCGATCTGGGCGATCAGCATAGACGTGACCCCGAACACAAAGCTGGCGAGCAGAAACGCGGGCTTCATGCGTCCTCCTTTTCCCGGAGTGCTTGTTCTCCCGAGGAAGTTCCTCTATAGACGGAATACCACGCCGGACGGGTACAGTGGGGAACCGGGCGACCACTCCCTGACGGTCGTGGCTCAGTAAGACTGAGCCGCGCGCGTGAGCAAGCGGTTTTGCGCGCCGTCTAGCCTTGCACCCTTTTCTCCTTGCCCTGCCAAAATTGCTCCCGCAACACCAGCTTGCGGATCTTTCCGGTTCCGGTTTTCGGAAGCGGCTCGTCGCTAAATGCGATCACGCGCGGCAGTTTGAATTTGCCCAGCCGAGCCGTCAGAAACTGGAGTAATTCCTCCGATGTGAGCGCCGATCCGGGCTTCCGCACGACGATCGCGGCCGGGATCTCGCCCCACGTTTCGTCCGGCGCAGCCACCACGGCGCATTCGAATACGTCCGGGTGGGCGAAAATGGCCTTCTCTACTTCGATGGACGAGATGTTTTCGCCGCCGCTGATGATGATTTCCTTCTTCCGGTCGACAATCTGAAGGAAGCTCTCTTCGTCCCACACCGCCATATCTCCGGTATGAAACCAATGCCCGCTCATCACGGCGGCGGTGGCTTCCGGCTCGCGGAAATAGCCTTCCATGACATGGTCGCCGCAGGTGACGATTTCGCCGATGGTCTGCATGTCGCGCGGGACGTCGTTCATGTCGGTGTCCACCACACGCACCTGCATCCCGATCACCGGCCACCCGGCCATGGCTCGGCGCCGATGCCGGTCCGCGTCGGAGGCGTAAGTAAGTCCGGGTTTGTAATTGGCGACGGTGAGCAGCGGCGCGGTTTCCGTCAGGCCATAGCCGGCGAACACTTCGCAATGGAACGCATTTTCCATGCGTGCGATCAGTTCGGGTGAGGCAGCCGCGCCTCCCAGCACGATGCTGCGCAGGCTGGACAGATCGTGGGACGCAAGATCGGCGCAGTTGAGCAGAGCGTTGGCCATGGTGGGAACCAGGCACATGTCGGTGGCGCGATGCGTCGCGATCAGCCGGAAAACCGTGATGGGATCGAAGCGCCGCACCATGATCTGCCTGGTCCCAAGCAGCGTGGAGGCCTGTGGGCGGCCCCAGCCGTTGGCGTGAAACAGAGGAATGGTGTGAAGATCCACCACGGTTTCGGGCTGGCGGAATACGCTGGCCGTGGCCAAGCCATGTAAATAGAGCGTGCGATGCGATAACGTGACGCCTTTCGGAGCGCCCGTGCTACCGCTGGTGTAAAACAGCTCGGCGATGGAGCTTTCGTCGATGCCGAAAATATCGGTGCGCTCGGGTTGGCCTTGATCGAGAAGTTCCTCATGACTCAAGTCGGCAAGGCCGGGGCTGGCTTGAGTCTCATCCAGTGCGACGTATCGTGTAATCTCCGGACAAGCCGGTTTCAGTTGTTCCACCAGGGGCGCGAAGTCGTTTTCGAATAACAACATACGAGCGCCGGAATGATTCAGGATGTTTTTCAGCTCGAGCGGCGAAAGCCGGACGTTGAGCGGCATCACGATGCCGCCGGCGAGCGGGACTCCGTAATAGCCTTCGAGCAACTGGTGGGTGTTGAAGCTGAGATACGCGACGCGGTCGCCACGCTCGATGCCCTGTTTCCGAAGCGCCGAACCCAGCCGCTCGGAGCGCTCGCCAAATTCGCGGTAAGTGAACTGCCGGTCGCCCGAAACGATGCCGATTTTATTGGGAAACAGATCCACGGCGCGGTGGAGACACCGGATGGGTGTCAAGGGAACGAACATGGTGGCATTGTACTCCTATCGCTTCAGTTCGTTTCCATGACGGCTGTCATGACGACGTCTTTGTAGGATGCGGCCTCCTCAAACATCGCCCAGAAGATTTCTCCGGTGAACTCATCGATTTCGCCGTTGGTGGACACAACTTTACCCGGCGGTTTCACGATGAACATAAGAGGAGTCAATCCAGAATTGTTGGTTGGAGTTGGCGCGGCGGCCGTGGGATCGGGCTGCGATACCTTGGCGGTGCTCAAGGTTTCTTGAATGAGCTGCCGGGCCACTTCATGGCGTTCGGCGGGTTGCATCTTGTCGCCGAATTGCTGTTCCAGCGCCTGCATTATGACGAGGCCCATGCGTTGATTGGCGCGATACAGCGCCAGGTCCGGGTGCAGGATCCCCAGCGCGAGCAAAGGATCGCCCGGGCCAAACAGCACCGGAACGCCGAGCTCCTCCGCTTTGTCCACCAGCGCGCGGGCATTGGCATCGGTGGCGAGTGAAGGGGGAAGATGCGTTTTCAATCGAGCCAGGTCCTCGGGATGTATGTTGTCCAGCAGCTTGTTGAGCGGACCCGTCCGATGGAGTGTCTCGCGGTATTCCAAACGATGGGGCCCAGCCGCTTGGACGGTTACTTGGTTCACTAGACGGAGCTTGCCGGGTTCTGAGCTCTTGATCGAGAGATCGCCCTGCAGCGCGCCGCCCGCAGGCAGGGAGCGTTCCAGCGTCAACGTGCGATTGTTGTCTTTCGCTTCGTCCGTCGATTTCCATCCGCTGCCGGCGGGAACTACGAACGTGTCCTCGAGGGCGGGCACCATCTGAAGGCCACTTGTTTTCTGCTGTCCCGTCAATATAATCGTCCGCGTCCAGGAACCATCCGGTCGAATCTGTGTCGTGACTCGGGCGTGTGCGCAAGCGCTCGACAGGAGCGCCGCCGCCAAAAGAATGGAGCTCGCAAGGGATCGCATGGTCTACTATCGGCAGATCCGTCCCGGAGCTTGCGGCCTGCTACCATCGGATTTCCTTGCGCCTGGGGCTCCATACTTCCATCTCCAAGTCGTTGGAAAATGCCGCGGTCAAGGCCGCGGAGGTGGGGGCCAACACGTTCCAGATTTTCTCCGCCAGCCCGCGTATGTGGCGGGCATCGCCGCCCGCGCCGAGCGCCGTCAAACTGCTGGAGCGCGCCCGCGAACGCTTCGATCTTACGCCGCTGGTGATTCACGACAATTATTTGATCAACCTGGCGTCGTGCAGCGAGCCTCTGCGACTGCAGTCGACGGCGGCGTTTCGCGGTGAGATGGAGCGCGCGCTGGCCATCGGCGCCGAGTATCTGGTGGCTCATCCCGGCAATTGCAAGGGACATTCGGTGGAGCAGGGGATCTACGCGGTGGTCCGGTCGTTGGCTGAAGCCGCGCAGGGTCTGGATACGAAGAATCTCATGGTGCTGCTCGAAAATACTGCCGGGTCGGGCGCGGCGTTGGGGAGCCGCTTCGAGGAGCTGGGCGCGATGCGGCAATTCGCGGCCGAACTGACCGATCTGAAGATTGGGTTTTGTATCGACACGTGCCATTGCATGGCGTCCGGCTACGATGTCAGTTCCGCGGCGGGAGTGAAGAGGACGGTGGCGGAGATGGATCGCGTGCTGGGCATCGAGAACGTGCCAGTGATTCACGCCAACGATTCGAAGACGCCGCTCGGATCGCACGTGGACCGGCACCAGCATATCGGGCGCGGCTCGATCGGCGAGGAGGGGTTTCGCCGCATCCTGAATCATCCGAAGCTGCGCGCGAAGGCGTTTATTCTGGAGACTCCGGTGGATGAGGAAGGCGACGAGTTGAGGAATATGGAAATGCTGAAGAAGCTCTGCCCGAAGAACCGGTTAAGGGCGTAAACTTGTTGTAGGCGAAAGATCGGGGCGTTATTGTGACCATTCCAGCCAAATACGAAAACGGCGTTTTCAAGCCTCTGGAAAATGTCCAAATTAAGGAGGGGACGCTCGTCGAAGTCCGGGTTCCTTCCGAAAACATGCTTGCCGGTCAGCGGCATTCCATTAAAGATCTACCTTTCTTCGGAATGTGGAAGGATCGGCACGATATCGGTGACGGCGTTGAGTACGTAAACGGACTAAGGGACAACCCCCGCGGCTAGCGGGACAATGGCTCGCTACCTGCTCGATACCGATGTAATGATCGATGTCTCGCGTGGTAACGTGGAGGCCGCTTCGTACGTTGACTCCCTCGCCGACGCCGCAATCTCAATTATCACCGCCCATGAACTATCGTTGGCGCGAGGGACAAGCGTGATGTCGCGGCGATTGAATCGCTTATATCGACGTATTCGATCGAACATATCGATGATGCGGTCGACCTGCTTGCTTACGATCTCCTGAAACGATATGCCAAGTCGGATGGTCTCCGCACCTTCGATTCATTGATCGCGTCTACTGCAATGGCCCGTCATCTCGTTCTCGTAACACGCAACCGCAGGCACTTCGCGATGATTGAAGGTTTACAGATCGAAGTTCCCGTATTCTGAGCACGAGCATATCGGACCCGGCTATATTGAAAGAGACGGGTTTCGCCGCATCCTTAACCCCCCGAAACTCTGCGCCAAGCCATTTTGAGCAGCTATGCCGGAAAAGCAGTACGACCATAACCAGATCGAGTTGAAGTGGAGCGAGCGGTGGGCCAACGCCGCGCTCTTTCAGGCCGAAGAGAATTCGAGCAAGCCCAAGTTTTACGTGCTCGAAATGCTGCCTTATCCGAGCGGTACGCTGCACATCGGGCACATTCGTAACTACACCATCGGCGACGCGCTGGCGCGCTACAAGCGCATGCGCGGCTTTAACGTGCTGCATCCCATGGGGTGGGACGCGTTCGGTCTGCCGGCCGAAAACGCGGCCATCGCGAACAAGCGCGATCCCTACGAATGGACCATGCACAATATCGAGAACATGAAGCGGCAGCACCGGCGCATGGGCTTCAGTTACGATTGGTCGCGCGAGGTGGCCACCTGCGATCCCGAATATTATCGATGGAACCAGTGGTTCTTTTTGAAGATGCTGGAGCGCGGGCTGGCGTATCGCAAGAATGCGCTGGTCAACTGGTGCAACGAGTGCGGGACGGTGCTGGCGAACGAGCAGGTGGTGGATGGCTGCTGCTGGCGGCACGAATCGACGCCGGTGGAGCAGCGCGCCATCGAGCAATGGTTCCTGCGCATCACCGATTATGCCGACGAATTGCTCGCATCCATCGGCGAATTGGAAGAAGGCTGGCCGGAGCGCGTGTTGCTGATGCAGCGCAACTGGATCGGGCGCTCGGAAGGCGCGGAGATCGATTTTCATCTCGAAGGCAGTGGGCAGGCGATCCGCGTGTTCACCACGCGCGTGGATACCATCTTCGGCGCGACGTGCGTGATTCTTGCGCCCGAGCATCCGTTGGTGGCGGAGCTTGCGTCACCGGAGCTGAAGGCGCAGGTGAAGCAAATGATCGATTCGCGCGCGTCCAAAGGCCCGGGCGACATCGAGAAAGAAGGCCTGTTTACCGGCAGCTACGCGGTCAATCCATTTAGTGGCGAGCGAGTTCCCATCTGGATCGGCAACTTCGTGCTGATGGGCTATGGAACGGGCGCCATCATGGCTGTGCCCGCGCACGATCAGCGCGATTTCGAATTTTGCAAACAATACGGCATCCCGATCCGGCCGGTGATTCGGCCCGTGGATGGCGCGCTGGCCGACGTCGCCACGATGAAGGAAGCGTGGGGCGAGGACGGCATCGTCGAAAATTCCGGACCTTATACCGGGCTCCCCAGCGCCGAAGCTCGTAGCGTGATGACGGCCCAAGGCCGAAGTGGAGGGTTTCGGAAAGGCCGCGGTCACGTTCCGCATCAAGGATTGGGGCATCTCGCGCCAGCGCTATTGGGGCACACCCATTCCCGTGATTTATTGCCCCAAGTGCGGCATGGTTCCGGTGCCGGAGAGCGATTTGCCCGTGGTGCTGCCGCTCAAAGTTCCCATCGGCGGCAAGGGCCGCTCGCCGCTCGAAAATGTGCCGGAGTTCGTGAACGTCCCGTGTCCGAAGTGCGGAGAGCCCGCCCGAAGCGCGAAACGGATACCATGGACACGTTCATCGATTCATCCTGGTACTTTTATCGCTACTGCGATCCCCACAACTCCAGCGCGCCGTTCGATTCGAAGAAGATCGCTTACTGGTTTCCGATCGATCAGTACATCGGCGGCGTGGAGCACGCCATCCTGCATTTGATTTATTCGCGCTTCTGGACAAAAATGATGCGCGATCTCGGGCTGATCGCCAACGATGAGCCCACCAAGCGATTGTTCACGCAAGGCATGGTGATCAAAGACGGCGCGAAGATGTCGAAATCGAAGGGGAACGTCGTCAGCGCCGATGAAATGATCCAGCGCTTTGGCGCCGATACGGGCCGCGTGTTCGAGCTCTTCGCCACTTCGCCTGAAAAGGAAATGGATTGGACCGATTCCGGCGCCAATGGCGCGTACGGTTTCCTGAGCCGCGTTTATAAATTTGTCACAAGGAATGTTGGAAAGGGCTTGCCCGAGCCAACCGCCTCCGATCGCAAGGCGCTCCGGAAACTCCACCAGACGCTGAAGTTGATCACAGACGATTTCGAAGGCCGCTGGCATTTCAATACGTCCATCGCCGCGTTGATGGGCCTGATGAACGTGCTTACGGAGCTGGAGAAGGATTTGTCCGCGCCGGTGATGGCCGAAATCATCGAAAAGCTCCCGCTCATGCTGGAGCCTTTCGCGCCCTATTTGGCCGAAGAACTTTGGGAGGAGCAGGGCCGCGAGGGGCCGGTGTTCCATCGCCCCTGGCCCGAATACGATCCCGAGCTCGCTCGCGAGGACGAAGCCGAGGTGGTGATCCAGGTGAATGGCAAGCTGCGCGGGCGCATTAATGTGGCGTTTGGCACGCCGCGCGAGTCGCTCGAAAAGCTGGCGCTCGCCGACACCAAGGTGCAGCCGTTGTTGGATGGCAAGCAGGTGGTGAAAGTAATCGTAGTTCCGGATAAACTAGTTAATATTGTTGTTCAGTAAGATCGTCCTTCTCGTGTTCCTCCCGGCGGCATGCCTGCTGGCGCAACCGGAAAAGTCCGCCTGGGATGTCCTGAAGCCTGGGCTTGTGGATACGAACCCTCTGAACCGGCGGCAGGCCGTGACAGCCACCGGATCGATCGGGCTGGACCCCGAAGCCATCCGGCAGGTGGAGTGGGCGATGCACAGGGATAGCGATCCGCTGATTCGCGCCACCGCCGCGGCGGAACTGGGCGAGATGAAATCGCGCTCGTCCATTCCAGCGTTGAGGGCCGCGCTGGACGATCCGGCGGGAGAAGTCGGCTTTGCGGCGGCGCAAGCACTGTGGGACATGGGGGACAAAACTGGCCGCGGGTTCATCGAAGACGTGGTGGCGGGACAGCAGAACGCCACCGACGGCGGAGTGAAGGGCGCGCTGCGACGCGCGGACCGGCTTCGTTACGATCCGAAAAAGATGGCGATCATCGGCGCGAAGTCCGCCTCGGGCGCTTTACTAGGCCCCTTCAATATCGGCGTCATTGCGGCCGAGCAGGTGTTCAAGAACGGCGCGGTCGCGGTTCGAATGCAGGCGCTGAACCTTCTGGCGGAAGAGTGCGATGCGCAGACTTTCAAACTGCTGGAAACGGCCGCCACCGACGACAAAACCTGGGCGGAGAAGGCTGCGGCGGCGAAGGCGCTAGGACGGTGCGGCAACCCCGATGCAATTCCGAAGCTGGAAGAGAACCTGTCGAATTCCAACGCGGCGGTGAGGTTCATGTCCGCCGGCGCGATCATCCGGCTTAGCGAGCCGCACGCGGGCGCTTCGGCTTCGCGCTAGCGTTGCGCGCCAGATAGGCCGTCCGGCTCTCGCCGATCACTTTGCGCGCCTCCGCGGGATCGCCCCAGCCCAGCGTGCTGGTCTCGCGGCCTTCCAGTTCCTTATAGATGTTGAAAAAATGTTCGATCTCGCGCCGCAGGTGCGGATAGATCTGGTTCAGGCTGTGCACCTGCTCATAACGGGGATCGCGATTCACCACGGCGATAATTTTCTGGTCCTTCTGCTCCTGATCTACCATGTTAAGGACCCCAACCGGCCGGACCTCTATCACGCAACCGGAGAATGACGGCTCTTCCACCAGCGCCAGCACGTCCATGGGATCGCCATCCGACGCTAAAGTGCCGGGAATAAAGCCGTAATCGCCCGGGTAATGGACGGGCGAATAGAGCACCCGATCCAGCCGGAAAGCGCCTAGCCCGGCATCGTATTCATACTTGTTGCTCGACCCTTTGGGGATCTCCACAACCATGCGAACCACCTCCGGGAAGGCAGTTCCGGGATCCAGATCGTACAGGGAGGGGCTCATTGAAAAGCTCCCCCAACGCTTAGTGGTGGCATCGCCAAACCCTTCGTTAGATGGAAGTAAACACAAATAGTGCTTGCAAAGCCTTTCGAACTCGTGGCAAAATCCATTCAAGGCCGAAAGTGGCCCGATCTGGTCAAAAGTGGACGAACAGCCTCAAACGACGCCCGTAGATTCTCCTCGTGGGTTCTTTTCGGCCCATGTGGACGACAAGGGCAGGCTGAAACTTCCGGTTGAGTTGCAGCAGTATTTGACGGCGATCGGGGATGAGAAATATTTCGTGACCAGCGTTGACGACCGCATAGCTCGAATCTACCCGATTTCGGTGTGGAAGGGAAACGAAAAAGTTTTGGAGGCGCTGGCCACCGAAGATCCCGACGCGGCGGAGGCGCTGGCGTTTGTGGCGAACGACTATGGTGCTGAGGCGAAAGTAGACCCACAGGGACGCATGACATTGCCCACGGATTTGCGGCGCGCACTGGCGCTGGAGAATCAGGAAGTGCGGCTGGATTGTTCGCAGGGCGCGATTAATGTTTATTCGAAGGCCGAATATGAAGCGCGCAAACAGAAAGCCAAAGACATGCTGGCGGAGAAATTGAAGACGGCCAAACTGAAGGGATTCAAATAGCGGTCATGTATGCACGTGCCGGTCATGCTCGGCGAATGTCTGGAGTATCTGGCGATACGGCCGGACGGCATTTACCTGGACGTGACAGCGGGATTAGGCGGACATTCGGGAGCGATCGCGCAGAGATTAACCACTGGGTTTGTGATCGGGAACGATCGGGACGCGGAGTCTTTGGAGCTGGCGAAGCAGAACACTGCCGAGTGGGCGGATCGGATTCGATTTCATCAAGGGGCATTTTCGGAGCTACGAGCTGCGCTCGCAGCCGCCGGGGTAGTGCAGGTGGACGGATTGCTGGCGGACCTGGGTGTGAGCCGCTATCAACTGACGCAACCCGAGCGAGGGTTTTCGTTGATGGCCGACGGTCCCTTGGACATGCGGCAAAATCGCGGCCAGGAACTGACCGCGGACGAGATTGTGAATTTTACTCCAGAAAAGGAACTCGCCGACTTGATTTATCAGCTTGGCGAGGAAAGGAGGTCGCGGAGAATCAGCAGAGCAATCGTGCGGGCACGGCCGATCCATTCGACACAGCGACTGTCGCATGTAATCGAAGTGGCCGTGCCCCGTACGAGCAAAATACATCCGGCCACGCAAACGTTTCAGGCCTTGCGCATGGCGGTGAACGACGAGCAAGGGGAGTTGGATCAATTGCTCGCCATCGCGCCGGATTTGGTGAAGAGCGGCGGACGCATGGTCGTATTGTCGTTCATGTCGCTCGAAGATCGAAAAGTGAAGCAGAGCTTTCAGGCGCTGGCGCGCGCGGGGCGAGCGGACATCCTCACCAAGCACGTGCTCAGGCCGACACGGGAAGAAACAAGAGACAACCCTCCTTCGCGGAGCGCAAAGCTCCGTGCGCTGGAGATGAAGTGATAGAGAGCAAATCATAATGGCAACTCTCGCAACAATGCTGGACCGGTTCACGACGTCGCATGACGCTCCCGATGGCCGGCCGCGCGTTCTGGCCCACGAGGACCGCTTCCAGGTTCCCGCGTTTCCGAACGAAGACGTGTATCTGTACGTGAAGCACATCGATAATTCGCGGGTCTACCGCGAAGCGGACCCGGCGGCGCGCAAGATCTGCTGGCGCGTGATTGGTTCCACGTTTGTTTTCGCCGTGATGGTGATCGCGCTGCTGCTGCCATCGCTGAACAAGCTTATGGCCGGTTACAAGATGGAGGCCCTGCGGCAGGAGCGGCAGCGTCTGGAGCTGGACCGCGCTTCGCTCGAGCTGGCGGAAACCAAGCTGCTGAGCCCGGCACGTCTGGAAGAGCTGGCGCGCATGCAGCGCTTCGTCGACCCGGCGCCGGAAGCGGTGGTTTATCTGGATGGCAACAAGAGCGACGCCATCCTGGCGAAGAAGTAACCGAGCCGCGACCGTGCGCCCCGTTAGGGGCCGAGGGAGTCGTGGAAGTTTTTTATGGATCCACTGGCGACAAAACGCGTTCACGTCCTGGTCCGGGTGGCCTTTATCTGGGCCGCGCTGATCGTCGCCCGCTTGATCCAACTGCAAGTGATCCAGCATTCCAAGTTCGCGGAGATGGCGCTCGACCAGCAGCAGAGAGTGGAAGAGATCAAGGCGCCGCGCGGAGCGATACTCGATCGCTACGGCCAACGCCTGGCGATGAGTTTGCCCGCCGAATCGGTAGTCGTTGATCCGCTGCGCGTGCCCGATCTCTCCATCGCGGCCGACATTCTTTCCAAAGTTCTGAACCTGGATCATGCCGACTTGCTGACGAAGCTGAGAACAGCCGTGGACGACCAGCGCGGTTTTCTTTGGGTGAAGCGCAAGATCACTCGCGAGGAAGCCAAGCGGCTGCGCGACCTGAACCTGGAGTGGATCGAGTTTCGCACCGAGAGCGAGCGCTTTTATCCGAACCGTTCGCTCGCCGCGCACGTCATCGGAAGCGTCGATTTTCAAGAGGACGGCAATGGCGGTGTGGAGCAGAGCATGAACGACCAGCTCTCCGGACACGCCGGCGAATTGCTGGTCACCGAGGATGTTCAACGGCGCGGATTCGCATCGAAGATGGAAAGCGAGCCGGAGCCGGGGCAGGACGTTCGCCTCACCATCGATTCGCGCATTCAATTTGTCGCCGAGCAGGAGCTGGCCAAGATGGTGGCGCTGCATCATGCCAAGTCCGGCAGCCTGGTGGCGATGGACCCGCGTACCGGCGATATCCTGGCGATGGCCAACGTGCCGACCTTCGATCCGAATGAGCCGCCCAAGCCCGGCGCCCAGGCCGCCCGCGAGAACCTGGCCGTGTCGGCGCCTTTTGAGCCCGGATCGGTTTATAAAGTGATCACGCTGTCTTCGGCGCTCGAGACCACCAAGCTGCGTCCCGAGTCGATGATCAACTGCGGTAATGGAAGCATCAACTTATTTGGCCGCATCATTCACGATCACAGCAGTTATGCGTCGTTGTCGATGGCGGACGTGCTGGCGCGGTCCAGCAATATCGGCGCCATCAACATCGGCCTGCAAGTGGGCGACAAGAATCTGTACACCTATATTCGCCGCTTTGGGTTCGGCAAGAAAACGGGCTTGCCGCTGCCGGGCGAATCCTCCGGGATGGTGCGGCCGCTGCGCGTGTGGCAGAAGAGCTCCATCGGCTCGGTGGCCATGGGACACGAGATTGGCGTCACCGCCGTGCAACTGGCGCAAGCCTGTACCGTGATCGCGAGCGGCGGGCTGCTGCTGAAGCCCCGGCTCCGCATGGATGAGCCCAAGGTGGAACCCATTCGCGTGTTGAAGCCGGAGACCGCCATCACCATGCGCGGCATGATGGAAGGCGTGGTCCTGAAGCCCTATGGGACCGGACACAAATACGCGCGGCTGATCGGCTATACGTCGGCGGGTAAAACCGGAACGGCGCAGATTTACGACAACCGCATACATCAGTACACCCACATGTACAACGCGTCCTTCATGGGATTCGCCCCGGTAACCAATCCAAGGATTGTGATCGTAGTCACCATCAACGGAACCGAAGGCACAGTGGGCTACGGCGGACCGACATCCGCCCCCGTGTTTCGTGAAGTGGCCGCCGCCGGGCTCCGCGTCATGGACGTGCCCAAGGATCTGCCCGAGATGGTTCCCGAAGGTAGCAGTCCGGCCGACGAAAACGATGTTGCGATTGCCGATCTAGGTTCTTCCATCCCTCCCCCGCTGGTCCAAGCGGGAAATGCCGTTGCTGCCGACGACCGACCGGTGGCTTCCGCAAATAGCGCTTCGGACCAGCGGATTTTTTCAGCACCAGGTGGAAGTTCCGGACAGGATCTGGCGGGGCCGCGCGTACCAAACTTTGAAGGAAAGACCGTAAGAAACGTGATTGAGCAGTCAGCCGCGCTGGGCATTCCGGTGGAATTCACCGGCAGCGGCGTCGCGCGCGCGCAGCTTCCCGCGCCAGGCGCCATCTTGCCGTTGGGACAGCGGGTTCTCGTGCAATTCGGCCGCTAGCGAGCCCATGACAATCGAACGAATCCTCCAGGGCGTAAAGCTCAGGAAGGAGCTTCCGGGCGATTTGGCGCAACTGCCGGTGACGGGATTGGAGTACGACTCGCGGCGCGTGGAGCCGGGATTTCTGTTCTTCGCGTTTCCCGGAGCGCGCGCCGATGGCCGCGAGTTTGCCAGGCAGGCCATCGAAAAGGGTGCGGTGGCAACGGTCAGCGAGCTTCCGGCGCCCGTGGGATTTTCGGGGCGCTGGATTGAAGTGGAGCATGGCAGGCAAGCGCTGGCGCTGGCCGCGCGGAATCTCTACGGCGACGCTGCCAAAAGGCTGAAGCTGACCGGCGTGACGGGGACCAACGGCAAAACGACGACCACCTTTCTGATCGACGCGGTGTTGCGCGCCGCCGGGATGACGACGGCGCTGGTGGGAACTATCGAGTACCGGCTGGCGGGTGAAGTGCGTCCGGCCGTGAATACCACGCCCGAATCGTTGGATCTTTATCGTTTGTTTCAGGAATTGGAGCAGGCCGGTGGAACCCATGCCACAATGGAGGTATCATCCCACGCACTGGCGTTGGGACGAGTCTACGGCATTACGTTTCATACCGCCGTGTTTACGAATCTCACGCGGGACCATCTGGATTTCCACCACACGATGGAAGAATATTTCGCGGCCAAGCGTTTGTTATTCGCGCCCGAGGGCACTACCTCGCCCGAGTGGGCCGTGATCAACTTTGACGACCAATACGGCCGCCGGATCGGGCGGGCGCCGCACACGCTGCGCTACGGATTCGAGGAGGGCGCGGATTTGCGCGGGTCGTCGCTCAAAATGAATTTTAACGGCCTGCGCTTTACGGTGGAACATGCGGGCGCGCGCATGCAGTTGGCCTCGCCGTTGGTGGGCAAATTCAACGCCTATAATATCCTGGCGGCGTGCGGCGCGGCGCTAAGCTACGGCCTGGATTGGGATACCATCGCGCGTGCCATCGCGAGTTCGCCGCGCGTCCCGGGCCGGTTTGAAAGCGTGCAGCAAGGCCAGCCGTTTTTGATTGTGGTGGACTACGCGCATACCGACGACGCGTTGCGCAACGTGATTTCGGTGGCGCGCGAGCTGCATCCCAAACGCGTGATCACGCTTTTCGGCTGCGGAGGCGATCGCGACCGCACCAAACGTCCGCTGATGGCGCAGGCGGCGGCCGAGTTAAGCGATTATGTGGTGCTGACGTCCGACAATCCGCGTTCGGAAGATCCCCTTGCGATCATGAACGACGCGCTGGTGGGGCTTCGCCGTTTTGACACGCCGCACTCGATGGAGCCCGATCGCGCCACGGCCATTCGCGCCGCGCTCAAAGAGGCACGGCCCGGGGATATCGTGATTTTGGCCGGAAAGGGCCACGAAACGTATCAGGTGTTGAAAGATCGCGTCATACATTTTGACGATCGCGAGGTGGCGCGGGACGTGCTGCGGGAGTTGGGGTACCGGAAAGGCGATGGAGTTTAGGTTGGCGGAAGTGGCGCGAGCGCTAGGATTAACGGTGGAGAGCGATGCTCGAGTAACGGGCTGGAGTATCGACTCGCGGAGCATCGCGCCCGGCGATCTGTTCTTTGCGCTACGCGGCCCGAATCACGATGGCAATGCGTATGTGGACGAAGTGCTGCGCAAGGGCGCCATTGCGGCCGTGGCGAACGCGCCGATTCCGAGCCGCGACCTTTCGATCCACGACCTTCCGAGCCGCGACCGTCAGGAAGCGGTTTTATCCGTTCCAGATACTCTCCAAGCTCTGCAAAGCACCGCGATTTGGGCGCTGGGGCAATGGGGTGGGGAAGTGATCGGCGTGACCGGCAGCGCTGGCAAAACGTCTACCAAAGATGTGATCGCATCCATGCTGGCCGTCGGGATGCCTACCGGCAAGACCATCGGGAATTTGAACAATCACGTCGGCGTGCCGTTGTCGATTCTGCGATTGCCGGGCGAAGCCCGTGTTGCGGTGCTCGAAATGGGTATGAACCATGCGGGCGAGATCCGGGCATTGTGTGCGATCGCGAAGCCGCGCATCGGCGTTGTCACCAACGTGGGACATGCGCACATGGAGGCTTTCGATTCTATTGAAGGCGTGGCCGCGGCCAAGCGGGAGCTGATTGAATCCCTGCCGTCGGACGGCGTAGCGGTGCTGAACGCGGACGATCCGCTGGTGATTCAATTTCGCGAAGCGCATCGCGGCTACACGGTCACTTTTGGAATCAACTCGCCCGCCGACCTGCGCGCGGACGATGTGCATCTTACCGATCGAGGCGTAAGTTTCAAAGTGGACGGTGTGCGGTTTGAGAGCGCGTTGGTGGGACGCCACAGCGTATCGAACATACTGGCCGGCTTGGCCGTGGCGTCGCTGTACGGAATCCGTCCCAAACAACTCGTCGAAGTGGTGAAGGATCTTGCGGCGTCCTCCATGCGCGGGCAGCGCCTGGAACGCGACGGCGTGGTGATTTTGAACGATTGCTATAACTCCAATCCCGATGCGGCGCGCGTGATGATCGACGTGCTGCGGGAGACGCCAGCCAAACGGCGCATCGCCGTGCTGGGGGAGATGCTCGAGCTCGGGCGCTGGTCCGAGTCCCTCCATCGTGACGTTGGAAGCTACGCCGCGAAGAGTGGAATTGATGTGCTTGTAGGGATACGCGGCGAGGCCTGTCACCTTATCGACGCAGCGAGGCAGTCAGGCCTGGCGGTTGACGCCGCGTTTTTTTTCCCCGATGCGGAAGCGGCGGGCGAACACCTGCGCGCGATCGCGCATCCGGGAGATGTGATTTTGTTCAAGGGTTCGCGTGGCACCCACGTGGAGCGTGCCATGGAGAGGTTCCTGGCGCGGCCCAACGAACCCGCACAGGGTGCGGAGGCACCCGCAATTCACTAAAACCACTATGCCGCCGCGCTCCGTTTTGCGGGTTGTTACCTAGAAGATGCTCTACTGGCTGTTCTACGAGAAACTCTTTCGCCACTTCACGCCCTTTCGCGTGTTTGGATACGTCACGTTCCGCACCGCGTTCGCCGCGCTGACGGCCTTGTTCCTGTGCCTGATCCTGGGCCCTTGGCTCATCGCCAAGCTGCACGAATTTCAAATCGGCCAGTATATTCGCGAAGACGGGCCAAAATCGCACATGAAGAAGGCCGGCACGCCCACCATGGGCGGGATTTTGATCATCATCTCCATCTTGATTCCCACGCTGCTGTGGGCGAATCTTTTGAATCCCTACGTGTGGATCGCGATGTTCAGCCTGGTGAGTTTCGGGCTGATCGGATTCTGGGACGATTACGCCAAGGTGCGGCGCAAACAAAACGAAGGCTTGACGGTGAGGCAGAAATTCGGGCTGCAAATCCTGGCCGCGCTGATCGTCGGTTTCATGCTGCTGACGCTGCACGCGCAGAAAGCGTATTCCACCAGCATGAACGTGCCGTTTTTCAAATCGTTCAAGCCGGACCTGCTGATCGACGCGTTTCTGCGCAACTGGTACACGTATCCGCTGGCTTTCGTGTTTTTTTTTGGCTTCATGATCCTGGTGATTGTGGGGTCGTCGGACGCCGTGAATCTTACCGACGGCCTGGACGGGCTGGCAATCGGCCTGATGCTGATCGCTTCGTTTGCGATGACGGCGCTCACCTACGTCACCGGCCACGCCACGTGGGCGCAATATCTGGATCTGGCGCGGCTGCCCGGCGCTTCGGAATTAACCATCTTTTGCAGCTCCATGGTGGGTGCGTCGCTCGGGTTCCTTTGGTACAACGCGCATCCGGCGGAAATTTTCATGGGCGACGTAGGGTCGCTCGCGCTGGGCGGCGCGCTGGGCGTGGTGGCGGTTTTGATCAAACAGGAGGTTTTGCTGATCTTTATCGGCGGCGTCTATGTGATCGAAGCGCTGTCGGTAATTTTACAGGTGGGCAGTTACAAGCTGCGCAAGAAACGGATCTTCAAAATGGCGCCCATCCATCATCATTTCGAGCAACTGGGCTGGGAAGAGTCGAAGATCATCACCCGGTTTTGGATCGCGGGCCTGGTGATGGCGCTGTTCGCGTTGACCACCTTGAAACTGCGATAAGAATGACATGCGCAAGCTGCAGGGTACAAGAGTTGTCGTGGTGGGAACGGCCCGTTCTGGCGTGGCGGCCATCAAGCTGCTGCGCCGGCATGGGTCGATAGTGAGAGCAGTGGATGAGAAACGCAAGGGTGAGATTGAAGGCGTGATCGTAGAACCCCAAACCGAAGCGGCGTTTCGCGACGCGGAACTGGTGGTGATTTCGCCGGGCGTGCCGGCCGATCTGGATGTTCTCGCAACGGCGCGTGCCCGCGGCGTTCCGGTGATTGGAGAGCTGGAGCTGGCTGCGCCGTTTATCGAAGGACCGAACATCGGTATCACGGGCACGAACGGCAAAACGACCACGACGGCGCTCACGGGCCACATCCTTCGAGAATCGGGGATCGCGTGCCAGGTGGGCGGGAATATCGGAACCGCGCCGGCCGAGATGGTGGAAACTTCGCGGCCCGATCAGTGGAACGTGCTGGAGCTTTCGAGCTTCCAACTGGAGACGATCGAAACGTTTCGCGCGTCCATCGCGGCCTGCCTGAACGTGACGCAGAACCATCTGGACCGCCATCACACCTTCGAGAACTACGCGAACGCGAAGGCCCGCCTGTTCGAAACGCAAAGTCCGGACGATCTGGCCGTGCTGAACGCAGACGATCCCGTGACGGTGACGTTCGCGGGCCGAACCAAGGCCAAGACCGTGTGGTTCAGCGGCACGCACCATGTTTCGGGCGCGTGGCTGGATGGCGAAGTGATTCGGATGGACCGTGGAGAACTTTTGGACGTCAGCGAACTACGCCTGCGCGGGCGGCACAATTACGAAAACGTGATGGTGGCGGCGCTCATCGCGGACCGGGCGGGGGCGGGCTTGTCACAGATCGCCAGCGCGGCGGCTACCTTCGCGCCGGTGGAGCATCGCCTGGAATTCGTGCGCGAGATCGACGGCGTGGCTTATTACAACGATTCCAAAGCTACCAGCGTAGACGCCACGCTCAAGGCTATCGGCGCGTTTTCCGGCGGAGTTTGGATCATTTTGGGCGGCAAGGACAAAGATAGCGACTTCACGCTTCTGCGCGAGCCTTTGCGCGCGAAAGCCCGGGCCGCGTTATTAATTGGCGCCGCGGCTGCCAAGATCGCGCGCCAGTTGGGCGACGACACGGTTCCCGTCATTCAGTGCGGCACGCTCTCTGCTGCCATCGACAAGGCATCGCGCTCGGCCGTGGCCGGACACACCGTGCTGCTCGCACCCGCCTGCGCGAGTTTCGATCAGTTCGATAATTTCGAGCACCGTGGGCGAGTGTTTAAGGATCTGGTGAACGCATTGGCGAAAGGAAACCGGTAGTGGCGCAACAGTTGAAATCGGATTGGCTGCTGTTTGGGACGGTGGTCGCGATGGTGGGTGCGGGCCTGGTAATGATTTACAGCGCCTCATCGGTGACCGCGCAATTGAACCCGCACATCAATTCCAGCTTTTATTACGCCTACCACCAACTCATCTGGGCGGCCATTTCGTTTGTCGCTCTCATGTTTTTCAAGCGGCGCGATTACCGCATGCTGCAGAGCCCCAGCTGGGCATTCGGAGCGCTGGGCATGGTGTTGTTCCTGCAACTGCTGGTCTTCTTCCTCGATAGTAAAACGCATCGCTGGTTTCGTCTGGAAGGCATCGGGACGTTGCAGCCATCCGAATTCGCGAAGCCCGCGCTCATCATTTTCTTCGCTTACTTCGTGACGCAGAAGCGGGAAGCTATCAACTCGCGGCGAACCATCATTGCGGCGGCGCTGGCGCTGGCGGTGCTGGCGGCGACGGTGGGGCTGGGCGACCTGGGAACCGCGGTGGTTCTGATTGTTCCCGCCGCGGTGGTTTTCTATGTCGCGGGGCTGGAGCGGAAGTTCGTTGTCGCGGCGCTCGCAATCGGAGCTGTCATTGCCGTCGGATTCGTTGCGTCGAAACCGTATCGCATGGCGCGCATCGTGGGCTTCTTCGATCCCGACTATAAATACATTGACATGGTGGATCCGGATGGCATGATCAAAAAATACATCAGCCAGTCCGTAACTACGCGCGACGCGGGTTACCAGGTGAAGCAATCGAAGATCGCGATCGGCAGCGGCGGACCGCTCGGCCTGGGCCTCATGCAAGGCCGGCAGAAGATCCTGTATCTGCCAGAGGCGCACACCGACTTCATTTATGCCGTGGTCGGCGAAGAGCTGGGGCTGTGGGGCTGCGGGGCGATCCTGGCGGGATTTCTCGTCATTTTATGGCGCGGCTTCCAACTGTATTGGGTGGCGAACGACGACTTCGGCCGCTATCTCGCGCTGGGAGTGACTTCGTCGATCGTCATTCAGGCGCTCATCAACATGAGCGTCGTGCTCGGCATGGGCCCCACCAAAGGCATTCCGCTTCCGATGATCAGCGCGGGCGGCAGTTCGTTGATGAGCACGCTGATTTGCCTCGGGATGTTGCTGAGTGTGAGCGAGCATTCGGGGTACTGAACAATGGAAAGGCGATGGCGACCATCGTGATGGCAGGCGGAGGGACGGGCGGACACGTAATGCCGCTGCTCGCGGTGGCGCGCGAGCTGGAAGCCGACGGGCATCAATCCGTGTTCATCGGCACGCGCAACGGTTTTGAGGCGAAGTTGGTGCCGCCCGCCGGTTTTCCGATCGAGTTCATCGAGATCGGCGGTTTGAATCGGGTAGGGATGCTGCGGACAATTCGCTCGCTCGCGCAGCTTCCTTTCAGCGTGCTTCGTTCGAGGCAATTGATCGAAAAGCATCAGCCCGCGGCTATCTTCAGCCTGGGCGGTTATGCCGCCGGACCAGTGGTGCTGGCCGCGCTGTGGAAAAAATCGCCGCTGGTGGTGATGGAGCCCAACGCGATGCCGGGCCTGACCAATCGCAAAATCGGCCGGTTCGTCCGCCGCGCACTGTTGAGTTTCCCCGATGCCGCGCGCTTCTTCCCACCCGGGAAATCGGAGATCACGGGGCTGCCGGTGCGTCCGGAATTTTTCAAAATTGCGCCGAAACAGCGCGACGCCAAGCTCACCATCCTGATCACGGGCGGCAGCCAGGGATCGCGAACGTTGAACGAAGCCGCTCGCGGTAGCTGGAGCTATTTTCGCGAGGCGCGTTTTCCGGTGCGATTCATCCATCAGACCGGGACCGCGGCGCATGCCGCGCTGGCGCAAAAATTCGCGGAAAGCGGAATGGAGGGCCAATTGTCGCCGTTTATCGACGACATGCCCGGGGCGTTCGCGCGCGCCGACCTGGTGATTTGCCGCGCGGGGGCGGGCGCTGTGGCGGAACTGGCGGCGGCCGGCAAGCCGTCCATTCTGGTTCCTTTGCCGACCGCCGCGGATCAGCATCAGCTGCGCAACGCCGAGGCGTTCCAGAAGGCCGGGGCGTCGGTGCTGGTGCTCGATCGCGGAAATGGATGGCGGACGGCTGTTTGAGGAAGTGGAGAAATTGCGCACGCATCCGGAAATGTTACATCGCATGGGAGAGCGGGCGCGGACTTTTGCGCATCCCGATGCGGCGCGCCGCGCGGCAAATGTGCTGGAAGAGGCGATTAGCCGTTGACATTGCTCTTGAAAGCCGAAACAATACAAGATTAAAATGTTTTTTAAGCCGCAACACTTGCACTTCGTCGGAATCGGCGGCATTGGCATGAGCGGCATCGCCGAGGTGTTGCTGAATTTGGGATATCAGATCAGCGGGTCGGACCTGAAGCTGAGCCCCACTACGGAGCGGCTGGCGTCGCTCGGCGCGCGGATCTATGAAGGGCACGCGGCCACCAACGTTACCGGCGCGAAGGCGATTGTGGTGAGTTCGGCGGTGGATGCCGCCAATCCCGAAGTGCAGGAAGCGCGCCGGATGCCGATTCCCGTGATTCCGCGCGGCGAACTGCTGGCCGAGTTGATGCGGCTGAAATACGGCATCGCGATCGCCGGAAGCCACGGCAAAACGACGACCACGTCCATGACCGCCACGGTGCTGAATGTCGCCGGCCTGGATCCGACAGTGGTGGTCGGCGGGAAGGCCGCGTCCATGGGCGGCTCGAACGCGCGCGTGGGCCAGAGCGATTTCCTGGTGGTGGAATCGGACGAAAGCGACGGCTCGTTTCTGAAGCTCAGCCCGATCCTGGCCGTGGTTACGAATATCGACCGCGAACATCTGGATCACTATCCGTCCATCGTCGAGATCCGCGCCGCGTTCCTCGAGTTCATCCAAAAGGTGCCGTTCTACGGCGCGGCGATCTTGTGCCTGGACGACGAGAATGTCCAGCAGCTTCTTCCCTTGGTGAATCGCCGCGTCATCACTTATGGGCGCAGCCAGCAAGCCACGCTGCAAATCGCGGACATGGATTGCGGCGCGTTCGAGAGCCGCTTCTCGGTTCGGACGCGCGGGCACGATCTGGGAAGATTTCATCTGCGCGTGCCCGGCGTTCATAACGTGCTGAATGCCACAGCGGCTATCGCGGTGGGCCTGGAGCTGGACATCCAGCTGGAGTCGATTCGCGAAGCGCATTGCTAGCTATTCGGGCGTCGATCGCCGGTTTCAGATGCGCGGCCAGGCCCGCGGCGTCACGGTGATCGACGATTACGGCCATCATCCCACCGAGATCCGCGCCACGCTGGCCGCCGCGCAGCTTTGCAAGTTTCGCCGCGTCCACGCCGTGTTCCAGCCGCATCGCTACACGCGCACGCAACACTTGATGGATGAGTTTGCGAAGAGCTTTCATCAGGCCGACGTGGTGTACGTGCTGGATATCTACGCCGCTTCGGAAGCGCCCATCGAAGGCATCACCGGCCAGGCGCTGGCCGATCGGATTCGGGAGTTCGGGCATCGCTGCGTGCATTACACCGGGACGATCCCGCAGACCGTCGACGCGGTGCTTGAAAAAGTACGCGACCAGGATGCCGTCCTGACGCTGGGCGCCGGCAACGTATGGCAGGCCGGCGATCGGATTTTGGAAAAACTTCGGGAGGCGGTGTAAGTGCCGTCCGAATCGACAGCTCGAAGGCAAGCGTAAAGAACCGGCGCACTCCAGCCTAGGCGTTCTGCTGCGCTACGGCGGCATCGCGATCGCGGTGGGCGTGGTGCTGAGCGGCTGCATCTACGCGTCGGAAAGCTTCGAGCGCTTTCTGATTCGCGATCCGCGCTTCTTCCTGCCGGGCCCCGCCGACTACGGATTGGAGAGCCCGAACCTGGAGCTGCACGGCGTGAAATATGCGTCGCGCCAGCAGATCCTGCGGCTCTTTGATCCGGACTACGGCCGCAGCTTGTACCTGTTTCCGCTCGCCACGCGGCGCAAGACACTGCTGGGTGTCCGCTGGGTGCATGACGCTTCCATCGCGCGAATCTGGCCGAATCGCGTGATCGTGCAGATCACCGAGCGCAAGCCCGCCGCATTCATCAAGCTGCCCGCCGAGAGCATGGTGCGCTGGGCGCTCATCGACGATGAAGGCGTGATTCTGGATCCTCCGGCCAAAGCCTCGTTCCAGCTTCCCGTGCTGGCCGGCGTGATGGGCGGCGAGAGCCAGGAGAAGCGCGGCATTCGCGTGCGGCGCATGCAGCGGCTGATGAAGGAGCTGGGGCCGCTGGCCGACAACGTGTCCGAAGTGGACGCCAGCGATCTGGATGACTTGAGAATCACCGAGCAGGCGGGCGGCGGCGCCGTGTCGCTCATGCTGGGCGATCGCAACTTTTCTTCCAGGCTCAGGAACTTCCTGGACCATTACCCCGACATTCATCGCAAAATGCCGCAGGCGACGTCGTTCGATCTGCGGCTGGACGATCGCATCACCGGTTTGGAGGCCTCTCGCGATGCCCGATAAACCCCAACTTGCAGTCGGTCTCGATCTCGGAAGCTCGTCCACGCGCTGCCTCATCCTGCTGCTGGAAAGCGGCCGCCTGCGCTACGCGGGACACAGCGAGGTTCCATCGGACGGCTGGAGCAAAGGCAGATTGGCGGACCAGCAGGCCGTCACCACCTGCGTCCGCGCGGCCGTGCGCGAAGCCGAGGCGCAAGCGCGAGTTTCGGTGGATACGCTTGGTGGTGGGCATCGGCGGGTCCAGCGTCGACGGGTGCAACAGCCGCGGCATTTATGAATTCGGCCGGCCGCGCCCGGTGACCATCGACGACATGGCATACGCGGTGGAGCGCAGCGAGCAGGTGCGCCTGGAAGAAGATCGCATCATCCTGCACTTGTTCCCGCAGGATTTCACGCTGGACGGCCGTGCGGGCAAGCGCTATCCGCGCGGCTCCATCTGTTCGCGCCTGGAAGCCAACGTTCACATCACCACTTGTTCGGAGCAGGAACACCACGCGATTTTGCACGCCGTGCACCAAGCGTCGTACGCCGTCGAAGAGTCGATGTTTGAGCCGGTGGCGACGGCTTATGCTTCGGTGAACCGCGACGATCGCAATCGCGGCGTGGCCGTGGTGGACATCGGCAAGCATTCGACAGACCTGGTGGTTTACGACGGCGAAGCGGTGTTGCTGGCGCGCAGCCTGGCGATTTCGGCGGATCATTTCACGCGCGACGTGGCCGTCGGCTTGACCGTGCAATACAACGACGCCGAGCGCCTGAAGATGGAATACGGCTGCGCGATGCTGGGCCTCACCTCCGATAACAGCTACATCGAGGTGCCGTCGAACGAAGGCCGTCTGCCGCGCGAAGCGCCGCGCAAGCAATTGAACGAAATTCTGGAAGCGCGCGCCGAGGAGCTTTTTATCCACGTGGGATCGGAGCTGGTGACCATCGGCATGGATCAAAAACTTCTGGAAGGCGTGATATTGGCGGGCGGCGGAGCGATGCTGAACGGCATGTGCGACATGGCGGAACGGGTGCTGAATTGCCCCGCGCGCAACGCCATCCCCGATGGCATCCAGGATTTGCCGGACGATCTTTCGAATCCCATGTGGGCCACCGCTTCGGGATTGGCGCGGTACTCGGCGCGACTGAAAACCAATCGGGAGACCAAACGCAGAGCTCCCGGTCTAATGAGGATGTTGTTCCGATGATTTATCAGAAATTGAGTCCCAAGAGACTCACTACAGGAGGCTTTGAATGGACGCTTTGAAGTTCGCCATACAGGAAGAAGTTCTCGCTGGCACCAAAATCAAAGTGGTGGGAGTGGGCGGAGGCGGCTCCAACGCCGTCGCCAGAATGATGAACGAAGGTTTGCAGGGCGTGGAATTTCACATTCTGAATACCGACGTTCAGGCGCTCAATGCGTCGCAGGTGCCCAACAAACTCGCCATCGGCTCGAAAGTGACCAATGGTCTGGGCGCGGGCTCCGATCCCGGGCTTGGAAGACAGGCGGCGCTGGAGGACACCGAGCGCATCATCGAAGTTCTGGAAGGCGCCGACATGGTGTTCGTCACGGCGGGGCTGGGCGGCGGCACGGGAACCGGCGCCGCGCCCGTGGTGGCGTCGCTCGCCAAGGAGTTGAACGCGCTCACCGTGGCTGTGGTCACGAAGCCGTTCGCCTTCGAAGGGCCGCGCCGGATGAAGCAGGCCGATCGCGGGCTTTCCGAACTTGGCGGCACGGTGGACACGGTGATCACGGTTCCGAACGATCGCTTGCTGGAACTGGTTCCGCGCGGCACCAGCTTCTTTGAGGCGTTTCGCATCGCCGACGATATTCTGCGCCAGGCCGTGCAGGGCATCAGCGATATCATCACTACGCCCGGCCTGATCAATCGCGACTTCTCCGATATCCGCGCCATCATGCTCGGCATGGGCTACGCGATGATGGGCACCGCATCGGCTTCGGGCGAGAACGCGTCCATCGAAGCCGCTCGCCAGGCCATCAGTTCGCCGTTGATGGAAGAGGGCGGCGTGAAGGGCGCGCGCGGCGTACTGATCAACATCACCGGGTCGAGCAAATTGAGCCTGCACGACGTGAACGAAGCGTGCTCGCTGATTCGCGGCGCCACGGCCAATGAAGACGCGCAGATCAACTTCGGCGTGGTGATGAACGAATCGCTCAAGGACACGGTGAAGATCACGGTGATCGCCACCGGGTTCCAGCGCGATAACCAGCCGCAACTTGCGCGCCGCGCCACCGCGTCGGCATCGGCGTCCGTTGAGCCGATTGTTTTTGAGAATGCTCCGCCGCCTGCTCCGGCTCCCACGCCGGCTCCTGTCATGGAATCGCTCTTCAGCAGCGGACTGAGCTCCGGGACGTCGCTATTTCGCGAGATGCCACAGCAGCCCGAACTGGTGGAGGAGCCTGAGGTGGAGGAACCCGCGCCCATGGCCATGCCGGACGATATCGAAGTGCCGGCGTTTATGCGGCGAGAGCGACGGTTGTACCAGTAGTTCAAGGCTTGGATTGACGCATACGGGATAACCTGTTATACATGGTTATGGAGGTGCGGTCATGGAAACTGAGGGAAAGTCAATCCGTGTTGCGGATGAAGCTTGGCTGGCTCTTGCATTAATGCACTATGAGCACCCGGATCGAGAGTCCTTCTCGGCAAAGGAGATTCTTGATCGAGTGAAGGTGGAGCATGCCAATCCCGAGCTTCGTCCGGGCGTCCAGGTCCATATCTACCTGCACAATGTGGCCAATGTCGAACCGAACTCCGCGAAGTACCGGATGTTCTACAAACTCGGCGACGAGTATCGGCTATATCGGCCAACGGATGCCGCCCATCCCGCTCGTAAGGGAAAGATGATTCCGGAGCGAGACGAATTGCCAGCGAAATACCACTATCTGCTGGACTGGTATGAACGCGAATACAGCCGGAAGCAGACCGCCACGAGCGAAGAAGACGACCCGATCCTCCAGATGTGGGGTGTGGGGAAGGAAATTTGGGCCGATACCAATGCCGATGAGTATGTTCGGGATCTTCGATCGAATTGGTACGGAGCAAAGGGCGCTGCGAAGTAGCGCCACGGCGGGTGCTTAGGAATCGGCGTGGCGAACATCTTTTGGGACACAAATCTTTTCATTTATCTCCTCGAAGGTAGTCCGTCGTTCGGTGAAGTTGTGAAAGATCTCCGGCGCAGAATGCTTCAACGGAATGATCGGCTTTTTACAAGCACGATTACGGTGGGCGAAATCCTGGTAAAACCGCTATCTACCGGAGATAAGATTCTCGCGAATCGATATCGGGCGTTCTTTACGGGCGCCCAACTCACCGTTTCGACATTCGACTTGGATGCGGCGGAGGCGTATGCGGCTATCCTGCAGGATCGCGCAATTCATCCCGCAGATGCGATTCAATTAGCGTGTGCGGCCGCAGCCGAAATTGATCTGTTTATTACGAACGACAGCCGCTTAAGCCGGAAGAACGTTCCTGGAATCAAGTTCATTTCAGGTTTAAGCGAAGCACCGATCTAAACCCACACCGCAGCTATTGAAATACGGGCTGCACGCGCGACCCGTTCTGGATCGGCTTGTCCGACGGCAGCGCAGCCGCATCGCCTTCCATCAGTCCGGAAAGCACTTGCGACTTCGTATAGCTGGAAATACCCAGGTTCACTTTGCGCCACACCACGCGATCGCCCTGTAGCAGCAGCACGCCGGTCTCGGAGCCTTGCCGCTGAATCGCCTCCTTCGGGATGGCGAGGGCCTTTTCCACCACCGTGGCCTGGATATCTGCATTAATATTCGCGTTGGGAACCAGATCGCGGTCCGGATTCTCGATGATGCATCCCACCTCGCCCACCTGGCGCGTTCCGAGCGGCACAATCTGCGTGGGCAGCTTGTCCACCTTGCCTTTCCATTGATGTCCGGGCAGCGCGTCCCAAGTGATAATCACCAGTTCTCCCTCGTGAACCTTGCCAAGGTCGGGTTCGTCGACGTAAACCGTCACTCGCACGCGGTCCAGCTTCCCTACCTTGGCGATAGGATCGCCCGGATTCAGGTACGAACCTTGCTTCAGATCGAAGTCGTAGAGCGTGCCGTCCATCGGCGCGCGAATGATGCTGAGATCAAGATTGTTCTGCGCCACCGATGCGGCGGACTGCGCCTCCTGCAGCCGGGCCTGGGCGATTTCCTTGTCGATGCCGCTGACCAGCGCGCCCTTACTTTTCTCGAGGGACTGGATTTTCAACTGGAGCTGATCCACAAGCTGGCGGGCGGAATCCAACTCCTGACGCGTGGCCGCTTGTTTCGCCACCAGCCGGTCAATCGCCTGATAGTTTTTTTGCGCCGCATCCAGATCCAGCTTCGTGCGCGCGATATCGGAATCGATCTGCTGGCGTTCCCCAATCTTCCCGCCTTGCGCCAACAGCTGCTCCTGGGCTTTAGCCTCCTGAATAGCGGCTTGCGCTTTGGCGAGATCCGCGCTCGCGACACGGGTATCGAGTTCCACCAGCGTCTCGCCTTTCGTCACGCGTTGGCCCTTGCTGACAAAAACCTGCGTGATGATCCCGGCACGGTCGGAGCGCACCGGCATCCACTCGATGGGCTCTACTTTTCCATTGGTGCTGAGCGAACTGATCAGCGTCTCGCGGGTGACTTTGACAAACTCCACTTCCGGAGGGGCGGCTCGCTTGGTAGCCACCCAGGCCACGATCACCGCCGCGCCGACCAGGAGAATGGCGAGCCAGCTTCGGCTACGACTCACGGTAAACCTGTGCGTGGAATGGCAATCCCCATTCTCCCAGAATCTATTCCAAAACCAAATTTATTCCAACACCAGCAGCGTGTCGCCGGCGCCCACGGTCTGCCCGGCGCTTGCACGGACTTCGATCACACGCCCGGGGCGCGAAGCCTTCATCTCGTTTTGCATCTTCATCGCTTCCACCACTACCAGGCCTGCTCCCACATCCACGGCGTCTCCCACGTTCACCAGGACGCGGATCACTTTACCGGGCATTGGCGCAGCGATATTTTGACGCCCCGATCCAAGAGCCGTTCGTGTCCCTCGGCTGCTATCGCGAGGATCGCGGACCTCGATCGCGAATCGCCGGCCGCCCACTTCCACGCTCAGACCTTGCGATGTTTCGATCACGCGAATCTCGAAGCTCGCGCCATTGAGCAGCACCGAATAGACGCCCGGCTCTACTTGAATTACCGAGGCCAATTGCCCGGAATCTATTTCGATGGCGCGGCCGTCCACCGCTACTTGCCACTTCATCGGAGCAGTTGGCCTCGCCCCTCGCTGAGCCAGCGGCTGGCGTCCACTTTGGATGCGCCCGCCGCGCGATCTCGCGCATGCTGGAAATGCGCCAGGGCAGCCAGCGCCACGGCCAGGTCGAGTTCCGGCGGAGGGTGAGACGCAGGCTTTCGTCTTGCGATGAAACTGGGGATGAACTCCGTGGAAATATCGCCCGCGCGGAACTGGGGGTCGTCCAGGATCTCAAGAAAGAAAGCGATGTTGGTCTGAATGCCGGTGATGCTGTATTCGGCGAGCGACCGCCGCAGGCGCTGGATGGCCGCGTTCCGATCGGGCCCCCAAGTCACCAGCTTCGCGAGCAGCGCGTCATACTCCAACGGCACCGTCCAGCCTGGATACACGCCCGAATCCAGCCGCACGCCCGGCCCGCTGGGCTCGCCCAGTTGCTCGATTTTGCCGGGCGAGGGGAGGAACTGATTGTCCGGATCCTCGGCACAAACACGGCATTCCATGGCCCATCCGCGCCACGCTACATCTTTCTGCGTGAAGGGCAGCGCTTCGCCGGCGGCGATCCGCAACTGCAACTGAACCAGATCGTATCCGGTAACCAATTCCGTCACCGGATGCTCCACCTGCAGGCGCGTGTTCACTTCCAGGAAATAGAAGTTCCCTTGAGGATCAGCCAAAAACTCCACGGTTCCCAGGTTGTCGTAGCCGGCTGCGCGCGCCACCTGCAGTGCCGCTTCGCCCATGGCGGCCCGCATCTCCGGACGCTTGGCGACGAAAGGCGAAGGGCACTCTTCCACGATCTTTTGATAGCGCCGTTGCAGGGAGCATTCGCGCTCGCCCAGGTGAACCAGGTTACCGTAATGATCGCCCGCGATCTGAATCTCGATGTGGCGCGGCTTCTCAATCAGCTTCTCGATGTAGACTTCGCCATTGTGGAACGCCCGTTCCGCTTCGCTGGATGCGTCTCGAATGGCGGATTCCAGTTCGCTCTCCGCATTGACGCGCCGCACTCCTTTGCCGCCACCCCCGGCCGCCGCCTTCAGCAGCACCGGGTAGCCGATCTTGCGTGCCAGCGTGCGGGCATGCTCGACGTTCGTCGCCGGGTCTTCGCTGCCAGGCACCACTGGCGCGCCTGCTTGTTTCGCCAGAATGCGCGCGGCCGTCTTAGAACCTAGTCGCCGAATCGATTCGGGGGAAGGCCCGATGAAGACGATGCCCGCTTCGGCGCACGCGGCGGCGAAATCGGCATTCTCGCTCAAGAAGCCGTAACCAGGATGGATCGCTTCGGCTCCGTGCTTCTTGGCCGCTTCGAGAATTCGATCCATGCGCAGATAGCTTTCGGCCGACGACGCTGGTCCAATGTGCTCGGCTTCATCGGCCAGGCGGACGTGCAACGCACCGCGGTCGGCATCCGAGAAGACGGCAATGCCCCGGATATTCATCTCGCGCAGAGCGCGAAGGATGCGCACGGCGATCTCGCCACGGTTGGCGACCAGAACCCTACCAAACATGCATGGTGATTTTAGCAGACGAGCCGTTCCGATTAGGAGAAGATAGAGGCAATGGACAACGAAGAATTCCGGCGTTATGGGCATCAGGTGGTGGACTGGATCGGCGACTATCTGGACGACATCCGGCAGTACCCGGTGTTGCCGGACATGAAGCCGGGCGATCTGGCGGATCGCCTGCCCGCGCACGCGCCCGATCGCGGCGAATCGATGGATGCGATCCTCGAAGATTTCGAGCGTTCCATTGTTCCCGCGCTGACGCATTGGAACCATCCGCGCTTTTTCGCCTATTTCGCCATTTCGGCCTCGCCTCCGGGCATCCTTGCCGAAATGCTGTCCGCGGCCCTGAACGTGAATGGCATGTTGTGGAAAAGCTGCCCCGCGCTCACTGAGCTGGAACAGGTGACCCTGGGATGGCTGCGCCAATGGATGGGCCTGCCCGAGGAGTTTTTCGGGATCATCTATGACACCGCTTCCATCAGCACTCTGCACGCCATCGCGGCGGCGCGCGAGATGGCCGATCCGGAATCGCGCACGCGGGGCAACGCGCCCGGCCTGGTGATGTACACGTCCGAGCAGGCGCACTCGTCGGTGGAGAAGGCCGGCATCACGCTTGGAATCGGCCAGGACAACATTCGCAAGATTCCAGTGGACGACGCCTTTCGCATGCGCGTGGATGTGTTGCGCGAAACCGTGGCGGCCGATCGGCGGGCGGGCAAGCGGCCGTTCTGCATCGTTCCTACGGTGGGCACGACATCGACATCGAGCATCGATCCCGTGGATGCGGTGGCCGATGTTGCCGAGGAGTGCGGCGCGTGGCTGCATGTGGACGCGGCGTATGGCGGCGCGGCGGCGGTGGTGCCCGAGTTGCAATCGATTCTCTATGGCGCCGAGCGTGCGCATTCGCTGGTGGTGAATCCGCACAAATGGCTGTTCACGCCGGTGGACTTGAGTGCGTTCTACACGCGCAAACCGGAGATTCTGCGCCGGGCTTTTTCGCTGGTTCCCGAATACTTGCGAACCACGGAGGATCCGCGCGCCGTGAATTATATGGATTACGGCGTGCAACTGGGACGACGCTTCCGCGCGCTGAAGCTGTGGTTTATCATGCGCCACTACGGCCGCGAAGGCATCGCGGACTTAATTCGGAAGCACATCGACTATGCGCAGCGCCTGGCCGGTTTGATTCGCGAGCACCCCGATTTCGAGATCGCCGCGCCCACGCCTTTCTCGCTGATCTGTTTCCGCTATCGCGGTTCGGATGATGATAATCGAGCGCTACTGGAAGCGGTGAACGCGTCGGGGAAAGCGTTCTTATCTCACACCGTGTTGAACGGCCGGTTCGTGCTGCGGCTGGCGATTGGAAACATCGGAACGCAGTGGGAGGATTTGGAGGAAACCTGGAACCTGGTGCGGCAAGCCGCGAAGAAACCCGTGGTCAGGTAGTTTTCTGCAGAAGGAATTCATCTACCGTGCTGAGCAGCAGCGAGGGATGCACCGGCTTCGATATATAGCCGTTCATGCCGGCCTCCAGGCAGCGCTCTTTGTCGCCGTTCATGGCGTGCGCCGTCATGGCGACAATGGGAAGGCCGCTCCACCGAGGCTCCTTGCGGATGAGCCGCGTGGCTTCCAGGCCGTCCAGCACGGGCATTTGCACGTCCATCAGGACCAGATCGAAGGCGGCGCTCCTATCCAGCTTGTTCAAAGCTTCTTGTCCATCGTTGGCCAGTTCGATGGAGAAGCCGCGCTTGCGTAGAACGGCCGTCACCACTTTCTGATTCACCTGATTATCGTCCACTACCAGGATGCGCGCGGGTCCGCCGGATGCGCCGGGCACGGATGGAACCTGCTGCGCTACATTTGCCGTTTGTGCGCCTCCACTGGCCGCGTTGGCTTCGCATTGGAGCGTAACGGCGAAAGTACTTCCCCGGCCCAATTCGCTCTGAACCTGGATATCGCCGCCATGCAGCTCCACCAGGCTGCGGGTGATTGCCAGCCCCAATCCCGTTCCGCCGAACCGGCGGCTCACGCTTTCGTCGGCTTGGGTGAATTTGTCGAAAATAGACAGCAGCTTGTCGGCCGGAATTCCCGTTCCGCTGTCCTCCACCCAGATGCGAAGAGTGAACTGGCCCGGCTGGCGGGACTCTCCGCCGGCTCGCAAGGTAACCGATCCATGCTCGGTGAATTTCACCGCGTTGCTCACCAGATTGGCGACAATCTGGCGGATGCGCAGCGGATCGCCCGAAATCTGCCGAGGCACATCGGGCGAGACTTCCGCGCGCAGCAAAATGGAATTCGCAGTGGCTTGCGGCTGATGCGCCTTAATGCAATCGGCGAGGAGTACGCGCAGATCGAACGGTAGCTTTTCAAGCGTCATCTTTCCTGCTTCGATCTTGGAGAGATCCAGAATGTCGTTCAACAGCGAAACTAAAGAATAGGCGCAGCGCTGCGCCGTTTGGAGCTGGTCCGCCAGTTCCGGACTCAAGTCGCGATCAAGCACCAGATCCAGCATCCCGATGACGCCGTTGGTGGGTGTCCGCAACTCATGCGAGATGTTGGCCAGGAACTGGCTCTTGGCCTGGCTGGCCGCCTGAGCCGTACGCATGGCTTCTTCCAGTTGATCGGTACGGTCCTTGATTTTCTTCTCGAGCAAACCCTGCTGATCGAGCAGGGCCTTCTGGGTGGCGGCTAGAGTTGCGATCATCGCGTTGAAGCTCTCGCCCAGGAACTCCACCTCATCACCGGTCTTGCTTACTGGAATGGGTTCCAGCCGGCCACTTTGAGCGGCTGTAATGCCGGCCTGAAGTTGAGAGAGCGGGCGCGTTAGCAAGCGAATGGTGAAGAGCAGGATGGCGGCCGCGGCCAGCGCCACAATCACCAACAGCAGAAGCCCCTTGCCGACGTTCAACGTGTCTGGGCGAAGGTCAAACGCCAGAATGGTTGCGATCACAAAAAAGACCAGAGCAGCCATAAACAGCGAGAATTTCGAGGCCAAGGATCGCAAGCTTACTGGGCGCGCAAGACTGGAGTCGCCTGTGGATGGCTCTGCCATGCTCATTGATCGGCTTTCCTAAGGTCTGCTGCATAAGGGATTAGCCCTAGCGAGCCTTTACCGAGCCGCGCGCCAGCAGCACACGCGGGAAACCACGGAAGTCATGGCGGCAGGACGTCGGAGACGCCACGGGAGTCGAACTCCCGCAGGGGCGGCACTGGAGGACATCGACTCGAAGAAAACCGGACGGGTGGCGCGTGAGCCAGCCGTTCATTGCTCGGACAGTGAGTGTTATTCTTGGACGAAATGGGTCGCCTGCGGATGAACCTGTGCGGCATCCAGCTTGAAAACCCTGTCATCGCGGCATCGGGCACTTATGGCTACGGTGTGGAGTTCGCCAGTGTTGCCGACTTGAACGGGATGGGCGGCTTGGTTGTCAAAGGACTGTCGCGTGAGCCCATCGCCGGCAATCCTCCGCCGCGCTTGTGGGAGACCGAAGCCGGGATGATGAACTCCATCGGGCTGCAGAACATCGGGGCGCGGGCGTTTGTGGCGGAAAAGCTGCCGGCCTTGCGCTCTCTGCGGACCGCGATTTTCGCCAACGTCTTCGGATATCAGCCGCAGGATTACGCCGAAGTGATCCGCGTTTTAGAAGACGCCGAAGGCATCGCCGGATATGAGCTGAATGTGTCGTGCCCCAACACCAAGCACGGCGGGATTTACTTTTCGAGCGATCCGGCGCTGTTGAGTGAATTAGTAGCCCTGATTCGACCATTAGCCCGGCGGCCTTTGATCGTAAAATTGTCGCCCAACGTGGCGCGCATTGAGCCGCTGGCGCAGGCGGCGGAACAGGCCGGGGCGGACGCCATCAGCCTGGTGAACACGTTCGTTTCGCTGGCCATTGACGCGCACACGCGGCGGCCGAGGATCGGCGCGGGCTTCGGAGGATTATCGGGGCCGGCCATCAAGCCCATCGCGCTGCGCCTAGTGTACGAAGCATCGAAAGCGGTCCGAATTCCGGTGATCGGCCTGGGTGGAATCCGCAGCGGCGAGGATGCGGCCGAGTTCCTGGTGGCCGGTGCATCGGCTATCCAGGTGGGCACGGCGAACTTCTGGGATCCCGCGGCGCCCTGCCGCATCGCGCGCGAGCTGGACGATTATTTGAAAAAAGAAAACCTCGACAACGTTCAACAACTGGTGGGTACTTTGCAGATATGAAACAGACCATTTCGACTGAGAAGGCGCCCCTGGCTATCGGTCCTTATTCGCAAGCCGTGGTGTACGGGGGCTTGGCTTACTTGAGCGGGCAGATTGCCATCGACCCGGCCAATAACAGGGTGATTGAAGGCGGCATTTCGGCGCAAACTGAACGCGTGCTGGAAAACATCAAGGCTGTGCTCGAAGCCTGCGGCGCATCGCTCGATTCGGTCTTGAAGACCACCGTATTTTTAAGGGACATGGGCGATTTTACGCCCATGAACCAGACCTATGAGCGCTACTTCTCGAAGAATCCGCCCGCGCGATCCACGGTGCAGGCGGCCAAACTGCCGCGCGACGTCGGCGTGGAGATCGATGTGATCGCCGCGGTGGTTCAATCCACGTCCGGCGATTGACGCCCTTACTGAGCCGCGACCGTGAGGAAGCCGGTTGTCCGGTGGCCAACGCGATGAGCATCTACATCCGCTTGCTCACGCGCGCGGCCCGGTTCCGAGGGAGCGTTGGGGCCGCCCGTGGCGGCGAAAGACGGAAAGACGGTCGCGCAGGTTCTTGATTCCAGGCGCGACCATTCGGAAAGCGCCTGGCTAATGCGCCGAGTATTGCGGCTGCGGAGGATTCAGCTTGATATCCAGCGTCCTCTCCTCTTCGGCCACGTCGAAGTTCTGCCCGAACGTCTGGTAGCCCTTCGCGATGATCTGCACCAGAATGGTGCCTTGCGGGATGGGCGGGATCTTGACCAAGCCTTCCTGGTTGGTGCGCAGCTCCCATTCCTTGCGAATCTTCTTGCCGAACTTCGCTGCGTCGCGTCCTTTGACGAACTTGACGATCACGCTGGCGCCTTCCACCGGTTTGCCTCCGGGGCTTTGCACCGAGATGGTCAGGGTGGTCATGTCCGCGCCGAACAGCGGGGCGAGCAGGGCGATCGACAAAATCAGCGCGCGCATAGCTTCATCATAAGTCTTTAGGCGATATCGGGCAGCAAAAACTTCTGTTCATGACCGGCCGCGCGCGTCACTGCCTCGGCCGCCAGATAGCCGCTGCGAACCGCGCCTTCCATGATGGGCGGCCAGCCCGACCGGGTCCAATCGCCGGCCAGGAACAGGTTCGCGAACTTGGTGGCGCTCAATGGTCGCGCTTGCTCCAGACCTGGACGGGCGGAAAAGGTCGCTCGAATTTCCTTCACAACATGGGCCTTTTCCAGCTTGGCCTCTTTCGCGATCGGAAAAAACTCGGCCAGCTCTCGCACCGCCAGCGCGATGACGTCGGCGCGCGGCATCTCAACCAAGCTGCGCGACGCGCTCACCACCAATTGCAGATATCGGCCGCCGGATTTGTTGAACATCCACTGTATGGTGCGGTCCAGCAGCGTGGCGTGGGGAAGTTCGGTGATGCTGCGGTCGAACCACAAATGGATGCCCGTGATGGGCGAATGCTCGAAGCAGTCAAGCTTCAAATCGAGTTCCGGAATGATGGACGGCAGGCGCTCGAAGGGCAATGAGGAAATATAATAATCGGCCGAGTACTGCTCACCAGAGGCGATCACGCCGCGAATCGCGCCATTTTCCGAAAGCACTCGCTCCACCGGTGCGCGGGTATGGAACCGGACATTCGGGATGCGATTCCAACCTTCCGGTCCGTAGAGATCGCCCAGCGGCACGGCTGGAATGCCCATCTCGTACGCATCGGCGCGAGCCAGAAATCCGAGCCAGAAAACCTGAAACCCGTGGCTGGCGGCCATGCGATCCAAATCTTCGTTTATGGCGCTGACCAGAACCTGACTCCAGAAGCGCCGGATGGCCCGCTCGGGTTGATGCTTTTCGCGCAGCCAATCGAGCATCGTGATGCGGTCCAGATCCTGACGACGCCCATGCTCGCTTCGAACGGCCCACATTGCGTGGGCGATCGCGAGTTTGTCCGCCGCGCCCAGAAATTTCAAATCCAGGAAGCTTCCCGTGAAGTGCAGCGGCGCCGGCAGCCCTCCGGCCTGCAAAACCGAAGTTCGGCCGCCCGGTTCCATGAAGAAAAATTGCTGGTGAAACTGGATACGATCCGCCACGCCCAGGCGCCCGTAAAAATCCATCAGATTGACACAGCACCGCAGCAACACGTGCTGGCAGTTGTCGATAACTTCGGATGCGTCGCCCGGAACCGTATAAGAAGTCGCGCGTCCACCGAGGAATCCACGCGCCTCGAACAGCTCGACTCGAAATCCGGATTGGCCCAGCACGGCGGCCGAGGCGAGTCCGGCCAAGCCTCCGCCGATCACGATCGCCGAGGGCACAGTGGAGCCTTAACCGCGGCCTTTTTAGCCGACCACCGGCACATTCGCGCGATGGCCCCCGCCGCCTCCGCTGCTGTTGATCAGCAGCACCGCTATGGAGAGCACCACTACGAGAAATACGATGTCGGATAGATCGAATTGCACTAATCTTTTCCCTGGGCCGCAGCCGCTATCGGCGCTAAGCCCGATAAGTAATTATGAAATCAGCTCTCAGATTAGCATAGTAGGCCATTGGCCTGAGCGGTACTAGGAAGCTGGTCTTAAGTAGAGGGACGGCGTCGCCACGCGAACTCCGGGGAGCGATCCCAAGTCAGGGCTTTAGCGCGAGAAGACCACTCCGTGGGGCAAGCCTGATCCCTTCCATCCGTGCGGCCACTCACGATCCGCGAAGTTAAACCCGGGATTGCCTTCCTCATCATGAAATGCAGCATCCACCGCGATCGCGCCCGTCGCCAAGTCCAGCTTCAGCAAGTAAAGGCGGGACTCTGAACCAGTAACCACCAATCGCCGCATCTTGGCGTCCCATGACGTCCAGTGCGGCCGGAACGTGTCGCTTAGCTTGAGGTCCGCGACCTCAACCGGTTTCGCAGGATTGGTAAGGTCGAGGACCGCCAAACCGTGTATTTCAGGGATACTCTGAATCAGATAGTGTCCGACGATGGTAGGAACTCCGCAAAAGTTGCCGGGAAATGTATGCACCAACCTCGAACTCGGCTCACCCGAACTTAGACCCGTGATGCGCTCGATCCCGCAGCCGAGGGTTTGTACAAAGATCGATCCGTCGGGACCAAGCCGCGGCTCTTCCGGACTAATCTGGGAATAGCGATTGTCACCCACGTCGAAATATGCAGTCTTCAGCAATTTTAGATCCGAGAGACGCCACACCTGATAAGTCACGCCGCTGAAGATATCCTCCAGGTGCATAGACGAATTCGTGGACACCACGCGATCCAGTTCGGGAAGTATCACCAGGCTGTACGGTGTCAACAGAGCGTCGGCGAAAGCGGGATCCGCGCTACTGGCGGAGCGAATCACCTTGCCGGTGTCGTCGATCTCCACGAGCCCGCCGCTCGCGCCCATTCCTCCCGTACTCCCTCCGTGGTGCGCGTGCTGAAAGCTAACCAGGACGTGCCCGTTGGGCAACCGAAGATAGGAGTGCGGATGCATATAGCCGGCCATGTCGGTAAACGAAGTCACAATCTTGGGATGCAGCGCGTCACGCACATTGAAGATAAAAGTCCGGCCAGCATCGTGATCGTTGGCAAAGAGCATGCCGCTCAAGGGCATCTCGTACTCCGTATGATGGACAACCATGGTCCGCTGATCGGTCTCGAGAGTCGTCATCAAGTGTCCGTACGAGGCCGAAGATGGATCGGCGTCGATCACCGCGAGGAAGTCGTTGCCCTTGTGCGCGACATCGCCAGTCCACGCAAACAAGTAATGACCAGATACCTTCGTTTCTTGTTCCTGAGACCGTACCGGAAGATTGGCGGCGCAAAGAAACAAAGCGATGGCGATCAGAAGACGTCGCATGGAGACCTCCAGAACCGGGATGTCATTGCAAAGCGGGGTGAATCGCGCGCGATGCCAGAGCCTGAGCCACCACATTTTCGATCAATCGCAGCCCGCAATTGCCGTCTAAGGTGAGCATCGATTCGGGGTGAAACTGCACCGCTTCGATGGGCAATTCGCGATGCCGGATGCCCATGATGACGCCGTCGTCGGACTCGGCGGTCACTTCCAGGCACGCCGGGAAGGTCTCCTTGCGCGCGAACAGCGAGTGGTAGCGGCCCACTTTGAATCGTTCAGGCAGCCCCTCGAAGATTCCCAGGTTGCGATGCACCACGGTGGAAGGCTTGCCGTGCATCGGATAATCCAGCACGCCCAGCTCGCCGCCGAACGCCTCCACGATGCCCTGCAAACCCAGGCACACCCCGAACACCGGAATGCCTGTGCGCGCGGCGAACTTCACCAGGTCGGGAATGCCGAAGTCGGAGGGCCGACCCGGGCCGGGCGAAATGAGCATCAGGTGCGGAGCCAGCTCCAGAATCAGCTGGTGAGGAATTCCCGCGCGATACGTCACCACCTCGGCGCCGGTCTGGCGCGCATAGTTCGATAGCGTGTGGATGAAGCAATCGGCGTTATCCACCAAAAGCAGTTTGACGCCCTGGCCGCCGTGTGGCGTGGCGCCTTCGGACTCTTCGGCTTTTTTCGTGCCTCGCAGCGACCGGAAAAATCCAGTGGCCTTCAGGCGCGTCTCCTGTTCTTCCAGCTCCGGAGCCGAATCGTAGAGCAGCGTCGCGCCTGCGCTGTAGCGCGCGATTCCGTCGCGCAGGTGAACGGTGCGGATCAAAATGCCGGTATTGATGTCGCCGTTCAACGAAAGCATTCCCACCGCGCCCCCGTACCAGCCGCGCGCGTCTTTTTCCAGATTCTCGATGGCTTGCGCGGCGGCCTTCTTGGGCGCGCCCATAATCGTAACTGCCCACATATGCGTGAGAAACGCGTCCAGCGAATCGAATCCCGGCTGCAGCATGCCCTCCACGTGATCCACGGTGTGAAACACGCCCGCGTAAGATTCAATCAACCGCCGCCCGATCACTTTCACCGAGCCCGGGATGGACACGCGCGACTTGTCGTTGCGATCCACATCCGTACACATGGTCAGCTCGGATTCTTCTTTGGTCGAATTCAGCAGCTCCCGGATGTTATCGGCGTCGCGCAACGGATCGCCCGTGCGGCGCGCGGTTCCCGATATCGGGCAGGTTTCCACGCGGTGACCTTCCACGCGCACGAACATCTCGGGCGAAGCTCCAATCAACTGCTCGTCGCCTAGTTGCAGCAGAAATTCGTAGGGGCTGGGGCTGCCCTTTTGGATCCGCTGAAACAGCGCCGACGCGCTGCCGGAGTAATTGGCGTGGAAGGTTTGCCGCAACACCACTTCGTAGTAATCGCCCTGCCGCATGCCTTCGCGCACGGTTTCCACCTTGGCCATGTACTCTTCGGGCTGATGGTCGCTCTCGATTTCGTTGTCGGGACGCTTTGGCGAACGCTGCGCCGGTGCGCCGGTACGAGCCAGGTTCGCGGTGGAAAGATCGCCCAGCTCAAAGTCGTAACGGAAGCGTTCGATCTGCTCCTTCTTGCGATCCATGTAGTAAATGTCGTCGCACAGAAAGAGCTGCAGGTCTTTTACCCCATGGCGCGGGAGCTTCAATTCGATCGGGTCGAACTGGAAGAGCAGATCGTAGCCAAACGCGCCCACCAGCGCGAGCCGCGAATCCTGCTGGCTCTGAAATTCGCCGATCAACGCGCGCAAAATCGAAAAGGCCGAGGGTTGTTTGCTGCGCTCTTCTTCGGGGAATAATTTTGGCAGCGGTTTCAATCGGCCATGCAGCGCCGTGCCCTCGAAGCCGAACTGTTCCCAGTGCGGATGGCTTTCGAGCAGGCGATACAGCATCTTGTTCAGAACTTCGCCACGCGCGTTGAGCGGACGGAACTCGATCTCCCTGCCGGCGGCGACAATTTCGATGGGTGGGCAGACGGAAGCCACATCCCAGCGCGAATAACGCTCCGGATATTCGTAGCCGGACGAAAGATAGATGCCGCGATAGCGGTCCAGTTTGCTCAGCAGATGGCCGAGGCCCTTTTTGAACGGGATGGCGGAGGTCAAGCGAGTTACGTTGATTCCGCCCGGCGTCGTATAGCTCAGCTTCGCCATAACAGGAGGATAGCACCACCCACGCGTGCGTCCGGTTTTTGGCGATGCGCTAACAATGCGCTGCTGGCGTTTCGGCGGGCGAGGGCTTTCCCAGCGGGATCACAACAACCATGTTCGCGTCTCTACCTTCGATAGCAGTGCACCCGTCGATCAATCGGATTATGCTGACCGCAGGATTCCCTCCGTTGGAATTGGCCACGGCTATGTTTCGGTCCGGCCACACCTCGGCAACGTTGTGCTTCACGTAGGAACTATCGCCGCAAAGATTCGCGGGTACACATATAATGCTTTGGCGCGCGTTGATCTTCTCGAACCCGGCTTTGAGGGCTTCGTGAAAAGCGCTGTTGTCGCCTGCGTGCGGTTTGTCATCGACACACAGTTTCCTCGCATCTGAGCAGATGAGTGCAGCCACAGCGGTTTCGCTATCGCAGCGATATACGATGGGAAGCCAGTCCTCGCAACGCATATAAAGGAGAGACGGGCCTTCCATCTGATCGCTACATCGCTTACGCGAGAGGAGCTCACAGGTCCCCAATCCGATGAAATATGCGGAGTTGAAGGGGCGATTCCCGCTGCGAGGCTCTATAACTAACCCCGCAACGAACTGAACGGTAAATTCGGCGGCGACTACTCTCAAGCAGTCGATTATAGAAGGATCGTAATTCGGCGTCGGAGGCATGGCATTGTACAGCGACCTGATATTGAAGGCTTCAGGCAGGACGACCAATGCATCGTCCAGATAAGCGGGCCCATTGCGCTGGAGCGCTTCCTCTAATGCTTTGATAAGCGCCCTAACGGGCCGCGCCTTAGCCAATTCGCCAAAATGAAAGAAGCCAAGTTTTCGGATCACGGCCATCGAACGCTTCCGTTCCGATCGATCACCAGTTCTACCGCATTCCAAAGGTATTATCTAAAATCTCAGACAACTACCGTTCCAATAGTGTACACGATCAACCGAGATTTCAGACCAGACTGCCGATGGCAAGGAGAACAAGACCCGTGATATCATCGCCCCGATGGGTAGGACAGTATGAAGGTCATCTACAAAATCACTTACCCCAACGGCAAGATTTACGTGGGTCAAGACGTGACTGATAGTATCGGCTATTTCGGCAGTCCGAGCGGTGCCCTAGTGGCCGCAGACTTCACAAGGGAAGAAGCCCGCGACTTCACGATCCGCAAACAGATCTTGTGGGAGTCGGAGACCGCGTCTAAGGCGGAGGTCACGGCGAAGGAAATCGAGTTCATCAACGCCCTTCGTTCCAACGATCCAGCCATTGGATACAATCGGTCGCCAAAACTAAAATTGGAAGCAGCATTATAATCGGCACAATGGCCGATCAATTGGAACCCTTAATTCAGCGAATTGGGGAACGTTACCAAAGCGGACAACATGGCGCAAAAGAGGGCAGCTACACGCTTAGAAATGGCATAAAGCTGATCGCCGGTGGCACCCAACACGATTTTGCCGCCGGGACGCTGCTGAACCTTAAATGGCTCCCGGGTTGGCTATGCGTGTTCGATCAGCGAAGTAGCCCTTGGTTATACATCGCGGTGCATCTGATCTCATCCGTCGAGGTCGTGCCAACAACACAACCTAAGCCCTAGCCTTCAGCGCACCTTTTAGGACACCGCCAGGTTCAGAAATTCACGTCGAACCGAGTGGACCTAGTTATACTGGTGTTATGGCGGGTCTGGTCAAACTGGCAGCCGCGCCAAAGCTCGACTTAGGAATCCTGAAGGCGAAGCAAGACAGATTGTTCTCGATTCTGAAGCCGATGCGGCGCGTCATCATCGCATATTCGGGCGGCACGGATTCAGCCTATCTGGCGTGGGCGGCGCATCGTGTGCTCGGCGAAAATGCTTTAGCCGTTACCGCGGATTCCGCTTCCATTCCCGACTCGCACAAGAACGATGCCGAGGCTTTCGCGCGCGAGTGCGGCTTTCGCCACGAGTACATCGAGACGCGCGAGTTCGATAATCCGGACTACATCAAGAACGATCCGAATCGCTGTTTCCATTGCAAGGACGAGCTGTTTACGCGACTGGAAGTGGTGGCGCGCCAGCGCGGCATTGAGCACATCGCCTACGGCGTGAATGTGGACGATCTGGGCGACTACCGGCCCGGGCAGCACGCCGCCAAGCAGCACCAAGCCAAAGCGCCGCTGGTGGACGCCGGCCTGACCAAAGCCGAAATCCGCGAGCTGTCGCGCCTCACCGGCTTGTCTACCTGGGATCGTCCCGCGGCCGCCTGCCTCAGCTCACGCATCCCGTACGGAACACCTGTGACCATAGAAAACGTCAAGACTGTCGAACGCGGCGAAGAAGCCATCCGCACCCTGGGCTTCCGCCAGTTCCGCGTGCGGTTCCACGGCAAACTGGTCCGCATAGAAATCGCGAAGGATGAACTCGCGATGGCGCTCACATCGGAAATGGCAGCGAGATTTGTTCAAATCTTCAAGCCGCTGGGCTTCCATTACGTGACTATCGATTTGGAGGGTTACCGGCAGGGCTCGCTCAACGCCGTTTTGGCCGACGCTGAGCAGCAATAACAATACCGCTGGCTCACGCGCGCGGCTCAGTATGGGTTCACCGAGCCGCGACCGTAAGGGAGCCGGTCAGTTTCTGGTTCCGATGCTTTCGGTCCGGCCGGCCAGCGGCTTCACAATCGATCCACCGCATACGCCGACGCCCGTATTCAGCAGCGCGTTGAGAAGATTGTAAAGAACGGCGTAAACCATTTGTTCGGTCACCGGCTGCTTCCCCGGCATCCGGAACGACGCGGGAAGCTCCTTGGCAATTTGCAGCCGCACCGAATCCGGTAGCGTGCGCCCAGACCGGTCCTTCTGGTTCGCCAGCGACATGGGCGTTTGCAGCACCGCGCCGGTCTTCCCATCGACGTAAAACTGGCAGCGCGAAAACCAGCCGAGATTGCCGGGATCGGCCGCGTCGAACAGCAGCAGCGGCGCCTGGCGATCGACGGCGCTGAGGTGCAGGTTCATCGATCGCTGGCTTTCTTCGATCCGATATTCGAAGCCCGCCTGCTTGGCGATGTTCGCCACGAAGTCGGGATCCAGCTCAAGCAGGAGGAATTTGTGCCCCCCCGCCAGCAACACTTGCATAAGTCCCTATTGTATCGCCCAGGCCCATCCGGCGTTCGCGATATAATGGCAAAGGAGTTTATCCACTTGTCCATCCGAAGCTTTTTGCGCTTGAGCGCCCATATTCAAATGCTGCCCGTGCTCGAAAGCGGCGAAGAAACGCTGGTGGGCGGACAGGCCGTCATGGAAGGCGTCATGATGCGCGCGCCCCACAGCTACTGCGTCGCGGTGCGCAAGCCGAATGGCGAGATCGTTACCGAGCAGAGCCCGCTGCCGCGCATCTCGGAAAAATATCCGATTTTCAAACTGCCGATCCTGCGCGGGCTGGGAACGCTGGGCCACGCGATGACTCTGGGCATCAAGGCGCTGCAATTCTCCGCCAACGTGGCGCTGGAGGAAGAGGCCGCCAAGAATCCCGGCAAGCCGGGCGAAAAGCCGCCGGAGCTGAATGGTTGGATGATGGCCGCGCCGCTCGCGTTTTCGCTGCTGTTTTTCCTGTTCATGTACAAGTTTGTGCCGCTGTTCCTGGCCACGGAGCTTGGCAAGGCCGTCCCCACGCTGCACGGACGGTTCGCCGTGAACATGATGGACGGGCTGATCCGCCTGGTGATTTTCCTGAGCTTCCTGATCATTATTTCGCGCATGAAGGACATTCGCCGGATGTTCCAATATCACGGCGCGGAACACAAAGTGGTGTTCAACTTCGAATCGGGCCAGCCGGTGACGGTGGAGAACGCGCAGAAATTCCTGACGTTCCATCCGCGCTGCGGCACCAGTTTCCTGCTGCTGGTGATGGTGCTCGCGATTCTGGTCTACCCGCTGCTGCCCTTCGATGGGTTTGCCGCGAAACTGATCGCCCGCATCGCGCTCCTTCCGCTGATCGTCGGCATCAGCTACGAATTGATCCGATACGCAGCCCGGCATCAACAAGGTTTGATGGCAACGTTGACCGCGCCCGGCCTATGGCTGCAGCGCGTGACCACGCAGCCGCCCACCGATGAAATGGCTGGCGTCGCGATTCACGCGCTGGATGGCGCCATGCAACTGGAAGAAGCGCAGGGCGGCGAGTTGGTGATCGCTTAAACGCGATCGGCTTGCGCTAGGGTCCGTCATGCAATTTTCGCAACGATTAAACGATATGGAAGCGCGGTTTGACGCGGTCACCCGCCAGATGGCGGACCCCGCCGTCATTGCCGATGGCGAGGCGTATCGCAAAATAGCCAAGACCCGATCCGAGCTTGAAGAAGTGGTCGCGCGCTATCAGGACTACAAGCAGGCCAAGCGCAACTACGACGAAGCGCGTTCCATGGTAGAGGAGCCCGATCCGGAGTTGCGCCAGATGGCCAACGATGAAATCGCGCGGCTGGAGCCGGAGCTGGTGCGCATCGAAGAAGATCTGAAGGTTCTGCTGCTTCCCAAAGATCCGCTGGACGAAAAGAACATCGTGCTCGAAATTCGCGCGGGCACCGGCGGCGACGAAGCCACGCTGTTCGCGGCCGAAGTGTTCCGCATGTACACGCGCTACGCCGAATCGCAGCGCTGGCGCGTGGAAGTGACGTCAGCCAGCGAGTCGTCCGTCGGCGGGTTAAAGGAAGTGATCGCGCTCATCAGCGGCAACAAGGTTTACAGCCATCTGAAGTACGAAAGCGGCGTGCATCGCGTGCAGCGCGTGCCGGCGACCGAGCAGCAGGGCCGCGTACATACTTCGGCCATCACGGTTGCGGTGTTGCCCGAAGCTGACGATGTGGAAATCAAGCTGGAAGCCAAGGATGTGCGCATCGATACGTTTTGCTCGTCGGGACCTGGCGGCCAGTCCGTGAATACTACCTATTCCGCTGTGCGATTGACGCACCTGCCAACGGGATTGATCGTGTCCTGCCAGGACGAAAAATCGCAGATCAAGAATCGCGCCAAGGCCGAGCGCGTGCTGCGCTCCCGACTGTATGAAATCGAGCTGGAGAAGCAGCAGGAGGCGATCGGCGCCGAGCGGCGCAGCATGGTGGGGTCGGGCGATCGCAGCGAAAAGATTCGCACTTACAACTTCCCGCAGAACCGCGTCACCGATCATCGCATCGGCCTCACCCTGCACCAGTTGGATTTAGTGATGGAGGGCCGCCTGGATCCACTGATTAACGCGCTCACCAATTACTATCAGACCGAGAAGTTGAAAGAGCAGGGCGAAGCGGCGTAAACCGCTTACTAACGTGCGCGGCTCGGTAGATGCCAAGCGTTACAGAGCCGCGCGCGTGAGCAATCGGCTGTCCAGGTTTTTATGACCATCCTGACTGCTCTTCTCCAGGGCACCAAGCTTCTGGAAGAGGAGGCCATTGCCGCGCCGCGTCTCACCGCCGAAGTCCTCCTCACCCACGCCCTGCAGCGCGAGCGCAGCTATCTCTACGCACATCCCGAGGAAGAGTTGAGCGAAATCGCCTGGATCCACTACGGCCGCTATCTGCACGAGCGGATGAAGGGCAAGCCGACGCAATACATCACCGGCCGGCAGGAGTTTTACGGCCGCGATTTCCGCGTGAATTCGGCTGTCCTGATCCCGCGACCGGAGACCGAGCACCTGGTCGAAGCCGCCATAGCCCGCATTCATCCGCGCGATGTGGTGGTCGATGTCGGTACTGGCTCCGGCGCAGTCGCGATTAGTCTGGCATTGGAAACGCCCGCTCGCGTTTTCGCCACAGACATTTCTATCGCCGCTCTGCATGTCGCCCAAGCGAACGCCCAACAGCTTTCGGCGGACGTTGCCTTTCTGGCCTGCGACCTGGTCGACGCTCTGCGCGATCAAAGCATCAACGTCCTGGTCTCGAACCCGCCTTATGTCCCGCGAACCGACGAGCCCGGCCTGCAACGCGAAGTCCGCGACTACGAGCCGCACGTCGCCCTCTTCGCCGGGCCTACAGGCCTTGAGATTTACGAACGACTGATCGTGGAAGCCGCGCGCGTCCTACGCCCCCACGGCTGGCTGCTGCTCGAACTTGGCTACAATTCCCTAGACCCGGTGCGCGCGATGCTCGAATTTGGTTGGAGCGATATCGACGTTATCCCCGATCTGGCGGGTTTTCCACGTGTCCTCGCCGCACGGCTGGAGTAACACGTGATTCCCACCGGTTACAAAACGAAGATCCCAAGGACGCATTCCCACCCGCTCGGTGCGAAGGCGATCTCCGACGCGTTAATAGACGTGCCCCAGCGCGAATTTCTGAGAATCGACTTTTGGTTCTGGAATGGTTTCGCAAAGGATCGCGTTCCTGGCGGGCCATATCGTGTGTTGCGCGCTTGCTACTCCGCTCGAGGACTAGGGTGGTCCGGATGGAGCATCGAGGTTCACGCCGTTCCTCGGCCTTTAAAACACACGATACAAAGTAAGCTCACGTCGGAAGAGCTCCCAAGATCAAGGACTGGCTGGCATCCAATCCCCACTCCTTGGATCGCGAGGGCGGCCATCAGTTGACCTTCTACTTCGATGAACTGAAGGACGAAATTACGTCGGAGGAACCTCGTCGACCGGGTGGAGGAAAGGGTTTGAACGCCTTGATATCGGTTGGCCGTGGCTATTTCAGCGCCAGGTTCCGCACCGGACTGCCGCCGGCGCTCCAAAGCTCTTTCCCGTTCGAATCGAGCAATCGAATGGAAGGCGGCGTAGCCGGCACGCCCGGTGGCCTGGAGCCCGGGAAAATTTGCTTCGGCTCATCGACGGTGAAGGTGGCAACAACATCGCCTTGCGGGTTCACGAGCGAGAAACGTTGCGCGCGAAGTTCCACCGGCGCGGGACTCTGGGCCTGTGCCTGTTGCGCAAGCACCGGAGCGGGCGAAATGTATCGAGAGATCACGCTTCCAGCGAGGCCGGCCAGCAGTGCTGCCGCCACTGTCATTTTATTCATGGGAACCTCCGACCTCGATCATACTGAAACTGAGAGCAGCCCCAGTGAAGACTTACTTCCACGTCGACATGGACGCCTTCTTCGTCTCAGTCGAAGAGCTTTTCGATCCGTCGCTCAAGGGCAAGCCTGTGGTGGTCGGTGGACAGGCCAACCAGCGCGGCGTGGTCTCGGCCGCGTCCTATGCCGCGCGCAAATTCGGAGTTCACTCCGCCATGCCGCTTCGCACCGCCGCTCGCCTCTGCCCGCAAGCCATCTTCGTGGATGGCCATCCCGCGCGCTATCGCGAATACTCGGGCAAGGTCTTCGAAGTCCTGAAGAGCTTCTCGCCGCAAGTGGACATGGCGTCGGTCGACGAAGCCTACATGGATCTCACCGGCACCGAGCGCCTCCACGGTCCGCCGCTGTCGGCCGCGCATCGCCTGCACAACGCCGTCAAACGCGCCACCGATCTCAACTGCTCCATCGGCATCTCCACTTCGCGCATGGTGGCCAAAGTTGCGTCCGATCAAGCCAAGCCCAACGGCGTCCTCTGGGTGCTGCCGGGCGAGGAGGCGCGGTTTCTTGCCCCACTCGATGTTCGAAAAATCCCCGGCGTCGGCAAGGTCACCGAAAAGAATCTGCAAGCGTGGGGCGTTCGCAAAGTAGGCGACCTGGCTGCGCTGGATGAAGATTTCCTGCGCCAGCATCTCGGCCAATGGGGTTTGGCGCTGGCTGGAAAATCCCACGGCCGGGACGCGGGCGGCTGGTTCGATGGCGAAGTGGGCGACGACAGCACGCCCAAATCCATCAGTCACGAGTTCACCTTCAATGAAGACACGGCCGAATCGGACGCACTGGAAGCGACGCTCGCGCGGCTCTCGGAAATGGTGGCGCGACGCCTGCGCGAGCACGATCTGCACGCGCGCACCATTCAACTCAAACTTCGATATTCGGATTTCACCACGATCACCCGCGCCCATTCCTTCGATCACGGCACGCAGCTCGATACCGAAATTTTCCAGCAAGTGCGCGCGCTTTTCCGGGCTAATCGCAAGGCGAACGCCACCATCCGTTTGTTGGGCGTTCACGCCTCCGGCCTCAAACTGGTAGCGGGCCAGCTCAACATGCTGGAAGAAGAATCCACGAACCGCTGGCGCAAGGCGATGTCCGCCGTCGACCGCATGCGCGACAAGTTCGGCGAGGACAGCGTCTCGCTCGCCATGGGCTTGAAGGGCCGCTTCCGCGAGCGTGTGCATGAAAATCCCGTGGGGCTCCCAGGAAAGATCCCCGGTAAGACGCCGCGCAAAGATTCCACCTAGCGCTAAACTAGCATCAGGCACATCTGGAATGAAACAACTTATTGAAGACATCGCGAAGGCTCTGGTTGATTTGCCCGACGAAGTGATCGTCAGCGAGGTGAAGGGCGAGGCGGTCACGGTGTTGGAGCTGAAAGTCGCGGCCAGCGACCTGGGCAAGGTGATCGGCAAACAAGGCCGCACCGCGCGATCCATCCGCACGCTGCTGGGCGCTGCGGGCATGAAGCTGAACCGCCGGTTCACGCTGGAAATTCTCGAATAGGCAAGAGACTAGATCTGAAGCTCGTCACCATCGCCCGTCTTCTTCGTGCGCGCGGAAACAAGGGAGAGCTGGCCGCGTTCCCGCTCACCAGCCAGCCCGATCGCCTGAAAAGCGTCTTCGTCAACCAAACGCCGATGGAGGTGGAGAACACCTGGATGCACGGCGATCACCTGATCATCAAGTTCCAGGGCGTGGATTCGATTTCGGAAGCAGAGAAGCTGGCGGGCGCCGACGTATCCATCCCGTTCGAACAACGCGCCGAGCTGCCGGAAGACGAAGTCTATCAGTCCGACCTCATCGGCTGCGAGGTGATCGACGCCACCGGCCGCTCGCTCGGCCGAGTCACGGAATTTGAAGAAACCGGCGGTACGCCGCTGTTGCATGTCGGCGAGTTGCTCATCCCCTTCGCCAAATCAATCTGTACCGAAATCGATCCCGAGCGCAAACGAATCGTAGTGAATCTTCCAGACGGCCTCTTAGACCTAAACGTGCCAGGCCCCCAGCCCCCAACCCCTAATCCCCGATGATTTTCCGCGTCCTCACCATTTTCCCCGACTTCTTCCAAGGCCCGCTCCAATACGGCGTGGTCGCAAAGGCCGCCGAATTCGGCTTGATCCAGATCCACGTCCACGACCTGCGCACCTGGACGCAGGACCGCCATCGAACCGTCGACGACCGGCCATTCGGCGGCGGCGAAGGCATGCTGCTTAAACCCGCGCCCATCTTCGATGCCGTGGAAAGTATCTGGCCCGAGCGTCAGCCCGGCCAGCGCGTCGTCCTGCTTTCGGCCCAAGGTCAGCGTTTCACGCAAGAAGCGGCTCGCCGCTTGAGCGGCTACGACGAGCTTCTTCTGATCTGCGGGCGCTATGAAGGGGTGGACGAACGCGTGGCCGAGCACCTGGCCGACGAGGAGCTATCCATCGGCGATTTTGTCCTGAGCGGTGGCGAGCTCGCCGCGGCTCTGGTGCTGGATTGCGTCGCACGGCTGCTTCCCGGCGTACTGGGCAACGAAGATTCGGCGCTGCAGGAGTCCTTCAGCCAGCCCGGCCTCCTGGATTGCCCGCAATACACCCGCCCCGCCGAATTCCGAGGCTGGAAAGTTCCAGAAGTACTATTGAGCGGCAATCATGAGGAAATCCGGAGCTGGCGCCGGCAAGCCTCCCGGGACAAGACTGCGAGGAACCGTCCGGACTTACAAGCCTGAGGCTCCGTCTACAAGAACGCGGCCCGATCTACTACAATGAAGATTCAAGGATTTGTCACATGCCGAACCCCCTACTCACCAAAGTCGTTGCTAAACACCTTCGCCCGGTGCCGGAATTCCGTCCTGGCGACACCATCCGTGTCCACGTAAAGATCAAAGAGGGCGACAAGGAACGTCTGCAAGCCTTTGAAGGAACCGTGATTGCCCGCAATAACTCGGGGCTCGGCGCCACCGTCACCGTTAGAAAAGTCAGCTTTGGACAAGGGGTGGAGCGCATTTTTCCGCTGCATGCCCCGGTCATTGACCACATCGACGTGGTGCGCACCGGCCGCGTGCGCCGCGCCAAGCTCTATTATCTGCGCGAGCTCAAGGGCAAAGCCGCACGTCTCCGCGAACGTGATTAGTCCGCGCTGTCGGCGCGCTTCCTGAGTAATGAAGTGCCAGGGAAAATACGAGCGCGAGGCCCGGGCCCAGGGTTTCGAGCGCATTGCCGGCGTAGATGAAGTAGGGCGTGGCGCCTTGTTCGGACCGGTGTTCGCCGCCGCCGTGATTCTTTCGCCCGAGCGTCCCATCCGTGGTCTGCGCGATAGCAAACTGCTGGACGCCGGGCGGCGCGAGGTGTTGGCCGATCGGATTCGCGAGCGCGCGGTGGCTTGGTCCGTCGCTTCGATCGATGCGTTTGAGATTGACCGCATCAATATCCTGCAGGCTTCTCGCCTGGCCATGAAGCGGGCCATTGAGCGTCTGAATCCAACTGCCGATTACTTGCTCGTGGATGCGGTTGCGGTGGATCTCCCTCTCGCCCAGCGCGCGCTTATCCATGGCGACGCGCTATCGCAGTGCATTGCTGCTGCGTCTATTATTGCGAAAGTGACGCGCGACGCTTGCATGCGCGAATGGGATGTGGTGTTTCCTCAGTACGGGCTCAAGAATCATAAGGGCTACTCCACCGATGAGCATTGGAAAGCGCTGGAAACCCACGGCCCCACGCCGATGCATCGCTTCAGCTTCTGGCCGGTGCGCGAGCATTCGCCGCACGCGGTCTGGACTGGCTATCCGCGGCAAGGCGATCTGTTCGAACCGAACGGCGACGAGGAACCAGCCCGCGATGCAGAACCAACCGCCGACACAGAACCAACCCGCGACGTGGAACCAACCCGCGACGCAGAACCAACCCGCGACGCAGAACCAACCCGCCGACGTCGCAGAACCAACCGCTGACGCAGAACTGAGCCGCGACCGTGAGGAAGCGGTTGCAGAGGATCTGGCATGCACCCAGTAGATCCGGACGCCGCGCCCGTTCATGTCCGGTACGCCTGGTATCACAAGCTCGGAATTTTTCTGTTCATCATCGTTTGTTTCGAAGTGGGCGCGTTCCTTACCGTGTTTCCGTGGACGCCGCAATGGGACAGCAACTCCCTCGCGAGCCTGTTTCCCTGGCTGCGCGACCTGTGGACCAGTTCCTACTTCCGAGGGGCGATCAGCGGCCTGGGGCTGCTCAACATTTATATCTCGCTCGGCGAGGTGACGCGGCTTCGAAAAGCGCGTGGCGACCGTCCGCCAACAAGTGGCCTGCCTCCTGCTGATAAACTGAAAGTGTCGACGTTATGAAACCCACCTCGGATCGTGGAAAAGCGGCAGCGACAGTGGATCCCTCAGCGGTTCCGGTGGTAGCACCGCCGGCGCAACCAGCGGTGAAGGATCTGCCTCGCGGAACGGTTGCGGAATGGACCATCACCATTCTGTTGCTGCTGTTCGGCACCACCTTTTTGGTGCAGGCCTTTGTGATTCCCACCGGTTCCATGGAAGACACGCTGCTCATCGGCGACCATCTGCTTGTCGACAAGCTGGCCTACTCAACCGAGGGTAGTGTCAGCAAGTACATTGAGCCTTACGAGCAGCCTCGCGACGGCGATATCATCGTGTTCCGCTATCCGGTGGACATTACGCAGACTTTCGTGAAGCGCGTGGTGGGCGTTCCCGGCGATCACCTCAAGATTATCGACCAGCAGGTTTATCGCAACGGCAAGAAGCTCACCGAGCCGTACGTCGTTCACAAGGCTCCATATCCCGACTCGTTCCGCGATAACTTTCCCAACAGCGAAGCAAATTTCAGTCTGATGGATCGCGGCCGCGACATGCTGGCGAACAATGTTTCCGGCGGTGAAGTGATCGTGCCGCCCGAATCGTACTTCGCCATGGGCGACAATCGCGACAATTCGCTGGACAGCCGCTACTGGGGTTTCGTCCCGCGCGACAACATCATCGGCAAGCCGCTGATCATCTACTGGTCCTACAACGCCACCACCGAAAGCCTGGCCAGTTCATCGGTGAACAATCTCGCCAGCCATTTTCTGGATCTGGCCGAGCATTTCTTCACCAAGACGCGCTGGGATCGAACGTTCCGGTTGATCCATGGCTACCACAACTACAATTAAGCCGGCCGAGCCGGCGCCGCGGGAGTCGCAGCCGGTCCAACGCAACTCGGTGGCCGAATGGGCTATCACGATTCTGATTCTTCTGTTCGGAACCTCCACCATCGCGCAGCCGTTCGTGATCCCCACTTCGTCGATGCACAACACGTTGCTCACGGGCGACCACCTGATCGTCGACAAGCTGGCCTATGCGCCGCCGGACGCGCTGAGCAAGCACTTGTTGCCCTACGAAGACGTGCAGCGCGGCGACATCATCGTCTTCCGCCATCCCACGCTCCTCAACGTGGATTATGTGAAGCGCTGCATCGGACTGCCGGGCGACCACCTGAAGCTGGTAGACAAGCGGGTGTTCATCAACGGCAAGCCTTTGTACGAACCCTACGTGATTCATCAAGAAGATTCGTCGTTCTATCGCGACAACTTCCCGCAGGGCGAGCCTGAATATATCGAAGATCCAAAGATGGCTGCGCGGGCTAATGAGATGCTGCACGACGACGTCGCCAACGGCGAACTGGTGATTCCGCCGGGATTTTATTTCGCCATGGGCGACAATCGCGACAATTCGCTCGACAGCCGCTATTGGGGCCTGGTTCCGCGCGACAACATCGAGGGCAAACCGCTGATCGTCTTTTGGTCCTACGACGCGCCTACCGACGATTTGAAAGACTACAACCTGCATCATTTTGTCGATCTGGCCACACACTTCTTCACCAAGACTCGCTGGAACCGGACCTTGAAGCTGCTCCACGGCTATCACGATTACCCGCAAACCTAATGGCGAATCCAACGAATTACTACGGCCTGATCCTGGCCGGTGGCCGAGGTACGCGCTTCTGGCCGCGCAGCCGCCGCGCGCACTCCAAGCAAGTGCTGCGTTTCCTCGGTGAGCGATCGCTGATCCAGCAGACCGTGGACCGGCTGAGTCCCGTGATCCCGCCCGAGAACCAATGGGTTCTCACCAACGAGCATCTGCGCGCCGAGATCGTGCGGCAGTTGCCGGAGGTTCCGAAGAACCAGATCCTGGCGGAGCCCGCGCAGCGCAACACCGCGCCCGCCATCGGGCTCGCCGCCCACATTCTGCAATCCATCGATCCGAATGCGGTGATGGGCGTTTTTCCATCCGACCACGTCATCGCGAAACCGGCGCGCTATCTGCGCTTCATCCGTCCCGCGCTCAAAGCCGCCGCCGGGGGCAAAATCGTGGTGCTGGGCATTCAAGCGCGCTGGCCCGAGACCGGCTACGGATACATCGAGTTTCCCAAAAACGTCGAGGCCGGTTCGCGCGATGCGGTGCAAGTTCGCCGCTTTCGAGAAAAACCGGATCTGAAAACCGCGCGCCGCTACGTCAAGGCCGGCAACTTCTATTGGAACGCGGGCATGTTCTTTTGGAAGACGTCTGTGCTTCTGGACGCGCTGCGCGAATACCTGCCCAAGACGGCTACGCTGCTGGCCAGCCTGCCGGAATTTGCCAATCGCCGTTTCGCCGCAAAGCTGAAGGAAGCATTCCCCAACTGCGAGAACATCTCAATCGACTACGCGGTGCTGGAGAAATCGCCGCACGTGGTCGGATTCGCCACGGACGACTTCGGCTGGAACGATGTGGGAAGCTGGAACGCGGTGTACGAGCTGCTGGCTCGCGATGCGAACGGCAATGTCTTTCGCGGCGAAGCTCTGGCGCGTGCCAGTACCGGGAACTACGTGGACGCCGACGGCAAGCTGATAGCGCTGGTGGGCGTGAACGATCTGGTGATTGTGGACACTCCGGACGCGCTGCTCATTGCCGACCGCTCGCGTGCGCAGGAAGTGGGCGACATCGTCAAGGAACTCGAGAAGCAGCACCGCCACCTGCTCTGAGTGGCCGCAGATAAGAAGAATTTCAGCCACCGATGAACACGGATAAACACCGATGCGACAACCCAAGTTCGTTGTTTTCCATCAGCGTTTATCTGCGGCCAGAATCAATTCGCCGACGACGGCATGTTCGCATCGAACCATTCGAGAACGCGCTCAAACCGGTCGCGAATGTGCTGCGGATCATGAAATCCGTGGCCTTCGCCGGGATAAATCACTAACTCCGTCTTCACTCCCAGCGTCTTCAGCGCATGCCAGAACTCATAGGATTGCGGCGGCGGGCACTCCTCATCGCGATCGCCCACCATTACCAGCGTCGGCGTCTGAACATTCTTGATGAAATTGATGGGCGAGCTTTTCGCGTACACAGCCGGATCGTCGTACACTGAAGCGCCGAAATACGGAATCATCCACTGATCGATGCCGTTCTCCCCGTAATAACTCTGCCAGTTCGCGATGCCCGCGCCCGCGAACGCCGCGCGGAAGCGATGAGTCTGCGTAACGGTCCACATGGTCATGTACCCGCCGTAGCTCCAGCCCGCGATGCCGATGCGCGTCTCGTCCACCGGATAGCTTTTCACCACCGCGTCCACGCCGGCGAGAATATCTTCCAGATCGCCGTGCCCGAAATCCTGCACGTTGGCGCGCGTGAAATTTTCGCCTTGCCCATAACTGCCGCGCGGATTCGGCATGAAGACGAAGTAGCCTTGCCCGGAAAACAATTGCAACGGCAGCTCCGGCCGCGCCCATTCCACGCGCGCCGCCGACGCCGGGCCGCCATGCACGTCCAGCACCATCGGATAGCGTTTGGCCGGATCGTACGGTTGCGGAAGCAGCAGCCAGCCTTGCACGTCGAACCCGCCATTCTTCCATTCGATGCTTTTTGCCTCGCCCCACAAGCGTTGTTGCGGGTCGTGAACGCCGGGCTGCGAGTCGTTGGAATGCGTGATCTGCCGCCACTTTCCCGTGGCCCCCGCCCACACCTCCGGCGGCTGGTTCCAGGAATTCCGGACCACCGCGCTGGTGGCGGCATCGCCCGATAACAGCACCGTTTCCGCGCCCCTCCACAAAGTCTCCGTGCTGCCCGACGCCAGATCGAGAGCCGAAATCGCCGAGCTGCCGGCCACGTTCTCCTCCATCAGAATTTGCTCCGACGATGGCGACCATTGGAACCAGCTTTGGCGACGATTTCCGATTCTCCGTCAAATCGCGCGGCTCACCGCCGCCGGCCGGCATGGCATAAATGTCGCCGCCCACAACACCTGCGTCGCTCATCAGGCCGCCGATAAAAGCGATGGTCTTGCCGTCGGGCGACCAGCGCACATTCGCTACCTGCATCGGCCGCCCTTGCAGCGTCGGTTTCAGAATAGGGCGCACCGTGCCGGACGCCGCGTCGATAGTGTACAGCTGTGCGATGAACCAATTGTCGTCGCCATCGCCGGGTGCGGCCAGGTACACCAGATTCCCGCTGTCGGGCGACCAGTCGAACTCATAAACGTACATGTCCGCGGGTGAAATGGATCGCACCGCGCCATTGGCAACGTTCACGATTGCCAGACGCTGTTCAACGGGCTTCGATGCGATGACGCCGGACTCCGGTGCAGTGGCCTGAGCGGGCCCGGGCACGCGCGTTACGCCTTCGGTCCAAGTTACGGCGATGCTCTTGCCATCGGGCGACCAATGCGGCTCACTCACGTAGCCTTCGAAATTCCCGATCTTGTGAGCCCTGCCGTGACCGGGATTTTCGACGACGTACAACTGCAGCTGGCCGGGCGATTCGGCATCGGAGAGAAACGCGAGCCTGCCATCCTGCGACCACGCCAGCCCCTGCACCATGGCCGAGGCATCGCCGATGCGCCGGCCAGCCGGACCGCCATCGCGCAGATCTTTCACATAGACAGAAAGGGTGGTGGAATCGCTAGCGGTTTTGCCGGGCGCAGTCTCAATCCACGCCACGCGCGCGTGGTCGGGCGAAAGCGCCACTTCGCGAAACTCGTGCAAGGCGGAGAGCGAATCGAGCGCGCCGTCCACGCCAGGAGGAGCTGCCGTAAGCCGCAGGCATCCCAGCAGCAAAACCGCGCGAAAAAAAGTGGAGCGCAAACTACCCGTAGTATAGCTTGGGCCGCACAATCGCTAAAGCTATTGGGCGGGTGCGGGCCCTCGCATCCGTCCGCCGGGAAGCGCCCGGCCTTCTTTCACGGCATAGTCGGACGGTACGGTGAAAAGCGCTGGATCCGGCTCCGCGCGCGATACCGCATTCAACTGATATACGGACTCGCCAAAGCGCGGGTCGCTGGTCTTGCTCATCACAATCAATTGCAGGTCCGGCGAATACCACGTCTCGGTAACGATATCGATTTCCTTCTCGTTGCCTTCCTTGCCCGCGGCAATCACGCGCGTGACGCGCTTGCCCTGCACACTCAAGCCCTGGATCACTTGCGTACCCAAATCTTCCGTCTTCGCCGACGCCGGACCGCGTGCTGGACGCTCATGCGGATGGGGCTCGCCGGCGCCCGCGCGCACGCCGGAAATCTGCATGGCCCGCGCCGTATGGCTGGCCGGATCGAGCGCATAACTCATTCCAGCCACCGGATCATGGATAATGATGGCGCGGTCGTGCCCGCCCCCCGTAGCAGAGAGCGCGCCCACCGTCGCGAGCGACCGGTCCATGCGCGTCCGTCCCAGGCTGTCGCGCGCAACCGACGCCGAGGTGGTCCGTTGAATATGATCGCCTGTCGACAGCGTTTGCGTGAACTGCGTCACCGCGGTCGCCGAATAAGGCGCGCCTTGCACCACCTTATTGGAGATGCCGAACTCAGCGTGCAGCAGGGCAAAGTCGCCCGGCCCGCCGCCCCGCCGCATTTCCGGCCCTTGCGCAAATGAACTGGCTGCCACCACTGCGGCGGCAATCGAAATGAACGACAATGTGCGAACCATAAGGTCCCTCCGAACGAAATTATTGCGCCAAACGTACGGCGCGCGCCAAACCATCCTGCCCCAGCAAAAGGTCAGCTTGCACGCTTGCGTCGGCGCGCTCTTCGCTGACCGGAACTCCCATCAACTGCAACGACGAAACGGGTAACTGAACGCGGACTACCATCGCGTTCTCCACCGCGGGCAACGCCTCGGCTTCGGGTAATGGATAGAAGCTGGAATCGGCATCTTCTTCGGCGACAGGCGCGGCATCGGCGCGCGCCGCCACCAGCGCCGGAACTTCAGCCGGCTGGGTCTTCTCGTTATGAGCCCATATCAGTAGCGCTATGCCAGCCGCAGCCGCCGCGCTGAACGCAGGCACCCAGGTCATCAGATTGCGACGCCGGTTCTGCCTTCGAAACTGCGCCCGGAGACGTTCTTCGACGTAGAGCGGCGCTTCGCGCGGACCTTCCGCCGCCAACGCCCGCAGACCCTCCAAAAGCTCGCTATGATTTTCGTTCATACCGCACACCTCTCACCGGCGCGCATCTTCTCCGCCAGCAGCGCCCTGGCCCGATGCAACCGGGATCGCACGGTTCCAATGGCGCATCCCAAAGCGCTGGCCGCCTCGGCATAATCGCGCTCGTGCAGATCGCACAGCACCACCACCTCGCGATACGCCGGCGGCAGCGCCAGCACCGCCTTGCGCAGCGTTTCGATGCGCTCGTTGTGCGCCAGATCGCCGAAAATGTCCTGATCCGCCGCGGCTTCGAGCCGGTCTTCGTAAGCACCAGCCGGATCGTCCAGTACGGTTAAATACGGCCTTTCCCGCTCCAAAGACCGCAGCACGAAATTCCGGGCGATGCCATACAGAAACGCCGCTACCGACCCTCGTTCGCTGTCGTATCGGCCTCCCGAATTCATCACCACCACGAATACGTCCTGCGTTACCTCTTCGGCAATTTCCGTTTTTCCGCTCATCTGCAGCGCGAAGCGGTAAACCAGGCCTTGATGTTTGCGGTAAAACTCGAGAAACGCTTCTTCATTGCCGCCGGACAGCAGCCGAAGCAGATCGCCATCACTACGGGACGGGGATTCCAGCATTAGTTGATTGCGGCGATCCGCATCGGCCTTTGATAAGGATTCCGTCCCGCGCGCCGAAAAGTTCCAAATGTTTGTGGGCATGGCTGGAAATTAAGGCTCCCGCAGGCTGACAACCGTCGCGCCCCAACCTCCCGCCTCACCGGGCGCATCCGAAAAGCTGGCAACAAAAGGCGTTTTGCTCAAAATGGACCGTACCATCTCGCGCTGCACCCCGATCCCCCGGCCGTGGATGATCCGCAGGGCGCGAAGGCCCAGCCGATGCGCCTCCTCCAGATAGTTTTCCACAACCGCCTTTACTTCGCGCGGCGGAACGGTGTGCAGATCGAAAACATCGGTTACAGGGATGCGAATGGGCTCTTCTTCGCTATTCCACGGTTCGCTCGGCTTCACTGCTGTTAGCCTAGCATTGTGAGTCCCTTGGAAGAATATCGGGCGCGCGTCCAGGAACGCCGCCAGGCATCCCAGCGCCTGGATAAGCAGTTCCGCCGCATCGGTAACGCTCGCCTGGCCGCCGCGTTAGCCGCGGTAGTGGTCGCTTTCTTCGTGTTCGGAGAGGTCTGGATCTCCTTCTGGTGGCTGCTGGTCCCGCTGGTGGTTTTTAGCACGTTGGTTGTCGTCCATGCTCGCGTGGTGGAACGCCTGGAGCGCTCCAAGCGCGCTATCCAATTCTACGAGCGAGGCCTGGCGCGCCTGGAAGACCGCTGGATGGGCACGGGTGAAATGGGCGAACGCTTTCGCAACCCCAACCACCTTTATTCCGAAGATCTCGATTTGTTCGGAAAAGGCTCCCTCTTTGAGCTGCTTTCCACGGCTCGAACGCGAGCCGGCGAAGACTTTCTCGCAAACTGGTTGCTGGCGCCTGCTTCCAAAGACGAAGTTGCCGCGCGCCACGAAGCCATTCGGGAGCTTGGCCCGATGCTCCCCCTGCGCGAGGATCTGGCCGTGCTCGGCGCGACGGTTCGCTCGGGACTCGATCCCGATGCCGCCGCTCGTTGGGGCGAAGCGCCGGAGGTGGCGTTCCCCGCCGGAGCGCGCTACATTGCGCCTCTGTTCGGCGCGGCAATGGTGATTTCCTTGGGTCTCTACCTGGCCGGCATTCTTACCCGTACGCCCTTCCTCGCCGTCCTTCTGCTCGAAATGGGATACGCGTTTTTTGTGCTGGGCCCTCCAACCTCGCGCGTGAGCGATGCGGTGGACTCGCCATCGCACGACCTGCGATTGCTGGCGGAACTTCTCCAGCGCCTGGAGAACGAAACCTTCCGCGCGCCGCTGCTCCAACAGTTGCACGCTCGATTAAAGGCTGGGACCGAGCAGCCGGCGTCCGCTCAAATCGTCCGCCTGGGCCGCCTGGTGGAGCGTCTCGATTGGACGGAGAACGCGGTGTTCGGGCCCATCGCTTTTGCGCTGTTGTGGACCGCGCAGGTGGCCATGGCGATCGAGCGATGGCGGTGCGTCTGGGGCCGTCAGGTTCGCGAATGGATCGATTCCGCTGGAGAGTTCGAAGCGCTCTGTTCGCTCGCGGGATACAGCTACGAGCACCCCTCCGATGTTCTTCCCGATGTGGCCGATGTCCCCGGCGGCTGCTTCGAAGCCGAAGGCCTGGCGCACCCGCTGATGCCCGCCTCGCACGCCATCCGTAACGATGTGCATTTGGGCGGAGAAACCAGGCTCTGGATCGTCAGCGGCTCCAACATGTCCGGTAAGAGCACCTTGCTGCGGACTATCGGGATCAATACCGTACTGGCCTGGGCCGGCGCTCCCGTGCGCGCCGCGCGTCTCAAGATTTCGCCGCTCAGCCTGGGAGCCTCCATACGCGTGCAGGATTCGCTGCAGGACGGCCGATCGCGCTTCTACGCCGAGATTACCCGCCTGCGCGAAATCGTCGCGCTCACCAGCGGCCCGCGTCCGGCGCTGTTCCTGCTGGACGAGCTTTTGAGTGGCACCAACTCGCACGATCGCCGGATCGGCGCGGCCGGCATCGTCCAGGCGCTCATCGATCATGGCGCGCTAGGATTGATTACCACGCACGATCTGGCGCTGGCCCACATCGCCGATAGTCTTCCCGGCCGCGCGCTCAACGTTCACTTCGCCGACACGCTCCAAAACGGCGAACTGCACTTCGATTACCGTTTGCAGCCGGGCGTTGTGGAGCGCAGCAACGCGTTGGATTTGATGCGTTCGGTGGGCCTGGAGGTTTAATATGAATAATGCGACTGCTTCTCCTCTCACTGCTGGTAGCGATTAGCGCGCTGGCGCAGACAGCTCCCGCCACGGCCGTCCAGGGATTTTCCATCAAGAACATGGATATGACGGCCAATCCCTGCATCGATTTTTACCAATATGCCTGCGGAACCTGGATGGCCGACAATCCGATTCCCGCGGACCAGTCCGCCTGGGGCACGTTCGACGCGCTGGCGGATCGCAATCGCGCCGTGCTGCGCGGAATTCTGGAAAAAGCCTCTGTCAACGATCCCAAGCGCTCAGCGGTGGAACAAAAGATCGGCGACTATTACGCCTCCTGCATCGACGAACCAGCCATCGAAAAGCTGGGAACCAAACCGATTGAGGCGGAGCTGAAGCAGATTGACGCCATCCAATCAAAAGGGCAGATCCCCGATGAACTGGTGCGCCTGTCCCTTTTCGGCGTGGGCGTGTTCTTCAACTTTTCTTCCAGCCCGGATGCCAAGAATTCCATGCAAATGATCGCCGATGCCGATCAGGGCGGCCTGGGCCTTCCGGAGCGCGAATATTATCTGAAGGACGATCCGAAGTCGGTGAAATTGCGCCAGCAGTATGTGGCGCACGTGCAAAGGATGCTGGAACTGGCGGGAGAATCGCCGGCCAAAGCCACCGCCGATGCACAAGCCGTGATGCGCCTGGAAACAGAACTGGCGAAAGGATCGCTGGATATCGTGTCGCGCCGCGATCCCAATCAGGTGTATCACAAAATGTCGGTGAAAGACCTGGCGGCATTGTCGCCGAGTGTCGATTGGCCGAAATACTTCGCTGGATTGGGAACGCCTTCCTTTACCGATCTCAATGTGGATGTGCCGGAGTTTTTCAAAACCGTGGATGCGGTTCTGAAGAACAGCAGCCTGGACGATCTGAAAACCTATCTGCGCTGGCACCTGCTGCACTCTTCGGCGCCCTTGCTGTCCAAGGCGTTTGTAGACGAGAACCATAATTTCTACGGCGAGATTCTGACTGGTACCAAGGAACTGCAGGCCCGCTGGAAGCGCTGCGTGGAGTTCACCGACGGCGATCTGGGCTTCGCGCTCGGCCAGAAATATGTCGAGCAGACCTTCCCGCCCGATGCCAAGGCCAAGGTGCTGAGCATGGTGCAGGAGATCGAAAAGATGCTTGGCCAGGATATTCAATCGCTGGATTGGATGACGCCCGTCACCAAGGAGCAGGCCATGATCAAGCTCCGCGCCATCCAAAACAAGATCGGTTATCCCGACAAGTGGCGCGACTATTCCAGCGTCAAAATCGTGCGGGGCGACGCGCTGGGTAACGACCAGCGCGCCACCGAGTTTGAAGTGCACCGGCAGTTGAACAAGATCGGCCAGCGCGTGGACCGCAGTGAATTTGGCATGACGCCGCCCACCGTCAACGCGTACTACGATCCGGAGCAGAACAATATTAATTTCCCGGCCGGGATTTTGCAGCCGCCTTTCTACGACAATCGCATGGACGCGGCGGTGAACTATGGCGGCATCGGCTCGGTGATGGGACACGAGATGACGCACGGGTTCGACGATCAGGGCCGCCAGTTCGACGCCGAAGGGAATCTGCGCGATTGGTGGACTCCTGAAGATGCCAAGGAGTTCGAGAAACGCGCGGAATGTTTCATCAAGGAATATTCGGCCTTTACTCCAGTGGACGATGTGCATCTGAACGGCAAGCTTACGTTGGGCGAAAACACCGCCGATAACGGCGGAGTGCGCCTGGCCTTCATGGCGCTCATGAAGTCTCTGGAAGGTAAGCCGCAGCCCAAGGTAAATGGATTCACTCCCCAGCAGCGCTTCTTTCTGGGGTGGGGACAAATATGGTGCCAGAACACCAGGCCGGAAATGGCGCGGATGTTGGCGCAAACCGATCCGCATTCCCCGTCGCGCGATCGCGTGAACGGCGTATTGGGGAACATGCCGGAGTTTCGCGAAGCCTTCGCTTGCCGCGAGGGGCAGCCGATGGTTCACGCGCCGGCTTGTCGCGTGTGGTAGATTCTCAGTTCCGCTTGCTCACGCGCGCGGCTCGGTAGCTTTCCTTACTGAGCCGTCACCGCGAGGGGCAGCCGATGGTTCACGCGCCGGCTTGTCGCGTGTGGTAGATTCCCAGTTCCGCTTGCTCACGCGCGCGGCTCGGTAGCGTGCCTTACTGAGCCGTCACCGCGAGGGAGCGGTTGTTGAGTATTAGTTGGTTAGCGCCGTGCGGCCCGCGCCTATGCCCGGGATCCAGCGGTCCAACGCTTCGCGCAGCTTCTCCAGGCCCACCGGCTTGCTGATATAGTCGTCCATGCCGGCGGCCAGACAACGCTCCCGGTCACCATCCATGCAGTTGGCGGTCAGCGCGCAGATGGTTTGGTGACGGCTGGGGCCTTCGCGTTTTCGGATGACGGCGGTAGCCTCAAAACCGTCCATGTCGGGCATCTGGCAGTCCATCAGCACCAGATCGTACTCGCGCTTTTCGAGCGCCTCCACCGCTTCGCGGCCGTTTACCACTGCGTCCGCCGAGAGACCCAGTTTCTGCAACAAGCGCAGCGTGATGCGCTGATTAATCTCGTTATCTTCGGCCAGCAGAATCCGCATGGACGCTTCGAGCGGCGAAGCTTGGGCGGACGACGCCGCTTCCGCCCGGTGCGCGGTCCCGGTCTGCGATTTTGCCGCCATCACGCGCGGAGCCGGCGCTGGACGCACCGGCAAAACCCTGGTCGACTTGCCGAAGCTGGCCGTGAACCAAAACTTGCTGCCTTTTCCAGGCTCGCTCTCCAGCCCGATCTCCCCACCCAGCAGTTCCACCAACTGCTTGGAAATCGCGAGTCCCAGTCCGGTGCCGCCATATTTCCGCGTGTTCGATTCGTCCACTTGTGTGAAGGTATCGAACAGCCGCCCCTGCTCGCTGGCGGGAATTCCGAGGCCGCTATCGTGTACCGTAAACTTCAACTGAATTTCGTCGCGCGTCTGGCTGACGATCTCAGCCTTCAGCCCTACCTGACCATGCTCGGTAAACTTGATGGCGTTGCCCAGCAGGTTGGTCAGCACCTGCCGCAGCCGTCCAGGATCGCCCACCGCGGCCTCCGGCAGGCCGGGTGCGACGACAGATACGAATTCCAGACCTTTCGCGCGTGCCTGGAGCGCGAACACGGAAGCTGTCTCGGCGATAGCAGAAGGCAGCGAAAAGTCCGCACGGTCCAGGCGCAGCTTCCCGGCCTCGATGCGCGACAAATCCAGAATGTCGTTGATCAAAGCCAGCAACGAATCCGCCGAGCGTTTGATGGACTCGGCATATTCCTGCTGCTCCGGATTGAGCCCGGTGCCGAGCAAAAAGTCGGTCATCCCTAATACGCCGTTCATTGGCGTACGGATCTCGTGGCTCATATTTGCCAGGAAACGGCTCTTCATTCGCGTGGCTTCCCGCGCCGCGGTGAGCGCCTTTTCCAGCTCTTCGTTCTTTTGTTCCAGCTCCTGCGCGTCGTCCTTCAAGCGCTGTTCCCCCGCTTTCAGCGCCGTGATGTTGCGAACCACGCCGATCCACTGGTCCCAGTTGAGCGGTAACAGCCGCATCTCATAAGACTGTTGTCCCAAGCGGTCCTCGATCGCGAACTCCACCATCTCCATGGCGTTGCTCTTGCGAACCTTCTGCTGAGCCTCCCGAACCTGCGCCAGCGCTCCCGCCGGCAAAAGATCCTGCAGATTCCGGCCCAGAAACTTGTCCGCGCCCAGGAACGAGTCCGAGCGCTGGCCGCCCTTGGCATCCAGCACGCTATCGCTCTTGTCCAGACGCAGGAACAGATCCGGGAAAGCCTGAAACAGCGCCCGCAACTCGGCGGCATTCTGATAAGCCGCTTCCTCGCTGTTCTTGCGGTCTGTCACGTCAATGGATGCCATCCGCAGGCCGGCCACCGTGCCGTCCCCGTTTCGGAGCAATTCCTCGTGGACTTCGACAGTAATCTTACGCCCGCTTGGGTGTGCATATTCGCGCTGATAGACCACCAAGGCGCTGGCCCCCTCGATTTTCCGCTGAATCAGCTCGCGGTGACGGGCGCGATCGACCCCGGGAATCAGCTCGGCACAATGCACGCCCAGCATGGCGCTCCGTTCCAAGCCGCGCAGCTTGCCCTCCCGGCGGTTCACCCGCCGGACCATCCCATTCCGGTCGATTTCCATGTACCCGATGGGCGACGTCTCAAAAAGATTCGCATCCTCCTGGTTAACAGCTTCTTTGGTCATCCCAACCCAGCGCTCAGCGGAGGGGTTGCGCCGGCGTGCCAGGAACCAGGTCAGCGCGGCGACACCTAACATAAGGATGGCGACGAGAACCATTCAGTAGGCTATCGTCACTACCGCCTGAATCGCTTAGTTCGCGGGTTGCGCTCAATTCGCGATCAGATTGATGGAGCCGATTCCGCCCTCGATATCCAGCCGTACCGTGGTTTTGGCGTGGCCATACGCATCATTGACGTATTCGCCACCCTCCCGCTTGATCAACCCACGCGCACTAATGTCTCCGATCCCGCCGTGTGCATGGGCCTCAATCCCAACGTTTTCAGGAAGATAGACGGTTGCCTCGCCCACGCCGCCGTGAACGTCCACCAGGTAGTCGTTCTTCGGCGTGCCGCGCAGGTCCAGCTTGAGTTCCCCGACACCCATCTCGACGTGGACTCGCCGCAATGTCAGGTCACCCAGGTTCAGCTGGGATTCACCCGCACCGAGGTTTACATCCAGGTCCAGCGGTTTCTGATCGTTGAAGCGCAGGTCCCAGACGTGCCTGGAGCCACCGTGCCCACGTGATTGGGCTCCTCCACCCGCAAATGCCCCCGGAAGCCACCAGCGGTGTAAGACACTTCCGGCCGCAGCCGCAGCCGGTTATAGACAAACCGCGCATCCATCAGCTTGTCCGATCCCCCGTCCACCCTCAGCTCTCCGGCGCCAATCTTCAAATCAACCTTAACTTCTTCGGAGTTGTCCAGATCGACGCTTCGGGTTTCCGTCCGCTCCTGCCCGGGGGGGCCCCAATCGCGGGCGCAGGCGGTCAATAACACGCAGCAGGCCAAGACACAGGTAGCGGCGCGCATCGGTGTTCGCTCCATTTTGCCTGGATTTCTCATGCGTTAGCATCCGTTGAATACCTTAATCCAGCATACGAGCGATTACATAGCGTCTGTTCACTATATTTCGCGGGATTCGAGAGCCGCTAAGGTACTTTCCCTAGACCACTTCAGCACGAACTCCCATCTCAACGGTATTCTTGCCTTAGTACATTTCATTGTGAGCGTCCCGGCGTTACACTGGGTCATCGTGAGCTCCAGTCCTACCGATTGCTTGTATTGCCGGAAGAACATCGGTCCTCTTCGCAGGATCAGGGACCGCCATTTTTGCTCCAACGACCATCGCGAGAAATACGGCAGTTCCGCCCGCGCCGTGCGCGAAGCCGAAGATTTATATGGTTTTGACGACACCATCCGGCCGGAAGCCAAGTCGGAGCATAAGGCCGGTATGGGGACCAGCATTTTTGTGGGTATCACCGTGATGGTGCTGGTGTTGGCGCTTTCGCAATTGCCCAAGAATTCCCCCGGGGCCAAGGCGATTTCCCCCCTTCCGGACACCAACCCGCATCCCAATCAAGGCGGCTTCGGACAACTGATCGGCAATCTGATCCAAAGCAAGGCCTCCGGCACGCTGCACGACGATTTTCATGGCGGTTTAGGCAGCTGGGAAGGTCTGCGATCGATCGGTTCGGACTGGAGCGTGGACTCGGGCGCTGTTCGTCCCACGTCTTTGCGGCTTTGGAAGCCTTCCACGTCCTTGTCGAACTACGAGCTCGAGTTCCTGGGACAGATCGATCACAAAAGCATGGACTGGGCGTTTCGCGCCGCCGACCTGCACAATTACTATGGCACCAAGTTGGTGATGACCCGGCCTGGGCCGCTGCCCAATGCCGGCCTGGTTCGCTTCGTGGTGCTGGACGGCCGGGAGCGCGAGCGCGTGGAGCTGCCGCTGCCCCTCACACTCGAGCGCGGCGTCGACTATCAAGTCCGGGTCAGCGTGCGCGGGAACCGATTCCTCACTTCCGTCAACGGCCAGTTGATCAGCTCCTGGATGGACAGCCGGATCAGCCGCGGCGGCGTGGGTTTCTTCTCCGAAGACGGCGAATCGTCCGTGCTGAAGTGGGTCAGCGTGTCGGAGCGCGATAGCTTCATCGCCCGCATTGCGTCGCACTTCTCGCTGATTACTTTTCCCACGGCCGCCGGCCTCACCGGCGATAAAGTAGGAAGCATTCCGGCTCGGCCTCGGTTACTGTATTAGTATCGGGACGCTGTGCATGCGCTGTTGCCAGTCGTTTGTCGCTCCTGGCTCGGATTTGCCCTGTCCATGCCGGCGTTCTGTCTGGCCTCTACGCCGAAACAGGCCGAAAAGTCCTTCAAGGAAGGGCTGCGCCTGGAAGAAGCAGCCAATGGAAGGAAGCCGAGGCCGCCTACTCGGAAGCCATCCAGGGCGATCCCAACAGTCGCGCTCGTATTATTTCCATCGCGGCCGCGTGCGCTATTTCTCGGGCGATGATCCGCACGCGCTGGAAGACGCCGGCTGCGGCCACGCGCCTGGAGCCCAACAACGGCGAGGCCTTCCAGCTTCTGGGCAACATCGACGACCGGCTGAAAAACCCGCGCAAAGCGCTGGCCGACTATACTCGCGCCATCGAACTGGGCGTCAACTACGGCCGCCGTTTACAATGGCCGCGCCAGCGGCCCACACCGCAATTGCACGAGTACGACGCGGCCATCGCCGACTACACCACTGGAATCAAGCTGCGCCTGGATGATCCGGAACCCATCCGGATGCGCGGCGATCTGTACAACGCGCTGGGCCGCTATCGCGACGCCATCGACGATTACGACCAAAGCATCAGCCTGAAGCCGGACAACGCCGAGGCGCTGTTGGGCCGCGGCTTCTGCTGGGGACAGCTGGGCGATTACCGTCGCGCATTCAGGATTTCGACAAGCTGCTCGCGCTGCGCCCCAACGACGCCAAGGCTCTCACCCTGCGCGGCAGCCGCGAACTTCCGGCTCAACGAGAACGAAGCGGCCATCGCCGATTTCACGGCGGCCTTGAAAATCACGCCGCAGGAGGTGTATCTCTACCTGGCGCGCTCGGCGGCGCTGGTGAAACTGGAGCGGCATGCCGAGGCGCTGGAAGATCGCGAGGAGGCGGTGAGGCTGGCGCCGAACTCGGCCGAGGTTTATCTGGCGCGCGGCGGCTCTTACCATCAGTTCGGCATGCACGAGAAGGGCTTGGCGGATCGCACCAAGGCGATCGAACTGAATCCCGAGCTTCCCGAAGCCTGGTTCGCGCGCGGCAGCGCCTATTATCTGCTGGGCGATTATGCCAAAGCGAGTCCGACATCGCGCAGGCGCTGCACTTGCGGCCCGGATTATAAGGAGGCCGCGGAAGTGTTCGCCAAAGCCGAAGAGCGTTTGAAGGAAGCTAAGAACATCGCACCGCGCCGCCGCGCCGCCAGCCCGCACCCGCGAAGCCCGAACCGGCAGCGCCACCTCCCGCGCCGGCTCCCGCAACTGTTCGCTGCACCCGCTCCAAAACCGGCGGCTGCCCTTCCACAAGCCCGTGGCGCCAGTTTCAGCACCCAAGGGAACCGCGCAGGAGCATGAGACACGCGGCCGGGCATTCACGCAATCCGAGAAATTTCCCGAAGCGTTGGCCGAGCTGAACCAGGCCATCCAGCTTGATCCGAAAGTCGCCCATGCCTACAACGCGCGCGGCTACGTCTATCTTGCGCAGCACGACTATCAGCACGCGCTGGCCGATTTCAACGAAGCCATTCGCCTGAATCCGAAATACGCCAACGCGTATAAGAATCGCTCCGTGGCGCGGAAGGCGCTCGGCGATGCAGCGGGCGCCGCGGCCGATCTCAGCGCCGCAGCCAATTTTAAAGCCGCGCACTGACGTGGCTTCCCTTGGAATCCAGTTAGCGGTAAGACCCACTTGGCGTTCACAGGATTGTGAGGTTCAGGCGTTCAGCCAATTCGCGAGTTCCGCCGCCGGGCAGCGGATGCCCACATAAAACGTTCCGAACAGCGCATAATCCGCGCTCACTTCATCGAACCGCATCTCGTAGATCAGCTTCTTGAACACCAGCGGATCGTCGGCAAACAGATCCACGCCCCATTCCCAATCGTCGAACCCGATGGATCCGGAAATGATCTGCTTCACTTCGCCTGCGTATCTGCGGCCCACCATGCCGTGCTCGTGCATCTGCCGCTGCCGCTCCGCCATCGGGAGCCGGTACCAGTTCTTCAGCTCGCCGCGCTTGCGATCCATGGGATAAAAGCACAGGTATTTGTGCGGAGGCATGTCCGGAAACAGGCGTGGGGCCATGGCCTCGCGCTGCCGCGCCATCACTTCTTCTATGCCGGAGTTCCATTCGGGCGAAAATGGCACTACGCCGCGCTCCGCTAGAGCGCCGTAAGTTTTGAGGCTCGATTCGTACAGTCCCAGTTCCACGACAGATAAATAGGACGACGTGGGCTCCAGATAATCCCATAGCCGCAGCCCCGCCAGGCGCCGCTCCACTTTGTTCAGTTCGTCAAAAGAGCGCCGGAAATGCACCAGGATCAAATCGCCCTTGTGTCCCAGCAGCGAAAACGCCGCGCTTTGTCCACCCGCTTCGCGCTCCATTTCGGCCAGCGCGTCAGCGGCTTCTTGCGCGATCTCGGCTCGCTCGGCCGGCGGGAGCTGCTTCCATGCGGTCCAGCGGACGCGCAGCATCTGATGCAGCATGCTGGCGCCTTCCAGCGTCAGAGGCACGGCCGGCAGACGTTCAGCGGCGATTTCAGGAGGTGCGTTAGTGATGACGGACATGTCGTGATCCTCCTGCTATTCTATCGAACGCCAGGTCGAGGATCGGCTTTCACGACGTGACGCTCTTGAAGCAAACATAAAGTAACGAGAGGCCGCTGAGCATAAAAAATACCCTCAGTCCTTGGACCGTACAAAGTAAGTATGGGTCGAATGTACCGAACATGATTATTAGCGCTTGGGGGAGTATGGCAAGTCCCGCCGCTCTCGCCAGGATAGTCATTGGATCCGTAGAGGTCTTCGACCTGTGGTCGCGAATAGGTGAAACGCGGCAACGAGGAATGCCAGCATAGCGGAGGAGATCTCAAGATATACGCCGATTTCGTCCGCCGCGGGCCACCTCAATGCATTACCTCTTCGACTAATTTGACGAGTGACGCCAGAAGACCGGTAATCGCTATTGCGCGTACGATCCAGCATTCGTACGTCCTCAAGAATTCCGAAACGGTGTTCACGCGGTGGTTCCTTCCTGCTGATTCAATCATATATTGCCGCGCTGCCTGTCGGTCTGAATCAACGCGTCTATGAGAGAGCCGGACCAATCCGGCTACACTAAAATTACGTGGAAGAAGAGGTCTTAGGAAAAGCCTACGACGGGCGTCTCATGCGACGCCTGCTCGCCTATATACGGCCCTACAAACTGCCGGTCTTCGCGGCGCTGGTGCTGCTGCTTTTCAACGCCGTGCTGCAGGTGATCGGGCCGCTGCTCACCGCGCTCGCCGTCGATCGGTACCTCGCGCCCTCCGCCAAAGTCACTCGTACCATCCTGGATGCCTACCTGTCGGCGAACCCCTGGACAGGTATCGCGCAGATCTCATTTCTGTACCTGCTGGTGGTGATCTTCGGCATGTTTTGCGACTTCGGCGAGCAGTACATCATGCAATGGGTGGGACAAAAAGCCATGTTCGACCTGCGGCGCGAGATGATGGCCCGGCTCCAGCGCCTGGACCTTTCCTTCTACGATCACAACCCGGTGGGCCGCCTGGTGACCCGCATCACTACCGACGTCGACGCGCTCAACGAACTGTTTTCCTCCGGCCTGCTGATGATCCTGGGCGACCTTCTGATGTTGAGCTTCGTCATCATCGCGATGCTCGAAATGAGTCCCGGGATGACCGGCTTTCTGCTGGCAGTGATGCCGCTGGTGGTGCTGGTCACCATGCAATTCCGGCGTTCGGTGCAGAAAAGCTATCGGCGGATTCGCATCGCAATCGCCCGCATCAATTCTTATTTGCAGGAGCACATTAGCGGCATCGCGGTCCTGCAGCTTTTCAATCGCGAAGCCCGCAGCCGCGCTGAATTCGAGCAGATCAATCGCGATCACATGGAGGCCTACAAGGACGCCATCATCGCCTACGGCTGGTTTTATCCCATTGCGGAGTTTCTAGGAATGCTGGCGCTGGCGTTGCTGCTGGCCTACGGCGGATTCCGCGTGCGCGGCGGCGCCATTCAGATTGGCGTGCTGGTGGCCTTTTTCCAATATGGCATGCGATTCTTCCGCCCCATTCAGGATCTGAGCGAAAAGTACAACATCATGCAATCCGCCATGGCCGCGGCCGAGCGCGTTTTCAAGCTTCTCGACACGCCGGTCCAGATCCAGTCGCCCGCTCAGGCCACGCCCTTTCCGCGATCCCCCGCGTCGGTGGAATTCGATCATGTCTGGTTCGCTTACAACAAAGCGCACAGGCCGCCGAGTGCGGCCCCCGACGAAAGAGGAACATTAGTGAAATCGGCCGCCCCCGAGGCGAGTCCGTTGTGCGCGGATTCCTACAAGGACGACGACTGGGTGCTGAGCGACGTCAGCTTCCGCATCGAACCCGGCGAGACCATCGCAGTGGTGGGCCACACCGGCGCGGGAAAAACCACGATCGCCAGCCTGCTGCTGCGATTCTATGAGGTGCAACGGGGGACCATCCGCATCGGCGGGATCGATATTCGCGATTTCGAGATCGAAGAGCTGCGCCGCAACTTCGGGGTGGTTTTGCAGGACCCGCATTTGTTCACCGGCACCATCGCGGAGAACATTCGCCTGGGCACCGCCGGCATTTCCGACGACCAGATCTCGGAAGCCGCCGCGCGCGTGAACCTGCTGGACTTCGTCCAGACCCTCCCGGAAGGATTCGCGCAACCGGTGCGCGAACGTGGCGCCGGATATTCCACCGGCCAGAAGCAGCTAATCAATTTTGCGCGCGCCCTGGCCCACAACCCGCGTTTCCTGATTTTGGACGAAGCCACTTCCAGCGTCGACACCGAAACCGAATTGCGGATTCGCGAGGCGCTGGAACAGTTAGTGGAAGGCCGGACTTCGATCGTGATCGCTCATCGTCTTTCCACCATCCAGCGCGCCGACCGTATTATCGTGATGCACAAAGGCAAGCTGCGCGAGATCGGCACGCATCAGGAGCTGCTCGCAGTGCGGGGTATTTACTGGAAGCTGTACCAACTGCAATACAAAGACCAGGAGATTGGCAGCCAGCAACGGGCTGAAGAACCGGTGAGCGGGGATTAGCTGGTGGCGTGGCGCATTTCGCGCTGGACTTTGCGCGCGGCGCGCTCGCTGATCAGGTTGGCGACTTTGGCCAGCAACCCGGGAACGTCCTCTGGCTTCACCAGTGTTCGCGCCTGCTTCTGCGGCGTGGACTGGGGCGATCTGGCGTTCTGGTAGGTGGTTACAATGGCCGTAGCCGGCTTGTAGTCCATCATGCGGGCATGCGCCAGAACTTTCAGACCTGCCTCGGGAGACTCCATCTGCAGGTCGCTCAACACCAACTGGTATTCCTGCTCGTCCAGTTTGCCAACGGCCTCGGCGGCGGAAGCTGCTGAATCTACATGATATCCGCTGGCTTCTAACACCGTTTGTAACGTTAAGCGGGAGGTAGGATCGTCGTCTACCAATAATACTCGAGCGAGTTCAAAATCCATGCACCGATCAGTTTCGCTCATTATTTTCATTCGGTGTCCCGCGCTGTGCGCTCCTAGGTATTAGTTTAATGCATCCCTGCGAAAATGAAAGCACAGATTTAGGGTACGGCGCGGCCTTACCTGGGGAAGACCCGCTGAAAGATCTGGTCGATGTTCCGTAACTGTCTGGAAACAGAGAAGGTGTCCTCTAATGCGGCGGGGTTAAGGTGTTTAGTGATGACGGGGTCGGATTCGATTGCCGAGCGGAAATCTCCATCACTCTCCCAGGCACTCATGGCATGCCCCTGGACTAATCTGTAAGCTTGCTCACGTAACATCCCGGCGGCTGACAGGTCTAGCAGAAGCTGTCCGGAGAATACCAAGCCCCTGGTCAGGTCCAGATTCCGCTTCATTCGCTCGGTTGAGACGCGCAGTCCCGAAATCAGCCATACCGTTCGAGCCAGCATATAATCCACCGCCGTGGTGGTATCGGGCAGAATAATCCGCTCCACGGATGAGTGGGAGATGTCGCGCTCGTGCCACAGCGCCATGTTCTCGAAAGCGGGCTGGATATTGCCCCGCACCACGCGAGCCAGTCCGCAGATTTGCTCGCAACTAACCGGGTTGCGTTTGTGGGGCATGGCCGACGAGCCCTTTTGCCCCTCCGAAAATGGCTCCTCCGCCTCGCGAACCTCGGTGCGCTGTAAATGCCGGATCTCGAGCGCTATCTTTTCCAATGTGCCGGCCACCAGGGCCAGCGTGGCGACGTAGTTGGCATGGCGATCCCGCGAGATTACTTGGGAAGCGATGGCTGCCGGCCGCAATCCCAGCCGCTGGCAGATGCGCTCTTCGGCCTGCGGACCGATATGCCCGAAAGTGCCGACGGCGCCCGAAATTTTGCCGACGCGCATGCCCTCCGCGGCAGCGGAAAAGCGCGTGAGATTGCGCTGCACTTCGTCGTACCAGAGTGCCAGTTTCAGGCCAAAAGTGATCGGCTCGGCGTGCATGCCGTGCGTTCTTCCGATTTGCACCGCGTCCTTAAATTCGAACGCGCGCGTCTTCAACACCGCGGCCAGATTGGTGATGCCTTCGAGAATCTGGTCGGAAGCGCTGCGCACCATCAAGGCCTGCGCGGTGTCCACGACGTCGTTCGACGTCAGCCCGTAATGCAGCCAGCGCGACGCGCCTGCCTCGCCGGCCGCGGCCAGGCTTTCTGAAACCGCGGTGGTGAACGCGATGACGTCGTGCTTCACCTCGCGCTCGATTTCCTGGATTCGCTTGAGATTGAAGCTGGCGTGTTTGCGCAGCAGGCGGGCGGCATCCGGCGGCACATCGTTGGTTTGCGCCAACGCTTCGGCCGCGGCCAGCTCTACTTCCAGCCACTGGCGATATTTGTTCTCTTCGCTCCAGATGCGGGCCATCTCCGGGCGCGTGTAGCGTTCAATCATCGGACTCAATCATCGGACTCGATCATCTAGTACGTAAAAACCTCGGATTGTTGTTTCGGCTCGGCGACTACCAGGCGCGTGAAGAGCGCGCGGCGTGCGCCATCCAGAGCGCGATGGGCCTGATTTCGCACGATTTCGGGATGATTGTTGTGCTCGCTCAAATGGCCCAGCACCAGGGTATTGATGGAGGAATCCAGATCCGAGCGAATGAAATCGCACACCACGTCGTTCGATAAATGGCCCTTGCGCCCCATCACGCGCTGCTTCACGGACCACGGATAGGGCCCCACCTTCAGCATTTCGAGATCGTGATTGGATTCGAGCACCAGCAAATGGGCGCCCCGCAGATGGAATTTGATGGAGTCTGTCACGTAGCCCAGGTCGGTTACCAGGCCCACTTTAATGCCTTGCGCGCGAAAACAAAAGCCCACCGGATCGATGGCGTCGTGCGGAACGGTAAAGCTGTCGATTTCGATATCGCCGACGCAAAACGTTGTTCCGGCCTGGAAACAGTCCAGGCGCGGCGTGTATTCGCCCCAGGGGATGGCGGGCGCGGTGAGCCGGGTGATGAAGATGGGAATGTTCAGCAGGCGCGCCAAGGCTACAAGGCCGCTGACGTGATCGGAGTGCTCGTGCGTAATGAGGATGGCGTCCAGCTTTTCGGGATCTTCATCGATCAAGGCGAGCCGGGCGAGCACGTCGCGCTTGCTCAGGCCGGCGTCGACCAGGATGCGCGTTTTTTCGGTGCGGATGAAAGTGGAATTTCCCGAGCTGCTGCTGGCAAGGACGCAGACTTGGACTATGATGCGCCTCCATACATAAGAAACCGCTTCCTCACGGTCGCGGCTCGGTAGGACAAGCGCGCGGCTCGGTTGGTTTCGTACTGAGCCGCGACCGTGAGAGAGCGGATGTTATTCAATGGTTTCGGGGTCACGCTGGATGTTGTGCTCACCGGCGGTCTTCTTCTCCCAATACTTTCGCAACCAGGCTTCCCAGCTCTTGCCGGCGGCAGTGTCACGTCCGGTGAACGCCAACGCCTGGATTTCCGAGTACGCAATCGAGAGCTTGGAATCGAAGTTTTTCGGAAACACACGGACGTGCGACTCGGCCAGCGTCGGGCCGTTCTGCCGGTCGAAGATGTAGCCCTCAACCTGCGTCCCGTTCTTCAGAGTAATGGTGACGTCGCCGCGATAATCGAAGGCTTTTTCGAGCGCGCCGCGAATCTCCTGCTCGGTGGCGAGCGGCGGAATCCAGCCTTCCAACTGGTCGTGCGAAAAGCCGGGGACTACCTCAAGAATTTCGGGGTTCATGTTGAATGTTCACAAAAGGATTGTGCGCGTGAACCGGCTTCACCGGCTCCTGCAGCAAGCGCTCGGCGTCCTGATCGGGATACGCGGTGAACAGATACGATCGCGCCATGGCCGCGAAGCCACGCACGGAAGAGAAACCGTCATGCACAGCCGACGGTTCAAATCCGCAATGCACCATGCAATTCGCACATTTCGGATTGCCGGATTCGGTACCGTATTGCTCCCAAGCAGTGCTCTCCATCAATTCGGCGAAAGTGTCGGCGTAGCCGTCCTGCAGTAAGTAGCAGGGCTTTTGCCAGCCGAAGAGGTTGTAAGTGGGCATCCCCCAGGGCGTGCAGTTGTAATTGCGCTTGCCCATGAGGAATTCCAAATACAGCGGCGACTGGTTGAATATCCAGCTCTTCTTGCGATTCGAAAGGATGGCTTTGAAGGTGCGGCGCGTGCGGGCGCGTCCCAGGAAGTGCTGCTGATCGGGCGCCTTGTCGTAGGAATAACCGGGCGCGATCATGATTCCTTCGACGCCCAGGTCCATCATCTCGTCGAAGAAAGCCCGGACGCTTTGCGGATCCACGCCATCGAACAGCGTGCTGTTGGTGGTGACGCGGAAGCCCGCTCGCACGGCCGCGCGAACCGCTTCGACGGCGATCTCATAACCGCCTTCGCGGCAGACCGAAAAATCGTGATGGTCCCGCTGGCCATCCAGGTGGACGGAGAAACTCAAGTACTTGCTCGGCTTGAACAGCGAAAGCTTCTCTTTGAGCAGCAGCGCGTTGGTGCACAGATAAATGTATTTCTTGCGCGCGACCAAACCTTCGACGATTTTGTCGATTTCCGGATGCATCAGCGGTTCGCCGCCAGGGATGGAAACCATGGGCGCGCCGCATTCATCCACGGCTTTGAAACATTCTTCGGGCGAAAGGTTTTTCTTGAGAATATGGGCCGGATACTGGATCTTGCCGCAGCCCGCGCAGGCCAGGTTGCAGCGGAACAGCGGCTCCAGCATCAGGACCAACGGGTAGCGCTGGCGGCGCTTGAGGCGCTGCTTGAGGACGTAAGTTGCTACGGTCCACATTTGGGAGACTGGAACGGGCATAAGTGAGCAGACCTAAAGGACTATTGTAGCCGTGCCGGGCGGAAAGCGATAGGGCACTCTGATGGGTCCAGCTCAGAATTCGGATTCGTCGTTTTGATCCCCGGGCTTTTCGGCTCAGTTGACCGATCGCCGCGAAACCCCCGGTAGCAGTGTATCCACCGTATCCGCCGTCTGCAATCGCACCGCGTCCGGCTGCGCCTGAGACTTGAAATTAGGATCGTGATACACCCAGATGATCCCGCTGGCTCCGATATCGGTCTTGGAATCCACCTGCAGTTGGTCGCCATCAATGGACCAGTTCAACGATTTCCCGTCCGCACGTACGGTTTGGAAGAAATGAGGCATCTTGGGATCCTCGGCCGCGATTACGTACGCGCCATGGCCGGGAATATCGATTCGTGCGGCCGCCCCGATGATCCAGGATGCCGGCGCGCTCACGGCCTTTCCATTCACTCGCAGTGTGATCTCCTTGAGCGAAAGCTGGGCTGGCTGAGGAACCGCTGTCACGCACATGGATGCCGGGCATTGCGAGGGGCCGCCCACGGGACGCAGAACGTCGAAAATCTTCTCGCCGGTCGTGGGATTTTGCAGAATGTCGAGCGTCACCGCTTGGCCCACGTTGACGGGCTGGATTTCATGGATACTGGAAACCGTCGGAATCTGGCCGCTGGCGCTGTGGAACGTGGGGTGAGGCGCGTGGAGCATCCCGGTCGCTGCCTTTTGATCCAGCGGCAAAATACGGATCACCGTGGTATCAGTTTGAGTGTTGCGATAGGCTTCCAGAAAATAACCAAAAATGAGATTGTTGTCCCGATCGCCTACCAGCCGAAAGACTCGGTCTACACCCCGCTCCGATGTTATTCCTCCCGCAGCCGCCTTGATCCCGGTGGAGCCGGTCGATTCGGCATAAATTTCGAGACCAGTTCCATCGGGAAACCATGCGTCAATGGCGTTGGAACGGTCCTCGCCCATCACGCCAGAGGCACCTGCCAGGAGTAATAAGAGCAGTCCCCGCTTCATTTCTTTGGCTCCGTCTTTAACTCCGTCACGGAAAGAACTCGCGCCCGGCCGTTCGGTAGCGGCTGGAATCCGGTGGCGTTCAGTTGCGCGACTACATTGGGACTCACCGTCAATGGCTTGGGCGTAGACGATCCACGGAACCAAAGGAGCGTCGCCGCCACTGCAACCAGTATTCCCAGCGCTAGAACAGGCGCCGGAATGCTGATCCTGGCGCGCCAGAAACCGGCCCAGATCGATGGACGGGGCCGGGCTCCCTGGCCCACAGCCTCTCGATAAGCCGAAGCAACGCGCTGATCCAATTCCGGCGACGGTTCAGGTGCCCGCCACTCGCGCAGCAGCGCGTGAAGCGGATCGGGATCTCTCATAAACAACTCCTTTCGCGGTCGTGGGCCAACAGAGCCGCCAGGCGCTTTCGCAGGGACTCGCGCGCGCGATGCAGCCGGGCCTTTACCGCTCCGATGTCGACGCCGGTGATGCTCGCGATCTCATCGAGCGGCAATTCCTCGTATTCGAATAGAACGATTGCTTCGCGTTGCAGGGCCGGAAGGCTTCGAACCGCGTCCGCCACGAGCGCGGCGCGCTCAGACGACAACAACTCGCCCAATATGTCGAGCGGTGCGGCGGGCTCAGCTTCCTCTTCCGATTCGCGCTCTGAGATCCGCAGCAGCCGGAACACCAAATTACGAGCCATGCCGAATAAATAGGCTTGTAACGTCCCCCGCTCGGCATCGAAGCCGGCGTCCCGCACCAGCGCCAGAAAGCATTCCTGCGTCACGTCCTCCGCCACGGCCACCGATCCGGCCAAGCGGCAGACGAAACGGAACAGCGGGGTGCGATGGCGGCTGTAGATCGTCAGAAAGGCGGGCTCGTTGCCGCGCCTGGCCTCCCGCACCAGATCCGCTTCGCTAGCCGGCATATCCACACACTATATTGCCGCTAAGTCGCAAAAGGATACGCAACATTTTTCCACGGCCGGGCGCCGGTTCGCAGTGAAAACCGGACACCTTGTGTGAAAGAATAATTGTCATGAAGCGACCGTTCACCGCTACCGTATGGCGCGAAGGCGATTGGTATGTTTCTCAATGTCTGGAGGTGGATATCGCCAGCCAAGGTGAAAGCGAAGAAGAGGCCCTTGCCAATCTGAAAGAGGCATTGGAGCTCCATTTCGAGGCGCCACAAGCCACGCGGCCGTCAAAGGTTCGCACGATCGAGGTTGAGGTTGGGGCGGCTTAAGCCGCAGCCCTTCCGCGAGATCAAGCGACGGCTCGAAGCGGCTGGCTTCATCGAGTCCAGCCAGAAGGGCAGCCACGTTAAGTTCGTGAGGCGTTCAGGCGAGGTTGTCGACACCGTTATCGTGCCTAACAAGCGCGAGGTCCCCGTTGGCACTCTGCGGAGTATCCTCAGCCAAGCCCACATTGACCTCGACGATTGGGACGAGCTCGGATAAACGTCATTTCACCGGCAAGAACCTCTGCACGCGCTCGCCCGCGAACACTTCGCCCGTATAAATATCGCCCCTGGAATCCACCGCGATCATGTGCAGCCCGAAGAACTGGCCGCCGTTTTCGCCCATGCTTCCCATCTGGCCCACCAGCTTGCCGTCCTCGCGATTCAGGAAATAGATGTGATTATTCGTGAGATCGGAAATATACAGGAACTTCTGCTTTTTATCCGGCGAAAACATCACGCCGCCCGTGGATCCGCCCACGCCCGTCATTGGCTTCAGAATAAATTCCTTCACGAACTTGCCTTGCTTGGTGGTGACGTCGATGCGGTTCGCCATCCGATCCGCGGCGTAGACCAACCCATCGTTCGATATGTTCAGCGTAAGGTGCCCGCGAAATTCCTTGGGTTCCGGGCCGCCCGGCTTATACGCGCGATCGGCATCGTCGGTGGTTATCTCCGATAACGCATGCCCGTACGCGCCCCAGCCCCGCTTGAACTGGAACGTGTCCAGGTCGAACACCATCACGCGCCCGCCCAGGTAGTTGTCGGCGGCGTAGAGCTCACGAGCGGGTTCGTCGAGCCGGATCTCTTCGAGTCCGCCCACGATCATCGGCGTGGTCGGAGGATATTTGGCGCGAAAGGCCGCTATGGCCGCTTCCCGAGCCGCTTGTGCCGCAGGACTGGGTTGCGGCCTGCCGCCGGGTGGTGTCAGAAATCCCGCAACCGGCCCGGCGCTGCCATGGCCTGGAACGTGGGGAGCAACGGCGTCTGGTCCCGCGCCTCCGGGCGGCCTCTCCGGTGTCCGCGGCACCTCGCGCAACAACTTTGCCGGTCTTCGGATCGTATTTGCGAACCGTGTCCTGTCCGATGTAGACGAAGCCTTTGCTGTCCACCGCCATGCCGTGCCCTTGCGGCGCATCGAAGGAACCGATGACGTTGCCGTTCTTGTCGATGTGGATCATCGAAGGAGGCCGCACGCAGCAATCGGCCAGCGGAGGCGTCAGCTCCGCCTCCAGCTCAATGTCGGTCAGATCGTTGGGGCGATCCAGCACCCAGACGTTGTCATCTTTATCCACGGCCAACCCGGTGACGCCTCCCATCTTCCACTTGTTCGGCAGCGGCTTGGGCCAGTCCGGATCGAACTTGAACTTGGGTGCGGTTTGCTCCTGCGCTCCCAGCGACAGACACAAGATCAACAGACCTACGCCGGCCGATGCTGCGCCAAAGATGAAGAACTTCCGGCTCCCGGGGCTGCTCATGAATCCCTCCTGAGACGTTGGCTTCCAGACGTCAACTGCGAGATTCTTTCACATCGGCGCGCGCATTACAACGGTTCGGGTTGGTGAACCTTGCGGCTAAACCAAGCCCCGCTGCGGCGGGGGACTTCGAAGTTGAGTCCTTCAATCCGAACGGAGTTGACTCCGGACCCAGCAAGATGGTGTCGGCCACAACGCCCGCGACATAACCGTTCCAGCGCCCGGCGTCCGCAGGGATGCGGCCAATCTGGGAGACTGAAGAGGCTGGCTATGCTCTCTCTGACGCACGTTCCGCGCCCGCCCCTTTCGCAATTCGTGCACATGCTGTGGCTCTACGAAGGGTATACGCAACCTCACGCCAAGGAGCGCGTGTTGCCCACCGGCGAGATGCAGATCGTCATCAACCTGCTGAGAAGACAGGTCCTGCATTTACGACCGCGACGACACCGACCGCTGCCAGACCTTTAACGGGTCGCTGCTCTCGGGCGCGCATTCCGAATACCTGGTCATCAGTACCGCGATGCAGGCTTCCGTCATCGGTGTCGCTTTCAAGGCCGGCGGAGCATTCCCGTTTCTGCGGATGCCGGCCGGCGAATTGCGCGACACCACGGTTTCGCTCGACACGCTGTGGGGCGCGGGGGCAGTGGATCTGCGCGATCAATTGCTGGAGGCGCCCACGCCATCAGGCTCGTTTCGAGATTCTGGAGCGGGTTTTATTAGCCGAACTCAACCGCGGCTTCGATCCGCACGCCGCCGTGGGATTCGCGCTGCGCCGGTTTATGACTGAGCCGCAGGTGAGCACTATCGCGGGCGTGACGGATCAGATCGGCCTGAGCCCCAAGCGATTCATCCAAGTGTTCCGCGATGAAACCGGATTCACGCCCAAGGTGTTTTGCCGCATTCGCCGCTTTCAGCAGGCCCTCGGATCTTATGGATGGCCAGAAAGAGCGTGGAATGGGCCAATGTCGCGCTGGATTGCGGCTACTTCGATCAGGCGCATTTCATCCACGATTTTCGCGCCTTCTCCGGCATCAATCCGACCACTTACCTGGCGCGCCGGACGCCGCATCGCAACCACGTGCCGTTGGTGAGCGGAAGCTGAGGCAATTTTTTACAATACGGCTGCCGCTTATTCCGGGCACAATGGCTGCATGGCAAATAAAGTAAAACCGGTTCCCGAGGGCCACCACACGGTGACGCCCTATATTGTTTCGCCGGGCGTTGCGAAAATGATCGATTTCGCCAAGCAGGCTTTCGGCGCCACAGGAAGTCTATGTGTCCAGGCGTCCCGGATGGACGCGTGCATGCATGCCGAGATCAAGATCGGCGATTCCATCGTCATGATGGGCGAAGGGCAGGACGACAAGAAATTTCCCGCCATGCTTCACATTTACATGGAGGACGTGGACGCCGTCTACCGGCGCGCTCTGCAGGCGGGCGCGAAATCGATCCGCGAGCCGGCCGACCAGCCCTATGGCGACCGCTCCGGCGGCGTGGAGGACGAGTTCGGCAATCAATGGTGGATCTCCACGCACATTCAAGATGTATGACGGCTGTATGACGTGGACTGGCAGAACGTAAACCCGTCGGTATGTTTCAGGTTGCCCTGCGCTAACATGAAATATCTTCATGCACCTCGACTGGTTTCCGCTGTGGCTCAGCTTGCGCGTGGCCGCTATTTCCACCGCGCTCGCGCTAGCCATCGGGCTGTGGCTGGCATGGACTCTGGCGAACCGGACGTTCCGCGGAAAAGAGCTTCTGGACGCCGCCGTTACGCTGCCACTGGTGCTTCCGCCCACGGTGCTGGGTTACTATCTGCTGGTGGTGCTCGGCCGCTCCAGCCCCATCGGACACCTTTACGAATTGCTATTCGGCGGACCGCTGGTTTTCACCTGGCAAGCCGCGGTGGTAGCGTCGCTGTTTCATTCGACGCCGTTGCTGGTGAAGTCCGCGCGGGCCGCTTTCGAGAGCGTCGATCGATCCTATGAGCGCGCGGCGCGCAACTCTGGGCGCTAACGAGCTGCGGCTGTTCTGGCGCGTCACGCTGCCGCTGGTGCGCCGCTCCGTTCTGGCCGCTACCGCGCTGGCCTTCGCGCGGTCGCTAGGCGATTTCGGCGTCACGCTGATGATCGCCGGCAACATTCCGGGCCGCACGCAAACCGTCTCCATCGCGATCTACGACGCAGTGGAAGGCGACAACGGCGCCGCCGCCCGCGTGCTGGTGCTGATCGTTTCAGCCATCGCGCTCGCCATCCTGACGCTGGCGAATCGTCTGACGTCCAACCCTTTCGGACCTCGCCAGACGGCGTTATGATTCAAGCCCCATGATCCAGGCGAAGATCCGCAAGCAGTACGCCTCCGGGCCGGATTCCACCGGTTTTTCGCTCGATCTGGAGTTTCATGCCGCAGCGGGAGTGACAGTCTTGTTTGGTTCCAGCGGCGCCGGAAAGACGCTCACCCTGGATTCCATCGCCGGTTTCGTGCGTCCCGACGAAGGCCGCATCCTGCTGGACGACCAGATCCTCTTCGACGGCGCTTCCGGCGTCCATCTTGCGCCGCGCTCCCGTCAATGTGGCTACGTTTTCCAGAACTATGCGCTGTTTCCGCACATGACACTGCGGCAAAATCTTGAGTTTGCGGTGGAGCGCGCGCCCCGCCTGGGCCGGCATCGCAAGGTGACTGAGATGCTGGAGAAATTCCACCTGACCGATGTCGCCGGGCGCCACCCCTACCAGCTTTCGGGCGGACAGAAGCAGCGCTGTTCCATCGCTCGCGCGTTGATCGGCGCGCCGCGGATTTTGTTGCTGGATGAACCTGGGCGCGGACTGGATGCTCCTCTGCGGGCCGAATTTTACTCGGTGCTGCGGCAGGTGCGGCAGGAATTTGGAGCGCCCATGTTGCTGGTGACGCACGATACCGAAGAATGCTTCGCGCTGGCCGACGAAATGATCGTGCTGCGGGAAGGCCGCGCGGTGCAAGGCGGATCGCCGCGCAAGGTTTTCGAGCAGCCGGTCAATGTGGATGTGGCGCGATTGCTCGGGCTCTACAATCTTCTTGCCGTGGAAATTCGCTCGCTCGATCCCGGCCGCAATGCCAGCCGCCTGCGATACGGGGATTTTGAGCTGAACGGCCCTTATTTTCCCGGCCGCCTGATTGGCGATCAGGTCTGGCTGTTCGTGCGGCCCGATCAGCTCTCGGCCGTGCCTCGCAACGGCAAGCCCGCCTTCAATCAGATTCCCGCCACGCTGCTTCGCACGGTGGAAAAGCCCGAGCGCCTGCGCCTGGAGTTTTCGGGCGATATCGCGGTGGACGTGCCGGCCGAAGCGATGCAGAAATATAGCGGCGTGAAGGAGTGGGTGGTGGAATTCCCGAGCAGGGATCTGCGGATTTTGTGACACGCTACTGCATCACCGATTCGCTCGACGTCGCGGCGCGCGCCGCACATGACGGCGTAGAGATGATTCAGATTCGCGCCAAGGAGCTTTCCGCGCGGGCGCTTACCGATCTGGTGCGAAGCGTCCTGAGAGTTGCACAAACCAGCCGGATTCTGGTAAACACTCGCACCGACGTCGCGCTGGCCTGCGGCGCGCATGGCGTTCACTTGCCCGCCGGATCGATGGCGCCGGAAGCTATTCGGCGAATTGCGGCCGCCGGATTCCTGATCGGCGTCTCTTGCCACACCATCGATGAGTTGCAGTCCGCCGAGCGCGAAGGCGCCGATTTCGCCGTGTATGGGCCGGTGTTTCCCAGCGTCACCAAGTCGCTCACCCCCATCGGCATCAAGTCATTTCAACTAGCTGTCTCCAGTGTGCGTCTGCCGGTGTATGCGCTGGGCGGCGTTACGGCCGAAAATGCGCCGCAGTGCATCGCAGCGGGCGCGGCCGGTGTCGCGGGCATATCCTTATTCAATTAACATTTCTAATCAACTACCATGAGGGTTGTTGCCCTCGCCGCAGGTTTCCACGCCCGAACAACGCAAGAAACTTCTCGGCGTATTCCTGCGCGTGGGCGTCTTCGCTCTCATCGCCGTTCTCGGGCTACTACTTCGTTTTTCCGATCATCATCCGTCTGATCGGCGCGCCCGTCCTGGTGATCTCAACGCTTGGGACGTTCGCCGCCGCCGCCGTCGCCAACACGCTCGCGCTCCGCATCTACGAACGCGGCAATTTGTCCGACATCGGCCTGGGCTGGACCGCCGCTTCCCGCCGCAATTTATCGCTCGGTGTATTGGGCGGCATCGGCGCTGCGCTCATCGTAGTGGTGCTTCCTCTGGTGCTGCGCCTGGCCGATTTTGAGGCCGTTCCGGACGAGCGCCTGCGCTGGCCGTCGCTGCTCTTCGTTTCCATCCTGCTGTTGTTCGGCGCCGTCGGCGAAGAAATGCTGTTCCGCGGCTACGGCTTTCAGGTTCTGGTGAAAGGCATCGGCCCCTTCGCCACCATTCTTCCCGTCGCCGTGCTCTTCGGTTTGGCCCACTCGCAAAATCTGAACTTCGGTCCGCTCGCGCTCTTCAATACCATTCTGTGGGGCGTGGTGCTGGGCTACGCCTACCTTCGTAGCGGCGACCTCTGGCTGCCCATCGGCCTGCATTTCGGCTGGAACTGGGCGCTGCCCATGCTAGGCGCCAATCTCAGCGGGTTTACAATGGATGTCACAGGATACGCGATGCACTGGAAGATCTCGGGAGCGTTCGAGTGGAGGCGCCTATGGCCCGGAAGGCGGCTTGCTGACCACCGCCGTCGCCATCGGCCTGTTCTTTTATGTTGCAAAAGCCCCCATCCAGCAGCAAGAGCCCGCACGGAGGAAGCATGATTCGTAAGCGTCTTGCGACTCACTGCCTGATACCGCCCGCGGCCTGTCTTCTGCTGTTTTCCACTCTTACGCCGGCTGTTTCCGGCCAGAAACTCTCCGAGGACGACCGCGTGGAGATCCTGCGCGGCATGCTGTCGGAGTACGCCACCGTGAAGGCGTTTCTTCCGCGCTCGAAAAAGCCCCTCCCTTTCGACGCCAGCGGACAACTACGACAAACAATACTGGGCCCAGGCCGGCCAGCAGTTCGGTCCGGCCGCGCGGGTGGGGGATCTGGTGCAGATCACGCACGTGGATATCGAAAACAACCAGATCGTGCTCGAGATCAACAACGGCATGAAGGGCAAAGGAACGGGAAGCTGGCGCGATCACGTGCAGATCGGCATGGGCGGGCCGGTCATGTGGCGCCCATCAACCGGCAGCAGAATTCCAACGCGCCCAGCGGCACCTCCATCGCACTGCTATTTGGAGGCCCGGTTCCCGAACTGAAAGCCGACGAAATCAAGAAGATGATGGCGCCCGTCCTCGATTTCGACAAAGCAGAGCGCCACCGGTAACTATGTCGAAAAGCTGCCTGAGCCGATCCAGAAAGCCATCAAGTCAAATAAAGTGATCGTTGGCATGGATCGCGACCAGGTTTTGCTCGCGATGGGCAAGCCCCGCCACAAGGAGCGCAACATCTCGAACGACGGCACAGAAACCGAGGACTGGATCTATGGCGATCCTCCCGGTAAGATTACTTTTGTGACCTTCATCGGGTCCAAGGTGACTGCGGTCAAGGAAGCCTACGCCGACATCGGCGGTTCGACGGCGCCGCCGCTGGTTGCCAAGTAGCGAAGAGTGGCCAAGTAAAGCCATCATAGTCGCGCAGCCGCTGGTGTGTGCGACCATCACAAAATAAAACAAAAACGAAATTCCCTGGAGGGACATGTCCATCAAAGTAGGCATCAACGGTTTCGGCCGCATCGGCCGCAACGTGGTGCGCGCGGGCTTGCATCATCCGAGCATTGAGTTTGTCGCCGCGAACGATCTCACCGACACCAAAACGCTGGCGCATCTGTTGAAGTACGATTCCATCCTCGGCCCGTTGAATGAAGAAGTGAAGATCGAGGGCGATTCGATCGCCATCGCCGGGAAGCGCATCAAGATTTTCGCGCTCAAGGATCCGGCCGAGCTGGATTGGAGTTCTCTCGGCGTGCAGGTGGTGGTGGAATCCACCGGCCGATTCACCGAAAAAAAAGACGCGGCCAAGCACCTGCGAGGCACGGTGAAGAAGGTGATCATTTCGGCGCCCGCCAAGGACGAGGACCTCACCATCGTTCTCGGCGTCAATGACGGCATGTACGATCCCGCCAAACACAACATCATCTCCAACGCTTCCTGCACCACCAATTGCCTGGCGCCGGTGGTGAAAGTGCTGCACGAAAAGTTCGGCATCCTGAAGGGTTCGATGACCACCATCCACAGCTACACCAACGATCAGAACGTGCTGGATTTTCCGCACAAGGATCTGCGGCGCGCGCGCGCCGCGGCGCTGAACATGATCCCCACCACCACCGGCGCCGCTAAGGCCATCTCGCTTGTGATGCCGGAGCTGAAAGGCAAGCTGGACGGTTACGCGATGCGGGTTCCCACACCTGATGTTTCCGTGGTGGATCTGGTGGTGCTGACGTCCAAGAACACCACCGCCGAAGAAGTGAACAAGGCGCTGGAGGACGCGGCGAATGGCCCGCTCATGGGCATCCTGGCTTATACCGAAGACCCGGTGGTTTCCACCGACATGCTGCAGAACCCCAACAGCTCGATCGTCGACGCGGGCCTGACCAAGGTGCTGGACGGCAACCTGGTGCACGTCATTTCCTGGTACGACAACGAGTGGGGCTACTCGATGCGCGTGGTGGATCTGATCGATTTTCTCGGCAAAAAAGGCCTTTGAGCGTCAATCTTTCCGCAGCACCCACGTGGTCATCGAGCGCTGATTCTGCACCACGGTGGTCTTCAGCGGGTCCAGCAACTGCCCGCCCAGCTCTTTGGTGCGCGCCATGAGCAGCGCCTCATCGACGAGATAGCGCTGCGATCCATCGGGCAGCAGGAATCGCCGGCCTGCCATGCGCTTCACTTGGCCCTCGATTCCAATGGACGACGCCAGGCGGCAAAAGAACAGACCGCCGGGTTTTAACACGCGCCACGTCCCGCGCAGCATGGCTTCGAACTGATCGTCATCGCGCGCGAAGTGCAGTACCGCGCTGCTCAGCACCACGTCGGCGAAAGCGTCAGGGAAGGACATCGCTTCCACGGCCTCCACGCGAAAGTTGTCCGGCGCCGACAATCGCCGCACCGCCTCAACCGCGCGCGGATCCTGGTCCACGCCAAACACCTCGTAGCCCTCACGAAACAGATACGCCAGATTGCGCCCGGAGCCGCAGCCCGCGTCGAAAATCCGCATCCCGGGCGCGATGCGTCCGCGCAGCAGTTGATCGAAGAGATAAATGTCGATCTGTCCAAATTGTTGTTGAAGATCGGCCATGGCGTTCTTCCGATCATACGGGATACGGTGAGGGCTTCATGAATCGCACACTTTATATGGTGGGGAACACTTCTGATCGATTTGGAGGTGCACGTGGTGGTTCCATCGCGCGAAGCGGCCGAGAAAATCGCGCAGCGGTTATAGGCTCTCGATTTTCTGTTGCAGGTACCACGAGAACATCCCCTGATACTTTCGCTGCAAATCCGTCCTCTGCCAATCTTTTCCGGTAATGACACCCCGGCACGTTGCCGCTCCGCAGCGGCACGTCATGCTGTAATCGTCATCGTCGGTGGTGGCCCAATCGTGCGTCAACTCTTCGCCCATGGCAATCCTTCTCAGCGCGACAAACACGATTTGCCCTTGCACGCCGATGTTGGGATCGCACGAATGATTGCTGAAAATCATGCCGCCCTCCCGCTCCCCGGCGTGGCGCGGCCCGATAAAAAGGCCATCCGCGATTTGAATTTCCGCCGGCCCCAGCACCCGCTCGACTTCGCGCAGGGTCGCGCGGGTGAAAACGTATCCGCCTTTCACGCACACGATCTCACCCGGCAGAAACTCCTCCACCGCGAAAAGTCCGCGACCATGAATCGGGCTGCTTTTGACCGCCGCTTTCGGCGAGAGATAAGAGAGTGCAATCGAGTGCATCTTAATGGCAGAATACCGCCGGCCGATCCTTTCGGCCCACACCTTGGACTTTTGAGGAACTCGCGCAAAACGGAGCGCGGCGCGGGCCAGTTCCTGGTTTGTCCGGCGGTGGGCGCCGCACCCTTTGCGATTCTAAGGAAAAGTGCCGCGGGTTGACAACTAATTCGGATTCCGATATAACGGAATACGACTATGACGGACCAAGCCAGACCCCACGTGCCGCTGTCCACCGCCGCTCTGCACATCCTGCTGGCTCTCGCGGCCGAGGACCGGCACGGCTACGGAATCATGCAGGAAGTTGCGCGCCACTCCGAGGGCCGCTACAAGATTGGACCGGGAACGTTGTATGACAATCTCCAAAAACTGCTGGAGCAGGGGATTGTCGCGGCGGCGCGCAATGCGTCCAAGGACGAAGATCCCCGGCGTCGCTATTACCGGCTGACGTCGCTCGGGCGCGGCGTTCTCTCGGCCGAGGTGGAGCGGCTGGAGCGCGTGATCCGGGAAGCGAAACTCCACCTGCGGCCCGCTGGCGAGAGGGCCTGATGACGTTCCAAAGTTTACCGTGGGAGGCACTTCCATGAGCAGGAATATCAGCCGCGGGATCGGCTTTTTGCTGGCGGCAGCCTTCCTGGCCGCGGGCATCCCGAAACTCACCGGCAACATCATGATGGTCCGGGAGTTCACGCAAGTGGGCCTGGGCCAGTGGTTCCGCTACTTCACGGGAATACTGGAAGTGGGCGGGGCAATCGGCGTGCTCTTCTCGCTTACGCGATTCTGGGCCGCTCTGGTGCTGGCAACCGTGATGGCGGGCGCCATCATCGCTCATCTCACGGTGCTGGCCAGTTCTCCCGCGCTGCCGGTAGTGTTGTTGGTTCTCGCCCTTGCTACCGCGTGGTTGGGAAGACCGGAACGAACGACATCACGCGAGTTCAGTGCCCCGGGTTTCGGGAAGAGTGAAAATGAGCGCCGCGCCAATTAGGAAGAAAGCGGAATTGAGCGCGAGCCCGTAGCCCAGGCCGTGACGATCCGCAATGGCTCCGATGGCGAAAGGCGCAAGGGCGCTGGCGGCGCGGCCGGTGTTATAGACGAAGCCCAGCGCGGAGCCGCGGATGGAAGTGGGATAGAGTTCCGCGATCATGGTTCCGAATAGCGAGAAGAAGCCGGTGCCGAAGAATCCGACCAGCGGACCCAGGGCGAGCAGCCAGAATTCCGACGATGCGCCGGCCCAGATGGGCGTCAGTCCGTAGATGGGCGTGAGCACGGCGGCGATGATGACGTAGACGAAGAACGCCGGACGGCGTCCCCACCAGTCGGCCAGCCAGCCGAAGCTCGCGTAGCCCAGGAAGGTGCCGAACTGCATGATGAAAATCCACGCGCTGGTTTCGAGGATGTTGAGTCCGGCGCCGCCCTGCGAGCGCGGAGCGGAGAGAAATCCCGGCAGCCAGGTGTTGAGTCCCCAATAGGCGAAGAGCATGCACATGGCGAGCGCGGTGGTGAGGAACGTTCGCCTGGCGAGCGGTGGACGGAAAAGATCCAGCCAGGGACTCGCGGCCGGCTTCTCTTTCCACAGAGGCGGCTCCTTCACCTTGCGCTGAATCCAGATGGTGAGGAGCGCGGGAAAGAGTCCGGTGAGAAACAGCACGCGCCAGCCGAAGCGCGGCAGTATGAAAGCGGTGCTGGCCGCGGCCAGCATGTAACCGAGCGCCCAGCCGGACTGCATCAGCCCGATGGCTTTGGCGCGATGGCGCGGCGACCAGCTTTCGGCCACCAATACCGCGCCGGCCGACCATTCACCGCCCAGTCCGAATCCGACGATGGATCGCCAGAAGATGAGCGTGGTGAGGCCGGTGGCCAAGGCCGATCCTCCGGAGCCGATCGAATAGATCAGGATCGTGAGCACCAGAGTGCGACGCCGTCCGATGCGGTCCGACAAAAAGCCCGCGCCAATGCCGCCGACGGCGGAGGTGATGAGAGTGGCCGAACTGACCAGGCCCGCGGTGGCCGCCGTCCAATGAAATTCCGAGCGCAGAGTCTGGACCACGAAGACGTAGAGCAGAACGTCGTAGGAATCGAGCACGAAGCCCGCCATCGCTGCCCACAGCGCGAGGCCGCGAGGTTCGGAAACCCAGCTCAGCGGGTTGGCGCGTACAACGGATGCAGTGGATTGTGTTGTATCGGGCAGAGCAGATTCAAAGTATCACGGAAGGTGCGTGCGTAACTCCGATCGCTGAGCGCTCAGGCGCCACCCGTCGTGGGGCGGCCGCCCATGTCGGCCAGTTGTTCACCTCCTTCGATATAACGGTGAAAATAGTCCGAGCGCCCACGTGCAATCGAACGAGCACTAATAGTGTTCTATGGAAGATGCCCCGAGGTTCTGCTTTCCCCAGCGACACTCCGCTCAACCTTCCAGTTCAGCAGTATCCGCCAAGAATCTCGGTCGCTGTTTATATGACACCGTAGCTGAGGTCGTCGTGCAGACCGACCAGATCACCGTTCTAGGCATCGGTATTTTGGTTTACCAGCGGACGCCACCCCAACAACGGACCGACTCCCTCACGGTCGCGGCTCGGTAAACAGATGCAAACACGCAGTCGCGATTCTGAGCCGCGCGCCAGCAGCCACCCGGAGACGACCGGAAGTCGTGCACTGGAGAACAGCGACTCGAAGAAGCCCGTACGGGTGGCGCGTGAGCAAGCGGTTTATTGCCTTTTTCAGCATCCTGTCAGAAGAGACATATTGCCGGCTATGGAGTTAGCATTAAAGACGTCAAAGATTCCAGCAAAGAGGTTGTATGAATCCGTGATCAGAAAAGTGCAATTACTGTTGTTCCTCGCCGTATGCTTTCTTGGTCAAACAGCCTTCGCCCAGAATGCCGACGATTACCGCGGCGGCTGGCGAACGGACCAAGGTGAACCGCACACCTACGAGTTCTCCATCCGGGGCGACAAGGTGCGTGGTATCTATTGCACGTATTGTGCTGACGCGACGACGCTGGCCTTTGTCGATGGCAACCTCGGACCCAACGGTCTCACTTTCGTGGTCACGCACGTGAATGCGGACGGCAGCACCGCGTATCAGGACAACGCGACTGCCAGGTTTGATCGCGGCCATCTGATCGTGACCGGCATCAGCGGTGCGGGCGGCGGCAAATTCGAGCGGACACTGGTGAAGGATCCCAGAGGCCCCGACCCGCTGCCGGTGATTGTGTCCGTTCTTCCCAAGGGTCCGCCCGTTGCAGCCATGGCCATCAACCAGCAAGGAATCGGCGCTCCGGCCCCGCGCTACATTCAACCCGGACCATGGAAATCGACGCTCACCGAGAAAGACGTGATCGGCGTTTGGCTGGGTTTTGGAGTCGGCGCACCCAAGCAGTACTTCATCATTCGCAAAGTTGGCGACAAGCTGCGCGGCATGGTCTGCGGAACTTGTGACAACACCTACACCATGGCCGCGCTGGACGACTTCGAGATCCAGGGCGACACACTCAAATTCAACATCCTTCATGAAGACTGGGGTGATGGCGAGGTGCCGACTTTCTATAAGCACGTCACGGCTCACGTAGGATGGAACGAAATGCGCTGCACTACCACTGTGGATCACGAGCCGCCGCGTCCGGCGCGACCCAGACCGGCTGGCTTTGTCCCCGGTTTCTCACTCACCGGCCCAATCGCGATTGAAGCCACGGCTGGGAACCGCTGGCCGGAATGGCCTCCGCGAAATACTTCGCTACCTCACCCATGACTCGGCTCGTCTGGTTATGTTGGATCGCATTCCTCTGCGGCGCGGCAGCGTTCGCGCAAAGCACTGGGACGATCACCGGCACCGTGGTCGATTCCGACGGCGCGGCAGTCGTCAATGCTCAGGTTCAGGCTACCAACAGAAGTACAAAAGTGATTTACAAAACCGCCTGCTTCCGACCAGGGCCATTACACGCTGGCGACGCTTGCCGCCAGGCACTTACGACGTCTCGATCAATGCTCCGGGATTCTACCCGAACAACCGGCAAAACGTATCGGTCGGCGAAACGGCACCGCTGCGCCTGGATGTTCGCCTGCTCGAATACCAGTTGGGCACTCTGGGCGACGGGCGGGAATTCAGGGTGCAGCTCACCAGTCCGCACGCGGCGCCATCGGGGCCAACGCCGCGAACCGCGGACGGCAAACCCGACCTCTCCGGCGTCTGGTTCGCGCAAAGAACGCTGGATGCCGGCAAGCCGGAGCCTCTGCCTTGGGCCGCAAGCGTTGCTCCGCGAACGAGCCGCGAACAACTCCAAGGATGCTCCCGGAGCGCATTGCCTGCCGCGAGGCATCACCAACGCGGGGGCTTTATTTCCCTTCAAGCTGGTTCAAACGCCCACCCTGCTGGTGATGCTCTTCGAGGATGACATCCCGAGCCATCGCCAGGTTTTCCTGGATGGCCGCGGCCATCCCAAGGATCCGAATCCGATGTGGATGGGACATTCCATCGGCCATTGGGAAGGCGACACGCTGGTGATCGACACCGTTGGCTTCGACGACCGATCGTGGCTGGATACCGCGGGTCATCCGCACACCGAAATGATGCACGTCATCGAGCGCTTTCGGCGGCCCGATCTGGGACATCTCGAAATCGAGTTCACGATCGACGATCCGGGAGCTTACGCGAAGCCCTGGAAAATCATGCGAGCCTCGGAGTTGGATGCCGGCGACGACATCGGAGAGTATGTCTGCACCGAGAACGAAAAAGATGTCGAGCACATGGTCGGGAAGTGAGGAACATCGATGAGATTCTGTTTGTTTTTCGCGATGGCTTCCGTTACCGCGCTCGCGGCGGACGATCCTTACGCCGCGCAGCTTTTTCAAAAACATTGTGCCTCCTGCCATAACTCCGAGGCTGGAGCCGGCGGACGCGTTCCACAGATAGCGGCGCTGAAGTCCATGACTCCCGCGGCCATTCAGAAGACGCTTGAGAGCGGCGTCATGAAACAGCAGGCGGCGGCGCTTTCGCCGGACGAACGCCAGAAAATCGCAAGCTTTCTGGGAACGGCGGTAACCCTGGAAAAGAAGCGCGACGAAATCGCGAATCTGTGTCCGGCGGGTGCGACGGCTGGCGAGAGTCCGGCCTGGGCCAGTTGGGGAGGCGGATTTCGCCAATACGCGATTCCAATCGGCGAAAGATGCGGGGCTAGCGGCGGAAGACTTGCCGCGGCTGAAACTGAAGTGGGCATTCGCATTCCCGGACACGTCCACCATGCGTTCCCAGCCCGCCGTCTATCGGGGCAGAGTATTCGCAGGCGGGCAGGACGGCAGCGTCTACGCGCTCGATATGAGGACCGGTTGCGTGTACTGGGCTACGACCGTGCAGTCCCAGGTGCGCTCGGGCATTACGGTGGGAGAGGCCGGCGGGAATCCCGCGTTGTTCTTCGGCGATTCCGCCGGGTTCGTCTATGCGCTGGACGCAACGTCCGGGAAGCAGTTGTGGAAGGTGCGCGCGGACGAGCATCCGGCATCCACTGATGACCGCGACGCCCGTGTTTTACAAGGGTCGCTTGTATGTCGGGGCCGCATTCGCGCGAGGAGGCTCTGTCGGTTTCTCCGGGTTACCTGTGCTGCACGTTTCGAGGCAGCGAGTCGGCTCTGGATGCCGCCACGGGAAAAGTTTTGTGGAAGACCTACACGATCGGCGAGGTAGCCAAAGCGCGGCCGAAGACTGGAAATCGGCGCTACAGCCTGGGGTCCCTCGGGAGTCGGCGTTTGGACCGCGCCGGTGCTGGACGCCGAACGCGACACCATGTACGTGACCACCGGCGACAATTATTCCGATCCGCCAACGGCGCTGAGCGACGCCCTGCTCGCTTTGCGCATGTCCACCGGCGAGATTTTGTGGTCCAAGCAATTCACGGCGAAAGACGCGTGGAACAGTTCGTGCCAACTTCAAGGCAAAGTGAATTGTCCCGATTCGGAGGGTCCCGATTTCGATTTCGCGTCCTCGGCCATTCTGGTTTCGCTCCCCAACTCCAGGCGTGCGCTCTTGCTCGGGCAGAAGTCGGCCGTGATCTATGCCGTCGATCCGGACCGGCGCGGCCAGATCTTATGGCAAGCGCGCATCGGCAAAGGCGGCACCGTAGGCGGCATCGAGTGGGGCTCGGCCACCGACGGGCGCAATGTATACGTGGCTCTTTCCGACATCGGCTTCGAAGTGGACCGCAAACCCGGCAGTAACGATCGCGCTTACAATCTGGACCCGAACAAGGGCGGCGGATTGTTTGCGTTTCGCATCGATAACGGCGAGCGCATGTGGCAGACTCCGCCGCCCGGCTGTGGCGATCGGCGGCCTTGCAGTCCGGCGCAATCGGCGGCGGTTACGGCGATTCCCGGCGTGGTGTGGTCCGGGGCTGCCGATGGCCATCTGCGCGGCTATTCTTCTTCCGACGGCAAGATCGTTTGGGACTACGATACGGCGCACGATTATCAAACCGTGAACGGCGTGTCCGGCCGCGGCGGAGCGATGGACGTGGCGGGCCCCGTGGTAGCCGGCGGAATGTTGTTCGCCATTTCCGGCTACCCGGCGCGAGGTGGGTTGCCAGGCAACGTATTACTGGCATTTGGATTGGATTCGGAGGTGCACAAATGATCCGCCGCAGCTTGCTACCCCTTGGCGTCGGTTTGGCCTTGTGCGCACAGCAGCAACCGGACCCCAACGCCAACTTCACCGGAACCGCCACCCGGTTGGAGAGCAACATTCACGTGCGCGCTGCGCGTATTCACTTCGAACCCGGTGCGCGCACCAAGTGGCACATCCACGAGCGCGGCCAGATATTGCTTTGCCAAGAAGGCGTCGCTCGCACGCAGGTACAGGGGCATCCGGTTCAAGAGCTTCATCCCGGGGAAACCACATACGTGCCTGGCGGCGTGCCGCATTGGCACGGAGCGGCGGAAAGCCAATCCACGACGCTCTTTTCCGTTGACATCAGCGACGGCCAGACCAAGTGGCTCGACGCAGTGACGGAAGCCGAGTACAAAGCTGGCTCGAAACGGTAGCGCTGGAGGAATAGCGCGGCGGCGCTCGGCGGTCAGAGCACAATATCAACGTCGGTCGCCGGACTGCTGCCGCCAGAGGCGAAAGTAATCGAAACGGCGGACGTGAACACCCCCGGAAAAACTGATCGGGCGCTGGTCTTGTGGATGCTTCACCCCAGGAGGGTGGTTCGCCAGGGTAGCGGAAGCCGTGGCTGCGTGGACTGGGTCTATGGCGACCACTGGTACGGTCCCACGCGACTTTCGCTGCTCGACTCGGCGAAGAAGCGATACCATTCCTGGTGGAGAACGGCTCCTACTATGTTCCTCATGTCAACGGGGATAAAGAAGGAGCACCGAAAATCCTGAACCTCCGCGATCTTACCGGAGGGGGAACCGCCGGACAGGTCGTGTTTTTCGAATATGAGGCCTGCTCAATCTCACTGACAACCGTACTCGGATACAGCCGCAGGCGGATCGCGCCGTGCAGTACGGTGTTGAAATGCTCAACGACGATGGCGAGGACGAAAGCCCGTTCGGCCCGGCCATTGGGATTTCAATTGGGAGCCCGGACATGGAGTCGAGGGATCGGTCCACGAAGAGGTTTCATTTGATCCAGCTAAGCAGCTTTTTGTCAGAAGGTGACTGGCCCCCTGGCCGAAACAGCGTGATAACATCGATAGCCATGAACAAGCCTTCGCGCCGGATTCAATTCTCCCTGGGAGCGATGACATGGGCCGCGCTGCTTCTGCCTGCGGGTTTACACGCCGCCACTGGCTGCGGCGTAATCAAGCCGGATTCCACCGACGCCGTCGCCGCCGCGCCCGATCATCACAAAGTGATTCTGGAGAACGACGCGGTGCGCGTTCTGGAAGCCAGGGTCCCATTGCACAGCTACGAACCGCCTCACACGCATCCATGGCCGAGCGTATTTTTCGAACAGACCTCGGGACTGAATGAGCCTTGGAAAACCGTCAACATCCGGTGGTCCGACGGAGGACCCAGCAAGGGATTCGCGAGCAGCGATCGCGACCGGCATAATCTCCTGATCGAGATCAAAAGCGTCGACTGCCAGCCTGCTCCCGCAGTTGATTTGCCCGCGACCGACGCCGTCAAGATCCACGATCCAAATCTCAAGGTGGTGCTGGAAAACGACTACGTGCGCGTGCTGAGCGTCCGCATCCCACCGGGCGAAAAGGAACCGTGGCACACGCACACCTGGCCGGCCGTGGTGGTGTATTTCAGCTTGCCTCCTTCGCAGCGCTTTCTGAAAGATGGCACCAAAACAACGCGCCCGGAGCTGAAGGAAATGCAAGTGAGCTACGATCCCAGCAGCCAGCCGCTGCACTCAGTGGAAAACCTGGGCACCGTTCCGTATCAGGCGTACCGTGTGGAGCTGAAGCCGACGACCACTATTTCACGTGCCCGGTAATCCATTTGTTCAGCAGCGCCGCGATTTCCAGATTGTTTTTCTCGATCATAATCATGTGGCCGTTGCCGTGAATCCCTTCGGCTTCCAGACGCATATGAGTATTGGCGACGCCGGCTTGCGCCAGGAATCTGGAGGAGCATTGATCGTAGGGCGCGTGGTACGATGCCTCGGCAGTCACCAACAGAACCGGAATGCCCTGCAAGTTCACCAGTCGTCGCGGCGGATCGGCCTGGCTCCAACAGCGCACTAAGTCCGGGCCATCTGGCTTCGATTGCTGCACGATGGCAAGTTCCGCGGCGCTTTTTACCGGTGGCGCGTAGGTGATCGGAATATCGGTGAGGCCCCAAGCCCGGTTTTTGTTTTCGTCGAAAACGGCGTCATGGAATGGCGGCCCAGCCGGTTCCATGGCGACAATCGCCTTCACGGCTTTCGGCCGCGCATCCGCCAGCAGCCAGCCAAACGGTCCCGACTGGGAATGCGTAACCAAAATCGCCGGCCCGATCTTGTCCAGCAAAGCCGCGCCGGCCGCCTGGATCAGCGTCTGGGTTTCCACGGAGCTCTCCAGGCCCTCCACCTGAGTTGCGTAAAATGCATCGAACACCGGATCGCCCTGTCGGCCTTTCTTGTCGCCGCTTCCCGGCCACTGTGTGTGCTTTCGCGCCTGCGGCCAGAGGTGCGCGATTTCGGGCGCCGTGAACCGTTGCGCAACCCAGTCTGGCGGCCTCATCAGCAAAGGGCCATTCACGGAAGGATGCCAGGGCGAGCGTCCGCGCGCCGGTTGATCGATGAGATAAACCACGTACCCTTGCTCCAGAAAATAATCCGCCCATCCCTCGCGGCCATCCGGCGTCCCCATCCAATTGGTGGCGGTTTGCCCCGCGCCATGAAGGAACACCAGCGGATATTTTTGAACAACCTGCCGCGGGCGAAGGACTTCGACATAGATTTGTCCGGCCATCACTTCATTGGCTGGAGCGCCGGTGTATTTGCCGCCGATGTAGAAGTAATCGCGCGTCGACAGCGTATGCTGCCCGAAAGCGGGCAGGATCCCGAAGAGCAGGACGAAAACGAGAGTGGCTGGCCGAATCATCACTCACATAATATATTGAGAGTCCATGCCGCAGCCGACTAATGCAGTGGAAGATCTTCCCGGAGGCTTGTGGCGCCGGTGGCTGTGGCGGCCGAAGAGCACCTGGATGCGGAAGCTGGTATTCCAGCTTCACCTCTGGTCGGGAATTCTGTTGGGTTTCTATGTCGTGGTGGTCTGCGCCAGCGGCAGCGCCATCGTTTTTCGAAACGATATCTACGATTGGCTGGAATCCGGCGGCAAAGCCGTTTCCTACAAGGCAGCTCTTTACCATTGGCTGTCTTGGCTGGGCAAGCTGCATGGGAGCCTGCTGATGGATGCCGCGGGCATGACTGCAAATGCCATTGGAGGGTTCCTGATCGCCGCTCTGTGTCTCACAGGGATCGTCGTGTGGTGGCCTGGCATCGGGAGCTGGCGCCGCGCGCTGGCCATCCATGCGAACGCGGGCTGGAAACGGTTCGTATTCGATCTGCACAGCGCAGTGGGAGTTTGGACTTTCGCTGTGCTGCTGATGTGGGGGCTGACGGGCGGCTATTTTGTGTTTCCGCAGCCTTTCCGTGCCGCCATTACCGTATTTACTCCGATCGACGCTCCTCGATTGAACCAGCCCCCGGCTCCGACCGCCAGTCCGAGACCGTTCCCGCGCCGGCGTCCTCTAACGTTAGGCGCGAAAATCCTGCGAGGATTTTCAAACGCTCATTACGGCACATTCGGCGGCTGGGGAGTGAAAGTGTTGTGGGTGATTCTGGGCCTTGCGCCCGCCGTACTGTTCTCAACTGCTCTTCTGATGTGGTACAGCCGCGTGCTCGCCCCCGCACTGCGGCGCCTGCGGAGAAGATTTGTAGACGAAGAAATTCCGGCTAAGCTGGAACAGTCATGACGGCGGAAAAAACGACGAGCGCCTTCGGCTGGCGCGTCTACGGCCTGGGCGTAATGGCGGTGGGCTTGGCCTGCCTGGCTTTTGGAGAGTTTGACCCGGGGCAGCCGGTGCCCGAGAACTTTCCCGCTCGCATGGCCCTGGCCTATGCCGCCGGTGCGTTCCTGGTGGTTGCGTCCGCAGCCGTCGAGTGGCGCCGAACCACGGCCTGGGGCGCCGCGGCGCTCACCGTCTACTACGCGCTCTTTGACGTCATCCTGCTGAACGGCCGGCTGCTGCTCACCGATTACGCCGTATTCGTCACCTATGAAAACATCGCCATACAGCTCGCGATCGCCGCGGGCGGGCTGATCGTCTACGCCACCACGGCCAGGATCGACGCGGTACTGGCCGCGCGCCTTACGCGCCTGGGCCGGCTGGCGTTTGGGGTTTGTGCGCTGGTATTCGGCGGAGCGCATTTTGTCTATATGAACCTGACCGCCCCGCTGGTCCCCAAATGGCTGCCGCCTTCGCAAACGTTTTGGGGTTATGTCACCGGGGTCTGCTTCGTCGCTGCGGGCGTTGCGATCCTGACCGGCGCGCAGGCCCGCCTTGCCGCGATCCTGCTTACCGCAATGCTGGCGTCCTTCGCCCTGCTGGTGCACGAGCCGATGCTGCTGGCCGATCACTCCATCCACTACAACTGGACCGAGAGCGCCGAGAATCTCGCCGTGCTTGGCGCCGCCTGGGTGGTGGCGGACTCGCTGGCGCGGCCGAGGCGCTAGAGTTGTAATCGGCGAGCCGTCATGGCATAGCCCGCTCGCCAGCCTGTTCGAGCCTCCGCGGCCAGCCGCGACGGAACCGGCTTCCTCACGGTCGCGGCTCGGTAGCATCTGCAAACAGACAATTCCGATTCTGAGCCGCGCGCGCCAGCAAGCGGATTTTGACCTTTTTTAGCATGCTGCTAGTTTAGGACATTGCTTCTCGCGCCGACCTCCGCGCATTCACCGGGAAGTTATTTGTCGGCTGATACAATCATGGACGACAAGAAGCGGGAGGGCGGAATGACAAATCGATTTTGGCTCTGCTCATTGTTTGCGATGCTCGCAACCGCGGCGGTGAGCGCCCAGACGAACGATACCAAGCCGATTCCACGAACGTCCGATGGCAAACCGGATTTCAGCGGATTCTTTAATCTTCAGTACACGCCCAATATGGCCATGGGCAAGGAAGATCTTGTTCCGTACACGCCAGCCGGAAAAGCCGCCTATCTCAACCACGATGCCAAGGACGATCCAACCTCGAACTGCTGGTTTCCCGGCGTGCCGCGAATTATGCAGTCGCCATACCCGGCGCAATTCGTTCAAACGCCGGCTTACTTCCTGATTCTGTTCGAATACATGCACATGTTCCGCTCCATCCCGCTCAATGGGCGGCCTCATCCCGCCAACATGGAGCCGGCTTTCATGGGTGACTCCACGGGCCATTGGGAAGGGGATACCATCGTTGTCGATACTGTGGGTCTGAAGGGTCCGCACTGGACCTGGCTCGACACCGCGGGCCACCAGCACAGCGACGAGATGCGCGTAACCGAGCGTTTCCGCCGGACCGCGGACAGCATTCTGTACGAGTACACAGTGGACGATTCGAAAATGTATGAGAAGCCCTGGACGCTGTCCCGCACATTCACCCCGTTGAAGCTGAATCCCGCTCTGCCGGAACTGATTGAGTATGAATGCAGCGAAAATAATAAGGACCTCCAGCACCTGGTGACGTCGAAGCCGGCGCTTGGGAAGCAATAGTCGCGATGTTGATCGCGTGATCTTATCAGACCGCTGAAAAAGGCCAAGGGCAATCCCACTCCCTTTGGTCGTGGCTCCGTAAGTGACTGTGAACGTGGAGCGCCGATTCTGAGCCGCGACCAAAGCAAGCGGTGTATTCATCTTTTTCACCAGCCCGTTAGGCTGCCTGTTGCTTTCGCCACGCCTCCCATCTGACAGCCCTGTGAACGGATTTGGTCCCAGGTATACTTGGAAAGTTCCGGGAAAAGGAGGTTGATTCATGGCTCTCTGCACCCGATCGATCGCGCAAATTCTGGCGGTCGCGATTTTTCTTTCCACCGCGGCTCAGCTTCCGGCATCCACCGCATACGTCAGTCTGTGTTGCAATGCTCCTTCCACCGCCGGTGTCTTCCATGCGTCCACGCTCGCGCAAACAGGCACGATCGTGACCGGTTCCGGTGGCGACGGCATCGTGCTTAGTCCGGACGGCACGAAAATGTTCGTCACGGTGGACTACAAGAGTGAATTGCAAGTGATTGCAACAGCCACCGGCACCATCTTGGCCACGGTGCCGGTGCCCGTCGGCGTGTCGGGCGAGGCGCCCTTGGAGCTTGCCATTGGCCCGGATGGATCGCGCGTTTATGTTTTCGCGCCGCAGGCGCGTCCAAATCCCTATCTGGTTGCCATCGACACCACCACCTACAAAGTGACGCAAGAGGCGAATGTTTCAAACGGCGGCAGCCTGGGGCCTCTGCTGGTTTCACCGGATGGCAGCTCGCTCTATTACGAAGTGGGCTACGCGAGTGAATACATCCAGGTGGTGGACGCGATCAGTCTTGCGCCGGTGAAACAAATTCCGTTCAACGGGTATCCGGTGGGTCTGGCCGTCACTCCGAGCGGCCTTCTCCTGGTGACGGACTCGAACAGCCAGCTCTTGGTGATCGATCCCAAGAGTTCGTCCGTGAGCACCTTTCCTCTGCCGAACAATACCCAGCAGGGCTTGCCTGGTAATGTGATTTCATCGCCGGATAGCACTACTGCTTATATAGGGTTCGCCACCGGTCAAATACTCGCTATCGATATCACATCCGGAGCAACCCTATTCGACGTTTCGGCGAACATCATCCCGACTCAGTTCGCAATCTCGCCCGATGGAACGACACTCTACTCCACAAATCTTTCGCAGGGTCAGGTCTGGACATTGTCTCAATTCTCACTTCCATCGCAAACGGTGGAGAAGACGGTCCGTCAACTTGGTCCGATCAGCGGCCTGGCGCTTACGAAGGACGGCCAGAGTCTCTACGTGCTGAACGCGAATGAAAGCGCCATTGCGACGGTGGACGTCGCATCGCGAAAACTCACGCACCTGGTCTTGGGCGGCGTGCAAATCAATTCGCTGGCCATCCCGCCGGGCGGCGCCACCGTATGGGCATCGCAATACGGCTTTGGACTGGGCGGCGATATCCTGTTCCTGAATCCCCTTACCGAGCAGCTCAAGTACAAAGTTGGTTACGCGGGCGCGCTGGCCTTCAGCCCCAGCGGAACCGTGGTCTACGTAGCCAATCCGGGCGTCGTCACCGCGCTGGACGTGGCAACTCTGACTCCCATCGGCACCGCGCACGTGGGCCAATTAACCAACATCGACCAGGCCATTCCATCCCCGGATGGCACGCGGCTCTACATCTCGGCCAGCTTCGTTTCCGGAGTTAGCAACGGTGAAGCGGAGCTTGCTCCCGGCGAGATTCTGGTGCTGGATACCTCCACCTTCAAGTACACTGCGGCCATCAACGTTTCTGACGGCATGGGTGCGATGGCATTGACGCCGGATGGCTCCACGCTGGTCTACACCGCCAACTTCGGCCGTCTCCATCTGCTTTCCACTGCCTCCGATAAGATCACGGCAACGATTACCTTGACTCCCTCCAACGGGCTTCTGAATGGCTTGGCGCTCTCTCCCGATGGCTCTACGGCCTATGTGGCGGACGCGGAGAATAACCTGCTCATGGTCGCGAACCTTACTACCCAGACTCAGCTGGCCAGCATTGCAGTGGGCAACAGTCCGTCGCCCGTTGTCGTCAGCCCGGGCGGTTCCGAAGCTTGGGTGGCAACGCTGGCGGGCCTGGAGATTGTGAACACCGCGACCGGCGTGGTGAGCGGCCCGGTGCGCCTGCCGGGTGAACCCTCCGCCATCGTGTTCGGGCCGTAAACGCCCCCACACCGGCTACAGCTTCAATGCAAAAACGGTGCCGAATTTCCCCGTGCCCCCGCCGGCCGTCGTGGTGCCGTAGAGTACTCCATCGTCTCCGATGACAACGCCCGCCATCGGATTGCCACCGTCGTCGCCGGCGTTGAAGCTGTGGAGCACGGTCATCGTCCAGGAGCCGCCCGCCTCCGAAGGCGGCGTTAACGAGAACACAGCGCCGCTGTAACCAGGACCGCCGCCCAGAACGCCGTAGGCCGTGCCGTAAATCACTCCGCCCTTGCCGCACACCAGACTCGGATTGGGAACGGCCGCATCCGAGGGACCGTTGAAATTGTAGAGTATCTTCTCCGTCCAGGCGCCTCCCGTCCAAGCCGGCGGCGTCAGCGAGAAAAAGGCGCCATACCCGTAGATTCCGCCGCCGCTGGTGACCCCGTAGAGCACTCCGTCGTCGCCGGCCGCAAGACCGGCGATACCGTCGCCATCGTATGCATGGTCGGTAAAGGTGTGGAGCACATTCTCGGTCCACGAACCAAATGGCGGGTTGAGCACGGTGGCCGCAGTGGTATTTTCGAGTCCGGCTGGCGTCAACGCCACCACTACGCCACATCCGAAGGGGCAGTTTGGATTTCCACCTTCGGCCGTAGCGTAGAAAACTCCATCGCGCGCCAGCTCCGCCATCACGGGACGATAGCCTCCGGCGCCGTTCGGGAAGCTGTACAGGACGCTGGCCGTCCAGGATGGATCCCACGGTGTTGGCGGTATCAACGCGAACACCGCGCCACATCCGAAGTTGCCATCGCACGCGGTGGATGTTCCGCCCAGAACGCTGGTGCCGTAGAATGTTCCGCCGACGGAGTGCAACGTGCCCGGAAGTACGATGTCGTGGTTGAAGGCGTAGGTCTGTTTGGTCCACGGGCCTTCGAGCGACAAGGTGTCTGGGTGAAGCGAGAACGCGGTGCCACACCCGGCAGTGCAACCGCTGCCTCCTCCCGCAGTCAGGCCGTAGAGCAAACCATCGCCGCCCAGCACCAGAGCCGTCGGCTCAGACCCATCGCTCCCGCCCGTGAACAGATGGATCTGGGTTTCCCGCCAGGAATCTCCAATCGCCGGCGGTGGGCTGATTGCGAATACCGTGCCGTTATTGGAGATACCACCGGAGGCAGTGGTTCCGAAGAGCACTCCGCCGACGCCGATCACCAAGGGGGCGGTAGGATCAAATCCGTCCCCGGAGTTCACATAGCCGTTGAACGCGTAAAGTGTCCTGAGAGTCTGCGCGCCGCCGCGGGGGGCCAGCGCCGGCAGGACCATGAGAGCAATGCTCAGGCGAACAGCCGTCGTTCTGTTCATCTAAGATCCTCCTTCTGTTTTTCTGAATTAGCCTTGACTCAACTCATTATTCGAGTATATGGCCTGGGATGGGATCTCGCACAATTCGGCCGATCCCGTTCGATCGCGCTTTATGGCGTCCACGTCCCTTCGTTCAATGGTCGGATGGAATTTGTCTATCGATCAAGAAGACGTTTGGCCCAGCACGGCCGTGCGAACGGAGAGAACCATATTCCACACGTCAGGAACCGCTCGCTTAGAACAGCATTCTTCACTATTCCTTTCGAGCAGGCTCCAAGGGTAACCACACTTGGTCACATGACCAAATATCGTTACCAGCCTAAGGCCTCTAGTCGGACAAATGCCCACCGCTTGGGGCGTTTGGCTAAGGTGGCCTTAGAAAATTCCGGCTTGCGACGTTCGGTGGTCCTCATGCCTTAGAACGGATTGACGGATGTCGGTATCAAAAGGAGAAATGAAATGCTTGGCTTAGGATTGCTTGGAACCATTATTGTGATTTGTCTCGTCGTTTGGATCGTCCGCAGGGTGGTGTGAACGATTTAAAACGATTCCAAATGCAGCCGAGCCCCTCGGGGATTGCCCAAACGCGAGCGGCCCGCCCGTGCACGTTTAACGCTTCGCGAAGCTGCGATGGCTGATCGGCAATATGGATTCCAGTTGCGAAAGAGCTGGCCGCTTGGCGACGGCAGTTCGCCGCCGCTGAGCGAAACCTCCCCAGCCGCCGCTATGTTGAATTCTTCGAAAACTGCCGGCGGAATTTCGTAATGTCGTCATGAGAGGGAGGCCAGTCCGTGTCGCATGTATTGCAGTGGAACACCAGCGCGCCGGATTTTAGCGCCTTTTCGAATTCATCCTCATTGAATGAAACTGCCTGATCGTGGTCGTTCGGACACACAATTTCGAACTCTATGCGGTCGCTCATCAGCCTCCTGCTGCTTGCGGGATTTTCGGATCTGTAATCGCTGCGCGATCGATGCGCTACCGGCTGCTCATCAAGAATCCTACGGGCACTTGCCGCTGCGCTTGCTCGATCAGTCTTGTCTTCCTGATGGTAGCCCATGTCGGCTTGGTTTCAACGTAGAGTTCAAGCTCGGGGCGAACCGTGACATCACCGTCCAGCGTGACGTCGACCAGGATTTCAGGCGGAGTATCGAAACAGACATCGCCGTCGGACACCCGCACCGTGACCGACGCAGGCCTATGTCTTGGCGTATGTGATCTATCGTCCGTGCGCAAAACTGAACACGGCGAACTGTGACCTGGTGTCTACCGGCGCGCCGCGCGTTGTCACTCGGCGTCACCAACGGCCGTAAGTTGTAAAGGAATTGGTAGCGCTAAAGGGAATCGAACCCTTATTTAAGCCTTGAGAGGGCTCCGTCCTAACCGTTAGACGATAGCGCCATCGTGAACTTTCACTATTATACCCGGCGGGCGGCTATCCCTTCCAGCCTGTTAAACTGAAGTTTCACTCGCGACCCCCGTCTGGGTCGTCGTTCTGGCCAACGGAAGGTAAACGACTCAACATGATTTCCGCAACACAGCTACGTCCGGGCATGGTGATCAAGTTCAACAACGAACTGTACTCCATCTTCAAGATGGAGCACCGCACACCTGGCAATCTTCGCGGCTTCGTTCAGGTGAAAATGCGCAGCTTGCGCAGCGGTACCATGACCGAACACCGCTTCTCTTCGGAAGATCGCGTGGACCGCGCCGCGCTCGAGGAGATTGAAATGGAGTATCTGTACGACGACGGCGAATACTACTACTTCATGAACACCGAGAACTTCGAGCAGATGCACCTGACGCGCGACATCCTGGGCGACGCGGTGGAGTATCTGGTCCCGCAGCTCAAGGTGAACGTCGAGTTCTATGAAGGAAAAGCGATGAGCGTGGAATTGCCGCCCACCGTCGATCTTACTGTTGTTGAAACCGAGCCGGGTCTGAAGGGCGCATCCGTGTCGAACGTTACGAAAGCGGCCAAGCTCGAGACCGGACTTGTGGTGCAAGTTCCGCCCTTCATCAATGAAGGCGAAAAGGTGCGCATCAGCACGGCCGAAGGCACTTATCAGGAACGCGCGTAGATGGATTTCTGAAACCTGCTATCCTTGAATTTGTCCTCGTAGAGGCGCGGAGACCATGAGTAGCCAGCCGCGCGGTTCCGGGATTTTCGGAGCGCTGGCGAAAGGGGTTTGCAACATCATCCGCCGAAATCGGCCGCGGCAATTCCCGCCGGGCACGATTGGGGGGCCAGGCTAATACCTGCCCACTGTCATCCGGATCTTTAGGACTCAAGATCGGATGGAGCGCTACCGGGAAGCACGCAAGCTGTCCGCGTGTCCTTCCTTCCTCCATCCCTCTAGTTAGCTGAGAATGGAATGAACGTTTTCGAACTCACGCGCGCGCTGGTGGACATAGAATCCGTCACTGAAAACGAAGAGCGGATGGGCGAGGCGCTTTTTGCGCATTTATCGGAGCTGGCAGCGCGTTTTGGCGGGCATGCCGAACTGATGCCCGTCGAGCCTCGGCGCAATAACGTTCTCGCCTGGTGGGGAGAGCCGGCGGTCACGCTTTCGACGCACATAGACACCGTGCCGCCGTTCTTCCCCTCGCGCGAAGACGACCAGCACATCTGGGGGCGCGGCGCCTGCGACACCAAAGGCATCATCGCGTCCATGATCTTCGCCGTTCGGGATCTGCTGGAAGCCGGCCATACCAATCTTGCGCTGCTGTTCGTTGTCGGCGAGGAGCGCAATAGCGCGGGAGCGCTGGCTGCGGCGAAATCGCCGCGCGGCTCGAAATTTCTGATCAATGGCGAGCCCACGGAAAACAAGCTGGCGCTCGGCTCCAAGGGCGCGCTGCGCATTGAACTGGTTGCGAGCGGCCGCATGGCGCATTCGGCTTATCCGGAATTGGGCGAATCGGCTATCGAGAAACTGATCGACGCGCTCAACGCAGTGCGCCGTGTGCCGCTTCCCGTGGACAAAATCCTTGGCGCGAGTACGCTCAACATCGGCACCATTGCAGGCGGCCGCGCGCCGAACGTTATTCCCGATCATGCGCAGGCGGAGCTTTTCATCCGATTAGTGGACAGTGGAGACGCGACGCTTGCGGCCATGAAGCAAGCCGTGGAAGGCAAGGCGGAAGTTCGCGAAGTTCTCACCATCCCGGCGCTGCTTTTGGGATCGTTGCCGGGTTTCGAAACTACGGTGGTCTCTTTCACCACCGACATTCCGGCGCTTGGCGAATCCTGGGGGAAGCCCTACTTGATCGGCCCGGGCTCCATTCACGTGGCGCACACTCTTGAGGAGCGAATTCCCAAACCGCAAATTTTGGAAGCAGTGCAAATTTACAAGCGAATGGTCCAGCAACTTTTATGAACGAAAACAGAATCCCCGTTGGAATCCTGGGCGCCACCGGTATGGTGGGCCAGCGTTTCGTCAAGTTTCTTCAGAACCATCCCTGGTTTGAGATCGCATGGATGGGTGCGAGCGATCGCTCGGCAGGCAAGCCTTATCGCGAGGCGACCAGCTGGCGCTTGGATGGCGCGATGCCGGCAAGCGTGCAGAATCTGGAAGTGCAGGAGTGCAAGCCCCAAGACAGTAAGAATGGGGCCGCGCCGCGGCTGGTGTTCTCCTCGATGGACGCCTCGGTGGCAACGGAAATCGAGCGCGAGTTTGCGCAAGCCGGTCACGTCATCGTCTCCAATTCGCGCAACCATCGCATGGAGCCGGACGTCCCGCTGCTGATTCCCGAAGTGAATCCGGATCATTTGAAGATTATTCCGCACCAGCAGCGCCTGCGCGGCTGGAAAGGACAGATCGCTACCAATCCGAATTGTTCCACGATGGTGCTGGCCTTGGCGCTCGCGCCGCTGAAACAGTTCGGCATTACCCGCGTGATCGTCACTACGATGCAAGCCATTTCGGGCGCCGGCTATCCGGGCGTGGCTTCCATGGACATCAACGCCAATGTGATTCCGTTTATCGGCGGCGAAGAGGAAAAAATGCAGCAGGAGACGCAGAAGATCCTGGGTGAGTTTACGGGCGACGCGCTGCGGCCGCTGAACGCCAAGGTCAGCGCTCACTGCAATCGGGTGCCGGTTGTCGACGGCCACACCGTTACTGTCAGCGTCGAGTTCGAACGCAAGCCCAGCAAAGACGAGATCATCCGAGCGCTGGTGAACTTTCGCAGCGTTCCGCAAGATCGCAAGTTGCCGAGTGCGCCGCCGCAGCCTGTGATCTACATGGAAGAGAACGACCGGCCGCAGCCTCGCCGCGATGTGGAGCGCGAGCGTGGGATGGCCGTGTTTGTTGGCCGGATGCGCGAATGCCCGGTGTTGGATTACAAATTTGTCGCGATGGGGCACAACACCATTCGCGGGGCCGCGGGCGCAGCGGTCTTGAATGCCGAGTTGATGTACTCGGAGGGACTCCTAGATTGATGTGGCGCACGCACTCGTGCGTGCCGCGTTCACACTCGTATGAACGCTGTGAGGGAACTCATCAATGATCGTCATGAAATTTGGCGGGACCTCCGTCGAGTCCGCCGAAGCCATCCAGCGCGTCACCGGCATCGTTAAGTCGCGGCTCGATCGCAGACCCATTGTTGTCGTCTCCGCGATGGGCAAGACCACCAACCGGCTGCTGAAGATCGCCGATCTCGCGGTCTCGGGCCATCGCGATGAAGCACTGCGCGAATTGATCGCGCTGCGCGATTTTCATCTTCGCGAATCCGGCATGGAGCGAACGGTGGACGAGCATTTCCAGGAACTCTCGGAGTTGGTGAAAGGCCTGGCGGTGCTGGGCGAATTAACTCCGCGCTCCATCGACGCCATCTCCAGCTTCGGCGAGCGCTTGTCCAGCTTGATCGTCACCAACTACTTTCAGCATCACGGCGTGAGTGCGGTGCATGTGGATTCACGCAAGGTGATTGTCACCGATCGTCGCCACACGCAGGCCATTCCGCTCTTTGACGAAACCTACGCCAAGCTCGCATCTACCATTCCGCCGCTCACGAAGCAGCACGTTGTAGTGATGGGCGGCTTCATCGCGTCCACCGAAAACGGGGTCACTACTACGCTCGGCCGCGGCGGGTCCGACTTTACGGCTTCTATTGTCGGCGCGGGCGTTGGCGCCGAGGAAATCCAGATCTGGACCGATGTGGATGGGATGCTCACCGCCGATCCCACAGTTATTCCCGGCGCTCATCGCGTGAAGGTGATTTCGTTCACCGAGGCTGCCGAGCTGGCCTATTTCGGCGCTAAGGTTCTGCATCCGGCGACGGTGATGCCCGCCATCGACCGCAACATCCCGGTAATGATTCTGAATTCGCGCCGGCCACAAGTGGAAGGCACGCGCATCCAATCCGCAACAGTTCCGAGCAAAAATGTTGTGAAGTCCATCGCCTGCAAAGGCAAGGTAATGGTGCTGAATATCCGGTCCACGCGCATGTTCATGGCGCACGGCTTCATGCGGCGCATCTTTGAGGTTTTCGACCGCAATCAGACTTCGGTGGACATGGTGGCGACGTCTGAAGTCAGCGTCTCGCTCACCATCGATCAGCCCGAGCGCGTGGAGACAATCGTGACGGAACTGCGCGAATTCGCCGAAGTTTCGGTGGACGAGAATCAGGCTATCATCTGCATTGTGGGTGAAAACATCCGCCACACTCCCGGCGTTGCGGCGCGCGTGTTCAACGCGCTGGGACGGCATCAATGTTCGCATGCTGTCGCAAGGCGCGTCGGCGCTGAATCTGGGATTCGTCGTGGCGGGCGCCGATCTGGCCTCGGCGGTTCAGGCGCTGCACACGGAGTTTTTCACCGATCTCGATCCGGCGGTTTTCGAATTGAGTAAACCAGATGCCTAATCTCGCCATCGTCGGCTACGGCAAGATGGGGCGCTTGATCGATCAACTCGCGCCGGAGTACGGATTCACCGTTACCGCGCGAGTGGATGTCGATCGCGACGAATCCCTCGCTGGCGCCGACGTCGCGGTTGAATTCTCGGTGCCGTCGGCGGTCTTAGGAAACATCCAGAAAGTTTCCACGCTTCAAATTCCCATCGTGATCGGCACCACGGCCTGGCTTCCACATCTGGCTGAAGCCAAAGAGTTGATCGAAACAAACCACAGCGCGCTGGTTTGGAGTCCCAATTTCTCGGTTGGCGTGAATGTCTTCACGCGCCTGGTTTCCGAAGCCGCGCGTTTGCTCGCGAACGAAAAGGAATATGGCGCCTGGGCTTGGGAAATTCATCACATCACTAAGAAAGACGCGCCTTCGGGCACGCTGATCCAACTCGTGGATCGGATGAAAGCCGCGGGCTACGGCCGCAACATCGACGTCAGCTCCAGCCGCGCGGGCGCGCATCCGGGAACGCACGAGATCGGCTTCGATTCCGCCGCCGACACCATCACACTGCGCCACACCGCGCGGAGCAGGGAAGGCTTCGCCCGAGGCGCTCTGAAAGCGGCACAATGGATTATAGGGCGCAAAGGATTTTACGAGTTTAGCGACGTTCTCTTTGGAGGTTCAGATGATGTTTGAAGGTTGCGGCACCGCCATGGTCACCCCGTTCCGCAAGGACGGCTGGCTCGATGAACACACGCTTCGATCGCTGGTGAAGCGGCAGATCGAAGAAGGAATCAACTTCCTGGTGCCTTGCGGAACGTCGGGCGAAAGTCCCACGCTCACGCACAAGGAACATCTGCGCGTGGTGGAAATCACGCTCGAAGAGGCCAAGGGGCACGTGCCGGTGCTGGCGGGCGCGGGCGGTTACAACACCGCCGAGGTGATCGAACTCGCCAAAGAGCTCAAGGCGATGGGCGCCGACGGCATTCTGTCGGTCACGCCTTACTACAACAAGCCCACGCAGGAAGGGCTGTACCAGCATTACAAGGCGATCGCTTCGGCGGCGAAGCTGCCCATCATTGTATATAGCGTGCAGGGCCGCACCGGAGTGAATGTCGAGCCGGCTACGCTGAAGCGGCTGTCGGAAATCGAATACATCGTCGGCGTCAAGGAAGCTTCCGGCAACATCAGCCAAATGGCGCAAGTGGTGCATCAGGTGCCGTCCAGTTTCGCGGTGCTGTGCGGAGACGATTCCATCGCTATTCCGCTGATCGCGCTGGGCGGCCACGGCGTGGTCTCCGTGGTCTCCAACGAAATTCCGCGCGAGTTCACCAAGCTGATTCAGCGCGCTCTGGCCAACGATTTCGCGGGCGCTCGCGAATTGCAGCGGCAATATCTGCCGCTGATGGAAGTGAACTTCGTGGAATCGAATCCGATTCCGGTGAAGGCCGCGATGGCGCTGATGGGATTGCTGGAGCCGGTGTGGCGATTGCCGTTATGCCCGCCGAATCCTGCCAATCTCGCGAAGATCGAAAAGGTGGTCGAAGCGCTGGGGCTGCTGGCCGGCCGGGGCGTACATGCAGGCTGAGATCGAGAAGCTTTTCGACCAGCCACCTGCAACTTACACCGACGATCATTTTCAACTCTTCCAGCGCTTCAAGCAGGCGCTGAACTCGGGCGAAGTTCGCGCGGCCGAGCCCGACAGCTCCACGAAAACCGGATGGCGCGTGAATCCCTGGGTGAAGAAGGGAATTCTGATCGGGTTCCGCATGGGCTCCGTCGTGGATATGTCGATCAATTCCACGCGGCAGCCCTGGTTCGACAAAGCGACGTTTCCCGGTGCAGCATTTGACTGCCGATCGCGGCATCCGCATCGTTCCCGGCGGATCCAGCATTCGCGATGGCTGCTACATCGGCAGAGGCGTGACGTGCATGCCGCCGATGTACATCAACACCGGGAGCTGGGTGGGCGACGGCTCCATGATCGATTCGCACGCGCTGGTGGGAAGCTGCGCGCAAGTGGGAACCAATTGCCATATTTCAGCGGCGGCGCAGATCGGCGGAGTGCTGGAGCCGGTGGGCGCGCTGCCGGTGATCATTGAAGACGAAGTGCTGATGGGCGGCAACACGGGCGTGTACGAAGGAACCGTGGTGAAGCGGCGCGCGGTGCTCGGCTCGGGCGTCATTTTGAATCGCTCCACGCCGGTGTACGATGTGGCGCGCGGCCAGATCCATCGCGCCACCGATGAGGATCCGCTGGTGATTCCCGAAGACGCCGTGGTGGTTGCGGGATCGCGCGCCATCACTTCGGGTCCGGGTCTCGATTGGGGCTTGTCGTTCTACACGCCGGTAATCGTGAAGTATCGCGATTCGAAAACCGACACCAAGATTCAACTGGAACACTTGCTCAGATAGTCGAGCGTGGCGCGGGCCGTTTTCTCCCAGCTGAACTGCGCGGCGCGGCGTTGCGCGGCGTCGGTCAGGATTTTGCCCGAAGCCAGCAGCAGGAGGGCATCGCGAATCTCGCGATCGCTCGAGGGATCGAAGAAGTGCACCGTCGATCGCGCGATCTCGCGCAGCGGCGGAATATCGGAGCACGCCACGGGAACTCCGGCGGCCATCGCTTCCAGCACGGGCATGCCGAAGCCTTCGAAAGTGGATGGATAGATGAAACCCAGCGCTGCGCGGTAAAGCCGATAAAGGTCGCTCGCGCGGAATCCAGCCGGTGATTTCGACGGAGTCGGCCGCCAGGCTTTCGATCTCCTTGGCCGCGAATCCGCGCACGCCGGTCAGGATCAATTTCGGCGCGTTCTTCATTTGAGCATGTACGCGCAACAGCCGCTCCAGGTTTTTGTGCGGATGCGTGGTGGAGACGCACAGCAGATAATCTCTTGGGGTGGCGGCGTTGGGCGATTTCGATGAACTCGCGCTCCACGCCGTGATGGATCACCTGCGCGGAGCGGCCGTAGTAGCGTTCCAGATCGTCGGCGGTGGCTTGGGAGACGGCGATCGCTCCGCGCGACCGCCGCGCCGAGGCCCATACGAAGAAATTCCAGAACGGCAGATCGAACCAGCGAAAATATTCCGGATGCCGCTTGTGCTGCAGATCGTGAAACACGGTGACCATCGGGCAAGCGCACAGCAGCGGCGCGGTGAATCCGGGATTGAACAAAACATTGAGCCGATGTTTGCGCGCCGCAAACGGCAGCACGAACTGCTCCCAGAGGATGCGCGCCGGGCGGAAACTGGCGCGGACGGGCTGCGGCGCGTGCACGAAGTTGGGCCGGTCCGGCACCAGATCGGCGCCGGTCTCCCGATTGGTAAAAACAATGTATTGGTTCTCGGAGTCGATATCGGCCAGCGCTCGCAGCAGATTTCGGAGATAAATTTCGGTGCCGCCTACGCCTCCCGGAATGAGGTACAGGGCGTTCACTCCGATGCGAATCATCTAACGGCTCATGCGAGCCAGAGCTTCGCTCGCGGGTGCGTTGTGCGGATCGAGCGCCAGCACATGCTCGATAGTCTTCGCGGGCTTGCGCCTGGTTGCCTTGAATGGCATGAATGTTCCCGAGATAGTAATAGGTCATGGCGAAGCCGGGGTCCAGCCGCTGGGCTGTCCCGAGCGCGTCCAAGGCCTCCGGGATATTTGCCTATTTTGCCGTATTCCATGCCGATTTGCGAGTACACGTGCCCGTCGGGATGCAGTGCCGCGGCCTGCTGAAACTTCGCGATGGCCTGCTGCGCGTTCCCTGCGCAATCGTAGGCCAGCGCCCAATCCAGCAGGAGGTCATATCTGGGGGGCTCTAGCTGCGGCGGCTTTTCGGAATTCGTCCACCGAGTCGGCGCAGGCGCCCGCTTGAAAGTCAGCATACGCCAATTGGAAGTGCGGCCGGATCTTTTGCGGACGATTTAGAGACGGTGTCTTTCCACATGTCGATCGCGCTGCCCCACAGCAGATTCCGCTGGTACGTCAGCGCGCCTTCGACGACCAAAACCAAGGCGAGCGAGCCGACGAGCGCGTTCCTGGACGTTTTCCAACGGCGCAGAAATTCGACGGTGATGAACAGGAGACCAATGAAGGGAAGATACATGCGGCGCTCGGCCATGGGATCGCGGAGCGGCGCGAAGGAGGATGTTGGCGCCAAGCAGAATCAGGAACCACGAACCATCCGTAGGATGCGATCGGAAAGCGCCGGCGGTAAATCCAAGCGAGAACGTGACCGCCAACAATCCAGCCAGGCCGAAGATCGCGCCGTGCGCAATAATGCTTCGGGAGATGTCGATATCGGGGTCCAGGTTCTGGCCGATCGGCGCCACGAATAAACGAATGTAGTCCCAAATCACGCGGCATTCAGTGAAGAAGTATTGATACCAAGTCAGTCCTTGGATCTGGAATCCGGCGGACTGGTTCCCGCGAAGGATGCGCAAGGTATCCGATCAAGCGCGACAAGCCGCGCCGGCCGCGATGGGCACGTACAATTTCCAATTTCGCCAGATGACGGAGGGGGAGAATTCGAAATTCCAATAGTAATCGGTGAGAATGAACAGAGCGGGAAGAACGACGGTGTGCTCTTTTGAGAGCGCAGCCGCGGCAAAAAGGGCCAACAGGGCCAGGATTCTGGGAATCGACACGACGGCAGTCTTGCGATAAAGGTAGACGGCAAAAGCCGCAAGAACAAAAAACACGCTCAATGTTTCCGATCGGCTGGCGACATAGCTGACCGATTCGGTCTGCACCGGATGGAGCAGGAAAAGGCCCGCGGCGAATAACGCAAGGATGCGGACGCGCGATTCCTCCATGCCGGCAAAACTCCGGCTGGCCCAGCTCAGCACTTTGCGAACGGCAAGGAAAGCGAAAATGGAGTTGAAGAAGTGCAGGAGCACATTGAATGCGTGGTAACTGAACGTGTCCTGCGCGCCGGACTGCTGATAGTTCAGCCAGAAGGTGAACATCAGCAGCGGCCGCATCTGGCGCAGCCAATCGTGGAAAGGGATGTAGGCGGCATCCGGCCGCATGTAGGTCAGGTAGGTATCGTCCAATAGAAATGGTCCGTGGATGGCGGGCCAATACACTTCAAACGCAGCGAACAGCGCGATCGCGAGACTTGCGGCGTAGATCCAGAACCAGGGATTCGGCGCGGGGCTCCGCTGCGGCCACCGACGGACTGCGCGGTTTCGATTTCTTCGTCTTACTATTCTTCATTGAAGTTAGCCGGGCGATTTTGCAATTGAAACTCGACAATCGCGATGCGCTGGGCCATCGCGATATTGGCGTCCTTCAGGTCCGAAATAATCACCGAAAGACGATAAATCACGATCACGAACACGCAAAATACCAGCAGCAGAAGCGCGAGCGGAGGGTCCGCGAGACCCAGTTGGCGGGAGATCCAGTTCAGAGCAAAGGAAGACCGCGACAGCACCAGTAGAATAACGGCCGCCGCCAGCCAGCTCACCGAATACTCCACCCGGATGTGCGAGCGGCGAACGGAGAACAGGACCATGGCCATCAGAAGAATACTCAGAATGGTGGTTACATTGAGGAGACGCTCCATGCTGATTTCCTATTCCTGGCGGGGAATCCTTCCTTCGGCGGCGCTCGAATTTCAAGACGTTGATAAACACGCCCAGCAGAACGTGGAAGATGTAATATAGCGATTTTACCGCGGTGATGGTGCTGCGGCCAGTCTTACGCGGACGCATGCGGCAGGGCACTTCCTGGAACTGGAAGCGCTTGCGCTGCAAAACTACCAGCGCCTCGATTTCCGGATATTCCAGCGGAAAACTGCCGGTGAAAACTTGCAATGCCTGGCGGTTTACGCCCACGAATCCCGAAGTAGGATCGCGCACCGGTTTTCCCAGAATGGGCCGCAGCACCAGGCGAAAGAACCAGATGCCGATGGCGCGAACGGAGTTGGTGTAGGCCCCGTTGCCGTCCTGAAATCGCGAGCCGATCACCATGTGGCATCCGGTTTCGCGCAGGGTCTGGAGCAAATCCGGAATGTACTTGGGATCGTGCTGGCCGTCGCCATCCACGCGAATGACGTATTCGTAGCCGAACTCATAAGCCAGTTTGTATCCGGCCTGGACACCTCCGCCCAGGCCCAAATGATAGGGCAAGCGGAGGACATCGGCGCCGGCCGCTCGGGCGGATTGGTCCGTGCCGTCGGTGGACGCGTCGTCGACCACCAGAATGGGGGCATCGGGTACCACGTTCCGCACTTCGCGGATGACGCCGGCCATCGGCGCCCACCTCATTAAAGGCCGGGATCAGAATCAGAAGCTGATCGGGTTCATGGGCCGGCTTCACAGCGCGGCCACCTGACGGGGGCTGATGGAATAGCGCCGGATCAAGCGGCGGAATTGTTTGGAAGTAAGCCTGCGTTTCATGCGGCGGCGCTGGCGCCAAACCTGCGGGAATCGCGCGAGCAATTCGAGATGGCCGCGGACGACATACCAAGGGAGACGAATGAGGCTGCCGCTTTCGCGTTGGAATTCGGCGGCCTTGCCGCGTCCGCGCAGCGCATAGACGAAATGCCAGAAGTAGCGGGACGTGGCGTAAAACGGCACCAGCAGCAGATCGAGCAGCGGAAAGTTTTTGAAAATCACGAACAGACGATTCCGTTCTACATAGAAGGCTTTGAGCGCCGACGCCTTGCCCGAAGAATGCGAATAGCGATGCTCCACCACGGCATCGGGAACGTACAGGCATTCCCAGCCGGCCCAGCGCGCGCGAAGGCCGAGATCGGTGTCCTCGCAGTATAAGAAGAAGCTCTCATCGAAGAGGCCGATTTCTTCCAGCATTTCGCGGCGATAGAGGGCCGCGGAGCCGCTCGGCAGGAGCGCCTCTTCTTTGCGCGCATAGGCCGCCGGCGATTGCAGATGCCCGCGCTGCTTGCTGCTTCCGTCCAAACAAATCAGCATGCCCGCGGAGTCCAGAGAGCCGTCGCTTGCGCGGCGGACTTGCGATGCGCACATGCCGGCGTCGGAGCGCGGCTCCATCGCGGCGATGAGCGCTTCCAGCCAGCCGGGGTGCGCGCTAGCGTCGTCGTTCAAAACCGCAAGATACGGAGCCATCGATGCGCGGAATGCCTGATTGACCGCCGCTCCAAAGCCGACATTCCGATCGTTCGCGATCACCCGTATGCAGCCTTGCGCTTCACAATGTTCCGCCGCGCCCCGCGCGCTGTTGTCTACCACGATCACTTCAAAATCCGAGAACGTCTGACGCTCCAGAGACGCGAGGCACTCCTCCAGAGTTTCGTCCGCCGCGAGCGTAGGAACAACCACGGTCACCGTTGGGTGGACTTGGCCGCGCCGAGGTTCTGGTAGCATCGCAGGTTGTTTGCAGCCTCCAGCCCCCGGGCCAAAACATAAGGTAGGATAGTGGCTTGCACAGACACTTACTATACATTCTCGTTGCGAGTACCGTGTTAGCGCAAACGCCGGCCCATCTCGGCGAGATCCGGCAGCTCACCAATGGCGGAGAGAACGCGGAGGCGTATTGGTCGCCGGACGGGCAGCGGATCATTTTCCAATCCACGCGCGACAAGCTGGAGTGCGACCAGATCTTCATCATGAATCGCGACGGGACGAACCAGCACATGGTTTCCACCGGCAAAGGGCGCACCACCTGCGGTTATTTCCTGCCCGACAACAAACACATTTTGTACGCGTCGACGCATGAAGCCGGGGATGCGTGCCCGCCCGCCGCGGATCGCAGTAAGGGCTATGTGTGGGCCGTTTATCCGACGTACAAGATTTACCTGGCTACCGATGACGGCAAAATTCTGAAGACGCTGGCGGGGGCGCCGGGCTACAACGCCGAAGGCACGGTGAATTTTAAGAGTGGCCGGATTGTGTACACGTCGATGGAGTCGGGCGATCTGGATCTTTGGACCATGAAGCCGGACGGGTCCGACAAAAAGCAGCTCACCAAGACCGATGGCTACGATGGGGGTCCCGTGTTTTCCCGTGACGGCAAAAAAGTGGTCTGGCGCGCGAATCATCCGCTGACGCCCGAAACCGAGAAACGCTATCACGATCTGCTGAAAGACAGTCTGACGTCGCCCATGAAGATGGAGTTGTTCGTATCGGACGGCGAGGGAAAAAAAGCGAAGCAAATCACGAATTTCGGATGCGCGAGTTTTGCTCCGACCTTTACGCCGGACGGGAAGAAGATTCTGTTTGCATCGAACAAGCATGACTGCGACGGGCGGAAGTTTGAGCTGTACCTGATCAACACGGATGGAACGGGCCTGGAACAAGTGACGGATTTCGGCGGTTTCACGGCGTTTCCCGAGTTTGCGCCGGATGGAAAGACCATCGTGTTCGCATCGGACAAGGGCGCTAAGACGCCGTACGAGTTCAATATCTTTACGGCCGAGTGGAAGTAGAGTCCGTTACTGCCGGCTGCACATCGTTCACCTGCCGAGCCGCTTCCTTGGATGTGATTTTCAACGCCGCAGGTAATTCTGCGACCTTCCAACCACCGCCCAGCGCCTGCACCAGTTCAACCGCGGCGGTCATCTCGTTCACGCGCAAGGCCACTTCGCTCTGCTGATTGCTCAACAACGTGAGTTGCGCCGTCATCACATTCAGGTACGGGTCAAGACCGGTCTGGTAGCGCGCGGTGGCGATATTCAGGTAGCGCTGGGCAGCTTCTATGGCCCCGTCTTCCCGCGTCGATCTGATCGGAAGTCACGCGCAGCGTGGCAATGTAATCTTCCACCTGCTGGAATGCCGCCAGCACGGCCTGTTTGTAAGAGGCCACGTCGGCGTTGTATTGGGCGGTATATTGAGCGACGGTAGCTTTGCGGAGACCGGCATCGAAGATCGTCTCCGACGCAGCCGCGCCCAGAGACCAGAAGAGCGCCGGCAACGAAAACAGATTCGCGAGGCTGGACCCTTGCAGGCCGCCGCTTCCGGTGAGGCTCAGCGTGGGATAATAGGCGGTCTTTTCGACGCCGATGAGCGCATTCGCTTCCGCCATGGTCCGCTCCGCCGCGGCGATATCGGGACGCCGTTGCAGCAGCTCGGAAGGAACGCCGACGGGAATGGGAGGCAGCGGAGTGGTCAGCTTTTTCACCGGCATCTCGAAGCTCGAAGCCGATTTGCCGATCAGCATCGCAATGGCGTGCTCGTAAATTGCGCGGTTGGTGGCAATGCCGGCTCCGGCTTCTTCGGCGTCCGCCAGCGTGACCTCCGCCTGGGCAACGTCCTCCGGACTGTCAATGCCGGTTTCCAGCAGAGCGCGCGTCAGGTTGAGCGACTCGCGATCGGCCTGGATGGTGCGGTTATATAAATCCTGCAGCGCATCTTGTCCGCGCAGTTGAAAGAAATATTCGGCCAGGTTCGCCTGTTCGGTGAGGCGCTCGTTTTCCAGATCCGCGGCGCTCACCTGGGCGGCGTAGCGAGCTTCGAGGACGGTGTTGCGGACACGGCCCCAGAGGTCCGGCTCCCAGGAAACATCGATCGGCAGGGAAATGCTGGTGAAGCTGGTGGACTGGAGTTGTTGTGGTGGCGCCAGTAGCGCTGGTGGTCACCGCCGAGCCGCCGCCCGTTCCGGTCTTGGTCAACGTAGGATTCGCCGTCACCGTGGGGAAATATCCGGCGCGCGCTTCGCTCACCTGCGCGCGAGCCGCCATGAAGTTCTGAAAGTATTGCGCGATGTTCTGGTTATTAATATCCAGTTGATCTTCGAGCGTGTTGAGCTCCGGCTCGTTGAACATCTCCCACCATTTGCCTTTGAGCACCGCGTCCTGCGGGCGTGCGGGCTGCCAGGCGCCCGGCAGCGCCGATTTGTAGGCCGCAGGTGACGACTCTTTGAAAGCCGGCGGGGCGGGAAGGGTGGGCGGATTATATTTCGAGCCGATACGGCAACCGCTGAGCGACAGAACGACGACAGCCGCGCAGATTTCGAGCAGTGCCCGATGTTTCATCGCGTAGCCTCCTCCGGCCTGAGCATCCGCGGCTGGCTATCGCTTCTTTGTTGCTTCCGGCTTTGCAATTTCAGGCGCATGGTATCCATGAATAAATAAATGACGGGCGTGGTATAGAGCGTAAGAATCTGGCTGACGATCAGGCCGCCGATGATGGAGATGCCCAGCGGCCGGCGGAGTTCCGATCCCATGCCCGTCCCAATGGCCAGCGGAACAGCGCCGAAGAGCGCCGCCATGGTGGTCATCAGGATGGGTCGGAAGCGCAGCGTGGAAGCTTCGAAGATGGAGTCCCGGGTGTTCTTGCCCTCGTTGCGCTCGGCGTTCAGAGCGAAATCGATCATCATGATCGCGTTCTTTTTGACGATGCCGATCAGGAGAATGATGCCGATGATCGACATCACGTCCAGTTCGGATTTTGTGAGCAGCAGTGCGAGAATGGCGCCCACGCTGGCCGGGGGCAGCGTGGAAAGAATGGTGATGGGATGCACCAGGCTCTCGTACAAGATTCCCAGCACGATATAAACCGCCAGAATGGCCGTGAGAATCAGGTAAGGTTCGGATGTTTAGCGACTGCTGGAAAGCCTGCAATGTTCCGGCAAACTGGCCGTGGATCGAGGCGGGCATCGCCGAGCTTCCGCTGGATGGCCTGGATTTGCTGCGTCGCCTGGCCGAGCGAGACGTTCGGGCGCGAGATTGAACGACACGGTGACGGAAGGAAACAGACCGGTGTGGTTCACGGCCAGCGGCGATGTGGAGGGAGCGTATTTGGTTACCGTGTCCAGCGGAATGGCGCCGCCGCCCGAATTGGGGATCACGTAGGTATTCTTCAGCCCCTGGGGCGATTGCCAGTATTTCGGAGCCACTTCCATCACGACGTAGTATTGGTTCAGTTGCGTATAGATGGTGGAGACTTCGGCTTGGCCGAAAGCGTCGTACAGCGTGTTGTCGAGCAGCTGCGGTGTTATACCCAGCCGCGCGGCGGTGGGGCGGTCATAGGTGAGCAAGGCCTGCAGCCCGTTGTTCTGCTGGTCTGTATTGACGTCCTGGAAGCCCGGCGTGTGGTGTAACTCGGCGAGCAGCTGGGGGCCGTACTTCTGCAGATCCTGCGACGTCTCGGCCTGCAGCGTGTATTGATACTCCGCGTTAGACTGCCGTCCGCCGATGCGGATGTCCTGAACGGGCTGCAAGAAAGTGGCTGCGCCCGAAATGCGCGCCAGCTTCGGCCGCAGCCGGTTGATGATCTGCGCCGCGCTCGGCCTTGCGCTGGTTCAGGGGCTTCAGCGCGATGAACTCGTTGCCCGTGTTGGTGGCGCCTTGGCCGCCGGTAAATCCCATGACGTTCTGGACGCCGGGATCGGCCTTGACGATATCCACCGATTGCTGGACCGCCTTCTTCATGGCATAAAACGAAGTATCCTGCGGCCCCTGCAGCCCGCCTTGCAGCACGCCGGTGTCCTGCTGCGGGAAGAATCCTTTAGGGATTTTGGCGATCAGGAAAACATTCAAAGCCAGGGTGCACAAAAATAATCAGGATCAGCGCGGGATGATCCAGCACCCAGTTGAGGCTGCGCTGGTAGCCATCCAACACGCGGTCGAAGACGCGCTCGCTCCAGACGTAGAGACTTGCCGTGCTTGATGTTCCTTCTCGGGCGATCAGCACACGCGAGCACATCATCGGCGTGGTAGTGAGCGAGATCACCATGGAGACCAGGATCGCGGCCGAAAGCGTAACGGCGAACTCGCGGAACAGACGGCCGATGATGCCGCCCATCAGCAGGAGCGGAATGAATACGGCAATCAGGGAGACGCTGATGGAGAACACCGTGAAGCCGATTTCCGCCGCGCCCTGCAGAGCCGCCTGTATGGGCGTCGAGCCCTTCTTCCAGATGCCGCGTGATGTTTTCCATCACGACGATGGCGTCATCCACCACGAAACCGCTCGCGATGGCCAGCGCCATCAGCGACAGGTTGTCGAGCGAAAAGCCGCACAGGTACATGATCGCGCAGGTGCCGATGAGCGAGACGGGAACGGCGACGGCGGGGATGAACGTCGCGCGGACGTTGCGCAGAAAAATGAAGACCACCGCCGATTACCAGCACCACCGAGATCATCAGCGTTCGCTCGATATCGCTCACCGATGCGCGGATGGTCAGCGGTGCGATCGAGAATGGTGACCAGGTGCTCGCCGCGCGGAATGGAGGCCTGAAGCGAGGGAAGCGCCGCCTTCACCGCGTCCACCGTCTGGATGATGTTGGCGCCCGGCTGGCGGAAGATGATCATGTTTACCGAAGGCTTGCCGTTGAGAAAGCCGGCCTGGCGCACGATCTGCTGCGAGTCGATCGACATCGGCGACGTCCTGCAGCCGGACCGCGCCGCCATTGTGAGTAGCCGACCACCAGCGGCTTGTAATCGGCGGCCTTCGAGATCTGGTCGTTGGCGACGATATCCGTGGTCGCGTCGCCGTTGGAGAATTGGCCCTTGGCGAGATTCGAATTCTGGCCCGCCACCACCTGCTGCACCGCCGGCAGGCTGATGCCGTAACTGGCAAGCTGGTTGGGATTGAGCTCGATGCGCACCGCCGGGCAGCGAGGCGCCCACCACCGTTCACTTGGCCCACGCCGGAGATCTGCGATATGCGCTGCTCGATCACGGTGGACGCTTCGTCGTAGAGCGTCGGAACGTCGTAAACGTCGGACTGCAGCCCGAGCACCATGATCGGCGAGTCGGCCGGGTTCACCTTGCGATAGGTCGGATTGGCCGGCAGGTTCGCGGGCAGATAAGTGCGCGCCGCATTGATGCCCGCCTCCACGTCGCGCGCGGCGCCGTTGATATCCCGGCTCAGATCGAACTGCAGCGTGATGCCGGTGGTGCCGAGCGTGCTGGACGACGTCATCTCCGTGACGCCGGCGATATGGCCGAACTGCCTTTCCAGCGGCGTGGCGATGGACGACGCCATGATGTCCGGACTGGCGCCCGGCAGCGAGGCGGCCACCGTGATGGTAGGAAAATCCACCTGCGGCAGCGGCGACACCGGCAAAACGGTAAATGCGAGCGCTCCGGCCAGCGCCACTGCCACCGTCAGCAGCGTGGTGGCGACCGGCCGTTCGATGAAGATGCGCGACGGGTTCATGCCGGCTCCGTTTGCGGCTGCGCTGCGTTGGATCTGCCGCGGGCAGCTTGGGTGCGCCGATGCGCGAAGCGCTCGCCCAGATTGTCGAAGAAGATATAGATGACCGGCGTTGTGTACAGGGTCAGCACCTGGCTGAAGAGCAGGCCGCCTACCATCGCGACGCCCAGCGGCTTGCGCAGCTCGGAGCCGATCCCCGAACCGAAGGCCAGCGGAATGCCGCTGAGCAGCGCCGCCATGGTGGTCATCATGATGGGCCGGAAGCGCAGCAGCGACGCCTGATAGATGGCGTCGGTGGCATTCTTGCCGCTCGGTTCGCTCGGCTTCCAGCGCGAAATCGACCATCATGATGCCGTTCTTCTTGCACGATGCCGATCAGCAGGATGATGCCGATGATGGCCGACGATGTCGAGGTCTAGATGAAACAGCTCCAGCGCCAGCAGCGCGCCCACGCCCGCCGATGGCAGTGTTGAAAGAATCGTGATCGGGATGCACGAAGCTCTCATACAGCACGCCGAGAACGATGTATACGGTCACCAGAGCCGCCAGAATCAGCAGGCCTTCGTTCGACAGCGAGCCCTCGAAAGCGGCGGCCGTGCCCTGATAATTGGCGATCACGCTGGCCGGCAGATTGGCCTTGGCGATCACCTTCTTCATGGCGTCCAGCGCCTGCCCGAGCGAGTATCCGTTGCCGAGATTGAACGAGATGGTGACGGCCGGGAACTGTCCCTGATGCGCGATGGAGAGCGACTCGCTCTGCGTCTGGAAGTGCGTGAAGGCGCTGAGCGGCACGGGGGTCTGCAGCCAGCGTGGAGTTCGCACTGGCGCTGCCCGATCCACCGCCGCCTGAGGATCCCGAGGTGCTGGTGTTCCCCGATCCGGTGCGCGAGGTGCCGCTCAACGACGTGGTCGCGCTGGAAGAAATGCCGGTAGAGGTGCTGGTGCTGGACAAAACGGTGGCGTTCGTAGTAGCGGTGTAGATGGCGAAAGCGCGGAAGTCGAAGTGGCGCTCGACGATGCTGCCGACGTTGCGCCGGCGTTGGTGGAAGAGAGCGCCGATGTCGAAGACACGCCAGAACCGACGCCGCTGGTGGAAGAGGCCGTCAGCAGGGCATTGCCGGTGGACGGCGTTACTCCCGATCCGGCTCCGGAAGACGATCCTGCGGTATTCGAGGCAGTGGCATTGGAACGTGCTGCTGGTGGAAGAAGACTGGATGTAGATATCGTGCAGCTTTCGCGGATTGAGCTGAAACTTCGGGTCGGTCTCCAGAATGACGTGATACTGATTCAACTGCGTGTAGAGCGTATTGATCTGGCGCTGTCCGAAGGCGTCGTACAGCGTGTTGTCGATGGTCGCCGGCGTGATGCCGAAGCGCGAAGCCGTGGCGCGGTCGATGGCCACCGACGTCGCCAGGCCGCCCAGTTGCTGATCGGTCACCACGTCGGCCAGTTGCGGCAGCCCCTTCAGTTTCGACATCAAGTCGTGCACTACGCGCGTTCAGCTCGTTCTGGTTGGGATCTTCGAGCGTGTATTGGTATTCGGTGCGGCTGACGCTATCGTCCACCGTGAGGTCCTGCACCGGCTGCATATATAGCTTGATGCCCTCCACCTTCTCCAGCTTCGGACCCAGCCGCTGGATCACTTCGGTTGCGGAAACGCCGCGCTGATCGAGCGGCTTGAGGTTGATCTGGATGCGTCCGCTGTTGAGGGTGGTGTTGGTGCCGTCCGCTCCGATGAAGGACGAGATGCTCTCGACCGCCGGATCGGCCAGCAGCACCTTCGCCAGCTCCTGCTGCATATGCGTCATGGACGCGAAGGAAGTGGCGGCGGAGGCCTGCGAGATGCCTTGGATGATGCCGGTGTCCTGGGTTGGGAAAAATCCCTTCGGGATGGTGATGTAGAGGATCGCGGTGAGCACCAGGGTGGCCGCTGCAATCAACAGTGTGATGGTCTGGTATCGCAGGACGAACTTCAGCGTGCGTCCATAGAAGGCAATGATTTTTTCGAAGGCCCGCTCGGAGATTCGATAGAAGCGGCCCTGCTCTTCCGGAGGCGTGTAGCGCAGCAGACGCGCGGACATCATCGGCGTGAGCGTCAGCGAGACAAACGCCGAGAGGATGATAGTGACAGCCAGCGTGACGGCGAACTGGCGGAACAGCCGCCCCGCGATGTCGCCCATGAAGAGCAGCGGAATCAGCACGGCGATGAGGGAAACCGTCAAAGAGAGAATGGTAAAGCCGATCTGCTCGGCGCCCTTGAAAGCCGCCTGCAGTGGACGGTCTCCCTCCTCGATGTAGCGCGAAATGTTTTCGATCATCACGATGGCGTCGTCCACCACAAAGCCGGTGGAGATGGTGAGAGCCATCATGGTGAGATTGTTCAGGCTGTAGCCCGCCAGGTACATCACGCCGAAAGTGCCCACCAGCGAGAGCGGCACCGCGATGCTCGGAATGATGGTGGCGGCCAGGCTGCGCAGGAACAGGAAGATCACCATCACCACCAGCCCGATGGCCAGAAGCAGTTCGAACTCGACGTCCTTCACGGAGGCGCGAATTGACCGTGGTGCGGTCGGTGACGATCTGTACGTGGACCGCTCTGGGAAGCGTGCTTTCCAGCTGCGGCAGCAGCTTCTGGATACTGTCGACCACCGCGATGGTGTTCGCGCCGGGCTGCCGCTGGATGTTCAGGATCACCGCCGGCGTGTAGTTCATCCAGGCCGCCAGTTTGTTGTTTTCCACGCCGTCGACGACATGCGCTACGTCGGTGAGCATCACCGGCGCGCCATTGCGATAGGCGACGACCACAGACTTGTAGTCGCCGCTGGTACAGCAACTGATCGTTGGCGTTGATGGTGTAGTCCTGCGCCGGCCCGTCGAAGTTTCCTTTGGCGGAATTCAGGCTGTTGCCGGTGAGGGCGTTGCGCAGGTCTTCGAGATTGATGCCGTAGGACGACAAGCGCCGTGGGGTTGGCCTGAATGCGGACGGCGGGCTTCTGGCCGCCGGAGATGCTCACCAGCCCCACTCCGGAAATCTGCGAGATCTTCGGAGCCAGCCGCGTATCCGCCAGGTCCTCCACCTGCGAGAGCGGCATCTCGTTGGAGGTGAGCGCCAGCGTCAGAACCGGCGCGTCGGCCGGATTGGATTTGCTGTAGACGGGCGGGGTGGGCAGGTTGGCCGGCAGATAGCTTTGCGCCGCGTTGATGGCCGCCTGCACTTCCTGCTCGGCGACGTCGATGTCCAGGCTGAGTTGGAACTGCATCACGATCACCGACACGCCGCCGGCGCTGGTGGATGTCATCTGGCTGAGCCCGGCAACTTCGCCGAACTGCCGCTCCAATGGCGCGGTCACGGCGGACGCCACCACGTCCGGACTCGCGCCGGGATAAAACGTAAGGACCTGGATAGTCGGGTAATCCACTTCCGGAAGCGCCGAAACCGGCAGTTGGAAGTACGCGACGCCGCCCGCCAGAAACAGCGCCGCCATCAGCAGAGCCGTCGCCACTGGACGGAGAATGAATGGCCGGGAAGGATTCATGGAGCTGAATTGCCGCCGGCGCTGGGGCTGCCGCCGGTACTCGAGTTGCTGCCGTGGCCCTGGTTGTTTTGCTGCAGGCGGCTGTCCTCGGACGGCCACCTGCGCACCGTTTTCCAGACGATCGAAGCCGCTGGTGGCTACATTGACGCCCGTGATTCAATCCCTGCACCGCGGTGTTCTGATCGTCGTTGGCCAAAGTGGTGATCTGCTGCACGGCTACCGTTTTGCCGGAGTTGACAACGTATACGAACGCCTGGGTGCCGTTGTGCTGCACCGCGGCTGACGGGACCAGCGTGACGCTTGCGCAACGTCTTCACCAGCAGGCGCGCGTTTACAAACTGGTTGGGATAAAGCGAGAGATTCTTGTTGGGAAACGTCCGCGCGAAATTTGATGGTTCCCGTGGTCGTGTCCACCTCGTTGTCCAACGACGTGAGCTTGCCGGCCTCGATCTGCTTTTCGTTGGCGCGATCGAACGCATCCACTTCCAGCGTGTGCCCGCCTTTCAACTGCGTCTGCACCTGCGCGCAGATCGTCCTCCGACACGTTGAACACAACCGTGATCGGTTGGAGCTGCGTAATGACAACCAGCGTGGAGCAGCTGCCTGCGAAAACGGTGTTTCCGGGGTCCACCAGCCGCAGCCCAACGCGCCCGGTGATGGGCGAGACGATATGGCAGTAGGAAAGCTGCACTTTATCGTAGTCAACCGTGCCTTCGTCCGCCTTGACGAGTGCCCTGGTCCTGGACCACGGCCTGCTGCTGGTCCTCGAATTGCTGTCTGGCGATGGCGTTTCGCTCGATGGCGGCTTTGTACCGGTTCAAATCCATAACCGCTTCCGCCAGCACTCCCTGATCGTGCTCCAGCGTGCCCTCAGCCTGCGTCAATGTACTTTGATACGGGCGCGGGTCGATGTCGATCAGGGGGTCGCCTTTATTCACGATCTGGCCCTCCTGGTAATGCACGGCGATGACTTGGCCGGTGATCTGGCTATAGAGCGTGACCGTGTATACCGGCGTCACGGTGCCCAGAGCGTCGACATAGATATTCATATTGCCGGTCTTGGATTGGCCAACTGTGATGGCCGCTCCCGCTTCGGGCTGCTTGGCTTTGGCTGCCGCCTTCGCCTTTTCGTCGGACGAATGAAAATAGTAGATGAGAAGGATCGCGAGAATTGCCAGCACCGCGGCGGCTATCCAGAACCAATTGCGCCGCCGGGGTTTCTTGGTCTGCGCTGGCGCCGCGGCAGGGGGAGGCAGCTGTTTCTGCTCCGGCGGAACCGCGGGTGGCGCCAGTAACTTCTGCTCTCCGGAAGAGTGGCCGTTATGCTGGCCCTCCGATTGGGAATTCTGCGGTTCCGAAGAGCTCTCTGGATTCCCGGGGTCCGGGTGTACACTTTTATCGTTTTCCTCGCCCATTCATTGACCTTTTCATCCCTCCCCCATACGCGTTGATTAGACGCCGGTTGCCCCCGTCGCCGCTGCACGCAGTTACAGTTGCTTGAGTCCAAACTACCGACCGCCCTTACACCTACACAAAAGGGACTCAATGGACGAACTTCTGTTACCACTCACAGATTGGTTACGTACTCAGGAAGTTTGAGTTGTCAAGAATTGTAATCGGTGGCAGCGGGATCGAACCGAGGAACACTACGCGTCATCGCTGGTAATCCAATGTAAATTCAACGGCTTTGGTGGTGCTGAAGGACGGCGCGAGGCCGCGCGCACCAGAGTAGCCACCAGACCAGGAGCGGCTGCACGGGCAGGCGCCCCCATCTGAGTATGGGCGCAATCGAAGTGGCGCCAGCCTCGATCGGATTTGTAGCCATGTAGACATTGGCCGGAAAAACGGCGATCAATAGCGCCACCAGTCCCCACGCGGCCGCCCGGCGCGTCCGAGGGATGAGTAACCCGAGACCGCCCAGGATTTCAAAAGCGCCGCTGATGCGCACCAACGCCACGTGCCACGGAATATAGGGCGGCATGATTCGTACGTAGGCATCGGTTTTGATGAAATGCAGCGTGCCCGCGGCGATGTAGAAGAGGGCCGCCGACAGCAAACCGATCCGCTGCGCGGTGGACAGGCTTTTCAGAAGCACCACGGGCTGATCGTAACAGACCATTTAACGAGCGGCATGGTTGATACACTTGACAGTTAGATGAAGCGCTGCCCTGCATGTCATCTTGCGAACCCAAATAGTGGTCTCCGTTGTGACTGTGGCTACGATTTTCCCTCGGGCATCAAAAAAGCGTCGTACCTTTCGCTAAGAACGGAAAGACGCCCGATCGGTAAAACTAAAATCGGTATGGTGGGTAATTTTATCAGTGATGTCGTTGTGTTCTTTTGCATGCTCTATACAACGCACGCGGTGCCAATGGATCGGCGTTTCACTCTGGCCGTGTTAGTAATCTTCGGCGGACTCCCAATCTGGAGTTGGGGACGGTTTCTAGCGATCCGTTGGCACAAGCATCCGGCGATAGATTCGAAGTAGCCCATCACCCGAAATCGCCAGTAACACGCCGATCGGGTCGGATGATCCGCTCTCTTGACTGTTAGCTGCCTTTCTCCTTAATCCAAGTGAAAAACACTTGCTCTAGGACTATTGGTACGAAAGTGAAGAAAGCGGCCGAAAAAGCTCTTCCTTTTCGACACTTTTAGATACTTTCGCAATATACTGATCGCACTCCCCGTTCACAAGATTGGAGGTTCGATGAAACCGACTGGAGCGTTTGTATTCGCTGGTTTTCTGGGTACGGCTCTCATGGCTCACGCCAGCAGCTTCGTCATTGACAACTTCAGTTGCGCTGACAGCGTCAGCCTGACTGGGTCCGCGGTGGCTGGGCCGGGGGAGGCAACTAATGGCTTTAACGCTAGTTTCGTCTCTTGTCCAGGTTCCCTTGGCGGAGTACGCGAAGACTTCTTCGTCATCCCCACCGGTCCGGCTGATTCGGTAAGTACAATCGAGTCCACGGGCAATGGGACTATAACCGGAACGTTTGGAAGCGGGATTAGCGAATATGAAGGCATCGCGTGGGGTGGCGCCGCATTAGGCGATTTGAACCTGGACATGTTGGGCGATTCCATACTGGTACAAATCCAGTCCGATTCTGGTGGGACCCTCAACGTAATATTAACCAGCACTACCGTGCCAGACACATTTGACGATTTGGAATTCAGTACGACATTTGCGGGAAGCCCAAGCTATCAAGATGTACTCATTCCTCTCACTTGGGACCCCGACCGTTCTGGGAACCGGAGCGAATCTGAACGACGTGACCGCTATCAATGTGAATCTCTCGCTTGACACTGCTGGAGCGACTTGGAGCATGGATGGAGTTGCGGCTGTTCCCGAACCCTCGACTTTCCTGCTGACGGGCGTTTGCTTCTTGGGCGTGTTGACCAGGTCGCTCTGGGGAAGATACTCCCGTTAGTGGATCTAGACCGCGGTCGTCCGATCTAAGGCGCGGGCCGCACGACAAGGGAACGCTAAGAGGGCACGGGTTACGGCTGTCGCGACTGCAAGCTTCGCGCTAACGTAATTGTTCTTGAGATCAACCGGGATCGAGTGGTGGGCGGTCGCGGGCTCGAACCGCGGACCTCCTGCTTGTAAGGCAGGCGCTCTAACCAGCTGAGCTAACCGCCCTCGTCTGAGTCCTACTTGATTCTAAAACACTTCAACACTGAGCTCCGTGAAGCCACGCACCTCGCGCGAGCAGCTCTTAAAACGGATAGCGCGCGGGATGGCCGCTCACGGTTACCCATTGCCACTCGGTGAACTCGTCCAGATTGGTGGTGCTGCCAAAGCGCGCGCCATTCCCGGATTGGCCCATACCGCCCATTGGGATGCCCGGATGATCGTTAATGGTCTGATCGTTGACATGAACCATACCCGCCTTGAGTTTGCGCGCAACTCGCATACCGCGCTCCACCGAACCGGTCTGCACCGCGGCGGCGAGGCCGTAGCCGGTGCTATTCGCTAATGCAACGGCGTGATCGTCGTCTTCGGCGATGGTCACCGGCGCTACGGGACCGAAGATCTCTTCCTGAAACGCTCGGGTATCGCTCTCCACGCCGCCGAGAACGGTGGGCTTGTAAAAGAGCCCATCGTGCGTGCCGCCGGTAACCAGCTTCGCGCCCGCAGCCACAGAGTCCGTCACGATGCCGTGCACGCGATTGAGCTGCTTCTCGTTGATCAACGGCCCGATCGCGACCTCTTTGCGGAATGGATCGCCCACCGGAAGCGCCGCCGCCCGCGCTGCAAGCTTTTGCAGGTAAGCATCCGCAACTTTTCGAAGAACGATGTGGCGGCTGGTGGCCATGCAGACTTGGCCCTGATGGAGGAACGATCCCCAAGCGCCGGCCGAACTGGCGGCGTCGAGATCGCAATCGTCCAGAACCAGCATGGGACTGTTGCCGCCCAATTCGAGCGACACTTTCTTGAGGTTCCGCCCGGCCAGTTCGCCGACGCGGCGTCCTACCGCGCTTGAACCCGTGAACGTTACCAAACGCACCACGGGAGCCGTAACCAGCGCTTCGCCCACTTCCGCGCCGCCCGGAAGAACGGACAACAAACCCGGCGGCAGGCCCGCTTCCGCGAAGATGCGCGCCAGAAGAAAGCCGCCGCACACGGGAGTCTGTGGATCGGGCTTCAAGACTACAGCGTTTCCAAGCGCCAACGCCGGCGCTACGGAACGCATGGAAAGCACCAGGGGGACATTCCACGGCGTGATGACGCTGACCACGCCCACTGGAACACGTCGAGCCAGGCTCATCCGCTCTGGATCGGCGGAAGGCAGGATCTGGCCGATCGGCTGGGTGAGCAACGCCGCTGAATGATACAACTCACCGGTGGCCATCGCCACTTCGTACCCGGCTTTGGCCGCCACGCCGCCGGTTTCGCGAATGATCCAGCTTGTGATCTCCTGGGAGTTTTCTTCGATCACTCGCGCCGCCTGGCGCATGATGCGCGCCCGCTCGTCAGGTGGCGTCTCGGCCCACTTCGGCTGTGCGTGGGCCGCTTGCTCGGTCAGTTCCACCGCGAGTTCGGCCGTGCCGGCGCCCGCGATGCCCAATTCAATCCCTGTAGCGGGTTCGCGAACCGGGAGGGTGAAGGGCGCCAGTTTCCATGCGCCATCGAAATAGCGCTTTTCCCAAACGGAGGGATCCAGCAATTGATCGGTTATGCTTGCTACGGGGGTTGCTCGGGTGTTGCTTGCATGGGACGCCTCGATGCCAGCTTGAATTACGGGGCTGACGCTTCTGGGCGCCAGCCCCGCGCGAAGTTAAAGCTTCACGACTACCGTCTTCACTTCGGTGTACTGCTGCAATCCGTACTCGCCAAGTTCGCGGCCGATTCCAGATTGTTTGAACCCGCCGAACGGCGCAGCCGTGTCCAGCACGTTGTAGCAGTTCACCCATACCGTGCCGGCGCGAACATTGTTGGCGATGGCCAGAGCTTTGCTGACGTCGCTTGCGTCCAGACGCCCGCAGCCAACCCGTAGACCGTCTTGTTGGCGCGATCGATCACTTCGTCCAGGCCCTTGAAGCGGATGATGCTCATCACCGGTCCGAAGATTTCTTCCTGCGCGATCTTCATGTTGTCTTGAACATCGGAGAAGACGGTCGGCTCCACGAAGTATCCCTGGTTTCCCACGCGTCCGCCGCCGCAATTGAGCTTCGCGCCTTCGCTCTGTCCGGCTTTGATGTAGCCCAACACGCGATCAAGCTGCGTTTTATCCACTTGCGGACCTTGCTCCGTGGCGGCATCGAAGGGATCGCCGACAGTTCGTTTTTGCGCGCGCTCGGTGCTCTGCTCGACAAACCGGTCGTAAACTTTGTCCTCGACGAACACTCGGGACCCGGCGCAGCACACCTGGCCTTGGTTGAAGAACAGCCCCATGTGGGAGCCTTCGATGGCCTGATCCATGTCGGCGTCGGCGAACACGATGTTCGGGCTCTTACCGCCGAGTTCCAGCGAGACTCGCTTCAGGTTGGAGCTGCCCAGCCGCCTGCAGGATGAGATGGCCCACTTCGGTGGAACCGGTGAACGCCACCTTGTCGATATCCATGTGGTTCGCGATCGCGGCGCCGGCCGTTTCACCAAAGCCGGGAAGAATATTCACCACGCCTTCCGGGAAGCCTGCTTCCAGAATTAACTCACCGATGCGGAGCGCCGACAGCGGAGTCTGCTCGGCCGGTTTCAGAACGCTGGTGTTGCCGGTGGCCAGCGCGGGCGCGAGCTTCCAGGCCTGCATCAGCATGGGGAAATTCCAGGGGATGATCTGTCCGCAAACGCCGATGGCTTCGTGCCGCGTATAGCAGAAGAAGGGACCATCCAGCGGGATGGTCTTGCCGGTTACCTTGTCCGCCCAGCCCGCGAAATAGCGGTAGCAGGCGGCGGTGGCGGCAACATCCACGTGCTTCGCCATCAGGTACGGCTTGCCGTTGTCGAACGATTCCAGGCGCGCCAGTTCATCGGCGTTTTTCTCGATCAAGTCGGCCAGGCGGTTCAGCAGGCGGCCGCGTTCCCGCCCGGATGTGTTGCGCCAGGGCCCTTTGTCGAACGCCGCGCGTGCGGCCTTCACCGCGAGATCGACGTCCGCGGCGTCGGCTTCCGCCACCTGGCAGATCTCTTCGCCCGTGGTGGGATTGACGGTGGCGAAGGTCTTGCCGGACTGGCTGGTGACCCAACGATTGTTGATCAGAAGTTTGGTCGCCGACACGGCGACTTTATTTTCAGACGGAGAGGACAATACAGATGCCATGAGTGTGCTCCTTAGATTGGGCCGGAACACTGTCCATCTCTGAACGACGGTGTCCGCTCGAATAGACGATATCACGTTTGAAGCGCGCAAGAAACCGCGCTTGGGCGCTCACGCGGAAATGGACCAGGACGCGCCGGTTAGCGCCAGCAGCGTGGCGGAGAGATCGTTCCGCACGGCCAGCGACTCGGGATGATCGTGGCCCAGCAAGTGGGTCCGGCAGTCCAGCAATTCCCGCTGAACCGGCAACGCAGCCTGCCAGTTCTCCTCCTGGCGCAGCAGGGCGGACCAGGCCTCCAGCGCCCGAATACGGATGGGATGATGCTTCCCGTGATGTTTGGTCAGGTCCCCGACCGCTCGTTCCAGGAGCCGCTTTCCATCCGCGCGGCTGCCGTCCGCATAGAGCGCCACGGCCACCACGGTAGTCAAGGCCAGCGTCTGCGGATGGTAGGGGCCGAACATGCCTTCGTAAGAAGCCAGGGTAGCCAGCATGCCTGGGATGTAGTTTGTCATTCAAAAACGCTATAGTCTTTGTAACACGACAGGCGGCTGGCTTCAAACGGGTCCCAAATATCTATTTGGCGCCCCCATCGGCAGCAGCTTGCCGTTGGCGGATTCTCGTATACACTACAGAAGATGAGTTGCGCCTACACAGGCGTTTGAGAGGAGAAAATACGAATGAGGATAATGCAACGAGCTATGATTTCGGCCGTCGCCGTACTGTCATGTGGTGCGATGCTGATGGCGCAGGCGCCCGGTGGAGGAACAGGCAAAGGGGGACCGCCGCCTCCGCGCCTGGTGCTTTCAGTAACCAGTACCGCGTGGCCGGACGGCGGAGAGGTCCCCATGAAAAACTCCGGCCGGGGCCAGAACGTGTCGCCCGCGTTCGAGTTCCACTGGACTCTGGGTCCCAATTCAGCCGCCGCGCCGGAAACTCTCCAAAGCTACGCGGTGATTTTTCACGACGTGGAAAATTCTTCCAATAAAACTACCGTCGACACGCTGCATTGGTCCGCGTTCAACATTCCTGCAACGGCCACGGGTTTGCCGGAGGGACTTGCGGCCGGCGATCTTCCCGACGGGACGCGCAACGGTCCGGGCATTGCGGCCCGCGGCGGAAAACCGGGAGCGTACTTCGGTCCGGGCGCCGGGCCGGGGCCGATCCATCACTACGTTTTCGAGTTCTACGCTTTGGATACGAAGCTGGATCTGCCGGCCAACACTACGCGCGACGACCTGCTGAAGGCAATGGACGGACACGTCATCGGCAAAGCGGCATGGTTCGGCCGTTTCCACGCGCCACCGCCCCAATAGGACCCGCCGGTCCGCCGAAGTTCGGATCGGACCGCTTGCTCACGCGCCACCCGTCCGGCGTTCTTCGAGTCGATGTTCTCCAGTGCACGACGACCGGGGAATTTCCAAGTCGATGTTGATCCGTGGCCACCCCTCCAGGCGTCTGCGAGTCGGCGTTATCGGGTGCATGACTCCCAGTCGTTTTCGAACGTGCTGCGAGCGACAACTTTGAGTCGTCTTCGACCAGCCTCCGGGCACGACTTCCGGTCGTCTCCGGGTGTTCTGCTGGCGCGCGGCTCAGAAAGGGTTTCCGAGCCGTGACCGTGAGCAAGCGGTGTACGTTAACTTTCGCAATCGGGTGCTACACGCTTTGCGTTTTTCCGCGCGGGAAGAAATTCAACGAAGCGGAGTTCATGCAAAAGCGCAAATGCGTGGGCGGCGGACCGTCGTCAAATACGTGGCCCAGGTGAGCGTCGCAGCGGGTGCATAGGACCTCGTCTCTTTGCATCCCATGCGAATTGTCGCCTTGCACCCTGACATTTTCCTTGGCGATCGGCTGCCAGAAACTGGGCCACCCGGTGCCCGATTCGAACTTGGTTTTGGAATCGAATAGAACCGTATCGCAGCAGATGCAGTGATACAGCCCATCGGCGTGATTGTTGGCGTATTTGCCCGTGCCAGGCACTTCGGTACCAGCCTCACGCGTCACCTCGAATTGCTCCGCCGACAGTTGTTTTTTCCATTCGGCCTGAGGCTTTTCCACTTTTTCCACCTCGACCACGCCGGTCCGTACTCCAGACGCATCGAACTGGACGATTCGCACGGTCTGCTTCTTGCCGGTGGATGCAAAGGCGGACAAGGTGCGCACCGCCAGCGCGGCGGGAACGCAGGTGCCCAGAGCTTTCAGAAAGAGCCGCCGGTCTGTCATTGATTGCCTCGCTTGCACATTTCCGGGAACTCCGCGCGCAGGTTGGTCAGCTTGGGCAGGTCGTTATAGGCGACGTAGCCCTTGTTGGTGCACAAGGGCGAATTCTGCTGGCAATGAAGCACGTAATTCTGATGGTAGTCTTCGGCCGCATAAAACGCCTGGAGCGGAGCCACCTTCGTCACGATGGGATGCCGGAACGCCTTGGCCGCGGTCAACTGCTGGATGTACGCCTCGGCGATGTGCTTTTGCTCGTCGCTGGTATAAAAGATTTCCGAGCGGTATTGGGTGCCTTCGTCGGGACCCTGGCGGTTCAGTTCCGTCGGATCATGAGCCACCGAAAAATAGACTTTCAGAATCTGGCCGAAGGAAATCTGGGACGGATCGAAAGTTACCTGCACAGATTCGGCGTGGCCGGTGGTGCCGGTGCTGACGATTTCATAATGCGCGTTAGCCCTGCTTCCACCCGCGTAGCCTGAGGTGGCGCTGGTCACGCCTTTGAGTGCGTCGAAGACGGCTTGGACGCCCCAGAAACATCCGCCGGCCAGCACCACGGTTTCCGACTTCTTCTCGGACCGGTTCTCATCCACGGTGGGACCGGGCAGCGTGGCTGCGCACAATGTGAAGCTGGCGATCATGCTGACGAGGCCGGCTCGAATCAGGAACTCGCGCGAAACAATTGGTCTTGACATGCTGTATCTCCTCGGTGCTTAACGCATTGATAATATCACTTTGGCGCCCGTGTGGGGACGCCCGACGGTGTGTATACTAGACATCGTCTGTCTTAAGAGACAGAAAAGAACCAAGGCATAAAGAGGATTCCATGGTACTGCTCGTGTTAGCGTTCCTGGGCGGCATTCTTACGATCATCAGCCCTTGTATCCTGCCGGTTCTGCCTTTCGTATTCGCAAAGGCGGACCAGCCTTTCCGCAAGAGCGGTCTTCCGTTGCTGGCTGGTATGGCGGTCACTTTCGCTGGCTTTGCAGCTATCGCCACGGTGGGCGGCGCATGGATTGTGCGCGCCAATCAATACGGTCGAATCGTTTCACTGGTGATTCTGGCAATCTTCGGATTGACGCTGCTTTGGCCGGCTCTGGCCGATCGGCTTTCCCGCCCTTTCGTGCAACTGGGCAGCCGGCTCTCGCAGCCGTCGGCGTCGGGCAACAGCCCCAGCGTCGTCCGCTCGCTGTTGCTCGGTGTCGCTACGGGATTGCTTTGGGCTCCCTGCGCCGGGCCGATCCTGGGCTTGATCCTGACGGGGGCCGCGCTGGAAGGGGCAAGCGAACGTAGCGCGTTCCTGTTGCTGGCGTACGCCGCCGGCGCCGCCACTTCGTTAGCCGTCGCGTTGCTGGCAGGTGGACAAGTATTCGCCGCGCTGAAGCGATCGTTGAAGGCGGAAGCATGGATACGCCGGGTCTTGGGCGTAGCCGTGCTAGCGGGCGTGGCAGTAATTGCGTTGGGGCTGGACCGCGGCCTTTTGACGCAAATTTCGCTGGCAAGTACGTCGGGCCTGGAGCAATCGCTCATCGACCGTCTGCATCCCACTGTTGAAGCGAAACCGAAGAACCCGGGCGGCATGATGATGATGTCGGCGGCCCATTCAGGCGCGGCAGCCGGACCACAGATGATGCCCGATCTCTCCGGCGCAGTTGCGTGGCTTAATTCGCCGCCTTTGACCCGAGATCAACTAAAGGGGCACGTCGTTCTGGTAGATTTTTGGACTTACTCTTGCATCAACTGTCTGCGCTCCATTCCTTACGTGCGCGCGTGGGCGGACAGATATAAAGATAGTGGCCTGATTGTCATTGGAGTCCATACGCCGGAGTTTGCATTCGAAAGGGACGAAGATAACGTGCGGCGCGCGGTGGGCGAACTGAAAATCACTTATCCCGTGGCGCTTGACAACGATTACAAGATCTGGAAGGCGTTCAACAATTCATACTGGCCGGCCGATTATCTGGTGGACGCAACCGGCAACATTCGCTTTCACCATTTCGGCGAGGGCAAGTACGACGAATCGGAACAGCAGATTCAGCAACTGCTCAAAGAACATAACCCGCAGCTATCCGTCAACGGGCTGGTGAAGGTTGCGGCCACGGGCGCCGAAGCTCCGCCGGATAGCGACGTTGAATCGCCCGAGACCTACGTCGGCTACGAGCGCGCCGACAGCTTCCTGTCTCCCGGCGGATTGAAGCAGGACGTCGCGCACTCTTACGCGATCCCAAAACATCTGGAACTCAATCAGTGGGGATTCGCGGGCGCCTGGACAGATCACGCCCAGGTTGCGAGTCTGGACTCCGCGCACGGCCGCATCGTTTACCGCTTCCACGCGCGAGACGTTCACCTGGTCCTGGGCCCCGCAGGCAACGGAAACCCCGTTCGGTTCCGGGTGAAGATCGACGGGCAGGCGCCCGCAGAGAGTCACGGAGTGGATACCGACGCGCAGGGCAACGGAACGATTACCGATCAGCGTCTGTACCAGCTCATACGCCAGAAGGATCCTATTGAGGACCGCACGTTTGAGATCGAGTTCCTGGATCCGGGAGCCCAGGCGTACGCGTTTACTTTCGGGTGAGCTGGTTCCGTCAGCGTTAGTTCTTTGGAAGCGGGATCGCGTACATTTTGAACTCGCCCGGATCTTTGTCCTTGTACGCCGGATCGTTCTGATAAGGCAACTTGCCCTCGACGATCCACGCCATGCCGCGCGTCAGAGTCACAGCGGGGGTCATGACGAGTCCTTCTTTGATGGTCTTGATTACCGCGTTCTGCAGGCCGTCGCCTTCAAACGTGACGATGTCCATTTTGCCCGAGTTCTCCGCCAGCAGCAGCCGGTTTTTCCCAATCGCACGCATGCCGTCGGGGCGTTCCAGCGGGCGCGACAGTTTCAGTTCGACAACGCTCTTCGCTTTTCCGTCCGGCCCCAGATCCAGCCGCAGCAGTTTACCCGCTGTGACGCTATTTACATACAGGAGAGTTTTCTCGCCGAAGGCCAGACCATCGGCGCCCGCCAGCAGCGGGTCTTTGGCGGCGATCTCCAGATTCTTGCCGCCCGGCTTGAGCATCAGCACGCTGCCTTGGCGCGTGTCAGTGACGTAAGTTGTGCCGTCGGAGCCGACCGCGATGTCGTTGCAGAGGACGCCATCTCCAGGCAACGGATAGGTGCCCTTCGCCGCGCCCGTCTTCAGATCGAACGCCATTGCCGCAGTTGCCTCGCCCTTGTTCTGCAGATTGTTGGAGCACACCCACAGCGTCTTGCCCTTCTGGTCCGCGTAAACCCCCAGCACCTGATTCAGACCCCCGGCGCCGGGCTTAATCCACTCTTCGGCCATGGTGCTTCCAGGCGCGATGCGCAGTACATTGCCGTGCCCCAGGCTGCCGACAATCAACGTTCCGTTGGAAGTGGATGTGATGCTCTCCGGAAAAATGCGCGTCCCCGGTAGCGTAATCTCGGTGATGGATTGCGCGGCGTAGGCGCTGGCTGCAAGGAAGATCAGCACGGCGGCGCCGTGCGCAGGTCGAAGGAATGTTTTTGTCATCGCTGTAGCGTGTCTTGCATCATAGACAGTAGCACGTTAAAACGACACAGCAAACTGGCGCTAGCGTGCCTGGGCGGTCTGGGCGCCGGATGTTGGCCGCACTAACATCGTGAGAATGAATCCCACGGCCAGCAACGCCGCCAGCACTTCCAGCGGCTGATCATAAATGTGAATCTTGCTCGCCCCCGGAGCCAGGTGAGCTTTCGCCCGGTTGGAGAGCTCGGTGATGATCACCGGGCCCGCGATGGCGGCGGCGCTCCACGCGGTGAGCAGGACGCCGTGAATCGCGCCTACGTTCTGCGCCCCGAACATATCCGCAAGGAACGCTGGAATGGTGGCGAAGCCGCCTCCGTACATGGTGAGGACCACGAACAGGGCAGCTTCGAACATGATCCATTCGCCTCTGCCGGCGAAGCCGGGCATCAGCAGAAACAGGATCACCTGCACAACGAAAAACGTAAGGTAGGTGTTGCGGCGTCCGATAAAGTCCGAGAAGGAAGCCCAAAGGAATCGCCCGCCGGCGTTGAACAGGCTCATCAGGGAAACCACCGCGGCGGCTTCGAGCGCGGTCTTTCCGAACATGTCCTGCATCATTGGCGAGGCTTGCGCGAGAATGCCGATGCCGGCCGTGACGTTAATAAACAAAATGGCCCACAGCAAATAGAACTGCACGGTCTGGAGCGCTTCGTTGCGCGTGAAGTGCAGATTGGTGATCATCTTGTTCCGGTTCTCCGGCGGAGTCCAGCCTTCCGGCCGCCAATTTTCCGGTGGGCGGCGGATCAAGAGCGCTCCGATCATCATAATGGCGAAGTAAACCACGCCCAGAGCGATAATGGTTTTGGCGACGCCGAACAAATTCATGAAATACACGTTCAAATATCCGGCCAGGAACGCGCCGCCGCCAAATCCCATGATGGCCATGCCGGTAGCCATGCCACGCCGATCGGGAAACCATTTCACCAACGTGCTCACCGGAGCGATATAACCCAGCCCGCAGCCTATGCCGGCGATGACGCCCATCCCGAGGAGCACGAGTACGGATTGCTTCAACGCCAATCCAATTCCGCCGATGACGAGTCCCGCACCGAAGAACACAGCGGCAGCTGCCGCGGCCACGCGTGGGCCCCTGCGCTCCACCCAGGTTCCGCCAAACGCCGCGCTCAGGCCCAAAATGACAATCGCTGTACTGAACGTGGTGTAAGGAGGGCTGAACCACCACGGATCGTTGGGAAACACCGCGTGGATCGGGCGATTAAATGTACTCCAGGCGTAAACCGATCCGATGCAAATGTGAATAGCCACCGCGGCCACCGGAATCAGCCAGCGGCTGTAGGCGGTGGCAGGCTGCGAGGGAGTTATTCGTGTCTGTTGTGTGGCCATATTTCCTTCCGTTTTCCATCTGTTGGATGCAACTATATCGCTAAAGGCACCTTTGTCGCTTGACCCTGACACCTGACCCGGGGCGTCCTCACCGTGACAGGAGGAGTGAAGGACTTCATTGGCCCGCTAGATTCAGCACTCTGCGCTACGCCAAGGTGCTCAAATTCTGGTAGGATCAGTACAATGATAAGTATTCGTTTCAACCTCGGCGGAATGGCTTCACAAACCGCCCCCGCCTTTCAATGATCCCATCCAGAAACTACCCGCCCCGCCGTCCCAGGGTTCGGGAAAATGTGAACGAGGCCATCCGCGTGCGCGAAGTGCGTGCCGTATTTCCCAACGAGCCCGTCCAGATCATGCCGACGCTGGCCGCCGTGCGCAAGGCGCAGGACATGGGCCTGGACCTGATCCTGATCGCGCCCACCGCCGATCCGCCGGTCGCCAAGGCCATGGATTACGGCCAGTGGCAATACGAGAACAAAAAGAAGCAGCACGAGGCCAAGAAAAAACAGCACGTGATCCAGGTGAAGGAGCTGAAGTTCCGCCCCAACACCGACGATCACGATTACGAGTTCAAGAAAAACCACGCCATCCGTTTTCTGGGCGAAGGCAATCGGGTGAAAGCGGTGGTGCAGTTCCGCGGCCGCGAGATCGCGCACGTCGATCTGGGAAAAAAGCTGCTGCTCCGTTTCGCGCAGGATCTTTCCGGGCACGGACAGGTGGAAGGTCAGCCGCGGCTGGAAGGCCGCAACGCGCACGTCATCATCAGCCCGGTGAAGGCCGCCACGCCTACCAAGGAAAAGCCGAAGGAACCTGGCCAGGCGCCCAGCGCGCATTGATTCTGAATTCTAATAGAACAGATACTTCCGCCACTGATCGTCACTCTTAGCGAGCAGGCGCATCAGGTGACGGCTGGTGTGCAAACTGAACGGACGCGGCGCGCGCGCCAGCTTCATGCCGGCTTCCTCGGGAGTGCGGCTCCCTTTGCGGTTATTGCAAGGATGGCAGCACGCCACCAGATTTTCCCACGTGGTTTCTCCGGCGCGCGAGCGCGGAACCACGTGATCGAGCGTCAGCTCGCCGGACGGCATGGTGCGATGGCAATACTGGCAGGTATAGCGGTCGCGCATCAAGATGTTCTTGCGCGAGAGCGCCCGGGTCTGATGCGGGATACGGCGGTATTCGAGCAACCGGATCACGGATGGAACGCGAATGGAGTGACGCGGCGAATGGACGTGCGCCTGCGACTCCTCCTCGGCCGAAGCCACGCCCTTGAGCACCAGCACCAGCGCCCGGCGCGCGGCGCAGATGTTGATGGGCTCATAGCTGGCGTTCAGCACTAAGACCGGTCTGTGTAATCGATCAAGACTGGGCATCTTCGGATCTCCCGGAGAAATTCGAGTCGTTTAGAAGCGGGTCGAACATAATGCGCCGATCGGCCCGCGCCAGGGTCAACAAGGTCACTTGCCGTGCGCCGCCTCGCTTCAAGGCGCGCGCGCAGGATGCCGCCGTGGCGCCGGTGGTCATCACGTCGTCGATGAGCAGCACGCGCCGGCCGTCCAACGCCGTTCGATTCTTGGCCCGGCGCGAAGCTTGAAAAGCGCCGGAAACATTTTCGCGCCGCTTGGCGCTGGTCAATCCGGCCTGCGATGCCGTGTTGCGCACCCGGCGCAGAGCGTTCCGCACCGGCGTATGCGTGCGCCGGCCGATTTCACGCGCCAGCAGTTCCGCCTGGTTGAACCCGCGCTGCCAGCGCTTGCGCCAATGCAGCGGCATCGGGACGATGACATCGAAGCTTTGTTCGCGCGGAAGCGCACGCGCCAGCAGCCGGCCCAGCGGCGCAGACAACGTCTGGATGCGGCCATACTTGAACAGCTGAATCAGCTTGCGCAGTTCGTTTTCGTAGAATCCGAACGAGTACGCGGCATCGAACCCGCGAACACCCCGGCGGCATAGCGCGCAGCGCCCTTGATCGTCCAGCGGGAAGCGGCTCAGGAACGGAGCGCGGCATTGGATGCAATAGTAATCCGCAGCTAGCGGCTCAGGCTTGGCTAGGCACGCGCGGCATACCGGCACGCGCGAAAAATCCCGTAAGGGCTGATCGCAGACCCGGCAATTGTCAGGGAGGAGAAGGGAAAAAAAGGCGGCGGGGATCTTTTGTGCAAGAGGGCGAGCAGAAGTGAACGCTAGCTCACGACGGGTACTTCGTGGGAGCCAACTACTGCTGAAGACGCACCCCCTTAATCCACTAGTCTACACGATGTAGTGCCTCGCTTGCCGATAGATTCTCGCACCGCCCGCTCCCTACCCTCACCGCGGTACGCAACGCGAGTACAATGGAAACGAAAGCCGAAGCATGCAGACTTTCTATATCGAGACCTTCGGGTGCCAGATGAACGCGCACGATTCCGAAAAGGTCGTCGGCACGTTGTTGTCCCAGGGGTACAAACAGGTGGCCAAGCCGGACGCGGCCGACCTGGTTCTTTATAACACCTGTAGCATCCGCGACAAAGCCGAACAGAAGGTGTTTCATCGTTTGGATGAGTTCAAGCGAAACGGCAAGGGTAAAGTGTTTGGGGTACTCGGTTGTGTCGCGCAACAGGAAGGCGAGCGTATTTTCGAGCGCGCGCCACACGTCAGTTTGGTTGCCGGATCGGCCAGCTATGCGAAGCTGCCGCAGATGCTGGTGCAGCTGGAAAACGGAAACCGGCGCGTCACCGGCCTGAGCCTGGACAACGATCAGGCTTTCGAAACGCCGTTCACCAAGCGCGATAATCCGCATCGCGCATATATCACCATTATTGAAGGCTGCGACAAATCCTGCGCCTATTGCGTGGTGCCGTTCACGCGCGGGCCGGAGCGCAGCCGCACCAGCGCAAGCGTGTTGAACGAAGCGCGCGAGCTGGCTCGCATGGGTTATGTCGAAGTTCAGTTGCTGGGCCAGAACGTCAACAGCTATCGCGATCCGTCGCCGGCCGGTTGGGATTTTGCGCGCCTATTGCGAGCCATGGGCGAAGTGGACGGCATTGAGCGCGTGCGCTTTACGACATCGCATCCGCGCGATTTCGTCAAAGAGATCATCGACGCCATCGACGACAATCCGGTGCTGTGCAATCACGTCCATCTTCCTGTGCAGTCCGGGTCTTCGAGCGTTCTGGCTCGCATGCAGCGGCTCTACACGCGCGACGAATATATGCGCCGCATTCAGTGGATGAAGCAGGCGCGCCGCAACATCTCCATCACCACCGATATCATCGTGGGCTTCCCGGGCGAGACCGAAGAGGACTTCGAGCAGACGCTGGCACTGCTGGACGAAGTGGAATACGATTCGCTGTTCGGCTTCAAGTATTCGCGGCGTCCGAATACCGCCGCGCTGGAGCTGGCCGATCACATCAGCGAAGAGGAAAAGACCCGCCGCCTGGCGATCGTACAGGAAAAGCAGCGCGCCATCCAGATCCGCCGCAACTCGGAACTGGTGGGCGCCGTAGAGCAAGCCTTCGTGGAAGGTTATAATCATGCAACGGGTCAGTGGATTGGACGCACTACGCAAAACCGCACGCTCAACTTTGTTCATCCCCAGCATGCGGGGCCGACGGAAGGCGCAACGCTTTCTGGTGCAAACCTGGCTGGTACAAACCTGGCTGGAACATCCTGGAACGTTCGCGTCACTCGCGCGGGGCCGAATTCTTTAGCGGGTGAGGTGGTAGTTTGACCGAAGGTGGCGATTTGAGCTCTGAAAGGGGAGGGCCTATGGAAGTCGAAATGAAAATCCGCGGATTGATGATGGATCCCGTCACCAACATGCCAATCGTGGTGCTGAAGGATCTGAATGGGAACACCATCTTGCCAATCTGGGTGGGCATCTACGAGGCCAATGCAATTGCCCTCGAGATCGAAAAAGTTTCGACGCCGCGGCCCATGACGCACGATCTGATCAAGACGCTGCTGCTCGGACTGGGAACGGGGATTCGCAAAGTGGTGGTCAGCGAGTTGAAGGACGACACCTTCTATGCCGTGATCTGGCTCGACAAAGATGGCGACTTGATTAGCGTGGACTCGCGGCCGAGCGACGCTCTGGCGTTGGCGCTGCGCCTGGATTGCCCCATCTACGTAGATGAGTCCGTGCTGAAAAGCTCCAAGCGGTCGAATGCCGCCGCCGACAAGGTGAGCGACGAGGAACAGCGGCGGTGGCTGGAGAGCCTGGACGACGAGGATCTCGGCCGCTATAAGATGTGACCCAGGCGCTGATCGAAACCCTCGAGAAGCTGGCTGCGGCGGGGATTCAGATCATCCCCTCTGAGATCGCATCGCATTTCATTCTGGAGCGCGACGGCTTTGTTGCGTTTGTAGAGCGCCGCGAAGATTCTTTCGGCAATGTTGGTGCTTCCGGCCTCATGACCGAGCACGGTTACGCGGCACTCATCTGGCGCGGCGATCAGGCGTTCTTCGTCGGAAAAGGTTTCGAGCAGCCGGCATCGCCCGAACAAGTGCAGAAGATTCGAGTGTTCGCGTCGGAATTAGCCGCCGCCCTCCACTGAGACATCGTGGCGCACGCTTTAGCGCCACGATCTTTACTTACTGGCCGTCGTTTTCTTGCGTGCGCCTGGGCGCGGAGCGTTCTTGCCCGTCCAGCCATGCAGCTTGTCGGGCTCCACATTGAAAACCACCATGTACGGGCTGGCCGTGTAGCTGTCGGGCACTCCCTCAAACGACAGTTCGGTGCCCGGCTCCACTTTGCCCGCCAGCGGCATTTCGAATTTCAAAGTTGCGTCCGGCGTGGTGCCGTCTTCGAGCGCCAGCACTACCATCTTGGGCTTTACCTCGGGCTCGAGCTTCACCACTTTTCCCTTGAGCGTCGGCAATAGCGCGTCCTTCATGCTGGAACTGAAGTAGTTGGCTCCGTCGGCGGCGGTGAGCTGCATCTTGATGTTTTTCCACAGCACCAGCTCCGGATGGCTGGCTGCCTCCGCCGCGTCGTTCTTTTCTTGCTCTTGCTGCTTCGCTTGCGCGATTTCTCCAGCCGTCTTGATGCGATAGTCCGCCGCCGGCGCGGCCCCGGCCTTCGCGGCCGCCAGAAGATCGTTGAAGCCTTCGTCGCTACCGTGATAACCCTTGTAAGCGCGCTGCACATAGGCCAGAGCCTGCTGCCGTCCCGCGGGGGCCAGCCCGCCCGTCCCTTCGTAGGTCGCGGCCCGTGCGAAATAAAATAGCCCGGCCGACATCTTTTGCGGATTCTTCTCCGAGACGATCACCGTTCCCATGAAGAAGTCCACTTCGCCATTGTTGGGATCCAGCTGCAGCGATTTTTGGAATTCGCCCTCGGCGGCGTCCCAGGTCTTGCGCTGCATGGCAATCCAGCCGAGCGTGGTGTGGCCCAGCGTCTCGAACGGCGTGCGCGCTTCTTTCCATTTGTCAGCGGTCACGGTGGGCGGAGGCGTATCGATGTTGGCTAGGATCGCGGCCGCGGCCTTCTCGCCTTGGCTCAGCACATCGGGAGTGGGATTGTTGCCTGCCAGCGCGCGGGTGTAGAGCATCGTGTAGTAAAGCGACGTGAAGTCCTTCGGATTATCGGCCAGGATCTTCTGCGCCTCGGCCACGGCATCTTTAGGCTGGTTCAACTGGACGTACGTATTCAGAAAAAGCTGTTTGCGCGGGGTCTCAAAATCGGTGGTGGGATACTTGGTCTGCCATTCCTGCAGCTTGTCCAGTTTGGTCTTGGGATTGGTATCCGCCAGGATCGCGGAGTAGAGCGTGTACTCCGCCGGGTCCTTGTACTGCGGTTGCGCCGCTGCGGGCTTATCTTGTCCCGTCACCCAGGCCGGCGCAAGCATGCCGACGATCGCCGCCGCGATCCACAAATGCTTTGAGGGTTCATTCCACATTTCGGGCCTCCAGTTCCAGCTATTCCAACTTGCCTTGTGTCTTTCAGGCAGAATGTCTGTGTTGGAATATTATCAGAGTCCGAAAACGAAAGCAGCCTATAAGTAGATCGCCCACACGAATGCGCGGGCGAGCCTATCTTTCTGTATCAATGCGCGCCCGCGCTTATCCGGGCTAATTGGTGGCCGCGGGGCGGCGATGGTGTACCGGCGCCGGTTCGTTCTTGCCGGTCCAGCCCTGCAGCTTGTCTTTGTCCACGTTGAAGACCACCATAAAGGGATTTGCCGTGTAGCTGTCGGCGACGCCTTCAAACGACAGTTCGGTACCTTCGTCAACCTTCCCGGCGAGGGGCGTTTCGAACTTCAAGGTGGCGTCGGCGGTGGTTGTGTTGTTGGATTTGTCTTCCATCGCCAGCAGGATGGTCTTCGGCCTTACCGCGGGCTCCAGCTTGATGACGCGGCCCTTCAGCTGCGTCGGGATTTCCGTTCCCTTCATGTTCATGTCGAAATACATCGCACCGTCCGGGCCGGTGAGTGCCATTTTGAGGCTGGCCCACAGCGCTTCGGCGGGATGAGTCTTGTTGTACTCTTCTTCATTGGCCGCCTGAGCTTGTGCGATCTCGTTGGCGTTCTTAATGCTGAAACCCGCGGCTGGCATGGGATTCGCCTTTACCGCCGCCAGCAAATCGTTGAAGCCATCGTCGCTCCCGTGGAAATTCTTGTACTGCTTCTGAACGTAAGTCAGAGCCTGCTGTTTACCCGCCGCCGTGAGTTCACCTGTACCGCTATAGGTTGCCGCTCGCGCGAAATAGAAGAGAGCGGCCGGTATTCTCTCCACCTTCTTCTCCGATGCGATGGCGGTACCCATCTGGAAATCCACCGTGGCGTCGTTCGGGTTCATCATCAAAACCTTTTGGAATTCGGCCTCCGCGCCGGCCCAATCCTTGCGCTGCATGGCGATGAAGCCGAGATTCTTGTGGGCCAAGATCTCCACGTCCGGCCGCAATTTCGCCCACTGTTCCGGAGTCACGTTCGGAGGTGGCGTTGCGATATTCTCCAGAATCGCCGTGGCCGCCTTTTCGCCCGCGTCCAGAATATCCGGCGCTTGGTTCTGTCCGTAATACGGCTGGGTGAAAAGCATGATGTAGTACTGCGCCGTGAAATCCTTGGGATTGTCCGCCAGGATCTGCTTGCCTTCGTCGAAGACGTCCTTGGCGTCGTTGAGCGCGGCGTAAGTTGTCAGGAAGATGTTGCGCCGCTCCTTCATCCACTCCGTCATGGGATACTGCTTTTCCCACTGCTGCAATTTCTCCAGGCGCGTCTTCGGATTCGTGTCCTGGCCGATCGAGACGTAGAGATCGTACTCCGCCCGATCTTTCCAGTTCTTCTGAGGCGTCGCCGACGATGGCGCGGCCGCCTGTCCGAACATCCGCGCGGGCACCGGCCCCAGCATTCCAGTCAATGCGATTGCCAACAAGAATTTAGATGATTGAACCGACACTCCCCGCCTCCCAGCGATCCGATTTTCATGGGCGATGGCCCGTATCTACCGGCCTTGCGCCCTGGCAGGGCTCTTAATTACCAGAGCCCGTGCAATTGCGGAGTATACCGAATCGCAACCTTAGTCGCAAGCTCTGCGTAACACCCCGCCTAACCTTAGATGCGCTCCAGCGCCGCGATGTTCCGTGGTTTGGTATTTTTTGAAGAAGCCGACATCAAAAATATGAGTACCAAGCGAACCATGCCGGGCGGTTGGGCGGACCGGCGCACGCTTCCCAAAGGGCCAAATGGCCGCAACCTGTGTCGTTGGTGCAATCTGGAAGTTCCCAAGGGCCGCTCCACCTTTTGTTCCGCCTGGTGCGTGGAAGAATGGCGTCTGCGCAGCGACCCAGGCTATATTCGCGAAAAAGTACTGGAACGCGACCGTGGCATCTGCGCCGGCTGTGGTGTCGATTGCTTGCATGCAGAACGGCAACTGAAACGACTCAGGGGTGCGGCGCGCCTGAAAGCCTGTCTCGATTGGGGATTGCGCGCCGGTTCCAGAAAAACCCTCTGGGATGCCGACCATATCGTCCCGGTGGTGGAGGGCGGCGGCGAATGCGATCTGGAAAACATCCGCACGCTGTGTCTGAAGTGCCACCGCGCAGCTACCGCCGAATTGCGCAAGCGGCGCGGCCTCAAGGCTAATGCAGCACCTCACTAACGCAAGAGGGGCTTCAAATAACGCATAACCGTTTTCGCCACAATTTCGTTGCCCTGTGCCGTGGGATGGATACCATCCTGCTGCATCATTCCCGGACGAAACGCAACGTCGGAGAGCAGAAAGGGAATCCGCGGCAAGTTGTATTTCTTCGCCAGATCGACGTAGATTTGCCCGAACCGTGTGATGTAATCGCCGCCGTAGTTGGGCGGCAAGGTCATTCCCGCTATCAGCACTTTCGATCCGGCGTGCTGCAGCATCTGGATAATCTGATCCAGATTGTTTTTCGTCGTTTCAAGCGGCAGCCCTCGCAAACCGTCGTTGCCGCCAAATTCGAGGATTGTGATGCGCGGCTTGTATGCAAGCACCTCGCCGATGCGATCCAGCCCATCGGTTGTGGTGTTGCCGCTCACGCCCGCGTTCACCACGCGCCAGTGCAGTCCGGCGGCATCCAAGTCCTTTTGTAGAAAGTCGGGGAAGCTCTTGCCAGGCTCGGCACCGTAACCCGCGCTCAGACTATCGCCGAACGCCACGATCACCGGACGCGTATCAATTCGTGAGGGCGCGCCGCCCTCCAATTGCGCTAAACCCAACAACGCCGCAACACATCCAACAAAACGAACCCAATGAAACGACATGCACGCCACCCAATGCCATAATAAAGAATTGCAGGGAGATCTGATTCGTACGCCCGCCATCCAGGTCTCGGCTCTGACTAAGAGCATCCCTACCGCCACTCATCGGGTGGATATCCTGCGTGGCATCGATCTGGAGATCGAGCGAGGCGAATTTGTCGCCATCATGGGCCCTTCTGGTAGCGGCAAAAGCACGCTGCTGGGACTTTTGGCCGGCCTCGATACGCCCACTTCGGGCCGGATCATTCTGGATGGCGACGACATCACGGGCCTGAATGAAGACCGCATGGCGTTGCTGCGTGGCCGCAAGGTTGGCTTCGTTTTTCAGTCCTACCATCTGCTGCCAACGCTGACCGCGGAAGAAAATGTTCTGCTGCCTTATGAACTCACCGGCGGCAATGGTCGCAGTGGTACAAATGACGGTCCTAAACGCGCCCGGGAACTGCTGGAAAGTGTCGGCCTGCTGGATCGCCGCGATCATTATCCGATCCAGCTTTCGGGCGGCGAGCAGCAGCGCGTAGCTTTGGCGCGGGCCTTCATGGTTCGTCCGCCCATTCTTCTGGCTGACGAGCCCACGGGCAATCTCGACACGCAGAACGGCCAGCATGTGTTAGAGCTGCTCATCTCGCTCAACCAGCGCGAGGGAACCACGCTGGTGCTGGTGACGCACGATGCCGCGCTGTCGGCCCGGGCCTCCCGGCGAATCACGCTACGCGATGGCCGCATCGTAAGCGACGAGCGAGCGGAATAAGGAAACATCGTGCACTTTTCCTGGAAGACCGCCTGCAAAATCGCCTGGCGCGAATCGCGATCGTCGTCGTTCAAGTTTCTGTTCGTGATTCTCGCGGTGGCGGTGGGAGTTGGATCGCTCACCGGCGTGCGCGGATTCAGCCGTGCCTTTCATGACATGTTGTTGACCCAGGCCCGCACGCTGATGGCCGCCGACCTTTCGCTGCGCGTATTCGAACTGCCCACGCCCCAGCAGGACACGGAGATGAACGCACTCGCGAAATCCGGTATTGACCGGACATGGATCACCGAAACCGTGACCATGGCGTCCGCTGGCGAGTCGAAACCGCCCATGCTGGTATCGGTGAAAGCCGTGGATCCGAACAAATATCCGTTCTACGGCGAGATTCGTTTGTCGCCTCCCGCGCCGCTCTCCAAGGCGCTCACCGCGAACACCGTGGCCGTTTCGGACGACGTGCTCTTGCGCTTGAACCTGAAGGTGGGCGATGCCATGCAGCTGGGCGGGCAATCGTTTCGCATCGTCGGTGAGGTGACTTATGAGCCAGATCGCATGGTGGGCAGCCTCAACGTTGGCCCACGCGTGATGATCACGCGCGAAGGGTTGGAGCGCTCGGGCCTGATGATGCCCGGCAGCCGCGCGGCCGAGCGCTTCCTGTTCCGGTTGTCGCCCAACTCACCGGGCATCGAACAAACGCGCGCGCTGCTGAAGGCCGCGTTCCCGGACGCTTTAATTGCCGACTATCGCGAGTCCCACCCCATCGTTACGCAAGGGTTGAACCGCGCCACAACGTTCCTGAGCCTGGTGAGCCTGATCACTCTGATCATCGGCGCCATCGGCGTCGGCACCGCCATGCGCGCGCACATCCAACAGCGCATGGATTCCATCGCGATCATGAAGTGCATCGGCGCGCGCTCCAGCCACGTGATGCGGATCTACTTGCTCCAGACCATCGCGCTCGGGCTGGCGGGCGGCTTGCTTGGCGTGGCGTTCGGACTGGTAGTGCAGCGCGCCTTCCCGGTTTTTCTCGCGCATTATTTCGAACTGGAGCCCACGGCACATTGGGATTTCGTCACCGCCGCGCAAGGCATCGGCATCGCGATCCTGGCCTCGCTGCTCTTCACTCTGCCCACGTTGATCGGCATCCGGCACATCCGTCCCAGCCTGATTCTGCGGCGTGAGATGGAAGAAACTAAACCCGCCTGGCGGACGCGGCTGGCCGAAGCGCGCGCTTCCATCGCCGCGGGGGCCATCATACTCGTCGGATTCGCCGGCATCGCGATGTCGTTCGCCACCGGCACGCCGAGAGACATTTGGAGAACGGGCGAATATTTCGCGGGAGCGCTAGTCGTCAGCTTCACTGCTCTATCCGCCGTCGCATGGCTTCTGCTTCGTATATTGAAGATCGCGAGCCGGGGCAAGATGCCCTCCAGCGTCCGCCACGGCATCGCGAATCTGTATCGCCCCGGCGCCCATGCACAATCGGTGCTGGTGGCGCTCGGCGTCGGCGTGATGTTCACGCTGACGGTTTATCTGGTGCAGCACGGCATGATCGCCGAGATGAATCGCACGTCGCCGCCCGGCATGCCCAACGTGTTCCTGATCGACATCGCACCCAAAGATCGCGACGCGGTTCTCGATCTGGTGAAGCAGCAGCGCGGCGTGGAAGGGACCCCGGAGTTGATCGGCACCGTTGCGGCCAAGCTGATCAACGTGGACGGCCAGGATGTCGCGAGCATGGCTCTGAAGGGCTTCGCCCGGCGCTTCCGCTCGCCCCGCTCCGTGACATCCGCGGGCGCGATGCCGGACTATGTGGATCTGGTGCGCGGCGATTGGTGGAGTTCACCCACCGGCGCTCCTGAAGTCTGCGTCGACGAAGACTCCGCTAGAACCCTCCGCATCCAGCCGGGATCGCAACTGCGCTGGAGCATCTCGGGCCAGGAAGTGCAGACGCGCGTGGCGTGTATCCAGAACATCGATTCCATCCATCTTGCCAGCCGCGTGGAATTCATCTTCAACACCAGCGCGCTGGAGGGCTTCCCGATCATTTACTACAGCAGCCTGCGCGCGCAACCCGCGGCCGTTCCCGCGCTGCAGGAGGCGCTCTACAAGCGCTTCCCCACCGTCACCGTAGTCAACGTGGCCGACGTGCTCCAGATCATCCAAGGCGTGGTGGATCGCATTTCGCAAGTGGTCCGCTTCATATCGATGTTCGCCATTTTGGCTGGAGCGGTGATTCTCTCCTCCAGCGTGGCTGGCACGCGCTTCCGCCGCATGCGCGAGGTGGTGATTCTCAAAACGCTGGGCGCCACGCGCTGGCGTGTGAGCCGCATCTTCTCGGTCGAATTTCTGGTGCTCGGCGGTGTCGCCGGACTCATGGGCAGCTTGCTCGCGGGCGGCTTCGCCAATCTCCTGCTGAAGCGCATGCTGGACGCTAAGACTTCGATTCCGGTGATCCCGATCCTGCTGTCGGTGATTGCGACTGCGCTTGTGGCCAACGCGGCCGGCTGGATGGCGAGCTTCCCGATTCTGGGTCAGAAGCCCCTCGAGATCCTGCGCGAAGAATAATCCGCTACTTCCATGTTCCCAACAATCGCCGTAACAGCACCATTTGCCCCAAATGATAAGAGTTATGATCGGCGATTAGAAGCGCCTCGCGCAGGATAGTCTGGCCGGTGCCGTGCGGAATAGGAGCGAACAGGTCGGTCTTTTTGTCCCCAATCAGCTTGGCCACGGCCTTCAAATCCGCGCGAAAGCTGCGCAGGCTGTTATTCCAGGCCGCCGCGCTGGGAGGCGTTTCCGTCTTCGGCCAATATCCCTCCGGCCACGGTGGCGACTTATGCTTCGCGTCGCGGCTGAAATCCAGGATGTCCGATTGCGCGATGCGCATATGTTCCAGCAATTGCCAGGCAGTGTGCGGCGCGCCCGTGGGTTTCACTCCGCGCAGCCGTGAAGGGACGTCGGCGACTACGGTGTCGAAGTCGGCGTGCGCATTGCGTCCGCGCAAAAGATCCAGAAGATGCTGGCGCAGAGCGTCGGATTCGGCCATGACTTAGGGAAACACAAGCCCGGCTGGATTTCAACAGTTACTTTGAAGCGGGCTTCTTTGCGGCTTTCGCGCGAGGTTTGGCGGGGGCTTGCGCGGGCGTCACGGGTTTCGGCTCCCAATAAGCCGGATCGGCCGCGATCCACTCCTTCGGCACGTAGCTCATTTGAGGGTTGACCACGAACAGAATCGATTCCGAGTTCGCGATGGACGCGGCCATGTTCCGCTCGGGATCTCCCGACGTCATGGCCTGGCGCAAAGCCTGACGCCGCTGCGTTTCCTCATCCATGGACTTCATAGACGCCATCGGCTCCAGCAGAAGATATGTGCCGTTGGGCGCCCCGGATACCACTTCGTAGGTGGCCAGCGGTTGGGAATCGCCCGCTTTCCCGGCCCCCGCAATCAGCGCCTTGGCCGCTTCTTCGAACTTCTGGTCCGATCCCTGCACCAGTCGAATGGTCTCGATGTTGAAAAAACGCATCTTGGACAGGTCGGCTTTATCCGCGGCGTAGCTCAAATCGGCGCGATACACGGCGATCATCGACCGGCTGCCGGTGCGCAACTCCGCATCGGCCGCGTCCAATGCTTCGAATTCCGGTTTATCGAGCGCCGCCTGCGCCTCCGCGATGGAGGCAAACGTGGCGTGCCCTTCCAGGAACCATGCCTGGGATGTTCCCGTCATGGCGGTCATTCCCAGAATGTGAGAAGGATAATTCGCCTTGGCCACGGCCTGCATGAACGCGGCTTCCGACTTTTCATGGGCCGCGCCTTTGCCTTCCTTTATGTCCTCGCGAAAGATTTGAAGCACCGCCGGCGGCGCGGATGGTTGCTGGGCACCGAGCGGAAAGACCGCCAGCAGAATCAAAAGAGCGTTCTTCATGCAGCGTCTCCGATCATCGATTCTTAGCTTTATCGTAATGCAAATGGCGCCTGAATTAGAATCAAGTCTGCATGGCAAGATCGGCGGACGTGGTCATCATCGGTGCTGGAATCGTCGGATCCAGCATCGCGTTTCATCTTACGGAAGCGGGTTGCAAGAACGTTCTGATTGTCGAACGCGAGACGCGGCAGGGCCTCGGTTCCACCGGCAAGAGCATGGGCGGCGTGCGGGCGCAGTTTTCGACTGACGTGAACATCCGCATGTCGCTTTATTCGATTCCGTTCTTCGCGCGATTCGAAGAGGCCACCGGCCATCCCTCCGGGTACAAGCCGCACGGTTACCTGTTCATGGCCAGCAACGACTGGCATATGAACTATCTGCGCAAGAACAGCGCTCGTCAAAAGGCGCTCGGCCTGAAGAACGTCGAGCTGCTGTCCCCCGACGACATTCGCAAAGTTCTGCCGCAGCTTCGCTCGGACGACATCGTTGGAGGAAGCCTCTGCTCTACCGACGGCTTTGTCGATCCGGACAGCGTCATGACCGGCTTCATGGCGCGCGCTATCGATCGTGGCGCGGAGTTGTGGCGCGGGACGGAGGTTACCGGAATCTATACCGATCATGCCACGGTGTCGGGCGTGCTAACGACGAAGGGCGGCGTGGCTGCCCCGGTGGTAGTGAACGCCGCGGGACCGTGGGCCGCCGGGATCGCGCGCATGGCCGGCGTCGACTTGCCGGTTCAACCGCTGCGCCGCATGCTGGTTCCCACCGAGCCTTTTCCGGGCCTTCCCGAGCGTCTGCCGATGATGATCGATATGACCTCCGGCTGGCACTTTCGCCAGGAGGGTCTGGGCCTGCTCATGGCCTGGGCTCACCCCGATGAGCAACCCGGATTTCGTACCGATTTCGATCCGGCGTACATCGAAAAGAGTCTCACGCACGCCGCCGCCCGCGTGCCCGACTTCGCCAATCTCGCGGTGAACCCGCGCCGCTGCTGGGCCGGGCTTTACGAAATGTCCCCGGACCATCACGCTATCCTCGGCCCCTCGCCCGACATCCGTGGATTATATTTCGCCAATGGCTTTAGCGGACACGGCGTGATGCATTCCCCCGCCACCGGCCGGATTCTGGCGGACCTGATCCTGCACGGCGAGACCAGTGTGATCGACGCGCAGGATCTGAATGTCCAGCGTTTCGCCGAAGGCCGCGCCATCGAGGAAACCGCCATCCTGTAGCGAAAATTTTCCGGAACAAATCGGCGCCATCTTCGTCTATCACCCCATGAAACTTCTGATCCTCGGCGTGGTTGCGATTGTGATGGTCGCCGTGGCGAGCGGCGCGGCTTGTCTTATGGGTTCAGATCTTACGGGTTCAGATCGTACGGATTCAGGCGCCCTTTCGCGGTGGAGGGATGAGGCACGGGAACAAGCCCGGCAAGCGCGGGAAGTTGCGCGAGAACAAGCGCGGGAGTTCCGCGACGCTCAAAGGGAAGCCTGGCGCGCTCAGCGCGAAGCCGTCCGCGAAAGCCGCGAACAAGTTCGCGAACAGATGCGTCAGATTCGCGAAGAAATGCGCGACTGGCGTCACACCTACTAGCGCCCCTGCCTCGCATACATCACTTTCCCGCCCACGATCGTGTAGTCCACCTTCGCCGATGGAATCGCACTCTCCGTTATCGTCAGAATGTCGCTCGATAGCACCGTCACGTCCGCCAGCTTCCCTGCCTTCAGCGACCCCTTGCTCCCCTCCTCAAACGCCGCGTACGCATTGTTGATGGTATAGCTTCGCAGCGCCTCCATCCGGCTCATCCTTTGGTCCGGAAAAAACACCGTGCCGTCTTTCAACCGGCGGCTGACCGACGCGTAGTAGCACTGGATGGGGTCCACGTCCTCCACCGGCGTATCGGTCCCATTTCCCACCACCGCGCCCGACTTCATCAGCTTCTGCCAGACGTACGCACCCGCCTCCGCGCGCTCGCGCCCCAATCGCGCGATTACAAACGGGCCGTCGGAAGTGCAATGAATCCCCTGCATCGCCGCGATCACCCCCAGTTCCCCGAAGCGCGGAATATCGGCCGGGTCCAGATGTTGCGCGTGCTCAATCCGCCAGCGCAGGTTCTTCTTGTCGGGATGCTCGCGAAAAACCGCTTCGTACAAATTCAGTACCTCGCGATTCGCACGGTCTCCAATCGCGTGGGTGCAAAGCTGGAAGCCATTGTCGATGGCCAGTTCGGCGCTCTTTCGGATGTACGGTACTTCCTCCACGTTCAAGCCGCTTCGATTCGGTGCATCGGCGGGCAGGTCGGAATAGGGCTTCAGCAGCCACGCGCCCCGCGAGCCTAGCGCGCCGTCCATATATTCTTTGATCGCGCGCACGGTAAGATGATCGCCGCCCGCGCCAATCATGTAATATCGCCGCAGATTTGCCCCCAGTTCGGACTGTGGCGCACGCAGCATCACCCACATTCGCAACCCCAGTTCACCTTGCTCCGCCATCTTGCGAAACAAATCCACGGTGGCGAGCGGCGAACCTGCATCCTCAAACGTCGTGATCCCCTTGGACAGGCATTCCCGCTCCGCCAGTTGGATCTGTTGCCGCGTCTCCGCTTCCGCCTCAGCAGGCGTCCGGCGGGCGCGATACGAATCCAGCACATGCTGGATCAACTCCTGCGCGCCTTCGTTCATCAATCCGGTTGGATCGCCGTGTGCGTCCCGCAAGATTTCGCCGCCCGCCGGATCGGGCGTATTCTTATCGATGCCGGCCTGCCGCATGGCCTCCGCATTTGCGAAACCCGCGTGGCCGCTGGCATGCGTCAACCAAACCGGATTGCGCGGAGTAACACGGCTTAAGCTTGCATGTACCGGAAAGCCGCGCACGTTCGGCTGCGGCGCGCGATCCCATTTCGCCTGATGAAAGCCGCTCCCGAGAATCCACTCCCCTGGCTTGGCCTCGCGCGCCGCCGCCACCACCATCGCGACAATCTGGTCCCAATTCTTCGCGCCGCGCAGGTCGAGCGTCATTTTCGACGCGCCCAGTTCGGTGAAATGTCCGTGGCCTTCGATGAAACCCGGAATCGCCAGGCGTCCCCGGAGATCGATCACCCGGGTGGACGGCCCGATGAGAGCGTCCACGGTTTTGTTCGATCCGATGGCAACGATCTTGCCGCCGCGCGCGGCCAGCGCCTGCGCTTCGGGAACGCTTTGCTCCAGAGTCACGATCTTACCGTTGTGCAATACTAGATCGACTGGTTGTGCCACCACCGTCGCGGAGCTCAAGACGAGCGCGAGCCATAGCATTTTCGTCTCGAATGTCACTAAAATCATTACGTCCGGCCTCCGGCTGAGATCGCCCTATTATGGCGCGTGTTCCAAGTGTCGCTCAAACGGAACAGAACTTTCGTCCGTTGGCTAGCGCGGTCCGTAAACTGGCAGTCGCGGGACGTTGCTGCGCCAACTGCGGGTCGCTGGAAATACGTCCTTCGAACCGGCGCAACGCGCTGGATATTCTGCTGGCATGCTTGTTTCTCGCGCCGTTCCGCTGCCGGGTTTGCCGTGGGCGCTTTTATCGGATGTGGCGTCCCAGTTTGCTGCGTTCTCCCGATCCACCGATCGCGCCCTTGTTGGTCATGCCGGCGCGCCGCCAAGCTTTGAACCTTGATTCGATAGACCCGCGCCGCCTGGAGCCAGAGCCCGTCCAGCCGCAACGCAGCCAGCAGCCGCAGATCGCACCGGCGCCTGTCGAAAGTCCGGCCGCGAAATCGGAGCCCGCACCGCCGCTTCCCGAGGTCGCTCCAGACCGTGCCGCTCCAGGCAGCGCCGCTTCGGACCCCGCCGATCCCGGCGACATATTGATTCTCGAAAACGACCTTTCCATCCGCAAACTGCTTCGCCGATTGCTGGAACGCCGCGGTTACTCCATCGTGGAGATTGCGCAAGCCGACGATCTCGCCGGCGAAATGCTGGAACGCCGCGTGGACCTGCTCATTGTGGACGTCTCGACGGTGGAAACCGGTGTGGAAGCCGTGGTCAAACTTGCGCGCGCTCTTCCCAGCCTGAGGCTTCTGGCGCTCTCGGCCGAGCCTCTGCCAGAGAACGAAATCCCGGACCGCTTGCTGGTGCTTCCCAAGCCGTTTCCTTTGGAGAGCTTCGTCGAGGGCGTGGACAGCCTTCTGAAGCGATCGCCTTAGCAGCCTGTGTCGAAAGTCCGAAAAGACCGCTCGCTCACGCGCGCGGCTCAGTAGATTTATTGCGTTACAGAGCCGCGACCGTCAGGGAGTCGGTCTTGACACAGGCTGTTAGCAATCACGCGTGACCGTGCTTTATTCTATTCGCGCGCCGCACGCGGCAGTTCAAACACAGGTCGATGGTCACCGTTCCATCCGGATTCTCCACCGCTGCCGCGCCCAGTGCCTCCGCCTCCTGTTTCGAAACCACCTGCAGCGATAACCTCGATCCCGGTGGCAGCTTCTGCCCGCAGCCGTCGCAATATCGTCCGTTGCTCTTGAGCACCGACTACTAAAATAGAACTTGATCTCTCCCGCGCGCCAGATCGCCTTCGATGTTCTCCGCAAAGTCCACCAGGGTGGCTATGCGTCCGACCTCTTGCTGCAGCGCTCCGCGCAGCTGGACTCGCGCGATGCCGGCCTGGCCTCCGAGATCGTCTTTGGATGCCTCCGCTATCAAGCCCAGCTCGATTACCTGATCGCCCGCCGCGTTCCGCGTCAGCCCGAGCCCGAAGTCCGCATCGCTCTGCGCATGGGAATTTATCAGCTTCGTTATCTGGACCGCATCCCCCCGCATGCCGCCGTCGGCGAAAGCGTGGAGCTGGTGAAGCGTGCTCACAAAGCGTCCGGCGCCGGATTAGTCAACGCGATCCTGAGAAAAACCGATCGGACGCCGGTGCCTTGGCCCGATCGCGCCACCGAACTCTCCATGCCCGCCTGGCTGCTGGAAAGATGGGACCGGCAATTCGGAGTCGAAACCAGCAATACAATCGCATCCGCGTTTCTTCAGCCGGCCGAAACCCACATCGCCAGCACGGGCCGCATTCAGGACATCGGAGCACAGTCCATTGTTCCGTTCCTCGATCTTCATCCCGGCCAGACCTTTCTGGATCTGTGCGCCGCGCCCGGCAACAAGACCGCGCAAGCCATCGCGTGCGGCGTCCAGGCCGTGGCGTGCGATATCCATTTGCATCGCCTGAAGCAAATGCGCGATCTCAACTGCCCGCTGGTGGTGCTGGACGGAACGCGCCCGCTTCCGTTCCGCGCCAAGTTCGATCGTATTCTGGTAGACGCGCCGTGCTCGGGAACCGGCACGCTCGGCCGCAATCCCGAAATTAAATGGCGCCTGAAGCCGTCCGATTTAATCGAGCTGCACGCCAAGCAGGTAGCTCTGGTTCGTCATGCGCTGGAACACCTCTGCCCCGGCGGCCGTCTGGTTTATTCCACGTGCTCGTTGGAGAAAGAGGAGAACGAAGACGTGATCCAGGAGATTGGCGGCGTCTGGCAGACCAACCGACGGCTCCCCGGATTCAGCGCCGGCGATGGATTCTTCGCCGGGGCTTTCGAGCTAGGTTAACCGAACATCAAATATCGCCAGCCAATATTGCAGCGATTGCAGCGCGAACCCGCAAAACATCAGCGCGACGCCGAACACTCCCATGCGCCGCTGGGGCATTTGATCGGCGTAATATTCGACGTGCGGACTCAACGCCATTCCGCCGCCCGTCACCACGCCGGTTACCACTCCCAACCGCGTCGCGAACAGCCAGGGATGATCCACGTGCCGCACAACCGCGCTGCAAAGGAGCGCCGCCGCAATGTAACCGGCGGTCCGTACTAACGACGTCCCCAGCAGCACCCGCGTGAATCGGGGCCCGTGCGCCGTTGTTCTCGACAACGACGGGCGCACGCCGCGGGCGTAAGCGATAATTTGTCCGCCCGTCAATAGAGCGCAATAGAGCATCGCGAAACGCAAGCCCACTTGAGGGTAGAGCGCTGCACCGAAGGCGGAGGCCCGAATCACGCTGAACAATGCTTCCCACGGCAGCGAGTAATGATCTTGCCGCTTCGAGGTCCGATTCAGCTCAATCGCGATGGTTGTTCCGAGCGCCAGGCCAGAGGCCACGCCGAAGATCAATCCGAGACCCAGACCATAACCAATTCCGAACAGAATCGAATAGGTGACGGCCCTGGTCAGTAACCGCAACGGCCCATGCGGACCACCCAGCAAGTCGTACGCAAGATAGAGGCTGCCCAGCACGTCCAGACAACTGCCCGCAATGGCGATGCCAGCAACCGTGTGGTGGTCCATCTCACGAGTTTAGAAGCTTCTCTACTCGCGGCGGTGCAACCGGTGGAACCTCGCTGGACCTGGAGCTAGTTTCCCGCCGCGAACCGCAGTACGGAATCGGAACTGAAGTGCCGGTAATCGTGGAAATCCACGCGATTCAAGAAGCAGGAGTACGAATTTCTGTAGCATCCGAACCAATATCCCGTGGTTGGCAAAAGATATTGCTCTTTTCCGATTCGGACTTGCGCTAAATCCGCCGACCGCTCCGCGCGGTCCAAGGGGAAGGCCTTCGGCATGTCCGTCGCTTCCAACTCGACGTGCAGCACCTCTTGAGTTTGCGGGTTCACTTTGAATAAGCCCCGATAGGACGGATACGCGATTTGCGATTGCGAGAGCACCGCCACGCAGGTAGAAGCGCGGGTACCGGCAAACTCATAGATCGCCAAATCGCCCTTGTCGCTGTGTTCCAAACCTGTTTTGTGGAAGTCGGAATCCTCCAGGCCGTCGAAAACACAATGGGCCAGCGTTTCAAAATCGCCCGTGCTCCAGGCATTGTGAAAGGAGCGCATATAGTCGGCATCGCCTAGCAGTGGTGCGTCGGCGGGCCGTTTGCCGTCCACCTGAATCTCGCTATAGGTTTCCTGCTCTCCGTCATAGGCCACCTCCGCCGCGATCACTCCATTCGGCACCCACTTCACTTTCTTGTTTGTGCTGTGAAACATGCTGGTCACTTGCCGCGCCCGCAAGTTCGGCAGCCGCCCGAAGGCTTCATTTACTTTGCGGCGGATGGAAGGAATCAGATCGTCGCCCAACGCGGCCGGCGTCCGCAATGTCCCGGTAGTTTCCAGAATCGCAGCCGGTTTCGCCAGCAGATTCAGCTTGCGGCTGTCGTGCTCAGAGTCCACCGTCGCGTTTTCAATCACATTCTCCTCCGATCGGTAGTTCACCTCTGGACACTGCAGAACGTCGGCCTGTTCCGCCGCCGAAGGCTTTCTGACAAACCAGACGCTATACGCCGGGAAGTACCCTCGGCTTGAAGCCGCGGCTTCCACCGAGACCACGTCGGCGATATGAAACGCAAACAGACGTCCCGTGGCGCCATCGGGCGCGTAACGTGTGCGCCCGTTGAGTTGAAACCGCATGACGCGTCCGTCCGGAAGTGCGATGGAGAGCGTGTCTCCGTCGGACCGCGCCAGCACTCCTTCGTACTTCATATCTCCGCGCGGCGACCCTGCCGGGGACGTGCTCGGCTCAACCGCAAGGCCGTTGATGGTCATTCTGGGAGTTGCGTCTATCGACGGCTCCGAAGAGGTTTGCGCAAACGCTTCCAAGCCGGACAGAATGGCTAGGAAAATCCAAGTCACCGTGCGTGTCATGCGATACTCCTCTTCGCATCCTGCAGTGCAAAACAGCGTTGCAGCACCGCTGGTTGGCGGTGAGATGCGGATGAAGGGGCGATTGTTTCATATCTTCCAGCCACTGGATATGAGGACCCAACGGCGAACATCACGCGGGCGATTTCGCCGGCAGCATGGGCGTTCGCCGCAATCCCGGTTATCCTTGCCTCAGCCACGATACCGAAACTATGTTCGGTTTTCGCGTCCCGGTTGGACCGAGTATACACCTGCGCGGTTGCCCGGTCTTGGCGTCCAGAATTAAACACGGCGCGAGACCTGCTTCTGCGGATGAGGCGTAGCCAGGTGTTCGCCGCCGCGGCGCCGCCCCATCCGCGCGTGAGTTTCAGAAGCTTTGATGCAAGATTGAAACATTTCCGATAAAATGTCCGCCAGATAACTTAGATTTTTCTGGACGGCCCCGCAATCGCCGCGTAATATAGACAAGGACAATCGTAATTGAGGAGGTCGCACAGTGACCAAAGGTTTGACTTCTCCCGCGCCCGGCGCCAAAGGCCAGCTTTACGCGGAGCCACAGGCCAGTCCGGACGAAAAAACGTTTCGCGTGGACAACACCAGTTCGGAATATTATGATTCGCCGTACTTCAAGGCGCATCAAAATCAGGTCCAACCCATTCCGCCCCGCCGCAACAATCTTCCCTTGAACCTCACCGATTTTTCGCCGCAGGCCGCTTTGGACGCGATTCAGAAGAACGGCAAGATCGTCTTCCACGCGGTGGGAGACACTGGCGCGGCCAAAGTCAATCGCTTTCAAACGGCTTCCACGGCCATCGGCCACGAGTCCGCCGTTGCGGATGCAATGGCGAAAGATACCGTCGATCCAGCCGGTCCCGCATTCTTTTTCCACCTGGGTGACGTGATCTATAATTTCGGCGAAGCGCAATATTATTACGATCAGTTTTACGAGCCATTCCGCGGATATAATCGGCCTATCTTCGCCATCCCCGGCAATCACGACGGAATGGTGTTCGGCCAGGGGTCGAGCGGCCCGCAGATTCCCACGCTGGATGCATTCCTTACGAATTTCTGCTCCGCGGACGTTGGGCCGTCTCCCGACGCCGGCGGCCTGATTCGAAGCGTCATGATGCAGCCGGGCGTTTATTTCACGCTGGATGCGCCATTTGTGTCGATTATCGGGCTGTACAGCAACGTATTGGACGGCCCCGGCGTAATCTCTTCGCAGGGAGGCCACTTTCATATCGGCGACGATCAATTGACTTTTCTGAAGAGCGAGCTTACGCGCTTGAAGCCCGATCGGAATGCCAACAAGCGCGCGGTTCTGCTGGCGGTCCATCACCCGCCGTTGTCGGCCGACGCGAAGCATGGAGGTTCGCTGGGGATTCAAAAAGACATCGACGCCTGTTGCAAATCGGCCGGCCTTTGGCCCGACGCCGTGCTTTCCGGGCACGCACACCTCTATCAGCGCTTTACTCGCACCGTGGCGGCGGCGGGCGGTAAAGAAACTCCGTATATTGTTGCCGGCAGTGGTGGTTTTGCAGCGACGGCTCCCAAGGCTAAGAACGTCGCGGCCGGAACTAGGGTCGGCGATCACGTGCTCGAAATCGCACCCATCATCGACTTCGGCTATCTCACCATCGAAACCGACGCCAAAACGCTGTCTTTTACCTTCAAGACGGCCGATCAAAACGGCGTCGGAATTCGCGACTCTGTCAGCGTGGATTTGAAGGCAGGGAAGCTGCTGCCATCCAATGGGCTGGTCCCAGCGGCCGCCGCCCCAGCCCCTCACCCGGGGAAGAAGAAGCCGGCGCCCCGAAAGAAGAAGTGAGCGCGCAGTTTGCCCGGCCACCCGGCCGCGGGCAAGCCAGCGTCCGCTCCTCGCGTGCTAAGATCGTTCATAAAGTCATAGCATGATCGAAGTACTTCCCTCCATTTTGTCGGCGGATTTTGCGCACTTAGGCGACGAAATCGCCAAGGTAGAACGCGCCGGAGCGACGTTCCTGCACGTGGATGTCATGGACGGCCATTTTGTCCCCAACATCAGCATCGGAATCCCGGTGGTAGAGTCCATCCGCAAAGCCACGCGCCTGAAGCTGGATGTTCATCTCATGATTTCGGACCCTGACAAGTACGTGGCCGAGTTCATCCGCGCCGGCGCCGACTATGTGCTGGTCCACCAGGAGGCCTGCACGCACCTGGATCGTACGCTCCGCCTCATTCGCGCCGAGGGCGGGCGTCCTGGGGTGGTGCTGAATCCCGCCACTCCCATCGTTACGCTCAGTGAAGTGCTGGATCTGGTGGATCACGTGCTTATCATGAGCGTGAATCCCGGATTTGGAGGCCAGGCTTTCATACCCAACGCGTTGAAGAAAATCCAGGCGCTCGCGTGGCGCCGCAAAGAGTTAGGCTTAAATTTCGCTATCGAGATCGATGGCGGGGTGTCGCGCGAGAACGCCGCTGAGATCGCCCGCTCTGGGTGTGACTGGCTGGTAGCAGGGTCGTCGGTTTTTCACACCCCCGACCCCGGCCAGGCTTTCATCGAATTGCAGCGGACGGCTCGCGAGGGCCTGCTTCAAAAGGTTTAATCTACAAGGTTGCATATGGCACGATACTTTTCGATTGTGATTCTAATGGCGGGCCTTTTGACTTCTTGCGGTTTCAAAGCGAAGAAGTATGACGACCCGATCACCAAGGACACCAAACAGCCCGACAAGGTTTTGTTCGACCGCGCCGTCGGCGACATCGAACACGGCCGCTACGAAATCGCGCGCATCACCCTCAATACGCTCATCAATACGTACGATCAGAGCGAGTTCCTGGCCAAGGCCAAACTCGCCATTGCCGACAGTTGGTATCGGGAAGGCGGCGCCGCCAGTCTGGCTCAGGCCGAAGCGGAATATAAGGATTTCATCCTTTTCTATCCCACCATGGAAGAAGCCGCCGAATCGCAGGAAAAGATCTGCATGATCCACTACAAGCAGATGGACAAATCGGATCGCGACGCATCACAGGCCATACGCGCGGAAGACGAATGCCGCACGCTGATCACGCAGTTCCCCAACAGCAAGTACGTCGATGAGACGAAGCAGCTGTTGCGCAATATTCAGGAGTCCCTGGCAGAAGGCGAGTACCTGGTTGGCACTTTTTATTTCAAGCGCGGTGACAATTCCGCGGCCGCTAACCGGATGGGCCACGTAGTGGAACAGTATCCTCTGTATAGCAAGGCCGATCTGGCGCTGTGGGACATGGGCCAAGCCTATGGAAAACTGGGCAGCCGCTTCCGCAGGCAGGAAGGCGAAGCCTACTCGAAGATTGTCCGCGACTATCCGTTGAGTCCCTATGCCGAGGATGCCGCCGGCATGCTGAAGGAGCTGGAACTGCCTGTTCCAGAGACGGACAAAGCCGCGGTGGCGCGCATGCAGTATGAGAAGGACCACCGCGTAAAGCCGAGCCTGTACCAGCGCGATACGTTGTTCCTGCGCCGCAATCCGGATATGAGCACGGCCGCGCAGTCGGGCGAGCCGGCTATGACCACCATGCGGCCATCGGTGCCGCCGCTGGTTCCGGTTCCCGCTGGGGCCGCTGGCGGGTTCAACGGCCAAGTGACTGCCACTACGGTTGGCGATTCCACCGCGCTGGATACGAAACCCGATGCTCGCGCGAATCCGCCCGCGCAGGGTCAGCCGGCCGCCGCCACTCCGGCCGCTGCGTCCACGGATGCACAGGCGCCCCAGACTGCCGCTACCGACACCAACGCGAAGAAGAAAAAGAAAAACAAGAAGCAGCAGGCCGCTCCCACTACCAATCAGCCTGCGACCGCAACTCCGGCTGCCGCTCAGCCGGCGACACCAGCCACGCCGCCATCGAATTGATGAGCCGAATCCTTCTGGCTGACGACAGCCCTCACGCGCAGCGTATGGGCGAGCGAATCCTGCGCGAAGAGGGCTTTGAAGTGGTCAGCCTCACGGACGGCAATGCTGCCATGCTGCGCCTGGCCGACGTGGATCCGGACCTGATTCTGGCCGACGTTTTTCTGCCCGGCAAATCCGGCTTCGAGTTGTGCCGCTACGTCAAGAATGAGCCGCGCTTTAAGCATGTTCGCGTGGTGCTCACCGCCGGCCTGCTGGAACCGTTCGACGAAGACGAAGCCAAGCGCGCCGGCTGCGACGCGATTCTCAAAAAGCCCTTCGAGGCTTCCAAGGTTGTCAGCACCATCGATCCTTTGGTGAAGGAAGCTCAGCTGTCGCGTGGCTTGTTCGCCGAGCAGATTGCCTCAGTCGCGCCCGCCCCTCCGCCCGAAATTCCGGTGCCGGCCGCGGCCCCCAAGCTCGCTGAGCCCGAACCGCCGAAGGCCGCGGAGCCCCCTCCCGTGCCCGCTCCTGAAATCGACCCCGAACGTGTCCGCGCCGCCGTCACGCTGGCCCTGGACGCCTCTTTACCCGCCATGATTCAGGAAATCACCGAGCGAGTCTTGATAGCATTGGGTCATTAGCACATGCCCGAAAATACCTTCGACATCGTTTCCAAGATTGATTTGGCGGAAGTGAATAATGCCGTCCAGCAAGCGCTGAAGGAAATCCACCAGCGCTTCGATCTGAAGGACTCCAAGTCCGACATACAGCTCAACGAAAAAGATAATAAAGTCGTATTGGCCAGCCAGGACGATTACAAACTGAAGGCCGTTAACGACGTGCTGCAACAGAAGCTGGTGAAGCGCAACGTATCGCTGAAAGGTTTGACTTACGGCCCGATTATACCCGCCGCCGGTTCCAGCGTGCGGCAGGAAATCACGCTGCAGCAAGGCATTTCCACCGAGAAGGCGCGCGAGATTGTGAAAACCGTCAAGGACAGTAAAAAGAAGGTGCAGGTGTCCATCCAGGGCGACGTGGTGCGCGTCTCAGGAAAGGATCGCGATTCACTGCAGGAAATAATCGCGCTGCTGCGGGGCAAAGATTTCGGAATCGACATGCAGTTCACCAACTATCGCTCCAACTAAGCCAATCCCCAATAATGCCCCGCCGCATCGAAAGCCTGTTCATTGATGGGCCGGACGGAAAACTGGAAGCGCTGCTCGAAGAGCCTGAAGATCGGGACCCGCGTCACGCAGTCCTGGTCTGCCATCCGCATCCCCAACACGGCGGCACCATGCATAACAAAGTGGTGTATCGCATCGCACGCGGGCTGCGCCGAGCCGGAGCGGTGGTGCTGCGATTCAATTATCGAGGCGTCAATCTGAGCGAAGGCACGTACGACCATGGCATCGGCGAAGTGGAGGACGCCCGCGCCGCGCTGGATTTATTGCGATCGCGCTATCCCAGCCTTCCGTTTTCGTTGGCGGGATTTTCGTTTGGGTCGCGGATCGTTTTGAAGCTTGGGTGCGCGACGCCCGATACAAAACGCCTGATCGCTGTTGGCTTCCCGGCAAATATGTCCGACAGCCATGTGCTGGGAAAATGTCCGGTCCCGCGCGTATTCATTGTCAGCACGAACGACCAATTCTGCGCGGTCCCGGCCATGGATTCGTATTTCGCCGCGCTCCCGGAACCAAAGGAATTGATCTGGATCGACGCCGCGGACCATTTCTTCGGCAATGCGCTCGATGAATTCGAAAACGCGGTTTATCAGGTAGGCGTAGCTCTGACGACGTCTCCAGGTTAGTTAGCCGCCCACGTGGCTCGGTGTGTCGAATTGGATGTCGTGCAGTTCCGCGTAGACTCCGCCCGCACGGATCAGTTCGTCATGATTGCCGCGTTCGACGATGGTCCCATCCTTCAGCACAAAAATACAGTTCGCACGGCGGATGGTAGAGAGCCGGTGAGCGATCACGATGGAAGTCTTGCCCTCCATCAATCGATCCAAGGCTTCGAAGACCAGCCGCTCGGAAGCCGCGTCCAGGCCGGAGCTGGGCTCGTCCAGGATCAGGATGGGAGTATTGCGGATGATGGCCCGCGCGATGGCGATGCGCTGCCGCTGGCCGCCCGAGAGCGTGACGCCGCGTTCGCCCAGAATGGTGTTGTAGCCGTCGGGCAGCTTGTCGATAAACTCGTTCGCGTTGGCCATTTCGGCCGCGCGCAAAATCTCGGCGCGCGTTGCTTCGGGCTTGCCGTAGGCGATGTTGTTCCAGATGGGCCCGTGGAACAGCAGCGTCTCTTGCAGGACGAAACTGATCTGCTGGCGTAGCGACTTTTGCTGAAACCGGCGCACGTCCTGCCCGTCGATTTTCACCACGCCCGAGGTGGGATCGTAGAAGCGCGGGATCAAGCTGATGATGGTGCTTTTGCCGGCGCCCGTGGGTCCCACCAGCGCGGCCACTTGTCCCGGGTCAATCTGGAAACCGACGTCCTTCAGCACCGGAGTCCCCGGCTCATATGCGAAGCTTACCTCTTCAAACTCGATTCCGCCTTTGAATTTCGGCGCGCGGCGCGCACCGGGCAGGTCCTTGATCTCGTTGTGCGTTTCAAAAATCTCGCGGATGCGTTCGTACCCCACCACGGCTTTCGAATAAGCATCGGTCATCTTCGAGAGCTGTTGCATGGGTTTGTACATCTTGCCCAGGTACAGAATGAACACCACCAGCGATCCGGCGGAAAGCGCTCCGCTCAACACCATCCGCGCGCCAAACCACAGCACCAGGCCGGTGCCCACGGCGACGATCACTTCCACCAGCGGCGCCAGCTTGGCTTTGAGCGAACGCGCCCTCAGGCCGATCTCGACGCCTTCCAGGCTCTCTTCTTCCAGGCGCTTTTGTTCGTAGTCCTCGCGTGCGAACGCCTTCACCACGTGAATGGACGAAAGCACCTCTTGCATCACCGACACGATCTCGCCTTCTTTCTTGCGCACTTCGCGCGAGGCCTTCTTGATGCGGCGGGTGTAGGAAAAGACTACCAGGAACAGAAACGGCGCAACCGAGAGCGCGATCAGCGTAAATTTCCAATTCAGATACAGCATCACCCCCAGCATGCCCACTAGCGTGAGGCTATTAATCATGGAGTCCAGCAGACCCGAGACGATGAAGCTTTGAATCGCATCGATATCGCCGGTGACGCGGCTGATCAGATCGCCGGTCTGTTTGTGATCGTGATAAGCCAGGGAAAGCCGCTGGATGTGCGAGTAAAGCGTGCGGCGCAGGTCGTGCGTCACCCATTGTCCGACTGTGGTGGTGACGAATTTTTCGACATAGGAGCAGCCGGCGCCGACAATCGCGATAACCAGCACGGCCAGCGCGGCGAATTTCAGCACGCCCAGCTTGTCGTGTCCAAAGTTCGACAGAATCCAAGTGTTCAGCCAGCCCTGCGCGGGTTTCGACCGCAGCACGTTGTCGAGAACGACCTTCAACGGCCATGGCTCCAGCAGATTGGCGACGCCTTCACCCACTACGGCAACGAAGCCGATCGCCAACAACTTCAGATGCGGCCGGAGCAGGCTGGAGATCTTGAAGCCCTTGGCGTCGCGAACACTTTTCTCCATGTCTGTTGGTTAGATGCGCGGCGAGGCGGAATTCTACGTGATTCGTGAAACGGTGAGAACCCGGAAGAATTTTCAACCGGGCGCGTCCCACAAGGTATTTTCTATACAGTACTGAAACCGACCTCTCGTGGTTTTCGTGCGGCCATCGGCTTGCAGCGACATTAAGCGGAATTAAGAGTGTATCCCGGAGCCGTGTCCGCTGAGGGAGGGACGGCCTACCGGAAGAAGGAGTCGGTTATGTCGGCAAAAAATAGAGCGGTTTTTGGCATTTATATAAGCCAGTTAGACGCGGAAAATGCAGTGCATGGTTTGAAGCTGGCTGGCTTTCGCAGCACGGATATCTCGATCCTGTTCCCCGACAACACGGGAACTAAGGATCTGGCTTTAGAACGAAGTTCGAAGGCTCCCGAAGGCACAGCCGCCGGGGCCGGAAGCGGCGCGGTGGTGGGAGGCATCTTGGGGTGGCTGGCTGGAGTCGGCTTGCTCGCTATTCCGGGGCTGGGGCTATTCGTTGCGGCCGGTCCTATTATGGCGATGTTGAGCGGCATCGGTGTCGGCGGCGTCCTGGGCGGAGTGGCAGGCGCGTTGGTTGGGCTGGGTACGCCCGAGTATGAAGCCAAGCGTTATGAAGGACGCATTCGCAGAGGTGGAATTCTGCTTTCCGTGCATTGCGACGATCGCGAGTGGGTAAAGTCCGCCCGCGAAATTCTGATACAGACCGGCGCGGAAGACGTATCGGCCACCAGCGAAGCGAAAGCTGACTTCGCCGCCAGCGATCGGCCCAGGTCGCGGACCATCCCGACTAAGGCGTAGCTATGTAGAGCGACGCGCTGCAGCCTGCGCCCGCCGTAGACCTAGTGGAGACCGCGAGGTCCCACGCAGCACCATCCAGATTCGGGGACGCTGGCGCGTTCCCGAAATTACACAGCAAGATGGCACGAGACCCAGACGAATCGGCGCGCTCCATGCGGAGACAGCCAGCCGCGTCGTCAATGTCTACTCGCGTCAGATCCTTGCGGCCATTGTTCAGGCAGGGCCAGCGTTTGCGCAGCGCGATGAGATCGCGATAGAGCTGCAGAACCTCGCGGCGCCGCCTTTCGTGGAGCAAATTCCAGGTGATCTTCGACCGATGGAAAGCTTCCTCCGCTTGAGGATCCACGAAGTCGCCCGCCACGGTAAACTCTTCAAATTCCTTCCAACGTCCTTCGCTTACCAGCCGCGCCAGGCTAGGGTCGCCATGGCTGGTGAAATATAGGAACGGATTGGTCTCGGCGAACTCCTCGCCCATAAATAGCAGCGGTAAGCATGGCGAGCATAGCAGCAGCGCCACGGCGATTTTATACGCTTCCATGGAAACAAGCTGAGACAAACGCGCGCCCTGGCTGGTGTTCGCGATCTGATCGTGATTTTGAATGAATGTGACGAACCGAGTCCCCGGCAGGTCCCGCGAGGAGCTTCCAAAGTGCCGATGCCGAAATGCCGAGTAGCAACCGTCGTAAACAAAACCTTCGGTTATGGCCTTTTTGATGTGCCGTAGCTCGCCGAACCCGGCAAGATATGCTCTACTCGCGCCGGTCAGATACGTTCGAACCGAATGATGGAACTCATCCAACCACTGGCCATCCAGAGCATGACCGCCGGCTGAATGCGAATCGAGCACGCGAACATCGTTGAGATCGCTCTCGGCGATGATCCAGGCCTTCCGTCCCAGGTGCGCTGCTTGTTCATGAAATCGGTCGCGCAGTTCGGCCAATATGTGGCGCGCGCCGAAGTCAAACATGCCGTGGATGGCGTCTACGCGAAGCGCATCCATGTGATATTCGGTGAGCCAGTAGAGCGCGTTGTCGACGACAAACCGCCGGACTCCATCGCTGCCCGATCCGTCGTAATTGATGGCGCGTCCCCAGGGCGTGCGGTAATGATCGGTGTAATAGGGGCCGAACTCAGCCAGGTAGTTGCCTTCGGGGCCCACGTGGTTGTAAACAACGTCGAGCACCACCGCGATTCCCGCTTGATGGCAGGCGTTCACAAAAGTTTTCAATCCGTCCGGGCCGCCGTAGGCCGAGTGCGGCGCGTATAGATCCACCTGGTCGTAACCCCAATTGCGCGCGCCTGGAAATTCGCCCACCGGCATCAGCTCAACGGCGGTGATGCCGAGATCCTTCAAGTGGGGAAGCTTCGAAATGGCACTCGCAAACGTGCCCTCGGGCGTGAACGTGCCGATGTGCAGCTCGTACAAGATGTAATCGGCCAGCGCGATGCCCGTCCAATCCCGATCGGACCAGGCGAACGCATCCGGATCGACGATCTGCGACGGTCCATGCACGCCGTAAGGCTGCGAACGCGAAACCGGATCGGGGCGCTGGCGTCCATCGTCAAAGAGAAAAGAATATGTGTCGCCTGGTTTGGCGTCGCGAACTAGCAACGCGAAGTCTTCGCCATCGCGCTGCATTGGCAAGGAAGGCTGGCCGGACAACTGCAGAGACAAAGAACTCACGTCCGGCGCCCAAACGCGAAACTGCACGCCTTCGTCACCCAATGGCGTTGCGCCGTAACACAAGTGCCAGGCCGCAGCCTTACCCATTACCCCGCGCTCTCCGCAAACAGGAGTGCGACGGGGCAGCGAGAGAACACCTTGTTCATGGGGAGAAACAGACCGCCTTCGCGCTCTTCCGCGGTAACGGTTTCGCCGGTGAAAATATCGCGAAAGGTTTTGTGTGCGGTCTTCCTGGTAAGCGCCACGGTTGTGTTGCCCCACACATCGCCAATCGGATTGTGGTGCGAGTTGCACAATTTCAGGAAAAAGCGGCCGGTCGCGGCAATGAGCGTTTGATGGGCGGTTGCGCGGGAAAAGGCCACTACGTGGCGCGCGCGGGTTCCTTCCGCGGCCAGGGCGGCATAGGAGGCTTGCGCGAATAAATCGCGATGCTGCCGCCGGAAGCGCAGCGCTTCACTGGTGATGAATAGCTTGATGGCGCCGTCGCAAGGATTTTCGCGCAGCCGGTCCACCAGCGCCGCCCGATCGCGCGCGGCCTGCTCCTGCAGGCTCTTCAGCATCTGCCGCCGCGCTTCATAGTTTACGGCGCGCCGGTTGTCGGGATCCACCAGATCGAACGCCCAAAGGTCGTTGCCCTGATAAAAGTCCGGCACGCCGGGCGACGCGATCTTCAGCACCAGCTGCGCGATGGAGTTGTACATCCCAGCCTTGGCAATCGGCGCTTGAAACTGACGCAACTCTTGTAGAAATGCATTTCCAGGAGAAGGCTCCAACACCCGCTCCACGAAACTGCTGACCGCTTGCTCATACTCGCCGTTCGGATTCACCCAACTGGTATGGACCTTGGCCTCATGCAGCGCCTTCTGCATATATCCGTCGATTCTTTTTATGTAAGCCGTGTGCTCCTCGGGATTCATCGGATACAACGGCCACGTGCCCACCAGCGTTTGATACAGCAAATATTCTTCGTTAGCGTCCGGCGCAGCGCGCTCACCCACTCGGGTTTTCGCTGGCCGGTTTAGCTCGCGCCACTTTCGAATGGCGCGATACCACTCGCCCGGCGTTTCCGAAAGCACATTGATGCGTGCCCGCACATCTTCGCCGCGTTTGGTGTCGTGTGTCGAACTGGCGCTCATGCCGTTGGGCCACAACTCCCGGCGGATCAGATTCCGTCGATGAAAAGCATTCACCGGGACGCCAAAACGCGCCGGATCGCCGCCCACCTCGTTCAGCGACGCGAGCGGATGATAGCGATAGAAGGCCGTATCTTCCATGCCCTTGGCCATAACCGGCGAGGAAAGTTGCTGGAATCGCATGGCGAACATTTTCCGCTCGGCACGTTGGGCATCGTCGACGCCGTTGGGGTGCTCCAGCAATAGAACGCTCTGGATGAAATCGAACACCGATTCGCTGATGGCGGGATTCCGTAGCTTGGCTTCGCGAATTGCGATATTCACCTGCCGCCGGTCCTGCGCGTCTACTTCGTTCTGATCGCTCGACACGTACGCGCGGTAAACCGGAAAAGCCGCCAGCACTTCGCGCAGAGCGTCGCGCAGGCTTTCCAATGTAAAATCGCGGGACCAGCGATGCTGCTCGGAAATGTGATCCAGCTTGCGGGCCAGAACATTCAGCTCGCTCGACATGGCCACTTGCAGGATGAGCCGCTTGCTGTCGCACACCAGGTCGTCGAACGCGGTGGTCCATCCGGTGAAGCGGCGATAAAGCTGTTGGAATGCTTTCTCCTTGGTGTGATCGACGAAGAGACCGTTCAGCAGGTTCAGAAAACCGTAGCCGGTGGTGCCTTCCACCGCCCACTCGGCGCGTAGAGGTTCATTACCGGTCAGGATCTTCTCGGCCACGGTCCAGACCTTGCAGGCGTCGCGCAAGAAGCGAAAATACTTCTCAGGCTCGAACAGTCCGTCGGGGTGATCCACGCGCAGCCCGCGAATGTGGCCCTGGCGCACCAGATCGAAAATCAGCTTGTGCACGGGCGAAAATACTTCAGGATCTTCCACGCGAATCGCGGCGAGGTCGTTAATGTCGAAAAAGCGCCGGTAGTTGATTTCGTCCATCGCTACGCGCCAGAAGCTAAGGCGATAGGCCTCGCTCTCCAGCAGCCTCTCCAGGCGATCGAAGCTGCGAGGCTCGCCTTTTTGGCCATTGATTTCCACCAATGACGCCTCGATGGATTCCCTGGCTTCGGCGCTCGCCTCCAAGAGGCCGGCCAGCCTGCGCTTGACGATTTCCTTCTCTCTATGGCGCTCGCGCACCTTGGCATCGTCCGTCTCTGTTGGACCCGCCAGGTGGCCGAGCGCGGTAACGATACTCTCCATTTCGGCTACGTGCTCATTTTCCGCTCCCAGCTTCTCGCGCAGCCTGGCAATGGCCGGCTCCAGGAGCATGGTCCAAGTGCGCGGCGCCAAAGGCAGCGGCGTGTCGTAGACGGAAACGTGAAATTGTCCGTCGGCATAGGCAATCTGGATCTCCTGATTCTCCAGCACGCGGCCGTATTGATCCCCCAGCGTGGGCAGCAAAACCTTGTTCACCAGCTCTGCCTTGGGCGGATGCCAATCGATATCGAAATAGTGTGCGAAAGGGCTGCTGGGTCCATTCTCCAACACGTCCCACCACCACACGTTAGAGGGATGCGTGATGCACATGTGGTTGGGAACCACGTCGGCAATCAATCCCATGCTGTGGCTCTGTAATGCTTCTGAAAGCCGAGTGAAAGACGTCTCGTCGCCGATCTCCGGATTGAAGCGCGAATGATCGGTGACGTCGTAGCCATGGACGCTTCCAGGGCGCGCCATCAGAAACGGAGAGGCGTAGATATCGGTGATGCCGAGTTCATCCAGGTAATCCACCAGACCGGTAGCGTCTTCAAAAGTGAACGACTTGTTGAATTGCAGGCGATAAGTGGCCGACGGTGTGTAGACTGGCTGTATTTCGCGGCGCTTCATAGTCCCGCTTCCTCACGGTCGCGGCTCTGTTAATGGACTCCGCCGGCGAGATAAGATTTCACATCCGGTTACTGTGATGTTACGGGCTTGGGGGACCCGAGAATCCGCAATAGCATGCCGATAGGAACCCGCGCCCAGTCCGGCCTGTTACGCAGTTCCTCACTTACTCCTTCGAGTGCTTGTTCCAGAAGACAGTGGTCCAGCAGCAATCGAAGGTCCGCATCATTCGCTGGAACGAGCGGCGTTGGAATGAGCGGGCTTTGGCCGATTGCGTCCAGATACGCCTTCAGAAAGGTTGCCGACACCCAATCCGACCAGTAGCGCGCCCAGAATTCCAAGGCGTTCGCGGTCTCGGGACGCAGCGTCACGCCAGGAAGTTGACCGAAGAAGACGGCCTGGGACGCATATTGGAACGACAGGAGCATGCTGGCGACGTCGCGCAGCGGCGATCGCTTAATACGCCGGCCGCCCAAGGTGCGATCGGAAGGGCCATCGAATCCGATGAACACGAAATCCTTGCCGGTGTGCAGCACCCGATTCAACCCCAGATCGTCGTGGACGCGGGTGCGTACCGAATAGATGCGGCGTTCGGAGATGATGCGCGCGCGGGCGCGTAAGTCCTCCCGGGCGTCCAACACCTTTTGCGCGTCGGCCTGCACTGAAGCCGGCAAGGACTTGAGACGCTGCCGCAAAAGCTGAAAAGCTTCGGTGGACAGACCCATCAAGCCATGAAATATGGCATGACGGTAATGGTCGGTGAACGGCTCCGGCGCGAACTGTGGATCCAGGGTGTCGGAACTGAGCGCCAGGTGCAGATCCGCTACCCGGCGGCCCAGCAGATGAGCCGAATCCAGATAGCTGCCGATAGATTCATGCGCGTGCGTGGGAGTCTCCACCTTGCGCAGGTCGAAGGGATGATGGCTGCCCTCCGGACCGGCGAATTCGCTCTCCTTACGCGCCAGTGCCGCTTCGAAAAACTGACTCAGCGAGTCCAGCGTGTAGTTCCAGGCATCGCCCTGCTGGTCCTGCACAAAGGCGTGCAGAGAGGCGATCGTGATGGAGTCATCGTTATTGGCACGGTATTCGATAACGCCGGTGAGCGCCGCGCTGTACGGGAAGTTTCTCTCCGTGAGGAACGTTCCGATCTCCACTTCCGGATGAATGCCCGGCTCCACGCGGCGATAGATCTTGAGGATGAACCGATTTCCGAATGCGATAGATGTGTTGGATTGCTCGGCCTTCAACACGGCGGGTCCAAGATCGGGATGGCTTCCGCCCCAAGCGGCGCGAAAGGCGCGCGTATGAGAGCCCACCAGTTCGCCGGATCGTCCGCGAAAACGCCGCCGGCGCAGGATGGCGCTGAAGAGCGCATTGCCGAATGCGGGATCGAAAATCGCGCTGTAAAGAACGCCGCGCGTCCCGTCCTCGGCGTGCAATTGCGCTACGGAGACATCGGCCAGATTAGCTTTCACCTGCTCTGCCGCCTCGCCCGTGGCAACGGACCCGGGCATGACGTAGATTTCCGGATCGCCGTCCGTGTATTCCACCTCTCCCAAAAGTAGTTGAGCGGCTGTGTCCGGGATCGGGATGGTGTCCAGAACATCGATGGTACGGATGGTTCGGTCCTTGCCCTGGAACCATCGGCGCGTTTTCAGATACGCGGGCAGTCGGCGCAACAGAATCGCCAGGCTGCGGCCTTGAAACACGGTGGCCCACGATTCCACCACGATGAGGGGCAAGCCGGACGGCGTCGCCGGGGTCTCGATGGATTCCTGATGAGCCTGCTTGGCCTGGAATGCGTACCAATAGAAGCCCAGAGACCCGAGCGTCACCTGATACGGCTGGTCGCCGACGGGCGGGAATTCCGCGCGCCCGAAAATTTCCACCGGCGTCATGCCCTTCACCTCCGCGAGATCCAGCTCCACGTGCTGTGGAAAGCGCGAGAGATTAGCGATCACCAGCACGATCTCGTCCTCATAGCGGCGAAAAAACGCCAGCACCTTGCGATTCGACGGCCGCAGAAATTCCAGCGTTCCCCGGCCCAGCGCTTTGAACTGCTTGCGTTGCTCGATCAGGTGCTTGGTCCACCACAGCAGCGAGTGCGGATTATTCTGCTGGCCCTCTACATTGATGGCTTCGTAATGATACGCCGGGTCGATGGTGATGGGCATGTAAAGCTTCTGCGGATTGGCGCGCGAGAAGCCGGCATTGCGATCGGCGCTCCACTGCATGGGCGTGCGGACGCCGTTGCGATCGCCCAGATAGATGTTGTCGCCCATTCCGATTTCGTCGCCGTAGTAGAGCACGGGCGTGCCGGGCAGGGAAAACAGCAGAGCGTTCATCAACTCGATCTTGCGGCGGTCGTTCTCCAGCAGCGGCGCCAGACGGCGGCGAATCCCCAGATTGATGCGCATCCGCCGGTCGTGCGCATAGACGCGGTACATGTAGTCGCGCTCTTCGTCCGTCACCATTTCGAGCGTCAGCTCATCGTGATTGCGCAGGAACAGCGCCCACTGGCAATTGGCTGGAATGGACGGCGTCTCTTGCAGGATCTCCATCACCGGAAACCGGTCCTCCATGCGAATGGCCATAAACAGCCGCGGCATCAAAGGGAAGTGAAACGCCATGTGGCATTCGGAGCCGTCGGCAAAATAGGCGACAGCGTCTTCGGGCCACTGGTTGGCTTCGGCCAGCAGGATGCGGTCCTTGTATTTCGAATCGATGTGTTCGCGCAGTTGTTTCAGGAACGCGTGGGTTTCGGAAAGGTTCTCGCAATTGGTGCCTTCGCGCTCGTAGAGATAGGGCACGGCGTCCAGGCGGAACCCGTCCACGCCCAGATCGAACCAAAAGTCGATCACCTCCAGGATGGCTTCGCGGACGTGCGGGCTGTCGAAGTTGAGATCGGGTTGGTGCGAGTAGAAACGATGCCAGTAATACGCCTTGGCCACCGGGTCCCAGGTCCAGTTGGAGGTTTCAAAATCCTTGAAGATGATGCGCGCGTCCTGATACTTCTCCGCCGTGTCGCTCCAGACGTAGAAATCGCGCCAGCGTGTGCCGGGCGCCGCGCGGCGCGAGCGCTGGAACCAGGGATGCTGGTCGGAGGTGTGGTTCAGCACCACTTCGGTGAGCACGCGGATCCCGCGGCGATGGGCCTGTTTCAGGAAAGTCTGGAAATCCCGGAGCGTCCCGTAAGCCGTGTGAACGTCGTTGTAGTCGGAGATATCGTAGCCATCGTCGCGCCAGGGCGACGGAAAGAAGGGCAACAGCCAGATGGCTGTGATGCCCAGATCCTGCAGGTAATCGAGCTTCCGGGTAAGGCCGCGAAAGTCGCCCATGCCGTCCTCGTCGCTGTCGTAGAACGCGCGCACGTGGACTTCATAGATGACGGCGTCTTTATACCAAAGCGGGTCCGAATCGGCGATGGTGGTGGAGTCGTTGGCGGCCACTACTCCTCAGTGTGACCGATTCAGGAAGCAAGTTGTTTCTTTTTTGACCACTTCCTCTGGTCGCGGCTCCGTAACCGTGTTGTCTTTCCGAGCCGCGCGCGTCAGCAAGCGGTTGTTACGGCGTCACGCTGACGTTTCCAGAATTGCTAGTCTGCCCGCCCACCGTAACGGTCAGCGGGAAATTGCCCTGCGTCAGTCCGGATGGCACCACGATGTTCGCTTGCCAGAGACCGACGAAACCGGGAGCCAGCGAGGTGGAGGACACTTGAGCAGTTTGCCCTCCAATCGTGGCCGTTACGGCAGCGGTGACAGTGGAAAGATCGGACCCGGACCCCGCCGCCGCGCCATCGGCGGGTTGATTGCTCACCGCGCCCGCACCGGTGAGATAAGCGAGGATGGTGCCGCCCACCTTGGCTGGATTGCCGGAGCTGTTCAGGCTGAAATCTGAGTTCAGCACCGCTGCGTGCGAGCCTTGGACAAACAATCCGGGAGCCGCGGTCTCCACCGTAATATTCACCGGGGCGCTGGCATAACCATTGGTGCTCACCACCACCGTGGCCGCTCCGGGTTTGGTTTCCCACGGTAGCTGGAAATTGATCTGTTCCGTACTTGCGTAAAGCACCGGCGCGGCGACGCCGTTTACCAGAACCGAGACGCCACCTAAACTGGACGCAATCGGAAGAGACGCCGCGCCTGCTTCCAAACCGGTTCCAGTGAAATTGGCGCCGAATACGCTGGCCAGCGCGCCGGGAGAAAACTTGGCCGTAAAGCTGGCGGCGTTGCCCACCCCGCCCGCGGCGATGGCCGGCGTTACCGGCGTCAACTCGCGAATCCGGTTGTTGGCGGTATCGGAAATATACACATTCCCGGACGCATCCACGACAATGCCGCGCGGAAAATTCAGCAGCGCACCCGTGGCGGGACCGCCATCGCCGTAAAAGCCCGCCGTTACCATGCCGGCCACCGTGGTTCCGGCGATGGAGGTGATGATTCCATCCGGCGAGATCTTACGAATCAGGCTGTTGTTGGTGTCGCAGATATAGAGATAGCCCTTCGAGTCCAACGCGATGGCCGTGGGATCGTCGAGTGAGGCGTCAATGGCCGGCCCGTTGTCGCCGGAGTAACCGATGTAGCCATTGCCCGCGAGAACGGTCAGATTTCCGTTGGAAAACTTCGAAATCCGCTCGCCGTCCTGTTCCGAAATGTAGAGATTGCCGGAGGAATCCACTAGCACTGTCTCGGGGTCGTTTAGCTGCTGAACGGTGGCGGGACCTCCGACGATGGTCGTGATAATGCCGGTAGCGGAGGAGATTTCGCGGATGACGTTATTGCCGGAATCGGCGATGTACACGTTGCCTACTGAATCCACGGCGACGCTAGTAGGCAAATCCAGCTCGGCCAAACCGGACAGCCCTCCATCGCCCGAGTATCCACCCGTGTTGGTGCCGGCGATTTGGACAATGGTGCCGGCCGGGACGCTTAGTCCACTCGCCGTCGAACCCTCCACCACCTCCCAAACCACTTGGTTGGGCGCGTCGGCAATATAGATGTTCCCGATGGAATCGAGCGCCACGCCGGTGGGAGCCAGAAACTCGGCGCTGGTGGCGGCGGTCTTGGTCGTAACCGTCGTAGATAGAAAGCCGCTGGTTCCGTCGCCCGCCACCGTGGTAATGGTGCCTCCGGAGATTTCGCGTAGGCGTATATTTACGGAATCGGCGATGTAGATATTGCCGGAGGCCAGAGCCAAGCCTAAGGGCAAGTCGAACTCGGCGCTGGTAGGCGCGCCGCTATCACCGGCAAAGCCCGCTGTCCCGTCGCCGGCGTACGTGTTGATCGTGTACTGCTGGCCCCACACACAACTCAAGGAGAGAGCCCCGAACGTGAGGCGCAGAAAGAATTGCTGAATTGTCATAATGCGAACTAGAAACAAACCCGCGTGAAACAAGTAAGTTCTGCGGATACCTTAGGATGCCATACTAGAGTGGCAGCTGGCACGTTTCGAAAAGCGTGCGTTTTTGGCACACTGGGCGCACGCGTAGGCATCGAACAACGCAGCGGAAAACTTTGACGCGCGCAGCCAAGGCGCGCGAAGATTCTTGGGAGGGAGAAAAGGGAATATGATATCGAAAATTCTGTTTCTTGCGGCCGCGGCCGGCCTGATGGCGGCGACGCTCGGGGCCGCGAACAAGCCTGTTACTGTCCAGCTGAAGGACGCCAAGGGCGAAAGCGTCGGCACCGCGATCCTCAGCGACAGCAAAGGCGGAGTGAAGATCAAACTGGATCTCAAGAACCTGCCTCCGGGCGAGCATGCCATTCACTTCCATGCCGTGGCGAAGTGCGAACCGCCCTTCACTTCGGCGGGTGGCCATTTCAACCCCGACATGAAAAAACATGGGCTGGATAATCCCGAGGGCCCGCACGCCGGCGACATGAAGAATTTCACGGTCAAGGCGGATGGCACGGCGAAGACCACGGTTATGGATGAACGGGTAAACCTGGACGACAACGCCCACTCCTTGTTCGCGAATGGTGGAACGGCGCTGATGATCCACGAAAAGGCGGATGACATGAAGAGCGATCCAGCCGGAAACGCGGGTGCGCGCATCGCCTGCGGCATGATCACGAAATAATTCATCGCAGGCACGATGGCCCTTCGCGGGCCGCTGAGCCTGTCCTGGTTGCCCTGGGGCGACTGCAACTTAAAATTTATCTCCGCGCCACGGTACTGTAATGCGCGGATGCAAGCCTAACTATTTCACCCGATCTATTTAACGTGGACAAGAAAACCAAGGCCGAGAGCGCGGAGACGCCCGTCGTTTCGCGAAAGCGCAAGAAGGCTGCGCATGCGCCGGCCGATGCGGCGGTTGAACTCAACGAGGCGAATCCCGCGAATCTGAAGGATCCGGGCCTCTATATCAATCGGGAGCTGAGCCTTCTGGCTTTTCAGCGCCGCGTTCTGGAAGAGGCCGAGGACAGCCGCAATCCGCTGTTGGAGCGCGTGAAGTTCCTGGCCATCCTGGGTGCCAATCTCAACGAGTTTTTTATGGTGCGGGTGGCGGGCCTGGTGAGCCAGATGGAGGCGGGCATCATGGACGCCGGTCCCGATGGGATGCCGCCTCGCGCGCAGTTGATCGCCATCCGCCGTGAAATGAAGCGCCTGGTGACCGACGCTTATAAATGTCTGGATGCCCTGCACTCGGAGTTGGATCAAGCGGGCATTCAAATTCTCGATTACTCCGATCTCAGCGAAGTCCAGCAGCGCGTTGCCACCAATTACTTCACAGAGTCCGCATTTCCCGTTTTAACTCCGCTGGCTTTCGACCCGGGCCGCCCGTTTCCGCACATTTCCAACCTCAGCCTGAACCTGGCCGCGCTCATCCGCGACACCCAGGGTAATGAACACTTCGCGCGCATCAAGGTTCCCGATTCGCTGCCTCCGCTGGTTCCCGTCAACCGCGCCGCCACGCCCAAGCAGAAGCGCCGGCGTTCGCAATCCCATCTCAAATTCGTGTGGCTGGAACAGGTGATTGCGGCTCACCTGGGTTCGCTGTTCCCGGGAATGCAGGTGCTGGAAACGCATCCGTTTCACGTCACGCGCGACGCCGACATGGCCATTAAGGAACTGGAAGCGGAGGACCTGCTGGAAAGCATCGAGGCGGGCGTGCGGCAGCGGCGCTTCGGCAGCGTGGTGCGTCTCATGGTGGCCGAAGACATGCCGCCTCACGTCCTGGAAATCCTCATGAACAATCTGGAGGTGGAGGCCAGCGAGATCTATCGCATCGACGGGCCCCTCTCGCTAAGCCGCCTGATGCATTTGTACCAGCTCGACCGGCCCGATCTGAAGGATATCCCGTTTGTCCCGGCACTTCCGTCCGCACTGGCGCAAGCCGGCCCGGAGGAGGATCTGTTCGCAGTCATGGCCCACCAGGATATTTTGCTGCACCATCCCTACGAATCGTTCTAGCCCGTCGTCGATTTCCTGAAGAAGGCCGCGCACGATCCTAACGTGCTGGCCATCAAAACCTGCCTGTATCGCACGGGCCGCAATTCTCCGATCGTGCAGGCGCTGTTGGAAGCCATCGAAGAAGAAAAACAGGTGGCCACGTTAGTGGAATTGAAGGCTCGCTTCGACGAAGAGAGCAATATCGAATGGGCGAAAGCGCTGGAAGCCGAGGGCGTCCACGTAGTTTATGGGCTGATCGGCCTCAAGATTCATTGCAAGGTGGCCATGGTGGTGCGGCGCGAGGGCGACCGTATCGCGCGCTATGTGCATCTTTCCACCGGCAATTACAACGCGGTCACCGCGCACCTTTACACCGATATCGGCATGTTTACCGCCAGCCCCGAAGTGGCCGACGACGTAACGCACCTGTTCAATTATCTGACTGGCTATTCGGCCAAGGCGGACTACAAGCGATTGCTGGTGGCGCCGGTGAATCTGCGGGCGCGCGTGGAAGCCATGATCGAGCGGGAAATCGAGCATCAGAAGCAGGGACGCAGAGCCCACCTCATTTTCAAAACCAATGCGCTGGTGGATCCGGAGATGATTCGCTTGCTGTACCGCGCCTCCCAAGCCGGCGTGCGCGTCCAATTGCTGGTGCGCGGAATTTGCTGTTTGCGGCCGGGCCTCCCGGGGATCAGCGAGAACATCGAAGTAACCAGCATCATCGGGCGGTTTCTCGAGCATAGCCGCGTCTATTATTTTCACAATGGCGGAGATGAGGAAGTGTATCTGGGCAGCGCGGACCTGATGCCGCGCAATCTGGATCATCGCGTCGAAATTCTGTTCCCGCTGGCTGACGATAAACTCATCGCGCGGGTTCGCGACGAATGGTTGAAGTGCTACCTCGCCGATACCGCCAACGCGCGGCGCATGCTCCCCGACGGCACATATGTGCGCAAGAAGCCCGCGAACGGGAAGTCCGCGGTGAATTGCCAGGACTCTTGGATTCCCAAGCGCCGTTCGGTGGACTCGCACGAGAGCCCCGAGACGCTGGCGTTAAAGCACCGGCCCGACGACTAATCGCGCCAGGCCATCCGGTTTCTCAGGCCTTTACCCGAGCGCCAACGACGTCACCTTAGGACTGCAATAAAACATTAGATAATCGCTGTGTCTGAGCAGATATAGGTTACTGGTTCCGTCGATTCGGCGGAACCCCTGGACATGCTCAGCTCGTCGGAAAAGCGGTCGGAAGAGACCGGGGCGCGCTCTCGCGGCGGCGCTCGCTTACGCACGCTGTTGTCCTGGTTCCAGGAGGATAGCTTCCGCGCTTCTCCGCTACGCCAAGCCCCTTACGCTGTAGTAGCCGTTCTATTGGCCATCGCGCATTTGGGCTGTACCAAATTGGGCTGGCTTCTGATTGCTGGTGGGGCGCAGGTGACGCCGGTCTGGCCTGAGGCCGGATTCGATATCGTAGCCCTGCTACTCTTTGGAACTCGCTATTGGCCGGTTCTTCTTGTGGCCAACTTCGCGGGGATCTTGCAGGAAGGAATTCCGTGGCTGCCGTCGTCGGGAGCGGCAGTAGCCGCCATCGGCCGCGCGCTAGTGGGAGTATGGATTTTTTCCGCAGTCGCCAGGGTGAAGTCCTGGGTGGGACACTTCTTTGATCTGGCAGCCGTTGTGCTGGTGTCTCTGATCGCGCCGGTGGTTTCCACCGTTCTCGGCACACTTGCCTTTGAGGGCACCAACGTCTTTCCGGCAGGCGAGCACTGGACAGACGTTGCAGGCCGCTACTGGGTGTCCGATTCCCTGGGAATCGTCACGGCCATGCCGGTATTGCTGGCTCTGGCCCGCGCGTTCACGGATCGCGATTCGAAGCTGCGTCGTGTTCCGATGGTCTTTACCACCCTTTTTGTGGCCGGAACGGCGTTGGCATGTTACGCCGTGTTTTTCCGCCCGGAAGCCTCGCACCTGCTCTTCTCGGTCTTCCTCTTCATCTTTATCGCGGCGGCGTGGCTGGGTCCGCTGGCCGCGCGAATCACTGCGCTCGCCATATCCGGAGCCGCTATCTGGGCCACCCACCTGGGCTATGGAACATTCACAGCCGGCACGCTGTTTGAGAATCTTCAGAACCTGGATCTGTTTCTCGTCGCGGTGTCGCTTACCGGCGTCGCGCTGGGCGCATTCCGGGCCTCGGGCAGCCTGGTTTTGCCGGCCGGCGTCCTGCTGGGCGGATGGATACTGAGCGGATGGTTGTTCTCGTCGCTCGATCGCAATCGAGTGGAGTACGATGCCGAGCGCTTCAATAGTTCGATTGTGGCGGTGCAGAATCAGATCCGCACCCGCCTCACCGTCTACGAGACCGCGTTGCGCGGCGCCGCCGGATTTCTCGCAGCTTCCCAGCATCCCTCCGCGCAGGGCTGGAGAATCACCGTCGAGCGGCTGGGGCTGCTGGATCGCTATCCCGGCACCATAGCGCTGGAAGTTATCCAGGCGATTCCAGACTCGCAGTTGGATAGCTTCGTCGCAGCGCGGCGGCAGGAGGGCTTTCCCGCGTTTCACATAAGCCCCTTGCCTGGCGAGCCGAATGGGGCACTCCGGTCCGCACAGCATTATTTAACCGTTTACGCCGAACCGGCGTCGATTGGAGTGAATATTCTGGGAAGAGATTTGGCCACCGAGCCTCGCCGCAGGGATGCCGCCGAACACGCCCGCGACACCGGCGTCGCAACCTTAACGCGCAAGATCGAGACGCGCAGCGGCAAGCGCGCCTTGATGTTGTTGGTTCCGGTATACATGGATGGCGCACCGGTGGAAACAATTGCCCAGCGGCGCGCCGCTTTCATCGGATGGGTCTCTGTCGCGTTTACGTCGGAGGCTTTGTTTCGCGACGCCTTGGCGGGTATTCAGGATTTAATCGATTTGAACGCCTACGATAACACCGCCGCCCCTGAAAATCTGCTCTTCGGCTCCAATGCCAAGCGCCCTGCCAATCTGCGCTTCGAGCGCGTCACCAAGCTGGATTTGGCCGGCAACGCCTGGACGCTCGGCTGGAATCGGACGCCACGCTTCCCGTCGCTCAGCAAGACTCCCTCCGCTTGGGCCGCCGGAAGCACCGCCTTGCTCTCGCTGCTGCTGGCTGGGCTGGTGATGAGTTTGCAAGCTACCGGCCGGCGCGCCGCCGCGCTCGCCACCGAGCGAACTAAGGAGCTGGCCCACGCTTTGCACGCCGCCGACGCCGCCAACCGCGCCAAGTCCGAATTCCTGGCCAACATGAGCCATGAGATCCGCACGCCGATGAATGGCGTCCTGGGGATGACGGAGCTGCTGCTGGACACCCCGTTGACGGATGAACAACGCGACCTGGCACAGACGGCGCAAAGTTCGGCGGATGCGCTGCTCAACATCATCAACGACATTCTCGATTTCTCGAAAATCGAAGCTGGGAAATTGAAGATTCAATCGGCGCCCTTCGATCTGGAAGCGGTGGTGGCCGGCGCGGCGGATTTGTTGGCGCCCCGCGCGTCGGAGAAAGGCGTCGAGCTGGCCATCCGTTGGGCGCCGGGCACGCCGCGTTCGGTTGTCGGCGACGAAGGCCGCGTCCGCCAGGTGTTGTTGAACCTGGCAGGCAACGCCGTCAAATTCACTTCACGCGGTCACGTGTTGATCGCCGTGGACTGCATGGAACGGAGCCCGGACCGCGCGCTTCTGCGCATCATCGTGGAAGACACCGGCATCGGCATTGGACCGGCCGCGCAAAACGAAATCTTTCAGAAGTTCACCCAGGCCGACGGTTCCATCACCCGCCGTTTTGGAGGCACCGGGCTGGGCTTGGCCATCACCAAGGAACTGGTGCAGCTTATGGATGGCCAGGTGGGAATGCGGAGCACGCCGGGCGAAGGATCCACGTTCTGGTTCACGTTATGGCTCCCTGTAGCCGCCGGCGCCAGTGGGCCGGATGTGATTCCGAATATTCCCGGCGCACGCGTTCTGGTGGCCAACCAGCATCCCTTAAGCAGCGGGACTTTGAGCGAAATGCTCACGCAATGGAACATCGCACACGAACTGGCGGCCACTGCGAGTGAAGCCGTGGACGCGCTGGACTCTGCGCGGCGGTCCTTCGACATCGTGGTCATCGACCACGCTTTGTGGGAGCTGTGCGCCGCGGATCTTCGACGCATCTTCGAAGAGCGCGACGTGTTGCAACAAACCAAGCTGCTGGTGCTTGCGCCGCTGGGCCTGCGGGGCGGCTCGAACGGTTATTTAGAAGCGGGATTCTCGGGCTGGGTCACCAAGCCGGTGCGCGCCTCCCAGTTCGCCGAAACGTTAATGGCGGCGTGGCACGCCCGGACTCTTCCCACAGCGCGGTAGCGTCAGTTTTACCAGCTCGACCGTAAGTCACGTTCTTCTCACTGGCTCTAAGTGTCTGCTCTCTTTCCTTTTAGCGTTTGTCCGTTTTGAAGGCCCGGAATTTGCTCCTTCGGACATCCTGGAGGTGCAGGAATGAAAGTTATACTCTCTGCCGGTTTGGGCGCCGGGATGCTCTTTGGCGTCGCGTACGCCCAGCCGCCGGTCCCCTCAAACCCGCAGCCCATATATCGTGTCACGGTGGTCTCCCGCAATCTAGAGGCAGTGAACTATGAGCACGGAGTGGGTCCGACGCCCATCGATTTTCAGGGCACCGTGCTGCTCCCCAACGTCAAGGGCACGGCTCTCGTCGACAGCCATCGCGGGGAAGTAACCATCGATGCGAGATTCGAGCACATGGATGCTCCCACGCGCTTTGGCCGTGAATATCTCACCTACGTGCTGTGGGCCATTTCACCGGAAGGGCGTCCCAAGAATCTCGGTGAAGTGCTGGTGGATTCATCGAATAAGGCGCACCTCAAAGTGACTACCGATATGCAGGCTTTCGGACTCATGATCACCGCGGAGCCTTATTATTCGGTGACCATCCCGAGCGACGTGGTGGTGGCCGAGAATGTGGTGCGGCCGGACACCATTGGCTCACGCGAAGAAGTGACCGCGAAGTATGAACTGATGCCGCGCGGCCAGTACACCATGAACCTCCAGCCCGCCCAGCTTCATACCTATGACGCTTACGCGGAGAAGTTGCCCTATGACCGGTACGAGGCCGTTCTGGAACTGTATCAGGCCGAGAACGCAGTCCAGATCGCGCAATCGCTAGGCGCCGATCGGTACGCGCCCGAGTCCTTTAATAAAGCCACGGTACTGCTGGGGCAGGCTCAGGACATGAATGCGCGCAGAATGGATACGCACGCCATCGTTGCCGCGGCACGGGAATCCGCGCAAATGGCGGAAGACGCCCGCGCCATCGCCATAAAGCGCCACGACGAAGAACGGCACGCCCAGGAAATACAGCGCTCGGAAGATCAAAGCCAGCTTCGCCGCCAAGCTGAAGAAGATGCCGCGCAGGCGCGCGCTCAGGCGCAAGAGGAAGCTCAGCAGGCCGCCGACGTACGCGAGCAAGCCCGCCAGGAAGTGGCTGCAGCCAGAGCCGCGCAAGAGGCCGCCCTGGCTCCTCTGCCTCCGCCGCCGGCACAACCGCCAGTGGCAGTAAATACGGATGGACCGCGGCGGCAATTCCGCGCGCAACTGCTGGCGCAGTTGAATAGCACGTTCACTACGCGGGACACGCCCAAAGGGCTGGTGGTAACCGTCACGGATCCGATGTTCGAGCGCGGCAATGACGCTCTGCGACCGGAGGCTGGCCAGCGTCTCGGCAACGTCGCGGCCATTTTGTCGTCGCATCCGGAGTTAAGCGTTCGCGTAGAAGGCTACGCCGAGGGCGAGGCGCTATCGCAACAGCGCGCGCAGGTGGTGCGGGCCGCGCTGATCGCCAGTGGTGCGCGTCCTGACGCGGTAGCAGCCATCGGATATGGCGACGCGCGGGCGATTGCCTCAAACGCTACCGCTGCTGGGCGCGAGCAGAATCGCCGCGTAGAAGTAGTCATCTACGGAAGCAGCATTGGGAACCACGCGCTATGGGATCACCCATACTCGCTGCGCTCTCAGCGATAAAAAACCGCTTCCTGACGGTCGCGGCTCGGTTTCATTCACGCGGCTCGGTTTCATTCACGCGGTTCGGTTTCATTGACGCGGTTCGGTTTCACTCATAACGTAACGCTCGCATCGCATCGATCCGGCTGGCGCGTACGGCTGGGATGTAGCCGGCGGCGCAGGCCACGGCCGCTAATCCGATGGCAGCCAAAGCCACGGTAGCCGGATCGTGTCCGGTGATACCGTAGAGTTGGTTCTGGACGAGCTTCGCGAGAACGAACGCGCCGGCTAATCCAGCCGCCAATCCCACGCCTACCAGAGTCAGAACCTCACGCATCACCATCCACACCACGTCGCCTTGAAAAGCTCCCAGCGCGACGCGGATTCCTATTTCTCGCGTGCGGCGCGCCACGGTATAAGCCATCACGCCGTAAAGTCCGATGATTGCCAGCAAAGTGGCGAGCAAGCCGAACACGGCCGACAAACTCGCGATCAGGCGCTCGGTGAGAAGCGAATTGGAGATCTGATCGTCCATGCTGCGCATACCGTAGAGGGGCAGATTTGCATCCAATCCGCGAACCTTCGAACGCACCACCGCAAAGAACTGATCGGGTGCGAGGCTTGTCCGCACATAAACGACCATGCGGCTTACCAGGTTGTCCGCGAGATAGGGCTCGAACATCTGAATGGGGACTTCATCGCGCAAGTTCGCGTATTTCAAATCCTTGGTTACGCCGACGATCTCCATGTCGGTTTTCGTTCCGGGATCGCTGCCAAAACCGGCGTGGCGGCCGACAGCGTTTTGAGCGGAGCCGAAGAACCGCTTGGCGAACTTCTCATTGACGATCACCACGCGCGGCGCAAAGTTGTCTGGCTCGTCTCCATGTTTCTGGGCCTCGGTGTCCGCCGCCGTGAAATCGCGCCCGGCCAGTACTGGCACATTCAAGGTCGCGAAATAGCCCGGCCCAATCGAATTCATGTAGACCTCGGGCGACTCCGCTGCCTTTGGATGATAGCCTTCCACGGTCACTGAGTCATCCCAATTGCTATTTTCCAGAATTCTGATGCGCGCCAACCCTGTGGACCGGACGCCTGGGATCGCGTTCAACTCCGAGGTCAGCTGACGATAAAACAGCTTGCAGCGGTCCGAGTTGTAACCATCGAGCGAAGGATCCAGATCGAACGCCACCAGATTGCCCGCGTTGAATCCGGGGCCCATGTCGCGCAGGTTTCGCAGGCTGCGAATAAAAAGTCCCGCGCCGATCAGCAGCAGCAACGACAGCATCACCTGCGCCGCAACCAGAGCCTTGCGGATCCGCACGTGCATTCCACTGCCCACGATTCCGCCGACGGTGTCCTTCAAAACGGGCGCGACATCGGGCTTAGTGGACTGCAGCGCCGGCACAAGGCCAAAAATCAGGCCGGTAAGCACGGACACGGCCGTTGCGAATGACAAAATCCGCAGATCTGGTGTCGTGGACAGCTTCAGCGTGATGGTGTCCGCGGGCAGGAAAGCCAGCAGCGCGGCATCGGTCCAATTGGCCAACACCAGGCCCAAACAACCTCCGGTTACGGAAAGTAACAGGCTCTCCACCAGCAGTTGGCGAATGATACGAAAGCGCCCCGCGCCGATGGCCAGCCGGATGGCGATCTCCTTCTGCCGGGATGCCCCGCGCGCAATCAGAAGACCGGCCACATTCGCGCAGGCGATCAGCAGTACGCCGCCCGTCAGCGCCATCAGGACCCACAGCGGCGTCGACATCATTTCCCGGAAACGCGGTTTGCCCTTTTCCCCCGGCAGCACTTGGAGCGTGTTCTGAAGGAATCGGGCGCGCACCTCGGCGGGCGCTTTGTTGAACGCCGCTTCCTTCACTTCCATCTCCAGCATGCTATGGAAATAGGGCTGCAGCGACGCCAGCGCCTGCTGGCGCGACACGCCAGGCTTCAGACGTCCGAATACGTTCACCCATTTCGCCCGCCGGTCCTCAAAGCCCAAATACATGCCGTATAGCGGGATCAGTTGCGGCCGCATCATCACCGGAACAAAGATCCGGCTCGGATTGCCCAGGTCCACCCCGTCGAAGCCCTTCTGAGCCACACCGACCACGGTGAAGTTATTCCCGTTCACCGCAACCGTCTTTCCCACTATTGATGGGTCGCCGGCAAAGCGCGATTGCCAATAGGCATAGCTGAGCACCGCGACGGGGTGGCCGCCTGGCGTGCGATCGTCGTCCGGCGTAAACGTGCGGCCAAGCGCCGCGCCAACACCCAAGGTAGGGAAATAGGTCCCGGACACCAGTTCGCCGTCAACCCGTTCCGATGTTCCGTTGAAGCCCAGGCTGAAGCCGCTCGCGAAGCGGCAGAACATGCCGGAAAACACTGCGTTGTTGGCCTTGAAATCACGATACATCGGGTAAGACAGCGCGTAATCGCCCCAGTTGCTGCCGTACTGGTAGCCTTCGATGCCGAGCAGCACCAGTTCTTGGGGATTCTTGACCGGCATCAGCCGCAACAACACCTGATCGAGCAGCGTGAAGATAGCAGTGTTCGCGCCGATCCCAAGCGCGAGTGACAACAAGGCTATAGCGGTGAACACCGGCGATTTGCGAAAGGCCCGCAGGGCAAATTGAATATCTTTCCCGATTGATCGCATACGACTAATGCTGTTTAGACTAACGCAGCCCCACTTTGGTTAGTTCCTGCTATGCTCAGAAATCATGCCCCGCCTAACCTTGTTAGCCGTCCTCTTCACCTCAAGTCTTCTTTATCAAGGCAATCTTTCCGCGGCTGCCGCTCATGCGGGACAATCCGATCCCCGGCTGGCCAAGGCATTTCGAAAGCCGGCCTTGAACGGCTGGATCCCCGTGCATTTGGAAGGGACGCCGTCCGAGATCGGATTTCAGCACGGCTATTTGCTGGCGCCGGAAATCGAAGATGTTCACAAGGTGATCGTCGTCGGCCTGACGCACGATAGCCACAAGCCCTACAGCTTCTTCCGAACGGCCGCCGAGAAAGTGTTGTGGCCGCGCGTAGAGCCACAGTATCGGGAAGAGCTCAAGGGGATTGCCGAGGGGCTGAAGGCGCGGGGCGTTTCGCTGGATCTGTGGGACGTAGTGGCGATGAACGGCTGGCTGGAGCTTTCGCCCTACTACACCGGCTGGTACGACAAGCAGCATCAGCTCTCATCACTTCAAGGGGCGACGCCCGAGCATTGCAGCGCCTTCGTCGCGGTGGGCAGCTATACGCGCGACGGCAAGGTGGTGATCGCGCACAACAACTGGAGCGAATATAAGGAAGGCTCGCGCTGGAACATTATTTTCGATATCGTGCCGTCGGAAGGCAATCGTATCCTGATGGATGGCATGCCGGGTCTGATTCACAGCGGCGACGATTTTGGCGTCAACAGCGCCGGTCTTGCCATCACTGAAACTACCATCGGGCACTTCACAGGCTTCGATCCGCGAGGAATCCCGGAGTTTGTGCGCGCGCGCAAAGCGATGCAGTACGCCGCGAATGTCGACGACTTCGCCCGCATCATGGAAGACGGCAACAACGGAGGCTACGCCAACACCTGGCTGGTCGCCGACTCGCGCAATAATGAAATCGCGAACCTGGAGCTGGGTCTGAAGCACGTTACGTTGCAGCGGACGCACGACGGTTATTTTGTTGGCTCGAACTTTCCGGCCAATCCCGAACTGATCCGTGACGAGGCCAGCGATTTTCCGGTGGCCGATCCGAGCGTCAGCGCCAATGCGAGGCACATCCGCTGGGAGCAGCTCATGGCGGAAAACAAGGGCAAGATCGACGTGCCGGCGGCCCAGCGGTTCCTGGCCGACCACTACGATACCTTCACGCACGAAACCGCGCCGAGCGAGCGGACGTTGTGCGGCCACATCGATCTTTCCACGCGCGGTTCCAGCCCCTGGCAGCCGCCGTTCGGCCCGGCTGGGACCGTGCAGAACAAAGCCGCCGACGCCACGATGCTGGCTCAGATGTCGTTCACCGCGGCCATGGGCCACGCCGATGGAATCGACTTCAAGGCCGCCGAACACCTGAAAGCTCATCCGCAGTTCGACTGGGAAAAAAGCGTGCTGCGCGATCTCGATTCCCAACCCTGGACCACGTTCCAAATCGCCCAGTAGACTTCGGCATTGGGCCGTCTTGCGACATCCAAGGAGCGCCATCGCACCAAGGATACGCTGCACTACGGGTGAAAAGCGTGGGCAAGAAAAGATCGGTGGTGGACTACCGTGTGTTTTTGAGTCACGCTTATAAGGACCGCTGGATTGCCAAGCAGTGCGCAAGGCTAATCGAGGAGACCGACAGGCCGCACGTCAGAGTATTCTTCGATGAAAAGGACGTCGAAGGTGGACAATCGATTCCGGACTCTGTGCGGACTGGAATCGAGAAGTGCGATGAGTTCGTTGTATTGCTGAGCCGCTATTCTAAGGACCGTCCGTGGGTGCTCATTGAGATGGGAGCTGCCTGGGGCTTGCGCAAGCCCATCATCGCTATCATCGACAAGATTGGACCAAAAGAGATGCCTGACATACTCAGCCCCTATAAAGCGATTGATCTCAACGACTTCGATCAATACATCGGCCAGCTGTTGAGGCGGACGAAGGCGAGGCGGTGACATGCGGCAATCAAGATCCCCGAAACGGCGGCAAGTTAAGGTGTTCATAAGCCACTCGAACGTAGACATGGTTTTTGCGCGGCACGTGCGCAACCTTCTGGTCCATCGGGCGAACGCCAAGGTTTTTACTACTGAGGAGCTGAGCGCAGCGGAGAAATGGCAATCTAAGCTTCGGAATGAGTTGTCCTCAACTGACGTCGTTGTCGCGCTGTTGACGCCACATTCAGCAGATGACAGTTGGGTGCTACATGAGCTCGGAGCGGCATGGGCACTGCAGAAGCCAATCATTCCTGTAGTCACCAGGAGAGATGTCTTGAACAAGATGCCCATTTCCTTAGAGAGGTCTCATATCATCGAGTTGGCCGACGTGGAGACTCCGGAAAACGCGGACAGGTTTTTGGACGCATTCGAAGAGAGCTTGGCGGAAGCTCACCTAGCATGACTAAACCTCTACCTCGGCTGAAGCCCTCCTAGTTCGTTTGCTCGCTTCCATATAATCGTAGTACTGTTTCGCGAATGCTACGCATTCTTGGAGGGTTGCTTTGATCGAACGATCGAGAAGTGGGCCGCTTGCTGACGCGCGCGGTTCAGCAATGGTGCGCATTTCGGAACCACGACCGTTAGGCAGTGTTTGCTGTTGGCTATTGGCAATTGGTTTCTTGGCGCTGCCGCTGCGTGGTCAGGTAACGGCTGCCGTCTCGGGCACCGTCGAGGATTCTTCCGGCGCCGGCGTCGCAAGCGCAATGGTCACGGTGAAGAGCCTGGAAACGGGCGCTAGTAGGACGGCCACGACAGATTCGGCGGGCCATTATGCGGTCCTTTCCCTGCCGCTTGGCGCACAGGAAGTAAAGGCGGAAAAGGCCGGGTTCAAGTCGGCGGTGCGCACTGGAGTGGATCTGGTGGTGGGCCAGGAGGCGGTAGTAAATCTTCAGCTGGAAGTGGGCGAGTTGGTGCAGCAAGTGACGGTGGCCGCCGAAACTCCACTGGTCAACACCACAACGCAGCAAGTCTCGGGCGTAGTCGGCGAGCAGCAGATCAAAGACCTGCCCCTTAACGGCCGCAGCTTCGACAACCTGATCGCGCTGAATCCTGGCGCGGTCAACTACAGCGCGATGAAGAGCGCGGGAACCAGCACCAGCAATGGCAATACGTTTTCCGTAGATGGGCGCCGGACCTACGAGAACCTGATCCTGCTCAACGGCATCGAATACACCGGATCCAGCCAGCTAGCCATCACTCCGGGCGGTGTCAGCGGCGAACTGCTGGGCATCGACGCCATTCGCGAGTTCAACGCGCTTACCAACACCTACGGCGCAGAGTACGGCAAGCGCGCGGGCGCGCAGATCAGCGTGGTCACTCAATCGGGAACCAATCAGTTGCACGGCACGCTGTTTGAGTTTCTCCGCAACAGCGATCTGGACGCGCGCAATTTTTTCGACCAGGCCTTTGTACCCCCGTTTCGTCGAAACCAGTTCGGCGGCTCGCTCGGAGGGCCGATCAAAAAAGACAAATGGTTCCTTTTCGGCAACTACGAAGGTTTCCGCCAGGTGCTGGCGGAGAGCAACGTCAGCGTGGTTCCCGATGCGGACACGCGGTTGGGCATGCTCCCGAACGCCAGTGGCGTGGAAGCCCAGTATGCGAAACTGAATCCCGCCATTCTCAAGTACATGCAGCTTTGGCCGGCGCCCAATGGTCCGGAGCTGACAGTGGGCGGGGTGTCCAGCGGCACCGCGCTCTCCTACAACAATCCACGGGAAACCATTCGCGAGGATTTCGGAACGCTGCGAACGGATTACATCTTCAGCAGCCGCGACACGTTTTCCGCCAGCTACACCATCGACGATGGCGACAGCCTGGTTCCACAAGCCGACCCGCTGTTCGGATCGTATGAGACTTTGGCCAACCAGGTGGCCAGCGTGGAAGAGACGCATGTCATTTCGCCCGAAATCCTGAACACCTTTCGCGCGGGCTTTTCGCGCGCGGCGTTCAATTACGATTCGTCGGACCTGACGACGTTCCCGGCCAGCACTTCCTTTGTCACCGGCCTTGGCCCCGGCGGCATCGTGATTGGCGGCGGCGTCACCACCACGGCCGGTGGAACCATCACCTCGGCTGGTCCCAGCAACGCGGCCAATGTCTGGAACCGCAGAAATCTGTTCACTTATACCGACGGCGTGCAGATCATTAAAGGGCGCCAGCAGATCACCGCGGGCGTCTGGTTCCAGCGGATTCAGGACAATGAAGACGCTGCTTCCCGCCAGCTCGGACAAGCCAGCTTTGCGAGCTTGCAAACTTTTCTGCAAGGAACCGTTACATCTTTTCAAGTGGTGCCCGATCCTAACGAGCTGGGCTGGCGCAGCTTCTTCGGCGCGGCGTATTTTGAAGACGCCATCAAACTGCGTCCGAACCTGACGTTTCAAGCGGGCCTGCGCTATGAGTTCACCACGGGATGGAATGAAGAGTCGGGAAGAGCCGCCAACTACATCACCGGTTCGAATGGAATCCTGGAGACGAATCCCATCGTGGGCAATTCGGCGTTCACGCAAAACAACGCGACACATCTGCTGGGTCCCCGCGCGGGCCTGGCCTGGGATGTTTTCGGAAACGGTAGAACCGCGGTGCGCGCCGGCTACGGCATGTACTATTCGCTGATCGACGATCTGAGCTTCCTCCTCAACTCCATCCCTCCGTACAACGGCTCCGTTTCACTCAAAGGATCGCTGCCCGCGCTGGTTCCCATTACTCCCGGCGTGCCTCCCGCGCCCGGCACCATCTATGCTCCGCAGGGTGTGCAGCCCAACGCCAAGACGCCCACGGTGCAGCAATGGAATTTTACGGTGGAGCAGCAACTGAGCCACGATACGGTGCTGCGCGTCGCTTATGTCGGCGAGTTCGGGTACCACGGCTTCGTGAGTGTCGATCCTAACGCTATTCCCACTCAGATTTGTGCCAGTACGAGCGGCTGTTCGGCGGGCGGCAATGGCACGGTGGCCGGCCTGGTGCCGCAGGGCGCGCAATACATCCCCGGACCCCACGCCACATTGCCGAATCCCAATCTGGGCGCAGGATTCTTCTGGTACACCGAAGGCAACAGCAGCTACAACGCGCTGCAGGTGGACGTGATCCACCGCTTCAGCAACGGCCTGCAGTTCCGCGGCAACTACACGTGGTCGAAGGATCTGGACATGAATTCGGCGCTCACCGGCGCGCAGGCCACCAATCAAGCGCAGATGATCCTGGACGCCAACGATCTGCATCGCGATTGGGGACCATCCGCGTACAACATCCCCAATTCGGCCAGCATTTCGGGTACCTACGATCTGCCGTTTGGCAAGGGCAAACCGCTGGCCAACAATTTTGGCGGATTTGGAAACCGGCTGGTGAGCGGCTGGCAGTTCAACACCATTGTTTCGCTCATGAGCGGGTTTCCATTCACGCCGCAGATCGGCTCGAATCGATCCGGGGACGGCGACACCAGAAATCCCGATCGCCCGTCGCTGAATCCCGCGTTCTCGGGACCTGTAGTGTTGGGCAATCCCAATCAGTGGTTCAATCCCGAGGCCTTTATTTTGCCCATCGCCGGCACGTACGGGAACGTAGGGCGTGGCGTCTACAGCGGACCGGGACTGGCCGACGTCGACGCCTCGCTATTCAAAACCACCGCCATCACCGAGCGGGCGAATCTGCAATTTCGCGCGGAAGTTTTTAACGTGCTGAATCGTGCGAACTTCGGGACTCCGAATGCCACGGTGTTTTCGAACGGCGCCATCAGCCCTTCGGCGGGATTGATCACGGCCACGGCCACCACGTCGCGGCAGATACAGTTTGGACTAAAGCTTATTTTTTGACCGCTTCCTGCGGGCGCGGCTCGGTTATCGCTAACTCCGGCTCAGGCGTGAGCAGGCGCATATTGCTTCCGCCCAGTTCCCATCCCGCTTCCGTCAGCCGTTCGGGAGACGCGCTGAACACAATCTGGAACACGTTCCGATCCTGGGACGCCGCCAGTTGCTTGCCTTGCCGCGGAGACACGATCGCCAGGTACTTCAAGATGGCGTAAACATCGGCCTCCTCGGGAAGCTGCCAGTCCACATCCTGGCTGCAAAAACGGATTCGCGAACCGCGCTGGGAAAGGTTCCAGGCCAGAAAAGCGCAGCGGTCCACGGCCGTTTCGAACCACACGGCTTGAGCGCCGGGGATGTCGAGGTCGAGAAAAAACGCCACGGACTGTTCCCGCTCGCGCGCAAATTCGCGGACCTGCAGGTCGCCGGTGTGAGCGGTGGCCTTCCAATCCACATGATGGGCGCTTTCGAGAACTTCGTACGGGCGGATGCGATAAAAATCGTTGCCCTGGCCGCGATAAAACGATGCAATCTCGCCCTGCAACGATATCAGCAGTTCCTCGAAACCGGGCTGCGCATCGATGGACGGATACACGACAATGTCGCGCACCAGGCGCACGTTGATGCGCCGCTCCGCGAATCCGAACGGGAAGCGGGTGGAGAAGCGAAAGCTGTTCTGCCGGTAAGCTCCGCGCCGCGCGAAGAAAAGCTCCACCGGCGCCTCGATGCGCGCGCGGCCGGGAATCACGGGGAAATAAAGCGGCTGCGAGAGCCCGCTGTCGCTGGATCCGGCCACGTGAATGGAAAAGGAAGCCATCCAGCGCTTAGTATTGCGGATCACCACGCGGCCCATCAGCTTGCGACCCGCGCACAGATGTTCGGGAAGAAGAAAATCCAGCTCCAGTCCGGCCAGCGAAAGGCGGCCGATGAATCCGGAAACCATCCACGTCGCCAGCAGCAGCGCCAGAATCAGAAAGAGCAGGTTGTTGGCCGAGACGAAGGCCGCCAACGATACCAGAACGCAAGTCAGCGTGAACAGGAGTCCCAGGCGCGTCACCTGTTGGCGCGTGCCGTGGTCGAGCGCGGAGCGGAGCCAAGGCCAGGGTTTCAGCACTCTTCCAAGATGGCATACCGCGCGCGCTTACGGAATAATTCCTAAAGCCAAGACTAAAGCCTAGCCGATTTCTTATTAGACGGGGCCGATCCATGTACTTTAGATCGAGCAGCATACGCAGATTGGGCGGGCAACAGGCGGTTCCACCGCCGGCCGGCGCTGGTAAATGGAAACCTCATTAACATCGCTGTCCCAGAATCTGGAAACGCAGCAAACAAAACTGGAGCGGCTGGAAGCCCTGATCAACCGCAGTCCCGTCGCTATGTTCGCTTTAGAAGCCGGAGGTGACTTTGCCGCCACGTTCGTCACCGAGGGAGTGAGGGCGCTTTGGGGTTACGAGCCGCAGGATTTCGTAAACCAATCCAAATTCTGGGCCGACCGCATTCATCCGGACGACATCGCCGCGGTTTATATTCATCTTGCGCGCGTGCTGGAGCGCAATACCCAAAACTACGATTTCCGTTTCCGCACCAAGAACGGCGAGTACCGCTGGACGCACGCTGAACTGCGGCTGGTGCGGGACGCCGCCGGCAATCCAGTGGAAATCGCCGGTTACTGTTTCGATATCACGGAACAAAAGCTTATCGAATCGGCGCTGCGCGAAAGCGAAGCGCGGCAGAAGGTGATCTTCAACTCCACTTCGGATTTGCAGGCGCTCTTTCGGGTTGAGCCAAGGGTTGAGCCGGGAGGTCGAGGGCGGAAATAGTTTCATAACCGAATCTGTGAATCGCGCGCTGGCCGAAAACTTTGGATCGAGAATGGGGCAAAATGCGGCGGATTTCCTCGGCAAGGACTTCGGCCATCTGCTAGCCGCCACCGGCTTGTCCACCGAGCACATCGAGACCAGGCGCCTCGTTTACAGCCGGGCTATTGAGGCCCGGGCGACGCTTCGCTTCGAAACTCCGTCCTCGGGGCTGCGCGACGCGCTGGAAGTGTCCGTCTCTCCGGTGCTGGATCAACAGGGAAAATGCACGCATCTTCTATGGAACGGCCGGAACATCTCCACGCGCGTCCAGGCCGAAGCCGGATTGCGTGAAAGCGAAGCGCGTTATGCGCGGGTGACCGAGGCCATCCACGAGGGGATTTTCGACTGGGACCTGGTGACGGGCGTTTCTTATCTATCGCCCCGCTACAAAGAGATGCTCGGATTTCGAGATGACGAACTGCCTAACGAAGAGGCATCGTTTTTCGGACGCGTTCATCCCGACGACATCGGGCGCTTGATCGAAAACAAGGTGCGTTACAACGAAGACCCTACCAGGAACCGATTCCTCGACGAAGTGAGGCTCCAGCACCGGGATGGAACCTATCGCTGGGTGGTTTCGCGCGGCCTGATCGTCCGCAACGAACGTGGTGAGCCCATCCGCGTGGTCGGCGCCGTCGGCGATATGACGGAGCGCGTGGAGTCCGCGGCCAAGCTGGCCGACAGCGAAAAACGTCTCCGGGACATTATCAATTCCCTGTTCGGCTTCGTGGGACTTTTCACGCTGGATGGCGTACTGATCGAGTGCAATCGGGCTACATTGGAAGCCATCGGAGGGAAACCCGACCTGCTGCTCGGCCGGCGCTTTTGGGAGAGCGAGGACTGGAGCACCGCCGAGGATCAAATGCGGGTTCGGGACATGATCGTCCGCGCCGCTCGGGGCGAAGTGGCGCGCCTGGAAGCCAGCGTATCTCCGGGCGGCCGCGAAATGATCGTCGACGTTACCTGCGGCCCGCTGCGCGATCAGCAAGGGACCATCTGCAACATCATCGGCCATAGCGTGGACATCACGGCGCGGAAGAAGGCCGAAGCGGAGCTGCTCAAAGCTAAGGAGGCGGCCGAATCCGCCAGCCGCGCCAAGAGCGAGTTCCTGGCGAATATGAGCCACGAGATTCGCACGCCGATGAACGGCATTATCGGCCTGACCGAAGTTTTGCTGGATACCTATCTGGACGCTGAACAGCGCGAGTTTCTCACCTTGGTCCAAAGCTCCGCCGGTGCGCTTCTCACCATCGTCAATGACATTCTGGACGTCTCAAAAATCGAGGCCGGCAAGCTGAGCCTGGAAATCGGCGAGTTCGATTTGCGCGGCGTAGTTCTGGACACGCTGAAGGGTCTGAAAGTGTCGGCGGACGCCAAGGGGCTGGCGCTGGAGTGCAGCGTGGCGCCGGATGTGCCGGCACGGGTGTGGGGCGATCCTGGACGGCTGCGGCAGGTTCTGATCAATCTCATTGGGAACGCGCTCAAGTTTACCGGCCAGGGCCAGGTCTTCGTCGCGATTGAGCGTTCGCCCGACAGTGTGGACGGCTTGCACTTCTCAGTGCGGGACACAGGCATCGGCATCGCGGCTGAAAAGCAGGCGGTCATCTTCGAGGCGTTTACTCAGGTGGACGGCTCGTTCACCCGGAAATTTGGCGGCACGGGGCTCGGATTGACCATCGCCAGCCGTCTGGTCCAGATGATGGGCGGCCGCATCTGGGTGGAGAGCCAAGAGGGCCAAGGCAGCACGTTCCACTTTACTGCTCGCCTGGAGCCAGTTGCCCCTGGGGCGGTTGCTGCCAAGCTTTCGATTGGGCCCGCCGTACTATAAGCCGGTTTCTGTATCTCGCAGGGGCTGCTGAAAAGGGCCGCCCAAACCGACTCCCTTACGGTCGCGGCTCGGTACGTAATCGCCATACTGAGCCGCGCGCGTGAGCAAGCGGTTCTCAGCCTCTTTCAGCAACCCCCGCAAGGCGGCGATCATTCCTCTGGGCAAGGCATTGCTGCCAAGCTCTAGCAACCTACCCGGAAGTCGAACGGAGCGGGCCGCTCCTCCTCCCCTATTTGGTCTTGCTCCGCATGGGGTTTGCCCTGCCAGACGGATCGCTCCATCCGCGGTGCGCTCTTACCGCACCTTTTCACCCTTACCGAAAACTCAGACTCTTGCGTCCGAGCCAGCGGCGGTATATTTTCTGTGGCACTTTCCGTGAAATCCGCTTTGAGCGAACCCCCCCGGCCGTTAGCCGGCATGCTGCCCTGTGGAGACCGGACTTTCCTCCCGCGAAGCGATACAGCAACTCCGCGAGCGACCACCCGTACGACAGGCCCGACTCAATTCTCGCAGAAGCGGCCGCGAATGTCGCGCGAAGAAATACGCCCAACTCGGGGCTCGCGGCAGCGGCTCGCGATGGGGCTTCGATCTGCCTGTATGTTCTCACGGCCCAGGCCTTCGCCCTCCGCTATACTGAGGGCATCCGCACATGTTGTTGACTACAGCGGCCTATTTCAGTTTTCTCGCGGCCGTTTTCTTCGCCTACTGGCTGGCCGCGCGATACCGCCTGGGAGCGCTGGCCGTGGTCCTGTTCGCCAACTACTTTTTCTACGCCCGCTGGGATCTTGCCTATCTCGCTATCATTCCCGCCGCCTCCACCTGCGACTTTCTGATTGGCAACGCGCTGCATCGCTCTTCGCGCCCCGGGCTTCGTCGCTTGCTCATCACGCTCAGCATCGGGCTTAACGTAGGCCTGATGGCGTCCGTCAAATATTTTTCAGTCCTGCCGTGGGTGCTGCCTCTCGCGCTTTCTTTCTACGGATTCCAGTCGCTCACCTACACCATCGAAATCTACCGGCGCGACGCGAAGCCGGCCGAAAGCTACCTGGCATATCTGGCCTCCGCCAGCTTCTTCCCCACCACCGTCGCAGGCCCCATCACGCGCATCTCCACGCTATTGCCGCAGTGGTCCAAGCGCGAAATGCTCAGCCCGCAGGATGGAGGCAAGGCGCTGTTTCTGATTGGGCTCGGCCTGGTGAAGAAGCTTTTGATTGCCGATTACCTGGCTGAAAACCTGGTGAATCGCGTGTTCGATCTGCCCAAGCTTTACTCCGGCGCGGAAGTGCTGGCGGGCGTCTATGGCTACGCGTTCCAGCTTTACTACGATTTCTCCGGCTACACCGACATAGCTCTCGGCTCCGCGCTGCTGCTGGGCATCACGCTGCCGCGCAACTTCAACCGTCCTTACGCCGCCCAAAACATTTCCGACTTCTGGCGCCGCTGGCACATCTCCTTCTCCAATTGGCTGCGCGATTATCTTTATTTTTCGCTGCCCGGCCTGCGCTCCCGCTGGAAGATCTTCGCGTATCTGAATCTGGTGATCACCATGGTGATCGGCGGACTGTGGCACGGCGCGGGCTGGACGTTTATCGCGTGGGGCGCCTGGCACGGCATCGGGCTGGCGGCGCACCGCTGGTGGCTGGCATGGCACGGCAATCCGAAATTGACGTTCACGCGCGGCGCGCGCTTTCTGTGCGGCCTGGCCACTTTCCACTTCGTGCTGATCGGGTGGGTCTTCTTTCGCGCATCCAGCCTATCGACGGCGCGCGACATCCTGTATCAAATCTCCTCGGGCACCATTTCCTTTGCGAACATTACTCCGGCGTTCGCCTTGGTGCTGGCGGTCGCCGTTGCCGCGCATTTCGTGCCGCAGCGCTGGTACGACGGCGGTCTTCAGCTTTATTGCCAATTTCCTTACTACGCCCAGGCCGCGGCCATCGCGGCGCTGGCGGTTGCCATTCGATACGTCGCTGGTTCGGGCAGCGCACCGTTCATCTATTCGCGATTCTGACCATGCTGCCCAAAAAGACATCGCTGGCCATCGCAACCCTGGGGGCATTGTTGCTGCTGATCGAGACTGCGAAATTGGCCAGGCCGTTTACGCTTTCCGAGGTTCTCGATTTCCGCCCGCGCGACATCCCGAACGTGGAGCCGCTGCCGCCGATGCCCGCGCTCAAAGGGCCGGTCACCGCGTCAAGGCACCCGATCATCGAGCCTAATCTCATCGATCCGCACGATGCTCTCCGGGCGTTCTATCTCGCGCTGTGGCGCACGGAACTGGGCGCGCCGGGCGCCATCACACGCGTTCTGCATTATGGCGATTCGCCCGTGACCGCCGATTCCATCACCGCCGACGTGCGCTCACTCTTGCAGCAGCATTTCGGCGATGCCGGCCATGGCTTCGTGCTGATCGCCAAACCGTGGGCCTGGTATGGACATCGCGGCGTCGAAATGGAAGGGAAGGGCTGGCTCATCAATGCCGCCACGCAAGTGCGCGCTCGCGATGGTTTCCACGGCCTGGGCGGTGTCAGCTTCGAAGGTGATACGGGCGCTTCCTCACGCCTCACGCTGGCCGAAGATCACGCGCAGATGGAGATTCATTTTCTGCGCCAGCCGGGCGGCGGCGTGCTCGGGGTGGAAGCGGGCGGGCAGAAGCTGGGCGACGTGGAGACGGAAGGGCCCCGCGAACAGCCGGATTATCAGACCTTCCCGTTGAAGGCAGGCGCGAGAGAGATCAACCTCTTGGTGGAACGCGGGCCGGTTCGGCTTTTCGGGGTCAGTTTCGAAAGGAACACGCCGGGCGTGATCTACAATAGTCTTGGGCTGAATGGCGGCCAGGTGCAAGTGGTGGTCCGTTATTTTGACAAGCCGCAGTGGACCGAAGAGTTGCAACACCAGCATCCGGATCTGGTGGTAATCAATTACGGCACGAACGAGAGTATTTATGCCGATTACATCGAGCGTTATTACCCCGGCGAGTTGCGCCAAGTGATCCAGAGCGTGAAGACGGCGGTGCCGCGCGCGTCGGTTCTGATTATGAGCCCCATGGACCGCGGACAACGCGATTCCGATTCCCGCATCACTACGGTTCCCACTCTTCCGCGCCTGGTGGAGATCCAGCGCCAGATGGCGGGTGAGATGGGATGCGCGTTCTTCAACACGTTTCAAGCTATGGGCGGCGCGGGAACCATGGCGCGCTGGTATGAAAGCACCCCGAGACTGGTGAGCGCCGATTTCACGCATCCAATGCCGGCGGGCGCGCGCAAGGTGGGAGTGCTGCTGGATCAGGCGCTGGAATCCGGCTACCGGCAATTCAAGGCGCGCGAACAGCGGAGATCGCACTAGTGGCGAGGCTGGCGCTGATTTTCTCGCTGCTTCTCACCGTTGCGCCCGCTCCCGCCGTCACTGCCAACGCAAAAAAGACTAGTAAGAAAACCACGCACAAGAAACATGTTCGAGTGCCGGTGGTTTATGTTTCGCCCATGGTCCGGGGCGCGGCCTTGCGCGCGATCAGCCAACGAAATTCCCAGCCCGTAGGCGCGCTCGAAGGCGCCGGAGCCTTGGTGCCGTTCTTCGAACAGCTCTCGCATCCGCCGGAAAATATGTCGCTGCACATGCTGCAGTACGGGGATTCGCACACCGCATCGGACGACTGGGCGAATCAAATGCGCCAGGATTTTCAAGCCAAGTTTGGCGTCGGAGGCGCGGGATACACGCTGGCCGGCCATCCATTTCTGGGCTATCGCCGATTCGACAGCCATGGCAGCAACTCCACCGGCTGGTACACCAGCGGCATTGTGACGCGCAAAAGCGACGGGATGGAAGGCCTAGGCGGCGTCAGCCTTACGTCGCGGGGCGCGGGTGAGACGGTGACGTTGACCGTTGAATGCGAGCAACTGGAACTGCATTATCTGCGTCAGCCCGGCGGCGGCCAATTGGAATTTTCAGTGGACGGCTCGCCTGGGGAAACCATCGAGACGGATGGCGAGCTTGGACTGGGGGTCTATCGCTACACCGCGTCGCCCGGATCGCACCAATATATGCTGCGTACGCTCAGTTCCGCGCCGGTGCGGCTGTTCGGCTGGGTGGCGCAAAATCACGCGGGAGTCACTTACGAGACCCTCGGCATCAACGGCGCGCAGGCTGGTTTAATACTTAATTGGAACTCGGCCATCCTGGATCAGGAACTTATGAGCCGCGATCCCGCGCTCATCGTCCTGGCGTATGGAACCAACGAAGCGCTCAGCCGCTCGTGGACTGCGGAAGAATATCGCGCCGGGTTGATCGAAATCATTCATCGTTTGCGCGCGGCGGCGCCGGTGGCCAGCATTCTGTTGATCGGTCCGCCCGATTGCGAACATCCGTTGCACGGACATCGCATGCCGTTTCCGCATTTGGACCAGGTGATCGAAATCCAGCGTGACGTGGCGCAATCCAATGGGTGCGCCTTTTGGGATTGGCGCGCCGCGATGGGTGGTGCAGGCTCGGTTCGCCAATGGGTGCAGGCGGGACTGGGGCAAGGCGACCACACGCACCTCACCGGAGCCGGTTATCGGATGGCCGGTGGCATGCTCTTCGAGGAACTCATGGGGCAATACAATCGATTTCTCAGCGTCCGCGCCGAAGGAAGCCCTGATCGATAAAGATGATCAATAAAGATGGATAATAGAGAGCGCATTCTTGCAATTGTTCGAAAAGTGTCGAACAAGACCGAGCTTCCCGATCCGGACGAGTCGCTATTCGATTCCGGGTTTCTCGATTCGTTCGCTCTGCCCGATATGGTGAGCGAACTGGAGCGCGAGTTTGGAATCAAGATTCCCGATTCCGACCTGAATCCGCGCAAATTCGAATCCATCGCTCGCATTCAGAGCTACATCGAGAGCAGGATGTAAATCGTGGCGGCGATCCTGGGCTTCGGGGCCTATTTGCCGTCGCGCGTCGTCAGCAACGCCGAATTGGCCGCGCGATTGAATTGCGAAGCGGGCTGGATCCTCGACGTGTCGGGAATTGAAGAACGGCGTTACGCGGCGTTCGGGGATTCAGATAAAAGTGCGGAGTCCGTCGCAAGCATGGGTGTGAATGCGGCGGAGCAATGTCTGGAAAGGGTCGGAGCCAAGGCGAGCGATCTCGGAATGATTCTGGTTTCGTCAGGTTCCTCGGAGCGGCGCTTTCCCGGACCAGCCTCCACAATCGCGCACCGCTTGGGCATCGACGGCGTTCCGGCGATCGACTTACCCATCGCCAGTGCCGGCAGTTTATTCGGCATGGCGCTGGCCGGCTCGCTCGCCGCGACTCACGGCAATATTCTGGTGATTGCGTCCGAGAAAATGTCCGCGATTGTTGCGCGCGATCCAATGGAGCGTGGCGTTGCACCGCTGTTTGGAGACGGAGCGGGAGCGTGTTTGATCGGGTCGGACGGCCCCGTGAAGATCATCGATTCGGCGTTGCATTCCGACGGAGCGTTCGCTGAAGACCTGCGGCTGGAATTCGGCGCGCCGCTCGAAATGAATGGCCGTTCGGTTATTTTGCAGGCATCGCGCAAAATCCCGGCCGCGATCGGCGAGTTGCTGGGCAGAAATGGCACGCGGGCATCGTCGGTGAAGATTTTCCTGATGCATCAGGCCAATCAAAACCTGATGGATCGCGTGGCGCGCGCCCTGGAAGTGGACTCCGCGCGCTTTTATTCCAACATCCGGCGTTACGGCAATACATCGTCGGCATCCATGCTGATTGCCGCCGCGGAATGGTGGCGCGATCCCGGACCGGTCCACGGCGATCTGATCTGCTTCGCGACATTCGGCGCCGGATTTCATTGGGGCGCGTTACTGGCCCGAGCGGCTTAATCGCGGCCTTTTTAATCGCCAGACGCCCGGCTGGGCGGATTGTAGGAGAAATACGATAAGAGCGCCAGGCGTATAGCGCCCCAGCGCGACCGAAGCACCGAAAGTCCAACCATGAGCAGGATCACGGCCAGCGCCGCGATGCCGCACCATACATTGCTCAACGATTCTTTGAATGCGCCGAACCAGCGGCCATAGACCAGCTCGATATGCACCCAGTAGACCAGCAGCGACGTGGTGCCCAACTGGCGCACCCAACTCCAGGACGCGGCCAACGGCATCGCAGTCCATAGGTATGCGAAGCCAATGACGAGCATCACCACGCCCAGCTTGATCACGATGAGCCCCGGACTATCCAGCCAGAATTCCGACTTCGGATACAGCGAATACGGCATGTTGGAGAAGTATTGGCCGCCGATGATCAAACCGAAACCCATCAGGCCGCCCCATTGCATCACACGATTCATCTGCTCCGGTTTCACCAGCCGCAGGACGCTGCCGATACTGAGCCCGAAGGCAATGAACGCGGCCCAGGGGAAGAATGCGAAGTATTGATAGCTGGGGACGAAGTAGGCGGAAACTTGCGGAGGAAGCCAGCGCCAATCGATAGCGGAAACCAGCGGAGACGCGGCCGCGATGGCCACACCCAATCCGGCGCACAGGCGCACACGCTCGGCAGTGGTGAATATCGCCATGACGGACATCACGGCGATGGCGAAGCCCATGCAGTTGAGAATGTCCACCTTGAACAGATCGATCCAGGGGCTTTGCCCAAAAGCAAAAGCCCAAAGCTGAATGCGAAACAGAAACGCCAGCGTGAACAAATAACCGGCGCGGCGCAGGGCGGCTTTCCATCGCCCCATGGCATGCAGGCCCGCGCGCTCGCGGCCATCCATCAGGAACGAAAGCGTAATGCCGGTGAGCACCAGGAAGATGGCCGGACCAATACCACCGAAGAACTGGGAAAGCATGAACGGGCCGTCGGTCCGCAGATCGGTCCGATTGAAGGAATGAAACACATGCCCTTGCAGCATGACCACCACGGCGCCGCCGCGCGCCCAGTCGAGAAAAGTGAGACGGCCACTGGTGTTGCGATTGTTTGGCTGGCCTGGCGTGTCCACTCTCTTGTTCACCTGTTCTATTGACCCGGATGTTCGATCTTGACGCCCGGCGGGAGCTTCAGTTGCAGCGCATCCGGCTGTAGCGGGGGGTTAATCTTCAGGTCGCCATACGTCGTGAGGCGATAATCGCCCGAAGGCTGGAAAATCTTCTCCTGCAATGGATAGGGATCGCCCTGCTCCGGAATCCATAATTCAAGCTTCATGACGTATTGCCGGGCGTCCGCCGCCTTCGGGACTAGCTGCAGGCGGATGGCCGTTGGCCCTTTGCCGTTTTCGGGTCCGAGTACGCTCACGGTGTAGTCTTTTGCAAGTTCCATGCCGGAGGTGCCGAATCCAATCATCAGGAATTTGTCCAACTGCTCGCCGTGCTTGGTTAAATCGAACACTTGCAGGGTCTTGATCTTGGGCAGGTATTCCTGAATACGGCGTTTCTCGAAGGTGATGGTCTTGTGGTCCGGCTCGGTAAAATCCACCAGCCCTTGTACTTCACCCGGCTGAACCTTCCGCATGGTTACGCTTCCGATTTCGGTGCTGTTGTCGTTGAGAACGTCGGTGTGGGTGACGTAAGTGACGTGCGCGGTCATGGATCTAAAGTCGTTCGCAGCCTTATCCATGCGCGCCAGCACTTGCTGGAGGTCGTCATTCGCGCCCGCAAGCGCCGCCGGGCCGGCCAGGGTTGAGACGGCTAAAGCAAGACACACAACAAATCCGCGCAATCGCGTTCTCATCAATGATTGGATACCTGAAAGTGCCTCGAGGCTTCACCTAAGAGCCTTGCGGCTAGGGCGTGGTGAACGCCATGAATCCTTTAATTTCCTGCTCGGAATCGACAATAGGCTCTAAGCGAACCACGCGATATTTCTTACCGGTCCGGGCCTGAAGCAGAGCGCCGGCTTCAGCGGCTCGTGCCTTTTCCGGCGTGTTCGAAAGTTGCTCCGCATCCATCCAGAAAACGGTGCCGCCGTGTTCGGAAGGCAGCATCACGATACTATTGGCACGCGGCTGATCGCGAAACCACTCCCGGGGCGTTAGAAAGATGAAGGCCAGAATGAGCCCGACCATCACGTCGTACTGCCAACCGGCGCGTGGATAATCCCAGAACAGAAAGCGCTTCACCGCGCTCATTGGGCTAGCCATTTCGATCTCAGTTTAACATGAGGTCACTGAGCGGTCCGGCCGGGAATGTAAGTGAATGTAAGCAGTAGGGTTGGAAAGCTGGGAAGGTTACTTGTACTTGCGCAGGACGGCGAGAACGCGCCCCTGGATCTGCACCGAGGCCGCATCGACAATGATGGGCTGCATGGAAGCGTTAGCAGGCTGCAAACGGACGCGGCCGTCCCGCTCATGATAAAGGCGCTTGAGCGTGGCCTCATGACCGTCCACGAGCGCGACCACGATCTCGCCATCCTGCGCCTGTTGCGCGCGCTCCACCAGTACAAAATCGCCACTCATAATGTGATCGTCGATCATGGACTCGCCGCTCACCTGCAGCGCGAAGGTGTCGCCCTTGCCGGCGAAGTCGGCGAACTGCAGCGTGTCCTGTCCTTCGATGGCTTCCACCGGCGCGCCGGCGGCGATGCGGCCAGCCAGGGGAATCTCGGTGGACCGCGCCGAAGCGCGACCCTTGCGCCGCTCCTGCACGTACTTGGCTGAAACCTCGAGCGAACGGCTCTGATTGAATAAGCGGCGCAGGTAATTACGGGATTCAAGCGCCTGAATGTGCTTGTGCACGGTGGCCAGAGACGCCAGATGGAGACCCTGGGCGAGCTCTTCGTAGCTGGGGCTGTAGCCGTGTTCTTCGACGAAGTCCGCGATGAAGTCGAGCACTTCCTTTTGCCGCTTGGTCAAAGCCATGAATCTATTGTGAGGCGAACAAAAGGGGAAGTCAAGGGCGTCCAGCGTCCGCTGAGCGCACGCTGGAAGCGGGACTGGGGACTGGGGGCTGGGGTTAGTGGCACGGGTGAGGTAGGTAGAGGGGTGGAGGATGCTGTGTGGCCTCGGCGCATTTTTTTCGCATTTGGCGGAACTGAGGTGAACGATGGATGGTTCGATGCGAATTGCGGCGGGAGGCATTCGGATTTAGAGTATCAGTCGGATTACGAGATCGGCGCTTCAGGAGTGGGGATTTGCAAGAGTGGTCAGCGAATTGAGTTGAGCAACGTTTGTAATCGCTTACGCCCAATATGCTCCTTGCTCCCGTTTCGCTTGGCCAAGGGCTGTGAGGTTTCGAGGATCGATGTCGGATTTCCTTAGGTATGGCGCTCGGGAATTCGGTAGAGCGCACAGTCCCTCTCGATCTCTTTGAAGCCGGAGTACGTCCAATTCTTTGCGCCGGGAAGCCTCAGAAGTCTTTGGAGCGGCCTCCTAACAGGATGCTGAAAAAGGCAATAAACCGCTTGCTCAGAAGCCGTGAAAAATTGCCTCCGGCCTTAAGCTAAGTCCACTTTGATCGAATTGGAGAGCGTGCGGGGCAAGCCGGGAGAGAGATACCGACGCGTTAGGTTAGTTTGCAGATTGATGCAGCCCTGGGGAGCTTCTGAACCGGCAAGCTGGTCCGATGTCGTTAGAGACAGGCAGCGCTGCACGCCAGTCTATGCCGCTGCAGGCTGAACGGGGGCTCCCTGGCGCAGGGCGCGAATCCAGATCATCACGTTGAACGCCAGGCTCGCCCACAAGGCCTCTATCCCCGCCTTGCGGAGTCCGAATAATCGGAACTTCCGCAGCTTCATCCGCTCTTTGATCCAGGCAAAGGGAAACTCCGCTTTGGCCCCGCGCTGTTTGTAGATGTGTTGGCCTTCTGGACTGGCCATCTTCTGCCGAAACTCCGCGATCTGCTGCAGTTCTTGCCCCCGAAATGACACGATGCGTCCCTTCGCAGCGTTGTTCGGACAACATTGCTTCTGCAACGCACACGCTATGCAGTCGGCTCCCTGGGCTCGGTAGGATTCGTAATAAGCGCCGCGCTTCTGATTGCGCCGTAGATAGTGCATGGTCTTGCCCGCCGGACACTGCGCCGCTCGTGTCTCTGGCTGCCGAATGAAAAAATGGGGTGCGAACTTCGGATCGATCCCATGCGACTTCATCGCCGCTTCGGAGCGCTCCTTCGGATCTGGCAGTGAGCCGTAGAAATCGATTCCCTCTTCGGCCATGCGCTGAATCGATTCGCGATTGGTGAATCCCCCATCGGCAACCACCTGCTCCGGCTTGCGCCCCAGGTGCTGGTGGATCTCTTCCATGGCCGGTTGTAGCTCATGGGAATCATCCGCCAACTGGCTCAGATGCACGCCGACGATCACGCCCGAGTCGGCATCCGTGCTGACCTGCGCGTTGTAGCTCGGTGCGATTGCATTGTCCCCATGCTTCATCAGCCTGGACTCCGCCTCGCTGATGCTCACTCGTGCGCGATCCTTGCGCGGGGCTTCCTTGAGGTTCGCCTGGATCTGGTGCAGTTGTTCCAGCGCCGACTCGGCCCGCTCCAACCGCTCCCGCCGCGCCCGCTGTTGAGCGGCCTGCTGCCGGCGGTTGCCCCCGCCGTCGGCTTGCGGGTCTTCCTCTACCAGCCCGCGCGCCGCCTCCAACTTCTCGCGCAAGCTCGCTTCCCGCCGGAACGAATCTACTCCGGCCTGCGCCCGGATCTTAGTGCCGTCGTGCGCTACCAGCCGCATTTTCACCAGACCCGCTTCCGACAACGCCACCAACATCTGCGTAAACAGACTCGTCAATGCTTCCCCCTGCTCGATGCGGAAGTCGCTCAACGTGTGATGATTGATGACTTGCATTCCCGTCATCCACATCAGCCCCGGCTCGTACTCCATCTGCCGTTCCAGTTCTCGTGCCGAGCTGACTCCCTGGCTGTAGCCGTACAACCAAACCGCGATCAGCAACTGCGGCGGCCACGCCGATCGTCCCGCTTCCCCCCGACGCGTACGAATGGCTGATTCGTATCTGCTCAGATCTAACCTTCCCGTGATCTCCCAGATTCCACGCGCCGGATGATGCTCATCAATCAGGTGCTCCACATCCACCTGGGCCATCATCAACTGATCCCGACTGACCACTCGTAGTTTGCATTCACCAACCACTGCGGCTTCGCCCACTGGCCGCGGGGGTTGCTCGGGTAGCTCCAGCAGGTTTTCCTGTTCTGCCATGATTGCATCGGCGTATTCGCCCGGCTGGCTGTTACCGACGGCCGATTTTTTCACGGCTTCTCACGCGCGCGGCTCAGAATCGCGACTGCGTGTTTGCATGTGTTCACCGAGCCGCGACCGTTAGGGAGTCGGTCCCCAAAAGGCTTTTTCATCAGCCTCCTAAGCTGGTCTTGATACACATCGCCGGGGCTACTCTCGATCTGCAAGTTACCCTTTAGGTTCTCGTAAGCAATGAGATCGGCGGCCTCAAAGGGGCGAATCGGGGCGCAGACCCGAGGATCCGGATGATAGTCCCCTTTTCTTAGAAATATTGGACTGAGTCGCGCCTCTGGAAACTCGGAATCCCAGCACCGACCAACATCGCTTTGGTCTACGTCTCCCTTTTCAAAAATGTATGCTATCCCGGCTGGATGATGCGCGGACTCCCTTGCCCATCTGGCGATTGCGCCTACGCATGTACTTGCGGCGAATGTGTAGGGCCTCATGAACTCACTGATGCAATATCGTTCGTCGAGTGACCGGTAGTGCTTCATCAATACCGCGGACGCCACGGTGTATTCTACGTGGTTTTCAATTGCCCGAATGAGTCCGGACAAAAACCTGCTTCTCCTTGGTTCATCATTTCTCCAGGACGAAAACTCCCTTTTGGATTGGGAAAAATCCCTCATATGTAAAGCCGATACCTCGAACGCGTCCAGACATTCTTGCCACTGACCGCAGAAAGCGATCCATTTCTCGGCAGTTGAAACTAGGCCTCCCACGGCGACAACATCGGTGTCATCTGGACTTCCGCTTGCGTCGAAATACGCGGTGATCTTGGCCATAATGCCCTTGGGCGACCTTTTTCATTGATGGACCAGACAGTTTCAGAAGCGCATGTTTTGACGCGCCAGCGCAGGACACCTACAAAGGCCGAAGCCCTACGCCTGCGACCTTGCCGTCCGGCTCCAGCGAGATTCGCCACTCGGAGGAACCATGTTCGAACTTCACTTCATAAATGTCGGCGCCGCCCTGCCCCACGCCTTTGAATGTAACCGATTCCACCGCGCCGAATTGAGCAATGATCGCTTTGAGCTGGGGCAACTGCTGGCGTGTGAGATCGGCGAAGGCCGGAGTCATCAGCTCATATTTTGGCTGCCCGGTCCGGACCTCTTCGATGATGCGCCGCAGGGCCGCTTCCGATCCTGGCAGCGCGGTTTGATCCTTGAATCTTTTCGCCAGCGCAGTTGCCACGGCATCGGCTTCAGCTGCGTCAATCCGTTTGGCCGGCATGTCGCGCCCGTTCTGATGGAGCACCACCTGAGTGGCTTTTCCCTGGGCATCGGTATCGAAGCTGAGTTGAGCGTCCACCACTTTCAGGAAAAATTTCCGATCGCTTTCGGGAAAGATCTGGAATTTCGGCTGTCCAGTAAGTTGCGTGAATAATTCGTCGCCCGTGCGGGAGACAGTCAGAATAACGTTCGGGCCCAGTTCGTAGGCCCCGACGTAATTGTCGAAAACCTTCGGGTTCACCGTCACTTCGATGTGTTCTTTGACTGGTTCCACCTTCTCCAATGGATAGCTGGCGTCCAGTAGATGCCGCCCGATGTCGTCGGGGCCCGCGGCCGACGCAATGTTCGTCAGAACCACGACGCCGGCGCGGGTTTTCGGATCAAAGCCCATATATGTCCGGTATCCGCCCGTGCCGCCGTTGTGCCAGACGATGGAATTTCCGTTCCTGGTTTGAATGTGCCACGCATAAGCGATCTGCATGTCGGAAGCGCCGGCCGGCCGCCGGATGGACAGTTCCGCCCCCATGGCCGCGACGAGAGGCGTCTTGGTATAGCCAAGATTCGCGGACAGGAACGTCAGCATGTCGTTCGCACTGGACCGCAGTGCACCCGCGCCGGCCAGCGTCGTCAGATCCCAGTTCGGCACTACGTTCATTCCGGGGCCATGTCCCACTGCCAGGCGCGCCTTCATTTCGGGCGTCAGAGTGACGCGGGTGCTGCTCATACCCAAAGGATCCAAGATGCGGGACTTCACCATCGCCTCGTAACTCATGTGGGCGCGCAGGGTGAGTACGTGTCCCAGCAGCCCCACTCCCAGGTTGGAATATTCGTATTGAGAGCCGATATCGCGCGTCAACTGATATCCCGATAGAAATTGATAAAGCTGCTGGACCGAATAATCGGCATACGGATTCGTTTCGTCTTTGGGCTTGAAGTTCGACGGCATGCGCGGCAGCCCGGAGCTTTGCGTGGAAAGATCCTGCAAGGTGATTTTCTTGCCGTTTCGCTCGGGCATTTTGACGGAGGCGGGCAGATACTTCGACACAGGATCGGTGACCGCCACTTCGCCCTTCTGCGCCATATCCATCAGCACAAGCGACGTAAATACTTTGGTCATGGAGCCGATCTCGAAAATGGTGTCGCCATTCAGCGGGCGCCTGTCGTCCTTGGCGAGACTGCCGTATGCCACCACGCGGCGGCCCTTCGCATCAATCACGCCGACTACGATGCCAACGCCCGAGTTTTCCGAACCGACGCGGTCGGCCAGAATTTTGCGGATCTCGGTGTCAGACGGCACGGGCGATTCCGTAGGAGCCTGCGCGAAAGCCAGCGTCCCCAGCAGAAGCTTGCTTGCAACCATTAATGAATTGCGCGGGGTCATGATGCTCCTTTATCAGGCTCAACTTTATCCGATTATTGCACCGGAGTGAAGGCCGCTTCGAAGCGCTGCGCTATTGGGCCAGGCCGTACGCCACCGTCAGGGCGATCTGCTGCTTCAGGCTGTCGGAGCCAGCGGAACCGGCGAGATTTCGCAGCAAGAGTAGGGCTGCGGAGGGTCCCTTGGCTTCCCGGGGAAATTAATTCGTTTACACCGATTATTTTCGCGATCAGCACTCCGCCGCCGGGCGCGAAAGAAGTGAAATAGCTGAAGCTGGCTGGCGGCGTGGCTGCCAAGCTGGATCTGGCGCGCAAGCAGGCGCCCGAGTTTGAGGTGAAAATCCTTGGAGGGCAAAACGTTCAGCCTTGCCGCGCTGAAGGGGAAGCCGGCTCGTGATCCTGGGTGTGAATACGGGCGAAGATCGAGAGGTTGTCGAAGGTAAAGAAGATGGCGCTGAGAGCTCCATGACAGTGAGTTGACCGGACGGCGCGTCATGTCGAGCGGACACTACTGCCAAATCCAGACTGCGAAGGCTCGCTTTAGCGAGGTGTTCCGGCTGGCCCGAACCGCGGGACCGCAACGGATAACGCGGCAGGGCAAAGAAGGAGTGGTGATGTTTTCCGACGAGCAATACGCGCAGCTCTTGGCGAAATCGCGTCACCCCAAGAGCCTGGTGCAGTTCTTTCGGGAATTACCGTGGATGGGTGTCGCCTTTCCGAGCTGGTGCGTCCCAAGCCGGAGCCGCGCGTCATGGATTGGGTGGAGGCGGCCGACGAAGCGACGCTGTTTCTCAGCGTTCTCACGTTTGGCGAAATTCGCAAAGGCCTGGCCGCGCTTCCGCACAGCAAACGCAGGGCGCGCCAGGAGGCATGGCTAGAGGTGGACCTGCGAACCATGTTCGCGGGAAGAATCGTGCCAGTTGACGCGGGTATCGCCAATCGTTGGGGCTCAATCGCCGCCGAAGCCCTGCGAAACGGAAAGGCCCTGCCAGCCATCCACGGTTTACTTGCGGCCACCGCTCTGCATCACGATCTGACCGTGGTGTCGCGCAAGGCAAACCGCTTTCAAGGGTCGTTGGTTCGCGTCTTCAATCCTTGGAAGGCGTAAGGGTCCTGTGAGTCCTCCCACTCCAGGATTGACGCCATCCAACTTCAGTTGCAAGTCATTTGCTGTTTTCTGTTGACTTGGCCACGCTCCTTCCCTAATATGGACCAAAGAGGTCCGATATAGCTTGCATGTGCTTGTTATCTTATTACAACGAAGGTGTCCAGTGAACTTAAGGCAACGTGGTACCGAACCAAGCAGATCCAGAAATGCCAATGAGTGGCAAGTAGCTCTGCCTCATCTATTTGCGTGCCGCAAGGGCAGGGGAAGATTCCTGGCTATGGCCGTGGTTGCTCTGCTGGGTCCGGTCTTGTGGGCGAGCGACGGCGGCAGTTTGTTGGGAACCATCACAGATCCCAATGGCGCCGCGATTCCTGAAGCGAGCGTCACGGCAATCGAAACGGGAACGGCTGTAAAGCAAACCATCACTGCCGACGGCCGCGGCTTTTATTCATTCCAGAGCCTGCCCGTGGGACGCTACGAAGTGGAAGTGCGCGCTTCCGGATTCAAGCCTCTGCGGCGCACCGGCGTCGTCATCGATGTGAACAGCAAGGTTGTGGTGGACGCATCGCTTGCCATCGGAGAGAGGACCGATACGGTGACCGTTTCCGAATCGGCCGTGCAGGTGGAAACCGTGGATACGCAGATGGGCGAGGTGATCACGGGCAAACAGATGACCGCCGTGCCGCTGATGAGCCGCAGCTTCACGGACCTGCTGGCGCTGCAATCGGGCGTGGTTCCGGTTACTTCCATCACCTCCGATACGGTTCAGGATGTGGGCGCGAGCGCGCTTTCTCCTTCCGGCGATTTGAATCCCGGCACTATCTCGATCAATGGCCAGCGGGAGTTTGCCAACAGCTTTGTGCTGAATGGAAGCGACGTGGAGGAGGATGTCAACATGGGCGCGGCGATCGTTCCCAATCTGGATTCCATCGCCGAGTTTCGGATTCTCACCAGCAACTTCGACGCCGAATACGGCGAGTTCAGCGGCGGCCAGATCAACGTGGTGACGAAGTCCGGAAGCAATGCGTTCCACGGCGATGTCTTCGAGTTTCTGCGCAATACCGATCTGGATGCGCGCAACTATTTTTCGCCGACGCGCGGAGCGTTCGACCAGAACCAGTTTGGAGGAACCATCGGCGGCCCGATCCGCAAGAACAAGGTTTTCTTCTTCGCCGATTATCAGGGGACCCGATCGACGCAGGGCATCGATACGGGCGAGATTCCGGTTCCTTCGCTCGCCGAGCGGGCCGGCGATTTCGGCGGTTTTTCGGGGACAGGTGGGCGACCTTTCGAATCTGTTGTCGCGCGAACTGGGCTACAGCGGTTTCTCCACAAGCGTCGCTCAATTCGGTTTTTCCAGGAGGAATCATTCCGCAACAGCGTGGTCCGCGCCCGCCCAATCTGCTGCAGTACATTCCGGCGCCCAATAATTCGAACGGCACTTTTTCGACCTCGGCCTACAACCAGACCTTGAACGATGACAAAGGCGCCTACCGGCTGGACGCCACGACGCGCTGGGGCATGTTGTCGGCGTACTATTTTCTGGACGGCTGGTCGCAGAACAATCCGTACCCGGTGGCGCAAGGCGGCGCGAATGTTCCGGGCTTCAACGCCCTGAATTCCGGACGCGCGCAACTGCTCGCTCTGGGCGACACCAAGACGCTCAGTTCCACCGCCGTCAACGAATTCCACTTCAGCTTCATGCGCGACGCCACCGATCTGGGCCAGCCCGTTGGCGGCGTCGGCGTAAGCCTGGCATCCCAGGGATTCGTGGTTGGCCCGAACACGCCCGGCATCGTTCCGCTGTCGCCCAAAACCGAGGGCGTGGAAAGCGTCGATTTCAATAACTTCTCGATCGGGACCAATACCAACGAGCTGAAGCAGGTCAACAACACCTTTCAATGGCGCGATAACTTTTCAAAAGTCGTGGGCACGCACACCATCATGGTGGGCGGCGGAGTTCCACTACGATCAGGTCAATACCAATCCCATCGCCCAGTTGAACGGCAATTTCATTTTCTTCGGCAGCGAAACCGGCGTGGACTTCGCGGACTTCCTGCTGGGCATTCCCAGCCAGTACAACCAAAGCCAGCTGCAGCCTTTCTACGGCCGCAACAAGTATGTCGGCATTTACGCGCAGGATAGCTGGCGCGTGAAGAAGAATCTCACGTTGAACTACGGCCTGCGCTGGGACCGCATCGAGCCCTGGTACGAAAAATACAATCAGATCGCCACGTTCGCGCCGGGCCAAGCAATCGGTCGTTTTCCCCGGCGCGCCGGCTGGCATTTTGTTTCCCACCGATCCCGGCGTTCCGCGCACGCTGGCGCCTGCGGGAAATCTGGATTTTGCGCCGCGCATCGGTTTGGCCTATTCGCCCGAGCAATCCGGACAAAACCAGCATCCGGGCCAGCTACGGCATGTTCTACACCGCGATCGAAGCGCTGACCATCGGAATCAGCAGCGCGAACGCGCCCTATGGAACCACCTACACCAGCCCCGCGCCGCCGCTGTTCGCCACGCCGTTCATCACCGCGGCCAACGGTCAGAACGTCGGCCAGTATTTTCCGGTTCAACTGGCGCCGTTGAACACATCGGCCAGCCATCCGGACGCGAATATCGATTGGTCGCAGTTTGAACCCATCAGCGGGATGCCAAACTATGCTGACGAACAACAAAATTCCCTACACCGAAGAATACATGCTCTCGATCGAGCGCGGCTTCGGAAAGAACACCGTGCTCAGCGCCAGCTACGTCGGCACGCAGTCGCATCATCTGCTGGTGCTGGAGGAAGCCAATCCCGGCAATCCCGCGCTGTGCCTGCAACTCAGCAATCCGGCCAACCTGGCGCCCGGCCAGACACCCTGCGGCCCATTCAACGAAAGCAACGTTTTCATCACCGCGTCGGGCCAGACGATCAATGGAACCCGAGGGCCGCTGGGGCCGAATTTCGGAAGCGACACCTACGAGACCACCATCGGCAACTCCAACTACAATTCTCTGCAAGTCACTTTGCGCCACACCAGCGGACCGCTGCAATTGCTGGCGGCCTATACCTACAGCAAGTCGCTGGATCAATCTTCCAATCTGGGCGAAGAGGTGAACCCGCTCAATCCGTCGCTGAGCAGGGCGTTGTCCGCTTTCGATATCACGCAGAACTTCGTGGTCAGCTACAACTACCAGCTTCCCTTTGCGCGTCTGTTCCATGCCGCGAACCGGCTGACGCAAGGGTGGGAATTCTCCGGGATCACGCGCTTCAGCAGCGGCTTCCCGGTGACGCTGATCAACTACGGCGACAACTCGCTGCTGGGCGCGGAGCCGAACGGGATCAACAATTATGGCGTCGATGAACCGGATGTCGCGCCCGGCTCCCTCAATCTGAATCACAATCCCCGCAACGGGCAGCCGTATTTCAATGCCGCGCTGTTCAGCGACAATGCGCTGGGCACTCCGGGCAACGCCTCGCGCCGCTATTTCCACGGCCCCGGAATGGAGAACTTCGATATGGCGCTGCTCAAGAACCTGCGCCTGACCGAATCGAAGTCCCTGCAGTTCCGGCTGGAAGCCTTCAACGTTTTCAACCACGCGCAGTTCTTCGGACCGCAAGCCGTGGACGGCAACATCAGCAGCGCAACATTCGGCCAAGTGGTCAGCGCGGCCGCTCCCCGGCTGGTTCAGGTGGGCGCGAAGTTCATCTTTTAAGCGAGAACAAAAGTCATGAACATGGAACACTCGCATACGTGTCGCTACTGCCGCGCTCATTCTCGATACTTGCGCATAGTTGTGCATTTTGCTCAGGCTTCCGGCCCGTGCCCGCGCTTTCCGGCGGGAAGCGCGATCAGCCAGCCCCAGGATCTCTTCAGCGAACACGGCGTCTTGCGCGTGAATTTCACTTACCAAACCACGGTCGATCAGAACGGCAACACGTTATTCTGTTTCATGACCGAAAGCGGCGCGGAGTCGCCCACGCTGCATGTGCATCCCGGCGACCGGCTGCTGATCAATCTGAAGAACAATGTGCCCGCCGGCGGCTTCGGACAACTCCAGCGCGATGGCCGCGATGCCGGGGATGACCGTGTCTCGGGCACCGCGGCTAGCACCTGCGGCGCCGTGACCATGACAGCCTCGTCCGTCAACATCCACTACCACGGCACGAACACGCCGCCGACCTGCCATCAGGACGAAGTGATCCACACGCATGATTAATTCCGGCGAGACGTTTCAGTACGACGTGCAATTTCCGCTGGACGAGCCGCCGGGACTCTATTGGTATCATCCGCACATCCACGGCATCTCCGAGGCGGCCGTGCAAGGCGGCGCTTCCGGAGCGCTGATCGTGGAAGGGATTCAAAACATCAATCCCGAGGTTGCCGGACTGCCGCAGCAGGTCTTGATCATCCGGGACAATCTGGTGCCGGGCAATCCCGACGCCCGGAGGAAACATTCCGTCGTGGGATATCTCGCTGAACTACGTTCCGGTGCCGTCGCCGGCGTTTACGCCCGCCGTGATTCAGATGAAGCCCTCGGAAAGGCAGTTCTGGCGAGTGGTGAACGCGTCGGCGGACACCATCATCGATCTGCAACTCCAATACGACGGGACCGCGCAGCCGCTGGAGGTGGTGGCTCTCGATGGCGTTCCCACCGGCTCTCAGGACGGCACGTCGCGAGGCAAGCGAATCGTCGAAACCGACATTCTGCTGGCGCCTGCCGCGCGGGCGGAATTTATCGTGACCGGACCTTCCTCCAGCGTCAAGAACGCGACCCTGATGACGCTGAATGTCGACACGGGTCCGGACGGCGATAACGATCCGACACGGCCCATCGCGGCCGTCAAGGTTTCAGACGATGCACCCGAGCCGCCGCTCACCGTTCCCTATCGCTTCGAGCCGCCGCACCGGCAGCGCTTCGCGGAATTGGACCGCGAGAAGCCCACGGCCGAGCGCACGCTGTATTTTTCCGAGGTGCTGTCGGACCCGACCGATCCGAACAGCCCGACGAATTTTTTCATCACCGTGGATGGCCAGACGCCGACGCTCTTCAGCCCGGATAATCCGCCGGCCATCGTCACCACGCAGGGATCGGTGGAAGACTGGACCATCGAGAACCGCGTCGCTGGAGAATCACGAATTTCACATCCATCAGATTCATTTCCTGCTTCTGGAGCAGAACGGCGTTCGGGTGAACAACGGCCAATATCTCGACATGATCCAGGTGCCCTATTGGTCGGGCTCAGGGCCGTATCCGAGCGTGAAGGTGCGCATGGATTTTCGCGGCCCGCTGGTCGGCGATTTCGTCTATCACTGCCACATCCTGGGGCACGAGGACAACGGCATGATGGCGATCATTCGCGTGAAACCGCCCGCGCGGAACGGGGCCATCGTTGACGCGAGACGTTATTCGGACCGGATGGCCGCGATGGGATCGCTCTGAGCCGCCTTCAACGCTGGTCCCAGCATTGCGGCGAGCGCGATGAGGGCCAAAAGACCCGCGGCGGCGATCAGCGTCACGGGATCATGCGGAGTGATGCCATAAAGGAGAGTCTGCAGCACTCGGCCAAAGATCAGTGACAACGCCAGGCCCGCCGCTAAGCCGATTGCCGTGACAACACCGCCTTGCTTGACGATCAGGACCATCACATTTACGGGACGTGCTCCGAGCGCGATCCTTACGCCGATCTCGCGCGTGCGTTCGGCAATGGTGTAGGACATTACCGCGTAAATACCAACGGCCGCGAGCAGCACCGCAAGACCCGCGCAACATCCCAGGAGCAGAAGCGTGAATCGGCGAGGAGCGATGTCTAGCGACACAGTTTCATCCAGAGGACCAGCCTTTGCGAGCGGAACCAGGGGATGCATCTGCGACATCTCGCGTCGAATAGAGTGCACCAGGGCAGCGGGATCGCCGGCCGATCGAACCAGCAGACGCATGCGTGGCAGCGGATGCTGCGCGTACGGGAAATAAACTTGAGGCGCTGGTTCGTCAATGATGGATGTCTGCCGCACATCGGCGACGATCCCGACAATGGTCTGCCATTCGGGCGGTGTCAGTTTCATGCGCTTGCCGATGGGATCTTCGTTTGGAAAGTAGCGGCGCGCCATGGCCTGATCGATCACGATGACCGGCATCGCACGCGGCCCGTCCCGTTGGTCGAACAATCGGCCGCGAATCAGCCGCAGTTCGAGCAGGTGGAAATATTCGGGAGTGCAAAAATTGATCAGCGTGCTTTGCAGTTCGTCGGCGCGCAAGGGCGGCCGGCCCTCAATGGTGAATGAAGCCTCACCGCCGCCGCCCCATAATGGGGGCCCGTCCACCACAGCGGCCGATTGCACGCCGGGCAGCCGTTTCACACGATCCACCAGTTCGGTCATGTATGCGAGATTGGCCGGGGTCTCCTCCCCGCCGCGCCGCAACCGGACATCGCCCACCAGGAGATGATCCTCACGGAATCCCGGGTCCAGGGACTGAATCCGCTGAAAGCTGTTCAGCAGCAGCGCCGCTCCAGTGAGCAGGACCAACGCAACGGCGAATTCGCCGATCATCAGCGCAGTGCGGATGCGAGTGGTTTGCCGGTTGGCGGTTCGTGCGCCGGTCTTCAGAGTCTGGCCGATGTCCGTGGATGCAGACTGAAACGCGGGAATGGAGCCGAACGCCAAGCCCGCCAGGGCCGAGATAGATGCGGCGAATGCCAGTACGGCGAGATCCAGGCGAATTGCGTGCGCTCCAGGCAAGAACGCATTGGCCATCCCCGCCAGTACGCCCCGAGTCCAGAATGCGAACAAGACGGCGAGCACGCTGCCACAAGCGCTGAGCAGGAGAGCCTCTGTCAGCACCTGCCGGAACAGGCGCGAGCGACGGCCTCCCAGCGCCGAACGAATTGCGAATTCCTGGTGACGAGTGGTGGCGCGGGCCAGCAGCAGATTCGCCACGTTCGCGCACGCGATCAATAGCAGCAGCCCGAAGGCGGCCAGAAGCGTCCATAAAGGACGGTCGGCGCCGAGGGCCATCTCGTCATCCAACCGGTGCGTCTCCGTCTGCCAACCGGCATCCTCTGGATAAATACGGCCCAGGCGGCGCGACAGGTCCACCATCCGCGCACGCGCGATTTCAAGACTAACGCCGGGCTTTAGTCGCGCGATCACGCGCATATAACGCGCGGACCGGTTCTCGTGCGTCCACTCCGCCAGCGGACGCCACAACTCAACTGGCCGGCGGCGCTGGCCGATGTTCGGCGACTCGAATCTGGCCGGCATCACTCCGACGATGGTGTACGGCGCGTTGTCCAGCAGGATCTTTTGGCCGAGAACAGCGCGGTCGCGCCCGAAGCGGCGCTCCCAGAATCCGTCGCTCAGGATAACGACGTTGTTCCGGCCGACCTGGTCCTCCTGCTCCGTAAATTCGCGTCCCATTGCCGGGCGGACACCAAGGGTGGCGAAGAAGTTCGCGCTGACATGCTCGGCCATCAACTGTTCGGGTTCGCCGTCGATCAGCGCTGCCGGCACCCAGTCCGCGTACGCAGCCATGCTGGCGAAGACGCGATTCTGGTCGCGCCAGTCCAGAAAGTTTGCCGATGAACTGCTTTCATGGAACGTTCCCGAGGCCGGATTGGAATCTTGAATCACCACCAGACGATCCGGTTCCAGATACGGAGGCGGCCGCAGCAGGACGCTGCGAATGACGCTGAAAATCGCAGTGTTGGCGCCCACTCCGAGCGCCACGGCTAAAATCGCCAGAACAATGGGGCCAGGACTTTTTCGAAAGGTGCGAAGCGCGAAGCGGACGTCCTGAAGCCAGTCCATAAAATGACTCTACGCCATTTTTCTGCGCGCGAACGGCAGGCTCAAGACAAAGAGTCCGACTCCCAGCAACACGATCGCGGGGCCCGGCAGGAACCGGAAACTCTCGGCCAGCCACACTCCGGCCACTGAGATTGTGCCGCCGAAAATCGCGGACAGGATCACGTATCGCCGCATGCTCTGCGCCAGGTTTTTGGCGATGGACGCGGGGATGATGGTGAGCGCGCCCATCAGGAGCGTCCCGACGAGTTTGATTCCCAGCGCCACGATCATCGCGAAGATCAGCAGCAGCGCCAGATCGTAACCGCGTCCCAAGCCGTGGACGCGCGCGAGATCCGGCGAAACGATCAGGAACAGGAAACGCTTCGCGAGCAGGAAGCACAGCGCAGATAGCACGGCCGCGGTGAGCAGGATCGCGAGTAATAGCGGCAGAGAGAGTACTGGAAACGCACCGAACAGCGACTCGACGACATCGGCATTCGGAAGCATGAGGATTCCGATCGCCAGGCTGGCGGTAAACAGGAGGCCCACAATCGCATCGGGTGGCACGCGGCTTCGGCCTTCCAGCCAGAAAACCAGAAACGCCGCGCCGATGAGGAACGCGATCACTCCATAGAAGGGATCGAAGCGATAGATGAGCGCCAGCGCGATGCCGGGTAGCGCGACGTGAGAAAGCGCGTCGCCCACCAGCGCCATGCGGCGTAGAAGGATGAACGGGCCCACGCTGCCCGATGCGATACCGACCAGGAGCGCGATCCAGAACGAGGTGTGCGGGGGCGCCGGCATTAATGTTCGTGATGGTAAAAGCTGGCTTCGCCGTACAGCGTCGCGAGCGCATTCGGATTCAGTGCTTCGACGGGTGGGCCCTGGCACACCACGCTCTTGTTGAGACACAGCACCCGCTGCGCGTAGCGGTACACCACGCTGAGATCGTGCGAGATCAGCAGTAGCGCCGTTCCGCGTTCCATCTGCACGCGATGCAGTAGCGTGTAGACCGTCTCTTCGAAGCCGGCATCGACGGCGGCTGTCGGTTCGTCCAGAAGCAGCACGCTCGGTTTTTGCATGAGCGCCGACGCGATGAGCACACGCTGTGTTTCGCCGCCGGACAATTCCCCGAGCCCCTTGCGGAGAACATCGTGGTTGAGACCCATCAATTTCAACTCTTCATCCAAGTGGGCGGTGAAGGCTGCGCTGGGCCGCCAAAACCCGGGCGATTGTAAGAGAAAAAATTCCATGGCCGAGATGGGAGCGGAGCGATCGACAGAGAAGCGCTGCGGGACGTAGCCGATCTTGACGTCCTGGCGCCACTGTACCAGGCCGGTATGCGGAAGCAACCCCAGCAGCGCGCGAAACAAGACGGTCTTGCCGGCGCCATTGGGCCCAATCACCGCGAACGCTTCGCCCTGCCGGAGCGTGAACGAGACATTCTGCAGAACCGGCAGATCGTCCAGGGCCACGGAAAGGTCTTCGACAGTCAGGACGTTGTCATCGCTCATCTGGGCTTCGCAGTAAGTATCGCGCACAACGCAGCGGGCCGCGGTGGTTTCTTCAGCTAGCGAGCGCGTCCCGCGCTGTGCGCTTCGAATACAACGTATCATGAGGGCATCGAGCCATGAATTTGTTCCACCGCAAGGACGTGCCACTGTATCTCGTCGGCGCCGCCGCGGTGACGACGCTGATCTCCATCCGGGTCTTCGAGATTCTGATGGCTGTGGCGCTGATCGCGCTGATTGTCGCGCGGAGGCGCTGGAGATTGCCCCCGGTTTGGTTGCCGCTGGCGCTGTTTCTATTGGGAACGTTAGTATCGCTCTTTGTTTCCGGCCATGGCTCTTCGGAACACATCCGTGAGGGCCTTCCCCAGGTCCGAAAATTCTACGTCTATTTGATGCTGTTTCTGGTGACAACGGCCATTCGAACTCTGCGCGAGGTGCGCGGGCTGATGATCGGTTGGGCGCTGGCAGCCGCGCTCTCGTCGATGTGGGGGATCAAGCAATTTTTTTACAAGTACCGCGCCGCCGAAATTGCGCATCAGAACTTCTACAGCGCTTACGTGGACGCCCGCATCACCGGATTCATGGGCCATTGGATGACGTTGAGCGCGGAGCTGATGATGGCGTTGCTGGTGATTGGCGCGTTGGTTTTCTTTGCTCGCGATCGAAGCTGGTCCCCGTGGCTGATCGTGGCCGCTTTGCCGGTGAGCGCGGCCTTGGGCCTAACCTGGACGCGCAGCATGTGGCTGGGGACGCTGTGCGGCGGCGTGTACCTGATCTGGTTTTGGAAGAAATGGGCGCTGGCAGCCGTGCCGGTGGCGATCGCCGGGCTTTTGATCGCCAATCCGCTCGACATTCGCGAGCGCGCCATGTCCGCGTTATCGCCTCACGAAGGAACCACGGATTCGAACGGCCATCGCGCGGAGCTGCGGCGCATCGGTTGGGAAATGATCAAGGCGCATCCTTGGGCGGGCGTCGGGCCGGAGCAGGTGTGGCGGCAGTATCAGAATTACATCCGGCCGGACATGCCCAAGCCGCAAGCCTCGCAATATTACGGGCATTTGGAAAATGACTACGTGCAATACGCGGCCGAGCGCGGAGTTCCCACGGCGCTGGCGTTGCTATGGATGATCGGATGGGCCATCTTCGATTTCGCGCGCGCGTTGCGCCGTTTGCCCGCGGACGCGGAGGAGCGCTGGGTGCTGCACGCCGCAATTGCAGCGATCATGAGCGTGCTGGTAAGCGGTTTCTATTCATGGAATCTCAACAACAGCGAGGTGCTGGCGATGTTCCTGGCGGTGATGGGCTGCGGTTACGTAGCGCTATGGCAGGCGGAGGCGAGACGCGAGATGGCCGTCACGGTTGCGGTAACTTCTTCACCGCTTCATTGAAGTGCTCGATGCTCTCCAGGCCCATCCACGTCCCTGTGATCGGATACGCATGGATGCGCTGGCCGGCCGCGAGCAGCTTAGTCATCAATTCGGGCATGGTGAAAAATCTGTCATTCGGAATCAGATGGAGCGCGGCGCTGCTCAAGCAATAGATGCCCGCGCTAATGGCGTATTCCGTTTCCGGCTTTTCCGTCACTCCCTGGACGGCGCCGTCGGCGATGGACAACACGCCGTAGGGCGAACGATAGACGTGCTTCGCGTAAGCTACCGTGAGCTCGCAACCGCTGGCGCGGCTGGATGCAACGAACGCGCGGAAGTCGAGATCGGTAATCAGGTCGCCATTCATCAGCAGCAGGAATTCGCCGGGAGGGATCTGATCGCTCAGTGCGGCCGCGGGTCCGGCGGTACCCAGCGGTTTTTGTTCGTGTACGTAGGTGACGCTGACGCCAAACTTGGAACCATCGCCGCAAAATGCACGCACCAGCTCGGCATGATAACCAGTGGCAAGAACGATGTCGCTGATGCCGGCGTCGCGCAGTTGCTCGATGATCCGTTGCAGAATCGGTTTCTCTCCAACCGGCAGCAGCGGTTTCGGAATGGAGAACGTGAGCGGACGCAGGCGTGTGCCCATGCCGCCGGCCAGGATCATTGCTTTCAAATTCGGTACGTGCTGGGATCGTACATTTCCAGCCGCTCCTCCACCCATTGCGCGGTTAAGCGAATCCCCTCGTCCAGCGTGACGCGCGGCGTCCAGCCCACCAAATCGCGCGCCATTGAATTGTTCGACAGCAGCCGGTTCACTTCGCTCGATTCGGGACGCACGCGCTCGTCTTTCCTTCGGACGGGAAGGTCTCGGCCGATGATGGTGTTGATGCGCTGCACCAGATCGCCGATCGACACCTCGGAGCCGGTTCCCAAATTCACCTCTTTGCCCACGGCTGCGTCCGATGCGGCGAGTTGCAGAAAACCTTCCACCGTGTCGCTGACATAAGTGAAGTCGCGCGTGGGCGCGGTGTTTCCCACCGTGATCTCAGACTGCGTCAAGGCCTGGCTGATGATGGTGGGGATGATGGCGCGGTCGCTCTGGCGCGGGCCGTAGGTGTTGAAGGGCCGCACCACTGTTACGGGAAGTTGAAACGCGGCATGAAAGCTGAGCGCGATGGCGTCGGACGCGATTTTGCTCGCCGAGTAGGGGGATTGCGGCTGCTTGGGATGTTTCTCGTCGATGGGCACGTAGGTTGCGCCGCCGTAGACTTCGCTGGTGGACGTGATGACCACGTGTTGGAGCGACGCGTCGCGCGCGCCGACCAGTACGTTCAGCGTTCCGTGCGCGTTCACCTCGAACACTTCGATGGGGTGGACGTAGGAATACGGAATGCCGGTGAGCGCCGCCAGATGGAACACGGTGTCGGCGCCTTCCAGCGCCGTGCGGACGGCTTCCGGATCGCGAATGTCGCCCGAAACAATTCGTATATGTTTTGTACGCGGGGCCAGAAGATCCAGGAAGCCGGGATGGTTGCGCGAGTTATAGCGGACGAATGCCGTTACGTTCGCGCCCAGCGCCAGCAGGCGTTCCACCAGGTGGCTGCCGATGAATCCGCCGGCTCCGGTGACCACAACATTTCTGCTATTCCATGTCATACGCTGGCTGGCCGCGAATTCTTTATTGTCGCATCGGCCAGCAAACGCAGGTAGAACTGTTCGGTTCGTTCCACGGTGCGCTGTATGGAGAACTGCGCCGCTCGTTCGCGCGCATTACGCCCAAATTCACACAATCGCGCGGGATCGGACGCCGCATTTACGATGGCATCGGCAAGCGCTTCGGGGGATTCGGGCGGCACCAGCCATCCGCTTTTTCCGTCTTCGATGGCCTCCGGAAGGCCGCCCACGTTGCTCGCGATCACTGGCAGCCCGCAGGCCATGGCGTGCAACGCGGTGAGCCCCCAAGCTTCCGAACGCGAGGGCATGATGAAGAGATCGAGCGCGGCGTAGAACTGGTTCAAATCGTCGACGAAGCCCGGCAGTTGCGCAACGCCGGACGCCTGGCGCGCCAACTCGGCCATGGCGGGCTGCGACCGTTCCGGTCCGTCGCCCACCAGCAGCATTCGCGCGCCAGGGAGCCTGGGCGCCAGCAACAGCGCGGCTTCAAGAGCCACGTCCTGTCCTTTTTCGCGAGTGAACGCGGCGGCGTGGCCGATGACGAATTCGCGTTCCGAGAAACCCCAGTGCGTTCGCGCGGCTGCACGGGCGTCCTGCCCCGGAAGCTCCTCGGGCATTTCGATTCCCGGCACGATGACTTCGATGCGCGAATCCGGCACACCGGCCGCGATCAGCACCTGGCGCACCGATTGGGATAGCGCGATCACTCCGTGGCAGGTAAAGCGGTATTTCAAACGATGGATCAGCGGATGGCGCGGCGTGAACGCAACCAGGCGGCTGGCCACGCGCCGTACCGGCAGGCCGAGGGAAGCGCGCCAGGAAATATTTTGCGCCTTGCCATCGTGCGCGTGGACGATATCGAAGCGGTGGTCGCGCAGGCGCTCGCGCAACGTGCGGATGCTTCCCAGCCGCATCACTTCCTGTTCTTCGCCCACTGCGCGTTGCGCGAGCGGGCTGCCCTTGGGGCAAACGATCACTTGCCGATGCCCCCGCTGCCTCAATCCCCGCGCCAGCGACAACAGCAGATCCTGGCCGCCGCGAAAGTCCTTGCCTGTATCGATGTGCGCAATCTTGAGAATGCCGGGAGCCTCTGACCAGAATAATAACAGCCGGAATCACAATTGGATGACTCGCGCAACCCGCTTTGCTAAAATTCCACGTGGGCCGCTTCGATTCTACCGTTCCGTTTTACGCTCGCTATCGTGAGCCTTATCCTGCCAGCTTTTTTCGGGAAGTAGCGCGGCGCCAGGTGCTGGACGGGACCGAACGGCTGATCGATATTGGCTGCGGGCCAGGATCGCTCGCCATCGGCTTCGCTCCTTATGTGAAAACCTGCGTGGGCGTCGACGTGGAGACCGAAATGCTGGCGGCCGCGCGCGTGGAGGCGGCCAGGGCTGGAGTTCACGTCGAGCTGATCCAGGCGCGCATCGAGGATCTGCCCGCGGACATCGGACTCTTTCAAACAGTCACCATCGGGCGCGCACTGCATTGGTTCGATCGGGACCACGCCATCGCCGTGCTGGAACGAATCGTCGACGCCAACGGATGGATCGCGATCTGCGGCACCCGGGCGCACAGCGCAGCGTCCCAAGGGTTGACTGGCAAATTTCACGACATCCGCCGGGCGTGGTCGTCCGATCCCGACGAGAGCCGCTATCGGATCAATCTCGAGGAATGGTTCGGAGGCTCGCGATTCCGGCAGGCGGAGGAGGTGGAAGTGACGGAGACCCACCAGGTGACGATTGCGGATTTAATCGGACGGGCGCTTTCTTTGTCCACCACATCGCCGGAGGTGCTGGGTGAGCGGCGGCCGGCCTTTGAGGCTGCGATGCGAGAAGCGCTGGAACCGCTGTCGGCAGGCGGAGTGTTCGAGGAACAAGTAACCGCGATCGCGACCATTGTGCGCTAGAAAGCGAAACCGCTTGCTCACGCGCGCGGCTCAGTAAAGGAGCTCGGTTCGTTAAAGGAGCTCGGTTCGTTAAAGGAGCTCGGTTCGTTAAAGGAGCTTCGGTTCGTTAAAGGAGCTCGGTTCGTCATCAAGAGTTCATGTTTCAGTAATACGGCATTCATCTGGCCGTAAGACACTAGGCAACGGTGAAAGAACTGGTTTTCATAGCGTTTGCGAGTGTAGCCTTGCACGCCACAGAAGTGCCGGGTGACATTTGTCACCGCCCCCCGGCTGGGAGCGCCCTCCCGGAGCCGGAAGATTTGCGCAGCCGGAACGGCGTGCTGGAAGCGAATCTGACAATTCACAACTATGCCGGGACAGACGGACCGGTCCGCTATTGTTACATTGACGGGAACGGGAACGTATCGCCAAATCTTCGATTGAAGCGCGGCGATCTTCTCATCCTGCATTTGAAGAACGATTTGACGGAGGCCGATCCGAAAACGGCCGCGGCAAACCAGATGCACGCTCACATGCATGCCGGCAAAAACCCTGCGAGCGCAAAAGACGATCCGTGCACCAGCGGCGCCATGACGCCGACGTCCACCAATCTTCATTTCCATGGCTTGACCATCCCTCCGGTTTGCCACCAGGACGATGTGGTGAAAACATCAGTGAGCCCGCAAGATCCACCCTTCGAGTATCGGTTTCGCATTCCGGCGGATGAGCCGCCCGGATTGTACTGGTATCATCCGCACATTCATGGATTCAGTAAAGCGCAAGTTCTGGGAGGAGCGTCCGGTGCGCTCATTATTGAAGGCATCGAGCGGGCGAATAAACAAGTGGCGGGATTGCCGGAGCGGGTCCTTATTATTCGCGATCAGGATTTAGTGAATCCGAACGCGCCGCCCTCCAGGTCGGAGCCCGTGGTTCCGAAGTTGTTCCTCGATCGTGACGGAGACGCCGCCAATAATGGTACGGGCTTCGGCAAGCCGGCCAAGGATCTCTCCATCAATTACGTGCCTGTTCCTTATCCCAGCTATCCGCCCGCCGTCATCGAGATGAAACCAGAGGAACGGCAATTGTGGCGAGTATTAAATGCCTCGGCCATCACCTATCTTAATCTTGCGGTTCTGTTCCATCGTGTGCCGCAGCAGCTTGGCCTGGTTGCTCTGGATGGCGTGCCGCTCAATCAGAGTGGAACTTTGGGCGACTTCATCGACTGGCAGAATCACCTGGGAGTACCGCCCGGCGCGCGAGTGGAATTCATTGTGAAGGGACCGCCGTCGGGCGTGACGGGACTCCTGGTTACGCGCACCGTGGATACGGGACCGGGCGGCGAAAACGATCCCAACCGCGCTCTCGCCACCATCACGGCGTCCGAGAATGCGCCGGAGCCGCGCTCCACGCTGGCCGCCTCGCCCGATCCGCTGCCTCCGTCCCGTGTGGCATGGCTGGGCGACGTCGCCCCTATACGTACTCGAAAACTTTACTTCTCCGAAAAGCTGACGGATCCGAACAACCCCAACAGTGCGACTGAGTTTTACATAACCGTTGACGGCAAGACGCCCGCGGTGTTCGATCCGCAATCGGGCGTGCCGGATATCGTCGCGAAGCAAGGAACGGTAGAAGATTGGATCATCGAGAATCGATCGAATGAACTGCACGCCTTCCATATTCATCAGATGCATTTCCTGTTGCTGGATTATCTCGGTAAGCCCGTCAATGAGCCTTTTTTGCGGGATACAGTCAATGTGCCCTACTACAAAGACAAAATGCTGGTGTATCCGAGCGTCAGATTAAGAATGGATTTTCGCGACCCGAATGCCGTCGGCACATTCTTCTATCACTGCCATCTGCTGGAGCATGAGGACGGAGGAATGATGGGGCTGATCCGAGTGGAACCAGGCGATGGTGTGAAGCCCGCCGAAACGAAAGCTGCTTCACGGTAGTCTCGTCACTCGAAATTCATTTCGTCACTCTAAATTCATCTTGTCACTTTAAATTCATCGAAGATACATTTGATCTAAAAATTCCGTGGCTATGATAGTTTGCGTTTGTTTACAGAAAGCCACATGAGAAGGAGAATGAATGTCCGTTAGACAAGTTGCATCCAGTGCCTTGCAGCGCCTGCGCATCGGGATGGCATCCCTTGCGCTTTTCCAGATGATAGCCGGCACTTCTGCGTACGGTCAGCAGGCCGGCCAAACTGGGGACGCCAATACTACCACACCCATCAAACACGTCATCGTGATCATCGGCGAAAACCGCAGCTTTGACCACGTCTTTGCGACGTACCAGCCCCAGGGCTATGAATCAGTCTGGAACCTGCTTTCAGAAGGCATCGTCAACGCCGATGGCACTCCCGGACCCAATTTCTCCCAGGCGCTGCAGAGTTCCGCCGTCGATGAAGCGCCCGACACATTTCTGTTGAGCCCGGCCAAGACGGCATTTCCGGTTCTGCCAACACCCCTGGTAGGAGGTCCCAAGGACTCCTACGTCACTGGTGACAGCCTGACGCTGGCCCAGCAATCCGAACTAGGGCTAACCCCCAATGCTTATCAATATTTGATCTCCGGAGGATCGGGCCTTGCGTCCCAGACGCCCGACACGCGAATTACCAACGTGAACGATTTGCCCCCGGGTCCGTTTCAATTGACGAACGGCACAACCTTTACTTACAATTCCTACGCCGCAAGTCCCGTCCATCGCTTTTATCAGATGTGGCAGCAATTGGATTGCAGCGCAGATCGCGCGTACTTTCAAAATCCATCCGGTTGCGATGCGGGCTTGTTCCCCTGGGTAGAAGTTACCGTGGGCGCGGGCACCAATGGTGAGACCCAGCCGTCCACCTTCAGCACCAACTATGTGGCTGGTTTAACGACAACGGGCGAGGGGTCTACGTCCATGGGATTCTACAACGTCCAGAACGGCGACGCTCCCTATTTCAAATGGATGGCCGATAATTTCGCGATGAGCGATAACTTCCACCAATCCGTGCTCGGCGGCACCGGCGCGAACCACATCATGCTCGGCCACGGCGATGCGATCTGGTTTAGCGACGGAAATGGTAACGCCATGGTTCCGCCTCACAACGTGGAAGTAGCGGCGGGAACGGCCAACGCCGGCACAGTGGATGAAGTCGAAAATCCGAATCCGGCGGCGGGAACCAACAACTGGTACGCGGAGGATGGCTATGGAAATGGATCTTACGGTTCGCCCTCTTCTGGCGGAGGATCGTACACCAACTGCGCCGACACCACTCAGCCGGGAGTGGCTCCGGTTGTGAACTACTTGAAGTCGCTCGCCCATCCCATCAATCCGAACTGCGAAACGGGCCACTACTACTTGCTGAACAATTACAATCCGGGCTACTTCGGCAACGGCAACAACGCATATACGGACACCAACCCGAACAATACCGTCTTCACGATTCCACCTTCCTCCACCCCGAGCATTGGCGATAGCATGATCAAGGCCAACATTTCCTGGAAGTATTACGGCGATCAGTGGAATGCCTATGTGCCGGATCCCTATCAGCTCAACTACGGAGCAATCGGCGCCAACAGCGACGAGTATTGCAACATTTGCAATCCATTCCAGTACGACACTTCCATCATGGCCAACGCCAGCGTCCGCACGGCTCACATTGAGGACTTGTCGGATCTCTTTAGCGATATCCAGAACGGAACGCTGCCGGCGGTTTCTTTCACCAAGCCGAGCGGCCTGGTGGACGGACATCCATCTTCCTCGAAGCTGGACCTCTTTGAAAGCTACGTGGAGAAGATCGTGAGCGCGGTCCAGGCCGACCCGGTGCTTTGGAGCGAGACGGCGATTTTCGTTACTTTCGACGAAGGCGGCGGCTATTACGACTCAGGTTATGTTCAGCCGCTCGATTACTTCGGCGACGGAACGCGCATTCCGTTTATGGTGGTGTCTCCCTGGACCCGGGCCGGCCACATCTCGCACGATTATGGCGATCACGTCTCCGTCCTGAAGTTCATCGAGCGGAACTGGAGCCTGGGTCCCGTGTCCAGCCGCAGCCGCGACAATATGCCCAACCCGGTGGTGAGCCCGGCCAACCCGTACGTACCCGACAATACTCCGGCGATTACCGACCTTTTCGACTTGTTCGACTTCGCTCGCACGCCGATCTACAATCCCGACCATCGTCGATAGCAGTCTGAGCGGCTTCCTTCGGGAAGTGCGGTCACGATAACCGGGCGCCGAGACGGGGATAAACTCCGGCTTCGGCGCCTTCGTTTTTTGATAACCGGCCAGCCCGCCGACGCTGTCACGATTCTGTTCACGACAGTTCGGTTCCCGCAAGCCATCTCCATACGCGCGTGATAACATCTGAAGCAATGCGAGGTGTGTGCAGATGCGAAATGCCAAGCTGCTTTTGCTGACCGCGATCCTGACCCTTCCAGGGGTATCTCAAATAGGATTGGCGCAGATGGATCCCACCGGCGAGTGGGCGCCCCAGTTTGATGAGGATTTTCTGGAGCGCATCCCCGGGCCCGATATTGGCGATTATCTGGGGCTGCCGATCAACAACGCCGCTCGCCTGCGGGGCGACAGCTGGGACGCATCCCTGCTCACGCTGCCAGAGAATCAGTGCCGCCCGCACCCTTCCGATTACGCCTGGCGCGGCCCCGCGAACCTGCGCATCTGGAAAGAAGTGGATCGCGACACGCAGAAGCTGATCGCCTATCACACGCACATTTCCTGGCAAGCGCCCGAGCGAACCATCTGGATGGACGGCCGTCCGCATCCGCCCGCCGATGCCGCGCACACCTGGCAGGGATTCTCCACCGGCAAATGGGACGGCGACGTCCTGACCATCACCACCACGCACCTGAAGGAAGGCTGGATCCGGCGCAACGGCATCCCGCGCAGCGAGAACGCCAGCGTCACCGAACACTTGTTCCGGCACGGCGATCGTTTGACCGTCATGGTGATCATTAACGATCCGGATTATCTGACGGAGCCGTTTGTCCGGACCACGGATTTTCTGTATGACGCCCGCCAGGAGATCGCTCCCTATCCTTGCGAGGAAGTGGTGGAGGTGCCACGGCCCAGAGGGACCGTGCCGAATCATTTGCCTGGCGACAATAAGTTCCTCGCCGAGTTTGCCAATCGCTTTCACGTGCCATTCGCGGCCACGCGGGGCGGCGCGGAGACCATGTATCCGGAGTACATAAAGACGATGAAGGCTGAGTCCGCAACGCCCGATGTCGCCAAGATTGTGGCAGAGACCGATGCCCCACCGGCGGCCGAACAGAATGCCATCCGCCCCGCCGCCGAGAACGATGGCGAGGTCCACACCCAGCACGTGCAGGGCAATGTCTACATGCTGTCGGGCGCGGGCGGCAACATCACGGTGCAAGTGGGGAAAGAAGGCGTTCTGGTGGTGGACACCGGTTTGGCGAACATGAGCGATAAAGTGGCCGCCGCGATCCGAAAGCTGTCGGACGCGCCCATCCGCTATGTGGTCAACACGCATGTGCATTCCGATCACACCGGAGGCAACGCAAAGATCGCGGGTATGGGCAGCACCATCGTGGGCGGCAACGTCACGGGCGACATCTCCGATGCGGGCAAGGGCGCGGCGGTGATCGCGCAGCAGACGCTGCTGGACCGGATGAGCATGAAGGACGGCAATCAGGCCGCGTTTCCTTCCGCCGCCTGGCCCACCGACACCTTCGCCGACGAAAAGGACCTGTATTTCAACGGCGAAGGCATCCAGGTGATTCATCAACCGGCCGCGCACACCGATGGCGACAGCTTCGTCTTCTTCCGCAGGTCCGACGTGGTGAGCTCAGGCGACATCTTCCGCACCACCGGCTATCCGATCATCGATCTGGCGCGGGGCGGCAGCTTGCAAGGGATTGTGGATGCGCTGAACCGTTTGATCGCCATCACTATTCCAGCCGGCAAGCAGGAGGGCGGGACGATGGTGATTCCCGGCCACGGAAGGCTGTGCGATCAAGCCGACGTGGTGTTCTATCAGGAGATGGTCACCATCCTGCGCGACCGCATTCAAGCCATGATCAAGCAAGGCATGACGCTGGAGCAGGTGAAGGCGGCGCGTCCCACGCGGGATTACGATCCGGTGTATGGCGCGACCACGGGCTTCTGGACCACGGATATGTTCGTGGAAGCGGCTTATAAGAGCCTGGGCGGGAAGTAGCGGAACGCCGGATAGTAGTTGCTCTCCTGCCGCGGGGCAGCTCTCGATAAGTGGGACAATGTTGTTGAGAGGAAGTCTGCGCCAGTGGAGCCAGTAGTTAACGGAAAGCACAAAGCCGTGAGGCCCAACTGGGCCCCCATACTGGGGCATTGGGAAATCGCCGAAACCCGATTGCAGTTTCAAGGCGAAGGGCAGAATGCTTCGGCCAACGGTCAATCGTTTCCGATGGGGCTAGCCGTAAGCAATGCAGTTATGCAAAACGGGACATGCCGAGTGCAGATCCGATTTTCGACGCCGTTTGGTGGAAGTGAACAGGCGGGTGGGATTGTCCTAGGATACCGGTCTCCGGAACAACACTACATTTTTGCGGAACTTGGTGCAGCACGTAGCGCATATTCTGTCGGAGAATTTGTGAGTGGCTTCGGTTGGAGGCCTCTTGTCGCAACCGGCCAACTCCAGAATCTCAAGAGCGATCGAGATTACGTGCTCCAGGTGAATCTATCCGGCCAGGAGTTAAAGGTGTTGGTAGATGGAGTTCCTGTACTGCAACATCTTCTTTCCCACCCTCTGGAGGGTCGGCAGGTTGGCCTGATAGCGGCGGGACATCAAGACGTTTCGTTCTCTGATTTCGATGTTTCGAGTGGACGGCCAAGGGCCTTTGTTGTGATGCAATTCGCCGAGCCTTATGACACGTTCTATCGCGAAGTGTTTCAGAAGCAGGCCGAGGCTGCCGGATTCGAGGTATTCCGAATCGATGAGAAAGCCGGCCCTGGAGTAATCTTTCAGGACATTCAACGGGAGATCGAACAGGCTGAAATCGTTGTTGCAGAGATAACTCCCACGAACCCGAACGTGTTCTACGAGTTGGGCTACGCTCACGCTTTGGGGAAGCCAACGATTCTGTTAGCGCAGCGGGGCGCGGAACTGCCTTTCGACATAAGAAGCTTCCGGGTAGTTTTCTACAACGACACTATCGGCGGCAAGGCAGAGGTGGAGCGAAATCTGCGAAACCATCTAGAAGCAATCACTGGAAGGTAGACTCCGGTTGGCTTCCGGAAGTGCAGAGCGACGGTCGCTTACTTCGCTTCGCAGGCCGTCGGGCTGAACTTCGACCCGTCCTTCTCCATCTTGAAGTGAGTGCTGGTGACGAAGTCCTGATAAAGGTTCGCCGGATCGTGCACGATTGTCGTCACGATCAGCCAGGAATCGCCATTCGGTTCATTCGTGCGGTCGTAGTATTCGGTGAGTTCGGCATTGCCGCTATAAGGCACGCCGTTTTTGCGCAGGTAGCCGGGCTTCATGTCGGTGGTGACCACCTTCAGCGAGCCGCCTGCCGGGGCCGCGCCGCCGCCACGGCGAGGAGGAGGCCGCAGACCGTCCCAGCTGGCGTCGGAATATCCCTGCCAGCTCGGCGTTTCGTGCTCAGGGGCCTTGGCGTTGAAATGGAACAGGCGGGTCTGTGTGCCGGCGTCGGTTTCCACCTTGAGCGTGTTGTCGTCCACCCACGTGATGTGGACGCGTCCAGGCACGCGCATGACGGCTGCGGCGCCATACGCCTTGCATTGGTTGCCTGCGGCGATGTCCTTGTCCGGATCCCAGGTGTCGGCGGCTTTGCGGCCGGCCGGACTGAGCGGAACGCTGGTGTAGTCGCCCTTGGCGGGAGTCACCATGCGCCAGCGCCAGTCCTCGGTAACGATGGAGACCCAGTATCCGGTCAGATCCTCAGGGGCGATCTGTTTCGCGGGGCGGGGTGGTCCGGCGGGTGGAGGACCGAACTGCGCCAGCATCGCGACCGGCACAACGACCAGCAACGCGGCTCCGAAAGTAAGTCTTCGAATCATGGGTGTGTCTCCAATCTCATTTTGCGACGCAGGTCATTTTGCTACACAAACGCTGGGGCCCCAGCCCTGGCCATCGGGAATCTTCTTGAAATCGGTGCTGGTGACAAACGGCTCTGTCAGATACTTGGGATCTTCCACAACCGTGGTCACCGTGAACCACGTGTCGCCGTTGCGCTCTTTGTGAAGATCGTAATATTCCTTGAGCACCGTATTTTCACTGTAGGGCGGACCGTTCTTGCGCAGGTATCCGGGGAGCAATTGCGTGGTCACCACCTCCAGCGCTTTGCCGTGGGCGCCTTCGCGCGTCGCACCGAGCCCGAAGCCGGGAGCGCCCGATCCACGCACCGGCCGTTCCCAATTCGCGACAGAATAACCTTGCCACGTGTGCTCGCCCGCTTGCGACAGCTTGGCCGCTGCGCCTGGCCCATCCCGATGAAGTGAAACAGACGCGTCTGCGTTCCGGCGTCGGTCTCCACCTTGAGCGTGTTCTCGTCGGCCCAGCTAATGTGGACACGGCCCGGTACGCGCATGATCGCGGCGCGCACCGTAGGATTTGCACTGCTCGCCCGCAGCTGTATCTTTGTCCGGATCCCACGCATTGCCCACGCGGCGGCCCTCATTGTTCAAAGGGATGCTGGCGAAATCGCCCCTGATGGGCGTTACCATGCGCCAGCGCCAGTCCTCGGTGACCACCGAAACCCAATAGCCGGTAAAGTCGGCAGGCGCGGCGGCTTGCGCGGATTTCGGCTGCTGCGGTCCTCCTGGAGGGCCGATTCCCGATGGCGGCGGAACACCTTGGGCCAGGAGCGAAACCGCGCCGAGCGAGAGAACCGCGAAGATTTCAGGAACGAGCTCGCATTATTTCTTCTCACTCAGGCTCTTGTACACAGCCTCGACGAACATGTCCGTCGTCCAAAATCCAGTGGCCGAGCCGTATTGTGTATCGTAATCCAAAGTGGCCTTGGCCGCCTTCACCTGTTCCAGCGTCATGCCCTTCTTGATCATGTCTTTGAACCGGTCGCGAATCACGGTGAGCATGTTGCGATATTCCACCACGTCGGCTTCGTCGCAGAGGCGTCCGTGGCCGGGAATCACGAGCGTGCCGCCTTCCTGATATTTCGCGGGCACGGTGATATCGATAATTTTATTCAGCGCATCGATCTCGCCCTGCACGCTTCCGCCACGCGCCAGGTCGATGATCGGGTAGCTGCCGGGCGTAAAGACATCGCCGGCGCTCAGCACGTCGGACCGGCGGAAAAACACGATGCTGTCGCCATCGGTGTGCGCCGCGGGCACATGATAAACCACCACCGCTTCGCCGTTGAAGAAGAAATCCTTGCTGGGCAGGAAGTACTCGTCGTTGGGCCACTCGGCTTCCGGAATCTTGGGCTGGCCAGGCTGCGATGACGTCATGCGATTCAGCACGTTCGATTGCGCGACGATTCTGGGCGGACCGATGGACTCACGTGTCATGCCTAACTTGGCCATTTCCGCGTTTCCATCCGTGTGGTCGGCGTGGACGTGCGTGTTGACGATCCAGCGAACGGGCCCGGCGGATAATTTCCGGATCTCAGCCATGGCCTTGGGTGCGAGTGGCGCGAAACCGGTATCCACCAGCATCACGCCGTCTTTGCCCACCTGCACTGTAATGTTGCCGCCATCGCCCATGAGCACGTAGACATTGCCTTGAACGGGCGCCATGGTGAGCTTGGCCGTGTCGGGATTGATTTGCGGCGGCTGGGCGAAACAAAAAACAGCAAACAACAGCGTCCCCAGGAGCGGGGACGCGGCACGCAGGAGCGCGTGCGCCACGGGAAATCGACTGGGCGTCGGTCATTTTGAAGTTACGTTGCAGTCGAAGAGTGAGGTGCACTTGCAGTAGCGCTCGCAGTGGTCGGGCGGATGATATTCGTTCGCGATCTTCTTCTGATACTCGGGGTACAAAGTCTCGGCGCCGCCGCGAGTGGCTTCATACGGCAGACCGTACCAATTGGCGAATTCGTGCAGGTACGGATTCTGACCCGGCAGGTGATTCGGCACCGTCCCTTCCGGCCGCGGCACTTCCGGCGCATATTCGCATCCGAAGATGCCGATGTTCTGCCCGGGATCCACATACCAGTTATCGCTGCGCACCAGAGGCTCGGTCAGATAAACCGGATCTTCGATCACCGTCACCACCGTCAAATAGTCGCCATGCCGCGTCCAGTGCTCCGTGAAGACCGCCTTGTCGCTGCGCGGAATGCCGTTGCGGCGCATGTAATTGGTCTTCAGATGCGTGGTGGTGATGGTCAGCATGTTGCCGTCCCACACGCCTGTGGAGAAGCCCTGCCAGGTGTGCGGCGCGTAGTCCGGCGGATGCGGGCGTCCGTCCATCCAGATGGTGCGCTCGCTGTCCCAAGCCAGCATATGGGTGTGGAAAGCGATCAGCTTCTCGGAATTCTGGTCGATCTCCCGCCAGATCCGCAAGTTCCCGAGGCCGCGCATGGAATAATCGCCGCCGTGCGGGCGGCATTGATATTCCGGCACCACGGAAATACGGTCGGCGTCGTAGGTGTCGCCCGCCATGCGCGCCGCGGCGTTGATGGGAAGCTCGGTGTAGTCGCCGAGCTCAGGCCCCGGCAGCCGCTCCGGCCCGTCCTCATGATAAAGAGGAGCCCACTCGCCGGTGAAGTCCACTTGCGCGAACGCGGGCAGACTCAAAGCCGCCAGAACGACAATGACGCTACAACTTGGTAGGTGATCCGTGATCATTTGAAAAACCACTCCCTCCCGGTCGTGGCTCGGTGACGTTGACCCAACCGAGCCGCGCGCGTTAGCAAGCGGGATTCTTACTGAACAACGCCCTTCCAGTTCCAACCGTCGGACGGACGGGTGATGCTCTGCATGCGGATGCGATGGTCGTCCGGGTTGCGGCCCGGGTTGCCCGTAATAACGACGACATCGCCCGGCTTGAGCGATTCGCGGGTCACGCCGTCGCGGCTCAACTGTCCGCCGGCGCCCCATTCCACGGCCCAAGTCTGCATCTCTCCCTTGTCGTCGGGAGCTTCCACGTGCACGAACGAATGAGGGTTCCGATACAGGAACTGTACCAGTTTGCCTTGGATCGTGACCTTCTGATCCTCGAAATAGGTGGCCGCAAACGAGTGGTGCGCATACACATTTACCTGCGTGCTCAACACGGATGCCGCCGCGACTAACCAAGAACAACAGTGTTCGTTTCATAGGGTTCCTTTTGCTTTTCCTTCCCGGCTAAATTTCATAATATACCGTTCTGCCAAATCCTGCATGCAAGTATCGCTGCCTGTTTCCCTGACCTATTTGCCGCCTAGGCTCTTGTACACAGCCGCTACAAATTCGTTGGTTGTATTGAAACCTTTGTCCGCGCCATACCGGGCGTCATAATCCATGGTGGGCCGGGCGGCCTGGATCTGTTCCAGCGTCATGCCCTTCTTGATGTCGGCTTGAATGCGATCGCGAATGATAGTTACCATATCACGATATTCGATCAATTCCCAGCGGTCGCACAAACGCCCGTGGCCCGGAATGATGTAGGTGCCGCCCTCTTCGTCGTGCTTGGAGATGGCCAGGTCCAACAGATTGTTCAGCGCGTCCAGTTCGCCTTGAATGCTGCCGCCCCGCGCGATATCGATGAAGGGGTAACCGGTGGTGACAAAGATATCGCCCGTCGCAATCACGTCCGAGTGCCGGAAGTATACGATGCTGTCGCCATCGGTGTGGGCCGCCTTCTCATGAGTGATGTCGACCGACTCGTCATTGAACCAGAGCGTCTTTCGATCGCCCAGAAACGTATCGGTGGGCCACGAATCGGCGGGAGCGGCTGGTTGATTGCCGGAGGCCATGCTCATCCGATCGAGCACCGCCTGGTGAGCAATGATCGCGGCGCCTTTGGAAGCATCCGCGATGTCGCCGGTGACATTGGCGCCCGTGATGGTGACGCCCGCGGCGCGCAGCTTCTCATTTCCGCCGGTGTGATCCGGATGCACGTGCGTGTTGATGATGTATTGCAGCGGCTTGTCCGGCGCCAGCTTGCGGATGGCCGCGATCACCTTGTCGGCGTTCTGCGCCAGCCCGGTGTCGACAATCAGCACGCCCATGTCGCCCACCTGCGCGGTGATGTTGCCGCCCGCGCCCACCAGCATATAAATGTTGCCCTGCACCGGAAGAATGTGGACTTCGCCGTCGGTCGGGTTCGGGTTCTGCGCCGCATTCTTCACCGGCATCGGCACAATCTCGTCCTTGGCGAAAACATCCGTCGGAACAGGAGGCGGATTCTTGATCACCTTTTCGAACTCCGGATACATTGTTTCCGGACCGCCCAACGCCGCCACCAGCGGCAAGTGGTACATGTTCGCGTACTCGGTGATGAACGGATTCTGGCCGGGCAGATAATTCGGCACCGCGCCGCGCGGCCGCCCTTCCACTTCTTCCACCTCTTCGCACGGATACAGCCAGTTTCCGCCAGCATTGGTGTTGAGCAGGAAATCCTCGGACTTCACCAGCGGCTCGGTGAGATACACCGGATCGGTCACGATGCTGACGTGCGTCAGGTTACTGCCATGGCGGATGAAGTGTTCCACCAGCGTGGCCTGATCGCTCTCCGGAAGACCGTCGCGCCGCACCCAGCCTTGCTTGATGTGCGTGGTATAGACCGTAAGAATATTGCCTTCCCACTTGCCGGTGGAGAAGCCCATCCAGGTGTGCGCGGCCCAGGCGGGCGGATGCGGACGTCCGTCCATCCAAATGGTGCGGGTCTGCTCGTAGGTGCTGATGTAATTCTTAATGGCGATGATTTTCTGCGATTGCGGATCTTTTTCGTCCCAGAAGCGCATTTGCAGCGGGCCGCGATAGATGTACGGCGATACGTGCACCTGGCATTGATGCTCCGGCATGGTCAGGCGCGAGGAGTTCCAGCTTTCTCCCCACAGCCGGGAGCCTTCGCTAATCGGAAGGCCGGAATAATTCACCAGCTCCGGACCGGGAATGCGTTCCAGAAAATCTTCATGCAGCAGCGGGTTCCAATTGCCGGATAGATCGAATCCGGACATCGGGTACGAATTCACCCACCACACCTTGCGCGTACGCCGCGGGGCCGAACGCGGAAACGCTCAGCAGGGCCGCGATGGGCAACAGGAACGAACTCATCAACTTCAATCGGAACTGGGTTCGGCATGGACTGCCCATTTCACTCTCCTGAAAAACAACAACCAACTTTATCGCTTGTATGCAACAGATCTGGCGTCCGCAAGGATACTCAAGTTACGTACGCCTTGATGCAAACTATCACCCAAAGCAATCTTACCCTTTTTGTTATGCTACGGTGCTGGGAGGTGCGAATGAACGCGCTCGTTTTAAGGCTCGCGCTGGGGCTGGGGATTGGGGTCTGGGGGCTAGGCACGCTGGTAGTCGCTCAGACGGGGACTTTGCCGAAGGATATGGATCCGCAATCGTTTTCGCGCCTGCCGATTGTCCAGCGCGACAGCCTGGATGCCGATGGCAAGCGCATTTACGACATGCTGGCCGGCGGCGAAGGCAAAACTGTAACTCCGACCGGACCGGCGGCGATTTCGCTCCAGAGCCCCAAGGTGGCCGAAGCCATCCAGATGCTGAATCAGTATCTGCGCTTTCACGGCGTGTTGAAGCCCCGCGATTACGAGGTCGCTATTTTGGTGGCGGCCCGCGAGTTCGACCAGCAATATGAATGGAGCGGGCACGAAGCCGGCGCGCGCCGTGCGCAAGTTCCCGATGCTGTGATCGATGCCATCAAGTACAACAAACCCGCCGCCGGTTTTTCGGACCGCGATACGCTGCTCATCACATTCGCCCGCGATTCCTTCCACAAGCATAGGATCAGCTCCGATCTGTACGCCAAAGCAGTGGAAACTTTCGGCAAACAGGGTACGCTGGAACTGGCCACCATCATCGGCGACTACGCCATGGCCGCCATCATGCTGAACGCGACGGATCAGCATTTGCCGCCCGGCCGTCCGCAGACGTTGCCGGTGAAGTAAGCTTGCCTGCGGCTCGCCGGGGTTGGCGGTGCAAGCTATCGCTGGAGCAATTGGCGCGCTGGCAATTGAGGTTGTACGGTGGAGAATCCCTTTCTGGTCGACAGATTTCTAGGGCCGGCCAGGGCGCCCGCTAAACGTAGGAATGGCTTCTTGGCGGGCTTTGGCGTGAGCGCTGGTCTTCGGTAACGGTCGGCTCGCGTGCTCATGACTCAAGCTACCAAAATCGGGTAGTCCGCTAAATGTTGGTTGACGGGTTTAAGCGTCACCTTGAACTGAAAGCCGCTTGCTGTTAACGTTGGGGCATGGGGCACGAAGTTGCTTTTGCCAAAATTTCATCTTGTCTGCGGCAAGCCATGGAAGCGTCTACGCTCGAAGAATCGCATACGTTGATAGCAGAAGCTCTCAAGCGCACTGAAGGGCTGTCGAAAGCTGTTGCGACAGCGGCGGCAAAGCGTGGCAGCAAGGGTGGGACAAAGACCGCCGAACGCGGTCCTGACTATTTTCGGCAAATTGCTGCCATGAGAAAGACGATGGGCGGGGGCCGTCCCAAAAAACAGCCGAAATCCTTATAAAGATTATATTTTCTGATTGTGCAATACTACTAACCCAGGAGGGTGTCTTTACGCCAACCCAATCAGCGCTACCTACGCCACCGAACCAACCTCCTGCACCGCCTCTACCACCGCCATCAGACAAGGCAACGCAATCGCCAACTTATTCTGCTGTTATTAACGAGCTTAACGTTAACAACGATCAACTTCTTAAGCGGCAACAGTTGATGCGTGACATCGAAGCGGCGTTGACGGCTAGATACGGCGCGAGCAATCGCATCATGAGTTATTTCGTTCGCTTCGACCATAGGCGCGCGATGATGTCTTCGGCGGATATTGCATCGATAGAGAACATGCTGAACACAATCACCGGGGCGGAGCAAATCAACGTTTTGCTTCACAGTCCGGGAGGCGATCCGACCGTCATCGAAAAAATGATTCACATGTGCAGAATGCACATGTCGGGTACGCAACCAAAACTACGCGTGATCGTTCCCAATGTTGCCAAGAGCGCCGCTACCTTGTTCGCTCTTGGAGCAGACACGATCTTGATGGGATACTGTTCCGAACTGGGGCCTATTGATCCCCAAGTTCCCATCTCGGTATCTGGTGTCACCCAATGGGTGTCGGCATTCGCTTTTGTTGGCTCACGTGACAAGCTTATGGAGCAACTGGCGGAAGCTGTGAAGAAGAAAGAACCAACTGCTGGATATCTCACCCAACTCGCTAGTTTGAATATCCCGTTTACACACGAAATGGAGAATTGGATTGAGTTTTCTCGAAAGACGGGCGCTACGCTTCTGAACAAATATATGCTCAAGCCGAAGTTCCCTAGAGCGGCTCAGCGCCAAAAGAAGGCGGACAGCATCGCCGAAAAACTACTATCAAAGCAGTTGTTCCCTGTTCATCCGCAGTTCATTAATGGAGAAACGGCCAGAAACCTTGGACTAGAAGTCGAACTCTTAGGAAAAGACGAACCCTTGTGGGACCTCCTCTGGACGTATTACATCCGTTCAGAGGTGCAAATGAACATCCCGATCCAGCCTCCGTTGATAAAAGTAAAGGCCTTCGAGTCTAGCCAGGGAGCCCTGTTGGTACAGGATGCTGCGAGTTGACGGGGATGGTAACGGTGTCCGTCGCAATCCCAATATCAATTGGCGGCTCAAGTTCTTGAAGTTCGCGAGAACGGGCGGCTATTTCAAGCACAAGACGCATTTCTGGATTGGCATCCAGAGCGTTCTTTACGGTTTGTGCGGCGGCATCCATGATGGTTTATCGGCGAGCTGGCCAGTATCCTTTAGCCAAAATTAGTCTATACCACGGTTTTCTCGCTTAGCAAGAAAATTAATCTTTTCGCCTTTGGCGCGCGACAAAACGTCTGCAACGACAACCTCACTATGACACACAGCGGCCTAAACTTACCCTTTGACAACAGCAAGCTACTTGCTGTATAATGGGGTCATGAAAAATAAAGCCCAAGTCGGTGTTTCAGCACCGGCCTGGGCTGTAATCACCACAGCCAAAGCCGCAGTGACCTGCAAACCCATTATCGGCTTTTCGGCTGTGGATCTCAAGGAGACCCACAGTGACCTGTCACAATTGCCGCTCCGAATGCCGCAGGTTCGGTAAACGCCAAAACCGCCAGCGCTACCAGTGCAATCAATGCCGTAAGGTATTTACGGACGCCCGCAACAACAACCTAGACGGGATGTATCTGCCAATCGAGAAGGCCGAGATGGTCCTGAAGCTCCTGCTCGAAGGAAACTCCGTTTCGACAGTCGAACGCGTGACCGGTGTCCATCACACCACGATTCTGAAACTCCTGGTTCTCGCTGGCGAGAAATGCGAACGCATCATGGCCGCGAAGGTCCGCAACATAGAAGTGCGCGACGTGGAGTGTGATGAACTTTGGGCCTTCATCGGGAAGAAGCAAAAGCGCGTGCGACCTGAAGACGATCAGAATCTTGGCGACTGCTACACCTTTGTTGCCATCGAACGCCACACGAAACTGGTTCTCAATATTGCAGTGGGCAAGCGCGATCAGTCCACCACAGACGTGTTCATAGAAGGCATCCGGCACGCCACGGCGCACAAGAAATTCCAGATTACTACCGATGGATTCGCGCCCTACACTTCCGCAATTACCACCACGCTTCACGACAGGCTTACTGGCTACGCGAAACTCATCAAGGTCTATCGCGCCGGTACTGAAGGCGAAGCGCGTTACAGCCCCGCGGAGGTAGCGTCAACGGAGGTTGTCCCGATCATGGGGCAACCTGATCCCGAACGCATCTGTACTTCGATTGTCGAGCGCAGCAACTTGAGCACGCGTATGAGCCTCCGCAGATTCACCAGGCTTACCAATGCCTTCTCGAAGAAGTGGGAGAACCATTGGGCTGCTGTTGCCTGCTGGTTCGCCTTTTACAACTTCTGCCGCGTACACAAGTCGCTTAGAGTGACGCCCGCGATGGAGGCTAAAATCACCGATCATGTGTGGACCGTCCGCGAACTATTGGAGGCCGCTTGATCGGCGGATTCCCTTTATGGCACAGACCGCCATCAAATCCGATCAACCACAAATTAGCGGACTACCCAACGCCGCACAGGCACTACGGGGTCGATAATGGTAATGATGCGACGCTCCGGCCACGCCGATCTTCCGCTGCATGGCGGCCGCGTGCCGGCTTGGCTGGCCGATCGCATGACGCGGCTGGGCACGGCCATCAGCGAAAGCGTTATTCTGCACTACGGCCCCTCCGAGTTGCTCTCGCGCCTGAGCGATCCATTCTGGTTTCAGGCTCTGGGTTCGGTAATGGGCATGGACTGGCATTCATCCGGCATCACGACGTCGGTAATTGGCGCGTTGAAGCGCGGACTCAATCCCCGCGCGCACGAGCTGGGCATCTACATTTGCGGAGGACGCGGCAAGCATTCCCGCAAAACGCCCGATGAGCTGCGAGCCGTGGCCGAAAAGACCGGCCTGGACGGCGACGCGCTTGCTCGCACCAGCCGATTGACCGCCAGGATCGACAACAACGCCATCGCGGATGGCTTCCAAATTTATTTGCACGCCTTCGTGCTTACGGCTGGCGGCGAATGGGCTGTCATCCAGCAGGGCTTGAACGATGAAGCCGGGTTAGCAAGACGTTATCACTGGCACTCGGCCACCGTGCGGGATTTCACGTGTGAGCCGCATGCGGCCATCGCTGGCGCGCACCAGGGCGAGATCATGAATCTGGTGGACGCCGCGGCGCGTCCGGCGCAAAATGCCTTGCTCGACATCAGCCACCAGACGCCCGAGATCACCATTCGCGACTTGTGCCTCGCGATGCCGGCGCATCACGATGTTCGAGCCGGAGATGTCGATCTGAAACGGTTGGGCGCGGTTTTGGCGGTCGCTTATGAGCGCGATCTGCACGATTTTGCGTCGCTTCTGCTTTTGGAAAAGCTCGGCCCGCGCACCCTGCAATCGCTCGCTCTGATTGCCGAAGTGGTGCATGGAGCGCCGGTTCGATTTTCGGATCCCGCGCGATTCTCGTTCGCTCACGGCGGCAAGGACGGCCATCCATTTCCCGTGCCGCTCAAGACCTACGACGCATCGCTCTCTGTCCTGCGCAAGGCTCTCGATTCGGCCAAGGCGGGCGATGGCGAAAAGCTGGACGGCATGCGCCGCCTGGATAAATTCGTCCGCGCGGTAGAAGAGCGCCACCAGCCTGAAGCCGATTTCGAAGCGATCATCCGTCACGAACAGGCGATCTCACGTGAGATCGGCGGCCGAACCGTGTTGGATGACCGGCGCGAACGCGCGCGAGATGAACAATCGCGACAACTGAGACTCTTCTAGCGAAACCTCTCGTAGCGCGTCCGAGTCCAATCGCAGGGAGTCAACATCATCCATGGAATTATTACAAGAATTGTTAATCGAGGAATTGAAGGACCTGCTTCACGCCGAGGGCCAGTTGGTGAAGGCGTTGCCGAAAATGGCCAAGGCCGCCAAGGATGCCGATCTGAGGACGGCGTTTGAAGAACACCTGGAACAGACCAAGGGCCACGTCGAACGTCTGAAACAAGCTTTCGAGATGCTGGATGAAAAGCCCAAGGCGAAACCTTGCAAGGGCATGGCCGGACTGGTGGAAGAAGGCGCGGAAGTGATCACCGAAGGCAAGCAGATGGAAGAAGCTTCGGCGGACCTGGCGCTTATCGGCGCGGCCCAGCGCGTGGAGCATTACGAAATTGCTGCGTATGGCACCGCGCGCGCCATCGCCGAGCAGATGAACCGCAAGGACATCGTGAAGCTATCTGAGCCAGACGTTGGCCGAAGAAGAGAAGGCCGATCAATTGCTGACCAAGCTTGCGCAGCCGTTGCTCGAAGAAGCCGGCCAGGCGACGGAAGAAGAGGAACTGGAAGAGGAAGAGGTCTAAGATTGTAGCGATGAGCCAGGCGTCGCATAACAACCAAATCGACTACATCGAATTTCCAGCTACCGACATTTCGAAGACCAAAGCGTTTTACGCCGCGGTCTTCGGATGGAAGTTCGAGGACTACGGCCCGGACTACACCAGCTTCGCCGACGGACGGCTTGCCGGCGGATTCACTAAAGACGCGCCACTGCCTATAAAGGGCATTCTGGTGGTGCTCTACGCGAGCGATCTGGAAGGCACTCTAACGAAGGTCAAGGCCGCGGGCGCAACTATCAGCAGGGAAATTTTCTCGTTCCCGGGCGGCCGCCGGTTTCACTTCATGGATCCCAACGGAAACGAACTGGCGGTTTGGTCGGAGTAGATCGCGCCGCCATTCCGCTTGCATGCAAGAGTCCCCGGATTGTTATATGCTCCGAGGGAAGCTTGTATGAACACGCGTATTTTATTGCCGCTTGCGAGCGCTGCATTGCTGCTCGCCACCACCCTCACGGCGCAGGATCTGTTCGACGGCGAGTGGAGCCCGCTGCATCACGAGGATTATAACGAGCGCATTCCCGGCCCCGATCTGGGCGATTTCGCTGGCCTTCCGATCAACGATTCCGCGCGCGCCTTCGCCGAGAGCTGGAACGCGTCGCGCCTCACGCTGCAGGAACACCAGTGCCGCGTCCACGTTTCCCCGTACATTTATCACGGCCCGCTGCATCTGAGGATCTGGCAGGAAAAGGACCCACTACCCAGCAGGTGATCGCCATCAAGAATTACATCAGCACTTATGAACAGACGCGCACCATCTGGATGGATGGCCGTCCGCATCCGCCCGATTACGCCGTGCATACCTTCATGGGATTTTCCACCGGCAAGTGGGAAGGCAATATCCTGACCGTCTACACCACGCACATCAAGCAGGGCTGGGCGCGCCGCAACGGGCTTCCGGAGAGCGACCAGGCCACCATGACCGAGCATTTTTTGCGGCACGGAAATATCATGACGCACATCACGATCCTGAGCGATCCGGTATATCTCACTGAACCGCTGATTCGCACCGACGATTTTCTGCTCGATGAGAAAGAACTGGGCGGATGGTTGTGGCCCTGCGAATACGTGGAAGAGATTTTGACGCGTCCCAAAGGTGAAGTGCCCAATTATCTTCCGGGCCAGAACCCGTTCCTCTACGAATACGCCGATAAACAGCACCTGCCGCACGCCGCGGTGATGGGCGGGGCCACTACCATGTATCCCGAGTATCGAAAGGTGCTCGCGACGGCGAAAATCGATTCTGAACCAGCGGTGTCTCCCGCACCTGCCAACGCGAAGGGCCAGCAAGATGCCGAGCTACACATTCTTCCGGTGCAGGGCAACGTCTATATGCTGGTGGGCGCGGGCGGCAACATCACGGTGCAAGTGGGCAGCCAGGGCGTGCTGTTGGTGGACACCGGGCTTGCGCAGTTCTCCGACAAGGTGATCGCCGCCGTTCGCACGCTGTCCGATAAACCGATCCGTTACATCATCAACACGCACGTGCATCCGGATCACATCGGCGGGAACGAAGCGCTGGCGAAAATCGGAGGCGGCTCGGCTCGCGAAGTGACGCTGGTGAATACTCCGGGCGAAACGGCAGCCCTACAGCGTCCAAATCATCGCGCATCAAAATGTTTTTGACAGGATGAGCGTTCCGCCCAGCGGCCAGAAGCCGTATCCGGAAAGCGCCTGGCCCACCGACACATACCTGGGGACCGAGAAAGAAGTTTACTTCAACGGCGAGGCGGTGCAAATGTTCCACCCGCCGGCCGCGCATACCGACGGCGACACCATCGCGTTCTTCCGCCGCTCCGACGTGGTCAGCACCGGCGATATCTTCGTCACCAACGGCTACCCGATCATCGATCTGAAGAACGGCGGCAGCCTGCAAGGCGAGATCGACGGGCTGAACCACATTCTCGATATCGCCATCCCCGCGCATCACGAAGAAGGCGGAACCTACATCATTCCCGGCCACGGCAGGTTGTGCGATGAGTTCGATGTCCTGGAATATCGCGACATGGTGACCATCGTGCGGGACCGCATTCAGGCCATGATCAAGAAAGGCATGACGCTGGAGCAGGTGAAAGCCGCGCGCCCCACGCTGGATTATGACCCGCGCTACAACACGCCCGGCGGATTCTGGACCGCCGACATGTTCGTCGAAGCCGCATATAAGAGCCTGACGCAAACGAAATAATGGAACAACAATTAACCGGGAAAGTGGCCCTCGTCACGGGAGGCGGGCGGGGCATCGGCCGCGCGATATCGCTCGCGTTGGCGGGCGCGGGCTGTGACGTCGCTGTGAATTATCGAGAGCGCCGTGACGACGCCGATTCCGCCGTGCGCGAAATCGAAAAGCTCGGACGCCGCGCCGCAGCGATCCAGGCCGACGTCTCCCGCGGGGCCGAAGTCACCAAGCTGATCCGCGACGCCGAATCTCAACTGGGGCCCATCGAAATTCTCGTGAATAACGCCGGCAAAATCCTGATCCAGTCCATCGAACAGATGACGGAGGAGAGCTGGAACGACATGATTACGTCTAATCTCACCTCGTGCTTCCTGGTCACCCAGGCCGTGCTGCCGGGAATGCGCGCGCGCCGCTGGGGCCGCATCATCAACATTTCCTCCGTCGCCGCGCAGGCGGGCAGCATCGTGGGCGTGCACTACGCGGCGTCGAAGGCGGGGATGCTCGGCCTGACGCGCAGTTACGCGCGAGTACTGGCCAAAGAAGGCATCACCGTCAACGCCATCACGCCCGCGCTGGTGGCCACCGAAATGGTTCTTTCGAACCCCGTCGCCAAGCCCGACATGATTCCGGTCGGGCGGTTCGGCGATATCGAAGAGGTGGCCGACGTGGCGCTGATGCTGGCGCGCAATGCGTACATCACGGGCCAAACCATCAACGTCAACGGCGGTTATTACATGAGCTAACCACCGAAAGGACCGCTTGCTCGCGCGCCACCCGTCCGGTGTTCTTCAAGTCGATGTTCTCCAGTGCACGACTTCCGGTCGTTTCCGGTTGTGCTGCTGGCGCGCGGCTCCCTGAACCAACGTCTTACTGAGCCACGATCGTGAGGAAGTGGTATCAGATCACTTTCGTCGCGCCGCCATCCATATCGATCAGCGCGCCTTGCAGGAACCGTCCTTCGGGACTCACCACGAAAGCCACCAGCGCAGCAATATCCTCCGGCTCGCCGACCCGCGTGGTCCGCGCGCTCTCAATCATCTTGCGCTCGGCGGTTGCCACGTCGGTCCCTTGTTGCTTGGCCGTCGCTTCCAGCATGCGGCGGTAGCGCTCGGTGCGAATGCTTCCTGGATTCACCGCATTCACCTGGACCCCGTCGCGAATTCCGATGTCTGCCATGGCCTTGGTAAACGACAACAGCGCTGCGTTCACGGAGCCGCCTATGGTAAACAAAGGTCCGGGCATTCGTCCGCCCACGCCCGAGATGTTCAGCAACGAACCCGCCTGCGTCTTCAGGTGCGGCCACGCCTGGCGTGTCAGCCGCATGGCTCCGAAGAACTTCAGCGCGAAGCCGTCGGCCCAATCTTCATCGGTCAAATCCAGAAAGTCGCCGCGCTTGGTAGCGCCCGCATTGTTGACTACGATGTCGATCCTCTCGTAGCTTTTCAACGCGAACTCCACGGTTCGTTTTGCCGCGTCCAATTCACGCAAATCCACCGCCAGCGCCGCGGCGCTCCCGCCTTTCCGCTCGATTTCCTTCACCGCATGTTCCATGAGGTTTCCGTCACGCGCGCACAGCACTACTCGCGCTCCCTCGCTCGCTAGACGCACCGCGATTGCTTTGCCAATGCCACGGCTGGCTCCCGTGACGATCGCGGTTTTTCCTTTGAATCTGTCTTCACTCTTCAGTCGGGCTTCCATGGATTTTCCATTATGCTTGTTCCTGAGAGCGCCGTGCTAGCGTCCACCACTCCCCAATCCCGCCGCGCGAAGTTGATGCCGGTGGTTCGCGTGGCCGCGGGCAATGCGCTCGAGATGTACGATTTTCAGATCTTCGGCTACTACGCCGCCGCCATCGCAGTCACATTTTTCCCCCGTGGCCATGAGTTCGCATCCCTGATGCTTGCGCTCGCCACTTTTGGCGCCGGTTTTCTGATGCGTCCGCTGGGCGCCATCGTTCTGGGCGCATACATCGATCATCGCGGCCGCCGCTCGGGGCTGCTGCTCACACTCGCCTTGATGGGCTTTGGCACTCTTGCGGTTGCGTGCCTGCCGGGCTACGCCGTGCTTGGATTGGCCGCGCCATTGCTGGTTCTGGTCGGGCGTCTAGTGCAAGGATTTTCGGCGGGCGTAGAACTGGGCGGCGTCTCCGTGTACCTTTCCGAGATCGCGCCGCCCAATCGCAAGGGATTCTATGTGAGCTGGCAATCCGCCAGCCAGCAAGTGGCCGTCATGTTCGCCGCGCTGCTCGGAATCGCCCTCACATCCACGCTCTCCAACAGTCAGATGACGCGCTGGGGATGGCGCGTCGCGCTTCTCGTGGGCTGTGCGCTGCTTCCCTTGCTGCTCTACATGCGCCGCTCGCTGGAAGAAACCAGCCAGTTTCTGGCGCGCCCCAAACGTTCCACTTCGTCCGACATCATGAAGACGCTCTTCGCCAACTGGCGGCTGGTGCTGCTCGGCATGATGATGTCGACTATGACCACCGTGTGTTTTTACATGGTCACCGCGTACACGCCTACGTTCGGCAGCGCCGTGCTGCATCTTGCCGCCACCGGCAATCTCGTCGTGACGCTGTGCGTGGGCGCTTGCAACTTCATCGTGCTGCCGCTCTCCGGCGCGCTTTCCGATCGCATTGGACGCCGGCCCATCCTGATCGCCTGCACCATCGTTGCGCTGCTCACCGCCTATCCCTCCCTGTTGTGGCTGGTGAGCGCTCCGTCGTTTACGCGCCTGCTGATCGTGGAACTGTGGTTCTCGCTTTTCTACGCCACTTACAACGGCGCCATGGCGGTTTTCTTGACGGAGATCATGCCCATTGAAGTGCGTACCTCCGGCTTCTCGCTCGCCTACAGCCTTGCCACCGCCATCTTCGGCGGATTCACACCGGCCATCTGTACCTACCTGATCCACGTCACCGGCAACCGCGCCGTTCCAGGACTTTGGTTATCGTTCGCCGCCATCTGCGGATTGTCCGCCGCGCTCGCGCTCACTCCGAAAAGACAGACAGCCTCCACCGCTTGTTGATATCCTGCACGTTGGAGGTGACCCAGGTGGTCCCAGTTGTTCGATTCGGATTTGTCGCCGCACTGTTGACGGCCGCGCCCCTGTTGGCGCAACAGAGCCCTCCCGCCGAAACATCCGTAACCATCGCGGGCAAAGCCATCCGCATCAATTATTCCGCGCCTTCCATGCGAGGGCGCAAAATCTTCGGCGGCCTGGAACCTTACGGCCGCGTGTGGCGCGCGGGTGCGAATGAAGCCACCGCGCTTCACACCGATGCCAATCTCGATATCGGCGGACTCTCGGTTCCCAAGGGCGATTACACGTTGTTCGTTTACCTGGATCCCAAGCAGTGGCAGTTGGTGGTGAGCAAGGCAACCGGCGAATGGGGTTTGGATTATGACCAAAGGCACGACCTGGGCCGCGTGAAGATGGACATGAGCAAGCCGCCCCATCCGATCGAAACCTACAAGATGACGCTCTCCAGCCTGGGCCCGGGCAAAGGCAAGCTGCAACTCGCGTGGGAAAACACCGTAGCGGAAGTTCCCATTACGGTGAAATAAAGCCAGGCGCTAATTTCCCTGCTTGTGAACGATAATCGTGGCGAGAATGGAATTCCATTCACCCGCCGCTTTCTTAACGTCGGGGAGGGCAAGAGCCGCAACCCCGATATCGGTGCGCAGCTTCAATACTATTTGATCCATCGCTTGCGGCTGCCAATAGTTCTCCTGAGCGGCCTGCGCGATGAACTCCTTGACCCAAGGGCCGATCAGGCTGGGCGGTACCGACGAAAGATCCTGAAACAGAAAGTCGCCGGAGACGCGGCTGGTTGTGCTAAGCGGCGTGCGAACTGAGACGATGTAGGGGCCGTCGCCCAGACGGCTTCCGGGAATTTTGTCGAGGAAGATGCGAGCGCGAACATAGTTGTAGTGATCCACTAACCATTCGGCGGCGAGTGGCGTCGGGGTCGCCAATACTTCCAGGAGATAGGTGACGTTCAAGCGAGACCGCGGAACAGCATTAGCCGCGAATTCGCCCACATCTTGGAGCGTGGTTGCCCATGCGGTGGCTAAGGCAATGTAGCGATCCCTGGACCCTCCCGACGAACCCAACAGCATGTAACTGTACAAACTGTACCCTGGCTCCTCGGTACTGGTTCCAACCAGCATGGATCGTCCGGTTTCACGCGGTTCGAACGGCCGTGGTGCAGCCGCAGTGGGCCTGCGAGGAGCCGAGGCCGTAGGGGCCTCAAGACGTGGCGGCGGAGGCTGTTGTTGCTGTTGTTGCTGTTGAGTTACCGGAGGCGGTGGCGGAGGTGGAGGCTGTGCCGTTGAAGTTACAGCAGGCGGCGACGGAGGCGGCGCTTTTGCGCACGAAGACACAAACAATAGTGTCAAGAAAAATGCCCTGGCAAGCCTTGACGATGGCATCGATTCTCCTTCTCACCAAGAAACAGCGCCTAATGACGTCGCGATCGAACTCGCCCCCAGATCCACTTCGCGGCGACCGCCAGTAAAAACCACCCTCCAAAAACCACCGTGGTTGAGCCAATGTCGAGCGGAAGACTCCATTCGTAGAAAAAGATCCAGGTGGCAAGCGTCAGCAAGAACGAAACGCCGCCTCCGAACGCTGAGAACGATTTCAGATTGTCGGCCATAAGCGTCCCGTATTTCTGGATAGCTTAGCAGGTACTGGGAAAACGAGTAGCCGTTCGGCGTGCGACGTTAATAGAATTTGTTAACAGTTGGCATCTTTGAGCGTCTACCGTTCGGATATGCCAACCAAGATCTTGCCAGGACGGCCGCATCCCCTGGGCGCCACCTGGGATGGTTCCGGGACCAACTTCGCCATTTATTCCGAACACGCCGAATGGGTTGAGCTGTGTCTTTTCGACCAGCCGGACGCCCCGGAGACCGAGCGGATCCGGCTGCCTGAGCGAACCACTTACGTTTGGCATGGCTACATTCACGGATTGCAGCCGGGCCAGTTATACGGCTATCGCGTGCACGGGCCGTTCCAGCCCAACGACGGCCTTCGGTTTAATTCGAACAAGCTGCTGATCGATCCCTACGCGAAAGGGCTGGCCGGCCAAGTGGAGTGGTCGGCGCCGATTTTTCCCTATCTGCCCGGCAACGGAGACGCCGACCTGTCGTTCGATGAAAACGACGACGCCGCCGGAATGCAGAAGTGCGTGGTGGTGAATCCGTATTTCGATTGGGAAGAGGACCGGCCGCTTTGCCTCCCGCTCAGCGACTCCATCATTTACGAATTGCACGTAAAAGGTTTCACCAAACGGCATCCCGAGGTTCCCGAAGCCCTGCGTGGCACTTACGCGGGCCTGGCGGCCAAGCCTTCCATTCAATATCTGAAGCGGCTGGGCGTCACCGCCGTCGAACTGATGCCGGTGCATGCTTTTCTCACCGACAAGCATCTTGCGGAGAAGGGACTCACCAACTATTGGGGCTACAACACCACGAACTTCTTCAGTCCGGACGCCCGCTATTCCAGCTCCGGCGATCGCGGCGGCCAGGTGGCCGAGTTCAAGGCCATGGTGAAGACCTTTCATCGCGAAGGCATCGAAGTGATTCTGGACGTGGTTTACAATCACACCGCCGAAGGCAATCACATGGGCCCGATGCTAAGCTTTCGGGGAGTGGACAACCCCACTTACTATCGCCTGGTCGGGCGACAATCAGCGTTACTACATGGATTACACCGGCACCGGCAACAGCTTGAACGCCCGGCATCCGCAAGTGCTCAAGCTGATCATGGATAGCCTGCGCTACTGGATTAAAGAAATGCACGTGGACGGTTTCCGTTTCGATCTGGCTTCCACGCTCGCGCGCGAATTGCACGACGTGGATCGCCTGTCGGCTTTCTTCGACATCATTCATCAGGACCCCGTGATCTCCCAGGTGAAGTTGATCGCCGAGCCCTGGGACGTGGGCGACGGCGGCTACCAGGTGGGCAATTTTCCCGCGGGCTGGGCGGAGTGGAACGGACGATATCGCGACACCGTTCGCCGCTATTGGAAGAGCGACGAAGGCCAGTTGTCCGATCTCGGTTACCGGCTAACCGGCTCCAGCGATTTATACGATCGCGACGGCCGCCGCCCTTCCGCCAGCATCAATTTCGTGACGGCGCACGACGGCTTCACGCTGCACGATCTGGTGAGCTACAACGACAAACATAACGACGCCAACCAGGAAGACAATAGCGACGGCACCAACGACAATTACTCCTGGAATATGGGCGCGGAAGGCCCCACCGACGATCCGGAGATCATCCAACGCCGCGAACGGCAGAAGCGGAATTTTCTGGCGACGCTGCTGCTTGTCGCAAGGCGTGCCGATGATTCTCGGCGGCGACGAAATCAGCCGCACGCAGAACGGCAATAACAACGCCTATTGTCAGGACAACGAAATCACCTGGGTGGATTGGCGCCTGGACGGCTGCAAGATCTCGCTTCTGGAATTCACGCAGAAGCTGATTCAGTTCCGGCGCGATCATCCCAGCTTGCACCGCCGAAAATTCTATCAGGACCGCGCCATTCGCGGTACCGAAGAGAAAGACATCGTCTGGCTGCGCCCCGACGGACAGGAGATGACGGACGAAGAATGGGGGCTGGGCTGGGTGCGCTGCCTCGGGCATGATGCTCAACGGCGAAACGATCGGCGAAGTGGATGAATCGGGCGAAACCATCAAGGACGACACATTTCTGATCCTGCTCAATTGCCATCATGAGCCGATCAAGTTTTTCGTCCCCAAGCCGCCGGGCGCGGAAAAATGGGAGGTGGTCATCGATACCAACGATCCCGCGCTCGAGTGCAGACTCGCGTTTCGCCGAGCCGGGCGCGGCGATTGAGCTGGTGCCGCTCTCGCTGGTGGTGTGCCGCGAACCCAAGCCGCCCAGCGTTTCCCGTTTGCTGACTTCGGAACGCCAGTGAAACCGCATGCTCAGACGTTTTCCGGTTGGCGCCGAGGCTCTCCGATGGCGGAGTTCACTTTCGCGTGTGGGCGCCGGTAAGGAAAACGGTAGAAGTAGTGTTTGATGGGGGCGACCGGTGTCCCGCTCGCAAGCGGAAGACTCAGGATATTTCTCGGGCTGTGGCGCCGAAGGCGCGCGCCGGCTCTCGATACAAATACACGCTCGACGGCGACGAAACTTGTCCCGGATCCAGCTTCGCGATTTCAGCCGGAGGGCCCGCACGGTTCGTCGCAGATCGTGGATGCCGACGCCTTTTCGTGGACAGATCGCAATTGGCGCGGCGTCGCGCTGCCGCATCAAGTGATTTATGAAATGCACATCGGCACCTTCACCCGGCAAGGTACCTGGTCCAGCGCGCAGGCCGAGCTGCCGCATCTGGCTGAAACCGGCGTCACCGTTCTGGAACTGATGCCCGTCGCCGAATTTCCGGGAAGGTTCGGCTGGGGTTATGACGGCGTGCAGTGGTTCGCGCCCGCGCACATTTATGGATCGCCCGACGACTTTCGCCGCTTCGTCGATCGGGCGCATTCGCTCGGCTTGGGCGTGATCCTGGATGTGGTCTACAATCATCTGGGCCCGGACGGCAACTACCTCGAAAAATTCGCGCCGCAATTTTTCTGCGAGAAGACCACGGACTGGGGCAAGGCCATCAACTTCGACGGCGACGATTGCGGGCCGGTGCGCGAATTCGTGATCGCAAATGCCTGCTACTGGATCGACGAGTTCCATCTGGATGGTCTGCGGCTGGATGCCACGCAGGATATCCACGACTGCTCCGAAGATCACATCCTCGCGCGCCATGGCTCGCGAAGCCCGCCAACGCGCCGCCCCGCGCGAGATGATCTTCGTCGCCGAAAACGAACCGCAGGAAGTGAAACTCGTGAAGCTCCCCGAGCAAGGCGGATACGGATTGGATGGCCTGTGGAACGACGACTTTCATCACACCGCGACGGTGGCGCTCACCGGCCACAACGAAGCTTACTACACGGACTATAAGGGGACACCGCAGGAATTCATTTCATCCATGAAGTACGGCTACCTTTATCAAGGCCAGCGCTACAAATGGCAGAAGAAACGCCGCGGCACGCCGGGCCTGGACATCAATCCGGCCGCCTTGTCACCTTTATTCAGAATCACGATCAAATAGCCAACTCCGCCTATGGCAAGCGCTGTCACGCTCTGACATCGCCCGGCAAGCTTCGCGCCATCACCGCGCTGATGCTGCTGGCGCCCGGCACGCCCATGCTGTTTCAAGGGCAGGAATTCGCGCGCGTCCAGCCCGTTTCTTTTTTTCGCCGACCATAATCCCGAACTGAATCGCCAAATTCGCCAGGGCCGCGCCGAGTTCCTGGCGCAGTTTCCCAGCCTGGCGACTCCTGAAATGCAGGAGCGTTTTGCCGATCCTGGCGATCCCGCTACCTTCGAACGCTGCAAGCTGGATCATTCCGAGCGTGAAACGCATCGCGAAATTTACGATCTGCATTGCGATTTGCTGAAGCTTCGACGCGAAGAGCCGGTGTTTCGAGCGCAGAAGCAGCGTGGCTGTGGACGGCGCGGTTCTCTCTTCGGAGGCTTTCCTGCTGCGGTTTTTCGGCGAGCCGTGGCGATGACCGATTGTTGCTGGTCAACCTCGGCGTGGATCTGCATCTGGATCCCGCGCCGGAGCCTCTGCTCGCTCCTCCGGCCGATTCCGAGTGGACCAACTTGTGGTCGAGCGAAGATCCCAAGTATGGTGGCATTGGCACGCCGCCGCTTGATTCCCGACGAGAATTGGCGAATTCCCGGCCACGCTGCCGTGCTGTTGAAACCCATCCAATCCGTATGACTGACCTGGTAATCCGAATGCCCTGGCCGGGCAAAGATGGCCGCGCTTCCGAAGCGGGCCTCAACTGCGAATGGCTGGTGACGAACGGCCTGGGCGGATATGCGTCCGGCACTTTGTCCGGCGTCATCACGCGGCGCTACCACGGCTATTTGATTGCGGCCCTTCCCGGCGCCCTTCGGCCGCGTCATGATGCTCAACGAACTGGCCGAGCGATTGGAGCTTCCCGATGACGCTTCGTGCAACTGAGCGGCGAGGAGCGGGCCGGCGATCCCGTGAAACTGGACGCCATGGAGTACATCAGCGAGTTTCGCCTGGAGGCGGGCACGCCCGGTTTGGCGCTACGAAATCGGGACCATCACGATCGAGAAGCGGCTGGTTCTGCCGCACGGCCAAAACACAGCGTTCATCAATTATTCGCTGCTTTCCGGCGACGACAGCGTTCGCCTGGTGCTGCGGCCGTCCATTCACTTCCGCCCGCACGAAACGCCAGTGAGCGCCGAGTTGGAATCCACTTATACGCTTAACGGTGGGCCAAGATCGCTACGAGATTTCGGCCGGGACCGATCTTCCGCCGCTGCGGCTGCTGTCTGGATGGACAGAATGCGGCGCTGACCGTGGACCGCGTTCGGATCGAAAAGGTGACTTACCGCATCGAGGAACGCCGCGGCTATCCGGCGCAAGGCGATCTGTGGAGCCCCGGATTCTTTCATGCCGACCTTCGCAAAGGATTGCGACGCTACGCTGATTCTTTCTTCCGAGTCTTGGGATGACATGCGCGCGCTCACTCCGGCTCTGGCCCGTGCAATCGGAGGGGGAACGCAAGCGCCGCATCCTCACGGCCGCGTCCAGCAAGCTAAACAAGGACGTTTCCGATCTGGTGGAAAACCACCCCACCGCCGCCGAATTGGTTTGGGCGGCCGATCAATTCCTGATCACTCCGGCGGGCAGAACCGACGATGCCACGCGCGCTCGCGCCGTGGGCGACGAAGTCCGAACGGTGATCGCGGGCTATCACTGGTTCACGGACTGGGGCCGCGACACCATGATCTCGCTGGAGGGCCTGACGCTCTCCACCGGCCGTTACGCGGAGGCGGCGTGGATTCTTCGCACCTTCTCTCACTACGTGCGCGATGGTTTGATCCCCAACCTGTTCCCCGAACGGCGCACCGAAGGCCTGTATCACACCGCCGATGCGACGCTGTGGTTTTTCCACGCGCTGGATCGCTACACCGCGACCAGCGGCGATCGGTCCGTGCTGCAGATGGTGCTGCCCAAGTTGCTGGATATTTTCGAATGGCACATGCGCGGCACGGCGTTCGGCATCGGCGTGGATTCGCGCGACGGCCTGTTAACGCAGGGCGCCGAAGGGTACGCGCTTACCTGGATGGACGCGAAAGTGGACGATTGGGTGGTGACGCCGCGGCGGGGCAAGGCCGTCGAAATTAATGCGCTGTGGTACAACGCGCTGAAGCTGCTGGAGGGATGGCTCACCGAACAGAATGAGCAGGAGAAAGCCGCGCGTGTCGCCAAGGCCGCTCAGCAAGCCCGCGAATCCTTCAACGCGCGATTCTGGTATGAGCCTGGGAAGCATCTTTTCGATGTTGATCGATGGCCCCGGCGGCGACGATCCGGCTTGCCGTCCGAATCAACTGCTGGCCTTCTCGTTGAAGCATCCGATTCTCGATGAAGCGCGCTGGCCGGCGGTGCTCGAAGTGGCGCAGCGCCAAGCTTCTCACTCCGGTTGGTTTGCGATCGCTTTCGCCGGATAACAAGGACTACAAGCCGAAGTACGACGGCGACCTTCGCGCGCGCGATGCCGCGTACCATCAGGGAACCGTTTGGGCCTGGCTGATCGGGCCGTTTATCGATGCGTGGCTCAAGGTTCATCCCGGCGATCTGGCCGGCGCCGGGAAATTTCTGGACGGCTTCAGGCCGCATTTGAGAGACGCCTGCATCGGCTCCATCAGCGAAATATTCGATGCCGAGCCGCCCTTCACTCCGCGCGGATGCATCGCGCAAGCCTGGAGCGTCGCCGAGGTTTTGCGCTGCTGGATTAAATGCTGTTTGCGCTAGCAAACGCTTGCTTACGCGCCACCCGCCAGTCTTCTCCGAGTCGATGTTCTCCAGTGCATCACTTCCAGTCGTCTCTGAGGGTACTGCCGGCGCGCGGTTCAGAACCACGATCGTGAGGGAGTGCAGCTTGCTCTAGCCGAAAATGCCCAGCTTCCGCGATCCGAAATTCGCAAAGTTAGGGAACACGGTGGCGAGCGCGCTGTCGGGAATCCCGAACCACGAACACAGCGTCGCGCCGTATTGATCGATGGATGTGGTCGGAATCCAGCGCCCGCGCGTATCGGTGTCGTTCGGCCCGGCCAACTCAAAGGTTGGGAATTGGCCGTAGATCTGGCCGCCCTGCACCGCGCCGCCCAGCACCAGATGATGGCTGCCCCACGCGTGATCGCTGCCGTCGCTGGTGGTGGGCTGGAAGGTCCGGCTGAAATCGGATTCAGTGAACGTCGTGACGTTCTCCGCCATCCCCAGTTCCTCGGTCGCCGCGTAGAAGGCGGCCAGCGCCTGGCTCAACTGCGGATAAAGATTGTTGTGCGTTTCCAGTTCGTCCGCGTGCGTATCGAATCCGCCCAGCGAGCAAAAGAAGATCTGCCGGCTCATCCCCAGGTACGATTGCACCTGGATGATCTGCGCCACCTGCTGCAGTTGCGAGCCCAGGCTCGTGGTCGGAAATTGCGTCTTCATCGGAGTGGTCTTGGCGAGCGCCGCCTCTAATGCCGCCGCGTCGGCGATGCTGTTCGCCATGGTGTTGTTGGCGGCTTGCACCAGCGAAAGCCCGTTATCTGTCGTCAGCAGACGAAGTCAGCGCGTTCAAACGGGCCTGCGAAGCTGCCGCGCTGCTGAAACCCTTTCAGCGTCAGCGATTGTCCGGGTGTGATCGCCACTGGCTGCGTTGCGGCGCCTTGCCCCTCCAGCGAATTTCCCGCCACCGAAAGGAACGCGGGAAAGTTCGAGGAGTTGATCTTCTGCGAATTGAGATAATCCGCCGCGCGCCCGGCCCATCCGGTGGGGCTGTTGCCTTGCGCGATGGAAGTCTGCCATTGCAACTGCTGGTCCGAGTGCGAGAACAGATTCAGCGGGATGGGCGCCTGCGAGCCTTGATATTGCGTCCGCGTGAGCGGCTGCACCAGCGAACCGGTGTTCGCCACCACCGCCAGCTCTTTGCTCGAAAACAGGCTGGCCACTTCCGCCAGCTTGCCGTGAAACGCAAACGGCGCGTTCGAAACGCTGTACACGGTGGGCGTCAATTCGCTGGCCGGATAGCGCCAGGCTGCCGCGAATCGACGTGTACGCCTGGATAGCTTGCGTCGTCCATCGGAATCACGGTGTTGTTCGAATCGTTCCCGCCGAACAGAAACACGCACACCAGCGCGCGATAGTTCGCGCTGCTCTGCGCCATCGCCGGCAGCAGGCCGAAGGGACGCAGCGCCAGCGTTCCCACCGTCGCCGCGCCTGCTCGAATAAAACCTCGTCGTGAAAGCATCTGCAGGGTCTCCTAATGAATGATTTGGTACTCGCCCGAAGTAAGGACGACATACAGCGCGGCCTGCGTTTTGGCCGTTGCAGTGGACGCCGCCTCCACCGCATCCGTCGCGGCCTGTTCCAGCGCGGCCGACATCGATCCGTGCAGGAAGACCGAGCTGATGTGCGTTGAGCAACGAAGCGGTGCTGCCGGCCTGCTGCACGAACGGCGCCAGGTTCACCGTTGTGCCCTTGTCGATGGTGCCATACAGAATCGCGTTCACGATGTCGGCCCGATCAGCGGCCGTCTGCGTGGTGTAAATTTGAAACTCCGGCCCGAGCAATCCGCCTTGGATGCGATACTGCGGCGAGAAGTAGCTAAACACGCTGGGCGCATCGAACAGACTCTCGCCGAGTTCGCGAAGTGTCGTTGTAAATGGCGCTATTGGCGGTGAGCGTGGCATTCAATCCGCGCAGCAAATTGGGCATAAACAGAACCGGTTCGCGCAGATGGCCGAACGTTGCGTTGGTGGATGACGCCGTTGGATCGTCGCCGGCCCGCGCTTCCGGATCCGTCAGAATGGCCGTGATCACTGCCTTCAGATCTCCCTGTCACTCCGCTGCCATCGTTCTCAAACACGCTCGATACTCGCGCGATGTACTGCGGGCTCGGATTGCTGGTTACCAGGTGTTGAATCAACTGCTCGGAAACGAACGGCGCCATGCGTGGGCTGCGCCATCAAGGCATCCAGCAGGGAACTCCAAGTCCTGCTCCGCGGTCTGTCCGGCGGGGATGGTGACGTTGCCGAAAATCGTCTTCGCGCTGGTGTCGTGTTCGGATTCCACGGCAAACATCTGGCCGAAGAAATATTGCGGATTGTTGTTCTTGGGCGTGGCGCCCGGCGCGGTGGGATAGGTCCAGCCGGTGACCACCTTGGCCATATTCGTCACCACCGTCTGATCGTAGGTGGGTACCGGGTTCTTGTTTTGATCCAGCACCGGCGTCCCATCCGGATTCAGTTGCGTGAGCCCCAGCGTGAATAGCTGCATCAATTCGCGCGCGTAATTCTCATTGGCGGAAGTGTTTTTCGCCGGATTGCCTTTGTTATTGTTCGCCATGTTCAGATAGCGGCCCATGGCGGGGCTGAGCGTCACAGCCTGAATCAGGTCGCGATAGTTTCCAAACGCGTTGTCGCGAAAAATTCTCCAGTAGGGCGGAAAAGCATACGCGACTGGAAGCCCTGTAAACGAGACCACCCAGATCTGGCTGAGCGCGAACGCTACGCGCTGCCGCAGTTGATCCTGCCCCGTCACAGTGTTCTGAAAGAACGCAGCCTGCACGGGATGAATGTCGCGGTTCGTGTCGCCCGTGGAATCCAGCAGCGGCTGGTCCGGAATATTCGACGTATTTAACGCGAATTGCGCATTGAGCCAATTGGTGATGCCCATCTGTTGCAGCTCGGCAATCGATGCCGGCGTGGGGCCCCACGTGGCCTGATCGAGAAAGCGCGCGGCGGCGCTGGCCGGCATTTGTGGCGTGCTGGATTGGCCGAATCCCGGAATGGCAGCCAATATTGCGGTTAACCAAACGATCCGCGAGAATCTCATCCATGCCCCCGTTGTTTCCACTTCACTCTTCTAAGAACACGGGTAGTGAGCAGGAGTGTCGCAAAATCTCACATCGGCGGCTCAGTTGAAATGCTTAGTCCAGGTTACACGCCGCGTTAACACCTGCGGCGCTGAATTGACAGCCTGCATTGACAACCAGGGTCCCGATGACTAAACATGGTACGCATGAAAACGCAATTCACATTGGCTGCCTTGTTTGCCGCGATGCTTGTCTCCGCGCCCCTGAGCGCGCAGGAGCCCGTGGCCGCCGCTCCGGACGTTGACGCTCTGTTTCACAGTAAGGACAAAAAGCTCGATCGCAACAAACAGGCGGCTTATCACATCGAAAAGGATCTGCTGGAAGCGAACCATTGGGACGAAGCCGACAAATGGCTGACTCCGGAATATTTGCAGCATAATCCCAACGTGAAATCTGGACGTGCCGGTGTAGTCGCATACTTTTCCGCCGCCAGAAAGCCGACGCCTGTTCCAGAACACCTGGGCGCCAAAGTGGTTTTCGTGAGTGCGGAGGGCGATTACGTGACTGTCGCCACTGTAGCGGAACGCAAAGACGCTAGCGGCCAGCCGTACACCACCACCTGGTTTGATACCTGGCGATTCGTGGACGGCAAGGCCAACGAACATTGGGACTGCGCGTTGAAGGGCCGGTAACCGGCTAGAACGTCTCTCCGATAGACTTCGTAATCCGTTTTGCGAGGTCGTTGGTCACTCCCAGATTTTCGCCGAAGTACCGCACTCGCCCGGTGATCTTCTGGGCCATCAGCGTCTGCCCATCGCGCGCCGTCACCGTGGCCGTGATGTCCACTTTGGTGGCGCCGGCTACGGTGGTCAGTTCGCGCTTGGTTTGGCTGCCCTCTTTGAACGCGTCCACCTTGGTGTGCAACGTCACCAGATCGGTAACGCCATCAGCGGCGCGATCGCCTGCACGATAAACGTTTTTGAAGGTTCCTGAGTCGCGCACCTGCTCCACCAGCCGCTCATACACCGCGAAGCGAAATTCCGCGGGAATTGGAACCTCCCCGGCTTCCACCATGGCGATTTGGATCGCCGACGCCGAAAGCTTGGGCTTCACAGGGGTGGCGGTTTGAGCGAAGAGCATCGCGGGCGCCGCCAGAGTGGAACAGAGGCCCAGCAACACGAAAATCGTCCGGTCCATCATCGCTTGCTCCCCTCGCCGGTTTGAGTCGCCTCCGGACTGGCGTGCGCGCCCGCTTGAATGAGTTGCGTGCGCAGCAGAGCCGCCTGCCCGATCGGAACCGCGAAGATAGCGCCATGCAGCGCGCCATCGGGGTCGTGAAAAGCAACCGTCAGTATGTCCACTTTGGTCCGCATCAAAAGTGTCAGCACTTTGCCGCTTTCGTAGGGCGCGGCGATAGCGACTATTTTCACGGTCCGTCCGGTTTTGCCCCCGCTCTGCGTGGTTTCCGTCCCGATGAAAATGTCATCAATGGATGCGATGGGCACCTTGTCTTCGGCCTTGCCGGCATTGAACCGCAGCGCGCCGTCTTGAACTGTCAGTTGGCCCGTGGCGTCTCGCTTAATGTTGTCGAGGCCGATGACATGACGGACCTTCGGACTTGCCGTGGACGCCGTGGATTGCGCCCCAGCGGAGGCAGCCGCGGCCAAGGCGATCAGCGTGACGGTAAATAGTTTCACGAGGGTCAAGGTACCACGTTAGTCACCAACTGCCAAACGGTACAATCGATTGCTATGAAGCGACTGCTCTCCCTCACTTGTTTGGCCGCTGCTTTCGCCGTCTCATCGTTCTCCCAACAGCCCGAAACACGCCTAAATCCCACCGTCAAACAGATCGTGGATTCCATCTCGCAAGTACGAATCGCGGCCACGCTCAAGAAGCTGGAGGGGTTCGGGACGCGTTATATCCTGTCGTCGCAAGACGACCCGGCCCATGGAATCGGTGCAGCCAAGCGCTGGATTCACGATGAGCTGCAGAGCTACAGCCCGCGCCTGCAGGTGAGCTATCAAAACTTCAGCATCAAGAAGGGCGCGCGGCAAGGGCAGGTGATCCGCGACGTCGATTTGTCGAATATTGTCGCGGTGCTGCCGGGCACCACCCAGAAGGATCGTTATGTACTGGTGACGGCCCACTATGATTCGTTGGATCTGGTTCAGAAGCCCTACACGGGCGAAGAACAGACCATCGCGGAGGCCGTCCGGCAAGGCGTGGACGAAGGCGAGGAACGGCGTTTTCTGAAGATCCTTCCCGTCGAGCGCGAGCTGGGTCCGCGGGATTTTGAAGCCACTGCCGCGCAGACCATCGCGCCCGGCGTGACGGATGACGGCAGCGGGACGGCGGCAGTGATGGAACTGGCGCGCATCATGAGCGCCTATCAGTTCGACAAGACCATCGTGTTCGTTGCGTTCGCCGCCGAAGAAGTGGGATTGAGCGGGAGCCAGGTTTACGCCGCGCAGGCCAAGCAGGACGGCATGCAGATTGAAGCCGTGCTGAATAACGACATTATCGGCAGCGATGTTTCGGGCAACGGCCGATCGGCCACCAACGTCTTGCGCGTTTTCTCCGTCGGCCCGGACGATTCGGCGCAGCGCGAACTGGCGCGCTACACCAAGCTGATGGCGGAGCGGTATGTGCCGTCCATGCAGGTCCAGATGGTTTTTCGCGGCGATCGATTCTTGCGGGGTGGCGATCACACGCCGTTCGTCAATCAGGGATTCGCGGCAGTCCGGCTGACCAGCGCGAGCGAGAACTACGACAATCAGCATACCACCACCGACACGTTCGCGAATACTTCGGTTCCGTACGCCACTCGCGCGGTTCGAATGAACGCGGCCGTGCTGGCCAGCATGGCGCTGGCGCCGTCGCCCCCGGTGCTGAACTGGACCTGGTCTTCGGGTCCGAACAAAGGTGGCCACGTGCCGCTGCTGACGCGCGGGAAGTCCGGGTATGATGCGGTGCTGCATTGGTTGCCGAATACCGAGCCGGATCTGGCGGGTTATGCCGTGATGGTGCGATCGACAACGTCGCCAGTGTGGGAACGCGAGGTCTGGGTTGGCAACGTCACAACATATACAATGCCGGATGTTTCCATCGACGACATCGTGATCGGCGTGAAGGCAGTGGATCGCGACGGCAATCAGAGCGTGGTGTCGTGTTACGCCGAGCCCGTGCTGCCAGGGATGCTGACGCCCGCCGAAAAGAAGTAGCGGCTGCGTACCAGTCCCTCTGGTCGTGGCTCGGAAACCGTTACCGAGCCGTTACCGAAGGGAGCGGATTCCCGCAAAATCGATCGAACGCCTCCGTCAGCAGCTTCGCGATCTCCATCGGCTCGCGCCGTTCGATATCGCTGCGATGGATCATGTACACCGGCTTGCCGTTTTGGAAGAGCGCCATCGAAGGCGAAGACGGCGGATAGTCCGACAGGATGTCGCGCAGGTGAGCCACGGCCGCTTCGTCGCCGCCCGCGAAGACCGAGGCGGTTTTGGTGGGCCGCACGGAATGCTTGAGCGCCATCCCCACGGCTGGTCGCGCGCGGCCGGCGGCGCAACCGCAAACCGAATTGACCACCATCAGAACCGCGCCGCTGTCGGGCGAAAGAATCCGGTCGACATCGGCGGGCGTGCGGGCTTCCTCCACACCGTGACGTGTGAGGTCGGCGCGCATGGGAGCAGTAAGAACGTCGGAGTAGGGCACGACCCGATTTTAGCAGGTGGCACTTGCAAAAGATCAGGCGCCGGGCCGGTTCATCAGGAACGTGGTGGTGGATTCAAAGAAGGATTGCAGGATGTGGCGAGGTTCATCGGGCAGCGCTGCTTCGTCCAGCGCGCGCGTCATCAATTGCAGCCAGCGATCGCGCGCCGTTTGTCCGATGGCGAAGGGCGCATGGCGGATGCGCAGCCGGGGATGGCCGCGCTGTTCGATGTAGATCTGCGGACCGCCGAAACGGCCGATCAGGAAATCGCGCAGCCGTTGTTTCGCGCCTTCCAGATCGTGCGCCGGATACATCGGTCCGAGGACGTCGTCGCCTGGAACCTGCCGATAAAACGCGTCGGCCAGGCGCTCGAATCCAGCTTGGCCAATGGCTGCATAAACGTGTTGCTCTTCCACTGCAATCGATCCTAGCAGCTTGGATTAGGAAAACCTTGAGACCAGCAGGAATGCGCCGCCGATTGCGATCGCGTCTTCCAGAAGAGCGATCGGCAGGTCTTTTCCACCCGTGGCCTTGACCAGCCGCATGCGGAATTCGTAGCCGCCCAGCGTTCCGACAATCGCGCCGATCACGCCCGCAACCATGCCGACGGTCCAGGACGAACCGGCGCCCACCGCTGCTCCGCTCAATGCCCCAGTCAAGATGCGCGTGATGAAACCGGGCGGCGCTTTTCTGCTGGGCGCTTTTGGAAGTTTATCCGCGATGAGTTCGCCGATGGCGAGCACGCTCAAAATGTATGGCGTTGCGGCGAAACCGAGAAACGCCATCCAGGTATTTTCCACATGCAGCCAGCCCAGGCGCGCGGCCCAACTCACCACGGCGGGCGCGGTCAGGGAACGAAGCCCGGCGATCACGCCAATCAGGAACGCGAGCAGGTAGGTAGACATGGGAACAACGATAACATCGTGGACCGTCCGCGCCCTGCGTATCGAATCGTATATACAATCTGCTACGCTATATCCGGGTGGGACGACGACAACATTTTCCACATGCCGGTAGACATAAAGTTAGGCGTGCCCGTCGCGTGATCGGCTCGTGACATGGATGATGCTGAACGGCGGTTATTCCGCCACAAATAGAGTGAATCGCTAATGAAGAAAAAACTCCCGCTCGGCCAAGGCGCCTCTTCCCAAGTTTCGTTCGGATAAGGCCGCCGCAGAGTATCTCGAAACCCACTCGGTGGCTGAAGTATGGGATCAATTGCCTGAAGAGAAACCAGGCCAAGCCTTCGGCGGCGTTGAGGGAAATTGATCCGGGCAACGCCACGCCAAGGCGAAATCGCCGATATCGATCCGGCTGGTCCCGGAACAGATTGAGGCCGCAAAGAAAATCGCGGCGAACAAGTCGGTCGGCTATCAGACGCAATTGCGAATGTGGATCGCGGAGGGAATTCGGCGCGAGGCGAAGCGTCCCGTGAGATAGTCAACGCTTACGCCGGCAGCTTCGCCTCCACCCACGCCCGGATCGCATCGAACACCTGCCGGTTGTTGGTCTCCAGCATCATGAAGTGCCCGTTGCCGAGAATGCCCTTGTCCTTGAGCTGCAGCTCTTCGGCGTCGCAGCCGGCTTGCTTCAGGAACGCCACCACGGGCGGACCTTGCGTGCGGCCCGACGACTGCCGCGGTCACCATCACGATCGGAATGCCCTGCAGGTTTTTCAGCTTGCGCGCAGGCTCGGCTTGCAGCTTATACGCGGGCGTGATCCCGGACGCGGCCACGTCGCGCGTGGCGATCTCTTTCGGATCGGACACCGGCGGATCGTACACCAGCGGAATGTCCGTCAGTCCCCACGCCGCGCCGAAGCCGAACGGCATGCCCGCGCCTTCCACGTTGACGATCGCCTTCACCAGATTCGGCCGCTCGTTCGCCACCAGCCAACTGAACGGCCCACCCGCCGAATGCACCTGGATGATCGCCGGGCCGATTTTGTCCAGCATCTCGGCGCCCCGGCTGGCCCACAGCTTGTGCGCCATCACATTGTCGGCGGGCGTCGAATTTTGTCCGGCCTGGAAATGATCCACCAGCGGATCGCCCGCATCGCCGGTGCCCATCCAGCGCCGGTTGCGGATTGTTCGACTGCACGCATGAAATCGCCGGTCACGGTATCGAACGTCAGCAGCGGACCGATGGGTCCCAAGCGCATCCGGATGATACGGCGCGCGCCCGTGGCCCTGCCGATCCACCAGATAAACCTTGTAGCCTTCCTGCAAATAGTAGTGGACCCAGCCGGGCTTGCCGTTGCCGAGCCCCATATAGTGCGTGCCCTGTCCGCCGCCTCCATGCACCAGCACCACCGGATACGGATGGCGAACCTGCGCCGGGAACAAATATTGCACGTACATTTGCCCCGCCACGATGCTGCCGTACGGCATCTTCTTCGGCTCGAGTGCCCACCCAGAAATGGCCCTGCTCGGACAGCTTCAACGCGACCGCGTCGGGATTCTTTATCGCCGGCGCCGGCTTCGCGTGCGGCGAAACGTTGTTGTCCATCCAATCCAGGATCGGCTGCAGCACCTCGCGATTGTTTTTCTCCACCATCATCATGTGGCCGTTGCCGTGGACGCCGTGCTGCGCCAGGCGCAATTCTTCGGCCGTGCATCCGGCCTGTTTCAGGAACGCGAGCGCGCCGGGAGCGCCCGGCGATGCGAACGACGCTTCCGACGTCACCAGCACAATCGGAATGCCCCGCAGGTTTTTCAGCTTGCGCGCGGGCTCTTCCTGAATCGTGTAAGGACCCACGCCCGGCTCGGGCGAAGGCATCTCTTTGGTCTTCAATTCGGACGGATCTTTCACCGGCGGATCGTACGTCATCGGGATCGTCGTGATGCCCCACTTACTGGCCTGCGGCCCTTTGCCGAACGGGGTGCCCGCGCCTTCCACCACCACGATGCCTTTCACCAAAGTGGGCCGCACCTCCGCCACCAGGTAGCCGAAAGGTCCGCCCGCCGAGTGCGTCATGATGATGGCGGGTCCGATTTTGTCGAGCAGTTCGGCGCCGCGCTCGCGCCACGCGGTGTGCGTGATTTCGATGTTCGCGACATACGATCCGCCCTGCGACGCCACCAGCTGCGCCAGATCCGCCGAGCCCACTTCGCCCGTGCCCGGCCATTGATTGTGCAGCTTCGCCAGGCCGAGGCCGGTGGGATCGGGACGCTTGGCGCGCTGCGGCGTGAACATGCCCGAGATCTGATCGAGCGTGATGTTCTGCTGCGGGAACGGGCCGTCCAGATCGGGATGAAACGGCGAGCGGCCATGGCCGGGGCGATCGACAACGTAAACCTTGTAGCCTTCCTGCACCAGCAGCGTGGCCCATCCGGGACGGCCGTCGGGCGTACACATCCAATCCGTGCCCTGGCCGCCTCCGCCGTGAACCAACACGATCGGATAAGGATGTCTTACGCGCGCTGGGAATCTGATACTCGACGTACATCTGCTTGCCGTTGATCACGGTGCCGCGCGGGATTTCGGCCCGCTCCACGCCCACCCAGAAGAAGCTCCACTCGGCCAGATCGAGCGGCGCGTCGGCGGCGGCGGTGGTTCCGGTCTGAGCGGCCAGGGGTGCGCTGGCGCCCAAAGCGCCCAGAACCGACAGCGCGCCCGCGGCCGTGGCGGCAAAATCGCGCCTGCTAAGCTCATAGTTGGTGGTGGGGGCTCTGATGGCATGATGCACGCTCCTTGTGATAGTACTCATTTGTAGACAATACTGCAAATGAGCATATAAGAAAATCCATGCTTTGGAAAAGTGGGAAGGATTCGCGTCCGTCGTCCGTCCAAACGAACAGTCTCGGCATGGTATTGGACGCTAACGATCGCGATGTAATCGAAGCCTGTCAGCGCGGCGACGCGGAAGCGTTCCGTGCGCTCTTCGAAGCTTATAAGGACCGCGTGTATTCCATCGCGCTGCGCTATTCGGGCAATCCGGCGGCGGCCATGGACATCGCGCAGGATACGTTCCTGAAGCTGCTGTCGCGCATCGGCGACTATCGCTCCGAGGCCAGTTTCGATTCGTGGCTGTACCGGCTGGTAGTGAATAGCTGCATCGACGATCAGCGCCGCGGACGCCGGATGACGCCGTTCCTGGACGGATTGCTCGAAGCGGTTTGCGCGCCGGCCGAAAGCGCATTGCACAACCTGATGCGCGTTGAAAAGGAGCAGCGCATTCAGGACGTGGTGGCGCGCCTGGCGCCAGAGCATCGCATCGTGATCGTGCTGCGCTACACCGAAGGCCTGGCGTACGACGAGATCGCGAAAATTCTGGGATGCTCGCCCGGCACCGTGGCGTCGCGGCTGAATCGCGCGCACAAGATTCTGGAGCGGAGGTTATCGCCGTGGAAATGAATCCCCGGTTGGAGCTCGAGCTACAGCGCGGATTGCGCGGAGTGACGGCGCCCCCGGAACTCTGGGATCGCGTGCAGGGCGCTCCAGTGGCGCGTCCGAGTGAAAGTAGCCGGGGGCTGGTATGGGCTATGGCGGCCGCGATGGTTTTGATTACCGTCGCGCTGTCCTTCGTGCATCGCGACAACGCTGACTTCCCGATGTTGGCAAGCGATCGTTGCCAAAACCCAGCGGAGTTGCGGGCTTGGGTGCGCGCCAAAACCGGTCTCGATCTTCCCTTGCGGGCGGACTCCTCGCCATCCATTCAATTGATCGGCGCGCAAATGGTGGATGGATCCCGCGGCGTCAAGATCGCATACCGGGCGGGGAACCACGATGCGATCCTGCTGGTGTCCAGAGCGGACGGTTCAGAAAGCGCGCTGCACAGCCGCTTCGGCCAGCGCTTCACGCTCGCATCCAGCGATCCCGCCGATCTGCAGCTCGCCTGCAAGCTTTGCCATCTGGATTAAGTTGTTTTTTGCGGCTCGGCGCCGGCCAGCCCTAACTCAGCCGCGCGTTGCTTCATTGCTTCAATGCAGAATTCGATGTGCTGGTCGAGATCCACATTCAGTTCCGCCGCGCCGTTGGTAATATCGTCCCGATTCACCGACCGTGCGAATGCCTTGTCTTTCAACTTTTTCCGCACCGACTTCACGTCCACCTCGTGGATGCTCCGCCCCGGTTTCACATAGGAGCAGGCTGTCAGAAATCCAGCCAGTTCGTCGCACGCGAACAGCGTTTTCTCGAGTCTGGATTCTCTCGGCACACCGCTGAAATCGGCGTGCGACAAAATTGCCCGGCGGATCTCGGCGTCCACCCCGCGCTCGGCCAAAATCGGCTCGCCCTTCATCGGATGATCGGGCAGCGTGGGATGAATCTCCCAATCGAAATCATGCAGCAGCGCCGTTATCGACCATTTGCCTTCGTCTTCGCCGAACTTGCGCGCATAGGCAGCCACGCACGCTTCCACCGCCAGCGCGTGGCGCCGCAGGCCGTCCGTCTTGGTGAACTCGCACAGCAGCGTCCAAGCTTCTTCACGCGTCATGATGATGACCATATTAACCGACGCATGATATATTGAAATCGCACCAGGATGGGCCTGTGGCGCAGTTGGGAGCGCGCTTCCATGGCATGGAAGAGGTCGTGAGTTCGAATCTCACCAGGTCCACCAAACACTTACCACCCTTTGGGACTCAACCCACGTCGGGGCTTGTCATCAGCCTCGATTGTTACTACGCTCGGTAAGATATGAAGGTCACCGCATGTTTGGTTATGGCCGCGTCCGGCTGGCTTTCGCTTGAGCTGTCCGCCCAGCAAAATCCTGCGCCCCCGCCACCGATGAATTGGACCGCCGACCAGGACCATCGGAACATGATGGATCAACTCGGTATCAAGGCTCTGCGCCCGGGCCCCAGCGGCAACGAAGGCGCTCCCAATCATGCCAACTACGATGAGTCCAAGGCCAATCCCTTTCCGAACCTGCCCGACGCGTTGACGCTGAAGGACGGCACGAAGGTCACTACCGCGGATATGTGGTGGAAGCAGCGGCGTCCGCAGATTGTCGAGGATTTTGAGCGCGAGGTGTTGGGGCGTGTTCCCAAGAACGTTCCGAAGGTGTCGTGGACGGTGACCAACACCGAGAACACGATGGTGGGATCTTATGCGGCCATCAGCAAGCAACTGGTGGGGCACGTGGATAATTCGGCGTACCCGCTGATTACGGTGGACATCCAGATGACCGTAGTTACTCCCGCCAAAGCCGCGGGCCCGGTGCCGGTAATGATGATGATGACGTACCCGCGCGGCGCCCTGCCGCCGCCCAAGCCGCCCGCTCCCGGCGCCGATCCGCCCGCGACACAACAACTCCTCGCCGATGGCTGGGGCTATGCCGCCATCACGCCCGTGAGCATTCAGGCCGACAACGGAGCCGGCTTGACCCGAGGCATCATCGGGCTCACCAACCAGGGGCAACCGCGCAAGCCGGACGATTGGGGAGCGTTGCGCGCTTGGGCGTGGGGCGCTTCGCGCGGTCTGGATTATCTGGAGACGGATAAAGCCGTGGACGCCAGGCATGTCGGCATTGAAGGTGTCTCGCGCTACGGCAAAGCTGCGCTGGTAACGATGGCTTTCGATAGTCGTTTCGCCGTGGTTCTGGTTGGTTCTTCGGGCGAAGGTGGCGCGAAGTTGCATCGGCGTAATTGGGGCGAGGCGGTAGAAAACCTCACGGGCGCCGGGGAATATCATTGGATGGCTGGCGATTTCCTGAAATATGGCGCCTCAGACGCGACTTTCGGAAGCAAGAATGCCGGCGATTTACCGGTGGATGCGCATGAACTGATCGCGCTGTGTGCGCCGAGGCTCACTTTCATCAGTTACGGCGTCCCGGAGAAGGGCGACTCAAAATGGCTGGATCAGGAAGGCAGCTTCATGGCTACAGTCGCCGCGGAGCCGGTGTTCAGGCTCTTAGGCGCCAAAGATCTGGGGATTTCGGCGGATTACCACGCCGCGAAAATGCCGCCGGTGAATGCGGGCTTGCTCAGTGGCGAACTTGCCTGGCGCCAGCACGACGGCGGGCACACGGACGGTCCGAATTGGAAATATTTCATTGCCTGGGCCGACAAGTTTGTGAACCACGCTGCCCCGGCGCAGCCTCAGCCGTTGTCATCGAACTGATCCAGACGTTGCAACTCGCCTCGGCTGTGGCGCTCCCGGTATGCGAACCATTCCAGGTAGACGGCGGCCATCAAAACGGTCACGGCGCCACCAAAAAATACCGGCCCCTCGGCAGCCGGTGAAGTGCGTAATCCAACGATAACCAACCAGCCACGATGCCCAGTTGTACGGCCAGAAAAGGACCTGCCCGTCCTGCGGGCGAAGCAATCCGGTGATCAGCCGCAGCGTAGTGGTTTTCCGGAGCCATTGGGTCCGATCAGGCCGGTGACGGCGCCGTCCATGGCGGAGAACGTGAGCCCAGCCAGCGCGGCCCGGGCGCCCAACGACTTGCGAAGACTGCGGGCTTGGATCATCTGCTGGCTATAGGCTCGCTGGGCCGCAAAAACTTACAGCGGCCAGTGATGCGGGCCCTACACGTGGGTTATAAGGTGTTTGCCCCATATTTATAGGGTTTAACTGAGATCAAATTGGACCAACCGATGCATTGGTCCGGAAGGCTAAAGCCATCAATAATGGAACGTCGGTCGCAACAAGGCCTGGGACGCTGATCACATGGGCTTTCACGTTGGACAAATCTTCGGCGACTATCGCATCACCGCTCTGCTGGGCGCGGGCGGCATGGGCCGGGTTTATCAGGTGGAACACTGCCTCACCCAGCGAAGTGAGGCCATGAAGGTCCTGTCAGCCGAACTCGCAAGCGACATTCAGATTAAACGATTCGAACGCGAGATGCGGGCGCTGGCTCGATTAAATCACCCGAACATTGCGGCGCTTCACAATGCGCTGCATTCGGAAAATCAGCTCATTCTTTTGATGGAATACATCGAAGGACAAACGCTCGAAAGTACGTTTAGCGCCCGCCGCCTGCCGCTCGAAACTGGAATCGGATACATAGCGCAAATATTGTCGGCGCTGGCGTATGCGCACCAGCAGGGCGTGGTGCATCGCGATGTTACTCCAGCGAACGTGATCGTTACCGCGGACGGTGTTATTAAGCTGACCGATTTTGGACTGTCGAAATCCTATGGCGATTCTTTACTAACCGGCTGCGGCGAAGTGCTTGGATCATTGCCCTACCTGGCTCCGGAGCAGTTGAAGGGCGTCACGCAGCCGGACCGGCGATCCGATCTTTATTCGGTCGGCGCCATCTTGTACGAGCATCTCACCGGACAAAAACCTTTCGGTCCAAACCGGCGGCTGGCGCCGGTGCTCACCGATTCGGAGGGCGAGCCTCGGGCCCCGAGCGAGTTCGATCCCCACCTGTCGCCGCACTGGGACGAGATTATCCGGCGTGCTCTGGCCAGGGATCCGGTGCATCGTTATCAATCGGCCGAAGAGTTCCTGGGCGCGATTTCTGAAGTTGCCCAGCCCACTGGTGAGGCGGACCTTCCACTGCCACAACTGCGGACGCTGGGGATCGGAGTCGCCATTGTTGCGGGCTTGGTCCTGGCGGGCTTTGCGTCGCCGGCGTTCCACCGATTTCGCGACGTGGCGCCTGCCACCGTATCATGGCAACGCCTGCACATCGCGCCCCCGGACTTTGCGACGGTTATGACGCCGTCATTTATCAAACCGGCCGGCATCGAACCGGCCCGCGCCAAGCCGCTGGAGGTTCACCACGCGAAGCGCGCGCCGCGACCGGTAGTAGCTGTTCAGACCGCCATCGCCGCGCCGGCGGCAGATGTCGTAGAGCCGGCTGCACCCGACGCGGTAGCCATCGCAGACCCGGTTGCACCCACTGCACCAGAGCCCGAAGCCGCCCAAAATGTGCCTCCGGCGAAGAGAGGATTTTGGAGCAAGCTGAACGTGTTTAAGAAAAAGAGCGTCGATGCTAAGGAAAAGCAGTAAGACCAGGATGGGTTGGTGCTAGTCTCCTGTCTCAGATAATTCTTTACAACGCCGGACCTTGTCAAGAATGATATCGGCAGACGCTTTCCAGACAAACGGAGTCGGTTCGCCATTCCAAGTCGCCAGCCACCGGTAAATAGCCTGCTCCAGATCTCGGGTGCTGTGGAAGGTTCCGCGGCGAATCATTCGTCCGGTGATCAGCGCAAAGAACCGTTCGACCTGGTTCAACCAGGAACTGCTGGTAGGGGTGAAATGGAATTGGAATCTCCGCCGCTTGTTTGGTTTCAACCAGCGTTGCACCTGGGCACTTTTGTGGGTGCAGTAATTGTCCATGATGAGATGCACTTGCTGATCGGCCGGCAGTTGCGCTTCCAGATGATTGAGAAACTTGATGAACTCTCGGCTGCGATGGCGATCCTGGCAAGTGCCGATGACTTTGCCATTCAAAATATTGAATGCGGCGAACAAAGTGGTAGTGCCATGGCGTCTGTAATCGTGCGTCTGACGCTCTGGCAGGCCGGGTCGCAAAGGAAGGAGGGGAGCGGTGCGATCCAGAGCCTGAATCTGGCTTTTCTCGTCCACACACAATACCAGGGCGCGTTCGGGCGGATTCAAATACAGGCCTACGATATCCCGCACCTTTTCCTCAAAACGCGGATCGTTGGACAGCTTGAACCGCTCCACCCGATGCGGCTGCACATCATGGCGCTGCCACGCCCGATGAACGATGGTCCGGGATATCCCCAGCTGTCTGGCCAGCATCCGCACACTCCAGTGAGTGCTGCCGTCGCCGGGACGGGTCTTTACAGTGGTGTCGATGATCTTCTGCTCTAGTTCCGGTGTCAGCACACTGCCTCGGCGCTTTCGCCTGCGAATACCGGTAACGGCGGCCAAACCGTTGCTCACAAAAGTCTCGCGCAGCGCCAGGACGGTGGGACGCGACAGGTTTAACTGCTCCGCGATGGATTGATTAGCGACACCCTGGTGAGCGAGGAGCAATAAGCGGCAGCGCAAGGCTACTTTTTGCGGGGTGCTGCCGCTACGAACTAACCCCTCAAGCTCCGATTTCTGGCTGTCGCTCAGGACAAGCGCGGGCGCTGGGCTGGGCATGTCCCAGTATAGGGCGCTCCCGTTTATATGTAAATAATTATCTGAGACAGGACACTAGGTCAGCACGCCGCGTGAGCGCAGCGCTTCTTCTATCAGGGCGATCAGTTCGTCGCGGGTGAGGTTGGGCCGGGCGCTGTCGGTTTCCGCGTCTTCGGCGATTCGATCTGCCGCGGCTTTATCCTCCGCGGCTTCCTTCGCCGCTTTATCTTCCGCGGCTTTATCCTCCGCAACCATCGGCCGGCCGGGCTCCATGCGGTTGTGGGACTTTACGCCATAGCGCCCGCGCGCTTCGAACAGTTTCCCTACTTCGTGTTTGGGAAGAACCTTCGGCCCACCCAGCAGTTCGGCCACCAGGGTGACGCGCGCAAAGTGCTCCACGGTTTCCATCTTGAAGAACGCCTTGTACACATCCTCGCCGTAACAAACCGAGCCATGATTGCCGAGCAGAATCGCGTCGTAGTTGGGGATGTACGGCAGCATGCCATCGGTGAGCGCGGGCGTGCCGGGGAGCCCGTATTCGGCCAACGGGACGCACCCTAAGCTGACGATCACTTCCGGGAGTAGAGCCAGGTTGAGCGGCCGGCCCGCGACCGCGAATCCAGTGGCCACCGGGGGATGCGCATGCACCACGGCGAACACGTCGGGGCGCATCTGGTAAATGGTGAGGTGCATGGCGATCTCGGTGGTTCGCTCGCGCGCGCCATCGATCTTGTTGCCCTCCAGGTCGCAGACGATGACGTCGGCTGCGGTCATCATCCCCTTGCTGACGCCGGTGCAGGTACACAGAATGCGGCGGTCGTCCAGGCGCACACTGATGTTGCCATCGTTGGCGGCGACCCATCCTTTTTGATAGATCAGCTTGCCGACGTCGAGGATGTCCTGGCGATACTGTTGCTCCGTCTTGGCCATCCGGACTTCCAATTGTACCAATCGTCGCGCGGCCCGCTGAAGACCGCGCTGTACAATAGGTGCAGTGGACAACAGGCGGATGTGCCCGAATTGCCGGGCGTTTGTAACAACCAGCGACAAGGTGTGCCCGTATTGCCAGGCGCCCCTGGGTCCGCGGGCCGTGGAACGGCGGAATCCGGGCGAGATTTTGGGCGGCTTGATCCCCCAGGCGCGGTTTACAACCGTGATGATACTGCTCATCAACACGGCTTTATTCATCGCGCAGTACTTCAGCCCGGAAATCACCGCGGCCGGCGAAAGCGTTCCGGCGGCGTACATGGACGGGCAGTGGTGGCGGCTGGTGACGGCCGGCTTTCTGCACGGCGGCATTCTTCACATCCTGATGAACTCCTGGGTATTGTTCGACCTGGGCGCGGAAGTGGAAATGTTGTACGGCACCAGCCGGTTGATTGTCTTTTACTTTATTACGACGGTCACGGGTTTCTGGGCCAGCTCCCACATCGGAGGCCACGCTTCGCTAGGCTCCTCGGCCGGCATCTTTGGATTGATCGGCGCGATGCTGGCGTTCGGTTTCACGGACCGCTCATCGCTTGGGATGCAGGTGAAGAGACTTTACACGCGTTGGGTGATCTACGGATTGGTGCTCAGCTTCCTGCCGGGCGTGGATATCTGGGCGCACGTGGGTGGCGGCCTGGGCGGATTCGTAGTCGGGTTCCTGGCTAGCACGCCCCGGGCGCGCCTGATGTGGAAGGAACCGCTGCTGCGGGCCTTGGCGGGCCTGTGCATCGCGCTGACGGTGGTGGCTTTCGGGATGATGTACATGGCCTACGCCGGGTCGGCCCAGTCGATCCAGTGAATCTGTCTGGACCCGCACACCGCGTCCCACAACCGGACACACCGGGCGGCCGCTGCACTCCAAATTCACCCATCGCGCCTTATTTTTCAGTAATATCGACATTGGAAGAGTAGTTGCGAACTGACATCAGGAGAAATCTCCCATGGCAATGGATGTACCACGCGGTAAAGAAGTCGCTCGACGGAAGCTGATTCGCCGGATCGTTTATATTGTCCTTCTTGTGGCGGCCATCCCGCTAATCACCTGGGGGCTTTCCCGGCTCAAGCCCGCGGCGCCATCCGTGGATGCCGCCACAGTTTGGAGAGACACGGTGAAGCGCGGTCCCATGGTGCGCGACGTACGAGGTTTGGGCACGTTGGTGGTGGAACAGTACATGTGGATTCCAGCGGAGTTCGAAAGCCGCGTGGACAAGATCAATTTCCTGCCGGGCGCAACGGTGCATCCGAACGACGTGATCATGGTGCTGAGCGAGCCGCAGATGGAGCTGGACGCGGCGGACCTGGAATGGCAGATCAAGGCGGCCCAAGCCAACCTGGAGAATCTGCGAGTGACGCTCGAATCGCAGCAACTGGCCCAGAAGGCGACCACCGAACAGGTGAAGTCGGACATGGAGCAGGCGCAATTGCAGTCCGATCGCGATTCGCAGTTGACGAAGCTGGGCTTGAAGTCGGACCTCGATACCAAACTGTCCGTCGCGAAGTGGCAGGAACTGAAGGGACGCTACGCGCTGTCGAAAGAGCAACTGGACATCAGCGACAAATCGATCCAGGCGCAGATGGACGCGCAAAAGGTGCAGATCGAAAAGCTGGAAGCGGCCTACAAGCTGAAAAAGGAACAAGTGGAGCAGTTGACCATTCGCGCGGGTGCGGAAGGGACGCTGACCCAGTTAGGGACGACGACCACGCCGCTCGAAGTGGGAATGCGCGTGTCGCCGGGAACCATTCTGGCGAAGATCGCGCAGCCCAACAAACTGAAGGCGACGCTGAAGATTCCCGAGACGCAGGTAAAGGACGTGGCCATCGGGCAAGCGGCGTCCATCGATACTCGCAATGGAATTATTCCGGGACACGTCTCGCGCATCGATCCGGCGGCGGTGAATGGAACCGTGGACGTGGACGTGAAGTTGGAGGGTCCGCTGCCACCGGGAGCGCGGCCCGATTTGAGCGTGGACGGAACCATCACGCTGGAGCGTTTGGCGGATGTGGTCTACGTGGGCCGGCCGGTGGTTGGGCAGCCGGGCGCGAAGATAACGCTGTTCAAGGTGGATCCGGACGGCAAGGAAGCGCAGCGGGTGCAGGTGACGCTGGGACGCAGCTCTGTGAACAACATTGAAGTGGTGGACGGGTTGAAGGTGGGCGATCAGGTGATCTTGTCGGATATGTCGGCGCAGGACGCGTATAACAGGATTCGGCTGAACTAGAAAAACCGCTTGCTCACGCGCGCGGCTCGGAAGGGCGGCGCGTTTACTGAGCCGCGACCGTGAGGGAGTCGGTTGAAGGGGTGCTCATGGCGATTGACGAAACAGCTTTGATCAGCATGGACGCGGTAACCAAGGTCTTCCAGACCGACGAAGTGGAGACGCACGCGCTGGCGGGCATTCATCTGCATATCAAGAAGGGCGAGTATCTGGCCATCGCCGGTCCGTCGGGCTGCGGGAAATCCACGCTGCTGGCGATTCTGGGCCTGCTCGATTCGCCGTCCGACGGCGCCTACGTGCTGAATTCGAAGCCGGTGCAGAACCTGAAGCTGTCGGAACGCGCGCGCATCCGCAATCGCGAAATCGGATTCATTTTCCAGGCCTTTAATCTGATCGGCGATCTGACCGTGTACGAGAACGTGGAACTGCCGCTCACCTATCGCGGGATGCCGTCGGCCGAGCGCAAGAAGCGCGTGCACGACGCATTGGAGCGCGTGGGCATGTCGCACCGCATCAAGCATTATCCGTCGCAGCTTTCTGGCGGTCAGCAGCAGCGCGTGGCGGTGGCGCGGGCCTTGGGCGGCGATCCGTCCATCCTGCTGGCGGATGAGCCCACCGGAAACCTGGATTCGGTGAACGGCGAAGCTGTCATGGATTTGCTGCGCGAATTGCATCGCGGCGGCGCGACCATTTGCATGGTGACTCACGATCCGCGCTACGCAAGTTACGCGGACCGCACCATCCGGTTGTTTGACGGACGGATCGTGGAAGAAAGCGTGGGGGTGGCGTAATGTTTGGACGAAATGTGGATTTTTTCGGGGTGTTGTTTATCGCTCTCGCGATGCTCGGGTTTGCCGAGGTGCGGAACTGGCACGTGCCGGATTCGATTCGCATCGGAGATGCCATCGAGGTCGAGCGCTGCCCCATTTCCCGGCAGGTTCTGTCGAATCTCTTCGCGATCTTCCACTAACCGCTTCCTGACGTGTCGCGGGCCGGAATGTTCAATGCAGCCGCGCGCATCGGCGGGCGGGCCAATCGTCATAATATAGATACCTTATGAGTTCCCCCCTGATTGTTCTGCGGAACGTGGAGAAGTATTTTGAGCACGGTCCGACCAAGACCTTTGTGCTGCGCCGCATCAACGCGGAAGTGAAGGACGGCGAGTTCGTCTCCATCATGGGACCGTCGGGCGCGGGCAAATCGACGCTGCTGCATTTGCTCGGCATGCACGACAGCGCCTGGACCGGCGAATATTATCTGGCCGATCACGCCATCCACAAGCTGCCCGAAGAAGGATCGCATGGAGCTGTACAAGAAGTATTTCGGCTTCGTGTTTCAGAGCTATCATCTGCTGGATTCGCTCACCGTGTACGAGAATCTCGACATTCCGCTTTCGTATCGCAATATCAAGAAGGGCGAGCGCGACAGCATCGTGTGCGACGTGCTGGACCGCTTTCAGATCGTGGGCAAGAAGGATCTCTATCCCAACCAGCTTTCGGGCGGCCAGCAGCAACTGGTGGCCATCGCGCGCGCAATTGTGGCGAGTCCCAAGATCATTCTGGCCGACGAGCCCACCGGCAATCTGCATTCCAGCCAGGGCAAGGAGATCATGGAGCTCTTCAAGCGCTTGAACGAGGGCGGCACCACCATCATCCAAGTGACCCACAACGAAAAGAACGCCGAGTACGGGCACCGCATCATCAATATCGCCGACGGCTGGATCGATTAAACAAATGAGGGACTCGCCGGGCGCCGCGGCGCCGCGCATCTTGATCGCCGACGATCAGGCCGACGTGCTGGAAGCGTTGCGTCTGCTGCTGAAGGGCGAAGGCTATCAGATCGACGCCGTTACGTCGCCCGCGGCCGTGATTGCGGCGCTCGAAGCGCGCGATTTCGACGTCGTGATCATGGATCTGAACTACACGCGCGACACCACGTCGGGGCAAGAGGGGCTGGATCTGCTTTCGCGCATTCAGGCCATCGATTCCGTGCTGCCGGTGATCGTGATGACGGCCTGGGCCACCGTGGGCTGGCGGTGGAAGCGATGCGCGGCGGCGCGCGGGACTTCGTGCAGAAGCCGTGGGAAAACGAGCGCCTGCTCACCATCGTCAAGACGCAGATCGATCTGAGCAACGCTATCCGGCGCGGCATGCGTCTGGAAGCCGAGAACCGGCTGTTGCGCGCCGAGGGCGTGCCGTCGCTGATCGCGGATTCGCAAGCCATGCAGCCCGTGCTGCAGATGATCTCGCGCGTGGGGCCGTCGGACGCGAACGTGCTGATCACGGGCGAGCCCGGCACCGGCAAAGAAGTGGTGGCGAAAACGCTGTTCGCCATTTCGCCGCGCGCCGCCAAACCCATGGTGACGGTGAATGCGGGCGGCCTGGCGGAGGGAGTTTTCGAAAGCGAACTGTTCGGGCACGTGAAGGGCGCGTTCACCGACGCCAAGACCGATCGCGTGGGGCGCTTCGAGCTGGCCGACGGCGGCACGCTGTTTCTGGACGAGATCGCGAACGTCCCGATGAATCTGCAGGCCAAGATGCTGCGGGTGCTGGAAGTGGGCGAGATGGAGCGCGTGGGGTCGTCGAAGACCAAGCGCGTGGATGTGCGCGTGATCTCGGCCACCAACGCGCATCTGGATGAAGAGGTGAATTCGGGCCGCTTCCGGCAGGATCTGCTGTTCCGGCTGAACACCATCGAGATTCATCTGCCGCCGCTGCGGGAACGGCGCGAAGACATTCCGCTGCTGGGCGCGCATTTTCTGGCTACGCACGCGCAGCGCTATCGCAAACGCATCGGAGGGTTCGATCGCGCGGCGCTGCAGTTGATGCTGGAACATCCCTGGCAGGGCAACGTGCGCGAGCTGAATCACGTGATTGAGCGCGCGGTGCTGATGGCGCAGGACAGCCAGATCAGGCCGGCCGACCTGGCGTTGCGCTCCGGGCGCGAGGTGCAGTCCGCGGCTGGAAGATATGAGCATCGAGGAAGTGGAAGCGTTCCTCATCAAGAAAGCGCTGGCGCGGTACAACGGGAACGTGAGCCACGCCGCCAATGCGCTGGGCTTGAGCCGCAGCGCGCTTTATCGCCGGCTGCAACGCTACGGAATGTGACCGCGCCGTGAAGCTGCATAAGCCTCGTCTGGTTCACGAGCAGCGGATTCTACTAATGGCGCTGGTGGCCGGATCGCCCGCGGTGATCACGTCGATGCTGGTGCTGTGGCTGGGCGACTACACGTCCAGAGTGCAGTGGACGCTCACCGCGCTGATTGGCGGTTTCTGGCTGGGCTTTTGCTTCGCATTGCGCGAGCGCGTGGCGTCGCCACTCAGGACGCTGGCCAATCTTCTGGAAGCGATGCGCGAGGGCGACTATTCCATCCGCGCGCGCCACTCCAAAACCGGCGATGCCATGGGCGAAGTGATGCAGCAGGTGAACGCCATGAGCGCCACGTTGCGCGAGCAGCGGCTGGGCGCGATGGAAGCCACCACACTGCTGCGCAAGGTGATGGAGGAGATCAATGTCGCGGTGTTCGCCTTCGATGGCGACCGGAAATTGCGACTGGTAAATCGCGCCGGCGAGCGGCTGCTGAATCAGCCGGCGGTGCGGCTGCTGGATCAATCCGCGGAGTTGCTGGGACTTGCGGCTTACCTGGAAGGCGAGGCGCAGCGGACCGAGCAGCGAACGTTTCCGGGCGGCACCGCGCGCTGGGGAGTGAGCCGCAGCCTGTTTCGCGAAGGCGGCCTGCCGCACCAGTTGGTGGTGGTGACCGATCTGACGCAGCCGTTGCGTGAGGAAGAGCTGAAGGCCTGGCAGCGGCTGGTGCGCGTGTTGGGGCACGAGCTGAACAACTCGCTGACGCCCATCAAATCGATCGCCGGAAGCCTGGAAAGCATACTGGCGCGCGAGCCACGGCCGGAAGATTGGGAGGCGGATACGCGCCGGGGGCTGGCGGTGATCGCGGCGCGCAGCGAAGCTCTGAGCCGTTTCATGAGCGCGTATGCAAGGCTGGCGAAGCTGCCACGGCCGACCATGACGCCGGTGGAGGTGGCGGAACTGGTGCGGCGCGTGGCCAGGCTGGAGACGCGCATTACGCCGGAGGTTGTGCCTGGCCCCGAGATCGTCATCCAGGCCGACGCCGATCAGTTGGAACAATTGCTGATCAATGTGATTCGGAACGCGGCGGATGCGTCGCTCGAAACCGGCGGCGCAGTGCGGGTGGGCTGGGAGCGGCAGGATTCGCGGCTGACGGTCTGGGTGCGCGACGAAGGACAGGGTTTGCCGAATACAGCGAATTTGTTTGTGCCGTTTTTCACCACTAAGCCGAGCGGGACGGGTATCGGGCTGGTGCTGAGCCGCCAGATCGCAGAGGCGCACGGCGGGACGTTGACGCTGCAGAACGCAGCAGAGGGTCCGGGCTGTGAGGCGAGGCTGGTTTTGCCGCTGACTTGACTGCCGCGCGCCTTTAGATCAGTTCCTGAGCACGATTCCGTTCTGGGGCTTTGGCCAGTCAACCGGCGCGCAATCGCAGTTGCACGAACTCACGACCTCGCCTCAATCATCCAGGCGCCATCATGTTGGCGCTCGGCGCCTTGAGCACATAGGCATCCGATTGCCGCCGGTATCGGGCTCAGGGCCAACAGTACTTTCCGGATGGGAATTGAATTTAATTGTAGTCTGCAGGCCCTTGTACTGCGCTGTATTGCGGGCTACCATCTTTAAGAGCCTGTCATGAGCCTAGAGACGATCAGCTTTCGCTTGGAAGCCAAGAAGAAAGAAGCCCTGGATGCGGTTGCTTCCGCGCTCGACCGCGATCGGAGCTACGTCATCAATGAAGCGATTGAGGCCTATCTCGACGTTCATCGCTGGCAAATGGAGCACATTCGCGAAGGTGTACGGCAGGCGGACGCGGGCGAATTCGCCACAGAATCTGAAATGAAAGCTACGTTCTCACGCCGGCGTAGGTGAAAATCCGCTGGACGCGGCTGGCCCGCGCGGACGTCAAAGCCGCTTACGAATATGTCGCGGCCCGACAGCGCGGACGCAGCCGACCAATTCCTGGATCGAGTGCAGCAGGCAGCCGCGATTTTGAGTCGCCACTCCATGGCGGGACGTGCCGGCCGGATTCCGGGTACGCGCGAACTCGTGGTTGCGGGTACGCCATGGATCATACCGTATAGGATTCGCCTGGGATTCATCCATATCCTGGCTGTCATTCACGGCGCTCGGAAGTGGCCGGACGATTTGTAGCTCTTTTTGTCTTGCCGGCAACTAATTTTTTGTGAACCTAACGCCTTCCGGCTACGTACGTCTATCAGAGCTGAGCGACGGGCCAATCCGGGCGCTCGGGAAGGAGACGGTGTGGATTCAGAGACGACACTGATTAGTCTCAAGAGCGTGACCAAGGTTTTCAGCACCGACGAGGTGGAAACCCACGCTTTGGCGGGCATTGAACTGAACGTTCGCAAGGGCGAATACATTTCCATTTCCGGGCCGTCCGGTTGCGGGAAATCGACCTTGCTGGCGATTCTCGGCCTGCTGGACACGCCGTCGGACGGCAGCTATGTGCTGAACGACACGCGCGTGGATCAGATGAAGCTTTCGCAGCGGGCGCGGGTGCGCAATCGCGAAATCGGGTTCATTTTCCAGGCCTTTAATTTAATCGGCGACCTGACGGTCTATGAAAATGTCGAACTGCCGCTCACTTATCGCAATATGCCGGCCACGGAGCGCAAGAAGCTGGTGAAGGACGCGCTGGAGCGCGTGGGCATGTCGCACCGCATCAAGCATTATCCGTCGCAATTGTCCGGAGGCCAGCAACAGCGCGTGGCCGTGGCGCGGGCGCTGGCCGGACGTCCGTCCATCCTGCTGGCCGATGAGCCCACCGGCAATCTGGATTCCGTGAACGGCGAGCAGGTGATGGGGCTGCTGAGCGAACTGCATCAGGAAGGCGCGACCATCTGCATGGTGACGCACGATCCGCGCTATGCGCGCTGCGCCGACCGCACTATTACGCTGTTCGACGGCCGCATCGTGGAGGAACAGATCCAGAACACAGCGGCGCAGGCCTAACGCGCGCTATAGCCGGGTGGAATTGGCGAGGGCGGAATCGGCGAATGCGACCCGCGGACGAATTCGAACCAGGCGGATACAGTGGCCGGCTTGCCATCCACGATTCCCGGACGAAACCTCCAGCCGTCGAGCACCGCCGCCAGCAGTTCACTTTCCCACTTGGCGTCGGAGGATTTTACAACGCTGGACGTTGAGCGGGATGCCCTTGGGTGAGACATCGAACGTCATGGTTACGGAGGCGTTTTCTTCCAGGTCGACGGTGGCCGGAAATTTGGCCTTGATGAGCACCGGGCGTGTTTCGACCGCCGCAGAGCGGAAAGCCGCGCGCACCGCGTGCCAATCCCACAAAGTTCGCTTGGGATGGAAGAAGACCTCTACATTCGCTACCACGGCCACCGGAGTCCCGTTTTTGGCGCCCGGCTTGAATTGCCACGCGCGCACGTTTTCGATAGCTTTTTCGTCCAGGCCCAGACCGAGCGGGCGAGCCACCTGAATATCGCGCGGTTGGCCATCGGCGCCAACCACTAGCGACAGCTGCACGCTGCCTTCAAGCTTTGCGAGCCGGGCTTCTTCGGTGTACACCGGCTCCGCTTTCGCAACGACAAATGGCGCCGTGACGTCCGGCCCGGGACGGAAGACCGGCGATTGCTTGAGCCGCGGCGTTGAGGCAGGCGAGCAACGCGATGGAACGAAGTGTGTCGCTGGCTTCCAAATTCTGTTATAGCGCACGAATCCGGAAAACCGGCGCCTCGGGTTGTTCTATAACCAGAAGCGCGATGCCGAGGACAACATGAGTGGCGATTCCGTGCCGTTGGCTTTGCCGCTCGCGCGCTTTCAAACTGGCGATCGCGAGGCGACAAGTCTGTTTCGAGAGCTGCGGAAACCCTTGCTTCGATACCTGGTATGCCTGGGGCTCTCTTCCGATGAAGCGCAGGACGTGGTGCAGGACGCATTCTTGAGCCTGCATCGCCATTTGTCGGCGGGCGGCTCGGAAGAGAACATCCGCAGCTGGCTGTTTCGCGTGGCCCACAATCAGGCGCGCAACCGGCAGAAGAGTTATGACCGGAGGTTCGGCGCGCAACTGGATGATGCCGGCGTGGAGTCCGCGCTGGATGAAGCGACGCCCGAGCGAGTGCTACTGGAAAAGGAAAAATTCCAGCGTCTTGGAACTGCGATCCGGACGCTTACGGGCGCCGAGCGCGAATGCCTGCTGCTGCGCGCCAATGGCTTGCGCTATCGGGAGATCGGGGAAGTGCTGGGGATCGCGACCTCCACCGTGGCCGATACCGTGGAGCGCGCAGTCAAGAAACTGGCGGAGAAATGCAATGTGTGAATATTCGGGAAAATTGATTGCGTGGCTGGATCAGGAGCTGCCGGAAGAAGAAGCGACCAACGTGGAATGGCACGTCGCGCGATGCGCTGAGTGCCGGAAGGGCGTGAGCGAGTACCAAGAAGTGAGCGACGCGTTCCTGGCATGCTACGAAGCGGCGGAACCAAGGCGGACGATGCCGCGGTGGACGCTGGGCGGCGTGGCTGCGGCCGCGGCAATTGTGGCAGTAATGTTGCTCCCACAAGCTCCCGTGGACAAGCTTTCCATTCATCCTCCCGTGCCGCCGCCCGCGCCCGTGATGGCGGTTCGCGCGCAAATCCACGTGCACCATCGCGTGGTTCCCGCGGCGCCGGTTCATCCGCAATGGATGGCCGAGGAGCCAATGGTCGAAGTGGTTTTGCCGGCCGACGCGCTGTTCCCGCCCGGTGCGGTTCCACCGGCGTTCAGTTATATCGCGGATGTACATTTTCAGCAGTAGTTCAAGAGAAAGAGCAGATCGACTATGCAACGTACCTTGGTTCTGACTTTGTTGGCATGTTCCTCTGTCTTCGCGCAGCCGGAGACGCATATCGTGTCGGGCGGATTTGGAGCCGGCGTGGCCGGCGCATTCCAGAGGACGTCCGCGGCGCCCGTGACCGGGGCACCCTATTCGGCCACCATCACCAACGAATCGGTGCAGACTCTGGCGGACGGCAACCGCATTGTGCAGACCAGCACCGGAACCACCGCGCGGGATTCCATGGGCCGCACTCGCCAGGATGCGCCGCTGCCGGCGATCGGCAACATGTCGCCGGCCGATGCTCCGCACTTGGTGTTCCTGCAAGATCCCGTGGCGCAGGTGTCTTACACGCTGAACTTGAGGGACAAGACGGCAATGAAGGGACCTGCTTTTTCGATGGCCATGTCCTTTGCGGGAACGGCGGCGAGCGTTGGAAGCGTCGCTACCTTGAGCGCCAGGAGGGTCGTGGGATCAGCCGTTGCCCAACTGCCGCCATCGGTTTCGATCCAGAGATATGCGATTGCCGATGAAGGTGAGGAACAAACCGAGGATTTAGGATCGAAGACCATGGAAGGCGTGTCTGTCACCGGCACGCGCACCACGCGCACCATCCCCGCCGGCCGGGTGGGCAACGAGAGACCACTTAGCATCGTGACTGAGGTCTGGACGTCGCCTGAGTTGAAAACCGTGATCTATAGCAAGCGCAGCGATCCGCGGATTGGCGATCAAACGTTCCAGCTTACCGACATCGCGCGAGCGGAGCCCGATCCCTCGTTGTTTACCGTTCCTTCGGACTTCAAGACGCTGGACACTCCCGGACCAATTGTCTATAAGGATTTCGGCGTGCCTCCGCCGGACCACTAGAACCGGACCGCTAAAACATCGTGCGTGAGTAAACGCCGCTGGGCGATTCGGGCGTTGCGAGGTAGCACTCGGCCGCGTAAGTAACCTCGCCTGGTTTCAGATTCGATGCGAAGTTGGCGGCGCGCGCGGAAAGGTCGTTGGTCCAATCACGAACTTTGCCGCTTTTTGGATCCAGGCTGGCCGGCGTGCCGAATGAGCTGGGCCGCAGAGCCCGGTTCCCCAGCACGTAGCGCTCCGTTACCACCGGGTATCCTTCGTTGTCGCATTTCCCTGCGGCTTCGGACGGGCAGTCTGATGGATGAACCACTCGAATCTTGCTGAGAATCAGGACGCCCGTTCCTTCCTGTATATGGATGCCGATGCCTTCCGCCACGCTGAGCGCGATGTTCTGGTTGGCGCTCTGCGAAAAATCGAGACCCTGGGCGTACATGCTGCCGATATCGTGGCTGATCTGATAAGCATGATCGCTCTGGCTGGCATTGTTGGTGACCAGCACGATGCCGATTGACAGCGGGATCAGAAAGATCGCGCCCAGCACGTAAAGAGGGAGGGACGTGGTGCCGGGATGTTTCGGGCGGCGCAGCATGTGTGAAACTCCACCAGGCGGGTGAAACTCCACCTCGTGGGTCAAGCTCCACGATACGCGATGCGAGGACGATTTTCCAGACTGTCTAGCCGCCAATTTCCGACGGATTCTGACTTAGTACTTTACCGGCGCTTGGTTTCACCTCAGTCCATGGTTACGTATGCCTCCCAGTACCTGGGCGCGAGAAGTTATAAGATAGGCGATCGAACAGGGAGGGCACATATGACTTCGATCCGATGGTTGCTGGCGGCGGCCAGTTTGGCCTTCGTGGCAGGTACCGTGACGGCCGGGAGCGTGCGCGTGTACGTCACCAATAGCGGCGGCGATAACATCTCAGTTATCGATCCGGCTACCAACACGGTTACCAGCGAAATTAAAGTTTCCAAGAATCCGCACGGCATTGTTCCGTCGCTCGACAAGAAGCGCTTCTTCATTTCGAGCGAAGGCGACAACGTCATGGATGTTGTGGACCGCGCCAGTTCGAAGGTGATCCGGCGCATTCCGCTCGAAACGCGTCCCAACAACGTGGCGATCACGCCCGATGGCCGGCGCGTCTACGTTTGCATCCGGCAGGAATCGTGGGTGGACATCGTGGACACGGCGTCGCTCGAAAAAGTGAAGAGCGTACAGGTGGGCCGCTATCCGCACAATGTTTACTGCACCGAAGACGGCAAGTACATGCTGGCAACGTCGATGGGCGACAAGAAAATCACCGCGATCGATACCAAGACCGAGGAACCCGCGTTCGAGATTCCGCTGACGGGTGTGCCAAGGCCGGTGGTGATGGACGCGGGGCCGCGGCATCTGTTCGTACAGCTCTCGAATTTGCACGGCTTCGTGGTGGTGGATTACGCGTCGCGCAAGACCATTCAAACGGTGAATCTGCCGGATGCACCCCCGGATGCCAAGCCGCTCATCCCGCAAACGTTCTCGCACGGCATGGCGATTACTCCAGACCAGAAGACACTTTGGGTGTGCGATCAGCTCGGCAACTCGGTGTCGGTATACTCACTGCCTGGCCTGCAACTGATCGGGACCACGCCGGTTGGCCGTGCGCCGGATTGGATGGTGTTTACGCCGGACGGTAAGCGCGCCTATGTTTCGAACACGGGATCGAACTCGGTGTCGGTGCTGGATGTGGCGTCGCGCAAGGAGTTGACGCGGATCGCGGTGGGGAAAGAGCCGAAGCGGCTGATCGCGGTGGATTTGCCGTAGGGACGTCCGCGTGGACGGGATCGTTGATCGTACTACGCCCTTGTAGATACAATGGTTGTCGATTGGGACGAGCGCAAAAATCGTATCAATGAGCGAAAACACGGAATCTCATTTGAAACTGCAGCCGAAGTGTTCGCCGATCCTACGTGGATCGCGTTGTTGACAACGAAGAGCGTTGGCATACCTCGGTCTGGTCGGTGGAGTTGTGATTTTGCTGGTCGTGCATGCCCTGGAGGCGCAAAATGGCGAAGAAGAAATCCGAATCATCTCTGCACGAAAGGCGATTCCCCGCGAAAGAGCTTATTACGAGACCCTCACTGATCGGGAGGGCCGTCAGCTCCAGCGGCTTCGAGACATGCCCGACTCAGAGATTGACTTGTCCGATGCGCCCCCGGTGGAACCCTTCCCTCCCTCGGAAATTTACGTCGGGCGTTTTTATCGGCCCATCAAAAAACTCGTCAGCATTCGCGTAGATGCCGATGTGCTCGCCTGGTTCCGCTCTCGCGGCAAGAAGTATCAGACCTATATGAACGAGGTTCTGCGTCGGGAAATGCAGTCGCAGCCACGCAGTCGCTCGAAAACTACCTGATCGCTTGCATCCAACGGCCCCGCAGGAGCATCACATAAGATTGACATTCGAGTGCAGGGCATTCCTGTGCAGAGCAGGGTCCGGCGAGGCTCGAATGTTATCCTGAAAATAAAATGACTTATGACCTGATAGTGATTGGGAGCGGCCCCGGTGGCTACTCCGCGGCGGTTCGCGCCGGCCAATACGGCCTGAAGACCGCGATCGTTGAAAAAGATCCCAAGCTCGGCGGCACTTGCCTGCACGTGGGTTGCATCCCGACCAAGGCGCTGCTTCACACCGCCGATTTGTGGGAGCACTTCGTGAATCCCGGCGACGAGGGTATCGCGTGCGAAAATCCGCGCCTGGATTACGCCAAGGTGCTGGATCGCAAAAACAAGATCGTCTCGAAACACGCCAAGGGCGTCGAGTTCCTGATGAAGAAGAACAAAGTGGACTGGGTAAAGGGCTATGGCACCATTCTGCCGCGCTCCGGGAACGGTCCCCTTCAAGTGGAGGTCAAGTCAGAAACAGGCGCCCAAACACTCGAGACCAAGAATGTCATTATCGCCACCGGATCGGAAGCGCGCATGCTTCCCGGATTGGAGCCGGACGAGAAGACCATCCTGACCAACATCGAGATTCTGGATCTTCCGGTGATTCCCAAAACCATGCTGATCATCGGCGCCGGCGCCGTGGGCGTGGAGTTCGCTTCCATCTTCAACCGCTTCGGGACCAAGGTGACCGTGCTTGAGATGCTGCCGCGCCTGGTGCCGGTGGAAGACGAGGAAGTTTCCAAGGAGCTGGAGCGCTATTTCAAGAAGACCGGCATCCGCTGCGAAACGGGCGCCAAGGCCGAGAACATCACACGCACCGAAAATGGCGTTCGGCTGTGCGCCGCGCTCGCGAACGGCAAGCGCGAGGATCTGGAAGCCGAAACGCTGCTGGTGGCCGTGGGCCGCAAGCCGAACACGGACAACATCGGCCTCGACAAGCTGAAAGTGCAACTGGATCGCGGCTTCATCAAGGTGGATGAGCACCAGCTTACGGGCGAGCCGGGCGTCTACGCGATCGGCGACGTGGTGGCTGGAACGCCGCAACTGGCGCACGTGGCGACGATGGAAGGCATGGTGGCGGTGGCGCACATGGCGGGCAAGCCGTCCAAGCCGATCAATCGCAATCGCATTCCCGGATGTACGTACACCGAGCCGGGCATCGGCAGCGTCGGGCTCACCGAAGCGCAGGCGCGCGCGCAGGGGTTTGCGGTGAAGGTGGGCAAGTTCCCGTTCGCGGCCAACAGCAAGGCGACCATTCTGGGCAATGCACGAAGGCTTCGTGAAGGTGGTGGCCGAGGAGAAATACGGCGAGATCCTGGGCGTCCACATCATCGGGCCGGAAGCGTACGAACTGGTGGCCGAAGCGGTGCTCGCGATGGAAGCCGAAGCGACGGTGGAGACGTTGATGGGCACCATCCACGCGCATCCGACGTTGTACGAAGCGATGGGCGAGGCGTTCAACAACGTCTACGGACTGACAATCAATGCTTGAGGGCGTCGCCATGAGTGGCGACGCGGCACGCCGGAGTGCGTGCGCCACGCTAGATGTACGCGACCTGGGGCGGATGCGCTACGCCGATGCGCTCGCCATCCAACAAGATCTGGTGGAGCAGCGCAAGCAGGGATTGATTCCCGATCAGCTCCTGTTCGTCGAGCATCCGCACGTGATCACGCAGGGGCGCAACGGCCACGCGGAAAATCTGCTGGCGGGCGATGAAGCGCTACGCAGCGCCGGCATCGAATACTACCCAACGAATCGCGGCGGCGACATCACCTATCACGGCCCCGGACAGATTGTCGGCTATCCCATCGTGGATTTGCGAGAATGGAAGCGCGACGTGGTGGCCTACGTTCGGGCCATCGAACAAGTGATCATCGATGCGCTCGCGGAGTTCGGAATTGAGGCAGGACGAGTTCCGGGCTGCACCGGCGTGTGGGTGGATGGCAAGAAGGTGGCCGCAATCGGCGTGCATATCAGCCGCTGGGTCACTTCGCACGGTTTTGCGTTGAATCATACTACCGATTTGCGCTACTTTCAGTACATCGTTCCTTGTGGGCTGACGAAGCCGGTCACTTCCATGCAGGAATTGGGATCGGGCTCGAGCCGCGAACAAGTGCTCGCCGCGTTGTCGACCAGCTTTGCACGCCAGTTCCATAGGCAACTGATTTGGGACGAACTGAGCCGCGACCATGAGGGAGCGGGCGTTTCATATACGGAGACATATTCATGACTGACGTCGTAATGCCCCAAATGGGCGAGAGCATCGTGGAGGGCACCCTGACCAAGTGGCTGAAGAAGGCCGGGGAGCACGTGGATCGCGATGAGCCGCTTTTTGAGATTTCCACCGACAAAGTGGACACCGAGATTCCGTCGCCCACCGCCGGCGTGTTGAAAGAAGTGCTGGTGGAAGAAGGCAAGACGGTGGCGATCAGCACGGTAGTGGGCCGGATTGAAGAAGGCGCGGGAAATGGAGCGTCGGCTCCTGCGCCCGCGGCCGCTAAGGCTGCGCCGGCACCGGCGCCTTCGAAAACGGCGCCTGCACCTGCACCTCCGGCAGCGGCGAAAGCCCCCGCACCTCCCGCTCCAGAGCCGAGCCTTTACCCGAACCGGTGGCTCAATCGGCTGGGCCGTATCCGATTCCAGTGGAAGAACCCGCGCCGGCTGTGGAACCCGAGTCGCCCGCGGGTCCGCTGTCGCCGCTGGTTCGCAAGATGGCGCGCGAGTATGGCATCGATCTGAAGCAGGTGAAGGGCAGCGGCGCCGGCGGACGCATCACCAAGCAGGATCTGGAGGCGTACATGTCGGCGCAAGGCGCGCGTACCATGGCGCAGTCCAGTGCGCCTCCCGCCGCAGCGGCAACCACCGCACCTTCGGCGCCAACGGTCTACACTCCCGCAATGCCCACGGCTCCGCCCCCCGCGGCCCCGCCTGCAATCATGCCGCGCGCCGAAGCTCCGCGCGCCCGCGTGGAACCGATGAGCGTGATGCGGCAGCGCATCGCCGAGCACATGGTGATGAGCAAGCGCATTTCGGCGCACGTCACCACGGTTCACAAAACCGACATGACCAAGATCGCCAAGATGCGCGAGCGCAACAAAGCCGAATTCCAGGGGCGATACGGCTACTCGCTCACCTTCCTGCCGTTCGTCGCCAAGGCGGCCGCGGAAGCCATCCGGCATTTCCCGATCCTGAATGCGTCCATCGAAGGAACCAACATCATCTATCACAACGAAATCAATATCGGGATCGCGGTAGCGCTGGAAAATGGACTGATCGTGCCGGTGATTCGCAACGCGGACGAGAAGAACGTGGTGGGATTGCAGCGCTCCATCGTCGATTTATCCACACGCGCCCGCTCGCGCCAGCTCAAGCCCGACGAAGTGCAGGGCGGAACGTTTTCCATTACCAATTTCGGCAGCTTCGGCAGTGTTTTCGCAACGCCGGTGATCAATCAGCCGCAGGTGGCCATCCTGGGCGTGGGCGCCGTGGAGAAAGTTCCGGTAGTGGTGGACGACGCGATCGCGATTCGGTCCGTCGCCTATCTCGCGCTGACGTTCGATCATCGATTGATCGACGGCGCGCTGGCCGATCAGTTCACCGGGAAGGTGAAGTCGATTCTCGAGAACTGGTCTGAAGAAGTCTTGTAGCGTGACCGCGGAAGAAATTTTCATCCAGTTTTCGTGCGACAAGCTGGAACAACTGCACGGCCGGATCCAGGATTGTCTGGCGCGGCTGACGCCCGAGCAGATCTGGGCGCGTGGTTCGGAAAACGAAAACGCGATCGGCAATCTGGTGCTGCACCTTTCCGGGAACGTGCGCCAGTGGATCGGTTCGGGCGTGGCGGGTTTACCGGACCAACGCACGCGTGATGCGGAGTTTGACGCGCGCGGCGGCATCGCACCCACGGAATTGGCCGAGCTTCTGAAGACCAGGGTCGCGGAAGCAGTTGGTGTCATTCGCGAAGTGGGGGCCCATCGATTGACGGAACGCATCCTTCCGCAAGGCTACGACGTCACCATGCTGGAGGCGATCGCGCACGTAGTGGAGCACTTTTCGATGCACACCGGGCAGATTATTCTCCTCACCAAAATGCTAACGGGACAGGATCTCGCCTATTATCAGCATCTTCGGGGTTCAGGACGGGCGGCGGGCGCTCGGTTTCCTTAGGACCCTTGACGATGCCATACTTGTATGGCACAATCGTACATATGAAGAAGACGCTGAATATCGATGATGCGTTGTTTGAGCAGGCCAAGACCGCTTGCGGCGCCAGCACCGACACGGAGACTGTCCGGTTAGGATTGGAATCGCTGGTGCGTCATGCGGCTTATCAGCGTCTGCGTGCCCTGGTTGGATCCGAGCCGGACGCACAAGATGTGCCCCGGCGGCGTGAAGAGCCTGAGGCCAAACATCACGTGGCGTAAATGGTTCTGGTGGACACGTCGGTCTGGATCAGAGCTCTTTCCAACCGGATACCGTTCGTTGCGGAGTTGGACAGGCTGCTCGAGCTGGACGACGTGGCCGGACACGATCTGATCTACGGCGAGCTTCTGATCGGCGACCGGGGCGGCCGCAAGAAGCTTCTCACCGAGTACAAGCGGATGTTTCAAGCCGCCACCATTCCGCATGCGGAGGTAGTGACTTTCGTCGAGCATCGCCATCTGCATGGGCGCGGCATCGGGTGGGTGGATGTGCACCTCTTGGCGTCTGCCATTGTCGATGGGCTGAAGTTGTGGACGGCCGATCCACGCTTGTCAACGCTGGCCGATGAATTTGGCATTGAGCATCGAGTCGCCAGCTAATCCCGCCGCTTCCTTCAATTGTACGCCCGACAATTTCAATCGCCGCGACTCGTTCATCAGAAAAAGCAGCTTGTGCGCCGCGAGCGCGTAGCTCAGACCTTCGGCGCGAATGTTGGAGATGCAATTGCGCTCGGCGTCGGTCCGGCCGGAGCGAGGCTGCCAGGTGAGATAAGCGCCCAAGCTATCGGGAGAGCTGAGGCCCGGGCGCTCGCCGATCAAGACCACAACCATGCGCGCTCCCAGCGCCTCGCCGATCTGGTCGCCGATTGCGACGCGCCCCTGTTCGACAATGGCAACGGGTGCGATACGCCAATCCAGATCGCGCAGCAGAAGCTCGATCAAGGGTACCGCATGGCGATGTACCGCGAGCGCCGAGAGTCCGTCGGCGATTACGAAGGCGGCGTCATATTCGGCGCGCAGCGGTGCTAGTCGTTCGCGGGAAGGGTCGCTCAGTCGACGGCCCAGATCGGGCCGCTTCAGGTACTCATCGCGATTGCGCGCGGCGCTGGCTAGCGTGATGGATTCGATGCCCTTCTCCTTCAACTCGACCACCAGCGAATTCACGGCCAGCGGTAAGTGGACAGCGTCGCGCGCCCTGGCATGCGCAAGTTGAAATTCGAGCAACGCGCGCGTGGGAAGGCTAACGCCCGAGCGGCCCAGTTGCACGCGAGCGGGAGTGTAATCGCGAAGACGCAGCATCATGCCTCAAGTAGCAGGCCCGCCATGCGCGGCAGCTCCTGTCGCATCTCCTTGAACCAAGCCTCGAACTCGGGCGCGGGCCGCAGGCCGAACACTTGCCGCAAATACAGCGCGTCATGAAACGAGCTGCTTTGATAATTCAGCATCACATCATCGGCGCCCGGCACGCCCATGATGTAGTTCACTCCGGCTGCGCCCAGCATGGTGAGCAGGGCGTCCATGTCGTCCTGATCGGCCTCCGCATGGTTCGTGTAACAGACATCGCAGCCCATCGGAAGCCCCAGCAGCTTGGCGCAAAAATGATCTTCCAGGCCCGCACGCAGAATCTGCTTGCCGTCGTATAGATACTCGGGACCGATGAATCCCACCACGGTATTTACCAACAAAGGTTGAAAGTGCCGCGCCACGCCGTACGCCCGCGCTTCGCAGGTCTGCTGATCGATGCCATGATGCGCGTTCGCCGATAGCGCGCTGCCCTGGCCAGTCTCGAAATACATAACGTTATCCCCAACCGTGCCGCGCTTCAGCTCCAGCGCCTGCTCGTGCGCCTCGCGCAACATCGCGATATTGACGCCGAACGACGCGTTCGCCGCTTCGGTACCGGCTATGGATTGAAACACCAGATCCACCGGAGCGCCGCGTCGCATGGCATCCATTGTGGTAGTGACGTGCGCCAGAACGCAGCTTTGTGTAGGAATGCGATAGCTCTCCCGAACATGATCCAGCAGCCGCAGCAGCGTCTCTACGCTCTCCAAATTGTCCGATACCGGATTGATGCCGATCAGCGCGTCTCCGCTGCCATACAGCAGCCCGTCGATGATGCTGGCGGCAATTCCTTTGGGATCGTCGGTGGGATGATTGGGTTGCAAGCGTGTCGAAAGCCGCCCGGCCAGACCCAGCGTATTGCGGAACCGCGTGACCACCCGAATTTTGGCGGCAACGGTGACCAGGTCCTGCAGCCGCATGATCTTCGAGACTGCCGCGGCCATTTCCGCCGTCAAGCCAGGCGCGAGCGCAGCCAAAATCTCGCCGGTGGCATGTTCGCTAAGCAGCCAATCGCGAAAGTCGCCAACCGTAAGATGGGCTACGGGCGCGAATGCCGCGGCATCATGCTGATCGATGATCAGCCGCGTAACTTCATCCGATTCATACGAGACCACGTGCTCCGTAAGGAAAGTCTTTAGGGGGATATCACTCAGGGCTATCTGGGCAGCTACGCGCTCCTCCGCGCTCGACGCCGAGAGTCCCGCCAGATCATCGCCGGAGCGGGCGGGCGACGCCTTGCCCAGAACCGTTCTCAAGTCCTCAAAAAGATAGACAACATTGCCGATCGTGCTTCGGTATCCGCTCACTGCTGGTGAATCCAGTGTAGACTGGTTTGGCTGGCCGATTGCCAGAAGAAGATCGCTAAAAGCTGGATGAAATGGCGCATCTGTTTCGTCTTACTGGCTTGGGCTCGATTGGGCACATCGTTTCAGAGCCGCGACCTTGAGGGAGCGGTATACTAGAGTTTCGGGAGCAGCTCATGAATACGTACTGGAAATTCGGCGCCATCGTGGCGGTCATCGTTGGCGTGCTGGCCTGGCTCGCGATGGGCGGAGTCACCGAAAGCAAAACGTACTATAAAGAAATTAAGGAAGTGAAGCAGATGGGCGATCAGGCGCAGAGCCAGAAGCTGCGCGTGAACGGTTACGTGGAACAAGGCTCCATCGTGCGCAACGGCGCGTCGGTGAGCTTCGTCCTGCATCAAACTCCCGGAATGCTCCAGAAAGATCCCGTGCGCCTGGCGGTGGTTTACAACGGGATTGATCCGCTGCCCGATACGTTCAAGGACAACGCACAGGCTCTCGCGGACGGAAGATTAGGTCAGGACGGCGTCTTTCATGCCAGCAAAGTGCAAGCGAAATGCGCGTCCAAGTATGAAGCCAAGCCCCAAATGAAAATGGGCGCGACCCCTGCCATAAACCAGGCCAGAAGCTAGCCCGGAAATTGGTTTTGCTCGCGTTCCGTTTCGAGGACTGAACAAGCTCGCAATGGAAAATATCGGCGCTCTCTCGATTCTGCTCGCCTTCTGCTTCGCCGTTTACGCCGTGGTTGCGTCGGTGACCGGCCGGCTTAAGAAAAACTCCTTCCTCATCGTCAGCGGACAACGCTCGGTCTATTCGGTCTGGCTGTTGCTCACCGTGGCGGCCGGGCTGCTCATCTACTCGCTGCTCACGGGCGATTTCCGGCTGGCCTACGTCGCGGCACACACCGATTCGTCCATGTCGAAGATCTACAAATTCACGGCATGGTGGGGCGGACAGGAAGGCTCGCTGCTGTTATGGTCGTGGCTCCTGGCGACGTATTCGGCCATCGTGGTCTTCATGAACCGCCGCAAGTTCCGCGACATGATGCCGTGGGTGACGTCGGTGCTGATGGTAACGGAGACGTTTTTCCTCAGCTTGATAGCGTTCGTGCTCAGCCCCTTCGGTGTTCTGCAGGCCGGCCGCGGCAACATCGTCGAGGGCGTGGGCCAGGGGCTGAATCCGCTGCTGCAGTATTGGACCATGGTGATCCATCCGCCGATGCTGTATCTGGGCTACGTGGGATTCACGGTGCCGTTCGCGTTTGCGATGGGGTCGCTGATCACCAAGCAGCCGGGCGATGCGTGGATTCACACCACCCGGCGTTGGACCATCGTGACGTGGCTGTTCCAGAGCGCGGGCATTCTGCTCGGCCAAGGCTGGGCGTACGCGGTGCTGGGCTGGGGCGGATACTGGGCCTGGGATCCGGTGGAAAACGCATCGCTGCTGCCTTGGATCACCGCCACGGCGTTCCTGCACTCGGTGATGATGCAGGAAAAGAAGGGCATGATGAAGGTCTGGAACATGGTTCTGATTTCCGGGACCTTCTTCCTGTGCATCTTCGGAACCTTCCTGACACGCTCGGGCGTGGTGAGCTCGGTGCATGCCTTCGCGCAATCGCCCATCGGCAAATATTTCGTGATGTTCCTGGCCGTAGGCATCGCGGCTACAGTGATTCTGATCCTGGAGCGCTTGAAATATCTGAAGAGCGAAGCGCGCCTGGAGAGCGTGGTGTCGCGCGAGTCCAGCTTCATGTTCAACAACCTGATCCTGGTGGCCAGCTGCTTCGCGGTGCTGTGGGGCACCATGTTCCCGGTGATCTCGGAAGCCGTGACCGGCGAAAAGATCAGCGTGGATGCGCCGTTTTTCAATCGCATCAACATACCGATCGGTCTCGCCTTGATTTTCCTGACGGGCATCGGCCCGCTGATCGCCTGGCGCAGGAGTTCGCTCGAAAGCCTGAAGCGCGCGTTCCTCATCCCGACTATTGCCGGCGTGGCGCTTATGGCTCTGCTCGCGGCCTTGGGCGCCTACGAACATCCCTACGCGCTGGTGTCGTTCGGGCTGTGCATGTTCGTGACGGCGACCATCGTTATCGAGTTTTGGAAAGGCGCTTCGGCCATCCGCGCCAAGAACGGCATCGGGTTGATCCCGGCGGCCATCGAGCTGACCCATCGCAACACGCGGCGCTATGGCGGATACCTGGTCCACATGGGCATCGTGTTCATGTTCATCGGCTACACGGGAGCGGCCTTCGATCAGGACATCACCAAGGAAGTGGCGCCCGGCGGCAGCACCAGCGTGGGCCACTATGATCTTCGTATCGCCAACATCGAATCCGGCGAGAACGACACTTACGCGTGGCAGCGGCTGGCGGTGGACGTATCGCGCAACGGAAGCGTTTTGGGCACGCTCTTCCCGGAGCGGCGTCTTTACAAGGCCAGCCAGCAGCCGACGTCGGAGGTGTCTATACGGAGACGCCTGAACGAGGATTTCTACATTAATTTCGCGGGGCTCTCGGCCGACAACAAGCGCGCCGTGATACAGGCCTACGTTTTCCCGCTCGTGTCGTGGATCTGGATCGGATTTTGGGTGCTCGCGTTCGGCACCATCGTCTGCCTGATCCCCAATAAAGTTCGCTTGTCTTACGCACGGACGCAAGTAGTAGGAGTTGCCGAGAAACATGCGACGGTTGAAAATTAGCGCGCTGAGCCGCGCGCGTGAGCAAGCGGTTTTTCTTCTGGTCCTGAGTCTGACGGTGCTGGGCGCGGCGAACGTTTGCTTCGCCCAGTCAGCGGAACAGTTGGAAAGCCCGGCGGTGAATCGCATCGCCGATCGGTTGAATTGCCCGTGCGGCTGCAAAACCAATATGGCTTGCCGCATGGACCCGTATCCTTGCCGCACCTGCTGGGAGAACAAGAAAAAGATCCTCAAGATGGAGCAGGCCGGAATGTCGGACCAGGCCATTCTGGCCTCATTCGCGAGTGAAATGGGGCCGAATGTGGTGGTGGTTCCGCCAGGCATCCTGGGTTCGCTTTCCTTCTACACTGCCGCGGCGCTAGGTCTGATTTTGGTCGTGTTCGTGATCCGCAAGTTAAGCCGGAAGGAAGCCAGCGTTGCCGCCGCCGGCTCGCCGGACGATCCTCTCTTAGGTCGCTATCACGATCAAATCGAGAAGGAAGTGGAAAAGCTGGATTGATGGTTCTTTCCGCAGCCGTTGTCCTGATGGTGGGGACCCTTCTGTTTACACTGTTCGTACGGTCCCAAGACGTGCCGGAGGCGCCCCCCGAATCGCCGACGGCGCATTTGGAAGAGCGCAAGGCTCAGATTTACGAAAACCTGCGCGATCTTCAATTCGAGTTTCGGCTAGGCAAACTGTCGGACGAGGATTATCAAAAAACCAAAGTGGATTTGCAGCGCGAGCTGGCCAGAGTGCTGGCGGACATCGATGCGGTTCAACCTCCGGCACCGCTTCGCGCTAAGGCCGCCAAAGCCGTCGCTGAAGCGGTGGTCAAGGTCTCCGACAAATGCCCGCATTGCGGGGCTAAGTTTCCACAACCTCTGAAATTCTGCGGTGAATGCGGAAAGGCCATGGCATGAAGCTCGCATTGCTGCTGATCGCCATCGTACCGGCCTTCGCGGCCGTGGATGGCACCATTGTCAACGGAACCACCGGCAAGCCGGAGCCTGGAACGCTGGTGATGCTGATCCAGCCCACGCAGGCGGGAATGCAGACGCTTGGCACCACCAAGGCCGACGCCGAAGGCAAATTCAGTTTCGACAACAACGACAACTCCGGCCCGCGCCTGATCCAGGCCATTTACCAGGGCGTGCAGTACAACAAAATGGTCGCGCCGGGAATGCCGTCCAATGGGGTTCAGATTCCCGTGTTCGCCTCCACTAACAAAGCCGGCACGGCGAAAGAGACCCAGCACTTCATCGTGCTGCAGCCGGGAGACAAGGAGATGACGGTTAGCGAAGGGCTGCTTTATGTGGGCGATCCCAGCGTTACTTACTACGACCCCGTCAATGGCTCCGTTCGCTTCTATGTTCCGCCGGAAGCCAAAGGACCGGTCAGTGTCACCGTCAATCCAGCAGGCGGAATGCCGATCGCGCGGCCGGCTTTGAAAACCAACCTGCCGAACATCTACAAGATCGATTATCCGGTGCGGCCCGGCGAAACGCGCTTCGATTTAAACTACACCGTGCCCACTACCAGCCCCATGATCTTCAGCGATCAGCTTCTGCACGCCGACGCGGCGTCGAATCTGGTGGTGCCGGATGGCGTCACGGTGAAGAGCGACGACCTGGAACTGGCCGGAACGGAGCCAAAGACGCAAGCCAGCATTTATCGCATCAAGACCGCGAGCTTCAAAGTGGAAGTGGACGGCACCGGGATTCTTCAGACGCAAGCGGAAGGCTCGGGCGACGACAACGGCCAGCCGCAAGTGCAGGAAGTGAAGCCGCGCATCTACGAAAGCATGTATTGGATTCTGGGAATGGCGTTCGCAATCCTGGGTCTGGGATCGCTGCTGCTGGCGCGCAACGCGGCCAAATAGCGTCCTAAACAGGCTGCTGATAAAGGCAATAAACCGCTTGCTCACGCGCCACCCGTACGGTCTTCTTCGAGTCGCTGTTCTCCAGTGCACGACGACCGGGAATTTCCAGGTCGATGTTTATCCCGTGGACAACTTTGAGTCGTCTTCGACCGGCCTGCGGGCACGACTTCCGGTCGTCTCCGGGTGTGCGGCTGGCGCGCGGCTCAGAATCGCGACTGCGTGTTTGCATGTGTTTACCGAGCCGCGACCGTTAGGGAGTCGGTCCCCAAAAGCCTTTTTCAGCATCCTGCTAAGTTTCTGGCGAAGGCCTGCGGCGAGGGCGGTTCAAGATCACCGAGTCGTCACCCGGGAGCGGGTGGGATGGCGGCCGAGGTCCGCCACGTAACATATCCCGGATCGCCGGCCCGAGTTTGGCTCCCCCTCCGCCGAAAATCAGTACGGCGACGACAAAGGCAATCAGAAGTTCCGGTAGCCCCTGATGGACGAACATATGGTCAACTCCAGGCTAGCCTATTTCGGCGGACGCGCGTCGAACATCACCATCTCTTTGCCATCCGGCAGCGTGGCGTGCAAGAAAGTCCCGCCCATTTTTCCTTCTTTCAACGGATAAATGGTGATGGTTACCTTGTCGCCCGGATTCAGGGTGTGCTTGGTCCAGCCGCGCCGCCCGAGAAAATTGGGGCTCATGCCCTCGATGCCCCAGGTGTCGACGCCGCCTTTATCGTTGGGCACGTCGATCCATGTCCAGGTATGCGGATTGGTCCACTGAAAATCCTTGATGGTTCCGGTGAGGGTCACCTGCTTCGTCATGTCGAACATGTCGAAGGAATGATGCGCCAGGGCCGGAATTGCGGCGAAGAGGGCTATGAGGGCGGCGAACTTAAATTTCATTCGATGTCTCGCTTTAGTGTTTGAGGTTGATTCCGGACTTGCCGGAAGCGTCCACGGAATTGCGGTTATTCTGTTGGCAGATATACTCGGCCAGCGTCCAATCGGGATGGCGGGCGTAGGTGGTGGTTCTGGTAAAGGGCTTCGCCAGCGCTTCCGGATCGTCGATGGTGGTCGAGATTTCGAGCGTTTTGGGGTCTTTCAGGTGGAAGCGCTCCACGATGTGCATTTTGTCGCTGTGCCGCGTCCCCATGTTCATCCCGAGCGACGTGTCCGGGGTGAAACCAACCGAATCCACCACCAGGGTGTCGCCATCCCAATGCCCGATGGAGTTGCCGTTGTAAGTGAGATCGGGATCGTCGGGATGCGCGCGGCCATCGGTGTAGATGTGCCGCACCTGCATGTACGCTTCGGCGATCACAGTGACCATTCCCGGCGTGTACAGGATTTCGATGGGGTAAGGCTGGCTCATGATGCCCGGCATTCCGGGTGGCACACAGTTGGCCTGCGGCGAATCGTGCGGCGGATTGGCCTGAAAAGCCTTAAGCATGGCATCATACTTAGGCGTCAGCAGGATGGGCTGCGGCGTGCCTAATCCTCCCCTGCGGCCGCCGAAAGTCATCTCCCAAACTCCGTTCATATCGGGCAATTGCGCGATGGTGGCCCACGTGCCGCCCGGCAATTTGCTGGCATCGGCGGCGATGCATCCGGGAGCGGCAAGCGCGATGAATCCGAAGGCTAATACGCGAAGTACACGCGCGCGTCGATGCATGGATAATTTCTTCCTCAATCGATATACTATATACCCTGAAAGGTTCCCCTTGCACCAACGGCCCTGCGCTCCCAGTGTGGTAGTGTCCCGAGCGGCCGGTCTTTATCGCTTATGTTCATGTGATCTGCTTTCCAAATCCACCTAGAGGTGCTTCATGAGTAATCCTGATCTGGTCGTTTTGGGCGATTCGGTTATGTGGGGGCAAGGCCTTCTCGATACGCACAAATCGGCAACCCTTGTCGCCGCCGGGCTGGGTCCGCGTAACCCTGGTATTCAGCCTGCCATCCTTGCGCATTCCGGGGCGGTCATAGGCCGGTCCGCGACCTGCGCGACCAAGACCTTTCCCGGCGAAATCCCCGAATCTTGCCCCAGCATCCTGCAGCAGATTGCCGCGTATCCCGGCGATCCACAAATTGTCCCGGTTGTGCTGTTAAACGGGGGAATCAATGACATCGATATTCGAACAATTCTGAATCCATTCACCCTCTCCGGAGATCTTTCCAGCGACATCCAGCAATACTGCTATCGAGACATGGGATTCCTGCTGGAACAGGTAAAAGATCGTTTCTCAAATTCGACAACCAAGATCGTCGTGACATCGTACTTTCCCATACTTAGCTCCGACAGCAGCCTCGACTTGCTGGCTCCGATGCTGGAGTTTATGGGCGCACCGCTGCCAAGTCTTTTGAGCACACAAGCGATCGTACTGGAGAACCCGATCATCCAAAAAATCATCAGCTTGTCCCTTCAGTTCTGGGAGGAGTCCGCTCAAGCGCTTTCTAAAGCCGTCAGTGACGTAAATATCGGCACCGGCCCACGCTGCTTTTTCGCGAACGTGCCGTTCACGGAGAACAATAGTGTATTCGCTCCTCAAGCCTGGCTGTTCGGAGTGGGGCCCGGCCCCGGCTTTGGCCCTCAGGACGAGGTCGCGGCCCAACGCGGTCCTCAGTGCGATTTTGTATTCAAGGACGATCTCGCAGCCCGTCAACAGTGCTATCGCGCATCCGCTGGACACCCCAATGCGACGGGCGCGCAGCAATTCGCTCAAGCCATTCTCCAAGTTCTCAATTAAAGGACCCGAGCTTCCGGCCGCAATGCCGGTGACATCCTAGCCTGGGAGGCTCAAAAACGGAGGGCTCAAGGCCGTTCTTGCTTCGCGGCCCCGCTCGGTGTGAAAATGGTACTGGGAATCCACTTCGAAATCGCCAAGAAATGGACCAGCAAGACACGCCCTCCCCAGTCAACCCGGCTCCCGGTACGAGCCCTTCAGCTGAGATAACCTCATCTCCTGGTATGGACCCCACGGCTCCAGCCAAGCGCTCGGTTTTAGGATCGGTGGCGCATTGGGCGCGGGACCTGATGATCTCCGTGGTGCTGGCCATTTTTGTCATCCTGTTCATCTATCAGCCGGTGAAGGTGGAGGGCACCAGCATGATGCCCACGCTGGACGACCAGGAACGCATCTTCATCAACAAGTTTGTCTACCGCTTCCATTTCGGCAATATCGACCGCGGCGATACGGTGGTGTTCTGGTTTCCGGGCGACCCCACGAAGTCCTACATCAAGCGCGTGATCGGAATGCCGGGCGACCGCGTGGAAGTGGACGAAGGCAAGGTCATCGTCAACGGGCAGGCTCTGGTTGAGAATTATGTGCCGCCCGAGTTTCGCGATCAGAGTTCCATGCCGGTGCGCCTGATTCCCCAGGGCGAGTATTTCGTGCTGGGCGATCATCGCAGCTCCTCGAACGACAGCCGGGCGTGGGGCATGGTGCCGCGCCGCTACATTTACGGCAAGGCCGTGTTCATCTACTGGCCGCTCGATAAGATGGGCCTCCTCCGCTAACCTGGTCTCTCACTCTCTCTCGCCGGCCCGTCCTTGGGTTATTCTGAGTTCATTCCTATGAGATCGGCCATATGAAGAAGGAATCCTTCGACCCAGGCTTAACAACGCAGTTCAGCGGCGAGCTGCGCCGGACCATTAACCCGGACGGTTCCTTTAACGTCAAACGCACGGGATTGCGCTGGCGCGACGCCAATCCCTATCTGATGTTGATCGACACCACCTGGCCGCGATTCCTGCTGGTCGTGCTTCTCGGCTTCCTGGCCGTCAACATGATCTTCGCGACCCTCTATCTCATCATCGGCATCCGGAACCTCAAGGGACTGGAGTCCGACATGGGCCCTTTCGCGAATGCGTTTTTCTTCAGCGTTCACACCCTGACTACCGTCGGGTACGGCAATGTTTATCCGGAAGCCATCTGGGCGAACACAATTTCGTCGCTCGAAGCCGCCACGGGCTTGATGGTCTTTGCGATTGCCACGGGACTCCTCTATGGCCGTTTTTCCAGGCCGTCGGCGCGCATCATCTACAGCAAGAACGCGCTAATCGCCCCCTACCAGGACGGAACCAGTTTGCAGTTCCGCATCACCAACGCTCGCCGCAATGTGCTCATCAATATGCAAGCCCGCGTGGTGCTGATGACGGTGGACACCAGCAACGGGCAGTTGTCGCGCAGTTTTCTGGATCTGCCGCTCGAACGGCGCAGCATTTATTTCTTCGCGCTCACATGGACCGTGGTGCATCCCATCGATTCGGCGAGCCCGTTCTTTGGAAAATCGCGCGAGGATTTGGCCAGGCTTTCGGCGGAAATTTTGGTCCTGATCGAAGGATTCGACGACACCTTCAGCCAGGTGGTCCACTCCATGTATTCCTACCGGCACGACGAGATGGTATGGGGCGCGAAGTTCATTCCCGCTTTCAAGGTGGACGCCAATGGCGACCTGGTGGTGGAAGTGGACCACATCGACGAGATGAAGCTGGTGGGCTAAACCGTGGAGACCGTGTTTGCCAGGGATCGTGCAGAGTGGCGGAAGTGGCTGGCGAAGAATTCCACGCGTTCGCAAGAAATCTGGCTGGTGTTTTACAAAAAGGCCTCGGGCAAGGCGACCGTTTCCTACGATCATGCCGTAGAAGAAGCGCTGTGCTTCGGGTGGATCGACGGCATGGTCAAGAGGCTGAACGAAGAATGTTACGCGTTCAGCGTTTCACGCCCCGCAAGCCCAGGAGCCCGTGGTCGCAGTCGAATATCAATCGCGTGCAGCGGTTAATCGTGGAAGGTCAGATGATGCCGGAGGGATTGAAGGTCTACAACGCAGGCAAAGGCCGCGAAGTTGCGCCCAGGCCCACCGAGCTGCCGAAGGTTCTCGAAGAGAAATTCCGCAAACAGCGCGCGGCTTGGGTGAATTACGAGAAATTTCCGCCGGGTTACCGGCGCATGACGGCCGGGTGGGTGGCCAGCGCGAAGAAGGAAGAGACGCGCATCAAGCGCTTGGAGAAGCTAATCGAGTTTTCGGCCCGCAACGAACGCATCGAATTCCTGTGACACCTTTTCGGCGACGGCTTCCGGCGTGCCACTGCCGTCAATCAATCGAAACCGTTGCGGTTCGTGGCGAGCCAGGTCGTGATAAGCTTCGCGAACTTTGTGGTGAAATTCGATGGCCTGTTCTTCGAAGCGAAGCTCGGGAGCAACGGCGGGGCTGTCTCCACGCGCCCGCGCGCGCGCCAAACCGGTTTCACTATCGATGTCGATGCACAGAGTGATGTCGGGAACCAGGCCATGGCACGCGATGCGGTCGAGTTCGAGCACCGTGTTTGTACCCAATCCGCGGCCCGCGCCTTGATAGGCGATGGAAGAATCCGTGAAGCGGTCCGAGATCACGATTTTTCCTTCCGCGAGCGCGGGCAAAATCCACTGCTCGACATTTTGCGCGCGCGCCGCGAACATCAGCAGCAATTCCGCGGTAGCGGTTAATTCTTTGTGGGCCGGATCGAGCAGAATGCGCCGGATCTGCTGGCCAATCGGCGTTCCGCCCGGTTCCACGCTCTCCAGCACCGCGCATCCCTCGCCCCGCAGACGCTCGGCCAGCATGCGCGCTTGCGTGCTTTTGCCGCTGCCGTCGGGCCCTTCAAAGGTGATGAAGAGGCCGCGATTGCCAGGGCCGCGGTCAGTCGTAGACATAGTGCAGGACCTTTTTCAGATCCTCCCACGCTTCCTTCTTCGCGTTTTGATTGTAGGGCCGCAACAAATACGAAGGATGATAGGTGACCATCACCTGAATGTCGCGCCAGTGATGCCATTTTCCGCGCAGCCGCGTGACGCCTTCCTTGGCGCCGAGCAAGGCCTTGGCAGCCGTTCCGCCCAGCGCGCAGATTGCTTTGGGTTTAATGGCCTGAAGCTGGCGGTACAGGAACTGGCCGCAGATTTCCATCTCATCCGGCTCCGGCGTGCGATTTTCCGGTGGCCGGCATTTCACCACATTGCAGATATAAACGTCGGAGCGCTTGATCGGGATGCCTTCCTTCGAGGCCGTGCCTTCGATCATTTGCGTCAGCAATTGTCCGGCGCGTCCGACGAACGGCAGGCCTTGCGCGTCCTCATCGGCGCCGGGGCCTTCGCCGACGAACACCAGGCGCGCTTGCTCGTTGCCCGATCCGAACACGATCTTGTTGCGGGCTTGGTGCAAGACGCAACGTTTGCAATCGCCAATGTCCTGCAGGATCTGGAGCAGGGAATCCTGCGTCGGCTCCAGTTTGGGGACTAGGGGCTGGGGGTTGGGGGTTGGAGGTACAGGCACGGTGGATGACAGCTCGCGATTAGGAATGCCACGGCGGTATACGGTCTTGATGCCGAGGTCTTGGTAGAACTCCAGGCGTTGGCGAAGCTGGTCCTTGGTCATTGAGCGGCGTGAAGAGCCAGGCGAAGCTTGAGCACTTGGTCGAAGATGCGATCGGCGATTTCGCGCTTCGGAGCGCGCGATAGCGGAATGGTTTCGCCGGTGCTCAGCACCAGCACAACTTCGTTCTCGTCGGCTTCAAAACCGGTGTTTTCCTGGTTCACCAGATTGGCCACCACCATGTCGCAGTTCTTCGATTCCAGCTTCTGGCGCGCGCTCTCGATCAGGTTCTGGGTTTCCGCCGCGAATCCAATCAACAGCCGGTCGCCTTTCTTGCGGCCCAATTCGGCCAGGATATCGAGCGTGGGATCCAGATCGAGAGACAGGCGCATCGCGGTTTTCTTCATCTTGTGGCGGGGCACCTGCGCGAGATGGTAGTCGGCCACCGCGGCGGCCTTCACGATGATGCTGGATTCGCTCAGGTGCGCAAACACGGCGTCGTGCATTTCGAGCGCGGTGCGAACATGCACCACCCGTACGCCGTACGGCGAAGCCAATTGCACCGGACCTGAGACCAGGATCACTTGCGCGCCGCGTTGCGCCGCCGCTTCAGCCAGCGCGTAGCCCATCTTCCCGCTGGACCGGTTGGAAATGAAACGCACCGGATCGAGCGGCTCCTGCGTGGGCCCGGCGGTGATGAGGACGGTTTCGCCTTCCAGATCGTGCGACCCAAAACTCAGACCGGCCACTACATCCGCGATTCTTTCCGGCTCGGCCAAACGTCCCGGACCAGTAGTTCCGCAAGCCAGAAGGCCCTCTTCCGGTTCAACGATGATGTGCCCGCGCTTGCGCAGCACTGCCAGGTTTTCCTGCGTCGCCGGATGACTCCACATATTGTTGTTCATGGCGGGCGCAAGCACGACGCGGCCGGTGAACGCCAGATACATCGTAGTGAGAAAATCGTCGGCCAGGCCGTGAGCCAGCCGCGCCATCAGATCTGCCGTGGCCGGCGCGATCACCAGGAGCTTGGTTGTCCTGCGCGATGGCGATGTGTTCGACGGCGCTCGAAAGGGTTTCGTCTGAACTCCCCGACGCAAACAGATCTGTGATGACCTTGTGTCCGGTGAGGCTCGCAAACGTGAGCGGAGTGATGAACTCGCGCGCTGCGTCCGTCATTACCACCTGGACGCGCATGCCGCGCTCCATCAAGGCCCTGGCTAGTTCGGCGGATTTGTAAGCGGCGATTCCGCCGCCCACGCCCAGCACCACGTTCATCGACTTTTACTCTTGCGGTACCAGCTCTTCGGGCACCACGCGCAGAGAGTCCGTGTACTTCACCAGGCCGCGCCGGACTTCCTCCATGGAGGTGACCGTCGGCTTCTTCGACGTGGTGGGGAGAAATGGACGGGCGCCATTCTGTAACTGCCGCGCGCGCTTGGCGGCCACGATGATGAAGCGGTAGGTGCTCTGTTCGCCGTCGTCGGGGATCGCGTACATCGCGTTGTTTCTCATTCTCTCAGCCATCTTGATGGTTACCTCTCTTGATATTGAAACTCTTGAGGATGGGAGCAATTTCCTCTTCCATCCGGGCTTGGCGCAACCGCTCGGCTTCCACGATGTTGACCAGGCGAGCCGAGGCTTCCTCGATATCGCTGTTGATCAGAACAAAATCGTATTGCGTGTAGTTCTGAACTTCCTCCGCCGCTCCCCGCAACCGGCGCTCCATCACTTCTTCGCTATCCTGCGAACGCGAGCGAAGCCGCTGCTCCAAAACGTCCCGCGAGGGCGGCAACACAAAAATGCTGATGGCCTGCGGGATGGCTACCCTCAATTGTCTCGCACCCTGGATGTTGATGTCGAGTACCAGGTCTTTCCCCTGGCGGGTGGCCATTTCAAAGCTCTCGCGATTGGTGCCGTAGTAATTCCCCCAAACCTCGGCATATTCCAGGAACTCCCCGCGCGCTAGGCGGTCCTCGAAGTCCTTACGGCTGACGAAGATATAGTCCACGCCCGGGGTCTCGGCGGGGCGCGGCGAACGCGTGGTGTAGGAGATGGAAAAGGCCAGGTTCGGCACCGTTTTCAGCAGCCGATGGACCAGCGTGGACTTGCCGGAGCCCGAGGGCGCGGAGATGATGAAGACCGTAGTCATTCCAGATTCAGCGCCTGTTCACGAATCTTTTCGATGGCGGCCTTGGAGGCGAGCGCCAGCTCGGTGATGCGAAGCCCGAGATCGCCCAGGCCGCTGGTCTTCGATAGGATGGTGTTGGACTCGCGATTCAGCTCTTGCAGCAAAAAGTCGAGGCGCTTGCCCACTTCGCCGCCCGAGTCCAGAATCTCGTCCAACTGGCGGGAATGAATCTGCAGGCGGGAGATCTCTTCGCCGATATCGCCGCGGTCGGCCAGCAACGCGGCCTCCTGCGCCAGGCGCTGCGGATCGATCATGGTGTTGCCCAGCAGCTCCTGCAGTTTTTCGAGCAGGCGCTTCTGGAAAGCGGGGATCGCCGCGGTGCGAATGCGCTGCATTTCTACAGAGCCGGTCCGAATCGTCGCGTTTTGCTCACGGATGAACGCCGCCAGCTCCGCGCCTTCGCGCGCGCGAAACTGGTTCAGCATTTCTACCGCTTCGTCGAGGGCGGCCAGTATCTCCTTTTCGCCCGCGGTGTCCGGCGCCAGTTGCTCGGAAGCGCCGAGGATCCCAGGCAACAACAGGATTTGATTCAGATCGGGATGCGCGTCGATGCCCTCCTCGGCCGCCGCCTGGCGAAAGGCAGCCAGGTAAGAACGAAAAAGCGGGAGATTCAGACTGCCGGATGCGCCGTTGGCCGGACGCAGCACGGAGCAGCGCACGTCGACGTGTCCGCGCAGAACGGCGCGTTTCAGCGAGGCGCGCATGACATGCTCCAGCGAATCCAGATCCGCGCCCAAATGAAAATGAAGATCCAGGCCGCGATGGTTGACGCTCTTCAAGCTGACGCTGATGTCGCCGTGGTCGCTGGTTTTCTGGACGTGGGCGAAGCCGGTCATGCTGCGAACGGGGCTGCTCACGGGTTCGGCCTTCACGGGTTCACCAGGGGATCGGATAAGAACTGCAGCTCGTGGAGACGCTGATAGATGCCGCCATGGCCGATCAATTCCTCGTGCGTCCCAACTTCGGAGATGCAGCCCCGATCCACGACGACGATTTTGTCGGCGCGCCGGATGGTGGAAAGCCGGTGCGCGATCACGATTACGGTGCGATTGCTCATCAATGTCTGGAGCGCCTTTTGGACCAGTATTTCCGATTCCGTATCCAAATGCGAGGTGGCCTCGTCCAGGATCAGGATAGGCGCGTTCTTGAGCAGCGCCCGCGCGATGGCCAGCCGCTGCCGCTGTCCTCCGCTCAATTTGACGCCGCGTTCGCCGATGACGGTGTTATAGCCTTCGTTCATCCGCTCGATGAACTCTTCCGCCAGCGCGTTGCGCGCGGCCTCGTGAACTTCTTCGTCTTTGGCCTTGGGCCGGCCGTAACGGATGTTGTTGGCCACCGTGTCGTTGAAGAGAAACGTTTCCTGCGCGACGATGCCAATCAGATTCCGCAAGGACGCGATTTGGAGGTCGCGTACGTCGACGCCGTCGATTCGGACCGCGCCGCTGCTGATGTCGTAAAAGCGCGGGACCAGGTTGGCGAGCGTGGTTTTCCCGGCGCCGCTGGGGCCCACCAGCGCGACTACCTCACCCGCCCGCACTTCCAGGCACACGCCATTCAGACGGAATCCGTTGGGCGCGTTCTGATAGTGGAAGTCGACGTTATCCAGCACTACCGCGTGCTGGAATTTGCTCAACTTCGCCGCGTTCGGCTTCTCGGTCACCTGCTGGCCGCGATCCAGGTACTCGAAAACTTTTTGCGACGCGCCCAGAGCCTGCTGGAAAATGTTGTGAATCCCGGTGAGTCGCTTCACGGGCTCATAGAGCATCAGAAGGGCGATGACGAAGCTGGTGAACTCGCCGGCCGTTAATGTGCCGCTCTTGATCTGGATGCGCGCGTAGCTGAGCAGGCCGACGATGGTGAGAGCGCCGAAACATTCGATCAGCGGCGAAGAAATGGCTTGCTGGGCGATGTAGCGCAGGTTGCTGGATTTGAATCGCGCGGCCGCCATGGCGAAACGGTTGGATTCGACATCCTCGGCTCCAAACGACTTCACCACCTGGTGCCCGCTGATGGTTTCCTGCAGGATCTGGTTCAGATCTGCGGCCTCATCCTGCGCCCTGCGAGTGGTGCGGCGGATGCGACGCCCGATGCGCATGGTGGGCACCAGCACGAACGGTAGCAGGGTGAGGCTCACCAGGGCGAGCCGCCAGTCCTTCTGGATCACTACACACAGCAGAAAGAGCACCGTGAAAGTCTGGCGCATCCAATCCGCCAGCATGTGCGAAGTGGCAACCTGAATCTTTTCGATATCGTTCATGATAGACGACATCACTCGGCCGGTGGAATTGGATTCGAAAAAATGCGCGTCCTGCCTCAGCACCTTGTCGAAGACGGTCTGGCGCAGGTCCGTGACGGCCGAAAGTCCTACATAGTTGATGAAGTAGTTCCCGAAATAATCGCACGCGCCCTTGATGAGGAAAGTGGCGATTATGGCGATGGCCACCATGGTCCAGACGTTGTGAATGGCGGCGGGCAAGAAATCCTGAAGATAGACGGCATGTTTAAAGAGCGGGATAGAGAAGAGCGGGACGGGGGAATCCGGCCGGTCCGGCTGCAATACGCGATCGAACACCGGCACGATGAGAACGGCAGTGAAGCCCTGCGCGGCTCCCACCAGCGCCATCAAGATCACCGAAAGCAGCAACGGCGCGAAGTAAGGCTGAACGTAATGGAGCAGGCGCCGGAGCTCTTTCATACCGGTTGGCGCGCCAACGTCCCGATCGCATCCGCCACTTCCGATGCTTCGATGGAGTGGATGCCGTGGGGGCTTGCGAGCACGATGTTCTCGGTTCGCCATGGACGCCAGTTGTCGAGATCGGACGAACCCCACAGCGCAATTACGGGACGCCCAAACGCCGCGGCGATGTGAGCGGGTCCGCTGTCGTTTCCGATGAATAGCGCCGCTCCAGCCAGCAGAGATTTCACGTCTTCGAGCGGCGCGCCCGGGAAGCAAGTATATTCGCCAAAGGCCGACAGATCCTCGTTTGCGCCCGCGACGAACAGCGGCTGGATTCCGAGTTCCCGATCCAGATGCTTCGCCACGGCGAGAAATTTTTCCGCGGGCCAGGTTTTGCCGGCCTCCGACGCGAACGGGTGCAGGACGGCGTAGGGGCGCGTGCGGGGATGCAGTAAGGAGCCCGGCGCGGCAAACAATCGCGCCCGCGGGATCTCGCGCCGCGGCACGCCCAGATAAAACATAGCGGACGCCAGATGTTCCGCCGTGTGGACCTTGCGATCCACATTCAAAATTTCCTGCGCGCGCGGGATGCGCACGTTGTACATCGGTTGGAAGCGAAAATGGCCGAAACCGGCGCGCAGGCCGGCCGCCGCCGACAGCATCAGGCGCACGCTGGTTGCGCCGCCGTGAACATTCAACGCAAGCTGAGGGCGAAACCGCGAGACGGCGGCGGCGCTAGGCGCGAGGATTTGATCGACATCCGGATTCCCGGCGAACACGGGCGCAAAGCGATCCTCCACCACCAAGGCAATCCGCAAATCCGGCCGGGCGTCTTTCAGTAGGGATAGCGCGGGCGTGGTGAGCACCGAATCGCCCAGCGACCGCAAACGGATGATCGCCACCCGTGCGCCGGACGGCAAGCGGTCTAGCACATTGGTCATTTCAGCAGGTCAGCTTACTCCTCGACCGTCGCGTGGTCGACCAGCATGTCCGGGATGCCATCGTGTATAGCGTACACGCGCTTGCACTGGACGCATTTCAAAGCACTCTGATCCGGCTTCATTTCCAGCTCCGCTTTGTCTGCTGGACAGACCAGGATGTCGAGCAAATCCTTGCTGATCGGCATGGTTTCGATTCAGTTTAACGCATCCACTCTGTCGCCAAAAGTGGCGACACGGCACGCAGCAGTGCGTGCGCCACGAAGCCACTAGAACGTGAAGCGAGCCTGTAAATCGATCCTGCGGTTCAGGCCGCTCTGCGCGAATGCGCCGAAGCCGCCCGCCAGGCTATTGGATTCGTCAAATAGCGGCGACGTCAGGATGCCGTTAATAGGCCCCGGATTCACGTGGTTGAGCAAATTGCGCGCCTGAACCGAGAACGTAAGGTTGTAGCGCTGGCCGGTAGAGCCCCCGCCAAGGCCACGGAAGAAACCGCCGGGTCCGCCGCCCGGACCACCGCCGAAGCCACCGCCCGGCCCGCCGCCGCCTGGACCCCCGCGTCCACCACCGCCTCCGGGAGGTCCGCCGCCGCCGAAGTCGTTATTATTGCGACTGTTGCGGCGAGCTCTCTCGGGAACCGCCAAAACCAAAGGTTTTCGCGATGCGGAAGTTGAGGCTGATACTGCCGGGGCTGCGGCCGAAGTTGCGCGGCAGGATAGTCTCGCCCGGCGTGGGGTTGGGATTCAGCCAGCCATATGCGGTCCGCACCGCGCCCGGCGTGGAAGGGCATGCGGTGTCGGCGAGCGTGCAACCGGCCACGATGCCAGGCCGTTCGTTGTAGAGCGTGTCGCCGTAGGGATCGGTACCGGTGGTGATGTTAAAGGGCGCACCGGTATTGGCGTTGAAGAAGGGCGCCAGCAGCAGGCCCCAGGGCGCATTGATGGTGCCGCCGACAAACACCCGGTTGCGCTGGTCTAAAGAGGAAGGTCCGTACTCGCCGTCCATGCTGTAAGGATTCGAAGGCAGCGTGTTCACGCCGTCGGTATTGCTATAGGCGCGGCCATACATATAGAACCCGTTCAGCGAGATGCGCTTGTTTAATTGCGAGCGGACATTGGTAATCAATTGCCACTGGTTGAAGAGGCCGGACGATTGCATCAGCAATACCGGATCTGTTTCATACTGGCCGTAAAGCGGATAGACCCCCGTCCCGGGACCGGTAAAGGTGCCGGGCAAGGGAGCGTTAATATCCTCGGATCGCAGTTCATGTAAGCCGTGCGAGTTCACGTAGGATTCCGATAAAGTGGTGTTTTTCGGCAACTGGCGCTCTACCGTGAAAGCTTCCTGCAGGATGTAAGGCGCGTGCAGGTTTGAATCGAGCAGCTGGATGGTTTGCGGGGACTCGGGTGGCAGCAACAGGCCCGCCGGGACGCCCGGTACCGTGGGATTGAACGGGATCGGATTCGCGGCGCTCTGCGTGATCACGTATTGCTGCTGCAAAATGCCGTTGTAGAGTTCGGAGGTCTCGATGTTTTGTATGTTGACGCGATCGTAGAATATTCCAAAGCCGCCGCGAAATACGGTAGCGGGGCGCGGATTGGTCTTGCTCTGGCCAGGCGCCCAGGCGAATCCTATGCGCGGCGCCCAATCGTGCCAGTCGTGAATGTCGGTCTGCGTTTCGAATCGCAGGCCCAGGCTCAACGTCAGGTTGGGCTTCAGGCGCCAGTCGTCACCGACGAATGCACCCACGTCCACCTCATTGACGTTCACCAAAGGACTTCCGGCGTTGATGTTGAACTGGGACGGACCGCCGCCCAGCGCCTGCATCTGGGCCGGAGTATAGTGCAAGCTCTGCAGATACATTGTGAGCTGATAAACCTGGATGGCTTGCAGGGTGCCGCAAGCCGGGTTCGGGGTGGTAGGATCGCACCCGGCCACGGCGGGCATCCCCGTATACGCTCCATCCGAGTCCGGCAACAGGCCGGTGCCGCCGTAAAAGTTGTAGGTTCCGCCGAAGTTGCTGGGTGTGAAGTTGTTGATGGTTTCCGCGCGAGTGCGGACGCCGAATTTCCAGGTGTGAGCGCCGCCCGAAATGGTGGTGTAGTTCTGTAACTCGTAGTTGTTTTCGGTGTTGGTGAAGCGGCCGGTTTGAGCGCCGCCGCCATTAAATGCACCCGCGACGAGTACGGCCGGAAGATCGGAACTTTCTGTCTCCCCCACGTTGGTGTGATAGAGCTGGAAATGCGTCTCGTTGATCACCTTGGTGCTCAGGACGGCTGTTTCGATGAGCTGCAGCGTATGGTCCGTATCCAGGGAGTGATAAGCGCGCGATAGGAGACTAAGATTGCCCACGCCCTGATTCTCCAGATCGTTGCGCGTGTAGCCATAGCGGAAGGTCAGCGTGTTGTTGGTGCTGAGCTGATAATCGATGCGCGGGCTGATGCGAAAACGGTTCTGCGGAGCCACGAAGACGCTATTGAACGGCGAGACCAGGTTATTCGCACTCAGGTTGAACCCGTTGATGATGTTTCCATTGTTGATGTCGCGATCCTGAACGTCCAGAAAGAAAGACGCTTTCTTACCCAGCGCGCCGCTGAGCGATCCGCCGAAGTTCCGCTGCGAGAATGGCGCCTTGGCCGCGGCGTAGGGATTGCGCGCGTCCCAGATGGCATCGCCGATATCGGCGTTCACGTTTCCATGCAGCTTGTCGGTGCCGGGTTTGGTGAGGATCTCGATGCGTCCATAGCCTAGCTTGTCGTATTCGGGAGAAAAGGGATTCTGGTTGATGCGAATTTCGCGGATGGAGTCTTTGGACGGCAGCGTGCCGCCGGTGAATCCGTCGATGTAAATCTGGCCGCCGCTCGGACCCGCGGATGGACCGGCCAGCGCCTGCAAATCGGCCTGCAGATCGTCCGGATCGTCGGACAGCGCCTGCAGGTCCGTTCCGCGCAGCACCAAAGCCCCGGCATTCTGCGAAGGATCCACGCTGATGGACGGGCCCGCGTTTTCCTGCACCGTCACTTCCTGCTTTTCGGCGGCAACGGCCAGTTGTATGTCGAGGGTTGCGGTCTGCGTGCCGCCCCGCATTTCCACCGACGCCGGTTTCGCTTGCTGAAGGCCCGGCGAAGTAGCCTGCACAGTATAAGCGCCGGCATCCAGGCCCGTCACCGAGTAGGCGCCGTCGTTACCCGCGGTGGCCGATTTCACCGGACCGGCGGCATTGGAGACGGTAACCTTGGCGCCCGGCACCAGCGCGCCCGATTCATCGGTGACCACGCCGTGCAGAACCCCCGCAGGTTGGGCGTACGTCGTCGGCAACAGGAGAGTCAGTAGCAGCAGCGAGAGCAGCAGTAGCGATTTCATTTCGTGCCTTTTTTAGCGATCCACGTTTAGCAAACCGGCACTCATTGGTCCGGTCCGCCACCGCCGAGATCGAGATTCCAAGATCCTAAATTCACTTGTCCCGCGGTGCGCGGCGCGGCTGCCAGGAACGGCTCCACGCCCGCCACAAACGCGAAGGCGGTGACGGAGGAAGGGTCGGGCCCTTTCGAGCTGGAGACGATCACCGCGTCGCCCTTTTTCAATTCCGAAAGCGATAGCTGCGGCATGCGCTCCAGGATTTGCTGAAGATCGCCATTGCCTGCTCCGCCGCCAGGGCCGCCTGCGCCGCGGCCGCCGAATCCGCCGCGGAAGCCACCGGGTGCACCGGGTCCGCCGTCACCGGGCGCGCCTTGTGGAGCGGCATTCTCTCCCGCCGGTCTATTTCCGCCACCGGGTGCGGGAACAGTATCGCCTGAGGCGCCGGCAGGCCGAAGCCGCCGAGCCAGCAGCGCCGCAACCTGCGGATCCAAACGCCGCAAAAGGGAGTCTTGATTAGTTCGCACCACCACCGGTTTCTTGGTCTGCAGGTTGGTGATGCGCACTTCTCCGGTAGCCGCGTCGACCGAATCCACCGTGCCCGCGATGGTCTCGAATGCTCCCGACACCAGCGCCTCGGCTTTCAGGCGCGTGCCGTCTTCGTTCTTGTCGCCCAGAGCGCGCAGCGTATCGCCGGGCTGGAGTTCGGCAAACGAACTGGGCTTGGCATCGGCGAATTTCACCGAATCGGGCGAGTAGCGCTCGAAGGTTGCCGCGGAAGCGTCAATCGTTATGGTCTTCGCGTCGCGGCCGCGTGTCGTGACAGTGACCTCTTTGGTCTCCGGATTCAGAGCCGTCACCGTTCCGACAATCCCGCGCTTTTGCCATTCCGCGCGATCCTGTGCATGCTTCTGGGCCAAGTCGCCCTTGGTCATGATCACTACGGCCCGAGCCGGAACGTTGCTGTCTTTCTCCAGAGCCAGCGCGCGGTCTCCCACCGTCACGTCGGTAAATGCGATTTTTGTGGCCTTCTTGAGATCCTTCTCGCCGGGAGCAACGCGCAGGAAGGCTGTAGCGTCGCCGAGAATCACGATATGGTCGGCACCGTCGTCGCCCTTTAATTTGATTTGTTTGCTCGCGGCGTCGATGGAAGTGATTTCGCCGACCACCGATTTCAATGCAGGCGGAGCTTGCGCGCAGCACACGGCGCAGTACGACACCACAGCTACAAGGCCGACCCACACTTTCATCAATTAGACTGGGCGAACAGGAACTTACGGCGGTTACTCCATAAGTGTCAAGAAACGTAAAAGCGCCAGTTAGTCAAGCACTTTCGCGCGTCGGGTAAGCAGCAGGGGCTAGTTGGGACTAACCACCAATTTGTCCTCCACTCCTGTGACTCCTTTTACTTTCTTCGCCAGTTTTTCCACTCTCGACTTTAGTTTGTCGTTGGTGATTTTTCCGCTGAGCACCACCACGCCGTTGTGGGCATCCACTTGAATCGCCTGGCCTCCCACTTCGGAGTCATCCGCGATCCTCACGCGGACCTGATCCACGATGACGTCGTCGGAAACCGGCGTCTTGTCCTTGTCCTTGTCGGCAAACAACGGCGTCAGGAACAAGCTAATAAACAGGGCAATCGAAAGGATTCGCATTAGGAAACCGGACCTTCGTCCGAATCCAATTCTCCCCCTCGCATGGAGCGCCAGTCAATGGCATTGAGAAATTCGGGATTTTCGCGCCAATCCTTTTGCACTTTGACAAACAGTTCCAGAAACACTTTGCGCCCCAGCATCTTTTCGATTTCCAGGCGCGCCAGCGTTCCGATTTTTTTCAGCGCCGCGCCGCCCGCTCCGATCACGATGGCCTTTTGTCCATCCCGTTCGACGTAGATGGTGGCGGTAATCTTCGTGATTTTTGGCTGTTCCTCCCAGCGCTCAATCAGCACCGCCACCGAGTGCGGCACTTCCTGGCGCGTTTGACGGAGGATCTGTTCGCGAATCAGTTCGCCGGCCAGGAATCGCTCGGGTTGATCGGTCAGATGATCGGTTGGAAAATAGGCCGGCCCTTCCGGCAGACGCGAGACGATAGCGTCGCGAACCCGATTCAGGCCTTCGCCGGTGGTGGCCGATACCGGGATATATTCGTCGAATTCGCGGAGGGCTTGGTATTGCTCAATGAACGGCAGAAGTTTGCGCTTGTCCTGCACCAGGTCGATTTTGTTGGCCAACAACAGGACCGGTGTCGACAAGTCCTTCAGTACCGAGACGGCTTCGGTGTCTGGTGCGGAAAAAGGAAGGGATGCGTCGGCTACATACAGCAATACGTCGCGATCGTCCAGGGCAGCCCGTACGGTCTGCATCATGCGCTTGTTGAACAGAGTTGTAGATTTGTGAATGCCGGGCGTGTCGATAAAAACGATTTGAGCACCGGGCAGATTCACCACGCCTTGAATGGTGGTGCGCGTGGTCTGCGGTTTATCGGAAACAATGGCGAGTTTTTCGCCGATGAGCGCGTTCAACAGCGTCGATTTGCCGGCGTTGGGCCGGCCGATCAGCGAAGCGAACCCGGATCGAAACTCACTCATGTGGCGCACGCTTTAGCGTGCCGCGTTCACGCTCCTGTGAACGCTGTGAGAATCGATTCGGCGTCGCCAAGAGTGGCGACGCGGCACGCAAGAGTGCGTGCGGCACAAAGGGCTGGTTGCTCATGGATGCGTCTCAGGCACGGTTTCCTGCGCCACTTTCGAAACCCGCACTTGCTCCACCTTCAACTCGTCGCCGGCCAGCGCCTCCAGCCGGATGCCGTCGCGCTCTATCACTTCGCCGATATGGGGCACGTGCCCCAGCCATTCCGTCACCAGGCCGCCGATGGTGGTGGATTCGGTTTCCTCCGGTGGCCGGAACTCCAGCAGATCGTGCAAACGGTCCAGATCCAGGCTGCCCGCCACCACGAAGCTGCCGTCCGGCTGCTTCAGCACGTCGCGCTCAGGCTCATGCTCGTCGTGAATTTCGCCCAGGATTTCCTCCACCATGTCTTCCATGGTGGCCAGGCCGGCCGTGTTGCCGTACTCATCGATGACGATGGCCATGTGCGCGCCGTCCTGCTGCATCTCGCGCAGCAGATCGTTCACCGGCTTGGTCTCGGGAACAAAGCGGATGGGGCGCGTCAGTTCTTTCACCCGGCGTCCCTTGCGGTCCGCTTCGTCCAGCTCGAACATGTCGCGCACGTGCACGAAGCCGATAATGTTGTCAATGCCGCGCTCATAAACCGGAATGCGCGAGAATTGTTCGTGAATTACCAGCTCGCGCAAATCTTCGAGCGACCGGGCGGCTTCGATGGCCACTATTTTGGGACGCGGCGTCATCACTTCGCGCACCGTTTTGTCGCCGAATGCCACCACGGATTCGATCAGCTTGCGGTCGTCCTTCTCGATGATGCCTTCTTCTTCACCGGCCGAGATCAGCGCCTCGATGTCGCCGGAGGGCCCGGGGCCTTCTTCGTTCGCGCTGGCGGGCTCGGACAATTCCACTAGCGATTGGAAGAAGCCCAGAATCGCAGTCAGCGGCCGCACCAGCAGCGCGCACAAGCGCAGAATGGGCGCCAGCGGCAGCAACCAGCGCCCGCTGGTTTTGCGATACAGCACCTGGGCCAGAACATAGGTGGAAATCAGCATGGTGAGCCAGGCGAACAGCGCCGCCTCGAACAAGTTCTGCCAGGCTTCGCCGCCGTCGCCCGTGCGCGTAGCCAGGAAACAGACGCCCAGCAGCACCACCAGCGTGTGCTTGATGAGCGAAAACGCCAGCACGCCGTCGTCGCCCTTCACGCCGATGCGATCTTCGAGAGTGTCTTTGAAAAATTGCAGCGCGGGCAGATCGCGCGAGCGCAGCCGCACCGATTCCATATAGAGCGTCTGCACCACGGTGATCAGGCACAGTAGCACGGCCCAGATCACGGTGGCGCCGATCGCAAACCAGGTCATGAGAGAACCCGCCCAATCAGACCGCGCGGCAATGCAAAAGCAGCGCGCCATTTGTTCTCGGCCCGCGCCATCTGGCCGCGGTCTTTTTCGTGATCCATGCCGAGCAGGTGCAAGACGCCATGCAGCATCAGGATCTCGATTTCCTGGCCGACCGCATGACCGTAATCGGCTGCCTGGCGCCGGGCGTGCGGGAACGAGATGGCAATATCGCCCAGAAAGCCCAGCGTCTGCCGGGAGGGAAACGATAGCACGTCGGTGGAGCGATCGTTCTTGCGAAATTGCAGGTTCAGCCGGCGCAGCTCCTCTTCCCTCGTAATGAGACAAGTGAACGGGCGTCCGCCGGTAACTTCCGTTGCCAGGCGTTTTGCAAACGCGCGGGCCAGTCTGCGCGAGAGCCCCGGAGTGGCGGAATGGAATAGCAGGGTAGTCTGCTCTCTAGTAAACATCGGGCACAACGCAGCGGGCCGCGCTTGTTTTCTTCGCCCAGTGAGCGCGTCCCGCGCTGTGCAACTCAGAAGGCATGGCCGGATCTTAGACCAGTGGAATCTCGCGGTTTTCCGCTGGCGCGACGGGGAGCGGTTGGCCGGCGGGCGGCGTCGCCTCGGCCGCGGGTTCGGTCAGCCTTAACGCCAGCTGCCGTCCGCCGATGGTTTCCTGATGCCGCTCGTAAGCCTTTACGATCTTTTGCACCAGGGCGTGGCGAACGACATCGCGTTCGTCGAAATATACAAAGCTGATGCCTTCGATGCCGCGCAGCACTTCCACGGCGTCGCTCAGGCCGCTGCGTTTTCCGGTAGGCAGGTCCACTTGCGTAAGGTCGCCCGTGACCACCATTTTCGAGTTGAAACCCTGGCGCGTCAGCACCATCTTCATCTGCTCGGCGGTGCTGTTCTGCGCTTCGTCCAGAATAATAAAGCTGTCGTTCAGCGTGCGGCCGCGCATGAAGGCGATGGGCGCCACTTCGATCACGGCGCGCTCCAGCAGCTTTTCCACTTTGTCGGCGTCCAGCATGTCGTACAGCGCGTCGTAGAGCGGGCGCAGATACGGGTCCACTTTTTCCTGCAGATTGCCGGGCAGAAATCCCAGGCGCTCGCCTGCTTCCACAGCAGGCCGCGTGAGCACGATGCGCGCCACGCGCTTGTTCATCAGCGCGGAAACCGCCATAGCGACGGCCAGATAAGTTTTGCCGGTACCGGCCGGCCCAACTCCGAAGACCAGATCGTTGCGCTCGATGGCATCCACGTAGCGCCGCTGATTCACCGTTTTGGGCGCTAGCGTCTTCTTTCCGAAATTGCGCTGCCGTCCGCTGTGAACCAGGCTACGCAGCGTCACCTCGGGATCGGCCGTCACCACGCGCAGGTAGCTGTTCAGATCTCCATTCGGGAAGGTCTGTCCCTCTTTCACCAGCGCGACATAATCTTCCAGAATGCTGGCGGCGCGAATCACGTCGGGCTCGGCACCCTCGATTTCGAGCGCGTCGTTCAGCAGGCTGGCAGTGACGTTCAGGCCCTTCTCCAGCACACGGATATTTTCGTCGCGGGTACCGAACAGGGACTCAATACCGCGGGTGATCTGAACGCTGAGTTTCATCAAAAAGTGTGGCTTAATTGCATGGGGCAACAGCGGGAGAAACCTGAATGCGGTGCGGACAGGAATCGGCGGTAGCGGGAATTTTCATCCGCGATCGCGGAGGAAAAGCAAACATCTATGGAGATTATACCAGAGGCGGGAAGGCTGCGCGGGCGCACTCTTTCCTTATAGATGAGCCGGAAAGGCAGGATTGGAATGCCAGGGATGGATCATCCGCGGGGACGATTCGGGAGCAACGAGGCCGGAACAGATTCGGGCGTTGCTGGCCCGGCGAGGGCGAGGTGCGATGCGACGGTCCGCACGATCCGGTGTTCCAGCGCGTGGAGGGTTTAGACGCGCTGGCGCCGAAGGGTCTGCCGTGAGCCCAAAGAACCTGGAAACTTCCCGTTACAATGGGAGCTGATGAAGGCACGCGTTTACGTCTCGATGAAGCCAACGGTTCTCGATCCGCAGGGGCAGACCATACGGTCGGCACTGGCGGGACTGGGGCATACCATGATCGCCGCGGTGCGCCAGGGCAAGTTTTTCGAGATCACGCTGGAGCCGGGGACGGATCGCGCCCAGGCTGGCGCGGAGATCGATCAGATTGCGCGCGATGTGCTGGCCAATCCGGTGATCGAAGAGTATCAGGTAGAGTTCGTCGAGTAGCCTGATCCGGCCGTTCGGCTTGCATCCTTACGCATTTCCCTCAAGTATTTCTCTCCGCGCCGATATGAAGCCCTAGCAGGCTGATGAAAAAGGCTTTTGGGGACCGACTCCCTAACGGTCGCGGCTCGGTAAACACATGCAAACAACCAGTCGCGATTCTGAGCCGCGCGCGTGAGCAAGCGGTTTATTGCCTTTTTCAGCATCCTGCTAGGGATGACCACGCGGTTTCGGTCCCCACCATTCTGTGTACGACTTTGGTGGTGAGTTTGCGTTTTACACAGCCGACAATCCGCGGCGTTTGAAACCCGCGGACCACGCTGTTGGTAGCGCGGACGGGGGTCGATTTCTAAGGAGGTTGGAGAGAGATGAGACATCTACATTATTTCCTGACAGGAGCGCTGACGTTTGGGGCGGCCCTGGCGAATGCGGCCGATTTTAAGGTGATTGCCAATCCCGGCATCAAGGTGAGCGAAATTTCGGCCAACGATTTGAAAGACATTTTCCTGGCGACCAAGAGCTCGTTGAAAGATGGTACGCACGTGGAACCGGTGTGGCAGAAGTCGGGCGCCACGCATGAGGCGTTTCTCAAGGATTACGTCGGCAAGACGGACGCCGCCGTCGGGACGTACTTTCGGAGTTTAGTCTTTACGGGCAAGGCTTCCATGCCTAAGAGCGTGGCGACGGACGCCGACGTGGTGGAGTACGTGGAGAAAACCAAGGGCGCGATAGGCTACGTCGCGGCCGCTACCAGCCCCGGGGAGGCCAAAGTGCTGGATGTGAAGTAAGCAGGAACGCGCTCCGACATCAACCGCTTGGTTCATATCTTCGATCAAACGGGCGAGGGCGGATCAGACGGCGAGGGCGGATCAGACGGGCGACAGCGAATCAGACGGGCGACGGCGCGCTTCTGCATCACCAGCCGGCGCAACGTTGCTCCGCCCAGGGCTTCTCTACCGCGGACCATCCTGCCGGCCTGAAACCGTGTGCCGGCCTTGGTGATTCGGACTGCGTTTTATAGGTGAGCGGAGCCCTGACGCTGATTTTGCTACCCCACGGAACTTTGCTCTCAAATCCCCGCACACTCTGACGATTAGTATTGGCAAGGAGAAAATATGAACCGCAGCTTTCTATTACTTGCTTCAACGGTGCTTGGCGCGGCAGCCCTGTCCGCTCAGGATATATCTCAATACACCAATTTCACAGTGTTTGACAAAACATTTCAGTTCCACGGATTCGTGTCGGAGGGATACGCCGACACGAACGACAATAACTACCTGACCATGCAAACCAGCAAGGGGGGCACGTTTGCGATGACCGACGCTGGAGTTAACCTATCGACCCAGCTTACCGATCACCTGCGCGTAGGCGCTCAGGTATACGCCCGCGATATCGGTGACTTGGGAAAGTGGCACCCTACTCTCGATTGGGGTTTTGTGGATTATAAGTTCAAGGATTGGTTCGGGGTCCGCGCCGGAAAAGTGAAAACGGTTCTCGGACTGTACAACGACACACAGGATCTGGAGTCGTTGCAAACGTGGGCCCTTCTCCCGCAGTCCATGTATCCGCTGGATTTGCGCGCCTCAAACATCGCCCACACCGGCGGCGACATTTACGGTACCATCTCTCTGCGCAGAGCAGGCTCCCTGAGCTATACGGCGTACGCGGGTGAACGATCGTTTGACCCCTGGGGTGGTTACTATTACTTTTCGTTCGCCAATGGTTTCAATATCGAGAATCTCTCCGGCCATGCCGAGGGCTTCGATCTGCGCTGGAACACGCCGGTCTCCGGTTTGACGATCGGCTCTTCCTGGCTCAACTCCACCATCAACCGCGGGGGCCAGTGGTTCAACGGGCCTTTCGCCGGTAATGCCTACGACATTACCGACAACCCGGAACGCACCATTGCGGGCTATCTGGAGTTTGTTCACGACAAGTGGCACTTTGCCGCGGAATTTCGCAACTTTAATAACATCGACGAAATCAGCGCATCCCTTTTCGGCAGTTCGGCGTTTCCCTTCAACGCGGGCGACCAGCAGTCCTATGAATCCGTGGCATACCGGATCTCGAAGTACGTTGAGGTCGGCACTTATTATTCGCATTTCCATGTGGACACTCCCAACGCCGGCGATCCCAATTCGAGCCACATTAACGATAATACGATCACAGCCCGATTCGATCTGACCAGTCATTGCGATCTGAAGGTCGAAGAGCATTTCATGCGCGGCTATGGCGGCGCGTATGCGGCTGAGGGTTTCTACACAACCCAGAATCCAGACGGCTTCAAGCCGAATACTAACCTGTTTCTGATCCGTACCGGCTGGAACTTCTAGTGGTTTTCACCGGTCTGCGATTCTGCGCGCTGGTGTCCGAGAACCTGGCAGGCAAGGGACAGGAGTGGGGCGTTCACCCCTCCGCGATCCGGCGCCGCTCCTCTTTCGAGTGGATCTGCCGTTTCGGGGCTGCTACGACATCCATCGGTTCCGGGGCTTTCTTGAAGAGCTATCTCGGAAAGACGGGCTCGGCCTGGAGCCTTATTACGGCAGTCTGGTTTTCAGCGGCAAAGGATGGATGCCGCAAGCATTCTCCAGAGGCCGCAGTGGCGGCTTACGGGGAGAAAACCAAGGGCGTCCTCGGCCATGTCGCCACCGCGGCAGCCACCGCGGGCCAAGGTTCCGGAAGTGGAAGTGGAACAGCCGGCAGCCGGACACGATGTTAGCCAGAATCGAGGGGCTGGAGCTGGCCGGGCCGTCGCGTGGAGCGGCTTTTTTGGGCGCGGCTGCGTTTTTGGTTCAAAAGGCAGCCGCTCCGCCGATATGAAGACTAAAGGGTCACGGAGAACTCAGGCTGACCTGGGCTCCTGAAGAGGCTGGATACGAAGAAGCCGCGGGATGCGACGCAGGATACGAAAGGGAGAGGGAATGTATCGGACGAGCAAGACAATCAAACTCAACTTTATTACGCTGGCGACGACGTTGTTCGTCCCGAGCCTTTTGAACGCGCAGTTCGATTTTAATGTCGACGGCCACCAGGTTCAGATCCACAGCTTTGGGTCGCAAGGTTTTTTCGATTCCAACGACAACAACTTTGCGTCGATGAACACCAGCCACGGCAGCTTCGCATATACCGATGCCGGCGTGAATGTCGGGACCAACATCACGGACCACTTTCATATCGGAGCTCAAATGTACGTGCGGCATCTTGGAGATCTGGACGACGGGACGCCCCGGCTGGACTGGGCGGTGGCGGACTATAAGATCAAAGACTGGCTCGGCATTCGCGCGGGCAAGGTGAAGACGGCTCTGGGCCTGTACAACGACACCCAGGACCTGGATTTCTTAAATACCTGGGCCTTGCTTCCGCAGGGCATCTATCCGATCGACGTGCGGAGCGCCACCATTGCGCACGAGGGCGTGGACTTATACGGCTCCGTCGCGCCCAAGCGCTTGGGCAGTCTGGCCTACACGCTCTATTTCGGATACCGGCCGAACGATCCTTCCGACGGATACGTTTATGGACTGCATGCCTACGGAATTTATCTGGACAGCTGGGCGGGCGAAACCTGGGGCGGCGATCTGCGCTGGACCACTCCCGTCCCTGGCTTTACCGTTGGGGCGTCGCTGAACGATCAGCGGCCTCACGGGGACTACCTGAGCGGCGGAAACCTCATCGACTACCACAGCACCGAATATCAGACCACTCAATTTTACGCGCAGTATTTGTTTCGCGGGCTGCATGTGGACACCGAGTATCGGCGGGGTTATCGCGACGGAACCACCAACCCGGCCGTCTTTATCTACGACGGCATCAGCTACTACGCCGCGGCGGCGTATCGTATCTCCAAATGGGTGGAGCTGGGTTCTTACGATTCCCACTACTACGCCAACTGGAGGGCTCCGCACGGTCCGCCCACCAATCACGTTTTTGACAAGGCGGTCACCGCGCGCGTCGATATGAACAGCCACATGTACCTCAAAGTGGAAGGCCATTTTATGGACGGCTACGCGGGCCCCAACAACGCGCATGGTTTTTACGATCAGGACAATCCGGAAGGCCTGCAGCCCAAGACCAATATGCTGGTGGTCCGGACGGGGTTCGATTTCTAAGCGTGGAACATTCCAGGAGATTCGTCATGAAAAGACTTCACTACGTTTTGCTGGCCGCGCTCATCGGAGCGGCCAGCGCCCAGGCGGCGGACATCAAGGTGATCGCCAATTCGAGCGTGGGCGCATCGTCGGTGTCGTCCGACGAACTGAAAGGCGTCTTTCTGGCAACCAAGTCGTCGTTGAGCGACGGAAGCCATGTCGAGCCGGTGCTGCTCAAAGGGGGCGCGGTGCATGAGGCGTTCCTGAAAGACTACGTGGGCAAGAGCGATTCGGCCTTGGAGACGTATTACCGGAGTTTGGTTTTCACCGGCAAGGGATCGATGCCGAAAGCCTTCTCGACCGACGCCGAAGTGGTGGCCTACGTGGAGAAGACCAAGGGTGCGATCGGCTACGTCGCGAGTGCGACGGCCACCGCGAGCGCCAAGGTTCTCGAGGTCAAATAGAGGCCCAGAGAGAAAGAGCAGGGGAGTGATCAGACGATGCGCCGCATGAATATTACCGCCAAGATCTGGCTGAGCGTGGGAGTGTTTGCGCTGGGATTTGTTTTGTCCACCACGATCGGACAGATCCAGGGACTGCTCGCGGAGCGGGAACTGGCCGCGACGTCGTCGGCGTTATTCCCGGCGGCCCAAAAATCGCAGGACGCGCAGGCGGCGTTTGAGCGCATGTTGAAGGGCTTTGGGGACGCGGTGATCACGCAGGACGCGGGCGGGCTGGGTAAGGCGGCCGAAGACGGCGGGCAAGCCGTGCAGGACATGAAAGCGGTGGCCGCGATTCAGGGCCTGGCGCCGGAGCGAACGGCCGAGGCCGAGCGGCTAACCGCGGCCGTCCAACAGCTATTGGATGACGCGCGCGGCACCTATGGAGCGGTGCTGGCGAATCCGCAAAACATGTCGTCCGAGATTCAGGACAAGATTCGCGGCATCGCGGCGCGCAACGACGAGATCAAGGCCGGGCTGGGGAAGGCCAAGACGCAATTCTCCGAAGACCTGGACCAGAAACTGAACGCGCTCGAGCGGCGCTCGGTCCAGCAGCGCTGGCTCGCGATGATCGTGTTCGGCATCACCATTCTGGTGGCGGCGGCGATTGTGCATATTACTATCAAGCGATCCATCACCGGGCCGGTGCTGCGGGTGATTCAAGGCGTGCAGGAGGCGGCCGATGGAGCGGCGGAAGCTTCCAATCAGATGTCGGAATCGGGCGGCGTAGTGGCGCGCGACGCGCAGGAACAGGCCGCTTGCATCGAAGAAACGTCGGCGTCTTTGGCCCAGATGTCCGCCACCACCATGGAGAACGCCACGCGCGCCGGCGAAGCGGACCGCCTGATGCAGGAGGCCAGCAAGACCGTGCAGCAGGCCGCGCAGGCCATGGAGGGCCTGACCAATTCCATGAATCTGATCTCGAAGTCCAGCAGCCAGGTGGCGGCGGTGTTGAAGAGCATCGACGAGATCGCTTTCCACACCAACATTCTGGCGTTGAACGCGGCGGTAGAAGCGGCTCGCGCCGGAGAAGCGGGAGCGGGATTCAGCGTAGTAGCGGACGAGGTCCGTTCGCTCGCGCAACGCGCGGCCGATGCGGCGCGCAACTCCGGCGACATCATCGACCGAACCATCGCCGATGTCAATAAAGGCGTGGAGCTGGCCACGGTGGCGCACGGAGCTTTCAGTCAAGTGACTACCAAAATCGCCGGCGGAAGCCAGGTGATGAGCCAGATTGCCGCCTCCAGCGACGAGCAGGCGCGCGGCATCACCAACATCGGCCAGGCTATCAACCGCATCGAGCTGCTGACGCAAAATAACGCCGCCAACGCGCACAAGACCGCCGAGGCCGCCTCCGCCATGGGCGTTCAAGTGGCGGCCACGCGCAAACATATTGACGAGCTGGTGGCGGTGGTGGGCGCGCACGTTCAGAACGATTAAGGCAATCGACCGCGCATCCTATCGCCCGCTTGGTGCATCCTAACGGCATGAACCTGGAACTGGAGGGGAAGCGCGCCCTGGTGAGTGGATCGACCGGGGGAATCGGCTATGCCATCGCCGCAGCGCTTGCCAAGGAAGGAACGCACGTCATCGTCAACGGCCGCACCCAAGCCCGCGTGGACGCCGCTCTTAAAAAGTTGAATGGCGCCAGAGTCAAAGGGAAGGTCGAAGGCTTTGCGGCCGACCTGGGATCGAGCGATGGCGTCAACCAGATCATCGCAAAATACCCGGACGTGGAGATCCTGGTAAACAACCTCGGCATCTTCGAGCCCAAACCCTTCGAGCAAATTCCAGACGCCGATTGGTTTCGCTTCTTCGAGGTCAACGTCCTCAGCGGTGTGCGCCTGAGCCGGCACTATCTGCCCGGCATGAAGGAGCGCGACTGGGGGCGCATCGTTTTCATCTCCAGCGAGTCCGCCTTGCAGATTCCCGCGGAAATGATTCACTACGGCATGACCAAGACCGCGCAGCTGGCCATCTCGCGCGGCTTGGCCGAGACCACCGCGGGCACCGGCGTCACCGTCAACGCGGTGCTGCCCGGCCCCACCGAGTCCGAAGGCGTGGAAACATTTGTCGAGCAGATGGCGGCGTCGCGCAACATCACCCGTGAAGAAGTGGAGCGGGAGTTTTTCCGTAGCGTGCGGCCCTCATCGCTGCTGAAGCGCTTCGCGCGCGTGGACGAAGTTGCCGCGCTGGTGGCTTTCGTTTGCAGTCCGCTGTCGTCGGCCACCAACGGCGCAGCGCTGCGCGTGGATGGCGGAGTGGTGCGGACTATTGCGTAAGCTCCGGACGCCGCGTAGGCTCAGGACGGTTGGAAGACCGCGATTCCTTTGCCCGCCAGCGCCACTCCAATCCATAACGCGAGCGACAGGCAGGCAACCATCCGGGCGGTTCCACGCGGCGCCGGAGGCTCAGCCAAGGCGACTTTTCGATGAACCGAGAAATGAAAAGCCACGGCGATGGCGAGCAGCGCCATCTTGATCCAGAAGGCGGGAGTCTTGTAGCATCGCACTGCCTCCGAAAAAAGAATCAGGGGGCCGCTGGCCAGCATGATGGCTAGACCGGCCACGGTCCAGTTGCTTAGTTCCCGGGCGATGCGCGAGACCGGATGGCTGACGATGCCGCGGCCAAGCAGCGTTAAGTCCACCATCAGGATGGTGCCGATCAAAAGCGTCAATCCGATCAGGTGAACGATTTCGAGCGTTGCGATCAAGGCGGCCGAGTGGCGAATAGTTTCTCCCAGGTAGCTATGTTGCATCCACTCGAACGCCGGCAATAGCGCCGCGGCCGACAAAAATGCCGTCGCCATTATCCGAGGTCGTAGCCGGGCGCGTAAGCGATGGCGCGCCCCGCCGCAATGATCGCGATCCAGAACATCAGCGACAGCAGACCGGCCAGGCGCGCGCGAGCCGGCGCTACCGATTGAGGATCCCAATTCGCGATGTCGCGATAGATGGTCCGGTGAAAAATCAGCGCGTTGAGCCCAGCCAAAGCCAGCAGAACGATTTTGATGCGGAAGGCCGGGCTGTGATACATCTTCACGGCTTCCGAAGAGAACAGCAGACCGCCGCTCACCAGCATCAATGCGAAGCCGCCCAGCGTAGCCGGAACGATGCGAGCCACCAGCTGGGACACTCGCACGCTCCGCAAACCCAGGCCAAGCAGGCGAAGATCCACCAGCATGATAGTGCCCGCCACCAGGACGATGCCCAGCGTGTGAATAACGTCGAGCGCGGGAAACGCCCAGTTGGACTGGCGCATGACGGCGTTCAAGCGCGTGCTGTCCAGCCATTGGCAGATGCTGAGCAGGAACATAGTCAACAGATTCAAACACCGGGCGCAATGGGAGCGCCCGGCAACCGAACGGTACCATGCGAAGCCCCCGATGTCCATTGACGGCCCTGGCGATGCAGGGCCGAGGTTATAAACGTCTAAGCCCCGGAAATATTACGTACATTAGCCGACCGGGAACAATTGTGATCGGCTTCGTGCCGGTACAAAGCCAGGCGCGATCTTTCGGCTTCGTCCCACGCCGCCCGGCAAGTCCGGCGAGTTTCGTTGGCGCGTACCTCTTCGCCGGAAGCTACGAACGCGGCCATTTCGCGCACGCTTGTAGCGTAACTGCCGGCCGCGCCCGAATATTCGCGCAGCAGGCGAAGACGTTCCTCGCAGATCGTCGGCAGATCGCTCGGCATCCAGTTGTACGTTCCCCGATTGTAGCAGCACTTACTCGTCCGAGAGAGAATGGTGGGCTATGAGGTTTGCAGGAGTTTGTTTTCTTTTTGTAATTCTCCCGGCAGCGGTGGCGCCGGCGGAAGAAACTCCGTCGCCTGCTCTGATTGTTCTGAACAAGGCGGACCAGGCGCTAGCCATCGTGGATCCGGCCTCCCGAAGAGTGGTCGCGCGGGTAAGCGTGGGCGAAGGTCCGCATGAGGTGGCTGTGTCGGCGGATGGCAAGTTCGCATACGTTGGCAATTACGGGGGCGAGACGCCGGGCCATACCATTTCGGTGATCGATCTGCCGGCCCAGGCGGAGCTGTACCGCGTGGACCTGGGCCCGCTGCGGCGTCCTCATGGGATGCTCTTCGTGGACGGCAAGGTGTACTTTACGGCGGAGGTAAACCGGCTGGTGGCGCGCTACGATCCGGTGGCCAATCAAGTGGACTGGCTGTTCGGCACCGGCCAGGCCACCACGCACATGCTGATCGCCAATGCCGATGCCAGCTTGATCTTCACCGCCAATATCGGATCGAACAGCATCTCGGCAATCCAGCGCGTGGCTGGGCAGGATGGCTGGAGCGAGACGGTGATTCCGGTGGGCAAAGGGCCCGAGGGCACGGACTGGTCGCCAGACGGCAAAGAGATCTGGACCGCGACCGGCGGCGATGGCGGCGTATCCATCATCGATGTTGCATCGAAGAAGGTGAAGGAGACACTGCGCGTCGGGACCAAGAGCACCAACCGCTTAAAGTTTACGCCCGACGGCAAACTGGTTCTGCTTTCCGACCGCGATGGCGGCCAGCTGGTAGTGCTGGATCGAGCGACGCACAAGCAGCGCGCGCGGTTGAAAATGGGCCGCTTTCCGGAAGGGATTCAGATCGCGCCCGATGGCTCGCGTGCCTATGTGGCGCAGGAGGGCGCCAATGACATTGCGATCGTCGATCTCAAGACGCTGACGGTAGCGGGACACATCGCGCCGGGCAACGGCCCGGACGGGATGGCCTGGGCGGTACGCAAGTGATTTACTGCGGCTCCTTGGTCCCCAGGTGGAGCAGATCCTTGTTGTTCTCGAGGCAAACGTACTCCTGAATTTCCCAGCCCTGCCGCCACTTCACGTCGAAGCGAGTGGTCCACGGCTTGGTGTAGTTCTTCGGATCTTCGATGGTGGCTTCGTAGTGCAGGCTTCCGTAAGCGGGCCGCGTGAAGCGCTCCACCACGTGCAACTGATCGCTCGCCGGGTGTCCGACGTAATCCAGCCAGGTTCTTCCGTTGAAACCAATGGTGTCCACTACCAGCGTGTCGTTGCCTTCGTAATGGCCGACGGATTCCCCAAGCCAGCTGGGATTCGGATCGGCGGAATGCTTGGCGTTCAAGAGAATGACCCGATACATGTGCGAGGCGCCTTCATAAAGGATGACCACGCGATCCGGCAGTTGGATAATTTGAAACGGATAGGGAGTGCCGGTGTAGCGCGGCACGCCGGCCGGCAAGCAATAGCCCTCCGGATCGTCCTTGGAGTGGTTGGCCTGGCGCTCCTTGTATAGCTCCAAACCGGCGGGCGTGAACGGGACGTCGATCTTCTCTTCGACGTACTTTTTGTCGGCCCAGTCCAGAACCCAGATCGGCGCCCAGACGCCTTTGCCGCCCAGATCCACCTTGCCGTCGGCGAGCCGCGGCGGTGGCTGGCTGGATGACTGGTCGCTCGCGGCCGCGGGTAATGGTTTGGCTGCCAAGTTTTGCGCGTGCGCAAGATGCGAGGTCAGCGGCAGGGCCGCCAGCAGGAAAGTGGCGAGAATGGCGGATTTCATGGTCATAGCGCGTCCCTCGGCACCATACTATAGATCGAACTTCTGACATGTCAAGCCGTCCGCTGTGCCAGAAATGCGAACGACCGAGCGGTCCAAGGCCGGTCCACTGACCTATCAGATAACCCGCTAGAAGTTGTTGACAGCCTATTTATCGCGTGTTAGCATGCCTCATGCGTTTAATACTAGCGGTCTTGCTGCTTGTCCCTGTCTGCCTCAGCGCCCAAGAAAAGGGAGGGAAGGGACCGGGCCCATTTGCTTCGCCGAAGAATCTGAAGATTCTGACTGGCGAGACTCCGGACCAACTCCGTACGACGATGCGCTCGTTTACTGCAGCGCTCGGCGTTCAGTGCACTTTCTGCCACGTTCAAGGCGATTTCGCCAGCGACGATAATCCCAAGAAGGAAACGGCGCGCATGATGCTGACCATGGCGCGCGAGATCAATGGTAAGTTTCCGGATGGAAAACGCCACGTGTCTTGCTACACCTGCCATCGTGGCGCGACAGAGCCCGCCACCGAACCTCCTGCTGCTCCGGCACAGTAGTTAGTAGCCTGCAGGAATCTTCGGCGCGGTAAACGAGTTATTAACAATCGGCGCTCATGGGTATCAAGAACCCGTGAGCGCCTTTCAATTTTTAGGCCCTTCCCAGCCCGTTCACCGTTACATCACGGACGGGCTTTCTGCATGCAAAAACAATCCTGGCGCTCGCCTAGTTCCATCGGTAGGCGTGATGTATAATTGCTGAGGCCAATCAGGCAAACAGAAATTCCAACACATCACGTTACAACAACAAGGAGAGAAGATGGTTAGTTTGGCAGATGCACGACGAGTAATCGCCGCGGCTGAAAAGAAAGCTGCGGAAATCGGACAGCCGATGAACATCGCCGTTGCCGATGAAGGCGGCAACCTCGTGTCTCACGTCCGCATGGACGGAGCATGGATCGGCAGCATCGATATTTCCCAGAAGAAAGCGTATACGTCGCGCGCATTCGACATCGCGACCAAGGATCTGGCCACTCATTCGCAGTCGGGCCAGCAGTTCTTCGGTATTCACGCTTCCAACAACGGCAAGATCATGATCTTTGCCGGCGGCATTCCGCTGAAGAAGGGTGGAAAAGTGGTGGGCGCCATCGGTGTCAGCGGCGGCTCGGGCGATCAGGACCATGCCGTGGCTGAAGCCGGCGCGGCCGCGTTCTAAAACGATGTGAAGCCACAGTGGCGCGGGCGCCCGGTTGCGCGCAGGAAGCTGCAACCAAGAAGTTCCCGCGCTGCGTTGTGGCGAATTAGATAAAAGCGCACAACGCGGGACGCGCACGCAGAAGAAAAATGCGGCCGCTGCGTTGTGCGCGATGTTAGATGTGAAGCGCACAGCGCGGACGCGCTCGTAGAAGAGAAATGCGGCCGCTGCGTTGTGCGCGATGTTAGATGTAGAGCGCACAGCGCGGGCGCGCTCGTAGAAGAAAAATGCGGCCGCTGCGTTGTGCGCGATGCTATATATGACCAAGCAGTCGAAAGGAGATTTTTATGGCAAGTAATCGAGGTGTAGTATATCTCGGACCGGGCAAAGTTGAGGTTCAATCCATCGACTACCCGAAATTGCAGAACCCCGCGGGCAAGAAGATCGATCACGGCGTCATCTTGAAGATCGTCACCACTAACATTTGTGGCAGCGATCAGCACATGGTGCGGGGCCGGACGACGGCGCCCGCCGGCTTGGTGCTGGGACACGAGATCACGGGCGAGGTAATCGAGAAGGGCAGCGACGTCGAGTTCCTGAACGTGGGCGACATCGTGACGGTCCCGTTCAATATTGCGTGCGGGCGTTGCCGGAATTGCCGCGAAGGCAAAACCGGAATCTGCCTGACCGTGAATCCGGCGCGTCCCGGAGCGGCCTACGGCTACGTGGACATGGGCGGATGGGTGGGCGGCCAGGCGGATTACGTTCTGGTTCCGTACGCCGATTTCAACCTGATCAAGTTCCCCGACAAGGCCAAGGCCCTGACCAAGATCAAGGATCTGACCATGCTGTCGGACATTTTCCCGACCGGATACCACGGCGCCGTCACGGCGGGCGTGGGAACGGGATCGGTAGTTTATGTTGCGGGCGCGGGACCGGTGGGATTGGCCTGCGCGGCGTCCTGCCACTTGCTGGGCGCGGCCGTGGTGATTGTCGGCGACATGATTCCGGAGCGTCTGGCACAGGCCAAGAGCTTCGGTTGCGAAACCATCGATCTGAAGAAAGATGCCTCGCTCGCCGATCAAATCGCGCAGATCGTCGGGACTCCGGAAGTGGATTCGGCCGTCGATTGCGTGGGGTTTGAGGCTCGCGGGCACGGACATGACGCAGCCAAGGAACAGCCTGCCACGGTGCTGAACTCGGTGATGGAGATCACGCGCGCCGGCGGGCAGATCGGTATCCCCGGTCTGTACGTTACCGGCGATCCGGGTGGCGTGGATGCTAACGCGAAGGTGGGCAACCTACAGATCCGCATCGGGCTGGGTTGGGCGAAATCGCATTCGTTCCATACCGGCCAGTGTCCGGTATTGAAGTACAATCGCCAACTGATGATGGCCATTCTGCACGACAAGGTGCATATCGCCAAGGCCGTGAACGCGACCATCATTTCGCTGGACAAAGCGCCGGAAGGCTATCACGATTTCGATAAGGGCGTGGCGAAGAAGTTCGTCATCGATCCGCACGGAACCGCTGCCAAAGCGGCGTAAGCTGGGCAGTTGCTTCAGCGCGGTAAGGATCGTCTTCCGGCAACTGCCGGAGATTGAAATCTGCCGTCAACAGAGTGGATTGAACCGCTGCCGTCAGTAAAGCGGCAGCGGTTTCCAAATCCGGCGCTAGTAATGCGTCAACCAGAGGCTTCGCTCGGTCGCAAAGCGCGAGGCCCTCTGCCGATGCGCGCGCAACATCCAGCGGCACCGTAATCACATCGCGCGAACGTTTGCGGTACGCGACGATATCCCGGTCGGCCAGCCGCGAAAGATGCAGCGCTTGTTGGTGCGCCTGGGCGATCAACGATTCCGCGAACGCGCGGTCGCCCGAAAAGCTTTTGCGCCTAGCCGCGATCGCCACAACCTTTTCCAGCAAGCTGAGCGCGAACGCTGCGCTCACCGCCGCCGTGCTTACTCCCGCCGGGACGGACTCCGCGCCAGCCAGACGATCTCGAAACTCTCCGAGCGTGGTGATCCAAATCGAATCGGACATTCCAAAGGCACCCACTTCCGAATGGTCGCGCGTGGAATCAAGAAATTGCGCGACCGTTTTTCCGCCTTTCGCCGCCACGGGCGGCCCCACCGCTCCCTAACGGTCGCGGCTCAGTTAACGCGCGGAACTTACTCGAGCCGCGCACGTTAGTAAGCGGATTTAGGACAAACCGATAATTCGCCCCGTGGCCGTGTCTAAATCGACGTCGTAATAACCGGGCCGCGTAGACAGGCCGGGCATGGTGGCCATGGTGCCGAGCAACGGATAGAGGAAGCCAGCGCCGACGCTGGCGCGAATGTCGCGCACCGGCACTGTGAATCCACTTGGGCGCGCCCTTCAGGTTCGGATCGTGGCTCAAACTATATTGCGTCTTGGCCATGCAGATGGGCAGCTTGTCGAAGCCTTGCCGCGTATAGATTTCGACTTTCTTCTCCGCCTCCGGCGAATACTCCACGCCCGCGCCGCCGTAAATGTCTTTCACGATCTTTTCGATCTTCTCTTTGATGCTCAGGTCCAGCGAATAGAGGAAATGGAAGTCGCTGGGCTTTTCGCAAGCCGCAATCACGGCCTTGCCGAGTTCCACCGCTCCCGTGCCGCCTTCGGCCCAATGGTTCGAAACCACCGCATCGGCTGCGCCCGCTTCGATAGCCAGCTTGCGCACCAGCGCCACTTCGTTATCGGTGTCGTCCTTGAAGCGATTCACCGCAACCACTACGGGAATTCCGAATGAGCGCACGTCCGCAATCAGCCGAAGCATGTTGCTGCAGCCCTTTTCAAGCAGATCGAGATTTTCCGCCGTGTATTCGTGCGCCAGCGCTTTTCCGGCCACCACCTTCGGACCACCCCCGTGCATCTTGAGTGCGCGAATGGTGGCCACCAGCACCGCGCCATCGGGCTTTAGCCCGCTGTAGCGGCACTTGATATTGCAAAACTTTTCGAAGCCCATGTCGGCGCCGAAACCCGCCTCGGTCAGCACGTAGCCATCGGGACCAACCAGCTTCAGCGCGATCTGATCGGCCACAATCGACGAATTGCCGTGCGCGATATTGGCGAACGGTCCGGCATGTACGAACGCGGGCGTGCCCTCGATGGTCTGCATCAGGTTGGGCATGATGGTGTCCTTCATCAGCACCGTGAGCGCGCCGCTGGCGCCGATGTCGTCGGCGGTAATCGGTTCGCCAGCTTTATTACTGCCGATCACCATGGCGCCCAGCCGGTCGCGCATGTCGGTCAAATCCGTGGCCAGCGCCAGGATAGCCATGATCTCGCTCGCCACCGCGATATCGAATGCCGTACTGCGCGTAAAGCCTTTTTCCTCGGGTCCCTGGCCGATAGTGATCCCGCGCAGCATGCGATCATTCGTGTCCAGCACGCGCCGCCACGTAATGGTGTCGGGATCGATATCCAGGCGCGCGAAGCGGCTGCGCTCTTCAGGCGTCAATTCGTTCGGATCGGTTTTCGAAATTCCGAGCTTGCGCAGGCGGCGCAGCATCACGGGAGAAAACTTGCGGGTGCCGTCTTTGGCCGGCGGGCACAGGCGCTCGAACATCTGTTCATCGGTGGCGCTTGCTTCGTGGAACATGCGCGCATCAATCGCGGCAGCCAGAAGATTATTCGCCGCCGTGATGGCGTGTATATCGCCGGTGAGATGGAGATTGAACTCTTCCATCGGAATGATCTGGCTGTAGCCACCGCCAGCCGCGCCGCCTTTGATGCCGAACGTGGGGCCCTGGCTGGGCTGGCGAATACAGGTGAACACCTTTTTGCCCAGGTGCGCGCCCAGCGCCTGGCTGAGTCCGACGGTGGTGGTGGTCTTGCCCTCGCCCAGCGGTGTGGGCGTGATCGCGGTCACCACGATGTATTTTCCATTGGGCGAATTCTTCAGCCGGTCGCGAATGGAGAGATGTACCTTGGCTTTGGTTTTGCCGTAGAGGTCCAATTCTTCGGGAAGAATGCCGGCCTCGCGGGCGATCTGGTCGATAGGAAGCGGCGTGGCGGCCTGCGCGATTTCGATATCGCTGGGCACACGTGTCAGGATGTTCGTTAGCTTGTGCGGCATGGCAACTCACTATTCTAGAACAAGAAGGGACGGTGGCTGCGCTCTATCGTGTGGGGTGATCGGCGGTATAACCGGAGTTATACTATTTTTATGAAGACTGCCGTATCGGTTCCGGATGAACTTTTCCGCCAGGCGGAAGTGGCGGCGAAGAAGCTGCGCATGTCCCGAAGCAAGCTCTACGCCACTGCGCTAGCGGAATACCTGGACCGAAAGCGTTCCAAGTCGATCACCGAGCGGCTCAATGAGGTTTATTCCAAGCACAACTCGAAGTTAGACCCCGCGCTGGAACGTATGACGCTGGAGACGCTGCGGAAAGAACGCTGGTAACCAAATGCCGGATGTGCGGCGTGGCGACATCTGGTGGGCGGACTTGCCACAGCCACGTGGTTCGGAATCTGGATTCAGGCGGCCGGTGCTGGTCGTGCAGGCCAACCAGTTCAATGAGAGCCGCATCCGAACCGTTCTGGTCGCCGCAATTACGGGTAACATAGCGCTCGCGAACGCCCCCGGCAACGTTCTGCTTCCACGCCGGGCATCGGGACTCCGCGATGAATCGGTGATCAATGTTTCCCAACTCGTGGCGTTGGACCGCAGCTACCTCGTGGATCACGTCGGCAAAGTCCCGCACCGAATCCAGGCCCTGGTAGACGATGGATTGCGCTTGGTATTGCAGTTGGGAACTGTTACTTCTTAGCGAGCGATTCTTCCGATTCGCGCGATGGCTTGCAGATTGCCGATCGAGAATCAGCGGCTGCGGATGTTCTGGGCGGCTGTCTTTATCGAGCAGGTAATTGATGTAGGAGCTGGTGCCTTCTAACGCACGGTTGCGCGGAGGAATGTAGGTTTTCAGCTCGTTCACGCGGTCCGCCGACTTGGCGCGATCGTATACCGCCACCCAGATGCATGCTTTCTCTGGAATCACTTCGCACTGGCCGTTGAACGTTCCGCCGCACGGACCGTTGCGCATATTCTTGGGGCATGTCATCGGACAGACGTATTCCATCAAACCCAGCACGCAGTTGCCGCAGGCCTGGCATCCGAACACCGGCTTCTTGAACGCGAACTCGGCGTCTTCCATCGCCTTGGCCAGCGACGGGTGGTGGTCAACCCATCCGAGAATGCCGGTGAGCGGCTTGCGAACAACTCCGGGCCAGTTGGCCGGCTCCAGAAGATCGAACAGCGGCTGTGTCCAGTCGCGCGCTTTTGGCGCGGGCTTGGGGCCCTCGTACAAATAGAATCCGCCCTTTTCGCCGTAGCTGTTCTCTTCGGCCAGTTCCTGCCAGCGCGGCGCCAATTCTTCCGCACGGCGGATGATGCCGCGAATGTGCTCGGCGTTGTGAGTGCCGCCGATGTAGGCGCCCGCGTAGCCCAAGCCCTTGGCGATAGCCGCCATCTGAGCGGCGCGCTCCAATCGAGCGGCTAAACCCTTGTCGGCGGCTTTGGCTTCTTCTTGAATTTTTGCCAGCAGCTCCGGCGAAACCCAGCATCCCGGCGGATCGCCCTTGGACATTCGCTCCGCCGCTTTCGGAGGCAGGACATAAACATTTCCGAAGATCGGCGTTTTCAAGCCGCGCTCTTGCATGTATTGCTTCAGCTCGCGGGACTTGCGCGCGTCAAAGCCAAGCTGCGTGATGGCGAAGTCGGCGCCCGCGGCGATTTTCTTTTCCAGCTTCAGATATTGATACGCGCAATCGGCTTCGGTGTATTTGAACGGCGATACCGCGGCGGAAATGTAGAACGGCCAACCACGCGCCGCGCGTACTTCCGCGATGGTTTCCACCAACTGCACCGAATCGCAGGCGTACCCAACGGTGCCGAGCGGCGCGCCCTTGGGATAATCGCCCGTGATGGCGAAAACATTCTCCATCCCGAGCGCCATCACGTCATCCAGAAACTTGCCCACTTCGGCCGGCGTCTTGCTCACGCACGTCAGATGAACGTTGGGATTGAGGCCGCGCTCTTTCGCGATGGCCGCCACGCGCACCGGATCGTGCCCGGCCGATCCACCCGCCCAACTGGTGATCCCCGCGCCCACCACTTCGGGAATTCCCGCAATCCCGGCGGCGATTTCGCCGAGCTTTTCCTCCGTCATCGAGGCGCTGGCAACCATTTCCACCATGTAGCAGAAACGGCCGGACGGTGAGCGCCTCTCGAAGTGGATTCGGGGATGCCATCTGACTTACTTGTCCACCTTGATCACTTCCCCAACTCCTTGCGGACAATGCGCGTGCCTTCCACCATGGCCTTCAGTTTGGCGAACGCCACGTCGCGCGACAAATGGAACAGCCCGCAATCGGGCAGGATGAAAATGCGCTCCGGCGGCAGCACCTTCAGCGCTTTCTGAATGCGATCCGCCACCATTTCCGGCGTCTCGATGTCGTCGGTCTTCACGTCGATCACGCCGACGCCCAGCTCGAAATTGGTATTGAACTCCTTGAACAGATCCAGATCCTCGCCGCCGCGCCGCGCGAACTCCATCGTCAACTGATGGACCTTGGCCTCCATGATGGTGGGAAACAGATAGCGATAGCTGCCTTCCCAGGAAGGCTTGCCATACCGGTTTCCATAGCAGATATGCACGGCGATTTTGGCGTCCACTCCCTCTACCATGGTATTCAAAACCTTCACGCACCACGGCAGGTCTTCCGGAAAGCCGGAATAATAAGGCTCATCAATCTGGATGTACGTCGCGCCCGCTTTCACCAGCGCCTTCATTTCCAGGTTCATCACCTTGGCGATGTCGGTGGCAAGCGCTTCTTCGCTCGGATAATATTGATTGCGAATTCGCTTGCTCAAACAGTGCGGGCCAGTGATGCAGATCTTGGTCTGCCGCTCGGTGAAGGCCTGCAGAAAGTTGTAATCCGGCACCAGGCCGAGCGACGCCATGGGCAACTTGCCCTGCACCACGCTGTCGTAGAAATCGTAATAAAACTTCTTGGACGACCGGTCAATCTGCACTCCGGGAAGCCGTTCCACGAAGTAATCGACCATGTTGTCGCGGCGCGGTTCGCCGTCGGTGACGATGTCCAGACCCGCGATTTCCTGGTCTTTGATCGCGGCCTTGGCCGCCGCGTCGTAGATCTCGTCCAGATCGTGACGGCTGATCCGCCGGGCGAAATATTCTGTCTTCAGGCGCTCCAGCCAGCCCGGCATGGCATAGCTGCCGACCATCGTTATAGGGAGAGTGGGAGTCATTTATTCTCGGCGCGTTGTGTAGAGAACGGAAGTGCGCGATCCTTTGCGGTAGTGGAACGGAGCGAAGCGCACATTGTACCCGGCACGCTCCGCCACCTCTTTCAGTAAAGCACCATTGACCCAATTCAGCAGCGAGCCATCCAGTTTTCCCGGTCCGTAGAAGCCCAAACGGTACTGATCCAGGTCCGTCACGAAAATATCCTGCACCTGCAAATAGCCGCGCGGATGCAGCAGCGGAAGTGTGTTCAAAAAGCTGGCCAGTGCGCCAGAACTCAAGTGAAAACGAAAATCGGTGGGCGCGTCCTTGAGGATGTCTTCCACCTTCTGCGCGTCCAGACCTTGCGGAAAAGGGAAATCGGGAAGATCCTCCACCAGCACCAGGCGTTCTTCCAGCCGGATGGCATTCCAGATATCCATCCAGAACGCGACGCCGCGCGCCGGATCGCCCAGGAATTCGGTGCTGCCGGAGAGCAATCGGTTTACCGTGGAGCGCAGTTTGTCCGGTGGAATGTCGAATTCGCTGGAAAGCCGCACCACATCGGCCATGGGAACATAAGCGCGCACCTGCACGAAGTACAGCTTGCCGTCGCGCCGGACAACTTCTTCGTCCGGCAGGTTGTCGTAGACGTTCGTCGAATGCACCTGCATGACCTTGTGGCGCAGGAACGAAAGGGTCTTCAGTGGATTCACCGCGTCCAGCACCAGGAAGCTGCATAGATCGACGTGATCCTCCACAGCCGGCCTCGACATATCGAGCGTGGCGAGCGAATAATCGCCCAGCAGGACGCGCAGCTTCGGATAATAATCGGTGCCGCGTTCCTGATCCAGCGCGCGAAACTTGGTGAGCCACATCCCGCAGCGCACGCCCGTGCCCACGCCGATTTCGAGCAGATAAATTTCGGGCGGAAGCTGGTTCTTCGATTCCAGATCGCGCAGCAGGGTCCAGAAATCGGCCACGCTATCGGCGATGGCTTCCGAATTGTGTCCGTCCGATGCGCCGCCCGGCAGCGCCTGCTCATAACCCTTGCCGGTGGCGATTTCCCAGTCCCTGACGCGGCTCCAGTACAGCTTATTGAATTCCCAAACGATGCTGGAGCGCATGGATTGGAAATCCTCCAGCGGCAGCCGGTCCTGATTCTGCGGCTCGGGTGCATTGCTGTGCGCCAAGGCCCTGAGAAGCGCGGCACGCAGGCAACCTGGCACCACCTGGCGGACGTCGACATGCACGTCCATGATGGGGACTTGTTCGCCCTGGTCGTTATAGCCGTGCGTCGCGATCACCACCTCGCGAAAGTTCTGTTTGTACTGGATCCAGTCCAATTCGATCTGGAGGCGGGCAAACTGGGCCTTCTCGATGTGGCCTTCCTCCAGGAGCGCGTAGACCGTTCCAATGACGTCTTGGGCGCTGGTAGCGGCCGCTTTGCCTTGGAGGTGATTGAGTTTGACAATCATATTTCTTGCGAGAGCGTATAAATTTCTATGACGATGCCACGCTGCATGCAAACTGCGGGCGGCTCCGCCATTTTATCTCATTCGAGGCGCTTCGTCTTTTCTCTGACGTCACATGGCGGGGCTACTACGGGTGGAGAGCGATCAAATGATCCTGGGAGTTCTGTAACTCCGCAATACGGATAGCATTGCGCCGTAGGACTTTGGCGGCGACGTCCGTTGGATAATCGCAAGACCGAAGAATGACGACCTTGGCGCCGCGACCGGGACTCAACAGACTTTCGAAATCGCCGTCCGTCGATACCAGGATGAAGTCGTGCGCTGCGGCGTAGTCCAGGATTTTGCGATCTCCTGCACCAACCAGTCCATTTCGAAGAGCACTTTCGGAATCGGGGAAGAGATCGCTGAGTAGATGAACCAACCTGGGCGATAGGCTTTCATCGAACAGCAGCTTCATCCGCCGGAGATTTTGCGTCCGGACGCCAGCTCGGCAGCATAGGCGTACACGGCAAGAAAGTCATCCGGTTCCAGCTGGGGATAATCGGCCAGGATTTGCTCCTGGGATGCACCGCTTGAGAGCCACTCCAAAATCTCTTGGACCGTGATCCGATGGCCGCGAATGCACGGCTTTCCGAACCGAACGTCGGAATCGATCGTGATCCGCTGAAGGAGAGAATCGTCAGTTGCCGGCATCTGTAACCGCCTGATCCATTGTAATCCCGGCGCTGCTCTGGCCGAGGGAAACGCGAGCGGACCTATCTGTTCTCAACTAAAGGCTACAATCGAAACAGGGCTAAGAATATGGCAGCTCTCGATTGGTCCCAGTGTCCCGCGGTGGAGAGCATCCCCGGCAAGCGTAGCGGCGCGTGGGTGTTCAAAGGGACCCGGATGCCGGTTTCTACGGTATTCGATAACCTTCCAGACATGACGGTGGATGAACTGGTGGAGGAGTTCGGCGTCACACGGGAACAGGTGGAGGCCGTCCTGAAATTTGTGGCCCGCAGCGCCGAGGTGTCACTTCCCGCGTCTCGCCCTTAGATGCTCGTTCTGTTCGACAACGGGACGCCCCGCAACCTCGCTCGTTATCTAATCGATCGTCATGCCGTCACCCGAAGCTGCGGGCTTCGATGTGATCCTCACCACTGACCGCAATCTCCCATATCAGCAGAACCTTGCCGGCCGCAAGATCGCGGTGGTCGCGCTGGGCAGGGGTAGATGGGCCCTCATCAAGCCTCACGTGGCGAAGGTTGTGGCCGCGGTTCATGCCGCGACGCCCGGTAGCTATGCCGAGGTGGAGATACCGGATGAGGACCGGGGACGGCCGCTTAGCCGAGGGTCTTGAAACGTGGAGCGCCTACTTCAAGAACGATTCGACGCTGGTGAGGAACTTCGCCGGCTCTTCATAAAACGGGAGATGGCCGCTGCGATCGAACACCACGAATTGCGATCCCGGAATCGCTTTGTGAATCTTATACGCCACCACCGGCGCGACGTTCATGTCGTAGCGTCCGGCCATCACCATCGTCGGGAACTTGAACTTGGGCAGCTCCGGATTCAGATCGAAACGCTCCAGATCGGCGACGATCGCCTGGTTCACTTGCTCGTTCTCGTCCGTATCGGACATCATGGCTAAGGCTTCATCGCGCTTTTCTGGAGAGTAGAACAGCATGGAAAAATACTCATGAAGCGACCTCAACCGGGCAGCTTTGTCCCCCATTTGCCTCGCAAACTCGTCGGCGTCTTCGCGCTCCACACCCTCCGGGAAGACGTCCTTGAACAGGAAAATGGTGTCGCTAAACTTGGGCGCCCCGGAATCGACAATGAGCAGGCGCCGGATCTGCCGCGGGTACCGCGCCGCGTAGGCCATCACCAGAATGCCGCCCCAGGAATGGCCCAGCAGATCGATTTGTTCGGCCCCAATCTGCGCGCGCACTGCCTCCAGGTCTTCGATTTGATCGCGCAACGTGCAACTCTGGCCTTTCGCGAGGGGCGACGAACGGCACGCCGCGTTGGTCATACAGCACCACTTTGCGAGTCTTTGCCAACTGGTCCCAGACATCGGAAAGATGCATGTAGGAGTGATCGAAACCGGGGCCGCCGTTGGCGACCACTAGCGGTGTTCCTTCCGCAGTCCCCAGGGTTTCATAGTAAAGGGTGACGCCGGAAGTCTGGAACGTTTTACCGGGACGCTCATCCGCGCCATAGAGCCAGGTGGCGCTCAGGCAGCCGATGGCGGCAAATACACGGAAGCGACGCATATGTGGCATTTTGCCGGACGAGAAGCACCCTGGGGGATGTGATAAAATTCAATCGCAGCCGAGTGCGCGCAGCCTAGCCATCGGTGTCGCTGGAAAGTATAGGTAAATTACTCAGCATGAGCAACATGCAAGCCTGGGATGCGGACCGGGCAAAGGCCCGGATTCGGGAGTTGGAGCGCTTGCCTGGAGCTCTCCTTCCGATTCTGCATGCCTTGCAGGAAGAGTTCGGATATATCGACGAGTCTGCCACGCCGATGATCGCCGACGCGTTGAATCTCTCGCATGCCGAAGTGCACGGCGTCATCAGTTTCTATCACGATTTTCGCCATGCGGCGCCGGGCAAGCATGTGATGCGGATTTGCCGCGCGGAATCCTGCCAGTCCATGGGGTGCGACGCGCTGATTGAGCACGTCGAAAAGCGCGTGGGCGTGAAACTGGGCGAGACAACGCCAGACCGTAGCCTGACCGTCGAACAGGTATTTTGCCTGGGAAATTGCGCGCTGTCGCCGGCCGTCATGCTGGACGGCGAGCCGTATGGCCGGGTGTCGCCGAGCGTCGCGGATTTTCTGATTGACAGCTCCATGAGGGCGCAATGAGCGTGAAAGTTTACGTTCCGCGCGACTCCGCGGCTCTTTCCGTCGGCGCCGAGGGTGTGGCGCGCGCCATCGCGAGGGAAGCTTCCGCGCGCGGTCTTGACGTGACGCTGGTCCGCAATGGTTCGCGCGGGATGTTCTGGCTGGAGCCGCTGGTGGAAGTAGAGACGTCGCGCGGGCGCATCGCTTATGGGCCAGTATCGCGCGAAGCGGTAGCGAGTTTATTCGACGCCGGTTTCCTCGAAGGTAAGACGCACGCGCTCTGTCTCGGCCCCACCGAGGAGATTCCCTATCTCAAAGACCAGGAGCGGCTGACCTTCGCGCGCTGCGGCATCGTGGATCCGCTGTCCATCTCGGATTATTTGGCGCATGGCGGATATCGCGGGTTGCGACACGCGCTTACGCTGGAGCCTCAGGCCATTGTCGACGCCGTCCAGTCATCCGGATTGCGCGGCCGTGGAGGCGCCGGATTCCCCACCGGCATCAAGTGGAACACCGTTCTTTTGGCTCAAGCGGACCAGAAATACATCTGCTGCAATGCTGACGAGGGCGACAGCGGCACCTACGCCGACCGTATGATTATGGAAGGCGACCCCTTCGTTCTCATTGAAGGAATGACCATCGCCGCCATCGCGGTGGGCGCCACGCAAGGCTACGTCTACTGCCGCTCCGAATATCCCCACGCGTTTCGCACCATGCAGCGCGCCATCGTCATCGCGCGCGAGAACGGCTACCTGGGCGAGAACGTCGCGGGCAGCGGCAAGCGGTTTGACCTGGACGTCCGTTTAGGCGCCGGCGCCTACATCTGCGGCGAAGAGACGTCGATGCTGGAAAGCCTGGAGGGCCGCCGCGGCCAGATTCGTCCCAAGCCGCCGCTGCCTGCTCTCGAAGGCCTGTTCGGCAAACCCACCGTCGTTAACAATCTCATCACGCTGGCCACCGTCCCTATCATTTTGGACAAAGGCGCGGAGTATTATCGCGATTTCGGCATGGGCAGGTCGCGCGGGACCTTAACAATTCAGTTGGCCGGCAACATCAAGCACGGGGGTTTGGTGGAAAAGGCGTTCGGAATCTCGCTGCACGATGCCATTTACAACTTCGGTGGCGGCACGGCTTCCGGACGGCCACTTCGAGCTGTGCAAGTCGGCGGACCTCTGGGCGCTTATTTCCCGGATTCCTTCCTCGACACCCCGCTCGACTACGAAGCTTTCGCCGCCCGCAAAGGCATGCTCGGCCACGGCGGCATCGTGGTGTTCGACAACACCGTGGATCTGGCGAAACAGGCCCGCTTCGCGATGGAATTCTGCGCCATCGAAAGCTGCGGTAAGTGTACGCCCTGCCGGGTGGGCTCCACGCGCGGCGTGGAAGTGATCGACCGCATCATCGCCAATGATAATCGCACGAAAAATCTGGAACTGCTGGATGATTTATGTGAGCTGATGTTGGACGGATCCCTCTGCGCGCTGGGCGGCCTGATCCCGCTGCCGGTGATGAGCGCGATCCGGCATTTCCCCGAGGATTTTGACAGACCGGCGCCCGCTCCGCCGGTGCTCCTGACCATACAGAACCGAGAGACATCCCCATGGCGCTAATTCAAGAGACCGATTACGGCACTCCCGCACGGATCGCCGAAACGCTTGTGACGCTCGAGATCGACGGTAAACCGGTAACCGTCACGCGCGGCACGTCGGTGATGCGCGCCGCGGTGGAAGCGGGCGTTCAGGTGCCGAAATTGTGCGCCACCGACAACATGGAGGCGTTCGGCTCCTGCCGTCTCTGCCTGGTGGAAATCGAAGGACGGCGCGGCACGCCTGCGTCTTGCACTACTCTGGCGGAGCCCGGGATGAAGGTGCGGACGCAATCGCCCAAGATCGCGAAACTGCGGCGCGGCGTGATGGAGCTGTACATCTCCGATCATCCGTTGGATTGCCTGACGTGCGCGGCCAACGGCGATTGCGAACTGCAGGACATGGCGGGCGTGGTGGGGTTGCGCGAAGTCCGCTACGGTTACGAAGGGAACAATCATCTTAAGGCAGAGAAGGACCAGTCGAATCCCTATTTCACTTTCGACGCATCCAAGTGCATCGTGTGCTCGCGTTGCGTGCGGGCCTGCGAAGAAGTGCAGGGAACTTTCGCGCTGACCATCCAGGGCCGCGGGTTCGATTCCAAGGTCGCGTCCGGTCCCACCAATTTTCTGGAATCGGAATGCGTCTCCTGCGGCGCGTGCGTGCAGGCGTGTCCCACCGCGACGTTGATGGAAAAGAGCATCATCGATAACGGCCAGCCCGAGCACAGCGTGGTCACCACCTGCGCGTATTGCGGCGTCGGGTGTTCTTTCGTGGCCGAACTGCAGGGTAACCAGGTGGTCCGCATGTCACCATATAAGGACGGCAAAGCGAACCACGGCCACTCCTGCGTGAAGGGGCGGTTCGCGTGGGGCTACGCCACACACAAGGATCGCATTACGAAACCCATGATCCGCGCCAAAATCACCGACCCATGGCGCGAAGTCTCCTGGGAAGAAGCTATCAATTACGCGGCCAGCGAATTTAAGCGCATCCAGGCCAAATACGGGCGCGATTCCATCGGCGGCATCACTTCTTCGCGCTGCACCAACGAAGAGACCTACCTGGTGCAGAAGATGATCCGCGCGGCGTTCGGCAACAACAACGTCGATACCTGCGCGCGCGTTTGCCACTCTCCGACTGGCTACGGCTTGAAGTCGACCTTCGGAACTTCGGCCGGAACGCAGGATTTCGATTCGGTGGACGATTCCGACGTCATCATGGTGATCGGCGCCAATCCAACCGACGCCCATCCTGTTTTCGCCTCGCACATGAAGAAGCGCCTGCGCGAGGGTGCGCGGCTGATTGTCGTCGATCCCCGCCGCATCGATTTAGTGAAGAGCCCGCACGTCCAAGCGGATTATCATTTACCGCTGAAGCCAGGTTCGAACGTCGCCGTCATCAACGCCTTTGCGCACGTGATAGTCACCGAGGGCCTGGTGAACGAGCCATACGTCCGGGAGCGCTGTGAAATAGAAGCGTTCGAACAGTGGCGCGCATTCATCGCCGAGGAGCGCAATTCGCCCGAAGCCACAGAAGCCATCAGCGGCGTTCCGGCCGCCGATCTGCGCGCCGCCGCTCGGCTTTACGCCACTGGCGGTAATGCAGCCATCTACTACGGGCTCGGCGTAACCGAGCACAGCCAGGGATCGACGATGGTGATGGGCATGGCCAATCTCGCCATGGCCACCGGCAATATCGGCAAGCGCGGGGTGGGCGTGAATCCGCTGCGAGGCCAGAACAACGTCCAGGGCGCCTGCGATATGGGATCGTTCCCGCACGAATTCGCCGGATACCGGCACGTGTCCGACGACACTACGCGCCTGCTGTTTGAAGAAGCCTGGCAGGTGCCGCTGCAAAACGAGCCGGGGTTGCGCATCTCCAACATGCTGGACGCGGCCTGCGAAGGCACGTTTAAGGGCATGTACATTGAGGGCGAAGACATTGTCCAGTCCGATCCCAACACGCAGCACGTGACGGCCGGCATGACGGCGATGGAATGCGTGGTGGTGCAGGATCTTTTCCTGAATGAGACCGCCAGCTACGCGCACGTCTTCTTCCCGGGTTCGTCGTTCCTCGAAAAAGACGGGACGTTCACCAACGCCGAGCGGCGCATCAGCCGCGTGCGCAAAGCGATTCCGCCCATGGCCGGCATGGCGGATTGGGAAATCACCATGGCGCTCTCGGCGGCTCTGGGCTATCCGATGCCGTACAAGCATCCGTCGGAAATCATGGACGAGATCGCGCGCCTCACGCCCACCTTCACCGGCGTCACATACGACAAGATCGACGAACTGGGCAGTATCCAATGGCCTTGCAATGCCAAGGCGCCCGAAGGCACGCCTGTAATGCACATTGGCGGGTTTGTACGCGGCAAAGGCAACTTCATGATCACGCAATTTGTGCCGACCGAAGAGCGCACCACCGGCAAATTCCCGTTGATCCTCACTACCGGCCGCATCCTGACGCAATACAACGTCGGTGCGCAGACCGCGCGCACCGAGAACAATGTATGGCACGCCGAAGACGTGCTGGAGATTCATCCCTTCGATGCGGAGAATCGCGGAATTCGGGAGGGCGATCGCGTGTCGCTCACCAGCCGCGCCGGCCAAACTACTTTACACGCGCGAATCTCGGAGCGTATGCAACCGGGCGTGGTTTACACCACCTTCCATCACGGTTTCACCGGCGCGAACGTGGTTACTACCGAGTTTGAAGACTGGGCCACCGGCTGTCCCGAGTACAAAGTGACGGCGGTAGAGGTGAGCCTTGCCAGGAAAATGTCCGAATGGCAGGAGCAGTATCTCGAAACGCGCAAGCAGACCACGCAAATCCTAACTGGCGCTGCCGGTGATTAGACGTATGAAGGCCGCGGATTCGATGATTCACCGCGCGAACCAGATCGCCCTGTTTTTTGCCGCTTATCCACACGACCAGGCCGTCGCGGGCGTGACCGATCATTTCAAAAAGTTTTGGGAGCGACGCATGCGCGATCAGATCATCGCCTATGTCGCGCAGGGCGGCAAGGGTTTGCACGAGCTGGCGCTGGAAGCCGTAAGACGGCTGCAATAGCCGTGGCGCACGCACTCGTGCGTTCTGCGTCGCCACTGTTGGCGACGCCGCCTCGCGGTAGAGTAGCATTGTCCGTCGCGTCGGCTTTGCTCTGTTTTGGTTCGGTCGCGTTACCGCAACAGACTTCCGTCCAACGCGCCGCCTGGAACCAGCCCGTCAAGCCATTTCGCATCATCGGGAATATTTATTACGTCGGCGCGGCTAACGTGTCTTCCTTCTTTATCAAGACTCCGCAAGGCGCGATACTTCTCGACGGCGGCCTGCCCGAAACCGCGCCGCTCATTGAAAAGAGCATCGCGGAACTTGGTTTCTCTATGAAGGACGTGAAGATTCTACTCAACAGCCACGCCCATTACGATCATTGCGGCGGGTTGGCCGAGTTGAAGAAACTATCCGGAGCGCGCATGATCGCAAGCGAACGCGATCGTCCGGTGCTGGTTAGCGGCAAGGGCGGAGCGGGGCCGTTTCCGGCGCTGCCGGTGGATCGCGTGATCGGCGACAAGCAAACCGTACAACTGGGCGGCGTCACGCTGACAGCTCACATCACGCCCGGACACACCAAAGGCTGCACCACCTGGAGCATGCCCGTTTCCGACCGCGGCAAGACGTATCAAGTGGTCTTCTACTGCAGCACCAGCGTGGTTGACAAGCTGGTGAACAACGCCGGCTATCCCAACATCGTGGCCGATTACGAGCGAAGTTTCGCCGAGCTGCGCAAGATGCCGTGCGATGTTTTCCTCGCGCCGCACGCCGGATTTTTCAATCTGGAAGCCAAGCGCAAGGAGCTGGAAGCCGGTAAACTCGACGCCTTCGTCGATCCCACGGAAATGCAGAAGTTTGTCGAAGAGTCGGAGCGATCGTTTCACGAGCAGTTGGGCCGGGAGCAAACAGCGCAACGTCAGTGACGGGCGGCTTTCGTCAAAATCAAGATATGCTGCCTCGGCAGCGTCTCAATCACCTTGCTCATCACGAACCCTTGCGGCTCAAGTTCCGCCTTCACTTCCGCCACGGTCATCTTGTGCTCTTCGCGAATCGGTATGCTCGGATCTTCCTTGCGATATTCCAGCAGCACCAGCCGGCCGTCGGGCTTCAACGCCTCCCGGATCTTGTCGATCATCTCGCGCGGCTTCGAAAACTCGTGATACACATCCACCAGCAGCACCAGATCCATCTGGCCGGGCGGAAGTTTTGGATCGGCCACTTCACCCTGCACCGTCTCGATGTTCGTGATCCCGGCCTTGGCCGCGTTCCCACGCAAGCGCCGCAGCATCTCCGGCTGAATATCGTTGGCATAGACCTTGCCCGTCGGCCCCACTCGCTTCGCCAAACGCAGCGACATGTATCCCGTCCCCGCGCCGACGTCCGCCACAACCATCCCCGGGCGAATGCCCAACGCATCCAGCGCGCCTTCGGGATTCTCTTCCTTCTCGCGCTCGGGCCGATTCAACCAGTCCGCGCCCTGCACGCCCATCACGCCGGCGATCTGCCGGCCGGTAACCGGATGCTGGCCGGATTGGCCGCCGAACAAACTCGCGCTGCACAACACCAACAGGCCACGCCGCGTTATCGACATACTGGCGTTGTATCATATCCATATGTGCTACCGTTGGGCGGCTGGCCTGATTCTGATCACGGCCTCCGTTGCCGCCGCGCACGATATTATTACCACTCCCATCACCTGGGATCGCGAAATTTCCCGCGTCGTCTATGAGCGCTGCGCTTCCTGCCATCACGACGGCGGCCAGGCCTTCTCGCTGATGACCTACGCGGTGGCGCGTCCCTGGGCCGTCGCCATTAAAGAAGAAGTGCTGGAGCGGCGCATGCCTCCGTGGGGCGCTGTCAAAGGCTTCGGCGATTTCCGGAACGACCAGGCGTTGACTCCGGAGCAACTGGAACTCATCACCAATTGGGTGGGCGGCGGCGTGCCGGAAGGCGAAGCCAAGGACCTTGCGCCGGATCCTAAATTCGACCAGCCCGCGCCCGAGGTTCCCTCCCATGCAGCCATCGCCGTAAGCGGCGAGTTCCAACTGCGCAAGGATTTCTCGTTGGATGGCCTGTTGCCCAAGACCGTGCCCGAAGACGCGGCGTTTCAAATTACCGCTGAGCTGCCGGACGGCAGTATCGAGCCGCTATTGTGGTTTGAGCATTACAGCGCGAAGTTCGCTCACCCGTTCCTGTATCGAAACGCGATCGACTTGCCGGCCGGCACCAAGATTCACGGCGTCCCGGCAGGGTCAACAGTGTTGCTGCTGCCCGCAGCTCCCGCAACGACGAAAGCTACTCCAGTTCCTTAACCGGAACGTCGAAGTGCACCGTGTTGACCACGCCCTTGCGCTGGAACTGCACCCATACGCGATAAGTCCGCGCGCGTGGGAAATCCAAGCTGAATTGGACTTGCGGGCCGCCATCGGCGATGAACGGATGGGTGTGAATCAGGTCGATGAGATCGTCGCTTGCAGCCAGCATGTGCGCCCACACGCCGATATATTTTTCGATGCCATCGGCGGGCGACAGGTGAAAATAAATCTGGGTCTTTTGCGCGGCGATGGGCTGCGGCGGATCGGTGGTCATTTCCACCTGCAGGTTCTCGGCTTGCTTGGTGGAATAATCGCGCGGCAGCGAGACCGGCGGCGGAGGCGTTCCCTGGACAATCACGGTCTTGGCGATCAGTTGCGGCGTGGCGCCATCCGGATAAAAGTCGCCCAATACACGATACATGCCGGGCTTGGGAAACAGGATGTCATAGATAAAGTCGCCATCCGGCTGGAACACAGGATGGTCGTGCACGAAAAATTGCAGGTCCTGGCTCACCACGAACATGTGGAACAATTTTTCGTGGACAATCTGAAAATCCTTTACCGGGCGGTCCTTCCACGGATCGTGCACACTGAACTTGAGCTGCTCGGGCTGATTGGGTTTCACCGCTCGCGGCGTCACGGCCAGGTCCATGTGGAATTCCACCGGCTCCGGGATGCCCTCGCGCAGCTTCATGCCGCAGCGCCGGCAAGTGCCGGGCTGATTGGAGCGGACGTCGGGGTCCATGGGGCAGATGAAGACTTTGTCCTGCGCCCACAAAGAGCTTGGCGCCCACAGAAATCCGAAAACCATCATCAGCAAGAAGACTTGGCCTGCTGTGCGCATGTTCTAATGATATCCCAAGTGACAAAGAAACCAATCGCGAGCCGCGCCGCTGGACAGCTCGAACGTTCCATCAAAGGCGCGAAATGGCCGCCGCGCAGTTGTAGGCTTCGAGCTGCAGATCGGTGCACGTGATGGAGTCCTTCAGGCGGACGATCATCTGCAAAAGAGTTGGGCTGATATAAGGCAAGTAGATCCCCGGCTCCGAGGCCTCGCCTGCAACCTCGACTTCCCCGCCACTGCCGGTTTGTCGTATTATCCATACGGCGCTAATGGGTACAGTTCCAAGGTGTTGTTTCATCCGCCTGCCTGGTTCGTCGCCGCAGCAACAGGACAACCACGGCGTGGTCGGCGTCGCCTCGGCGAGTCGGCCCGGAGCGCTGGTGGAACCACAGTGGCCCACCGATCACTGCGGTGAAATCGGTTATGATCTGGAGACGCCGGACTTCACCACGACGTTCCCTTATCTGGCGGCGATCTACCGCGTGGTGGCGCGCGCTGTTGCGTCTCCGCTTGGCGATTAAAAATAACTCCGGCTGGAAGGAGGTCCGATGAACCGCAAAAAGTGGTTGTGGGCGCTGGCCGCTTTGGCGGTTGTTATCGTCGCTGCAGTAGCGATCTTCGTTTTTTCGCCCGGGTGTGGAGAGGCGGCGCTGCAGGGATTTCGCCCCATTGCAGCCACCCGCCTGCAGCGGTTTCTTGGAAAAGTCACGAAGGAGACCGCGGTTTGCAGAGGCGGCAACGATGCCGTCCAGTTCCGCGCCGCGCCTTGGGTGGATTGGCAAAAATATTGGGCCACGGCGGACGCCAGCTCCAAAGGGCGCGCGGGAACGGATCAGGATCAGCGTGGGGTAACGGGCGCGCTCACCGATCTCGAATACCAGCGCATGGAGCTGATCAAGTTCAACCTCTTTGACAACAGCGGCACCTACCAACAGTATGTGAAAGGCAGCGGAAACACCGCGGGATCGTCCCTCACGGTTTGGAGCGAGATGCGATTGCCTCCCTCCCATCCGAATTATAAGGACGTGGGTGGCGATGGTCCGCAGGTTTGCACCGGCAACCTGATTCGCGCGCGGACGCTTACCGGCATCTGCAACGATTTGCGCAATCCGCTGATGGGATCCACCAACCAGCTCTTCGGACGCTTGGTGGAACTGGACGCGACGTTTCCCGATCTCGGCAAAACGGAACTGGCGCGCAATCGCCACGCCGGGCGGCTCCAGCTGCTGCAGCCCGACCCTCAAGTGGTCAGCCGGAAGCTTCTGAGCCGCGCGCAGAATAATCCGGAGAAGTGCCGGGGCGGACAGGGTTCGGACGACGACTCCAAGGATGCCGATTGCGACTATCAGAAGGCAAATTCGTTCAACGTTCTGGCGGCCTTCTGGATTCAATTCATGACGCACGACTGGTTCTCCCACCTGGAGGAAGGCCACAATGCTCCCGAGTTGATGAAGACCGGGTGCCAGCCGCCGGCCGATGCCGCAAAGCTGGGATGCCGGCCGGATGACGTGATGGACCGCGCCCTGATTGCCGATGCGAGCGATCCGCCGGTCTTCGATGATGCTTCCGGCAAAGCCTATCTGACGCGCGCATACAAGACCACGCGCAATAACGTCACGGCCTGGTGGGACGCTTCCCAGATTTACGGCTACGACGAAACTTCGCTGCAGCGCGTGAAGCGCGACCCTAAGGATCGCGCCGGGCTGCTTCTGGATTCGTCGGGCTATTTGCCCATTCTGAGCGTCCGGGATCCGATGAAGCCCGAGTGGCAGGGGCAGGAAGCCACCGCGTTCCCCGACAACTGGAGCATCGGGCTGAGCTTCTATCACAACGTGTTCGCGCGGGAGCACAACGCCTTTGTCGCCGCGTTTCGCAAACAGGCCGCGCTCACTCCCGGCGACGATTGCGGCTTGCGGAATCCGAGCCGGCCAAACCAGGCGATAGCTTATCGCGACGTGACGGCGGACGAATTGTTCGACGTCGCGCGATTGGTGATTTCGGCCGAGATCGCCAAGATTCACACCATCGAGTGGACTACGCAACTGCTTTACGACGAGCCGCTGTATCGCGGCATGAACGCCAACTGGTCCGGCCTGTTTGGCGGGAACCAGGATCTGTCCAACCTGGTCCGTACCATCGCCGGTAAGGTAGGACAATCCGGCGCCCGCGATGCCAATCAACTGTTCTCCGTATTCGCGTCGGGAGCCGGAATTTTCGGTCTGGGGAGCACGGCGCCCGGATGGAACATTGCAGACGCGAACCTGGTAAATGGCGGGACGCATCATTTTGGAGTGCCGTTCAATTTTCCAGAAGAGTTCATCACCGTTTATCGTCTGCATCCCCTGGTTCCGGACCTGGTGGAATACCGCGAGCTGGCGGGGAATCCGAATGCGATCGTCAAGAAGATTGCGATGGTGAAGACCTTTCGCGGACTGGCCACGGAGCGGATGCGTTCGGGAGGCATCGCCAACTGGGCTGTGAGCATGGGCCGGCAGCGCTCCGGAGCGCTTACGCTTAACAACCATCCGCAATTTCTTCAGAGCTTGCCCATGCCTCGGCTGCACGCGGGCACCGGGCTGGTGGATGTAGCGGCTCTCGATATTCTTCGGGATCGCGAGCGCGGCGTCCCGCGCTTTAATGAATTTCGGCGACAGCTCGGTTTGCGGCAGCTCACCAGCTTCGATGAATTGGTGGATGTTTCCGCGCAGCCCGGAAGCCCGGAGCGCGCTTCGCAAGACGCCCTGATTCACGATCTGCGTGAAGTTTACGGTCAACACAGCTGCGACGAGTCCAAGAAAATTACCGATGCGCAGTTGGACCAGCGCGGCAATCCGCTCAACGATTGCCTGGGTCATCCCAACGCTAGCCTGGTGGACAACATCGAAGATGTGGATACCGTGGTGGGGTGGCTGGCGGAATCCACGCGCCCGCATGGCTTCGCCATCTCCGAGACGCAGTTCCAGGTGTTCATCCTCAATGCTTCGCGGAGACTGTTTAGCGACCGTTTTTTCACCTCCAGCTTCCGGCCGGAGTTCTACACTTCGCTGGGCGTGCGATGGGTCACCGACAACGGTCCGGACGGCAAGGTGATGGAGAAGGGGAGTCCCAATGGCCATCCGCAGGAGGTTCTGCCGCTGAAACGAGTTCTGCTGAGAACCATTCCTGAGCTGGCGCCGGAACTGGCGACGGTGATCAACACGTTCGATCCATGGGCCCGCGATCGCGGCGAGTATTATTCTTTGGAATGGAAGGCGCGCGCAGGCGCCGAGTCTGACGATGCATTCGCGAAAAAGTGATGCGGCGGCGCGCGGTCAAGGCGTGGCTAAGATCGTAGCCGCAGCCTTTTCGCCGATCATATAGATTGCGCTGACAATAAAAAATCCCGGAATACGCGGGAACACGGAAGCATCCACCACTCGCAGGCCTTGTGTGCCCAGCACTCTAAAGTCGCTGCTCAGCACTGTCCCGATCGGGCAAGTACACGACGCGTGATGGCCCCAGGCGTTGTCGCGCACAAACTGCCGCAATTGATCGTCACTTTGAATGTTGTCGCCCGGCAACTCCTCCTCCGCGATCAGCCCCTGCCGTTTTAGTTCGGCGGTCATGGTGCGAACGAACTTGATGCCGTCCACCACGGCGTTCAGATCGTCGCCGTTGGCGTCCGTGCCCTCTTCGAAATAATGGAAATTCACTGCGGGAGGATCGCGCGGATCCGTAGTGCGCAGCGTTACTTCGCCGGCGCGGTTCACCGTGTGCGCCTTCAGAATGGCCCAGGTGAGATAGTTGAGATGCGCCGGGAAAAGCGCCGAATAACCCGGGAAATAGCCCCGGAACAGGCCCAGCAGCGCGAAACAAAACAGGTCCGGCAGAGGCTGCGTCGCGATGGAGCGTTTGATCACCGCCAGGACGGCGCCGTTGGTGGTGTAGACGCCTTGGCGGCCGTTCGCCCATTGCTGATACTGCGGATCGCCCTTGGCGAATTTAGCCCCCTCCAGCACCTTCCAGGCATCGAAGTTCATGCGGTTGACGACGCCCACTTCGTAGCGATCCTGCAGATTCTTGCCCACCGGCAAATCCAGCCGCACTGCGATCTGACGGTCCCGCAAATGATCGGCGGGCCCGATGCCGGAAAGCATCAGCAACTGCGGCGTGTTGAAAGCGCCTCCAGAAAGGATGACTTCGCGTGACGCGCGGATTTGTTTCAGCGTGCCAGGCTCTGCATTGGGAGGCGCATAAGCGCGATACAGCCGCGGGCCTTTCAAATATTCGACACCGGTGGCGCGGTTACCGTCGAAAAGCACTCGCGTAGCCAGAGCATCCGTTTCGATTCGCAAGCCATGTCTGGCCTGCGCTTCGAGTACGCGTTCGCGCGTACCGTTGCGTTGATGATTGTTTGTCGCCAGCGGAGGGTAGCGCAGGCCGACCGCGTTATCCACCACCGAGCGCCAATCGTTCGGATCGAGCTGGCTTTCCAGAAGCCACTTCACGCGATCCACCGGTTGGCCGATCTTAAGAAATGCATCGAGTGCGGAATCGATGATGACTTTGATCAAGGACGTATCGCCCAGCGCGGATTCCGGTATTGCCTTTTCGGTCTGGAGCCATCCCTTCCAACCGTGTTTCGAGGGGTTGATGCCGGTTAAGCCCAGTTCGCGCTCGAACGGCCGATATTGGCAGTTCTCCAGCAGCTCGAAGTACTGGCGCATGTTGACCGCGTTCCAAGAGGCGTCGCCCGTCAGCGCGGCAATGTTGTCCCAATCGGCGTTGTGCGGGTAGACGGTGATCATCGCGTTGTGCGCGGAACATCCGCCCAGCGTCCCGGCCCGCGGATAGAGCACGCCGTCCTGGGCTTCGAGGAACTTGTCGTCGCGCTTCTGCTGCGCGAGGTTGCTATAGTGGCGCACGAAGAAGTCCCACTTCATCGCGGTATTTTCGGTGGATATCGCCTGGAAGACGGGCACATCGTAATCGTCCGGCAGGCGATTATTGTTGTCGATGGCGTCACCGCCGGAAAGCAGCCTGGGATCGCCGCCGGCTTCAAGCAGCACAACGCTTTTGCCGGCTTCGGCTAGCCGCGCCGCCACGGTACCTCCACCGGCGCCCGAACCCACCACCACGTATTCACAGTCCGCCTGCGTGTTTGTCGCCGGATTCATGCCTTACCTCGCGTTCCTAGAAAGTCTTGAGATATTCGATCAGCGCGCGCTTGGCGTCGTCCGTCAAAGCCCGGTCCTTTTCTTCCTCGAAGTAGCTGGTCCCGAAATAGTGACCGCGATTCACGATGAAATCCGGACACTTGCTGAGATCCAGCAAAGGATCCACGAGGTTGGCGAACACTTTGGTGGCGGCCTGTTCCTGTTCCTGCACGGGCCCTTGCGGGATAGCTTTCAGGTCGTGTTGTGCCCTGAGGAGCAATTCCAGAACCGTCTTGCCGTGCTCCGCTTGCCCCACCAGGTCAGTCTCCTCGCCCAAAATATCCAGATTCGCCAGAAGATTCACGGGCGTTCCGGTTGGGATGGGTCCGATCTCAATTTCGCCGTCGTTGAAGAGCGACGGAAAGAAACGGCCCACTGGGCCGGCCAAGCCCTGGAGCGAATCTGGGAGATAACCGGTAGCTACGCGCAGATAGCTGACTTGCGTGGTTCTCGCGATCTGGCTGGGCTGAGGCAATCCGTTAGCGGCCAGCGGCATCTTGCTGCCGATCACCGGATCGTGCGCGCGCTTTTCAGGCCACAGCATTTGTTCGATGGAATCGTTGAACGACGCCATGCGCGCATCCACGGAGGGCTGCTCCTGGAATGTGCCCACGCTATTGTTCAAAAGAAATGGCGCTGTGGACCACAGGCTCACCAGCGACGCGGGCCGCGTAAATCCCCGGCCGCCCCCGGGCATCTTGTATGTCTTGGCCTGGCCCGTATAGGGTTGGTACCAGGTGATGCTTCCCACCGAAGGAAGCAGCTTGTAAGTCTCTGACGAAAAGTTGTCCCAGATGTTGTTGCGGATGGCGTTGGTGGCCAGCGGACTGCATGCGTTGGTTTCCAGCAGCGTCACCGGTACGCGGAATTCGCTCGAAAGAAAATTCTGATCGAGAAAATCGTCCTTCGTCACCATCTGCTCCATCTGCGTCATGAAATCCTGGGTTTTGGTCCAGGCCCAATAACTGTTCCAGCAGGTCATGTAATCGGGGCCGGAGCAGACGCCCGGATCGCGAACCGCGGCAGGGATGGGCGGCAGCTTGCTGGAATGGCAGCGGGCGCAATAATCGGCGAAGATTTTCTTGCCTTGCGCGAGCTTGCTTTGGTCCGGCTTATATTTGTCGGAGCTGGGCGCATCCTTCAGTTTGTGAGGATCGGTGGACGCGAGAAAGAACAACGCCATGTTGACGGTTTGCGCCTCGGTAGCCAGCCAATAGGTGGAATTCTTCCGCGCGTCTTCGATCTTGATGGGCGTGGTCGGCTTGCCGCCCACCAGAGCATTGAAATGCAGCAGCCACTCTTCGCTGAACAGGCCGATATTGAGATACACGCGATTGAGAGCCCCCAAGCCGCCCACCGAATCAGAGCCGTCTTTCAGGACGCGCGGCGACCATACGGTGGGAGCGATGGAGGGCCCTTCCATCGGAGCCTGACAATAAGCGTTGGGCTCGCAGAATTTGGTGAGCCAGCCGTACGTTTTGTCGTCGGGCTTTACAAATTCGTTGAACTGGTGGTTGTTCAGGCCGCCGCCGCTGAGCGTCTCTTTACCGGCCAACAGCGCGCGATCCAAGCGCGGCTTGAGGTAGTAGACCGCATTCATGGTGCGCGGATTGTCGATGTTGTCGGTGGAGACCAGGGACGTGTCCAGCGTTCCCGGGTACGAGGCGTGGAACAGCTGGTACACAAAACTGCTGGCATCGCCGTCCCAATCGAAGATACGGTCGATCCAGAAATACTGCGCGCCGACGTTGGAGCTCAGATTCTCCCATTTGGGTTGGTCGGGATTCGCCGGAGGCTTTACCGGGTTCGGGCCGACGTGGCAAAAAGCACAAGACATCCCGATCCGATACGGCTTCACCAGATCTCTGGAGTTGTAATAACTCGCGTCGGTGTAATATCGATTGGCATCCCACTTCTTAGCGGCCTTCTCATCGAAGTTCGGGTTTGGAAATAAGCGAAGGCCCATGATGCCGGTGCCCCATCCGTAAAAAGAGCCGAGTTTTTTCTTGTCCAGCTTCGCCCTTGCGCCGATGGCCACTCCGGGATATTTATCCACGTTTTCGAACGGATCCGGCGGGCAGCCGGGACCCGTTACGCGTTTATCAAGCCAAAGGTTGTAACGCTCCGGGTCCGGCCCGGTGGCCTTTTCAAAACACGGCTCGTTGACCAAGCCGAAATATTCCCAACGAATATCCCGATCGACGGTGCACTTGCCGTTGCGATACCAGCTTGGGCATTTCAGCGCGGGGTGATCGGAAACGGTTTTCAGGAAGTCGAGCGCACCCGCGCTGGAGGCGTTGACGCCGTCCCAAAAACGGTCGTTCCCGCCGGTCCAGACAATCCATGTGTTGCGGCCCTTGACTTGGTCGGGAGTAAGTTTGACGCCCCCGTCCATGTCGTGGAAGTAATCTTCGTCGGCCGCTGAGAAAGACGCCGCCATGCGGTGCGCCAAAAGGGCTTCATCTTGCACGTGTCCCGGGATTCCCGGCGGCCGGTTACAGCCAAAGAGCGCCAACACAAACACTGGCAAAAGAGCTTTCCAAACGTTCGGGCCGGACATCGTGGCCTCCTTCTGTTCATGCTCTTCTCGCATTCGGTGGAACGAAGGTTGCTCAGATTCGGCCGACGCGAAAGGCAACTGGTTTCATCGATTCTAATACAGGTTTGCGCAGAATTATAACACGGGAGAAACGGAAGTCACGTTAATTTGTGAGTGAACGGCCTTACATAAATTCCTCGCCTGGCTAAAAGGTGCAAGTGTCCGCTGGATCTCTGGATTATGCAGAAGTTCGCTGGTATGCTGAACCGCGAAGTTTGCCGGTGCGCGCACGGTCACGCGGATCTAAGAGGAGCCGTCCGAGGCGGAACGATCGGCGGTAGAATCGGCTACAACCATGTCGCAGACATCAAGCCAACCTCGCAGGCAGCTGCCGTCGCGATTCGCGCGCTGGCGGCTCACCACTTGGGCCACTCTGGGGCTGGGTGCGTTTCCCCTGGCGACACTGCCGGCGCAGACTGCGGCGTCGGCGGAATCGGCCGTCCATGACGCGTACGCAACCGTCCCCGGGGCTCGGATTTTCTACCGCGATACGGGTGGCAGCGGAACGCCGTTGATTTTGCTGCATGCCGCCACCGGCAGCAGCCGCGTCTGGGAATATCAGTTTCCGGTATTCGCCGCGGCCGGCTATCGCGTGATTGCTTTCGACCGGCGCGGCTGGGGCCGCACCACAATCAACTCAGCGGAAGCGCAGCCGGGCGCCGCTGCCGACGACTTGCTGGCGTTGCTGGACCATCTGGGGCTCGACCGCGTTCATGTGGTTGCTACGGCGGCCGGAGCATTCGTCGCGCTGGATTTCGCTTTGTCGTACCCGCAGCGAGTGCGCAGCCTGGTGATCGCCAACTCCATCGGTGGCGTGCAGGACGCCGAGTTCGTAGAACTGGGCCGCCGCATTCGTCCGCCGCAATTTGCCGCGCTGCCGCCGGAGTTTCGCGAACTGGGTCCCTCGTATCGGGCCGCGAACGCCGCGGGGACCGAGCGTTGGGTGGAGCTGGAAAAAATCAGCCGGCCGCCGGGAACTCCGGCGCCCGCGCAGCCGCTCCGCAACCACATCACTTTTGCCTTGCTCGAAACCATCCAGGCGCCCACGCTTCTGATGACCGGAGATGCCGACCTCTACGCGCCTCCGCCGATACTACGGCTTTTCGCGGCGCGAATCAAAGGCTCCGAGGTGCTGGTCGTCCCCGAAGCCGGCCACTCCACTTATTGGGAGCAGCCGGAAGTATTTAATCGCGCGGTTTTGAGTTTCCTCGGAAAACACTAGCCGGCGCGCGCCGGTATAAAAGGGCAGGTCTTCTCCGCTACTTTTTGGTCTGCGGGCGAGGTTCGGAAGCGGGCGGAACAATGTCTTTCATGCGTAAATACGCCACCATACTTCCGTAAATCTCGTTGTTATGGCCGTAATTCAGCGTCAATAAACCAAAACGCAGACTGCGCGTCTGGCGGCCGCTTTCTTGCGTGATATCGATCACTTCGGCGCCTGAGGCGTCGGTGAGCCCACTGTAGGCGCTGTCGCAATAAGAGAACGCGTCGTTGAGCACCTTGATGATCTCGGCTTTGGAGGTCAGCTTATCCAGGTTCCCCGGGTTGGGATTCTTCTCCCCTTTGGCCTGCGAACACCACAAGAAGTTGAAGGTGGCCACATGAGTGACCTGCTGGCCGAACGTACGCACTTCCGTTTGCGAGCCTGGGCGCATCCCATAATTTTCTTCCGGCATTTTCTCGGCTGTTCGCACGATGGTGTTGCGATTCCGGGTGTAGGCCTCGCGCAGCCAGGTTGACATTGGATTGGACTGATCCGCGGATTGGGCCAAAGCGGACGCGGTCAATAAAGGAAGTAGCAAGATGATCCTGTTCACGGGGTCTCCTGATAAAGTCTATTGTTCGTGCGAATGATCTTTTTCGTTTTCGCAGTAGGTTTCGATCAGATCGGTATCGGCCAGCAGATGGAAGGGCACGGTCACCCGCCAGGGCTTTTCGTAAGCGCCAGGATCGTCGATGGTGATGTCGACATCCATGTGCCCGACGTCGCGGCGCGTGAAGCGCTCGGTAACATGCGCCTTGTCGGTTTGGGGATGGCCTTTAGCCGTATCCACCCATGCACGGCCGTTGAAGCCGACGGTGTCCACTACCAAGGTGCTGCCTTCCCAATGGCCGATGGAATAACCTAGCCAGGTGGGCTGCGGGTCTTTTGGAAAGGCGCGGCCATCCAGGAACACTTGCCGGAAAGTGGAATTGGCCGAGGTCTCATAGAGCAGGACCACCAGCACGGGCGTCTGCACGATCTTCAATGGATGGGGCCCGTTCGGGGTGGTCATGTTGATGCGCGGCACGCCAGGTGGCATGCATCGGTTCATGAGATCGTCCCGGTGGTCCCTTCCTTCGCGCTCGGCCTGAAGGTCTTTCGCCCAAGGCAACATCACAAGCTCGCCGGGCTTAAGATCCTTCGCCAGATTGTTGAAGTATTGATTTGCGCTCTCCCAAACTCCCGATAGGTCGGGCTTGCCGTCTGGCGCATTGGGCATAGGCGCGGAGAGGTTCACTTTACCATCGGCGGTGCGTGGAACCCCCGGTGTGCGATAGTTCAGCCATTGCGCCGCCAATGGCGCGCCGGTGAAAACGATGGCGAGAAAAACCGCCGGAAAAACGCTGAGCAGTTTCATGGCTCTACCTCATGCTAGGGACCCGTGCGTGATGGATTGCCTGTCCCGCTAATTTTTGCGATCCTCGTCCGGCAGTTTGAACGCGATCAATTCGGCCGGAAAACCTGGGCCCGCGATTGCGAGCGCAATGTATTGCTTCCCATTCTGCGTGTACGTCATCGGCGTGCCGGTCTGTCCAGCGGGCAACGGCACGGCGCCCACCTCTTTGCCGGTGGCTTTGTCGTAAGCCCGCAGCATTACAGCCGACTTGCCCGCGTTTCTTTCGCCGCAAATCACCAGGGTCTTGGTAACCAGTACGCCGAAAACACCCGGCCTTCCCGTGCGAGGGATATCCAGGCCCTTGAGCGCCGGGTTATCGCGGATGCTATCGGGCGTCTCTCCGTTCGCGATCTGCCATAGGATTTCGCCCTTGTTCAAATCGATGGCGCTGATGCTTCCGTAGAACGGTTTCACCAGGGGCAAGCCCTGCACCGTGAGACCGGAGTCCGCACCCTCGGCGCGAGGGGATCTGGGAGCGGCGCTCCCCGACATGTAAGCCATATCCGTCCTGCTCGGATCGCCAGGAATCAATCCTATGGTGGTGACGATGCGCTGGGAGGGGATGTAAGCAATGTGAGTTTCCGGATCATAGGAACCGCCCGGCCAATTGGTGCCTCCACCCGCCGTCGCCATCGCCAGCGTGGCCCACGGACCCTCCGGCTTACTCAATGCCCCCGGCGTGAAGACGGGACCCAGTTTGTATTTCGAAACCAGCTTCACTGCCTGGGCTCGCAATTCGGGAGTGAAATCGATCAGATCGTCGATGGACATGCCCTGCCGGTCGTAAGCCGGCGGCTTGGTGGGGAACGGCTGCGTGGGACTGGTGTTTTCACCGGGCACGTTGGACTGCTCCACCGGGCGCTCTTCGATCGGCCAGATGGGTTTGCCCGTGATCCGGTCGAACACGTAGAGGAAGGCCTGCTTGGTGGGCTGCGCCACCGCTTTCACGGTCTGGCCGTTCACGGTAATGTCCACCAGCATCGGCGCGCACGGAATATCCATGTCCCAGATTCCGTGATGCACCAACTGGTAATGCCATTTGCGCTGGCCGGTTTTCAGATCGACGGCCAGCACCGTCTCGCCAAAAAGACCATTGCCGGGACGATGCCCGCCATAGTAATCGCCGGTGGGCAGCTCCACTGGGATGAACGCCATCCCCAGTTGCTCATCTACGCTGATCTGGCCCCAGACTCCGGTATTGCCGGTGTAGGAGGCGGAATCTTTCTCCCAGGTGTCGTATCCGAATTCGTTCGATCGCGGGATGGTGTGAAAGATCCAGAGCCGCTTGCCGGTTCGCACGTCGAATCCACGGACGAAGCCTTTGACGTTGGTCTTGCTCTTCACAATGCCGCCGGGGCGGTGTGCCGCTCCCACGATCACCGTGTCGCCAGCGACGACGGGCGCGGCGTGCAAGCCCACCTCTCCAGTAACCAGGTCCATTTCCTGATCGTCCTGCAGCTTCAGGTCGACCAGGCCGCCATCGCCGAACGTGGGAACCAGATTGCCGGTCTTGGCATCCAGAGCCACCAGCCGATAGCCGGGCGTCACATATAAGATTCGCTCTTCGCGGCCATCGGTCCAATACGCCAACCCGCGCCCCGATAGCTGGCGCGGAGCAGCAGTGCCGCGCGCGCCTTCGTGTTCGCCATGCACCCACAGCAATTCGCCCGTCGCCGCATCCAGCGCCACCACGGCCCGGCGCGTTCCGGCAGTGGAATAAACCACGCCGTTCGCCATTAAAGGCGTGCCCTCGAAGTTGAATTCCGGACGCGGGCCCAGGTTCGCGGTCTTGAATCGCCAGGCTACCTGGAGCTGGCTGAAATTATCCGCGTTGATCTGGTCGAGCGGCGAGTAGTGCGTGTTCCCGAGATCTCCACCGTAGGAGCGCCACTCGCCATTCTGCGCTCCAGACTGCGCAGCAACAGGCAGCGCGCACCATACTATCCACAAGGCGGGCACTACGCCCGACAACATCTGCTTCATGCTTTGCTCCTTACGGCGAATCGGAAATAGCCCGTAGAATTATATACGCACTTCGCGACAAAGACATCCCTGGCTGAAAAACCCTGGCTGAAAAAGCCAGGTAGCCGACGGCGTTCAGTTCCCCACCAGGTGCAGGGCATCCTTCTCGTTCTCCATGCAGAAGAACTCCATCAGGTCCGTGTCTACGGCCAGGGTTTGATTCACCCGAATGGTCCACGGTTTGGTGTACGCTTTCGAATCGTCCACCGTGACTTCGATCTCGAGCTTCCCGAAACTGGGCCGGCGAAATCGCTCGGTGACCTGGGCTGCATCGGTCAGCGGCGTTCCGCTAATGTCGAGCCAAAGGCCATCCCTGAAACCAATCGTCCGGACCACCAGAGTGTCGCCTTCCCATTTTCCAGTTGAGTATCCGTAAAAGGACGGTTGCGGATCCGCCGGCAACGGACGCCCATCCGTAAAGATTTGCCGGTATACGGTGTCGCGCTCATATAAGATCAGCATCAATCCCGGAAGCTGGAGGATCTTTCTGGGATAGGGATGCAGATGCAACTTGACCGTTCCTAGCGGCTGGCAATGGCCGTCGGGATCGTCCTTGTTGTTCGCGGCTCGGCGCGCCTTCACCAGGTCCGCAGCCCACTTTTGAAACGGCAGTCCGCCTTGGATCTCTTTGGCGATGTCGGCGAACTGCGGGTCGGCTCCTCCCGAGGCTGGTTGCCAAAGCCCCGAGAGGTCCGGCTTTCCGTCGCTCGTTCTTGGCGCGGGCGCCGCCAGGTCCGGCTTGCCGTCCACCGTGCGCGGGATGCCCGGCGTCGGGTAGTTGATCCACTGTGCCGGCGCGGCCAAAGCCAGTAACATAACTGTGGCGAGAGCGCCGAATATTTTTGCCAGCCAGCTTACCGGCCTGGGCCATGCTTGCATAGCAAGAGTCTACTGGAAGGTTCCGTTGGGCGCCACGCTCCCAGCTACCCCCAGCTACCCCCATGCGTTTTGCCGCCAGCTTAGATAATATGAAAGTCGCAAGACCAGGAACGAGAAGGAGCTCAGGATGAATCCTCGACCCTCGATTTACCCGATGCTTTCGGCAGCGGCGGCTTTATTCGCGCTCGCGCCCGCTTCAGCATTCGCCCAGGCGGTTCCCGCGGCCGCCAAGGTTGCCACCGCCAGCGCATCCAAAGCCGCTCATCGCACGCCGGATGGCCAGCCCGATCTGCAGGGAGTGTGGAGCTCGGCCACCGTAGTGCCGCTGGAGCGGCCAAAGGATCTTGGCGCCAAGGAGTTCTTCACCAAGGAAGAAGCCGAGGCATACGAGAAGAAGATGAAGTCGGTTCATGAAGTGGCCGCGCCGGGAACCTACGGCGACGTGCATTACAGCATGGCTCAGTTCGGTCTTGAAAAGGGCCAGGCGCAAGTGGCCTCCACCATCCAGACTTCGTTGATCGTGGGCCCCACCGGGCGAATCCCTGCCATGCTTCCGGAAGCAGCGAAAAGGAACGCGGCGCGCGCGGCCGCCAATAAGGGACACGAATTCGACGGACCGGAGAACCGCTCGCTCGGTGAGCAGTGCATCATGTGGCCCAACGAAGGGCCGCCCATGCTGCCGGCGGGCTACAACAGCAATCTCCAGATCGTGCAGGGTCCCGGATATGTGGCCATCCTGCAGGAGATGATTCACGACGTGCGTATCATCCGCACCGATGGGAGCCCGCACCTGCCCGCCAATATCCGCCAATGGTTTGGAGACTCGCGCGGACACTGGGAAGGCGACACGCTGGTAGTGGACACCACGAACTTTACGAATCGCACTGCGTTCCGCGGATCGAGCGAAAATCTTCACGTGGTGGAGCGTTTCACACGCACCGCGGACGATGGCATCCGGTATCAGTTCACCGTGGACGATCCGTCCACGTGGGCCACGTCGTGGAGCGGAGAGTATCCGCTGACCAAGATCGACGGGCCGATCTTCGAATATGCCTGCCATGAAGGCAATTACGGAATGCGAAATAACCTGAGCGGCGCGCGCGCCGAGGAGCAGAAAACGGCTCAGGCGGCCGGGAAGTAACTTCCATGCGAAAAGAAATCCTGCTTGCGATCGCCGCGTTGTGCATCGCCGCGCCCTCCGTCTGGGCGCATCATTCCTTCGCCGCGGAGTTCGATCCCACCAAGCCGGTGAAGCTAAAGGGCACCGTCACGCAAATGGAGTGGATCAATCCGCACTCCTGGATTCATATGGACGTTAAGAACCCGGACGGTACGGTGACCAGTTGGATGATCGAAGGCGGCAGCCCCAACGCTTTGCTGCGGCGTGGATTCACCAAGAACTCTCTTCCGGTGGGCAGCGAAATCGTCGTGGAGGGCTATCAGGCCAAGGACGCCTCGAATCGCGCCAACGGCCGCGACCTCACCTTCGCCGATGGAAGAAAGCTGTTTCTGGGTTCGGCAGCCAACGACGTGCCCGACGAAAAGCCGGCGGAAAAATAAGCCCGGAACAAAAAGAGCCCTCCATGAGAACCACCTGGTTTGCCGTGGTGCTGTTCCTGCCGCTCGCCGCAACTGCCGCGTCTCTGTCTTGTGAGACGCTCGGCAAATTCGCATTCCCCGACGCTTCCATCACGCTGGCGCAGTCCGTGCCGGCGGGAGAATTCACGCTCCCCGAAGGTTTCCGGCCCGGACCTGGCGATCCTTCGGCCAAGGCTCTCACTGGTACGCTCAAGGAACTCCCTCCGTTCTGCCGCGTCGCGGCCACGCTGAAACCCACTTCCGATTCCGACATCAAAGTCGAAATCTGGTTGCCCGCTACCAACTGGAACCGGAAGTATCAGGCAGTTGGAAATGGCGGATGGGCGGGCTCTATCAGTTACTCCGGCCTCGCTGGGGCGCTGCGGAACGGATACGCCACCAGCTCCACCGACACCGGCCACGACGGCCCCGGCGGAAGTTTCGCGTTGGGGCATCCGGAAAAACTGATCGATTTCGCGTGGCGCTCGGAGCATGAGATGACGCTCAAGGCGAAGGCGCTGATCAATGCATTTTATGGCGACAGTCCCAAGCTGTCTTATTTTGTGGGCTGCTCTTCCGGCGGCAAACAGGGTCTGAAGGAAGCGCAAAGATTTCCGGACGATTACGACGGCATTGCCGCGGGCGCGCCGGTTCTGAACTGGACGCACCGCTCCATTGAGGCTCTCTGGGTGGCACAGGCCGCACTGAAAGATCCGGCCAGCAAGATACCGCCGGAGAAATATCCGCTGATTCATCAGGCCGCTATTGCAGCGTGCGACGCACAGGACGGGCTGAAGGATGGTCTCATCGGCGATCCTGAGCGCTGCCGTTTCGATCCTGCGACGCTGGAATGCAAGGACGGCGATGGCCCGCAATGCCTGACCCACCCGCAGGTGGAAGCGGTCCGCAAGATTTATGCGCCAGCGCAGAATCCGCGCACCGGAGAGCAACTCTCGCCGGGGTTTGAGCCGGGCAGCGAACTGGGATGGCGTGTCATCGCCGGAGGTCCGGAACCATTTGGCGCGGCAGGCGACTATTTCAAGTACGTAGTCTTCCGGGATCCGATGTGGAACTGGCGGACTTTCAACTTCGACAGCGGCGCCGCTCTTGCCGACCAGGTGGATGACGGCACCATCAACGCCACCAGCGCCGATCTCAAGCGCTTCACTGCGCATCAGGGAAAGCTGATTCTGTATCACGGCTGGACCGACACCAACATCACTCCACAAGCCACCGTGGATTATTACCGAAAAGTTGTGGAACAAATGGGAGGCGCCGCGCAGACCGCGCAATCGGTGCGCCTGTTCATGATTCCGGGGATGAATCACTGCGGCGGCGGCGAAGGCCCCAACGTCTTCAGCATGGTGAGCGCGCTGGAGCGATGGGTGGAAGACGGAAAGGCGCCCGATCAAGTGGTGGCCTCGCATCTCACCAGCGGAAAAGTGGACCGCACTCGGCCGCTCTGTCCGTATCCGCAGACGGCTCAATATAAGGGAACTGGCGATCTGAACGATGCCGCGAACTTCACCTGTAAGTAGTTGGGCCGTGCTGGCTCTGGCCTTCTCGCCGCTGGCGCTTGGACAACCCGCGTCTCAGCCGTTGAAACCCACGCCCCGCACCGCCGATGGCAAGCCCGATCTCAATGGCATCTGGGGCCCCGATCGCAATTTCATTTACGATATCGTCAGCACGCTGAAGAAGGGCGAGACTGTGCCGATGCAGCCGTGGGCGGAGCAACTGACCAGGCAGCGCATGTCCAAGGACGATCCAGAGGCGAACTGCCTTCCCGGCGGCGTCCCGCGCATGGCTCCGTATCCCTGGAAGATCGTGCAACAGCCCAAGCTGGTGGTGTTTTTGTTTGAGGGAAACATTCACAGCTACCGTCAAATCTTCATGGACGGACGCGAACACCCGGCCGATCTGGACCCGACATGGTACGGGCACTCCATCGGCAAGTGGGATGGCGACATGCTGGTCGTCGACACCGTCGGATTCAACGACAAGTTCTGGTTCGATTTCGCGGGGCACCCGCATACCGAAAAGCTTCACACTACGGAGCGCTACCGGCGGCCCGATTATTCGCACCTGGATTTCGAAGTCGTGATCGACGATCCAGGGGCTTATACCCGGCCGTTCACCATGTACGGGCACTCGCCGTTGGTGGAGAACTCCGAAATCATGGAATACATCTGCAACGAAAACAATCAGGACGTGAACCACATCCTGGGCAAGGACACGCGGAAGTAGAGCGCGCTTGGTGGAGCGTGTTATTTGCCCACTAAGTGCGTAACGTCCTTTTCATTCTCGTCGCACACGTACTCAATCAACTCCGTGTCGGTAAACGTGAACAGAAGCTTCACAGTCCACGGTTTGGTGTAGGCTTTGGGATCGTCAACGGTGATCTGAACGTCGATGTGCCCGAAATCGCGGCGGTGGAGTCGTTCCGTCAAATGCAGCGCTTCGGTTCCAGGATGGCCGCTGTTGTCGAGCCAGTTATCGTCCACGAAGCCAGACGATTCCACCACCAGCGTGTCGCCATCCCAATGGCCAACCGAGTAGCCCATCCAAGTTGGATTAGGATCTTTCGGCAGCGGGCGGCCGTCCATAAAAATCTGGCGATAGCTGTGCAGCGCCTCGTAGAGAATTACGATCGGCCCGTTGGTGTTCAGAATCTTGAAGGGATACGGCACCACATTTTCGCGCGGCACGCCCGAGAGAACGCAACGGGCCTGTGGATCTTCTTTGCTGCTGGTGTCCACACGATGCTGGTACAATTTCGCGGCCCAAGGCTGGAAAGACACCTCGCCGGGCTTCAGATCCTTCGCGATATTTCCGGTGTAGCCGCCGCGCGTCATCCAGACTCCCGAGAGGTCCGGCTTTCCATCCGCGGTCTTGGGCGTGGGCGCGTCCAGATTCGGTTTACCATCCGGCAAGCGAGGAATCCCGGGAGTGGGATAGTTCAACCACTGCGCCGCAAGAGGCCCTGAAAGAAACCCCGCAAGTGAAATCGATATCAGACAGACGGCAATCCCCATAGCGCTGCGCATTCTTGACTCCCTTTCTATCGGGCCGCCGGCTGCGCCCCAACGCAGGCATCATATACGATCCTGCCTCTCACCAACTAGCGGCCTTCGGGAGACGAACGCTTGGATGTAGAATAAGAGGCCGAAATGACATTCAATCGGCGAGTTGCGGTTGCGGTGATAGGGATCGGGTTCAGCGCGTTCGGATTCTTGCTTGCCGCGCAAGGCGGTGAAACATTCAAGGCCCGCCTCTCGGCGTTGCCGGCCGACGCCAGGACGCGCGCCAGCTCTCGCGGGTTCAGGCTCCGTCTCCGCGGTGCTCAACGGCACAAAGCTCGAGATCACCGGTTCCTTTGAGGGGTTGCTCTCGGCGGCAACTACAGCCAGCCTGCACAGCGCAGTGGCCGCTGGAGTGCGGGGACCTGCCATTGGCGACCTCACGATTTCCAAGGCCACCAGCGGAACCATCAGCGGATCGATCGAGCTGACCCCGCGCAGTTGGCCAGCCTGCACAAAGGCGGGCTGTATGTCCAGATTCATAGCGAAAAGGCCCCGGACGGCGTTCTGTGGGGTTGGTTTTTGAGATAGGAGGCGAAGCATCGTTGAGAAGATTTTTTGGGCGGTCCATGATTGCGCTGGCGTGTTATTCCATAGCGGGCGCAACAGAACGCCGGCAGCTACACGGCGGCTCAAGCCACGGCCGGGCGCGCAACCTATCAGGCCAACTGCGCCGGCTGCCACGGAGCCGATCTTAGCGGTATCAACAACGCCTCTGCATTGGCGGGCGGACTCTTCATGAGCAGTTGGGGCGACCGCACGCCGAGCGATCTGATTGCGTTTCTCGAAGGCGCCATGCCTCCCGGCAATCCCGGCAGCTTGGGTGAGCAGGCCTATGTCAACGTCACGGCATTCATCCTGGACTTCAACGGCGCGCGTCCCGGGAATCAGCCATTGACGGCAGCTAGTAAAGTGGCCATCCGTTCGGTGGCTACCGGACAGATCGAAACCGCCGGGCGTCCGGCAGGCTGCGGCGGGCGAACCCCTGGGTGGCCGGGCAGAAGCGCCCGTTCCGCCGACGCCCCGAGGTCTGGTGGTCGCCGGTGAAGTGAAGAATTACACGCCGGTGACGGACGCCATGCTGCGCAATCCCGATCCCAGCGATTGGCTGATGATCCGCCACGATTATCACGCCACCAATTACAGCCCGCTGAATCAGATCACCACGCAGAACGTCAAGGATCTCCAGCTGCAGTGGGTGTGGGCCATGAATGAAGGGACCAATCAGCCCGCGCCCATCGTGCACAACGGCATCATGTACCTCATGAATCCCGGCAGCATCGTGCAGGCGCTGGACGCGCGCAATGGCGATCTCATCTGGGAGAACCGCATCGGCGCAACGGCTACCGGCAACTCCCAGCGCGGATCTCGCCATCTACGAGGACAAGATGTATCGTCACCACCAGCGACGCGCACATCTATGCGCTGGATGCGCGCACCGGCAAGAATGTCTGGGACACGGTGATCGGCGATCGCAAGCAGAGCAACTACTCCACCAGCAGCGGCCCCATCGTTATCAAGGGCAAGGTGGTGCAGGGCCTGGGTGGATGCGCGAAATATCAGGAGGAAAAGTGCTTCATCAGCGCCTACGATGCGGAAACCGGTAAAGCAGGTCTGGAGGTTTTACACCATCGCGAAGGAAGGCGAACTCGGCGGCGACAGCTGGGGCAAGCTTCCGAATCTGTTCCGCGCGGGCGGCGAAACGTGGATCACCGGCAGCTACGATCCCGATCTCAATTTGACTTACTGGGGCGTGGCGCAGTCGAAGCCCTGGATGCGCGCCAGCCGACAATCGGGCAACGGCGCCACGCTCTTTGCCAACTCCACCGTGGCCCTCAACGCCGACACCGGCAAACTGGTCTGGTATTTTTCTCACGCTCCCGGCGAATCGCTGGATCTGGACGAAGTGTTCGAGCGCGTTCTGGTGGACGATGGCGGCCAGAAGCTGGTGTTCAGCGCCGGCAAGGCGGGCATCTTATGGAAGAACGACCGCAAGACCGGCAAATATCTCGGGCACAAGGAGACCGTTTTTCAGAACATCTACGATTCGTTCGATCCCAACACCGGTGAGCCGCACTATCGCAACGACATCGTGGAGAATCAGATCGGCACATGGGTGCAAAGCTGCCCCACCTCGGAAGGCGGCCACAACTGGCACGCCATGAGCTATCGATCCGCAGATCAACCAACTCATTATTCCGGTAGCGCAGAGCTGCCAGGAGATGCTGGCGCAAAAGATCGAGCTGAAGGAGGGCGGCGGCAGCGCGGGCGGCGCCAATCGGCGCTTTTACGAGTCGCCGGGTTCGAGCGGCAACGTCGGCAAGCTGGCGGCCTACGACGTCAAAACGCTGAAGGAGACGTGGAAGATCGAGCAGCGCGCTCCGTTCATGACCGCCGTATTGTCCACCGCCGGAGGAATCGCTTTTGTCGGCGACATGGACCGCACCTTCCGGGCCATCGACGTAAAAACCGGCAAGGTGCTGTGGGAGACGCGCCTCGGAACATCGGTGCAGGGTTTCCCGCTGACTTTCAGCATCGCAGGGCGGCAGTACATCGCGGTATCCAGCGGATTGGGCGGCGGCAGTCCCCGCATGGTCCCCACCGTGCTCGCTCCCGAGGTCCACTACCCGTCGTACGGGAATGCGCTGTACGTGTTTGCGCTGCCTGAGAAGAAGTAGCGCTTTATTTCTTGGCGGGGCGATAACGTCGTACCGGCAGCCAGAGCAACCAGAAAATTGCCAGCGCCACCGCCTCGCAGGGCAGCAGGTACCACGGCCACGGCCCAAGAACGTTCATCAGGGAAGCGCTGGCCGGCTTGCTGCATAGGTACATGTAGTTGGTCTTAAAGATCAGGTTGAAAATCCCGATAGCGACGGCATAGACGTTCAGCGCGGCGAACACCTTCCAGGGCGAGCCCGGACGCGGCCACGCCTGCCGGCTCCACAGCAGCATCAGCGTGCAGGCCACAACCAAACCATGGGCGACGAAGAAATAAATGGTGGGATACGACGCCAGAGGCGCCCACAAATCGGGAGTGAGCAACGCCATCCCAGCTCCCCCCAGACCGGCGAAGTAGGCGATCTCGAACGCCAAAGGATTGAGCGTGAACAGCGCCAGAACCGTCATCCACAAGGTGGCGTCGCAGAGCTGCAGCGGAAGCCCGCCCGGGAACCGGAACCCGCCGAAATGGAGATTGTAGGCGTCCCACACGAATTCGTTCAACGCCAGGAATGTACCAAGTGCGTAGCGAATAGCGCGTGCCGAGGCCGGGCTTCGCCGCGACAACCAGGACAGCAGCAGCGCGACGGCCGGCACTGACGCCAGAATCAGGAGGTGCGCCGGCCCGAAAAGATGGAAGTGGCTGTTCAATAAGGTTCCCAATAGCACGAACGCGGAGTTGGTCGGCGTCAGCCGGCCCGTCCTCGCGCACTCCGCCCGCCTGCTGCAATAATTGTATAGAGTTGGCAAATGAACACGGATAGCGGCGCTCCACTTGCGTTCTGGCTCAATAATCGCCGTGTTTCCGTGAACCATGCAGGCGGTACGCTGCTCGACTTCATTCGTGCGCAAGGCCTGACCGGGGCGAAGGAAGGTTGCGCCGAAGGCGAGTGCGGCGCATGTACGGTGGTGCTGGTTACCCCGCGAGCGGGCGGCAGCGAGTACCGCGCCGTGAATAGCTGCCTGATGCTGGCTGCCATGGCCGCGGGCCACGAAATATTCACGGTGGAAGCCCTGGCCGCCGATGGAAAACTATCCGACGTTCAGCAAGCCATGGCTGCGGGAGGGGGCTCCCAATGCGGCTACTGTACGCCGGGTTTCGTGATGAGCATGTTCGCCGAGCAATACCGGCCGGGGCGCAGCGGCCCTTGCGACCCGCACGAACTGGGCGGCAATCTGTGCCGTTGCACCGGCTATCGGCCCATTCGCGACGCGGCACTGTCGCTCGGTCCGGCGCCTGATGGGGATTTTCTCGATCGCTTGTCGCGCCCCGCGCCGCTCCTCGAAGCAATTGAACATGAAACCGCGGACCTGCGATTTTCCCGCCCTGTCAGCATCCAGCAATGCCTGTCGATTCTCGCCGGGGATCCGGAAGCCCGCTTGATTTCGGGCGGTACCGATCTGGTGGTGGAATCGAATCTGCGCGGCCGGCGCTGGCCCCACCTGGTGAGCCTGGAAGCCATCCCGGAGCTGCGCGAGTTTTCTGAAGGCGCAAGCGCGGTCACCATCGGCGCGGCGCTGCCGCTGAATGATATCGCGATGCACTGGAGCAATGCGCCTGAGGTGCTTCTCCCATGGTTGCGGCTGTTCGCATCGCCGCCGCTGCGCAATCGCGCGACACTCGGAGGGAGTCTCGCTACTGCGTCGCCCATTGGCGATGGAGCGCCTCTGTTGTTGGCGCTCGATGCGCGCGTGCACGTGGCCAGCCAGCGCGAACATCGAATCATTCCGCTCCATTCTTTCTTTACCGGTTACCGCCGCACCGTGCTTGCGCCGGACGAACTGATCACCGCGATCGAAATTCCCAAGCCGCTGCCCGAGTTCGTGCGCTTCTACAAGGTGGCCAAACGGCGGATGGACGATATCAGCACGGTGGCGGCTGCGATGGCGATGGATTGGGATGCGTCGGGGAAAGTTGCGCGCGCCCGGTTCGCTTTTGGAGGCGTGGCAGCGATTCCGCTGCGAACCGTGGCGGCCGAAGACGCCGTGCTTGGCCAGCGCTGGAACGAAGCCGCGGTGGAGCGCGTGCAGGCGGCGTTGGATCGAACGCTCTCGCCGATCGGCGATCATCGCGGCTCTGCCGCATACCGGCTCGCGGTGGCCAAGAGTTTGGTCGACAAATTCCTGTGGGAGCGTCGGGAGGCGGCGGCTTGAACGGAGCGGGAAAAAATCCCGGGAAGATTGCCGGACGCCCCATCCCGCATGAAAGCGCGCGCGAGCACGTGACCGGCGACGCGCTTTACACCGACGATCTGCTTCTTCGTTTTCCTCGTGCTCTGCATGCCTGGCCGGTGTTGTCGCCGCATGCCCACGCGATCGTCAAGGGGCTGGATTTTTCTGCTGCTCTGTCCGAACCGGGCGTCGCTACCGCCCTTACCTGCGACGATGTTCCCGGCGAAGGCAATTCCGGATCCAACCGGCACGATGAGCCGCTGTTTCCGACGGAGGTGATGTATCACAGCCAGCCCGTGGCGTGGGTGCTGGGCGAGAGTCTGGATGCGGCGCAGCGTGGCGCCGGTCGCGTGTTGGTGGAATACGAACCGCTGCCCGCGATCTTAAGCATCGAAGATGCCATCCTGGCCGAAAGTTTTCACTCGCCTCCGCTGCGGATTGCACGCGGCGATGCGTCCGTGATTGAGTCCAGCGCCCTGCGCTTCGAAGGCGAACTGCAGATCGGCGGGCAGGAGCACTTCTATCTGGAAACGCAGTGTGCCATTGCATGGATCGACGAAACCGGCGGCGTGGCGGCGCATTCCTCCACGCAGCATCCCACGGAAACGCAGGAAGTGATCGCTCGCGTTTTGGGAATCGGCCGCAACAAAGTTACGGTGGAATGTTTGCGCATGGGCGGCGCGTTCGGCGGCAAGGAAGTGCAGGCGAATCCGTGGGCGGCCATCGCGGCGCTGGGGACTTGGAAGACCCGGCGGCCCGTGCGTGTCAGGCTGACGCGGGCGCTCGATTTCGCGCTTACGGGCAAGCGCCATCCGTTTCTCGCACGGTACGTGGCGGGGGTTGGCGAGGAAGGGCGATTGGAAGGCGTGCGCATCGCGCTTTATTCCGATGGCGGATGGAGCCTGGATTTATCGGAGCCGGTGCTGTCACGCGCCATGTTCCATTGCGACAACGCCTACCTGCTTCCCGCCGTGGAAGTGACCGGTTTAATCTGCCGCACGCACAAGACGTCGCAAACGGCCTTTCGCGGCTTCGGCGGACCGCAGGGCATGCTGGTGATCGAAGAGATTCTGGATCAGGCGGCGCGGCGTCTGTGTTTGCCGGTGGAGCTGGTGCGCGAACGCAATTTCTATCGGGACGGAGACACCACGCATTACGGGCAGCCCGTCAAGGACGCCAGCCGCATCGAAATCATCTGGCGGACGCTCAAAGAATCCAGCGGTTTCGCGCAACGGCGCGAAGCGACGGAACGCTGGAACGAACGCCATCCGCACCAAAAACGCGGGCTCGCGATTACGCCCGTGAAGTTTGGCATTTCCTTTACCGCGACGTTTTTCAATCAAGCTGGAGCGCTGGTGTTGATCTACCGCGACGGCACCGTCCAGGTGAATCACGGCGGCGCGGAAATGGGACAAGGGCTGCACACCAAGATCCAGCAGATCGCGGCGGAGAGCCTGGGCTGGACCTGGACGGCGTGCGTGTCATGTCCACGCGTACCGACAAAGTTCCGAATACATCCGCGACGGCGGCCTCGGCTGGGACCGACTTGAACGGCGCGGCCGTGGCCGATGCCTGTTCCGAACTGCGCAGCCGCCTGGCGGAAGTTGCGTGCGCGCTGCTCCACTGTGGCTTCGAGGCCGTGGAATGTTCGCGTGGCCTGGTATTTCCCCGGGGTGAAGAGCATCGGGCGATTCCGTTCGCGAAGGTTTGCGAAGCGGCCTATCGGCAGCGCGTGCCGCTGTTCGCGCAAGGGTATTACCGGACGCCCGATATTCATTACGATCCGCAAACCGGCCGCGGCGCGCCGTTCCATTATTTCGCTTACGGCGCGGCGGTTTCTGAAGTGGAAGTGGATGGCTTCACCGGCGACTATCGTCTTCTGAGAACGGACATCCTGGAAGACGTGGGCGATTCCGTTTCGCCGCTTGTGGACCGCGGGCAGATTGAAGGCGGCTTCATTCAAGGCGTCGGCTGGTTGACGTTGGAAGAATTGGTGTGGGACGCGCAGGGCCGCCTGGCGACGGCCGGCGCGTCCACTTACAAGCTGCCGTCGTGGACCGAAGTGCCCGATGTTTTCGAAGTTAACTTTTTGGAGCGAGCCGCCGAATCCGGCACCATCTACGGCAGCAAAGCAGTGGGCGAGCCTCCTCTGATGCTGGCCATCTCGGTACGCGAAGCGATCCGTGACGCCATCGCTCGCTTCGGAGCAGGCGGACCAGTTGCGCTGGACAGTCCCGCTACGCCCGAGCGCGTTTTCTTCGCCGTGCAACGAGCCCGCGCGGAGCGGGAGGCGCAGGTAAGTTCGGTTGGTGCCACGCAGTGATCCCCTCGCCAGGGGGCGAACTGCTGCGCGCGCCCTTGTTTCACACGCCGCGCAATCCGTTTCAAGAATCGAGCGCGCTGGAAAGTTACGTCGATGGCGGCTTGCTCATCCGCGAAGGACGCGTGGCCGGATGCGGCGACTATAGCAGCCTTCGCGACGCGCATCCGAATGTCCCTACGGTGGATCTGCGCGGCGGCTTTCTTCTTCCCGGTTTCATTGACGCGCATACGCATTTCCCGCAACTGCGCGTGCTGGGCGGATTGGGCCGCTCGCTGCTGGACTGGCTGGAACACTGCGCGCTCCCGGAAGAGGCGCGCATGGCGGATCATACGCACGCCTGTCGCGTGGCCCGCGGATTTGTGCATGCGCTAGCCTCAAACGGAACCACCACAGCTTTGGTTTTCGGTGCGCACTTCGCTCCCGCGACGGCGGCGCTGTTGGAAGCCGCGGAAGCCGCTGGGCTGCGCATCGCCGCGGGACAAGTGCTGTCGGACCGGCGGCTGCGTCCGGAGCTACATCAGACGCCCGAGCGCGCCTATCGCGAAAGCAGCTTATTGATTGAGCGCTTCCACAAGCGCGGCCGTCTGACGTACGCCGTCACTCCGCGCTTTGCTCTCTCTACTTCCGAAGCCATGCTGGAGGTTTGCCAGACGTTGCTGCGCGAGAATCCGAGGCTTTTGTTTCAAACGCACATTAATGAGAATGTTCAGGAGATTGCGGAGGTGGCGCGCCTGTTCCCTTGGGCTTCGGACTACCTGGCTGTGTACGAGCGGTTCGGACTCAGCTGCCCGAACGCGGTGCTGGCGCACGACGTTCATCCCACCGATTCGGAATTGGATCGCCTGGCTTCGCGCGGCGCCGCGGTGGCCCATTGTCCCTCGAGCAACGCTGCTCTCGGCAGCGGACTCTTTCCCATGCATCGCCACATCAAGGCCGGGGTCCGATGCGCCCTTGGAACCGACGTCGGAGGCGGCACCGGATTCGGGATGCTCAAAGAAGGTTTGCAGGCGTACCTGCTGCAACGTGTCGCGCCCGATGGAATGCTTCTGGATGCCGGCCACTTGCTTTATCTCGCGACCCTGGCCGGCGCCGAAGCGCTTGGCTTGAGCAGCGAGACAGGCGACTTTCGCCTGGGAAAATCCGCCGACTTCGTTTATCTTCGGCCGCCCGCCGATAGCTCCCCTCGCCGCCGTTCTGGAACGGGAGCAAACTCCGGAGCGTGTGCTGGCTGCGATCTTCACGCTCGCGGGTGCGGAGAGCGTGCGCGAGGTGCGCGTGGAGGGTTCCATCGTGTATCGTTCCGCCGCCACGGAGGAACGGTGACCGCCGCGTTGTCCCTTGCCGAGTTAAACGGGATGGATCAGGTAGGGTTCGTCGACGCCATTGGCTGGGTCTTCGAACATTCTCCCTGGGTGGCCAATCGCGCTTTCGATGCGCGGCCGTTCGACAGTTTGGACGTTTTGCATGCGGCAATGACGCAAGAAGTGGAGCGCGCGACGTTTGCCGAGAGGCTGGCTCTGGTGAAGGCGCATCCGGACCTGGGTACGCGCGCGCGCTTGAGCGCGGCGTCCGCTGAAGAGCAGGCCGGCGCGGGTTTGGAAAGCTTGACGCCGGGCGAGTTTGAGCAACTTCATCGCCTGAATAGCGCCTATCGCACTCGATTCGGATTTCCGTTTCTGCTGGCGGTGAAGGGCAGTACCAAGCACTACATCTTGCGAGCGCTTCAGGCGAGAATGGAAGCAACACCCGAAGATGAATTTCGCGAGGCGCTCCGGCAGGTGTATCGGATCGCGCGATTTCGGCTGGAGGACTTGATCAGATCGTGATCGGACATTTTGCGAGCGGATGGAAGCGAAGCTACTACGGCAAAGGCGACGTGATCGTCTACCGTCTGAACCGCGACGGCAAGACCGCGCCGGGTGCCAGTCCCATCTTCGGCGCGAACATCACGATCCTGATCTACGGCGACGCATTCTGGCAAACCTACACGACGGGCGATAACACCGGGCTGATCGCTACCGATTCGATGAAAAATTTCGTGCAGCGCGAGATGCTCAATTTCCAAGGTTCGGATCTGGAAGATTGTTGCCGCTTCCTGGGAACGAAATTCCTGGATCTTTATCCGCAAGTGGAAGGCGTGCAAATGTCCGCGGTCGAGATCCCCTACGCAGCGCTGCCGAATAGCAGTGTTGCCTTCGCCCCCGCGGGTCCCGATCACGCCATAGCTCGCTTGGAATTGAATCGCAACGGAATTGTGGAAATTGCTTCCGGCATCCAGGGCTTCAAGCTTTTGAGACTAGGCGGCAGCGCGTTCCACGGTTTCGTGCGCGACGAATACACCACGCTGCCCGACATCGCCAACCGGCCTTTGCACATGTGGCTGGATCTGGAATGGCTGTACACGCAGTCTTCGGCCGGCTTCAGCTCCGGCGCCGTCACAGCAGCCGTGCGGCGCATCGTGCGCGAAGTCTTTCACGGCTTCGAGTCCGGAAGCATCCAGCAAGTGATTTATCAGATCGGCACAAGAATGCTGGCGGATATTGTGAGCATCGCCGAAGTGCATCTGGAAGCCAGCAACCGGACGTGGGACACCATTGCGGAGCGCGGCGACGAACTTGGCGTCTACACCGAAGCGCGGCCTCCTTTCGGCTGTCTCGGCTTACGCTTGAAGAGATAAGATGGCTCGCATCTCCACGCATGTGCTGGATACCTCGCTCGGAAAACCCGCGCAGGGCGTCGCAATCGATCTGCACTTTGCCGCGAAACTTGTAAAATCGGCCGTCACCAATATGGATGGCCGGACGGACCAACCGTTGGTCTCGCACGATCGTCTTGAAACCGGCGTCTACGAACTGACGTTTCACGCCGGCGATTATTTTCGGGCCACGGGGGTTGCGTTAACCATCCCGCCATTCCTGGACCAGGTGGTGGTGCGGTTTGGCGTCGACGATCCGTCCGGTAACTATCACGTGCCGCTTCTTCTGAGTCCGTACGGCTACAGTACCTATCGGGGATCGTGATGAACGACGTCATCGGCCGCTGCCGTTTGTTGGCTGGATTCACGGAAGAGCCTGGTTTCACCACACGAACGTTTCTGTCCCAGCCGATGCACGCGGTGCACGCGTCATCTGCGAGGTTGGATGGAGCAGGTTAGCATGAGCGTCGCGGTCGATCATGCAGGAAATTTGCGGGGCGTTTATTCAGCCACACGGGCCTCGTCGCCGCGTCTCTTCGTCGGCTCGCATCTCGATACCGTTCCACGCGCGGGTGCGTTCGATGGAATACTTGGTGTAGTTTTGGGAGTTGCATTGGTTGAGTTGCTCGAACGCCGCCGTCTTCCGTTCGCGATTGAAGTCATCGGATTTTCGGAAGAAGAAGGCGTGCGATTTGGCGAGCCCTTCATCGGAAGCCGCGCTCTGATTGGAGACGTAGATGACCAGTTGCTTGCGAGAATCGCAGATGCCGATCACTTCGTTTGGCTTAGATCCGAACGGGATCGGCGAAGCCCGAGCGAGTGACGACGCGCTCGGATATTTGGAGTTTCACATCGAGCAGGGGCCGGTGCTCGAAAGTCTCAGCTTGCCGCTCGGCGTCGTGGAAGCGATTTCGGGCCAGAGCCGCCTGGAGATCCACTTTGAAGGCAAAGCGAATCATGCCGGGACCACGCCGATGAATCTTCGGCAGGATGCATTAGTTGGCGCGGCGGAATGGATCACAACCGTAGAGCGTGAAGCGCGCGCGATTCCAGGCGCGGTGGCAACCGTCGGGCGCGTGAACGTGTCTCCGGGAGCGAGCAATGTTGTTCCCGCAACGGCAGGAGCAAGTCTTGACGTCCGGCACGCGAGCGACGCCGTTCGTCATGAGCTGGTGGCACGAATACTGCAAAGCGCGGAGCAGATCGCGGCGTCACGGTGTCTCAAATTCTCCTGGGAGCAGCGTTTGGATCAGCCGGCTGTCGCGATGGATTCAAGTCTCGTGCAATTATTGGAGCGCGCCGTGGCGAGCGCCGGCCATCCGGTTCATCGCATGGCAAGCGGCGCTGGACACGATGCCATGATTGTTGCCCGCCGCATGCCCGCGGCGATGTTGTTTCTGCGCAGCCCCGGCGGCATTAGTCATCATCCGGACGAATCGGTTTTGCCCGAAGATGTTGCAGCCGCGCTCGATGTCGGGATGCGCTTTCTTGAAGAGTTGGAGCGGCGTTATGCCTGACCTGGTGGTGAGGGGTGACGCGGAGGATATTGCGATTGAAGACGGCAAGATCGTTGCGATCGGACCGGAGCTTCCCGGCGCCGCCGAAGAAATCGACGCGCGGGGGCTGCACGTCTTTCCTGGCTTGATCGACGTGCATCTTCACTTCAACGAGCCGGGCCGCACGGAGTGGGAAGGTGCTGCCACGGGAAGTCGAGCGCTGGCGGCCGGAGGTGGGACGCTTTTTTTTGACATGCCGCTGAACTCCTCCCCCTGCACTGTCAATGCCGATGCGTTCGATCTTAAGCGTGCGGCGCTCGCGAAGTCCTCCATCACGGACTTCGCACTGTGGGGCGGCCTGATTCCCGGCAACATTTCCGAGATGGCGGAACTAGCCGATCGCGGCGTGGTCGGATTCAAGGCTTTCCTTTGTGATTCCGGATTGCCTGAGTTTCCGCGCGCTGACGATCTGACACTGTTCGAAGGCCTGTGCGAAGCGGCGCGCCTCGGGCTGCCAGTTGCAGTGCATGCGGAAAGCCAGGAGATCACGCAAGGTCTCGCACAGAAAATCGCACAGCAAGAACGCAGCAGCGTCCGAGCATTTCTTGCATCGCGCCCCTTGTTGGCTGAGCTGGAAGCGATCCAGCGTGCGACATTGCTCGCCCGCGAAGCCGGCGCGAAACTGCACATCGTTCACGTCAGCTCCGGACGCGGCGTCGCGCTGGCGGCCGAAGCGCGTGCCCAGGGTACTGATGTTTCGATCGAAACATGTCCGCACTATCTGTTCTTCACTGAAGAAGACGTGGAGCGCCTGGGTGCGGTCGCGAAATGCGCGCCACCGCTGCGCAATTCCGTCGAGCAGGATGCTTTGTGGACGCAATTGATCGCTGGAAACGTCGACATCGTCGCGTCTGACCATTCGCCCGCGCCGCCGGAAATGAAGACCAGTGATTTCGGACGGGCCTGGGGCGGCATCGCCGGCGTGCAGTCGACGTCTGGCCGTGCTTGATTGATCGCGGCCACCACTGTCGCCAACTTTCGCTCGAACGGATTTCATCGCTCGTCGCGGCCGAACCTGCCCGCAGATTTCAAATTCCGGGCAAAGGTGCAATAGCTATCGGCATGGATGCGGACCTGGCGTTGGTGAACATTTCCCGATCGGTTCAGTTAAGGCCGGAAGACCTGAAGCAACGCCACGCCTTGAGCCCGTACATCGGTTCGTCCTTGCGCGGTTGCGTCGAACGTACAATACGCCGCGGTGAGACCATATTTGCATCCGGCGAAATCGTTGCACGGACCGCCGGCAGATTTATCCGGCCCAACTTATGCACCATTTAGGACAAACTCGCAGCGCCCATCGAGCGGATCATCTTCTCCAGACGCCCGACACATTCGTCCGCACGCCGTTGCCGGGAATGCAAAAGGCGACCGCCATCGTTCACGCAGCTCCTGCCATCGGCGCGCGATTTACGCAATACACGGCGGAGTTCGAAGCGGGAGGGTCGCTGGGGCCAACGTCCGTGCAGCGATTCCTGTACGTGCTCGAAGGAGAAGTGAAAATCGACGGCGCAGTTTTGGCGCGCGGCGATTATGCGTATTTTCCAGCCGAGCACGCCGCACAAGTTTCCGCGAAAAGCGCAGCGCGCGCAGCGGTGATCGAAAAGCCTTACCAGCCTTTGCCCGGCGTTTCCGCACCAGCCTGCTTCACCGGCAGCGAGAGCCACGTTGGCCCGCGTCTTTAAGCGGAGACGATGACGCGCTCCAAGTTCGCGGCCTTGTTCCCGATAACCCGTCCTTCGATTTCGCCGTGAACACCATGACCTATCTTCCCGGCGCGACGCTTCCCATGGTGGAGATCCACGTCATGGAGCACGGGCTTCTGATGCTTGCGGGCGGCGGCATCTACCGCCTCGGCGATTATTGGTATCCGGTAGCGGAAGGCGATTTCATCTGGATGGCGCCGTATTGTCCGCAGTGGTTCGGAGCGCTGGGAAAGACGCCGGCGAAATATCTGATCTACAAAGATTGGAATCGATGAAACTCGAAATCCACCAGGAGCGCTTGGCGCGAGAGCTGGACGCACTGGGCGCGATTTCGCAGGAACCATTTCCCGTGGTGACGCGCGTGGTGTTCACGGAAGCGGATGTGCGCGGCCGTGAATTCGTCAAGAGCCTGTGCCGCGAAGCCGGGCTCGCGGTACGAGAGGACGCGGTGGGCAACACGTTCGCACGTTGGGTGGGCGAGAGTCCGGAGTTGGAGCCTGTGGCAACCGGTTCTCACATCGACGCGATTCCCAATGCGGGCCGCTTCGACGGGACGGTCGGCGTGCTCGGCGGATTGGAAGCGATTCGAGCACTGATGCGCGCCGGCTACAAACCTCGCAGGTCAATCGAGCTGATCATTTTCACATCCGAGGAGCCTACGCGATTCGGAATCGGATGCTTGGGGAGCCGGCTTGCTGTGCTGGACTGGCTGGATCCCGACAGTGCGGAGCAAGCGGAAGGATCGCGAAGGAGTCTCGCTGCAGACAATGCCCGATGCGCCGCGGGGTTCCAAGGACCACTGGCATCGGTGCGCTTGCCGCAGGGATATTATTCGGCATTCGTTGAAATGCACATCGAACAAGGGCCGATTCTCGAGCAGCACAACATGCCCATAGGCGTGGTCACGGCCATCGCCGCGCCCGCCGGATTCAAGGTCACGATCAAGGCGAAGGCGGACACGCCGGCGCAGTGTTGATGCCGGATCGGCACGATGCGTTTCTTGCAGCGGCGGAGATCGCCTTGGCCGTCGAAGCGAGCGCTCGATCCAGCGGCTCGAGCGACACGGTGGGAACCGTCGGCGTATGCGAGGTTTTTCCTGGCGCCGTGAACAGCATTCCTAGCCGCGTGCGGATGGAAATCGATGTGCGCGATATCGACGAGGCCCGGCGCGACGCCGTGGTGCAGAAAATCGAGCAGGCTTTCGAAGAAGTCGCGCGGCCGCCGCGGCGTCGAGAGCGGAAATGGAGCACGTCAACGCCGATCCGCCTGCGCAATGCGATCCGCACGTGGTGAGATGCGCTTGTTCAAGCCTGCGAAACACATGGCCTGCCGTTCGAGCGCATGATCAGCCGCGCGTATCATGATTCGCTCTTTATGTCGCGGATCGCGCCTACTGCGATGCTGTTTATTCCGTGCCGCGGCGGCGTGAGCCATCGCCCGGATGAATACGCATCGCCCGAAGCGATCGCGCAAGGGACGCTGGTGCTAGCCGAAGCTCTCGCGCGGCTGTCTCGCAATAAGCTACGTCTTGCTTCCGATATAAACGAAGCGAACGATCAATAGCGCCGCCAGCACGATACGCTGCCCAGGGTACTTGCCGCGCTCGTCCGCGCGCGACATGAATCAGCACGTAGGATATGATTCCGCAAGCCAGACCGTTCGCGATGCTGAAAGTCAGAGGAATCGTAATCAGGGTCAGGAACGCGGGGAAGGCCGTGCAGACGTCGTCCCACGGAATCTCCGCAATGGCGGAAATCATCAATCCGCCGACCACCACCAACGCGGGCGAGGTTGCCGCCGAGGGCACCGCTCCGACCAGCGGCGCAACGAAGAGCGCAGCGATGAACAGCACTCCCGTGACGATGGCCGTAACGCCGGTTCTGCCGCCCGCGGCCACTCCGGACGCGCTTTCAACATAGCTGACCACGGTTGTGGTCCCGAGCAACGATCCGCCGATGGTGGCCGTGGCATCCGTCAGCAAAATGCGATTCACGCGCGGAATGCGATTGTCGGCTTCCAGCAATCCGGCCTTCTTGCTCACTGCCATCAATGTGCCGATATTGTCGAACAGATCCACGAACAGGAACACGAAGACGATTTCGAGCAGCCCGAGCCCCAGCGCCCCGCGCACATCCAGATGCAGCATGGTTCCGGAAATGTCGCTCCATCGATAGGATTGCGGCTGCCAATGAACCAGCCCCATAACGGCGCCCACGGCCGTGGTGGAAAGAATGCCGAGCAGAATCGCGGCGCGCACCTTCCACGCTTGCAGCGTCGCGATCACCAGGATTCCGAAAACCGCGAGCGCCACATTCGGATCGCGCAGGTTCCCCATGGAGACGATCGTGGCCGGATCCGCCTTCACAATCCCCGCGTTTCGCAGGCCGATAAATGCGATGAACAGGCCGATGCCCGCGCTGACCGCCGCATACAATTCCGCCGGTATGGCCGCGATAATCCACTGCCGCACACCCGCTACGGTAAGAATCAGGAACGCCACTCCGGAGAGAAACACCGCGCCCAGCGCCGTTTGCCAGGGCACGCCCATCCCCTTCACCACCGTGTAAGTGAAGTACGCATTCAGCCCCATACCGGGCGCGAGCGCAATGGGATAGCGGGCGAAGGCGCCCATCAAAATGGTGGCGAACGCCGCCGCCAGGCACGTGGCTGCGAACACCGCCGGCACAGGCATGCCCGCGTCCTTGAGAATGGACGGATTGACGAACACGATGTAGGCCATCGTGATGAACGTCGTGATTCCCGCAAGGATCTCGGTCTTCCAGTTAGCGTTCAGCTTCTTGAATTCGAAATAGCGCTCGAGCGGCGCCAGTGCTCCCGCGTGCATATCCTATATTAGGAGCAGGCCGCACATGCCGCCGCATATGCCGAAAACAATGCTCCATTTTGCCGCGCTGGCCCTGACGCTGATTGCGTGCCGCACGGTCCATCGGCGCGCAACAATATCCCGCGCATTGGTGGACGCCGGTGCCCGAAGCGAACAAGCCCGATTGGGAAATACTGCCGCAAGCGGCGAAGCCTGGCGAGGTGATTCTTTCCAAGCGCAATGAGCTGGGCATTCTATCGAATTTCGCGCCCACGCCCTTCACTCTTTATGGCAAGCGCTACGCCAGCGTTGAGGGATTCTGGCAGATGATGCTGTACCCTGAGGGCCCCGATGATCCGCGCGCCAAGTTTCCGGGCATCACGGTGGGCGCACACTCGCGAAGAGGTTGCTCAGATGACCGCGTTCGATGCCAAGAACGCCGGCGAGCTCGGCGAGCAGAACATGAAGAAGATGGGCATCGATTGGGTGACCTTCGATGGCAAGCGCATGAAATACTGGTCTCTGGAAAAAGGCGAGCACTACCGGATCATTGTTGAGGCAATGCGCGCCAAGCTGGAGCAGAATCCCAAAGTGAAGCAGATTCTTCTTTCCACCGGCAGTCTGGTCTTGCGTCCCGATCACTACCAGGAAGAAAATCCTCCAGCTGAGTGGAAGTACTTCCAGATCTGGATGGAATTCAGAAGCGAACTCCAGCCGAAAGCAAGGCCAAAGCACTGACCTGGGCGCCAGGTCCGCCGCCCGGCGCACGGTTCACCGCAGCCTGACCAAAAACCAGGCGACCCAGCCCGTTGCGGTTCGCCGGGCACGCGCTAGCCGCATCGGGAACCGTGTTGCTGGCCGCGTACTTCGGCATGCGTCTGCAAGTCAACTTCGCCCATCACTGGGTTTGTGCACCTGCTGGGAGAGCGCTCTACCGGTTCGCGCAGCCGAGTTGAAGGCGCACGAACCCGCGCCGCCTGTTCTCTCCGACGAAGGATACGTGATCGCAGTCTACGGCGTCCCGGCCAGTTTCGCTAAGGGCGATCCCGCCAGCTTGGGGAAGCCGCTCAGGGAACAGGCCGCCCTGCGGCGCGCGGGGAAGAAGGACGTCTTGCCGGTCAGAGCCGAGGTTTTCGAGTTGGAAAACGACGTCGCTGTCCAATACCTGTTCCCGTTGTCCGCTGAAATCGGCAGGAAAGACAGCATCGTCGAATTTAGCGCCCACATCGGACGGCGGCAAGTGTCCCAACACTTTCTGGTTCAGGACATCGAGTTCCGGGAAAACCCGAACTCTAAGCGGGAGCCGGCGAGCGGCCAAGTCTCGGTAAGCGCTTCCGCCTTTACAGCGTCTCTAGCTCTGGATCAACGTCCTTGGCCTGCGGCTTTCCAAGATTGTCGATGTGCCCGCGAACAACATCGACGTCGGACGGCGCAGAGTCCAACTGCAGATACTTCGCCATGTGTTCCTTGGCTCCCGCGATATCGCCTTTCGCTTCTAGAATCCTGCCCAGAACGTACTCGGCTCTGGGCCGGGTATTTTTCGGGTCCAGGCGGATCGCTTCCTGCACGCTCTCCAGCGCGCCGTCCAGATTTTTCAATTCATAACGCGCGACAGCCAGATGGAGGTAGATCTCCGGATAGGAATGCTTCGAATCCACTTTGATCAACGCCTCGGCTGCCTTGGCCGCTCCGTCCCAATCCTTGGTCTTGATACACAGACGCGCCAAGGTTACGTATGCAGTTAATAACTTAGGATCGGTCTCGATAGCGTGTTCATAGGCCGCGCGCGCTTCGGCTGGTTTGTGGAGCTTCTCATCCACTACGCCCAACGCATGCCAGGCCTGCGCAGCTTTGGGGGCCGCGGCTACTACGGCTTCCAGGTGGCTACCCACCTCGGGCAAATTCTGCGCATCCAGCGCCTTGATGGCCGCCTTCCAATCCGGCTTCGCGCGTCCGGTAATGCCGGTATCCGAAAAGTTGAGCGTATAGGGGTCGGCAACCGAAGTGTGAATCGTGATCGGCGGAAGCTCCAGCGTGGTGTGAGTAGTGTCCACGCCCGAAACTTCCACCTCGCTGGAGCTATAACCGGCGTGCGTGGCGCGGATCACGCAGTTGCGCGTCTCCAGCGGATCGATATTCATGCGCCAGATGTACTCGCCCTTCTTGTTGGTGAGCACCCCTGGCATGGACCCGGCAACGTCGCTGCACACCCGTTCAATCGAAACCACCACGGGCGGAGGCGAGCCATCCTCCATCACCACCTTGCCGTGCAAGATAACCGGATAATCATCGGCCATCGCGAATTGCAATACAGCGAAAGCGGATGCCAGGGAGAAGCAGAGGAAAACGGGTTTGAAAACCATTCGACCTCCCGAGTAACTGCAAGTTTATATATCACAAATCAACCAGGGCGGCGAACAATTCATCCGAAGAACTCCGCGGCGACTAACGGTCGTATACTGGTGAGTCAAGAATGCGCCCAAGCCCGAGCCGCCAAAGCCGCGCCGGCGCCAGGTGAAAAAGACAGTAGCGAAACCACAACCATAAACGAAAACTCAGGAGGCCGTTCCATGACGAATCGTCGCACTTTCCTCAAACAGACGTCGTTGCTTGCCATTGCTCCGGCAACCGTCGTCCTTGCTCGTGGGCAAAGCAGTCAGAACTTCGTGGTGGCCGATACCGCGTTCGGCAAGATCCGCGGCGAGGAAGTCCAGGGCATCAAGATTTTCAAGGGTGTCCCGTACGGAGCCACAACCGCGGGACAAAATCGCTTCATGCCGCCCATGGACCCAGCGCCGTGGACGGGCGTGCGCGATGCTCTGCGCTATGGCGCCAGCGCGCCCCAACGGAATCCGAACGCCCCGGCCACGGTGTCGCCGCTCGCGGTGGCCGGCGCGAACCTTCCGCCGGAGAACGAAGATTGCCTGGTGCTGAACGTCTGGACCCCCGCGCTGAAGGACGGACGCAAGCGGCCGGTATTGTTCTGGTGCCATGGCGGCGGCTTCGTCAGTGGTTCCGGGTCGTCGCCGGGAACCGACGGCGCCAATCTCGCGCGGCGGGGCGATGTTGTAGTGGTCAGCATCAACCATCGTTTGAATGTTCTCGGCTTTACTTACCTGGCCGAATTCGGCGGCTCGGATTTCGCTTCCTCGGGCGACGCGGGCATGCTCGACATCGTGCATGCGCTCGGATGGGTGCGCAACAACATCGAGCAGTTCGGCGGCGATCCGAACACCGTGATGATCTTCGGCCAGTCGGGCGGAGGCCGCAAAGTGGGCACTCTGCTTGCGATGCCGTCGGCGAAAGGGCTGTTCCACCGCGCGGTGATCGAGAGCGGGCCCACCATCAGGCTGGTGGAACGCGAGCAGGCCATTCGTGTTGCCGGAATGTTGCTTGCGAAGCTGAATGTCGGCAAAACGCAGGTGCGCGATCTGCAGAAGATTCCGGTGGAGCGCATCATGAGCGCGTATTTCGCGGTGGTGAAAGATATGGGCAGGCAGGATCAGATGACGGAGGGCTTCTCGCCCACGGTGGATGGAAAGGCCATCCCGCATCATCCGTTCCATCCTACGGCATCGCCCATTTCAGCCGATGTGCCGCTGATGCTGGGGTCCACGCGCACGGAGATGACGCTGCAGAGCGACGCCGCTGCATTTTCGTTGGATGAGGCGGGGATGCGCGCGCGCGTGAAGACCCTGGCAGGCGAAAGCGGTGAGACGTTGATCGAAACGTACCGCAAACTGAATCCGAATGCGACTCCCTCGGACATTTACTTTCTCATCGCCAGCGACTATCGCTACGGCGCGCCCATCATGAAGATCGCCGAGCGGCGCGCGGCGCTGGGCAAAGGGCCGGTTCACTTGTACTACTTCACCTGGGAGACGCCGGTGCAAGGCGGTCGGCTGAAATCGCCGCATACCATCGAAATTCCGTTTGCGTTCGACAACGTCCAGATCTCGCGGCAAATCACCGGCGGCGGCGCGGATGCCATGGCTCTGGCCGACAAAGTAAGCGATACGTGGCTCGCGTTTGCACGCACCGGAGATCCGAACACCTCCAAGCTGCCGCATTGGCCGGCGTTCAACGCTACCCAGCGGCCCACCATGGTTATCAACAATCAAAGCAAGGTGGTCAGCGATCCGATTCGCGAGCAGCGCCTGGCGATGTTCCGGGCGCTCGATCTGGCGTGAGCTGGCGATCTTCCAGTTGTGCGAAGGGCCCGGCGGCGTAGACGATTCTGCCGCCCACCATCGTCAGTAAGGATTCGATGCCGCTGATCTGCTCCAGCGGCGCCGACATGTAGTCGTTCGATAACACCGCGAGATCGGCCAGCTTTCCCGCTTCGAGCGAACCGCGCTCGTCCTCATCATGAGAAAACCAGGCGCTTCCCATGGTGTAAAGGCGCAACGCTTCGGCGCGCGAAGGCGGCTGTTCCGGGCCGCTCAAAGCCACGCCGCCCGCGGTCGTCCCGCCGAGTAACGACTGCAGGGCGGTGAAGGGATTGTATGAGGCCACGCGGTGAGCATCGGTGCCCGCGCCTACCACGATGCCGATCTCTCGCGCGGTCTCCACCGGCGGCATGCGCTGCGCCGGTTGCATGGTCCAGCCCACGCCCAGCGCTTTCATACGCCGTAAATTCTCAGGCCGATGCGTCGTTCAAATGCGCGATCGACCAGCGCAGATTCGTAATGGGCGCTTCCTTGTTCACGCGCTCGAAAATATCCAGCAGCACGCCCACCGAATCGTTGCGCGGCCAGTGCATGGTGATCGACATCCCGCGCCCGGCGGCCCACCGGACGATCTCGTAATATTTTTCGCGCTCGGCTTCGGTAGGCTGGTTGTTGTTGTTCATCGCCCAGGTGATGCGTTCGCCGATCCCGTTGAATCGCAGCATTCCATCGCCGAAGCCCATCGGCAGCATCTGTGTCAAATCCTTCAATTCTTCGAACTCTTTGCCCGGCGTGATGCCGCACAGGCTGTAGGCCACTCGCACGCTCAGCTCGCGCTGCCGCCAAACTTTGAAGAGCGCCTGATACGATTCCGGTGTCATGTTGTTACCGCCCGGATCCACCACGCCGGTCAAGCCCAGCCGGTTCAGCTCGCGGAAAAACTTCCTGGTGCCCTCTACTTCCTGTTCGGCCGTGGGCACCGGGAGCCGGTCAAATAAAGCGATGATGGCATTTTGGCCGCCGCTGATTCCGCCTGTCACCTTCCCATCCGGGTCGCGGTCCAGTTTTCCGCCAGGCGGCAGATCCGCGTCCCTCGCGATATGCAGCTTCTCCAGCGCTTTCGGCGTCAGCATCGCCCAGCCGTAACCCAACTGCACGTAGACCGGATTGTCCGGCGCGGCCGCCGTCAGCTCCGTCTGCGTGGGCCGGCGATTCTCGCGGAACTGCCGTGCGTTCCAACCGCCGGCCACGATGAGCCACGCGCCCGGCGTCATGGTGCGAGACGCCTGGTGGATTCGGTCCAGCGCCTCCGCCAACGATCGCGCGCCGATCCAATTCACTTCGGTGCTGAAACTAAGCGCGGCACGGATGGCGTGCATGTGCGAATCGATCAGCCCGGGAATCACGGTGTGTCCCTCCAGATCGATGACGCGCGCCTGCTCGTCAACCATTTTGCGCAAATCGGCGTCCGTGCCCACGGCAACGATTCTTCCATCGCGAACCGCCATCGCCTGGGCGGTAGAAAACTTCGGGTCGACGGTGAGGATTTTGCCGTTCAGCAACACCGTTGTGCGGCTCTGAGCCAGCGCCAGGCATCCCGCCGACAAGGCGATTAGCAGTAGCGAAGAACGTCTCGGAAGCACGGACAAATTATATAAGATCAAGCCGCCTCGATCACTTTCTTCGGAATTATGCACTTGAAGTACCCTGCAAAATTTGCCACGCTTGATCTATGCAGAAATGGTATGTCTATCGCGAAGGTAAACAAATCAAGGTCGCGCACGTCGACCAAGCTGGAGCGGCGCTTCTCCTCGATAAAGGCTGCGAGCTGGGTCCGCGCCCATTCGAAAACGAAGATGAGGCTGAGACTGAAGCGGCGGCGTGGCGCAATCAGATCAGATCGTGATTAGCGCTTCGGCACTGCCTTCTTCTTCGCCTTCTTCTTCCCGGTTGGATTCGCCCCTGGCCGGGGCATGCCCGCTGTCGGCTTAACGGCTAGGAGTCCGGCAAGCGCTTCCGTCTCGCCCAGCGGAATCCTTATTGCGTTTCCCGGCTTTGCCACGATCACATCGTAAGTCCGCTCGAACGCCGAAGCAAGCGATATTAGTTAAGCTGTCTCTCAGTATTTTTCTATTGACGCGCACGCCTACTTTGTATCAGTATGGAGGTGTCTAGAGAGCACGGTGGTTCGCAATGTCCTCGGATAAAACGATTGAGCAGCGAATATTAAAGCTGCAAGAATTGAAGCGAATCGTCGCCGATCCAGAAATGGTCGCGATGTTTGAATGGTGGCTCGCCGAGCGGAAGAATGGCAACGCTAATGGCGCGTCGTCGCCCGAGCTTCCCGATCAGCGACGCGCTCACCTGGAATCAGCCGTAACCATTCAGCCTAAGTCCGTCGGTCCCCCAGGCGATGATGTAGAACACCCTCTCCATCCGCTGTCATTACCGCGTGGCTCTCATCGACGCGCAATCCTAGACGTGGTGAACTCCTTCAGCGGGCCGGTTGAGGTGGCAACCGTTCTCGCAGAGTTGGAGCGTATCGGCTATCCGTTCAAAGCGCAGAATCGCAAGGTGATGGTAGGAAGCGCTTTAGGAAAGCTTGCACAGCAAGGAAAAATACGGCTCGTGAAAAAGGGCGCGGGGAGCTTGCCCCACATCTACAAGCGCTTGGAGGTGAAGGATTAGGAAAGTCAGGGGGATTCGGATCGGTGGGTAACTAACTTGTCTAGAGAGAGTGGCCCGCGAACGAATCCCCCTTCCAGCCCGATTATAACCGAAGTCGTTTCAGGATAGGTGTGTTTTTTTGTGCGGCGGTGGCGGAATTGGCATACGCGGTAGGCTTGGGTCCTACTAGAGCGAGGTTTCCTTTTGCCGGGGGCCTCACATGCTCTGTGCAGGTTCGAATCCTGTCCGCCGCATCCAGATTCTATTCAGATTCTATTATGACGCGCTTTACTCGATTTCCAAAGTGGCTGAAGATCCTCCTGACCGTAGGGGTCGTAGTTTTTGTCCCATGGTTCGGATGGAATCGAATTGCGGGCGCGCCAGATTGGCTTGCCATTCTAGGCTTGCAAGGCTGGTTCCAGAAGCTCCACCCTCTCGACAGTTGGATAGTAGCGTTCACGACCGGTGCTGCTGTTATCGTTGCTCTCTTCCAAGATCGAATCAGGGCAAGATTATTCCGCGCTCATCTAGATATCGATCTTGTATCAGGAATCAGCATTCCTGTATCTACAGGCAACCTCCCGCTCGGACGGATTCCGGCCCATCATTTCCGGTTTGGCATCAGGTGCCGAGGTCCGGCAGAAGGAAAGTCCGTCGAAGCGTTGGTCACGGAGTTGTGGCAAAACGGCAAGCGCCAAGATTGGTGGAGTCCCACCGCATTAAACTGGACTGACCGCAATGAGCCGTTCCGTCATGTGCTGTCGCCGAACACTACAAGGTTGTGCGATTTTCTGATGATGCTGCAACCGGGCGAGCGTACTGAGCAACTTATCCAAAGCTTAGGCGGGGCAGCGCGCAAGCCCTCAGAATTCAGCTACATTTCGACGGCTTGCGTCATGGTCAAGACATCCGTCGACCCCAACGGTTTGTCAAACTTACTCTTCCCTGCAAAATACGTTTTTGCACTGGAACTAGCGGCAGCAAACGCGCGGCCAGTTAAAACATTCTTCGAGGTAGAGTTCAGCGGGATATGGACGGACGGCCCTGACGCAGCGGAGATTTCGATCCGTTCCGTAAGCCGGCCCTGAAAAGACTTCTAAATGGATGAGGAAGAAGATTTTGAACTAAGAGACCATCTGCGGGAGCTGTCGAACTGCATTGTTTTCCTATTGAGGGAGCAATTGAAACTGGCAGCGGCGGTACGGGCGAACAACCGAATGCTTCTGTTGAAGGGAATCGCCACGAGGGAGGAAATGCGTGATGCCATGGCGGAGGCGCAACAACTCATGGATGACAACATCGCCGAAGCTATTCGCCGAGCAGAAAGGATTCACGACTTACTGACGCATCCCGGAGGAACCGGCAAACCAAACTGAGCAGAGCTATTGCCTCGCCGGTGCGGGCGAGGCAAACTCGCGCTTGGTCTTCGATGTGCCGCCGCTCCATCTTCGCGACCTGCGCCTCAAGATCACTCAGGCGGCTGTCGTTTGCGTCCACGCTCTCAATTATCTCCGAACCGCACGCCTTTTGGATTCCTCAGCGTCAGCCGCTTGCCTTCCGTCTTCTTCACGGCCAGTTTGAAGCGGTCAACATCGTTCATGTCGCGCACGTTGTAGCGATAGTCGAACTCGCGAAGATATTGGTCCAAGTAGTTCTTGCCAACGTGGTGATAGATCCCGTCGATCCCACGCTTGATAATCGCGAAGTAGGACTCAACCGTATTGGTCGTGATGCAAACGCCGTCTTCGTGGCGGACGTACTCTTTGATCGAGTGATTGACCTTGCTGTGCTTGTGGCCCATTGGAGCCGCGTCCAGCATGCTCGCGCTGTCCGTCATGACATGAGCCGATTTGTCCACCACTTCTTCGATCATGGGCTTGAGATTGTCCAGCGTGACCCGCTCAAAATGGCGTGAGCGTACTTGCCCGTCACGCTGAAGGATCGACACGATGGGAGCCTTGTCATTTGTATGGCTGCGTACCGGCCTCGGTTTCGGACGGCCACCGGGAGTCCATTTGTACTTCGTGCTATCGCCGCGTTTCTTCCCTCCGATGTAGGCTTCATCGACTTCCACGATGCCCGAAAGCTTGCTCGCTAATGGCTCTTGTCCTAACGCCCAGCGGATACGATGCGCCATGAACCACGCGGTACGGTAGGAACCAAGCTGCTTTCCGGTCTTCGGATCGGTACCCCACAGATTGCGCCAGAGTTGATGGGCGCTAATGCCTTTTTTGGAACTGCACATCAGGTGAATTGCTAAGAGCCATTTGTGCAGCGGGATTTTGGAATCCTCAAAGATCGTGCCGACCGTGGCCGTGAAGGGTTTGCGGCAACCGGCGCACTTGTAGAGTCCGTCGCGCGTACTCTTACCGTTAATTTTGTAAGCCTCATCGATCACGCCGCAGTGCGGGCAAACCGGGCCATCCGGCCAGCGAATCGCCTCTAAGTGCTTGCGAGCCTTATCTTCATCCTGGTATTGGGGAGCAATGATTCCGGCCATGAACAATCATCGCATTTTTCTGTGGGTATGTCAAGTGCATAATTCCGACTTTCTTGAAGGCTGTCCATAAACACAATTGATCGGCTAGGCTATTGCGAAGCAAGGTTCTCTCACCGAGAATAGAGGATCGACTTCGTGATCGGTTACAAATCGGTTCCTGCAACCGAGCGCGAGTGTAATTTCTGGAGAAGTCCGGACAGTCCTTTCCGTGCTTGAAGGGATTTAAAAATTCAAAAATCAACGGGAGAGCGACGACCTTTGGCGCCCAACCCCAAGGTCTCGAAACACTTATGACAAAATACAAACTCGAATACATCTGGCTTGATGGCAAACAGCCCGTTCCCGGCCTGCGCGGCAAGAGCCTGCTTAAGGCATTTGAGCAACCACCCACCCTTGCCGACATTCCCAATTGGGGGTTTGACGGCAGTTCCACTATGCAGGCTGAGGGCAAAAGTTCGGACTGCGTGCTGAAACCCGCCGCGCTGTATCCCGATGCCACGCGCAAGGACGCTTTTATCGTTCTGAGCGAGGTCATGCACCCGGATGGCACGCCGCATTCCACCAACGCGCGCGCCACCATCGAGGACGATCCGGACTTGTGGGTTGGTCTGGAACAGGAATATTTCCTCTTTAAGGACGGGCGTCCGCTCGGCTTCCCGGAAAACGGCTACCCGAGTACTCCGCAAGGTCCCTACTATTGCGGCGTCGGCTATAAATACATGGGCGACGTCGCCCGCGAAATCGTCAACGAACACTGGGAACTCTGTCTTGCCGCCGGAATCAATCATGAAGGCATCAACGCGGAGGTGGCGAAAGGCCAGTGGGAATTCCAGATCTTCGCCAAAGGCTCCAAGAAGGCCGCCGACGACACCTGGACGGCGCGGTATTTGATGATGCGTCTCTGTGAAAAATACGGAGTAGATATGGAATTGCATTGCAAGCCCATCAAGGGCGACTGGAACGGATCTGGCATGCACTGCAACTTCTCGACTAAGTACCTCCGCGACGTAGGCGGCAAGGATTACTTTGAGGCTCTCATGGAGGCTTTCCAGGAAAACATCGCCAAGCACATTGCGGTGTACGGCCCGGATAACCATCTGCGCCTGACGGGCCTGCACGAAACGCAAGCCATCGACAAATTCAGCTACGGCCTCTCCGATCGTGGCGCTTCCATCCGGATGCCCGTTAACTTCGTCAAAAACGGTTACAAGGGCTATCTGGAGGATCGCCGCCCGAATTCCGAAGGCGATCCTTACCAGATTGTCTCGCGCATCCTGAAGACGATCAATAGCGTTCCGAAGCCTGTCGCCGCTATGGCTTGATCCGGCATTTGTTCGTGTTTCCTAGCCAAAACACGGCTTAGGTAGTTGTCCCGGCCCGAATATTTCACGGAGACGCTGATTATGACGCCTATGCACGACACGCTGACAGAAAGCGAACTTCATCCTGAAGAAGTGAAACCTGAAGAGACTCTCAATGGTTTTGCCGCGGCTCCATCCGATGAGCTCCAGCTATCGTATGAAGCCGCCCTTCCGGAACCTGCGCTCAATCGCTTCGAAACCGCCATACCGGTGGCTCCGGCTCCAGCGTATCCCGAGGCTTTGGAAGAAGCAGTCCGAAAGAAGGAAAAGAAGAAGCTGAAAGCGGCGTCTCCCGTGAAGGGCCCGGAGGGCTGGCGATATCCAAAAGAAAGGCGAAAAAAAGAAACTAAAAAATAAATTGAAGGAAAAGAAAAACTCTGCCAAGGTAATGGCTGGGACTTTTCCCATGGTGGAGTTGATTGACGAGCAGGTGCGAACCAGCATTCCCAAGGATCTGGTTGCCAAGGTGAAGGGAGCGAAAGGAAAGAAATATATCATTAGCTCCAACTATCCTTACGAGAAGCAAATGAAGTCGTCCGACTACCTGGAAGAGATCGAGCTGCTGCAAATTGAACTGGTGAAGATGCAGGCTTGGGCCAAGGAAGTGGGCGAACGCATCGTGCTGATCTTTGAAGGACGCGACGCGGCGGGCAAGGGCGGAACCATTCAGCGATTCACGGAAAACCTCAATCCGCGCGGGGCCAAAGTCGTCGCTCTCGCCAAACCCTCGGATACAGAGCGGGGCCAGTGGTATTTCCAGCGTTACATCGAAAACCTTCCCACGAAAGGTGAAATCGTCTTCTTCGACCGATCCTGGTACAATCGCGCGGGCGTGGAACATGTAATGGGATTCTGCACTCCGCACGAATATCTGGAATTCATGCGCCAGACGCCGGAATTTGAAAGGATGATGGTGCGCAGCGGGATTCGGCTCTATAAATTCTGGTTTTCCGTCAGCCGCGAGGAACAGCTACGGCGTTTTCTCGGCCGCGCGCAAGATCCGCTCAAGCAATGGAAACTCAGCCCGATGGACGTGGAATCGCTGGGCCGGTGGGACGCCTACACCAAAGCCAAGGAAGCTATGCTTTTTTACACCGACACCGCGGATGCGCCGTGGACGATTGTACGGTCCGATGACAAAAATCGCGCGCGCCTCAACGCTATAAAGCATGTCCTACACACCATTCCCTACGCCGGCAAGGACACCGATGTCGTAACGGCACCCGATCCGCGTATCGTCGGGTCGGCCAAATCCATCTACGAACACGGGGAAAATTCCCATAATCACGCCGCTGCGCATCACGCTTGAATTGGGATTGCGCGGACGGGTGTAAGCTATCCAGTTAGTAAGTCGACTATCTTTAAAGTTAGTCGCTGTCGCCGCTTCTGGTAAGGCTATTCACGCAGAGTCATCACGATACGGGCACCCCGCTTGCTGGCGATGGAACTGCAAGTTGTGGCACGCTGGGAGGCGACTCGGATCCAACCCCGGGGCCCCGTGCCATCGAGAGCCCCACCCCGACCGCGCTCCCAGCGCTGACAAGGGTGGCTCTAAGCCGGCTTTCGGGCCACCAACTCGGCCACCGCATGTCGATGGCACGATTCTCCAGGCGCGCCTTCCCGGTAATGCAAAATCCGCCAGCCCTCAAAGAGCGCACGCAACTCACCCGGGTAAGCGCGCGCAGGCGTGCCCTGCGGCTGATCGGCGTCGGCGACATGCACAATCATGATCACCAAACCGCCGGCCCGGAGCGCCCGCTTGATCACTGGAATTAGGCTGCGCTGCAGGTAATAGCACGAGAGAACCAGGTCGTAGGCGTCCGCTGGAAATTCGAAATCGCCAGTCTCCAGATCCACTACGCGGGCGTCGATGGACGGTTCGTTTGCGCGCAAATGTTCGATGGCGGTTGACGAGCCATCCACCGCTGTGACGCGCCATCCGCGCGTGGCCAGGTACAGGGCGTTGCGGCCGGGGCCGCAAGCTAGATCCAGCGCCAAACCAGGTTGAAGGCTGCCCGCGAATTCCACCACCAGCGGCGCCGGAGTCCTAAAAACCTGTTCGCCCGTGCGATACCGTTGATCCCATTCTTCAACCCGCGTGGGCATCGCCACGCTTGGCCGCGAGTTTCAGAACGCGCTTCAGGATTGCAACCGCGCGGTCTATCTCCTTCTCCGTCGTAATGTAAGGCGGCAGGAAACGCAGCACGGTATCGTGCGTGCAATTCATCAGCAGGCCTTGCTCCATGGCGTCCAGAACAATCTGCTTGCCCGAAAAGCTTAAATCGACGCCGATCATCAGCCCTTGTCCGCGCACTTCGCGGATGAAGGAGAATTGTTTCTGCAACTCATCGAGCTTCGCTCGGAAATAGCAGCCCATTTTGTCGATATGGGGCAGAAGCTCGTCCAGAATATCCATGAACTCAAGAGCGACCCGGCAAGCCAGCGGTCCGCCGCCGAATGTGGAGCCGTGCATGCCGGATCCTATGGATTGAGCCGCGCGGTCGTTGGCAACAACTACGCCCATGGGAATGCCGCAGGCCAGCGGTTTGGCCGCCGTCAGGATATCGGGCAGCACGATGGGGTCGGAAAGCTGATAGGCGAAGTGCTTGCCCACGCGGCCGACGCCGCACTGGATCTCATCGAAGACCAGCAGCGCATCGTAACGGTCCGCCAGTTCGCGCGCCTTGCGGACGTATTCCATCGACATCGGGAAGATGCCGCCCTCGCCCTGAATCCATTCGATGACAATGCCGGCGGTGCGTTCAGTGACAATCTGTTCCAGCGCCACTTCGTCGTTAGGCGGAACGAAGCGAGCGCCGGGCAGCAGCGGCTCAAAATCGTGTCGATATTTTTCCTGCCCCGTGATGGAAAGAGCGCCCAGCGTTCGTCCGTGGAAAGAATTGTGCAGCGCGACGATCTCGAATTTGTCCGGATTGATTTTGCGTCCGTGCGCGCGCACCATTTTGAGCGCGCCTTCCATGGATTCCGCGCCGGAGTTGCAGAAGAACGTGCGCTGCAAGCCACTGGCCTTCGCCAACCGCTCGGCCAGAGGGCCTTGATAGGCGTTGAAATACAGATTGGAGCAGTGCAGCAGGCGGCCGGCCTGCTCGCGGATCACTTTCACCAGGCGCGGATGCGCGTGGCCCAGCGCATTCACTCCAATGCCGGTGATGAAATCGAGATAGCGCTTGCCCGCGGAGTCAAAGACGTAGCAGCCTTTGCCATGATCCAGCAGCAGCGGACATCGGGCGTAGGTCTGGACCAGGTACTCGCTCTCCAACCCTCGCACGCGGTCGAAAGCGCTGGCCTCTTCCTTTTCCGGCGAAACGGTGACCGGCAAAACAGTGGACATGCACCTATAATAACTTGGCGCTCAGCGCGACTCGCCGGAAAATGCGCGCAGCGGCGCTTGCGCCTTGAGCAGCATCTCGTCCCATTCGTCTTCTGGCTGCGATTGATAGACGATGGCGCCGCCCACGCCGATGCTGGCCACGCCCCGATGAAAAACCGCCGTACGGATCACGATATTCAGGTCCGCGACGCCGTTGTAGCCGATGTATCCGATGCTGCCCGAGTAGATGCCGCGCGCCTCAGGCTCCAGTTCGTCCAGGATCTCGAGCGTGCGTATTTTCGGTGCGCCGGTCATGGAGCCGCCGGGAAAGGCGGCGCGGATGCAGTCAATAGCGCTGACGCCGGGTGCGAGTTGTCCCGCGATGGTGCTCACCAGTTGATGCACCGTGGCGTAGGTTTCCACCTGCATGATTTGCGGGACGTGGACGCTGCCGGGAACGCAGACGCGGCCTAGGTCGTTGCGCGTGAGGTCGACGATCATGAGATTCTCGGCGCGATTCTTTTCACTGGTTGCAAGCGCGGCGCGGAGCATTGCGTCCTCTTCCGAAGTGGCGCCTCTGCGGAGGGTTCCCTTGATGGGACGTGATTCCACGCGGCCCGAGGCGTCGACTCGCAGGAAGCGTTCAGGCGAGGAACACGCCACGTCGATGTCGTCGAAGTGCAGATAGGCGGAATGGGGTGCGGGATTCAGCTTGCGAAGCGTTTCGTAGTAAGTGAGCGGAGAGATATGCGTCTTTAACTGGAGTTGATTGGTGAGGCAGATTTCGTAACTCTCACCGGCGGCGATGCGAGCCTGGCACTCGGCGATCATACGAAGATACTCGTCGCGTTGGGTCGACAGCGTGAACTCCACGGGAGCAGAGGGTGACGGCGCTGGACATGGCGGGCAATCCTTTAACGCCGTGATTCTCTTCTCGGTTTCTTGATCCGGCTCACCACACGATACAATCCAGAGCGCGTTCTCGATGTGATCGATGGCCAGGAACCGATCCACCTTCAGTAGACACGCATCGGGAAACGGGGAGCGATGCTTCTTGGATGGGTAGCCGAGATAGCCGACGTAACCACCGGTGAATTGAAAAGGCAGCGGAGGAGCATCAACCTCAATGTCCTGCAAAAAGAGATCGTGTACTACTTCCGTGCCCGTACCCATGAACGAAAACCGGCTGTTCGATGAGACCAGAGAGCTGTCGAGCCAGAACGCGTAACGTTCCCGCGCGAACAAGTTGCGGAAAATTGTTTCGGGTGCGGCGGGGAGAGGGATCTGCCGGGCATACACTTGGGTTTTTCGACGGGGCGCTCCCTGACGGTCGCGGTTCCGAACGGCCGACGTTACTGCACCGCGCGCGTGAGCAAGCGGAAGAAAATTGCGCAAAATCGCCGTCCCGTATTCCGTGCAGATCGATTCCGGGTGAAACTGTACACCCCAAATTGGTCGCGTAACGTGACGCAGCGCCATCACCACACCATCCGCGGTCCAGGCGATCTTCTTTAGCTCGCGCGGCAGCGGCTGGCGGACGATCAGCGAGTGATAGCGAATGGCGCTGAAGCGCTCTGGAACGCCCGCAAACAGCGGGTCGCCGTTGTGGATGATCTCCGCACTGCGTCCATGCACGGGCTCGGCCGCGGAGACAACACAGCCTCCAAAATGATGCGCGATTCCCTGGTGTCCGAGGCAAACGCCGAGCAAAGGGATATTCAATTCCGCGGCTTCGGCGATCGCCTGCGCCGACACGCCGAAATCGCGCGGATGTTCCGGACGGCCCGGGCCGGGCGAAACAATCACGCTGTCGAAATCCAGACGCTCGATTTCTTCCCACGTCATCTCATCGTTTCGCACTACGATGGGCGCGCAGTGCGTGATTTCCGCCACCGCATGCACCAGGTTGTAGGTGAACGAATCGTAGTTGTCGATGATCAGCGTGGGCATTGGAGCATAGCGTTGGCGATCACTGCCTGGCCAAGCGAAATTCCGCCATCGTTGGGCGGAACTTTGGAGTGGAGGAAGGCCTGAAATCCATTGTCGCGCAGCCCTGCGGCCGCGTGTTCGACCAGATAAACATTCTGAAACGTGCCGCCGCTCAAACACACGCGGTTGATTCCATCAGTGGCCCTTGATCGCACGCACATTTCGACGATGATGGCCGCGACGGTGTTGTGAAATACGGCGGAAATCCAGCCAGTGGGCTTCGCGGCCAGGACATCGCCGACGATGCGGTGAATTGTAGGGCGCAGGTCGATCTCGGCGCCCGAAATTTCAAAGGGATAGCTTGCGTCGACGTTGGGCGTGGCGCACGCTTCCAGCTCGATGGCCGCTTGCGCTTCGAAGTTCACCTCATCGCGCACACCGATAATGGATGCCACCGCATCGAATAAACGGCCGCAGGCGGACGTTTCGACAGTGTTGATGCCGCGCTCGATCATGGATCGAACAGTCGCGATTTTCTTGGCCGGCACCCGTTGGAAGAGCGGCAAATCGAGCGAATCAATCTGCGCGCCAAACGTATCGAGCAAATAGCTCAGAGCGAGCCGCCACGGTTCGCGAACGGCCCGGTCGCCACCCGCGAGCGGAATATAACGAAAATGAGCGCGGCGTTCGAAGCCCGCGAAATCCGCGATCAGAAATTCGCCGCCCCAGATCTTGCCGTCCGTGCCGAACCCCGTTCCGTCGAATGCCACGCCGATCACTTTGTCCGCGATTCCGTTCTCGGCCATGCAGCTGGCGATGTGCGCGTGATGGTGCTGTACGCCGATCTGTTGAACATCCGTCATTTCGAGCGCGAGTTTGGTGCTCAGATATTGCGGATGCAGATCGTACGCCACGGCGGTGGGCGCGATGCGGAATAGCTGCTGCATACGATCCAGCGTTTCGCGATAGAAAACTAGCGTTTCGTAGTTTTCCAGATCGCCGATGTGCTGGCTGAGAAAAGCGTAATGGTCCTTAGTGAGACAAAAGGTGTTCTTGAGCTCGGGGCCGCAAGCCAGAATCTCGGCCACCGGAAAGTTGAGCGTCACAGGATGCGGCGCATAGCCGCGCGAGCGGCGCAGTACACGCTCGCGGCCCAAGAAGACGCGCGCAACGGAATCGTCCACGCGGGTGTGAATATCGCGATTGTGAAACAGGAACGCATCGGCGATGGAGCCCAGTCGCGCGGCCGCTTCGCGATTACCCGTGACAATGGGCTCTTCGCTAAGATTGCCGCTAGTCATGACAAGTGCGGAGAATGAGTCCCGGAAGAGAAGATGATGCAGCGGCGTGTACGGAAGCATGACGCCGAGCGTGTTGTTCCCGGGCGCGAGGGCCTGTGAAATTGGAGCATCGGGTCGACGCGTAAGAATCACGATGGGACGGCGAATGCTGGTCAGCGCTCCGCGCTCCAAATCGGACACGAAACAAAGTTTCTCGGCTGCCTCGACATCGGGAACAATCAATGCGAGTGGCTTATCGCTGCGTTTCTTGCGCTCGCGAAGTAATCGTACGGCAGCGTCATTAAACGGATCGCAGACCAGATGAAATCCGCCCAGGCCCTTGATCGCGACGATGCGGCCTTCATGCAGAAGCTGCTGCGTCTTCTCGATGGAAAGAGTGATCGACGGTCCGCAATCCGGGCACGCGTTGGGCTGCGCATGAAAACGCCGGTCGGCGGGGTCTTCATACTCGCGCTGGCACGGCTCGCACATCGGGAAACAGGCCATGGTAGTGAGCGGACGGTCATACGGGATCGTCTTCGTGATGGTGTAGCGCGGTCCGCAGTTGGTGCAGTTGGTGAATGGATAACCGAAGCGTCGATTACCGGGCGTCTCAAAGTCGCGCAGGCAATCCGGGCAAGTGGAAACGTCGGGCGAAACGGGAGCGAGTTGTCCAGGCTGATCGACGCTATCGCGGATGACAAACGCGCTATCGCCCGCCGGCCCCCGGGTTGCAACCCTAACATCCTCGATCTGCGCTAACGGCGGCGGATTTTCCTTGAGCTTCCGAACAAATTGATCGATTTGCTCCGGATCGCCCTCCACTTCGATCAGCACGCCCGCCGACGAGTTCAGTACATAACCAGTCAGCCGCAGGGTCCGCGCCAGGTTGTAAACGAAGGGACGAAAGCCGACACCCTGCACAATGCCGCGTACGAGAATCTCAAGTCTGGTGAGCGGCATTCGGCATGGCTCAATCACGGTGGGCGGCCAAATCTTTCTTCCGCTCTTTCAACGAGTATTGCAAACCTTGCGTACGGGCAGGCGAATCGGCCTGTTAGAGTGCGGCCAGTTTATGGATACAACACAACAACAGTTCGACGCGGCTTACTGGGCCTCGCAACCGCCCGAGATCCAGGCGCTGCAGTCCATCGCCGATCCGGATCAGCGCGCCGACCAGGCGGCCGAGCTGGCCACGAACGGGTTCACCATCGACGTGCCGATCATGGTGTGGGGATGGGACGCGTATCTGGTGATGACGTTACGCGCGCAATTCGGCTACACCTGGGTGCCGTCCGCGTTGCAGCCGCCGGTGACCATTGCGCCCGGCGTCGCGCAGCCTGGCGTTGTGGCGTACAATCCGTCGGACCCGCCTCCGGGCTCCATAATGGTCTCCACCAACATTGCGGACTACCCGCCGTTCACTCCTCCGCCGCAGCCCACGCCGCAAACGCCTTCAGGGGGTGACCCCGTCGGTTTGCAATCCGTCGGCGACATCTATCTTTCGGTCCCGGGCGAAACGTATCCGAACGGCGCCACGTTCACCGATAGCCGCGGCACGTTTCAGAAATACATTGTAGTGACGCCGTTTGGGCGGAACGCCTATTGGGAGAAGATCGCGTAGGCTGCAGTCTCGGCTTCGATGCGGGTTGCGAAACGATTACTGCGCTAAAATGGCCGGTATGCGCAGCCCATGGATTTCCCCCCGAATGAACGATCCGATCCGGACGCAGATGCACTACGCGCGCCAGGGCATCATCACCCAGGAGATGGAATATATCGCCAAGCGCGAGCACGTGACGGGCGAACTGATCCGATCTGAGGTGGCGCGCGGCCGCATGATCATTCCGGCCAATATCCACCACACCAATCTGGAGCCCATGTGCATCGGCGTGGCGTCCAGCTGCAAGATCAACGCCAATATCGGCAATTCGGCCACCACGTCGAACATCGACGAAGAGGTGGAGAAGCTGCATTACGCGGTGAAGTACGGCGCCGACACCATCATGGATCTTTCCACCGGCGGCGACATCCCGCGCATCCGGCAAGCGATCATCGACGCCTCGCCCATCCCGATCGGCACCGTGCCGATCTACGAAGCGCTCGGGCGCGTGCGCCGCGTGGAAGACCTGAACATCAACGTGATGCTGGAAGTGATCGAAGAGCAGGCCGAGCAGGGCGTGGATTACATGACCATTCACGCCGGCGTTCTGGTGCAGTACGTTCCGCTCACCACCAAGCGCATCACCGGCATCGTCAGCCGCGGCGGCGCGATTCTGGCCGAGTGGATGGTCAAGAATCACAAGCAGAATTTCCTGTACGAGCACTTCGACGAGATCTGCAAGATTTTCCAGAAGCACGACGTCAGCTTTTCGCTGGGCGATGGATTGCGTCCCGGTTGCGTGGCCGATGCCAGCGATGCGGCGCAGTTTGCCGAGTTGAAAACGCTGGGCGAGCTGACCAGGAAAGCTTGGGAATACGACGTGCAGGTGATGATCGAGGGTCCGGGCCACATCCCGATGGACCAGATTCAGATGCAGGTGGAGAAGGAACTGGAGATGTGCGACGAGGCGCCGTTCTACACGCTCGGCCCGCTGGTGACGGACTTCGCGCCCGGTTACGACCACATCACGTCGGCCATCGGAGCGGCCATGATCGGCTGGTACGGCGCTTCCATGCTGTGCTACGTCACTCCCAAGGAGCACCTGGGTCTGCCGAATCGCGAGGACGTGAAGCAGGGCATCATCGCGTACAAGATTGCGGCGCACGCGGCCGACATTGCGCGGCATCGTCCGGGCGCACGCGATCGCGACGACGAATTGTCGCGCGCTCGTTACCAGTTCGACTGGCGCAAGCAGTTCGAGCTGTCGCTCGATCCGGAAACCGCTGAAGCCATGCACGATGAAACGCTGCCCGAGGAAGGTTTCAAGGACGCGGCGTTCTGCTCGATGTGCGGTCCGAAATTCTGCTCCATGAACCACTCGGCGAAAACCGAAAAGTTCACGGCGGAAGAGGCTGAAGCGGTGCTGGCGGCGTCGCAGCCGATTGTGACCATCCAGCAGTAGCGTTCATGGGCGGGCCACGTCATGGCCGGACCACGATGAGCAAGGTCGTAACCAGATATCCGGTTTTCATTCGTTGCGGCATGGTCTTGATGTGTCTGGTGTTTGCCGTGAGCATTGTGCGCGGCCCGGTCACCACCCGAACGATCATCGTTGCAGCTGGCGTGTTCTGCTTATGCGTCGCCATTCTGTCATACAAAGCTGAGGTCGATCCCTCAGAAATCCGCGTCCGCTATCTGCCGTTCTATACCAAGCGGACACCGATGCGCGACGTCACGCGTCTGGTCGAGGAAACGACACTCGTTCTGGTCACGGCAACCTCGAAAATACCGTTGTGGGGTTTGTCACTAAAGGCCAGAGGGCCGCTGTTTGAGATACTTCCCCGTCGTCTTGATGTTGTGCCCTCGCGCCCGGCCAGCCGGAGGGACTCCGCTGCGGTCGTTCGCAGATGCGTCAGCCTGACAATTGTTGTTGCAGTGGTGTTCGCCGTTAACCTTGGCTTAGCGATTCCGTTCCTGAAGGGGAATCCGTGGAACCAATACGTGGACACGATCGGAAAATACATTCTATTCCTTTGCCTCTGCATGTTCTTGCTGTTCGTTTTTCTAGCCGGATTCACCTATGTGCTCTGGTCCAGCAAGAAAGCCTTTGACAAGATTGAGAGGGATCAGGCTGACGGGCGCCTGATAAGATGAGGTCATGGGCGTAATTCCTCCCAAACCTAAGCTGCGATCGACGCCGCAAAGTTGTCCGCGAGTCAAGGTTGACCTGAGCAAACTGAAGAAGCGCGACTACATCGTGGGCGACTCCGACGATATCGTCCACATGGATTGGTCTAGCGAATGGAGCGAGCTGAAAAATCTAGAACCGCTTCTTGATGATCGCGGTTCAGAATCCGCCGTTGGCGAAAAAATATGGCCGAAATCAAGAAAACCGACCAAGAGTGGCGTAAACAGCTAACGCCCGAACAATACGCGGTCACTCGCAAGAAAGGCACCGAGCCTGCCTTCACCGGCAAACACTGGGACAATCACGAGCCCGGCACCTATCGCTGCGTCTGCTGCGGCACGCCTCTGTTTCATTCGGACACCAAGTACGATTCGGGCACCGGCTGGCTCAGCTTCTGGTCGCCCATATCGCCAGAAAACCTCAAGGTTGAAACTGATACCAGCCACGGCATGCGGCGCGTGGAAGTGTTGTGCGGGAAGTGCGATGCGCACCTCGGCCACGTTTTCGACGATGGTCCCAAGCCGACCAACGAGCGCTACTGCATGAACTCGGCCGCGCTGGATTTCGAGAAGCTTAACAGCCTGTGTCAAAACCGACTCCCTGACGGTCGCGGCTCTGTAACGCAATAAATCTGCTGAGCCGCGCGCGTGAGCAAGCGGTCTTTTCGGACTTTCGACACAGGCTGTTAAGTAGCAGATCGGCCTACTCGGCCAGGTCCGGAACCAGCTCCACCCGGTCCATCGCGAGGAACGCCTTGATGTGCGGATGCGTGGACTTTTCCAGACCGGCCACCGGCCCGAAATAGATTGCCTCGCCCTGATAGAGAACCACCACCACGTCGGCTACTTTGCGCATCAGGTCCAGATCGTGCGTCACCACCACGGCGGTCAGCTTCAGGTCCCGCTTCAGCTTCAGCATCAGTTGGGCCAAAATGTCAGACATGATGGGATCCACCATAGTCGTCGGCTCGTCATAGAGAATGCATTCCGGCTGGGCCGCCAGAGCGCGCGCAATTGCCACGGCGCGCTTGTAGCCGGTGGACAGGTCGGCCGGGTAGGCATTCTTGAACTGCAGCATGTCCACCATGGTGAGCAGGCCGTCGACCACGTCTTCCTTGTTGTGCTCGTCGTAATCGTCGCGCAGCTCGAGCGAAAACAGGATGTTCTCGCCCACCGTGAGCGAATCGAACAAAGCGCCGCTCTGGAACACCATGGTCACCTTCTTGTGGATCTCACGGAGCTGCGCCTCGGTGTAGTCGGTAATGTCCTGATAAGCCACAAACACGCGCCCCTGGTCGGGCTTGATGAAGCCCATAATATGCCCCAGACTGACGGATTTGCCCACGCCGCTGCGGCCGATGATGGCCACGGTCTCGCCCGCGTTTACGTAAAAATTGGCGTCAACTAAAACCGGGCGGTCGAACGTCTTATAAACATGGCGAAACTCGATGTAGTGGAGTTTGTCTGTCATAGCCGGGACGTCAGGGCAGCTTCGCCTCGAATTCAGCCCATTCGGACGGAGTGTTGACGTTGGCCAGCGCGGAGGCGTTCGCCTTCACCCAGACGGCTCCGATCTCTTTTACGAAGTCTCTCATTCTCAAGCGCTTATCGCGAATCGACCGGCCCAGCGCCGGCAGGCAACGCCGATGGTAGGCGGCGCACAGCGGTTCGGGCTCGCCGTATGCGCCCACAGCCGCGATGCAGTTGCGCTCGGAACCTTCGGCCCGCCGAAGCAGTTCACAGAGCAGTTCCGAGGAGACGCCCGGCATATCGCACGCCAGCACCAGATTCCAGTCTGTGTCGGTAACCTTAAGGGCGGTGTAAATACCGCTCGCCGGACCGCAACTCGGCAGTTCATCGGGAAAAACCGGCAAGCCAAGATGCGCGAGGCGGTCTGGATCGCCAATCAGCGCCACGGAACCGGCGGCATCCCGCACTGTTTTCGCGACGTGCTCCACCAGAGTTGTTCCGCGATACGGCAACAACGCCTTGTCCTGGCCCATGCGCTTGCTCGCCCCACCGGCCAGCACAAACCCCGAGGCTTGCATGAGAGAATAATACCATTAGCGTCCAGATGCCTCGACGGAAAGAAAAACTTGCGGAGGGAAGGAATCCGGTTATAATCGGATAGAACAAAAGGATGCGATTTTGTTTGGAACTTATTCTGGCCACTACGGTTTTGGGAAATCTGGCAGCCGCCAGTCTGCCGGCGGGAGACGCGCCGATGGCTCGCGCCGAGTGGGTGGTGAAAGTGGACGCGCGCACCGGGAAGCTGGTGCGAAGTTTGGTGGCCGCGCCCAGAGCCGCCGCAGCCGCGCTTCCCGACGTCCGTGGTCTGGTTGCCGAAGCAGCGAAGAATTTTGACGTGAATCCGCTACTGGTAGATTCTATGATCCAGGTGGAGAGCAACTACAATCCGTTCGCCGTCTCACCGAAGGGCGCCCAGGGGCTGATGCAGTTGATGCCCGCCACCGCCCAGCGATTCGGCGTTACCGACAGCTTCGATCCGAAGCAGAACATCGAGGCTGGCGTCCGCTACCTGAAGTTCCTGCAGGATACATTTCAGGACGATCGGCTGGCCATAGCGGCGTATAATGCCGGTGAGAAGGCCGTGGCGAAATACAAAGACGTGCCGCCGTATCCGGAGACTGAGAACTACGTGGCTAAAGTGGGCAAGAAATACGGGCAAGCCAAACGCGCGGCCGCGCCCGAGGCAAAGAATGCAGAGGAGCCAAAGCCGGCCGGCGACTCAGGTCAGGACGCGCCCAGGCACATTCTTGCGTATGTGGATTCAGAGGGCAAACTACACCTCGCAACTCAATAGGAAATCCATGCTACACCTCCCCCGGAACATGCATGGCCGTCCCGCCCCCGCTCACTGCTGGCGAGCGGGAGTGTTGCTGTGCGTCGCACTGTGCGCGGCTTTCGCTGCAAACTCCGAAGAGCCGCATCACGTCACCGCGGTTCGCTTCTGGTCCCTCAGCGGCGTAACGCGGATCGCGATCGAGACGGACGGCGATTTCGAAGTCAAGTCGGATCGTTTGGACAATCCCGACCGGTTGTTCTTCGATTTGAGGGGGACCAGGCCCACTCTGGGGCGCAAGGGCATGACCACCATTCCGGTCTCGGATCACTTTGTCCGGCAGATTCGCGTGGCTGAGCCGCAGGACGGCGTCACGCGAGTGGTGCTGGATCTGGAAAGATCGGTGGAGTCCACGCTTTCGCGTTTGGACAATCCCCGGCGGTTGATCATCGAGCTACGTGCTGCCGGCAGTCCGCCCGAAACTACCAAAGAGCCGGTGAAAGTGGCGCCGGCGTTGCTTGCGCCTGCGCCTGCCTCCAAACCGGTCCAACGCCGGCAGTTCACCCCGCCGCCTCCACAACCGGTGGCAATTCCCGCCGTAATCACGCAGGAAGCTTCGCTCGACCCCCCTCCCGTGTTGCAAGCCCGGAGGAACAGCGCGCCGTTGGTTCCCTCCGCCTTGGCTGTGAGCGACAAACCGGGACCGCCGCCGGCCTCGCCCGTCGCCCTGGCGGTCCTTGCCAAGCCGGCGCCTGCGTCCATTTCGCCCGTTATCGGCAGCGTGGCTCCCACCCCGGTTCAAACCGTGGCTCCAATCGTGCTTCCAACCGCATCTCCAACCGTGTCTCCATCCGCGTTGCCCATTGAGACGGCTCTCCCCGCCAAGCGCAATTCCACCGGCGACCGTTCTATGATTCGCGTGCTTGGCCTGAAGGTGGGGCGTATCGTGCTGGACCCCGGGCACGGCGGACATGACACGGGAACCGTTGGGCCGCAGGGCCTGCGCGAAAAGGACCTGGTTCTGGATGTCGCCCAGCGCCTGGGCCGGTTGATTGAAACACGCATGGGGAGCGAAGTGATATTCACGCGCTCCGATGACACATTCGTTCCACTGGAGCGGCGAACCGAGATTGCCAATGAAGCCAAGGCGGACCTGTTCCTGTCCATTCACGCCAACTCTTCACCCCTGCGCAGTGCCGCCGGCGTGGAGACTTACTACCTGAACTTCACCACTTCCAGGAGCGCTCTGGACCTGGCGTCGCGGGAAAACTCCGGTTCGCAAATGACAGTCTACGAGCTGCAAGGCCTGCTGGAGAAGATCGCTCTGAAGGACAAGGTGGAAGAGTCGCGCGAATTTGCCACCCGGGTACAAACCGCGTTGTATAACTTGTCCGCGAAGACTACCGATGCGCGGTCGAAAGATCGCGGAGTAAAAAAGGCGCCGTTCGTGGTATTGATCGGCGCGTCCATGCCTTCGGTGCTGGCCGAAATCGGGTTCGTGAGCAATGCGCACGACGAAAGCGTCATGCGGCGTGAAGAGTATCGCGAGCGCACGGCCGAGGCGCTATACAAGGGGATATCGAACTACGCGAGTTCGCTCAGCCACTTTCAAGTTGCGCAGCGGCATTAAGCCGAGCCGCTATGCATGCGGATTTTACGGTGGCTGTCCGAACCGCACGCTGTGCTAACAGCCTGTGTCGAAAGTCCGAAAAGACCGCTTGCTCACGCGCGCGGCTCAGTAGATTTATTGCGTTACAGAGCCGCGACCGTCAGGAGTCGGTTTTGACGCAGGCTGCTAAGGTACTACAAGGGTCCTTTGATTGGATTCGTTCACTACCGCCGGCTCTGGCCGGCCAGTGAGGATTTCCACGCGATTACGTCCGGATTTCTTCGCAACATACAGCGCTTCGTCGGCCTTGCGGATCAGCGCCTCCTGGCTCCAGATTTCACCCGGCATGGCGATGGTGACGCCAAAGCTGGCGGTGATGCGCAGAGTGCTCTCGTTCACCGACATCTCGGCCTGGGCCAGTTGCTTGCGTAAGCGCTCGGCCTGCGCCAGGCAATCCAGCTGGGTGCAGCCGGGAAAGAGAATCAGGAACTCCTCGCCGCCGTAGCGCCCAATGGAATCGTACTGGCGAATGCTATTTTGCATGCGCCGGGCTGCCTCCCGAAGAACCGCGTCGCCAGCCAGATGTCCGTAAGTATCGTTGATGTTCTTGAAGTGATCCAGATCCACGATCACAACGCCCAAAGGACGGGATTCGCGCTCCGAACGGGCCAGTTCGCGGCTCAGTTCACCCAGGATGGAACTGCGGTTCCACAAGCGCGTGAGCGAATCGCGGGTGGCCTGGTCGCGCAGGTCTTCCCGTGCTTTCAGCAGCTGCGACTGCAGATCCACCAGCCGGGTGCCGGCCCGCAGGCGGACTTGTAGCTCATTCTGGTCGAAAGGCTTGGTAATGTAATCGTCGGCGCCCGCGTCCATGCCCTCAATCAGGTCTTCTTTTTGGCTCTTGGAAGTCAACAGCAGGATGTAGGTGTAGGGCTCGCTGTCGCGCTGCCGGATGCGCCGGCAAACTTCAACGCCGGTCATGCCCGGCATCATCCAGTCCAGAATAATGAGATTGGGAGCGTCTTCGCGCTGCAACAGTTCCAGGGCTTCGGCGCCGTCGCAAGCTACCATCACATCGTAGCCCCATTTGCGCAACGTGGCTTCCAGCAAATGCCGGGACACTATGCTGTCATCTGCGATTAGAATTTTCACCGAATTTACGCGAACTTCCCATGGGACAGTTCAATTAATTTTGAGTCTAATCCCCTCATCGGCCGGGAATGACAGTAACGTTAGTGCAGTAGAGGCTGTTAAGGGAATCGTCAGCTCAGGCTGCGGGACGTTCACGCGCCTTGCGGGTTGAACGCCTTAGCAGGCTGATGAAAAAGGCTTTTGGGGACCGGCTCCCTCACGGTCGCGGCTCGGTAAACACATGCAAACACGCAGTCGCGATTCTGAGCCGCGCGCCAGCAGCACACCCGGAGACGACCGGAAGTCGTGCCCGCAGGCCGGTCGAAGACGACTCAAAGTTGTCCACGGGAACAACATCGGCTTGGAAATTCCCCGGTCGTCGTGCACTGGAGAACAGCGACTCGAAGAAGCCCGTACGGGTGGCGCGTGAGCAAGCGGTTTATTGCCTTTTTCAGCATCCTGCTAGGGCTAACCGTTTCAAAAGGTTACAAGGCTTCCCGTCGTGGCTGCGGTCAGACCTCGCAGGCCTGCCGGATGGCCAGTTCCAATTGGTCCTTGGAAAGATTGGTACTAATGAACAGCTCCTGCCGGGCGCCAGCGCTCAGCGCGATGGCCTTCCATCCGTTGGTGGTCGGCACGGTCACCCGGATTCTGACCTCGCCTTTGGCGTCGCGCACCGGGCGGATTACCCCGGGAATGATGGATCGAATCGCGGCGGGGTTCTCATGGAGCAGCCGCTCCAGCACGCTCCGCACGCCATCCACGATGCTATGCTCCACCTTGAGCTTTCCCTGGACTTTGCGAAGCCGCATGGCAAGCTACTTGAAGCGCTTCCGGTACTGAAAATCGATGCTGAAAGCGCCGTTTTCATCGCGCAACGCCACCGCCGACCATTTCCGGCTGAAATCCCACTCGATGCGCACAATCTGCTGGTTGGCTATTTCCAGGTTGGTGATGTAGGTGAGCGTGACGTCGGACGACACCTGTTGTTCCAGGGTGAGACGGGCTTGCGGAACAATGGTGACGTCGGTAAGCTGCGGATCGATCTTGATGTGGCTGACGCCGAAGAATTTCTGCAAGCGATTGGAGTTGGGCGCAATGGCTTGAGAGAGCAGCGAGTTGCTTCCGTCGCCCAGTCCCAGGTAGCTGTTGTTTATGTTCGTGGTCGCTTGCGAGGTAGCGAGGGGCCCGGAAGTGGAGGGAGTGCGCCCCACCGCCAGCAGCGCCACGATATCGGAGGCTTCCAGTGGCGGATCGGACCGATAGGAGAAATTCAGCTTGTTCAGCGACCCGGAAAAGCTGATGTCCACGATGATGCCGCGCACTTTTGTGGACAAGTCCATATTGATGACCGGCTCGATTTTGGCCGGATTGTTGAAATTGATTTCGCCGCGATTGATGCTGTACTTGTTCCCGAAGAATTCGATCTGGCCCGAGTTGACGGTGACATGTCCCAGCAAAATGGGGCGATCCGGCGTGCCGCGCACGCGCAGATCGGCATCGGCCTGGATGTTGCGGGTCAGCGCGGTCTCCACCTCCAGCGTCTGTTGAGTCACCACACGCACATCCAGTTGGAGCCCCTGCAAATATTGATTGGGCGTGGTGGCCACCGGTGTAGTGGTGGAAGCCAGCAACGCTCCCACGTCGGTGCGGGGGTTGAAGGCCGCGCGCGTCACCGACACGGACCCCGACAACACGCTACTTTCCGACGTGCCAACCAATGCGAGCGATCCGTCGGCGGTAAGGCTGATCCCATCCGGCGATCGATATCGCACATTGCGAGCGGTAGCCTGAAGGCGGTAAACCAGAGCGGCCCCGCGGAAGCCCAGAAAACTGCCGGTTTCAAACGAAATGTCGCCCCCTCCGCTCTTGCCGCTCAGGTTTTGCACCGTGGCGCGGTTGCGATCGAACAAAATCAGGCCGTTGGCGTCATCCACGCCGTTCGGAACGTCGCGCAGAAATAAGGATGCGTTCCGCAATTCGAGCCGCCCTTCTACCTGCGGCTCGGTGAACGGCCCACGCACGGTAACGTTCATGAGGGACGCGCCTGCGCCCAGCAAGTCCGGATTGAAAAGCTGCAGAATCGAGAAATTAATGCGGCCTTGGATGGTCACATCCCACGGATTTTTCGAGTTCAGCAGCAAGCTTCCGGTGGCGTCGAGCGTGGTGTCCTTGGCGATGAAGCTGGCATGGCCGAAGTCGATGGAGTCTTTGGTCGCCACAATATGCACCGGTTGGGCGTTGTGGAGCACCAGATCCTGCAGCTGGACGCCTCCCACCGGGCGCACGTTGGGGCTGGCGTTGAGTTGAACGGTGGAGAGCAACACGTCCGCCTTCATCGACGAAGGTCGATTGAGCGGGCCGGAGATGATGGCCTGGCCCTCGATGAAGCCATCGAACGGAAGGTCCTTGCGAAGGTGTTTTCCGGGCGTTAGATCGTGCATCGTAGCGAAAGAGATGCGCGGGATGGGGACGTGAGCTTCGCCCGAATAATCGCCTTCCATGCGCCATTCGCCGCTTCCGTGGATCTGAACGCCGTCCAGCGTGGCGGTGGCGGCCAGCGTGAGAAGCGGCAGCTTGGTGGCGGCGGTAATTGTGAGATTGCCGTAGGAGCGGCCATCCAGCGCGACGTTGCGCACGCTCAGTTCGCCGTTGAGCGACGTCAAATCCACCGCGCCATTCACGATCTTGGCGCCGCCCGCGGCCTTCAGATCCAGACGCCCGCCCAGGCCGCTTTCGAAGTCCTGGACGTGCTGGATTGCCGCGAGATCCACGCCGCTGGTGGCCACATCGAACCGGAGCGAGCCGTCCTTCCAGTCGCTGGCCGGATGATTGTAGTCGCCGGACAGCGTGATGCGTCCCGCGCCATTGCGGGCTTCCCCATGCGAGAGTTCGATGGCCGTGCTGGTGTAAGTGACGTCGGCGCGCGCCTGCGCGAAATGCTCGCCGTAGGCGGTGAGATTTTCGAGCGTCACCGCGCCAGCCACCAAAGGCGATTCGAGCGACCCGGAAACGCGAACCGCGGCGGAAATTAAGCCAGTGGCGGGCGGCGTTTTCCATCCGGCTTCCGCGGCCAGAGTCTGGATGTCCGCGGCGCTGAGGGATACGGTGGCCGAGACGGGGCTGCTCCCTTCCAGCTTCCAGTCCCGCAAACCGGCCCGTCCGTTGCCTTCCAGGCGCATCTTGCCCTGTTCCACCGTGATGGCCTGGAGCACGGCGCTGGATCGATCGAGAGTGAAAGTGGAGGTGACATGGTCCAGTTGCTGGCCGTCCAGTTTCAGCTTCTCGGCATCGGCTTTGCCGGAGATTTTCGGATCGGCCAGCGCTCCTTTGACGGACGCATCGATGCGCGCCACGCCACCTTGCAATTCCACCGGCCATTGAGCGGGCGGCTGAGCGCCCAGAGCGCGCAGCACGGGAAGCGCGTCGTTGAGATTTCTCGAGACCACGTGCACGGCGAGATTTTCGCCCAGAGTTCCCGACATCCCCGCGTGCGTGGAGCCGAAGTCGATCTGCGAATTTCCTAGTTGCAGCTTACCAGCCCGTTGATCGTAGTTGAGGGCGAGCGAGCCTGAGACCGGCACGCCACCGTCGCCCGGCTTCAACTGCAGCTTTGCCGCGGCGCTGACTCCGGCGAGTCCCGAAGGCGTAACTTGCCCATCCAATTGCACCGGGCCGCTGAGCGTTCCATTCAAAGACCCGGTTTCGCGCGCCGCCATTCGGCCCACTTCCGCGATCGTAACTCCATCCATCTGGCCCTTCACGCTCACCCGCTTCAGTTCGTTCAGCTCGGCTGCGCCATGGAAGCGGCCGTCGGGAGCGGAAACATCCAGATCCGTCAGGTTGATCTTGTCCGGAGTGAAATCGGCGTGCGAATTGATGGCGATATCCCGGACCGCAATGTCGCGGCCGGCCAGGCTCTTCTGCACGTAGCCCAGCGATCGGCCGGTGAGCCTTCCGACAAACCGATCCGGACCCGATCCACCGGCGGTGGCACGCCCCTGCAACCATAAATCCCCGCGCGGTTCCAGCGGAGTATGGACCAATTTGTTCAGATCCTGCAGCGGGAGCGCGGCTGTTACTTCGAGGTCCACGTCGGGCGAGTAGAGATTGACGATGGTTCCCTTGCTCTCGATTTTCATTCCGCCGGATGCCAGGTTCATGCGCAGCAGTTGAATCGTATTCCTGCCCAGCTCCACCTGGGAATCCAGCGCGAACTCGGTGGGAGCACGTAATTTGGGCGAGGAGACTCGCATGAGCGCCGAAGAAATGGCGCACAGATAACGCGGCCCCGGAGCTTGCCCAACAGCCTGCGCGGCAGGGATCCCGCCGGGTTGATAGATCAGCGACATCTGCAAATGCTCGCCCACCGCATCCAGAGGAACGCGCCAGGAATTGTATTCCGCCATGCCATGCCGGATCTCGATATGCTGCACGCGGAGATCGAGGAGATCCTCGACAACGTTTTGGTCGAAACGCGGAATTTTCGGCCTCGGGATATTGGTCGATCCGTCCGGGCCAATGGTGACGTACACGCGCGGGCTCTCGACGATCAGCGATGCGATGTCCACCTTTTTCTCCAGCGCCGAGATGATTCGGAACCCGATCTCGATTTTGTCCGCCCGGAACAGGGGGGGCGAGGGGGCCGGCTCCGTGCCACGCAGGACGAAAGGCTTTACTTCGGCCGTGAGATCGCGCCAGTTGTACGAGAAGCTGCCGATCTCCACACGCCCGCCCGTGGCGCGTTCGACGACGGATATGATTCGCACCCGGACCAGGTTTTTAAACCAGGCGGTCTGCACCAGCACCAGGCCGGTCACCACAAGAACCGACGCGAGGGCCGCCAGGCCAAGGAAGCTGAAGGCGACGATCTTGGCGCCCCGTTTCATGGTTTGGCCGTCCGCTGTTTGGGCAACCGCTTCCTCACGGTCGCGGCTCGGTTACGCTGCGTTTTTCGGTGGCGCGCCGTTTTTCGGTGGCGCGCCGTTTTTCTGAGACGCGCGCGTGAGTTACAGAGCCGCGCGCGTGAGCAAGCGGTCTTTTCGGAACTGGTGACACTCGACGTCATTCCAGCCCCGGGTCCAGGTAAGTAATAGCCACCTGGCTCCGAGTATCCTTGATCCACTGGTCCAACGCCTTGTCGATCCGCTGCTGAGTCAAGATCTCCTCAATCTGGTCGCGAGATTCCTCCAGGGTGGGAATCGGCTTAGTCCCTTTTTGTTGCCACTGGGATACCTGCTGTCGATAATATGCTTGCACATCCGCGGCCGGGATCTGAATTCCGGGCCGGAACCGGTAATCGATAAATCGCAATAGCGTCAATTGCCACCACAAGCGGCGCGTCAGTTCATCGACTGTGATTCCGTAGGATTGCAGCGCCTCCTGGAACTCAGTTTCGCTGGGATACATAGCCTTCAGGCTCTCCAGCGATTCGCCGGCATCGCTCAGCTCCGGGCAACGGATAACGGCTGAGATCCATTTCGCGCTTGATGAGCGCCTGTTCAATCAGTCTGCTGGCCGCCTGTTTCCTGGCAGCGGCGCTCAAATCCACTTTCTCGTGATTCAGGAAAGCGGTGACGCGAATTTCGTCGTCCACTTGGGATTGAGTGATCACCTGGTTGCCGACGGTGATGACGATGCGATCGATGATCTCCGCGGAGCAGAAGGACTGATGCAGGGAGACGAGGAATACAGGACACAGGAATCGCGTCACCGAGCCGCGACCGTGAGGAAGCAGTTGCACCGCATCAAAACGCCTGCCCCAACGAAAAATGGAACTGGAACACATTAATGCTCTGCACGGTCTGCGGCACTGATGAGCCAGGGACTCCGCACTGGTACAACTGATTGATGGACCCCTCGCATCCGAAGAAGCGCGGCGAGTTAGGGCTGAGCGAAAAATCCACCCGCACCGGACCCAGCGGCGTGCGATAACGGAGCCCGAATCCGAATCCTTGGACGCTGTAGTCGAAGTCCTGCAGATTGGGCTGGCGGAATTGCAGGCTGATCCTGTTCACCGCGGAATAAACGTTTCCCAAATCGTTGAACAGCACGCCGCCCAAATTATCGCCAAACAGCGGGAAACGCAACTCCACGGTGTTCATGAACAGCGCGTTGCCGCCTATAGGGAAGCCGGTGGTCGGGTCGCGCGGTCCGGCCTGGAAATCCGGAAACGCCCGGTTGGAAAAAGAGCCGCCGCCGAAGAATCGCTCTGCCAGCGGGATTTCCGACAATCCGGCGTAACGTTCGATTAAGCCGAAATCCGTGGTGCGCGCCAGCACCAGGTCCTTGGTGAGCTGATAGTAGGAGGAATTGCGCGCCACCACTCGCCCGAAACCGATCTGGGATCCAAAGCCGCATGCAAGGCCAGGGCGAGATCGATGCTGGTATAGGTTCCGTGATGCGAATCGATGGGATCGTCCCGCTTGTCCTGGATGAAGCTCATGGAGGGAACCAGGACATGAACCGGCTGCGAGAGCAGAGGAATCAGATCGGGAGTGATCAGCGGGGTTCCAATAATATTAACGTTGCGATATGTAACGCGATATTGCAGAGTGTCGGCTTTCGATAGCTTTTGCGCCAATTGAATGGACCCTTCCTCGCGCTCCGAGGAAAAGGTACGGATGTCGTGAGAATGGTCGAATAATCCGGAGAGCTGCAGGCTCAGTTTGGGATTGCCCAAAAATTGCGGAGCGACGTAGGTCAGCAGCGCGCGCTGCTCGAGCGTGGAGACCAGCGTCTGCAAGCTCATGGTGTGGCCCAATCCGAAGAAATTCAGGCGGCTGATGCCGAACGAAAAGCGCGGGCTAAATCCGGTGACGCCGGCCGGAGAATCGAGCGATGTAGTGCCGCCGCCGATGCGTCCGATTTCCGCGCCCACGCCGACGTTCATCGAATATCGTCCGGCCTCTTCCAGCGAGTACAGCACGTATTTGGTGGGCTCGTCGCCATCGGGGTTTTGGATGGCCGCATCAACGCGCGAAAAAATGCCAAGGTCGTATAGCCGCCGCTGGCTTCCGTTAATCTCGCTTTGCGACAGCGGATCGCCCGCGCGCAGGCTGATGCGGTCCGTCACCAGATCGGGCCGGGTTCGCTTCAGTCCATCCACCACCACGTTGCGCACGTAGACGCGCTGGCCCGGCGTCACGATAAACGCCAGGTCCACATGATCGGGCCTGGGAGGAGGGGACGGACGTAAAGTCGAATTTCGCGGCCGGATAACCGTTGTTGAAGTAGTAATCGAGCACGTTGTCGCGATCGGTGGCGACGTTGAGATCGCTATAAGGCTGTCCTTGGGTGGAATGCAGCAGCCGCATTAAAGCCGGCCGGACATCGTCGGAAACGCCTTCGAAAGTGAGCCTGGAAACGAACCATTGCGGGCCTTCGGCGATGTCGATGAAGAGGGCGATGTGCGCCTTGACGCCGTTGTAATCGTCCAGCGTCCGGGAGGTAACCATCACGTCACGGAACCCGTTGGAGCGATACAAATTCCGGATGGCGTCCAGATCGCGGTCCAGCATATTGCGGCTGTAGCGGCCATAACGGTAACGGACCAGCGTGGCGGGTATCACGGACATGCGCTCGCGAATAGTGGCCGTGTCGAAATAACGATTGCCGTGAATCTCCAGCTTCACGATCTTGTGCCGCACGCCCAAGCCGACGTGGTAATCGATCAGTTGCTCGCCATTGGCGGGCGTTGCCGAGATGTAGTCCGCCGTGGCGTCGAAATACCCTTGCGTCTCGAAGTAGGACGCCAGATCGCGCGATCCTTCCTCAAGCAAATCCCGATCCACGGAGCGCTCTTCATAAATGGGCAGCAGGTTGCGTAGCTTTCCACCGGAGAGCTTCGCGCCGCGCAAACGCACCAGCACGGGAGGACCGGGGTCGATAGACACTACCGGCGTAACGGTGTTGAGGCCGGCGTGATAATCCAGGTTGATCAGCTTCACCTGAGCCAGCAAGTGATCGTGCTTGGGATACCAGGATCGAATGTTGTCCAGTCCGTTCTGCAGCCGCGTTTCGGTGAGCTGATGCCAGCCCAGCCCGAACCATCCACGCAAGCGCTTCCAGCCGCTGGACTGGATCACGTTTTCAAGCGGGCGTAGCGTATCACCGCTGGCCACCAGCCCGTCGAATTTGGCGCGATCGCCCGGGTCGACATGAAAATCGATGTGGACCTCCTGCGTATCTTCGCGCGTGGAAGTGGCGGGCTCGACGCCGGCGTTGTAGAAGCCGTTCCGTTTGAGCAGGTCCACGATGCGGGCTACCGCCGCAGTGGTCTGGCTGGCCTGGTAGTCTCCGCCGAGCGTAAGCTTGCTGGCCACCAGCAACTGCCCTGCGTTGGGCGGATCGGGAACTCCGTTGACGTCATAATACCCGATGAAATAGGCGGGTTTGGTGATGAATTTCAGCGCCACGCCGGACGGCGCAAGCGTTGCGTCCACCGCGATGTCCGAGTACTCGCCGGTCTGGTACAAGCGCTGGATGGAGTCGCGCAGGTCCGCGGCGCGCAGCGGCTGCCCGATCCGCAACGGGAGCATCGCCATCAATTGTTCGAAGGTGAGTTGCTGCATCGCCGGGTCGAATTGCACGCTGGCGATCGGCTTGCCTTCGTAATCGTTGGGCGCCCCGTTCAGCAGGATCGAGCAGAGGGCGGCGAGCATGGGCATACGGATCCACCAGCCCAGCCGAGTTGACACAATCGACCATGGTAACGCATCGCCTCCTGGCCGAAAGCCCCGGTTGGTACCATCTGGTTGTATGAGGCCGGCTGAATGAGGCAAGTTGTATGACCGTCGGCGATCGGGATCGTTACTCGCGGCAGATCCTGTTTCCGGGGATTGGCGAACAGGGCCAGCAACATTTGTTGGACGCTCGCGTCGTGGTGGCTGGTTGCGGCGCGTTAGGGAGCTTTCAGGCTGGCGCCCTGGCGCGGGCCGGAATTGGCTTCCTGCGGATCGTCGATCGCGACTATGTCGAGCTGAGCAATCTGCACCGGCAGTGGCTTTTCGATGAGTGCGACGTAGACCAAGGTTTGCCTAAGGCAATGGCTTCCGCGCGCAAGATCGCTGGGATCAACTCGGGCGTCCGGGTTGAGCCGGTGGTGGCGGATCTAACGCCCTCTAACGTGGAAGATTTGCTGGGTGGCGTGGACCTGATCCTGGACGGCACGGACAACTTCGAAACACGATACCTGATCAATGATTTTGCGGTGGAGCGCGGCGTTGGCTGGATTTATGGCGCGGCGGTGGGCAGCTACGGGATCGCGATGCCGGTGATTCCAGGCAAAACGGCGTGTTTGCGCTGCGTCTATCCCGATCCGCCGGCGGGCGCGCAACCTACCTGCGAGACGGCCGGAGTTCTGGGAACGGTAACCGCGCTGATCGCGAGTTTGCAGGTGAGCGAGGCGATCAAGATCCTGTGCGGCGTAGATCCCGCGAGGAAAATGACCACCGTGGATGTCTGGAGTGGCGAGATCCGCCAGGTGGCGCAGCCCGGACCCATCCCCGATTGTCCCGCCTGCGGGCGCCGCGAGTTCCCGTATCTGACTGGAGAGCGCCGTGCGCCCATCAGTCTGTGCGGACACAATGCAGTGCAGATCCATGAGCGGGCGCGCCCGTTGGATTTGCGCGATCTGGCGGCTCGGCTGGCGCCGCTGGGTCCGGTTCGCGCCAACGAATTCGCGCTGCGTTTCGAAGTGCCGCCTTACCTGCTGACCATCTTTCCCGACGGCCGCGCCATCATCAAAGGCACCACGGACGTCGGCGTGGCGCGCAGCTTGTATGCGCGGTATATTGGTGCGTGAGGTTGCCATGCGGCGAATTTTGCCGGTTCTGATTGGTTGCGTCCTGCTCGCTATTCCCGGGTTCGCGCAACGGGGCGGCGGGCATGGTGGTGGTGGCGGGCACGGCGGCGGCTCGGTTGGCGGCGGGCGCGGATTTTCAGGAGGCGGCCGATCTTTTGGTGGCGGCGTTCGCGGCGGAGGCTACCGAGGCGGATTTCGCGGAAACTATGGCGGTTATCGCAGCCGCTTCTATGGTGGACTCTATTACCCGGGCCTCTACGGTTACTACAATCCTTTCCTGTGGGACTCCGGCCTAGGGTGGGATTACGGTGATTCGGGCTATGGGTATCCGGATTACGGATATGCGGACAATGGAGGGTATCCTTCCTATCCGCCAACCTACTCTTCGCCCAGCCCGCAGGTATTGATCATTTCCAATCAAACGCCTCCTCAGCCGGTGATTGTGCAGGGACCACCCGCGCCGGCTGCTTGGAACACCGGGCCCACTGCTCAGGCCAGAAGTACGAAGACCCTCTGTACCTGCTCGCGATGAATGACGGCACCATTCGCGCGGTGCTGGCGTATTGGGTGGACGGCGCGACGGTGCATTACGTCACGATGGATCATGAGCAGAAGCAGACGCCGCTGGCGTCGCTCGATCACAGCCTGAGCGAGCGGTTGAATCGCGAGCGCAACGTGACGTTCCGCCTGCCGGGCTGACGCACGCTATAGTAAACCGCGCAGAGCCCGCTCGAATATTTCCAAATCCTGCTCGTTGTTGTAGAGATGCGGCGACACGCGCAGATGCCCGCGCCGTGCGGCCACCAGAACGCGTTGTTCCTTGAGCGCGCGCGCCAGGGCCGAAACATCGCGGTTCTCGAATCGCGCGGCGACAATCGGCGAACCGTCATTGGCTATAGTGGCTCCCAGTTCGCGCAGGATGCAACGTGTTCTATCGGCCAAATCCAGAACGCGCCGCTCGATCACATCCGGGCCGATCTCCAGGATCAGGTCGAGCGATGCTTCCATAGCGTAGAGCAACGCGAAGATGACCGACCCGCCTTCATATTTCTCCGCGCTGGGCACCAATTCGGGAGCTCCGTGATGCAAGTTGTCCACGTTGCGCCAGTCGCGATGGCTGCGCCAGCCCACCACGTTGGGCTGAAGCCGTTCGCGCAATTGCGGGGCAGATATAGAAAAATCCCGCGCCGTTGGGCGAGAGCAGCCATTTGTATCCATGCACCGCCAGCATGTCCGGTTGAACGCGGGACGGCATCGAAGCGCAAGGCGCCTACGCTCTGGGTTCCATCGACGAATAGCAAGACGCCGCGCGCGCGCAGAAACTCCGCTAACTCGGCCAGCGGCGGCGCGAAGCCGGTGTTGTAGTTCACCGAGCTCAGGATCGCCAGGCGCGTCTTCGCGTTCACGGATTCATAGAACCGCTCCCACGGACAAGCGGTTGTTTCCACGCCAAAACGTTGCAGCAGGCCGGGCGCGTAAAGATTGTTCGGGAATTCGTGCTCCAGCGTGAGCACGTGGTCGCCAGGATGCCAGTCAATTCCAGCGAGCAGCAATCCCAGCGCGGTGGATGCATTCGGAACAAACGCGATGTCCGTCCGGCGCGCAGTGGATCAACCGGCCGATCTTCGCGCGAATGCGATCGGCGTCGTCATACCAGGCGAGAAAATCCCCACAGGCCAGTTCATCGCGATGAGCGAAGTGCGCGGCCACGGCTTCTGTCGCGCGGCGCGGCAATTGTCCGAAAGTCGCGGTGTTGAGATAGGTCCAGTGCGCGAGCGCGGGGAACTCGTGGCGAACGGCGTCCCAATCCACGCGCGTCATCCTTTTTGGATCATGACGTCACTTCTGGATCATGACTTCGGTGGACTTGACCACCACCTTCACCGAATCGCCCTTCTTCAGGCCCAGTTCTTCGGCGCTGGTGCGAGTGATAACGCTTTCGATCAGATTGTCGCCGACCTTGACGACGACGTGCGCCATGATGGAGCCGATTTCGACGCTTTCGACGATGCCGGGAAGTTGATTTCGAGCAGAGAGAGCCATGTCCACTATTAAAGCAGCCGCTGGCCTGCCGCGCGAGTGTCGTAACCACCCAGGCTTTCCAGCTCGCGGCGGTAGTTCGAGCGGTTCAGCGTATCCAGTAAAGTCTGGATGCTGGGCATGTCCAGATGTTGCCGCCGGATTGCCAGATCGTAGCGCTCGCTCACCAGCGGAATGAAGCCCAGGCCGAACACGCGCGCGGCGGCTCGCGTGGCGATGCAGCAATCCGCTTGGCCGGACTGCACCTGCCAGGCTGCCTGCAAATGGCCCGGCCGCAATGCGGTCGTACCCGCGAACGTTCTTCGAATCGATCTTCAGGCGCTTGAGCGCCGAATCCAGCAAAGCCCGGCTGCCGGCGCCCTTCTCGCGATTGACGATGGTGACGTCGCGCCGCGCCAGGTCTTCGATGGCTTTGATGCCTTTGGGATTGCCGGCCGCGGTGACGATCCCTTCCTCCCATACCGCGAAGGTGATCACGGCCACCGCGTTCTTGGGAAACATGCGGCCGATCTCGGGAAGATTCGATTCGCCGCTCGATTCATCGCGCAGGTGCGTGCCCGCGATATGCACGCAGCCTTCCTTCAGCAGCTTGAGCGATTGCGAACTGTTGCGATGCGCCAGCACCAACTCCACGCCGGCGGACTGCAGGTGGTGCGCCAGCACCGAAATTCCCGGGATCGCATCCGGCGATGAGAACGCGATTGCGAAAATCGTCAGCTGCGTCGAATACCTGAACGTCGGTGCGGCCGTTCTTGGGAAGCTTGCTGGCCACCACGGCGTCGCTGACCGGAAAATACCAGGGAACCGGCGAAGGCGGCGACGCCACCAAGCGCTTGTTCACGCGGCAGAGTTGCACCGGCTGGCCCGGATGCAGCGCTTCCGAGCCCGGCAGCAGCGTGGCTTCTTCCGATCGAAGACCGGTGGGTTCGGCCTGCGGCAGCGCGAAAAGATCTTCCACCTTCACTTCCAGAGCCTGCGCCAGCCGCAATGCCACCGCCGTGTTCGGGACATAGCTGCCCGCTTCCATGGCGTAGATGGTCTGCCGCGTCACTCCCACCGTCCGCGCGAGCTGCGCCGCGGAGATGCCGCGCTTTTGCCGCAGTGTTCCTAGATGATTTTCGATTTCTGGCATGGCGATGCCGGGAGCACGTATCTCATACGCAACTCTGTCGTGTTACAGTAACATCGTGGAGTGTGTCCGATGCGATTGCGGTACATAGCTCTGCTGATTATCGTAGCGCTTTGCGCTACTGGCTTCCAACTCAGCACTTTTGCGCAGAGGCGCCGAAACAGGAAATCACCATCGCGGCTGCCGCCAACTTAACCGAAGTGGGCTCAGACGCTCGGCGCGGAATTCGAGGCGCAAACCAAAATCCATCCGGTCTTCAGTTTCGCATCCACCGCGGTGTTGACCAGCCAGATCGAGAACTCGGCGCCGTTCGATGTTTTCCTGGCCGCGGACGCCGAACACCCCGACAAGCTGGATCACGAAGGGCTGCTGGTCGCCGGGCAGCGACGCAGTCTACGCGGTTGGCGTGCTGGCCATGTGGATTCCTCCGAGCAGCAAGGCGCACATCAGTAAGATCGAAGATCTGAAAGCCAGCGGACGTGAAAGTGATCGCGCTCGCGAATCCCAAGCTGGCGCCTTATGGAACGGCGGCCGTGGAAACGTTGCAGCACGCCGGCATCTGGGATCAGGTGAAAGACAAGATCGTCTATGCGGAAAACATCAACATGGCGAAACAATACGGCACGTCGAAGAACGCCGACGCCGTATTCACCGCGTATTCACTGGTGTTGAAGGAAGCCGGCCAGGTGATCCCGGTGGATGAGTCCATGCATACGCCCATCGTGCAGAAGCTGGGCGTGCTGGCGCATTCGCAGCATCAGGACTGGGCGCAATCGTTCACCAGCTTCTTGTTGACTGGCGGCGGCCGCGCCATCCTGACGCGCTACGGATATAAAGTAAAGTGACACAAGGTACACTGACGCTTATGAAGTACGCGCCCGTGTTGTTTGCCGCGCTAGTGTTTGCCAGGGTGTGGGCACAGGCTCCGTCCACTGCCGTTCTGGCGGTGAAAGGCGATATCGCGGCGCCTTTGTCACTCACCGCCGACGATCTGGCCAAAATGCCCCGCCAGACCGCTTCCGTGCCTGCTCCGGATGGAAGCAAGATCGTTTACGAAGGCGTCACGCTGCTATCGGTGTTGCAAAAGGCCGGCGCGCCATTCGGCAAACAACTGCGCGGCAAGGTTCTCTCCACCTACGTGCTCGCGAAAGCCACGGACGGTTACCAGGTGATGTTCACGTTGGGCGAACTGGATCCCGACTTCGGCAACGAAACCATCCTGCTGGCCGACAAGCGCGATGGGAAACCGCTGCCCGATAAGCAGGGCCCGTTCCGGCTGGTTTGTCCGAACGATCACGAAGGCGCGCGATCCGTTCGCATGCTCGAATCGCTGGAAGTGGTCCGGCTCGCCAAGTAGCGCGGCTCAGTCGCGGAAGCGATCAGAAGCTGAAACGACCACCGATCACCGGCTCAACGTTGGTGTCGTATTTATAGGGGACTCCGGGGCCATGCGGAATGGCGATGGCCAAACCGCCTTTCACGTAGGAAACCTCAAATCCAGCAAAAGCGTCGAAGCGCGGGGTGAAGTGATGATCCACATAGAGCGACTCCTCATTGAGGTCGCCCGCGCAGGAAGCGCGGTAACCGGCTTCGGGCGAGCAGGTGGTTGGAACTCGGAAGTCGTTCTGTAGCTGGTGATACCAGGCCGCCGTGAGGTCGGTTTTTTTGTCGATAGCGAATTTGCCGCCCGTCCACCAGATCTGCACGTGCTTGGGAGAATCCAGATTGTTGTCTTCGACGCCGCTCATGATATAACCGCCCTGGTCCAACGCGCCAACGCCCAGCGGGTTCGACGGGTTGCCCTGCCGGATGTATTCGTAGCCGGCAAACAACCTGAACCGCTCCCACGTATACCTGGCAGCGAACATAATGGCCCGGTTGTCGGTCACGATGCCATATAAGGTGTTGGCCGGATCGATCAGATTAGCGCCGTTGATGGGGTTTGTATTGATACTGTCGGTGGTGGATTGATAGGGCTGCGTCGGGCTCTGCGGCCCCAGCAGAGGGTTCAATATGCTGACCGCCTGGTTGTAATGTTGGAAGACAACATCGGCGGAGAAATGGCCGACGTTTCCGCCAGTGTCGAATCCGTAGGCGTTGTTGTGCGCCTCTTCCGGCGTACAGGTGGCGGCAGTCCAGGTTGCGGAGGCCGAGTAGCAGCCCCCGGAACCGTCGGCGAATTTATACATCGCGCCGAAATGGACCGGGCCATAGGCGAGGCGATACTTCAGCGCATCGTCCCAACGGGCGTCCTCGGTGTCGCCGCCACCGGCCAACGTGCCGTTATATCCGATGTACGAAAAGGCATAGGCGCCGCCGGCCGGATCGTATTGGAGCATCGCATCGGTGCCCAGAGCGCGCTGACGGCCGAAGGTGAGCGTGCCGAAAAGCGTGGACGCTATACCGGCGTAGAATTCGTCGTTGAATGCTTGGCCCGCGCGCGAGCCGTCGATGGCTATCGTATAGGCGCTCCTGGGAAGGCCGTTGTTTTGGATGTTGGTGGCAGCCGCGTTGGCCAGCTGGCCGGACTGCGGATTGATGCCAGTGGAAGCGTTGAACACAACGGCCCAGCCATGCAGAAACTCTTCCCTGCCACGAATGCCCAGCCCCGTCTGCTGCAGGTTGTTCGGTGCCACCAGGAATCGATGTTGATAGCCGTTGCGGTTCACCAGAGCTTCGCCTTCAAAGTTCGCGGCGTTTTCCGGCAAGCCGTGGCTGACATAGCCGACGCCGACGTCATATGCACCGTACACCGTGATGCCGTGCCAGGTGAGCGAGCAATCGGTGGTGAGGAACTCGTGGCCGCTCGCGCAGACGTCGGGTGCGCTCGGCCGCATCTTGATGTCGACCGTGGCGTTCTGGCCAACCGCCAGGCTGATTCCCGTGCGCCTTTCTTCGGAGAACCCTGGTTTCGCCGCTCGAATATCGAGCTGCCCCATAGGCAGGCCGGACGCCTGATAGTGGCCGGCGCCGTCGGTTTCGACGGTGCTGGTTGCACCTGTGTCGACGTTGCCGATTGTCACCGCAACACCGGGAACGCCGGCGCCGGCCGGGTTCGTCACGGTGCCGGAAACGCTCCCGCCCGTTTGGGCCAACGCCGGGTACACTGCAATCCCAAGCCCCAAAAGCAGCAGGAATTTAGCCAGCGGCAGTGAGGCGGCCGTTGGAACGTAGCTGGAGGTTTTGAGAATCCGTCTCGACGCGGCTGAAGCATAGGCGCAACGTGGCTTGCGAGAGATCATATGGAAAGTTGTCCTTTTTAAAGCGATGACTGACTAGTTTACACGACATTGTATGCTAATAGAGTCATCGCCAAAGCAGGTCTGGCCTGAATGGGGATAGAACGGTAGTGAACGGCGCCTAAAAGCGCGCGGGCGGGGAGAAGCGCTTGGCCAGCGTTTCGATGTCGCGCGAAGCCCGGATCTTATGTTCGCGCACGTACAGTTCGTGATTGCGCTCCACGTCCGGAAGCTTGTAGACGTAGTTCGCGGTCAGGCCGGCCGAGCGTTGCAAACCGGATACGGAAGTGTCGCCCAGCCAATTGATGCGCTCCAGACGCGCCCCGTTTTTCAAGTGGAAGCGCGCCACCGGGTCCAGCGGCTCCTGGTTTTGTTTGGCGTACAGCAGATAATGCGCGGCCAATGGAAGCAAATTTCGCTGCAAGTCCGCGCGCAGGGCCGCATCGTCCATCCATTGCGGGCTATCCAGTTTCGACACGGCATCGGCGAAGGGCGCCAGCTTGCGACTGGATTGGAGCGCCTCCGTTTTTTCGGAAAGCCATTTGCGAAACCCGGGAACCGGCGAGAGCGTTGCGAACTTTTTGATGCGCGGAAATTCCTTGCTCACGTCCTCTACCACTTGCTTGATCAGGAAGCTGCCGAACGGCACGCCGCGCAAGCCTTCCTGGCAATTCGTAATCGAATAGAAGATGGCCCACTCGGCGGCTTCCGCGTCCAGCACGGCAGAATCCGGATCCAGCAGCGCTTGCACCTTGTCGCTCAGGCCGCGGGTCAGCGCCACTTCGATGAAGATGATCGGCTCATCGGGGAGGGCCGGATGGAAGAACGCGTAACAGCGGCGGTCTGTTTCCAGGCGACGCCGCAGATCGTGCCAGCCTTGGATCTGATGGACCGCCTCATACTGGATCAATTTCTCCAGGATGACCGCCGAGGTTCGCCAATCGATGCGGCGCAACACCAGAAAGCCGCGATTGAACCAGGAGGTGAACAGATGCGCGAGATCGGCGGCGATGGGCTTCAGCCGTGCAGCCCCATCGGACTCCTGCAAAACCTGGCTCCGCATCGCCACCAGAATGCGCGTGCCGTCCGGCGCCATGTTCAGCCGGCGGAACAATTCCTGGCGCGGCGGCTCAACCACCTTTTGCAAGCGCGCGAGATGCTCGGGAGAAGGATCGCTGCGGTAGGCGTCGCCGGCTTGCCCCACTTCTTCCGGATCGGGCGAGAACTCCCGGATCAACGACTCGAAAAAGGCGCGGCGCGCCCGATCGTCCAGCGCCTGATAGGAGTCCAAAGCTTCGCCCGCAAGCCGGCTTCCCGAAACTTCGCCCCGTTCCGATAGCAGGCTGTGACACAGCGCGATGGTCTTCTTGGATGTGCGCGTCGCACCGCGCGAGCCCAGGAATTCCGCCAGTCTCACGAATGTGCTCCGATCGCGCTGAGCAGGCAAAAGCTCCACATATATCTATCGACGCAAATCCCGGGAGGTCCAGGGCCGGGATTTTTATTGTAGCTGGCGCAGGCAACGGAAAATCCGTAGTGGCGTCCTACGTTCGTATGATCCGGAAACTAAAGTCAGGCCAGTATCGGCTCTACTCCCGAAAGAAAGACGCCAAAACCGGCCGTCGCAAAAATCTGGGGACTTTCTCCACGCGCGATGCCGCCGAACAGCACGAGCGCGAAGTGCAGTACTTCAAACGCCACTAATTCATTCAAAAACTACTAATCTGACAGGACGCTGAAAAAGGCTTTTGGGGACCGACTTCCGCACGGTCGCGGCTCGGTAAACACATGCGAACACGCAGTCGCGATTCTGAGCCGCGCGCGTGAGCGAGCGGTTTATTGTCTTTTTCAGCATCCTGTTAATTTAAGGAGTGGCCGGGGCCAGCGGAGCGACAATCAGCGGGGTGGTGGTGGGTTGATCGGCCCCAGCTTGGTTCTCGACGGTGACGGCGATGGCCGCGGTAGAAGCTATGTCCACGGCCCCCGGGCGAACATGGATTGCGTCTCCATCCTCCCCCGATCGGAACAGTCCCGCCGGAACCGGCTTGGCGCCTTTCGGAATCAGCCACATTTCGTAGATTCTGTCGGCAGGCGTAGCCGGAAGATTGGAAGCGACTAGTAATACGCCTCGGTCCGGACTTACGAAGACTTTGCCGCGCGGCGGCTGGGTTTGCGCGCCGCCGAAGGAGGCCTCCACGGTGCGGGGGCCGTACAAAATGGCTAACGCCTCTCTTGCGCGAACCGCTTCATCGACATACCGGTATCTGTCCCGGACTACGAAGATCAGCGCCAGCAGCACTAGAGCAACCGCTGCCGCCATGGCCCATATCGCGATCCAACGCGGGCCCCGCCGCTCGAACCCAGCGGAAGCCAAGATACGCCGCCGCAGCTTCGAAGACGGCTGAGCCGGTGGAGCGGTGGAACCGATCAGCGCAACCCTTTCCAAAGCGCCCTTCACTCCCCCCATGCAAACCTCGCATCCGCGATTGAGGTGTGCGCGAATCTCGCCGCGCTCCGGTTCCTCGGCGATGTCCAGCGCGTAGAGATCATAGTGCTCGCGGAGTTCTTCGCAGTTCATGAGGACACCACCACTCCGAGCTCATCGCGCAAACTCTGCAACGCCGTGCGCACCCAGGTCTTGATGGTGCCCAGTGGCTGGCCCATCCGGACTGCCATTTCCGTCTGCGACAGGCCTTCGAAATAAGCCAGCTCCATCACCGTCCGATAGTTCGGCGGCAGCTTGTCCATGGCCACCTTCACGCGGCGCGCCTGATCGGAGATCAGAAGGCCGGCCTCCATGGAGCAATAGAGCGAAGCGTGGTCTGTCTCATCCAGCTCCACGGCGTTACGCTCCCGCCCCGCCGACGAACGCAAATAGTCGATCGCTCGATTGCGCGCGACGGCCAACAACCACGGCCCGATGGACCCCTTGTCGCTGTCGATGGAATGCACGCGGTTCCACACCCGTAGAAACGTCTCCTGAACTAAATCCTCCGCGATGTCCTGGTCTCGGACCACGCGTAGAACCAGCGAATAAGCCATCTTGCCGTAACGATCGTACAATTCGGCCAGCGCCTGCGGATCCCGACGCTGCAAACGGGCGAGCAGCTCCCTTTCCTCGGGGTCCGCATACACGGCCATTAGGAGCGGCAGCATTATCCGGTCGCACTCCGATATTCCAGCTTCTTCTGCATTTCGGCTCTGAGGCCGCCCACTGAAATCATAGCTTGCTTCAAGAAAAAGGCGCGCTGGCGCTGGAACGGTAGCCCAAACGGTCCGGCGCGCCTGAGGGAAAACCACCCAAGGAGTCGGTCCAGGTCTACTTTTCTACAATGTCTTTTTTCATCGGCCCCAGGACGCCGAGCAGCGCTTGCTTGTCGCCCTCCTTGACCATGAACTTGTCGAGCGATGCCACCAGGTCCTGCACCAGAGCGTCAAAATCGGGGCTCGATATTCCCATGCCGGCGTGCGCGGTCTTCATATCCTTGCCTTTGTACTTGCAAGGGCCGCCGGACGCCTCGCAGATTTGATCCACCAGGTTCTTCTTGAATTTCGCCAGCCGTTGGGGATCGGCCGCGGTGGCCTTGAAGAAGCTGTTGATTCGGTCGTCAGCCGCGACGCGCCGCACGAAATCGTCCACCACGGCCACGATGGCTTTCTTGCCGCCCAGGCTCTTATAAAGTGTGTCGTCGGCTTGCGAGAGTGGGGCTATCGCAAGCCATCCCATCAGCAACGCCGGCAAAGTGTATTTCCGCATATCGGTCTCCTTCGTTTGGCCCTTTTCGGGCGCGTTCAGTGGGTAATACGCGAGCGGAGAAAAATCGGATGTTGAGCGGTAGTGGGTCAAACCTGGGCCACCACCGCAGCGGTAGTGGGGTCAGGTTCTGTTGGTCGGGTATCGTAAAGCTATAGCAGGAGAAATCCGCTTGGTTGTTTGCGGGTATGCGGATGGGCTAACTCGCCTGACGGAGGGGTTCTCCAAGAAGTGGGACAACTTGAAAGCGGCCCTGGCACTGCACTTTGCGTGGTACAACTTCTGCCGGAAGCACATCACGCTCAAAGGTGCTACTCCTGCCAGGGCGGCTGGATCGACCGATCACGTCTCGGGAGTGACGGAGTTGCTAGGCAGCTAAACTTGGCGTGTGGGAAATTGTGTCAATAGTAGATTGTTTAATGTTTTCAACTCATTACGGGGAGATTCTCCGTTTGAGTAGTATACACTAACTACGTCCCTCTATGGAGGTTTGGTAGTTTAGCCGATATGATAATCGGCGAAGCCTACTTGGTCCAGTGAGCGTCTAATAGGCGGTTGAAGGACGTAGTGGTTTGAGTCATGCTAACATTTGAGAAAGAAGTAACAAAACGAGAGCACAGGGACGATCTCATTCGTCTCCTGGAAGAACGGGTTAAGTGCTCTACTCCGTCCGTGTACACGACTATCGTACAATCCGCATTTGGCAGGTGCACATACGGAATAGAAAATGCATGCGATTCTATCTCTCTGTCTCCACCGCACAAACGAAGCAGGCTTGCGTTCTGCCTGCCGTCGAATAAGGACGGTATTTATTCAGATTGGGCTGCAGTTGGTCATGACTTGTACGCTTCAATTTTGAAGTATACAATGACTGAACAATATCTTCGTGTCCGATCCGCAAACGCCGAATCCGAAGCCGATTGCGAGTGGTCAATCCAGAATCGCTGACACAGTTCTTGTGTCTACGATGGAATCCACCTTTGCGGGGCCACTCCCGCCGCCTAGTCTTTTGCAGGGCTACGAGAACGCGTGTCCAGGTTCAGCACTGCGAATTATCGCGATGGCTGAAGCTCAGGGAAATCATCGCCGACAGATAGAGGACAAAATGAGCAGCGCGACGGTGGAGGAAATGCGTCTGCAATTTGCCGAGAACAGGCGAGGGCAAATTTGCGCAGTACTTGTCTCCGTTGGTTTTATTGTCGGCGGCGTATATGTCGCCATTAATGGGCACCCCTGGCCAGGTGCCCTGCTCGGCGGCATAGGGGGCGGCGGAACGGGCCTGATAGCAATCGTTCGGGCATTTCTGAATCGAAAAGAAGATCCCGGAGATGGCCGGAAGCCACCAGAAAAAGCCGTCTCAGTCAGACCACCTGCTAAGAAGCGCGGGAAGCGCTAATTTGGCGCCTGCATAATCAACCAACACAACCTGACCCCACTACCGGGGCGAAGGCGTGGTATAATTATTCACAGCGATGAATAAATATAAGGTCGGCGTCGTCGGTTTCAGCGGCTACTCCGGCGCCGAACTCCTCCGCCTCCTCAACTCCCATCCCCAGGCCGAGCCCATCCTCCTGGAACACCGCCAGGATCAGAGCGGCCGGCCGGCGCCCATCAATCATCCGCGGCCTCGCCGTGCGCCCTGTACTCCCGACTCCGTCCGCGCCGAAGACCTAGCCGTTGTCTTTCTCGCCACGCCGCCCGAAGTTTCCATGGAACTCGCGCCCGCCATGCTGGACGCCGGCGCCAAGGTCATCGATCTCAGCGGCGCTTTCCGCCTCCACGACGCCGCAACTTATTCGCGCTGGTACAAACAGGAGCACACCGCGCCCCAGCTGCTCGCCGAAGCCGTCTATGGACTCCCCGAGTTCTGCCGCCAGCGCATCCGCACTGCGCGCCTGATCGCGAACCCTGGCTGCTACCCCACGGCCGCCAATCTTGCCATCCAGCCGTTGATCGCAAGCGGCGCGGCCGATCGATCAGCCGGAATCGTCTGCGATGCCAAGTCCGGCGTGAGTGGCGCCGGCCGCAAAGCCACCCTCAAAACCAGCTTTTGCGAGATCGCCGACAACTTCTCCGCCTATTCGGTGCTGGATCATCGGCACGTTGCCGAAGTCCTGATGGTCTCCGGTCTCGATGAACCCGAGCTCAGCTTCACCGCGCACCTGCTGCCCATTGACCGGGGCATCCTGGAAACCATTTACATGCGTACGCGCGGCATCAACTCCGCCGAAGAGCTCCTCGAAATTTACCTTCGCCAATACCAAACGGAAAAGTTCGTGCGCCTCTACCAGCCGGGAAGCTTGCCCGATCTTGCCGCCGTCAATCGCACCAACTTCTGCGACATCGGCTTCCAGTTCGATCCCGCCACCGGCCGCGCCGTCATCGTCAGCGCCATCGACAATCTGGTGAAGGGCGCCGCCGGCCAAGCCATCCAGAACATGAACCTGATCCTCGGCTGCGACGAAACGGCAGGGCTCCTGTGAGAAGGTTTGAAACGGCCGCGGGAGTACTCTCGCTGTGAAAGTACTAATCAAGCTCGGCGGCACTTTGCTTGACGCAGCGGAATCGCGCCATCGCCTGGCCGCCGAAATCTCCTCGGCCGTGGGCCAAGGCCTCGAAGCCGTTGTCGTTCATGGCGGCGGCAAACAGATGACGCGTTACCTCACCGATCATGGCATCGAAAGCCGCTTCATAAACGGACTTCGCGTCACTACGCCCGAAGTCCTGGATGCCGTCGTCAAAGTTCTGGCTGGTGCGGTAAATCAGGAACTCGTCTCAGCTTTCATCGCGTGCGGCGCACGCGCAGTGGGATTAAGCGGCATGGACGCCTTGCTCACCGAAGCGCGGCAGATGAGCGAGGAACTGGGTTGGGTGGGCAAGCCGGTGCGTTCCGACGCCCGCCTCCTGAACACATTGCTTGACGCAGGATACCTACCTGTTATCGCTTGCCTCGCCGGCAACCGCCAGGGCCAATTCTTCAACGTGAACGCAGACCAGATGGCCGTTTCGGTAGCGGGCGCCCTTCGCGCCGACAAACTCCTGTTCTTGACGGACGTGGATGGCGTGCGAGGCGAAAATAATGTCGTCCATTCTACATTAAATTCGGATCAATGCAGGCAGCTTATCGAATCGGGCGTCGCCACCGGCGGCATGCGCGCCAAGCTCGAAGCAGCTGTCAACGCGCTTCAAACCGGAACCGCCGAAGTAATCATTGCTCCCGGCGCCACTGCAGGCATTGTTGATCGACTATTGGCGGGCGATGCGATCGGAACTCGGCTAATTTCTCCAGCGGTGGTGCCCCATGCTTAGCTCCGTGTCAGAGTCTACAGTACTAGCCGAACCGGTCCTTCGCATTGTCAGAGAAAACCTCACAATTCGCAAGGCCAGTATGCGCGATATTCCCGCGCTTCTTCACCTGATTAACTCCTACGCGGCCGAAGGCATCATGCTGCCGCGAACCGAGTTTGAGATGTCGGAAAACATTCGTGATTTCACGGTTATATATGCTGGTTCCCGTCTCATCGGATGCGGAGCATTGCACTTCTACACTCCAACCTCGGGAGAAATAAGGTCTTTGGCGGTGTCCCCAGAAGCCAAGGGCCAGCATGTCGGGCTTTTCCTGATAGAAGCTCTGGAGAAGGAAGCCATTAACAACCACCTTCATGCGATATTCGCGTTTACTTATGTCGCTGATTTTTTTCGCAAGCTGGGCTTCCAACAAGTCGATCGCGGCCTGCTCCCTCTCAAAGTGTGGAAGGATTGTTTGTCTTGTCCGAAGTTCCAGTGTTGCGACGAAATCGCTGTACTGAAAGCCCTTAGCCCGAATCCGGTCTCTGCTTTATCACTGAACTCCGGCCAGGAACTAGTCCAACTTCCGAACCCCAAGAGTCGCTGACTCGTTGCGCGAGTTTGACGTTTCCTTTCAAATTTCCGCGCCGCATTGAGATTTTTTCCTGGCTTTCTCACTACGCCTGTGTATAATTTGTAAGCATACTTAGCTAGGACTCCGGGAGGGATCATCGGTCTATGAAGGCACAGACCATTGACGTCAAGCAGTCAACCGGAAGGATACTTTGCTGCACGATATTTCGGGCCGGAGGCAAGAAATTGCTCGCCAAGGGCCACGTGATCAGCGAAGAAGATGCTCGGATGCTTGAGACCGAAGGAATGAACGAGGTCTGGGTAACTGAGTTAGAAGAAGGCGAAGTTGGCGAGGATGACGCTGTCATGCAGGTCGCGAGCGAAATCGGCTGTGGAGCGCTCGAAATCCGTCTTGCCGCTGGAGGAAGGGCGAACTTATTCACCACGGAGGCCGTGTTGTGTCCTGGTGGACGATGAGCTCCTAAAGCAGATCAATTGTACGGCCAGTATGGCCATCGCCACGTCTCTGAACTTTTCTTATGCGCGAACTGGTCAACGGGTGGCTACTGTCAAGAGCACTCCGTTCGCGGTTGCGAAGCCGGAACTCGATGCGATGATTTCCATCGTCAAAGAAAGAGGTCCTATTTTGCAGGCCCGGCCCATCCGCGCGCCGGCCGTGGCCATTCTTTACACTGACCCGGTGAACGGCGAACGGGCCCGGCAGTTGTTTGAAAATATCATGCGTCAGCGATTGGATCGCATCGGAACCAGCGCCAGTTTTGTCCTCTCGTCGGTCGAGGAGGAGGGCGCTGTGGCCCGTTCGCTCCAGCACCTGCTGCGTGCCAGGCCAACCGCTGTGCTGATCGCATCCACCACCGCCCCCGCGGGTCCGGACGATGTGATCGGCCGCTCCATGGTTCGAGCCGGTTGTCACATCGAGCGTTTCCTGGCTCCCGTGGAGCCGGGCAATCTCTTCTTGCTGGGTTACAAAGACGATGTTCCCATCGTGTCCGCGCCAGGCTGCTTCCGCTCCGCGAAACCCAACGTCGTGGATCTGATGCTGCCGCCGATGCTGGCCCGCTACCGTGTCTCCGGCTGGGAAGTCGCCTGCCTGGGGCATGGCGGCTTGCTCGCCTGATTATAGATTCTCCACTTCCGCGGTGCGGCCTCATTCCGCCCGTGGGTGCTCCTCGAGCCGGACGCCTCCAACGCCCGGCTTTTTTTCTGGTACCCTGCTAAACTCCGAACAGACCGCTTGCTCACGCGCCCGGCTCGTAACACGCGCGGCTCGGTAAGGTGCTCGGGTCGGTAACGCGCGCGGACAGGTAACGCGCTCGGACCCTAGCGAGCCGCGCACGTCAGTAAGCGGTTTTCGCCCTCCATGCCCGACGTCGCCCAAATCCTGGAAGCCGCAGCGGCTTCGGCAATTGCCGTTACCGCCGGCGCGCTGGCTTACGCTGTCCGCATCCCTTCCTGCTCCTGGCTCGCTCCTTCTGTCTCGCGCGGCACGGACACCCGGCCATCCATCGCACTTACCTTCGATGACGGACCCAGTGAATCCACCGTCCAGTTGCTCGAAATCCTGGCTGGCTATGGCGTGCCTGCCACCTTCTTTCAGTGCGGCGCGAATGTCCGCCGCTTGCCCGCCGTTTCGCGCGAAGTAGCCGCGGCCGGTCACGAAATCGGCAATCATACCGATTCCCATCCGCTCCTCGCACTCAAATCGCCCGCTTATATTTATCGCGAACTCTCCGCCGCACAGGAAACCATCGAGAAAGCTACGGGACATCCTCCGCGCTGTTTCCGGGCTCCCTTCGGCGTGCGCTGGTTCGGTCTTCGGGCCGCTCAGCAGCGCCTCGGTCTCACCGGTGTGACGTGGAGCACCATTGCGCTAGACTGGAAACGGCAGACGCCCGCTGTCGTCTCTCGCCTGCTCCATGGTGCGGCCCGGGGCGCGATTCTCTGCTTGCACGATGGACGGATTCTCCAGCACCGCCCCGATATCGGTGTCACGATTCAAGCCGTTCGCGAACTTTTGCCAAAATTGGCGGAGCAAGGTTTCCATTTCGAGAGGGTGACGGATATCCTATGTCCTACGAAGAGCTGACGGTGCGAGTAAGAGCCGTTATTGCCGCAACCCAGCATGTTCCCCAGGAGAAGATCACCGCCGACAGCACCTTCCAGGAACTCGGGATCGATTCGCTGGATGGCATAAACATCCTTTTCGCGGTGGAAAGCGAATTCAATATCAATATTCCGGATGAGGCCGCTCAAAATCTGCGATCTGTTCGGGATGTAATCGATGGCATCGCGAAGCTCTTGGACGGCGCCCAGGGAAAACAATCTGCGGTCACAGCGTAAATGCCCCGCCGCGTCGCCGTCACGGGCATCGGCGTAATTTCGGCCATCGGCCACAACAGCGGCCAGTTTTGGGAGTCGCTCAAAGCAGGGCGGCCTGGAATCGGTCCGCTCGAAGCCGTCGACCCTGCGTTGCTTCGTTTCTCAAATGGCGCCGAGGTTCGAAACTACACTCCAGCGCAATATTTCGACGAAAAGGAACTCGGCCTGCTGGACCGTTTTGCGCAGTTCGGCGTAATCGCGGCCCGGGAAGCTATCGCCGCGGCGGGAGTTGAATGGACCCAGGAGTTGCGCGAATCCGCCGCCATCGTCACCGGCTCCTGCGTCGGCGGCCAAACCACAGAGGACGAGGGATTCGTCAATCTCTATCGCAACAACATCCCGCGCGTGAACCCGTTCACCATTCCACGCACTATGGAAAATGCAGCCGCCAGCCGCATCTCGCTCGAAACCGGCGTAGTGGGACCCACCTACACCATCTCCACCGCGTGCTCGTCTTCCAATCACGCCATCGGCCAGGCGTTTTGGATGGTGCGCAGCGGCGCTGTCGCCATGGCCATTACCGGCGGAAGCGAGGCGGTCTTCAGTCTCGGGTTTCTGAAAGCGTGGGAGGCCATGCGCGTGGTATCGCCCGACACCTGCCGTCCATTTTCAAAGGACCGGCGCGGCCTGATCCTGGGCGAAGGCGCCGCCATGCTGGTGCTGGAGCCGCTGGACGCCGCACGCGTCCGTGGCGCGCCGATTATCGGTGAAATTATCGGCTTCGGCATGTCGTCGGATGCGTTCCACATTACCCAGCCTTCTCCCGATGGAGCCGCTCGCGCCATGCGCGCGGCAATTTCTGACGCGGGCCTCCGGCCGGGCGACATTACCTATATCAACGCCCACGGCACCGCAACCCTGGCCAACGACGCGGCGGAAACCACGGCCATCCGCAAAGTGTTCGGCGAACACGCGGGGCATCTCGCGGTAAGTTCCACCAAATCCATGCACGGCCATACGCTGGGCGCAGCCGGCGCCATCGAAGCCGCCGCCACGCTGCTCGCTTTGCACCACCGCGTTCTGCCTCCCACCGCCAACTTCACCGAACCGGATCCAGCCTGCGATCTCGACGTAGTCCCCAACATCGCACGCCCGGCCGCCATCGAGTTCGCGCTTTCGAATTCCTTCGCCTTCGGCGGCCTCAATGCCGTCCTGGCTTTCAGGCGGGTGGAAACTTAAGTCTTCCGTCCGGATCTAACTTGCTTCGTGGAAGATGTGACGGTCAACACCATCGACGATCTGTCGGATGTAGCGCATACGCATGATGAGCCGCGCAAGCTGAGCGACTACAAGCCCACCAACATGCCCCTGTCCGCCTCTGAAATCCACCAGGATGAAGCCAAGGATACGGCGCACGAAGGATGGGCGCCCAGAACGACGGAAAATATCGGCGACATGGCCCCGCTCCCGGAACGCCCCGCCATACCCAACCGAGACTGATCGCGCAGCAGCAACGCCCGCCGGTCGCTATGGTAAACTGAAATTTCCCGCAGTTATGAGGTCTCCGTGGATAAGCTCACCCGTAAGGAACTGAAGAGCGACAAGTTCGCTCTGGAAGTCCAACATAGCGTCCAATTCGTTTCCGAACACCGCCGGCAAATGATCCAATGGGCCGTGCCCGCGGCTGCCGTGGTGCTGATCGTCATTGGCATTTTCTGGTATCGCAACTACCAGCACAACGCGCGCCAGGAAGCGCTGCACGCCGCCATGCTCATCCAAAACAGCCAGGTCGGTCCATCGCAATCCGACTACGTAGTGTCGTTCCCCACTGCGCCGGCTCGCGAAACGGCGGTTCTGAAGGCCTGGCGTGACTTGGCTACCAAGTATCCCGGCACCGAGGAGGGCGACATCGCGGAGTTCTTCCTGGGCACCAACGCCGCCGACGTTGGCAATTTGCCCGAAGCCGCCAAGCACTTCGAGGCAGCTATCGATTCCGGCAGCGGACCCTACGCTTCAGAGGCCAAAATGGCGCTCGCTACCGTTTACGCCGCCCAGGGCAAAGTAAACGAGGGTGCGAAGCTCATCCAGTCCGTCATCGACCATCCTACGGTGGTGGTTTCCAAGGACGCGGCTGTCCTGGCGCTGGCGGAATTGCTCCAGACCAGCGACTGCGCCCGCGCCCGGAAGCTTGTGGAACCGCTGCGTACCAGCACTCGCAGCGCCGTAAGCAAAGCCGCCATTACTTTGGACAGTTCTCTGTCCTGCAAGTGAACCGGCCGGCAGTTGACAGGCTAAGCCGCCTGCGTTTTCCCGTCGAACAGAGCCGAGGCCGGCGATATCCCGAACTGCCGCATCCTTATCGCGGGGAGTTCGAGCGCGATCGCGATCGCCTGATCCATTCGCGGGCTTTTCGACGCCTTGAGAATAAAACACAGGTCTTTCCGCCGGGCGTTTCGGATTATTCCCATAACCGGCTCACGCATACCATCGAAGTGGCACAGATTGCCCGCACCGTGGCTGCCGCGCTGGGTCTCAACGAAGAACTCACCGAAGCTTTAGCCTTGTGTCACGACATCGGTCATCCTCCGTTCGCGCATGCCGGCGAAGACGAGTTGGATCGCCAGATGCGCCGCTTTGGCGATCGCTTCGACCATAATTTTCACGCCCTGCGAATCGTCGAATCCTTCGAACGGCGCTACGCCCGCTTTCCCGGCCTGAACCTGACTTTCGAAGTACGCGAGGGCATTGTGAAGCATTCGCGCGATTTCGAAAAGGGCGAGAATGCCATGCTGGACGAATATCTTCCCGGGCTTCGCCCGCCGCTGGAAGCCCAATTGATCGACCTGGCAGACGAGATCGCCTACAACACGGCCGACCTGGACGACGGCTTCTCCGCGGGCCTTTTCAAAATTGAAGACGCTTGCCAATCGGTCCCCGAGTTCGGCCGCCGCTGGGAGGAAGTGGAATCGCAATTCCCCGGCGCATCCGAACGCGACCAGTTTCAGGAAGTGCTGCGCGGATTGCTGGACTGGCTGGTTACAGGCCTGGTGCAAGGCACCATCGAGTCTACCAACGCGGCGTCGGTTTCCAGCGTGGATGATGTTCGCGCCCATCCCCGCCGCCTGGCTGCCTTCACCATTCCAACTCACACCGCCAATCGCGAGCTGAAACAATTTCTGCATCACACGCTTTATTATTCCGAACCCATGGCGGGCGAACGCCGCCGCTCCGCCGCCCAAATCGCCGAACTGTTCGAATTTTGGGTGGCGCATCCGGAGAAGCTTCCCGCCAACTACATTGAGTCGCTCTCCAGCGCGCCCGTGCATCGGGTGGTCTGCGATTACATCGCCGGCATGACGGATGGATATTTTCTGCGGTGTTATCAGCAGATGGTTGGCGCGGGCAGCGTGTAGAATTGAGTCAGATGCTGACCCGGCTTTACATCGATAATTACCGATGTTTTGTAGGCTTCGAATATAAGCCTGGGCGCACAAACCTGATTCTTGGACGAAACGGATCGGGAAAGTCGAGCATGTTGGACACTCTCTTGTTCGTGCGGCAATTCGTCACCGTTGGCACGACGGCCGAAGAGCTGTTTCCCTTGAACCAACGCACTAAGTGGGACCGTCGCGCCGATCAGACTTTCGAATTAGAGGCAACGATTAATGGTGGAAACTATTTGTACCAACTTACTATTGAGCCGTCGGACGATCCACCCCGGCCTCTCGTGGCTTCTGAACGTATTTACTTGGACCGGAAGCCGCTTCTTGAGTTTGAGAGTGGAGAGGTTCAACTCTATGATGACGGGGAGGTCCAATTCACCTATCCCCTCGAACGTGATCGCTCATCGTTGCTGACGGTCAGCATTGAAAAGAATGGTTTGATCGCTCCTTTCAAGAAGTGGCTCGCGAGTGTTTACTCTTTCCGGCTGAATCCTTTTGGTATGACATTGCGTGCGGAAGGTGAGAACCTATACCCGAATGTGAACCTTTCCAACGTCGCATCGTGGTATCGGCATCTTTTGCAAGACGATCCAAGAGAGAATCAGGAACTGCTTGGGAGCCTGCGCGAAGCCATCGACGGCTTCAACTTCCTGGAGCTTGAGTTTGCGGGGGAGAGTGTCCGCTTACTTGTCGTCGATTTCGGGCGACAGGGTGGAACCGTTAAGCTCGGCTTCAACCAGTTGTCGGATGGTCAACGATGCCTGATCTGTCTGTACATGATTCTTCACTTCGTTGCAGCCAAGGGAAACACAGTCATCATTGACGAACCAGAAAATTTCATCTCGCTTGCTGAAATTCAACCATGGCTAATGAAACTCGTTGACCTAGTCGAAGAACGCAAGGGCCAGGCTATCCTAATCTCCCATCATCCCGAGCTCATCAACCAATTGGCGCCGAGTTACGGCGTCCAATTTGTCCGCAACAATGTGGGCGCCGTGTGCGTTGAGCCGTTCCACGGCGATCCAGACAGCAGCCTTCCCCCTGCAGAGATCGTAGCTCGCGGATGGGAGCGTGGCTAGAGTTTCGCAGATCATCGTTCTGGCCGAGGACAAACGCCATCAGCGATTGATCTACCGATATCTCGACCGGCTCAAGCTTCAGAGCGTGACGCGGTTTGAGCCTCTTCCAAGCGGTAGAGGATGCGGGGAGCAGTGGGTTCGAGAACGCTACGCTGATTCGGTCCGCGCGTTTCGTAAGCGACATGCCGATACTGCGCTGATCGTGATCATCGACGCAGATACTGGTGACCTGAACAGGCGCACGCGTCAGTTCGAAAGTGCGCTCTCTGGAGCTGAGTTATCGGCGCGGACCGCCGAGGAGAAGATCGTCCACCTGATTCCGAAACGCAATATCGAAACCTGGATTCTCAATCTGAACGGCCAACCCGTCGACGAAGAAACGGACTTCCGGCACGGGTCAGGAATCGACGATCTAATTGACTCTGCGGCACACACCTTCTTCGAGTGGACTCGGCCCAACGCCGCGATCCTCGAATTCTGTGTGTATTCGCTGCGACTTGCTATCCCCGAAATCAGGCGACTCGAATACCGGCCATAGCAATCGTGGGCCCCGATGCTACGATGGAATCACCGAGCCTTCGCCTCATGAAATGCCCCATCTGCGACACGCGCAAGCCACGCCGCTATTGTCCCGGCGTCAGCGCCGAGATCTGCTCTATCTGTTGCGGCAACGAGCGCGAAGTCAGCATCAGTTGCCCGCTGGATTGCCCTTATCTGATGGAAGCGCGCCGGCATGAAAAGCCGCGCGAATTGAATCCCGATGAAGTTCCCAACCGCGATGTTCAGGTCACCGAGGAATTCCTGCGGGAACATGAACCGCTGTTAGTGTTCTTGGGCTCGCGGCTGCTGGAAGCCTCGCTTGCGCAGCCTGGTGTCGTCGATTCCGATGTCCGCGATGCGCTCGAATCGCTAATCCGAACCTATCGCACGCTGCAGAGCGGCCTTTATTACGAGACCCGGCCCACCAACCTGATTGCGGGCGGCGTTCATCAGCGGCTGCAGGAATCGGTGGACGGTCTGCGCAAAGAGCTCGCCGAGAAGAACGCCATGCCGCTGCGCGACGCCGAAATCCTGGGGACGCTGGTGTTCCTGCAGCGCGTGGAGCTCCACGAGAATAACGGACGCCCGCGCGGCCGCGCATTTATCGATTATCTGCGCGCTTATTTCCCGCAGACGGAACAAAGCCTCGCGCCCGCGTCTCCGCTGATCCAGGTATGACGAAGGCATAATCCAGCAATGACCGGGTTCATCGTCTTCGCCCACGGTTCGCGCATCGAAAGCGCCAATCAAGCCGTGCGAGAGGTGGCTGCTCAGATGGCAGCTTCCGGCCGGCACGTCGTCGAAGCGGCATTCCTGGAACTTGGGGCGCCGGACCTGGCCGGCGCGACGGGGCTGCTCATCGCTCGCGGCGCCAAGCGCATCGTCGTCATTCCCTATTTCCTGACGCTCGGCACGCACATGCAGCGCGACCTTCCGCGCCTGGTTCGCGATGCTTCCCGCGCTCACGGCGAGATCGAAATGCAAATCACGTCGCCGCTGGATGGCCATCCCGCGCTGGTTCAGGCGCTTCTGGACCGCGCCAGCGAAGCACTCGCGCAACATCCGGCATGAGAGCCAACGTCGTGGAGTTTCGCGACATCGCGCCCGAAGTGCGCCACTTCGTCTTCGAAATCCCCGAGGTCGAGCAACTCCATTTCAAGCCCGGCCAATTCGTCTCTTTCAGCCAAACTCTCAACGGCAAGAAAATCACGCGGCCGTATTCCATCGTGTCGCTGCCGGATGGCAATCGATTCGAACTCTGCTTGAATCTGGTTCACGGAGGCGTGTTTACTCCGCATCTTTTCGAGCTGCAGCCGGGAGATTCCATCGAAACCTCCGCCCCGCTCGGATTCTTCGTGGTTCGCGATCCTTCGAAAGACGCCGTCTTCATAGCCACCGGTACCGGCATCGCGCCGTTCCGCGCCATGGCGCCCGATTACCTCTCGCATCCACACGCCAGGCAACTCACGCTAATCTTTGGCGTCCGTCACGAGCAAACCATTTACTATCGCGACGATTTCGAGGCGCTCGCCGGCAAGCATTCCAACTTCCGTTTTTGGCCCACGCTCAGCCGCGCCGAATCCTCCTGGGCCGGCCGCACCGGACACGTGCAGGCTCATTTACTGGAAGCCATCGCCTACCGCCACGATCTGGATGTCTACATCTGCGGGCTCAAAGCAATGGTTGACGACGTACGCGCTATCCTCAAAGGGTTGGGATTCGATCGCAAACAGATTATTTTCGAGAAGTACGACTAATGAATCGAACACTGGCGCTGACGTTCGGCATGCTGATCATCTTCGCCGTAACCGTCGCAGTCCTGCTGGCCGTGATGCCGGGCCCGCACAAATCTACGGATTACCTGGTCATCGGCTGTGTGGCCACGCTGCTCTGCCTGCTGTTGCTGTTTGTGGTGCTGATCAACACCGCCAAGCGCCCCGATCAGAAAACTGAACCGCGACCTACCGAACCGCAACAAACCGAGCCGCGCGCGTGAGCAAGCGGATTCAAGCCCTACGCACTTCCACCGCCTTATACACTTCCTTGGTCTGCTCCAGGCTAGCGAAAACCAGCCCCGGCTGCATCGCCGACGCCGTTCCCGCCGCCACCGCCCAGCGCGCACAATCGGCGAAATCTTTTCTCTTCGTTGCAGCCCATACGTATGCCGCGGCCAGCGCATCGCCCGCGCCCAATGGCGACACCGCATCGGTCCGCGGCGGAATCACTTCCAACAATTGATTCTCGTTAACCGCCACCACGCCTCGTCCTCCCAGCGATAGCATCACGGCCTCCGCGCCCATGGCTTTGATGCGCGTGGCCGCTTCCAGGAATTGCGCCCGAGTGATCAGCGCGCGATTCAACAGCCTTTCCGCCTCGGGCTGATTCGGACTCACAATGGTGGGGCACGCTTCGATGCCATGCAGCAACGCGTCGCCGTCTGTATCGAGCAGGGTTTTCACTTTCCGCTCGCGCGCCATGCGGATCAGCTTGGTATAGAAATCGGTGGACACGCCCGGCGGAATGCTGCCGCACAACATCAGCCAGGAAGCCGATTCCAATCGATTCGCTACCGCTTTTTCCACCCGCGCCAGCTCTTCGGGCGTAATCTTGGGGCCGCGCTCGTTCAGCCGGATGGCCAGCCCCTGCTTATCGGTGATGGTCAGATTTACGCGGATTTCGTTGTGAATCGGCACTGCTTTGACGGGGAATCCCGACTTCGCCGCCAGCTTTTCCAGACGTGGCCCGTTCATGCCGCCGGACGTAACGATTGCCAGCGTCTTCGCTCCGAACGAATGCAAGACGCGGGAAGCGTTCATTCCGCGGCCGCCGGCCGAGTCGCTGCGCGAGAGAATATAGGCGCGATCTTCGAAAACCAGCCTGTCTACTTCTATATTGCGATCCACCGAAGGGTTGATCGTGACGGTGAGTATCAACACTCAATGTTACCCTGAATTTTGCCGCGCCATCCTTATTTTCAAGCGTACCTGGCGCTGGCCGCGGTCTGTTTATTCTGGGGCACCACCTACCTGGGCATCCGCATCGCGCTCGAATCCATGGCGCCGCCGGTGCTGATGGCTCTGCGCTACAGCATCTCCGGAGGCATACTGCTCAGCGTCGCGTATTTTTCGAAAGCGCATCTTCCCACCGGACGCGAGCTTGGGTTCACCGCGCTGTTCGGCGTCATCATTATCGGCACGGGCACCGGCTGCCTGGTGTTCGCCGAACAGTGGGTGCCCAGCGGCCTGGCGGCGGTGTTCATTACGATTTCGCCCTTCTGGATGATCGGCGTGGAAGCGCTCATTCCAGGCGGCGCTCGCTTGCATGGGCCCACCATTATTGGAATGCTGGTCGGCTTGCTGGGCACGATATTGTTGGTCGCGCCAGAGGCCATGCAGGAGGGTTTCGGCGGTCCATTGCTGCGCGGCTTTCTGCTGCTGCAATTCGGTTGTGCCGGATGGGCGCTGGGTTCTATCCTGCAACGGCGTCATCAGACCAAGGCGCATCCCGTGGTGAGCGGCGCCGTGCAACAACTCGCAACCGGACTGGCATTCGTTGTGCCAGCTTTTCTTGCGAAGCCGCATCCGTCCGCCTGGAGCACGCGCAGCATGGGCGCCGTCGCTTATTTAGTGATGTTCGGTTCCATCGTGGGCTACAGCGCCTACAGTTTTGTGTTGGACCGCTTGCCCATTTCCGTGGTCAGCATCTACAACTACATCAACCCGGTTATCGCGGTGTTTCTCGGCTGGATATTTTTCCGCGAACATTTTGGATTGCAGGAAGTGGTGGCGATGCTGATCATTTTCGCGGGTGTGGCGCTGGTGAAGCGCTATTCGCTGCCACCTTCTCCAAAGCCGGTTCGAGCTTCTGCGGCTTCGTGAGAACGGCTTCGAACAAATCGCCGGTGCGATGGAAACGATCCATCGCATTATGGATGTTGAACTGCGCGGGATCCAGGCCGGGCTTCACTTCAGACCAATCGAGCGGAGTGGAGACCGGAGCGCCCGGATGCGCACGCAGAACATAAGGGGCGGCGATTGTTTTAGCACTTGAAATCTGCAGGTAATCGAAATACACTTTGGCCTTCTTGCGGCTGGAGACGGCGCGCGGCGTGGTGAATAGACCAGGATTCTGATTGATCACTAGCATCGACAGCAACTCCGCGAAAGTGCGGACTTGCTCGAAAGTATAGATGGGTTCCAGAGGAATGTAGATGTGCATTCCGTCCCCGCCGGTTGTTTTCGGATAACCCGCCAGTCCGATGGAGTCGAGCGTTTTCTTCACCAGTTGCGCGGCTTCCACAATCTGGCGGTATGGACAACCCTCCGTGGGATCCAGGTCGATGAGCGCGAAATCCGGATTGTCCAGCGATCCCACGCGGCTCATCCACGGGTTCTGATCGATGGAGGCCAGGTTCGCAAGATAAATCAGCGTCGCGCGATCGTTGCAGATGATGTAATGAATCTTATCCTGATTGTGCTCGGAAAAAATCGGCTCCAGCCGCACCCAATCGGGAACCTTTCCCTCGGCGTCCTTTTGAAAAAAGAACTGCTCGTTGATACCGTTCGGATAGCGCTTGAGCGACAGCGGACGGTCGCGCAGATGCGGAAGAATCAGCGGCGCCACCGCATCGTAGTAATTAATGACGTCGCGCTTGGTGATGCCTTCGCCCGGATAGAAGACTTTGGGGAGATTGGTCAGCTTCAGGCGATGGCCCTCGATGTCGAGTGTGACTTCGGCCGGTGAATCCGCGGGAAGCAGCGGACCGCGGCGAGGCTCCTCCGCCTCCGCTCGTTCGCGCAAACATTCTTTGGGATCCTTGTCGGGGCGAAGTGCCACGAAGACAGGCGCACGCAGCAGCCCGTCGGGCGTCATTTCCAGATATTTAATTTCGGCCACCAATTCGGGTTGGATCCACGTTACGTCGCGAAGCGCTTTCACCGTTCCAGTAAAGGGATTCTTTTTCGTAATGAGCGGTTCGATTTTCGAGTATATTTCTTTGAGCGACTTCTCGTTGAACCCCGTGCCTACTTGCCCGGCGTGCGTCAGCTTCGCTCCATCGTAAAGCCCTAACACCAGCGAGCTGAAGTAATCGCGCTCACCGTGCGTGAATCCGCCAATCACGAAGTCGTCCGACGTAATCACTTTCACCTTCACCCAATCGCGGCTGCGGCGTCCTTCGTATTTGCTCCCGCGCGCTTTGGCGACAATGCCTTCCAGCCCGTTGGCCTTCGCGGCTTCCAGCATCGCGTTTCCATCGACGGTGAAGAAATCGGAAACGTGAATGCGCTCGGACGGAGTGACAATTTCAGAGAGCAGACGCTTGCGATCTTCGAGCGCGACACCGCGCAGATCATAGCCGTCCAGATACAGCAGGTCGAACAGGAAAAGATTCACGGGGGTGGATCGGGAAAGATGCGCCACCGAGTTGGCGTCGCCCACGGAAATGCGCGGCTGGATCAAGTTGAAACTGGAGCGGCCCTTGTCATCCAACACCGCGATCTCACCGTCCAGGATGGCCTGCGATGCCTTGAGGTGGCGCGGCAGAACACTGAGTTCGGGATACTGCTGATCACAACGCTTTCCGGAACGGGAGAAAATGCGGAGCTCATTGTCACCTTGATCACCCCCGATAAAGCAAACCGCGCGGACTCCGTCCCATTTCACTTCATAGAGCCAGGAGCCGCCTGATGGCGGACGAGTGGCGAGCGTAGCCAGCATGGGGGACACCGACTTCGGCATCGGTGCTTTTACAGCGCCAGCTGGAAAAGACAGCGACTGGGGATTCGGGGCTGGGGATTGGGGCGGTGGCAGATTCTCTGCGATTTCCTGCTGTGTTCGTCCCGTCAGAACGCTGCGCGCGTGATCCTCGATATTCCAGCCCGGCATCGCGTCGGCGTCTTTCTTTTTGATGAGCAGCCATTCGTTGCCCTTGCCGCGCCCGCGCATCAGCACCAGTGCGAACTCGCCGCGCAGCTTTTCGCCATGCAAACGAAATTTGAAATCGCCCCGCTCGATCTGCGCCAGGGCCGGCGCATCGCCCAGCAATTCATAGGTGCCGCGATCCCACAGCATCACGCTGCCGCCGCCGTACTCGCCTTTGGGAATGTTGCCTTCGAACCCGCCGTAGTCGATGGGGTGATCCTCTACGTGCATCGCCAGATGTTTGGCCAGCGGCTCCAGGCTGGGCCCCTTGGGAACGGCCCAGGATTTCAGCGTTCCATCCACTTCCAGACGAAAATCGTAATGCAGGCGCGTGGCGTCGTGACGCTGCACGCAAAAGTAATTGCCCGGCGATGCCGATGTGCCCGCCGACGCTGCGTCCGCTGCGGGCTTGGGCTCCGGCGTCTTATCGAAGGAACGTTTGCGGCTGTATTCTTTGAGCGACATCGGATGATGTTGCTCTCATTGTGACAGAGCGGCGCGGCTTAACTTACGCGGCTGGCTGCCAGCACGTTCTCGATGGCATCGAACAAATCGTGCGAATGGATGGGTTTCGAAACATATCCGTCCATGCCCAACGACAGGAAACGCTGGCGGTCGCCGGCCATGGCGTGGGCGGTCATCGCGACGATAGGAATATGCGCACCGTTCGCCTGCTCGCGTTTGCGAATGGCGGCGGTTGCTTCCATGCCATCCATGATCGGCATTTGCACGTCCATGAGGATGAGATCGAATTCTTGCCTCTCCAGCGCCTCCAGCGCCTTGACGCCGTCCCCGGCCAGCACTACGCTGTGGCCTTCCTTCTCCAGTAAGCGCAACGCCAGGCGCTGGTTCACCACGTTATCTTCAGCCAGCAAAACGCGCAGCGGCGTTCGCGACTCGCGCAAGGTGCGTCGAGTGACAACCTGCATCGGCTCCGCGGCGTCGGCGCGAGGCCCAAGCACACGCAGCAGAGCCTCCAACAGGTCGGACTGCAGCACTGGTTTAATCAGATAGGCCGCAATCCCAAGATCCTTGCAGCGCTGGGCGTCTCCGCGCTGTCCGCCGGACGTTAGCATGACGGTCACCAGATCCTGCCACTCGGGCAGCCTTCGCAACCGCTCGACCAGCATGAAGCCATCCACGTCGGGCATATGGCAATCCAGCACCATCAGGCCGAACGGCGCTCCGCTGGCTCGTGCTTCGCGAAGCAAGGCCAACCCGGCTTCGGCGCCGGCGGCGGCGGCGGGCCGCATGTTCCAGTAGGTCACGGTTTTCTCCAGAATCTGGCGGTTGGTGGCATTGTCGTCGACAATAAGCACGCGCATGTTCTGGAGAACGGCGCGGTCCGCGTTCGCGGCGGAAGAAGCCAGCGCGCTGGCGGCTCTGAATCGGGCGGTGAAATGGAACGTGGTGCCCCGGCCGGGTTCACTTTCCAGCCACATGCGCCCGTTCATCATGGCAATCAATCGCGAAGAGATGGATAGTCCCAGCCCGGTGCCGCCATAGCGCCGCGTAGTGGAGGTGTCGGCCTGCGAAAAGGGCTCGAAGATCAATTGCTGCTTTTCGGGAGCGATGCCGATCCCGGTGTCCGAAACCGCGAAGTGCAACGACATGCCGCCGGCCTGCTCCGATTCCAATTCCACCCGCAAAACCACTTCGCCCTTCTCGGTAAACTTGATGGCGTTGCCGGTCAAGTTGAGGATCACCTGCCGCAACCGCACCGGATCGCCGACCACGAAATCGGGCAGCTCCGGCGGCACAAAGCAGGCCAATTCCAGGTTCTTCTCGTGGGCGCGAGCGGCCAGAATTTTCATCGCCTGCCCCAGGTGATCGCGCAGATTGAACTCGATGGGGTCCAGGTTCAGCTTGCCCACTTCAATCTTCGAGAAGTCCAAAATGTCGTTGATCACGGTGAGCAGAGAATCCGCCGAATACTTCACCGCGTTCAGATACTCTCGCTGGGACGGGTCCAGTTCGGTATCGAGCGCCAGCTCCGTCATCCCGATGATGCCGTTCATAGGTGTACGGATCTCGTGGCTCATGTTGGCCAGGAACTCGGATTTCGCGCGGCTGGCGGCGTCGGCGGCTTCTTTGGCCTCGCGCATTTGCTCATGGGCTTCGCGCACCGAAGTGATATCTTCGATGACGCCCACAAATCCCTGCGGGCGTCCGTCCGGCGCATGAACCGGGCCGCCGTGGACGCCCAGCCAAACCACTTCACCGTTGGGTTTCACCCAGCGATATTGATCGAAATAGCGTTTCTCCTGCCGCAGGTTGACGCTTCGGGCGGCCATCACCCTTTCGGCGTCGTCCGGATGAACGCCATTCAGAAAATCGGGGCCGCGCATGTGTTCCATGCTCACGCCGTGAATCTCCAGCAGCCTCTCGTTGCCGTAGAGCAGCGCGCCTTTCTCATCGATTCGAAAGACGCCCACCGGAGCGGCCGCGCACAGGGTGCGGAACACTTCCTCGCTTTCGCGCAGTGCCGTCTCGGCTTCCACGCGCTTGGTGATGTTCTGAAACAGAGCGAAAGCGCCGCAATAGTTGCCGTCGGCCAGCAGCCGCTTGGCATGCACTTCCACGTCTACCAGGAGCCCGTCTTTCCTTTTGCGCTTCATCGATCCGTGCAGCACGGCTCCGGCGGCGATGCGCTGGATGTTGGACAAAAACGCCGGCTCGGCGCCCGGCTGGACGATCAGCTCTTCCAGCTTCCGTCCAAGGCATTCCTGTTCGGTGTAGCCAAAGATCTCGCAGAAGGCCGGGTTGGCCATCGTCACCACTCGATATGGATCGTGCGCGATGATGCCTACCGGGCTGGTCTGGATCAGGGTGTCCAGCAGTTCGGTGCGCTCCCGCAGCATATTTTCGGCGCGGCGGCGGTTGTCGATTTCTTCCGAGAGCAGGTGCTCGGTTCCAGCCTCCCTGGCGAAACGTTCCCTGCGCCGGCGCAAGGACCAGGCCAGCAGCAGCGCCGCCCCTAGCGTGAGGACGCCGAAGGAAATGGCGTGACCCCACCATCCAGCCAGATGCTGAAGAACCAGGTTGGTGAGCAATTCGCCGACAGCTACTCCGAAGATGACGACAGCGGCAAAACGCCAGGGCAGGCGATCCTGGGCCTTCTGTTGCGACGTACCTCGCGGCGATTGCCGGAGCGTCGCTTTGGGCATCTCCTCGGGCGTCGCTTTGGGCGTCGCTTCGGGCAACAAGGCTCCTTCCGGATTCTTAGTCATCCTTTTCCTGCCGTTTGCGAGGCTGCTCGCCGCTGCGGATGAACGCGCTTTCCGCGGGTCGAAATGCGAACGCCTTAGGCCTATTAAGCTTTACTGGGTTATCGTCGTAAAGCTCTGGGGCCTTTAGCTTTTGGCTCGATTTTGCACATCCCGGAGTCTTTGATTGGAAGTTTCTGCCCCGTTCGAGCGTATACTAGGCGTAATGTCTCCGCGCATGGCTCGCTGGTTTGCAACTGCGCTGGTGGCATTTCTGTTGGCCCAGCCAATTCCGTTCCTCGCGTTCGCGGCGGATTCGGGCGATTCCCCGTGCTGCTGCAAGGGTAAGAACGCCAGTTGCTGCCGGAGAGCGCACGGGCACGCGGCGCATGAAGACCCCTCCGGACCGGCGTTTTCCTCGCGCGAGTGCTGCGGGACGTGCCATGTTTCGGTCCGCAACAGCCAGCCCGTTGCGGAGACCACGGCTCCCACGGCGGACGGTATCGAACTGGCGCCCGCCGTTTCGTCGCCGCTTGCGCCGATCTGCTGGATTCCATCCGCCCGGCGTCATGTAGTTTTGTTCGAACGTCCTCCTCCTTTCGCCGCGTAGTTTACGCGTTCCACATTTTGACATTTGGAAAGCCGTGCGCGCTGTCGCGCATGCAGATGAAGGAGGATTCATGCGAAAGCTCGTATTCTGTTTGTGTGTATTTGGTCCTCTGCTCCTGGCAACAATTTTCGGAAGAATACAAGGAGTGGTGCACGACCCACAGCATCGGCCCATGGCGGGAGCGTCGGTAAAGCTACAGGCCGTTACCTCGGATTATTCTCAAACCGCGCAAGCGAACGATAATGGCGAGTTTTCGTTCACCAGCGTGCCGGTGGGCGACTACAAAATCACCGTCACCCAGCCGAAATTCGAGACCGCGGAGCAGACTGTTACTGTCGATTCCAGTTCATCGCCGGTTCTGCACTTCCAGCTCGCCATCGCAACGTTAACTCAAACTGCCGTTGTCTCCGGTCAGGCAGGAGTAGTCAATATGGATTCGGTAACTCCCACCACTCTGGTCGATCGTGAAGACATCGCTCAAACTCCCGGCGCCGACCGCACCAACAGTATGGCGATGATTACCGACTTCACGCCCGGTGCTTACGTAACCCACGACATGCTGCATATGCGCGGAGGCCATCAGGTGGATTGGCTCATCGACGGTGTGCCGGTGCCCAATACCAATATCGCTACCAACCTGGGCCCGCAGATCGACCCCAAGGACATCGATTATCTTGAAGTTCAGCGCGGCAGCTACGATGCGGAGTACGGAGACCGCACGTATGGAATCTTCAATATCGTGCCCCGAACCGGTTTCGAGCGCGACAATGAGGCGGAACTCGTGGTCAGTTTCGGAAATTGGTACCAGACTAACGATCAATTCAATTTTGGAGGGCACACCCAGCGTTTCGCCTATTACGCGAGTGTCAATGGAAATCGCAGCAACTACGGTCTGCAGGCCCCCATCGGACAAGTGGTTCACGATGCGGAGAACGGTTTTGGGGGATTCGCGTCTTTCATATTCAATCAGAATTCCTCGAATCAATTTCGGATGGTGGCGTCGTTGCGCCGCGATTATTATCAAATCCCCATCGATCCGAATCCCAACTCAGCCGGAAATCAGGTTTATCCCAGTTATGGACTTCAGGATAGTGAACGTGAACCCGATGGCTACCTCACTTTCTCCTGGATCCACACATTTAATCCCAACCTGCTGCTTACGATTTCGCCGTTCTATCATTACAACCAGGCCGCCTATAACGGCGGACCGAACGATGTGCCGGTAATTTCCACCGTGCACCAGACCGCCAATTACGCCGGCGCGCAAGCCAGCTTGGGCATCACTGCTTTGAAGAACAACGACCTTCAAGTGGGGGTGTATGGATTCGCCCAGCACCAGAACAATTACTTTAATAACGTTTTTACGGATTGCGCGCCGAACTGTCAGAACTTCGGCCCGTCCTCGGGTTCGGTCACCGGCGGCGTGGGCGAGGCGTTCATCAGCGATCGATATAAGGTGACCTCGTGGCTGACCTTGATAGCCGGCTTTCGCTACACCCACTTCGCCACCCCTGGAGTTGGGACTGAGCCGGGAGTTGTAGAGAACGCGGGAGACCCACGCTACGGCGTTGCCATCAGAATCCCGAAGATAAACTGGGTTTTTCACGGGTTTTACGGCGATTTTTATCAACCGCCGCCCCTCTTGACTGCTACCGGTCCTTTACTTGATTTAGCCAGCAGCCAGACTCTGACCTTCGCGCCTCTGCGTGGAGAGCGCGATCATGAATATCAATTCGGCGTTTCGATTCCCTTTCGGGGCTGGGTGCTCGAGGAGGACAGCTTTCAAACCCGAGCTACCAACTGGCTGGACCACAACAATATCGGCGAATCGAACATTTTCTGGCCCATCACCTGGGAGGCCGCTTTAATCCAGGGTTGGGAAACCACGCTGCGTTCGCCGCGCCTGTGGCGCCGCGCTCAGTTGCACCTGGCTTACTCCAATCAGATTGCCCAGGCCACGTCGCCCATCACCGGAGGCGTCATTTGTCCGGTTCCCGTGACGCCGGCATGTCCGGTGGCCATCCCGCCGGGATATTCGCCCGTAGACCACGATCAGAGAAACACTTTGAACATAGGTGTCAACGGCAGTCTTCCGTGGCGGGCGTTCGCGTCGACGAATGTGTACTACGGCTCGGGGTTCACGAACGGGTTGCCCGACGCGCAATATCCGGGGAACTATCTGCCCCAGCACACCACGTTCGATATTTCTCTGGGAAAGAGTTTTGGCGAGAAAGACAAATACCGGCTTTCGGTGACGGCTCTGAATGTGGGAAACCGGCGCGTACTACTGGACAATAGCTTGACCTTCGGCGGATTTCATTACAACGACCCGCGGCAGATCTACGCCGAATTCCGCTGGCGGTTTCATTACTGAAGGACAGCGCCAGTACAACAGCGATTGGGTGCTGCCGGCACTAAGCCGATTTGACGCGTTATGCCGCGCTAAAAGAAAAAAATCCCAAAGGTTGAGGACGTGTGTGCTCGGCCAGGTGTATAGGCGCGGAGCATACTATTGCGGTTGTCCAGACCTGTGAACAGCCAGTTGGACCCCTGCGAGCCGTGGATACTTGTTCGGTTTGATTCCGGCGCTGCTGGCGGCGCTGTTCACGAGTTATCCGCCTGAGCCAGGAATAAGCCGCTGGTCCTGCTGCGCCAACACGAAGGGCCACGCCTTCTCGTGCCGGTCTCTCGATTCTTCATCCGGGAACATCGAGTGAGTGAGCCGTAAATCCGTCCCTCCGCCCTTGGCCGCCAACTCCACCGTGACCACCGTTTCGGCGGCCAGCGTGGCCGGCGTTACCCATGTCAGCTGCACCAGCCGATCGGGTTCCAGCCTCAGGAATTGGCCGTAGTGCGGATGCCGCGCGCCTCGCCCTTCATCAACACCGATCCTGGCACTGCAAACCAAAGATCGAACTGCTGGGTCCAGGCCCGGACCAGATGGCGCGGAGTCGAGATCATCGTCCGTTCAACGCTGAGTGAAAACGGCATCGTCCCCGCAGTTTATCAAAACAATCTTGAGATAATTCGCCCTCGCCGGAGTCCACAATTTATGAGCGATTCCTTGGCGATTTACTTACACGATCATCTGGCGGGCTCCAATTTCGCCGTCGAACTGCTCGAATTTCTGCGCGACCAGCATCCTGGCGAGGCATTGGGCGAGGCCGCCGTGGCGTTGCTGGCTGAGGTGGAAAGCGATCGGACCGTGCTGCAGGGAATCATCTCCCGAACGGGGAACAGCGTGCCTTTTCTGAAAGAGGCGTCGGCGTGGGTGGCCGAAAAGTTAAGCGAGTTGAAGCTCCAGCGGGGCCCCTTCGGAACGTTTGAGGCGTTGGAAGCGCTCACGCTCGGCATCCTGGGGAAGCTGGCGTTGTGGCAAGCTCTGGCGGCTATCGCGGAGACCGACGCCCGGCTGCCCGGCGTGGATTTCGGCCACCTCGCCGCGCGCGCCCAACGGCAGCATGCGTCAGCCGAAGAGCTTCGTCTGCGGGCGGTACATGCCGCCTTCGAACTGGTCGCGCAATAAATCAGCGCGCTTTTAATTCGAATCCCGCTGCCGCGTGTGGGTTACGGCCTTCACCACGCCCAGTCCGACCAAGACCACAACGCCAACCCCGATCCACTGTTGCGGCACGTGCGCCAGATGCGCGCCCCAAGCCAACCCCACAATCAGCACGATAAATCCGACAATGTACAAAGCGAACGACATGTAACCTCCGATAACGCGAGCTAACCCGCGTGAATCGGGAGTTGCAACTGGTGTGCCAGCGCTAACACAATGGATCGACTGTGCAATGGTGCGCTTCGCTTCCAACAAGTCCGGCAATAGTTACGCGAACGCGGCGCCGTTATTCATACCGCAGAGCCTGGATCGGGTCCAACCGGCTGGCTCGCATCGCCGGCAGCCAGATGGCGAGCAGCGCCACGCACGTCAACGCAATCGGGATCGCGGTGAAAGCCATCGGATCCCGGACATTCACGCCGAACAGAAAGGCAGCCAGGAAGCGCGTCAGGCCAAACGCGGAGCCGATCCCGATGGCAACTCCGATCAGCACCAACCGCATGCCTTGCACCACCACCATGTTCCGCACCGCGCCCGTCTTCGCGCCCAACGCCAGGCGAATCCCGATCTCCTGCGTGCGCTGCTCCACCGAGTACGCCATCAGCCCGTAGATGCCGATCGCGGCCAGCAGCAGCGCGGAGCTTCCGAACACGGTCATCAGCAGCATATTGAAACGCTGACGCGAAACGGACAGCGTCACAACTTCGTTCATCGTGCGCACATCGGAAACCGGCAGCCCGCTGACCTGGCGAAGCTGCTCCTGGATGGCGCCATTCAGTGTGTATGGCGCCACGGAAGTGCGCACCACCCAGGTCATGGGCGTCAGCCTCAAATTCAGTGCATTCGCCTCGTCGGGAACCTGGGTCTGGGTGACAAACATCTTCGGTTCGGGGTCGTGATCCAGTGCGCCATCGCGAGAGTCGGCCACCACGCCAATGATCTGGCGCGGCTGCTCGCTGGCGAACTCATGCATGCCGCTCCTGATGAGAAGTTGATCGCGTAGCGGATCGCCATTCTTCCAGTACTGCCTGGCCATGGCTTCGTTGATGACCACCACCGGCCGCGAGGTCTTGTCGTCGTTTTCGGTGAACGTTCTGCCGCGTTTCACCGGGATCTTGAACACTTCGAAATATCCGGGCGATACCGTCAACCCAGCCGGCTCCTCCGGTGTAGGGCGAATTCGGCGCAGGCGGCCGTCCCAGGATGTCGAAGGGCAGACCATAACCGCCCTCGAGCGGGATGCAACAGGTTGCGCTGGCGAGCTCCACTCCCGGCAGCGTACGAATCCGCGTGACTCCGTCGCGTACCAGCCGCTCCACGCTATCGGCCTTCAGAAACCTCGGCCCGCTCAATGACATTCGCATCGTCAAAACATTGTTCGGATCGAAGCCAGGCGCCACCGCGCCCAGCGCCAGCGACGTGCGGATCAGCAAAGCGGCGCCCACCAGCAGAACCAGCGCCAGAGCCACTTCCGCGATCACCAGCAGGGAGCGGCTCTTGTTCTGCCGAAATCCGGTGCCCGTCCGCCCGCTGCTTTCTTTGAGCGTGGCGCTCAGATCGGCCCGCGAACTCTGCAGCGCAGGAATCAAACCGAACAGGATTCCGGTGCCCACCGAAATCAGCAGCGTGAAAGCCAGCACCCGCCAGTCCGCGCCCACCAGCGTTCCTTTATCGCCCAGCCGGGGAAGGCCGGCGGTATTCACGGCCAGCAGAGCTCGGATTCCGATCAGCCCTAACGCGAGCCCGGCCATGCCGCCCGCCACCGACAACAGAGTGCTCTCGGTCAGCAATTGCCGGATGATCCGCCCTCGTCCCGCGCCGATGGCTGCCCGGATCGCGATTTCGCGCCGCCGCCCGGTAGCGCGCACCAGCAATAGATTCGCGACGTTGGAACAGGCAATCAACAGCACCAGTCCCACCGCGCCTGCCAGCACCAGCAAAATCGGCCGGACGCCGCCGACCACCACTTCCTGAAATGGCGTGACCGTGAATCCACTGCCGGGCCCCAGCGCGCGCGGAAACTTGCGTTCATAATCCTGCGCGGAAAGCTTCAATTTGGCTTGCGCCTGCTGCAGGCTGACGCCGGGCTTCAATCGCCCCGCGGCCTGGAAGTAATGCCCCTGGTCCCTGGTGTTGGGATCGAGCTGGAACGGAAGGAAGACCTCGGGCTGCAGAGTGAATTCCCGGACATCGAACTTCGAGCTGATGATTCCGACGATCGCGTACGAATCGCCGCTATGCGAGATATTCTTTCCGATTATGTTCGGATCGGCGCCGAAGCGACGCTTCCAGAGTCCTTCGCTGATGACGGCCACGCGCGGGCCGTTCGGCAGGTCTTCCTCGGCCGTGAACGTGCGCCCGCGGATGACGGGTGCTCCGAACAGCCGAAAATAGTTTGCGCTCGCCTGGGTGGATTGCAGTTGTTCCGGGAACGCCCCTCCCGTGAGATTGACCACTCCGGTCCGGTACGCCGCCACATCCTCGGCCACGTTGGTTTGCTCGCGATAATGTTCGAATTTTGCCGGCGAACACGCCGGAGAGGTGCCGTTAGGAAAGACACTCATGAACACGATCAGCCGGTCCGGATTGGCGAATGGAATGGGCTTCAGCAGAATCGCGTTCACCACCGAAAAGACGGCCGTATTGGCGCCAATCCCGAGCGCCAGCGTGGCCAGCGCGGTGAGAGTAAATCCGGGACTCTGGCGGTAACTGCGCAGCGAGTGTTTCAGGTCTTGCAGGAGAGTATCCACGTTCGCCGTGCTCCTTATTACATGGCTTGACGCTTTAACCCGGGAAAAGTTCCCAGAATGGCCTGTTCGCCGGCGAATTATTCGTGCCGCAGAGTGGCCATGGGATCCACCTGCGTAGCGCGCCACGCCGGCATAAAGCAGGCCGCGAGCGACACCACGCACAACAGGACGGAAACCGTGGAGAAAGTCAAAAAGTCCGTGGACGTTACTCCAAACAGCAGGCTCTTCAGGAAGCGCGTGAGCAGCACCGAAAGCACCAGGCCGATGGAGATACCGATGAGCGCCAGGCGCAAGCCCTGTCCCAACACCAGGCCGAACAGCCCGCGGCGTTCCGCGCCGAATGCCAGACGGATGGCCAGCTCATGGTTGCGCTGGCGCGTGGCATACGCGATCACTCCGTAAACTCCCACGCCGGCCAGCAGCAGCGCCACCACGCCAAACAGGCCGACGAATGTGCCCGCGATGCGCGTTCCGAACGACGCGATTTGGATGGTGTCTTTCAGCGTGGCTATGTCAAACAGAGGCAGGTCCGGGTTCAGCGCGTGAACGGTCTGGTCCAGGGCCGCGGCGAACGCCAGAGGATTGCCCGCCACGCGCACGTGAACGGTCATGGCCGGGCGATAAAGCTGGTACACCGGCAGGTACAGCACGGGCCCCGGATCGGCATCCATATTGGCGAAGCTTGTGTTCTTAGTCACCCCCACCACCAGGAAGTTGCGCTTAGAAATGTCGGTGATAATGCGCTTGCCGATGGGGTTCTGGTTCGGCCAGTAGCGGTTTGCAAAGGACTGGTTGACCACCGCCACGGACTGCGCTGTTTCGTTATCCTCCGCTGTGAAATCGCGTCCGGCGGCCAAAGGAATCTGCAAAGTGTGCAGGTAATTCGGCCCTACCATCACCTCGGGAACCTCCATCGATTCGTGCGCCTGCCAGCTGTAGCCCTCCGGCTTGACGCTGGTGGACCCTCCGCCGATGCCCAGCGGAACGCGGCTTCCGAGCGTCACCGCTTGCACGCCCGGCAGCGCCGAGAGCCGCGCCAGAAGCTGGCGGTTGAACTGAATTCCGGTAGTCTCCGAATAGCCGGCCGGAAAAAGATCGTAAGAGGAGAGCAGAACATGCCCGGCATTAAAGCCCGGATTGAATTGCTGCGCGCGGATGAAGCTGCGAATGAACAGCCCCGCGCAGACCAGCAATAGCAGAGAGAGGGAGATTTGCGCGACGACAATGGCGCTGGTCAAGCGCGCTTTGCCCAGTCCGCCGGACGAAGTCCTGGATTCCTCCTTGAGGACGTCAGCCGGCTGAAGGTTGGCCGCCCGCAGCGCCGGCAGGACGCCGAAAAGGACAGCCGTGAAAATCGAAATCCCGAGCGTGGCCAGCAGCACCGTTCGATCCGTGTGGCCGCCGATATCCACGGGCATGCTGATTGACGGGGGCACGAACATCATCAGGCTGCCGGAAGTCCACATGGTAACCAGCAAGGCGATCAATCCGCCCCCCACCGACAAAATCAAACTCTCGACGAGAAGCTGCCGCAAAAGCCGCCAGCGACTGGCGCCCATCGATAAACGGATTGCCATCTCACGCCGCCGCCCCACCGACCGCACCAGCAAAAGGTTGGCTACGTTGGCGCATGTCAGCAACAGTACCGCTCCGGAAATGGCCATCAACATCGGCAGCAGCGTGGCAAGGAAAACGTTGGCGCCGAACGGTCCGCGCCACAGCGGAGCCAGCACCGCCGATTCATGACCCTTGTGTTCTTCCGGGTATTGCTGCGCCATGGGCCGCATCAGTACGGTTAGCTCCTGCTGCGCTTCCTCCAGCGGAATCCCCGGCTTCATCCGCCCTACCGCGATGAACCAGAAATAATGATAGTCGTGGATCAAGTCGCCATTCGGCATCAACTGCTCGGCCATCATCACCGGAATCCAAAGGTCGGACCGCAATCCGGTCTGGCTTCCGTGAAACAGCGGCGGCGCTACTCCAACGATGGTGAACGGATGTTGGTTGAGGCTGATGCCGCGGCCCAGGACGCCGGGGTTCCCGCCGAAATGAGTCTGCCACAAACCGTAGCTGATCACCGCCACCGCCGCCGCTCCCGGAGTCTTGTCTTCCTCAGGTATGAAGGTGCGGCCCAGCATGGGCTTCACTCCCAGCACATCGAAGTAGTTGGCCGACGCCAAAGTTCCCCAGATACGCTCCGGCTTGCCCGCCCCGGTTAGGTTCATGGTGTTGATCAGGGAATAACCGGCCATGGCCGATAAGCTGCGCGTCTGGTCGCGTAAGTGCGCAAAGTCAGGATAAGTCAGCGGGAAGGCGCCTTTGGAGTCTTTGCCCAGCGCGACATTCACCAGTTCGCTCGTTCTCTGAGCGCCCGGAATAGGGTTCAGGAGCGTGGCGTTGATCCAGGAAAAGATGGTGGTGTTGGCCCCGATGCCCAGCACCAGGGTGAGCAGTGCAATCGCAGTAAAGCCGGGGGCCTTCGCGAACAGCCTCAAGCTGTAGCGGACATCCTGCCAGAAAGACATGTGAACCTTATCGCATGTGTCGTACCACGCCGAAATAGCCTCGAACTGGGAGCAGCGTGGCACTTAGCGCTGTACGGAGCGTGCCAAATTACGGCCGGTGTTCGGTTCTGGGATAACCAGCCACGAAAAGGGGACACCAAAACGGGACACGATACGCCTGGGAGTACGATAAAATCTCATCACCATGCGTCATGTGAAATGGAGGTCCCAGGCCGGACCGAATCGATTGCGCTATCCATTCATCCGCACTATTGTCACCGCGGCAGCCATGCTGTTCGCCGCCAGCGCCATTCAGGCGCAGCAACTGGATCGTCCGGCAACTATTTCGGGGCATCCGAACTTCAACGGTATCTGGCAGGCGCTGAACACGGCCTATTGGAATCTGGAAGGCCATCCGGTGGAAGGATTGAGCAAGGATTTTTGGCAGCTCGGCGCCATCGCCGTCATTCCCGCCGGACAGAGCGTTCTGCGCGGAGGAGGCGCCATTCCGTACCTGCCGGAAGCGCTCAAGAAGCGCGACGAAAACCGTTCCAAGTGGCCGGCGGCCGACCCGGAAGCGAAGTGTTATATGCTGGGCGTGCCGCGCGTCACATACCAGAATTTTCCGTTCCAGATTTTCCAGGGTGACGGCGATCTTCTTATGGTTTACCCGTTCGCCGCCACGAACCGCATTATCTATATGAAGGATCATTCCGATCTGCCGGTGGATTCGTGGATGGGCAAGTCCAACGGAACTTGGGAGGGCGACGTTCTGGTGGTCACCACCACCTCGCAAAATGGCCAATCGTGGCTCGATCGCGCGGGAAACTTCGCCACCAATCAATTAAAGGTCACCGAGCGCTTCAAGCTTCTGGACGTGAACCACATCTGGTATGAGGCCACGCTGGAAGATCCGCAGACGTTTTCCAGGGCCTGGACTATCGAGATGCCGTTATATCGCCTGATCGATAACAATGCGCAACTGCTGGAGCATAAGTGCGTTCCGTTCACCGATATGCTGCTGTATCATGACCTGCTGCAGCCGAAACAGGATGGCGTAAAGTAAGGACAAGGAGTCGTTCCAATGCAGAGCACAATGCTGAAGCTGGTATTGTTCATAGCGCTGGCGTTGCCCGTGGCGGCGCATCATTCTTTTTCCGCGGAGTTCGACTCCACCAAGCCGGTCACGCTGGAGGGGAAAGTGGTCCAGATGGAATGGGTGAATCCGCATTCCTGGCTGACCATCGACGTGACGAAAGCGGACGGCACGGTGGAACGCTGGCGAATCGAAGGCGGATCGCCATCAGTTTTGCTCCGCCTGGGCTGGAACAGAAATTCGCTCCCCGCCGGCACACGCATCAAGGTGGTCGCCTTCCAGGCGAAGGATGGCTCTCTGCGCGGAAGTTCGCGAGACATCCAATTTCCCGACGGCCGGAAAATGGATCTCGGCGGCTCAGGAACTAGAGACGGGCAGGACAAGCAGGATAAGTAATCGCCAGTCGCCCCAGACCGCTTACCTGTGCCCGTAATCGGTGAAGACGTAATCTCTGGTCTTCACGCTGGTGTGGCACGCGAACCCGCACTTGGCGTCATTCCCCTGCGGCGGCTTGTCAGCCATGGTGCCGGGCGTGAATTTGTCGGATGCAGCGTCATACTCGAAGACGGCATATCCCCAACCGCCGCTGTCCGCGAACCGCTTGCTGTCCTTCACCATGAAGTCCATGTCATGCTGGGTGCCTGGCACCGTGGCTGCGGGGAACGTCTCCATCTTTTTCGGGTTCCAATGGATCTTCGCCAGCTTGGAGCCGTCGGGGAAAGGCTTGCCGTTGCCGGGAGCGCCGGCCTGGTAGGCCTTGATCATTACAGGATTCGCGAGGGTGGCAGCCATCAGTGGTCCGTCCTGACTGATGGAGACCACCTGCCAGGCTTCGTATCCTCTGAACTCAGAGAACGAGAGCCCGTTCGGCACTTTCAACGTGTACTTGTCCTGAGCAGCCAGGGCCAGCGCTGCCAGCACGGAAAGAAATGCCGCAACGAACACGGTGATCCGGATACTTTTGCGTTTCATGCGTAATCTCCTGTCCTGAACTAATTCTTATTGCGGCAGCTCTTTGCCGGACTGCTCCGCCACCATGTACGCCGCATACCATTCCGGCCACTCGGCATCGCGCTGGCCGGTGCGCTTTTCGTGCTCGCCATGGGCGGCCTCGGCGCGGCGAAGCGCGCCTGCAAGATCGTTGGCCGAGGCGAATGTCGTTTCGGCGCGGTCGATGCGGCCGGGCAGCCGGGCTGTGATCTCCTGAAACAGCCATCCGTTGCCGTCCGGATCGGAGAAGGAAGCGAACGAGCGGTAGCTGCGATGCTCGGCATCCCGGCCGTTCACGCGGAGCCGTCCAAAAAGATAGGGCGCGTCCGGGCCACTGTACACGCCGCCGGCGTCGTGGAACACCTCGCTGACGTTGACGCCACGGCCGAGCAGTTCGGTTCGGGCCGCTTCGATATCAGACACGATCAGGTAGAGACCCTGGGCGGAGCCGGGCGCCGCCGCGGTGACGTTCTTGCCGAAGATGATCGAGCAGCCCGACCCTGGGGGAGTGAACTGGACCACGCGGTAGTCGGTACCGCTGGCGTAGTCCGCGTCCAGCCGCCACCCCAGCCTGGCGTAGAACTCCTTGGCGCGATCCACATCCGAGACGGGGATCACCACCACCTCAAGCTTCATGTCGGCCGCCGCCACTTTTGCGCCGTCCGCGGCTTCTTTTTCCAATTGGGTCATAGCGGTTCCTTTCGCAAGCTTTCGCTATTCACGTGTCCCAGCTAAGATGCCATGACTGAGGCAAAGGTGGCGGGCTTCTTTACAACTTGTCCGACGGCGGCCGGCGCGGTCTATGATGAATGGGATGAATAGACTTCAGAAAATCGCGATAGCGGCATTGGCCGCGCTGTTACTGGGGCAAGCCGCGCATGCTCAGGTTGCCCTTGACTCGGTGCGCGTTGCGGCCAAGGACACCATCGCCCTCGCCAAGTTTTACCAGGCGGCGTTCGGAATGCAGGAGGTCAACCGGATCGAAAATCCGGGAGGCACCGAAGTCTTCGTAAACTTCGGCGCTACGGTGGAGGCCGCCAAGGCCAACAAGAATCCGCTGCTGGTGCTTTTTCATCGCGATTCCGACGACTTGAAGGATCCCATTCCTCACGTGATTTTTATCGTGAAGGATATGACGGCGACGGTCGCCGCGGTCAAGGCCGCCGGTGGAAGCATGACGGGGGATCCACGGCCCTTTCGAAAAAGTGGCATCGTCATCGGCATCGCGATCGATCCGGTGGGCAACCGCATTGAGCTGATTCAGCGGCCATAAGGAACGAGCGTGCGAACGGCTTAGTTTCTAACGGTGCGCTGGGAGATCAGCCCTGGGAAGTCGGCGTCAAGTCGAGCATGCCGCGAGCGCGGGATTTTGGATGTGACCGGCGTTTCACGAGACAACCGGCTCCGAGGGCTTTCCGATCCCCAAACTTCCCACAAGGGGACTTCCGGCCCGTGACACCCAAATCCGGCCTTTCTACGAGTGGCGCGTTACACGGGACCTAGGCATGCCTGCGGGTTAGAATTATTCATACGCCCATGGCCCTTAACGCCGGCACTCGTTTGGGACCCTACGAAATCCTTGCGCCCATCGGCGCAGGCGGCATGGGCGAGGTCTACAAAGCCCGCGATACTCGCCTCGACCGCATCGTCGCGATCAAGGTGACGAAAGACCAGTTCACGGATCGTTTCGAGCGCGAAGCGCATTTAGTGGCTGCGCTGAATCACCCGCATATCTGCCAGCTTCACGACGTCGGGGCGAATTACCTGGTCTTCGAGTACATCGATGGCGCGCAACTCAAAGGTCCCATGCCGCCCGCGGAGGCGCTGCGAATTACATTGCAGATCGTCGAAGCTCTGGAAGAGGCGCACAAACACGGCATCATCCACAGGGATCTGAAACCCGCCAACATCCTGCTGACGGCGCGCGGCGTCAAGGTCCTCGACTTCGGATTGGCGAAACAGCAGGGCGAGAGTCGGGCAGCCGAGGACGAAACGCAAACTTCGGAGCTCACGCGCGCCGGTGCGGTCATGGGAACGCCGGCCTACATGGCGCCCGAGCAGTGGCAAGGTAAACCCGCTGATGCGCGGTCGGACATTTACGCCTTCGGCTCCGTGTTGTATGAGCTGCTTACCGGTGAACGTCCCGGACGCGAACGAACGCTATTGAAACCGGCGGCGCTGGAATCAATCGTGCGCAAATGTTTGGCGGACGATCCGGCCAGGCGTTTCCAATCCGCCGCCGAGCTCAAGACTGCGCTGGCAAAAGCGGGAAAAGGCGGGCATCGCGTGAAGTACGCAGTCGCTGCGGCAGCCTTAATCTTACTGGCCATCGGAGGCGCGCTCTTCTTGCAACAACGCGCACGAACCAGCCCAAAGCTCACCGATCAGGACATCCTGGTAGTGGCAGACTTCGACAACAAGACCGGCGACCCGGTTTTTGACACGGCTCTGAATCAAGCGCTGGCTTTTCAACTCCAACAATCGCCGTTCCTCAAGGCCATGGACGAGGCGGAAGTCAAGCAGACCATGAAGCTGTCGGGCCGGTCGCCTGACGCGCATATCACCGGCGAGATCGCGCGTGACCTCTGCATTCGGGAGGCCAAGAAAGCGACGCTCGAAGGTTCCATCGCGCAACTCGGCTCCCGCTATTTGATTTCGCTTCAGGCGGTGAATTGTCAAACCGGCGAGACCTTTGCCCGCGAAGAGACGGAAGCCAGCGGTAAAGAGCACGTGGTGGACGCACTTGGCAAGGCGACCAGTTCGATGCGCGCCAAACTGGGAGAATCTCTCGCTACGATACAAGACGAGAATCGCGCGTATCAACACGCGGTTACTACCAGCTCGCTGGAAGCCCTTCAGGCCTTCTACATGGGCGACGAGGAATGGACCCGGACGGGGAACCCGCAAGCGGTCATCCCGATGTACCGGCACGCAACCGAACTCGATCCAAACTTTGCATTCGCCCTCGCTGTTCTTGCGACGATGGACGGGAATGCAGGCGACAAAGCACAAGAAAAAGAGGCAACGGAGAAGGCCTATGCGCTTAGAGATCGCGTCAGCGAGCGCGAGCGCCTATTTATCGAACAGCAATATTACCGAATGCAAGGGGACACTAGGAAACTTCGGGAGATTGAGGAATTGCTCGCCCGACGATATCCTCGGGATCCCATGTTTCATAGCAACCTGGCGGGTCTCTACCTCTCCGGCGGTGACCCGCAGGAAGCACTCGCGGAGGCCCAGGCCGCATTACGGAACGGCCCCAAAATTCTCCAAGGATACGTCAACGCGGGAGCCGCGTTGGGGGATCTGAATCGGCTCGGCGAGGAGAAGTCCATGTTGCAAAAAGCAATCTCGAACGGATTCGATCTCCCGCGTTTTCACGACTCCCTCCTCTATATCGCCTACGCAGAAAACGATGCGCAGACTCAGCACCGGGAAACTGAGTGGCTCGCGAGTCACCAGGCCGGGGCGACCGCTCTGAGAGAGCAAGCGAACAGCGTGGCCGCGCTCGGGCATTCCAGACAGGCGGCGGTACTGTTTCGCAAGGGCGTGGAACTGACGCGCCAACACCCGTCCGATATGACTCCTCAACAATTTCTGACCGAGGCCGCAACCGCCGACGCGCTTTTCGGAGAGTGCGCTCTCAATAGCTCCCACGAACCGCCCATCGTAATGGCGCTGTGCGATCCGTCGGCGGCGAAGACATTCGACGAGCAACAGTCCGCGCACGGGTACGTGGCGACCACGGGACCGCGGGCCTTTATCCGCGGGTTGGCCCTGCTCGCGGAGGGGCAAGCCGAGAACGCAGCCTCGATATTTTCGCTAATGGTCGACCGCAAGGGCGCGAATTGGGGACCAGAATACCCAGCGGCGCAGGTCGGCCTGGCACGCGCAGCGAAACTGATGGGCGACAACACCCTCGCCAAGAAAGCCTACGAACAATTCTTCGCGTTCTGGAACGACGCCGACCCGGATATTCCTCTGCTGCTTGAAGCGCGCAAAGAATATGCGGTCTTGAAATGAATGCTGCCGCGTGAACTTAGTCCGGGGTCCCAGATCCTGTATAGTCCCCGATACAGACAATGAGAATTTTTGGCCGAGACGGGATTATCAAACTCCGTATCACGCGTAACTCAGGATTTGACCGATCTCTGAGCCGCTACGATAGACTTGTTTGATCACCATGTCGCTAGGCGCAGGCGAGAGACTCGGACCATATGAAATCCTTGCGCCGATCGGTGAGGGCGGGATGGGCGAGGTCTACAAAGCCCGCGATACACGCCTCAACCGCATCGTGGCTATCAAGGTCTCGAAAGACGAATTTACGGATCGCTTTGAGCGCGAAGCGCGCTTGGTGGCCGCGCTGAACCACCCGTATATCTGCCAGCTTCATGACGTCGGGCCGAATTACCTGGTCTTCGAGTACATCGATGGCGAGCCATTGAAGGGTCCCATGCCGTCCGCGAGTGCCCTGCGAATTGCATTGCAGATCGTTGAAGCTCTGGAAGAGGCACACCGGCAAGGCATCATCCACAGGGATCTGAAGCCCGCCAATATCCTGCTCACAACGCGCGGCGTGAAGGTGCTGGACTTTGGGTTAGCGAAACAGAGCCGCGACGGCCCCCAACCGGACGATGAAACCCAAACCTCGGAACTTACGCGTGCAGGCGCAGTCATGGGAACGCCGGCGTACATGGCGCCTGAGCAATCGCAAGGTAAACCCACCGACGCGCGGTCGGATATTTACGCGTTCGGATGCGTGTTCTACGAGCTGATCAGAGGGGAACGCCCAGGCCGCGAGCGAACGCCGTTGAAACAACCGGCACTCGAAGCGATTATGCGTCGATGCCTCGCGGATGATCCGGGCAAGCGTTTCCAATCCGCCTCCGAACTCAAGACTGCGTTGGCGAAAGCGGCGATAGGCGGAGGCTGGGTGAAATACGCAGTGGCAGCCGCCATGCTGGTCTTCGTGATGGTCGGCCTAACATTCTTCTGGCAACAACGTGTGCACGCCAAGCCCAAGCTCACCGATCAGGACGTGCTGGTAGTCGCTGATTTCGATAACAAAACGGGCGATCCGGTTTTCGACACGGCCCTCAAACAGGCTCTGGCGTTTCAACTTCAAGAGTCGCCGTTCCTGAAAGCCATGGACGAAGAGGAAATCCGGCAGACACTGAAGCTATCGGGCCGCTCGCCCGATGCCCGTGTCACCGGCGAGATCGCACGCGACATCTGCATCCGGGAGGGCCAGAAAGCCACGCTCGAAGGTTCCATCGCGGCGCTCGGCTCCCGGTATTTGATTTCGCTCCAGGCGGTCAATTGTCAAACCGGCGAAAACCTTGCCCGCGAGGAGTCGGAGGCTACCGGCAAAGAACGGGTTGTGGACGCACTCGGCCGGGCGACAACTTCGATGCGCGCGAAGCTCGGAGAATCACTCAGCACGATACCGCGTGAGGAACGAGCTTATCGACAAGCCCTCACCACTAGTTCTCTCGAAGCTTTGCAGTCATTCAATATGGGTGACGAAGAGTGGATGAAGACGGGGAACTCGGCAGCCGTGATTCCGTTTTACCGGCGTGCGACGGAGCTTGATCCCAATTTCGCGTTGGCCTTCGCCGTGCTTGCCAATATGGACCAAAACGTAGGCGACAAGGCCGGGCAGAAAGAAGCAATGGAGAAGGCTTACGCGCTGAGAGATCGCGTCAGCGAGCGTGAGCGCTTATTCATCGAAGTGCAATATTACACGGTGAAGGGTGACGCCAAGAAGGTAAGGGAATGCTGGGAGTTGCTCGCCCGAGCATATCCGCGGGACGCGATGTGGCGGGGTAACCTAGCGGAGGCTTACTTCTTCGCGGGCGAGTCGGAAAAAGCTCTGCCAGAGGCTCAGGCTGCAATCCGAAACGCCCCGAGAATTTTCAAAGGCTACTCCATTGCGGAGGCAGCGCTTGAGGACCTGAACCGGCCCGACCAAGCGAAAGAAGTGCTGCAAGAGGCAATCTCAAATGGAGTTGACATACCGCAATTTCACTCGAGTCTCCTCTATATTGGATACGCCGAGGGCGATCAGCAGACCCAACGGCGGGAAACTCAATGGCTCACGAGTCACCAGAACCAGGCAATTGTGACAAGAGAGCAGGCGAACAGCGTGGCCGCGCTCGGGCATTTGAAACAAGCGCTCGACCTGTTCCACAAAGGAGCGGACCTGGCGCGTCAGCATCATTCAGTCATGACTCCTCAGCAGTTCCTCATCGAGGCGGCAACCGCCGACGCGCTTTTCGGCAGGTGCGCTCCACGCGATCCCAAAGCACCGCCTGTCGTAAACGCGCTGTGCATTATAGCGGTAGCGAAGAAGTTCACAGAGCAGCAGTCCACAAACGGGCGAGTTCCGCTCGACGGACCACAGGCCTACGTCCGCGGCCTGGTCTTACTCAATGACGGACAACCTGCGGACGCCGCAGCGATATTTTCTCAGATGGTCGAACGCGAGGTGCCCAACTGGGGACCCGAGTATGCCGCAGCGCAGGTCGGCCTGGCACGCGCAGCAAAAATGATGGGTGACATCGCGCGCGCCAAAAAGACGTACGAGCAGTTCCTCGCACTCTGGAAGGACGCCGATCCCGACATTCCTCTGCTGCTCGCAGCTCGCAAAGAGTACGCGGCATTGAAATAAAACGCTACGCTGTGAACCTAGTCATGATTCCCAGATCCTGGTTTGTCCCCGATACGGACAATAGCCGTAAACGGCGTTGGAGTAATTTGCCCGGCGCACGCCGGGCAGCATATGCTTACGTCCTCCAACCGGACCTCTGGGGCAGTGAGTATTTTCAAGCTTATCCGTCAACCGGCCGGGATCTTGGTAGCATAGCGATGGATCATCGAGCGTTGCTTCACCACTCATTCACGAGCAGCCCTGGAAAGGAACAATCTGCCATTCAGCAATGAAGAGATTTCAACCCAGGGGCGATCGCCGTTTAGGAAAGCAGGATCGGCGGCAGCTTCACGTGCTTTACGAAGACGATGCCGTTGTAGTCCTCAATAAGCGGGCCAAACTGCTCGCGGTGCCCGCGGATGACTCCGATACTCCATCTGCGCTTTCTATGCTTTCGGCAGAACTGAAATCAAAGAGGCAACGGGCCTTTGTCGTACATCGCATCGATCGTCACACGTCTGGGATTCTGCTCTTCGCAAAAACCTGGCCAGATCGAGAAGCACTCGTGCAACAGTTTATCCGACACACCCCGGTTCGGGAATATCTCGCGGCAGTTCGTGGTCATCTCCGCTTTAAAGAAGGGACTCTCGTTCACTACTTTCGGCAAGAAGGAATGTTTCAAAAGGTGACCACAGAATGCGATCCCAAATCGGCTCGCGCTGAACTTCGCTATTCCGTGGAACATCGCCTTCGGGGCGCATCGCTCGTCCGAGTCTCGCTGGTGACAGGATTACAAAATCAAATCCGTGTTCAGCTTTCAGCGATCGGCCACCCGGTTATCGGCGACAGAAAGTACAATCAATCAGAAAAGCTGGAACAGCGAATTACTCGCGTCGCTCTCCACGCGGCGCGGCTTCAGTTCATTCATCCACGTTCGGGAGAGAGCGTCTGCGTTGACTGCGAACCTCCCCCGGACTTTCAGTCTCTTCTTCGGGCATTAGGGTTCCCAATCCGCAGGGGTCGATGAAGCTCCCGCCATGCAATTCGCAGCTGCGAAGCCATTCCCGAACGGGACACGACTCCGCCTCCTGTTGCGGCGTCCTAGGCGTCAAGTTTGACTCGTGGTCCAGAAACCGCGATCTGGGAGATTAGCTCTGTGAAGTCGCCATCGAGTCAATTCTCCGCAAACGCCCAATCGAAACCGGACCAGCTAAGAAGAGTCCGCGTCCGATAAGCGCGCCGGCGCCACGCCCCGGGGCCTACTTCGCCTTCGGATGCGCACGCTCGAAACGCGACGTCTCGATGTAGCCGCGAATGGCCGTGTTCCCTTCGTGGCAGGCATATTCGAACATTTGATATTTGTTATCGAGTTTCCATGGAAACTCGACCGCCCACGGACTGACCACCACCTCCGGGTCCTCGATCTTCATCTGATACTCAATCGTATCGTTGTCGGTTCGCGTGAAGCGCTCCGTGATCCGCATGTTTTCCGTGGTCGGGTTGAGCGGCGGAGAACCGGGAACGCCGGCATTGGTCATGTCCGTTTTCCCATTGAAGTTTCTCGTTTCCACCACCAGCGTATTGCCTTCCCAGTGCCCGCGCGGCTCGCCCATCCACTCTTTGATCGCGGGATCCAGCGCCGGGCGTCCGTCGGTGGGAATGATGCGGACCTCGTGAGCCATTTCCAGCACAATCAGAACGTAGCCGGGCGACTGCATGACCCGGACGCCGTTGTTGTAGTTGCGCGGCAGCATGGAAACCGGCATGCCGCGCGTGATGCAGCGGTCCCAGCTATCGAAGTCGTCGGGGCTATCGAATACGGTTTGGCCCGGCTTGTAGCTGCCGTGCATCGATGCGTACAGGTCTTTGCCCTGGGGCGTCAGGGCGGGAAATCGCCCGTTCGGCGGATCGCTGATCAAAGACGTCAGCCGCAGCACCTGGGTGCCGGAGTCGGCCTGTGGTATCGCGCCGGATTCGAACCGTTGGTTGCGGGCCTGTGCGCTCTTCTGCGCCGCGGCGTATTCCTCGTCGGTCATGAACCGGCGGTCGCCGTACTTCTCCGGCCGCTGGAGTGGCGTGGCGATCAGATGATTCAGGGGCCATATACCTTGCAGGTCGGGCTCGCCCCAAGGGGTCTTGGGCGGCGTATAGTTAGACGGCGTTGAGTTCGATGATTGCGCCGCAGCCGGGCCAAGCAGCATGCCAAGGCCGATCGCACCCAATGCCAAAATCCGTTCGATCATCTGAAGACGGATCATATCATGATAATCTCGTGCCTTGATGGTTATCACAAGTTGTGGCGCACACACTCGTGCGTGCGCCACACCACAAGGAGGTTTATGAGAGTCGCGCTTGGCCTGCTCCTGGCCTTTTCAACTTTACCGGCCCAGAACACAAACAATGGCGCCGACGCCCACTTCGCTGCCGCGAAGGCCGCGGCGGGTGACGATTTTCAGAATCTATATGCCTTTCAATGCGAGGGGCCCGGTCCCGGAGGTCCACGCGCGGCAGCGGGGGCGAGAGTGCAACGCCCAGCCGGGCCCAGGCCGACAGGGCCGCCAGAGAGATCCACATGGCACGTCGAACCGGTGAAGGTTTTCGATAATCTTTACTTCTTGGGCCAATCCGAGTACTCGGTGTGGGCCATCACCACGTCCCAAGGCATCATCGTGCTCGACACCATCTTCGACTATTCGGTGGAAGACGAGGTTGCCGGCGGAATGAAGAAGCTCGGGTTGGACCCGGCCAATATCAAATATGCCGTGGTCAGTCATGCCCACCCCGATCACGACGGTGGCGCCAGGTTCCTCCAGGAACATTACGGCACGCGAGTTATCATGTCGCCGGCGGATTGGGATGTGCTCGATAAACAAACCTTTGGCACGAAGCCGAAGCGGGACCTGGAGGCCACCGACGGCGAGAAGCTCACGCTCGGGGACACCACGCTGACCCTCTACATCACGCCCGGTCATACGCCCGGCACCATCTCCACGCTCTTTCCGGTAAAGGACAACGGGACGCCACACCTTGCGGCTCTTTGGGGCGGCGTGGGGCTCAATCCGGATCGGGAGCGCGTTCAGCTTTACATCCAATCTGCGCAGCGATTCAGCGCCATCGTGAAGCAGGCGGGAGCGGATATCATCTTAACTAACCACACCGATTGGGACCGGTCTAAGGTCAACTTGGCCGTGCTGGCCAAACGCGCGCCCGGCACTCCGAATCCATACATCGTGGGGAATGCAAAGGTCCTGAACTTTCTAAAGGTGGCGGAAGAGTGCGCCACGGCCCGCATAGGGCTAGCGAACTGACCAATTGTTCACCGCCCCGGACCCCCATCGCGGCCGATATACTAAAAGTAGTTGGAAAAGAAACCAAACTACCGAAAGCTCATCCAGTATCTGCTCTTCGCAGTCGCCGTGGTCTGGATCGCCATCGGGGTCGAAACCTGGAGCGATCAGCAGGCTGGAGTCCGGCCGGCGAAGGATCGAACGCACATGGCCGACCTCGCGTTTCCGCAGCTCAACGGCAGTTCCTGGCGCCTCTCCGATCATCGCGGCCAGGTGGTACTGATCAACTATTGGGCCAGTTGGTGCGCTCCCTGCCGGCAGGAGACGCCCGGATTGATCGACCTGGCGCGCGACTATCGCTACAAAGGCCTCTCCATCGTCGGCGTCTCCATGGATGAGGGCGGCAAGCCGGCCGTCGAGGGCTTTCTGCGGGAATTCCACTTGCCCTATCCGGTGCTCATGCCCAATCTGGCGTCACCATCGACACCCGCTATCGACGCGCTGCCCACCTCGGTGTTGGTGGATCGCAGCGGGCGCGCGGCCAAGTCGTACGTCGGCGCGGTGCGGGAGTCCGTATTTCGGGCGGACGTGGATCGGCTATTGGCGGAACAGCCCGCGCCGTCTTCTAATATCCGGGATTAAACCCGCCCGGGTCCGGATTCTTGTATAATCGTCCGAACCTATGCAAAAACAGCTTGCTGTTGGCATAATTATTGCCGCCGGTTTGTTGCGCCTGCCCGCGTCAGCTCAGACTCCATTCGACAACCTTCAGCGCGATCGCGCGCGCCAGATGCTGCGCGATGTTCGTGACGCCATCGAGCATCACTACTACGACCCTCAATATCACGGCATCGACATGGAGGCGCGTTTCAAAGAAGCCGAGGCTCGATTGCAAACCGCCAACAGCATGGGACAGGCATTCATGACGATTGCCCAGACCCTGGACGCGTTGAAAGATTCACATACCTTTTTTCTGCCGCCTTCCCGCTTTGTTCACCGGGAATACGGTTACATCCAGCAAATGATCGGAGATCGCTGTTTCATCACAGCCGTTCGTCCGGACCGCGACGCTTCCGAGAAATTAGCCGCGGGCGACGAAGTGCTCACCTGGCAAGGAATGGCGCCGCAGCGCAACAACTTCGCAACCATGAGTTATGTTTTCAATACGCTTTTATCTCTCCCGGTGATGAATATTGAGGTGCGGGGGCCGGATGGCGCCACGCGCAAAGTGGATGTCAGCCCCAAAGTGACTCGCGAGAAGCAGATATTGGATCTTCACGACGACAACGATTATTGGAAACTGGTACGCGATGAACAGAACGGCGAGCGTGAGAACCGGCAGCGGCTGGCCAATTTCGGCGACACTTTGCTGATCTGGAAAATGCCCGAGTTCTTTATGACGGACGACGAAGTGGATCGTTTGATGAAGGATGCGCGCAAATACCAGACGCTGGTGATGGATTTACGGGGCAATCCGGGCGGATTGATAAAAACTCTGGAGCGCATGGTGGGCGACGTCATCGATCACGATGTCACCATCGCTCAGCGCGTGGGCCGCAAGGCCGATCTGAAGCCGCAGCTTGCAAAATCCCGGGGCGCCAACGCCTACGCCGGAAAATTGATCGTGCTGGTGGACAGCCGGTCGGCGTCCGCGTCCGAGCTTTTCGCGCGCGTGGTCCAACTCGAGCATCGCGGTACGGTGCTCGGCGATCACAGCTCGGGCTCGGTCATGGAGTCGCGCCGCTACCAGTTTCACGAGGGTGTGGACGTAGAGATTCTTTATGGAGCGTCCATTACCGATGCCGACCTCATCATGGGCGATGGCAAGAGCCTGGAGCACACCGGAGTTACTCCGGATGAAGTGATTCTGCCGTCAGCGGCCGATCTGGCCGGCGGACGCGATCCCGTTCTGGCCAGAGCCGCGAAGCTGGCGGGCGTGGAACTGGATCCGGTGAGGGCTGGACGGATTTTCCCGGTCGAATGGCGAAAGGATTAAATCGCTTCGTCATTACTTAGCGGCCATCTTGCCGTTCACAATCTTGAACAGCTCCGCAATGAAAAACGAATAGGGCTGGTCGAAGGGCGGATTTATTGCCCGTTGCCGTCGGCCCAGGTGATAATCCGGTGGCGAACTGCGCGCCGCAACTCATCCGCGTGACCTCGCTCTTGCTGGCCGGATCGTTCGAAGTGGATAACGCCATTCTCGGTGCGCTGGCAGTCCTTATCGAACGGAGTGTTCTTGTCGGTGCCCGCTGCGAAATACGAATTCGCCACGCGGATTAGCTCCGCGCGAGGCGACGTTCGGAAGGAGTCAATGTTTGAAGAAAGATCGGTCTGTCCACCAGGTTTTGCGGCTCCGAAAATACTCCGCTTGTTTTGCGCAACGCAATCACTGCAATTTCGCTGATCACGTTGATGAGGAGCTTCGGATTGCCTTCGATCTTCAGACGCAATCCGAGAATCACCGGATGCCCGTCAGCACGGCCACTGGGAGTCCGATGTCTCAGTTCGACGCGATGATCGCCGCAATCACCCGCGTTCACCGCGCTACGCTCGCGACGCGCAATGTCCGGGATTGCGAAGGTTGCGGCATTCGTCTTGTCAACCCGTGGGTGGATGTACACTAATAGCTACCGAATCGTCGGTTCACGAAAGGAGCGAACGTGAAAATCAAGTTCCTCGCTACTCTGCTTCTTGCCATCGCGCCCGCCGCCGCCCTGGCTCAATCCAATACGACGCAGTCATTGGCCGGTCTCTGGGACGCCACCATCACTTTTAATGGCCAGGATATTCCGTTCCGCCTGCAGATCGCGGGCGACGGATCGAACCTCCAAGGCTGGTTGTTCAATGGAAATCAGAAAGAGGTTGCCAGCGGCGCCAGCTTTCAAGACGGCTCGCTCGTGTTGAACTTCGATTCCTACGCCGCCAAGCTCGAAGCCAAACTGCAGGATGGCGCGCTGGTGGGCACGTACGGGCCGATGCTGAAGAAGACGTTTCCGGTGACAGCGCACCGCCACAAGGCTGAGGCCAGCGCCGGTGCGAACGCTCCTTCGATCGACGGTCTTTGGGAAGTGGCCGTGAAAAGTTCCAAGGGCGAGCAGGCGTGGCGGTTGATCGTGCAGCAAAAGAGCACGTCCAACGTCGAGGCTGCGATTCTGCGCGTGGATGGCGACACCGGCGCGTTGACAGGTGGTTATAAAGATGGCAAGTTCGTGCTCAGCCATTTCTCAGGCGGCCGGCCGGCGCTGATGATCCTGACGCCCGCGGCGGATGGGACGCTCGCCGTCGACATGACCGATCTGCACGGCAAGAGCCAACTCACAGCCACGCGGCCCGACGTCGCGCGCGCCAAAGGCTTGCCGCCGCCCACCGATCCGGATCATCATACTTCGGTCAAAGATCCGTCCGAGCCATTTCGATTCAGCTTCCCCGATCTGAACGGAAAAATCGTTTCGAACACAGACGCGCGCTTTCAAGGCAAGGTGGTGCTGGTGAACGTCACCGGAAGCTGGTGCCCCAACTGCCACGACGAAGCGCCGTTCCTGGCGGAGCTGTATCGCAAATATCGCAGCCAGGGTCTGGAAGTTGTCGCGCTTTCGTTTGAGGAAGAGGATCAGCTTAAGAACCCCACGCGGTTGCGCGCGTTCATGAAGGAGTACGGCATCGAGTATACGGTGCTGCTGGGCGGCACAACGGACGAACGCGATGCCAAGCTGACGCAGCCGGTGAATCTAAATTCCTGGCCGACGACATTTTTCCTGGGCCGCGATGGCCGCGTGCGTTTCGTGCATGCCGGATTCCCGGGGCCAGCCAGCGGCGTGCTGTATCAGCAGGCCGTCAAGGAGTTTTACGCGCAGGTGGATAGCTTGCTGGCGGAAAAACCGGCTACCTCCACGGCCAGCCTTCGTTAGAACGGCACGCGCCACTGCAGCCCGTCGAATCGCGCGAAGTCGCGATCGTTGGTGATCCATTCGCAGCCGGATTCGATGGCCAGCGCCGCCAGCCAGGCGTCTTGGACGAGATTTCCGTAAGCGTTCGCATTACGGCACAGCTTGGTGAAAATGCCCCAGTGGCGAGGGCCTGGTTCGATGATCTGGCAATGGGGCTGATCGAGAAGGACCTTGGCGAAGGCGAGGGCGTCAGCCAGAGGATCGGGACGCGCGAATACACGCGGGTGCGTCGCGATGCGAATCACGCTGGCCAGTACTTGCGGCGACATCCCATACGCTTTCTCGCTGTTGATTACTTCTTCCAGCCAGCTCCGATATGCGGCATGATTTTCGGCATCGGGACGAAACGCGTAAAGCAGGACGTTCACATCCGGAAGAATCACCCACGGCCTTCCATGACGTCTTCGAGTGCGGCGCTGTCGTTGAGGTCGACGCCAGGGAGCACGCCTCCGCCGGCTGTGGAGACCGGGAGCACAATTCGCTCGCGGTTGGGCGGCTGGTGCGCCTGCGCCAGGACCAATCGGAGACCTTCTTCAATGAGAGATGTCACTGTTTCTCCTCGCTGTTCTGCTTCTCGCTTGACCTGGTTCAATAGAGCGTCGGAAAGTCTCACGGTAGTTCTCATATGTCTAGACATATCACAGGTAGTGACCATATGTCAAGATGATTAGCTCGGTGGGATGCAAGGGGCAATTTGACAACCGTAACTTCCTTCTGTATTCTTATAAAGGTTTGGCGAGTTGTGTCTTCTGCTCCCGCGCTACCGCTCTTTAGTTAGAGAGCCCGGCCGGGGGCCGGCCCCGAGGTCCTGACGGTTTTTCAGCCACTGGGATATGGGCTAGTCCAAAGCAAGTACCCTCGCAGCGTTTTTTAGTTTCACGCAGCCGGTAGTTTTTCGCGGTTGGGCTTTTAGCCTGCCGTCGTTTGTAAGCAGTTTTTGTCAACGAACCAACATAACTTCTGAAGGGAAGATTCGTGCCGACGTTTAATCAACTCGTGCGAAAAGGGCGAAAACCGCCACGTTATAAGACCGCCAGTCCGGCGCTGCAGGCTTGCCCGCAGAAGCGCGGCGTGTGTACGCGCGTGTACACCACCACTCCCAAGAAGCCGAATTCGGCGCTGCGGAAAGTGGCGCGCGTGCGCCTGACCAACGGGATCGAAGTGACCACTTATATACCCGGCGTTGGCCACAATTTGCAGGAACACTCTATCGTGTTGATCCGCGGCGGCCGCGTGAAGGATCTGCCGGGCGTTCGCTATCACGTGGTGCGCGGGACGCTGGACGCGGCCGGAGTTGCCGACCGTAAACAGGGACGATCGAAATACGGAGCCAAGAGGCCCAAAGGGCCGTCCAAGTAATGCCGCCCAAGGGACGAGAGAAATAGGATATGCCACGCAGACGCAGACCAGAGCCTCGCGAGATCCTGCCGGATCCGATTTACAACTCCACGCTGGCGGAGAAGTTCATCAATTCGATGATGTGGGACGGCAAGAAAAATACCTCCCAGCGGATTTTCTACGGAGCGATGGACAAGATCAAGGAGCGCACGGCGGACGATCCGTTGAAGCTCTTCAAGAAGGCCGTGGAGAACGCCAAGCCGCTGCTCGAAGTGAAGACGCGGCGCGTGGGCGGCGCCAACTATCAGGTGCCGGTCGAGGTTTCGCAGAATCGCCGGGTGAGTCTGGCGATTCGCTGGATTCTGCAGAACGCCCGCAGCCGGCCCGAAAAGGGCATGCCGGACAAGCTGGCGAACGAGTTGACGGATGCCGCGAACATGCGCGGCGGAGCAATTAAGAAAAAGGACGACGTTCACCGCATGGCGGAAGCGAACAAGGCTTTCGCGCATTACCGTTGGTAGTCGAGTTGTAGGGTTTTTATTATGGCACGCACAGTACCGATCGAAAAAATGAGGAACATCGGCATCATGGCCCACATCGATGCCGGTAAAACCACCACTACCGAGCGTATGCTCTATTACACCGGCCGTACTCACAAGATCGGCGAGGTTCATGAGGGCACCGCCATCATGGACTGGATGGAGCAGGAGCAGGAGCGGGGTATCACCATCACGTCCGCCGCCACCACGTGCCAGTGGCGCGACATCACGATCAACATCATCGACACTCCCGGCCACGTGGATTTCACGGCCGAAGTGGAGCGCAGCCTGCGCGTGCTGGACGGCGCGGTGGCGGTGTTCGACGCCGTGGCCGGCGTGCAGCCGCAATCGGAAACCGTGTGGCGCCAGGCCGACAAGTACGGCGTTCCGCGCATTTGCTTCATCAATAAGATGGATCGCGTGGGCGCGGATTTTTACCACGCCATCGACACCATCGTCGACCGGCTGAAGTGCCGTCCGGTTGCGATTCAGATCCCGGTGGGCGCCGAAGATCAGTTCAAGGGCACCGTCGACCTGGTGACGATGAAGGCGCGCATCTGGCGCGACGAAACGCTGGGCGCGCAGTACGACGACGTGGAGATCCCGGCCGATCTGCTCGAAAAGGCCAAGTCTTATCGCGAGCAGATGATCGAAGCCATCGCCGAATCGGACGACCACCTGTTCGCGAAGTTCGTGGAAGGCGACGCCGATCTCTGAAAAAGAGATCATGGAGGGCATCCGCAAGGCCACCATCACGCAGAAGATTTTCCCGGTGATCTGCGGCTCGGCGTTCAAGAACAAGGGCGTGCAGAACCTGCTGGATGCGGTGGTCGACTATCTGCCTTCGCCGCTGGACATTCCGCCGGTGCAGGGCGTGCTCCCGAGCAATCCGGAAATCACCGAAGAGCTTCCCGCCTACCGACGAGGCGCCATTTTCGGCGCTGGTGTTCAAGATCATGACCGACCCGTTTGTCGGCCAGCTGGCGTTTATTCGCGTGTATTCGGGCCGGCTGGGCGCGGGCGAATCGGTGTTCAACGTCGCGAAGAACCGCAGGGAGCGCGTGGGGCGTCTGGTGAAGATGCACGCCAACAAGCGCGAGGACATTCAGGAAATTCTGGCGGGCGACATCTGCGCGGCGGTGCTGAAGAACGTCTCCACCGGCGACACCATCTGCGACGAAAAGCAGCCGATTCTGCTCGAAAACATCGATTTCCCGGAGCCGGTGATTCAGCTCGCGATCGAGCCCAAGACCAAGGCCGATCAGGAAAAGCTGGGCATGGCGATCCAGAAACTGGTGCAGGAAGATCCCACCCTGCGCGTCAATACCGATCCGGACACCGGGCAGACCATTCTGGCCGGCATGGGCGAGCTGCATCTCGAGATCATCGTGGACCGCATGCAGCGCGAGTTCAACGTCGGCGCCAACGTCGGCAAGCCGCAGGTGGCTTATCGCGAGACCATTCGCGCTAAAGGCGAGTACGATTACACGCACAAGAAGCAGACCGGCGGCAGCGGCCAATACGCGCGCACCAAGCTTAGGGTGGAGCCGAATCCCGGCAAAGGCTTCGAGTTCGACAACGACATCAAGGGCGGCTCGGTTCCGAAGGAATTTATCCCGGCGGTGGAGAAGGGCGTTCGCGAATCGCTCGAAGGCGGCATTTTGGCCGGTTATCCGATGGTGGATATTAAGGTCGAGCTGTTCGACGGCGACTATCACGACGTCGATTCGTCGGAAATGGCGTTCAAGATCTGCGGCTCCATCTGCTTCAAGGAAGCCTGCGAAGAAAGCCAAGCCGGTGCTGCTGGAGCCGGTGATGCGGGTCGAAGTGGTGGTGCCGGAAGAATACATGGGCACCGTCAATGGCGATTTGAGTTCGCGGCGCGGCCGTTTGGAAGGCACCGAAGTTCGGGGCACCACGCAGCTCATCAAGGCCATGGTTCCGCTGTCGGAAATGTTCGGCTATGCGACCGAGCTGCGCTCGCGCACGCAGGGCCGCGGCAGTTTCACCATGCACTTCGGGCAGTACGAGGAAGTGCCGAAGAACCTGGCGGAAGAGATCGTGGCGAAAGTTCAAGGAAGAGTGACGAAATAGGAATTCAGAAGTCAGAATTCAGAATTCAAGGAAGTAGGAGAGTTCAACATCCATGGCGAAGGAAAAATTTGACCGCAGCAAGCCGCACGTAAACATCGGGACGATCGGGCACATCGATCACGGCAAGACCACGTTGACGGCGGCGATCACCAAGGTACTGGCCAAGCACAATCCGAAGAACAAGTTCCGCTCGTTCGATTCGATCGACAACGCGCCGGAAGAAAAGGCGCGCGGAATCACGATCGCGGTGGCGCACGTGGAGTACGAAACGGCCAACCGGCATTACGCGCACGTGGATTGCCCCGGCCATGCCGACTACATCAAGAACATGATCACCGGCGCGGCGCAGATGGATGGCGCGATCCTGGTGGTGGCGGCCACCGACGGCCCGATGCCGCAAACGCGCGAGCATATTCTGCTGGCCCGCCAGGTCGGCGTGCCGTCGATCGTTGTGGCGCTGAACAAAGTGGACATGGTGGACGATCGCGGAGCTGCTGGAACTGGTGGAACTGGAAGTACGCGAACTGCTGAGCAAGTACGAGTTTCCGGGCGACGATCTGCCGGTGGTGAAGGTGAGCGCGCTGGGAGCGTTGAACGGGGAAGAGAAGTGGGAAAAGTCGGTGGACGAGCTGATGGAGAAGGTGGACAGCTACATTCCGATGCCGCAGCGCGCCATCGACAAGCCGTTCCTGATGCCGATCGAAGACATTTTCTCGATCCAGGGCCGCGGAACGGTGGTTACCGGCCGAATCGAAAAGGGGATCTGCAAGGTCGGCGAGGAAATGGAGATCGTGGGCTTCAAGGACACGCGCAAGACGGTGGTGACGGGCGTGGAAATGTTCAAGAAGCTGCTGGACGAAGGGCGCGCCGGAGACAACGTGGGGTTGCTGCTGCGCGGTATTGAAAAAGACGACGTGGAGCGCGGGCAGGTGATCGCGAAGCCGGGATCGATCAAGCCGCACAAGCGGTTCAAGGGCGAGATCGTGGTGCTGACCAAGGAAGAGGGCGGGCGGCACACGCCGTTCTTCAAGGGCTATCGGCCGCAGTTTTACTTCCGGACCACGGACGTGACGGGCGTGGCGGAGTTGCCGGAAGGCACCGAGATGGTGATGCCGGGCGACAACGTGGGATTGGTGATCGAGCTGATCACGCCGGTGGCCATGGACAAGGGATTGCGGTTTGCGATCCGCGAAGGCGGCCGCACGGTGGGCGCGGGAACCGTAACCGAGATCCTCGAGTAGCAAGATGAGCCTACGAGAACGCATTCGCATCCGCCTGAAGGCGTACGATCACCGCATCCTGGATCAATCGACGACTGAGATTGTCGACACGGCCAAGCGGACTGGAGCCACGGTGGCGGGACCGATTCCGCTGCCGACCATCAAGAATCGCTACACCGTGCTGCGGTCGCCGCACGTGGACAAGAAGTCGCGCGAGCAGTTTGAAATCCGGACGCATAAGCGGCTGCTGGATATTCTGGAGCCGACCCAGGATACGGTGGATGCCTTGATGAAGCTGGATCTTCCGGCGGGTGTGGATGTCGAGATCAAGGCGTTTGGAAGAGGGAAGTAGGAATTCTTCGAATTCCCGAAAGGTACTTATGAGCCCAGGGATTTTAGGCAAAAAGATCGGGATGAGCCAGGTGTTCCGCGCCGACGGGCAGGTTGTTCCTGTCACGCTGTTGAAGGCCGGACCGTGCGTGGTGGTGCAGCGCAAAACGCCGACCACCGATGGCTACGACGCCGTGCAGCTCGGATTGGTGGAATTCGCGAAGGCTTCGCACGCCACCAAGCCAATGGCCGGCCATCTCAAGAAGGCCAGCGCCGACGGCGTGAAGTTTCTGCGCGAAGTTCGTATGCGGCCGGGCGATGACGATCTGAAACAGGGCGACCGCGTACTGGTGGATCAGTTCAAGCCCACGGACAAAGTGGACGTCATCGGCGTCAGCAAGGGCCGCGGCTTCGCCAGCGTCATTAAGCGGCATCATTTCCGCGGAGGCCCAGGCGGCCATGGATCGATGTTCGGCCGCGCGCCCGGTTCCATCGGCGCGTCCAGCTTTCCTTCGCGCGTTTTCCCTGGAACCCGCATGGCCGGCCACATGGGCGACCAGCAGGTGACCATCCGGAACCTCGAAGTGGTGGACGTAGTGGCCGAGGACAACGTGCTGGTGATCAAAGGCGCGGTGCCCGGTCCCAATGGCGGCTATGTGCTGGTGAGAAGGGCCAAGAGGTAGAGCCATGCCGAGTGTAGACGTTGTCGATTTAAATAACGCGGTGGTGGGCACGCTGGACTTGTCCGACGAAGTTTTCGGCGCGCCGTTGAACCAGGATCTGCTCTATGAAGCGGTGCGGCATTCGCAGGCCGCGCGCCGGGGCGGGAATGCCAAAACCAAGACGCGCCATGAAGTGTCAGGATCGGGTAAGAAGCTATGGCGGCAGAAGGGCACGGGCCGCGCGCGCATGGGCTCCATCCGGTCGCCCCTGTGGCGGCATGGCGGAACGACGCATGGTCCGCAACCGCGCGATTACAGCTACAAGCTGCCGCGCAAGATGCAGCTGGGCGCGTTGCGATCGGCTTTGTCGGCCAAGCTGCGCGACGGTGAGCTGCGGGTGGTGCAGGATTTTTCGCTCGCCGATCACAAGACCAAGGCGATGCGCGCGGTGCTGGATGTTCTGGGCGCGCCCAAGACTGTTCTGGTGGTGGATAACGGCGAGAATCGCAATCTCGCTTTGGGAGCCCGCAATCTGGAAGGCGTCACGCTGGTTTCGACCAAGGAAGTTGACGTGTACTCTCTGCTGGGCCACGCCGGTGTGCTGCTCTCGCAAGCGGCGGCGAAGAAGCTTTCCGAGGCGCTCGCAAAATGACCATTTACGAAGTAATCAAGCGGCCGATCGTGACCGAAAAGGGCGTTGCGAAAAAAGACAACGACCGTACCCTGTGTTTCGAGGTGGCGCCGGACGCCAACAAGACTCTGGTGAAAGCGGCGGTAGAGCAGCTTTTTAAAGTGAAAGTGGCCGAAGTGCGCACCGTCAACAATGTCGGCAAGCTGCGGCGTCGTGGAAAGTTTTCCGGCTACCGGTCGGATTGGAAAAAAGCCTACGTGCGGTTGAAGCCGGGGCAGAAGATTCCCGAATATGCCGAAATCTAGTAGACAACAACCGCTTCCTCACGGTCGCGGCTCGGTTGCGATTGGTGAAAATTCGAGGTCTGGAGGGTTCACATTATGCCGATGAAAAGCTACAATCCGACCACGCCGTCGCGGCGCTTCATGAGCGTCGTTTCCCGCGACGAGATCACCAAGCAGACTCCCGAGAAGTCGCTGGTGACGGGAAAGAAGCGCACCGGCGGGCGCAACAGCGAGGGCCTGGTGTCGTCGCGTTTTCGCGGCGGCGGGGCCAAGCAGGCTTATCGAAGCATCGATTTCAAGCGCGACAAATTCGGCATTCCGGCCAAGGTTGCGTCTATCGAATACGATCCGAACCGGACGGCGCGCATCGCGCTGCTGAACTACGCGGACGGCGAGAAGCGCTACATTATTTGTCCGGTGGGCCTGGAAGTGGGCCGCACCGTGAGTTCGGGCGCCGAGGCCGACATCCTGATCGGAAACGCGCTGCCGCTGAAGAATATTCCGGCCGGCACCGTGGTACACAATATCGAGCTGCGGCCGGGCAAGGGCGCTCAAATGGCGCGCTCGGCCGGGGCGCAGGCTCAGCTGGTTTCGCGCGAAGGCGGAATCGCGCTGCTGAAGCTGCCATCGGGCGAGATACGCCGCGTCCAAGTGGAATGCATGGCCACCATCGGACAGGTGGGCAACGTGGAGCATGAGAACGAATCGCACGGCAAAGCAGGCAAGACGCGCTGGCTGGGCAAGCGGCCGCACAATCGCGGCGTGTCGATGAACCCGGTGGATCACCCGCATGGCGGCGGCGAAGGCAAAACGTCGGGCGGACGGCATCCGGTGACGCCGTGGGGCCAGCCGACGCGCGGATTCAAGACGCGCAATAACAAGCGGACGGATAAGTGGATTGTGAGCCGGAAGTCGAAGAAGCGTTAGGGATTAGAAAAGATGAGCCGATCACTAAAAAAAGGGCCATTCACCGACGACCACCTGGCGAAGAAGGTGGCCGACATGAACGCCAAGAACGAAAAGAAAGTGGTGCGGACCTGGTCGCGTCGTTCCACCATCGTCCCCGATTTTATCGGGCACACGCTCGGCGTCCACAACGGCAAGAAGTTCATACCGGTCTACGTCACCGAAAATATGGTGGGCCACAAGCTGGGCGAGTTTTCTCCGACGCGCGTGTTTAAAGGGCACTCGGTGAAGGCGGCCTCATCCACGGAGAAGAGCGCCAAGCCGTCCTAAGGAGCCTGGAGGGAATAAACGATGCAAGCCAGAGCAGAAGCCCGATACATTCGATCCTCGCCGCAGAAGGCGCGCTTGGTGATAGACCTGATCCGCGGCCGTTCGGCCAACGAAGCGCGTATTATCCTACGGCAGACCAATAAGCGCATGGCGCCTACGGTGCTCAAGGTGCTGGATTCGGCCATCGCCAACGCCGAAAATCGCAACAACGACGTGGATGTGGATGAACTGTTTGTGAGCGAAGCTTACGTCAACGAGGGGCCGCGGCAGAAACGCATCCGTCCCGCTCCCATGGGCCGGGCGTATCGCTATCAGCGGCGCACTTCGCACATCGCGGTGGTGGTCAGCGACAAGGCCGGAGCAACGCCGGCTACATCGGAAACAAACCAGGAGAACGCATAAGTGGGACAGAAAGTACATCCGTACGGCTTTCGTCTGGGCGTCACCAAGACCTGGCGATCGCGCTGGTTCGCCAAAGCGGACTACGCCAAGCTTTTGAGGGAAGACCTGGAGTTGAAGGGCGCGCTGCGCGAGCGGTTGAAATCGGCCGGCGTCAGCTCCATCGAAGTGGACCGGCCCGGCAACAAGCTGCGCGTAACCATTCGCACTTCGCGGCCCGGCATCATTATCGGACGCAAGGGCGCTGAGATCGAGAAGCTGAAGGGCGATCTGGCGAAGAAAACCAAGCGCGAAGTTTTCATCGATATTCAGGAAGTACACAAGCCGGAGCTGGACGCGCAGCTGGTAGCCGAGTCCATCGCGCTGCAGCTGGAAAAGCGCGTGGCGTTCCGGAGAGCGATGCGAAAAGCGGTGGATTCGGCGCTGCGCTTTGGATGCAAGGGCATCAAGGTTCGTGTTTCGGGCCGCCTGAACGGCGCTGAAATCGCGCGCAGCGAATGGTATCTGCAAGGCCAGCTTCCGCTCCACACTTTGCGCGCCGATCTGGATTACGGTTTCGCGCAGGCCTACACCACGTACGGCGTCATCGGGATCAAGTGCTGGACCTACAAGGGCGAGATTCTGGACAGCGGCCGCCGGGATTCGATGCGGAACGATCCGGAGCCGAGGCGTCAGCCATTGCGCGATCGGCGCGAGCGGCGTCCTGGCAGCGCTTTTGCGCCTCCCACGCCGGAGCCCGCCGGACCGGTAGTGCAGGCGCCTCCCGATACCGGAGCCGCGCCGCGCGTCGCACCCATTCTGCCGCCGCTGGCGCCGCCGCAACCTAGCTGGAAGCAGGAATCCAAAGAGACGACGCCCGAATCGAATGGCGGATCAGGTAGTGAACCGCCTAAACAAGGATAGCGGAGAGACATCGCCATGTTGATGCCAAAGAAGGTCAAGTACAGGAAACAGCAGCGCGGCCGCATGACCGGCAAAGCCTGGCGCGGCTCCAGTCTCGCTTTTGGAGATTTCGGGCTGAAAGCGCTGCGCTGCGGTTGGATCACGGACCGGCAGATTGAAGCGGCCCGCGTCGCCATGACGCGCTTCATCAAACGCGGCGGCAAGGTTTGGATCCGACTGTTTCCCGACAAGCCGATCACGAAGAAGCCGGCTGAAACTCGTATGGGTAAGGGCAAGGGCGCGCCCGAGCAGTGGGTGGCGGTGATCCGGCCGGGCAAGATCCTGTTTGAAATGGAAGGCGTTCCGAAAGCGACCGCGCAGGAAGCTTTTCGGCTGGCCGCGGGCAAGCTGCCGCTGCCGACCAAAGTGGTGAGCCGCGAGGACAACACCGGCGAGTAAACCGGAGAACAAGCATGAGAGCAGACAAAATACGGGAACTCGATAGCGACGAGCTGCGCAGGCAAGTGGCGGAAATCGGCGAACAGAACTTCCGCCTCCGTTTCCAGTTGAGCATGGGCCAGACGGACGGCTTGAAGAAAGTGCGTAACATCCGCAAGGACCGCGCACGGATTCTCACCATCCTGCGCGACCGCGAACTGCATCCGGAGACCGCGCCCGAGCCTTCGCCCAAGAAAAAGAAGAAGGGGAAGTAAGCCATGGCCGACAGCGCTGTACCCAGAAAAAAGATAGGCAACAAGAACGAAAAGGTGGGCGAAGTGGTTTCGGCCAAAATGACCAAAACCATTGTGGTCGAAGTCACCCGGCGCGTTCCGCATCCCATCTATAAGCGAATCATCAATAAGCGCAGCAAGTTTTATGCCCACGACGAAGAGCGGAGAGCGCAGGTGGGCGATACGGTCCGCATTATCGAGTGCCGTCCGATGAGCAAGCTGAAACGCTGGCGGTTGGGCGAAGTGCTGCGCAAAGCGGTGCAGGTGGCCGTGGAACCCGCGGCTGTCGATCTCGAGACTACGCAGCCGACCGCCGGTTCGAAATCGTTGCGCGCAAAAACCCGGAGGAAGCCATGATTGGGATGCGCACCATCCTGGAGGTGGCCGACAACAGCGGCGCCCGCAAACTGCAGTGCATTTTGCCGCGAGGCGGAGACTTGGGATTGCGCGCCGGCCTGGGTGACATTGTCACCGCCAGCGTGCGCGAAGCCACGCCCGAATCGCCCATCAAGAAGGGCAAAGTGGTGCGCTGCGTGATCGTGCGGATGCGCAAGGAGTCGCGCCGCAAGGATGGCACCTACATCCGGTTCGATTCGAACGCCGCCGTCTTGATCAATGAAGTGGGCGAGCCGGTGGGCACGCGCGTGTTTGGTCCGGTGGCGCGCGAGCTGCGCGACAAGCGCTTTATGAAGATCGTTTCGCTCGCGCCGGAGGTGATCTGATGCCGAAACGTCCGGTGGAGAAGGTATTCCATAAAACCAGAATCAAGAAGAACGACCAGGTGAAGGTGATCGCCGGGCGCGACAAAGGCAAAACCGGCAAAGTGATTTCGGTGGACCGCTGGCGCGGCAAACTGATTGTGGAAGGCGTGTCGATGATCAAGCGGCATACCCGCCCCAACCCGCAGCAGCAGATCAAGGGCGGCATCGCCGAAAAGGAAAGCGGCATCGCGATTTCAAACGTCATGGTGCTCACCTCGGGCGGCGTTCCCACGCGCGTGACTTACAAGCTGGAGCCCGCGGGCACGTCCACGCGGCGCGTCCGCATTGCTCAGAAGAGCGGCGAGCTGTTGGATACCAAGGGCTAAAAGTGGTGAAGCGTAGATTCGTGGAAGAATTCTCGATGTGGTGCGGTCCCCTTGGACCGCGGCCGACGCCCCCGTCGGCCTCCGTTTCTTCGGTGACGATAGAGCCGGACCAGGGGTCCGGCGCGGACGGGGGCGTCCGCCCCACTCGAAAAGGATTTTAGAGATGGCAGAAGCGAGACTCAAGCAGCATTATCAAAAGAGCGTGATCCCGGCGCTGGTGAAGGAGTTCGGCTATAAGAACGTCATGGCCGTCCCTAAGGTCCAGAAGGTGTCGGTGAATATCGGCTTGGGCGAAGCCACGCAGAACGCCAAGCTTATGGATGGCGCGGTGAACGAACTGGGCCAGATCGCCGGACAAAAGCCGGTGGTCACTAAGGCCAAGAAATCCATTGCGGCTTTCAAGCTGCGCGAGGGCATGTCGATCGGCGCCATGGTGACGCTGCGGGGCGACCGCATGTATGAATTTCTGGACCGGCTGATGAACGTGGCCCTGCCGCGTGTGCGCGATTTTCGCGGCGTGTCGTCGAAGAGCTTCGATGGGCGCGGCAATTACACCCTGGGCGTGCGCGATCAACTGATTTTTCCCGAGATCGACTACAACAAAGTAGAAAAGGTCAAGGGCATGAATATATCGATTACCACCAGTGCGAAGACGGATGCCGAGGGCCTGGCGCTGTTAAAGCACATGGGGATGCCGTTCCGGCAATAGGAAAGAAGACATGGCAACTACAGCGAAGATCGCGAAAGAAGACGCAACCAGAGCCAGGATCGCGGCCGACAAGAACATTGCGCCGCGCGTCAAGATCCGGCTCCGCAACCGCTGTTTTCGTTGCGGAAGGCCGCGCGGCTACATTCGCAAATTCAATTTATGCCGGATCTGCTTCCGCCAGCTCGCTCTCGCGGGCGAGGTTCCCGGCGTGATCAAAGCGAGCTGGTAAGGAAAGGAGCCCCGGAATAGAAACATGGCTATCACCGATCCCATCGCCGACATGCTGACGCGCATTCGCAACGCACAGTCGGCGCGCCATCCTAAAGTCGATGTGCCATCCTCCAAGCTCAAAATGGAGATCGCGCGCATCCTGAAGGAAGAAGGCTTCATCGTCAACTTCAAGGTGGCCGAAGAAGGCGCCAAACGCAGCATCCGCATCTATCTGAAGTACACGCCGGGCAACGTGCCGGTGATCTCGCGGATCGAGCGCGTTTCGCGGCCCGGTTGCCGCGTGTATGTCGGCAGCCAGGAAGTTCCCAAGGTGCTGGGCGGCCTGGGCATCAATATTCTGACCACGGCGCGTGGCGTCATGACCGGCAGTACGGCGCGCAAGGAACGCGTCGGGGGCGAGGTCCTGTGTCAGCTTTGGTAATTGTGGCGCACGCACTCCTGCGTGCCGGAGAGTAACGATATGTCGCGAGTAGGAAAGAAAATAATTCCGTTGCCCAAGGGCGTGAAGATCACGCTCGGCAAAGAGCTGCTGGTAGAAGGTCCCAAAGGCAAGCTCGGTGTGCCGATGCCGGAAGGCATTGAAGCGCGCCAGGCGGATGGAACGCTCGAGTTTTTGCGCGCTTCCGATCAGCTGGCCGCGCTGCACGGGCTCACCCGCGCGCTGGCCGCCGCCGCGGTGCAAGGCGTGTCCGCCGGCTTCACGCGCGAGTTGGACATCACCGGCACCGGTTATCGCGCCGACGTGAAAGGTAAAATCGCCACGTTCACCCTGGGCTACTCGCACCCCATCGAATTGCTCTTGCCCGATGGCGTGGATCTCAAGGTCGACAAACAGACACATCTGGTTTTGAGCGGTTATGACAAGCAGATGGTGGGACAGGTGGCGGCCAACATCCGGGCGCTGCGTCCACCCGATCCTTACAAAAATAAAGGTGTCCGCTACACCGGGGAACTGCTGCGCAAGAAGGCCGGCAAGACGGCGGGAGCAGGAGCGAAGTAAATGGCGAAATCTTCTAAGAACGACGTTCGGATTCGGGTTCACAGCCGCATCCGGCTCAAGCTCAAGGGCAGCCAGGAACGCCCGCGCTTGGCCGTTTTCCGCAGCCTGAAGCACATTTACGCACAGGTGATCGACGACAAGCAGGGCAAAACGCTGGCGGCCGCATCCTCGGGCGAAAAGAATTCCAGCGTGAAGAGCGGCGGCAATCTGGCTGGCGCCAAAGAGATCGGCAAGCTGATCGCCGAGCGCGCCAAAACCAAGGGCATCAGCAAAGTTGTGTTCGATCGCGGAGGCTATCTGTATCATGGGCGCGTGAAGGCCCTGGCGGATGCCGCGCGAGAAGCAGGATTGGAGTTTTAACCATGGCGGCAACACCCACGGCGAAACGGATCGATGCCAATACCTTGAACCTCAAGGAAAATGTGGTTTCGATCAATCGCGTCACCAAAGTTGTGAAGGGCGGCAAGAACCTGAGCTTCTCGGCGCTGGTGGTCATTGGCGATCCGGGCGCGAAGATCGTCGGTTTCGGCACCGGCAAGGCCAAGGAAGTTCCAGCCGCGATCAAGAAGGGAATCGAAGCGGCGAAGAAGAATCTTCGCAAAGTGAACGTGCTGGAGACGACGATTCTCCACATGGTGCTGGGACGCTTCGGCAGCGGGCTGGTGCTGTTGAAGCCGGCGCCCGAAGGAACCGGTGTGATCGCCGGTGGTCCGGTGCGCGCGGTGATTCAAGCCGTCGGCATTACCAACGTGCTGACGAAATCCATCGGCTCGCGCAATCCGCACAACGTCGTCAAAGCTACCATCAATGCGCTGGAGCAGCTTCGCGACCGCGGGCAGACATCGGAAATGCGCGGTCTGGCGCAGGAGAAGGTAGTCTAATTCATGGCTGGAACTATTAAAATTAAGTTGATTGGCAGCCCGATCTGCTGCCCGGAAAAGCACAAAGTGATCGTGCGGTCGCTCGGATTGAAGAAAATGAACCGCATCGTGGTGCGGCCGGACGACGCTGTGTTTCGTGGCATGGTGGCCAAGATCCCGCACCTGCTGGCCATCGTAAAGGACTAGGGAATGTGCCGGAATAAGTGCTATTGTGGCGCACGCACTCCTGCGTGCCGCGTTCACACTCTTGTGAACGCCTTCGAGCCCCGAACGAAGACGTGTTCGCATGAGCGCCGGCGACAAGGACTAAATCATGAATCTTAGCGATCTACACCCGCCGAAAGGGCAAAAGCAAAAAAAGCAGCGTATCGGACAGGGCATGGGCACCGGGCGCGGCAAGTATTCCGGCCGGGGCGCGAAAGGCGCGCGATCCATTTCCGGCTACAGCATCATGCGCGGTTTCGAGGGCGGACAGATGCCGCTCCATCGCCGCCTGCCCAAGCGCGGGTTCACCAACATTTTTAAGAAAGAATATGCCATCGTAAATGTGGGGCGGTTGGAGCAGTTGGAAGGCAGCTCCTTCGATCCGGGACGGCTGCTCGAACTCGGCGTCATCAAGAAGCTGGGCGCCGGGCTCAAAGTGCTGGGCTCGGGCGACATCACGCGCGGCATTGAAGTGCGGGCGCACGTATTTTCGAAATCGGCTCTGGAGAAAATCCAGAAGGCCGGCGGCAGTGGAAACGTCATCGGAAGCGAATAAGCAAGACGACCTGATCGAGGTGGGCAAAAGATGAAGCTGTTAGACACCATCGCCAATATGTTCCGGATTCCGGACCTGCGGAAGCGCATTTTCTTCACGCTGGCTTTATTGGCCGTGTACCGCTTTGGCGGGCACATTCCCACTCCGGGGATCGATGCCAACCGCCTGGCGGAGTTCTTCCAGCAGAATTCAGGATCGCTGTTCGGTTTCATCGATCTGTTCAGCGGCGGCATGTTCCGCCGGCTCACGGTGTTCGCTCTGGGCATCATGCCCTACATCACCGCGTCCATTATTTTGCAGTTGCTGCAGGTGGTGGTTCCCACGCTCGAAAAACTCCAGAAGGAAGGCGAGCTGGGACGCCGCAAGATCACGCAGTGGACGCGCTATCTCACCATCATCCTGGCTGTAGTGCAATCTTTTGGTATCGCGCTGACGCTTGAGAAGTCGGGCGGCGGGTTCGTTTTGAATCCCGGCATCGGGTTCCTGTCCATGACCGTGCTCACCTTAACCGCCGGAACCACCTTCATCATGTGGCTGGGCGAGCAGATCACCGAGCGCGGCATCGGCAACGGGATGTCGCTGCTGATTTTTGCCGGAATCGTGGTGGGCATCCCGCGCGCCATCGACAACATTTACGATCACGTATTCCGCGTGCGCGATTGGACGCCCATTCACCTGATCATTATTCTGGCCGTCATGATCGCGGTGGTGGCCTTCATCGTACTGGTAGAGCGCGGCGAGCGACGCATCCCGGTGCAGTACGCGAAGCGGATTCAGGGCCGCAAGATGATGGGCGGGCAATCCACGCACCTGCCGCTCAAAGTGAACGCGGGCGGTGTGATCCCGGTGATCTTCGCGTCTTCGTTGCTGGCTTTCCCGCAGACGCTCACCAACTGGGCCATCGTGAAAAACAGCCCCATTCTGAGCGGCATGCTGGATTCTATCGGCGGCAATCAGCCGCTGTACTATCTGCTGTTCTGCGTCCTCATCATTTTCTTCTGTTTCTTCTATGTGTCCATCATCTTCAATCCCAATGAAGCGGCGGACAACATGCGCAAGTACGGCGGATTCATCCCGGGCATCCGTCCCGGAAAAAACACCGCCGACTACATGAACACCATTCTCACCAGGATCACCGTGGTGGGCGGCCTGTATCTTTCGGTGCTGTCGCTGATCCCGCAGATCATGATCGCCGGCATCAAACTGCAGCGCCTGCCGCTGGTAGGCAACTTTATCGACAACTATTTCCCGCGCTGGTTGCTGGACGGCCTGAACGTCAATTTCTTTTTCGGCGGCACCTCGCTGCTGATTGTGGTGGGCGTGGCAATGGATACCGTCAACCAGGTGGAAGCGCAGTTGATCATGCGGCATTATGAGGGCTTCACGCCACGCTCCGGCCGGATTCGGGGCCGCCGCAGCAGTGTGTCCTAAACCGATGATTTTGCGCTATTATGGATCTATCAGTCGCTTTCGCCTAGAGGGCTGGTGTGTGCCCGCGAGCGCGAAGGCCGTCAGTCATCGGAGATGATTATCCGTAAGAACCGCAACGAGTTAGACCAGATGCGGAAGAGCGGTATGCTGGTCTGGCAGATCCTGCAGGACCTTTCGAAAATGGTCCAGGAGGGTCTTACAACCCACGATCTGGAAGTGGCGGCGGAGAAAATGATGAAGGACGCGGGCGCGAAGCCGGCCTTCAAGGGTTATTACACGCCGTCGGCGGGCAGCAAATATCCGTACGTGCTGTGCACGTCGGTGAACGATCAGATCGTGCATGGCATGCCGTCGGCGAAAACGAAATTGAAGAAGGGCGACATCGTTTCTATCGATACGGGCGTGCAGTTGAACGGTTATTTTGGCGATTCGGCCGTGACCGTGCCGGTGGGCGAGATTAACGAGTCGGCGAAGAAACTGCTGGAAGTGACCAAGGAATCGCTGGAGCTGGCCATCGATAAGGCGCGCGCCGGGAACCGGCTGTTCGACATTTGCGGCACGGTGGAGCAGCATGTAGTGGAAAACGGATTCTCGGTGGTTCGCGAGATGGTGGGGCATGGCATCGGCACCAAGCTGCATGAGGAGCCGCAGGTCCCCAATTATGTGGACCGCCGCAATGAGAATCCGCGGCTAAAAGAAGGCATGGTTCTGGCCATCGAGCCGATGGTCAATGCGGGCGCCGCGGATATGCGGGTTTTATCCGACAAGTGGACGGCGGTGACGAAAGATCATTCGCTGTCGGCGCATTTTGAGCATTGCGTGGCAGTGACGTCCAACGGACCGTGGGTTTTGACGCGGCCGTGACCGCTGTCGAAGCAGTTGTGGTTGAGCTGCTGCCAAGCGCGGTAGTGAAGGTGAAGTTGGAAAACGAAGCCGTGGTTCTGGCGCATGCGGCCGGCGCGGCGAAGACGAATTTTGTAAGGGTTCGGCCGGGAGATCGGGTGCAGGTGGAGTTATCGCCGCACGATCCGGGCCGCGGTCGAATAGTGAAATTGCTGTAGCGCGGGCACTCTTGCCTGCGGGGAGACAAAATGAAAGTCCGGGCGTCCGTCAAAAAGATGTGCGACAAGTGCAAAGTGATCCACCGCGAAGGTGTGGTGCGGGTCATCTGCACCAATCCGAAGCATAAGCAGCGGCAGGGATAAGGTAGAGGAGCCAAGAGGAATCGTATATGGCGCGTATTGCAGGTGTCGATTTACCAGCCAAGAAGCGGGCCGCGATCGGCCTGACGTATATCTACGGCATCGGGCGGACCCGTGCTCTTTCGTTGCTCCACCGTGCCAACGTGGACCCGACCAAGAAGATTGCGGACCTTGGCGAAGACGAAATCAACCGGGTTCGAACGCTGATTGAGAACGAAGGGTCGGTGGAAGGCGATCTCCGCAAGGAACTTTCGATGAACATCAAGCGCCTCATCGAAATGGGTTCCTATCGCGGCTTGCGGCATCGGCGCGGATTGCCGGTGCGCGGACAGCGCACCCACACTAATGCCCGCACGCGGAAAGGGCCACGGCGTGGAACCGTCGCCAACAAGAAGAAAGCCACCGGCAAGACGTAAGGACAACCACCCATGGCGAAAGCACCTGCAAAAGCTGCAAAGACTACCAAGAAGAAGACCTTCAAGAAGAAGGAAAAGAAGATTGTGTCCAATGGCCTGGTGCACGTCCAGGCCTCCTTCAACAACACCATCGTGACTTTTACCGATCTGGTGGGCAACGTTTTGGCGTGGTCGAGTTCCGGTTCGCTCGGATTTCGAGGCTCGCGCAAGGGCACGCCGTTCGCCGCGCAGCAGGCGTCGTTGACGGCCGCCAACAAGGCCAAGGAATATGGGCTCCGCTCGGTGGAAGTGCGAGTCTCGGGCCCCGGCGCCGGCCGTGAATCGGCCGTGCGCGCGCTGGCAACGGTAGGAATTGAAGTGAAGTCGATTAAGGATCGGACGCCGATCCCGCATAATGGCTGCCGGCCGCCCAAGCGCCGCCGCGTTTGATTGTGTCTGTTTGATTGTGGCGCACGCACTCGTGCGTGCCGCGTTCACACTCGTGTGAACGCTTTGCGGTAAGCAGGAAGAAGGCCAGTGGCCGTAAACTGCACCTTGTAACCGAGCCGCGACCGTGAGGAAGCGGACGAGTAAGTTAGGAAGGTAAAGAAAGAATGGCAAGATACAATGGCCCCGTCTGCCGGCTGTGCCGGCGCGAGGGCATGAAACTATTTCTGAAAGGGGAGCGCTGCCACACCGAAAAGTGCGCCATCGAAAAGCGCAACTTCGCTCCCGGCCAGCACGGTAAGGATCGCAAGCCGAAGATTGTCGGGTACGGTCTCCAACTGCGCGAGAAGCAGAAGGCCCGCCGCTACTATGGCCTGATGGAAGGCCAGTTTCGGAACCTGTTTGAGCGCGCGTTCCGCACCAAGGGCGTCACCGGCGACAACATGCTCAATTCGCTGGAGCGCCGCCTGGACAACGTCATCTATCGCATGGGCCTCGGCACCAGCCGCAGCCAGGCGCGCCAGTTGGTCCGGCATGGTCACTTGCTCGTCAACGGCAAGAAGGTCAACATCCCATCGTTTGAAGTGCGCGTGAACGATGTCATCGAAATCCGCGAGAAGAGCAAGGAAAACCCCACCATTCTGGCCGCTCGCGACGCCACCGCGCACGCGCCCTCGCCCAATTGGCTGGAGGTGGATCGCGATAATTTGAAGGGCCGGATGATCGCCCAGCCCAAGCGTGAAGAACTGGTCCAGATCCAACTGAACGAACAGTTGATCGTGGAATTGTACTCGAAGTAAAAGAATTGAGGAAACTGAATTATGTTTAAAGGTTTTCAAAAGCCGAAAAGGCTGATCGCCAACACCGAAACTCTCACCGAACGCTACGGCATGTTCACCGCCCAGCCGTTCGAGCGCGGCTTTGGAGCCACCATCGGCACCGGCCTGCGCCGCGTGCTGCTTAGCTCCATTGAGGGCGCCGCCATTACTTCCATCCGGATCGAAGGCGTGGCTCACGAATTCAGCCCCATCCCGGGCGTGGTGGAAGATGCCACCGACATCATCCTCAACCTGAAGCAGGTGCCGTTCAAGATGAGCGGCGAGGGCATCCGCATCGCGCGCCTGCGCGTGGACCGTCCCGGGCAAGTGCTCAGCGGCCAGATCGAGACCGACGCCGACGTCGAAGTGCTGGATCGCAACCTGCCCATCGCGACGGTTGGCGAAGGCGGCAAGCTCAATATCGAAATGCGGCTCAAGACCGGCCGCGGATACGTCGCCGCCGACCGCAATTACGACGAAGATCTGGCGCTCGGTTATATTCCGATCGACTCCGTTCATTCGCCCGTCCGCAAAGTGAACTTCGCCGTGGAAGCGGCTCGCCTGGGCCAGATGACCGATTACGACAAGCTGACGCTCGAAGTCTGGACCAACGGTGCAATTTCACCGCAAGACGCCATCGGCCAGGCCGCCAAGCTGCTCAAGGACCACATGGCGATCTTCATCAACTTCGAAGAGCTGCCGGAGACCGCCGAAGAGCCGGCCGAGCGCGGCGCCAGCCAGATGAACGAAGTGCTCAACCGCTCCGTCGAGGAACTGGAGTTGAGCGTTCGTTCCTACAACTGCCTGAAGAACGCCAATATCCAAACCATCGGCGATCTGGTGCAGAAAACCGAAGCCGAAATGCTGCGCACCAAGAACTTCGGGCGCAAATCGCTGAACGAAATCAAGGAAATCCTCTCCAACCTGGGCCTCACCTTCGGCATGAAGTTCGATGCTCAGGGCCGGTTGGTTGCTCCGCCGCCCTCGCTGCCGCATTATGGCGTGGAAGATGAACTTGCGGGTCTGGACGAGGTAGCGGAGTAAGCCATGCGCCACGGGGTAGCTGGATTTAAACTCAAACGCAACGTCGCCGCGCGCAATTCGCTGCTGCGCGGCCTGGTGACCAGCGTCATTGAAAGCGATTTCGTCATCACCACCGTTCCCAAGGCGAAAGCCGTGCGGCCTTTGGTGGACAAGATGATCACGCTCGCCAAGGAAGACACGCTGCATTCGCGCCGTCAGGCTGCTGCGTTTCTCCGTACGCCGGCTTCGGTGCAGAAGCTGTTCGACAAGCTGGGCACCACGCTTCGGGCAGCGCAACGGCGGCTATACGCGCATCGTGCGCCTGGGTTGGCGCAAGGGCGATGGCGCGGAACTCGCCAAGCTGGAACTGGTGGGCACCGAACTCGTCAAGCGCGCCGCCGAACGCGCCAAGCGCCGCGAAGAGCGCCTCAAGGCAGTGCAAGAAGGCCGCGAACACGAAGGCGGCGAGCCAGAAGAATCATAGCGGCGGGGATCAGGCTGAGCGCCATTCCCGCCCCAGCGTCCGCCGCATAGTGGTAGCGCCCATAGACGGTGGCTATCGCCACGCTCGCGGCATAAATCAGCATTCCCCAGCCGAAGCGCTTGCGCTCCGGCAGAAAAGCGAACAGCGCCCAGGCCGCCGAAAACGCCGACGATACGTGCGCGCTCGGAAACACGCTGGAGTGAATTCCGTAGTTTCCCGTCAGCCACATATTCAATTGGCGCGCCGCGGTTGTAATATTCGGCATGTCGCTGCCGCCGAACGCGACGCGCGGCGGATCGCTGGGAAAGTATGGAAATAGCGCGTACGCGAGCAGCGTCCCCAGCAGATATAAAAACATCGCGCCGTTGATACGCTCGCGCCGGTGCTCGAAATAGAAAACGGCCACCACGAAAGGGAGCCACCGCGTACACCAACACGTAGCAAAGCTCCAGCAGCATCGGAACAACGGCGCCCAGCGATTCAATTGCGCGCTCGAATCCCCAACGATAAAGAATGATGCGGTCCCATGCCACCCAGCGCAGCTCGAGATCGAAATTGCGTGGCATGGAAGAAAACCAATCCATCTCGCGATATGCCAAAAGGATCAACGCCACGGAAACCCAATCCCGCAGCATGCTGAACAGCGTGGCATGGTCGCGCGATTCGCCATAGGCCAACGCCAGAAACAAGGCGCAGACTAGCACTTCCACCAGAAACGGGCGCCAGATGAGTTGCTGGAGCAGCGGAAACCGCGGCGCGATGACGGCCACATAGCCGAAATAGATTACCAGCAGCCACTCGGCGGACCGCAGCTTCATCTGCGAGCCGCGCCCAAACGGATCAACTGCTCGGCGTGCTTCAACGCTTCCGGCGTTACCTTCTGGCCCGACAACATGCGCCCGATTTCCCGGGTCCGCGCCTCGTCCGTCAGCTCTTCGATTTCCGCCACGGTGCGGCCCTTCACTTCGCGCTTTTCCACCGAATAATGATGATCCGCGAACCCGGCCACTTGCGCCAGGTGCGTCACGCACAGCACTTGATTCGAAGCCGAAAGCTTCTTCAGCCTGCCGTCCCACCGCTTCGGCCACGCCGCCGCCGATGCCGGTATCGATTTCGTCGAACACCAGTGTGCGTTGCACGCCGTTCGCGCGGTTGTTATGCCCCAGCGAAGTTTTCAGTGCCAGCGCGATGCGCGAAAGTTCGCCGCCGGACGCCACTTTATCCAGCGGCCTGGGGTCTTCGCCTGCGTTGGCCGAGATCAAAAACTCCACGCGATCCGCGCCATTTTCGGACCAATTCGCCTCGCCGATTTCGATACGAAACACCGCGCTTTCAAGCGCCAGCGAATCGAGTTCGGTCTCCACCTTCTTCGCCAGTTTCTCCGCCGCGGCCTTCCGTGCACTGGTCAGCGCCGCGGCGCGCTCGCGATACGCGGCGCTCGCACTTGCCAAATCCTGTTCCAATTTTGCCGTGCGTTCGCCGGCCGTTTCGATGGCCTCCATCTTCGCTCGAACGTCCTCCAAAAACGCCAGCACGTCATCCAACGTGGATCCGTACTTGCGTTTTAGGCGCTCGATCAACGCCAGACGGGACTCGATTTCATCCAGCCGCTTGGGGTCCGCCTCCAGCTTGTCCATATAGTCGCGGATCGCATCCGACGCGTCGTCCACGCCGATGGCCGCGCTTTGTAGCGTCTCCACCACGCGCTGCAAGCTGGCATCGATCCTGGCCAACTCCTCCACCTTCTTGAGCGCCGTGCGAAGCTGCGTGGAAACGCTCTCCTGTTCCTCATACAACGCGGCGTAGGCTGCATTCGCGCTCTCCTGGAGCTTCCCGACATTGCGCAGCACCACTCGCTCCTGTTCCAGTAGCGCGTCTTCCCCGGGCCTCAGCGCGGCCGCGTCGATTTCCTTGCGCTGGAAACTCCACAGGTCCGCCATCCGGAGCTTTTCCTGTTCCGAGCGATTCAGCTCCTCCAGTTCGTTCTCGAAGCTTTTCCAGCAGCGGAACAGGCCGCCCACTTCCTCGCGCTGGCGCTCCAATCCCGCGAAATCGTCCAGCGATTGCAATTGCGCTTCGCTCGAGAAAAGTTGTTGCTGCTCGTGCTGGCCGTGAATATCGCCCAGAAAAGGCGCGATCTCCCTCAGCAACGCCATGGTTACGGGGCGGTTTCCGAGAAATGCCCGCGACTTGCCGCCCGACAGGATCTCGCGCTCGATGAATAGTTCGCCATCCTCCACCGGCGCGCCGGCCTGCTCCAACCGGCCCCGCAAGCCGGCGTCGGTGGGAGCTTCAAAAATGGCCGCTACATGCGCCCGTTCGGTATCGGAACGCACCATATCGGCCGAGGCCCGCCCGCCTAAAATCAGCCCAAGTGCATCCACCACAATGGATTTACCGCTTCCGGTCTCGCCCGTCAGCAGGTTCAATCCGGCGTGAAACCGCACCCGGATGCGCTCCACCACGGCGTAATTCTCAACCACCAGTTCCAGCAACACTCGATGAAATTATACGAGGTTTTCATCCGTCTAACGAAGGGGAGAACTGTCCTGGCGCCACGCTTTGCGTCATACTAAAGATGTAAAACAAAAAGCGGTAGTTCTGTTTTTTGGGACGGAAGAAATCGCGGCGGCGCGATATCATGGTTTTAGCGGCTGGGGTGTACTGACATGAGCCGGAAGGAGCCTGGTTGATACTTTCGTGGGTGGGCGGGCTGTTCCTGCAATTGGATGTTTGGGACCTGGTACAAAGCTCCGGTCCATTGCCAAAGGCGGTGTTGGTGATTCTGCTGGTGGCCTCGCTGCTCTCCTGGGCGGTCATCCTCTCGAAGTGGGCCGCGTTCCGCCGCGCCCGCTCCGCCAACAGCAGGTTTTTGCGGGCCTTTCGCAAAGCGCCGGCGCTGGACACCATCGCGGCGGCCAGCGAACAATTCAACCGCTCGCCGCTGGTAACTGTTTTCGACTTCGGCTACAGCGAAGTGTCGCGCCAGATGAAATCGCGAGGCAGCGTTACCAATCCGCTGGCGCTGGAGCGCACGTTGCAGTTGGGCATGAGCGAAGAACTGACGCGCCTGGAGCGCAACATGAGCGTGCTGGCCACCACCGCCACCGTGACGCCGTTTATCGGCCTGTTCGGCACGGTATGGGGCATCATCGATGCGTTCCAGCAATTGAGCACGGCCGGTGCGGCCAGTTTGCGCGCCGTGGCGCCCGGCATCTCAGAGGCCCTGATTACTACCGCCATGGGGCTGTTTGCCGCTATTCCCGCGGCCATTTTCTACAACATCTACGGCAGCGCCATCAAGGAATTCGGCGCGCGCATGGAAGATTTTCAGCTCGAGTTTTTGAACCTTACCGAGCGCAGTTTAGAGAGATAAAATGGCCTTCTCCATGAACAGTTCCGGCGGGCTGGGGCGCGGGCGCTTTCGCGGAACGCCGGCGCTAGCCGAGATCAACATTGTCCCGTTAGTGGACGTAGTGCTGGTGCTGCTGATCATCTTCATGCTGACGGCGCACGTGATGGAGTTCGGCTTGCAAGTAGAGGTTCCCAAGGTGAAGCCGGTGAAGGAAAACGTACAGGATCTGCCGGTGGTTTCCATTTCGCGCGAAGGCACATCGTATTTAAACGACAAGCCGGTGAACATCAACCTGCTGGCCGACCAGATTCACCAGCGCTTTCATAGCGCTTCTTCCGTTTACCTGCGCGCGGACCGGCGCACTCCGTTCGACCAGGTGGCGCAAGTGATTGCCGCCTTAGGCGAAGCCAAGCTGGCGGTGAATGTAGTAACGCAGCCCGAAGATCTGGCCGACAGGCGCCGATAAACGGACACCATGCGACAACACGCCGACATCCTGGATCAGCAAGAATCGCTGGGCGGCCCATTCGTTCAATCCATGTTGCTGCACGCCGCGGTGGCGGGCGCGTTGATTGTGTCCACTATCAGCTTTCAGCATTCGCGTCAGGTATGGGGATCGGCCAATACCAGCGCGGGCACGGCTGTTGCGATTAATTCCGTGAAAACTATTCCGCTTCCATCGCGTGCCGGCCGGGTGAATCCGGTGGCGAACGACACCGAGTCCCAGGTGCCGGAGATTCAGACGCCGAAACCGCAGCCTAAGCGCGAGGTGAAGGTTCCCGAGAATGCGATCCCGCTGCCCAGCAAACTTGCCAAGAGGCAGCCGCGTCCGGAAGCTTCGCACCCTTACCACCCGCAGCGGATACCAGAAAACCAACTTCTCAGCCACGTGGGACAGGCGGCGGTTTCGCCGATGTTCGAAAAGCCGGGATCGGGCGGCGCGGGTGTGGGAGTGAACAACGCGTTCGGAAACCAGTTCGGCGCTTATGCCGACTTAGTGGTGCAGCGCATCACTCAAAAATGGGATACCAACGGCTTAGCCGGCCTGCATCTTCCGATGGCCGTAGTTACATTCGATATTTTGCGCGATGGCTCGGTGAAAAATGCCAGGGTTGCGCAATCCAGCGGGAACAGCACGCTGGACTACTCGGCCATTCGCGCCGTTATGGACGCAGGCCCGTTTCCTCCCCTCCCACCCAACTACAGCGGCGGTCAAGCAGACGTCGAACTCCGATTTCAACTACAGCGATGAAACGAATTATATTGCTCAGCTCAGTCCTTCTCGGCGTCGCCGCTTTGATCGGCGCCCAGCAGATCAACACGACGGTGGTAAAGACCGGGGAAAAACCCACCATCGCCGTCCCCGATTTTCGCGGCGGGGGCGACGCCCAGCAGTTCATGGGCGTCTTCAATAGCACCCTCTTTAACGACCTGGCAGGCTCCGGCCAATTGAAGATGATCGCCAAGACCCTGTATCCCACGCAGGTCCCGCAACAGCCGTCCGATTTCCGGCCGGGCGGGCCTTCGATGGCGGATTGGTCTGGCCCGCCGCCCAATGCCAACTATCTCGCCTTCGGCTACACCGCGGTGCAGAACAACCAGATCGTTCTTTATGGATGGCTCTTCGATGTCCGCCAAGCCAACCCTGGCTCCGCGCAATTGATCGGCAAGGTCTATCTCGGTTCGCTGGACGACGCCGGCGCGCGCAAAGTGGCTCAACAATTCGCGGCCGACATCCTGAAGCAATTCGGCGCCACCAGCCTGATAGGAACCAGGATCTATTTCGTTTCCAATCGTACCGGCCACAAAGAAATCTGGTCCATGAATTACGACGGGTCCGATCAAAAGCAGTTCACCAGTTACCGTTCCATTACAACTTTCCCCGCCCTTTCCCCGGATGGAACCAAGATCGCCTTCACCACTTACCCGGTGCTGGCGTCTTCCCGCAACGCAAACGCGTCGCAATTCGGTAAACAGGGGGAGAATCTGGGACAGCCCCAGATTTACATGCATTCACTGGAAACCGGGCGTAAGTTGGTCTACTATAACCAACAGGCATCCATGAATGCGGCTTCCGATTTTTTGCCCGATAGCCGCCACTTACTGATTTACTCCACCGCGAACGGCGGATTTTCGCAGATTTACGAGACCGATCTGGACGGCGGCGACCTGAAGCGCATAACTCACTCGGGTTCTCTCGAAGTGGAGCCTAAGGTAAATCCCCGCACCGGCATGGATCTGGTGTTTGTCTCGGGGCGCGGCGGCACTCCGCAAATATATAGAATGAATATTGACGGTACAGATGTGAGCCGCTTGACCACCGGAGAAGGCGACGCCGTAAATCCTGCATGGAATCCCGATGGCCAGCACATCGCGTTTTCATGGACTCGTGGATTCGAACCGGGAAATTTCAATATCTTTGTCATGGACGTTGCCAGCCGCGACGTAGTGCAACTGACCCATGGCGCGGGACGAAACGAAAATCCAAGCTGGGCTCCCGATGGCGTCCATCTGGTGTTTTCATCCACGCGTGGAGGCAAGACCGAGATTTATACCATGCTGGCCGACGGCACCGGGTTGCAGCAGCTTACAACGCAAGGCAACAACGAAAAGCCCGTTTGGAGTAAAGCAACACAATAAGAACGATCCAAAGAACGAAGAAGAGGAGATAGTCAGGATGAGCGATAGTTCGAGATTGCACGCGCCATTCCAGTTGTCACGAGCGGGGCTGTCGGCCCGGGCCGGCATGCTGGTGTTGCTGTCGATGCTGGTGTTGTTCGCGGTAGGTTGCAAGAAGAAAGTGCCGCCGCCCCCGCCTCCGCCGCCTCCCACGCCCACGGCCATAGCGCCTCCGTCCCCGGCAGCGCCCGTGATCAACAGTTTCACCGCCGAGCCTTCCACCGTGGAGGCGGGGCAGTCCTCCACCTTGCGATGGTCCATTACCGGCGCCACCGACATGTCCATAGACCAGGGCGTGGGTGCGGTGCAGAGCAACGGAATGCGGCAGGTTTTCCCCCGGGCCAGCACCAGCTACACGCTCACCGCCCGAGGACCCGGTGGCATGGACTCGCGATCGGTGAACGTGGAAGTGGCCAGCGCGCCCCCACCGCCGGCGCCGCCATCCTCCACGCCCCGCCTCTCCAGCGCGGACCTTTTGCAGCAGCAGGCGCAGGATGCCTTCTTCGATTTCGATATGAGCGAAATCCGCGCCGATGGCCGGGACGCTCTCACCCACGACGCCGCATTGTTGAAGCAGATCTTCCAGCAGGATCCGAATTTCTCGGTGGTGGTGGAAGGGCATTGCGACGAACGCGGATCGGCCGAATACAACCTGGCGCTGGGCGATCGCCGCGCCACGGCCGCCAAGGATTTCCTGGTCCAGCAGGGCGTCCCGGCGGATCGCTTGAAAACCATTAGCTACGGCAAGGAGCGGCCGCAATGTACCGAGGCGACCGAGGATTGCTGGCAAAAGAATCGCCGCGCGCATTTGTCGCCCGGCCAGTAAGCTGAGAAAGTGCGGGGCGTTGCCAGGCGTCCCGCGGAACAACAGGAGTCGTTTATGAGCTTGTCTCGTGTTGCTATCGTTTTTTTCGCGCTGTCACCTTTCGCGTTCGGCGCGAGCAAAGAGATTATGGAACTGCAGCGCGACGTCGCCTTGTTGCAGGACCAGGTGCGCAATCTGCAAAGCACCCTGGATCAGAAGGTGGCCGCCATCCAGGCTCTGACGCAGCAGACCTTGGATAGCGTCAATCGCACCAACACCGCCGTGGCTATCATGCAAAGCAGCTTCAACGACACGATGAAGCAGCAACAGCTGAGCCTGAACGGTCCGGTGGCCAACGTCGGCCAGAAGCTGGATCCGATGTCGGAGGATTTCCGCGCCGTGCGTGAATCCGTGCTCGACATGAACACCCGCATGGGCAAGCTGGACGCCAAGATCGCCGACCTGGAAAATCTCATCAACACCGTACGCGCGCCCGCGCCTCCTCCACCGGGTAACGGAACGCCTGGCGATCCCAATTCCAACCTCGGGCCCGGCGCCGCATCTTTCGGCGGGGGTAATGGGACCAGCGGACCTCCGCAAGGCCTGCAGGCCGGCACCCTTTATACCAGCGCCTATAGCGACCAATTGGCCGGCAAGTACGATATCGCCTTTCAGGAGTTCAGCGAGTATCTGAAGTATTTCGGCAAGACGGATCTGGCGCCGAACGCGCAGTATTACATCGCCGATATTTACTATCGGAAAATGGACTACACCAACGCGCTGATGGCATTCGACGCGGTGCTGGAAGTATTTCCGGAAAACCCCAAGACCCCCGACGCGCGTTATATGAAAGCGATGAGTCTGCTCAAGCTCGGCAGAAACGATTCGGCCGCGCGCGCGTTTCGCGAGATTTACGCGATGTATGTGAATGACCATCCCGAAATCGCCGCCAAGGCCAAAGCCCAGTTGCGCGACATGGGCCTCAACGTGGCAACTACCAGCAAGCGGCGTCGAGCGGTGAATTAGTCACCGGCGCAAGGCTGCCCGATGGCAGTTCCCAATCGCCAACCCTAACTGCCAACCGGCGAGTCCTAATCGCTAATCCCGCGCCCATGCGCGTGTGTTATGCTGTTTCCTCCCGCGCTCATGTCGCATCCAACCGTGTCGCATTCAACGAGGCTACCTCGGATCTGCATCGCCATGGGATTTCCCGACGCACAGAAACTTCTGGAACATGCGCGCCGCGAAGTGAACGCCGGAGAATCGTTTTTCGAATTCCGCCTGGACTATCTGCCGGCTCCCGAACAAGGCGTCGCGGTGATCCGCAAGTTTCTGGTGGCGCATCCGGATTGCTGCATCCTGGCCACCTGCCGCCGCCATCAGAATCACGGCAAATTCAACGGCAGCGTGGAAGATCAGATTCGCATTCTGGACGCCGCGCTGGACGCCGGCGCGCGCGCCGTGGACATCGAAATCGAAAGCGCCGAGAACGCGGTCCCGCGCCTGGAAACACTGCGCGGCAAGGGCATGCTGTTCCTTTCCTATCACAATTACGACGGCACGCCGTCGCCCGAAGTGGTGTTACGCCGCATGCTGCGCATTCCGGCGGACGGTTATAAGATCGTCACCACGGCGCGCAAGCCATCCGATAATTCGCGCATTCTGGCGCTCACCAAATCGCATACCCGCACGCCGCTGATCGTGCTGGCGATGGGCGAAACCGGATTTCCCACGCGCGTGCTGTCCACCGCCTGGGGCGGCATGTTCACTTACGCCGCGCCCAATGCTTCCGAAGGCACGGCTTCCGGCCAGGTGAGCGCGCGCGTGCTGCGCCATCTGTATCGCGCCGAGAAGTTCTCGCGCGCCGCCAAGATTTACGGCGTGATTGCCGATCCGGTGCGCCACTCTATTTCGCCCGCGGTTCACAATCGCGCGTTCCAGGCTCACCGCATCGATGCGGTGTATCTTCCGTTTCTGGTGCAGCCCGCGCAGTTGAAGGATTTTTTCATCCTGGCCGAGTCGCTGCCGGTGGCCGGCTTTAGCGTTACCATTCCGCACAAACAGAAGATCATCCGCTACCTCGACGTGATCGATCCTCTGGCGCGCCGCATCGGGGCCGTGAATACGGTGTGGAAAAAAGCGGGTAAGTGGCGCGGGGGGAACACCGATGCGGATGCCGTAACCATTCCGTTAGCGCGCAAACTGCGTCTGTCGAAATCGTCGGTGCTGGTGGTGGGCAATGGCGGAGCCGCTCGCAGCGCGGCCTATGCTCTGATCGGCAGCGGCGCGAAAGTTTCCATCGTGGGGCGCAATCCCGATCGCGTCCGATCGCTGGCCCGCGCGTGCGGCGCTGAGTCTCTGCTGCGCGAACAGCTCAACGGGCGCAAGTTCGACGCGCTGGTGCACGCCACGCCGCTCGGGATGTTTCCTCATCCGGAAGCCTGTTTTTTCCCCGACTCCATCCCCGCCGAACTGGTTTTCGACATGGTCTACAATCCGCTGGAAACCACGCTTCTGCGCCACGCCGCATCGCAAGGCTCGACGGTGATTTCGGGCCTGCAGATGTTTCTGGAACAGGCCAGCCGCCAGTTTGAGATATGGACCGGCGGTTCGGCTCCGCGCTCCGTGATGGAGAAAGCCGCGATGGAAGCCCTGGCGCCCGCTTGTTGATGGCGTGAACTACACTAGAGTTTATGAGTAAGTTCACGCGCCGTGAACTCGCCGCCGCGCTGTCCACTTCCGCGGTTTTGCTGGCCGGCTCTGAAGCGCGGCCGCAAGGCCCACCGGTTCCCGTCAGCTCAGACGACGACCTGAAAGCCGTGCGAGCCCAACTCCGCGACAATGCCGGGCAGCTCGACAAATTTCCTCTGGCCATGTCCACCGAGCCCGCCACAACGTTTAAGCCTTAAGCGACGCCATGAGCTCGATCCCCGACGACGTCTTCTTCGCCAGCATCACCGAAATCAATCAGAAACTCACGAAGAAGGAATTTTCGGCCGTGGAGCTGGCGCGCGCCTTTTGCGACCGGCTGGAAACAATTGGCCCGCGCTACAATGCGCTGGCGCTCTCGCTGCGCAAGGACGCGCTCCGCGACGCGAAAGAAGTGGACGGCGACATCAAGCGCGAGCGCCTGCGAGGCCATTTGCAGGGCATTCCTTTCGGCGCGAAGGATCTGCTGGCGTACGCCAAACATCCCACTACGTGGGGCGCGCAGCCTTATGAAGGACAGGTATTAGGCGACACCGCGAGCGTGCTCAAACACATCCTGAAGCACGGCGGTTTGCTGACAGGCAAGCTGGCGATGGTGGAACTGGCGGGCGGCCCCAGCTATCGCTATGCCAGTGCATCGCTCACTGGCCCGGGCTTGAATCCTTGGGACACTTCGCGCTGGTCTGGAGGTTCCTCCAGCGGCTCGGCGATCGCGGTGGCTGCGGGCCTGGTCACGTATGCGCTCGGCTCGGAAACATCGGGCTCCATCCTCACGCCCAGCGCGTTCTGCGGCGTCACCGGATTGCGGCCCACCTACGGACTGGTCTCGCGACATGGGGCAATGGCGCTCTCCTGGACGCTGGATAAGATCGGGCCGGTTTGCCGCTCGGCGGAGGATTGCGGCCTGGTGCTGGAAGCCATCGCTGGCGCCGACTACGATGACGCTTCATCCGCCCGCAAGAATTTCTACTACACGCCGCAGTTCGCGCGCGATCTGAAGGACGTTCGCGTCGGTTTCGCACCGGACGACTTCAACGAAGGGGTTGACCCGGCCGCTCGCGCCGACTATGCCAAGGCGCTGGAAACCATCCGGTCCATGGGCGTCCAAGTTACCGAGGCTAAGCTGCCTGAGTTTCCGTACGGCGCCGTCATCGGAACTATCATCTCCGCGGAAGGCTCCGCGGTGTTCGAGCCGATTATCAGGAACGGCCAGGTGGATCAGCTTGCAGACCAGTATCAGATCGCGGGGCTCAAGGCCGGCCTGGAGATTCCGGCCAATGAATACTTGAAAGCCATGCGCATTCGCGCGCTTATACAAGAAGCTTTTCGCGACTTGCTTTCCACCATCGACGTGCTCATCGCTCCCACGCGTTATGAACCGGCGCCGAAGATCACGCAGCCGCTGGACGGTGGGATCGCCGCGAGGTCCGGCTTCAGTGCGCTGATTCCGGCGGCCAATCTGGCGGGATTGCCCGCGCTGTCGATCCCGTGCGGTTTTGCGAACGGCATGCCGATGGGCCTGCAGCTGGTGGGCACGCCATTCTCGGAAAACATGCTGCTGGCGATCGGAAAAACATTTCAGGACCGGACGGATTGGCACAAGCGCCGGCCGCCGGCCGCGACGTCATGAAGCTGTTTCTCGCTCTGATTCTGGCTTCAACTCCCGCGTTTTGCCAAAACAATTACGAAATACAAGTGTATGGATCGGAACTGTGCCGCCCGATCATACCATGATTGAATTGCACAGCAACTTCACTTTCGAAGGCAGTAAGACCTCTATTCAGGGCCAATATCCCACCGAGCATCAACTGCACGAGACGGTGGAAATAACGCATGGCTTTACCGACTAGTTCGAATGCGGCTTCTACATCTTCACCAGCGCGCAGAGTGGGGTTGGCTGGGATTGGGTGGGCGACCACATTCGTCCGCGATTCTCGGTGCCCGAGAAATGGCACTGGCCGGTGGGCGTGAGCATATCGAACGAGATCGGATACCAGCGGCAGCAGTGGTCCACCGCGCTTTGGGACTGGGAAATACGTCCGATTATCGACAAGCAGCTGGGCCCTTGGTATTTTTCCTTTAATCCCGCGTTCGACCGCGAGTTGCAAGGCCCGTTCAATAAGACTTTTACGGGCGGCTTTGAATATTACGGATCGGTGGGTCCGGCGACGGAGTTCTTCCTCTTCGCGAGCAGGAGCAACAGATATTCCCGGCCATCGATCTGAACCTTTCGCCGAAATGGGAGTTTAATGCCGGCGTGGGCGTGGGAATTAGGCAAGGCACCGATCATCTGATCGTCAAGATGATCATCGGGTGCCGCTTTGACTCTTAGTTCAGGGATATTCAAGATGAGATCATCTACGGTATCATATTACCAGTGATGTGAGATTGGTGTTAGATACCGATGTGATTGTCGCGGCCTTGCGAAGTCCCACCGGAGCGTCCGCCGCGCTTCTCCGGCTGGCCCGGCAGGGTCGCGTGACGTTGTTGGTCAGCGTACCTCTGGCGCTGGAATACGAAGCGGTTGCGAGCAGGCCCGAGCATGGCCTCGCGGCCGGACTCGGCGCAGATGAAGTGAATGTTTTTGTCGATGCGATCGTTGCTTTGGCGGAGCCCGTCACGATGCAGTTCTTGTGGCGGCCGCAGCTCCGGGATCCATGCGACGAAATGGTCCTGGAGACAGCCATTAACGGCGAGGCCGACGCGCTGGTAACTTTCAACGCAAGGGATTTCGGAGATGTGCCTGGCCACTTTGGGGTGAGTTTGTTGCTTCCGGGCGAAGTGATCACGAGGATGAGACGATGAGCGAAACTAAGACTTACCCATTGCGCCTTCCCCGATCGCTCAAAGACGCGGTAGAACGGATCAGCAAGGAGGAAGGGACCAGCATCAACCAGTTCGTCGCAACGGCAGTCGCGGAAAAGGTTTCCGCGCTACAAACGGCTCGCTTCTTTCAGGAGCGTAAGGCACGAGCCGATTTCAAAGCTTTCGACCGGATCATGAAACGGCGCGGCGGAAAGCCGCCTCGCGCCGGCGATGAGATGCCGCGCGCTAGACCTCGCCGCTAGGCGCGAGCGACAACGCGCAGTGCGCCTTTGGCTGCTTCCACGCCACGGTATTGCGCTTCTTCAAAGATCGAAAAGCCGCTGAGGTCCGAGTTGGCGAAGAAGATGTTGCCGAGAGGCTTCAACCAGCGGGTTCTATTTTCCGAGAACAGGAATCCGGGTGACGGGCGCGCCATGGCGTGGCCGATGCGCATGATATCCATATGGGCTACGCATTGGCGGATATCGGGATGCGCACGCGAGAGGTCATTCAAGATGGCCTCCTTCCAATAATTCCAATCCTGCGCGAGCAGCAAGCGGCGCGCGTTATCCGGCGTGTGTTCGGCCAGCGACCAATAGAACGTCCACACGGTTTTATCAACGTGCGTGGCCAGGCTCATGTGCGTCGCATTCACGTAGCCCAGCGTGGGTGAATCGTAAATCACGTTGTCCCACGCGGGCTCGGGATTGTTCCGATCCGGAATTCGATCGAGCGTCAGGTTGGCGGTGAGCCAGGGCGAGTATTGAAACCCGTCGGCGCGCGGCGCGCCTTCGACGATGTAAGACGCGAGAAACGTGGGAGCGGCCCAGATCACGGCGTCCGCGATGTATTCGGTCTGCTCGGTAAGCACGCGGATCTTGTTGCCGCTGCGCGCCACACGATACACCGCGCCGTTGGGCCGTAAATATCGCTGCAGCTTTTCGATCAAACGAGCCGCGATCCAGCCGTTGCCTTCCGGCCACGTCAGCGGGCCCTTTTCCTCAGGCTCGCGCGAAGCGAAGTATTGAATGCCGGCCCACGCCGATGTGTCTTTGGCCAGCGCGCCATAGTCGTCGCGGCAAGCGTAATTGATGTACCAGCGCAGAGGCGCGGAATCGAAGCCCTGGTGCGCGAGCCAATCTGCCATGGACATTTGATCCAGGGGCGATGGCTTCGCGCCGCGCTCCATCGGCACGGTGAATTGGCCGGCTGCGCGGAATTCATTGATGATTTGCATGAAGCGGCGATATTGCGCGCGATCCCGCGGCGTGGCGCCGTCTTCGGGCTCGATGCCTTCCTGCCAATGGCCGTTGATGAACAGCCGCTCCTGCGGATCGAAGCACAGCGCGCGCTCGTCCCATTTGCCGTCGCGGAACAGGCCGAACTCTTCGAATAGTTCACGAGCGAGCGACTCGCCTTTGGCAGGGACCGGAACGTAGTGCGCGGCCCAGGGAAATTTCGAAATTTCGTTTTCACCAGAGCGCGAATTACCGCCAGCCTGGCGCTCCATTTCGAGCAGCACGAAATCGTGGAAGCCGCGCTTGTCCAGGCGCCAGGCCGCGTTCAATCCGGCCATGCCGCCGCCGACGATCACGATGGGAACGCGTAGTTGCTGCGTGGGCGCGCGAAACGCGGCACGATCGCGCAGGCGATGGCCGAGTGGAAACGAATCGTTGACGAAGCCGCCGGTGATCTTGCGATCGGTCTTACGCCACAGGCCGATCAACGCCGGTGCGCCAAAAAACTCCCGTCGCGAAAGCATTAATGCGCGACGTCCTTCCATTCCTGCTCGTAATAGCGAACCAGAACCTGATCGTTCAGGCGGTTCGGTTCGGCGGGCACGGGCTGCATGTCCACGGGGAAAATGAACAGCTCGGCGACATTGGTGGTCGACAGGAATCGAAGTCCGGAGGGCAGTTGGCGCGGCGGTTCATAGGGCGCGAAGCTGCCGATCACATAGCCCCACTCGCCGAAGGACGGAACATAGACGTGATACGGATAGACGCGCAATCCGGCCTGCTTGACCGATTCGACGATGCACCAATAGGATTGGCGCGCGAATAATGGCGACGTGCTTTGCACGACAATCAACCCGCCGCAAGCCAGATGTTTCGCGGCCAGCCGATAGAACGCGGTGGTAAACAGCTTGCCGAGCGCGTAGCTGGTGGGATCGGGAAAATCGGCCACGATAAAATCGTATTGTTCGGTGTTGTTGTCCAGCCACTGCATCGCGTCGGCATTGATCACGTGGACGCGCGGATTGGTGAGCGAATGCTGATTCAACGCCGACATCACCGGATGCGTGGAGAACAGGTGCGTCATTTCAGGATCGAGATCCACCAGCGTGATGTTCTGGACCGATGGATATTTCAGGATTTCGCGGACCGCCAGTCCATCGCCGCCGCCCAATACCAAGACGCGATGCGCGCCGGGAAGCGCGGCAAGTCCTGGATGCACGAGAGCTTCGTGATAACGGTATTCGTCGCGCGAGCTGAATTGTAAATGCGAATTCAGGAAGAGGCGCAGGTCATCTTTCCACTTCGTCAGGACAATGCGCTGATAGGGCGTATTGCGGCTGAAGATCACTTCGTCCGCGTACAGTGAATTGTCGGCGGCGGACGAGATGCGATTGGCGAAGACCATTCCAACGCCGAGCAAGGCGAGGAGCGCTACAGAGCCCGCGCGCAAAGCATGACTCCGGCCGATCTGGTCGCGAAACAAGTAAGTGGACCACAGCGCGACGCCCACGTTGAAAATCCCGAAGACCAACGCCGATCGAACCAGGCCGAGCTTGGGGACCAGCAAAATCGGAAATAACAGCGATGCGCCCAGTGCGCCCAGATAGTCGAAGGTGAGGACGTGCGAGACCAGCTCGCGGAACTGGAAGCGCTCTTTCAGGATTCGCATGAGCAGCGGGATCTCGAGGCCAACCAGGGTGCCCACCAGAATCACGACCGCGTACAAAACAAATCGAAACGCCTCCGTGTAGGCGAACGCGAGAAACAGCAGGGAGGACGAAAATCCGCCCACCACGCCGACCATGAGCTCAATAGATACGAACCGCGCCACTAACCCGCGATGCAGAAATCGGGACAAGTAACTCCCGATGCCCATCGCGAACAAGTAACATCCGATGATGGTGGAGAACTGAAAAACCGTGTCGCCGAGTAAGTAACTGGCAAGCGTGCCGGCGATCAGCTCATAGATGAGCCCGCAGGCCGCGATCAAAAAAACCGAAAGGAAGAGTGCGATTGACACGGCTAATGCTGCTGGTTGCCGCTAGTGCACCGCGGCGGCGATGATGATGCACATGCCGATGGACAATGCGCCGATCAACACGGCGAGCGCCACGTTCTTGTCCTCGACGATTTCCTTCCAGAGATGATAGGGAGTTAGTTTGTCGATGAGCACGAAGGCAATGGCAAAAATGATTATGCCGAGTACCGCGTAAATCACGGCGTTCGCTAGAGCATGAGTGTCCAAGTTCACTTACCTCCGATGTATCGGGAATATCCGCCATAGGACGAACGATACGCGCCCGGGTTATCGCGGATGGATTTCGGCAAAACACGCTGCTGATTTACGCTGGTCCAGCTCCAACCGCGATATTCGGCCACGCCGGTCACCCCGAGCAGCAGAACTCCGTAAATTACAAACGCTGCCCTGTTCAATCGTCAGCTCCGACGCTGGATTTCGACGGCGCATAATCGCTCTCGCGCCAGCGCGCCGCTTCAAAACTGCCCTTTCGAAACGTGGTCCAAACCGGTGGAATCAACAGCAGCAGCGCCGCCAGTCCAAAGAAGCTGTAATTCGGCACGTTGCGGCGCAATTCCAACTCGTAGCGCATGTAGGGCGAACCAGTGGCCATCTCCGGCTCCACGCGCAAGTAGTATTGGCCCGACGGCACGGACGGAACGATCACGCTGTTGTTGCGGCTCCCATCGCTCGAATCGGAGTCATGATAGTAACTCACTTCGCGAGCGAAGTCGAAGGTCTGGCCGGTTTGATCGTTGATCAAAGCGAAGTTAAAATAGGCCCAATTATTGTCGAGATCGGTGTGAATGGACAGGTCTACGTTCGAATCGCGGCCGTCCAGTTGAAAAGTAGGAGTCACAAACGAGCTGTCGCTCTTGACGCTGTTCACACCTTGCGAGTAGGCGTAATGATCGCTGAAAGCGACGCGCCCCGGAGAAATAACTATGATGAGAAAGACGAGCGCCGCCAGTGCGACATTCAGCCACAGCCAGGTGCGCCAGGAGGAGGCGACGTTTTCCCCGTAAGGCGACGGCTGGTTCGCGAATATGCCGTAGACGGCCGGCGGAGATCCGGGAAGTTTGAAGGTCTGCCAGACTTGCGATCCCGTCATGTACTCGGCGCGCGACCAGGTGATCTCGCCGCCGGTGGCCTCCGAAGACAGCATGGAAGGCGGCGCGACGAAATCCTGGCAGGCTACAGTCTCGCCGACTTGCACTCGCCAGGGAAATTCGCCCAAAACATAAGCGGTGGTGGCGTCCATGGAGTCGAAGCTCAAATAGGTCTTGCCGCCCAATCGCATGGCGAGCTTGCCCGCCGACCGGCTCTGCTCGGGCACCGCGCTTTCAACGTGTACGAAATTCCAGTGGCCGTTGTATTCGGTGAGATAGCGGAAACCCTTGTACGGATTGAAGAGCAGGTATTCGTTCCAAGAGTAGGAGTCGCCATCGCTGGAGACCTGGCGCACTTGAAAACCGATCACTTCATACTGGGTGTCGGCGATTTTTCCCCGCGATCCGAGCGGGATGGTCGGATTCACTCGCAACTTCGATTGGAAGGTCTGGAGTATCTGGACTTCGGGCGTGGAGGCGTCGAGCACCGTCAAACACTGCGGGCAAACCACGCTCAGCGTGTGAGCGAAGCCGCGCAGCTGCACCGGGCCGCCGCAATTAGGGCACGAAATCGATTTGGCTTGAACGGCCGGCATCAGGTCCAGCCCTCGAACTCACGCAGATTTTTCAGATGCAGATCGTCGAACTCGACGGCGCGGCCGAGAAACAACAGCGGCGGGCTCTCGCTGTAATCGATGGTTGCAAACTCGCCACTGCTAGTCCTGAGATCGGCGAAGAGCAGATCGGATTTGTCCCAATACTGGAAAGGAAGCTCGCCCTGCACGCCTTTGTAGTGCGCGTGCGTACGCGAGGTCACTCGATAAGTCTGGCCGCTCCATTGATAGGTTTGTCCTTGCCGGATTTCGTCCGGTCCGGCCAACGGTGTAGGAGGTTGCGCGGACGAGGAGAGGTCATATTCCAGCTGCGCGTCGGCCAGCCAGCCGCTGGATCCATCGTTATAAACCAGGTGCCATTCGTTCCAGGAGCCTTGTTCGTATTCATAGACGATGCGGCCCACGACGACAAAGCTTTTGTTCTGATAAGCGCCCTCGGTTCCGATTTGGATGGGCGAGGAATCGGGCGGAAGGTCGGCCACTTGACCCACTTTTTTCAGGTCCACGTCGGTGCGCACCAGAATCGAGTGGCAGAATTCGCAGGTGGTCTGGACGGCGCTGGACCAGAGGAACTTGACCGGCGCGCCGCAGTTGGGGCAGTTCGCAACCGGAGCGCTCATACTTGATAGGGCCGCTCCACTTGCCGCACCACCACCCGGTTGGGAGCAAAGCCAACCTTCAACAGAGCTTCAAAATCGGCGGATGGGCGCGGCCGGCAACAAAACACATTCAAGCACAGCGATTCGTATTCCGGGAAAGTGTGGCAGGCCAGATGCGACTCGGTGAGAAGGCTGACGCCGGTGATGCCGCCCGTGTTGGGGAACTGATGCCAGCTCGTTTTGCCCAGTGGGTGGAGGTCCATCGCGGCCACGATGAGCCGGAAAAGCTCTTCCAGGCGGCCTTGCTGGGCGAGCGCGGCCGGGTCGCACCCGTGCGCCTCCACGATCCACTCCAGACCATTCATGGCGTCCCTGTTATTGGGCGGTGCCGCACTCGGGGCAGAACTTCGACGCTCGCGGAATCTTGTTTCCGCAGTTGGTGCAGAATTTCGTGTCGGCTGCGGGTGCGGCCGGCGCCACCGGGCCCGCGCTGGGCACTCCAGGACCGCCTGCTGGCGGCGGGGCTTGTTCGCCGGGCGTCGTTTGTCCAGGCTTCATCGCGTTCATGACGCTTTGCGCCATGGTGAGGCCGGCGCCCAGGCCAACTCCGATGCCCGCAATCCCGCCTCCGCCTTCGTTCGCGGCAGCGATGGGCAGCGATTGCGCCACCTGGAACTGCGTGTACTTGCCCATGTCGCCGATCATGTTCATGCTGATGCGCTGATCCAGCATTTTCTGCAGCTCGTCGGGCAGCGAGATATTTTCCACCACGAAGTTTTCGAGCGACAGGCCGAGTTCGGCGAATGACGGCTTCACCGCGTCGATGATCTTCTGTCCGAGCGCGGCCTGATTAGCCGCCATATCCAGGAACGGCACCGAGCTTTGCGCGAAACTATCGGTCATGCGCGCGACGATGGTGTTGCGCAACTGGCCTTCCAGATCGGGCACCTGATAAAGGTCGCGCGTGCCGCTCACCTTTTGGTAAAACAGCTTGGGATCGGCGATCTTGTACGCATAGATCCCGTAGCCGCGCATGCGGATGGCGCCGAATTCCTTGTCGCGGATGGTGATGGGCGTGGCCGTGCCCCAGCGCTGGTTGGTTTGCAGGCGCGTTGAGAAATAATAGACGTCCGATTTGAACGGGGACTTGAAAGCTTTGTCCCAATTCATGAGGTACGTCAGAATCGGCAACGTGTTGGTGTTCAGCGTGTAGAGGCCGGGACCGAAAACGTCGGCGATGCGGCCCTCGTTAACGAAAACGGCCAATTGGGAATCGCGAACCGTGAGCTTGCCGCCGTTCTGGATCTCCATGTCCTCCATCGGATAGCGATAGGCCAGGATTCCATCTTCCGGTTCGGTCCATTGGATAACGTCGATGAACTGCTTGGAAAGGAAACTCATACGCTTGTACCAGAGTATACGGCAGAAATGGCCGGTTTGTTCAATAAACCGGCGGGATTGGGGGTTAGGGATTGGGGATCAGGCACTTACCTTAGGGATGGGCGGCGGGAGCGCTCCCGGCCAGGAGATCCGCCAGGCGTTTTTTGGCGTAAGGGTCGGCCGGATTGGAGGCCAGGATCTGGCGCAGATTAATGATGGCTTCGTCGATCCGGCCCGATTTGGCCAGCGCATTGGCCAGGTTGAAGCGGGCGCTGAGGTAGTCCGGACGCGCTTGCAATGCCATCTCGAATTGAGGAATGGCCTCCGCGGTGCGGTTCAGGGTGGCCAGGCCCAGACCCAGCATGTTGTGAACTTCCGGTTGGTTCGGTTCCAGGCGCGCGGCCGCCCGCAGTTCGCTGACAGCCCCTTGCGGGTCCAGACGCGAGAGCAGAATCGCACCCAGGTTCATGTGCGCCACGGCGTCGTTCGGGATTCTTGTCCAGGCGATGCCGCAGCACAGCTTCCTGCAACTCCCGGCGATGATCGCCTGCGGCGTGAGGAAGAATTTGCAGCCACAGGTGGCCCATTTCGTCGGTGGCTTCATTGCCCGAGCGGACGCGCTTCGGCGGATGATTCGGGTTGCGAGGGTTCGCCGCCGAGTTGTCGTACTGATAGCGCATGTGGATCACGGAATCTTTAGGCAGGAACACCGGCTCGCGGTAATAGAAAACCGCCTGCCAGTTGGGATCCCAGGCGGGGATGCGTATCAGCCACTTCCGCGACCCGTCTGGAAGCGTGGCGTAGGCTTCGAGCAGCTTGCCGAGGTAATGTGCGTGCGGATAGACGGCCAGAATATCGGCATCCAGCGGCAGCGTGAAATTGTCGGAGATGACGAAATCCCGCGTGCCAGCGGGGATATCGAGCGCCTGATCGTCCTCGAGTTGGACCAGTAGCGGAAACTTAGTTTGGGGTTTGTCGGTGAAGTAGAGACCGAGCGAAGGCCGCACTTCTTCCTTTTTGCCCGAGGGCTGGAGGTGCATGTTAAGCACCAGCTCATTGCCTGGATCCAGGCGCCACGCAAACCCCGCGGGCTCGACATGCGGCGTGCCACCGGGTTTCCAAAACAGGAAATTGCCGTCGGGATCGAAAGGGCTGCGGCCAATTACCAGGTCCATGCCGGGAAAGCCTTTGCCAGGCGCGGTCTCGTGAAGGTGCGCCGATCCCGCGCGGTCGACCAGCAGATTGGCGTGATGCACCACGCGCGGCTGGCCGGGGCGAATCTCGATGGCGCGCACCCAGCGGCGCGCGGACAGGTTGGGAGTGAAGATGACGTTCCAATAGATATCGCGCCCCGAAGCCGGCAGGTCGACCGGGGCCGGCGCTTCCAGCACCAGATCGGGCTGGCCGAGCTGCCAACCGTCAGGGAAGGAGGGTGCCGGAGGGGTCTCAGCGACAGGCCCTTCGGGAGCGCCGGCGCCAACCCAGGCGGCAATGGTCGCGATCTCTTCCGAGGTTAAACGACGGTCGCCGGCGAAATCGCCATAACCCTTTTCAGGCAACCAGGGCGGCATAAAGCCTATGCGCGTTACGGCCGCGATCTGCGCCGCGCGCTTCTTCAGGTCTTCGTAAGTGAGCAAAGAAAACGGAGCCACTGCGCCCGCATGATGGCATCCCGCGCATTTTGCGTAAATGATGGGTGCGATGTCGTGGGCGAAGGTAGGCGGCGTGGCTGAGCGCGCCAGCGGTACTATAACGAGCGCAAGAGCGATCAAGACGCTCCTGCTGCTCATGACAGGACGGTGAGAGCGCTGTGCTCGCGCAGGCCGGCCGGCGTGAGCGAGCCGATCTTCACGTCCAGCAACCGGTTCGGCGGGCGCGGCGTGGCGAGTTCCACTTTCAGGTAATTGTCGGAAAGCGCGCCATCGCCCAGCGTCACCACCGAAAGCGTACGTCCGAGCATTCCCTGGCGGAATTCCAGATTCTTCCGCGCGGCCAGCTCGCGCAATATGCGGTTGCGATCGCGCCGCACTTCCATCGGGACTTGCTTCGCTGCCGCAGCCGGCGTTCCCGGCCGTTCCGAATAAGTGAACACGTGCAGATAAGTGAAGGGCAGGCGCTCGATAAACGCGCGCGTCTCTTCGAACTCGGCGTCGGTTTCGCCGGGGAAGCCGGTCATTACGTCGGCGCCGATGGCGGCGTCGGGCATCCACGCGCGCGCCTTCACAATCCGGTCTTCATAATGCCGTGGCCGGTACTTGCGGAACATGCGGCGAAGCACGCCATCCGATCCCGACTGCAAGGGCGCATGCACGTGCTTCGCGATTCGCTCGGACCTTGCCACCAGGCCGAGCAGATCGTCGCTCCAGTCCATCGGTTCCACGGAACTAAGCCGCAGCCGTTCGATCGTTGTCTCGTTCAAAAGACAGCGAACGAGATCGGCCAGGCGCATATTACTACCAGTTTCACGACCCCACCGGCCGAGATTGATCCCGCTGAGCACCACTTCGCGATAGCGCGCGGCAAGATCGCGCACTTGCGAGATAACCTGATCGGCGGGCGCGCTGCGGCTGGCTCCGCGTACGAAGGGAATGATGCAGAACGAGCAGCGGTTGTTGCAGCCATCCTGGATCTTGAGGTTGGGACGGGTGCGTTCGCCCGCGGCGTCTTCGACGGGCGCGGATAAAAAATCGCGCTGCGCGAAAATATCGCCGACGTGAATTTGTCCGTGGTAGGGAGTATCGGATTCGGCAACTATCTGCGGAATTCGAATCTTATCCGAGTTACCTACAACCCAGTACACCCCTGGTAACGCAGCCAGTTCGCCGGGCGCGCGCTGCGCGTAGCAACCGGTGACCAGGATGCGCGCCGTGGGATTCTCGCGATGCACGCGATGGATGCTTTTGCGGACGTCTTCATCGGCCAAAGAAGTGACGGTGCAACTGTTTAGCACCACGAATTCGGCTTGGGACGAATTGGCGGCGGGATTCATCCCCCCCCGGACCAGTGCCGATTCGATGGCCGCGCCGTCGGCTTGCGACGCCCGGCATCCGAAATTTTGCACGTGAAAAGTCGGCACGATCCGATTTTACCAGCTAGGTCCAGGAAGGCCGATTCTATTGGGGAGGGCTATGTAGAAAAGGCGAAGGAGGCCGATGGACGAATGAGCTGTGAAATATGGTTGATCGCGTTCTTTCGCAGGAGGAAATTGACGATGTATTTCGGAATCTCCGCGAGACACCTGTCGACGAAGACCCGGCCCTGCGCGCCGAACCGTATGACTTTCGCCGTCCGGACCGCATTGCCAAAGACCAGCTCCGCGCCATTCACATGCTGCACGAGAACTTCGCGCGCAGTCTGGCGTCCAGCCTGTCGGCCTATTTGCGGGCCTACGTAGCGGTGAATCTGGTTTCGGTGGAGCAACTCTCTTTTGTGGAGTTCTCGCAAGCGCTGCCGTCGCCAACTTGCCTGGTTTCGCTCGGAATGAAGCCGTACGAGGGAAACGCAGTCCTGGAGATGAACCCGGCGCTGGTGTTTCCCATCTTCGAGATGCTGCTAGGCGGCGCCGCCAAATCGCTGACCAAGATCAATCGCGAGATTACCGAGATCGAACAAAGCGTGCTGGACGGGCTGTTTCGAATTACGCTGAACGATCTGAAAACGGCCTGGCACGCGGTGACGCCGCTCGAGTTCGAGATCGAATCGCATGAGACCGAGCCGGGGCTGCTGAGAATCCTGGCGCCCAACGAAGCGGTGGTCGCGGTGAGCATGGAAGTGCGCATCGGCGAAAACGCAGGGATGATGAACATCGGCATCCCATCCATTGTCGTCAAGATGTTGCGCAACAAATTCGACCAGCAATGGTCGGTGCGCAAGAGCCAATCCACCGAGCAGGAGCAGGTGCGCATTCTGCAGTTGATCCGGACGTCGCGCCTGTGGCTGGACAGCCGGTTGCGGGGGCCCACGCTGAGCGTGGCAGACCTGATGGATCTGAAAGAAGACGATGTTTTGGCCCTGGATTTCGCGGTGGCGCGGCACTTGGATCTCACGATCAATGGAGAACACAAGTTCGTTGGCCGCATCGTGACGGCCGGAAACAAGCGCGGGTTTCAGATCGACCAAGCCGTCAGGCGGTAATTCGACGCCCGCTTGCTCACGCGCGCGGCTCGGTTAGAACTGAAAGTAGACGAACGGCACGGCGGCCTCCGTATAGCCGATCAGTTCCACCGAGAGCAGCAGCAGGGCGCACACCGCTCCGTAGGCCCAGGCCGGGCCGAGCGACACTTCCTCGAACCACTCCTTCTTCTCTTCCAGCAGAGCCAGCGCCAGCGTGAAGAGCGCCAATATCGTTTCCCAGCGTGGAATCAGCGGCCTTCCGCGCGGCACGAAGAACATCTGGTGGAGCACGTACAGGCTGTCGTGGAAACTCACCGCGCGAAAGAAGACCCACCCGATCATCACCAGCCCGAAAGTGATCACCGCCTGCAGAGGATAGAAGACCGTCCAGCGCGCGGGTTCGGCCGATTTCTTGCCGCGGAACATGCGTTCGAAGCTCAGCAGTGCGCCATGATATCCGCCCCACACCACAAAGTTCCAGCTGGCGCCATGCCACAGGCCGCCCAGTAGCATGGTGAGCATCAAGTTGCGGTAAGTTTCGAGACGGCCGTGGCGATTGCCGCCGAGGGGAATATAAAGATAATCGCGCAGCCAGCGCGACAGCGAGATGTGCCAGCGATGCCAGAAGTCCGTGATGCTGGAGGCGAGATAGGGCCGGCGGAAGTTCACCGGGAAGTGGAAGCCCAGCAGTTTCGCCATCCCGATGGCCATGTCGGTATAACCCGAAAAATCGAAATAGATCTGGATGCCGAATGCGATCACGGCGGACCAGGCGGGCGCCATGCCGGGCTGCCTGGAAACGTCGCGGAAATAGCCGTTGGCGATCTGCGCAAATTGATCGGCCATCACCATTTTCTTGGCCAAGCCGAGAAAGAGAAGCAGCAGCCCACGGAGCACGTCGTCCGATGACGGCCTCTGCCAATGGTAAAGGTCGCCGAAGAATTCGCGCGCGCGCACGATGGGTCCTGCCACCAGCTGCGGGAAGAACGAAATGAACAGCGCGTAATCGATGGGATTGACGATCGGTTCCTGTTCCTTGCGATACACGTCGATCACGTAAGACATGCTCTGGAAGGTGTGAAAGCTGATTCCCAAGGGAAGGATGATGCTGAGCGCGAACGCGTTTTCCGGCCTGTGCAGCAAATGCGCGATATTCGCGGCAAAGAAATTGTAGTACTTGAAGAAACCGAGCAGGCCGAGATTGGCGGTCAGGCTAGTGATGAGCGCGACTTTACGCGAGCGTGGCGCCTCGGTGGCCGAAATCCAGCGCGCCGCCGTGTAATCGATGGCGGTGAGGGAAAGCAGCAGCAGAATGAACTTCGGAATGAAGCTCATGTAGAAGTAGTAGCTGGCCGCCAGAAGAACGTATTTCCGCCAGGAACGCGGCGCGGTATAGAACAGGATCAGCACCACGGCGAGAAATGCGAAGAACTGCGGGGTGTTAAACAGCATGGGCTAGTATCCTGTCCCGCAGTTGTTGAACAAGTCCGGAGTGGGACGTGGGGCGGTCCCCCTGGACTGCGGCCGACGCCCTCGTCGGCTTCCCTTTTCGAGTGCTAGCCGAACCAGGGGGTTCGGCGCGGGCGAAGGCGCCCGCCCTACGGCTGAAATATGAGGCGAACTTCGGGGACAGCATACTAGTTCCCCATTCAATACTTCGGCGGGCCCAGGACGCGGCGCACCTCGGCCGCGAGTATTCTCGAAAATTGTTCCATTCCGTCGCGGTTCAAATGCCATCCATCCCAGAACAGGTCGGGATGTTCCAGTTGGTTGAACAGACGCTCATCCAGGACGATCACGTCCGGTTGGGACGCGATTTGCCGCACGGCGCTCGAAAGTTTAGGCGGAGCGTCGGGCGGAGAGACCGCCGCGCGAGGCACGCGCATAAAAATGAGCTTGGTTCCCGATCCGCGGTAATAATCGATGATCCGGCCATACCAATAGCGCAAATAGGCCGTCTCGCGGCCTTGGTCGGGCGGGCGATCGGAAAACAATTCGTTTCGAATATCTGTGCGGCGGTTTTCGGGAACGCGGTCGGGGATTTTCATCGTTTTGTGCCGCCAGTCGATCTGGAGACCGGTGAGATTCTCGTCGGCGCCGCCGTAGCCGTAATACCAACCGGCCGAATCGGTCGCGTAATAGCGCGCCTTTGCGATCCGCGCGGCTGGATGCTCGATAAATTCGAGAAAATCGCGCTTGTAAACTGTCCCCTTGAGGATCATTCCCCGAACCACCAGCCATTGGAGCTTTTTGTCCTGAAAGGTCCACGGGAATTCGCCCAGATCGCGGAGTTCGAGACGCGCGAGCAGATAGTGCAGATCGCTCTCGCGTTCGGATTGGTAGTCGTAACTATCCGGCTCGTTATAGTCGTCGGAAGGAATTATAATCGCCGCATAATTGTGGGCCTCCGGATCGACGGCGCGGAGAGCGTAATACCAGATGCGCGGCGTCGTGCCGCCCAGCCCGATGGTGGCGAAGGTGTAACCGGTTCCCGGCTTTTCCTCGTTGACCACGCGCGGGAGAAGCGCCATGCGCGAATGTCCCACGGCCAGCACCTGGTTGCGATTGAGCTTCGGCCGGCGGATTTCATTGCGCAACTGCAGCTCCAGGTAACCGGTGGTGGAATCCGGCTCCACGATGGAGGCATAAAACCCGGTGTGAAACAAAATCCCTTCGAAAGCGGCAAAGAAAGCGATTATCGCGAAAATACGCGGCCATACGCTTCGGGTAGACGCGGTCTGGACCGGGTTCGGTCCTTCGAACGATGACGGCGTTGTCGGGGAGCCAGCCAGCAAGCCATCCAGTATAGCGAGTCTCGTGCCATTTTCAGAACCCCTGATAATGCATGATAATCAATGAAACCCCGAGCGCCAGATGCAGCGTCTTTGTGCCAGGAATGTTTCTGCATCGTGTCGGTTGGACACACGTTCGATTTGTGACCCGGTTTTCAATCCACTGCGCCCTGTTCAGCCTGGGCTTCCTGTTCAGCGCCGCATTTGCCATTGCGCAGCCGTCCATCGCTGCCATCGAGAACAACTACAGCTACATCCCGCCCGGCTCTCCAAATTACGGCATCGCGCAAGGATCGCTTTTCATCATTTTCGGAAAGAACCTGGCGAATGTTTCCAGCAGTTCGCGTTCATTTCCACTCACCGCGTCGCTCGGCGGGACCAGCCTCACCGTGCGCGTGGACGGAACCACCACGCACCCCATCCCTTACTACGTCACACCTGGACAAATCGCCGCCATTCTGCCTTCCGCTACGCCCGCCGGCGTCGGCGTCCTAACGGTGACGAACAATGGAGTCACCAGCCAACCCTTGCGGATCCAGGTGGTGCAGACCGACTTTGGGATCGACACGTTGTATGGCGGGGGCTATGGTCCGGCTGTGGCCCAGCATGCCAATGGACAAATTCTCGGGCCTACCAATTCCGCGAATCCCGGCGAAACCATCGTACTTTGGGGCTCCGGCGTGGGGCCGGATCCCAACAACGACGAGGTCAGTTATCCGCAAAAGCAAAACAATCTGTCCGATTTGCCGATGGAGGTGGATATTGGCGGGATCGCGGCCGCTATTAGTTATCGCGGCCGGTCGCCCTATCCGGGCGTCGATCAGATCAATGTTACGGTGCCGCCCAACGTGCCGGCGGGATGTTGGGTGTCGGTGGTGGTATGGACCGAAACCCACATCGGCAATTTCGCGACGATTCCGGTGGCCGCGAACGGAGCGACGTGTTCAGATCAAAGCACCGGGTACACAGGCACGCAGTTGGCGACTTTATTCAGCAAGCCGTCCATCAGCATCGGAACCATTGCGGTGGGGAATTCTCCGTCCCTGAGCTATAGCCCTGTCAACGTCACCGAGAGTTTCAATGTATACACGCCGGCGGAGTTCGTTGCGAGTTTCTTTTTCCCGTCGATCGTGGACGACTTGGTTCTTCTGGACGGCCCCATTGCTCTCCAGTATTGGGTCGGTTTGGCGGCGATTTCCATAGGGAGCTGCGTGACTCTGCAGGAGCCGCAGGTTTCCACGCTACCCGTGGAACTGGCTGCGGGGCCGATCGGATTCATGCAACAAACTGGAACGTCTCCGCCCGCCTTCCAAGTACAAGTCAACAACGGGGCAGGAGGCGCGCAGGTGGGCCCGTTTAGCTCTGAGCTCGAAGTTCCCTTCGGCTTCTCATCGCCCGGCGGGCCCGCCAACTGGCTGGACGGGCTGACTCTCACCTGGAGCAATGCGGCGCCTGATTCGTTCGTGCAAGTCTACGGCGCCTCGTCCGGCAACGGCTTGTACACTGCGTTCATCTGCTCCGCACCAGCCAGCGCCGGAAGGCTTCTTGTTCCCTCAGTTGTCTTGGGCGCCATGGCGCCGTACGTGCAATTCTCCGAGGATGGCTACACCAATCCTTACTTCCTGAACGTAACCAACTACACATATCCAGAAATGTTCTCGGCGCAGGGAATCGATTTCGGTACGATCTACGGATTTGAGATAGGTTTTTGATAGCTATTTCCCAATTGCCGTGTGGCGCGGCTCTTGCTCCGCGGTGGAGGGGCGCTCCGGCGAATCGTCGCCCGTGATCAGCCGCGCCCCGCGATTAAAGGTCAGGTAAAGAAAACCCCACTGCACGAACACGAGCACGCGATTGGAAAATTCCACCAGATACATTAAGTGGACAAACAGCCAGGTGAGCCACGCCAGCAGGCCGGACATGTGCAGCGGCCCGATCTCGGCCACCGCCGAAGCGCGTCCGATTACGGCCAGGCTGCCTTTGTCGAAATAATGGAACGGCGGCACCACTTCGCCACGCAATCGAGCGGGAATCAACTTGGCGACATAAGCGCCCTGCTGCATCGCCACCTGCGCCACGCCTGGCAGAGATTTCCCGTCCTCCTCGAAGCGCGCCAGATCGCCGATCACGAAGATTTCCGGATGCCCGGGCACGCTGCAATCCGAATTCACCATCACACGGCCGTTTCGATCGCGCAGCGCTTTCGCGCGCCGCTCCAGCACCTCGGCGAAAGGTGACGGCGCCACTCCCGCCGCCCAAATCACGGTGCGCGCGGCAAACTTGTTTTCGACGCCGTCCTGCCCTTTTACAGTGACGCCCCTATCGTCGATATGGGTGACAAAAACGCCGGTGCGCGGCGTCACGTTCAGCCGCCGGAGCGACGCTTCGGCTTTGGCCGACAAATCTTCCGGATACGTGGGCAGCACGCGCGGCGCGCCTTCGATCAGGAAGATGCGCGCGCTCTCCGGCCGAATCGATCGAAAATCGTGCCGCAGCGTGTCGTGAGCAATCTCGGCCAGCGCGCCCGGCCAGTTCCACGCCGGTAGGCCCTCCGCCGACAATCGCAAACGTCAGCCACTCGCGCTGCTTCTGGGGGTCCGGCTCGCGCTCGGCGGCTTCGAACGCATAGAGGATCTTGTGCCGGATCTCGGTGGCTTCCTCGATGCTCTTCAGGCTGGGTGCGTCCCGCCGCCATTCGTCGTGACCGAAATACGAATCGGTGGATCCGGTGGCGACAATCAGCGAATCGAATTCCACAGCCTGGCCGTCGTCGAGAATCACGCGGTGGAAGTCGATGTCCAGATCCACCGCATTGCCCAGCAGCACTCGCGTGTTCTTCTGCCGGCGCAGCACCGCGCGCAGCGGCGATGCGATCTCGCCCGGTGACAATGCGCCGGTCGCCACTTGATAGAGCAACGGTTGGAACAGATGGAAATTGCGGCGGTCCAGCACTGTAACTTCAACCGGCGCTTTCCTCAAGGCCTTCGCGGCATAGAGTCCGCCAAAACCGCCGCCCAGAATTAGAACGCGATGCCCGGTCTCCATGCGCACCTCCTAAACATCTTGGATGCCAATCGGGGCTCAATTGGTGCACATATGCGATACGCTGAAAGTTGATGCTGGCGCGTCTGCCGCTTCTATTTTGTTTCTCGTCCTGCTTTGTCTTCGTGCAGTCGGCCTTCGCGCAAACGCCCTGTGATGGAACGCCTGCCTATTCGCCGTGCGAGATGCCGTTCGATCTGTCGGCGGCCGAGGGCGCGGTCCGTCTGAATCCCTACGCGAACTTCGTGCTGCAAGTGGAGTTTCGCTCGCCGCATTTTCGCACCTATCTGATGCCGGCCTTTTGGGACGGCACCCGCAACGAAATGATCGTCCGCTTCACTCCCACCGAAGCCGGCCAATGGACCTTTAAGGTAACCAGCAACGTCAGCCCGTTCGACGGCCAGGAAGGCATGTTTAACGCCGCTGCGTCGGACGCGCCGGGTTTTGTCAACGTCGCGAACGTACACCATTGGGCCACCGATGACAAGAAGGCGCACTTGTGGATGGGCTTCATTGCGGACCGTTTCGGGTTCGAGACCGCTGCCGGGTTCGAAGAACAGCTCAATGCAGCCGCGCAAAACAAGTTCAACCATTTTCGAGGCTCTGTTCTTGGAAGCGCGAAGGATCGCGCGCAGGTGTATCTGGGCCCGGATCGGCCTAATCCGGCCTATTTCGACGAACTCGACCGGCGCATCGCGGAAATTCACAAGCGCGGAATCACTACCGATTTGATGCTCGCCTCCGATCCCGACACCATCACCGGGCTGTTTCCCGATTCCGAGTCGCGCGAGCGGTTCATCCGCTACGCAGTGGCGCGCTACGCGGCGTTCAACATAACCTGGCAGGGCCTGGAGGAATTTGAAGACTACAGCGACGGTCGCGCGCTGCTGAAGGAGCTGGGTCTCGATTTGAAAAAGCTGGATCCGTATCAGCATCCGCGCTCGTCCAACGCGAAAATCACTTCGTCGCCGCTGCTGGCCGACGGCTGGATGGACTATGTTATCGAAGGATCTCAAGACGATTCGGTGGGTTCCGTGGAGCATCAGTTCTATCAGGTTCCCTTCGTCGGCGTCACCGACGCCCGGCATTTGTGGAATGCAACCATGGACGGCGAGTATCCCGAGTTTCGCGGCGATAACCCGAGCGTCGCGAAATACTGGTTCGATTTCATGGCGGACACGCGGCATTGGGAGCTGGAGCCGTACTTTGAAGTGGACGGCGCGCGCACGGTGGCGCTGGAGGACGTGGAGTATGTGAACTACATCGAGCATCCGGGGCCGCCGGTGGAAGTGACGCTCGAGAAGCACGGTTATGACATACAGTGGTTGAATCCGTCCACCGGCGAATCGCTGGAGCAAAAAAAGTACAACGGCGAGCACTTCACCGGCGAGGCTCCGGATGCGAGCCATCCCTGGGTGCTATATATCGCGCGGGAGGGTCACAAGGAATCGATGCTGAAGTCGTACAAATTCGAGTCGCGGCCGGTGCCGGTGCAGGAGATCGAGACGGACTTAAAGAAAATTCCGTTTGAAATCGCCGCGCCGCCGGGGAATATGCTGGTGGTCGGCGTGCCCACCCAATTTTCGGTGAAGCTGACGCGCGAGACTCGCGCCACGCGCGCGATGATGTATCTCTGGACCGGCGAAGTGGTGGCCGATGGCCGCGGATTTCGCGTGCTGGGAACCGGATCGCCCGGGACATTTGTGGTTCCTTCGTCGGTTGCCGCCAATTTTCCCGCCGTGTTCAGCGTTCACTTGACTGCTTTGAACGCGCACGGCAAGGCGTACCAGACGGACCGCGTGTACGAACTGCACAAGTGATCCTTTCTATCGATACGACGTCCGAGTCCGGCAGTATCGCGCTCACCGAAGCCAATGTCGTGATCGAGGAAATGGCGCTGCAGGCGCCCGAAGGCTTCGGCCACGTGCTGTTCGGCCACATCCAGCACCTGCTCGAAAAGAACGGCACCACGGTGCATCAAATGGAATGCTTCGCGGCCGCGTCGGGCCCGGGTTCGTTCACGGGTGTGCGGGTGGGGCTGGCGGCCGTCAAAGGTTTGGCCGAAGCCACCGGCAAACGCGTGGTCGCGGTATCGAATCTGCGGGCGCTGGCGTTCTTCGGATCGGCGCCGTTGCGCGCTACGGTGATTGACGCGCGGCGCGGCGAAGTTTACGCGGCTGTCTATAACAGCCGGCTGGAACTCGTGATGCCGGAAGCGGTGGTGAAGTTGGATGCGTGGCTCCCAACGTTGCCGGCCCACCATTGCGAAATGCTTTCCACCGTCGGCGCTCCTCGCGCGCTGGCCGCCGCCATCGGACACATCGCCTGGGACGATTTCAACGCCGGCCGATCGAGCGATCCGGCGGAGATCGACGCCAACTACGTGCGCCGGTCCGACGCAGAACTGTTTTGGAAGGAATAACGATAATTAGCCACGGATAAACACAGATGAACACGGATAAGATTTGCTCGCGTAATCTGTGTTGATCCGTGTTTATCCGTAGCCATTCTCACCCATGATCGGAGACATCAACGAATGTGACGTTCCATGGCGTGGCTGCAAGATCGAGCCGCGCTACCGTCAGCGGCAGACGGAAGCGCCGCGGACCCGCACTGCCTGGATTGACGTAAAGAACGCCCGATCGCTCCGTGCGGCTCGGCTTATGCGAATGGCCGCTGACCACGATGTGAATCCGGGCCGCCTGTGGGTCCAGATCCAGTTCGTGAATGTCATGGAGCACGTAGATTGTCGCCGGACCGGCCTCCACCATCGCTGTCGCGGGTAGTTCCTCGGCCCACGCTCCCTTATCGATATTGCCCCTCACGGCGACGACGGGAGCCAGTTGCCGAAGCGCCGTAAGAGTCTCCGGCTTTCCCACGTCTCCGGCATGAATGATCAGATCGGAGCCTTCCAGCGCTTTGAGCGCTGCGTCGCGCAGCAATCCATGCGTGTCCGAAATGAGCCCGACGGATGTGATGCAGCTACTCTTTCACCTTGAGCGTAAAGTACGTAATCTGTGTTCCCGGTTCCAGCAGCACCTGATGCGGCGTCTTCGGCGGTATATGCAGGATGTCGCCCGGCCCGATGTTCTGACGAGCGCCACCTTCAACTTTTGGCGCGCGCACTTCGCCCGGCGCCGTGGTCTTGGAGCCTGGCATGGTTCCGCCTACAACCAGCGTGCCCGTTCCCGTCACTATCACCATCACGTCCGCTTCGGTCTCATGCAGCTCCGCTACGCCCGAGCCTTCGCGATGGATCATCAGCGCGTGATCCCGCCCGAAATTCCCGAGATTTTCGGACGATGTTATCGCGTTCGACTTGTTAGAGAGCGGCTTGGACAGTGACTTCAATTCCGCCGCGCTCCAATATTTGTATCCCGCCGGCTGGGCGCCCGCCAGAGGCAACACCAGCAGCAGGCCGATCAACTTGTTGGTCATTTGTTCTCCTGAATTGTCACTTCACGAATTTCTGGACGCGCCAGTTCTTGATTTCGGCCACGTAAATCGCGCCCGTGCTATCCACCGCCAGATAGTGCGCGATGTCCAGCTTGCCCGGCGCTTTGCCATAGGACGATAGCACGCCCAACACTTGGCCATCCAGGTTGAGCTTCACGATGCGATTGTTCACGCCGTCGCACATGTAGAGCGCGTTCTCGCCGCGAACATAGTACAGGCCGAACGGCGAGCCGACGTCGGTCCACTTGCCCAGGAACTTGCCGTTCTGATCGAAGATCTGCACCCGCTTGTTGCTGCGATCCGCCACGTACACGCGCCCCTGGGCATCCAGCGCGACGTCATGCACCAGATCGAACTCGCCGTCGCCCGTGCCCTTATGGCCCCAATGCGTGATGTATTCGCCGTCTTTATTGAACCGGACGACGCGCGAATTCACATAGCCGTCGGCGACGAACAGATCGCCATTGGGCGCGAAGGTGAGATTGGCCGGCCGATTGAATCCGTCCTTGCTGTCGTTGTTGCCGGCTGCGCCGCCCACGCCGCCAATCATCATGAGCAGCCGCCCGGACGGCGTCCATTTCATTACGCGGTGCGCGTCCACGTCCACGGTCCAGACATTGCCGTCGGCATCCAGGCGCAGCCCGTGCGGCGTCTTCACCGGCACTTCCGGCCACGACTGCAGCATCTTGCCCGATTTATCAAACTCGATCACCGGGTGCGGTCCTCGATTGAAGACCCAGACATTATCGTTTTTGTCGACGTCCACGGCCGAGACTTCGCCGAAATTCCAACCGGCCGGGAGTTGCGCCCAATCCCGCACCACGTGATAGGGCATGGGAGGTCCAGTTTGGAGTTCCGCAAACGCCGGAAGCGCCGCGGCCAGAATCATGAGAAGCGCCGCGGCCAGAATCATAACGATCGTTCTGTTGCGCATGCGCCTGAGGTTATTCGAGAACCGGTGGGAAAGTCAAACACCGTCCCCGGCTCCCAATTCTCTCTCACAAGCACCTCGGTTGCCGATAAGAATCGCCATGAAGGGAAAGACGAGCAGCCGATGGATGCTCCTGGCGATGCTTGTGAGCGGAACCGCTTGGGCGCAGAACCACTTGGCCGAGGCCGTGGCGAGGAATAATGAAGCCGTCCGCCTGGCCGGCGAAGGCAACGTGGGGGAAGCCGAGAAGTTATATCTCGCCGCCCTGCAAGACGCGTACGTCGACGATCTCACCCGCGCGAAAATCGCCAACAATCTCGGCGACCTTTATCAGCGGCAGGATCGCTTCCGCGATGCGGAGCGTATGTTTCAGTGCGCTCTCCAATGGCGGCAGAAGAACCTGCCGGCCGCGAGTATCGAGGTCGCCTATTCGTTCAATAATCTTGCCGAGATCTATCGGGTTGAGGGCCGGAATTGGGAGGCGCGGAATCTGATGGAGACAGCCGTGCGCAGTCTCCAGCAATCCCATGCGAATGCCCCTGGCCTGCCCATCATCCTCAGTAATCTCGCCATCGTGCTGTGCCGCTTCAAAGAATATGACGACGCCGAAGAATTGCTGCGCTCGGCGTTGATCTCCTACGGCCCGGGGCCAGAAGGTCCCAGCCGGGAATACGCCGTCACGTTAAACAATTTGGGGGAGGTTTTGCAGAGCAAGAACAATCTGGACGCGGCTGCTCCACTTTACCAACAGGCCATAGGCATCTTCGAGCAGTTGGGTGCCCCAGCCAGATTAGACCTGGCGGCCACGCTCTCCAACACCGGCCAGCTCTATCAGCGCCAGGATCGGATCGAAGATGCCCGGCAAGCCGAAGAGCGAGCCTTGGAGTTGTTGCATCCGGAAGGCGACGCCGTGCTGCGCTCGCAGATTCTTCGGAATCTCGGAAACATCGTACTCAATGCCGGCAACCCGGCCGATTCGTTGCCGTATTTTGAACAGTCCCTCTTCATTCAGGAGAAAACGCTGGGTGAGGAACACCCCGCCACCGCCAGCCTGCTGCTGGATTATTCCTCCGCCACGCTGCGCGCCGGCAACAAGTCGCTCTCCCGGAAACTGCGCAAGCGCGCCATCGATTTGATCGAGCGGCTCAACAGCCAGTCCGCCGATCAGATGACCGTCTCCGTCCGCGATTTGCGTGCCGGCAAGTAGCCCGGCTTCAAAAGATTTTTGGTTTGGCTCTAGCGCCGCGCCGCGACCGCCGGTTACAATCTCTAGTTGGTTGTAGGAGATTGACATTCCCGGCTTATGAACATCTCCGTCAAAGGCGAATACGCGCTGCATGCCATCTTCGATCTGGCACTGCAGAAGTTCGGCGAACCGATCAAAATCGCCGATATCGCCAGGCGGCAACGAATCCCCCAGAAATTCCTGGAGCTGATTCTGGCCGGGCTGAAGCAAGGCGGTTTCGTCGAGTCCCGCCGCGGCGCCGAAGGAGGCTATCTGCTGGCTCGCACGCCGGAAGCCATCACGGTAGGACAAGTGATGCGTTACGTTGAAGGCGCCAAACGCAGCAAGCCCTCGCGCAAGCAGAGCCTGGCAGATCCGTTCACCGAAACCTGGCGCCGGGTGGATCAGGCCGTCTCCGATGTGATCGATCAAACCACGTTCGCCGAACTGGTCCGGACGTGGCGCGACCAGCAGTCCAAGTACGTACCAAACTGGGAGATTTGATGTTCTATCAGGACAATTCGCTGAGCATCGGCCGCACCCCTCTCGTCAGATTGAACCGCATCGGGCAGGGCAATCAAACCACCATATTGGCCAAGATCGAAGGACGCAATCCCGCCTACTCCGTGAAGGACCGCATCGGCGCCGCTATGATCTGGGATGCCGAGAAACGCGGACTGCTGGGCCCCCGCAAGGAACTGATTGAGCCCACCAGCGGTAACACCGGCATCGCGCTGGCGTTCGTGGCGGCGGCGCGCGGGTATCCCATTACGCTGGTGATGCCCGAGACCATGTCGGTGGAACGTCAGAAGGTGCTGCGGGCGTTCGGCGCCAACTTGATTCTCACCGACGGCGCGGCGGGCATGCAAGGCTCCATTGGAAAGGCGGAAGAGTTTGTCGCGTCCGATCCCGAGCGTTATGTGCTGCTGCAGCAGTTCCAGAATCCGGCCAATCCGGAGATCCATACCAAGACCACCGGCCCCGAAATTTGGGACGACACCGAGGGAGCCATCGATGCTTTGGTGTGCGGCGTGGGAACCGGTGGAACCATTACAGGTGCATCGCGTTTTATCAGATCCGTGCAGAAGGACAAGAAGGTAATCTCCATCGCGGTTGAGCCCACGGGTAGCCCGGTGATCACGCAGGCGCGCAAGGGACAGCCGCTACATCCGGGGCCGCACAAGATTCAGGGGATCGGCGCGGGCTTCATCCCCGGAAACCTGGACCTGTCGGTGGTGGATCGCGTGGAGCAGGTAACTAACGAAGAGTCCATGGAAATGGCGCGCCGCCTGGCTCGGGAAGAAGGGATTCTGGCGGGAATATCGAGCGGAGCCGCGGTAGCGGCCGCGGTACGCGTCGCTAAAGAACCCGAGATGCACGGCAAGATGTTGGTGGTGGTTTTGCCGGATTCGGGCGAGCGTTACCTGAGCACGCCGCTGTTCGAAGGAATATCGCGAGTAAAGGTTCGTCAAACGGCGCCGCGCAAAACAGACGCTGACGCGTCACCGCGACGTAGCCGCAGCTGGCGCACGCCACCACGTTCGCGTTTCGAAATAGAAGTGGCGGACGCTCTTGGGGTGATAGGGTGAAGCGTCCGCCGTCGTAACGGGGATTTGATTACATAACGCTTCCGGCGCCAGTCAAGTTACGGCAAACGTCAAAATTCCTTGAGCTTTTCGGGTGACTCTTTGGGGCTAATGGATGCCTGCGTAAGCGGGCGTAAATACGGTTGCAATCAGCCCCTTGATTTTCGCCTTGTATTCGCCTATACTGGAAAGCGAAGAAAAGGAGAACCAAAGAGTGCCATGCCCCTCCCCCGAACACTCTCTTGCGGCCCCTCCGGTTGGTCCTATCCACACTGGAACGGCATTGTTTATCCCAGGCTGAAGCCGCGCGGCTTTCACGCACTGGAAGATCTGTCCACGTACTTCGACGCGGTGGAAATCAACACCAGCTTCTATCAGGCCATCCAGCCGGAGTTGGCCAGCCTGTGGGTGAAGAAGGTGGCGTCCAACCCGAAATTCCTCTTTACCGTGAAGTTAGGGCGTCGGTTCACGCACGAACGCTCGCTCGGCCCGCAAGAGATCGCGCGCTTCAAGGAAGGTCTGTGGCCGTTTCATCGGGCGCGCAAGCTCGGCTGCGTGCTCATGCAGTTTCCTTGGACCTTCCGCTATACCGAAGAGAACCGCTCCTTCCTGATCGCGCTGCGGCGCGCCTTCCACGAGTTTCCGCTGGTGGCGGAGATGCGTCACTCGAGTTGGCTGCACGACGAAGCGCTCGGCACGCTGATCGACTATCGCATCGGATTCGCGAATATCGATCAGGCGCCTTACACCAAGGGCATGCCGCCTGCATCTCTGCTTACTTCTCGGATTGGTTACGTTCGGCTGCACGGGCGCAATCCACAGCACTGGGAGCGCGAGTTTGGCCGGCCGGCAAGGGCCACCGCCGCGCACGATTACCTGTATTCGCCCCAAGAACTGCGGGAGTGGAAACAGCGCGTGGAGCAAATCCAGGAACACGCCGCGACGACGTTCGTCTTCGCCAACAATGACGCGGGCGGAAAGTCCGTGGTGAACGCGCTGGAGCTGGCACAAATGCTCGGAGACGATCGCCGCCTGGCGCCCGCGCAACTGATCGAACAGTTTCCCGAGGAACTGGCCGATTTCCGCGCAGAGCGTCCGGTTCAAGACGCGCTGTTTGCGCGTTACGCCCACGAACATCGCGCCGTGGCCTAGCGGCCGCTAGCGCGTTACCAGCGGATCAACCCGGGAGAGGGTGTTCGGCCCAGCTGGGTGAAACGACGCAGGTCACGCCAACGTACCCAACGCCAAACCGAGCTCCACCCCCAGCACCACAACGCGCGCCGTATGCGGCGGATCTCCTTGAAACACAACGTGGCGCACGCCCGCATCCCAGATCTTAGAAAGATCGTCGCGCTCCTTTTGGACCAGCACAATCAGGCGTTCCCGCTCCTTGGGCGGCAACGGAAGTTCGTCCAGATTGGCGGCTTCCAGTACGATGACGCCTTCTAAATCCGGATCCGGCCGCTCCACCAGGTGAACCCGATGGCTGCCATCCTGTGCAAGCAGATTACGAATGGAATCCGCGTACTCGGGATCCTGGATGGCCACTTGAACAGTTTTCATCCGCACTGAACCGGGTGACTTGCAATTTGCGAGCCATGCCCAGCTTAAGTCCTGAATTAACGCAAATCAACGGCTTGTAGCAAGTTTGGCGCGTGCATTCTTCACCCAGTGCGAAAATTCCGTGCGCCAGTACCGCAATTCGCCGCAACTAATGCGAAAAGCGCTCCCTTACGGTGGTGGCCCTAGTCCCTGAGGGCCAACGCCAAAATCAGCGCGCGCCAATGCGTTGGTAAACTCGCACGAATGGCGCTGCAGGCGCCCGCGCAATCAGCCGCATGCCCGAGTCTCCGCTCGCCATCACCCTCTGGAGCAGAAAATTCGCAAGCGGGGTCCAGCGTAAGGCCGGGGCGATAGGGAGCGAATTGCGCACGAAATGCTGAAGAACCCGATGGCGAGTAGCAGGCTCATGGTCAGTTGCTCCGCATGCTCCACGCCTACGATGGATACGCAGACGGCGAGCAAAATTGTTCCGGCCCAATTGGGGAAGATCTGGGTATTAATTCGATACAGCGACGAGTACGGTTGCTGGTGGAACAGCAGCTTCTTCGCGATTAGCGCAGTGTGTAGATGAGAGGGCCGTCAGTGGGTGACGAAGTGCGGGACAGTCAATGGAATCGCAATCTGAATGCCGTCCCTTCCGATCAGTATCGGAGAGCCTATCATGGATGGCTTTCTCCCAAAGAGGCTTCCGGCGTCGGCAGCACGTCGCCCTCGCGCGCCACCCAAGCGTAAAGTGTGGGTAATAGGAAAATACTCAGCAGCAGTCCGGAGATCAAACCGCCCACGATTACGATGGCAAACGGCCGTTGCGAATCGGACCCGATGGCGTGCGACAGCGCGGCCGGTAACAGGCCCAACGTGGCCACCATGCTGGTCACCATAATCGGCCGCAGCCTTAACACCGCTCCCTCCACCGCGGCCTCTTCGATGGAATGCCCGCGCGCGCGCCTTTGATTGATGTACTCCAGCATGATCACGCCCGTCTGCACCGAAACTCCGAACAGTGCGAGAAATCCGATGCCGGACGACACGCTGAAGTGCGTGTGCGTCAGCAGCAGCGCCAGCATCCCGCCCAACGGCGTCATCATGACGTTCACGATGATCAACGCGGCCCATTTCATGGACTGAAACATGCTGTACAGGATGACGAAAATGATCAGTACTGTGAGAGGCACGATGATACTCAGGCGCGCCGCCGCCCGCTTCTCGCTCTCATATTCGCCTTCCCAATTGATGTGATAGCCGCGCGGCAACTGGACCTGCTTGTTCACCTTGGCAATGGCCTCTTCCACCGTGCTCCCCAAATCGCGTCCGCGCACGCTGTATTTCACCGCGACGTAGCGTTCGTTGCCCTCGCGATAAATCTCGGAGCCGCCGTCCTTCATCTCGATCTTCGAAAGCTGCGCAAGCGAGACACGTTCGCCGGAGGGTGAAAGCAAACGAATATTCGCGATCGCTTCCCGCGTGTCGCGATACTGCGCCTGATAGCGCGCCACCAGATCGTAGCGCTGTTCGCCTTGCAGAACCTGCGTCAGCGCATTGCCGCCCACCGCGGTTTGAATGGCGTCCTGAACGTCGGCTACGTTGATTTGAAAACGTGCGGCCGCCTGGCGGTCTACCGTTACGTTCAAGTTCGGCTGGCCCAGCAATCGAAACACGCCCAGATCTTCCACGCCCGTAACGGTGCGCATCACCTTCACCACCTGGTCCGCTTTGTCTTCCAGGGTCCGCAAATCGTCGCCGTAGATCTTGGTCGCCAGTTCGCCCTTCACGCCGCTGACAGCCTCTTCCATGTTGTCGGCGATCGGCTGCGAAAAATTCCAGATCGCACCGGGGATTTTCTCCAGTTGATCGTTCATGGCCGCGATAAGCGCATCTTTATTCTGATGAAATATCGGACGCCACTGTTCTTTGGGCTTCAAATCCACACAATATTCGGTGTTGAAGAAGCCGGTGGTATCGGTGCCGTCGTCCGGGCGTCCCACCTGGCTGGTCACAATGGTCACTTCCGGAAACGCGGCCAGCGTCACGCGCGCCAGGTTCGCTACGCGTACCCCTTCGGTCTGCCCCGTGCTGGGCGCGAACGTTCCGCGCACCCACAGCGCGCCCTCATCCAGGTGCGGCAGAAATTCCGAACCGATAATCCCGCTCAGCGCCAGATACGCCGTCGCGCCCAACGCCAGCACCGCTACTGCTACCACGGCCCAGCGCTCGCGAATGGCCCAGCGGACGCCTTTCCGATAGAGCACGGTCAAATGCCGCATTACCGGATTGCGCCACTCCCTGGCGCCGCGACGGAAAAAGAAACTGGCCAGCACCGGCGATACGATGATCGAAAACAGCAGCGCGCCCAACAGCGCGAATGCCACGGTCCATGCCATCGGCTTGAACAGCCGTCCTTCCACGCGCTGCAGCGTGAAGATCGGAATATAGGCCGTGATAATGATCGTAATGGCGAAAAATACTGGCCGCTGCACTTCGTGGGCCGCGGTGCGAATCTTATCGCCCACCGACATGCGGCCGCCATTGGAATTCTGCTCGGTGTGCAGGTGCCGCACGATGTTTTCGATCATCACCACCGCGCCGTCCACCACCATGCCGAAATCCAGCGCGCCCAGCGACAGAAGATTGGCGGGAATATGCCGCAAACTAAGGCAGATGGACGCAAAGAGCAGCGAAAACGGAATGGTGATGGCAACAATGAGCGCGGCGCGTGCATTTCCGAGAAAGAGAAACAGGATGATGACCACCAGGATGATGCCCTCGGTCAGGTTGTGCAGCACGGTGTGCGTGGTGAATTCCACCAGTTCGCTGCGATCGATGAAGGGAACAATCTTCACGCCCGTTGGTAGAATGACGTTGTTGAGCTCGTCCACCTTGGCGTGAATTCCCTTCAGTACGTCGTCGGAATCGGCGCCCTTGCGCAGCAGAACAATTCCGGAAACCACGTCTTCGTTGTCGATGATTTTTCCGTCTTCGCGGCGAATGGCCCGGCCAAACTGCCCCAGCCGTATCTTGGCACCCTGCTGCACGCTGGCAATATCGCTGATGTGTATGGGCGTTCCATTCTGCGTCTTGATCACCGTGTCGGCGATGTCGCGCACCGTGGTCACCATGCCCACTTCGCGCACGTCCACCTGCTGCAGCCCCGCCTCAATAAAGCTTCCGCCCGCGTTGGCGTTGTTGTTCGTGAGCTGCTGTTCCACCTGGCCGATGCTGAGCCCGTAGGCGATCAGCTTGTCCGGATCGATGCGCACCTGATACTCGCGCGTGGGACCGCCGAAGCTGGCCACGTCCACCACATTCGGCACGGACTTGAAGTTCTTTTCCACCACCCAGTCTTCCAGCGATTTCAGCTCCATCACGTCATACTTCGGATTCCGGCTCTGCAGCGTGAAGAAGTAGATCTGGCCCACCGGACTCCAATCCGTGCCCATTTGCGGGTTGACGTTGGGCGGCAAAGTCACCTGTGCCAGCCGCTCCAGCACGCGCTCGCGGTTCCAGGCGTTGTCCGATCCATCGTCGAAGATCAGCTTCACGTCCGACAATCCGAACAGCGAGAAAGAGCGCAGATGCACCACGTCCGGAATTCCGTTCATCGCGATTTCGAGCGGTATGGTTACCTGCTGCTCAATCTGTTCGGCCGAAATCCCCGGCCATTGCGTGATCACATCGACGTAGTTGTTGGCCACGTCGGGATAAGCTTCCACCGGGAGGTTGTGGAACGAGATGGCGCCCCACGCCAGCAGCAGCAGCGCGATGGCCAGAACCAGGAAGCGGTTGTTGAGCGCGAAATCGACTACTTTGCGAATCATCTACTGTCCGACTCCCTGACGGTCGCGGCTCGGTAAGCATGTGCACACGCCAGATCACGATTCTGAGTACCGCGCCAGCAGAACACCCGGAGACGGGCGGAAGGCCAGCAGCACATTCGAAGACGACAGGAGGTCGTGCACCCCGGGAACATCCGGTCGAAACGTCCCGCAGGGGTGGCCGTGCACTGGAGAACATCGATCCGAAGAAGACCGGACGGGTGGCGCGTGAGCGAGCGGTTAACGGTTTTCATTGCTCCACGGTCGACTGAAGCACCAACGCGTTCGACACCAGCTGCTGACCCGGCTGAATTCCCGAGAGGACCTCCTGAAGTCCGCCCGGCAACATGTCCCCGCCCACCACCTCGATGCGACGGAATTGCTTGTCCCCCGCCGGCGCGTACACCCAGTCGCGATCGTGCAGGTGCAGAATTGCCGTCGCGGGCACCGTGGCGCGCAGTTGTTTTTGCGATCCGCGGAACGTCGCGGTAACGAACATTCCGAAGCGCAGCAGCCCGGAATTGTCCACTTGCAGCCGCACCTTCTCGGTTCGAATATTCGGGTCCAGCGTGGGGGAAATATTATCGATGCGCCCTTTGATCACCAAATTCGGGTACGCCGCCAGATGCACGTCCGCGTACTCACCCACCCGCACGAACGACATGTCGTTCTCGTACACGTCGCAGACAATCCACACGTGCGAGAGATCCGAAATTGTGAACAGGTTCGGAGAATTGTCCAGAGTTTTCACGCCCGCCGCCGCCGTCACCTGCTGATCGGTAATCACGCCAGAAACCGGCGCGTGAATTTCGACAATCGAACTCGGATGACCCAGATCCGCGCCCAAGACCTTGATATGTTCTTTCGCCGTTTCCGTAGTCACCTTGGCCTTGATCTCGGTGTCCTCGGCCACTTCCTCGTCCTTCTTCGCGATCGCACCCTTTTCCAGCAGCTCCTTGGACCGGTCCAGTTGCGCCTGCGCCAAGGTTTCGTCCGCCACCGCCTGGCGGTAATCGGAAAATGCCTGCGCGATGTCCTGGCTTTGCACCTTCAATAGCAACTGACCCTTGGTCACCGTGTCGCCCAGCCGCGCGTCGATCTCCACAATCCGTCCCGATGCCAGCGAAATCACCGGAATACTGCGCGACACGTCCGGGGCAACGCTGCCGGTGGTCTTCAATTCCGACGCGGCGTCGTGTTCGCCCGCGGTGACGATGGGAAACTGCTCGGGATGATCCACGCGAAACAGGCTGGCGTCCGATTCTTCAATAACGTCGGCCGGCGGCGGCGCGCCCGCCTTGGGGTTGGCTTCCACCTTCTCGCCGCAGCTTGTCAGCATCAAGCCCGCGGCCAGGCACGTCGCTGCCATGGCAATGGCGCTCAAATTCCTCATCGAATAACCTCCTGCCCCACCGCCAGATTCATTTGCGCGGCGGCCGTCAGGTACGACCCCACCAGGTTCAAGTAATTCAATTCCGTGCTGCGATAATCCTGCTGCGCCTGCAGAAAATCCAGCAGCGACGCCCCGCCACGGGTATAAGCGAACGACACCGTGTCGCGCACCTCCACGGCTTCTTTCAGATAAGTCTCCTTATACGGCCGCAGCAGCGTGAGATTGCTCGCTATGGTGGCGTAGGCCGAATCCACATCGTTGAACACCTGCGCCGTCGCGGCGTCATGCAGCCGTTCATTGCGCGTGATGTCCTCTTTCGTCCGCAGCTTCTCACCTTGATTCCGATCGAAAATTCGCAGCGGGATGGTAACGCTGATGCCGAAGTAAACCGGAATCGGCGGATTGCGCGCGAAATCCGCGCCGAAAGTCGGATCCACGGACCCATTCGCCACCGCCAGGCGATAATCGGTCTGCGCCTTGTCCACGGCCTCCGCCGCGGCTTTCAGATCTGGCCGGGTATCCAGCGCCAGACGCCGGAAATCATCCAGCGGGCGAATCTCATTCGAAAAATCGAAGAGTCCCGTCACTTCGAACTGCTCCACCGGCGTCCGATCGTTCAGCAGCATCAACAGCTGAATCTTCGCCGTCCGCAGATTCACCAGCGCGGTCTGAACATCGGTCTCATACTGCACGCGCTGCAATTCCAGCCTCTGATAATCCACTTTCGCGATGTCGCCCGCCTTCAGCCGGTCGTTACTCACCGCAAGCAATCGGTTGTAATACGCCAGATTCTCGCGCGTGAGATCCAGGATGGCCTTCTGCTGCAGGGTCTGCACGAACGCGGACCGCAAATTGAAGAGCAGGTTTCTTTCCTGGTCGGCGTATTGCGCTACCGTGATCTCCGTCTCCTTTTGCGCGCTCTCCCGCCGCAATTCGCGCTTGTGCCGCCGCTCATGCAGGTAGCTGATGGAGGCGGTTGGAAACGCGTATGCGAAGGGCGAGTACACGCTGGGACCGCCGTTGGGCGGCGATTGCGTGGAGAACGGATTGATCTGATCTAAAGCTGCCGTCAAATCCGGATTCGGCCTCAGATACGCCGTGATCTCCTGCGCGCGCGATTCGTCAATGCCGGTCTGCGCCGCCTTCAAGGTGGGATTATTGGCTTGAAAACGGTCGCGAATCTGCTCCCAGCTTAGGCCTTGAGGCGCCGGGCTTTGAGGCGACGGACTCTGCGGCTGCGCGAATGCATTTAATCCGAGCGTGGCCATCAGCAGCAACCATTCCAATCTCTTTTGGCTCATTCAACGAACTTCGATTCCGAGCCGCTCCGTTTGCGAGCCACGCAGGTTCGCTAGCGGAGCCGGACGTGGGCACTAGAGGCGAATCTAGATCTAAACTAAAGGTAGCCCCGTGCTAAAGACGAGTCCAGTATCGTTCGGTTACGCCCCGTCACTATCTTTCGGCCAGCGGCTCTGGTCTTTCTGCTATCAACCTGCTTAAAGTATTGCGAAAAGTGATGATTGCGTGTCTAGAATATGACTAAACCGGCGCGCGTTCCCATGCTTTCCTTCTTTCTTCGTGGCGGCACCAAGGCAGTTCTGCTCAAGGCAGCCCTGCTGATTGCTGTCATCGCCGTTGCCGACTGGCGTGCCGACAAGGATGTGACGCTCGGCTTCCTCTACCTGTTCCCCATGCTGATGGTGGGCAGCGTTCTCAGGCGCTGGCAGATCGCATTGGTTGCCGCTCTGTGTACGCTGCTGGCCGAGATTTTCGATTCCTTTGAGTGGCGTCCCAGCGCCGGCATCCCCCGCGATATTTTAATTTTCGCGGCGTTCCTTGGCATGGGGCTTTTCGTCTACGAAGTGGTGCGCAGCCGCCAGGCCGCTCTGCGGCATTTGAATCAAATCGAATCCGAGAGCGAGGCTCGGCGCGCGGCCGAAGAACAGTTGAAGGTGCTGGTGGACAGCAGTCCGGTGGCTATCTTTACGGCCGACACCTATGGCACCGTGCTGCAGGCCAACGACGCCGCCCACCGTCTGTTCGCCCTTCCGCCCGGCTCCCTCCCCGGCCAGTCCATTCGCCAGTTTCTTCCGTCGCTGGTCAACGTGCCCGCTCCCGACGCGAACGGGCCATCCTTCCGCACCGTCATGCAGTGCCGCGGACAGCGCCAGGACGGCGAAGCTTTCCTGGCCGACATCTGGTTCTCCACCTACCGCACCAGCGTGGGATCGCGGCTGGCCGCCATGGTGGTGGACACCTCCGAAGATCTGCGTAATCGCGAAGAATTCAGTCTGCACCAACTGCTCGCTGCGTCGCGGATTCTGGTGGGCGCGGTTTCGCACGAAGTTCGCAACGTGTGCGGCGCCATCGCCGTGGTGCATGAGAATCTCGCGCGGAACAGTTCCCTCGCGCATAACAAGGATTTTGAGGCGCTGGGCACGCTGATTGAAACGCTGGAAAAAATCGCCGCGCTGGAGCTGCGCCAGACGCCTTATCCAGCCGCTCGCGTGGATCTTCCGGCTCTGCTCGAAGAACTGCGCATTGTGGTGGAACCGGCTATGCGCGACGAGGGAATCGAGGTTTCCTGGGACATCGAACCCGGCCTTCCGGCGGTTTGGGCCGACCGGCAAAGTCTGATGCAGGTGTTCCTCAATCTCACCAAAAACAGCCAGCGCGCCATGCTGGACCGGCCTTCCCGCCAGCTCAAAATCAGCGCACGCGCCGAAGGCCAGCGCATCGCGGTCCGCGTCCAGGATACCGGCGGCGGCGTACTGCATCCCGAGCATCTGTTCCGCCCGTTTCAGCCTGGGGCGCAATCTACCGGCCTGGGCGTCTATCTCTCGCGCGCCTTGATGCGATCCTTCTGGGGCGACCTGCGCTATGAATCCGAAGCGCGCGGCGCAACCTTCGTGGTGGAGTTATCACCGGTGTTGGCAGGTAGTCTGCCTGGAGCAGATAATCTAAAAGAGATCTATGCCCGAGGAAATCCGGATTCTGCTGGTAGACGATCACAGCCTGTTCCGGGACAGCCTCAGCCGGTTGTTGCAGACTGAGCCGGGCTTCCGCATGGTGGGCTCCTGCGCCACCGTGGCCGAAGCGCTGCCCATCATCATGAGCGAGCAGCCTGGCGACCAGCCCGACATTATCCTGCTCGATTACGATTTGGGCGAAGAGCAGGGCACCGTCGCTCTGGATGAAATCCGCAAGCACGGATTCAAGGGGCGCGTCCTGATGGTCACCGCCGGAATGAGCGACGCCGCCACCGTGCGTGTGCTCGAAAGCGGATCGGAGGGCATTTTCCTGAAGCACAGCTCCCCGGCTCAACTGGTGGAAGCCATCCGCCGCATGGTGGCCGGCGAACCTTGGCTGGACCCCCGCGCCATGCGATCGCTGATCGCCGGCGCCACCGGCAAGTCGGAAGAACAGCGCAGCTCCCAGGTCCTGACGCCGCGCGAGCGGTTCGTTCTGCAAGGCGTATTCGAAGGACTCACCAACAAAGAGATCGCGGGCCAATTGCAGGTTTCCGAAGGCTCCATCAAAGCCGTGATGCAACAATTATTCGACAAGACGGGTGTCCGCACCCGCAGCCAGTTGGTCCGTATTGCATTGGAAAAACGCGCCGAGGATTGGCTAACAGGCGGCTCTGGCACCTAAACTCGTTTATTCCCCGTTATTTTCTCAGGTTACTGTCTTAGTACGGACGAAATAAACGTACCTAGATGTAATACTGTTGAAACTTTCTTGGGTAATATAAGTCTTTCATCCAGGAAAGCGGTAACTTTTTGTCAAACCAACTCAAGCACCCCGTGGCTGCTCTGGCGGAATCCGTCGCCGCCCCCGAGCCGGACGTCGAGCGTCGCAGCGAAGCCCGTTATTCCACCCAGGACCCCGCCGAACTCGAAGTGCTGGCCGGACCCACCCAGCCCATATACGGAACCATCCTGGACGTGTCCCGCTCGGGACTGCGGGTGGCGCTGCCCAAGCGCATCGATCGCGGCGAGCAAGTGAAGGTGAAGCTGCAGGGCAACGTGATCTTCGGCGAGGTGAGATATTGCCGCGCGGTTTCCGGCGCCTTCCAAGCCGGCATACGCATTCAGGACCTGGTGCGGCCCTGGAGCGCCCAAAATCAGCACATCGCCGACGATCCGCTGTCGCTGTTCGCCGTCGGTAAGGGCCTTACGGTTTCTGAAGTCATCGATGTTCGCGAGCATCTGGTGCGATGTGAAGCCTGCCGCGCTCGCCTGGCGGAAAAAGAGGCGCTTCTGAGCCCCGCGAATAAGCCCGGCCGGCGCCGCCCGTTGGGCGCTGAACGGCCCGCCTAAAGTAAACCCCCTACCCGCCGATCCAAGCTCATGGGCAGTTCGTCCCGTCTTGCCAAGCGGCCGCTGCTGGCCTGCCTGGCCGTGTTCCTTTTCACCATCGGCATCCGCGCGGCTCTGCTACCCGTCCTGCATGTTCCAATGCCGGCGGTTCACGACGAATTCAGTTATCTCTTAGCAGGCGATACCTACGCGTCGGGGCGCCTGGCCAATCCGCCACATCCGTTTTGGAAACATTTTGAATCGTTCCATATTATTCAGCAGCCAACTTATGCTTCCAAATACCCTCCCATGCAGGGCCTGGTGCTGGCGTTCGGCGAGAAACTCTTTCATGAACCGTGGATGGGCGTGTGGCTCAGCGCGGGAATTATGTGCGCCGCGGTCTGCTGGATGCTGCAAGGCTGGACCACGCCCTGGCTCGCGCTCATCGGTGCGCTGCTCGTCGCTCTGCGCGTCGGCATTCTCACCTATTGGATGAATTCGTATTGGGGCGGCGCGGTCCCAGTAATTGGTTCCTCGTTGATGCTGGGCGCAATAGCTCGCATAGTTTTTCAAAAACGATATGCGCAGACGGCGATATGGGCCGTGGGCCTTGCCATCCTGCTGAACTCACGTCCGTACGACGGCGTGGTGCTGGCCGTGCTGACGGGCGCAGTCCTGGTATGGAAGCTCCCTCTGTCGATCCTGGCAAGGCGCTCCGTTTTGCCCGCGGCGGTGCTCATTCCCGTCGCACTGTTCATGCTGTATTTCAACGCGCGCGTTACTGGGAATCCTTTCGAGCTGCCCTACCAACTTCACGAGCGGCAATATACAGTCGCGAACAATTTCGTATGGGACCACAACAACGCGGAGCCGGTCTACAACCACGCCGTGATGCGAACGTTCTGGACCAAGCTGAATGCCGCTCAGGTGAAGGATATGCACCAGCATCTGCTGCCGGAGTATCTGATAAAGCTTTCGAGCATGTACGGTTTTTTCTTCTGCTTTTACCCGCTATTTCTTCTGCCGTTGATCTGGCCCTATCCGCTCCAGACGCCTCAGGAACGCATTGGCGTTCTTCTGCTGGCGGGGGGATTACTCTCGCTTGTTCCCGTTATTGGCTTTCAATACCACTACGCCGCGGCGATTACTCCGCTGATTTATCTGCGCTTCCTTCAGTCTGTCGATCGATTGAAGAACTGGCGTCCGAACGCGAAGCCGTGGGGCCTGGCGCTGGCGGTATTGCTCATCGCACTAATCCCGATTCAATTCGGCCGCGACGTCTGGAAGGTCTTCGCTGATGGCGAGTACGCGATGCCCATGGCTCAACCGTATCGCGATATGGTGCATCGTCTGGAAGCGCTGCCCGGCTGCCATCTGGTGCTGCTGCGCTACGCGCCCAACCACGACGTCTTTCAGGAGTGGGTTTACAACCGCGCCGATATCGATGCCGCGCGCATCGTTTGGGCGCGGGAAATGACCCCGTCCGAAGACGCGCCGCTGATCCAATATTTTCGCGGCCGCAACGTCTGGCTTCTGGAGCCCGATCAATCGCCTCCCAGACTAACTCGCTATCAGTCCGCACCGGTACTACAGAACGTGGCTCAAAAGGCCGAATAATCAACAGGAAAGGCGGAATCGATTGGCGATTGGCATTTTGGGCGGCGGGCTGGCGGGTCTCACCATCGCCGCGCATCTGGAGCAGGATTGCGAGGTGCTCGAAAAGGAGAGCCGCGGCGGCGGCCATTGCCAGACGGTCCAGGAGCAGGGCTTCACGTATGACGCGGGGGGGCCGCACATCATCTTTTCGCGGAATCAGCAGATGGTGGACTACATGGTGTCGCTGCTGGGCGATAACGTCCATCGCGCGCGCCGCAACAACAAGATTTTCTACCGGGGCCGCTACGTCAAATATCCCTTCGAAAACGGTCTCTTCGACCTCGAGCCGCAGGATCGATTCGAGTGCCTCTATCACTACATTAAGAACGACTATCCGGCGCCCCGGACCAACTTCAAGGAATGGATCTATCACCATTTCGGCAAAGGCCTGGCCGAGAAATATCTGATCCCCTACAACGAGAAAATCTGGAACGTTCCAGCCGAAGAGCTGGGCCTGGAATGGGTGGAGGGGCGCGTTCCGAAGCCGCCTCTCGAAGACGTGATCAAGGCGGCCGTTGGCGTGGAGACCGAAGGGTATACGCACCAGCTTTATTTCCATTACCCCGCGCATGGCGGAATTGAATCGCTTCCGCGCGCCATGGCTGATCGCGTCCACAACATCGTTTCGGATTTCACCGTGGAGCGCATCTGGCGTGAAGGCAGCCGCTGGTGTGTGAGCAACGGCCGCGTCACGCGCCGCTACGACGCGTTGGTGTGCACCATTCCTATCCAGGAACTCGCGGCTGCGCTGGAAGGCACCCCGCCAGATATTCTGGCCGCGGTGAATGCCCTGCGCTACAACTCGCTGGTCACCGTCTCGGTGGGCCTGGACTCTGCGCGCGTTCCCGACTACACCGCCATCTACGTTCCCGATCCCGAGGTTCGCTTCCATCGCCTCTCGTTCCCGGCCGCCTTCAGCCCGCATAACGCGCCGCCTGGTCAATCCATCATTCAGGCTGAAATCACCACCAACCCGGGCGACGGCACGCATGAGATGCCGGACGACGAAGTGCTCTCGGACGTGATCGGTGACATGCAGGATATGGATCTGATCCGGCGCTCGGAAGCCTGCTACGGCCGCGTGCTCAGGACCAAGTACGGTTACGTGGTCCAGAACGACGATTGCCGCCGCTACCTGAAACAGGCCAAGGCGTATTTCGAACAGATCGGCATCGCGCTATGCGGCCGCGTGGCCGAATTCGAATACATCAACATGGACGTTTGCATCGAGCGCGCGCAAAATGTGGCCGGCCGGCTGAATCGCGAGACTCCTGTCGTAACGCCAGAGGCGGAGATTGCCGTCTAGTTTGGCTGCCGCTACGGAGCCTCTCGCTTGGCGGTGACAGCGTAAGGAGATATTCGCGCGGGCCCATCCTCATCGAGAACCCACACGCGACGGTCGTTGAAGTAGGCGATCAAGGCAAGATCTTTCTCAGGGCCCATGCTGCGCGCCCAGACAATATTTGAACGGTCGATATCGGCGCGATTGTAGACCCATTCACGGTTGATATCGTGACCCCGGCCGTAGCGGACAAATACCAGTTGCTTGCCGGGCACGCCGTTCAGGAATTCCAGAATCCGGGCCCGTTCTGCTTGAAAACCGCGCTTGTCGAAAAGAAAACGGTGCTCAGGCTGAAATAGTCCCGCCGTCAGTTGGACGATAATTGCGGCTAGCGCTGCGCCATACAACACGGGCGCAATCCACCGGCGTTGCGGCCTCCAATTGCGTAACCAACGCAGAGCGCCCGCGCCAACAATATAGAACAGCACGGTCGCCGGCGCCGCATAATGCGGAATGAACTCCAGTTCCAAGGACAAGCCGGCTAGAAATAACATCATGAGCCAGAAGGCAGCCCGTGTGCGGCGGCTCTTCACGATTCCCGGCGCGCACCCGACCATCGCCAGGAACAATGCAATGCCCAGGTAGAATTTCTCGATCGACCGTAAGGAAGACAGCCGGGTGAGGAAGAAGTGTTCGCGCTGATACGCTTTTCGCTTGAGATCCCAATCCACCCAGGCCTGACGGAGCGCCTGGTGACGATAAAACGGAATGGCCCGCGGCTGTTGCCAGAAGAAAGCAGAGGCGGCTGCATATTGCCGCTCGTGAGCTACGTAGGGCATCAGAAGAGCGCTCCCCGTTATCCGGAAGTTGTAGAACGCCATCCAGGCCCCAACCGGAATCATGACAATGAGAATGGGCGCCGCGATACCTCGGCTTAGGTTCCGAAACCAGGCGGACGGAGGGGCTGTCCGCCGCACAATCCGCCAAGCCGCGTAACCCAAGCAGAGCAGCGTCAGCAGCAATCCTTCAAACGGCCGGCTATTGGCCAGCAGCGCGATTCCAAGCGCCGCGGGCATGCCGCGGGCGAAACTGGGACGCCGGATGAGGGCCGGCAGGCTTCCGACCAGCAGGGTTCCGCCGATCGCCGCGCCGGTCCCTCCCCAATAGCTTTCCGACCAGTAACTCAAGATTCCTATCTTGAGAACGGCCAGGGCCGCGCCGGCCAACGCCCAAAACGGTGGCAACCAATTCTGCATGGCCCACGCCAGGGTACCGCAGAGCACTCCCATGCTCAGCAGAATTCCAACCCAGGGATGACCCAACACTCGTTGCCCGAAAGCCAGGATGAGGCCCGCCAAAGGCGGATATTTGGACATATAGGTGGGTTGCTGGATAATGTGGACGCTTTCGAAGAAAACCCAGAAGGGATGCGCCGCGTTCGTCAGCCGGCCGGACGCGAAAGTATCTCCCGCCAGCAGATAGCTGAATTCGTCCTGAATGCCCGGTTGCGGTGCTGGGATCCACGGTAACAAAGCCAGCCGGAGCGCCACCGGGATCACGGCAAGCGCTACGATGCACGCCCGCTTCCTTTCTGCGAGCCTCCACACGGCCGCCTCAATCCTGGTCAAACGTTTGGCTTGCGTTACGCCCGCGGCGATGGTGTAAGTCCCTGCCACACCTTAAGGATCGGTCTGGCTGAAGGCAACTTTATGAGGGAACTGGGCGCACGCTCCGGCAGCTAAAGTTACAGGCCGCCGCGACGATCTAAAGATGTGACAGGAAAGCTGTGATTGGCTCCAGCCCAGACATCCTCGACACGCATGAGCCCACGAGCGCCGAATCGATGCTGGGCGCCCTCTCCGCGGTTCAGCCGGGCGGCGCGATCCTGCTGGTGCCCGAGGCCGATGTTGCAACCCCGGAACTATCCATCGTTATTCCAGCGCTAAACGAGGAACTGACCATCTCGGAATTCGTCGGCTGGTGCAAGCAGGGATTGAAGCAGGCGGGCGTTCGGGGCGAGATTCTGATCGTCGACAGTTCTACGGACGCCACGCCGCGGAAGGCGTTAGCGGCCGGCGCCCGCGTTCTCATAACGCCCAAAAGAGGTCTCGGCCGTGCATACCTGGACGCCCTTCCATTTATCCGGGGCGAGTTCGTGCTGCTGGGGGACGCCGACCTGACGTACGACTTTCGTGAAATCGCCCCGTTTCTGGAGAAGCTTCGGCAAGGGTTCCAGTTCATCATGGGCTCGCGCTTCAAGGGCCATATTCAGGACGGAGCCATGCCGCCGCTGCACCGCTACTTCGGAACGCCGGTCACCACCTGGATACTGAACCGCCTCTACGCCACCCGATTTTCCGATATTCATTGCGGAATGCGCGGCATCACTCGGCAGGCGTTGATTGCGATGGACATCCAATCGAGCGGCTGGGAGTACGCTTCGGAAATGGTGCTGAAGTCCGTGCAAATGCGCCTTTCGACGGCCGAAGTTCCCGTTCGTTTCCTAAAAGATCGCGAGGGCCGTGTAAGCCATCACAAGCGCCGTGGATGGCGCTCCCCTTGGATAGCCGGGTGGGAGAACTTGCGCAGCATGCTGGTTCACGGCGCTGAATTCTTTGCGCTTCGTCCGGGAATTCTGCTTCTGTTGGTCGGTTTGGCTCTGACGCTGCCGCTCGCCTTGGGTCCCGTTGCAGTAGGGCCTTATACCTTCTCTCTGTACACCATGCTGGTGGGCATGGCTTTGATCGTGGCAGGAATGCAGAGCTTTTATCTCGGCTGCCTCTCTCAGCTCTTTCATGACTATAACGGGCTCGCGCGCAAACGCTGGCTTCGCGTGTTTCCTTATAACCGCTCGGTACTGGGGAGTGCGCTGCTGGTAATTTCCGGAGTCGCCTGTTTATGGCCTTTGGTGCGCGCCTACCTCGGCCATGGATTTACCCTGCCGGGCCCCATTGGATTAAGGCATCATCTCGCCATCCTGGGCCTGCTGTTTGTCCTGATGGGCTCGGCAAACTTCATCTTCACCCTGGTTCTGCATGCCGCGGTTCTGGTTGCCAAGCCAGCCAACGGGCACGGTTTCGGATTCGAAAAGAATGCCGCCGAAAATTGATCCCTGCGTGCCCTCGGCCGTACGCACCACGGCATTTGGAGAAGGTTACCGCCCGACCTGGGTGGATCGATTCGGCATTTGGCTGTCATCCAAGCAGATTCATCGTCATTCGCCGGACTGGCGCGGCAAGCGGCTGGCCGACGTCGGTTGCGGGTTCCATGCGACATTCGCGCGCACTTTGCTGGATCAAGTGGAAACGGCCGTGTTGGTAGACGTTTCCATCTCCGCCGAGCTTCGCCATCATCCCAAGGTGACCGCTCTGGAGGGTGCCATCCCGAACGTAGTGTGGGATCTGCCCTCGATGAGCCTGGACGTGATCCTTTGCATCTCCGTCCTCGAGCATCTGTGGAATCCTGTCGCCACACTTTCCGAATTCCGGCGCCTGTTAGCGCCCGGAGGCGTCTGCTTGATCAACGTGCCCTCCTGGCGCGGAAAAAGGTTTCTGGAATTTTCCGCATTCCGTCTCGGATTAAGTCCCGCGGAAGAGATGAACGATCACAAGTGCTATTTCGACGTGAAGGACCTGTGGCCCTTACTGGTGCGAGCTGGCTTCCGGCCAAGCGATATTCGCTGTTTCCCTCACAAATACGGCTTGAATACTTTTGCCGTTTGCACCGTGCCCCAATGAAATTGCTGCAGGCCGATGTCCGTCACGATAATTGGGAGCAGCACTGGGCCAGTTACTCCGATGGAGCTGAGCGCAACCCAGCCCAACGCTACAGGCGGCAGATCATCTGCAGGTTAATGTCCATCCATGGTTGCTCAGACGCTAGCCGTATCCTGGATTTGGGCAGCGGCCAGGGAGACCTGGCGCGCGACTTGCAGGCTGCATTTCCGAAGGCGGAAATTGTCGGAATCGAACTGAGCGCCGCAGGAGTGGCGATTGCGTCCGCTAAGGTGCCTGGTGTGCGGTTCTTCCAACAGGATCTCCTCGAACCCATCACTGCCCCTGCCGCGCCCCGCTCCTGGGCGCACTACGCGGCTTGCTCGGAAGTGCTGGAGCATCTTGACAACCCCGGCCTGTTCCTGGTCAACGCCTCGAAGTACCTGGCGCCCGGAGGAACGCTGGTCGTTACCGTTCCCGGCGGACCGATGTCTCAGTTTGACCGGCATATAGGACATCGCCGTCACTATGACCCTCAATCCTTGCGAACGATTCTGGAAAACAGCGGCTTCACGGTGGATCTGGCGACCACGGCAGGATTTCCCTTCTTCAACCTGTATCGTTCCGTCGTTATCCTTCGGGGCTCGTCCCTGATTACCGACGTGAACACCCAGGCACGCGGGATTACCAGTCGATTGGCTCGCGCCGTCATGGCCATGTTTCGTCCGTTGTTCGCGCTCAACCTCTTCGGGACACGGCTGGGTTGGCAAATTGTTGCTGTAGCGCGGATTCCCAACGGCTCTATCGAAAATCCCCATAAGTCCGAATAGCTAGTAGGCAACCCATGAGCCAACTCATTTCCGTCGCGATGATCACCATGAACGAGGAACAGGCCGTCGCGCGCGTGATTGAGGACATCTGCGACGCCCTGCGCGGCCGGGAATACGAGATTGTCATCGTCGATAGCAGCCGCGACGCTACGCCCAGCATCGCCGCGGGTCAAGGTGCGCGCGTCATACGGCAGTTTCCTCCCAAGGGCTACGGCCGCGCCATGGGCCGAGTACTTCGGGAGTGCCATGGCGATGTGGTTGTGACGCTCGATTGCGATGGCACTTATCCGGCGTCTGAAATCCCGCGCCTGGCCGGCATGGTCCTTTCCGGTGAATGCGATCTGGTGAACGCTTCGCGCCTGGAGCGCCGGCCGGATACGATGCCGCTCGCGAATTATCTGGCGAACTGGCTTTTCGCCGTCGCGGGCTGGGTGTTGGTGGGCGTCAAGTCCACCGACCTGCACTCCGGGATGCGCGCCTACAGCCATCGGGTGATCCACGAAGTGGATTGCGATCCCAACGGCCCGGCTCTCCCCGTGGAATTGCTGCTCAAACCGGCGCTCCAGGGCTTCCGTGTCCGCGAAGTCTTTATCCCTTATGGCGAGCGCATCGGCGAGACCACGCTGCAGCGCTGGTCCTCCACCGTCTGGACCTTTCGCCGCATCCTTCGTTTAGCCTGTTATCGCTTCGTGCCCCTAAGGAAGCGGGCCTCTTCAGCCGATGGGAACAGCAGGAGTTCGTGCGGTCTTGACCAGTCTCACCGGCCTTCAGGAAGCTCTTCGGCAAGCTCATGAGCCACCCGGCGCAGCTCCGCGCAGCGATTTCGCGGCCACTTTCATCACGGAGTCGATCGCGATCCTGGAACAGGTGGACGTCGCAGCCATCGAACGCATGGCCGCGGGTCTGGCACGGGTCCGCGAACTCGGCGGCCGCCTGTTTATCTTAGGCGTCGGTGGCTCGGCCGGACACGCCGGGCATGCGGTGAACGATTTTCGCAAGCTGTGCGGCTTCGAGGCCTACGCGCCCACCGACAATGTCTCCGAACTCACCGCCCGCGCGAACGACGAAGGTTGGGACACCTGCTTCGCCGCCTGGCTCGAAGGTTCGCGCATCGGCCCGCGCGACGGCGTGCTGGTCTTTTCGGTGGGCGGCGGGAGCCGCGAGAAAAACGTCTCGGTCAACATCGTCCGCGCGCTGGAAACGGCGTCGGAAGCGGGAGCGCATATTTTTGGAATCGTCGGACGCAATGGCGGATTCACGCGCCAGGCCGCCGAGGAATGCATCGTGATTCCCGCGCTCTCGCCCGATCGCGTTACGCCGCATACCGAAGGCCTTTGCGCCGTGCTGTGGCATCTGCTGGTGAGCCATCCGCTGTTGCAGCGCGTGGCGACGAAATGGGAGTCCGTGCGATGAGAAGCAAACCATGACCAGCAAGCGCTTTTTCATCGCGGGCGGCGCGGGATTCATCGGCAGCCATTTTACGGATCGGCTGTTGTGCGACAAGACCATCGAAGCCGTTACCCTCTACGACAATTTTTCGAGCGGCCGCGAGTGGCACTATGCGCATCACGAACAGGATCGCCGGCTGCGCGTGATCTGCGGCGACGTCAAGGACCTGGCCGCGCTCGAACGCAATATGGAAGGCCACGATACCGTCATTCACCTGGCCTCCAACCCCGACATTGCGCGCGCCGCCGTTGAGCCGGACATCGATTTCCGCGAAGGCACGTTCCTTACGCAGCAGATTGTGGAGGCCATGCGCCGCACCCGCACCCCGAATCTTCTGTACGCCTCCGGCAGCGGCGTCTACGGCGATCTTAAAGATTTCGAGGCCCACGAGGATTTTGGCCCGCTGGTTCCAGTCTCGACATATGGCGCCAGTAAGCTCGCAGGCGAAGCGCTCATCGCGTCCTACTGCGCGATGTTCGATCTGCGCGCCAGCGCGTTCCGCTTCGGCAATGTCGTCGGCGCCCGCCAGACGCATGGCGTCGGCTTCGATTTTATTCGCCGCCTGCGCGTTCAACCGGAACGCTTGCGCATTTTGGGCGATGGCCAGCAGAGCAAGTCGTACATTCATGTCGACGATGTCGTGGAAGCGGTTCTGCTCGCGCATCGCACCGCCGCGAAGAATTTTGAAGTGTACAACGTGGCCACCGGCGACTACGTTACCGTCACCGAAATCGCCAGACTGGCTATCGAAACGGCCGGGCTCTCCGACGATCAAGTCCGGCTGGAATATACCGGGGGCGACCGGGGCTGGAAAGGCGACGTTCCGGTGGTTCGTTTGAATACCGATCGCATCCGTGCCCTCGGTTGGACCTGCAAGCGCAACACTCGCCAGGCGCTCTCGGTGGCGCTCAATTCCATGCTGGCCGATTCCCGGCTGGGGAGGCTCTAATATGCGCCGCGCCGTATTTCTCGATCGCGATGGCGTCGTCAATCGCGCCGTGCTCCGCAAAGGCAAGCCCTACCCGCCCGCCACGCTCTCGGACCTGCGGCTGTTGCCGGGCGTCCGGGAAGCCTGCAACAATCTGCGCAACGCCGGATTCGCCCTGATCCTGATCACCAATCAACCGGACATCGCCCGCGGGCTGGTTTCGGCCGAACAGGTTTCCCAAATGAATCGGCGCTTGAAGCAGTTCCTGCAACTGGATGGAGTCGGCGTCTGCCCGCATGACGACTCGGCACATTGCTCCTGCCGCAAGCCGGAGCCGGGGTTGCTGCTCGAAGCGGCTCGCGTCTGGAATATCGACCTGGAGTCCAGCTTCATCGTGGGCGATCGTTGGCGCGACATCGAAGCCGGCCATCGCGCCGGTTGCCGCGCGGTTTTCGTCGACTACGGCTACGCCGAACAGCGCCCGGATGGTCCTTTCGTAGGCGTCCGCTCGCTGCGCGAAGCCTCGCAATGGATTTTGCGCACCACTCGACCGGGCTTTCACCTGGAAATGCCGCGCTATGCCTGACATCACTTCGTTCCGCGTGAAGATCTTCGCGGACGGCGCAGACCGCGCTTCCATCCTGGAGCTGGCGGACAATCCCTGGATTCGCGGATTCACAACCAATCCCACGCTCATGCGCAAGGCGGGCATTACCGACTATCAGTCGTTCGGAAAATCTCTCGCTCGCGCCATCCCGGAACGGCCCTTTTCGTTCGAAGTCCTCTCCGACGAGTTCGACCAGATGGAACGGCAGGCGCTCGAAATCGCCACTTGGGGCGACAACGTCTACGTTAAGATCCCCATCACCGATACGCGCGGCCGTAGCTCGGCGGCGCTGGTTCGGCGCCTGGCTCAGAATGGCGTGAAGGTAAATGTCACCGCTCTCATGACGCTGGATCAGGTGGATGCCGTGGTTCCCAGCTTGCGCCACGGGCCCCCAAGTTGCATCTCGATCTTCGCGGGGCGCATCGCCGACGCCGGTCACGATCCGCTTCCCATCCTGTCCGGCGCGCTGGCGCGCATCCGCGCTTTTCCGCAAATCGAGCTGATCTGGGCCAGCCCGCGCGAGTTGTTCAACATCGTGCAGGCCGACACCATCGGCTGCCACATCATCACGGTCACGCACGATCTGCTGAAGAAACTCCCTCTGCTGGGACGCGATCTCACCGAATATTCGCTCGACACCGTGAAGATGTTCGTTAATGACGCTCGCGCCGCGAATTTCACCTTGGAGACTCACGCCCCGGCCGCACCCGCTCTGCGAGAGTAACCATCCGAGAGCAACCACCCGAGAGCAACCACCCTTTGACACCGTATATTCGTGCGGATAGACTGTGGGCCATGATTGTAACGCGGGTTGCTGCGCTGGTTGTCCCAATTGCCACGCTCGGTTGGTTTACGCTATCTGCTTCCGAGCCGGCCGTTCCTCCCTTGACGTTTACCAAAGACGTCGCTCCCATCTTGCAGGCGCGCTGCCAGGAGTGCCACCATGCGGGCTCCATGGCGCCTATGTCGCTGGTGACCTACGAAGAGACGCGTCCCTGGGCCAAGTCCATCCGGCAGCGCGTCATCCAGCGCCAAATGCCGCCCTGGCATATCGATCCGTCGGTGGGAGTGCAGAAGTTCAAGAACGATCTGTCGCTCACTGCCGAGCAGATCGCTACCATCGTGCGGTGGGTGGATACGGGCGCGCCGCTGGGCGATCCCAAGGATATGCCCGCTCCGAAAGTTTGGCCGGCGCCCAACGAGTGGAAAGCCGCTCAAGAGCTGGGCCAGCCCGATCTGGTGATCAAGTCCGATCCCTACACCATGGCGGCGCATCATCAGGACGTGTGGTGGCGTCCGGTCTCTAACATCCCCATCACGGAGCCGCGCTGGGTGCGGGCAGTTGAGATGCGTCCTGGAACCTCGGCTGGACGCAAAATCACGCATCATGCCGTCGCTTACCTGGTGCAGGACGATCCGGAGACTTCGGTGCCCGGCGGCAGCACCGACTTAGGCGGCCGGGGCCTGCTGATGGAATGGGCCGTCGGCAAGGGCTACGACTTTTACCGTCCCAACACCGGCAAGCTGCTGCTGCCGGGAGCGCAGATTTCCTGGGACGTGCATATTCACGCGGTGGGCGAAGAGATTCGGGACGACGTCGAACTGGGCATCTGGCTTTATCCCAAGGGGCAGGAGCCCAAATACCGCACCTATTTGACGGGCTTCCAGGCCCTGCGCGGATTCGAATCCTCCACCGGGTCCCATGTGAGAGCGGGCAGGAATATCGACATCCCGCCCAACTCGATTGTCTCGTCGGACAACTTCACCGTCCTAAAGCACGCCGCGCATAATCGAGAATTTCCAGCCGCACATGCACTTGCGCGGCAAGGCCATGTCGGTGGAAGCCATCCTGCCGGATGGAACCACCCAGATGGTAAGCTACGTGGACCATTTCAACTTCAACTGGATGATCAACTACATCTACGCGGACGATGCCGCCCCGGTTTTCCCCAAAGGCACCACTATCCATGTCACGGCCTGGTATGACAACACGCGCGCCAATCCCAACAATCCCGATCCGGATCAGTGGGTCGGCTTTGGCGACCGGACGGTGGACGAAATGGGGCACGCCTGGATGAACGTCACCTACATCAGCGACGAGGATTACACCGCCTGGGCCGCGAAACATCATCCGAAGCTCGAAGCGGACGCATCGTCTCGCCCGTGAAGATCTGCGCTCTGTTGCTGGCCGGTTCCCTGCTGGCGTCCGGTCAGGTATTGCTTCCCGAGCCCGCTCGGGACTCCGGTTCCAGCATCACCGGCTCTTTCGAAGGCTGGTTCAAGAATGCCGACGGAAGCTTCAGCCTTCTGTTGGGCTACTACAATCGAAACCGAAAGCAGGAAGTGGACATTCCCGTGGGGCCGAACAACGACCTGGAACCGGGCGGTCCGGATCGCGGCCAGCCCACCCACTTCATGCCCGGCCGCGGTTGGGGATTGTTTACCGTGAACGTGCCGGCCGGTTTCGGCGACAACAAGATTACCTGGACCATCGTCGCCAATAACAAAACCACGGTAATTCCAGCCAGCCTCAAGCCCGAGTGGGAGATATCGCCGTTCGTAGAAGCGGCCGTGGGAAATATGCCGCCCGTGCTGAGCTTCGAGGAGCACGGTCCGTCGGTACAAGGTCCGCGGGAATTGATCGTCGAACGTACCGCGAAGGTTGGCCAGCCGCTGACGTTGACGCTGTGGGTTTCCGACGACGCCAAGTTCACTTCTTCGTCCGGCGCCAAGCCTAAGGATCTGGGCCCTCCGGTTACCTTGCGGTGGATCGTGTATCGCGGGCAGGGGCCGGTGTCATTCAGCAATGATCGCCCAGCCGTCCAGAAGACGAGCGGCCCCGCGGCTTTTAACGGCACTGCCACCACGATGGCGACCTTCAGCGAACCCGGCGACTATATGCTGTTGGTAACGGCCAACGATTATTCCGGCGAAGGCGGCTCTGGATTCCAATGCTGCTGGACCACCGGAAAGGTGAAGGTGTCGGTGCAGCGTTGAAGCCGCTCCCTTACGGTTGTGGCTCGGTTTCGAGCGCCAGCGCGCGTTCCCTCTGCCACTGCAGCTTGCCTTGGTATTCCTGGTAGAGCGTGGTGAATCCAGCCCACCAATAACCGACCACAAACAGCAGCAGGAACGGAACGGCCAGGAAATTCCAGGTTTCGATGGCGTACGCCACCATGAAGGCGAAGTACCCGCCCACGGTCAGTTCGGCGTAGGGCAGCCAGCCGCTGCGTCGCCGATAGCTGGCGTTTTGAATTTTCACTTTGCGATCGCCCACCGCATACTTGGGCGTGCGGGCAAATGCCGACTTGATCCCGAGCAGCGCTTCGATCACCGCTTTGGTATTGATCAACGTGAGCGCGATGCCCGCGGCCATCAGGGCCGGCATCAGTACAATGGCGCGCTTCCAATTCTTGCGATCCAGCTCGCGCTGCGCCATCAGGTAAAAAGCCCAAATGGAGCAGAACGACGCAACGATCAGCGGCAGATCCACGGTCAGCATCTGGAACACACCCATGTAAAACCGCACGATCATCACCGGCAGCATCAGGGCCGACATGATCAGCATCAGCGGGTAAGATATGTTCGGAGTGAGATGGCAGAACGCTTCCAGCTTCACGCGCCACGGCTCTTTCGATCGCAGAATCCTCGGCAGCAGCTTCAGGGCAACTTGCGTCAGCCCCTTGGCCCAGCGCGATTGCTGCACTTGAAACCCGTAGGTGTCCACCGGCAGTTCCGACGGGCAATCCACCGACGGGACGTATACGAAGCGCCAGCCATTGAGCTGCGCCCGATAGCTCAGGTCCGAATCTTCGGTCAGCGTATCGTGCTGCCAGCCGCCCGCGTCCTCAATCATCTTCGCGCGCAAGACCCCGGCCGTTCCGTTGAAATTGAAAAACAGACCGCTGCCGAAACGCGCCCCATGCTCGATGACGAAATGGCCGTCCAGCAGCATCGCTTCCACTTCGGTGAGCACGTTGAAATGCCGGTTCAGGTAGCTCCAGCGGGTTTGCACCACGCCTACGGAAGGATCGGTAAAGTGATGCACGGTGCGCGCCAGAAAATCGCGCGGAGGGATAAAGTCGGCGTCGAAGATGGCGATCAGCTCGCCGGTTGCGGTCTTCATGCCTTCCTGCAATGCGCCCGCTTTGTACCCGGCGCGATTGTCGCGGTGCAGATATTCGATGGGCACGCCGGCGGCCTGGTATTCGCGCACCAGCGCAGCGGTGAACGGATGCGTGTCGTCCGTGGAATCGTCCAGCACCTGGATTTGCAGCAGCTCGCGCGGATACTCCATCTGGCTGGCTTCTTCAATCAGCCGCTCCACCACGTAGCGCTCGTTATAGAGCGGAAGCTGGATGGTCACGCGCGGCAGCTTGGCCCAGCGCTCGGGCGGTGGCGCCGGGTCGCGGCGATGCTTCAGATACTTCCGGATCATCTCGAATCGGTGACAACCGTAAAACGAAAGAACGATCAGAATGGCGAAGTAGGGAATCAGGAGCGCCCAGTCGAAAAACTCCAGGTGATGCACACCGTTGAAGGTGTCATCAAACAACGAGCGCATCAATTGGTCGGTCGTGGATGTTGCCAGAAGTAGGGCTGGTGGAGTTATCGTTATAACCATACGGGTCCTGCAACGAACAAGGTTGGACGCCGGGGACCTGCGGGCGTTAACACAGTACCTAAAGATTGTACCGTAAACGTCTTATATCGTTTGTCCTATAGTGCTCACGTCCTCTCGCTGTAATATGCCTTACAAATCGCTGGCTTTGATCTTACTCCTCTGGAGGTGCGCTGAGCTCGGCGCTCAGGACCGCCCGCAGTTCGTCTGGCAAGGGCAAGTGGACGGAACTGCGATCCTGCATCTGGCAGGCAAGCGCCTGACGGTACAGATTCAAGATGGAGCGCCGGTGGAACGCCAGAAGTTCCATTTTTCCGATGCGCTGCCCGGCACCCAGCAACCGGTGCGCGTGGAAGTGCTGGAGGGGCGCGGTTACGTACATGTGATCGATCCGCCCAGCATCGAGAACAATTACACCTTGGCGGTGTCAATCGAAGACCGTCAGCCCGGCAGTTCGTTTTATTCGATCGCGCTCTATTGGGACACGTCGAACAACGCGTTCGAGCGCGGGGCGGAGAAGACCGAGCATGTCGCATGGACCGGCCGCGTGGACGAGGAGGCCGTCATCAGTTGCCACAAGCAGAGCTGCGTTTCGAGCGCGGACCGCGGCGCGCCGGTGGCGGATGAGCACTTCAAGTTTTCGCGTCCCCTGCCGGAGCGCGACACGGAAGTCCGCGTGGAGTATCCCGAAGGACGTGGCGAAATCCGTTTGATCGAGCAACCGCGCCAGCGGAACAACTACACGGCGCGGGTTTCCATTCGCGATCCGCTGCCGGGTTCGGGCGAGTACTCGTTCACGCTGGTGTGGAATCGCCCGAATTTGAAGGAGGCTGCCGCCCCGATTCCCGATCCTGCCGGCCGCGGCTTTGCCTGGAGCGGGACCGTGGATGGCCGGGTGCGCGTTACGCTCCAAGGCGGCGCGAGTTTCTCCGAAGCGCTGCAGGGCGCGCCTGTCAGCGGCGAGCATGCCGAGATCCTTCGGCCACTGCCGGCGCGTGCCGATCTCATGCCGGCGATTCGGAAGTTGCGCGGCCGCGGGCGGGTCTCGATCGTGGAAACACCGTCGGAGAAAAACAATTACCGGCTCGTTTTTGAAATTGACGATCCCGAGCCCGGCGCCGACGATTACGAAGTGGAACTGGACTGGTGAGGCTGCCTGAACTTGACGCTCACGCTGTGCCGTTCGCCGGGCAGGCGACCAATGTCAACCTCAATGACCATGACGTGCTCGTACAACGTGTATTTAATTTGGTAGGGATACGCCAGTGCCCGGAGCCCACTTCCTTGCCACGCATAGACATCGGCACCAGTTCCAGTAAAATTTCATCCACCGGCTCGCGGGTTCCGTCCGGCCCGCCGCCGGGAAATTCAATTCGGGAAACTTTTCCATCGTCGCCCTAGCAGGCTGATGAAAAAGGCTTTTGGGGACCGACTCCCTCACGGTCGCGGCTTCCATGAGAAGGCTGGTCGTGTCAACCGAAAAGTTCATGTTCTGGCGGAATGAGCTATCGGGATTTATCGATCCTCCCTGGTTCCACCAATGCGCTCGCGGGGGATACACAAGGGGGCGGCAGCCCCTCTTGTGGGGGGAGCCGGCAGCAGCGATGCGTGCCAGCGCTTTTTGCTGGCGCGTAGCGTGCTTCCGGCGTGGGGGGAACCCGCCCGCCCCGGCTTGCCCCCGGAGGGGGAAACGGGAAAGGGGGAGATCAAAATCTTCCACGCTGCCGCAGGCTGCTGGTTTGCTCTTCACACTCATCCGTCTTCCCTGGTCTGGATCCAATAGGAGGCGCTTTGCGTCCTTCCGAATTTCCCACCGCCGATTCGCCCTGCTTCCATTCGCACTCTTCAGTGGAGCGTTGGCTCCGGTGCCGGTTGGTGTCCTCGATCTTTGGAACGGGTGCTGCCATCTCAGTACCGAACTAAACCGCCTCCGTTTCCGGAAACGCTTGGTTCCGCCGCGACCCCGCAGTCACCCGAACTCGGCGATTTGGCTTCCAACTACATTTTGATTAGGCGGCCGTCTGGTGCGACTGCGCCATCTGGCTGTTGCGCAGCGGTTCGTACACTTCACCAGTCACCCACAACCGATGCAGTAACACCGCCAGCTTCCGTGCTACCGCCACTACCGCCCGCTTCTTGGCATTCTTCCCTCCGTGGGCCGCCAGTCTCAAGCCCCAGCGCTTCAAGTCTGTATCCGGACCACGCCGGCTCAGAATACAATGCGCCCCTTGCACCAGCATCTTCCGCAAATAGATATCGCCCTCTTTGGTGATCCGCAATTGAGGCTGGCTCTGGCCCGACTCACTGCGCTTGGGTCGTAATCCTACATAGCAACCCACGTCCCGGCTCTTCTGGAATCGTTCTCGATCTTCGATGGTCAACACAAACGTCATCGAGATCAGCGTCCCCACTCCCTTCACTTGCTGCAGCAGTTTCGTTTCTGGATACTCCCGGCGCGCCTTCTCCTCGATTTGGGCTTCCATCTCTTGGATCTTTTCGGTCAACGATTCCACTTGCTCCAGCAGCGGCCGCAGCCTTGCTCGCAACCCTTCCGGCAACGTCTCCATCCGATCCACTCCCAGGTTGTCGGCGTCGCACGCCGGTAACCGTTCCCCCATGGCTTTGGCGAATCCCCGCGCCGCGTTCACCAGACTAGTTCGCGCCTCCACCAGAGACGCCCGGACGCGAATCGTCATCAGGTCGGCTTGCGCCTGTTCACTGCGGTGCCGAATGGGTCGCAGCAACTGCGGATCCACTCGCGCCAAGCGCGCCAGAGTGCGCGCGTCCAGCCGGTCGTCCTTGCGGCTGCTGGCGCTGATCAGCTTCACCTGCCGGGCATTGGCCACGATCACCTCATGCCCCACATTCTTGAGCAGTCGGCTCACCCACGGCGAATGCGTGCCCACTTCCATTGCAATCCGGCAGCGCTTCATCGCTCCGAAGCTTTGCAACATACCTTTCTTCGTCGTCGCCACGCTCGCTTCTCGCACGACTTCGCCCTTGCCGTCCAGCACGCAATAGCGGCTGCTTTTGTCTCCCAGGTCCATGCCGATCGTAATCGGACCCTGCTCAACGGTGGCCCGTTTCGGACTCTGGGCGACGGTGCTATTCTTCTTCATGGCCGGTTCTCCTTTGCACTTCGAGTGCGCTTCCATTGGGAGCTTATCGCATCCCGCTGGGGACCGGCCTTCTCATTCCATCTCGGTAAACACATGCAAACACGCAGTCGCGATTCTGAGCCGCGCGCGTGAGCAAGCGGTTTATTGCCTTTTTCAGCATCCTGCTAGACGAGCGTGACTTTAATTCCGCGTGAAACTTCGACGATTTCCTTCGTGCCCGGACGAGCTTCCTTTGTGCGCAGCTCGGCTGCGGTCATGAGTTCAGGATATCGCGCGAAACGTGCCCGCTGAGACACTCACCGGCGCCGGATCCGTCCCATCGCAACCAATAGCAGAATCGTCAGGAGAAGGATCGCGCCGTAGGGGACATACGAGTTGGTGCGCACCATTATATGTGTATGCGTAATCCGGAGGCGAAAAGCCTCACGCCGTCGCATTTCTCTGGTGAGAGCGCGGGCGTTGGATAATAACAGTTTGATTGCCCGCAAACGAGAAAGTACCGGCCGTCTCGCGTTTTTGGTGGCTGCGGGCATTCTCCTCAGCCGGATTATCGGCCTAGTACGGCTACGAGTTTTCTCTCACTATTTCGGATTGCGCTCAGACGCCGCCGACGCCTTCAACGCCGCGTTTCGCATCCCGAATTTTCTGCAAAACCTGTTTGGCGAAGGCGTGCTATCGGCGTCGTTCATTCCTGTCTACGCGCGCTTGCTGGCCGAAGGCGAAGAGGAAGAGGCTGGAAAAGTTGCGGGCGCGGTCGGTGCGACGCTGGCGCTGGCGGTCGCGGTGCTGTGCCTGGCGGGCGTGCTGGCTACGCCCTGGCTCATCGACATCATCGCGCCTGGATTCTCGGGATCGAAGCGCGACCTGACCATTTCGCTGGTGCGCATTCTTTTTCCCGGCGCGGGCTTGCTCGTCTTCTCGGCCTGGTGCCTGGGGATCTTGAACAGCCATCGAAAACTGTTTCTCTCCTACGCGGCGCCGGTAATGTGGAGCGCGGCCATGATCGCGACTCTGTTGATTTTCGGCGGGCGATCCACGCTGTCGCAACTGGCCGTAACACTGGCGTGGGGATCGGTGGCGGGCAGCGCGCTGCAGTTCGGCATTCAATTGCCTGTGGTGCTGCGGCTCGCCAAGAATCTGCGGATGCGGCTGGATCTGGACTCCGCGCACGTCCGCACGGTGATTCGAAACTTCGCACCCGTGTTTGTCAGCCGCGGCGTGGTGCAGATCAGCGCATATATCGACGCATTGCTCGCCAGCCTGCTGCCCACGGGTGCGGTGACCGGGTTGATCAACGCGCAATTGATCTACGTGCTGCCGGTGAGTTTATTCGGCATGTCGGTATCGGCGGCGGAACTACCGGTGATGTCCAGCGCGACTGGGAGTACGGAGGAAATTCAAACGGCCCTGCGCGAACGCCTGGATTCCGGATTGCGGCACATCGCGTTCTTCATCGTCCCATCGGCCGCTGCGTTCCTCGCGTTCGGCGATCTGATCGCGGGCGCGCTCTTGCAAACCGGCCGCTTCACGCACACCGATGCGCAATACGTTTGGGGCATCCTGGCTGGCTCTTCCGTTGGATTGCTCGCGTCGACGATGGGGCGATTGTATTCGTCGGCCTATTACGCCCTGCGCGATACGCGCACGCCGCTGAAGTTCGCCGTTGTGCGCGTTGCGCTCACCACCGTTCTTGGATACATCTGCGCGAAGCCCTTGCCCGTGTGGATCGGGATCGATCCGCGCTGGGGCGTGGCGGGATTAACGGCATCGGCCGGGGTGGCCGGATGGGTGGAGTTCGCGCTGTTGCGGCGCGGCCTGCATCGCAAACTGGGCGCCGGCGTTTCCATTTCCGGCTTCGTTGCGAAGCTCTGGCTGGCGGCTCTGCTGGCCGTGATCATTGGCAGCGCGGGGCGATTGTTGCCCTATGCGGCACATCCTATTTATGGCGCGATCGCGACGCTGGGTCCGTTCGGCGTGGTCTATCTGGTGCTCGGTGCTACGTTCGCCCCCGAAGGCCGCCGGTTGGTGATGCGGCTACTTCGTCATTGAGATTTCGAAGCCGATGCCGGATTCCAGAATCTCGACGCTTCGAAAACTCGCCTGCGCCAGCATGTGCTGAAACTGCTCTTTCGTGTAGGCGCTCTTCAGCAGCATCATCCGGAAGGTTAGCTTTGTGACGACGCGGTTGACGGCGTTCAGGCCCATTTCCTTCACCATTTCGTTGATCGATTCCATGGACGCGTCTTTCCGAAGATCGATAATCAGGCCCCAGCCGCCGGGTTTCAACACGCGGCACATCTCCTGCAGCGCACGAACGGGCTCGCCGAAATTCTTAAAAGCCGCGCGGCAGAGCAGAAAATCGAAGGAATTGTCCGGGAAAGGCATCGCCGAAGCGTTCCCTTGCTGGAAGTCCACGCGAGCGCTCGCGTGGGCGGCTTTCTTGCTCGCGATTTCGACGAAAGTATGGCTGATGTCGAGGCCGGTGATTTTGTAGTCGCCAAGTTTCGCGAGTTCGATGCAAAAATAGCCGGGGCCCGGAGCCACTTCGAGCACCGTGCTGCCGGGCGCCAGCCGATTCGCCATTCGCTGCGCGAGCTTGGTGAATTCGGTGAGCGATTGGCCGGTGTTGGTGGTATACCACTTCGCGACCATGCCTTCCATGCCGCGGTCTTTATGAGGTTTGGGGAATGCTGGCGCCATGTTCTGCATACGCACCATCGGAGCAGCGAGTTCCCTTAGCCGGAACTGATACTAAACAATAAACTTGTGGGTTGACGGCGAGTATTGGAATGCGATATACCTGACAAAGGGGCAGAAGTGCACAGACAGCGTACTGAGCCGCGACCGTTGGGGAGTGGTTTTCTACTGTTACTCGCCGGATCGGTGCTGTGCGCGCAACAGGTCACCTCAAAACAGGCTTCGCCTCAGCGCGCACTGATAAATCAGTACTGCGTCACCTGTCACAACGAAAAAGCCAAGACCGCCGGATTGATGCTCGACAAGCTGGACATCGATCACGCGGCCGAGCATGCCGAGACGTTCGAAAAAGTTGTGCGCAAGCTGCGCGGCGGGATGATGCCGCCGAAGGGCATGCCCAGGCCCGCTCAGGCGCAGATCGACGGATTGATCGCGTGGCTGCAAACCTCGCTCGATCGGGCCGCCGCGGCGCATCCGGAGCCCGGACGATCGCCGCTGCATCGTTTGAATCGGACCGAATATGCGAACGCGATCCGCGATTTGCTCGGCCTGAAAGTAGACGTGACGGCGCTGCTTCCCGCCGACGACGAGAGCAACGGGTTCGATAATATCGCGGAAGTTTTGCGAGTCTCGCCGTCGTTGTTGGAAGCGTATCTGGGGGCTTCGCGCGAGGTAAGCGCGCTCGCGGTGGGCGATCCGAAAATTCGTCCGGTGAGCGATATCATCCAGGTGCCGCCGGATCTGGCGCAAAGCGAGCATATCGAAGGCCTGCCGCTCGGCACGCGCGGCGGAATTCTGATTCATCACAATTTTCCACTGGACGCAGACTACGAGTTCAACGTGATTCTGCTGCGGAACATCGTCGGGTATTTAACCGGGATGGAATTTCCGCATCAGCTGGAAGTGAGCGTCGATGGCGAGCGGGTGTTTCTGGCGCCGGTGGGTGGCGAAGAAGACCTGAAGCTTTTGGATACGAACCTGGCGCTGGCGGGCGACACGCTGGACGCGCGGCTGAAGACCAAAGTGCACGTGAAGGCGGGTCCGCACGATGTTGCGGTGACGTTCCTGCGTCGCGATTCGGCGGAATCGGACGAGCCGCTGCAGCCCTTCACGCGCGATCTGGATTTGCAGAACATGAACGGCATCCCGCTGATCGATCACGTGCAGATCACCGGGCCGTTTAACGCGAAGGGTCCGGGGGACACCCCCAGCCGCCGTCGGATTTTCGTTTGCACTCCGGCCAATTCCGCGGACGAAGTTCCGTGCGCGAAGAAAATTTTGGGCACGCTGGCTCGGCGGGCTTACCGTCGTCCGGTGACCGACGCCGACATGGAGACGCTGCTGAGTTTCTATCAGGCCGGCAAGAATCAGGGCAATTTCGAGTCGGGCATTGAGAATTCGTTGCGGCTGATTCTCGCGAGTCCGAAGTTCTTGTTCCGTTCGGAGCCCGATCCGGCGCGCGTGGCTCCGGGGAGCATCTACCACGTCGGCGATCTGGATCTGGCGTCGCGGCTATCGTTCTTTTTGTGGAGCAGCATTCCCGACGACGAGCTGTTGAATGTGGCGGCGCAGGGCAAGCTGAAGGATCCGGCGGTGCTGGATCGCGAAGTGCGGCGGATGCTGGCCGATCCGAAAGCGGAAGCGCTGGTGAACAATTTCGCCGAGCAGTGGCTGTTCCTGCGCAACGTGCAGAGCGTGGCGCCGGACGAAGCTACCTTCCCGAATTTCGACGACAATCTGCGGCAGAGCTACAAACGCGAGACGGAGCTGTTTTTCGACAGCATCATGAAGGAAGATCGCGACGTAATGGATCTGATCACGGCCAACTATACGTTCGTGAATGAACGGCTGGCCAAGGAGTACAACATCCCGAACGTGTACGGCAGCCAGTTCCGGCGCGTGACTCTCACCAATGACGCGCGGCGTGGGCTATTGGGGCAAGGAAGCATCCTGAGCGTGACATCCTATCCGACGCGAACTTCGCCGGTGCTGCGCGGCAAGTGGATTATGGAAAATATTATGGGGACGCCGCCGCCCGCGCCTCCGCCGAACGTTCCGGCGCTCAAGGATCAGGCGCAGGGCGGGAAGGTGCTTTCCATCCGGCAGTTGATGGAGGAGCATCGCAGGAATGCGCCCTGCTCGACGTGCCACGCGGTGTTGGACCCGCTGGGATTCGCCTTGGAGAACTTCAACGGCGTGGGCGAATATCGGACGAAAGACGCGTCAGGGCCCATCGATGCTTCCGGGCAGTTAGCCGACGGCACCAAAATTAACGGGATTGTGGAGCTGCGCCAGGCGCTGCTGAAGCATCCGGAGTATTTCGTCGGGACGCTCACAGAGAAGTTGCTGACCTACGCGCTGGGGCGTCCGCTGGAGTATTATGATATGCCAGTAGTTCGCGGGATTGTCGCGAGCGCGGCCCGCAACGATTATCGTTTTTCGTCGTTGATTACCGGCATCGTGAAGAGCGAGCCGTTTGAAATGAAGCGGGCGCTGGAAGGCGAGGGGCCGGGAGTAACCACGGCGGCGGTTCGGCGGTCTGATATAGAGGGCAAATAACATGTTCATCTCGAAAAAGCATCTTCCACGACGGACTTTTTTGCGCGGGATGGGCGTGACGCTGGCGTTACCTCTGCTGGACGCCATGCTACCGGCGCAGACGCTTCTGAAGAAGACCGCGGCCGCTGGATCGCCGCGCATGGGGTTTGTATACGTTCCGCATGGCGCGATCATGAACCAGTGGACGCCCACGGCGGAGGGCGCGGCATTCGAATTTTCGCGGGTGCTGAAGCCGCTGGAGCCGTACCGGGATCGCGTGAACATCGTCAGCGGGCTGGGCAATCGCGCCGCGGACAGCACGGCGGTGCATTCGCTGAGCCCGACCACCTGGTTGAGCGGAGTACGGCCCAAGCCGACGCAAGGCGTGGACGCTTACGCGGGCATCACCGCCGATCAGATTGCGGCGCAGCACATCGGGCAGGATACGCCGCTGCCGTCAATTGAGCTGGCCACTGAAGATCATTCCGCGCTGCTGGGCGCATGCGATCGCGACTACGGGTGCATCTACATGAACACGCTGTCGTGGCGCACCCACACCACGCCGATGCCGATGGAGATCAATCCCCGCAAGGCTTTCGAGCGGATGTTCGGACAAGGCGGAACGGCGGCGGAACGGGCCTTGCGCACCCAGCAGGATCGCAGCATTTTGGACGAAATCACGGCCGAGGCGGGCGCGTTGAAGGTGAAGCTGGGCCCGCGCGATCAGGCCACGGTGAACGATTATCTGGACAGCGTGCGCGAGATCGAGCGGCGCATCGAGCGCGCGAATTTCGATTCCAGCGCGTCGCTCGAACTGCCGACGGAGCCGGTGGGCATCCCGTACAATTTCGAAGAGCACATCAACATCATGTACGACATGCTGGTGCTGGCGTATCAGGCCAACATCACGCGCGTGTTCACCTACATGGTGGCGCGCGAAGAAAGCAACAAGACTTATCCGCAGGTGGGCGTGCATGACGGGCATCACGCCACGTCGCACCATCAGAATCTGCCGGAGAAGATCGAGAAGCTGGTGAAGATTCAGAATTATCACGTCGGGCTTTTCGCGCGGTTCCTCGGGAAGCTGAAGACCACGCCGGACGGCGACGGCAACCTGCTGGACCATTCGGTAATTCTTTTCGGCAGCAACATGAGCAACAGCAATCTGCATAATCATTTCCCGCTGCCGAACCTGGTGGCCGGCGGCGCCTGCGGGAAGCTGCAGGGCGGGCGGCATTTGCGCTACGAAGATCACACGCCAATCGCGAACCTGCTGCTCACGCTGCTTGAAAAAGGCGGCATGCCGATGGAGAGCATCGGCGACAGCACGGGCGAGCTCGTCAATATTTAGCCATGCGCTTCTGCGTACTCGTGGCGGTCGGCTGCCTGTCGGCGTGGGCCGGCACTGTCGTTGACGCTGTCAGGGATGGAGATCGCGCGGGGGCGATCGCGCTTCTAAAACAACACGCCGATGTGAACGCGGCGGAGCCGGATGGCACCACGGCCCTCGATTGGGCCGTACGGCAAGACGATCGCGAAATGGCGGATCGTCTGATCAAGGCCGGCGCGAATGTGAAGGCCGCGAATCGCTACGGCGTCACGCCGCTCTATCTGGCGTGCGTGAACGGAAGCGCGTCGATGATCGCGAAGCTGCTGGACGCGGGCGCGGACGCAAACGGCGCCACTACCGAGGGCGAGACGGCGTTGATGACCGTGGCGCGAACCGGGAACGTGGAAGCAGCCAAGGTTCTGCTTGCCGCTGGCGCAGACGTGAATTCGAAGGAGCAATGGCGGCAGCAAACGCCGCTGATGTGGGCCGTGGCCGAATCGCATCCGGATATGGCGCAGGAGCTGATCGCGCATGGAGCGGACGTGAATGCGCGCCAGGTGACTTGGAATTGGGAACGTCAGATCACCAAGGAGCCTCGCGAGAAATGGATGCCGCTGGGCGGCCTGACGCCGCTGCTGTTCGCGGCGCGGCAAGGCTGCCTGGATTGCGCGCGGATCCTGCTGAAATCGGGCGCGGAGAAAAATGCGGCGGATCCGAACGACATCAGCCCCGTGTTGATGGCGACCATCAACGGGCACTATGATGTCGCGGCATTTCTGCTGGATCAAGGCGCGGACCCGAATATCGCCGATGAGACCGGGCGAACGCCGCTCTTCGCGGCCGTGGACATGCACACCATGCCGGAGTCGAATCGTCCGTCGCCGCGCGTAACGGACAACCAGCTCACCAGCATGGATCTGATCCAGGCGCTGCTCGCGCACGGCGCGAACGTGAACGCGCAGTTGAAGAAGATGCAGCCATATCGCACCAAGCTGGATCGCGGCGACGATACGATGCTGGGCACCGGAACCACGCCGATTCTGCGCGCGGCCAAAGCCGGCGACGCCGAGGCCATGCAGGCCCTGCTGGCCAAGGGCGCCGATCCGAAGCTTCCCACTAAGTTCGGCATCACACCGCTGATGGCCGCGGCCGGGCTAGGCACGAAGGAAGAAGACACCACGGCGCGCAAGAAGACTGAAGCGGAGGCCATTGCGGCAATCAAGCTTTGTTTGGATGCGGGCGTCGACGTAAACGCGGCCGATGGCCAGGGCCAGACTGCGCTGCACGGCGCGGCGCAAAAAGGCTGGGATCAAGTGGTGCAATTTCTCGCGGATCACGGCGCGAAGCTGGACGTCAAGGACAAGCGCGGCCACACGCCGCTGGATGCGGCCATGGGCTTGTTGGGCAACGGCGGCTTCGATGGCAGCCGTCGCGACGTCCATGAGAGCACGGCGGCGCTGATTCGTAAGTTAATGGGGACACCAGAGGCCGCCGACACAAACCGCAACGTGCCTGTGAGCCAATCCCCAATCCCTTAGCACGCGCACGCGTGCTAACAATCCCGGCATGTTAGCCAGGCGCGGATGCGCTGTGCTAACATCTATTGTGCCGACGCGAATTCTGGGCGTAATACCAGCCCGGTTTGCCTCCTCCCGCTTTCCTGGAAAAGCCCTCGCCACTATCGCCGGTAAGCCCATGCTCCAGCATGTCTACGAGCGGGCCAGCCAGGCGCGTTATCTTTCCAAAGTAATCATCGCTACCGACGACGAGCGAATTCATAAGGCCGCGCGGACGTTCGGCGCTCCGGTCATCATGACGCGAGCCGATCATCTTTCGGGAACCGATCGCGTAGCGGAAGCAGCTTCCTCCGACAACGCGACAATAATCGTGAACATTCAGGGCGACGAGCCGCTGATCGATCCTTCCGCGATCGACGCCGCGGCGCTGGCGCTGCTGGACGATCCCGACGTTCCCATGTCTACGCTGATGAAGTTGATCGAAGACCCGCGCGAAATCAACGATCCGAACGTCGTTAAAGTGGTGACCAATTTCGGCGGCGACGCGATTTACTTTTCCCGCTGTCCGATCCCGTTTGCGCGCGACAGCGGGGGGCATCATGATACAAATCAGCATTACAAACATTTAGGGCTGTATGTGTATCGGCGCGATTTTCTGCTCGCCTACTCCGGTCTTCCGGTGGGTCCCCTCGAGCGGATGGAGCGGCTGGAACAATTGCGGGCGATCGAGAACGGTCATCGCGTTCGCGTGGTGGAAACCGAATACGAATCCTTAGGGGTCGACACGCCGGAGGATCTGGAGCGGGTGTCGGCGCTGATAGCCTGTTTTGAAAGCGCACCATCATTCAAGATGCACTGAGGGGAATGTCCATGGCCAAATACATATTTGTTACCGGCGGCGTGGTTTCATCGCTCGGAAAAGGCATTGCGGCGGCTTCCATCGGATGCCTGCTCGAAAGCCGCGGGCTGCGCGTGTCGCTGCAAAAGTTCGATCCTTACCTGAACGTCGATCCGGGCACCATGAGCCCGTTCCAGCACGGCGAAGTCTTCGTCACCGACGACGGCGCGGAGACCGATCTCGATCTGGGCCACTACGAGCGCTTCACGCACGCCAAGCTCACGCAGAGCAACAATCTCACTTCGGGACGGATCTACGAGCAGATCATCCATCGCGAGCGGCGCGGCGATTATTTGGGCAAGACGGTGCAAGTGATTCCGCACGTCACCAACGAAATCAAGGCGGCGGCGCGCAAGGTGGCGGCGGACGTGGATGTGGTGATCGTTGAAATCGGAGGCACCGTGGGCGATATCGAATCGCTGCCGTTTCTCGAAGCCATTCGCCAACTGCGGCACGAAATGGGCCGCGACAACACGGCGTTCGTGCACGTCACGCTGGTGCCGTGGATCGCGGCGGCGCAGGAGCTGAAGACCAAACCCACGCAGCACAGCGTGAAAGAGCTGCGCGCGCTGGGTATTCAACCTGATATGCTGCTCTGCCGGTCGGAGCGCGCGCTGCCGCACGACATGAAGGAAAAAATCGCGCTGTTCTGCGACGTCGATGTGGAGGCCGTGATCACCGCCAGCGACGTGCACTCGGTATACGAAGTGCCGCTGGTGTTCGCCGAGCAGGGCGTGGACGAAATCATTCTGCGCATCCTGCGCATGGACGCCAGGCAGCGCGATCTGAGCCGCTGGACCGGAATGCTGGAGCGGATGCAGAATCCGGAAGACCAGGTGGACATCGCGCTGATCGGCAAATATGTGGAGTACGAAGATTCCTACAAGAGCCTGAAGGAAGCTCTGCTGCACGGCGCCTTGGCGCACCGGCTGAAGGTGAACATCCATTGGATTGAATCCGACGACATGAAATGGCCGGATTGCGCGCGCGAGCTGGAACAATACGACGGCATTTTGGTTCCGGGCGGATTCGGCAAACGCGGCGTGGAAGGGATGGTTTCCGCGATTCGCTACGCGCGCGAAAGCAAGGTGCCGTATTTCGGGATCTGCCTGGGCATGCAAACCATGGTGATCGAGTTCGCGCGCAATGTGTGCGGACTGGAACACGCCAACTCCACCGAGTTCGATCCCGCGGCGCCCGATCGCGTGATTTATAAATTGCGCGAGTTGAAGGGCGTGGACGAATTGGGTGGAACCATGCGTTTAGGCGCTTATCCGTGCCTGCTGGCCGAAGGCAGCTTCGCGCGCCAGGCTTATGGACAGGGCGAGATCAGCGAGCGCCACCGGCATCGCTACGAATTCAATCGCGAGTATGAGCAAGTTTTGACTTCGGGCGGATTGCGCATTGCGGGCCAGACGCCCGACTCCGTGTATGTGGAAATCTGCGAGATCCCCGATCATCCCTGGTTCCTCGGTTGCCAATTCCATCCCGAATTTAAATCCAAGCCACTGGAGCCGCATCCGTTGTTTTCGGCGTTCATCGGGGCCGCTCACAAATATCGCAAGAGCCGTTCCAAGCCCGCGCAACGTTTGCGATCCGAGCAGTACACGCACGCCGATTGAGCACGAATACGATCATCGGACGCGGCCGGCCGCTGGGGTTGATCGCCGGTCCTTGTGTGATCGAAAGCGAAGAGCACGTGCGCTTTCTCGCGGCAGAGATTCGCAAGATCGCCGGGCCGTTCATCTTCAAAGCCTCGTTCGACAAAGCCAATCGCAGCAGCGTAGCGTCTTTTCGCGGGCCCGGACCCAAGGAAGGCCTGAGAATTCTCGCGGATCTGCGCCGCGATGGCTACACGGTGCTCACGGATATTCATGAGACGTCGCAGGCGGAAGCGGCGGCCGAAGCTGTGGATGTTTTGCAGATCCCGGCGTTTCTGTGCCGGCAGACGGATCTGTTGATCGCCGCCGGCCGCACGGGCCGCGCCGTGAACATCAAGAAGGGGCAATTTGTGTCGCCGTACGACATTCGCCACGCCGCGGATAAAGTGGCGTCCACGGGCAATAACAATATTCTGCTCACCGAGCGCGGATCGTCATTTGGCTACAACAATCTGGTGGTGGATATGCGCGGGTTGCAGATCATGCGCGACTTCGGATGGCCGGTGATCTTCGACGCCACGCACAGCGTTCAGATTCCAGGAGGCCTCGGGAATGCCTCCGGAGGACAGCCCGAGTTTATTCCGACGCTCGCTCGAGCGGCGGTGGCAGCGGGTGTGGACGGCGTGTTCGTGGAAGTTCATGAGGAGCCCGAGCGCGCATTGTCAGACGGACCGAACGCGTTACGCCTGGATCGGCTGGCGGCGTTGTGGGAGAAGCTCCAGGCCATTCACAATCTCGCCGGAGCAGTGTGAATGGATTGCATTCACACTGCAAGAATTTGTCAGAAGGCGCAACTTCTGTGTGACAATTGTGTAAACCAATAGGAAGGGAAGATTCGCGGCGCTGATCGCGAAGCGGAAGGGACCGTTGAGTATCCTATCTCGCCTAAGTCAACTGTACTGCTCGGACAACCTAACTCGATCCTGCTGGCCTCGTTTCGCCCTGCTGGGGCTGAGCATGGCTGTTGTCACATTCGCCCAGGTGAATGTTCTGAACGTGAATTACGACACGCACCAAACGGGCGCCAATCTCCAGGAAAGCAGCCTCACGCCTCTCACCAAGTGGAGCAGCTTTGGGAAAGTCGGCAATCTTCCCGTAGACGGGCAGGTCTTCGCGCAGCCCCTATATGTGAGCGGCGTGGCCATTGGCGGAGCGAACTACAACGTTTTGTATGTCGCCACCATGCACAACAGCATATTCGCGTTCAATGCCGATGCGCCGCAAACAGTCACGCCGCTGTGGCAGGTGAACCTCGGCCCCATAGTCCCCTCGGGTCTCTTCAACTTCACGGACATTCTGCCGGAGATCGGAATTCTGGGCACGCCCGCGATTGATGCGGTAAATCAGGTGTTGTACGTGGTGGCCGATACGCTGCCGGCCACGGCTTTCAGCAATCCTGTGTTCGAACTGCACGCGCTTTCGCTCGTCGATGGACATGAGATGTACGGCGGACCGGTGCAGATTGCGGCATCCGTGCCGGGAACGGGCGCCGGCAGCGACAACGGGACCATCGCCTTCAATGCTTATTGGCAATTGCAAAGGCCGGGCCTGCTGCTGGCTAACGGAATACTTTATATCGCTTTTGGATCGCACGCCGATGCGGGCAATTATCAAGGATGGATGTTGGAATATAACCCGTCCACGCTGCAGCAGACCGCGGTTTTCAACAGCGCCCCCAACGGGCGGCAGGCCGCGTTCTGGCATTCGGGACGCGCGCCCGCGGTGGATGGCGCCGGAGATATCTTTGCCGTCACTGGAAATGGAGATTGGGACGGCCAGGCCAATTTCGGAGAATCCCTGCTGCATTTGTCGGGCAGCAATCTGGCGTTGCTGGACTGGTACACGCCGGAGGAATGGAGCAACCTGAACTCTCAAGACGAAGACCTGGGATCGGCGGGCGCGATTTTAATTCCGGGCGTCAATTATCTTTTAACCGGCGGCAAGTCGGGATTCCTTTACATGGTGAATTACGACTCCTTGGGACACCTGGGCGCCGACACCACCAGCACGGTGCAAGGGGTGCAAGTGAATTCGTGGGGTTTGTTTACGATGGTTTTATGGACCAGCGCGCCAAATGGGCCCATTGTCTACGAATTCGATCCCAATGTATCGCTCAAGGCATTTCAAATCGTCAATAATAAAATAAACTCTACGATTTTGTCTCAATTTAGTCCAGAATATCCTTCCGCATATGCCGGACTCTCTCTTTCCGCTAACGGCGGACAGAACGGCCTCGTTTGGCTTACCACGGGAAACTCCGCGATCGACGGTGTGCCGGGCACCCTGCACGCGCTGGACGCCGGCAATCTCGCTAACGAACTCTGGAATAGCGATCAAAATAGCAGTCGCGATCAGTTGGGCGCGTTTGCCAAGTTCGTTGGGCCCACCGTGGCCAATGGCCGGGTCTATGTTCCAACGTTTTCTAACGCGGTGGAAGTGTATGGGCCGCTGAGCGGCACACCAGCGCAGGCCGGAGCAGCGGTGATTTCTTCAGTGGTGAATAGCGCGAGTTATCTGGAGGGCGCGGCGTCGCCCGGGGAGCTGGTCACCATCTTTGGAGCGAACCTGGGGCCGACTTCAGAATCACAAGGCCAAGTGAGTGGCAGCTACGTGACGGACGCCATCGAGAACACACAGGTATCTATCGGCGGCACAATGGCGCCCATCTTGTTTGCCTCCTCCACGCAGATCAACACCGTGGTCCCATTCGGCGTCTCCGGAACCACGGCACAACTTCAGGTGCTCTATCAGGGGCAGCCCACGGTGTCCACCACATTGGCGGTGCAACCGGCTTCGCCCGCGATATTTTCGGTGAAGGGCGACGGGGGCGGGCAGGGAGCGATCCTCAACCAGGACGGAAGCGTAAATTCCTCAACCAATCCCGCGGCGCCCGGCTCGGTAGTGGCGCTGTACGTCACTGGCGCCGGACTCACCACGCCTTCCAGCACAGACGGTCTCATTACCGCTCCCGCCGCCATCGCGTCTTACCCGGTGCCGATACTTCCGGTTTCGGTTTCCATTTACGGTCTGCCGGCCCAGGTAATCTATGCCGGCGCTGCTCCCGGTGTGGTTGCCGGAGTGTTACAGATCAATGTGGTGGTGCCCGCCGATGCAGGTCCGTATACCTCCGATCAGGTTGTGGTCACCATCGGCGACTATGTCAGCCCGAGTGCCGTCACCATGACGGTTCAATAGGGATTGACGCCGGGTTGCAGGGCCTCCGCGTCATGCTCCAACCACCTGCTATCATTGTGATCCAATGAGCGAACAACCACGCCATCAGCCGTTTGTCCCGCAGAACATGCACATGCGGGAATTCACCCTCCGAGCGCTGCTGCTGGGCCTCGTGATGACCGTAATTCTGGGCGCCGCCAACGCGTACCTGGGCTTGCGCGCCGGCATCACCATCGCCGCCACTTATCCCGCGGCGGTGATCGGCATGGCCGTACTGCGGATCGTGAACGGCTCGGTGCTGGAAGAAAACATCGCTCGAACCGCGGGATCGATTGGCGAGTCCGTGGCGGCCGGCGCCATTTTTACCCTCCCCGCATTTCTCATCGCCGGGGCGTGGCCTTCGTTTTCGCCGAAGGACGCGTACTGGAAATCGACGGCCCTGATGGTGGTGGGCAGTATTCTCGGAGTCTTGTTCGTATCGCTGGTACGCCGCGTCATGGTGGAAGATCCGGATCTGCCGTTTCCGGAATCGGTGGCCGCGTCGGAAATTCACAAGGCGGGACGGCGCGGAGCGGACGCTGCGAAATTCTTGTTTTACAACCTGGGGCTCGGCGCGCTCATTCAGTTTCTGGCCGAGATCCAACTCTTCGCCAACGACAAGGATTTTATCCTGCGCGTGGGGCAGCTCGGCAAAAGCGTCGTGAAGCTGGGTTCGCCCCGGCAGGCGCTGAACGCGGGCGGCGTGACGCTGGCATCGGGACCCACCGTGAGCCCGGCCTACATCGGTGTCGGCTATATCATCGGGCCGGAACTGGCGTCGTTGAACTTCGCGGGCGGCGTGCTGGCCTGGGGCTTCCTGGTTCCACTGTTGATCTTTTTCAATGGGCCGCAACTCCAGGCCTTTCTACCGGCCGGATCTTCGGACGGATCTTGGATCGCTCTGATCAACGCTGTGTGGCGTTATATCGTGCGGCCCATCGCCGTCGGCGGAATGATGACTGGCGCCGCCTACACGCTGTTTCGCATGCGCAAGGGGCTTTTCGATGGGCTCCGGCGCGCCATTTCCGATTTGGGCTCCGCCGCCAAGCCGGAAGAAACCATACGCACCGAACAGTACATGAGCCCCAAGATCGTGTTTGCCCTCATCGCCGTGATGTTCGCCTGCATGATTGCGCTCTACATTTATCTGTCACATCAAGTGCTGGGCGGAGTTGTGGCGGCGGCGGTGATGCTGGTGATCGCTTTTTTCTTCGCCGCCGTCTCGGGTTACCTGGTAGGGACCATCGGTTCCACCAACAATCCGATCTCCGGCTTGACGCTTACCACGCTGATCATCGCGGCGCTGCTGATGGTGTCCTTGGGCGTGTCCGGCCCGGGCGGCGTAGCGGTGGTGCTGGGAGTGGCGGCGGTGGCCTGCGTATCGTCGGCGGTGGCGGGCGAGTTGTTACAGGATTTCAAGGTCGGCTACATCCTGGGTGGCACGCCGAAGCGCATCCAGATGGCGGAACTGATCGCGGTGGTGGTGGCCAGCGCCGCCATGTACTGGCCGCTCTATATTCTTCAAGCCGCGAACATCAAGGGCGGCGGCATCGGATTTGGCGATCCGAAACTTTCGGCGCCGCAGGCCGGATTGATGGCCACGCTGGCGCAGGGCATCGTTGGAGGCGACATGCCGTGGCCGCTGGTGGTGGTGGGCGTGATGTTCGGCATCGTGATGATCATGAGCCGGGTGAAGAGCCCGATGCTGGTGGCAGTGGGCATGTATCTCCCGATTAATACTACCTTCGCCATCTTTCTCGGCGGCGTTTTCCGCTGGGTTACAGACTCCATGCGCAAGCGCGCCGGGTTCAACGAAGCGCAATCGGCGCGCGTGGAAAATGTGGGAATATTGGTGGCTTCGGGGCTGATCGCCGGAGAGGCTTTGATGGGACTTGTAATTGCTACGTTCCGCTTCTTCGAATGGCCGCTGCCGAAGATTTTCCCGGACCCCTCTTACATTGCCGGTTCCATCGTCATTCTTTTGCTGGGAACCTTGCTGGTGCGCCTGCCGCTGTCGAAGGCGGGCAGTCCGGACGAGCCGGCACCCCCGATCGCCATGATGTAGCTAAGACCACTCCCTTTGGTCGTGGCTCAGAAGGACGTAACCGAGCCGCGACCACAGGAAGCGGTCCCCGTTGCTTTTAGTACGACCCTGGCCGCAACCGGGTCCGCCGGCGCTCCGTCTGAAGCTACAGGGAAGAAGGATCGGCCGCCGGGCGCCGACGCCGTTTTCGTGCGCCTGCCGGCTGGTTTCCGCCGTGTGTTTTTCCACGGGACTTTTCCTGCGATGGCCGCGTTCGATCCTTTACCATTAGATATTGCCTCGCGTCAGTTCGTACAGTGAATCCGGCAAGACCAAGTGGCCCCAGCTCTATCTGGGCGTGGCGTTCACCACACTTGCGACGCTGATTCTGGAGCTGTCGCTCACCCGCATTTTTTCAGTGGTTTTCTACTACCACTTCGCGTTTCTCGCCATCTCCATCGCTCTGTTCGGACTGGGCGCGGGCGGCCTGTTTTCCTACGTGGTGGCCAGCCGCGGCGGAAATATTTTCCGCAAGCTGGGCGTCCTGGCCGTAGTGAATAGCGTGGCCGTTGTGGCATCGCTGGCCTACATCCTGACGCGCTCCGGAGAGCTCGGCAATCTGACGCTGGCCGGCGTCTATTTCGCCAGCGCGCTGCCATTCTTTTTCTCGGGCACAGTGGTCTCCATCGCGGTAGCGGAAGCCATCCAGCGCGTGGATCGCGTGTACTTTTTCGATCTGCTGGGCGCCGCCGGCGGGTGCCTGGTGCTGGTTCCGTTTCTGAATTACCTTGGCGGACCCAATACGGTGATCGCGGCGTCCGTTCTGCTGGCTGTGTCGGCGGCCATCTGGTACAACCTGGCCGGCACGTCGCGCGGCCGCGCGAGTGCGGTTACATTGGCGCTGGCGTTTGTAGCGCTGATGGCTTTCAACGGGAAAAGCCACCTGATCGATATTCGCTACGCCAAGGGCCATCGCATCGGACAGGAAGCCTTCGTGCGCTGGAACCCGATTTCGCGCATCGCGCTGGTGAATCCCAACAGCAGCGATCCGGAGATCATCATCGACGCCGACGCTTCCACCGCGATTCCTACTTTCGATCTACAGCATCTCACCGACCAGCAGCGCGCGAATCTGTTGCACGAGGGGCCCGGTTTTCCCTACATGCTGCGGCCCGGCGCGAAGACCCTGGTGATTGGTCCGGGCGGCGGTTGGGACGTGGCGCGGTCGCTCACCGGTGGCAGTAAAGACGTAACGGCGGTTGAGATCAACCCGATCATCGCGCGCACCATCATGCAGCAGCGCTTCGCGGACCTGAGCCATCGCCTGTATTTCCGGCCCCAGGTGCATCTGTTCGTCGAAGACGGGCGCAGTTTTGTACGGCGGAGTCCGGAGAAGTATCAGGTGTTGCAGGCCACGCTGGTGGATACGTGGGCCTCCACGGCGGCCGGTGCGTTCGCGCTTTCCGAGAATAACCTGTACACCACCGATGCATTTCGCGATTATCTGAATCATTTAACAGACGACGGGTTGATGGTTTTTACGCGCTGGGGGTTCGAGCCGCCGCGCGAGAGCTTGCGTTTGCTATCGCTCGCCATCCAGTCGCTGGGAGAAATCGGCGAGACGGACGCGTGGCGGCACGTTGTGGCCCTGCGGGACCGTGCGCAAAACGTCAACGGTTTTGGCGCACTGGATACCGTGCTGATCTTCCGCAAGGCGCTCTCGAATGTGGATGTCGCCCGCGTGAAAGCGGCGTTGAGCCAGACCAATCTGCGCCCGCTCTATATTCCGGGCGATGCGCCATCCAACGAATTTGGCCAGCTGATGACGAGCGCCGATCCAAAGACGTTTTGGCGGAATTATCGTTACAACGTCACACCCGTGGACGACGACCGGCCCTTCTTCTTTTACACCGTGCAGCCTCGGGATGTTTTGAATTTTCTGAAAGCGGGCGGCCTTTCGGCGGATTATAAGATCAATCGCGCGCTGCCGCTGCTGTTTGAGCTGCTGGGAATCAGCCTGCTCGCCATCGTCATTGTGCTCGCCTTTCCCCCGTTGTTATTAGGGGATCGGCTTCCGGCCGAGAAAGGCGTGCGCGGATTTTTGCTGTACTTCGTGTGTATCGGGGCAGGTTACATCTTGATCCAGGTGGCGCTGATCCAAAAGTTTGTACTCTTCCTGGGTCATCCTACGTATGCATTAACGGTGATCATTTTTTCGATGCTGATTTCGAGCGGCCTGGGCAGCTATTGCAGCCGCCGTTTAACCGGCGAATCGAGTAACTCGAGTAACGCCGGGCGGCTGAGCGCTGTCTTGATCGGCGTAGCGGTGACGGTTTCCGCGCTGGCTTTCCTGGCGGCGCCGGTGAGCGAATACGGCGTGGGATGGCCGTTGCCAGTGAAGGCGCTAGTAACGGTTGCCCTGATCGCGCCCGCCGGTTTCCTGATGGGCATTCCATTTCCCACCGGGCTGACGCGATTGCAGAACAGTTACCCGCAAGCGGTGCGCTGGGCGTGGGCGTTGAACGCGGCCGCCAGCGTCTTGGGGTCCGTCGCCGCTATCTGTCTGGCTATCTATATCGGCCTGCGCGCCACGGTGTTGATGGGAGCGCTGCTTTATTTATGCGCGTTCTCGGTGGTGTGGCTCCGAACGCGCGCCGCGCCAGTAACGGTTCTCACTGCAGCAGAAGTTCGTTCATGAAGTTTCGCAGCCTTTCATTACTCTTTCTAATTGTCCCGGCATTCGCCGCGTCTTCTCTTGAGCCACCCAAACTGCGGCTGGACGCATCGGCGGCCCAACCCACGCGTTACGCCGTGGATCTCACCATCGTCCCGGATCGCGATACATTTCGCGGAAGCGTCGACATCAGCGTCAATATTCGCACGCCCGCCGAAGTGCTTTGGTTGAACTCGATCGGCCTGCAGATTCAGGACGCCAGCTTTCGCCCCGAATCGGGCGAGGCGCTTCCGGCCAAGACCGTGCCGGGCGGCGATCAGTTCCTCGGCTTTGCTTTCGACCATGCGATTTCGGGCCAAGGCGTGTTGCACGTCGTCTATCAGGGCAAGATCAGCCGCAACAGCAGCGCCGGTATTTTCCAATTGAAAGAAGACCGAGAGACCTACGTGTACAGCCAGTTCGAACCCACCGATGCGCGCCGCGCGTTTCCGTGCTTCGATGAGCCGAATTTCAAAGTGCCGTGGCAGCTCACGCTGCATGTCCCCAAGGACGATCTGGCGCTATCGAACACGCCTGTTCAATCCGAGCGGAAAGAGCCCAATGGTATGAAGGCCGTCCAATTCAAGCCGTCGCCGCCGTTGCCCAGCTACCTGGTGGCGCTGGCGGTGGGGCGGTTCGACGTGGTGGATGCAGGCCGCGTGGGCCCGACGCCCGTGCGTGTGATCGTTCCAAGAGGCAAGAGCGCCGAAGCCGCGTACGCCGCAACGGCGATTCCTCAACAGCTCAAGTTGCTGGAAGATTACTTCGGCATGCCGTTCCCCTACGAGAAGCTGGATTCGGTGGTAATGCCGGTGAGCGACTTTGCAATGGAGAACGCCGGCCTGATCACGTACGCCGAGAGCACCTTGCTGGCCGACCCCGCAAGCGAAACCATCGATCACAAACAGGAGCTGGCGGAGACCTGTGCGCACGAGATGGCTCACCAATGGTTCGGCGATCTGGTGACCACCGCGTGGTGGAACGATACCTGGCTGAACGAGGCCTTCGCCACCTGGATGGAGCGCAAAATTCCCGGCGAATGGCAGCCTGGCTGGCATGTGGACGTGACGGCCGTCAATGCGCGGCTGGGCGCCATGCGCGACGATGAGCTGGCCTCCGCGCGCGAGATCCGCCAGCCCATCCAGAACAACGACGACATCGCGAACGCATTTGACGATATAACCTACGAAAAAGGCGGTGCGGTGATCGAGATGTTCGAGCACTGGATCGGCGAGGCGAAGTTCCGCGAAGGCGTTCAGCTTTACCTGAAGCAGCATGCCTGGGGGAACGCCACCACCAGCGATTTTGAAGCGGCCATCAGTAGCGTGGCGGGTAAGAACGTGGCGCCGGTTTTCGACAGCTTTCTGGATCAGCCAGGCGTACCGGCCGTTTCGGCGGAATTGAAATGCGGGGACCGGCCGTCGCTCGCCGTAACGCAGAAGCGCTCGCTGCCGGTAGGGTCGCGAGCTCAAGCGCAGACCTGGCAGATTCCTGTCTGTGTCGCGTTCGAAGCCGACGGTCAGGTTCATCACCAATGCAGCTTGTTGTCGGATGCGATGGATGATATCGCATTGGAGGGCGCTCAAACATGTCCCAGCTGGATTCTGCCCAATGACGGCGAGACCGGCTATTATCAGGTCGCCTATAAAGACGACCTGTTGAAAAAGGTGCTGGCCGATCACGGCGGCCATCTGAGCGTTGCCGAGCGCGTCGGTTTTCTCGGCGACGTGGATTCGTTGGCGCGCGAAGGAGATGTTTCGGCGCAAGTGGCGCTGGCGTTGGTTCCGGAGTTCAGCAAAGATCCGGACTGGCACGTGGTGCAGGCGGCCGCTAACATTGCCGCGCTGCTGCGGGGTGAGAGCGTACCGGCGGACCTGCGTGCGAAGGGCGCCAACTTCATCCGCCAGGAATTCGGCGACAAGGCGCTAGCCTTGGGATGGACCGCGAAGCCCGGAGATAGCGACGACACGCGTTCGCTGCGCCAAAAGCTGGTCCCGTTCGTGGCCGGCACTGGCGAAGAAAAAGAATTGATCGAGCAAGCGGGAGTGCTGGCGCGCGAATGGCTGGAGAACCGGCCCACACGGCGTCCCGAAAGAATGGCGCCGGAGATGCTTGAGCCGGTGCTTCGAATCGCCGCCGAATTCGGGAACCGCGAGCTTTTCAACTTGCTCCGGGCTGCTGCTATCGAGGAGCGCGACCATCATGTTCGCGACGTACTGCTGGAGGCGCTGGGTTCGTTCCGCAGTCCCGAGCTGGCGCGCGCGTCGCTCGATCTGCTGCTCTCGAAGGATTTCGACCCGCGCGAATCGTTCTATCCGCTGCTGTTCGGTCCCCTGTCTTATGTAGATACGCGCGACGTTCCGTTCGAATTCGTGAAGCAGCATCTGGATGCGTTGTTGAAACGGCTCCCGCGCGAAGTGGGCGAAGATTACGCCGCCATGCTTCCCTCCGTGGGCAGCAGTTTCTGCGACGTCCGGCGCCGCGATGAACTGGATTCGTTTTTTGCCGACCGCGTGAAGGATTATAACGGCGGTCCCAGAACTCTGGCGCAAACGCTGGAAGGCATCGACCTGTGCATCGCCGCGCGGAAGAGCCTGGCGCCAGAGTTGACCGCGTTTCTAAATCGCTATTGAGGCGCGGTATCTTGAGAGCGCAGGCCTCGGGGAAGCCCGAGGCCCACCGGTTGCGTCATTCCGCAACCCGAAGATTGTTGGTTACCGAGAACACACCGTGCACGCCGTTGGCCCGGATGTTCGCGACATTCTTGTCCGCCTGGTTATCAACCACGCCTTCTAACGTCACGTGGCCGTTCTTCACGATGATGCGGATCGGTTTGATCACCGGCAGGGCGTAGCGATTCAGCGACGGATAACCATAGATGGCGCGGAAAAGCGAACGCCGCAAGCGATCGTCAAAGGACGATAGCGGCAACACCTCGATCTTGTTGTCCACTCTATCCACTCCATCGATGTTCTTCACCACTCTCTCGGCGTCCGTTTTCAGCGTGGGCCGAATGACCTGCCCCTCCAGCGTTACGCAACTGCCGTCCACGCGGTACGACAGATTATCGAACACGTCCAGATAAGGCAGCATCACCAGTTCGTGGCGAACTTCTTTGTTGATACGCGCCGTCGCCTGGTCATTCTGGGCGAAGGCCATTCCTGTTGACAATACTGCGACTGCTAAGATGTACTTGATCATTTTCTTCTCCTTTTCGATTTTTAAATTTAAAAACAGCTACTTTTGTTAGCGCCGGTGTACGTCCACGGAGCGGACTTTTCCGGAGCTGAAATCCACCGAGCACGAGAATGCAAACCGTGTGGTTCCGAAGCCTCGTTTTCCATACGCCGTGCCGGAAATCCAATCGTGGCGTCCGGGATTATCCACGGGAATCGTGTTTTCAAAAGTGACGAAGTGATAGCCGTCGCCTCTGAGACGAAGCGACACTGAATCCTGGCAGGCCTGAATGGCCCGCGCCATCGGGAATCCGCCCGTGCCGGGACCATGACCGGGATACGGCGGCGGCGGACCCGGCGTCCATCCGCCTCCAGCTCCGCGCCACTGAAGATCGAAGGTGTAGCCTCCGCGGCCGCCTTGTGGATCGTCGATGCGAACAACGGCTCTGCCCCGGGTGCTGCGCGGATCCTGCACCAGCCGCATACTTCCTCGGCCGTTCATCTTGGCGAAGCGGAAGTCGGTGGGGTTAGCGGGTAGCGGCGCGTTGCATTGAAATCGCCGCCAATCAGCCGCCTGCCCGGCCACTGTGGTCAACAGACCCATGTCGCCCGAGATTTCAACTTCCGCGGCGTGGTCCACCGTTACTTCAATCGTGCATCTGCCGTTCCCGCCGCCGCCGGTTATGGTGGCGCGGCGGGAAACAGGGTTCGCATGGGCGGACTGCGCCAACCCGGCTAAAATCGCCGCACAAATAAAAATGTATTTGTTCATAATGATTGCCTCTTTCGAACGCGTTTCAACTCAACCTGTCTATAATTCCTTGGGCGCAACCCGCAGATTGTCGGAGACGTGCGCGCTCGCCCTCAGCGCCCGCAGATGAGCCAGGTTGCGATCGGCATCCGAATCCACCACGCCTTCCAATGTGACCCATCCATCCTTCACGATGATGTGAATGGACGGCGAGCCACGGGTGCCATACTTTTCGAGCGGTTGCTTCTCATAAATCGCCCGGTAGACGTTCATACGAAGCGCGTCGTCCCGCCTGGATGAAGGCAGCACCTCGATCTGGTTCACTACTTTCTCAACGCCGTCGATATGCCCGGCCATGCGCTCGGCATTCTGCTTCACGCTCTCCTTCACAACCTGTCCCGACAAAGTAACGGTCTTGCCTTGTAGCTCGAACCTTACCGTGTCAAAGACTCCATAGGACGGAAGCACGGCGAGTCTCTGGTGGATGGTCCACTCCAGGTTGTCGAGCGTCCTTCCGGCCCATGGATGCTCCTGTGCGGAGGAGCAGAGCGCGATGAATAGGGCCGCGCATCCGATCCTCGAAATTCTTTGCAGCATTTTGTTCTTCATTTGTTTTCGTCGGTCCTCGTCCTCACTTTGGCAATCGCCGCTCCAAAGTTCGATGGCGAGCGATCCTAGCAGGCTGGTGGTGTATCTTCAGCGGGTTGCGGCGGTTTTACAGGAGCCCTTAGCGCGGGCGCCGGCTGCTGGATGGAATGGCCTGACGAAATTTTGCGACGCACTGGCCGCGCCGTGACAGAACGCCTATTGCGGACGCGCGCCCACCGGCTGGCGGACCTCGCCGCCCTGCGGAGCGTCTTCGGTAACGCTGACCGTGACGTCCATACCAAGGAATGCCGAGGCCTTGCCGATGAACGTGCCCCACAGCGGCAGAACGTGCGTGTGATCCCACGCAACGGCCACCCGAATCAGATTGCGGTTGCCGATAATGCTGTTGGTTGGATCGAAATCCAGCCAGCCCGCGCCCGGCAGATAAACCTGCATCCAGGCGTGCGTGTTGCCGCCCCCCCGGGTACCCACGTGATCCGCGCCGGGAACGAAGATGTATCCGCTGACGAAGCGAGCGGCCAAACCCAGGGAGCGTGCCGCTTCCATCATGAGAACCGCGAAGTCCCGGCAGCTACCGCGCCGCGTATCGAGCGTCACACTGGGATTTTGTACGCCCTTCTCGCTGCGTCTGGTGTAGACGAAATCCTGCTTGATGGCCAGCGTTATAGACCGCAGCAGGCTCATGGTGCCGGTGCTTCCGGAGGGATGCAGAAACTTCTTTACCCAATGCTTCACGTCCTCGCTCGGGTAGTGATGCTCCAGCGCGCGGCTCAGATTGGGAAGCTCTTCTTTGGAATAACTGAATGGATAACGCTCCGCGAACTCCTCCAGCGGATAGTCGGGCAGCGCAGTCTCGAAATGCTCCAGCGTTACGATGCTTTCAAAACGCAGCTCGCGAGTGGAACCCTCGAAGGTGGCGATAGCCACCGAGTTATCGAACACATCGTGGAGCAAACGTAGATGCGCGGGCTGGGGCGTGATGTCCAGCCGCGCCTTGATAAGCCGCAAATCGTGGCTCTCTCTGGGCCGGAACATCATGCGGTGTTCACCCAACCGAACTGGTTCCGAGTAACGATAAACCGTGGTGTGTCGAACTGTGAGAAGGCGCATCTCTTAAGATCGGCTTCGCGGACTAGCGAAAGTGTGGCACGCTCTCCGCAATCTCATCCGTCCAAACTTGAAAGCTCTCCAAAATACTCGGGCCGAACGTCGTCGTGATGGCCACGTCAGCCGCATCGCGGCCCGTCGCGATCAGCACCCGTCCAATTCGGGGCACGTTGTTGCGCGGATCGAAGGTCTGCCAGCCGCCGTCGAGATAAACCTCCATCCAGGCAGCAAAATCCATCACGCTGTAAGGCGGCGGCGTCCCCATGTCGCCCAGGTATCCGGTGCAATAGCGCGCGGGAATATTCATGGCGCGGCAGAATGCGATGGCCAGGTGCGTAAAATCGCGGCACACCCCGGTCCGCTCGTTATACGCCTCCCAGGCGGTTCGCGTGGAGCGGGCGTTCTGATAGTTAAAGGCGATATGGTTGTGGACAAAATCGCAGATCGCCTGGACGCGCGACCAGCCCGGCGTCGTCTGGCCGAAGTGCGACCACGCTACATCCGATAGCAGGTCGGTCTCGCAGTAACGGCTGCCCAACAGAAAGACTAGCGTGTCTTCGGGCAAATCCTGCAGAGCGATTTGCTGCGCGAAGCTCTGCACCTGTTCCGGCTGCCCCGAATCCCGGACCACCCCCCTGCCTTTCAGGCGAATTCTGCCCATGGGCGCCACAATCCGGCTGCACCAGTTTCCAAAGCGGTCGCGATACGCCGTCACCCGGGTAGCCGGATCGGTGGTCAGCAGATCGGGCGTCACGATGTCCGAAGCGCGTGAGTAATGGATATTGACCATCAGGATCATCGGCGTCTGTTGCGCACAGTTGAATACTAATTCATAGCCAACCTGAATGAGCATGCAGGTTTCCTTTCGCCCGATGAGCGGCCTGTCCACCGAGATACTGAAATAGACATGCCGATCGGGACGATGATCGCCGCAGCAGCGCCCTTGAAGCGCCACATCAACCAACGTTGGCTGGTGTACATACTGTAGCGCGCATCCGTGCTGCCGTGACCGGGCGGTCCGGGATGGCCACGCGACGGCAGTTCGATTTGCGGGCGGGAGTGGAGATCGCGCTGCGCCGCGACGGTTACTTGGCCGACTTCCGCTTCGCCGCCCAATAGGCCTTCATGCGCTCGGCCTGCTTTTTCCGCTGTGCGGCGCTGAACGTTCTCTTCTTTTTGGGCGCTACCTCAACTGGACCTGTGGCGTTTTTCGGGGGACGGCCCCGCCGTTTCGCCGGACCTTGGAGGGCTTCAATTGCCTTACTCAACTTGTCGCGTTCCTGAATCAGAAGGGCGAGAATATGTTCTGTCGGCATCAGCGGACATCGTATCACAAGCCATGGCGGCGCTCCGCTGAATCAGGTCGCTCGCTAATCCTGCGTGACATCGCGCAGCCCGTGCTGGGCGCAGTACCTCAGTGCTACGAGTCTTTAGGTGGGAATAAGCAGGACCGCCAGGGCTTTCCAGTTGGTGGAGCGATTGCACAAGCCTTCCGCGGAGGCAAACACCATGCGCAAGGCCCTGTACATCGTCGTCGTTTCAGCTTTGAGTATGCCCGTAGTTCAGGCTCAAAGCTCTTCGAACCAAGGAGACAAGGCCGCTCCCACGCCTCAAATTGAGCGGGGGCGGGAACTCTTCACCAACTCCAAAAAAGGCGTCGCCTGCAAGACCTGCCATTCGTTGGCGGGCATAGGGAAAGCCATCGGTCCGGATCTGACCAACATGGCATCCAACGGGAGCGTGCATAGCATCGTCATGACCATGCACATGACCATGACTGAGCATGTCTACCGCATCAAGACCCCCAGCGGCAGCTTTCCCGGGATACTCAGGCACGATTATGGCGACCGGGTAGAGTATTACGACCTCAGCCAGATCCCTCCTGAGCCACGCCTGCTGCTTAGGACTGAGATTCTTTCTAAGCAACGCGACGACAAATGGCGGCATCCACCAGCCCTGGCCAACTATGACTCCCAGGAACTGGCGGACGTCATCGCATTCTTAAAGTACGCCACCACCGGATCTCAGAAGGAGATTGCTACCTCCGAAATCGGCCCCAACTGGTAGCGGAGTTGCCAGGCCAGCCGGTGTTTCAATAGAGGTGATGGAAGACCTCACTATAAGCGATGAGTTGTGGGAGTACATGCGGCGCGTCACCCTTCGGGAGCCGGCGCTGATGCAGCGTCTGCGCGAGGAGACCGCGCACCTGCCGAGTTCCAGTTGCCAGATCTCGGCGGAGCAGGGTCAGTTCATGGCCCTGCTCATGCACTTGATGGGGGCGCGGCGCACCATTGAAGTCGGCGTCTACACCGGCTACAGCGCGCTGGCCGTTGCGCAGGCGCTGCCCGCCGATGGGCGCGTCATCGCGTGCGACATTAGCGAGGAATGGACTTCGGTTGCACGCCGCTACTGGCGCGAAGCGGGCGTAGATCACAAGATCGATCTGCGCCTCGGCCCCGCCCTTGCAACACTGGACGGTCTGATCGCGAGCGGGCTGGGAAACCAGTTCGATTTTATGTTTATCGATGCCGATAAGACCAACTACGCGAACTATTACGAGCGGGCCCTGGTGCTGCTGCGGCCAGGAGGATTGATCGGCGTGGATAACGTACTCTGGTATGGCAGGGTGATCGATGCGTCGGTCAACGATCCGGATACGCGAGCCATTCGCGCGTTCAACGAGCAGATCAAGAATGACGATCGAGTGTGGTTGAGCATGCTGCCGGTGCGGGACGGCCTGACGCTAGCCTGCAAAAAATGACGCCGGCCGGCAAAAAGTGACAGCCTGTTAGGGCGGCACAGTAATGGAACTACGCTGTTCACGCACTGGTACGGTGCGGCCTAAATAGTGATAGCCTTTTCATGGGATTTAGCGGATCGTGGTAGTTTGAACCACGTGATAGCTTGACCCAGCTAACTTGACCGATTCAGAAAGGTTCAGTAGTCTGGACAGGAACGGAGGGTGGTTTGGTCCTTCTGCTCTTTGGACCGCCTGGTAGCGGCAAAGGAACGCAGTCTCGGGGTATCTCAAACTGGTTGGGCATTCCGGCCATCTCGACGGGCGATATGCTGCGGGAGGAAATCAAGGCCGGATCGGCGCTGGGGAACGCCGCAAAGTCCATCATGGCCAGCGGGGGATTGGTGGGTGACGACCTCGTCAACCGGATGCTGGCTCAACGTGTGTCTTCACCCGATAGCTCGCACGGCTTTTTGCTGGACGGCTATCCGCGCACCGTGGAGCAAGCCGAGTATCTGGATCGCCTCCTCGATGAGCGCAATTTCCAGACGCCCATCGTGCTGCATCTGGATGTCCCCATGGATGCGCTGGTTGGGCGTCTCACTTCCCGCCGCCAATGCCCCCAGTGCAAACGGATCTACAACCTGCTGCACCAGCCGCCCAAGACGGCCGGCATTTGCGACGATGACGGCACGCCGTTGCTCACGCGCAAGGACGACAGCGAAGAGGTGGTCACCGAACGCATTCGTACTTATGACGAAGTGACGCGGCCGGTTCTGGCTTACTATCAGGACCGCAGGTATCATCAGATCCGCGGCGACCGTTCGCCCAGCTATATTTTCGAGGCCATCACCGGCATCCTGGAGCCGATCGTTTCCAAAAACGGTGGCGCGAACTGCTGCGCCAAACCCAAACGGCCGGTGTAGCCGGAGCCGGGAAACTTCGGCTTGGTCGAACGCGGCGCAAGTCCCGCTAAAACCAGCCGCTTAACAGGCCGTTGAAAAAGGCTTTTTGGGGACCGACTCCCTCACGGTCGCGGCTCGGTAAACAGATACAAACACGCAGTCGCCATTCTGAGCCGCGCGCGTGAGCAAGCGGTTTATTGCCTTTTTCAGCATCCTGTTAGTTTAGGATGCTGAAAAACGCCTCTTGTCGCTCCTTCACAGTCGCGGTTCGGCAGCTCTTGGCTTTGCTACTTCTAGGACATCCCAGCCATAGGGATTTCCATGCCAGTTGATAAGATAGCTTGCATCGAAAACATCACCCACTGGTTGATCCGTTGGCGGGACGGAGATGGGCAGGCGCTGGACCGCTTGACTCGCCTGGTCTATGCCGAACTGCGTCACCTGGCCGCCTCCATGCTCGAGAACGAGCGCAGCGGCCACACGCTCCAGGCCACCGCGCTCGTCCATGAGCTTTACCTGCATCTGGATGGGGCGCGCGACGTCGATTGGAAGTGCCGCGGGCAGTTTTTCGCTATTTCAGCCAAGATGATGCGCCGCATCTTGCTGGATCACGCGCGGAAACGCATTGCCGCCAAGCGCAATGGCGGCGCGATTATTCCGCTGGACGACGAGGCTTTCACGCTTCCCGGCCCCGACATTATTGAGGTAGACACCGCATTGTGCCGCCTGGCCGAACTGCATCCTCGCCAGGCCGCGGTGGTGGAACTCCGTTTCTTCGGCGGTCTTACAGCGGAAGAGACCGTGGAGGCGCTCAACGCCTCCGGCGAAGAGGTTTCGCTTCGCACCGTGGAGCGCGACTGGAAATTCTCGCGAGCCTGGCTGCAAAGCGAAATCGGAAAATGACCGGCGCGACGGACGATCGCCGCACCGGATAAGTGCGCAACCGTTATTCGAAGATGGCGCCCGTCAGCGTCACCAGAACGCTACCAACCCGCCATTCCCCATGGTGCTGCCCCGAACTCGGCTTCGGCTGATAGAATGACCTGAATATAGATACGAAGCCATGAGCCCGGAGCTGATGGACAGCCAATACGATCCGCGCGAGCTGCGCGAGCTGTTCGCCGCCGCTTGCGAAATGGACCAGCGGGAGCACGCGCGTTTCCTGGAGGAAAACTGCACGCGCTCGCCCTCCCTGCGAGCGGCGTTAGAAAAACTGCTCCGCGCGGATCGCGATGCCGATTCGCAAACGCTCTGGAGTTTTTCCGCCATCCATGCCGAAGCGCGGCGTGAGGCCGCTGAGCCCGCATTGCCCTACGCGCAATTGGGACCGTATCGCATCCTCTCGCGCATCGGCGCGGGCGGCATGGGCGCCGTCTATCTGGCCGAACGGGATTATGACGACGTGCGCCGGCAAGTGGCCATCAAGATCATCCCGCGCGCCTTCGTCGACGACGAAATGGTGCGGCGCTTCCGCCAGGAACGCCAGATCCTGGCGCGCATGGAGCATCCCAATATCGCTCACATGCTGGATGCCGGACGCACACCGGACGGCATGCCGTACTTGGTGATGGAGTACGTGGAGGGCATTCCCATCGATCGCCATGTCGCGGCCAATAGCCTCTCCATGCACGCAAGAATCGACTTGTTTCAGGCGGTCTGCGATGCCGTGGCGTTCGCGCATCGCAACCTGATCGTGCATCGCGATCTGAAGCCCGGCAATATATTGGTCACCGCGGAGGGAGTTCCGAAGCTGCTGGATTTTGGGATCGCCAAGCTCTTGAGCGAGGCATCCGATGCGGACGCCACTGCAACCGCGCTCATGACCCCGGCCTACGCCAGCCCCGAACAGCTGGCGGGAAATCCGATCACAACGGCATCGGATATTTATTCGCTCGGCGTCATTCTTTATGAATTAGCCTCGGGTTCAAAATTTGCGGCGTCGCGCAAGCGCCTGGATGGCGACCTGGAAAATGTCGTGGCCATGGCCCTGCGTAACGAACCGGAGCGGCGCTACGCTTCCGCCGGCGACCTGGCGGAAGACGCGCGCCGGGCGGCGGAGGGCTATCCCGTGCGGGCGCGTCCGGATTCGCTGGCTTATCGTGCCCGGCGGCTGGTGACGCGCCGTCCGGTAGAGGCCGGCGTGGCGTTGCTCATGACCATCGCGCTCATCGCGGCCTTAGTGGTGGCTTACCGGCAATACAGCGCCGCCCGCCAGCGCTTCAACGAAGTGCGGAGCGTGGCGAATTCGTTTTTGTTCGATGTTTATGACGCGCTGGGCGATCTGCCCGGAACCACGCAGGCGCGCATGCTGGTGGCGCGGCGCGCGGAGCAATATCTGGATACATTGGCGAGCGATCGCTCCTCCGATCTTGCGCTGCGCAGGGAACTGGCCGCTTCGTACCTCAAGCTCGGAGATATTCTGGGGCGGCCGTGGGCTGCGAACCTGGGCGACACGGCGGGCGCGCTCGCTAACTACCACAAAGCCGACCTGATGTTTGCCACCATCGATGCGTCCGGCCATGGGGATGCCAAGCTATACCAGGATTGGGGAACACTTTACGCCAACGAACTGCGCCTGGCACTGCGCCGCGGTCTGCCCGACGATGCCGTTATCGCGGGTGAGAAGTCCGTGGCCTTGTTGGATCGCGCGCTGGCGCTCGCTCCAGCCTCGCGGGATGTCGCATTCGCGGCCGTGGACAGCCGGGTTTATCTTTCCGCCGGCAGATTGCAAGTAGCCATGTCGCATGGCGGCCTGCCCCGCTATAGGAAAGCTGAGTCCGCAGCCGAAGATGCGTTGGACCGGGCGCGAAAGCTCGCGGCGTCGCACCCGGGGGACGAGCAACTAACCGTGGAGCAGGCCAAAGCGGGCCAATACCTGGGCTACATCACTCACGATATCGGCTGGTATACGGGCGATGACCGTGCCTACACGCGGGTGCTGCATTTGATGCAGGAAGTGGTCGCGATCATGCGGCCCGTTTACGCCATCCATCCCGATCGCTATCGGCGGCGCATGGCGGACTTTCTCATCGATCTCAGCCGCATCGAATCCATGGTGGGCCTCGCTGACGAAGGCGAGCAGAGAGGCCGCGAAAGCCTGCATCTATTCGAAGAAATTGCCGCCAGCGATCCGCGAAATGTGGAGGCGGCGGGCGATCTGGTGGTTGCTCACTGGTCCCTGGCGAGAGCACTAGTCGCGCGCCATCGCACGCTAGAGGCCAAGGCCGAGTTTGAAAAAGCGCTGGCTGGTCACGAGCTGATCAAGCAGCAGATCCCCTATGAAGAGAGCGACAACAAACTGGTTGTGGAGTCGCGGGACTGGCTGGCCGGACAGCGTCTTGCGGCCGGCGATTATCGTGGCGCCATGTCCCTTTATCGCGCCAATGTCGATTTGTTAGCCGGTTCTAGCAAGGTTAAGGATAAAGTGGATCTGGCGTTGGATTACGGCTTGATGGGGGATGCAAACGTTTCCATCAGCAAGCCACAGGCTTTGGCTTACTATAGACAGGCAGCGGAGCTGTGGGAAAGCTTGCGCGAGTCCGGCCAACTTCCCCCGCGCTACGCCGCGAAGCCGGACCAACTGCGCGGCGCGGTCACTCCGGTTCCGAGCCGCGCGCGGTAGAGTCTTCCGGGATCGGCACCACCTTCGCGTGCCGCCACAACCGTTCCAGTTCATAAAACGCGCGCGATTTCGGCGAGAAAACATGGATCAGGTAATCGCCATAATCCGCCAGGATCCATTCGGCGTTTGCGAAGCCTTCCACGCTGACTGGATATTCGCCGCGTTGATCCAGTTGCTGGCCGATTTCTTCCACGATGGCCTGGATCTGCTTAGGATTGCTTCCGCTGCAGATCACGAAAAAATCGGCGAAGGTGGTGACCTCGCGCAGGTCCAAAACGCGAATGTCCAGGGCTTTCTTCGATTCGGCGGCTCGAACAGCGGTGAGCCACGGGGGAGTGGTGAGCGGTAGTGCGGCAGGCTGCGCGGCCGCATTGTGTTGCTGTCGGATAGCTAAGGTTTTCTCCTACCTGTATGGTACACTGAAACTTCCAATGCGACAATTACTAGTACTCTTATTGTCCTTTGGAGCCTTCATTCTCTTGGCGGGAACTGCCGCGCAGCCGGCTGAAGTTCCGGCGGCCACTCCAGCCGACAAGGGTATCGAACTGGCTCAACAGGAACTGGACCGCGCCAAGGCCCTGGTGGACGCCGGAGCCATTCCGCGCAACCGCATCCCGGAAGCGGAAGCGAAGCTGGAAGACGCCAAGGACGAAGTGGTCCTGGCGCACGATTTGTATGGGGACCTTCCCGAGAACGGCGCAACCGCGGAGGCTTCCGCGGAAATGATCGCGGCGGCGCAACGCCGTTTGGATCGCCAGCAGGCGCGGCTGGATGAAGCGCGGAAAATGGTTGACGCAGGCATAGCGGCGAGATCGTACTTAGCGCCCTTCGAAGCCGAATTAACGGCCCGTCAAACCAGTTTGGATCTGGCGCAACTGCGCGCCCATCTGATGGCGGACCGCGCAGCCATGAAACAGTCGATGGCCCCGCCGGCAGTTCCCGAGCCCGCGCCTCTGAACGACTCTGAGCTGTTCTTCCAGGGCATGGAGCACTACGAGGGCGACGGTGCGTTCAACGAAGCGCAGGATCTGCCGGCGATCGAATGGGCTTTCGCCAGCAAGTTCGCTCATCCGCTTCCCATCAGCGCCGAAGGGGAGACGGAGGTGCATCGCGCGCTTGGATTCGATCATCGCGGCCGCGTTGACGTCGCCGTAGTTCCCAGCGCTCCGGAAGGCGTTTGGCTGCGGGAATATCTGCAATCGCGAAAGATTCCCTACTACGCCTTCTCCCACGCCATCCCCGGGAAGGCCACCGCCGCCCACATTCACATTGGTCCGGGAAGCACGCGCCTGGTGACCAACCAGTTGAGCAAACACCTGGGCGCCCACACGCACGCCGCCGACTAGCGAATGGCTCTGGTCCCGCGCGTTTTCCTCACGGCCGAACAGATCCAAAGGCGCGTGCGGGAAATGGGCGAGCAGATCAGCGCCAACTATCCGGAGGGCCCGCTCTATCTCATCTCGGTGCTGAAAGGGGCGTTCATCTTCATGGCGGATTTGTCGCGCCACATCAAGACGCCGTCGCGCATCGAGTTCATGGGGATTTCCAGTTACGGCCGCGGCAAAACTTCGTCGGGCGAAGTGAAGGTCACCAAGGACCTGGATGTTTCCATCGAAGGCCATCACGTCCTGATCGTGGAGGACATTGTCGACAGCGGCGTCACGCTGACCTACTTGATGAACGTGCTGGGGCAGCGGCGTCCCAAGTCGCTCGCCATCGCGACATTATTGGATAAGCCCGAGAAGCGCCTGCGTCCCGTGGAGGTGGCCTACGTAGGTTTCCAGATCCCCGACGAGTTCGTGGTTGGCTACGGGCTGGACTTCGCGGAGGACTATCGGAACTTGAGCGACATCTGCGTCCTGGCGGAGGAGACAGGTCCGGGGTTGGGGGTTGGGGATTAGGGGCCTGGCACGGGTGAGAAAAGTTTCACCCTTCGAGCACTATTGGGCGATGGTAAAGAGTTTTCGGGATCTGGATGTGTGGCACTTAGGCGTGGAACTTGCCGAGACGGTTTACAGGGTCACGGCTCGATTTCCCAAGTCCGAACTTTTCGCCTTAACCGCTCAAATGAGACGCGCAGCGGTATCAATTCCGTCGAACATCGCGGAGGGCCGGTCTCGTGACTCCACTCGCGAATTCCTGCATTTTCTTGCTATTTCCCGCGGGTCGCTCGCCGAATTGGAGACGCAACTTGAACTCGCAATTCGTCTCGACTATACCGATTCGGAGCTAGACGCCGCCCGGTTTCAGACCGCAGAACTCGGAAAGAAACTAAGTCGCCTTCACTCCTCGATCCAGTCCAAGCTGCCAACGACAAAACCTCGTCCCCAAACCCCTAGCCCCCAATCCCTAGACTTTGGGTGGCAGATCCCTCGCCTCACATACTGAGCCGAAGGCATTCGCCTTATGGCTCCCATCGCAAAACGGCTTGTTCGCGGAGTGTCCGCAACGGCACAGGGAAATCATGGTTCGTCCGCCGAGTCCGAACTCCTTGCCTTCGGCGTCATGCACGCTGAAATCCCCTTCGACGCGAATCGATCCGTTGTTGTTCACAGTAATCTTCGTGGCTGCCATGCATTGCGATGGTAGCAGATCGCCTCGTGTTCAACTCCTGTCCGCCGAGCGTACGCGTACAACAAAGCGTATAAACGACCCATTCGAACTCGTTCGACCGAAAATTTCCTGCGACATCTCGCCAACGAGAGTGTTTAGAAGGGGGACAGCGGCTTTTTGGAACGGAGCCTACCATGCATCGCGTTTGCCTGTTGCTGTCCGCATCATTAGTGCTCCCGATAACAGCGTATCCGCAGACTACGCTCACGGGAGCAATTCAGTTCTCGACAAACTCCAGCGGCGTCGCCTCCGGCGGCCTGATATGGCATACGCTTGCGAATGATGGCAATGGATATTACGCATTGTGGCTGGCGCTAAATCCGAATGCCACCTCGCCGGTCAACGGTCCATCCGACTCCCAAGCCGGCATTGCCATCGAACTGGAGGCGGGTGTCAGCTACAAGTTCTACGTCTTCGGTCACCCCGGCCCTGGCGTCGTCACCGGGTTCAATGGCTTGAACCTATTCTTCGACGCAAATGATTCTGCGCCGGGCATCTCGGCATTCGGTGCAACGAACAGCTCCGATTTCCTGCCCAACCGCGGCAGCACATTCACACTGCAGGGCACCTCGGCGGCGGGCTCAGGTAAAACCTTTTATAGTTCGGGTGGCGACATAGTGGTCCTAACCGGCTACGATTGGAACGCGCCTGCCACCCCACCAGGAGACGTGTGCCAAGCTTTTGAGTTCTCTCCTGCTCCAGGAGATGTCGCGGATTACTTCGGATCGTTCTCATTGCGCGTTTGGCCGGCGGCGACTTTGAGCCTTAGCCAAAGCATCGGCGCGCCGGGAACCAAACTCGCCGTGACAGGGGGCGGCTTCGCCTCCGCGGAGAAGGTCGACATCTACGCCGGCCCAATCGGCTCTCCCCGGCTATCTACAGCGACTACCGATACCGACGGTTCCTTCACGGTTACGGTCCGCGAGCCGCCACATCCTTACGGCACTATGGACGTGTACGCCGTGGGAGAGAGCAGCGGCAGGCTCGGAGCAGCGACGATTTTCGTCACGCCGGAGTTGGTCATGAGCCCTGCCACCGTAGCGCCAGGCGGCGCTACCACGGCGTATGGCTTTGGTTTCGGCGCGGGCGAGACCGTCGAAATCTACTGGAACAACCCCCGCCAGCTGCTTGGTACGGCGACCGCGAACGGCGAAGGCAGCAGCGCTCTAACGATCACCATCCCGACAAACTCATCGCCCGGAATCAACGGCGTAATCGGATTCGGACAGACTACGAAAGGCCTCGGCATCGGCGAGGTCAGCGTCCAATAGCGCGGACAGTCGCAGTCGCTCACCCCCTACCTACACAGCGGAACCCGCATACAAGTGAAGATCGTCCAGGCTGCTAGAATCCATAAAGCATGATCCAATTCGTCCTGGAAACGGACCGCGCGCTCTTTGAAGACGCTATGCGGTTCGCACAGCAACAGGTGCGCAAGCTCGTCGAAACTCATCCGGGCTTCTATCCGATGTACACCGCCGAAGGGAAATGGAAGCACGAAGGCCAGGTATGGACCAACTGGTGCGACGGGTTTTTTCCCGGCATGATGTGGATCTTCCACCGCTGGAGCCTGTCTTCGGGCGCCGCGGGAGCCACCGGAAACAATGACAAATTCTGGCTGGAACAGGCCGTGCGCTACACCACGCCGCTCGCCCCGCGCCAGCACGATCGCGATGTTCACGATCTCGGCTTCATCTTCATGTCCACGTATTACCGCTGGTATCGCCTGACGCAAGATCCCAAGCTCAAAGAGGCGCTGATTCAGGCGGGCAAAACCGAGTCGCTGCGCTTCAAGGAGAACGGGCAATACCTGCGCTCGTTCGTCGGCGAGAATTCGCTCTTCATCGACATCATGATGAACGTCGGCATCATTTTTTATGCCGCGCGTGAAACGGGCGATCGCCGGTTGCGCGACATTGCGCTGCGCCATTGCCTCACCACGCGCCGCAACCTGGTGCGCGGCGACGGCTCCACGGCGCAGGAAGGAATTTTCGATCTCCAGACCGGCGAATTTTTGCGCCAGAGCACGCAACAAGGTTACCGCAGCGATTCCTGCTGGTCGCGCGGCCTGGGCTGGGCGCTGTACGGCTTCAGCCTTTCGTACGAATACAGCCGCGATCCGCGGTTTCTCGAAACAGCCGAAGCCTGCGCCGATTACTACATCACGCATTGCCAACAGCGATGGCGTTCCGCCCTGGGACTTCAACGCTCCGCCCGAGTCGCGCCGCTTGCTCGACACTTCCGCCGCCGCCATCGCCGCTTCCGGATTGCTGCGCCTTTGCCGCCTGCTCCAGGATCCGGTGAAGGGGCATCATTATTGGTCGCTCGCGATTCGCATCCTGCGCACGCTGTGCGACCATCACCTGGCCAAGAAGGACAAGAAGTGGGAGGGCATTCTAAAGGGCGGCGTCTATCATCTGCCCAAGGAATTGGGCGTGGATGAATCGGTGATCTGGGGCGAGTATTTCTTCGTCGAAGCGCTGGAACAGGCGCTGCAGCAACTCGGCTAGCGGCAACCTTCGATCTTGAACCGAACGGTGGTGGCATTGCGCGTGTCGCCATGTCCGGTTTCGGAAATCGTGACGTGTTCGTATTCGACAGTCGACGCCCACGCCAGGCCCATTTGGCTCATCATCCGGCTGAGCTCTTTGCCTCGCATCGAAGCGGGCACGAATTCGCTCAGAAATTCGTCTGTATCGTTTTGTGCCGGCTGCACCGGAATCTCGATCGTGCAAACTTGCTGGTTTGCGCCGTAATCGACCGCTATATCCAGCCCCGCCCGCACATGGAACGTCTCACGGTTCAGCGGCGCGCCAAATTTCGCCCGCAACCCCGCCGAATCAAGCTGCGCCAAAGCCGGCAAAGCCAAAAGCAAACAGCCAAGAGCCAATCGCATCCCTAATCCTACCTCCGGCAGACGCCTTATGCGGACGTCGCCGCTTCTGGCCGATAAATATGCAGGATGCCCGTTCAACCACTCATCAATTACTACGATCTGCTGCAGATCAATCCGCGCGCGGAAATCGAAACCATCGAGCGCGTGTACCGCATTATGGCGGCCCGCTATCGCCCCGAGAATTAGCAAACCGGCGACGCGCGAGCGCTTCCGCATGCTGAACGAGGCCTATCAGGTTTTGCGCGATCCGGCTGAAGCGCAAGGAATATGACCGGCAATTCGAAGTGAACCCGGCCGGGCCGCTGCCGATCTTTCTGGGAAAAGAGTTCACCGATGGAATCGATGCCGAGGCCAAGATCCGCATCGGCGTACTGTGTTTGCTCTACAGCAAGCGCCGCGCGAATCCGGATTACGCCGCGCTCTCGCTGCTCGACATGGAGAACATCATGGCCTTCCCGCGCGAGCGGCTGCTGTTCGCGCTGTGGTATCTCCGCGCGAAACGCTTCGTCCTGCAGGACGATCGCAGCAGCTTCATCATCGCCGCCGAGGGCGTCGATTTTCTGGAAAGCCAGCTCCCCACCAATCAGATCCTCTACAAAATATTTCGCGATACCGAATCGGGCGTCATGGTCTATCCGAAGGCGCTCACGTCGAAGACGATACTCTAGTAGCGTGCTATCGTCTCGGTTGTGATTAGCCGTTGTCGAGCGCTCGCCGCGCTCTTGTTCGTCGTCGCCGTTGTCAATGCGCAGGGGCCGATCGTCATCGACACCGACGCCGGCTCGGACGACTTCATGGCCGTTGCGCTGCTGCTCTCCCATCCCAACGTCACCATCGACGCCATCACCGTAGTGAACGGATTGGCTCACGTGGATGCGGGCGCGCGCAACATGGGGCGCCTGCTCGATCTGGCCGGCCGCAATCGCGTCCCGGTGTTTGCGGGGCGCAACACTCCGTTGCGCGTCACCGGCGAATTTCCAGCCGAATGGCGCAAGATTTCCGACGACATGCCGGGAGTCCCGCTGCCGCCTGCGTCGCGTCCGCCAGAATCCCGGCCCGCTGCCGATTACTTGGTGGAACGCCTGAGAAAGCGCGCACGCCGGTGCAGATTCTCGCGTTAGGGCCGTTGACAAATATCGCGGAGGCTATCGAGCGCGATCGTTCGGTGGCTGCCCACATTCGCGAAATCGTACTCATGGGTGGCGCAGTGCGAGTGCCCGGCAACCTTCAGGACGGCGGCGTGTTCCACACCAATAACAGCACCGCGGAATGGAATATTTTCATCGATCCCCTGGCCGCCCGCATTGTTTTCCGTTCCGGCGTGCCAATCCGGCTCATCGCGCTGGACGCGACTAACAAAGTCCACATCGGCCCCGAGTTTCTGCGCGAATTCGAATCGAAAACACTCTCGCCGCTCGGACGCGTGGTGGCTGGAGTGCTCGAAGCCGATCGCGAATCCATCGACACCGGCATTTTCTACGCCTGGGACCCGCTGGCTGCCGCCGCGCTGCTGCGCCCGAGCATCGTGAAGACCGCCGCCATGCACATCGACATCCTGCAAAACCCGCCGCAAGAGGGACGCACGAAAGAATCGGTCGGCAAGCCCAATACCAACGTGGCCATCGACGCCGATGGCGCAGCGTTCCGCGCGTTGTTTCTCGAATCGTTTACCCACTAATATTAGATGTGCTCATGCGGGACCTGGTGGGGCATTCGGCAACGGCCGCGCCGGATAACAGGATTCTGCGGCTGTGGGTCAAAACGAGGGCCGGCGCAGCATGAGCCGCGCCACCGGCCTCCTTCGACAGCTCGGCATCGGCAGCGCCACCGCGCTCGTGATCTCGAACATGATCGGCACCGGCATCCTCACCACGTCCGGTTTTCTCGCCGGTCAGCTCGGCTCCGCGCAAGTTGGTGCTTTCCATTTGGGGAGTGGGCGCCGTGTGCGCCCTGGCAGGCGCATTTTGCTATTCGGAATTAGGCGTCAATTTCCCCAGCTCCGGCGGCGAGTACGTTTATCTCACGGAAGCCTTCGGGCCCACTTGGGGCTTCATGACCGGCTGGATTTCATTTTTCGCCGGATTTTCCGCGCCAATTGCCGCCGCGGCGCTGGCATTTTCCGATTATCTGGGACATTTCTCCGCAAGCCTGAGATTGGAGAGCGCCCGGCACGTCATCGGATCGGGCTCCTGGGAGCTGAAGTTCGGTGCCGCGCAAATGCTGGCCAGCGCGATCATTGCGCTATTCACTCTCGTCAACTGCCTGGGGATTCGCCGCACGGCGCGCGTTCAAAATGTTCTGACGTCTTTGAAAATTCTGATCATTCTCACTTTCCTGATCGCCGGATTCGCCTTCGGACAGGGAAGCTGGGGGAATTTCATGCAACCGGCCGCGCGCACGTCGGTTACGCCGTTGTTCGCGCAATTTTTCGTCAGCCTGTTTTACATCTACGTCGCCTACAGCGGATGGAACGCGGCCACTTATGTCGCCGAGGAGTTGAAGCACCCGGCCCGCACGCTTCCCCTGTCGCTCGCTTATGGAACCACGCTGGTTGCGGCGCTATTCATCGGCCTCAATGTTCTGTTCATTTATGCGGTGCCGCTGGAATCGATGAAGGGCGTGGTGGCGGTAGGCGCGCTGGCGGCTCAGCATCTGTTTGGACCCGCGGTGGCCGGCATCTTCGCCGCGGCCATGGCGCTCTCCTTACTTGCAACCGTAAACGCTGAGGTCACCATCGGCCCGCGCGTTTATTACGCCATGGCCAAGAACGGCGCGTTTTTCAGCATGGCCGCGAAAGTGGACCCGCGCTGGCACACGCCCGTGATCGCCATCCTCTGCCAGGGAGTCTGCGCAATTCTCATGACCGTCAGCCCGTTTCTCAACTTGCTGCTCTACATCGGACTGCTGCTCAACTTTTTCGCCGTGCTCTCGGTCGGCTCGCTCTTCATCTTCCGGCGGCGGCCAGGTTGGCAGAAACTGGGCGTGGTCAGCTTCGGATATCCGTTGTTGCCCGCGTTTTTCGTCGCGGTGGGCGTGTGGATGACGATTCTCGGCGTAATGCTTCGCCCGGGAATTTCAGCCATCGCCGTGCTGACCGTCGCGGCCGGCGCGGCGGTCTATCATTTTCGACTTCGAAAATCTTCGACGCAAGGTTAGTAGCGTGAAGCGTGCGCCACACAGGGTCATGAGTGGTTGAAGTAATTTTGCGGCACGATGAACTAAGCGTAAAGCGACGGCGTAAAGCTGGTGGGCGCCTGCAGCAGCTCCAGCAGCGCCTGCCCCGCGCGATGGAAGCGCTTCTTCCTGCGATGCACAATTCCCACCGGGCGAAACAATTCAAATCCGGCGATCCGAATCGGAACCAGGCGTCCTTGCCCTACCTCTTCTTCCATCACTCGCGCGGGCATGATGCTGACGCCCGACCCATGCGCCACCGCTTCCTTGATCATCTGAATATTGTCGAAATGGAGCGTGACGTTGACGTGCACGTGATGCTCGCGCAGGAAGCGATCGATGTCCTTGCGAATCGGAAGATCTTCGTCGAAGCCGATGAAGTCCACGCCATCCAGATCTTCCGGCTTCACTTCCGAATTCTTCGCTAAAGGATGATAGGGCGATGCCGCCACGGCCATCTCTTCGCGCCGCCAGGGAAGCACCGTGACTTCTTTCGTCGGCTCCGGGTAGCTCATCAGGCCGAGGTCGGCTCGATCGGTAGCGACGGCTTCATAAACTTTTTCGGGACGCAAGATACTCCACTTCGATGCGCGCTTGAGGATAGCGCCGCACGAACTCCGTTTCCAGGCGCGAGAGTTCCGACAGGCCCACCGAATAAATAGAAGCCACGCGAACCGTGCCTTCCACCTCGCCTTTCAGCACGTCGAGCGCGACTTGAAATTCATCGCGCCGGCTCAGGATATCGCGGCACATGTCGAGATAGAGCTTACCGGCGTCGGTAACCAGTCAGTGGACGGCTGCCGCGGTCCAGCAGCGTCATCCCCATCTGCTCCTCCAGGTCCTGCAGGTACTGGCTGACAGCCGATTGGCTGATGCCATTCATCCCCGCGCCTTTGCTGACGCTCCGGCTGTGCGCCACATCCCTGAAAAGCTTGAATCGATCGAAATCCATCTCACAACAATACTATTAGACGTTCTAATGATGCGTCAACGGAAATTTTCACTAATCTAATATTGTGGAACGTTAATAGTACTGATATACTCAGGCATGGTCGGACTCCCGGTTGAGCAGGGTCTCTACGATCCACGCAACGAGCACGATGCCTGTGGCATCGGTTTTGTCGTCAATATTGAGGGCAAGCAGTCGCACGACATCATCGAAAAGGGACTGCAAATCCTCATCAACCTCGCGCATCGCGGCGCGTGCGGATGCGATCCGGAGACGGGCGACGGCGCTGGAATCCTGATTCAGATCCCCCACAAATTTTTTGCCCGCGAATGCGCCGAGCTCGGCTTCACCTTGCCGCCCGCGGGCGAATACGGCGTGGGCATGGTGTTCCTGCCCGTGGAACCGTCGCACCGCTTGCTGGCTGAAGGAATCATGGAGCGGATCGCGCGTGAAGAGGGGCTCACGGTACTGGGGTGGCGCGACACGCCGATCGAATCCGACGCCATCGGCCGTATTGCGCGCGCTTCGCAGCCGTACATCGAGCAGATTTTCATCGGGTGCGCGGCGGGCATGTCCTCCGACGAACTGGAGCGGAAATTGTATGTGGTCCGCAAACGCGCCGAAGCGGAAATCGCCGCCACCGATCTGCCCGACAAGACATTTCTTCTACATTCCGTCGCTGTCGTCGCGCACCATCATCTATAAGGGACTGCTGCTCGCCAATCAGATCGCCGAGTTCTACCAGGAGCTGACCGATCCGGATGCGATGAGCGCGCTCTGCCTGGTGCACCAGCGCTTCTCGACCAATACGTTTCCCTCCTGGCAGCTCGCGCATCCGTATCGCTACCTTTGCCACAACGGCGAAATCAATACCGTCCGCGGCAACATCAATTGGATGCACGCGCGCGAGAAGGTGCTCAGCTCCGAGGTGTTTGGGGACGATCTGAAGAAGACTCTTCCGGTTATCCCTCCCGGCGGCAGCGATTCCAGTTCGCTCGACAACGCGGTGGAGTTGCTCACGCTGGCCGGGCGCAGTCTGCCGCACGTGATGGCGATGCTGATCCCGGAAGCTTGGGATGCCGACAGCACCATGCCCGCGGAAAAGAAGGCGTTTTACGAATATCACGCTTCGCTGATGGAGCCGTGGGACGGGCCGGCGGCGATCGCCTTCACCGATGGCCGGTCTATCGGCGCCACGCTCGATCGCAACGGGCTGCGTCCCGCGCGCTATCTGGTTACTCATGATGGCCTGGTGATCCTGGGATCGGAAGCGGGCGTGCTTCCGGTGAAGCCCGAAGAGGTGAAGTTCAAAGGCCGGCTGCAGCCGGGCCGCATGCTGCTGGTGGACACGGTGGAAGGCCGCATCGTTCCCGATGAAGAGATCAAGGAACGCCTCTCCAGCCGCCAACCCTACGGCCAATGGCTGAAGGAGAATCAGATCACGCTCGATAGTCTGCCAGAGCCGCCGCGCGTCTATCAATCCGACCTGCGACAGCATCGTGATGCGGCAGCGCGCCTTCGGCTATACCGACGAAGATCTGCGCGTGCTGATGCTGCCGATGGCGGAGAAGGGCGAGGAGCCCATCGGTTCCATGGGCACCGACACGCCGCTCGCTTGTCTCTCCGATAAGCCGCAGCCGCTGTTCCATTACTTCAAGCAGTTGTTCGCGCAGGTAACCAATCCGGCCATCGATCCCATTCGCGAAGAACTGGTGATGTCGCTCACCAGCTACATCGGCACCGAGCGCAACATTCTGGCGGAAACACCGCAGCATTGCCACACGCTGAAGCTGCCGCATCCGCTGCTGACCAATCGCGATCTGGAAAAACTGCGCCGCGTTTCGGCCGGCGATTTGCTCGCCAACACGCTGCCCATGCTGTTCCGCGTGGCAGGCGGCGAAAAGGAATTGGAGCGCGCGCTGGATGGCCTGTGCCGCCGTGCGTCGCTCGCGGTGCGCTCGGGCTATAGCCTGCTGATCCTGACGGACCGCGGCATGGACGACGAATACGCGCCCATTCCTAGCCTGCTGGCGCTTTCGGCCGTGCATAACCATCTGGTCCGCGAGGGCACGCGCACGCAAGTGGCGCTGATTATCGAATCCGGCGAGCCGCGCGAAGTGATGCACTTCTGCCTGCTGATCGGTTATGGCGCCAGCGCCGTGAATCCGTATCTGGCCATCGAAACGCTGGAAGATCAGGCCGCGCGCGGACATCTGCCCCCCGGGCTTACCTTCGAAACGGCGCTGAAGAATTACAAGAAGGCCATCAACAAAGGCCTGCTGAAGGTTTGTTCGAAGATGGGCATCTCCACGCTGCAGAGCTATCGCGGCGCTCAGGTGTTCGAAGCCATCGGGCTGAACAAATCCCTGATCGACCGGTATTTCACCGGCACTGCATCGCGCATCGAAGGCGTCGGGCTGGACGTTCTGGCGCGCGAAGCCAAGATGAAGCACGATTACGCGCTCCAGTCCATATCCGATGCCGACACCGAACTCGAGGTCGGCGGAAGCTATCAGTACCGCGTGCGCGGCGAGTATCATCTGGTGAATCCGATGACGGTGAGCAAGCTGCAGCACGCCGTCCGGCAGGAAAGCTTCGCGACGTTCCAGGAATACACGGCGCTGGTGAACAACCAGAGCAAAGAGCTGTGTACGCTGCGCGGGCTGATGGAGTTCAAGCTGGCCGAAACGCCGGTGCCGATTGAAGAAGTGGAGCCGGCGAAAGAGATCGTGAAGCGCTTTGCCACAGGCGCCATGTCGTTCGGGTCCATCAGCAAAGAGGCGCATGAAACGCTCGCGATTGCGATGAACCGCATCGGCGGCAAGTCCAACACCGGCGAGGGCGGGGAAGACGAGGCGCGTTTTGAGCGCGATGCCAACGGCGATTGGCGGCGCAGCGCCATCAAGCAGGTGGCTTCGGCGCGCTTCGGCGTGACGGCCCATTACCTGGTGAATGCCGACGAGCTGCAGATCAAAATCGCGCAGGGCGCCAAACCCGGCGAGGGCGGCCAGTTGCCTGGCCACAAAGTGGACGAAGTGATCGCGCGCGTGCGGCATTCCATTCCCGGCGTGGGCCTGATTTCACCGCCGCCGCATCACGATATTTACTCCATCGAAGATCTGGCGCAGCTTATCTACGATCTGAAAAACGTGAATCCGCTGGCGCGAATTTCGGTGAAGCTGGTGGCCGAAGTGGGAGTGGGAACCGTGGCCGCGGGCGTCGCCAAAGCGCATGCCGATGTGGTGCTGATCAGCGGATATGACGGCGGCACCGGTGCGTCGCCGCTCACGTCGCTCAAGCATGCCGGCATCCCCTGGGAGCTCGGCCTGTCGGAAACGCAGCAGGTGCTGGTGCTGAACGATCTGCGCAGCCGCGTGCGCGTGCAGACCGACGGCAAACTGCAAACTGGCCGCGACGTCACCATCGCCGCGCTGCTGGGCGCCGAAGAGTTCGGATTTTCCACCTCGCCGCTGGTATCCATGGGCTGCATCATGATGCGCAAGTGCCATCTGAACACCTGCCCGGTGGGCATCGCCACGCAGGATCCGGCGCTGCGCGCCAAGTTCCAGGGGACGCCTGAGAACGTCATCAACTTCTTCTTCTTCATCGCCGAAGAGGTGCGCCAGTGGATGTCGAAGCTGGGCTTCCGCAAGATGGACGAAATGATCGGGCACGTGGACCGCATCGAAATGCGGCGCGCGGTGGACCATTGGAAGGCCAAGGGGCTGGATTTTTCGTCGATTCTCTACAATCCGCAGGTGCCACGGCGCGTCGGCCGCCGCTGCCTGATCGCGCAGGATCATGGCCTGGACGAAGCGCTCGATTATCAGCTCATCGAGCACGCCAAACCCGCGCTCGATCATAAAACGCCGGTGGAGTTCAGCGTGCCCATCCGCAACGTGCATCGTACCGTCGGCGCCATGTTGAGCGGCGAAATCGCGCGGCGCTACGGCTCCGCGGGCCTGCCCGACGACACCATCCGTTTCAATTTCTCGGGATCGGCCGGCCAGAGCTTCGGCGCGTTTCTCGCCAAGGGCGTGACGCTCGACACTCGAAGGCGATGCGAACGACTACGTGGGCAAAGGACTCTCCGGCGGACGCCTCATCGTCTATCCGCCGCGCACCTCCACGTTCCTGCCGGAAGAGAATATGCTGGTGGGCAACGTAGTGCTATATGGCGCCACCACCGGCGAGGCGTTTTTCAACGGAATGGCGGGCGAGCGCTTCGCCGTCCGCAACTCGGGCGCAACGGCGGTGGTCGAGTCCGTCGGCGATCACGGCTGCGAATACATGACCAAGGGACTGGTGGTCGTGCTCGGCCGCGCTGGGCGCAACTTCGCCGCGGGTATGACCGGCGGAATCGCTTTCGTGTTGGACGAAACCGGCGAGTTTTCGGGCGTCCTATGCAACCAGGCCAGCGTGGATCTGGAGCCGGTAGTGGATCCGGCCGACATGCAGGCGCTGCTCAACCTGGTTACCCGGCACGTGGAAGCCACCGGCAGCCCGCGTGGCAAATGGATTCTCGAAAACTGGGGTGAGATGCTGCCGAAGTTCGTCAAGGTGTTCCCGCACGAGTACAAGCGCGTTCTCGGCATCCCCAAATATCACGCGGGCAAAGCCGAGTCCGCTCATCCGCAGCAGGTGGCGCAGGCCGCGGGGCTGAAGCACGAGGCCGCGCATGGGTAAAGTTACCGGCTTCTTCGAATACACGCGTGAAACCCCGGGGCGCAGACCGCCCGCCGAACGCATCAACGATTGGTTCGAGGTCTATCAGGATTTTCCCGAGGACAAAGTTCGCACCCAAGGCGCGCGCTGCATGGATTGCGGATTGCCCTTCTGCCATACCGGCTGCCCGCTGAACAATATCATTCCGGACTGGAACGATCTGGTGTATCGCGATCGCTGGCGGGAGGCTATCCGCGTCCTGCACTCCACCAACAATTTTCCCGAGTTCACCGGCCGCATCTGTCCCGCGCCCTGCGAAGCGGCGTGCGTTCTGGGCATCAATGAGCCGCCGGTGGCGATTAAGGTCATCGAGAAAACCATCATCGAACATGCCTTCCACGAAGGTTGGATTCATCCCGAGCCGCCCGCGCGCCGCACGGGGAAGACGGTTGCGGTGGTGGGTTCCGGACCCGCGGGATTGGCCGCCGCGCAGCAGCTCAATCGCGCCGGCCACACGGTAACGGTTTTCGAAAAGGCCGATCGCATCGGCGGATTGCTGCGCTATGGCATCCCCGAATTCAAGATGGAAAAATCGGTGCTGGACCGGCGCCTGGATCAGATGACGGCCGAGGGCGTTGAATTTCGTACCGGCGTGAACGTCGGACAAAGCATGACCGGCGATCAACTGCAGAAGGAGTTCGATGCCATCCTGCTGGCCGGCGGCGCCGAACAGCCGCGCGATTTGCCAGTGCCGGGCCGCGAATTGAAGGGCATCCATTTCGCGATGGAGTTTCTGCCGCAGCAGAACAAAATCTGCGCCGGAGACCAGGTGCCCGAACAGATTCTGGCTACCGGCAAGCACGTGGTGATCATCGGAGGCGGCGATACGGGCGCCGATTGCCTGGGCACGTCGCATCGCCAGAAGGCCGCCTCGGTGCATCAATTCGAGATCATGCCGATGCCGCCGAACGACCGTGCTCCGCACACGCCCTGGCCGTTGTGGCCGCTGCAACTGCGCGTCGAAAGCTCGCACGAAGAGGGCGGCATTCGCGAGTGGAGCATGGCCACCGCTTCGTTCACTGGCGACGAGAATGGCCGCGTGAAAAAGCTGCACGGGATTCGCGTGGGACCCGCGCCGAAATTCGAGCCCATTCCGGGAACCGAATTCAGCATGGACGCCGATCTGGTGCTGCTCGCCATGGGATTCACCGGGCCCGTGAAACAGGGCCTGCTGGAGCAGCTCGGGGTGGTGCTCGACGGGCGCGGCAACGTAGCCACGGACGCCAATTACGCCACCAGCGTGCCGGGCATCTTCGCCGCGGGCGATCTGCGTCGCGGACAATCGCTGGTGGTTTGGGCCATCGCCGAAGGCCGCCAAGCGGCTGAAGGGATGCATCGTTATTTGATGAACGCGGAAAGTCTCGTCGCCGGCCACGCGTAGTTAGCCCTTGGTATGCCCGACTCAAGCAAGGGGCGTAAGACGGGTCGCAAGACACTCAATACCCGTGGCCATAATCGAAAAAGAGTTCTGCTACTCGCGTTCGATCCGAGATGGCGTCGTTCTTCATCAATCCGGATACCCACGAATCGATGCTAGTTTTTCGCGGAGGCTTTAAAGTATTTTTCAAACTCCCCGCTGCGGATCGTTTATAGCGGCATTCTCTGCAAGGAAAGTGGAGTGGAGCCCTCCTTGGACGGTAATCCCGTCGTGCGGCACTTTCCCAAACGCTACCAGTCGACAGGGTGTTTTTGGAAGGTCCGAGAATCCGCGTTCATCTGCGTTTATCCGTGGCCAAATCAATTCATTTCAGCCACGGATGAACGCCGATCAACGCAGATCGAAAATCTTTTACCGGCCGCCCAAGCTCAGAAACGTGATCCCCACCAGGATCAATCCCACTCCCGCCAGCTTCACCTGCGTGATCGCTTCATTGAAAAATATGCGCGACCACGCCAGCGTGCACACATATCCGAGCGACACCAGCGGAAACAGCACCGACAGTTCGCCGTTCGACATCCCTTTTACAAACAGCACCGACGATATCAGGTAAGTGGCAATCCCCACAGCCAGCCGCCAGTTGAACGCGATGCTGGTCCAATTCTTGTTCACTGCGTGCGCGCCCGACTTCAAAAAGATCGCACCGGCCGAGCCGATCACCGATCCCACCAGAACCAGCATCATCGAAGAGACGGGAGTTGTCATTCCGCGCCCGCGCCTCCTCCAAAACCCAGCACTCCCACGCCGCAAATAATGACCAGCACGCCGACGATTTTAAAGGGGCTCATGCTCTCATGGAACGCCAGGATACCGGTGATGGTCACCCAAACGTAGCTCAGGGCGATAAGTGGATAAAGGATGGAAAGCTCGCCATGACGCAGAGCATAGATGAACAGCACGGTAAAGATGCCATACAGACAGTAACCGGCGAACAGCTGCGGTATGGTGAAAATCCCGATCATGGTCGCCACCAGACCGGCATGCGACAGGCGATTGGCGCCCAGCTTGATCAAGTACTGCGCAATCGCGACCAGCAGCGTGCAGGCCAGCACAATAAAAATGGCCAGCTTCCGTTTCGCCGGATCGGGAACGTGTACTTCGGGCGACGTCGTCGCTGGGGTCAATATTCCTCCAAGCTCTCATGATAACAATCGGCCGGAAGTAGAATAAGATTATGGCTCAAGGGTCCGCTGGCGCCGCTGCATTATCGGCCGTATCGCCCGTGGCCAACCAGGTGGACCGCTTCTTCGAGCTCTCGCTGCTCGGTTTGCTATCCAGCGGATTTCTGGCCGTGGCCGGTTCCGGATATCTCGACGTGCCCACCGTCGTCATCACCGCGGTCGCGCTCGTCATCCGCGCTCTCATCGTTGCCGGGCTCATCCGCTTCGAACTGCCGCCCATCGTGATCACCCTGCTGACCTTGGCCTACATTGCTTTTTATGCGGTCGACTATTCGCTGATTTCACGATCCTTCATTCCGGCCGCCATCCATCTGGTGTTCTTCGTGGCGGTCGTGAAAATCCTCACCGGCCACACGGACCGCGATTACCTGCTTCTGAAAGTGATCGCTTTTCTCGAATTGCTGGCCGCCTGCATTGTCTCGGCCAGCTTCAATTTTTTCGTCTTCCTGCTGCTCTTTCTGGTGCTGGGCGTGGCCACCTTCGCCAGCAGCGAGATTCGCCAATCGCGGAAACGCGGCTATTCGCCCGCCCGGATTTCGGCCGCCGGCGTGACGGCGCGATTGGTCGGCGTGGTCCTCTCCGTTTCGCTGGCGATCCTGGTGATCACGGCCGGTCTCTTCTTCTTCCTGCCGCGCACCGCGCGCGCCGCGTTCCAACATCTGGTGTCGCATCGCTACCACCTCGCCGGTTTTTCCAACCACGTTTCGCTCGGCGAGATTGGCGAGATCAAGCAGGAGAGCGTACCGGTAATGCACGTGAAGATGGATCATCCGGAGGACCGCATGCTCGCGCTGAAGTGGCGCGGCGCGGCCTTGTCGGAATTCAACGGACGCGCGTGGTTCAATCGTCCCGCGCCCGGTCAGATTCTGCAGCCCGATCGCGCCGGCCTGCTGCGCATGGATGACGAATCGCCCCGCCGCAATGGCCGTTACATCTCCTATGCCGTTTATCTGAGCGACCTGGCGCAGGACGCTTTGTTCTTCGCCGGCACGCCGCAGTACCTGCGTATCGATTCGCTGGTGGTCCGCCGTCCGTTCGGGAATTACAGCGCCCAGTTTACCGAGGCGCGCACTGTGTCCTACCAGGTTTACAGCCAGTTGGATTCGCCCCTGGCCGACTCGGAGTTGGTTGACCCGCTACCAGCCGGCGCTCGCGAAACTTATCTGCAACTGCCTCGGCTGGACCCTCGCATTCGCGCGCTCACCCAGAGCATTGTCAGCGCTGAAGCGTCGCCCGCGGCCCAGGCGCGGATGGTGGAGAAGTATCTGCGCAGCAACTATGGCTACACGCTGGAACTCCCGAAAGTAGAACCTGACGATCCCTTGGCTTTCTTCTTATTCCATCGCAGAAAGGGCCACTGCGAATATTTCGCGTCCGCGATGGCCGTGATGTTGCGCGTAATTAAGATTCCGTCGCGCGTTATCACCGGGTTTCAAAGCGGCGTTTACAACCCGATCAGCGGCTCGCAATTGATCCGGACGTCGGATGCGCACAGTTGGGTGGAGGCCTGGCTGCCGGATCGCGGCTGGACCACGTTCGATCCCACGCCGCCCGACCCGAACGCGCATGAGCTCTCGGCCTGGACGCGCCTCAGCTTCTATGCCGACGCCGTGGATGTCTTCTGGCAGGACTGGGTTTTGAACTACAACCTGGAGCGCCAGCTTCAACTGGCGTCGCGCGTGGGCGAATCCGGGCGGCACATCGGATTCAATTGGTCCGAGGGTCCGCGCTGGTGGAGCGGGCGCAATTGGAGCGGTCTGCGCGATTTCGGATTTGTGCTGCTGGGCGCGCTTGCCTTGGCGTTCGCCGGAAGGTTTTTGCGGCGCGACGGATGGCGCTGGTGGACTACGCGGCAGCGTTTGCTCAAGGTGCAGCGCGGCCAGGGACAGGCGTCCGACGCCACTCTGCTCTATCAACGCATGCTGAAAGCGCTGCGGCGGCGCGGCATTGAAAAACCCGCCTGGCTGACACCCTGCGAATTCGCGCGGGTGTTGCAGGAGCCGGAGCTTTCGCTGCTGGTGGAGGATTTCACCAGCGCGTATAACGAACTGCGCTTTGGCGGAAACACGGAGGCGGCCGGACGGATCTTCATTCTGCTGGAGCGGTTGGAAACCGCGCCGTCGCCTTAGTTGGGCGCGAGCGGAATATCGACAACGATCGGGCCGGGCGGCGCGCCCAACGGAGACGCCGCTTGCTCAACCACGCCGTTCACGAAGCCCCCGACTACTCTCAAGCTCCCTGCCGTTCCACGTAGAACCGCCGCTTGGGGCACCACCACTAGCCGGAGCCTCTCTCCGGTGGCGATCCTGATCGGGCTGTTCGGAATGTGAATCGCGACGTCTGCGAACACCCGCTCGGCAACATCGCCAACGGGATAAACCCGCTTCGAGCCTCCCGAGACGTCTACCTCATACAACGCCAGATAGCCGCCCATCTGCGGAGTCACTTCCACCCTGACTTCCTTGCCCGCCGGACCGCTGCGAACCAGCGAGTACTTCACCAGCGGCCCTTGGTAGAGTGGGGAATTCGCGGCAAACCCAACCGAGAATTGTTGCCGAACCGCTTCGGGTATTTGCGCCGGTGCACCGACGCGGAGGCTGGCCATGGCGGTGCGGGCCGTCGGGAGCGGAGCCGCGGCTGGAGCCGGCACTGGAGTCGGTATCGCCAACTGGGGCCGCGCGGCCGGTGAAGCCTTCGCCCGGATCTCCTCCTTGGCAACGGATTTCACCTCAGGCGGCGGCACAGGTTTCGGGCTCTCGGCTATCCGATTCGACGCAATCTGCACCGGCGGAGCGATCAGCCGTGGCGCATTCGCGCGGTTCATGATTACGATCAAGATCACGGCTACCGCGGCAGGGATCGCCACGCCGATCAACCAACGTCGGGACCAAAAGCCTGTCCGCCGCTTGCTCGCGACAGGGCCCGCCAGCGCTCTCCTCAGTTGCTCGCGCACCACTGGATCGTCCAACAGCTCCCGCAGCGCGTCTTCGTTTTCGAGCGCATTGAACAACTCCTGATCTTCCAGCGCCGCTTCAAACAGAATCCGGCGCTCCTCCGCGCTCAGTGCGTTGGTCGCGTAGCCTCCCAGCAATTTGCGAATCTCGTCTTGCGTCATTCCCGGCCTCGCAAATTCTCGATCAGCTGCTGGCGGCAGCGAAAATCCCAGGTATAAACGGTGTTGATGGAACCCACGCCAAGGATGGCCTGCATCTCGGCGAAGCTTTTGCCTTCCAGCTTCAGCGCCAGCAGTTTCCTGCACCGTTCGCCCAGCCCCGCGATGGCCTCCATCAGACGCTCCCGCGCCTCGCGCTGTTCCATCGCCGTAAGCGCGTCGGTGCGTCCGTCGGGCATCTGCATCTCGTCCGCCGGCACCTGCGTAAACTCCCCATGCCTGCGCGATTTCCTGCGGTGCGCCAGCATCTTGAAGCGGACGATTTTGAGCGAAAGCGGGAGAAGATCTTCCAACCGATTCAGGTCCCCGTACTTCTCATGCAGCAGGATCAGGACTTCCTGCGCCAGATCCTCGGCGGCATCCCTCTGCATTCTAGATGCCGCGAAGCCTACGATCCTTTCGCGCAGCTTCCGCAGCATCTCCTCGCGCGAGCCTGGAGCCTGGTCCAGGCTCTTGGTGAACGTTGACCCCATGGATCGAATTACCGCCCAAAGGATACTGCTTCCCCAGGGTCCCTGACAAGTGACGTTCTCTTCCACGCGCTTCGCGAGGCCTCTGTTACCATGAATTCAACTTGCTTCAGCGGATTCCACCTCCGCGGGAAGAGCATCCGGTTATCATCGCTGGATCTGGACGATGCGGTTCTACACTTCTGCAGTCCATCCTGAACGGCAACCCGCAGTTCCTCATCTGGGGCGAACACAACGGCTTCCTGCGTCAAATTGCCGCCGCCTACTATGCGGCGCGGCATCCACTTTTTCCGGATAAATTGGATCTGAGCGCGGCGCACCGCATGAACAGGCTCCGGGACGGACGCCACTGGCCGGCTTGGGATAATCTCTGTGGCGACGCGGAATTTCTCGACCGGTTTCGAACCTTCATTCGTTCGTTTTTCGCCGATCCCACCGGCCGCGCCACTCGCTGGGGCTTCAAAGAAATCCGCTATGGACAGGATGCCCAGGATCAAACTCTTCCATTGATGTTTCATTGTTTCCCCACAACCCGGCTCATCATCCTGGCCCGAGAGCCGGAGCCCACCATCTTCAGCATGCTCTCACACTGGGCGTTCGCCGACCGGGGGAAGGGGAATATTCAGTTGGAGGAATTGGACCAGCGAATCGTGTCTCTGGCCGATTTGTGGAACGCGCAATACCTGCTATTGCACTCGCTGGCTCAAGCGCACCCCGCGAATTGTTTGCCGCTGCGCTACGAGGATCTCCGCAGTCCCCAGACCTACCAGCAACTTTCGGACTTCCTGGAGACCTCTTCGTTCGATTACGCAGGCCACATCCGCAAGGTGAAGGACGCCTCCAACAAGACCGGCCCAACGGCGGTCCTCATCCGCCGGCGCATGCAGCTTCTGGAACCGCAAATTGCAAACGCGACTCGCGAGGCGCGGGCGGCCTATGGCTATTTGGACATCGCGCAACCGGAGCCGCGTTCGGTGGCAAGGCCAGCCCGCCGCGCCTGATACCGCAAAGCCCGGCCGCTTTCCGCCGGCCTGCCGTGCTACACTCAGTCTTCCGTAAGTCTGTAATCCTGTGGTTTCCCGCCGTGCTCTATTGAAGGGCGCAGCGCTCGCTGTCGCGGCGCCTATGATTCAACGAGGGCGTTTCTGCCTTCTTGCCCAAAGTCCCCTTGCGCCAAACGAAGCCACGTATTCCACGCAGGTTCTGGATTTGGTGGGCCGCGGCACTGTCATCGACATGCTCGGCCTGCTGACCCTCAACTACACCAAGCTCTCGTCGTGGGAAGCGCAGCCGTCCTGCTTCGCGCCGCGCGATTTTGAGCGGCTGCGCGCCTCGGGAATCACGATTTTCCATCCCGCCGTGGGCTTCACCGAAGGCGATGTTTATGCCAGTTCGCTGCGCGACATCAACGGTTGGAACGAATTCATCGCCGCGCACCCTGGCGAATTCCTGCGAATCGATTGCCCCGAAGACCTGGAGCGCGTCAAATCCAGTGGCCGGCTGGGCATCGTCATCGGCCAGCAAAACTCGCTGCATTTCCGCACCGTCGACGACGTTGACTGCTTCTACCGTCTGGGCCAGCGCGTTTCACAACTCACCTACGATGACAACGCCATCGGAGGCGGTTCCACCGATCCCCGCGACGTCGGTCTAACGCCCTACGGCGCCCAGATCGTCGATCGAATGAACACTGTGGGCATGGCGGTGGACATTTCGCACTGCAGCGACCGAACCACGTTGGACGCCCTGCATGCCTCGCGCAAGCCCGTCCTGGTCACGCATTCCAACTGCCGTGCGTTGGTTCCGTCCTGCGCCCGCTGCAAAACCGATGAAGCCATCCGGTTGCTCGCGGATAAAGGCGGCGTCATCGGGATCACCATGGTTCGCGGCTTCGTGCAAGCGTCCGGCCCGGCCACCATCGAAGACGTTCTGGACCACATCGATCATGTAGCGAAACTGGTAGGCGTGGAACACGTCGGCATTGGCAGCGACGTCGATCTGGACGGGCGCGACGCCCATATCCGTCCCAAAAAACGCTTCGATCTGGATGGAATCGACTACTCGCAGAAGATCTTCGATCTTACCGAAGGGTTGCTTCGCCGCAATTATTCGGCCGCAAACATCGAGTTGATTCTGGGCGGAAATTTCCAGCGCGCGCTGGCATCCATCTGGTCATCTGAGCCGCGCGCGTGAGCAAGCGGTTTTTCTGGTACTGCGCTAAATCTGTGCGCCTGCCTTTTTTGGTACGATACGCCGGTGGGCCGTTGCTTTGAGCAGAGGGATATCTTTCCGGCGATCAAGCAGGCAATCGAAAGGCTCTGCAACGAACGCGGACCATTCCTTGTCATAGCGTTGCTAACGGTGTCGCAGGCGTACGGTCAACGGCCTTCCCGACGCCCCTCGTTCGAGGTGGTCGATATAAGGCCTACCGACCAAGCAAAAGCCTTGAATTCGAAAGAGAGGATTCTTCCCAGCGGGAGGGTTGAGTTACCCGGCGAGAACGTGGTGAGTCTGATTATGTTCGGCTATAGTGTGCGGGCCAACATGATTGAAGGGGTTCCAAAATGGGGCGGAAACAACTACTTCGATATAGTTGCCAAGGCTCCGCGCAACCCGTCAGTCGCCGATCTTCGTCTGATGGTGCAATCGCTCCTGGCAGAGCGATTCAAGCTCATGTTCCATACCGGGGACAAAGACATGTCGGTCTTCGTTCTAACAGTCGCAAAGGATGCACCTAGACTTCAGAAGGCGTCGGGCGGCCCACAAAACTGCATGTGGGAAAAGGCCGAACTCGGGGTGATGCGGCGGGCGTGCCAGAACATCACGATGGCTGAATTTGTCACACAGCTTCCAAGATATCCGGTCGGGATTGATCGACTCGTTGTAGACCAAACTGGCTTAAAAGATGCCTACGACTTCCAGTTCGACGTAGGATTTGTAAGGCCAGCGGGTTTCGACGCGGGCGGAGCGTTCATCCCCAATTACGCCGACTCCGGACCTTCGATATTCTCCGCTCTCGCAAAGATCGGGCTTAAGCTGGAGAGCCGGAAAGCCGCTCAACCGAATATTGTCATAGATCATGTCGAGCCGCCATCCAAGAACTAGCAACTTCGCTCGGAGCGGGAACGCTCGCCCTCGGACTAAGGACACAGATTTAGAGCACCACCGTTTTTCTGGTTGAAACCCAATCCCAGCCGCGACCGTTACAATAGTAAGCAGGCTACCTCCGCCCATGAAATCACCCAAGCTCCGCTTTGCTCTTCTATTTCTCTGTCCGCTTTTGCTGGCCGCGCAATCGCTGAAAGATTTCGAGAAACGCGTCACCGAGTTTACCCTCGGCAACGGACTGCATTTCATTATTTTCGAGCGCCATGAGGCGCCGGTGGTCTCATTCCACTCCTATGTCAACGCCGGCTCCGTGGACGATCCAGGCGGCGAGACCGGCATCGCGCACATGTTCGAACACATGGCATTCAAAGGCACCGAAACCATCGGCACCAAGAACTACCCGCTCGAGCGCAAAGCCATGGACGAAGTGGAGCACATCTACGATCAGTACGATGCCGAGCGCAATAAGGGCCTGAAGGCCGACAAAAAGACGCTGGACGATCTTCAACAGCAGCTCAAAGCCGCCATGGAAAAGGCCGACAGCTACGTCATCCCCAATGCCTATCCGGAGTTGATTGAGGCCAACGGCGGCGTGGGATTGAATGCGGGAACCGGCGAAGACTCGACCAACTATTTTTACAACTTCCCGCGCAATCGCCTGGAGCTGTGGTTTCTGTTGGAGTCGCAGCGCTTCTACGATCCGGTGTTTCGCGAGTTTTACAAAGAGCGCGACGTGGTGCGTGAGGAGCGGCGCATGCGCGTGGAATCCAGCCCGCAGGGGCAGTTAGTGGAAGCGCTGCTTGCCACGGCGTTTGAGGCGCATCCCTATCGCGTGATGCCCGGCGGCTGGGCCAGCGATATCGAGAATTTCCGCCTGACGGAAGCCATTGCGTTCTACAAGAAATATTATGTGCCGGCCAATATCACGATCTCGATCGCCGGCGACGTGGATCCCAAGGAATGCCGCCGCCTGGCCGACAAATATTTCTCGATCCTGCCGTCGGGTCCGCTGCCCAGCGGTCCGCGCACCGTGGAGCCGGTGCAGAAGGGCGAAAAGCGCGTGGAAGTGGAATCGCCCGCGCAGCCCTTTATGGGCATCGCCTACAAGCGGCCAAACCAGCTCGATAAAGACGATTCGGTATTCGACGTTCTCGGCGAGATCCTGGCTCGGGCGAACGCACTGGCCTGTTGTATACGGACCTGGTTCGCGACAAGAAAATCGCTCTCGGCGCCGGCGGCCGATGCATCCTTCCCGGGCGGCAAATATCCGAATCTTTTTCTGTTCTTCCTGGTGCCGAATCAAGGCCACACCGTGCAGGAAAACGAGAAGGCATGCTATCAGATTATCGAGCGCCTGAAAACGCAAAAGGTCAGTGAGGAGACGTTGCAGCGGATCAAGACCAAAGTCCGCGCGTCGCTGATCCGCCGGCTGGACAGCAACTCCGGCATGGCGGACGCGCTCACGTTCTATTACGCTAATTACGGCGATTGGCGCAAATTATTTACCACCATCGACGACACCGACAAGGTGACGGCCGACGACGTGATGCGGGTGGCGAAAGAATATCTGATGCCGGAAACCCGCACCGTGGTTTACACCGTCCCCCCACCCGCTGCAGCCAAACCGGAAGGAGCGGCCAAATGAAAATCCTGGCCATGTCCCTCGTGCTGTGCGTCGGAGTGCTGAACGCACAAACCGAAGTCCGCCGCGCCATCGTGCTGCCTTCCTACAAGGATCTGAAATACCCGCCGCTTCCTCCGCTGAAGGTTCCCGATCCCGCCGAGATTACGCTTTCCAACGGCATGAAAGTGCTGCTGCTCGAGGATCACGAGCTTCCACTCGTCAGCGGCGCGGCCTTGATCCGCACCGGCAATCTGTTCGATCCGCCCAGCAAAAAGGGCCTGGCCGGGCTAACCGGCGAAGTGCTGCGCTCGGGCGGCACGAAAACGCGTACTGGCGATCAGATGGATCAGGATCTGGAGAACGTGGCCGCATCCATCGAGAGCCAGATCGGCGAGACCAATGGAACGCTCTCGTTCTCCTGTCTGAAAGAAAATACCGATCAGGTGCTGGCGCTATTTCGCGACCTGCTCAGTTCGCCCGAGTTCCGCCAGGATAAAGTGGATTTGGCGAAGACGCAATCGCGCAGCGAAATCTCGCGCCGCAATGACGATCCCGACGGGATTGCGCGAACGCGAATTCAGCGATATCGTTTACGGACGCAACACGCCCTATGGCTGGTCCATCGAGTACGCCGATATCGACAACATCCAGCGCCAGGATATGATCGATTTCTACCATCGCTACTACTTTCCGGCAAACATCACGATGGAAATCATTGGCGATTTTTCAACCGCCGACATGAAGACCAAATTGGAGCAGGTTTTGGGTAGCTGGAAATACACCCAGCCCGCGGTTCCCGCCTTTCCGAAGGTGGAAGACCAGGCCCATCCGGGCATTTTTCTGGCGTCTAAGGACGACACCACCCAGACCTTCTTTCACGTCGGAGAACTGGGCGGCGAATTGCGCGACAAAGATTATCCGGCGCTGGAAGTGGCAGCCGATATTCTGGGCGGTGGTTTCCATAGCCGGCTCTTTCAGAGCGTGCGCACCAAGCATGGCTGGGCCTACAATATCTCCTCCAGCTGGTCCGCCAATTACGATCATCCCGGCACGTTCGTCATCTCCGGCAGTACGCAATCGGCGCACACCGTGGATACTCTGAAGGCGATCGATGACGAGCTGGAGAAGATCCGCACCACCGAAGTTACCGACGAGGAACTGCAGACTGCCAAGGACACCGTGCTCAACGGCTTCGTCTTCAATTTCGACCGTCCCAGCAAAACCATCAACCGGCTGATGATTTACCAATATTACGGTTATCCCAAGGATTTCATCTTCGAATATCAGAAGGCAATTGCGGGCGTTACCAAGGCCGACGTTCTGCGCGTGGCCCAGCAATATTTTCAGCCGAAGAAATTGAGCTACGTCGCGGTGGGTAATCCGAAGGATTTCGGGACGCCGCTGGCCAGCCTCGGCATGAAGGTGGAACCCATCGACCTGACCATTCCCGAGCCGAAGGCGGAGGCCGCGCAGGCGGACCCGGCGTCGCTCGCCAAAGGCAAAGCGCTGTTGGCGCGAGTACAGCAAGCCTTGGGTGGCGCGGACAAGCTGGCTGCCGTCAAAGATCTGCAATTTCACGCCGACCTGGAAGTGTATACGCCCGGCGCCACCATGAAGGTGAAGCAAACCAATTCCTTCATCGCGCCTTCCACCGTCCGGCAGGACAACGAGCTTCCGTTTATGAAGCAGTCCGTCTATTCGGATGGAACATCGGGCTGGCTCTCCGGGATGCAGGGAGTGCAAAACTTGTCGCCGCCGATCCTGAGACAGATCCATGGCGAAGCGTTCCGGCAGATCGCGAGCCTGGCGCTCAGCGACCGCGACCCCGATCGCACCGTGAACCAGGCTGCCGACGGCGTGCTCGAAATTTCATCCAAGGACGGCGAAAGCGTTCGAATTACCGTGGATGAGAAGACAGGCCTTCCCGCGAAACTTGGCTATCAGCAGTCGCCCGCCGAAGGTGGAACCGCGGTGGAAGAAATCTTCTCGGACTGGCGTGATGTGGATGGCCTCCACCTTCCCTTCCAATGGTCGATCATGCAAAGCGGCAAAAAGTTCGCGGGCGTCACGGTCCAGGATTACAAAATTAATTCGGGCCTCACGACTGAGGCGCTGGGCAAACGGCCGCCGCCGTCGAAGCCACTGCTTGCGCCAAGGCCGCCGGCGCCCGCGCCTGCACCAGCGAAATGAAGCGGATTGTTTTAGCCCTTACCGCCGCGGCGCTCCTGCTGCGCGCCGAAACTCCCGAGCAGCGCGGCAAGCGCGTCATCGACGAGTGCGTGCAGGCCTTGGGCGGCGATCGCTATATGAACATGCAGACCCGCTTGGAATCGGGCCGCGTGTATTCGTTCTATCGCGAAAGCCTCACCGGTTTGAGCGTCGCGAAAATCTATACGCGCTACGATTCCGGCGTCGCCGATACCGCCCACAACCTGGCGCAGGATGAGCGCGATAACTACGGGAAGAAAGAAGACTACGGCACTCTTTTCACCGACAAGGAAGGCTGGGACATCACTTATCGCGGCGCCCGCCCGCTGCCGGACGACCGTGTCGCGCGCTACAAGGACACAACGTTGCGCGACATATTTTATATCCTGCGCGTGCGCCTGCACGAGCCGGGCTGGATCATTGAATCCAAGGGCGCCGACGTCATCGAGAACCGGCCGGTTGAGATCGTGGATTTAACCGACGCCGGCGATATTACCACCACCGCTTACTTCGATCAGATCACCAAGCTTCCCGTTCGGCAGGTTTTCTTCCGCCGCGACGAGGTCACCAAGGACAAGAACGAAGAGGTTACGCACTTTACAAAGTACCGCGACGCCGGCGAAGGGGTGCAGTGGCCCTTTGCCATCGAGCGCGACCGCAACGGCGAGAAGATCTACGAGATTTTTTCGACTACGGTTGAGATCAACGACAAGAAGGTCACCGGCGATTTATTCTCGTTGCCTTCCAGCATCAAGCTGCTGAAACCGGAGTAGCGGCCGGAACCGGCCTGGAAGCGGGCGTGTTCCCGTCCGCCAGGCCGATGTGGAATTCCATGGTCACCAGCAAACCGGGATGCGCATTCTGCGCGGTGAGCTTGCCTTTGTGCAATTGCACCGAGCGCCGCGCGATGGCCAGCCCCAGGCCCAGGCCGCCGCTGGCGCGGTTGCGGTCCGAATCCACGCGGTAGAACGGATCGAAGATTCTGGTCAGCGCATCTTCGGGAACACCGGGGCCGTAATCGCGAACGCTGACGATCGCGGCATCCTGGAACTTCGCCAGTTCGATGTCCACCGCCGTTCCGCGCGGCGCATACCGGATCGCGTTGCGGATCACGTTTTCCAGCGCCCTGCGTATCAGTTCTTCGTCGCCGGTGACGATGGCCGATACAGGCGCCTTCAACAGCAGCGTGCAATCCTTGGCTTTGGCCTCGAGCAGCGAATCGTAAACCAGATCGGCCAGCAACTCGTCCAGGTGAACCGTATCCGTCTTCTGCATGGATGGATCGGCTTCCACGCGCGTCACCTGCAACAGCTCGGCCACCAATTCGTTCAACCGGTCGGCCTCTTTTTGAATGCGATCCAGCATGTGATCGCGATCTTCGCCGCTCCGCGCCAGCTCCACGGCCACTCCCAGCCGCGCCAGCGGGCTGCGCAATTCGTGCGAAATGTCCAGCAGCAGGCGGCGCTCAGCAGCCAGCAGTGTCTGGATACGGCCGGCCATTTGATTGAAGCTGCGCGCCAGCTCACCCAGCTCATCCTTGCGATTGGCGGGCGCGCGAGCGGAGAAATCGCCGCGCCCGAAGCAATCCACCACGGCGCGCAAACGCCGCACCGGCGACGTGAGATGGTAGGCGAAGGCGTAACACAACAGCACCACCAGCCCGACAATCCACAGATGCTGCGGCTGCAGGAAGAAGAAGTTCAAGCTGCGGCGCTGATCGATCAGGAAGAGCCGGTACTGGTGCGTGGAATCCTGCCTGGCAATGATCGGCGGCCTTCCGCCGAGCGGAAACGGGAGACGCCAGCGGCTGCGCGGCTTCGGCAGCGCCATCAGCTCCGGATGCGCTTTTCCCGTCAGCAGATCGGTACCTTTTGCATCCGTAAATACCACTTGAAATTGCGTGATTTGCTGGAATTTCCCGAGCGCCGTGGCTAAAGCCTCCCGGCCGCCATTCTCGTAAGCGCGCTTGGCCTGCTCGGTTTGAACGCTCAGCAGCAGGCCCAAAGGGCCGCGTCCCTCCGTGGAGCTAAAGGTTGCGGCGGTAGTGATGATGATGCCCGCGATCGCGACCGCCGTTGTCGCCAGGAACCAGAGCAGCGTTTTTGCAAAGAGCGATCTCATCACTTTCATCGTTGTCTCTTTATCCGGCCAGCGCGTCCTCCGGGCTTTGGCAGAACTGGTAGCCCACGCCGCGAATGGTCTTGATCACCGGGCGGCTGCTTTCCAGTTTGCGGCGCAGGTGGCTCACATGCATGTCGATGGAACGGTCGAACGGCGTAGCTTTGCGGTTGTAGAGGCTCTCCATCAAACCGTCCCGCGAAACTACCCGGCCGGCGTTGCGCATCAGTTGCTCCAGGATATCGAATTCCAGAGTGGTCACTTCCACCGGCTTGCCGTCGCACACCACTTCGCGCGTGCCGGGATCCAGCGCCACTCCGTTGATCTCCACCTTGCCGCGATTGACGCGGGCTTCGGTGCGCCGCAGAATGGCCTTGACGCGCGCCGCCAGCTCGCGCGGGTTGAAGGGCTTGGGAAGATAATCGTCGGCCCCCAGCTCCAGACCGACAATGCGATCCACGTCCTCGCCGCGCGCGGTCAGCATTAGCACCGGTACGCGGCTGGTGAGGCGCAGCCGCTTGAGGATTTCAAAACCGTCCAGCCCGGGCAGCATGACGTCCAGTACGATCAGCTCATAGCCGCCTTGCTGCGCGGCCTCCAGCGCGGCGTGGCCTTCGTGAATGCATTGCACCGCGAAGCTCTCCCGCTCCAGAAATTCCTTGAGCAGGGAGCAGAGCTCCGCATCGTCGTCGATGATTAACAGCGCCATCCAATTTTATGTTAGCGCAGGGCAGCTGAACGATCCGCCAAAAAGCGTCTTGGGCTGCATTCTTCAGCTTGGAAAGCCCGGTCGCCGAGCCGGACTTTCCATTGCGAAATCCCCGTATACCCAGACTCCGGCGGAATCATAGAGGTTTGTGAGAAGCCGCTTGCTGCGACCGTTCTTGTCCCAGGGTTGGAGGTCGCCGTCCAGCTCGCAAAATGAGACGTCGTCCGCGCCCTGATCGCGCAAGGCCTCGGCGCGCACAAGCACCGCGGCAAGAATCGCCTGGTCGAATGGCTTCAAATCCAGGTTGTGGGCTGACAATTCCACCAGCCGAGCCAGCATCTCATCGCGGAGCGGGAAGACCTCAACTCCGGGTTGGTTCAGCAGCAAACTCAGCCGTTCATCGAGCTTGTCCAATTCTTTCACGACGGCCGCTTCATAACTGTCGAGCACGCGCCGCACTGTCTCGCAATCTTCGGTTCCCACAGTCCCCTCCGTCGTTGCCCAGGCCAGGTACTTCCGCAGCGAGTCGGCGGGCATTCGCGGATGAAACTTGGTCCGGATCGGGTATCGCGCTTCGGTCAGACAAATGGAGGGTATGTACAACCGCAGTTCACCGGCTCGCGCTCTTCGCGCCAATGTAAATGCCGCCGGCAATTGTAAGTGTGCTGGCGCCGCGTACGCGACCACCCAATTCGTCTCGACAAAGACGTGCTTCACCGGCTAGGCGGTCAGAGAGGGCCGTGGATGCCCCGCTCGTATAGTGCCCTGCGATATGGCGGGCACAATGTGCAACTGGAAGGCGGGACCTAGTTCCGAGGGTAGCTCACGCAAACCTGATTCTGTAGCAAGACCCTCCAGCCAGGATTGCACCAGTTGTTCAAACGCCAATGCGTCGGCGCGACCCGTTTGGGCCTGCTCGAAGTTGAGGACGCCTTTTACATCGAACTCGGCGACTTGCGCGATTGAATCCTCGGACGATGAAAGATAGCGGTCGCGGAATAACCAGAGCCGCTGTGGAGTCACAAGCAGTCCGACAGGGCAGCGCATAGCCGCCATAAACTTTTTCAGCTGGAGTTTAGAGTCCTCAATATCACGGAGGTTTGTCTTAACCTCTGCAACTAGCGCAATTTCCGAACTTTCAGCGCCCTCCACAATGATGTCGGGCTCGAAGGCCATGTCTTGACATTAGCATTCTTCCCCAACGAGAATAGGGTCCGCGCATTTATTCGCAACGCAGCGCGGCCAGCGGATCAACCCGCAGAGCGCGCCGGAGCGGAAGCAGGCACGCGAGCATCGCTACAGCTAAAACAGTCCCGGCCACCAACGCCAGCACCAGCGGGTCCGATGGCGCCACTTGATATAAGATGCTCGCTATCCAGCGACTCATCCCGAGCGCGGCGGCTACTCCCAAAGCCAGGCCCGCGATCAACGGGCGAACGCTTTCGCGAATCACAAGCCCCACAATGTCGGCGCGCCGGGCGCCGATCGCCACCCGGATTCCGATTTCGCGCGTGCGGCGGCGGATCGCGAGCGAAATAACTCCGTACAACCCCACCCCCGCAAGCACCAGAGCGATCCCGGAGAACACGGCCAGCACCTGCGCGGATTGTTTCTGCTGCCAGGTAACATCGTCGATGAACTGCCGCCCTTGCAGGACTTCGGCGACCACGCCGCCCAGATCGCGCACTACTCCGTTCACGGCTCGGACTACCGTTAGCGGGTCGCTGGAACTTCGTATATCCACCTGCTGCGCGCGGTCCGGCTCATCGCGCCACGGCCGGTAAAGAATGGGCGTGGCATCGCGGAGCAAAACATCGCGAACGTCGCCGCAGATGCCGATAATTTCGATCGATTCGCCGCGAATACGAATCGACTTGCCGATCGGATCCTGTCCGGGCCAATATTTTCGCGCCAGCGCTTCGCTGATCACCGCGCGATGCTCGTCGCCGGCATCGAAAGCGCGGCCCCGGTGAATGGGAACGCCCAGCGTGGTGAAATAATTTGGCGTCACCACGCGATAGTCCGCGTCTACGGGCCGCTCGCGGCCGGGAATATCGAATTGTTCTGGCCGGGCGCCGGTGAGAGGTTGCGCGCTGGCCAGCGCTACCGATTGAACGCCGGGCAGTGCGGCGAGGCGCGATTGAAGTTCGCGATAGTATGCTTCGGCGTGGGCGCGGTCCGTGGCCAGCGGAACCGGTGCGCGCAGAGTCAGCAGATGGTCGGGACTGAATCCGGGGTCGATCGCGCGGATGCGCTCCATGGTCCGAATCAGTAAGCCGGCGCCGGCCAAAAGTGTGACGGACAGCGCGATCTCGGCGGTGACCAAAATGGTGCGCGCCCGCGGCGAGGCCACCGCGGCGATGTCCTTCAACCCGCTGACCAGATCGGCGTGGCGCGTCACGATGGCAGGTAGAGTTCCCGCCAGCAGGCAGGCCGCCAGTGACGATCCCACAGCGAACAGAAGCGCCGGCGCGTCCAGAGTTACCCGATCCAGGCTGGGAAGAAAACTGAACAATCCGCCTTTCGGCAGCGACGCGATCATGATGCGCAACGCCCACCAGGCCAGCAGCGTTCCAGCTCCGCACGCAACCACGCCCAGCTTGAGCGATTCGCCGACGAGCAATCGCGCGACCCGCCACGGTGTGGCGCCCAGCGCCGCGCGAATCGCCATCTCCCGCCGCCGGCCCTGCGCGCGTACCAGCAGCAAACCGCCCACGTTCGCCGCGGCAATCAGCAGCAGTATGATGGCGCCTCCCGCCAGCACCAGAAAGGTGGGACGAATGTCCTGCGTCTGGCTCTTCTCCCACAAACTGACGCTGGTGCTCCAGTTCTTATCGTCGGGAATCGCGCTCACCGCGCTGCGCGCCTGTGCCAGGGTTACGCCGTCGCGCAAGCGCGCCATGGCCGCCAATCCGCGCGCGTTCCTATCCTCGCCCATCGCCGCGCGCGGCAGCGGAACGAAGACATCGAAAGCGCTGTAGTACATCCAGAAATCCGGCGGCATAACGCCGATCACGGTGTAGCGCTCGGTCTGGGGCGTGCGGGCGAAATCCAGCGCGATGTTCCTTCCCAAAATATTCGGATCGCCGCCGAAGCGCCGCTTTCAGCACGCGTCGCTCAGGATTACGACGCCCTGCTCCCCTGCCCGGAAATCGCGGCCTAGTGCGGGCGCAGCCCCGAGCATGCGAAAAACATTCGGCGTCACCAAAGCTCCCGCAATTTGTTCCGGCTGCTCCACGCCGGTGAGAAAAAAGAACCCGAAGTCGAATGCCCCAACATCGGAGAAGACCGAAGCTTGCCTGGAGTAATCCCGGTACTCCGGCCACGAAACCCCGCCCGGATGCCCTTGCGGATCGCGCGCTTCGATCACCACCAGCCGGTCCGCGCGCGGATACAGAAGCGGATGCAGCAGCATCGGATGGATGAAGCTGAACATCGCCGTGGATGCGCCGATTCCCAGCGCAAGCGTCGCGATCGCCAGTGCGTGCAGCCTCATCTCAGCTCCCCGAACCGTACTATTCTCGCACGGAACATTCTGACGGCCTGCGCCGTATCCACGGCTGGACGCTTTGCGATGTACTCAATAGAGGAATTGGCGAACGACTTTCGCAAGCTCGGCATCCTGGCTGCCGATACAGTAATGCTGCACGCTTCGGTGCGAGCGGTGGGAGAAGTTGCCGGTGGTCCAGACGGCATCCATCTTGCCCTCAAATCGGCGCTCACTTCCGAAGGCACTCTGATGATGTACGCCAGCTGCCCGCGTTATTACGACGAAGTGGGACGCGGGAATCTGTCGATGGAGCACGAGCGCGAGCTTCGTGAAAAGCTGCCGGCATTCGATCCTCTTACGGCCAGATCGGATCGCGACAATGGCGCGCTGGTGGAATTGCTGAGGACTTATCCCGGCTCTCTAGTGAATCGCCACGTGGCCCGTTTCGTGTTCTGGGGCAAGCAGGCCGGGCATCTCCTGTCTAGCCAACCCTGGAATTATGCTTTCGGCGCGGATTCTCCCCTCGATCGATTCCTGCTGCTGGATGGCAAGATCCTATTGCTGGGCTCCGATCACGATGCCGTCACCTTTCTCCACTACGTGGAACATGTCGCCGACATCCCAGGCAAGCGAGTCGCCCGTTATCAGGTGCCCGTGATGGAAAATGGCTGCCGGGTATGGCGTGCCATGGAAGAATTCGATACCTCCGGCGACGGCGTTCATGCCAACTGGCCCGATCGCTTTTTCGCGAAGATCGTCGACAGCTTGCTCTGCAAGACGAGCAACAATGGCGTCCGAGTAGGAGATGCGCTGACCTACGTGCTCAACGCCCGTGAATTGCTGAATTTCGCTTTGCCGATCATGAAAGCTGTCGCAGCAGATCCTCTCGCTGCCGAGTCCTTGCGCGAGCGATAGCGTAGGGCTGGTGGGGCCGCTGTACGTTCGTGGGCGCAGCGTTTTGACTTCATTCTTCCCGATCGATACAATCGGCAACCATGAACGCTCTGAAGGTTGCTCTTTTTCTGGCTCTGCCTGCCACCGCTCAATGGATCAACCTGCCTACACCGGGAATCCCCCGCACGCCTGACGGCAAACCGGATCTCCGCGCTCCCGCGCCCAAAACTTCCGGCGGCAAGCCGGATTTCTCGGGGATGTGGGTTCCTCGCGACGAGCGCCCTTGCGATCCAAAGATCGGGCTTTTTCAATGCTCGGAACTGCCCCTTACTCCGCAACTCGGCAATTTTGCGATCAATCTGAAAGGCGGCATCCCCTACCAACCATGGGCAGCGGAGTTGGTCAAGAACCGTGCCAAGGATGTGGGGTATATCGATCCCCACACTTTCTGCATGCCCCCCAATTATCCCCGGGCCTGGGCCTTCCCGGAAACTCAGAAGATTTTCCAAATGCCCCGCCAACTCGTCATCTTGCACGAATTCAACGCAAGCTACCGCCAGATCTTTTTCGACGGACGCAAGCTTCCCGATGATATGACCCCGGCCTGGAACGGCTACTCCGTGGCGCACTGGGAAGGCGCGACGCTCGTCGTGGAATCGGCGGGCTATCGCGACGATTCGTGGCTGGATACCGCAGGCAACTTCTTCTCCGGCCAGGCGCGCGTCACGGAACGCATCCGCCGCCCCAACTTCGGAAGCCTGGATGTCGACGTCACCATTAATGACCCCAAAGTGTTTACGAAGGTTTGGACGGTGCAACTTCACTTGAAGCCTATGCTCGACACCGAGATGATCGAGTACATGTGCCAGGACAACAACAAGGATGTTCAGCACTTTGTTCGATAGCGACAGATTTGTCTAAGCGGGCGGATCCGTTGGCACAGGTTTACGAAGCGCACTGCCTGTCAAATCGGTCCGCTATTGGCTACCATTTCACCGGCTTGCCGATTTCGAGCGGCCACACCTCGGTGCGCGGAAACTCCACCAGCTCTCGCACCAGTTCCGACGGAGATCCAGTCAGGACCGGGAACGTTCCGAAGTGCATCGGGATTACTTTCTTCACGTTCAGCAAACGGCAGGCCAGCGCGGCTTCGCGCGGTCCCATGGTGTAAAAATCGCCGATCGGCAGGAACGCCAGGTCGGGCTTGTACAACTGCTCGATGAGCGCCATGTCGGAAAATACCGCGGTGTCGCCGGCGAAGTAGATCGCCCGTTCGTCAGGCAGGTGAAGCACGTAACCCGCCGCCTCACCCCCATAAAGAATCTGGTCGCCATCCGTGATCCCGCAACTGTGGATGGCATGCGTCATGGTCGCCCGGATGGTCCCCACCATTTGTGTGCCGCCTTTGTTCATCCCGCTGCAATTCTCCACGCCTTTCGAAGTCAGCCACCCGCAAGTTTCAAAGATGGCCACCACTTTCTTCGGCTTGAACTCCTTCGCCAGCGGTATCGCGTCGTGAATGTGATCGAAATGAGCGTGCGAAATCAGGATGGCATCCAGGCGATCGATCTTGTGACCCTTGGGGTACATCGGATTGCCTTCGATCCAGGGATCCATCAAAATCACTTCGCCCGATTCCAGACGAAATTGAACGGTGGCGTGACCCAGCCAGGTGATTTCGATCATTCTTGTACGCTCTTCGCCACGGGAACTGGCGCAGCCGCGCTGGCCGGCACCTGGATTCCCTCGCCGTATTTCGCGATGCCGGGGATGGTAACCGGCAAATGGCCCGTGATGGCGATGTCGCCGAAAAGCGCTTTGGCAAGAGCCGTCTCCGACGTGGGCGTCGGACTATAAGTAGTAAGGTAGGCGCTCACGTTGGGGAAGCTGCGAACCAGATACGGATTGCCTAGCGCCACCAGCATCACGGGAACCTTGCCCGCGATCAGCCCGTTCAGGAAATCCGGATAATCGCCCGCCAGCGCGACATTGCCACGATAGGCGGCCACCGTGACGTACGCGGCTGCTACGATCTCGCTGCAGCTCGAGGTCTTCTCGCTCACCTGGTCCAGATCGCCCTTGCTCATGGCGGGGTCCAGAATCGTGGTGGTCACGCCCGGCGCCAGTTTCTTCACTTCATCCATCAATCGGATTCCCTGCTGGCTGCGCCGCCCCTCCGTGAGTGCGATCAGGCAGGTGGTCTCGGGATGACGAATGGGCAACGAATCCTTGGAATCCTTCACCAGCGTCACGGCGCGATCGGCCACTTCCTGCGCGCGCTCGTCGGACTCGGGCGAATCCACCACGTCGGCGATCGCCTCCAGATCCACCAGCTTCTTGCTCCGCAGCCCCAAGCGAACTTTGGCCGCCAGCACTCGATTGACGCTTTCATCCAGGCGCTTGCGGCTGATTCTGCCTTGTTCCACCGCCGCCATCACGGCGCGAATCGCTTCTTCGGGACGCTTGGGCATCAGCAGCACATCCGCGCCCGCTTCGATGGCCCGTACGGACGCCTCGCCTGAATTGAACATCGCCGCCAGCCCCTGCATGTCCATGGCGTCGGTGACCACCAGCCCATGAAAGCCGAGTTCTTCGCGCAGAACTCCGGTGATGATTTTGCTCGATACCGTGGCAGGCAGGTTGTCCGGCTCGAGCGCCGGCACATTCAGATGCGCGGTCATCACGGCGTCCACGCCGGCCGCGATCGCGCTGCGGAACGGCGTCAACTCCACGGCTTCGATCCGATCGTGATCCGCGTCCAATCGCGGCAGCGCCATATGGCTGTCTTCGGTGGTGTCGCCGTGCCCCGGGAAATGTTTTGCCGTTACCAGCACCGGATTCTTGCGATCCGAATGCGCGCCGTTGATGTAGGCTTCCACAAAGCTGGCCACCTGCTGCGGATTCTCGCCGAACGAGCGGATATTGATGATCGGATTATCGGGATTATTGTTGACGTCGGCCACCGGCGCGAACAGCCAGTTGACGCCCATGGCGCGCGCGTCGCGAGCGGTGTCCGCTCCTTCCTCGGTCACCGCGGCCAGATCCTGCGCGGCGCCGAACGCCATGCTGTACGGCCAAGCCGTGGTGGAGTTCACGCGCATGGATGCGCCCGCGTTCGAAATCGGCTGCCACGAACAGCGGCGTTCTGGCCAGCTTCTGCAGGCGGTTCAGCAGGGCTGCCATGGCGTAAGGCTCGGCATTGCGCACGCCGCCGTTGAGCGAATGGCCGGTCACGATGACGCCGCCCACGTGCAGATCGCGGACCAGGTGCTGATACTTCCGAAACTCGGCCGAGCGTGTGTTGGCCGGCTCTCCATAGATCGGCACGATGATGAGCTGCGCCACTTTATCGCGCAAGCTCATGGAGCGCGTCCATTGCCGGACGGACGGATTGATGGTCTTGTCCGCGGCTTTATTCGGGACTTTGGCGCGGGTTGCGGCGCTCGAAACGGAGAGTGAAACGGGGATGCAGAGTACGAGGGCGATCCACGCGCGTAGCAGCATCTGTTTTTACTTTACCGCGAACGGCAGCAATTTACCTTCCACTGCCGCCGGCGCGCGATTTTAACGCGCTTTGCGTTATTTCGACTCTTAACGCGCTTTGCGCTTCTCGGTTTTCAAACTGGCTTGCGACGCGGCCGGCTTCTTCGCCGGTTGCTGCTGCTTGCGCAGCAGGCGATTCACAGCGCGGATCAGCTGGCGGCACTTCGTTGTTGCTCTTCTGTAAAACAATGTCAGCGCCGGTGCTCGCCTCATCCAGACCCAGCGTGTCGGTGAAGCCGGAGATCAGGATCACCGAAGTTGCCGGATGCAGTTTTCTCAAGCGCCCGATCAGTTCGACGCCATTCATCTTCGGCATCTTGTAATCGGTCACCACGACGTCGAAGCCGTGTTTGCCGCACAATTCGAGCGCTTCGGCCGCGGTGCCGGAGGTCTTCACCTGATGACCCAACTCCTCCAGCACGCTGCGCCGCGCGGCCAATCCCAAAGAGTTGTCGTCGACTAAGAGAATTCGCCCGCAAGGATTCTGAGAAGGTGAGTTGGCCATCGAAAAGACCCAACGAACTTAACAGAGCCGTAATCCCACTGTCAATGAATTTCTATCAGCTTGGAAAGTCGAAAGATCGAGAGCTTGACTTGAGATGCTCGAAGGGGGCCAGTCAGCGCGGCCGGAAACTCAGCGCGAAAATTACTCCACTGCGCGCGGCGCGGTGTATCCGGCTTTCGCGATCACGTCGTACTTCACCGGCTTTCCACCCTCCATGATCCGCAGCGCGGCGCCGGTTTGCGGATCCACCAGTTCCACTTTGATCTTGCGGAATTGGCCGTCCTTGGCCTGATTGGACGGAACGTAGGTGATGGAGTATTGATTTCGCAGGGCCTGTTGAGACGGTCTGAAAGATGCTGGGAAACTCGCCGAAGAAGCGCGGGAAGAACGCCTGGCCGCCGGTCTCGCGCGCGAAAGTGTTCATTTCGTTGTCGGCCTGCAGAAAATCCATGCGCTGGTTGTCGCTCATGTACTGTTCCGCCATGATCCGCATGGCTTGCAGCATGCTGACGGCGTAAATAGGCACGCCCGCCTCCTGGATGGCCTTTCTGGCCTTGTCGAAGGTAAGCTTGCTGAAGGTGTCGCGGCCGGAGGCGATCAGCAGAATCGCCTTGCGTCCTTCAATGTTGCTCATGCGCTGCTCGGTATCCACCAGGGCATCGAACAGGTTCGCTTCCGAGAATCCCGGAATGCGCAAACGCTGCATGGCTTCTTGAACCTTGTTGCGGTCCGTGGTGAAATCGCACAGAATTTCCGTGCGCAGATCGTAGGCGATGACCGCCACATAATCCTGCGGCTTGCAGCGTCTGCACGAAGCCATAGGAGGCCACCAGCGTCTCATACCAGCCTTGCGAATAATATTGCTGGATACAGGTTGCTGAACTCGATCACCATCGCGATGGTCATCGGCGCATCGCCATTGAGGTTGAAGCTCGCGATCTTTTGCGGGACGTTGTCTTCCAGCACGCGGAACTTGTCTTGGGGATGTTCGGGATGAAATGGCCCTTGTTGTCCAGCACCGCGACATCCAGCTCAACCGTGTTCACATCGCTGCTGAAGGTGGGTGTGTCTCGCGGGAAGTTCCTTGTCCTTCTTGCTGAACTTGGAAGGGATCTTTGGCTCGTCAACCGCTGGCTCGTCGTCATCGCGAGGATGCATTGGAAGTTGGCTCGGCACTGGCGGGTGGCGCGGCGCTGGCCGGCGTCTGTATCGGTGGAATCCGTATTGGCCGGATCGGTGGCCGCGTCCGGGGGCGGGTTCTTCTTTCTCGGCCTGGCGACGGTTTCCGATGAGTCCGGTCCGGCCCCTGCTGCGCGATCGCCACGTGGAACGAAATTGCGCCCAATGCGATTACAACGCTGGCGCCGAATAAGTCCGGCTTTGAAGTATTTCATAGAATCACCGCGAGCGGCCTAGCGCCGCCCTCGCACCTATTTTAGACCTTATTCAACGCCTGGGGCCGCGTTACCGAGCCGCGACCATCGCCTTACCGACCCGCGACCAAAGGAAGCGGTTCCGCAGGGCCTAGTTGACCTTGGGTCCGCGGCCCGAGCCCGTCTTGCGCAGGTACACCTGAAATTTTTTCTTGGCGCGCTGCAGCTTCCAGTCCCGATACTGCCGCCGGATGGGCGCCACGGGATCGAATTGCATATGGGGCGTCTTGAGGAAAAGATAGCCGAACAGCAATCCGCCCAGATGCGCGAAGTTGCTAACTCCGGTATTCACCCCGAAGGAGCTGAGAAACGCCACGGCGCCAACGATCATCACGAACTACTTCACCTTGATCGGGAAACAGGAAGCCAAACAGGATCTCGCGATCCGGGAACATCATGGCGTAGACCATCAGGATGCCAAAAATAGCTCCCGAGCTGCCGATGGTGGCGACGCTCGGGTTGCCCCAAGGCAAAATGTAATTCGCAATAACCACGCAGATGCCCGCGCCCACGGCGCAGAAGAAGTAGAACTGCACGAAACCGGCGCGTGCCCCACATCCGCTCGATGTCGGCGCCGAACATCCAAAGCGCCAGCATGTTCCAAATAATGTGCCCGAAGCCGCCGTGCAGAAAGGCGTACGTGGCAAGCTGCCAGATGGAGAAGTATTTTACGACGTCAACCGGCATAAGCGCCAGGTAAGCCAGCGGCCGATCCAGCCGCAGCAGCCCGGCGAAGTAGCCGACCAGGAAGATGGCGACATTGCTGATCAGTAGCCACTTGACGCCCTTCGGGAAGCCCGGAATATAGAATGCGCCTATGGATCGCGTTCTGCTGCGGAAGGACATGAACTGAAGACCCGCCTTAAACTCAGAATATCAGAACAGCGATCAGTTTTCCTCGGAAAACTTGGCGATCCGCGAGCCCCAGGCGATCAGGGTGGAAGAGAGCATCTTCAAGCCAATGGACAGAGCAATCCAAACCTGCCAGTGGGAGAAGAAACCGTCGGCGATAAAGAATGGGCCCGCCCATCCCAGGTCCGCGCATACTCGCCAGATTCCCAAAACCAACGCGACCAGGGCGGCCGGTGTCAACAGGGCGACCAGAATGTTCGCCAGTTGACCCAAGGGTTGAAAACCGAAGGCTTGACTCATCAGTGCCAGGACACCCTCAAACCAAAACTGCGACTTGATGGTGCGCTCCGAACTGCTTGCAGCAACGCCGGATCGTGCCCGCGCGACGGCGGGTTGCGGCGTGAGTACAATTTTCAAAACTGCCATGTCCGTCCGAACCTCTATTTGCACTGGATGCACGAGACCCTCCAAAGTTTCGCGAATTCAGATTGGGACTGGCGGCGTGCGTTGATCGCGGGTTAGGGCCGCGATTTCGATTCGATGAAGGCCGAAATGCACGCAGGTGATGCACCAGGTGTGGCGTGCCGCCACAGGCTAGACGTACTAAGGCCTTACCGCGACCGCTTCTGAGCCGCGACCGCTTCTGAGCCGCGACCGCTTCTGAGCCGCGACCGTGAGGAAGCGGTCCACAAAGAAGTCAATACCGTGAATTAGCCAGTTTGCGCTCTTGTTCGTCTACCGATTCCGGAAGCATCGCCTGTGGTTTTCCATAGCGGTTCAGAAGCGAGGCGCAGAACTGCAGCGAGGCCGCCAGAGTCAGCCAGATTTGCCAATGAGAAAAGAGACCGCTGGCGATGGGAAACTGCCCGGCACCAGCGTCAACAGCGCGCGCACGCCCCAGGCGCCCAGCGCAAACCCGAGCGCCCCGCCGATGGCGGCGAGCAGAACGCTTTCCGTCAACAACTGGCGCAGCATACGGCCGCGGCTCGCCCCGATGGCGGCGCGGACGGAGAATTCGCGCTGGCGCGCGGCCGCGCGCGCCAGCAGCAGGTTGGCGACGTTGGCGCAGGCGATCAGCAGCACGAACATCACGGCGCCTTCGAGAATCAGCAACTGCGACGCGGGCATCGCCCACCATGGCTTCGCGCATGGGCATCACGGCCACGCTTTCGGCCTTATCCATCCACTTGGGGTTGGCGGCGCGGAACCGTTCGCCCACCACCTTCATTTCGGCGCGCGCCTGTTCCAGAGTGACGCCTGGCTTAAGGCGGCCGGCGACGGCGAGGTAGTGGCCTTGGTTGGCGCTGTTAGGGTCGGCCTGCTGCGGCGTCCAGATCTCGACGCCGGCGGGTTCGGGCTGAAAGCCCTTGGGCAGCACGCCGACCACCGTATAGGGCTGTTTGTTGAGCAGGATGGAGCTCCCCACAATTTGCGAGGATCGCCGCCCAGCCGGGTCTGCCAGAGGTTGTAGCCGATCACCGCGGCGGGCGGGCCGTTCGGCAGATCCTCGGCATCGTTGAACACGCGGCCCATCAGAGGCGCGACGCCGAACACCTGGAAATACTCCTTGGAGACGCGAGCGGTCTTGACCTCATTGGGACGGTCGCCCGAGCCCAGATTCGCCGCGGGTCCGCTATCGCCGTAGAGCGTGAGGGCTTCAAAGACGTCGTTGTGGCGCCACGTCATGTACTTGGGGATGGAGTTGGAGTAGCCGACTGCCATTCGGATATTTGCGGCCCAGGCTGCATGATGCGATCGGGCTGCGGATACGGCAGCGGTTGCAGCAGGACTGCATTGACCACCGTGAAAATGGCGGTATTCGCGCCGATGCCAAGCGCCAGCGCGGCCACGGCGATGGCAGTGAAGGCCTGGATTGCTCCGCATCATGCGCAAGGCATAGCGCAGGTCGGCAGCAAGGTGCTCATAGGCTCTATCTACGCACTGGCAGGGGGGCAAAGTTGCAAATTTTCCGATGGAATCCCGAACTTCAGTGTCTGCGGTTGGGGTCCATCGCTTGGAATAGTTCCAACCAGTCATACGCGCGTTGGTCACCCGGAATGGCGGAGCCTTGCAGTTGCTGCGGCGTGTGTCCCCAGTAGAATCCCAACCAGCCGTTGGCAATGCCACGGGACCGCGCGAGGAACGTACCGAATTCCTTAGCGCCGCATCGCAGCGGGTAGGTCTCCTCCACCATGAGCGGCTTGGCGGTCTTGAAGCGCTTGAGTACATCGATGGCGGCATCCACCTCGCCTTTTTTCGGGTAGAGATGCACCGAGATATAGTCCACTTCGGGCGCGATCTTGGACGGCGGGAATCCAGCCACTTCTTCCGGCTTCAAAAATCCGTGTCTCCCGTCATAATTCCAACGGTCACCAGGCTGCGCCGGTCGTGCTTCCTGATGGCTTGAACCATTTGCCGCACCCACTGCTTGGCAACGTCGGAACGGCCGCGGCCGGCAGGTACCAGGTTGATGAACTCGACATAGTGGAGACCGCCCAACTCGTTCGGATGCACCCACGCCCCCGCGGGACGCCGGTCGCCGGACACCATTGGCTCGTTCATCAGATTGTAGGCGAAGACGCCGGGCCGGCCGGAGCAGGCGCCTGCGATGGCCTCCCAGAATGCTGCCTGCGCGTCCCAATGCGCAGTCTGGGAGAGTCCGCTATACCAGGATGGAATGGCGCTGGCGCGATAGCTGCCCAAACCGGTGATGTCGAGATAGAGGCCGATCTCTTCAGCCAGCCGCACCAGCCGTTGCAGGCGAGCCAGATTGATTTGGTTCGGCTTGTCCGGCGACTCCATAAACTGGGCAAATTGCAGATGCAGGCGCACCACATTGGCGCCGAGAGCCTTCATCTGACGGAAATCCTGCTCAACCGTTGCCCACTCGGTGTTCCAATATTCCTCGATTAGACGATGCCGGTAATCGCGATCGTAATTGAATCCCCAGGGCGTGAAGGGCGCGCCGGAAGGGCTGAGCACGAAACCTGCGCCAGCTTTGCCCACGGTGACATTTTCGACCGGTGCGTCGGACTGGGCGGCGGCGCACGCCGACACCAGCGTGCATATGAGTAGGGACCGGCAGGGTGCGGCGAGCGACGGCATATGCATCTAATACGGACGAGCGTGCGGGAGGTTGCAGAATTTTGTTGGTTTATTTGACACCCTGGCGCCGCGATTGCAATCTGAACAGGCGCTATGCCGGAAAAAAGAACGATCGAACGAGCGCGGAAGGATGCGCGTGAAGGAAAAGCCCCCAGTACGCAAGCCGGTGAGTTTGTGCGCGAGGAGATGGATCACATTCGGGAAGGCAAGCACGGCGCCCGGTCCACGAAACAGGCGATTGCCATTGGCCTTTCGAAAGCGCGGCGTGCGGGTGTAAAGTTGCCGCCGCCGAAGAATGGCTCGCCGAAGGTACAGAAGCAGGCGAAACGCGATTCGGCCAAGGGAAGCAGCGGCGCGGCGAAGAAGCCCTCTGCCAAGCGGTCCCGCGCGACGCTGTCGGCCTTGAAGAAAGAAGGCCGCAGCGCAGCTTCCCATCAGGCGCTTTCAAAGCAAGCGCGGGCAGCCGCAGCGCGAAGGGCCTGACCGTCGTGGCGCACACACTCATGTATCGGTAAGTCACCGATTCTGCGATGTGGTTTTTCGGGCGTCGATGCAATGTGCGATAGGCCTCCTGGCCTGTCGCCGGCTAATGTGCGGCGAAGCACTTGCCTTGCAGGTTGCCGGCCCGCCGCTACATGCGCGATGGGCTCCGAGGCCCTGCAGGTGCGCGACGAATTGAGCCGCTAACCAAGCCGCTGTCGTACCAAGTCCGGGACGTCCGCGGGGCTCTGCACCGCGAGCACCTCGAAACCTGCGGCGCGGCCACTGGCGATTCCGGCGAGGGGAATCTTCCACCACCAGCGGGTTGCTCACTTCCAATAAGCGCGCCGCCATCAGGTAGGGCTCCGGTGCGGGTTTGTGCGCCCCGGCTTCTTTGTCGCAGACCATCAAGTCGAAATATTGCCGCAAGCCGCCAGCCTCCAACAGCGGTTCGATTTCGGCGCGAGCGCTGGAAGTCACCACCGCCATCTTATATTGGCCGTGCAGCGTCGCCAGGAAACTCGCAAGCGCAGGGTCGAATGGCGGTGCGCTCAGAGTTCGATAGCGGAACAGTTCCTTCTTGGCCGGGTATTGCGCCCATAATTCCAGCCAATCGCGCGGCGGGTCCGACTGAGTGGCCATCATGCGCAGCATCTCGCGGTCGTCGATGCCGATGCAGTGGTCGCGGTAGAACTCCCATTCGAGCGTGACGCCGAGCGGCTTGAGGACGTCCGCCCAGCAAAGGCAGTGCAGCGGTTCGCTATCGATCAGGACTCCATCGAAATCGAAGAGGATTGCGTCGAATTGCGTCAATTGGGCATCCCTTTATTAGTGCGGCGAAGAGCGGGTCCGGGGGGACCCGCGCGGCCCAGGGGGTCCGCCCTACTTGAATCCGTAGAGGGCCCGGGCATTGTCGCGCAAGACCATGCGCGCCAATTCAGAGGCGCGGGCGCGCGTGATTTCACCATCGCGCATCATGCCCGTTAGCGCGATGGCCAGCGCCTGGCGTCCGGTACGCGCGGCGATCCAGCCGGATTCTTCCCAACCCATTTCGGGAATATAGGGATAGGCGTCGGTGGCGAACAGGATCTTCTCAGGAACGAACTCGAGCCATTCGCGCAGGGTATGCGGCCAGCGCGTCGGGCGTGCGCGCCAGGTCTTGCGCGGAGAAATCCAGATAGGCGTTGGGCTTGGTGAGCAGCGCCGTGATTTCGCCGATGAACGGCCATCCGCCGTGCAGCATCACGAACTTAGTCTTGCGCAGATCGGGGTCGTCCAGAACCGATTCCAGATTCAGCGGATTGGCGCCGGCTACGTCGAAGTAACCGCCCGCGCCGGCCTCGGTGTGGATGTGTACGGCCATGCCAAGACGGCCGCATTCGGCGGCGATATAGCGGAACAGGAAATCCTGCAGCGCTTTGTAATCGGCGGGCTGGTTGGCAGTGGACTTGGCGGCGTAAAGGCGCTCGCGCCGCGGCGCGGTCCACTTTGTCGAACGCCAGCGAGCGCAGGTAGGCGGCTTCGAACTTCTCGGCGACGGCGCCGCCCTGGCGTTGCTTTTCGAGCGTCGGCAGTGACTACGCGCGAAAGATATTCGGTGAGAGTCGCGGGGGGCGCGGCGAGTCCGGCGTCTTGCAGATAGCGCTGCGCGCAGCTTGTCTTCCAGCGCGAAGAACGACTTGCGGTCTGAGTTGACGGCGGCGAGCTTCGAGTTATCCAGCGGAAAGATCAGCGCGTCGGCATACGGCACCCAGCGGAAGCGCGGCGGCTGAATGGTCGGGCCCATGGAGACGCGGTTAGCGAGCATCACTTCCACGCCCATCTGGTCGAGCACCCATTCGGGATACGCGTCGCCCTTCTGCTGCATCACGGCCTGCTTGCGCTGCTGGTCCACGCGGCCGGCGCCATATAACGCGCGCCAGGCGTCGGCTATCGAGGGGGCGTTGGGGCGGAGATTGACGGGGTCGGATTGCGGCTCCATGTTGTCCACGGGCAGCGCGTCGAAGAAGCGATCGGCGGGCTCGCCGGGCTGGGTGACGCGCACCGGATGTGCGTGATTATCGATGGCGCGGATGCGCTGGATCTCGGCGGTGAGGTCCGGATCGGCCGCGGGCGGCGGGCGGGAACAGCCGGCCAGCGCGAGGGCGGCGAGAGAGAGCGCCGGGTAGCATCGCATGAGGACTCATTTTAGCGAATCCCGCGCGGCAGGCCCGCCCGGCCTCTTGGGATGGGCCTTCGGCTCGGGCCCACTCCCTGGTAACGCCGGCGATCCCACTCAGAATCTCTGCTACAATCGCCGCAAATGTGGCATGTTCCGCCAGCCAATTCGTTCAATCAAAATTTTCAACTCTCGCTAGCAGCCCTCATGCTGGGTTGCCCGCATGCGCTCCGCGCGCAAGCACCCGCCGTGCCCGCGTGGGCGCAGCCGGGCTCCGCAACCCACACCCAGGTAGCGCCGCCGCCGGACTTTCACCGGCCCAGCAGGAATTTCGATACGCCGATCGGCATCTTCGAGGGCCAGTCGGACATCGGCAGCGCGCTGGTGCCGGGCAGCGCCAGCTACGACGCCGCCACGAAGCAATACACCATCAACTCCGCCGGCTACAACATCTGGTACACGCGCGACGAGTTCCGCTTTCTCTGGAAGAAGATGTCCGGCGACGTCTCGCTCGCGGCCGACATCGCCTTCCCGGACCCGAATGGCTATGGCGACCGCAAGGCCGTCCTGGTCATTCGCCAGGACCTCGATGACGATTCCAAGGAGGCCATCGTCGCCTTGCACGGTGCCGGCATGATCCACCTGGCGCAGCGTCCCGAGAAGGACGTCCGCGTCAAGGACATGGAGTATCGCATCGGCGGCCGCGGCAGTCCCGGCGGCGCCAACCCCGACAGCCTGGTCACCGTCATGGCCAAGCGCATCGGCATCGAAAAGCACGGCGACTCCTTCGCGCTCTTCGTCAGCCTGGATGGCGAGCCGATGCACCAGTTCGGCCCGCCCATCAACCTGCACATCGACGGGCCCTTCTACGTCGGCATCGGCTTCTGCTCGCACCTGCCGGACAAGTCCGACACGGCGGTGCTCTCCAACGTCGTGCTGGAGAACTCCGCCGGCAAAGTTCGCTAGAACGACCCATCCGCTGTTGTCTGACCCATAGTTAACGTTTGGCTTACCGGGAATTGGCTTAGTCTTAGTCATTTCTCCAGTCTTTCGCCTCACTGATCCAGTCACAGCAGTTTCAAAGAAACTCACGACTCGCAAGACCGGCTGCCGGAATCGCTCGCTGGCCACTCGAACTCGATAGGTTGGCGCCGCGATTCATCCTCCGAGAACAGCCACGATTGGACTTACGCCAAATCGGCTTGGTTTTTGCGCCTTCAGCCAGCCTGCTCAATCGCACGTCTAGCGACGTCCAGATAACGTTTCCTGCCAGTCTAGTCTCCAAGCGCCGCGAAATGCCCAAGCTAAACTGGAATCGGGGTCCTGGTAACCTCTGCGGTCTTCGCAGTCGCGAATAGTGAAAGGATAACGCGCATAAAGAAACACCGGCGCTACCGGGCGCGACGTCGAAACGCAATCGTCACTTCTACTTTGCTAATCTTCGGACCAGCCGCACGTCTCACCATCGAAGCGCCTGATAATATGAAAGCGCCAACCACCCTAATGGAACCAGCCCCGCAGGCCGCCGCGGACCTGGAAAGCATTTTCCGCGACCATCACGCCATGGTGTTCCGCGCCGCCTACCGCGTCACCGGAAGCGCCAGCGACGCCGAAGACGTCCTCCAGACCGTCTTTCTGCGCATGCTCAAGCGCGATCCCGAGGCCGAGCCGGTGGTCAGCATCTCCAGCTTTCTGCACCGCGCCGCGGTGAATGCCGCGGTCGATCTCGTCCGCTCGCGCCAGAACATCCGCAACATCCCGCTCGATGAGTTCGAGCCGGTGCTGGCCGAATCTTCCCACCGCGGACCCGACCGCGCCCTTGCCTCGGGCGAAATCCGCGACTGGCTGCGCGCCGCGCTGGCGCCGTCTGAACCCGCGCATCGCCGAAATGTTCACCCTTCGCTTCTTCGAAGGAAAGGAAAATCCCGAAATTGCCGAATTGCTCAACACCACGCCCGGAACGGTTGCCGTGACGCTTTCGCGCACCCGCGACCGACTGGAAAAGGAATACCGAGCCTATCAGGGAGGAGTGGCATGAACCAGGAACTTGACCAAGCCGTGTCCGATATCCGCAACCAAACCGTTGACGATGCCGTGGTGGAAGCCGCCGCCGCCCGCGTGTGGGCGCGCATTAGCGCCGCTGCGGAAGCGCCGGCCATGGGCGCTCATTGTTAGAACAACCGCGCCACGACCACATCTCCGATTGCGCCAGCTTCCAAGCGCTGATTCCCGATTACCGCGCCGGCCGCCTTTCCGAGGCGCGCGCCACCTTGCTGCAAGACCATCTGCACGAGTGCGTCGGCTGCCGCCGGGTTTATGAAGGCCGCGTGGTTGCCATGCCTGCCGCGCCGCACCGCGAAGCCGCGCGTTAACTACCGGTGGGCCGCTGCCGCCGTGGTGGTCGCCGCTGCCGGGGTCTCCATTTGGATCGCCTACGACCAATACGGCGGACGCACCGGACCCGCCATCGTGCAATCCGTCAACGGCGCGCTCTACCAGATTTCCGCCAACGGCATCCAGCCGCTGCAAGCCGGCCAGCCCTTGCCCGACGGCGTCGAGATCCGCACCGCTAAAGATTCGGACGCCATGCTGCAACTGCGCGATGGTTCGCTGGTGGAACTGCGCGAGCGCTCCGGCTTTACCACTACCCAAGAGCGCCCGCGACATTACCGTCCGTCTGAGCCGCGGCAGCGTGATCGTGCAGGCCGCGCACCGCAGCTCCGGCCACCTCTTCGTGGCCACCGCCGATTGCCGCGTGGCCGTCACCGGCACCATTTTCGGCGTCAGCGCCGGCGCCAAAGGGTCGCGCGTTTCAGTGATTCAAGGCGAAGTGCACGTGGATCAGGACAACCAGCAGAAGATTCTTCATCCCGGCAACCAGATCGTGACCAGTCCCGATCTCGAACCCGAATCGGTTCACGACGACATCTCCTGGAGCCGTAACCGCGACCGCTATTATGCGCAACTGGCCGCGCTGGGCCAGGCCATCGCGCAGATCCAATTGCCGGGCCTGCGCTATAGCAGCAGCCTGCTGGGCCGCTTGCCTGCCGAACACCATCTTTTTCGCCAGCATTCCAAATCTGGCGGATTATCTGGGCGAAGCGGAAGACGTCTTCCAGCAAAAGACCGCGCAGAGCCCGGAACTGCAACCGTGGATGCAATCGCATGGCAAGCATATGGCAGCCGTGATCGAAAAGCTGCGCGCAGCCAGCGAATATCTGGGCGGCGAGATCGTCGTCGCGGTTCTTCCGAAACAGGGACGGTCCGGTCTTCCTTCCGAAATGAAGCGCGCCGGTTTCGCCGAATTCCTGAAGCAGTCGGGCTTGCCCGTCGTCGAGGAAGAGCGCAACGGACTAGTGGAATTCGGATCGCCGGCGCGGCGTTCATGAGCTTTCGAGCGCGCTCGATTCGGCCGAACGGCGGCATCCAGAGCTACGCCTTTCTACTCGCGCATCAATGAGGTCTACCATCACGGCGCCGGCTTCCTGGTTTGCGCCAAGCTGAATCCGAAGTCCGGATTGGCGCGACCATCGCGCAGTGGATGCGCGGATGCCGCCCTGATCCTCGATGAGACGCAGGTCGCCGGCCGCATGGAAGCGCGCGTCTCGGTTGCGTTCGACGGACCGCGGGCCGGTCATGGCGGGCTGGCTGGCCAGCCCGGCGCCCATGGGCGCGCTCGATTATATCTCGCCCGAGTCTTCACTCGCCGCCGCATTCGTGGTTTCGAACGGCGCTCATCTGGCGGATCAGTTGAAGGTGATTTCACCCAAGGAACTGGCCCCGGTTAGAGAAGCCCTTGCCGCCAGTCTGGGCGGGGAATTTGCGCTGGCGGTGGATGGTCCCTTGATGCCGGTTCCGTCATGGAAAGTGGTGGCCGAAGTTTACGACCCCGTGGCTGCGCAGGCCGCCATTCAGCAGGCCGTCGCCAGGTATGCCGCCAATGCCGCCCAATACCACGAGCAGGCGAACCAGAAGCCGCTGGTGGCCACGCAGGAGACAGTCGACGGCCGCATCTATTACGGCCTCGCGGTTCCGGATGCCGGGCCACTGCTGGAATTCCACTACACCTTCGCCGGCGGCTATCTGATCGCCGGGCCGACGCGCGCCATTGTGGCCCATGCGCTGCAAATTCAAGACTACCGGCCTCTCGATTCTGCGCTCTTCAAAGATCGCCGCGATGATGCCGCGCGACCACTATACGAACTTCTCGGCGGTGGTTTATCAGAACGTCGGCCCGGCTATCGCGCCCCTCGCCGGCCTGCTGGGTGGCATGATGCCGCAACGCGCTGCCGGACAGGGCGCCGGACAGGGAGCCGGACCCAAGCAGCCTTCGCTCGAAAGCCTGGGCAATGCGAAGCCTACTCTGGTAGCCGCCTATGCCGAGCCGGATCGCCTCACCGTGGCTGCCAACGCCGACCTGATCGGACCGAGCATCGCCAGCCTGATGAGCGGCAACCTCACCGGACTCGCCGGTCCGCTGGCGTCTTTCTTTCAGCCCGAAAGGAACACGCGAGCGCCAAATGTCGTATAGATAGATACTCATGCAACCAGTCATTGAACTGGACGGCCTCGAGGTTCGCTTCGGGCAGCGCGTCATTCTCAATAAGCTGAGTGCCGCGCTCACCGGCGCTTCCAT
>CAWAPW010000012.1:0-39753 GCA_963784025.1 Bryobacterales bacterium
ACCTCCTAGCGACGATGCACTCTGATGCGGTGTCTCGCCAAAACTTTCGTAGGTTCGTGAGCAAGTGTCATGCTCTGCGTAGGCTGAGAAAACGGCTGAACGGGGCTATGCGAACGCCAGCGCCTCGGGAGTGATTATCGTGCTGTACCCGACGCAGCCCGATCGCCGCCTGTGTGTCGACCAGGAGATCTACTGGAGCCTGCCCCGGGTAAGTCATTAGATACCTTCCAGAATCAGCGCGGACAGCCCACTAATACAAGCACGAGCCTATCGCCGCATCTTTTTCTGTGGGGCCACGAGTAGGCGTTCACTGCCCGGCGCTTTCTTGGGAACCGCAGATTCTGTGACTCCGGGGATTTCGATCTCATCCAAACGATCATGCACATCGGTTGCGGGAACCAGGTAGCGCATCGTGGTCTCCAGCGACTTGTGCCCCATCCAGTCTTGAACAGTCCTTACATCGAAACCCTGGACGCAGCATCCGTGTCGCGTAGGTGGATCGAAATGTCTTCAAATCGAACGCCGTCGGATCGAGACCTGCTCGCTGGGCGACCGCTTTGCAGAGACGCAACATATTCTGCTCGCGATTTCCGGTCGGCGAAGGAAACATGAAAACACTTCCCTCGTCTGGGGGTGGCGATCGAGAATATTCGCCAAGCGGACCGGCACGGGCACCTTTCTCTCTTCCCAGCGCTTCGGGAAAAAGCCGAGATCTGGCTTGGCAGTCACCCGGATGGTCCGCAAGCGCTGGTTCACATCGGGCCAACCTAAATACATCACTTCCTGCTCACGGAAACCGGTGAGCAGAAACGTGGAGAAGAGGGCGACTTCCGCGTCATTGCAGGCGCCCAGAAACTTGGCCAGTTCCTCTTGAGTGTATTCGCGGGGAAGCGATGAGATTCGTTCGGGCAAGTGAACCTGCCTGGTGATTCCGGATCGGCTGTTGCGTTTGCAGAACTGGGCGATGATGATGACGTTGTGAAGGACCGTATTGGGCGACATGCCACCTTTCTTTAGCGTCACGATGAAATCGTTGAGGTCCTCGACGGAAACCGCGTCCAGAGTTCGGCCGGCAAAGTGTTTTGCGAAGCGCTTCAGGACTGCGTTGTATTTGCGAAAGGTGTTGGGCTTCTTCAGGGTTTCGATCTGGTCCAGGTAGCGATCGATCAGGCCATCGATCAGTACCGGTTTCGGCAGGTCCTGCGTGCGAGGTCGAGGCACGATGATACCGAACGCAAGCGCTTCAAGTTCGGCGTGCTTTCGTCGCTGAACTTCGAGCGCCTGAGCGACCGTCGCTCCTGCGGGTAGCCGGCGACGCTTCCCTTTTTCGCGAAACTCGATGAAGTAGTTGCCATCCGGCAAAGCGCTCCAGTCGCGTTGTCCGTTGGCCTTCTTGGGAATCGATCGCAACACCCAGCGATCATCGATTTTGACCTGTTTGAGGAGATTGACGTGAGCCATCCGTATGCCATCCGAATCTCACGATTTCGGATGAACTCAGACGACCAGTAAACGGGACAGTAAGGCGTGTAAGCGAAAGAAAATAAAGGGAGCAACGGGAAGCTGGCATTCTACCACTGAATTACTCCCGCTTGAATTACTCCCGCTCAAATCACACGGTAATCTTAACAAAAAACGTCATAGTGTCCAACCTCCCCCGTGCGGCGCCGCCTGCATGAGAGAATCACCAACGCAGATGCGGCTCCCCGGAACCCGGATAAGCTTGCCGCGAACCGATCGGCCTGGAGTCGCGTATCGCGACGCGTTGCCGGTTCCTGCCGCTCTCGCAGAAACAACCGAACCGGCGCGAATAAGCGCAGTTCGTCGATGCAGCCAAGTAAACAATTCTCTTGCGTCAAAAGCCGTCGGGAACCATCAGCCCCTGAAATTTAGACCCAGCGATTCGGGCGCGCCAGTCGAATAACGCCACGGCACACGATAGTTCTTCAGCACCTAATGCCGCGATTCCGGCGGCACCATGTTGTTCGCGCGATAGTACACCACAAGCTGGCCGTAATGCTCTCCGCTGTGCTCGATGGCCAGCGTCCAGTGGTAGGAATTGTGGACCAGCCGGTTCCCGTACGCAAATTTCACGGTTTTGTCCAACCCCGCGTCGCCCTGCTGCTTGATCAGCGCGGCTCCCTCCGACACAACCTGCTGAATCAGCTTCACTACCGCGGCCTTCGTCTTATATACGTCGCGGGACGGATTTTCCGCGTCCTTGCCGAAATCAGGTCCGATTTTCGATCCGGAAACCGCGCGCAATATAATATAATCCACGCCGGCGACGTGCAGAATATTCTGGGCAAAAGTGCGCTGGTCTTTCTGCACCTTGAAATCGTATTTATCTTCGGGAAAATCCTTGGCCATGGCCACCAGACGGTCCCCGATGTCGTTCCACTGTTCCAGCGTCTCGTCCGATCGGGAATGCGCGGGACTTGGAGCTTGACCGTACAGACTCGATCCGGCAAGCAGCGCAACCGCGAACAGCATTAAGAAAGACGGCTTCATCGTACATTTCTCCTTGGGATTGACATGGCAGATTCATCCCTCGCGAAGCGCCAGCATCGCGTCTACTTTTGTCGCGCGCCGAGCGGGAAGGTAGCTGGCCAGTACGGCCACCGCCAGCAAAAGTACCGGCACCGCCACAAACACAGCCGGGTCATGCGGGCGAACGCCATACAGCAAGCTCGCCATAATTGATGCCGTTGAGGCAGAAAAGATCACGCCAACCACGATTCCGACGCTAGCAAGCACGACGCCTTTTTGCAAGAAGAGTTTCAGCACGTCGGCCCTCCCGGCGCCCAAAGCCATGCGCAGGCCAATCTCGCGCGACCTTTGTCCCACCATATAGGCCAGCAAGCCATAAATTCCGATGGAAGCCAGAAGAAGCGCCAGCGCGGCAAACGCGCCCACCAGATCGGCTGAAAAGCGGCGTGAAGCCAGCGACCTGTCGATCACCTCGCTCATCGACGAGACACTAAATACCGGCAAGCCCGGATCGATGCTCTGAATCTCATGGCGGATCCCTGGCTCCAGCAGAGTTGCCGGCAGGGACGTGCGCATTACGACGGCGATCTCCCTATCGCCGTTTTGATAGATCGGGGTGAAAATGTGAGGAACGCCGTCGACATCCAGCCCGTCATGTTTAATGTCCTTTACGATACCCACCACGGTCAACCATGGCAGCGCCGGATCTTGTCCGAACCGAAGCCGCCGGCCCAGCGGATCGCGATTTGTCCAGTACCGATGAGCGGTGGTTTCATCGATAATGGCAACCCGTTGTTTGCCGTCCTCGTCGCTTTCCGCAAAGATGCGCCCGCGCATCAGGGCAACCTGCATCACTTTAAAATAATCGGGACTTATCCGAATCATCTCAGCGCGCAGATCCTGCGAAGATTCCATCGGGCGATCCTCAATGGTAAGGGCGTTGTTATTGATATTATCCTGGACGGTGGTGGGTAATGCCGAAGTAACCGCAGCGAGTTCAATTCCCGGAATCGCGTTCATTCGCCGCAATAGCTCCCGATTAAAAGCGGTTCGACGGGTAATGCTGAGATAGGGATCTACTTTCGGATCGTTAGGTATCGGCAGCCATACTCGCGCGGCCACAATGTGAGAGGGATTAAAGCCGGGATTCTCGCGCAGCAGTTCGCGCAGCGTACGCAGCAGCAAGCCGGCGCCCACCATCAGCACTACAGCGAAAGCCAGCTCTGAGACGATCAGCGCGTCCCGCAAGCGGCCGGTCTTGACGCTGTGGCCGGAACCACGCGCCCCTTCTCGAATTTGCAATGCAAGGCCGGCTTTAGCCGACTGCATCGCCGGAGCAAGTCCAAACAGCAGACCTGTCAGAAGCGAAATCAACAGAGCAAACGCCAGCACCATCCAGTCCACACTCACTTCGTTCAGCCGGGGAATGTTGGACGGAACAAAACGCAGGATGAAACGCAAAGAACCAACCGCGGTTGCGATGCCGGCCAGACCGCCGATCAACGACAGGAGCACGCTCTCGGTGAGCACCTGGCGTATCATCCGGCCGCGGGTCGCGCCCAGAGCCAGCCGGACCGCCATCTCCTGTTGGCGTCCCGAGGCGCGCGCCAAAAGCAGATTGGCAATATTCAAGGACACAATAAAAACAATTAAGATCACGGCGCCCATCAAAACCAGCAACATCGGCCGAACGTTGCCCACCAGAAACTCCTGCAGCGGCTGAATTTCGATGGTCCATTGGGCCTGCGCAGGATAATCGGCGGGATAATCGTGCCGTAGTTCGGCAGCCATGCTGGTCAAGCGCGCCTGAGCTTGCTGCAGTGTCAGGCCCGGCTTCAAACGTCCGATTGCCGCCGGCACAAACCGGGCGCGGCGAGTGGGCTTGGGGGAGGGGTCGGCGCTAAATCCGGCGGTTAGAAATAGTTCCACTTCTCCCGAAATTGTCGGTCCGGGATGGCGAAATCCAGGAGGAAGGACACCGATAATTGTATAGGGATCATTGTCCAGATGAAGGGTCCGGCCCAGAACACCGGGGTCGGCGCCATACGAACGGCGCCACAAGCCATCGCTGATCACCGCCACCGGAGCGAAGCCGAGCGCGAAGTCCTGGGGACCGTATAACCGCCCAATCTGAGGCGTCGCGCCCAGCATGGAAAAATAGTTGGGATGCGTAACGACAAACTCCAGGCGCTCCGGCCGGTTGGCGCCAGTCAAATTCACGCTGCCTCCGCCAATCGCGCTGACGTCTTCAAACACACCGGCTCGATTCCTAATGTCCTCCAGTTCCGGAACGGAAAACGGAATGTCCCGCAAACCCAAGCCAGGTTTGTTCACGATGATTCTCACTAAACGATCGGGGTCGCGGTAGGGCAGAGAGCGCAGCAAAACGGCGTTCACGATGCTAAAAATGGCTGTGTTGGCTCCCACGCCCAACGCCAGCGTCAGCACCGCCACCAGCGTGAACGTGGGCTTCTGGCGCAGCATGCGCGACCCGTAACGAATATCCTGCAATAAAGTTTCCATGAGCTGCACGCCGCGCGCGTCGCGGCATTCCTCCTTCACCCGATCTATTCCGCCGAAGTACAAGCGCGCGCGCCGCAGCGCCTCTTCGTGCGCCAGGCCAGAACGAACGTGCTTTTCCACCTGCTGCTCGAAGTGAAAGCGGAGCTCTTCATCCAGTTCCGTTTCCATTGTTCCACTGCGAAGCAGGGAGCGCAGACGGAAGATGATATCGCTGAGCATGCCCGGTCACCTAAGCGGTTCCCAGCACCTGCGCCATGGCGGCCGTCAGCTTTACCCAGGCGTCTTTCTCCACTTCCAGCCGCCGGCGGCCGCTCTTGGTGAGTTCGTAATATTTAGCGCGCCGGTTATTTTCGGACGTTCCCCAGCGAGCCTTGATCCAGCCGCGCCGTTCCAGGCGATGGAGGGCGGGATAGAGCGAGCCTTGCTGAATGCGCAGCACGTCGCTCGAAATCTGCTGGACGCGCTCCGATATGGCCCAGCCATGCCGGGGCTCCAGCACCAGCGTCTGCAGAATGAGAAGGTCCAAAGTGCCTTGCGGAAGTTCGATGCGTTGCGTGGCGGGCATGCCCTCCCCTTTCGCTTCTACAAAAGCATACACGACCTCTTGTCGAAGCGCAAGGGAAGCGTGATATTCAACCGCGTGAAGCAGCGGCTGCGGCAAGAGCTTCAAACAGCTTGCGATCCGCGGCGCTGGCGAAGATGCGATCTTCCGGGTGCCATTGGACAGCCACCGCGAAAGCCGCGCCGGGTTTCTCGATGGCCTCGATGACACCGTCCTCCGAGATGGCCGACACGATCAACCCGTCCCCCTTGATCTCGATGGCCTGATGGTGGCGCGAATTCACGTCGTGTCCACCCGCGCCAATGATCCCGGCCAATCGAGTATTAGGCCCAACCCAAACCCGGTGGGCCGCTGGATGCTTGCCCGGTTCCGCATTCCGCGGCTTCTGCCGATGCACTTCGGTGGAATCCAAATGCTGGATCAGAGTGCCGCCGCAAGCCACGTTGAACAGTTGCAATCCGCGGCAAATGGCCAGCACCGGAACATCGGCGGCCAAGGCCTCGCGGAGCAAGCGCAGCTCCAGTTCATCCCGGGCATCGTCCGCTGCGTCGCTTTCGGCGACTCGCGCTTGGCCGTACAGCGCCGGGTTGATGTCGGCGCCGCCGGTGAGCAAAAGACCATCCAGCGAATCGAGCGACTCCGGATTGCGCACCGGCTCAATGCCCACCTCGCGCAGCGCAGTCTCATAGGGCGCGATCTTTGCCTCGCCCGCTTTGGTCCCGTGGGTAACCGCGACGCGCAGCACACTCATGCGGCCGCCTGAAGCGCTTCGCCGAATTTGCCGAGGAACATTTCGACGCAGCTTTCATTCGCCATTGGCCCCATCAAGCCGATCCGAAAAATCTTGCCCGCCAGCGGTCCGAATCCTCCCGCGATCTCGATGCCGTTCTTCTCGATCAGATGCTTGCGCACCTTCGCGTCGTCCACGCCCGCTGGGACTCGCGGCGTATTCAAGTGCGGGATCCGGTAGCTTTCTGGAACATGCATCTGCACTCCCAGCGCTTCAAAGCCCCGCACCAGCGCCTGATGCGCGCGGCGGTGTCGCGCGAACCGGTTCTCCAGTCCTTCGGCGTGGATCAGACGCAACGATTCGTGCAAAGCGTAGAACAGCGTGGCCGACGCGGTGTGATGATACTTGTGGCCGTCGAAATATTCGGCCAGCAACCGCAGATCGAGATACCACTCGGGCACGGGTGTCTTGCGCGCGTTCAATCGCTCCACGGCGCGCGGCGATGCCGTGAAGGGCGCCAGACCCGGCGGACAGCTTAAGCCCTTCTGCGAGCAACTATACGCGATGTCGATGGACGTTTCATCCACCGCAATCGGCACGCCGCCGAGCGACGTCACGCAGTCCGCGATGGTCAGCGCGTCCACTTCGCGCGCGGCCTTCGTAATAGGCCGAGGATCCTGTAGCGCGCCCGTCGACGTCTCCGCATGCACAAAGGCGACCACCGCGGGCTTCTCGCGCTGTACGAATTCCGCAACATCTTCGTAACCAAACACCTCGCCCCACGGCTTTTCGAGCGTCACCACCCGCGCGCCTTGCCGCCGCCCCATCTCTGCCATCCGGCTCCCGAAAAATCCGCAGCCGAGCACCGCGAACTTTGAATTGGGCTCCACGAAATTGCCGATGGCCGTCTCCATGCCGGACGAGCCGGTGCCCGACATGGCCCAGGTGAGCGAATTGCGCGTGCCGAAGGCGGATCGCAGCATCTCCCGGACCTGGTCCAAAACACCAATAAAATAAGGGTCCAAATGGCCGACCAGAGGTTTGGCCAGCGCTTCGTACACGCCCGGTTCCACCATTGTCGGCCCGGGACCGAACAAAAACCGCCGGGGAGGCTGCAGTTCCGAAAATTGCATAACAGAATTAGATTAACAACTGGCGTTCTGGCACGTCTGAAGGGTGTGGGTAAAATAGGTTCACATATGCGTATCGCCGCAACTGCCGTGCTATTGGCCGCTTCCCTTGCAGTGCAAGCCCAGGCCCCGCCGAAACCGCTGCGGATTCCGATTGAACAGTACAAACTGGATAACGGGCTCCGCATCGTATTTTCCGAAGATCATTCCGCTCCCACTTACGGGATCTCCATCACTTACAACGTGGGCTCGCACAACGAGCACCCGGGCCACACCGGGTTCGCGCACCTGTTCGAACACATGATGTTCGAAGGCTCGGGGAACGTTGGCAAAGGCGAGCACATGATCCTGGTGGAAAACAATGGCGGCGACATGAACGGGACCACCACGGAGGATCGCACCAATTACTTCGAGTCCTTCGCGTCCAACCAGCTTGATCTCGGCCTGTTCCTGGAATCGGACCGCATGCGTTCGCTCGCCGTGAACCAGGCGAATCTGGACAACCAGCGCAACGCCGTGCAGGAAGAGCGCCGGTTGAGCGTGGACAATCAGCCCTACGGCGAAACTTCGGAAGTATTGCAAGACCTGATCTACGACAACTTCGCCAACAAGCATTCCGTGATCGGTTCCATGCAGGACCTGAACGCCGCTACCATCCAGGACGTCCAGGAATTTTTCCGCATTTACTATGCGCCAAATAATGCTGTGCTAACTCTGGTGGGCGATTTCCAGCCCGTAGAAGCTCTGGCGAAAATCAAAAAGTATTTTGGCGATATTCCCGCGCAGCCGGCGCCGCCGGTTCCCGATCTTGCCGAGCCCAAGCAAACGGCCGAGCGCAGAAAGATCATCGAAGATCCTTTCGCCCAGGTCCCGCGCGTGGACATCGCCTTCAAGATTCCTCCCGGTAATACGCCCGACGATTACGCGCTGGATGTTCTTTCCACCGTCCTGGGCGGCGGCCAATCGTCGCCGCTCTATCAGAACCTGGTGAAAGATAAGGAGCTGGCCGTCAACGTCTTTTGTTATATCGACGAGCACAAGGGCCCGTCGACATTTAATGTTACTGTCCTCGCGCGTCCAGGCAAGGATTTGAAGGAAGTGGAGAAGGCCGTATATGCCGAGCTGGACAAGGCGAAATCCGAATCCATCCCCGATTGGGAGCTGCAGAAGGTCCACATGATGGAGCGCCATCAGACCGCGGAGCAACTGCAGAGCACGCTTTATCGCGCATACGTAATCGGCGAAATGGCTTCCATCTACGGCGATCCGAATTTAATCAATACCCGTTTCGACAAAATCCAAAACGTCGGTAAGGAAGATATTGAGCGCGTGGCGAAAACATATCTGACCGAAGAGAATCGCACGGTGGTGACAACGCTGCCGAAGCCCAAGGCCGACACGGCGAAAGCCGCGAACTAGGAGCATCTCATGACATCCAACTTTCGAAATTTCCTTCGATGCTCGGTTGCGCTGATTGCAACGTTTACGCTTGGCCTCGGTCAGGTCCCGCAGGATCCGGGATCAAAGGCGATCCCGCTCAGCAAGGTGGAGCGCAAGAATAAAGCGCCCGTATCGGATGAAATTCTGCGCGTCAAAATTCCCAAGCCCACCCAGATCACGCTCCCGAACGGGCTGACGATTCTGGTGCTGGAGGATCACCGCTTGCCGCTGGTGACTGTCCGGTTGAGCATCCTCGGCGCGGGCGCATTGAACGATCCCAGCGATGTGCCGGGTCTAGCCAACGTCACCGCCGCAATGTTGAAGGAGGGCACGCGGACGCTATCCAGCCAGCAGATCGCGCAGCAGACCGAAGAGCTGGGGGCCACCATCGGAGCGCAGGCGCCGTGGGCGTCGGAAACCGCAACGTTCACCGCGTCGGGCCTGAGCGACAACGCCAGCCAGTGGATCGCGCTCGCGTCCGACATCCTGCTGCATCCCTCGTTTCCCGAAAGCGAGTTGAATAAGCTGAAACAGCGCATGAAAGTTCAGTTGCAACAACAACGTTCTACGGCGGGCTTCCTGATGCAGGAGCGGTTCAATCGGGCGGTTTATGGCAATCATCCTGCCGCCGTCACCTCGCCGACCACGCAGGCGCTCGACAAAATGACGCCGGCCATGCTGGCCGACTGGCATGCAACCCGATACGTGCCGGAGAACGCCATCCTCGGAGTTGCGGGCGACATCACGCCGGCGCAGGTGACGCAGATGTTTTCGGCGCTGCCTGCCTGGAAAGCTGGCCCGAGCAAAGCTTCGCTGCCCACCGCCACCAAGCCAGCCAGAGGCCGCGGGATTTTTCTGGTAGACCGGCCGGGCTCGGTACAAACCGACGTCGAGATCGGCAACATCGCCATCAACCGGATGGATGCGGATTATATTCCGATGGTGGTGATGGATCGCATTGTGGGCGGCGGATCATCCGCTCGCTTGTTTATGAACCTGCGTGAAGTGCACGGCTACACGTATGGCGCCTACAGCATGCTGGTGGCGCGCCGCTACGCGGGCCCGTGGATTGCGGAGGGCAGCATGCGAACCGACGCCACTGGCGGAGCGATGACCGAGTTTATGAATGAGATCAACCGCATTCGCGACACCCCCGTGCCGGAGAAGGAGCTGGAGGAGACCAAGCGCTCTATCGTCGCGAGTTTCGCGCTCACGCTGGAGCGGCCGAGCGAACTGCTGGATTACGCCATTGCGCTGAAAGTTTACAATTTGCCGGCGGACTATTGGGACAATTATCCGGCCAAGATCATGGCGATCACCGCCGAACAGATCCAACGCGTGGCGCGCAAATACATCGTGCCGGACGATCTGCAAATCGTCGCCGTGGGAGACGCGGCCAAGCTCAAACCGGTACTGGACAAGTACGGCGCGGTGCAGGTGTTCGAGGCCAACGGCCAGCCGAAAGCCAACCCGTAGCACCTTTGGCGTTACCGCGCCCGGCAGTGCCTGTCCCGCACTGCCAACGTGATAAAATCCATCCCGATATGCAATATCCGCTTCGCTACGCCGCCGCTTCCCTGCTCTGGCTCGGGTGCGCCCACTTGGTTTCGGCCCAGGACGGCGGGGCCATCTACCAGCGAAGCTGCGCTCCCTGCCACGAGGCCGGAGTGGATCGCGCTCCCAGTCACGAAGCGCTACACGCCATGTCGCCCGAACGCGTGCTGGCGGCCATGGAATCCGGGCCCATGATATCGATGGCCAATCGCCAGTCGGAGGCCGCGCGCCGCGCCATCGCCGAGTTCATCACCGGCAAGTCGTTCGCGCATCCTCTGGATACGGCGCCGCCGGCCGCGGCCATGTGCACCACGGCGGCGCCCGATTTTGTCGATCCTTCGTCGGCCCCGCTATGGAACGGCTGGGGCCAAAACCTGCTCAACACGCGCTTCCAAAGCACCCAGCAAGCCGGACTCAGCGCGTCCGACGTCAGCCGCTTAAAAGTGAAATGGGCCTTCGGATTTCCCGCCACGCTGGACGCCAATGCGCACCCAACCATGGCGAACGGCCGCGTCTTCATCGGAAGCACCAGCGGCACGGTCTATTCGCTGGACGCTGCGTCCGGCTGCATTCGTTGGTACTTCAACGCCGCTGGCGGCGTGCGGGCGGCCATTAGCATCGGCCGCATCCTGACCGGTTCGGGGCCTCGTTATGCCGCATTCTTCGGCGACGGCGCCGCGTTTACCTACGCGGTGGACGCCGCAACGGGCAAAGAGTTTTGGAAGACCAAAGTGGAAACCTTCCCGGCCGGACATATCACCGGCTCGCTGGTCTTTTTTAATAACCGTGTTTTCGTTCCGGTTGCATCGGGTGAAGAGGGCGCGGGAGCGTCGCCCGATTATGAATGCTGCCGATTCCGCGGAAGTATGGTCGCCCTCGACGCGTCCACCGGCAAGCAGATTTGGAAAACGTACACCATCCCCGAGGAACCGCATAAGACCAAGAAGAACAAAATTGGCACTCAGCTTTGGGGACCCTCCGGCGCGCCTATTTGGAGCAGCCCGTCCATCGACGTCATTCACAACGCGCTCTATGCCACCACCGGCGACAACTACAGCGATCCCACCAGCCGCATGAGCGACGCCTTTGTCGCGTTCAATCTGGATAACGGCAAGATTTTGTGGTCGCACCAGATGACGGCGTCGGACGCCTATACCTCAGCCTGCCGGATAGCGGACAAAACCAATTGCCCCGAATCCAACGGGCCCGACTTCGACTTTAGCTCCGGGCCGATTCTGGTGACACTGGCCAATGGGAAACGCGCGCTGGTGGCGGGGCAGAAGTCCGGCTTGGTTCACGCCGTCGATCCTGACAATCAAGGTGAACTGCTGTGGAGCACGCGCGTGGGCCAGGGCGGCACCAACGGCGGCGTTCAATGGGGCTCGGCCACTGACGGCGCCAACCTGTATGTCGCGCTGGCCGACCTTGGCCGCGTGGTTGTGCCCTACAGTCTGAGCACCGACGTCGATCCCAAACGCGGCGGAGGCATGTTCGCGCTCAGCCTGGCCACTGGCAAACAAGTTTGGTACGCGCCGCCCGCTTCCTGCGGCGATCGGAAGCGCTGCAGTCCGGCGCAATCGTCGGCCGTCACCGCAATTCCCGGCGTGGCGTTTTCAGGCTCCGTCGATGGGCATCTGCGCGGCTACTCTACCACCGACGGCTCCGTCATCTGGGACGTCGACACCGAGCAACCATACACTACCGTCAACGGCGTGGAGGGACACGGCGGATCGATGGACGGTCCGGGCCCCGTCATCGGCGGCGGCATGCTCTTTGTGAATTCGGGATACGCGGCCGGGGGCGGCGTGCCGGGCAACGTGCTGCTCGCGTTTTCGGTGGACGGCAAGTAATTTGCGGGTCTCCGCTCGCTGCTTCGCCGTCGCGGGCCTTGGCTATCTGCCGCCCTGGACGGTGAACGCCGGGTTCGTCACCGGCGATGAGACCACGCTGATCATCGATACTGGCGCCAACGCCGCGGCCGCGGCCACCATTCATGGCTATGCGTCCGCCGCGCGCCCGTCGAATGGGTTGCTGGTGCTCGACGCGGAGCGCCACTTCGACCACATCGGCGGCAACGGCTACTTCCGCTCACGCGGCATCGACATTTACGGGCACGCCGGCATCCAGCGCACCAGCGACGAGTTTCGCGCGGAGATCGCGGAGTTCAACGGCGAGATTTCGAATCCAGCGCGGCGCGCCCGGCATGAGGCCGAGATGTTTTTCGCCGGCACGGAGCTGACTAATCCGAACCAGCCCATCAGCGGGGACATGCGGATGGATCTGGGCAATTGCGAGGTGGAAATCCTGCTGACGCCCGGCCATACGCCCAGCAATATTTCCGTCTTTGTACCTTCCGAGGGCGTTCTATTTTGCGCCGACACGCTGGTCAACGGCTATTTGCCCAATCTGGATGCCGGATCGGTTGCGGATTGGCGCATCTGGCTCCATTCCATCGATCGCCTGGCGGCTCTGGCCCCGCGCGTCGTCGTCCCGGGGCATGGCCCGGTGGCGGCGGGAGACGACGTGCCGCGCCTGATGGAGCGCGTCCGCGAGGTCCTGCGGCAGTCCATAGAAACGGGAAGATCGCCGACCAGCTAAGATTGCCGGAATTGTCGCCGATAAGCCTAATTGGTGAATGGAAACGACAAAGATCGCGAATGCCATTTCTATCGTCGAAATCCTGCGGGCCCACGCGCAGTGGCTGCAGGGCCAGTTCCACGAACAAACACGTGGCGAGACACGCGGGCAACCCAGGGAGGGCCGCTGCATCTTAAGTGGTGCAACGTTGAACGGGACAAACCTGACGGCCGCGGATCTGCAGAGCTCCATCATCCGGGGCACCGCGCTTCTGGACGCCGAATTATCCAATGCGAAACTGGGCAAGGCAATCATCGAAGCGGTGGACTTTCAGCGCGCCTTGTTAGGCGGGGCGGATTTCACCGAGGCCCACATTTCCGGGAGCGATTTCGGAGCCAGTTGGATGGCTGAAGCGTCCCTCGCGGACGTGGAAATCCGCGACACCGGTTTTCGCCGCACCAATCTCCGCGGCGCGCGATTCCAGGGAGGGCTGCTCGAGAGCTGCAAGTTCCCGGCAGCCACATTGAGCGCCGCATGCTTCAATCACTCGCGCCTCAAAATGTGCGATTTCTCCGAAAGCGATTTCAGCGATGCCCAATTCGTGCGAACGCAACTGGAGGGCTGCCGGTTTCTGGCCGCCAGCGGATCGGACGCAAATTTCAGCAGCTCCCGCATCAAGGCTTGCGATTTCGCCAAGGCCGACCTGACGCGCGCGCGATTCCTGCGGGCCGATCTTACCGGTTCGCAGTTCGATCGGGCCCGGCTAAGGGACGCCGACCTGCGCGAGTCCCAACTGGGTGGCGTAATCCTGTGCCGCGCCGATCTCTCGGGAGCGCGCTTCGCGGGCGCGGCGCTGTTTGCGGCGGATCTGCGTGGCGCCGATCTGCGGGGCGCCCGTGAAATGACCTCACAACATTTGGTGCAGGCCCGCACCGACGACTATACGATCTTGCCGAACGGTTCGCCTGGGCCCTATCGCAAGAACTCCGGAGCCGAGCGCGTGGCAGCCCGGCAATAACTCAGGCGCCGAATACCTGGCCCTTGCGCTCCTTGCCCGCCGCCGTCACCATCGCGGCCAACGCGAAAACGGTCACTGCGGTGAGCGCCATCGCGGTTGCGTAGCTCATCGTTTTTGCGAATACCGCTTCGATGTAAACCACTGAGCTGGCCACCAGCACCCCGCATTGATACGCAAATCCGGGCATGAATCCGCGCACCGAATTGGGAGAAAGCTCGGACAAGTGCGCTGGAATAATGCCCCAGGCGCCCTGCACCATGAACTGAACCAGAAACGCGCCCAATACCAAAAGCGCTGTCGAAGGCGAATATGCCCACAGCGGGACCATCAGGATTCCGCCCAGCAAAGCGCCCACCATCACGCGGCGGCGGCCGTAGTGGTCCGACAGACGCCCCATCACGATGCCGCCCAGAATCGCGCCGATCATCGAAATGCCGGTGATTACCGAACGCTGCGACGGCCCGAAGTGCCACGCCCGTTCCAGGAAAGTCGGATACATGTCCTGCGTACCGTGCGAGACGAAATTCATCATCGTCATCAGCAGCGTGAGGTACAAAAACAGCTTCCAGTGCGATGCGATGGCGCGCCCCAGCCCGCTCCAGCTTTCTTCGCGGCTTTTCTTCCAAACCTCGGATTCCTTCACGCGGAAACGTACGAACAAAGCCAGCAGCGCGGGCAAGCCGCCCAGGAAGAACAGCGGCCGCCAGCCCCAGCGCTGGAACAGGAAGAAGTACGCGATGGCAGCCAGCAGATTACCGGCGGCGTAACCTTCCTGCAGCAATCCAGAGAGCACGCCGCGCAGCCGGGGCGGAACTTTCTCCATGGCGAGCGATGCGCCCACGCCCCACTCGCCGCCCATGCCGATGCCGAACAGCGCGCGCAGGATCAGGAAGGTGGTGTAGTTGGGCGCAAGTCCGGTGAGCACCTCGCACACCGAATAGAAGACCAGGTCGATCATTAGCGGAAGCCGGCGGCCATAGCGGTCCGCAAGCAATCCGAAGAAGAACGCGCCCACCGGCCGGAAGGCGAGCGTCGCGGTGATGGAAAGCGCGATGGCCGAGTCCGATTTGTGAAACTCTTTGCCGATCGCGGTGAGGCACAGCGTGACCAGAAAGAAATCGAAAGCGTCCAGCGTCCAGCCGAGAAATCCGGCGAACAGAGCCGAGCGATGATCGGACGGAGATTCGTTCACGAGCGGAAGACGCCAGTATAGCAATCGGTTGCCTGCGTGAATGCTATTCTCGGGATGGGTGCTACCGATGATCGGGCGAAGAGCTGCGTGTTTGCTGGGATGCGGCTTCGTTTTTCTGGGCGCGCTCTGTGCGTTCCAGAAGCCCTTCCGCCAGTTTCCGGGAGTGGAGTACTTCAACTTCGAGCTCACGCCGGACTGGCAAACGCCGGGCGAGTGGACCTTCGCGCGCCTCATGTTTCCACCCGGTCCAAACGACGGTTATGCGGGCCGGTTCGATGGCGATTTTCGTCAGGGCCTGTCGCTCTGGACCCAGGATTATCCTCGCGCCGACCGCCATTTTTCGCAGGCCGTGCGGCGTTTGACGCGCATTCAGGTGCGGTCCGTGGAGCAGCCGGTCATGATGGAAGACGGCGACGAAGCGTTCAATTGGCCGTGGATTTATGCCGTGCAAGTGGGCGAATGGGGCTTCACGGAGCAGGAAGCCAAGGTGATGCGCGAGTATCTGCTGCGCGGCGGCTTCTTCATGGCCGACGATTTTCACGGCGATTACGAATGGGAAATGTTCCTGAAGCGAATCCGCTTCGTGTTTCCCGACCGTCCCATCGTGGACATTCCGGATAGCGATCCGATTTTCCACACCGTGTTCGATCTGGACGATCGCTTTCAGATTCCCGGCTCTGCGCATCTGTACCAAGGCTGCAAGAACTGCGGCGACGGCGGACGCGGCGCACACTGGCGCGGCATCTACGACGATAAGGGCCGCATCATGGTGGCCATCTCCTACAACTCCGACATCGGCGACGCGTGGGAGTGGGCCGACGATCCGGAGTATCCCGAAAAGTTTTCAGGTCTGGCGATCCGCATCGGCGTCAACTACATCGTGTATGCGATGACGCACTAACGTGGGCGTGCGCGTGATCTCGATTGGGGATATGCTCATGGAATGCATAAAACCGTCGTTGCTGCAGCCGCGGTGCTTCTGACAGGCGCCGGCGTGTGCCTGGCACAGCCGCCCGGCATCACTCGCGAAATGATCGAGCGGGCGTTGCCTCTGGAAGGCGCGCCGCTGGCGGAACCCGGACCGTACAAGATCACGTCCGAAGCCGCGTTTGGCTCGCCCGGCCTGCTGGTTTTTCGCCCGACGACGCTGGATGCGTTTCCGAAGAAGGACACCTTACCCGTTGCGGTATGGGGCAACGGCGGTTGCGCGATCGACAGCACGCGCTACTCGGGCTTTCTAACCACGATCGCCTCGCACGGCTTCGTGGTGATCGGCACGGTTCCTCAAGAAGGAGCAGCGCGGCGACAGGAGAACGCCGACGATATGCGGCGCGCGATCGATTGGGCCGAAAAAGAAAACACACGAAGCGGCTCGCCGCTCGAAGGCAAGATCGCGCTGGACAAAGTCGCGGTCATGGGTCAATCGTGCGGAGGGTTTCTCTCCATCGCGCTCGGCGCGGATCCGCGCGTCAAGACCATCGGCGTGTTCAATTCAGGCGTACAGAAAGCGCCGTCGCCGTATCCCACCGCCGACGACCTGCCCAAATTGCACGGGCCCGTGCTGCTCATCAATGGCAGCGACCCCGACTTCATGATGGCGACGTCGGCGGCCACGTTCGACATGATCAACCACGTTCCCGCGTTCTACGGCGCGCGGCACAACGCCGGCCATACTGCGACGGTCTTTCATCCGGGCGGAGGCGAATTCGCCAATGTCGCGTCGAACTGGCTGTTGTGGACGTTCAAAGGCGACAAGAAAGCCGGCAAGATGTTCGCCGGTAAGAACTGCGGCCTCTGCACCAATCCGAATTGGGACGTGCGACAAAAGGGGATCAAGGAGTGAGGGCTCTTAGCCATTGGCGGTTGGCGATTCGGAGGATCGCGGTGGTTGCGGCCTCGGCGGCGGTTGCCTGGACGCAAAGTGTTTCATTCGCTCCTGCGTCTTCGTTTCCGCGCGGCAGCAGCCTGCAGAACTGGCAGAATCCCGGACTGAAGAAAGTGCTCGCCCGGTGTAAGAATCCGCCTCCACCGTTCAGGATTCCCATCGCCCAGGCGGCGAACGCGAACGCAGCCCCGCCGATGCCCGCCCTTCCAGCCACAAACGCAATTCCCGGCGTGCTCGCCGCAGGGCAATCGTGGAAGGTGGTCTGGTCGTGGCAGGGCAATAACGTCGACGGCCCTATCGCCGGCAACAATGGCACGGTGATGTTCGCGAACAACGACGCGAGCAATGTGATGCAACTTGACCCATCCACCGGCCTGGCCAAGATCGTCTACCGCAACACCAACACCGGGGGCGCGGTCTCGCGCGGCAAGAACGGCGCGCTGTTTGTCGCCGAACGCGGGCTGGGCGCGTCCATCGAAGAGCTGGAACCTCAACGGAAGATGTTCGCGAGTTCGTTCCAGGGCGAGCCGCTGGAATGCGTGGGCGGCGTATTGAACGATTTGATGGCCGACGCGCGCGGTGGCGTCTACTTCTCGGTTACCGGCGTCGCGGATAGCGGAGTGTTCTACGCCGATCCGAAAGGCGTAGTCTCGCAGTATGGGAAAGATGTTCCGCTGGCCAACGGAATTATCTTAAGTCCGGATGAGAAGACGCTCTACGTCACCAACGGCGCGGTGGTCTTCGCGTTCGACGTGAAGCCTGACGGCTCGCTGGCCAATCAACGCGAATTCGGAAAACTGCGCGGTGGCGACGGCGGCGACGGTTCGGCCGTCGATAGCCAAGGCCGCGTGTATGTTGCGACGGGCAAGTCGGTGGACGTTTTCGCGCCAGACGGCAAGTTCGCCGGTAGCATCCCCGGCCCGGAGGGTCTGCACGGCACATTTTTCGGCGGCCGAGACAAGAAGACGCTCTTCGGCATTGTGTTTTACGGCGGATGGGGAACGCCCAGTGCGCGCAACAGTATCATCGCAATTCCGACCATCGCGCAAGGTTATACCGGGCGAGCGAAGTAGTCGCGGCAATTCGCACACGCCGGAATCCCGTGAGTGTTTGGCTGCTCAGCTCTTCGCGAGTTCGTCTTGCCGGGCGCGCATCTCGGCCTGCGCCTCGCGCTGAATGTCGCCCATCTTCGATCCGGAGGCGACCAGCGCGAAAAACCCGACGATCAGCAGCGGCAACGTCACCACGCCCCACAAGATGAGCGTGAAGCGGCGCGCCATTGCGCCCGGAACGCCGAAAAGCGTGAGGCCCAGCGTCGACAGAACCTGAAACAGTCCGACGTTGCCGGGCGCCTGCGGCACGACCGAGCCCAGGCGCAGCAGGATCATGAGCGCGCCTGCCTGGGCCCACGTGACGCCGTCGAACCCATAGGCTTGCATGATGGCGTAAATGGGAACAATCTGCATCAGCAGATAAGGCACGCTGACCGCGGCGGAAAAATACAAAAAACGCGAGTGGCCGATGCGATGGAGATCTTCGATGAACACGTGGGCCCATGAGAACATGCGGGCATCGAGAATCGCATCCAGCGCCTGTTCTCGCCAAAACATCGCGACGGCCAGCAGCGCCGCGCAGATCAGCAGGAGGATCGCAAGAAAGATGCTCCCGGTGGTGATGATCTCGATGGCGCGAGCCTGATTGCGGCTCAGAGCGAAATGGCGCATGTAGCGCAGCGAAAGAAACAGCCCGGCGATAAGAAATCCGCCGTCGAAAATGCGTTCGATCAAGGCCGAAGCCAGAGTTACGGAGGTAGGAATCTTGCTCCAGCGGGCCATCAGGAAGCAGCGAATCAGCTCGCCTGCACGCAATGGAAGCACTTCATTGGCGAACAGACCGACGTAAATGGCGCCCACCGACGCCCAGGGAGTGACCCGCGCAACGGGGAGCAGCAGCAGGTTCCATCGCCAGCCTTGAACGACGTAAACTAATAAGTCCGCGACTACACCTATGGCAACCCAGCGCCAGTCCAGCTCGCGGATCTCTTCCCACAGCTCCGTCCAACTTACGCCGTGCAGCGCCCAGGCCAGGCAAGCCAGCGACAACACCAGGGTGACGGCGGTGAAGATATGGGATGTGCGCTTAGACTCGGGCGGGGGCATGTTGCCTATGAACCATGATAACCGCGCACGCGTTACAGCATGAATAAGGTCAGCGCAAATAGAACAAGCTGAGGCGAGGCAAGCTCGAAGACTCCAGCAGTTGCCGTTCCAGATATTGCTTCTCCAGCATGGCAAGCTGCGGCGCGGTCATCTTTCCGCGATACGGGCGAAGCTGAAGATCGAGTTCGCGGCGGGCGCGCAGTAAATCTTCCTCCGTTTGGCGCGAGCGGGCCAGCGCGATCATCTTGTCTTCAAGGGCGGTGAGGCGTTGTTCCAGATCTTCCAGATCGTGAAAAAGAGCGGCAGCATCGGACGCGAGTCGATCGACAGCGCCGGCGACATCGTCGAAGCCGGGTTGGGTACGGATCTGTTCGGCGTTGGCGGCCAGGTAATTTTGCAGGGCTTCCAGCGTGAATGGCGCGGCGGATTCCTTACGGCCGCGCGCGGGCGCCACTCCGGCCATGGCCTGTGCCTCCGCCAGAACGGCCTGCGAACAATAGGCCACCGAGTTCACGTTTTGGCCGCGCTTTTTCTTGCTGCGCCATTTTTCGAATGCCGCGTCGATGCCGCGCAGCGCCGCTTCCAACGGGACGCCCGCGTTTTTCCAGGTTTCGACCAGGGCCCAGTCGAGCGGCGACATCAAAAACAGTCCCGTGCCGCGCGCCTTTTGAAAACGCTCTTCCACTTCGGTGAAATAGTTGAAGTAATTAGAGGGCCAGCCTACTTCTTCCGATGTCATTTCTTACGATTTTTGCGCCATATGATTTCCAGGCCTTCCAGCGTCAGGTCTTCATTGATCTCTTGCACCGAGCGCGCCGCGCGAGCGATGAGTTGCGCCTGGCCGCCGGTGGCAATGACCTTGGTATTACTGCCCAGCTCGGCCACCACGCGCCCGACGATTCCGTCGATCATCCCGGCGAATCCATAGTACAGGCCGGATTGAATGCTGTTCACCGTGTTTTTGCCGATGAGGCAATCGGGTTCGCGCAGATCCACCATGGGCAAGCGCGCGGTTTTGGCGAAGAGTCCGGTGATGGACATGCCGATGCCGGGGCAGATCATGCCACCCAGGTACTCGGCGTTGGCCGAAACAATATCGAAGTTTATTGTCGTTCCCAGATCCACCACCACCGACGGGCCGCCATAGCGATGAAAGGCAGCCACGCCGTTCACCACGCGGTCCGCGCCCACCTCGCGCGGGTTGTCGTAGAGCACTTTCAAGCCGACGTCGGTATCGGGCGTCACGAACAGCGGCGTGGTGTGAAAATAGCGCTGCGCCATGGCGTGCAGCGGCGCATCCAGCGTGGGCACTACGCTCGCGATGATGATGCCGTCCACGCGCGCCAGATCCAGCGAGGCCAGTTCGAACAGGTTGCGCATCAGCACGCCCCATTCGTCGGCCGTCTGTTCGTGAATGGTGCGAAGGCGCCAGCGGCCAATCAGCGTGGTTTCTTCGAAGGCGCCGATGGTGATGTTGCTGTTGCCCGCGTCCAGAGCTAAGAGCATGGGCGCACTCCTCCTGCGACAATCACGCTGTTTGTGCCGTCGTCGCCACGAAGCATCAGGAAGCCGGAATCGTTCAGGCCGGCGGTGGTGCCGCGCAGCTGGGATCCATCCTGATCCACGCACACGCGGCGGCCGGAAACGTAGCTGGATGCGCGCGCGAAAGTGTCGATCACTGCTCCCCGACCCTCGGTTTCGAGCAGATTGCAATGCGCGTCGATACTCGCGAGCAGCGCCAGGAGCAGCCGCTCGCGCGATTGAATGCGGCCGCTAGCCATGCGCAACGAGGTGGCGATGCCGCTCAATTCTACGGGGAATGAGGAATGATTCACGTTGATGCCGATGCCTGCAATGATAGCCGATGATTCCAAAACTGTCAGAATGCCCCCGCACTTCTCAGGTCCGATAAGCAAATCGTTCGGCCAGCGCAGGTCGCAGTCTACATCGGTGGATTTGAGAACGGCTTCGCGCGCCGCGAGCCCGAGCGCAAGCGTGACCACCGGCAATGTCGCCGGCTCTAGTTCGCTGTGGAGAATAATGGAGACATAGAGGCCCTGGCCGGGCTCGGAATGCCAGGATCGCCCGTGACGGCCGCGTCCCGAGGTTTGTTCCTCCGCGCCGACGACGGTGCCCGAAGGCGCGCCAGCCGCGGCCAATCGACTAGCTTCGATCATGGTGGACTCGACACGCGCGAACCACTCGATACGGCGGCCGGGCAGTTCAGCCCGCAAGAGATCACAGTCCATCGAGCGTATCGTGGTTTTTGCGGATGGTGGCTACATATTCCGCGCGCTTCGCGCGCAAGTCTTCCACTACGCGGGGCGGCGCTCCGTTCAGGAACTTTTCGCTTTCAAGCTGCCGGTCTATATTCACCACCAGCTTTTGCAACTTGTCGTTCTCTTTGTCCAGCCGCTGCCGCAGCGCGTCGCGATCGATTTCGGGAAGCTGCAGTGAAAGATCGAAATGCTGCGTGGATCGAACCGCACCGGTCAAAACGGGCGCGGCGCCACTACGCACATCCAACTTTATTCGGCCTAGCCGTTCCAGCACCGGCAGCTCAACTTTGGACGCTCCATTACGACAATACAGCACGCCGGCCAGCTCCAGCTTGTCATCGACGCCATTGTCGGCTTTCAGCTTGCGCGCCGCCGTCACCATGTCTTGCAGCAAGTCCATCTCGCGCTCGGCGGACTCGTCAGTCGCGCCCGCTTGAGGATAGCGCGCCAGCGCGATGGAGGTGTTCTGGCCGAAGCGATGCCACAATTCCTCCGTGATGAACGGCAGAATGGGATGCTGCAATCGCAGGTACGCGCTGAAAACGGCCAGCAAATTCCGGACGTCGTTCGTAAGCCCGGAGCCTGGGGCTAATCGAAGTTTCTTGATTTCGAGATACCAATCGCAGAAATCATGCCAGAAAAATTGCCACAATTCTTCTGCCACTTCATGATAACGATGCTGTTCCAGCTTGCGGCTCACCGACTCGGCGGTGCGGCTCAGACGGCTGAAGATCCAGCGATCTTCCAGCGTTTCAAGCGTGCCAGGCTCCGTCAGCATCGGTTCAATGCCCGCGCTTTCCAGGTTCATCAACAGCATCCGCGCGGCGTTCCAAAGTTTGTTGCAGAACTGCCGCGCCGACGCCAGCTTGTCTTCGTTGTACGTGATGTCGGTGCCGGGCGCGGCGGCCATCAGCAGCCACAGGCGGCAGGCGTCGGTTCCGTACTTATCGTTGATGTCGAGCGGGTCCACCACGTTGCCCTTGGTCTTCGACATTTTCTGGCGATACGGGTCGCGCACCAGGCCGTGCATGTGAACCTGGCGGAACGGCACGTCGCCGGTGAGTTCAATGCCCATCATCATCATGCGCGCCACCCAGAAAAACAGGATGTCGGAGCCGGTGATCATCAGGCTGGTTGGATAATAGGCGCGCAGATCGTCGGTGTCGGCTGGCCAGCCCAGCGTGGAAAACGGCCACAGGCTGGAGCTAAACCATGTATCCAGCACGTCGGGATCTTGCGTCAATTCGCTGGACTGGCAATGCGAGCACGTAGCCGGCGTTTCGCGCGCCACGGTGATCTTTTTGCAATTGCCGCAATGCCAGGCCGGAATGCGATGGCCCCACCAGAGCTGGCGCGAAATGCACCAATCGCGAATGTTCTCCATCCAGTTGAAGAACGTCTTGTTCCAATTGTCCGGCACGAACTGAATACGGCCATCGTTCACCGCGGCCATGGCCTTCTCGGCCAGCGGCGGCGTCTTGACAAACCACTGCGTCGAGATGAGCGGCTCTACGATGGTGCCGCAGCGGTCGCACTTGCTGATGGCGAGCGCGTAAGGCTCTACTTTTTCGAGCAGGCCGTGTGCTTCCAGATCGGCGATGATACGCTTGCGCGCTTCGAATCGATCGAGCCCCGCATAACGGCCGGCAGCCGCAGTCATGCGCGCCTCTTCGCCGATCACTTTGATCCGCGGCAGATCGTGACGCTTCCCTGCCTCGAGATCGTTCGGATCGTGCGCGGGCGTGATTTTCACCACACCGGTGCCGAACTGCGGGTCGGCAATTTCATCGAAGATGATCGGGATCGGGCGATTCATCAGAGGCAGCGTGACCGTTTGTCCGGCGAGATCCTGATAGCGCGGATCGGCCGGATTCACGGCCACGGCGGTGTCGCCGAGCATAGTTTCCGGACGCGTGGTTGCGACGATCAAATAGCGATCGCTTCCGTTCACCGGATAGCGGATGTGCCACAGGTTGCCCTGCGTGTCGTCGTGCTTCACTTCCAGATCGGAGAGCGCGGTGGAGCAGCGCGGGCACCAGTTCACCATGTACGTGCCGCGATAAATGAGACCGCGTTCGTACAATCGCACGAAGGCCTCGAGAACGGCGCGCGACAGATCGGGATTCAGGGTGAATCGCTCGCGGCTCCAATCGCAACTATCGCCGATGCGCTTCATCTGCGAAGTGATGCGATTGCCGTATTTTTCTTTCCACTCCCACACCCGGCGCACAAATTCTTCCCGGCCGATCTCGCGGCGTGAGATGCCCTCGGCGGCCAGGCTGCGCTCCACCAGCATCTGCGTGGCGATGCCCGCGTGATCGGTGCCGGGAAGGAATAATGTGTTATCGCCGCGCATGCGATGCCAGCGCGTAGCGGTGTCGATCACGGTGTGATCGAGCATGTGACCGATGTGCAGCGATCCGGTGACGTTAGGCGGCGGCACGGCGAGAGAAAATCGCTCACCGGGCGCGTGCGGATCGGCGTGGAAGATGCCGGACGCAACCCACCATTCGGCCCAATGCGGTTCGAAGCGTTGCGGCTCGTATGCTTTTTCCAATGCTTTTTCGGATTCCATCGGGAACTACCAGTTTAGCAAGCGGGCAAAATTTGACAGCTTTCCGGTGGGATGTTGTAATGAATGAGTTAGTTGCCTGCCCTGATCCTCAGTAGCTCAATGGTAGAGCATTCGGCTGTTAACCGAAGGGTTGTAGGTTCGAGTCCTACCTGAGGAGCCAAGTTTTTCAAACACTTAGAGCCCGCTAGTCCACCCGGAAACGCCACTCGTAGGCGGGGTGTGGGGACTTTTGTGGGGATGCTCTTTCACAATGCTGCGTAATGCATCCTCCGAAGCACCGCGACCGAACAAGAATATGGGGAGAACCAGTGCACACTCAGCGGCTCGACCAAAGATGAATCGAATAACGGAATGGATCACCAAACAAGAAACGCCGCCGAGCAGTGGCCTGGCGGCGCGATGTGGTGGGCAGATAGGAAGCGCAAGCTTTGACGGAGTAGGTGCGCTCGCCATCGTCCCCTTTGGTGGACGTCACGGTCAGCCCCATCTTCTTGCCGACGGTCCCGGACAGGAACCCCCGATCGGAATGCGGCTGCCAACCCGTGGCCTTCATAAGCTCCTTGGCGTGACGCCGTCTGGCCGTCTCAGCAGGGCGAGGATCGTCTCGGTCTTGCTGCCTTCGCGCGCGCCTTTCTCGTTGGCAGCTTTGTCGGCTCGGGCACCCTTGGGATTGGCGGCCGTTTTGGGCGCTTTCTTGGCCGGGCTGGCCTTCTTGGCCGACTTGCCCTTCTTCTTCGCGACGTGGGCGCCCTGTCGCGCGACACGCGCCTTTTTGGTGGCTTTCGGCTTCTCGCCCGTCGCCGGGGCTTGGGCGCTGCCTGTTTCTTGTGCGATCGGTGTGTTCATGTTTTTTCCTTCAGCGGTAGCTACCGCGATCACATGGATCACTCCGGTTCGACCCGAAAGCAAGTGGATTTCTTCCGGAAATCGCGAAAGGCGATGGAAGGGCGACGGCGGCGACGTGCAGTTGGCAGCAGGTGGCGCCTGATGGCAGGGCATGGGGAAAAATTCGGGCGTAAGCAGGAGGAGGCGATTCGCCGCGCTGCTCACCCAGCGCAATGTGGAGGAGGCGGCGCGTGCGGCCGGGATTGGAGCGAGAACTCTCCTCCGGTGGCTGAACCTTCCCGAGTTTCAGAACGCCTATCGCCAAGCTCGCCGGGAAGCGTTCAGTCAGGCGATCGCCCGTCTTCAGCAGGGAACCTCAGCGGCAGCTACGACTCTGTTAAAGGTGATGATCGAACCAGGCACGCCAGCATCGGTCCGAGTGCGGGCGGCGGATTCAGTATTGAATCACGCGAGCAAGGCCATCGAAATTGAAGACATTGAAGCGCGCTTGTCGGAGCTGGAGCGGGCCGCTGAAACGTCCAGGCAAATGAAAAGGAGCTAGGATCGGTAGCCGATCTTATGCTGCAAAGCGCGAAGCGCAGGCTGTCCGTGTTGGAGCGTTGTATTGAGCTGCCGGTCACGGCTGAACGCGCTCTCGCACTTGTTGAGGAGCGGGTGCGGCTCACTGGTGCAAGTCGCAATGATGTGATTCAAGCCTTGGCCAATTCAATGACCGCTGAAAAGCGCAACAGCGTCGTTGATGCGTTGGTCCTGAAAGCTTTTCAAGGGGACGTGGAGGCGGCGAATGAATAGTAACGCTACCGATCCGATGGGAGTCCATTACCGGGGAAAGAACGATCCAAGGCGCTCCCTCCATTCCGCCTTGTCGAAATGTGAAAGCGCTGGTTTGCGTTCTTCCTCCAACTTCGTTCATGTCTGAGTGGCCGGTATTCTGAGTGCCGATAATAACGACATAACGGGTCCCTTCTTCTTGAGTGCTTCACCAGCGCGAGACCGGTGATAACCTGAACCCATGTGGCGCCGCCTGTCTGCGCTGGCATGGTGCGTGACGCTAACACTGCGCGGCGATGTGTGCGGCGGCCTTCCTACCGGCTCACCTGACGGGTCAAGCTACGCGGCTGCACCTCGTCCGCTCTCTTTCCGGCTGTCGGTGCAGCCAGGCGGTCCTGCCTTTCGCATCACCGTTCGTCCCCGCGTCTTCAAGATGTCCAACGATCCTGTTCCCGCGGGTGATATTGAAGTGGCACGCTGCTCGGACGGACGACGGCTACAGTTGTTAACGATCATGGCGTCTCAGCCCATTAATTTTCCCGCCACCTTCACTACGTCCGATGTAAACTTCGACGGATACCTTGATTTTTCCGTGCTCGCGGAATTCGGCGGAACATTTGGGGCTCAATCGTGGTGGATCTACGATCCCGCGAGAGGTAGGTTTGTCCAGAACGAGTTGTCACGCGAGCTTCGGAAATTAGGGAATAACGGGTATCACCTCGATCCGAAGAAGCATGAGATCATCATCGAAAGCTTGCTGGCGTATTGCCCTTCGCTGGTCGATCGCTACCGCCTTGAAGGCGATCGCCTGGTCATGATTCACCACGAGACCGGATTCCAGAATAGTGAAACCGTCTGCACCGTCACGTACTCCGATCTTGCCCATGGAACAATGCATGAGACGGGCCAGCGGCGGTTTATCGATGGAAAGCCTGTAAAGTGATCTGAAGAAGATACCCCCCGGTCGGAAGTACTCCTTGGGACTAGACTGCGCCGAGGCGACTCCGTTCCCGCGAGAAATCTACTCCGGATGACGCACACTGGCCGAACGTATCGTGCGCGCCCGCGCGCTACTTGATGGGCCGAGATAAGCAAGGAGCCACAGCATGAGCGCCGCTGATCTGGTCTTCATGCGTGAAACGCCGTCACTGCCCCGGTTTCGGTGTTGCGGGCTCGGTGGCCGCGACGCGAGTCTCCCTCCCGCTCACGAACACCTTCATGGAGTTCTCGGTTTCGCACGAGTTGCACATGAGCGACGACACGGTCGTGAATATCACAGCATATATTCTCCAGATGAACGGGGGAACGCCCGGAAGTGTGGTTCTAACGAAAACGTCAGCCGTCGGGCTTGGGTCGGTCGCTCTCGTCAAATAGATTGATCGCCGGAAGAACCTTGCCACGGGTGGCAAGGGCGGTGCAGTTGGGCGTGGAGGCCGGGCGCTCCATCCGGGAGGGCAGTTTGTTCCGGTAGAATAGCGCCCGGAAGTTGGGACTGTAGCCATTTAACGCCCATCATCGCTGCCATGTTCTTATCACCCAAGGCTAATCGGCCTTTTTGAACTAATCGAGATTCATTACTCACATTACTAAATCGCGTGCATGACGGCTCGGACGGTAGTATAGTCAAGCGTCGTGCTCAATCAAGAAGTCGTGCTCAATCAAGAAAATGAGTATTAGGGGGTGGCTATTGCATCGCGTGATTCTCGTCGTGATGTTAGAAACCTTAGGATTTGCACTAGGCATTGCGTCCGCGCAGACATTCACAACGCTGTACAGATTCAATGGCACGGATGGTGCAAAACCCGGTAGGCTTGGTCCAAGCCATCAATGGTTATCTCTACGGAACAACACAAAACGGTACTGTTTTTAAGATCACTCCGACGGGCACGTTTGATACAACCCCTATTTCTTGTACAAAGGGATGCTCCGGGCTATTGGGCGGCGCCATTGGCGACTACCTTGCTACTTTAGGCGGCGGGACAAACAACGCGGGCGCGATTCTCGAGATCGGTAGCAACGACACGCTAACAACGCTGTACAATTTTTGCTCGCAAATTGCATGTGAGGACGGTTCTTCACCTTATGCAATGGTTCAAGGCGCGAATGGCAACTTGTACGGAGCGAGTCATTCTGGAGGGACCTGCTGCGGAGCCACGATTTTCAAAATCACCCCTAAAGGAACGTTCACGACGCTCTACAATTCTTGTGTCGAGGCAGGATGTCCGACGGGCCCGAGTGGATTGGTTCAGGCTGAAAACGGTGACCTCTATGGAACAACTCCACAAGGGGGGAGCCAATTGTGCCCGGGCGGATGCGGGACGGTCTTCAAGATCACTCCGGGCGGAACGTTCACCACCATTTATGACTTCTGCGCTCAAACTGCTTGCCCGGGGGGTACCCCATATCCAGTCGGAGCGCTAGTGCAAGCCACCAACGGGTACCTGTATGGCACAACAAATTCCGGCGGAGCGTACGGTGAAGGTTCGGTGTTCAAAATCACTCCAAACGGAACGCTCGCGATGCTTTACAGTTTCTGCTCTCAACCCGGCTGCATAGACGGTGGAAAACCGACGGCGGGATTGGTTCAGGCGACCGATGGGAATCTCTATGGGACGACGACTTGGGGAGGCCTTTACGGGCCTGGTAGCGTTGGAACGATCTTCAAAATTACACCGGAAGGAACTCTTACGACGATTTACAATTTCTGCCAGGGTGGATGTGCCGATGGCGAATACCCTCAGGCTGGGCTGATCCAAGGAACGGATGGCAACTTGTACGGAACCACCTTATACGGCGGAACTACCGGGGCGGGATCCGGCGAATCCGGCTATGGCACAGTCTTTAGATTGTCCATCGGTTTGGGTCCCTTCGTGGAGACACGACCGACCATCGGCGTCGTGGGAGAGACGATCACGATTGTGGGATATGGATTGAAAGGCGCAACCGGCGTCACGTTCAACGGCACACCGGCCACGATCCTCTACAATGCGCGGACCGTGATTTACGCCAAGGTCCCGACCGGCGCTACGACTGGCAAGGTCGAGGTGGTAACACCCGGCGGCACCCTTTCAAGCAACGTGTCGTTCGAGGTTGCGCCGTGAGCAAACTTGTAATAGCGGTATTGGGCAAAATGGTAATGCCAGAGGCTGTTTAGCGGTCGTAGCGGATGCTTTTGGAGTTGCTTCGCGCGGCAACGCTTCGCGAAGGCTGTTCTTCTTCTATTGGAGTTTCGAGTACTCCACCTTTGCTTGCTTCAAGATGGGAATGTCGGGATCGGCGGTTATCCAGAGGGTGAGGAAGCTCTGATACTCCATTTTTGCTCTTGTCGAGTTGTGCAAGAGCACGTTGGCTCTGCCAAGTTGCAAGTGCGCCAAGGCGCCAAGCAGTTCGTTTTGGACGAGTCCCGGATGGTCGACGATTTTCTGGAACTCAGCCGCAGCCGCCGCGCCCTGTTTCGCTGCCAGGTACGCCTCCCCTCGAAGATAGATCGGGTAGAGCACGAGCGACACCTCCTGCCCGGTCTGTCCCAGCTCGTAGGGCGTCGCGGCGGCCAGGGCTTTCATGGCTTTTTCGGGATCACCGCGTTCCAGCGCGGCGGACGCACGGATTACAGGCAGCGAGTTATACTGCACCGGCGTATTTTCCGGGTATCGCTTGCTCAAATCATCACCAGGCGAGCGACGTCCGCGGAAGCTCCCGCCATCGCCAGCACCTCCGCGGACAGCGTCTCCACTGCAGGCCCTTCCGACAGCGCCAGTGCATCCTTGGCGTCGCGCTTTGCCAAATCCAGGTTGCCCACCAGCGCCTCTCGCACTGCAGCCTCGGCTTCGTACGCCGGAACCGTTCCTTTATGCCCGCCTCGCGACGCGGCTTCCTCGGCGCGCCTGGTCAACTCCCTCGCTTGCGCAAAACGTCCGCCATAAGCGGCGGTGTCGGATTCAAAGCTAAGAATCAGGTCGTCGGAGTCCGACTTTTTCATCGCCTCCGCCGCCTCCCTCTGCATCCCCCCGTCATCGTGATTCAAAAACTCAACCAGGTAGAGATTGTCATCCAAGAAAGAAGAACCGAGTTTACGGCTCTCCGCCTCGCGCGCAATGGCCTTCGCTTCGTCCAGGCGATTGAGAAAAAGATAAGCAACGAACAAGTTTGAATAGCTCTTCGCCGCTCCGGGAGTGAGCTTCATCGCTTCCAGGTGCGCGGCCAGGCTCTGGTCATAGTGGCCCAGGCAGGCCTCCATGGCGCCCAGATTCGTGAATCCGGAGGATTGGCGCGGGTAGACCCGGGTAGCCAGCACCAGCGATTTGCGCGCCGCTTCGCAATCTCCCAGCAACAAGGCGTAATAGAGCGTCTCGATGGCGAGCCTCTCGCGTTCGCTGACGCGCTCACGCAACTGGTAAGCTTTGCGGATGCTATCCGCCGCCTGGGAACTCTCGTCGTGGTTGAAGTAATCCACTCCCAGCCCCACATAAGCCGTCGCGAAGTTCGGATCCAGGCTCACGGCCCGCTGATAGAGCGACACCGCTTCGGCACCCCGGTTCAAACCTTCGGCTTGGCGGCCGAGACTATAAGCCTGCAACGCTTCAAGCGATGGCGTGGTCACGCTTTCCGGCGCGACGTCGTACTTCTGGACGGACGCCAACGATTCACCCAGCTTGCGGCGCGTTTCACCGGCGATTTTTCCGAGAGCGTCCAGAACGTGGTTCTTGTCGACGGCCTGAGCCGCGGAACTGGATATCACGTCACCTGTTGCACAATCAGTCGCCTTTAATGTGAGAAGATACCGCGTGCCGATCTGCGCGATCGATCCATCCAGCACCGCCGAGCTCGCCGTTCGCTGGCATACCTCGCGCGCCACTTCGGGCTTCAGCTGCGCATCCTTGGGCTTCGTCATCAGCGCCAGGGTTTGAGCGACGCTCTGGTCGGGGAGCAGATTCAGAAAGGGCGATTGTTGCAATTGCGCCAAAAGTCCCTGCTGCAATGTGCCATCGAAAACCGGGTCGCCGGTGCGGTTGGCGAAATCGGCCAGCACCACCGTATCCTTGCTGGTCAACTTGGGCGCCCGATGAGTGAGGAAATAAGCCACTGCCCCCGTCGCCACAATGGCCAGCGCCGCTGCCACAATCGCCTTGTTCCAGGACCCCGCCGGCGTCATCCGGACCAGCGCCGAACTTTCCTCGATCACCATGCGGGACCGCGAGTGGCTCCGGACGATGAAATCCTCTTCCCTCTCCAGCGCCGTTTCTGGGATGGGCACGGTTGCCGGAATGCTCCGCACCTTCTGCGCGAACCGATACCCACGGCCGGGTACGGTGACGATATAGGAGGAATCCTGCGCCCGTTCTCCCAACGCTTTTCTGAGCTGGAATATGTGCTGTGCCAGGTTCGATTCTTCCACGAACGTGTCCGGCCACAGCAGCTTCATCAGGTCGTCTTTGACAACCAACTGCCCGTCGCGCTGGGTCAGAACCAGGAGCAGATCGAAGGCTTTCGGAGAGAGCGGAATGGACAGCTCGCCGCGCAGCAGAAGGCGCTGTTCCGGATCGATCCGGAAGGGGCCGAACTCCAGTAAGTGCTTGACTGAATTATCCATAGCAGCCTTAAGAAACTATTCAAAACTTATTAATCGCTTCTTGAAGACTTTCCAGCCGCGCTTTGAGCAAGATGGATGCGGTTTAGCGGAAATCGGCCGAACGCAGCGTCAAGCATGCGAGGAATTCTATCATGATCGGGCCGCGCGGCAGAGGGGTGGGCCGTACCACCATCGCTGATGGAACAAGGAGGGATTCTAGTGACGTTCAAGAAACTATGCATAGTTATCGGGGCGGTAGCGTTGGCGGGAGTTGTCCTCTCCCTCATCGCCCCCAAAGCGGTGCAAGCGGCCGCGTATACGCTAGTGGTTGTCGCCAACACCTCGGCTCGTCCGGTGCCGACTGCGGACGTTTACAAATCCGCGGCGCAAAATGTTGAGCTGGCCTGCTCCGCCGTCTCCGGATCGCCCACCTGCGCGCTGGTCTCGCCCAACCGTAGCCTGGACTTCGCCACTTCCTGGACTGTGCCGGAGGGAATGAATTTCATCATCACGGATGTTGAGATTCTGACGAACCCCGCGTCTGGATCGTTTCAAACCCACTTTAGTCTCCAGTGGACGCCTCCTGGCGGCGCCCTCAGACAGGAGAACTGGTATGCCCCAGCGAACGGGCTGAACACACAGTTTATATTTCCGAACGGTGTCGTAGTGCTGGCAGGTTCAACCATCAATCCAGTGCTGCCTTCTTATTGTTTTGACGGAATCGTCCGCGGCTATCTGACCGCGAACTGAGATCGACGCGACGTAAGGAGGCGACAACATTCCGTTCTCACGCTTTCGGCGCTGGGTGCAAGAGCTGGGGAGAATTGTGACCGTTCATAAGAGGACCGAAATCACCATCGAAACCGACCACGTTGTCGTGGTCCGCCGCCGGAGTTCCCGGCGAGGCTGGTGCAGCGAGTGCGGCCACGAGGTAGAGCTAGTTGGTTTGTCGGAAGCCGGTCTGTCTCAAATAAGGACCATCGCCGGAGGCACGCAGCCGTTGCTGGGCGAGTCCAACGGAATCGCGGGATGGCACGTTTTCGAAGATCGGGACGGATCGCTCGTGATTTGTCTGAAGTCGGTACTGAATTCGAGGCAAGAGTGAGGCTTCTCAGGAGGATTTTATGACTCGAACAAACGTAATTCAAACATTAACGCTGGCGATCTTGTCGGCATTCGTCTGCTTGATCGCCAGTGCTCAGACGTCGGTGGTCCGCCGCGCGATTGTCGATTACACAACCAAGCAGATAACCATCGCGGGCACGAGCCTGTTGCCCACCTCAGGGTCACCCACTGTGACGCTGGATGGCATCGCGCTGACGCTGGTCTCATCCAGCAGCACGAAGATCGTCGCCGACCTGCCGTCCGGATTGGGCGCCGGATCGTTTCGGCTGGTAGTGAACGCAGGAGTGTTCGATGTGACGAACGGCGCCGTCGGCCCAGCCGGACCGGCGGGTGCAACCGGCGCGACAGGCGCAACAGGTCCGGCGGGTCCCACTGGTCCACAAGGTCCGGCGGGAACGCTAACGCTGCCCTTCAGCGGTACCGCATCGAACACCACCACCTGCGTCTTCTGTATCACCAACACGGCTCCCGAGCATGCCGCGATTGCGGGGACTGGCGGGCAGGCAAGCACATCCACCGGACAGGGAGGCCCGGGGCTCAGTGCCTACGGAGGCGCCTCTTTCGGTTCCGGCAGCAGTACCGGTGGAGATGGCCTTTACGCGCAAGGGGGAATGCCACGGGAGGGGACTATGGAGGGCGAGGAGTGAGCGCTTACGGTGGCAACAGCTCAGGCAATGAAGGTGGACCCGGGCTGGTTGGGACTGGTGGGAGCGGATCCGTGGGAGGTGACGGGATAGTCGCCTATGGCGGATCAGGTAGCGGGGCTGGGGGCTTCGCGCTCTATGCCCAGGCAGGGTCGGGACTAGAAGCCGGGGCCGGCGCCTTTTACGGCGACGTGGATGTGATTGGCGCTCTCAGCAAATCCAGCGGCTCTTTCAAGATCGATCATCCGCTCGATCCGGCCAACAAGTATCTCTACCATTCTTTCGTCGAATCGCCCGACATGAAGAATATATACGACGGCAACGTCATCACCGACGGCAGCGGTACAGCCATCGTTACGATGCCCGCGTGGTTCGAAGCCCTTAACACGGACTTTCGATATCAACTTACCGTGATCGGCCAGTTCGCGCAGGCCATTGTAGCCTCGGAGATAAGCAATGGCAGCTTCACGATAAAAACCAGCAAGCCGGGTCAAGGTTTCCTGGCAGGTCACCGGTATCCGCCAGGACGCCTGGGCTAACGCGCATCGAATCCAGGTGGAAGTGGACAAAGCCCCCAGAGACCAGGGCCACTTCCTCCATCCCGAACTGTTCGGTCAAGATGCTGAACCGAGCATCGCAGAAATGCATCATCCGCGGCCGCCGGAACAGGCACCGCGGCAATAGGAGAAAAGTCATGAACGGAAAAATGCTACTGCTTTTTGCGGCATCCCTTTTTGCGACATCGATGACGGCCTACGGCCAGACGTCGGTGGTCCGGAGCGCGATCGTCGATTACACAACCGAAGAGATTACCATCGCGGGCACAAGTCTGTTGCCCACCTCAGGGTCACCCGCTGTGACGCTGGATGGCATCGCACTGACGCTGGTGTCTTACAGCAGCACGAAGATCGTCGCCGACCTGCCGTCCGGATTGGGCGCCGGATCGTTTCGGCTGGTAGTGAACGCAGGAGTGTTCGATGTGACGAACGGCGCCGTCGGCCCAGCCGGACCGGCGGGTGCAACCGGCGCGGCAGGTCCTGCCGGTCCGGCGGGTCCGCGAGGGCCGTCGGGATCGCTCACCTTGCCCTTTAGCGGTACCGCATCCAACGCCATCACCTGCGTCTTCTGCATCACCAACACGGCTCCCGAGCGTGCCGCGATCGCCGGCGCCGGCGGTCAGGCACTCTCCGGCGCAAACACCGGAGGTACGGGAGTTGGCGCGTACGGAGGACCTTCCAACGGCGGCGATACCCGCGAAGGCCAAGGCGGCGCTGGCCTCTACGCCCTGGGAGGAGAGGGCACTACCCCCAACGATACCGGAGGTATTGGCGTCAATGCCGCCGGCGGTAACTCCACCGTCAGCGGCGGCTCCAGCGGAACCTCCGATTTCGGAGGCATTGGCGTCAATGCCGTTGGCGGTAAGGCCATCGTATTCGGCGGCACCGGCATCTTGACCACTGGAGGCGCTGCCGAAGCTGGGGGCGATGGCATCGATGCATATGGGGGAACGGGAGAGGAGACACTTGGAGGTATTGGAATATACGCCGCGGCCGGAAACAAGGCGGACGCCGGCGAGTTCCAGGGCAATGTGAACGTTTCTGGCGCTCTCAGCAAATCCAGCGGCTCTTTTAAGATCGATCATCCGCTCGATCCGGCCAACAAATATCTCTACCATTCCTTCGTCGAATCCCCCGACATGATGAATATCTACAACGGGAATGTCACCACCGACGGTAGCGGCACAGCGGTCATCAGCATGCCCGCGTGGTTCGAAGCACTCAACATGGACTTCCGCTATCAGCTCACCACCATCGGCCAGCCCGCCCAGGCCTGGATCGCTTCGGAAATCACGAACGGCAGCTTCACTATCAAAACCAGCAAGTCTGGCGTGAAAGTTTCCTGGATGGTCACCGGCATCCGCCAGGACGCGTGGGCTAACGCGCATCGGATCCAGGTGGAAGTAGACAAGGCGCAGCGAGACCAGGGGCACTACATCCATCCGGAACTATTCGGGCACGAAGGCGAACCCAGCATCGTGGAAATGCATCATCCGCGGCCGCTGGCGCCAGCGCCGGAACAATAGGGCACAACTTGCTTTACCAGCATTCACTCATATAAAGGAGAACTTCATGACGAGCAACTTCGCGCATTTCAAATCGAGGCTGGCTCTGACGGCCGCAGCGGTCTTTCTCTTTCCGGCAATGTCGGAGGCGCAAAACCTGCCGAACTACACCAACTTTCCCATGATCGGGCTGGTTCGTGGGCAAACCCTGCAGATCAATATAGTCGCGTATCCACCCGTCCCGTGTTTTGCACTGCTTGGTTTTCAGGACGCGAACGGCAATCCTCTGGGCACCACCAGTAGCGTCGAGCTGCAGGCAGGGCAATCGGCATCCCTGACACTGAATGGCAACTCGCTGCCCAGCGTGGCGGGCCAGCGGGTGGAAGTGCATCCCGTTGTGACGCCCACGGTCGCCATCAGTTCGAGCGTGGTCGTCAACCAGTGCAGCGCCTCGGCGGAAATCTACGACAACGTGCTGGGCATCTCCAGCGTAGCCGTTCCCGGCGCGGCCGGTTTTCCACCGAGTCCTAATTTCGGCATGATCGGGGTGACTGAGTTGCAGACGGTTCAGCTGAACGTGGTCGCTTTTCCGCCTGATCCCTGCGTCGGCGAACTCAGCTTCCTGAACGCCCAGGGCGTGCAGGTGGGCAAAACGCTGAATGTGCAACTGGCTCCCGGCCAAGCGGCATCGCTCGATCTGCCGGGGAGCGCGCTCGTGACGAAGCTGGGACAGCGCGCCGAAGTGCAGCCGGTGGTGACCGCGCCCAACGGAGGATGCGTGGCCTCGACGGAGGTGTATATCAACGGACTCGGCGCCACATCAGTGTATTGGCCGCCCGATCCCTGCTCGTCGGCCGCCAGTTGTGTAGCGCCGTAGTGCCGCAGCGGGCGAGAGTCTTCTGGAAGGTCGAGTGTCCTTAGAAAAAGAGACTCCTGCCCAGCCTCTCGACCGATTGATTCTGCTGCTTGCACCTTGTTCACCTCCGGCCGCTCGGCTCGGCGCGAAGTATACGTGCGTCCGTTCCTCCGGTGAGGGCGAGTGGACTACTTCGCTTGCGGGTGCCAGGCGCCACGCTGCGTGTTGACGGCAAAGAGTCGTTCTTTGAGGCAGCGGGCGGAAAGATGATGGCTGTTCCGGAAAAGCACAACTCAAGTCGAGTCAATCAGCTCCTGTCTAGTCCCCGATACGGACATGGGCCGGAAACGGCGTTCTGGGAACCCACCGATAATGCTGTCTCGCCGGTCAACCCAACCTTGAAGGGTCCCGAAGCGTACTTTGCCAGGATGGGAGGGATCGTTTGGGGCGGTGCTTCCGATGGAAAAAACCTGTACTACGGTCTTAGCCGGGGCGCCATGGTGGCGCTTCAATTGTCCACCGGCGAGCGTCTATGGTACACGCCCCTTGCGAAGCCGGGACGCGCGTGAATAATTCGGCGGCAACCTCCGCGATTCCGGGAGTAGCCTTCGTGGGGGGATCGGATGGAGTGGTGCACGCTCTTTCCACAGCGGACGGGAAGGTTGTCTGGGAGTACAGCACGGCTCACGAGTACGAAACCTTAAACAAGTAGCTCCGCAGGCCCAACGATTGCCGGCGGGATGCTCTTTGTGGGATCCGGGTACGCCGTCTTGGGCAACAGCTCAGGCAACGTGTTGCTCGCTTTCGCGGTGCAATAGACACGGTCATTAGTTCGTTCGAGCTATTGCCTTCAATAGGCTCGCTTGTACAATTGTGGCGTGGTTCGTGCGTTTCTGTTTCTGTTCGTGCTTAGTACCCTCTGGGCTCAAGACAAGGTTTTTATCTGCCCCATGGACCCGGACGTTCGCTCCAATCAGCCCGGCACGTGCAGACGCTGCGGGATGAAGCTGCGCGAAGGGATTCCAGAACCGGTGGAATTCCACATGAATTTGGCGCTGAACCCGCGAGCGGTGAAGCCCAACCAGACCATTCAGCTCAAGTTCAGCGTGCACGACCCCTGGAAAGACCGGCCGGTGAAGGATTTCCAGATCGTCCATGAAAAGCTGTTCCACATGTTCGTGGTGAGCCAGGATTTGCAATTCTTCGTGCACGATCATCCGGTGATCCAGCCGGACGGCGATTTTCTCTATAACATCGCGTTTCCCAAACCTGGCATGTATCGCGTGCTGGGCGACTTCTATCCCGATGGCGCTACGCCGCAGTTGATCGCCAAAACGGTGATCGTTGCCGGAACACCGCCGCCGCCGGCGGCTCTGCCGCGCGATTACTCCACCAAGCAGGCTGAACTGCAGGTGGAAATCGCCAGGTACATCTGGCGGTACTTGTCGAGGTCAGGGTCCAGGACCCAGGACGCCAGCGGCTCACCGAGCTGGATCGGAACCGCGACTCCGCCGGTGCCCACGACCACGCTGGCGAGCCGCTCCGGGTAGGCGGCCGCCGCGAACAGGGCGGCCGCGGTTCCGACGTCCGGCGCGACGATGTGCGGCGTTCCCAGATCCGCCTCGATGATGAGCTGGGCCAGGAACTCGCCCATCGCCCGCCGCGGAGACAGCAGGTCCTCTCGGCGTTCGGATGCGCCGAAGCCCGGCAGGTCAACGGCGAACAGGCGGGCGTGCTCGGCAAGCGACGCCCACATCGGCGCGAACGCGTAGACGCTCTCTGGCCACGGACTGGTAAGTCCGACCGCGGGCTTGCGGGCTACCGCTGTCGGCGTACCGGATCCGAACTCGTCGATAGTCCGGAAGCGGACTTGCGGGGTCGTTGTCGTTGGCATGTGGCAATCCTCCTGATTCGGTTCGTCCTTCGAGCCCGCGAGCACCGCTGCCCAAGTCCCTGGTCGTCCGACCCGGTGGCGGTGCTGCCAAACGCCATGCGTTGGATCTGTTTTCTCTGTCAGAGGGTTCCAAGGCGGTCGCCGAGGTCGAGTTCGAGCGGGCCGCGGGTCTGCAGGCCCTGGGTGAACAGGGTCGCCGTGCGGCCTGGGCAGCGTCCGAGGTGACCAGCTGGTGGAACCGGAGGGCGTCGGCGCGGATGGCGTCCGCGGCGGGCATGGTCAGCTCGTTGAGCACCCGCTTGGCCGTGCGTACCGCGTCGGCGGGGAATGAGGCGATGCGGCGGGCGGGCCGGGCCACGAACGGGTCCAGGTCGGCGTCGGGCAGGGCGCGGTCGATCCAGCCGTACCGTTCGGCCGCCTCGGCGTCGAAGTCGTCCGCGCCGAGGATCGCCTCCATGGCCCGGCCCCGTCCTAGCAGCCGGGCCAGGTGCTGCACGCCGCCCGCGCCGGGGTCGCGACGACGCCGGCCTCGATCTGCCCCAGGACGGCGTTCTCCCGGGCGGCGAACCGCATGTCGCACGCAAGTGCCAGTTCGCTGCCCGCGCCGCGGGCCCGGCCGCGGAGCTTGGCGATCGTGATGACCGGCAGCTCGCTGAGCTTGTGCCACAACATGCCCAGCGACGCGTCGCCGGCCCGCCCGCCTTGGCCGCCTCGGCGGTGTACTCCGCGACCTTGGTCAGGTCGACGTGCGGGACGAAGTACTCCGGGTCGGCGCTCTCCAGCACGACGAGCCTGGATTTCCCGACCCGATTCCAGCGCGCCGAACAGGGCACCAGGTCGCGCACGAGCTCCGGTCCGATCAGGTTCATCGGCGGCGCGTCGATCACCACGCCGGGCGCCCCTCGTCGCCGGGGCAACCCGCAGCGTGCGGTACATCTGAGTCATCACTAGCTCCTCTGCGACTCGTGCTCCGTGGCCCCGCGAGACTGCTGGGCCCGGCCGCGGGCGGGTTGGCGTGGTGGGCGGTCCGGCTAGGAACTGCGGGCGCCTGCATGCCAGGGCCGGTACCTCCGGCGGTGGCCGTCGGCGCTGCAGCAACACCCAGGCCTATCGCCAGCGCACCCGCGGCGGTGCTGCCATGCGGCTGCGGTGTGCGCCAAGGCCAGGCGCTTGCCGGGGACCCAGGCCGAGGGTGCGTGCGACGCTGGCCAGGGCCAGCAGCAGCGCGGCAATCTCGAGCTCGGCACGGGCTCCCGGCGTCCGTCGAAGTCCCTGGTCAGTTCCTTGGCTGGCAGGGCGGGGGCGAAAAAGTCGGTGAGCAGTTGGGTGACCCGCTCGGGCTCGTCGTGATGGACCCAGTGCGAGGCGTCGGGCAGGCGCTCAACGCGGTCGAGGTTGGGCACGTCGTCGTGGTCAGGCTCGGCTAGTTCTTGGCCGAGGTAGCGGTCGCGCTGTCCCCAGATGACCAGGGTCGGCGCCTTGATCGGGCGAAGCGCCGCTTCGGCCTTGTTTGGCGGGGGTTCGCACCGAGGACCGATAGTAGTTGATCATGCCGGTTGCTGCCCCTGGCTGCGACCACGCCTCGATATAGCGGTCGATCTCCTCCGGCGTGTAAGCCGGGCGGGCGTCGCGCAGGAAGTGCCGGAAGAAGTGCCAGTGATCGGCGTGCACGACGGCTTTCGGGCAGGTCCGGGAGGTCGAAGAAGAAGAAGTACCAGGACTTGCGGAGCTGGCCGGGGTGGTGCAGTCCCTGCGATAGCTTCCGCGGATGGGCCGCGTTGAGGATGGCCAACCGGTCCACGACCTCGGGGTACTTCATCGCGGTGGCCCAGGCGATGCTTCCGCCCCAGTCGTGACCGGCCAGCAGCGCGA
>CAWAPW010000013.1:0-359995 GCA_963784025.1 Bryobacterales bacterium
ATATGTGGGACTTCGACATGCCCACGCCGGTGATCCTGTTCGACCAGACGTACGGCGGTGAGACCCGTAAAGCGCTGGCCGCACACTCCAAGCAGGGATGGGTCTACATTCTGGATCGTGTGACTGGCAAGCCGCTGATCGGAGTGGAAGAAAAACCAGTCCCGCAGGAGCCCGCGGCAAAAGACTGCGGCCACGCAGCCGGTTCCAATTGGCGATCCCACCGCGCCACAATGCGCCGAGCCGATCAAAGGATACGAAGTAGGCTGCATGTTCACACCGGCTTGGGACGATACGAAAATCGCGCGGCCGTCGGCCGCCGGCGATTGGGCGCCAGGCGCTTACGATCCGCGTTCCGGGCTTCTGTTCTTTGGCACCGAGGTATCCGTGCGCCGCTACAGTAGCCATGGCCGCGCGTTGGTGCTGGGAGCGCGTGAAGACGGCTTGATTACCGCGCTCGATTCCAAGACCAACAAACAAGTCTGGCAGAAGGAGGTTCCTTATCCCGCGGGTTTCGGAAGCGGGCTGCTGGCCACCGCCGGGGATTTGCTGTTTCATGGCGGAAGCGACGGATTCTTCCGGGCTTTCGATTCCAGGACCGGCGAGGAACTTTGGCGCTTTCAAACCGGCTTCGGCGCGGACGCACCCGCCGCTACCTACGAGATCGACGGCGAGCAGTATGTCGCTATCGCGGCCGGGGGCAGTCGCGATGGTTTCAAGGAGGCCAGAGGCGATCTGGTCTGGAGCTTCAAGGTCGGCGGCCAGATCAATCCGTTGAATGGACCCCCGGCGCCTTCGCCGGTAATAGGTACGGGCGCAACGGCTCCCGGCGGAATCGATCGATAAAAATGCGGCTATGTGCTCTTCTCTTCGTTATACTCGCTGGGGCGGAGGCGCAAGATCTCCCGGACGGCAAGGGCAAGGACCTGGTGGAAGATCGATGCTCCACCTGTCACGGTCTGGACTTGTTGTTCGCCGAGCACGACAGTAAACAGCAATGGTCCGGGATAGTAAACCACATGGTTTCCCGTGGAGCCACCGGAACGTCGGAAGAACTCGCAACGATCGTCGATTATCTTGCAGCAAATTTCGGCCCGGAAGTGGCCAAAATAAACGTGAACACGGCCGCGGCTGAAGATCTGCAATCGAGCCTCATGCTGTCCCTGCGGGAGGCCGCCGCGATCGTTCAGTATCGGAAGGACCACGGCAAGATCAAGGACTGGGCCGCGCTCAGCAAGATTCCCGGCATCGATTCCAAGAAGCTCGAAAACAACAAGGACCGGATCGTTTTCGATTAATTCGGCAGCCGGAACGCCATCAATTCTCCCGAGTACGTGCCGCCGCTGATCGCGACCACGATGATACTGCTGCCGTTCAGCATGTAGGTCATCGGCGACCCGGTCTGCGGCGCGGGCATGTAGACCGCGCCCGACTTCCTTGCCGCTGGCCTTGTCATAAGCGCGCAGCATCGCGCCGCGTTGGCCCGTGGCAGTGGTGAAAAGCCGGCCTCGCCCGCGATCACCAGCGTCTTGGTCGTCAGCGTCCCGATAATCCCGGCCTGGCCGGTGCGCGGAATATTCATGCCCTTCAGCGCCGGATTGTTCCTAATGTTGTCGGGCGTTTCGCCATGCGCGATCTGCCAGACGATCTCGCCCTTGTCCAGATCGATCGCGGTGATGCGGCCATAGGGCGGCTTCATCAGCGGCAGTCCCTGGACGGTCAACCGCCGCCACCGCCTCGCCCGCCGCCCGGCGCACCAGAGGCCTCGCCGCCGACGGTCCAGCGCCCCAGCCGGCCGGTGCCGCGCTCCGGTCGAATCGCCGTGCCCTGACGTACTCCATATCCGAAATCTCCGGATCCGGAGGCGGCACCAGACCGACAGCGCAAATGTTGCGTTCTGCGAAAACACGTAAAACTTGTGCGTCTCCGGATCGTACGATCCGCCCGGCCAGTTCGGTGCCGCCCTGGCGGATCGGCACGTGAAGCGTGGCGAGCGGCCCTCCGACCTTGCTCACCACCGGCGGCGTAAACAACGGCCCGAGCTGTATTTCGACACCAGCTTCACCGCCTCCTCGTGCAGCTCGGGCGTGAAGTCGATCAGGTCGTCGATCGCGACACCCTGCAGGTCATAGGCCGGCGGCTTGGTCGGAAACGGCTGCGTCGGCGAATACCACTCGCCCGGCACATCGCCTTTCGGCACCGGGCGCTCCTCGATCGGCCAGATCGGCTTGCCCGTGACGCGGTCGAACACATAGAGGAACGCCTGCTTGGTCGGCTGCGCCAGCGCCTTGATGGTGCGGCCATTGATGGTGATATCGGCCAGGATCGGCGCGCACGGAATATCCATGTCCCACAGCCCGTGATGCACCAACTGGTAGTGCCACTTGCGCTTGCCGGTCTTCAGATCCACCGCGACGAGGGTTTCGCCAAACAAGCCGTTGCCCGGGCGATGGCCGCCGTAAGTAGTCGCCCGTGGGCAATTCGACTGGCAGATACACCAGTCCCAGATCTTCATCGACCGAAATCTGTCCCCACACGCCCGTATTGCCGGTGTACGACCACGAATCGTTCTGCCAGGTGTCGATAGCCGAATTCGCCCGGCAGCTGGGATGGTGTGGAAGATCCACAGGCGCTTGCCGGTCCGCACATCGAAGCCGCGCACATAGCCTTTGACGTTCTTCTTGCTGTTCGGGTCGCCCCCGGCAAGGTGCGCCGCGCCGACGATCACCACGTCTTTCGCCACCACCGGCGTCGAATGCAGCCCGACTTCGCCGGTGACCAGATCGATATCCTGATCGTCGTCCAGCTTCAGATCGACCACGCCGTTCTTGCCGAAGCTTGGGATCGGCGTGCCGGTCTTCGCATCCAGCGCGACCAGCCGGTAGCCCGGCGTGACATAGAGAATGCGCTCCTCCTTGCCGTCGGTCCAATAGGCCAGCCCGCGGCCTGAAAGCTGCCGCGGCGCAGCCTCGCCGCGCGCGCCTTCATCCTCGCTGTGCATCCACAGCATTTCGCCGGTGGCGCGCGTCGAGCGCGATCACGTCGCGGCGCGATACCGGCGGTGGTGTAGAGCACGCCGTTGACCATCAGCGGCGTGGCTTCAAGCTGATATTCGGGCCGCGGGCCCAGATTTTCGGTCTTGAAGCGCCAGGCGATTCGAGTTTGTTGAAGTTGGCCGCGTTGATCTGGTCGAGCGGCGAGTAGCGCGTGTTGCCCAGGTCGCCGCCGTAGGTCGGCCATTCGCCGTTCTTCGCGCCGGATTGCGCGTCAAGAGAGTATGCCCCCGCACCGAGCAAAGTCACGGCAACCAAAGTCCGGAGAACCGATCGTGACTTAAGGATGGCTTGGGCTGACATTGAGAGTGATGTCACTACCTGGTGGACAGTTCGCCGTCATTGGCTGTGGCGCGCAACACATACGTTCCCGGCATGGAAAAAAGCGCTCTGGTGACAGCCTTGCCATCGGCGACAAGAATGGGATCCGTCTTTTCAAACGTGGCTTCTCCGGGACCGCGATATTCCATCCAAGTGACGTTCAGGCCCAGCCGAGGCCGGCCGACAGAGGTATTGGTTTGGGCCTTGCCTGGTTCCCCGGCTGGCACCACTTTCGGAGGTCGCAGTTTCGGCAGGCCGTCGTCGGTAACCAGGGCGGTAAGCGTCACGGGATTGCCAACCGTCGCCGCCTCCGCCTGGGCGATGCTGATGGAAGGAGGTTTATTGGGATCGTCCAAGCCGGGATTCAGACCGCCATGAGTCATGATTAGCCGCTCGGTGATCTCTTCATCGGATTGGAGGCTTCCATATGCTTTTTCAATGCGGTCGTGCACATTAAGGGTCCAGACCAGTTCTTTATTTCCCCAATCCGCGGGAACCTTCACCCGAAAAACCCACGCATGCCTGCGCGGCAAGAAATATGTCGGCTGACCCTGATCCGACGTTCCCGGAGAGACCTGATTGTCAGGGCCGGCGGGCAGAACGATCTCTTCCTCGTAATTGCGGTTCATGTACCCAAACACCATGGTGAACGTACCGTCCGTATTGTGGATCCAACCTTCAAAGGACGGCACAACATCCTGCCCACGCGAAAAATGGGTTTGGGGGATGTAAGTCGGCGGCAGCGGCGTCTGGCCGGCTGCGAACGTACAAATAAAAGTCCCCAGCCAGACGACCGGCAACAAGCGTTGGCGCAACTTGAAACCTCCTAGTGGGACGGCGGATTGAAACCGAGCAACGCCATCGACGCCATCTTTCTCTTGGCTGCCGCGCGCGCCGCAACCCGCGCCTGATAGTCGGCTTCGTCAACGTAAAACAGGCTTACCCACGCGAAGCTCATTTCATCAATGGTCCGCTGGCCCCCGCCTACCCAGTTCTTGGGGTTCGGATTGTGGATGTTATTGTCCGTATTATCGTGCCAGGTGGTCACGTGAATCATCGTTCCCGCAGGCAGAATTGGGGAAACATCCTCGGCGTAATTGTAGGTGATGCTCCAGCCGAACTGGTAATCGCTGACGCAACTGAGAGTCTCCGTGCGGGCTGGACCGGGACGCGCTGAGTCGGCACGCACGTCAGGGTAAATCGCCTCGATGCATTGCGCTTTGCCGCGTAAATGAAAGTGCGGCTGATAGGCCGTCATCACGGCGGGTCTGGGTAAGCGGAAATATCCATCGTTGCGAGTGATCTGGCCGGCAGGCAAATCGAGCTCGCCTGAATCGCCCATGTGCTGCGTGAACGCGACGTACTTGGGTACGAAGCCCTTCGGGTATAGCTTGAGGCCGAGCGAAATCTGGACCGGAGTCGGCTTGCCGTCCGGATGAAGATGGACGTTGAAATGGATTTTTGAACCCGCTTTGATCAGGCGGCCCGAGTTGGTCGGGAAAATATCGGCGTTCTTTCCGACGGCGTATTCGTTGAGGAATAGCCCGACGGGATCATCCACAGGATCCTCAACCAAGTTTGTCGTGCAGTGATGCACCACCGCGAAGCCCAGGTCCGGCTTGGTCTCCAACGCCGAGACGTAAACATCCTCTTTGAAGCCTGGATCCACTTCCACGTCGTAGTATTCGTCGCCACCGACGGCCTTGAGGACATAAGGTTTCGACATCGACACGACGACATCGGGTTTCCCCATGTGCCATTTATCTAAATCGGTGAATTCGCGGGGCGGAGGCATGTCGGCGGGATTGCCTTCCGGAGCGCCTTGGTCTACCCATGCCGAAATCGTGGCGACTTCAGCATCCGTCAACGAGGGATCGTCTTTGAATTTGGTGATGCCTACATTGCGATCGATGTGCCATGGCGGCATTTGCCGTTTAGCAACTTTCACCTTGATCGAACGCGCCCAGGGACGGGCGTCTTTATAGGTCAACAACGACATCGGCGCGATCGCGCCAGGCCGGTGGCAATTTTGGCAGGATCTTTCGAAAATGGGAGCGATATCCTTAGAAAAGGTGACCTCTTTCTCAGCGCCTGGAGCGAGCGATGGCGCCAGGCACACCGCCAGCAACGTCAGGAAAAAGAATAGCGCTAATCGCGCAGTAGCGCTCCAAAACCTGCGTACAAACATATAAAACCTCCGTGGTTATTGAACCTTCCCTTGTGCCGCCGGAAGCGGCTTCAACTCCGGCGCAGCGCCATTCGGCATCGGATAGCGATCCGTATTCAAAAGCATGGAGACAAGCTGGTAGTAGCCCATCACTCCGATCAGATCCACGACGCCCCGCTCGCCCAGCAATTCCTCGGCAGTTTCGAACGTCTGGTCGCTCACTTGTTTAGTGGTGAGCAGCTCGGTGCAGAAGTTGTAAACCGCTTCCTCGTCCATCCGCATCGGAGTGGGCCGTTGGCCGGCCGCTACAGCATCCACCACCTCCGGTCTGAGCCCGGCCTGCAGGGCTGCTCGCTTGTGCGGCAACCATTCAAACTGCGACGTCCAGTAGCGCGCCGTGATGATGATGGCGAACTCATTGAGCCTTTTCGGAACCGTCGAGTGGAAGCGCGTATACGCTCCAAACTTCTGCGCAAGGTCCCCCATCTCCGGGCTGCGAAGCAGAACATTGTAAGGCCCGGCCATCGATCCACGGTCTCCAGACAACACGTCATCGGTCATTCGCTTCTGTTCGGTAGTCATCGAATCGTAGGTCAGCGGCTTGAAACGGTTTCCCGCGAGCTTGAGGTCGCGCGTTTTTGAATCCAGCCCAGTTTTTGAATCCTGTCCAATCGCCGCGCCGACGACCGCAATGAGACAACAAACCCGAATTGCTCGCTTGATTCGCATCACCAAGCGTCGACTAGATTTATTCGTACCGATACCCACAGTAAACCGTATAGGCATTGTATCTGCGGAACAATGCTGGTCAATAGCTCGAATGAACTATCAAGGCCTACCCAAGCGCCGCGTGGAGCGGCGTTCAGATTCGCCGCTATTTCGCCGCTCCGCCGATGAACTTCTGACATAAGAATCCCCTAACAACCGTGTTTTCTGCTCAGGGTGTAGGGTTCAGCGCGAGCTGGTCCACAATTACGGCGAGCACAACATGAACACATTTGTGCAAGACGACTACAAGATCAGTAGCCGGTTAACTTTCGACCTGGGCGTCCGTTGGGAATATGACGGCGATTTCAACGACAAATATGGAAGTCTCACCAACGTCTGGCCCAATCTGATCTCATCCACGGCGCCTCCCACCGGGCCGCCCGCGCCGGGTACGAATGGCCCCGCCAGCGGTTACATCGGTTACGTGGTTCCCAACAACTACGTGTCTCACTATGGCCCCCCCGGCCGGCGTAATGATCAACGACAGGGCTACAGCCATCTCGGGCACCGCTCCTCTGAGCAATTTCGCGCCGCGGCTCGAGTTCGCCTGGCAGCCCACCGATAGCAAGCGCTTTGTCGTACGGGGCGGGACCGGTCTTCTACGATCGCATTGGCGGCGACCGGCTGGTGCACTCGTCCGAAGGCGGCGATCCTCAACGCCCTTTACCTTAGTGGATTCCTTACAACCGTTCGACATCTGAGCGGCTCGTGGCTTGACCACGAGAGCGGCGACGGCGCGTTTCTTAGCTTCCATGCGAATGTGGCTATAGTGCTTCAGCATTTGGTTGGAGACGTGGCCAGCAAGCTCTTGAATAGTCTCGTCCGACACTTCGGCGCTCTCGGCCGGGTCAGTGATGAATGTATCCCGGCTGTCGTGCCAGCGGCCCTTGATCGCCGTCTTGTCCTTCACCTTGCCCCATGCGGTCTTCAGCGTAGTGGCGGGGCGCGTTGGGTCGGTTGGTTGCGGACGGCCGAACGGGAATAGGTATCAGTCAGATCCAATTCATCACGATTCAGGCGAACTGCAGTGATGTCACGTCGCAGCCGATCACAATGTAACTTTAGTACTAGTTCTCACCGTTAGCAAGCACCAGAACCACTAGTTCGCAAGTACTATAGAAGACTACCTGATATGCAGCCTTTCGAGTAACCAAAGGTTACGCGGTGTGCTGGGCAGGAAACGGTCTATGTCTAATAAGTCCATAGTTTTATTAGCTTTAACAGCTTGGCTGGCTTTTGGGTCGGCAGTTTACGCTCAAGATTTGCCAGGGCTGAAGGCGGGATTATCAATTCCCGCGTTACAATCGCTGCTGAGGAAAGTACCGGAAGAACCGCTCGTCCCATACCGGGAGGGCGCAAGACTGGGAGAGGCGATCGCAGCGGCTAGCGGCTCCGGCACAATCACATTGCCCATTGAAGTGCTCGGTCCGAACGGGTATACGACCTCCGTTTCATTCACGCCGGCGAGCGGCGTCAGCCTGAGCGGGCGACTGATTCTTTGGATGTACATTCACGGTTTGACGTCGGGAGCGCAGGCCAGCGTTCAAGTGAATAACGAAGCCTGGACTCCGATCGCGAGCAACACGGTCACGCTTCTGGGGAATGCTAATTCCTACGGCGGCATCGGAGGGGGATTCTCCAGTTTAAAAATGTACATGGTTCTGCCGGCGGGTGCGATTCAGGCGGGATCGAATACCATCAGCTTCCGCTTCAACCAGACCGACGGCCGCGTGAGCGGATTTCGCGTTCTGGGCTTGAATGTTCTCACGGCGTCGGGAAGCCTGGTGATTCCGGCGACGTCATTCGTGCCCGACAATCCGAATACATGGACACCGCCATTGAACGACGCAAATGACATCGCGGCGGGGGAGACGCTGTGGCATACGGCTCCGCTGACTACTCCATCGACAACCGGAGGGTCACAGGCGATCGTCGCGCACTGCTCCGATTGCCACGCAGTGGATGGCCGGGATCTCAAGTTCTTCAACTACTCGAATAATTCGATTGAGACCCGCGCGCAGTTTCATGGACTGTCGCTCCAGCAGGGCGAGCAGATCGCGAGCTACATTCGCAGCTTGAATCAGGTGCACCCGGGACGCCCGTGGAATCCGCCCTATCAGCCGGGACCCGGACTGGATTCGGAGCCGGCGAGCCACTGGTCGGCGGGCGCGGGATTGAGCGCCGTGCTCGATACCGATGCCGACATGATCAGCGCCATCTTTCCTTCGGGGGTGCAAAGCTCCGTCTTTGCGCCAAGCTCGCGACTCAACCAACGCGAAGTACCTTTAACGGTGCAGCTTCCCGATTGGAATCAGTGGCTGCCCGAGATCAGCCCGATGGATGCGTTCGGTTCGACGTTCACCAGTAACCCCTACTTCACCGTATATCAAACGCTGAGCACGACTCTGGCTGTCAACAATCCGGCCGTCTATGTGGCGCAGGATCTGGTTCTTCAGAGCTGGTTCGGGGCCTTCTACGGTTTCGTAAACCAAATGGATGCCCCGTTCGCGAACAATCCAAACAGCTGGAATGTCACCAGCGTGGACGAGGTGTATTCGATACCGCAATGGGGCATGGTGAAGACCTGGGAACTGATGAACGGGTTCCAGTTGCAGGGGTACGCGCAAAACATTTTTGGGCCGCAGGCCGATCCGCGCGCCTGGTACAGCAATCTGCCATTCTTCACGTCCCCGCACGAATTGAAGATGCCGACCAGCGGCGCACCCGGATTACGCAACGGAACGGCGGCGGCGTTCACGTATTTGTCGTATATCTGGTACAACGTCCAACTGATACTGAACGATTCGAATGGTACTCAGGCCGAGCAGTATCCGATCGACTGGCCCTATGTTTACGGCTTGATCCAGAATCTGGGCGAGCTCAACTCGCCCCAGGGCGGGATCCAGACGCTTTGGATGATCAAGGGTCTTGAGGTGATGCAGCAGCTCGGAGTAGGGCCCCAGGCGGGGGCCGGCGGCTGGCAGCCGTCAGTGGCGCAGCCCTCCTGGCTGGTGACGCCGGAGTGGAACTTGGATGTTTGGTACGGCGTGGATCCGGCCACGCGGACCGCCATCGCGAACGGGATCGTGAGCTCGTGGCTGTCGGAAGTGGAGCAGTTCACGCCTGCGGAGTTTTATGCCGGCGGCTGGACCACCGCAACCGCAGTGCCGGTAGCGGGCGGCAACGCCTACGACGGAGTGTTTCCGGACTGGGTTTCCTACATGATTCCGCGCTTCGCGTTTCTGGGCGTGACTACATCGGTGGTGGATCAACTGGCAGCGTGGGCGCAGAGCGTCTGGCCGAACGCGAACTGGACTTCGATTCTGGACTCGACCTGCAGTTGGGCGCTCAACGAACCGCCGGGCTACTTGATTCAGTGCAGCCAATGAAATAAGCGCCGAGCAGCTACCCCCTCGCTCTGACACAATTCCCGATGTCAGCGATGAATGCATTTCTTGGACCTTGAGCAACCGAGAGCAGACAGCGCTCGAACTGATCGAGAACGACGATGATGCTGCTGGGAGAGTGAGACGAGGCTGCTCGAAACAGGCTGAGAGGTGTCGCGGGCGGAGTTGCGCATGATACTCAAACAGCCGATAAGCCCTTTGATCGCCGCGACTGGGTTTGCGCTATTCACCCGGCCTGTCATCGGCGGGTCCTACTTGACCAAGTTCTTCCCGGCACTCGTAGTGCTTGGGCTTGGCATGGCGGTCAGCGTAGCGCCGCTGACCACGACGGTGATGAACTCGGTCGACAAAAACCATGCCGGGACTGGCGTCGGGAGTGAATAATGCCGTTTCGCGGATCGCCGCCTAATTGGCTGTCGCGGCGTTCGGGGCACTGCTCGCGGATGCTTTCCAGAGCGCAGTGGATCGGAATCTGAATCATTTAGGTGTTTCACCCGCGGCGACGGCCAACCTTGAGCACAGCGTTCGAGACTTGCTGCCGCCGAAACGGATGACGCCTTGGCACGCCAGGCGATTGACGAAGCCTTTGTTGCTGGCTATCGCATCGTCTTGTGGGTTGCGTCAGGACTTGCGATGGCCAGCTCCTTAACCGCCGCCATGCTGATTACGGCCAAACCAAAATCCCCACCGAAAGCACCCTCGCTCGTACCCTGGCCATAGGACCGCCTCGGGCCTATTTGGCTGGGCGTGAACCGGTGATGAGGATGTCGACGAGTCTTCTGGCGCTCTGCTGCCAGTCCGGGCTGGTGGCCACGTTGGCGACGCCGATCAGCGCCCGCAGCAGGTCGATCGGATCGAGGTCCTTACGGATGTCGCCGCTTTTTATCGCGCGCTTCACCAGTGCGCGAATCGCTTCCCAGATCCGGGCGTAGGAAGCCTCGAACACTTTCTTTGGATCACCCACCAGCGCGTTGAGCGCAGGGGCGATGAGTTGCTTCGCGGCGATGTAGTCGACAAACAACAGCAACCAGGCCCGCAGTGCTTCGATCGGTGGCAATTCTTCAGCGAACTTCTGTTCCGCTGCGGCCAGCTTTTCCATCTCAGTCCGATAAACCGCCTCCAGAAGTTCCTCGCGCGTAGGAAAGTGACGATACAACGTTCCCGGTCCGACGCCTGCGTCTCTGGCGATGTCGTCGAGGCTCGTGTTTGCGCCGGAGCGGGTAAACGCCTCCTTCGCTACTTCCAGAATGCGTTCGCGATTCCGCTGCGCGTCGATTCTCAACTTTGGCGCGGCTTACGAACGGAAGCCTGTTTACGTTTCGTGGGCATACCTCGAAAAAACTTGCAACCGGAGATAGTCTCCGTTAATCTACAGATACGGAGAGTAACTCCGTTTTAGCAGGCGCGTAACCATTCGTCAAGCATTCGCCGGTTACGGATTCGCCACGCGAACGGAGCGGAAGGAGAAAACAGCATGCGTGTGTTTCTTACAGGGGCTACGGGCTTTATCGGATCTGCCATCGTTCCGGAGCTCATCAACGCGGGTCATCAGGTGCTCGGACTGACGCGGTCCGACGCCGGCGCCCAGGTCTCTCATTGCCGCGGGAGCCGAGGTGCATCGAGGAAGTCTTGAAGACCCGGAAAGTCTGCGCAGCGGAGCAGCCCAATCGGATGGGGTGATTCACTGTGCTTTCGATCACAGCGCATTCGGAAGCGACTTCTCGAAGTTCGCTGGAGGTCTGTGAAAAGGACAGGCGCGCCATCGAAGCTCTCGGAGACGCGCTCAGGGGATCGGACCGCCCTCTGGTGATCACCTCCGGAACCGGAATGGGGAACGCTGTTCCAGGTCAACCCGCAACCGAAGACCATTTCGATCCCAACCACCCGAATCCGCGCAGACTGTCGGAAGTCGCCGGCGCTGCCGTGTCGGAGCGTGGTGTGAACGTGTCGGTGGTGCGTCTTCCTCAGGTCCACGACACCGTGAAGCAGGGCCTCATCACCTATGCGGTCCAGGTGGCCCGTGAAAAGGGGGCCTCGGCGTACATTGGCGAGGGACTCAATCGCTGGCCGGCGGCGCATGTTCTCGATGTTGCCCGTCTCTACAGGCTTGCGCTGGAGAAGCAGCGAAGCGGGCAGCAGGTACAACGCGGTCGCTGAAGAGGGAGTATCGATGCGGGAGATCGCTGAGGTCATTGGCCGGGGCCTGAAGGTGCCCGTGGTCAGCCTCTCTCAGGAGGAAGCGCAGGCTCATTTTGGCTGGCTGGCGATGTTCGTGGGCTACGATATGCCCGCTTCCAGCGCACAGACCCGGCAACGGCTTGGATGGCGTCCAACCGGGCCCGGACTGATTGCCGATCTCGAACAGATGCGCTGGCCCGAAGCAGTAACGCACTCAATAAGGAGAAACAAATGACGAAAGTATGGGGAGCAACTTCAACTACAGACGATGTTCTGTCGGGGATCGATTTGCACGGAAAACGCATTCTCGTCACCGGCGTGTCCGCGGGCATCGGCGTTGAGACGGCGCGGGCTCTTGCGGCCCACGGCGCGCAGGTGACAGGAGCAGCGAGGGACCTTGAGAAAGCCGAAGCCGCGACCGCGCAGGTGCGAAAGGACGCCGCGGCGAATGGTGGCAGCTTCGAGCTGGTCGCGCTCGATCTGGCCAGTCTGAAGAGCGTCCGCGCCTGCGCCGACGAACTCCTGGCGCGCGGGGAGGCTTTCGACGTGGTCATAGCCAATGCAGGAGTCATGGCGACTCCATTTGGGCACACCGTGGACGGCTTTGAGACGCAGTTCGGCACCAACCACCTCGGCCATTTTGTATTGGTCAATCGCATTGCTCCGCTGATTCGCGCCGGCGGACGCCTGATCAACCTCGCGTCGTCCGGGCATCGCTTCTCCAATGTGGACCTCGAACGACCCCAATTTCCAACGGACGGCTTACGATCCGTTCGTCGCTTACGGCCGGTCCAAGACAGCCAACATTCTCTTCGCGGTTGCCTTCGACCAGCGGCATCGAGGGCGCGGCGTCCGTGCGGCAGCCGTCCACCCGGGAGGCATCCAGACCGAACTCGGCCGTCACATGGACCTCGGCTCAACTCGAGAAGATGATCGATCAGATGAACCAGCAACTGGCGGCGGAAGGCAAGGCTCCGTTCCAGTGGAAGACGATCCCGCAGGGAGCGGCCACTTCAGTCTGGGCTGGCTTTGTTGCCCCGGCCGATGAAGTCGGCGGCCGCTACTGCGAGAACTGCCATGTCGGCACGATCGTACCGGACGATGTGGTGATCAGCGCAATCAGTGAAGGCGTTCGAGCGTATGCGCTCGATCCGCACAACGCCGAGGCGCTCTGGAAGAAGAGCGAGGAACTGGTCGGAGAGTCTTTTTGAACGAAGCAGGGGAGAAACGAAATGAGAGAAAAGACGAATCTCGGTGGCAGCTTTACGTTCGCGGGCACCTCGCTGACTGTAAACCGGATCGGTTATGGGGCCATGCAACTCGCCGGACAGGATGGCGACAAGAGGGTTTGGGGCCCGCCACGCGATATTCCCGGTGCGATCGCGGTTCTTCGCGAGGCTGTCGCGTCGGGCGTGAACCACATCGATACCAGCGATTTCTACGGTCCGCATGTAACCAATCAGATCATTAAGCAGGCGCTGCATCCTTATCCCGATGATCTGGTCATCGTGACCAAAGTCGGTGGGCGCCGCGGCGCCGATGGTTCCTGGCTTCACGCACGCTCTCGCCAGGAGATCATCGATGCCGTACACGACAATCTGCGCAACCTGGGCCTCGATGCGCTCCAGGTCGTGAATCTCCGGCTCGGCGGATTCGCCGCTCCGGAAGACGAGCCATTTGAAGAGCCACTCTCCGCGCTCGCTGAACTGAAGCAGCAGGGCCTCGTTCAGCATATCGGTCTGAGCACAGTCTCTCCCCGGCAACTGGCCGAGGCGCAGGCGATCACGGAGATTGTCTGCATTCAGAACTTCTACAACGTCGCCCAGCGCGGCGACGATCGATTCATCGACGATCTGGCCGCCCAGGGCATTGCCTATGTGCCTTACTTCCCGCTCGGAGGGTTCTCGCCGCTCCAGTCGGCAGCGCTCGACGCGGCTGCGGCATCCCTGCAGGCGACGCCGATGCAGGTCGCGCTGGCATGGCTGCTTCAGCGCGCCCCCAACATTCTTCTCATTCCCGGCACATCGTCGATCGGCCATCTCCGCGAAAATCTCGCGGCCGCGACACTGGAACTTCCACCGGAAACCATCGCCGAACTCGACAAGATCGCGAGCGCCGTCAGGCGCGCAACGTAAAGGAGGACAACATGCAAGACAAACGCATCGCCCTGGTCACCGGGGCCAATCAAGGAGTCGGACTTCAGGTCGCAAAGGAACTCGTGGCGAACGGCGTCACTGTGCTGGTCGGGTCGCGCAATTTCGAGCGCGGCGAGGCCGCGGCCAAGGAGATCGGGGCGGGCGCCATCGCGCTCCAGCTCGACGTGACGGACCGGGTTTCGATTGCCGACGCGGCGGAGCGCATTCGCAAGGAGTTCGGCCGCCTCGACCTGCTGGTTCAAAACGCGGCTATCTCGAATACCAGAAAGGGCAGCTTGTCCCTTCAGGAGTACGCCAAGATAAGCCGCGCGAGCAACGCATCCCTCGATGAAGTGCGCGCGGTGTGGGAGACCAACGTGTTCGGCGTCCTCGCGGTTTACCAGGCGATGCTGCCGCTCCTCCGCGAGTCGTCGGACGCCCGCATCGTCAACGTGTCGAGCGCCGTCGGCTCGCTGACGTCGAACGCGGACCCGGCCTACCCCTATCACCCGATGTTCGGCCCCGTTTACCCTGCGTCCAAGGCGGCTCTCAACGCGATAACGCTGGCCATGATGGTCGAACTGGAGTCGACCGGGATCAAGGTCAACCTGGTCTCCCCGGGCTTCACCAAGACGAACCTCAACGGATATGCGGGCACGGAGTCTGTCGAGGACGGCTCCCGCGAGGTGGTGCGCGTTGCGCTGCTCGGCCCGGATGGCCCGACAGGTACGTTCACGCGTTGGGAAAACGTGACGATACCGTGGTGATCACGGAGTATTCTGTCTCGCAAGAATTGGCGGCCATCTGGATTTCAGTAGGTATCGACAGTGTTGCTTTTCCGTCCGTCACGGGCGCTGGCCGCAACTTTGCAGTGCATCTGGCAAACGCCGCCGCTGGTAGTGTCGTCGTTCGCAATCGTGCCGAGGTCTTGGCGGCCTTCGCCGACCACGCGCCGGAAAGCGCGACCGGTACGGCGGGTCAGAAATGAGCCGCAGTCGGTGCCAGGCTTTTTCGAGCATCCGGTGCAAAACGACCTAGGGAAAGTACGCTGGCTACGAACCAGAAGGTCGGGTGTTCGAATCGCTCCGGGCGCACCATACGATCAACGATTTGAGGCTCTCCAAATTCCGACCTCGATAAAGGTAGCCGGCCGTTTATCGAACGCTTTCTATTCAGCACTGTGATCCGGCACGGCGGGCATGCCGGCCTCCGCTCTCAGGGCTGGTACCCGTCAGCCATCCATCTGGCGAAGAGATCAATCCAGGATTGTGGCCAGGGACCTTCTCCTTTCGGCGGCGGAGGCGGCATGACGGCCCCGCCGATGCCACGAATCCGGTCGTAGATAGCCGCGGCGTGTGCTTTCACGTCGTCGTAATTTGCGAGATTGAACGCCTTGGTCATGGCGTGAATGTCGCGTTCCGTGAAGAGCGGGCGAATGTCCGCTTGAAAGCTCGTCTGTATCGCCATAATTTAAAGAACCTCAAAGATGCTGTAAACAGGCCGCCGGACAATCGATCATCGGAGCCGGCCGCGACGGGTCTCGAACATCGGACTCATCCTCGGACTTAAGAACATGCGTCCGCACGGGATCATAACGCAGTTCAACGGCCATGCGAAATACGTATGTAAACCATCGCCTTATAGCTTCGCTTGCTGTTCGTGTCGACCGACATGTGTCGGCGCTTCGACTCGGCCGGCCGGGCCGAACTAGGAGCACCGCACCCCCCGGCTGATTTGTTTGGAGTCCCGCAAGACGCACTGTCAAGTGACCACACGACGCGTCGACAACTGGTCGCGGTCGCAGGCTTTCCTCAGGCGTAGTGAGCCGGGTGTATCGGCAAGAGCTGGACTTTACTGATATTCATGAGCAGTTTCGATTGGAATGTTGCGTGCATTCAGGCTTTCAGGAAAGGATAAGACTCATGCGAAAGCTACGTTACCTTGCCTCACTGATGATCGCTGCAGCTCTTCACTGCAGCGGGCGCGGATGACACAAGCGCACGGCTGGAAAAAGCCGCCGGTGTTCTTAACAAGATGACGCAATCCGGGCACGACATTCCGGCGGCAGAGCTCGCCAGTGCCGATTGCGTCGTGGTCATTCCCGGATTCAAGAAAGGAGCCGTTGTGGTAGGAGTGGGCCACGGGCGGGGATTTATTTCGTGCCGGAATGGTGGCGGCTGGTCGGCACCGGGCGCGATTACCCTGGATAGCGGCAGCCTGGGCGTACAGCTCGGTGGCGAAGAGATGAACATCGTCATTCTGTCGATGGACAAGGACCTGCGTTCCAAGCTGCTCTCCGATCGTTTCGCGATCGGGTCGGACGCTTCGGCTGCCTGGGGAAATGGCGCGTCGGCACACGGCGATCCCAACGCGAAGATTCTTCTTTATGGCCACACCAAGGGAGCCTTCGCGGGCTTCGATCTCGCTGGTGCAACCCTGAAGCCCGATGACTCCGGCAACAAAGCCCTGTATGGAAAGACACTCAGCAACGGCGAAATTATCGGGGGAGCAACGGCGCCTTCAACCGCGCAGACGTTCGTCGCAACCATCGCTCAAGTGTCTCATCGCTGATGCAACAGAACTCGCTGACACGGGATTGGGATGTCGGGAAATATTATGCGTAGATATTTGGAATTCATTGGAAACATCGGCCTGTTTGCGCTGCGCGCCGCGCGGCGGCTACTGGTTCCTCCCTTTGAATTCCAGATGATCCTGCGACAGATCGAAGCCGCTGGATGGAAATCGTTGCCGCTGGTGTTGTCTTCGGGCTTCGCTTTAGGGCTGGTCTTGGCCCTTCATACGACCACGACGCTGGTGCAATTTGGAGCTCAAGCAAAAATGCCCGCGGTCCAGTCGCTGGCGTTCTTCAACGAGATTGGACCGCTCCTGGCCGGATTGCTGATGGCGGGACGGGTGGGAGCGGGCATCGGTGCGGAGCTGGCGAACATGCGCGCAACCGAACAGATAGACGCCATCGAAGTGCTTTCCATTGATTCCTTCAAAATGCTGGTGATTCCCCGCATCATTGCCTGCTCGATCGCGCTTCCCATACTTACGGTTTTCATGGATGTGGTGGGGCTTGCGGGAGGCTACCTGGCGGAACGCGCGACTTCCAATCTATCCGTCCAGCTTTATATTTCCCGCGCTTTTCATGAAGTGAGCTGGGCGGCCTTTGTTCCTCCGACGCTCAAGACGGCCATTTTCGGAGCCGTTATTGGTCTCATCTCCTGCTACCTTGGCTACACTACCGATGAGGGCGCTGAAGGCGTTGGGCGCGCAGCCACGAACAGCGTCGTCATCTCCTCGCTCGCCATTATTCTTATTGACGTTGTTCTGGTAAAGACCATCTTCTTTCTATTCCCGGAGACGGCTATATGAACGGCGCCAATCCTCCGGCGATTGCTTTCCGCGAAGTGTCCCGGTCATTCGGCGGCCGAGCGGTTCTGAATAACGTTTCGTTCGAAGTTGCGCCAGGAGAAACCTTCTGTCTCTTGGGCCGAAGCGGAATGGGAAAGAGCGTGACCCTGAAGCTCGCTATCGGCTTGATACAACCGGATGCAGGTGCAATTTACGTCGAAAACGACAACATCGTTGGGATGGACGAAGACGCACTATCGAAGATGCGAAGCCGCGTTGGCTTCCTTTTTCAGAGCGCCGCGCTTTTCGATTCGTTCACGCTCCACGACAACCTCGCTGTGCCTTTGAAGCGCTTGTGGGAGAAAAAGCCGGATGAAGAGATCGAGACCATCGTCCAGAAAAACCTGGATGATGTGGGTTTGGGAAAAGACGGCCGCAAGATGCCGGCGGAATTGTCAGGGGGCATGCGCAAACGGGCAGGACTGGCTCGAGCTCTTATGCTCGAGCCCAGTATCCTGCTGGTGGACGAGCCGGTGAGCGGGCTGGATCGCGTGACGGCGTCGGAGATCGACGACCTTTTGTTACGCGTCCGAAAAAGAGACAACACCGCGATGATGATTGTTACTCACGACACCCGGGAAGCGCGTCGTCTCGGCGACCGCATCGGAGTCCTGAACGATGGCAATCTCATCGCGGTAGGCGGCATCGACGAGTTAGCGAAGAATCAGAGCGCTTTGGTGAGAGCACTGGTTTCCGAGGCGGAATAATATGCGCATTCACAGCTGGGCCATCGGACTGTTTCTGATCGTGGGTTTTGGACTGTTCGCGGCAATCCTGTTTCTAATCGGAAACCGCTACGATCTTTTCGGTAAACATGTGGACTTCTACGCGGACTTTTCGGACATCAGCGGGTTGCCGAGTGGCGCGCAGGTACGAGTTTCCGGCATCGAGGCCGGCGAGGTTAAGGCCATTGAAATTCCAGCCAGCCCGGCGTCGAAGTTCCGGCTCAAGCTTCAGGTGAGAACGAACGCGCGAGGATTGATCCGTACCGATTCGTTGGTCTCCATTCGCACCGAGGGCATCGTCGGCGACAAGTTTATCTTCATTCGGGAGGGTACCAGCAGCGCCGCGGAGGCGCCGGACGGAGCCACGCTACCCACTAAAGAGCCCTTCGATCTGGGCGCGGCGCTCGAGAAGGGCTCCGCATTGTTGGACAAAAGTTCCGCGCTGTTGGAGAACCTTCAGGGCAGTGTTACCGATCTTCATGGCCGCCTGGACGTCGCGCTCGATTCCGTTACAAAGACCGTGGGCCATGTCGACGGGTTGGTTACGGTAGTGCAGCCGGACATCAGAAAGATGGCCAGCAATGCCAGCCAGATCACGGACACGATCAACGCAATTGTGTCGGATTTGAATGCCGGGAAAGGGCCGGCAGGCTTGCTGTTGAAAGATGAAGCCACCAGGAAGCAGCTGCAGGCCACTTTATCCAATGCGCAGCAAGCCACCTTAAACCTGAGCGATGCATCGTCGCGCGCCGATCGGATTCTCGCCGATGTGCAGTCCCGTGACCTCGCGTCGAAAGCACAGGCAATTCTTGAGAACGTGCAGTCCATGTCGGAACAGCTCAATCAGACGATTAAAGGCGCTTTGGGGCCGGATAACATGGGCGAGGACGGGGCGACGAATATTCGTGAGACGCTTTCCAACCTGAATCGCGGGACCTCCAATCTTGCGGAAGACACAGAAGCGCTAAAACACCAATTCTTTTTTCGTGGTTTTTTCAAGAAGCGCGGTTTTTATGACTTGGAGCAGTTATCGCCGGCCGATTACCTCAAAGCATGCCAGCACGAAACTGGATGCGGTTCACGAACCTGGCTGGATGCGGCGAACCTGTTTGCAACCGGTAGCAACGGCGCAGTGCAACTGGACGAAACTGGGCGCCAAGCGATTGACCGAGCGGTTGCTCCGGTCGTGGATTCACTGCCGGATCATGTGGTTATCGTTGAAGGTTACGCCGGTTCCGGAACGCCTGACCAACAATTTGTGACGTCGCGAAGACGCGCGAATCTGGTTCGCGAATACCTCGAGGCGCATTTCCACCTGCTGCACGACGACGTCGGAATCGTGCCTCTTCGGGACAAGCCGCCGCAGGGCGCCGGCCGAGATACATGGAATGGCGTTGCGGTTGTGCTCTTCGACGATCGTCGAAAATGATCAATGGTCGCCAGATTCGCCAGCCACTCACGCCCAAGCACCTCTAGTTGTGTTCTATCCAAGTCCGACAAGGTGACTCGTTCTTCGCCGCGCGACACAGGATCCCACGGCGAAGAGGGCCAACGCGATTCCTGGGCGGCCGGAGGATGCCGGTGAGCCGCCTGAAAGATCGGATATGGCAAAGGAGGCCGCACTGAACAGCCATAAATTGCCGTCAATCCGACAAACGCAGCAGCAGCGAGGGAAAGAAAGGCAAGCCTTAACAATATGCGAACCAATTTCATAGCGAGCCCTCCATGCGGCGGAAAATCTTCTGTGCGGCAGCGAGAGCCCAGTCCCAATTGATCGCCAGATGAAACCCCGAGAGAACCAGCACGGCATCCGAGAACTGGTGGTGAAGAGTGTCCCAGCGCCAGTCCATGTCCGACGGGGCTGTTGTGCCGGCTAGCGTCGGAATCGGCTGCTGCGATATCAGAATACCGCAGAAGATCGCGGCGAAAAGAATCAGGTTGAGAAGGTAGTTGATGCGCGCGCGTGCTGACTGTGCAGCGAACAAGAGGCGGCTCACCGAGGCGATCCAACTCCAGGAGAGCAGCAGGTGAGCGAAAACCATGCCCATCATCGCGAGTCCGAGCCACTCGTGAAGAATAAACTTAACTAAGACTAAATCGAAACAACGCTAGAATCAATGGAATCCGTAGTTTGATCCCTCACGCCATCCCCGGCGTGATCCAGGCCGCCCGGATTTGTCTACGTATTAAAGTTAAAGTCATACCGAGCGCAACATAATAACGAAAGAATCAGGTTCTTAGACTGATCCATCGCCGCTTTGAGAAAGCGAGTTGATCTTCTGTTCGTTCCACAGATCGGAATAGCGCCGTTCTGGATGATGTATCCCTGGCGCTTGTACCGGCGGCGTTCGGCGTGTGACGATGGGTTTGTTGGTATTTTATGCAAAAGGATTACGTAACGAGGGTTGAAGGCGCCTACCGGATCGGAGACACGCGTGTATCCCTTGATTCCTTGGTCTATCTCTTTCGGGAGGGAATGTCGGCAGAGAGCATGGTCGACAGTTATCCGGCCTTGACTCTTGAGCAAGTGCATGGAGCCCTGGCGTTTTACCTCGCGAACCAGAATGAAATCGACGCCTACCTCATGGAAGGCTACCGTGCAGCGCAGTCGCAACACCAGCGATCGAGAACGAGCAACGCGGAATTGATTGCGAAGCTGTTGCAACGGGTGTCGAGTGAGATCATCTCTGCACTGCGACCGACGCTGCTCTTGAGGGCTTGCAAGATCCGGAAGTGCTGCGGATTGCCGCAGAATCTGGGCGAATTCTTGTCAGCCAGGATCGGCGGACCATGCCTACTCATTTCGCTCGATTCTCTGCTGGCACTCGGAGTCCCGGGGTCATACTTCTGCGTGAGGCCATTGCCATATCGACCGCGATCGACGAGCTGTTGCTCATATGGGTTGCCAGTGAGGCGGAGGAGTGGACTGATCGCTTGGTTTGGATTCCGCTTTAGCCAGCGCCAAAGCGCGCGGAGCCCATGCAGATCTTCGTTTCCTCCGCAATCTCGCTCGTAGTTGTACAACTCTGCTGTTGCGGAATGACACGTAACGGTGCACTTTAGCCGCTACGCCGTCGCCAACCTTGCCTCAGATCCGTATACCAGAACGGCTTCGTTGTTTTTGCCCAAGAGGCGAAGTGCGGTAGCCGCGACGTGTTCCGCCGTGAAGCCCAGATGAGTAAGCACGTCCTGGCCAGGCGCCGACGCCCCAAAACGCTCCACACCAATGACCGCACCCTCGTCGCCCGCCCAGCGATGCCATCCTATCGGTGAGCCGGCCTCCACCGTGACGCGTTTCTTGATGGTTGGCGGAAGGACGCTTTCACGGTAAGAGTCATCCTGAGCCTCGAACAGGCTCCAACTCGGCATACTGACTACGCGCGCCTTCACTCCGAAATTCTTCAGCTTCTCCCGCGCCGTCACACACAGATTCACTTCGGAGCCGGTGCCGATGAGGATCACATCCGGAGAACCGCCTTCGGCGTCCGCCAGCACATAGGCGCCGCGTGCCACACCGGGCTCTTTCGCACCGCTGCGGTCAAGATGTGCGACGGTCTGCCGCGTGAGCACTAACAGCGTGGGACCGTTATTCTGAACTGCAAGAGCCCACGCCTCCACGGCTTCGTTCGCATCGGCGGGACGGATGACGGTAAGCTCCGGAACTCCGCGCAAGTGGACCAGGTGCTCCACTGGCTGGTGAGTGGGGCCATCCTCCCCGAGTCCGATGCTGTCGTGCGTAAAAATGTAAATCGCTTTCAGACGACTCAGCGCCCCCAGGCGGATGGCAGGCTTCATGTAATCGGAAAAGATGAAAAACGTCGCGCTGAAGGGAAGCACACCGCCATGCGCGGCCATTCCGTTCACGGCCGCTCCCATAGCGTGCTCGCGAACACCGAAAGCAATGTTTCGCCCGGCGTAGCTCCACTCCACGCCCACTGCACCCAGCGTTCCCGGCCCCGACACTTCACGCGACTGGAAATCTCCCAGACCCTTCAGTGCCGTTCTGGTCGACGGGTTCAGGTCCGCCGATCCGCCCATCAGGTTGGGGATGTGTTTGGCCAGAGCATTCAGCGCTTCGCCGGCCGCGGCGCGAGTTGCCATCGGTTTGTCGGTGGGCTTCCATTTGGGAAGATCGGCGTCCCAGTTTTCCGGCAGCTTGTCGCTAACGACGCTCTCGAACTCGGCGGCTTCTTTTGGAAACGCTTGCTTGTATGCGTCGAACTTCTTCCGCCACTCGTCCTCTATTTGCGCGCCACGAGGAACCGCCTGACGGAAAAAATCCACCGAGTCCTGCGGAAGGTAAAACTTCTCCATGCTCGGCCACCCCAAGGCTTTCTTGGTGGCTAGTAATTCCTCTTCTCCTAGCGGGTCGCCATGCGCGGTGAAGTTGTCTTGCTTATGAGGGCTGCCATAGCCGATGTGAGTGCGCGCCAGGATCAACGATGGCTTTTGATCCTCGGCCTGCGCTTCGCAAATCGCGGCGGCCACGTCCAGCGTGTCATTGCCATCTGGAACCACGCGAGTGTGCCAGCCGCACGCTTGGAAATGTTTTGCCACGTCCTCTGTAAAATCGATTTCGGTGGCGCCGGCGAGGGAAATGTGATTCTGATCGTACAGATAAATGAGTTTCCCCAGGCGCAGATGTCCGGCCAGTGAGGCCGCTTCCTGAGCCACGCCTTCCATCAGATCGCCATCGCCGCAGATGGCGTAAGTATAGTGATCGACGATCTTGTGTCCGGGCCGGTTGTAACGCGCCGCGAGCCACGCCTCGGCAATCGCCATGCCGACGCCGTTGGCGAATCCTTGCCCAAGCGGTCCCGTGGTGACTTCGACGCCGGGCGTCATCCCACGCTCCGGGTGCCCTGGCGCTTTGCTCCCCCACTTTCTGAAATGTTTGATCTCATCGAGGCGCAAGTCGTAACCGGAAAGGTACAGCAGGCTATACAGCAGCATCGACCCGTGCCCTCCGGACAATACGAAACGATCGCGATCGAACCACTGCGGGTTCCGGGGATTATGCTTGAGAAACTGAGTCCAAAGAGCAAACGCCATAGCGGCGGCGCCCATCGGCAGGCCGGGATGACCGGCGTTCGCATTCTGGACAGCATCGGCCGACAGTATTCGGATGGTGTTGATGCACAGGTCTTCGAGCTCTCTGTTCAGCTTCGGATTCATTTCTGCCTCCATCAACGTGTAGAGCATTCCCGGGACCGTTTACCTGCTGCAAAGGTGCTTGGGACCGACTCCCTCACGGTCGCGGCTCGGTAAGCACTTGCAACCATGATCCTGAGCCGCGCGCGTGAGCGAGCGGATTTTGGCCTTTTCAGCATCCTGTCGGGGCGTCGTCCGCTGACCGAAGTCGATCCGCCGACACGAGACGAATGAGACGGTCAATGGAAGAAGCATTTTGCTGCAAGCCTTCACTACAGTTTCTCAACGGAATTCGCCGTGCAAGCAAAGTCTCCGAGGAGGCGAAGATGAAGCCGTTACAGCAGATTCTGTCCGAAGCCGATCAGCAAAAGGTTGCGGTAGGACATTTCAATATCTCCGATTTGGTGGCGCTGAAGGCAGTCTACTTGGCCGCGCGGGAACTGAATGTGCCAGTTCTGGTGGGTGTTTCCGAGGGCGAGCGCGACTTCATCGGCGTTCACCAGATCGCCGCGTTGGTCCGCAGCATTCGGGAACAGGACGGCTTTCCCATTTACCTGAATGCCGACCATACTCATTCTGTCGAGAAGGCTCGCGAGGCGGCCCAAGCCGGTTTTGACTCAGTGGTGTTCGATTGCTCCGCGCTGCCGTTCGAAGAGAATGTCACTCAGACCAAGCAGGCGGTGACCGAGATGAAAACGATCCACCCGTCCATTGTGGTTGAGGGCGAACTGGGTTTTATTGGCAGTTCTTCGTCCATTCACGACAAGATTCCCGACAACATGAGCCCGATGACCACGCCTGAACAGGCCAGCGAGTTCGTCACGCGCACCGGCGTGGACGTGCTGGCGCCGGCGGTGGGCAACATGCACGGGATGCTAAAGAGCATGGTCGACGGCACAACCAAGAAGCATGTGGATCCGGCGCGGATCGCTGCCATCAAGCGCGCAACGCGAAAACCTCTCACTCTGCACGGAGGATCTGGTACGGACGACCAGGGGTTTCTGGACGCGATTGAAGCTGGAATCACGATCGTCCACATAAATACGGAATTGCGGGTTGCGTGGCGCCGCGGATTGGAATCCGCGCTGGCGAAGAAGCCGGATGAAGTGGTGCCCTACAAGCTGCTGCCGGATGTGGTGGAGTCAGTCAAGCAGGTGGCGTATTCGCGGCTCCGGTTATTCAACACATCCCTCAAGGGCGCCGCAGCACACTAATCGTAATGGCCGAAGGCGGCAGTCTCACATATCTTCTATCCGGAGAGACGTGAGCGAGAGATTTCGGTTAGGCTGTGCCAGGAAAAGTGGCGGAGGATCAATCCTAGGTCGATTCGTCGGTGTCTAAGTCTTTGATGACTTTCATTCACCAATTAGCGGTTTTCGCCATCGTTCTCACGCTGCTGGCGGTTTGTGCAAGCGGAATCTACCTGTACCGTGTCAAGCGCAATGCCGACAGCGTTGTCCGCATCGCATACGAACTTACACTAAACGGTCGTCCGCCGACGATTCAGGAGCTCAGCAGCGCTTCGGGAGCGCGTTGAGGCAGAACGACCCTTGTGCTCCTGACGGTTGCGATTACGATCTATTTGTGTCGAACCGAGTGTTGGCGGCGATAGGACTGATCACGCCACGCTCAGATCGTCTTTCTGGGTGAAAAATGGTGCTGTAGATGCGAGCGGCCTGGAGTTCTGGAGCCGAGGCGGAGCTTTCTATTACATCATCGTCCACTATTGTAAGCATTGTGATTCATTTGAGATTAATCCATGGAGCGCTTCGTCTCCAATGGGTACCGGGTCGGTAGAGATCGGTTACGCTGCGTCCCCGGCCAACAAACACAAAGCTATCGCCCTGAACAGCGGGTGTCTCACGCGCTTGCGTGGATGCAATAATATCGCTGAATTGGTTCCCGATCTATGGCGCCAAACTTCAGCCACAACGATCGCTTGCCGGATTCCGAACCATGAGGGCACCATCGATACCACACCGAATCGGCATTGAAGGACTGAACTTCTTTGTCGAAGCGATAGCGTGGGCCCTCCTCCCTAGCAGGATGCTGAAAAAGGCAATAAACCGCTTGCTCACGCGCCACCCGTACAGTCTTCTTCGAGTCGATGCCCTCCAGTGCACGACTTCCGGTCGTCTCCGGGTGTGCTGCTGGCGCGCGGCTCAGAATCGCGACTGCGTGTTTGCATGTGTTTACCGAGCCGCGACCGTGAGGAAGTCGGTCCCCAAAAGCCTTTTTCATCAGCCTGCTAGTCAGGCCGATCCATTTCCATCTCGATCTGGTTCGCCAGCCGGCTTGTTAATTGATCAATCTGACGAATCAAGGGGACGAATGTCGCGCCCTGCTCTGAGAGCAATAGTCGCGATTCGTCCACGCGGCACGATTCGCCGATCTGCTCCAGGAGTGCCGAGGAGTCCGCGGGCGAAGCTCTTTCTTGCGACGTCTTGCCTTCCATTCGATCCGCCATACTTTCAAGCATCTGAGCGGAACACTCATCATACGCCTGAAGAGAGCCAACTACGGCCTCCGGCAGCGCGAAGCCCGGCAATTGGAGACGGTACTTGAGGGATGCACTCCGCAATAATAAAGAGCGCCCGCAATTGGGGCTGCCACCTCCGGATGCGGTCGCGCAAAGCCAGGTCGTGGCGCCGCGAGGGACGGAATTCGAGAAGAACCCCATCGGCAAGTGATCGCACGTTATCGAATTTAGCGTTGATCGTATCGTGAAGGGCGGAGGTACGCTGCATCGCCGCCCGCATGTCCGCCGAAACTGGTTCCCGTGCGAACTGAGCCAGCAGACGCAACGCGGAAATAAACGCTCTCTTCATCTCGACACTCGCCGGCGCGCCCCAGATTTGATCGAATATCAACCACATCATCAGCAGCCCCAGGAAGACACCGGCCACGCGGTCCCTGGCCACGGAGAGCGACGTCTCCCTCGCGAACTTCTGATTGATGTTGATCACGTAGAACACCGCGCCAAGTTGCAGCCCGAAAAACGATAATCGGGGACTGGACGTCATGAACCACGCGGCCAGCGCGGTGACGAGTGCGAAGAAAACCGTGAATCCTACAATCGAATCGATGTACGGCAGAATAAACACCTGGGCGCTCATGCCGATGACAAGACCACCCACTACGAAGCCCGCGAAACGCAGGACCTGTCTCTGTCGGGATGTTCCGATGGTGGAGACGGCAGTTAAGAAGCATGTGAGCATCACCGGTATGGCCATGCCCGGCCAATCGATGGCGTTGTAGATGACGTAACACGCGCTCACGGCAAACCACCCTTTCAGCGCGAACCGAAGGTGCTCTGGGTTGACGAACGCGTCGGCGGTGAAGAGCTTAGATCGTGGCATCTCTTCTGAAGGCGCTTGATATTCGTCGATGGATCGAGAACCTGCAAATGCCTGGGGGATCAGCGCGAGTGTATTTTCCATCTCGCGCAGCAACGGCATACCATGCGGTTCCTCTTCGGTGTTCACTTGAATCGGGCCCGGAATTCGCCGGTTTATTAGATCGCCGCGGATGCTCGCGACGGCCGCCGCCAGGTGGCGCCAATGCTCCCGATCCAAATGCTCCTGATCAGCGCCGGAAGGCTCAAAACTGAGCTGGGTTAGCGCTGTCGTAATATCCACAAGCGTTCCCACCAGCCCTACAACACCGCTCATCTGCGCCCTGTACTGGGGCGAATAATCTGACCGCCGCAAAGCGCGCCGCAATGTTGACGTTCCAAGCATGCCCAACCGGATGACTTTTTCTTCGGTAGCCTGATCCACCGGGCGCCCTTCCGAGTAGCAAATCAACACGCTGTGAATCGCGGCTAAACGATCGGCGACCGGCACCACGATATCGTCTCCGGGCCGCCTACGTCCAAAGACCAGCTCCACTCCAGAGGTAACAGCCACTGCTATGAAGGCCACCAGGAAAAGCCAAAGCGTATCTGCGACGTTGGTCCCACCCGGCACATGCCGGTCCCAAATGGTAACGGCGATGGAGATCACCAGGGCGAATCCTACAAACGCTCCGTAGTTGGTTAACACGGTGAGCATATAAAAGGCCAGGAAGAGCGAACCGATGTTCCAAAGAAAGTGAAGAAATGGGACGCTGATAACAAATTGGACGGAGACTAATATATAGGCCACGCCGGCTGCGGCAAGAAGGAGAACCGTTCCCGCCGAATTCAGAGTGGCTCGAGGGCTTTCGCGCGAAATGAGCAGCGCATAGATGCCGCCCAGAAACGCATAAGGAATGCGAAACGTGTTGCAGATGATCATGACCAAGGTTGCAGCCAGAACCATGCGCGCCACAGTCAGGCCCCGGCCTGGATACGGAGCGAGTTCATGTTTCAGGAACTCCCACAGCCACGTCGATGGCTGCGGTGCGGCCGGTATGTCGTGCGCGAGGGTGCCCACCTCAACGTCCTCGAATCACGACAACCGCTGACTCGCTCACTCGAAACAAGTCCTCGGGAGGGTTCTCCACCCGCACGCGAACCGGGTAGCGAGTGGCCAGGTGCACCCAGTTCAGGGTTCTCTGCACATCCGGAAGGACCGGCCCCAGACGCCCCACCACGTCCGCATCCGGAGTCACCCCGAAGCCGATGCTGTCCACCACGCCCGTGAAACGGACATCCGGTTTGGACATCACATAGACCTCGGCCCGCATTCCGGGAGCGATGTGCTGCAGCTGGCCTTCACGAAAGTTGGCGACCGCCCACCAGGTGCGCGCGTCGATCAGTGTGAACACCTGCTGGCCGACGTGTGCGTAGGCGCCTTCTGAAATCGTGAGATTCGTGACGCGAGCCGCAAACGGCGCATAGACCCGGCAGTTGTTGAGATTGTAGCGGGCCGTCTCTACAGCCGCGGCTCTTGCGCCGCGCTGGTTGACCAACGGTTCCAGCGTGGTCACCGCATGCTGTGCCTGTTCGTGCTGGGCATTGCTCTGTACCAGCATGGCCCGGGAGCGTTCCTGCTGAGCCAACGAGGACTGCAATCCCGCCTGCGCCAGCCGCAGTTGAGATTCCGCCTGCTTCAGAGCTTGAGACTCCGCAATCTCCGAAGTCCTGGCCCGATCCACCTGATCCACAGTGACAAACTGCTTGACCAGCAAAGGCTCAATTCGATGCAGGTTATTGTTCGCGTAGGTCCACTCCGCTTTGGCGCGGCTGACGCCCTGTTCGGCGTTTGCCACGTCGGCCCGCGCCTGATCCACCGTCGCTGCCGATCGGGTGACGTCGGCCTCTGTTCCTTGAATATTCGCCTGTGAAACGGAAACCGCGCTCACCAGCGCCGCGATTCTTCGCCGCTCATCGGAGATCTGTCCCTCCAGAGCCGCCTGCTCGGAAACTGCGTTCTCCAGAGCGTAGCGGATAAGGCCGGTCATCGATTTCGTAAAGCAGGTCGCCTTGCTTCACGAACTGGTTGTCGCGCACATTCAGACGCAGGATCGGACCCTCCACCTGCGGCGCAATTCCGATGAAGTTGGCCTGTATCTCGGCATCGTCAGTTCGTGGATAGGAGTTGACGTGATACAGCACCACAAGCCCCAGCGCCACTGCGCCAATCACGATGGCAGCGCTCACCACACCTCCGACCACCCTTCCAATTTTCGTGTCGGTACCAGGTTTTGTATCGGTATTGGACGTCATCAGGATTTTCCTCCCTATCGAAATAGCGCGAGCCAAAGCGCGAAACTAAAGAGCGCCGTCAGGCTGGGATAGGTCAAAACTGGAAGCGCGATCACAATATGAAGGCGCAACAGCAGCCATCGAGCGGCCACCGTGAGCACTAAGCCCAACGCCAGGCACGCAAGCCAGGCTGGAAAGAACGACCCCAGGACATCGAAAGAAGGAGCCCGCCCGCAACCCGTCGAGAAGAACGCTGCGAGCATTAGCCCGCACCCTGGAACCGACACGGTCGCGGCTCGGTAAGCCTCTGCATTCCGAGCCGCGCGCGTTAGCAAGCGGATTTTGGTGCTCATGGTTGCGGTCTCCTTGTGTTGGCTTGAATCGAATCGCCGGAGCGGAACGCCAAATCCGCCAGGCTGGTTAGCACCTGCGTCCGCGCCAGGATGTCTGCCGAGCGCGCCTGGGCGAGAAGCTTCTGCGCCGCGGTGACGTCCAGCAGGTTGCGAACACCGAAATTGTAGGATTCAAGAGCGGCGGCATAGGACTGAGTGGCGGAGACCAGCAGCGCCGTAGCTGCTTCCCGTTGTCGAAAAGCCGTGTTCAAATTCGAATAGGCGGTCCAAACTTCGTCCTCAATGCCATCGCGCGCAGCGCTGACCTGCGACTCGGCGCCGCGGATCCCGGCTTCCGCCTGCGCCAGGCGGCTCCGACGCGCGCCTCCGTCAAAAACGGTCCAGTTCAGGCTTAGGGCAACTCCGCCGGTTAAGTCGGCAGTGTGCCCAGCACGCAATGTTTGCTGTTGCAGGTGGAGCGATTCAGCGGTCGGGTTGGCTCTCAAATTCAAGCTGGGATAGTACGCGGCCCGCGCCTCCTTACGCTGCGCCTCGGCGAAGCGCACGTCGGCCACCTCAGCCTGCAGGTCTGGCCGCTGGTCCAGAGCGCGATAAATGGCCCGCTCCACGGTCTCGCCGATCGACTCCGGAGTGGGCACTTCGCTCAGCGGCTCAACGTGAATCATTGTGGCGGCAGGGGCGCCCAAAGCTGTAGCTAAATCGCCCCGAGCGGTTTCCTCCGCGCCCAACACCGCCTGCAGATCATATTGAGATTGCGCGGTAGCGCTGCGCGCTTCCAAAACGTCGGGCAGAGTCGCCAAACCATTCTCCAGCCGCTCCTCCGCGGCTTGTTGCACCGCTTCCGCATTGGCCAAACTTGCCCTCGCGGCGGTGTCCTGCGCGGAAGCATTCAGCAGGCGATAATAGGCCTGCTGCACCTGAAAGATCAGCCTCCGGTGAACGTCGTTAAAATCGAAGTTCGCCGCCAGCACTCGCGCGCTCTCCGCGGCGATTCGGCCGCGACGGGCCCCGAAGTCAAAGATTGTATAGTTGAGGTCCAGCGACGCCTGAACCGCCGTATCCGTGTGGCGATAGAATCGGGTGCCAAGCGGAACCTCCTCGCGATCCACACCCGAGAGCGCCACGGCCGATATGGTTGGATAGAGTTCGCTGCGTGCGATTCCAAGAGCTGCTCCCTGGGCGATGGCGTTTTCCCAGGCGACACGGGTCTCGGGATTGTGGGCTTCAGCCAGATCGATCAATTGCGCTAAGGAATAGGCCTTGCCGGGGTCGATAGGAAACGGCGGTTGACGAAGACGCTTCTCCTCGCTTGTGATTCGTAGATCGTCGCGGCTGTGCCAGGGGCGATCAGGCGACGCCGGCGGACTTTGTGCGAAGACGCGAATGGCGGCTATCAGAATCACGAGGGGAATCGTGGTTCGAGGCGGTCTAACGTCAATCTGCGGCACCTATTTGATACTCCTGGACCTTGGCGACTATACGGCGGCGACTATACGGCTGCTCTCTTTGGGAAGAGCAAATGAGACTCCGCCCGTAAGACGTAAGGAGAACGAGAGCCACTGCGACGAAGATCAATCTACGGAGTCGGTAGTCCGCCAGGTGACGGGGCCGCTGAACTACTCGCGTAATCTCTTTGGGCCACTGACGTAAGGACTGCCGCGCTCATAAAATCGCCACGGTCGATCGATATTGCGGGTCAGGCCTATGCGCACGCTCTCGCCGATGGCGCCGGTTTTCCGTGCTGACTGCGCGAGCCAAAGCGGACCGGCGGCGCACAAATCGAGGCCATCTTGTTTTAGATCAATCTGCATCGCTTCGGCCAGCCTGCCAGGGCCCCTGGTCAAATCGGTCAAACGCGTGGTGGCGCGAGAGCGCTGCATCAGATGGATGCCCTCCAGCGGTTCGAGCGCACGTAAGAGGACTCCGCCGCCAACGCCGCGCACCTCGCTTGTGACATTCAACATGAACGACGACCCATACACGAAATAGACGTGAGCGTGCCCTCGCGCGAGAAACATGGAACCATTGCGCGGCGTCCTGCCACGGAACGCGTAACCTGCCGGGTCACCGATGGGATAAGCTTCCGTTTCGACGATCCGCCCGCTGAGCCTGCCATCGGCAACATCGTGGACCACTACTTTGCCAACTAAATAGCGCGCCAACTGCACCGCGTCTACTGGAAGCTCCGCTCGGCGAAGACGGCGGAGCCTGCCACCCGGCGCAGTTTGGTCTGAGCGCTTCATTTTTGGTTCTGCGCCGGCTAAACGGGACGACTGCGTTGTCACCGGCGCTCCGAATCCATCTCGGGAGGCCTCCGTCCTTCAGGCGGCAGCGTCCTTGGAAGCCCGATGGACTTCCCTGATGAGACCGGTCTCCACGTCGAAAATAAAACCACGCACGGGGACGTCTTTGGCGATCCACGGATGGGATCTGACCATCTCGATCTGTTGCCGTGTGTTCTGTTCGGGATCCTTGAAAGAGAACAAGCGCATCGGAGCGGGCGACGCATCGCCGGTTAAAGCAGTGAGTTTCGCGTTCAGTTCATCGTCGGTGAACGTCGTGAATCCGCAGCCGGTGTGATTGAGGAGCATGATCTCCTTGGATCCGAGAACACGGGTGGAAACGACAAGCTCTCCGAGCACATCGTCGGTTACCGCCGGCCCGCCGGTTCGGATAACGTCGAGATCGGCAATCGGCAGCCCCAGGATTTCCGGGAGGTCTGAAAGTCTGGGATCCATGCAGGTTACTACTGCGACCTTGGGGGCTGGATGCCCCCCCAGTTTTTTGTCGTACTTCTTCGCATACGTCTGGTTCGCTTTTAGCGCTTTGTCAATAAGACTCATCGTAATTCTCCATATTGAGTAGTGAAGTTGGCCAGAAGAATCCCGGCCACGGGAATCATTGGTTGCAAGTGCGGGGCCTTCGGGGCAGCGCGTTCCTGGCTCGCAAACTTGCCGACGCTTCAGCATCCCGAAGACGCTGGGCTGTTTCAGGAAGTCACGGGGTGCGGCAGCTGGCGAATATCCGACGCGGCATTTGGTCACAGATCAACCACAACATCACGAATCGGCTGTGAGCAGCAAACCAGAATATTGCCTTCAACGGGTTTGTCGAGGGGCTCTGGTCCGTAGGCCACCGCTCCGGAAACCAAACCGCTTTCGCAACTGTGACACACGCCACTCCGGCACGCCCAGCGGACTGGAACGTCGCACGCTTCGGCCAGTTCGAGAATGCTCTGGTAGACCGATGCGTTCCAGTGCGCGGCGATGCCGCTGCGCGCAAACGACACCAACGTCCCGGTGTTGGTATCGCCCACGGGTGGATGCGGATTTCGTTTTACCGCGCCCACCACGCCCGGACTCTTCGATTCACCACCATTGAAGATCTCGATGTGAATCCGATCCGGAGGGACGCCATAGCCCACAAGCGCCGTCTTCATATCCGCCATAAAGGCATTCGGTCCACAAAGGTAAACGTCCGCTTCGTGCGGGATGCCGGCCTCTTCGAACACCGATCGCGACAAATGACCGACTGCCTCGAAATCCTGGCCCAACTTGTCCGACGAGCCCGGTTTGCTGTAGCAGACGTAGCTTCTCCCGTGCGGGAAGGCAAGCATCACGCGGCGGACTTCGGCGGCAAAAGGATGATGTTCGCGATCTCGAGCGGCGTGGAGCCATAACACTTGCCGGGCCGACCCGGCCGCCGCCAACGCGTGAAGCATCGCCAGCACCGGTGTCGCCCCGATCCCGGCGCTGAGCAGGACCACCGGCCGCTCTCCGGCTTCCAGAATGAAGCTGCCGCGAGGGGAACTGACATCCAGAGCATCGCCAACTCGTACACGATCGCGCAGCCACGTTCCAGCCACACCATTCGGCTCCATCTTCACGCTGATTCGATAGCGCTCGGCCGAAAGCGGACCCGAGAGCGAGTAACTGCGAAAAATCGGGGCCGCCCCCGCGGCCGGCTGAAGCCGAAGGACGATGTACTGGCCCGGCTGAGCCTCCGGCAGCGGCTGACCGTCCAGACCTTGCATCGTCACCGAGAGGACGTCCGCGGACTCCCGATCAATCGACGTTACCGCCAGCTGGTGAAATCCCGGTGCGGCTGGATGCGCGGCTGCTTCCGGCGTGAGACCCGCGTTCCCACCTGTTGAGTTCCCGAGCAATGCCTCGAACGACCCGCGCCATCCCCGCGAAAGCGGCTCGATTCGCAATGCACGCTCCAACAGCTCGTGCGGATGATTCGGGAAGTAGAGAAGCGCATTGATCTCAGCCACTGTCATTCGCTCCCTGGCCTGCCCCTCCTTCACGATTTCGTCGCCGGCGCCCACCTCGCCTTCCTCAAGAACGCGGAAGTAGAAACCAGGACGGCCGCTGGAGGTGAGCAGCGCCGCCATTCGGGGCTCGTTCATCCGAATGCCAACGCGATAGCAGGTAACTCGGGGTTGCGTGACTTCGAAGAGTGCGCTCCCGATCCGATACCGGTCGCCGATGCAGACCGCATAATCGGGCAAGCCTTCGATTGTAAAATTTTCGCCGAACTGCCCGAAGGACTTCGGATCGCCCAGGCCGGGCCTCTTGAGTTGCTCCTGCCAATAACGATACGAATCGATCTGGTACACAAAGACGGCGCGGTGTTCACCTCCGTGTCCCTGCAGATCTCCCTGACCGTCTCCGTCCAGATTCAACCGGCCGGCCCGGCGGCGGCCTTGCACTGGATTTTTCCAGATTCCGGTGTGCACGGTGCGGCCCTTCCACTCGATGTCGCGCGGGAGGCCGACGTTTACTGACAGTATCCGGGCCATAGATGGGTGGAAATTATTTTTCGCGTGCATGTCTGATTCCAGATTGCACCACGCGTGACACCCGCTGGGAACCCGCATCGGGTCGTGCGGTTGAGCCGACCCGCGAATATCCGGCGATCGGAAGTATCTGAATCTAGGCCGGCGCTACCACTTCCCGTTGTGCTCGCCTGCGTCCACGTGCAGCACCTCTCCGGTGACATGACGAGCTTCCGTTAGATAAACGATCGCGTCGACAATGTCGGCAATATCAGATATCTCGCCCATCGGCGAAAGGCTCTTCATAAACTCTCTGGAATCCTTCGCGTGCATGGGGGTATTCACTTCCCCCGGAGCGACCGCGTTGAACCGTATGCCTTCCTTCGCGTACTCCATGGCGAGGCTCCGCGTGATCGCCTCGAGTCCGCCCTTCGTAACCATGGCGAGCGAAGCGTTGATGCCCGCGATAGGATGCTCAACCATGGCGCTGGTCAAACAGGTTACGCTCCCACCGCTGTTTTGCATCAGCATTTGCTTGACGGCCAGCTGCGTGATATTGATGTAGCCCCGCAGGTTGGTTCTGGACAGCTTGTCGAAATCGTCCCCCGTATATTCCGTAAACGGTTTCGTGAAGAAGATGCCCGCGTTATTGACGACGCCATCTATCGAACCGAAAGTCTTTATTGCCGTCGCAGCGATCTCGCGCGCGGTGGAAGGTTCGCCGATGTCGCCTGGCACCACAGCCATCCGATCCGACGCAGGGAAAATGGATGCCGTGATGCTGAGTGAGTTGGCCACTACGTTATAACCACGCTCGAGGAAGGCATTTGTAACGCCAGCGCCAATTCCTTGGGCCGCACCGGTCACGATCATCGTCTTGCATTTTTTCTGCATTGCCTTCGCCAGACCTGCTTCCACTACGACAGAGGCAATGGAGTGGCCGTCCCTAGCAGGATGCTGAAAAAGGCAATAAACCGCTTGCTCACGCGCGCGGCTCAGAATCGCGACTGCGTGTTTGCATGTGTTTACCGAGCCGCGACCGTGAGGGAGTCGGTCCCCAAAAGCCTTTTTCATCAGCCTGCTAGATCTCTGAAAACCGGCAATCCCGCGCGCCGGTCCAGACTCACATGTCCGCAATTGGAGTCGGTGGTTCGACTGCGACTGACGAGTTTGTTCAGTGGTACTGCTCAGCACACTAATGTCCTAAGCTAAAGGTCCGCCACATAACTCGCAGTGGGGCGGACGCCACCGTCCGCGCCGGACCCCTGGTCCGGGGGAGTCCCACTGGGCGAATTATTCAATGAACTTGCAACTCCGGCACACTAGCGCTCGACGCCAAAGAGCCCGGTTCTCCCTGCGATGAGGCCATCTACGCTGTATCGACCCGGCCCAGAGAAGATCAGCCAAACGAGGATCAACACGTAGAGCACTTCGGGCAGATACAGGAAGTCGTCGAGCCAGGCCAGGACACCGCTCGCCTGGATGCTGTGGATCCGATTGGTGGCGATCGCGACGATCATGTCTCCCACCAGCATTGCGGCGCACAGCGGCGTGAGCAGCCCTAGCGCCAGGGCCGCGCCGCACGCGAATTCGACGGTTGACAACGAAGAGCGCATTGGCGTGTGGAAACGGGATGTGTGATTGGACCATGGTCTGCTCAAGCACGCGGAACTGGGCTGGCACGAACAGTTTGGTCCCGCCGGAAATACAGAAAAAGATGCCGATCAGGACGCGGGCCGCCGTCACTGGCACCCATTCCGCGGCGCGGAGCATCGTCAAGACGCTCTGGATCACGTGCATCATTTCAACAGACTCCCCAATCAACAGACTTGCCAAATAGCTTATCTAACCCACAGCCATACTGCCGCTGGCCTTGGGATCGTTCTTGCGAACGATGAAGGAAAGCAGGAACATTATACTCGCCGCGATGGTCAGCACCAGGAAAATATCGATGTAAGCGAGTGTCTCTACTTGTCGCCCCATGGCTCGGTAAAGCAGACCATAAGCCAGCTTGGGCGCGTCGGCAACGCTCGATGCCCGAGTGCACCAGTCGCAGGCTCAAAGCTTTCACCTGGTTCTGAACAGACCGATCGAACCCACTAGTATGCTGCGAAAGCACCACCTGGTGAACTTGCGCCCGCCGCGCCAACAGCGTCGTGACCATAGAGGTTCCCACGCTGCTGCCGATATTGCGCATGAAGTTGATGATGCCGGCCACGCTATTGGCTTTTTCGGCGGGCATCCCGATGTAGCCCGCCATTGTTACGGGAACAAACAGCAGGCCCAGGCCCACGGATTGAATCAAACGCAGCATGGTGGCCGACTGGAAACTGATCAACGTATCCAGCCGCACCGTGGAGACATACATCCCGATCGCCAGTGCCAGCCAGCCCGCGGCGATGATGTATTTGGCTGGATATTTTCCGGCCAGCATGCCCACGATGGGCATCAGCGCTAGTACCACCGCGCCGCCGCCCGACAGAACCAGCCCGGCATTTTCCGCCGTGTATCCCAAGACGGTCTGGAGAAATTGCGGCATCGTCACCAGTGCGCCGAATAGCAGAACGCCGAAAATAAACATCATGAGGTTGGCAGTGGCGAAGTTGAAGTTCTTGAACAGATGCACGTCGATGATGGGTGTCTTGTGACGCCACTCCCAAATAACCAGACCAACCAGACAGACCACCGAGACGATCACCAGGCGGGTGATAAACCGGGAGCCGAACCAATCGTCTTCCTGTCCCTTGTCGAGCACCACTTGCAGCGCTCCCACGCCCAAAGCAAGCAGCGAGATACCAATAAAGTCGACGCTCACGCCGGCCCTCTTCGTTCGCCGCAGGAACGGCGGATCTTCCACCAGGCGCATGACCAGGAACATCGCCAGAATTCCTACCGGCAGGTTGATGAAGAAGATCCAGCGCCAGGAATAGTTATCGGTGATCCATCCGCCCAGTGTCGGTCCGATGGTGGGCGCCATGATGGCTGTGATTCCGTAGAGCGCAAACGCGAGGCCGCGCTTCTGGGGCGGGAACGTATCGGCCAGGATGGCCTGCGCCATGGGCTGGAGTCCGCCGCCGCCGGCGCCCTGGATAACGCGAAACAGAAGCAGCATGTTCAGGCTGGCGGCGCTGCCGCAGAGCACCGAAGCCACTGTAAATATGAAAATGCAGACGATGAAGAAGCGTTTTCGGCCGAACAGGCTGGCCAGCCAGCCGCTGATCGGAAGCACGATGGCATTGGACACCAAATACGACGTGAGCACCCAAGTGCTTTCATCGTTGCTCGATCCGAGGCCCCCCGCCATGTATGGCAAAGCCACATTGGCAATGCTGGTGTCGAGCACCTCCATGAACGCGGCCATCGCGACCACCACGCCGATGAGCCAGGGATTGAATTTCGGCCGCCATGGCTCGGGAGGCAGGAGCCGCTCTGGCGCCGAAAGCACGTCCGCGCTATCGGACATAGACTTTCGGCTCCACGGACATTCCAGGCCGCAGCCGGTGGTCGGCGTTTTGGTTAGGATCGATATCGATCCGGACCGGGAGGCGCTGCACTACCTTCACGAAATTTCCCGTGGCATTTTCCGGCGGTAGCAAGCTGAGCAGCGAACCGCTGGCGCCGCCGATACCGGTGACTCTACCCGTGTATTCACGGTCATAAGCATCCACACTGAATGTGACTCGCTGGCCCGCTTTCATGTGGCGTAACTGGGCTTCCTTGAAATCGGCCGTGACCCAGATATCATCCAAAGGGACAACGGCCATCAACTCCTGGCCGGGAGAGACATTGCTTCCCACCTCGACGCTTTTCTTTTCGACGATTCCGCTCACCGGCGCGACAATCGTGCAGTAGCTGAGATTCAGCCGGGCTTGGTCGACGGCCGCGCGTTTTTCAAGCACTTGGGCTTCAGACGTCTTGGCACGCGCCTGGCTGATGGCAACCTGTTGCGGCGCGGTTAACGCGGCTTGGATGGAAGCATCCGCCTGCTCGATGCGGGCATTGGCCTGATCGATGGTGGCTTGTGCGACGCGGATATTATCCTCGGCCTCCACCACCGCGGCTTGCCGGGCGTCGACCGTCGCTTTCGCGGAATTGGCTACGTTCACCGTCGTATCGTAGATCTGCCGGGAAATTTCATCCTTGTCCACCAGCATTTTGTAGCGAGCCACATCGTCCGCATTTTTCTTGTAGCTTGCCTCCGCCTCGCGCACATTGGCTTGGGCGGTAATCAAACGTGCCTGGGCCGCGCTCAACTGGCGCTGGGCGCCCAGCAACGCCGCTGCCGCGTCCACTTTGCCGGAACGCGTCGAGGTCAACTGGCTGCTGGTGGTGGTGGACGTAACGGGTACATCGGTGCGATAGCCTTGGGAGCTGGCCTCGGCGGCGGCCAGATCCGCCTCGGCTTGAGCGAGCGCGACGGTGTAGTCTTTGGGATCGATACGGGCCAACACATCGCCAGCTTTCACGTAACGCTCATTGTCGACGGGCACATTCACCACGTAGCCATTGATCCGCGCGCTGATGGCGTTGATGTTCCCATCGATTTGAGCGTCATCAGTAGATTCGTACGCGCTGAAATACTTCCAGGCGTAGTAAGAGCCGACGGCCACCGCGGCCAACGCGATGAGCAACACAATCGTGCGAACCAGCCTCTTCGGTCCCGTGCGTGGCGCCTTGGGGCTGAATGAATCTGCTGGCTGCCTGTTTGCGGCAGGGCTTTCTGGCGTTTTGACATCGGCTGTTGTGACGTCAGCCATGGCTACTTCACCTCCATGAATTTCTGAACCCGTTGCTCGGTGGACCCCAAGGCGCGCGCGAGTTCCACCTTCGCCAGGTTGTGAGCATACAAGGCGGCAATCAGGTTGTCGTTGGCCACGGCCACCGATCCCTGGGCTTGCACCACCTCAATGGTGTCGGTGACTCCGGACGCGAAGCGGTCCTGGGCCTGCGTCAGGGTCTGGTTCGCGAGGTCGAGATTACTCCTGGCGACAGCTACCTGATCGGCGGCCGACTGGATGTCAAGCAAAGCCGCCCGCACTTGATAATCGATCTGGCCGCTCAGATCGGCCAGCTCATCCTGGCGCTGCTTCAACCCCGCCCGGGCTTGAATGATGTCGCCGCTGATTCGGCCACCGTCGAAAATATTGAATTTGGCGGCAACTTGAAACGTGAAGGTTCCATTGGAGGCCGCGGGCGTCGTTCCGATATCGCCGTAATCGGCGGCAACGTCCAGGTTCGGGTAGCGCTGGGCGCGAGCGGCACTGACGGAATCCTCGGCGGCGCGCACGGAGGCTTGGGCGCTCTGGAAATCTGCCCGCTGTTCGTAAGCCGCGCGCAGAGCCTCATCCGGGGTCATTGCGGCCAGTGGCGAGTAGGGCTCTGTGTCGGCGATCGCAATCTGTTGGCCCGCCGGCAGGCCGATCACTCGTCCCAAAGCCAGCTTGTCTTTGGAGACCTGATTCGCCTGCGCGATCAGTTGCTGTTGTTCCTGCTGCAGCTCGACGCGAGAGCGAAGCACATCAATCGCCGCGGCGGTCCCGGCGCGGTGCTGGTCGGCCGTGCGGTCGTAGATGGCCTGGTCGGTTTCCACCTCCGCCCGTAAGGCTTGCGCCCGGGAAGAACCGGCAATCACCAGCAGGTAGGCATTGGCCACGGACTGCACCACTAAATCGCGAGCGTCTTTGAACGATAGTTGAGCGGCGCGCTGGCTCTCTTGGGCGGCACGATAGCTCTTGCGGAGGCCGTAATCAAAGACGCTAAAGGAGGCATAAGCGCGCGCATCGGTATAGTGGAACGGGCCGACGACGGTGGGAGTATTGAAGCCGCCCGGGAGATGAAAGTCGATCCCGTGGCTCGGCAAGTCTATTTGCTCGTTGTTCTCGCTTACTTCCCCGGTCAGTTGCGGCAGGAGCGCGCTCAAAGACCGCAGCCGCTCACCGCGCGCAGCTTCGCTCGCCTGGCCGCTGAGTAGCAGACCGAGATTAGTTTTTAGGCCGCGATCGATCGCATCATGGAGCGTCAGCGTGATGGGAGTTGCAGAAGCTACTCCCGTCGGAACGCTGCCTTGAAACTGAGTTTGTTGCGCGAAGAGCGCTGAACCGGCGAATAGGGCTATACAAGCACGTACGCACGAACGCCGCCTCGATTGCGCCTCAGCAGGATGCTGAAAAAGGCAATAAACCGCTTGCTGACGCGCCACCCGTACGGTCCTCTTCGAGTCGCTGTTCTCCAGTGCCACCCCTGCGGGAGTCCGCGAGTCGATGTTCTCCGGTGCACGACTCCCCTGGCGTCTCCGAGTGTCCAGCCGGCCACGACTTCCGGTCGTCTCCGGGTGTGCTGCTGGCGCGCGGCTCAGAATCGCGACTGCGTGTTTGCATGTGTTTACCGAGCCGCGACCGTGAGGGAGACGGTCCCCAAAAGCCTTCTTCAGCAGCCTGTCAGAGCTTTGTATCGCTGGGTCCTTCATGATCGCGCCTCCACTGTGGTTACGCCGGCTGAAGAGCGGGCTGGGGAGCCTCTCTTGTGGACTGATTGAGCCAGTCTTCGAAATGCGCCCCGCCGAGCCGCGCGGCATCACCGGGAATTAAGGTGTTCTCCGTCACCTTGATACCGTAGTAACGTCCTTGCGGATCGGTGATCGCTTCGCGCGGGTCCTTTCGTGCGGCTAGATCCAATCGTATAAGCTCATCCAGCCGGAACCGTTCAGGCCCTCCGATTTCAACCGTGTCATTCAGAGGCGCGCCCAATGCGACTTTGCCAACTGCACTGGCGACGTCGTCAGCCGCCATAGGCTGGATGAGAGCAGGCGGCAGCCGTACTTCGTTGCCGTCAGTGGAGAAGTCGCCGATGCTCTTGACGAATTCGAAAAACTGCGTCGCGCGGACGATCGTGTAGGGAATTGAGGAGGCCTTGATCAAGTTCTCCTGTACGAATTTCGCGCGGAAGAAGCCGCTTTCCAGCAGCCGTTCGGTTCCTACCACAGACAAGGTAACGTGATGTCCAACGCCGGCGGCCGCTTCACTCGCGAGAAGGTTCCGGGTTGATGTCTCGAAGAACTTCAGCACTGCCGCGTCTTCCCACGAAGAGGAGTTCGTTACATCGACAACCACCGAGGCGCCTTTCAGCGTGTCTCGGAGTCCCTCGCCGGTAATGCTGTTAACGCCGTTCTTGGGGGATGCGGCCACGGCTTCGTGCCCTTGCTCCCGAAGGTTTTTGACAAGCTTCGATCCAATAAGTCCAGTACCGCCAATTACTACAATTTTCATGATTGTCCTTTCTTTTCGATCGGGGCATTTTGTAAGTTGCCCGTTTCGTAGGACCGAACGGCCCACGCTTCGTGACAATGGTTACCGTTACTTTTCAATGATGTGTTATAAGCTACAGAAGCTAGGGATCCGGCGCGACGCCGCTCACCGCGCGTTCCACGCGCCTGTCCACTGAGCAGCGGATCGGGATTAATTTTTAGCCCGCGCAGATCCACACAACCGGCGATGCGCCCGCAGGTCCGCCCGGCGGCGGCAATCAATCGCTTGGAGTGAGCGAGACTCATCATGATGGCTCCCAGTTTCTGAGTGCTAAGCGGCCTTGCGACCCGCGAGCAATTCCATCAGCGCCTTGGCTGCGGAACTAGACGAAGCTGGATTCTGGCCGGTTACCACTCGCCCGTCAACTATCGCGAAGGGCGCCCAGTCGGCTGCCTTCTCGTAGAGCCCGCCGATTCTCTTCAGCTCGTCTTCAACCAGGAAAGGCACAACGTGGGTCAAATTGACCGCGGCTTCTTCGCCATTGGTAAACCCGGTTACACGTTTGCCTTTGACGAGAGGCTCGCCTTGATACATTACCCGATGGAAGACACCCGGCGAATGACAGACAGCAGCCACGGGCTTGCCGGAGTTATAGAAAGACTCGATCAGCGCGATGGAATCGGGGTTATCGACCAAATCCCACATTGGACCGTGGCCCCCCACGTAAAATATGGTGTCGAAATCCTGCGATTTCATGTCGGAAAGCTTCACTGTCTGAGATAGTTGCCTCTGTGCCGCCGTATCCCGTTTAAACCGTGTCATGGCGGACGTTTGATTCTCCGGCAAGTCGCTCTTTGGATCGATCGGGGGCTGTCCTCCTTTTGGCGAAGCCAGCGTCAGTTCGACACCAGCGTCGCGGAAGACAAAATACGGGGCGGCGAATTCCTCCAGCCAGAAGCCGGTCTTGCGGCCAGTGTCGCCCAATCGATCATGCGACGTTAGCACCATCAGTATTTTCATATTCGTTCTCCTGTGTTTCGTTATCACGCTGCAAAGCAACAGCGCAAGTCGCGCACCACCGCTAAATTATAGAAACAAAAGACAGAAGTGGAGTCCGAAGAACGCTATTGTTAGCGGATCGACTCAGCGGGCCGACGCGAAGAACCTTCCGAGGTCACCGGCGTAACCTCTTCGGACCACTCACGTACGAATTGCCTTGCTCGTAGAAGCGCAGTTTGCGATCCACGTTACGCGTCAGACCGATGCGTACACTTTCGCCGATGGCGCCCGTTTTTCGCCGGCTGGTGGCGAGCCAGAGCGGACCGGCGGCGCACAAATCCAGACCATCCTGCCGGAAATCAATCCGCATGGCCTGGGCTAGCCGGCCTGGTCCCCGGGCTAAATCGAGCAGCCCTGCCCCGCCGCGAAAGCTTTGCATCATGTCGATTCCATCGAGTGGTTCGAGGGCACGCAAGAGGACTCCCGCCCCGACGCCCACCGCCTCGCTCGTCACGTTCAGCATGAACGACGAACCGTAAGTGAAATATACGTAAGCGTGTCCTGGCCCAAGAAATAGCGAGGCGTTGCGCCGCGTCTCTCCCCGGAATGCATGACCGGCGGAATCGCCCACCGGATAAGCCTCCGTCTCCACGATGCGCCCGCTGAGCCTGCCCGCGTCGGTATCGTGGACCACGACTTTGCCAATCAGGTAGCGTGCCAGTTCCACAGTATCCGCGGGGAGTTCCGTTCGACGGAGACGCCGCAGACGACCAAAGGCAATCGACTCGCCTGCGCGGGTCATCTATTTCCGCGCTACTGCTTGAGCGCTGGCTGCGTCTGAAAACGGCACGGCCCGCTGAATGACTGTATAGGGCGCTTTGGCATACATCACATCCAGGATCGAGTGAATGGCCTCGTCGCCGCCGGTTCCCAGGATGGCAGCTCCCAGGATTTCGCGGGTCTGGGCATCCACGATGATCTTCATAAATCCCCGCGTCTCGCCCTTCTCGACGGCGCGATGAACCTTCGTCATCGGCCTCCGGCCAAGAATTGACGAGCTTCATGTCGACGCTTACCGGGCAATTATTAACTACTCCGAAATCGGCTGCGCGACGAACCATGTGGGCCGCATGCGCGCTTGCCACCATCCCCAGCATTATAGGAGGGAACGATCCTGCCAGAGCTTTTCTTTTGTGCCCTAACTAAACGGCTTTCGGCTCCTTGTTCCATCCATGGAAGGCCGATAAGTCGCCCGCGTTCCAAGCCTCGCGGAGCCCAGGAGCGCTCAGATCCCAGTCGGAGCGGATCTCGCTCGTCACGGCCCGCAGGTCGTGCCAGAGGTCGATGACAGAGGGACGTCCCCAAAACCAATAGCCGTTATAGATGCTGTGGATGATGAGTCCCGGCTTGAGCACGAGCGTATGCGGAATCATCGGATTATGCTCCGGGTCGGTATACTCCGCGATGTCAAGATCCTTTTGAACGCTTCTGTCGGGATCGGAGAGGAAGGTCCACTGAGCGCCCACCGAGGCGCGGAATTCCTGCAGAGTGTGGTGGTCATCGGTAGAGATCGTGACAATCTGCGTGTATGCCACGGCGATCTTCGGATAAAACGCCGCAAGGTCCAGATGCTGCTGGTGTTCTTTCGGGCAGTAATGGCCGCGCGCAAGCGTCAGGATCAGGGGATCGTCGCCCTGGAGTTCGCTGAGCCGGCGCGGAGTGTCTGTGTGATCGGGCAGTTGATAGTCGGGAAAAGCGATTCCGGGCACGAGGTCATTGCGCATGATTGGATTCCGTTACGCCATCCGTTCCACCCATTGCGAGCGCCATGCGGGAGCCGCGAATGGATCCGCAAAGTACTGCGTTTCTCGCGCAACCTTGTCGCCGCTGAACTCCATGATGCTCACGGTGTAGGACGGCTTGCCGTCATAGGTCAGGACGAATTCGGTGACCCAAAGATCACCGCCGCCGATGATTCGCCGAATAGTAAACCGCTTTTTGCTGGGCTGAGTAGAGCGTTGGTTTTGTATGTTGCGCCGGCCGCGGGTTAGCTCGCCTGACTGCGGGTATTCCAGCACCGCGTCCTCGTGATAGATGCGGTGCTCCGTTTCAAAATCGTTGGCATCGGACGCCGCCCAATGCTGATCCAATGCCGCACGGATCTGGGGATCTCGCACTGCGGAAAACTGCTCCGTCTCTTGTTGATCGTTCATCTTGAGCCTCCAACTATCACTAGCACGCCTAGCGGCATTGTTTTCGTCCGAAAACGAGAAGAGCCGATCATGATGACACTTCGTTACTAGATGGCATCCAGCAACGCGCCCGCAGACGCGGCGTCTCCTCAACAGCTCGCGGCGGCACGGAACCGTTCATCCGCCAGCTGCCGACCCGTGCGCTTGCCTCGGGGATCGGCGGGTTTCAATTCCAAGCTTTCGCATTTTGTAAATCAGCGTCGTTCGCGGCAATCCAAGCCGATCAGCCGCTCCGCCCTGCCCTCCGATCAGCCAGTCGGTTTGCTGCAATGTTTCCAGGATATGCTCCCGGTCGGCGTCGGCAAGCGTGCGCGAGCCCTCCGAGCTCTGCTTCACCGTCTGCTTCAAGTCCAGCGGCAGACGCAGCACCGATCCGGGCGAAAACAGCACCGCGCGCTCGATGAAATTCTGTAGTTCGCGAATATTTCCTGGCCAATCGTGCGCTTTGAGAACCGCGATCACTTCATCGGGAATCACATCGATGGGCTTGTTGAGGCGGGCGGCAAACTTTGCCACGAAGAACTCCGTCAGCGGCAGGATGTCCTGAACGCGCTCCCGCAGCGGAGGCAGGCAGATTGGAATTACGTTCAAGCGGTAGAACAAGTCCGCACGAAACAGCTTTTTGGTCACCAGTTGCGCCAGATCCTGATTGGTCGCCGCCACTACCCGCACGTTGACCCGGACGGTCTGGGTGCTCCCTAAACGCTCGAACTCCCGCTCTTGCAGGGCGCGTAAGAGCTTGGGCTGAAGTTCCAGCGGCAGGTCGCCAATCTCATCCAGAAAGAGCGTGCCGCCATCCGCCATCTGAAATCGTCCCTTGGTTTGTGTGCACGCGCCGGTGAACGCGCCTCTTTCGTGGCCGAACAGCTCGCTCTCCAGTAACGCGCTCGGAATCGCTGCGCAGTTCAGCGCTACAAAACGTTGGTTACGGCGCGGGCTGGCCTCATGAATGGCTCTCGCAATCACTTCTTTTCCAGTGCCCGTTTCGCCCTGGATCAGGACAGCGGAGTCCACGGGTGCAACCCGGGCCACTTCCGCCAGCAATGCCCGGAATTTCGGACTGCACCCGATCAAATCTAAAGTAGTCATACCGTTACTCCTTTATCAATGTAAGATTTGTTCCGCGTTTTACTTGTGATCAAGCCAGCCTGCGTTAGCTTCCATTGTTTTGTCTCGTGATCCACTCCCGGACATATGGATCGCAATTCGCCAGCGCAAATGCCGGCCGCATAACAATAACGTCCTCTCAAGAACGACAATGACGAAGCACTTGGTCAGAACTGCCTATGGGCTTTCGACTCGCGGGCAAACCTACTGGGATTCAACCGAGGAATCACGATTTGCTTGCTACTAAGTCGTTCGTGTTCAAGGCGCCATCAAGTGTTGCGCCGGCAAAACAGGTCGGCCTGGCAACGTGGGAGGCCCGCTAGCGCGATTCGATTTAATGCTCTATCGCCTCTCCTACAATCTTCAACAGGTCTTCCCGCCGGAATGGCTTCGAGAGAAAACCAGATGCACCCCGCCTCATCGCTTTGTCACGATTCGCCTGAGTTCCTTGCGCGGTGACGAATACGATCGGCACACGATTATCGGCTCCGGTCAGTTTGTCCTGAAGTTCCAGGCCGTTAATGCCTGGCAGCTGTATATCGAGAATCAAGCAGGCGGCGTTCTGCGCGGATGCCGACATTAAAAACTGCTCGGCCGAAGCGAAACTTTCAACCACATATCCCGCCGATTCCATGCAGTCTCCCAACGCTTGACGTACTAACACGTCATCGTCGACGATCACGATACTGCCGTTCAATTCTTTTTTCACGCTTGGAGCCGGCTTACTTTCGTGCTGAGGTTTACGCCCTCAACTATTGGGATACTACCAGCGTTGCGGATCGCGGTCTATTCTACTTTGGTAGAACACCGGTCTTAGAGGAGACTCTGAGCTTCTCGGCCATCCGGACCAGTTCGGCCAGCGACCCGGCGCCCATTTTGTTCATTACGCGGCCGCGGTGCACTTTGATCGTCTCCTCGGTGGTGCCAAGCTCGCCTGCGATCTGTTTGTTTAAGAGACCGGTAACAACCAGCGCCAGGACCTGATGCTCGCGTGGAGTGAGGCTTCGAAGCCGCTTTCTGAGCTCCGAGGTCTCGGATCTTTGCAGGCGACCCTCGCTATCGCGCCGCAGAGCCTCCTGGACGGCATCGAGCAGTTCCTGTTTGCGGAAAGGCTTCGTCAAAAATTCCACGGCGCCCCGCTTCATTGCCCGCACACTCATTGGGATATCCCCGTGTCCGGTGAGAAAGATGATGGGCATCTCGACGTCTGAGTTCGTCAGCTCGGCCTGCAGGTCCAGGCCGCTCAGACCGGGCAATTCCACGTCCAGAATCAAACAAGCCGCAAGATCTGGACGTTTGCTCTGGACGAACTCGGTTGCCGATCCAAACGTTCGCACGGCAAAACCGGCCGAGTCCAGCAGATCTGCAACCGAAGTGCGAACCAATGGATCGTCGTCAACCAGGAACACGATGCAGTTTGGATCGCTCATTGGCTTCGTGCTGTAACAGGCAGCGTGAAATGGAACGCGGCGCCACGGGGCTCATTCTTATCGGCCCACAGCCGGCCGCCGTGCGCCTCTATGATCGATCGGCAGATCGGCAATCCCATTCCGATCCCCTGAGGTTTGGTGGTGAAAAACGGAGCGAACAGCCGATCCGCATTTTCCGCTTCGATTCCCAGCCCGCTATCTTCAACAGACACGAGTAGTTCACCCGTATTCGAACGCGTGGATCGAATCATGAGCCGTTTGGGTTCGGTATCAAGACCAGAAATGGCCTCAATACCATTCATCGCTAAGTTCAGAATGACTTGCTGCAACTGAACACGGTCGCCACTCACGGAAGGAACGCCGGGGTCAAGTTCGGTAAGCAAGAAAATCTTGTTCCGTTCCGTCTCATGGTGGACTAGAGAAATTGTGTCTTCGATCACGGCATTCATGTCTACCGGCGCGGCCATGGAAGTCGTCTTCTTGAATAGGGCGCGAAGACGTTGCACGATCTCGCTAGCTTGTGTAGCGGCTTGAATCATCCGGCTTGCAGCGGCGCGAGCTTTGTTCAGGTTCGGCGGATCGTTCGACAACCACGCCGAGCAACTGTCACCACTGGCGACGATTGCGGCGAGAGGCTGGTTCACTTCGTGAGCGATGGATGCCGTCAGCTCGCCCATGGTCATCACCCGATTCACGTGCGCCAGTTCAGCCTGCGCGTTGCGCAGCTTGAGTTCGCTCTCCCGCAGTTTCTCCGCCGCCCGTTTCCGCTCGGAAATGTCGCGGATAAAGGCGCTAAAAGTCCAGCTATCACCACTCCTCAAGGGCGTGATAGTCAGCTCGACCGGAAACTCGGCGCCATCGCGACGGAGGGCGCTAATTTCGATTCGCCGGTTCAGAACCGCGCCTTGACCCGTCTTGAAAAATTGCTCCAGGCCCCGTTCATGTGACAAACGATATTGCGCGGGGATGATTGTCTCCGACATCCGCATGCCCAGCGCTTCCGGCCGCGTCCAGCCAAAAGTCTCTTCCGCCTGTTTGTTCCACTCCGTGATAATTCCTTCCGCGTCTATGACGACCACGGCGTCCAAGGCCGAATCGACAATCGCCCGAGCCTGCCGTCCAACTCTTCGAAAGGCCTCCTCGGCCCGCTTGCGGTCGGCAATTTGCTGTCGCAGTTCTTCGTTGGCTGCAGCCAGTTCCGCAGTTCGTTGCGCAACCCGCCGATCGAGTTCGCTCGCGACATGCTTTTGTTCGCTGAGGAGCCGCGCACCTTGGAGTCCGATGGACGCTTGATTCGCGGCTACGCTCAGAATCAGTCTCTCGGTTTGGCGCGGGAAATCCGCTCGCTCCGACCCTGCTACGATTTCGCCAATCTCACCCTGCAGCCCCAGTCCCAAGGGCAGGATCGAAATGTCCCGGCTGCCCATCGGGTTCCGTATCAAGTGAGGCCATGTCTGAGGGTCGGCCCCCAACCGCTGTTTGAATAGCTCGCCGAACTCGTGCCGTTGGGCCGTCTGTTCTTGCGCGGTCTGTTCTTGCGATGGAGCGAACCGAAACACCTCGATGGGCGCCAGGCCGTCCGGGTTCTTCAAGCGAACATAGACGAAATCCAGCTGAAGCATACGCACCAGCGCGTCCAGCAAGGTATGAACAATCTGGGACGGCTCACCGCCGCTCCACATGGCAGGAAGGGCGAAAAGGCTGACCAGATCGTTAATGCAACGCTCCAGCCGCTTGATCTCCTCTGTAACATCTCCGGGTTCTACATCCATATCTCAGGCCGTCGCATGTGAGCTACTGCGACCAGCCCGCCGTTGGCGAAATTCCAACAGGAACTCATCCGGCGGTACAAAGAACGGATTCTGCTGAAGAATACCGCCGACGATGACCATCGGATGCGTCCGCATGATGTCAATCACCGCGTCGCCTCCAAACTGCCCCAGATGGTAAGTGCAGATGACCGCGTCGTCGTGACGACGCCACACGTCGTTTACACGCGACTCGAACTCGATTACGTCGTCGACGTGCGATCGATCTTCAACCGCCCAGTCCATACGACAACAAATGCGGCTCAGCGGGAATCCTCCCTGGGCGTTTCCGCTGGCCAGTTGCTCAAACACCCGCAGCATCCGATCCTGATCGAAGCGGCCATCTGGAAGGTAGACTTCGGTGTTGACCCGAAGCTCCAGTTGCCCGCTCTGCTGCGTTGCGGCCGGGTCGATGCCGGCGGCAGCCAGGCGTTGTAGATGGTCCTGACGTTGCTTTGGGTTCAGGACATGAACGGCTTTGTCCCCAGATTGCAACCCGTCCTTGATGAACGGGAGCAACACGCGATATTCTTCCTCGTCGCTGTTGAAAAAAGCGCAGACGTGACGGGTTTCACCGAGCTGGGATCCGGCTAGTGAAATGGGCGCAGGGACGCTCCTCATGTCCTCCTCCTATATGGATATCGTAACAACGCGGGCCATGGCGCGCATTTAAATTCGGCGGACCTTTCCGGAGCGCCATCGGAATTGCGGCCGGCGCACGCGGCATCAGCCATGGAGCATGGCCGCCGCGTCGGCGGTCGCGCCACTGTGGCCGGTTTCCCAACGGGATCCTTCACCCGGCGCCCGCTTCCCGGCTGCCGGACATGCTGGTGTCGGGAGCACGTTCGCCAGCTGGCCGCAATCCCTTCGCACGAACTGAACAATCGTGTTATCCTTCCGATGGATCGCCCAGGCATGGCGCTGGGCTGTCGGATCGGTTATGCACATTCCCGATGGCTATCTGAGTCCATCCACTTGCGCGGGTTTGTTTGGCGCGGCCGCTCCTTTCTGGTTCGTGGCGCTAAATCGCGTGAAACGAATGCTGAACACGCGCATGATTCCGCTGCTCTCGGTATTCTCCGCGTTCGCTTTCGTCATCATGATGTTCAATTTGCCACTGCCGGGCGGCACGACGGGACACGCCGTCGGGATGGGCGTGGCCAGCATTGTGCTCGGCCCGTGGGCGTCTATGGTGGCGATTTCCGTCGCCCTGGTAATTCAGGCTGTGTTCTTTGGAGATGGCGGAATCACTACGATCGGCGCGAACTGTTTCAATATGGCCATCGTCGGTTCGCTGGTCGCGTATGGCGCTTATCGCGTGCTGGGGCGTGGCGCCTCCATCGGCTCGCGCAGACGGGTGTGGGCCGCGGGCATCGCGGGCTACAGCGCCATCAATGTGGCGGCTCTTTGCGCGGCCATTGAATTCGGGATTCAGCCTCTCTGGTTTCACGATGCTTCCGGCGCGCCGCTGTATGCGCCTTATGGTCTGAGCATTTCTATTCCCGCCATGCTGATCGGCCACCTCAGCTTCGCGGGTCTGGCCGAGTTGGTGATTTCGTCTGGGTTGGTAGCCTGGCTGCAAAAGGTGGATCCATCGTTGCTTCGCCTCACGGCTGCGGACGCTCCGGATTTCGATAATCCCGTCCCTCCGCGAGACGATCACGTACGCTGGCCGGCTGCGTGGAAGCTTTGGCTCGGCCTCGGCGTTCTTGTGCTTCTAACACCCCTCGGCATCCTGGCGGTGGGCACGGCCTGGGGCGAGTGGAGCCCCGCGGATTTTTCGCATGGGCAAGTCCCTCGCGGGCTGGCACGCTTGTCTTCGCTTTGGACGGCCCCGCTTTCGCGATACTCGCCCTCGTTTATTCATAGTCCATCGCTTGGATATTTCGTGTCCGCGATGGCCGGCGTCGGGCTGATTGTTGTTCTGAGTCTGCTCTTGTACCGTGCCACGGCTCAGCGCGGTCGCCGCCGTGAAAACTTCGTCGAAAAAACCATCCGCGGTTTGTTGCGCGTGATGCGGCAAGCGTTATTCGCCGAAGAAACGGCCCAATTGCCAGGCTTTTTGCAGCGCCTGGATGCTCGCGTAAAGCTGGCCGGAATTCTGCTGCTGATATTTGCAGCCATCGCTTTGCATCGCCTGTCCGCCCTGGCCGGGTTGCTGGCGGCCGGCGTTGTTCTCGCAAGAGTGTCCCTGATTCCGGTTCGCGTGCTGGCCGCCAGGGTTTGGATCGCTGTGCTGGCGTTTACCGGCGTGATCGCGGTACCGGCGATTTTCCTGACATCGGGAGATGTGCTTTTTCGCGTTCCCGTTTTGGATTGGGCCGCATCGTATCCAGGGCTGCGTAGCGCGGCTTTCCTGATTCTCCGCGCGGAAACCGCCGCCACGCTGGCCGCCCTCCTGGTGCTTTGCACGCTCTGGCCGCAACTGCTGCGAGCGCTGCGATGGTTCCGTATTCCGGCGGTGCTGGTGGCCATCGTCGGAATGACGTACCGTTATCTTTTTCTTCTGGTACAAACCGCCGAAGAAATGTTTGAAGCGCGCGAGGCCCGTCTGATCGGCGTCCTGGAGCCATCGGACCGGCGCCGTCTGGCCGCCGCCAGCGCCGGACTCTTGCTCGGCAAGAGTATTCAATTGAGCGGCGAAGTGCACCTGGCCATGCAAGCGCGCGGCTTTCGCGGCGATGTCCGGCTGCTGGACGATCCGATTCTCGAACCGAAGGACTGGGTAGCTCTCGCCGCCTTCGCCAGCGCGGCCTGCGCGGCAATATGGTTTGGCCGATGAGCGGCGCCGCCGGGACCGCGTTCTGCGTTCGCGACGTATCTTATCGCTATCATCAGGCGCCCGCTTTGAGCGGCCTTTCGATGCAGGTGGCGACAGGCGAGCGTGTTGCGTTGCTCGGCGCCAACGGGTCCGGCAAGTCTACCCTGCTGCGTTTGCTGGCCGGCTTGGCGTTCCCGGATGGCGGCGATATCTCATTCCTTGGCCAACCCCTGACAGAAGTGAATTTGCAGGATGAGGCGTTCTTCTTTCGCTTCCGGCGGCGAATCGGATTGGTCTTCCAGAATCCCGATGTCCAGCTTTTCAATCCCAGCGTCTTCGATGAAGTGGCCTTTGGACCGCTGCAGCTGCGCTGGCCGAAGGCGCAAATTCGCGATCGGGTGGATGCGGCGCTGGAGTCCATGGGGATCGGCCACTTGCGGGATCGAGCGCCGCACCGGCTTTCGGGTGGAGAGAAGAAGCGCGTTGCGCTGGCTTCGGTATTGGTCACCGATCCGGAGGTGCTGCTTCTGGACGAGCCGAGCGCGGCGCTCGATCCATTGAGCCAAGCCCAGATTATCGCTCTGTTGCGCTCCTGGAAAAACGGCGCGAAGACCGTTATCACCGCCACGCATGACCTGGATACTTTGGAAGATATTGCGGATCGCTGCTACGTGTTCCAGGGCGGCCGAATTGCTGGCGAGGGAACGCCGCTCCAGGTGCTGCACGATGTCGCGCTGCTGGAACGAACCGCCCTGGTGCGGGTTCACGAGCACGTCCATGACGCGGGCGATGCTCCCCATCCGCATCCACACTTGCATCGGCACGATCGACACTAGAATCCTGAGTTAGCAGGCTGATGAAAAAGGCTTTTGGGGACCGACTTCCTCACGGTCGCGGCTCGGTAAACACATGCAAACACGCAGTCGCGATTCTGAGCCGCGCGCGTGAGCAAGCGGTTTATTGCCTTTTTCAGCATCCTGTTAGAGGTCCGCCACATAACTCGCAGTGGGGCGGACGCCGCCGTCTGCACCGGACCCCTGGTCCGGCTCCGCGAAACACGCTCAAGGCCGACGCGGGCGTCGTCTGGGGTCCGGAGGACCGTCCTACTGGCCGAATTATTCAATGAACTTGCAACTCAGGACGCTGCGAGTTAATGATGATGGCTGGAATCGGCCACCGCGACGATCAAGCGCCCGTGAGTGACGCCTTTCGTGGCAATCAGCGAATCGGCGATTTGTTGCACATCCTTGGCCTTGCCGCGCAATACAATCACCTCCAGACAATGATCGTGATCCAGGTGCACGTGCAGTGCGGATACAACGCACTTATGATGTTGGTGCTGCAGTTCGGTCAGCTTTTCGCTGAGGAGCCGGACATGGTGGTCGTAAACGATGGTCACCGTCCCGACCACGGTGGCGTTGGGTTTTTGCGCGCTCTCCCGAACCAGCTCCGCGCGCGCCAGATCGCGAAACGCCTCCGACCGGTTGGTGTACCCCTTCTTCTCCATCAACTGGTCGAACTGATCCAGAAGCGTGCCTTCGATGGCCACGCCGAACCGCCGCAAATCAGACATTAGACTGATTGTATAGGACCGCTCGGAAAGTCCTACTTCTTGGGCTCTCCGGGGCCCATAACTTTCACCTTGTGCAGCGTATAGTCGCCTTCATAGACCGTGGCCATAATGCGGTCCCCAGGCTTCACTTTGTCGACGATGGAGGGATCATCCACTTTGTAATCCATGGTCATCGCGCCCATCCAACCCTCTACCTTCTCGCCGTTCACTTTGAGGCTTTTGCTGCTCTTATCAACCGATTCCACCTTGCCATGGAACGTGAATTCCTTTTTGCCGGAGGGCGCTTGTCCAAAGGAGATCGCGGCCATCAGCAACGCGATAGCTAAAACTGAAATGTATCGAATCACGGTTTTCTAAATTCTCCTTTACTGATCCTACCAGCTGAGATTTGATAGTGCGCTTGACCGTTTCCGGTGCATTCATTTCGGACCACGCACCAGCCACACGGCTCGCTGCAGAGTGCTTGACGCAAAGCGCTCGCCGCAAATGTTGCGGCCTGCCGGAAATGGCTCTAAGATGTGAACGTGCCGCAGCCCGCCGACGCCGTACACGTTCCGTGAATACCGCGAGATTGGTTGGGCTATTGGCTGTCCTTGTTTGCTGCGAGCACGCCTTTGCGCAGCCAGCCGACGACGAGACAGCGGCAATCGTCGAACTTGGAGCAGCCGCGAGTTGGAATCTCAAAACCGCCGGATCGAGTTTTGGACCCGATCTCGCGGTTGAAGTTACGCCCATAGAGGACTGGCTGGAAATTGAGGCTGGTACCACGCCGCTGTTCACGCGACACTCAACGGAATGGGATACGGACCTTTTATTCAAGAAGCCTTGGACGCTATGCCCAAAAGTGGAGTTTATGTTCGGCGTTGGCCCCGAGTGGATTCACATCGGAGAGTATGGCGTGACAACCAACTCACTCGGCGGTGAAGTCGTGCTGGATTTTATGTTCTGGCCATCCGCAAAGCATAAATTCGGCTGGTACCTCGAACCGGGTTACGAGTACAACTTCGGGCGAGGGAACGAGCGCTCAATTGGAATCAGTGGGGGCCTGCTCATCGGGATTTCAAAGCCACACCGCTCCGGAGGTTAGCCTTTTTCCGGGGCTTCCGCCCCTACTGCACGGCGGCAAGTGTTCGCTTGTCGACAGTCTGTGGTTACTAGCAGGATGCTGAAAAAGGCAATAAACCGCTTGCTCACGCGCGCGGCTCAGAATCGCGACTGCGTGTTTGCATGTGTTTACCGAGCCGCGACCGTGAGGGAGTCGGTCCCCAAAAGCCTTTTTCATCAGCCTGTTAGTACTCAACGCTCGAAAAAAGCGTCGCGTCGGCAGCCTGAGCGGCTTACAATTGCTCGCGGAGGAAGCTTATGTCGAGCAAAACGCTTTTTGCATCCATCCTGTGCGGCCTGATCGCGATTGCGGTCCGGCCCATGTCGGCCGCGACGCCAACCCTGGCCGGATCGTGGCAGTTTAGTTTGACGGCTGCCACGCCGTCTGCATCCACAACGCCAGCCACCGAGATCCCGGGCCTGGCGACCTTCACCGCGGACGGTTCGGCGATTGAGACGGATGGGTCGGAGTTCGCGCCGTCCGTTTCGTCGGCCACGGCGGAGGCGATTAAAGCCACTCCCGGCCACGGCATCTGGCAATTAGCAAATACGCCGGCAACTCTATTTGTTAAATACGTCAGCTTGCTGCTGGACGTCAATGGGGCGCTCTACGGTGAGAACCTGACGACCATGTTTCTGACGATAGACGCCACCACCGGCACTACGTTTAAGGGCAGCTACACGACGGTCCAGACGGTGGGCACGCTGACCAAAATTCTGTCCACCGGAACAGTGACCGGCATCCTGATTCCACATGTCCCGCTGCCGTAACCGGTGACGCCCCGCCCGCGGCTCTATGGGTGCTTGGCCGCGCGCTTGGCCGTGAATGCCAGGTTCTGGGAGAAGAATGGCAGAACGCTGGTCTCAAACCGATCCTTCACATGGTTCATGTGGTTGCCCTCGTAAGTTTCGAACTTGTGAGGAACGCCCACCTGGGTGAGCGACGCGTCCATCTCTTTGTTAGAATCCGCCAGGCCATCCTGCAGCCCCACGTCCAGCATGAACGCGCGGTATTCTTTGAGATTCGAGACGTACTCATCCACCATCGCGAGCGGCGAGTTGGCGATCCACTTGGCCGCGATCTCCGGCCGCACTGTGCCATTCTCGGTAGGCAGTTCGAAAAACTTGGGAGGGTTCTGCGGATTCGGCGACCACGCCGCAGCCTCGGCCGAAAGAACGTTGGCGAACGCTCCGGGTCTCACGCCAGCCGGAGCCGCTTTTTCTCCTTTGTCCTGATTCTGCGCCGGAGCTCGGGCGGGCGGTCGCGGCGCGCCTGGGTTGTTCATCAGACAGCAGGAACTCATGGCGTAGATGCTGGAGTAAATTTCGGGATGCTTCATGGCAATCCGCAGCGTCCCGTAGCCACCCATGGAGTGCCCGGCCAAACCGCGGCTGTCGCGATTCGCAATGGTGCGGTAGTGGCTGTCGATATAATTCACCAGGTCGTGCGTGATGTACGTCTCCCAGTCGCCGGTGGTGGGCGAGTTTGAATACATGCTGCCGCTGTAAATTGTGTACGCGTCCGGATTCACCAGAATCATCTCGTGAACCGTTCCGTCCGTCATTTCTTTGTCCGCCGTGGCGGGGACGGTCATGAGCGTCCAGTAGGCCTCGGCCTTGACGCCGTAGCCGTGGAGAAAATAAACCACCGGATAATGGCGATTCTTATCGGTGGCGTAGCTGGGAGGCAGGTAAACGAACACATCGCGATCCGGTGAATCGCCTTCCAGGTTCCCTTCAAGCGACTTTCCGTGCACCTTGATTGTTTCCACGGTGCCCTTCTTGTCAGGGTTCGTCGCGGCATGCGCACCGGCGATCAGAAGCAACGACAGCGTGGCGCTCGAAACCAACCAAACCGATTTGGATCTCATAATCCCTCTGGTGAAGTCTACACCAATGAGGTTCTCCGGCGTTCAAGCCGCACCAGGGGCGGGTGTTCCCCGCCCTGCCGCAGTCTGGCCTAGCGCCAGCGTCCTTCGACGAAAACGTACCCCCCATGCCGGTGCACCCAGCGATGGGCAACCCAGTGAGCGCCGGGCCGGGGAGGCAATTCCCATTTCCCGGGAACCCAGGCGTAGGCATGCCCGTCCCAGCGATGATACCCGCCGATCCAAACGTAGCCTGCTCCAGGCGCCCTGCCCCGAGTCTCAACTATAGGAGCCGGCGGCCCAACCTTAACCACCACCTCCGCGGCTACTGCACTCACGGCGAGCGCACCCGCGAAAACCAGCCCGATCAATCCTCTTCGCAACATACTCCGCTCCTTATCCCCATAAGGGGCAAATCTTACTGGAAACTTCCGTTACGGGACCCGGTGTTCCCCGTGTCCCTTTCGTCATTACAACAGGGAAAGTCGCCGGGGAGCAACTCACCAGGGCATAGGAGGGTGCGACTTTACTTCGCCGGGAGTTTTTGCCGCCATTCAGACGCCTTTTCCAGTCTTCCCCAACTCTCGTAGAGTGCAACGATCCGCTGGCTGGCTTCGGTCACTTGGCTGCGGCGGTCGGCGGGAATGGTCGCTTCGCGCTGAAGCATCCCTTCGCGGCCGGACACCAGGAGCGGCTCGGCCTCCGCGTACCGCTGCTGGCCCGCCAGGCTCGCGCCTAAAAGACCTTGGAAGTAATATCGGTTCCAGGCGTCGAAGCCGGTCTTCTCCATCGTGCCGACGGCCTCGCGCAACAGCGGCTCCGCGGTAGCGTACTTCTGTTCGGCGAGTTCCACCTCCGCGAGCGCACCCATCGTGCTCAATGTATCCGGATTCGCCGGCCCCAGGACCTGGCGCCGAAGCTCCAGCGCTTTTATCAGGAGCGGCTCCGCCAGATCGTCTTTGCCTTCGGCGTGGTAGACGGAGCCCAGATCGGTCATGCTGCGCAGCGTGTCCGGATGCTCCGGCGCGAGTAGCCGGCGCTGGGTCGCAAGCACCTGCGTCAGAATCTGCTCGGCTTGCGGATACTTCCCTTCGGCGCAATATTGTAGTCCCACCTCGAGCATGCTGCGCAGCGTTTCGGGATGCGTTTCGCCCAGAACCTTGCGCCGGATTTCCAAAGACTTGGTGAGCGCCGCGTCGGCTTGCGCGTATTTGCCTTCCCAGCGGTACAGCGTCCCAAGGTTGGCCAGGAAGTGCAAGGTGGTGGGATTTTCTTCGCCCAGCAAGCGTCGTTGGATGTCGAGAGCTTCGCTATACAGCGGCTCGGCCTGGGCAAACTTGCCTTCATACCCATACAACACCGCGAGGTTGTTCATGCTGATCAAGGTATTGGCATGCTCCTTGCCTAACACACGGCGGCGGATTTCCAACACGCGAATATACAGCGCCTCGGCTTGATCGTACTGGCCTTCCGCGCGATACAAAATCGCGAGATTGTTCATGCTGGTTAGCGTGTCGGAATGTTCCTCGCCCAGCACGCGCCGCTGCACTTCCACGGCCTCCGCTAAGAGAGTCTCGGCCTGCGCGAGCTTTCCTTCCGCTCGGTACAGCGTGCCCAGTTCATTCATGCTTCTGACGGTCTGGGGATGTTCCTCCCCTAACACCCGACGCCGGGCCTCGAGAGCTTGAATCTCGAGAGTCTCGGCTGGCGCAACTTTGCCCTCGGTCGCATATGTCGTCGCTAGATCGTGCAGGCTGGTGAGAGTATCCGGGTGCTCCGGGCCCAACACGCGGCGCTGCGCTTCCAGGGCTTTCACCAGCAGCGGCTCCGCCTGCGCATACTTGGACTGGTCCAGGTACAGATTCGCCAGCTCGTTCATGCTGCTCAGCGTGGCGGGATTGTCCTCTCCCAGCACGCGACGCCGGGTCTCCAAAACTTTGGTGAAAAGCGGCTCGGCTTGCTTATACGCACTCTGAACGCGATACGCGTCCGCCAGGTCGTTCATGCTGGTGAGAGTGTCGGGGTGATCCGGCCCGAGCACCCGACGCCTCAGCTCTACCGCCCGTTCCCATTGGCGCTGCGCCTCCGGATACACGCCCAGATCGAAGTACGCTTGCCCGATGGTCTGCCGGATGGATGCCTCCACCGTGGGTTGCGCATCGAATTTGCCTTGGATGCGCGCCGCTGCGCGATCCAGCGCGGTACGTACTTTGAGATCGGGATTGGGCTTGGTGTCGGGGCGGGACTGAACGCGCGCGCTGGCCTGCGACAATAAATCATTTTGCAGGAAATTGTTTACCGCCAGCGCGGTGGCTGCTTCGTTGTCCGCGCGCTTTTTCTCCTCGAGCACCCGATCCCGCTGCTGTACCACTTGCGCCTCGGCCGCGACAGCCCGATTGCGCTCGCTCTCGGCGGTCTTTTCGGCTTTCAATGCACGGTCGCGATCCTCAGTAGCAGCGCGCTGGGCGGCCGATGCGACATCGCGCTCCACCAACGCGGCACGCCCCGCCCGGTTGGCCCGTATCGCTTGCGACGTGCTGGCCACCACGCCCCCCGCCAACGCCACGAATACGGCCGCCACGCCCGCCACCAGCGCTTTGTGCCGCCGCACGAATTTTTGTAGCTGATAGCTGGAGCTGGGCGGACGCGCGGCGATCGGCTGATCCTCCAGGTAGCGTTGAATATCGGCGGCCAGCTCCGCGGCCGACGCGTATCGCCGGGCTTTATCCTTTTCGAGCGCCTTACCGGCTATCGTTTCGATGTCTCCGCGATACTGGCGGTTCAAGGAGCTGAGAGAGCTGGGATCGTCCTGCTGGATGGTCTGCAACGCTACGTGCAAAGGCCGATGAGTCACATCGTAAGGCAGCCGTCCAGCCAGCAGCTCATACAGAATCACCCCGAGCGAGTAAACGTCGCTACGCGTATCCAACTCCAGCGGATCGGCCAGCACCTGCTCGGGGCTCATGTACGCGAGCGTTCCAACAAGCTGGCCCAGGTCGGTCTGCCGCGTGGCCTGCTCGTCGCTCGCGGTGACGCGCGCCACTCCGAAATCCAGGACCTTGGGCTGGCCGGTTTCGTCCACCAGGATGTTGCCCGGTTTGAGATCGCGGTGAATCAGCCCGCGTAGGTGTGCGTGATTCACTGCCTCGCAGATTTTCACCATCAGCGCCAGACGCTGCCGCGTGTTCAGCGCATTCACCGCGGCGTACTCCTGCAATGGGAGGCCGCGAATAAGCTCCATCGCGAAGTAAGGCTGCGGCCCGAAGCCGGTGTCGGCCGTGCTGGCTTCGTAAACTTGCGCGATGCCGGGATGCTGCAAGCGGCCCAGCGCCTGCGCTTCCTGCTCGAAGCGCCACAGCCTTTGCCCCGCGGCCAAGCCGGGTTTGATGATCTTCAGCGCCACCAGCCGGCGCGGCTGTTCCTGCTCGGCTTCGTACACCGTCCCCATTCCGCCCTCGCCGAGCAATCGAATGATGCGGTAGCGCCCGATGGCCTCGGGCAACGGGCGTACGGGCGCGGTAGAGTCCTCGGCGGAAAGCCCGGATATCGCCAGCTCTTTGGCGGCCACCTGGAAAGCCGGCTCTGCCAGAAAGTCTCCCGTTTCTTCGGCGTATGCGAGCAACGAAAGAACTTCCCGCTCGAGCGATTTGTCCCCGGCGCAGATTCTTTCGAGAAACGGCGCTCGCGCGCTCTTATCCAGCTCCATCGCCAGATGATACAGGCGGTTGACTTCGCGCCAAAGTTCAGCTTCCACGGGCAGGCTCCAGAATTGGCTTCCGCCGTTGGCCGGCAATCACCAACGACGCCATGCTCTATCCCCTTATGTAGCGGTCTCAGGAGAAGATTATCACTTTCGCCGGAGCTGCAAAATATTTCTTCCCGCCTGTGGATTTTCGGCGAAATGTCGTCAGCCTGAGAGAAAATTATCCGCGAGCTGGGCAGCGGTACGTCCACTGCCGGCCGCAAGCTTTCGGTGCCTGCCCGTCCAGCTTCGCCGTTGGCGAACCAGGCTCAGGCTCTCACGTTGAAAACAATGTCCGTGAACGCGGCAAAGCTCAACTCCCACGGGACTCCATACTCAGCTCTCGCCGCAGCCAGCTCTTGGCCACGTTCCAGTCCCGGCGCACCGTTTCCTCGGAGACCGTCAACACTTCGGCAGTCTCCTTCACGCTCAAACCGCCGAAAAAACGCAACTCCACAATCTGGCTCTGGCGCGCATCGAGCGACGCCAAAGTCTTCAAGGCATCGTCGATCGCGATGAGATCATTACCCGAAGTTCCCTTCGCGATGGCCAGATTGTCCTGAAGCTCGATGGCGGGAATGTCGCTGCCGCGCTTCTGCGCCCGGCGGCCACGCGCCCAATCCACCAGGATGCGCCGCATCACGCGCGCCGACGCGGCAAAGAAGTGGGTCCGGCCGCGCCAGTCGCTTTGTCCGGAATGGGCCAGCCGCAGGTACGCTTCGTTCACCAGCGCGGTAGCTTGCAGCGTATGTCCCGGACGTTCATCGGCAATGTAGCGCCGCGCCAGACGGTGCAGCTCCTCATAGACCATCGGCATCAACTGCTCCAACGCCCCTTGATCGCCCTCGCTCCAAGCCTGTAGCAGTTGCGTGATCTGAGGTTCAGACGACGCCATCTTCCATCCTCTTACTGTGAACTCGTCAGAAAAAGGTTATCACTTTATCCTTGTTTTCCGCAGATTTGGGCCGCCCGCCCGACGAACCAAACTATATTTCTCCCGCCCGTGGGTTTTCGCCGGGTTCTTGCGCGTTACAAGATGACGCGGAAATGAACTCTTCAGCCGCGACAGAAAAGAGCAGTAAACCGCTGGGACCTGGACCAATTTGGCATATCCAGGCGTAGCCGATACCTGCCCCAGTGGAATCAACGATAAGGGCCAGGTTGTCGGTTTCTACTGGAATACAAACAATGTCGGCCCCTATTCTGGATTTCTGTTTAGTGGCGGAACATACACCACCGTAAGCGTGCCTGGAGCATCATCCACGGAAGCCCTTGGAATAAACGAAGTGGGAGACATCGTCGGGGTTTGCTGCGCGGCGAGCACCTGCGCGGGCACCGCCGATCTCCCGGATGGATTTTTGCTGAGCAAGGGAGTTTTCTCGCAGATCACTGTTCCCGGCGCCGTCTCGGTCTATGCGACCGGAATTGGTAACGCGGGCGTGATCTCGGGAGGCTACGCCGATTCCGCTGGCAATGGCGGCGGATTCGTTGCCGTTCCCAAGTAGCCGATGCGCCGCCAATACACGGGCCCGCAAATATATTTCGCCCGCGTGTGGGTTTTCACCGGATCTCTACGCGTTAGAAAATGACGCGGGCCGTATCTCTTTAGCCCCGACAGAAAAGAGGAAACTGTCCATGCAGCGTAGATCCCGTTGGGTGACAACTTGCGTTCTGGCAGCCGTCGCCACGACTCTTTTGGGCGCCGCGCCGGCCAGCGCCCAGCCACCGTACTATGCGCTTGAATTTTGGGGCGGCCCGGTGCTGGAAACGTTCGAAATTTACCCGCTGTATTACGGCGATTGGAGCGCGGCCGACATAGCCACCGAGCAGACTTACCTTACCACTCTGGCTGCCTACATATCCGGGCAGGATGCGCCCGCGGGCGAACAGCCGCTGATCCGGCAATATGGCGTGAATGCAGCAACGGTGGCCGCCGCGCAGACAGCGGACCATTCGGCCACGCCGAAAACCCTCTCGCGCAACGAAATCCTCAAAATCATTTCCAACAACCAAGCTTCCGGGAAACTTCCGGCCTACGGTCCTAACTCGCTGCTCCTGGTCCTGCCGGCGCACGGTTTCACTTTGCCGGGCTGCGACGGATGCTCGTACCACGCTTCGAATTCGATTACGGAATTCTGGGCGGTGGTGCCGGCGGACTCCGGCCCGAATATGCAACTGGTAACCGCTCACGAAGTGTTCGAATCCGCGACCGATCCGGTGGTCAACGACCAGGCCGATTGGGGCTGGCTCACCGGAGCCTATTACCCGGCCGGCTCGTCGACGTTGGCGAATAGCGAGATGGTGGACCAGTGCGGCAACAACACCATTACCCTTAGTAACCTGGGCATCCAGATCCCACAGGCCATGGACAACACGGCCGGAATCACGGTGGGCAATCCAAGCGAAAATCAGCCGCCGGGTGGCACCTGCTCCACCACCGGATACACCAGTTTGAACGAGATCCAGGTGTACGGTTGGAGCTACGCGGATTACCGGGCGAAATACAACACGCTCTGGACGGAAGGCTGGCGCCTGTACTCCTTGCAATCCTACGTTTTGTCCACGGGCACGGTGCTTTACAACGCGGTGTGGCGGCCGCAGCCGAACACGTCCGAAATACAGTATTATGGAGTCTCTTATTCGACCTTTCTGAATGAATATAATACGCTTTTTCCGGAAGGTTGGCGGATATATATTCTTCAATCCTACGTAATGCCCAACGGCGACGTGCTCTATAACGCAGTGTGGCGACCCGGGGATGTTTCCGAAATCCAGATGTACGGGGTAACCTTCTCGCAATTTCTGAGCCAATATAACACTCTTTATCCGCAAGGTTGGCGCGTGAACATTCTGCAATCGTACGTATTGCCCAATGGCGACGTGCTTTATAACGCGGTCTGGCGGTCCGGGGTGACGGGTGAAAGGCAGATGTACGGGGCCACGTACGCGAATCTGGTGGCCGAATACAACACGCTGTGGCCGGAAGGCTGGCGGCTGTACATTCTGGATTCGTACGTATCGGGGGGAACGGTGCTTTATAACGCCGTTTGGCGGCCCGGAACGCACAGCGAAATTCAGGGCTATGACTGGACTTACTCGGCGTACCGGAACGAATACAACACATTGTTCCCGGAAGGCTGGCGTCTGTACATTCTGAACACGAATGTGTTGCCCGGCGACGTGCTGGAGTACGACGCAGTGTGGCGGGTGGGCACCATCGACCGGCCCTTGTAGACTGCAAACAAATTTGCCCCGGGTGTGGGTTTTCACCGAACTATCGCGCGTTACAAGATGACGGCCGGAAACCCACGCGTTCAGCCGCGAAAGATTACGGAGTTCACCATGCAGAAGACCTCTTTAGCGCCGCTCGCCGCGGCTTTGCTCTTGACGGCTGCCATCGCCGCCGGGCAAAATGCTGCGCAAGCCCGCAAGGCGTTCAAGCCCACGCTGCCTTTATTCTTCGAGCAGAATGAGGGCCAGCTGGACCAGCGCGCGGGTTTTCTGGCGCGCATGCCCAACGCCACGCTGTACCTTACCGGGGCAGACGCGGTGCTGGTGCATAAGCAGAAGGCCAAGGACAAGGCGTCCGCTCTGCGCATGCACTGGGTGGGCGCAAGCCGTGCAACGGCACCGGTGGGCGAAGCCGCGATGGCCGCCAAAAGCAACTACTTCGTCGGTAACGACCAATCCCTCTGGCACACCGGTGTCACTAATTTCCAGCGTGTCCGGCAAAGCGAACTTTATCCGGGCGTCGACCTGGTTTACTACGGCAACCGGCAGCAACTGGAGTACGACCTGACGGTGCAGCCAGGCGCCAGCCCGGCCAATATACGGCTGCGCATTGAAGGCGCGGCGAGCGTCGCGATCGACCAGTCCACCGGCGATCTGGTGCTCAAAGATGCCGTCGATAGCCCGCTGCGCCTGCTCAAGCCGCTGGTGTATCAAAACGGCGCGCAGCAGAAAACGTCCATCCCCGCCCGCTACCTTCTCTCCGCGCACAACACCGTCTCGTTCGCACTGGGCGATTACGACCACTCTCGGCCGCTCATCATCGATCCCGAGGTGATCTATTCCACCGTGTTTGGAGGCACGGAAACCACCACGGGCAGTTCGTCCACCAACCTTTACGCCGGCATGACCGTCGACTCCAAAGGCTTCGTCTATCTCTCCGGACTCACCGGCGGATTCAATTTGCCCGCGACCATGGGCGCTTATCAAACCACCTGCGACGCCACTGCGGTGGGCTGCGCTAGCTTCTTTATCGCCAAGTTCGATCCCACGCAGAGCGGCGCTGCATCTCTAATCTACGCCACCTATATTGGCGGGACGACCGACGCCACCTATTACTACACCAACCCGGGCAACAACCTGGCGGTGGATCTGAACGGAGACGCATACATTGTGGGCCACGTCTTCGCCGCCGATAACACCGCCGATCCGGCCTACGGCAACGGACAAACCAACTTTCCAATCACGTCCAATGCGTTCGCCACGGCCTGCACGTCTCCGTCCGGCTCCTCGTGTCCCTTGGGCTTTCTCACCGAGATCAATCCCGCCGGCAGCCAGCTTCTTTACTCCACCTGGCTGGAGCCCACTTTCATTTCCTCGCCCGTTTCCGGCATGGAATATCCGGCAATGGTGGCTGTGGACAGCAACCAGATCGCTTACGTCGCGGGCAGTGGCGGCGGCGGGAGTAGCTACAATTTTCTAGCGGCCTACAATACAACCCTGAGCGGCGCCGCGTCCCAGATCTACGCCGTGGGCTTCGGCTTCAAGGCGACATCGCTGGCCGTGGACCCTACCGGCATCGCGTATGTGGGCGGAACCACGCTGTATGGAGGCGAGATTCTCTCCACGGCATTGACGGACGGTGTGGACGGAACACAAGTCATCAACCTCAACGGAGCCGGGACCACTACGCCCTCCGGCGATTTGCCTGCCATCCTGGTGGCCTTCAACACGGCCGGCCAGAACACCTACGCAACCTTACTGGGAACAAACAGCAGCGATCTTGTTACGGGAGTGAGTTGCGACCCCAATGGCATCGCTTATGTGGCGGGAACCGGAACCAACATCGTTCAGGTGAATGGACTGGCGTCGGGAAGCGGCACCGGAATCCTGGGCGCTTTCATCGCGCAGTTCAACACTACGCAAACCGGACCAGCGTCTCTGCTCTACTCCACCTACATCAATGCGGCCGACAACTGGATCTCCGGAGGCAATGGAAATGGAGGCGTGGCCGTCAGCAGCAACGGTTCCGGACTGTTCGCATTTTCGGGTGAAAGCCCCAATGCCGTGCGCTACTCGACATACCCGCTGGTGAATCCGCTGGTCGAGCCCAATCTCTTCCCCAACGGCCAGGAGAATTCATTTGTCGGAATTATCGATCCCTCCAAGAGCGGGCAGAACGCGCTGATTTTCCTCTCGTTCATAGACGGCGCCGATCAAGCCTGGAGCCTGTTTTTCGCGAGCGCCGCCGGCAACAACCTCTTTGTGGCCGGAACTGCCTACGCTCCCGGTGCGGGAAGCCCCTTCCTGAGCGTTCCCGCGTCCTACCTCACCGCACTGACGCCAGCCGAGGATTCGGAGCCGCTCTTTTTCTACGAAATCGCTCTCGGCCCCATCGACTCGCTTTCCACATCGCCCTCCTACCTCGCCTTCCCAAGCGAGGACGAGAACACCACCAGTCCGCCGCTGAGCTTCAACGTCACCAACACCAGCAATTCCTCCGTTTCCATTAGCAGCGTCACGCCCAGCGCTCAGTTCAATGAGAGCGACAACTGCGCGGGATCGCTCCCGGCGGGCCAATCCTGCACGGTTCAGGTGACGTTTGAACCCACCGCGCTCAGTACCAGCGCCAGCCCAACCACGGGCAGCATTTCCCTGAATGTCGCCGGCGCCAGCGCGCCCTTGTCCCAGTATGTATCGGGCATCGGCGTCAGCGCTTCCACCGGCACCGGCTTCTTCGTTCCGCAAAGCATCGCCTTTGGAACGGTGCCCACCGGAACCAGCAGCGCCGCGGTTACCGTGAAGCTCACCAATTCGTCGGGATCCGCGACGATATTTCCCGAGTCGGAAGGCATCAACGCAACCAACTTCCCAGTCGGATTCACGCTGGTGAGCAGCACTTGCGGCACCACATTGAGCCCGGGAGCATCCTGTACGTTCTCGGTCGCCTTTGCGCCGACGGCTTCGACCAACAGCTACAACGGCAGCAATAGCTACGCGGCAACCGTATATGCGTCCGCGGTGAGCAGCATCTCGTTCACAGGAACTGCGAGCCCCGCGGCTCCCATTGCAACGTTCAGCGCCACCACGCTCACCTTCCCCAGCACCGCGCTGGGAACCTCGAGCAACCTGCCCGTTACGCTTACCAACACCGGCAGCGCATCGTTGACCGGGATCTCTGTAGGTACTCCTACCGGCGCCAATCCCACCTCCTACACCGTCGGCGGAAGTTGCTCGTCGATAGGCACCCTGGCCGTGGGCGCAAATTGTACCATCTCGGTCACCTTCGCCCCGCAGGCCCTCGGCAGCCTGACTGCCATGGTGAACATCATGGACAACGCAACATCTTCGCCGCAGACAGTGTCTTTCAGCGGCACGGGAGTAGCACAGACGGCGGTCTCGCCGGCCTCGTTGAGTTTCGGCAGCGTGGCGGAGGGCGCCACCAGTGCGGATCAGACGGTCACTTTGACCAACAACCTGTCCACCACTCTGACCATCGATTCCGTCACACCGTCGGCCAACTATTCGGTTTATGCTCCTGGGACCACGTGCGGGACCACGCTGGGCGCCAATTCCATGTGCACCATCTCGGTCACTTTCAAACCGACGGCAACGGGGTCGCTTCCCGGATCGCTGACTATCTCCACCAGCGCCGCGAACAGCCCGAATATCGTATCGCTCAGTGGCACGGGAACGGCCCCAACAGGCACGCCATCCGTGGTATCGGTAACTCCGAATCCCGCCACCGGCCTCTCCAATACCTTCGTGCTGAAGTACGCCGATACGGCTGGTCACGCCAGTCTGAAATATGTGGGCGCGATCTTCAATCCCGGCACCCTGACCACGAATTCCTGCTACGTATTGTATTACCCTGCCACCAATCTGCTTTATCTGGAGAACAACGGCGCCGGAACCACCAACATCACGCCGGGCTCCGGGACGCTTTCCAACAGTCAGTGCAGCATCAGCGGAACCGGCACATCAGTGGTTAAGTCGGGCGATAAGCTGACGCTCAATCTGGCGGTGACCGCCAGTTCCACTTACACCGGCAAGCAGACCATCTTCATGTACGCCGAAGACGCGAGCTTGGCCAACACCGGCTGGGTGGACAAAGGAACCTGGACACCGGCGGCGAACGAGGCACCCACGGTGGTTTCGGTGACCCCGAATCCGGCGACAGGCGTGTCCAATACTTTCGTGCTCAGGTATTCGGACCCCAACGGCGCCTCCGATCTGGACGTGGTGGAAGTGGATTTTGGTGCAGCGGTGAGCGCATCGAATTCCTGTTTTGTCTCGTATTACCCCGCCACCAATCTGCTCGCTCTGCTGGACGATGCGGGTACCGCGGGCACCAAGATCACTCCCGGTACCGGAACGCTTTCCAACAGTCAATGCACCATCAGCGGAAGCGGGACAACGGTAGTGCGGTCGGGCGATACTCTCAAGCTCAGCCTGGCGGTAACCGCCGCTTCCAGTTACACCGGCGCCAAGGATATTTTCATGTCCGCCGAAGACAACAGCGCGGCGAAGACCGGCTATGTGAACAAGGGGACGTGGACGCCCTAAGCGGATGCGTCGCAAAAATCTTTTCGCGCCGTGTGGGTTTTCGTGGAACTCTTTCGCTTTAGTAGATGAGCCGGAGAGTGAATCCGCGGGCCAAGGCGCCCGGCGAAAAAGGAGAAAAAGCTTCATGAGCAACAAAATCATAGTCGCTCTTTTAGCCGCATTGATAGGATCGCATGCCCTTCCAGCGGCCGAGGAAATTCTGGTTTCCAGCACCAGAAGCAATTCCATTGAGCAGTTCACGTCCACCGGAACGTGGGTTCGCACCTTCGCCACCACGGGACCTTATGCCCCGATTTCGCTGGCCCAAAGCCCATTGACGGGAGAAATCTTTGCGACCACGGAATGGACCTCCGGCCAGCCCGCGGGGCAACTCACGAACTTGATTCTGCGCTATGAAGCCAACGGGAAGTTTGACACCAATTGGGACACCTTCTCGGTGGCCTGCAATGCACCGTGCTACAGTCCTACCACCGAGAGCATCCTCTTCGACCCATCGGGAAATCTTTGGGTGGCGACGGCCTATGGAACCGGCGCCGCCAACCCGATCTTCATCCTAGAATATCTGGCGGCGGACCTCAGCATGCCCAATCCTCCGGCACAATCGAACCCGATCATGGCCAATATGATGCGCGGCGATCAAATGGCGTTTAACCCGGCCGGCGATCTCTGCATTGCGGGCTTCGTCGATGAAGACGTGCAGTGTTTCAATACTTCCACCGGCGCGCTCACGCAGGATTACCGTGCTGAGATCATGGCCAGCGGCCTGGGCATTGAACCGGGGGGCCTGGCTTTCGATTCCTATGGCCGGCTTTACCTGAGCAGCATCTTCACCGGGCAAGTGATCAAGGAGGCCAAGAAGGGCGGACCGCTGGAGGTGCTGGCCACCGTGGACTCGGCGCCGAACCTGCTGAATGCCAACCTGGTGCTGCGCGGAAGCGAACTCTACGTGCCAACCTATTACTTTCCGCCGCCCACGGTGAGCACGCCCGACGCCATCTACACAGTCTCCACCACCGGCACAGTAGCTGACTTCATCGTCGGAGGCGCCCCGTCGGCTTTGGGTAACGATCACATCTGGGGCGCCAACTGGCTGATCTTCTTTTCGACAACGCTTTGAGCGCAACGCCATCCTGGCCTCGGACCACCCGGGCATTGTGGTATGCAGCCCCGCTGCATATGCCCGGTTGAGGTCCAGGCCAGGCCGCATGCTTGGGGGTGGAGCGGAGGCCATCCCCGAGCCAAAGCTGTTGGAACGCAGGCGCCCGTGCTGTTTAAGGAACATTATTCCGGCGTTATGCGTCTGCTACGAAGACTGCCCGGTTTCCCGTGCTAAAATCCGACTGCATCCGAAAACCGCTGGCTTCTTCAGGAGTAAATTCCTATGGCGCTCACCATCACCGGTCTCTCCAAGACCTATCCCAACGGCGTTCGCGCGCTCAAAAATGTATCCCTGACCATCGGCAATAACATGTTCGGACTGCTCGGCCCGAACGGCGCGGGCAAAAGCTCGCTCATGCGTACTGTCGCGACGCTGCAAGATCCCGACTCGGGAGCCATCACCCTGGATGGCCTGGACGTGATTGCGCAAAAGAACGAGGTTCGCAAGATCCTGGGCTATCTGCCGCAGGAATTCGGAGTTTATCCGAAGCTTTCCGCCGTCGACATGCTCAACCATCTGGCCGTTCTCAAAGGCGTCACCGCCGCCGGCGAGCGGAAGGAGATGGTGGACGCGCTGCTCCAGCAGACCAACCTCTGGGAAGTGCGCAAGAAGGCTCTCTCCACTTACTCCGGCGGCATGAAGCAGCGCTTTGGCATCGCGCAGGCTTTGCTGGCCAATCCGCGGCTGATCATCGTCGACGAGCCTACCGCCGGCCTGGATCCGGCCGAGCGCAATCGCTTCCTCAATCTTCTGGCGTCCATAGGGCGCGAAGTGACGGTGATTCTCTCCACCCACATTGTGGACGACGTGCGCGAGCTTTGCTCCCGAATGGCCATCATCGCGTCCGGCGAAGTTCTGCTGGAGGGCGTGCCTTCGGAAACATTGACCGCGCTCGAAGGCCAGGTGTGGTCGCGCATTGTCGCGACAGACGACGAGCTCCGCGGCATCGAATCCGAGTTTCAGGTGATCAGCACGCACCTCACCGGCGGACAGCACGAGATCCGCGTTTTCGCGGCATCCTCACCCGGCGCAGGGTTTCATCCCGTTCCGTCCGAACTGGAGGATGTCTATTTCCTCCAACTCGCCCGCCACGCGAAGAATTAGGGACCCAGAGTATTTCTATGGCCATGTTCTGGGAATTCTTCACCTTCGAGCTTCGCTTCCGCGATCAAGAGCATTTCCACCTACGTCTATTTTCTGGTCTGGATCGCCTTCTCATTTCTCTCCGTAGCGTCGGAGAGCTTCGGACCGGTCGGCAATTCTAACGGCAAAGTCCTGCTCAACGGGCCCTGGGCCAATTCTTACAACGATTTCTATACTCGTGCCTGTTCGGCGTGATCATCATCGCCGCTATTTTCGGCACCTCCATCCTGCGCGATTTCCAGCGCGACACTTACCAGATCCTCTTTACCAAGCCCATCTCGAAGTTCGCCTATCTCGGCGGGCGCTGGGCGGGATCTTTCGTCACCGCCCTTTTCGCTTTTTCGGGGATGCTGATTGGATCGTTCCTGGGCACGTTCGCGCCGTGGGCCGATCACGCCCGCATCGGGCCCAACCATCTGTCGTGGTATCTGCAGCCGTTTCTATCCATCGTCGTGATCCAGATTTTCTTCATGGGGTCGCTGTTCTTCATGGTGGGCGCGCTCACCCGCAAGATCTTTATCGTCTACCTGCAGGGTGTCGCGCTGTTCATGCTTTACCTCATCGGGGTCACCGTCTTCTCGGCCACGCGCTCGCTGGAGCACTTCTGGTCCGGAATCCTGGACCCAGTGGGCTTTCTCCTTTTTGACGACATTACCCGCTATTGGACCGTAATCGAAAAGAACAGCTTGCTGCTTCCGTGGGATTTTAGCGGAAACTCGCCTGGCATTTTTCTTTATAACCGCATTCTTTGGACGGCGGTCGGATTGGTTTCGCTCGGCGGCTTGTGGGCGTTCTTTCCCATGTCCATCGAAACTCTCACCGCGCGCGCTCAAGGGAAGCGCGCCGCCAAAGCGCGCATGCAAGAAGCGGAAGAGCATCGGCCCATCCGATCTTTGGTGGCGGCCCGGCTTCCCCGCGTCCATCAGATATTCGGCCCCGCCACTGCTTTTGCCCAATACCTTTCGCTCACGCGGCTCCGGGTGGCCACCATTTTCCGAGAGGTTCCCTTCTGGGCCATCGTCGCCCTGCTGATCGCCTTCGGCGTCAACAACGGTTACTTCGCCGGACGCGTGGCCGGAGAAAATGTCTGGCCCGTCACCTATCTCATGCTGCAGGCGGTGGAAGGCAGCGCAACGCTCTTCTTATATATCGTCGCCGCGTTATACGCGGCGGAGCTGGTCTGGCGCGAACGCGACACTCACTTTGAAGGCATTCACGACGCGCTGCCCATGAGCGAGAGTACGGACTGGCTTTCCAAGTTCACCGCCATCGCAATGGTGGAAATCGTTTTGCTGGCCCTCGCCATGCTGGTCGGCATCGTCATGCAAACCATTGCGGGATATTACCACTACGAACTCCTCCAATATTTGAAGGAGCTTTACCTCGTCACTTTCCCGCAGGTGATGGCCCTAACGCTCTTCGCCCTTTTCGTCCAGACCATGGTCTCGAACAAGTTCGTCGGCCACGGCATCGTGATCGGCATCTTCGTCCTCCAGCCCATCCTCTTCAATTTCGGCTGGGAAAACACGCTCTACCTGCCTGGCGCAACTCCGCCTTACACCTACTCGGACATGAACGGCTATGGACACTTCGTGCCTGCGCTCTTCTGGTCCATCGCCTATTGGTTCTCGTATCTTCGCGTTGCTCGCCGTCGTGTCCATTGCCTACACACGGCGCGGCGCGGAAGACTCGCTGGGCGCTCGCACGCGTCTCGCGCTCTGCGGCGCGCTCCAGGTCTTAATACCGGCAGCCGCGTTTTTCCTTTTGTGCGCCGGCAGGCGCCGGCGCCTGGTATTACTACAACGCTCACGTCTTGAACGAGTATCTTACCGCCAAGGATCGCCGCGACATTCAGGCCGGCTACGAGCGCAACTTCAAGAAGTATGAGCATCTGGTTCAACCCAAGGTAACGGCCGTGGACGCAACCGTCAATATCTATCCCGAGCGCCGCTCCTTCGACGCCACCGGCCGCTTCACGCTGCAGAACAAATCGACGCAGCCCATCTCCGAGATTCACATGACCGACGAACGGCAGTCCGTCACGCAAGTTCAATTCGACCGGCCGTTTCACCTGTTGAGCCGCGCGCCGCGCGATCTCTACTCCATCTATGCGCTCGATCGGCCGCTGGCGCCTGGCGACGTGCTCACGCTCACTTCTCCGTCGGTCACACCACTCGCGGCTTCCGCGATGGGAACGAGCTACCGCGAGTTCGCCTACAACGGCACGTTCTTCGACTCGGATTACTTTCCGCAGATTGGTTACGACCAGGGGTTCGAGATCGACGATCCACGCCGCCGCCGCGAAGAAAAACTTCCGGCGCTGGAGGAGATGGTCCCGCGCGGAGAACCCGTCCACTCGCGGATCAATCTCTTCACCCCCAACTCGGACTGGATCACCTATCACACAGTGGTCAGCACTTCGGGCGACCAGATGGCCATCGCCCCAGGATATCTGGTGAAAAGCTGGGACCAGAATGGCCGCCATTACTACGAGTACAGCATGGGCGGCACTCATATCCTGGATTTCTTCGCTTATCTCTCCGCGCGCTACACAACTCGCAAGGAGACGTACTCAGGTCCTCACGGGCCCGTCAATCTTGAGGTCTACTATGACCCCCGCGCACACCTACGACATCGACGACATGCTGGCCGCTTCACGAGCCGGGCTCGACTATTATCAGGCGCGCTACAGCCCCTATCAATTCACGCAGTACCGCATCATGGAGTTTCCGCGCTATCGCGACTTCGCGCAGTCTTTTCCGAACACCGTGCCGTTCTCCGAAGGGATTGGCTTCATCGAACGCATGCAAAAGCAAAGACGACGTGGATCTCACGCTACTTCGTCACCGCGCACGAGCTCGGGCATCAGTGGTGGGCCCATCAACTGGTGGGAGCGCAGGTCCAAGGCTCGAACATGCTGTCGGAAACGCTCGCGCAATATTCCGCCTACATGGTGATGCAGCACAAATACGGGAAGGATTACATGCACAAAGTCCTGCGCTATTTCCTGGACCGTTATCTGCGCGGCCGCGCCGGTGAGGTGCGTCACGAGCCGCCGCTCGCTTTGGTGCAGCGCGAAATGTACGTCTGGTACCAGAAGGGCGGACAGATCATGTACACGCTGGCCGATTACATCGGCGAGGACAAGGTGGATCTGGCGCTCCAAAACTTTCTGATGCAGTGGCGCTACGCCAACGCCAACAATCAGGTGGACGCCGCGGACAGCTCGCACAGCGCCGACCAGCCTTATCCCGACACGCGCATGCTGGTGGATGCGCTGATGGCGCAAACACCGCCCGAGCTTCGCTATCTGGTCGACGACGGATTTAATCGCATCGTCCTTTACGATAACAAGGCTATTTCGGCGGTTTCCGAGAAAACCGTGGACGGCAAATACAAAGTCACACTCAACGTGCAGGCGCGCAAAGTGCAGGCGGATGGGAACGGCGTGGAATCCCCCATGCCGCTCAACGATTACATCGAGATCGGCGTGTTCACCGGCAAGAAAGACGAAGAGAAGCCGTTATATATGAAGAAGGAAAAAATCACACAGGAACATCAGACCTTCACCGTCGTCGTCGACCAGCAACCCACGCGCGCGGGCATCGATCCCTACAACAAACTGATCGACCGCATCGCCGACGACAACATGATCGATGTAACGACACGATAACTGTTCGCTGTCTCGCGCCTTCGCCTTCAACCGGTCTTCCAAGCGAGTATGATATCCACATGCGCAAGACCACCTTGTTGCCGTTTGTCATCGCATCCGTTGCCTCCGTTCTGATGGGCCAGCAAGCCCCGCGTGTGGACGATAGCGTTCTGAAGAACGCCGCGAAGAGCGGGGACGAATGGCTCAGTTACGGCCAGAATCCCGGGGAAACCCGCTACAGCCCGCTCAAACAGATCGACGCGTCAAACATCAACCGGCTGGGACTGGCCTGGTCCTACGACCTGGGCCAGGGAGGCGGCAATCAGGAGGCGACACCGCTGGTATGGAACGGCACGCTCTTCGGCATCACGAATTGGAGCGTAGTGTTCGCCGTGGACGCGCGCACCGGCAAGGAACGCTGGCGCTGGGATCCGGAAGTGAACCAGAAGGCGGCGTTCCCTAGAATCTGCTGCGGCATCGTGAATCGCGGCCTTGCGATCTATCAGAACCTGATTATCGCGCCCATCATCGATGGAAGGCTGGAAGCGCTGGACGCCGAAACCGGCAAGCCGGTGTGGGAATCGCGCGTGGCTTATACGCAGGATAACTACAGCATCACCATGGCCCCGCGCATCGCCAAGGGAAAAGTAATTGTCGGCGTCAGCGGCTCCGAGTATCCGGTGCGTGGATTTTTCGCCGCCTTCGATGCCAGCACCGGCCGTTTTGCGTGGAAGTTTTACACCGTCCCCGGCGATCCATCCAAGCCCTTTGAGAATGCGGCTATGAAGAAGGCTTCCGAGACGTGGTCGCCGGAAGCGTGGAAGATGGGCGGCGGCGGCACGGTTTGGGACGGAGTGGCGTACGATCCCGAGTCGGATCTGGTTTACGTCGGCACCGGCAACGCCGGACCATGGCCGGAACAACTTCGCAAATCGAAAGGTCAACGAAGTTCGATACACGAAGACAATCTCTACGCCTGCTCCGTTCTTGCAGTGCGGCCGGACACCGGCGAATTGAAATGGTATTTCCAGATGGTTCCCGGCGATTCCTGGGACTACGACAGCGTGCAGCAGTTGATGTTGGCCGACATCACTATAAAAGGAAAGCTGCGCAAAGTCCTGATGCAGGCCAATAAGGACGGCTTCTATTACGTGCTGGATCGCGTCACCGGCCAGTTCATTTCGGGTCAGCCTTGGGTGCAGGTGAACTGGGCCAAGGGTCTGGACGAGGCCACCGGGCGGCCGATTATCAATGAAGAAGCCCACTACGGCGGCGAGACCGTGATGCTGACTCCCGGGCCAGGCGGCGGACACAACTGGTCGCCCATGTCGTTCAATCCCAGCACCGGCCTGGTCTACATCCCCAGCGCCACTGGCGGCCTCAGCTCGTACACCGCGGATGAGAACTTCGTCTACAAGCCGGGCGCGGGCGAAAAAAATCTGGGCATCATACGGGCGAAGGCGCAACCTGCAACGGGCGACGCAGCCGGCGCCGCAACGTCGCAGGAGGCTCCGAAAACCAGGCCGTCCCCGCCGTTCATCGGGCCCACTCCGCCCGAAGGAGGACGCGGATTTTTGATGGCTTGGGACCCGGTGGCTCAAAAGGAACGCTGGCACGCGTCGGGCGGCGGCGCGCTTGGCGGTGGCACTGTTTCCACCGCCGGAAACCTGGTGCTGCAAGTGATTCCCGACGGCCGGCTGGTGGCTTACCGCGCCGATACCGGAGAGAAGCTGTTGGATATCAAGACGGGCCTGCACGGCGGCATGGGTCCGCCGATCACATACATGCTGGACGGCAAGCAGTACGTGTCGTTAATGGGCGGGACGGGCGTTGTAATTCCATCCATCGGAACCAATCCGCCTCCCGTAACTACGCCGGCCAACATCGGCTTGCCCAAGTTGCTGACGTTCGTTCTGGATGGCACGCCGATACCAAGCGGGAGCAAATAGCAGCGGCCACCCGTCGCGTGTCAGGCTAAGGCACCACCTGGAACACCGTGCCGTATCCGTCGGTTCCGCCGAGGTCAGTAGCGCCGTAGAGATCGGAGTCCGCTCCGGGGACCACGCCCACCACAGGGTACGCTCCATTGCCCGTACCAGTGAAGCTGTCGAGGATCGTTTCGGTCCAGGGGCCGGACGTCGCCGGCGGCGTCAATTCGAAGACGGTGCCGCATCCTGGTTCAAAGTAGATCTTGCAGGAACCCGTGCCGCCTACGGTGGTGGTTCCAAACAGAGCGCCGCCTGCGTTAGACAACAGGCCGCCGGCAGGGGCCACCCCGTCGCCGTTCACCGTGGTAAAGCTGTGAAGAATATTCTGCGTCCAGACACCTCCCTCCGACGCGGGCGGAGCCAGCATGAAAACGGTGCCGCATCCGGGGGACATCAAAAATCCTCCGCACGGGCCGGTTCCGCCGGCGAAAGTGGTGCCGTAGAGCGCGCCAGTGCTGTCCTGGATCAGAGTTGTTTCGGGTAAGCCACCGTCATTGGGACCGCCCTCGAAATCGTGTATATCAGTCTCAACCCATTTGCCAGACGAGCGCAGCCTCAACTCGTAAACGAAGCCGTCGCCAAATGAGCCGCCCGTCTCCACCGCTCCATAAATGATCTCCCCCTGCTTGGCGAGCAAAAGGCCTCCCACCGTGTCGCCCCCCGATATGTCCCCGCTGGTGAAGCTGTAGATCAGGCTCTCGGTCCAGGCTTCGCCGGACACGGCGGGCGGCGTCAACTCGAACACCCCACCGTCACTGTTTGCGCCGCCCAAGGGGACTGTGCCGTAAAGCACGCCACTCTTGCTGAGAACCAGGCCGATCACACCCTCGGGCTCGACCAAGTCGCCTGTGTAGGCGCCGAAACTGTACAGAATGGTTTCCGTGTAGACACCCCCTGCCTCAGTCGGCGGCGTCAACTGGAACACCGTCCCTTTATTATTGGCGCCGCCAGTGTAAGTCATCCCGTACAACATGCCGGCGGCGCTTCGTATGAGAACTTGCGGAGAGTTTCCATCGTCCACGCCGCCCTGAAAACGGTGGAGAAAGATTTGCTTCCAGGATTCGCCGGGCGCGGACGGCGGCCTCAATTCGAATATCGTTCCGCATCCCTGGGGACAGGACGAGTTCATGGCGCCTCCACCCTGCGCCGCACCGTACAACACGCCGCTCTTAACGGCGATAAGAGCCGTAGAAGGATTACTTCCATCGCGCCCGTTGGTAAAGTTGTAGAGAGTTGTCAGAGGCGTTTGGGCGTAGCTGCGGACCATCCCAGCCGAAAACGCCAGTGCCAATGCGCCGCTCCAGATGCAAAGCCGTGCCGTGGCCGTCGAAAAGTGTGCCGTCATGTTAGCTGTGCGGTCCTTTCTGCGGGAGAATCGCGCCGTGTGCATTCTTGGCAGCCCGGATTCAAACGACTATACACCGGGAAAAAAGCGCAACGGCCGCGACAAACGGACGCAGGCCCTGTCGCTTGCATGCAAGATGAAGTAGACTTCTTGTAGACATGCTGAAGCAGAGCGTAGCGGTGGGGCTGTGCCTTGCGGCAGCTTGCGCCGCCTCCACTGGTCCGTCGCAGCGCGAAATCCTGGATAAATACTGCGTTACCTGCCACAACCAGCGCCTCAAAACGGGCGGACTCACGCTCGACAACATGGACTTGGGCCAGGTTCCCGCGCAAGCCGAAGTCTGGGAAAAAGTCGTCCGCAAATTGCGCTCTGGCACCATGCCGCCGGCGGGAATGCCCCGCCCCGATGCCGCGACTTACAGCAGCCTGGCGGGATGGCTGGAAACGCAGATCGATCAAGCGTCGCAGCCTTATGCCGGCCGCCCGATTCTGCATCGTCTGAATCGCTCCGAATATGCCAATGCCATGCGCGATGTGTTGGCGCTGGAGATCGACGCCGCGTCCTTGCTGCCTCCCGACGATTCCGCCTATGGCTTCGACAATATCTCCGACGCGCTGGGCGTTTCGCCCTCGCTGCAGGAACATTATCTCGACGCCGCGCTGAAAATCGGCGCGCTCGCGGTGGGCGATCCCAAGATCGCGCCGGGCAGCGAAACCTGGCGCATCCGGCAGGACCTTTCGCAGGACCAGCACGTCAATGGGCTGCCGCTCGGCACCGTCGGCGGAACCAAGGTCCTCTACAATTTTCCGCTGGACGGCGAGTATTCGTTCCAGGCGAACTTGTTCCGGACCAATCTGAATATCATGCGCGGTTTGGAATCGCCGCATCAGGTGGAATTCGCGGTGGATGGCCGCCGCATTCATCTGGCTTCGTTTGGCGGCAACGAAGACCTGGCATCGTTGTTTCAGAAACCCACCGACACCGGCGACGCCGTGGATGCACGGCTGCGCGTTCGCGTTCCCATCAAGGCCGGGCCGCACGTAGTCACCGTAGCCTTCCTGGACGATCCCGACTCCGTGGAGCCCGCGCGCCTGCAACCTTATATTCGCAGCTCTGTGGACAATTTCGATTGGTCGGGTTCGCCGCACTTGCAGTCGCTCACCATCGCCGGGCCGTTTCATCCCGCGGGCGCGAGCGATACGCCCAGCCGCCGCCGTATTTTTGTTTGCCGTCCCGACAGCCACATAAAAGAAGACGCCTGTGCGAAAGAGATCCTCTCCACGCTCGCCCGCCGCGCTTATCGCCAGCCGCTGGCCTCCTCGGATCTGGACACGCTACTCAAGTTCTATCAGTCCGGCAAGCGCGACGGCGGCTTCGAAGACGGCATCGAGTTTGCGCTGGATCGCGTTCTTGCCAGCCCCAAGTTTTTGTTCCGCGTCGAGCGCGACCCGGCGGGCGTCATCCCCGGCGGCAGCTATCGCGTCAGCGACACCGAACTGGCCTCGCGGCTGTCCTTCTTTTTGTGGAGCAGCATTCCCGATGATGAATTGCTCCGTCTGGCGAGCGAGGGCAAGCTGAAAAATCCGGCTGTGCTGGACAACCAGGTGCATCGCATGCTGGCCGATCCGAAGGCGCAGGCTCTTGTCGAAAATTTTGCCGGGCAGTGGCTGCAGCTTCGCAATCTGCGCAACGTCCAGCCCAACTCCGATCTGTTCCCCAATTTCGACGACAACTTGCGCCAGTCCTTCCGGCGCGAGACGGAGCTGCTGTTCGAAAGCATGGTGCAGGAAGATCGCAGCGTGCTGGATCTGCTAACGGCGGACTACACCTTCGTCAATGAGCGCCTGGCGCGCCATTACGGCATCCCCAACATTTATGGAAGCCGCTTCCGGCGCGTCGCCATAACGGACGATGCGCGTCGCGGCCTGCTGGGACAAGGCAGTATTCTCGCGCTCACGTCGCACGCCGAACGAACTTCGCCGGTGGTGCGCGGCAAGTGGATCCTCGAAAATATTCTGGGCACGCCGGTGCCGCCGCCTCCTCCCGATGTTCCGCCGCTCAAAGGAAATCAGAGCGGAGAGAAGCCCCGGACCATGCGTGAACAGATGGCGGAGCATCGCGCCAACCCGGTTTGCGCCAGCTGTCACAAGGCCATGGATTCCATCGGCTTCGCGATGGAGAATTTCGATGCCGTAGGCGCCTGGCGCACGCGCGACGCGGGGCAACCCATCGATGCCTCTGGCGAGCTTTCCGACGGAACGAAAGTGGACGGCGTAGTCTCGTTGCGCAAGGCGCTGCTCAGCCGCCCCGAACTTTTCGCCGGCACGCTCACCGAGAAACTGCTCACCTACGCGCTCGGCCGCGGCTTGGATTATCGCGACATGCCGGCGGTGCGCGCCATCCTGCGCGATGCGTCGCGCGATAATTACCGGTTCTCCACGCTAATCCTGGGCGTGGTTCACAGCACGGAATTCCAAATGAGAACGGCGCCCACCGACAGCGGCGCAGCGCCCGAGCAAACAGCGCAAAATCGACAAGGAAAATAGATGATGTTTCTGACCCAGAAATCTCTGCCCCGCCGTACGATGTTGCGCGGCCTCGGCGCGGCCGTAACGCTGCCGTTGCTGGATGCCATGCTGCCCGCGTTTGTGCCGCTGGCCAAAGCTGCCGCGAAGCCACGCATGCGTTTTGGCGCGGTCTACACTCCCAACGGCGCCATCATGCAGCAGCTTACTCCCAAGACGTTTGGCGCCGGATTTGAGTTCACGCCGATTTTGAAGCCGCTGGAACCCTTTCGCGACCAGTTGATCGTGGTGACCAATCTCACGCGCTCGCATCCCGGCAGCCAGTTCGGAGATCACGCGGTGAGCGCGGCCGGATTCCTCACCGGCGTGTGGCCGAAGCGCACCGAAGCCGAGGATGTGCTGGCGAACACCACCATCGATCAAGTGGTGGCGCAGCAGATCGGCCAGGATACGCCGCTGCCCTCGCTCGAAGTGGCCACTGAGGATTTCACCGGCTACGTGGGTGGATGCTCGCCAGGCTTCAGTTGCGCGTATCTGAACACCATTTCGTGGAGCACGCCGTCCACGCCGCTGCCCATGGAGATCAATCCGCGCGCTGTGTTCGAACGGCTGTTCGGCGCGGCGGGCACGGCAGCCGATCGGCGCGAGCGCGTCGCAAAAGAGCGCAGCATTCTGGATTCGGTTGTGGATGAAGCCAACGGCCTGCAACGCGGCCTGGGCCCACGCGACCGCGTTCGCCTGGGCGATTACCTGGACAACCTGCGCGAAATCGAGCGGCGCATCCAGAAGCAGGAAGCGCGCGGCGCAACCCAGGTGGACGCGCCGGATGCGCCCATCGGCGTGCCCGATTCGTTCGACGAACACGTCGCGCTGCTGTTCGATTTGCTCGCTGTCGCCTATCAGGCCGACATCACGCGCGTGTTCACCTTTATGATGTCGCGCGAGCTCAGCCAGCGGACCTATCCGCAAATCGGCGTTACCGAGCAGCATCATTCCGTTTCGCATCACCAGAACAATCCCGTGAAGATGGCGCAAGTGGTGAAGATCAACACCTACTATGCGCGAATGTATGCAAAATTCCTGGCCAAGCTGCAATCCACTCCGGATGGCGATGGCAGTTTGCTGGATCATTCGCTCATCATTTATGGCGCAGGCATGGCCGATTCGAACGCACACGCCTCGGACCCGCTGCCGGTGATTGCCATCGGCGGAGGCGTCGGCGCCGGACATCGCCACATCCAATTGCCCACCCGAACACCGGTTGGAAACTTCTGGCTGAATGTGGCCGAGAAGTTTGGCAAACCGATGGATCGCTTCGGCGACAGCACGGGAAAAACCGATGTTCTGGTTTAGGTTCGTTCTCACGGCTATCGTCGCCGCCAGTTTGCTGGCGGGCGACGCGAACACCGCCGATCCCGATGGAACCACACCGCTGGCCTGGGCCGTTTATAACGACGATCTTGCTGCCGCGCGCAAGTTGCTTCACTCCGGCGCGGATCCCAAGGCGGCCAACCGGTATGGCGTGACGCCGCTGTCGTTGGCGGCAACCAACAGGAACGCGGCGATGGCCGAACTTCTGTTGAAAGCGGGCGCGGACGCCACGGCGAAACTGCCCGATGGCGACACCATTCTGATGATGGCGGCGCGCACTGGGAACCCGGATATCGTGCGGATGCTCATCGAGCATGGCGCGGATGTGAACGCGAAAGGCCAAGCCTACGGCGAAACCGCGCTGGTGTGGGCGGCCCAGGAAAATCACGCCGAAGCAGCCGAGGTGCTGATCGCGCACGGCGCCGACGTGAATGCACGCTCCAATCCGCTGGAGCGCGCGAAGGATCGCTTCGGGCTGGAGGGCGTGCTCACCATTCTCCCGCACGGCGGCTGGACGCCTCTGATGTATTCCGCGCGCCAAGGTTCGCTCGAAACGGCGCGCACGTTGGTGGCGGCCGGAGCCAGTCTGAACCTGACCGATCACGATAACTCCACGGCGCTGGAGCTCGCGATTATCAACGGCCATTACGACACGGCGGCCATGCTGGTGGAAAAAGGCGCCGATGTCAATCTCACGGATACCTCGGGAACGGCCGCGTTGTATGCCACGGTGGACATGAACACGCTGGGCGAAGTCTACGGGCATCCCGCGCAGCCCGCAACCAGCAAGATATCGGCGATCGACCTGATGAAGATTTTGCTGGCGCACGGAGCGGACCCGAACGCGCGGTTGCGGACGCCCACCGTTCAACGTGCGCACACGCCGGGTGAACCGTCGTTAAATGAAGGCTCCACGCCTTTGATGCGCGCCGCCAAAAACGGCGATTCGGCCACGATACGGCTGCTGCTGGAACATGGCGCCGATCCCAACCTCCGCGCGAAGAATGGAACCACCGCGCTGATGTTCGCTTCTGGCCTCGGCTATGGCACGGGCACATTCGCGAACGACTATGCAACGCCTGCTGAATTGCTGGAGGCGGTGAAGGTTCTGGTGGCCGCGGGCGCCGACGTGAACGCCATCAGCGAAGCAGGGCAAACGCCGCTGCATTTTGGCGCGCAGGCTTCGGACGACATCGTAAAATTCCTGGCCGCGTCCGGTGCGAAGCTGGACGTCAAAGACAATAAGGGCCGCACGCCGGTAGAGATGGCGCTCGGCATCGGGCTGCACGGCCATGCCGGAGGTCCGCCCACGGTGCGCGAAGGCACCGCGAATCTGCTGCGGCAGTTAATTGCATCCGCTCAGAAATAAAACAAGGAGAGGCATGCGATTTCTTTCAGCGATTTTACTGGCTGGCGTTGCGTTCGCGCAATCCGGCACGGCTCCGTCCGATGCGCCCGTCTTAGGCATGTTGAACTATATCCATGCCACGAATCATCTGGAGACCACGCTGGCGTTTTATCACGATGTGTTCGGCCTGGACGCGCCCGCGCCGCGCCCGCTCCTTAGTCCGGGCGTGCCTGCCTTAACCAACTCGCCGGGAGTGAAACTTCGCCTCAGCACGATCCATTTTCCGAATACCGCATTCGGTTTGGAGCTGACCGAGTTTTCCGAAGTGGATCGCAAGCCCGGCCAACCGCGCCACACCGATCCCGGCGCCGCACTGATCGCGCTGCGCGTGAAGGACATGGAACCGGTGCTCGCCGCAGTCAAGAAAATGAACACGCCGATCATCACCACGTCGGGCGCGCCGGTAACCATCGAAACTCCCAACGGCAAGCTGCGCTCCATACTAATCCGCGATCCGGACGGCTATGTCGTCGAAGTGGTCGAATCCGCTCCACTCGCCGGCGTGACGTCTCCTGGCAATGTTTACGGCGCTTCGATGGGCCTCACCGTCGCCGACATGGAATCGACGCTCAAGTTTTATCACGGCCTGCTGGGTTTCGACCTCAAGGGAAATATGGAGTTTTCGAGCAATCCGGCAATCCTGGACTTAACAGGTGCGCCTCACGCCAGGAATCGCGAGATGACCGCGCTGGTGCCCGGCACCAAGGCCCTCATCGCGTTCTACGAATACCAGGGAGTGAAGCGGACTCCGTTTCATTTGCGCGTACCCGATCCTGGCGCACCCGCCATTGCCTTGCGCGTGAAAGATCTGGACGGTCTTCTGCAGCGCATGCGAGCCGCCGGCGTCGTCGTGACATCAGCTAACGGCGAAGTGGCTCAATTCAGCCCCACCGTTCGCAACATTTTTGTCGAGGATCCGAACGGCCTGAATATCGAGCTGTTCCAGTCCACGCAATAGCGGCTTTCAGCCCTCTCTCATCACTTCCCGAACCAGCGCGCCCAATCGCAGGAATCCGTCCAGGTCCGACGGTTTGCGGAAATAGCGCGAGATGCCAAGACCCGCCATACGCTCCCGGTCTTTGTGCGCATCGGAAGAACTGATAACAATCACCGGCGTGCGGGCGCACTCGGGGTGTTTGCGAAGCTCGGTCAGAACTTCCGGCCCGTCAATCTTGGGCAGGTTCAGATCCAGCAGCACCACATCGGGACACGGATCGCCGTCCGGTTCGCCCATGCCTTCGATAAAAGTCAGGGCTTCCTCGCCATCGCGCACCACATGCAAAGCGTGCGGAATCTGATGCTGATCCAGCGCCTTCCGCACCAGCAGGATGTCCGCGGGGTTGTCCTCAGCCAGCAATATGTTCAGCGCGTTCATCGCTCACTTGTCGCGCGGAAGAGAAAAGTAAAATGCCGCTCCTTGGCCGGGCGTGCCTTCCGCCCAGATCCGGCCGCCATAGCGTTCTACAATGCGCTTGCAGATGGCCAGGCCCAGCCCGGTACCCGCATATTCATCCTTGTGAAGACGTTTGAAAAGCCCGAAAATACGCTCGGCGTATTTCGGTTCAAAGCCGATTCCGTTATCCTGCACCGCGATCACCCACCGGTCCGCGTCCTGTTTCGCGGAGATGCGAATCCGGGGCGGCGTGCCTTCTTTTCGATACTTCAGCGCATTCGAGAGCACGTTTTGAAAAACATGGGCCATCTGAGAAGTATCGCCCCGTACCAACGGCAGGGCCGTCGATTCCACGCTCGCGCCGGCTTCCTGGATGCGGCCTTGCAACACCGACAGCGCCTCGGTGAGCGAGGCCGACAGGTCCGCGGTGCCGATGGGCAGGTCTTCCGTATGGACGGTGCGCGAGAACGTGAGCAGGTCCTGGATCAGCCCCTCCATGCGCTTTACGCCTTGTTGTACGAATGCGGAATACTGCTGAAGTTGTGTTTTCTCGTCATCCGGGTTTTGGACAATGAGCTGCGTGTAGATATTCACCATGCGCAGCGGCTCCTGCAGGTCGTGACTCGCGACATAGGCGAACTCCTCCAGCTCGCGATTGGTTCGGCGCAGTTCCTGTTCTATCTTTCTCTGATCGGTGATATCGGTGTTGGTGCCAAACCAGCGCACCACTTGCCCCCGGTCGTCTTTCACCGGTTCAATTCGCGTTAGAAATGTTCGGAACGAACCATCCGCGCCCTTCAGGGGATAAACCATCTCAAAGGGTTCACCCGACGCAAGCGCCGCGCGCCACCGATCCACCACTTGGGGCAGCACGCTGGGATCGTGAACCTTCGCCCAGCCCCAGTCTTTTACTTCATCAAAGGTGGTGCCCGTATATTCGTACCAGCGCCGGTTGTACCACAAGCGGTTACCCTTCTCGTCAGCCATCCAAGCCAGGTGCGGAATCGTCTCGGCCAGGGTGCGGAATTGGCGCTCGCTATCTTCGATCTGTTTGCGCGCCAGCACCATTCCCGTGACGTCGGTCACGTGAACAAAAACGCCATTGATCTCGCCATCCACGTCCCTGGTGGCGGCGTAGACAAAATTCACGTAGAAATCCTTCAAAACGCCGTCGCCCCGGTCCAGGCCGACCAGCGATTCATGACCGACAAACGGTTCTCCCGTTTGGAACACGCCGTCCAGCAAACTGATGTATCGCTGTCCTTCTATCTCCGGCAGCGCTTCGCGTATGGTTCTTCCAACCAGCGCTTCCGCCGATCTTCCAACCAGACGAGCATAATCGTGGTTCGCCCATTCGAAAATGTGCTCGGGCCCGCGCAGCACCGCAATCGCCGCGGGAGTCCGCAGAAGAAGCTCGCGCCATCGCCTGCGGTCGTCTTCAATCTGTTGCGCGGCCCGGTTTTGCTCCGTGATATCGCGCGTGGAACCGGCCACGGCCTCCACCACGCCGTTGGCATCCAGCACCGGAACGAAAATGTACTCGTAGTGTCGCGTCTCGCCACTGGGCCCCGTGAAAGGTGTCGTGTCCCGGACTGGATGCTTGGTGTCGATCACCTGTTGAATCTGGCGCTGCAGACGCCCGGCGAGTTCAGGCGGATATCCCAGGTCGAAGAAGTTTTTGCCGGTGGCCGCTTCCAAAGGTATTTGCAAAAGCGCCAGCAGTGCGCGATTCACGTAGGTAAAGCGTCCGGCCAGGTCGAAAATGTAAGTGAAGTCGGGCGTGTGCGAAAGAGCGGTGTCGAAGGTGTGCCACTGCTGCTGGAGGTTGGCGTCCGCCTGCTTCTGGTCTTCAATGTCCGTGCAGGTACCGAACCATTGCACGATATTTCCGTTGTCGCCGGTGAGGGGGCGCGCGCGCACCAGATGCCAGCGCCAACTTTCGTCGTTTCCTCGTTTTAATCGAAAGGTGGTCTCGTACGGCGTTCCCGTTGCAAGCGATCGCGTCCAACGCTCCATGGCGCGTTGGCGTTCGTCCGGATGGACGCATTGAAGCCACCCGGCCCCAAGCAAAGCCGCTTCCCCAAGGCCAAAATACGCGGTTCCCTGCCCGTTCACGTAGTCCAGCATTCCGTCCGGGGTCGCGGTCCAGACCATCTGGGGAATGCTTTCGGCCAAAAAACGATAACGGATTTCCGCGCGCTTACGCTCCGTGATGTCTTCCACGATGGCGATCACTTCGACCGGTCTACCCCGATCGTCGCGGCGCATGGTGGCGGAGGCGCGGCTCCACAAGAGTTCGCCGTCCTTGCGGACATAGCGCTTCTCGATACTGCCGGCGTTGTGAGGACCCTTTTGTAGCGCCGCAAAGAAATTCCTGGTCAGCGCAACGTCGTCGGGATGAGTAAAGGACGACGAATCGTGCAAGGCCAGCTCTTCCCGCGTGTAGCCCAGCATATCGAGAAAAGCCTGGTTCACTTCGACGATACGGCCATCGGGAGTCAGTAGCACCATGCCGATGGGCGCCTGGGCGAATGCCAGGCTAAAGCGCGCCTCGGTGGCTAACAGCTTTTCTTCCACTTCCTGACGCTCGCGCATCAGACGTTCGGACTCGGCCAGCTGGCGCGCCCTGAGGAACAGCTCCGCCTCCATCTGGTCGGCGCGGTTTTGAAGCTCGCCTGTGAGCCGTCCTTGCTCGGCCTCCAGCCGCTTCAGCCGCACCAGTTCGGTGATGTCCTCCACGCGATGAATGATGAATTGCAGTTCGCCGTTGTCGTCCAGCAGAGGCGAATTCACCGGACTCCAGTAGCGCTCCTCGAACCCGCCGCCCAGCTCGCGCGGACGCCGGATATCGTACTTCTGAGCAGGCATGGTATGTCTGGCCTTAGTGGCAAGAACATGGCGAAGCGATGCCAGCACATTTTGCACTCCGGACGCTTCGGGATCGGCTGGATTATCCGGGAACACGTCGAAGACGCCGCGGCCAACTATTTCTTCCGTGTCGGTCAACGTGGCCTGGGCGTAAGCGTTGTTGGCGGCCACGATGGTGTAGATAGGGTCGTTGGGAAGAAGCACCAGATAGAGACCGGGGACGGCGTCAAACAACGCGCGAAAGTCCGGCATGTTGATTTCGGTGCTGCGTCTGCTCTCATGGCGGGTGGGAATCATCGTGGAACAGCAGCCTGCCTTCGCACTTACAATCATGCCTGAAGGCTGCGGAGATAGCCACAGAGCGGCCGAATTACCTGAGCGTTATTTCGAAATCTTGTCCAGGCAGATGTCCTCGGCCAGCCTCTCGCCGGCGTGAAATGAGAGGCTGCTGCCGGATGTCCAAGGTCGAACATACGCGTCTGGATCGTCGATCATGACATCGTACTTCATGGTCTCTGGGCCGGTCCGCGAATACTTCTCGATCACGTGCAACCGCTCGGTATGCGGATGGCCGGCGTCGTCCAGCCAGGTTTTGTCATTGAAGCCGACGGAATCGACAACCAGCGTGAGGCCGTCCCAGTGGCCGATGGAATGGCCCAGCCAGTTGGGATTCGGGTCCTTGGGATGAGCGCGCCCATCCATCCAGACCTGGCGGAAAACATGCGCGCCGCCTTCGTACACAAACAGGATTCGGTTGGGCGTTTGCACGATCTCGAAAGGACGCGCCATGAGCATGATTCGCGGAACGCCAGGAGGCAGACAGCGCAGATCCAGATCGTTTTGCTTTTGGGCTTTGTTGGCTTGAAATTTCGCGCGCGCCCAACCTTGGAACGGAATGGGAACAGGCGCGTTCGAAGCCAGGTCGGGCACGGGAGCGGGCAGCCACACGCCATCGCCGCCCAGATCGGGGTGCCCGTCCACCAGGCGAGGCACCTGTCCCTGCGCATACAGAACAGTGAGGGCGGCAAGAAAGAAGCAGTATTTCATTTCTTTTCCGGCGCGGGGTTCCCGATCATATGCATCGAGCTCTTTTCGTCTTCCTGGCAAATGGATTCCATCAGCTCCATCCCAGGACGCCAATGAACGGTATTGCTGGCCGTCCAAGGCTTCAAATAGGCCTCTGGATCGTCGATCGTCACTTCATACTTCAGCGTCAGCGAGTCGGTACGCGTGTAGCGCTCGGTGAGATGCAGTTTATCCGAAGTCGCATGGCCGGCTTGATCCAGCCAGGCCAGGCCGTTGAAACCGGTGACATCCACCACCAGCGTGTCGCCCTCATAGTGCCCCACGGCGTCGCCCAGCCAGCTCGGCTTGAGATCTTTGGGGTGCATATTTCCGATATTCACGATACGCCACAAGTAATTGTCGCCTTCAAAGACGAAAATAACCTGATTTTTAGTCTGTACGATCTGAAAAGGATAAGGATCGAACATAAAGCGCGGCACGCCCACCGGCAGGCACCTGGCTTCCGGATCATCCTTGGCGCGGTTTTCCACGCGCTCGTTATAGGTCTTGAGCGTCCAGGGAAGAAATGGAACGTCCACGTGTCGGTCGGCGCTCTTCACGCCCTTCCAGGTGGTCTCCGCGATATTGCCGTTGAAGCCTGGATACCACGCGCCGTTTCCGCCAAAATCCGGGCGGCCGTCGGGCAAGTGCGGCGCGGGACCAGCCACTGCTTTGGGCACTTTGTCTTCCGGAAAATCGCCGGGCCGAAGGAATGGCCCAGGATCTTTGGCCAGCTTCGGCGGCTGCGCGAAACCCGAAGCGAGCACCAGGCCGGCGACATACAAGAAGCGAAAACACCGCTTCCTTTGGGCGCGGCTCAGAACCAGCACTCCTTGCTGCACCAGCCGTAGGAAGAAGGCCGCAACATAGTTGGCCGCGGATAAACGCCGATTGAAGACAATGAACCTAAGGTTGCCTTATCCGTGTTCATCCGCGTTCATCGGCGGCCAAATGGACTTTCTCCACCCCTCTAGCGATCCACCTTCGTCGACTGGCCCTTCTTCTCCAGATCGCGGGCGCCGCTGAGCGCATCCAGCATCATGTAGTTGCCTTCGTGGCAGGCGTACTCGTAGATCTTGTAGTGCGGATCCAGCTTGTACGGCATGTGCAGGGTCCATGGCCGGGTCCACGTCTTGGGATCGTTCACCGTCAGATCGTAGCTCAAATCGTTCGGCGAAGTCCGTGTGAAGCGCTCCGTCAAAACCGCGGCATCGCTAAACAATCCGCCGCCTGCGCCCGGCTGAGGTTTCAGATTCGTAGTCTCCACCACCAGCGTGCTGCCATCCCAATGCCCGCGCGAATCGCCCATATAGGTGGAGATCCCCTTGCCCACATGCGGCCGCCCGTCGAGCGGAATCACGCGAGTCTCGTGGATCATTTCGTTGCGAATCACCACCACGCCCGGCGCCTGAATGATCTCGTTGCCGAAATTATAAAGCGTCGGAAGCATGCTGCTCACCATGCCGCGCGTGATGCAGCGGCTGTAAATATCGAAATCTTCCCACGAATCCACTTTGTCGGGGAAGTGGCTGCCAGGCCCCAGTCCGCCGCGCAACGCCTTCACCGCCGCCTGACCCTCCGGAGTCAACGGAGGAATTCTGCCGTTGGCGGGATCGACAACCAGCGACGCTTGACGCACCGGCTTGCCGCGCTCCACCCAATACGAAGGAGGATTGATGGTCACGTCGCCGCCCTTAGCGGTTTCTTCCCCATCTTCGGCGGCTTGCTTTTTCGCCTGGCTTTCGCGCGCGGCCAATTCGGCGTCGGTGAGCTCGCCTCTGTCACCCAGGTTGGCGGGCCGCTGCATGGGAATGTTCGCGGTGGCCGGCCACTGTCCTTGCAGATCCGGATCGCCCCACGAGGTTTTGGGCGGCGTCCAGTTGGTCTTCGACGATGTAGCCTTAGCTGCGGGCGCAGCCGGTTTGGCCGCGACAGAATTCGCGGGCGTCTGGGCCGCCATCGGCACCGACGCGAGCGCCGCAACGACTAACGATGCGAAAACTTGGTGTCTCATACGAGATCTCCTTTCGCTGACTGCTCCAATTAGTACCGGCTCCCACGCGGTCGCGGCTCGGTAAGAACTTGAGCTACTTTTGATCGTCCGGAAGATCCGGATTCGATCCGCCCACAAACAATTTCTTGCCGTCCTTAAACGTCACGCTGCTGCCGTTGGCCCGGTTCGTCCCATTCTTGGCTTGATATCCCTGAATGGTCAGCTCCGTGCCTACTTCAAGCGATCGCTTGGTGAAGCCTCTGCGCAGCATGATGTTGGGGCTGCCGCACTCCACCATCCAATTCGTGACTGTGCCGTCGGGATTCTTCACGTCGATATGAATCCAGGAGTGCGGATTAATCCATTCCATGTCGGTCACCGTGCCCACTAAATGGACCGGCTTACCCTTGTCGAACTCCGCCTGGAATGCATGGTGCCCCCACGCCGGCGCTGTCGCAAGCGCAAAGGCCGCGGCCGCAATCAGAATCGCTAACCTCGTTCGCATTCGGACTCCTTCCTGTTCTGAAATTCTATACTAGTTCGCACTATTTCGTTTCCTTGCGCTCGTCCGCGCGAGCTCCGCTCAAAATGTCGCCCATCGCGATGTTCCCCTCATGGCACGCGTATTCCAGCAGCTGGTAATGTTCGTTGCGCTTCAACGGAATCAAAATGGTCCAGGGTTTCGTCCACGTTTTGGGATCGTCAATGGTGGCCTGATAATTCAGCGTGTCGGCGTCCACGCGGGTCAACCGCTCGGTCAGCTTCAGATCGGCGCTGTGATGGCCGGGATCGCCCGGATAGCCCGCGCCGTTGGAACCGATCGCGTCTTTGTCGGTGAAGTTGGTGGTCTCAATCACCAGCGTGTTGCCTTCCCAGTGGCCGCGCGAATCGCCCATGTACTGGCGGATCGCGGAATTCAAGTGCGGACGGCCATCCAGTGGAATGATGCGCGATTCGTGGATCATTTCGTTGCGAATGATCACCAACCCGGGCTGCTGCAGAATTTCGTTTCCGTTGTTATAGACCACCGGAATGATGGACCCCAGCACGCCGCGCGTGATGCAGCGGTAATAAATGTTCAGATCCTCGTAGGAGTTGGCCTCGCCGCGCCATTCGCCCGGAAATCCCTTCCCGCCGCGCGCCTCCTTGCGGAGCTTCTGTTCTTCCTCCGTCAACGCGGGCAATCGCCCATCGGGCGGATCGATGATCAGCGAAGTTTGACGCGATGGCTTGCCGCGCTCCACCCAATACGATGGCGGCCCGATGCCTACGCTATCGCTGGCGGCAGTGGACTCGCTATCGGCCTGCGCCAATTTCTTCGCCTGCGCTTCCTTCTGCGCGTACTCAGCGTCGGTGAGCGTGGTTCTGGTTCCCATGCTCACGGGTCTTTGCAAGGGCACGCCCATGTTGCCTGGCCACATGCCCTGCAGATCGGGATCGCCCCACGGCGTTTTGGGCGGTGTCCACTGCTTGGTCTGACCCCACAGGGACGCGCATAGCGCCAACACCAGCAATCCGGCGCGCATCATTTACTCCCCTGCTTCTTGAATTGTCCGTAGAGCAATTCTTCGGCGAACTCCACGCACTTGAATTCCAAAAGCTGAGCGTTCTTTTCCACTCTGCGATAAAGCGGCATGCTGATTTTCCACGCCCGCGTGAAAACAGTGGGGTCCTCAATGGTGGCTTCGTAATTCAGATGATACGGATCGGTGCGGGTGAAACGCTCCACCACGTGTAATTGTTTGCCGCCGAAATCGCCGGCCCGGTCGAACCAGGCCAGACCGTTCAAGCCGGTGACGTCGATTACCAAGGTGTCGCCTTCCCAATGCCCGTTGTTGGTTCCCATCCAGGTATCGGACCCGGCCTCTTCCGGCTTACCCATGTTGACCAGGCGATTTGAGCTCGCGAACTCGTAAATAAACATGATCCCCCGCGGCGACTGCACGATCTGAAAAGGATAGGGCATATAATTGGCGCGCGGAATGCCCGGCATGTAACACTTCGCCTCCGGATCATTGGTGCGGCGATTGGCGAAATTCGCCTTCTTCTTTGCGAGCGCCTCGGGTTTGTAGGGGATGGTCCCGCCCTCCACCACGCTTTGGCCAGCCGGTTCGGAGCCGATGGCGCCAGTCTGCCACATCGGTCCCGCCTGCGGCGAATGATCCTCCAGATCCCAATTGGCGGTGTTGAGGGCCTCATAGATGCCGCTCAAATCGGCATGGCCGTCCGCCGCCCGCGGCGCGCGATAGGTTTGCGCGGCAGTCGGCGCTGGAGCGAATAACAGAAGAGCCAGCGCACTGCCGGCCACAATCGTGGTGTGAACAAGGTTACGCATGATCCGCTATCGATGCTATGCGAGCGGGCGGATGGTAGTCAAGGGAGTGCCTGATAAATGACCCCGGCTATAACATCTGCAGGAGTACGCTATGCATCCCGAGATCTTTCACAAGACGGTGTGGGAGGAGATGCTATATGCTCAGATGCGCTGCAACTATTTCGCTGAACTTGTCCGTCACTATATGAATTGGGACAAGGGTCTTCGGGCGCTTGCTTTGCTGGGCGAGTTCTGGAGCGGCCGTAACCGTCCTGGCGCAAGCGAGTGCGGACGTGCTGAAGTTCGGGATGCCAATCATTGCCGCGGCAATCAATTTCTGGCTGCTCCTCAGTCAATACACATCCATGGCGCGGGATGCGTCCGAACTCCATGCGGGATGGAGCGCAGTGGCCCGGGATTATGAAGCGATCTGGACAAATCTCGGTGCTAGCGATGTTCAGGCGAAGTACCAGGAAATCTACAATCGCGCCGAGTCCCTTTCGGTAAGCGGCGCGAAATTTCCGAACAAGAAAGATCGCCTGAGCTACTGGTTAGATCAAGCCGCCGCGATCTCCAGCGCGCGGTATGCCCACTAGGAGCCAAAACCCGCAGCCTCACCACATCTGTGTCAACTGCGATCCCGGGCGGCCCTAACGAAATCCGCGTCCAATGCCGATGAACAGACCGTGGCAGTTTCTCCATCGCGAGCCGGCCAATCGCCAACCAGCCAACCCTCCAACCGCCAACGGGGCTTTGTCCTCATCGTCACCGCCATCTCGATGACGCTGCTGCTCGGGCTGGCCGGCCTGGGCATCGATATCGGGCGCATGTACGTCATCCGCGCCGAGCTGCAGTCTTTCACCGACGCCGCCGCCTTGACTGCCGGACTGGAGTTGAATGGAACGGGCGCAGGGATTGCGCGCGCCCGCACCGGAGCCGGCCGATTGGCTAACGGACCACATGCCATGCGATGGGACATGGGTACGCAAACAATAACTGATATTGCCACCAGCTTCTCGAACGACAACAAGACATGGCAGGAACAGCCGAAACAGGCTGGCGATTACCGCTTCGTGCGCGTGATCGCCACCGCGCCGGCGCCCGTGATCTTCCTCAGAATCTTTCAGCCCTTGACCACAACCAACGTCGCCGCGGCCAGCGTTGCGACGAAGACCGAAGCATCGGTGAGGCTGATTCAATGACACCAAAACGGCGGTGCACACAAACCGGGAGCGCACTCATCGAATTCGCCGGTTCGCTCATCCTGCTGGCCGTGATGTTCGCGGGCATCTTCGAGATCGGATACTCGTTCTACACTTACGGTGAACTGGTCACCGCGGTGCGTGCCGGCGCGCGTTACGCCGCATTGCAGCCACACGGAGCCGCCGCGGACCCGATGGTCGCAAAGGCCGTGCGCAATCTGGTGGTCTATGGCGACCCCGCTCCCGCCGATCGCACCAAGCCGCTGGTTCCCGGCCTCACTACCGATCGCGTTGAGTTGATCAACAGCCCCGATGCCAGCACAGTCTCGCTGCGCGGCTTCGAATTGGACGCGCTGTTCATGAAAGTGAAGCTGGACGGGCGGCCGACGGTGACGTTCCCTTACATGCCGGGGGTCTCCGAGTGAGCCGCGCGCCTAACAGGCTGCTGAAAAACGCTTTTGGGGACCGACTCCCTCACGGTCGCGGCTCGGTAAACACATGCAAACACGCAGTCGCGATTCTGAGCCGCGCGCCAGCAGCACACCCGGAGACGACCGGAAGTCGTGCACTGGAGAACAGCGACTCGAGGAAGCCCGGACGGGTGGCGCGTGAGCAAGCGGTTTATTGCCTTTTTCAGCATCCTGCTAAGCAAGCGGGACAATCGCTGGTGGAATCCGCGCTGATACTGACCGCCTTCATGGGCCTGCTGCTCGGCATGGCCGGCATCGGGCAATTGCTCTTCGTCCGGCAAACGCTGGCCGATCGCGCGCGCGTCGCCGCCCGCTGGGGAGCGCTGAACAGCTACGATCCGGCGGCCATTCGCCGCATCGTGTTATTCGGAACCACGGAGCCCGCGCCGGGCCAATCGGCGTTTTTCGGTCTGACGGCAACCGCGGTGGACGTATCGAATCCCGGATGTCCCGGCCCCGCTTGCCGCATCAGCGTCGCCATTCCCGAGCACGGCATCCGCAGCGTGGAGCCCATGCAAAGCCCCGCGCAAATCCCTACTGAACGCCTCGCTGCTTCCAAGCCCTGACGTAACGCTCGGTTTTCGGATTGTCTTCGTTCCACCGCACCGGCTGCTCGCTATCGGCCATCAGGAACATCGCCAGCGCAATGGCGCGATCCACCTTCGCCATGTTGTCGTAGTCGATCTTCTGCCATTCGTCGCTCACCCGATGGTAGTCCGGAAAATCGAAGGCCACGCACAGGCTCTGCGCGGGGATGCCGGCTTCGGCGAACGACAGGTTGTCGCCTTGGGTGAAATAGCGGTCGCTGCCAATCGGATTCTTGTAGATCTTGATTCCCGTGCGTTCGCCCGCCCGCTGCAGATAGCCGGTGAGATCGGAATAATCGAACCCGGTGGGCGAGGCGTTGGAAATTTGCGGCCCCTCGGTGGAATCCGTTCGCCCCACCTGTTCCAGATTTAAATCCGCGACGGTCTTTTCGAGCGGAAACTCCGGATGATGTACGTAATATTCGGAGCCGATCAAGCCCTCTTCTTCCCCGAAGAACGTCATAAAGACGATGCTGCGGCGCGGATGCTTCGGAAGCCCCGCCAGCGCGCGCGCAACTTCCATCACCGAAACCGTTCCGCTGCCGTCGTCGTTGGCGCCATTGTAAATTCGATCGCCCGTCGCGCCCGGTTTGATGCCCAGATGATCGTAGTGCGCGGTCAGCAGGACGTAAGTATCGCGCAAAGCTGGATCGGAGCCGCGCAGAACTCCGATGACGTTGCGCAGCTTGGCGGGTGTGCGATGCGCCGCGGCGATATGTACCGCGGCGGTGGCGTTGCCCGCGCCGGACTTCAGCGAGCCATAAAAACGCGCCGCCGTTTCACCGGTGAGCGTGACGCGCGGACTCCCGGCGGCGTCCGGCCCGGCTTCGTCTGCTTCCACTAACTCGTGGCTGGCCCGGCCCACGCTGGACCCTGCATCCACCGTGAAGCCCTTCTTGTCCACCAAAATCACCAAAGCGGGATTGGCAGCGCGCAGCACCCGGTTTGCCGATCGAAACCGTCCTAGCGATCTGGGTTCGATTTCGGTGATCACCACCTGCCCGTCCACCTGGCTGGCCGTGAGGTGCTCTACGAGCGCCTCGTCGCCCAAGTCCAGTTTGAAGACCGGCGCGTCCTTTAAATCCAGCGCGTCCGCAAAACCGATCACGGCGTCCTTCTGGGTGGCGGAAAACTGATGATCGCCCGACGAAAGCTTCAGCGCGAAATTGCTGTAGTTCGCCTGCTCCGCCAGCATGGACGCGTTCTGAAAGTAGCTGTCGCCGGCCGCCGGTTCCAAGCCCGCGCGGCGGAACTGAGCCGCGATATAATCGGCCGCAAGGTCCAGGCCGTGAGAGGGCGAGTCGCGCCCTTCCAGTTCATCGGAGGCGATATAGGAAAGATCGTTGCGCAGCGACGACGCGTGGATCTGGTCCAGAGCAGCCTGCACCTCCGGGGCGACGACGGCTTTGGGTGGTTCGCTTGGGTTGACAATGCAAGCAAAAGTAAGGAAAACTACAACGATACTGCGCATAAGGCGAGTCTATGGTGATTTTAGCATCTTGAAGTGCAAATCATTTTAGTGCAGAATTGTTTACAACATCGGGGACATGCCAGGCCGAACCAGTAACATTTATCATTTGCGGCAGCGGGTGATCGATAGCTCCAAGCGCGGCAGTTCGCACTTGGTAGGCTCCGAACTGAGCGAGTCCGGAGTGCTGGATCATGCCCTGCTGAACCGCCAGATCGAAGAAATTCTCGATGGCTTGTCCGAAAAACCTGCTTTGGCCCCGCGCATCGTGCAGACTCTGGATGCCTTCCTCGCCGCGCTGCTAAACAACAATGTGCCGGTGACCGCCAGCCATGTTTGCGCGCTCCTGAGCCTGGAGCTGGACGACCTGCGAAAGGCCGCGCTGCTGTCGCTGATAGTGCGCCTGGTGGGAAAGCGAAAATTCGACCCGATCGCCAGCTACATCCTTCAAAACCGGGAAGTTTTGGTAACCACTCGGGGTTGACAAGCGTATAAAACTAGAGCAGGATCTATCTAAGGAGCTTTCGCAATGCGCTTCCTGGTGGCGGGTTGTTCGTTAGCGGTGTTGGCGGCGGGCTCGGCCTGCGCCCAAGCCGTGATTTCATCTCATTCGGGCGTTGTCCAGTATGTGGAAGGGCGCGCGTTCCTGGGCGACAAGGCGATTGAGCCGAAATTCGGACAGTTCCCAGACATCAAGGAAAACCAGGAGTTTCGCACCGAAGACGGCCGCGCGGAAATCCTGTTGACCCCCGGCGCGTTTCTGCGGCTCGCTGAAAACAGCTCCATCCGCATGGTTTCCACCAAGCTCACCGATACTCGCGTCGAAATCCTTTCCGGATCGGCCATCATCGAGAGCACCGAGATGCCCAAGGACAACGCCGTACAGATCGTGTACAAGAAGGAGTCCATCAGTCTCCAGAAGCAGGGCCTTTATCGCGTAGACACGGAGCCGGCGCGCTTCCAGGTGTTCGATGGCGAAGCGGTGGTCACAGATCCATCGGGCCAATTGACGCTCCACAGCGGCAAGCAGACCAATCTGGCCGGCGTTCTGATGGCAGAGAATTTCGACCGCAAGCCCGACGATCAGGACGCGTTGTATCGCTGGAGCGATCGGCGCGCCAGTTATGTCGCCCAAGCCAATGTTGCCTCGGCATCTTCGGCCAACGCCAGTTCCGGTAGTTACGGCAACTACGGCGGATACGGCGGCTTGGGATTCGGCGGGTACGGCTCTGGCTTGGGATTCGGCGGCTTCGGATACAATCCGGCATTCCTGGGCGGTTGGGCGTTTAATCCCATGTTCGGAATGTACACCTACATGCCGTACTCGGGATTCGGATACAGCCCGTTCGGTTACACCTACTACAGCCCAACCACGGTGGCTTACGCGCCTTCCTTCGGTGGCAGCGGATATGCCTATGGCGGAGGCGCCAGCCGATTAAGCGGGGTCAGCGGCGCCAGCCGGTTGGCGGATGTCGCCACGCATCGGGGAGCCACCAGCGGAGTGATGTCAAGTGCGCGGTCTTCCAGCGGCTTCTCGTTCGGAAGCGCCCACGCCGGATCGTTCGGCGGCGGCGGACACGGCGGCGGCGGACACCGCTAGTTATAACTCATCGAAGGCGTGTAGCAGAAAATGCGGCGGTCCATGCTGCCTGCCAATAGTGTGCGCCATCGCCAGGCTCGGGCGAACCATTGGGTGGAACATCGGTGGGCGCAGAGATAGAAGGCGACGGCGGATCAATTTGCAGGTAATCCCCGTGGCCGAACTCCCAATTGTCGGGGATCTCAAACGGAGCTTCGAAATTGCCCGGCCGCGGCGCTGACGGACCGCTCTGTCCCAATGCCGCCCGCCACCAGGGATGCCCTTCGGCGATAATTCCCCCGCAGAAATTGCCCAGCGGAAAGGCCGCCGCCAGCACTTCATCCTCATTCGACGCCAGGACCGAAATTTTCCCAATCTTCGCCGAGGCTGTTTTAAATTCCGTGTTCAGGCAATCGTCGTCGATGGCGCCCGCCATGATGATGGCTCGCCGCACCGGCAGGTTCATATGGGACACGGTAGCCAGCAGAACTCGCGCGCCCAGGCTGTGCGACGCAAACGAAATGCTGGCCGCGCCGCCGAAATTGGCGTCCAGGAATGGAGCCATCAACTGGCCCGCATGGTCGGCCAGGCGCGGCTCTTCCGGATAATCCAGACCGTGAAGCCAGATGGAGTCGCCAGGCCAGAGCAGCCCCACTAATACAGCAGCCGGAGCAAGCCGAAGCAGCCGCTCCCAATTGGACAGGCAAGCGATTCCGGCCGCGCGATTCACGTTGAACCCGTGGGTGGCGATCAGGACATGCCGCCCCCGAATTTCTTCCAGGAATCGCGCGGGCCTCAAGCTCCTGTAATTGCCGATGTCCGTGCCCTGATGCATGGCTACCGACGCAGCCAGATTACCTCCCACGGCCGAGAGGCGCACATCCAGAAATAGCGTCATGCCAGACTACTTTTTCACCAGTTGCAGCGTATTCACGGCCATCGCAAGCGCGCTGGAAACGTCCTTGGCGATAGGCGCCAGCGGCGTGGCCAACAGACCGATGAGTACCGCCAAACCCAGGTTCACCTGAAGCACGTATCCGCCGGTGAGCGCCAGCGCGATGGCGATCGCGGCCGCCAATGCCCTGGTCCAATTGCGGTAAGTCTGATCGCTGCGATGGTAGGCTTCATCGATCAGCACGGTCACGATGAGATCGAAACGCGCGAAGACATCGGACTCGGCCGAGCTCAGCGAAGTCCCCGCCGCGATGCTGGTGGCGATGGCCTTGAGAGCGGCGGCATCCACACCGGTAGCCTCCGCCAGCGCGCAGGCGTTGCGTGGGTCGAGGTTCAGTTTGATCAAAGATTTTGCGATGGCTTTCTGGCTGCCGATATCGGCGCCGTTCATCCAGTTGGACTGAAGCGTGGCGAGGATTTTCTTCTGCGATAGCGCGTTAGCCGGCTCGCCGGGCTCAGTCAATTGCCGGACGGCCGCACGGATGCCCCGGAAACCGACGTGATTGACGCCGCCGCCAAAAACCTTGGTGGCATCCACTAAGCCAAAAGCCGCCGTGCCCAATCCGCCAATGGCTGTCACGGCCAGCGGCAGGTCCAATGTCATGATGTTCGCCCCTCACGAGCGTACACGTACCTGGGCGCGCCGCATGGTTGCGCCGCGACAGCTTACTGAGCCTGCTTCAGATTCTTTTCGAAGAGGCCTGTCATTTGATTATTTGGTCAGATTGGGCAGCACCATGACGCCGCCTGAGTTATCCGGCGCCACAATGTCGGAAAGTCCTGCCGAAGCCGCTTGGCCATGCAGGTTCTCTACCAGCACTGATCCAGGAGCCGGTCCAGTACCAATGAAAAATCCAGTGGCGTACTTCGCTTCACCTTCGCCCAGATAAATCCCCAGTGTGTCGGATTCCAACGTGGCAATGTCGGGGATGCCATCTCCGTTCAAGTCCGCCACCACGTTGATTGAAGGAACACTAAAGCCGACGCCGAGAGTCACCTTGAAAGTGAACTCGCCCCCTCCGTTGCCCAGGTACACACTGGCTCCTCCGTAAGGGCCGGCGAGAATCGCGTCCAGGTTACCATCGCTGTTCACGTCGGCCAAAATCACCTGGATCGTGACATCACCGACATTGCTCGGCACTTGACTGAACCCACCGTGCTGGTTGTTCAGCATGACGAACAGATTCACGGTCGGAAGAACACTGGAGTTGGTGAGCACCAGGTCAGCCCAACCGTCGTTGTTAACGTCGCCGACGGCGATATTGGAGAAGCCGCTGGCGGGCGGGTTGGCGATGAACGCCGCAGGGGTCTGGAAAGTTCCATCGCCATTTCCCAGGGCCAGCAAGTTGCCGGATGTCGCGAAATCCAGCTTGCCATCGTGATTGAAGTCACCCAACACCACATAGCCGCCAGAATTCGGAGTCGGAGTAGTGCTCTTCAGCGTAAAGGTACCGTCGCCATTGCCTAGATAGGCGAGCAGCGCATTCGGTGAGCCAGTCACGGGCACTAGTAGATCCGGAATCCCGTCTCCATTCAGGTCTCCAGTCACCAGGCACTCCGCGTTGGCAAGGGTCAGTGTGGCTCCTGGCGTGAATGGCGACCCGGATTTCCCCGTTCCGAGCAGGATAGAAACCCCTTGTGCATTGTTGACTGCAAGGTCCGGCTTACCATCTCCGTTGAAGTCCGCCGCTGCGCCGCAACCGGCGCCGCCTGCAACCTTGGTCCACACGCCATCCTCATACGCGCCGTTGCCGATGTTCAGCAGTACGGAAATCCCAAAATACGCGTCCGTCACAATATCGGTAAGACCGTTGTTTCGCAGGTCGGCTAGGACAACGTTGTAAGTGCCTTGGTCGGCTTGGACCGGATACTCGACTGGATTCGTGAACTTGCCAGCGCCCAGACCATAATCGATGTAGCCGCTGGAGGACACTAGATCCGGGATGCCATCGCCGTTCAGATCCCCAATGGCGAGGTTCGTCGCATTCGGCAATTCCACGTAATGGGGCCCGGAGAACCCGCCAGCGCCGTTTCCGAAATAAAGATAGGCGTAACCGTGGGCCGTCAACGCAATACTCGGATGTCCCTCTTTGGTTAGCAAACCGACCGCCAGCCCCTCTGGCTGCTTTGGCTCGGCAAATGTTTGTGGCGATTGGAAGGTGCCATTACCGTTACCCAAAAGCACGGCAAAGCCGTTGCCCTCGCCATTAGTACCACTCAGCGCCACAACCAAATCCATTTTTTGATCACCATTGAAATCGGTCGCGACGATTTCACGACCCGCCACCATGGGTAGCGAGACAGCCAGTTCCCCGGGGTTCAAGGTCCCATCCCCTTTGCCCGTAAACAGCCACACGCCACTAGCGCCGGTTGCGGCGACATCCGGGATTCCGTCTCCATTGAAGTCTGCGACCACCAGGTAGCCAAAGTTGTTATCGGCGACCTGATAGAACACGCCGTACTGAAACGTGCCGTCTCCGTTGCCAAGAGACACGCCAATGCCTTCGGGGTAATTGCCTCCCGGTCCAGTGCCCCCCTGCACCAGATCAACCTTGCCGTCGCCGTTGAGGTCCGCCAAGACGGACGGACCAACCACAACTACATTGGAATTCGCGCCTGGCCGAAAATTGCCATTGCCATTACCGAACAGAACCTCAATGTAGCCGTTCGCATTCGCGACTAAGTCCGGAATTCCATCCCCGTTGGTGTCAGCTACTCCGACCGAAAGAGAGCGCAAACCAACATAATCGCGACGGGCATAGAAGGTTGGAATCTCGGGATCGGCCGCCCACGCCGCGTTCAGTGCCATAAGTTCCAGGACCAGAAATGCCGCGAGTTTAAGGGCGCGCTTCATTGCTGCTTCAGATTCTTTTCGAAGAAATCCGTCAACGTTTCCAGTAGCTGCCTGCGAACAGAACCGAAAACTCCGTGGCTTTTGCCCGTATAAATCGCCAGGTCAAACAGCTTCCCGGCCTGTTCCAAAGCCTCGGTCATTTGCACGGTATTCTGAAATAACACGTTATCGTCTTCGAAGTTGTGAACGATGAGCAGCTTTGATTTGAGATTTCCCGCGTAATCCAAGGGCGAGCTGGCGCGGTAACCTTCCGAGTTCTCCGAGGGAAGCCCCAAATAACGCTCGGTATAGATGGTGTCGTAGTTGCGCCAATTCGTCACCGGCGCGCCCGCCACGCCCGCGCGAAAAACATCCGGAGCGTTCAGCAGCGCGTACAGCGTCAGGAACCCGCCGTAGCTCCAGCCGTAAATTCCCACCCGCGCCGGATCCACGAACCCTTGGGCGATCAGATATCGAACGCCTTCCAACTGATCGGCCAGCTCGGCTTTTCCGAACCGGCGAAACAAGGGCGTTTCGAAAGCATGCCCCCGCCCGGCTGACCCGCGATTGTCCAGCTCCCAAACCACGAAGCCGCGCGCGGCCAACACTTGCATCCGGTCCCAATCGGCGCCCTCCCAGGAATTGGTCACGTCTTGAACGCCCGGCCCGCCGTACACCACCACCACCGCCGGATATTTTTCCCCGGCGCGGAAATCGGCGGGCTTGATCAAGCGGCCATACAGCAGCTTTCCATCCTGCGCCTTCACCTGAACGATTTCCGCGGGCTGCAGCGCATACTCACTGGCAAATGTCCTGGCTGCCTGAAAGCCCGACCATTTCGCGCCGCCGATGGAGTACACATCGCTGCGCGGCGGCTCTTTCAAAGAAGAAAAAGTATCCAGGTAATACTCGGCACTGGGGCCCATGGAGATCTCGTGCTTGCCCGACTCGTGGCTGATGCGCGTGCGATCCTTCCCATTCAGTCTCACCGAGTAAAGCTCTCTGTCCAAAGGGCTTGCTTCGGTGGATACAAAGTAAACCTTTTGATGAGATTCATCGATCCCAGCCACCTCCGTCACTTCCCAATCGCCTTCGGTGAGGCGCTTGCGCAGCTGCCCTTCCAAAGAGTAAAGGTACAGGTGACAAAAACCGTCCCGCTCGCTGCCCCACAAAAACTCATCCATGCCTACAAAGTGAAACAAGTCGTTGTGGTTGATCCAATAGGGGTCCGATTCTGAAAGGATCGCATGAGATGAGCCTCCGTTCGCATCGGCCATCAACAGATCCAGATGGTTCTGGACGCGATTCATCCGCTCGATGGCCAGGCGCGCGGAATCGGGCGTCCAGTGAACGCGCGCGATCAGGTACCCGCGCGTCTCGCCCAGATCCATCCAACGGGTGGCGCCTCCCGATGCCGGAACCACGCCGACATGCACATCCGCGTTGGGCGTGCCGGCCTGCGGATAGCGTTCCGGCTCGGCGAAGGCGCGCAATCCGGTGAGCGACACCTGCGGATAGACAAATTCGTGCGCGATGTCGAATTGCATGTAGGCGATGCGCGTGGAATCGGGCGACCACCAATAAGCCGTGCTCAGATCCAGCTCTTCGGGATAAACCCAATCCGTTTCGCCGTTCAACAACGTGGCGCTGCCGTCGTCGGTGAGGCGCGAAAGCTTCCTGCTCGCGATCTCAATCGTGTAAAGATCATGGCCTCGGCGAAACGCCACGCGCAAGCCATCGGGCGACAGCTTGGCGTCGCGTTCGGCTTCAGACGTCGCCGTGAGTTGCTGCCACATCGAGGTGTCGAGCGAAAAAAGAAACAGGTCGCCCCGAACGCTCAACAACAGCTGCTTGCCGGAGGAAGACCACTCCAGGCTGTCCTCACTCACGCGGCGATTCTGCCAGTCGAATCGCACAGGCTCGGCCACCGGCACCGCGGCTTTTTCCAGCGTGTCCAGCGATAGCAGCGCCCGCTGCGATTTCGCGGCAATGTCGAACAGCATCACCTCGCCGCCCTCGAAATAGGCGAAATGTTTACCGTCCGGCGCCCACACCACTTGCGGCGTTTCGCTTTCGTGACTCTGCCGGATCACGGTATCGATGGTGAGCGGTTTCTTCTGCGCCAGGAGCGAAATAGAAATGACGCCGTAGAGAAGGATCAGGCGGGCCGGCACTTGTTGTGATTGTACTAAAGGCCGGGCCGCAGACTGGCTGTCGTGTCCGGCAAAGCCGCGTCCGGCGAGGTGGCGAGCGGCGGCTGCTTCAATTTGTAAACTGCCACGCGGCTGGATCCGTAAAGCTTCTCAAATGCGCTGGACTGCATGGCGCGCGTCAGCCCGCGCGTGCCGCTGGCGTGCAGGTCGCGATAATAATCGTCGGGCGTCAGCAGCAGATACTCCAGCCCATGGCCGCGCGCGAAGGTCGCCATGGAGGCCATCAGCCGGTCGATTCCATCGTCGTCGTGATGGTAGTAAAACTTGGGAGGAATGGGAAGGCTGCACGCTTTCCGGCCCGTATAAAGATACAGCACCGGATCCTGGTAGGCGTAAACGTTCGCCTCCCGCGGAGCGTGAGCGGCCAGCCATTCGTATGCCGATCGGCGCGCTTCAAAATCGGCGCGATAAGACGCGAACAGATCGGGAACAAAGTGCGACAGCCCGAAGGCGGTGCAGAAAATCCAAAATGCCCCGAGCCCAGCCAGAACCGCGCCGAAGCCCGCTACCGCGAAGCGTTCTGCAAACGCCGGCTTCGCCCAACCCAGCCGCAGCGCTTCGCAGATGTTGCGGACCTCCGTGGCCAACCCCATCAGCAAAAGCGGATAGAGCGGGAAGACGAAGCGTTGATCCGGCGGAAAGTGCCACACCAACAGAATGGCCGACATCCCGAGCGCGGCCACCGGATATACCATCGCTCGCCTTCGCATCGCAAGACGCACGCATCCGGCGATGGCGGCGATGGCGATCACGCGTTCCAGATGTTTTGAGCCATAAGGCAGATCGAAGATGAGCAGCTTCCCCGCCCCCAGCAGGAAACCGTCCAGGTTGTACCAGATCACCAGCGGCAGGTCCTTCAGCGGAACGTTGTAGATTTCGAATCCGACGTAGTTGGTGTAGTAGAGCGTCACCAGATCCCAGGAATGCGTCATGTGCCGCGCCAACCAGAATTGCCATCCCGCGACGGCCGGCAGCATCGCGGCGACGAACAGCGCGGCTTTTCGAAATTGCTTGCGCAGCGCGAAACACAACGGGACGGTGAGCAACAGCGGCGCCGCGATGGATTTGGCGAGGTACGCCAGCGCGCCGCAAACCCCCGAGGCCAGCGCCAGCCAACGCGGCGCGTCCGGCTGCATCGCGCGCTCGGCCAGGATCACGCTGGCCAATAGCAGCGCCGTGAACAACAGCTCCGGCATCAGAGAAAAACTGAATACCACGGTCACCGGACTCAAGGCCGCCATCAGCAGCAACACATATCGCTCGCGCAGGCTGAATCCGTAATCGCGCAGCAGGAACCACACTGCAGCCAGGAACAGCGGCAGCATGCAGCCAGGCGAACAGCGTGGCGAGCGGAAGATTTGCGGGAAATTGTGGATCGATTTTCCAGATCGCGGCCAGCAATGCGGGATAAAGCGGCGGATATTTGGTTTGATAGGGCTGTCCGGGAAGGCTTTGGATGCGATAGCCATCGCCCATCGCCAGGCTGCGCCCGGAAACCAAGTAGATGCTGTCGTCGTGATAGAAGCCCAGGTGCGGCATGCTGCGCAGCGTCCAGGCCAGGTACGCGGAAGGAATGAGCGCGGCCAGAAACACACCGATAACCGTCAGCTTCCGCAGCGTCAGCATCCATCCCGAATCTATCAGTAGAAGCGCGCGGGTCCAATCGGGTGTTCGCCTTAGAATGCCGACGCGGGCGTCGGCTGCGGGCGAGGGCGTCCGCCCCACGTCGGGTATTCTTGAGAGGATGAAACTCACGTTCTGGGGCGCGGCCCAAGTGGTCACCGGCTCCATGCATCAACTCATAGTCGACGACAAATGCTATCTGATGGATTGCGGCGAGTATCAAGGCCGCAGAAAGGAAGCCGAGGATCGCAACCGCCATTTCCCGTTCCCCTGCGAAGACGTTTCCGCGGTAATGCTTTCACACGCGCACATCGATCACAGCGGCAACCTTCCCTTGCTGGTGAAGAACGGATTCCGCGGGCCGATTTACGCAAGCCCGGCCACGGCGGATCTGTGCCGACCCATGCTGGAAGATTCGGCCTCGCTGCAGGAACATGACGCCGCGTTTCTGAACAAGCGGAATATGCGGCGCAAATCGCTCAACATACCCGGCATCGCCATCGACACCGTGATCCAGCCGTTGTACACCACCGAGGACGCCGAGGCCACCTTTCCACTCTTCCACCCCGTGCCGATGCACACGCCCACCAACGTCGGCCCGGGCATTGTTTACCAATCGTTCGAGGCCGGGCACATCTTCGGATCCACAACCATGCTCCTGGAACTGGAATCCGGCGGAAAGAAAGTGCGCTTGGGCTTCACGGGCGATTTGGGCCGTCCCGGATTGCCCATCATTCGCGATCCGGAGCCGCTGCCCCCGGCCGACTACCTCATCATGGAAAGCACCTACGGCAACCGCGTGCATGACCCTATCCAGTCCGTGGCGCAGAAGCTGGCCGAGATCGTCAACCACACCTACGCGCGCGGCGGTAAGCTGATTGTGCCGGCGTTTGCCGTGGGGCGAACGCAGCAACTGGTGCTCATCCTGCATGAGCTGGTTGAGGCCAACGAGATCCCGAAGTTTCCGATTTTCGTCGACAGTCCGCTGGCCGTAAACGTGACCGAAGTTTTCCGCAAGCATCCCGAACTCTACGATGAAGAGGCGGCCGCGTTCCTCTCCAACCACGGCGATCCATTCGGCTTCCAACTGCTCACCTATGTGCGCGACGTCGAGCAATCCAAGGCCTTGAACGATCTGCGCGGACCGTTCATGGTGATCTCCGCTTCCGGAATGTGCGAAGGCGGCCGGGTGCTGCACCACTTGAAGAACAATATCGGCGATCCGCGCAACACGATTCTTCTCACTGGCTACCAGGCCGAGCATACGCTGGGACGCAAGATCGAAGAACAGTGGAAGGAAGTGCCGATCTTCGGCGAGCCGATGCCGCTACGCGCGGAAGTCCAAAGGCTGGACGCCTTGAGCGGCCATGCGGACCGGGAGGAGATGCTGGCCTGGATGAAGCCGATCGCCAGTGGCCTCAAAAAAGTGTTCCTGGTACATGGCGAGCCTGAACAGCAGGCCGCTTTCGTGACGGCCATCCGCGAGCGTTACGGCCTGGACGTGGTAGCCCCCCACCGGGGACAGAGTTTTGATCTGTAACACAACTACTGGATCAAAAGTACTCTTCCGCCCTAAGGCTTTCTCGCTTAACTTAGGGCGAATGACTGAGAGCGATTCTGCCGTCCAGAGCCAGATCCCTTTTAGTCAGCTTCTCTGGCAGTATTTCTACCTGCAAGTGCTTGATTTCCTGACCACAATCGCCTTTCTCGTGAACGGTGTAAGGGAAGGAAACCCGCTGGTACGGCTAGCCCTCAGCCTGGGAACGAACCCCATCGGCGGCCTGATCGCGGTGAAGCTCTTGGCGATCCTGCTGGGCTTCTATTGCTGGCGAGCGGGCAAACGCCAATTGCTTTCGCGCATCAACGTGCTTTTTGCGGCTCTGGTGGCCTGGAATCTGGTGGCTCTGATCATCAGCAGCGTTCAGTAACCGTGCGGCACCGGCCTACTGAATCGGCAACATCACCGTGTTGCTTTCCACGCCGTTAATGGTCACAATAACCGGCGCGGAGGCCCCGCTGGGCAATCCAGTGGGCACTTGGAACGAGGTGGAAACCACTCCGGTAAAGCCGGGAGCTGCCGTGGACGATGGCGCAGGCTTTGCTCCGCCCACCGACAAGTTCACTGAATCAGCCACCGCCGGAGGTGGATTCAACGGGAAGAAACCGTCCAGAACCGGCTTCTGGTAAGGGCCAAATCCAGTGCCGAGAAGCGAGATGGTTTCGCCGGCAGCCGCGGGACTGCTGGTGGTGACCATGGAGCCGTCCGTGTGGAACGCCATCGCATAGTTCGTGGACCCGATGGTCGAGAAAAACAGACCGGGGGCGTCGCGCGCGACCGTCAATGTTGCGGAGATTTCAGGCTGCCCCGTGTTTTGAACCTCCAGCGTATAGTTGCCGTCCGAGAGACTGGAAGGAAGCTGCGCGTTGATCTGTTCTGGAGATACAAACAGCAGCGGAAGTATGGAATTGTTGATGGTGACGGTTGTGCCGGCGATGGTTTGGGCCAATGGATTGACGGGTCCAACCTGCACCACCGACGCCAGGCTCTGGCCGAAGATGGAAATAATCGATCCCGGCGCCACCGCGGCACTGGGCGTCACTCCCACGCCGTTCGAAATTCCGGCCGGAGCAATATAGGGAACGGTGATCATCTGCGCCACTACGCTGATCGGCGCCGACATCGGCACCACGCCGGACGCGTAGCTGCCCGTCAGATCTCCGCTCCAATGGCCGAACTTGAAACCGGGATTTGGCGTCGAGGTCACCGTCACCTGCGTGCCCTGCGCATAGAACATGTCGCTTGAGGACGGCGAGAACTTAAACGCGGACCCGTTCGCCGGATTCGAGCTGGCGCTCAGCATATAGAAAGTGTTGTAGCTGGCGGTGGCCACCGCGTAATTCTGAGTGACCGTGATCACGTGGTTGGACGCGCCCCCGTCAGACCACGAACCGAAATCGAGCCGCGCTCCCTGACCCATGGGGATCTGCGTGGGTGCGGTCACCGTGAACGTCGCACCCGTTGCGCGGTCCACATTGCAGGGCGTAACGCAGCTGGCGCCATCCACCTGGAGCGTCAGGCCAGAAGGCGAGCTTTGAACCACTACCCGGCTTAATTCGTTGTAGTTGGCCGTGATCAGAAATCCACTGGAAGCCATGCTGGGACTCACCGTAATGCTTTGCGACGCAGCCGCCTGGTTGGACCAGTTCTGGAATGTGTACACCCGGCCGTTCGTACCGGTCTGCGTTGCCGCGGCCACCACTTGATGCGTGGTCCCTAGTCCCCAAATAAAATCGTACGACGTGTAGTTGGCGTCGCCATCCACCGTGAGATGCAACCCGCCTGGCGATGTCAGGAACGCCACTTGCGCCCCCTGCACGTAATCCGCGGTCAAGACAGCCGACGCATTCGGATTGTTGTCCACCGTGTACAGCGAGTTCTGCGCAAGCCCATTGCTCCACGCACTAAAAACCCACCAATTCCCGAAATTGTCCCTCTGGGGCGTCACGCCGCTAATGAAGTGAGTGGAGCCCGGCACAAAATAGAAATCGCCGAAGCAGATCGATGGGAACCCAAGCTGGACGGGCAATGGCAAGGTCTCATTGTCGGGACAACTGGGAACATCGCTTACAGTCCTGGTGGGCACCGGAGTGTGATCGATCAGCACTTGCAATCCGAGCGGCGACGTCAGGAACGACACCAGCTTACCCGTGACAAATATCGGCGTGATGCTCCGCGGCGTGCTCATAGTCACAGTGGTCAAAAAGGATGTGGGCGTGGATCCATCAATCGACCAGCCCTCGAATGCAAACCCGGGGTAGGGATACGCATTCAGGTTCTCGATAGTACCTGCGGGCACAAATAGGGCGACAGAAGACCAGAAGCACGTCAGACCGATGTACACCACACCCGGCCGAGACTGTCCTGGCGGAATAGCACCCGGGGCGCCGCAAGTGGGTGGGACAACCGATTGCCCGGGATTGCCGGCGGTAAAGAAGTTCAGACTCAGAAGATATGCGACGGTAACGTTGGCGGTAAAGCTAGTGATCGCGGGATTCGCGGTGACCACTTGAACCGGGACCGTGGTCGGCTGAACCAGCCCGTTGTTGTCTTCCCATCCCGCGAAACTGTACTGCGTGGAGCCATCGGTTTGCAGCGGATTGGTAGTTCCACTCGTCAACGGGGGATCGGTGATAAACACTAGAACATGTTCGCTTCCCTCAGGCCAGCTAAACGTTACCGCTGAGTTGTAGGTAACGCCATCCACCTGAAACCTCGCGCCGGACGGGTTGGTGGAGATGGTGATCGAGCTTGAGGTTTGCCCCTGCAAGCACAATCCGCCGAGGGAAAGCAGCAATAGTATAGATGACCGGTTCATAGACGACACCGTTAATTACATCGGCTCTAGTACGGGAAGCCTTTAGGTTGCAGACGCGTAGACTTAAGTCTTAAACGGGCTGCTGAAAAAGGCTTTCGGGGACCGACTTCCTCACGGTCATGGCTCGGTAAACACATGCAAACACGCAGTCGCGATTCTGAGCCGCGCGCCAGCAGCACACCCGGAGACGACCGGAAGTCGTGGCCGGCAGGACAGTCGGAGACGCCAGGGGAGTCGTCCACCGGAGAACATCGACTCGCGGACTCCCGCAGGGGTGGCACTGGAGAACAGCGACTCGAAGAACACCGGACGGGTGGCGCGTGAGCAAGCGGTTTATTTCCTTTTTCGCTCCTGTTAAGTAAGGCTTGGGGAGCAGCGCCCCCCCGGGTGCCTTTGTCGAAGCCGGAATTGGAGCCGATGGCTTGTTCGTATCTCCAGCCCGTGCTACAATCCCCAGCCATGCGCAGCAAATTTGCACGGTTACTCCGCTTGGATTTGTTTAAAATCTGTTACGTTTCCGCGTTTTGCATGACAACCTTTGGGCTTATCGCGCAGCATCCGGCTTTCGCCGAAACCAAGCTCTCCCAAACCAAGCCAGCCTCCCAGGTGTGCTTGTCCACTGGCGCAGGGCCCAGCCTCTGCAGCGCCTCTGGCGGCATCGGCGATGCCCCGGACATTCCGACGCTCAGTGTTTTGGCCGGAGAAACGGTTACCATCACGTTTTCCCTGGAAGCTGCGCCCACAGCCGACGCCACCTTCAACGTCACCACAGCCAATGGCACTGCGGTGGCCACTACCGATTACACCTCCTATAGCGGAAGCGTTCTGTGCCCGGCGAATCAGACCGCGTGCACCGCCACACCGCCCGCGACGATCACATTCATTGCGGACATGGCTGGTAAAGGCAACGCGCCGCCGCTGAACTTTCTCCTCGAGACATCAGATTGCGTGAATGTTTGCAATTGTTCGGGATGTAACGGCGGGCCCAACACGCAACTCAACATTTACCAGACGCAACTGAAGATCACCAGCGGCGGTACGGAATTGGCGGCCGGAAAATGCGCGGCCATTGACGCCACACCAACCATGCCGAACATAGTCACCCAGATCGTGGCGCCGCACTACCCGGCAAAGCTGCCCCTCAACGTGACGTGGAACCTGCAGGTCAGCTACACCGGGCCGGACTCGCCCCCCACAACCTACAGCTACAACGTGCCCAATACAGCCGTGGCCGCCTCCACGGCTTTTACCATTCCGTGGAACAATACATATATCGGCGGTCAATCCACGCTCACTTATACGTACCTTACGCCGACGCAGCAGACCTTTAAATTTTGCATCAATGGCATGAATCCCGCGGTGAGCACGGTGATGTCGGCGCTCGGAACAAGCCCCTGGTATATCGACGATATCGCGTATATTGAGAGCGGCCACACCTATGCGCAGTTCAGGGCCAACGGGAATCCGGTATTTGGCGCGCCGCACGGCTTCGGGATCATGCAACTGGATCCACCGCGCAGCCAGGGCGACCTTTTCGAGTGGACCCAAAACGTGACCGACGGCATCGCCAAAGTGGATAACGCAGCCAGTTACGGGTTGGGCTTCTGGAACAGGCAAGTGGCGCAATACACGGCCTGGGCGCAGGCGCACAATAACCTGCCCGTGCCTCCGGGTAACGATTCGGAAGGCACCACCTGTGTGTTCAGCTACACGCCCAGCGGCGGGGAATATCCGTTCTCCGACGCGATTTCCATCAAAGTGTATAACGGAGCTCCGCGAAATTATATCTTCTGGCTCAACACCGGAGCCCATGCAACCAATCCTGCGTGGGAGTTCTCCAAGTGCTCCACCACTTCGGTGGGCACGGTTTGCTACGTCGCCGAGGTTTGTTCGGCGAACCAGTAGCCGGGAAAAAGGGAGACCGTATGTTCACACCAACACGAAATACGTTGATTATCGGAACACTCGCCGGAATACTCGCACTCGCTACCTCGGCACTGGCGTTCGCTCAGGACAACATTTACCTGGTCAGTGGCTTTCCCACTCCGAATCGTCCGTTCGGCGTACAGACCAAGATCTTTTCGCTAGGCGGCAGCCTCGCGTCGCCTCTGCTCACTTTGGGCGACCCGGAGAAAGGCTGCGATGCGCTGCTGATCGATTACGATCGCCGCATGCTGGTGGTGACCTCGCCATCGCTCACGCCCAGCCGCGTGGACGTGGTCAGTTTCGATGCGCCCGCCAAATCGCGCAGCGCGCCGCTGGCTTACGACTCCAAAATGTCCGTGATCGCCGAGCATCTGTTGGACACGGGCCAGGATCTGCAACTGGCGCTCACGCTCGGCAATGCCCACACGCAGGCGCTGGCCGGGGTCGATCTCACCACGCTTGCCGCCGTGCCCATCACCTGGCAGGACTACCGCGACGCCTATGTGGCCGGAACTTTCGGAGTAGGCCAAACCTGGTCCCACACGGTTGAGTTACGCGTGCATGATGGCGGGTTGCTCGCGCCGCGCTTTCCGAAAACCGTCGCGGCCGACTTCGCTCTCAAGCTTCCGGCCGGCTTTACGCCGCCCAGCGACGCCATCGCGTTCCTGGAAGTGAACAACAGCGATGTGGCGGTTGTGTCCTTGTCGAATGAGCAGTCGCCGAGCAGTTCGGGCGTCGGATTCAAGAGCGATCACGTTTACGTCAAAGCTACGCAATCCTGGCAGGTGCTGAAAGTTCCCGGTGCCGTGAGTTGGGCGCGCGGTTTCGGCACTTGGATCGCCTATGTTGTCGCCGAACCGTTCCACGGCGTGGAAAGCCCGGGCAAGCAGGCGCGCCTTGCTTCCCATGTTGTATCCGGACATCCGGTGGAAGAAATGTTCCAGGATGCCGACGCCTATTTCCCCGGGACCCTTTTTCTTTATGACACGGCGTCTGGTGCGTCGGTGACCATCGAAACGGGACAAGGCGATAGCGAGCCGCTGTGGATCTCCGGCAATACGGTCTACTACCGCGTGAACCAGTCGCTCTACAGCGCCACCATCGCGGGAAGCACGGTGAAGAACGCAACGGCGATTATGTCTGGAGAAGCGGTGGGGCAAATCCACTGGGCCTTCGCCGGCGCGAAGCCGTAATTTATTAGCAGCACCGGCCCTGCGCGAACTTGCGCGCCAGCCGTTCGTCCGAAAACCGGCGCCACTCCTCGGCCGAATGCACGCGGCAATGCGCCTCCAGATGGCGCTGGTACGCATTCTCGTCCGCGATCTCTCGCAGCAGGGTCAACACGCCTCGCAGGAACGCTCTCATAGCTCCTCCGTCTGCAGCCGCGACAAAACGAACGGCGCTTCGTCCACCTTCACTTCCCGTGTGCCGCTGAGAATCCGGAACCAGACACGCGCGGAATCCACCAGGATCAGCGCCACCATAATCAGAAACATTCCGCACACCGCCGCATCCAGCCGATCGTTAAAAATGGTCGCCTGCGCTTCACCCAATTTCCCCGCGGCAATCGTGGCCCGCGTCCAGCGCGCTCTGCAAATGGCTGGCCTCCGCCAGAAAGCCCACGCGCGGCTGATCCGAGAAAATCTTCTGATAGCCCGCCGTAAACGTCACCACCACCAGCCAAAGCAGCGGCACGGCCGTAATCCACATATAGCGCGCGCGATGCATCTTGACGAAGATCGTGGTGCCCACGCACAGCGCGATCGCCGCCAGCAGTTGATTGGCGATTCCAAACAGCGGCCACAGCGAATTGATGCCGCCCAGCGGATCGCGCACGCCTTGGTACAGAAAATAGCCCCACGCCAGCACCACCACGCCGCTGGTGGCAAACACGCCCGGCATCCAGGTGGAGCGCTTCAGCGACGGGTAGGCATGGCCCAGCAGATCCTGAAAGCATGAAACGCCCCACGCGCGTGCCCGCGGCGATGATGGTCAGGATAAACAGCGCTTCGAACATGATCGCGAAGTGATACCAGAAGCCGAGAACCCCGCTCCCACCGCCCGTTGCGGAAAAAATATGCGCCATCCCCAGCGCCAGCGACGGCGCGCCGCCGGTCCGATAGAACAGCGTCTTTTCACCTGCGTTCGCTGGCCAGGGCATTCATGTCGGCCACCGTCACCGGATAGCCCCAGTTTGAAATCGTAGTCACCGCCGCGGCCGGACTCGCGCCCACCACGCCCGGCGGCGAATTCACCGCGAAGAAAACGCCCGGCTGCAACGAGCAGGCGGCGATCAAAGCCATGATCGCGACGAAACCTTCCAGCAGCATCGATCCATAGCCTACCGGCCACGCGTTCCATTCGCGCGCGATCATTTTGGGCGTGGTGCCGGAAGAAATCAGCGCGTGAAATCCGGAAACCGCGCCGCAAGCGATGGTGATGAAGACGAACGGAAAAACTTTGCCGGCGAAGATGGGTCCGGTGCCGTCGACGAAGCGCGTGAACGCGGGCAGCTGCCAGCGTGGGATGCACCAGCAGGATGCCCACGGCCAGCATCGCCGACGACACCCAGCTTGATGAACGTGCTCAAATAATCGCGCGGCGCAAGGAACAGCCATATCGGCAGCACGCTCGAAAGGAATCCGTAGATAATCACCGCGATCGCAAGCGAGGTGGCCGATAGCGTGAACCAGGGCGCCAGCAGCGGAGAGTTCGCCACGGCTTCGCCGCCGAAGATACTGGCCATCACCAGCACGAAACCGACCACGGAGCATTCCAGCACTTTGCCGGGCCGCCAATAGCGCAGGTAAACGCCCATGAATAGCGCGATCGGCATGGTGGCCGCGATGGTAAATGTCCCCCACGGGCTGCCTTTCAGCGCGTTCACCACCACCAGCGCCACCACCGCCAGCAGGATGATCATGATGAACAGCACCGTGAGCAGCGCCGTGAAACCGCCCGTTTTTCCGATTTCGTCGCGCGCCATCTGGCCCAGCGTTTTGCCGTCGCGCCGCATGGAACAAAACAAAATCACGAAGTCTTGTACCGCGCCGCCCAACACCGCGCCGATGATGATCCAATACACGCCGGGCAGATAACCGAACTGCGCGGCCAGCGTCGGACCCACCAGCGGACCCGGCCCCGCAATGGCGGCGAAGTGATGGCCGAAGAGGATCCATTTATTCGTCGGCTCGTAATCGTGCCCGTCGCGCAGGCGCTCGGCCGGAGTGGCGCGCTGATCGTCCAGCGCCATCACCTTGGCGGCGATGAACCGCGCGTAGAATCGAAACCCCACCAGGTAAGTGCACGCGGCCGCCAGAACGATCCAGAAGCTGTTCACCGGCTCGCCGCGATTCACGGCGATAGCCGTCAGAAAAAACGCCGCAGCCAGCGATATCAGGGCCCACACGATGCGCCCCGCGATCTTCTTCATGGTGAGGATTGTATCAACAGGCTTATCGGCCCCGGCGATCAGAACTTTGGCAAGCGTTTCAGCAGGCTGTAGCTGGACCCATAGCCCGCCAGATCCACCGCGTGCGCCGGATGCCAATTCCAGTCCATAGCCCCGATGTATCGCGCCCCGCTCCGGTCAGTGCCCATCAGAATGACGTACAGCCCGCGTTGCGGATAGGCCAGCAGCTCGTATTGTTCGCCGTCCGTCTCATCTGTCACGGGACGCCAGCGCTGGGCCGCCGGTTGGCCTAATACGTGAACCACCGCGGAGGCATCGTCGTCCGGCGTCAGACGGCAAATCCACGCGAACCGCCGGACCGTAGAAAGCTCGGGTCGCGATCACGCCGCCGCGAAACAGGCTGATGGCCAGGACGCATCCGGCCACGCCCAGCGCCACGCCGCCCACTACCACCTTGCCGACGCGCGACGTTCGTTCGCTTTCCAATCGAATGCCCACCACCGGGGCGCGGGTCGCGGGCGATCCGCCAGCCGGGGCCGGGGCGCGTCATTTACGGCAAGCGGTACCGCGCGCGGCATTTCGATCACCCGGCGCTCCACCGGCCACACCACACCCACCCGGTACTCCAGCTCGGCCAGCAAACCAACGATCATCACCGGCGCATCCACGCGCGAAATTTCGCCTACATAACGGCGCGGAACAGAAACTTCTTCATTTGTTTTGGTGTTCCGCACCAGCACGTCGGACCACGTGGCGCTTCGATACACCCACTCGTTGTGTCCCGCGTTCAGAATCGCGGGATAAAACGAAAACGGCCGGCGGCCCAGCTGCGCGAGTGGCGGCGGGATGGGCGGTACGGCCATGGCTTTATTTTAGCCTCAGGGCGTCGCGGGCGGCGGACTGGCCGGACGCGGTTTGCGATGGAAGAATTTGTCGTGAACGTCCGGCCAGAATTCCGGCAAAATGTTGCTGAGCGCCGAAGCCAGCAGGCTGGTCCCAAAGCGGTAGCCCACTTCGCTCGCGCTCACGCTGGCGTCGGGATAATAAGCGTTCGAAAGCGCGATGCCCAAGCTCATCCCAAGGATTCCCGAATAGTTGAAGCTCTCCGTTTCTGCGTCCGTTCGAGTCACCACCACGCGGCTCAATGCGTAGCCGACGCGGTACCAGACGCTGAACTCGGGTCCCCGCCGGAAGTACCGGGGATCTTCGTGCAGCAGCGATGCCAGCACGGCGTCCGAAAAGAAATTTTGCGTCGTGACATCCGCCACCGCCGCGCCGAAGCGTTCGGCATACGGACCGCCGCCGTGACCGTACTTCGGATTGTCGTTATCAATCTGCGAGAGCGCCGCTCCGGCCGCCGATGAGCCGAACGTGAATGGATCCACGGTCTCTTTCGCAAACAGCTCGAACTTCTGTTTCACCGTCAGAGGCACGATCTTCTGCTGCGGATCCTCGACGGTCAGATAGTTTGGAATGACGCCGAAAATCCGATCGTCCACCGGCTCCGCGAAGCCGGGTTGTCCGGACGACGGTTCTGCGGTTGGCTGCGACGACGCTTGCGGTGAAGGTTCCGACGTGGAAGGCGGCTGCGCTGGAGGAGATTGGGCAAAAATAAATGTTGCAGAAAAGGAAGCGACCGTGAGGAGCACCGCGAGATTTGCGCGCTGGGCGTGTTTAAAGCAAAACTTCAATCATCCTCCACCTGGAGTCCCCGCGCCGCATGATAAGTGGGACGATGGCCACGCCCTATGGTTACACGGAAAGTAATAGAATGAGCAGTCATGATCGCGACGCCCTCTTCGCCGTCCTCACCAAAGCAGTTTCGGAACCGGCGCACTTTTCTCAAGTTTCTCGCCGCCAGCCCGCTGTTTGCTTCCCTGCCCGCGCGCGCCTGGCAGACCCACACTCTGGATGAAATCCTCGCCAATCCTAAGGATGCGCTGGATGTGATGGACTTCGAAGCCGCCGCTCGCAAAGCGTTGCCGCCCGCGCACTGGGGCTACATGGCGTCGGGCGTGGACGATAATCTGACGCGCGACATCAACCACGAAGCTTACAAACATATACAACTCCGCCCCCGAAAACTGATCGATGTTTCCAAAATCGACACGCGCGTGGAGCTCTTCGGAACCACTTGGGACAGTCCTATTTTTCTTTGTCCCGTCGGCGCGCAGGGCATGTTTCATGCCGACGGCGAAATGGCCGTGGCTCGCGCCGCTCAGTCTAAGAAGGCCCTGCAGATTCTCTCCACGGTCACTTCGCACAGTGTCGAAGATGTCATCAAGGCGCGCGGCGGACCGGTTTGGTACCAGCTCTACGCGGTTTCCAACTGGGGTTTCACCGAGAAGATCGTCAAACGGGCCGAGGACGCCGGTTGCCCCGTGCTGGCCTGGACCATCGACCTGCTGGCCGGCCGAAACACGGAGACCGCATCGCGTTTCCGCCGCATCGACGACCGGCACTGCGCCGATTGTCACGGCGAACCGTTCGGATCCATCACCATCAGCCGCCCGATGTTCGACGGACTGGACATGAAAGGCGTCACCATCAACTCTCCCACCTTCACCTGGCAGCAGGTGGATCGTTTGAAAAAGATCACAAAAATGAAGCTGGTGCTGAAAGGCATCGAGACCCGCGAGGATGCGCGTCTGTGCGTGGAGCATGGCGTGGATGGCATCCTGGTTTCCAATCACGGCGGACGTGCTACCGAAACTTATCGCGCCACCATCGAGTGTTTGCCCGAAGTGGTGGACGGCGTTGCTGGCCGCATTCCCGTGATGGTGGACGGCGGCATTCGCCGTGGCACGGATGCCTACAAAGCGCTGGCGCTCGGCGCGAAAGCGGTGGGCATCGGACGTCCCTACATCTGGGGCCTCTCCGCGTTCGGCCAACCGGGCGTGGAAAAGGTGATCGACATTCTGCGCGGCGAGTTCGAACTGACTATGAAGCAATGCGGCGCCCGCTCCCTCGCGGAGATCAGCCGCTCCACCGTGCTGCCTTCGGAACCACGAAACTTCTGAACTGCGACCCTACTGAGCCGCGACACTACTGAGCCGCGACCGTGAGGGAGCCGGTTTAGAATGAAACAATGCCCGCAGAAGAAAAGCCGGTGGCCAGCTTCGAGACTGGGCTCCAGCAACTCGAACTGATCGTCAAGGAAATGGAGAGCGGCGAGCTGCCGCTGGAGCGCGCGCTGGAGTTGTTTGAAAAAGGAATGCAATTGAGCGAGAGCTGCCGCAAGCAGTTGGAAGAGGCCGAAACGCGCATCGAGATGCTGATCCGCAAAGGCGACAAAATCCAGGCGGAGCCTTTCCGGCCGGACCGCGCATGACGTCGGGCGATCCAACATGAACATGCCCGATTACCTCGCGCGCCAACAAGCGCGCGTAGACGACGCACTCCAGCGTTGGGTCCCGCCCGATTCCACACTGCCCGAATCCATCCATAAAGCAATGCGCTACAGCCTGTTCGCGGGCGGCAAACGCATTCGCCCCATCCTATGTATGGCCGCCGCCGAAGCAGTGTCGGACTTGGCTGCCGGCATTGAATCGTGCGCCTGCACGCTCGAATTAATTCACACCTATTCGCTCATTCACGACGATCTTCCCGCGCTCGACAACGACGATCTGCGCCGCGGCGTCCCCACCTGCCACAAAGTTTTCGGCGACGCCATCGCGATTTTGGCCGGCGACGCGCTGCTCACGCTTGCGTTTCAGGTGCTGGCGCAGATGGACTGCGCGGCCGAACGTAAAGTCTCGCTCATCGCGGAGCTTTCCACCGCCGCGGGCACCGTCGGCGGGATGATCGGCGGCCAGGTGTGCGATCTCGAAGGCGAAGGCCGCCATCCCGACGCCATGCTGCTGGAAGCCATCCACCGCGCGAAAACCGGCGCTCTGCTGCGCGCCAGCCTGCGCATGGGCGCTATCTATGCCGGAGCGGACGACGATCAGCTCAGTGCATTGTCTTGCTACGGGGAGCACGTCGGCCTGGCGTTTCAAATCGTCGACGACGTATTGGATGTGGAGCAGTCTTCCGAAGCGCTCGGAAAAACGGCGGGCAAGGACGCGCAGCAGCATAAGATCACATTCCCGGCCGTGTACGGCTTGGAGCGCTCGCGCGAGATGGCCGAAGAAGAGCGGCTGGCCGCGCATCTCGCGTTGCGCTCTTTCGATGAACGCGCGGAGCGCTTGCGCGAACTGGCCGACTTCATTGTGCATCGTCGTGCCTGATCGGCGGAGGTTGGATCTGCTCGTCACTGAGCGCGGCCTCGCCGAATCGCGTGAAAAGGCACGTGCGCTCATCCTCGCCGGACAGGTGCTCGTGAACGGACAAAAGGCCGACAAGGCGGGCGCCACTGTCGACACCGCGGCCAAAATTGAACTGCTCGCGCAGCCCCGCTACGTCGGCCGTGGCGGATTGAAACTGGAGGCCGCGCTCGATCGTTTCTCGATCCATGTCGCGGGCAAAATCTGCCTCGACGTCGGCTCCTCCACCGGCGGCTTCACCGATTGCCTGCTGCAGCGCGGCGCCGCGCGCGTCTACGCCATCGACGTCGGCACCGGCCAGCTCGATTGGAAACTCCGCAACAACCCGCGCGTCATCGTCCAGGAACAAGTGAACGCGCGCTACCTCACTCGCGAACAAGTCCCCGAGCCCATCGCCCTGGCCGTTTGCGATGTGAGTTTCATCTCCATCACAATGATCTTACCGGCGCTGGCGCCCCTTCTGGCCCAGGACGCCGAAATGGTTATCCTGGTAAAGCCTCAATTCGAACTGGACCGGGCTCAAGTGGGCAAGGGAGGAATTATTCGCGACCCTGCGTTGCACCAACAGGCATGTCAACGGGTAGAAAAGGCCGTGCAGGCGCTTGGCTTTCACACTCAGATCATTCCTTCGCCGATATTGGGCGCCGAAGGCAATCGGGAGTTCCTCTTACATGCCAGACATTAAGGTAGTGGGCGTAATCTCGAAGCCTGGCATTCCGCACGCGTCGACAATCGTGTCCGATCTGGTCGCGTGGTGGCGGGAGCGCGGCGTCGACACGCGCCTGGATCATGAATCCGCGCGCTATCTCGGCAGCGGCGACGGGCTCCCACGAGAGCAAATTCCCGAAGGCGCGCAGTTGGTGATCGTGTTGGGTGGCGACGGCACGCTGCTGGCCGCGGCCCGCGCGGTGGCCGGGCGCGAGATCCCGATCCTTCCCGTGAACCTGGGCGGATTGGGCTTCCTAACCGCCATTACGCTCGACCAGCTTTATCCCGAACTCGAATGCGCGCTATGCGGTGAGCAGCGCGTAGTGCCTCGCCGCATGCTCCATGGTGAAGTGCAGCGCGAGGGCAAAACCGTGGCGTCCTATGAAGCGCTGAACGACATCGTCATCGGCAAAACGCAGATCGCGCGCATGATCGATTTGGAGACTTACGTCGACGGCCAGTACGTTAGCACCTTCAAAGCCGACGGCCTGATCATCGCCACGCCCACCGGTTCCACGGCGTATTCGCTTTCGGCCGGCGGGCCTATCCTGTTTCCCGCGGTCGCGGCCATCTGCATCACTCCCGTCTGCCCGCACATGCTCACCAACCGTCCCGTGTTGGTTCCCAACACCAGCGTGATCGAGATCGTTTGCAAGGCGCCGCGCCAGGAGGCGTATCTCACCGTGGATGGCCAGGTGGGTGAGCCGCTCCTCGAGAACGATCGCGTGGTGTGCCAGAGTTCCGATCATCAGGTCTACTTGATCCGGCCGCCCAAAATGTTTTTCTTCGACGTGCTGCGGCAAAAGCTGAAGTGGGGCGAAAGGTAAGAAAAAGCCAGTGAAACGGCTGTCCCTAACGGCGTGGATCTTCATCGCCATGCTGCTCGGCGTCGCGCTGGGCGCGGTTTTTCCGAACGTCGGCAAAGCGGAATGGATGGCTGCGCTGTCCAACGTTTTCCTGCGCCTGATCAAATCCATCATCGCGCCGCTGATCTTCGGCACTCTGGTCTACGGCATCGCGGGCACGGGCAGCGTCAAGACCATGGGCCGCATCGGAATCAAGGCCATCCTTTATTTCGAAGTTCTCACTACCATCGCGCTGGTGCTGGGATTGGGCGCTGTCAATCTGGTGCGGCCCGGCGAAGGGATGACGCTCGAACGCACGGCAGGAGAAACGGGATTATCACAGGCCGGTCCGACGCTCTCAGGCACTCTGGAGCACACCTTCCCGGCCAGCGTGATCGACGCCATGGCCAAAGGCGATGTACTACAAATTGTGGTCTTTTCGTTCTTATTCGGAGCGGCCTGCGCGGCCATCGGCTCCAAAGCCACGCCCGTGGTCGCGTTCTGCAAGTCGCTCTCCGAAGTGATGTTCCGCTACACCAAGTACGTGATGTACCTGGCGCCCATCGGCGTGGGCGCAGCCATGGCGGCGACGATCGGCAGCAAGGGCATGGGCGTACTGTTGGGACTCGGTAAGCTGATCCTCACGTTGTACGGAACGCTCGCGATCTTCGTCTTCGTCGTGTTGGGCGCAGTGGCCATGATCGCGCGAATTCCGCTGCGGCCTTTCATCCGCGCCGCTCGCGAGCCGTTCATTCTGGCCTTTTCCACCGCTTCCAGCGAAGCCGCGCTCCCGCTCGCACTCGAAAACATGGAACTGATGGGCGTCCCCCCGCATATTGTCGCGTTCGTTTTGCCCACCGGCTACAGCTTCAACCTGGACGGCAGCACGCTGTATCTCTCGATGGCGTCGCTCTTCGTCGCGCAAGCCGCGGGCATTCACATGCCGCTCAGCCAGCAACTCCTGATGATGCTGACGCTGATGCTCACCAGCAAAGGCGTCGCCGCCGTCCCCCGCGCATCGCTCGTGATCCTAGCCGGCACACTCGCATCGTTTGGCCTACCGCTCTCCGGCGTCGCACTTCTGCTCGGCGCCGACGCGTTGATGGACATGGCGCGCACGTCCGTTAACCTCCTTGGCAACTGCATGGCCTCGGCCGTGGTCGCACGTTGGGAAGGCGTCGACCTTTCCGCGCCCCCCCGCTCCGAACAACTGAACGCCCAAGCGTCAGTTTAGCGCTGTGTGGTCGCAAATTCGAAGTGCTTCCACGAGACCGACACGGCCAAATAATAATACACTCCATAGAGACGAAATGGCTTCCGTACTGAGGAAAATATGGCACGATCCGGTCTGGAGTAAGGTCATTGCCGCAATAATCATCACAGTGTTCACTGGAATTATTGGCTTGCTCTGGCAATCTATGGGAGCCTTTCTGCTCCGCAGTTCGGCCATCGCCAATTGGTTGCTGGGGCTTCTCGGCCTAGCCATATTGTGCGAGGGCGCTATTCTCCTAACCATTCGGGCGATGCGGCCTATCGAGCCAGACGAGCCAACGCCCACGTCAAGGATCAACGGCCAAGACGACAAGATTCAGATCACACTTCCTCGCCCAGGAGAGATTCTCTCTGATCCAAAACCATTGGGGTCGAGCGTCTCCTATCCTGTTCGCGGGCGCTTAACATTTCTTCCCGAAGGACACGAAATCTGGCTATTGACCGCGGACGAGAGGTCCAGGAAATTCTGGCCGCAAAGCTTCGAGCCTGTGACGTTCGACGAACGTACGGGCGAGTGGAACGGAAGGATCCATGTCGGTGCTTCGCCCTTCAGGATTTTTGCGGTCGTGGCTCCGCCGACTTCTCAGGATCTCTTTCGCTATTATCAACAGCGTGGCGACGAAACAAGAAGCTATCCTCCCCGCAGCCGCATTCCTCCAGAGTGCCTCAACGCGTGTTCGGTTCAGGCGAGGTTGCCTTGATAGACGCAACGCTCTCTCAGCGATTGGTCGGCGGCCAATGCGAATCGATAAGTGCCCCTTCCATTAATCGTAGGTGACTATTTCCTCTTTAATTGGACTTCAACATAGGTGCCCGGTGTCGCAGCGTTCACCGCAGCCGCAATGGTTTCGAGATTAAATCGCACAACGGGCCATTGAGGAGTGCTCAGTACGACGATAGCTATTCTGTGGCCCGTAAGATTCTGCTGATAACGCATGTTCTTATCGCCGGTAAGAAGGACATCGAAACCGGCGCGTTCGGCTTCAGCCAACAACTCGCCATTGTAAGCCTGTCCCATCCACGTTCTTTGGCCTTTGTGACTGTGTGGCCAGAAAGAAAACGCGCAATGCCACTAGGCGTTACGTGGTCAAAGAGAATGAGCATCCACCAGCGAACCCGCGTCGGGGGCAATGGCCGGCGCGGCGCTTCGTGCTGCAAATTCGAGCACCGCGTTGATCTGCTCCCGCGTCACATCGAACTGTTCGATGATTTCCTCTATTGTGGCGCCCGCCTCAAGGTTTTCGAACACGGCGGAAATCGGCATCCGGGTATCCCGGAACACCCACGCGCCACTCAACCTGCCAGGCACGCTTTCCACCGCGGGACATTGCGACCAGTCAAGGGCTGCCATTTTCAAGTCTCCTTTCCTACGCTTCCTCGGTCGAAGCCATCCTGGCCTACTTAATACCCAAAGTACCTGGAGCCCAAACCCCTAATCCCCAGCCCCGGCGTGGCGTCGCGTCACGCGACAGCCGCCACGCCCGCCTTCGCCCACCACGGCTTCGCCGGCTTAATCGCCGCATTCACCGCTTCGATGTTCTTCACGCCCTCGGTCCCAAGCCAATCCTCCAACGCCTTCACGCCTTGCTTGCCATAAACCGGAATCGCGTCCTTCCACGTCGCGCGGCCGCATAGAACGCCCGAGTAATCCGTGCCCGCCTCCGCCGCCATGCTCAACTCTTCGACGAACTGCGCATTGCCCACGCCCGCGCTCAGATAAATGAATGGCTTCTTCGCCACGCCCGCGGCCTTGCGGAACAGATCCAGCGCCTCGCTCCGCGAATAAGCCTTCTGGCCTTTGTACACGCTGCTGCCTTCCACATAGTTCGCGTTGATCGGCACTTCCACTTTCAGCACGTCAACCTTGTACTGCGGTTTCGAAAACTCTTCCATCGCCCCGGTCACCACCTGCGGCTTCAGCTTCGCAAACTCCAACCCCTTCTCGTCGCCGCCCTTGGGATCGTACCCCACGAACTCGCAAAAGAACGGAATCTGCAGATCCTCGCACTCCGCTCCGATGCGTTCGATGAACGCGTGCTTGATATCGTTCACCTGCCCGTCGTCAAACGGCGAATAATAGAGCAGGATCTTGACGGCGTTCGCGCCCCAATCGGCGATGCGTTTGCCCGAGACGTGCGGCAGCAGATCGGGCAGACGGCCCGGCTTGGTATTGTCGTAACCGCTCTCTTCATACGCCAGCAGTAGCCCCGCATTGGAGGAGCGCGCCTTCGCGGCGGGAAGGCCGTATTCGGGATCCAGCAGGATGGCGCTCGCGTGCGGCGTCAAAACCTTCGACACCGCGATTTTGAACTCGCTCATCATCTCTTCGGTTACCTGATCCGCCGGCACGCCCTTGGCGGACGCAATGGATTTCTTCAAGCTGCCGCGTTGATCCATCGCCGCAGCCGCGATTACCCCCTGCTTGTTCGAGAGCGCCTTCATGTGGCGCACTTTGCCTTCCGAAAAACTCATACGTCTGCTTCCTCCATCTCTAGATTCTCGCGCATTCCAGTCTCATCGCGCCGACGCCGCGGCCTGCCCCACTCTTCGAAAATAAGTCTGCGCGCGATTCACGTCCCGCAGAATCTGCGCCTTCAGCCCTTCCGCATTCTCAAACTTCCGCTCATCGCGGACCCAGCGCAAAAACTCCACCGCAATTTCTTCGGGCGCATCGCCGTCGAGCGCGGAAAGCAAATACGTCTCGATGGTGCGAGTCTGACCATCGAACGTGGGCCGATACCCGACATTGGTGATGGACGGCCATTCGCGTCCACCGCTCGCATCCCGCGTCCGCGTCACGTAAACGCCGTTCTTCGGCAGCACTTCGGCTGTCGTGTCCAGATTCAAGGTGGGAACGGTCTGCTTCGATCCCCTGCCCTCTCCCGGCACAACCGTTCCGCGCAGCGCGTAGGGCCGGCCCAGCATCCGGTACGCCGCGGATACGTCGCCCGCTTCGATAGACCGGCGAATCGCGCTGCTCGAAATCACACGCTTGCGCCACACCACCGGATCCACGATCTCCGTCTCGAAACTGTACCGGTCGCCTAATTCCTCCAACATCCCAGCGTTGCCCGACGCCCCTTTTCCGAAATGGAAGTTCGCGCCCACCAGCACGGCCCGCGCCTTTAACTTGTCCACCAGAATTTCACGAACGAAATCTTCCGGGCCCAGCGCGGCGATCTCCGGCGTGAACGGCAGTATCAGGATCTGGTCGATGCCCTGCTCCAAAATCATCCGCGCGCGCTCGTCCAGCGTGGTCAGCAAACGCGGTGAGCTGGCGGGTGCCACTAGTTTGGCCGGATGCGGATCGAACGTGAGCACGGCCGATTTCCAGCTTTCTTCGCGAGCTACGGCAATAACTTCGCGCAATATTTGCCGATGCCCGCAGTGGACGCCGTCGAAATTGCCGATCGTGATGGCGCACGGGCCGAAGCCGTCCGGCGTTTCCGCAAGGCTTCTATAAATCATGCCGCGCTCTCTTCGACGTCGATCTTCAGCCCGTCATACGCCAGCCGGACATGCGCCGGCAAGCGCTCTTCGGTGCACGCGTGCCCCAGATCGTGACAGATGTGCGTGAAGAACGCCCGCCGGGGCGCCAGTTTCGCCACCGACTCCAAGGACCGCTCCACGGTGGAATGTGTTGGATGCGGTTTGTGCCGCAGCGCGTCCAGAAACAAAACGTCCAGGCCGTTCAGCAGTTCCATGGATTCTTCGGGAATGTCGCTGTGATCGGTCAGATACGCTGCGTCGCCGAATCGAAAGCCGTAGACCGTGCCCCGCCCGTGATTCAGCCGGATCGGAATGAATCGGAGTCCAAAAAGATCGATGGGCGCTGCATCGAAAACATGCGTCACCAGGCGCGGCCGGGACGACTGCGTGTCGCGTTCGTCGAAAATATATTGGAAAGTCCTTCGAATCGCCCCGATCGTCTCCTCCGATCCGTACACCGGAATCACGCCGCCCTGCCGGTAGTTAAACGGCCGCACGTCGTCCAGACCCATCACGTGATCGGCGTGCGAGTGCGTAAACAAAATCGCGTCTACACGTTCTATCTGAGAGCGGAGCGCCTGGTAGCGAAAGTCGGGGGTGGTATCGATCAATACGCCGCGATCGCCGTATCGGATATGCACCGAAGGCCGCAGACGCCGGTCGCGCGGATCTTCGGAATGGCACACCGCGCAACGGCAGCCAATCATCGGCACCCCGACGCTGGTGCCCGATCCGAGCACCGTAATGCGGATGGATTCCGAACCCATCTATGCGCCGGCCTGCTCTTCCTTGTCGGGTTCCGGCGCGGCCGATTCAACCGCGGGCGCGGATTTCGTGTTCTCCATGGCCTGCACAAAACGGAAGCGCAGCTCGGTGAGCGCGTTGTCCACCAGGCGCTGCTCTTCCATCGTCACGTTGCCGCGCGTTTTTTCCTGCAGCATCGCCAGCAGGTCGATGGTGTGGCGCGCGATGCGGAAATCAGGCGCCGAACGATCTTTCTCCTCGCCAAAGTGATACATGCCGAGGTGCATCTCGGTCTGCGCCTTCAGCGAGAGGATCAAAAACTCAAACGTGGCTGGTGGGAGTGGATATTCCTGGTCGCTCATCCTAACCTCATTTTAACGGTGAAACACCTTAAATTGTATGGATTCAAAATTTTGATTGGACCGCCGGCCGCTTTTCGCTTAATCTCAGATTGTAAGACTTGCCCCGTAGAGCGCAGGCTTGCTCTCCGGTTCCAGTAGTAGTCCTCGAAGACATCTTTCATTCCTCGGTGAAGTTTTCCTGACGCCAGCCGTTTGTGTGCGTTGCTGTTACGCCGCGCACGGCGCTCAGGCAGTAACATCACGATTTCAAATTTGTATCGAAAGACTTGAAAGGAGTCTACGACATGAACACTCGATTTCTGAAAACACACTCTCTCCGCGCGGCCCTGCTATTGGGCGGCCTTTGCGCGCTCGCGCTTGGGGCCAATGCGCAGTCCGCCACCGCCAAAGCGAACGTTCCGTTCGAATTCGCGGCCGGCGGCGCCATGATGCCGGCCGGAGAATATACCGTGGATGCGGAGCACGCAGGCGTCATTCTGCTCCACGGCCCTAGCGGAACTTCGGTGGCGCTTCTCAGCACCCTATCGGGAACGGCTTCCGATACAACCGCGACGAAGCTGATCTTCGAACGGCGCGATGGTACCGTGTACCTGTCGGCAGTGGAATGGCCGGGTGAAACCGCGCTCGTAATGTCCGGTTCCAAGCACATCACGAAAGGAGCGGTTGCGGCAGCGCTTCGCTAGAACGAATCACTCATCCTCAACCATGGGTCGCGGCACAAGAGTGTCGCGGCCCCTGCTAAACTGGGACTTCCCACTGCAAGAATGTCCCCAGGCCCCACCATTACAACTGGACAACGTTTCGAACGTTTGGTCGGCATCATGGCGCGGCTGCGCGCTCCCGGCGGCTGCCCGTGGGATCGCGAGCAAAATTTCGACACCATCAAACCTTATCTGCTCGAAGAAGCGTATGAGGTCTTCGATGCCATCGATCAGAACGATTGGCCAGGCTTAGCCGAAGAGCTTGGCGACCTGATGCTGCAGGCCGTATTCTTCGCGCAGATGGCGTCGGAAGAAGGCAAGTTTGGGATCGACGATTCGCTCGACGCGATTTCGGAAAAACTGATCCGCCGGCATCCCCACGTTTTTGGGGACGGCGCCGCAAAAACCTCCGACGACGTAAAGCGCCGCTGGGACGAAATCAAAGCCGACGAAAAAAAGGACCAAGGCAAGCCTCCGCAGGGCCGTCTGGATTCGGTGTCGCGCAAGCTCCCAGCGCTGGTGGAAGCGCAACAGATCAGCTCCAAGGCTGCAGCGGTCGGCTTCGATTGGGAGAACGCCGAACAGGTGCTCGACAAGCTGGATGAAGAGCTGCGAGAACTCGCGGAGGCCCGCGACGCGGGAAGTCCCGCCGAAGTGGAAGGCGAAATCGGCGACCTGCTCTTCGTGCTGGTGAATCTGGCGCGCAAACTCAAAGTGGATCCCGAGCAGGCGCTGCGAAAAACCAACGCTAAGTTCCGCAAGCGTTTTGCTTTCGTCGAGAACCGCGCTACCTTGCCTGGCGCATCGCTCGACCAGATGGAGGCGCTGTGGCAGGAGGCCAAGGCGCACGAATGATCGAAACACGCCCGCTGACGGAGCGCGAGGATCTGAAGTCCGTGGTCCGATTGCAGCGCCAGATCTGGGGTTTCGAGGATGTCGACCTGATCCCGCTGCGGCTGTTCGTGGTGGCGTTCAAAATCGGCGGGCAAGTCTACGGCGCTTTCGACGGCGCGCAGATGATCGGATTTTGCATGGCCCTCCCGGGCCTCAAGCCCGGCGGAAAAACGTATCTGCACAGCCACATGCTCGGCGTGCTGCCGGAATATCGCAACGCCGGCGTAGGCCGCACGCTCAAGCTTACGCAGCGCGACGATGCATTGCGCCGCGGCATCGATCTGATCGAGTGGACCTTCGATCCGCTCGAAATCAAAAACGCATTCTTCAACATGGAGCGGCTGGGCGCCATCGTTCGGCGCTACACGCCCAATCAATACGGAACTACCAGCAGCCCGCTGCATGGCGGGTTGCCCACGGATCGTTGCAGCGCCGAGTGGTGGATTTCGAGTCCCCGAGTGAAAGCGATTCTGGCCGGCCAACCCTTTGCACGCCCCCCCGTCGAAGCGCGCATCCCGATTCCATCCAATATCGCAACCATTCGCGCCAACGAACCTGCGTGCGCGAGAGAAATCCAGCAAAAAGCCAGCGAACAGTTCCGCGCGGCGTTCGATCGCAAGCTCGCGGTAATCGGCTTTGAGAAGTCCGAACATTTCGGGACTTATTTGTTAGGAACATGGGAATCCGCTTAGACCGAATTACGTTGCGCGAAATACGGATGCCGCTGGTGCATTTCTTCGAAACCAGCTTCGGCCGGACTACGGAACGCCGCATTGTCCTAGTGGAAGTGGTTAGCGATGGGCTTTCCGGTTGGGGCGAAGTCACGTGCGGCGAGAATCCTTTCTACAACGAAGAGTGGACCGAATCGGCATGGCTGGTTTTGCGCGACTATGTGGCTCCGCGTGTGCTCCGTCACGATTTTGAAAAAGCGGCCGATGTCGGGGCACGTAGCGCACACATCCGCGGGCATCTGATGACCCGCGGCGGATTGGAAGTGGCGGCTTGGGATCTGGAAGCGCGCATGCTTGGAAAGCCTCTGTACCAGCACATCGGTGGCGGGGCGAGACGAGAAATCCCGTGTGGGGTTTCCATCGGCATTCAGGATTCCGTCCCGCAGCTTTTGCAGAAAATCGAAACGGAGCTGGCAGCCGGATATCAGCGCATCAAGATGAAGATCAAACCCGGATGGGACGTGGAAGTGGTTTGCGAAATGCGCAAGCGATTTCCCAATATCCTGCTGATGGCCGACGCCAACTCGGCCTACACGCTGGCGGATGCGCCGCTGCTGAAAGCGCTCGACGAATTCAATCTCATGATGATTGAGCAGCCGCTGGCGCATGACGAAATTATCGACCACGCGAAACTGCAAGCCCAACTCAAAACTCCGATTTGTCTGGATGAGTGTATCCGCTCGGCGCACCAAGCCCAGCAAGCCATCGACCTGGATGCCGGCCGCATCATCAACATCAAGCTCGGACGCGTGGGCGGATTCGCGGAAGCCAGGCGCGTTCACAATGTCGCGCAAGCCGCCGGTATTCCGGTCTGGTGTGGAGGCATGCTGGAATCGGGCATCGGCCGCGCGCACAACATCGCGCTTGGCCACGCTTCCGAACTTCACGCTTCCGGGCGACGTTTCGGCCAGCAAGCGTTATTGGTCGCGCGATATTATTCAACCGCCGGTGGAAGTAACTACGACCGGAACCATCGCCATTCGCGATGAGCCGGGCTTCGGCTACGAAATCGATCACGAATTTCTGGACTCCATCACCGTTCGCCAGGAATCCATTTCCTAAATGTCGGAGTTTCTCCAACTCCTGAAGAAGCAATCGAAACTATCGCTGGACGTGGTCCGCGCAAGTGGTGAGCGAAATCGGCGACCATTTCAATAGCGTCCCCGTCTTCGCGCTGGCGAACACACGCTCGGGCCTGGTTGTTACCGGCATCATGCTTTCGCGCGCGTTCCCCGCTGTGATGGCCGGCCCCCTGGCTGGCGTGATTCTCGATCGGCTAAATCGCAAGCGCATCATGATCGCAAGCGATCTGATCCGCGCGGTGGTGGCCATTGGCTTCATTTTCGCGATCCCAAGCTCGGATACATGGTTTCTCTATCTGCTCAGCGCGCTGCTGATGTTCGCTTCGCCGTTCTTCACCAGCGGCCGCTCGTCCATCCTTTTCACCATCGCGAATAAAGAGGAGCTGCACACACGCTTTCGGTACAATGGCACGTTTAAGGCCGCCTGTAGATTCGCGGTGCTTCTTCTACCAAAGGGTCTTCTGCCATTGAAGTAGGTATCGAGTCGATACACAGCTCCCGAGCGATGTCTTCAAGCGTCCCGTCCGCCCGCGCGCTTTCCAGCTCGCGCTCGAAGTGCAGCAGGGCGAGGCCGACGATATCTCGATGGTGCAGCCGGCTTCCGAATCGTTCACTCAACTTCAACCACAGCCGGTGAACGCGTTCAACATCCTCGGGCCACAGACGGGGCGGATGCGGGCCCAGGTTGACGAAGGCGCTGGGGCGGCCGGGGCTGATGATCTCGAGCGAAAAGGCGTGCCGCGGCTCCGGCAGCTTTTCCCACGCCAGGCCGATGCGCCGCGCCAGTTCGTTGGAATCCATCTTGGCCGATACGCCCGTCACCAGCCGCGATGCATTCACTTTTTCGGCGGTGCGAACCATGGCGTCGAACGGATCCAGACCGGGGACCACCAGCAGTTCGACAGGCTTGCCTTCCTTCTCCGCCATCGCTACCACGCGGGTGAACAGCTCTTTCTCGTAGTCGGCGAATAGCTGTTCGTCCTTCAGATGGTATTCGCCCGCGCCGGCGGACATGGTGCGAACCGTCATCACCACAATGTCGTGGCGGCGCAGATTGGTTTTTTGCAGTACAGTTTGCAAGTGACCCATCTGGCTGTAGTCGCGTACGGCCACCAGGATGGAACCCGGCCGCGCGTGAAGGCTTCCCGAGCTGATATCGGCCTGATGATCGAGATTGAACTCTTCCAGGCCTTTCTTCTTGCCGGCCATCTTTGGTTTGTTGATGCGATCGGAAATGGTGAAGAGCACGAACAGGCATAGCGTGAACAGGATTCCGTAGATGGTGGCGATACGCTTGGAGAAGAGATTTGACAACGCGACCAGAAAAAGGACGGAAGTGGTAACGATGAGTCCCAGTGGAATTTCGCGACCGCCTATCTTGAAATTACCTGGATGTTTGTACTCCTGATCGTGGCGTTTGAAGCGCAGGACGAGCACGCCCAAAGATTTCAAAAAGAAGCTCCAGACCACTCCAAACGCGTAGGCTTCGCCCAGCAGATAAGTATCGCCGCGGCTAGCCGCGATGGTCAGAATCTGGAGCAGCGCCACCGAATTAACCAGACGCGATGTTGTTCCGTAACGCGGATGCGGTTTGCGGAACCAGTCCACCAGGACGCGATCTTCGGCCACGCGGTTCAAGATGCCGTTGGCGCCGATCATGGAGGTGTTGACGGCGCCGGCCAGAATCAGCACGCCGACCATCACGACGAAGGCGTGAAACACCAGCCGGAGCCCGTATGGACCTGACAAGTACATGGCCAACCCGCCGAGCAGGTTTTCCGAGTATTCGCCGCGGACCTGGTCGGGAATAATGAAGCCGGCTAACAGAGTGACAACTCCGGTGCAGAGCACCGCGTAAATGCAAACGATGTTCGCCGTGATCCGCAGGTTCTTCAGCTTGGGATAGGCGATTTCGCGGTAGACCTGCGCCAGCGTTTCGAATCCGCTCATGGAAAGCAGCGAATGGCCGAAGGCGATGATGATGGCCACCACCGGGATGGTTGGCCATATAGTTCCTTTGAACCAGCCGAGCCCGCTGTCGCTGAAGTGCAAATTTCGCAAGGTGGGTGACGGCGGCGTCTGCGCGGCGCCGTGCATCAGAATGGTGAGCGGGCACCAGATCAGGAAGATCACGACCATGACGGTAGTGATTTGCATGATGCGCAACGCCTTGCCACTCGATTCGTGAATGCCTTTGATGTTGTTCCACCAGAAATACAACGTCACAATGAGCCCAAATCCGGCTGCGAATAGATTGGGCGGCACTCGGGAAGCCACGTGCGCGGTTTCGGCGGCTTCGTTAATGAGGCGGCCCAGGTATTGGCCGGCGCTGACGCTGCTGATGGGACCGGTGAGGATGTAATCGAAGATCAGCGCCGAAACCGAAAGGCGGGCCATGAAGGGGCCCATGGCGTCGCGTACCACGACATAGACGCCGCCGCGCACAAACATGCTGCAGCCTTCCATGTACACGGAGCGCACGGCAAAGCTGAACAGCATGACGCCCAGGATGAACCAGGGCGCGCTGGAGCCGATGGCCCGCTCGGCGATCCCGCCCGCGTAGAACGCGGAGGACGCGAGATCGCTGAGGACGATGGCCGCGCCGCGCCAGAAGGAAATGAACGAGAGTGCGACAGCGGTGGCGACGACAACTTTGGCTTTGCCATCACGACTCTGTGCTGGCGACATCTCAAGTCTCCTCCGGCTCCTTCGGCCCTTGAATAGGGCTCACCGCCGCCGCTAAGTTACAGCGCACCTTCGCCGCGATCGCCATTTCGGATGCGTAATACTTCTTCCACCGAAGAGACGAAGATTTTTCCGTCACCGATCTTTCCGGATCGCGCGGCGGCGCTCAGCGCGGAGACCACTTCATCCAGGCGCCCGTCTGGTACAACCATTTCGAGCTTCACTTTGGGCAGAAAATCAATGCTGTACTCTTGCCCGCGATAAACTTCGGTGTGTCCCTTCTGGCGTCCATGACCCCGGACTTCGGAGATGGTGATGCCGTCGGCATGGATACCCTTCAAGGCTTCTTTTACTTCATCCAGCTTGTAGGGTTGAATGATCGCTTCGATTTTCTTCATGGTGTGGATTCCTCTTCAGAAAAAAAGAGACCGTACGCCTCAAACGCACGGTCTCCGAATAGGTTTGGCCGAAAACCAAATAGTCTTGCCTCGGCGGGCGTACGCTAACGAGCCGCCCCGCTGCTCAGCCCCACGCGCCCCATCGCTTCGCTGGCGATTTTCTGGGTTGCCGCTTCGGCGATCATGCCGGCGGGCTGAGCGGAAGAGGAAATCACATACTCGGGATAAGCCGAGATGCCGTGCTCGTGAAGATCGAGACCGTACAGTTCGCCTTCCTCGGAGACGCGCAGGAGGCCGGTGGCATTGACCGCGTACATCACGCACCATCGACACCGCGAAAGTTGCCAGAGTGATGATCGCGCTGCCGATGAACTGGGCCATCAGCAACGTGTGTGCCGCCGCCGTAGAACAGGCCCGTGAGCGGAGCCGAGTTATCGCGGCGAGATGGGGCCGGTCGCGCCGTACTTGCCGGCAGCGAACAGGCCGAGCGACAGCGTGCCCCAGATGCCGCAGAAGCCGTGAACCGGCACCGCGCCGATGGGATCGTCAATGCGCAGCCACTCGAGCAGTTCCACGCCCATGACAACCATGCACGCCGGCGATGCCGCCCAGCAGGATCGCGCCGGTCGGGCTGACCCAGTAGCAGGGGCAGGTGATGGCGACCAGTCCGGCCAGGAAGCCGTTGACCGTAAAGCTGACGTCCCACTTCTTGCTCAGGATGTAGGCGTAGAACATCGCGGTCAGGCCGGCCGCGCAAGCCGCCAGCGTGGTGTTGGCGGCAACGCGGCCGATGCCTTCGAAATCCATCGCCGAGAGCGTGCTGCCGGGATTGAATCCGTACCAGCCGAACCACAGAATCAAGCCGCCGCGAGCGGCGATGGTCAGATCGTGCGGCAGCATGGGGCCGCCGCCGTCGCGCTTGAATTTGCGTCCCAGGCGCGGGCCCAAGAACGATGGAGCCGGCCAGAGCGATGAAGCCGCCGATGGTGTGCACCACCGTGGAACCGGCGAAATCGTGGAAGCTCTGTGCCCAGCCAGGGCAGGAAGTTGCCCGCGCTGCCCATGGTGGCGAGGAAGCCATCCGGACCCCAGGCCCAGTGGCCGATGATCGGATAGATGAAGCCCGAAACGCCGACGCTGTAGACCAGGTCGCCGACGAATCCGGTGCGGCCGATCATGGCGCCCGAGGTGATGGTGGAGCAGGTGTCGGCAAACGCGAACTGGAAGATCCAGACCGCGAGGAACGCCACGCCGGTGGTCTCGTAGGTTGCCGGCGCGCCCTGCAGGAAGAACCAGTGATAGCCGATGAAGCCGTTGCCATGGCTGAACATGAACGCGAAGCCCCAGGCGTAGAACAGAAGGCCGCACAGGCAGGTGTCGACGATGCATTCCATCAGCACGTTGACGGTTTCGCGCGACCGGCAGAAGCCGGCTTCGAGCATCGTGAAGCCAACCTGCATGCCGAACACCAGAAACGCGGCGACGAGCGTCCAGGCAGTGTTGACGGGATTGACGATGTCATTGCCCTTGAGAACGGGGTCCGCCGCGAAGGTGCGGAAACCGATCAGAGCGGGATTGACCAGGATGGCCACCAGCAGTAGCAGCGCCGCCGCGCCGAACTTGCCCATGAGGATGGTGGCGCCATACTTGCGCCAGTTCGCGTCCTTCATCCGCCCGCGCAACCGCGTGATCTTCTGAGATAGAGATAACTTCTTCTCCATGAAAACTTCCTCCCTTAGGAATTTGTTGAAGCACGACTACGACGGGAGCCAAGCTCCGATCGGGCTTGCATCTGGCTGCTTCGCGAACTTGGGAAGCGTGAAGGGCGACGGGGCTTAAGTAGGAAGTCTATCGGCGGTGTTGATAAGCGTCCAATTAATATTTTCAATCGCGATGCAAAGATTTTCAGATTTTTGTGGCATAAGAAAGTAAGTTGCATCCGAAAGAAAGGTGGTACTAGCGTGCGTACTTAGTCGCGCGCGGTTGCATCTTGCTGGTAAGTGGAACTGCGCGTGGAGTAAGTTGAGTTAGAAGCCGCAAAAGGCTGACTTTCTTTCGGAATGTCGCGGCTCTATCTTTAGGCGCTAATAATGCTTTCGAAAAGAGCTAGCAGCCTTTCTTTCGATCTCGCGGCGCCTTGGTAACGGGATATGCTAGCGGTTGAAGAGCAAAATGGCCGGAATGAAATGATCGCATTGTGCCTCAGAGCGGGACGAGTCAAGGTGCTCGGCGCCACCGCGGGACTGGTGCTGGTAGTGGCGCTGGCCGATTGGGCGGTTGGAAATACCGTGTCCCTGGGCGTGCTCTATATCCTCCCGATGATGCTGGGAGCGGTGATTCTGGGGCCGCTCGAAATCGCCGGGCTGGCGCTGATATGTGCTTCCTTGCGGGCCGGTTTTGATGTGCCGAGTTCGCAGGCCGAGGCGATGCTGCGCTTCGCTTTCGCGTCCCTCTCGTATTTTGCCTCGGGATTGTTCGTCACCGCGCTGGTCCGGAACCGGGAACTGGTGGTGGAGCATCTGGCTAAGATCGAGCGGGAGCAGGAACTGCGGCGAGAGGCCGAGCAGCAATTGAGCGTGCTGGTGGAGAGCAGCCCGGCGGCGATTCTGACCCTGGACCAAAGCGGGGTGATCCTGGCAGCCAATCGCGCGGCGAAGAGTTTGTTCATGATTCCCGAGACGCAACTACTGGCAGGTCGCCCGATAGCGCCTTACCTACCGTTGCTCGCCGACGCACTTCGTCTGGAGAGCGGCCCGGAGGCGTTCCGGACGGCCGCCCAGTGCCAGGGCCGGCGCGAGAATGGAGAGATCTTCCTGGCCGACACGTGGTTTTCGTCTTACATGACGTCGGAGGGCGCGCGGCTGGCGGCCATCGTAGTGGATTCGTCGGAAGAGATGCGTGACCGGGAGGAACAGAACCTCAAACAACTGATGAATTACAACCGCATTGCCGCATCGGGCGTTTCGCACGAAGTGCGCAATCTATGCGGCGCCATTGCGCTGCTATCCACCAGCCTGCGCGAGAAGCACAGTCTGGCGGGCGATGAGGATTACACTGGGCTTGTTACGCTTGTGAAAGGGCTGGAAAGAATCGCGTCTTTTGACTTGCATTCGCGGGTGCAGGACGCGGTGGAAGCGGTGGAGCTGAAAAAGATCCTGGATCATCTGCGGATCATGATTGAGCCGAACTGGCAGGAGCTGGATGGAACGGTGGGATGGGAACTGCCCGATGCGATTCCCGCGGTGGCCGCGGATCCGTACGGATTGCTTCAGGTGTTCCTCAATCTGGCGCAGAACAGCTTGCGAGCGGTGGCCGAAGGGCCCTTCCGGGAACTTGATATTACCGTGTTGGTCGGCGATCAGGGAGTGTTGGTGACGTTTCAGGATACCGGGCCGGGCGTGGACGCGCCGGAGCGTCTGTTCCAGCCGTTTCAAGCGGGCGCCGATGGAACCGGGCTGGGCCTATATATTTCGCGTGCAATTGTGAGAAGCTACGGGGGAGATTTGCGTTTCGATCCGAGCGCACGGGGGTGTTGCTTCGTGGTCGAATTGCCGGTGGCTTAGGAGATCGAGCTTGGAAAAGGAGTTGGACCACACCGCGGTTGCTACCATCAATGTGCTGCTGGTGGACGATCACGGCATGTTTCGCGAGGGGCTGGCGCGCGTGCTGGAGAAAGATCCCGGCATCAAGGTGGTGGGACAATCCGCGACGTGCGCGGACGCACTGACGCTGCTGGCGAAATCCGGCGCGAGCATGGTGCTGCTGGATGTGGATCTAGGCCCCGAGCGGGCGCTCGATTTTATCGTCGAAGCCAAGAAGCGGTCGTTTGACGGGCAAATCCTGGTGGTAACGGCTGGGGTCAGTGGGCCCGAAGCGGTCCAATTGGTGCAGGCTGGCGTGGCAGGTATCCTGCACAAGCACCATTCCACCGAAGCGCTCTTGAAGACTATCCGCCAGGTGGCAGTGGGTGAAGTGTGCCTCGAGCAGGAATATCTCACCGCGTTGTTTCGTTCGGTGGACCGGACGAAGGAGCCGAACCGGCCACGGCTGACCGAGCGCGACAAGAAAGTGCTCCGGTGCATTTTCCAAGGATTGACTAATAAGGAAATTGGCAGCCGGATCGAGATCTCAGAGGGCGCTGTCAAATTCTCGCTGCGGCAATTGTGCGAGAAATTGGGCGTCCGGACACGCGCGCAACTGGTGAAAGTGGCGCTGGAACAGTTTCGCGATCAACTCTAACCATAGCAGCGCCCTACACTAAAGAGATCGACTTCGTCGATTTGCCTGTGACGGCGTCCTCGTCGACAGATACCTGCATCCGCTTCACCTTCTTTTGGCGAAACAGCAATCGATGGGAAGGACAGGATTACAACGTTACCGTTCGATAACTGCTCGTGCCATTGCTAATGGATGGGCCGGCACTACCCTCGACCAAGCCGGCCTTGCAACGATTGTTGAGCGTCGCCCTCGATCGTCTCGACCCGATTCGCCTAAATCTGCAATACTAAAGAACGCCTGCGTCTATCCCAACCCTGGGGCGCTTCATTCCATTTGTTTTTTGTTGGAAATCCGCTCCATTGTTCCTTGGAGATTTAGACCGATGCACAAAACCCGGATTTTCAACGCGATGTTTCTCGCCCTTGCACTCGCCTGGGTCGTGCCAGCCGCGGATTATGCGCCTGCATTAGAGTGGGTGAAAACCACCGGCGGATCCGGAAGCAGTTCCGTCGCTGCGGCCGCCACCGGCGCGAATGGAGACCTGTACATTGTCGGCAGCACCACCTCGCTAGATTTTCCCACCACCGCTACCGCCTCTCAATCCGCGGCCGGGGGCTCCCAGCTGGTTCGCATCTCTCTCGCCAACGCCGGCGCGTCCAAACTATTTCCGGCGAATCTTCCGCCCATCGCTTTCGCGGCCGCCGCGCCCGCCAATCCCGATACGCTCTATGTCGCGTCCGGCAATCAAATCTGGAAAAGCACCGACACGGGTTCCACCTGGACCCTGTTGTACCAGTTCTCTGCCACTGGCCCCGAAGCGGGCGTGTTCGCGCTGGCTGTCGATCCCACCAATTCCAGCACGCTCTACGTCGCTACAGCCACCCAGGGCGTGTTCAAAAGTACCGATGGAGGCGCCACCTTCGCCGCCATCAACAATGGGATTCCTCCTAACCCGAATGGCAGCATCAATCTGCAAGATGGTGTTTGGGTAGAACCTGGATCGCCGAACGTGATCTTTGCAGCCGGGGATGCCATGCTGTTCCGCAGCGCCGATGGCGGGAGCAACTGGACCGGCGTGACGCCGTCAGGCTACCCCAACGCGCTGGTATTCGATCCGTTCACCGCCGGCACCTTGTATTTCGCAACCAACACGGCCATTTCTAAGAGCACTGACAACGGCCAGACCTTCGCTCCGCTCACGCAGCTTCCCAACTACGTCTACTTCCAGGCGCTGGCGGCCGATCCGAAAAACGCCGGGGTTCTGTACGCGGGCACTACCAACGGGATTTACGAATTTGCCCAAGGCGTCTGGACGCTCAAAATGCCGGGAAGTTGTAGCATCCTGATTGCCGATCCGAACAGCTCCGCGTTCTACGCCAGTTTGGCGGCTCCGAACTTGGCCGCATACGGAATTGTTAAGTCCACCGACGGGTTCAACACCACGTCGCCCATCGGCCCCAACGAACCGTCTGTCCTGCAGCTGCTGATCTCCGGCTCCAATCTCTTCGAAATCGCCGCGCCCACCAGCGACGTGTTCGCCGTGAAGCTGGATAACAACGGCAGCGTCGTCTACTCCACCTATTTCGGCGGCAGCGGCATCGATTCAGCGGCGGCCATCGCGGTGGGCTCCGACGGCAGTATCTACGTCACCGGATCAACCACATCCACCGACCTTCCGGTTACGCCGAGTGTCTACCAATCCGCGCTCGCTTCCACGAATGGCTTGGCCTCCAGCTTCGTCTTAAAATTGAATCCCAATGGATCGCTCGGTTGGTCGACCTACTTCGCCGGACCGGGGAGCAGCGCGGAATCTATCGCCGTGGATGCTGCGGGTGATCCCTTCATCGGCGGGACCACGGCAGGCGGCCTGCCGGTCACTCCAGGCGTATACCAGTCAACCTTCACGCAAAGCATCACCTCGAATGGCTTCTTTGGCGTGATTGGCCCTCCCGCCGGATTCGTAACTAAGTTCAACGCCCAGGCCTCCAGCCTGATGTACTCCACTTACATCCCCAACGATGCCCAAAACAACGTAGTCGATGGCGTGAAGGCCATGGTTGTGGACATAGCAGGCAATGCCTGGATCGGCGTGGGCATCAATCCGAATATTGTTCCGACGGGACCTTCGGCCACCGTTGTGGAACTGAATCCCACCGGGACGGCCCTGGTGGCATCGGTTTCTGAACCGGCGCTTGGCGTTGCGGCGATTGCGCTGGATTCCAACTCTGACGTTTACGTGGCCGGTTCCTATACTGGCGGCGGGGCCTTGCCGGCCCCAGCCGGCGCTTTCCAATCGGCCCCGCAGCCCGCGATTCCGTCGCTCAACTATGAGCCCACCGCGGGCGGAGGCTCCGATGCATTCGTGGCCAAGTTCGATAGCAGCCTGACGCATCTCGTGGCCGCAACGCTGCTGGGTGGCGAACAGGGCGACGCCGCCACCAGCATCGCCCTCGATTCGTCCGGCAACGTGATTGTCGGCGGCTTTACCGCATCCGAAGCATTTCCCACGCGAGCCCCTTTCCAGGCGTTGTTTTCCTCCACCTCGGGATTCGTCGCCGGATTCGATTCCAACCTTACCAATCTCCTGTTTTCCACCTATCTGGGTAACGGCACGCCATTCTCGGCACAAACCGCCGTGCCGGACGGCCACGGCAATATCCTGCTGGCCGGCTCCACGTCGGGCGGCGCCGGCGTGGTGGTGGCGAATAAGATAGCGCTGCTGCCCGCTCCCGCCGTGCGGCTGGATGCGGTGCAGAATTATGCCAGCCTCCTGGGCGTGCCGTTAGCTCCGGGCGAGCCCATCATCGCCAAGGGAGCGGGATTCGGATCGGGAGCGCAGATCGTCGTGGATGGTTCGCCGCTCACCACTATCTCCGCCACTGCTACATCTATCGTGGCCGTCATGCCGGACAGCTCGATAACGTCGGGCGTTCATACTCTGCAGGTGGCGAGTAACGGAAGCGTGTCCAATTCCATGTACGCTCCGGCAGCTCCCGCGGCACCGGCCATTTATTCCGTCGATGGCAGCGGCTTCGGCCAGGGATACATTCTCAACAGCGACGGCACTTTGAACTCGTCGTCCAACCCGGCTGCGCCAGGATCCGCAATCACGATCTTCGTCGCGGCGCCGGGGCCGTACACGCTATCCAACGGCTACGCAGTGACGGCGCTAACGCCGGCCGTGTTTCTGGATGGCGGAATTTACTGCAATGGAATCGCGGCCACCATCGGACCTGTCAATTCCCTGCCCGGCAATGTCTACCGGATCGGCGTCTACATACCCACTGTAGCCGCGCTGGCCGCCAACAATCCGGACCTTTCGAATTTCACCTACCCCGCGCAGACCGGGATTCAGATCGCGATGGGACCGGTGAGCCCGGCGGCCTTCATCTACTCGCCGATGGCTAGTCAGGCCGGGATCTTCGTCAGTATCAAGTAGCGTCGCCTGGCCACGTTCTTACGGATTTCCGTAGGTCTTACTGAAGCCGTTGCGCGCGTTGGTCACCGTGAACGAGCCATCCGGTCGCGCGGACACTTTGATCCAATATGACTTGCCGTTATGGACTGGCGCGGGCGGCGCACCTGGGCCTGGCTGTGGGGCTGGCATTGGAGCAACAGGCATGGCCGGTTGCGGATCGTCAATCGTGTTGGCGATGAACATTCCCGGCACCGTGTACTCCTGTCCGCTCAGGAGCGAGAAGTGAAGCTGCCAGAGATCTTCCAGCCCAGGCGATGAATGCACCGTCTTCATCACTTCAGGTTCGCCGCCTTTGCGGGTGCCGTTATTCATGATGGCCACGCGAGGATGAAGCGCGTGCACCAGCGCCTCTGAATTCGAGCTGGCCTGCCCGTGATGCAATCCCAAAAGCACATCCACTACGCCGAGCAAATTATTCGGACACACCAGCTCAAATTCCTTGTTCTTGGTCAGGTCACCCAGATGAACGGTGCGAAATTTTCCGAACGCCATGTAGACTCCGACTGATTGCGGGTCTTCGGCATTGCTCTCTCCAGCCTTGAAATTGGCGCAATAAGGATTCGGCATGCCGGCGCCGGGCAACGCCGTCTTGATGGTCTCACCGGCTGAAGTGACCACGCGCACGTCAAGACCAACCATGGGAAGCCTGTCGCCGGCTTTGACGACGGTATGTTTGGCCTTGGCATAAAGCTGCGGATAAACCTTTTGCAGGAAGGTGTCGGCGGCTTCGCCCGGCTGGACGTTCGGGCCGTGGTCGATAAACTCGCGGATCGGGATCCTGGACGCCAGTTCCGCCATGCCGCCGAAATGATCGCCGTGCCAGTGCGTGGTGATCAGATGATCGATCTGCTGAAGCCCTGCGTCTCCGACCGCTTCCATGATGCGACCCGCATCGCGAGAAGCCGCGGAGCCTGCGTTGCCCGTATCGATTAACAGCGACTCACGGGAAGGCGCAACGAATAGCGTGGCGTTGCCACCTTCCACATCAATGACGTATATGTCGAGCGTACTCGGGGACCGCGTTTGCGCCACGGCACGCGTAGACGACAACGGGGCAAAGGCAAGAACCCACAATAGAACTGCGGCGCGGTGCATCATCGACGCAGCTCATTTCCAGACTGACGCGACGGGCTTGGCAACCAAAAATTCCGGATTGGCGCCCGCCTTCGGATGGAACTTCTGAACTCGCCCCGCGTCCACTTCGGCCACGTACAGATTGCCTTCCCGATCCACACTGACTCCATGCACGCCCCACAGCCCTCCAGGGAAAGCACCCATGCTGCCCCAGGAGTACAGCAGGTGTCCCTGCAAATCCCATTCGACCATCTTGTTGGTTGTGCGGTCATAGGTCCAAATGCTTTTGCCCGATCCGATATAGAGCAGATGGAGGCTGGATGGGTCCGCGTCGATTTTCCATTCGTACAGATACTTTCCGTTTTCATCGAAGACCTGAATGCGATGGTTGTTTCGATCGTTCACAAAAACGTGACGCGTGGCCGGGTCCACAGCCACTCCATGCACGTTGCTGAAGTACCCTGGACGAGTGTCGATGGGACCGCGAGGAGGCCCGCCTAGCTTGCCCCAATCCATAAGGAACTTTCCGTCTTTGTTGAATTTCGCCACGCGCGTTCCGGTGTAGCCATCCGAGACGAAAAACGTGCCATCGGGCAGCCAATCGATGTAAGTGGGGCGGTTGAAGTGCGTAGCGTCCGCACCCGCCACTCCCGGCGTGCCGATAGTCTGCAGCAGCTTGCTGCCATCGTGAGTGAATTTGTAGATGACCTGCATGTTATCGTCAACGATCCAGACGTTCCTTTCCGGATCATAGGGGCTGATGTAAATGGAGTGGGGACGCCGGAACAGCTTGTCCCACTGCTTCCAGGTCTCGATGATCTTGCCGCTGCCATCCACTACCACGACACAGTTTTCCCATTTTGCGTCCACGCCGAGCTGACGATAGGGCGGACCCTTGATTCCGAGATCCGCGGATTTTCCCTCCCAAGCCGTCAGCCATTCGCTGGTGTCGTTGTCCGTGCCGCCTGTTCCCGGCAGAGACGCTACCGTGGCATCGCGCCAAAAGCCGGCCACTGGAAAACTGATGCTGGGTCCCAGCTGCGGCAGCAGGGCGGCCTTGGGCGGAGCCATCTTCGGCAGTTCGCCGCGGAAGAGCATGTAGATGCGATTCGGGCTTTCCGCAAAAACGCTTTCACCCGCGCCGTAGGTCCACTTTTCGTTCCCAGGCAGCGTGCTGATGTCTTGCGGCCAGTTCTTGACCACGTCGTAAGGACCCGTGAGATCCTCCGAACCGAGGGTGCCTGGCACCGCGGCAAATCCGGCGCCGGCCTTCGATCGCGCTTCAACCGATGCCAGCCTGCCCGAGATGGCTAGTCCAATTCCGATTCCGAGCGCCAGCATCAGTAACATGAGCCAAGTTTTTCGCATGAGTGACCTCCAGCCCAGCGATCATACTACGCAAAGCAAAAGTTCTCCAGGGCCTGCCAGTTTTAAATGGCGGCGCAATGCGGAAATGGTGTTTTAGACATCGAGCGGGCTAGTACCAAGTTGCATAAATTGGCGTGTCGGACCGCTTGCTCATGCGCGCGGCTCAGAAAGGGTTTCCGAGCCGTGAACGTGAGAGAGCGACGTTGAGGTGGGCGAGGGTGTGGCTTTGGATCTGGCGGTGCGCTTCCTCGCCGGTGCAGAGCTCGGCGATGGGGCGCATTTCGCGTGAAATCCAGGAGGTCTCGGGCGGGAAGCTGGCGGCGCGCAGTTGCTCGTGGGCCTGCTCAACGTTGTCCATAAAATGCATGTGGTCGGCGCGGGGAAGGACCACCATTTGCTTGGGCCCGGGAGTGCGGCTGAAGAGCTCGTGCATGCCGGCGATGGGAGTAAGGACGTCGTCCTCGGCGACGATGTAGAGAGTGGCCGGCGGGCGCGGCCAGTTGAAACTGAGAGTGGCGGGAATAATTCCGGGCTTGGGATTGGACGCTCCGCCGGGGGCGAGCGCGACCACAGCCTGGATGCGCGTGTCGGTTTCGGGCAAGGCCAGAGCGGTCCAGCCGCCGGCGCTGTGGCCGACGATGGCGATGCGATCGGGATCGGGCCGCGCGGTACAAGGAATCGCGCCGGTGAGCATATAGTCGATCAGGAAGCGGGCATCGGGAACGCGGTTGGCGATAAAGCCTTCGAGATTGCCTGCGATCTCCGGGGCGACGACTTCGGAATGGTCGAGGGCCGCGACCAGGTAGCCGTGGCTCGCCAGGTACGTGGTGAGGTAGGTGGCGGCGCGACGGCTGCCGTGGCTGTGGTGAGAGAAGAGGACGAGCGGCCACGCGCCGGCCTCATCGGGGCACCAGATATCGCAGGGGAAGAGACGATCGCGGGCCCGGTCGCGAGCTTCGAAGGTGTGGGTGCAGACGGCGAACGGTCCGGGGGCAGAGGGTGCGAAGGCGGGGCTATTCATAAGCACCTGATGCCAGTCTAATGGATAGCGGCGATTGTGGCGTGGCGCTGCTGGCGGCTTCGCGACATAATTCTATTTGCTTCTTAAGGAGAAATCACATGAAGCGCAATGTCGCAGTTCTCTCAACACTTCTGGGCCTGGCTTTTTTCGACGGGATCACTGCATCCGCACAGACGGTAAAAGATGTCCGCTCTGTTTTGGAAGCTTCTCTCAAGGCTATGGGAGGCGCCAATCTGAAGACCATCCGATATTCCGGCAACGGCTGGTCTTCGCGGATCGGCCAGACTTACGGGCTGGCCGAAGATTGGCCGCGCTACGAAGTTGCCGATTACACGCGTGCCATCGACTACGACGCCCAGTGGTCCCGTGAGGATTACACGCGCAGGCAGGGCAAATATCCGCTTCTCGGCCGGCCGCCGATGCCCGAGCAGCACGTCACGTCCATTCTAAGTGGCAACTACGCTTGGGACATGCAGGGTGACAAACCGGTACCGCTCACCAGCCTGTATCTGGATGGCGTCCCGTACGCCGACCTGCGGCAGCTGGAGCTGGCGATTACGCCGCACGGCTTCCTCAAAGCGGCGCTGGCCGCAAAAGACGCGACGGCCATTACGCTGCCGATCGTCGGTGCGTCGGATGCCGGCCTCTCGCAGAATGGGCGCAAGGTGACGATTGTATCCTTCACCATCGGAAAGTACCGGGTGAACGGAACCATCAACGACCGGAATCTGGTTGAGCTAACCGACACCTGGTTTCCCAACCCCATTTACGGCGACATGGATTACGAGATGCGCTACACGAAATACAAGAATTTCGATGGCGTGGAGTTTCCCACGTTGCTGCATGTGCACCAGGGCGATCCCAGATTGAATCCCGCGCACAACTACTACGAGTACAGCGTGACCGATGTGAAAGCCAACGTCCCGGTGGCCACAATACCCGTTCCGGACGTGGTGCGCACGGCGACGTTGACGCCGGTCAAAGTGGAGAGCCAGAAACTCGGCGATGGCCTTTGGCTGCTGGGCGGAGGCACGCACAACAGCGTGCTGGTTGAATTCAAGGACTTCGTCACCGTGGTTGAAGCGCCGCAGAACGAAGCCCGGTCGCTGGCCGTTATCGAGGAAGCGAACCGGCTGGCCCCCAACAAGCTAATCAAATACGTGGTCAATACCCATCATCATTTCGATCACGCGGGCGGCCTGCGCACCTATCTTTCGCAGGGCACTACCGTGATTACGCACGAATCCAACAAGCAGTATTACCTGGACATCATGTTCTACCCCGCGGCTCGCGAATTGCAGCCGGACCGCATGTCCTTTTACAGCCCGATGTATATGATCAGCCGGCGCCCCGCTCCCATTGAGACGGTTTCGAGCCAACTGGGCGGTCCAGGCGGAGGCGCCGACAAATTCGCCATCACCGACGGCGAACGTATATTGGAAATCTTCCACGTGCAGGATATGGCCTACGAGTTGGAAGATCAGTCTTACGCGCAAGGCAACCACAGCGCCGATATGCTGATGGCGTATCTGCCGAAAGAAAAGATCCTGATCAACGCGGATCTCTATTCGCCGCCCGCGCCGGGCGCGCCGACGCCCGCTCCAACGGCTGGAATGCGGACGCTCTATCAGAATATGAAGAAACAGAAGCTGGACGTGGCGCAACACGTTCCCATTCACGGACGCGTCGGAAGCAATGACGAGTTCCTGAAAATTGTGGCCCCCACTGGGGTCGAAAGCCGTTAACTGTGAATACGCGGTCGGGCTTCATCGCCCACAATAGGACTATGAATGTCATTGCAGACCTGTGCGTCATTCCGCTCGGCGTCGGGATCTCGGTTTCGAAGGAAGTGGCGATTTGTGAGCGCATCTTGGCGGCGGCAGGGCTCAAAACGAACCTGCACGCCTACGGCACCAACATTGAGGGCGAGTGGGACCAGGTCTTCGCCGCGATTAAGCAGTGCCATGAAGCGCTGCATAACGGGGGCGTGCCACGGGTCTCTAGCAGCCTGCGATTCGGAACTCGTATCGACCGCGAACAGACCATGGAAGACAAAGTTCGCAGCGTCGAAGATAAACTGATCTCGTGACCAATTATTTGGTGTCCGTGCACGTGGCGCCCAGCCACTTGGAGGTGCCATTCACGGTCATGCTCATCGGATGGCCGTCTTGGTTGGAGGCAAGCTGAAGGTTAAACTTGGTGGATTCCGAGCTCAGCGCTTCGACCACCAGGCTGCCCGTCTGCTTGCCGCCGTTCGACTCGCAGTCCATCTTTAGTTCCTGTTTCGTGCGCGAAGAGCTGACCAAAGTCATCTTGCAGGACTGATCCCGGTTGCCGGCGGGAATCATCTTTGCGAGGTCCTCTTTCCTTATGCAGCTCTTGGAAGTGTTTGTCATGGGTTTGCCGCTGCCCATGGCGCCGGCCTGCTTCATAGCGGCTTCGATCTTGGCCCGCTGCTCAGGAGGGATCTTGGCGAGTTGCTCTGGCGGAATGGACGGCATCTGACCCGGCTGTGCAAATTGCGGCATGCCGGTCATCTGAGTAGTCACGGTATATTCCCATTGTCCGGTCTTCACATCCATGGGAACAGGATCGGCCGCCCAGGCTATGGCGCCCCCAACAAGCGTGAGGGCGACAAGAAGCTTCGTTCCCTGGGCAAATCGGATGCCGTTGCAAGAATTGCGTCGAGTCATAAACCCATTAGAGGCGACCGGTTCTGACGCGTCGATAGAACGTCTGTACCGTTGTCAGTGCCCGGGACGCCTGCGGCATCAGTGATTCGCCTTAACCCCGACGCTCTTACTTTGTCCTGGCAGCGCCGGCTTCACGTGCTCTTGCGACCACCCCGTTGAATCGTGGATCGCCGTGGAGGGATTTCAATTCAGGGTCGGATGAAAGCTCTCCAGGCGAGACAAGTCCGTCACCGACGGCATGGTTCAGATCGTCGAACGCTTCGTCAGCGCGACCTCTGGCAGCTTCCGCGGCGGCCAGGTTATACCAAGCCTCGGCCACCGTGGCCGGCTGATTGGTCTGCTCCGCAGTATGGATCACATCGCGAAACATCTTCTCCGCTTCGGCATGCCGTCCCTCCCGGCTAAGGCACAGCGCCTCGAATTCCAGACCTGCAGCGTGGAGGCATGCGCCGGTCCCAGCACGCGGCGCTTGATCGCGATCACCTGGCTCTGGAGCTTGTCGGCTTCGGCGTAACGGCCTTCCTTCATCATGGTCCCAGCCAGTATCATCTGCGCCCTGAGGGTCTGGGGGTGTTCGGCGCCAAGCACACGGCGCTGACCGGCAATCACCTGCGCGTACAGCTTTTCGGCCTCCTGGTAGCGGCCTTCCTCCGACAGATTCTCGGCGGCATGGGACATGGAAAGCAGCGTGGCTGGATGGTCCGGGCCCAGGCTTTGGCGCTGCGCCGCGATCAGTTCGCCATACAACTTATCGGCTTCCGCGTAGCGGCCTTGCGGCGTCAGGGTCTCAGCCAGCTCATTCCAGGTGGTCAGGGTCTGGGGATTATTCGGACCCAGCACGCGCCGCTCTGCGTCCAGCGTCTGGCGGAAGAGGCTCTCCGCTTCGGCATGACGAGCTTCGTTGGCATAAATGTAGCCGAGGCGTTCCATGGAGGCCAAGGTGTCCGGATCATTGGGACCCAGGACCTTGCGCTGGGCTTCCAGAGTGGTTCGCAGCATCTTTTCCGCCTCCGCGAAATGGCCCTGCGCCCGAATGAGCTGAGCCAGGGAACTCTCGGTTGCAAGCGTGGTCCTGTCCCGCTCTCCGAGCAGCGACCGTTGGTTTGCCAGCGCGCGTTCCGTCAACGCCTGCGCACGATCGTAGAGCCCCATTCCGGCGTAGGTTTGCGCCATGGTTTGCATTAATTGGGCCTGGAGTTCCGGTTCGTTATTCAGGTCGCCGCCAATGTCCTTCGACGCTTTGTCGAGGATTTCCTGGGCCGTGATCGTAGCGCCGCGCGCTTCGCTCGGGTTCGACATCCGGAACATGCCGGTCATGAACTGCGTGATGCGGTCGGCCCGGTCGCGCTCTCGCGTGATGCGCCGCACTTCCAGCGCCTGGGCTATGGCGAAGCCGGCCAATAGCAGCACTCCCGCTCCAGCTACGGCAACGCCCAGCCGGTGACGGCGAATGTATTTGCGCGCGCGATACGCGGCGCTGGCGGGACGCGCGATTACCGGCTCGTTACGCAGATATCTTCCGATGTCGGCGGCCAGCTCCGACGGCGTGGCATAGCGCCGCGCGCGATCTTTCTCCAAAGCCTTGAGCGTGATGGCGTCCGCATCGCCGCGCAGTTGCCGGGTGAGCGTGGGAAGGTCCGCGCCGCGGTTTTGCGCCGTAGCAACAGACCCGGCCCCGACGGTTCGCAGCCTCGTGCTGGGACGCGGCGCGTCTTCCTCGCGCAACCGCTTTAAAATTTCGTCGTAGGCTAGCTTCTTAAAATCGAACGGCAGCGCGCCCACCAGCAGCTCATAAAGCACCACGCCCAGCGAATACACGTCGGTACGCGTGTCGATATCCTCGCCGGACGAATCGGCTTGCTCCGGGCTCATGTAGCCCAGGGTGCCCACAATGCTGCCGGCTTGCGTGTACATGGTTCCGGCGCTGAGCCCCTGCGAGGTGGCTTTGGCTACGCCGAAATCGATGATCCTCGGCATGGGCTTGCCGTCCACCTCGCTGACCAGGATGTTCGACGGCTTCAGATCGCGATGAATGATCGCTTTCTGGTGAGCGTGCTGCACTCCCTCGCAAACCTGAATGAACAGCTCCAGGCGCTGGCGCTGGCTCAGCTTGTGCTTGTCGCAGTAGCTGGTGATGGGTATTCCGGCGACGTACTCCATCACGAAGTACGGGCGGCCTTCCGGAGTGGAGCCGGCGTCGAAGACTTTGGCGATTGCGGGGTGGCTCATGAGCGCCAAGGCCTGCCGTTCCGATTCGAAGCGCGCCACCACTTCGCGCGTGTCCATACCCGCTTTAATCAGCTTGAGAGCCACGCGGCGGCGAACCGGTTCCTTTTGCTCAGCCAGCCAGACTTCGCCCATTCCGCCTTCGCCAATCCGCTGCAGCAGATGGTAAGGACCGATAACGGCGCGGGTGTTCGAGTCTGTCGAGGCGATGGTGCGGGTGGCGAATCCGGGGTCCAGGTTACCGGTGTTCGCTCCTGTGTCCCCGGGCGACATGTGAATTAATTATGACTCACGAAGCCAAGGAAAATGGCGTTACAGTTCGTTGGGCCGGACCGGATTGGCCTCCATACCGGTCCATACCGGAGGACCCCGGGCAGCTTAGACTGAAATAATGTGCTGGATCGTGCGGCTCCTTTTGTGCCTCTCGGTGGCTGTAACACTTTCGGCTGATGACCTTGTGATAACCGACAAGAGCTTTGGCTGCCTGGTGGACCTGCCGAAGGTGAGAAACACGCGGATTCAGAATCCCGATCCCGAAAAGCTCAAAGAAGCTATTCGAATATTTAGGGACAGCGTGCCCGATAAGGAATATCCCAAAGGCACAATCCTGGCAGTTGATCCCGACAGAGGCCATGGTGAAGCATGATCGCGCAGCCTTTCCCAACACGAACGGCTGGGAGTTTTTTGCTTTGAAGGTCTCCGCGGACGGCACCACGATTCAGGACCGCGGAGATAAAGTGCTCAATACGTCGTTGAAAAAGCCCTGTCTGGATTGCCACTCGCCCGCGGCGAAATTCGATTTCGTATGCGAAAAGAAGCATGGCTGCGCGCCCATTCCTGTCACCGATCAGCAGATTGCTGCGATGCAGTCCGCCGACCCGCGTTGTAAAAAGTAAAGTGCTGGCCCAGCCGGTGGTTGTGCCTGCATAGCGATATACTCTCTAACAGGCTGATGAAAAAGGCTTTTGGGGACCGGCTCCCTCACGGTCGCGGCTCGGTAAACACATGCAAACACGCAGTCGCGATTCTGAGCCGCGCGCGTGAGCAAGCGGTTTATTGCCTTTTTCAGCATCCTGCTAAGCTGGTATCCAAATACCGCCAGGTCAGCCTGCGACTAGGAGGAAGTTCTTATGAGGATCGCGCTCGCCATTTGTTTCATCGCGGCCACAACGGTGGCCTTCGTCGCCTTGGCGCAAACCGAGGCTGGGGACCAAGCCAAGCCCCAGATTCGCAGCCTTTCGCACGCCATCCACGCCGTCGGGGATCTGGATACGACGCTGGCGTTTTACCGCGAAGTGTTCGGCCTCAACGGCACGCCTCATGATTTTCCCAACCCGGCCGTGCCGCAACTCACCAACGCTCCCGGCGTTACGCTGCGTCTTTCAATGCTGCAGCTCCCTGGCAAAATGCTATTCGAGCTCACCAATTTCCAGGGTCTGGAACGCAAGCCCGCGCGGGCCGCGTACACCGATCCGGGCGCCGCCAGCATCGTGTTCCACGTCCGTGACATCGACGAAGCCGTGGCCAACGCGAGAAAGGCGAATGCGTCTATCGTCACCACCGGCGGCGCGCCAGTGGAGATCTCCACCGCAAGAGGCAAGGCGCGCTCCATCCTGATGCGCGATCCAGATGGCTTTTTCGTTCAGGTGGTCCAGGAAACGCCCGCACCCGGCGCGCCGGAAGGAAATGTGCATCGCGTCTCGCTGGCTTATACCATGGACAGCGCCGAATCCACAGCCAGGTTCTACGACGGCATGCTGGGCCTGGAACTCACCGGCCCCTCGGCGTTCTCGAAAGATCCGGCCATGCTGAGGCTAGTAGGCGCGCCGGAGGGAACGGAATTTCGAAAACTATCGGGCGTCCTTCCCGGCCCTCCCGCCGACGTCGAGTTCACTGAGTTTCGCGGCGTGCCGCGCACCAAGTTCCACTTGCGCGTCCGCGACCCCGGCGCGCCGGCGATGGCGATCCAAGTGATCAACCTCAACGGAATGGTTGCCCAGATGAAGGCCGCGGGTGTCAATCTGATTTCCGCCAACGGCCAGATTGTGGATTTCGGCAACGGCACGCACAACATCTTCGTTGAAGATCCGAATGGCATGAACCTGGAATTGTTCGAACGCTCGGGTCCGCCGCCTGGTCCACCACAGGCGAGAGGCCAGGCCAGGTAGGCACACGTGATCGAGCGACGCCGCAGGTTTCCGCAGCCCCTGATTACGAGGCGGGTCTGCCGTCCGCTGCCAGGATAATGGAGGCCACCAGCAGAGCGAGCGTCGACACGATGGCCAAGACTAGCCAGATCGTAGATCTTTCCTCCCTACCGGGGAAACGCATTTTCGAATCTCGCGTCGACACCCTGCCGCTAGCCAGTAACTGTGGAAAGAGCGGGTTCCTGTTCCACGGCTGATCCAACCCATCGGTCAAGAATCTGCGCCAGATCGGGGTATTGGACCGGTTTGCTGAGGTAATCATCCATCCCAGCCTGCAGGCAGCGCTCGCGATCCTCGGCTCTGGCGCTGGCCGTCAACGCAATAATAGTAGTCCTGCGAGTCCCGCGTTCCTGTTGGCGAAGCTTGCGAGTGGCTTCGTATCCATCCATCTCAGGCATCTGGCAATCCATAATGACGATGTCATACGGCACTCGCCTGCAAGCCTCCAGCACTTCCAGGCCGTTGGCAACCGTATCGGCCCGGTAGCCCAGCCGCTTCAGTTGCAGCAACACCACCTTCTGATTTACTACGTTGTCTTCGGCCACCAACACGCGGATCGGTTTTTCTTTCACCTTCTCGGGAGTGTCGCGTGGGCGGCCCGGTGGCTGCTGTTGGGCAGCCGGCGTGGTTCCACGAGCCATCGCGCCGAGCAGGCAGTTCAACAATTGCATTTTCGCAATGGGCTTGGTGAGACAATCCGCAAAAAGCCTTTGCCGCATGCTTTTGCAAATGCTCAACTCGCCCAGCGAAGTGAGCAGGATCAGCGTGGTTTCATAGGAATCCTTGATTTCCTTCGCCAAAGTAACTCCGTCCATCCCCGGCATCTGCATATCGAGGAGCGCTAGCTGAAAAGCGTCGTTGCCGCGCCGCGCCGTCATGAGGCCTAACGCTTCCATACCGCTGGAAGCACACGTGGGGCGCATTCCCCAGCTTTTCACGTAGTGCTCTATGATTCTTCGGTTCGTGCCGTTGTTGTCGACAATCAATACCGGGACGCCCCGCAGGCTATCGGGGGACGTTACGGTTCGCGCCGCGTGCGATTGCTTCTCGAACTCGGCCGTGAACCAGAACGTGGAGCCCACCTGTTGCGTACTCCTGGCCCCGATATCGCCATGCATCATGTGAACCAGCGCTTTGGAGATGGCCAGCCCAAGCCCGGTGCCTCCGTATCGGCGCGTGGTGGAACTGTCCGCTTGGGTGAAGGGCGCAAACAGCTTCTTGAGCGTGTCCGGTGCGATTCCTATCCCCTTGTCCTCAATTTCAAATCGAATCCAGACGTGGGGCGCCTCTTCGCGCTCCTTGGAAACGTGAACCAAAATGTCCCCCTCATGGGAGAACTTCACGGCGTTTCCAATGAGATTGACCAGCACCTGGCGCAAGCGTCCAGGATCGCCGCGAACGCCGAGCGGGACGTCGTCGTCCACCCACGACACCAGTTCCAATCCGCGCGTGTGGGCATGGTCCGCCAGCAGCCGGACGGAATCCTCCACGGTGACGTCCAATTGGAAATCCAGCGTCTCAAAGGCCAGTTTTCCGGCCTCAATCTTGGAGAAGTCCAAAATGTCGTTGATGATGGTCATCAGATTTTCCGCGCTGCTTTGGATGGTTTGCGCGAAGTCGCGCTGCTCGGGATCCAGGTCGCTATCGAGAAGCAGACCGGTCATCCCGATCACTCCGTTCATGGGCGTGCGAATCTCGTGGCTCATGTTGGCGAGAAACGCCGACTTGGCGCGGGAGGCTTCCATCGCAGCGTCGCGCGCTTTCGCCAGTTCCGATGAAAGAGCCGCCAACTCATTCGCGCGCCGTTCCGCGTGCCGGCGGCGCAGCCACGAATAAAACAACGCTCCGGCCAGGATCAGCGTCAGTACGCCGATCGATATTTTTCCGTAGGGAGGAACCGGCGCGAACTCGAAATCCGCCGCGTCGCGCGGATAGATCCGCACCGTGGGTTTCGAACCGGCCTGGTCGCTTCGAATGGCGAGAACACCAGTGATGGTGGCGCGGCCGCCTTCCACGCAGCGGGCCCAAACGTCGGGCCCCAGAGGGGCTTCGACGGGTGTGGAAACCACGATAGTCCCGGAAGGGTCACGCAATTGAATAGTGGATGAGGAGCGCGTCGGCAAAATCTCCCCTTCCACACTGACCAGTTCCCCGATATGAGACCCCGATAACGCATCCGCCACTTCGATACGCACCGCGGAAGGCACGGACGTGAAGCCAATTCTCTCCACCGTCTTGACCAGGATTTCGGCCGTGGCCATACGGTATCGGGCGATGCCGGTGACGCGGAGAATGTCGCCTCTGCGGAAGCGGCCGGTGGTTAAGCTGGCGGTGGGGCCGATCAAGGAAACGCCGCCGGTGGGGTCCTGGAAGAACGCCAGGATTTCACCATCGGCGATGGCAACCGGTTCGGAAGTGAGAATTCCCACCAATTGCACTGGCTGTTCCACGCGTCCGGCTCCGCTTCCATCGTCTAACAGTAAAAATGCCTCTTTCACCGATTCGGCGGCGGACTGCGCGGGCAGAATGCCGGCGAACCAGAGCGCCACAAGAGCAGCGGTGAGTAATCCTTTGAAAAGTTCGTGCGGCGCATCCGAGCCACCATGCGTAGGCATACGGAATCCCCGGTGGAACAGGCAAACCGCATGCTCACGCATGGCGGCTCAGAACGGACCTCTGCAATTGGCTCCGGGGAGCAGCGCCCTGTGGGGATCGTCTGCCCCACACTCTTTCAAGCAGGGTGAGCCGAGGCGCTTCCGCGAGAAGGTCGACATTCTTTTCGAATAAATGATGCATCTCCGCTCCCGCGCGAAACAGCCCGTCCGACAATTGACGTTGGTGCCGGACCACCGCGAAGACAAACACCGGTCCGCACTCCAGGGCGATGGCTTGACCCGTGTCTACAGGCACAGGCGACTCTATTCCGAGGCCATCGCGCGAGATGTCCAGGATCCGAATCGCCACCGGGTTGTCATCCGAAAGAAACAACCGGGCAGGAAGGTTCACGGGGAAGCGCGGCGCTCTACGGATACCCGATCCATCCACATCGTTAATTGAGACGTGAGCCTCGTATCGAGCTTGCATCGGCCGGCAGTATAGGGTTTGCCCTTCGAAAACGAAGGTGTGAATGTGAACCGCAACCGCTCTCTGCTCAGGCACCGGCTCGTCAAGAAGAATTGCCACTTCGCCGGGAGTGAAGCTGACCAGCTCTCCGCGGATGGTGTAGTTGGAGAGGAAATCAACCACTCGTACATTCAACGCAAGAGGCCATTGCTCGAACGCGGCGACCAGGCTATCTGCCGCGCTGGCAAGGCTGCCAGCTTCGCTCGCTCCCGAGGGACTGGGCGGGTATTCTGGTTGTTTCATTGAACTCACTCCGTTTCTCTCTTCGGTAGGCGCCACCCGCTCAGCATTCTGCCGCAGATCTTACGAGTGGAAACAATCTGCTCCATTTTTTCGGCGGCGGCGGAGCGCTGAGCAAACCCCGCCGCTGGTCCGCGGGCCACCGCGAGAGCCGCCGGATCGCCAATGGCGACCCGCCCGAAACTTGAATTCAGATGCACGGCATCGTGAGAGTCCTGGTCTGCAAGAGCCAGCCGCATCAAATCCGAGCATTGTTCGCAGGATGCCAGATGACGCTGTATCAGAGCCGTTTTCGTTTCCGACAAATCGCGATCCAGGAAGCTGTGCAGCTCATTCCGGCTGACGTGACCGCCAAGAAATCTTGTCCTGGATGGATCGTCCCGATCCCGCCCCGGCAGCGGCGTGAAATCCGCCGAAAAATATTTGTCCATCCAAACATGCCTGTGGATGGGTTGCCAGAGGCTTCGCTCCTCATCGCGCGCGGGTTCGTTGGAAACGCGTTTGGGATAGTAGATGTCTTCAATCACCACCCCTGCTTGATAGGCATCCGCGTCCCGGCGGCAATAACACGTTGTGCCGAAGATAATGGCGCGGTCCGGTAAAACAATTTCCAAGCGTGCTCCGGCCTTCACCGGAGTGCTGAACTCAATCCGCAATCCGTTTCTCGACACGTCGCGGAGGATGGCCGCCAGACGCCGGCTGGGCGCTTCCCGGCTGGGTACCTCAAGAATGCAAACCTCCACCGTTTCGCAGGTTGTGTATCTCACTTCCCGGCGCTTCTCCACAAAAGGAGTTTCCGCGCTACGCGGCGTCGCCTCCGACTTCTCCAGCTCAAGAGTCATTTTGTTCCTCCCAACACGGCGCCCTCGAATTCGCGGCTTCGAATGGGGGGCGCATCGATTGCGGGCAAGGCGGAACCCGCGCGAAACACCGCTTCCAAACGGACCCCTACGCAACACGCCGCCATGCTGATGGCGACCACACTTTCCACTTCGCCGAACAGAATCCAGCCGTTCGATTCCACGCGGACCCGCGCGCTCGGCACCAGCATGGTCTTGCAGAGGATGGACAGCGCATTGGCGCCGATGTCCAGCACGTGACCGCGCGTGATGGTGAAGGGCTCCTCCAGCGCATTGATAGTGGCCAGGCCGCCGACGGTAAGTTCGGGTCTGAGATGGGAAGTCAGGACGATTCCGACATGATAAACGTTGGATCTCCGGACGCAATAGACCACTTCGCCCCGAGCCCCGCGGCAACCCGCGATGGTGACTTGCACGGCGGACCGCAGTGGAACCGAAATGGGCGTGAGAATCTGCAGGCCTGCCCGGGAGACGGATTTGAGCAGGCCATGCGCGCTGAATCTGGACGGGCTGGAAATGTAAACCTGAATGAGGGGCGGCGCCTCAATCACAGCCGGGTCAGCCAGCCGGACGGGAAGCGTGGCTTGCTCCATCATCTGCGGAGCATCCTGCTCGACGCTATGATCGCGTACCGTCAGCACCTGTAATATGCGCGCGGATGAGCGCGAAGTCTCTGTGGTTGGCATGCGCTAGGTTACTCCTCGATTCAGTTGTGGCCCGTTGGCAAGCCTGTTATTGCAAGTGAGAGGCCAGCGGTTAGGCTATTGAATTTCGTGCAACCCGAGCGACGCAAAGTGCGGCACAGCGTCTCAGTTTGAGATTGGTGCCTCAAAATAATGCACTATTCGCCGATCACGCTGCGCACGGTGCTAACCAGGTCGCTCGCAACGTCCATCTTTTCGAGTGTCGCAACGGCCCCTAAGGCCCTGGCCGGACGCAGATAGCATCTGCTGCCGGACACGGCGACAATGGGAACCTTAGGCACTATTTTCGAAAAGTACTGGATGGTCTCGATCCCCTCGCGATTGGGCATAACGATGTCCATGACCAGAAGATCGATCTGATGCTTTCCGGCCAGCCGGATGGCCTCCGAGCCATCCGAAGCCCCATCCACCTGATATCCGGCTTGCGAAAGAATACACGCGGTTAATTCGCGAAAATACGGCTCATCATCCACCACAAGAACGGTCTTTCGCCGGAACGATGAGGCGCGTAGAGACCCGGCGCGCTGGGATGCAGGCTCAACATGATCCATGGAACACTCCTTCGATGCGGCCCGGCAGGCCGATGTCCGCGTGAACACTGCATGCAATTCGAGTGCCGGTCGCCGCATTCGTCGCTTGTGTGGAGAAATAGGCCGGAAACGCCGATAGACGATTGAGAACTCAACTTTTATAGGGAAGAATGATGCGGATGGAAGAAGCGGCGCGGCCGCGGCAAATCCAGCGGATTGCGCGTCGTCTCGCCAAGGCGGAGTGCGACAAAGTACGCCTGGAGCAAGCGCTCGCCATCCGTGTAAGTAAGGAAAACGAACGGATCTGCCGCCTGGAGCATGATCTGAAGTCGCCGCTAGGTGTAATTCTGGGCTTCTCCTCGCTGCTCCAGGAGTTTGCTGAAGAAAATCCCGGTAAGCTGCCTCCGGTTCCCCTTAAGAGCATTAGCGGCATTCAACAAGCCGCCCGGAAAATGTTGCAAACCATCGAGGCCGCGGTGGACGGTGAGTACTCGCACCAGGATCGAGCAGAAACCGTAGCTCAGGGGAAAAGCTAAGAACAACGTGGAGCCTTTGAAGCAGCCGCTCGCCCAGCAGTCGTCGCTCTCCATCCTGGTGATCGACGACGACGATCTAACCATCCAGTTCGTGCGGACGGCGCTGGACGGCCGGCCCGTCGCCATCTCGGGAGCAACCGACGCCGAGTCGGGCCTGGAAGCCGTTCGGCAGCTAAGGCCCGGGCTGGTTCTTCTCGACCTGATCCTTCCTGGAGCGAACGGCAGGCCGGGAGCGAACGGCATGGACCTGGTGGAAAAGATTCGCGAGGAAGATCCGGAGAGTCACGTTTTTATCATGACCGGGCACTACTCAACCGAGTCCGCGGTAAAAGCGATTCAAGCCGGCGCGGACGATTACCTGAATAAGCCCGTCTCGTTACAGACCCTGCGGGAGCGTGTCGACCGCTGGCTCCGGGAGCAGGCCGAAAGACGGCGCGCCGCTCAACTGGAGCAGCAGCTTTTGGATTTCTCCACCTTCGAAGGAATCGTGGGGCGAGCCGCCCCGATGCTGGATTTGTTAACAAAGGTGAGACGGATTGCGCCCCACTTCTCCACAGCCTTGGTCACGGGCGAAACCGGTACCGGCAAGGAATTAGTTTCGCGTGTGCTCCACTCCTGGAGTTCCCGGCCCGGTCCGTTTGTGGTCTGCAACTGCGCGTCGGTGGTGGAGACGCTGTTTGAGAGCGAGCTCTTCGGTCACAAGCGAGGGTCCTTCACAGGCGCGGTTTCAGACCGGGAGGGGCTGGTCGACAGCGCCGACGGCGGCACTCTCTTTCTGGATGAGCTCGGCGAGGTGCCGCTGGAGATTCAAGCGAAGCTTCTGCGGCTGCTGCAAAACCGGGAGACGCGCCGCGTCGGCGAGAGCAAGTCACGCGAGGTGGATGTGCGCGTTGTCGCCGCCACCAACCGCGACCTGCGGCGCATGATCTCTGAAGGTTCATTTCGCGAGGATCTCTTTTACCGGCTCTCGATGGTGCAGTTCGAGGTTCCTCCGCTGCGCGAGCGGCGGGAAGACATCCCCCTGCTGATTCGCCACTTTCTGGAAGGCTTTTCGGCGCGATACGGCAAACCGGGCCTGCGCCTCACCAAGCGCGTGGAAGCGCTGCTCGCACGGCACTCGTGGCCGGGAAATATTCGGGAGCTCGAAAACGCGCTCAGCTATGCGTGCATGTTGACGCAGACCGACACCGTCGATATCGGGGATTTGCCGGCATACCTGGTGGCGAACCACTCCGGCGACGGTCCGCGATTGCAGACGCTGGCCGACGTGGAATACGAATACGTGATGAAAGTGCTGAAGGCCTGCGATGGGAATCGGGCGCGGGCAGCCGATGTGCTCGGCATCGGGCGCGCTACGCTTTACCGGCTGATATCGCGGCAGAAGGCGGGCTAAGTTTAGCTGCCCGCCACAACCGGAGACGCCGGCGTCGAAACCAGGCGCTTCACCATGCTCACCAGCTTCGACGGCTCAATCGGCTTGGGGATGAACGCCTTGAACAGATCGTTGGTGGCGCGGGCTTCTTCCAGCCGGTCCACAAAGGCCGAAAAAGCCACGATCGGAATATCCTCGCGGCCTGGAAGCGAATGCAGGGTCTGAGCCAGGCTCACGCCATCGATATCGGGAAGCCCCAAATCCTGGATGACCAGGGAGGGATGGTATTCCGCCATCTTCGAAATGGCGGAGGCGCCGTCCTCGGCCTCGATGACTTCGTACCCTTGCGCGGCCAGCGAGAGCCTCATGATCTGGCGGGTGATTGCATTGTCTTCTACGATCAGTATCGTCACCATTGCATGCTCCTGTGCTGTCCTTCCAATCGGCGGGGCGGGTCTCGCTCGTTAGGGTGCCAGCGTCGTAGCCCGATCGTACTATATTCTCGAATTTCCGTTAATCCGATTCTAAATAGAAGTCCGCAGGATCGGCTCAGCACGGCGTTTACGCGTGGAATTGGTGGAGGGGCGATGACAACTCCCAGCACTTTATTAGATAACAGAGAATCAATTGACCTGATAGGCATGTTCGAGTTTTCTCCCGAAATGCTCGCGATTCTCACGGAGGACGGCGAGTTTTGCCGGGCCAGTCCGGCATCGGTGCGGTCCATCGGACATCCTAGCGCGGACCTGGCCGGAACATCGTTGTTTGACCTGTTGCATGCCGACGACGTGGCGACGGCCGTCAAGGAATTTAAGCGAGCCGTGCAAGCTGCGGACCAGGTCTCGTTCCGAAGCCGCGTCCGCGCCTGCGACGGCCGCTATCGATGGATTCAATGGAGCCTGCGGCGGCCGCGCGATGTCGCCCGCGTGTTCGCCATAGCGCGTGACATCACCGCCCATTCTTCCACCGAACAGGAACTGGCGCGGGCCAACGAAATCCTGAGCACGGTGCTGCTCTCGGCGCCGCTGCCGATTTGGGCCAGCGACCCGGACGGCCGCATCCAATTCTGGAACGAATCGGCGGAGCGGATCCTAGGCTGGACGTCGGAGGAGGTGCTGCAGGGCACGCCGCCGGATCTGTTGCCGAGGTGCGGGGGAGAAAACGGAGGCAGCCGGATCTCCGGCGAAAAGGGGACCTGGCGGCGCAAGGACGGATCGCCCAGGGAGCTCCGATTTTGGACTGCTCCATTGCACGAGAACGGCGCGGCCTGCGGCACGCTGGGCATGGCGGTGGACGTTACCGAACATGACGCCGAGGTGTACGAAGCGCTGCAACAAGCCTATAACGACCTGCGCCACACTCGCGAGGCGGTGATGCAGCACGAGCGCCTGCGCGTATTAGGACAAATGGCCAGTGGAATTGCGCATGACATAAATAATGCGCTGGCTCCGGTGAAACTGTACACCCAGGTGCTGCTGGAGGATGAAGCTGGCCTGACCGAACGGGGACGCGGAAACTTGAAAACTATCCGCAAGGCGATTGACGATATCACGAAAACCGTCGCGCGCCTGCGGGAGTTTTACCGCTCGGGAGAGCCCCAGCCGGCGCTCGTTGCGGTGGACTTGAATCATCTGATTCACCATGTTTTGGATTTCACGCGCGTCCGCTGGAGAGACATGCCGCAGCAGGCCGGCATCGCGATCAACGCCGTCACCGATCTGGCCAAGGATCTGCCGCCGATTCTCGGGATCGAGAGCGAAATTCGCGAGGCGATCATTAACCTGATTTTTAACGCCGTGGACGCCATGCCGGCCGGCGGAACGCTGACCCTGCGAACGGGCGTTACGCAGACCGAGGCCCTGGCTGCACAGGAGGCGGGTGCGAAGCAGGCCTACGTCGAGGTGATCGATACCGGCTTGGGCATGGATGAAAACACGCGCCGGCGTTGTATGGAGCCGTTTTTCACCACCAAGGGCGAACGGGGAACGGGTCTCGGTCTGGCGATGGTTTACGGCATCGTGCAGCGCAATAACGGCGTGGTGGAAATTGAAAGCGCGCCGGGGGCCGGCACCACCATGCGGCTGCGATTCACGGTGGCGCGCTTTGCGCCCGCTCAATCCGATCCCGCGGTCGACACCGACGTTGTATCGCCGCGCCGCGTCCTGGTAATCGATGACGACCCATTGGTGGCGGAAGTGATGCGCGACATCCTGGAGCGCGATGGGCATCAGGTGGCGGTCGCGGACGGCGGCGAAACTGGAATTTCGGTATTTCGCGAAGCGTCCACGCGCGGCGAAGCGTTCGACATTGTGCTGACCGACCTGGGCATGCCCTACGTCGACGGCCGCCGCGTGGCCAGCGCGATCAAAGCCGAGTGCGATTCCACTCCCGTAATTCTGCTCACCGGCTGGGGGCGCCGCCTGATCGCCGACGGGGACCTGCCTCCGCATGTCGATCAAGTGCTGAGCAAACCCGCGGAGCTCGCCGAACTTCGCCACGCGATGGCTTGTTGCTTGGCGTCGCGCTAGTCTCCTGTCTCAGATAATTCTTTACAACGCCGGACCTTGTCAAGAATGATATCGGCAGACGCTTTCCAGACAAACGGAGTCGGTTCGCCATTCCAAGTCGCCAGCCACCGGTAAATAGCCTGCTCCAGATCTCGGGTGCTGTGGAAGGTTCCGCGGCGAATCATTCGTCCGGTGATCAGCGCAAAGAACCGTTCGACCTGGTTCAACCAGGAACTGCTGGTAGGGGTGAAATGGAATTGGAATCTCCGCCGCTTGTTTGGTTTCAACCAGCGTTGCACCTGGGCACTTTTGTGGGTGCAGTAATTGTCCATGATGAGATGCACTTGCTGATCGGCCGGCAGTTGCGCTTCCAGATGATTGAGAAACTTGATGAACTCTCGGCTGCGATGGCGATCCTGGCAAGTGCCGATGACTTTGCCATTCAAAATATTGAATGCAGCGAACAAAGTGGTAGTGCCATGGCGTCTGTAATCGTGCGTCTGACGCTCTGGCAGGCCGGGTCGCAAAGGAAGGAGGGGAGCGGTGCGATCCAGAGCCTGAATCTGGCTTTTCTCGTCCACACACAATACCAGGGCGCGTTCGGGCGGATTCAAATACAGGCCTACGATATCCCGCACCTTTTCCTCAAAACGCGGATCGTTGGACAGCTTGAACCGCTCCACCCGATGCGGCTGCACATCATGGCGCTGCCACGCCCGATGAACGATGGTCCGGGATATCCCCAGCTGTCTGGCCAGCATCCGCACACTCCAGTGAGTGCTGCCGTCGCCGGGACGGGTCTTTACAGTGGTGTCGATGATCTTCTGCTCTAGTTCCGGTGTCAGCACACTGCCTCGGCGCTTTCGCCTGCGAATACCGGTAACGGCGGCCAAACCGTTGCTCACAAAAGTCTCGCGCAGCGCCAGGACGGTGGGACGCGACAGGTTTAACTGCTCCGCGATGGATTGATTAGCGACACCCTGGTGAGCGAGGAGCAATAAGCGGCAGCGCAAGGCTACTTTTTGCGGGGTGCTGCCGCTACGAACTAACCCCTCAAGCTCCGATTTCTGGCTGTCGCTCAGGACAAGCGCGGGCGCTGGGCTGGGCATGTCCCAGTATAGGGCGCTCCCGTTTATATGTAAATAATTATCTGAGACAGGACACTAGTATCCTGGGCCTCGAAGTTCGTTGAACAAGTCGGGACGTGGCGTGAGGGCTGAAAATATCCTGAACCGCGACCGGCCGCGGACGCTTCAACGACTCGTCAGACTCACCAGCGCATCGTGCAGGCACCGGGCAGCGTCGGCGGCGCGAGGCAATTCGTCTTCTTGCGCCGTGCTTGCCAGGATGGTTGCCGCCTCGAACGCGCCTTTCGCGATGAGCGAAGTTACCGATCCCTTCATGGCGTTGGCATGAGCCCGTATCGCCTTTAGGTCCACGCCCGCGATCGCGCTCTCAATTGCCTCGAGCGAGGTGAGGCTCTGTGCCAGCGCCGAAAGTTCCGGGCTCTTCGTCTCCACCGGACTGGCAGCCGGCGCGGTGATTCTCTCGATGATGTCAAACAGCGCTTGCGAGAGAATCGGCTTGGACAGGTAATCGTCCATCCCGGCTTTCAGGCAGCGTTCGCGGTCTTCGGGCATCGCATAGGCGGTAACGGCGACGATGGGAAGGTGCGCGCCCGAAATTTTCTCCTTGGCGCGGATTGCCGCAGTGGCCTCCAGGCCATCCATCTCGGGCATCTGAACATCCATCAGCACTACGGCGTACGATCGCTTCTCCAATGCGGCCAGAGCTTCCAGCCCGTTGCTGACTACCTCAACCTGGTAGCCGCGCGTTTTTAAGAGGCCCACCAGCACGTCTTGATTCTCGCGAATATCTTCGGCGATCAGAACTTTCAAACCATTGGTTTGTTCTTCCGCGGCTTTCGTCTCGTACGGCTCTCTGGAAGGTTCTTCCCTCGACGCACCCAGGGCCTTCTCAATCGTATCCAGCAATTCCGACCGGACAATGGGCTTGAACAAGCTGGCCGTCACTCCGAGCTGCGCGCATCGCTCGGCGTCGCCCGGCCTGGCCGTCAGAGTGGACATCATAATGATGGCGCCACACTGCACAGCGCACTCCCGCAGCCGGCTTACGAGTGTGAATCCATCCATCCCCGGCATATCCTGATCAACTAGCGCCACCGCAAAACCGTCGCGGGAGGCTTCTGAATTCAGGATCGCCAGCGCTTCCTCGCCGCCGGCAGCCACGGTGGGCGACAAACCGCACCGATCCAGGATCTCGGCCAGAATGTCGCGATTGGTGGCGTTGTCATCCACCACCAAAATGCGCAGGCCTCGCAGAGAAGGACGTTCTGAAACCGGTGACGCCTCGGCTTCCAGGCCAAACTCGGCTTCCATACCAAATTCTCCTGTGAAATGGAATGTGCTTCCCCGCCCGCTTTCGCTCTCCACCCACAGTTGCCCATTCATCATGTTGGCGAGCCGCGAAGAAATTGTAAGTCCCAGTCCCGTGCCGCCGTATTTCCGCGTCCACGAACCATCGGCCTGCGAAAAGGCATCGAAAATCATGCTCAATTTCTCTTTTGGTATGCCGATTCCAGTATCTTTTACCTGGAAATGAAGCCTCACGCTCTCACCGGCGCGCGTCTCCACTTCCACGTGCACCACCACTTCGCCCTTCTCTGTGAACTTGATGGCGTTACTCACAAGATTCAGCAGGATCTGACGCAGCCGAAAACGATCGCCCACCACCATCTCCGGAACGTTGGGCCGCAGGCCGCACGACAACTCGATACCCTTTTGATGCGCCTCGGCGGCCAGAGTCTTCACCGCTTCGCCCACGCATTCGGCGACGTTGAAATTGATGGGATCCAGCCGCAGCTTCTTGGCTTCGATCTTCGCCAGATCCAGGATGTCGTTGATGACGGTCATCATCGCGCCGGCGGAGAACATAACCGTCTTAAGGTATTTGCGCTGTTCATCGCTAAGATTAGTACCCAGCGCCAGCTCCGTCATGCCGATAATTCCGTTCATCGGCGTGCGAATCTCGTGGCTCATGTTCGCCAGAAACTCACTCTTCGCGCGGCTGGCCGCTTCGGCTGCGTCCTTGGCGTTACGAAGATCGGCTTCGGTGCGCTTGCGAGCGTCCACTTCGAATCCCAATGCTTCATTGGCTTTCGCCAACTCCGACGTTCTTTCCTGTACCCGCCGCTCCAGTTCTTCTTGCGACCGCAAAAGGCCTTCTTCCCGGATTTTCTGTTCCATCTGAACCAGGTACTTGCGATTGGAGCGGTACACCAGATAGATCAAGGGCAGACAGACGATAAGAAGCTTCCACTGCGCGGCGGTGGGGAAGGTGCCGATCAACCACGCAAACGAAGCGCCCACGCAATAATACGCCAGCGCCCATCGATTGCCGTTCCACACCGCGAGCAACCTTTTCCTCTCGGTCAGCGAAATGATCACCGCAACCAGCAAGGAATTGGTGGCGAAATACACGAACGCAATTACTTCCACGCTGATGACTTCGAAAACGAGCGGTCGCACATATCCGTACGCCATGGCCGACGCCCAGACCGAGATGGCCAGAGCGCACACGCTGAAAGCAATCTGGACAGGTTGCGGCTTATCCCGGGCATGCCACACACATTGCGTCAGGCTGGCCACCGCGCTGATCACTACCGCTTCGGGAAGACTCAGATGAGCAATCGCGACCACGATTACCAGTACGCTGACCGAAGCGGTTTCGGTCACTCCCGGCAACCGGATCTTGAGCAGGGACGCGACGACCCCTGCAATCAGGAATGATGCCAAACGGAGGGAATCTTCGCTTCGCCAGTGCAACAAGGTCCACAGGAAAATTACGGCGCCGAGCGCGATGATAGCGCAGAGGTATACGGATACAAGCCTGGCGCGCACGTCAGATCTATCGGTATATACAGGCGGTCCCACCAGGGCAGTCCGGCGTTACTCTCCCTGACCGCTGGTACCCCAAACGATGCTGGTGTCACTGGGGCCGTTCGTACCCCAGACAATACTGGTGCCCCATGTGTTGCTGCTGCCCCACGCGCCGGCCGAACTCCAGGCGGTGGAAGCGTTCCATATGGTGGTGCCGCTGTTCAGGAGCACTGTGGTGCCCCATGCCTGGGTGGGGGACCACTGCGCCGACCAGGCCCAATTGCTCGTCAGTGAAGGAATGAAGTAGCCCTTCTGCAAGAGGGGATTGTAGCTGGCGGTGGGCGAGGCGCTGCTAAGGTAGGTCTCCTCATAGTTGCCGAGCGCGGCTGCGAGATCGACATACCCGGCGCCGATGGTGAATACGTCGTAATAGCTGGTGTAGCTCTCGCCGGTAGTCGGCTCGATGGCGACACTCGACACCGGAAATGTTTTTCCGGCGGTCTTCATCAGCCGGGCCTTGATGGTATCGGGAGCGAGCGTGGGATCTTTTTGCAGCATCAGGGCGACAGCGCCCGAAATCACCGGAGTGGCCATGCTGGTGCCGCTAAGCTGCATATATTCGGCCGGACCCGTGGCAGTGGAACTGTAATAGGAAGGGCCGATCACGTTGCCCGGATACGCATTGGCGAGCGTGCTGTTGGGAGCCAGCAGCGACACCACTAAGTTGCCGGGAGCGACGATGTCCGGTTTCACGGTGTGATCGATGTAGGTGGGTCCCTTCGAGCTATAGCTGGCGATCAGATCGTCGCTGCGCGAATAGGTTCCCATCGTCTTCATCGCGCCGACGGTAATGGCGTGGGGGCTGTCGCCCGGGCTTAGAATCGTCCCGTAGCCGTTGCGTCCCAGGTTGCCGGCCGCTACCACCACAACGATGCCATTGTTCCAGACCGCCTCCACCGCTTCACACAGCGGGTCCAGCGTGCAGGTCTCGTAATAAGGCCGTCCCAACGACAGGTTAATCACGCGGACGTTGTAGCGGCTCTGAAGTTTCAGGGCGGCTTGGAGAGCGGAAATTACCACGCTATCGCTGCTGTTACCGTTCTGATCCAGCACCCGCAGATCCAGAAGGTTCGCGTTCGGTGCAATGCCGCGCAACACGTGAGCGCTGCCGGGCACATTCGATGTCGCTCCGCTTCCCGCCACGATTCCGGCGACATGCGTTCCGTGCCCAAAATCGTCGTACTGCACTCCTCCGATGAAGCTCTGGCGGTACACCACCCGCGATTGGCCGCCCACGGCGGAAAGCAGGTCGGGATGATTATCGATGCCGCTGTCGATCACCGCTACGCCGATACCGCTTCCGTCCCATCCCGAGTTCCATGCAACCGGAGCATTCACTCCATTAGCGCTGTAGTCGAGCGTCGCGCCCAGCGACCGATCCGGCGAGATGTAGGAAACGTTGGCTTGGTTCGACAGCGCAACCACGTTCCCGGCAGTCACCGTCCCTGCCACGGCGTTGATCAGCGTGAATACCTGGTTGACCACGCCGCCCAGAAGGTTCACGGCGCTGCAGACCAATCCCGGGGTCAGGTCGCCGCCGACGATACCGCCACCGGAACAAGCTTGCGGCAGCGTGTTGTACTGCACGATGACGTTGACTCTGGTGGAGGGATTGGCCAGGAGCGGTTGCAGATCCGGAGAAATCTTCGCGTTGTTGGCGAAAGCGGTGTTCGCCATAACGAGCGCCAGCCCGAGGGAAGCGAGGCGCAGGCCCCGACTATTCAAATCGCGTGGTTTATCCATAACAGTGACAACCCCTCGCTTCTTTTAAAAACGCCAATGTCCAACCAAATTGTCCTGCTTATATCTTTCGATCGCAAACCTTATTTTGTCTGAGGTACTTCCAACAATATTGGTTCAACCCTAATGCGTTCGCCGTAGATAACTGACCATGATTCGCTGCTCGGTACGCCTTGTTCGGAAGGCGAAACATCAATGGAATTAGGGCATCGGCGCAAGCTGGTAGAGTCAAGTCGATCCGGAGGGCATTGGGGTTTAGTAAAACAGGGATTACCGTAGATCTAGGCATAAATTAAGGCCTCTAAGGCGCGCAAAACACCGCCGACGTGCTGAAATATCCCAGATAACGCAGCATAAGTTGGCGATAAAGAGCCGACATTTGAACTGCATGCCGAAACGGACGTGACGCGAAGGTGACTCATCTTATTGAAACTCCCAAACCACCACTACTCCCGCCCCGCCGCTTCCTCCACCCTCGCTCGTGGTGCTTTGCGTAGCGCCGCCGCTTCCTCCCGCGCCGTAGCTGGTCGCTGCCAAGCCTGCGCCACTCGTAACACCCGCCGCTCCGCCTCCGTAGTAGGAGCTTCCGCCAGGTTGCGATGCCGACGTCGTGATCGAGAGAGTGAGGCCCATGCCTCCGCCTTGACCGCCGGTGTTGATGTCGCCGCCCGACGCTACCGTACCGCCGGCGCCTCCGGCCGCGATGGAAGCCGTCAGGCTCGCGCCCGAACCCGAGCCGCCCGCGCCTCCGTTGCAGGTGAGAACGGAGCCAAACGTGGTGGTCCCTCCACCCGATCCGTTGTTGTTCCCGGTCGCCCCGCCTAATCCGCCAGTTCCCACCGAGACGGCGTAGGAAGAAGCGGCGGACGCAATGAATAACCGCGCGTAGGCGCCCGATCCTCCACTGCCGCCGGCGGATGCTCCGCCGACGATCGGTGCGCCTCCGGCAGCTCCGCCGCCTCCTCCGCCGGCACCCAGGCATTCCACCAGAATCGAATTTACGCCGGTGGGCGTGGTGTACGTCGCTGAGCCCGGCGTCGCCAGCACCGTGAACGATACCAGGCGGCCGGGCGCGGCGGCCCAAGTGGCGTCTCCACGTAGAAACTGCGAAGTGTTGTTGGGAGCCTTCGGAGCGAAGCCGTGTGCAAGCGTTGACAAGTCGTTGGTGGTGACATCGGAGAGGCTCAAATCGACATCGGCGGGTTGCGCCGTGGCGGGCGAACCGTTCGTGCCGATGGCGTTGATCCACTGATGCGCGATCGCCACTTGCGATTTCACTCCACCCAGCGTCGTCGCCGTGGGGGCTGGAAGTTGCGAGGGCGCCACGCTTCCGGAAATATCCGTGAACGCGGGTTGGCTGGAGGATGGCGCGCCGTTCGCGGCGATGGAACTGATCCACTGATGCGCGGTGCCGGCGTAGGGTTGTATGCCCTGTGCCAGAACGCTCCAGTAGGTCGGGTTGGTATCCGGCTCCTCGGCGAGATTGTTCGCCTGAAGGCTGATGTAGCTGGTGGAGTTGAACTGCACCGCGTCATTCAGCGCGTAGGTAGTGGTGCTGCTCCACATTCCTTGCCATGTTAGGCCCTGCGGGCCGGTTGGACCGGTGGGCCCGGCTGGTCCGGTTGCGCCAGTCGCGCCGACAGCTCCCGTAGCTCCGGTTGCTCCAGTGGGGCCGGTAGGTCCGGTAGGTCCCGCAGGACCTGTGGCTCCCGTAGGTCCTGCTGCGCCAATTTGCGCGAGCGTGTCCCAGAACGTCGGGCTCGTGTCTGGCTCCTGATTAAGATTGCTCGCCTGAGTGCTGATGTAACTCGTGCCGTTGAGCTGCACGGCGTCATTCAGCGCGTAGGTGGTGGAGTTGCTCCACGCCCCACGCCACATCAGGCCTTGTGGGCCGGTGAGCCCGGTAGGTCCGGTCGACCCGGTCGACCCGGCTGGTCCGGTTGCGCCAGTCGCGCCGACGGCGCCCGTAGCTCCGGTTGCTCCAGTGGGGCCAGTAGGTCCGGTAGGTCCCGCAGGACCTGTGGCTCCCGTAGGTCCTGCTGCGCCAGTTTGCGCCAGCGTGTTCCAGAACGTTGGACTCGTGTCCGGCTCCTGATTAAGATTGCTCGCCTGAGTGCTGATGTAACTCGTGCCGTTGAGCTGCACTGCGTCATTCAGCGCGTAGGTGGTGGAGTTGCTCCACGCTCCACGCCACATCAGGCCTTGTGGGCCGGTGGGCCCGGTAGGTCCGGTCGACCCCGTTGGCCCGGCTGGTCCCGTTGCGCCAGTCGCGCCGACGGCGCCCGTAGCTCCGGTTGCTCCAGCGGTGCCGGCAGGTCCGGTGGCTCCCGCAGGTCCTGTTGCGCCAGTTTGCGCGAGCGTGTCCCAGAACGTTGGACTCGTGTCCGGCTGATGATTTCGATTACTCGCCTGAATGCTGATGTAACTCGCGCCGTTGAATTGCAATGCGTCGTCGAGCGCGTAGGTGGTGGCGTTGCTCCATGTTCCTCGCCAAGTCAGGCCTTGCGGGCCGGTGGATCCGGCAGGACCGGGAGGCCCAGCCTGTCCCGATGCTCCGCTAGGTCCCATCGCGCCGGCTGCACCCGGTGGGCCGGTTGCACCGGGTGGGCCGGGAGGTCCAGCGCCGCCGGTCTCGCCGCTTTGCGCCAACACGGTCCAAAATTGAGGATTCAGGTTCGGACGATAATTCGTGTTGCCCTGCTGGAGGCTCAGGTAGGTGCCTCCATCGAACTGCACCGCATCGTATTGGCTGTAGACGCCAGTAGCGATCCAAAGTCCCCTCCAGGTGATTCCCTGCGCTCCCGGTGGGCCCGCTGTGCCGTTCGCACCTGGCGCGCCCGTGGGTCCAGCGGGACCAACCGGCCCGGGCGGCCCCACAACACCAGGCATGAGTCCGGGTAGCAACGTCACTTGGTCGGAAGGGCCGCTTAAATCGGACGGAGCGGTCGCATTAACTTGATAATATCCGACAAAACCGGGCGCTAATCCCGCAAAAGTAACTTTTGCCTGCTGCGTTCCCACTTTAACCACGGGCGTGATTGCAGTCTGTGCAAGCGGATCCGTGGGGCCGGGCTCACCCGATGGAATGCCAGGAACCACCAATCCCAAGCCGGTGGATAGGATCGTAATGTTGTCGCCCGGGCCTATCTGGTTTGACGCATCCACCTTGGCTCCCAGACGGTAAACGTCGAAAACTCCCGGGTCCTGGGTGAGAAGGGTGACGGGCATAGCCGCGCTCCTGCCTTGATCTGTCTGAACCACCAAATCGACAGAACTCGCGGCGGGCAACTCGAAGGGAACTTGAACGTTGATTTGCGTGGGCGAGACATAAAGCAACGGCGCGGCGACGTTGTTGAACCACACCTGCGTGGTTACGCCCGCTAGTTTCGTAGGAACCGGCAGTGTGTTCGCAGCCGCAATGCCGGCGGAAAAGTTATTGCCATAAATCGACACCAGCGCCCCGCGTGCCGCGACCGGAATGCTCGAAGAGCTCCTGCCAGTGGCGGCATTTACCAATCCCGTTGGATCAATGACGGGTGGTTGCGCGTAGGCGAGCGCGCCAAGGCAAAAAGTCAGAAGCAGGATTTTGTGCCATGCTCCCGTAGTACTCGGAGTAAATCCCCAGGTAGGGAGCTTCTGGCAGAGAGAGGGAAAACGGATACGATTATTGCGTCTTACGCCCGCGGCAACGCGGCGGCGGCGAACTCCGGACTTAGACAATTTCCCGGCGCTACTCATTGGAGCAGACTCTCGCTATTGATTATTCGGAAAGTGTCGGGGTGATAGTCAGAGACTTTTGCCGGCTAACTTTCTTCATGATCCTTTTCACATTTGAGTTGGTGCTTATGAGTCACTGAATCTTCACGAGAATAAACCAATGAGCGCCAATGTAAAAGAGCCTAGCGATCTATTCCTACATTAATTGCCTTTAATGTAGAGGTTTTAGCTCAGCTCTCTTGCCTGGGCCGCGCTTAATCATACGCGGCCGGGCCGGTCTTCTTGGTGCTTTTTCCATAATCCTGCATGCAGCAGCGGCGGTTGTCACTGTTTTATCACTGGCGCGCCGGGATAGTAATCAGCGTGAATGACGATGTGATAAAACCCAATCATAAAGTATTAACTGAATTGTAACGATCTATTATGCAGGAGAACCTGCCCGGCTCGAACCGTCCGGTTGGTTCACCAGCTTGCTGACAGGCAGGCAGCGTATGCATCTTGAATCTGAAGCGTCGCAGCTCCAAGAGGAGCAGATCCGCCCGTTGGATCATCCGTCCCCACCAACTCTCACCCTTGTCGAAAAGCGGCCGGAAACACGTTACGCGACGAATGACCCCGTAGAGCTCTTGATTGCCCAAGAAGGCGGTCCACGCTTGACGGGAACAATTGCGGACGCGTCGTGGGGCGAATTGCGGGTTCGGCTTGACACGGCTGTCGCACCGGGAGCGCAGGTGGAAGTTATCGTTCCCAAACGAGCCGTGATTTTCGGCAAAACGCTCTTTTGCCGCCGCACTTCAGATGGTTATCACGTTGGAGTCGCGATTGACGACGTTTACTGCAAGTCACTGTCAGGCCGGCATGTCCTTGCTGAACAATTGAGGGTCTATCTGGACGGTAAGGGGCTTACCGCGCCTGACGCTATTCAAGTCAGAGCCCATTTGATGACTTGCAAGGCCTGCCGGGATCGTCTGGCGGAAGTACCCGGCAGCCTTGCCGCCCTGACTCTCTCCATTTTTGAATGGAGGCCGGATATGATCCGGTGCTGGAAACAGGTCCTCAAATACTGGCGAACCGAGGAATCCTTCATGTTTGATGAGGTGGATGTGACGCATCGGCGTGTACTAGTTGACGGCCCGACCCTGGAACTACTCGCTGACGACGGCTCGGTTGCGGAAACGTTTGGACCTGGCCAACCCTACGACTGTTGGGTGGTTGAGTTGCGAACGAATGACCATGCCGACCCGCAGTCTACCTAGGCACGCCTCGGGCTAATTCCTCTCGCGTTGGACCTTGGCCGTCCCAGTGCGGCAAACTTTCGCGAACGAAGGTGCGGATCGCGCACCAGCGGTCCTACTTCCCTGGCGCGGTGCGGCCCGGCATTTTCCGTTTGCCATTCACAACAGGCGGGAAGTCCTCCACCTCGTCGTACACTTCGCTAATGAACCGTTCCTTGCTTTGCTTCGTGTCGCCCAGCGTGGCCGCATCATAGGGCGCAGTCAAGTTCGCGGCCAGAACCTCATCTAGCGACTTGCCTTCGGCACGCAACTTCCGCACCTTTCCCAGGATGTCGACCAGCATGGCGCGGTAGCCCAGCAGATCCTTCTTCCTGACTAACGTTCCGTGACCGGGGACGAGCGTCGTGTCGGGCTCCGCAAGCTTTTCGATCAGGTCAACGGCCTCGATCATGCCTTGGATAGAACCGCCGTTAGCCTGATCGGCAAACGGATAGCCGAAATTGCGATAAAAATCCTCGATATAGATCACGTTCGCCTGATGGAAGCGCACGATAGTGTCGCCCGCGGTGTGGGACGGCATCATTGGTATAAAGTCCACCGTTTCTCCGTTCATGTGGATGGTCACCGCAGGCATGCCTGGTGAGCTGTACCGATAAGTCGCAGATGGAACACCGGCGGGATCGGGCGCGCCACGGCCGTTGCCGGGCGGGCTTAGCATTTCATCGCGCAGATTCTCCTGTGCGAAGATCACCGCTCCCTGCTTCGCGAAGAATGCGTTACCGCCGGTGTGGTCGGGGTGAATGTGAGAATTGACCACAACCTTGATGGGAGCATTGGTGAATGTCCGGATTGTTTCGAGCGTCTTTGGCGCCAGTTGCGAATCCTCGGTATCCACCATCAGCACGCCCTCGGAGCCGAAGAGCACTGCCACTCGGCCACCGGCCCCATCGGGATGTGCGGGGTCAAGACCGGCCGAACCGTGCAGAGAATAGAGATTCGGGGCCAGCTTCTCGGTTACCACCATCTCGATCTTGTCCCAGGGCGTTCGATACCCCTCAGGAAATTCGTACGGACCTTTTCCCGGTCGGACAACCGTGATTGGATAACCCGGTTGCTGTGCCCACGCGCCCGGGAAAATCACCGACATCGCAGCCAGTGCGCCCGGTAATAGCAGTCTCCGTTTCATAGTCTTTTTGTCCCCCAAGCCTGAGCTTCGATATTATCGGATCAGAGATGATGACGCCCATGGGGGAAACCGCGCTCCTACGCTTGCTGCAGTTGTCCGACTCGGCAGTTCCAATCGGCAGCGCGGCGCACTCCTTCGGACTCGAAACGCTCGCCGACGAAGGAAGCCTGGCGCCTGAGGACGTCGAAACTTTTCTGCGCGCGTATCTGGAAGAGGCCGGAACGCTGGAAGCTGTCTTCGTTCGGCGCTCCTCAACCGGCGGGGACCTAAAGGCGTTGAGCGAAGAATTGAGCGCGCGCAAGCTGGCCGCCGAATCGCGCGATGCAAGCCTGAAATTGGGCCGCAGATTCGCGGAACTGGTGAATGGGATGCTGGAACATTCGGTGCTGGAAACGAATCTGCATTACTGCGTGGCCTTTGGAGCGGCGGGAGCTGCGCTTGGAATTTCCGTCGATGCCGTCGTGCTAGCCTACTTGAACCAATCCATCGCCGGACTGGTTTCCGCCTGTCAGAGGCTGATGCCGCTGGGACAAACCGCGGCGAGCAAGATTTTGTGGAATCTCAAACCGGCGATTGTCCGTGCATCTCTTTCCCAGGAGGCTTCGTGCTTCAGTCCGTATCTGGAGTTGGCATCGATGCGGCACGGGTCGCTCGAGACGCGCCTGTTCATCAGTTAAGCCTGTGCTTCGAGCGCGAACGGTTCCGGGTGCGGCGGCAGGATCCACCGTGGAAGGTCGTGCGCGCGTTTGCGCTCCCACCGTCCGGATCATTGGTACATCTCCACAATGTCTCGGGAGGCGTGCTGGCCGGAGATCGCCTGGCGCTGGACGTCGAAGTGGAGCCCGGCGCGGCCGGGCAGGTAACAACAACGGGAGCCACGCGCTTGTATCGTCATCGCCCTGGCGCGGCGGATTCCGAACAGCACGTGAAATTTTGTGTCGGCGACGCCGCACTGCTCGAATATCTTCCGGATGCGGTGATTCCTTACGCTGGATCGCGCCACGCGCAGCGCACCGAGATCCGGCTAGGGCGCGGGTCGACGCTTTTTTGGTGGGAAATTCTGGCTCCGGGCAGGCTGGCCGCGGGCGAGCGTTTCGCGTTCGAGCGGCTGCGCGTGCAAACCGAAATTTACGCCGGGCCGCGGCCGGTGCTGCGCGAAGATTATCTTTTGGAGCCCGCGCAGAAAAACTTGTCCGCGACGGCGCGCATGTTCGAATATTCCTACGTGGCCAGCCTGTGCGCGGTTCAGGAAGGAAGGCCGCGGGATTTCTGGCGAGCGCTGGAAAACCGCTGGAGCGAAATCGCGCGACAAAAAACCAGCCTTGGGAGAGCCGTGTGGGGTGCAAGCGTGTTAGCTTCGGACGGAGTGGTGGTGCGGGGATTGAGCATGAGCGGATGTTTCCTCCATCAGACCCTCATCGAATTCTGGAGAACTGCGCGGATGGCGCTAACCGGTGTGGATGCGCCGCCGCCGAGAAAACTTTACTGAGCTTTTTGAGGAGCGCACAGAGCGGGACGCGCTCGCTGGCTGAAGAAACCATCGCGGCCCGCTGCGTTGTGCGCGATGTGTACTGAGGAGCGCACAGAGCGGGACGCGCTCGCTGGCTGAAGAAACCATCGCGGCCCGCTGCGTTGTGCGCGATGTGTACTGAGGAGAACCGATGCACCTGACACTCCGCGAGCAGGAGCGTTTGATGATTTATGTCGCGGCCGATGTGGCCCGGCGCCGGCGAGAGCGAGGCCTGAAGCTAAACTATCCGGAAGCCCTGGCGATTCTCACCGCTGAGATTCTGGAATGGGCCAGAGATGGCAAGACCGTGGCCGAGATCATGACGCTGGGAGCCGGCGTGTTGGGCGTCGGCGACGTGATGGAAGGGATCGCCGGAATGATTCACGAAGTGCAAGTGGAAGCTACGTTTCCCGACGGAACAAAACTAGTGACGGTACACGACCCAATCCAATGAGCCTGAAACCCGGCGAATATTTTCTTGCGGACGCGCCTATCGAAGCCAATGTCGGGCGGAAAGAGGCCAAGCTGGTGGTGCGCCATACCGGCGACCGGCCCGTCCAGGTGGGCAGCCACTATCACTTTTTCGAAGTGAACGACGCGCTCGATTTTGATCGCGCCGGGGCTCGCGGCATGCGCCTGAACATTCCTGCCGGTACTTCCGTGCGGTTTGAGCCGGGCGAGGAGAAGGAGGTCCATTTGGTGGAATTCGCGGGCGAACAAATAGTGCTGGGCCACAAAGGCCGAGGAAACAAATGAGCCTGTCCATTCCCAGAAGAACCTACGCGGATTTGTACGGGCCCACCGTGGGCGACCGGGTGCGGCTGGCCGACACCGAGCTGATCGTTGAAGTGGAGAAGGATTTCGCGTCCTATGGCGATGAGATCACTTTCGGTGGCGGCAAAGTCATTCGCGACGGCATGGGGCAAAGTTCACGAGCCACCCGTGCCGAAGGCGCTCTGGATCTGGTGATCACCAATGCGCTCATCATCGATCATTGGGGTATCGTGAAGGCCGACATCGGAATCCGCGACGGGCGGATCGTCAAGATCGGCAAGGCCGGAAATCCGGACACGATGCAGTGTGTCGATCCGGAATTGATCGTCGCGGCAACCACGGAAGTGATTGCGGGCGAGAACATGATCGTGACGGCCGGCGGCATCGACAGCCACATCCATTTCATTTCGCCGCAGCAGGTTTATGAGGCGCTTTCTAACGGCATCACCACCATGATCGGAGGCGGCACGGGACCTGCCACCGGAACCGCCGCCACCACGTGTACGCCCGGCGCTTGGAACCTGGCGCGGATGCTGGAAGCTGCTGACGCATGGCCAATGAACTTCGGGTTTCTCGGAAAGGGCAACGCCAGCACTGCCGAGCCTCTGATCGAACAGGTGCGCGCCGGAGCCTGCGGTCTGAAACTACATGAGGATTGGGGCACCACTCCCGCCGCCATCGATACCTGCCTGCGCGTGGCCGACGACCTGGATGTGCAGGTGGCCATCCACACCGACACGATCAATGAGGCTGGCTTCGTCGAGGACACCATCGCGGCCATCGCGGGCCGCGTCATTCACACTTATCACACCGAAGGCGCCGGCGGCGGCCACGCCCCCGACATCATTCGCATCGCCGCGCTGCCGCATATTCTGCCGTCCTCCACCAATCCCACGCGGCCTTACACCGTGAACACCATCGCCGAGCACCTGGACATGCTGATGGTGTGCCATCACCTGAATCCGCTGGTGCCCGAAGACGTTGCTTTCGCCGAGAGCCGCATTCGTCCCGAGACCATCGCGGCGGAGGATATCCTGCACGACCTGGGCGTGTTCAGCATGATATCCAGCGATTCGCAGGCCATGGGCCGCATCGGTGAGGTGGTTACGCGCACGTGGCAGACCGCGCACAAGATGAAAACGCAACGCGGCGCGCTTCCGCAGGATTCCGCCCGCAACGATAATTTCCGCGTGCGGCGATACGTGGCCAAGTACACCATCAACCCGGCCATCACCCATGGCATCGCGCACGAAGTGGGATCCATTGAGCCCGGCAAACTCGCGGATCTGGTGGTGTGGAAGCCGGCCATGTTCGGCGTGAAGCCAGAGATGGTGATCAAGGGCGGATTCATCGCGTGGAGCGTGATGGGCGACGCGAACGCTTCCATTCCTACGCCGCAACCGGTGCTGTATCGGCCGATGTTTGGATCGTTCGGCGGGGCGACAGCGTCTACTTCGGCGACGTTCGTCTCCCAAGCTTCGCTCGCAGCGGGAATCGCGGATAAGTTCCGTAAGCGCGCGGTGGCTGTGAAGGCTTGCCGGAGCATTGGCAAACGCGACATGATTCACAATTCGGCGACGCCCCGCATCGAAGTTGATCCCGAGACGTATGAAGTGCGGGCCGACGGCGAGTTGTTGACTTGCGAACCGGCTCAGGTGCTGCCGCTGGCGCAACGATATTTTCTGTTTTAAGGAGTCATCCATGAGGGCATTTCGAGTGGGAATCGCGGGGCCGGTGGGGAGCGGAAAAACGGCCCTGGTGGATCGCCTGAGCAAGCGGCTGTGGCCGGGCTTGAATCTGGGCGTGGTCACCAACGACATCTACACCAAGGAGGACGCGGAGTTCCTGATCCGTCAGGGCACGCTGCCTCCCGACCGTGTACTGGGCGTGGAGACCGGCGGTTGTCCTCACGCGGCCATTCGCGAAGACGCTTCCATGAATCTGGAGGCGATTGCCGAGCTGGAAGCGTCGCACCCTGGCATGGAGCTGATCTTCGTCGAAAGCGGCGGCGACAACCTGGCGGCGGCCTTCAGCCCCGAATTGGTAGACGCGTTTATTTACGTAATCGACGTGGCGGGCGGCGACAAGATTCCGCGCAAGGGCGGACCCGGCATCAAGCGCAGCGGGTTGCTGGTGATCAACAAAATCGACCTTGCGCCGCACGTTGGGGCGTCTCTCGAAGTGATGGACCGCGATGCGCGGCGAATGCGGGGCGAGCGGCCCTTTGTGTTCACCAATCTGATGAGCGGCCAAGGGCTGGACGTTGTTGTTGCGTGGCTCGAGGAACAGAGAGCTCGTGGTCTTACCGCCTCAGGTACGCCGGCAGCTCACCACTCGGGGACGCACGAGCATCATCACCACCACCATAGTGCGGAAGTATAGAGGCCAGGCGCCGCGGATTTGGTTCTTCTGGCGATTCTGCAACTTGGCGCGCTCAACATAAAACTTCTTTTGGCGGCCGATCAGAATTAGTAATAAGCGCTCATTGAGTCCCCCGTGTTAATCTTTTTTTCACACAGTTTTTACATCATCGTAATGTAACCGCTCCGTACATCGCGGTTAGCCTCGCCTCGTCGGCCTACGAACAAAAAAAATCACAAAAGGGTGCATTGCGCGCCCAGAAGAGAGGTTTCGTTTTTATGCGTAGACGACGTGTCTGCAGTGGACGTGTGTCCGCTGTGCGGCCATATGCCCCTGCTTTGCTTTTCGCGTTGGGGCTTCTTATATTGGCCCGGCCATCCACGGCGCAGCTAGTCACTCTGGGTCCCGTTACGATTGGAGCCGGATTGCAGACCGGCTACGACCATATCGATACGATCGGCGGCGGCGGAACGGACGACCAGTTCGCGCTCGACCACGCCCGTATTTATGTCAACGGGTCCGCAACCGAGAACATCAAATTCATGTTCAACACCGACTACGACAGCGTCAGCAACAAAATCGGGGTGTTGGACGCGGTGGCGCAGTTTGATTTCGGCGCGGCGTTCCACATCTGGGCCGGCCGCTTCCTGGAGCCCAGCGATCGCGCGAATCTCTACGGCCCGTTCTACTCGCATGAATGGCTGACGTTCACCGACGGCGTTCAGGACGGTTATCCCTTCATCTATCAAGGCCGCGATAACGGAATCATGTACTGGGGCGATTTTTTCAAACAGCGCATGAAAGTCTCCGCGGGCGCCTTCGACGGCAAGTCCGCAACGGGGAGTGGCGAGGTTCTGGGCGCCGCTCGCGTCCAGTTCGATTTCTGGGATAAGGAAGACGGCTACTACCTGAACGGAACCTACTACGGCGACAAGAATCTGCTGGCCATCGGCGGAGCCACGCAGTATCAGGACGGCCGCACCGCGTCCACCATCGATTTCCTGATGGAAAAGAAACTGCCCAATGGCGGCGTTATTTCGATCGAAAGCGAGTACGCCAACTACAATCGCCTGGGCGGGTACAACGCGTCGTACGCCAAGAGCCAAGGCGAGTATGCCACTCTCAGCTACCTCTTTCCGAAAGTGGTCCCCATCGGCAGGCTGCATGGCAAGTTCGAGCTTCTGGGCAAGTATGCCAAGGCCGACTTCACCCACGGGACAGGCGCCAACTACGATCAGAAAACCACCGAAGTGAATTTCAACTACGTCATCAAGCAGTTCAACGCGCGCGTGATGTCGTTCTATGAACAGCAGGATTTCAACGCGGTGAAAACCGATACCTGGCAAGCGGGGCTCGGCCTGCAGATTCAGATTTAACAGGATGCTGAAAGAGGCAATAAACCGCTTGCTCACGCGCGCGGCTCAGAATCGCGACTGCGCGTTTGCATGTGTTTGCCGAGCCGCGACCGTGAGGGAGTCGGTCCCTAAAAGCCTCTTTCGGCAGCCTGTTAGCTTAGAGCATCGTTCCTCGATCTCAGAATGAAGGAGTTTAATTTATGAAATGTAAGGCAATGTTCGTTACCGCCTGGCTGCTGGCCGGGTTTGCATTTTCCAATGTCGCCTCGGCCCAGGACACCATCAAGGTGGGCGTGCTGCATTCGCTTTCAGGCACCATGGCCATCAGCGAAACCACGCTCAAAGACACCATCCTGATGATGATCGACGCCCAAAACAAGAAGGGCGGATTGCTGGGCAAGAAACTGGAGGCGGTGGTGGTGGATCCGGCATCCGATTGGCCGCTGTTCGCCGAGAAGGCGGCGCAGTTGCTGGAAAAAGACAAAGTCGCCGTGGTGTTCGGATGCTGGACGTCGGTTTCCAGAAAATCCGTGCTGCCGGTTTTCGAAAAGGACGACGGCTTGCTCTTCTACCCGGTTCAGTACGAAGGCGAAGAGTCGTCTAAGAACGTCATCTACACGGGCGCGGCGCCAAATCAGCAGGCCATCCCCGCGGTGGATTACCTGATGAAGGAAGTAGGCGTGAAACGCTGGGTGCTTGAAGGAACGGACTACGTCTACCCGCGCACCACCAACAAGATCCTCGAAGCTTATTTGAAGTTGAAAGGCGTGAAGCCGGAAGACATCTCCATCAACTACACGCCCTTCGGTTACTCGGACTGGCAGACTCGCGTGGCCGCCATCAAGAAGTTCGGCTCAACCGGCAAGAAGACCGCGGTTGTTTCCACCATCAATGGCGACGCGAACGTGCCCTTCTACAAAGAGCTCGGCAATCAGAAGATCTCGGCTGAGGACATTCCGGTGGTGGCCTTCTCGGTTGGCGAAGAGGAGCTATCGGGCGTCGACACCAAACCGCTGGTGGGCGAACTGGCAGCCTGGAACTATTTTGAAAGCATCAACACTCCGGCCAACAAAGCGTTCATCGCTCAGTGGCACGCTTTCATCAAGAACCCGAAGCGCACCACCAACGATCCGATGGAGGCCCACTACATCGGCTTCAATCTGTGGGTGAAGGCGGTGCAAAAGGTTGGGTCCACCGACCCGGAAAAGGTGATCGCGGCGCTGCCCGGTCTGGAAACGCCGAACCTCACCGGCGGCATCGCCAAGGTTTTGCCGAATCACCACATCACCAAGCCGGTCTACATCGGCGAGGTGAAGGCGGACGGCCAGTTTAACGTGGTTTGGAAATCGACGGGCGAAGTGCCGGGCGACGCCTGGTCCGACTATTTGCCGGGCAGCAAGGACATCGAAGCGGATTGGGTAAAGCTGAAATGCGGGAACTATAATACGGTCACTAAGAAGTGTTCCGGACAGAACTACAAATAATGCCACGCCTCCAATCGGGTGGGCGGTGGCTGTTGATGCCTCTGCTCGCCCTTTGGTGCGTAATCCCGTCAGGCGCCCAATCTCCCCTCCCTCCTCGGGTGACGCGACTTTTCTGTCGACGCTCGGCGAATTGCGCGAGGCGTCTTATTCCGACAAGGCGAACATTGCCGAACGGCTGAGCCAGACCGGTCACCCCAGCGTGCGCGCAGTACTCACCGCGCTCCTGGATGATCGGCTCTACTTCCGCAACAGCGATCAAAAGATTTTTATCGTCAAGGCCGCGGATGCCGATCCCCTCAATCTAATCGATCCCCTTTCGCTGAAGGATGCCGGAACTGCGTCCGCCGACAGCATGACGGCCATCGGCACGAACAATGGTCTGCGGAGCTCCTTGAGAACCACTGTGGCGCACTTCTCGTTGGCCAGCCCCGATGTATCCGTCCGATTGGATGCGGTGCGGGAAATGTCGAAGTCGCTCGACGAACCCACCGTCGCTCTGCTGCGCCGGCGGCTTGCGGTGGAAACGAATTCCAGCGTCAAGAAAGAAATCGCGACGGCCTTGGCGCTCGCTACGCTGGACGGCACGGACACACAGGCGCGCCTCCAAGCCATCGCCACGCTGAAACAGAGCGTCAGCCAGGATGTGCGGAACAGGCTGGCGTTGTTGCTCGATAAATCGCCCGACGGCAGTTTCGCCGAACCCAATGAGCAGGTGCGGCAGGCCGCTGCCAGCCGCGGTGAAAACTATCGACCGTTGGCGTAATTTCTATTCGGCCTTCCAGACCTTGTTTTTTGGCTTGAGCCTGGGCTCGGTGCTGGTTCTGATCGCCATTGGACTGGCCATCACATTTGGCGTCATGGGCGTCATCAACATGGCTCACGGCGAGTTGATGATGCTCGGCGCGTACACCACCTACGTTGTCCAGTTGGCAATGCCCACGCACATCGGAATGTCGATCCTGGTGGCGATCCCAGCGGCGTTTTGCGTAGCGGGCCTGGCAGGCGTTGTGATGGAGCGCGCGATCATTCAATTTCTTTATGGCAGGCCGCTCGAGACCCTGCTCGCAACGTTCGGCGTCAGCCTCATCCTGCAGCAATCGGTCCGGTCTACTTTTTCGGCGCTGAACCGGTCTGTGATCACACCCGACTGGATGAGCGGCTCACTGCGGCTGAACGACGCGCTCGCGATTACCTATAACCGGCTCTACATCGTGATCTTCACACTGATTGTCTTCTCCCTGATCCTGCTGGTGTTGAGGCGCACCAGGCTCGGCCTGTACATCCGCGCAGTTTCGCAGAATCGGCCCATGGCCAAGGCGATGGGTATTCGCACGGAATGGGTGGACGCCATGACGTTCGGGCTCGGATCGGGTATCGCCGGCGTGGCGGGTGTCGCGCTCAGCCAGTTGACCAACGTCGGTCCGGATCTGGGACAAAGCTACATCATCGATTCGTTTCTCGTGGTTGTCTTTGGCGGCGTCGGAAATCTCTGGGGCTCGCTCATCGGCGGCATGTCGATGGGCATCGTCAATAATTTGCTGGAGCCTTATGCCGGGGCCGTGCTGTCGAAGATCTTTGTGCTGGTGGCGCTGATCCTTTTCATTCAGGTTCGGCCCCGCGGACTGTTCCCGCCCAAGGGACGCGCGGCGGAGGACAAGTAGCGTTGTTTCGGCTCTGGAGTAAGGGCACGGCAGTAGATCGCGGAGGCGCATGGTTCCTGATGGTGCTGGCCGTGGTGGCCATCGCGGTGCCCATCCTCAACCAGCTTGTTCCTGCGTCGTCGGCGATGCATCTCTCCGTCTTCGGCATCACTCTCATTGGGAAATATCTATGCTATGGGATGCTGGCCTTGGCAGTCGACCTGATCTGGGGTTACTGTGGCATCCTCAGTCTCGGGCACGCGGCCTTTTTTTCACTCGGCGGTTACGCCATGGGTATGTACCTGATGCGGCAGATCGGCCCGCGCGGCGTCTACGGCAATCCCATTTTGCCGGACTTCATGGTGTTTCTGAACTATAAGTCGCTGCCCTGGTTCTGGTACGGCTTCAACCATTTCCCGTTGGCGCTCGCCATGGTTGGCTTGGTTCCGGGCTTGCTGGCGTTGGTGTTTGGATGGTTTGCTTTTCGATCGCGCGTCACCGGTGTGTATTTCTCGATCATCACGCAGGCGCTGACTTACGCCTTGATGCTCGCGTTCTTTCGCAACGACATGGGCTTTGGAGGCAACAACGGATTCACCGATTTTAAGGACATCCTGGGCTTCGATTTGCATTCCGACGGCACTCACGTTGTGCTGCTGGTGGTGACTGCCGTGGCGCTCGCGGCCAGCTACACGGCTTGCCGCACCATTGTCGACTCGCGCGCCGGGCGGGTAATTCGCGCCATCCGCGACGCGGAGAGCCGAACCCGTTTTCTCGGCTATCCGGTGGAATCCTACAAGCTGTGGCTGTTCGTGTTTTCAGCCGTTATTGCCGGCGTCGCGGGTGCGTTGTATGTGCCGCAAATCGGAATCATTAACCCGAGCGAATTTTCGCCCATCAATTCCATCGAAGCAGTGATCTGGGTGGCCGTGGGAGGACGGGGCACGCTGTACGGCGCGATCGTCGGCGCCATTATCGTGAACTACGCGAAGACCTATCTCACCGGCGCGTTTCCGGAAGTATGGTTGTACGCGCTCGGTGCGTTGTTCGTGTTTGTCACGCTGTTTTTGCCGCGCGGCGTGATCGGCCTTGTGTCGGGTAAGAGTAAAGAGAAATCAGAACCAAAACCCGTAGAGTAGTAATCGACAAATGAGCGTTCGCGACAAGAGACTGCAGCTTAACAACGTCACCGTCAGCTTCGACGGCTTCAAGGCGCTCAACGATCTCACGCTCTACGTCGATCCAGGTGAATTGCTCTGCATCATCGGACCCAACGGCGCCGGCAAGACCACCATGATGGACGTCGTAACGGGAAAAACGCGGCCGGATTCGGGAACCGCGACGTTTGGCCAGGACTACGATCTGCTGCATTTGTCCGAGGCGGATATTGTGGAAGCCGGCATCGCGCGAAAATTTCAGAAGCCCACCGTGTTCGAGCAGTTGACGGTGTTCGAGAACCTGGAACTGGCGCTGGCCGGCGACCGTTCGTTCCTGAAAACGCTGCGGGCCCGCATTTCGCCCGCCCAACACCAGAGAATCCAGCAGGTGCTGGGCATCATCGGCCTTTCGCAATTGCGCGACGCGCCCGGAAGAATACTCGCGCACGGCCAAAAGCAGTGGCTTGAAATCGGCATGCTCTTGATGCAGAACCCGGAACTGCTCCTGGTGGACGAGCCCGTGGCCGGCATGACGCCACAGGAAATCGAGCGCACGTCCGAGTTGCTGCTGTCACTGGCGGGCGAGCACTCGGTGGTGGTGGTGGAGCATGATATGGCCTTCGTCCGATCTATCGCCCGACGCGTCGTGGTGTTGCACGAAGGACACGTCATTGCGGAAGGTAACATGGACAAAGTGCAGCAGGACCCGCGCGTGATTGAGGTTTATTTGGGCGTATGACCATCGGGCGTGCAACTGCGGGAGTGCGAGCGTGCTGACGATTAAAACCCTCAACCAGTTCTACGGCGGCAGCCACACGTTATGGGACGTGGATCTGGATGTCCCGGCCGGCTCGCGCATGTGCGTGATGGGCCGCAACGGTATGGGCAAAACCACGCTGCTCAAATGCATCATGGGTCTGCAGGCCGTGAGCTCCGGCGGCATCACATTCGCCGGCAGAGATCTGCTCGATCACTCGGCCGACCAACGGGCCAAACTCGGCATCGGTTACGTGCCGCAGGGGCGCGAAATCTTTTCGCAGCTAACCGTGGAGGAAAATCTGCGCGTGGGCCTGGGCTTGCGCAAGAGCAGCCCCCGCACCATTCCAAGCCGTATCTTCGACCTGTTTCCGGTGCTGAAGAAGATGATGAACCGGCGTGGAGGCGACCTTTCCGGCGGCCAGCAGCAGCAGCTTGCCATCGGCCGCGCCCTGGTGCTGGAACCGAAGCTGCTGATACTGGACGAGCCCACGGAAGGAATTCAGCCCAATATCGTCCACGAAATCGGCGACATCATTTTGAGGCTGAACAAAGAGGAAGGTCTCACTGTGCTGCTGGTGGAGCAGAAGCTGCCGTTTGCGCGCCGCGTGGCGAGCGAGTTCTGCATTCTGGACAAGGGCCGCCGAGTGGCTGCCGGAGAGATCGGTGAATTGACGGACGAGATGGTGCGTGCGCACCTGAGCGTGTAAGTCTCTGAAAGAGCGCTTCCGGCTAGCCTCTATTTCTGGGGCGAAGCCAACTCTTTCATCGTCCGCTGAAACTCCGGGTACATGGTTTCGGCGCCGCCCAACGTTGCGGCCAACGGGATCCGGTATTTTGTCGCAAATTCCGCGATAAATGGATTTTCTCCCGGGAGGAAATTGGGGACGGCGCCGCGCGGCTGGTTCGCAATTTCCACGACGGATTCACATGGATACAGCCAATTTTGTCCCTCTTCGCTGATCCGATGAAAGATTTGGGTTCTCACAAAAGGCTCGGTTAAAGTCACCGGATCGGTTACTTCGCTGACGTGCACCATATAATCTCCATGCCGCATGAAGTGCTCGATCAAGGTGGCCTCATCGCTCTCGGGAAGACCGTTGCGTCTTAAGTAGCCGGCCTTCAGGTGCGTCGTATAGATGGTCAGCGTGTTGCCTTCCCATTTGCCGGTGGAGAAACCCATCCAGGTATGAGCGGCGGCATCGGGGGGATGTGGCCGATTATCCATCCAGATAGTGCGGTTTTGTTCGTAAGTACTGATATACATCCGGATATCTTCTAGCTTTTGCGACTGATTGTCCCGCTGTTCCCAAATTCGCAGGTTCAGAGGCCCGCCCATGATATAGGGAGCCACATGAACCTGGCATTGATGTTCCGGGACGGTGACTCGGGAGGGGCTCCACGCCAACCCGACGGCGCGCGCGGCGTCGGTGATCGGAACGCCCAGGAAGTCCGCGATCGCGGGATTGCCGATACTTTCCTCATGCGGCTCTGGCGCCCAGGCGCCGCTGAGATCGATGCCCGGCTGCGCATTGAATGAACCGGAAAATTGGGCCCGCGCTCCAGGCGATTGGACCAAACTCGCAACCATCGCAATGAGTAATGAACTGCGCTTCATAAGACAATCCTTCATTTACTCGCCGAAGCCGTCAGGCTTCGATAAATGGAACTCACAAAATTGTCCGCGGTCCCAGGCCCCTCCCTCGCGCTCCAACGGGGATCGTAATCCTTGGTGAAACCCGCGCTCTTGATCTGTTCCAGCGTCATGCCCTTCTTGATGGCGTTCTGAACGCGATCGCGTACGATGGTGACCATATCCCGGTACTCGACGACGTCGAACTCATCGCAGATGCGCCCGTGGCCGGGAATGATGTACGTTCCGCCTTCCTCCTCGTGCTTCGGAATCGCGATATCGATGATGTTGTTCAGAGCGTCAATTTCGCCTTGAATGCCGCCGCCGCGTTCCACGTCGATGAAAGGATAGCTCTCGGTATTAAAAATATCGCCGGTGGCCACCACGTCGGAGCGGCGAAAGATCACCAGGCTATCGCCATCCGTATGTGCCGCGGGCTGCCAGCGAACTTCCACCGGCTCCTCATTAAAGAAGACTTCCTTTTGACCGGATACGTAGGTGTCCGTGGGCCAGGCGCCGCCTGGCGCCGCCGCTTTCTGGCCCGTGGGAGCGCTCATCCGGTTCAAAACATTTTCGTGCGCAATGATCTGCGCTCCCTGCCCGGCGTCGGCTATATCGCCGGTGACGTTTGCGCCGGTGATGGTCACTCCGATTTTGCGTACGGCTTCGTTGCCGCCCGTCTGGTCCGGATGCGCACACGTGTTGATGATGTATTGCAGGGGCTTATCCGAAAGCTTGCGAATCGCGGCGATCAGCTTATCCGAATATTGCTCCAGCCCGGTATTCACCACCAGAACGCCGGTATCGCCGATCTGTACCGCGACGTTCCCGCCCAGTCCGTGGATCATAAATACGTTGCCCTGAACGTGTATCGTTGTGAGGCCGCCTTCGACGCGATAATCGTCCCACGGGAACTGGTTCTTCTGCGCGAAGACGAGCCCGGCAATCGCGAAGATTCCAATGGCGGCAGCCGTACTTGTGAATATCCGTTTAGCCATGGACTGAAGCGTACCATCATATCACCGGGCTTCTGCAGCGCCGCCCAGGCGTACGCCGGAGTAGATCGCATCGAGAAAGCACGGCGCGGAACTTGCCCGGGCGTGAATTTGCCGCAGCGGACGCAATATAATCAAGGTGCCATGAAAAAGACAATCAGTCTCGCGCTGGCCGCTTTTGGATTGCTCGTTCCGGCACTCCCACTGTTCGCGCATCACGCCTTCTGCCGCCGAATTCGACGACAAACAAGCCCGTCAAATTGGAAGGCACCGTGGTGAAGATTGAAATGGTCAATCCCCACGCCTGGTTTCACGTCGCCGTGAAGAACCCCGATGGGACCACGACGGAATGGATGATCGAAGGCGGCTCGCCGAACGCGCTCATCCGCCACGGTTTTACCAAGAACTCCATTCCCATTGGGACGGAGGTCATTTTCGAAGGCTACCAGGCCAAAGATGGATCGCATCGCGCCAACGGCCGCGACATCACGTTCCCCGGCGGTAAGAAGATTTTCCTGGGATCGTCCGGCTCCGGAAGGCCCGCCGCCCGATGCGAAGTAGCGACGCGAATGGAAGGAGTGATCCCATGCGTGCAATTGAATTCTACGACCACCGCGCATTCTGATCGGCGGCGCTCTCGCGCTGTTGCACGCTCGGTTCCGCCGTGAACGCGCAGTTGCCGCCCGTGAAGCCCGGACCGACGCCCGACGAGGCGAACTTTTTTATCGCCACTCCTCCGGGCTGGACGCAGCCGAAGACGCCTTGGGGCGATCCGGATCTACAGGGAATCTGGCCGATCTCCTACGTCGGCACCGTGTCCCTGCAGCGCTGCGTCCCTGCTTTCGGCGCTCGACCGCCGGCCGGTAGCCCTCCCTGCGATCCGCACAAGGCTTTTCTGACAGCCGACGGAATTTGACGCGATCCAGGAGAGGGCCGCCAAGCAGCCTGACCGCGTACAAGGAAGACGTCAAGGATGGCGAAGCCGGCCGAGCATTTCTCGCCGGCATCATGGACAACTTTACCCCTCAGCGTCAAACGTCGTTAATCATGGACCCGCCCGACGGCAAGCTGCCTGAAATGACTCCCGAAGGCAAGCGGCTCTCCAGCCTGATGAAAAGCAGTTGGCCGCTGCCGGGTGAAAAGCTGACGTTCAATTCCTACAAGGATTTCGATAGTTGGGATCGCTGCATCACGCGCGGGCTGCCCGCATCGATGTTCCCCTTCCGCTATAACAACGGGCTGCAGATCGTCCAGGCGCCGGGCTATGTGGCTCTCCGCATGGAAATGATCCACGAGTCTCGCATTATCCCGCTCAACGCGCCCCCGGTATCTCCCGCGATTAAGGAGTGGCTGGGCGTTTCGCGCGGGCATTGGGAGGGAAACACGCTGGTGGTGGAAACCACGAACTTCAAGCCGGGCGCATCGGCCACCAATACCGGCGTAGGCGGATCGCCGCCCGGGAACCGTTTTCCGATCAGCGAGCAGATGAAGATGACGGAGCGTTTCACGCGCCTGAACAACAATTTTCTGATTTACACCATCACGGTGGACGATCCCGTGGTGCTCACGCATTCCTGGACGGCGCGTTTTCCGCTGAAGCTCGATAACAGTTTCCAGATATTGGAATATGCGTGCACCGAGGATAACAACATGATTCCTCATTGGATCAGCAGTGTCGCGCGCGGAACGTGCCCAGGACGCTGCAAGGCGGCCGCGCAGAAGGAACAACATTGATGAGATCCGGATCGCGCGTGCGCTCGTCTCGCTGGCGGTAGCCGCCATTTCCCCGTCGAGAACGCTGGCCGCGATCTCGGATCCTGTCAAGACCAGCGACGGCAAAGATGTCCGGCGTCACGCTCGCTTCCGGCGTCCGCGCCTTCAAAGGCATTCCGTTTGCCGCGCCGCCGCGTGGGCGATCTGCGCTGGAAACAGCCGCAGCCGCCCGAGCCGTGGAAGGGCGTTCGTAAAGCCGACGCGTTCGGAGATGTTTGCGTGCAGAATCCGGCGCCTAAGCGCGTCCCGAATAACGTCGCCACCGATCTGCCGGATTCACCCAAGATGAGCGAGGACTGCCTCTACTTGAACGTCTGGACGGACGCAAAGCGCGCCGAACGCGAAGCTGCCGGTGATGGTCTGGATTTACGGCGGCGCATACACCGAAGGCGCCGGATCCAGCCCGCACAACGATGGAGAGGCGCTGGCGCGCAAAGGCGTGGTGCTGGTCACGTTTAATTACCGGCTGGGACCTTTCGGATTCTTTTCGCATCCGGAGTTGACCAAGGAGTCCGGCCGGAACGCGTCCGGAAATCAGGCGCTCGGGGACTCCATCGCCGACGCTGCAGTGGGTGCAGCACAACATCCGTGCGTTCGGTGGCGATCCGAACAACGTCACGATTTTCGGCCAGTCCGCCGGCGCCGCGATGGTTGGCGGCGTTGGTTGGATCGCCGGTCGCCAAAGGGCCTGTTCCATCGCGCGATTTCGGAGAGCGGGCAGTGGATGGGGCTGGGCATGGCTCCCATGATTCCTCTCGCGCGGGCCGAGCAGCCGCTCACGGCCGATTCCGTGGCGGACCGCCGGAGCGCGCCCAGGCCTGCCGAAGAGCCGCCCAAGCCCTTTCCGCCGCTGGCCGAACTGCGCGCCCGATCCACCGAGGAAGTGCAGAAGACGCTGCGTGGCGCCGGCATGATCATCGACGGCTGGATCGTTCCCGAAGATCTGTCGATCACCTTTGCTCAAGGCAAGCAGAATCCCGTGGATGTGATCGTCGGCTCCAACAAGGACGAGCATTTGGCGATGGGCGGGAGGGTTGCGTTCCGGGACACGCTGATGTGGTCCATGCGGCTGTTCGCCGAGCGCCAGACAGCCATCGGGAAACATGCCTATTGGTACTTCTTCACGCACGAGCCGCCGGTTGAGCCGGGTGTCCGTAATCTGAAAGCGACGCATGCCGCCGAAATTCCCTATGTCTTCGATAATCTCAGCGCGCCGCGCTCCATCCCGGATACCAGTTCGCCCCGGCTGGCTGCGGCGTCGGAAAAGGACCGCGCTCTCGCCGACATGATCTCGTCGTATTGGGTGAATTTCGCCAAGAAGGGCGACCCGAACGGTAAGAATCTCCCGGAATGGGCTCCTTTCAAAACGGCGACATGCCGCCGCACGTCCTGGGCGAGGTCAACGAGTATCCCGGTCCCGATGTCTTGAACCCGTACGACGAGCAGTACACGAAAATCCTGGCCGGCCTGAATTCGGCCAAGCGAAATCGGAAAAGCCTCGAGACAATGAGCCTGCGCCGGTTCTGCTCGTGCGGCATGTGGTCGCGGCGCTGCTGTTTTCGCCGGCATCTCAGCAAAGCTCAGTCTCAAGGGCAACAGCCTCATCCAGCCTCTTGCCGATCTGCAAAAGGATCTCAAGGGCAAGCTGGAGCGGATTGTGGTTCACGGCAAATCGCTCGAAGGCAATCTGGAGGGCGACTCTGCCGACCGCGATGTTTTCGTTTATCTGCCGCCCAGTTATGGCCGAGAAGTCGCTCGCCGATATCCGGTGGTGTACACATTGCATGGCTATGGTCTGCACGCCGCACAATGGGTCGGGTTCGCGAATGTGTCGGGACTGGAGAAAGGCATCGAAGCCGGCACCACGAAGGAAATGATTCTGGTGAGCCCGGACGCGTTCTCGCTCCATAACGGCAGTTTCTATTCCAACTCGAAAACCACTGGCGACTGGGAAACGTTCGTCGCCGTGGAACTGGTGAATTACATCGATAACCACTACCGCACCATTCCGAATCGGATGCAGTCGCGGTCTGGCGGGTCATTCGATGGGCGGCTACGGAACCTTCCGCATCGGCATGAAGCATCCGGAAGTATTCTCCAGCCTCTACGCGATGTCGGCGTGCTGCGCGCTGGATACGGCCGAGGTAACGCCCGCCATGACGCAGTTGGAAACAATCAAGACCAAGGAAGAGGCACTGAAGCTGCCGTTTGGTCAGAAATCGCCGTTGGCGCGGGCTGCGGCATGGTCTTCCGATCCCGCCAATCCGCCTCTCTTCATCGATCTTCCAGTGAAGGACGGCAAGCCGCGGCCAGTGATCGCCGCGAAATGGATGGCGAATTCGTTAATGGTGATGCTTCAGGAGTATGCGCCGAATCTGAAGAAGATGACGGCAATTGAAATGAGCGTCGGTCTCCAGGACCCGTTGCTCGAAGCCAATCGCGATATGGATGAAGCGTTGACCGATGCCGGCGTCGCCCATCATTTCGAAACGTTCGAAGGCGATCACAATGGCCAGGTGGGTGTGAACTTCGAAGACGAAAGTTCTGCCGTTTTTCTCGAACCATCTGGTTTTCGAAAAGTCGCCGAAGCTAGTTGTCGGGCTACTTTGGATAGGGAATCTTCACCAGGCGATCACCCTGGAATGCGCCCAGATAAATAGAATCGCCGACCTCTAAAGCCACCGAGACGCCGCCGATCAGCGGTTCGTGCGCGGCGGAATCGAAGATGGGCCGCGCTTGCATTTTCGCGGGGTCGATTTCGGAGACTCCGAAGCCTTGGATGCAAGGTCTGCCGCTGCCTTCGGGACACTCGCCGCGCGCGCCCTTCACTCCCGCCGCTAGGAGCTTGCCCTCTTTGGTCCAAGTCAGGTTATCGGGCAGGAAGTCGACCTTCACGGTGCCGAGCACTTTCTCATTCTTCAGATCGTACTTATACACTTTGCCGGCCGGAGAACTCGTTCACGTAGATGAAGCGGCCATCGGCGCTCACCACTACGCCGTTTGGATAGCGGATCCGCGTATTCATGATTTCGTGTTCGCCCTTGCCGGGAGTCCAGCGCGCCACGTAGCCCGTGATCTCACCCCCGAACGGCCCTCCGGCGCCGCCCGAAGATAGCGCCGTCGGAAACGTGCCGACAAAGCCGCCGTCCGGAAGGATCGCGACATCGTTGTATTCGTGCGTCGCAACTTCGCAGCCATGCCAAACCAGCGCCCAACTGCCCGCCACTGGCTTCACCTCAAACATCTCGATGGATTGCCGGCCGCCATGGTTGACAACATACAGCGCCCACGTGCCGTTGCGCCGTTTCGCCAGGGACTCGCCATGCGAGACCAGCGCATCGCCAATCGGACCGGGACAGGCGGCGTCGCCCCAGGATTTGTCGGGATCATCCGTCACTGCCATCTTGGTGAACGTCTTCTTCGCGAGATCGAAAAGCGCCATGCCGAAGCCCGCCGAACCGGCGCGGCCCAGATTGACGAATTGGGTGGCGATTAAGTATTTGCCGTCGGGCGTGAGTTCGAGATCTTCCGGCGAGCGTGTTCCACAAAGGACTTCGATGTCGCCATGGGCGCCGCATGCCATGAGCGGTGGAGCAGGCGGAGTCGCGGGCTGTTGTGCGCCAGCATGGACGGCGAGCGCGAGCGCAATCGAAAGGGAGAAGTTTAATCTGAATCGCATTAGTTTCCTGTACGGGCGATTCTATCGCAGTTGAGGTGAATGGCCGTCAACTGGTGCGAATGGCCGGGGCAGGTGTCGCGGAGGAATTGGCGAGAGCAGCTTGGACGCGGCTGTGTTTCCGCCCATAGCTGAAGTAGACGATCAATCCGATGGCCAGCCAAATGATCAGGCGGGCCCAGTTGAGCCGTCCGAGCTTATACATCATGTATCCGTTAAACAAAACGCCGAGGATCGGAACCACCGGCATCCATGGCGTGCGAAACGGCCGCGGCTGCGCCGGATCGGTGCGCCGCAGAACCACCACCGCGACGCAAACGATGACGAATGCCAGGAGCGTTCCGATGTTCACCATCTTGCCAATGTCATCGATGGGAGTCACGCTCCCGATGAGCGCCGCCAACAGGCCCACCAGGATCGTATTCTTCCACGGAGTCCGAAACCTGGGGTGGATCTCCGCGAAGACGCGTTTTGGCAGCAGCCCGTCCTTCGCCATCGAATAGAGCACGCGCGTTTGGCCGAGCAGCATGACCAACATCACGCTGGTAAGGCCGGCCAAAGCTCCCAGCGTAATGATGTGCGAGGCTCCGCTCAGCCCCCGATCGAGAAATGCGCGCGCGACCGGCGCTTCGATATTCACGTCTCGCCACGGCACCATGCCGGTGAGTACGGCGGCCACTCCGATGTACAGAACCGTGCAGATCAGCAGAGAGGCAATAATGCCAATGGGCAAATCGCGCTGCGGGTTCTTGGCTTCCTGCGCCGTGGTGGAGACGGCGTCGAACCCAATGTAGGCGAAAAATATGTAAGCGGCCCCGGAACCGATTCCAGCGAAGCCGAACGGCGCAAACGTCGACCAGTCATTGCCCCAGTTGACTTTGTTGACGTAGGTGGCGCCCAGCACGATGACGAAAAGAACGACCGATACTTTGACAACAACGATAAGGGTATTAAACTGCGCGCTCTCGTTGATGCCTAGGGCCAGGATCGCGGTGATCACCAGCGCGATCAGGAAGGCCGGCAGATTAAATCCGATCTCGGACACCGAAAATGCGCGGCGCGTTCAACAGATCGTGCGCCCGCTGGATTAATTCAGGAGAAGCAGCGGTGGTAATCGCTGCCACTTTCTCCAGAAAGGCCTGTGTCCCCGGCACCAGGTGTGAGTCGGAGGCCAAGGCCATTTGCTGGGCAATGGCGGTTTTCGCGGTGCGGAGGCCGGTCCAGTGATCGTATGCCAGCCAAAGCGGCATTTTTATGTGAAATATAGCGAGCAGTTCAATGAAATGGTTCGACCATCCGGAAGACACCGTACTCGCTCCCATGGCATATTCCAGCGTCAGGTCCCAACCGATGATCCAGGCGAAGATTTCGCCGAGCGTGGCATACGCGTAGGTGTAGGCGCTGCCAGCGAGCGGAATCATGGCCGCGAACTCCGCATAACAAAGCCCCGCGAAAGCGCACCCCAATCCGGACAAGACAAAGGACAACATTAGTCCGGGGCCGGCGTAGTGGGCGCCCAACCCCGCCATCACGAAGATCCCGGCGCCGATGACGGCCCCAACGCCCAAGGCAGTTAGCTGGAAAACTCCGAGTGTGCGTTTCAGGCTATGCTCGCCTGTTTGCCCGGCTTCGTCGACGAGGAGTTTCAGCGATTTTCGAGCCAGTAAGTTTCGCATCTATGCTGATAGACTCGCCGAGGGCTGACAGACCCCCTGCGGGATTTCAGGATTGTAGCACTTCGGCGCCTGCGAGAAGCAAACTACGGAAGCGCGAAAGTATAGATGGCGTTGTTTCCGGATGTAGCCCTCAACTCCGGCACTTCCTTCGACAACTCCGGCACCTTTAGATTGTCGCCGGTCATCACGCAGATGTATTGCTTGCCTTTCGCGGAATAGGTGATGGTGCTCACCGAAACATTGCCGCCGACAATTGTTTCCCACAGCTTCTGCCCCGTTTTAGCGTCGAACGCGCGAAACCGGCGGCTCATGTCGCCATGGAAGATCAGACCGCCCGCCGTGGCCAACATCGCGCCATTGCCTGGCGCGCGTCCCACATCGAAGCGCAGAATCTCGCCGGTGGCCAGATTGATCTTCGCCAAACCGGTAAGCGCGTTCGGATCGGAGCCCGGCCGTGGCACCACGGTCCAGCTTCCCCGCCCCTCTGGTCCGTCTAACTTCAGATCGCGGCAATTATCGATATAGGAAACATACAAAGAATTTGTTTCCGGATCGTACGCCGTGGGCCAATAGCTGCGCGTGTTCCAATAGCAGACCACGTGCTCCTCGCCTGGTTTCTTGAACACCAGGTCCCAGTTAATAGAAGTCCTGCCGGTCTTCACGTCGATATCGGAGATCACGAACTTCGGATCGTCGTAAGGAAACGGCGTGGCCCAGAGAAACTGGCCGGTGGCGCGATCCAGCTCGAACACGCCGCCAGCCTCGCCTACCGTGACCGCGACGTCGCGCTCCTGGCCGCGAGGAATGCTGGGATTAATCCACTTCACGTACTTGGGGTCGGGATTGAATTGCGTGCGCAGCAACGTGCGTTCGTGCGTGTAGTCGGAATCCCAATCGTCGGCGGGAAGATGCTGATAATACCACTTCAGCTTCCCGGTTTCGGGATCCAAAGCGACCGTAGAATTGCTGTACAGATCGGAAGGGGCGGTGCGCGAAACCGCGTCGGGATTCCCGTTGTGACGCGCCATGCGCTGGTCGGGCATGGGATTCGCAACGCCCCAATACATCAGCTTCAAGACGGGGTCGTACGTTCCGGGCAGTCCCCAAGTGGAAGCTTGCCGCTTATCGGTTGCCGCTCCGCCCCAGGTCTCGTCGCCAGGCTCGCCGGGCGCGGGAGTGGTGTAGAACCGCCAGAGCTCCTTGCCGGTCATTGCGTCGTGAGCCGCGATGTAGCAGTTCTCGCGCTTACCGGCGCAAGCGCCGCCGGAGACCACTTTTCCGTCCACGACGATGGGTCCGGACGTGTGTCCGCGGCCATCCGTTTTCGATTCCCAGCGCATCTCGCCGGTGCGCGCATCCAGCCCCACCACGTAGCTATCGGGCGCCGTATAAAAAACGATGTCCTGATAAATCGCCAGATTCTTGGTTCGGGCCATCGCCGCCACGCCCGCCGGGACTTTGCGCTTGTATTCCCACAGCAGATCGCCCGTTGTTGCGTCCAAGGCCTGAACGATGGCGCCGGGCGTGACGACATACATCACGCCGTTGTAAACCAGCGGAATGGTTTCGGTTTGCCCCGCCCCTAAGCCGCGGCTCCACGCCATGCGAAGCTGGCCGGCGTTGTCGCGGTTGATCTGCTTGAGCGGGCTGAAGCGCTGCGCATCATAGGTGCGGCTGTACATCAACCAATCGTCCGGGCTGGGATGCTCCAGCATTTGCTCCGTCACCGGCTTGAAGTTCTGAACCTGCGCGAACAGCGGCGCTACAACGCCGGCCAGCAGAACCAACGAGTATCTGGTCATGATTCGCTCGTTATCTTATCGAAGTCCAAGGCATCGGGCCCGGGTGCGATTCAGGGTGTCGCAATTCAGGGCGCCACGCAACGAAAGTTCGCCGCGTCGTCGATACTTCCCTGCCCGGTGTAGCGCGCCACCTGGGGATACACGCAGAGCGGGCGCGTACGCACTACCTGTTTGTCCACCACCTTGGTTGCCAGCATAGAAACCGGCGCCTCGCCCTTCTCCACCCAGTCGATCATTGCCGTCATCGCATCGTGCCGATCCGGACCGGTGCCGCCGCCGCAGTGTCCCATGCCGGGCACCATGAACAAACGGAAGAACTGGGTGGTGTCCGCACCGTTCTTGGCCACCGCTTGCTCGTAATAGTTCACACCCATCATGGGCTGCAGAATCGGGTCCGCCCATCCATACGTCATGAGCAACTTTCCGCCGCGCTTCTTGAATTTCGACAAGTCCGGGTTCTTCGCATCCGCCAGTTTGCTCCAGTCGTCCAGCAGGTGAATGTCGCGGTCGAAATCGAAGGTCTGGTAATCGTAATCTGGCTTGGGAGGTTTGGGCGCCAGATAACGGATAGTGCCTTCGGCCAGGTTGAAGTCGGCCGGTTTGCGGTCCGGCTGAGCAGCGACGATCACATTCAGCCAGCCACTGCCGGAGCCGCCGCCGAAAAGACTCGGCACTACCGCTTCGCTGCCCGGCATGTATCCGGGGAAGAAAAGCTTGCCATTGCTCAAAGGTCCGCTATACACCTTGGCAACCGCCGCGGCCTCCTCGTGCGTAAGGCAACCGGGGCCATCAGCGCCCGCATCGCAGACCGGAACATCGCGCGCCGGATCGAAATCGCACTTGCGCGGATCGTCAATAAGCCCATCCTTAAGACCGTCGACGGCATCGCATTTCGCCATCACTCGATCGCCCAGCAGGGCCAGCTTGGCCGGCGTGAGCGACACGGCGCTCAGTGCTTTCTCGTTCCACATCGCGCCAATGGTGAAGCCGGTCTGATCCACCCACGGCGAATTGGCCACAATGCCATCGAAGTCGTCGGGGAAGCGCTGCGCTTCGATCAAGCCCTGGCGTCCGCCGTTGGAACAGGAGTTCCAATAAGCGCGGGAGACAGCCTTCCCATAATAGTTTTTGGCGATCTCCTGAGTGGTTTTGGCTGTCAGGTGTACCGCGCGGTAAGCGTAATCGATGGCCTTCTGCGGGTTGCTGAGAACGAACGTTGCGCCTGTCTCCTTGCGCGAATCGTGGCCGGTATTGGTTTGCGCGAAGGCGAATCCGAGCCGCAGCGCTTCGTTGCGCTGCGTTACGCGGCCCGGATTGTCCAACGCATCGCCCGCGAACCCGCCGTTGCCGATCATGTAAAAGCGCCCGTTCCACTTCGCCGGCAGGCTTACCTCAAACGCAATCTCGGGAGAGAGCTGGCCCGTCACGCGACAATAGGCCGGGGCGGCATCGCTGGCCGGAATCGCCGCAGCCGTGATCTGCACGATGTCCTTCGATTTGAAGTCGCCCAGCGTCTGGCAGCTCTTGCGCGGCGCCATTTCCGCTTTCGAATAATCCACCAGCGCGGTCTTTACTTCGGAGAAATCCTGCGCGCGTCCCGATATCGGGGCCAACATCAACAATGCGGCGAAGCTAAGCGCCGCGCCGAGCGCAACGGGGTCCGGCGTGAACGGTTTCTGCTTAGTCTGCGTGTGTGCCATATCGTGATCCTTCCAGTCATCAAGGATACAAGCTATGGATTCTATTGTGTGGGAAAAGAGAGGGGCTCGAAATGCAAACGGTCAGAAATATTCCGGATTGATTACCGAAACCCCTCCAGCCGGGCAACCTCACAAAGTATCGCATCTGCAGCGATAAAATGATCCACCAGCTTTTCATTCCGTCCAGAGCACGCAGAGGTGGTGCAAGCCGGGAGATCTCATGCTGCCGAACGCCAAAATCATCGACGTGCGGCGCGAACCTATGGGGTGCGGCTTTAGCAACATGAAGCAGTTGTATGCCAGCGGTCACGAGTTTACCTATGGCCTGGAAGACATCGCACGCTACTACCGGACCTGTCTGGATCTGATGCGGGATTGGGACGCGGCGCTTCCTGGGTGAATACTGCGAGTTCAGAACGAGGACGTGGTGGAAGATCCCGAGGGAAACGTGCGGCGCACGTTCTATAAGACACAACGCGACGTCCGCACTGCCAACTCAGAGCAGGTCCGTCAGCCGATTTTCCGCGACGGGCTCTGCCAGTGGCGGAACTACGAGGACGATGCGCTAATCAGCTACCGTCGTTGACACGGGGGCTGAATCCACTGGAGCGTATCCAGAAGCTCTCGGTCCACGTGCCGCCGGGCGGGACTGTCTGCAAGTCCGAATATTTGCCTTGGCGCGCCAGGTTCACGCCGCTGATAATCGCGGTGAGTGGCTCAATGCAAATAAATTCCCGAGCGTCGTCCGTCAGCGGCGGAGGCAAATAAATTGTGGCCACTCGGTATTTGGGGCCAAACAACGTCTCGACTTTTTTACCGTTGGCTTCTATCCAGAAATGCGCGCGGCCATCCTCATCCCGCTCCAGGTCCGTAAACCCATCGTCCAAAGTTTGTCCGCGCAGAAGGAATGGGTTCGGTATATCCAGCGGCCGCATTTCGCCAGTCGGTATCTGGTGTTCATCCGCCATCACATGGATTCGAGCGGCAAGCCGAGCCACCCATTCATCGCGCGGGATGCCGGGAATTTGAAAGTAAGGATGAAAGCCAATCGCGATCGGCATCGGATCTGTACTCAAATTCGTGACGGTGGTCTTCGTTTCCAGGACGCCATCGTGCAAGCTGTAGGTCATCTCGTACTCGTGAGCGAATGGCCATTGCGCCATCAGGTCCGGGGATTTCCAGAATTCCAGCCGGCCGGTCGCACGCGCGGAATCGGCATCTGCCTGTACCTCGGTGATTTGCCAAAGGGGCGAATCCGTTAGTAATCCGTGGATCGGCCGCTCGCCTCGCACATTGCCCAGGCTCATATTGAACGCATACCTTTTGCCATTTGCCCAGAAGGCTTGTTCGTCCAACAGGTCCGCCCAGGGCGCGAGAAACGGGATTCCGCCTAAGCTCGGATTCTTCAGATGCTCGCGCAGATCTTCATCCGGGTAATACAAAATGTTTTCCCCGTGCACCCTCATCTGATACACGCGGTTGCCGAGCGAAGGCAGGATCGAAACTTCCGCGCCGCTTGCGGCGTCGGTCAAGCGAATGATGGGAACATTGTGATGAGACGTTTTTTCGGCGCTGTAATTCACCAATAATACGCCCCAATTACTTTGGGCGCACTGGCTGTTCCGGAAATTACTTTCACGTGCAAAACCAGCTGCAGGTTTTTCTTCTGCCAATCCGCCGGCGCGCCGCGAACGCCTTCTGCGAGCAACTCCGGATTGGTGACCAGCTCCGCGGCTGCCTCCGTGCCGTACTGCGTAATGCCCGCGATCTCCACCAGCATGGCATGCGTATCGGGATGAAAAACCCGGGAGACTATCGCGTAGTCTTCATTGGTTCTACGGTCGGCGGGGAGATTTGCGATGGTCCAGGGCGTCGGCTTGCCGTTGTCGGTGATGCCCACCCGGGTGTTCGAAACTTCAATGAAATATCGCAATTCGCTGCTGATTTCTTTCCAGCGCGTGTAAGAATATCCCACCAGAATGGCGGGCGCCGAGCGCAGATCTTTGAAAGAGACGTCGTTGCCGATTCTCAGAGTATAAGGACGCTGCATGCGCGTCAGCATGGACGACAAACGCGCGGTGGCCAGCAGATCGCCTCCGCCAACAAACTGGTCGGTGAGCAGAACGAAATCCTCCGGACGCGTGGGATCGCCGGCCGCGCGATTCAATCCGTAGACGGGAACATACGCTGCGCAGACCGAGACTGGAGCGGAGCCGTTCAGAACGGGAGCCCAAAATTCATCGAGCGCAGTGACGGGCGAGCGCCCACGCGCCAGCCACCATCCGGTTGCGGCGAGCGCCAATAGCACCACCGCGGCGGCCGAAATCCACTGGAGTCGACGATCGCGAGGCGGCTGCTGGAGCGTCGCAGCCGGCACGGGCTCTTGAGGAGGCTCTACCCCAGGAATTTCGACCCAGCGGAACTCGGGAATGTAGGTGCCCGCCGGAAGATCGATGCGAACCGGATCGGTTGCGCCCTGACCCGCATAATAAAGACCCAGCCGCCTGCGGACTTCGCCAGCCTTTACCCGGACCGTCGCGTCGTCGCTCGGCTCGTAGCTGGTGGAGCGGCCGAAGACGTCGATGCCGATGGTCCGCTCTTTGAGCATCTCGGCTCGGCCAGCCAGGGTGTGGTCCACCACGTAACGAATAAAATCCTGGCTGCGTTTGCTGGAATGAAATTCGTGGCTGGCTAGAATTCGGCTCAGCTCCTGGCGAACCGATTCCTCTGGTACACGATTTTGCTGGGACGCCCCCGGAGCCGATCCCTGGGTCATCCTTGAACCCCCTCTTGAAAGCTGGAATCGATTGTAGCACGCAACGAATTCAAAACAAGAACGTTCGATCCGGTTCTGAACCGCGCATAACGCCCGCCGCAACGGTTGCGAACTGGACAGATGACGCCGGCGGCCCCACGATCTAACGGTGAGGGTGATCTGCATAGGCGCGCATCCGGACGATTGCGAGATCGAGTTTGCTGGAACGGCGGCGAAGCTAGCGGCACGCGGCGATGCGGTGAAATTTGTTTCCGTGACCAACGGCGAAGCGGGCCATCATTTGCATCCGGGCCCGGAATTGGTAGCGATCCGTCAAGGAGAAGCCGAGCAAGCGGCACGGCGGCTGGGGATTGCCGCGACTGAGATTTTGCAAAACCCCGATGGGCAACTGGTGCTTTCCATCGACGCGCGCAATCAGGTGCTTCGCCAGATCCGGGCGTGGGGAGCCGACATAGTGATCACGCACCGGCCGTGGGATTATCATCCGGACCATCGCTACACCGGGCAACTGGTGCAGGATTCGGCGTACCTGGTGATGGTGCTGCACATCTGTCCGGACGCCCCCGCGCTCCGGCGGAATCCGGTGTTCCTTTACTTCGAGGATTCATTCCGGTTACCGGCGCCCTTTTCGCCCGATCTCGCCGTCGATATCGACGATGTGTGGGAGCGGAAGTTGGATGCACTGGATGCGCATCGATCGCAGGTGTATGAATGGCTGCCTTGGATAAGTAAGGAGACGGGTGGAGATCCGGTTCCCGAGGGTGCGGCGGCGCGGCGTGAGTGGCTGGACGCTACCTGGACCCGTGAGCTGAGCCAGTGTTCGCGCGCGGCGCTGGCGCGGAGATACGGGACGGAGCATGCGGCGAAGGTACGGCACGCAGAGGCCGTGCAGCTTTCCGAATACGGACGCCAACCATCCGCCGACGAGCTGGACGAGATGTTTCCCCGTTAACCGAAATGTCGAAGATGCTCGAAGAAACCCGGGACCAGCCGCAAGCGTTAAGCCGCACGCTGGCCGGTGGCATCGCCAAAATAGGCGAGTTGCGCGCCCACTTCGCCAAACGGCGGCCGCGGCTGATTGTCCTGGTGGCGCGCGGGACTTCCGATAATGCCGCGCAATTCGGACGATATCTGATCGAGATTACCTCACGGATTCCGGTTTCTCTGGCCGCGCCTTCCATCTTTACGTTGTATGGGAGCCCGGTGGACCTGCGAGACGTGGTGGTGATCGGGATTTCGCAATCGGGCGAATCTACGGATACCAATGCTGTTCTTGAAGACGCCCGCAAACAAGGCGCAACCACCATCGGCATCACCAACGACGCGGCCAGCGCGATGGCCGGCATCGTCGAATTTCTTCTGCTGATCGAAGCGGGAACGGAGATCAGCGTCGCGGCGACGAAGACTTATACCTGCCAGTTGCTGGCGCTGTACCTGGTGGCCCACGCACTCGACGGCGGGATTGAGATGGAGCAACTGCGCAAGATTCCCGAATGGGTGAGCGGCATTCTCAAACTGGAGGAAGATATCGAAGCGCTGGTGGAACGCTATTTCTTCATGACGCGCGCGGTGACCGTGGGCCGCGGCTTGAATTACGCCAATGCGCTCGAATTCGGGCTGAAATTGATGGAAACTTGCTACGTCGTTGCCGAGCGGTTTTCCGCCGCCGATCTGATGCACGGGCCGATCGCGCTGGTGGAGCGCGCGTTTCCCGTTTTCGTCTTCGCGCCCGCCGGAGTAACTTGGCCGTCGATGTCGTGCGTGCTGGACCGGCTGCAGGAGTTAAAGGCCGAGACGCTGGTGATCACCGATCCTCGAAACAAGGGGGCGCACGATAAAGCCGCGCGATTAATTGAAATTCCAGAAGCGCCGGGACCAGGGGCGCAGCCGGAGGACTTGTACACGCCAATTCCCTATATCGTGCCGGCGCAGTTGTTCGCGGGACACCTGGCGGCGCTGAAGGGATTGAATCCGGACTTGCCGCGCACGTTGCACAAGATCACCCGGACCATGTAGCCCATGGTGTTGAACTGATGGTCTTAACCTGGCTGGATTGGTTTTGGATCGCGCTCTACTTCGCCGCCAACGCGGCGGTGGGATTTTATTATCGGGCTCGGGCGGGCAAAAGCGTCGACGAATTTTTCCTCTCGGGCCGCAATGTGCCGTGGTGGCTGGCCGGAACTTCGATGGTGGCGACCACGTTCGCCGCGGACACCCCGCTGGCCGTCACCGGCATGGTGGCGCGGGGAGGCATCGCCGGAAACTGGCTGTGGTGGAGCTTTGTCGCCGGAGGAATGCTCACGGTATTTTTCTACGCACGATTGTGGCGGCGCAGTGGCGTGATGACCGACATCGAGTTCACCGAGATCCGCTATTCGGGCCGTCCGGCGGCATTTTTGCGCGGATTTCGCGCGCTGTACCTCGGCATTCCAGTCAACTGCATCGTGCTCGGCTGGGTGAATCTGGCGATGGTGAAGATCCTCACGCTCGCTCTGGGCGTGACGCGCGTTCAGGCGCTGGGCATCGTGCTGGGGCTGATCGCGATCACGTCCTTTATTTCGGCGCTGTCGGGATTGTGGGGCGTGCTCGTGACGGACCTGTTGCAGTTCGTGGTGAAGATGACAATGGTGATCGTGCTCGCGGTCGCGGCGGTGCACGCGGTGGGCGGGATGAACGCGCTGAAGATGAAGCTGGCGGCCATCGATCAGGCGCGCGGAGCACAGGCGGGATCGGTTCTCAACTTTATCCCCGACTTGACGTCGCCGTGGATGCCGATGATGACGTTCTTCGTCTACATTTCGCTCAACTGGTGGGCGAGCTGGTATCCAGGCGCGGAACCGGGCGGCGGCGGATACATCGCTCAGCGCATGTTTTCCGCCAAGGACGAAAAGAATTCGCTGCTCGCGACGCTGTGGTTCAACATTGCCAATTACGCGCTGCGGCCGTGGCCGTGGATCCTTGTGGCGCTCGTATCGCTGGTGGTTTTTCCGGGACTGCAAGATCCGGAATCGGGATATGTGCGGGTGATGATCGCGTTTCTGCCGCCGGCGCTGCGCGGCGTCATGCTAGCGGCGTTCGCGGCGGCATACATGTCCACCATCGCGACGCAGTTGAACTGGGGCGCGAGCTACGTAGTGAACGATTTCTATCGGCGATTCGTACGCAAGCAGGCGGACGATCGGCATTACGTCTGGGTTTCCCGGTGGACCACGGTGCTGCTGACGGTGTGTTCGGCGGTAGTGACATTTTATCTGGGATCCATCAGCGGCGCGTGGAAGATGTTGCTGGCAACCGGCGCGGGCACCGGCTCTGTATTGCTGCTCCGCTGGTATTGGTGGCGCATCAACGCGTGGAGCGAGATTTCGGCGATGATTGCGGCCGCCGTAACGTCGCTCACGTTGCAGATGGCGTGGGGCATGGATACGGACAAACCGCTCGATTTCGCCTGGATCATGATCCTCACCGTTTCCATCACGACGGCAGTGTGGTTGGCGGTGACGTTCCTCACGCGCCCGGAAAAGAAAGATACTCTGGTGAATTTTTATCGCCGGGTACGGCCGTCGCGCAGCGGCTGGAGACCGGTAGCCGAAATGGCGCCGGAAGTGGTGAGCTCGGGCGGCGGGTGGTTTGACGCGCTGGATTGGATTTGCGGCTGCGCGCTGATTTACGGCGCGCTGTTCGGCGTCGGGAAGCTGCTACTGGGCGAGATCGGCTCCGGAGGCGGGTTGCTCGCGATGGGCGCGGCCGGCGGCGCGGTGATCTGGTTCGATTTGTCGCGGCGTGGATGGGGCGCGGTGAGCCAATGAGAATGGCGACTTGGCTGTTGGCTATTGGACCATTAGCTAGCGGCTCGGCGTGGGCGGCTTTAATGCCTATGCCGGCGAACGTCACGCCAGGTGCCGGGTCGCTGAAAATCGATTCCAGTTTCGCCGTTGAGGCGCGCGGGTATTCCGATGCGCGATTGAAACGGGCGATGGAGCGATTGACCGCGCGGCTGTCGCGGCAGACCGGCATTGACATTCGCGGCGGCAAAACCGCATTGTGGATCGAATGTGGCGCGCCCGGGCCGGAATACCCGTCGCTCGGTGAGGATGAAGCGTATCGCATGGATGTGTCGCCGGACGGCGCCCGGATCACGGCCTCTACCGTTACCGGCGCGCTACGCGGCATGGAAACATTCGCTGAGTGGATTGATTTAGGCCCGGAGGGCTTTGAAGCCCGCGCGGTTCACATTGAGGACCAGCCGCGATTTCCGTGGCGTGGGTTGATGCTGGATGTTTCCCGGCATTGGATGCCGATGCCTGTGGTGCTGCGGAACCTGGACGCGATGGCCGCGGTGAAGCTCAACGTATTTCATTGGCATCTGTCCGACGACCAGGGATTTCGCGTGGAGAGCCGGCAGTTTTCGCGCTTGCAGGGGCTGGGTTCGGACGGTGATGTTTATACGCAGGACGAGGTACGGCGCGTAGTGGAGTACGCGCGGGATCGCGGGATTCGCGTGATTCCGGAGTTCGACATGCCCGGCCATACGACAAGTTGGTTTGTGGGCTACCCGGAACTGGCAAGCGCGCCGGGTCCTTACCAGATCGAGCGCAACTGGGGGATTTTTCAACCGACGATGGACCCATCGCAAGAGCAGACGTACGCGTTCCTGGACAAATTCATTGGCGAGATGGCGGCGCTGTTTCCCGATCCTTATTTTCACATCGGCGGCGACGAAGTGGATGCTACCGAGTGGAACCAGTCGAAATCGATCCAGGCGTGGGCCACGCGGAATGGGTTGCGGGATGCGCCGGCCATTCACGGCTACTTCAACCGCAGGTTGGCGAAGATTCTGGCCCAACATGGAAAGAAGATGATCGGCTGGGATGAGGTGTTCGATACGGCTCTAGACCATGAAACTGTGATCCAATCCTGGCGCGGTCCGCAGTCGCTCGCCGAAGTGGCGCGCGCGGGGTATCGCGGCGTGTTGTCGTTCGGATATTACCTGGATCATCTGCAGCCGGCCAGTTTTCATTACGGCGTGGACCCGCTGGATGGAGCGGCGCAGGATTTGAGCCGGGAGCAGAAGGCTCGGATATTGGGCGGCGAGGCGTGCATGTGGTCTGAATATGTGAATGCCGAGACCATCGATTCGCGAGTGTGGCCGACCATGGCGGCCATCGCCGAACGGTTTTGGTCGCCCGCGCGGGTGACCGACGTGGATTCGATGTATGGGCGAATGGAAGCGGTGAGCCGGATGCTGGATTGGGTTGGATTGGAGCATCGCGTCAATTATCAGCCGATGCTGGAACGGCTCTCAGGCGAAGGGAGCGCGGAATCGCTGCGCGTTCTAGCGGATGCTTCCGAGGCGCTGGGAATCGAAGGACGGCGCGATGCGCGGAAGTATAGCAGCCTGGTGGCTCTGAATGGTTTTGTGGATGCCGTGCGGCCGGAGAGTGAGAGCGTGCGACGGATGGAGCGCACGGCTCGGCGAGTTGTCGCCAGGCCGGATGGATCGCCTGCCGATATGGCCGAATTGCGCGTCACCCTGGAAGCGTGGGCCGAAAACGATGCGCGGCTTCGGCCCAAGGGCGAACTCGCGGGATTGTCGAAGAATCTTTCAGTTTTGGGATTAATCGGTTTACAGGCTTTGGAATATTTGCGGCCGGACCAATCGGCGCCCGATGGCTGGGCCCAGAAACAACTGGCCGCACTCAGCGAGATGGAAAAGCCGCAGGCTGAAGTGAAGTTGGCGGCCGTCCGCCCGGTACGGATATTAATTGAGGGTGCGGGGCGGCAACATTTCAGCGGCGGCAACAAGTGATTGAAATCAGGAGCGTTCGATAAGGTAATGAACCTAGGTGTAACGCGGCTGCAACCGTTGTGAACTGGACAATGCGGCAGCTCGGGTTCAAGATTGGCGAGACCGAAGGCGGAAATTGAAAGGGGCTATATGAGAACAGGCGAATCGCGACGAATTTTCTGCGCGGTATTGATGGCGGTGATGGTGCTTCTGCTGGCACCCGCCGCGCGCGCGCAGCAGGCCACTGGGGCGATCACGGGAGCAGTGACGGATCCGTCTGGCGCACCGGTTCCGGGCGCAACGGTCACGGTTACGGACGCTCAGCGCGGCACCAGCCTGAACACGCGGACCAACACCGGGGGCATCTACAGTTTTCCGCAGCTCCCGATCGGCACCTATCAGTTGCGCGTGGAGGCGAACGGATTTCAAACGTCTGTCGATAACAACGTGAGCCTGGCTCTGAATCAAACCGAAAAGCTGGATTTCGCCATGGCGCTTGGGCAGGTGTCGCAAACTTTGCAGGTCACCGAGACCGTACAGTTGCTGCAAACCCAGACCACGGAGGTCAGCTCGGTGATGGAAGCTTCGGCCATCTCGAATCTGCCGCTCGAGACGGGCAACTACAATCAGCTCACACTGCTGGTGCCGGGAGCGGTGACCATCAGCCCCGCGTCCTTTAATACCGGCCAAAAGACGTTCAATGCGGCTCGGCCGAATTTGAACGGAAACCGTGAGCAGGCGAATTACTATCTACTCGACGGCATGGAAAATATGGAATTTGTCGACGACAACGTCGCCTATAGTCCCAGCACCGAATCCATCCAAGAGATGAACGTGATAACGAACAACCCCAGCACGGAGTTTGGCCAGTTTCTGGGCGGAGTGATCAACGTGAGCATGAAATCGGGGACGAATCAATTCCACGGATCGGCGTACGAGTATCTGCGCAACGATTTCTTCAACGCCAACGAATGGTCGAATAATTTTAACGGCCTTCCCACGCCACGGCAGCGCTGGAACGATTACGGCGCCACGGCGGGCGGTCCCATCAAGCGCAACAAGCTGTTCTTTTTCGCAAACTACGAGGGATCGCGCTTCGATCTTCCGGCCACCATCTCGCCCAAAACCACTTTCACGACGGCCGAGCGGACCGGAAACCTGTCGGATTTGGGGCTCACTTTGTACTATCCGGGCGCGGTAGACGCGGCCGGGAACCGGATTCCGATGCCATCGAATTTGAACGACGCGGCCATTTGCGGAGCCGGTCAGAAGATGGGCGTGGATCCTTGCATTAGCGGAATCAGTCCAACAGCGCTCAAGATCGCAAATGCATTGCCTACGCCAAATCTTCCGGGACAAGCTAGCGGAACCATCAATAATTTGAGTAATTCCGTGGACACTTACACGCATAGCAATCAGGGCGATATCAAAGTGGACTGGGTGCCCGATGACAAGGATCGGATTATGGCCCGATATTCCCAGCAGCACATCGAAAATCCGACGGTGAACAGCCAGGCACTGTTGTACAGCGGGACCGGCAGCAACATTTTTCCGCTTCAGCAGGCGGTGCTGGATTATACACGCGTGTTCAGCTCCACGTTTGTGAACGATGCGCGGATCGGGATGAATTATTTTCCCGCGGACGCCAACATCCAGGAGATGTCCACCACGGCCGGCGCGGGTTTGATTCCAGGACAGCCGACGTCTTATCTGCCGGGACTGTCGTTCGCCAACACCGCGATTGGCGGAGCGCTCAACGGGCCCTTCGCATACGGCACCAGCGACGCACCGGAGATTTTCCATCAGACCTCGATTCAGTTTTCCGACGCGGCCACCTGGACACATAACGCGCATAGCGTCCGCTTCGGATTTTCATCGAACCGCTATCGCAATAATTATGTCCCAGCCACTACCAGCGACGGCGCGGCCGGGCAGATCAGCTTCAGCGGAAGCTATACAGGAAATTCGATTGCCGATTTCTTCCTGGGCTTGCCGTCGTACATGGCATACGGCCAGGGATTTTCGGGAACCGTGGGACAGCGCAATGAGGCGCTGGGCGCGTTTGTTCAGGACGACTGGCGCATCAGCAAACATCTGACGTTCAACTACGGTCTTCGCTGGCAGCTTTTCACGCCCCTTTATGAAGTGGACAATCGCATGACGAATTTCGGCGAATACACCGGCCAAATCGAGCTGGCGGGCGTGGACGGAAACAGCCGCGCCTTGTACAACCAATACAACGGCATCGCGAACTTCCTTCCGCGCGTGGGCCTGGCATGGAGCCCCGACGAGAAGACTGTGATTCGCGCGGCATTCGGGCGGACCAGCTTCCAGGAAGGCACCGGCGAATACAACCGGCTGGCGACCAACGCTCCGTGGAACGTCGATCTGGTGGGACAGTGGGGCGCAACCAATACCGACGGCGCGATTCCTGCGAATCAGATCACGCTCGATCAAGGCTTCCGCGCGCTGGGATCGGCCACCGGCTGCACCGTGGAGAATGTGACGTCGGCTCCGGCATCTTGCTTCGCGGGCGTGCGGATTCACGCCACCGATCCAAGCTATCGTCCGGCAGTTTCCAATCAGTGGAATCTCACCATCCAACGCGAGTTGACGCATTCACTGACGGCGCAAGCGGCCTACGTCGGGCAGCACAGCGATCATCTGGCTGCGATTTACGACATGGGACAGAATATGTTGATCCCGAATCCGCCGGCCGGCGGACCGTATAGCGAGGCGGGGCCATATCTGGCGGGGAATCCGACACTGAAGTTCGACGGTACCGGACAACAGAGACTGAACACATCCACCGCGGTTCAGAATTACGACGGACTTCAAATCCTGGTCCGCGAGCAGGTGTCCCACGGCCTGGCCTTTCAGTTCAATTACACCTGGGGCAAATGTTTAACCGACAATCAGGGTTATTACGGCCGTTACGGCAACGCGGCGGTGTCGCAAACCACCGCCGATGTTGCGTTTCAATCCTATGTGTACAACGTGCGCGGGCTGGATTACGGCTACTGCGACGCCGACATCACCAACGCGTTCACAGGTTATCTGAACTATGAGATACCGTTCGGGCACGGGCGTCAATTCGGAAATAACTCCAACAAATTCGTCAACGCTGTTTTTGGCGGTTGGCGTTACGACACCATCGTTACCGTGCACGGCGGATTCCCCATTTCGATGATCCAGTTCGGTTACGATCCCACCGGCGCTTATTTCCAGCCGCGGCCGGATTGCAACGCGCCGTCTCAGGAAACGCCCTACAAGGACTTCGTCGGTGGCGGCTACGTGTGGTTCAATCCAACCACGATGTCGATCCCCGGGCCAGGGCAACTCGGTACCTGCGGAATTTCCACCGAGCGCGGTCCCGGAATCAAGCAGGTGGATATGAGCCTTGCCAAGACCTTCCTGATTACGGAGCGGCAATCCCTGCAGTTCCGGTTCGATGCAATCAATTCGCTGAACAGCCCTATCTTCGCGCTGAACGGATACTCGACGGATGTGTATCCGGGAGGCGGGATTAACAACGCGCTCTACGGCACAAACGCGGCGTACACGGCCAGCATACCGACGGGTGTGGTAAACACATCGGTCGGCTCGCGCAATCTTCAATTCTCGCTGAAGTATCGCTTCTGAAATTAGAGCTGCGGCGAGCGAGGCAACGTCGTCTGAGCCGCCATGCGTGAGCATGCGGTCTGGCTGGGTTCTAACGGAATCCGCACGCTTACGCATGGCGGCTCAGCTTAGTTCTTTCCGAGGTTCTGTGGCGGGGTGGAATCTTTGAAAGACCGGATGTCATCGTCCGAGCAGGTCAGTTGCATGATTGCATCGAACGGCGCCAGTGTCAGCGTCTGTTTGGGTACGATCCACGGCTTGCTTAGCACCTTGGGATCTTCGACGGTTGCCTCGATCTCAAGTGTCTTCGCGTCCAGGCGGCGATAGCGCTCCACGACATGCAAGGCGTCGGAATGGAACGATACCCGGCCTTCCGCCGAGATCCACGTGTCGTCGGTGAAGTTTGTTTTGTCCACCACGAAAGTATCGCCGTCCCAACGGCCCACCGCGTCGCCACGGTAGGAAGCGGGCACGTCGTCACGATGCGGCCTTCCGTCGAAGGGGATGATTTGAAATCCGTGATAGGTTTCCGTCAGCATCACCACGAACTTCGGAGTCTGGACGATCTGTCCGACGGCCCCCACGTCGAAGAGGCTCACATTCAAAGTACCGAACGCGGTTGGAATGCAATGCACCGTCGGGTCGTTCTTATCGGCCAGCATTTTGGCGTGAGCCTGGGCCGAAGGCGTGTAGAGGTCCGAGAAAGTGGTTGGCCGCGGCGGAGGCGTCCCGCCCCGCGCGCCTCGTGGCGCCCCCCCGAAGCCGCGCCCACCGACATCGCCGCCGCGCCACCATACTCCCGAGAGATCCGGATGACCGTCGGCCATCCGCGGCGCTGGCGCTGGTTTTGCAGCAGGAGTTTCGGCGCTGGCCGCCTGCGCCGCAAGACGGAATGGGACCGCCGCGGACCATACCAGCGTGCCGGCGATTACCGCTGTCATCATCGAGCGCTTCATATTTTATTGCCGATTTTCCTGCGGCCCGAACAGACCATACACGTGTCCGTCCGCGGTGACCAGCTCTCTCAGCATTCCTCTTACATCGGAATCCTTGGATTGAAAGCCCTTGATAGTAACCTCGTCGCCCGGCTTGATCACGCCCGGCCGATAGCCATTGCGAAGCATTCCACTAGGCGTTCCGGCCTCGAAGGACCATCGATCCACTTTGCCTGTGGTTGCGTCCTTCACATCGACCACGAACCACGAATGCGGGTTTTCCAGTCGCACCTGTGCGATCACGCCGTGTATCGTGATGGGGTGTTTTAAATCATATTCCGCGGCAAACGAATGATGCGCCCAGGCCTGCACGCCCGTGCCAAGCGCAATCAAAACCGACGCGAAAACGGTAAAAACTCTTCCTTTCATTCAACCTCCAGATTCCATTCGGAATTCTTCGTGGATTTAGTATACACCGCGGTCTGGCCGTCAGGCGCGCAGCGGGTCATTGCCCTCCAGGCCCCCGCGCCGGCCCTTCCAGTTTCTGCAGGTCCTGGTTGTTCTCCTGGCAGATGTACTCCAGGAGTTCGACGCCTGGCATGAGCGTTGCGCTGCCGACCGTTGTAAAGGGCTTGACGTACGTGCCTGGATCGTCAATCGTAACCTCCATCGATATGTGTCCCAGATCCGTGCGTGTGTAACGCTCGATGGTGTGCAGTTTTTCGGTGTGAGGGTGCCCTTTGTAGTCGAACCAAAACTTGTCGTTAAATCCCACCGTATCCACCACCAGAGTGTTTCCTTCCCAATGGCCGACGGAATGGCCGAACCAGGTGGGATCCGGATCGTCGGGATGCTTGCCGTTCATGAAGATCTGCCGGAAGCTGTGGATGTTCCCTTCGAAAAGAATGAAATAGTGCGTGGGGGTTTGCACGATCCGCCAGGGATACGGCGACCCGCGCGGAATACCAGCCGGCAGGCAGTTCGCTTCCGGATCTTGCTTCGAAAGCCGGTTCTTTACAACCTGCTCCGCCCACGGCAGCATCACCACCTGGTCACCCGGTTTCAAGCCTTTTGGGTTGGAAATATCCGCGCTGTTGGCGCCACTGCCCAGCCATACGCCCGACAGGTCCGGAGTTCCGTCGGCCAACTTGGGCGCCGGGCCGTTTGGGGCCAAAATCTGGTTTCGATACAGTCCGATGGTTCCGGTCTTCAGCTTGGCATCGGGCTGCTGTGCCGTAAGCGAGAAAGCCGCCAACAACGTCCCGCTCACGATACCAATCGTCACTCGTTTATACATATAATTTCGATTCATTTTGCAGGATCATCCGCGGCCAGGAAATTCAATTTGTGCCCATCCGGAAATGTAATCACCGACGCACTGCCGTAACTGGAACTGTCCTTGGCTTGAACCCCGGTGACGCTCACCATATCGCCAGGCTTGATGGAGTTCCTATGCCAGCCATTCCGTATCAACACGTTCGGGCTGGCGAGTTCCAGATTCCAATTGACCACGTTGCCGTTCGAATCTTTCACGTCCACATAGAAGTGGGCGTGTGGATTGGTCCATTCCACTTTGGTTACCACGCCGGTCAGGTCGATCTTCTTGTGGGAGTCGAACTCCGCGGCGCCCGAATGATGGGCCAACGCCGGCGATCCCGATGCCAAGCCAAGGGCCCACGCGATCGCTATCGTGAGAAGCGGTCTCATCGCCATACCTCCGTGAGAAATTCTGTCACACCCGGGCGTGATTCACAAGTTTGGGCGAGGCGTACTGTCGCTCCGTTATCGATCAGAGACCCTGTTCGTACGATACGATCTGCCCAGCCCGCATTGCTTCGGGCCCGGCCTCAGGCACAACGCCAGCACCATGCAGATCGCGACTCTTTTATTGGTCTATTTTCCTGACCCTAACGCTCACTTTAAAAGCGGTTTTGGCGAAAAAAGGGGCACGCCGGCATGAAAATATCTGGGTGCTAAAAACACCGTAGTTCCCTTTACCGGTTCGCTGTTTTCTGACGAATTCCGCTGTAGACAATGAGCCGGGATACAAGCGATAGGCCATTCCAGCGCCGGGTTGCAACGCTCTGGAACACGCCAGCTACCAGGTTAGCGAGCATCAAAATGCCAACGAACGGCGCGCCAATCGCGAGCGAGCGATCCAACACTGGATAGGGACGCGATGCAGCTCTAGCAGGCTGATGAAAAAGGCTTTTGGGGACCGACTCCCTAACGGTCGCGGCTCGGTAAACACATGCAAGCAACCAGTCGCGCTGAGCCGCGTGCGTGAGCAAGCGGTTTATTGCCTTTTTCAGCATCCTGCTAGCGCGATCAAGTCTACGATCTTGGCCGATGCTGCCGCCCTGTTGTGCTTGAGTGGTGGACCCGCAACACTGGCTCACTGGCCCAGCAACCCGAACGCCGCGACTCCATTCGGCGTCCCCAAGTAGACCTTGCCGTTGGCAATGGTGGGCACCATGAACTTGTTGCCTGCTCCGAAATTATCGCGTCCGCCTGCCGCCTGATTCGTGTTGTACAGCTCCTGCGCCAGATTGGTGGCCGAGTAGGCGTGCAGCACCGCGGTCGAGTTGTTCTCCACCGCCCAGAGGATGGCGTTGGTAGAACCATTCGCCGAAATACTGGGCGTGGCGCCGGGATAAGGATACGAAGAGGGAGTCACCGAAGTGGGAGTGGCCCCCAGCTTCGCCTTGCGAAACTCAAATGCCTGTATGGGACCGCCCACCTCGCCGAAATATACCGAGCCCCGATAATACGCCGGCATCGACCAGATTCCGCCCGGCAGCGCGCCGTCCAGCTCCTGATAAATTGCGCTGTCGTTTTCCGCATTAAACTTACCCATGTTGTTGCGATTCACGACGTAAATGTTGCTATCCTTCCCCGCCCCAATCGCCAGTTGCCGAACTTTCCCGTTGACGTCAGTCATGTCCGGTAATACCAGCGCGCCTCCAGAGCCTAAATCCTCATCGGAGTCGGATTCGCTGGTGGTGCTGTACATGGCGAAGTAATCCGCAACGTTGAGGGCGCCGCCGGAAGCGGAAAGCTTCACGAAGGAGTTACCGTAATCGCCGCTGCTGGGAAAGCCCTGCGCGTTGAGCGTGGTGTCGAACGTGCCGTTGGCGTCCAGAAAATAGATGTTGCCGCCGGAGTCCGCCGCGAAACCGCCGCCAGCGCCCCAGATGGCGCCTTCCGCGCCGTTAGGAGTCACGTCGAGTACGTAAGTGCTCGCTAGAGTGGACGCGTCGTATCCCATGATCCAACCGGTGTACGGCTGATCGTCGCAATGCGATGCCCATCCCAGATACACCACGCCGCCCAACAATAACAGTCCCGACCTTTCCTTATATTGCGCGGGATCGAAGGAAACGACACCATCGCTGCTGGCGTCGCCCGTCCCCGGAAACATGCCGGTCACTTCCACACTCACCAGTTGCTTGCCCGTGGCGAGGTTCACTTCGTAGAGCCGTTGATAATAGTTGCTCGACGAGTCCTTACTCATGGCCACTGCATAGATAACGCCTTCCGTAGTGCCGGACTGGAGCCTGATCACGGGCGTGGAGGTGATACCGATCTGGGGAGTTACTTGACTGCAGCCGCGATCGTCGGACGCCGTTTCACCGCTGCCGAGCAGCGATGCTTTCCAAAGTTTCTTGCCGCTATCCGCATCCAGCGCGTAGAGGCTGTCGTTTTCGGTGGCCGCGATCAGCACGTTATGCGTTCCCTGGTTCGGGATGGATACGCCGGCGACGTACAGAGGTTGCGCGTCCACCAGGCCGTCCAGCGTGACCTGAAAAAGCTTGCCAAACGTCGCGGAATTCACGTTGCTGGTAGTCAGAATAGTTTCCGCCAGATTCTCTCCCGTGCGTGACACGTTGTTGTGATAGGTGAGTACATTGGGTTGCGCGGCCAGCGGTAGCAGCGGAACTGCAAGTACCAAAAGTAGACCGGATAGTAAACGCATAGATATCTCCTTGTGCTGTGCTACGGAGCAAACGTTGTCGTAGTAACTGCACGCAGAACATATCGACGAATGGCCCGCGTACCAGTGGCGTACGAACAGGGGACGCACGCCTGCGCAAAACATTTCGTAGCTGGATGGGAAGCTGGCCTTAACTCGGTACCAGGCTCTCGTCAGGGATTGAAATCGCGGGCTATTTGCTGCTCGATCCCGTCTCGCAAGGCGTGGGCATCCACTTCGAACGATCAGGCTCGCGTTTGAAGTGCGTGCTGGTGATGAATGGCTGGTTCAAGTAGTGCGGATCTTCAACGATGGTGAATACCGTCAACCAGTCCGTCCCATAGGCCGTCAGACGATCGAAATATTCCGTCATCGTTGTGTCTTCGCTGTACGGAACGCCATTCCTGCGAAGGTAACCGGCCTTGAGATTCGTGGTGATCACTTTCAGTGCGCCAATTTTGCCTGGCCCTTGTTGGAGGCTCACGCCCAAGCCGCCAGGCTGCGTGATGCGCTCCCACTCGGCCGCGGAGTATCCTTGCCACGTCCGATCAGGCGGTGATTTTTGCGATTTATCGAAATCCCGGGGTTTATCAAAATAAAGCCGCCGCGTTTGTTGCCCCGCGTCGGTATCGATGCGCAGCGTCGTTTCGTTCTCCCAGCTAATCTGCAGCCGCCCCGGTACGCGCATGATCGCCGCCGCGCCATAGGCCTTGCAACCGTCGCTCGCGAGTTGGGATGGATCCCACATATCGGCCAACTTGCGCCCTTCCGCGCTGACCGGCACGCTGGTATAGTCGCCTTTCTTAGGCACCAGCATGCGCCAGCGCCAGTCCTCGGTCACTACCGAAACCCAGTTTCCTGTCACGTCGATGGGCGCGGCCTCCTTGGGAGTTTTTGCAGGCGCTTTCGCAGCCGCTGGCGTTTGCGGAGAAGCCGGCGCTACAAACGCGAACATCATCAGTAACGCTGCCGTCGCGATTCGCATATTCATTTCTGTGACAGGCTTCATTTCTGTGAGAGGCTTCGATACACCGCTTCGATAAACATCGACGTGGTCCATGCACCCGTGTCCGACCCATAGCGCGAGTCGTACTCGAGCGTCGGCCGCGACGCCTTCACCTGATCAAGCGTCATGCCTTTCTTGATCGAGTTCTGAACCCGATCGCGAATGATGGTCACCATGTCGCGATATTCCACCACGTCGGCTTCATCGCAGATTCGCCCGTGACCCGGGATAACCATGGTCCCGCCTTCCTGCCAGTCCTTCGGAATGGTGATTTCGATAATTCGGTTCAAGCCATCGATCACGCCATTGATGCTGCCGCCCTTGTCGATCACCGGATAAGTGGTGGTGACGAAGATGTCGCCGGTTACGACCACGTCGGAACGCCGGAAGAACACCAGGCTGTCGCCATCGCTATGCGCGGCCGGCACATGGAAGATTTGAATCGCTTCATTGTTCAGCGAAAGTTCTTTCCAATCCGGATAGGATTCGGTGGGCCACGCGCCCACGGGCCACAAGGCTTTCTGGCCGCTGGGAGCGCTCACCGCGGCCAGCACAGACTCGTGCGCAAACACCATCGCTCCAGGTCCCGCGCTGTCGCTCGCGCGTCCTCCACCAGCGGCTCTTCCAATCGCGGCCAGCCGCTCGTTGCCGCCCATGTGATCCGGACTGGCGCTCGTATCGACGATGAAGCGAATCGGTTTGTTGGACAATTTTCGGATCGCCGCGATCACCTTGTCCGTGGCCTTGCCATCGCCCGTGTCGATTAACAGAACGCCGTCTTCGCCCACCTGCACGGCCATGTTGGCGCCCGCGCCGGCCAGCAGGTACACATTGCCTTGAACTGGCAGCACCTGAATTTCGCCCGTAGCCTCGCTGGTCTGGGGCGAGACCACGCGTGGAAAACTTTTACCCGGCGCCGGTGGCGGAAAGATGCGATTGTCCAGATCGTTTTTCTCCAACTTCGCCATGTATTCCGGATAAGTAGTCGCGGCTCCACCCCGCGCCCCTTCCGCCGGCACGCCGCTCTTGGTGAGAAACTCCTGGATATGCGCCGTCTGGCCGGGAAGGTAGTGCGGCACCCACCCCTTGGGCCGCCCACCCAGCTCGTCGATGATCTGCGCGGGCCCGCAGTTTCCCCACGCGTCGGCATTAGTAGTGAGGCTGAGCACAAAATTGGAAGTTCGGATCAGGGGTTCGTCCAAGTAGACCGGGTCGTTCACGAAGCTTGCCAGCATCAAATAATTGCCGTAGCGAGTGTAATACTCGGTCATCGTCGCCAGATCGCTGGTGGGCGCGCCGTTGCGCAACAACCAGCCGGTCTTGATATGCGTGGTCTCCACCACCAGCATGTTTCGTTCCCAGTGGCCGGTGGAAAAACCCGCCCAGGTGTGCGGCGCAAGAGGCGACGGATGCTCGCGTCCATCCATCCAAATAGTGCGCGGCCGGCCGTAGCTGCCCAGCAAGCTGTACGCCTGCAGCTCTCCCGACACCGGATCGACAAGTTTCGAGAAGCGAATGTTCGCCGGGCCGCGCATCGCGTAAGTGACGACGTGCGGGATGCATTGGCGCTCGAAGGTAGAACGCGCCGATTCGTCCCAGCTCTGCGCCTTGCGCCAACCCGATTCGTTGAGCGGCAACCCGGTGTAGTCGCCCAGCCGCACGCCTCCCCGATGCTGTAAGTCTTCCTGGAAGGTGGCCGCCCATTCCCCGCCCAAATCGATCTGCGCGAGCGCGGAGCCTGCTGTCACAAGGACCAGAACGCCGAGTCTTTGTCCTGTAGTAAGAGACATGATTCAGCAAACGAGTCTATCGCAAAAGAAGCAGGACGATAAAACTTGGGCTTTGTTCTACTGTCCGCCGCTGCCCCCTACAAGGGTCGGCGTGTAGGTGATCGCGGTTGCCCCCGTCACTTTAAACTCCAGTTCCTTGGTGAACGACGCTCCCGGCTTCAGCCACAATGGCGCGTGCGATAGCTGAATATAAACATCTCCCGCGGGTGCGATACACGAGGTTGTTCCGCTGCTGCCTTTCAGGCTCGCTCCGGCGGAAAGTCCGCTCAATACGAAGGTGAACGGTCCGCCGATCGCAGTGGTTCCGCCGTTCAAGAACGTTACCTGCTGCGTGTAATTCGATGTCCCGGGTATCGAAACGAACGGCCCGCCGGTGATGGTGACTTCTGGCCCGACATTCGCTTGACAGAGGAGGCCGTAAACAGGCAATGCGTTCGATTGCGTATTCACGTACACTTTCCCGTTCGCCACGACGGGCGTGGTCATTTTAAGGAACGTGCCCATCGCGTCCCTGGTTGGGACCTGATCGGAGTTGTAAAGCTCCGTCGTAATATCGTTCGCATCGTACGCATGAAGGGTGCCTGGGACCGCGGCAGAATATGCGTCCTGGAGCGCGGTTGCCGCCCAAACAATGCCTGTACCGCTATCGCCTCCATTGGAACTGATCGTCATCCCTCCGGTCCGGGATGGCAGGAAAGTGCCTACCGTGACATCTTTAACTAGGAATCGCTGGGAAGCAAGATCGAATGGGTAAGCTCTAAGATAATCGCCGATATCCCAAACATATAAGTACGGATTCCTGGGGTGCGGCCAATATGCCGTCGGCAAATGCTGAGCGCAATCCGTGATGCCACAACCGTCGGAAGCTTGAAACGACTGCATCGCTGTATTGTCCGAAGCCGTCTGCAACCCACCCAGATTGCTTTGATCCAATAAATAAATCACTCCGGTTTTACCACCGGCAAATGCCAGATTCGTGTCCGGTATCAGTGTGACGCCATTCGCGCTCAGATCCAGATTCTGAGGGTAAAGAGAGTTCCAGTGTTCGGGTGTAAACCAACTGATAGGCGAAAGAGTTCCCGCGCTAAACTTGATCACGGAAACAGCCAGCGAGAGCAGCGGATTGTAATCGCTGCTGTCAACCGCTACGAAAACGTTGCCGGACGAATCGGCGGCAATGCCGCGCCCAGCCTGCCAAAATCCGCCGCCCTGTCCAATGGGATTGGTTTCAAAGCTATCGATCTGCACGCTGAGATCGTCCGCCTGGAAAGTTTGAATAAAACCTTCTTGAGATTGCCACATCAAAGGATTCTCTAAAACATTGGCGGTGCCCACGTACAGCACATTGTTATAAAGCAGCAGGCCGGCTCTTTGTATCCAGGTGGAAGCGTCCGTCGCAGTGAGCCCGGAAGCAAAGGTGTAGGTAATCATGCGGGGCGAATTGTATTTGAAGGCGCCTGTCGCCAGATCCAGCGCGTACACGAAAAGATTCGTCGCGCTAGTGGATTGCACGATGGCTGTCAAATAGATGGTATTGGTGGCTCTGTCGATAACAGGTGTGCTTAGAATCCCCTCGGTGGGGCCGGGATAACAGCAAATCGTATTTTGCGGCGTGCCCAGATTAACGGACCAATACGGATTACTGGCGTTCGGATCGTCGGCATCGAAAGCATACACAGTGTTTCCAAGTGTGGCTACGAACACCAGGTCCCGCAGGCCCACGCCCGGCACTTCGAAATCCGTAACAATTAATGGAAATGCGTAGAACGGCGCATCCACTGTTCTAGAAAAGAGCATGCCAAATTGAGAGCTATTTACATTCGTGCGAGTTAATATTGTTTCTCGCATGTTACTACTGGTTCGGCTTAGGTTGTACTGCGCGGTCAGGACATCAACCTGCGCGGGAACCGGGATGGCTGCAAAGGCAAGGATCACCATAACGGGTCCAAGTCTCACAGTTTTGCCTCTCTTTCGAACGCACCAAGTAACCCAGAGAGAAGCAACCCTCTGTATCTTGGCGGTCTATGCCAAAACAGTATAGCATCGGACGGAATCTTCGCCGAACAGCGACCGCTATTGGCGGGATTCTCGCCCCAGTGTATTTTGACTTCGGTGCTAGTGTTTCGAAGATTCGAACAGGCTAGGGCCGTTCGGACTGCCCCAGCCTGTCACCAGGTCGTAGCCTATCTCGGCCGAATATTTTCCATTACTGCCGCTGGTAATATCGTGAAAGCGGGTGGAATATACCGGTTCCAAACCATCCGGATAAATGGCCGAGTTGATAAAACCGAGCGACGACTTTCCATTGGTGGCCCTCAGCTGATTGATCAATGCCACTATGGCAGCCCAGCGTGGCGCCCCAAAGCTGGTTCCGCCCCATCCTCCGGCGCAGGCGCCGTTGAAGCAGATGTAATTGTCCGTGTTCCCTTCGATGGCAACGTCCGGCACATTGCGCAAAGTGAGAGATCCTTTGTTGGCCCTGGTAATCACCCCGGCCAGCTGTTGATACGCAGGAATCGGAATGTCGGGCGCAATCCCGCCGCCACTATTACTCCATGCCGTTTCGGACTCCCATGCGCCGCCCGCGCCCTTGGTGGTTAGAACCGTTCCGCCTACCGCCGTGATGTAGTTATCGAAAGCCGGGTAAATATTCAGAGTGCCCAAGGCGCCACTCCCGTATGAGCCGTTGTCACCGGACGCCACGAATAATGTTTGGCCCTGCGCCACGAACTCCGCAAATATCGGGTCGTCGCTCGATGGATCGGGAGGGCTCCATCCCCACGAACAGCTCAGCGATTTGGAAATATTGTCAGTCGCCATCTTGTTAAAGATGTCGACATCGCTGGCGCGCGCCACGTAGACGCGCAACTCGCTCATGCCCGGCGCTATGGAGATGGCTTCCTCGATGTCCAACGCCTGTTCGAGATCGTTGGTACAAGTTCCCGTGCAGGTGAGGGGAGATCCATCCGTCGAGATGTTAGTCACCGGCACGTTGAGGGGCTGCCCCACGCTGGCAAAGTACGCCTGAACATCGGAGAAATTGTAGCCGCCGAATTCAACCAATCCAACTGACTGGCCCGTGCCCGTGGAGGTATCTCCGCCGTAGTAAGCCGCCCGCATATCGCTGCCGAGAAAGTTTCCGCCTGGCCCAGAGCCTGTGGCGTGGCTGGTGGCTTCAGAATTTTGGTGAAGGCTGGCGGGGCGCGGGATCGAAAAGTCATCCAGGCCCGTAATGTGCCACAGCGGGACAGACAGGCCCGCCGCTGATGGCTCACGGTCTGGCGAATAGAATGTGCGTCGTTCCGTGGGGTGTTGATAAGTGCCCATGGTTACCTGAAAAGCTCTTTCGATATTCTCCACAGTTCCGGTGACATTCAGGATCACGCGGTTCGGGGACGTGCCGGTTATTGTCAGGCCGTTCTGTTCCGCGAAGCGAACCACGGCGGCGTAGTCCTCTGCGGTGGGACCAAACCGCGCCGTGAATTCGGCCACGCTGAGGAACTGATGGAACGAAGGGCTTTGGGGATCGTAAAGTCTCTGCAGCAGATCGTCCAATTCGGCTTGGTTGCGCAGCGGCAGAGCGAGGTCCAACTGCAAGGACTGAGTGCCCGGCAGCAGACCAACGAAAGGCGCCTCTCCGCTGACGACTTCTTCGCGTACGTGGCGCGTTAGTGGCGATTGTGCCGCCGCTGTGGTAGCCACGGCAAAGAGGAGCACAACCGAACACAGCAGCGCATGTCCGGAACTCCGTTTGAGTTCAAATCTCATATGACTGCGGCAACGCTATCGAGGCTATTTCACCCAGTATACGGAAAACTTTCGGGCTCGTACCAGGTAAGCGTACCGGTACTTTCGATTGCAAACATAGAGCCCTGGACGCGCGATTGCGTCTACGGCGTCCACGTCCCTTCCTTCACCCATGCCGTCTTGGACGCGCTGTTATCTTCGGCTGACATGAAGATTTTCTGCGCACCAGTGTAAGTGGAGCCGGCGGTAACCGCCAGGTTGAGCGTCAGGGTGTCGCCCGACCTGACCACCGATGTGCCGCTTCCCTTGATGCTGCATTGACTGTTGGAAAGCGTCCCGGAACCAGGAGTTATTTTAGATGTTGCGCTGCCTGCGTTGTTGTACAGATACAAGAGATTAGTGGCTGGGTAATACAAAACGAAACAGGAATTCGCGGTGCTGACCGCCGAACCGAAATCCACTTCCACGAAGTCCAGATCGGAAGCGCCGTTCGGATCCGAGTATTTCAGCGCGAAGGTATTGGAGAGGCCGGTAGCCGGATTCGGCGTCACCGAAACCACTGCTGGTGGTTGATTGGCGGCGGGCGTCCACGTTCCCTTGTTCACCCAGCCCGTGTTCGCCAGGCTGCTATCTTCGGCATACATGAATATGCTCTGCTTACCCGTGTAAGTGGAGCTGGCAGTTACTTCCAGATTGAGAGTAAGTTTAGCGCCAGATTTTACTACCGACGTACCGCTTCCACTAATATTGCACTGGCTGTTGGAAAGCGTCCCGGAACCAGGAGTAATCTTAGTGGTTCCGGTTCCCGCCGTGGTGTACAGGTACAGCAGATTGGTGGACGGGTAATACAAGACATAACAGGAATTGGAAGTGAGGATACCTGGATTGAAGATCGCACCCACATACTTCAGACTCGCGTGGCCGGCCGTATCGGAGTATTTCAACACGAAAGTATTGGACAACCCAGTGGCAGGAGTGGGCGTTACCGATACCACGGACGGCGTGCCCCCCGGCCCTTCGGAGACAACCAGATTCACTGCCGATCCCGCGGCCACCATTGTTCCAGCAACCGGGCTTTCGCTAATGACGTCCCCCGATGCAACCGTGCTGCTGTAAGCCATGGTTACGGTGCCAACCACCAGCCCGTCGCCCGTGATGGCCGTGCTCGCCGCGGCTTGCGTATCGCCCACTACGTTCGGCACCGACACCTGCGCAATTATCGTCGTTGAGTCGGTAGCAGTAGCGGACGCCGCACCGCCGCCACTTACCGTCGCAGTGTTCACCTGGGGCGAACTCGCATTCGCTGCGACGTTCACGGTCACCGTGATGGCTCCGTAAGTCATCCCGGCACCCAACCCGTCCGACCGCGTGCATGTAGAGGGGCTAACGCTGCAAGTCCACCCCGATCCCGACATCGAAACCAATGTTTCGCCCGACGGTACGGTTTCGGTCATCGTCACCGGATCCAGCGTCGGACCGGTCCCGATGTTGCCGACCAGAATCGTGTACTGCGCGCTCTGCTGGCCCTGGTTGAAATTCCCCGTATGCGACTTAGTAATTCCGAGTACCGGCGGCCCGGCCGAGTTGGCGACCGCGAACGTCCCGACTATGCTGGGATTGCAGCCCGAAGAAACGGCGTTCAGCACTGCAATCTGATAATAGCCGGCTGTGGCGACATCGCCCGCATTGAGTTGAACCACAGTTTGCGTTGAACTCCCGGCGGGCGTGGGTGTGTTGGATCGATATTGATAATACCCGGTGACGGGATCGACATAGTAAGTGTACAGGTTTGAGGCGACGGTTGAGAACCCCGTACCGGTAACTGTAACGTTCACCGCCGCGCTGGTGACAGTAACTGGCGAAATGTTGGTAATGGTAAGCGGAGCCGCACCGGGAATATTGAAGTTCGCCGTCCCCAGCACTTGCCCGGTCAGCGAGAACGGATACGGATTAGTAGTCCCTCCGGCGGCTAAATCTAGAGACCACCCGGCTAGGCTGAGTCCGGTTGGGCCGGTCCCGGCCGTGAACGTAACGGTGCCGTCGTTGAAAAACGCGTCCAGATCTCCGTCGGACGGGTCCAGCGGGTCCACATTGCTTCCGCCCGGCGATGATGTCACCGTCAGTTCGTTATCGTTTGAACCATTCGGGCAGAACAAATAGGTCGACACCAGCGAACGGAAACTCGGCGTGTAATTCGCGGTGGATGTGCTTGGTCCGGAAGCCGGAACAACCACGCTGAGAGAATCCGAATTTGGCGTCCCCGCTCCCGACCAGTTACTGAACTGGTAACTGATGTTAGTAGTAACCGGCGATTCCGTCGCCACGGTGGAGAAGGTCACGGTTTTTCCCGAGGCGAACCCGGAGCCGTTATAAGTGGCGTCGAAATTCGCAGGAGTGTAGGCCGTGGAAGCGTTCCCGTTCCCATCTAGCACCCCGATTGCGAACCCCGGGAAAATGCCAAGGCCAGTCGCAGTGATGTCGGGCGAAGCGGCCGCAATGGTGGTCACCGGATCGGTAACAAGATTGGCCGTCACCGAGTCAAGATCGTCCGTGATGTAAAAGCTAAAAGGATTCGTGAACAGGTTGAAAAACGGCGCCGGGTACCAATCGTAGAAATTAAACCCGGTATTCGGAGCAACTGTAAGTGTGACTAACTGGCGGTCCAGATACGTTGGCGCACCGTTTACCGTGAGACTGCTGCTCGGCGCGGGCATCGGTGTGACGACGCCATCGCCGTTGGGAGAAACCGCCGGACTGTAAGGATGCACGGGAATAAAGCTCGCGAGATAGTTAGTGATCGCGGGCGATGTGGTGGGACTGAGCAGCGTCCCGTTCCCAAGCGAGTTCGTTACCGTGGCGGTTTGTACGGTGAGCGTCCCCGTCGTCACCGAATTCCAACGGCCGAAAATGTAATTCTGGCCGTTCAGCGCTTGCAGTGTCTGATTGGCCGCCGGGACGCTGAGAGTATGCTCGGAACCGGCCGTCCACGAGGTGAAAACGCACGGCGCCGTGCAGGTTGTGCCGTCCACAATAACCTGCAATCCGCTGGGATTCGTGTCCACGGTGATGGAAGTTGGCGCATGGGCGTAGAGGCGCATGATTCCGTCCAGGTCGCCGGTGGTGTATTGAGGCAGGCTGGTGCCGAGCACCATGCCGGGCGGAATTGTTTCCAGTGTCGGCGAGACACCGTCCTTATTGAACGTGAACGGCCCGTATTCCATGATGGAAGCGTAATTGTAATAACCGGAGTCGACGCTACCGGAGCCGACGATGTCGAAATTGCCGTGATTCGGCTTATCGATGTTTTGCTCCATGTAATTCACGTAGGTGTTGCGATCGGCGCGCGACTGCTCGTGGTACAGGCCCAGCGCATGCCCCATCTCGTGCAGGATCGTGGTAGTGGTGCAGTTGATGGACCCTCCGATGGTCTGTACCATTCCCACCATTCCCACATAAGCTTCGCAGGCGCCAGTCAAGACGCTCGGATCGAAATCGAAATTCACCAGGTTAACGTCGCTCGCCGTCGCCGGCTCCCACTGAACTACGCCCGCCAGTTGCGCATTCGATTCCGCGATAGCCGCGTTGATGTTGTTCGTGTTGGCAGTGCTGACATTGGTAATGGTGTACGGCACGCGTGCCACGCCATTCACCACCGGCCACAACCCGGTTGTAGCGAAAAAATTGGGCGCGATGGTCAGTGAGTTGGGGTGCGGTCCTTTTACGCCAGGAGCGCTTGCGCCGGGACCGGTCAAAGGAGTGACGGATGCGGCTGCGGCCACGTCGGCGGCCTTGCCCAATAACATGTCGTCCTGATAAATCGCCAGCCCGTCTCTCACTTCGTAGGTAATCTGTTTTCCATGCAGGACCGTAGTTCTGAGTTCCGGCGCCGGCAACGGGGTTCGCGGCGTATAGAAGACATTCACGAACGTGGCCGCGCCCGGTTGGCCAAGCGCCTTGATCCGAACATGGTTGATTCCCGGACGCAAAGGAACCGGCGTGGAGGTGCTCCAGAAAATGGTGCTGCGGTCCCCCGCTAAGGTCACCGCGGCCAGGTCGCTGAAGCCCCGATTGCTCTCCCACAACACCCGCTTGTCTCCGCCCGTCCAGGACAACGTTCCCTTCAGCGCGATCGCAGGCTCGCCGGTGACAATGGTCCCATCCCTCGACGGCGCGGGATCAGTGACGCGAAGCGCGGCATTTTGGCCGAAAGCCAAACCGCAGAAAAGCACGGGAGCAAGCCAAAAACGGGGTGTTAAGACGCGGTTGTGCAGACGGGTCACATGTTCACCTGCGAGAGCTGAGTCCGGGCGAAAGTCAAGAGTACGATGGAATCTCTCGCGCGTCAACGCGGGTGCTCGGCGCATCTAGTACCAATCCGCTGAATCGCAATGAATTATCGCGAAAGGTTCAGGACTTGTAGTACGACTTTGGGGGCGTCAATCCATGTACTGAGGCGTAGCGAATCCTCGCGGGTCATATACCGGAGGTTTTAATCGGGCGCAAACGGGTTGAGCCTGACGGACGAAAACGACAGCGAAAGCAATCGGGCAATGCGCTGCTCGTTCAGATCCAAGCGGTAACCAAGGACTTCGGTGTCCGTCAGTATTAGACTAACAGGATGCCGAAAAAAACAATAAACCGCTTGCTTACGCGCGCGGCTCAGATTGGCGACTGCGTGTTTGCATGTGTTTACCGAGCCGCGACCGTGAGGAAGTCGGTCCCTAAAAGCCTTTTTCAGCGGCCTGCTAACTAACTTAACTAGTCTAAGGCGCCGGGGAAATCCCTAATTTCTCCAGCGCAGCCAGGCGGACGCACAAAGGCCGCACTTCCTCTTCGGTCAGTTCTTTGGAGCAACCATCCACGATCCGTATTCCAAGCTCATGGAGCTTCCGTCGATACGCGGGGTCTTGCACGGTGCCGGCAATGTCGCCCAGCGCCCTCAGCATTCTCAAGCTAACCGCGATGTCGGCCTTCGAGTACAGGCGTATCTGCTCAAACGCCGAAGTCAGCAGGCGATCGAAGCCGATACACGGAATGCTGACCCGAACCACTCCCGGCGGATCGTACAGCAAGGGGGGCGGCGTGTCCCGGGAAGCGAACCGGATCAGAATTCTACTTAATTGGTCCACACAACTAACGCCCGTGCTGGGATCGTTGACGGCGGGAGAGATCGCCCTGAGAGCGATGTCGACAATCTGCAAAACTCCAAACTCGACGTCCTGCTGCAAAGTTCTGGAAGGGCCCAGGTCGACGGTATGCAGCAACGCTTCACGTTGATCCTCAGAGAGTTGCTGCCCGCGGTGCACCATGAAGAGGGTGGTTCCGGCCGGCACGAAGTGTCCAACGCGGCGAACCACGTGAACCTTCACGTGATACGACTTCGCGAGAGCCAGCAGGCGCGCGGTGTCGATGAAGCGGATATAGCCCGACTTCAGGCTCAGCAGCGGTGTCTCCCAGGTGCCTGGCTCCAGCAGTTGCGGATCGGTTATGGAATTCACGCGGTGCGGCCACGGCATTATCTCGTCGATCATGCTTTCGGTTTCAGAGGCAATCCGGTCAACGATGTGGCTAACGCTGATGGCCTGCGAAATATGGTGAATGAAGAACAGCAGCCAGGCTACGCAGGCCAACGCCAGCAGCATGGCGCCCATCACCGTAGCAACCGGAGCGAAAGGCCGCGGTAACAGGCGCGCCGCCGGAAGCGCCGCCATGCAGTAAGAGAAGGTGCCCAGAAATATGCCGAGCGTCCATTGCGTGACGCGGTCCCTGGTAAAACTAACGATGATGCGCGGCGAAAACTGCATGGAGGCCAGCGTGAGCGTCATCAGTAGAATCGCGAAAACAATGGACACCACCGTCATGATGGAGGCCGCGATGCCGCCCAGAATGAACTGCGCCACTTGCGGATCGGAGTGAGAGGGAAACAGCGTCCTCGGCGCCAGGTCGCTCACCAACGGGAAGGTCTCTTCCAGCCAGGACAGGACAGCGCCGGCACAGCCCAGCGCCAGCGCGATGGTCAAAGGGCGCACCAGAAATCCGCCACGCAGATTGAAGGTGGCTTCGCGCAGCAGCATTCGAAGACGCTTGTTCATGGGTATGAGGGGGCGATTTAGCTCAGTTTACTCGATTACCGGCTATTTCTTCCGCTCCGCATCCATAAACTTTTCAATCGTCAAAGGTAACTCGAATGGGATGGTTTGTGGCGGCTCGCAGATCGTGTCGCTGCACTGCTGAAAACGGAGTTGGCCAGACAATGTTGTCTCTCCCGCATCGATCGGAAATTTCAGCAATAGCGATCCCAGCGCTTGGAATGAACCGCTGTATACCGGCAGTGTTTCGCCAAGCGCGGCGATCTCCACCGGCAGGGCGCGGGGAAGCTCTAAGGTTTGACGTACGATCTTTGGATCGTCGAAAGTAATCGACGTGGCTGTGTAGGCGGCCGGGAGTGGCGTTCCGTAAACGTGCCATCCAGGGTCCAGCTTGAATTTCGCAAAGAAGCCCACCTCCTGGCCCGCAAACGCCTGCGCGGTAGAAAGCCCAATCTCCGCGGTAAGCGCCTCGCTGCGGAGAGTTGCAACCGCGGCGTCGTCACTCGCCCCTCCGAATTCTCGCAGCACCACGGAGGACGCCGCCACACGGTGCTGATAGTTCGCCACGAAATACTTCCGAATCACCAGGCCGTCTGGAGCCACCAAATATTGCACCGGATGAGGAACGCCGTGGGCCCGCAGATCGGGAGCGATGTTCGTGTTGAGGATCCCAAAGCTTCGGATTACGGCACTATCGCGATCGGAAAGCAGCGAAAATCCAATGCCGTGCTGAGCGGCAAAGCGCTTGAGAATTTCCTCGGAATCATAACTGACGGCCGCGATGCGCACGCCATTTTTCTCCAACAGGAAGCGCGATTGTTCCAACTCGACCAGTTGGGAACGGCAGTATCTTCACCAATCCGCGCTGCGATGAAATACCAGCAGCAGACCGCTCGGGCCCGTGAGATCCGCCAGCGATCGCAACACACCATCTTCATCCGGCAGCGTGAAATCCGGGATGCGTTGTCCGGGCTCCGGTCCAGTGGCGTAGTTATCGTTGGTGGCGTTTACATGCTTGGCCAGCAACTCATCGGAGACCGGTTCTCCGGCAGCTCGCCGCCGTCCAAATTCCCGCATGATTGCGGCTTTTTCGGCTAGATCTTCCGGCACATCGTAAGCCATCAATATCCTCTCAGTTCATTATCATCGCGCCGCGACTCGCGCACGCCGCGCCCCGCTCCAGTATAGATACGTGCCCACAGCGCTGGTTGCAGAAATCGCCAGCGTAACTTTCACCGCGAATAGCGCCGGGTTGGCGACTTCGCCGATTGGGACAATTTGAAAAATCAACGCCACGAAAGCCACCAGGAAAGCCGCCAGCGCCCCCAGCCGAATCGCGACGCCTGGGCGCTCCGCGCGAGATCGAAATCCGAACATAACCACGCCGAACAGCAGCATATACATGAGGGAAAGCGATGCCACGGCAACGGCGGCGGTCACTTGCACGGCCTCCTGATTGCCCGCGCCCCACAAGCTGAAGACGCCCATGAGCATCACAGCCGCCGTCACCGCGCCGATTGCTTTGGATGGCGTCCGAAAGGTGGGGTGCAGCTCGCTCCACCAGGCGGGCAGCAAGCCATCCCATCCGGCCACCATCGGCAAACGCGCCACCATCCCGATGAAGACCACATTGGAAGCAACCAGGGCGACAGTGAAAGCGGCCACTGCAATCCCCGTCAGCGCCGCGCCCAGGCCGCTGTTGCCGAACCCTGCCTGCATCGCTTGTGGCACCGGCGCGGCAACGTCGATATTCGCGGGAGCAGTGTAGGCCAGTAACGCTCCGGTCCCCAGCACGTACATGAGTGCGATTGCCGGCGCCGCTATCAGCACCGAGCGCGCGACATCGTTCTCAGGCTTGCGGCACTCTTCCGCGAAAATGGCGGAATTATCGAAACCGCTCAGCGCGCCGATCGCCATTTTGGCCAGCACGCTGATGGTAAGCAACGAGAGGCTCGGCCATGCCAATGACAGCGATCCGCGTGCGAACGGCATCGCTTTGAACCAGGCCTGTATCAAAAGAAAAAACAGAATCAGAACCGTCGTGATCCAAAGCAGCGAACCGGTGTTGCTCAACCATTTGGCAATCCGCAGTCCGCGCACGTTGACAAAGTAAGCGGTCAGGCAAAACAGCGCAGTGAGAGTCAATGCAAACAGCTTGCTGGACCCCATCCAATTGCCACCAGAACCGGCCGCCCACGCAAACCCGTTTGCAAGCGCCGAGCCGATTGGAGCGAAGGCAAAGACGGCGTAGACGGCGATGCTCCAACCCGCCATGTACCCCGCGAACGGCGAAAGCCCCCGCTTGGTCCACTGATACACACCCCCTTCCACCGGCATGGCGCGGCTCAGCTTCATCACCACGGCCGCCAGGGGCAGATAGAAAAGAACAATCGCGATCAACCACAGCACCAGTTGAGTTGCGCCCTGTTTGGCGGCGTATCCAATCCAGGTGAGCGAGAAAATGAGAACCACCTGCATCAGAACCAGATCGCGCAATCTCAGTTCGCGTTTCAGGCCGTGGTTCTTAGCTTGCACAGTCACGGTTTCCAGGCCGGTCCGCGGACCACTTTGCCCGGCAGCGCGTTCGTCATCTTCCCGTGTTCAATCACCGGGACGCCGTTCACCAGCACGTACTGCATCCCCTCCGAAAGCTGGTTGGGCTTCTCGAAAGTGGCGACGTCGGTAATGGTGTCGGGATCGAAGACCACAATGTCCGCCCACATGCCGGTCTTGATCACGCCGCGGTCGGCCAGCCGCAGATGCGAGGCGGGCAGCGCGCTGAATTTGCGGATGGCGTCGGGCAGCGTGAGCGCTCCGTCTTCGCGCACGTACTTGCGCAGGATGTCGCGGGAATGTTCCATAGGCGCGCGGGTGCGGATGCTCCTGGCCGAGCAAGCCATCGGGCGCGGTGCCCTGCGAATCGTTGCACACGCTGACCCACGGTTGCTGCAGCGCCAGGCGCACATCGGGTTCGGACATGCCGAATACGGCGACTTCGGTGGCCGCGTCATCTTCGATCAGCAGGTCGAAGATAGTGTCGAAGGGATCCTTCTTCCACAGCTTCGCGATCTCCGCGATGGTCTTGCCTTGCAAGGGCAGCAGCTTGGGATTCTGCACCACGCTGACCAGGATCGCTTCCGGGCCTGTGATTTCGTCCATTCGTTGTCCCAGGTGGTGCTGGGCGTTTGCATCTCTTTGCGGATGCGCGCGCGCATGGCAGGATCTTTCAGGCGCTCGATCAGTTTGGCGTCGCCGCCGTCGTGCGCCCACGGCGGAATGAAGGCCGAGAAGCTGTTGAACCAGGCCGTGTACGCGTAGGTATTGGCGGCGATCTCGACGCCCGAGCGCCGCGCCTCATCGATGTGCGCGACGATCTCCGGCATGCGCCCCCAATTCTGGCGGCCGGCCGCTTTCAGGTGCCAGATTTCGACCGGGATATGAGCTTCACGGCCGATGCGGATGGCTTCGTCGATGGCGGGAATGATGGCATCGCCTTCGCTGCGCATGTGCGTGGCGTAGATGCCGCCCAGCTTGGCGCCCTCCGCCGCCAGCGCGATCAGTTCTTCGGTGGTGGCATAAGGCGCGGGCGCATATTGCAGCGAAGTGGATACGCCCACCGCGCCGTCGTGCATGGCATCGCGCACCAGCGCCTTCATTTGCTCGAGTTCCGCCGCGGTTGGCGCGCGGTCGCCATCGCCGATCACTGCCCTCCGCACCTGCGTCGCGCCCACGTAACTCGCCAGATTGATTCCCATGCCCTGCTTCTCCAGGCGCGCGAAAAACTCGCGGAAGGTGTTCCACGACGGGTCGATTTTGTAGTGCTCGTAAGTCGACGCGGTCGGCCGCTGCGAATGGCATCGGTCAGCGGCGCGGCCGATCCGCCTTCGCCCGTAATCTCGGTGGTGATGCCTTGATAAATTTTCGACGGCAGATGCGGATTCACCAGGATCGAATCTTCGGATTGCCCCAGCATGTCGATAAAGCCCGGAGCCACCACCATGCCGGCCGCGTCGATGGTCTGCCTGGCGCTGGCTGACGTCGAGATGGCCGATGGCCGCGATGTGGCCGTCGCGAATCGCGATATCGGCCGCGTACCAGGGCGAGCCGGTGCCGTCGATGACGTGACCGTTGCGAATAATCAGGTCGTAATTTTGAGCGAAGCAGCTCAGGACGGCGAAAAGCAGAAGCGCGAACTTCATTCAGCTACTATCCCATTTCGGCGGTTGCCCTTGTCGGCGGCCGCAAGCGCCAACTATACTGGCCAGCGGAGACAAAATGCGAAACACACTCGCTGCATTTTTAATTTGCGCCGGCCTGATTTGTAGCAGAGCCGCCGCGCAGAGCACCTGCGATCGCGCCTGTCTGACCGGCATTCTGGATCAGTATCTGAACGCCATGGTCGCCAACGATTCCAGCCAGGCGCCTGTTGCGGCCAACATCAAGTACACCGAGAATGCAGCGCGGTTGCCGCTCACTGAAGGCCTGTGGTTCACCGCCGCGGGATTGACCGACTATAAGTTTGTCCTGGCCGATCCACAAGGCAGCGCCGCCGCGTTCGTCGGAGTGGTGACGGAGCATATGCCGCCCGGACAACCGCCGCGCGACACCATTCTGGCGTTGCGCATCAAAGTCGTCAACCGCAAAATCACTGAGGCGGAGGCGGTGGTGGTTCGCAACGTGAATGAACGAAACATGGCCAATCTGCATACGCCACGTCCGGCGTTGCTCGAAACGCTAACTGCCGCGCAGCGCCGCCCGCGAGCGGATCTCGTCAGAATCAGCAACCTGTACTTCGACGCGATCGAGCAATCCAGCGGCACGGTTGCCCCGTTCGACGACAACTGCAACCGGCTGGAAAACGGAATGCGGACGGCGGGTCCGCCTTTGCCAGGCGCCCCGGACAACGGACGCCCTACGCAACGCTGCGCCGATGGCATCAACTCAGGTGTCTTTCAGGTCATCACCGCCATCAAACCGCGCCGCGTCCTGGTAGTGGACGAAGAGAAAGGTTTGACCTTCGGGGTATACATGTTCCAGCACAAAGGGCTGACCCAGATCACCATGAAAGACGGCAGCAGGCGCCCGGCGCCTTACTTCGTGGGTCAACCGGTGACCATGCCAATGGCCGAGGTGTTCAAGATCGTCAACGGAAACATCCGCGAGGTGGAAGCCGTTGGCGTCCAAATTCCCTACGGCCTGGGTCCCGGCTGGGAGTAACCCGGTGTTCAGGCCGGGTGAAGCTGTTCGACGTGAAACTTCATGGCGGCCCGGACGCCCAGGAACGCGAAAAGCAACAGAGCCGCGAGCTGCGCGATCTGGAACGGCGGCTCAGACTGCGTTGGCGCCAGCGCTTTCAGAGCGGGCACTTTCTCGAATAGCTGTGCGATCAGCACAAAACAGTTGAAATAGAGCGCAATCACGGAAGTAATCGCATAAGTGCGCCGCCATCCGCCTGCCAAACCAAAACGATAGCGCGCGAGAATGGCTATCGTCAGAATAATTAGCGATAGAACGCCCACCACATGGCCCGGCGTAAGCTTGTGAATCGGGAACATAAAACCAGTTATGCTGGTGGCCACGGTTGTAGCCAGAAACAGCTTCGTCCAGCCGTCGTAGCGCTTGGACGCCAGGAGTCCAAATACCACCACAAAGCCCGCACCGATCCCAATCAGGCTCAGCAGGACATGAAACAGCGTGAAAGCCGCTAGAATTGTCATTTTTCTCCTTCTCTATGCTTTTGGATCGTCATTTTACGGAAAGCTTGCCGTTATTTTGCGAAAGGCTGCCAAAGTTCCGCCAGGCCGGCTACCTCCTACAAAGTATGAGCGATTGGTGCGGCGTGGACATCACGATATCGGATAACTTTCCGCTACCACTTTTCGCTTTTCTCCTGATAACACTTACGAGGTAGATGAAACGGCACAGTCGAGTCCCTTGATAGTGGTATCCACGGAGGAAACTCAAAACGAAGGTGGCACAGGCAACGGTATTGGGCGCTGCTCTCGCGATCGCGATATTTTTACGCAGCCGATGTGATCCCATCCAGGACTGCCAGCGCGGGGGTCTTGCCGAAGCTGGCCGGATGCTGCTCAACTTCCTATGAGCCCCGAGGTTAGCACCGTTAGCTAACTGTGTCGAGTGGCGGCTCACGTGCATCTAACACAGGGTCGAACTAAACGGAGTATCCAGGTGCTCGATTATTACCTACATGATGGACCAACCGTCTTCTGCTTTCAATTAATGGGGATTGTGAACCAGGAGGGCGCGCGCCGGCTGGAACAGGTCTGGCGCACTTCCAGTTCGCTGATCGGAGACCGAAGACCAATTATTGACATCACCTCCGTCACAAGCGTGGATGCAGAGGGACGCGCGTTGCTCCTTGGCTGGCATCACGCGGGCGCGCAGTTCGTCGCAAGCTCTAAAGCTTCTCACGCACTGGCTGAATCGATTTTCGGCGCGGCTTTTCTCCCTCCGCCCGCGAACGGCCGCTCGTGGTTTCCGTTCCGCATCGCGTACCTGAAATCCGCCGTCAGCTTGCCGGTCCTGCTGGCCGTTCTCTTGTTCACCTGCGCGGCGAACGCTGCCACTCCGAAACCTGAAACGGTGGCAGCCTGGGAGATTACCTGGAAACCGTCCAGGCGAATCTTCAGCAGCGAATCCGGCCCGGCGGCGATTTTCCTTGGACCTTTGAAAACCCGGATCGCGCCGCCAAGGTCCGCGCCGGAGAGATCGCGGTGGCTCCCGCACTTGGGCTAAATCCGAAGAAAGTGCCGGGCTACCCCAACACAACAATCGAGCAAATCCTGCAGGTCACGCGCGATTACGATCGGTACAAGGGCTATTATCATCCGTCGGTGATCCAGTCTACGACGCTTTCTCGCGACGGTTCCATCGATCGGTTTTCCATGCGAATTATGAATAAGGCGATTTTCCTGAAGGTCGCGTTGGACGCCGATTGCCAGTCGCCCTATGTGCGCCTGGACGAGAATCGCGTCTACAGCATTGCGCGCACCACGCGGGTTCAGGAAATCCACGAATACGGCGATGCCGCTGAGCACGAACTGCCGGAAGGGGAAGGCGGCGGCTACGTTTGGAAACTATTCAGCATCGCGCGCTTGGAACACCGCGACGGGGGCGTTTATGTCGAATTGGAAGCGCTGGCCCTGAGCCGTGACGTTCCCGTGGCGGCGCGCCTGGTGGTTGATCCCATCGTGCGGCGTGTTTAGCGCAAGGCGCTTTTGGCTTCGCCCTGCATCCATCACGAGACTCCCGGCCAGGTGACACTGGCGTATCGTCTCACGCACTTCTGCGCGTCTCGAGCGCTGGAGGCACGCACGCGATAGTGTCCGATCCCCAACCATCGCAAGCGAATCACGCCACCTGGCACGCCGATCTTCCGATGTGGTCCAGTTCATTGTTGACAGCTTCCAGTTCTGAGGTCACGATGAAGGATACCCGATGGACATCCGAACGGCGCTGCTCCTCGTCTGCTTTGCCGTCCTCTGTAAGGCGCAACTGTATACCGGATCGGTGACGGGCATCGTGTTGGATCCTTCCGGAGCGCCGGTGCCCGGAGCCGGCGTCACTCTGGTCGATATCGATCGCGACGCGCACAATGCGGCCAAAACCGACAGCGCCGGCCGCTATCTTTTTCGCTCGCTTCCTCCGGGCAATTACGCGCTGCTAGTGGACGCTATCAATTTCGCGCCTTTCAAACTGCCGAAAATCGCGCTGGAGGTGAACGGAACGGTTACAGCCAACGCACGGCTGCTGATCGCAGGCCAGCAGATCGGCATCCAGGTGGAATCGAAAGCATCGCTCGTTTCCGATGACGCCACTGTCAGTCAAACCCTTACACGCGAGCTGATCAACGACCTTCCGTTGGTGGATCGCAATCCGTTCGATCTCGCGTTTCTAGCCCCCGGCGTCTCGCAAGCGCCCGGCAGCACTTACGGCAACGGCGTGAGCACGCCCGGCTTCGTCACCAATTTCGTATCGGACGGCAGCCGCAACGCCCAGGCCGACATGCTTCTGGATGGCGTCAGCATCATGAACAGCGACAACAATCCGGGCGTGCAGAAGGCGCTGTATGTGCCGCCAGTGGAAGCGATTGAGGAGTTCAAGATCCAGCAGGCCAATTTCAGCGCCGAGTTCGGCAATAGCGGCGGAACCATCGTGAACGTGGTGACGCGCTCGGGGACAAATCAATACCATGGCGAATTGTTCGAATACTTCCGCAACAACGATCTGAACGCGAATTCGTTTTTCGCCAACGCCGCGGGCCTCGCGCAGCCGCACCTCACTCGCAACGACTTCGGCGTGACAGCCGGAGGGCCCATCTTCAAGAACAAGACGTTTTTCTTTTTCGACTTCAACGGCATTCGCGCCATCACGGGAGCAACGTCTTCGGAAGCCGGTGTTCCGGATGCGGCCGAGCGCACCGGCAATTTCGGCGAGTTATGCCCGCGCGTAGGCGGCACATTCAATGCGGAAGGTATCTGCTCCAACCCCGCGGGCCAAATTTACGATCCGTACACCAGCAAGCCGGATCCTGAAAACACCGCAACGGGGCGAGCTCCAGTTCCGTTCGATAATTTCGCCACCTATATCAGCCCGGGAAATCCCAACATGCCCTTCGGCCTGGGAAATCTTCCCGACACGCCCGGCAACCTGATCGATCCTGTCGGCGCCAAACTGATCAATGCTTTTCCGCTCCCGAATTTGAACGTTGGAACGCCCGCCTACAATCCGTATCACAATTGGGTTGCAAACGCCTCCAGCCCTTTCAACCAACAATCGTTCGACATCAAGCTGGATCAGCATTTCAGCGACAAGAACGTCGCCAGCGTGCGGTTCTCGCATGAATGGGACGCGGGCGAAAATCCGAACTTCTTCGGCAGCGTCTACGACACCAACACGCAGGGCCCCACCAAGCATTCCGCTTTGGTTGGCGACTTCAACTTTCTGCATACCTTCAGTCCCGCCACGCTCGCCAGCGTCTCACTGGGTTATGCACACAACTGGTATCCCACCGAAGGCGTGGCGTCGTCGTTTGGCGGCTTCGATCCCGCGAAAGTGCTGGGGATGCCGTCCTACATCGATACCTCGGGCTTCCTGACCCCGCCCTCCGTCTGGCTCTTCAGCGCGTATGGCTGCAACGGATTCAATGGCTGCATCGGCGCTCAGGCCTATTCGATTCTCAAATTCGCCAGTGAAACCGGACATCTGGTGGGGTCCGTCGATCATGTCATCGGCAGGCACGAGATCAAGGCCGGCGGAGAATTGCGGCGGCACCGTCTCAATTTCCTGCAAGCGGCGGCGCCGAACGGCCTGTTCGCGATTACCGCCGGTGGCACTGCGTCCGGCACGGCTGGCGTAGGGGGCGACGCGCTGGCCGGACTGATGATCGGCTACGTCGACAACGCTTTCACTGAATACGAAATCCCTCCGTTTACGTCCACACAAAATTACCAGATGGGCGGATTCATCCAGGATAACTGGCGCGTGACCCCGAAACTCACGCTGAACCTCGGATTGCGCTACGACGTGGAAACCCCGCGCACTGAGCGTTACAACCAGATGAGTTTCTTCGATCCGTCGGCGCCCGCGCCGATCTCGGTTCCCGGATTGAATCTGCACGGCGCTGTGGAGTACGTGGGCGCGGACGGAAATCCCAGAACCGAGTTCAACACTTACTGGGGCGAAATCGGCCCTAGGTTCGGATTCGCCTATCAACTGTTTAACGGCACCACGCTGCGCGGCGGCTATGGCATGTACTACGATCCCTCCGACCTGGGCGTAGTTGGCAACGCAGTAAGCGGCGGCTTTCTCGGCTACGATGCGGTGACGACGGGCGTCAACAACGTCCCTTCGAAGCCCTGGCTTCCGCTGGAATTCCTGCGCGATCCGTTTCCGTTTGGAATCCAAACAGCCATCGGCAATAAAGACGGCGCATCTACGCTGCTCGGCCAGGCGCTCACCAACATCCCGGTTCGAAACCTGAATCAAACGCCGCAGGAACAATCCTGGAGTTTCGGCATCCAGCACCAGCTTCCGTGGTCTGTCTTAGTGGACGCTGAATATATTGGACGAAAAGGAACGCATCTTTATGCCATGGGGTACGCAGACCAGTTCGATGCGCTTCCTCCCAGCGTAGCCGCGGCCTTTCGAGCCGATCCGTCGTACTATCTGGCCCAGATTCCCAACCCGTTCGAAGGGCTTCTTCCCAACAGCCCGGATTTATCCGGCCCAACCATTCCACGCTGGAAACTCTACGTACCGTATCCCCAATACAGCAACGGAACCGCGTCGGGAATCAGCAGCAGCTTCGTTCCGTGGGCCAACTCCATTTACAACGCCGCGCAACTTCGCATCGAGAAGCGTTTTTCGGGCGGGGTGCAGTTTCTGTTCTCCTATGTATTGCAGAAAAGCATCGACGATTCTTCGCTCGCGTCCAGCGGGTATTCATTCCTGACGGGCGGATCCACCACCAGCGAGTCCGCGGCCCGCGATCCCAACAACCTGCGGCTGGACCGATCGCTCTCGGTGTTCAGCATTCCGCAAATCGCCCAACTGAGTTTCATTTACCAATTGCCGTTCGGACGCCATCGCAAGTACGGCGCTAATGTCAGCGCCTGGACCGACACCCTGCTGGGCGGCTGGCAGATTAACGGCATTTACCGCGTCGACAACGGGCTTCCCGTGCAGTTGTTTCTGTGCGGCGGCTGCAGCACGAACCTGCCTACTTACGGCAACCAATATCCCGAATCTTTTGGCCGCGCTCCAGGTGGCCGGAACCGGCAATTTGAATCAGTACTTCGCCAATCCTCAGGCGGCCGTGAAACCGGCGCCCTACACCGACGGCGACGCCCCGCGCGTGCTGCCCAATGCGCGCATACCGGAAACCGATAATCTCACTGCGTCGCTCTTCAAAGAGCTGCCCTTGGAATTCCGTGAAGGCGCCCGCCTGCAGATCCGCCTGGAGGCTTTCAACGCACTGAATCGCGTGCAGTTCGCTTCGCCCGACACCAACGTAGGAGACGCCACTTTCGGGGAGATCACCAGCCAGGCCAATCAACCACGCCAGGTGCAGATCGCGCTAAAACTGTATTACTGAGCGCAGGAGACACATGTGCCGCGTGGCACTCATGCCAAATTCATACAAGCTGCGCGTCAGTCTGCTCTACCACGCACCGCAGGGTGGCGACATACTGTGTTGTCGCGCTATGAGCTGGTGTGCTTCCGGCCGCACAATGCCCAACTCGCCGAAATCCGGCGTTCAACCGGCCGATAAAATTCAGCCGGCTTCCCAAGGCCGACGAAGGTGGTTCGGAAAGCCGAGCCATCATCGAAGGGCTGGTCATCGGAGCCCGTCCCGGCGAACAAATTGTCTTGTTCGCCAGGAGCGGAGCTGGAGTGTGGTGGGTGCAGCCGTTTGCCAATCACCCTTTCACCACCCTCACAGGCGACTCCAGATTTGAGAACTCCACGCACCTGGGAACCGAGTATGCGGCGCTGCTCGTGGCGGAGGGCTATCGCCCGCCCGAAACCGCGGAGAATCTGCCCGGCACGGGTGGCGATGTATCGCGGTAGCGTCGGCGAATGGCGAGGCCTCGCGCCGGCCGGTGTCGCGAACTCTGCACTTCAGCGGTTACGAGTGGGAAATTCGCGGGCTGCCCAGCAATCGCGGCGGCGCCGCGAACACTTATGATCCCGCTAATGCGTGGACCGACGACAACGGAAAGCTGCACCTGCAAATCGCACAAGGCCTGGGTCAGTGGACCTGCGCCGAAGTGAGTCTCACGCGCAGCTTGGGATACGGAACGTATCTATTTGACGTGCACGATGTCTCTCCGCTTGGAGCCGGCCGCCGTTTTCGGCATGTTCACCTGGGACGATTCGAATCACCGACCCGGAACATCGCGAACTGGACATGGAGATCAGCCGTTGGGGCGATCCCGACAACAAGAACTCCCAATACGTGGTGCAGCCCTACTATATTCCAGCCAATGTCGTCCGATTCACCACGCCCTCGGGGCCCATCACTTATTCGTTTCGCTGGGAACCTGGGCGAGTGACCTTTCGCACCGCCCGCAAGTCCGCGCAGGGTGCGCGGAAGCTCCGCTGTCGGAATCTGTTTTTACATCCGGCGTTCCCATGCCGGGCAGCGAAGAGGTCCACATCAATTTGTACGTCTAGGCAAGGGCAAGAAGCCTTTGAGCCGGGAGTCCGAGGTGGTGATTGATAAATTCGAATACCTCCCCTAGCATCCGCTTGCTCACGCTCCACCCGCACGGCCTTCTTCGAGCCGATGCCCTCCAGTGCACGACTTCCGGTCGTCTCCGGGTGTGCTGCTGGCGCGCGGCTCAGAATCAGGATTGCCTGTTTGCGGACGCTTACCGAGCCGCGACCGTGAGGGAGCGGTGGCGCCGCCCATGGCGGCGCAAGGCAGTAAGACGGTCGCGCACGTTCTTGATTCCAGGCGCGACCGTCAGGGAGTCGGTTCCCCCGCGCCTTTTTCAGCAGCCTGCCAAGGTCCCCATCGCACTGCGCCGGCTACTCGCATGCGTCCGGACCATGCTGGCGTCCTGTGCGTCGCACACGCAGCCCGCGCGCTCGATCCGAATCAAGACATTTCGCGTTACATCCGCGACGAGTGGAGCGATGAACAGGGATATCCAGGCGGCGCCGTCTACGCGCTGGCTCAATCCGACGGCTATCTCTGGATCGGAACGGCCAATGGCCTGGTTCGCTTCGACGGCTTAACTTTCCGCCGATTCAGCCTCACAACCCGACGCTGCTCCCCGTACGGCCCGGTGCTGGGCCTGATCGCCGATGCCTCGGGCGACCTTTGGATCTGGCCGGAAACCCCCAGCCTGGTGTTCTTTCACGACAGAACCTCCGCAACGTTTTGCCGCGCATGGCCGCAGCCGGAAACTGAGGTGACCGCGATGTGCCGTGGGAAAGACGGCGGCATTCTGCTTGCGTCGCTGGCGAACGGCATAGTGCGATACAGCCAAGGAAAATTCATGCTGCTGGCCCCCAGCAAGCTGGCTCTCGAACCTCCTGGTGATTTCGCTCGCGGAGTCGCCGGACGGCACCATCTGGATCGGCACGCGAGACTCGGGACTGTTCACGCTGAGCGGCGGCCACATCTCACGCGCTGCGCCCGAATTGCGCGGCACGAAGATCAACTGTATGCTGCCGGCAAGTAATCGGCAACTCTGGATCGGCACCGACGATGGAGTGGCACGTTGGGATGGCAGCCGTGTTACACGCGGCTTCCTTTCTCATCCGCTCGACCGCGCCCAGGTGCTGTCCATGATCCAGGACCGCGAATCGAACATCTGGGTGGGAACCTCGAACGGCTTGGTCCGGCTGACGGCTGAGGGCGCGCAGACTGGCCAGCGTAGAGCTTCGGGGCAAGCCTCAGGCGAAGCGGTACTCGCGCTATTTGAAGACCGGGAGGGAAACCTCTGGACCGGAGACGAGCACGGCATCGAGCGCCTTCGCGATACCGCTTTTGTTACCTATGGCGCCGCCGATGGCCTGCCGTCGGAAAGCAATGGCCCGGTCTATGTGGATGCGGGCGATCGAACCTGGTTCGCTCCCTTAAGCGGGGGATTGTATTGGTTGGATCACGGCAAGGTGGGAAGCGTAAAGGAAGCCGGGTTGAGCAGAGATGTCGTCTATTCCATCGCGGGCCGGAAAGACGAATTGTGGGTGGGCAGGCAGCGCGGAGGGCTCACGCATCTGGTTCCAAACGGCGACGCTTTCTCGTCGGAGACCTACACTCAGGCGCAGGGCCTGGCGCAGAACAGCGTGTATTCCGTTTATCAAGCCCGCGACGGAACGGTTTGGGCTGGGACGCTTAGCGGCGGTGTGAGCAGGTTCAGCGGCGGCAAATTCAAAACCTACACCATCGATAACGGGCTGGCATCCAATACCGTCGCCTCCATACTCGAAACTTCCGATGGGACCATGTGGTTCGGAACCCCAATGGCTTAAGCGCGCTGTGGAATGGCCGCTGGATCGCCTACTACCATCCGGGACGGCTTGCCTTCCGAGAACGTCAATTGTCTTCTGGAGGATTCCACGGGCGTGCTTTGGATCGGCACCGCAGAAGGCCTGGCTTTTCGCGGTTCCGGCCACATCCAGATCGCGAGTCGGCGCCCCGGGCCTGCTGCAGGACCAAATTTTGGGGCTGGCGGAAGACCGCAACGGCCACTTGTGGATTGCCACTTCCAACCACGTGCTGCAGGTGAATCGCGACAGGCTGATGGCGGGTGCGTCTTAGGATGGCGGGGACGTGCGCGAGTATGGTCTTGCGGATGGACTGCACAGCCTGGAAGGCGTCAAACGTCATCGTCAGCGTGGTGGCCGATCCGGCCGGGCACATTTGGTTTTCCTTGAACCGCGGGCTTTCCGTTGTGGATCCCGAACGCGTGGGCGGCCACGTCCGCTCCGGCCATCGTTCACATTCAAACTGTATGTCGGCGCGATGGTACAGCCCGTGATCCGCGTGCAAGGGCCCGTTCGCATTCCCGCGGGCCGTCAGAGGATCACTTTCGACTATACCGGCCTCAGCCTCTCGGTTCCTGGTCGGGTCCGATTCAAATACAGGCTGGATGGCTTCGATCGAGGCTGGAGCCAGCCGGTGGCGACCCGTGAAGCCAACTACACCAATCTCGGCCCCGGCTCATACCGCTTCCACGTGATCGCGAGCAACCCCGACGGCGTTTGGAATAGCGCGGAAGCCGGAGTGGGATTCGAAATCCAGCCCGCCTTCTGGCAAACCTGGTGGTTCCGCTATGTGCATTGTCATGGCTTGCGCGCTGGGCGTTCTGGCGCTCTATCGCCTTCGGCTGCGCGGTCTCACCGGCAGCTCAACGTCCGCTTTGAAGAGCGGCTGGCCGAACGGACCCGCATCGCGCAAGAACTGCACGACACATTGCTGCAAGGTTTCCTGAGCGCATCCATGCAATTGCATGTGGCGGTGGACCGCCTTCCCGCCGATTCGCCGCCAAATCCCCGTTTGGCCGCGTTATTCAACTGATCGGGCCAAGTGATCGAGGAAGGACGGAACGCGGTGCAAGGGCTGCGCTCGCCCGAGAGCGGATCGGTCGATCTGGAACAGGCGTTTGCAGGCGTACAAAAGGAACTCGGCCTTCGAGGAGGACGTCGGCTTCCGGGTGATCGTGGACGGCGAATCGCGCCCGCTGCATCCCGTCCCGCGCGAGGAGGTCTACCGCATCGGCCGCGAAGCTTTGGTCAACGCCTTCCGCCACTCGCGAGCCACCAGCATCGAAATCGAGCTCGCATACGCGCCCGGCCAGTTACGCGTAGTGGTGCGCGATAACGGATGCGGGATCGATGCGGAAATGCTCCATTCCGGACGCGATGGGCACTGGGGCCTGGCCGGCATGCGCGAACGGGCCGAACGAATCGGCGCCAAACTGCACGTATGGAGCGCGCCCACCGCCGGCACCGAAGTGGAGCTTTCCATCCCCAGCCATATCGCTTTCGAATCCCACTCTTCCGGAGGCCGAACCGGATGGTTCTCCTGGTTGTCTTTTCGTAAATCCCCAGCGGCCCCTGCTGCATCGAACAACGCAAAGAGAATGACAGGGAGTAACCCATGAACGTATCTGGCGAGGCGCGCATCCGCGTCTTAAGCGTTGACGACCATCCGCTGCTGCGCGAAGGTATTGCCGCCATCATCAACAGCCAGCCCGACATGACGCTGGTGGCCCAGGCAGCCAACGGCGGCGAAGCCCTGCGGTTGTTCCGCGAGCATCGTCCCGACGTAACTTTGATGGACCTTCGGCTTCCCGATATCAGCGGCATCGACGCCATGATCGCCATCCGCACCGAGTTCGCCGAAGCCCGCATCATCATGCTGACCACGTTCGAGGGTGACGTCGAAATTCAGCGTGCCCTGGAGGCGGGCGCCCGCGGCTACATGCTCAAAAGCATGCCTCCTCATGAGCTGGTGGAAGTGATTCGCCAGGTGCACTCCGGCAAAAAGCGCGTGCCCGCCGAAGTAGCCAGCCATCTGGCCGAGCACCTGAGCGACGAAGCCTTGACCGCTCGGGAGATCGACGTTCTGCGGCATATCGCCGGCGGAAACCGGAATCGCGACATCGCGGAGCGGCTATACATATCCGAAGAAACCGTCAAGGTTCACGTCAAGCACATCATGGAGAAACTCGGCGCCAGCGATCGCACGCAGGCGGTTGCCATCGCAGTCCGCCGCGGCATCATCCAGCTCTAGCTTAGCCCGTGGCAGCTAACGCCAAAATGCCGCTTACTGACGTCCGCGGTTCAGTAGATTCCGCTCATGTACAGAACCGCGACCGAAAGGGAGCGACCAGTTTCACGGGCTGCTAGCTCCCAGGCTTTCCTCGATACCGATGGAAGCTAATAACACGATAGTGGTATGCAAATATTCCAAGCTATCGGGATTCGTTTTCTGCATCATCCCTTACTCTAAACAGGTGTGTTTCGGGAAGTGGGAAGAAAACGGAGGAAAGGCCACCTGCAACGTCTATTTTCCGCGTTCCCAGGTGGTGGCCTGGAGTAGGGCTGCTGCTGCTGCGCGGGGCCGTCGGCCTCGTAGCGCTCATCCAGGGTGCGTTCTATCTCGGCTGACAGCTCGAAGTCCGCGCCGGGAATATGGTTAAGCGGCCTGCTTGGACTGGCGGCCGGCGCCGCGCTGCTGGCCGGTTTCGTAACCCCAGTCGCCGGCGTGTGGTGGGCCTGGGCGCCCTGGGCGTCGGGTTTTCCGTCTTACCGGCGCCCATGCCGAATCTGTTTGACGAAAAGCTGTCGGTGATCTTCGCCGCAATCATGGCAGCAGCGATCGTGTTCCTTGGACCCGGCGCATTTTCCTGGACGCCCGCCTGTTCGGACGCCGCGAAATCATCATTCCTCAGGCTCCCCGCGATCCCGATCCTAACCCTTCGTGTGATCGCCGATACCCGATCGAGGTAGTCGGACCTCGCCCCGAGAGTGGTACTACAAAAGCCTCCATCTCGTGATGATTCTCCGGCCCCGTTGCCGCAAAGTAGATTATCGAAAGCGGAGACGGAACAACGCACACAAAGGAGGATCACTAAATCATGGCAACTTTGGCTAGCACGATGTTCACCCCGCGGCGAGAGGTCCTCGCATCCGAAACCAACTCATCGGCTCCAGCCCGGCATGCGCCGGGCTTTAAATGAAGTCCGCATGGTGGCTCCGACCGACTCCGCTGTTCTGATCCAGGGCGAGACCGGAACGGGCAAGGAACTGATTGCCAGGGCCGTCCACGACCAGAGCCCGCGCAGGCACGAACCATTTGTGACGCTCAACTGCGCCGCGATTCCGAGCGGGCTGCTTGAGAGCGAGCTGTTCGGCCATGAGCGCGGAGCCTACACCGGAGCGCTGAACTCGGCCATCGGACGCTTTCAACTGGCGCACCAGGGCACGCTGTTTCTGGACGAGATCGGCGACATGCCGCTCGAATTGCAGCCCAAGCTGTTGCGCGTGCTCCAGGAGCAGGAATTCGAGAGGCTGGGCAGCACGCGCACCATTCGCGTGGACGTTCGCATCGTGGCGGCCACCAATCGGGACCTTTCAGCGATGGTGCAGGAGCGCCGCTTCCGCGCGGATTTGTTTTACCGGCTGCACGTGTTTCCCATTGCGCTTCCTCCTCTGCGCGAGCGCCAGGAAGACATTCCGCTTTTGGTGCGGCACTTTGTGGAAAAGTTTGCGGACCGCATGAACAAGCAGATCCGCATCATCCCGGAGGAAGTGATGGAGGCGCTGAAACACTATAGCTGGCCCGGGAACATCCGCGAACTGCAGAATTTCATCGAGCGCGCCGTGATCCTGACTTCCGGGCCGGTGTTGTCCGCGCCCCTCAACGATCTGAAGTCCGATCTGAAAAGCTCTGCTGGAATCGCGGCCCCTGCCGGCCGCGCACACTGGAGGACGCCGAGCGCGCTCATATCCTGGAAGTGCTGCGGCAAGTGGATTGGGTGGTTGGCGGGCATCGCGGCGCCGCTGTTCGCCTGGGATTGCCGCGCACCACGTTGCTGCATCGGATGCAAAAACTGGGCATCGTTCCCGAGGAGGCCCGGCAAAATTCATGTTGAGTGCGAAAATCCGGATCTTTCAGCTGGACGCCAGTCCTACTGGTGGCGACATTGTTACCACCGGTTGCTCGAATCAAACCAGTCGGAGCAACCGCTCCCCCGCCGCATGCAGGTGGAAGTGGCCACCGTGCAGCAGCGCGACGTCCCCATCTATAGCGAATGGATCGGCACGTTGGATGGCTTCGTCAACGCGGACATCAAGGCGCAGGTCACCGGCTATCTTCTGGAGCAGGCCTACAGGAAGGTCGTTCGTAAAGAAGGGCCAACTGCTGTTTCAGATCGATCCGCGTCCGTTTCAGGCGGCGCTGGATCTGGCGCAAGGCCAGCTGGCGCAATCGGAAGGACAGTTAGCGCAGGCGCGAGCGCGAATTGGCGCAGGCCGAGGCGCAGGTTGCGGTGGCGGAAGCGAACCAGCGCCGCACGCAATTGGATGTGGATCGCTACACGCCGCTGGCGCAGCAGCAGGCCATCACGCAGCAGGATCTGGACAACGCCACGCAGAACAATCTCGCCGCGAAGGCGCAGGTGCAGTCCGCGCAGGCGCAAGTGGCAACGGCCCGGGCGCAGATCATCGCCGCCAACGCCGCGGTTCAATCGGCCAAGGCCACCGCCGAAACGGCGCAGATCAACCTGGGATTCACGCGGCTCACCTCGCCCATCGACGGCATTCCCGGCATCGCGCAGCAGCAAGTGGGTTCGCTGGTGAGTCCCGCCAGCCCGACCATCACCACCGTGTCGACGCTCGATCCGATCAGGGTCTATTTCACGGTCGCCGAGCAGGAATATCTCGACTTTCACCGGCGCTACTCGACGCCCGCCACCCTGGACGCCGAAGAGGAAGGAGCTGCGGCTGGAGCTGATTCTGGCGGATGGGACCGTCTATCCGCAAAGCGGGACCTTCTATTTCGCGGATCGCCAGGTGGACGTCAGGACCGGCGCCATCCGGGTGGCGGGATTGTTCCCGAATCCGGGAAACACTTTGCGGCCCGGCCAATACGGCAGGGTCCGCACGGCGCTGCGAGTGCAGCCCGGCGCGCTGCTGGTTCCTCAGCGCGCGGTCAACGAGCTTCAGGGCAGCTATCAGATTGCCGTGGTGGATGGCGACAACAAAGTGAATATTCGGACCGTCAAAGTGGGCGACCGCATCGGCAGTCGACTGGATCATCAGCGACGGCCTCAAGCCGGGCGAGCGCGTGGTGGCCGAAGGCGTGCAGAAGGTTCGTCAGGGAATGCAAGTGAATCCCAAACCGTTCGCAGCGAAGTAGATCCGCATGTCGAAATTCTTCATCAACCGGCCGATCGTCGCGATGGTGATCGCCATCTTGACGGTGATCGTGGGCGCGGTGGTAATCGTCGGCCTGCCCGTCGCGCAGTTCCCGCAGATCGCGCCGCCGGAGGTTCAGGTCTCGGCGATCTATGTTGGCGCGGACGCGCAGACCATCGAGCAATCCGTGGCCACGCCCATCGAACAGCAGATGAGCGGCGTCGACAACATGAACTACATGTATTCGCTGAACGCCACGGCCAACGGCCAGATGAGGATGATCGTCGATTTCGACGTGGAGACGGATCCGAATACGGATCTGATCCTGGCGCAGAGCCGCGAAACGCAGGCCGCGTCGCAGCTGCCGGTGGACGTCACCAACTACGGCGTTACGGTGCAGAAATCGACGCTCGCGCCGTTGATGCTGGTGGCGCTGTATTCGCCCAAGGGCACTTACGACGCGCGGTTCCTGGCCAACTACGCGTACATCAATTTGAACGATCCGCTGACCCGCGTCAAAGGCGTCGGCACCATTCAGATATTTGGCGCGGGTCAATACGCCATGCGCCTGTGGGTAAAGCCGGACCAATTGGCGAAGCTGCAGATCACGGTGCCCGAAATCGTCTACGGCGATCCAGACGCAGAACACCGTGAATCCGGCCGGGCAGGTGGGCAGCGAGCCCGCTCCGAAGGGCCAGGAATTCACTTACTCGGTGCGCGCCCAGGGCCGGCTGACTTCGCCCGAGGAGTTCGAGACAGATCGTGGTTCGCGAAACGCCCGACACCGGGATCGTGCGCGTGAGGGACGTGGCGCGAGTGGAGTTGGGCTCGCAGGACTACAGCGTGGAAGGGCACCTGAACGGCAAGCCGAGCGCGGTGATCGCGGTCTACCAGTTGCCCGGATCGAACGCCGTCGAGACCGCGGCCGCGGTAAGAAAGATGATGACGGAAGCGAAGACCCGGTTTCCCGACGACATGGACTACGCGGTCCCGGTCGACACCACGCTGGCCGTGACCGCGGGCATGAAGGAGATCGTCGAGACGCTGGTGATCGCGCTCGCTCTGGTGATCGTGGTGGTCTACCTGTTTCTGCAAGGCTGGCGAGCGACGCTGATTCCGCTGCTGGCGGTTCCCGTCTCGCTGGTCGGCACGTTCCTGTTCTTCCCGTTGTTCGGCTTCAGCATCAACACGCTGTCCTTGTTCGGCCTGGTGCTGGCGATCGGCCTGGTGGTGGACGACGCCATCGTGGTGGTGGAATCGGTGGAGCGGCACATCGAAGACGGCATGGCTCCCAAGGAGGCCGCGCTGAAAGCGATGGAAGAGATTTCGGGCCCCGTGATCGGCATCGCGCTGGTCCTCTCCGCGGTTTTCATTCCCACGGCGTTCATCCCCGGCATCACCGGCAGGCTGTATCAGCAGTTCGCGGTCACCATCGCCATCTCCGTGATTTTGTCGGCGTTCAATGCGCTGTCGTTGAGCCCCGCGCTGGCCGCTCTCATCTTGAAACCCAAGGTAGAGAGCAAGGGATTGCTGGCGAGATTTTTCGCCTGGTTCAACCGGATGTTTGGACACGCCACGGAGCGGCTACGTCCGGCTGTCGCGGCGTGCTGATCCGAAAAAGCGTGGTGGCCGTCATTCTGCTGGTGGGCTGCGGCGTGGCGAGCTATTTCATCAGCGACAAACTGCCCACCAGCTTCGTTCCCGACGAGGACCAAGGCTATTTTTACCTGAACATCCAGCTTCCCAACGCCGCTTCGCTGCAGCGAACCGAGCTGGTAACAGCGAAGGTGGAAGATATGCTGGCGAAAACGCCGGGCGTCCGGTACACCACCAGCATTCTGGGCTTCAGCCTGCTCAGCCTGGTGCGAACCAGCTACAACGCATTCATCTTCGTGACCATGAAGGACTGGGACGATCGCAAAACCCGGGCCGAGCAGTTCCAGGCCATCAAAGCTCGTCTTGAACCGGCGAGTTGGCTGCACTGCCGGAAGGCGTGGCGTTCAGCTTCTCGCCGCCGGCGATTCCCGGAGTCGGCACTTCGGGCGGATTCACTTTCGTCCTGGAAGACCGGGCCGGCAAGGACGTCCAGTTTTTGTCCGACAACCTGAACAAGTTTATGGCCGCCGCGCGCAAGCGCCCGGAGATCGGAACCCTCACCACCACCTTTCTTGCCCAGCGTGCCGCAGCAATTCGTGGACGTGGATCGCGACAAAGTGATCAAGCAGGGCGTCCAGATCAACGACGTTTACCGGACCATCCAGGCCTTCATGGGCGGGCTGTTCGTCAATTACTTCAATCGCTTCGGCCGCCAGTGGCAGGTCTACGTCGAAGCCGAGAACGAGTACCGCACTAAGTCCGAAAACGTCGGCCAGTTCTATGTGCGCAATGCAGCCGGCGAGATGGTGCCGCTCTCCGCATTGACCAGATTCAAGTCGGGCACCGGCCCGGAATTCACCATGCGCTTCAACGAATATCGATCCGCGCAATTGAACGGGGCGGCCGCGCCCGGCTACAGCACCAATCAGGCGATGAAGGCGCTGGAAGAAGTCTTCGCCCAAACCATGCCGCCCGAGATGGGCTACGACTACTCGGGCATGTCGTTCCAGGAAAAAAGGGCGCAGGAAGGCGTGTCGCCGTCGGTGATCTTCGGATTCTCGCTGCTGTTCGTCTTCCTGATTCTCGCCGCGCTGTATGAAAGCTGGACCCTGCCGTTCAGCGTCCTGCTGAGCACGCCGGTGGCGGTGTTTGGAGCCTTGGGCGTGCTGTGGCTGCGCCGCGTCTTGCTGGGACATTTTCTGCCGGCCTACATGGTGCAGATCGAGAGCGATGTGTACTCGCAAATCGGCCTGGTGATGCTCATCGGGCTGGCGGCGAAAAACGCGATCCTGATCGTGGAATTCGCCAAGGACGAACTCGAGAAGGGCAAGCCGTTGGTGGATGCGGCGCTCGAAGGCGCGCGGCTTCGTCTGCGGCCCATTCTGATGACGTCGTTCGCTTTCATCCTGGGATGCGTGCCGCTGTGGATCGCCACGGGCGCCGGCGCGGTATCGCGCCAGATCATGGGAACCACGGTCATCGGCGGGATGCTGGCCGCCAGCTTCATCGGCATCTTCATCATTCCCGCTGCGTTTTACATTGTCGAAAAGCTTTCCGGCGCCATCCGTCCCTCAAAATCTGCGCCGGAATCTCGATACCGCCGCCGTCGCCTGCGCCGGGGGATTGATTCCATGCTTCGGAAAACCGCCATCGCCGCGATCTCGTTTTGGGTCATCTGCGGCTGCACCGTCGGCCCCAATTATCAGCGTCCCAAGCTGGCCACTCCCGCGACAGTTTCGCGCGCCGGAGCCATTGCCCCCGCAGCAAGCCGCTTCCATCGCGGACTTGAAATGGTTCGAGGTTTTCAAGGATCGAGCAACTGCAGGCATTGATCCGCACGGCGCTGGTGCAGAACTACGATCTTCGCGACGCGGTGGCGCGAGTGGAAGCGGCGCGCGCCAATTTGGGGATCACGCGATCGGACCAGTTTCCGCAATTCGGCGCCAGCGGCGGCGTCGAAATCAACCGTTTCTCTCGCGACGGCGCCACGCCCATGCCCCCGGTTCTTCTGCCTGACCAGAATCGCAATTTCGGAGAGGCGTCGCTGAACCTGCTCTCGTTCGAAGTGGATCTGTGGGGCAAGCTGCGCCGCGCCACCGAAGCCGCGCGCGCGAATCTTCTGAGCGCGGAGGAAAATCGCAAGGCTGTGATCACCACTTTGGTCAGCGACGTCGCCACTGCTTATCTGACCTTGCGCGAACTGGACTACGAGCTGGAAATTTCGAACGAAACCCTGGAGACGCGGCAGGAGTCGCTCAATCTGACGAAATCCAGACAATCCGGTGGCGTAGCGACCCTTTTGGATCTGCGCCAAGCCGAGCAACTGGTGGACACCGCGGCCCAAACCATTCCGGTGATCGAACAGCAAATCGAGCAGACTGAGAATCAGATCCACCTTCTGCTGGGCGAGCCGCCTGGCACCAGTCCCGCGCGGAAAAATCCTCACCGAGCAGGATCTGCCTCCCGAGGTTCCCGCCGGCCTGCCATCGGCATTGCTGGAACGCCGCCCCGACATTCGCGCCGCGGAGCAGAACCTGATCGCCGCCAACGCCGACATCGGCGTGGCCAAGGCCGCGTATTTTCCGCAGTTGACCTTGAGCGGATTCCTGGGCGGGCAAAGCACTCAACTCACGAATCTGTTCAGCGGACCCACCAGCGCGTGGACTCTTGCGCCGCAGGTCGCCCAGCCCATCTTCACCGCGGGACGCTTGAAATCGAGCGTCAGGCTGACCGAGGCCCAGCGCGAGCGATGCCTTGGTGCAGTATGAAAAGACCATTCAGACCGCATTCACGGAAGTGTCGAACAGTCTGATTGCGCATCAACGCACGCGCGAGAGCCGCGAGAAGCAGGAGGAGCTGGTGGTCGCTTTGCAGGACCGGACGCGTCTGGCCTACATTCGCTATCGCGGCGGCGTGGACACGCAACTCGACGCGCTTGGACGCCGATCGCGATCTGTTCTCGGCTGAGCTGCTCGTTATCGCAGATCAGGCTGGGCGAATTGCTGACCGTGGTGCAACTCTACAAAGCGCTCGGCGGAGGTTGGCAGTGAAAACAATTCTCGGAATTCATCATATAACGGCAATTGCGAGCGATCCGCAACAGAACATCGATTTTTACACCGGCGTGCTGGGCCTGCGCCTGGTTAAAGTCACCGTCAATTTCGACGATCCGGAAGCCTATCATTTCTATTACGGCGATGGGCACGGCCGTCCGGGCACCATTCTGACCTTTTTCACGTGGCCGGGCGCCAGGCGCGGACGCCAGGGAAATGGGCAAGTGACGGCCGCATCGTTCGCCGTCCACAGGGGCGCACTGCCTTTTTGGAAGGCGCGGCTGGCCGAGCACGCGATTACTTCGGAAGGCATACCGGAGCGCTTCGGACAACCCGTGCTTTCATTCAGCCGACCCCGACGGTATGCGGATCGAATTAGTGGAAGTGCCGGCCGCTGGCGCCTCGCATTTTTGGGAAGGCGGCGGCATTCCCGCTGAATTCGCCATTCACGGCTTTCATGGCGCAACGCTTTCCGAAACGGGCTACGAAGGAACCGCGGCGTTGCTCACCCAGACCATGGGATTCCGGCTGCTGGGGAAAGAGCAAAATCGCTTTCGCTACCAGGCCAACCATTCGCATGAGGTTTCACCAGGGCGTGTCATCGACGTAGTCTGTGCGCCGGCTGCGCCGGAAGGCCGCATCGCCGTAGGCACCATTCATCACATCGCCTTTCGAACTCCGGATGACGCCCAACAACTCCAGTGGCTCGCCGAACTTGGTAGCCTGGACTACAACGTTTCGCCCGTCATGGATCGCGTCTATTTCCACTCCATCTACTATCGCGAACCGGGCGGCATTCTCTTCGAAATTGCAACGGACTCGCCGGGATTTGCCATTGATGAACCCGTGGAGAAACTCGGCGAAACGCTGAAGGTCCCACCCTGGCTCGAAACGCTTCGCCCCCGGATCGAAGCCGCGCTGCCGCCTATTCATTTGCAGCAGCAACAGAGGGTCGCGCCGTGACCGTCGCAGAGTCCGGTTTCATTCATCGCTTTGTTCCTGGATCGCCTGCGGGGCCCAAAACAACTTTGCTGCTTCTGCACGGAACCGGCGGCGATGAAGAGGACCTGATCCCGCTCGGTGAGCAGCTCCTGCCCGGCGCGGCGCTGCTCAGCCCTCGTGGACGCGTGCTCGAACACGGCATGCCCCGATTTTTTCGCCGCATCGCGGAAGGCGTTTTCGATCTCGAGGATTTAAAGCTGCAAACCGAAGCGCTGGCGCAGTTCGTCGCGAGCGCATCGCAGGAATACGGCTTAGAACAGAACAAAATTATTGCCGTCGGTTATTCCAATGGCGCAAATATCGCCGCCAGTCTTCTCTTCACTCATCCGAGACTGCTTTCGGACGGCGCTATACTCTTCCGCCCCATGGTTCCCTTCCGCCCTCGACGTCCTCCTGAGCTGAGGGACATTCGGGTTCTACTCGCTGCCGCGCGGCGTGACCAGATCGTGCCTCCCGAACACACTGCGGAGCTGGCCCAAATCCTCACCCACGCCGAAGCGCGCGTCACCATCCATTGGCATCCCGGCGGCCATGAACTTGGTTCGGACGACGTCGCTGCGGCCAAGGAGTGGCTCTCCATAGCCGTCCCTGCCAATGGAAAATAGCCGAAATCTTAGGGTCCAGTGGCGCCCCCTGCCGTACCTGTCCCCGCTCCAAGGCTATGGCCTCGCACTTCTATCGGTTTCCGCGGCAGTCGGCGGAGGGCTTCTCATGGGAGGCTTCCATGTCCGTAACGTCGAGGTCCCATTATTCCTGTTCGCCGTCGCCTTAACCGCCTGGTACGGAGGCGCAGGACCCGCCGTTGTAGCTTTGCTCGTTTCCTGCATCAGCTTCGACTACTTTTTTGTAGAGCCGCTCCACACCGTTTACATCTCGCATGCCGATCTGCCGTACTTCATCGTTTTCGCCGCGTTTGCCTCGCTGGTCACCTGGTTCAGCGCCGTGCGACGGCGTACCGAGGAGGAACTTCGTGAAGCTCGCGACAAGCTCGAAGTGGAGGTGGCGGAGCGTACCCAGCAGGCCAGCCTGCTGAATCTCACGCACGACACCATTTTTGTCCGTGACATGAGCGACGTCGTCAATTACTGGAATCGCGGAGCGCAGGAGTTGTACGGCTGGACCGCCGAAGAAGCCATCGGACAACGATCTCCCGAGCTTTTGCGGACGGTTTTTCCGGCCCCGGGCGCTGAAATTCGGGCGGAGTTGTTGCGGTCCGGCCGCTGGGAAGGCGAGCTTGTGAGAAGCCGAGCCGACGGAGCCCAGGTAGTGGTGGCCAGCCGCTGGTCGCTGCGGCGCGATGAGCAGGGCCGTCCCGCCGCGATCCTGGAGACCAACAACGATATCAGCGAACGGAAACGGCGCGAGCAGGAAATTCGGGCGCTCAACGAAGAGCTGGGAAAACGCAGCGCCGAGTTGGAGATCATCAATAAGGAACTGGAGGCATTTGCCTATTCGGTCTCGCACGACTTGCGCGCGCCCCTCCGCCACATGGCCGGATACACGGAGCTTTTACAAAAGAATGCCGCTCCCGTTCTCAATGAGAAAAGCCAGCGATATGTCCGCATGATCCTGGAATCGGCGAAACGGATGGGCAACCTGATCGACGATCTTCTGGCCTTTTCCAGAATCGGCCGTGCCGAGACGCATAACTCGATGGTCAGCCTGGAACAACTGGTGCAAGAAGCGGTCGCTGAAGTCCGGCAGGACGCTCAGGGCCGGGATATAGTTTGGAAGGTGGCAACATTGCCCACCTGCTATGGCGACCGATCCATGCTGCGGCTGGTGCTGGTGAATCTGATTTCCAACGCCGTTAAATTCACGCGCGTGCGTCCCCAGGCGGAAATCGAAATCGGATACGCGGAGCAGAAGCAGGATCGGATCGTGGTGTTCGTTCGAGACAATGGAGTTGGCTTTGACATGAAATACGAAAACAAGCTGTTCGGCGTATTTCAGCGCCTCCACCCGACGGAGGCTTTCGAGGGTACCGGCATCGGCCTGGCCACGGTGCAGCGCATCGTTCACCGGCATGGAGGCAAAGTCTGGGCCGAGGGTTGTGTGGATCGGGGCGCGACGTTTTATTTCTCGCTTTTCAAACAACAGGAGCTGAACAGATGAGCAGTTTGGGACGTATCTTAATGGTGGAAGACGATCCGAAAGATGTCGAGCTGAGTCTTACCGCGCTCGAAGACTACAACCTTGCCAACGAGGTGGTGGTGGCCCACGATGGCGAAGAGGCCTTGGATTATCTGTTTTGCCGCGGCAAGTTCGCGGCGCGCTCGGGCGAGAACCCGGCCGTCCTGCTGCTGGATCTGAAGCTGCCCAAGGTGGACGGTTTGGAAGTGCTGCGGGCCATCAAATCCGACGAAAAGCTCAAGATGATTCCCGTGGTGGTGCTTACCTCCTCGCACGAGGAAAAGGACATGGTGGCCAGTTACCGGCTGGGCGTGAACGCCTATGTCGTGAAGCCCGTGGATTTCCACGAATTCGTAAATGCCATCAAGGAACTGGGTGTTTTTTGGGCCGTCATCAACCAGCCGCCCCCGGGAAGCCTGAAAAAGCATTAGTGGGAAATGCAACTGCCCTTGCATGTTTTGTACCTGGAGGACAACTCCACGGACGCCGAGCTGGTTCTGGAAACACTCGAATCCGCGGGCATTCCGTGTTGTGTTACGCGCGTTGAGACGGAGGCCGGCTTCATTGCCTCACTCGAACAGGGCGGCTTCGACGTAATTCTCGCGGACTACACGCTCCCCGCCTTCGACGGCCTCTCCGCCCTCAAGATTGCCCGGCACCGCCGGCCGCTGGTGCCGTTCATTTTTGTTTCTGGAACCCTGGACGAAGAGATCGCGATTGAAGCCCTCAAGATCGGCGGCACGGACTATGTGTTCAAGACGCGTCTGTCGCGGATTGTGCCCTCCGTGCAACGGGCCTTGCGGGAAGCCAAAGAGCGAATGGAACGCTTCCGCGCCGAAGAAGGGCTGCGGCGGAGCGAAGCTTACCTGGCCCAGGCGCAGCGGCTCAGCCATACCGGAAGTTTCGGATGGAATGTTTCGAGCGGCGAAATCTTTTGGTCGCAAGAAACGTTTCGCATCTTTGAATGCGACCCGTCAACCACGCCATCCATCGATCTCATATTGCAACGCACGCATCCCGAAAGCCGCGAGACAGTACGGCAAATCGTCGAACACGCAACGCGCGAGAAGGAAGCTTTCGATTTTGAACAGCGCCTGTTGCTGCCGGAAGGCGTCGTCAAACACCTGCAAGTGGTGGGTCAACCGACCGCGGATGTTGAATTCGTGGGAGCGGTGACCGACATTACCGAACGCAAGCGCGCCGAATCCGATCTCCAGCACGCTCTGGATGAAATCAAGAAATTGCGGGACCTGCTCTACAAGGAGAATATCGCGCTGCGGGAGGAAGTGGACAAGGCGTCCATGTTCGAGGAAATCGTCGGGGACTCGCCGGCTCTGCAGGCCGTGCTGGCGCGCGTGGCCAAGGTGGCGCCCACCGATTCCACGGTGCTGATCACCGGTGAAACCGGCACCGGCAAGGAGCTCATCGCCCGCGCCATCCACAAGCGGTCGCGCCGCGCGTCGCGCGCCTTTGTGAGCGTGAACTGCGCGGCCACGCCCTCGGGCTTGATCGCCTCCGAACTTTTCGGCCACGAGAAAGGCTCGTTTACCGGCGCCTTGCAACGGCGCTTGGGCCGGTTTGAACTAGCCGAAGGCGGCACCATCTTCCTGGACGAAATCGGCGAGCTGCCCGCCGAAACTCAGGTTGCTTTGCTGCGCGTGTTGCAGGAGCGGGAATTTGAGCGCATTGGAGGAACCCACCCCATTCGCGCGGACGTGCGCGTGATCGCGGCCACCAATCGCGATCTGGAAGCCGCCGTCTCCGGCGAAACGTTTCGGAAGGATCTGTTTTATCGCCTCAATGTATTCCCCATCGAACTTCCGCCGCTCCGCGAGCGCCGTGAAGACATCCCCACGCTGATCGAGTATTTCATCCATCGCTATTCGAGAAAGTCCGGGAAGAAAATAGGGACCATCGAGAAGCGGACGCTGGATCTGCTGCAATCGTACGCGTGGCCGGGAAATATCCGGGAACTGCAGAACGTTCTGGAGCGGTCCGTCATCGTTTGCGATTCCGATGTCTTTTCCGTCGACCCAAGCTGGTTGTCTGTGGCGTCACCGGCTCCGCAAGACGACAGCGCGATTACCAGGCAGACCCCCGCTCAGGAGAAGGAAGCAATCCAAGCGGCGCTAGAGGCCAGCGGGGGACGCGTATCGGGACCCTCCGGCGCCGCAGCCTTGCTTGGTATGCCGGCTTCAACGCTCGAATCGAAGATCCGGTCGCTCAGGATCAACAAGTTCCGCTATAAGAGCGTTTGAGCCTTCCCCGCCCCTTTCCGCGCCGTTCGCGAATTGCACGGCCGGTTTCGCGAAAAGCTCGCGAATTCGCGAAGCGAAGAAGCAGCTCGCCTTGTTTTATCAATAGCTTACAGAAGGGCTCTCGCCTGCATATACAAAACTTGTGAATAGCGGGCAATGCTAAGAATTCAGCGGTCGTCCGACGGGGTGGTTGTCTTGTCCCTGAGTGGGCGGATCGAAGCTCCGGACGTATTAGAGTTGGAGCGGCTGTTGAATCTGGAAGCGGCAGGTGAGCGCATTGCGCTTGATCTGAGGGAAATAACACTGGTGGATCGCGATGCGGTGCCATTCCTGGCGCGGTGCCAGGCCGACGGCATCCAGCTGGTGAATTGTCCACCCTATATCCGCGAGTGGATCGATACAGAACGAACTCGAAGGGCGCCGGAAATCCGGTGAGTGCCGGGGGGAAACCCGCGGGATGGATCAATCGTAATCTGGGAGGCTGGAAATGAGTTTCAGTTTTGTAACTTCGCTGCCGAACTACGATGCACGACGCTCCGCGAGTGACCGTGCCGGAATCACGCTCAGCGCAAACCTCCAGGCCAGCACTCGCGAGCGCCGTGGGCAGCGCTCACGAATTACTCAACTTCGCCAGGCGATGGAGCGCCTGCTCGGGGAGAGCTCGCGCACCAGGCGCCACCCGCGCGAGCCACAAACGCAATTTCTGTCTCTGGCCGACGCTTTTGCCGGCGTTCCGGACGCCTTGGACTTTCCTCACACGGTGGACTTCCGGGTAGTTGTCGATGGCCCAGCAACGGACTTGAGACCAGCGCTGCGCAACGAAATCTACCGCATTGGCCGGGAGGCCATCGTCAACGCGTATCGCCACTCGCAGGGCAACGAAATCGAGATGCAAATCGAATATCGGCCGGCGGAGCTGCGCATTTCGGTCCGCGACAACGGATGCGGAATCGATCCTCAATTGCTGCGGCGGAGTGAAAACCGGGGCTTGGAGGAAATGCGCGGGCGCGCCGAAGAAATCGGCGGACGGCTTCGCATCTTGAGCAAGGCGGCGCTGGGGACTGAAGTGGAATTGTGCATCCCGGGCCGGATTGTTTTCGACCGCGGGCCGAGTGACCGATGCTAGGCAGCTAGGGCGATCACTCACACGCGCCGGTGATGCAAATCGATTCCAGCGTCCGGCCCATGGGCGGCGCCTTCAGCCCAGCAGCCGTCATCAATTTGCGGATGAGTAGGCCGGTCTCCGGATGCGGGATCGCCGATTGCACGCCGACGCGAACCAGGCCATCGGCGTAATCCACCGGCAGCCAGGTGTGAACGGCTAATTCCTTGCTGCCGCGATTGTCGGTATTGCCGAAATCGCGGATATCCAGCCGGCCGCCGTGGTCCACCAGAACCTGAACTACATCCGGCCGTCCTTTGTGCGCCGCGCCATGCAATGCGGTGCGTCCCGTGTCGGCCTGCGCGTTGGGATCGAGACCCAGGTCCAGCAGCATTTTCACGGCTTCCAGCGTGCTGGCCGGCGACCACTCATACGTGATTCCTTCCACCCAGCCGATGCCCGCCGCAACCTGCAACGCAGTGACATGCAACGCCGTGTCGATCTTCGGATCGGCGCCGTGGGCCAGCAGAAGCTTCATCAGCACCAGGTCTCCGGATTGGGAGGCGCGCAGGAAAGCCGTGGCTCCGTTCTCGTCCAGCCACTGATTGGTGAACACTGTGCGGGTTTCTGTGGTGTCCTTCATCCGGGCATTCACGTTGGCGCCTTTATCGATGAGCAGCTTAATGAAATCCAGATGATCCATGTCGCCTTTGCGGACCGGATAATCGCCGCCTTCGATATTGCGATTGTCGGTGGCCAGATAGAGCGGCGTCCACGCGCCTTTGTTGGCGAGATTCACATCGGCGCCGCGCTCAATCAGATACGCTCCCAGCTTGTAGTACCGATTTTGGGTCGCCACCAGCAACGGGCTCCAACCGTAACCGGTCACCTGGTTGATATCCGCTCCCGCCGCCAGCAACGCCTTCACGGAATCCAGATCGTTGGAGCGAACCGCGTAAACCAGCGGCGTGAGACCACCGCCATCTTTCGGCGCCGGCCTTCCGCGTCCGAATCCAAACACGGCCGCCGCGTCATCTCCCTGATCCAGGCCTTCTGCTCCGCCGGCTCCAGCACCCTTTTTCCGGCCTGGACCACCAGCCCGCTTGTCCGGCACAACTGGAACCAGGCTGGTGGTGCCAATGGCGCCAAGTTGCGGCGTAGGTATCCCGGCAGCCAGCGCTTTGCCCAGCGCTTCCACCGCTTTTCTTGGGTCGTTGGATTTACCGAGCGCCGGCCCTTTTCCGCGCTCGGCGGGATCCGATTGAGCCTTGATGTCTGCGCCGTGCTGCACCAGAAGCTGGATGGCGGCGGCATGCCCTTCATCCGCGGCCCACATCAATGCGGTCGTGCCGCGCAGGCTTTCCTTCGCATTTACGTTGGCGCCATGGTCCAGCAGCGCCTGGATGGCATCCACATTGCCGGTGCGCGACGCCACCATCAGCGGAGTCCGTCCCAGCGGGAGTTGCTCGTTGGCGTCGGCTCCAGCCTTGAGCAGCGCCTCAATGACGGGGGCATCTCCATTGATGCAGGCCAGCCACAACGGCGTGGAGCCGTCGCGATTCGCGGCCTTGGGATTCGCGCCGGCGCGCAGCAGCAGATCCACCGTCGTTTTATCGGACTGAAACACCGCCCAGTGCAGCGCGGTGGCCCCATCGGCCTGCGGCGCGTTCACATCGGCGTGTTGCTCAATGAGCTTCTCCGCCGCCTCCCGGTCTCCGCGCATCACGGCATCTGCTACATCGGAAGGCCCTGCGGCACACAGGATGGCAACCGACAGACCCAGCACGGCGAGACTGCTTCCCAGAATCCAGCTCATCATCGTTCTATGCTCTGCGCTCTACAGGTTCGTCAGCCGGCCGGTGCTGTCGCCGATGCTGTCCTGGTGAATGTCGTACAGATCCAGCAAGCTTAACAACAGATTGCCGGTGGGCACGGTCTTGGTGGGATAGGCGATGTGACGGCCGCCCTTGAGCTTGCCGTTCAATCCGCCTACCAGCACATGCGGCACGTCGTAATGCACATGCTGATTGGAATTGCCCATGTTGCTGCCGTAGAGAACTAAAGATTGATCCAACAATGTCCCGGCGCCGTCGCGAGTGGTGGAGAGCTTCTCGATGAGATGGGCCAGCATCTTCACGTGATACTGGTTGATCTTCGACAGCTCGCCGATGCGCTTCGGATCTTCGCCGTGATGGGACCCGCCGTGGAAGCCAATGGTGGGCGCTTCGCTTTCCGGATAAGTGCGGCCGGTAAGGTCGCGGGCAAAGAGCAGCGTGCCCACGCGCGTGATGTCCGCCTTGAAAGCCAGCGTCAACAGATCGAACTGCAGCTTGATATGTTCGTCGAAGGTTTGCGGCACACCCACCGGTACGCCCATATCGGTGGGCGCCGTGGCCGAAGCCTTCATGGCGATTTGCAGACGGCGCTCGATTTCGCGCACGTCCTGGGTGTACTCGTCCAGACGATTGCGGTCGTCGGTGCCGACATCGCCGCGCAGCCGCGTCAAGCTGCCGGTGAGCGAGTCCAGAATGCTCTCGTCGCGCTTGCGCCGCGCCACCCGCTGCTCGGCCGTGCTGCCGTCTCCGAACATGCGCTCGAACACCACCTGCGGATTCAGTTCCATCGGCAAGCGGCTGCGTGGGCGTGGACCAGGAAATGGTGTTGGTGTAAGTGCAGCTATAACCCTCGCCGCAGTTACTCGAATTCGCGCCCGGATCTTCCACGGCAAGCTGCATGGACGGCATCAGGTTATCCCGGCCGATCTTTTCCGCGATGATCTGATCGATGGTTTGTCCAGCGCGTATATCGGCGCCGGCGGTTTTCTTGGGTTTGACCGCGCACAGGAAACATGCAGCCACCCAATGGTCGGCGCCCGTCGCACCCGGAGGCGGTTCCGCCGAGCGGGAATGCAAACCACTCAGAATCACGGCGCGATCCCGGAATGGTTCCAGCGGCTTCCAATTGAAGGGAAGCTCGGAAGCCAAAGGACCCTCGGCGCTAGGCACCCAGTAGGCGCCCGGCGCCATGCCGTGCGGCACAAAACACCCTACGAATCGCGGCTTGGGCATGGCCGCTGTGGCCGCCAGAGCCGTGGAGGCCGGCACCATAGCCTCCAGAAACGGAAGCGCCAGCGTCACGCCGCTGCCCTTGAGAACCATCCGGCGGGAAATGTGTTTCTTGGTGTTAAACATGATTGCTCCTATTAACGGGATGCACGCTGTTCGTTGTCGCCGCCCGTTTTCGTGTTCATCCGGAACGGCTCGCTCTTCACGATACCCAAGACGATGGAAGAGAAGCTGTAGTTACTCGCGGCCGATTCGCGCACGATGGACCGCACCAGCGGCATATCCCGATACTCAACGCCCCGGCCCAGCGCGTAAGTCATCATCTTCTCGGTAATCACGCGCACGAACTGATCGGATCGGCCCACCAGCGCCTCTCGCAGACTGGCGACGCCGTTTACTTTGGTGCCATCCACCAGCACGCCGTTGGCGTCGATGGGACTGTCTCCATCTTGAGTGCGCCAGGTGCCCACCGCGTCGAAATTTTCAAAGGCCAGCCCAATGGGTTCAAAAATCTTGTGGCAGGACGCGCACACCGGATTGGCGTGATGCGCCTCCATGGTCTGACGCATGGTGGGCGGCTTCGCATTGCCGGTGGAATCCACCGGCTGTTCCTTGAGCGTCGGCACGTTTGGCGGCGGATCCGGCGGACTGACGCCCAGGAACGTTTGCAGGAACCACTTGCCTCGCGTGACGGGCGAAGTCCGCGCCGCGTTCGATGTCTCGGTCAGCAGCGCTCCTTTGCCCAGCAGGCCGCGGCGCATGTCGAGATCCGGAGGCAAGGTCACCTCGCGGAACTGCGAGCCATAAATATCCGGGATTCCGTACTCCTTCGCCAGCCGCTCATTGACGAAGGTGTAATTCGCCGTCAGCAGATCCAGCACGCTGCGATCCTCACGGACCACGCTGCCGAAGAACAGCTCTACCTCGTTCTGGTAAGCCGACCGCAGGTTGTCGTCGAAATCCGGAAACAGATTCACCACCGGCTCGCTGGTCTTGAGCGACCTTACGCCCAGCCATTGCCCGGTGAAATTGGTGATCATCGCTTCGGACTTCGGATCCGCCAGCATCCGCCGCACCTGTTTCTCGAGCACGGCTGGCTCTTTGAGTTTGCCTTGCGAGGCCAGGTCGATTAACTCGTCATCGGGAACGCTGCTCCACAGGAAAAACGAGAGGCGCGAAGCCAGCGCCAGATCGTCGACGTGGTAGCTCTTGCCGGGCGCGATGCCGGTCGGCTCCCGCTCGCTGCGATAGACAAATTCCGGATCCACCAGCACGCGCTGCAGCGCCGCTTCGATGCCATCGTCGAAGCTTCCGTTATCGCTGCGGCCGGCCTGATAAAACTCGGTCAGCGTCGCCAGGTCCCGTGGCGTGGCGGGGCGTCGATACGCATGCTTCACCAGCGTGGAAAGGATGGTGCGCGCACAGGGGCCTTCGTCGCGAGGAGTGGCCGGGCGGCAGACGAAAATCTTCTCACGGCTGGCCGTGTTGCTGGCGCCGGCGGCATTGTAGGGGCCTTCAATCCAAACTTGTCCCACGTGCGGATAGAACAGAAATCCGGGGATGGAGCCCGGCGTGTTCATGGTGCGCTCGAAAGGTTTGTTCAGCTCGCTGCCCGGCACGTCGTTGGTGGCCAGGAACGTCACGCCCACAGTGTGCAGGCCGGCCTTCACTGGGATGCGCGGCGTGGAACGCCCTACGCCGGTGGTGGTGGAAATATCTTTATCCCAATCGAACAGCTTCACGCGGTCGCCATCCACGGTAACTTCCAGCTTCTCGCCCTTGACGCCGCCCAGGACAGCCTGGAAGTACCCGGTGACGCCCTTGACCTTGAAAGTATATTCGCCGTCGGCCGGGAATTGATATTTCACTAAGATGCCGCCGCGGGTTCCGAAGGGCAGCCCTTCAATGTGATAATTTTGCGCCGTGTCCGCGGGCACCTCGAAGACGGCCTGCGTGGGCGCCGAGACATCGCCGATGGCCAGGCGGCTGATTTTTCCGGCGGCCGAAAGATACGCTTCCATCAGCGCCGGAGAGAGCGTCAGCGCTCCGGCAATATTGTCGAACCCGTGCGTGGAATCGTCGGGAGGCAGGAATTTTGTGGCGTCCACCTGTAGTGCCAGCACGTCGCGAATCGCATTCGTATACTCCGTGCGGTTCATGCGGTGCATGCCGGGCGGAGTCAGATTGGGTTGGGCATCGCGATCGAGTTCCTTCTCGAGGAATGTGACCATGGATTCCATCACCGCAGCTTTCGGACGCGGCATGCCGGAGGGAGGCATCATTCCGGCGCGAAGTTTGCGCACCACTTTTTCCCAAACTTCGGCGTGATCGTGGATCTGGGCGAGGTCGAGCGCATCCAGCGTAAGTCCCGCCGTCTTCAGGCGCTGATTGTGGCAGACGACGCAATACTGATCGATCAGTGCGCGCTCGGAGGTTCCCGAAGTCGCGAGAACCGCGGGAACTGTCGCAGCCTGCTGTGCGCGAGCGCTCTCACGAAAAACGGGTACCGCCGTGATCGCCAGAACAGCTCCAAAGCGCAGCCAACTCTGAACGCCACTCTTGCCTTTTCTCAATTGGCCTCCCAAAGATCGTGGCCCTCCGCAAGACTTCCGCGAGCTTACCGACCTTTAAGTAATGTAGTCAATACTTTCGCCCGGCGCAAGCCCCTATCGAATTAGCACCGCCGATATGGGGTTGAGGGCTAGGGCGAGTGCCTTGCTTGTTGCTCATAGTTCCTGATAGGATCTTTCGTCATGACCGGACGGCTCGGTATCGCATGTCTGCTTCTATCCGCGGTTGCCTTTGCACATCACGCTTACACGGCCGAGTTCGATACCACCAAGCCGATCAAGCTCACCGGCGTGCTCACGAAAGTGGAGTGGTCCAACCCGCATATCTGGCTCTACCTGGACGTCAAAGATGAGAACGGCAAGGTCACCAATTGGGGTTTTTCCGCCTCGCCTCCTGGCATGCTGACAAGGCGCGGTATTACAAAGTCCAGCTTAAAAGTTGGCGAAGTGCTTACCATCTCCGGACACCGCGCCAAGGATGGCTCGAACAACAGTTCCGGGAACGTTGTGACCTTCGCGGATGGGCGCGACGCCCTTATTGGACAGGACCAGGCGCTGCATCCGACGGAGCTGGCCCCGAATAGCGCTAAGTAGAAAAGGGATTCAACATGAGAACGCGTTCCGCGATGGCGTGGGCCTTTCCCGCAGCCCTGGTTTTCTTGTCGTTACCTTGCTCGGGGCAGACCAGAGATTCCGCGCATGCCCGACGGTAAGCCGAACTTCAACGGCGTGTGGGCCGGGCCCGCTTTTGCTCACAACGTCGGAGCCAACGATACTGATACGCCAGTAGTAACGAACTTCGATCCGCGCCGGATGTCTCCTTTACTCCCGGGAGCGGAAGCGAAATTCCGGCAACCGCCCACCGGGGACCCTCGCCATGACGACCCCACGGAGCTTTGCCTGCCCGATGGCCATCCGCGCGAAGCTCTCGCGCCCTATGCGCAGCAGATCGTCCAGACGCCGGACACCATCGTCTTCCTGTACGAATACATGCATTTTTTCCGCGTGATCCCGATCGACAAGCCCCACCCCGCGGATGTAGATTCCACATTCATGGGTGACGCCGTCGCGAAATGGGAAGGCGACACGCTGGTGATCGACACCATCGGCCTGCGCGAATGGACTTTGGCGGCGAGCAACCAATGGCATAGCGACGCGCTGCATACCATCGAACGCCTGCGGTTTACCGATGCGGCCACGGTGTCCTATGAGATCGTGATCGACGATCCAAAGCTGTTCACCAAGTCCTGGTCGCAAGAATTTCAGATGAAGTTGCATCCCACCTGGAAACTTCTGGAACAAGTGTGTGAGGAGAACAACCGGTGTGAGACTGGAAACTGCTCGCCGTCCGGCGCGCAAAAGCAAACCAAGTGAGCGGTCCTTTGAAGCGCCCACTGGTCGTGGCAAGTTTCCCTGGCTCCGGAGTTAGGGCATCCCCATCCACACCATCGACTTCTTCCAGCCGCCCGGCATCGGCATCCCTCGCATTACCGGCACAATCCATTCCAGAAAATTCTCAGCGCCGCACCGCTGACGAAGAGCAACGCGGAGACACCGAGGAAAGCACGATCGGAAGTTCGCTCTTCTCTGGTGTCAGGCTCCTGTCGAACCCGCAATATGTCCAACTCCGCCTCGTAGATGTTCCGATCGACTATTTCGGGCGCACCAAGTTTATCTCTCATGATTTCGGGCTGTGCTCCGTGCGCGGATCGCAGGCTCTCTCATATCCCCCGCACTCCAGCACCGGCAGCCTCGGATACCTCGGAAAGCTCGCGTCCACTTTCGAAAGCTGGCAAAGATAAAACACCGAGCCGCGATCCGAGGTCACCCGGCGCACGTGCACGCAAGTGGCGCAAAGTCCGGCAATTGCGGATTCCAGGTTCACGCCGGCGCGCCCACGCCCAAAGTCTAGCAGCCACCCGCTAAAGACTGCCAGCCGCAAAGCCGATACTCAAGGGTGATGGATCGCGGTTCGTTCTTCACCCGAAATCGCTTTATTCAGAGCCGGCTGGTTCAAAGCCCCGAAGCTGCGCTCCGCCATGTCGACCTGCTCACCAAAGGCCTCAAGAAGGTAGCCTGGGCAGGCATGGCCGGCGGGCTGGGCTGCGCCGTGTTGGCTCTGCTCGTGGGTCAGTTTCTAGCGCCACACACCGCGCCGTCGAGCGCTATCCCGGGGACTCAGGAACTATCCGGCGTCTTGCTGGTGGACTGGTTCATGGCCATCGCGTTACTGGTCTTTTCGGTGCTCTACCTGTTCGCTGGCTGGGGCTTGTCCCACCAAAAGCCCTGGGCTCGATACACCGCCGCCGCGGTGTTTCTCTCTAAGGTTCTCCTGTGTGTGTGGCTTGGGCGCGGCTCCATCGGAGCCATGATCGTATTTCTCCTGGTTGCAAGTTGGGATCTCTACGGTCTATGGGTGCTGCTGTCCAAGCACACTGGACAACTCTTTACTGCGTCCCAAGCCAGCCCAGCCAGCGGCAAGCCGGCCAATCTGGTCACCTGACCATCCGCGTTTGAATGCCCGGTCTATACCATTCTGTCTGGTGTCGCACTATCAGCGCATCCCGCCTGTGTTTTATGCACCACACCTTTTATCTGTAATTACGATCACATTCCAGACAATAGTACTACACTATCTAACAACTAGGATCACATCAAATTCTATTGTGCTAGAGTAAAGCCGACAATAAATAATCAAGGGATTCGTGGCTATTCGCAAGAATGCCACGCTTTTGATTAATCCCGCAAAAGGAGAAGCTCAAATGGCTACACCCGCGGTCCGTTTAGTCCCACCTTTTTCACAAGTCCTTAGCAATTTAGGTTTGCTCCAGGAACTTGCTGGAACCTGGGAAGGCAAAGGATTTAACCTCGTCGCCCGCCCAGCCTTTACTTTTGGCCAAAATCTTTACCTGGAGTTGAATCAAACCGATGAAGTCTTGAAGTTTGATCCTATCGCCTCCTCCATCCCGAATCGCGGTTTCGGTCAGGCCGATATTGAGCTATTCGGCTTGACTTACTTGCAGAAGATTAGCGACTCCGTAACCGGTGGGGCTCTCCACATTGAGCCTGGCATCTGGGTGACACAACCAACCACCACTTATCCCCCGGAGTCGGCGCCGTCCGGCGGACAAATTGTCGCCCGCATGGGAAATATTCCCCACGGAAATTCCATGCTGGCGCAGGGTATAGCGACAACATTTAAAGGAACTCCCGTCATTTCTCCGGGCGCTAATCCGGTGGCCGGCGGCAGCCCGGCTTTTTCCCTTTTTCCAGCCTTCAACAGTACGCCCTTCGGCGCTTCAACCACCCCAACCCTGAATGCGGCCGGATCGTCGGAAAAGCTGACCGCGCCCAAGCTCGTCCCACCTGCCGTGCCTTTTGCCGAATATGACCTGACCGTAGCGGAATCCGCGACGAATCCCAGAACTCCTCTCGGGAACGTCCCCCCGATCGCGTTGCGCCCCACCATTTTGGGCGTTGCGATGCAAGACGTTATCAACGACCCTATAAAATTGCTGCAGCAGCACGTCGTCAATCAGGTGAAAGACGGCTTTAGCTTCGATGGCGTGGTGCTCAACATCGCCACCCAGGCGAATTTCTCCTTTTTGCAAAATCCCAATGACCCCACCGGTCCCAGCACACCCGTCAGTCCGCCGAATGGCGCGGGTGGAATCGAAAATATTCTTTTTCTCGAAGGAGGCGAGCCAGCGGGAGCGGTGGGGCCGAACGCCGACACCGCGCTCGTCTACGCCACTTTCTGGATCGAGCGAGTTCAACATGCGGATCTGCCGGCTTTTACGCAGTTGCAGATCGCGCAGATGGTCATCCTCAACTTTCCGATTTTTACGGCTCTTCCGAAGGTAGTAACTTTGGGTTGGCCGCACATCTCCGTCGCCACGCTCAGAAAGATTTTCGGTTAAGCGTAGCTGGAACCTGCGCCTGGTTCGATCCCCACTGCTTGCATGCCACAGGGGTGCGCCGCGCCTCTGTGGCCTTTCTGGAAACCTGCTAATCTAGTCACTTAAAGTGCCTTCGCCCGAATGCCCGCTCGAATGAGCGACAGCTTCATCCTGCAGACTTATCCGTTTCGTGAAGCCGACCTCGTCGTCAGTTTCTTCACGCGCGATCAGGGCAAGTTGAGGGGCGTGGCGCGGCGGGCGCGCCGGCCGAAAAGCAGCTTCGGGTCCGGCTTGGAACGGCTGTCGCATGCGACGGTCTCGTATTATCAGAAGGAGAATCGCGAGCTGGTTAGCCTGAATTCCTGTGAACTGACGCAATCCCAGTTCGCACTGGCCTCAAATTACGAATCGAGCGTCGCGCTCGATTATCTGGCGGAAATTACCGAGCAGTTGCTGCCACCCAACGAAACCAACGAACGCCATTTTCGCCTGCTGATCGCCGTGCTCGATTCGCTGCACGCGGGCGGCAACGTCTGGGCCGCCGTCACATACTTCGCGCTGTGGTCCGTGCGCCTGGCGGGTTTGCTGCCCGAGCTTCGCGTCAGCGCCGATTCACGCGTCATCATAGAAGAGATGCTTGTTACGCCCATCCAGCAGTTGACCGCGCGCCCCTGGGCCAAAGAAACCGCCGCCGATGTGCGTCGCGCCCTCAATCGATTGATCGAAGAACATGTGGAGCGCAAGCTTCGGACAACGACGATTCTGGAGGCGTTATGACCGCCTCCCAACCCTAACCCAGCCCCCACCCCTGTCATTTCAGGAGACCGTGCTGGCCCTGAAGCGATACTGGTCCGATCGCGGCTGCATCATTCAGGAACCGTACGATGTGGAGGTGGGCGCGGGCACCATGGCGCCCGAAACATTTCTGCGGGTTCTCGGACCGGACCCCTATAACGTGTGCCTATGTTCAGCCCAGCCGCCGCCCCGCCGACGGCCGCTACGGCGAGAATCCGAATCGCCTCTACAAGCACCAGCAGTTGCAGGTGATCCTGAAGCCCTCGCCCGCCGACGTCATCGATCTCTATCTCGGCAGCCTGCAGGCCATCGGCATCGATCTCGCCAAGCACGACATCAAGTTCGAAGAAGACAACTGGGAAGCGCCGACGCTGGGCGCCTGGGGCATCGGCTGGCAGGTGATGCTGGACGGCCTGGAAATTTCGCAGTTCACTTACTTCCAGCAATGCGGCGGTTTCGATCTCGATCTCATTCCCGCCGAACTCACTTACGGCCTGGAGCGCATCGTCGCGTTCTTGCAGAATGTCGACAGCGTGTACGACATCGAGTGGGCGCCCGGCTTCCTCTATCGCGACGTGCGCCTCAAGGATGAGCAGCAGTTTTCGAAGTACAATTTCGAGCTGGCCGACGTCGCCATGCTGTGGCAGCTTTTCGATCTGCACGAAAAGGAATGCCAGCGGCTGATCAAGCTAACCGGCGTGGTTCTGCCCGCTTACGATCAGGTCCTCAAGTGTTCGCACATCTTCAATCTGCTCGATTCGCGCGGCGCCATTAGCGTCACCGAACGCGTCGGCGTGATCGGGCGGGTTCGCAAGCTGGCGCTCGGCGTGGCCGAAGCCTGGATGGTCGAAATCGGCGCCAAAAGCCGAGGCGGTCGCATGAGCCTGCCCTTTCTGCTCGAAATCGGAACCGAAGAGATCCCCGACTGGATGATCGTTCCTGCCCTTAACAATTTGCAGGATATGTTTCAAGCTTTGCTTGATCAGCAGGCGCTGGGCGGAAGGGTGGAGGAGGTACATGCTACCCCCCGGCGTCTTTTTTTGCGCGCGGGCGGATTGCTCGACTCGGCAGGCGGATGTCGAAGAGTTGGTAATGGGGCCTGCGAAATCGGCGGGAGCCGGTGCTGCGGCGGGATTTGCGAAGAAAATGGGCACGACTCCCGACCAATTAGCGACAGCCACCGGCGCCAAAGGCGAGTACTTCGCGTTTACAAAACGAACCCAAGGCCAGCCAACGGGAGCGATCCTCGCGCGCGAATTACCGAATCTGATCCTGAAGATTCAGTGGCCTAAGACCATGGTCTGGAACGGAAAAGGCACCGAACGTTTTATACGGCCCATCCGCTGGCTGGTAGCATTGCTGGATGACAAGGTCGTCCCATTCGAAATCGGCGGCGTTCACTCCGGCAACACGACAAGAGGGCACCGCGTGCTCGGGCAACCCTCGATTCCCGTGACCGTCAACGATTTCAGCCAAAAGCTAAAAGCCAATGGCGTGATTCTTGTCCGCGGCGGACCGCCGGGACAAAATCGAATCCGGCATCTCGGCGTGGCGGGTCAAACCCGACCCCGACCTGCTCCATACCCTCACCTACATCACCGAGTTCCCTACTCCAATCCTCGGCAGCTTCGATCGCAGCTATCTCGACCTTCCGCAGGAAGTCCTCATCACCGTGATGCGGCATCATCAGAAATATTTGTCCGTCGAAGACGCCGACGGCAAACTCGCCCCGCACTTCATCGCCGTGATGAACACCGCAGCCGATCCCGACGGCTTGGTTCGCCAAGGCAACGAAAAAGTCCTTCGCGCGCGATTCAACGACGCACGCTTCTTCTGGGACCAGGATCAGAAAAAGGCGCTAGCCGCGCGGCTGGAAGACCTGAAGAACGTCACGTTCCAGGCCAAACTTGGCTCCTATTACGACAAGACGCAGCGCGTCGTTGCGTTGGTGAAACAGCTCGGCGGCAACGAGCGCGCCGCGTTGCTCGCAAAATGCGATCTCACCACCGACATGGTGAAAGAGTTCACCGATCTGCAAGGCATCGTCGGCGGTCTCTACGCGCGGGCGCAAGGCGAATCCGAAGAAGTCGCGCAGGCGATCTACGATCATTACAAGCCGCTCAGCATGGAAGACGAGATCCCATCCACGCACAGCTGGCCGGATCCTCAGCCTCGCCGACAAGATGGGACACGCTCGGTCGAATGCTTCAAGGTCGGGATGACGCCCACCGGATCGCGAGACCCGTTCGGCGCTGCGTCGCGCCGCGCAAGGCGTCGTCCGCATTATCGTGGAGGGCCGGATCAATTGCAACGTCGCCGCCGCTGGCGAAGGCCGAATTCCTGCGCGACCGCGTCGAATACTATTTCCGCGACGTCCGCGGCTTCGCCTACGACGAAGTCCGCGCCTGCATGGCCGCCGGCTGGACCGATCTGATCGATCTCGAATCGCGGCTCAAGCGCGTGCAAGGAGTCCGCACCACGCCCGATTTCGAACCCATCGCCGCCAGCTTCAAACGCATCAAGAATATCTTGAAGCAGGCGCAGTTCAATGATTCCACTGTTTCAAGCTCAGCTTCTGGAACCGGGCCCGGAACTGGAACTCTACAACGCGATTCGCAGCACGCAGGGCCAGCCGCTCGAATCGCGCATCGGCTCACTGCGGCCCAAAGTCGACCTCTTCTTCGACAAGGTGCTCGTCAACGCACCTGACCCGAACATCCGGCGCAACCGGCTTGCGCTGCTACAAAATCTCCTGACGGAGTTTTCCGACGATCGCTGACTTCTCGGAAATCGTCACAGAAAGGCAATCATGAAAAAATACGTTTACGCATTTGGCGGCGGCGCCGCCGATGGCGATGGCAAAATGAAAGACGTCCTCGGCGGAAAAGGCGCCGGCCTGGCCGAGATGAGCCGCGCGGGCGTGCCCGTGCCTCCCGGCTTCACCATCTCCACCGAAGTCTGCAACATCTATTTCCAGAACAAGAATAGCGTCCCGAAAGAGATCGATGCAGAGATCGCCCACGCGCTCGCCGATCTGGAACCGAAGATGGGCAAGAAGCTCGGCGATCCAGCCGACCCGCTCTTGGTCAGCGTTCGTTCCGGCGCCAAGTTTTCGATGCCCGGAATGATGAACACCATCCTCAATCTCGGATTGAACGACAAGAGCGTCGAAGGCCTGGCTAAAAAAAGCGACAACCCACGCTTCGCCTACGATTCCTATCGCCGCTTCATCCAGATGTTCGGCGAAGTGGCGCTCGATATCGACATGCACAAGTTCGACCAGATCTTCGACGCGCGCAAGAAGAAGGTCAAGGCCAAACTGGATACCGACCTGTCGGCCGAAGATCTGAAGGTTATCATCGGCGACTATCAGAAGCTGGTGAAAAAAGAGACCGGCAAACCGTTTCCGCAAGACGCGCGCGAACAGCTCGCCATGTCGCGCGATGCCGTGTTCCGCTCCTGGTGGGGTAAGAACGCGGTCACCTACCGGCGCATGGAAAAGATCCCCGACGAAATCGGCACCGCCGCCAACGTCCAGGCCATGGTATTCGGCAATTTGGGCGATACGTCCGGCACCGGCGTCGGTTTCACGCGCAATCCCTCCACCGGCGAGCGGGTATTCTGGGGCGAGTTCCTGTTGAACGCGCAAGGCGAAGACGTCGTCGCGGGCATTCGTACCGGCAGGCCGATCTCGGATCTGGAAGCCATCATGCCCGACGCCTATCGCCAGCTTCGCGACATCACCACCAGTCTTGAAAAGCATTATCGCGACATGCAGGATTTCGAATTCACCATCGAAAACGGCAAGCTGTTCATGCTGCAGACGCGCAACGGCAAGCGCACCGGCGCCGCCGCGCTGCGCGTCGCGGTGGAAATGGTGAAGGAAGGTTTGATCGACAAGAAGGAAGCCGTGCTGCGCGTGGCGCCGCCGCAGCTCGATCAGTTGCTGCATCCCCTGTTCGACCAGGCTTCGCTCAAAACGCTCACCAAAATCGCGAACGGTATCGACGCGTCGCCCGGAGCAGCCGTCGGCCGCGCCGTTTTTGACGCCGATCAGGCTGTCGAAAGCGTCAAGAAGGGTCCGGTGATTCTGATCCGCAAAGAGACCACACCCGACGACATTCACGGCATGGAAGTAGCGGCGGGCGTGCTCACCGCGGTCGGCGGCAAGTCGAGCCACGCGGCCGTGGTTGCGCGCGGGATGGGCCTGCCTTGCGTGGTTGGAGCTGGCTCCCTGCATATCGAAGAGCACAAGAAGCAGTTCACGGTGAAAGTCGGGGCGAAGGACGTCGTCGTCAAAGAGGGCGACTGGATTTCGTTCGACGGAACCACTGCCGACGTTTATCTCGGCCAGGCCAAGACCAAAGAGCCCGATCCCAAGTCGCCCTTGTTCGTCGAGTTCATGAAGTGGGCCGACGAATTTCGCGGCGATTTCGGCGTGCGCGCCAATGCCGACATTCCTCGCGACGCCAAAGCCGCCCGCGAGTTCGGCGCCGAAGGCATCGGACTGTGCCGCACCGAGCACATGTTCTTCGCGGCCGATCGCATCCCGCTCATGCAGGCCATGATTCTGGCCGAAGACGAAAAGACCCGCGACAAAGCGCTGCAAAAGTTGCTCCCCATGCAGCGCAAGGATTTCGCCGGACTGTTCGAAGCCATGGACGGATACCCGGTGATCATTCGCACGCTCGATCCGCCGCTGCACGAGTTTCTGCCCAAGCGCGAGAACCTGATGGTGGATCTCGCGCTGCTTCCGCACGCGGGCGGCAAAGAGAAGAAGAAGATGTCGGAAAACTACGGCATCCCGGTGGGCGAACTAAAGAAGAAGCTGCCCGCGCTGCTGAAGCGCGTCGAGGATCTGCACGAGTTCAACCCCATGCTCGGCTTCCGCGGCTGCCGGCTCGGCATCGTCCATACCGAAATCACCGAAATGCAGGCGCGCGCCATCTTCGAAGCCGCCGTGCAGGTGGCCAAGAAAGGCATCAAAGTGATTCCCGAAGTCATGATTCCGCTGGTTGGCTTCCAGCGCGAGCTCGCGCTGCAAAAAGAAATCGTCGATCGCGTGGCGAAAGAAGTTCTCGAAAAGGCCGGCATGAAAAACATGAAGTACATGATCGGCACCATGATCGAGATTCCGCGCGGCGCACTCACGGCCGACCAGATCGCACGAAGTGGCCGAATTCTTCAGCTTCGGCACCAACGATCTCACGCAGACCACGCTCGGGATGTCGCGCGACGACTATACGAAGTTCTCGAAGAAATACGAAGAGCTGAAAATCTTCAAGGCCGATCCGTTCCAGACCATCGATCAGGAAGGCGTGGGCAAGCTCATCGAGCAGGCGGTGAAGCTCGGGCGCACCACAAATCGCAATCTGGAAATCGGCATCTGCGGCGAGCACGGCGGCGATCCCAGCTCGGTGGAATTCTGCTACCGCGTCGGCATGGACTACGTTTCGTGCTCCCCCTATCGCGTGCCCATCGCCCGCCTCGCCGCGGCGCAAGCAGCCATCGCCGGCGGCGACAAAACCGAAGCCATGCGGACCGCATAAAATGTGGCGCACGCTTTAGCGCGACGCACTCCTGCGTGCCGTGTCGAGACTCGTCTCGACACCTGCCGGGTGAACCCTCGGCTGCCAACTAGGCAACAATGGCGTCGGCACGATTGCCGACGCGGCACGCACGAGTGCGTGCGCCACGCTAGAAATGGCATGGTTATTTTTGACAATCTCTAAGATCCGACAAACCTTGCCGATAAGAGCAGCTAAAGAGCTGCGTCAACCTTTTTCGTCGCAACGGACGGCGGGATCGGCATCCGATCGTGACACAAAACCGGGACATGCGCCCCGCCATTCCATCGCGGACCCGTTTCCTGCTTGCGGGCGTAACTCTGGTTGCGCTGCTGCTGAGTCTGGTTGTTTTCCTGGCATCGCGGCGTTTCGAAGACCAGAGCGCCCAGGCCGCCTTTCAGAGCGCGGCCGAGGAGCGCTTCCACGCGCTCGAGATCAACGTCGATCTCACGCTGAACAACGTTACCGCGCTGGGGGCGTTTTTCGACTCCTCGCATCGCGTTGAAAGGGATGAGTTCGCGCGCTTCAGCTCCAGGATCATGCGCCACGATGGCACCATCCAGGCGCTAGAGTGGATTCCGAGGGTTCCCAACCATCTTCGCTCCAGCTATGAAAAGGAAGCGCGCCAGGACGGTTTCGCTTCGTTCCAAATCGCCGATCGCGTTCCCGGCGGCCAGATGGTGAGAGCACCCGAGCGTTCCGAATATTTCCCGTTATTTTTTGTGGAGCCGCTGAAAGGTAACGAAGGGGCGCTCGGTTTCGACCTGGCATCCGACCCGGTTCGACGCGAAGCATTGGAGCGTTCGGCCGATAGCGGGAGGATGGCGGCAACAAGCCGGGTGCTCTTCGGACAAAGTGCCGGCAATGCAATTCGCTTCCTGGTCTTCCGCCCGTATTACCAGGGCCGCGTCGATCCGTCGAGCAAACAGGCCCGGCGCGACACCTTGGCCGGCTTCGTACTTGGCGTCTTCCGGATGAAGGATGTTGTCGACAGCAAAACGGTCGATATCCGCGGCGTCTCTGGCCTTGCGTTGGCGGTGTTCGACCATGACGCACCGCGCGGGCAAAGACTGCTCTATCCGAGCGGCGCCAGTTTGGATAGCATCGGCGACCTTCCCAAGGGTCCCATCGCGACCTTCACGCTTTTGGTGGCTGGGCGCACTTGGGACGCGGCCGCTTATCCGCTTCCCCACGCGTTCGCACCGGCGCGGCTGCGCAGTTGGTCCATTCTGGTGGGTGAACTCATCGCGATGGGCATCCTGGGCACCTACCTTCAGCTCATCTTGAACCGCAGGCAGGCCATCGAACAAACTGTGGCCGAACGGACCGAGGCGCTGCACGCCGCCATGGAGAAACTGGAGGTCACTCAAAAAGCCGCGGAGAAGAGCCAGACGCGTTTTCGGAAACTCCTGGAGGTTTCACCGGATGCCATTTTGGTGAGCCACAACGCTGTCATTACGATGGCCAATCCGGCGGCGCTGAAACTGTTCCGGGTGAGCAGCACAGAAGACCTGGGCGGACGAAGGTTCCTGGAGTTCCTCCGGCCGGAGCATCGCGCCGGCGCTGAAGAGAGATTGTCCCGCTTGTATTCCAGCGAAACACAGTTGCAGCAAGAGGAACTGCAGCTGGTGTTCGGCCAGACGGTGGTGGACGTTGAGATATCCGCGGCCTCGTACTTGGACGATCAGGGCTCCAACGTCCAGTCCATCATACGCGACATCACCGAACGCAAGCGCGCGCAGGAAGCGCTGCAATTGAGTGAAACCAGGTTGCGCGGCATCACCGATTCGGCCCAGGATGCCATCGTCATGATGGATCCCCGCGGCGCGATCACTTATTGGAACCCGGCGGCGGAGATGATGCTGGGTTACCGGAACGAGGAAGCGATCGGGAAAGACCTGCACCAATTGATGGCGCCAGATCGCTATCTCGCGGCCCATCGGGCTGCATTTCCGGAGTTCCTTCGCACCGGCCATGGCAACGCCGTCGGAATGACGGTTGAACTGGCCGCCCGCCGCAAAGACGACTGCGAAATAGCCATCGATTTATCGTTATCGGCCATGTCTCTGAACGGCGAGTGGCACGCCATCGGGATCATCCGCGACATCACCGACCGCAAGCAAGCCGAGCAAGCTTTGCGGGATAGTCAAGAGAGTTTTAGCCAGTTGACGGACAACATTCGTGAAGTGTTTTTCGTGTTGACACCGTCCATCGACCGCACGCTCTATGTCAGCCCCGCGTTTGAACCGATTTGGCACGTGACCCGCGACGCCCTTTATCTGAACCCGCTGGCGTGGCAGGACGCCATCCATCCCGATGACCTGGAACATGTCCGCGTATCGACCGCCAGGCTGACCCAAGGCGAACCGAACGAACTCGAATTCCGCATCCGCACACCGGACGGCGTGGAAAAATGGATCCGAAGCCGTTCGTTTCCTGTCCGCGATCGCGCCGGGGAACTGATTCGAATTGTCGGAATTGCGGAGGAGATTACGGAACAAAAACGTTACGAGGCGGAATTGATTCGCGCCCGCGAGGGGGCTGAAGCTGCCAACCGCGCCAAGAGCATGTTCCTGGCCGCGATGAGCCACGAGTTGCGTACTCCGCTCAACGCCGTGCTTGGATTCGCAGAGCTTCTGGAGGCCGAGATGGGGGACCGGGGAATTCACGACTGGGATTCGGACATCGGCAAAATCCGCAAGGCCGGCACTCACCTGCTGGCTCTCATCAGCGATGTGATGGATCTTTCCAAAGTGGAGGCGGGAAGAATGGAGCTGCAGTCCGACCATTTCGACATGGCGCTTTTAGTCCAGGAAGTGGCGGCCAGCGTGGAGCCGCTCGCCGCTAAAAATCGCGTTGAAATTCGCGTGGTATGTCAGCCCGCCATGGTGCATGGCGATAAAATGCGAACCCGGCAATGCCTCTTCAATCTGGTGGGCAATGCCTGCAAGTTTACGCAAGATGGCCAGGTGCTGGTAGAGGCGTCTCCGGACGCCGGCTCGGCGGGAGCTTGGTATACGGTGCGGGTGGTTGACACAGGGATCGGCATTCAACCGGAAGACATGGACAAGCTGTTTGGCTACTTCACGCAAGTGGACGCTTCCAGCGCGCGAAAATACGGGGGAACCGGGCTGGGCCTGGCCATCAGCCGCAAGTTGAGCCGTCTGATGGGCGGCGATATCACGGTGGAAAGCGCGCCCGGGCAAGGCTCTACATTCACTTTCCGCTTTCCGACCGGCATCCGGCCGAAGCCGCAAATCGACGACCCGAAGACTGAGTTCCGCTCAGCGGTTTTAGAAGAGGAAAGTTTATGGCAGTGATATTGGTGGTGGAGGACGATGCCGCCAACCAGGAACTGGTGACCAGATTCCTGAAACGCGAGGGGCACACTGTGTTTCAGGCCAAGGATGGAACAACCGGCGTGGCGGCGGCACAGGAACATGTGCCGGACCTGATCGTGATGGATCTTGGCCTCCCGGGAATGGATGGTTGGGAAGCGGCGCGGCAGATCAGGTCGATCCCGAAAATCGCCCACATCCCGATCATCGCGCTAACCGCGCATGCGCTGTCCGAGGATGTCAGCCGGGCGGCACAAGTGGGATTCAATGCGTACGAAACCAAGCCCGTGGTCTATCGCAGGCTGATCCGGAAGATCGAAACGTTTGTTCATCGCTAGCGGACCATTTCCCGGCCTGGAAATTCGCCTATTTCAGCGTAGGGCGCTGCGAGATAACCTTCTCCAGCGCCTGGTCCAGAGAACCCTGGAAGACCAAAATCTTCACCTTTAGGGTTGCTTGCTGGCCGGGCGCCAGCGAGGTTTCCGGGTCCACGTGCTGGCAAGTGAGCTCCGGATTGCTCCAAACATTTCCGGTCATGTTCGTGAAGCTGGCCACCACCCACTTCCGATCGGTGGAGAGCGTGGCAACCAGCGGCTGATCCACCGCGCGGGACCTGTTGTAGTACGTGATACCGTCATCGCGATGTTCGATCCGTTGCGCAGGAACGGGCCAGGTGAACGAAGCCAGGTAGCGGCTTGGCAGCCATTCGGCCAGCGGCATCGTCAGCCGGCTGGGTGTTTCCGAGGCCAGCAAATCGAAGCCGTCGGGATGATGCACGTAGGTGCGCTCCAAGCGCTCGTCATGAAAGATGGAAGTGAGCCTCGGATCGGTGACCGCATAGATCATGTCGTATGCAACACTCGACCGGTTCAAACATTCATACTCGAACAGGACACCGTCGTCCTGCAGCGTGGCGCGCGCCAGCATGTGGATACCGGCCTTGAAATCGCGCTCATACTCGAAGGAGCGGCCAGTTTGCCGCCAAACAGGCGGATCTGGCTGCTGTCCCGGGCGAAACAGATATAGATGCTCCGATTCCGTGCTGCCGTGCGGTTTAGCAGTGACGTGCTCGGGAAAAACGATCTCGATGGCGCGATCGGTGTCGGGGTGATTCGGCAAGACTACGCGAAGAGTGGGTTGCGTATTCTCCGGCGTCACCAGTAGTTTTAGGCTACTCGCACGCAAGCTTATGGAGCACGCAATCGCCACGCAAATGAATTGCCGTCTACTGTTGGTCATCCGGATGTTTTTCACCGGGCTTGTACAGCGTGGGAGCCTTCTGGTCCCCGGCCTTAATCACCCCGGGTTTATCCTCTGGACTCTTCTTCGCTTTCTTGTCTTCGGCGCTGGCCAGCGCTTTTCGGTCCTGCTTCTCCTTCTTTTCCTCGGTGGCCAGTTCGCCCGCGCGCGTATGCAGATCTTCTTCGGAAAGCTCTTTGCTGTCGGAGGTGGTATCGATGGCGTTCTTCAGAACGAATTCGTAGCGCGACAAATCCTTGGGCGCTGTGTCCTCGATTTTTTGCAAGGTAGCCAGCATTTCGCCCTCCGCGGTGGCCACTTCCTTCATGCCGATATCGAGCGGCAATTTGCGAACCAGCGCGTCGTCGGCCACCGTATCGATCGCCTCGATGATGTGCGTATATTGCTCGATCGTGTCGTGAATCAAGGCCGAGCGTCCTGGTTTTTCCTTGCTCAGGAACTGCTGCAAAAGGGCCAGCCGCTGGCGCGCGAACAAAATGTACAGCTTCAGGCGCGCATTCGGTTCCTGCGCATCCCGAACCTGATCCACTTCGTCCGGCGTCAAGAAGTCACGCTCTTGCGCGAAGCCGCAAGTGGCGAAGACCAGCAGGATTGATAAATATCGCATCGGCTTGTACCTCTATTTTTTCCGGCTCATAATATCGGACAGCAATTCGTCGTGAATGTCGGAGATCGATTTCAGCACGCCGTCCACGCGCGGCCGAAAATCGAAGCTCACTTCGTCGCGGAAGCCGCTCAATCTGCGCATCAGAGCGCTCACCTTTAATTCGGCGCGCTTATAATACTTATTCTTGCGCGGCGCGCCGCGGGTTTGTTCCAGTGACGCGTAGCACAGCGTCACGGACTCGGCCACCTCCTGGATATCGGCGGCCTCCTCGGCTTCGTTACCGGACTGATAGGCCTGGCGCGCGGCGTCGATTTTTTCGTCCGCGTTCATGAGAGCCAGCTCCGAGCGCCGGTTGAGATCGGGCTCGGCCTTTACCGCGGCCAGGTCGGCGAACGCGAGGATATCGTTCAACGCCAAAATGACCAGCAGCGCCGGAATCACTTGTTGTTGATCTCCCTTTGCAAGGTCTTGATGCGCTGCCTGGCCTGCCACTCCTGATTGGGATTTTCACCCTGGCTCATATCGAGAAAGCGCTGATAACTTTCCAGCGCCGGCTTCAAATCACGGATTTTATCCAAAACAATGGCCCGCAGGAAAACGTGGCCGGCCTTCTCGGCGTGCAGCGCGGCGATGTGGTCCAGCGCGGCCAAGGCGGGCGGATAATTCTCGGCCATCACCAGGACGCCCGCCAGCTCGCTCCAGGCTTGCGGATTGTCCGGTTTCAGCTTGGTGGCGCGTTCGAACTCGTCGGCCGCTTCTGGGAATTTGCGCTGATCGCGAATCAGGCGCCCGTGCAGCATGCGGATCTCGAAGTTGTCGGGATCGGCGGCGAGAATCTGTTCCACCAGCGGCTGCGCTTTGTTGGGTTCGTTGTTCTTTAGATAAGCCTCAGCCAGCGCGGCGCGATTGGCTTCGGTGGGCGATTTCGCGACCGCAATAAGAAGAGACGCGATGGCGTCGGAAGGCTTGCCCGCCTTGAGCAGCAGGTCGCCCAGCCGCTCCTGCGCGCCGGGATTATCGGGGAACTGTTGATAAATCGCCATCGCTTGCTCGGGCTGATTGGCCTTTTCATACATGCCGGCAAGCTCCAGCAAGTCGTCACGATAAGTGGCGTTCAGCTCCGCGGCTTTTTTGAAATGAACCGCGGCGTCTTCGAGCTTGTTCTCGCCGGCCAGCGCGTGCGCCAGGCCCAGCTCCGCGTCGGGCGATTTCGAATCGAGGCCGAGCGCCATATGGTAAGTTTGCTCGGCTTTGACGAAATCTCCGGCGCCTAGCAGCGACGCGGCCAGGTAGTAATTCGGCCGGTATTCGTTGGCTTTTTGGCCAACGGCAGCCGTGAAATACGGAACGGCTTCGGAAGCACGGTGCTCTCGCAGCAGAGAGATTCCGAGATTCAGCTCGGCTTCGTAAAGATCCGGCTTGAGTTCGAGAGTCTTCTTATATTCGGGAATCGCTTCGGCATTCTTGCCCATGAGACTGTAGGCGAGCGCGAGATTGAAGTGGAGACTGTAGTCCTTCGGATCGGCCGCGATGGCTTGCGTGAAACTCTCGACCGCGGCGGGATAGCGGTTTTCGTCGAGCGCTTTCATCCCTTGTTCGGAGAAGTTGGTCTGGAAAGCGAGAAAGACAACCAGGGCGATGCTCGGGGACATAAGAGGCTCCTCCTATTTTCCCCCAGAAACCAATCGCGCGATGCCGAACGCCGCCGCGGCTGCCAGACCGCCGATAAACGCGGTGCGCGTGGCGCTGGATGCCAGGGGCATTCCGGTGTAGTGACCTTTGACCGCGCCGAAGAGCGCGAGAGCCAGGATGGTTGCGACGACCGAAACCAGCAACGCCGAACTGGCCGATGCCATCAGCATATAAGGCGCCAGCGGAATGAGGCCACCCGCGATGTATGCGCCCGCGATGGTGCTGGCGCTGCGCACGGCGCGCTTGGGATCCGGCTCTTCGAGGCCCAATTCGAAACGCATCATGAAATCGATCCATTGTTTGGGACGCTGGCGCAACGAGTCAACGATGGGAACCGCTTCGGCGTGCGTGAGGCCGTAGTTTTCGAAAACTTCCAGCACCTCTTGTGCTTCCACTTCCGGCAACTCCACTACCTCGCGTTCTTCGCGCTTCAGTTCGCTGGCATAATGATCGGCATCGTTCTTGGCCGCGAGATATCCGCCCAGGCCCATTGCGATGGAGCCGGCCGCGATCTCGGCCAATCCGGCTACGACGATGATGCGTGTGGTGGTGTCCGCGCCCGATAATCCGGCGGCCAGCGCGAAGGGAACGGTGAGGCCGTCCGCCATTCCAATGACGATGTCGCGTACAAATTCTGAAGCCGTGAAGTGCGACTCAACGTGCGGCGTTTGCGGCATATTCTTTCTTAGGATACTCGCGCACAACGGACTCGCCTTGGGGCGGCGATCTGAGGGAACCTATCTTTCATTGGGCGCCGCATTCGGCGGCCTGTGCGCTTGCAAGATACTCGCGCACAACGGACTCGCCTTGAGGCGGCGATCTGAGGGAACCTATCGTTCATTTGGCGCCGCATTCGGCGGCCTGTGCGCTCAAGTATCGCCCAGTGTAGGAATTCCGGGCTGCCGCAATCTGCGCGGGCGTTCCTTGCGCGACGATCTGTCCGCCGCGATCGCCGCCTTCGGGTCCCAGGTCGATCACCCAATCGGCGCTGCGGATCACATCCAGGTTGTGTTCGATGATCAGAATACTGCCGCCGTTTTCGATGAGACGCTGGAAAGCCGAGAGCAGTTTCGCGATGTCGTCGAAATGCAAACCGGTGGTGGGCTCGTCGAAGATAAAAAGCGTGCCGCCGCAGGTGGATTGCGCGAGATGCGAAGCCAATTTCACGCGCTGCGCTTCGCCGCCGCTCAGCGTGGTGGCCGATTGACCGAGACGCAGGTAGCCGAGACCGACGTCCGAAAGGACCTTTAATCGAGTGACTAATCGTTTCGATTCGGAGAAAAACGACAGCGCTTCCTTGACCGTCAATTGCAGGACTTCGTGGATGTTCAGGCCTTTATAACGAATGTCGAGAATGGCGCTTTTGAAGCGCGTTCCTTTGCACTCCTCGCACATGAGCTCCACGTCGGCCAGGAACTGCATTTCGACGGTGACGGTTCCATCGCCCTGGCAATTTTCGCAGCGGCCCCCGGGAATGTTGAACGAAAAATGTCCGCCGTTGTAGCCGCGCTTGGCAGCTTCCGGCGTGGACGCGAAGATTTCGCGGATAAGATCGAAGGCCTTGATGTAGGTGACGGGGTTAGAACGCGGCGTGCGGCCGATGGGCGATTGATCCACCAGCACCACTTCGCGCACCAATTCCGCGCGCTCCACTTTGCGGCAGGTAACCTTTTCGGCCTTCTGATCCGCGTCCTCATCGAAGCCTGCAAGCGCGGATTGGCGCAAGCGCTGCGTGAGCGATTTGAAAATGACATCGTGAACCAGCGTGGATTTGCCGGATCCGGAAACGCCGGTGACCGCGACCATCATGTTTAATGGGATCTCGACGTCGATGCCTTTCAGATTGTGGGCGCGAGCGCCGAAGAACTTGATTGTTTTGCGAGGATCGATTTCGCGACGCTCGCCCGTGCTTTCGGCGCGCAAATCGCCCCGCAGGTATTTCGACGTCAGCGTGGCCGACCCGTTCGACATGATTTTGCGATAGGAGCCTTCGAATACGATCTTGCCGCCGAGTTCGCCCGCGCCGGGACCCATATCGATGATGTGGTCGGCGGAGCGCATGACGTCGGCATCGTGCTCCACGACGACGATGGTGTTGCCGAGATCGCGTAGCTCTTCGAGGATTTTGATCAGGCGGCCGGTGTCGCGCGAGTGCAATCCGATGGAAGGCTCATCCAGCACGTAGCAGGCGCCGACCAGACGCGATCCAAGGCAAGTGGCGAGCTGGATGCGCTGCGCTTCCCCGCCCGAGAGCGTGGAGGAAAGGCGATCGAGCGTCAGATAATCGAGCCCGACGTCGTTCAGAAATTTCAATCGCTGTCGAATTTCAATCAGGATTTTGTCGGCGATGGCCGTCTCTTCGGGCGAAAGTTCGAGCGATTGAAAGAATTCGAAGGCCTGCTCGATGTTGAGCTTCACGATATCGGCGATGGTCTGGCCCGCGATCCGAACGTTGAGCGCTTCGCCACGCAGGCGCGAACCACGGCAGGCGGGGCAATTGGCGTAGCCTCGATAACGGCTCAAGAAAACGCGAACGTGCACCTTGTACTTCTTGGTCTCCACGTCGGCAAATGCCTCGTGGATGGCCTTCACCACCAGAGCCTGCTCTTCGGGGCGCAGATCGCCGTAGGGCACGTTAAAGCGCACCTTACCTTGCGCGGCTTTCTTGAAGCGCAGGGCGAAGCGCTCGTATTGCGGCTTGGTCCAGGGGTCGACGGCGCCTTCGTCGAGCGAGAGGCCGGGATTGGGGATCACGAGATCCAGGTCGTAATCGATGGTGTTTCCGAAGCCCTGGCAGCGCGGGCAAGCGCCCATGGGATTATTGAAACTGAAGAGGCCGGGTTCCGGCGTGACGAGTTCGATGCCGCAGCGTTTGCAAGCGAACTTTTCGCTGAAGCGGCGCGTGAGCGGCGGCGGATTTTGCGGCGTGGCTTCCTCAAAGATTACTTCGCCCGCTTCGCGATAACAGATTTCCGTGGTGTCGACGATGCGTTGGTGCAGATCGGGCGAGATGACGAAGCGGTCCACCAGGATGAAGAGCGGCTGGGCGAAATCGATATCGAGGAGGGACTCGGGCGTGGAGAACTCGAAGACGCGAGCGTTCTGATAAAGGCGATTGAAACCCTTCTTGCGAAGCTCGAACAGATGGTCGCGCAAAGCGTCCGTTCCGCCGCCGACGCGGACAGGGAATAGCGCGTACCAGCGGGAACCTTGGGGTTGTTCGAGCATGCGCTTCGCGACGTAATCCACGGTGTCGCGCTGCACCTGGTCGCCACAGTTGGGGCAATAGCTGCGGCCGGCGCGAGCGTAGAGCAGACGCATATAGTCGTAAATTTCGGTGGACGTGGCGACGGTGGAGCGCGGATTGCGCGTGGTGTTTTTCTGGCGGATGGCGATGGGCGGGGCGATGCCGGAGATCTCATCGACATCGGGCTTCTCCATGCGCTCCAGGAACTGGCGGGCGTAGGCGGAGAGCGATTCGACGTAGCGGCGCTGGCCCTCGGCGTAGACGGTGTCGAAGACGAGCGAGGATTTGCCGGAGCCTGAGACGCCGGTAACCACGGTGAGGAGATTGTGGGGGATGGCGAGCGAAACGTTCTTGAGATTGTGGACGCGCGCGCCACGAATGAGGATAGATTCTTCCAAGAGGCTCCTCGGGGGATGTTTCGGGAAGGAGGGTTGGGCCCGCCTGCTGATTTGATTATCCCAGATGCGTCAAGGACGACGGCGGCACCCGCCGGCGCGAGCGCTGCAGGGGCGGGAGCACTCGCGTTCACCACTTTGTTGATGAAGGCGCTCGCCCTTGTGAGGCCGGGCACTTTATCTCGCGCCCCGCTCAGTGCGGAGTACCACGAGTTCTATCTGTCGGCGATTTCGAGAGAGGCAATTTCGTTTTTCCGAATAAATCTTCAGCGCTTTCGCTGAAATCCGTGATATACTCGCGCCCTATATGGCAACAATCGATGGCTCTCGCTGTTTGCTCGCCGTGCTTATTCCCGTCCTTTGCCTTATTTCTTCAGCCCAGGTTGCGCCAAGGGGTTCGAAGATCTTTATCGCCCCGATGAGGGTGGCCTTGATGGTTTCATAGCCGCCGAGATCATCAAGAAAAAGATCCCAATGATTGTGGTGACCGATGACGCCCAGGCCGACTACGTGCTCAGTGGGGCTTCGTTGAAAGCGGACGACCGCTGGTACAACGTGGTCTTCGGAGGCAAGGACAAGAACGAGGGCAACGTGCGCTTGCTCGACGTGAAGACGAAGCGATGGTTTGGGCCGGTGAAGCCGGCGACCGCTCGTTATGGATGGCTGGTTGGAGGCGCGGTGGAGAGAGGAAGATCGCGGATAGAATTGTCGAGGAGATGAAGAAGCAGCTTTTCAAACGATGAAGGCCGCCACGCCCAAGATCCGCCATTTGGTCTGTGATTGTTCTGCTAATTATCCTCTCGGTAGTCTCTGCCGCGATCTTGTGCATAGAGAATGACTGGCGCGCGCGCGAACTGAATCAGACTGAAGGCTTACGGAGTTCTCTCAGAATTCTGAGGCTTATCAGGCTTGGCATAGAGCGAGCCGGTGGGAATCGTTCGGCAGCGATCTTCTCTATCGGCACGGCGTGGTGCGGGACGGGATTGGATACAACACCTCCGTATGGCTCAACGCCTCTCGCCATTCAGATGCACGGCTAATTACCGCGCATGGGAAGTACGGTAATGCCAGTTATCTGGTGACATTCTTTATTAAGATTATCTACTACCCGCAATTCAACGATGACAAGAAGAAGGAAATGTCGAGAGACGTGTCCGCCCAGTGCAGTGCTGATGAGTTGGACAATGGAGATTGGATTACGCATGACTGCTCCTACTCCGTCATCGCGAAGATTCCAGACTTTCCGGGCGAATTGATTAAACGAGAGGATGAGGCCAGAACAAATGACGACGGCACGGCTTTCCATGGTTCTGTTGCCAGCCGGCGCACTTACGCAGCGTGGCTCGAAGGAGTCATCGGTAAGAAGGCCGCGGATTCGAGGCGCTAACGGTCAAAAATTAGAAAACGCGCACCCATTCGGCCATGAATTGCCGAGCCTGCGGTCTACAGAACCTGGGAACCCCTAAGACGCGCAATTGCGGCTCTTTGTTTCGAGGTGCACAGAGGGACCCCTCGTAAACGGTTGGTTGGGCATCGCCGTATTCGGGGACAATGCGAATAACCGTTTGACGATCGATGGCTCGCAGTTCGTTGCGAGCGGATTTCGGCCAGGTGAACTTCACCTCAAGCCGAATTCTCGCAAGACATCGTCGTGCGGGACAATTTTTCCTTTACGGATTTTTTCTTGCGCCCGCTTGATCGCGGCTGCGTCGCCCTCGGTGACGGGTTCGTCATCCGGAGGCGCAGACGGTGCCGCACGGTGGGCCGGACTTGCCGCTAGATACTGCAAAAAGCGCCGAGCCGCAGGAAGCTCCTCTTCGGGAATTCGGTCGACCAGTTCATGGAGAGTGTGGCGGCTCATTCTCGCTTTTGGACTTAAGTGTATATCCTGACAAACCGCTGGCCGACGCGGGCAATCGTGTGACAGGCCATAATGGAGACATGCCGATGGTTCCCGCCGGATATGTTCATCTTGGTCACCTGGGTGCGATTGTCAAGGAGGCAAGCGCGCTGTTAGGGCCCGAGGTGCTGCATGTCTCTTATCAGTTGCGTCCCGATTCCACCGATGAGCCGTCGATCTTCTTTCGAATCCTCCTTACGGACGCCGCTTTTCGCGAGGAGACCATCGCAGGCCTGACTCGTCAAATCGCGGAGACTTTTCTGGAGGCCGTGCGCCCGTTAGAAGACTGGGGCTTGCGTCCTTACTTCAATTACCGGAGTAAATCCGACCAAGATCGCCGGAGAGATCCTGACTGGGAATAGATGGCGTATCACGACGACCTTCTCGCCCATGCGGTTGAGCTCGTCCATACTGTCCAACCGACCCAACTTACTCTGCGGCGCGCCGTCTCAGCCGCATATTATGCCGTCTTCCATCTTCTAATCGCTGAAGCAACGTCATACTGGGGGAACGCCTCCTTGCGGGCAGCTCTGGGAAGAGCGTATGACCACGGGACGATGAAGACGGCCTCCAACCGGATCTTGGATGCGAGTAAGTTTCCTTTTGCGGGTGAAGATGCAACAGCTGTGAAAAATCTTCGCTTTATAGCGCAAGCCTTCAATCAACTTCAAGAAGACCGGCACTTTGCGGATTACAATCTGACCAAGGACGTGGATCCTCCCGAAGCGTTGGCGCAAGTGAAATCCGCTCAAGAAATCTTGAGCACTTGGCCCTCGATACGTGGACGGCAGATCGCGCAGGCGTACCTGGTCTCGCTGCTTGTTAAGCGTGGCTAGCCAAAGGAGGTTCTGAAAGCTCCAAAAACCGCTTGCTCACGCGCGCGGCTCAGAATCAGGACGTGTTTACCTACTGGATGAACTCGCGGATGTAGCTGTTCACCAGCGCGGGCTTTTCGTGAATCACCCAGTGCGAGCCGTCGGGGATGCGCTTGATGGTCAGGTTCGGTACGAATTGGTCCATCCCATCCAGGTTGCCCGTTAGAAGCGCGGTGTCTTTTTCTCCCCAGATCACGAGCGTTGGAACTTTCACCAGCATGGGGCCGGCGTCGGCTACGGGCGCTGCGTGAGCGCCGGGTGCTGGTGGTCCCAGGTTGGCTGCTCGGTAGTAATTCAAGCCGCCGGTAAGCGCGCCGGGTTGCGACCAGGCTTCGATATACGCCTGCTTATCCGCTTCGGTGAAGACGCCGGATTTGAGACCATCGCCGAGCACGATGTCCACCAGCGCCGCATAATTGTTGGCCGACAACGTCTGCTCGGCCTGTGGGCCGCGGAACAGCAGCATGTATTGGCTGGCCTTCTGCTGCGCCGGATTGTTGGCGAGCTCGCGCGCCAGGATGGCGGGATGCGGGCAGTTGACGATCACCAATTTTTCCAGATATTCGGGATGCGCGATGGCGAAGCTCCAGGCCACGCCGCCGCCCCAATCGTGACCTACCAGGACGAACTTCTTGTAACCCAAATGCCCGGCCAGGGCGCGGACATCTTCCACCAGGTTCTTCATCTGGTAGGCATCCACGTCAGTAGGCTTCGCCGAAAGATTGTAGCCGCGCATGTCCGGCGCCACCACGCGATGGTCCTTGGCAAACTCCGGCAACTGATTCTTCCACTCGTACCAAAATTCCGGGAAGCCGTGAAGAAAGACGATCAGCGGACCTTTGCCCTCGGTGACGTAGTGGAGACGCACCCCGTTCACGTCAGCGTATTGGTGCTTCCAGCGCGGCTTTGCGGTCGGGCGTGACGCCGCAAAAGCCATGCCCGCCAGCAGAACCAGAAAGAGCGCAATTTTGAGGTGCATTCTTCAACGGTAGGTGGTGCGAGACGCCAAATCAACTTCCCGCAAATAAAAAAGACTCCAGAAGCTGCCCACAAGGACTGGCAGCTTCTGGAGTAACCCGAAGAAGGAAGTGGGTCAGACAGCCTGTCGATGCGCAAGAGCGGCTTCGGCGGAAACTCCGATTCGCTTGGTTTCGCGCATGCGTTCGGTGGCGGAAGCGATGGCTTCGGCCAACGATTGATCTTGAACCTGGACGCCGCCCCAACTGAACAAAATGGAGGCTGCGCCGATGCCGCGCAGTTGGAAATCCCACAGGCGCTCGGAAATGCGATTCAACCGGCGCTGCGATTGCGCACCTTGTTCTCCACGGCACACCAGCACGAATTCGTCATAGGCAGTGCGGCACGCGAAATCTTTTTCTCCGAGCAAACCGGCGATGTAGTTACCTACCGACTGCATCAGGCCCTGGCTGTGCCACATGCTGCTGTCGCTATCGTTGATGCCGATGGAAACCACCAGGCCGGTGAAGGGCTGGTCGCATTCGAGTAACTCGTCGAGCGCCGGCCGCTGGATCATTCCAGTGGGTTGCTGAACCGGAGCCGGGTGGCGATGGGCGGGCGAGAGGAGATTCTGCTGGGGCTGGTTGGCGACGAGGCGCTCCCACAGCGCCGCGTCAATTGTGAATGCGGGGAGGGTGAATGCGGGAAGCTGAGTTTCCGTCGAGGACGATGGCGCCGCGGGAGAGGGCGGCGCCATTTCGACGGTAACGGTTTCGCGCATCCGCAGCCGCACCGGTGGGCGCGACAGCGTGGCGATGCCGACCAGCGGTTCCAGCGGGCGTTCGGCTGCAAGCTTCCTTGTGGGTGCGTATTCGAGCGGCGCGCTGTTGAAGATCGGGACTGGTTGGAGCGAGCGGACACCTTCCGGTTGCCGCTGCAGCTGTGGGCGGTGATTTCGACGCTGATCGAAGAAGACTACCACAGCCGCCGCGGTGAGGATGACTACTACGGCGAGAGTCATTTGCAGGTCAGTAAAATCCATGACGACTCGATTGTAGAGGCGCGTGGAAAGGGTCGAAATAGACTCGCGGGTTCAAATTCGGAGGGTACGAGTCCGGGGTTATCGCATGGATCGGAGGTACTAAGGGGTGAGCGCTAACAGTAACTTTGTAGGGTTGGGCGCAGCCGTCGTGCTACCATGAAAACCAGTCAATTTTGCTCGCGAATTCGCCCCGTTCCGGCGTACGCCAGCTCGCCTGTAACCGTGAACCACGCTGCCGAGTCCCGCAGCTAAGGAGTGTCCGCATGACCAATATCTTTGTAGGAAACCTTTCCTACGAAACATCCCAGGAAGACCTGGAAGCAGCTTTCAATGAGTTCGGCGCCGTGGAACGAGTGAATATCGTGCGCGATCGCGACACCGGCCAGCCGCGCGGGTTCGCTTTCGTGGAAATGACCAATCGAAATGAAGCTTCCAATGCGATTGCCGGCTTGAACGGCCGCAATATGAACGGGCGGGATTTAAACGTCAACGAAGCGCGCCCGCGCGAAGAACGCTCCGGCGGCGGGGGCCGTCCCGGTGGTGGTGGAGGCAACCGCAGCGGCGGCGGCGGGTTCAATCGCGGACGCAGCAAAGGACCACGCTGGTAAGGCGCGCGTCCGGTTTCACCATCTCCGACTTTGGTTCGTAAACTCACAACCCGTTTGGGACCTTACTGGCTGCTTCTTGAAGCTTCCGGGGATTCCACTTGGCGCCTGCAATTGCTGGGCGATATCCATCACGAGGCCGAGATCACGGCCGTGGATGAGGAAGAAGCCAAGGACGCTGCCGTGGTGGCGACGGTGGCGCTGCTGAAGGAAGAGAATCCCGAGTTCAAGGAGCCGGCCAAGGTGCAGTGGAATCCGGCGTTTGTTTCGGATAATCGGTTTAATTTGTAGTTAAAGACCGCTTCCTGACGGTCGCGGCTCAGTGAAATGTGGGCGCGGTTCGGTAAGCGTCGTAAACAGAGCCGCGACCAGAGGGAGCGTTTACTGGCAGCCGTTCAGGCCCTTCGTCAAACAGATGGACGAAGTGGGCGGAGGCGGTATCGGCAGATTTCGATCCGTCATCAGCTTGGTGAGCAAGGCCGCGGCTTCCGGGTGCGGAATGGCCGACTGCACGCCGACGCGGACCAGGCCACGCGCCCAATCGAGCGGGATCCAGGTCTTGCCGAGCAGCGCGCCGTTGACGCTGTCGCGGCTTCCGCCGTCATGCGCTTCCAGGTTGGCGCCGTGGTCCACCAGCATTTGAATTACTTCCAGGCGGCCTTTGTGCGCCGCGCCATGCAGCGCCGTGCGGCCTTCGTCGTCGGCAACGTTGGGATCGATACCCAGATCCAGGCACATCTTGACGGCCTCGATATTTTCTTCCGGCGACCATTCGAACGTCACGCCTTCCACCCAGCCGATGCCCGACGCCACGGCGAGCGGCGTGACGTTGTGCGCGGTGAAAATCTTCGGATCGGCGCCATGCGCGAGCAGCAGCTTCATCAGCTCGACGTCGCCCGATTGCGCGGCGCGCAGAAACGGAGTGGCGCCGTCTTCAAACAGCCATTGCATGGTGAAATTGGTGCGGGTCTCGGTGCTGTCGCCCTTGCATTCCTCTGGCGTCGATTCCACGCCGCAGATGCGCGCGTTCACGTTGGCGCCTTTGGCGAGCAGCAGCTTGATGAAATCCAGATGGTCCATGTCCGGGCGCGCGCACCGGATAATCGCCGCCTTCGATGTTGCGATTATCGGTGGCCAGATAGAGCGGCGTCCAGCCGCCGTTGTTGGGCGTGTTCGGATTCGCGCCGTGTTCGAGCAGATACTTGCCCAGCTGGTAATGCCGATTCTGCGTCGCGACCAGGAGCGGCGTCCAGCCGTAGAAGGTTCGCTGATTGACGTCGGCGCCCGCTTCTACCAGGGTCTTGGCGCACTCCATGCAATTTTCGCGCGCGGCGTAAACCAGCGGCGTGAGACCACCGCCGTCTTTCTTGGCGGGACGGCGGAAAAACGCGACGAAATCGTCTTCGGGGTTGGCTTCGCTGGCCGGTGACGTCTTGGATGCAACCGCTCGTTCGCCATCGGGCGCCGCCGGCGCTTCATGCTTCGGCGCTGTGGTTTTGGGAGCAGCCGCACGTTCGGACAGCGGCGGAGTGCCGTCGTTTCCAGGCCCTCGCTTGCCGAGCACGCCAAAGCTGGAATGCAAGCGCTGCTTTACCGTGTTCGCCAAATTATTCCGCGCATTGCGGGTGTCCTTATCGGTCTGCGCGCCGACGGTTGCGCCATGCTGGACAAGCAGCTTCACCGCTTCGGGATGCGACTGCTCAGTGGCCCACATCAGCGCCGTGGTTCCGCGCAACTTGTCTTTTGCGTTCACGTCGGCATGCTGGTCCAGCAGCACCCGCATGGCATCCAGATTTCCGGTGCGCGCAGCCAGCATCAGCGGCGTTTCGCCCTCCGGGCCGATCTCATTGGGATCCGCGCCCGCCTTCAGCAGCTTTTCGATCATGGGCGCGCTGCCATGCAGCGACGCCAGATACAACGGCGTGGCGCCTTCACGATTGGCCAGTTTGATGTTCGCGCCGGCTGCAATCAGGACGTCCGCCATTTCCAGATCGTCACGATAGACGGCCCACTGGATGGCCGTCGCCCCATCGGCCTGCACGGCGTTCAGGTCGGCCTTCTGCTGCACCAGCGACTGAACGGCCGCCCGGTCGCCATTCATGGCTGCGTCCGCCAGGGGACTGTTGCTCGCGGCAAAAGCGCTCAGAGAGAAGAGGAAAGCACCCGCACAAACCGCCGGGCCGATGGAGAGGATGCGCGCCTTCATATTTAACCTTAGACCAAACCCGGCAGGCGGCCGGTGCTGTCGCCGATTTTATCTTCGTGGACTCCGTACATGTCGAGAATGCTGGCCAGCAGGTTGCCGGTGGGAACGGTCTTGGACTGGTAGGACAGATGGCGATTGCCTTTGAGCTGGCCCGACGCTCCGCCAATCAAGACGTGCGGCACGTCGTAGTGCAGGTGCTGGTTCGAATCGCCCATGTTGGTGCCGTACAGGATGAGCGAATGATCCAGCAGCGTACCGTCGCCGTCCGGCGTATTTTTCATCTTTTCGACGAAGTACGCCAGGCACTTGATGTGATACTGATTCAGCTTGGCGTAACGCGCGATGGTGTCCGGATTCTCGGCATGATGCGAGATGCCGTGGAAGCCATCGTGAACTCCGCTCTCCGGATACGAACGCGAGGTGAGATCGCGCGCGTAGAGCACGGTGGAAACGCGCGTGATGTCGGCCTGGAACGCCAGCCGCTGCAGATCGAAATGCAGCTTCACGTGCTCGTCGAAAGATTCGGGAACGCCGGCGGGAATTACCACGCCATCGGTGGATATGGTGCCGGTGGCCTTTTTCGCGATCGCCAGGCGGCGCTCCAGTTCTCGAATGTCGGTTTCATATTCGTCGAGCTTGGAACGGTCGCTCGGGCCGAGATCCCGCTTGAAGCTGGCCAGCTTGGCCGTCACTGAATCCAGAATGCTGCGATCCTGCTCCCGCCGCGCCGCGCGATCGGCCGCATTTCCGCCGGCGCCGAACAGGCGCTCGAAAGCCACCTGCGGATCGAGTTCCATGGGCAGCGGCTGGGTGGGAGTGGACCAGGAAATGGTATTCGAATAGGTGCAGCTATAACCCTCGCCGCAGTTGCTGGAATTGGCGCCAGGATCTTCGAGCGCCAGTTGCAGCGACGGAAGCAGCGAGCCCTGGCCGACATGCTGGGCGATGATCTGATCGATGGTGGTTCCATCGTAAATGTCGGCGCCGGTGGTCTTCTTCGGCTTGTTCGCGCACAGGAACGCCGCGGCTACCCAATGGTCGGCGCCGGTTTGTCCAGGAGGCGGTTCGGCCGATTTCGACCACAGCCCGCTCATGATGACGGTCTGCTCGCGGAACGGCTCCAGCGGCTGGAAAATCATGGAGTATTTGAAATCCTTGTCGCCGGGGGCGCGCTTGGGCTCGCCCGGGCCGCCGGCTTCAGGCACCCACCATCCGGGCGCCGCGCCGTGTGGAATAAAGATGCCGGTAAAACGTGTCTTGGGGTTCGCGGCGGTCTTGCTGGTTAAAGTTTGCGCCGGAATCATGGAATCGAGCAACGGCAATGCTAGCGCCACGCCGGCTCCGCGAAGTAGCGTGCGCCGGGACATGTGCTTTTTGGTGATGAACATCGATTGCGCTCCCCTTAGTTCTGGAATCCGCTTCCTTACGGTCGCGGCTCGGTAATACTACATCGGTAACACGCTGCACGCTCCCTCACGGTCGCGGCTCAGCCGAGGCCCGGAGCGGGTTTTGGCCGTTGGAGGTGATTTGTTCCTTCTGATTCACCTGGAACGGCTCACTCTTCACAATGCCTAATATCAATGATGAGAACCGGTAGTTCTTCGACTCCGATTCCCGCACGATGGACCGGATGAGCGGCATATCGTAATACTCGGTTCCGCGGCCCAGCGCATACATAAACAGATTTTCGGTCACAACCCGGACGAATTGAGGCGAATACTTCAGCAGCGCCTCGCGCATGCCCTTCACGCCATCCAGCTTCGAGCCATCCACCAAGGTGCCGGTTGCGTCGATGGGAGTGCCGTTCTCGGTGGTGCGCCAGGCGCCCACGGCGTCGAAATTCTCGATCGACAAACCGATGGGATCCATGATCCGGTGGCACGTCGAACAGGGCGGATTCTTGCGATGGATCTCCAACTGCTGCCGCGCGGTGGGTTTAGCGCCGCCGTGGACCGCCGCGCTCTGATCCTTCAACGGAGGAATGTTGGGCGGCGGATCGGGCGGGCTGACGCCCAGGAAGATCTTCATCATGTCTTTACCGCGCACGGTCGGCGTGGTGCGCTGCGGATAGGAGGAGATGGTTTCGATGGCGGCTTTGCCGATCAGACCGCGGCGCATATCGAAATCGGGCGTCAACTCCACGCGCCGGAAATCGCTGCCATAGACACCGGGAATGCCGTAGTGCTTGGCCAGCCGCTCGTTCAGATAGGTGTAATTGGCATCCAGAAGATCGATCAAGCTGCGATCTTCATGCACCACGCTTCCCACAAACAGCTCGGTTTCCTTGCGCATGGCCAGCCGCAGGTTGTCGTCGAAATCGGGGAAGATGGAAACCGTCGGCGCCCAGGTCTGCAGCGCGCGCAGGTTCAGCCACTGGCCGGTGAAATTGATCACCAAGCGGTCTGCCCGCGAATCGGCCAGCATGCGGCGCACCTGCTGCTCCAGCACGGCCGGCTCATGCAGCTTGTTCTTGGCCGCCACGTCGATCAGTTCGTCATCGGGGATGCTGCTCCACAAAAAGAACGACAGCCGCGACGCCAGTTCCAGATCGCTGATGTGATAGCTTTGGTCCGCGGCAATCTTTTCGGGTTCAGCTTCCTTGCGGAACACGAACTCCGGATCGGCCAGGATGCGCTGCAGCGCGCGCTCGATACCCGTATCGAAACTTCCATCGTTGCGGCCCTGCTGATAGAACGTCATCAGCGTCTCGGTGTCCTGCGGAGTCACCGGACGGCGGAAGGCGTGGCGGGCCAGGGTATCGACAATCTTCTTCGCGCAGGCCGTTTCTTCGGACGCGTTGGCCGGATGGCAGATGAAAATCTTCTTGGCGCTGGGCGAATCGCTGGCGCCGGCCGGCTTGAACGGGCCCAGCATTTCCATCTTGCCTACGTGCGGATAAAACTTGAAGCCCGGCAGACCACCGGTCTCGATAGTGCTACGCAAGAAATGCTCGTCCAGATCCTGGCTGGGCGCAAGCTGCGTGGCGAGAAACGTAACGCCGATAGAGTGCGGCCCAGCCTTCACCTGGAAATGAAGATCGGCTGTGCCGCCATGCACCGCCTTGCCGCGCGCCACATCCTTGTCCCAATCATACAAATGGATGCGCTGGCCATCGATGAGCAGCTCCAGCTTCTCGCCCGTCATTTCGCCGAACGCGGTGTTGTTGTCCATCAGCCCTTTGTTGATGGGGAACACCTTGAACACATAGTCGCCATCGGCCGGGAACTCATGCTGCACCACCAGACCGCCGCGGGTTCCGAACGGAAGACCCTCGATGTGATAATCCTGCGTGGTGTCGGACGCCACGCGATAAGTGGCAAGCGCCGGCTCACTCACGTCTCCCATGGCGATACGGCTGATTTTAGCGGCCGCCGAGGTGTAACCTTCGAGCAGCGCAGGCGACAGCGACAGCGCGCCGGCAATGTTATCGAACCCGCGCGTGGAATCGTCGGACGGCAGGTACTTGGCGGGATCGATATCCAGCGCCAGCATGTCGTGGACGACGTTGGCATACTCCGTGCGATTCATCCGATGCAAGCCGGGCGGAGGTAAATGCGTGGACGCGTTCTTGTCCAACTGGCCTTCGAGCCAGGTGACCATGGATTCATAGGTGGTCCAAGCCGGCCGCGGCAGGCCGGAAGGCGGCATCATGCCGGACCGCAGCTTGCGCACCACCATTTCCCACTTCTCGGCGTGATCGGCGACATGCGCGGTGTCCAGCTTGTCCAGCTCCAGACCCGCGGTCTTCAGCTTCTGGTTATGACAAATAACGCAATATTGATTGAGAAGCGCCCGTTCGGCCGAGGCGTCGGTAGCCTGGGACGGCGTGGCCTGAGAGGCGTTGGGTGACGCTTGGGGACTAGCCGTCTGAGCAGCCAGCACAACAGTTATGGTTGCCAGGCAACCAGCAACTCGTCGCATCGTCATGGATCTTTCCGCGCCACCAGGTCCGCGGGACCTCGTTTCTGGTGCTACTCCGAGGATACCGCCCAAGATACTGATATTGCAATCTTTCGGACGGAACCCAAAAACCGAACCCGATTCCGGCGCTGTTTGCATAGACGAACTCATTCATTCTATTGTTACTCCGCCTGGCATCTAACTTCGGCTAACAGGGAGTTTATTTCACTGGCAATCTACCGGGCCAAGCCTTGAAATCGGCGCTCGCCGCGCACCCTCTAGGAATTGCTGTTCATGGTACAAGCCTTCGGCTGAAAGGTTGGGGAAAACACATGTCTACACCTGTGCGCGGCTTTCATGGCACTGGCAACCACTACCGTGTTGGAATGTACCACCGAGCTACTGGAAACTATTCGCAGTGGATGAAACGTGGATTCGCGGGCGACGTTCTGTCGGCTCTTGCCTGGGTCGAGAATTTCGCTGGCGTGCTCAAACTGTTCGGCGTCGAGTTTCGGCTTGCGTCCGAGTTTCACGCCACGACGCTGCGCTGGTTTGACTCGGGCGCGGTATGTTCGCCGATTGGGCTGCGTTCGAAATTCGGCCAATATGCCTACTCTGTTCGACACGCTGTGCGAGGGTGAAGTCACGTCCGCTTTTGCCAGTGCAGTGGATCGCGGCTGGCTTGAAAACAGGCGTAGGGAAAGCGGCGCAAGAGAGCGCGGCGAACGTTCTTAAAAACTATGGGAACTGACGGGGACTATTGCTCATCCGCTCGATCACGGCGTCAACCGCTTGGCGGAAACGTCGGCCTAGCCCACTGGATTCGCTTTCGTACCAATCCTGCGCCTCGATTAACTCCGCCCGCGCGGCCTGAGTGAGGATAAGCGAGTACACTACGAGCAACGTTGCTCTAGCAGGATGCTGAAAAAGGCCATAAACCGCTTGCTCACGCGCCACCCGTCCGGTGTTCTTCGAGTCGCTGTTCTCCAGTGCACGACTTCCGGTCGTCTCCGGGTGTGCTGCTGGCGCGCGGCTCAGAATCGCGACTGCGTGTTTGCATGTGTTTACCGAGCCGCGACCGTGAGGGAGTCGGTCCCCAAAAGGCTTTTTCAGCAGCCTGCTAGTTCAGCTTTCAAGGATGCCCACGTTACGCCATGGCGCTTGTCTTCGTCGAGCGAAGTCAGGCGGCGTTCAAGCTCTGCCTCCTGCGCGCCGGTCAAGGGAAGGTGCTCGTATTCGAGACTATCCCAAAGCTGCGCGATAAGCGCCAGACGTTCCGTGGGCGTCAAACGAACGATCTCATCGGGGGTGAGCAATTCCATGTTTTCAGCCTACAAAAAAGGAAGCTGGGGGCAAGGCTCCAAGGTGACGCTAACGTTGCTCTTTGTTAAATCGCTGCTCCGTTTGCTCGACTGCGGAAGCGCGTTTCAGTTTAGCCAGTATTTCGGGAGGCCGGGTTTGGTAGCGCGGACGATTTCGAGCACTGCCTGCCGGTCGGCAGCCGAGATTCCGGCGAAGGTCTTGCTGGTGTCCTTGCCGGTGAGGACTTCGAAGAGCCGCTGGTAGACGCGGTCGCGCACCACATCCGGCATGCCGTCGAACGCAGCGCTGTAGATTAAATAAGACAGCGGATAGCGGAACAGGCGCTTCTGCAGATCGAAATCGCGCAGGGACCGGCCGTGGGAGTCGCGAGGGCCACGCTCGGCGAACGTTTTGGTAAACGTGGAGACGCCTTTCACGGGCTGCTTCAGCGGCTCCTCGTCGGTGAAAAGCATGTAGCCGACCATCTCCTCGATTTCGGTATTGATGCGATCGCGCGCGGCCGGTTCGAGCGTTCCCTTCCCTTCGCGCAGCGCAATGCGCGCGTCCCACCCGATGCGCGTCATGAGGTTCACCATGCGGGTCTGGTGTTCCAGCGTCATGAGCGCGACGATGTCGCTGGTGGGCGCGAGGTATCGGGAAGTGTTGAACCAAGCGTCCAGGCTGGTGACGTTCTGCGTGCCTTCCTTCGACGCGCGGCCGGGATTGAGCGGATCGGTCAGCTCGGGGTTGTTTCCCAGATGCACCGTGGTGCCGGTTGTGCCGGTGACGTACCAACCGCCCCAGCGTTCCTCGAGACTGGTGCGATCGTCGGTGATGTAGGCGCTGCCGTGCGAATCGCGGCCTTCGGTGTCATTACTTGGATGCACGGAGCTGACCAGGATTCCGGGAATGCCCATGGTGGGCGCGCCCTGGTGGCAGCGCAGGCAATCGTCGCGGCGGGTGAACTCAGGCCGGTCGGACTTTTCGGTGTCCAGGCTGTAGAAGACGGCGCCCTGCTTGGGATCGATAGCCGAGAGCTCCAGCACTTCGCCGTTCTGAACGAACCCTACGGCCGTATCGTCATTGAAATAAATAGCGCGCGGCGTGCGCGGAGAGATGTGCGAGGTCTGGATGCTGGTGCGGGAGAAGACGAGCACCTGGGAATCGATATTAATGTCGAGCTGCTTCAGGACGGCAGGCAGGTAACCCCAGCCGTTGGGCGCGTAGTCGAGTTTGATCTTTTGCGCTTCGAGCTGCTTTTCCAGGCGCGCGATGCGGTCGGAAACCGGGCCGGCGTATTGAATGGCCGGATCGTCCAGGGGGACGTAGAAGGTGTCTTCGAGGCGCTCGGCCAGGACCACGACGCTAACGAGCAGGGCCAGGGCGCAAACAAGGGCGAGGCGCATCCTTTGTCATAGTAGCGCGGGGGAGCGTTCACACGAGGCTACCGCTTTCGATCAAAACGCATCTTGGCTACACACAAGACTGCGCTCAAAGCAAGCAGCATCCACCATTCGCGAGGCTCGGGGGTCGGGATGGGAACTACATCGCCTTCCAATTGCGAGCCACCCGCGACAACGTATCCGTAAACGTTGTCGGCCATCGAGGAGACACTTACGTTGAGAGTATAATTCCCGGTGGATAGATCGAAGAGGCCACTGGGCATGTCGGCACTCACATCGGCAGTGGCGGTACAGTTCTCCTGATTATCTTCAGGGAAATACATGCAGTTTCCATACGGAGAGGACGCCGATCCAGAGAATGATTCAGAAGCGACCGTGTTTCCCTTGGAATTGAGGATCGACACGGTGGTTGTAAGGTCTAATTCGAGAGGCTGCAAGTCAGCCCCGATTGTCACGCATCCCGGAAAATCACTACAGGTGGAGGCGTCGACACCGAACTCGCTGCCGGGAAATTCAGGAATGGATAGTTGGACGTAGCCAGCGGAGGCGACGGTGAAAGCAGTGGTTGCGTCGTAATTGTCCTGGATATCGGCGCCGTATGGGCCGCCGTTCACGTTTATCCACCCGTCAGATGCCGAGAGTCCGTTAGGAGTTACGTACGCGTTGGGTGGATCGAGGTAAAACCCGCCAGTGACATTCACGACACCGGACCAGTTTAGGACCGGCAACGTGTCGGCGCTAGCAACTGAAGGCATCGCGAGACAGAGTGTCGAGAATAGTAATTTCATGGCGATTGGGTCAATATTATCATGAGCAGATTTTATACCACGGGCGAGCGTTCACACGAGAACGCGGCACGCAAGAGTGCGTGCGCCACGGAGCGCGTGCGCCACAAGGCCACAATTACTACAGGGCGGCGCGGGAAAGGTCTTCGGCTTGGCCCAGAGTGGAGATTGGGGTGTCGTTGGAGAGAAACTCCAGCATGTTCTGCGTGAGCAACTCGGGTTGCTCGAGCGGACCGAAATGTTCGCCGCCCGGGAGCAGGACGGGTTTGCAGTTGGGCAGCTCCTTATGCAGGTAGTTGTATGAGGAGATGAAATGCGATTGATCGCCGTACATCAGCAGCGTGCGGGTGTGGATGCGCGAGATGGCTTCGAGCGTGAGGTCGCCCACGAATTCGTAATCTTCAATCAGCGTGGTGTTGCGAATCAGATTGATGAGCGGTTCGCGATTGCGCGGAAGGCCGCGGGCGGGACCGTAGAATTTGGGAGTCTCCAAACTGAGCTGCAGAAGGAATTCGAGATCGGTTCGTTTTTCAGGCGGCACCACCAAACCAACTTCCTCCAGCTTGGCGGCCCAGGTGTCCCAGCCCGGCCAGGCGTGATCCTTGCGTTGGTGCACCAACGCGGCAAGGCCAGGCTCTAAGGCGATCAACTTCGAGACGCGTTCGGGATAGAGCAGCGAGAAATACATGCAGACGTCAGCGCCGTAGCTGTGCCCGGCCAGGATCGGCTTTTCGATGCCGAGCTGGTCCAGCATGCCGCGCAGATCTTCGGCCAGATCTTTGCAAGTGTAACCGCTGGGAGTGACCTGGCTATAACCGTGGCCGCGCAGATCGGGCGTGGTGACGCGGAAATGCTTCCTCAGCTGCGGAATGATGTTGAGATGCCACACGGCGAGATTCCCCAGGAAGCCATGCAGCATCACCAGGTCGGGACCCGAGCCCACGGTGATGTAGTGGAGATTCACTCCGTTGACGTTGATTTTTGGCATGCAGTTTTCTATTCGATGTAGCCGAGCTCGCGCAGACGTTCCATCACCGCTTGTTCATCCTCGCTGCTCATTACCGGCGCGGTTCCGTTGTCGGCCGGCTTGTCCGCCGGCAAATTGGAGCCACCGACTCGTTTTACCGGATGCGACTTCAATGCCGCCGCTTCGTACAGATCCGTGGGCACGCGGCCCTGCATCTCTTCGAGCACGGGAAGCCCGAGCGAGTGCAGAACGATGGGAGCGATGTCGAGAATCGACATCTCCGGGTTCAAGGCGCCACTCGGCATCCCGGGGCCCCTGGCTCCGAAAATTCCAACCGGCCGATGCGCTCCACCGGTGATCGGGCGGCTGGACATGGTGTGCGCTGAAGGCAGGATTCCAACCAATCCGCCGTCGTCAAATGCCAGCGTAATATCGGGCGCGACGCTTCCGTGCGGGCCTTCGAAGCATTCCTCTTTCGTCCACAAGCCTGTAACCACCGGCTGGCCGGTTTCGGGATCGCGGAAGGCGCGAAGATCGGCGATGAGGCGCTCGCGGAACGCGGGATATTCTTCGGGCGTCACGCCGGCCGAGTGGCCGTCGCGATTCACAGGAATGAAAATGCCGTTGGCGGTGGGCGTAGCTGCGTACGCGCGTGTTTTATCCCAATCGAGCATCCAGGTGTGTCGCGCTACTTGACCCACGCCCAACAGCGCTCCATTGGGCGATTGCGATTTCGCGGCATCGGACCAGCCCAGATAGCCGTGCTGCTCGAGCCACGCGTTTACATGGAAAACCTTGTAGGTGGGACCGAAGCCATGATCGGAGGCAATCAAAACGGTTGTCTCGGGACCGACGGTCGCGCACATGCGCTCCAGAATCTGATCCAGGCTGCGGAAATATTCGATGCACAAGTCGCGGATCTGCACTTCCCAGTCTTCGGTGAGCGGGGTTGCATCTTCGGGCCGGATGAAGCGCCAGCACAGGTGTTGCAGCTTGTCGACGCCGTCGAAAAGGACGGCGGTCAATTCGGAAGGATCTTCGGCGGTGAGATGGCGGAAAATTTCGAACCAGTTCTGCTCGCGCCGGATGTGCATCTGGATCCACGGAAGATATTCTTCGTAATTGGACGAACCTTCGGTGGCCTTCTCTTCGAGCTTGATATCCATGGCGAGCTCGCGCGGATTGAAGCCGGGAATGCCTTTGAGCCGCTCGAAAAGATCCTGCGGCCAGCACGCCAGGCGCAACTGCTTCCAGGGCACCCATCCCGGCACCACGTTGCCGCAGATGCGCGGAGGCGGGAACATGGCGGGATAGTTCAGCGAGGTGACGCGCAGACCCTGGGCGGAGGCGAGAGACCAGATGGTGTCGCACTGCACATCGTGCGAAGTGAAAAATCGGATGTGCCTGCTTTCCTGCGACTCCATGCGGAAGAAATCGAAGACGCCGTGCTGTCCGGGCGTTCTTCCGGTGACGAGCGATGTCCAGGCAGGCGGAGTGAGCGCCGGCACGATGGTTCGCAGATTGGCGCGCACGCCTTGTTCGTAGAAAGACTTCAGGAACGGCATCGCGCCGGATTGCATCATCGGATCGATGACATCGAACGTTGCCCCATCCAGGCCGATCAGAAGCGTTCGGACTTTCCTCATTGCACTCGTCATTGAACTCGTCCGGTGGGCTCTGTTTCGAGGGGCGCCTCTTTCAGATGTTGATCCACGAAATCCACCAACTCCTTGATGGACAGGTCGCGTTGTTCGCGTCCGATGTCGGCGAGAAGTTCCGAGAAGGGTAACGGCTTTTGGAAATGCTCCTGAATAATGGTGCCCAGCACTACCGCGTCCAGCGACTCCAGGCCGAGCTCGGTGAAGAGGAGAGAGCTGGGGCCCACGGCGCGCGAGTAATCCCAATCCTGGCACAGCTCCTGCAGCGTGGCGAGTATGTACGCCTGGATTTCCTCGCGAGTCGGCTTCACGCTTTCATCTCCGTTTCCCCATAGAACTGTTTCATGCCCGTGCTTTCGGGATTGCGCATACTATTTGTTCGCCCGAACAGCCCCAATGTGTCAAGTACTTTGGGTACTGCAAGTTATCTCGATCCATGAACCGGACGTACCTGGGGACCGGATCGCTCACGGAGCGCCCGCGTTCTGAGAATCTCGCCGGCGCGCGATTGAATCGTACTTGCAAAACTCGTGAACGGACACGAGCAGCCGTTGTGGCTCCATCGCTCTAGCGGATCTAACGAACCACCATAAGCGGGCGCGTCTTGTCGAGCACCAACAGGCTCGATCAGCTGCGGCAACTACGAGGTCACACGTCGTTCTTCTTGCCCAGTGCCAGATAGTAACCCATTTCTTAGTTTTTTTCCAGCCTTCTTGGGACCTTACTTAGTCCCACAGTACTAGTGGGACTTTGTTTGCAACGAGCCTGCCGCACGGGACCGAAAAAACCGCTTGCTCACGCGCGCGGCTCAGTAGAGGTGCGCGGCTCATAGAAGAGCGCGGGTCAGTGAAGCAGCCCTCAGGACCAGTTCTGTTGAGGGTTGATCGACTTGGCCGCGAACTGCGTGCCGCGGATCTTTCCCTCCCGAAATTGCACGGTCACAATTCCGCCGATGGATGGCATGCGCCAAGCCGCCAACCGCTTGGACGTTACCGTTACACGCACCGTTGCGATGTCGCCATCGATGCGCATTCCATCCACGCGGAGGATCTTCAGGCCGGCGTCGAAGCGGTCCTGGTGCCATTCCGCGATGGCTTGCCTGCCGCGATATTCGCCCATCAGCCATTCGAGCGTGGCGTCCTGGTCGAAGCACTCCATACATCGTTCCAATTGGCCGCGTTCGAAGGCATCGAGATAAGTCTCAATCAATTGACGAGTGGTGGTTTGTTCCGTGATCATGGTAGGTCCCTTTATGCGTCGTTTTATTTCAGGCATCGGGGTTCTGGCGCAGCGTCATGCGCATGCTGGGTCCTTGCAGCGAGAGCGGGTCGGCCGTTTTTCCCAGCGCCTCTAGCCTTTCCTCGATCCAACACTCCAGTTCGGCTTCCATCGCGGCCGCCATTTCGGGGCGCGACGCCGCAATATCCTGCTCTTCGTTCGGATCTGACGTTAAATCGTATAATTCCGTCGCGGGGCGGTCCGAATATTCCCCGTCGCGCGAGAGAATTAATTTATGTGAATCGGTGCGCAAGCTCCAACTGGATTGCCAGGTGTTCTCGGCGCTGATGACGCGCGAGTGCCCGCCGGCATGGGGATGTTCGCCGGTCAGCGATTTCCAGAAGCTTTGTCCTTCCATCGCTTCGGGAGCTTCCAGTCCGATGGCTTCCAGGATGGTGGGCGCAATATCGCTGACCTGAACCATTTGCGGCACGCGCGCTCCTTCGGGCAGCCGCTTGAGCCAACGCGCGATGAACGGGACATGCAGCGTGCAATCGTACAGGCCGTGATGATCGAAGAAAATGCCGTGTTCGGTAAGGCTTTCGCCGTGGTCGGCAGTGAAGAGCACCAGCGTGTTTTCGGCCAGGCCTAAGTCGTCCAGAGCTTTGATCAGATGCGCGATGCCATCGTCCAGGTAACGAAGCTCGCGATCGTACAGGGCGGCGACGTAATCGGGATCGGTGATGGGGCCTTTCGGAGTCCGCAGCCAGGTCTCTTTTGCTACCGCGCCGAGCGGATGCTTCCAGAAGTTTTCGAGCGATTTGTTTTTCGGGTCCGTGGGGTTTCCGCCGTCGTAGAACAGATTGTTGTACGCCGCGGGCGGCATGAACGGCCAATGCACGTCCCAATAATGAATAAACAGGAAAAACGGTTCGTCTTTATGATCGTGCATCCAGGGAATGGCTCGTTTGTTGAGCTGGTCGCAGGTGACGTTCATGGTGAGGAACGAGAGCCGGACGCTGGGATCGATGTAGTATTCGTAGCCGCGCCCAAACCAGATTCGGCCGTGCATCAGGTTGTCGATGGCGCAAGTGGTGTATCCAGCGTCCACGAGAGTTTGCGGCAGAAACGGCGCGTTGCGATCGAGCTTCGCGTCGCTGCCGTGCGCGAGAATGCCGTGGGTGAGCGGGTGCTGACCCGTGTAGAGCGTCGTGTAAGAAGGGTACGTCGGGAGCCCCGGGCAGAGCAGCTTTTCGGCCAGGACGCCTTGGGCAGCCAGTTCGTCTATAAAAGGACTGGTGGGCTTGGGATAACCGTAGCAGCTCAGGTGATCGGCCCGCAGAGAATCGATGCTAATTAAAAGGATATTCGGGCGCTGTTTCATTTAATCCGCTCGGACGGCGATGGCCGCCATGTGATCGCTCAGCGTGAATTGGGCCATGATCCAGCTCAAGGGGAATGCCAAGGCCATGGCTAGCGGGTTTAACTGGAGCACGTCGCCATGAATAAAATCGATCGAGGATCCACGTCGCGCAGCCACCGCGCTCCAGACCATTGCTTCTGGCGACGGCACGCCCTTGACGCGGACGCGATGGAATCCGGCTTTGGCCAGCATCATCTTCATGGTGCGGGGAGTGAATTGATATAAGTGGCGCGGAATATCCATTGGGAACCAATAGCGTTTGAAGAGCGAGGCCAGGGGGGAAGCGTAATTCGGCACTTCGAGCATCAAAACTCCTCCAGGTTTGAGAACTCGTCGAATCTCCCTTAACGCTGTTGCCGGATCGAAAGCGTGTTCCAAGACGTGCCACACCGTGACGACGTCAAAGCTCGCTCCCGGCAATTGGCTTAAGCCGTTTTCCACATCGCCCTGGGTGACTTTCAAGCTGCGCGAATTGCGGGCGTATTCGACGGCATCGCGGTCGAACTCCACGCCTTCCACGTCCCATCCCTTTTCTCGCATCGCCGCTAAATACGCGCCGTTGGAACATCCGACATCAAGGAGCCGGACACCTTTCGCCGATGGCGTACGGCGGCGGCGCACCATGCCAAAACCTAATCGGGCTATGAGATTTGTTTCACCCCGCGCGAGAAGGTTCAATATGGTGGCCTGATAATTCGCCGGATAATAGACTCCGATTCGGTCTCTCGATGGCCGTGGATTCAGGTAGACAAGACTGCAGCGCAAACACCGAACCACCCAGGAATCCTGATCCTCCTGTTCGGGCCTGAATTGATGCAGCCGCAACGCATCCGGGCAGCCGCAGTTGTTGCAAATCACCGCTTCCATTTATTTTCCGCAGCTACAGCTTGACACGCCGCGCGAGCGGGTGCATGAGCTAGTGGTCCTACTGGAGATGAATCTGGTGAGGATGTTTGCCTGGTACGGACGTACCAGCGGGCTTGATTCGATTCAAATGCGCAGGCCAAGGCCCGAAGACGCTGCCTGTTACTAATACAGCGTCTTTAGCAGGCTGGTGAAAAAGGCAATAAACCGCTTGCTCACGCGCGCGGCTCAGAATGGCGGCTGCGTGTTTGTATCTGTTTACCGAGCCACGACCGTGAGGGAGTCGGTCCGACATCGTTAGGCACTTTTATTGACGGGCGGATTGCGGCGCTCCGCAAGTTGGCGCTGAATGGCGTGCAGCGCGCCACGGTTCAGTTTATAGGGCAGGATCATGAGCGTCGCAGCCACCAGCAGGACGCCGGGAACTACGCCGTAAGCCAATCCGATGTACGGGGCCGCAGCAGGCGCTTGAGGCGATGCGGCCGGAGCGAGACGTCCAAAAAAGCTGAGCAGGAGCCCGGCTAAAATCAGTGCGCCGCCGGACGCCACCTTCTCTCCCAGGTTGAGAATCCCGAAATACATTCCTTCGCGCCGCAGTCCGGTGTGAAATTCGTCTTGGTCGGTTATATCGGCAACCATCGACGCCGGTATTACCCACACGGCGCTGGCCACCACGCCCGCGATGAAATACCCCAGCATCAACGGGACGGCGTTTCCGGTGCCGAACAAATGGCCCTCGCCAACCAGGAAGGTAGCGGCGCAGAGCAGCGTTGCGGTGCCAAGCGTAGCGGCCATGGATAGCGTGCGTTTTTCGGTGCGTTTCGAGAGACCCATCCACAGGAAGACGCCGGCCAAAGCTCCGACGTAAAAGCCGGCCTGGATGGCGCTGAGCGCGGGACCTTTGTGGATGCGCGCGTACCAGGTGAAGTATTGAATCGCAAGGCTGGCGTTTAATACCACGGCGAGGAAAAACACCACGAAGTAAAACCACACCGAGCGAAACGCGGCGTTGCGCATGGAGAGAGCGAATCCGGTGAAGAAGCGCGCCGCGGGGCGGGAGTTGCGATCGAGTTCGCCCAGGCTGCGATGGCGCAGCGTTCCAAGAGTGCAGAGCACAGCGCTCAGGGACATCAGCAAGCCGAACAGAAGGCCCATTCGCGGGTAACTCGCGTAGTCCAGTTTGGGATCGGCGATGCCGGTTTTGGTGAAGAGCAGGAAAGAAACTCCGGCGGCGATGAGCGCGCCGATCAATCCAAACAGAGCGCGAATGGAGAAGAGGATGGTGCGCTCGTCATAATCCGAGCTGAGTTCGGCGCCGAGACTTAAGTAAGGGATGCGGTACAGCGCGCCAGTGAATCGCACGGCTACCCAGAAAACAAAAAGCCAGATGAAAAGCCCGGTGTGGCTGAGGCTCCGCGGCGGGTCGAACAACAGGAAAAAGGAGGGGCCGACCAGGATGCCGCCGGCGAGCATGTAGGAGTGCCTGCGGCCAAACCAGTGGCGGCTGCCATCGGAACGGTAGCCGATATAGGGATCGATGAAGGCGTCGATCACGAGACCGCCCGCGATGGCGAAGCCGACCAACGATGCCGAAAGGCCCATCACCGTGTTGTAGAAAAACAGCGTGAACAGCCCGAACAGCACCATGCTGACGGTGACGGGCATCTCGCCGATTCCATAGAGCAATTTCACGGGCATGCCGCTCACGCGCGCAGGGGTTTCGACTGAGGATGTGGCGGGCGCGCTCATCTTGATTTAATTCTTAAGGCTAACAGGATCGCTACTGCCAGACTAACGGAAGGGCCTGAAGCGCGGGCATCTCTTTAGTACTAGATGCTGGAACCAGGGATCAAGTACTATTGGCACATCCGCTTGCTGCGCTTCCACCTCTAAACATGTCCCGATTTCTCCTGACAGTATGGCCGCTCGGAACCCATCTGAATCCCTTCTTGTCGGTTGCTCTTGCGTTGCGCCAGCGTGGGCATGAAGTGGCTTTCTACACGGGCGCAGCGGTTCTGGAATCGGTGCGAAAGCAGGGGTTTCGCTGCTTTCCTTTTGAAGCCGTGGATGACGCGCGCGTGGAGCGAGCTTTTCGAGATCTGGCCGACGGGAGCTGGCAGCCGTCGCGCTGGCGGGAACTGATGCTCGGGACCGTGCCGGAGCAAGTGCGCGATCTGGAGGATGTCTGGAAATCGTGGGAGCCGGACGTGGTGGTCTGCGATATGGCGATGTGGGGCCCGATTCTGGTGCTGGGCGAATTGAAGCGCGTTCCTGTGGCGGTTTTGTCGCACGTGGCCGGTTGTATTTTGCCGGGGCCCGAGCATCCCGTTCCGGGAATGAACTGGCTGCTCGAAGGCACACCTCTGCGATTCGTGGCCGGGCCGCTGGGGTGGATCATGCGCGCGGCGTCGGCGGGCGTGCCACGCGCGGCGAGCAAGTTGCGCCAAAGCTGGGGCCTGCCGCCGCTGTCCGGAACGGTAACGGAATTTACCGGAACGCTGCCGCTCTATCTGGTGCCCGGCACGCGCGCGTTCGACGGGAATCGGCGCGATCTTCCGGCATCGGTGCACTATGTGGGCCCGTGCCTGTGGGACAAAGATTCCGGTCAGCCCGCGGCGGAATGGATCGGCAAGGTGCAGCGGGATCGCCCCCGCGTAATCGTGTGGGAAGGCAGCATGTATCCCGAAAAGCCGAGGTTGTTGCAGATGGCGGCGCGGGGATTGGCCAATCTGGCGCTCAACGTGATCCTGATCGCGGGCGAGAGTAGAAGGCTGGAGAGCCTGAATCTTGGGCCGTTGGCGCCAAACGTTCGCCTGGAGCGATGGACGGCGCTGAGCGATGTTTTGCCCATCGCCGATGCTGTGGTGGCGGGCGGAGACTCGGAAGTGGTGATGGCGACGCTAGATCGAAAACTGCCCATGGTGCTGGTGCCGGCAATTCTGGATCAACCCGAAATTTCGTGGCTTGCCGCCAGGGCCGGGGCGGCGCTGCGGATTCCAGGCAGGAAATGTTCGCCGGAGCGGCTGGCCGGGGCCGTCGGCCGGGTACTGGCCGAGCCGGAGTTTCGGGAGAACGCAGTCCGGCTGAGCGAGGATTTTCGAGAGTATTCGGGCGGCGATTTGGCCGCGCAGTTATTGGAAAAGCTCGTGCGTCGCCCCGAAAGCCTGCCATAGTTTTCCAGTGTTGCCGCACGCAGGTTGCCAGTGTTGCTGCACGCGGTGTGGCGCACGCTTCAGCGTGCAGCGTTCACAATCGTGTGAACGCGATGCCGTCCCACAAGCCTTGCGTCGGCATGAGTGCCGACGCGGCACGCAAGAGTGCGTGCGCCACACTGGCACCGACGTACTGGGTGTCGCAGTAGTACGCCTCGGTACTTCCCTTCTACTGACTCAAAAAAGGCCATCCGTTAGGCTGAGTTCGTGAACCTCGCTAGCCTGAGACGTTTCCCTGGTCTCATTATTTTGTCGTTATTGACTTGGCCATTACTGGGCGAGAGCCTTACTCCACCGGCCCCGCCAACGCCACCGGCTCCGACTCCGGATTCGGCCTTCGCTAACGTATTTTATGGCGCGGTCAATCCCAGTTTCGCCAATTTCAAAACTCCCGTGCTGGTATTTGTGCCCGGATTGGGCGGCGTTGCGTCGGACTGGTTCACCAACAACGATATGTATGCGCGCGCCTATCAAGCGGGCTACCGCACCGCGTTCGTCACTCCCAATACAACGAACACCTCCGTATCCGGCAGCTTGCAATCCGACGGTGCGGTGCTGGCGAATGTAATTCCGAGAATTGCCAGCGTCTACAACGTGTCGCAGATGTATTTCATCGGCCATTCCAAGGGCGGCCTGGATCTGCAACAAGCGATCCTGAATGATGGCGTGCTCCCTTATGTGAAGGCGGTTTTCACCCTGGCTAGTCCGAATCAGGGAACCGCGCTGGCGGACTGGGCCTTCGCTTCCGCAAATCAGTCCGTCGTGGAAGAGCTCTTCTCGAAGTACAACCTCAACCTGAATACCCAAGCGGTCGCGGATATGGAAGTTTCCAATATGGCGACCTTCCGGGCCGCCGCGGACCCGGTTTTCACGCAATTACCGAACAAGCCGTTCTATTATTTCTCCGGCGACGCATACGAAGATAGCGATGTCACCTTTATCACGGGTTCCCTGCTCCGCAAACTGGTACCGGGAACGGATACGAATTCGCAAAACGACGGGCTGGTAACGGTCAGCGAATCGCAGCTTTCTCCGGAGTATTCCAATGAAGTGGGAGTTATCTCGACAGACCACTTCGAGATGAATCAGGGCGATAAGTCTTTCTTCAAAATTCGAGGACGTATCGAAGCTTTGGAAACTGACACCGACGTATTTCAACGAGTGGCGGTAAACGGCCTGGCCAGATTTGGCGGCAGCGCGCACAATACCTGGATATGGTCGGCCAAATGGTTTAATAACAAGCTTTATATTGGGACCGGCACCGAAGAGTTGTGCCTGACGCTGCTCACGTCCGATGTTCGCGCGGGAACCAAATCGTACCCGGCCGCGGTGAAGGGAGACCAGTGTCCCGACGAGGTGACACTGGCGCAGTCGCTAGCGGCTCAGATCTGGGAATACACGCCCTCCACGAATACCTGGAGGCTGGCTTATCAATCGCCTTCCACGATTCCCATCACGGTAGACGGGACATCGGTGATGACGGCCCTGGACGTGGGTTACCGCGGCATGGTGGTGTATACCGAAAGCGACGGCACCCAAGCCTTGTATGTCGGAGGCGTCACTTCCGGCGGCGCGTTCGAACCCACGCCATTCCAGCCCAATGGCTGGCCGGCGCCGCGCATCCTGAGAACCACGGACGGGCAAACCTGGACTCCGATCCCTCAGGATCAAGGAACCTTTTTAGGAAATATCGGCAACTATTATCTGAATTCTACCAGCAAAGTAAGATCGTTCCGTTCGCTCACGCAATTTAATGGACAATTGTTCGTGACGGCCGCCACCTACGAAGGATCGGGGATCATTATGGCTTCGCCCAATCCGTCGGCGGGCGACAATACCTTTCAGCAGGTGAGCCCAGACTGGTCGGTTATGCCGACCTGGGACGTTGAAGTTTTCGATAACCATCTGTACGCCACCACGGGCTTCACGCGGCAAGAGAATCCCAAAGAGACGGGTTACGCAGTGTATAAGACCGAGGGCACCGGGACCGCGCCCTATCCCTTTTCTCCGATCGTGATCAACGGCGGCTATCAGACGAACGCAAGCTTAATGGCGCCGAACGGCCTGTACATGCACATTTACAGAAACGAGTTGTATGTATCGACGAACCGGCCGACGGAATTGATTAAGGTGCGCCCGGACGACTCTTGGGACCTGGTGGTGGGAGAGCCGCGTCCCCTTCCGCCCGGCGTCAACATCGGAACCAGCGGAGCGAGCGGTGTAATCACGCCCCTCTCCGGATTCGGGAGCGGCTTCGGCAATTGGATGAACGGCCACTTCTGGCGCATGGGTTCCATCACCGGAATGCAAGAGCCCGACCAAAGCGCGGCGGGCCAGAATCTTTTTCTGGGCACCTGGGACTGGAGCGTCGGTCTGCAACAGTTTCAAACTCTGGGCGCCCTGGACGATCTTTTTACGCACCAATATGGAACCGACGTTTATCGCACCGAGGATGGAAGTCACTGGTCGGTGATCACGCAGAGCGGTTTCGGCGATCCGAATAATTCCGGCACGCGCAGTCTGGAACCTACTCCGGTGGGCCTGTTTCTTGGCACCGCGCGCCAGCGATTCGGCGCCGAGGTTCTGCTTCGTACCTCGGGATCTACGAATCCGCTGCTCGCGCCGCGAAGATTGATGGCGGAAAGCGGTGTCACGGCGGGGCAAACCGTCAACCTGACTTGGGATCCGCCGCCGAACGCGGTTTCCTACAACGTTTATCGGGCCACCGTCACCCCAATCGCTGAAATGCTTTTGGCCGTGGGATCGGTAAAGATTCCTTTGCATGACGGCAAAACCGTCTCGGTGACCATCCAGGAGCTGGAGAGCGGCTCGCTCGACTCTCTGTGCAAAGGATCCGTCACCGGTACGCTCGCCACCGCGTGCGAAGTGCTGGAAGAACTTTCGAGCAAGGGCTTTCTGGACAGCCCGGCATCGTTCCCGATGCCCTACAACCTGATTGCCCAGACCACGACGCCCAGCTACAGCGAGCAGGCGCCCACTTCGCTGCCATCGCTGTATTATGTTCGCGCGGTGGATGCGAACGGTAATTTGTCAGATCCCTCGAACATCGCGGCGGGGCCATCTGAATCGGCACCCATAGAGCCGCTGGCCTGCGACATCAACGGCGACGGCTATGTGGACCAGAACGATATCGACTTGATCACCGAATCCATCGGCACGCCGGTTTTCGGAGCCACCGATCCACGCGACGCGAATGGCGACGGGCAGATCAGCGCGGCGGATGTAAAACAATGCACCGGGCAGTGCAACCAAACCGGCTGCATGCTGCAGTAGGCGCCGTCAGGATCTGGCTTGCTGGAGCATCTCGATGAAGACCGCGCGGGCGTCTTCTGTGGTTCTCGCTTCACGCAGGAAAGCCACGCGCTGGCCGTGAATCCGGTCGCCTGATTGCAGCCGCAGATGGAAGCCCAGCCGGTCTACGGCGGTGATGGCGGCTTTGTCGGGCGATTCGCCCGCGAAGCGTTGCGCGATCAGAAGAAGCGCATCGGCATGATCGTCATTCATGTGCTGGATGATTCCGGGCGCGGCCTGGGCCAGCGGATCGGGTGAGGCGCTCGAATAATCCGGGACCGAGATCCATCCCATGACGCCGAAGCCTCCAATGAAATACGCGGCCGAAACCTGCAGCCGATAATACGCAAAGTCGGTATACTCTTGCCAGAATTTTGCGTTATCGTAGCGCGAAAGATAAAGCTCACTGACTTCCGCGGCGGGCGTTTCCGTGGCTTCGCCCAGCAGCGTCAAGCGAGCCGCACCCAGAGGGTTTCCGGAGACATCCGGTTGGGTGATGAGCAGGCTGGCGCGCCGATCCTGGCGCAAATTTTGAGTGTGCATCGCCATGCTGCTGATGAAAAATATCGGGCGCCCCAGCTCGTCGGCGGCAAACGGCATCATGGAGCCGAAGGGAAAGCCTGGAAACTTCTGCGAATGCGTGGAGAGGCTGCCGATAAGGCCGAGCGTAGCGAGCGTCCGCGCACGTTCGGCGAGCGAGGGTTCAGGAACATGAGGCGTCGCGGGTCCTGGGCCGGCATGTTGTCGGGTGGTCACGCTTCTATGGTAGAACCGATGAACGAGGATGCAGTGAGGTTAAGATCGTGAGTTTTGTGAATTCGGACGGTGTGCGGCTGTACGTCGAAGAAACCGGGCGCGGCGAACCCATCGTATTCGTGCATGAATTGAACTCGGACTATCGAGGATGGGAAGCGCAAGTGCGATGCTTTTCGCGCTTCTACCGGTGCGTCACGTACAACGCGCGCGGTTATCCGCCATCGGATGTGCCCGGGGACGCCAGTTTGTACGGTTTGCCTTTTGTGGTGCACGATATCGCTGCGGTGGTGAAGAGTCTTGGCGCGTCGAAGGCCCACGTAGTGGGGTCGAGCATGGGCGCCTATGCCGCGCTGCATTTCGGCTTGATGTATCCGGAGATGGCGAAATCGCTGGTGGTATCGGGCGTTGGCTCCGGATCGCCGGCTGCGAATCGAGCGGCGTGGGTTGCGGAATCGGAGGCGAGCGCGAAGATCTATCTGGAACAGGGATCGGCGGCAGCGGCGGAGGTTTCAGGACGGGGTCCCACGCGGATGCAGCTTTTGCGCAAGGATCCGCGCGGGTTCGAAGAATTCATGTCGCATCTGCGCGAGCACTCGCCGCAAGGTAAGGCGCGGACGCTGACCGGGTATCAGGCGCGGCGGCCCTCACTTCAGGATTTCGAGAAGGAATTTTCACGCCTTCAGATTCCGGTGTTGTTGATCGCGGGCGACGAGGATGAACCCTGTCTCGAAACCACTCTGTGGCTGAAGCGAACGCTCGCGAACGCGGGACTTTGGATTGCGCCGAATAGCGGGCATGCGGTGAACCTGGAAGAGCCGGCCGCCTTCAATCGCAACGTGGGCGATTTTCTGAGCGCGGTGGAGCGCGGACGCTGGCGTTGCGCTTACTGACGTGCGCGGTTCAGTAAGCATCGTTGCGGCGGACGCTGGCGTTGCGCTTGCTGACGCGGGCGCTGGCGATGCTAACCTTCCGTGAACAATTGTGGTATCACTGATACTCATGGCATCGGAAGAAGAGTTGAAAGCGGAGATTGAGCGGTTACGCGCTGAGAATCAATCGCTGAAGAAGCCCTCGCGCGGGCAGATGTCGCTGAAGGTGAGCGAGAAGGGCGGTCTGTCCGTGTATGGGCTGGGACGCTTTCCGGTCACGCTGTACCGCGAGCAATGGGAAAAGCTGTTGGGGATGGCGGATGAAATCCGGAATTTCATTCAAGAGAACGATGCGGCTCTGAAGAAGAAGGAATAAGCCTGACGATGCGGGCGCGCTCCCGATCCCAACGCCAGGTGGATTGGGCGCCTCGCAGAAGGACGCCGCCGAGCCATCGATTGATGCCGTTCAGTTGGACGTGATCCGCGCGGCCCTCCATGACGTTTCGGCCGGTTTCTGTGATAGTGACTTCACCCAGGCTGCGTTCTGGTTTATCCGATATCTGAACGAGCGGATGGCTAACAGCGGCGAGATCGGCCATTAGGCCGTCGAAGTGAAACAGTGTCAGAGGCAACCGGTGCTTGGGAGGCAAGCGCGCCACTGCGTCCCAAATGCGCTGTTGCAGCTCGATCGCCTCGATCCTTGCCAGCCCGGACTCGGTATGCGCCGGTTGCGCGGCTAGCTCCAGCTTGGCGCTTACGTCCTGCGAGCGATAAAGGTCCGGCCGAAATACGCGGAGCCAGTCAATGGAAACGCCGAAGACGATGCGGCGAAGCCAGGGCGCGAATTTGGCCAGATCGCTCAGAAGATCGAGATTCAGCCAGGCGCGCAGGGAAGCTTCCTGGGTTGCGTCCTGAGCCTCGAACCGATCGTCGAGCAGGATGCAGGCCAAACCCCAGATCTGGTGTTGATAACGCCGGATGAGCTCGCCAAATGCATCGCGGTTTCCGGCCCGCGCCAGGCAAACCAGTTCGGCATCGTTGCTCGCGTGCATGCGCTCCTCACAGGTTAGTCGAGTTTCGGAGAGAAAACGCTGCAACAAATCGGAACCGCTTGCTTACGCGCCACCCGTTCGGCGTTCTTCGAGTCGATATTCTCCAGTGCACGACGACCGGGGAATTTCCAAGCCGATGTTGATCCCGTTGACAACTTTGGGTCCTCTTCGACCGGCCTGCGGGCACGACTTCCGGTCGTCGTCGGGTGTGGTGCTGGCGCGCGGCTCAGTCACGGGCCGGCGGGTAAAAGTAATGTAAACGTTTTCCCCATTTATAGAAATACCGCGGCATGTCGGGTACCATGGCTCAGGACCAAATAATCCAATTAAGGAGAATACGCTTGAACGCTTTAGCTGCAGATAATCTCACATATTCGACGAACCGTCGCTCATTTATGAAGAACAGCCTGATTGCAGGGACGGCATTGGCGGGCGCGGAATTAATCGCGAGTAAACCTGCATCCGCTCAACAAGTGACACCGCCCACGCAGGGCGATATCGCGATTCTAAGATTTCTAGCCGCGGCGGAGCTGATTGAGACCGACCTCTGGGAGCAGTATGCCGAGCTGGGTGGACTTACGCCCGGTCAAAAACCCGTGGAAACCGCGCCTTTCACGCCCATGAACAGCTATCAGGCGGCGTTTATGAACCTGGATCCGGATGGGCCGCAATACATAACCAGCAATACTTTGGATGAGCTGAGCCATGCGACGTTTCTGAATGCCTACCTGCAATCGATCGGCGCGGCCCCGGTGGACCTGGATGCGTTCCGCAATTTGCCGGGCAGCCAGGCGGACGGCGCCAAGAAGCACAGGGGCCGGCTCACCAATCTCATGAATCTCACGGTGGACACCAGCTGGTATACGCGGTATCGCAGCTCGAACAACCCCGATTTTGGTGCCACGTTTCCGCAGGCGCTGGATTTAGTAAACGTGCCGGCAATTCCAAGGACCAACAGCGACTTTGCGCTATCCAATATCCAGGCAATCGCCAATATTGCGGCGTTTCATTTTGGCTTTATTGAGCAGGGTGGTTCAAGTTTATATGCTACTTTAAGCCAAAAAGTATCCAGCCTGGAAGTGCTGAAAATCACGTTGAGTATTGGCGGAGACGAAATATGTCACTTCTTGGAATGGGTGGACTTCTCGGGAAATTCGGTGCAGCCGCCGCTGGCGCCTATGCCGGCCGCGAATGGATTGCCGGCGTTCCCGAATTTCGACGCCACCGTCAACCCGGCCCTTCAGACGAACCTGATCTTTCCCGTGCCGTGCGAGTTCATCAGCCCGAATCTGCCGAATTGCGCGGTGATCCGGCCCACGTCGGCGGGGCAGATCGATGCGGCCGGAGCCGTCAATGCCTTAACCGCCGATGGGCTTTTCATAGGCCAGTCGCCAGATTTCTTAGACTTTCTGCAGACTTTGGCGCAGCAGGCGGATGCGGCTCAGCGCAGTGTCTAGACTGACCGCTTGCTCACGCGCGCGGCTCGGCAGCTACCCGCGCGGCTCGGCAGCTACCCGCGCGGCTCGGTAGCTACGCGCGCAACTCGGCCGCTAGCCGCGCGGCGGGCGCGGTAACGGATGCTGCCTCAAGATGATGTGCGTGCGTTCGCGTGTCAGGCGGATGCGGCATCCCAGCGGGTCCGGTCCAACGCGGCAAGTATTTTCCCGAACCTGGATCCAAGCCACCTGGTCCTGATCGGTGATCATCCAAGCGGTAGCATTGGTTGCGTGGTGGGTCTGTTCCAAATAATAGGCGGCGTCCAGGTCGATGTCGGCGGCGTCCGCATTCATCTGCCGGCAATCGGGCGGCGCCACGCCGGCCGCGGGCGCGCAATAGTCTTCGTCATGCTCCAGCAGGATCTTTCTATTGGAGCCGGTAATAAAGTAGCGCGTTGTGACCGGTGGAACCCTGAATTCCACAGACCACTGGCTCAAATCCTCCGCGAACGCCGGGGGAAGCTGGCTCATTTTGAGGGATTCTTCCTTCACTTGCCTGGAGAAAACGTTGACGGTGGGCGTGGGCTCGCCATTGGTCGGATGGAAATAGAATCCGCCCAGGACCAGGCCATCCTGCAAATCGATCCACATAAATCCCCGGCCGCCGAGGTACGGTCCGTTGCGCCCGGAGACCAATAGATATCGATCGTCCCGGATGCGGACCGGCAGAGTGGAGCCTTTCAGAACCATGTCGAGCGCGTCAAAAATGGACATGTCCCGGCCGTAATGAAAGATGCCATCGGGGAGGGCGCTTCGCATGAACTTGCGGAACTGTTTGTCTCGCACCAAATCGTTGGACGGTCCCCCATCGAATTGCTTCAGAAATGCGAGCTGATCGGCGGGAATCGGTTTCTGAAAGATGGTCTTATCGTAATTTGATACGGGCGAGTTCGATGGCGGCGCCTGTGGCTGCGGCGCGGACGGGTTATTATTCTGAGCTGCGCCCGGCAGAGCGGCGAGCAGCGTAAGGGCTAGAACGGAAGCGGCGGGAAAACGAAAGCGTCCCATATCGATCGGAGTCTCCTTTCTGACGGCCGATTCGAGTACCGATTTAATCGAATTGTACCGCCAGTCAAATCCGGTGGGTGTTCATCAGGCTGTGATAACAGGCCAGCGCTTCGTGGAGGCTGTCAAAAAGGCGGTCCGAGCCGATCACCTCGGTCAGGTGATGGCGGTCCAAGTCGGGCTTCAAGTCCGCTTGCACATGTGCGAAAACCAGGTCGACGCCGCGCTGGGCCAGGTCGTCATGGAGTTCCTTCACCACGCGCGCGGCGGTGTAATCCACCTGCGTAATGGCTCCGGCATCCACCATCAGCCAGCGCAGCCGGCGGTCCGTGTCGGATGAAGAAGCCGGCCCCGCCAGAAGCTGGATCTCCTCGGAAAAGCGGCCGGCGTTGGCGTAAAAAAGCGCCGCGCCAAAACGGTAGATTACCAGCCCCGGCTCCGTTACAGCGCCGGGAACAACGGGATTCAATTGCCACAATCCCCCTTCGCCCTGCGTGAGCACCGCGGTGTGGGGATGATAGCTGTGGTGCACAATTCGGAGCAGCGACATCACCATGGCGAGGACGATCCCTTGCTCCACGCCCACCAGCATCACGACACCCGCGGTGGTGGCGGCCAGCCAAAATTCGCCGGGGCTCTCGCGACGAATGGCCCGAAGTCCGCGCAGGTCCACCAGCCGGACGGCCACTATGAAAACGATGGCGCCCAGCACGCAACGCGGGAGAAACTGCAAGGGGCGCGTGAGGAAGAGCAGCACCAGAGCAACCACCAGCGCAGCAGCGACGTGCGCCCATTGGCTCCGTCCGCCGGAACTTTCCACCATGGCGGTTTGGGAGGGACTCCCGTTCACCACAAACGCACCGCTCAGCGCGGCGGCTGCATTCGCCGCGGAGAGGCCGGCCAGGTCCGCGTTTTCGTCCAGAAGTTGACGATGGCGCGCGGCGTAAATGCGCGCTGTAGCGGCGCTCTGCGCCACGATCATCACGAAGCACGATCCTGCCACGGGAACCAGCAGTTCCACCTGGCGCCAACTCACATCGGGCAGGCCCAAATGCGGCAAGCCACCTGCTACCGGCCCGATGACCGCGATACCGCGCGCGGCAAAGCCCCAGGCCGCGCTAGCCGCGATGGCGCCTGCAACGGCGATCAACGCGGCGGGGATTTTCGGCGCGAACCGGCCCAGAATGAGCACGCCTGCCACCACTACCGTGGCAAGGCCCGCCGACGGCAGGTTCACTTGAGGCAGCTGGCGTAACACCTGAGCGAGTTGCAGGATGGTGCGGCGGGAGTGAATCTCCAAACCAAGCATTTCGCCCAGCACCGCAATTCCAATCTGAAATCCCACTCCAGTGAGAAAACCCACCAGCACGGTTTGCGAGAGGAAGTCGGCAATAAACCCGAGCTTGAGCAGCCGCGCCAGCAGCAAAAATCCCGCGGTGAGCAAGGCCACCGTTCCCGCCAAAGCCACATATTTCACGCTGGCGACGGGCGCCATGCCGGAGATTCCCCCGGCGAGAATGGCGGCGGTTGCCGAGTCCGCGGCCACCACCAGGTAGCGCGATGAGCCGAATGTGGCGAACGCCAATAGCGGCAGTAATAGCGTGTAGAATCCGGTAACCGCGGGCATGCCGGCGATGCTGGTGTAGCCCAGGGCCTGCGGGATGCTCAGGGCCGCCAGTTGGATTCCGGCCGCGCCGTCGCGCAAGGCACGATCGGCCTGGAACGGCCGCATGCCCCGAAACAAAAGTGGCCAACCGCGTGGTGGATGTTGTATCGCCGACGGCATGACAGGCTGGTTACAATTTTCCTGGTCGCTCCATTGTAGTAGTAAGTGCGCGCCGAACATGAAGCGAATGCCCCCGATGCCCGCCACCGTCAAAGTAGCGTCAAATTTGCGGACAACCGTTGTTACGTCCCGCTCCTTGCGATAGACTTGGCCAGATTTGTTAGTTCGCTTATGACCTCGGGGTGTAAATCCAAGTAGATGGGGGTATCGTCTGTGAAGAAACTGATTTATTCAGTTGCTGTTTTGCTGTTCGTTTCGACCGCGTTTGCTCAAACGGATCGCGGAACCATTACCGGCACGGTAACGGACCCGGCAGGAGCCGTGGTGCCGAATGCGCCGATTGAAGCTAAGAATGTGGACACCGGCGCCGTGTACCCGGCGGCCGCCTCAGGCACCGGTAATTACACCATCGCCCAGCTCCCGGTAGGCACCTACGAGCTGTCGGTGTCGGTTGCGGGATTCAAGAAGTTTGTTCGGACCGGCATCGGCGTCCAGGTGGCCGGCGTGGACCGCATCGACGTAACGCTCGAGGTGGGCGCTACGACGGAGTCCGTGGTCGTCAACGCCGAGGCTTCGTTGCTCAAGACGGAAACCACTGAAGTGAGCTACACCGTTGCGACAGACACCCTAGACCAGCTTCCGATCCTGACGCTGTCCGGCGCGCCTTACGGTTTCGGGAACACCACCGGGTTGGGAAATATCAGGAACCCGCTGGCCGCGGTGGAACTGCTGCCGGGCACCGATTTCTCAAGCGATAACACCATGCGCGTAAACGGCATGCCTTCCAGCTCCCAGACCATCAACATCGAAGGCCAGGATGCCAGCAACGGTTTCTGGAAGCAGCTGACGCAGATCAATCAGGCGGGCGCGGACGCCATCCAGGAAGTGACCATTCAAACCAGCAATTTCGCAGCGGAATATGGCCAGGCGGGTGGCGGCTATTTTAACTACACCATGAAGTCCGGCACCAACCGGCTGCATGGAAGCGGGTTCGACTATTTAACGAACACAATCCTGAATGCGGGCTTGCCGTTCACTGTTAACCCGTCCAATCCGAACGAGAACATCCGCAACCCCATCCACCAGAACGATTATGGCTTCACGCTGGGCGGGCCGGTGGTCATTCCCAAAGTCTACAACGGTCATGACAAGACGTTCTTCTTCTTTAGCTTTGAGCAGTTCCGCCAAACCAATTTCACCAGCAACGGCATCGCGCAAGTTCCCAATGCACAGGAACGTGCCGGAAATTTCAGCGGTGACCTGGTTCCTCCCTTTATTGCTGGTTGCAATGGCCCCGATCCGGCCGGCCAATCGGTGTGTCCGAATGAGATCTTCGATCCCAGCACGCGGCGCGTGGTGAACGGCGCCACGGTGGCCAGCCCGTTCACGAATAACACCATTCCGAAGAGCATGATGGACCCCACGGCGTTGATCATTCAAAGCCTGTTCCCCATGCCGAATAACACTTCGCCCGTTTTCAACTACACCATCCCAGGCTACTCGGATTACCGGCATACCACGATTCCTTCCATTAAGGTGGACCAGTTGATCAGTTCGAAGCTGAAGTTGTCCGTATACTATTCGGCGAATAAGACATTCTCGCCGGAGAACAACGGTTTCAGCGGCGCGCAATTACCGCTGTCCGTGGCAACCGTGCAAAATTCGTTGGCGCAAACAGTACGCGTCAACCTGGACGACACCCTGACGCCCACTTTATTACTGCATTTCGGCGCGGGATTGCTGCACACGACGAATCCTTCGGTCACTCCCACCTATAGCGGCGCCTCCACGCTGTATCCAGAGGGAACGCCTTTCCCTTCGAAATATTTCCCCTATTTGTCTGGGCTGGATGCCTCTGCCTTCGTGTTCCCCGGCTTCACAGGTGGCGGCGGATTCCCCACCAGCAATACCGCCTCGTTTTTTGAAGCGCCTTTCGAAGAGGATGTGAAGCCCACCTTCAATGCCAGCGCCACCTGGATCAAGGCAAACCATACCTTCAAGCTAGGCGCCACGGCGCTGTTTGAAGGCATCCCGACTATCACCAGCAGCCGCGCGAATGGAGAATTCGAATTCGGGCAGGCCCAGACAGCCGATCCCTGGCAATTGGGCCAGACCTTTCAGAATACGGCCAGCAGCGGACTAGGTTATGCCAGCTTCCTGCTGGGCGCAGCCGGCGGACTGGATGTCGCACCTCCCTCGGAAGGTACGCGCCTTGGAATGCATTCTTATGGGCTGTATCTTCAGGATAGTTGGAAAGTAACTCGCAAATTGACCGTGGAACTCGGACTGCGCTGGGATTACGCCACGCAATGGTCGGAAGAACACGGCCGTATGCAGAATACCGATTTCAACGATCCCAATCCTACCATCGGCGGACGGCTCGGCACCGTGGAATACGGGGCAACCTGTAAGTGTACATTCGCAAAGCCCTATCCGTTTTCTATCGGGCCCCACGTGGGAGTGGCTTATCAGATTACCCCCAAGACCGTGTTCCGCGCAGGCGGCGCCATCACTTATGCGGCTGGAGCGGATCAGGCGGGATTAAACGTCAGCGTTCCCGACTTCCTGGGACTGACACCTCCAGGATATGGATTGCCCGCTGCGATTCTCAAGAATGGAGATCCCTATGCTCCAGGGAACGTTTTGGGGAATCCGGTTCTGACGTTCCAGTCGTTCCTCCAAACTCCGCTGTACCCCGCGCCAAACGGCGGCGTGGTGCCGCCCAGTTCGCCGTTCATATCCATCGCTTCCAACTCCGACCGGCTGCCCCGAATTTTCCAATGGAGCATCGGCTTCCAGCGCGAGATTATAAAAGACATGGTGATAGAAGCAGCGTACGTGGGCAACCGCGGCGCGTGGTGGACCGCTCCCCTGCTGTCCCAAGTGAATTACAACGGCATCACGCCGCAGCAATTGCTATCGCAATACGGGCTCAACGTGGCCAACCAGACCGATGCGAATCTTTTGAACACGCCGATCAGCTCGCCGCTGGTGACAGCCCGCTTCCCGAATCTAGCGAATCCGAACAACGTTTACCCGGGCTTCCCGTCCGGGGAACCGCTCATTGCAGCCCTGGTGCCCTATCCGCAGTGGTTTGGCGGAGTCCCGCCGTTCCTGGGACCGCCGTTGGGAGACACCTGGTACGATTCGCTGCAGGTGAAATTCACCAAGCGTTATTCGCATGGGTTGACCATGCAGGGCGCTTACACCTATCAAAAGGAATTGACCAACGGCGTGAATTCCAATACGTCTTATCTCACGCCCAATGCTCCGCTCATCAACGACGTGTTCAATCCCGCGCTGGACAAGCAGATTTCCGGCTTCGATATTCCCCAGGAGTTGATCATTTCGTTCGCCTACACCACGCCTAAGATCTCCGCGGACAGCGGCGCTATGAAGCTGTTCTCATGGGTGGCTCGCGACTGGACCTATAGCGGCCTGCTGCGGTATCAGAGCGGCACCTTAATCAGGACGCCACCCTCCAACAATAATCTGCTTGCCGATCTGGGTATCGGACCCGCCAACAACCCCGCGCTGTGGGGCGGCGGCACCACGTTCTACAACCGCGTACCCGGTGTGCCTTTGTTCCTGGTGAATCCGAACGGGCACTTCGATCCGACCACGCAACTGGCGCTGAATCCAGCGGCTTGGACGGATGCACCACTCGGCCAATTCGGCGCCTCCGCAGCCTACTACAACGACTTCCGCTGGCAGCGTCAGCCGGCTGAGTCCATGGGCTTCGGCCGCATCTTCCGCATCAAGGAAGGCGTTACTCTGCAAGTTCGGGCGGAATTCCAGAACATCTTTAACCGGCTGTTCTACTCGCAGCCGGCGGATGCAGTCGGCATTTTCGGCGGCCCGTCCACCAATCCGGGCACGATCACGTCTCGCATGAACACTCTCGGTTCGCAGAGCAATCTGTTGTCGGGAGGTTACGGGTTCGTCAACTGGGTGGAGGGCGCCGGCGCCACACCTCGTTCGGGCCAATTGATCGGGCGCATCACGTTCTGATCTGTTGGGTAATCTCGCGGGGCAGGCTCAAACACCTGCCCCGCACAAACTATTTGCCCTGCCTTTAACCTCCCTGTTCCAAATCCTTCCCTCCCATTCGCTCCTGCAAGTTTGGCGTCCACTCACCGTCAACTCAGCCGAATTTTTGGCTGCTTGAAATTGCCCTCAGTTAGCCTGCTGGCTGTTCACGCGGCAATTCTTAGTCAATTCTTATGTAAAGGATTGTTATCGTCGGCTGCTTGGGATATGCTTCTGCCAGTTTTTAGATAAATTCGAGCATAGGGTTTCGGATTTATAGTCCAAGTGGACGGGGGGATTAATCGTGAAGGTATTAGTGTGCTCAGTAGGATTGTGTCTGCTCGTTTCGGCCGCGTTTGCCCAATCGGACCGCGGCACTATTACCGGTACAATTTCCGATCCGGCGGGAGCCGTAATCGCCAGCGCCGCGATTGAGGCCAAGAACCTCGCCACGGGCGCCGTATATCCCGCCGCAAGCTCCGGAACAGGCAACTACACCATTCCTCAATTGCCCGCCGGCACTTACGATCTGACGGTAACCGTGCCTGGGTTCAAGAAGTACGTGCGCCAGGGCCTGCAGGTGGAAGTGGCCGAAAACGCGCGCGTCGACGTGTCGCTCGAAGTGGGCTCCAACAGCGAATCCATCACGGTGGAAGCAGCCGCTCCACTGCTAAAAACAGAAGGCGGCGAGGTGAGCCACAACGTCTCCACGGAGACTTTGGACGAGCTGCCGATTCTCACGCTCACCGGCGCGGCGGCCAGCATCGGAGCCGGCAACAGCCTGGGTAATATCCGGAACCCGCTGTCGGCGGTGGAACTACTGCCGGGCGCGCGCATCTCAACCGACGCCATCCTGCGCGTGAACGGGATGCCGTCCAATTCGCAGTCCATCAACATCGAAGGACAAGATGCCACCAACGGTTTCTTCAAACAGCAGAACCAGGTGAACCAGGCGGGCATGGAGGCGATCCAGGAGGTTGCCATCCAAACCAGTAACTTCGCGGCGGAATATGGCCAGGCGGGCGGCGGGTATTTCAACTACACCATGAAATCCGGCGCTAACCAGGTGCACGGCAGCGGGTACGATTATTTCGTGAATGAAGCATTGAACGCGGGCACGCCGTTCACCAACGCGGGCACCATCAACCCGTCCAAGGATGGCCAGCTCATTCGCAACCCGATCCGGCAGAACGATTACGGCGTCACGCTAGGCGGCCCGGTCGGTGATTCCCAAAATCTACAACGGTCACGACAAGACGTTCTTCTTCTTTAGCTTCGAGCAGTTCCGTCAGAGCGCCTTCACCAGCAATACCTATGGCATCGTCCCCACGGCGGACCAGCGTAATGGCGATTTCAGCGCGGCCCTCCGGCCTACTTGCAATGGCCCCGATCCGGCGGGTCAGATGGTTTGCTTGAATGAGATTTTCGATCCCGGCAGCAACCGGGTGGAGGGCGGTTCCGTGGTGCGGAGTCCGTTTCCCAACAACACCATTCCGAAGAGCGAGATCGATCCCACGGCGCTGATCATTCAGAACATGATTCCGCTGCCCAACACGCCTGGCGTGTTCAATTACACAGCGCCGGGTTACTCGAATTTCCGCCATACGACCATTCCTTCCATCAAGGTGGACGAACTGCTCAGCGAGAAGATAAAGCTGTCCGGATACTATTCGGCTACCAAGACCTACTCACCTCAGAACAACGGCTTCACGGAACCGTATACCGCGTTGCAGCCTCAGAACGCTTTATCGCAGACCATACGTCTCAACCTGGATACGACGCTATCTCCAACTCTGCTTTTGCATCTCGGCGCTGGTTATCTGCACACGTCCAATCCTCAGACCGCTCCCACGTACGATCAGAAGGCGCTGTTTCCCGGACGGCATTCCGTTCACAGCGAGCAACTTCTTCCCGTATATGGCGGGTATGTACAGCACCAACGGGGGCGGCTGGAGCGGCGGCGGCGGATTCCCTGCCGTTACCAATACGGGCGTCGCGTTCACTCTCACGCCGGAGGCCAACGATTATAAGCCGACGTTTAACGCCAACTTGACCTGGGTTCACGGGAACCACACCTACAAGCTGGGGGCGACGGCGTTGTTTGAGGGCATCCAAAGTATCAACGACAGCCGCGCCGACGGACAGTTCGCGTTCGCTCAGCAGCAGACTGCCGACCCCTGGCAGAATGGACAGCCTTTTGCGAATTTCGCGAGCAGCGGATTCGGATACGCCAGCTTCTTCCTGGGCGCCACCAACAGCGTGTCGACAGCCGCGCCCGCCGACGTGCGGCTGGGCACCCATTCCTATGGAATCTACATTCAGGACAGTTGGAAGATCACGCGTAAATTGACCTTCGATTACGGCCTGCGCTGGGATTACGCGATTCTTTGGAAAGAGCAATATGGCCGTATGCAGAATGCCGCCTTCACCTTGCCCAACACATTGATCGGCGGAAGGCTGGGCACGGTGGAATACCAGGCTACCTGCGGCTGCAACTACGCCAACGCCTATCCGTTTGCCTTCGGACCGCACCTGGGAGTGGCCTACCAGATCACGCCGAAGACGGTGTTCCGCGCGGGCGGCGCCATTTCGTACGCGGCGGAATCGGACCAGGCTGGGCTAAACAGCAGCGCCGGCGACTTCTATACGATTCCGGCCGCGGCCTACGGCGCTTCCGCGGGGCGTCTTCAATATGGCGATCCACTGGGGCCGGGAAACCCTTACGGGAATCCGGTGGTGCACTGGCCGAATTTTAGTCCCGAATACCCGGTTGCGGCAGCGCCCGGCGTAATTCCTCCGTCCTCGCCGTTCGTCTCCATCGCGCCCAACACCGGCCGCTTACCGCGAACGTTTCAGTGGAGCATCGGCTTCCAGCGCGAGATCACGAAAGACCTGGTGGTGGATGCCGCATACGTAGGCAACCGCGGCGCCTGGTGGGTGTCGCCCCTGCTGAGCAGCCTGAATTACAACGCGCTCACGCCGCAGGAGTTGCTGTCGCAATACGGACTCAACGTGCAAAACCGCGCGGACACCACGCTTCTCAATACGCAGATTAATTCGCCCGCCGTGATCGCGCGGTTTCCGTACCTGGCCAATCCCAACAACGTCTACCCGGGATTCCCGAACACGCAAACCCTGCTTCAGGCGCTGCGGCCGTATCCGCAGTGGAACGGCATCCCGCCATTCCTCGGGCCTCCAGATGGAAATACCTGGTACGACTCTCTGCAGATCAAGGCCGACCAAGCGCTACTCGCACGGCCTGAGCGGGCAGGTGGCCTACACCTGGCAGAAGGAACTGACCAACGGCACCAACTCCAACACCAGCTATGTCACGCCTTCTCCGCCGCTCATCAACGACGTATTCAACAAGTCGCTGGACAAGCAGATTTCCGGGTTCAGCGTTCCGCAGGAGTTGATTATTGCGTTCAACTACACGACCCCCAAGGTGGACTTGAGTTCAGCGGCGGGAAGGCTGCTGTCCTGGCTGGCGAGGGATTGGACTATCGGCGGAGTGCTCCGCTATCAGAGCGGCCAAATCCTGCAAACGCCGTTCTCGTCGAACAATCTCCTCGCGAATTTGGCGCGGGGACCGGGGAACAATCCCGCGCTGTGGGGCGGCGGTTATACGTTTATGGATCGGGTGCCCGGACAGCCTCTGTTCCTGGTGAATCCCAACTCCACGTTCGATCCCACCCAGCAACTGGTGCTGAATCCGAAAGCCTGGGTGGAACCGCCGTATGGCACGTTCGGGGCTTCCGCGCCATACTACAACGATTTTCGTTGGCAGCGGCAGCCGGCCGAAAGCATGGCATTCGGGCGAGTGTTCCGCATCAGGGAAAGAGCCCAGATCCAGATTCGGGCGGAATTCCAGAACATCTTCAACCGCCTGTTCTATCAGGCGCCCGCCGACGGCGCACCGTTCGGCTTCCCGTTTACTTCGGTGGCTACGCCGACCCTGCACGGCAACCCCGGGGGCACCTTGTCGCAAGGCTTCGGTTACGTGAACTGGGTGAATGGTGGACTGGCGGCATATCGGCGGCGCCCAGCCCAGGTCGGGCCAGACTGGTGGCGCGCTTCACGTTCTGATCTTGTATGTCGGGGCAGGAATACGACCAGCTCGGCTGGAGCGCAGTAAGCTAATGAGGGATGTCCAGACGCTCCTCAGTAATCCGGCGGGAATACTGCTCGGAAACCAAACCGGTCCAGACTGAAGCGGAAGCGGCTGAGCCAGGCTACGCGCTATCTTGTTCCCTGGCTCCTGTTGTTTGCCGGCAGCGGCTGCGCCGCGCTCATTTACGAGATCGTCTGGTTTCAGTTGTTGCAACTGGTGATCGGCTCGTCGGCCGTATCGCTGGGATTGCTTCTCGCGGCCTACATGGGCGGGCTGTGTCTGGGCAGCGCGGCTCTGCCGCGGCTGGTTTCAACGCGGCATCATCCGATGCGCGTCTACGCGTTTCTGGAGTTGGGGATCGCGGCGTTCGGGATCGTCGCGCTGTTCGGCGTCCCCTTGATCGCACGCATCTACGTCGCGGGCGCAACCACCGGATTGATCGGGACTGGTGCTGCGCGGCGCGGTTGCTGCGGTATGCCTGCTGCCTCCAACTTTCTTGATGGGCGCCTCCCTTCCCGCCATCGCCCGCTGGGTGGAAACCACGCCCCGCGGAGTTTCCTGGCTGGGGTTGCTGTATAGCGCCAATGTCGCGGGCGCGGTAACTGGCTGCGTGCTGGCCGGCTTCTACCTGCTGCGCGTCCACGACATGGCTTTCGCCACGTATATCGCCGCGGCGATCAATGTGGCGGTGGCATTGCTCGCGCTGGCGCTGGCGAGCCGCGACAGGGCGCTCGGAAGGCGCGGATGGAGAGGAACGCTCATCCAGGCGACGCGCGCGCCGGGCGTGGCGTTCGTTTACGCGGCGATTGCGTTTTCCGGACTGACCGCCCTGGGCGCCGAAGTGGTGTGGACGCGGCTGCTCTCGCTGCTGCTGGGCGCGACGGTTTACACCTTCTCGATTATTCTGGCCGTGTTTCTTGCCGGGCTGTGGGCCGGCAGCGGCGCCGGTTCTTTCCTGGCCCGCCGGGTGCGCGATCCACGATTGGCGCTGGCCGGCTGCCAGATCCTGCTGGCCGCCGCTATCGCCTGGACCGCTTTCACGCTGGCGCATGTGCTGCCCTGGTGGCCCGTCGATCCGTGGCTTGCGATTAATCCCTGGGTCAATTTCGATCTGGATCTGACGCGCATGCATCCGCGCCATTTTCCCGGCCACGCTGCTGTGGGGCGCGAGCTTTCCGTTGGCGCTGGCCGCCGCGGCGGCGAACCGGGAGGATCCCGGACGATTGACCGGCGAGGTTTACGCGGCCAATACCGCCGGGTCCATTGTGGGCGCGCTGGCTTTCAGTCTGCTGCTGATTCCGGCCATCGGAACGCAAAGCTCCCAACAGGTGTTGATCTGGCTGGCGGCGGCCGCCGCGGTGGTTGCCGTTGCGCCGGTGGTCTTCGAGGAAGGCGGCTCGTGAGCTATATCGCGGGCGCGGCTGGGCGCGTGGGCGCAGTGTTGCTGGCGTGGGGCTTGGCTGCAACCGTGGGCGCTGTTCCCTGGCAGGCGATCGCTTATGGCCGCCGCGTGGCGCCTATTTTGCGGGGCCTGAATCGCGCCATCGATGCCGAAACCACGTCCCGTGTTCGTGGGCGAGGGAATCAATTCGTCGGTGGTGATCACACAAGCGCGGCGATCAGAGATTTTTCTATGTCAGCGGCAAATCGGAGGCCTCGTCGGCGCTGCTCGACATGCGCCTGCAACGCATGATGGGACACCTTCCGCCCTGGTCCATTCGTGTCAGGTCCGGCGGGCGCCGCGCATTCGGTGCTGGTGGTGGGGTTCGGCGCGGGAGTGACAGCCGGCGTCTTTCGTTCCCTACCCCGACGTCCGGAGCATCGTGATCTGCGAATTGGAGCCTTTGATTCCGCCCGCCTCCGACGAGTTTTTCGGCAAAGAGAATTATCACGTGCTGCGCGACCCGCGCACCCGCGTGGTTTACGATGACGCCCGGCACTATATCCTGACCACGCCGGAAAAGTTCGACGTCATCACCACCGATCCGATCCATCCCTGGGTGAAGGGCACTTCGACGCTGTACTCGCGCGAGTATTATGAGTTGGTGAAGAGCCATTTGAATCCGGGCGGAGTAGCGGCGCAATGGCTGCCGATTTACGAGAGCGACGAGGAAACAGTCAAAACCGAACTGGCGACTTTCTTCAGCGTTTTTCCCAACGCAACCGTGTGGAGCAACTACTTGAACGGCGACGGGTACGATCTGGTGCTGCTGGGCAGCCGCCGATCCCACTCCCATCAACGTCGATGCGCTGCAGCGGCGTCTGGACCAGCCGGCTTACTCGGGCGTATCCGCGTCGCTGGCCGAAATCGGATTCCATTCCGCCGTGGAGTTGCTCGGAACCTACGTGGGCCGAGCTCCGGATCTTGCGCCGATGTTGGCCAACGCTCCGATCAATGAGGATCTGAATATGCGCTTGCAGTACATGGCGGGACTGGGACTGAACTCGGCGATCGCTCCGCAGGTTTATCGCGAGATTCTGTCGTATCGCAAATTTCCCGAAGACTTGCTGATCGGCAGTGGCGCGGGCGTGAATGCGCTGCGCGAATCGATTGGGCGGCCACACCGCACGTTTTGATGAGGATGCACCGTTTAGCATGCGGTTTTGCTGTGCGTGTTTCTGCTGGCCGTTCAGTGCGCGACAGCGGAAGTTGTGTGCGCGCTGGGGCCCGGGGCTTCTTCCTACGATGCCAACGCCGATCAGCGCCCCACCGCGCGACGCCATGCAACTGGCTGGCCGGATGAACGCCGCACTGTCGTCCAATTGCTCGCCCAAAGTGCCCTCAGATCGCGATATTCCGCAACGCCACGGCGGCAAATGCCATGCTGATTGTAACGGCCGACCAGGCGAAGATTGTATACGCGCCGCAGTTCTTCGCGGCGGTCTATGACAAGTACGGCGATGGCGCCATCATTGCGATCGATCGCCCACGAGTACGGCCATGCCCTGGACGAAGTTACCCGGCAGCTGGATGAAGAGCGGCTGGAGCGCAGGAGTTGCGCGCCGATGCATGGGCCGGGTGCGCGCTGGCCAGGAGCGATCTGAGTGCGAACGGTTTGGCGGAAGCTCTCACCGCAGTGCAAAGTATCCACCGTCGGCACCGGCGGCCACTCCGAGTTGGGACCTGCGCGCGCCGGCGCTGCGGCTCGGGTATATCCATTGCGGGGGAGATGGCTCGAAGTTCGACAGCAGCGCCGGCGCAATCAAAGGTAATAGAAAACAATTATAGCCGCCGATGAACGCGGATGAACACAGATAAGAAAACCGGTCCCAGCCGGCAACTCAGTATCGCCAGCTGTCAGGTCCGCTCCCGGCGGCGCGGTCTTCTGGATGCGCTCCATGATCTGCGGCACGTACATCTGGTTGTAGTGCAGCCGCGAGTACCAGTTCGGCTTGTCGGGATCGCCGTTCCAGCAGTGCTCGGCGCGCGGTCCGTAGCTTCACTTCGCCGTCGTAAGGCACGCCGTGGCCGGGAGTGCCGGTCTGCTTCAGAAAGTCTTCCATCAGGTAGACGGCGTCGTTCAGGAAATAGGTGTCGTCGGAGCCGACATAGAGATGGAGCTTGCCCTGCAGCTTCGGTCCCGAGCGTGGTCCAGTCGCGCTGCAGGATCGCGTCCAGGTCGTAATGGTCGTGCCAGTAATCGGCGGTGCTGTGGTCGATCGCGCCGGTCTGCTTATCGAAGATCGGCTGCGGATAGCCGTCCTCGCCGACCGGCGAATACACGGCCTGCCAGATATCGAACTGCTCGCCGGACCGGCCATGATCGCCCAGCGCAGCTTCATAGGCGATGTTGTCGCGCATGGAGATCAGCGTGTGTCCCAGATAGTCGCGCATCGCCGGCTGCTCGACCTGCTTGTTGGCGCCCTGCAGATAAAACATGTTGTCCTGCTTGTAGAGATCCACCGTCATGTAGGCGTGGAAGTCGACCGGGTCGGGGCAGGCGACGAAGGCGCCGTTGTAATGGTCGGGATAAAACATCTGCACCGCGAGCGATTCCCAGCCGCCGGTGGAACCGCCATAAAGAAAGCGCGCCCAGCCCTGGCCGATGCCACGAAACTGCTTCTCGATGGCAGGGATCAGTTCGGTCTCGATCGCGTCGCCGTAAGGCCCCAGGTTGGCCGAGTTCACCGCATACGAGTCGTCGTAATAGGGGTTGGCATGCTGGAGCTTCACGATCAGCATGCGTGGCGGTTCCGGGCGCGATCCAAGCCTGGTAGTTCTTGTACGCCTCCTGCTGCTGGATGCGGTTGTAGCCGGCGAGATGAAAGCGGTCCGAGTAATCGGGCTTCAGATTGGGGTCGGGCGGAGTTTCGCGGAAGTCGTTGAACGCGGATACGAAATGGTCGTGGAAAACGATCAAGCGGATAGTGCGCGTTGGGATGCGCGTCGAATCCTTCCGGCACCAGAACGATCGCCGAAAGATAAATCGGCCGGCCCCAGAACTTGGTCAGCAGCGCCGACTGGATGCGGATGTGGCGGATGTACTTGGTATCCGGCTCGGGTTTGATGGGCGGAATGACATCGTCGAGCGAGATGTCAATCGGCGGCGCTCCGGGACCGATGTGAACCATCGCGCGGCTTGGAGAGCAGATTGCCGGGCGCGAGGTTCCAGTGCTGGCCTTCGCCGCGGTCGGGCGCCAGCTTGATCGTCTTGCCGTCGGAGCGGTGAAAGGTCTCGTAAACATTCAGCACCGCCTGGATCGGTGTAGTCGCCGGCAGGCACGTCCTTGAGGCTCGCGCGCGGATAACCTTGCGCGTTGTCGCCGATGGTGATCGGAGTCGCCCGGTTTCCATCCGTCCACGGTGACGCCAAAAACCATTTGCGATTTCGGCGTGTCGTCAATCTGCATGCGCGGCTCTTCGCTCGGATCGTTCGAGAGCAGCAGCAGCACGCGGCCGTCCAGCGGCTTCACGGAGCGCGAAGCTGGATAGCGAACCGTGATGGTCTGAGCGAAAGCTGCGCTTAGGCAGAGTGCACAAATAAGAAGGCGCATACTGGAGTATACGAATTTTGAGTCGATGAAAGCACCGCTTCTTCAGCCGCCTTCGGCAAACTCGAACATCGCCGTGGTAGCGGAAAAACCTTCGGTAGCCCGCGATATTGCCAAGGTTCTGGGCGCTGACCGCAAGGGCAACGGATACTTGCACGGCGGCGGATACATCGTTACCTGGGCCATTGGCCATCTGGTGTCGCTGGCCCAGCCACACGAGATTCGCCCGGAGTGGAGGCAATGGCGGCGCGACCTTCTGCCCATGCTTCCGGAAGCCTGGCCGCTGGTGGTTTACGACAAAACCAAAGACCAGTTCGAAGTGGTGCGCCAGATCCTCAACTCGCCCAAGGTAAGCCGCGTGGTGTGCGCAACAGACGCCGGGCGCGAGGGAGAACTGATCTTTCGCTATATCTACGACGCGGCGCAGGCGAACAAACCAGTAGAGCGGCTGTGGATCTCATCGCTGACCGCCGAAGCCATCCGCGCCGGCTTTGACGGCTTGAAAAGCGCCCACGATTATGACGGTTTGGGCGATGCCGCGCGTGGGCGCAGCCGTGCGGACTGGCTGGTGGGCATGAACCTCTCGCGCGCCTATTCGCTGGCTTTTGACGAAGAACTTTCGGTGGGGCGCGTGCAAACGCCTACGCTCGCTATGATCGTGGAGCGCGAGCTTTTGGTGCGGGCCTTCGTGCCCGAGGAATACCGCGAGGCGCTGGTGACGTTCTCTCCCCGTGAATACGCCGCGCAACAGCCGCGTCCCAATTATCAGGGCACCTGGTTTCGCCCCGCCGTCAAAAACGAGACCTTGCAGCAGACCATGCGTTTGCCGGCGGCGGGACAAGCGCAGAGTAATGAAGCCGAGCAGATCATTGCGCGGGCGAAAACTGGCGAGGCGCGCATCGAATCCGTGCAGCCGGAACAGAAACGCATGTCCCCGCCCGGCCTTTACGACCTGGCTGAACTGCAGCGTCATGCCAATCGCCTATACGGCTTTAGCGCCCAAAAGACGCTGGAAACCGCGCAGGCGTTGTATGAGACGCATAAGCTGCTCAGTTACCCGCGCACCGATAGCCGTCATCTATCGCAAGCCATTGCCAAAACGCTGCCGGAAATCGTGCGCGCGATTGGTCCACAATATTCTGGCCTGCTGGCGCCCGGCAGCGGAACGCGGCCGCTGGGCGCGCGCTATATAGATGATGCCAAGATCACGGATCATCACGCGATCATTCCCACGGCCACTTCGCCGGCGGGAGCGCGGCTCACCGACGACGAGGCGCGGCTCTACGATCTGGTCTGTCGCCGTCTGCTTTCCGCCTGGCACGAAGATTACATCACGGAAGTAACAACCGTCATCACAACCATCACCAATGGCGCAATCGTGGATCGATACCACTCCAGCGGCACCGTGGTGCGCCAAACGGGTTGGAAGGCGCTCGACATCGTCACCAAGTCAAAAGGCAAGAATGCCGGCGACACTGCCGATGCCGCCCAAGCAGGGCCAACGCTGCCTGCGGGATTGCGCGCCGGGCAGCCGCAAGATGTTCTGAACGCCGAGCTGGTGCTCAAGAAAACCCGTCCGCCCAAACATTTCACCGACGCCACGCTGCTCACCGCGATGCAAACGGCCGGCAAGACCCTGGACGAAAAAGAGCTCTCCGATGCGATGAAGGAGACGGGGCTTGGGACGCCAGCCACCCGCGCTTCCATCATTGAAGTACTGCTGCAGCGCGGCTACATTCAACGGCAGGGCAAGAACCTGGAGGCCACCGACAAGGGCATCCATCTTATTGAAGTTGTCCATCCGGAAGTGAAAAGCCCCATCATGACCGGCCAGTGGGAAGCGTATCTGAAGCGCGTCGAACGCGGTGCGGCGGAGCTGCCGAATTTCGTGAAAGGCATCGAGGATTATGTGCGCGACGTAGTGGGCAAGGTTGCCGCGACACCCGCTCCCGCAACGATCCGGCCACAGGCACCAGTCCCGCCGCAGAATTGGGTGGGCGGCAAGGACGATCTGTCCGCACTCCTAAAATCCGCCTTTGGATTTTCCGCATTCCGGCACAACCAACAGGAAGTGTGCCAGGCCGTGGTGGATGGCCAGGATGTGTTGCTCATCATGCCGACCGGTGCGGGCAAGAGCCTCTGCTACCAACTGCCGGGTCTCGCACTGGGAGGCACCACGCTGGTGATCAGTCCCTTAATCGCGTTAATGGAAGATCAGGTGGCCAAGCTCCGGGAACGCGGCTTCGCGGTGCAATGCATCCATTCAGGCCGCGACCGCGCCGATTCGCGCCAGGCCTGCGTCGACTATTTGCAGGGCAAGCTGCAGTTTCTCTTCATCGCTCCCGAACGCTTACGAGTGCCGGGTTTTCCGGAGATGTTGGCCAAACGGAAACCGTCGCTGGTGGCGGTGGACGAAGCGCATTGCATTTCGGAATGGGGCCACGATTTCCGCCCGGATTACCGCACGTTGGGCCAATACCTACCATCGCTGCGCCCAGCATCGGTTATCGCCTTGACGGCCACTGCGACGCCCGTAGTTCAGAACGATATCGCCGCGCAATTGCATTTAGGCGAACAGGGCCGTTTCATCCACGGTTTCCGGCGCGACAATCTGGCCGTGGAAGTGGTGGAGGTTGCGCCTGGCGATCGGCTGGATCTGGTGCGCGAGTTACTGCAAGATCTGGCGCGCAGACCCGCCATCGTTTACGCGCCCACGCGCAAGAAAGCCGACGAATTCGCTGCGGCGTTGAAGCAGCGATTTCCGGCGGCCGCCTACCATGCCGGGCTGCCCGCCGCTCTTCGCCAGCGCGTGCAAACTTCATTTCTCGATGGCAAGCTGGACGTCATCGTCGCAACCATTGCCTTCGGCATGGGCATCGACAAGGCGAATGTCCGCACCGTGATTCACACGGCGCTACCAGCCAGCGTGGAAGGTTACTACCAGGAGATTGGCCGCGCGGGACGCGATGGACTGCCGTCGCGCGCGGTGCTGATGCACTCCTACGCGGATCGCCACACGCACGACTATTTTCACGAACGCGATTATCCCGACATCAAAGTGCTGGACCAGATCTTCGCCGCGCTGGGCCCGAATCCGGAGGCCAAAGACGATCTGCGGCGCCGCCTGAAGATAGAGTCTGAGCTCTTCAACAAAGCCCTTGAGAAGCTCTGGATACACGGCGGCGCCGGCGTTGATTTCGCCGAAAACGTCACCCGCGGCAAGCCTGGCTGGCGCGAACCTTATCAAGGACAAATCCGCCAGCGATTGATCCAGTTGCAAAGCATGTTGGGTTTCACCGACGAAAGCCGCTGCCGGATGAGCGCCCTGGTGGCCCACTTTGGCGATTACGCCGGCGCCAAACAAGCCTGCGGCCTGTGCGACTTTTGCGCGCCCCAGCAATGCGTGGCACAAATCTTCCGCGCGGCTACGGGCGCTGAACGGCGCGTGGTTAAAGACGTACTGGCGGCACTGCGCAAGATGGACGGCCGCTCCACTGGTAAGTTGCATTCAGAGTTTGCCAATGGCCTGGATCGGGATACATTCGAACAGTTACTTGGCGCGGTGGCGCGAGCCGGAATGCTCGAGATCAAAGAATCCACCTTCACGGCCGAGGGACGGGATATCGTATTTCGCAAGGTGACGCTCACCCGCGAAGGCAGACAACCTGATGGCGAAAACGAACTCGACTTACTCCTCCGGGAGCTCCCTTCCAAACGGGGGCGCGCTAAGCCACAAACAAAGAAATCTCCCAAGCTGCGGCGCAGGAAGGGCTCCGGGGCAGAAGATCCTCGCGCGCTGGCCCTTAAGAAATGGCGCTTGGCTGAAGCGAAGAAACAGGGCGTTCCCGCTTTCCGTATTTTTTCGGACAAGGTGCTGCTTGCGATTCTCGACGCCGAGCCTCTGGATTCCGATGACTTGTTGGCGGTGCCCGGAGTAAGCTCACGCATGGCTACTCGTTATGGTCGAGCGATTTTGAAGCTCATCGAACAGACCGGCTGATCGCACGTTCGAGGTCGAAGAGGAATATAATCACACACAAATAGAAAGGCGGCTATGCAGTCAGGACCTCGTATTTGTCTTGCGGCGGCGATGCTATTCTCTTTGCCGCTCGCGGCTCAGTGGAAGAATCTTCCGTCGAAAGGCCTTCCCAAGAATGCGGACGGGGGCATCAATTCCTCGGCGCCCGCGCCCCGAAGCGCCGATGGCCATCCCGATCTCTCGGGAATCTGGGAGCCAAACGCCAACAGATATACCCGCAATATCGCGGCCGATCTGAAGCCGAGCGACGTTCCGTTCCAGCCATGGGCCAAAGCGCTGTACGATCAGCGCACCGACGGTTCGCATTCCAAGGAAGATCCCGACGCGAACTGTCTGCCGCAGGGCGTGCCCAAGATCGACGCCGCGCCCGCACCCTGGAAAATCGTGCAGACGCCGGGAACCATCGTGATTGTGTATGAAGCGTTCAATCTCTGGCGGCAGGTGTTTCTGGATGGCCGCGAACTGGAGCCCGACGCGAACCCCACTTGGATGGGCTACTCCACCGGCAAATGGGACGGCGACACGCTGGTGGTGGATTCGCGCGGGTTCAACGGCAAGGCGTGGCTGGATCAGTTAGGCAAGCCTTCCACAACGGCCCTGCATGTGATCGAGCGGTTTCATCGCAAGGATTTCGGGCATATGAATCTCGAGATCACCATTGACGACCCGGAAGCGTACACGAAACCATGGACGGTGAATGAAGAAGTGCATCTTCTGACGAACACCGAACTGCTGGAATTCATCTGCAACGAAAACAATCGGGACGTCGCGCATTTGCCGGGCAAGTGAGAACTTTATCTTTCGGCCACAGGCTCCAGACCGGTCTTCGCGACGACGGCAGCAACGGCGGGTGACGCTAGAAATTTGACGAGCGCCCGGGCCGCATCGGGCTCCTTCGCGCCGGCGACAATTCCAGCCGAAAATATGGTGACCTTTTGCGCTCCAGGCGGAAGCGGCCCGACGTAATCGATGCCCTTGACCGGAATCAGTTCGCTGATCTGCTGGAAGCCGATCTCGGCATCGCGGCGTGCCACCACTGCGCCTACGGGCTCGCCTGCGATTCGCTTGCACTTGCCCGCGATCTGGTCCGCAATTCCCAGGCGCGGAAACAATTCCTTGGATAAATACGCGCCACTGGCGGAGTCCGAGTATGCGATTGATTTCGCCTGGAGCAGTGTACGTTTGAGCGCATCCAGAGAGCTGATATCGGGCTTGGGTGCTGCGGCCCGGACGGCCATGCCGATGCTGGATCTTGCGAGGTCCACCCGGCTGCCGGCGATAACCTTCCCCTGTTTGATCAGCTCATCCAGCGCCGGGGCGGCCAAAATCACTACGTCGATAGGCTCGCCACGTTGGAGCCGGCTTGGAATGGAATCCGGCGCGCCGCCCATCGACGCGCCGTACGCGGTAGTCACTTTGTCGTGCGTGGTGTGTTCAAACTGAGGGACAAGCTGTTGGTAGGCCGCAGTGAAAGCGCCGGAGGTGACCACTTTGACTTCAGCGCCATAAGCGGCACTTACAAAAAATAAGATGGTTGCGGCAACTGAAGCGCGCAGGTTAGTAAGCCGTTTCATTCCTGATTACTTTCCCGCCCTTCATCACAAACTTCACGCGCTGGAGTTCGGTGATGTCAGCCAATGGGTCGCCCGCGACGGCGATCAGATCGGCATACTTGCCCTTCTCGATGGACCCGATCTGATCCTGCCATCCCAACGCTTCGGCGTTGATCGTAGTGGCGGCCTGAATGGCGCGCACCGGAGTAAGTCCGCCGCGTTTGACTAACGCGGCAAAATCCAGCGCCTGCGTGCCATGCGCGTAAGTGGCGCCGTCCGCGCCGCTACCCAGCATGATTTTCATCCCCGGCGTTGCGGCGGCCATGCGGACGGCGCTCTCGAAAATAGGAATCATGCGGTATTTACCGCCGGTGTTCTTGGCATCGTTGTCGTCCATGTAGGGCTCCAGGTAGCGAACAAAAGTGGGATCGTAATAGAGCCCCTTGCGCACCATCATGTCGGCCTGCTCCTGATCCAGTCCAAACGCGTGCTCGATGGTGTCGCAGCCGGCGATGATGGCGTTCTTCTGCCCTTCGCCTCCATACACGTGGCAAGCCGCCTTCTTCCCCAGCCGATGCGTCTCATCGATCAACGCCTGCAACACCGGCATCGGATACGTGAGCTGATACTGCGCGACGCCCGTGGCCGTGAACGAATAAGCGCCGGTTGGAAACAGCTTGATCCAATCCGCGCCGTGCGCAATCTGGTCCCGAACCGCCGCGCGCGCGTCCTCAACGGAGCGAACCACAGCGCTCGCCATTGGATTATCCGGAGCCGCCGGGTTGGGCGGAGCCGCGCCCCAAACAATGCCGCGCGTGGACACCTGATAGCGGGGGCCATCGATGCGCCCCTGGTTAATGGCGTCGCGAATCGCAATGTCGCCATATCCGTTGCCATGCGTGCTCATATCGCGCGCCGTAGTGAATCCCGCCCGCAAGTCGGCCTGCACGTTCTGCACGGCGATCAGCATGGACGCTTCGGTTGTTCCATGCGGTCCGCGATTATCGAACATGTGCGTGTGCGCGTCGATCAAGCCCGGCAGGACGGTTGCCTGGCTGAGATCGATCACCCGCGCGCCCGCTGGAATCTTGACGTGGGCTTGCGGACCCACGTCGGTGATTCGCTCACCCGAAAGAATCACCACCTGGTTCGTCAGCATCTGGCCGGTCTTGCTATCAAACAGGCGTCCGGCGCGGATGGCGATAACGCGCGGCGCTGGGGGACATTGAAAGATTCCGCCGTCCGAGCCGACGACACGGAGTCGGCCCTGCGCCTCGCCACGGAGCGGGCGGCGGCTGAAGCTGTGCGCGAACCGCCATCGCGAAGGCTAGCATCGCAAACGTTGTGATGACCGATTTGGACCGCATGATGGAACCTCCGAGGCCGGCGCGCCCGGCCACAGATGATTGTATCGGCTCCGCGCCCGTCGGGCTAGGGCGCCTTAGCAACCTTGCTCAAGGACGGCATGCGGACGTGCAGCACGCGCTCCCGGTCACGCTCTTCGGCCAGATTGCGGGTGCGCGCCGACAACAGGTCCTGCAGTCCGATCATGCCCACCAGCTTGCCTTCATCGCCTCGATCCACCACCGGAAACCGCGTCAATCCGCTTTCGGCCATGCGGTAGACTACCACGCGCAACGGCTCGTCGGGATGCGCGACCACGGGTTCGGTTACCACCTCGGCCAGTGTTTCGCCGGCGGGGTGTGGATCGTCCAGCCACTTCCGCAGGTCGTTCCTGGTGATGACACCGCGTAGCCGCTCCTGCTCGTCCACCACTGGATAAAGGTGCTGTCCGCGAGGTCCGTGATTGGCGCTCAAGATGGCGCGCACGTCCTCCAGCGTGCTGGCGGAGCGAAACGCCACCAGGTTGGTTCGCATGGCGTCGCGCGCGAAAAGAATTTCGAGCGGATCCACCGCGTACTCACAGGTGAGATGAAAGCCGCGACGGGCCACTTTTTCGGTCAGGATAGATCGCTTCAACACCAACACAGTGAAGCCGTGCGCGATAGCCGTCGCTACCAGCAGAGGCAGCAGCATGTTGACATCGTGCGTCAGCTCAAGCGCAAAGATCACGCCGGTTAGAGGCACGCGCATGGCGCCTCCCAGGATTGCGCCCATGCTCACCAGCGGCCAGAAGCCCGCGCCTTCGTGGGGCAGAAACAAACCTTCGAAGCCGCCCAGCGCGCCGCCCATCATCAGCAACGGCGCCAGCACACCGCCCGAAGTGCCGGAGCTGAGCGCCACCACCCAGATTGCCGATTTCACTAGCAGAATGCCGATCATTGTGCTGCGCGGGACATCGCCTTGCACCAGCATCCCGATGGTGTCGTAGCCCACGCCTAGCGCCTGCGGGAAGATCAGGCCTCCCAAGCCGACGACCACGCCGCCGATGGCCGGCCACCACATCCAGTGAATGGGCAGGCGGTGGAACAAATCCTCCGTCGCGTAGACGGCGCGTGTGAGCAGGCTGGCCAATCCACCCGCCAGCAATCCGCAGATCACGCAGCCCAGCAAACCCCAAGGGCCGATGAACGCTGGATGAGACGCAACGGGAAACAACGGGCCGAGGCCCAAAATGTAGCGCCGGGCCGCGCCTGCCGTCACGCTGGCGAGAGCCACCGGAATAAAACTGCGCGGCTTCCATTCGAACAACAGCAATTCCACTGCCAGCAACACCGCGGCGACGGGCGAGGCGAAGGTAGCCGACATACCCGCGGCCGCGCCCGCTACCAGCAACGTTTTTCGTTCCACGCTGGTGAGCCGAAAGAATTGCGCGAGCATCGATCCGAACGCGCCTCCGGTGACGATAATGGGTCCTTCGGCGCCGAACGGACCGCCCGTTCCTATTGCGATGGCCGACGATAGCGGCTTGAGAAACGCCAGGCGCGGTTGCACCCGGCTGCCGTTAATCAATATCGATTCGAGCGCTTCGGGGATGCCGTGACCGCGGATGCGTTCCGAGCCGTAGCGCGCCATCAGCCCGACAACGATGGATCCGCCGATAGGAACCAGCAGCGCCCATACGCCCAGGGAATTACCGGCCGGCGAAACCAGCGCCGTGCTCCAGCGATGGTAATAGGCGACGTTGGTGAACAAGCCGATCAGCCGTAACAGCACCCAGGCCATTGCCGTGCTGATGAGTCCGATCAGGATCGCAAGAGCGGTCATCGGTATGACACGCCAATCGGTAGTGAAATCGCCCAGTTCCTGTGCGCGCGAATGGGTGTGCTTTTTGGTAGTCATGCCGCCGTGGCCACGCGCTGTCCGGCAACGGAACGCAGCGCTTTGATCAGCCGAGGTCCGGCCACCTCCAGTTCCTGGTGATGCGCCAGCGATAGTTTGCGTAGAATGCTGGCGCCGGAAGGCGTCAGGCGAACGATCACCTGGCGGCGATCCTGCTTGCCGGCGGCGCGCGCGACGTATCCCAGCTTCTCCAGCCGGTTCACCAGTTCCACCGTGCTGTGATGCTTCAGTTGCAAACGTTCCGCCAGCTCCCGGATGGCCGGCGTCACGCCTTCGGGAAGACCCTTGATGGCCAACAGCAATTGATGCTGTTGCGGCTCCATTCCCGTCGCCCGCACCAGGTCCTCGCTGAAGCCGAGAAATCGCCGGATCTGGTAGCGGAACTCAGCCAGAGCCCGATATTCTTCCAAAGATATGTCCTTCATCATTTATATCGTATCACGATATAAGCGCTTCGGGCTGCATTGCCGGCAGCCTTTCAGGCTTAGTCAGTTCGCTGCAAGAATACTGGAGCATCGGGGAATCCTTTGAATCGGGCGGGCTTAAATATTATGAAAAGCTGTGCCTGTGGTTTCGCCAAAAACGGAAATCAATGGCAAGGGAATTCGATGACAAAAGGCACACGAAGGCCGTCCTGAACACGCCGCTTCTCAGAAAGTCGTGGGACGAATTACTACAAGATATTCCGCGAGGGGAGGAACGCCGAATCTCGGAGCCTGCTGCCCGACGATGCTTCCTACGCCTATGACGCTTTCTACTTTGCCTTGGCAAGGTTGATCTTGAGGCCGGGAGCGTAGCTGAGCGTTTCCCGTCGCGATCATAGGTTGAACAACGTCTCGCACATCAGCATCACGAACGCCGCTCAGTTTAGCGTGGCTTTGACGCAGATCCGCTGCCATGCTGCTTAACTTCACGGGCGCGTGGCCGTCAAGGTATCTCAACACCTGAGCTCGGATTCTGTCAGCAACAACGTTGGACATGTTGAACCTCTCAGGCGATTCAAGTATGCGTCTTCGCTTGCATGCTTCAATCAGTTCTCCAAAAACCGCCGATTCTGAAGACCCATATTCTATTCTGATTACCTTTATTCTATTAAGACAGTTCCCGATAATCCGCTTCACGCTCCGTGCTCTGCCGCCCGCGCACGTCGCTCGCCAACTATAATCAATGTCAACCCAATGCCGCCAGGATCCCGAACCGTTTTGCCGTGGCTGGATGGGCTCTCTTACGATCTGCGCTTTGCCCTGCGGGGCCTCCGGCGCCATCGCGCGTTTACACTCGCGGCCTTCGCGATGCTCGCCCTCGCCATCGGGCTGAATGTCACCGTGTTCAGCGTCATGAACACCATGCTGTTTCGCGGCTTCCCGCTGGTCCAGAAAAACCACCGGCTGGTTTATATTCAGGAGCGCTACCCCTCCGGTCTGTGTTGCGTCTCGTACCTGGATTTTGCGGATTGGCGCTCCCAAGCGCGTGCCTTCGAAAGTATGGCGTTTGTCGCGGACAGGCTCAACACCTTCCGCGACGGAACCGGCCGCTCCATGGATGCCTTCACGGCCATGGTGAGCGCCAATGCATTTGCGCTGCTAGGTGTGCCGCCGCTGCTGGGGCGGGATTTTGCGCCGTCGGATGAGCGCCCGGGAGCCGCGCCGGTCGCCATCCTGAACTACCGCTTTTGGGAGAACCGCCTCGGCAAGCGCGCCGACATCGTTGGCTTGACGGTTCACATCAACGGAACGCCCGCCACCATCGTCGGCGTCATGCCGGAAGGTTTCGATTTTCCGGTGCAACTGAGCCTATGGATGCCCTTGGCCTACACGCCCGATCTGCGGCAGAGAGGCCTCACTCCTGGAGGCTTCTTCGCGTTTGCCCGTCTGCGGGATGGCGCAAACCTGCAACATCCAACCCGCGGTCGCCTTGCGGCATGATTAAAGCGGAGGGCCTGCACCCATCATGGCCGTCGCTCCGCTGCTAAATCATCGACGTTACTTCTTAGCGCTCTCGCTGAGCGGCAACGCACTCAGCAACCGGCTGGCAACCGTGTTGTGACGATCCAGATCCAGCGCCCGCCTCAGCTCCGGTTCGGCGCGATCGTATTGCCCCTTGCAAACCAAAGCTAACCCCAGGTTCGCGTGATTGGATGCGTCGTGCGGCAAAAGCGTCACCGCCTGCTCCAGTGCATTCACTGCTTCAGATAACTGTCCCGTCTTCAAATACTCCACACCGAGCAAGCTATAGACGTAGGCGCCGGTGCCGGGGCACTTGATCAGCGTTGCCTGCAGTTGTTGAATGGCCTCCGCGTGATTACCGGTTTCCGATGTTCGCAACGCCTTTTGCAGCATGTGCAGCGCCTTGCCGGAGAGCGGGTAGCTGAGCAGTTCGGCGGAGACAGTGTGGGTGGAGATGTAGGATTGGGCTCCCAGCGGCAGCGTCAGGAGCGCAAGTAGCCAGGTCAGCTTTAACGTTGAAAGCATTTGGCCTCCCATCTCCTAATCGGCACTCGCACGGAATCCCTGCATGCAAATCTTGATCGAAGGGCCGCAGAGTTATAAACTAGGCACTTCGCCTACACGAGGAGCCCATGCAATTCAGGAAGCTGCACCAGATCCTAATCCCCGCTGCATTCAGCGTCATCGCGCTGCCCGGCCACGCCCAAACTCCAACGGCCTTCACCGCGGCCCAAGCCACCGAAGGCCAGTCGGCCTATTCCCAAAACTGCGCCGGATGCCACGGCCAGGATCTGGACGATGGCGAGTTCGCGCCGCCCGTCAAAGGCACCGCCTTCAGCATGCAATGGGGCGGCAAGAGCGTCGGCGATCTCTTCACTTTCATAAGCACCAAGATGCCTCCCAGCGGCGCGGGCTCGCTCGGCGATCCCACCTATCTTCAGATCACCGCCTTCATTCTTCAGTCGAACGGTGTCCCTCTGGATGCCAAGACTCTGCCCACCGCCGGTGCAACCGACGGCGCCAACGCCAACGCCCGGCAACGGCCGCCCTCTGGCGGACCCGGCGGCGGACTCTCGCCCTTCGCCACGCTGATTCCCGCGCCGTCCAAGCCCAATCCGCTCGACAAGCTCACGCCCGTCACTGACGCGCTCTTGCAGAATCCCCCGCCCGGCGAGTGGCTCACCTGGCGCCGCACTTATGATGATCAGGGCTTCAGCCCGCTCAAGCAGATCAACAAATCGAACGTGGCCCAGTTGCGGTCCGTCTGGAGCTGGTCGCTATTTCCGGGCCCCAACGAAGCTACGCCGCTGGTCCACGATGGCGTCATCTTCGTGCACAGCTCCGGCGATCACGTCCAAGCGCTGGATGCCGTCACTGGCGACCTGCTCTGGCAATATTCGCGCCAATTGCCCCAACCGAAACCGGGCGTCCGCCTCAATCTCGTCAAGCGCGACATCGCCATCTACGGCAATAACATCGTGCTCGACACTTCGGACCTGCACGTCGTCGCGCTCGACATGAAGACCGGCAAAGTCGCCTGGGACCACGAACTTCTGGATCTCGACAAGAACCCGCGCATCGGTCTGACCGGCGGCCCGCTGGTCGCCAAAGGCAAGGTGATCGTCGGCACCGAAGGCCAGGCGCCCGGCGGCAACATGATCATTGCGCTGGACGCCGCCACCGGCAAGGAAGCCTGGCGCTTCTACACCATCGCGCGCCCTGGCGAGCCCGGCGGCAACAGTTGGAACGGTCTGCCGCTCGAAAAACGCAATGGCGCTTCCGTCTGGACCGCCGGCAGCTACGATCCCACGCTAAATCTCGTCTTCTTCGGCGTCGCGCAAACCTACGACACCGGCCCGCTGGTGCATCCGTCCAAAGAACCCGGCATCAACAACGATGGCCTGTACACCGACAGCACGCTCGCCTTCGATCCCGACACCGGCAAGCTGGTCTGGCATTTCCAGCACGTCGCCAACGATCAGTGGGATCTCGACTGGGCCTTCGAGCGTCAGCTCGTCAATCTTCCCATCAACGCCGCGATCAAGCGAATCGTGGTCACCTCGGGCAAGGAAGCTTTCTACGATGCCCTGGATGCCGCCACGGGCAAATACGAATTCTCCATGGATCTGGGCATCCAGAATGTGATCACCGCCGCCGATCCCGTTACCGGTGCTAAAACAATTAACCATCAGGTTGTCATTGGCGACGGCGAAACCAAAACCGTGTGCCCGCACGCGGGCGGCGCCAAGAGCTGGATTCCCGCCTCGCTCAATCCCGATACCAAAATTCTCTATGTGCCGCTGGTCGAGTCCTGCATGGATCTGATCCCCGTCGCTCCCGGCGAGCGCGGCGGCCTCTCGTCCGGCGTCCGCTTCACCATCCGCCCGCGTCTGGATGGCGACGGCAAGTACGGCCGTTTCGAAGCCATTAACCTTGAAACCCGCAAAGTAGTCTGGACCGATCGCCAGCGTGCGCCCCAAACCACCGGCGCTCTCGCCACCGCCGGCGGCATCGTCTTCGACGGTTCGCTCGATCGCTACATCCGCGCCTATGACGAATCGAACGGCAAGGTCCTTTGGGAAACCCGCTTAAACGACGTGCCCAGTTCCTGCCCCATCACCTATAGCGTCAACGGTAAGCAGTATGTCGCCGTCGTGGTCGGCAACGGTGGCGCCCACGCCGCTACCTGGCCGCCATTAGTTCCCGAAATCAAGAACCCCCAAGGCGGCGGCGCCCAGCTTTGGGTCTTCGAACTCCCCAACCGTTAGTGTTTTGTGGAAAGCAGTGCTGGTTGTGTAGAATCTAGTGCTGGCTTTGGATAAACCAGTTCTGGTTCTGTTGAGCTAAGTTTCATAGAAAGTAGTGCTTGGTTTTGCAGAAAATAAGTGCTGGCGTTGTAGAAAAGTAGCGCTAGTTTTGTAAAAAGTAGTGCGCTGGTGTTGCAGAAAGCAGTGCTGGTGTTGTAAAAAAGTAGTAGTTGGCGCAGATAGTAATTAAAGTGTTGGTGTTATGGAAATCAGTTGTTGTTTTGTAGAAAATTTGTTGGTTTTGTAACAAATGGTGTTGGTGCCGTAGAAACTGGGTGTTGGTTCCGTAGAAACTGGGTTGTTGGCGCTGTAGAAACTAGTGTTTTGGTGTTGTAGAAACTAGTTAGTAGCTGGTTGTTGTAGAAAGCTCTCATCTGTTTCATGCTCCATCGTGCCGCACGCACTCTTGCGTGCCGCATCGACACTCGTGTCGATGCCCGGTGTACGATTGTACACGCCCAGCCCGGGCGCGATTCCATTCCCACTTATGAAACGTGAATACAATTTTTCAAAAGCCAAGCGCGGTCCCGTGATGCCCGTTCCCAAATGAGCAAGCGGTGCCCGGCATAACCGGATCGCCCCAGGCCGCAAAGGCCATGCCGCCCCGGGGCCGCTACACAACAACTCCCCGGCTACACTAATAAACATGCCCGTCTCCGCCGACACCCTCCGCCTCCAACTCGATTACACCGCCTGGGCCTCCCAGCGCCTCATGGACGCCGCCGCCAAGCTCTCCGCCGAAGAGCTCACGCGCGACTTCAAAACCGCCGACAAAACCGTTCTCGACACCCTGGTCCACATCTATGCGGCCGACCGCATCTGGCTCTCGCGCGTCCTGCCCGAGCCCCGCGCCACCTTCGTCGATCCCGAGGATCGCGACCTCACCGTGCTGCAATCGGAATGGCCGGCTCTCCTGCAGCGTTGGAAGCTCTGGCTGCGCGATTTCAACGACGCCGACGTGTTGCGGGTAATCGACTTCAAGAACACCAAGGGACACCCCTATTCGTTGCCCGTGTGGCAGATTCTTCTGCACGTGGTGAATCACGGCACGCATCATCGCGGCCAGATCTCGGGCTTCCTGCGCGCCATGGATCGCACGCCGCCGCCGCTCGATCTGATGGCGTATTATCTGGCTATCGGCTAATCATGCAACCCTCCGGCGCGCCGGTCTGTCCGAAGTGTTCGGGCGAGGTGCGCGACGGTTGGCGGATCTGTCCCGCCTGTCTTTCCCCGCTCGCCGATCTGCGCAGCGGCACTCCCGCCTACATGTCGCCCGAGCAGAAGGCGGGCAAGGAAGTCACCACGCGCAGCCATTTATATTCGCTCGGCCTGGTGCTCTATGAGATGTTCACCGGCAAGCGCCGCACCAACACCGAGACCAACCCCACCGATCTGGTGAAGGACCTCAATCCCGCCGTCGAGCGCGTTATTCTGAGGTGGCTCGAAGAAGATCCCAAGCGCCGTCCGTCCTCGGCTCTCAACGTCGCGATGGCGCTGCCCGGCGGCGATCCCATCGCAGCCGCTCTCGCTGCTGGCGAAACTCCATCGCCTGAAATGGTCTCGGCATCGGGGGAGAAAGAAGGCTTCAGCCCGCGAACCCATGCTCGCGATGCTGCTGCGGCTGTTGCTGCGGAAGGTATGGATCGCGGACCTGCTCACCGCTGCCCTGCTCGGACTCAGCGGGGCTGCCTTGGATTTCACCAATCCATACCGGTTCGCGGCCACCGCGGCGGCGTACCTCTTATACGATCACGCGTACCTATGGCTGCTGCCCCGCTTCGGACTGTTCGCCGTCACGGCAATGTGGCTGGTAAATTATTTTGACGATATCCTGTCCGATCGTGTCACTATCGTCCTGGTATGGCGGCCGTTGGCTCGTGGGGCCTGGAATAGAGGTAGCGATCGTTGCCTGGGCGCTCTGGGTGATCCTCTCCGCCAAACGCCCCAAAATAAGGTGTTTATATACTTGACGCAACCAAGCTCTGTAGTCTCTGATTTCCCGTTCAGCCGCCTGTTGACACGGCTCTCGTTCCAATCCACGCTAAATGTATGCTTCCTGCGTTCCGCAGGAACCAGGAGTAGGCATGTGCAGAACCAAGATGCTGCCGCCGTTGTCGGATTCGCTTGGCGACACCGAACAAGACCGCTTCAAAAATTTCGCCAAAGCCATTCTTGGCGTTCCGAAGTCCGAAGCCGTCCCACGGTACATCACCGCAAATCTACCAATCAAACATGGTAAGAAGGTCCTGATGAAGCTGAACGATGACCACAAGCCGATCCTTCACCCGGAGCGACCGCCACGGAAGCGGAAGGCGTCGAGGAAAAGCAAACGATGACAGAAGCCACTTCGGAGGTTCAGGGCAGTGAGCGTGATTTCACCGCTCTCGAATTGCCTGTCGTCATTCAAGAAATCGTAGATGATCTTCAGCCGCTTTTATCACCCTACGAAGCTGCGTTCTACTGGTACGCATTCCGCCATTCCATCGCAAAGAACGGGAACCCACACGTCGGTTGAGTGGAAAAGCAATGCGCCGGGGCGTTGTTCGTTCCTCTTACTCTACAGCGGTTGAAAACACGATCTCCGAAGGCAAGGTTCGTGAAATCTTCCGAGCGCTGGAATCCATCGGCGCTATTCGCAAAGAAGGCGAACCAAATCGAAATGGAACGCCCTATCGTGTTTTGATCCCCGATGAGATTGAGGCGTGCCGGAAGTTTCGGGCCGAAAGAACGGCCACGGAGCCGAAGCCGGAAGTTTCCGCTGGTGATATCGACTACTACAACGTCCGTGAGAATCGCATCAAAGTCTACGAACGTGATGGCTACAAGTGTCGTTATTGCGAAAAGCAACTGACCCGCTTTACAGCCACGCTGGATCACGTAGTAGCTATCGCCGAAGGCGGCGGCAACTCCCTTGAGAATCTTGTGACCGCTTGCTTGAGTTGCAACTCACAAAAGCACCATCGTCCAGTCGGTGATTTCCTTGCGGAACGGCCTTCAGCTTGACAGATTTCGATTTCATGAGACGATAGTAGTGTAGGTTTGTAGATCGTTGTTTGTTCGTTTCTTTCCGATTCGAGCCGTTCTTTCTCCAACCCACAAATAAATAGCGTTGGCGTCGTGCGTCACAAGTGCGCCCGTTCGCCGGGAGAAAGGTGGTTGAAAGCAAAGAGAACTAAATTAACGATGGCGCAGCGGCGTGGGCTAAAAGTCTCCACAAAAGAAGAGGCGTCAATCGTTTCCGACTACAACAAAGGCAAGCCACAAAAAGAATTAGCGAAACAGTATGGGTTTAATCGAAAAACCATCAATCTTGTAATCCGACGCAATCGAGTACAACACCGAAGGTGTGTTGGTGAGTTTGTTCCGTTGACCATATCGCATCCGCAGCGAGCACGTTTGTGGGATCGCACGAAGAATGGCAATACAACTCCAGATAGCGTCACTGCCGGGAGTAATGTACGAATATGGTGTAAATGTCCGATAGCGGAGGATCACGTTTGGACAACTAAAGTGTGTGAACTCTCAACGTGCCCCTTTTGTGCCGGAAAGCGAGTAGCGTTGTCGAACTGTCTTGCAACGCCGCATCCAGAGATTGCTGGTCAATGGCATCCGACAAGGAATGGCGATTTAACGCCCCATAGCGTGACAAAGGGTAGTAACTTCAAGGCGTGGTGGCAGTGTCCAAATAATAGCGACCATGTATGGCAAGCAACTATACATAGTCGCACACGCAAGCGAAAGATAAATGCCAGTGGGTGTCCTTTCCACAAGAAACCAAGTGGTGCTGCCAGTCCCTTTTGGAAGGGTTGCGGAGAGATTAGTGGTGGGTATTGGGCGCAAATAAAACGTCAAGCGTACATCAGAGGACTTCCTTGCACGATTACGATTGACTATGTATGGAGATTATTTTTGAAACAGGGGCGAAAATGCAAGTTGAGCGGCGAAACGCTGGCGATGCGATCTATTTCTGGTGGAAAGTACATGCCCGGTACTGCATCATTGGATCGGATTGACTCGACACTTGGTTATGTCGAGGGTAATCTTCAATGGATACACAAAAAGTTTCAGGTGATGAAAATGGCGGGAACCGACGATGAATTACTCAACTATGCAAACAAATTAGTTGAGTACCAGGAGAGTGTATGCGTAAGTTAAGATGCTATCAAGTTAGTGGATTGTGTGTTAAAGAAGTTCTCGATGAATTCAACGAACGGAGAGAGCGGCAAGATGAAGGGTTCGATATCCCCGACGCCGACATATTATCCGTCAGTGCCGTACCGTCAACATCAAGAGCTTTAAAAGCGATGCCCGATGGCAGTCTGGAGAAGCCAAATATAGATGTTGTCATTGTATATTGGAGTAACAACTAAATGACAGATCAAGAAAAAGACAATCGCTTTAACGCCCTTCTTGCCAAACAAGATGCGCTTTCAGATGAGGATACCCAAGAATTGCTGACTCTGTGGTCACACCCTACCAATGCTATGGTTCGCCCTCACATCATTGGGATGTTCCAAGGTCGGATGGCATTAGAACAGATCCGGTCAATCCGTCTGTTCGACCAAGCAAGCGGGGATCTTGTTGCGACTACAAACAAACTCACAAAATGGATTTTGTTTCTGACTGTCCTGGCGACGGTGCTTGCAGCCGCCAGTGTAATTGCTACTGCTTGGCCCTACCTGACATGGTGGATCGGCAATGGGTTTCGATTAAATTGATCGGATCAAGCATCGGATTTTTCCTTCCCGGATTTTTCCTTCCCGGTGACTACCTTGAAAGTTAGCCGTCGTCCAGCGCATCCCTTGACCACCTGTTTGAACCGTCCTAAATCGCCGTGCTCATGTTTGCGTTCGTTGTACCGGAATGCCTGTTCGTCCAGGTAGCGGAACAGATGGAACGGTTCCACCGAAACATAGGTGCCTTTCAACGTGCGCTTGAGCAAGCTCCAGAAGTTCTCCAAGCCGTTCGTGTGGACGTGGCCTTTGACGTACTCAATGGCGTGATCCACAACCTGATGCTGGTATTCGTTGTCCAGTCCTTCGTATGATTTCAAGGCGTCCGTGAACAGCTTCAGCGCCGGGTTCCACATGCTCACGAACATGCGCTTGAAGTGCCGCCTTCTTCTGACTTCCCCGGACGCTGGCCCGAACCTTGCCGCCACGCTCCAAGACGCCCACAACGATGGTCTTGTCCTTCCCTCCGGTTCCGGTGATCTTCTGTTCCCGAACATGCTTGTGCATGTTGCGGGCTTTGCCGCCGATGAAGGTTTCGTCCACTTCAACCCGGCCAGCGGCCTTCTCGAAAGTTCCGGTTTGCATCGCAAGGCGAATGCGCTGGAGCATGAACCATGCGGTTTTCTGCGTCACGCCAAGATCACGGTGAAGCTCCATCGAACTGACACCGTTCTTGCAACTGGCGATCATCCACATGGCGGCTAACCACTTGTCGAAGCCGACTGCGGAATCTTCGCAGATGGTTCCTACCTTCGGCGAAAATTGCTTGCGACACGCCTTGCATTTCCAAATACGGCGGCTTGGGACGTAGAAGTTCTCTTTGAAGCCGCACCACGGACAGACCGGGCCATCAGGCCAGCGGAGAGCGGCGAACGCTTTTGTAGCGATGTCTAAATCAGAGTAGTACCGGATCGCCTCAAGTAACGTCTTGGGTTCTGGAGCCGTCGTTTCGACCCTGACATCGCCTTCCATGAATCCAGTTACCGGGATTCCGTGGTTGTGTCAAGTATATAATTACCCAAAATAACGTCGGCCCCCGCATGATCAGCCTCCCACCCCATCCAATATGCTAATCTGAAGGCGTATTGGCATGCTCCCGATCAGTCCATTAGATCCTAACCAAGACATTCCTTTATTCCGCCAGCTCTATGAGCAAATGAAGGAACGGATCGAATCCGGCACTTGGCGCCGGGGCGACCGCCTCCCAGCCACTCGCGAATTGGCTGGCCAGCTTGGACTGAACCGCACCACCATTTCCGCCGCCTACTCATTGCTTGAAACCGAAGGTTTGATCGCCGGACACGTCGGACGGGGAAGCTTTGTCACGGGCCGGGCCAAGTCCTCGACGGACGCTGCACCGGCCAGTTTTTCGCGCTCGCGCCCGTCGGAGCTTCTGTTTCCCCTCACTGAATTTCGCCGCTCCTGCGCGGAAGTGATCGCAAGCGATGAAGCCGCATCCATCTTGCAGCTTGGTTCACCCGCGGGCTATCCGCCGCTGCGCCGCTATCTGCTCGAACAAGCCCGAACAGAAGGCACGGCGCGCGAGTCCGACGATATTCTGATTTCGAGCGGCTGCCAGCAGGCTTTCGATCTGTTGCAGCGCACCATCGCGAACGGCTCAACCGTCCTGATCGAAGATCCCGTGTATCTCGGCGTGCGCAGTGTTTTCGAACGCGCGGGCGCGCGGGCGGACACAAAAGTGATCGGCGTTCCCGTGGGAGAAAATGGCATCGATCTCGAAATCCTGGAGCGAATTATCACGCGTGAGCGTCCACGCCTGCTCTGCGTGACGCCTAATTTTCAAAATCCCACCGGCGCCACCATGCCGCTCGCCGCGCGTCAGGCGTTGCTTCGGATCACGCAAGCCGCCGGCGTGATCGTGATCGAAAACGATATTTATGGCCCGTTATGTTACCAGGGCGATCCCATCCCATCGCTCAAGCAATTGGACGAAACGGGCGACACCATTTTGTTGCAAAGTTTTTCCAAAGTGGCCTTCCCCGGATTGCGAGTCGGCTGGGTCATCGCCCGCCGCGCTCTGATCGAAACGTTGACTGAAGCCAAGCAGTGGAGCGATCTGCACACCGATCAGCTCTCGCAAGCCGTGCTGCTGCGCTTCGCCGAATCGGGACGTCTGGAGGACCATCGCCGTCGCATGCTGGTCGCCGGCCGTGAACGTTTGCGAGCGGCGCTCGAAGCCTGTGAACAATATTTGCCGTCGGGCGCGAAGTTCACGCGGCCCCGTGGCGGGATGAGCCTGTGGATCCAGTTGCCGGAATCGCTGGATGCGGCCGAATTGCTGCCGCGCGCCGAACGCGAAGGCGTGACTTATTTGCCTGGCCGCTACTTCGCGGTATCCCGTCCGCAACCAAACGGCCTGCGTATCAGTTTTGCCGGCATGACGCCGGAAGAAATCCGCTCCGGCCTGTCGATCTTAGGCCGAATCTTTTCCGAGGCGCTGAATCGCACGCGCGCATATGCGCCTCTGGTGGAGGCTGCGGCCCTAGTATGACCAACGTGCCTGGCCCCCAACCCCCAGCCCCTAATCCCTGTGTCAACCCCAACCAAGGAGTTCCCAATGTACATGGATGAGTCTCTCCGCCTCAAAATAGGCCTCGCCGAGATGTTGAAAGGCGGCGTCATCATGGACGTCACCAATGCCGAGCAGGCCGTCATCGCTGAGAAAGCCGGCGCCACCGCCGTGATGGCGCTGGAGCGCGTGCCGGCCGACATCCGCAAAGAGGGTGGCGTAGCGCGCATGGCGCCCATTTCGAAGATCCGCGAGATCATGCACCAGGTGAGCATTCCCGTAATGGCCAAGGCTCGCATCGGCCACTTCATGGAAGCGCGCATTCTCGAAGCGCTCGCGGTGGATTACATCGACGAAAGCGAAGTGCTCACGCCCGCCGACGAAGAGCACCACATCGACAAGCGCGGCTTCAAAGTCCCGTTCGTATGCGGCGCGCGCAATCTGGGCGAGGCGCTACGCCGGATCGCGGAAGGCGCGGCCATGATCCGCACCAAGGGCGAAGCCGGCTCCGGCAATATCGTGGAGGCCGTGCGCCACATCCGCACCATCGTCAAGGAAATGAAGCAGCTCACCGTGCTGGGTCACGAAGAGCTGGTGGCGCGAATCGAAGAAGCACCAGGCCCCGCTGGAACTGGTGGAGTGGGTGGCCGAGCACGGCCGTCTGCCGGTGCCCAACTTCTCTGCCGGTGGCATCGCGACGCCCGCCGACGCCGCTCTCGTGATGCAACTCGGAGCCGAGGCTGTGTTCGTTGGATCGGGAATTTTCAAATCGTCCGACCCGGAAGCCCGCGCCCGCGCCATCGTGAAAGCCGCAACTTACTACAACGATCCCGCCAAGCTGCTCGAAGCGAGCGAAGAGCTTGGCACGGCGATGTTCGGTCTCGACATCGCGAAGCTGCCCGAATCGGAATTGCTCCAGACGCGAGGCTGGTAGTGAAACACGTCGGCGTCCTGGCTCTACAAGGCGATTATCAGGCTCACGCGCGCGCGCTCAAACGCGCCGGCGCGGAAGCGGTGGAGGTGCGCTCGGCGTCGGATTTGGCGGGCGTGGAAGCGCTGATCATTCCGGGCGGCGAGAGCACCACCATGCTGAAGCTGCTCGAAGAAGAAAAGTTGCTCGAACCTCTGCGCGAGTTTGGCCGCGAGCATCCCATCTTTGGAACCTGCGCGGGGGCGATCCTGCTCGCCTCCCACGTCGCCAACTCACCGCAGGCATCTCTCGGCCTGATGGACATCCAGGTGGAACGCAACGCCTACGGCCGCCAGCTCGACAGCCGCATTGCGCGTTTACAAGCGGAAGGCATGGAAGGCGATCTGGAGGCCGTCTTCATTCGCGCTCCCATCATTCGCAGCGTCGGCCGCGACGCCAAAGTTCTCGCCAGTTATCAAGGCGACCCGGTGCTCGTCGAGCAAGGCCGGCATCTGGCTGCCACTTTCCATCCGGAACTCACGGACGACTCGCGTGTTCACCTGATGTTCCTCCAGAAAATACCTTAAATAAGGACGAACCGTGTGCGCTCCGGTAGACTGGATTAGTGTCCAAGACTCGGGTTTTATTCTTATGCATTGGGAATGCCTGCCGCAGTCCAATGGCGGAAGGTTTTGCGCGCGCTTACGGCTCGGACGTGCTGGACGTGCAGAGCGCGGGCCTCGCCCCGGCCATGGCCGTGGTCTCGCTGACGCATCACGTGATGCTCGAAAAGAACATCGATCTGGGCGACTGCTATCCCAAGGAGATGTACCACGTGGAGGGCGATGTCGATCTGATTATCAATATGTCCGGCCACGATCTACCTGCGAACACCGCGGCGCAGGTGGAAGTATGGAACGTTCGCGATCCCATCGGCCAATCGGACGAAGTTTTCCGTCAGGTGCGCGACCAGATTGAGCAGCTCGTGCTGGAACTCATCGATCGTGTGCGCTCGCGCGGCCGCGCATCCCGCCCGGTCAAAACCCGGCTGGTCAAAGGTTGACACTCGGCGGCAGCCTACTCGACAATAAGAGCGTCCCACCCATCAAGCGGATGTGGCGGAATTGGCAGACGCGCTAGATTCAGGTTCTAGTTCTCGCAAGGGAGTGGAGGTTCAAGTCCTCTCATCCGCACCAAAAAAATCAGGGGTTAAAGCAAAAGCCCGCCAACGATGGCGGGCTTGTTTTGTCGATACTAGCAACACTACTAGCAATTGGCCTAGGCGTTGCTAGTAGCGGCGGGGGTCGCTAGTGCCCGGCTCCGGCGTCCAGTTTGGTTCCAGCGTCCTGCACGTTCTTCAAGCTCACGATGTTGTATCGCTCCAGCATGGTTCGGGTCTTGTGGCCCGAAATCAACATGGCTTGGCTTTCGGGATTCCGGCATCCTGTATCATGCAACGGACGGCGCTACGTCTGAGATCGTGGAATAAAGGTCGTGTTGATGTTTGCCTTGGCCGTATGCGCTAGTTTGACCGCTGCGGACCATGACGCCCTGAAGTCCTGAATGGGCGATCCTGGAGCCAGTCTCACGCCTCCGTGGGACAATCCGCAATCCTCCGCGAACCAAAAAAACAGGTGCTCTGCATCCGGGTGGTGCTCTTGCCGATACGCCTTTTGTGTCTTCAGGTGCTCTTCGATGGAACCCCAAAACGGCAGATTGCGCTTGGTCCCGTTCTTCGTCTTGGGCAGACGGATGTTGCGGTTTCTCCAGTCCACATCTGACCATCGCATGTTGAGGATTTCGCCTAACCTGCAACCGGAGTGGAACGCGATCACGAAAAGCGCCTTCAATGATCGCGGCAGTTCAGCCACCAGGGTGTGATGGTCAGTGTATTCTAAGAATCCGTCCCTGGCATTGTCAATATGGACCATAGGAATGTAGGGCAGCTTGGAGACGCATGAGGGCGTTTGCTTCATCTCCAGCTTGAGGGCCGCGCGCAACAGGGCGAAACGATTGTTGACGGTGGTGTGCGAAACCTCATTGACGGTTTCACGGGCGCGGTAGTCCTTGAAATCTTGCGTGGTGAGATTGGCAACCTTGCGGCGCGGCAAAAAGTTGCGGTCACGCTGGAGAACTCCAAGGGACAGTGCAACGATGGGAGCGGACGCCCTCCCGTTTTCATTCAAGTAATCGAGGTACCGCTTCACGGCCTCACCCACGGTGAAATTCTTGACGTTGGACGGCTCAAACTCACCCGATGCGATCCTGCCTCCAAATTCGTTGCGAACTTTGATCGCGTTGCGCTCCGCGTCCTTGGAGTCTTTCGTCTTGAGAGATCGCACAAGGCGCTTGCCTTCGTGCATTATGGAGAACAAGAAGTAGCCGTTCTTGTCCTGGTAGATGCTGCCTTCGCCGTTCATGCGCTTGGCTTGTTCTTGGGTTTCCATGCCGCAATACTAGCAAACAATCTAGCTTGTGCAAATACCCCACAGGGTACTAGTCGTTAGGTTCCTCGCTGGTTCGCTTGCCGTTGATGACATAGCGGCCACTCTCCAACATCACCCGATCAATTTCTTCTTTGTCGTACAACACGGCGCGAGTGGGACCGTACTCTTTGATGTGTCCCGCTTCAGCAAGCGCACGGATCGCGCGTTCGGTCTTGCCGAGATAGGCACTTGCATGTTTCCGATCCATCCAACGCTGCGCGACCGTGACGGGCTTGGGAAGCCGGGCGAGAATACCGGCAATACATCTATCGGCGAACTTTTGGGCGAACACTGTCTCGAAACTGCTGTCGTCCATGAAGACGACTCCAGGGAATTTACTACAACGTGAAGAAACCGGATCTCTGCTCGAAACCCTAGCATGCTTGTCAACATCATCTGCGACGGCAGCGGTTCGATCAGCACGGTATTCATCGACTTCGTAGTTTTTACTTACGTGACCGGGCATTCCTTGACGCTGGCGCTAAGATATGGCAGGCGGAAGTCGGGCACCTGCTCCCGTCGTCACTGCGCATTCCCAATCGAAGGACACCACCACAATGGACGATCTTGTAAACCAGCTACTCCAGGAGTTGAGGGCGCTACGACGGCAGGACGTATCTGCCGCACGAACTGAATCTGGCGCGCACCATCTGGCACTCACGGCGCAGATTGGCGCGATGGACGAACGCCTATCACATATAGACCTTCGCATCGCAGCCATGGAGCCGCAGCACAAAGGGTCAGGCGTCAGGGCTGCGGTTACCGGCGTTGCTGATCTCGCGAGAAGCGCGATCTTGGGCTGAGGTTCCGCCAGCACCGGGGCCGTCCGGGTGAAAGCGTCCTGCCCCCGGCTGGGCGTTCACGCGCGTCACGATATTATTTTCCAACCCAAACCCCGCCCAAAACCCACGTAAACGCGGCCTTCGGTGCATGCTCACGAGCTACTGGCTGGCTGATTGCGTTGTGCGGCGTTGTACAACGATTTCAGAGGCAAGAACACTATGAGTCAGCAAACAGCACTCTTCATAGGGGCGCGCACGACTCCCACAACAGCAGCGCACGTTGAAGAGGTTTATTAACCGGCAGCCAGATCGAGCAGGTCTTCAAAATATCTGCGAGCCACAGACTTTATTTGGATTCGCTCGGCATGCCGCATATTTCCATCGGCGGGAATCGGAGGCGTTACTTGAGGAGCGCAGTCGAACAATTCTTACGTTCGCGCGCAAGCGAACAGGAGAGCACATGAGCACAACACTTCTCAAACTACAAGCGCTGCAAGCGCAGCGACCGGACGCGGTGCAGCAGGTGAATGACGCTGACGCTGCGCTCGACAAAGCAAATGCTGCCGTGCGTCAATGTGGCGTTGATTTCCAGCGGATCAACGGACAGATTCCCCCGTTGGCCGCAAAGCTAACTCGGGATGAAGGTGTCGCCTATAAGCGGTACATCGCCAACCCAACGCTCGATTCGGGCGAGTTGGCCGCGCCGCTGGCTGCGCAGAGATTGACGCTCGATTTCATCCGTGGTGCAGCAACACATTTGGCAGACGAAATGATTCCGCTGGCTAATGTCGCCGTCCGCGCTGCTGAATCTGAATTGGCCGTGCCTAAGTTGACAGGCCAACCTCGACTTCGAGATTGTGCAGGCCGAGTTGGTCGACAAGGTGGGTCCGGCGGCTGATTCGCAAGGTAAGGTAACGTTACCAGCAGCGCGTTAAACGAGGCCCGCGCTCGAGCGGCGATTGCATCCGAGCGAGTGGTACGGCGCGAGAGGCACTGAAAGACGAAATTGCCCGTATGGAAGAGCGGAAGCGCCAGCGTGCTTCCAAAGGCCTCGTCACTTGGTCGAACCCGAGCTAACACAAAAAGATGAAAGGAAACAAGCATGAATGTTAAACTTTACAACCGGAGCATTGTCGAAAAAACAGCGGAATTGGAGCGCTGCACCCGAGCGGCTACCTCTTCATAACGAGCAGGACCGATGCCTCGGCGGTCACTGAGGTTCCTGCGCCGGAGGCGCTCGAGCATCTTATCGAAGACTCGCACACGATTCAACGCCCGAAGAGATCGCAGAACATCAACGCCATAACGATGCCGTCCGCGAACAGTTGCAGCGCGCCGAATTGGCCGCACAAGCCGAGCTTGGCTATCACCAGCGAGCACTGACGAAGTTTAACGAAAGTACACGAACGGAGCATTTGTCTTATGGATCAAATGGAACTAGAAACCCTGACCACGGCCATCCTCAGTAGATTGGCTGGCAACGCACACCAGCCACGAGGTGGCGGGATTGGCGCTGGGAGTGGCATTGCTCTCCCTGGTGATTTACGAAACAAGGACCCGGAAATCGCGCGCGCCGCACGCCGACAATATTGCGAAGCTTTGAGCAACGCGGGCCTTGAAAAATGCAGTAAGGCCGAGCGCGAAATTTACTTTGCCGAGTGCAAGCAAACGCTCGCGGATGATGGCTACTTTATCTAGAGCCGTATTCGACGCGCTGGTGCCGGAACTTTCTTCAAGTCCGCCCGGTTATGGGTCATGCGGAATGCGGGGCGGTTCTCGAATCCCGGCTCCGCTTCGAGTTTCGCACCGAGGCTCTGCCTCCGGGGTTCTCCTCCCTCGGGTGCTGGGCGAATGCACGTGAGGCCGGCTGTGCTCGCTCCCGGCCCGCGCGCACATACAAGAGAAACACTTAACGGCCTTCGTCTTTCGCACCGCGCAGCCTGACGGGGACCACTCCTGAACCTGCGGGTTGCTGGTGCGAATGGAAGCCGGAGGCAGGGGCAGGGCTTCCGGCTTCGTCATCTAGAGAGAAGGTTTTCGCGCCGTGGCGCGCGTTGGGGTTGATGTCCTTCCTCAATGTCGCTGGGCGCGGAATGATGGGGCGGACATTGCGGGAGTCCGGGGCCGAGTGTCCATACGAAAAGCTACTCGGCCCCGGTTTTGTCAGGCAAGAAAGGAAAAGCCATGAGTCCAGTTTCAAACACGCCCATCAGCATCGCAGTCCGCCAAACATTCTCGGGCGTTGCCAGCTTTTCGACGCCAGTCAGTATTGCCGATTGGATCGATGGCAGCGATTGGACGCTCGCCGTTGTCGTGGCCGCGAGCAACATTGCTGTGGCACTTGTCTCCATAGAGGATTCCGCCGATGACTTTGATACAGATATTCAGGTGGTTGCCACTCTGGATTTGCAAGGCGCAATCAATCCGCCAACCGATGTGGCCGTCTGTGGAGGCGGCGCAACTGGGCGATTTGCGTGTCGGGCACTTGGGTGCGACGTGTCGCGTCAGCATGACATCGCCGAGCAGTCAGGCGTCGGTGACGCTCAGCGCGGAAATTAAGTAACGCTTTTCGTAGCGGTGCTTTCGAGTCGGGCCGCTGCGGAGATGGGGCCGGGTTTCGGCATATTCGGTCCCAATGGGGCAGGCGGGCTGGGGCTTTCCACTTCTTTCACCCAGCCCGCCTTTGGGAGATGGACATAGGAGAGTAGCAGCGTGGACATCGAAAACGAGCAAGACGAACATGCCGCGCGGAACGCGGCGCAGTTGGGGGAAGATCGCGCGGACCAGGAATACTTCGGATCGATCAACCCCGCTGATATCGGCAATGCGGACGATAGCCTAGGGAACATCTGAACTGCGGCGATCCGCGAGAGGCGCGGACAGAGGCAGAGACAGAAATCTTGAAGCGCTCCAGTTAGACGGCGTGCTGTGCGCGGTCGAAACTGTGGACGGCAGGCGATCGCGAACACTGCGTCGTGACGCTTGAGGAGTTCACCGAGTACGCGAAGTGGCCGCGATTCGCCTTGTGCGGTGAGCACAGCGCACAGCTTGAAGCGCTGAGGGCGTTGGACGCTGAAGAGCAAGAGTGAGGAAGCCTAAGCCCACGTGCCCGCTGGAGACAGTAACTAGAGTTCGAAGGATTCCTGCCACCTGCTTTCTTGCTCCCAATTTCAGCGAGATAGACTGCAACGCCCGCACAGTGCGCTGGTCGGCGAGCTTCGCCATGCGCGACCTTAAGTCGAGAGCAGGTTGTTTGTTTCTCTTTCACGTGTCACGACCTAAATGAGTTCCCTGGAACAAACCAAAACCGTAACCGCCGTAGCGCCTGCTTGGATGCGCACGTGCGAAGTCTGCCATAAGCTGAAAACCATAGTCAGCCACGGGCGCTGCAACCGCTGCTATCTACGTTGGCGTCGTCAACAGGCGGCTGCATATGAAGCGGCCATC
>CAWAPW010000014.1:0-271461 GCA_963784025.1 Bryobacterales bacterium
ATTTTGCATGGCCGCTTGGCCGTCTAACTATGGCCGATTACAATTCGCGGGATTTCATCAGCCGGCGGAACCTACGCCTGCGGCGATTCGAACACCACCACCGCAAGCGGAGGCAGCGTGATGGAGAGGCTGTGATAGTGGCCGTTGTAGGAGACAGGCTCCGAGCCCACATAGCCGCCGTTGCCCAAATTGCTGCCGCCCCATAGCTCGGAATCGCCGTTCAGAATTTCGCGATAGACGCCTGGATCGGGAACGCCCACGCGATAACGCCGGCGCGGCACCGGCGTGAAGTTGCAGACGAACAGCAGGAACGGCTTGCCCGCTTGCGATCGCCGGATGAACGAGATGGTTGATCCATCCACATCGCGAAAATCCACCCACTCGAAGCCGGACCAATGAAAATCCACTTCGTGAAAGGCCGGGTACGCGCGGTACAGGCGATTCAGCTCGGCGACAAAGGCCTGCAGCTTGCGATGAAAGTCGTAATGCAGAAGCTCCCAAGGCAATCCCCGCTCGCTGTACCACTCGTCCCACACGCCGATTTCGCAACCCATGAACAGGAGCTTTTTGCCGGGATGGGCGTACATATACGCCAGAAACGCGCGCACGTTGGCAAACTTCTGCCACATGTCGCCCGGCATTTTGTTCAGCAGCGCGCCTTTGCCGTGCACTACTTCGTCATGAGAAATGGGCAGAATAAAGTTTTCCGTGAACGCATACAGCATGCTGAACGTGATGTTGTTGTGATGGTATTTGCGATGCACTGGATCGTTGGAAAAGTAATTCAGCATGTCGTGCATCCAGCCCATGTTCCACTTCATGGTGAAGCCCAGGCCGTTGAGATAGGTGGGCCGCGAGACGCCGGCGAACGCGGTGGACTCCTCCGCCGCGGTCATCGCGCCGGGAACCTGGTGCGCCAGCTCGTTGAAGCGCCGCAGAAAATCGATGGCTTCCAGATTCTCGTTGCCGCCGTACATGTTGGGAATCCACTCGCCCGGCTTGCGCGAGTAATCCAGATACAGCATGGATGCCACGGCGTCCACACGCAGCCCATCGATGTGATAAACCTTCAGCCAAAACAGCGCGTTCGATATCAGAAACGTGCGCACTTCGTTGCGGCCGTAGTTGAAGATCAGCGTGCCCCACTCGCGATGCTCGCCTTTGCGCGGATCGGCGTGTTCATAGAGCGCGGTCCCATCGAAACGCGCCAGGCCGTGCGCATCTTTGGGGAAGTGGCCCGGCACCCAATCGACAATGACGCCCACGCCGGCCTGATGGCAACGGTCGACGAAATACATGAAGTCCTGGGGCGAACCGAAGCGCGAAGTGGGCGCATAATAACCCACCACCTGATAGCCCCACGAACCGGAGAACGGATGCTCCATCACCGGCAGCAGTTCCAGGTGCGTGTAGCCCATGTGAACGGCATATTCCACTAACTTGTCGGCCAGTTCGCGGTAACTCAGATACGAATTATGCGGGCCGCGCAGCCAGGAGCCCAGATGCACTTCGTAGATGGAGATTGCGGCTTTCAGATGATCGGTGTGAGCACGCGCTTCCATCCACTGCTGGTCGTTCCATTGATAAGTTTCCAGGTCGCACACGATGGAGGCGGACTTCGGCGGCACTTCCATTGCGAATCCGTAGGGATCGGCCTTTTGCTGGCGAAAACCGCGCGAGGGCGCGCGCACGGAGTACTTGTAGTTGGTGCCGGGCCCCACTTCGGGAAGGAAGATTTCCCAGACGCCGCCGGTGCGCTGGCGCATGGGATGCCGCCGTTCGTCCCAATCGTTGAAGTCGCCGACTACGCTGACCACCTCCGCGTTCGGCGCCCACACTACAAAGCGAACGCCGCGCACGCCCAAACACTCCACAACATGCGCGCCCATGGTGCGGTAGCTCTCATACTGCGTTCCCTCGCCGTGAATATGCAGGTCGAAATCGGAGATCAGGCGCGGAAATCGGTAAGGGTCGTCGATGTCGGTGTGCGAACCGTTCCACAGCGTAAGATGCAGTTTATAGCTTCCTGGATCGTCGCGCAAGCGTGGCGGCAAAGAATCCCTCGGAACGAGTTTTGCGCATGGGATGCGTCGCGCCATTGGCCACCACCGCGGCGTCCATGGCCTGAGGAAGGAATGCGCGCACTTCCCAGCCGTCATTCTTGGAATCAATCCCGGAGGTCTGATGCGGCCCTAGCACGGAAAACGGATCGCCGTGCGTACCATTGAGGATGGCTTCAAGCTCTTGCGCAGTCATGCACAGTTATTATGGCAGAGGGTTGTAAGTATGCAGAAGTTAGGAACCATGCTTGCGCATGAATAAGGCCGAGCTGCACGTTCATCTGGAGGGATCCATTGGTTCGGAAACGCTGATGGCGATAGATCCATCGCTCACGCGCGAGGAGATTGAGGCGCACCTAACTTGCGATTCGTTTCCGGAGTTCCTGCAGGGTTATATCTGGGTTAGCAAGAAACTCGAAAAACCCGAACATTATGCGCTGGCGACTCGCCACTTACTCGATTCTCTGGCGGCGCCAGGGCGTGACTTACGCGGAGATTACTTTGTCGGCTGGCGTGGTGCTGTGGAAGCAGCAGGATTTGGCGGCGGTTTACGACGCGGTATGGCGCGAATCGCAGCGCTCTTCCGTCCAAACGTTCTGGATTCTGGATGCGATCCGGCAATTCGGACCGGAGAAAGGCATGGACGTGGCCAAGTTCGCCGTCTCGCGCCGCGACGAAGGAACCATTGCGTACGGGATCGGCGGCGATGAAGTGCGCGGTCCGGCGCATTGGTTCCGCGACGTCTTCGCTTATGCTCGCGACGGCGGGCTGCACCTGGTTTGTCATGCCGGAGAGACGGCGGGGCCGGAATCTGTCTTGGGCGCGTTGGCGATCGGAGCGGAGCGCATCGGTCACGGGATCGCCGCGGCCAAAGGCCCGGCGTTGATGGCGCAGCTTCGCGAGGACAACATACCGCTCGAAGTCTGCATTTCGAGCAATGTTTGTACCGGCGCGGTGGCGTCGTTAGAAGAGCATCCGGTGCGGGCGCTGTATGACGCGGGCGTGCCGATCACGATCAATACCGACGATCCGGCATTTTTCCGCACCACGCTCACGCGCGAATACGAGCTGGCGGAGAAGGTGTTCGGATTGCCGCTGGAAGAAATGGCCGCCAATAGTTTTCGCTATGCGTTCACTGATCAGACTGAGGGAAACACATTGGGCCGCCGATGAACGCCGATAAACGCGGATAAGACAAACGCAAGTGATTTGGAATCCGCGTTCATCGGCGTTTATCCGCCGCCGGTTATGTTTGGCTTTAGATCGCGCCCTCGTCGCCCAAGCGAACGCGCACGTTCATCGTCTTGCCGTTGCGGAAGATGGTCAACTCCAGCGTGTCGCCGGTGCGTTTGTTGGCCAGCGCACGGCTGATGGCGTCGTCGCGATCCACCGGCTTGCCGTCGATGGACATGATGAGATCGCCGCCTACCAGCAGTTCCGCGTTACCGATCTGCACCTCTTGCCGGCCTCCCCGCAATCCCGCGCGCGCGGCCGCGGAGTCCGGATCCACTTGCTGGATCAGCAGCCCGCCTTGCGTCGGCAAACGCAGCGCGTCGGCATAGTCGCCCGCGATGGGCACAACCGAGACGCCCAGCTTGGGACGTTTTCTGCCGGCCTGAAAATCGTCGAGCATCAATTTCGCGCGATTGATAGGCATGGCGAACCCGATGCCGATGTTGCCGCCGTTCGGCCCCAGGATCGCGGTGTTGATACCGACCACGTTGCCGGCCGAATCGAGCAGCGGACCGCCGCTGTTGCCCGGATTGATGGCGGCGTCGGTCTGGATCAGGCCTTCCAGCGTCCGGTCGTTTTCGCCACGAATGCTGCGCCCCAAGCGAGCTGACGATCCCGGTGGTCAACGTGCCTTCCAGCCCGAAAGGATTGCCGATGGCGAGCACTTTCTGGCCCACCTGCAGCGCGTCGGAATCGCCCAGGTGGAGCGTGGGCAGCTTGGAGCGCGGCGTAATCTGCAGCAGCGCCAGGTCGTTCGCTTCGTCGCGGCTCAACAACTGCGCCTTGTAGCGGGATTGATCGGTCAGCGTCACTTCCAGCTGGCGCTCATTGGCCACCACGTGGTTGTTGGTGAGGATCTTGCCGTCCGCGCTGATCAAGAAACCCGAGCCTTGGTCCTTCGACGGGTAAACTTCCATGAAAATGGTGCGCCGATAGACGGTGCTGGTGATGTTCACGGTGGCGAGATGCGACGACTTATATATGTCGATATTGTTCATCTCATCCGAACTCAGGCCGGTGGCGTGCGTCGACGACGGGCCGGACCAAAGCGGCACGGAACTGGCTACGGGATGCAGAATCCGGCGCTGTCCCCAATCCGTCTTGCTCGTGATGAGGAGAAATCCGCTCACCAGGAGGGCCGTAATCACAAAAATGCGCATTCTCATACTGTTAAACTCCGCAGCTTCCCGTAGACCGTTCGCACTTGCTCGAGCGTCGCTTCCTTGGAACCGGACGTATCAATCACATAATCGGCCACCCGCAACTTTTCTTCCAAAGGCAACTGCCGGCTCAAACGCGCCAGAATCTCTTCCTTGTTATACGAACCCCGCTCCAAGGCGCGTTCCATTTGTTGTTCCGGAGTCGCAAGTGACAACAATCAATCGGTCGAAACTCTTATATCTACCAGTTTCAACCAGAATGGCCGCCTCCACAACTACGATGGCGCGCGGGTCGGCCCGTGCGATTTCCGCCATCTGGATTTCCTCGCGCTCCTGAACGGGCGGATGGACCAGACTGCTGAGCTTTTCCAGGCGTTCCGGATTGTTCCACACGATGCCGCTCAGCTTGCGGCGGCTGATGCGGCCCTCGTCATCCAGGATGTCGCGCCCGAACTCCCGCACGATGGCGTCGTAAGCTTCGGCGCCCGGCAGCATCACCTCGTGCCCCAACTTGTCGGCTTCGATAAGGTAGCAGCCGAGATCGGCAAGCGCGCGGCCCAACGAAACTTTTGCCTGAGGCCAAACCTCCCGTCAATCCTACTCGAACACGGCCCTACCCGGAGCATAGATGCTGTTCGGCGATCTCCACCGTGTTCGCCATCAACATGGCGATGGTCAACGGCCCCACGCCGCCCGGCACCGGCGTATACGCGCTGGCCAGCGCCTTGGCATCATCGGGATTGACGTCGCCCGCCAGCTTGCCATCCGCCTTGCGATTCATGCCGACATCGATAATCACCGCGCCAGGCTTGATGAAGTCGCGCGTAATCAGATGGGCCCTTCCGATGGCCGCCACCAGGATGTCGGCGCGCCGGCATTCCTCCGCCAGATTCGATGTTTTCGAGTGGCAGATGGTGACAGTGGCGTTGGCGTGCAGCAACAGCAGCGCCATGGGCTTTCCCACGATATCGCTGCGTCCCACCACGACGGCGTGGCGTCCGGAGACCGGAATATCGTAGCGGCGCAGCATTTCCAGGATGCCGACCGGCGTGCAGGCGCGCGGCCCCGGAAGGTTTTCCACCAGCGCCCCGACATTCAAGGGATGAAATCCGTCGACATCTTTGTCCGGCCGCACGGCTCGCAAAACCCGGTTCTTGTCCACCTGCGGCGGCAGCGGCGTTTGGACCAGAATGCCGTCGATCTCGGGCCGCTGGTTCAAGCCTTCGATGATTCCGAGCAGCTCGCCGTGTGGTTGTGCTATCGGGCCGGTCGATCTTTTCGCTATAAATCCCCAGCTCTCCGCAGGTCTTGATTTTGAGGCGAACGTAGATCTCCGAACCCGGGATCGTTGCCCACCAGGATCACGGCCAGGCCGGGCGGCCGGTGCGATGCGGTGAGCTTTTCCACGCGAGGTTTCAGCTCCGCGAAGATCTGATCGCGCACCCATTTTCCATCCAGAATCAGCGGCGCGATTTCGTTCGGACTCATGCTGTCGAGAAGGATAGCAGGCAAGCGAGGGATGGATCAATCAGAGTAAGCCTTGGCGAATCGCCACGGCCTGCCGCGGATTATTGGTGACTATGGCTTCGACCAGCGGACGCGCGAAGAGCGCGCGGGTGAGCGCCGGATCATCCACGGTCCAAACGAAGAGCGGCTTTCCAATCTGCTCGGCATCGTCCAGCAAGCCGGTAGTGAGCCACCAGAAAGTCGACGTCCGGGCTCAGGCACTCCGCGCGCACGCTGTCGTTCCACGTAGCGAAGATCAAGCCGGTTCGAATGCCCGGATGGATGGCGCGAATGGCGCGCAACGCCGGCGCGAGGAACGAAGTGATACAAAATTCGTCGAGAGGAAAATATCGTAGCAGCAGTTCGATGGCGTCACGCTCGCAGCCCGGCTCTTTCAGTTCCACGTCGAGCTGAATCTTGCCTTGCGTCAGACGCAGCGTGTCTTCGAGCGATGGAAGATCGAACAGGCCGGGACGGTCAAGCCAAGGCCGGATTGGATCGTGCGAAATCAGCAACACGCCATCCACCGCGCGCCGGACATCGAATTCGATCATGTCGGCGCCCAGTTCGATGGCTCTCTCAAAAGCCGCCAGCGTGTTCTCCCGCGCTTCCGCGGACGCGCCGCGATGGGCCACGATTTGCATCAATAGATGACAGGTGTCAACTGGCGGGTTTGTGCGCAGGCTTGGCTTTAGCCGCGCCTTCGTTCAGCAGTTTCTCGGCTTCGTCGCGCATGTGCTGCTCCTGCTGGTTGTCGAAGAAGCCTTCTTCCACGCCCGTGTATTGCGCGCGAATCACGCCATGGCGATCGATAAACACGAGAAACGGAACCAGCGGGCGTTTGTCCTCTCGGCCATTGGATATAAGTCCAGCGCCGGAAGAACTCCCGCGGTCCCAACCGGAAACGGCACCTTGAATTGCGCCACGAACGCCGGAGATGTTCGGGTTTTCGTTGAGCGCCGCTTCCACCACCGCAAATCCTTGGGCGCCAGCTGCGGGTAAATGCGTGTCCCAGATTTGCGTGGTCTTTTGGCAGTGCGGGCAAGTGGTAAGGATGAAGGTGAGGCACAAAACCTTACCGCGATAGTCGCTCACCTTGATCTGCTTGCCGTTCGCAAGTTGGATGGCGAAGTCGGGCGACTGGCGAGGGATTTGCGCGGCCCACAGCGAACCGGCCGCGAGAACCAGAGTTGTGATTGTGAGTGCGCGCATGGAGAAAATCCGAGTATACAAGAGGCCAGGACTATTGATCGACGGCTTCGTCCAGAAACTTTGATCTTGTTCGGCGAAGGCACGTGAGACGTGCGACAAATCGGGCTCGATGGCGTAAACAGAATCGTCGACGATTGTTCCGGTCGGTCAGGCGGGCCAGCGGAATGTCTGAGATGGTTGCCATGGGCAGAAATATGAGAAACGCCGGCCCAGGCATTCCCGAATTCACGTCGTAAATAATCGCCGGTCCGGATGCGTCGCGGAACGCCGGCGGCGTTTCGTCCGGCTTGGTGCGAACCACCAGCATTCGCAGGAAGCGCGCTTGCGCCAGATTGATCTGGTTCGAGTGCCACCGGGTGAATCGCGCCGCACCGCCAGGATGGTTGTTTGGGACGACAGCGTGTCGTCGATGCCGGCCTGCATCCGCGCCAACTCGGGATGCGCCTGGTAGAGCGGCCCCAGCACCGCGCCCGCCTTCTCCACGCCTGCGAACGAGTCATAAGGGCCAAACAACAAGGCTTCGGGCGCACCGGTGAAGGCTTGCATTTCCATCCAATACACCGGAACGTCCAGCCGATTGTAAATGGCCGCCGTAGCGCGCTCCAGCCGTTCGCGCGCGTGCGCCTTTCCGGACTTGAATTGCTGGCGAACAACCAGAAGAATTTTCGGAGGCGCAGCGGGTTGGGCGCCGCAAACAGACGCGCAAGCTAAGATCATCGGAAGCCGCGCAGCCGGCACAGCTCAGTCCTTACGGAGCTCGTGATCCAGATCGGTCATTACCTGCTCCCGTTTGCCATCGGCCAGATCCTTTTCCAGGCGGCGCAGCGCCAGGCCCACGATGTCGCGATGGTGCAGCCGCGATCCAACCGCTTCGTTATCGCTCAGCCTCAGCCACAACTCGTGCAGGCGGTCGACATCTTCGGGCCACAGGCGCGGAGGATGCGGACCCAGGTTCACGTACATGGACGGCCGGTCTTTACTGATCACCTCGAGCGAAAACGCATGGCGCGGTTCCGGCTGGCTTTCCCACGCCAGGCCGATGCGGCGCGCCAGTTCCTCCGACGTCATCTTCGGCGATACGCCAGTCACCAGGCGCGACGCTTTGAGCCGGGTGGCGGTCTGCACCACCGCGTCGAAAGGATTCACGGCCGGCACCTCCAGCAATTCCACCGGCTTGCCTTCCTTTTCGGCCATCTCCACCACGTGGCTGAACAGCTCCTTTTCGTAATCGCTGAAGATCTGATCGTCGGAAAGATCGTATTCGCCCGCGCCGGTGGAGATGGTGCGGACAGTCATCACCACAATGTCGTGGCGGCGCAGGTTGATCTTTTCGAGAACCTTCTTCAGGTGCTCCATGTTGTGATAGTCGCGCACCGCCACCAGCACGCAGCCGGGCCGCGCGTGCAAGGTGGCCGCGTTCACCTGCGGCTGATGGTCCAGGTTGAATTCTTCGAGCGGCTTGTGATCGGCGGTCAGCTTGCGCTTCTTGGCGTTGACGTGCTCGGAGAGCGTGAACACCGCGAAGACAACCAGCGTGAAGCTGACGCCGTAAATGGTCGCGTACTCCTTCGAGAACAAGTTCGCAATGGCGACGAAGCCCAGGATCAGAGTGGTAACGCCCAGGCCCACGGGGATCTCGACGCCTGCCAGACGGAAATTGAACGGGAACTTATATTCCTGATCGTGCCGCTGGTAGCGCAGCGCCAGCACACCCAGCGATTTCAGGAAGAAGCTCCACACCACGCCGAAACGCGTAAGCTTCACCCAGCAGGTAAACGTCGCCGCGGCTGAGCACGATGGTTGCGATTTGCAGAATCGTGATCATGTTGACGATGCGGAAGGTGGTGCCGAAACGCTTGTGCGGCTTGCGGAACCAATCCAGCAGTACGCCGTCTTCGGCCACGCGATTCAGAACGCCGTTCGCGCCGATGATGGACGTGTTCACGGCGCCCGAGAGAATCAGAACACCCACGATCACCACAAAAATGTGGAACGCCAGCTTGCAGCAACTCCGGACCCACCAGGCGCATCGCCAGGCCGCCCAGCAAGTCATCGGAAAAGAGGTTGCGAATGTCGGCGGGGCTGATGATCATGCCCGCGAACACGGTGATCACGCCGGTGCAAATCACCGCGTACCAGCAGACGATGTTCGCCGTGATCTTCAGATTCTTCATCTTCGGATACGCGATTTCGCGATAGACCTGCGCCAGCGTTTCGAAGCCGCTCATGGAAAGCAGCGAGTGTCCGATGGCGATCATCAGCGCGATGGCGCCAATGGAGGGGAAAATCGTGCCCTTGAACCAGCCCAGCGATTCGTTGCCGAATTGCAGATTGCGCGGGAGCGGCGCAGGCGGCAGCGTAATGTGGCCGCGCAGCAGAATGGTCAGAGGGCACCAGATCAACAGCGCCACCACCATTACGGTAGTGATCTGCATAATGCGCAGCGCCTTGCCGCTGGATTCGTGCATGCCCTTGGTGTTCTGCCACCAGAAGTACACCGTCACCAGGACGGCGAAGAACGCCGAAAAGTAGTTCACGTTGAACGGGAACGACTGGCCGAGCATCTTCGCGATCTCATCCAGCAAGTGGCCCAGATATTGGCCCGCGCTGACCACGCTGATGGGTCCGGTAAGGATGTAATCGAAGACCAGCGAAGAAACCGACAGCCGCGCCACGAAGGGCCCCATGCTGTCCTTCACCACGATGTACACGCCGCCGCGCACGAACATGCTGCAGCTTTCCATGTAGACCGAGCGCACGGCGAAGCTGAACAGCATGACGCCGAGCACGAACCAGGGAGCCGACGGTCCGACGGCGGTCTCGGCGATGCCGCCGGCATAAAACGCCGACGACGCCAGATCGGCAAGAACGATGGAGGCGCCGCGCCAGAAGCTGATGAAGGAAAGCGCTACGGTGGTGGCCACCACAACCTTGGCGGTGGTTGAGGATGGCTTGCCTACTTCTGTTGACATTCTTGGGCGTGTTCCCATGGACTATTCTACTTGAGCCGAATGTTCTATCTTACGATGATCGTATGGGCCGAACCCTATGAGCCGAACGGGGGCAATCGAGATCGCGGCAGACTTGCGCTCACACGGCTTCCAGGCCTGGCTGGTCGGCGGCTGCGTGCGCGATTTGATCTTGGGGCGCGAACCGTCGGACTATGATATCTCAACCGATGCGCGTCCGGAAGAGCTGCTCCGGCTGTTTCCCAGGGCGCAGCTGGTGGGCGCCCAATTCGGCGTGGTGCTGGTGGACGGCATAGAAATCGCAACCTTCCGCAGCGATCATTCGTACGCGGACGGCCGGCATCCCGGGCGGGTGGTGTTTGAAACAGATCCCAAGCAGGATGTATTGCGCCGCGACTTCACCATCAATGCGCTGTTGCTTGATCCCGGTCTCGGTCTTGGTATTCCCCGCCTTCCTTGTCTTCCCAAGTCGTGGATTACGTCGGCGGCCTGGCCGATCTGCGCGCCGGCGTCATCCGCGCCATCGGCGATCCGGAGCAGCGCTTTGAGGAAGACCATTTGCGCATGCTGCGGGCCGTACGTTTCGCGGCGCGCTTCGGGTTCGAAATCGAACCCGCGACTCTGGCGGCCATCCAAAAACTGCACGCTCAGGATCCTGCGCGTTTCGCCCGAGCGGATTCGCGACGAGCTGGTTCGGATCCTGACCGAAGGCGGCGCGCGGCGCGGGTTTGAACTGTTGGACGCGTCCGGCCTGTTGGGCGACATCCTGCCCGAAGTGGCTGCCATGAAGGGCGTGGCGCAGCCGCCCGAGTTTCATCCCGAGGGCGACGTTTGGACGCACACGCTGATCATGCTGGAAGGACTGCAATCGCCCTCACCCGCGCTGGCCTTGGGAGTTTTGCTGCACGATGTCGGCAAGCCCGGGACGTTTCGCGTGGCCGACCGCATCCGATTCGATGGCCATGTCGAGCTGGGCGAACGAATTGCGCGCGAAATTCTGAACCGGCTGCGGTTTTCGAACGCGGACGTAGATCAGGTGATTGCGCTGATCGCGAATCACATGCGCTTTTCGCACGTGCATCAGATGCGCGAGAGCACCTTGAAGCGCATGTTGCGGCTGCCCGCGTTTGAAGAGCATCTGGAACTGCATCGGCTGGACTGTTCGTCCAGTCACGGCCATCTGGATAATTATGAGTTCGCGAAGACCAAGTTCGAACAATCGGCGCCGGAGGAACTGCGGCCGCCGCGGCTGGTTACCGGCGACGATTTGATAGCGGCTGGATACGCGCCCGGGCCCGACTTTTCGCGCATGTTGGAAGTGGCCGAGGACGCGCAACTGGAGGCGCGCATTCAGAGCAAGGAGGAGGGACTGGAGTTGGTGCGATCGACGTTCGGCCCGCCAGCAAGGGTATTCTAGGAGGAGGTATGGGAGCAGCAACTCTCGTCTCGGTTGAAGAATACCTGAGTACCAGCTACTCTCCTGACCGCGAGTATCTCGACGGCAGGCTTGTGGAGCGGAACTTGGGCGAGCTTACGCACGGAAGAATCCAGCGAAGATTGATCGTTTACTTTGATCTCCGGGCGAAGGAACTTGGGATCGAAGTTGTACCCGAGCAGCGCGTGCAGGTGGGCCCAACACGATTTCGAGTTCCTGACGTAACCGTCGTGAAGTCTTCTCAAAACATCGGCGAAATCTTTACAGTCCCGCCTCATCTCTGCATCGAGATCCTTTCCAAAGACGACACCATGCTCTATATGCAGGAAAAGATCGACGACTATTTGCGCTTCGGCGTTCCCTACGTCTGGATCATCAATCCCCGCTTGCGCAAAGGCTACGTCGCCACCAAAGCCGGCATGATCGAAGCCGAATCCGGCATACTTACAACCAGCGATCCCGACATCCGGGTGGCCGTCGCGCAGCTTTTTGACGCTGACTAAGGCGGTATCCTAAGAAGCAGGTATGGGAGCGGCAACTCTCGTTTCGGTTGAAGAATACCTGAGTACCAGCTACTCTCCTGACCGCGAGTATCTCGACGGCAGGATTGTGGAGCGGAACTTGGGCGAGAAAACGCACAGCTCGATTCAACGAAATTTGATGGGCTGGTTTTGGGATCGACGCAAAGAGCTTCCCTTGCGAGCTTTCCCCGAGGAACGGGTCCAAGTTAGCCCAACCCGTTTTCGGATACCGGACGTAACAATAGTGAAGACCTCGCAATTTCAGGACGAGATTTTCAAGAACGCGCCTCATCTCTGCATCGAGATCCTTTCCAAAGACGACACCATGCTCTACATGCAGGAAAAGATCGACGACTATTTGCGCTTCGGCGTTCCTTACGTCTGGATCATCAATCCCCGCTTGCGCAAAGGCTACGTCGCCACCAAAGCCGGCATGGTGGAAGCCGAATCCGGCGTACTTTCAACCAGCGATCCCGACATCCGGGTGCCCGTCGCGCAGCTTTTGACGCTGACTAAGGCGGTATCCTATGAAGCAGGTATGGGAGCGGCAACTCTCGTTTCGGTTGAAGAATACCTGAGTACCAGCTACTCTCCTGACCGCGAGTATCTCGACGGCAGGATCGTGGAGCGGAGCTTGGGCGAGAAGACGCACAGCACCCTTCAAACAAATCTGATTCTGTATCTTGGGCCGCGACTCAAAGAGCTAGCCATTAAGGTCTACGCCGAGCAACGTGTCCAAGTGACTCCGACCCGCTTTCGCGTTCCCGACGTAACCGTCGTCAAAGCTTCTCAATTCCAGGGCGAAATTTTTACTTCCCCGCCCCATCTCTGCATCGAGATCCTTTCCAAAGACGACACGATGCTCTACATGCAGGAAAAGATTGACGACTATTTGCGCTTCGGCGTTCCTTACGTCTGGATCATCAATCCCCGCTTGCGCAAAGGCTACGTCGCCACCAAAGCCGGCATGGTGGAAGCCGAATCCGGCGTACTTTCAACCAGCGATCCCGACATCCGGGTGCCCGTCGCGCAGCTTTTTGACGCTGACTAAGGCGGTATCCTATGAAGCAGGTATGGGAGCAGCAACTCTCGTTTCGGTTGAAGAATACCTGAGTACCAGCTACTCTCCTGACCGCGAGTATCTCGACGGCAGGATTGTGGTGCGGAACTTGGGCGAAAATATACACAGTACGATTCAGGCAAACCTGATTCACTATTTGATGACTCGACGCAGGGAGTTGGGCATCAAGATCCGCCCCGAGCAGCGCGTGCAGGTAAGTCCGACCCGTTTTCGTGTGCCCGACGTAACCGTCGTCAAAGCTTCTCAATTCCAGGGCGAAATTTTTACGGTCCCGCCTCATCTCTGCATCGAGATCCTTTCCAAAGACGACACCATGCTCTATATGCAGGAAAAGATCGACGACTATCTGCGCTTCGGCATTCCCTACGTCTGGATCATCAATCCCCGCATGCGCAAAGGCTACGTCGCCACCAAAACCGGCATGGTGGAAGCCGAATCCGGCGTACTTACAACCCGCGATCCCGACATCCGGGTGCCCGTCGCCGAGCTTTTTGACACCGACTAAGGTCACGTCCTAGCCCATCCCTCTGTTAAACTTTCACCGTGCCCGCTCCCGCAACTCAGCAGGCCTACTCGCGCGAAGATGTTCGCCGGCAATTAGGCGTTTCCAAACGACAACTCGAGAGCTGGGAGAAACAGAATCTGCTGCCGTCCGGCGGTTCTTTCAGCTTTTCCGACATCCTGGCGTTGCGAACGCTGGTAGGTCTGCGCAAGAGCAACGTTTCCGCGGTGCAAATCCGTAAAGCCGTCCACGCGGTGCGCAAGCATTTCCGCGAATTCGAAAATCCGCTCACCGAACTGAAGATCTACTCGCAAGGCAAAAAGATTGAAGTCCAATTCGCCGGCAACAAAAAGATGGAGGCCATCTCAGGCCAACTGATACTGAACTTCGACCAGGCCGAGATCAGCAAGCTGCTGTCGTTTCCCGGCCAAGCCGAGGAATCGGAAGCCGCGCGGAAGATGAAGTCGCGGCGCGAAGCGGAGCATTGGTTCGAAAAAGGTCTCGACCTGGAACAGACCGGCGCTCCCGTGAACGAAGTGATCGAGGCGTATCAGAAGGCCGCCGAGATCGATCCCACGTCAGCGGGCGCGCTGGTGAATTTAGGAACGGTCTATTTCAACGCTCGGGATTGGCGCCAGGCCGAGCAGTATTATCGCAAGGCCGTGACCGTTGATCCCGAATACGCCCTGGCGCATTTCAATCTCGGCAATCTCTACGATGAGCGGGGCGACCGCGCGGGTGCGCTGAATCACTATCTGGCTGCCATCCGGATCCATCCGCGCTATGCGGATGCTCACTACAACATCGCGCTACTGTATCAAGCCATGGGGCAGCCGTTAAAGGCCGTGCGCCACTGGAAGGTGTACTTAACGTTGGATCCCGCCAGCGCCTGGGCCGCCATCGCCCGCCGCGAGTTGGCCAAGATCAAGGAAGCTGCCATTCTGCGCGGCCCGCAGCAGGGTTGACAAATTCTCGTTAACTCAGCTCCTCGGTAAACCAAGCCCGCGCCAGTTTCGCCACCTCTTCCAACGCGCCGGGTTCCTCGAATAAATGACTGGCGCCAGGGATGACATGCAAAGCTGTCACGCACTTCATGCGAGCCAGAGCCTCGCGGTTCAGCTCCAGGACGACGCGATCTTGGCCGCCCACGATCGCGAGTGTTGGTGCATCCATGCGCTCCAGCGCGTCTCCCGCAAGATCGGGCCGGCCCCCACGCGACACCACCGCCCCAACAGTCCCATGGATCAGCCGTGGAAGCTCCGCGGCAGCAACCAGCGCTGCGCCGGCGCCCGTGCTCGCGCCGAAATATCCGAACTTCAACCCGAGCACCTGCGGCTGATTGCGCAGCCACTGCGTGATAGCAACCAGGCGGTTCGCCAGGAACGGAATGTCGAAACGAAGCTGTGCGGTCTGCAGATCCACCTCCTGCTCATCGGCGTCCAGCAAATCGATCAGCAACGTGGCCAGCCCGCCCTCGTTCAAAACGTCAGCCACGTAGCGATTGCGCGGGCTGTAATGGGAACTCCCGCTGCCGTGCGCGAATACGACAACACCCACGGCCGCGGTGGGCAAACTTAAATAGCCTTCCAACATGGCCCCCGGAACCTTCACCGTCACTGGCCGATGTTCAATCGCTTGTCCTATGTGATAGCTCGCCATGGCACACTCCTTGTCGCTTCTGAAGCGGATTCCAGCAGCTCGCGGACCTCTTCATCGCTGGTTTGCGAAAAATCCTCGTACCACATGCTGACGGCATGAAAATCCGCGGGCTCGCTCAGGCAGACCACTTCATCGGCAACTTCTCTCAGGCTGCGCGCGGTTTCAACCGCGGCCACGGGCGCGGCCACGATGATGCGCGCCGGCTTCGCCTGCCGCAACGCTCCCACGGCCGCTCGCATCGTGGAACCTGTAGCCAACCCGTCATCCACTACAATGACCGTCGTCCCTGCGAACTCCGGAAGCGGAGCATCGCCGCGATATAATCGCTGCTGGCGCTCCAACTCCAGGAGTTCCCACTCTGCCACCGATTCCACTGCGTCCGGTGAAATCCCCAAAGCTTCGATTACGTCCAGATTGAGTACGCGCACCCCGCCGCTCGCAATGGCGCCCATCGCCAATTCACGATGACCCGGCGCGCCCAGCTTGCGCACCACGAACACATCCAGGGGCGCGTGCAGCGCGCGAGCTACTTCATAAGCAACGGGCACGCCGCCGCGAGGCAAACCCAGAATCACGACGCTCGGGTCGCCAGCTGTAACTCGCGAGTTTTCGGGCGAGCTGCGTTCCCGCGTCGCGCCGATCCCGAAATCGCACTGGCATATATACTACTCGTTGCAACCGAACAACCACTCCCAAGCGGTCCAGTAACGGCCATTGAGCGTGTATCCTAAGCGTAGAGGATAATTTTGAGCAGGATCGTACTAGCTTTCCGTAGTTTCTTCGCCATTCTATTTTCCGGCAAAATGCCGCCCGACATCGCGCAAGAGCTTGGCTTTTCTCCGCAAAGGAAGGCTCAACCAGCCGCCAAGCCCTCGCCCGTTGTTCGGGCAGTACAGGCTTCCGATGGTGCGCTACAAATCCTGGGAATTTTGCAGCGTGACTCGCGCCTGATAGATTTTTTGATGGAAGATATTTCCGCTTACTCGGACGACCAAGTGGGTGCGGCGGTCCGCGATCTGCACCAACAATGCCGCGATTCCTTAAATCGTTACCTGCTGCTGGCGCCGGTGATCGACGGCGTGGAGGGAAGCCCTACCAAACTGGACACCAACGATCCATCCACCGTGAAACTATTGGGTAACGTGCCGGCCAACGGCAAAGCGTCCAACGGACTGTTGCGGCACAAAGGCTGGAAGGCCGAGAAGATCGATCTGCCGCCGCTTGCGCCCGGTGCGAATGCGTCCGTGATCGCGCCAGCCGAAGTCGAGATTGAGTAGCGACGGCCGATAGCAAAATGAATATCGGCATCGACCTCGGCACCACCAATTCCGCCCTCGCATACATTCCAGAAATTCACGGAGAGCTGCCGGACTATCCGGAAATCCAGGTGCTCCAGATCCCGCAATACATCGCGCCCGGTCAAATTGCGGCGCGGCGGACGCTGCCGTCCTTCTTGTTCCTGGGCGATCAAACTTATGTGGGCGCCTACGCGCGCGAGCAGGGAGCGCTGGTGCCGACCAAATCGGTACATTCGGCGAAATCCTGGCTATCGAATCCGGAAGTAGATCGTACGGCGAAGATTCTTCCGTGGGATGCGCAGGAGGGCGGACGTGTTCTTTCGCCCGTGGACGTTTCCACCGCGATCTTATCGACGATTCGCGATGCCTGGAATCAAACGCATCCCAATGCACCGCTGGCGTCGCAAGACGTCGTGTTGACGGTCCCGGCCTCGTTCGACGAAGAGGCGCGCGAGTTGACCGTGCAAGCCGCGCATGCCGCGGGGATCGAGAAGCTCACGCTGGTGGAAGAGCCCGCGGCGGCGTTTTATTCCTGGATCGCCAATCACCTGGCGCAATCGCAGAAGAGCCTTTTCGACGGCCAATTGGTGCTGGTGTGCGACGTCGGCGGCGGCACCAGCGACTTCACGCTGATCCGAGTGAATCGCGATGGCGACCGCATCGAGTTTACTCGCACCGCGGTTGGCAAACACCTGCTGCTCGGTGGCGACAATCTGGATCTGACGCTCGCCTGGCTGGTGGAGTCGAAGCTCGGCACGCAGCTCTCGATACGCCAACGCACCGCTTTGCGGCGTCAATGCGCGGCGGCCAAGGAACGCATGCTGGCGGATGCGAATCTGAAGAGCGTGGAGATCACGGTGCTGGGCGCGGGATCGTCGCTGGTGGGTGGCACGCTCAAGACCGAGATCACGCGCGAAGAAGCTCTGGAGCTGACACTCGAAGGCTTCCTGCCGTTCTGCGACATCAACGACAAGCCGGCGGAAGAAAAGCGCAGCCTGTTTCGCGAGCTGGGCTTGCCGTATGTTTCCGATCCCGCCGTTACGCGCCATCTGGCAGCGTTCCTGAGCGCGAACGAAGACGCCAAGCCCGACGCGATCCTCTTTAACGGCGGATTTTTCATTCCCGACATTTGCCAGCAACGCGTGGCCGATGTGATGGAGCGCTGGTATGGACGGCGCCCGGCGATTCTGGAAAATCGCGATCTGGATCTCGCGGTGGCGGTGGGGGCAGCTTATTATTCGTATGTCAAAGCCACGGGCGCCGGGCTCCTGGTGCGCGGCGGACTTCCCCGCTCTTACTATGTCGGCATCGGCGACAACGAAGCGGTGTGTCTTGTGCCGCGCGGCGCCGAGGAGGGCCAGACGCTGGAGCTGGATAGTCAAGATCTCCATTTAGTCGCGAACAAGCCGGTGTCTTTCCGCTTGTATAGTTCGCTGACGCGCGTAGATGATCCGGTGGGGTGTCTCCTTGGTGGCGAAGAGGCCGCCGATCTCCATCTTCACGCGCCGCTTGAATGCCGTGATTCGTTTCGGCAAAGCAGGCGAGCGATTGGTGCCGGTGAAACTGCGCGCGCATCTCACCGAAGTGGGCACGCTCGAAGTGTGGGCCGATTCGAAAATCAGCGAGCACCATTGGCGTCTGCAATTCGAACTGCGGAAAACGGCGGGCGCTCGCACCGGTGGCAAGCCTGCGGCAGTGGTGAGCGACGAAGCCGTCGCGCAAGCGGAAGCTTTGCTCGATGCGGCGTTCGGCGCCGGAGGGTTGACTCCCGAAGAGCTGCCGGGCAAACTGGAGCAGGCGTTGGCGCTGGGGCGCAATTCATGGCCGCTGAGTGCGATTCGCCGATTAGGGGATCATTTACTGGAGCTCGCCGAGGCCCGTAGGAAATCCCCCGCCGTCGAGATGCGCTGGCTGAATCTAACCGGCTTCATGCTGCGCCCCGGCTTCGGATTTCCCGGCGACGATTTCCGCATCGAGCAGGCTCGGCGTATCTACGCCGGCGGCATTCAGTTCGCCAATCAGGTTCAAAACGAGATCGACTGGTGGATTTTTTGGGGACGCGTGGCGGGCGGGCTCAACAAGAATCAGCAGGTGGATATCTTCCAGCGGCTTTCTCCGGTGCTGTTGCCGCGGGGATCGAAGCGTCCGCGGATTAATAACAGCCTGCTGCGCGAAATGTGGCGCACCGGCGCGAGTCTGGAGTTGTTGCCGTTGCAGACCAAGACGCAGCTCGGCGACGCGCTCATCTCGCAAGTGAAAAAAGGCGACATGGTGGACACCGGCCTGTGGTGCCTCTCGCGGTTGGGCGCGCGAAAATTGTTCTACGGCCCCATCAATCAAGTGATACCGGCGCAGACGGCCACACGCTGGGTGGAAGCACTGCTCAAAGTGCCGAAAGCCCAAGACGCAGTGGTCGCCATCGCGCGACGCACGGGCGATTCCACTCGCGATCTGAGCCCAGCCACCATCGAGAACATTCGCAAACGAATTCCCGAGAGCCTGCTGCCCGCGCTCGAAGGCGAGGCGGAAGAGGACCTTGGCAAAGTGTTTGGCGAGGAGCTGCCATCGGGCCTGGTGGCCGCGGCTACGTAAGCACGTGACCGAGGACAGTATTATCGGAAAGCTTCGCCGCCGTTCTCCGCTGATCGGCGACGATTGCGCGGTGGTCCCTTCGCTTTCGGGCAAAGACCTGTTACTCAAGTCGGATCTTAGCATTGAGGGCGTGCATTTCACGCGCGAGTTGAGCGCTGAAGCCGTCGGCGCGCGAGCCGTGGCACGAGCTTTGAGCGACATCGCGGCCATGGGCGGAACGCCGCTGTTCTGCCTGATATCGATCGCGCTCGCGCCCTGGACCGACGAGCAATGGATCGACGGGTTTTATCGCGGCGTCTATCAGTTGCTGCGAAAAGCGAAAGCATCGCTGGCAGGCGGCGACATCTCGCATGCGGATCAATTCGTATGTGATGTAGTGCTTTATGGCTCAATCGCCAAAGGCAAAGCGCTGTTGCGTTCCGGCGCAAAACCAAATGATGTACTTTATGTTTCGGGGCCGCTCGGAGGCTGGCGCAACAAGCCCCAGATCATTCCACGCCTGGAATTCGGCCGCAAACTGGTGGGCATCGCAACAGCGTGCATGGATATCAGCGATGGGCTGGCGCTGGATCTGCATCGGATGTGCAAGGCTTCGGGTGTCGCCGCGGAATTGGACAACGTGCCGTTGCTCAAAGGCGCAACTCTCGAACAGGCGTTGCACGATGGCGAGGATTACGAGCTGCTCTACACCGCACCGCCGCGCGTGAAAGCCCCGGGCATACGGATCGGCCGAATTGCGAAGGGAAGACCGGGGGCGGTGCGTTTTCAAGGCCGCCTAGTTCGGCCGATAGGCTATGACCACACCCAACAACATTCTTGACCTGATCGACGCCTTTCGAAGATCGAAAACGATGTTTGCGGCGGTGCAACTCGGCATCTTCGACGGCGCGCGCCCAGCGAATCACGAAGCGCTGCCACGATTGCTCGACGCCTGCGTCGCGCTCGGGCTGCTTGAAAAGCGCGATGGAATTTACGTGAACGCGCCCCAGTCCGACAAATATCTGCGATCCGACAGCCCGGATTCGTTGACCGGCTACATTCATTATTCCAACGATGCGCTTTATCCAATGTGGGCGCATCTGGAGGACGCGGTTCGCGAAGGCACGCCGCGCTGGAACCAGACATTCGGGGTGGAAGGCGGAATCTTTTCGGGCTTCTTCCGCACTGAAGATTCCAAGCGCGATTTCCTGAAGGGCATGCACGGCTTCGGGCGGCTCAGTTCACCGGCCGTGGCCGCGGCGTTCGATCTCGGCCGCTTCCATCGATTGATCGACCTCGGGCGGCGCGAGCGGTCATTTGGCGGAAGCCGTTCAAGAACGGTATCCACAAATTCAGGCGCAGGTTTTCGATCTGCCCGAAGTGGCCGAGCTTTATCCCGGAACAATCGCGGGCGACTTCTTCACCGATCCGTTGCCGCACGCCGACCTGTACAGCGTTGGCCGTATTCTGCACGATTGGTCCGACGAAAAGATTCACCGGCTGCTGGCCAGGATCTACGCTGCGCTGCCCGCAGGCGGCGGGTTGCTGATTGCCGAAAAGCTGCTCACGCCTGACAACGTACCCGCGCACATGCAATCGATGAATATGCTGATCGGCACCGAAGGCCGCGAGCGCTCCGCCACCGAATACGAAGCGCTGCTGCGCGCGGCTGGCTTTTCGAAAGTGGAAGCCCAAGTCACGGGCGCATACCTGGATGCACTGCTCGCGATCAAGTAAATCGCGCTTTCACTTGCGCAGGTACGCGTCGTCGCCGCGAATCCAATCCTCGCGGCGTGGCGAAAACAGGTCCAACGCCACGCAATCCTCCATCGCTTCCACGTAATGCGGCACGTTGGGAGGAATTCGAACCACGTCGCCAGCCTTCAAAACACGCTCTTCGCCGCCGATGACAAACTTCGCCGAGCCTTGCTCCATCATCGAAATCTGTTCGTTGTGATGACTATGCTCCGGAACCAGGCAGCCCTTCTTGATATACATCCGCGCCACCGTCATGTGGTCGGCATGGATCGCCTGGCGCTCCAGAAACGGATTCAGCTTTTCTCGTTCTACTTTGTCCCACTGATAAAGCGGCATCGCGCTGGCGATTCTAACACATCGAAAATCAAATCACGTCGGCGAAGCTTTTGCGCAGCCGGTAAAACCAGACGTGCCCCAGAAAAAATAACACCAGCGCGATAGCCCACAGCTTCACCAGCGGCAGAAGCTCCGGCGCGTGGCCTTCTAAAAACACCGCTCGATAGCCGCGCACTAGCACGTACAGCGGATTCTGGCGCATCACCGCGGAGATGGCGGGCGATAGATTGGTCGATTCCTGATAGCAAATCGGCGTGATGAAAAACCACATGGTCAGAACCAGCGCCATGATCTGGCCCAGATCGCGCATGTACACACCCAGCGCGGCCAGGAACCAGCAGACGCCCAACGTAAATAGCAACTGCGGAACCAGCAGCACCGGCAGCCACAAGATCGCCACGGGAACGGTGTGACGAATGATGAGCAGCCCGGCCAGGAAGACAGCGGCGCCGAAAAGCTCCGTGACCAACCCGGAGACCACTTGATTCACCGGCAACGTGTCGAGCGGAAACACCAGCTTCTTGACGAAATTGCGGTGCTCCAAAATCACGTACGCGGCGCGTCCCACGGGCTCTGAAAACGCGAGCCACGGCAGCATTCCGGCCAGAAAATAGAGCGCGAAACCGGTGCGGCTTTGGTCGGGTCCGAATCGGCTTTGCAGCACGATGCCGAAGACGAAGAAGTACGTCGACATGAGCAGCAGCGGATTCAGAATGGTCCAGAACACGTCCCCGAACGATCCGCGATAGCGCGCCAGAATATCGCGACGCGCCATGGACCCGATCAGCCGATGATTCTGAGCGATGGTCCTGAGCGGGCTGGCAACCAGCTTGGGAAGCGCGGCCCACATTCGCCGCCAGCGCAGCGAGCGCACGGTGGTGATCTCCTGCGCGAGGACGCGAAGTGGCGCCGTCGGAGCCCGTTTCCACTAAAATCCGCAGGAACGGTGCGCCTCGCGCATAGGCCCAACCGCCGGGCGTCTGGATGTGCGAGAGATAGATTTCGTAAGCGCCCGCTTCCGGCGAGAAAGGGATCGAGATGTCGAACCGCGCGGCCTCACCCGGCGGAACATTGCGCGCAACGGGCGTCCAGGTGCCTTCTTCGATGAACAGGTGCGATTGCGGATCGTAAAACTGCCAGGCCGCCGAAAAATTCTCAGGCGTCCATGTTTCTCGCGAATTGTTCTGGATGGCCAGGGAGACTTCGAGCGCCGCCCCGCGTGCCCGCACTTGCACGTCTCGATATGGGGCGCCGGCACTCACTGATACAACCAGGCCGGATACCGCTCGCGTACCGCGCCGCTCTTGCGGCCCACTGCGTAAATTCCATCGCCGCGCAAGTCCTGGGGCAGTTCGTAGCGCGCGATTAAATGCTTCACCCATCCGTGCTCGGGTTTGGGTTCATTGCGAAATGGCCCGGTTTCGAGCAGCGTCATGTCGAAGCCCGCGTAATAAAAAAGATGCACCACCTCCCGCGCGGTGTACTCGCGGTTGTGCCGCGCCTCCGGCTCCTCGCCCTCCACGCGCGGGCGAATGTAGGCGGGGAAAAATCCCGGATGGTATCCCGCCAGAACGGCCGCGATAGCGCGCAACGATCCGATGTTGGGAGTGGTCAGCACCAAATGGCCGCCGGGCCGCAGGATCCGGTTGATTTCCGCCATCATGTGCATGGGATCTTCGGTGAGATGCTCCACCAGCTCGCAGCACAGTACCGTGGAAAAATAACCGTCGCCGTACGGAAAACGATCCTTCTCCGCATTAAACAATTCGAGCGTGCAATGAAACTGCTCGCCATCGATAGATTGTACGCTGCGACGATCCGTCTCACCCGCCGGCCCGTAATAGCAGCCGCGCACTTCACCATAACCGAGGCGCGTCGCGAGCGCCGGCGTGATTTGCAGATACGAACCCATCTCGAGAATGCGGTCGTCCGGGCCGCCCGGCGGCGTGATGGCGAGCGTTTTTTCGAACCGGCTGAGATGCGTTTCGATGTAGCCCTTCGCGGCTTCGTCGGGCGCCCAGGAGAGAATGTACTCCGGCTCTACACGGACGCCGGGCGCAGAGTGCGCCGACGCGACGGCCGGCTGCGCGCTATCCGCTCTCGCGACAGCCGAGCCCGAGCCATTGGCCGCGATTCGCTCCAGAAAATCCGCGTAACGCCGCGCTACTTTAGGCCAAGTACACTCGGTCTCTACCCATTCGCGCGCCCGCGCGCCCAGTTCCTTGCGCACCTCAGGCCGGCTCACCAGCAGATTGAGATATTCGAAAAGATGATCCTCTTCGCCGTTGTCCACTGGCGCCTTTAGGCAGATGGTGTCGGGAAGTTCGCTGAACGATCCCACCTCTGAAACCACCACTGCTTTGCCCAGGCCGAGCGCGCGCATCAACGTCCCGGAGTTCTCGCCCACCGTTGGATAGCGCAGATTGAGGACGATGTCGCACGCCGCTAGATAGCCCACGAACTCATCGATGGGGCGGAAGCCCAGAACGCGCACGTGCAAGCTGAGATCGAGCGACCGGATCAGCGATTCCAACTGCAGCTCGGGATGCGGATCGCCCACCAAAATCATTTTGGCCGTGGGATGAACTCGCACCAGCCTGCGAAACGCCCGCAGCGATTGGGCGATGCGTTTATACGGCTTCAGGAAACCGAAGATGCCGATCAGCGGCGCGGTCTCGTCCAGGCCCAGACGCTCGCGAAAATCCGATCGGCTGGCGTCTGGAATCCACGCGCCATGCGGGATGCGAGCCACGGCGCCCGCGAATCCGGCGTCGCGCAACTCAGACTCCACGCAGCCGCTGTGCACGATGGCAGCCTTGGACCGGCTCAGCAACTGGCGCAGCATCGGCACGCCTTCGTAGTCCGGACCAACTTCCAGGCGCCGCACGCGTTCCGCATAGGCCATATCTTCGGGGCTGCCCTCCTGTTCCACGGCGCGCATGTACGCGTCCCAGTCGCCACGCTTGATGGTGATGTCGGCGATCAAATGATGCAGGTTGGCTTCGTGTACCACCACGACGCCGGGATGATCCATGGCCGCTTCATAACAAAAGTCGTGATATGCGTTGTTGCCCACCTGGTATAGCGTGACGTCGAAATTCTTCGGATTAAAAGAAAGCGGCTTGGATGCGAACACCTCCACGTCCACCAGTTTTTTCAATTCGTCCAGCAAAGCCGCGGAATAATCGGCAATACCACTGCGCGCGGGGGGAAGAGGGGAGAAGAAAGCTACCTTGATTGCCACGAGTGCGTCGGCTATTTCGCCAATTCCATGGAGAACGTGCCCAGCGCCAGGGGAACGCGCACCAGCGCCAGCGTGCGAGCCTTGTCCTGCAGGAAGAACAGATCGAAATTGATATTGGACGAGGGGCCCTCCGCGGATACTTTCAGATGATCGGTATCCACCGCTTTATTCCCGATCTTCACGTTCTCGGTACCGGCCAGATCCAGCCGGATCTCGTAAGGCGCGCCGAAGAATACCGTTTGGCGCGGAGGAACGCGGCCCTGGCTTAACTCCTGACGCACGAAGTACAAAAATGCCAGGGCATCTTTGCCGCAGGCGTTGGCGCTGATCTCGGCCTGCCCGGCGCCCGACCCGCGAGTCACCGTCCCGCTGTTTGGGTCGAACGTTTCCTTGTCGTCCACGCGCTTGGAGCCATGCGACGTGGTTTTCTGAAACTCGGCCGAGCAAAAGCTTCCCGACGCAGTGGAGCGAAACCGGTCGCTCACGGCAAATCCGGGAACTCCCGCGTCCAGATCGAATTGGAAATTCATGCGCCCGGGCACGTTGCCCTCATGCGAACTGGAAGCGCTGAGCGTGGCTTCGCCCAAGCTCACGCCGGTGGGCCAGTTGACGCTATAGTGCAGGGTCTCATTCGGAAGAGTGGATTCGGCCACCGGCGCCGCGACCAGCACCAGCGACGAGAGCAGAAGAGAAGGTGTTATATACATCATCGACGGACAACCGAACTGGGTTTTCGGGCCGCGCCGGACAATTTCACCGACGGTTTCGAAGCGTCGCCGGCCACGGCGTAATACACATCCAAAATCTTGGCCGCGCTGCTGGTCCAACTGAACATCGCCGCCCGCTGCACTCCCAGACGTTCCATGCGCTGCCGCAGTTCCGGATTTAGCAAAAGATCGCGCATGGCAAAAACCAGATCCCGCTGAGAGCAGGGATCGAAGAGCAGCGCCGCCGAATCGGCCACTTCCGGCATGGCCGACGTATTGGAGCACGCCACCGCGCGCCCGCAGGCCATGGCCTCCAGAATCGGCAAGCCGAAACCTTCATAGAACGAGGGGTAAATAAACAGATCGCACGCCCCATACAGGCGCCGTAACTCTTCGTCTTCCACGAAACCGGTGAAATGAATGCGATCGGCCACTTGCGATTTTTTGGCGGCCGCGCGCACGGTGGGCGCGTACCAGGTCTCTTTACCGACGATCAGCAAGTGATGCGGCAACTGCGGATGGGCGCTGATAAGATCCTCGAACGCGCGGATTAATCCCAGGTGGTTTTTGCGCGGCTGAAGGTCGCCCACGGTGAGGACGAAGGGCAGCGGAAGATTCGAAGAGGCGCGCAGGCTGCGTTGCGCCACTTCGCGAGCCACGGGGTGAAACACGGAACTTACTCCATCGGGCAGCACAGCAACCTTATCGTCCGGAAGCTGATAAGCATCCACAATGCGCTTCTTGGAAAATTCGCTCACGGTGAGAACGCAAGACGCGGCTTTCACCGTACGCCGGACCGTTAAACGCAATTGCTGCGCGCGGAACCAGGTGAAGTATTCGGGATGTTCCAGGAAACTCACGTCATGAACCGTTACCACGATGGGGGCCGAACAGGTGATGGGCGCGGTGTACTGCACGTGCAGAAGATCGGGACGGTCTTTCGCTATCAATCTCGGCAGATCATACCCCAACCGTACGTAGGGATTTACCGAAACCCGTCTGGTTTGAAATCGCCGGGGCACATCGGCGATGGCTTCCGGGCGCGAGATGTAGGTTACGAAGTCCGCTTCACGATCCAGCACGTCGAAACAATTCAAGAGGTTTCTGATGTATGTTTCGTTCCCCGTTAAGTGCTGTCCAATTGCGTGAGCGTCTACCGAAAAACGCATGACCTTCTCCAGTATAGAGGGTTTCCCGTTTGGAACGGGCCGTTCATAAAACGTTTACAGGACGCTAGCAGCCTGTGTCAAAACCGACTCCCTGACGGTCGCGGCTCTGTAACGCAATAAATCTACTGAGCCGCGCGCGTGAGCAAGCGGTCTTTTCGGACTTTCGACACAGGCTGCTAGATACATGTTACATGGATTTCTATTTGATGTTGCAGCCGACGTCCGGCGCGATACTTGGAGGGCGCGGTATTCCATCGAGTTAGACGGCGCGCACGGGCTTGCGTTACCGGTCACTGGAATCATTCGGCGAGCACCCCATTATTTATTTAGCACCCCATCCAGTGCCTCCCAAGCGGTTGGCCATGTATAGCGCTCTTCATAAAGCCGGCGCCCCGCCGCTCCAATGCGCTCGCGATTCACGGGCAGCGCCAGAAGCTCAGATACCGCCGCCGTGAAGCTCTCGGCGTCGTCGGCCAGAACCAGATGTTCGCGATCGCGGCATTCCAGACCCTCGGCGCCGAGCGTAGTGGACACCACCGCCGTGCCGGCGGCCCATGCCTCCAGAATCTTGATACGCGTTCCGCTTCCGGCAAATAGCGGAACAATGGCCACGCGCGATTGAGCGATCACCGCCACCGCGTCCGGCACAAAACCGGTGACCTGGATACTGGGATCGTCAGCGGCCAGATGACCAATGCTTCCCGGATTTTTGCTCAAGATTTTCCACTTCAGCTCGGGCCAGCGCGACTGCAGCGCAGGCCACACGTTGCGGTGAAAGAATCGCACCGCCGCGATGTTGGGCGCATATTCGAGATTCCCGCTGAAGACGATCTCGGGACGATCCGCGCGTGGCGGCGGCACAATTAGCGGGAGGGCGTTGGGATAGACCGTTACGTTTGCGTCCGCGGCAATCGTTCGCATCACTTGTGCGTCGTTGCACGACGTGGCGAGAATGCAATCGAACTTGGGCAGCCAGTAACGCTCCAGCTCCCGCGCCGCTCGCGCGAATCGCCGGTGGCTCCAGGCCAGCAATCCACTGCCTGAAGAAGCCATGCTGCTATGCCATGCCGATTCGACATTGTAAACATCCAGAATCACTTGTCTGGCGCTCGAACGCACCTGATCGACGTAGGGAGCGCACCAAAAATGTTCGATGAAAGCAGCTTCGTACCGTTGGCCCGACACATATCGCTCGATGAGAGCTTCAAAGCCTGCGAAGCGATCCATCAGCGGCGGGCGATCGCGGAGCAAACGGGAAACATTGCGCAAGACGCGCGCCACTGGCTGCCTGGAATGAAACGGCAGATCGATCACGTCCACGCGATCCACTCGTCCGGGAGGAATGGCCGAGCCGGGATGCGGCGCTCCCGGTTCGCGGAAGAAAATAGCGTGAACCGAAAATCTTCTCGCCAGGTATTCCAGCACGGAGGTGGCTCGAATGGGACCGCCTCCGATAGTTGGATAGGGCGCCTCGGCCGCCAGGAACAAAGCACGCGGCCTATTTCCCAAGCCGGCCTCATCTCCGGAAGCGCCGGATGGCCTGCTCATACACCGCTCTTGTGAGTCTGGCTGTTTTGGTCCAAGAAAAATCCCCGGCTCTCAGCAGAGCCTTTTCGCGCAGCCCGCGCATCTGGCCGGGCTGCGTCACCGCCGATCGCAATGCATCCATCCAGAGGGCCCGCTCGCGGACATCCAGCAGCATTGCACCATCACCGGCCACTTCGATAATCGCAGGATCGCGCGAAGCAATCACCACCGCTCCGCACTGCATGGCTTCGAGCACTGGCAAACCGAACCCTTCATAGTAAGACGGATACAGGCAGGCGAGCGCGCCCGAGTATAAAGCCGGCAGCTCCTGTTCCGGCGTCAGTCCGGCGATTCGCAAACCGGGTTCCGGGGGAATTTCCGGAAAATCCGCGCGACGCCGGCCCGCCAGGACCAGATCGATGGGATGCTCGCGGCGAAGCTCCCGCCACACATCGAGCATCAAGCCGATGTTTTTTCTGGCCTCGAGCGTGCCGACGTACAGCAGATACGGCGGATGGTTCGCGGTCTGCGGCGTGGGACGAAAACAAGCGGAAGCGGCGTGCGGCACGGCCACTACTCGATCGTGCTGCACGTGAAAACGTTCGATCGCCGCGCGGCGGATGGCTTCCGATGGCGTAATCACCATGGTGGCCAAACCCAGGCGCAGCAGCATCGGCGTGCGATTGCGAATACGGTCGGACTCGGCGTGCCAGCCCGGATCCAGCCACGGCGAAAGATCGTGCAGCGTCATCACGCTCGGCCGCAGGGGCAGGTACGGGACCGCGAAGTCGACACCATGAAAGACATCAATCCCCTGCCGCGAGATCTCGCCCTGCAATCCCCAGGACCACCACCTCCGTTCCAGCATGTTGCGCGGTCCCTGCCCCGCTTTCAAATTCGCCCGATCGAACGGCAGCGCCATTTTCTGATCGGAGAGGAGCCAGAATTGATCGCCGGGAAACGTGTCGCAGAGGGCGCGGGTCAACTCCTCGGTGTAGCGGCGCACCCCGCCGCTTGGAACAGTCAAGGGAGTCGCGTCCAGCGCGATCTTCATCGATAGAGTTTAACGCGTGCGCGACACACAAAGCCGAGCCGCGACCGTGAGGCAGCGGTCAGTATTAAAATCAAACATGGCCGCATCCATGACAAAAGAGGAGATCCTCCTCGCGCAGAGTGAGCACCTGTTTCCTTGCGTCTTTCATTACTATCAGCAGCCGCTGGTAATCTCGCACGCCAAGAACCAGTACATTTGGGACGCCGACGGCAAGCAATACCTGGACTTTTTCGGCGGCATCGTCACCGTCAGCGTGGGTCACTGCAACGAGGACGTGAACCGAAAAGTCCACGCGCAGATGGATCGCCTGCAGCACGTGTCCACCGTCTTCGTGAATGAGCCGCAGGCGGCGCTGGCCAAAAAGCTGGCGCAGATTACGCCCGGAGGGAAACTGACCAAATCGTTTTTCACCAGCAGCGGCTCGGAAGCGAACGAAACCGCGATCCTGGCGGCGCGTTGCTACACGGGGTCTACCGAAATCGTCGCGCTGCGCTACGCCTATCACGGCCGGTCGGCACTCACCATGGGCCTGACCGCGCAGTCAAATTGGCGGTTGGGACCGGTGACACAAACTGGAATCGTTCACGCGGTAAACGCCTATTGTTATCGCTGCCCGTACGGCCTTTCGTATCCATCTTGCGAGGTGCGCTGCGCGCAGGATGTCGGCGAAGTGATTCGCACCACCACGTCCGGACGCATCGCCGGATTCATTGCGGAGCCCATTCAGGGCGTGGCCGGATTTGTCACGCCGCCCAAAGAGTATTTTCCGATCGTGGCCGAGACCGTCAAGAAACATGGCGGCGTTTTCATCAGTGACGAAGTTCAAACCGGATGGGGACGCACGGGCGGCAAATGGTTCGGCATCGAGCAATGGGGCGTGCAGCCGGACATCATCACCAGCGCCAAAGGCCTGGCGAATGGTTCGCCGATCGGTTTGACCATCGCGCGTCCGGAGATCGCGGACTCGGTGCGCGGCGCAACTATTTCCACGTTCGGCGGAAACCCGATCACAACCACGGCGGCCAAGGCCGTGATCGATTTCATCGAGGAACACAACCTATCGATCAACGCCGCGGAAGTGGGCGCGCATTTCCGCGACCGGCTGCTGGAGCTGCAGGCCAAGCATCCCCTCATCGGCGACGTGCGCGGCATGGGCCTGCTGCAGGCGATCGAACTGGTGGAGGATCCGGTGAGCAAAAAGCCGGCCGTGGCGCAAACCCTGGCCGTCATGGAAGCGGCGCGCGAAAACGGAATTATAATCGGCAAGGGCGGACTGCACGGCAACATCCTGCGGTTCTCGCCGCCGATGAACATCGGCAAATCGGACGTGGACGAATTCGCGCGGTTGCTGGATGCAAGTTTGGTAAAGGCGTCGGCTTTGGCAATAGCATAGAATCGAAAGTCAAAGATCTGAACACATATGGACGAACGAGCGTTTTACAAAGAATCCGAGACCAAGAAGCCTGCTACGCTGCACTGCCCTTACTGCCGGGGCTCTGAAACCTACGATCTGCGCTGGCTGCTGCGCAATAAAGTAGACCGGCTTCCCGGCCACGCCGACGAGCGTGATCGCGCCAAATTCAAGAAGGCCGCCAGCTATATGGTGCTGCTGGACGACAAGGTGATGTGCAAGAACATGCGCTGCCGCAAGCAATTCGAGATTTCGGGCATCAAGACTACGGCTTTCGTGTAATCGGCTCCCTGACTGTAGAGTTTGTGCCAAACGGGGGAGCGCAGGCAGTACGTCACATCGCGGGATACTAAGCAATGGTCAAGTCTGTCGAAGGAATTTACCGTGACGGGAAGGTGGAACTTATCGAGCCTCTCCAGGAGGCAGAGGGTTCACGCATTATTGTGACTTGGGTCCGTCCGGCCGAGCCGGTAGATCTTCGCGAACGAGGAATCGAGGAATCCCAAGCGGCCGATCTGCGCCGCAGATTGACTCCGTTTGCCGAGGACTGGGATAGGCCTGAAGTGGCTGCCTACGATGAACTACCGCCGCGGTGATGTCGTCTTAGTTCTGTTTCCAGATTCGAACCTGCGAACCTCGAAGCGGCGGCCTGCCGTGGTTGTTCAGGCCGACGGCAACGCTCCTCCAAATGTAAACTCTGTTTGATGAGTGAAAACGCGGACCCGCACCGACAGCAAGACCTCTACTGGAGCAAATGGTTGAGCTTAAGGTAGCCGCTGCGTATATTCGACGCTATAGAGATGATCTCGGGACGTGGGTGACCCGACTTGGAGTATTAAAGGCTGTAGCGTCCAACGGAGGTATCGCGGCGTGGGTGGTCTGGCGTGAGTACGCGTTCGTGTGGGGCGCGATTATCGCTGCCTCACAACTTGCCGACGTTCTAAAAGAGGTGTTCCCTTTCACCAAAACCCACAGAGCCTCAAGCGAGCACACGGTCGCGCTAAACAGCATGTTAATTGACGCTCAATTGGAGTGGGAAAACATCTTCTCTGGAAGATATTCCGATGAACAGATTTCCAGCCGCCGGCACAAGCTTATGAAGCTCCAGCACGACGCAGAACGAAAGGCTTTTCCTTCCGGCCTTCCGTTCAAAGAGAAGCTATTCGCCGCAGCGCAGTCTGAGGCAAAAGAGTACTTCGCAACGATGTATGGTGTAGAATGATGGGTAGGAACGTATGGAAAAGGTCGTTACTGCCGACACGGTTAGAAGTGATGCCTCCGGTCACAGTGCGAATTCCAATGCCTCAGGGTGCCGCGGTACCAGCGCAAGCCGCCCCTCAAGCTCCGTCACAAGCTCGCGCTGCCGAGAAGTAGATCGATGTCTCATAAAATAGACTGCGAGAGCGCAAGACAGCCTAATCACGCCCATGTTTCGGTGAAAATCCCCATGCCTCAAGGCGCGGCGGTCCCGACACACCCACAGGCCTCGCCTCACGCAGAAGCGACCCAACCCGCTCCCACGCCACCTCAAAAATAGCGGATAGCGGATTTTGTTTGACCGCGTCACTTGACGAATTGCCAGTAGCGTGCGGCGGTGCCTACCAGACAATCGGTTCCCAGATTGCCGAGTGGGTGTGCCTTCGGTGTGCCGGACGAAGACGGCCCCACTCAAAGCTGTCTACTTCTTTGGCGCATCGTCTGCGTCGCCAAACTTGACGCTCGAATCCGCCGTGAATTTCCGATACTCGTCGTAATCCACATCGTTTTTGATCCGCACGTTGCCCTCCCGCGAGCGCAGCTCAAAGTTCAACGGCAGCAGGTAATCGGCATCGCCGATACGCGTATATTCGTAGTCCAGCATCAGGCTGATGTCTTGAATCGGATACGCGGGCGGGATTCCGTCGGCGTGCAGCGTGATGCGATGGATGAAATGTTTACGGTCGTCGACGAAGATCAGGCCGTGATACGCCGCCACGATGTCCTTGCCTAGTTCCGGCACCACCACGTGATAGTCGGACTTGGCGGCCGCGACGTGGTAGGCGTACACGTGCATCCTGCGCCCGCGCAGCGTAAACCAGGTTTGCCAGGTGAACTCCGTTGCGGTTTCCGGCGCGAAAATCCCTTTCATCACGGAACCGAACTCGCCCGACGACGATGCACCGCCCAGCTTGTTGTGAGCGATGCTGGAAGCAATGCCGTTGATCTCGATAACTTTGTAGTCTTCCTGGTGTTCGAAATAAGCCAGGCGCTCCACGATAATGTCGATAGGACGCCATTGGTCGCCGCCGGGAACGTCGCGGCCTTGAAAATCCTGGAAGCGGCGCGTGGTCTGGATGCACAGGAAATTCGGCAGGCTGCGCTCGTGGTTGAAGGCGTAATCGGTGGCGTCGGCCAGGATCTTCTTCTGCTCGGCTGGATTGGGCGGGGGCGCCTGCGCCAGGACGCACCGCAAGGGAACCGCGGCCAGGAGAACAATAATGGTGGAGCGGCCCAAACCATGAATATAGTTACTCGCACCCTTGGTGCGCAAGATGCCGAAGCTTTCTGGCAACTGCGCCTCAAAGCTCTCGAGAACGAGCCGCGCGCTTTCGGCGAATCCGCCCAGGAGCACCGCGCGACGTCGCTCGATCTGTTTCGCAAACGCCTGTCAGCCGCCAGCGAAGAGAATTATGTCGTAGGCGCCTTTGCGGGCGATAGTCTGGTGGGCACCGTCGGGTTCGGACGCAACACGCGCCTGAAGGAGCGGCACAAAGCGCGAATTTGGGGAGTGTTTGTGGACGAAGCGCAGCGCGGCCAAGGCATCGCACGGCGCTTGATGAGCGAAGTATTGCAGCGTGCTACAACACTGGAAGGGCTGGAGCGAATCATCTTGACGGTGGGCGATCGCCAGACTGCGGCGAAGCGTCTCTATGCTTCGCTCGGGTTCACTGTTTTCGGACATGAGCGCGCCGCGCTCAAGTTGGGCGATGGCTCCGAAGACGAGTATGTCGACGAGGACTGCATGGTCTTCGTGCTGCCCCATGCAAAAAGGATCTAGAACAAAGGTTTCCGGAAAATTTTGCCCGTCCAGTAAACCTTGCTCGGTTACCCCAACCCCCAGCCCCGGTTCGGTCTCTCACGCAAGCCACTGATTACGTAGATCTTAGAGAACCGCGCTAGCCCCCACCCCCCTTGGTCCCCAAACTGCTTTTCTTGTGAAACGAAAGCCGAAGACGGCAAATTCGTTCCAAGCAAGGGAGTTAGGGCAACATGACACGAGAAGAATACGGTGCCGCTTACAAAAAGGGCTACAACTTGACGGTGCGCTTTTTGGTATCGCGCGGCCTTTCGTACGATTCGGCGCAGGAAACCGCGCAAGCCGCTTGGGTCAAAGGGTGGGAACGCCTGGGCCAATTGCGCGATCAGAACATGGTGCTCACCTGGATGAACAGCATCGCGCTGAACATTCACCGGAGCTGCATGCGCCGTGAACCGTTCTTGCAGACGCTTCCTGAGCTGCCCACGCCTCCCAAGGTCAATCTGGCGGCTATCGACGTCCGGCGGATTTTGAAAACCTGCAAGAAGAACGATCGCATGGTCCTGACGCGGCACTACCTGGAAGGATATAAGGTTCAGGAGATCGCACGCGCCCACGGTTGGACCGAAACTGCCGTTCGTATCCGCCTGCTGCGCGCACGCCGGGCAGTGAACAAGCGTTTCGCGGCTTAAACGCGCCGCTTACTGACGTGGGCGGTTCTGAAGTCTGAACCACGACTGTCAGGGAGTGAAATCAGGCTTTCATAGTAGTCCACATTACACTAAACTCGTCACATAATATTTTTTGCAATTCTAGCGCAAGCTGATTTACCATAGTGGGTCATACAGGACGATCTGGATGGCCCAGCTTTTCCACAGAAGCGCAAATAGCATCTCCAAAATAAGTCTTGCGGGCGCTGTCCTCGCAGCCGGCGGATTGATTACCTTCGCCTACACGATGGACCGTGGTGCTTACATCACGGACGTCAAAGTAGTGAAGGAACAACCCGTTCCCTTCAGCCACAAACACCACGTCAGCGACGACGGTATCGACTGCCGCTATTGCCACACATCGGTAGAGACTTCGTCGTTCGCGGGCCTTCCGGCCACCGAGATCTGCATGAGTTGTCATTCGCAGATCTGGTCCAACGCGGAGATCCTGGAGCCGGTGCGCGCCAGTTACCGCACGGGCGTGTCGCTCCAATGGACCCGTATACACGACCTGCCGGATTTCGTATACTTCAACCACAGCATCCATATTGCTAAGGGCGTCGGATGCGCCACCTGCCATGGCCGCGTGGACCAGATGCCCCTGATGTACAAAGAAAATACACTTTACATGAACTGGTGCGTCAATTGTCACCGCAATCCCGAAAAGTATGTTCGCCCGACCGATCAGGTGTTCAACATGGCTTATGAGGCGCCCGCCAATCAGGAAGAACTTGGCCGCGAGCTTGTTCGGAAAAACCACATTCAAAGTCTGACGGACTGTTACACTTGCCACCGATGAACGAGAACCCCGCCCCCCTTGATTTAGCCAAGATTCGGGCTCGGCTGGAATCCGCCCAGGGACCTTTGTACTGGAAGAGCCTGGAAGAGCTGGCGGAGACGAAAGAGTTTCAGGCTTTCCTCGACGATGAACTCGCCGACCGGACGCCCAACTGGCTGGATGCCGATCACCGCCGCAATTTTCTGAAGCTGGCCGCTGCGTCGCTGGCGTTTGCCGGCATAACGGCCTGCACCAAGCAGCCCAAGGAAGTCATCGTTCCCTACGTGCGCCAGCCGGAGGAGTTCGTTCCCGGCATTCCACTCTATTTCGCCACGGCGATGCAGATGGGCGGCGTGGGCACGGGCCTGCTTGTCACCAGCCACCTGGGCCGGCCTACCAAAGTTGAAGGCAATCCCGATCATCCGGGCAGCATGGGCGCTTCGGATTACTTCCATCAGGCATCGGTGCTGACGATGTACGATCCGGATCGTGCGCAAACCGTGGACAAGGATGGTTACATCGACTCCTGGATCGGGTTCCAAGCCGCCGTCGCGTCCCGGCGCGAAGCGGCCATGATCAACGGCGCCGGCCTGCGCATCCTCACGGAGACGGTGACATCGCCCACGCTCACCGCCGGAATCAATGCGGTGCTCAAGGATTTGCCCGGCGCAAAATGGCATCAATATGAAGTGGGCGGGCGCCACAGCGCTTACAAAGGCGCGATGCTGGCGTTCGGCCGGCCGGTGAACACGATTTATGACTTCAGCCAGGCCGACGTCATCGTTTCCATCGACGCCGATTTTCTCGCCTGCGGCCCCGGCAATCTTCGTCACGCCCGCCAGTTCGCCGACAAGCGCCGCGTGCAGAGCAACGTCACGCACACGCCGCAACCGAAGGAAGATTGGCAGGAGGGCTATCAGGAAGGTTCCATTCCGGCGCGCACCAACCAGTCCGCTCAGTACATGGCCGACAATCGCGGACCCGTGGTTCTTCCGGCGCAGGTACAGGCCGAAGGAAAGCCGCCCAGCGAGACAGTGCTGAACCGGCTGTACGTGGTTGAGCCTTCGCCTTCGCCCACCGCCAGTATGGCGGATCATCATTTCGTGCTCCAGGCCGGCGAGATCGAAGCCTGGGCGTATGATCTGGCGGCGGCGGTCGGCGCGGGCGGGCAGTCTAGCGGAAAGTACAAAGAAATCGCCGCCATCGCGAAGGATCTGCAAGCCAACAAGGGCACATGTTTAGTGGTGGCGGGCGATTATCAGACGCCGGCCGTGCATGCCCTGGCTCACGCCATGAACGCCGCGCTCGGGAACGTCGGCAAAACGGTCAGCTACACGGATTCCATCGAAGGCAATCCTACCGACCAGCAGGATTCGCTGAGCCAGCTTGTGGCCGACATGAACGCGGGCAAAGTAGAGACGCTCATCGTTCTGGGCGGCAATCCGGTTTACTCCGCTCCCGCGGATTTGGATTTCGCCGGGGCGCTTAAAAAAGTCTCTTGGAAAGCTTACCTGGGGCTTTACTCCGACGAGACCGCCCGGCAGTGCGTGTGGTCCGTTCCTGAAGCGCACTATCTGGAGTCCTGGGGCGATGTTCGGGCGTTCGACGGAACCGTCAGTTTTATCCAGCCGCTGATTGCTCCGCTCTATGGCGGCAAGACGGCGCTGGAAGTAATCGCAACGCTCGGCGGCCAGCCCGATCAGTCCGATCACGATCTGGTGCAGGCCTACTGGCAAAGCCAGACCAAAGTCCCCAGCTTCGACATTTTCTGGCAACAAGCTCTGCACGACGGCATTGTTCCCAACACGAAGTTGCCGGTAGTCAGCGTCACTGCGAAAATGCCGCCCGCGCCCCAGCCTAAATCGGCTCAGGGCCTCGAGATTATTTTCCGGCCGGACCCGACCATCTGGGACGGATCGTTCTCGAACAACGGATGGCTGCAGGAGCTGCCCAAGCCCGCGAACAAGATGACCTGGGACAACGCGGTCTGGATCAGCCCCACCACCTCACAACAGAAAAATCTCAACATCGGCGACGTGGTGGAGCTGAAGTATCAGGGCCGAAAGGTTACCGGACCTGTCTGGATCATGCCGGGCCACGCCAACAACAGCGCTACCGTTCACCTCGGTTACGGAAGAACGTTCGCGGGGCACGTCGGCAATGAAGTTGGCTTCAATGCGTATCTGCTGCGCGCGTCTTCGGCGCCCTGGAGCGACTACGGCCTGGAGATGAACAAAGTGGGTTCCGGCCACGAGTTCGCCACCACGCAGCACACCCAGACCATGGAAGAGAGCGAGCCGATTCGCATCGCCACTCTCGACGAATACAAGAAAACCCCGCAGTGGGTGGATCAGAAGGAAGACGACAAACCCCTTTCCGAGAAGCTGACTTTATATCCGGATTATCGCTATCAAGGCTACAAGTGGGGCATGACCATCGACCTGAATTCCTGCGTCGGTTGCGGCTCCTGCATGATGGCGTGCGTTTCGGAGAACAACATCGCGGTGGTCGGCAAGATTGAAGTAATCCGCGGGCGCCACATGAACTGGCTGCGCGTAGACCGTTACTTCAAAGGCAATTGGGACAACCCCGAACTGTATTATCAGCCGGTGCCATGCATGCAGTGCGAGAACGCACCGTGCGAACTGGTGTGCCCAGTGGCAGCGACGGTGCACAGCGGCGACGGCATCAATCAGATGGTTTACAACCGCTGCGTGGGCACCCGCTATTGCTCCAACAACTGCCCCTATAAGGTGCGCCGCTTCAACTTCCTGCTGTACTCCGATTGGGGAACGCCCAGCCTGTATGGCGTGCGCAACCCCAACGTGACGGTCCGCAGCCGCGGCGTAATGGAAAAATGCACGTATTGCATCCAGCGCATCAACGCCGTGAAAATCGAATCTGAGAAGCAGAACCGCCGCATCAAGGACGGTGAAATCACCCCGGCCTGCGCGCAGGCCTGTCCAACTCAGGCTATCGTATTCGGCGACATCAACGATCCCAAAAGCCGCGTGGCGCAACTCAAGGCGCAAGCGCGCAACTACAGCTTGCTCGAAGACCTGAACGTGCGGCCCCGAACCACCTACCTGGGACGCCTGCGCAACCCCAACCCGGAGATCGGCAATGCCTAGCCTCAACACGGAAGAACTAGAGCCGAAAGTAATCGACCCCGGCCCGGACAAGATCATCGGTCCGGGATACAACAACCTTACCGTCAGCCAAAAGATCGCCGGCGTCGTCCTGAAACCGATTCAAACCACCCCGAAACAATGGTGGATCAGTTTGTTTTTGGCGTTTGTCGCCATGCAGGGCTTGCTGGCGGGCGCCTTCTGGCTGTTCTACAAGGGCGTTGGAGTGTGGGGCATCGTCATCCCGGTGGCGTGGGGCTTTGCCATCGTCAACTTCGTGTGGTGGATCGGTATCGGCCACGCGGGCACGCTTATCTCGGCCATTCTGCTGCTCCTCAAACAGGACTGGCGCACCTCCATCAACCGATTTTCGGAAGCCATGACGCTGTTCGCCGTCGCTCAGGCAGGCATGTTCCCGATTCTCCACCTGGGCCGGCCGTGGCTCCCGTATTGGCTGCTTCCCTACCCCAATTCCATGTGGCTGTGGCCTAATCCACGCAGCCCGCTGATCTGGGACGTATTCGCGGTTTCCACCTACCTCACCGTGTCGTTGATTTTCTGGTTCATCGGCCTGGTGCCCGACTTGGCAACCATGCGCGATCTGGCCAAAAAGCCCTGGCAGAAATTCATTTTTGGCGCGCTCGGCATGGGCTGGCGCGGATCGGCCAAACATTGGGAGCGCTATCAAATGGCCTACCTGCTGTTGGGCGGCCTGGCCACGCCCCTGGTTGTTTCGGTTCACACGGTGGTCAGCTTCGACTTTGCGATCAGCTTACTTCCCGGCTGGCACACCACGATCTTCCCGCCATACTTTGTCGCCGGCGCCATTTATTCCGGCTTCGCCATGGTGGTGACCCTCGCTATCCCCGCCAGGAAATGGTTCCACCTGGAAGATCTCATCACCATGCGACACCTGGATTGCATGGGTAAGCTGATGCTCGGCACTGGCCTGATTGTCGCCTACGGCTACGCGATGGAAGCGTTCATGTCGTGGTATAGCGGCAACCCGCACGAAATGTTCATGTACAACAATCGTGCCACCGGGCCCTACGCATTCTTCTTTTGGATGCTGATTCTGTGCAATATCCTGATCCCGCAATCGCTGTGGTTCGCGAAGGTCCGCCAAAACATTCCGCTCCTGTTCTGTGTGTCCATCGTCGTGAACATCGGCATGTGGCTGGAGCGCTTCATTATTGTTATCACTAGCCTGGCTCGCGATTTTGTGCCCTCTTCGTGGGGCATGTATTATCCGACGCAATGGGATTGGGCGGTGTACATCGGAACTCTCGGATTCTTCCTGGTGCTGATGATCCTGTTCGTGCGGACGCTGCCGTCCATCTCGATCTTTGAGGTGCGCGAAGTGCTACATCATCTGGCGCCCCACATCAGCGACGACGATCCAACACCCTCGCCCGCGCCGGTGCACGGAGACTGAAGATGCACGAGACTTTCGCAGATCGTCACGGAACATACGGGGTGATGGCTCAATTTGAAACTCCCGAGCATCTGCTCGCTGCCGCGAATCGCGCTTACGCCGCGGGCTATCGCAATATGGACGCTTATACGCCGATGCCAATCGAAGGTTTGGCCCAAGCGGTTGGTTTCCGCCGCAACTGGGTGGCGCCCATCGTGCTGTTCTTCGGCCTGTGCGGCGCCGCGGGAGGCTTTGGGCTGTTGTGGTGGATTTCGGTGATCGCCTATCCGCACAACGTGGCGGGCAGGCCGTTCAATAGCTGGCCGGCGTATATTCCGATCACTTTTGAGTGCACGGTTTTGCTGGCCGCGCTCAGCGCGGTCATCGGAATGCTGGCGCTGAATAAGCTGCCGATGCCGTATCATCCGGTGTTCAACGTTCCCAGCTTTTCGCGCGCGTCCATCGACCGGTTTTTTCTGTGCATCGAGGCGTCCGATCCCAAGTTCGACATGGCCAAGACGAAGGCGTTCCTCGAAGAACTCAACCCCGAAGAGGTGGCCGAAGTTGAAAAATAGCGTCGTCCATAACAACACATCCGCTCCCTTTGGTCACGGCTCAGCTACCGTTTCCGAGCCACGACCACAGGGAGTGGTTTGCGGTGTTCGCACAAAAGCTGCTGGCACTATTGCCCTGCTGATGCTCCTTACCGCCTGCCGCCAGGATATGCAAAATGAGCCGCGCTACAAACCCCTGGCCGCCAGCGATTTCTTCTCCGACGGCCGCTCCGCCCGCCCGCAAGTGGAAGGCACGGTGGCGCGTGGCCACCTGCGCATCGACGAAGCGCGCTACACCGGCAAAATCGACGGCGACGACATCGACCAGTTTCCAATCCCCGTCGCCAAGGAAGATATCGAGCGCGGCCAGACCCGCTTCAACATTTATTGCACGCCCTGCCACGGACGCCTCGGCGACGGCAACGGCATGGTGGTGCTGCGCGGCTTCCGGCAACCCCCATCGTATTATTCGGAGCGACTGAGAAATGCCCCAGTGGGACATTTCTTCGACGTCATTTCCAACGGATTTGGCGCCATGCCGAGTTACGCCTCGCGTGTCGAGTCGGATGACCGCTGGCGCATCGTGGCTTACATCCGGGCTCTGCAGTTGAGTGAGTCCGCCAGTGTGAACGACGTGCCCGCGGATCAGCGCCAAAATCTGCCAGTAGAAGCGCCCCCACGCGCGACAGGGAATTCTGGCGTGCCCGCCGGTCCCCAAGGAGCCAATCAGTGACTCCCAGCGATACTCTTCTTCCCCAGATGGAGCGCGTGCAGCGCAGCGCCCTGTTCGTCGGCCTGTTGGCGCTGGTGATCAGCCTGATCGGGCTCTTCATAGACTCGGCGCATTTCTGGCAATCCTATCTGTTCGCCTACGTCTTTTGGGCCGGCCTCACGCTCGGCTGCCTGGGCATCTTTTTCCTGCATAACGTGGTGGGTGGAAATTGGGGCGTGGCGGTGCGGCGTCTGGTAGAGGCCGGGCTCAAGACGTTACCGCTGATTGTGCTGTTCGCGATTCCGGTCTTCTTCGCACTCGGGACACTTTACAAATGGACCGACGCGGGTTATCGAGCCGAACATTTTGCAACCGGCCATAAGGCCGCTTACCTGAACCCAACCTGGTTCATCATTCGGACGCTGCTTTATTTCGCAATCTGGGCCTTCTCCGGCTACCGCATCCTGAAAATGGCCAACGAGCACGATCGCACCGGCGACCCTGCGCTCTTTAAACGAATCAAGGCGCGCAGCGCTCCCGCCTTGCTGGTCTTCGTGGTAACCACCACGTTGGCGTTCATCGACTGGATTATGTCGCTCGAACCCGACTGGTATTCCACAATCTACGGCTGGATGTACACAGTGGGCCAAGTGCTGCTGGCATTTTCGTTTCTGGTGGCCGTGCTGGTGTTGCTTTCCAAGCGCGAGCCGTTCGCCAGTTTCCTGACTCGCCAGCATTATCACGACATCGGCAATCTCATGCTGGCCTTCACCATGCTCTGGGCCTACATGTCGTTCTCGCAATTCCTGATCATCTGGGCCGAGAATCTGCCGGACGAAATCCCCTGGTACGTGCGCCGCTTTAGCGGAGGATGGGGCTACATCGCGTGGACTATCGCGATCTTCCATTTCTTCGTCCCCTTCTTCCTGCTGCTGCTGCGCTTCGTCAAGAAGAATCCCACGCGGCTGCGCACCCTGGCAATCTGGATCATCATCATGAAGATCCTGGATGTATTCTGGATTGTAGAACCGGGATTTCGTCAACGCGGACTCGAGGTTTACTGGACCGATCTGACGGCGCTGATTGGCGTGGGCGGCGTCTGGCTGGCCGTATTTATCTGGAACCTGAAGTCCCGGCCGCTGCTGCCGGCCCGCGATCCCCGGGACACTTATTCGCTGCTCGTCACAGCGCACGGACACGGACACTGACAATGGAACACACCGCACATCATAGCCCGAACGGAGCCGGCCACGAGCAGAGCGAAGTAAGCGTACGGCTGATCGTGGTGTCGCTGGCTTTTCTCGCGGTCTCGACGTTCGTCATTCTCCTCATGGTGGTCGGGATCTTCCGCTATTTTTACGACACCAACAGCACCGCCGAAGCCACCCGATTGTCGCAGCCGGTGGTTCCTCCGGAGCCGCGCATCGAAGTAGCGCCCTACGAACAACTGCAGCAGTTGCGCATCAAGGAAGATCACATCCTGAACAGCTATGCGTATGTGGACAAGCAGGGCGGCGTAGTCCGCGTGCCCATCACTCAAGCCATCGACATGCTGGCCGCCAAGGGCCTGCCCTCGCACAATTATCTGGACGATATTCTGGCCGGCCGGAAGCCGGCGACGGCCCCGGCGCCAAAAGCCAACAGCCAAGAGCAACAAGGAACTAGTAATGCGAAGCAATAAATTCTTGATCGCCAGCTTGATAGCAGCCGGGTGTTCCGGTATCGCGACGGCCCAGCAGATGGGCATTCCCGCGGCCACCGTGCCCATGATGGTGCAAGGCGTCGGCATCGACCAGAACCTGAACGCTCAAATTCCGCTGGAGCTGCCCTTCAAGGACGAAAACGGACAGACCGTTCGGCTGGGCCAGTATTTCCGCGACAAGCCCGTAGTGCTGGCGCTGGTGTACTACGAGTGCCCCGGCCTGTGCGACTTGATCCTGAACGGCCTGAGCCACACCATGGAGCAAATCTCCCTGAACGTGGGCTCCGATTATCAAGTGGTAACGGTCAGCTTCAATCCCAGAGAGACCTGGCAGCTCGCCAACGCGAAAAAAGCCAACTACGTCGAGAAATATAACCGCAGCGGCGCCAAAGAAGGCTGGCATTTCCTGACCGGCGACCAGGCTTCCATCAAGAGCCTGGCCGACACGGTGGGCTTCCACTATAGGTACGACCCCGTCAACAATCAGTTCGCCCACGCCAGCGGCATCTTTATCCTGACGCCCGAAGGCAAGATCGCGCGCTACTTCTATGGAATCGAATACAAGCCGCGCGATTTTCGTCTGGGGCTGGTGGAGGCCTCGGCTAACAAAATTGGTTCACCCGCCGACCAGGTGCTGTTGTTCTGCTACCACTACGATCCCACTACAGGAAAATACGGAATGGCCATCACCCAGGTGATCCGCGTGCTCGGCACGGCCACCGTGCTGGCCCTGGGAGCGTTCGTGTTCATCATGCTCCGGCGAGATCGGCACCCGCACCCCGGCGCACCGAGGTCAGCCTAAACTATGCAGCTTCCACTTTGGCCTGAAGCCGCTTCCGCGGTCGCCGTCGATATCGATCATCTGTACATCTACCTGAGCGTGGTGAGCATCGTGATGTCGATTCTCATCTTCGGCGTCATCTTCGTCTTCGCCATCAAGTACCGCCGGCGCGGCGATGAAGTGCCGCAGCCCATCCACGGCTCTTTGCGGCTGGAAATCGCCTGGTCTATTATCCCGTTCCTGGTGATGCTTACCTTCTTCTGGTGGGGCGCCAAAATCTATTTCCTGAACGCCGTTCCCCCGCCCAATGCCATTGACGTTTACGTGGTGGGCAAGCAGTGGATGTGGAAGCTGCAATATCCGGGCGGCCAGCGCGAGATCAACGAGCTGCACGTTCCCGTGGGACGGCCCGTCAAGATCACGCTCGCGTCCGAAGACGTAATCCACAGCTTCTTTATCCCCGCGCTCCGCATCAAGCACGATGTGGTGCCGGGCCACTACGACACCATGTGGTTCAACGCCGACAAGCCCGGCCGCTATCATATTTTCTGCGCCGAGTATTGCGGGACCGAACATTCCGGCATGGTGGGATGGGTCACCATAATGGAGCCGGCCGACTATCAGAACTGGCTGGCCGGCGGAGGGATGAGCGGCACCATGGCGCAACAGGGCGAGCGCCTGTTCGAACAGATGGGCTGCTCCGGCTGCCATCTGCTGGATCGCGCGGGCCGCGGGCCCAGCTTGCGCGGCCTGTATGGATCGCACATTCAACTGGCGGGTGGCCAATCCGTGGTGGCCGACGACGCTTACATTCGCGAATCGATCTTGAATCCCAACGCCAAGCTCGCGGCCGGCTATCAGCCCAATGTGATGCCGAGCTTCCAGGGCCAGATCAGCGAAGAAGGAATTCTACAGTTAGTGGTGTACATCAAATCGTTGGCGGTTACCAACGCGCCCGGCGCCCCAACCGCGGCCTTGCAACCCGGAGCCTTGTTCCAACGGGGCGCGCAAACCGCGCGCGTCAACCCACCAAATGGCGGTAAACAATGAGCACAGCTTTACAAGAACCTCAAACCACCGAAACCGTAAATTACCTGAACGCGGAGTACGGCTGGAAATCGTGGCTGTTCACCACGGACCATAAACGCATCGCCGTACTCTACCTGATCTCGATCAGCGTGATGTTCGCCCTAGGCGGCGTCTTTGCGGGCCTGATCCGAACCGAGCTATTGACGCCCGAGGGCGACCTGTTCAACTCCGACACCTACAACAAGGTCTTCACCATGCACGGCGTGGTGATGATCTTCTTCTTCCTGATCCCGTCCATTCCGGCCACGTTCGGTAATTTCCTGGTGCCCATGATGATCGGCGCCAAGGATCTGGCGTTTCCGCGAATTAATCTGCTCAGCTGGTACATTTACATCGCCGGCGCGCTGTTCGCGCTGGCCGCCATCGTCATGGGCGGCGTGGACACCGGCTGGACCTTTTACACGCCCTTCAGCACCACGTATTCGAATACGTTCGTGATCACGGCCGCGGTCGGCGTATTCATCGCGGGCTTCTCGTCCATTTTGACGGGGCTGAATTTCATCGTCACCGTTCACAAGATGCGCGCGCCGGGCATGACCTGGGGACGCCTGCCGCTGTTCGTTTGGGCCAATTACGCCACGGCGCTCATCCAGGTGCTGGGCACGCCGGTGGTGGCAATCACTCTCGCGCTGGTGGGCTTGGAGCGGGCCTTCCACATTGGCATCTTCGATCCCGCCATCGGCGGCGATCCCATTCTCTTCCAGCACATGTTCTGGTTTTACTCCCATCCTGCCGTGTACATCATGATTCTGCCGGGCATGGGCGTGATCAGCGAACTGGTGACCTGCTTCTCGCGCAAGGGCATCTTCGGATATTCGTTCATCGCCGGCTCCAGCCTGGGCATCGCGATCGTCGGCTTCCTGGTCTGGGGCCATCATATGTTCGTCACCGGCATGTCGATGTACGCCGGCCTGTATTTCTCTTTCTTGACGATGGTGGTCGCGGTTCCCTCCGCCATCAAAGTTTTCAACTGGACCGCCACCATGTTCCGCGGCTCTATCAGCTACGAAACGCCGATGCTGTACGCCTTCGGCTTCATCGGCCTGTTCACCATCGGCGGCTTGACCGGATTGTTCCTCGGCACGCTCGGCATGGACGTGCACCTCACCGACACCTACTTCGTGGTGGCGCATTTCCACTACGTGATGGTGGGCGGCATGGTGGTGGCTTACATGGGCGCTCTGCATTTCTGGTGGCCGAAGATCACCGGCAAAATGTACCCGGAGGGTTGGGGCAAGTTCTCCGCCCTGCTGGTGTTCGTGGGGTTCAATCTCACTTTCTTCCCGCAGTTCATTCTGGGTTATCTGGGCCAGCCGCGTCGCTATCATGCCTATGCCCCCGAATTCCAGGTGCTCAACGTGATGTCTACGGCGGGCGCCACCGTACTGGGTGTCGGCTTTTTGATTCCGCTGGTCTATTTCCTGTGGTCCTTGAAGTATGGCAAGGCGGCCGGCAACAACCCCTGGGGCGCAAAGGGGCTGGAATGGACCACGCAATCGCCGCCCACGACATTCAATTTTGACGTGACCCCGATCGTCACCGAAGAAGCCTACGCATACGCAAAACACGAGGAGGCGCACGTTGGCTGAGACGCACGTTGAAGACGCTGCACACGCGCATTCGCCGCATTTACGCCATCACTTCGATGATGTCGCCCAGCAGTTCGATTCGGCCACCTTCGGAATGTGGGTGTTCCTGCTGACCGAAATCATGTTCTTCGGCGGGATGTTCGGCGCCTACACCGTTTACCGCAGCATGTATCCGGAGGCCTTTGCCGCCACCAGCAACTTCATGAACCCGGCGTTTGGCGCGGCCAACACGGCCGTCCTGATCGTCAGCAGCTTGACCATGGCGCTGGCCGTTCGCGCGGCGCATCTTGGCCAGCAGAAGGTCCTGCAAATAATGCTGGTCTTCACCATGATTTTCGGCGCCGCCTTCCTGGTCATCAAAGGATTTGAATACCACGAGCACTGGGAGCAAATGAAGGTTCCGCTGTTCGCCGGCCATTGGGCCTGGGACGGTCCGCTGGCTCCCCCACAGTTTGCGCACCAGGCGCAAATCCTGTTTTGCTTTTACTTTTTCATGACCGGCTTCCACGCCATTCACATGTTGGTGGGCCTCGGCATCATGACCACGATTTTGATGATGGCGCGCAAAGGAACGTTCGGTCCCGACTATTACACGCCGGTGGAAGTTTCCGGGCTGTACTGGCACTTCGTCGACATCGTGTGGATCTTCCTGTTCCCTTTGCTCTACTTGATCGGACACACCAAGAGCCTTATCTGATATGCATCCCGTCACTCCTGTTCGAACTTACGTTCTGATCTGGCTCACGCTAACGATCCTGACCTTCACCACCTTCTACGTGGCGCAGATCGATCTGGGCGCTTTCAACATTGTGATCGCGCTTGGGATCGCGTTCACCAAGATGATGCTGGTGATCTGGTTCTTCATGCACGTCCGGACCGACAATCCGCTCACCAAGCTGTTCGTCTTCGCCGGATTTTTCTGGATGGCGATCCTGCTGGTGATGACCCTGGGCGACTACTTCTCGCGCACCTGGATGCCGGGCGGCAAGTTCTGGTAGGAATTCAGCGCAATGGCGCGCACTGCCCGTCGGCGAACGCTCGCCTATAAGTTTCTGCCCACTGAATTCGCTCTTCAAGACCTCATCAGACACGAAATCAAGATCTCGACCTTCTCGGATATGAACGACCCCTTTGAGCTCCTCGGTGGCCTTTCCGTTGACGTGGAACTCGCTCGCAATCTCCTGGCTCTCGTAAATCGGCTGAAGGAGTAGTGCGGCGTGCTGTGTTTCAGCCGAGATTGGCGGAATGCCCTCCTTTGGAGCCATTATGCCGACAAACACAATGGTATGTGCGTAGGCTTCAGCATCGGCCCTAAGGTGCAAATTAGCAAGCCGCTTTACGTGCGCAACCGCGCAGAATTTGATAGCGACATGCGGGTTCTTCTCGGGGTCGCAGCGCGTCTCTCTGCGATCAAGCGGACCGGCAAGCTTCCGCCCGATTGCGTGGCCGCTATAAGACGGCTTTTGCTAACTAAATTTTCAGACTGGAAGTACGAGAACGAAATTCGAGTTTTCCTTGAACTCAAAGAAGAGCAGAGACGAGGCTGTCACCATTTTGCGGCGCTGGATGACGACTTCCAGCCAGTGTCCTTGATCCTCGGCCCGAGGTGCCGAACTACAGCCAGGGAGATTGCAAGCGCGACCAGCGGATACTCAACCCCCATCACGGTTGTGAGGACGGCGCTCTCGTCAAATTCGTTCGAGGTAGTCGAAGCGCCGAGCTAGTTGTGCTAACTAGCTGTTTGCGTGAACGGTAATCGCGGCGTTACAGTTAAAGCGTATGGCTGAGGCTCACACCGATCTGATGGTCTCCAGCGCCGAAGAAGCCGAGGTGGACGCAGGCGCCGCTGCCGCCATTGAGCGCGGTATTCAAGCCGCCGATCAGGCTCGGGTGATCCCGAGCGACGAAGTTCGCAAGCTAGTTCACCAGTGGATTTCCAAGTTTTCTACACAGAGCCAGCGCTAGCTGACCTGGATGAGGTCATGCGTTGGTCCTGGCAGAATCACCCCGGGACGACTGAGCGCTTTGCCGAAGGCCTTCTCAACCATGTCGATCTGCTGAAAGACTTCCCCCATCTGGGCGTGCCCGTGCGCCGTTATCCAGGTGTCAGACGCCTTCAGCATTCACCGCTGCATGTGTACTACAGAGTTGTGCCGGAAGCTACAAAAGTCGAGATTCTGCATTTCTGGCACGAGGCCAGAATTCACCCGTCGTTTTGACAATCGGCCGCTACTTCTCTTGCGCTTTGGCGCGATGGATCTCGATGACAGGCGGCGAGTTCTGATGGCTTGCGAAGAATCCTAACACTCGCTCTTGAAACTCCCGCGGCGCGGCGCTGAACGCGCCCGTATGCCCTGCCCCCGGAACCAGCCACAATGTCGTCCAGCGGCGGTTACTCGCGGCCAGAATCTCCGAGTGCGTGTACGGAGTCTGCCGGTCGTTCAGCCCGTGGATCAGGAGAACGGGCGTTTTAGATCGTGCGAGCGCGGCTTCGGGCGACGCAGCGCGAAAATCCAACCCGTAGCGCGCGCGGGCGTAGAGGAATCCCGCCCAAACTGGCGGCGCAGCCCACAGCCGGCCAATCGCCGGCGGAAATGGAAGCCTCTCGGCAACCCGGTCCCGCGCAATTCGTTCGAAGCTAGAAAAGGCACTATCGGCAACGATGGCGCTGAAGCGAGTCTCGACGGCGAGCGACTGGATCAGCACCGCGCCGCCGAGCGACTCACCGATTCCGAAGATATGGCGCGAATTCTGACGATCGATCAGCCACGAAACCCATTGGTGCACGTCGGCGGCTTCGAGCAATCCGTAGGTTGCCAAATCGCCGGCGCTGTCGCCGTGCGCCCGGCTGTCCGGGGCGAGCACCGTATATCCACGAGCGAGAAACATCCGGGCAAGTCCCGTCTGACTTGCGCGCGAATCTGCGATCCCATGCAGAATCAGAACAGCGTCGTCGTTGGATTGGTCCGGCGTAAACATCCAGGCGCGCAGTACAATTCCGTCGCGAGCCGCTACTTGCACGGTAAGAGCAGAAGCATTCAAGGGAACAGGGCGGCGGGGAGGACGTAGAGCAGTCTCGCAGAGCACCACGCCAGCCAAGCCGCAGAGAAGCGTCGCGGTGGCGACAGTCCCGGCGATGCTCCAGAAGATCAACCGCCTAGCTACCACACTCCGCCATACGAACGCTGTCGGCTCCAGGTTCGGGGCTCGCAGGTATCCTCCACGAGCCCCAGCGGCATCTAGGCCGCGCCCCGCGGCTTCCGGAGGACCTCCCTCACTTTTTGAAGCAACTCAGCCGGGCTGTACGGCTTGGGGAAAACGTCAAACCCTTCCAGCGCTTCTCGGTACTTCAGCCGCTCGTCATCGAGCAGCCCCCCAAGCATGAGAACCCTCATCCCGTGGGACTTCGTGCGGAGATACGTTGCTGCATCATGTCCCGGCATCCCTTCTACATACGTGCGGGTGATCAACAGATCGGGCGTGCACTCCTTCAGGCGATCCACCGCATTCCCCAAGTTGCCGGCCGGCAGCACGGTGTATCCTTCGTGTTCCAATGTGTCCTGAAGCACCGATCGTACAATCGGATCGGAGACCAGCAGCAGAATAGTCGTCGTTATCGGATCCGCCGCGGTTCCCTTGGCCGATGAAATTTTCGTGACTGCGGGCATAACGCTAATTTCCTCCTCTTTTAGACTCCACCCGGGATGGCATTGTGTCTGACGCCGTTCTCTGAATGGGGTAATTCCACCGACAGCATGGTCCCGCGTTCCGGCTGCGCGTGGATCTCGCACTTTCCTCCGAGCCGTGTAACGCGCTCCTCGATCCCAAGCACTCCCAATTCCTTCGTTCTACCAGCATCGAAACCCTGCCCATCGTCCTGAATCGTCAGCAGCAAGCGATGGTGCTCCTGCCCCACGCGGATGCGGACCGCGGTGGTATGGGAATGCCGGGCGCAGTTGTGCAGAGTTTCCTCCACCACTCGATAAATGCAGGTCTTGTACTCGTCCGGAAGCTCATCGTAATCCAGGTCTGCCGCGACCGTGACATCCATCGACGTGCTTTTGGAACATTCGCGGGCCTGCCATTTTAAGGCGGGAATCAAGCCCAGATCGTCCAACATCGACGGCCGCAATAATAGCGCCATGTTGCGAATTACACGCACCGTATTTTCCACCAGACCCTGGATGGTTTCCACATGGCCGCGCGAGTGTTCCTCGGATCGGACCGCCAGCCCGGCCGAAAGGTTGCGCAGTTCGATAAGTACCGCCGACAATGCCTGCCCCACTTCTTCATGCAATTCGCGCGATAAAGACCGCCGCTCGGTTTCCTGCGCCTGAACCAGGCGCGCCGATAGTTCCTTGAGCTGGGTACGCGCCTCCGCCACGTCCACATATTGCAAGCGGGCGTGTTCTTCCAGGCTCAGGATTTTGCGCATCGTGAACACAGCCAGGCCAAGGCCCAGCGCCAGCGCAGCCATCAGAGTCAGCAGCAGCCGGGTTTGAAAGCTCAACAGCAGTGCAACTATCTGCTGGTTCCCGGTGTTCAATTGCCGATCGTTGAGTTCCCCGATCCGGCCGGCGATCGCGAGCATGTTCTGCCGGCGCGGAAAAACGTCATCCCGGAGAAAAGCATAGCCCGAACGGCGCCGCTTCGCGGTATCCCACTGCAAGATCGGATCCAGTATTCCCCAATAATCCATGAGTTCTTCGCGCAAATCCGTAAAATGCCGGGCTTCGGTTGGCGCAATTTGACGACGGTAGGATTCCAGCGCGGTTTCCATGCGCCGCCGGACCTCTTCCAGGCTCGCCCGATACCCCTCCGCTCTGGCCGCGTCAGGCTCCAGCAGATAGTCGCGGACATCGGTGCCCGAAACGTAAACAGCGGCGCGAATATCGTTGAGCGCATGGTTTTGTGAAAGATAGCGGCGCCGGATTTGATCGCCGTCACGGCGGAACTGCCGCAGTACGCCCAGAGCGTCCATTCCGGCCAGGCTCATAATCGAAAGCAGCCCGCCGAATCCAACGGCCAGTATGATGCGGGACTGTGCGGGCATTTACCCCCATGCTAAGGGAGGTCACGCTCCTGTGGACCAAACTACCAGTGTTTTTGTCGAAAAATACCATCCGCCTGGTATAGGTTAGCTCCCCGAAGCGTCCTATCGTAAAGGCTGGCATTCTATGGAATCGACCAATCCGAGCGTTCTTACGTCCGTAGATCTGGAGAAATTGAGGAGTTTCGATAGCTGCACGATTTCAAACGCCATTGAGCGCCTGGGCGTACGCCTGCGGAACGAAGGCTTCCTTTCGGGCGTGGCACGCTGCCGGTTTCCGCGAATGGCCGCCGATGGTGGGCTACGCTGCTACCGCCCGAATCCGCTCCGCCTCCGCTCCGATGAGCCAGCGTTGCTATTACGACCGGATGGATTGGTGGAATTACGTGGCGTCGTTGCCCGAGCCAAGAATTATGGTGCTGCAGGATATCGACCACAATCCGGGCCTGGGCGCGTTCGTGGGCGAGATCCATGCCGCCATCGGCGTTGCGCTCAATTGCGTCGGTTGCGTTACCAACGGCGCGGTTCGCGATTTGCCGGCGGCGGAGGCGATGGGCTTTCAAATGTACTCGAGCCGCACGTCCGTGTCCCATGCCTATGCCCACATTACGGAATTTGGAGAGCCGGTGGAGATCGACAGTCTGAAGATCTCGTCGGGCGATTTGTTGCATGGAGACCGTCACGGTATCGTTCAAATCCCACTGCAAGTTGCCGCGGACGTTTCCCGAGAGGCTTCCAAAATCGAAGATCAAGAGCGTGAGCTGGTGGATTTCTGCCGTTCCTCCGGTTTCTCGCTCGCCGAGCTGGCCGAACGGATTCGAAAGATGGATACCAGTTGCGATTTGCCCTGGCGAGGCGTCGAATAGCTGTATGAGGGCGAATACGCGCTTGTATTTGTTGCTCGGACCGATGGTCACGGCGATCGGACTTTTGACCTCCTGTGGCGGCGCCGGAAAAGTCCAGGCCAAGGATCCGGGCGAAACAGGCGTGAATGCCGAAGGCGGCGGAGTTTCGGTGGGCGTCGTCAAAGTGATCCGGAAAGATGTGGGCCGGTCGCTGACGGTTTCGTCCGAACTGGTTCCATTCCAGGAAATCGACGTATACGCCAAAGAATCAGGCTTCGTAAAAGAGCTGAACGTCGACTATGGATCGCGCGTGCAGAAGGACCAGGTGCTCGCGACGCTCGAAATTCCCGAGCTGCAATTGCAAGTGAAAGAGGACGATGCCGCGGTGAAAAATGTCGCTGCCCAAATCCCGCACGCCCAGGAAGAGTTGAACCGCGTGGAGGCCCAGCAGAAGGTGTTGCAGTTGCAGTATGACCGGCTGAACGGCGTCGCGCAGTCCAAGCCCGGGCTGGTGGCGCAGCAGGAAGTGGACGATTCGCAGGGCAAAGCTCTGGCTTCGGCGGCGCAAGTGGAAGCGGCGAAGTCGAACCTGCAATCGGCCGAAAGCGTGCTTGCGGCGGCGCAAGCCAAGCGGGAACACGATCAGGCGTTATTCGATTACGCCAAAATCACAGCGCCGTTCGCGGGCGTGGTAACGCAGCGCTACGCCAATCTCGGAACGCTGATGCAGGCGGGCACCAGCTCCAGCACGCAGGCGCATGCCGCTGGTGAAGCTCTCCCAGGACGATCTTTTCCGGCTGGTGATTCCGGTGCCCGAGTCGTACGTCAAATTCATCCATCTCGGCGATCCGGTGAGCGTAAATGTTCCGTCGCTGAGCCGAACGTTTCCGGGAAAAGTGGCGCGGTTCTCCGTGGATGTTCGCGAAGACACGCGCACCATGCACACCGAAGTGGATGTGCCGAATCCCGGCCGCGTTCTGCTTCCGGGTCTGTACGCGGAAGCCACCATCACGCTTGAAAAGAAGGACGACGCCATCGCGGTGCCCTTGCAGGCAGTGGATCAGGACAACGACCAGACCACGGTTGACGTCGTGGACGCGTCCGGCAAAATCGAGGTCAGGCAAATCGTGCTCGGCATCCAGACCGCCACCGATGCCGAAGTTTTATCCGGATTGCAGGAGGGCGAGATGGTGGTGGTGAGCGACCGCAGCGGTCTGAAGGCCGGGCAGCCAGTCCAGCCCAAAATGATCGAGCTGATGCAATATCGGAGCTCAGAAGAACAGCATTAGCGCCCAGGAGCCGGTCCCATGCCACGTTTTTCCATTCGCAACCCTTATTTCATTGTGGTCGTTTGCCTGGCGCTGGCTGTCATCGGCATCAACGCGCTTTCCCGAATGCCCGTGGATCTGTTTCCGCCCATCAACCTGCCGGAAGTGGTGGTGGCGACCTTTTACAACGGCATGCCTCCGGGCGACATCGAAGTGGACATCACCAATCCGCTGGAGCGTTTCTTCACCCAGGCCAGCGGCGTGGATCACATGGAATCGCGCTCCCTGCTCGGCGTCAGCATCATCAAGGTTTACTTCCAACCGGGAACCAACGCCGATTCGGACGTGACGCAGTTATCGAATCTGGCTCTCGCCGATCTGAAACGCCTGCCGCCCGGAACGTTGCCGCCGCTGGTGCTGAAGTTCGATGCCTCCAGCCTTCCGGTTTGCTTAGTCACGGTGAAGGGCCAGGGTCTGAACGAAACTCAACTTCACGATCTGGCCCAATTCCAGATCCGCAATCAGATCGCGGTGGTGAAAGGCGCGGAAATCCCCGCCGTATTCGGCGGCAAGTACCGGCAGGCCATGATCTACGTGGATCCCTACAAGCTGCTGTCGCGTCAGTTGAGCGTGATGGACGTGGTGGACGCGGTAAACGACAGCAATCTCATCTTGCCGGCGGGCGACGTGAAGATCGGCGCCAGCGATTATTACGTCTATTCCAACAGCCTGGTTCAGAATGTCGCGGATTTGGACAGCGTGCCGATCAAGACGCGTTGGCACGCGCTGGGTTTCGGTGGGCGACGTCGGCCAGGCCAAGGACGCCAGCCAGCTCCAATACAACATCGTCCGCATCGACGGCCAGAAGTCCGCTTACATTCCCATCATGAAATCGGGCGGCGACAGCAACACCATTCAGGTGGTCAACGACATTCGCGGGTTGGTCCAGCATCTGTTCGATCTTCCGAAACAACTGGTCACCAGCATCGTTTTCGATCAATCGGTTTTTGTCAAAAAGGCATTAAACACGGTGCTGCATGAAGGCTTGATCGGCTTGGTGCTCACCAGCCTGATGATTCTGCTGTTCCTGGGAAGTATGCGGGCCACCGGCGCGGTGTTGCTGTCGATTCCGATTTCCGCGCTGGCACCTTCGTGGTTCTCTACATGCTGGGCAGCACCATCAATACGATGATCCTGGGCGGGCTCGCGCTGGCCTTCTCTCGCGTCATCGACAACTCCGTGATCTCGCTCGAAAACATTTACCGGCATCTGGAAATGGGATCGTCGCCCGCCGTTGCGGCCGAACAGGGCGGAGCCGAAGTGAACCTGGCGGTGCTGGCTGCGACGCTGGTGGATGTGGTGGACTTTTTCCCGGTGACGTTGTTCTTCGGCGTCAGCAAGTTTCTATTTTCCGCGCTCGCCCTGGCGTTCTGTCTGGCGTTGCTGGCGTCGTTCGTAGTAGCGATGACGGTGATTCCGCTGTTCTGCTCGCGTTTTCTGAAGGCCATGCCTGGCGGTCACGAGACCTGCATGGAGAACGGGCGAGGAACGGTCTTCGAAGAACCTGAGGATCGCTCCTGGGGCGGCCGCTTCAATGCCTGGTTCAATCGCAGATTCAACGGACTGCTCGATTTCTATGAGCGCTGGGTCCGCCGCGCTCTGAAGTTTCCCGCTATTGACGTTGGCGTCTGCTGCTGGGAATCTTTGTGGCGAGCCTCGGCGATCTATCCTTTCCTCGGCCTGGCGTTCTTCCCACGGACCGACGCGGGGCAGTTCACCGTGAACCTCAAGGTTCCCACCGGAACCCGCATTGAGGTGACCAACGATTACGTGGCCAGGATCGAAGACCTGATCCGGCATATCGTCGACTCCCGAAGGATCTCAAGATGGTCCTCTCGAATATCGGCGTGGTAAACGATATTTCCGCTCTCTATACGACCAATGCCGGAATGTACACGGCCACCATACAAGTGGCGCTCAATGACGGGCACGAGGTCAGCAGCTTCGACTACATGGATCGCGTCAAGGCGCAGATAGCCGCGAAATTTCCGGACGTGCGCACCTTCTTCCAGAGCGGCTCCATGCAGGATGCCATTCTCAATCAGGGGCAGCCGGCTCCCATCGACGTCCAGGTGAACACCCGCGATCTGGGCTTAACTTACGACACCGCGCAGAATTTGGCGGCCCGCATCCGGCAGCCTTCCCGGCGTCGGCGAGATCTACATTCCGCAGGACATGAACTATCCGTCCATCCGCATGGACATCGATCGCGTGCATGCCGGCGAGCTGGGGCTTACGCAGAAAGACGTGGTCGACAACGTGATCACGGCGCTCAATTCCAACATCATGATCGCGCCGAATTATTGGGTGGATTATCAAACCGGCAACGACTATTTCCTGAGCGTGCAATATGCCGAGCATGGCAAGCCCGCCATCCACAACCTGGTTGACCTGAAGCAGATTCCTCTGCGCGCGCCCAATGCCAAACTTCCCACTACTCTCGATTCGGTAGTGAAACTGGTGCATCTGCAATCCCCAACCGAGGTGGATCATTATCAGATTCAGCGCGTGGTGGACGTGTACGTCACTCCCGTGGGCGAGGATTTGGGCAGGCTTCGCACCGGAATCATCAAGACCATCGCGGATGCGAAACTCCCTTCCAACATCCGCGTCACATTGCGAGGAATGGTCAACAGCATGGATCAATCCTTCAAGAGCTTCGGATTGGGCTTCGGTATTTCGTTTATTCTTCTGTTTCTCATTCTGGTGGCGCAATTCAAATCCTGGATCGATCCGTTCCTGATCATGCTGGCGATTCCGATGGGTTTTGTCGGCGTGCTTATCATTTTGCCGCTGACGCACACCACGCTCAACGTCATGTCGCTGATGGGCGTGCTGATGCTGATCGGCATCGCGGACTCGAACAGCATTCTGATTGTGGATTTCGCGCACAAACTGGAAGAGCAGGGATTGTCGGTGCAGGACGCCGTCGTCACGGCCTGCCGCGTGCGCCTGCGGCCCATTCTGATGACGTCGCTGGCAACCATCATCGGGATGATCCCCATGGCGATGAAGCTGGGCGAGGGCGGCGAGCAATACACGCCCATGGCGCGCGCCATCATCGGCGGCCTTACTTCGTCGGTGTTGCTCACCGTGTTCATCGTGCCCGCCGCCTATCTTTTGGTTTATGGGAGGAAGCAAAGAAATGTTCCCCAGCCTTCGCCAAATGAGGTTTAGCCGCCGGCGTCGCCAACCACTCCCTCACGGTCGTGGCTCAGTAGCGCGGCGTTTTGGCTCAGTAGCGCGGCGTTTTACTGAGCCGCGCGCGTTAGCAAGCGGTCTTGCCCTGGTGCTCCCGGCGTTACTGCTCGCGCAAGCGCCGCCTATGTTGACGCTCCAAGAAGCCGAGGCCATGGCAGTCAGGAATCATCCCCAGATTCAGGCGGCGCAGAACGAGGTCAATTTCGCGAACCAGCAGATCGTGATCAATCGCGCCCCTTACTATCCAGGAATCACCGGCGAAATCACCGGATCGCAGGCCGAATTTCGTTCGAGAATCGGCGCCGGCGATCTTACCGACTCGCGCCTGTTCGATCGCGAGGGCCAAGGCGTGGCCGTCCAGCAGTTGATCACCGATTCCGGCCGGACTCCGAACCTGGTGGCCAGCGCGCGTTTCCAGGCCCAAGCCGCGGCGCAAAACTCGCAAGCCACCCGCTACACCGTTCTGCTGGATGTGAATCGCGCGTATTTCGACGTGCTGCACGCGCAGGCTACCGTGAAAGTGGCGGAGCAAACCGTGGCCGCGCGCCAGCTTCTGGATAATCAGGTAACGGAGCTGGCGAGAAACAAACTGCGTTCGCAGGTGGATGTGAGTTTCGCCGATGTGAATGTTTCCGAAGCCAAGCTGCTGCTGCTGCGCGCGCAGGATAGCGTGGCGGGAGCGCTCGCAGAGTTGGGGCGCGCCATGGGGTCGGACCAGCCGGCGAACTATCAGCTCACCGATGAACCCCTGCCCCCCGCGCCGCCCGCCGCACCCGACGCATTGGTGACACAGGCCATCGACAATCGTCCCGAACTTGCGTCGCTGCGCGCCGCGCGCGAGTCCGCCTACAAATTCGCCGAGGCCGAGAAGGACTTATCGCGTCCCACGGTGAGCGCCATGGCCGTAGCAGGCTACACTCCCTATATCAATAATCCGACCACAACGCCCATTCCTCCGGAATACGAGGCCGTTGGGGCCAATGTCAGTATTCCCATTTTCAATGGCCATTTGTTTTCGGCCCGCCGCGAAGCCGCTTATCAGCGCGCCTTGGAATCCGACCAGCAGTTGCGTAACCGGCAACAGCAGATCAGCCGCGACGTCCGTCATGGCTTGGGCCAGCGCCAACGACGCCTACCAGCGCATCGACGTCACGGCGCAGTTCATGCGGCAAGCATCGCTCGCGCTGCAACTCGCGCAGGGACGCTACGATTTAAGTTTGGCTTCCATCGTCGAATTGACGCAGGCGCAGTTGAACGTCACCGAGGCCGAGATTGAAAACCTGAACGCGAAGTACGATTATCAGACGCAGTACGCGGCGCTCCAATACACCCTTGGCCTCCTCCGATAGCCCCGCGTTTCGCGAGGTCCAGCGTTTCCCGCTGCGCCGCATCGCGGTGGCGCTGGCCAGCCCGCCCTGCTTCATGCTCGGCTTGCTGATCTGGCAGGTGGCGCTGGGCCACACTTGGGGCAAGCATCCCATGTCCAATGGCGACGTCATTGGCTGGACGATCTTCCTCTGGCTGATTTACTTGCGCCTGATCACCGTTCGATTGGTCACCGAGGTTCGCGAGGGCGAGCTGGTCGTTGCCATGCGCGCCCTGTGGCGCTTGCGACGCGTTCCGCTCAATGGCATCCGATCCGTCGAGACCATCACTCACGACATCGTGCGCGATTATGGTGGTTACGGAATCCGGTCCACGCGCGCAGGCAAGGCTTATGTCGCCACTGGCAGCCGGGGCGTGCGCCTCACGCTTGCATCGGGCGAGAAGCTGGTGGTGGGATCCCAGCGGCCCGATGAATTAGCGGCCGCGCTGCGCCGTTCGGTTACATCACTCGATCCGTAGCGCCGTCATCGGTTCTATCCCAGCCGCTCGCCACGCGGGAATCAGCGACGCCAGCAGGGCTGCCAAGCCAAGCAGCACAGCGGCCAGCGCCAGCATGATTGGATCCCATGGCTTGACGCCGATATAACTGAGTGGTCATCAGCACGCCGCCGGCAATAGCCGCTGGAATGCCCAGCGCGAGCCCGACGCCTACCTGCCGGAATGCACCGCCAAGCACCATTCCGATGACGCGCCCGCGATCGGCGCCCAGCGCCATCCGCACACCAATTTCGCTGGTCCGCCGCTCCACCATGTACGCCAGCACTCCGTACAATCCCACGGCCGCCAGCACCAGCCCCAGCACACCGAAGAGCATGGTCAGGGTTGCGATCATGTTTTCCTGTTGGAAATCCGCAGCTCAAGACCTGGGTGTATGGGTCAACCGAGTAGAGCACCAGATTTCGATCCACGCCGGCCAGCGCCTTGCGCACGCGCTGTTCCATATCGGGCAGATTGCCCGGCGCCCAAATCACGATGTTGTAGAGATAGTGCGACCAGATTTCGCCGCTCATAAAAGCGGGATCGTCGTACTGCACGGTTTGTGCTTCCGGCAGCCAAAACATGGGCCGCACCGGTTTCTTGTATTCGTAAGTCAGATACCGGATGTCGTTCGTAACTCCGACGATTTCGAAAGTTGCCGAATACTTGATTTTGTCGATCCCGAAGTGCTGCCCGATGGGGTTCTGGCCCTTGAAGAATCTCTTCACAAAGGCTTGATTCACTACCGCCACCCTGCGCGTGGCCGCAGTGTCCGCGTCCGTAATGGGGCGGCCCAGCATGATATTCGCGCCGATGGCCTGGAAGAAGCCCGGCATCACTCGCGCCCATGAGGCGCCGGTGTCTTCTTTAGCGTTTGGCTCCGGCCGGCCCTCGATGCGAATGCCTTCGTTCCAGCTATCGCCCGTCATAGGCGCATAAAGCGCGGGCGCAACCATCCGTATCCCGGGAATCTGAAGCAGGCTCTCGTCAATTTGGCGAAACATCGGCTCCATTTGCTCCGGTTTGTAGTTGCCGAGCATTGGATTGATCCAAGCGATATACCGGCCCCGCGCCTCGAATCCGAAATTCTGGTGCTCCAGGTTGCGCAGGCTCTGGCCCAGCAGGGCCGCCGCGGACAGCAATACCAGCGACAGCGCCACTTGAGAGACGACCAGGGACTTTTGCATCCAGGATCGCCCGGCGCCAACGGAACGGCCGCCCGCCCGCAGCGCGTCCGCCGGGTCCGCGTGCGAAGTCATCCACGCCGGAACGATTCCAAATACTACTCCGGTGAGGACCGCAACACCCAGCGTGAACAGCAGGACTGGCCAGGACGGCGTCGCCTGGATCGGGACGTAGTTCTGAGGGCCGCCAATCTGGAAGGCCAGGTACAGAATCAGCCGGGTCCCGGCATATGCGACACCGATGCCTAAGACTGCTCCAATGATCGCCAGCAGCATGGACTCCACCAGCACCTTACGCACCAGGCGCCCTCGCGACGCACCCAGCGCCACGCGTATGGAGGTTTGCGCGCGCTCCTTCAACCCGCGCGCCAGCATCAGATTCGCCAGATTCGCGCAGGCCAGCAGCAGCACGCATCCGGCCGCAATCAGCAGCAACTTCAGTCCATCCTCATATTGATCCCGCATGGCCGCCACGCCTGCGCCGCCTGGAATCAGGTGCAAGGTTTGCTGGCGCCAGAGCTGCTTCTCGCCCGGCTCCATGTCGGGAACATGGCTCGCCAGCCAGTTATGCAGTTCCACCTTCAGTTTTGCTTCGAGCGACTTCGGCTCAATTCCCGGACGCACTCTTCCGATGATGTCCAGGAAGCTGCCGTTCGGCCTTTTCAAACGCGATGTCGCTCCGTCGATCAATGGTTCCGTCGTCAGACGGCAGCCAAAAGTCCGGCATGCCCCAGCCAGCCAGCTTCGCTCCATAAAAGCCCGGAGCCGCCACACCGATTATTGTGAACGGATGCCCGTTAATCTGATAATTCGCGCCCACCACAGAGGGGTCGGCGCCATATTTCTCTTGCCAGATGCGGTAGCTGATAACCGCCACGGGCGGTGCACCCTCCCGGTCGTCCGCGTCGGTCATCAGCCGGCCCACCCAGGGCTGCACGCCCAGCGTCCGGAAGAAATTGCCGGACACGTACTCGCCATTGCGCGTATCCGCTTGCGCTTGTGAACCCGCTTTTCGGACGCCGAGCGGCGCGTTACCGGCCTGTAGCGCCGCCAGGTCGGCAAACTCGGGCGTCTGCGCGCGAAAGTTCTTGTATGCCTCCCATGAGAAAAGTGAAAAATCTCCGTCCTCACCCTGGGTGTACCCTCCCCAGTTACAACAGCGAATTTTATCTCCGATCCTCCACAACTCTTCCGGCTTCGTCACTGGCAGGGACTTCAGCATTACCTGGTGGACCAGCGTAAAGATCGCCGTGGTGGCTCCGATTCCCAGCGCCAGCGTGATCACCGCCGTAGCTGCCACCCCCGGCTCCTTCCTTAGTTGTCGCAGCGCCGCCCGAAAATCAGCCAGCATGAGTCCTCCAATCCTGTCCGTGACATTTCCAAATCCTGTCTTGCAGTACGGAGCGCGTCTTCGGTAGTTCCCTCTATGAACTAATACGCTCCATATCGAAGTCGGTTTGCAGGATTTCCGGCGTCCCGGGGCGGCCTAGTGGGCAGGTGTTGCTCCAACTCGGAAATTCCGCCCGATTGGCACCGGCGGAGAATCGTAATATTTCGCCAACCAACTGTAAAGCTAACAGTTATAGGGCGATCACCTGTCGGCGAAACGGTTGTACGAAATCATTCGAGCGCTTTCAGATAGGAAGATCAGCTCCAGGCAGGGAGACGGTCGCGCGATCCGACCAGGAGCAATGCGGCGACAGTCAAGAGTTTTCGCATGGACGTATTAAAGGCCGAACAGGGCGCACAAGAGGCACGGAACTTCGGTCAGTTCTTCACAACCTTGACCAGATAGTAGTTCACCGACTGCGGGACGTCCTTGAACCAGTGCGGTACACCGGCGGGAATTACAACCATATCGCCCTTCACCAGATGGTGCGTCTCGCCGCCTTGAATGTCGCTGCCCAGCCATTGGTCTGCTCTGGTTTGCTTGCCACCAACCATGGTGCCGCCGGTTACGAATGTCGCCTCGCCATCGACCACGTAAATAATGTCAGTCTCCTTGTCGTGCACCTCCACCTTGCCAGGGCCGGTGCGGCGCGCTCCAGCGGCCCGATAGCCTTCGCCCATGGCAAGCGGAGCGCCCTTCGCGAACGCGGCCGATACCTGATCGTGGCCGACGTAAGTTACCGCCGGATGATCTTCAGCGCCGGCCGGCAAAAGAGTCAGTGCAAATAACGTCGTCACCAACCAGATTAACTTCATGGATTTTTCTCCTTGGACGCCAGCAGCCCCTGCTCAGCCATGGCCTTCTTCAGGATGGCGGCCGCGGCGGGGAAATCCTTTTTGGAGTTCGCGAAGAACACGCCTCCGGCCATCATCAGCGGAGTCCAACCGGTCCGGGTTTTGGCATCCAGTTTCGCCCCGTGATCCACCAGGTATTGCACGATAGAAGGTTGACCGGAGACCACCGCCGCGTGTAACGCCGTGCTACCGCTCCAGCGTGGATCTCCAGGCACCGTTCCAGCCAGATCCTTCATGTTCAATGGGTAGTAAAGAAGCGTGTATTCGGGGGCGCCATCCATTTTGTAGTCGCCGAAATTGGCGGCGGCATTGATGTCGTTGCCAAGTTCGATGGCCAGCTTCACAGCCTCCAGCCGTTCTGGCTCGGTTACTCCCGTGTACGGGCCGGCCGACTCGCCCTCCCAGTAGTCCAGCCCGGCGGCCACGATCAGCGGCGTGATCCCCAGCACGTTGGGCATCTTCGGATCGGCGCCGTGTTCGGCTAGCAGACGCATGTAGGGGGCGTCGCCGTTACGCGCCGCCAGGTAAAAAGGCGTGGCGCCAGAGAAGGTCAGGTAGTGACGGCCAAGATGGATCAAGGGCGGGTTCCGCGATGTGCCGCCTTCGTCGAACACCCGTTCCTTGTAGTTGATACGCACGTTCGGATTGGCGCCGTGTTCCAGCAGCGCCTTCGCCAATTCCAGCGCGCTCATGTTCCCGGTTGGAAGCGGGGGCGCGTACGATCGTTTTCCCAGGCCGTTGCCGCCATCCGAACCCGGCTTTCGCAGCCAAGCCAGCGTGTGCAAGGCCGAACCGCGCGCATCGGGAGCATTCGGGTCGGCCCCGTGATTCAGCAGAACGGCGGCCACTTCGAAGCAGGCATTTACCACCGCTACGTTAAGGGCGCTGGTGCCGTCCGGGGCCGCGTCGTTGGCGTTGGCGCCATGCGCCAGCAGCGTTTCGACGGTCTCTTTGTGACCATTGCGGACCGCGAACAGAAGCGGCGTGAAACCCGCTTTCGATTTCGTTTTGACATCGGCGCCAAACTCGATCAGCAACTCGACGGTCGCGGTGTTCCCCTCCGACGCCGACCACATGAGAGCCGTCTGTCCCCGGACCGGCTCCTGGATATTCACCTTCGCGCCATGCGCCAGCAATACCTTGACGGCATCCACTTTTCCGGTGAGCGCCGCGGTCATCAGCACGGTCTGGCCCTCTTCGGAGGTGCTGTTGGCGTCCGCTCCGGCGTTTAACAGGCGCTCAATGATGGCGGCGTTCCCATTCGCAGCCGCGATGGAAAGAGGAGTGATGTTGTAGCGCGTGGCAGCCTTCACGTCGGCTCCGTTTGCGAGCAACCGATCGACCAGCTTGACGTCGTCGCTGCGAACCGCTTCCATCAGGCGCAAATCGCTATCGGCCGCCAGCAGAGTAGCCGAAACCAGCACAAGGGCGAAAGAGAGGTGGACGAATTTCATACTTGCCGCTAAACCTCCAACGGACCCGTGCTGTCGCCGATTTTGTCAGTGGGAACTCCCGCCTTATTCAGGATCGCGACCAGGAGATTCGACATGGGAGTATCCAGCTTATAAGCCAGATGCCGTCCCGTCTCAAATTGTCCGCCCAGCTTCCCGGCCATCAGGCACGGCAGATTGGAATGCCGGTGCAGGTTTCCGTCGCCCATGCCCCCGCCGTACAGAATGAGACTTTGATCCAGGAGCGAACCGTCGCCGTCCCGCGTGGCCTGCAGCTTTTGCAGAAAGTAAGTGAGCAGCTCGATGTGGTATGCGTCGATTTTGGCCTTCTTGACGATGAGCGCTGGATCGTTCCTGTGATGCGACACGGGATGATGCTGGTCCGGCACGCCGATCTCGGGATAGGTGCGCGTGCTCAATTCACGGCACACAATCATGGTGAAAACGCGCGTGATATCGGCCTGGAAACCTAACACCTGCAGATCGTACATCAGCTTGATATGCTCGGCAAAAGTGGCTGGAATATCGGTGGGACGGTCCGGCAGCTCGACGGATTGGGCTCCCCGCGCTTCGACCGCTTGAATGCGCTGTTCGATTTCGCGAATTGAATCCGTATATTCGGCAAGCTTCGTGCGGTCGCCCGATCCCAGCGTTTTGTCCAGGCTGCCCACCTCATCCAGCAAGGAATCGAGAATGCTGCCGTTTATCTTCATCCGCGCCATGCGCTGCTCGGGGCTGCCGCCGTCTCCAAACAAGCGCTCGAACACCAGGCGCGGCTGAGCTTCCGCGGGATTGGGCGTGCTCGGATTGCGCCAGGAAATGGTGTTGTTGAAGAAGCAATCGTTGGTGTCGCACGCGCCCTGCGTGGGCAGATCCAGATTCATTTCGATGGACGGAACCTGGCTGGTCTTTCCGATCACCCGGGCGGCAAGCTGATCGGCGGAAGTGGCCAGATGCACTTCGATATCCGGCCGGCTGCGGTCGTAGGCATGCACGCCGGTAAGCCAGACGGCGGAAGAACGCGGATGATCGCCGGTGCCGTCTCCAAACGTATCGGCCTGTAGGTGAGACAGTCCGCTCAGCACGTTGATATAGTCCCGCATCGGTTCGAGCGCCTTCAGGGATGGAGACAGCTCGAAGTTGCGCCCGGTGGCGGAGGGAATCCACTGATTCTGGATCACGCCGTTTGCAATATAGATGAACCCCAACCGGGGCGTCGGCTTGGGCGAAGCGGCAGAGAGCGCCGGAATCATCGCGTCCAACAGAGGCAAGGCCATGGTGGCGCCAACGCCTTGGATGAACGTTCGCCGATGCAACGACTTTTTGGTCACGAAATTCATGGGGTCCTCCTCATCTGAAACGGAGCGCTTTTTACGACGGCCAGAACCAATGCAGGAAACGTGTAGTTGTCGCGAGCGCCTTCATTGACCACGGAGCGGATGGCCGGCTCATCGTAGTACTGCACATTGCGGCCGATAGCATACATCAATAGCTTTTCCGACACCGTTGAGACAAACTCTTCAGGACGGCTTAACAACACGGACTTCAGGCCGGCCATGCCATCGAACTTTTCGCCGCCGGGAAAAACGCCCGAGACGTCGATCGGGTTGCCGCTGTCACGGTCGCGCCATCTTCCCACCGCATCGAAATTCTCCATGGCGAAGCCGATGGGATCCATTCGCGAATGGCAACCGGCGCAAGCCGGACTGGCCCGATGCTGGATCATCGCCTCGCGCATCGTCAGCACCTTGCCAGGCTCGCTGCCCTCCGTTTTGAGAGCTGGCACGTTGGGAGGCGGAGGCGGAGGCGGCGCGGAGAGAAGATTTTCGAGCACCCACTTGCCGCGGTTCACAGGCGATGTCCGGTTCGCGTAAGAGGTGATGGTCAGCAGGCTTCCCTGAGCCAGCAGGCCGCCGCGCGGGCTGCCGGGTGGAAACGTAACGCGACGAAAATCGTCCCCGTGTACATTGGGGATTCCATATTGGTTCGCCAGCCGCTGGTTGACAAAAGTGTAATTCGCGGAGAGCAATTCCAGAACGCTACGGTTCCCGCGCAGAACGCTGTCCACGAACAGATCCGTTTCCTTGCGAAACGCGGCGCGCAGGGACTCGTCGAAATCGGGAAACAGAAGCTCGTTCGGCTTCTTGGCATCCAGATCCTTTAAGTACAGCCACTGCTCCGCAAAATTGGTCACCAGCGACGCCGAACGTTGGTCCGCCAGCATGCGGCGCACCTGTTGCTCCAGCACGCCGGGTTGACGAAGTTTTTTCTGGCTGGCCAGATCCAATAATTCATCGTCGGGGATGCTGCTCCACAAGAAGAAGGAGAGGCGCGAGGCCAGTTCAAGATCGCTGACAAAATGCGACGTGCCAGGCGCGGCGCCGGCCGGATCGCGTTCGATGCGAAACAGGAACTGAGGGCTCATCAGAAGCCGCTGGAGCGCACGCTCGATCCCGAGGTCGAATCCGCCTTCGGATCTTCCGGCATTGAAAAACGGCATCAATCTTTCGACATCCGAGTCAGTGACGGGCCGCCTGTAAGCGCGGCGCTCCAGTGTCAAGAGAATGCGCCGGGCGCAGGGTTCTTCGTCCGTGGCGGAAGCTGGATGGCACACGAAGATGCGGCGACGTGAGGGCGTATCTCCGGACCCTTTGGCATTGTATGGGCCGCTGATGGTTACCAATTCCACAGCTAGCCCTGGGCCTGTGCTGCGCAGCCGCGGCCGCAGCACCTCCTCATCCTGCAGCTCGTTCCGCTCGATAAAAGCCACGCCAAAGAGCCGTGGTCCCGCCTTGAGGGGCAAACGGAATTCAACGGGCTTACGGACCACCTCCCTGCCGCCGGGGCCATACCGAATAGGAGGCGCTTTACTATCCGCACCGGCGCCTTTTTCACTTTGGTCACGAGGCGGACCGGCCGCGATCGACGCCAGTTGCACCCGTTCCCCATCTACGGAGATTTCCAACTGCTGCCGCTCCACCGCTTCACCGGTCAGCGCCACCTTGACGACGTAATCTCCATCCACCGGAAGATCGCTTCGGATTGCCAGGCCTCCTCGCGTGCCGCGCGGCAGCCCGTCCATTTGGGAATCCTGCGGTTCTTCATCCGGCATCCGGTAGAGGTTCACCATGACCGGAAAGCCGGGATCGCCAATTGCCAGGCGGCTGATTTTTTCCGCTGCGCCCAGGTAACTCTCCATCGCCGATGGTGAGGTGAAAAGCAAGTCGGCGATATTGTCGAAGCCGCTGTTGGAATTATCGGGAGGCAGGAGCAGAGAATAATCCATCTCGCTGGGCAGTGCGTCCAAGGCCAGAAGGTCGCGCACGGCGTTCTCATACTCGGTCCGGCTCAGCCGATGCAGCAGCGGCAGCTTGCCTGGATTCGGACTGGCGGCGCTCGCGCGATCGATTTCGGTTTCGAGATATTTCTGGAGGCCGTCGTACGCCGTCGGATCAGGCCGCGGTACACCGGGAGGCGGCATCGATCTGGCTCGAAGTTTACGGATCACTTTCTCCCACTTCTCAGGCTCGGCGTCAGGGTGAGCGGCCGCGGCGGGATCGAGCACCAGACCCGCGGTATGGACCTGAGCGGCGTGACAGGTGGCGCAATACTTTCCGACGGTAGCGCTAGCTTGGGGAGCGTTGAATACCTGAGCTGATCCGGGGAAAGACGCTAAAACGACTGTCGCCGCGATCAGGAAGGGTAACTTGGCCATAGCCCTCTTGAAAGCCTATCACGTGGCCAATTCCATACAAAGGGTCTATACAAACGAAGGCGTTCAGCCTTGCGCGCAGCCCCGGAGCGTGTCTGAGTAGCGGCGGCGATCCGGACTAACAATAAGGCGTCATCGGCAAGATCCGATGGGCGCCCCGCGCCTAAGCTTTAAATTAGGGAGGATCGACGATGCAAATCGCCCTTTGAGAACAGTCTTGAAGCCAGCTGAAGTTGCTACTCGTGGCTCACAGCCCGCATGATCCGCCGATCTCCACGGCGTTACTCGACGGAATCTCCTGGAGCGATATAGCCGGCTTCCGAAACACCGCACACAGTTGCTTGCCGCTACGCAGAACACAGTCGAGTGCCGCCGTGGCCTCCCCGCGGCCCTTTGCGATCCGCTTCCCATTTCGAGTGTAGGCGGGCGGCGTCTTTTGCTTCCCGACGATCCTGGCGCGCTCCCGGACCGAATGGATTCACGGTTTGATAATTTTGCGAGTTGTTGTCCTCCAAGAATCTTCAAAGGCGTAGAGCACAGTGGAGAAAGTTTTGTTGGTTCGAATCGGGACCAAACAATCTCGGGCTGTTTCGGCTCTTGTCCGTTAGCGCATATGCCCGATTCGAAAGAGTCTCTGCCGCAACCGCCGCCCACGCTCGCGTCCCGTCTCAAACGATGGCTCGTTCCAGCGATTATTCTCCTGCTTGCCGTAGGGATCGTCGTCCTCATTACTACGAACTGGAACGCCTGGTCAGCCGGACGAGCAGTGCAGGAAACCGATGACGCATATTTGCACGCCGACCTTACGCCGTTGAGCACAAAGGTGGCGGGCCTGGTCGCAACAGTGGCGGTCGCCGATTATCAGGCAGTGAAGGCCGGCGATCTGCTCGTGACGCTACGAGACGACGATTTCACGGCCCAAGTACAGCAGGCCCAGGCGGCCGTGGCCGCGGCTGAAGCTGCCGTGGTCAACAATCAAAAACAGAAGCAGTTGCAGGACGAACGTATCGTGGAAGCTGAGGATGGAGTTGGGACCGCGGAAGCGAACATCTCTGCGGCCCAGGCGGGCGTCGAGGCGGCAAACGCGGCCATCGCGGGAGCACGCGGGGGGATCGATGCCATTCAAGCGAGTGTTACACGAACCTCGAAGGAGCGGAAACGCCAGGAGGCACTGATGGCCACCGAATCCACGACGCCCCAGAAACTCGAGCAGGCGGTCGCGGACGACGAAAGCTATCGGTCCCAGCTCGCCAGCCGCAACGCAGACTTGGCTACTGCAAATGCTCAATTGTCCAGCCGGCAAGCCGATCTGGCGCGCGCCCGGGCTCAGTTAACGAGCGCTCAATCCGAGGTGGAAGCGCAGAGGCGCCAGCGGGCAGTGCTCGACTCGCAGGAACTTCAACTCCACGCTGCCGTGGAAGTGCAAAAAGCTGCTCTGTCATTGGCGAAGACCAATCTCGGGTATACGAACATCGTGGCGCCGGAAGACGGAATCGTTAGCGAGCGGCTGGTCAGGCCGGGGCAACTGGTGAGTCCGGGCACCCAAGTAATCTCACTGGTCCAAAACGACGTATGGGTACAAGCCAACTTTCTGGAGAACCAGATTCGCGGGATCCGCCCGGGCGACCTCGCAGAAATTCGGGTTGATGCGATTCCCGGCGTGCTTTTGCGCGGAAAAGTAGAGGAAGTGGCTCCGGCGAGCGGATCGCAGTTCGCGCTCTTGCCTCCGGACAATGCGACCGGGAACTTCACGAAAATCGCGCAGCGTATACCGGTAAAGATTGTTCTGGATCGAGGTCAATCAACGGACGCTCGTTTGCGCCCCGGCCTTTCCGTCGTAGTCCGTGTCCACACCAACAGCTCCCACTCATGACACCTGCAGTCCAATCAAAGCCGAAACTCGCTACCAATCCCTACATCGGAATCGCCGGCGTGTTCCTGGGTGCAACCCTCGCAACCATGAACGCGCGGCTTATCAGCGTGGGGCTGCCGGATCTCCGCGGCGCTCTCGGGCTTGGTTTCGACCAGGCTTCCTGGCTTCCCACTGCATTGAACATGGCCACGATGTTCAGCGGCATCTTTGTGGTTTTCGTGAGTGCCGCCCTGTGGGGGCCACGGCGAATCCTGATACCAGCCTCGCTGGTGTTCGCGCTAAGCAGCGCGGTTCTTCCCTTCGCGCACGGATATGGACAGATGCTGACGCTGATGGTGGTCGCCGGGTTGAGTTCGGGAACCTTCTACTCCCTGACCATGACCTTTGTACTCAACTCGCTTCCCAAGAAACTCATCATCTTCGGTGTCGCGGCCTATGCGGCCGACATTGTTTTCACGGCGAACGTCGCCCCGGCTCTCGAAGCATGGTACACCACACACCTGTCGTGGCACTGGATCTATTGGAACTCCGCGGTTCTGGCGCCTTTCATGACTCTGTGCGTTTACTTTGGAATTCCCAAGGTACACCTACCCGCACAGCGGCCGAGTTGGCGCGGGTTTACGTACTTCAGCGTGGGTTTGGCCCTGGTCTACGGAGCGCTCGATCAAGGTGAGCGTCTGTACTGGCTGCATTCCGGAATCATCGTCGGTATGCTGAGCGCTGGAATCATCCTTATCCTGGCTTCACTGGTCAGACGGCTGGTCCAGCCTCTGCCGACTCTGGACCTCCAGTTCTTAAACACTAGAAACATCATCGTCGTCGGTCTTTCGATCTTTGTTTTCAAGTTTGCGCAGCTCGCCACTCTCGTTCTGGTACCCAGCTTTCTCCAAAACATTCATGATTACCGGCCGCTTCAGATCGGCGATGCGCTCGCGTGGGTAGCACTGCCGATGTTCGCGACCGTATGGGTTATCGCAATCGTGGTCATCTTCACGAACTCCAGGCTCGTACTCGCGCTCGGGCTGACGCTCGCTGCCGTGGTCTGCTGGCACTATTCCCGCATTGACAGTTCCTGGGCAGCCAACAATTTCGAAATTTGGGAGCTGCTGTTGTCCATCGGATTTGCCTGCTCGTACGTCGGTTTGGTGAGCAGTCTTATCTTGGAAGCGATCCAAGGGGGCGCAATGACAAGCTTGGCCAAGGCGGCAACCGTCTCAGGATATGCTCATTTCATTCGGCTGTTCGGCGGCGAGGTGGGTGTGGCCACGATGACGCATTTCTTGTCGGCACGAGAAAAGTTCCACTCCAATCTCCTGGGCCTGAACGTTCAGAGCGGTACTTGGATAACGGACCAGCGTCTCCGAATGCTCGGCGCCGGCGCCTTTGGAAAATCAACTGGAACGGTAGAAGCACAATATCGCGCGGCGGAAGCCCTGGGCTTACAAGTTCGGGCACAGGCCTTCACTCTTGCAATCTCGGATGGATTTATTGTGATCGCATGGGCAGTAGTTTTGTACCTCATGTTGATGCTTCTACTGCGGCCCGGAATCTCCTTCCGAGACTTGAGGCGAACGTCATGATGCGCGCAATACTTACCCGCTGCGCGGTTGTTGGCGCACTCTTGCCGCTCGCCGTCGTACCCCAGTATGGCGCCGACGTGCGGAAATTGAGCCTGAAGGAAGCTGTCGAACTGGCCATCAGCCAGAATCACTCGCTGCGCATTGCCCGCCTGAAGATCGTCGAGAACGAGCAGAAAAAGGCTGGTGAACGCGCGTCATATTTTCCGCAAATCAAAGATGCCGCCAACGCCGGCGACAGTACTGGAGTGGATCACCTTGTGATACCAGCCGGAACATTGGGGCGCGTCCAAGGCCAGTTAGTCCCTGGAAACGCGGTCAATATTCCTCAGGGTCTGCACCACCTGCTGCTCAATGAAGCGAGCATTTCTCAGCCGCTTACGCAGTTAATACGAATCCATGAGGCCAATCGTATCGCCTCCGCGGAAGTTGCGATCTCACGGGCGGACCTAAAGAAAGCTGAAGACCAGGTAGCCGTCGATGTCCATCGCTTGTACTTTGCGGTTCTAAGCGCCGAACTCGAAAAACGCGCCGCCGAGGAGCAAATCGCCTACGCGAAACAAGAGCTGAAAGAGAATACGGAGGGCGTTCGCAACGGGAGCCTGCTTCGCGTCGCCGAGATTCAGGGAGACACGGCTGTGCTTCAAGGACAACAAGCTGCTCTCACGGCCGATCTTCAGGTCGGCGATCTAAACACGGAGCTGGACGACTTGCTGGGGCTCCCGCTCGATACCAGGCTGGATTTGCAGCCGATAGAGGCAATCGGCACCGATAAGCTTCCGTTGGAACAGTATGTCCAGGCCGCCTGGGCAAACAATCCTGAAATCGCGTCCGCGCAGGAATCCATCAAAATGGCCCGCGCCGCTGTAACCAGCGCGAAGTCGGCGTTCATCCCCGACGTTACGGCATACGCCAGCGATACCTGGCAGAACGGCGTGGCGTTTGTCGTTCCCAACTTCGGCTCGGTTGGGGTTCGGCTCAATTACGATGTGTTTGATTTCGGCAAGAGACGTGCCGCCGTTAAGGAGCACGAAGCACAGCTTTCGGAAGCGGAAGAAAACCTGCAGCGCCTCAAGGACAGTCTATCCGCGCAGGTTGAGCGCGACTACAACGCGGTGGAACGAACCAAGAATCTCGTGGCTGTGGCGGACCAGGTTGTGGCGCTGCGGCGCGAGAGCGAGCGTCTGTCAAAAAACCAGGTGACGGAGGGTGCTGTGACGGTAGCCAACACTCTCGAAGCCGCTTCAGCGACCTATAAATCGCAAGTGGATCAGTTGCAAGCAAATCTCAATTACACGCTCGCGTGGGCTGAACTCAAGCAGACAATTGGCCAGACCCCGGGCCTTTAGCAGGCTGCTAAAAGAGCCAAAGCAGACTAAAGTCCGCCCTACTTCCGGGCCTCTTGTGGCTTCGTTTCCGCCGTCAGCGCGATTTGCCGCGTGCCGTAATGATTCACGATAAGCCGTGACCCACGCTGCCCGGTATTCGCCGTCCAAATCCACTGCAGGAAGACGCTCACGCGCTCGCTCGATTGTGCCAGAAATTGCAGGTGTACCAGCCCCCAGGCCAGCCACGCCAGGAATCCGTGCATCCGGATCTTGCCGGTCTGCAACACGGCGAAGCCTCCACCCACTACCGCCATATTTCCCTTATCAAAGTAGTGAAATCGCGCCGGAACGGGCTTACCCGCGATTCGACGTGCGATCAGGCGCCCCGCATACCGGCCCTGCTGGATGGCAACCTGTGCAACGCCCGGCAGCGCGTGACCCTCCTGATCGAGTGATGCTGTATCGCCGAGCACAAAAACTTCAGGAGAACCAGGAACGGAGAGATCCGGTTGCACCCGCACGCGCCCGGCGCGGTCAGTCTCGGCAGCCAGCCACTTGCCCGCCGGCGATGGAGCAACGCCCGCAGTCCAGATGACGACCTTGCTTAGTATCCGCTCTCCGGCCACTGTAACCCCGTCGGCGTCGATGCCTTCGACGCCGACACCAAGCCGAACCTCCACGCCGAGGCGCTCTAGCCTCTTCATTCCCGCTTCGGAGAGATCCTCCGCGAACGTTCCGAGAACTCGCTTCCCTCTATCGATCACCATAATTCGCGCCGATGTGGGATCGATTCTTCGAAACTCCCTGCGGAGCGTGGTCCGCACGAAGACCGCAATTGCGGCGGCCATTTCCACCCCTGTCGGTCCACCGCCCACCAGCACAAAGGTCAATAAATCCCGATGCTTTGCCGGGTCTTCCTCCGCCTCGGCCTGCTCAAACGCACGGAGTATCCTGTTGCGGACGGCAACGGCATCGGCGAGACTTTTCAGACCGGGCGCAAACGGCGCAAATTCGTCGTGACCGAAATAGCTGTGCGTTACGCCGGTGGCCAGAATCAGATAGTCGTAGGCGACGGGGACGTTCTCGCGAAGGCCGTTGGAGACATACACCGACTTTTTCGCGCGATCGACGCTGGTCACCTCGCCGAGAATCACCGTAGCATTGGACTGCTTGCGGAGAACGCCTCGGATCGGCGAGCCGATTTGGCCCGGCGTCAGGACCGAAGTCGCAACCTGATAGAGAAGCGGCTGGAAAAGATGGTGGTTGGAACGGTCGATCAGAACGATCCGCGCCGCTGTTTTGCGAAGCGCCTTTGCAGCCGCAAGGCCGGCGAAACCCCCTCCAACGATGACAACTCTGGGAAGACTTTCGGACATAGCGCACCTAACCATTGAGAGCCACCGCGGTTCTTATCTGTTTGCGTCACAAACAAACTGATCTTGAATCTGCTCTTCGCTTGTGAGCCAGAGGTCATGCTGCGCATCGAGAAGCGGTCGAAAGGTACGTCCACTAATCTGAAACTAAGCGGCCGCATGCAAGCGGATGGGCTTTCGGAATTGCTGGCCGAAATCGAGAAGTGCAACGCCGTGAGCTTGGACTTAGAGGAAGTCACCCTATTGGATCGCGAGAGCGTTCGCTTCTTGATTCGCTGTGAAACGGAAGGCATCCAGCTGGTTAACTGTCCCTTGTTCGTCCGGGAATGGATTACAAGGGAGGAGGGCAAATGACCCGGAACCGGTATTTATCAATCCGCAGGCTCTTGATCTTATATTCCAGCGTGCTCCGCGGAACTCCCAGCCTCCTGGCAGCTCCCTCCGGACCCGAAATGCGGCCGCCGGTTTCCGCCAGCGCCGCTTCGATGAGCGCTCGTTCCTGGTTCATCAGAGACGGCTGTAGATCGACCCGAGTGTGTGCTTCCGGTTGCAGCCAGGCCTGCTCCACAAAGAACGTGTCGGAGTCGCAGAGGATCAGAGCTCGTTCGATGACATTTTGAAGCTCCCGGATGTTGCCAGGCCAGTGATAGCCCTCCAGAAGTTCCGCTGTCCGCTTTTCTACCCTTCGAATTCTCTTGCCCAGTTTAGCGCCGTAGCGTTCGATGAAATACTTGGCGAGCAAAAGAATATCTTCCCGGCGCTCGCGAAGCGGAGGGACATGGATTGGAAAGACGTTCAACCGGTAGAACAGATCCAGCCGAAACTTCCCGGAGCGAATTGCCGATGGCAGATCGCAGTTTGTAGCTGCAATCACGCGCACGTCAACTGGAATGCTTTGCGTGCCTCCAACGCGCTCGAACTCGTGTTCCTGAAGCACCCGTAACAAAGCGACCTGGGTTTCGCCTGGCATCTCACCGACCTCATCGAGAAACATCGTCCCGTGGTTCGCAACTTCAAACCGCCCGGGATGCCGCTGATTGGCGCCGGTGAAGGCGCCTTTCTCGTAGCCGAAGAGCTCCGCCGCAATCAGCGACGGTGGAGTAACAGCGCAATTCATCCTGGTGAAAACCGACCGGGATCTACCCGACCGCTTATGAATCGCGCGGGCGATCAACTCCTTTCCTGTGCCACTCTCACCGGTAATCAGAACCGTGGCATCGCTCGGAGCAACTCTCATCACCTGCGCGGTCACGCCGCAGATCGCCTCGGAAGAACCGACGATCTCCTCGAACATCGATGTCGACAGAACCTCGTCGCGAAGGCCGAGCGTTTCATCGTCCAGCTCCCCGTTGATTCCCGTGCTCGCCCGGCCCGCAGCATCATCTGTGAAACGGCTGGACCCGCGATCCAGCCTGGCGCGAGAACGTAGGGGGGTGAACGGATCCAGACGAACCGAGCACTTGCTCATCGCAAGGCTCCTCTTGTGCGTTGCCTCCCGCGGTTCGAATCATGCATCGGCGATCTCGCTTTCATCCCGATTTTGACTCGGGGTAAGCTCGCAACAATCCCCTAAAAGTGGAAAGGGAAGAATCTTTCGGGGCAAAGCTGTCACTGCCGCCGCCTCGGAATTTGGATCCGCCGCCACCCGGAAAGCCGCGCGTCGAGCGACCACGCGCCTGGTCCCATCAAAGCCAAGGCCGCCCCGAATGTCGCCAACAGCGTGTGGACTACCGCATTCCCTTCGCCCAGCGCAAGAAGCGACACTTCCAGCGCGGCCGCGCCCGCTCCGGCGATTCTCGTCCGGTATCCGCTGAGCATCGCAAGGCTGGCAGGTGTCAACAAAGCGAAATAAACAAAGGGTTCCGGCGCAGGAATACCAGGAATGCGGGACACCGCCTCCGCCATCAACACTCCGCCGCATGCCAGCCGCATGAGCAGCAGACCGATACCTTCGGAACCGGGTAGAAAACCGGAAATCGCCGAACGCAAGGATACTGCCTCGGTTCAGCGTAAGAAAATACCGGGCATCGATAAAGCCGCAAAAGAGGATATGCGGCGATCTTTCGAGGCGATTTAGATTAGCAAGCTGCTGAAAAAATCCTTTGGGGACCGACTCCCTCACGGTCGCGGCTCGGTAAACACATGCAAACACGCAGTCGCGATTCTGAGCCGCGCGCGTGAGCAAGCGGTTTATCGCCTTTGTCAGCATCCCGTTAGAAATCCGACGCCAGTTAGAAATCAATGATGCCGCGCCTGACGCCGATCATCGCGGCGTGGGTGCGGTCGTTAGCGCCGAGCTTCGACAATATACTCCGGACCCGGCCCTTGACGGTCTCTTCAGTGAGTGAAAGCTGAGCGGCGATCTCCTTATTCGCATTGCCTCCCGCGATGAGCCGAAGTACCTCAGTCTCGGGGGGAGTGAGCGCTTCATCGGTAGCGTGGTGGGCAAGTTCATAAGAAATCTCGGGAGAGATGGTCTTTTTGCCTGCGTAGACCGCGCGGATGGTGTCCAGTAGTTCTTTATGCAAGAGATTCTTTAAAAGATATGCCCGGGCTCCCGCTCTGAGAGCGCGCATTACCTGTACGTCCCCCATGTACGTGGTCAAAACGATAATTCGCGTCCCAGGATCTTCGCCGCGGATCGCGATGGTGGCATCCAGACCGTTCATCTCCGGCATTTGAAGGTCCATCAAAATGACATCGGGACGATGCGCGCGAAACTGCTGAATCGCCTCGCGCCCGTCGGATGCCTCACCGACCAGCGACATGTCCGGCTGCCCGTCAAGGATCGCGGCAATCCCTTCCCGGAACAGCGGATGGTCATCTACCGAGAGGATTCGAATTGCGTTCATTCGCTTCTCTGCTTGTTCCATTGAACCACCTGAGCCGGCGGACGGGAGAGGTGTATGCGATCGCCGCAGGCACGCGCAAACTGACCTCCGTGCCGTTACCGTTGCCGCTCCAGACTTCTAGTTCCGCTCCGATTGCCTCCGCCCTTTCGCGCATGCCCGGCAGCCCCCAGTGGCCGCGCCGGCTGCCTTGCTTGAGGACCTCAGGATCGATTCCTTTTCCGTTATCCTTCACGGCAATGCGAAATTCGTGGTCGCCGTGCCGTATTGCGACGTCGATTCGCGCGGCTTGCGAGTGGCGGAACGCATTGCGAAGGGCCTCCGCTGTGATGCGGTAAACCTCGTCACGCAGAATCGGATGCAACTCGCGCGCCGCGCCTTCTACTTCGACGTCTACAGCCGGAGACGAACGTTCCGTTTGAGCGACTCGCAATTCTTCCGAGAACGTCGCGATCGCGCTGGACAGCTCGCTGGTCACCGATGGCGGCGAGCGCAGCTCCTGGACCGTGTCGCGGGCCGCCGTGATCGCCTCCGCACCTCGATCGAGCGCCACGCCAAGCGCTTTACGCGCCTCCTCCGGACGCGACGGCAGGTGATTGTAGGCCCCTTGAAAGCGGAGCAGCAGCCCGTGGAAATTCTGGAGCAGAGTGTCGTGCAATTCCCGCGCGATTCGCGTTCGTTCGCTGACGCGTTCTTCCAGACGCAGGGTGTATTGGTGCGCCAACCGCCGCATCCGAAGCCGGTAGAGCCCGAAGAGCGCCGCCAAAAAGAACATCATACCTAGCGAGCGAAACCAATAGGTCTGGTAAAACATAGGTGGAATGTCGAATCTAAGGGTGTCTCCGGCCTCATTCCATACACCGTCGTTATTGCTCGCTATGACTCGAAAGGTATAGGGGCCGGGATTCAAATTCGTATAGAAGGCCTGGCGTCTAGCCCCGACGTCCCGCCATTCCGCGTTCCGGCTATCGAGCTTGTAACGAAAGCGGACCTTCTGAGGAACCCTGAAGCTAAGCGCGGTGTAATCGATCTCAATGTCGCGCGTGCGCGCCGGGAGATGAAGCGCTTCGCCGGCCGCGTATGTCTTCCTGTCCGCGACGACCTCTTCGATGTGCACCGGTGGGACGCGGTGGTTGTCATTCAAATGACGCGGGTCGATGGATTGGAGGATTGTATCGTTGGTGAACCAAAGCTTTCCGTCCGGAGCTTTGGAGACTTGAGGATAAAAAGTGCTGAGAGCGACTTGGGCGCCATCCAGTGCGTCGAAGACTCGGGTCCGGATCTTGCTCTCCGGATGCTGCCACCAGCGATCGATCTCGGACGCTGCAATTGAGACCACACCACAACTGGAATACAGCCAAAGAGCACCGTAATCGTCTTTGATAACCGCGGCAATCTCCTCGCAGGGCAGCCCATTGGTTGAGCCGAGCCGCTTGAGAACACCTTCACGCCAGCAGAACAGGCCGGTTCGCGTGGCGATCCAGACGGAGCCATCCAGATCGACCGCCAGGGATAGAACGCCTCGCGGGCTCAGGTCCTTCGCCACAATCTCGAATTTACCGGCCCGGTAACGAGCCAGGCTTCCGTTGTAAAGTCCCAGCCACAGGCCCCCGCGTGGATCGGAAGCAAGCACCTTCGTTTCCGGAATCTCCGACTCATTGAACTCCTGCACGACTCGATCGTCAGCGATCCGAAAGACGCGTTGGCCCGGTGCCTGCGCGGCGACGACCCAAATATTTCGATCCGTGTCTTCTGAAATCGCGGTGACAATTCCCGACGGCCGGCCATCGATTCCGGGAACGCTTCGAAACTTGCCGCTCTCATAAATATTAAGAGTGCGATCGACTCCGATCCAGATCCGGCCCCTGTGATCCTCCCAAAGCGAGGTGACCCGATGACCTCGCAAACCGCGGCGAATCGAAGTTACTTTGTTTCCGCGCAGCACATCCAGCGAATCGCTGTTTCCCACCCAGACGCTGCCGTCGCGCGCCGCGAGTACCGATTGGACATGATCGCTCGAAAGGCCCTGAGCTGTCGAGAAAGTGGCCACCTGGATATCGCGAAAGACATCCAAGCCCTTGGCCGTCACCACCCACACGTTATCCTCCCCATCCTCATAAAGGCGTTCCACCGAATTTCCCGTGAGCCCGTCCTCCTTTTTGAAATGGTCCACTTCATTGCCACGGATCCTATACAGGCCGTCATCGCCGGTGCCTATCCACAGAGAATTGTGGCGATCGACGAACAGCGCTTCGACTCGAAGCTTGGACGTGTCAACGCCAGGTAGAACGGCTCTCTCCGAAAGCCCCCCGACGATACGGTGAAGGCCGGGATGGTTGTTGTCAAATCCGACCCAAACAGACTGATCCCGCCCAACTGCCAGCGTTGCGACGCCCGCTAATCCCTCGTTTGACTTTAGTTCTTTGCGAAAATACGCAGTCCACGATTTTGGCGACCAGCGCAACAGTTCACCCGAAGTCCCGATCCAGAGATTCCCTAGGCCATCCTCCACCAGCGGGTCGGCGGTCGGAAGAGACATACCGTCGGAATTTCCGAAGCATCGAAGCTGCTCACCCGCCACCTGGCATATCCCACCGGCTTGATCGCCTCTAGTGCGCGACCGGGCGACCCATACTGTCCCCGCGTTGTCCTCGACAATCGTGTTGATCCTCCCTAGCGCATTGGGAAAATCGATCAGACGATCGTTCTTTAGGGCTTGCAGCCCTACCGCGGAACCGATCCAGAGGGTGCCGTCGCGCGCGCCGAGCAGGGCATATACCGCGGAGATCGCCGACCGGTTGGTCGGCGCCTCCCAGGGAACAAACCGCACGCCATCGAATCTCACCAAACCCGCATCGGTCCCGATCCAGATGTAACCGTCCGCGGTTTGGGTGATCGCATGCGGCGCTCCGCCGAAGACTCCATCCTGCATGTGCCAGGCCGTGTGCGCATATTGCGAAATTCGCATGGCAGGGTCAAGCGCGACCGCCGGGCCGGCCCGCAAAAGCAGGCCAAGCGCACTGGCGATGCAATATGCGTGTTTCATCGCCCAACCCGGTCTTGGTCGACATCCATCGGCGTTAAGAAGATCACCGTTTCGATCACAGCTCGCGAGTTTCAATCCGGAAACGGTATTTATCAATCCGCAGGCTCTTGATTTTGTATTCCAGCGTCGTCCGCGGAACTCCCAGCCTTATGGCAGCTCCCTCCGGACCCGAAATGCGGCCGCCGGTTTCCGCCAGCGCCGTTTCGATCAACTCTCGTTCCTGGTTTATCAAAGACGGCTGCAGACCGACCGGAGGTTCTGCTTCCGGGCGCAACCACACCTCTTCCACAACGAACGTGTCGGAGTCGCAATAGATCATGGCGCGTTCGATGACATTTTGAAGCTCCCGGATATTGCCAGGCCAGTGATAGCCCTCTAGAAGCTCCGCTGTCCGCTTTTCTACCCTTCGAATCCTCTTGCCCGCTTTCGCAGCGTAGCGTTCGATGAAATACTTCGCCAGCAAAAGAATATCCTCCCGACGCTCGCGAAGAGGTGGGACGTGGATTGGAAAGACGTTCAACCGGTAGAACAGGTCCTGACGAAATCTCCCGGAACGAATTGCCGATGGCAGATCGCAGTTGGTAGCTGCAATCACGCGCACGTCAACTGGAATGCTTTGCGTGCCTCCAACGCGCTCGAACTCGCGTTCCTGAAGCACCCGCAACAGGGCGACCTGGGTTTCGCCTGGCATCTCACCGATCTCATCCAGAAACATCGTCCCGTGGTTCGCCACTTCGAAGCGCCCGGCATGGCGCTGGTGGGCGCCGGTGAAGGCGCCTTTCTCGTAGCCGAAGAGCTCGGCCGCGATCAGCGACGGGGGAGTGACAGCGCAATTCATCCTGGTGAAAACCGACCGGGATCTACCCGACCGCTTGTGAATCGCGCGAGCGATCAACTCCTTTCCTGTGCCACTCTCACCGGTAATCAGAACCGTGGCATCGCTCGGAGCAACTCGCATCACCTGCGCGGTCACGCCGCAGATCGCCTTGGAAGAACCGACGATCTCCTCGAACATGGACGTCGCGAGAATTTCGTCGCGAAGGCCGAGCGTTTCCTCGTCCAGGTCTCCGCTCGGCAGGCGAGGGTTCGTATCACGCATCCTCCATGTCCTGCCTTCCTCGTGGCCGTTGCTCCGACGGATGCCCATGCGTTTCCGCCGTCTCCCGCTTCACCCATTCACGCACGTAGGGCGGACAATTCCTGAGCTCCGTTCCGTGGGCCTCGCTGAGAGCAAGCAGTTTCACGGCTTCTTCGTCGACCAGAAGAACGTTCTTGAGATCGATGGCGAAGCCGCCCGATTGCTGTTCCAGTACGTCCCGAAGCATGGCGACATCTTCCCCCCTAATCCGGCCGCTTACGAGCAACACCACCCGCTTGTCATCGCTCACGACTCGGTCGATTCTGCAGCTCATGGTGGATCTTCGTTTGGCTTCGACTGGTCATAGCTAAGGCAACGCTCCTGCCAACGCCAAGCTTTTGAAAATAAAGAACAGGGCAGATTTCGCGACCGTGAATCGCGTGAATTCCGTGAATTCCGTGACCAGAAGGTCGGAGTTCTTGTCAAAAAGATGAACACACCGCTTCCTTTGGTCGCGGCTAAGAATCGGCGCTCCACGTTCACAGTCACTTACGGAGCCACGACCAAAGGGAGTGGGATGGCCTTGGCCTTTTTCGTGCGATAAGTCGTCCAGGGTAGGACCGCGGCCGCATCGGAGGAGCCCGGACCACGGGTCCGGCGCGGACGAGGGTGTCCGCCCCACGACGCTAAGAAGAGAACCTTTCGCCGAATTTGAACTGTTGCTTGTTGATTTTCAAGGCCTTGATCCTGTCCTCCAGAGTCGAGGCCGGCATCCCAAGCTTCGCCGCAGCCCCGGATGGACCGGAAACCCGGCCTCTGGTCTGCGCCAGCGCGGCTTCGATAATCTCACGCTCGGTTCGTGCCTCAGCATTCAAGGCAGGCGCCTGAACCCGAGATGCCTGCGGAGAGGTCCTTCCGGAAAGCCACATCTCATCAACTGAAAAAACATCCGAGGAGCTCAGGATGATGGACCTTTCAATTACGTTCTGCAACTCACGGATGTTGCCGGGCCAGTCATAGGACTGCAACAGATCCAACGTCTTCTGATCGATGGACAGGATATTTTTGCCCGCGCGGTTGGCGTAGCGCTGCACAAAATACTCCACCAGCATCAGAATGTCGTCTTTTCGCTCGCGCAAAGGCGGCATTTCGATCGGAAACACATTCAACCGATAGAGGAGATCCCGGCGGAAGGTCCCATTCGCTAAGGTGGCGTTCAAGTCGCGATTGGTGGCAGCGATCACGCGAACGTCGGTGTGAATGGGCTGCCCGCCCCCCACGCGCTCGAATTCCCGTTCCTGTAGCACTCGCAATAACGCGGCTTGGGCGTCCGGCAACAGTTCGCCAACTTCGTCCAGGAAAATCGTGCCGCCGTCAGCCATTTCGAAGCGGCCAAGCCGGCGCTGGGTGGCTCCCGTGAAGGCTCCCTTTTCATGGCCAAACAATTCCGAGAGGACCAGCGTAGGCGGAAGCGCGGCGCAATTCACACTAACGAAGGGGCGGCCAGATCTTTGGGATCGTTTGTGAATGGCACGGGCGATGAGTTCTTTGCCTGTGCCGGTTTCCCCGGTAATCAGAACGGTGGATTCGGTCGGAGCGACTTTGGCAATCCGGGAAAGAACCGCCTTCAGAGGCCTGGACGTGCCGACAATTTCCTCGAACATCGAAGCCTTGTCGATCTCCTCGCGAAGGGCGACGTTCTCCTCCTGTAGTTTCTGTTCGGCCTGCTTGCGGTCTTCAATGTCGGTCCCGGCAACAAACCAACGGGTAATCTGTCCCTGTTCGTCGTGCAACGGGCTGTTACGGACCAGAAACCAGCGATAAGTGCCGTCGTATCGCCGTAACCGCGCTTCGTACTGTTCCGGCGGACCGCCGTGCGGTCCCCACGCGAGGCGTTCAAAATCATCCCGATGAACCCGCGTCTGCGTATCGCGATTCTGCCACTCCTCAAGGCTAAGGCCGAAATAATTCAGCAGGGCTCGGTTGGCAAAAATGCGTTCTTGCGCGGGCCCAATCACGGCGACGTGCTGGGGCGTGAGGTCCAGCATCTGCTGGAACTCTATTTGCTGCTCCCGGATCTTGTCCTGGGCGCGCTTTTGTTCGGTCAAATCGAGGACGAAGGAGACACCCTCGTTCGAATTTTCAAACAGCGCGCCTCCCAGCAGGACCGCCAAGCGGCTGCCATCTTTGCGGAAAAACTGCTTCTCGTAGGGCTGAAAAAAGCCGGTTGCCAGTGCCTCTGTCATGGCACGTTGGTCGCGTTCGCGCAATTCGGCCGGCGTCATATCCTCCCAGCGCAATCGACGCGAGACCAGATCCTGACGGTCGTATTGAAACATTTGTAGAAACACCCGGTTGGCCTCGATAATCTCGCCCTCGAGGTTCGCGATGAAGATCCCCAGAATGCCGGCGTCGACCAGGCGGTGGATCCTATCTTCGGTGGTCTTGCGTTCGGTGATGTCGGTCACAGCGCCGATAAACTCGCGATCGCCGGATGCATGCTGTACGGCGTGAGCTATCGCATGGACGTGCTTGACTCGTCCGTCAGCCAGCAGCAATCGATACTCATGTTCGAAGTCTGTGCCAGTCTGGGATGCGCGGTCGATGACCTCCTGTACCAGCGCCCTATCCTGGGGATGTACGCGCTGCACCAGCGAATCGATTGCTGGCCTTTGGGTGTTGTCGTACTCGAAGATGCGATAGGTTTCGTCTGACCAGACAAGCTCACCGTCATCAGGTCTCCAGCCGAAACTGCCTGTGTGGCTGAGCCTTTGAGCGTCTGCCAGATAGGCCTCGCGCCGCCGGAGTTCCTGAGTCGCCAGCTCCTGCTCGGTAACATCCAGAGCGCTGCCAACGTACTTTTTCCGGCTCTCGTATTCGACGACGGGAACCCCGACGCAGCGAATGTATCGGACCTCGCCATTGGGGCGCACGATGCGCTTGGTGGCATCGAAGGCCGAAGCTTGCGCCGCCAGTCCCAGGATGACGCTTGCCATGGACTCGCGATCCTGCGGGTGGATACAATCCAGATATTCCTCAAGAGTGGGCGGTTTGCGGCCCGGATCGAGGCCGTGAATCCGAAATAATTCAGGAGACCAGTAGTCGAACCCGGCAGGATCGAAGGCCCAGCTACCCACGTGGGCAAGCCTCTGCCCCTCGGCGAGATAAAATTCGCTTCTTTCGAGCTCCTGGCTGCTCCGGCGGAGTTGTTCTTCCGCTCGTTTGCGATCCTCAATATCGATACTCGATCCAAACCACTTAACAATTTGGCCGGACCCGTCCCGAATGGCTACTTTGTGGTGCAGCATCCAGCGATACTCTCTGTCCGCGCGCAGGACACGAGCCTCATACAGGAAAGGTTCGCCGCTGGCCAGGGACGCGCGCCATCTTTCCACGATTCCTTGGACATCTTCAGGATGGATGAATGCTGTCCACTTCCAGCCCTCCAAATCCTCCAGCGACTGTCCTACGTACCGCAGCCACGTCTGATTGAAGAAATCGAGGTGCCCATCCGGCCTGCTCGTGTGAATCAGGCTGGGAGCCGAGTCGACCAGGAGTTGAAGGTCGGAGGTTTGACCGTGTCCGGCAGCGCCATCTCCACGCGGGGCCATGCCTCGCATTATATTTCAGGCCGCTTCGCGTCCAGAGATCCGACATGCCCGCAGATGCGGAGCCAACTTTTTCTTAGCGTTGAAAACGCGCCACTGGACCGTTCCGATGGGGATGTTTTTCGCCGTCGCGATCTCGTGATATTCCCACTCCTCGACAAAGCGCAAGGTCAGAGCCTCGCGTTCGCTTGATTCCAGGAGAGCCATCCAAGAGTGAAACTCGAATCCGCAAGTTCCGGCTGGTTTGTTGCTCGATGCAATCAGAGTGCCCACCACGTTCGCCAGGTCAACCGTTTCCACTTCACGCGACTGCTTGCCGTACTGCCTGCAAAGGGCATTGCGCGCAATCTTGAACAGCCAGGCGCGAAAAAGCGATCGATCGCGAATCTGCGCGGCCTTTCGATAGACGGTCAGCATTACCTCCTGAGTGAGGTCTTCGCTCAAGACGAGCGGGCAACCGCGTGAGCGGAAGAACGCGACGAGTTGGGGCGTAAAAACGCCGAACAGGTCCGCGAACGATTCCTCGTCCGGCGATTCCAGGAATATTTCAATCACTGCGCTTTCACGCAGAGCGCGGTCATTTGCCGTTGGCGGATTCATCATGTTTGATTTCAGCTCCTGTTTGCTTTCGCTTGTTGAAGGCAGTTGTGGATCCAAGCTGAGTTAGTTGCCAAGTCATTGTTCTTAAAGCAACTTAGCCGCGCAGGAAAAACCCTTTTGGAGGCTATCGTCCTTGGCAATTGCCGGATTTCCGTCAATGCTCAATTGGGATTCGTATCGAGGAGAAAAAAGAAAGAGTGACGAAAGAACGCTAAGCGGCTAGTGTCCCAAGTTAGAGGTCCGCCATGTAACTAGCAGTGGGGCGGACGCCACCGTCCGCACCGGACCCTGGTCCGGCTCCACGAAACACGCTCAAAACGGAGGCCGACGCGGGCGTCGTCTACGGGATACGACGTCGCCGATGCATCAACATGGCAAAACATTCCGAATGGCCGCCGAGCACCCGATTGATCTGCGCGCTATCGTCAGGCGCCCCGGCAGCCCCACGTTTCGGGTCTTGGCCATTCTAATTGGAGAAGATACGTCAAGTTGAGCCCTTGTTGGTTCTGTAATCACGCTTCGCGTTGTGTTGATGAGGCGCTCTGCCAACAAACTCCTGGGCTTGGGACTCTCGTTCTACGAGACCGCTGAGGCATTCGTTGGCAAGCTGAGTCAAGGAACGAATCGATAGCGAGATTTAAAAGGAAACGGAGATTGCTATGGCCCGAAACGTTGCGGATGTCTTATGGGAAATGCTTGTCGACGCTGGGGTAAAACGATGTTACGGCATTGTCGGCGACGCCTTGAACCCCGTGATCGATGCGCTGCGCCGAAACGGAAAGGTCGAATTTGTACATGTTCGAAATGAAGAATATGGCGTCTTCGCCGCTGTTGCAGATGCATACTTCACAGGCGCTCCGGTCGCCGTGTGCGGAACAGCGGGGCCTGGCGTTGTCCATCTCTTCAACGGCCTGATGGACGCGCGCAAAGAGCGCGCTCCAGTGATCGCGATCGGGGGCGACGTCGAAAGCAGCCTGTTGGATACATCAGCGCTCGAGGAGATGAATCCTTATCAGTTCTTCCAAGCCGCGTCTCTTTACACGGCCAGGCTGGTCAATCCTGCTCAGGCTCAGGCCGTTATCGGTACCGCCATACGGACTGCGATTATTGAGAAAGGCCCTACGGTGCTGTCGATTCCCGGGGATATCGCGGCCGCGGAGGCGGTGGGCGAACCGGTCCGGATCAGCATCCCCGCGGTACCCGTGTTTCGTCCGTCGGATTCTGACATTAGCTGCCTCACGGAGATGATTGACGAGGCTGGCACGGTAGCTATTTTTGGCGGGGATGGGTGCCGGGACGCGCGCGAAGAAGTTATCGCGCTGGCCGCCAGATTGAAGGCGCCAGTCGGCTACGCGTTGCGAGGTAAGCAATGGCTGGAGCACGACAATCCCTACGCGGTCGGACTGACGGGGCTGCTAGGATATGGCGGCGCTTATGGAGCGATCAACCATGCCGATCTCCTTCTGATGCTCGGGACCGATTTTCCATTTTCGGAATTCCTTCCAGGACCGAAAGTAAGGAAGGTGCAGATCGACACGAATCCGAAACACATTGGCCGCCGAACCTCGCTCGATCTTGGACTCGTCGGCGACGTCAAAGCTACCGTCCAGGCGCTACTGGAAAACGTCCGGGAAAAGACTGATGACAGTTTCCTGCGCAAATATGTTGCCGAGACGGCGTCCTTCGCCGAACTGAAAGGGCATTATGTTGAAAACGGGCCGGGCATCAAACCAATACGTCCGGAATACCTCGCCGCTACGCTTTCTAAGCTAGCGTCCGACGACGCGATGTTTTTCGCGGATACCGGCACGGCGGTAATGTGGATTGCGAGGCACATTACCGGAGGCAAGAATCGCAGGCTCTTCGGATCGTTCTCCTGGGCTTCCATGGCCAACGCAGCGCCGAACGCGTTTGGAGCGCAACTGGCTTATCCTGGCCGCCAAACGATCGCAATTTGCGGCGACGGCGGCTTCACGATGCTTGGGATGGGCGATCTCTTAACTCAGGTGGAACGCAAGACACCTGTGGTCCACATCCTACTCAACAACGAGTCGCTCGACTTCGTGAGTATCGAGCAGCAGGAAGCCGGCTTCATTCCCTATGGCGTGGGATTCAAGAACCCGAATTTCGCTGTGGTGGCCGAAGCGATGGGCGCAAAGGGGATTCGAATTGAGGAACCCGACGCGGTCAGCGATGGTTTAACGGAAGCGCTGGCACACAAGAGCGGTCCGGTTGTTGTGGATGTGGTGGTGGACCCTTATGCACTCGCCATGCCTTCGCACGTACCTTTTCATACGTTGAAAGGCTACACGCTCAGTGTTGCGAAACAGGTGCTAAGCGGCAAAATGGACAGCCTCATAAAAACCGCTGAACGCAATATAAGACTGCTTTAGCGAGCTCTGGCGCGCAACTGGACTCGGAAATCGTAGTAGCTGCACTCGCAGTTCCGGCCGCACCACATGACATGCTCGGAGCAGCTCAAGATCGAAGACCACCGCCAACGTACCTGCGGAACGTGATTCGGATCATCACCGAGACGGGCCTCCGAGTCTACAAGGAACTGGCTTCGATGAAGAGCAGGTGGACTTTGACAACAAAGCGGTTCCGCTAACCGACGAAAAACACTTCAACGAGCCGGCATCTCAGACGAGCGGGTCACGCAAATGCTGCGGCAGACCGATGCGAAGCTCTTTAGGAACGCGGGGCGCTCGCCAAGCTCAACTGCAAGGCCAGCGAGTCAACCCCGAATCCTGGTACAGAGGAGTTCGCACGACGGGGTTTTGATACAGTTTTGATACGTTTTCGGGCTTTGGGACGGGATTAGAGATTGGCGCTGGAAGCGAAGATGTCGATTCCGAAAGGTGAAGTTGGTACGCCCGGTAAGATTCGAACTTACGACCTTTTGCTCCGGAGGCAAACGCTCTATCCAGACTGAGCTACGGGCGCTCTGACGGCTATTATAGCCGTCGCGCGGCGGCGCAGGCGCGTTTTAATTCGACGCTACCGGATGCGGCTTCGCCGCCGTACTGTGATGCGGCGCCGCGCCAGTGGCCGGTTCGTTCAACAGCGTCTCAATCATGTTCCGCCAATAGCCTTCTGTGTATAGCGTCGGCGTCGTCGCCCGCCGATGGCGTCTGCGACCGGATGTTCCCCTTGCGGTCGATCCACACGATCTGCGGCACCGTATAGCGCTCCATCATGTTGTAGCCCAAGATACGCCATCACTTCTTCGGGCGTGCTGTAGCCCACCGGGTAGCCGATGTTGTAGTTCTTCACGAAGTCGGCCACGTACATGTTGGCCATGGTGTTGAACGCCGCGTCCACGGGCTGAAATCCGCGCGGGCCGTACTCGTTGTAAAGCTGCGTGAAGACCTGCGAGGTGTGCTGGCAATGCGGGCAAGTGGTGTGAACCATCAACAGCGCCACCACTTTGCCTTTCAAGCTGCTCAGCAGCATCTGATGGCCATCCACGAACTTGATGACAAACTCGGGCGATTTCCGAAGCACCGGGGGGACCTCCGTTTTCGGGGCTTCCGCTTTGGGGGTCGCCGCGTTCAATCCGATTCCGGCGAATAGTAAGAGGGCTGCACAAGCCAAGCGCATCCAAGAACTCCTTTACTTCTAGTTTACGCCCAGATTATATCGTAAGCCGCCGGGTCTTGTGGAACGTGCCCTCGCGCCGTGCCGCGCCGCGCGGGACGCCTTTTCCTCGCACGGCTCTCCGCTACGATGATGGTATGGCCTTCCACCTGGCCCAATTGAACGTCGGCCGCCTCCTCCATCCCTCGACCACCCCCAGATCCAGGAATTCATCGATGGCCTGGATCACATCAACGGGCTGGCCGACCAATCGCCCGGCTTCGTCTGGCGTTTGCAAACGGATCCGGCAACGCCACAGACGTCCAGCATCCCTGGTCGCAAGATCCGTTCATCTGGTGAACATGTCGGTTTGGAAAGCCCGGAAGATCTGAAACAATTCGTTTATCGCTCCGGCCACCTGGAATACTATCTCAAACGGTCGGAATGGTTCGAAAAGCCAAGCCAGGCGCACTACGTCCTGTGGTGGGTGCCGGCAGGGGCACATTCCGATCGTCTGGAGGAAGCGCGCAAGCGGCTGGAGCATTATCGCGCGAACGGCGCTTCCCCGCACGCGTTCTGGTTCGGCAAGCTCTTCCCCGCCCCGGCGGTTTCTGAGGCGCCGGTGTAGATTATGCGCGCTGCATTTGTTCTTCGCTCTGACTTGCGCTGCTTGCGCTGCCCGCTTGCGTTTCGACCGGCCGCGCAAGAGGAACCCATCGCGGTCTTCGGCACCACGGTGGTGATCCCGTCGGGCCTGCGCGGCCTGGTGTATCACATCCATCACAATCGGACCCAGCTTCCGGATTTCGAAAAACTGAAACCGGCCGGCCCCGCCATCTACACTTCGTCTCTCAATTTGCCGCCGCAGAGACTTCCAGGCAGGGCTTTCCCGGCGTCACCAAGCGCACGGAATGGTTCGCCATCGACTACACCGGAAAGTTCTGGATAGCCGAGCCGGGCATGTACGCGTTCTCGCTTCTGTCAGACGACGGCGCGAAGCTCTACATCGACGATCAAGTGGTCGATCGACAACGACGGCGTGCATGCGGCCCGTGGAGAAGATTGGCGGAGTGGAGCTCGCCGGAGGGCTTCATCGCATTCGCGTATCCTATTTTCAAGGGCCGAAGTACATGATTGCGCTGGTGTTGAAAGTGGCGGGCGCCGGCCAGGAACTGCGCGTGTTCAGCACCGACGAATTCAAGCCTCCGCCCGATCCTGGCCAGTGGCGTTTTCCCGCCAGAAGACGCCGCAAAAACCGACTCGCCTTGAGATCACCGCGCCACATAACCCGGCGACCGCAGAATAGTGCAATGTTGCCGCAGACCGGAACTTTTCGCCGGCGGCGACGTACCAGGAATCGATAGAGGACATGGATCAACTCAGGCAGGTGTTGCGAAGGCTGGGCCGCGCGCCGCTTGTTTACCGCGCGTCACGCTGATCACGCTGGCGGTGGCGTGGGCGCGAACACGGTGATTTTCAGCGTCGTCGAAGGCGTTTTGCTGAAACCCTTGCCCTATCCCCATTCCGAACAGTTGATCGGTGTGTGGCACACGGCGCCGGGCATCGGCATCAAGGATCTGAACATGGCGCCGTCCATCTACTTTATCGATCGCGAGCAGAGCACGACGCTGCAGGATATCGGCGTCTACGACGGCGATTCGCTCAGCGTCACCGGCGCGGGAGAACCGGAGCATGTAGCGGGGCTGGACGTTACCGACGGCACATTGCGGATCCTGGGCGTGGTGCCGGCGCTGGGTCGCTTGTTTACCCGCGAAGACGATTCGCCGGGCAGGCCGGCAACGGTGCTGCTTGTCCTACGGATACTGGCTGCGAAAGTTTGGCGGCGCTTCATCCGTGCTGGGACGCTCCATCACGGTGGATGGAAAGCCGCGCGTCAAATCATCGGCGTGTTGCCGCGAGGGATTTCAATTTCTGGACGATCCGGACGATCCGGCGCTGTTCCTGCCGTTCCAATGGGACCGCAACAAGACCAAGCTCGGGAACTTCAGCTACGACGCCCTGGCACGGCTCAAGCCCGGCGTCACGCATGGCGCAAGCCAGTGCGGACATGGCGCGGCTGCTTCCCATCGCCATGCGAAGTTTTCCGGCGCCGGAGGGTTTCAGCGCCAAGCTGTTCGACAATGCGCACATCGGCTCCAACCTCCGGCCGTTGAAGCAGGATGTGGTCGGCGACGTGGGCAGCGTCTTGTGGGTTTTGATGGGGTCCATCGCGATTGTGCTGTTGATCGCCTGCGCCAATGTCGCGAACCTGTTGCTGGTGCGCGTGGAAGGACGCCGTCAGGAATTGGCCGTTCGCGCCGCATTGGGCGCGGGATGGAAGCGCATCGCGGCGGATCTGTTGTTTGAGAGCGTCGTGCTGGGCGTGCTGGGCAGCCTGCTCGGATTGCTACTGGCGGACGAGGCTTTGCGCGTCCTGGTTGCGCTGGCGCCAACCAGCCTTCCGCGTATCCGCGAAATCGGCATCGACGTACCCGGTATTGCTGTTCACGCTTGCGCTGGCGCTCTTCACCAGCCTTTTGATTGCCGTGCTCCCGATCTTCAAATACGCCGGTGGACGCGTGAATGCCAGCCTCCGCGAAGGTGGACGCGCGCTCAGCCAGAGCCGCGAGCGGCACCGCGCGCGCAATGCGCTGGTGATTTTGCAGGTGGCGCTGGCGCTGGTTTTGCTGATTTGTTCGGGACTGATGATTCGCACCTTTCGCGCTTTGATGCACGTGCCTCCCGGATTCACGGCGCCGGAGACGGTACAAACATTTCGTCTCTACGTTCCCGAGACGCAGATACCGGATTCCGACGCGCGAGCGCGTGGTTCGCATGGAGAAGCCGATCCTGAACAAAGTCGCGGCCGTTCCGGGTGTTTCCTCGGTTAGCTTCTCCAGCTCCATTCCCATGGATGGACGCAGCTCAAACGATGTGCTGATGGCGCAGGATCGCACGTATAAAGAAGGCGAGATTCCGCCCATCCGCCGCTTCAAATTTATTTCGCCCGGATTCTTCGCGACGTTGGGCACTCCGCTCGTTGCCGGCCGCGATCTGACCTGGACCGACACCTACAAGAAAATCCCAGTCGCCATCATCTCCGAGAATTTTGCGCGCGAGTATTGGCACAGCGCATCCGGACGCGCTCGGCAAGCGCATCCGCGTCGGCAAACACGGACGATTGGCGCGAAATCATCGGCGTGGCCGGAGATACGTACGACGACGGCGTGAACAAGCCGGCGCCCACCTGCTGTGTACTGGCCCGTCATGATGGACCGCTTTGAAGGCCAAAAAGCAGATGGTGCAGCCGCGCCATCGCTCTCGCCATTCGCAGTCCGCGGGCCGGCTCGGAAGCTTTCATGAAGGAAGTGCAGCAGGCGGTGTGGTCCGTCGATCCGAATCTGCCGCTGGCGGACGTTCACACGCTGGGCTACTACTACACGAAATCGATGGCGCGGACTTCGTTCACGCTGGTGATGATCGCCGTGGCCGGAGGCATGGCTTTGCTGCTCGGCATCGTGGGAATTTACGGTGTCATCTCCTACTCGGTGTCGCAGCGCACGCGCGAGATCGGCATTCGCATGGCGCTGGGCGCCGAACGGCCGAGCATCACGGCGATGTTTGTGCGCGATGGATTGTGGCTTGCCGGCATCGGGATCGCATGCGGCCTGGCGGCGGCCTTCGCCGACCATGCGCCTGATGTCGTCGCTGCTGTTCAACGTCAGCCCGGTGGATCCGGTCACCTACGCGGCGATCACGGCGGTTGTTTTGGCCACCGCTTTTCTGGCCTGCTATCTGCCTTCGCGCCGCGCCGCCACGGTGGACCCGGTGAACGCGCTGCGCGCGGAATAACTCGCGTCTGTACCCTCCTCGAATATAGCCATTGACAATATATACACAGTGGCTATACTGGGGTTGATGACAGAGAAATTGCCTCAGCCCACGGCGTTCCTTCCATTGCCTGCGGCCACCTTTCACATTTTGATGGCGGTGGCCGAAGAAGATCGCCACGGCTACGCCATTATTCAGGATGTGGCGAATCGAACCGGCGGCGAGCTCAAGCTGAGCGCCGGGACGCTCTATCGCTCCATCCAGCGCATGCTGGAGCAAGGGCTGATCGTCGAAACCGAAGAGCGGCCGGCTCCCGAATTCGACGACGAGCGCCGCCGCTATTACCGCATCACGCCGTTCGGAGCCGCGGTGGCCAAGGCGGAGGCCACCCGCATGTCGAAACTAGTGAAATGGGCGCGCGCCATGGGATTCGCGCCCGAAAAGGCTTAGCATGCGATTCTACCGCGCTCTCCTCCATCTCTATCCGGCCTCCTTCCGCGCGGAGTACGGTGAGGAGATGTGCGCGGTTTACAGCCGGCGCCGGACGTCTCTGCTCCCGGCCACGCTCGAAGTTCTTCGCAACGCACCCGCCGTGCATTGGGACATTCTTCGGCAGGACCTGCGCTATGCCGCGCGTACACTCGCACGCGCGCCCGGATTCACGGCAGTCGCGATTCTGGTGCTCGCCTTAGGCATCGGAGCGAACACGGCCGTGTTCTCGGTCACCGATTACGTCCTCATTCGCCCGTTTCCGTTTCCGTCGCCGGATCGCCTGGTGTCGCTCTGGGAGAACGTTGCCCGGTTATGAGCACATGGAACTGTCGCCCGCCGAATTATCGCGACTGGAAGCGCATGAACACTGTCTTTCGAAGATCTGGGCGCGTTCACCATGCAGCAAGTAAACCTTATCGGACAGGGCGCTCCGGAGCGCATCAAGGGCGCCATTGTGACCGGGAACCTGTTTGCGGTTTTGGGCGTGCAGCCGCTGCTCGGCCGTTCCATCACTCCGGCTGACGATCGGGAGGCCGCGCCCCTCACCACGGTGCTGAGTTACGGCCTGTGGCAAAGATCGTTCGGCGGCGACGCCGGGGTGCTGGGCCAAAAGGTGAATCTGGACGGCGTGCCGTATCAGGTAATCGGGATCATGCCCCCCAGTTTCGCTTCCCGAATCAGGACGTGGAATTCTGGATACCCTTCGAGTTTCCGGAGGAACGCGTTCGCGGACCGCAATAACAATTATCATCCGCGGAGTGGCCCGGCTTCGCAGCGGAGTTTCCATTCAGCAGGCCAGAGCCGAAATGGATGTGATTGCGGCGCAGTTGAAACGCCGCTATCCGAAGGAGCTGGAGCGCACCGGCGCACTCGTGGACGGCCTGCGCGACGAGGATCTCCGAGCAACGGCGTTTATTGCTGGTGGCGCTGGTCGGAGCGGCGCTGTGCGTTCTATTGATCGCGTGCAGCAATCTGGCGAATCTCTTGTTGGCGCGAGCGCTGTCTCGCCAGAAGGAACTGGCGGTGAGGACCGCGCTGGGCGCCGGCCGCGAGCGGCTGATCCGGCAACTGGTGACCGAGAGCATGGTCTTGTCGGTGTTGGGCGGGCTGCTTGGCATCGCGCTGGCCACTGCGGCGCTGCCACTGCTCGCCAAATTGGTTTCTTGATCTGCCCATGGCTGGCGCGCCTTCCATGGACCTGCGCGTTTTAGGGTTCGCCGCGATCCTCACCATGCTAACCGGCATCGGATTCGGAACTGTCCCCGCGTTGCGAGCCGGCCGGGGCGATCTTGCGGGATTGCGCGAGGGATCGCGTTCCGGAGGCGTGCGAAAGGCCGGGCTCCGATCCGCGCTCATCCTCGCTGAAGTCACGCTGTCCGTGGTGCTCTTGATCTCTGCGGGTCTACTGCTGCGAGCATTGTCGAGAGTGCAATCGGTTGATCCGGGATTCCGCAGCGAGGGAGTTCTCACGCTCGAGACTGCGCTTCCGATGCCGAAGTACGACTCCCTTGGCCACGCGCACGGCCTTCTACCAACGCGTGCTGGCGGAGGTTCAAGCGCTGCCGGGCGTTTCCGATGCGGCGTACATCAGTTTTCTTCCAATGACGATGGGCGGCGGCATCTGGCCCGTGGATATCGACGGGAAAACGCTGGACCGTTCCGAGGGCCACTCGGCCAGTTTGCGATTCATCACACCTGGGTTCTTCTCCGCCATGAGAATCCCGTTCCACGCCGGGCGCAACATCAGCGACTCCGACACGGCGGACCGTCCAATGGTGGCGGTGGTGAGCGAATCCCTGGCGCGCCGTTATTGGCCCGGCCAAGATCCGTTGGGCCGGCACTTCAAATTTGCATTATCCGACCGCACCATTGTGGGCGTCGTCGGCGACATCCACGTGCGCGGCCTGGAGAATAGTAGCGAGCCGCAGGTGTATCTTCCCTATCGGCAGGAGCCGAACAACATAACGCTTTTCTACGCTCCCAAGGACCTGGTGATCCGCGGCTCGGGCAATCCAATGTCGCTTCTGCCCGCAGTGCGGCGCATTATCCGGGACGCCGATCCCGAGCAGCCCGTCTCGAACGTGCGCACCTTGGCCGAAATCGTCCAGGCCGATACCGCGCCGCGCACCGTTCAGGTGCGGATCATCGGCGCCTTCGCGGCGCTCGCGTTTTTATTGGCCGGAATCGGCATTCATGGCCTGCTGTCTTTCACCGTCTCCACTCGCTCATCTGAGATCGCGGTTCGCATCGCGCTGGGCGCTCAGCCGCGCAACATTCTGAGAATCGTGCTGCAAGATAGCTTCGTGCTGGCCACTGCCGGCGTGGTTCTTGGTGTCGCGCTGGCTTACGTGGCCGGCCGCGCCATGCAGGCGCTGCTGGCGGGCATCGCGCCAGCGGACGCCGCGACATTCCTCGGCGCCGCGGCGTTGTGTTTTCTCATGACGCTCGGGGGCAGCCTCGTGCCGGCGCTGCGCGCGCTGCGCGTGGACGCGATCACCGCAATCCGGGCGGAATAGCGGTTTTCCAACCCTCAATCTGATTCACAGTATCGCCCGCGATCCATACGCGGAAATAGCCCGAGTCGCCCTGGCCCTCCAGCATTTCCGGCGTCTCACTCGCGATGTCCAGCTTCTTCCATTTGCCCTGCATCACTTTTCGATACTGCTCGAAATATTTCCGCGCCGAATCCGGCGAATCCCACATAGACGCCACTCCCAGCACCGGAAACTTCTCGCGCTTGTGCTCGAACAATTCATACGATCCGCCGGCCAGATGCGCGGCTAAAGCTTCGCCCTCTTCGGCGGTGCTGTACTGCGAAATCAGCACGCGAAAATCCAGCTCGCCCAGCGTGCCATCGGCCAGCTTGCGAAACTCCCGCGAATCGGGCAGCGGAGGAGGATTCGGAAACACCGCGCCGCCATGTCCCAGGTACCGCTCCGGATGCAGGATCTGCCCGCTGCTGGCCGGCGGACGAATGAAAACTTCGGAGAACGCCTCGCGCCCCAGCTTCCGAAACACCGCGTCCTGAAACATCAGCCCTTCCGCGTAGGGAAACACCAGCGACTCACGGATGTACAGCGGCGCCTGCGAGAACACCGGGTATTGCTGCGCGGCCGACCCCTCGATGCTCTTCTTCATCAGGTCCAGAACCGCCTCGGGAACTTCCGGCTTCCCTCCGCCTTCGCGCGAGATGTAGGCGGCCATCAGCCACGTGGCCTGCCCCTCCATCACCGCCTGCCGCGCCGTGGCGCTATCGTCGCTGCGCATGCCTTCATGGATGTATTTCGCCAAGTGAAAATGCTGATCGGCCAGCGCATGCGCCAACTCGTGAACCAAGGCGACGCGTTCCTCATCTCCACCACCCGAACCCTCCAGCACAAACAGCTTCTTCTGGTTGTAGTCGTAAAATGCGGCGGCCTGCTCGGTGAGCAAATCCAGCGTGTTCTTGCGCAGGTCGAAATCGGCGGGCACCAGGCCGAGCATTTTGAGCGTCAGCTCCTCGGCCCGCGTGTCCTCCGGCTTCATGGTCTCGTGCAGACGCTGCTCCAGGTAGTGATGCAACTGGTCCTTACTGATCAGCGCGTAGGGAACGTCGTGCTTGAACTTGAGTCCCGTGATGGCCGACAGACCTTCCTTGATGTGGCCGATATTGCTGAACAGCTCTTGCGCCGGAGCTGGGGCAGCCAGCAGCCACGCCGTCAGAAGGTAGATTAAGCGTTTCATGCGACAATGAATCTTAATGGTAGACGAGAAACTGTATTCAGCCGAAGCCCACGGTAGTGGCACCTTTATTATCAGCAAGCCCAAGCGTAAGCCCGGGAAGCTCCGGCAGTCCAGAGTGAAGAAGCCGCAGCGGGGCGCGCGCAAATAGTCCTGGTACTTCCTAAGACTCGACAAACGCCGCGCTGCTTTAGACTATAGCTGTCGCAATGGCGCTACTTCGCAAAATCGCGCTCGGTCTCCTGCTGACGGCGTCCGCGGGTGTCTTGCTGATGGCGGGGTGGGAACTGTGGAACTACCGTCAATGGGCCTATTTGCCGCTGAATGCGCCCAGTTCGAGCGTTGACGATCGCGCGCGCATCCTGCAGGACCGCATGGACCTGCTCACCAAGCGCGTGGGCGACATGGAGCTGCTAGTGCTTGTTCTGCTCGGCACCTCCGGACTTTACGCCATCGTTTTTGTAGCGTCCTCCTACTTCAGCGCCACCAGCTTCGCCCGGCAGGCGGACCATACAATCCGTCATATTCAGGACCAGATCGGCCTGGCCATGGGCGATCTGCGCGAGTTGCAGGAAGAGACGGAGCAGCGCTTGCACCAGATGACAGACGTCGCGGTGGCCGAGCAGACGCGCGAGACGCCGCCCGAGAAGCCAGCCGAATGGGAGACTCAAATCGCCGAAATCAACGCCCGGCTGCTAGTTTTCGAAGAACGCCATCTTAGCGAACATGACCGGCTGGAACTGGTGCAGGACGAAAACACCACGGCTTGTCTGGAAGTGATGGCTGGTTCGCGGTCCCGTTCGTCGTTAGCTGGATTGTACCTGGGATTTGGGCGAATCTATTCTTCTTCGGACTCGGCGCGTTCGCGCTTCTATCTGGAGCGCGCGCTGCGCCTGGCGGCGCCCGAATCGCCAGTGGCTTCCGAGATCCACTATCAACTGGCCTGCCGCTTCGCTGCGTCCCACGAATTTCCCCTCGCCATGCGCGAACTGACCGCGGCTTTCCAGCATCAGTTCAAGACGCTGGAGGAAAGGCTGGCTGGGGATATCGAGGAGGGCGGCAAGCTTTATGAGCTGGCGTCCACCGCGCCGTTCGAAAAGGCCGTCAACGACCTGCTGCTGAACATGAGCATCGGCATCGGCTGATGTACCCGGTGTGATCTCCGAGCCAGCAAGCCGAGCCGCGACCGTGAGGAAGCGGAAATGCTGACATTCATCCTTTGCATCCTGTTATTCGTGGCATTAGCCCGCGTACCGATTCAGGTCCGCAAACCAACCAAATGGATGGGCAGGTTGGTTCTATGGATGATGAACATATCTCATTCCAGCCTTACCGACTGGGGCTTGCAACACGTCAGGATCGAGAAACAGTTCACGATTTTGGATGTAGGCTGCGGCGGCGGAAAAACCCTTGAGAAGCTGGCCACGCTTGCCACTGACGGCATGGTGTACGGTGTCGACTACGCTGCGGGTAGCGTAGCGGCGTCGAGCGCGAAAAACGCGGGGCTGATCCAGACGGGCCGTGTCGAAATAGCGCAGGCTTCCGTCTCGCGGCTTCCGTTTCCCGACAACCGGTTCGATCTCGTGACCGCCGTGGAAACCCAATATTATTGGCCGAATTCGGTCGCGGATATGCAAGAGGTCCTGCGCGTCCTCAAGCCTGGCGGAGTTCTGGTCGTCATCGCGGAAAGCTACAGGAAAGGAACGCATGACAAGTTGCAACGGCCAGTGATGAAATTGTTGAAATCCGCCGACCGGAGCGTGGACGACCATCGGGAATTATTCTCGATGGCCGGCTACAAAGATATTCAGATCTTCGAAGAGGCAAAAAGAGGCTGGATCTGCGGGAAAGGCACCAAGCGAGACGAAGAAGTGTTAGCCACAGATAAACACGGATGAACACCGATAAAACAAAACCAAATTTCCTTGTTTCTTATCTGCGTTGATCCGTGTTGATCCGTGGCCGAAAATGCTTCAAAAAATGAAGCTCAACCCGCCGCGCAGCGCGCGTGGCGATTGCACCAGCGTTACGTGCTGGGCGCCCTGTGTAACCGGCAGATAGCCTTGTGCCAGGCCGTTCTGCAACTCGGCCGTGGCTTCCAGACGTCCCGGCATCCCCAGCACCGACGGAATAGGCTGACGCACGCGCACGTTCAAGCCCGGCTCGGTGTAAGGGCTCTGCGTGAGGTAGAAGTGGTCCGGCATGATGGTGTCGTTGTAATCCATCCACTGATAACTGCCGGTGATGATAGTGCCGGTGAGCGGGATCTTGGCCGACGCTCTGGCCGACGCCCAGAAACGTTGCGTAGTCTGAAGGTGTGAGCGCAGGGCCTCCGCGGATGTCGCCGCCGCCAGATCGTCCCCGGCCAGCGCCAGGGCGCCGCCGCTTCCGAACGACGAACCGATTTGCACCCGATCCCCCAGCGCCTGCGAGAAGGAGGCCGCATACCCGGACCGTTGATAAGTGCCCGCGTCGAGCACGCTGTTCTGAGACGAAATGTCGGGCAGAAGATCGCCGGGCGCGAACGTTCCCTCCGGCGCAACCACGGTCATGGCGTCGTTGGTGACCCGCTCGCGATAGGCGCTTAGATTAAAGGTGGTGGAGCGAATCTGCTTCTCATAGCCGACCTCGACGTCCCGCGACCGCTGAATGGCGGCATGCCCATCCAGCAACGACAGACGCGGCAGCGTAGCCAGCTGCGCCAGATCCTGCGCCAGAGCTTCCGAATCTCCCGGCGCACGGCCCTCGGCATCGCGCGGCTGCATGGCTAATTCCGTGGGAGGCGCGCCTGAACTGTAGGCGACCTTCAGCTTGCCGGCCACGCCCAGATCGTACGTCAGGCGCCCAAATTCGTTCAGCGAGTTCACATGATCCATGTAGCTCACCGAATCGAACGAGCTGCCGTAATCCATCCGCAGATTCTCGGTCACCCGCACGCTGTCGTGCATCGAAACCGACATGGTTCGCAACGCGGGCCCGCCGTCCGGTTGTCCGGTGAGGCTGGCGAAACTGCCGCGCACCGGCAGATAGATCTGTTGAACCGTAACCGCCACTTCCGGTCCCAACCCGTCGCGGCTGAAACTGGTGCGGAAGCCGGCCGTGGGCAAACCCGCATGCGCGCTATATCCGACGTTGCCGCTCAGTTGCAGTTCGTTGCGGCCGAACAGCGATGTAGCCACGGCGAAGGCCGTTCCCAGATCGGCTTGCGACGATGTGGAACCGAGCGATCCCGGATCGCCTCCCGAGAGGTTCACCATACCCCGGGTGTCGGAGAAAACACTGCCGGATCCAGACTGGTTCTGCGCCTGGCTCTGGGCTTGGCCCGGCTCCGGATCCACGCCGAGGTCGGCCGGGAGCATCCGCAAAACCGGCCGGGTGGTGGCCGACTGCTTCAGCACCCACTTCCAGTCGTCACTCATCAGAGCGCCTTCGCCGGGCTTCGCGTACACCAGCTCGATGGAGCTTAAGACGCTGGTCAAATCGACAAACAGCAGGCTCTGCATCCCCGGCTGGACCGCGATTTTTTGCTTTACGGCCGGCACGAAGCTGGCCAGCGAGACACGCACGGAATAAACGTCGGGATTGAGGACGCCGAAGCCGAACAGACCGCGCTCGTTCGTCAGCACGCGCTCCATCAGCTTTTCCGAGCGATTGAACAGGAAAACCGTGGCGCCCATCTGCGGCACACCGTGCGAGTTGCGAACCACGCCGGCAATGCTTCCCGCCAAAGGGGCGCGGGTTGCCGGAAACGCCATCGGCGCCGACAAGATCAGCGCAGCAATCGCACCGGCAGCGAATTTAGGCTGACCCGTCATCATTACCCACAGGCTTCAGGGACGGACGCAACACACCGTCCACCTAACGTTTACTTTACCGTAAAATTGGCGCTGGGGGTTAACACCTGATTACTATTGTTGTCGGTCACCTTCATCTTCAAGGTGTATTGCCCCGGCTCCAGAGACTGCAGCGGCAAAAGCTTCTCCACCGTTACCTTATCCGAGGACGCTCCAGGAATGCTGTTCACTTCCTCGCTGTAGTGTAAAACCGGTTCTTTGGCGCCGCTCTTGGTGATGTCGTATTCGATAGATCCATTGGGCTTCCGGGTCTTCGCGTCGGGCGAGAAGTTATAGAACTGGGTGTAAATTCCCAGCTTCTCGGCGCGCTCAAACGTATCGGTCAGGCGCGGCCGAACCTTGGTGTCGCCGATTACGAACTGGCCGGTCCCAATGCTATTGGTTGGGATCTTTTCGATCAGGTCCGCCAGAATCAAGCTGCTGGACGCCAGCTTCTCATCGTCGAAGTGCGGAACATTCAGCGCCATCGGATAGGTAGTCATGTTGCCGCCGGTCACGTCTTTGCAAACGATGTTGAGCCGGTACATCCCCGGCGCCAGCGGAATCTCTTTCTGATAGATGGACGCCCCGTCCAGCGCCTTTTGCAGCATGGCCGTGGGCACCTCAATAGTAACGGGATCCTCAAAAGTATTCGCCACACGCCCGGTGATGGAAGTGATGCGCCCGAAAATGTTCACCGTGGCTTTCGAAATGTTGTCCTTCTGCTGGAACTGCAGGTCGCGGCGCTGAAACTCGATGGTCACCGTGGTCAGGATTGTGGAATCGGTGATCCGTATGTAATCGGCCCGCGCCTTGAATGGAAGATTGTTGTACCGGATGCTGGAACTGACCACCGCCTGCAGGTCCTTGAACTTTACTGTCGGCGGCTTTTGCAGATTCGCGAACTGCTGCAGCCGCGTGAATTCGTTCATGCTTTCCGGCAGCGGCTGGTTGCCCGTGCCGAGCGTGGTGCCGTCGGTGCGGGTGAAGCGTTGGGACTGATCGGCCAGACCCATTTGCTCCATCAGCGTCAGACCCGCGCCCGGAACGTAGGTGAGCGCGTCCTTCTCCGACGGGTCCATCGTCATGCGGAACTCGCCGCTCATGGAGGTATCCACGAACTCAATCTTGATGTTGCTGCCGACGCCCTCGATGTAGCGATAGGTCCAGTCCACGAACGGGAAGGTGGAGGTTGTTCCGCCGCCTTCTTCAATAGGACGATCGTAGGTGCCGCCGGAGGAATGATCGTCGATTTCGTCGGGCGGCCCATAAACAATGTAGATGCGCCCGCGATCCGTTTTCCATCCCGGGATGCCGGAAGCAAAACGCTCGTTGGCGTACGCGATGCGCCGGTAGTGCTCTTCCTTAAACTCGTTCTCTTCGGTGTCGGGAGTGGGATCGCGCCGCAGCCAGAAATCCTCAATGAACTGCTCGCGCTCGTCGTCGGTGCTCAACTGCTTAAATGCCTTGCGCTCCTCGTCGGTGATGATATAGGCAACGTCTTCATTCAGCCACTTCTTGTACGGCGTTTCCAGCTCTTTGCGCAGCTTGTCTTCCTGCTTCTTTTTCTGTTTCGCGGTCATCGGCTTCGACACGGTGTCGCGCGACGCAGCGGCGGGTTTCTGATCGTCTTTGTCCGCTTGAGGAGCTGCCTGAGTGGTGGTTTGTGGCGCGGCAATCAGGTAAGCGCCGGCCAAACCCATGGCAGCCAACCCGGTCAAAACCGAGAAGTGCTTAATTTTCATACAATTCACCGCCAGACGAGAATCAAATCTTCTATCATTCTAGGCCCTAAGCGAGAATCGGTCAAGGGACCGCTTTGCCGAGTACTGACGCGCGGGGGCGCAGGTGCGTTGCCGGAAATCGCGGCGGAGCTCTACCTTAATGATGGAAACCCGCGCCATCTGTGGTCGGTTTGAGTCCGGGCTGCTTGGCGAACCAGTCCAGGTGCCGGCGAATATCGCGCAGCAGCATCCCCGCCAGATCGTGCGTGAAGCCGTTGCGCACCACCACGCGTTGCACTACCAGGTCCTCCCGGTTGGCCGGCATGCGATAGGCGGGCACCTGCCAGCCGCGATCGCGCAGCCGGTCCGCCAGGTCATAGAGGGACCAGTTTGTCGGGCTTTTAAGCTTCCAGGCAAACACCGGCAAGTCCCGCCCGTCGCTGAGCAGTTCGAACGGACCCATATCGCCGATCTGGTGGGCAAGCTTAACAGCCACTTCCTGGCACGCCTGGTGGATGGCGCGATACCCGGACTTGCCCAGCCGGATCAGGTTGTAATATTGCGCCACCACCTGGCTGGCCGGCCGCGAGAAGTTGATGGCGAGGGTGGGCATGGTGCCGCCGAGATAATCCACTTTGAAGATCAGGTCCGGATGCAGATCCGAAGCCTCACGCCACACGATCCAGCCCACGCCCGGGTAAACCAAACCATATTTGTGCCCAGATGTATTGATGGACTTCACGCGCGGCAATTGAAAATCCCAGAGCACATCGGGCTGGATGAAAGGCGCGACGAAAGCTCCGCTCGCGCCGTCGACGTGGATGGGAATGTCCAGGCCCGTTCGATCCTGGAATCGGTCCAGCGCCGCGCTCAGGGCGCTGACGTCTTCGTAATCGCCGGTGAAGGTGCTGCCCAGCACGCTGACCACGCCGATGGTGTTCTCGTCGCAGGCCGCCGCGGCACGCTCCGGATCGGTGACGGACTGGTTCCCTTCGAGCGCCACCGGCCGCTCCTCCACGTCCCAATAGCGCAGAAACTTGTGCCAGCAGACCTGCGTGTTGGTGCCTAGCACCAGGTTCGGCCGATCCACGGGCTTGCCCAGCTTCTTCATCTTTTCGCGCCAGCGCCACTTGAGCGCGAGGCCGCCCAGCATGCACGCTTCGCTCGATCCGATGGTGGATGTGCCCAGCGCGTTGGCGGGATCGGGGGCGTGCCACAAATCGGCCAGCATGTGCACGCAGCGCATCTCCAGCTCGGCCGTCTGCGGGTATTCGTCCTTGTCGATGATGTTCTTGTCGAACGTTTCCGACATCAGGCGGCGCGCTTCGTCGTCCATCCACGTGCTGCAAAACGTGGCGAGATTGAAGCGCGAGCTGCCGTCGAAAATCAGCTCGTCGTGGATCAAATGATAGGCGGTGCCGGGCGGCATGCCTTCCTGGGGGATGGTGTGGCGCGGCGCCGGGCCGAGCAGCCACTGCCGCGCGTACATGGGGCGCATCACTCGGGTAAGATCATGCGCGCGCTGGGTGGGATGGACAGCGGCATCGTCGCTCATGGGTGGTGTGATCCTCCAGAGTAACCATGATAGTCTTGGCGATTGCGATTGTTCTATGAATATTCGGCTAATGCCGACCGGGTGCAACTTCAAACTTGCTCGAACGCGACTTTTCTCATAGTCTGAAGACATGCAAGTACACTTCACGCCCGAACTCGAAGCGAAGCTCTCGCAATCTGCTGCTCAGCAGGGCCGTGGTCCCGACGAACTGGTACAGGAACTGGTGGCGCGGTATTTCGAGGAGGAAAGCCGCTTCATTCAAGCGGTAGCCCGTGGCGAGGAAGGGTTGCAGCGCGGCGAGTACCTCACGCATGAGGAAGTCGGCCGGCGCCTTGAACGGTTCCTGCAACCCTGATGGAGGTTCGCTGGTCGCTGGCCGCCGCCGAAGACTTGGAACATATCTGTGAACGCATCGAACGCGACAATCCAGCGGCAGCCCGGCGCGTAGCCCGAATCGTCTACGACGGATGCGCCCGCCTAAAAGATTTTCCCAATCTCGGGCGAGTCAGCCGCGTGGCTGGGCGGCGCGAGCTCACGTTCGCGCCTCTGCCTTACATCGCGGTCTATCAAGTCGGTCCGAACTCGATTGAGATTTCGCCCATTTTCCACGGTGCGCAAGACTGGCCTTAAAGCGCAAATTCTGGAGTTTCAGGTCGAACTAATTTGGGAGGTCAAGCTCCAAATTTTCTCTCTGGGAACATGTCCACGATTTTCGCGTCAACCATAGGGAGATCATGTGAATGAATCCAGAGATCAAAACCAGTGTTCGGATTGGGCGAGGTCGAATCCCAAGCGCACCACTCCCTCAACACCTCTTCGGTAGCGTTGAATTCGTTGGTTTCAAACCGGACCTTGAGGTGCTTCAGAAGATCAGAAACTTTCCGAATGTCTCGGGCCGACCACAAGCCGAAATAGGTAACGGGTTCGTCTGCCATCGGCGTTTTCCGCGGCTGGAAACCTACTCCAGCACCTGCGGATGAACCGTCCAGCTCACCGAGCTGACGCCGGCTTCGAGCGACAATCTTACCACCAGTTGCTCCAGCGCGGCGTCCTGCCGCCCCAGGCCTTTGATCTGCGCGGTCACCTTCATCTTGGGCGTGCCCTCGATGTCTTCGCTCCGCAGCGCCGTCAGCGTCAGCGAGCTTTGCGACATGGCTTGCAGCAACCGCGCCCGCATGTGCGCTTCATCCACCTGGTTGCAAATCAGCTCGAATCCGTACGTAACCTCTTGCTCTTCGCCCGAAGCCTGCGCCGGATAAAGCCGATATGCGAGGGGCCGAAGAATGACGTTGGTAACCAGCACGGCCGCCGCCATAATCAGCGCGTGGATTGGCCGCCCCAAACCGGAGATCGCCCCGATGGCCGCCGAGCACCAGATGGTGGCCGCCGTGTTCAACCCGCGCACGCTGCCCGCGTCCTTAAAGATCACCCCGGCGCCCAGGAATCCGACCCCCGACACAACGTAGGAAACAATCTGCGCCTCGCTGCGCGACGTATCCCGCACCATAAAAGCGCACATCACAAAGGCCGCGGCGCCCGCCGACACTAGCGCGTTGGTGCGCGTTCCCGCCATGCGCTGGCGCCATTGGCGCTCCAATCCGACGCATGTTCCCAGTAGCAGAGCGGCTCCCAGCCGCAGCACGAAATCAAGAATTGGCATGGCCAGTTGCGACAGGCGGCGACAATTATTTTCCGCTCGATTTATAGATCTTGGTGAACTTGTTCCGCTGGTTCCAAACCGTGAACGATCCGTTGGCTTCGGCCGTCAGCTTGATGTACTGCCCGGCATCCTGATCTTCGACGTTCGCGATGAACGAATCCGCAACATTATGTTCCTTGCCGCCTTCCACCGCGTAGTGCAGTTGCCACAGATCTTCCAGGCCCGGCGAATTCTTCACGATCTGCCAGGCATCCGGACTGCCTCCCTTGCGCGCCCCGTTATTCATGATGGCGACGCGCGGATGCACCGCGTCCACCAGCGCCGGGGAATTGGATTGATTCAGCCCGTGATGCGACGTCAGCAGCACGTCCACCGTGCCAATGGGATTGTTAGGGCACATCAGCTCCAGCTCTTTGTTCCACGTCAGATCGCCCATGTCGAGGAATCGAAACTTTTCGAAGGTCACCAGCACGCCCACCGATTGCGCATTCTCGGTGGGATCGGGCTCGCGTTTGGGTGTCGTGGCACAGAACGAATTCGGCTGTCCCGCGCCTTCCAGTGGGGATTCAATGTGAGCGCCGGCGGCCGTCAGCACTTTCACGGAGAGGCCTTTGATCGGCACCGTGTCGCCCGGTTTCACTACCGTGTGCTCGCCGCGCTGGATCACCTTTACGTAATCGCTGTAATCTTCCTTGGTTACCTTGGAGTCTTCCGTATTGGGCCCGTGATCCAGAAAATTCAGGATCTTCATCTGATCGGCGAGTTGCGGCACGCCGCCCACATGGTCGCGATGGTAGTGCGTGATGAGTAAATAATCGATCTGCTTGACCTTGGCCGCCCTGGCCGCCTGTACGATGCGGTCCGCGTCGCGCCCTTCAAATCCGCGCCATCCGGTGTCGATGAGCAGCGATTGCCCGGACGGGCTGACGATCAGCGTGGACTGCCCGCCCTCCACGTCGACGAAATAAATCTCGAGCGGCCTGGCAAGCGCACACGGCGCGGCGGAAATGGCCAATACAAGCGCTAAACAGGCCCAGCGCGGGCAGAGGGTTGGCATTTGTCCGCATCGTATCACAGAGCGGCGATATTGCCGGAACATGCCGTGAAATCGTAACGTAATAATGATTAGGAGCGCATGCCTTACTGTTGCCAATGCGGAAAGTCCGTCGGAAACCACGATGCCTACTGTGGCGTGTGCGGCGCCCGCCAGCCGGCTTCCGCTTCCGCTCCACCCATCGACTACATGCACGGCATCAGCCCGCGCACCGCTTCCCTGCTCTGCTACATTCCGATTCTCGGCTGGATTGTCTCCATCGTGGTGCTGGCTTCCGCGCGCTTTCGGGCCGATGGCCGCGTCCGCTTCCACGCTTTTCAGGGCCTCTACCTGTTCGTCGCGTGGCTGCTGGTGGATTGGGTTCTCAGCCCCATGTTCGGCTTCGCGTTCTGGGGCCCGCCGTTCCACCAAGTCTTCCCCGGGCTGATGAAGGCGGTAATTTTCGGCGCCTGGATCTTCATGATCATCAAAACTTCGCAAGACGAAATGTACAAGCTGCCCATCCTGGGCGAGCTGGCGGAAAAGTCGGTTTCCGAGCAGCGCTGACTCCGGCTTCCTCACGGTCGCGGCTCGGTTACTTTAATTCCACCTCTTCACTCGCGGCCACAGTTCCGCGAGCGGCGGGTGCATTCCCTGGCAGTAAAAAATATCGAAATGCTGGTACGGCATCGAATAGGGATGATCGACATGCGCGACTTTCCGCACACTCGTGAACAACTGCTCCAGATCCTTCTGCCGGTCGTCCATCACGATCATGCTGTCTCCCGTGTAGCCGCGCGGCCCCCAAAGAAAATAGCTTTGATGCCCGCTGATGGCCGGCGGCAACCCGTACTTGGGACCAAAAAGATCGATGGCTCCCGCCTGTCCATAGGTCTGCGCGAAGATGGCCGTGCGCGCGCGAACGTCCGGCGGCAAGCTGTTGTAGACACGCGCCACCGTCGCCGTCATCTCGTCCCATCCGAACTGATCGGCGAAAATCTGAGGCAGCGGTCCCAGCTGATGGTTCTCGATCCGGGGCTGCTCCAGTCCAATCGCTTTGGTGTATCGAATGTATGTTTCGGGTGGCAACAGCGGTATCGCAAGCGGCGCCAGCAGCGCACCCGCCGCAATCATCAATGCAGGATATGCGAACTTCAGCCACTCGACCTTCGGCCGCGACAGCAATTCTTCCCACAGCACGCCGCCAGCGGCGAACAGCACCGGAAATGCAGGAAATAAGTAATAGACTCGCGGGCTCAGCATGACGATCGCCGCAGCCGCAAAAATCCAGGCCCATCCGATGGCGCGAAAAGGCTTGCCCACTTTCGCCGCAAAGTAAAACCACAATCCGCCCAGCCAGATGGGTAGCGCCAGCGGATTCATGAGCAGGATTTCTTGTTGAAAGAACGCAAGCGGCCCGAGCGGCACATCGCGGCCGGTTCGCGCGAATATTCCGCTGCAATTCCAGAAACGGAAAATGATGCTGGATGTTCCAGATCAGATTCGGCAAGAAGATCAGAAACGCGATTGCTCCGCCCACCCAAAGCCAGCGGCTAGCCAGCAAGCACCGCTCGCCGCTCAGCAATAGTCCCAGCACCAAGCCGGCGCCGAAGATCGCCATGGAGTACTTGTTTTCCAACCCGAAGCCCGCCAGAACGCCAAACCAAATCCACAGCCTGGTGTTTTTTGTATTGATCATGCGCATCAGCAGGTATGCGCAGCCTATCCAGAACAACGGTTCGAACGCATTCATGGTGAGCAGGCCGTCGGCGCCCAATATCGCGGGCGCAACCAGAGCCGTAATGGCCGCCAAAGCCTGCGCGAAGCGTTTGCCACCGAGTTGGCGCGCCATCAGCGCGGTAAGGACAACTTCAGCCACTCCCGCCAGCGCCGGCAACAAACGAAGCGCCGGGAGCGACTGGCCGAATACCGATCGCCACATCCAAACGATCAGCGCGATCAGCGGCGGCTGGTCTACGTATCCCCAATCCAGATGCCTGCTGCACGCGAGATAATACAATTCGTCGACGAAGTAGCCATAGCGTCCGCCCGTGTATAGATGCACCGCCAGCGTGCAGAGTGCAATGACGAGCACGATCGCACCGCCGCGTGCCGCAATCCGTTTGCTAGCAGGAGACAACATCACCCATATGCATCCGAGCCGCCATGCGTAAGCATGCGGTTTCTAGCTGACCGAGCAAACCGCATGCTCACGCATGGCGGCTCAGAAACGAATGAACTCCGCTCCGATCAATAGCAGGCTTCCAGCAGCGCGAGCACTTCCTGCTCGGTCATCGGCCGGTCCACCACGCCCATATGTTGCAGCTCGTGCGTGATTGGCCCGACGATATCCTTGATCTCGTCGCGGGGCACGCCTGCATCCCGAAGTCTCTTGGGCACGTCGAATTGCGCGATGAATTCCTCGGTGCGATCCGCGCACCGAAGCGCGGCCGGCTTTGGATTCGCAGGATCGAACGGAATCCCATAGCCTTCCGCCACGGGTCCAAAACGCTCGGCCGCGATCTCCGCCATGTACCGCATCGAATTTGGCAGCGTAATGCACGACGTGATTCCGTGCGGCACATTCCAGCGCGGTCCGATCTGATGCCCCAGCAAATGCGAAAGCCCGAAGCGTGTATTCATCGCGCCATAAATCGAATACCAAGATGCGAACTGGCAATTCCCGCGATGCGCGAGCTGCTCATCGCCCTTGGTCGAGATCGACGCTTTCAGATGCTCGGAAAACAGCGCGATCGATTTGGCCGCCAGCGCGTCGCTGATGGGCTGATGCCGGATGGCGTAGGCGCACTCGATGGCATGATCCAGCGCGCGAATCCCGGTGGAAACCCACAGCCAGTCCGGAGTGGACAACGACAGCGCCGGATCGTTGATCACCGTGCGCGGCAAAACGCGCATGTCGTACACGCCGCTCTTTACGCGCGTGGTTTCGTCCGTAACGCCGCCCGCGTGCGTGTATTCCGCCGCTGACAGCGTGGTCGGCACCGCGATGTGCACCAGCTCGCGCTTATCGAGCAAACCATAGATAGCCACCTTGGTGGAATCGATCGGGCTTCCGCCTCCAAAGCTGACCAGGCTGTCTGCGTCCACGCGCTCGATCTCTTTTTGCAGTTCGTTCACCGTGCCGCGCGGAACGTGCTGGATGATTCCGGCGAACACGGAAGCGCAATGCGAGCCGAGCGCCCCAGTCACGTTGTTGATAATCGGCAGCGCCGCTACCACGTCGGTGGTCACCACCACGGCGCGCTTTAGCCCGCGCCGCTCCATTTCATCTTTCAGTGCCGCGATCTTGCCGGGGCCGTAAATCACGCGCTCCAGGCGGCTTAGATTGAATTCGCCGGTGGGCGCAACGGAACGCAGGCGGCGAATCTCGGGGGTTGCCATGCGGCCATACTACCAAATCGTTGGCTCTTGACAAGAGCGGCAAAACGGGCTTACAGGATAAGATGAGCAGCATGCACAGCCACTCCGTTACCTCTCGTGCCCTGCTCGCGATCGCGGCAGCAACCGTGTTCGCGGGCGTCTTTTCCGTAAACGCCGCGCCCGACCCCAAGGTGCTGGCGTACACACTGCCCGACAAAATCCACTGGACCGAAAATGCCGGGGGCGCCAAACAAGCGGTGCTGGTGGGCGATCCCTCCAAGCCCGGCCTCTACATCGTCCTGACCAAGTGGACTCCGCACCATATGAGCCATCCCCACTTCCATCCGAACGACCGTTACATCACCGTGATCTCGGGAACATGGTACGTCGGCACCGGCTCCAAATACGATCCCGACAGCACTACTCCGATACCCGCCGGCAGCTTCGTCACACACTACGGCAAGCAGATCCACTATGACGGCGCGAAAGATGAAGAAGTCACGCTCGAAATCGTGGGGATGGGTCCGGCGACATCCACGCCCGCCGAAGTGAAGTAGGCCGGCCGGCGCTTTAGCGAATGTCCCGCAAGGTCCGCAGATCGCTGAGATCCCTGGCCAGTTCGTCGCGGTCGTGCGATTCCAGCGTGTTCTTCCGCACCACGTCCTTCAAGTTATCGATGGTGTCGTCGAGCTTGCCTTTGTCGAAGTGATCGCGCCGCAGTTCGCGGTCGAACTCGGAAAGATGGTGCTGCACGTTCTCATAACGCACCCGCTCTTTTTCGTTGCTGCGCGTGAAATCCGCGGCCCTCTGAAGATCGTCTTGAACGTGCGCCACCAGGTCGCGGGCGCGGTCGTAATCGGCCGCGTGCAGCGTCCAGCCCGCCCCGGTGAGCATGCATAACAGCACGGTCCTCGCCACCGGCATTCTTCGTGAAAATGCTGCGAGCATCCTGATTGCCCTCCCGCTGTGTGACTCCCGGAGACGGCGAACTGTTGCATGGAAGGCCAAAACCCCGTTCGCTGACGCAGGCGGCTCAGCATCCTGACCGGCTCGGCTACGCTAAGAGAGTGCTGAAACATATTCTCCTCCTTTCGGTTACGGCCGCCGCTGCATTCGCGGAGGTGCATCCCCTCACGTTGCGGCAAGCAGTGGAGCTGGCCCTCAAAGAAAATCCGGACCTGGTACTGTCGCGCCTGGACCAGCAGAAGGCGGAATCCGCCATTCGTGTCGCCAAGGACCCGTTCGTGCCTAAGCTCTATGCGGGCAGCGGATTGGCGAAGGTTTGGGGTTACCCCACCAGCATCGAAGGCGCCGCGCCGGCCATCATCCAAACCCGCACGGACATGGCGCTCTACAACCGGGCTAAAACATATGAGCTGGCGCGCGTGCGGGAGACGGCGCGGGGCGCGGAGATCGACACGCAGTCCAAGAGCGACCAGATCGCCTATCAGACCGCCACGCTGTTCCTGGACGCGCAACAGATGGACCGCAGCCGCCAATCGCTCCAACTGGAGGCTGAAAGCCTGCAACGAGTGAGCGGCGCGGTGGCCGTGCAGGTGGAAGAAGGCCGCCAGCTCCCTATCGAAAACAAACGCGTCGCGGTGGATCTGGCGCGCGCCGGCCAGCGGCTGGCGGCGTTAACTGGCGATCTCGATTATTCGGAGGCTTCGCTGGCCGTGGTTCTGGGCTATTCGGCGGCGGATCGCGTTCAGCCTGTGGACGAAGAGCGCGCGGCGTTCGAAGTCCCGGCCAGCCAGCAGGCCGCCACGGAACTGGCTTTGCAAAACAACAAGGATATTCGCAAGCTGGAATCGCAGCTTCAGGCCAAGGGTTTCGAAGTGAAAGAGGCGGAAGCGGCGCGTCTGCCGGTGGTGGACGTGGTGGCGCAGTACGCTCTTCTCGCCAAGAGCAACTATGAGAACTTCTTCACCCGTTTCCAGCGCAACAATGGCGAACTGGGCGTTTCCATCCAGATCCCGCTGATTACCGGATCGGCCTCCAAGGGGCTCGCTTCGCAGGCGCAAACCGACATCCTGGAGCTGCGCACGCAGATGACTCAGCTTCGCAACCGCATCCAGCTCGACACCGAGAAGAGCTTCCAGGAATTGCGGAAGGCGACGTCGGCGCAGGACGTGGCGCGCCTGGATCTGGATTACACGCGGGATCAGGTGTCGCTGTTGCTCGCGCAGCTCGGCGAAGGGCGCGCCACCCAGCAGCAGGTGGACAACGCACGGCTCACCGAACAGGAGAAGTGGATCGCGTTCTACGATGCGCAGCACGCCGTGGAGAGCGCCCGCCTGGATGTGCTGCGGCAGACGGGGACGTTACAAGCGGCGCTGCGGTGAAACCCCCGCTCCCTTTGGTCGGGGCTCGGAATCGCGAGCCTGTTACTTCGTTGCGCAGGCGGGATGCCCGCACTCGCACTCGATGTCGGGAGTGCCGGCTTGGCCCTCGCAGAAAGTGCTGCAATACTTCTGCGTGGTAACACAGTTGCAACTTGGATGGGCGCACTTCTTGGTATCGGCCATGATCGAAATCTCCTGGGCGTTGGACTACTGAGCAGGCTAACCATTTCAGCTGTTTTGTGTCAAGCGAGAGTTTTCTGTGGGCTTCCGCACTAGGGAGTGTGAAAACCACGCGCCTTCTAAGGAACTCGCGCAAAACGGAGTGCGGCGCGGGCCAGTTCCTGGTTCGTTCGGCGGTGCGCGCCGCACCCTTTGCGCTTCTCTGCGCCTTGCTCCTGGCGTTGCTCGCGGCGTGCAATAGCGATCCAAAGGCGCTCAGCCGAAGGTACGTTGCGAACGGCAATAAGTACTTCTCGCGCGGCCAATACAAGGAAGCGTCCATCCTCTACCGCCGGGCGCTGGCCAAGGACCTGCGCTCGCCCGATGCCTGGTATCGTCTCGGCCTGGTGAACGCCCGCCTGGGCGAATTGCCGGACGCGCGCAAGGACTTCAGCCGCGCCATGGAGCTGGACGCCGCCAACACGGACGCGGTGGTCCAGCTGGGCGATCTGGACCTGGCGTTTTATCTGCTGGACCCGCCCGGCGGCCGCGCCTACCTGGCCGATCTGAAGGAAATCACCGGACGCATGTTGAAGCAGAATCCGCGCTCCTTCGACGGCCTGCGCTTCGCAGGAAATATCGCTCTGGCACAGAATGATACGGCGGGCGCGATCCTCAAATTTCAGCAGGCGAATCTGGTGAAGCCCGATCAACCGGACCTGACGCTCACGCTGGTTCAAACATTGTTCGCCGCGCGCCGGGACGAAGAGGCCGAGAGCCTGGCCAACGGCCTGATCGCGCGCGAGAAGACTTTCCTGCCGCTCTACGACGCTCTCTATGTGCATTACATGCGTGGCAATCGGCCGGAGCTGGCCGAACAGGTGCTGCGCCAGAAGATCGCCAACAATCCCAGGCAGGGGGCTTGCCTGGTGGAACTGGCATTCCACTATTTCGTCAGACATCGCGCGGCGGACGTCGCAGCCGCTATCGAGCGCTTAACGTCGAATCCGAAAACGTTTCCCGACGGACGCCTGGAAGCGGGCGATTTCTATGTCCGCGTGCGCGACTACCCAGCGGCGCTCCTGCAATATGCGCAAGGCGAGCGGCAAAGCCACCAGAGCGCCAAGAGTACACGCGTCTATCGCAAGAAGATGGCTGAGGTGCTGGCTACGCAAGGCGCGCGCGATCAAGCACAGAAGATTGTCGCGGGATTGCTTGCGGAGGATCCCAAAGATCCGGAGGCGATAGCGCTCGACGCCGCGCTGACGCTCGGCTCCAGCGATGCCAGGCAGGTAAAAGCCGCGATCGCGGAAATGCAGCCGCTACTCTCGAAACTACCCCGCAACGCGACGCTGCATTTCAATCTGGGCCGGGCCTATATGGCGCTGGCGGACGGGCAGAATGCCGGCCCGCAATATTTGGACAAAGCCCGGGAGCAGTTGGAGGCGGCCTTGCGGCTGGATCCGCATCATGCGCCCGCTAAGGTGGCTTGGGCCGAATTGGCGCTGGGACGCGGGGAATCCGCTCAAGCAGCGCAAGCCGCCAGCGAGGTGCTTAGCGAAGATTCCACCAACCTGTCGGCCAGGCTGATTCGCGCCAGCGCGCTGGTGAAGATCGCCGAACCGGAAAAAGCGCGCGCAGACCTGGCCGCGCTGCTCCAGATGTACCCGGCTTCGAATGACGGCCGGTCGCAACTGGCGGAGCTGGATTTCAGCGAACGCCGCTACAAAGACGCCGAGGACGGATTTCGCGCGCTATTCCAGGCGGGCGACAGCCGGGGCGTGCCGGGCCTGCTCAGGAGTGAAATTGCGCAAGGCCAGTTTCAAGCGGCCGTGCAGTTCGCGAGCGATCAAGTGAAGCGCTGGCCGGACCGGGCGGATATCCGCCTGGCATTCGCAAACACTTTGATCGCAGCGGGCGATTATTCAGCGGCTGCGGCGCAATTCCAAGCGCTGATTGACAAAAACCAGAAATCATCGGAGCTATATCTGGAAATGGGCGAGGCCAAACTGCGCGCGAGCGACTTGCCCGGCGCCCTGGCCGCCTTCCAAACCGCCCGGCAAATGGCGCCCACCGATGCCCGGCCGGTTCTCGATTTGGCGTTGTTGTATGATCGGACGGGACGCTCGGAAGAAGCCCGCAAGGAATATGAAATCGTGATCCAGCTCCAGCCCGACAACGCCACGGCCCTGAACAATCTGGCGTACCTGGAAGCCGAAGAGGGCGTGGATCTGGATCAGGCGCTGGCCCACGCGCAGCGCGCGCAGCAGAAACTGCCCGGCGATCTGGATGTCGAGGACACGCTCGCGCTGGTCTACGTCCGCAAGAACCTCACCAGCGATGGCATTCGCATGCTGCGCGATCTGGTGTCCCGCCGGCCCGATAGCGCTCCGTTTCATCTCCATCTGGCGCTGGCTCTGTATCAGAAAGGCGACCGGCTGTGGGCCAAAAGAGAACTCGAGACCGCCCTTCGCCACCAGCCGAGTGAAAAAGAACACAATAAGATAAAGGAATTGCTTGCGAAAGTTGGATAATTCGATCCCTCAACACTTGATTGAACGGGAAGCGCGTTGACGTCCGAGCGCAAAATCGACTGGTCAGCCGTACCTTACGTTCTGCCGTTCGCCGTCTTTATTGGATTCCTGGCGCTCCAGAAATACGTTCCTCTTTCACCTCATATCGAATTCATAGTCCGCGATCTGCTGCTGGCGGGCATTCTGTTCGGCTTTTCGCGCCATGTGATTCAATTACGCGCGTCCCATCGCCTGGAGACCGTCATCATCGGCGTCGCCGTGTTCCTCATCTGGGTGGGGCCGGATCTGCTGTTCCCTACCTATCGCCAGCACTGGTGGTTTCAAAACCCGCTGCTCGGACAGATCAACCCTTCCACCATTCCTGAAAACGTCATGATGGAGCCCTGGGTGTTGTGGCCGCGCATTTTGCAAGCCGTGGTCTTCGTGCCGATTCTGGAAGAGCTGTTCTGGCGCGCGTGGCTGATGCGCTGGCTGATCTCGCTGCAATTCGAAAAGGTCCCGCTGGGAACGTATCAGGCCGGCGCGTTTTGGATCACCGCCGTGATGTTCGCCGCCGAGCATGGCCCTTACTGGGATGTCGGCCTGATCGCGGGCATCGCGTATAACTGGTGGATGGTCCGCACGCGCAGCCTGGGGGATTGCATTCTGGTCCACGCGGTGACCAACGCGTGTCTGTGCGGCTACGTGGTGGCCACCAGGCATTGGGAGTATTGGCAGTAACCGTTCCACTCACCGATTCAAGTCTTGCAAGGTTTCCGACTTCATCAGTTGCTGCCTGTCCGGACCGGCCATCACCACCCGCCACGGCCAGACCAGCGGCGTGGTTCCATCGAACGCTACGCTCGGTTCCTTGGTGCTTCGCGCCAGATTGGTGAGCAAGCCATCGGCGGACCGGATCAGATACGTCCGCGGATATTTCCCGGACGATGATTGAGGCGCCGCGGCGGCGATCATCACCCAGCCGGTGCCTGGCTCCTCCAAGAAAAGCGGCAGATCGTAATCGGGCTTTGCATCCAGATGGCTCAGTGCGCGCGCCTGAGCGAAGTTGAACTCGGTGGCTTCGTCTCGGATGAGAATCTCTTCGAGCGGAAGCGAACGCGGCAGGACGTAGCGGAAGGCGACCCCATCGTCATAAGCGCGAATCTCCACGTCCAGGCGCCGGCCGAGCGAACCGTTCTGCATGTAGTGAGCGACCAGCGAATTGTAATGGCTGGCGCCGTTCGAAGCGGAGTTGGACGAAATGAACCCTGGATTCTCGCCCAGGTACGGCTCCTGATCTCGAATGTCCAACCCCATCCAGGACGTGGCGATCAGCGGCTTGCCGCGAAGGACTACCTGATAGCCGATTCGAGGCCAGAGCCCGTCCTTCGGTTGTCCTACAAAGATACGGAACTCAAATTCGCCCTTCGGCGATGTGACGCGCCGCTCGTCTTGAGCCTTCAGCGCCCTGGGCGCAAGGAGGAAAGCGACTAATAAAAGAGCTAAGCCCAACTGAACTTGAACTCGGACTTCGCAATGGGAAGCGAGCGCACGCGCTTGCCCGTGGCGGTGAAGATCGCATTGGCCACGGCCGGAAGAACAGGCGGCAACGCCGGTTCGCCCAGGCCCGTCGGCGTGTTGTTGGTCTTCAGATAATGCACTTCGATTTCCGTCGGCGCCTGCGTCAGGCGAACCATCTTGTGTTTGTCGTAGTTCATTTCTACAACGCGGCCGTTTTCGATTGTGATTTGCTGATCCATCAGTTCGCTCAATCCGTCGATGATCCCGCCCTGAATGATGTTCTCGGCGGCACTGGGATTGATGATCTGGCTGCCTACGTCGGCCGCCACCCAGATTTTGTTGATCTTCACTTTATTGGCCGCGTCCACGGCCACCTCGGCCACTTCGGCGAAATATCCCAGGTGGCTGTAATGGAAAGCCACGCCCATCGCGGCGCCCTTGGGCAAAGTACGCTTGCCCCACCCGGATTTCTCGGCCACCAGTTGCACCACGCCCTTCATGCGCTCGCCACTGAGCCCAGGCCGGCCGCGATCGTCAACTCCTACCGCCGGACCAACCGCCGAATCGAGCAACGCCAGCCGGAACTCGACGGGATCTTTGCCGGCCGCATGGGCCAGCTCGTCAATAAAAGATTGAATGACGAACGCGAAAGCGTTGCTGCTGGGCGCGCGCAGCGAACCGGTCCGGAAGCCCAACGGCTGCACCGAAGCCTGCAGATGATAATTCGAGATAAAGCGCTGCGGGAATTCCGTGGGACCCATGGCGCCGGCCGAAACGAAGCGGTCTCCGTCGCCATAGCTGATGAAATGATTGTGCCAGGCCACGATCTTGCCCTGAGCGTCCACTCCGGCCTTGAGGAACTGAAAACCGCCAGGACGATAGTAATCGTGCGTCATGTCGTCTTCGCGGGACCACAGCAGCTTCACCGGAACGCCCGCTTCCTTCGAAATATAGGCCGCTTCAGCCACGTAGTCGTTGGTCAGTCGCCGGCCGAAACCGCCGCCGCCGCGGACCATATGCAGCGTCACGTCCGTTTCGGGAATGCCCAAAGCCTGCGCGGCCAGGCGCCGGCCGCTGCCCGGAATCTGGCTGTTGGTCCAGATCTCGCACTTGCCGTCCTGGAAATGCGCCGTGCAATTCTGCGGCTCCAGCGGCGCGTGCGCGATGAATGGATAAGAATACGCCGCTTCCACCACTTTCGCCGCTCCACTCATCACCGCGTCGGGATCGCCATCTTTGCGGATGGTCCGCTGCGGCGCTTGCTTGCTCAATTCCTGCGCCCGCTCGGCGAAAGCGACGCTGCTGCCATTGGCCCGCGGACCTTCGTCCCAGTTCACCTGCAGCTTCTTCCGCGCCGATTGCGCGTGCCACCAGGTTTCCGCGACAATCGCGATACCGTTCTCCAGGCCAGGATCGCCGGGGATCACAGTGTCGGTGATGTCCGGGCGCGTCACTACAAAGGCGTTCTTCACGCCCGGCAGTTTCTTGATGTCTTCGATGTTGGAGCTAACTACCTTGCCGCCGAAGACTCCGCACTTCTCGAACACCGCATAGAGCATGCCTGGCACCACAACATCAATCCCGAAGATCGGCTTGCCGGTGAGGATATTCGGCAGCTCGCGTTGGGTCTGGCTGACGCCGATGATCTTGAAATCCGCGGGGTCTTTCAGCTTCAGCGTTTTCAAATCGGGCATGGGCAGCGCCATCATTTTCGGCGCCAATTCCCCGTAACCCAGCGATCGGTTCGAAGCCTTGTGATAAACCCGGCCGGATGCGGTGGTGCATTCGGCTTCCGGCACGCTCCAGGTTTGAGCGGCCGCGGTGACAAGCATGGCTCGCCCGGCCGCGCCGGCCTGACGCATCGGCAGCCAGTTGGTGGGCGTCGCGGTGCTGCCGCCGGCGATCTGCGCCGCATATTTTTTGTCGTCGAAATCCGTTTGCTCAATCTTCACGGACTTCCAGTCGGCATCCAGTTCATCCGCGATCAGCATCGGGAGCATGGTCTTGATGCCCTGGCCCACTTCGGGATTCTTGGCCATGATGGTGACCGTGCCGTCGGCCGCGATCTTGATGTAGGTGTGCGGGTCCGGCGGCGGAACCGGGGGCCCTCCGCGGCCTTGCGCCGCTGCCTTCGGCTGCACGTAGAGACCGATCAACACGCCACCGGCGCCGGCGGCGGTGACTTTCAGGAACGAACGACGATCGATGCGTTTCATATCAGGCTCCTTTTATCCCTACTTTGCCGCCGGCTCGAGCGCCGCTTGCTGCCTGCTCTTGGCGGACGCATTGGTGGACAACGCCGCTGCCGTGTGAATCGCCTTGCGAATGCGCAGGTAGGTTCCGCACCGGCAGAGATTGCCGTTCATTGCGGAGTCGATATCGCTGTCAGTGGGATTGGGCTTCCTCGCCAGCAAAGCCGCGGCCGCCATCATTTGTCCGGCCTGACAATATCCGCACTGCGGTACGTCGATCTCCATCCATGCCAACTGGACGGGATGCGTGCCATCCAACGATAACCCTTCAATGGTGGTAATCGCCTGGCTGCCGACCGCGGAAACGGGTGTTTGGCACGAGCGCGCCGCCTTGCCGTTCAGTTGCACGGTGCACGCGGCGCATTGGCCGATACCGCAGCCATACTTCGTGCCCCGAAGATTCAGTACGTCTCGAAGCACCCACAACAAAGGCATGTCTGGAGGTGCTTCAACCGTAGTAGACTTCCCGTTTACCTTGAGTTGGTAGGCCATAAGGTTGCTCCCGATCAACTAAAGGATATAGTATCCGGGAGACCTTCGCACCGGGTGCCGTCTGGGCTAAAATCGGTCAACTGTATATCGTTGAAGCTTGCACGGGAAAGGAAGGCTTAAATGCCCAAGTATTTGATCCAGGCTTCCTATACTGCAGAAGGAATTCAGGGCCTGGTGGGAGACTCCGCGTCGGGACGGCGCGCCGATGTGCAAGCGGCGGTGAAGGCCGTCGGGGGAAAGGTGGAGGCGTTCTACTACGCATTCGGCGCCGACGATGTGATCATCATCCTGGATCTTCCCGATAACGTCACCGCGGCGGCTGTGGGCTTGACCACTTCGGGAGCCGGCGGGGTGCGGGTCCGAACCACGCCTTTGCTGACCGTGGAGGAGATCGACAAGGCGCTCGAAGTGAAAATGCGCTATCGCGCGCCGGGGCAATAGGACGTGAAGCGCTGGCGACCGATTATGTAATACTGGTACGGAATTCGTTCACAGTGGAGGTTTCCATGAAGATGCCAAGACTCCGCACATCGTTACTCGCGGCGTGCGCTGGATTGATCGTCGCAGTAGTTCCGGTGCTGGCGCATCATTCTTTCGCAGCCGAATATGACAGCAAAGAGGTCACTTTGACCGGCGTGATCACCAAAGTGGAGTGGACCAATCCGCACATCTATTTCTATGTCGACGTGAAGGACCCGAGCGGCAGCGTCGTCAATTATGCGGTGGAAGGCTATCCTCCAAATACTTTGAAGCGGACTGGGTTCACGCGCGACGATCTGAAGGTCGGCGATACGGTTACGGTGACGGCTTACCCCGCTAAAGATAGCGCGACGCGAGTTGCCGGCCGGGAAATCACATTCCCTGGCGGAGGCAAGAAGTTTGCCGGGCCCGCCGCCGGAAACGGACCACCCACCTCGACCGCGAAATAGAGGATTGCCATGACCATCCACTTCACGAAGCTGCTCGCGACGGCCGCTTTATCGGCCAGTCTGGCATTGGCGCAAAATGCCAAGCCGATTCCGCGCCTGGCCGACGGCAAGCCCGATCTTTCGGGCGTCTGGCAGGGCGGCGGCGTCAGCCTGTATGGCGAGCCGGGCCTGTCAAAGATCAAGCTTCCCCCTCCCGTGAATCCGCCGCCGAAGCGCGAGCCGGTGCCCTATCAGGCCTGGGCTGAAGCCAAGACGAAGACTTTCACAGCGGCCGACGATCCCACGCTGCGCTGCCTGCTCCCCGGCGTTCCGCGCATCACAACCATGCCCATGCCGTTTGAGATCGTCGAGAAGCCGAAAGAGGTGGTGATCGTCTACGAATCGTTCCACGCGTTTCGTATCATCCCGATCAACGACAAGCTGGAGCATCCCAACGATCTGGTTCCCACCTGGATGGGCGATTCGGTGGCGCGCTGGGATGGCGACACGTTGGTGATCGACGTCACCGGTTTCAACGACAAGACGTGGCTGGGCGGAACCGGAAGTTTTCATAGCGAGAACTTGCACGTGGTGGAGCGCTTCACGCTCAATAGCGACGACACCATCACCTACACCGCTACGGTGACCGATCCGAAAGTTCTGACAAAGCCTTGGGTCACTGGCGCGTTGTTGCGGCGTCCCCCGAACACGCGCGTCGAAGAGTACGAGTGCATCGAGAATAACCAGGACGTCCCGCACATGGAAGTGAAGAAGTAGACCTGAGGGAGCCGCGACGCATTGACCGCTACCTGTTGTTACGAGGCTCGAGTGAGGAAACTGCGGTTACCGCAAATAGCGGTGATGCTCTTTTAAAATGCAGCGGTCGATGACCACCGCAAGCCCCGCCGCTTTTGCCTTGCGCGCCGCAATCTGATCCACCACGCCTTCCTGCATCCACACCGCGGCGGCGCCAATGCGGATGGCCGATTCCACCACCGGCGCCACCAGTTCCGAACGCCGGAAGATGTCGACGATATCGACATGTTCGGGAACATCTTCCAGGCGCGCGTAGCATTTTTCGCCCAGCACCTCCGATTCGTTCGGATTCACGGGAATAATCCGATAACCCTGCTGCTGCATGTATTCGGAGACGCCATAGGACGGCCGGGCGCGCTTGCTGGAAAGCCCCACCACCGCGATCACGCGGCTCTTGCGCAGCAGCTCGGGAATGGGGGCCATGGGCTATTGTTCCTCCATGCTCGAGCAAGTTTGCGGAAGCGCGCCACCTCGGCCGGCGTCAGGTGCCGGAACTTTCCAGGCTGCAGCGAGCCCAGCTCCAGAAACCCGATCCGCACGCGCTGCAGCTTCTCCACCAGCCGCCCGAAATGTTTGAACATGAGCCGAATCTGATTTTGCCGCCCTTCGATCAATCGTACTTCGTACCACGGGTTCTGCCGCGCGCTGGATCAGCTTCAGCCCGGCCGGCGCGGTCTTTTTCCCGCTGAGCGGCACGCCCTCGCGGAACTTCTCTTCCTGCTCGCTGGAGAGCTGCCCGTTGGTCTTCACCAGATAAGTTTTCGTCACATGGCTGGCCGCCGACGTGATGCGCTTGGCGAACTCGCCGTCGTTGGTGAGCAGCAGCAGCCCTTCGCTCGAGTAATCCAGGCGGCCCACCGGATACACGCGCGCCTTCACGCCGCGCAGAAGATCCATCACGGTTGCGCGGCCTTCCGGATCGCATCACGGTCGACATGCAGTCCTTGGGTTTGTTCATGGCGAGGTACACTGGGCGTTCCGGAGCGCCTACTCGCTTGCCATCAACTTTGATGTGGTCGCGCTCGGGATCGGCCTTGGTCCCCAGCTCCGTGATCACCGCGCCATTCACCGTCACGCGGCCTTCCAGAATCAACTGCTCGGCCTGGCGGCGGCTGGCGATGCCGGCATGCGCGAGCAACTTTTGCAGCCGTTCTTTTCCATCCACTTCGGGCCCCGCCTCTTTGCGCGCCATCTATTCGGTCACGGAAGGTTCTGCTTGCTCGGCGTCTGCCGGCTCGGCTGCCACTTCCGCCTGCTGCTGGAATCTCGCACGTCGTCGCCCATCGACAGCCGGCCCAGCTCCTCGAACTCCTTCAGACGTCGGCAGTTCGCTCAGATCCTTCAAGCCGAACTGCACCAGAAATTCTTTCGTGGTCTTGTACAGGATCGGCTTGCCGAGGACCGTCTTCCGGCCCGCGGTGGCGATCAGTTTCCGATCGATCAGCGTCTTCATCACGCCGGCGCCTTGCACGCCGCGAACTTCCATCACTTCGGGCGCGGTGATGGGCTGCTTGTAAGCGATGAGCGCCAGAGTCTCCAGCGCGGCCAGCGAGAGCTTCAGCGGCGGTTTCAGATTCTTGACGAACGCCCGAATCGCCTCGTGATGCTCCGGCTTGGTGGACATTTTGTATCCGCCGGCCACTTCGCGGATGGTCAGCCCGTGCTCGGGCTTGTTGTACTCGGCGGTCAGCTCTTCGAGCACCTGCCCGATCCGCGCCGCGGGCTGTTGCAGAGCCGTCGCGATCTGATCGGCCGACAGCGGCTCATCGGTCACGTAGATCACCGCTTCCACCACGGCTCGCAGCTGTGCGTCGGGCAGTTCAATGTTTGAGGTGGTGAAGCCCGGGAGCAACTCGGTCTCGGGTTCCAATTGCAATTCGGTTGGTTCCATTTCGGCTAGCTTATTCCTCGACTAACTATATTCCTCTTCGATGGTGACTAGCGACTGGCCGAGCGCCTCGTCAAACGTTCGCTGCTTCTTCAGTCCAATGTCGCCGAAGGCGTCCTGTTGGGTCAACGTCAGCGCCTGGCGGCGCACCAACTCCAGCATGGCCAGGAACAGGCAGATCATCGCGCGGCGGCTGGTCTGCTTTTCGAACAGCTCGGCGGCTGGAATGCGATTCGCCCGTTCGCAGCTCGCCGAACACGCGCTCCAGATAGCGAATCATGTCCGGAATGCTGACGTCTTCCTTGCCGACTTCGTAAATCGGCCGGTTCTTGGCGCGCTCCAGCACGGTCTGCAGCGTCTTCACCAGATCGAACAGCGAAACCGCCAGTTCCGGCTCTCCGCTCTCCGCCAGAAATTGCGCCATCTGCGGATTCGACCATGAGACATCTTCCACCATGCGCTTCTGCTGCAGCATCTCCGCGGCGTTCTTGAAGCGCTCGTGTTCGAGCAAGCGATCCACCAGTTCCTGGCGCGGATCTTCTTCGGGCGAGATCTTGTCGAGCTCCGGATCCTTGGGCAGCAGCATTCGCGACTTGATGTGGATCAGCGTCGCGGCCATGTAGACGAACTCGGAGCTCAACTCGATATCCAGCTCCAGCGCGCGCTTCATGTATTCCAGATATTGCTGCGTGATGGAGGCGATGGGAATGTCGTAGATGTTGATCTGCTGTTTGCGGATCAGGTCGAGCAGCAGATCCAGCGGACCGTCGTATTGTTCCAGGTGAAGATTCAACGGGGATGCCACTTCCCTAATAGAATACCAGCCACAGCCGTCCGCAAGACTCAGCTACTCCGGATCGTGCGTGTAGCCAAGTACGCGGAGAGATCGCGCGCTCCGTGAACCACGGCGATGATTTGAATCGGTCTTTTCCGCCAAATATAACAGACCACATAAGAGTGGAAGTTCCAGAAGCGATAGCGACGATCCAAGAGCTCTTCATGATAGTGGCCAAGCCCGGGCGCTCGAGCCAAGCCCTGCAAGGCCTCGTGGAATTCCGATCGGAGGCGCTCGGCGGCATCGGGGCTGATCCGCTGCGAGATCCAAGAGAATCTCCTGGAGATCGAATTTGGCCTCCGGTGTTAGCCGGAAGCGCCGCATCACACGCCGTTAGCCTTCTTCCTGGATCGGCGGCGTTTCGCTATCAATTGCCGTAGCTCTTCAAACACCTCTTCGGCATCTAGTAACTCACCTTGTTCGGCTTGAGTCGCCCCACGTTGCAGTCTCGCTCTTAGTTCCTTCAAACCTGCCGCACGCTCCTTCTCCTGCCGCTGCAGAAGCCGTAAGGCTTCTCGCACCACCTCGCTCGTCGTTTGGTATTGTCCGGAGCTTACCCGGCTCTGCAAGAAATGCACCGAGTTCCGGGGTCAAAGAGATGTTGACCGTCGTGCGAGTTGCCATGTCTTCAGGAATACCGCAAGTGGCACTTTGTGTCAATTTGTGCCAAGCGAACCGTGTTACTTGTTAAAGTACAGCGTCACATCCACCGTGTGATTGCCCTGTGTTGATCTTGGTCTCGGACCGCGTGGACTTCAGACCATCAAACACGCCGCCTTCTTTCACCCGCGCCAGGAAATGATCCGGATACTCGGGGTTGAACGGCCGCCCCGGCGCGACGCCCCACATCTTGCGGATCTCCGGCTCGCTTACGATATCCAGACCCACCATATCCACCTTCCCGAGCGTGTAGAGCGGCCCCGGATCGATCTGAAACTCGACGCCCACGGTGTGATCGGTATCGTTTACATCGCGCTTTACCGTCGATGCGGCGTCCAGATGCCCTTGCGCGCCGCTGGTTCGCTCGAATCCGGTCCTGCGCGGCCTTCACCTCGTCGAAATTCACGGTCTGATCGGTCTTGAGCTTGGCCAGATCCTTCCACTCCGAGCGCGAATAATCGGCGCCCACGAAACTCGCTCGATCCAGTTTGTAGGGCGGCCCCGGCGTCACTTGTACCGTCACCGTTACGCCATCCACGTCCTTGGCCGGCGCGGTTTCGATCTTCGGAAACGCCACGCGCAACAATCCGTGCGCTTCGTAGATCGGTCGGATCGTATTGTCCAACAACTGCCGCACTTGCGGCTCGGTGTAAATAACGCCGATGGCGACGCCATACATCGCGGTTTGCAAAACTCCCGCGGGGACTTCGCCCGTGCCGCTGAATATCACGTGCGCGATCGCCGGCGGCCCTTTGGCCGGACGGAACAGCACCGCCAGCTCCTCGCCTCCGTCCGAGCTCAACTTGCCGGCCAGTGGCTGGCGATAGCCCTGCCCCGCCAGGAATTCGGAAATCCACGCAACATAGCGATCCACCACCGGTTTCGTCGCCGGGATCTTCACTCCGAACAGCGGATCTTTCCGCTTGAGCCAGGCACGCAGCTGGGCGTCGCGTGGCGGGCAGATCTTGAAACCGTACGGGATAAATCTGGGCGACCTCCGCAACCTCGTACGTCGCGTCGTACCCTTCGTTGTCTTGGGAGGGCGCGAAGCGATAGCTGACGTTATCGAAGGCGCCCGTCGCCTCCAGCTTCTTCTGTGCCGCGTCGAATTCGGACTTGCCCGCTTTCTGACCCACGCGCAGACCCGCTGCGGCGAAAATTTGCTGGGCGCTGTAGTCGTGATTGCCTTCCACGTTGAGATTCTCGACCGTGTAAGCGGTAGGGGCGGGTCTGGCGGCGACCGCCGCCAGCGGCAGCGCGAGTAAAAACGCTACCGCGCGCAGTCTCATTCAATCTCGATCGCAACAAACATCAGCCGCCCAGACCGTTCGATCTGCATCGCCACTTCATCACCCGGCTTGAACTCATCCACCTTCTTCCGCAGCGCCTCCACCGTGGCCACTGGCGCCTGGTTCACCGAATAAATGACGTCTCCCGGCTGCAGTCCGGTTCCACTGGTGAGATCCGTTGCGCTCGATCCCGCCGCCACCACCACGCCATAAGAATTCCGCAAGCCGGGCAGCATGGCCGCCAGCGTCTTGTCGATTCCAATCGCCAGAATGCCGAGCTTCGGCACCAGGTTGTCTTCCGGATTTACCATGTCGGCGAACCGCTGCGGATCGTCCACGCTGTCCATCACCGGCACGTCGATGCTGAGCTCATCTTTGCCGCGCAACACCTGGAGCGTAATCTTCTCTTTCATCGGCGAGCGATAAATCAACGCCTCCAGTTGGCGCGCGTTGCGCATGGTCCTGCCGTTCGCCATCAGCACCAGATCGCCTACCTTCACGCCGGCCTCATCCGCCGGACCGTCGGGCGTGACGTCGCCCACCAGAACTCCCCAGTCCCGCGGAAGATTGAGGCCTTCTGCCACAGCCGGACTGATGGTCTGCACGTAAATCCCAATACGGCCCCGATGCACGTGCCCTTCCTTGCGAAGCTGCGTATAAATAGTGCTCACGATGTTGCTGGGAATGGCGAATCCCAGTCCCTCGCTGCCGCCGGACTGAGAAAGGATGAACGTGTTGATGCCCACCACGCGGCCTTGCGCATCGATGAGCGGACCGCCGCTGTTGCCGGGATTGATAGGCGCGTCGGTTTGAATGTACGCCAGAAAATCGTCGGGATGGAGCTCGCGCGAAGTGGAGCTGACAATCCCCATGCTGACCGATCCTTCCAGGCCCCGCGGATTTCCGAAGGCCATCACCAGCTCACCTTGCCGGACTGCGTCGGAGTTGCCGAGCGGAAGATGCGGAAGACCGGTTCGCGCGATCTTGATCACCGCCACGTCCATGTCGCGATCCATCCCGATCAGCTTCCCCTCCAGCAGCTTCACTTCCGGCTCGAACGTCGCGGTGCGTCCGCGCATGCGCGCCACCGAAAGACGCACCTGGATGCGCCTGGCGCCCTGAACCACGTGCGCGTTGGTGACAATGAAGCCGTCGTCCGAAAGAATGATTCCCGATCCCGTGCTGCGCTGTGTAGAAAGCAACGCGGCAGTGTTGCTGGCTTCCGATTCGTCGGCTGTCACGTAACCCGTGGAAAAGATCTGGACTACCGCGGGCCGGACTCGACTGACGAGTCCCTCCAGCGACACGCTGAGTTCGCCTAAGGACACCGGCGCGGGCGGGGCGCTTTGCGCAGCGGCGTCAGGCTGTGGAGTGGGTTTCGAATCCTGAGCGGGAGAAGCGGCAGATCCGAGGAGCAGGGCAAGGAGCGAAAACGCAAGAGTTCTCACGGTTCCATTTTCCCGCATCTTGTGGGCCAAATCCGGCCGGCGGGGGTCCGGCGATCTACGGCAGCCGCGCGCGGAGATTTTTTACCGCCCGCAATCCCTCTTGGGACACGTCGGTGTCGGTATCCTGCGAGAGCGCCTCCAGAGGCGCCACCGAATCCTGACCGCCGCTGGCCGCCAGCACCTGGGCCAGGCCGGTCTTCTCGTCCTTGGTGGCGCTTGGCTCCTTGAGTGCCGGATAGAGCGCCTGGCGGATCTCGGGGTCGCGCGCCAGCTCGGTCAGGTAAGCCCGGGCGACGCCGCGATAGGCGGCGGAATTCAGATTGTTCACCAGATACCGCAGCGGATCGAATTCGCCCATGCTCCGCTTACCAAGTTTCACCAGCGCGAACGCCAGGGACAACCTCGGCTCGGTCTTGTTTTCGTTATTGAACGCGCGCTCCAGCGCCGGCGAGTCCGAAGGATCCGCCAGACGGCCCAGCCCCTCCGCCGCGGCCTCGCGAAGCCCGTCGTCTTTGTGATTCAGATACGTGATATACACGCCGTGCAATTTGGGATCGGGCATCTGCGCCATGGCGGTGAGCGCCGCGCGCTTCACCTTCATCTTGCGGGAGCGGTCCAGCACGTCGCGCAGCTCGTTGATCGCGGCACGATTCAACAACAGCCCGGTAGCCTCGATCGCGGCGACTTGAACCTTTTCGTTCAGATCGTGCAGGCGGAAAGCAATAGCCGGACCGGAGCTCGGATCGCGAATCTTTTCGATCGCCACCAGCGCCTCATAGATCACGTCGCTATCGTTGGAGCGCACCGCCTGTTCCAGATCCGGAAGCGCCTGGCGGCCGCGCAGAATGCCCACCGCTCGCGCCGCATTGGCGCGCGCATCCAGACTGGCCCCTCCGCTCGCAAGCCGGCCCAACGCGGCGATCACTTCCGGGCGAGGCTGAATATAAGGATCGATCACCAGATCGTTGTTGTCGGTGAACTTCGCCTTGATGGACGATCCAGCGCGCCGCAGCGATGCAGTCAGCCCGGTTTTCACGTAACCGGGAACGTAGAAATTCACCAGCCCGTCGGTGGCGCGGATCTGGATTTCCGGATCGCTGTCGGCGGTGGCTTTGACCAGCGCATCCAGGCTGCGCTGCGTTCCGATATCGACGATGGCCTTTACGGCCTCCACGGCGAACGTCGACGTCCGGGTCCGCAAGATACGGCTCGAGTTTGGGAATTATTTCCGACCCGCCGGCTTTGCCATACTCGCGGACTGCCTTGGCCCGCGCTTTGCCGTCGTCGGGCGGAGGCTGGGCCGGCTGCGCGGCAGCGGGGGTGGTGCTTGGGCGGGAGGCTGGGCCAGCGCGACGCAGACCAGAAGTGCCGAGCATGCCAACAGCCGATGGCGGCCGCTCAACTTCATAACTCCACTTTACCGAACAAATTCGACTGTCACCTTCTTACTAATGATGCCCGCCTCATAGCCCAGGTCCAGCATCTTTTGCGCCGCCTTCGGCACCAGCTCGCCGCAATCCACGGTGTAATGATTCACGTACATTCCGACGAATTTTTCCGCCAGCCGCGGTTCCAGGTCGCGCGCGAATTGCAGCGCATAGTTGAGCGACTCTTCGCCGTGATCCAAAGCATATTGAATGCTCTCGCGCATCACGCGGCAGCACTCGCTCTTGATGTCGGCGGGCAGCGACCGCAGCAGCACGTTCCCCCCCAGCGGCAGCGGCAGGTCGTACTCGTTCTTCCACCAGCGGCCCAGATCCACTACGTTGTGAAATCCGCTCTTGCCGTATGTCAACTGGCCTTCGTGAATGACCAGCCCGGCGTCCACGGTGTGATCGGCCACCGCGTCCAGGATCTTGTCGAACGGAATAGCTACTTCCTCGAAGTCCGGCTCAAATAGCTTCAGCGCCAGATAAGCGCTGGTCATTCGGCCCGGAATGGCGATCTTTTTCCCCTTGATTTCTTCCGGCGCCATCGGCTTGACGCTCACCAGGATGGGGCCATAACCATCCCCGATGCTCGATCCGCTGGCCATCAGCACGTACTTGTCGGCGATGTAGGGATAGGCGTGGTAAGAAATGGCAGTCAGTTCGTAAGCGCCTTCCAGCGCTTTGCGATTCAACGTTTCGATATCTTCGAGAACGTGCCGGAACGAAACCAGCCGCGACCGGACCTTTTTGGTCGCCAGGCCATAAAACATGTAAGCGTCGTCGGAATCGGGACTATGCGCGCAGACGATGTCCGTTACGGTGGTGGATGCCATAGGAGAGCAGACCACCACTATAGCAGACGCGCTGCGGGTTTCCGCCGGCGATGACCGCGCCTAATACACCGCTCCCTCACGGTCACGGCTCGGTAGCCCTTTCTGAGCCGCGCGCGTCAGCAAGCGGTCCGTGGGACTGCGCCACGGCTACTTGGTCTGCAGCACGACCAATTCGGGGCGCAGCGCTTCCAGTGCCTGCTCCAATTGCAGCAGGCCCTCCGGGGCGCCCGTTAAATCGCCGCTGCGGCCCTGTTTTTCCAGAGTAAAGGCGGCTTCGAACGCGCGGCTTGCGCCGAAGGTGGACACCGAGCCTTTCAAGCTGTGCGCATGATGCTCCAGAGCAAGGGCATTGCGCGTGGCCACCGCGGCCTTGATTTTTTCAAAGGTCGCGGGATAATCGTCCAGGAACAACTCCACCACTTCTTTCAGCAACTCGACGTCGCCGCCCACGCGGCTCAGCGCGAGCGACTCGTCCAGCTGCTGGAGTTGCACCTCCACGGAAGACTCCTCCGAAGTTCCGTTGGCGTTCATGGAATTCCCTCCCAGCACTATAGATTCGATCATTTTCATCAGCTCCGGTACGTGCACCGGCTTGGTGACATAAGCGTCCATTCCAGATTCCAGACACCGCAGCCGGTCCGACTCGGCAGCCTGCGCGGTCATGGCGGCGATGGGAATGCGATGCCCCGAACCGCGCTCCTTCTCCCGGATACGCGCCGTGGCCTGCAAACCATCCAGGCCGGGCATCTGCACATCCATCAGGATCAGGTCGTACCGGTCGCCATCCGACAGGCTGGACTCAAACAGGTGCAGCGCCTCCTGCCCCGAACCGGCGATGGTTACCGAATGTCCCTGCCGCTCCAGCAGGCGCGCGGCCAGACGCTGGTTGACGCTGTTGTCCTCCGCCACCAGGATGCGCAACCTTCTTTTGCGATCCCCCTTGGCCGCGGACGGCGACACCGGTACGTTTGCATCGGCCGCCGTGGCAAGCTCCAAAGTGAGAGTGAACGAGAAGGTGCTTCCCTTCCCAGGTTCGCTCTCCACCCAGATCCGCCCGTCCATCAGTTCCACCAGGCCGGAACATATCGACAACCCCAGCCCCGTACCGCCATACTTCCGCGTGGTGGAGCCGTCGGCCTGGGTGAAGGGCTCAAAGATCAAGCGGTGTTTTTCGGCGGGAACGCCGATGCCCGTGTCGGCGACGCTAAAGCACAGCGTGACCTTGGAGCCTTCCGCCACCGAGCCTTCTACCGATTCGGCGCGCACATTGACCGAGACCTTGCCTTCGTTGGTGAACTTTACGGCGTTGCCGGCCAGATTGCGCAGCACCTGGCTGATACGCAGCGGATCTCCAATCAAGCGGTCCGGAACTTGCTTGTCAACCACCGACTCGAAGACCAGCCCAGTGGCCGACGCCCGTAGCGCCAGCGGCCGCAAGACATCCCTCATCAGCCCTCGCAACGAGAACTCCACGCAATCCAGCGCCAGCTTGCCGACTTCATACTTGGAAAAGTCCAGCACATCGTTCACCAGGCTCAACAGCGCCTCGGCGGACGACTTTACCAATTCCAGATACTCCCGCTGATCGTTCTCGAGCGGCGTTTCGAGAGCCAGACCGGTCATCCCGAGAATGCCGTTCAGCGGGGTGCGCACTTCGTGCGTCATGTTGGCCAGAAAATCGCTTTTGGCGGCGCTCAGCGCTTCGGCGCGGTCCGCCATCTCGCGCGCCAGGCGGCCGGTTTCTTCCAGATTGCGATTGGCCGCGATCAGCTCCCGGTTGGCCGCTTCCGCTGCCTCCTTGGCGCGCGCCAGTTCCTTTGCGTTTCGCCTTTGCTCCGTCACATCCCGCAAAATGCAGAGCATTTGCGGAGGATGCCCGGGAATATCCACGCGCGTCACCGAATTCTCAAAAATACCGGAGCGGCCCTGCATGAAATGCAACTCGCGCTCGAAAAAATGCTCCTTCACTCCCGACGCATAGCGCGCCCGGTGATATTCCCGCAGCTCCTCGCGCTCGTCGGGATGGAACAGCCCGGTCACATTCATGCCTTCCAGCGCGCTTGGGTCGGTATCCAGCATGCCGGCAAAGGCGGCGTTGACCTTGACGATGGTACCGCTGGGATCGGTCAGAAACATGGGCTCGCACGACGCCTCCCAAATCGAACGGAACTGCGTCTCCGACTTCAGCAATTCCTGATCGGCATGGTATCGATCCGTAATGTCGATCCCGGTTGCGATGTAATACTGCGCCTCGCCCGCCTGGTTCAGCATCGGAACGTTGGAAAACGAGATCCGGCGCGGCTCGCCCGACTTGGTGATCCATTCGTTCTCGAACGTCGACGACGCGCGCGCCGAAATGCCGTACTCTAACCGCTTCCGGCTCTGCTCCCGGCTCTCCGGGCTGACTAAAACGTCGAAGAATGCTTTTCCCGTCAGCTCGGCGCTGGAATAGCCCATTACCTGCTCAAACGCACGATTGAAAAAGACGATCCGCCCCGCGGTGTCGAACACCACCACCAGCGCGCCGCATGCCTGCAGAACAGCGGTGATGAAGTCTCGTTCGTTAGTTAGATCGCCGTTCACGCAGGTTCCCTGATGGTTTATCGGCAGATTTCGCCTGAATTCTTACTGGTACCGCAGGGCTGAAAGTCCTCCCTTGGGCCCCGGCTACCGTCTCCCTTACGGTCGCGGCTCGGCAGCTCCCGTCTAAGGCGTTTACCGCATTGTCGGATCAGGTGGAAGACGCTAGCCTGGAATCGTGAAGCGCTGCATCTTTACCGCTCTCGCCGTAGCGCTGTCGCTCGCCGCCCAGGAATCGAACACCAGCAGCGCCACCTCGGTTGACATCAACGGCAACCGCATCGCCGATGGCCCGACGATTTCGCGAACCACGTCGCCGAATGGCTCTCAGACCACCGTCACCACGCAGTCCATCAACGGGCGCACGGTGCCGATGGAACAGATCGAGGAACATGTGGTGCGCAACGATTCGTCGGGGAAGGTGACCGAGCGAATCGTTCGAAGATACGATCCGCAAGGTAATGCACTGCCGCCGTCCCGGCAGGTTATCGAGGAGCAGAAGCGTCCCGACGGCAGTTCCACGGTGCAAAGCACCACCTATGGCACCGACATCAACGGCAACACGCAGATCACGGAAAAATCGGTGACCCAGACACAAAAGAACGGTTCGAATGAAACGTCGGAAACAACCGTGGACCGGCCCACCGTGGACGGCCTCCAGACCGTGGAGAAGCAAAGCCAGGTGATGACCAAGCAGGGGAAAAACTATGAGGCGGACAGCACCACCTACCGGCGCGACGGAAACGGCGGGTTCTACGCCGCCGTGCGCCAGACCACCGAGCATACCGAGCAGGGTTCGGAAGTTTCCGAAAATAGCGCGGAATACGAGCGCGGGCCCACGGGCGAACTCCAGCTTCATGGCCAAACCGTAACGAAGACCGTAACGCGGCCGGACGGCTCACAGGATGCGGTAGTGGATGTCTATTCGCGCAACGTTCCAGGCACGGTGAGCGGCAACGAGTCAGGATTGAAGCTGCAGGAACAGCAAACCATCGAAAGCGCGCCAGGGCCGGGGAACACGATGGTTCAAACCGTCAACGTCCGAAGACCCACGGTTTCCGATCCGGGAACGCTGGGGCCTGCGCGCCAGCTTTCACAAACCGTGTGCAAGGGCGATTGCAAACCCGACAAATAAATTACTGAGCCGCGCGCGTCAGCAAGCGGACTCGGCTAAATTACTGAGCCGCGCGCGTAAGCAAGTGGACTCGGCTATCCGTGGCCCAGCTTCATGAGCCAGCCTAAACCAATCAGCGCGGCGACGAAATACGCGAAACAGCGCACGCCGTAACGCAGCCGTTCGGCGTCCGTCCGCTTGGTGATCACGCCCAGAACCACCGAAGAAAACAGCGCGAACAATATCGCGGCTTCAAAATGCGAAAGATTCATTTTCGGCATTATTCTTTTTCACCCTTCGCGATTTCGTAGGCGTCCACCATGGCCAGCACGTTCAGCAGGCCGGCGGCCACCAGGAACTTGGTTCCATAGTCGTGCACATGCCCGGCCATGTCAGGCTGCGCGTATCCCAGCCAAACACTCAACAGATAAAACAGACCCGACGCAAGATCCCCTACAAATCCGCCGCAATAGATGATGGTGGTGAGCACGTCGCCGGTTTGCGGCTGAAACATCGCGCCGCGCATCATCAATCCCAGAAGAAACATGAGCGCCACCGACGCCAGCAGCAAGGCTCCGCGCCCGGGCCGCTTCAGCAGGAAGTGACCGCCCCCCGGCACCAGCCAAGCGAGGAAAACCGGGCCGTACCAGCCACGCGCGGGCGGCGCCTCGGCATGCGCTCTTACGTTAGTCGCCATCGTTTTCAGTGTACCCGATCCGCAAACTTCAGGAAGCAGACTACTTTGAATCTTTCCCGATCCACGCTCTGATTTCAGACGATTTTACAACAAGCAACTCAGGCGAGGCCCCAATCAATGACTACCTTGACAAACCCCAGGTAAGCAGAGCGCACAGGACGCGGCGTTACAGGCCGAACGAAATCAGATTCCAGCCTTGCCCAGTGCGAAGAAAAGCCAAACGAAGCCTGCTATCGCGCTGAAGGCGAGGAACCCAAGGATAATCAGCACCAACTTCCATTCGTCGGTTGGCCGTGGTGCCTCCCGCACTTATTTTGCGTCCTCCTTCCGCTTTTTTGCGGCGCTGCTTCTGCCGCTCACCGGAGCTTTCCGTATTCGCGACGAATCCCGTAAATTAAGCGCGCGTGGCGAGAAACAGAAATGCCGTGAGGCTGAAGAAATATTTGCCCGCGGCTGCGGTTGCTGCGATGTCGGCCAGCCACGCGGCCGCTTCTTCAGCCGTCACTCCGCGGCGGCCTGGTGCGAAACCGGCGATGAATTGGGCGAGCCCCGCGGAGAAGGGTTCCGGGCTGAGAGTGAGCGCGGTGTAAGGCTGCACTTCGCGCACTTCGAATCCGGATTCTTTGAGCAGCGGCGCCAGGCGCCTGGGCAAGAACGGGTCGGCCAGGTGCTCATCCCAGGAGCTGAATAGTCTCTCGGCCCGCGCGCGGTCTTCGGCTTCCCACACTAACGAGGCCCAGTCCGTATCCACGATCACGGCGCGGCCGCCGGGCCGCAGGACACGATGGAGTTCAGAGAGCGCGGCCGGCATGTCCTGCACGAATTCGTAAACTTGAACCACCGCTGCGGCGTCAAACGTGGCGGGCGGAAACGGCAGGTCCAAGACGTCGGCCTCATGAAAGGCAACCTGGGCGTGATGGGCGCAGCGCCGCCCGGCAAGAGCAAGCATATCCCTGCTTCGATCGATTCCCGCGACGCGTCCGAAAGGGCCAACCTGCATGGCCATCTCATCAGCCAGGAACCCGGGGCCCGCGCCGATGTCCAACACCGCGTCGCCAGGATGGAGATTTAGCAGCTCCAAAACTTTTTGCCGGCGCGCCACGACGAGCGGCGAAAAATACCCGGCTTCCAGCCCGTGCGAGGCGGCGGCGTCGAACTGCATTTGGTCGGCCATCTGTCCAGAATAAGATACCCGGATGCAATGGGCGGGAGAACTCGTAAAATAAGAGGCATGAAGTTCCTCGGCAAACCCATCTTTCGCCTGGCCCTTTTCATCGGCGTCGCGATCCTTGCGGTCGCCGCCGAAAACGCCGCAATGTCACAACTGCACGCGTTGGATCAGCAGGAAAAAACCGATCTGCAAAATCTGAACCAGCAGATGATGGATCTGAAGGCGAAACATCAAGCGGATACGACGCCTCTCGAACAGCAACTGGCTTCGCTCAATAGCGCTTTCGATAGCGGTATGAAACAATTCCGCGAACAATATGACGAAACGCGCGCTCGCGATGGCGAGGAGCGGGCGATGATTATGGATCGAATCAAGCCGGGTTATCTTGCTCTTTATAACGAAAAGAAGATGTCTTTAGCCAGCGTGAATAGCCAGGAGGAGCAATCCGTCCAAGGCCTGCGCCAGCAAGAGGACGCTGAACTCCAGAGCGTTCGCGACAGATACAACGCCGAGATTAAGAACTCGCAGCAACAGGCCTCCGTTCAGCGACAGGCCATCGACGGCCAATTCGATGCCGCGGTCAAGGGATTGAAGTAGACTTCGCCAACGCATCCACCTTCTTCACGTCGTCATCCAGGCCGAGAAATTCCCAGCGTTGGAGCGAGAGCGGCACGTTGCCGTTGCTCCATACATAATCGTGAAACTCGCGGAGGTTGAACTTGCTGCCCTGCTGCAGACGACGATCGGCAAGCATCCGCTCGATCTGCAGTTTGCCGATTTCGTACGCGATGCCGAGGCCGGGCGCGGTGGCAAAACCGGCCGCTTCGCCTTCCGCCGTTTTGCGGTCCATGGGAACAGTGCGCGCCAGATAATCGGCCGCCTGAGGGATGCTGAACTGGCCGAGCGCGAGTTTCACGTCCACCTCCACGCGCAGGGCACGCAGGCGCGCAAAGCTGTAGATGATTTCGCGCGAGCGCGGGCTGTCGTCATACAGCCCGGCGTTCAGCAGCATTTCCTCGGCGTAGAAGCCGATGCCTTCGTTCGCGCCGGAATCATAATATTGACGGCGGATCGGGTCGGGATTTCGCCAGGATAACGATAATTGAAAGAAATGTCCGGGAATACCTTCGTGGCCGCCGGTGGTGCGCGGATCCTGCGCGTAGGCTTTCCAGAAATAAGGCAGATCGTTCGAGGGCGGATTGAACCAGCGCGTGCCATCTTCATGGAGGCGCGAGGGTCCGGTGAAGTCGTCCATTTCGGCGAAGGGATCGAAGGCCGCGACGTATTCCGGCGCCGGGCGCAGCGTCCAATGCGGGATGCCAACGGGTACGGTGAGAATCTGGTGCTGGGTAAGATAAAGGCGAATGCTGGCGTCGTCGCCCACCATGCGAGCGGTTTCTTCTGCGCCCGTGGCGGGCAGCGTCAATTCCGGCGCACCCAGGTCGCGCTGGTGTTCATAGCTTTCCATGGCGAGCACGCGATCGAAATCCTGGCGCGCCATGGTGAGCAACTGCTGAGGCGTGTAGGGAAGAAGCGCGACGTTGTGCAGAAAGAATGCGTAGGCTTTGTCGCCTAGCGCGAAATCCTGCCGCATAGTGGGCAGGGTTTGTTTCAGCCAGTCGCGATAGTCAATCAATGCCTTGCTCGCGTTCGTCATCGCCGTTCGAAACTGCGCGCGCTCTTTATCATTCGTCAATAAGGGTGACGCGCCGCGCTCCACGCGAGCCAAGCGCGAATCGATATCGGCGAGCAGTGCGATGGCCAACTGCGCGAAGGGCGCGACGGGCTTTAGATTTGTCTTTGCTTGAGCGAGAATCGAGGGGATATTTTCGGCTCGCGCGACGACCTCGCGCGAACGAGTTTCGCTGAAGGGCGGAGGGGGCATCAATTCCTCTTGCAGCGCTCCGACGGTCTGTTCGACGTAAAACAACGGGTCGCGCTGCCAGCGCGGGTTTACATCCAATTCCCAGCGCACGCGCGCCAGAGCGGAGCCCATCAGCCGGTAATCCACCAGCCGCGCTACCGGCCAGCCTTGAGTGGGCATGGCTTTCCAGCGGCGCTCGAATCCCGTGAGATCGGTGCGCTGTTTGGCGATTGCCGCAGAGGACCAATCCCACACAACCCCGTTCGGGCGCTCGATCCGAGGAACGTCGTCGAACGAAAAGGGCCGATATTGGGCGCGCCAGGTCCAGAAGTCGGATGCAAATTGGTCTAACGCATCTGTTTTCGCCTGCCCGAAGGATAAGCCGCAGAATAATAACAGAACGGATAAGACTCGCATTATGGATGTATTTCGACAGAAATCGGCACGGTAACTTTCTTGGGCGGCAGGCACAACCTATCGTTGCAGCATTGGTAACGAGTCTGGATGTTCAGCGTGGCCGTACCCGCCGCGGCCGCTCGGCCCACTTCGAGCGGCACGTGGAATTGGACTTTTTCCAGGTAATAGCCGACGCGCATATTGAAATTGGAATCGAAGACCGTACGCGGCTTGGGGGCCGCGATGATACCGGCGAACGCAAACGGCTGGCCGTCGGGCAGCGAGATTTCCGTCGCGATGGGTCCGCCGTCGGGCTGATCCAGAGAATATAAATGCCAGCCCGGCTGGATCAGGGCGTCAAGTTCCACGGTGAATCGCGCGCCCCTTACCAACGGCTTCGCGGGCGACGGTTTGCCCGACCATGTCACCGGGTCTTCCGCGGCACTGGCCGCGACGGCGAACGCCATCAGGCAGGCGAACAGCCACGCCTTAGCAGGATGCTGAAAAAGGCAATAAACCGCTTGCTCACGCGCCACCCGTACAGTCTTCTTCGAGTCGATGCCCTCCAGTGCACGACTTCCGGTCGTCTCCGGGTGTGCTGCTGGCGCGCGGCTCAGAATCGCGACTGCGTGTTTGCATGTGTTTACCGAGCCGCGACCGTGAGGGAGTCGGTCCCCACAAGCCTTTTTCATCAGCCTGTTAGTGCGCAAGGGGCTCCGCATAGGCGGCTTGCAGTACATGCTTGGTGTCGGAATCCTGCACGAATGCAACAATGGCGACGTTTCCAATGTCGATAAAATCCTTCTTTTCGGAAAACTGGATGGGGCCAAATCGATCATTTTCCTTTTCGAAAATATCGAGGTATGATTTCAGGCCCGAACTAATCTCGGAAACGTCGAAAACGGCATCGTAGGTCTTCGCGCCGGACGGATCGACGGCAAATCCCTCGCTGTCCTTGCCAGCCATGGCGCGAACCACCATGGGATGAAAGCGGATGCCGCTCTCGCCGCTGTAGCGAACCTGTTTCTCCACCAGGACGATTTCCAGGCGCATGGTTTTCGTGCCGTGCGAAAGCGGATCCACGCGGACATGCGCCGTGATTTGCTGGCCATCGCGCGAAGCGGTTAAGGCGACGGATATTCCCGGTGATGTTTTCAAATCGGCATCCATCTTCGGAAAGAAGCGCTCGTAGATGCCCTTCGCCCCTTCTCGCGTGCCGCCTCCGGTGGTGGTTTCGCCATCGATGGCGAGCGTGGGAGTGCCGCGCACATCATAAAACGACAAGCGCTGGACGGTGGATGGATTGGTGAGCGGGTCAGGCTCCGGAATGTGTTCGTGGTACATCAGAACGGCCACGTCGCGGCGGGGATAGCGCTCCATTGCGGCATCCATGGCGACATCGAAACCCGCGCAAGGCGCGCAGCCGGCCCCGGTGAAAAGCTCGGCCAGAACCGTCTTGGCGCCTTCGGCAGGGGCATGATAAGGCTCAGGGTGAATCGCATCCGGAAATTTCTTGCGATAAGCCTGATCCAGCCACGCGTCCAAACCATCCGGCGAACCCGCGTGGAGCTTCTCAAAGACCGCTTCCAGATCTTTGCGCTGCTCCACAGTGAGCGCTCCGTTCAGTTGCGCGTTCAGCAGCAACTCCAATGCGTCCGAATCGCGGCCGCCGTGCAACGCGATCTCGCCCAGCGCGGCTGGCGCGGCGGAGTTCCCGGCATCCAGCTTGTAAGCTTGCTCCAACAGATCCTGCCCCGCTTTCGCGTTCCCGCGCGCCACGTCGATCCGGCCCATAGTGGTGAGCAGATCCGCATGAATCTCGTCGCTGGCGCGCTGGAGCTCCCGCTCGGAAACCGGAAGCTTCGCTTCGGCATATTCGCGCTTCAACTTCGCAACGTAGCGCTTTTCGTGAAACTGGCTCAGCGCCTGACGCTCCAGTGTGTCCGCGGTTTCGAGTAGCACGCCATGCGTGACCAGTATGTCGGCGACGGTGTCGAGCTCATCCATCTTAGCGTCGCCCCGCAGGCCGCGCGTGGTTAAGCGCGCCTGATCGAGAATCTCGGCGGTCTGGCTCGGCCAATTGTCCACCAGGGTTTTGAGAATCAACTCGTTCGCCCGACCTTTTCGGGAGCTTTTCGGGAAGTCCAGCACGAATTTGCGCAAGGCGTTCAGACGCTCCCGCGCGTCTTTGTGCAGCACGGCTTGTTGGTAGGCTTCGCGGTCCGGCGCCTGCACGGCGGGCTTGCTCTGCGCGAGGACCACGGATGCGAGGGCAAGAAGTGCCAGAAGGGCGCGATGGGACGGCATTGGTATCGATATTAGCATCAGGGGCCGGCGATTCCGGGCGATACGGTGGGGCGAAAACAACGTGGCGGGGTGAACCGTGCGGCGCGGTAAACGGCGTGACGCACCGAGCGACGCTAGCCGGCGAGCGCGTCGGCCAACTGTTTGAGCCGGGCTTGAAACTTGGACAAATCCGAGCCGGGGCTGAATTCGATGACGCCGGCGCGCGGGTTGAAGATGATGGAGTGAGTTCCGCTTTTTTCCTTTTCAAGAAAGGGTTCGGAGAGCTTGCGGACCACCTCACTCGACATTTCCATGGCGTTGCCGGGCGCGGTGCTCAAGATCGCGGCGAATTGATCTTTTGTCCAACGGCCGACGAAGGCCGAGGACGGAAGAATATTTTCGAAGCGGGCCTGGAAGCCGCGCACGGCGCCGGCAATGACATCGGCCGAATAACAGTTCTGCAGCCCATCTAAATTGCGAACCACAACCAGCAGCACGGAGAAGGGCGTGTTCTTCTTGATGAACTCTTCCATGCGACCGGTGATGCGCTGATGGCTTTCGCTGGAAGGATCGGGCGTCTGAGAGCGTCGCGCGGCCTGGACCTCTTGATGCAGCAGCCGAATTTCGTCCTTGAGCTGCGCGACGGCCAGCTGATTGGAGGACCGCATCTGCTGGACGGTGTCGGCGATTTTAGCGGTGGATGCGCGGATGGCGCCGCGAATTACCTGAATGTCGTCGCCGGCGGCGCTTTGATTGAGAATGTTCAGTTCCCGCTTAAGGCCGGACTCCAGATTGACTTCGCTTTCGTTGATGGAAACGGTGAAGGATTCCACCGCGGCCGCCGCGGCCTGCACCTCCCGGCGAAGTTTTTTGAGCTGTTCGCCGGCTTTATCGCGATAGGCCTTCAGCTCGGTGTCGAAAGCGCTCTGGACGGATTCCAGATCGCCGGGGCCGGCGTCGGCCCGCAATTGGTCCCGAAGGGCCTGCAATTGCGTGCGAAAGTGGGCGGCCTGAGCAGCGTCCAATTCGATGGCATTCTGTTCAGTGGAGCGGAGCGCCTGCGAGTAGCAATTGATGGCGGCGCGATGCAGCTCCTCCAGGCGGTCCAGTTCGGTGGCGGTTTTGCGCAGTGAGATCATGAGGGGTGGCGAATCGTTCCTGTCTCTTATCCTCTTATCGGATATCCTCTTATCGGACGTGCGCGGCCGATTTTATAGGGTTTCGCAGGCCAGCCGCGTTCCCCTGCCATGTATACTTGTACGGATTGCACTTCTGGAGTGCTCCCATGAAGATTACAGGCGCCTGTTGGTGTTGGGTATCGTTGCTCTGCGCCGCAGGCCTGCCCGCTTCCGCGCAGTGGTTCAACGTCCGGACTCCGGGGATTCCGCGGCTGCCGGATGGAACGGCGAACCTGGCCGCGCCCACGCCGAAAACGCCGGATGGCAGGCCGGATCTGTCGGGCGTCTGGAAGCCTGCCCCGCCCTACATCGGCAACATCGCGAGCGATCTGAAGCCCGGCGACGCTCCCTTCCAGCCCTGGGCGCGGGCTTTGTTTCAGCATCGGCGCGATACGGAAAGCAAGGAAGATCCGACGGGTAACTGCATTCCCGGCGGCGTGCCGCGATCCGACGCCGTGCCGTATCCATTCAAGATCGTGAACAGCGAGAAGATGGTGATCATTCTCTATGAGGCGGTGCACAGTTATCGCCAGATTTTCACCGATGGGCGCGAGCTACCGAAGGATCCGAATCCCACCTGGCAAGGTTATTCGGTGGGACATTGGGATGGCGGCGATTTCGTGGCCGAGACCACCGGCTTCAACGACCAAGGCTGGCTGGATAATGACGGCCGCCCCGCCACCGACGCTCTGCGCGTGACCGAACGGTTCCGGCGCAAGGACTTCGGGCACATGGATATTCTGATCACCATCGACGATCCGAAAGCCTACACCAAGCCCTGGGACGTGAAACTGCCGCTTACGCTGATGCCCGACACGGACCTGCTGGAGTACGTCTGCGGCGAAAATAACAAAGATTTACAGCACCTGGTGGGGAAATAATAAACAATGAAGCTAAATGGTCGAATATTTCTGATCGGATTGGTTTGCGCGGCGGCGCTGGGCGCCGAGGACAATCCCATCAGCGCCGATGCGCGGCAGAGCTACGCGCTGGTGAAGGACAGCCTGCTTAAGGCGGCGGCGAAAATGCCGGCGGAAGATTACTCGTTCCGGACCGTTCCAGCGGTGCGCACGTTCGGGGCAATGATCGCGCACGTGGCCGATGGGCAGTTGCTGATGTGCCAGGTGGCCAAGGGCGAGAAGACCACCGCCGACGCGAAGTTCCCGCCTCCGAAGACCGACAAGGCCGATCTGGTGGTGGCGCTCCAGGCGTCGTTCGATTACTGCGATCCGGTGTACGCGTCGATGACCGACGCGGCCGGCGTGGCCAAGGTGAAATGGTTTCGATGGGACATGACCAGGCTGGGATTGCTGAACTGGAACATCGCGCACGACAACGAAATGTACGGGATTATCGGGGCTTTTTTACGGATCAAGGGGTTGGTGCCGCCGTCGAGCGAAGGGCGGCCATAGCGATACAAACCGCTTCCTCACGGTCGCGGCTCAGTGGAAGCGCGTGCGCGGCTCGGTTGCGAAGCGCAGTTAGCGCTTCTTGGTGCGGAACTGGTATTGATCCAGCTCCACGGCGAACTCCTCCCGCAGGCAGCGAATCACCCGGCAGGAGACGATGAGTTGCAGCGGCGTGGTCCCGTGCAACAGCGACGGCCAATCCACCGTCAGTTGCAATCGGGACCCGGTATTTACGTTGGCTTCGTCGGTGGCGATCAGCAGACCGCGACTACTCATGTTCACGGTCCGCCCGACGCCAATGAGCGATGGCCCGCCGGACAGGATGCGGTATCGCACACCCAAGCGCAGCGGAAATCGGGACTTCGATCTCCGGTCCCAGGCAGCTTCAGATTCTGGTTGCATGGCAGTTTACCATTCTGCGCACACCGGCGTTAGGCGCTGATGGCGCAAGGACTACGTTTCGATGACAAGAAACCATTTTGCCGAAAACCTTCATTAAATTAAGATATCGTTCGCCTCGATTCCGTGGAGAGTGGGCGCACTTACAGAGGGCTGGGATTCAACGTGGTCCGCATCGTTGCCGTGGATGCCAGGACGACTTGCCGGTCTACGCTAACTCCCTAAGCCGCCCGGAGTTTTTCTCCAGCAGCCGCGAGATGCTGACATCGCTGGACGCCGACGATTCGCCCGACACGCAAGCCGAGGCCGCTTCCGAGATCCGGCGCTGTTCCCGATCCTTGCGCTCCTGCCAATCGCGAAAAGTAGCTCGCTCGCGTTCGATTTCCTGCACTGCTCCGGCGATCCGCATCCGATACTGGGCGCAGATGGCTTCCATCTCTTCACCCAGGCGCTCGTTATCGCCGAGCCTGGTTTTTTCGAACTCTTCCAGGCGCCTCCGCTGGCTTTCTTCGTACTCGTTCAGCACGCGCTGCCGCTGGACCGCATCCTGCAGCATATCCTCAACCGCGACGCCCGCCGCTTCCAGAGCCATCATCAGGGCGCTGTGTTTGCCGGCCGGCGATAAACCATGCAAATGCTCGCTGTTGATCATATCCGCCACTTTTAGGATGTCCCACGCAGCGGTGGAAGTAGAGGCTCTAAAGGATGATTTGTGGTAAATATCTTCGAAGGATGACAGCTTCGCATTCTCAAACGAATCGTTCCGATTCCGTTCACTGATGCCGGGCGTTGGCGGCCTGGCAGGCGAGTCGTTCCGTTCTTCCACAGGAGCCGAGAAACGGGTCTCCGGCGAGGAAGCCTGCAACAACTTCCTAAACATGATCCCTCTCCTTCGTGCAACTTCGAAGTGGTTGGACAATACTAACACAATAGGGTGGGATTAGGCGGCAGATTTGCTCACCCTAATCAAACTACCAGTACCGGCTTTCCTAGGGGTTCTACCAGCGAGGACCGTCCGGCAACGGTTTAGCCGAATTCGCTGAGAGTGTTTCACTCCTCGCGACACTACAGCTTCCAGCAGTAGCTCATGGCGATGCGAGGTGCGTTGGTGCGTGCGCTCGAGTGGCGTGCTGGATGGTTCCGAGACCCGGCGGATCGGCTGCAGTTCCTGCGTCGACAGGCGGCGCAGGCCGGGCGTCGGCACGATTGCCGACGCGGCACGCAAGAGTGCGTGCGCCACAGGCGCTGGGCGTCTGTAATACTCATTACGCTCCTGGCGGGCTCAGCGGGCAGCAAGACCGGGGAGGTGTTCCCTGGAATCGTTCGCCAAGAGCCAAGGGCCAACAGCCACACCGCCAACAGCCAAATCTGGCTTGTCCAGACCACCCCGCAATTCGATCTGTACAGCAACGGCCTTCGCATCGAGGAACGATACGCCACCTCAACGGCGCCCCGCCGGTACGTCGCATTTGCCAGTGGGCGCTCCGGTCCTATCGCCGCGGCGGCCGTATGGCGCACCGAACCGGCGGGGATCGTTTATCACACAACCGAAAGCCACTTGGCGCCGTTCGAGGAAGGCGAGAACCGGTCCCTACGGCGGTCTGGCGAGGGACTGCTCGAATACGTGAGCCATCGCCGCTCCTATCATTTCGTGATCGACCGGTTTGGCCGCGTTTTCCGCGTGGTGCGCGAGAGCGACTACGCCAATCACGCCGGGAACTCCGTGTGGGCGGATCAGCTCTGGATTTATATCAATCTGAACCAGAGCTTCTTCGGGGTCGCCTTTGAGGCGCACAGCAGGGGGGGCGGTAGGGATCCGCCAGTGAACGCCGCACAGCTCTATGCGGGGCGGATCTTAACGGCCATGCTGCGCGCTCGTTACAGCATCCCCGCTTCCAATTGCGTGGCGCATGCCCAAGTGTCCGTCAACCCGGCCAACCATGGCGCCGGCTACCACCTGGACTGGGCGGCGAACCTGCCGTTCGCCGAACTCGGCCTGGCCGACAACTACAAGCTGGCGTTGCCGAGCGTCCAGATGTTTGGTTTTGAGGCCGATGCCGCGCTGGCCGAGTCGTCGGTGGCGCAAGGTCTGGACGCCGCCGTCGCGCAGGTCCGCCGGGATGCCGCCGCGCAAGATCTGCCGGTGGGACGCTATCGCGAAAAACTGCAGAAACGATACCGGGACGCAATCCAGGCGCTGCGCGGAAAAGGCGCCTACCAGGAGTACAACTGATGAATCCTTCACATATGATTCCCTCACCTATGCTTAGCTCCACAAACACGCAACCTCCCTCGGCTCTGGGGCTCGATGTCGGCACCAGCCGTATTGTCGCCGCCCAGCGCCAGGACAAAGACATTCAGTTCGATACGCAACTGAACGCCTTCGTCAACATTCCCTTTTCCAAGCTCACCCAGGGCGTGCTCAGGAAGGAGCGCATCCCGCACCTGGTGCAGGATTCCGAGATCACCGTGTATGGCGACGAAAGCGAGCGCTTCGCCAATCTGTTTCACAAGGAAACCCGGCGGCCCATGCTGCGGGGCATCCTGAATCCGGACGAGGCGGGCAGTTTGATGCTGGTCCGGCAAATCATCGGGCTGGTGACGGGGGAAGGCGGGGGACAAGGCAGAAGGGTCTGTTTCAGCGTCCCGGCCGCTCCCCTGGGCGCCGCGGACGAAGTGAACGAACACGAAGCCGGCCTGAAGAGCATGCTTTCGAAGCTGGGCTACGACGCGCATCCCATTTCCGAGGGGCTGGCGGTGGTTTATGGCGAACTGGAAGCTTCCAACTATACCGGCATTGGCATCAGTTGCGGCGGCGGGCTGTGCAACGTTTGCCTGGCATACCTTTCGGTGCCCGTTTTCAGCTTCAGTATTCCGAAAGCGGGCGATTTTATCGATAACAGCGCGGCGCAGTTGCGCGGCGAGCCGGCCACGCGCATCCGGACCATTAAAGAGGAATCGTTCCACTTCAACGGCCATTTCGTGAACAAGATCCATCAGGCGCTGAGCGCTTCGTACGAAGATATGATCCAGGCCCTGGTAGCCGCGCTCAAAGATCAATTCGCCAGCGTCCAGAGCATGCCGAAGCTCAACCGGCCCATCCCGCTGGTGCTGAGCGGGGGCAGCGTGATGCCGCCTGGTTTTCGGGATCGTTTCGAGAAATGTCTGCGCGAAACCGAACTGCCGGTGGCCATCGCGGAGGTTCGGATGGCGTCGAATCCCATGGTGTCTACCGCGCGGGGCGCGTTGGTGGCGGCCCTGAGCGAGTTGTAGGAGTCCGGGTTGTAAGGAGACCGAGCTGTAGAACTTCGGCGTCCAGCGGTCCAGTAACCGTACAGTAACTCGACGGGTCTAATGAGCGGATGCACGCCCCCCCGATTCTCCTGTGCGCTCTGTGGTGGAACTGCCATGTGAGCGTCCTGACCTATCACAACGACCTTGCACGCACCGGACAGAATCTGAGCGAAACGCAGCTCACCCCGGCCAGCGTCCGTTCCGCGCAGTTCGGGCCGCTCTTCACTTATCCGGTGGACGGCCAGATTTACGCGCAGCCTTTGTACCTGCCCGGCGTGATTATTCCCGGGAAAGGGATCCACAACGTTGTTTTTGTCGTCACCGAACATGACAGCGTTTACGCCTTCGACGCTGACAATTACCTGGCGACGCCGCTTTGGCACGTGAGCTTCCTCAATCCCGCGCAAGGCGTGGCGACGGCGTCGGCGGTCGACTTGGGCTGCGCCTCCATCATGCCCGAGGTCGGTATAACGGCAACGCCGGTGATCGACCCAGCCACCGGGACTTTGTACGTGGTGGCGATGACCGAAGAGGGATCGTCCGGAAATTTCGTGCACCGGCTGCACGCGCTGGACGTCGCAACGGGGGCTGAAAAGCCCGGCAGCCCGGTGGAAATCCAAGCTTCGGTTCCTGGCACGGGCAATGGCACTACCACGGTACCGTTCGAACCCTGGCTCTACAAGGAACGCGCCGGGCTGCTGCTGCTGAACGGCGTGCTTTATACCTCCTGGTCGTCCCAGTGCGATTTCGGAAATTACCACGGGTGGATCATTGGGTACGACGCGGCCACGCTGCAACAATCCGCCGTTTTCTCGGACACCCCGAACTGGGACGCCGGGGCTTTCTGGCAAGCCGGAGCGGCGCCTGCCGCGGATTCGAGTGGCAATATCTATATTGTGTCGGCCAATGGCACCTTTGACGCGAACATGGGCGGGGCCGATTTGGGCGAAAGCGTTCTCAAGCTATCCACCGGCAAGGGGCTCCTCACGGCCGCCGACTACTTCACGCCCTACAATGCCGGCGCGTTGAGCGATCAGGATCTGGATTTGGGATCGAGCGGCGCGCTGTTGCTGCCGGACAGCGCGGGCAGCGCGATTCATCCGCATTTATTGATAACTGGAAGTAAATCCAGCGCATTATATTTATTGGATCGCGATAGCTTGGGACATTTCCAGCCGAACGGAAACAGCCAGATCGTTCAATCGCTGGCAAGCGCGGTGGGTCCGCTGTTCGGCATCGCAGCCTATTTCAACAACACCGTGTATTTCTCGGCCGCGCACGACCAGGTGAAAGCTTTTTCGCTTCGGAACGGACTTCTGTCCGCGCTTCCAGTTTCGGCCAGCAGCGCGACATTCGCCGAGCTGGGGACGGTGCCTAGCATTTCGGCCAGCGGCGCGACGAACGGAATCCTGTGGACCATCGATCCCACCGGCCAGCTCCACGCCTACGACGCGGCCGATCTTGAGACTCAGCTCTATCAAGGAAACGTGGGCGCGTATGTCAAATTCTCGACGCCGACTATCGCGAACGGAAAAGTGTACGTGGGCACGGCCGCGAGCCTGGTGGTGTTCGGCTTACAAAGCCAGGGCGCGGGAAGCGTCGCTGCCCCGACGGGACCGGTCGCGCCCGGATCCATTGTTTCCTTATTCGGCGCCAACCTCGCGCCGCGCATCGCACAAGCTGCCGGTTCACCATGGCCCAAGGTGCTGGAGACCACATCCGTCTTCATCAATGGTGCGGCCGTGCCGCTCGGCTATGTGAGCCCCACGCAGATCAACGCGCAGGTTCCATCCGATGCGCTACCCGGGCAAGCTACCGTTACAGTGGTTGTTGGCGACCGTGTTTTGCCGCCGATTGAGCTGACCATCCGAATCGGAGAATGACCCGCCCCATCATCACATTCACCACCGACTTTGGGCTTTCAGACCACTTTGTCGGTGTCATGAAGGGCGTCATCCTCGGAATCGCGCCCGCCGCGCTGGTGATCGATATCAGCCATGGCGTTCAGCCGTACGACATCGCCGACGGCGCATTCACCATCGCGCAAGCCTACCGCTATTTTCCAAAGAAGACCATCCATGTGGTGGTGGTTGACCCGGGAGTTGGGTCCACGCGGCGGCCGTTGCTGGCCGAAATGGCCGGGCAGTATTTCATCGCGCCGGACAATGGCGTGCTGGCGATGATCTTCGCTCGGGAAGCGGCAAAGGTCCGGCACATCACCGGCGATCGTTATTTTCTGCATCCGCTGAGCCGAACATTTCATGGCCGCGACGTTTTTTCGCCCGTGGCCGCGCACCTGGCGGCCGGCGTGACCCCGGCCAAGTTCGGCAAGCGCATCGACGATTATATTCGTGCGTCATTTGATAAACCCGCGCAAACGGGCAAGCACAGCTGGGCCGGGGCCATCCTTAAAGCCGACCATTTCGGAAATCTCGCCACCAATTTCCACATCGATCAGTTTCCTTCCATTCGCACTCACGCATTTTCGATGAACGCCGGCCTGCAGCCGATCACGCGCCTGGCGCTTACGTTCTCCGAATGCGCGCCGGGCGAGCTTTTCGTCGTGGTCGGAAGCTCAGGCTATCTCGAAATCGCCGCCGGCCAGGGCTCAGCCGCGAAGGCGCTGGGATGCGGCTCGGGATCGCCGGTGGAATTAACGATTTATTGATCCATTCGTGTATACTGGCTCAACCAATTACTTCCAAAGGATCAGAATGACGATTACGAAATCGTTAATCAGCCGGTTGAGCCTCGTCCTGCCGCTTCTGGCATCGGGATTTGCAATGAATGTTGCGTCCGCCCAGTCCGCCGACGCGGGCAGCGTCACATTCACCACACTGTACAATTTCTGCTCCCAAACCGGCTGCGCGGATGGCGACGGCCCCGGTACGCTCATCCAGGCCACTGACGGCTACCTTTACGGGACAGCCGAAGGCGGCGGAACCAGTTCTGGGGGGTGTTGTGGCACCATCTTTAAGATCAGTCCGCGGGGTGAGTTGACGACGGTTTACAATTTTTGTGTTCAAATCTCCCCCCAAAACGTGTGCGCGGACGGCCAAAGCCCCGTTGGCTGGCTGGTCCAGTCCACCGGCGGAGACTTCTACGGTACGGCTATAGCTGGTGGGGCCTACAATTTGGGAACAATCTTCAAGATTACTCCGGGAGGCCAGCTGACAACGCTCCATAGCTTCTGTGCCCAAATCGATTGCCCCGACGGTTCGCTGCCCGCAGGGCTAGTCCAGGCCGCCAATGGGGATCTGTACGGGACAACCATCAGCGGCGGCCACCAGTATGGCACCCTGTTCAAAATCACGCCGCAAGGTACGCTGACGACGATTCACGCGTTCTGCGCTCAGCCGCCGGAGTGCCCGGACGGCGGCGGACCCTCCGCGCGGTTGGTCCAGGCGGCGAATGGGGACCTCTATGGGACAACAGGTCAGGGCGGAGCAAACAGTGCTTCTTGCCAGTTTGGTCCTTGCGGTACGATCTTTAAAATTACCCCAGAGGGGACGCTGACAACCGTGTACAGCTTCTGTTCGCAGACCGGTTGTGCCGACGGCTATTACCCGACCGGGCTCATCGAGGCCGCAAATGGCGATCTGTATGGGACGACAGCGTTCGGCGGCGCCGGAGCTAACTGCCTGGCTTCGCTGGGGTGCGGGACAATCTTCAAACTTACTCCTAATGGCACGCTCACAACCATCTACAACTTCTGCTCCCAAAGCGACTGCGCAGACGGCAACACACCCTCCACTGGGCTGATTCAGGCCGCCAGCGGTAATCTGTTCGGCATAACGAACTCAGGAACGATTTTCAAAATCACGCCGAACGGCACGCTTACCACGCTGTACGGCTTCTGCGCCCAAGCCGGATGCCCCAAGTTGCCGGTGGGGCTGACCCAGGCTACCAACGGTATCTTCTACGGGACAACATCTACTGGCGGAACCGGCGGCGGACCCGACTGTCCGTACGCTGCGTTCTCAGGATGTGGCACGATCTTCGCTCTCTCCACCGGCCAAGCCCCATTCGTCGAAACCCGCCCAACCATCGGCGTGGTGGGTGAGAAGACGACGATCCTCGGATATGAATTAACCGGCGCGACCAGCGTCACATTCAACGGCGTACCGGCGATCTTCACCGTCGATGCGTCGACCGCGATCACGACCACGGTACCGGCCGGCGCCACCACGGGCAAGGTCCAGGTCACCACACCGACTGGCACGCTTTCGAGCAACACAAACTTCGAAGTAGTGCCATAGTCGCTTTGCACTGCCCGCCGCCCGCGCGCTACACTAGGGAAACTGCTTCACTCGAGGTCATGACGCCCGTGAAAACCCCATTCGCACTCTGACGCCTTTCCAGTTTCGGCTCCCGGTTTTCCAATTGTCTTGAGGATTTCTTTATGAGTGAGAGCAGCACCATACAGGTTCGCACCCCCGGCATCTGGTCCTCACTGCGTGAAGCGGTGATGGGCTCGCACCAGGATTTCACCGAAGGCAGCATCGGCCGCGCCATCGTTCTGCTGGCCGTGCCGATGGTGCTCGAGATGTGCATGGAATCGCTATTCGGCGTTGTGGACGTGTTCTGGGTCTCGCGCCTCGGCGCCGACGCCGTGGCCACCGTGGGGCTCACCGAAACGGCGCTGGTTGTGATTTTCGTCATCGCGCTCGGACTCAGCATGGGCGCCACCGCGCTGGTGGCGCGCCGCATGGGCGAGAAGGACGAGCGCGCGGCCGGCCTGGTTGCCGTGCAAGCCATTCTCATCGGACTCGTAGTGTCGGCCACCACCGCCATCTTCGGCTATCATTTCGCGCCGAATCTGCTGCACATCATGGGCGGGTCCGACAGCGTGGTGAAGCTGGGCTCCGGATATACGCGCATGATCTTCAGCGGCAGCGTCACCATCTTTCTGCTGTTCCTGATCAACGCCGTTTTTCGCGGCGCGGGCGACGCGGCCATCGCGATGCGCGTGCTGTGGATCGCGAACATCGTAAACATTTGCCTGAATCCATGTTTGATCTTCGGCCTCGGTCCGTTCCCGCGCCTGGGCGTGACGGGCTCGGCCGTCGGCACCACTATCGGGCGAGGCATCGGCGTTCTCTTGCAACTGTGGGTGCTCACTTCGGGCCGCGGACGGCTGGCCGTGCACGCTTCGCAACTGCGCGCGGACTTCCTGGTGATGTGGCGCCTCATCCGGCTGTCGCTGAACGCCATGCTGCAGTACATGGTGCAAATGGCCAGTTGGATCGGCATGGTGCGCATCATCGCCAGCTTCGGAAGCGACGCCACCGCCGCTTACACCGTGGCGTTCAAGGTGATTGTGTTCGCCATTCTTCCTTCGTGGGGCATGAGCAACGCCGCCGCCACGCTGGTGGGCCAGAATCTGGGCGCGGGCAAGCCTTCGCGCGCCGAAACGTCGGTGTGGCGCACGGGACTCTACAACATGGTGTTCCTCGGCGCCATCGGCCTGGTGTTCATTGTGTTCGCGCCGCAAATTATCGGGCTGTTCACATCGGACCCAGCCGTGGCGGCTCTGGCCGTCAGCGCGCTGCGGCTGTTCAGTTGCGGAAACATTTCGTACTCTTATGGCATGGTGGTCACGGCGGCTTTCAATGGCGCGGGCGACACCGCCACGCCCACCCTTCTGAACCTGATCTGTTTTTGGCTGTGCCAGATCCCGCTGGCTTGGGCGCTGGCATTCCATACCGGGCTGGGACCCAATGGCGTGTACGTCGCAGTGGTGTTTTCCGATTCCCTCCTCGCGGCGCTTGGAATTCTGTTCTTCCGCCGTGGAAAATGGAAACAGGTGAAAGTGTAGATGGCGGCCGATCCACGTACCTACCTCGCCGAAGAGCGCACGTTTCTGGCCTGGATTCGAACCGGCATCGCGCTGATGGGCTTCGGATTCGTGGTGGCGCGCTTCGGCCTGTTTCTGCGCGAGCTGGCGTCCATCAAAACGCTGCCGCAATTTGAAACTTCGGCGCTATCGGTGCCGCTTGGGACGGCGCTACTCGTGGCAGGAGTGGCGGTTAATATTTTGGCTTCGGTGCGCCACGTGCGCATTGTCCGCGCGCTCAATTCCGGCGCCCCGATGGTCACGAAACCATCCACCTTCGGCATTGTCGTCGCGCTGGTGCTGGCATCGGCCGGATTGGCAATGGCTGTTTACCTGAGCAGGGAGTTAGCTTCGAAATGAATGGCGAAGGCATCATCAGCAAACCAAGCAAATATTCGGTGCCCGAAACACTGCATCGATTGGAAACCATTTTGACGGCGAAGGGCATCAAGGTATTCGCGCTCGTGGATCATAGCGGCGAGGCCGAAAAGGCCGGGTTGAAAATGCCTCCCACGCAGTTGCTCATCTTTGGCAATCCCAAGGGAGGCACGCAGGTGATGCTGGCCGCTCCCACCTCGGCGATCGATCTGCCGTGGAAAGCGCTGGCCTGGGAAGATGCGAGCGGCCAAGTCTGGCTCAGTTATAACGATGCGGCGTATATTCAGCGCCGGTTCGGTTTAAGCGACGACGTGATGAAGCCGCTGGCGGGACTGGGCGCGGTGATCGAGCAAGCGCTGGTCTAGCAGACGAAACAGCGCCATTCCTCCAATGCGAGAGTTTCCTTCGGCGAAAATCCTTCGGGAATATCCGATTCGGGGAAACCGGAAATGATGAGCGTCGACGCAGGCCTTCGAACTCGTTGCAGCTCCCATGCGATGCGCTCCAGCGTGGCGGCGTCGATATTGGCGACGATCACGTCGGCCCATTCGGATCGAACAGCGTCCGCCGAACCAACGAACATCGGCACGTTCACCCGCTCGCGCGCGATTCGCACCGCATCGGGATCGACGTCGCACGCGATCACGCAGCCCGCGCCCATTAGCCGCGCCGCATCGGACAGAATGCCCGATCCCGATCCCACATCCAGCACCCGCGCTCCCGGCTTGACATACCGCTCGATCGCCCGCAGGCAGAGCTGCGTCGCCGGATGGCGGCCCGTTCCGCAAGCCATGCCGGGACAAATCTCCAGGCGCACGCGGCTTGGAGGCGTGATGGCCGCCTGGTCCCAGGGCGCCACCAGATAAAACCGTTCGCCGACGCAGATCGGCGGCCACGCAGCGTGCGTCGCCTGCTCCCAATCGACGGCTGGTTCCTCGCGGAGCTCCGGCGAAAACTCGCGGAAACGTTCGAGTAACGCTGCCGCATCCTGACCGGATTCGAAGAACGCGCGCAGCCCATCGTCCTCTTCCGTCACTCCCGCCGTGCCACATTCCTGAAGTTCCGCAAGGAGAATATCTTCCCGATCGCGGGAGGGGTGAAGAAGAAGAGAAAACAACTTTCCAGTTTACGCAATTGTGATAATCTGAATTACACCCTTCCCTGTAGAAGCTGGGCGATTCACGCTAGAAACTCATGGCCACTCCCGGATTCGACGAACCGCGCATCGCCTCCGGTCCGTTTGCGAGCTACCATCTCGATAGCGCCTTCGATGAGATGTTTGACGCCGAGCGTCAGCCGCGCAAGCACTATCGCGCGCTGTATGAATTGCTGCTTGGCCTGCCGGCCGAAGAGATGCGGCGCAAGAAGCAGGCCGCCGACGTTTCGTTCCTGCACCAGGGCATCACGTTTACGGTGTACGGACGCGACGAAGGCACCGAGCGCATCTTCCCGCACGACCTGCTGCCCCGCATCATCACCAGCGCGGAGTGGCAGACCATCGAAAAAGGGCTGACACAGCGCATCACCGCGCTCAACATGTTCCTGCGCGACATCTATAATGAGGGCCGCTGCCTGAACGACGGCGTGGTGCCGCGCGAAATGGTCTATAGCTGCCGGCATTTCCGCCGTCAGATGCGCGGCGTGACGGCGCCCAGGAATATTTATGTCGCCGTCATGGGTACCGATCTGATCCGCTTGCCGGACGGACGCTTCGTGGTTCTCGAAGACAACCTGCGCGTCCCGAGCGGCGTCTCGTACATGCTGACGTCGCGCCAGGTGATGAAACGCATCTTCCCGGAATTGTTTCAGCACACCGACATCCGGCCCATCGATCATTATCCGGAAGCGCTGCTCACCACCCTGCGGTCGCTCGCGCCCGAAGGCCGCGGCGAACCGAACATCGTGCTGCTGACACCGGGCGTTTACAACTCGGCGTATTTCGAACACACGTATCTGGCGCGCCAGATGGGCATCGAACTGGTGGAAGGCCGCGACCTGGTGGTGCACGACAACGTCGTTTACATGCGCACCACGGGCGGCCTGCGGCGCGTCGATGTGATCTACCGGCGCGTGGATGACGATTTTATCGATCCGCTGGCCTTCCGGTCCGATTCGATCCTGGGCGTGGCCGGTTTATTCAACGCCTATCGCGCCGGCAACGTGACGCTGGCCAATGCGCTGGGCACCGGCGTGGCCGACGACAAAGCGTTGTACGCCTATGTGCCCAAGCTGATCAAATATTTTCTGGGCGAAGATCCGATTCTCGACAACGTCGAAACGTTTTTGATGACCGACCCTACCGAACGCCAGCATGTGCTCGCCAACCTCGACAAATATGTGGTCAAGGCGGTGGGCGAATCGGGCGGCTACGGCATGCTGATCGGGCCGCACTCCACCGCCGAGCAGCGCGAGGAATTTCGCGAGCGCATCGAAGCCGATCCACGCAACTACATCGCCCAACCCACCATCATGCTCTCGCGCGCGCCGTGCTTCTTCGATGGCCGCGTGGAGCCGCGGCACGTCGATCTGCGCCCGTACATTTTGTGCGGCGACAAGGTGACCATCGTGCCGGGCGGATTGACGCGCGTGGCTTTGCGCTCGGGATCGCTGGTGGTGAATTCATCGCAAGGCGGAGGCAGCAAAGACACCTGGGTGTTGCAGTAAAACCGAGCCGCGGCCTACCGAGCCGCGACCGTGAGGAAGCGGAATAAATAAACAATGCTATCTCGAGTCGCCGAAAGCATGTATTGGATGAGCCGCTACCTGGAGCGCGCCGAACATATCGCGCGCGTGCTGGGCGTCCAGTTGAACCTGATGCTGGAGCAGGATCCCAAGTCTTCGGACCGCCGCTGGCTGCGCGTGTTGTCCAGCCTGGGCCATCCCGGCTCGGTAACCGAAAATAGCGATCCGTTCACCCGCGCGCAGACCTACGCGTTGCGCAACATCACCGGCGGCATTGCGTCGGCCCGCGAGAACGCGCGCCAGGTGCGCGAACAGATCAGCTCGGAGATGTGGGAGCAACTGAACCGCCTTTTTCACGAAGTGCGGCGCATGGAATCGGCCGGACTGTGGGCGTCGCAGCCGCTGGATTTTCTGGCCGTGATTCTGGAAAGCTCGCACCTGGTGCAAGGCGTCACGGACTCCACCATGAATCACGGCGAAGGCTGGCAATTTATCCAGGTGGGACGGTTCATCGAGCGCGCGGCCGCCATCGCGCGGCTGCTCGATATCTATTTCCACGAATTTCCCGCCGGGCAACCCATGGATTCGGGCGAGCACATGGAATGGATCGGCTTGCTGCGGAGCTGCACCGCGTTTGAAGCCTATTGCAAGGTCTACACGGCCGATCTGCGCCCGGAACGCGTGGCCGAATTTTTGCTTCTAAATAACGAATTTCCGCATTCGGTGCGCTTCGCGGCCGACCATTTACAGCGGTCGCTCGAAGCCATCAATCAGGCCGCGGCCAGCAAGCGATCGCCGCGCGTGGCTAAGATCGCCGGCCGGTTAAGCGCCGGGCTGATGTTTACCCCGCTCGAAGAAGTAGTGGCCAGTTTGGCCGAGTTTTTCGCCGATATCCAGCGGCAATGCGCCCGCATTCATACCGCGATTTACGAAGTTTACATCACTTATCCCGTGGAAGCGGCGATCGAAGCTTAACAATGTATTATTCCATTCGCCATCTGACAAAATTCCGCTATAGCGCGCACGTGAGCGAAAGCCTGATGGAGGCGCGTATGCAGCCGCGCTCGGATGGCCCGCAGCGCTGCCTTTCGTTCCAGCTGATGGTGCAGCCCAAGGCGCGCGTGCAGTTCTATCGCGACTACCTGGGCAACACGGTGCATCATTTCGATGTGCCGGGCAGGCACAAGCAGCTCTCTATCGTGGCCGACGCCCTGGTGGATGTGCAGCCCCCGCCGGCGCTGCCTGCGTCGCTGGGCGACGGCGCCTGGGAGGAACTGGACGAGATGATCGCCGCGGGCGACTATATCGAAATGTTGATGCCCAGCCATTTCGGCCAGTCGACGGAACTGCTGGAGCAATTCGCCTGCGATCTGGATGTGGAGTCGCGTGAAAAGGCGCGGCAGTGCGATCCCCTGGAGTTCGTGCTGAATCTCAATGCCCTGCTCTATCGCAAGATCGCCTATGTTCCCAAGAGCACGCGCGTGGATTCGCCCATCGACCACGCGCTCGAAAGCCGGCAAGGCGTGTGCCAGGACTTCGCCCATATCATGATCGGCCTGACGCGCCGCATCGGGATTCCCTGCCGCTACGTCTCGGGCTACCTTTTTCACAAAGCGGGTGAAAAGACGCGCTCGGCCGAGGGCGCCACGCACGCCTGGGTGGAGACGCTGTTGCCGGGATTAGGCTGGGTGGGCCTGGACCCAACCAACAATGTTCTGGCCGGCGAGCGGCACGTGCGCACGTCGGTAGGGCGCGATTATGCCGATGTTCCACCCACCAAGGGCGTGTTCAAGGGGTCGGCGGAGAGCCAGTTGCTGGTGGCCGTGCATGTTGCGCCATCCGATGCGCCGCCGCTCGAGCCCGAGCTGGGCATCGAAGACTGGTCTCAGGCGTTGCGCGAAGACGCGCTGGACTCGGACCTGGCCGCCCATCAGCAGCAACAACAACAGCAGCAGTAGTTCTGAGGAGCCGTCCCCACCGAGCCGCGGGTGTGAGCAAGCGGCGGCTGTTATTTCGTTCCGTTGGCGCGTAGCAGGCGCCGGATTCGCGGGAGCTGCGGTGGCAGCTTCCAGCGTCTCCTTGTCCTTCGGCTCTTCGATGGTCGATATAGACGGGCTGTTCCAGCAGCATGGGCTCTTTCCCGGTGGTCTTGACCAGCAAGCTGCAGACGCCCGGGTTTGACGAAGGGCGGGACGCGGAACTCGATGTAGTCGTCGGTCTGATCCAGCACCTTGACCTTCATGTCGAAGGTATGGTCGGTCAGATAGACTTCGTCTACTTTGGTCTTCCCGAGAAAGACGCCCTGGATCCGCAGGACCGATCCGATTTTGCCGCTATCGGGCTGCACTTTGTGCATGACGGGCACTTGAGCCGGGAGCGAAGCCGCTCCAGCGAGGCAAAGCAACGAAAGGACAAGAGTAATTCGCATTCTCTGGTAACTCCGTACCAAGGACTTTATTCCTACCCGGAATAGGCCACAATGGACGGAAAGTACCAAAAGCGCCGGGAAAAAGGCTGAGGCGAAGTCGGTAGGAGGGGCTAAGGAGCCGGTGGACGGCGCCTGGTCGGGCGCGCCGAGAGAGGGAGCAAGCGGGCTGACAAATTCGGCCAGCCCGCCGAGGAGGAGAAACTATCGCGCGGCGCCAGTTAGCGTTCGGCTGCCAGGTGGAGGCCCTTGTGGATGGCGTAAAGAGCCAGTTCCAGGCGGTCCGACACGCCCAGCTTGTCGAAGATGTTGTGCAGGTGATTCTTCACCGTTTGCTCGCTGATGAACATCTTCTCGGCCATTTCCTTGTTCTTGTAACCCTGGGCGACCAGTTGCACGATCTCGCGTTCGCGCTGGCTCAAGGGGGACCGCTCGCGGGTTTTGCCGGAGCCGCCGCCGCTGCCAACTTCACCCGGCGCGGCGAACTGCCGCATGACGGCCGCAGTGGTGTGGGAGTCCAGCCAGATTTCGCCGCCGTGAACTTTGCGGATGCTCTTGACGATCAGTTCCGGAGCGGTCTGCTTCAGCACGATGCCGGAGCATCCCAGTTTCATGGCCTGCACGAATTCGTTTTTGTCTTCCGACGCCGTCAGGACGATCACGCGCGTGCGTTTGTTGGTCTGCTGCAGGGCTTGCAGCGCGGAAAGGCCGTCCAGATTGGGCATGCGCAGATCCAGCAGCAAAACGTCGGGATCCAGTTCCTGGACGCGGTCCAGGACTTCGCAGCCATCCGAAGCCTCGCCCACGACTTGGAAGTCCTCTTCCAGGCTCAGGAGTTTCTTGAGACCGTCACGGACGATCGGATGGTCATCGGCGATGAGTACGCGAATCATGCCCTTCCTCGGCTCCGCAGGGGTGTGACGAACTCCGTTATCTTCCACTGTCGTGAAGGTGTCGTTCATATATAGTGTATCGACCATCCGCATCTAGATTCTACAGGGGTACTGGTACGTAATCAATTTCAGGTAACGCTTAAATTAACCCGGCGAAACCACTTAGATACACAGGGCCGAAAAGGCCCTAGAAGCCGTTTTGGAGCCTTCTGAACTAGTACTGAGTGTAGTACTATTCCTGCTCGAAACAATAGGCTTGAACTCGTTTTTCGGCTGCGGCAGGCAATTCCTCGGCCTTGGGCAGGATTTTGGCGCGGCAAGGCCCGGGACGATTGGGATATTGAACCGCAAGTTACTGAGAACGCGGCGCGGTGGCTTTGGCCGGGCGTGTGCATTTACGCCCGCGTGGTAGATGCTATCACCAACCAGATCGAACACTACATGGATCTGCTGAGCGCTCGCCAGAAGCTGGTGGTTTCCAATCTCGCCAATATCGATACGCCCGGTTATAAGACCAAAGATATCGATTTCCAGTTCGAGTTCATCAGTTTGGCGCAAGGGCAAGCGCCCAATGTCGTGGACACGCCGGGTCTGGTGGTGAAAAGCGATGGAAATAATGTCAGCCTGGACCGGGAATCGCGTTTGCTGGCCGAGACCGCGCTGCGGTTCAACGTCGCCTCCAACCTGATGCAAGGCGCAGCTCAAGATCGTGGAGTCGGCCATCAAAGAGGGACAATCCGGATGAGTCTGTTTTCGGTGCTTTCGGTCAGCGCCTCCGGGATGGCCGCGCAGCGCACCCGCGCCGAGCTGGTGGTGCAAAACCTGGCGAATTCCGAGACCACCCGCACGCCCAAGGCGGCCCTTACCGGCGCCAGGATGCAGTATTTCAAAGCGCGCCCGAAACCTCGCCGTTTTCCTCGGTCTTCCAGAGCGAGATGACGAACGGCGTAGCGGGCGTCGAAGTGGCCGAGGTGGTGCAAGACACCAGTGAAGGAGAGAAGAGGTACCAGCCCGGACATCCCGACGCGGATAAAGAAGGCTACGTAGCGTATCCCAACGTGAACCCCGCCGAGGACATGGTGGATCTGCTCAGCGCGCAGCGCGGCTTCGAGGCCAATGTCGCCGCCATGACGGCTATCAAGGACATGATCCAGCATTCCATCGATATTTTGCAGGTGATTCTGTGGTGAGGATTTTTCCAAAACCCCGCGGAACTTTTCTAAAACGATCTTTCTAAAAACGATCTTTCTAAAAACGATGACCTGATTTTTCTCACCACCCCGCATGTCTCTCCCCATTACCTCCATCCCGTCTCCCGCTGCGATTCCGGCGCTCGCGCCCCCAGCGCGTCCGCTGGGTCCGGCGCCGGATTCAGCTCCGTGCTGGCCGATGCCATCGGACGCGTGGACCAGTTCCAGCAGAGCGCGCAATCGAGCGTCGCTAAATTCTTATCGGGCGAGGACGAAGAGGTACATAAGGTGGCGCTGGCCACCCAGCAGGCCGCGATGTCGTTCGATTTGTTCCTGCAAGTGCGAAACAAGGTGGTCTCGGCCTACCAGGAAGTGATGCGCATGCAGATGTAGGAGCCGGGGGTTGGGGACTGGGGGCTGGGGGTTAGGGGCTGGCAACCCGGCATTACGAAACGAAGCTGGGTGAACCAAAACCGCGAACATGGATCAGATCAAACGACTGCTGGAGAGCCTGACCTGGAAGCAGATCCTGTCCCTTGTTCTGGCGGCCGCGGCGGTGATTGGAGCTCTGGCGGCGTTCGCGCGCTGGAACCGCGAGCGCGACTTTCGTCCGCTCTACAGCTCGCTCGCGCCCGAAGACGCGGCGGCCGTGCTGGCCAAGGTGCGTGAAAACGGATCGGAATTCCGGCTCTCGGAGAACGGTTCGGTAGTGCTGGTGCCGTCTGAGAGAGTAGCGGAGTTGCGCCTGGACATGGCCGCGGCAGGGCTTCCCAAGAGCGGGCGGATCGGTTTCGAGCTGTTCGATAAGACTACATTCGGCATGAGCGACTTCACCGAGCAGGTGAACTATCACCGCGCGCTCGAAGGCGAGTTGGAGCGCTCCGTGATGTCGCTGGCCGAGGTGGAGCAGGCGCGCGTACACATCACCTTTCCCAAAGACTCGCTGTTCCTGGACTCGCGCCAGCCCGCCAAAGCCAGCGTCCTGGTGAAACTGCGGCCCGGCGCGCAACTGTCGCCGCAGAACGTGGCGGCCATCTGCCAGTTGGCCGCGAGCGCGGTGGAAGGGCTGCTTCCCGAGGCGGTCACGGTGGTGGACATGCGCGGGAATCTGCTGAATCAGGCGCGCAAAGCCGCCTCGCCCGACGATCCGGAGCCGTCCGAGGCGGCGCTCGAATACCGGCAGAAGACTGGAGCGCGATCTGCTGGCCAAAATCAACCATGCGCTCGAACCGCTGCTGGGCGCCGACAATTTTCGCGCCACCGCCTCGGTAGAGTGCGACTTTTCCAGCGCCGACGAGAGCGAGGAGAGCTTCGATCCCACCAAGTCCGTCATGGTCAGTTCGCAAAAGACCGAGGACATGAGCGGCGGAGCGGTGGCGGCGGGCATTCCGGGCACCGCGTCCAGCCTGCCCCGGCCGGCCGCGCGCCCGGCGGGCAGCGGGAATTCGGTCTCGCGCCGCAGCGAGAACATCAACTACCAATCCAGCCATACCGTGCGCCACGTCCGGGAGCCGCAAGGCACCGTGAAGCGCATGTCGGTATCGCTCCTGGTGGATTCCATGGTCCGTTACGAGGGCACCGGAGCCAAAGCCAAACGGATCGTGGAAGCGCCCTCGGCGGATAAACTGAAGGCCATTCACGACCTGGTGGCGGGCGTCATCGGTTTATCCACCGAGCGGGGCGACCAGCTGATCGTGGAGACGCTGCCGTTTGAGTCGACGCTAAATCCCGAACAGCTCCCGCCCGCCAATCCGGCGCCGCATCCGCCACCGCCCTGGCAGGACCAATTTCTCAAGAACAGGGTCTTCGTGATCGGCGTGGGAGTGGGAGCGGCGTTATTGCTCGGGCTGCTCTTCATCGTCCTGCGAGTGATGCGGAAAAAGAAGCCCCTCGGCTCAGTGCAGTTGCCTGCCGAACTCCCCGCTGGATCCCATGCCCCCGAAGAGCTGCAGTCGCAAATCGAAGGCGCGTTTAGCCGAGCAGGCGGCGCTGCGCCAGAAGCAGGAGACGGAGGCGTTAAATTCTTTGAAGCTGCCGCCCGTGACCAAAAAGACCGCGGTGCTTACCAAGCACATCAGCGAACAGGCCAAGAAAGATTCGGCGGGCATGGCGCACGTCCTGCGGGCCTGGATGGCGGAGTCGGGCGACGAGATGAAGCGATGACGCGCAGCCGCTACGTCCAGCCGCTAGGTGCACGCATGGCGCCCGGCGTCCATCGAACCTGGGCGGCAGGCAAGCCCTGACGTGACGGCATGATTCAAAATCTGGAGAGCTCCAATTCGACGCCCAACGTCCCGGGCATTCGCAAGGCCGCCATCCTGATGATCATTCTCGGAGACCAGGTCACCGCGGACATCCTGCGGCAGATGGACGAGGAAGAAGTCCAGATGATCGGTCACGAGGTGGCGCGCATCACCTCCATCAGCAACGATCAGGCCGAGGGAGTGCTCGAAGAGTTCTACCAGATGTCGATGGCCCACGAGTATGTTCTCAAGGGCGGCATCGACTACGCGAAGAAAATGCTGATGAGCGCGTTCGGGCCGGAACACGCGCGAAAGCTGGTGGACCGGCTGGTGAAGACGCTAGGCTCGGAGCTGGCTAATTTCGACACGCTGCAAAAGGCCGATCCGCAACAGCTGGCCAAGTTCATCCACAACGAGCATCCGCAGACCATCGCGCTCATCCTCTCGCATCTGAACGCCTCGCAGGCGGCCGGCTTGCTGATCTCGCTGCCGCAGGAGCTGCGGGCCGACGTGGCGCTGCGGATGGCGCACCTGGACCAGATCTCGCCCCTGATCGTCTCCAAGATCGCGGCCATCATCGGGCAGCGCCTGAAATCGCTGGGCGAACTGAGCCGCGAGTCCTACGGCGGCGTGCGGGCGGTGTCGGAGATGTTCAATCGCCTGGATTCGGGCTCGAGCAAAGAGATTCTGGAAGCCATCGAGCAGAACGATCCCAAGCTGGTGGAGACCATCCGGCACATGATGTTCGTCTTCGAAGACCTGCTGCTGCTGAGCCAGGAGGCCATCAAGGAAATGCTGGGAAAGGTGGACCGCAAGATCCTGACCACCGCGCTCAAGGGCACTTCCGATCAACTGAAGAACCATATCCTGCAGCTGATGTCCCAGCGCGGCGCCGAGATGCTGAAGGAGGATCTGGAATCGCTCGGGCCGATCAAGATCAAGGAAGTGGAGGCGGCGCAGCAGCAGATCATCGCGGTGATCCGGCAGTTGGAGGCCGAAGGCACCATCAGCCTCAAGGGGACGGTCGGGGAGCAGTATGTCGTCTAAGCTCATCCGCGGCGAAACAGTGGCGAGCGAGCCGGTGTCCTGGCGCCGGGTCTCGTCTTCAGAGGCCATCACGGGCGCCATCACCACTGACGGCCAGCCGGTGGCGGGCTACATCTCTGAACCAGTCCCGCCCGGCGGCAGCGCCCGAGAGCCGGCCGATATGGAACTGCGTGTGACGGCGGCCCATCAACAGGGGTTTGAAGAGGGGCAGGCGGCGGCCCGGCAAAGCCTGGCCGGGCAAGTGGAGGCGATGCAGTTGAAGCTGGCGCGCAGCATCGAGGAGCTCACCGGAATGCGGCTGCGTTATCGCCGGGAAGCGGAGCAGGATGTGGTGGCGCTGGCTTTGGCGGTGGCGCGCCGTATACTGCATCGCGAGCTGACAGTGTCGCCGGAGGCGCTGCTCGGTCTGGTAAAGGCGGCGCTCGACAAAACGGAAGCGCGTGAAGTGCATCAGGTGCGCGTTTCGCGCCAGGACGCGCACATGGTGCGGCAATTCTTCGAACAAATGGGACTGCTGCAACGGGTGGAAGTGATGGCCGATGCGAATCTGGCGCCGGGCGGCGTGGCGATCGAATCCAGCCGCGGTTCGCTCGACGCCTCGGTGGATACGCAGCTCGCTGAGATCGAGCGCGGCTTCGCGGATCTGGTCCCCTAACGGCCAAGAAGATGCCCATGAACTTGAAGCCCTATTACGAGAAACTGGCGCGCATCGAGACTTGCCGCTGGACGGGCAGCGTCAGCGAGCTGGTGGGCTTGCTGGTGGAATCGAAAGGGCCGGAAGCGGCGGTGGGCGATTTTTGCGAAATCTCGACGCGCGCGGGGCGAGTGATTCGCACCCAGGTGATCGGCTTCCGTGAGGGCCGTGTGCTCTCGATGCCGCTCGAGGAGACGGATGGTCTGCACCTGGGCGATGCGATCGTGGCGCGCAAGGAAGACGCGCGGATGGAAGCCGGGCCGCAACTGCTCGGCCGCGTGATCGACGGGTTTGGGAAACCTCTGGATGGTTTGGGGCCGATTACCGGCGGCGAGCCTTACGAGCTTTACGCCGCGCCGCCGGGCCCGCTCGACCGCGAACCGATCAGCCAGGCGCTGGCCACCGGCATTCGCGCCATCGACAGCCTGCTGACCTGCGGCAAGGGACAGCGAATCGGAATCTTCGGAGGCTCGGGCGTGGGCAAGAGCACGCTGCTCGGAGCGATGGCGCGCTCGAGCGCCGCCGACGTCAGCGTGATCGCGCTCATTGGAGAACGCAATCGCGAGGTGCGGGATTTTATCGAGCAGGAGCTGGGCCCGGAAGGGCTGAAGAAATCGGTGCTGGTGGTGGCCACGTCAGACCGGCCGGCGCCGTTGCGGATTCGCGCCGCGTTTGTCGCGCTGGCCGTGGCCGAATACTTTCGCGATCAAGGGAAAGACGTACTGCTGGTGATGGATTCGGTAACGCGCCTGGCCATGGCGCAGCGCGAAATCGGCCTCGCGGGCGGGGAACCTCCCAGCCAGAAGGGCTACACGCCGTCGGTGTTCCATCTGCTTCCCAAGATTTTCGAGCGGGCCGGCAATTTTCGCAAGGGATCGATCACCGGGTTTTTCACCGTGCTGGTGGAAGGCGACGATTTCAACGAACCCATCTGCGACGCGGTGCGGGCCATTCTGGACGGCCACATTGTTTTGTCGCGCGAACTGGGCGCGGCGGGGCATTATCCGGCCATCGATATCTTGCAATCGGTAAGCCGGCTGGCGCCGCGGCTGTGTACGCCGGAGCAAAAAGAGGCGGCGGCCAAGATCCGCGAGGCGATGGCGACGCACGCGCGCTCGGAAGACCTGATCAACCTGGGCGCCTACGCCAGCGGGGCGAATCCGAAGCTGGACGCGGCCATACGGGTGCGGCCGCTGCTGCTCGATTTCCTCAAACAGGATAGTCGGGAGCAGAGTCCGTTCGAAAAAACCATGGCGGGCTTGAGTGAACTGGCCAAACGCTCGGTAACCAGTTAGCGCCATGAAACGGTTTCAATTTCCCCTGGAACGGGTGCTCGGCTGGCGCGCCGGGCAGGCCGCGCTCGAAGAGCTGAAGCTGGAGCAACTCACCGATCAATTGGCGAAGCTGGGCGAGGAAAAGCTCGGCGCCGAAACCGGGCGGGCCGCCAGCGACCGCGATGTGCTGCGGCAGTCCTCCATCGAAGCCAGCGAGTTGCAGAGTCTGGATGCCTATCGCCGGCACACCCAGAACAAAATCCGCGCTATCGACCAGCGGCGGCGTCAAATGGAGGCGCAAGCCGGCGAGCAGCGCAAGCGGGTGGTCAACGCGCGGAGAGACGCCGAGCTGCTGGAGCGATTAAAGCGGAAAGCGTTGGCAGAATGGCAGGCCGCGAGCGACCGGGAACAAGAAGGTTTCGCGGCTGAACTGTACCTGGCGCGCTGGACGCGACCGCGGTCCCGCGCCGCTTCAGAAACGTAACGAATTCCGACGCGTTGCGCGTCAGGCCGGGGAACGTCGCGATGGTATGCTCGTCCGGGTCGAGGATGGCGTAAAAGGGAATGGCCACGGTGCCGAAGCGCTTTTCTTCGAGCTGCTGATTTTGTTCGGATTCGGCGTCGGTGCCGTCGGTATAAAGATCCACCAGTACGAAATCTTTCAGAAGGCCGGTGATCTCCGGCTTGGGAAACATATTGGCCTTCATCCAATGACAATTGGTGCAGGCGTAGCCGGTGAAGTTGATGAACACCAGTTTGTTCTCCGCGCGCGCTTTGGCGAGCGCTTCCTTGTACTGGTTCTTCATCCAGACGGGCGCCGCCGATTCGCCCGCGCCGCCTCCGAGCAGCGCCACGCCTTTAGCCTGGACGGGAATGAACGCTTCCACATTGCCGAGCGATGCGCCGAACAGCCCGGGCAAGAGGCTGATCGAAAACATCAGGAACAGCGCGGCGATCAGCACGCGTCCCACGCCCAGGGGATCGTCCGGCTTGATCCCTTCCAGGCGCAAGAAGCCGAGCAAATAAAGGCCGGGAAGCGCAAAGAGCACAATCCAGCAGGCCAGGAACATTTCACGCGAGATCCAATCGGTTTGCAGGATTTGGTCGGCCGAGCTTAAATACTTCAGCGCGATGGCCAGCACCACGAACCCAAGAACAACTTTCACGCGCATCAGCCAGCCGCCGCTTTTGGGAAGCTTCTGCAGGAACGAAGGAAACAGCGCGAGCACGAAGAACGGCGCGGCCAGACCGGTGGAGAAGGCCGCCATCCCGAGCACCGGTTGCAATCCGCCGCTTTCGACCGAGCCGGCCAGCAGCGACCCCATGAATGGCCCGATGCAAGCGAACGACGTCAGCGTGAAGGTGAGGCCCATCAGCAGCGAGCCGAAATAGCCGCCGCCCTCGGAAGCCTGGTTCATTTTGGTGAGCAGCCCCGACGGCAGCGCCAGCTCATAGGCGCCAAGCAGGCTCAAGCCGAACACGACAAACAGCGCTCCGATGAATCCATTCACCCAGGGGCTGTTGCCGAGCTGAACCACTCCCGCGGATCCGACAATTACTTTTAATAGCGCGCCAATTCCCGTAAAGAACACGATAATGCCGAGACAAAACGCCAGAGCTTGCAACAACCCGTCCTTCTTGCTTCCCGTCTGGCGATTCAAAAAGTAGGAAACGGTGAACGGGATCATCGGAAAGACGCAAGGCGTGAAGATAGCGGCGAGTCCAGCCGCGAATGCTGTAAGTATGAACAGCCCGTTGCCGCCGGAGTCCGCCGGTGGCGTCGGCGGGGTTGGCGCGGTCTGAGCCGCCGCCGAAGTGGGCGTGGCGACTGGCACCAACGTGAAGCCGGCGGGGATCGCGATTGCCGCGGACTTGGCCGAGGGGTCAATCGTCAGGGAACCTGCCGCGGTTTTCTTCTTCGGAGGCAGGCAAATCGTATCGTTGCAGGTTTGATAGCGGACGTTGGCGGCGATGTCGGCCGCGCCCGCGGCTGCATCTTTTTTCAGCTCGATATCGAATAGCAAAACATACTGCTCAGAGAAGGTTTCGGTGTCGATCCCGAAACTGGGGTCGAGCTTGCGCACCGGTTTCGCTTGATAAATCTTGAAACCGGCGACGGCCGGGTTGTCCGCAATGCGCGCCGTGGTCGGATTCGGGCCGCCGGGCGGCGTGGTCATCGAATAAACGTGCCAGTGCGGCTGAATGGTTCCGGTGAATTTGGCCAGCACGTGGGAGCCGGGCGCGGCGGCCTTGGAATCGAAAGTGAGCGCCCACTGTACCGGATCTTCGGCTGCGCCCGCCGGCCTTATTGTGGCGAGCGCGGCGAGCGCGAAAAAGCCAACCAGGAGCGGCCGCGCCATATCAGTCCGCCTTTGCGGCAATGGAGGCGCCCACCAGCTGGCCGTTGGCCAACTCCGCCTCGATCCGTTCGTTGATCTTGCCTTCGGCGAATTCCGCGGCCACGCGAATGGCGTTCTTGATCGCGTTAGCGTTGGGACGGCCGTGAGTGATAATGCACACACCCTTCACGCCCAGCAGCGGGGCGCCGCCGTACTCGGAATAATCCACGCGCTTCTTGAACTCCTTGAACGCGGCGCGCGCCAGCAGAGAACCGATCTTGCGCGTGATGGTGGCTTCCAGCGATTCGCGCAACATCTTGTACACCATCTCGACCAGCCCTTCGCTCACCTTCAGCGCCACATTGCCGATGAAGCCGTCGCACACGATGACGTCGGTCTCGCCGGTATAGATATCGCGGCCTTCCACGTTGCCGATGAAATGGATGGGCAGCGCCTTGAGCAGCGGCGTAGCGGCGCGGGTGAGCTCATTGCCCTTGTGCTCTTCTTCGCCGATGGATAGCAGCCCCACGCGCGGGCGATGCGCGCGAAAGATGACGCGCGAATAAATGTCGCCCATCACCGCGAATTGCGCCAGCATGCGCGGCGAACAATCCACGTTGGCGCCTACATCGACCACGATCACCGGCGTGCCGCGCAGCGTGGGGAAGGCCGCCGCCAGAGCCGGACGATCGACGCCGGGGAGCATGCCCTGCACCAGCTTCGCGGTGGCCATCACGGCGCCGGTGTTGCCGGCCGAAACCACGCCGTCGGCCACGCCATCCCGCACCAGCCGCGCAGCCACATGGATGGAGCTGTCGCGCTTCTGGCGCATGGCCTTGACGCTATCCTCCATGGTGACGCGTTCGCTGGCGTGTTGGATCTCGATCGGCAGGTCGGCCGTGTCCTCGTGCTTGTGCAACTCCGCGCGCAGGATTTCCTGCTTGCCGACCAATATGACTTTGACGCCCAGCAACCGGGCCGCGCGAACGGCTCCCTCCACCTCCGCCTTCGGGGCGTCATCGCCGCCCATTGCGTCAACCGCGATGGTCACCATGGAATGACGTTTCCCGATGCGTTATTCTTCCGCAACCTCGATCACTTCGCGGCCCTTATAGCGGCCGCAATGGGGACAGGCGCGGTGCGGGAGCTTGGGTTCGTGGCAATTGGGGCACTCCGCGTGCCCGAGGGCGCGCAAATGGTCGTGCGACCGGCGCGTGGAGGTGCGCTGCTTGGAGTGTCGGCGTTTCGGATTCGGCATGGCTTTCCTTCTTAGCTACTTCTTATGTCCCTTTCACTTGAACTTTCTTCAGAGCGGACCAGCGGTCGTCCACGAGTTTCACTTCGCAACCGCAGTTTAGCAGGTTACGATTTTGCCCGCAGCCCGGGCAAATTCCCTGGCACTCGGCGCGGCAAACCCGCTGCATGGGCATGCTGAGCAGCACGTGCTCGCGCAAAACATCTTTCAACTCGATGCCGCCGCCTTCATAGAAGGCGATTTCGGCTTCTCCTTCATCAATTTCGACTTCAGCTTCATCCTCTTCACCGACAACTTCGGCCGGGCGATAAAACAGATCGAAGCTGGAATCGATCGGAAACTCCGCCGGCTCCAGGCAGCGATTACAATCGCAGCGCATGGTTACCGCCAGATGTCCGCGAACGCGAATCTCCCCGAATGTATGCGGGAGAAGCTCCGCGAAACCTTCCGCCTGGAGCGGCGAAGCCTGGCGCAACCGGTCGCCGTCGTCTACAAAATCGATTTCACCGGGCGGGAAGGCCACATCAAAGTGAACCTTCTTAAGTTCCAGCTCCTTGACGCTGATAAACACACTGACACCTCGCCGTTACGGAGCGTTAACCCATAGTATAGCAGGCGCTCGCGTTCGCTCGCGCGGGATTGGGGACTGGGGATTGGGGGCTAGGTGGCTTGGGGAACTATCTGGTCGCGACGATAAAGAGCCGCGGGAATCGGAGCAGCGTCTGACCGTCGGAGCGGGCCGGGTAGTGGCGGGCGATTTCCGCCGTGTACGCCTCCAGGAAATCGTCGGCCGCCGGGGCATCCAGCGCGGAAAGAAAGGGCCGCAGCGCCGACCCCTTAAACCATTCGACAATGGCTTTCGGCCCAGCCATCACATGGTTATAAATGGTGTGCCAGATTTCGACCCGTTGGCACAGCGGTTTCAACAGATCGTAATAAGATTCCGGGCTGGACAGATCGCCCCGGGCCGCCTCCGCCAGCGCGGGGTTTTTGGCCCACGATCCCCGATTCGCCACTTCCTGCATCAGCACATGCGAGGGCTCCCGGGTGTTGTCCGGCATTTGCGCCGCAAGGACGCCGCCCGGCGCCAAGCCCAGGATGGCCCGCTTCATCGCCATCTGGTGATCCGGCACCCACTGGAAAACCGCGTTGGCAAACAGCAGGTCGACAGGTTCTTGAGGCGTCCAGGTTGCAAGATCGGCCTCAATGAAATTGCAGCGTGGCAATCGCTGGCGGGCCTGGCGCAGCATATCCCTGGAGGAATCCAGGCCGATCACGGTGGCGTCCGGATAGCGCTCGACAAGAAGTTCGGTGGAATTGCCAGGTCCGCAGCCCAGATCCACGGCCATGCGCGCCTGCCGCAACGGCACCTGAGCGAGCAGATCGCGCGGCGGGCGTGTGCGCTCGTCTTCGAATTTGAGATATTGCTGGGCGTCCCAATCAGTCGATGGTGTTGGACGGACGGCCATCGCACCATTTTATCCTACCGGGATTGTGGCTCCAAGAAACTTCGGGCCGTCACGCGCTTCGGCGCTGGTCAGGCGGCCCTCCTTTCCCTTCTCGCCCATAGATAGGTGGCTACGCGATTTCCAAGCGCTTGAGTTTCAGCCGGTCACGGCGGACTTGAGCCAGATCGTACTGGGCCTGTTGCACAAGCCAGCCTTGTTCCGAGCCTCCAAAAACTTTGGATATTCTCACGGCCATTTCAGGAGATATCCCGCGCTTCCCGTTGACGAGTTCCGAAAGCGTGTTGCGCGTCACCCCAAGAGCGGCGGCGGCGTCTGTGATCGTCAAGCCGGAAGGCTCAATGCACTGACGCAAAACGACGCCTCCGGGGTGCGGTGGGTTCTTCATATTCATGGGTTGCTCTCCTGGTCTAGTGGTAATCGAAGTAATCAACGTCCTCCGCGCCGTCGTCAAAGCGGAATGTCACGCGCCAGTTGGCCCGCACGGTGCAGCCGAAACCCCGGCAAGTCCATATGAGTAACATTGGGCGCGGCGTGAAGCGTCGCCTGAATATCCCGCAACCTCTCGACGTGTTCCGGGTTTACGCCGCGCGCGTCGTCGTCCTCAAAGAGACGTTTCAGTCCCTTGTGACGGATTGTCTTTATCATCCGAACCGTAACGCGCCATGTGTCGCATGTCAATATCAATATTAGCGTCTTTGCAAAGTGGCCGCACGCTCGTCACCCTGATAGATTGATTCCAAGAACTCCTGGATGCCCGCCCAGATTTTCATCGTTGAACCCCGTCCCATCGCTGTCGTAGCCGTAACAACCGAGCTATCCAAGTGGCCCGGGCGGTTCCGGCATTCGCTGGACACGGCCAAAATGTAATGGTCTATCGCCCGCGGGGAGACGGCCGCGTCGATATTGAATGACTGGAACATGCTGGGAAATCTACGGCGACTGGCACGCGGACCCGGCCCAACTGCGCACCGATATCTTCCATCTTGTGCGCCCGGCCGTTCAGCCAGCCGTTCAGCCGGGCTGATAAACGTTACTAGGGCGCGAAGCGGGTGCGGCGCTCTGCCTGGCCGGCGCCAGCGCAATCAACGCCACGCCGATAACGGCGAGCACCGCCACGCCAATCAGTTCGCCGCGCGCAACCATGTCCCGCATGGCCTGAGTGCCCATCAGTGCGGCATGAGCCAGGCTGGACCATGCGGTAAAGGCGATCAGGCTGCGATGCGCCGACGGGTCGCGTATCGCGAGCAGCAGGAAGACGCCGAGCGTGACATACAGGCTGAACATCATCGACAACGCAGGCTCTTGCCGCACAAACACGATCAAGGGATAAGTTAACGCCAAAAAGAGCACGCCCACCACAGCCAGCACAATCTTGAGAGCCACGTCTCGATTCATCGCTGCCTCCAGTCTTAATTGTGCAACGCGAGGCCGGCCGGTTTTGTTCGCAACCACTCTTCCGGAAGCTAGATTGCGATAGCGATCTAGCAGGATGCTGAAAAAGGCTTTTGGGGACCGACTCCCTAACGGTCGCGGCTCGGTAAACACATGCAAACACGCAGTTGCGATTCTGAGCCGCGCGCGTGAGCAAGCGGTTTATTGCCTTTATCAGCAGCCTGCTAGCTCAGTGGATTTTGTGGGAACCGGTCTGGATCGCGCTGCGTATTCCCAATATGCCCAGGCACGTAGTAATTGTGTGCCCGATTGCGGTCGCTCTTTGTTTTGTCATTGCACCATCGTCGACAGCGCAGCTGTCATCAATAAAAGCGCAGCTGTCATCAATAGAAGACGCGCTCCCCAAAGGCATCCTCTGGAACCCGTCGCCGCCCAAAGACTCCCAGGTGATTCAGCAGCTCTCGACGCCTTGTATGGCGACATGGAGAAGGAGCAGCATCACGACCTGAAGGGTATCGTTATCGTCCGCGACGGGGCGCTGGTGAGTGAGCATTACTGTAACGGCGACTCAGCCACGTACATTCGCTCGGCGACCAAAAGCCTCACGTCAGTCCTGATGGGCATCGCTATCGACAAGAAGATTGTTCACAGCGTCGATGACCCAATCGCCTTGTATCTTCCCGGCCTCCCCCAAGACGGCAAGGAAAAGATCGAGATCAAAGACCTTCTGAACATGCGTTCCGGTCTCGATGCAGATGATGAAGATCCCTCGAGTCCGGGCAACGAGAACAGACTCGACGAGTCTTCGAATTGGATTCGGACGGTCTACGCGATTCCCATGAAGCGCGCTCCGGGCAAGAAATACCTGTACTGCTCGGTGAACGCTTTCCTTACTGGAGCGATCGTCGAGAATGCCGCCAAGGCCCAGTTGGACGACTTCGCGCGTACCAATTTCTTCGGCCCATTGAATATAACGAGCTTGCGATGGAGGCATGTGCCAGTCAGTCGAACCACGCGGCAAGGAAATCTTGAAATCACCGCCCGTGATGCCGCCGCACTGGGGCAACTGATGCTGAACGATGGCGTCGTGAATGGAAGGCGCCTCATCAGTCACGAGTGGGTTGCAAGTAGCCTCGCCAGTAAAGTGCCGATCGGCGACAGCGATCCCTACGCGGATTTCTACGGCTACATGTGGTACACCAAGGCCGAGCCGGTTGCCGGCCACCAAGTAACGGTCCACTTCGCGTCGGGCAACGGTGGCAACAAGATCTACATTGTGCCTTCGCTTCACATGGTTGTCGCCATCACGTCGAGCGCGTACGGTACCCGATGGGGCCAGCGGCGATCGCAAGATATTCTGCTCAAAATACTGTCAGCCACGAAGCCTGAGTAGCTGCAGGACCACTAATCGGCCATGCTTACTTACTGCAGCCCTTTTTGGTTTCCTCAAACCCATCGAACAAGCGCCCGGCATTAGCGCCCGCCAGTGTTTCCATGCGGTGCGGCTGGCCCTTCTCCACGGTATAGTGGGCCACGGTGCCCATAGAACTTAGGAACTCGGCTTCCTTCTGCATCTCCGGGTGCCACATGTATTCGTCATTCTCGCCAACGTACATGAAGACGCACATCTTCGAAATAGCCTGGAGTTTGGCCCGGCTGGGCTCCCACATATATCCAGGAAAGGCGGTTATGGACAAAAAATACTGAGGATTCGCGGCTGCGACATGGAACGCGGCGATTCCGCCGTTAGATGGTCCAGCGATATGGAACTTGTTGTCTTGAATTTTGTAATCCGCCAGGATCAGCTTTAGAAATTCCGGGAAAATGCGCGCTCCGTCTTCGAAGAACAACTCGCCGTCGGGCGCTGCCGGTGCCACCACGATGTAACCGCGTTTTTCGGCCTCCGCGCGGAGGTTGCGGCTGAGAACGCTGTCCACCGTGTTCATGGTTTGCGGGCCTCCGCCGAAGGCCAGGATCGCAGGATAAGCCTTCGCCGGATCATATCCGTTGGGAAGCACCACCTTGTATTGAACCGTGACGCCCGCCACCTTCTTGCTCTTCTCCAGCAGCTCCGCCTGCACGGGATGCGATGCGAACATCGCGACGACGGCTGCCGCGGAAAACAGCGGCGTCCACTTCCACTTGGTTTGTGTCATAAGTTTCGGACGGCATCATCGATTCTATCCAAGATTTCCCGCTTCAGCACAGCTCAGCCAACATTCGCGTAACGCAAGCGAGGTGATCTGAGGCAGTCACATTACAGCGTTGCTCCACGTCTCACCATCGCCAGGCCGATCAATCGGAACGGCACATCATTTGTTTCGGTTTCGTTACAGAATTCCGACAAACTACGCAAGGTAACCAGCATGGCCACAGCGATCGATACTAATAAGACTGATTTCTCGGAGATGGACAACGCGGGCATCTCCAAAGAGCATTGGAAGATCATGTTCATCTCGGGCATGGGCTTCTTTACCGACGCTTACGATCTGTTCGTGATCGGCGTCGTCATGGCGCTTCTCAAGCCCATGTGGCATGTCGGCAAAGTAGAGGAAGGCTTGGTTGAATCCACGGCTTTGCTGGCAGCCGCATTGGGCGCGCTGCTGTTTGGCCGGGTTGCCGACATGATCGGCCGCAAGCGAATTTACGGAGTGGAAGTGCTGGTTCTCGCCGCGGGCGCAATCGCCTGCGCTTTTTCCTTCAATATCTGGTGGCTCATCGGTTTTCGTTTCATTCTCGGTATCGGGATCGGAGGAGACTATCCGGTGTCCGCCACCATCATGAGCGAATATGCCGGGAAGGCTCATCGCGGCATGCTGGTCACTCTGGTCTTCGCGATGCAGGCGGCGGGACTGATCGTCGGTCCTCTGATAGCCGCCGGTTTGCTCGCCAGTAACGTTTCGCACGACATCATTTGGCGGATTCTGGTGTCGTTCGGCGCCCTTCCCGCTCTCGCCGTTTACGGTGCGCGCCGGCACCTGAAGGAGACTCCACGATTTCTCGCAGCGGCCGGCCATGAAGAAGATGAATCTGGCAATCTCAAAAAAGCGGAGCATTATGATGAAAAGACCCACTCGGTCTCTTTCTGGGACGGTTTTCATCGCCTGGTAGACAACAAGCGGATCCTCGCCCGCCTGATAGGTGCAAGCGGGGCATGGTTTCTGATGGACTTCGCCTATTACGGCAACACGGTTTCAAGTCCGCTGGTGCTCTCGGCGCTGGGCAGCGACCACAGCATATTGCAGAAGACGCTGACGCAACTCGGCATCTTCGCGGTCTTCGCGGCGCCCGGTTACGCGGTGGCCGCGCTGACCATGGATAAGCTTGGAAGAAAAACAATCCAGGGACTCGGCTTCGCCATGATGGCGGTCACCTTCGGACTGCTGGCCGTTATTCCAAATGTCGAGAAGCTGGTGTATCCGTTTTTAGTGATTTATGGCCTAAGTTATTTCTTTACGGAATTCGGGCCAAATGCGACCACATTCGTATACCCTTCGGAAATCCTTCCGGTGAAAGTTCGAACTACCTGTCATGGTATAGCGGCGGCCGTGGGCAAAATCGGCGGCTTCATCGGCGTTTTTACTTTTTCATTCTTCATGAACTGGCACGGATTGCCGGCGGCGGAGGGTGCAGCCGCCATTATCAGCCTCTTGGGATTGATGGTCACCATCTTCCTGCTACCCGAAACCAAGGGCAAGAGCCTGGAGGAACTTTCCGAAGAGCCATCCACTCCGGTTGAAAAGGCAGCTGCGTAGCAGGCCTGCTGAAAAAGGCCTTTGGGGACCGACTTCCTCACGGTCGCGGCTCGGTAAACACATGCAATCACGCAGTCGCGATTCTGAGCCGCGCGCGTGAGCAAGCGGTTTATTCCTTTTTCAGCATCCCGTTTAGGAAGCCGGACAATTCGCGCGTTTTCCGTCGCAGATTGAACGACGCGAACAGGCTAAAATGCTGCCGGAGCGTGCCACGGGCCTATCCGGGAACGGAAGCCGGGATCAGGCTCCAACGCAGAGGTCAGCAAAGCCTGCCGACGATCCGTTTGAGAGCGGCCGAATCCCCCACGCTAAGCTCATATAGCGATGATTGGCGCTGCCGGATCCAGGCGCCGCAGGTCATACGGATCGCTGGTCACAATGTGATCTCGCCGCGCCCTGGCGAGGATTACCACCGACGCGTCGATAATATCCGACGTATTGGTGACGCCGCACAGCTCTCCGCAGGCACGCGCAAGTTGCTCGTCAAGAGGAATGATCTCAATTTCTTCGCTCCGCAAGAATCGCCCTAATGTAACCTGAAGACGACCATCGCGCCACGCCTGCCCAACCACGCCCGAAGGCACTCGAAAGGCGAAGCCTTGCGCTAACGCCCGATGAAGCAGGGCAATCATGCGCTTGTTACCGCGATCCAGGGCGATGAGTGCGCCGGTATCCAGCGTTATTCCTGTCGTTGCTTTGCGAGTGCGCGTTTTGCCCATTTGACATCCTCAACCCCCGGCTCGCCATATTGTTCGATTAAATCGCGAAGTATTGCCCGGAGGGACTCGCGCTTTTCATGTTCCGCCAGGACTCGGGCAATGTAACCCGACACCGAATCCGCGCGCCCGGCGCGCACTTCCCCGTGGACTCTCGAGAGCTGGTCCTTGGGCAAGCTGATAGCGATTTTAGACCGGGTCATACCATTATCATACCGCTCGTGAGCAGGCGTCACAATCGCGTGCCGTTACAGCCGCGGGCCGCCATGCCGCCACGGCAAGGTGTAGCGCCCGTCGAGGCGGAGGCCGCCGGGATCAATCCGCGGAACGCCGACTATATAGCCATGTGGTTGATAAACGCTACGCCGTTTGCGGGATCTGTCCTGCGGCGTTGCGGGCCGGGCTGCCTAGGAATGGTGCAGATAAGGGGCGCGAGGTCATTCGTAACATCGAACAGGCTGGCTGGAGCTTCGCGCGAAACATTGCGTGACCATTGTGTATTCAGAGGCCCCGGTGATCGTAACTGTCTGGCGACGGTATTCTACATTCTAGCAGGATGCTGAAAAAGGCAATAAACCGCTTGCTCACGCGCGCGGCTCAGAATCGCGACTGCGTGTTTGCATGTGTTTACCGAGCCGCGACCGCGAGGGAGTCGGTCCCCAAAAGCCTTTTTCATCAGCCTGCTAGAAGACGAGCAGGCCTTCTTTGAGATAGGCGAGTTCTTTTTCGGGTCGCTCGGAGTACCGCTCCCAACCGGGGAAGCCTCCCCAGTCAAAGGCGATGCGAAGAAAACTGACGAAGTTGCGGTTGTGCCAATCGCGGAAGGGGGCGTCGGCGGTGGCGGGGTTGGGAACGTCGATGAAATAGGACTCGCCACCTTGTGTATACTCCCGCCTTGGACCCATCGTCGATGCCGAGGAAGATTCGGTGGGCGGCAACAGGGTTTGAGGTGGCTCGATTGAGAAACTCCAGGGCGGAGCTGGGGGCATCATCCTCTAGCGTTAAATCGGGATCGATGTCCAATGGGTCGGCGAGCGGGGGAGCTTCCGGGGCGGCGGGGAGTGCGGATTTCGTGATGATACCGCCCGCTCGAATTTCGGCGGCGTCGAAGGGAGGAAACGCTCGATTGAACAGCGTGCGTTGGGGTCGGCAAAAGCTGAGGATTGGGTGTGTACCCTGGAAGTGAACGGAACCCACGATTTCGCACCAGGCTTTCAGCGACAGGGGAATCGGCCCGCTGGCAAAGGCCTCGTACTGTGCGATGTCGTCAGTAATAGAGGGCGACGGCGGAACGACGACTCGTTCGATTGCTGTCCACTTGCTTTGTTCCTGGCGTGTGTCCTCTTCAAGGGCGCCGAGCTTTTCCAAGAGCTCGGGGCGACGCTGGTGTAGTTCCTCGACCATTTGCTTCATGCGGTCGTGGATAAGGGGGTGGAAGGTGGGAAAATTGGCTCGCACACGATCCAAGTGATCGAAAGAGGAACGGACGAGTTGGAACTGATCCGTGACTGCCTTTTGCGCGGCGAACTCGTAGTCAAGCTCGGCCAGACGCGAGGCTACCAGTTCGGCGTTATGGCGGACGCGCTTCATAGTTTCTTCGGCCACGGCGCGAGCGTCGGTCAGATATTGTTCCTGGTAGACCGCGTTGCCGAGGCGCTCCAGGTCGGACCAGACGGCTTCGCAGTCGCCGTTTCGATAGCGGTCAAGGAGGGTGGCCATACGATAAAATTCGGCCGGGTCTGCGGCGAACTTTAAGAGAAAGATGTCGGTGGGTTGGAGCCCACTTGCGTTCTGGTGCCATTGTGGAAGCCGGCGTAGCCCTTAGCGCGTCATCGTCGAAAGAGAACCACCGCACCTGTTCCGCGTTTATCTCTGACGCCGCAAAGTCTTTTCTTCTGCCAAGTCGCCTAGCGCTTACCAATCGCGAAGGCTAGTCACTTGGACGAAAACGGCCGACCCCGAAGTTCGCCGAGCCGCCCTCATGCCGCGGTTTGCCGCTTACGAGCCGCGGACTGTGTTATTTCTTCTTCGCGGCCGCCGCGTCTTTGATGGCCTTCAGGTGCGGGAGATCGCGATCTTCCTCGTGACACGCCGCTTCGGTGAGCGGAAAGTTTTCCCGCTTCATCGAGAAGGAGAGCGTCCATGGCCGCGTATAAACCACCGGATCGGTGACCACTGCCTCGTACTTGAGCGTATCGTTATCCATCGGCGTGAATCGCTCCACCACGTGCTCGGCGTAGCTCATCACTTCTCCGCCCTCGCCCAGCCAGGTCTTGCCGTTCATGTTGGTGGTGTCGACAACTAGCGTGTCGCCCTCCCAATGCCCGACCGAATCGCCCTGCCACAGTCGCATGTTGTCGGGAAGGTGCGGCCGCCCATCCAGCGGCACGATGCGCCATTGCATGCGTTCGAACAGAAAGACCACGTAATCGGGAGTTTGAATCAGCTCAATTCCCTGCGGGACATACATCGTGCGAGGAACGCCCTGCGGGAAACAATGCGCCGTGGGATCGTCATAACCGCGCTCGCTCAGATCCCGGCTGACCTTTTCGGCCACAGCCCAAGGCTGCATGGGAAGTTTCCCATCCGGCGGATCGACGATTAGCCGACGTCCGGCCGGCGCGCCGGGACGTTCCAATGCCTGGTTCGCGCCTCCGGCTTTGGATTCATAGAAGCCCTGCAGGTCCGGCTTATCGTTATTGGTCCGGCGAATGTTCGCGACAACTTTCGGCGCAGCGGCCGGCGCGGGCGCGGAAGCGGGCATCGCTACGGGAGGCGCTGCCGCGCTGCCGGGATACCACGTCCGGTCCTCGCGCGTGAACGCGCCGTTCACTTCTTCCACTTCAGACTGGCAGGAGTATTCGAAAAGCCGGTCGCGATCCATGCGCCGGCGCAAAGCGATGTTGATGGTCCAAGGCTTGGTGAAAACTTTCGAATCCTCGATGGTGGCTTCGTATTGAATGGTGTCGCGGTCCGTCATGCGGTATCGCTCCACCACGTGGAGCGCGTCGCTGTGAAAGTCGCCCGCCATGTCGAACCAGGTTTTGTCGTTGATATTGGCGACCTCCACAACCAGCGTGTCGCCGTCCCAATGGCCGCGCGAATCGCCCATCCAGAAATCCGCGTCGGTGGGGTGAGGAGTGCCGTCGGTGTAGATGAGGCGATAGTCAAGCTCCCATTCGAAGGTCATCGCGATGGCCTTGGGCGTCTGGAAAATCTGAAACGGAAAGTCCAGATACATCACGCGGGGGACGCCCGCCATATAACATTTCGAAAGCGGATCGGCCGTCTGCCGATTCTGAAAATTCTCAGCGCGCTGCTTGGCCGCCCACGGCTGATACGGGATTTGGCCGCCGGCCACTACAGACCGGCCGGCCAGCATGTTGAGGCTGGCGACGTGATCCTGCAGGTCGGCCGCGGCGGTGCTGGACGCCTGCCAGATGCCTTGCAGGTCCGGCTTGCCGTCGGCGGTGCGCGGAAAAGTTTGTTGCTGCGACGTAGGCGTGCCCGGCGGCGCGGCCATGAGCGCGGTGGACAGGGCAATTGCGGTGATGGTGGCGATATGGTGCGTATGCATGTGAGCTATCTCCGTGGTGTTGCGCGTCGCGGAAATTCCTGGGATCGCCGTCCACTGCCGGGTGGAGGCCTACGAAGAGCAGTATAGCAACCGGCAACGGCCGATTTCGTCGCAGGGCTCAAAGAGACGTCCTGGATCGAGCATTTTGATCCGCCCCCTTCTGAGACCGCAATCCTTCTGAAACCGCAATATTGAAGGGCCACATTCCGACCGCTGATGTCGTAACGAAGGCGAAAATGGCCGACGGAGAGACGCCACTTCCCTTCGCGTCGCGGCACGTGGCCTTTGCGGGCGACGGTTTCAAGGAGCCCACCGCGATTTCGAGCGCTACGCCCTGACCGAGGGCCCCCGACATCGACTCCATTGCATTGATTTAAAGTGACTTGCACGTTACATGAAATTGGCCGGTTACTTGCAAGCGGCCCGGTGTTATGATGGCTCTAGATGTCGATGCTGTCGCCCAGACTGCAGCTGAAAGTCTCTCAGAAGCAGATTCTAACACCCGGCCTGGTCCAGATGGTCACGGTCCTCCAGTTGAACCGGCTGGAGCTGAAGGACATGATCACCCAGGAGATCGCCGAGAACCCGGTACTCGAAGAATCGGTGGACGGCATTGAGGAACTTTCGGCTGAAGAGATGCAGTCGATTCTCGAGCGCGAGCGGGTTTCCGAGCCCTCCGATCAGGTGATTCTGGAGACGGTGAATGGCACGGGCACGGAGCCCGAGATCGCCGCCGGAATTCCCGAAGCTTCGCCGGTGGAGTTCGATTTCGACGGATCGGCGCCCGCTTCAGTGGATGGCGTGTCACTCGATGGCGCTTCCTCGTCCGCGCCAGCCGAAGGCGAGATCGCCGAACCGAAAACCGAGAAAGATCCTTTCGACGAGATCGATTTCGGAACTTTCTTCGACGATTATCTGGATCCCGGATACAAGAGCCCCGCTTCGGAGACAGTGGAGAAGCCGTCGTTTGAGACCTTTCTTTCGTCGCCGGTAACGCTGGCCGATCATCTGCACTCGCAATTGGCCGTATTGGTGATGTCGGAGGATGTGCGCGACGCCGCCGACAACATCATCGGCAACCTGAACGAGAACGGGTACCTCACCGCCACGCTCGAAGAGATCGCCGATTCCGGGCAGCATTCCATGGCCGAAGTTCAGGAAGGGCTGCGGATCGTGCAGTCGCTGGATCCGGCGGGCGTGGGCGCCAAAGATGTTCGCGAATGCCTGCTGTTGCAGATCGAGAGCCGCAACGGAAAGGACGGCGTGGCCTGGCAGATCGTCGCAAACCATCTCAAGCTGCTGGAGACGCGGCAGATCAAGGAAATCGCCAAGCAACTGGGCCGGCCGTTGGAGCACGTGCAGATCGCGCTGGATGTGATCCGGCATCTGGACCCTTATCCGGGCCTGCGCTATTCGGACCAGGGCGCGCGGCAGGTTGAGCCGGACGTTTACATCTTTAAAGAAGGCGACGAATACATCATCCAGTTGAACGATGACGACCTTCCGCAGCTTCGCCTGAACGCCCAGTATCGCAAGATGCTGGATCGCGATCAGGAGCCGAGCAAGGAGATCCGCAATTACGTCAAGGATCGCTACGCGGCGGCCATCCAACTGATCAAGAACATCGAGCAGCGCAAGCAGACCATCCTGAAAGTTTGCCAGTCCATCGTGCGGCGCCAGCTCGATTTTCTCGAGAACGGCATCGATACGCTAAAGCCCATGATGATCAAGGAAGTGGCCGAAGAGATCGGCGTGCATCCTTCCACGGTGAGCCGCGCGGTAGCCAGCAAATACGCGGACACGCCGCAAGGGGTTTTCGAGCTCCGGTATTTCTTCTCCGAAGCCGTGCAAGGCTCCGCCGGAAGCGCCACCCCACTGTTGATCCTGAAACGCAGGGTAAAGAAAATGATCGAAGAGGAAGATACTCAGCATCCTTTGACCGATGAGCAGATCACGGCCCGTCTCAAGAGCGAGGGCATCGACGTGACCCGGCGAACCGTGGCCAAGTACAGAGAAGACATGAAAATCCCTTCCACTCACCAGCGCCGGGTTCGCGCCTAGAGCCGCGAGCGATGCCCTATTGAAGCGCCCAGGGAGTCGGTGCAAATGAAAATCACCTACACAGGCAAGTCCGAAGAAATTCCCCCACGGCAGCGAACCAAACTGGAGGCCAAGCTGCAAAAGCTTTCGAAAGTTTTGGAGCAGCGGGGCGAGAAAGAAGCGCACGTGGTGCTGACCCAGCAGCGCTTTCTGCACAAAGTGGAAATCACGATGAATGCGTGGGACCATGCGCTGGTGGGCATCGCCACCAACGGCGACGTCGCGGTGGCGGCACATGAGGCGTTCCTCCGGTTGGAGAAGCAGCTCATGAAGTTGCGCGCCCGCTGGCGCGACACCAAGCGCGTGCGCGACAAGGAAGCCGACGGAGAGAAGGCCAGCGCGACGCTGCGTCCCGCCGCTGCAAGTGCTAAGAAGGCCAAACCGGCCAGCGCCTTGAACCATGCCAAGGAAACGGCCGGCGCGAAAAGCGCGGCGCGCAAGCAGGTGTATCGCGTGAATCATTCCGACGGCAACAAGCCCATGACGCTGGAAGAGGCGATGCTCGAAATGGAGGCGTCGCAAGATTATCTGGTTTACCGTGACGCGCAGACCGACCGCGTTACCGTTCTCATGCGCCGCTCCGACGGCAATTTCGATCTGATCGAGAGCTAGCGTGTCGCCCGACAACCACTCCCTCACGGTCGTGGCTCAGAATCGGCACTCCGCCTTCCGCGGAGCCGCGACCAAAGGAAGCGGACAGACTGCCAGAAGAGTAAGCTAGTGGCCAAACGCGTCGCTCGGCACCCGGAACCCGCAGGACGCGGAGCTGGTTGTCATCACCGGACTCAGCGGGTCCGGCAAAGCCACCGTACTCAAGGCCTTCGAAGATCTCGGCTACTACGCGGTGGACAACATGCCCATCGAGCTGATTCCGAAGTTCGCCGAACTGGCCAAGGATTCGGCGCACGTGCGGCGCGCGGCGCTGGTGATCGACATCCGCGAGGGCGAGCAACTGGCGGAATTTCCGGCCATCTTTCAAAAGCTGCGAAAGCGCACTCCGGCCACCCTGGTTTTTCTGGAAGCCGACGATCGAACGCTGGCCCGCCGCTTCAGCGAGACGCGGCGTCCGCATCCGCTGGGCACCGAAGCCACCATGCAAAAAAGCTTGCGAAGGGAACGCGAACTGCTTTCGCCCATCCGCAGCGTGGCGGATCACATCATCGATACCTCGAAATTCAACGTACACGAACTGCGCGAGGTGATCGGCGAGAAATTCAGCGGCGGCCGCAACGAAAGCAGTATCCGGATCGACGTGAATAGTTTCGGGTACCGGCACGGAGTGCCGCCCGATAGCGATCTGGTGTTCGACGTCCGCTTTCTGCCCAATCCCAACTACATTCCGGAGTTCAAGAAGCTCACCGGCCGGCATCCCAGCGTGGCGCGCTATATTCGCTCGTTCCCGCAGACCGTGGAATTTATCGACCGCATTTCCGAGCTTTTGATTTATCTGATCCCGCATTATATTCGCGAAGGCAAGAGCTACCTGACCATCGGGTTCGGCTGCACCGGCGGCCATCATCGATCCGTAATGATCGCGGGCGAAATCCGCAAGCGTCTGACTCGCGCCGGGTTTAAAGTGAAAGAGACCCACCGGGATATCGGAAAATAGGGAACTAAAGTAGCAGCCGGTTCGTCAAATTCTCCATCTCGTGCGTCTCAGGAGGTAACGAGTCATGTTGCGAGCTTGCGCCTGCCTCGGTATCGTCGCGGCTCTTTCTGCCGTGGCGTACAGCCAATCCCCCTCACCCGAAACCAGCGATACCGCAACCCCAACCGCATTCGAAATCGCGGACGTTCACGTAAGCCCTCCCGCGCACAATCCATACCTGAGAGGGCCCATGCTGAACCACGGCCTGTATCAACTCCGCTTCGCCACCATGGTGGACCTGATTAGAATCGCCTATGGAGTGGAAGCATCCAGGGTTCTGGGCGGTCCGAGTTGGCTCGAAAACGACACCTTTGACGTAATCGCCAAGCTGCCCGCGGGAACCACGCAGGAAACCGCGAAGCCTTTGCTGAAGGCGCTTCTGGCGGAACGCTTCCAGCTTGTCCTCCACAACGACAGCAAGCCGGTTCCCGCCTATGCGCTGAAATTCGCCGCTAAGCGCGCCCAGTTGAAGCAATCCGACAGCGCGGACGACACGGCATGCAAATTCAATGCCCCGCCCCCGCCGACTCCAAATGCCGGCGGAGGTCCTCCCGCGCCGCCGCTCTTCTTCTTTTCGTGCAGCAAAATGACCATGGAAGCATTTGCACATGCGTTAACCACCTCGATTTTCCTGGCTCCCCAGTTTCTGAACGACCGGTTGGTGGTGGACGAAACGGAGCTGAAAGGGGGTTGGGACTTCGACCTGAATTTCACGCCGCGCGGCATGATCACTCCCGCGGGACCCATGCCCGGCAGCATTTCGCTGTTCGACGCCATCGAAAAGCTTGGGCTGAAGCTGGACCCGGTGGACGTGCCCATGCCGGTCCTGGTAGTGGACAGTGTGAACCAAAAACCGGCCGCTAACCCGCCCGGCGTAGCGGAGAAACTGCACCTTCCGCCGCCTCCCACGGAGTTCGAAGTGGCCGACCTGAAGCCCAGCCCTCCGGATTTCCAGCGAATGATGCTCCGGATTCAGCCCGGGGGACGCGTAAACATTCAGGGCCTACCGATTAAGTTCCTGATCGAACAGGCCTGGAACCTGACCGACGACATGATCGTGGGGATGCCGAAATGGATGGAATCGGACCGTTATGACATCGTGGCGAAGGCGCCGGTGGCGGACGTGGACATCGACGAGCTGTGGACCATGCTGCGAGCGCTGGTGGTGGAGCGGTTTCAACTAACCACGCACACCGAGGAGCGTCCGCTGACTGCCTATACTCTGGTGGCGGTAAAGCCGAAAATGAAAAAGGCCGATCCCGCCAGCCGCACGAAATACAAGGAGGGGCCGGGAGCCGATGGTAAGGATCCCAGGGATAAGACTCCCATATTATCCAGGCTGGTGACGTGCCAGAACATGACCATGGCGCAATTTGCGGCCAAGCTGAAGGATATCGCGTCGGGTTATATCCACAGTCCGGTTCTGGATGCCACGGGGCTGGAAGGCGGCTACGATTTCACGCTGAGCTTCAGCCAGGTGGGCCTGACGCGCGCGCCAGTGGGCGCAGCACTGGGCCTGGGACCGGCGCCACCAGGTTCGACGCTGGGAGATGGCGTTGCGGCGTCCGACCCGAATGGCGCGGTGACGCTATTTGAAGCCGTCGAGAAGCAACTGGGCCTGAAGCTGGAGGCGACCAAGCGGCCGGTGTCGGTTCTGGTGATCGATCACGCGGAGCAGAAGCCGACGGAAAATTGAAAATGCTGGCGGCCGCTCATTTCATTGTTGTCTTAACGACCACGAATAAGAACGCCAGTGCCGCTAGGGCTAGAGCGAAGTTTAGCCCGGGCACGTACTGAAAAACGGGCGGATCAGTTGCACAGTAAAGCAAGAGGATGCCGCTTGGCACCGTGATAGCGGAAGCCGCCCTGTTGAAATGCGCCTCGATTCCGCCATGCGTCTTGCGGACGTGCTCCACAATAATGCTCGCAAGAAATGCCAAAACCGCGCAGCCGATGGAAGTCCAGAGTAGATAGGCAGCAAGAATCGGACCAAGGATCTGTTCCTTGGTGGGAATCGGTGCCTACGTCGGCATCCGAGCTACTTGGAGAATTCGAAAATCGCGAGCTTGACCAACTCTATGAACATTACGATCATGAGCGCGCTCCGAACGAGAAGCCTCTCCATCTTGTCAAATGTCATCGACGGTGACCTCCCAACAAGAAGGTACCACCTGCGCCGATAAAACAAAAGGCCCACTCAAGCGTTTGGCACGCCCGGTGGGCCTTAAGGATCAGGAGAAGGATCTGTTATTCAGACGCTGGCCGGCGCTTTAAAGTTGGACGGTCGTCATCATCGGAGTTGGTAGTGCCGCCGTTGCCGCTATCGTCACCAACGGTGCCGCCGTTCGATCCGGGCGCGCGCCGCAGGGTGGGCTTGGTTGGATCGCTATTGGTGTCGATCTTGCGCTTGTTGTGCATCGCCATCAGGCGCGCTTTCACGTCGTTAAACTCGGACGTCGTCACCACGTATTCGGGCTTGGCCTTGAGATACTCCTGGATGTTCTTCTGCGCCGCCTGAATGCGAGCGTCGGTGGGCGGATGCGTGGAGAAAACCTTGGCCATGGTTCCCGGTTTGCGCTTTTCCAAGGTTTCGATCTTTTCGAAGAAGTCGACGAAAGCGGTAGGATCGTACCCGGCTTTGTACATATATTCCAAGCCCAGCAGATCCGCTTCGGACTCCATGGCGCGCGAGAACTTCAGGAATCCCACCGGCACCAGCACGCTGGCCGCCTGATAAATTCCATATCCGGTCCAGCCGCCCATGAAGATCAGCGGGATCATACCCAGCTGCGCGATCTCGCCGCGCGTGGCCTGCCGCGTACCATGCCGCGCCGCCACGTGCCCGATTTCATGCGCCATCACACCGGCCAGTTCCGCTTCCGTGTCCGCCTTCATGATCAGCCCGGAATTCACAAAGAAGAATCCGCCCGGAAGCGCGAACGCGTTCACTTCTTCGCTGTCGATAACCTTGATGGTGAACGGAACCTTGGCGTCTGAATTTCGCACCAGATTCTGGCCCACGCGATTGACGTATTCGGCAATCACCGGGTCGTTCACGATTTTGGCCTGCCGCTCTACCTCGGATGCGAGCTGCTTGCCGAGCGCAATCTCTTTTTCGAGCGAGTAGAAGTTGACCTTCCCGCTGACGTTGCGATTGCCGATCTGATCGGGGTCTTTTTCCGGGTCTTCGGCGAACACGCGCCCCGGCGCGACCAACGCCAAAGCAAGCGAAAAACTCAGGCTAGCGGACAACAGGCGTTTCATCCACAGACTCCTACAGTCGAGTATAAACCCACAAGGATTCTACGTATAGTGGAGATTGTGGGTTTCGAGAAGAGTTTTGAACCGCTGTGGAAGCAGTACCGGGACGAGTTCCCGGTCACTGAAAACCTGATCTACCTGAACCACGCCGCCGTGGCGCCGTTGCCCCGAAGAACGGCCCGGGCGATGCAGGAGCTGGCCGAGGACGCTCTTCAATTTGGCTCACTGCATTATGATCGGTGGCTGGATGCCTATGAAGGACTTAGAGTTGCAGCCGCGCGATTGATTGGTGCCCAACGGGGCGAGATCGCGCTGGTGAAGAATACCTCCGAGGGCATATCCACTGTCGCTCAGGGGCTTAGATGGCTCCCCGGAGACCGCATCGTCGCCTTTCGTGAGGAGTTCCCTTCTAACTACTACCCCTGGCTACGCCTGGAGGCTCATAGGTGTTCGGTCGACTGGCTTTCGGTGGACGACCCGCTAGAGCAGATCGAGATCGCCTGCACCGGAGCGAAACTACTTTCCATCAGCTTTGTACAGTATCTCAGTGGTTTTCGGGCCGATTTGAACGCCATTGGCGCCATTTGCAAGCGGCACAATTGTTTCTTTTTCGTGGATGCCATCCAGGGCCTGGGCGCTTTTCCGCTGGACGTGGAAGCCGCTCATATTGATGCGCTTGCCGCCGACGGGCACAAATGGCTGCTGGGTCCGGAAGGCTGCGGGATTCTCTACGTTCGGAACTCGCGCCAGGATTCGATATTTCCCGAGGAATTCGGCTGGACCAACGTCGCCGGTTACAACGATTACGCCTCGCGTGACATGGCGCTGCGCCAGGACGCCGGCCGCTATGAATGCGGAACTTTGAACACCGTGGGTTGTTACGGACTGCGGGCTTCCATCGAACTGCTGCTCGAAGCCGGCATCGAGCGCATCGCGCCCGCCGTTCAATCGCTGGCCGATCGGCTTGCCGCGGGTGCCATCGCCAAGGGCTATCAGTTGCTCGGCGATCGAACGCCGGAAAACGGCGCGGGCATCATCGCCATGCAGAAGCCGGGCTTGGACAGCCGCAAAGTTGTGCACGACTTGAAGCAGAAAGGCATCGTCGCGGCGCCCCGGCAGGGATGGGTACGGTTCGCGCCACATTTTTATATCAGCCCGGAAGATATCGACCGGGTAATCGAAGCCTTACCCTAGCAGGATGCTGAAAAAGGCAATAAACCGCTTGCTCACGCGCGCGGCTCAGAATCGCGACTGCGTGTTTGCATGTGTTTACCGAGCCGCGACCGTGAGGGAGTCGGTCCCCAAAAGCCTTTTTCATCAGCCTGCTAGGAGAGGCGCTGCCATGACGCCCAATGTCACTTAGTTTTCGTTGATGTGGCGCACGCACTCATGCGTGCCGCGTGGGCACTCGTGCCTACGCCTAGCCTCGAGATTGGCGTGCTATCCGGCGACACCTTGCTGGTGGAAGCCAAACATAAGTCCTTTAAAATGTTTGCGCCTCAAAAACTAAGTGGCATTAGCCAGGATGCCTGCTATCAACCGCCGCTAGCCGTCCAGGCCGAGCGGGCGCTTCGGAACTTCGTCGCGGGGATTGCGCGGCTTACGGAGCACGCCCGTCAGTTGAAGAACCACCGCCAGCAACAGAAGCAGCGCGACAACGATAGCGGCGATCAGCCGGCCCGACGACACGTACCCGAAGCGTCTCCAAGCCAGAAACAGCAGGACGGCGATCAGAACAATGCGAACAGTCATTCGCAGCGACATTCTTCGCCTATTCTAATCGACTTGGCTGCGAATGATTGCGCTTCATACCCGGCTGGAACTTTGAGGTAACTGCGGCAGGAAAAAAGCGAGGGGGACGTACAAGGGACCATCCCCCTCGGAATCATGGACACAAGACGCTATCGAACAACCGCTGACAGCAGGGACGCGACCACCACATGGCGCGTCAAATCAGAGGCTGCTCCTAGCCAAGAGAGATCGGCAGTCCGAGTGTGAGGATTAGTGAGAACTTGGTACTAAGTAAGGACGAAATCCGCCCTAGCGGGATTGCGAAAGTTCACGACGGCTCGGAAACCCTTTCCGAGCCGCGCGCGGGTACTATGCGCAGGCGGTATCCAAAATCTTCTGGATCAGCGCGTCGTACAGCAATCCCGCCGTGGCGGCCGATTGCGCGAAATCGTCTTCACACGCGAGCGACGGATTCGGATTCGCCTCAATCACCACAACTTCGCCGGCTTGCGTCAGCCGCACATCCACTCGGCCGAACCCGCGGATTTTCAGCACGCGATAAACTTTGCGCGCCAGCCGCGCCAGCTTTTCGTCGACGCCGGCCGGCAGTTCGTTCGCGGGCCCGTTCTGAATGCCCCACTTCTTGCGATACGTGTCGTCCCACTTGGCCTTGAACGTAGCGAACTTCGGCGTGTCTTCCGGAACCTCGTGAAAAAAGATTTCGCGCGGCGGCAAAACCGTGAGCTTGCGATTGCCCATCACGCTCAGATACAGCTCGCGGCCGTCGATATATTCTTCAATCAGCGCGTCGCAGTGAAACTTCTCGTGAATGAAGCGCGCCCGCTCCAGCGCCTCTTCCTCGCTCTTGGCGAACGACGCCTTCGCGATTCCGTCCGACGATTCTTCGCCCACCGGCTTCACGAAGGCGGGATAAACAAAGCGCCGCAAACGCTTCAACGGGCGCTGCTCGGTAGAGATGACGAAGTGCGGCACGCGCACGCGATGATACGCCAGCACCTTTTTGGCCAGCGCCTTGTCCTTGCAAAGCATCAACCCGTCCGGACGCGCGCCGGTGTATTTCACTCGCATCAGCTCCAGCAGCGCCGGAATGTTCGGCTCGTTCGCGCGATTGCAATGGAACGACTCGGTGAGGTTAAACACCACTTCCGGAGCGAACGCCTTCAGCTTTTCCACGATGCACGCCACATCGTCGAACACCGCCAGCATTTCCACCTCATGTCCCAGACGTTGCAGGCAGGCCAGCACATCGGCTTCGGTGGGCTTGTCTTCTTCCTCCTTCAACTCTTGCGGAGAGAAGGTTTCAGCCGCGGCGGCGTGATAGGCCACGTCGAATAATACAAGCACCTTCACGATTACACGGACCTCTTGAAGCGGCCGGTGTGCAGATGATTGGTGACCATGGCGGCCAGATACGCGGCCAGTTCAAACGAGACGCGTGCGCGCTCCAGCGGCGGCGGAATGGTCAGCTTCAGCTTTTGACAGCGCTCCATCACTTTGCGCACCAGCATGTCCACCGTGTATTTGTGCTGCCCGGTCCAACGGACAATGGATCCCACCAGCGCCGCGCGATTGCTTCGCATAACTTTTGCAGCCGACTCTCCGTTTGGTTCTCCATTTCCGAATATAACGCGCAGATCGGCGTCGTAAAAGTCCGGGAAGTCTTCCGCGTAAAGTTTGCGGCGCTCGGTGTAGTAGCGCGCCAGCGTTTTTCGCAGCCGGCTGGCCTCGTAAATGCGGCGCACGCGCTTCACTTTAGGCGGCGCATTCTTCGCCTCTTCCATCAGGCAATGTACGAACTCCAGTTTGTCCAGCGCCTTCCAGCCGCGATACTGTTCGCGCCATTGCTCCGGCGTCATTGAAAGCCACACCGCGAATGTTTCGGCGAAATCTTCGTCGGGATGAGCCTGCGCATACCAGTTCGGCAGATTGCGCACGAAGCCTTTGCTGTACGGCCGCGGCTGATAGGTTTCGGGCGCGTACTCGGTTTCCGGGCTGCCGAACACGGCGTGCCAATCGTCGCGCGACGAGAAGCGATACGCATGATCGATGGCGTGCCCGCTCTCGTGCCGCAACAGTTGCTGGCACCATTCCGGCGTGCCGCCTTCCACCTGCAGCATCTGGTGCATTTCGAGCGTCTTCAAACGCGGATGCGCCAGATAAAACGGAATGGCGATGGCTGGAACGCCGGCGGGTGAGAACCATTCATCGCCCAGATAGCAGGCTGGACGAAACGCCAGGCCATGCGCGCCCAGTTCGTCGTAAAGCTGCGCGATGCGGCCTTCCAGCTCGCTTCCGGGAATGCGCACGCCCAGATCGCAGATGCGCTTCTGGAGCAGTTCGTCGTCTTTCAGGGCCGGCCAGGGCGTGACCACTGGCGGCGTCTGCTCGGCCGCCCCAGGCGGCGGATCGTGTCGCTCCACGGCTTCATCCTAGCGCAGAGCGGCTCAAGGCGTGACCAGCATCCGATGCGCCGGCGCAACGCCGGATCGCCTTGTAGCGCGCGAACATAGGCGGATTCCTCCGGGCGCGTTTTTCGCGCGTTGAATCGCGGGCGGAAACGGAGATTGCGCGCAGCGCCATCGCCGCGCGGCGCATTTCAAAATGATCCCAATCGCCTGCCCGTGCGTCCGGAGTCTCGTAGATCAACCAGCCTGCGGCCAGACGCCGCAGCGTAGCGGCCGAAGTGCGATGCGCCGGATTCGCGCGCAGCTTCGATTCCTCGCGCTGCAAAAGCTTGGCCACCTGTGGATTCGCGGGCCGGAATCCCAGCTTGCGATAAAACCAGAACGCTCCGGACTCGATGGCCTCTTCATTGTGATGGCCCAGCTGATACGGGTCCACGGCGAAGCAGGTCACCGAGAGCAATTGCCGGAACAGCCGCAGCAAACGCGCGTACAGCCACGCCGTCTCGCCTTCGCGAAACGTGTAATAGAGGTTGAACCCGACTTCCATGTGCTCAAACAGCGTCAGGCATTCGATGTAGCCGATGGGCACGCCGTTCTTGAAAAACATGCCCGCGTGATACGCGCGCAACGGCAGCCGATGCTCGCGCGGAACGCCTGAAACGAAAACCTCCACGCCGCGGCCCAAATCGGCGCGCAGCACGTGCTCCGGATCGCCATAAGTGAACCCGTGCAGCTCGCGATAGCGCATAGCGGACGTCTCACGCGCGAAGTCGAGCAGCTTTTCGCCCTCCGCGCGGCTCAGCTTTTCGATCGCGATCGCGGACGATTCAAGCTCCGCGGCTAGCGACACATCGGCGCGGCGGATCAGCGGGCTATCGTGGAAAAACGGCTTACGCCTCCACGGTAACCGTCCATTCGTTCGCGTGCTGGGCCCCTCACCCAGATTCCAGCGAACGAAAATTTTAGCCTGCGCAAACAGCTCCGCGCTATCGATCTGTGACAGCAGCCAACGCAAATCCGAGCCCGGCCCGCGCTTCGCCGCCCGAAACCAATCCATATAAGGAATGTTTGCTTCCACCAGCAGATCTTCGTCAGCGAATGGATGCAAACAACGCAGCAGCGGCCCCAGCAGCGCCGCATCATAACCGTCCCAATCGATTTCAACCGCCCTTGGATGCTGCTCCGCCAGCCAGCGCGCGATGTCGTAGGTGAACTGCGCGGAAACCGCCGTTCCCGCGATCCCGGAAACATCGGGCTCCTCAAATGGCACAAGATCCACGCCCGCCCGGCGCAGTTGCGCGATCTTTTTCGGGATCAACTGGCAGCAGCTCCTCGCATAACTCGAGCACTTCCCGATTCGGCGGATACGCGCGAAAAAACAGCAGCGCTTCGTGGAAGCGAATCAGCGACTCCGCATCCGGAAATCGCGCGCGTCCCAATTGCCGCAGCAATCGCGGAAGCCGCATGTTCACCGCTGCCAAATGCGCGCTTGGAAGCTTCGATCGGGCCAATAATGGACAGATCCATCGGGAGTAGACTATCAGAAGCATATGCGACTTTCCCTCACAGCGGTTCTGCTTCTGGCCGCCAGCTTCGTCCTCTCCGCCCAGGACGGCAAGCTGTACGTTGTCACGCACATGGATCGTCACTCCCAATTACATCGCCGACGGCACCACGCTCTTGCAGCAATTCGCGGCCGAAAGCCGTAAGGACAAGGGCGCTGGTGCGCTTCGAAATGCTGGTGGATGTTTCGCGCAAGAATCATTTCACAATGGTCTCCGTCTGGGACAACCAGGCGGCCTTCGACGCGCACCTGGAGGCCGATCACACCAAACAAATGCGTGAAAAGCTGCAGCCGATGCTGGGAAGCCCGTTTGACGAGCGTTTCAGCGTCTTGCTATAGTCACTGGCCCGACGACAGATCTTTCACCAGTTGATACAGAAACGCCTGCCCTTCGTAAAACGAATTGACGTTCATGCGCTCATCGCGCCCGTGCGCGCGCACATCGTCGCGATCGCCGAAGAAGCCCGACACGCCATAGGTGGGAATTCCCGCCACGCGCAAGTAGCGCCCGTCGGTGGCGCCCGTGCTCATCACGGGAATGGTCAGCACGCCGGGCCACATCGTATCGCTCACAGCGAGCCACGGCGTTGAACACGTCCTGCCGCATCGGAGACGGCGGACCAACCTCCACGTCGCCTTGTACATGAATGGCGACCTGTTCGTCCCCAATCGCGAGCCGCAACGCCTTTTGCACCGATTCCATGGAGTCGCCAGGGAAAATCCGGCAGTTGACATTCGCCGTGGCAAGCTGTGGAAGCGCATTCAACGCATGACCGCCGGCCAGTTCCGTGGCCACGCAAGTGGTCCGCAGCATCGAATTCCAGCGCGGCGAAACCGACGCCACGCGCTGCATCGCTTCCCTGGCCGGCTCGGACGGCCCCTCGGCAACTTTGACCAGATCGTTCTTCAACGATCCATCCTCCACCTTCGCCATTTCCCGAAAATATGCGCGCGTCACTTCATCCGTCTTCAGAGGAAAGCTGTAACGGGAGAGCCTTTCGAGCGCGGTAGCCAGGTGATAAATCGCGTTGTCCGGCACCGGCACGGAGCTGTGCCCGCCTTTATTGTGGACTTCGAACTTAAAATCGGCATACGATTTTTCGCTTACCTGAATATTATTCGCGATTTTCTTCGCACCCACCATCACACCCCCGCCGCCCTCGTTGAGCGCGAAATCGGCGTCGATCAACTCGCGCTTGTTCTTCAGCAGCCAGATCACGCCGTTGTAGGGCCCGCCGCCTTCCTCGTCCGCGGTAAGGGCCACGATGATATCGCGATCCGGCTTGAATCCCTCGCGCTTGAAGCGAATCAGGTTCGCGATCCACACCGCGGCCTGCGCTTTATCGTCCGATGTGCCGCGCCCATAAAAATAGCCGTCTTTTTCGATGAATTGAAACGGATCGGTGCTCCAATCTTCGCGATTCGCTTCTACTACGTCGGTATGCGCCAGCAGCAGCATCGGCTTCAGCGTCCCCGTACCGCCTTTCCCGGCGCGATAGCGCACCACAAGATTCGCCTTTTTCGGACTCGCGCCGCCCACGAAAATGTCCGTCTCCGCGAACCCGGCGGCGCGCAACCGCGCAGCCACCATTTCGGCTATCGGAGTGGTCGATCCGGTGGTGTACCCGGACCGGATTTCGATCATCTCCTTGTATATTTCCCGCGCGAGTTGCCGATCGGCGTCCGGCGCCATCGCGGCCGAAGCGGCGCCCAAGGTGAGCGCCCCGAACACCAACCACGCCGCTAAGACCCGGAACATGCGCGGATGGAACATCGTCATCCCCATCTCGGCTGTTCGTCGAGATTGATCCCGAGCGTCAATTTCGCCAGCAATTCGTGCGTGAGAAAACTATTCGCGGGATGGATCCGGCCCAGGCGGGCGTCCCGGAAAACGCGTTCCAGTCCTGCTGCGCGGAAAATCCCGAACCCGCCGGCCAGCTCCATCGCCATGTCCACCACCCGCCACGAACTCTCCACGGCACGATGCTTCGCCGCCAAAACACGAATCAGCAATCCGCCCGCCTTTCCGGGATCGGTGTTTTCCGCCCAGTCGCTGGCGGCCCTGTCCAGCAGCGCTTCCGCCGTTTCTAACTCGATCACCATCTCCGCAATGGCGTGCTGCACTTCGGCGTGGTACGACATCGGACGCGACATGCCGATGGAGCGCTTCTTCTTCACCGCGTCGACGGTGCGATCCATGGCGTACCTCGCCAGGCCGTAATAAACATTGCCGAACCCCAGCAGCGCCCACACAAAAATCGAGGCCACGAAGGCGTCCAGCCCCGCCGCTCCCGCCGGCACCACCCGTGCGATGTAGCCATCGGGCACGAAGCATCCTTCGAGAATCGTATCGTCGCTGCGAGTGGCGCGCATGCCCAGCACATCCCAGGTTTCCTCAACCCGGTATCCCGGCGTTTCACGAGGAACAAACGCATGCACCACTTTCGGCGCCGCCGGATCGCTGGTATCCATCCCGTGCAGGCCAAGCCGCGTCCACACCGGCGTCAGGCTGCTAAAATGTTTGCGCCCGTAAAAGCGATAGCCGCCGTCCACGCGCTCCGCCCTGGTGGTGGACAGCAGCACTGGAATGTCGTTGCCTGTTTCGGCATGGCCGGAAGCGAAAACCTCTCCGGCGGCGCCTTGACGGAGCACCCATTCCAGCGTTGAATCACCCGCGCGGCGCAGATCCGCTGCTAGCCCCATCCAATACAGATGCATATTCAGCCCAAGCGCGGTGGCAGGTGCATGGTACGCCAGGCGGCGCTGCTCACGGCAGACCTCCGGCAGCCTCATGCCCCACCCCCCTAGCTCAGACGGCACCGGCATCAGCAAATAGCCGGCCCCCCGAAGCTCCTCGAAATCTTCGGTGAAGAATCGGTTCTCCCGGTCATAAACCGGAGCGCGCTCCGCGCACCGTTGGCACAGCGCTTCCGAGATCAGTTGGGCACCAGCTTGCACACATCCTCCCGAGGGTCGGCCAGAAATTGGCTTCTATAAGTATAAAGTCGCTGTTTCGCGCCGGGACTGCTAGTGCGGGACGCATCGGCCGAGGCATCGCCCGCCTGCAAAGCCTGAGATCTGGTCACCGGACCGCCAGCTCCGGACGTATCACGTGTATCCGGAAGTTATCTCGCAGGCTCCGGGCCAGATCTGGAACCGACCGCAGATTGGAAGCATCCAGGACTCCAGTTGCGATGCCGACTTGTGGGGAGTAATCGGACCGGCAGCCGAAAGACCAAAACGTCCCACACGGAGGCTATTGGAAATGGAGAATCTTCATTCCATCAGCCGGAACCAGTCGCGAACGGTGAGTTGAAGGCGAACCTTCTCATCTTCAGCCAGGACACTGCAATGCGCGATTGGCCCACGAAGGGAATTTAGGCTTGCCATGACCTTCTCGACGGCCTTGCGGCTAGTGAAGAGACTGCCAAAAACATCCCAATTTGCCGTTATGATGCCAGACAACTCGCCAAAGGTCGTGTAGTCCAACTCGTCCATTGATCGGCGGGTTACACCGGCATCGAGTTCCTTCTGTATTCTCGCAGCCACCTCAGTTTTGATGTTTTGCGGCACGCGCTGGGTCGGCCACCAGTCCTCGGTCTTCTCAGCGGTTTCGATGGTCTCTGATACCAAGATGCGAATAGCTTTTTCGAGGCAATAAAACACTTCGTAATGCCTTGCCATCGCCGCCGCTTCTTCGCGCAGCTTGGCATCGAACTGCGGATAGTAGACATCCTCTACTTTCGTAGTGATCGGAGCATGACCAAGATCCACCGAGTACGCGACACCGATCCTATATAAATCCTCGGTCAGGAGTTGGTTTGTCATTCCGAACGCTTTGATTTTACTGAGGACTTCATTCCTTGCCATAAGAAAGCAGATGTTCTTTCAAGCTGCGGAATATCGCATTGAAGACGGCCTGATCCGATGTGGCAGGCAGATTCAGGTTTATGGTGTAGGCCAGATTGACGCCGATTCCACGTTCGCCTATGTCTGCCGGCGACTTTCCGTTGGAAGAGGCGGTTGCAGGCTCGGGGAGCGCGATTGCTTTCTCGGGCACCACTTCCGCTTCGTCGAATTTGGCGAAGCTCTTAAGATTCTTCAAAGTCGCCAGTGTGTACTTTGCGGTCGCACTATCGGCTTCTGTCCCCGTTGCCTGAACAATGGCAGCCAACAGCTCGGAGTCCTTCAGATCGTAGAAATATTCGTTGACGCTTCGCAGAGGTTTATAGCCAATTTTTATCGCCTTCGCGACTGCCGCACCACCTGTCGATGGATTGCGGAATTGCCGGTAAAGCTCGCTTGGCGCACCATCTGAGTTCACGAACCCTATCTTTTTTAAGAACGGGAGAATCGCCCGACCCGTGCCGCCCTTAATATCCATCTTCGTCAGCACGAAGTCCACCGTCACGCGGTCAGGAGTTGCTGCAGCGCGGATTTTATCTAACGCGGTTTTTATCGAACCGGGTGAGGCCAAGTAAGGAAGATTTTCGGCCAAAGCTATTTCTCCGCCCTCGGAATGGGTAGGTACCACTTGGTTTTTTCGAGGGACAAGCGCATTATCTCATAAAGTGTAGATGCATAAGCATCTTGAGGTGTGCTTGTTCCTTGCCCTTGTGCCGCGCTTGACACCGCTTGGATACAAAATTCGAGGATGGCAAAGAATAAGCGCAAGCGTAACCCCAAATCAGTTTTGAAACTTCCCGATCTCGAACATTCGAAATCGGCAGTCCTTAACAGCCTCACGTCTCAGAGTTCCCAACGGTCGTATGATCACGCCATCCGCGAGTTCATTGACTGGTACTGCTCGGAGCCCCGGCTCGCTTTCAACAGGACAGTAGTCACCCGATACCGGATCAGCCTTGAACAGGCGCACTACGCCTCATCCACCATCAACCTCCGCCTTGCGGCGATTCGGCGGCTTGCGTATGAAGCTGCGGATTGTGGACTTTTGAGTCCAGATTTAGCTGCGGGAATTCGCCGAGTCAAGGGTGTCAAGAAACATGGCGTCCGGATCGGCAACTGGCTGACCGCGGAGCAAGGCAAGCGACTTCTCGCTACCTTTGATAACGGTTGTCTCCGGGGCAAGCGTGACTACGCCATGGTTGCCGTTCTGCTGGGTTGCGGCCTCAGGAGAGCGGAGGCAGCGGCCCTAGCTGTGGAGACATTGCAGCAACGGGAAGATCATTGGGTCATCGCTGATTTGGTCGGCAAGGGCGGCCACGTGCGGACCGTGCCAATTCCCAACTGGGTCAAAGCGGCAGTAGATGATTGGTTGCATGCCGCCGAGGTCAATGCCGGCCCCGTCTTTCGCGCAATCAACAAGGCCCAGCGAGTTGGGAAGAGTGCATTCAGCCCGAAGGTTATCTGGGGTGTGGTGAAGGCCGCAAGTTCGAAATGTAGCCTGGAGAATGTGGCTCCGCACGATCTTCGTCGCACATGCGCGCGTCTGTGTCACGAAGCCGGCGGCGAGATTGAGCAGATCCAATTCCTGCTCGGCCATGTGAGCGTTCAAACGACGGAACGGTACCTCGGCTGCAAGCAACGACTCCGAAACGCAGTAAACGACAGAATCGGCCTGGAACCAGCGAATTCTTGAGGGCTGTGAGGCCGTGCACGACGTCGCGTTGCACTAAGCTGGCGCCGGCACCTCACCATAAGCGGCCATACGGAATTACTTCCGGATCAGGGCCCACGTGTCGGCAACTTACTTCAACTGCATGATGGTGCATGCGGCGGAGGAACACATATTCATGTAACCGCCCCCAATGACGGGACATCCCGCCACCGTCAGCCCCTGACGTAACCATGCGGGTCGATATTGATATGTCCGTTTGCTACCGTGGTGTGAAGCGCCCCCCTGATGTCAGTGAGCGAGAAGTTGCGCCTTTCGAGATGCATGATATCGTAATGGAAACCGTCGGGCAGGCGATAAGAAAACTTCCATCCCCGCGGGAATGGAGCATCGGCATGGCGGGCTCCGTTTCGGCCAAAAATCAAGTCTCGATCATCGATCCATTGATAGTGCTCCTGCTTCCGAAGATAGGCGCGCTCAAACTCGCGCAACGCTTTCGCGGCTCCCTCGATATTTGCTTCATCGCCATAGCTGCGGGCATGACGCCACAGACTCTTGTGCCCGCCACTGGCGCTGAATGAACACTCGGGCAGGAGCAGAGGCGATCCCATGTCCATCGGTTTAATACGAGATGACCACCACTCCTCTTCGGCGAGATCAGCGGCCAGCCTTTCCAGAAAAAGGCCGGGATTCGGCGTAGCGAGGCTGTTTAAGTGTCCGACAAGTTGGTCACACCATCTAAAGCGGAAGGATTGCACAATCTCTGCTGCCAACTCGGATCGATGTTGTTGCGTGGAAAACCCCAATATGTGCGGGCTCTGATGCTTATCCGCGAAATGGCAAGCCTGGCGAGCGGTTCCCTTATTAATTTCTGGATTCTTCTTCGGGGCCGGAACGAATAATAGGGACCAAGTTCCTGGCAGTCCGCCTTGCGAATCCAAAGCGCTGCGGAGGCGCGCAACGTACGGGCTTGGGATGCCGAGGAGAATTGCAGTTTCCATCGGGCTGAACGCTATACTCGGATTAACTTGATCACAATATCGAGGGGCACGGAGATTCGACGTAAGTCTTCTTCGCTTAGCGATTGGACGAGGCGCTCGAATAATTGGCGCTGATTCGTGCCCGGTAGATCATCCCCTATTGGTGCTAACCGCTTCGACGCATCGCTCGACGAAACCCACTCCTCGCGCCAAGGAACACCCGTTGCGGTGCACCACGCTCTAATTCTCCGCACGACCGCTTGAAATCGATGGCGGTGCCAGTTTTGTGAAAGGCCGTGGGTTTTGATGAGCTTTGAAAAAGATCCGAGGCCAGAGTGGGTATCAAGGCTTCCAGCGATTAGATTCTTGACGTCTTCCGCTAAATCTACGGATTGGATGAAAGACTTTCGCTCACCAAGTTCGAGCTCCAGGGTCGCAGCCGGAATTTTCACGAGCTCACCGGATCCTGAAAGCTCGGTGGGCAATAACCACACGACGGTATCGTCGGAAAGCACGTACCACGGTTCCGATGGTGGCCGGCCGCGCGGAATTCGTGTAAAAGCCTCGAAGATATCCTCGCGCAGGCGCGTAGCGCCACTTTCCGGCGCATCCGCGAGGAGTTGGGGCATGTCCGCAGGCGCCACGACGAGGTCTCTACCCTCGCGGCGACGAACAAGCGCGATCGATTCGAAATGCTTAAGGAAATCTCCGAATGATTCTTGCTCGTGCCCAGTGGGCGGATAGTTAAGATCGCGTCTCTTCGCGGCCTTAAGAATCAACTGGCGGAGTTTCGCCCCCGGTACGGGGCCCGCGGAAGTTTTCAATCCAACGGCGAGTGCTTCGACAACGATCTGTTTCCAGACTTCATCCATTCGACTACGATTGTACGCAAAAATGGGGCCTTGCGGCCCCATTTTTAAATCTATCCACCTCGCTAGACAGGCTTTATCTGCGGTCGGTTGACTAGTCGCTGTGGGAACGCTCTAGGCCGTGCCGCCCCGGTCTTTCGAACCTTCCGGCCCAAATCGCAAATATGCGATTCGTTGCGGAATTAACTTCATCATAGCGCACTCGGCGAGTCCTCGCTCGAGGCTGAAGTCGCCGACGCGTCACCTGGAACTTCGGATGTTCAACGTCAGGGTGACGATAAATGCGCATACCGCTGATCCGACGGGATTTCCGGCCCTGGCGGTGGATTACTCCCCACAAACGCTATGACTCTATCTGGAGTGATTCGGCGCGCGAGTGCCGAGGCGCGGCGGAATCGGGACCGCCGAATCACTTCGGATAGAGACGTTTGAAGGAAGACGCCCGCGTTTGCGGCGGATGCGGCAGCCTATGGGTATTGAATCGACTTTAAGCTTCGGGACATGAGGCTTGGAGTGGCCCTGAGATGCCGAGTTAGTGTTCGGGCGGAGGCCAACAACGATGCTACGGCGGGTCGCCGTTTCATCGGTGAAGATTTTCCGCTTGGTTTAGCGTAATTGCCAAGCTGGAGACACACGTTCAGCGCGCGTGCCCGAGCAAGCGAATGTTTCGTCGATAGATACTCGCTACGATGTGTCACAGAAGCTCTCCCGCCCAACGGATCTCCACCGGAGTTGTTGGGCGGTAAGCTTCTCGATTAAGGCCATGGTGCCGCCGCAATGCGGGCACAGCCAAAGGCAACGAGGTGTGGGGGCGGACGCTGTTTGGGTCGCAGAATGCAATAGCGGATTAGGCTTCAACAGTTGCTGGCAGAGAGGCAATAAGGCACCGCGGCGCCGGTTTGCCAGGAATCCGCAGAAGCGAATGCGGACAAAACGACGTGGCAGAGTGTGGAGCAGAAACCGCCGCAGAAACTCCTCGGCGGTGATGGTCATCAGACGCTGCTGGCTGTGGTGGGCGTAATCTTTCCAGCGAAAGGTGACGTTGCCATCGGCAACGTCGACGATCCGGTGATTCGAGATAGCGACGCGATGCGTGTAGCGGGCCAGATAGTTGAGGACGTGTTGGGGGCCTCCGAATGGCCGCTTGGCGTAGACTACCCAGTCGTGACGAAACAGTGGCCGCAGAAAGGCATCGAATGCCTTTTTGTTGGCCAGTGGTTTCATGCTGCCAGGAAACCTCAGCTTCTTTTGCTTGAAAGCGCGTTTCAGACCGGCAATGAACTTACCGCGAAACACGCGGCTGAGCACTTTCACCGGGAGGAAGAACGCGTAGCGTGGGCGAACCCAGCGTTGATGATCGGGCGAGAGGCCGCCGGACGGGATGACGCAGTGAATGTGGGGATGAATCTGTAGATTCTGTCCCCAGGTGTGGAGCACACTGAGGAAACCGATCTCGGCGCCCAGGTGCTTGGGATCGGCGGCAATCTCCAGCAGCGTCGCGGCGCTGGAGTGGAACAAGAGGTCATAGACGATTTTCTTGTTCTGCAGAGCGAGCCAGGATAGATCATGCGGAATGGTGAAGACCACGTGCACGTACTTCACTGGCAGCAGTTCCTTACTGCGTTCCGCGAGCCAGTTGTTCCGGGCGTTGGTCTGGCATTTTGGACAATGCCTCGAACGGCACGAGTTAAAGGAGGTAGCCTCATAGCCGCATTGGCAACAACGATCCAGGTGGCCACCGAGCGCGGCGGTACGGCAGTGCTCGATCGCGAAGAGCACGCGCAGTTGCAGCCACGTCAGCCAGGATCGATTCTTTTCGATAAAGCTGCTGCCATACTCACGAATGATGTCGGCCACCTCAAAGGGTGGCGGTTTCATTTTTTGTGCAGCTTCCGGGACCGCTTTACTTGGTCCGGGCTCGATAGCTCTACGTTGTCGAGCGGTGTGCCGGCGGCCCGGAGATGGCGCTCCGACAAATGCAAGTAGATCGAAGTGGGCTTGAGGTCGGCATGCCCGAGCAGTGCTTGCAAGGTCGGCAGATCAGCGCCTCCCTCCAACAGATGCGTGGCGAAGCTGTGCCGCAAGGCGTCATCACGGTGCTCACAATTTCGTTTCCGCTAAGATCTGCTATCGCTATCACCCGCGCTACGGCGCAGAGGTCGAACTTGTTCGCTATCTGAGACGTGGCAGTGCGGCAGTCGTCATCGTGAGACTACCGGATGGTCCCCAGCTGGCAATACCGGAATGGATGTTGGACTCGGAGGCGTGTGAACGCCTGACGATGGAAGCCAAGCCGCGGATCTCCCTGGGATCTCTTCTCGACTTGCGTCAGCTGATCGATAACCAGCCATCACCGAACGCCAACCCTACTTCGGATGGTGCAGAATCCGCAAGAGGAGGTCAGGATGCAAAACCACGAGAAACCGGCGACCTGGCAGCGCAACCTTCGATTCGAAGACGACGAGCTTTGGCCAATGTTGCCGGAGCAGGTGCGGGACAGCTGTCGAGCGTTATGGAAGGAACTGTTGGCGAGCGTGATGAAAAAAGAGAAAGGGATGTGGAATGAGCGAGAAGATTAGCGGACATCACCTGGAACGGGAAGCTTATGTCTATGTGCGGCAATCCACGCCTTACCAAGTTCGCCACCATGTGGAAGGCAAAGAGCGGCAATACGCTTTGGCAGATCGAGCGAAACAACTGGGCTTTGCCAAAGTTATTGTCATTGATGACGACTTGGGACGATCGGGCGGTGGAAAGCATGAACGGCCCGGCTTCGGTCGTCTGCTGGCAGCGGTATGTCAGGGTATAGCTGGCGCCGTGTTCGCTCTGGAGGCTTCTCGCCTGGCACGCAACAATCGAGACTGGCATCACCTCGTTGATCTTTGTGCGCTTGCGGAGACCTTACTCATCGATAGTGACGGCATTTACGATCCAAGAGTGCTCAATGACCGTTTGTTGCTTGGGTTAAAAGGGTCCATGGCGGAGTTCGAACTCGGTCTGCTACGACAACGAGCCCGCGAAGCGTTCGAGCAGAAAGTGAAGCGAGGGTTCGCATTGTGGGAACTCCCGGTAGGGTTTGTCCGCAGTGAAGACGGCCGCATCGAGAAGACACCAGATCGTCAAGTCCAGCAGGCCATTGGCAGCGTGTTCCAGAAGTTTCAGCAACTCGGAAGTGCGCGGCAAGCGACCATCTGGTTTCGCGAAGAGCGGATTTCGGTGCCGCACGTTAAGCCAGGCACTGCAGGGCGGGAGGTCAACTGGACCCTGCCGAGCAGCGGAAGAATCCGTCAGATGTTGAAGAATCCGTGCTATGGCGGAGCGTTTGCCTACGGCAAGACCGCTCCTCATACCGTGATCGAAGAGGGAAGAGCTCGCCAGCGTTCCCGCTATCGAAAGCCGCAAAAAGAGTGGAAGGTATTGCTTCTCGATCATCATTCGGGTTACATCAGTTGGGAGAAGTATTTGGAGAACCAACAACGGCTGGAGGCGAATGTGGCTTGGGATGGAGAAGGAAGTGGCGCTCCGAAAGTGGGCTCGGCTCTACTATCAGGCTTGTTGAGGTGTGGTCGTTGTGGGAGGAAGCTGCAGGTGGCCTATAGCGGAAATGGAGGCCGAGTACCGCGCTACGTCTGCAGGGGAGATCGAGGAGACCGTGGTTCGAGCGCATGCTTCACGATGGGGAGCTTGCGGGTGGATCGAGCGGTAGTCCACAGTGTTTTGGCGGCGATTCAACCCGCCGGGATCGAGGCTGCGGTGAAAATCAGCGAATGCTCGCAGGCCGAAAGCGACGAGAAGCGGAAAGCTTTGGAGTTGGCTTTAGAGCGCGCTCGCTATGAAGCCAACCGAGCCCGCCGGCAGTTCGACGCCGTCGAGCCGGAGAATCGTTTGGTGGCTGGCGAGTTGGAGGGTCGATGGAACCACGCGCTGGAAGAGGTCGCGACACTGGAAAATCGACTGACCGCTATGGGAGAGCAACCAGCGCCGCTGAGCGAGCAACAAAAGTTTGAGCTATCGGCGCTGGGCGATGATGTGATGGCGTTGTGGAATCATCCGGAAGCGCCAGTGCAGCTGAAGAAGAGGATCCTCAGAACAGTGCTGAGCGAGGTCGTGGTTGAGAGCAAACCCGAGTCACCCACGCACCGAGTACTCCTACATTGGGCCGGTGGCGTTCATACGGAGCTGCAGGTTGAGCGTAACCGATCAGGTCAACATCGTCGCAGTGCGGATCGCACTGTGATTGAGTTAGTAAGTGAACTCGCAAAGGTCTGTCCGGATAAGATCATCGCCGCCATTCTGAATCGCCTGGGCTATAAGACCGGCCAAGAGAAGACCTGGAATGCTTCTCGCGTCGCCGGACTGCGCGGGTATCACGAAATCGAGCCATTCCTGAGACAAGATGGCTGGGTAACTCAGGAGCAAGCGTCGCGTGAACTCAAGGTGAGCAATACCGTTGTGAAACGACTCATCCGCGAGCGGATTCTGCCAGCGACGCAGATCGTTGACTGTGCACCCTGGGTTATCAATCAAAAGGATCTCAGTCTCCCTGAGGTGCAGATCCAGGTTCAAGCTGTCCGTACCGGCCGCCGACTGCCGCCAACTGCGCTTGACGAGCGCCAATTATCTTTAGAATGAATACACTCTGAAAGGTGGTGTAGTATGCCGAAGCGTTCCGCAACAAGTGTGGACGCACCGCTTTGGTGATGCCCGCTCGCTGCGCGGCTTCCCGGCAGGCCTCCCATAGCATTTTCGGTGTGATCGGTTTGTCTGCTCGTGAGCCGTTGACCGTGCCGGGAAACAGGTACGTCTTCGGCTTCATCCACAGCCAGTACTGGCGCAATGTCTCCAGCAGTTTCGGGCTCAATGGCACGTCTCGGTCGCGGCGGCCCTTGCCCTGGCGGATATGGATGAGCATCCGGTCGCTATCGATGTCCTCCACCTTTAGCTGGCACATCTCGGCTCTGCGCATTCCCGTCGAGTAAACGGTCATCAGCATGGCGCGATGAAACAGATTGCTGGCTGCATCGATCAGTCGCACCGCTTCTTCTTGCGTAAGGATGGTCGGCAGCCGTCGCGGAGCCTTCGGATAAGGCACTTCTTCAATCGGGTAGGCCCGCTTCAGCGTTTTGCAGTAGAAGAAACGCAACGCTGCCGTATGGAGCCCGACTGTACGCGCGTTCAGCTTCCTCTCGTTGATCAGGTACACCTGATAAGCGCGGATCTGTTCCGGCCCCATCTGATCTGGGGGACGATCGAAGTGTTTGGCGAAGGCAGCCACAATCTTTACGTAGCTGGTTACGGTAGTCTGAGAGTAATTACGACGCTGGAGTTCCTCCAGCATCATTTTTCGAAGTTGGGTCACAGGGACCTCCTTGTGACCCACACACTACTTCAGCTCACAACGAAATGTCCCAACCACCGACACGCGTAGCGTCCGCCGCGCGGGCGGCTTCGTTCAAACGCGCTAGCGTCCGGCGGCCCTTACGATTTCGCTTTCCCAGTATCCGAGCCCATTTGGCCGGTCGCTGCCTCCCAGCGACGCGCCCAATCACCTCCCCTCCGAATCTTTCTCCCCTCCCCCATCATCCATTTATCCCGCTCGCGGCAGCCGAAACCCGCCCTCCAGCGATATTCTGAAACCGATGCGCCCTCTTCACCACCCCGCGCCCCACGCCCGCCCTTCGCCGCAAATTCGCCCGCCTTGCTAAAAAAAATCGCCGCACCCCCGCATACATCTCCCACCCCAATTCACCCGCCGCGTGCCACGCGCCCCAACCCCCAATCCCCAATCCCGCGATGTCCGCAGGCCATCGCCATTGAAACCCGGACGCGCCCGGACCGTCTGTTACTATGACAATCGTGCGCGTTAAGGTGCTGTTTTTCGGTATGTTGAAGGACATCGTGGGGCGCTCGGAAGACCAGATCGAAGTGGCCGACGGCGCGCGCCTGGAGTCCGTTTTCGCGCGCTACGCGGGCCAGTTTCCCCGGCTCACGGATCTGGAACCCAGCATCGTGCTGGCGTGCAATCGGGAATTTTGCGATCGTTCCGCCGCCATCCGCGAAGGCGACGAGATCGCGTTCCTGCCGCCGGTGAGCGGAGGGTCATCGGACTCATCGGGGGACTCATCGGGCCGCTACACGCACCACATTCACGACGCCGATACCGGCTGCTTTTTCGCCCTCACGCGCGAGACCATCGATACGCTCGGCATCGCGCGCCAGTTGCTGCGCGGCGAAGACGGCGCCGTGGTGGATTTCGAAGGCGTGGTGAGAAACAATACCAAGGGCCGCGCCACAAAATTCCTGGACTACGAATGCTATGAACCCATGGCGGTGAAGATGATGGCCGAAATCGGACGCGATATCGCCGGCTCGTTCGCCATCGGCCGCATCGCCCTGGTGCATCGCCTGGGCCGGTTGCAGATTGGCGAGGCCAGCGTCGCCATCGTGGTCACCGCGCCGCATCGCAAGCCCGCGTTCGAAGCGGCGCTCGAAGGCATCAACCGGCTGAAGCGCCTGGTGCCCATCTGGAAGAAGGAACACTTCGCGGACGGAGAGGTTTGGGTGGAAGGCGAATGGGACGAATCCGTCCTAAAAAAGTGATCCGCCCGGCCGTCTCTGCCCTCCTTGCCGCGCTCGTTCTCTGCGCGCCCGCGACAAGTCAGGGCCCCGCCAGGCAACCAGGCCCCGCCAGGCAAGACGACGACACCACCATCCGGGTCAACGTGCGCCTGGTGCGCATGCTGGTCACGGTGAAGGACGCCGCGGGGCAACTCATCGGCTCGCTCAACAAAAGCGACTTCGCGGTTTACGACAACGGCGTGAAGCAGGACGTCGCCGTGTTCGACCGCTCCACGGAGCAGCCATTGTCGGTAGCCATGATGGTGGATACCAGCGCGTCCACCGGCATCGAGATACGCTACGAACTCGATTCGGTGAGCCGCTTTCTCAAAGTGCTGTTGGGCGAAGGCAATCCCGACGATACCGTGGCGCTCTACAGTTTCAATTGGGAGGTGTGGCAGCGCTGCAATTACACGCGGCGGTTTTCGCTGGTGGATCAATTGTTGAAGCAGCTCAAGTCCGAAGGCGGCACGTCGCTCTATGACGCCATCTTTTTGGCCTCGCGCGATCTGGAGTACCGCAACGGCCGGCACGTCATGGTGTTGGTGACGGACGGCGGCGATACCACCAGCCGCAAAAATTATCATCAGGCATTGGAGTCGGCGCAGCTGGCCGACACCATCATGTATCCGGTGCTGGTGGTGCCCATCACCAATGATGCGGGGCGCAACGTGGGTGGCGAAAATGCGCTCACCACGTTAGCCGCCGGAACGGGCGGCCGCGTTTTCACCCCTAACCTGGGCGCGCAATTGGATCGCGCTTTCGACGACATCCTGCACGAGCTGCGGACGCAGTACCTGGTCGGCTTCTATCCTAAGGACGTCCCGCCCGCCAAAGATCGTTTTCATACCTTGAAGGTCGCGGTGCAAAACCGAAATTTGCGAGTCAGCACGCGCAGCGGATATTATGGGGAGGCCAATGAGGGTAGACCGGGATTTGGGCAGTGACGCGGAGGAAGCCGTGAGCAAAGCGAAAACCAAGGCTCCGGAGCAGACCTTCGAGGAAGTGAAGTACCTTCGCTATCTGATCGACAAAGCCATCCCGGTGCGCATCCGTCTGAGCAGTAATGAAGAGGTGTCGGGCGTCATCGAGTTTTACGATTCGAATTTCATTCGCGTCACGCGGGACGGCGCTCCCAACCTGTTTCTATACAAGCACGACATCAAATATCTGTACGAAGAGCCGGAAGCCTGACGGCGCCAGCCGGGATTATCTCGGAATCCGTTCGCAATCTTTATGTCTTCTTACTTGGAAATTAGCGAGGAAATCGCCCGCGAAGCCGGAGCCTTGATTCACGGCTATTTCGAGCGCCACATCGGCTTCGAGCTGAAGGGCGAATTCGATCTGGTGACGGAGGCCGACCGCGCTTCCGAAAAGCTGGTGATCCAGCGGCTGCAAAAACATTTCCCCACGCATTCCATCGTGGCGGAAGAGACCGGCGATCACGCGGGCGCGTCGGCCGAGTATTGCTGGTACGTGGATCCCTTGGATGGAACTACCAACTTTGCGCACGGCTTCCCGATGTACAACGTCACTCTTGCGCTCGAAAAAGCCGGAGAGATTATCGCCGGAGTAATTTTCGATCCCGAGCGCAACGAAATGTTCCGCTGCGAACGCGGCGGCGGCTCGCAGTTGAACGGTAAGCCGATTCATGTGTCGAACGTCCAGAGTATCGACGACGCGCTGGTGGCCACCGGCTTTCCCAGCCGCAAGCGGCATCAGAACATCAACGTGCATTTTTACTATCAGCTCGCGATGATCACGCATGGGGTGCGGCGCGCTGGCGCTGCCGCGTTAGACCTCGCGTACGTAGCGAGCGGCCGGCTGGATGCCTTTTGGGAATTTGGTTTGAATCCGTGGGACATGGCCGCCGGCACTTTGTTGATCACCGAAGCGGGCGGAAAATGTTCGGACATGTACGGTGCGCCCGAGCGCTTGCGCGGGCCCCATTTATTGGCCGATAATGGCGCCGTTCACGACGGCATGCTGGGAGTCTTCGCCGAAGTGTTTCGCAAGGAATACCGCTATCCCATGCCTATCATTGAGTAGCTCCCGCTAATCTGCGAATGCCTTCGCGGATGGATCGCTCGCCGATCGAAGAAAATCCCAGGATAAATTCGCCAGGCGGGGGTTCTGTGAGGTAGCAGGATGCGGAGCCGACCAGTTGGACCTTCGCCGCCGCGGCCTTTTCGGCCAATTTTTCGTCTCGGAAGCGAACCAAAACGTGCATGCCCGCTGCGTCGCCGCGAATCTGCACCCGATCGCCAAAATGCCGATCGAGCGATTCCACCAGCGCATCCCGCCGCTCTCCGTACACTCGCCGCGTGCGCCGGATGTGGCGCTCCAGATGGCCTTCGGAAATAAAATCGGCCAGCGCCGCTTGCTCGGGAACCGGAGTGTGGCGGTCCGCCAGCCACTTCGCCCGCCGCAGCCGGGCTACCAGGCTCGGTGGCGCGATCACGTATCCGATCCGCAGCGACGGAAACATTACTTTCGAGAATGTTCCAATGTAAATCACCGCCACTCCGGTTGCCAATCCTTGCAGCGCGGGCAGCGGAGGCCCGCTGTAGCGATACTCGCTGTCGTAGTCGTCTTCGATGAGCACGGCGTTGTGCTGGCGCGACCATTCGATCAATTCCAGGCGGCGCGCCAGCGACATCGCGACTCCGGTTGGGAACTGGTGCGATGGCGTTACATAAACCAGGCGCGCTTTCTTGCCCAGATCCCGAATTACGATTCCGTTCTCATCGATCCGCGCCGGCCGCAGCCGCGCGCCGTAGCCGGCAAAGATGCGGTACGCGCCGTGATATCCGGGATTTTCGATAGCCACCTCGTCGCCGGGTTCGAGCAGCAGACGCACGCACAGATCGATCCCCTGCGCCGAGCCGTTCACGATGATCACTTGTTCGGGCGTGCAGCGGACCGCTCGCGACCGCGATACATACGCCGCGATTTCGTTTCTCAGCGGCCCATAGCCCGCGGACTGATCCGCATAATCGAACAGTTCCGGACTCGCCGCTCGAAGTCGGCGCATCACCAGCTTGCGCCAGATGGCGATCGGAAAAAGCGTCAGATCCGGACGCCACTGCGTGAAACCGATGAACCCGGGAGGCGCCAACGGATAGGCGAAATCCTCGTTCAGCCCCGCGCCATAGCGCGACAACCGAATGGCCGGCGCTTCCTCGGTTCGATGCACCTGCTTGTGTTTGGGCCGCAGCAGCTCGTCCGGCAGTTCGCGGCAGACGAACGTTCCGGACCCTCGCGAAGATTCCAGGTACCCTTCCGCAATGAGCTGGTCGTAAGCTTGCGTCACTGTGCTGCGCGACACGGCGAGGGCCGTCGAAAGCTCGCGCGTGGATGGAACCCGCTGGGCGCGCCGGAAACGGCCGGTCAATATTCCTTGCCGCCATTGATCGTAAATCTGGCGATGCAGTGGCTCCGAAGTAGCACGGTTCAGCACGAGCGCGGTGCGCATAAGGTGGACTGCTCCATTTTATCAATAGTGGATCTTTCGACCAGCCACGTCCTTCGCTACACTCGAACTGAAATGGACACGTATTCTCCCACCGAACGAACCCAAGTGAAGCGCCGGGCGCAACGCGGCGTCTACGATAAGCCGCAGGTGCACGCCATTCTGGACGAAGGCTTCGTGTGCCATGTCGGATTCGTCCTCGACGGCCAGCCGTTCGTCATCCCCACCGCTTACGCGCGCTCGGGCGAGACGGTTTACATCCACGGATCGCCCGCCAGCCGCCTCATGAAAAGCAAAGAAGTGGACGTTTGCCTCACGGTCACTTTAGTCGACGGATTGGTCCTCGCGCGCTCTTCGTTCCACACTTCCATCAACTATCGATCGGTAGTAGTGATGGGGAAAGCGCGGCTGGTCACCGATATCAACGAGAAGCGCGAAGCGCTGCGCTGTTTCACCAATCACGTGATCGCCGGCCGTTGGGAAGTGGCCAAGCAGCCGATCGATTCCGAGCTGAAAGCCACCAGCGTGTTGGCACTACCGCTGGAAGAAGTCTCGGCGAAAATTCGCAGCGGCCCGCCCATCGACGACGAAGAAGATTACGCCCTGCCCGTCTGGGGCGGCGTGGTTCCGGTGATTCAATCCTTCGGCGAACCCGTTCCCGATGATCGATTGCTGCCCGGCATCGCCGCGCCGGCGCTGGTTAGTGCTGCATCTCGAGCCAGCCGGACTTGATGTAGATCATGTTCGAATCCTCTGGCTGCGCTAGCGCTCGAGGAAAGAGGATACGCGAGCCGTCTAGTGTGACGGCAATGGGATTGCTGCCGGTTACGAAATTGGGACCATACGGGACGTCAAAGAGCCCGGCAGGTGGTGCAAAGCGCAAATCTCCGTTCGACCCACTCACCGAAATTCCCGAAGCGCGGCCGGACTGCAGATCGGCGTAGAAAATCTCTTTACCATCCTTTCGCCAAACCGGATAAACGCCGGTGCTGGATATCTGTCGCCGCAATCCTGGTCCGGGAAACGGCTGCACGAAAATCCCCAATCTCTCGCCTTGTGGTCTTCGGGCATCGTAGATAATCGATCGTCCGTCCGGCGAGAAGCGCGCGTTGAAAATCTGCTCACCGGTTTGGACCACCGGATTCGATCGGCTCCCTTGCGCTCCGTCCAGGCGAATCGAGAACACAGACCGTTCGCCGTTCGTGTTGGAACTGTACAGCGCTATCTTGCCGTCCGGCGAAATATCTTCAAGAAAATTGATCATGGGGGCCATCACGAGCGTTCGGACTTCGCCCGAGCCACTGACAGCGCGCTCCACGATCCGTGAGCCCTGACGGCCCAGGAGATGCGAACCATCCGGAGACCAGACCCACCAGGCAACTTGACCGAGACCTAACATCCCGGGCTGGTCACGCTCCAGAAGTTGAGAACCGCTGTCGTTGGAGTGTACCAGCAGGTGCGATTCATCCGGCGATAGTCGAAGGTAATTAAAATCACTCGGTGGCCCAAATGTTCCAACCTGCTTGCCTTGACGGTCGAACACCGTTACTTGAGAGAGCGCTTGGGTTCCAGGCCGCCAGGCCACCAGGCCGGATCGGGAAACGGAAAAGTCGGCGACAGTTGTTGCGGGTGCCGAAGCCACGCTCCGTTGGATCAGTTCAGGATCGCCCACCAACTTTCGTTCCTTCAGATCCATCCTTTGGGAGTACAGATTATCATTCTGAACAAACAGGATTCGCCCGCCACCCGCCGGCGTATAGTGGGCCGCGGTCGGGTTTCGCATCAGTCTCACGGGATCGATGATCTTGCCATTCCGCAACGTCGCGAGGAAAATATCTGCCTCCTCAGCGCCGTCCGGGCGAAACACGAAAAGGAAGTCTGAGCTGTCTGGAAGGAATTCCGGATGCGAGTAGACGCCGTCTTTCAATCCGGGAACTTCCACTCTTGTAAGCGCGCCGCCGGGCGGTAGCAGGTACAGGCCCCACACTTCGGTCTCCGCCGCAGCGATTAGTATTGTTCCGTCCGTGGCTCCAGCCGCCTCCGCGGTACCAGCCCGGGGAGTTGGCCAATTATCTCGGGTGCGCCATCCGGCACACGCACCTTCCGAAGTTCCCGCCCTCCAGACGGAAATCCGACCCATTTCGAATCGGGTGACCAGAAGGGTTCACCGCCCATGCCAGCCATGCTGCGCAAATCTTCCATGTCAAGAGAATTCAGACTGCGGAGCCAAGTACGGGTCAATATGTAGGCGCCATCCGGGGAGAGCAGCGGAGATCCTATCTGGCTCCCGATGGACGGCAGATTTCTTCCTTTCGGTGGAACAATCGTCAACGTGAAACTTTGCGCGGCCGGGACTTGCGGACGTGGGCGCAGCCATCCCCACGCTGCAACGATTGCCAGCAGAATTGCCACACTCCACGCTGGCCAACTTTTCATCGGCGCTAGCACTGCTGGCGTGGTCGTTTCCAGCAGCAGCCGCGTATCGCCGATCGCTTGGAGACGCTCGCTTCGTTCCTTCTTCAAACAACACTCCAGCAGCTTGCGTGCGGGAGCGGGCGTTGCGGCCGGGAGCGCGCTCCAATCCGGTTCAACTTTCAGAACCATCGCCAGTGTTTCTGTAACGGACTCGCCGGGGAACGCCCGCTTCCCGCTCAGCAGCTCGAACAGCACGGCGCCGAAGGACCAGATGTCGCAGCGCCGATCGACGGCTTTGCCCTTGGCCTGTTCCGGCGCCATATACGCGGCCGTGCCCATGATCATTCCCGCGGTTGTCGCGCCTAACGTAAATGTCGGCGAGTTTCCGGGATCGGAAATGTTCGCGGCCCGGTCTTCAATCGCCTTCGCGAGGCCGAAATCCAGCAGCTTGACCGCGCCTTCGGGCGTCACTTTAATGTTGGGCGGCTTCAGGTCGCGATGAATGATGCCGCGCTCGTGCGCATATTCCAGCGCATCGGCGATCTGCGAAGCGATCTTCCACGCCTCGCCCCATTCCAGCGGTCCCTGGGGTTCGTCGCCCTCTACCAGTTCCATCACCAGCGCGCCGTCTTCGACGCCGTAAATATGCGCGATGTTGGGATGATTCAGCGCGGCCAGCATCCGGGCTTCACGCTCGAAGCGGGCCAAGCGTTCAGAATCGCACGACACGGCTTCCGGAAGAACCTTGATGGCAACCTCGCGATCCAGCTTGGTATCGCGAGCGCGGTACACTTCGCCCATGCCGCCCGCGCCGAGCGGCGCAAGGATCTCAAACACACCGATCCGCGTGCCGGCTGTGACAGGCATGATTGGAATGATTTTACTGTAATCCGGCGATTGCGGCTCTGGTGCCGCGCAGTGTGTTCACCATGGATTCCTTGGGGAAGGTTTCGAGAAATCCCTTGAGCATCCATCCGAGTCCCGGCGGAACGTCGCGCGAAAGCGAGATGGCTTCGCAGCGCGCGTAAACGCCATCGTCGGCGGCCTCGAAACGCCAGTAGGAATTCAGACGCCAGAGAAAACCTGAATCCTGGCCGAGCGGCACTTCTTCCGTGTAGGATTTGCCCGGATCTTTCACCTCGCCGATGTGCGTGGAGCGCGACGTCACAATCAAGCGTTTCGGATCGGGCATCTCGTATCGGATGTGATACGTGCTGTTGAGAACGATAGTGAGAAGGTGCTTTTCATACAGGCGCAAAAGCACATCGTATTCGTCGCCCTGATTTCGATCTGTGCCGCGCGTAAGCTCGCGAGATTCGATCACCTTGGGCCGGTAATAAATTTTGTAACTGGCGTAATTCCGAAGCACCGCCTGCACCTGCGCGAGCGTCACACCGGGCATGAAGATGCTTCCCACCCAGTCCTGGATGGTCGCGCCCGGCGGGTTGACGTTGCGGGCCGCTTCCACGGCTTCGATCCGCGCTTCTCCGCCCCGGAGGTTCGGATTGCGCACGGGATCGGACTTCATCCGTTCTTCGGCTTGTTCGACGTAGCGATCGAAGGCTGTGGTGGCTTCGGGAGTCAAGTGTGCGAAAGGCACGGTGACCAGAAGAAGCGGGAGCGGAGAGAGCAGACGCGCCCAAATCACGGTCCTATTATCGCGCGAGGCGGCCCGTTATCCCGCGCGAGGCGATCGCGATTGTCCCGCGAGGCGGCCGCGATTAGCGCGCGAGGCGATCGCGATTATCGCGCGCGCGACCGCCTGGCCCTTGGGATCAAGAGCGTTCACACGAATGTGAACGCGGCACGCACGGGTGCGTGCGCCACAGACGGGGGTCAGAGGCTCTTGAACTTTAGCGTCACTTCTCCTACGCGGATGGTATCGCCGTCCTTTAGCTCCTCGCGCGCGATGGGGTCGGCGCGGTCGTTCAGAAAAGTTCCATTGGTGGAATCAAGATCGGTGATCGTGAACTTCTGATCTTTGTACCGCAGGCTGGCGTGCTTGCCCGAAATGGCGCTATCGCGCAAAACAATATCGGCGTCGGGCGCCGATCCGATGGTGTTCGGCCCTTCGCGAACGCGGAAGTCTTCGCCCTTCTGCGGGCCGGTCAAGGCCACGAACCATCCCACCACCGGCGGCTTGCGTTTGTCGGACAGCACTACGTTCCTGCGAGTGGTAGCCGTCGTCCCCTCGCGCGGCGTGGCGCCTTCGCGTGAAGCATCCGATTCCAAGCGTGTTTTCACCGTGACAGCCGGCGGCGCTGATTGATATCCTGTCCGCTGGCAATATGGGCAAGCTTCCCAGGTGTCCTCCATCTGATGCCCGTTGGCGCAAAACTTTGCCATTGTGTGCTCCTCCCCATGGAGTTTGAAATAGGTCAGTCAACGCGGACCCTACCCCGCTTTTCTGGGATTATATCGCGCCGCCGTCCTCCAGGTGATGTCAAGCAGAAATCCCGGCCTTGCCGGGCCCGGCGCGCCATGCCGCGCAATCCTTTACTTTCAAATACATAAGATGCTACGCTGAAGACCTCATAATGCGAACTGTCGATTTGATCCACCGAAAACGAGATGGTGAAGAATTATCGCCAGAGGAAATTGCCACGGTACTGGGAGGCTACAGCCGGAATGAAATTCCGGATTATCAGATGTCCGCCTTCCTCATGGCCATTTTCTATTCCGGCATGACGGACCGGGAGGTAAGCGCGGCGACGGAGTGTATGGTTCGCTCCGGCGAGATCGTGGACCTCAGCTCCATTCCAGGCATCAAGGTAGACAAGCATTCTACCGGCGGCGTGGGAGACAAAACGAGTTTGATATCGGCTCCCTTGGCGGCGGCCGCGGGAGTCATCGTGCCGATGATGTCCGGGCGCGGCCTGGGCCACACCGGCGGCACGCTGGATAAGCTGGAGTCCATTCCGGGCTTCAGCACCGATCTGACCACCGAGGAGTTCAAAGCGCAACTGGCTAAACACGGCCTGGCGTTCATCGGGCAGACAGCGGAGATCGCGCCGGCCGACGGAAAGTTATATGCGCTCAGGGATGCCACCGCAACCGTGGAATCAATTCCGCTGATCGCCACTTCCATCATGTCGAAGAAGCTGGCCGAAGGCGTGGACGCACTGGTGCTGGATGTGAAGGTGGGCAACGGCGCGTTCATGAAGAAGCAAGTGGATGCGCGACGGCTGGCGCAGATGATGGTGGGCATCGGGCGGCGCGCCGACAAGCGAGTGCAGGCGCTCATCACCGACATGAATCAGCCTTTGGGCTACGCGGTGGGCAACGCGCTCGAAGTGATGGAGGTTTCGCAGACGCTCCAAAACGCCGGCCCCACCGATCTCACGCGCCTGGCGCTGGAGTTGGCCGCTCGCATGATTTTCCTGGCCAAAATCACCACCACGCTGGATGAAGCGCGCGAGCTGGCGCAATCGAAACTGCTGGACGGCTCCGGCTATCGCAAGTTCAAGGACGTGATTGAAGCGCAGGGCGGCAATTCGCAGGTTCTGGACCGCTTCGAGCTTCTGCCCAACGCCACCGGCGTGCGGGAGATCGCTTCGCCGCGCGCGGGTTATGTCAGCGCCATCGCCGCCGAGGATATCGGCCTGGCGTCGTCGCGGATCGGCGCGGGCCGCAACACCAAAGAAGACGAGATCGATCCGGCGGTGGGCGTGATTCTGGAAGTGAAGGTGGGACAAAAGGTGGAAGCGGGCGCGGTGCTGTGCCGCGTCTACTACACGCGCGAGGAACATGTGGACGAAGCGTCGGAGGAGATTGAAGACGCGTTCCGCATTTCCGCGCAACCTCCCGAGGAGCGGGAATTGATTTTGGAGGTTGTCAGTTAGCCGATGCGGAAAAACCGCTTGCTGACGCGCGCGGCTCAGCTACGGGTGCGTGGTTGTTACCGAACATGCGCGTTACCGAGCCGCGACCGTCAGGGAGTCGGTTTAGGGCAATAATGGAGCGGTTCACGGGCATTCTGGGAATCCTCACGATTCTCCTGGTGTGCGTGCTGTTCTCCAACAACAAACGATCCATTCGCCCGTCGCTGATCCTGTGGGGCATCGGACTGCAACTGGCCTTCGCTTTCGTGGTGCTGCGAACGCCGGCCGCGCGCTTGTTTGAAGCTCTCAGCGACAAAGTGAACGCGATCATCGCTTATTCCCAGGCCGGCAGCAAATTTGTTTTTGGCGATCAATTGGGCGGCGGCCCCATGGCCGTATTCGCGTTCCAGGTTCTGCCCATCATCATCTTCATCTGCAGCCTGTTCGCGATCCTTTATTACCTGGGCGTGATGCAAGTGCTGGTGAATGCCATGGCGGTGGTGATGCAGCGCGTGATGGGCGCGAGCGGCGCCGAAGCCACCAACGTGGCCGCCAGCATCTTCATGGGACAGACGGAAGCGCCCATCACCATCCGGCCTTTCTTGGAAGGCCTCACCGAGTCCGAGCTGTTCACCATCATGGTGAGCGGCATGGCGCACGTGCGCGGAGCGACCATGGCGGCTTATGTTTTGATGGCGCACGTGGAAGCGCGTCATCTGCTGACGGCAGTGATCATGACCGCGCCGGCCACCATCATGCTGGCCAAGATCCTGATGCCTGAAGTCGGTAAGCCTGTGACCGCGGGCAGGGTGAAGGTGGCGGTGGAGAGGCCGGGCGTCAACATCATCGATGCCGCGGCGCGCGGTGCGGGCGACGGATTGCATCTGGCGCTGAACATCGCGGCTATGCTGATCGCTTTTCTCGCCCTGATCGCGATGTGCAACGGAATCCTGGGGTATTTCCACACCTCGCTCGAACAGATTTTCGGTACTTTGTTTTCGCCTATCGCGTGGCTGCTGGGCGTCAAGTTTCACGACTGCCGGACCATCGGAAATCTGCTGGGGACGCGGCTGGTGCTGAACGAATTCGTCGCGTTTCAGCAGCTGGGCCCGATGAAGCCCAATCTCGATCCGCACTCGTTCACCATTGCCACTTATGCGCTGTGCGGTTTTGCGAACCTCAGCTCCATCGCGATCCAGATCGGCGGCATCGGAGCGCTGGCGCCGAGCCGCAAATCCGATCTGGCGCGCATGGGCCTGAAAGCCGTGGCCGCCGGAACCATGGCGAATTTTATGTCGGCCTGCATCGCGGGCATGCTTTTATAGATAGATGGAAGGCGCGGTCGCCCATATTCGCAGCATGACCGGGCGCGAGCCGCATGTGGCCGTCGTGCTGGGCAGCGGCCTGGGTGCGTTCGCCGATGAATTGTCCGATCCGGTCAGCATCCCTTATTCATCAGATTCCGGGCTGGCCAGCTTCTACCGCCGCCGGGCATTCGGGAAAGCTGGTTTTCGGAAAACTCGGGGCTTTGGACGTGGCGGTGATGGCCGGTCGCGCGCATCTATACGAAGGCTACACGCCGGCTCAAGTCACACTGGGCGTGCGGGTGCTGCATCAGTTGGGAGTGCGCTCCGTGGTTTTTACCAACGCCGCCGGCGGCATCAATCTTTCGTATAGCCAAGGCGCGCTGGTGCTGATTTCCGATCACATCAATCTGCAAGGCTCGCATCCGCTGATCGGGCCGAATGACGATTCCGAAGGGCCGCGTTTTCCCGACATGACGGAGGCGTATTCGCTGGCGTATCGCGTTAAAGCGCACTAGGTGGCGAAACAATTGAATATGCAACTCGGCGAAGGCGTTTACGCCGCGCTCACCGGCCCAAGCTACGAGACGCCCGCCGAGATCCGTTATCTGCGAGCCATCGGCGCGGATTTGGTCGGGATGTCGACCGTCCCCGAAGTGATCGTGGCGAATTATCTGGGGATGCAGGTGCTGGCGATTTCGTGCGTGACGAATATGGCGGCTGGAATTTTGCCGCAGAAGATCGATCATGAAGAAGTGATGGAAGTGGGCTATCGCGTGCGCGATACGTTGATACGGTTTCTGAAAGCGCTGTTACCGAAATTATGACTTTGATGGAAGCTGCCATTGACGCCCGGACCAGGGCGCATGCTCCTTACTCGCACTTCCTGGTGGGAGCGGCGCTGGAAGCGGAGGATGGACGGGTGTTCAGCGGGTGCAACGTGGAGAATGCGACTTACGGGCTGAGCGTGTGCGCCGAGCGCGTGGCGGTGTTCAAGGCGATTTCAGAAGGCGCGCGGAAATTCCGGCGCATTGCGGTGTCGGCCGATACGGATGTTTTAACTCCTCCGTGCGGATCGTGCCGGCAGATTTTGTGGGAATTTTGCGGGGACATCGAGGTGACGCTGACGAACCTGCGCGGGAAAACCGAGACGCTGCGGATGAAAGATTTATTTCCGAGGCCTTTCGATGATTCGTTTATTTAGCTCCCCTGGTGCTGCCGCCGATACTAGCCGTGGCGCACGCACTCCTGCGTGCAGTGTTCGCACTCTTGCGAACACTGTCAAAACACCGGGCGTCGCCAGGAGTGGCGACGCGGCACGCAAGAGTGCGTGCGCCACGGTTATATCTATATTCCTGATCTTCTGCTCAACAGCCAGTGGAGAGCCGGCTGACACCATCTATACCGCCCGCTACGTGGTCACCATGAACGCGCGGCGCGACCTGATCGATGACGGCGCCGTGGCCATTCGCGGCGATCGTATCGTGGGCGTCGGCAAGCGCGCCGACATCGAAAAACAGTTTCAGGCGCGGCTGCACGTCAACCGGCCCGACGACATCCTGATGCCCGGCCTGATCAACACGCATACCCACGCCGCCATGTCGCTGTTCCGCGGCATCGCCGACGACATGGTGGTGCAGGACTGGCTCAACAAATTCATCTTCCCGGCCGAAGCCAAGAACGTAACCGCCGATTTCGTGCTGTGGGGCACGCGCCTGGCGTGTCTGGAAATGATGCTGTCGGGAACCACCACGTTCGTCGACATGTATTATTTCGAGGACAGCGTGGCCAAAGCCACCAAGGAAGCGGGCATGCGCGCCATTCTGGGCGAGACCATGATCCGCTTCAAATCGCCCGACTACGCCACTCCGAAAGATATGCTGCGCGGCACCGCGAAATTTCTCGACCAATACCAGGGCGATCCACTCATCGTTCCGGCCGTCGCGCCGCACGCCATCTACACCAACAACGACGACGATCTGAAAGCCGCGCGCCAGCTTGCGAATAAATTCCATGCGCCGCTGGTGATGCATCTGGCCGAAGCGAAATTCGAATATGAAGACGCGCTCAAAACGCGCCACATGACGCCCACGCGGCTGGTGGAGTCGCTCGGCGTCCTGGACGGCTGGACTATCGTCGCGCACGCCATCTACGTGGACGCGTCCGATGCCAAGATCCTGAAGGCGCACGGAACCGGCGTGGCGCATTGCCCATCGAGCAACATGAAGCTCGCGAGCGGCATCGCGCCGGTGGTGAAGATGCTCGCGCTCGGCATCCCGGTCGGCATCGGCACCGACGGCCCGGCGGGCAGCAACAACGATTTCGACATGATGGAAGAAATGAACCTGGCGGCCGATTTGCAAAAGGTCGCTACCGGCGATCCCACGGTGATCCCGGCCGAGCAGGCCGTCGCCATGGCGACCATTCTGGGAGCGCGCGCCGCGGGGCTGGAGAAGCAAATCGGGTCGCTTGAAACCGGCAAGCGCGCCGACCTGATCACGCTGCGGCTGGACCGCCCGCATGCCGTGCCGATGTACAACGTCTATTCGCAGATTGTCTACGCGCTGAAGGGGTCCGACGTCCAGGATGTGGCCGTGAACGGAAAGCCGATCGTACGCGACGGCCGGTCGCTGACGCTGGACCCGGCGCCCATCCTGGCCAAAGCCAAGGAATACGCCGCCAAGGTGACCGCGTCGCTGCAGAAGTAGCCGCAGGCGCTGCAAGAGAGTGAGGCCGCGGGCGCTGCAAAAGTAGCCGCGGGCGCTGCAAAAGTAACCCAATCGGGCGCTTATAATTATCCACGGCCGCGCCGATAAGGCGCAGCATGAGCATGTTCGAATGGAAATCGGAATACAGCATTGGCCATGGCGAGATCGACGCCCAGCATCAAAGGCTCTTCGAACTGGCCAACGATTTGCACTCTGCCATGACGATGGGCAAAGGCAAAGCCGCGATGTCGGAGACGCTGGCGAATCTGGTTGAATACACCAAGATTCATTTCGCCAGCGAAGAGCGCCTGATGCAGAAGCATCGCTATCCCGAGTATGCGGACCACAAAGCGGCCCACGATAAATTGACCGCGCAGGTGGACGAGCTGCAGGCGGATTTCGAGGCGGGACGCGGCGCGCTCACCGTCGGGCTTCTGCAGTTCTTGAAAGATTGGCTGCAACACCATATCGGAGGGACGGACCGCAAGATCGCGGACTTCCTGAGATCGAAGGCGGCGTGACGCCGGCCTAGCAGCCTGTGTCGAAAGTCCGAAAAGACCGCTTGCTCACGCGCGCGGCTCAGTAGATTTATTGAGTTACAGAGCCGCGACCGTCAGGGAGTCGGTTTTGACACAGGCTGCTAGGCCGCGACGGTGGGTGCATCGTGCTGGGGGAATAGCTAACCGCTCCCTCACGGTCGCGGCTCGGTAAAGGTCGCGGCTCGGTAAAGGTCGCGGCTCGGTTTTTTTCGCGAGAGTAAGGCGCCCCGACATCCACTTAGCAGTTTCAAGTTTCAACCGGGGTGAACATGCGACTGAAGTTTTGTTTCTCGATCCTTTCCCTTTCCCTTGGATTTGCGCTCGCACTCGTGCCGGCCTATTCCACCACTCTCACCACCTACAGCAGTTCTTCGAGCTGGCAAGCGGCCACCGAGTCCGGGTATCAAACCCTGACTTTCGCGGGCTACACGCCGCCGAACACCGCGACCAATTACTTCAGCGCCACGGGCGTGACGGACGCCGGCGTCGAGTTTATCGGATACAGTGCCACCGGCGCGTCCGATATCCAGGTAATCGACACCAGCGGCGAGTTCACCTGGTACAACTGGGGTACCGGCCAGGCCTTGATACAGCCGATGAACCGGCCGAACGCGGGTTCACCACTGCCCTACATCGACATCGTTCTGCCCGCGAACGTCACGTCGCTGGGGATGGATCTGTTCACGGCCAACAACCAGGCCATGAGTTACACCATTACCGTGGCCGGGAACCAATACACGGTTCCTACGTTCACTCAACCCACGCTGGCCTTCTGGGGAGTTACGTCGGCGACGCCGATTTCTTCGGTCCAGCTCACTCTGGCTGGCACTACCTACAACCAGTCGGCCGAAGCGTTGCTGGCTGACTTTGTTTTCGGCGAATCGGACATGAGCGCGGCGCCTGAAGCAGGCACATATCTGCTGATTGGCTCGGGGCTGATCGGATTTGTGGCGCTCCGCAAAAGGCTGACGTCGCAAAAGTGACGCCGGGCAAGCCGCCGGAGCTCTTGGACCGCCGGCGTTATAATGTTGTGTGATGACTAAGGCCAACTGGCGTCCCGTAGCTCTTTCTCTCACGGTATTGGGAGCCGTCGCGCGCCTGCTGCCGCATCCGCCGAACTTCGCGCCCGTCGGCGCCACCGGCCTGTTCGCCGGCGCCCGATTGCCGCGCTGGCAAGCCTACCTGATTCCGCTGGTGGCCCTGGCCGTAACCGATCCGATTTTGTCGCCGTTCTATGGCTTCCAGCCCTACAGCAAGTATCTGCTCTTCACTTACCTGAGCGTTCTGATCAGCGTGTGGCTGGGCCGGCGGCTGCGCAATACCGAAAGCATTTCCAGGATCGCGGCCGTCACGGTGCTGAACAGCATCCAGTTCTACCTGGTGACAAATTTCGGGAGCTGGCTGTGGTTCCAAGGTTATCCACGCACGGCGGCGGGGCTGGCTAGCTGCTACGTGGCCGCGATCCCGTTCTTTGGCTGGACACTGGCCAGCGACGTCCTTTATACCGCCGTTCTGTTCGGGCTTTACGCATGGCTCAGCCGAACGGTTGCCACCGGCGAACGGCTAACAGCTGCGGCTTGAGGCGAGTAGCCTTTTCTTGGTCTAGCGGCAAAGATAGCGCCTGGTCGCTGTACGTTCTTCGGCAAGACCCGAGCGTCGAAGTGGTCGCGCTGGTCACCACACTCAACGAACAGTTCGATTCGACCACTCTGCAGCAGCCGTGCGGGAACCCGGCGCGACATTACGGGCGAACAACAACCACGGGGCGAACATAGTGCCGGCGATGATGACGCCGATGATGGGTAACAACCACCACCTGGGCCATCAGAGGCTGTAAGACCGCAACACTGGAGGCGGCAAGAAATAAGGAAAGTGCGATTAGACGTTTCATTTTATGTTTCTCCTGCCACGGAGTAGGCATTTCAGAAGCCAAACGGTTTCTGAACAACTGCAATGCGGTAGTGCGATGCTGCATCCCAGGATCGACGGGCCGGTGCCGAAACGCATCGCGGCGGCATCGCCGACCAGCAAGCAGGAAGAATTCCGACTTCCAGCGGCGTATACTTGCTAAGGAGTGGCACGTACACGCGCCGAGCGTGTTTGAATTTCGAGCATGTTGGAACTTGCTCTGTTAGTGGCGAGGCTTCTGCTGTCCGCCGTATTTCTTCTCGCGGGCGTCGCGAAGCTCGCGGATCGCAAAGGTGCCGGCAAGGCTTTCAGCGATTTCGGCCTGCCGCCGGCTCTCGCGCAACCCCTGAGTTTGCTGCTTTCGGCGGCAGAGATCGCCGTGGCCGTAGCTCTGGTTCCGGTGGCGTTTGCATGGTATGGATCCTGCGCGGCGCTTGCTCTGCTCGCGATCTTCTCCATTGCAATCGCGGTCAACTTAGCTCGCGGGCGCAAGCCGGATTGCCATTGCTTCGGACAACTGCATTCCTCGCCGGTGGGCCGCTCCACTTTCATTCGCAATGGAATACTGGGCGGAGTGGCGGTTTGGCTTGTTTCCCGTGGGCCGATGCGGGACGGCCCGTCTCTCTGGCGGCATCTCGCCGCGGCGGGCGACGACGAGCGCAGGCTCTTCGTGATCGCGGCATGTCTCATGTGCTTCCTGTTGTTTCGCGCGCTGCAGCGAAGGGATGCACCGGCCGTGGATAGTGTCGCCGACCAATGGGAGGAAGAAACCGAAGCGCCGCAGCCAGCCAAAGCGCCGCCGCCAGCCAAAGCGCCGCCTCGGAATGCCGCGCTCCAAAAGATCCTTGAAGAAGGGATGGGCTGGCCGATTGGAACCCCAGCGCCTGACTTCGCTCTCCCCGACATAACAGGTCAGATATGTTCGTTACAGTCGCTCCGAGGAAGGGGCAAGGCTATCTGCCTGGTGTTCTCTAACCCTCACTGTGAGCCATGCAAGGCACTCTGGCCATCCCTCAGCCGTTGGGCGCGCGACTACGATCAAGCATTCAATATGACGATTATCAGCCGCGGCAGTACAACGGAAAATATTGCAAAACAGAATAATATGGACGCCTCGCGAGTGCTGCTTCAGCGGGAATTCGAACTTTCGGAGGCCTATGGCGTGACGGCCACTCCCGCGGCCGTTCTCGTCGGTGTCGACGGACGCATCCAGAGCCGCCTGGCAGTAGGGAGAGACGACATCCAGCAGTTGATTTCTTCGTTCGCCAAGCTCTCCGCGGAACCGTTAACTCCCGCGCCGGACACCGGCGCGACGCCGCAGTCGGCCTAATGACATCAGCCCGGTAACAGCGCTGGCGTGCACCGCGGCTACATTTTTGTCTTGATGACGTCCACCAGTTCCTGCACCGCGGCGGCGCTTTTTTGCAGAGCGGCCTGTTCGCCCGGCTCTAGCTTGATCTCGTAAATCTTTTCGATGCCTTTGGAGCCCAGCTTCACCGGCACGCCCACATACAGGCCCTGGATGCCGTATTCGCCTTCCAGATACGCCGCGCACGGCAGAACCTTCTTCTTATCCTTGAGAATCGATTCCACCATTTCCACCGCGGCGGCCGAGGGCGCGTAATAGGCGCTTCCGGTCTTGAGATACTTCACGATCTCGGCGCCTCCATCGCGGGCGCGCTGCACCAGGCGGTCGATAGTGGCCTGATCCAGCAGTTCGCTCAGCGGGATGCCGGACACGTTGGTCAGGCGCGAAATCGGGACCATGGTATCGCCGTGGCCGCCCAGCACCAGCGCGGTGACATTACTCACAGAAACGTTCAGCTCGGCGGCGATAAAGGTGCGGAAACGCGCGGTGTCCAGAACGCCCGCCATGCCGATGACGCGAGCCTTGGGAAATTTGGAGACTTGGAACGCGGTCCAGCACATGGCGTCCAGGGGATTGGTTACCAGGATCAGGATGGCATTGGGCGAAGCCTTCACCACTTGTTCGGTGGCGCTCTTCACCACTTCGTAATTGGCGATCAGCAAGTCGTCGCGGCTCATTCCGGGCTTGCGCGGAAAACCAGCCGTGATGACCACAATGTCGGAGTTCGCCGTAGGGCCGTAATCGTTGGCCCCGGTGATACTGACGTCGTATCCTTCCACGGGTCCGGATTCCAGCAGGTCCAGTCCCTTGCCCTGCGGAACCCCTTCCACCACGTCCACCAGCACAACGTCCGCTAACTCTTTTCCGGCGATGCGTAGCGCGCAATTCGCGCCCACGTTCCCGGCTCCTACCACAGTGACTTTTTTTCGCATGAATTTTCAAGGTAGGATACACGTGTGATTCTGTCAAGCGAAGCGAGCAGCCGGGAGTGCAATGGATGAGCCTGTATTTTGAGGACTTCACGCTCGAAAGCGTGAGCACGTCGCGCACCCGCACCATTACCGAGACTGACGTCGTTAACTTCGCCGGAATCTCGGGCGATTTTGTGGAGCTGCACATGAGCGAGACATACGCCGCGCAAGGGCCGTTCGGCCGGCGGATCGCGCATGGAACCTTGGTGTTCAGCGTCGCCGTGGGACTGGGCGTGCAGATGAACCAGGTACAAGACACCGTGATCGCGTTCTATGGCTTGGATCGGTTGCGGTTCACGCGGCCGGTGTTTATCGGCGATACCATTCACGTGGTGGCCAAAGTGCTGTCGAAACAAGTGAAGGAACCGGGGCGGGGCCTGGTGACATTCGAAACATCGGTATTTAATCAGAATGACGAGCTGGTTTTGATTTATTCCGATAAGATTATGCTGACAATGCGCGGCTGATCGGGCCAGCCGGTCGCTCGGCGGCCCCATGGATAATCAGTCTTCGACGAACTTCCGCAGCCGGCCAAGAGCGTCATCCCACTGTTTCGAAATCAGGTCGAGATAGCGGCGCGCGTCTCGCAGGCGCCGCTGCTCCAATTGCCAGACGCTCTCGCGCCCGTCCCGTTTGCCGCGCACCAGCCCCGCTTCTTCCATTATGCGCAAGTGTTTGGTGATCGCCTGCCGAGTGACCTGGGAGCCCGCGGTGAGCCGGGCGATCGACATTGGACCGTCGTCACAGAGGCGGACCACAATTCGCAGGCGCGTTTCATCGCCCAGCGCGGCAAAGAGGGACGCGGAGTCCTTCGCCGGTAGCGCGCTCGAACTATGGCGCTTGGACAAGATAATCCCCGACCAGCTTCACCACCAGGCCCCAACCTCGATCGTTCGCCTGGAAGGCCTGGGCGCGACGGGCGAGCGGGATTTGATCGAAACCCGATTCGGTGACGGTGAGTAGGACGCCGTCGGGCGTTTGCTCCAGGGCGAAAACGATAAGCGTAGTGGGTTCGCTCGAATAGTCGATCCCCGGTTCCACAGCGTGGGGATGCCAGCGAAAGGAGATCAGCCGTTCCGGTTCCATCCGCTCGATGGTGATCTCGATTGGCTTACCCTCATACTGCTTCTGAGCGGCCGCGACTTCGGCATTCACCTGGGTGGGCACGATGACGCCGCGCATTACGGCGCCCGGGGTGAAGGGGCCATCCACTTTCATGCCGAACCAGGTTCCGAACTCCTTGGAATCGGATATGGCGCGCCAAACCCGCTCCAGGGGCGCTTTCAGAAGAATCTGTTTCTCGATGCGGTCGGTACTCATGCAACCTCCTGGTTGCAGAGTAGCAGGATCGCGCAAGAAGCGCAACCATCCGGTTGCGGATGGGCAAGGCGTTACTGCCTGCGCGATTCTCGTCGCAGACCCTCATGCACGAGCATCTTCAGAAGCGTCTGGTAGCCGATGCCCTTGCGGCCCGCGATCTCACGCGCCTTGGCGAGATCGGGCGCGGGCAGGCGTAGCGCGATCTGAACGCTCTGCGCGCGATTCAGGTTGGCTACGAGCGCCGATCCGTTCTGACTCTTGGAAGGCGCCGCGGCGGATTGCCGCTTCAGAAAATCCCGTCCCTTTGCGCTCGCCCACCATTTCGCTTCCTCTTCCTCGCTCTTGGACTTCGGTGCTTTCGTCTCTGTTCATTCTCCTCGCGCGCGCCGTTTCGGCAGCAGCAGGAAAGTGGCTATCACGCAGCCGGCAATCCAAAGCCGTATAGAGCCGGCGCGCTCGGCTGAGGAATAAATGGATTTGAGGACGAACTGACCATTAGCGTGCCCGCGAAAAGCCGAAGATAGCTACTCCGCGCAGGAATCTCTGTGACCAGACCGAGCCCGGCCGCAAGTACGAGTAAAAAGTTTGCCACGCACCTATCGTCTGATCCGGATCGCGGTAAGCCAGTCGGGAAAAGCGGATAACATAAGGCCCGAGTGCCACCGCGGCAACGGCGCCGAATAGTTGCGCATGCGTTAGCCGAAGCCCGATAGTTGACAACAAAACCACCGCTAACATTAGCCACATGGCTCGGCGATCTGCTCTTGCACGAATTGAATAGTCGGATATGGGCACTCTTTTTAATTATAAGGAGGGGAATACAAAAAAAGCGCGGAGGCTGTCTGAAAAGCCCCCGCGCTCCGTTGTCTACAACCCGGCTGAGCGGCCGTTACGCCGCGTAGTTGATGGGCCGGGTCCTACAAGAGTCCATCCGCTCGGCCAACTGTGGGATCGCCGTTCGAAGAACGTCCTCCACCCGGCTGGCGAAGATGAACTCCATCTCTTTACGAACTTCCTCAGGAAGATCGCGCAGATCTTTCTGGTTCGCTTTGGGCATGATCACCGTATGGATCCCAGCCCGCCGCGCCGCCAGCACTTTCTCTTTGATGCCGCCGATGGGCAGCACCAAACCGGTGAGCGTAATTTCACCGGTCATCGCGACATCGCTGCGAGCCGGAAGCTTGGTATAAAGCGAGGTCAGCGCCGTCGCCATGGTGACGCCGGCCGACGGTCCGTCTTTCGGGATAGCGCCCGCCGGAACGTGCACGTGCACCCCGTAGTTTTTGAACAGAGCCGGGTCCAGATCGAAGTCGCCCGCGTGCGACCAGATGTAGCTCTGCGCCGCTTTGACGGACTCCTGCATCACTTCACCGAGCTGTCCGGTCAGCGTCAAGCCCTTGCCATCCGGCAACAGCGTGCCTTCGATGTACAGCACGTCGCCGCCGGTTTCGGTCCAGGCCAAGCCCGTCGACACGCCAGGCGGCAGATCGCGCCGCGCTTCCTCCTGGTTGAACGGCTCTGGCCCCAGCATCTCGATTAATTCGTCGACGCTCACCGTGAACGGTCCGCCCGTATCGGCAAGTTTCCCTTCGGCGAACTTCAGCGCAACCTTGCGAGTGACGCTTCCGATGGCGCGCTCCAGCCTTCTCAAGCCCGCTTCGCGCGTGTAGCCCGAGATGATCTTCCGCACGGTTTCGTCCGGAAGGACGAACTGCTCCGCGGTCAGCCCGGTTTCCTTGATCTGTTTCGGAATCAGATAGCGTTTGGCGATTTCGAGCTTCTCTTCTTCGCTATAGCCGGCCAGCCGCAGGATCTCCATCCGATCCAGCAACGGACGCGGGATGGTATCCAGCGCATTAGCCGTCGTCACGAACAGCACTTTCGATAAATCGAACGGTAAATCCAGGTAATTATCGCGGAACGTTTTGTTCTGCTCCGGATCCAGGATTTCGAGCAAAGCGTGCGCCGGGTCGCCACGGAAATCGTGACCCAGCTTGTCCACTTCGTCCAGCATCAGCACCGGATTGTTCGCGCCCGCGCGCCGCATGGCTTGAATCACGCGGCCGGGCAGTGCGCCGATATAGGTCCGGCGATGGCCCCGCAGTTCGGCTTCATCGTGCAAGCCGCCCAGGCTCATGCGCTCGAACTTGCGGTTCAAGGCGCGCCCGATGGATTGGCCGAGCGAAGTTTTACCCACTCCGGGAGGGCCGACGAAGCACAGGATGGGCGCCTTGGCGTTGGGGTTGAGCTTCAACACGCCCAGATGCTCCAGAATGCGCTCCTTCACATCTTTCAAACCGAAATGATCTTCGTCCAGCACCTGGCGAGCCTTGGCGATGTCGAGCGAATCTTCAGTGCTCTTCTTCCACGGCAGCTCGAGTACATAGTCGAGATACGTCCGGATGACGTTGTAATCCGGCGCGCCCGGAGGCAATTTTTCCAAACGATCCAACTCGCGCTTGGCTTCCTTCAGGATATCTTCAGGCAGGTCGGCCTTCTCCAGGCGTTCGCGCAACTGTTGCGCCTCGGCCTGTTCGCCGCCTTTTTCGCCCAGTTCCTGCTGGATGGCCCGCATTTGCTGGCGCAGCAAATAATCCTTCTGCTCCTTGGTCATTTCACTGCGAGCTTCCGTGGTGATCTTATTGCGAAGCTCCAGCACCTGCACTTCATGCATCAAATAGCGATGCATCATGCGCAAGGCTTCGGCGCGCGTGGGCGCTTCCAGCAGCGATTGCGATTTCTCGGCGTCCATGCTGAACATGGCGGCCAGAACGAACGTCAGCCGCATCGGGTCCTCATTGGACGCCAGCAATCCCCGCAGCTCTTGCGGCGTGTTCGGCTGGGCCAATGTCAGCGCTTCGCTGGCAAGTTCCACCAGCGCGCCCTGCAGCGCTTCAATTTCCGGACCCTTGTCTTCGGGCAGCGGCAGCGCGCTGGCGCGTCCTTTGAGGAACGGCTCCGAGCTGTCCACCTTCAGCAGTGCCACGCGCTCCATGCCCATGACCATCAACTCGAGATGGCCTTCGCTGGAGCGGTTCATTTTGCGGATGACGGCTTTGGTGCCGATCGAATACAAATCGTCCTTGCCAGGCGAATCAATATCCGCATCGCGCTGCGTGAAGATCAGGATTTCCTTGGACTCGGTGGCAAGTGCGGCCTCCACCGCGGCTATCGACCCCGGACGTCCCGCCGACAACGGCATCAGCAGGTACGGGAACAGCACTGCGCTCTTGAGCGGCAGCACCGGCAATGTGTAGACAACAGTTTGTTCAGACATTTTCGTTTCCTTCGGTGATCATTCTCACCAACAACAAACCTTCTCGCGCCGCGATGGTCACGCGGGCATTCTCAAGATTCGCGGGCATCATCAAGGAGCGCTCGAACTGGTTGTACGAGATCTCCATCGAGTAATAACTCGAACCCTCCTCCACGAACGCGTCGCGCCGGACGCCACTGACAGTCAGGCGCCGGCCGCGAATGGCGACCATGACGTCCGATACTTGGACGCCGGCCAGATCGAATTTCACCAACCAGCCATCCTGCGTGCGATGGACGTCGGCCGAGGGTTGCCACGGGACGGGTCTCTCAGCCAGGAGGGTCGGCCAGCTATTGCTTTGTTTGCTCATATATCCACGTTCAAGTACCGCTTCCTCACGGTCGCGGCTCAGTAAGATCGGTCGCGGCTCAGTAAGATCGGGTCGCGGCTCAGTAAGATCGGCTCGCGGCTCGGTTTGCTTCTGTATGTTGGATGCCTTTGCAGACAAAAAGAAGCAGGCTTCTTACTCAAGAAACCTGCTTCCCTTACACTAAAGCTTAACCGGCCCCGGAAGGCGGTTATTTGTTCGGAACTACAATAAACTGCGTGCCTTGTCCCCGTTGTACCAGCAAGAGAGTGGATTCGCGGGAAACGCCCTCTCGGACAGCCGAATTGAACTCAGCCACCGTGTTGACGGGTTTGCGATTCACCTGGACGATAATATCGCCCTGTTGGAGCCCGGCAGCCGAAGCTTGCGAATCCGGGTCTACGTCGGTGATTACAACACCATGCGTTCCTTCGGGCGTCTGAAGTTGCTGACGCAGATCAGGCGTCAAGGCCTGGACTGACAGGCCTTTCAGGGCGCCCTTCTCGCCGCCGCTGGGCAGATTGCCCTCGTTACCGCCTTTATTCTCGGCTTCCAGGTCAAACGTGCCGAGAGTCACCGGCAGATCCAGGGTCTGGCCGCCGCGGTCGATCTTGAGATGCACTGTGGTGCTGGGAGCGAAGCCGGCCACTTGCAGGCGGAACGAATTCACGTCGTCGGCGGGAATACCGTTGACGGCGGTGATCACGTCGCCCACCTTGAGGCCAGCCTTGGCGGCAGGGCTGTCGGCCACTACGGTGGCAATCGCCACGCCGTGCGTGTTGGGAACTCCGAATGCCTTCGCCATGTCGGGCGTCAGCTCTTGCGGAGTGATTCCGAGGAATCCGCGCGTCACTTTGCCCTTGCTCATGATCTGGTCCATGATGTTCTTGGCCAGATTCGCCGGGATGGCGAAACCGATGCCCTGGTTCCCGCCGGTCTCGCCGGACAGGATGGCGGTGTTGATGCCAACCAGGTCGCCACGGGTGTCGATCAGCGCGCCGCCCGAGTTGCCACGGTTGATGGCGGCGTCGGTCTGGATGAAGTCCTCAAAGCGCTCGATGCCCAAGCCCGCGCGGCCCTTGGCACTGATGATGCCCATGGTCACGGTCTGGCCCAGGCCGAACGGCTCGCCGATGGCTAACACAACGTCGCCCACTTCTGAGCGAGCGGAGTTCGCGAAGGGCAAAGTGGTCAAGCCGGTTTTGTCGATTTTCAGAACCGCGATGTCGGTATACTTGTCCGTTCCGATCACTTTGGCCGGATATTCTTCCTTGTCGGCGAAGGAGACTTTCACGTCGGTGGCGCCATCGACGACGTGGTTATTGGTCAGGATGTAGCCATCCGGACTGACTACAACTCCGGAACCCAGACTGGTCGCCCGCTGCGAACGCGGCTGTTCCTGCTGCGGCGCGCGGCCGCCGAAGAACTGCCGGAAAAAAGGATCGTTGAAAAGACCCTGGCCGCCTTCGCCAGGCTCGTCCTTCACTACCTTGGAAGATGAGATGTTCACCACCGCCGGCATCGCGCGTTTCACGATGGGAGCGAAAGTGGTGATGGTACCGGTCTCGGCGGCCCGTGAGGTGTCCGCAAAAACCGGGATTCGATTCGGGTTGCTGATGGTGACGACGAGCGCCCCTGCCAGCAAGGCAATGACGGCGAACAAAGCGGCCGTGGATTTACTGATGTGACCCTTCATGTTTAAGCTTCCTCCAGAGCCGCTTCACGCTCGCGGCTCGCAAGTTTAGATTCAAAAACCAAGTGATCGGCAGGGTCCAGGTCCACCTTTACCAGGTGGCCGTCCCTGACCTCGCCTCCGAGAATCCGGCGCGCTAATGGCGTTTCAATTTCGCGCTGGATAGCCCGCTTCAACGGCCGGGCGCCATAACTTGGATCGTAGCCCGAGCGGACCAAATATCCGCGAGCCCGATCCGTCAACTCTAACTCGATGTGACGGTCGGCCAGCCGCTTGCGCAGGCCGCCCAACTGGATCTCGACAATCTGCTTCAGGTGCTCTTCGCTCAGAGCGTGGAACACGATAATTTCGTCGACGCGATTCAGAAACTCCGGCCGGAAGTGCCCCCGCAACTCTTCCAGCACCGTCTCCTTCATGCGTTCGAACCCTTCACCGGCAAATGCCCCTCTATATTCCAAGATGCGCGGGCTGCCGATATTGGACGTCATAATTACGATGGTGTTCTTGAAGTCCACGGTGCGGCCTTGGCCGTCGGTGAGGCGGCCGTCATCCAGAATCTGCAGCAACACGTTGAACACGTCGGAATGCGCCTTCTCGATTTCGTCGAAAAGGACTACACAGTATGGACGTCGCCGGACCGATTCCGTTAGCTGGCCCCCTTCTTCGTAACCGATGTAACCTGGAGGCGCCCCCAGCAAACGGGCGACGTTATGTTTTTCCTGGTACTCGGACATGTCGATCCGGACCATGGCCTTCTCGTCGTCGAACAGGTACTCGGCCAAGGCCCGAGCCAGTTCGGTCTTGCCCACGCCGGTGGGCCCCAGAAAGATGAAACTTCCGATGGGCCGGTTCGGGATCCTTCAAGCCCGACCGCGCGCGCATTACGGCTTCGGCCACGGCTTGCACCGCTTCGTCCTGGCCGATCACCCGCTCGTGCAGTTCATCTTCCAGGTGAAGCAGCTTCTGCATCTCGCCTTCCAGGAGCTTCGATACCGGCACGCCGGTCCAGCGGCTCACCACTTGGGCGATGTCTTCCTCGTCCACTTCCTCTTTGAGTAGCCGCTTGCCGGACTGCTTCTCGGCCAGGCGCGATTCCTCGGTCTTGAGCTTGCGCTCCAGCTCCGTTAATTTGCCGTATTTCAGCTCAGCGGCTTTGTTCAGATCGTACTGCCGCTCGGCCTTTTCGATTTCGACCTTGGTCTGTTCCAGTTGCTCGCGCAGCGTTCGCAGCTTCTGCACGCCTTCCTTCTCGGCCTGCCATTGCGCTTTGAGCGCGTCCGATTCCGATTTCAGGTCGGCAATTTCCTTCTCGATCTTCTTCAGCCGATCCTTCGACGCCGTGTCGGACTCTTTCTTCAAAGCTTCGCGTTCGATTTCGAGCTGCATGATGCGGCGTAGGATTTCGTCCAGGTCGGCCGGCATGGAATCGATCTCGGTGCGCAGCTTGGCGGCTGCTTCATCGACAAGATCAATCGCCTTGTCGGGCAGGAACCGATCGGTGATGTAGCGGTTCGAAAGAATGGCCGCGGCTACGAGCGCCGAGTCCTTGATTCGCACGCCATGGTGGATTTCGTAGCGCTCGCGCAACCCGCGCAGGATGGAGATGGTGTCTTCCACGCTCGGCTGATCGACGAAGACGGTCTGGAAGCGGCGCTCCAGTGCCGCGTCTTTTTCGATGTACTTGCGATATTCGTCGAGCGTCGTCGCGCCGATGCAATGCAGCTCGCCGCGCGCGAGCATCGGCTTCAGCAGATTGCCCGCGTCCATGGCGCCCTCCGCCTTGCCCGCGCCCACCACGGTGTGTAGCTCGTCGATGAACAGAATGATCTGGCCGTCGGACGTCTGCACTTCCTTGAGCACGGCCTTGAGGCGCTCTTCGAATTCGCCGCGGAACTTGGCGCCGGCCATCAGCGCGCCCATGTCGAGCGAAACCACGCGCTTGTCCTTCAAGCCTTCAGGAACGTCGCCGCGCACGATGCGTTGCGCCAAGCCTTCCACGATGGCCGTCTTGCCGACGCCCGGCTCGCCAATCAGCACCGGATTGTTCTTGGTGCGGCGCGAAAGAACCTGGATCACGCGTCGAATCTCTTCGTCGCGCCCGATCACCGGGTCCAGCTTGCCTTGGGAGGCGAACTGCGTGAGATCGCGGCCGTATTTCTCCAGCGCCTCATACGTCGCTTCGGGATTCTGCGTAGTGACGCGCTGGCTGCCGCGCACCTCCTGCAGTGCCCGCATCAGGCGTTCGCGCGTGATGCCGAACTCGCGGAACAGTTTTCCGGTCGCGCCCTGATCTTCGGTCGCGGCCAGAAGCACATGTTCAACCGATACGTAATCGTCCTTCAGCCGCTTGGCCTCGTCCTCGGCCTGCGATAGCAGCTTAGTGATGCGATTGGTGACGTAAACCTGGTCGGGTCCGCCGGATGCCCCGGAAACCTTAGGCATCCGGTCAACTTCCTGCTGGAAGCGGGTGCGCAGGGCGTCCACTCGAATATCGGACTTGTTCAGGATAGATGGGGCGAGACCGCCTTCCTGATCCAGGAGGGCGAGCATCAAGTGTTCGGTATCTATTTGTTGGTTACCGTGCTGAACGGCAATGGATTGCGCTGCGCGGACTGCTTCTTGCAGCTTCTCGGTAAATCGGTTGAAATCCATAATCTTAGTGCCTTATTATCAACTGATATCAGCATATCACCATGATGGTGCCTTGGCAAGATGTCTCATGCAATTCCATTGCGAAAGATCATGCGGTCTAGAATCATCTATTTAGGAGCTGGTTCTAATCAAATTGACGACCTTTCGACAGCTAGTGTGGGGCAGACGCCAACGTTTGCGCCGGACCCCTGGTCCGTCTCCTTCCGCTCAAAACGAAGGCCGACGGGGGGCGTCGGCGGCGGACCTGGGGGTCTGCCCTACAGCTGTAAGATCCGCGAAAACGAAGCCATCCCGCTCTACGACTTCGCCCACCCGGACCTCCAGAGGCTTCCGGAAGCCGGGGCCGTCGTAAACAAACGAATGGAACTCGCCCTTTTCCCCGCACGGGTCGATGCCTGGAGGCAGATCGGCCAGGAATTGGGAATCGAAATCGCGGCCGGCGAATTCTGCGGGCAGCACCTTCGGATCCACGCATGTGATCTTTGCGCGAAGCCCGGAAGCGATCATGGTCCGGGCCAACTCGCCCGTCGGGATCTGCCATACCGGGAACAGCGGCTGAAGGCCGGTGCCCGCAAGCTGCTTCTCGCGATAAGCGCGAATGTCGGTTAGAAATAGATCGCCGAAGGCCATCGCCTCAACGCCTTCATGGATTGCGCGGGTACACAGATCGCGCATCCGGGCTTCGTATTCTTCGTTGGAACACGGCCAGGGCAGGGGAACCGTCCACAGCGGGACGCCCACCGATTCGGCTTGCAACTCCAGCAACTCCCGCCGGACGGCGTGCATGGCGACGCGATTCGACCGCGCGGGGTCATATGACCGGATATGGTCAAACGCCGTAAGCTCTAGGTCGGTCGCGTCGAACTTGCCGGCGTAAGTTTGCGAAGCAGCTTGCGGAATTCATCAACGTCCTCCGGACACCCGATGTCTTGGTAGGGAAGCGAAAGCACTGGCGGCTTCGCGCCGGGGATCGGAACGGCGCGGCCTGGCAAGCTCTTCGGATCGACGACAAACTTCGCCATTTCGTTCAGTCTAGCCTGGATTGGCCTTGGAAGAGCGGCCGAGGAGGGCGGCGGGTTCATTCCAGGGCATCGTCTCAAGCCCGCTATACTTGACTTAGATGCATGAAATGGCCGTTTTCTGGCTCCGTGTGGCCACGGCGCTGTACGGGGTTGGGCTGCTGCACGTCATCGCGGTCCTGCTGCGCCGGCGCGAAGGCTTTCTAAAACCCGCGCTTTTCGCGTTTCTCGTCGCCGCGGTGCTGCACTTCGTCGCGATTGTGGAAATGACCGTCGCGCTCGGCCATCTTCCTGTCGACACGTTTTTCGAATCCGCCACCGTCTGCGCGTTCCTTATCGCCGTCCTGTTTCTCTTCGTCTATTGGCGCTACGACGCCGCCAGCCTCAGCGTGTGCATCTTCCCATTGGTTTTCGTGCTCACGCAAGTGGGCGCGATGGAAACGCCCATCGGCTCCTGGCCCAGCACCAACGTGCGCGCGCTGCTGCTCATCCACGTGATGATGGTGCTGCTGGGCTACGCGTCGCTGCTGCTCACCGCCGTAGCGTCCGTCTTTTATTTGATTCAAGAGCGCCAGCTCAAAAGGAAAAAGCCGCTTGACCTGCCCGAGTTCGTCGCGCAGCTTTTCAAGCGCCTGCCGCCGCTGGCGACGCTCGACAACCTGATCACCAACGCCATGAGCTTTGGTTTCGTGTTCATCACGCTGGGCGTCATCGCGGGCAGCACCTGGGCGTTCATCGACGCGGGCACCGCCTGGATTCGCGACCCGCGCATCGCGCTCGCCTTCATCACCTGGGGCTTCTATCTCACCATGGTCTTCCTTCGGCAGACCGCCGGCTGGAGAGGGCGCAAGGCCGCGCTGATGGCAGTGGCCGTGCTCTGCTGCTCCGGCCTCACCTGGGCCGCGCACGTGGGACTGCGGAACCTGATCGCCAAATGAAATTTTCCATTACAGGCGTGAATCACAAAAGCGCACCGGTGGAGGTGCGCGAGCGCCTGGCGTTCGACGAAAGCGCGCTGTCGCAGGCGCTGCTGGCGCTCAAGGGCCGGCCGGGCTTCTGCGAAGGCATGATCCTGTCCACTTGCAATCGCGTGGAAGTGGCGCTCACCTGCGAAGAGAACGGAAACTCCGCCGTGGCCGTGGATCAGTTTCTGGCCGATACCCGCCACGTCCAGCGTGAGTGGGTGACGCCTTACCTTTACCATTTCGAAGACAGCGAGGCCATCCGGCATTTGTTCCGCGTGGCTGCGAGCCTGGATTCCATGGTCATCGGCGAGCCGCAGATTCTGGGACAGCTCAAGTCGGCATATTCGCTCGCCAAGGAACACGGCGCCGTCAGCGGATTCATGGACGCGCTGCTCACCCGCGCGTTCAACGTCGCCAAGCGCGTGCGGTCTGAGACCGACATCGGCGAGAACGCCGTGTCCATCAGCTATGCGGCGGTGGAGCTGGCGCGCGAAATTTTCGGCTCGCTGCACGGCAAGAAGGTGATGATCATCGGCGCGGGCAAGATGTCGGAGCTGGCGGCGCGGCATTTGCGGCGCAGCGGCGCGGGACAAATCCTGGTCACCAACCGCACGCACGAACGCGCACTTGAAATGGTGGAGCTTTTCGATGGAAAGCTCGTCGACTACACGCGCTTCCTGGCCGCCCTGCCCGAAGTGGATATCGTCATCGCATCCAGCGGCGCGCCGCACTACATCATTGTGCGCGACGACATGAAGAAGGTGCTGGACGCGCGCCGCAACAAGCCGATGTTCCTGATCGATATCGCGGTGCCGCGCAACATCGAGCCGACGGTGAACGAACTGGACAACGTTTTCCTGTACGATATCGACGACCTGCAGAAGGTGATCGATACCAATCTGCGGGGGCGCAAGGAGTCGGCCGAAGATGCCGAGGCCATCATTCACGAAGAAGTGGAGCGCATGGTGGCGCGCCTGAAGGCCCGTGAAGTGGCGCCCACTATCGTCAAGCTGCAAGAGGAACTGGAACGGCTGCGCGCGGGCGAAATCGCGCGGTGGCGAGCGAAGCTTGGTACGCTGACGCCGGAACAGGAGCTGGCCATCGAGGGGTTCACCAAAAGCATGATGAACAAAATCGCGCACGGGCCAATTTCCGAAATTCGAAAGCAGGCTTCGCAGCCCGATGGGCACTACATTATCAGCGCCGTCCGAAAGGTCTTTCGGCTTGATTGAGAATTCCACGGCACCGCTTACTGACGTGCGCGGCTCAGTAAACTTCGGGCGGAACCGGGCCGCGCGCGTGCCATGTTGATCATCGGTTCGCGAGGTTCCCAGCTCGCCCTGTGGCAAGCGCACTGGATTCAAGCCCGGCTGGAAGAGTTGGGCCAGGAGTCCCGCATCGAAATTATCAAGACCACGGGCGACAAAATCACGGACGTTGCCTTATCGCAGGTAGGATCGAAGGGGCTGTTTACTAAAGAAATCGAAGAGGCGCTGCTCGCGGGCACCATCGATATCGCTGTCCACAGCTTGAAAGACATGCCCACCGATTTGCCCGCCGGCCTCACGCTGGCCGCAATCCCGGAGCGTGAAGACCCGCGCGATGCTTTGGTTGGCCGAGCCCTTGAGGATCTCGGCCCGGGCGCGCGGGTGGGAACCGGGTCGTTACGGCGGACCGCGCAGCTCCGAGCACGGCGTCCCGATTTGCAGATCGAAGATATTCGCGGCAACGTGGATACGCGCTTGCGCAAATTGGATGAAGGCCGCTACGACGCGATTGTGCTGGCGTCGGCTGGGTTGCGGCGATTGGGCTGGGAGAGCCGGATCACGGAGATTTTTAATCCCAGCGTGATGTGTCCGGCGGTTGGGCAAGGCGCACTTGCGGTTGAGACTCGAGACGATGGCGGCCCGGCGTTTCAGATTGCAAAGCGCCTGGAGCATGCGGCCAGCCGGATCGCCGTGACTACCGAACGCGCGGTTCTGGCAGCGCTCGGCGGAGGATGCCAGGCACCGATAGGATCTCACGCTTACATCGACGGCGATACGTTGATCGTCGTCGGGGCCGTGGTTTCACCCGATGGCGCGCACGTGGTCCGGCGGCGAACGCATGGATCGATCGCGGACCCCGTTTCGGTGGGCCGTTCGCTCGCCGAGCAGATTCTTAGCGCCGGTGGAAAAGAGATTCTCGACGCCGTTTACGCCCAGCCTTCCGAGCCGCGACCGTGAGGGAGCGGAGCAAGGTTTATCTCGTCGGCGCGGGCCCCGGCGACCCCGGCCTCATCACCTGGAAAGGGCGCAAGCTGCTCGCGATCGCCGACTCCATCCTTTACGACAACCTGGCCAACGAACACCTGCTCGAACTCGCTCCTAAGAATTGCGAGCGCATTTACGTCGGCAAAAAGAAATCGGTGCATGCTTTTCCGCAGGAAGAAATCTGCGCCATGATGATCCACCGCGCGCGCCGCGGCCTGAACGTGGTGCGGCTCAAAGGGGGCGACCCGTTTATCTTTGGACGCGGCGGCGAAGAGTTGGAAGCGTTGGCGGACGCGGGCGTTCCTTTCGAAGTGGTGCCCGGTGTTACTTCGCCGTTGGGAATCGCGGCCTACAGCGGCATCCCGCTCACGCACCGCGCCCACAACAAAGTGCTGACGTTCGTTACCGGCCACGATGTGCACGGGATCGATTGGAGCAAGGTTGGCCAGAGTGAAACGCTAGTCATTTTCATGGGGATTTTTTCGATTCGCGAAATTGCCGCTGAAATCATGCACCATGGGCGTTCGGGCGACACGCCGGCCGTCGCGGTGCGATGGGGAACGCGGCCCGATCAGGAAACAGTGACCGGCACTCTCGCCACCATCGCCGATCGCATCGAGCAGGCCGAGCTTGAAGCCGCCGGCGACGGTGATCGTCGGTGAAGTTGTTGCGCTGCACGAGAGACTCGACTGGTTCGAGAAGCTGCCTTTGTTCGGACAGAAGATCGTCGTGACGCGCGCCGCGGATCAGGCCGGCGAGTTTTCGGATCGTCTTCGCTCGCTGGGCGCCGATGCGATTGAACTGCCGGTAATCGCGCTGGAGCCGCCGTTAGATCCGGCGCCGCTCGACGCCGCTATCGAAAACCTGTCGAGTTACGACTGGCTGATTTTCACCAGCGTCAACGGCGTCCGATTCTTTATGGATCGGTTGGATCAATCGCCCCATGATCTGCGGTCGCTCAAGGCGCGCATTTGCGTCATCGGACCTGCGACTCGAAACGCGGTCGAAGAGCTGCATCTCAAAGTGGATTTAATGCCTGGAGAATACGTCGCCGAAAGTCTAGTCAAAGCTTTCGCATCGGAAAATCTCGCGGGCAAGAAAATATTGCTGCCTCGCGCCGCCGTGGCGCGCGATGTGATTCCCGTGGAACTGGAAAATCTGGGCGCGCAGATCGACGTCGTCGAAGCGTATCGAAATGTCGTTCCTCCAAACGCGGCCGCGCGAGCCCACGAAGTCTTTTCCGGCGAAAAGAAACCGGACTGGATCACTTTTACGAGTTCCTCCACGGTGAAGAATCTCCTCGCCATTACAGGCCGAGAGGCGCTGGAAGGCTTGCGTACCGCGTCCATCGGTCCGGTGACCAGTTCAACTCTCTGCGCGCACGGCGTGAAAGTGGACGCCGAAGCCAAGCAATTCACGCTCGACGGATTGATCGAAGCGATTCTCGCTTACCAGATATAGCCCTTGGCCTCATCGCGGCGTTCATAGCTATCCAGCACATGCACCACGCGCAGCTTCTTCAATTTCGTCGGACTTAACGCGCCGATTGGAATATATATGATGCGGCGGTTTAAATGCGCGGCAATGGAGCGGAAAATGGAGCGCGGCGGCTTCGCCGCGACGTAAACCACGAAACGCTGCTTGGAATAATCCAGCGCGGCCATCAACAGACGCTCCGGCTTGTTCTGCGCGAAATCGTAATCGGGATCGGTCCAGACATCCAGCATGCGGCGCGGAGGCAGCGCCATCAGGAATCCGCCGTATTCGGCACGGCCTATGCCCGGCCCTACCAAGTGCTGGAACGGATGCGTGGAGTAAAACGCCATGTCTGATTCGTTCTGATGTTCGCCCAGCCAGGTGGTCAGGTATTGATAGCGATCTTCCGGATCTTCATCGAAAATCACCACCGTTGCGCCCACTTCGCCGGCGATACGATCCAGCTGCCGCACGTAAATCTTGGCCTCATGCCAGTTGCGAATGGTCTCGCGCAGGTCGATGCCGTCGAGAATCGACGTCGTAAACGGTTCCGTTCGCGAGCGCTCTTCCGACAGCATGCTTTTGGCCTTGCGTTTCAGGAACCGGCCGTAATCCTCGATGACCAGATCCTCCGGAGGGTAAGAGCAAATAGCCGATCCATCGGTCTGCCGCGCCCATTCGCCTTCAAAGTTTTCCTTCTTGCGCTCCTTCAGCCCGCGCGGAACCAGGCGCTGTTTGGGACGCGGCAGGCGGCGGCGCAGGCGCAGTTTTTTGGTGTTGAACCAAATCTCCTGGCTGGACAAATTCACGGTCTCCATCAAATTGCTGGACGGCTTCTGCGCGGGATAACGATTGGCCATCTGCCAAACTTCGTAGGCGTAATTGTCGTCCACTACCGAGCGCGCGGCCACTGCCAAATCGAAAATGCCGGCTATTAAATCGCCGTTAATGGACGCCAGGTTGCGCGTGAACCGGGCCATCATGCGGCGCTGCCAGTATTCGATTTTGTCGCCGGTGTTTTTGACGTATTCCTTTTCGGCCTCGCGCAACAGATCGAACTGGACTTTGGGCCGATCGACGGACCAATCCGGCGCCAACTGGGGCCGAAACAATTCATAGCGATCTTGCAAATACGGATATTCGACGGTGATCTCGGCCAGGCAATCCGGATGCGGATTGAGCAACCGGATGTCCGGCAGCGAAGTTCCTCGGGGTGCGTCCTGCGGCGCTTCCATGGCATCCAGCACCGGGTCCAGCAGATTGAGCGAAAGAACCACAAACACCTGCGCCAGCGGATCGGCGCCTTGCAGCTTCCAGGCCATGCCCGCCGCGTGCGCCGCCGTCTCTTCGCTACGGGTTTGTGGATAAACGCGATAGGCGTCGATGTAGCGATTCAGGCCGATGTAGCGGATGGAGTACGGATCTGGATAAGTATCGGGAAGATGCGGCCGGTCCCCCGAATCCGGCTCGATAAAAATCACTTCCGCGTCGATTTCAAGCGCGGTCCGCACGGCTTCGGTAAACGGATCGCATGGCTCCACGGGCACATAGATGGCGCGCTCGTCATCCTTGGGATCGGGATACAGGATCACCGTCATCTCCGGCAGACGCGCCAGCGTTTGCAGATAGACGTCTTCGAGCGAGCCAGGCAGCTCCACGGCCACAATTTTCGGCCGATCGCGCAAAATGGCGCGCCTTACTTCGATGGCGAATTCCAGCCGGCCCGGAATTACGGGAAAATAAGTGAAATTACCGCGCCGCAGGCTGGCGGGGTCTTCATGGGCTCTAGGGTCAGGGCCTGGGGACATACCGCAGCGCCTCGTCCCCGAGCGTTTCGAGAATGGCCGTGCGCATCAGAAAACGCTCGTCGCTTTGGCTGGACAGCGTGAGGCCGTCGTCCAGGCTTTTCAATTTCATTACAAAGCGCGCGATGTTGATGCCGTCGCGCACGGTGTAACGTTCGTCGGCCGAGTGCGCTTGCTGCAGGAACTCGGTGACGTAATTCAGGATGTGTTCTTCGCCGAAGGGCACGTTTTCCTTCAAAATCGCGTATTCTTCGTGGCGCTCCGGAAAATCGATGGTGAGCTGCGGCTGCAGGCGGGAATGGATGTACTCGGGCAGATCGAAGGTGGACGCGTCGTCATTCATAGTGGCCACCAGGCGGAACAGCGGATGCGCCTTGATCTTAATCCCGGTGACGATCGACTCGACGTACCGGCGGTTATCGAGAAGCGGGGCCAGCGAAGCCCAGCTCTTCTCGCTCATGCGATTGCCTTCGTCCAGAATCACCACGCCGCCGCGCAACATGGCGGTTACCAGGGGCGAGGCCACGTAGCGCAGCTTGGATTGGCCTTCGATGACGGGCGTCACCAGCAAGTCTTCCGGACGCGTATCCACCGTCGCCTGCATGATGTAAACTTCGCGATTCAGGCGTTTGGCGGCCGCATAGGCAAGGGTGGTTTTGCCCACGCCCGGCTTGCCCAGCAGGCGCGGATTCATGGGAACGTCCGCGGAATCCACCACCAGCCACGCGGCCAGCAATTGGCGCATCACTTCTTCCTGGCCCACCCAAGTAACCGCGAGTTCGTCGGGATGAGCGAGATGAAGCGTAACGCCGTCGATCTCCACCAGCATACGTAGCTATTCTAGCTGTTTGGGGGTTAGGGATTGGGGACTAGGGACTCGAGGCCGCTCTGGACGGCTGGATCCTACGCTGCCGCGGCGGCGCCGGCACGCGCGGCTACTGCCATGGGTTTGGACGGAGTGGCGGCGTCGTCATAGGCGCGCATGAAGGCGTGAGCCATGGGATGGCAACCAGACGAAGCGTAAAGCTGAAAGAAGATGCGGTGGACGCCGGAAGGGGTAAGATCTGGGCAAATGGCAGCCGTGGTGGAAGCGCAGCGCTGTATGCAAGTGCCGCAGTCGAGTCCTACGCTGGAACAGGTCTCTGGCTGGTTTTCAGTAACGAGATCCATTGAGTCGTCCCCACCCCTTCGTACTAGGTAAATGTAAATATAGGGCCTTGGGTTTGTTTTTCCTATAGTACCCGTGAGTGGTTGTCCCGACTCTTTTGAGGGTATTCAGGGGACGCGCGGGTGCGTTTAGCGGATTTTGACCAGTTCTGTATGCGGGATTACTTCTAGAACCGCCTATTAACGCGGTTGTTCGCAGTTTATCTCCCAGGAAATGCCGAATTGATCTACCAGCACGCCAAATCGGACGGCCCAGAAGGTTTCCTGGAGCGGCATTTGCGCGGTGCCGTTTTCCGCCAGCGCATGATAGATGCGTTCTGCCTCCGCCGGGTTGTCGATGCCCAGCAGGATGTGGAAGCCCTTGGGCTTTTCGTACTGCTCCGGAAGAACGTCGGCGCCCATCAGGATGTTGTCACCGACGGTCAGGGTGGCATGGGCGATTTTCCCGCGCGATTCCGGCGGCACTTGTTCCGCCATGGGCGAATTGCCGTAGGCCAGCATGGTTAGGATTTTGCCGCCCAGGCATCGTTCATAGAATTGAAACGCGGCTTCGCATTGGCCGCCAAAGGCGATATGCGGGGTCAATTTCATGGTTTACTCCTTGGACGCCCATCATCGCTCGCCGCGAGCTCATAGTCTTGTAGAAATGGGAGCTCGCTCAAAATCCAGCTGCGGGGCGTGCAACCGGCCAGCGCGTTCCATTCCAGCGTCATGTGCGCCTGGTCGTGATAGCCGCAGGCGGAGGCAGCGTCGGCCAAGCCCGGACGCTGGGCTTTGAGCAGCCAGCAGGCACGCTCGAAGCGAAAGATACGCGCCGCGGTTTTAGGCGTGACGCCCAGCTCGGTGCGGAACCGCTCGCTGAAGTGGCGGCGGCTCCAACCGAGGTCGCGCGCCAGGGATTGAATGGAAACGCAGCCGTCAGCTTGCGCCAACAACCTGCTCCAGGACCAGGCGATTTCGCGCGGCATCGCCACGGGGATGAGCGCCCTCAGAAATTCCTCATCGAGAATCGCGAAGCGCCGCTGCCAGGTAAGGGCGGCCATCAGCCGTTCGATCAAGCTGCCGGCCGCACGCCCCCAGAGATCGGAAAAATCCACGACGCGCGACGCCAGTTCCAGGCTTGAAACGCCCAGGATGGCGCGAACGCCCAAGGGCGTCAGAAAAAGATGCAGAACGTGGAGATTGCCATCGTGGCGCACGATGACGGGCGCGTCCTTGAGGCCGCCCACAAGGGCGGTGAAAGCGGCGGCGGATGGGGCTGGGCTTTGTGATGCGGCGGGGAGCCGAATGATTTCGATAGGCCGGCCCAAACTGATGATCAGATCGACGTGGCGCGAAGGCAGGCCCGCATGCGTCCCAGATGGCAGGCCGCTGGCGCAGGCGCCGGCATAGCGGGCGATGAAGGGGCGCAAAGCCGGCGCGGGCAAGGACACCGCACGATCTGAATACGGGGAATTCATGTGGGGCCCGGCAGCAGTCATCATATCGCCTGCTGGAGGTTTAGACCGGCGAGGAACTCTGGCCCTACTCATGTTTGAATTAGCGTGACCATGGAAACGCGACCGGCTGGCCTGGCCAGCAGATCCAGTTTACGCGTCAAGCTGCGGCCAGAATACCTGGCTGGGATTTTTCGCGGCGTCACAAAAGCGGCCACAAAACTCTTGACACGCCTTGCCGGCCCGCTGTATATTTAACTCGTCGGTTATTTAACCACATGGTTTAGAAGCTCCGATGAGTTTGCAGCCAACACTTCCCGATCCGCTCAGCGCGACTTTTTCGGCTCTGGCCGATCCCACGCGCCGCGCGATCCTGGCCCGCCTGGCGTCCGGTGAGATTTCGGTTACCAAGCTGGCCGAGCCGTTCGAGATGAGCATGCCCGCCATTTCCAAGCACCTGAAAGTTCTGGAGCGCGCCGGGCTGATCGCGCGCGGGCGGGAAGCCCAATGGAGGCCGTGCCGGCTGGCGGCGGGCCCGCTCAAGGACGTATCGGATTGGCTGGAGCACTATCGCCAATTCTGGGAAGAAAGTTTCGACCGCCTGGATGTTTACCTCGCCGAATTGAAAGACAAAGAGAAAAAGGAGAAGAAGAAACATGCCCGCAAGCACCGCAAAAGCTAGCTCCGCGCTGGTTGTGACCACGCCGTCGGACCGCGAGGTCATGCTGACGCGCGTTTTCGATGCGCCGCGCCGCCTGGTGTTCGAGGCGCTCACGAAACCGGAGCATCTGGTGCATTGGTTCGGCCGGCACGGCTGGACGCTGCCGGTTTGCGAAGTGGATTTGCGGGTGGGCGGCGCGTGGCGCTACATCCTGGATGGACCCAAGGGCAGAAAAATGGGAATGCGCGGCGTATATCAAGAGATTGCGCCGTTCGAACGGTTGGTCTCGACGGAGAGCTTCGACGATTATCCAGGTGAATCGCTCGCAACGACGACGCTTACCGAGAAAAACGGGAAGACGACGCTCAATGTCAGGGTCCTGGCCGAATCAAAGGAAATTCGCGACGCCGTGCTCCGGTCCGGGATGGAGGAGGGCGCGGGCGAAACCTATGATAAGCTGGCCGAGCATCTGAAGAGCTTGGCCGTACCCGATTCGACGGAGCCGGAGCTAGCGATCACGCGCGTGTTCGATGCGCCACGCGAGCTGGTCTTCGAATGCTGGACGCAGGCTGAGCACCTTCAGCACTGGCAAGGTGCGCCGCGCGGGTTCACCGTGCCGTTCAGCGAGTCCGATATCCGGCCGGGTGGTTTCTTCCGGATCTGCATGCGGTCGCCGGAAGGCGTCGACCATTGGCTGGAGGGCGGCTATCGCGAGATCGTCAAGCCAGAACGGCTGGTCTACACGCACGCGTGGCTGGATGCCGACAAAAAGCCTCGCGATCAGACGCTGGTGACCATCACGTTCGTGGAACGGGATGGCAAAACCGAGCTCACGTTGCGTCAGACCGGCTTTACCTCGGTGGAATCGCGCGATGGGCATCGGTACGGTTGGAACAGCGCGCTGGATGTTCTGGTCGATTACTTGCAGGAAGCGGCGCGCGCGATCGTGGTCACCCGTGTGTTCGATGCGCCGCGCAATCTGGTGTTCGAAACCTGGACTGATCGCAGGCACATCGGGCGCTGGTTTGGGCCGCGCGGATTTACCATCACCACCCATGAAATGGACGTGCGGCCGGGCGGCGTTTGGCGCTTCGATATGCACGGGCCGGATGGCGTGGATTATCCGAACAAGATCACCTATATCGAGATCGCGAAACCGGAACGCCTGGTCTACGATCATTTCGACCCGGGTGCGCCGGGATATTTTCGAACGACCGTGACTTTCGTCGAAGAAGGCGGCAAGACAAAGCTGACGATGCGAATGCTGTTCCCGACAGCCCAAGATCGCAAGATGGTAGTCGAGAAATACAACGCCATCGAGGGCGCGAATCAGACGCTGGATCGGCTGGGCGAGCAGTTGAGGAAGATGCAGGAGATGATCACCACGCGTGTTTTCGACGCGCCGCGTGAAGTGGTTTTCAAAGCATGGACCGATCCGGAACGATTGAAGCGCTGGTGGGGGCCGAAGGGATTTACCAATCCGGTGTGCGAAGTGGACGTGCGGCCAGGCGGGGCGATTCTCATTCACATGCGCGCGCCGGACGGCGTGGTTTATCCGATGACCGGGGTGTTTCAAGAAATCGTGGAGCCAGAGCGGCTGGTGTTCACCAGTTCCGCGTTGGACCCGGACGGCGAGCCGCTGTTTGAGGTGCTAAACACGATAACGTTCGCGGAAGATGGCGACAAAACAAAACTCACGGTGCACGCCCGCGTCTCGAAGGTGAAGGCGGAAGCAGCGCAGCATCTGGCCGGGATGGAACAGGGCTGGAGCATGTCGCTCGATCGGCTGGACGCCGAGGTGACGCGATGACGCCCGCGAGCTCGACTGAGTTTTCTATTTCCCGTACCTTTGACGCACCGCGCGAACTGGTGTTCCAGGCGTTCAGCGAGTCCGAGCATCTGATGCGCTGGTGGGGGCCGAAGGGCTTCACCTGGGTGTCGGCGAAGCTGGATCTGCGGCCGGGAGGCACGTTTCATTACTGCATGCGGTCGCCCGACGGCCACGAAATGTGGGGCAAGTTTGTTTATCGCGAAATCCTGCCGCCGGAGCGAGTGGTGTTCATCAATTCCTTTTCGGATGAACACGGCAACACAATCCGCGCGCCGTTCAATCCGCAGTGGCCTCTCGAAATTTTGAATCGCGTGACTTTCGAGGAGCATGCCGGCCGAACAACGCTCACGCTGCGCGGCGCGCCCATCAATGCCACCGAAGACGAGCGCAAGGTCTACGATGCGTCGCACAAGTTGATGGAACAGGGCTTTGCTGGTACGCTGGACCAGTTATCCGATTACCTGGCGGATCAACAGCGATGAAAAACCGCGTCCTGTGGATTGTTCAAGTGCTGCTGGCGCTGCTCTTCCTGTTCGCAGGCGGTGTGAAACTGGTGATGCCAGCCGATCAGTTGGCGAAGCTGGCACCCATGCTATCGGTGGGCTTTATGCGATTCGTGAGCGTGTGCGAGGTGCTGGGGGCGATCGGCCTGATTCTTCCGTGGCTATTGCGCGTTCAGCCGATCCTGACGCCGTTGGCCGCCGCCTGCCTGGTTGGCATCATGATCGGCGCGGTGGTGGTGACGCTGATGATTGGTGGCATTTCGATGGCGATTATGCCGTTCGTGGTGGGGCTGCTGTTAATATTCGTTGCGTTCGGACGCCGGCGGGTAGCGGCGTAGCAGCCTGTGTCTAAAGCCCGGAAAGACCGCTTGCTCACGCGCGCGGCTCAGAAGATTGCGCGCGTTACAGAGGCGCGGCCGTAAGGGAGCCGGTTTCGACACAGCCTGCCAGTCGAGCTGTCCGGACGCGGACGGTTGATCCCACATCCGATCCGTCGCCGCAGGCTGCCTCCCACCGGAGGCTGAGCCTTTTCAACAGCCTTGGTTGGTGGAACAATTGCCTCCACAGATCCAAATGTTCACGCGGCTTCGGTATGCTTTGCGGATGTTGCGGAAGAATCCGGGATTTACGCTGGTGGCCATTGGTTCGCTGGCCATCGGGATTGGCGCTACCTCGGCGACTTTCAGCATCGCCGATATGTTGCTTCTGCGCCCGCTGCCGGTGCTGGAGCCGAGCCGGGTGGTATCCATCACGCCTGCCGAGATGGGCGCGTTTGGCGCCGACGCCATACTCTCCTATCCGGATTACCGCGATTTTCGGGAAGGAAATCGCAGCTTTGACGGCTTGGTGGCTTCCAGCTTTCACTCTTTCGGCTTCAGCCCCGATGCCGGCACGCTTCCGAAAGTCACTTATGGCGCGTTCGTCTCGGGGAATTACTTCCGGACGCTGGGCGTACAGCCGGTGTTAGGGCGAGCGTTCCTGGAGTCTGAAGATCAGGCCGTGGGACGCGATGCGGTGGTGGTGCTGGCCCACGATTTCTGGGTGAGCCAGTTTAACGCGGATCGCTCGGTGGTGGGATCGAGCCTGTGGCTGGATGGCGTGCAGTGCCGGATCGTGGGCATCGCGTCCCAAGAGTTCACGGGCGTCGACCCGTTGGTGAAAGTCGCGCTGTTTGTTCCGCTCGCGATGTCGCCGCGCCTGCGGGGAGAAAACCTGCTGGAGAAGCGCGATATCCGCTGGCTGAACGTTAAGGGCCGCCTCAAGCCCGGCGTGAGTATTGCGCAGGCGGGTGCGGATCTGGGCGCCATTGCGGCCCGACTGGAACAACTGTATCCGCAAAGCAACCGCAACCGGAAAATTCAGGTTCAAACCCAGTTTCAATATCGCGTGAAGCAGGTTCCTCCCCAGGCGGCGATGACCATTATGCTATCGCTGCTGGCGATCTGCGTGTTGCTGGTGGCTTGCGCTAACGTAGCCGGACTGTTGCTGAGCCGAGCCAGGGCGCGCTCGCGAGAGATGGCAGTGCGGCTGGCGATTGGAGCGGGGCGCGGCGCACTGGTGAGGCAACTGTTTCTCGAAAACCTATTGTTAGCGATTGCGGGCGGGCTGGCCGGAATTGCTCTGGCCGCAGGCATAACGGACTTTTTCAACAGCATTCCAATCCCCACCGATCTGCCGGTTTCTTTCCATGCCGAGATCGACCAGCGCGTGTTGTTCCTGACGCTGGCCGTTTCCATCCTCAGCACATTTGTGTTCGGGCTGGCGCCCGCGTTCCAAACCACGCGTGTGGATCTGGTTTCCTCACTGAAGTCGATCGATGCGGATGGCGGCGGGCGGCGACGTTTGTGGGGCCGCAACCTGCTGGTGGCGGGGCAGGTGGCACTCTCACTGGTGATTCTGGTTGTTTCCGCTGTGATGTGGCAGGGTTTTCGGGATCAATTGAAGCAAGGGATGGGATTCCGGACCGATCATTTATATCTCGCCAGTTTCGATACGCAGCCGATTCATTATTCCGGGGAACAGACGCGGAAATTCTACCGGGATCTCCTGGATAAGACGCGCTCCGCGCCGGGCGTTCGAACCGCGGCGCTGGCGTCCGGTGTTCCCATGGGAGTGGAAGTATCCAGTATTGGCGTGGTTCCGGAGGGCTATTCGCTGCCGCCCACGCAACAGGCCTTGAGCGTGCTGAATTACTACGTAAGCGATGGCTACTTTCAGACCATGGGAGTGGGAATGCTGCGCGGGCGTGGTTTCCTCAAAACCGATGATGCCGATGCGCCGCAGGTGGCGGTGGTGAACGCACAATTTGCCAAACACTATTGGCCTGGGAAGGACGCGCTGGGGAAGCGGTTCCATCTGCATAACGCGAACGGGCCGCTGGTTGAGATCGTGGGCATCGCGAAAACGGGGAAATACGTCTGGATTTCGGAACCGCCGCTCGATTTTATCTATCTCCCTTCCATGCAGCATGAGAACGCGGCGCTCACTGTCGTGGCCGAATCCAGCGCGCCCGACGCGGCCACGCTGGCGCCCGTGTTGCGCGACGTGGTGCGCAAGATCGACCCCTCGATGCCCGTGGGCGGAGCGCGCACGATGCAGAATTTCTTCGAGCAACGCGCGGTGAAGACGAATAACATCCTGGTTGAGATCACCGCCGGCATGGGACTGCTGGGCCTGGCGCTGGCGATGATTGGGCTGTACGCGCTGGTGGCTTATTCGGTGAGCCGCCGTTCGCGGGAAATCGGGATCCGCATGGCGATTGGAGCGGACCGTCAAGGCGTGTTGCGCATGGTGTTGCGGCAGGGGCTGATGCTGGGTTCCATCGGCGTGGGCGCAGGGCTGATACTGAGCTACCTGGCGTGCCGCGGACTTGGGGCGGTGCTTTGGACTGCCGCCGGGCGCATGAACTACGCGATCCTGCCGGCGATTGCCGCGCCGCTGCTGCTGGTAACATTGCTGGCGGCTTATGTTCCGGCGCGGCGGGCGTCGCTGATCGATCCTATGCGCGCGCTCAGGGACGAATAGCTGGTGTTAAAGAGCCACGTGAAATACACCGATGTATTAACTGGTTATCGACACCGATGCGATTTGGAGCGGGCTTACTGATGATACTCACCCTGAGCGCTTGCTCTCATCGGGGCAATGGAAAACGAGAGGCCCAGGGCGACCGGGATTCCGCGGCGTTCAAGGTGGGCCTGGCCGCGCACGAGATGGCAAAGGACGCCCAGAAGACCGCGGCCCAGGCCGAGCGCCAGTTGCGGGAGAGCGCACGCAAGGCCAAAGAAGGCTGGAAACAGGCCGATCAGAACCACTGATTCGCGAAGCTCACGTTCCGAATCGCTCGGCCGAGCGGGCTTTGGCTTTGGCCGCTTCTTCCTCCCGGTTCTTGGGCGGCGCGTTGGTTTCGAGCGCATGGAGAAGACGAGCCGAGACGCCCGCGATTTCATCCACCGCGTCCTGAAAAAGCTTTTCGTTCGCCTTGGATGGCTTGTTAAATCCGCTGATCTTGCGGACGAACTGGAGAGAAGCGGCGCGCACTTCTTCTTCCGTCACCGGCGGATCGAAGTTGAAGAGGGTTTTGATGTTGCGGCACATTCCGATTCCAAGGTATCAGACACCCCGGCGCACGTAACTGCTAGACTTTGTTTTTGGACACAAGAACCAAGATTGTTCCGCTCCACGAACTTCCAGAGCGGCTGCAGAACCGTGCCGCGCGTTATCTATCGGGTCATTTCGATCCCTTGCTCGCTGAACATGTACGCAGGCTGGCCGAAGCGCGCGAGCCAGGACGGCTGCTGGTGGTGGAAGTAACGAATCCGGCGCAGCCGTTGCTGGCGCAGCGCGCGCGGGCCGAGCTGGTGGCCGCTTTATCGATGGTGGATTACGTAGTGCTGGGCGACGAGGACGCGAGCGCGGACGCCGATATCACGAAGCGCTTTGTGGAGCGAGTGATCGAGCGTCACGGGCAGGAACTGGCCCGATGAATCCGCCGCGCGTCTCTCCCTTGCGGATTCTGGTGGTGCGGCTGGGGTCCATGGGCGACGTGATTGCCGCGCTGCCGGCGGTGGCGAGCCTGAAGCACAGCATCCCACATTCGAAGATCACCTGGGTGATCGACCCGAAATGGAGCCTGCTGCTGGAAGGCAATCCGTACGTCGATTCGGTGGTGCACCTGGATCGGCGCACGTTCACCGGATTGCGCAATGCCTGGCGCCAGCTGCGCTCGGCGAAGTTCGATTTCGCGGTGGACTTTCAGGGCCTGGTGAAATCGGCGCTGGTGGCCACGCTGGCGCGTCCGGAGCGCATTTTCGGATTCAACGCCGAGTTCGCGCGCGAATCGGCGGCATCGTGGTTTTATTCGACCAAAGTGCCCATCCGTTCTTATCACGCGGTGGAACGCAATCTGGATCTGGCGGCCGCGGCGGGAGCGTCGAACATTCTGCGCACGTTTCCTTTGCCGCCTGGCAAGCCCCAGGGGGACCTGCCCGAGCGCGACTTCGTGCTGGCCAGTCCGCTGGCTGGATGGGGCGCCAAGCAGTGGCCGCTGGAACACTACACGGCGCTGGCCGAGAGGCTGCGCCGCGAGTGCGGGATGCCGCTGGTGATGGATGTGCCGTATCCATTGCACGTGGAAGGCACGCTGCCGCACGTCTCTACGCTACCGGGCCTGATCTACGCCACGCGGCGAGCGACAGCGGTGGTTGGCCTGGACAGCGGCCCGCTGCATCTGGCCGCGGCGCTGGGCAAGCAAGGCGTGGCGATTTACGGTCCGACGGATCCGGCGCGGCACGGTCCTTATGGCGGCACCATCGGCGTGCTGCGCTCGCCCGAAGCGGTGACCAGCTATAGCCGGACGGCGGAGCCCGATGCCAGCATGCGCGAGATCACGCCGGATCAGGTGTTCGACACCCTCGTTCCGATTCTTGCTGCGCATAATGATCGCTAAGCGGGCATGAGTTTCTTTCCCAAGCCGTACGCCGATCTGGTGGCGCGTTTGCGCGTAACGTGCGGGTTCATTCTGGTGGCGGCATTCGCCTGGTTCTCGCGGCCCGATGCGCGATCGTTAGCGCTGGGCTTGCCGGTTTCGGCGCTCGGCCTGGCGCTGCGCGGCTGGGCCACCGGGCACGTGGAGAAAAACATCCGGCTGGCTGAGAGCGGCCCGTATGCGTACGTCCGCAATCCTTTGTATCTCGGGACGCTGCTGGTGGCGGCGGGATTCGCCATCGCGTCGCGGCAATGGGCGCTGGCGGTGTTGTTCGGCGTCGTGTTCGTGTGTATTTATCTGCCCGCGATTGAGCTGGAAGAACAACACCTGCGGAAATTGTTTCCCGAGTTCGCGGCCTACGCGCAGCGTGTGCCGGCTCTGTGGCCGACGCTCGGGCCGACAAGGAAACCCGGCCGTTTTCGGTGGGAGATGTACGTTCGCAATCGCGAATATCAGGCGTTGATCGGGTTCGTGATCGGCGCGCTGTTCCTAGTGATCAAGGCGCTCCGGACGCAGTGAGCTAGGGCGTCCACACACCCTTCTTCACCCAACCGCTGGTGGATGTTACTCCCTCCGCTTTCAGGAACACATCTTGTTTCCCGACAAAAGTTCCGCTGAAAGTGAGTGCAACGTTCAGCGTGATATTGTCGCCCGAAATGCTGACGGAAGAACCCTTGCCAGTCAACGTGCATTGGCTGTTGGATGCTACGTCGGAGGAGCCAGGTCTAACTCGCATGGACAACCCGATACCCGCGTCGTCGTAGAGGAACATCTTATTGGTTGCGGGCATATACATCACGGCGCACGCGTTTGCGAAATCCACGGAGGTGTTGAATAGAATGGTTGCCTCGCGCAGGTCAGCCACTCCGTTTGGATCGGAGTAAATCGCGGAAAATGTCTGCGTCAAGCCTGTGCCTGAACCCGGCGATAAGGCCACCACGGTAACCGGCCCAACCGACTTGCCGCTCCCCGCGAGCACGACCGCCGGCGGATTCTCTGAAGTGCCAATCTCCACGGAAAGAGTGGCCGTGAGCGTCCCAGTGACGGTTGGAAGAAATTGAACACCGATACTGCAGCTTGCTCCAGCGGCAATTAGCGTGGGACACGTGCTGGTTTTCAGGAAGTTGCTTGGATCCGCACCGGCCAGGCTGATTGCTCCGATACTGACCGCGTTCGCGCTGGTGTTGGTGACGGTGATGGTCTGAGCCGCGCTCAGGGTACCTATGTTTGCGCTTCCGAAATGCAGCGCCGCGGGAGCCAATTTTATGAATGTGGCTGAGCCTGTCAGAGATACCTGCTGCGGGCTTTCAAGAGCATTGTCGGTAATGTTTAACGAGGCGCTTCGCCGTCCTTCCCCGGTGGGCAGGAACGAGACAGAAATTTCGCAGGAGCCGAACTCTGGAATAGCGGCGCCTTGGCAGTTGTCGGTGGTGAGTTTGAAATCGGTGGCATTCGTACCCGTGAGGCTTACCTGACTGATGTTGAGCGCGGTGAGGCCGAGATTGGTGACCGTGAGCGTCCGGGAGGCGCTATCGGTTCCTACCACGGTTATGGGGAAAGGGAGGGCCGGCGGACTAACCGAGGCTGTTGTTTGCAGGTACGTGGCAAGGAGGGCGTCGATAGCACCCTGTTCGGAGCCTAGGACCGATGTCAAGTCCAGCCGGCCGTCGCCGTTGAAATCACCCGTGGCTAAAGCGCCGAACTGTCCTCCGTGGATTGGCGGAGTGGGGATCTCAATCGGCGTGCGGAACGTGCCGTCCCCGTTGCCGAGCAGTATATAGATCGGATCGCCGGTCAGAAATGAATTGTCCAACACCACCAGGTCGGGGTGCCCATCGGCGTTGAAGTCGCCCGAGGTTATGGAAATCAGGTAATTGCCGACTGTGTAAGATATGGGCGGTTTAAATGTGCCATCGCCGTTTCCAATAAGGATCGAGAGCCTGCTATTGTCAATCGCAGCCAAGTCAAGAATGCCGTCCTGATTCAAGTCTGCCGTGGTGAGGAAAAAGTATGGGCCTGACAAGATGGATGGGGCTTGAAACGAGCCATCGCCGTTCCCGAGCAAAATGCCAATTCCGTTGGTAGGACTCCCATCGGAAATACCTGAGACCGCCAGGTCCAGGCGGCCATCGCCATTAAAATCTCCAGCGACGGACGTTGTCGCTGAAGGACCGGCGGGATAGTTCACCTCCGGCTGGAATGTCCCATCGCCGTTGCCCAACAGAATCCCCACAGTTGAAGGTGCGCCGCAGTCCCCTAACTCGCCGACCGGGCATATCGGTACTGCGACGTCCAGCTTCCCATCGCCGTTGAAATCTCCCGTTGTGATCTGTCCCGGAGTGGTGTCCAAGGGAGTGTTGAGGAATGGCTGGAACGTACCGTCTCCGTTACCTAACAGGACCGACAGATTGGCGTCATAGTTGGCAGTTACCACGTCCAGTTTGCCGTCGTTGTTGAAGTCGGCGAGGGCGATCCATGCACTTTCGCCGCCGATGGGAAACGTCTGGGGCGGTTGAAAGGTTCCATCTCCGTTCCCAAAGAGAACTGCGATTTCAGCCTGATCATAGATATTAATCACTAAGTCGAGTTTGCCGTCGCCATTCAGGTCGGCTGTTGCAACAAACGTGGGGGATAGGGAGCCATACGTCGATGAATTTGCGAATGCAGCAGTTGGGGTGGGTGAAGCCACCTGGAAAAAAACGGCGTTGGATGTTCCTCCGCCCGGCTTAGGATTGGTGACTGTAATGGAGGAAGTTCCGGCCGTGGCAAGATCGGACGCGAGAATCGTCGCCGTCAACTGCGAAATGCTTACAAATGTAGTGGCGTGGGGGCTGCCGTTCCAGTTCACAGTCGCGCCGGAGACGAATCCAGTGCCATACACGGTGAGCGTCAAACCCGGGCTGCCTGCAGCCGCGGCGTCCGGTTCGGGAGGATTGTTTATTAACGGTACAGGGTTCGTCTGAGCGTAGAGCGAAGAACCGGCCAGGCATGCTGCCAACATCGCGAAGATTGCGATGGAGCCGCGCGGTATGGGAGCCGTGATGAAGTCCCGAGCAGGCATGAAATTAGCATCAATCATACATGAGGGAAGCGTAGGTTACGCAGCGAATCATTTTGATTCAGAATGAATCAGGTGACGTTTTAGTTATGGGAAGCGCTGGACAGGCGGAAGAACGAGCGCAAGTTAGTGTGAGACTGACACCGGACTTGCACGCCCAAATCAATGCGCGAGCAGCCGAGACGGGACTAAGCATGAACCGGACTATCCTGCAACTTTTGAGCGCGGGGCTTGAGGCTGAGCGCAATAAAAAGGCTTCATCTTGAAGAAATGCTGCGCCGATATCGGGAAAGTACGGACCCTCAAGAAACGCAGCGCCTCGGGAATGAACTCGGCGAGATGATCTTTGGACGGTGAAACCACATCGATGGAGCGAAGACCACAAGCTGTCCGGGAACATTTGAGCCAGCGCTTGACAGACAGAGGGATCACGGGCAAGGATCTGGACCAGTTGCGAGTGTGGGTTCAGTCCCAACCGGAGGTGCCCGCTGGGGATTGGTACAAGGACTTCGGAAGCTTCAAGATTTGCGGAACCGGCGCGGACCCCACCACCTTCTTAACGCGCGAGCAGCAGGCTTGCGGCCAAAAACTCGACGGTACTTAAGTTTCCCGCGTTCCCCTGTATGCTTAATATATGTGCGGCATTGTCGGCTATATCGGGAACAGAAGAGCAGTCCCCATCATTCTGGATGGGCTGCGGCGGCTGGAATACCGCGGGTATGACTCGGCCGGTATCGCAGTCCTGAATGGCGATCAGCATCTTTCGGTTCGGCGCGCGTCGGGAAAACTGCGCAACCTGGAAGACGCCATCCGCGTGAACCCGATGGACGGGCCTTACGGCATCGGCCACACGCGCTGGGCCACGCACGGCCGTCCCACCGAAGAGAACGCGCACCCGCATCGCGATTGCACCGGCGACATCGTCGTCGTACACAACGGCATCGTCGAAAATTATCTGCAGCTCAAACACCAGCTTCAACTGGAAGGGCACAAGTTCGTTACCGAGACCGATACCGAAGTGATCGCGCATCTTGTCGAGAAGTACAACGAGGGCAATCTGGAGGACGCCGTCCGGCGCGCGGTGAAAGAACTGCGCGGGGTGTTCGCGTTGAGCGTGATCGCGAGCTCCGATCCGAACAAGATTGTCGCGGCGCGCATGGGACCTCCAGTGGTGATCGGGCTGGGCGATGGCGAATACTTCGTGGCGTCCGACGTGCCGGCCATCCTGAGCCACACGCGCGATATGTTCTTCCTGGGCGACGGCGATATCGCTGTCTTGACGCCGGACGGCGTGCATTTAACCGATTTCAACGGACGCGCCATCAAGCGTCAGGTGCGGCACATTTTGTGGGACCCGATCCTGGCGGAAAAGGGCGGCTACAAGCATTTCATGCTCAAGGAAATTTTTGAGCAGCCGCGCGCGGTGCGCGATACGGTGCTGGGGCGCGTGGGCCAGGAGACCGGCCGCGTGTTCCTGGACGAGATGGACATCAATCCGAAGGTGTTCGCCGAATTTAAGTCGCTGAAGATCATCGCGTGCGGGACAGCGTGGCATGCGGCGCTGGTGGGCAAATTCATGATCGAGAAGCTGGCGCGAATCCCGGTGGAAGTGGATTACGGCAGCGAGTTCCGCTATCGCGATCCGATCATTTCGGCCGACATGCTGACGGTGGTTGATTTCGCAATCGGGCGAAACCGCGGACACCATTGCGGCGCAACGCGAAGCCAAGCAGCACAGCTCCAAAACATTGGCCATCTGCAATGTTATGGGGTCCATGATCACGCGCGAGGCCGCGGGCACGCTGATGACGCACGCGGGCCCCGAAATCGGCGTGGCGTCGACGAAAGCGTTCACTTCGCAACTCACAGCGCTGTTTATTCTGGCGATGTACCTGGGCCAGGTGCGCGAGACGCTGACACCCGAACAATCGGCGTGCCTGGTGCAGGAACTGGTGCGGCTGCCGGGAAAGCTGGAGGCGGTGCTGAGCCATGAGGGGATTTACGACGAACTGGTGAAGAAGCTTTTCCGCGCCACCGATTTCCTGTTCCTGGGCCGCGGCATTCATTTCCCGATTGCGCTGGAAGGGGCGCTCAAGCTGAAGGAAATTTCCTACATCCACGCCGAAGGCTATCCGGCCGGCGAGATGAAGCACGGTCCGAATGCGCTGATCGACGAGAATCTGCCGGTGGTGGTGATCGCGACGCGCGATCCAGGGAGCGACGAGAGCCGCGTGCGGTACGAGAAAACGCTGTCGAATATTCAGGAAGTGAAGGCGCGCAATGGCATCGTGATCGCGGTGGTGTGCGATCAGGACGCCGAAGAAGTGGGCAAGATCGCCGACTACACCATCTCCATTCCGGCCACCAGCGAGCTGCTGCTGCCGATCCTTGAGATGGTGCCGCTGCAATTGCTGGCCTATCACATCGCGGTGCGGCGCGGATGCGACGTGGATCAGCCGCGCAATCTGGCCAAGAGCGTGACCGTCGAGTAAATCTGGAGTGAGGCAGTTCACCCACCAGATCCATATCGCGACGCACGGCAAGGGATTGTACGATTTCACTCATGAGATCGAAAGCTGGCTGGGCGGGCACGAAACGAAAACCGGATTGCTGACCGTTTTCTGCCAGCATACTTCGGCGTCGTTGGTGATTCAGGAAAACGCCGATCCCGACGTCGTGGCCGATCTGGCCGATTTCTTCACGCGCCTGGTTCCGGAAGACACCGGCATGTACCGGCACACGGCCGAGGGGCCGGACGATATGACGTCGCACATCCGGTCGGCGCTCACGCAGACGCAATTGTCGATTCCGATTCATAAAGGCAAACTGGCGCTGGGCACCTGGCAGGGTGTTTATTTGTTCGAGCATCGGGTGAGGCCGCATCGGCGCAGCATCGTGTTGCACCTTGCTCAGCGACTGAGGTCCGCTTGCTCACGCGCGCGGCTTGGTAGCCGAGCCGTGACCGTCAGGGAGCGGTTGTAAGATCGATGCGAGACTCCAGGCAGAGCGGCAACGAGCAGCGGCGGTGAACGCGCAGCATCGGCGACGGATGTTTTTCACCAAACGTGGTGGATCGCCAGCTCTCGCTGAGTTCGGCGTCGGCGGGCAAGATGAGCTTCGATCGGGCCGCGAGCGATCCCAGGTGCCAGAACTGCTCGATGTCGTGTTCGCCGGGTGGGCCGTCGACATGATCGGTAATCAGAAACAGATCGGGCTTTTGAAACTCCACGCGGCGGCGATGCGTGAAGCCCGCGTAACGGCACTCGGCTTCGATGAACATCGCGCTCGGAATTCGTCTGCCAGTCGAGGATGGCGACTTCGGGCTGGTGGGTCCAGCGAAAAGCGCCGTTCATGACGCCTTGATCGCGGCCGTCGATCCGGATTGTGTTGTGCGCGCTCGATCCGCGAAACCAATCGCGCCATTCCGGTTCGCCGGTGTAGGTGTACGTGCCGGGGTCGATCAGGATCTCTTCGCAGCCTGAGCGAACAATGATGCTCAGCGTGTCGGAATGGCTGTGGCCCGAGTGCAGCGCCCCGAAGGGACCGGCGTCGACGATAGCGTGTGTGTCGCCGCAAGTCATGACGGCGATGCCGGCATCGGGAAAGAGCCGCGATTCCCAATTCCCTACCCCGCCACGTGTTATCGGCCCTAACCGCTTGCTCACGCGCGCGGCTCCGTAACACCCGGAATCTGGTACTAGCGGCAGCCGTCCGCCATCGTCATCGCCTAGCATCGGTGGGAGGCCGGAAGGCCCGGTGACGGCGTCAAGGAATTCCGCCATCCTGTCCAATTTGGCGCAATACTCAGGGCCGGGCCGCGCAAGCGCGGCGTGCAGCCGAAACATATCCAACAGATAGCCCTGATAGTACGTAGATTGCTCGAAACTGCTGCCATCAGCGCGAATCTGCCGGTCCATCTGCTCTCGCATCACACGTGCGCCATCCCGTTCCCAGCCCGCGGCTCGCGGATATCCGGCGAAGAATAGCCCCAGCGCGTGCAAGGCCAATGCTTCGCCCACCAGATGATTGTTGGGTGAGAAATAGAACGAGAGATTATTCGCCAGATGGCAACCATGTAGATAGAACATATGGAGCCATCGAGCACGGAACTCGGGCGGCATCTTGCAGCCCACAAGCCGGTACACCTGGATCCACGACAACGCGCGAAACGCCACTTCCAGCGCGCTGGCCCAGTTGATGCCGTGATGAAAAGGGTTTTGAGCGATCCAGCTCTCCAGTTGCGCGCAAATCTCGGCCAGGTACCAGGCGTCGCCCGTCAACAGAAAGGCTTGCGCGAGAACAATCAGGTGCTGATGCCGGTTCAATTCCCAGATCATTTTGTGGTCGCCCGCGCGCGACCTATCGAGATACGGAATGCGGCGAAAGTACGCCAGGCCGGTTTCGATGCCACGCGGATAGTCGCGCCGCCAGCGGATATCGGGGCCTGCGTCGATTGTGGTGGCGAGCAATGGAAACTGGTGGCGCTTGATCTGATCGGCGAGATCGATGATTTGTTTCGCGCACTCGGGCGGCGTCGGGTTGGCGGCAAAGCTGGATGGAGCGAAGCCGGCGTCGAAAGCGGGCGCGGGAGGTAGCGCGGTGAGGACCACATTGACCAGCTCCTGGCGGGCGCGAAAAAGAAATTGGCGGGGGCTCACAATGCTATGTGCGGAATAGCCGGATATTTTCTACGATCGAGAAACGCCGATTTCTCGGAAGTGAAAACGATGTGCGATGAGATCCGGCACCGCGGCCCGGATGACGAGGGGTATCGGATCGACGGGCGCATGGGCCTGGGCATGCGGCGGCTCAGCATCATCGATCTAGCTCACGGCCGGCAGCCGATCTCGAACGAAGACGGAACGGTGTGGGTGGTTTCGAACGGCGAGATCTACAATTATCGCGAGCTGCGCGCCTCGCTGATCCGCAGCGGCCATCGCTTCCGCACCCAGAGCGATACGGAGGTTCTGGTTCATCTTTATGAAGAGGAGGGCGTGGACGGCATTCAGCGCCTGCGCGGGATGTTCGCGCTCGCCATCTGGGATTCGCGCCAGCGGTCGCTGCTATTGGTGCGGGATCGCTTCGGCAAGAAGCCGCTGTACTACGCGGCGCTGGCCGCAAGGCCTGTATTTCGGAAGCGAGCTGAAGTGCCTGCGCGCGGCCGGTGTGCCGCTGGAACACGACCGCGAAGCGCTCCAGCTCTATTTCCTGCTCGGCTACATTCCCGATCCGTGGACGGCATATCGCGGCGATTCGCAAACTCGCGCCCGGCGGCTGGCTGCGCTGCGACTTCGATGGCCGGATCGAGGAGGGACGATATTGGAGCTTGCCCGCGCCCGCCGAGCGTCCGCCCGCCGGTTTCAGCGACGCTCGAAGCTTGCGACTATGTGCGCAATGTGTTCGACCACGCGGTCAGAATGCGCCTGATCGCCGATGTTCCCGTGGGCGCGTTCCTGAGCGGGGGAATCGATTCCACGTCGGTGGTGGCGTCCATGGCGCTGCAAAGCCCCATGCCGGTCAAAACGTTTTCCATCGGATTTGAGGAACCCGGGTTCAACGAGCTTTCGCTCGCCGCCGCGCTGGCGAAAAAATACGGGACCGAACATCACCACATGATCGTGCGGCCGGATTCGGTGGACCTGGTCTCGCGGCTGGTGCGGCACTTCGACGAGCCTTTTGGGGATTCGTCGGCGATTCCCACCTATCTGGTTTCCGAGTTCGCGGCGCGCTACGTGAAGGTGGCGCTCACCGGCGACGGCGGTGACGAACTGTTCGCCGGCTACGAAAGTTTTCTCGACGTACAGCGTCTGCGGCTTCTGGACTATGTTCCTTCCGCGTTGCGGGCGCTGCTCGCGCGCATCGCGGACCTGCTTCCCTACTCGGCGTACGGGAAAAACTATCTGCGGATGATCAGCCGGCCTACGGCGTTGGAACGCTATTTTGAAAGCGCGTCGCCACAGTATTTATTGCAGCGTCTGCTGACGCCGGAGTGGATGCCGCCCGCCGACGCCGCGTTTCTGACGCGAAAGATGGCGCACGCGTTGCGTCCCGAGAGCGCCGATGCACTCACACAGGCGCTGTATTTCGAAGCTACGGCGAAGCTCACCGGCGACATGCTGGTGAAGGTGGATCGCATGTCGATGGCCAACTCGCTGGAAGTCCGCTGCCCGATGCTGGATCATGAACTGGCGGAACTGGCGGCGCGCATTCCGCACTCCTGGAAGCTCAAGAATGGCCGCGGCAAGGACATCTTCATTCGCGCCGTGGGACATCGGCTGCCGCCGGAACTACTGCGCCAGCCCAAGCGGGGCTTCGGCGTGCCGCTGGGGAGTTGGTTGCGCGGGTCGCTCCGAAGCTTCGTCTGGGACCACTTGACCAGCCGGGCCTTTCTCGATCGGCAAATGGTGTCGCCGCAGTTTGTGATGCATCTGCTCGAAGAGCACGATCGCGGACGCCGCGACAATCATCACCATCTTTGGAAGCTGCTGATGCTGGAATTGTGGTTCCAGGAGGATGGCCGGCTGCGAACGGCGTCGACGTCAACGGAAGCTTGCGCGGTTTGAACGAAACCTATGATGCCGGCCGAATTGGTGTTCTGGATTGCCGTCGCCATCCCGTGGTACGCGTTTGCGGGCTACCCTCTGGTGCTTCTCGCGCTGGGCCTGGCGATTCGCCGGGAAGTTAGCAAAGCGCCGATTCAGCCGCTGGTGTCGCTGCTGATTCCCGCTTACAACGAAGCTCGCGTAATCGCGCGCAAGATCGAGAACTCACTGGCGCTGGATTATCCCGCGGATCGAATGGAGATCGTGGTCGTTTCGGACGGCTCGACCGATCGGACGGTGGAGATTGCGCGTTCGGCGGAGAATGTGCGCGTGATCGCGCTCCCCAAGAATCGCGGCAAAATGGCCGCCCTCAATGCAGCGGTGCCCCAGCTGCGCGGCGAAATTATCGTATTTTCAGATGCTTCTGCGATGCTGGCGTCCGATTCGGTGCGCCGGCTGGTGGAAAATTTCGCGGATCCGGAGGTGGGCGCGGTGAGCGGCCGTTACCGGGTAGTCCAGCCGGACGAGGTAAAGATCGGCGCGTCGGAGGACCTGTACTGGAAATACGAGGCGTTCATCAAGACTCGCGAATCGCGATTGGCATCCACGCTGGGCGCTCACGGCCATCTGCACGCCATCCGCGGGGAGCTGTATCCCTTTCCGCCCGCTGAAACAATTAACGACGATTATGTAATTCCGCTGTCGGTGCTGGGGCCAGGCTTCCGCGCGGTGCACGAGCCCACGGCCGTGGTCTTTGAGGAAGCGCGCGAGATGACCGGTTTCCAAAGGCGGATCAGGATCGTGGCCGGGAATCTGCAGCAGCTCCGGCATCTGGGGCAGCTTCTGAAGCCGTGCCGGCCGCTGCCATTGTTCTTCTTTGTCTCGCACAAAGTGGTCCGGCTCCTGGTGCCTTTCACCATGCTGCTGGCCGTGATCGCGAATTTATTCCTGCTGGGATCGCCGGGGTACCGGGGGTTGCTCGCCGTCCAACTTTTGTTCTACGCGCTGGCTGCGCTTGGTCTGTCCGGCCGGCTGCGGCCCAAAGCTCTCCGGCTTCCGTTTTACTTCTGCATGGTGAACAGCGCGGCGTTTTTTGGGCTATATCACGCGCTGACGCGCCGCAAAGGAATGGCTTGGAAGTGATGTATCCGAAGTGTCGTGTCGATCTTGACACGAAGTGTCGTCCCGAACACGGACAACGGGCAAGGATCACGCCTGGAATCTGCAAGTTACAAGTGGCTGGCCACCTGCATTTCTGTTCTGCGTCGAGGACAAAAGGCGATGCAGACAATCAAGTTTTTCGCGATCCTGGTGGCGGCCGCAAGCGAGCTGGCAGCCGAAAATGCACCGTCGCGGCGGCTGATCGTGAACATTCCGGCGCGCAAGATCGTGTTGGTTGAGGACGGCAAAGTAGTGAAGATGTATTCGGTGGCCGTGGGCAAGCGCAGCACGCCCAGCCCGAGCGGCACGTTTCATATCGCAAGCCACGTGGTGAACCCCACCTACTCGCACGCCGGCAAGGTGGTGGGGCCAGGGCCAGGGAATCCGGTGGGCACGCGCTGGATGAGCATCGGCTTCAAGGGCTACGGCGTGCACGGAACCAATCATCCGGAGTCAATCGGCCACGCGGCTTCGCACGGCTGCATCCGGATGCGAAATCATGACGTCGAGGAATTGTTTGAACTGGTGCATGTGGGCGATGAAGTGGATCTGATCGCGGACCCCACGCCGGAAGAAGCCAGTCTCTTTGAGGAAACTCATGCAAATAATCTACAGGCGAAGGCGGCCGCAGCCGATGGAAGAATCGTTGGAGGATTGCAATGACGTTCCTGAGCGCGCTCGGCGAATTCCCGGAAATGGTGCTGGGGTTGGCGTTCAGTTTCGGTTGCGCGCTGCTGCTGGGCTTCGTTTGCCTCCGGTTTCTGCTGGGCTTGATGACGCGCCGACAGTATAATGTGGCGCACGATCATAATGGAATAGATGATCCGAGTCACGTGCGCTCTCTTATTTGGCTCGGCGCTGCTGTGGGCACAAGCGTCAGTCCAGACGCCGGACCAGGCGATGACGCAGACAGCGGCGCAATTGGCGGCCCGCACCTTGTCCCTGTTGCCGCGCCACGCGATCATTTCGCTCGAGACTCAAAACTTAACATCACTTCCAGCGCCAGACTGGTTGAGCTTCCGCAGCCTGTTGCAGAGCGAGTTGGGCAAGGCGGGCGTGGAAACGGCTGGGTCCCAGACGGCGGCGACGCCGCCTGAATCGCGGGTCCGCGTCACCCTGTCCGAAGACGCGCGCGGCCTGCTTTTGGTGGCCGAGGTTTTGAGCGGCGACAATCGGCAGATCGCGATGCTTCCGTGGAGCGCGCCCTTCTCCGCAGCTGCAAGATCTCGCATTAGTCTAACCACGAAACTTCTCTGGACCCAGGCGGAGCCGATGCTGGACGTGCTGCTCGTGGACTCCGATTCGCAAATGCTGATCTTGGACGGGGACAAAATCGACAGCTTTCGATTAGTCGGGAACAAGTGGACGCCCTCCGCGACAGCGTCGCTGACCTCGCCTCGGCCGATACCGCGCGATCCGCGTGGGCGGCTGGAAACCACCGGTGGAGGGTTCGAGGCTTTCTTGCCGGTCGCCACCTGCGCCGGCGCCTGGAACCCTGAACTCAGGTTGACGTGCGACAGCGGTACGGCGAATTGGCCTGGCACCTCCAGGACGCATTGGTTGGCGGATCGAAACGTTTTGGAAGGCGACGCCCCCGCCCCGAGTTTTGACGGCTGGGGTAGCGACTGGGCGCGTATCGCCGATCCTTGCGGCGAGGGAACCGTGATCATCGTGAGCAGCGCGAACAACGAACATGACTCGGTTCGCGCGTACCTGATCCTGGATGGCCGCGCTGACGCAGTGAGCGATCCTGTTCCAATGCCCGGTCCTGTGACGGCCCTTTGGCCGGCGGAAACGCCCCGGCAAGCGACGCTGGTGGTTCGAAACTTGCAAACTGGACACTATGAGGCTTCCCGGCTGGCGCTGGCTTGCACTGAGTAGCCTCCTGCTCTCCAGTTCTCTCACGGGCGCGGTGCGTCCACGCTACGGCGGAGCGCTGACCGTCGAGTTGTCAACCGTGGCCGCGCTCAGCGAATACGCGCTCTCCATTCCAATCACAGAGACGCTGGTGCGCGCCGGCTCCCAGGGCGAGATTCAGCCGGTGTTGGCCGTGGCGTGGCAGCATGATCCCGATTTTAAGCGCTGGCGATTCTCGCTGCGCCCGAAAGTCACGTTTCACGATGGCCAAGCGCTCACCGCCGCGAGCGCCGTTCCATCCCTGCTCGCGATATTGAAGCAAAAGTACAGTGAGGTTTCCATTGAGGCGGGGGGACAGGCGCTGGTGGTGGAATCCGACGACGCCATGCCCGATTTGCTGGGGGATCTGGCTTTGCCGGATGCAGCGATATTCCGTAAAAGCGATGCAAGCCCGCTGATCGGGACCGGGCCGTTTCGCGTCACTGCCTGGGACCCGGGCCGGCGCCTGGCGCTGGCGGCGTTCGACGACTATTGGGGCGGTCGACCGTATCTGGACTCGGTGGAGATCGAATTTGGCGCCGCACGCGGCCATGCCGACCTGTTCGACATTCCCGCCGGCCCTGCGCGAAGGATACTGCCGGAGAGCTTGGCGACTTGGTCGTCCGAGCCGCGCGTGCTGGTGGCGATTATAGCGACTAACGCCGACCCGGTATTGCTTCAGGCGCTGGCGCTCACCATCGATCGCGCACCGATCGCGAATGTGCTCGCGCAGCACAAAGGCGACGCGGCTTTCGGTCTGCTGCCGCAGTGGCTCAGCGGCTACGAGTTCCTTTTTCAGTCGACGCCGGATGTGGCGCGTGCCAGGCAACTAATCGCTCAATTGCACCTGGGTCCGATGAGTCTAAGCTATCCGCCGAACGATTTGTTCCTGCGGTCCGTGGCCGAGCGCGTGGCCTTGAACGCCCGCGATGCGGGGATTACAATCCAACCCGTGCCGGCGAACGGCGGTCTTCGATTAATCGAGTGGCCGCTCGAATCCACCGACGCCGCGAATGAACTGAAGCGCATCGCCGAGCAGATGGGAGCCGGCGACCGCGCCAAGCAGATGGATCCGTCCAAGCCGGAGGCTCTCTACCAGCTCGACCGGTCTCTGCTGGACGACCATCGCATCGTCCCGCTGGTTCATTTGACCGAGACGTATGGGATCGCGCCGCGGGTTCACTTCCAGGCGCCAGCGAGCGGCCAAACCGCCGATCCCTTCGCGCTGCATCTGGAAGACGCTTGGGTAGGGCCGTGAGTTTTCGAAGCAAGATATTTCTGAGCATCACGGCTACTGTCGTTTTGTCCGTCTGGATTGTCGCGGCGGTGGTCTCGACGCTGGTAAGTCAATCCTTCGAACGGAGAGACGCCCAACGCACCGCCACGGCCGTCGGCCAACTGCAGCGCGAAATTGGACGGCGCGGCGCCGAAGTCGCGCGGCGCGTGGAAGGAGTGGCCGAGTCCGAAGCAGTGCAGCGCCTGGCTGTGAATCTTGGCGACACGTCTCAATATTTCGCCGAAGCCCAGACGCTGGCCCAGGAACAATCGCTCGATTTCCTGGAGCTGGTGGGGCCAGACGGCGCGATCATCAGCTCCGCGGAATGGCCGGCACGGTTCGGATACAAAGAAGATTGGCTCACGCAATCCTCCAACTGGAACACGCAGCCGGCGTTTCTGAAAAAAGAGGACCTATCCGACGGCTCGGCGCTGGGGTTGATCGCGGTGCGAAGTGTGAAGGCGGGCGACGGGATGCTGTACGTGGCGGGCGGCCAAAGGCTGGACAAGGAGTTTCTCGATTCTCTGCCTGCCACCGACGGCGTGCGGCTGCAGATCTATCGAAATTTCGAGCCGCGCGAGAATCCGGGACCGGCTGCCGCGCTGGTGGAGGATGTACGCCACGAAACTCGCGAGTTGAAACGCGTAACCGCTGCCGCCAGCATCACGGCCATCCCGCTGGAGGGACCCGACAAACAATTGCTGGCCATTTTGTTGGTTGAAAGCTCGCGCACCGAGTTGCTCAGTTTGAAGCGCTATATCCAGGAAACCGCGGCAGCCGTGGGCGGAGCGGGCGTGCTGCTGGGATTGATGCTGAGCTTCTGGACGGCGTCGCGCGTCACGCGTCCTCTGCGCGACTTGGCGTCCAGTGTGCGTGAAGTGGCGATGGGCAAATGGGACACGCGCGCCAACGTGTCGTCGTCCGATGAAGTGGGCCAATTGGCGCGGGACTTCAACGGCATGACCGAGCAGCTAGTGGAACAGCGCGATCGGATGATCCAGGCCGAACGTGTGGCCGCGTGGCGCGAGTTGGCGCGGAGGCTGGCGCACGAATTGAAAAATCCGCTGTTCCCGTTGCAAATCACCATTGAGAATCTGCAGCGCGCACGCGACGCCCCACCGGAGCAATTCGACGAGGTCTTTCGCGAAAGCACGTCCACGCTGCTGGCCGAACTTGCCGCTTTAAAGACCATCGTCGGGCGCTTTAGCGATTTCGCCAGGATGCCCGCGCCGCAGCTTGAGCCGGTGGACCTGAATCAAGTGGCGCGCGAGGTGATGCAGCTTTTCGAGGCGCAGCTTCAGGCTCCGGGCCAACCGCCGGTGGAAATCAAGTTGCAGCTCGCGCCGGACGCGGGCGAAGTTCCCGCGGATCCGGACCAATTGCGACGGGCGTTGAGAAATTTAGTGTTGAACGCGCTGGACGCCATGCCGCAAGGCGGCGCGCTTACCATCCGAACGGCGCGGCACGATAACAAGGTGGCTATCGAGGTGTCGGATACCGGCGAAGGTTTGACGCCCGAAGAATGCGACCGGCTGTTCACGCCTTACTACACCACCAAGCAACACGGCACGGGACTCGGACTGGCCATCGTGCAATCGGTAGTGAGCGATCATAAAGGCGCGATCTCGGTGCATAGCGAGCCCGGCAAAGGCACAACATTTCGCATCGAGCTGGGAACGGCGAACGCATGAGCAAATTGCTGCTGGTGGATGACGACGCGAATACGCTGGCGTCGCTGGCGCGGGCTTTTCGGCTGGCGGGGCATGAGGCGGTGGTGTGCGATCAAGCCGATCGCGCGTTGGAACTCGCAAAGGCGCAGCGTTTCGACATCATTCTTTCGGACGTGGTGATGCCGGGCAAGGACGGGCTTACTTTGTTGGCCGAATTGAAAGCGGCGGGAGTAGCGGCGCCGGTGGTGATGATCTCGGGGCAAGCCAGCATCGAAATGGCGGTGCGAGCCACGCGTCTGGGCGCGGTAGATTTTCTGGAGAAGCCGCTGTCTACCGAGAAGCTGTTAGTGACCGTCGAGAACACCGTGAAGCTCACACGTCTGGAGGACGAGAACAAACGGCTCCGTCAGCGCGCAGGCAAGCAGGAATTGATCTGGAAATCGGCCGTGATGCAGAGCGTGATGGCGAAGGTGGAGCGCGTGGCTGCGAGCGAAACTCGCGTGGCGATTTTGGGCGAAACCGGCGCCGGCAAGGAGCTGATCGCGCGCACGCTGCACGAGAAAAGCCAGCGGCGCAATGGCCCGTTCGTCACGCTCAACTGCGCGGCGGTTCCCGCCGAGCTGATCGAATCCGAACTGTTCGGCCACGAGAAAGGCGCGTTCACAGGCGCGGCCACGCGTCACGCGGGGAAGTTCGAACAAGCGCACGGCGGCACGCTGTTTCTGGATGAGATCGGCGACATGCCGCCGCTGATGCAGGCCAAACTGTTGCGCGTTCTGGAGCAGAAGGAAGTGGAGCGGGTCGGCGGCGACCGGCCCATTGCGGTTGACGTGCGCGTGGTAGTTGCCACGCACCGCAATCTGGATGAACTGGTGCGCAAGGGCGAATTCCGGCAGGATCTGTATCATCGCGTCTTTGTTTTTCCGATTTTGCTGCCTCCGTTGCGTGAGCGCCGCGATGACATCCGGTTGCTGGTGGATTTCTTCGCGCAGGCCGTCGCCGAGCAGAACGATTGGAAGCCGCGCGAGATCGCGCCGGAGGCGTATGCGGAACTGGAGCGCTACTCGTGGCCCGGAAATGTGCGTGAGCTGCGCAACGTGGTCGAACGGCTGTTGCTGCTAACCGACGACCGCGTGGATGCGTCCACCGCGCGCCTCGCGCTACCGTCCGATTCGAGTTACGCGCCGGCCCCCGCCGATAGCGGACCACTCGCCGCACGAATGGACGCCCATGAACGCGAGATCATCCTGGCCGAGTTGAAAAAACACAACTACAAGATGACGGATACGGCGAAAGCGCTGGGCCTGGAGCGCAGCCATCTTTACAAGAAGTGCCAGCAGTTGAGCATCGAGCATCGCAGTGTGGCAGGATAGCAAAATCTGGCAGATTTCTCGAATCTGGCAGATTTGCTAATCTTGGCAGTATGGAACGATTCACCGTAGCGGTAGACGGTTCTGGCAGGATACTGATCCCGGCTAAGGTTCGCAAACAACTGAACCTGCGCAAGGGCTCACAGCTAGTCGGCAGAATGGACAACAAACAACGGCTCGTGCTGAACTCGCGCGCGGAGGCTCTCCGGCAAGCGCAGGAATTCTTCTCCAAGCTTCGTCCGGCAGGAACGCTGTGGTCTGAGGAACTGATACGGGAACGCCGCGAGGAAGCGCGCCGTGAGCGAGAAGATTGAGTATGTCTTGGACTCGGCCGCGGTCCTTGCCTTGCTGAGTCTGGAGCCCGGCTACCAACGGGTCGCTGAGGTGCTACCGAAGTCCGTGATTAGCTCCGTGAATCTTGCCGAGATTTTCAACAAGCTTGTTCAAAAGGCTTCGGCCGAAGACGTGCGCGAGGTTCTTCGGTTATTGGAGCTGAAGGTCGAGGACTGGACTGAAGATCTTGCATATCGCAGCGCGGAGTTTACCCAGTTCAATAAATCGCACGGCCTCTCTCTAGGCGACCGGGCCTGCCTCACCTTAGCGAAACAGCTCCGCGCGACGGCGGTGACATCCGACCGTGCATGGCGCCGCATCCCTGCATTAGGCGTCCGTATAATGATGTTTCGATGAGAATCGGCGTCTTTACGGCACTCCTGAACAAGCTTCCTCTGATCCATGTCCTCGACGAACTGCACGGACTAAACATCCACACCGTCGAACTCGGCACCGGCAATTACCCCGGCGATCCGCACTGCCCGTTGTCGCTGCTCACCGATCGCGCGGCGCTGCACGACTTCAAGCTGAAACTGGAAGACCGCGGTTTTCCATCAGCGCACTGAGCTGCCATGGAAATCCGCTGCACCCCAATGCCGCGCTCGCGAAAAATTTCCAGGAAACCAGCCGGAAGACCGTGCGCCTGGCCGAAAAGCTGGGCGTGCCCGTGGTGATCGATTTTTCGGGCTGTCCCGGCGACAGCAACGCCGCGAAGTATCCGAACTGGATTACGTGCCCGTGGCCGCCCGAGTATCTCGAGGTTCTGGAGTGGCAATGGGACAAAAAGGTGACGCCGTTTTGGACCCGCCACGCGCAGTTCGCCAAAGATCACGGCGTCAAGATCGCCATCGAGATGCATCCGGGCTTCGTCGCGTACAGCCCGGAGACACTACTGAAGCTGCGAGGCATCGCGGGCGCGAGCATCGGATGCAACTACGATCCCAGCCACATGTTCTGGCAGGGCATCGATCCCATTGAAGCTATCCGCGTGCTGGGCGATTCCATTTTTCACGTCCATGCCAAAGACACGCAGATGTACGCGGCCAATCTTCCGAAGACCGGCGTGCTGGACACGAAGAAGTACACCGACGAACGCAACCGCTCCTGGATTTTTCGGACCGTCGGCTACGGGCACGCCTACGGCTGGTGGAAGGAGTTCATTTCCACGCTACGAATGTACGGGTACGACTACGTGCTCTCCATCGAGCACGAAGACTCCTTGATGTCGCCTGAGGAAGGCCTCGCAAAGCGCGCGGCGTTCTTGAACGAAATCGTGATCAAAGAGAAGCCGGCCCAAGCCTGGTGGGTTTAGCCGAATGCCGCGACCGTCACCGGATAAATTGCGAAACTTCGCCGGCGTTATGCCCCATTGTTTTTTAAAGAGAGCGCAAAAGTGGCTTTGATCGGAGAATCCGCAGACGCTGGCGATCTCGGCCAATGAAAGCTCCGAGTTGGCCAGAAGTTCGGAAGCGTGCTCGATGCGCCGCTTGCGAATGTATTCCCCGATAGTCATCTGAAAGTGACTTGTGGAATTCGCGCGACAGGTGCACCGGATGCACTCCGGCAATGGCCGCCAACGCAGTGAGACCGGGCGCCTGGAGATAGGAATCTTTCAACGACTCGCACACCCGCCGCAACCAATTCGGCGCGTTCGATCCTTGCATCTCGTCGGAAGAGCGCGCACTTTCAGCGAGCATTTCCAGCAGCACGCCTTCCATCGCCAGCGGCGCGATATCGTCTTGCGCCATAAACTCGCGAACGACCCGATTGGCCAGCCACGACGATAGCGGTCCTGAGATTTCGCGCGGTTCCGACAGACACCGCGCATGTTCCTCACCCAGCCGCTGAACCGCGGCCGGCTCAATCTGCACTCGCAGCAGACGCACGGCGGTGGCGAATTGGTTCTCGTGACGCTCGCCCGCCGGCAAAAGATGCAAAGCGCCCTGGCACCACTGGAACTCACGATGCGAATGCTTCTCGCTGTAGGTGCCGGAAAGAACCAGGGTGAGATAGCAGTCAGCGTGGCAATGCCGCGGCAGCAGGACTCCTTCTGCATACAAACCTTCGCTCAAAGAAAATCCCGCGATGTCGCGGCGGCGGATGGTGGTGCCAGCGGTGTCCGTCACGGGACAAGTACTACTGGGTAGGAGACCAGTTCACGAGCACTCATAAAACTTTGTACGTAGCACGCGGTATTTTCGTTTGCTGAAAACCGCGCTCAAACGCATGATTCCCATGGGCGAACACAGGTTCCCAAAAGCGCACATAAGCCTTAAGAAATGTTTCGTGCCGGCGAGGCTAAGACGCTACAAGCAACGTTGCGAACGGCAACGTTCAAAACGCTACTTGAATTCGGGGCTACTGCCGTTGGCGGCTTCGGCGGACCAGTTCTGGTGAATGATCATGTTCTGGTCGCTGAAGAATGTGCGCCGGCCGGAGGTGTTGTATACCTTCGGATTCGCGTTGAGCGTGTAGCCTGAAGGCGTCGCAGTCAAGGTGAAATGTATCCGTCCTTTTCACCCAGGGCGAGCGATGCAGGAATCAGGTCGGAAGCCTGTGGACCGGGTCCGCCGCTGGCGGGCGGTCCCAACTCGGCCAGCGTGGTTGCAAACCTCTGGAACTGTGACATGTACTGGGTTTGCATGGTGTTAATGGTCTGCATCTCACGAATCACCGCCATCTCGTTGGCGTTCATGCGAGCGCTGCCCAGTTTTGGGACGGCGATGGCCAGAATAATCAGGATGATCGCGATGACGATCAGAAGCTCGATCAGCGAGAAACCGCGCGCGAGGCGGCGTTTACGAAGCTGCTCCATGACAACAATTATGACGCGAAATCGGGCCCGGGCGTGCAGGCGTTAGCGAGGAAGGGTCGTTGCCAGGGCCATAGCGCCAGTACGCCCGCGCGCACACCTAGCGCCGGAGGGACGATTTCAGGAGGCTCCAGGTAACCGTTCAACAACTCGCCTACCCGGTTACGGATCTTGGGAAACAGCTCCTTGCGCTGCATGATGCCGCCACCCAGCACGATGCGCTCCGGCGAAAGCGTGCACGTCCAACTCACGATGCCAAGCGCCAGATACTCGGCCTCCAGATACCAGGCCGCATGACCGTCGGGAAGAAGATGCCCGGGATGGCCCCAGCGGGCTTCAATGGCTGGGCCCGCGGCCAATCCTTCCAGACAATCGCCATGATAGGGACAATTGCCAGGGAACGGATCGCGCGGGCGATCATGAGGGATGCGAATGTGTCCCATCTCGGGATGCAGCCGGCCGTGCAACAAGCGGCCATCGACCAGCGCGCCTCCGCCCAAGCCGGTGCCAACGGTGACATAGAGGAAGCTGCGCAAGCCGCGCGCGGCGCCCCACCGAGACTCGGCTAACGCCGCGGCATTCACGTCGGTATCGAATGCAATCGGCGTTCCTAGGGCCCCCTAAATGGCCCCGGCAAAATCGAAGTTCTTCCAGTCCAGGTTTTGGCGTGGAGGTGATGTAACCGAACAGGGGTGATTCAGGATTCGGATCGATGGGTCCGAAGGAAGCGATTCCAATGGCCGCCACCGGCTCGCGGGCCCGAAAGAACTGGGCGACCCGCGCGATGGTCTCGTCCGGCGTGGTGGTTGGAAACTCAGAGATCTGGATGTC
>CAWAPW010000015.1:0-54884 GCA_963784025.1 Bryobacterales bacterium
GCGATGCACCAGGTACACCAGGGGCAAACAAATGATGGGAAATTCCCACTGAATGCCGCGCGGCAAGGTGTCGATCACCCACGCCATGGAAGCGCCTACCGCATAATAGGCCAGGGTCCAGCGATAGTTGCTCCACACCGGCAGGATTCGCTTGCCTTCGGTGAGGCCAATGATGGCGGCGATGGGAAACGTGTTGGCGCAGAAGTATGCGACGGCGAGGAACGCCAGGCTCACCGGTTCCGGAAAATAGCGGTTCGAATAATCGAATGCCTTGGACGCGATAACAACCGCCACAAAAAGCACGCTGATATTGAACGCCGTCTGCAGCAGCGTCGGCCGGGATGCGGTCCGCCAGGTACACTGCACCAGCATGGACAGCGCTCCTACCAGGAGCGCTTCGGGAAGGCTCAAGTTCACGATCCCGATGAGCACGAAAAGCGCGCTCACCGAAACCATGCCGCGCAGGCCCGGCAACTGCAGCTTCAAGACGGAACCCAGCGCGGCGGCGACGGTGAAAGATAACAGGCGAGCCGGATCGCTGGAGTGCCAGTTCGCTACGCCCCACAGCAGTGTCGCGACGCCCAAAGCGATCTGGCCAACCAGGTAAGTTTGGCTTAATAGGCGCGTCGCGAACTGGCCGTGTAGCCTCGGCATTTGAACCGTTTACTGCTCTCCTTGCGTGTCGGTGCCCCACGAGGCGTTGGTGCCCCAGGAAGCGTTGGTGCCCCAGGAGGCGTTAGTACCCCAAGAAGCGTTAGTACCCCACGACGCGTTGGTGCCCCAGGACGCATTGCTTCCCCATGAAGAACTCCCTGCGATGACCGTTGTTCCGGCTGGGCCGGGAACAAGCACCGACTGTCCCCATACGGTGGTGACGAACCAGGTGGGCGTGGTCCACCAGGTCTCAGCCGGATTCGGGACTAAAAGCGCCGTTCCGAGCAAAGAGTTATAGATAACTTGCGGCGAAGCGGCCGAGCCGTCCACTTGATCGTAGTTAGTGAGCGCGGCGGCGATATCCACATATCCCGCGCCGACGGTGAACATGTCGTAGTAATCCGTATAGTTCTGTCCCGTGGTGGGATCGGTGGCCGTGCTCATCAGCGGAAATGTCTTTGACGCGGTCTTCATCAGGCGCGCTTTGACAGTGTCCGGAGTAAGGTACGGTTCCTTTTCAATCATCAAGGCCGCGGCGCCGGAAACCACTGGGGTGGCCATGCTGGTTCCACTCAATGTGAAATAGAGCGGCGTGCCGGAAACGTTGGCGGAGGTATAGGCCGAAGCCGGAACAATGTTTTCGGGATACTGGTTCACCAGCGTGGAGCCGGGCGCGAGCAGCGAATCCACCAGATTGCCGGGCGCTACGACGTCGGGCTTTACGGTCAGGTCGATATAAGTGGGGCCACGCGAGCTGTAGCTGGCGATGCGATCGTCGCTGGTGGACATGGTCGCTTCGGTCTTCATGGCGCCCACTGTAATGGCGTGCGGCGCCGAGCCGGGCGAGAGAACGGTTCCATATCCGTCGCGCCCAAAGTTGCCCGCGGCCACTACCACCACGATTCCGCTCTTCCAGGCCGCTTCCACCGCCTGGCACAACGGATCTCGCGTGCAGCTCTCGTAAATCGGGCGGCCCAGCGACAGATTGATCACACGAACGTTGTATTGGCTCTTGAGCTGTACGGCCTTCTGGATGGCCGCGATGACGACGCTATCGCTACTGGCGCCGTTCTGATCCAGAACGCGCAGATCCAGGATGTTCGCATTCGGCGCGATGCCCTTGAAGGTGCGGAAGGCGCCCTGCTGTTCGGAAGATTTGCCGTTGCCCCCGACAATGCCGGCCACGTGCGTTCCGTGGCCGAAATCGTCGTTGAGCACTCCTCCAATGAAACTCTGCCGGTACACCACGCGGCTCTTCGTGGAATTCGCCGCGTTCAAATCCGGGTGATTGTAGATTCCGCTGTCGATTACCGCTATGCCGATGCCGCTTCCATCCAAACCGGAACTCCAGGCCGTTGGCGCGCTGACGGCCACAGCGGTGTAATCGAGCGAAGCGCCTAACGGCCGGTCGAGCGACATGTAAGCCACGTTCGACTGATTCGACACAGCCAATATATCGGCCGGATGCAGGGTGGCCGATACGGCTGGAATCAGCGAAAATACCGTGTTTAGTACGCCGCCGAGCAGGTTTACCACTCCGCCCAGCAGGCCGCCCACCAGGCCCAGAAGACCACCGCCCGACGATTGCTGTTGGGGCGGCGTGTTGTACTGCACGATTACGTTGGCGGTGCTCGACGACGGGTTTGCAAGCCATGCCTGCAAATCCGGCGAGATCTTGGAGTTATCGGCGAACGCGCGGCCGCCAATCAACAGGAATAACGCTAAAAAGGCAGTGGCGGCGCGTCTGAAGGACTTCAGCGAATAGACTGGCATAATGCCGATCAGAAAAGCACGCCATTCACCAAAACGTAAGTACCCAAAAATGAAGAGCTTGCATTGTTGTCCCTGTTCATTTCGGCCATTTTGTCCCAATGTCCCCTGACAGGTTGGCCACCCATGGGCTGGTGTTTTTCACCGGCGACGCCTGCGCCCCGGCGAATTTTGCGAGAGACTAGAATAGTCACAATGGCAAATACAAGCGGACGTCATTTCCTTCAGGTTCCTGGACCCAGCAACGTTCCGGACCGCATCCTGCGCGCCATCGCGCGTCCCACCATCGATCACCGGGGGCCGGAATTTGCCCGGCTCGCCCTGGATCTTCTGGAGGATCTCAAGCCGGTTTTCAAGACCGCCGGGAAGGTGATGATCTTCCCCTCCTCCGGGACCGGAGCGTGGGAAGCCGGCATCGTCAACACGCTTTCGCCCGGCGACAAGGTGCTGATGTTTGAGACCGGCCAGTTCGCGACGTTGTGGAAGGAGATGGCGGTCAGCTTGGGCCTGGAGGTGCATTTTGTCGCGAGCGACTGGCGTCGCGGAGCGAAGCAGGACGAGGTGGAAGCGATTCTGCGCGAAGATGCCGGCCATCAGATCAAAGCGGTCTGCGTGGTGCATAACGAAACGTCGAGCGCCGTTACCAACTCCGTGCCGTCCATCCGCAAAGCCATGGATCGGGCCAAGCATCCCGCGCTTCTGATGGTGGACACCATTTCGTCGCTCGCTTCGATGGACTTCCGGCACGACGAGTGGAGCGTGGATGTGGCCATCGCCGGATCGCAGAAGGGGCTGATGTTGCCGCCGGGGCTTGGATTTAATGCCGTGAGCGAGAAAGCTCTGGCTGCGTCGAAATCGGCGCGCTTGCCGAAATCATATTGGGATTGGCAGGCCATGCTGGGCCAAAACAAGAACGGCTTCTTCCCTTACACGCCTGCCACCAACCTGCTCTACGGATTGCGCGAGTCGCTCAATATGCTGCATGAAGAAGGGCTGGAAAACGTGTTCGAGCGGCACACGCGGCACGGGGAAGCTACGCGTCGCGCCGTGCGCGCCTGGGGATTAGAGACGGTGTGCGCGGACCCGGAACGCTACAGCAGCTCCGTGACGGCCGTTTTTGTGCCGCCTACGTCAAATGCCGACGAGTTTCGCAAAGTGGTGCTCGAGAATTTCAATATGTCGCTCGGCAGCGGGCTCGGCAGGCTGGCAGGCAAGGCTTTTCGCATCGGGCACCTGGGGGACTTTAACGATCTGATGCTGGCCGGAACGCTCTCGGGCGTGGAAATGGGCCTGGCGCTGGCGAGCGTTCCGCATTCCACGGGAGGCGTCGCCGCCGCGCTCGAATATCTCACTGGCGCGGCACAGGACGTTCGCGAGCAGGCCTTGCAGGCAGTGCTGGAAACCGCTTCGCAAGCAAGCTAATCGGATTTTCGTATCGGCGTTCATCCGTGTTTATCAGCGGCTGAATATCTTTGTTGTGGCCGCCGATGAACGCCGATCAACGCCGATTGGTGGAACCGTTTCTCTTCACTAATTCTTTATTCCTTTCTAAGGACTTCTTCAGGGTCCAGGTCCTACCCTCGTAACTGGGAGGGCGGAATCCATGGCACTTGCACTGGAGAGAATGATCGCGCCGGTTACCGGAGTCCCGGCTTGGCCGCTCACTGAAGAAACCGACTCCAAACTCGACATCTCGGTGGTGTTCACTTCGGTGGATGCCACGCTGACGGCCTTGAAAGAAGCCGGCAACCTGGCCGGCAATCTGGGCGGGCGCATTACGCTGATCGTGCCCCAGATTGTGCCTTATCCGTTGCCGCTTACCAGTCCACCCGTGCTGGTGGACTTCAACGAGCGCCGGCTGCGCGTCCTCGCCAGCCAGTGCCGGGTGGAAACCCGCGTTTCTATCTATTTGTGCCGCAATCCCCTGGAGACTTTAGAGTCGGTTTTGAGACCTCACTCTCTGGTGGTTATTGGCAGCCGCAAGAGATGGTGGCCCACCGCCGAAAAGCGGCTTGCCAAGAACCTGCGTCGCTTTGGTCACCAGGTTGTCGTCACAGAAAGGGAGTAACTCGTATGCTTGACCTGTTTTACGTCGCAATCGCCTGTCTGTTCCTGTTTGTCTGCTGGGCCTTCACCAAGGCCTGCGACAAGCTTTAGGAGGAAATTATGGACTACATTATCGCCGGCATCACATCGCTTGGCCTTTTCGTTTATCTGCTTTACGCGCTGCTTCGTCCGGAGAAATTCTAATGAGCGTACAGCGCGGGACGCGCTCCTATAACAGGGTGCTGAAAAAGGCAATAAACCGCTTGCTCACGCGCGCGACTCAGAATCGCGACTGCGTGTTTGCATGTGTTTACCGAGCCGCGACCGTCAGGGAGTCGGTCCCTAAAAGCCTCTTTCAGCAGCCTTATAAGGGAGTAGAAAGCCATCGCGGCCCGCTGCGTTGTGCGCGGTGTTTCATGAGCGGCGGGGAGGGAAATCATGACTAGTAACGGAATTTTGCAAATCGCGCTGTTCTTCGCGCTGATCCTGCTGTGCGTAAAGCCGCTGGGCGCCTACATGGCGAACGTGTTCGAGGGGCGGCGTACGTTTTTACATCCGGTGCTGCGCTGGCTGGAAGTGCTTACCTATAAGATCGCCGGCGTTCGCGAGGATGTGGAGCAGCGCTGGACCCAGTACACGGCTTCGCTGCTGGCCTTCAGCATTTTCGGCTTTTTGTTGGTCTACCTGCTGCAGCGCGCGCAGGCTTACCTGCCGTTCAACCCGCAGAATTTCGGGACGCCCAACGTCACTCCCGACCTGGCGTTCAACACCGCGATCAGCTTTCTGACGAACACCAATTGGCAGTCCTACAGCGGCGAATCCACGCTCAGCTATTTCGTGCAGATGGCCGGCTTGGCGGTTCAGAATTTTGTCTCGGCCGCGGCGGGCATGGCGATCGCGATTGCCGTGATCCGAGGCTTCGCGCGCCATGAAGTAAGGACGCTGGGCAATTTCTGGGTGGACATGACGCGCGCCACCCTGTATGTGCTGCTGCCGATTTCGTTCATCGCCGCTTTGTTTCTGTGCTCGCAAGGCGTGATTCAGAATCTGAAGCCCAACACCACCGTCACCACGCTGGAAGGCGCCAAACAGATGATCACGCAAGGGCCGGTGGCCTCGCAGGAAGCCATCAAGGAATTGGGCACCAACGGCGGAGGTTTTTTCAACGCCAACTCCGCCCATCCGTTCGAGAATCCCACGCCGCTCACCAACTTGTTTGAAATGTGGATGCTGCTGGTGATTCCGGCGGCATTGACGTACACCTTCGGAAAAATGGTGAAGGACACGCGCCAAGGCTGGGCCATTTTCGCCGCGTTCACCGTGATGTTCCTGGCGGGCGTCTTCGTCTGTTACGGATTCGAGCAGGCGGGCAATCCCAATCTCGCCAAAATGGGGATTCAGAGCGCCGCAACCAGCACGCAGGCCGGCGGCAATATGGAGGGCAAAGAGGTTCGCTTTGGAATAGTCAACTCGGCTCTGTTTACCACTATCACCACCGACACCAGTTGCGGCGCTGTCAATAACACGCACGACAGTCTCTTGCCCATCGCCGGTCTGGTGCCGCTGCTCAATATGATGACCGACATCGTGATCTTCGGCGGCGTGGGCGCGGGTATGTACGGCATTTTGATCTATTGCATCATTGCGGTCTTCATCGCCGGTTTGATGGTGGGCCGGACGCCCGAGTATCTCGGCAAGAAACTGGAGCAGAAGGAAGTGAAGATGGCGATGCTCGCTATCATCGTGACTTCCGCCTGCATCCTGGTGTTCAGCGCCATCTCCACGCAGGCCGTGTTCGCGGCCAAGGGCTATTGGAATCCGCCGGGCGCCGCCATCGCCAACATGAATAACAGCGGCCCGCACGGCTTCGGGGAAATTCTTTACGCCTACACCAGCGGTACCGGCAACAACGGGAGCGCATTTGGCGGCCTCAACGCCAACACGCCCTGGTACAACCTGACCATCGGACTCGCGATGTTACTCGGGCGCTTCCTGTTCCTGATTCCGATTCTCGCGGCGGCCGGCAGCCTGGCTGCCAAGAAGAAAGTGCCGGTCACCAGCGGCACTTTCCCCACGCATGGTCCGTTGTTTGTCGGCCTGCTGGTGGGCACGGTGGTGATCATCGCCGTCCTTACCTATTTCCCGGCGGTGTCGCTGGGGCCCATCGTAGAACATTACCTGATGCACAGCGGCAGGCTGTTTTCGCTAATTACCTTGCCGCTTGGAAGCTAAGGCTCGGGAGCTAATCATGTCCACAGTTACTACACCTCCGAAAGCAATGCCAAACACGCCGCCGGCGGAAGATCCAACCTCGCTTCTTCCCAAGAAACTGGCTCGCTCGCGCCCCTTGTTCGATCCCGAAATCGTCAAGCGCGCGATCCAGGCGTCATTTCTGAAATTGAACCCGGTCACCCTGGCCAAGAATCCGGTGATGTTCGTGGTGGAAGTGGGCGCACTGCTCACCACGGTATTTGTAGTGCGCGACGTGTTCGCCGGCGCCGCCGGGCTGAAGTTCGGCATTCAGATCGCGCTCTGGCTCTGGTTCACGGTGCTGTTCGCCAACTTCGCCGAAGCGATGGCCGAGGCGCGGGGCAAGGCGCAGGCCGACAGTCTGCGCAAGACCAAGACCGACGCGCTGGCCAAGCGCATTACCTCGTCCGGCAAGATCGAAGAAGTAACTGCCTCGGCGTTGCGCGCGGGCGATGTGGTCTCGTGCGACGCGGGCGAGCTGATCCCGGGCGACGGCGAAGTGATCGACGGCATCGCCACCGTGGACGAATCGGTGATCACGGGTGAGAGCGCGCCGGTAATTCGCGAATCGGGCGGCGACCGCAGCGCCGTTACAGGCGGTACCCGCGTATTGTCGGATCACATCAAGATTCGGATCACGTCCAATCCGGGCGAAACGTTTCTGGATCGCATGATCGCGCTGGTGGAAGGCGCCGAGCGGCAGAAGACGCCCAACGAAATCGCGCTGAACATCCTGATCGCGGGCTTGACGTTGATCTTCCTGCTGGCGGTTGTGACGCTGCAGCCCTACGCGGCGTATAGCGTGGCGCAGGCGGGCGCCGGCGCGGTGCCCAGCGTGGCCGTACTGGTTTCATTGCTGGTGTGCTTGATTCCGACTACCATCGGCGGATTGCTGTCCGCCATCGGAATCGCGGGCATGGATCGCGTGATGCAGCACAACGTGCTGGCCATGAGCGGCAAAGCGGTGGAAGCCGCGGGCGACGTGAACTCGCTGCTGCTCGACAAGACCGGCACCATCACGCTGGGCAACCGGCAGGCCGTGGAGTTCCTGGCCATCACCGGAGTGAGCGACGAAGAACTGGCCGATGCGGCGCAGTTATCCAGTCTGGCCGATGAAACGCCGGAAGGCCGGTCAGTTGTGGTGCTCGCGAAAGAGAAGTACGGGCTGCGCGGCCGTCATATTCCGGAGCATGGTGCGAATTTCATTCCGTTCTCGGCCTACACTCGCATGAGCGGCGTCGATTTTGAAGGCCGCGAGCTCCGCAAAGGCGCCACGGAAGCCATTTGTACCTTCGTGAAAGAGCGCGGCGGCGAAGTCCCGGGTTACTTCCAGGAAATGAGCGACCGCATCGCGCGCAACGGCGGCACGCCGCTGGCCGTGTGCGACGGCAACCATCTGCTGGGCATCATCCACCTGAAAGACATCGTGAAGGGCGGGATGAAGGAGCGCATCGCGCAGCTCCGCCGCATGGGCATTCGCAGCATCATGATCACGGGCGACAATCCGTTGACCGCGGCAGCCATCGCAGCCGAAGCCGGCGTGGACGATTTTCTGGCGCAGGCCACGCCCAAGGATAAGCTCGAATACATCAAGAAGGAGCAGGTGGCCGGACGCCTGGTCGCGATGACTGGCGACGGCACCAACGACGCGCCGGCTCTGGCGCAGGCCGACGTGGGGCTCGCCATGAATACCGGCACCATGGCCGCCAAGGAAGCGGGCAACATGGTGGACCTGGACAGCAATCCGACCAAGCTGATTGAAGTGGTGGCCATCGGCAAGCAGTTGCTGATCACGCGCGGCGCGCTCACCACGTTCTCCATCGCCAACGACGTCGCCAAGTATTTCGCGATTATTCCCGCGATGTTCATGGCCACTTATCCGTCGCTCGCCAAGCTCAACATCATGGGTCTGCATACCCCGCAAAGCGCGGTGCTGGCGGCTGTGATTTTTAACGCGCTGATCATCATTGCGCTGGTTCCGCTGGCTCTGCGCGGCGTGAAATACCGCCCGCTGGACGCGGCCAGCCTGTTGCGGCGCAATCTGCTGATTTACGGCGTGGGTGGAATCCTGGTGCCGTTTCCAGGCATCTGGGCCATCGATCAATTGCTGGCGCTGTTCCATCTGGCGTAGTGGATTTATTTCGAGGAGGATTTTATGTTGTCACAACTTTGGCCGGCATTGCGAATGAATATTTTCCTGATGATCCTGCTGGGCGTGGGTTATCCACTCGCGGTGACAGGAATCTCGCAATTGGTTTTTCCCCATCAGGCCAACGGCAGCCTGATCACCAAGGACAATCAAGTAATCGGCTCGGAATTAATCGGGCAGAATTTCACCAAGCCCGAATATTTTCAGCCGCGGCCTTCCGCCGCCGGGAACGACGGTTACGATCCCACCGCTTCGGGCGGATCGAACTATGGCCCCACCAGTCAAAAGCTGATCGATCGCGTGAAGGCATCGGTGGACAAGTTCCATAAGGATAATCCGGACTATCAGGGGCCCATCCCAGCCGATTTGCTCACCGCTTCCGGCAGCGGCCTGGATCCCGATATCAGCCCCGCATCGGCGCAGGCGCAAGAGCCGCGCGTGGCGAAAGCTCGTGGAATTTCGGCGGATCAGCTCAGCCAGTTGGTGGCGCAATACACTAAGTCGCCCGATCTTGGCTTGCTGGGCGAGCCGCGCGTCAACGTGCTCAAGCTGAACCTGGCGCTGGACCAGCAATATCCGAAGAAGTAAGTCGAGGAGTTTGCAGTGCACACGCGCTTGCAGGGCAAAAGTGGTGCGTCGTTCCTGCAAGCGCTATTTTTTTGGGCGGGCGGTACCATGCAATCGGCCCGGAGGTATCATTCAATCGGAAGGACAAATGCGATGATTCTCTGCGTTCTCTGCGGCCACCTGAAGAAGGGCCGGCAACGGGAAATCGAGGGCAAGGAGTACGACATCTGTTCAGATTGTTGGAACCTCTTGGCGATAAAACTGAAAGGCAAAGGCCGGGCGAGGAAAGAAATGGAAATGGTGGTCTTGCCTCAGCAGATCACCATACCGGAACCACGCGAGGCCAAGCCATTGCCTGGCGACCCGCCCAAGATTTGGAGCCGCGCGGGTAAGCCGCGGTAAGCTTCGCGCATTTGTTGGCGCGAGTCTTCACTTTTCACCCGCGGCGCTACAGTAGTTTGTACACTTCCAGTCCCGTTCAACCTGCGAGACCAGCATCGTGTGGAAAAATTGCCCGGGCAGGTCCGCAACGGCGCCATCGTATAGAGACAAGACAATCGGTGGGACAGTCCGGCGCGTGACCGTTCTTCGCCTAATTTCAGAAGCCAGGTCCCCCGCAGTTGCGCTGACACTTGGGCGGAATTGTGAATTTATCTTTGATCTTTTCGCGAAACTCCGGATACATTGTTTCCGCTCCGCCTAGCGACGCTTCTCTCGGGATGTGGTAGATCTTGTCCATCTCATCGACGAAAGGATTCTTCCCCGGAAGATAATGCGGAACGCGGCCCTCTTCCACCCCTTCATATCCAACGATGCACGGCGGCCCCGCGACGGCAACCGGCGTGGGCGTGGATATATAGGACCGCGTCAGAATATACGGCTCGGTCAAATAGACGGGATCCTCCATCACCAGCGCCAGCGTCAGCATGTCTCCGTGACGAATAAAAGTGGTGGTGATGGTGGCCTGGTCGCTGCTGGCCGCGCCATTGCGGCGCATATATCCGGTCTTGATGTGCGTGGTATAGGCAGTCAAAACGTCGCCGTTCCAGGTGCCGGTGGTGAAGCCGGTCTGATCGTGCGGTGCATTTTTCGACGGATGCGGACGCCCGTCCATCCAGATGGTCATGGGCGCGCGGGTTTCCCAACCGCCCAGCACCCACGCGTTGATTTTGCCCGTCAGGGGATCGTTTTCGCTCCAGATCTTGAGGCTGAACGGCCCCGCCGCGATATGCCACTGCGTCTGGAACCAGCAGATGCGCTCCGGCATGGAGATGGTGGATTGCGAAAAACTCAGGGCTTTCGCGCGGCCTGCTTCGTTGAAGGGAAGCCCCGCCCAGTCGTCCGGGTTCGGACCTGCGCCGCGCTCCATGTTGTCCTCGTGATTCTTGGAAGCCCAGGACCCCGACAGATCGATCTCCGCCAGCGCCGGGAAGCTCACGCAAAACATTACCGCGAGAGTAAGAGCTGATTTTATTGCGTGCGTCATCTGCTTCGCTCCTTACCATCTCGACGAACACTCCGAGGGCTTCCACCCGGCGTCGCCGTCCTGTCTTCTTGAAATGGGAACTGATAATGAAAGGCTCGCGCAGATACATCGGGTCGGTCACCACGATGGTGACCACCATCAACTGATCCCCGTTGCGCTCCTTCACCAAATCATAGTACTCCGTGAGGCTGGCGTTCTCGCTATACGGAACGCCGTTCTTGCGCAGATAGCCGGCCTTCAGATGGGTTGTCGTCACCTTCAGCGATCCATTCACCGGCCGCGGGCCCGCGCGCTGTATTTCCCACTGGGCCACGGAATCCCCCTGCCAGGAAGGCCCGGCGCTTTCGGAAACTTGAGCACCCCGGGAGCCATTCCAGAGGCCGAAATGAAAAATACGCGTCTGCTTGCCCGCGTCGGTATCCATGCGCAAGGTTTGGTCGTCCTGCCAGGTGATGTGAAGGTGTTCCGGTACGCGCAGGATGGCCGGCGCGCCATAGGACTTGCACTGTTCTCCGGCGGCTTCATCCTTGGCGGGATCCCAGGCGTTCGCGATTTTCACCGCGGCTGGCGTCATGGGAACACTCTCGTAATCGCCGGGCGCGGGCGTCACCATGCGATAGCGCCAATCCTCGGTAACGATCGAAACCCAGTAGCCGGTCAGATCGATGGGCGCCGCAGCTTTGGGAACGGGTGGTGGCCCGCCTCGCCCGCCGCCCGGAGGCTGTGCGGCAAGCCGAGGAGCGGCAAGCGCCAGCGCCAGCATCGACAACGCCGTGGCAATCGTAAGTCCCAGAATATTCTTTGAATGTCGCATGCTCTCTATTTCTTCACCGTCAGGCCTTTGTAAATAGCCTCGACAAACGCGTTGGTCGATCCCTCTTCAGTCCCGTACTGCGTCTCATACGGCTTGGCCGGAGACGCCGCCTTGATTTGATCCAGCGTCATCCCCTGCTTGATCATGTCCGCGATGACGTCTCGCACTGATCACCACCATGTCGCGGTAATCCACAACTTCCATCTGTTCGCAAAGCCGCCCATGACCTGGAATCACATACGTTCCGACACCTTTATAGATGAAAGGCGTCGGCGGGATGGCCAGTTCGATCAGCTTGTTCAAAGCGTCGATCTCTCCCTGGATGCTGCCCCCGTGCGCAATATCGATCACCGGAAATCGCGTTTTGTCCAGAACGTCTCCGGCCACCACCACGTCGGAGCCGCGGAAAAACACGAAGCTGTCGGCGTCGCTGTGGGCCGCCGGCTGGTACAGAACTTCGATCCCCTCGTCATTCATGCGCAGCGTGTAGCGCTTGGGGTAAAAGGCTTCGGTGGGCAAAGCGTCGTCGGGAAAGGGAGACGCCTTGCCGGTGGGAGCGCTCATTCGTCTGCAGGATGCTGTCGTGCGCGAGAATCGCCGCGGCGCCCCCGTTGGTCATCGCGTCGGCCAGTCGCGGCATTGCCAAGCACATTGGTGAAAATGGTTTTCCCGGCTTTGGCCAGTTTGCCGTTGCCGCCCACGAAATCGGCGTCCGCGTTGGTGTCGATGACGTAGCGGATCGGCAGGTCGGTCAATCTTTCGGACCGCGGCCAACACCCGGCCGGACGCGCTTTCGGCGCCCGCATTCACCAGCACCACGCCATCCGAGCCGATCTGCACGCCGATGTTTCCGCCGGCCCCGGCGATCATGTAGAAGTTCGGCCGAACCCGCACCACGTCCAGTTCGCCGCTATCCGGCTCCGCGGCCGGCGCCAGCAGCGCAAACGCCGCGGCTAGTGTCCAGGCTATGAGCCCGTTGGTAATAATTCTCTTCATGGTTTTGCTGGGAAGCATATTATCACTCCCTGAGGTTGAAACAGCGTATGCAGATTTCCGCGGGACCGTGAAATGTTCCGTGATCGGCAAATGAAGAGGGCGATGGCGGCGCTCGCGGGGTTACCTGCTACCGTCGATCACCTCATTTACTCCCGCGGGCCGTAATGTGGCAGCGGTTGTCCCAATTCGTATGCGCCCAAGTCCGGCGCTTTGCCCGTGAACCCATCGTTTACGTTCGGCAGCCGCACTCCGGCATCCACCGCCACCGACCCCGGGCGAAGCTCAAAGTCGAAATCCGCGGGCTGATACAAAATGCGCGGATCGTTGGGGTCCGGCGGCGTCACCTTCTGAAAAACATCATAATCGACGATGACGCTATGCCGGTCCTGGCCGGTGGCCTCGCTGAATTCCTGCAGCGTTTTGAACCGTCGATCTTCTTTGGACCCGACCTCGGCCTTGATCCGATCTTGCGGCGACAATCCCAGCGGCGCGGTATATCGCGAAAGAATTCCGAACGGCGGCGACATCCACTCGAAGGAAAAATCCGCGCCTTCGTTAGGGCGGAATCCGTTGTAATCCGAACTTGAGTAATTCGTATAGGTCTCGATGGCGAAGGTTTCCGCCGTTTCACTCTTGCCCAGAATCAGGTTATTGCGAAAATGGACGTTCGAAATAGCTCCCAGCATCGGTTTCACGGGAGCGATCAGAGTGTTGTGATAAAAAACGATGCCGGACGAAGTGGCCGTCAGTTTCACCGCGCCGCCTTCCGGCGCGTGATACACGATATTGCGGATGAAATACACCGGTCCGCCAAATACCGGCTGCACGCTCAATGCTCGGTGGCCGTGATTGAAGCAGCGGTTGCGCATGATCCGGATGTTGTACGCGCCGCCGTCGGACTCGATGCAGTTGTCCTCCATATTATTGATGTCGTTGTTGTAGAAATCGATGGACACCGGCAGGCGATCGCGAATCGGATCGGGCGATCCATCGGGATCTCCGTAGGTGGCCACGTCGATTCCGTCGTGAAAGTTGGAAACCGAATTGTAGGCAACCGCGTGGCCAGATCCGTAAACTTTGATGGCGTATTCTGAAACCAGTTTGGGACTCGGCCCATACTTCGCCCAAGTGCGGCCAGTGAAGCCCATCAGGTGATCCTTGGGGAACCGGCCGATGATGACGTTGTCGGCGATGTAGAAGTTTTTCGATCCGGACCAATCCGAATAAAACGCCCGGCCGACGTTTTCAATGTGGCATTTTTTGATCGTGATGCCGCTGGCGATCCCGCGATATTCTTCAATCCGGCCAAAAACGCCAGGTCGGTATTGCGGATGGTCAGGCCTTCGAAATAGTTATAGTTGCCCGCCATCACATTAAACAGGTTGAAATCTCCATCGCCGTCGAAGATCGCCTCGCCGTCGCCGGCCGCTTTAATCACGATGGGCTTTTCCGCCGTGCCGCCGTGCGTCAGATAATAAGTTCCATCGGACGGCCCGGTTCCACCCGGCCCTCCGTATTTCATGTGATCGTCCTGGTAAAGGCCGGCATGCACCAGGATGATGTCGCCGGGCTGGACGCGCGGCGGATAAGTGTTGAAGTTATCGGAGTGCGTGGAGCCGGTGTTGTACGCCGCCATCAATCCCGTAAAGGCGGGCTGCTGCTTCTCGCCTTTATAGCCGGCTGGATAAACGTGATAGATCTTGCCGCCCTCCGCGGGCTTCGGTTCGGCGCGCGTCCGCACCGTAACCAGATTTTCGGACTTCCCAGCCACGCCATCCGGATCCGACAAAACGAAGCGGCACTCATATTCGGTGTCGGGCTCCAGATCGAAAATGCTACCGGCCAGCATGTTGGGGGTCACGAACTGGAGCGCGTTTTCGTTGAGGCGTTCGTTGCCGATCCGCAACAGGGGCAGCCCTTCATGCCACGCCCGCTCGCCCTTCTTGCGCCAGGAAACCGCGACCAACGCGTTGCGGTTGTCGTCCCCATCGATCTGCCATTCGAAGCCGAGCGAGATGAGCGTGGGCGGCTCGACGTAAAAGTTCTTGGACGTTACCTTATCGGCGGCGGTCAGTTTGAACGCCGTTATGCAGAGCAGAAATAAGACGGAGCGTTTCATAACACGAAGCGATATGATATATCAATTCGAGGTGCAATCCTATGAGACTGATTCCGACGTTGACGATCGCGGTTGGTTCGCTATGCTGTTCCCTGCCCTTGCTGGCGCATCACTCCTTCGCCGCCGAGTACGACTCCAGGAAAATCATCACGGTCCACGGCGTCGTTCAAAAAGTCGCGTGGGTGAATCCGCACGCCTATGTTTGGGTGGACGTGAAGGATGAAAATGGCAAGGTGGTCACCTACGCCTTTGAATCGCTCAGCCCGAACGCGCTCATGCGCGGTGGATGGACCAAGAATTCGCTGAAGGCCGGCGATGAAGTGACGGTAGACGGCTACCTGGCGAAGGACGGCAAGCCGCTGGCGGATGGCTCCATCCACGCCAATTCAAAATTGATCACGCTGGCGGATGGCCGCAAGGTTTTCGCGGGATCGTCCGCGGACACCGCGGAGCCGTCCAAGTAGCGCCGGCGGATCCCGATGTTTAAAACGCAATCTCTGAATTTTGTCGTTGCCGCGCTGGCCGTAGCCGGTCTGGGTTGTCTCACGAGCAAGGCTCAGGATCAGGCCGGCAAGTTCGGCCCGGTTGGTCCGGGACCTGCCACGCAGCGCAAGGGCAGCGCTCCGCAAGGGCCTACCCCGAAGATGCCGGACGGCAAACCGGACTTGTCCGGTGTCTGGAATCCCGACAAGTTTATGAGCATGGGCGGGCAACCTTCTCTGCAACCGTGGGCCGACGCGCTGTACAAGGAACGCCGCTCCAATTTGAGCAAGGACGATCCGGAAGGAAGTTGCTTGCCCGCCGGCGTGCCCAGGATTTCTCCCTTTCCGATGAAACTGGTTCAAACCCCGAAATTGGTGGTGATGCTGGACGAGGGGAATGTCCACAGCTACCGCCAGTTTTTCCTGGACGGCCGCGGCCATCCGAAGGATCTGGATGCGCTGTGGATGGGCGACTCCGTCGCGAAGTGGGACGGCGACACGCTGGTAGTGGATACCATCGGTTTCAACGATAAGACCTGGCTGAACGGGCAAGGGCTGCCGCACAGCGATCAACTGCACGTTATCGAACGCTACCAGCGCCCGGATCTGGGGCACCTGAGCGTCGATATCACTCTGGACGACCCGAAGGCCTTCACCAAGCCGTACACGTTCAACCGCACTTACTCGCTCCTCACCGACTGGGAGATTCACGAGTACGTCTGCAACGAATTTAATGTCGACGCCGAGCATCTGGTAGGAAAATGACGACGAGTATTTGCGCCCTCGCGTCGCTCGCGATGGTGGCTTTTGGTCAGCGGCCGCAGGCGCCCATCGAAGCTCCCATGCCGCCGGTGCTTCAGAAATATCAGCCGGTGACAGCGGAGCGCCTCAAGCATCCCGAAGACGGCAACTGGCTGATGATCCGCCGCACGTACGACGGTTGGGGTTACAGCCCGTTGGAGCAAGTGACGCCGGCCAATGTCGCGCGGCTGAAGCCGGTGTGGGTGTTTTCCACCGGCGAGACCAGAGCCCACGAGTCGGCGCCCATCGTCAACAACGGCGTGATGTTCGTCACCACGCCGATGAACCAGGTAATCGCCATCGACGCGAAGAGCGGCGCGCTGCTCTGGCGCTACCGGCGCAAGCGGCCGGACGGCGCTACCGTGCCTCACGAAGCCAATCGCGGGATTGCGCTGTTTGGCGACAAGGTGTATTTCGCGGCGGGCGAGGCAGTGCTGGTGGCTCTGGATGCGAAAACGGGCAAGGAAGTTTGGACCGCGGAAGTGGCCGACAATCGCTCCACTTATTACATGACGCTCGCGCCGCTGGTGGCCGGGAGGAGCGGTGATGGTGGGCGTGTCGGGCGGAGAGTTCGGAGTCCGCGGCTTCGTCGCGGCTTTCGATCCCGAAACGGGCAAAGAGTTGTGGAGAACTTACACCGTGCCCGCGCCCGGCGAACCCGGCAGCGAGACCTGGCCGAAAGGCGACGAATGGAAAACCGGCGGCGCACCGGTTTGGGTAACCGGGAATTACGATCCCGAAACAAATCTGGCCTACTTTGGCACCGGCAACGGAGGGCCGACCATCGGCGACAATCGCCCCGGCGATAATCTTTACACCGCTTCGACCATCGCATTCGATGTGGCTACCGGCGCTATAAAAGGATATTTCCAATATCATCCCAACGATTCCTGGGATTACGACGAGGTTTCGCCGCCCATATTAGTGGATTTCCAGCGTAATGGGAGAATGATTCAAGGACTGGTGGATGTGGCGCGAGACGGTTATATTTGGTTCCTGGACCGCGCCAGCCTGGCGGGTAGCAGCCCACGCATCGGCTTCATCGACGCCAAGCCTTACGTTTACAGCAACGTGATCAAAGGCGTGGACCCGGTAACCGGGCGTCCGGACATGGATCCGGAACACAAGCCGGGCACCAACAAACGGGCCGACTTCTGCCCCGGGTCCCACGGCGGAAAAACCTGGCCGCCCATCGCGTTCAGTCCGAAAACCCGCATGATTTACATCCCCGCCAACAACAATATCTGCAGTTCCAACATGGGCGTGAAAACCGAATATAGAGCGGGTAAGCCCTTTGTTGGTATTGGCGGCAGCAAGCCGTTCACGGTTCCGGGCGCCGACCATTTCGGCGAAGTGCAGGCCTGGAATGTGGACACCGCGCAAAAGGTTTGGACGCACAACTACGCGAAATCTCCCAACTGGGGCTCTATGCTGGCTACTGCCGGCGGACTGGTGTTCAGCGGCGGCACCACCGACCGGATGTTTCATGCCTTCGACGCCGCCACCGGCAAGCTGCTCTGGGAGTTTCCGACCAACTCCGGCATTGAGGCTCCGCCGACGTCCTTCTTGATCGACGGGAAGCAATATATCGCCATCGAGTCAGGCTGGGGCGGAGATGCGCGTGGAGATCAGAACACGCTGAACCGGCTTTTTCCCGGCGAGTTTCCGGAAGTGCCGGAGGGCGGCGTGGTGTGGGTTTTTGCTGTCCAGTAAAGCTTATTGCTTTTCCTGCTTGGCGGCCTCAACGATGGCGCTGAGAGTAGGATCTTTAGCCGTTGGCGCTGTGCTCTTGAACGTACGAATATAGGCGTAAATATCTTTCGCCTGATGCTCGGGCAAAGACTCGGCGCTAAAATTCGGCATGGCGCCGGACGGAACCACAGGCGCGACGTTGACGCGCCCGCGCAGGAAGGTAATGAATTCCTGCTCGGTGCCCAGATGTCCCCAGGTTCCCACGAACGGCCGTATCCCGGTTTCGCCGCTATAGCCGTGGCACGCGTAGCAGCCGTAGGAATAAAACAGCTTCTTACCCGCGACGGCGTTTCCGGTAACCGGACTGGTGGGCGCGGGCTTGACCTGCTGGGCGTTCGTCGTTGCCAAAGGCAGCGCAAGCGCTGCCGCCAATAGCCAATAGCAATTCAGATTTTTCGTCATGCCAGTGAGCCCTTACCTTGGCTCCGTGATCACGTCGATCATATACGGCTCGCCGCGCTTTACCGAAGCCACGCCGCGCTTCAGCGCAGCCATTAGTTTGGTGGGATCGGAAATCGGTCCCTCACCGGCCATGCCGTAGCCGGCCGCCATCTTGGCGTAATCGATGAACGGATCGCGCAGCACGTTGCCGATGGTGGCCCGCTCGGCGCCTCGCCCGCGCACACCGGCCATGTATTGAATGAACATGTATTCCTGATGCCAGGCGCGATTGTTGTGCATCACGGTGAGCACGGGCAGCTTGTGATGCACCGCGCTCCACAGAACGCCCGGGGCGTAGTTCATATCGCCGTCGGTCTGAACATTGATCACGATCCGATTGCGGGCTTTCGCGGCAAGCCCCGCGCCCATGGATGCAGGCGCGCCATAACCCATGCCGCCCGCGCCTTGTCCGCCCAGATAGCTATAGGGTTTGTTGTGCTCCCACAGTTGCACGTTGTGGCCACCAGAGAAATTGCTGGGCGACGAAAGGCACCAGTCTTCATGCATGATGAGCGGCCACAGTTCGGCGTAAATGCGCGCCGTGCTGATGGGGCTGGCATTCCATCCAGCCTTGGCCCTGTCCACCGCCTTTTCGAGCGCAGCGACATGAGCGTCGTGGTTGGCGCGCGCATGCTGCGCGGTACGTTCCTGAATCCGGGTTTTCTGGTCCGGCGTCATCTGGCGCTTCACTTCTTCGATGATGAGCGGAAGGCTGGCTTCGGCATCGGCCGTCATCGGAGTCGCCATCTTCTGGCGCCTGGCGGCGAAGGTGCCGCGCGCGGGAGTTGAGATGCCGCCAAAGTCGATGTGGGTGATGTCTCGCGCCGCGGCCACTTCCTTCAACCCTGGCCCGATGATGGCAGCTTGCGCGCCGCCCGTTTCCAAACCCAACGCGTAGTCGTAGGTGGTGCTCGCGCCCGGCCCGCACAGAGGATGACGTTGCGGGAAACTCATGGGACCCTGCGCGGCTGTCGTGCTGGTACAGGCGCCCACCAGTTCGGCCAGTTCCACGGCCTGCTTCACGCCTTCGGGCGTTCGCAAACGCCCCACTTCAATCCTGGGATTTTGCGCGGCCAGAAGATTTTTCGCCATCTCCCTGGCGGCGGTTGCGTCGATGGTCAAAAACTGCGGCGGCTTGTAGGTAGGAATCTGGACGTTCGGCGAGTTTTCCTTCTGAATCTCGGAACTCAGCACGACGAGAGTCGGCCCCAAGGGCGGCGTGATGGCTTCGTTGTAGGCGCGCTGGATCGCCACTAGCGCATCTTGCACCGTCTTGGGCTCCGCGTCCCACTTGGTAAAGCTCCGCACCATCCCGGCCATGTCGATGGCGGTGTGCGCTGGAATGAAGTCCACGTCATTGCCCGCCACCATCACCACCGGCACGCGATCGTAATACGCCTGGTAAATGGACATCGCCGCGTGTTGGATGCCGATGGTGCCGTGCAACGCCGCGAGCATCGGTTTGCCTTCCGCCTTGCCGTAGCCATGCGCCATGGTCACCGCCGACTCTTCGTGTAGAGCCGTGATCCACTCCGGCATCACGTTCGGCGGATTGCCGTAGTTGATGACGGATTCCTGGAAGCCCTCGAAACTGGATCCCGGGTTGGCGGCCGCATATTCGATGCCGAGTTCGCGCAGCGTCTGGACCATGAGGTCGGAGCCGGGGCGCGTGATCTTGCGCACTTCCACCGGCGGCCGGATGTTGCCGGATTCGCGCTCGATTTGCGCGTCCGTGGGGGCAGGCACGCTGCCAGATGGCACTGCGTTGGCTGCCCCGCGTGGAGCTTGAGCTTCCACCAACGGTGTTGAAGTTACCAGCGCCGCCGCGCCGGCTGCCGCTCCCGCCGCATTTTTCAAAAAGCCGCGCCGGCCTACGGAAGTCTTTGATTTCGCCATGATCTCTCCTACGGGAACCTCGGAATTTCTGATTCCGCCTCGGAAGTTCTATTCCGGAAGCTATGATATCAGTCTGGCAGGCTCGGCGGTCGCGGTGGTCGTTCTAATCCGTTGTTTTTCCGGAAAGTGAGCGTTTCGGTTCTACTCCGGAATCTGGCTGGGCCATAGGGTTGGTTCGGTCGACGGCCGACGCCAGGTTTTGCAGATCCTTGTTCTGATCGCGCCAACCTGTGCCGTTGCTCAGCTCCAGCCCGATCACGTATCCGCCCTTCACTCCATTGCAGTAGCGCACGGTGCCGCGGCCTCCCACGGCCAGAGTCAGGCAATTGAAGCTAACCACCGCCCGCGAGGGCAGCCTGATGGGAAGCAATATTTTCGCGCCCGAAGTGGACACATCCAGCAAGCGGCCCTGCATATGCGTTTCGTGCCCGTTTTCGTCTTCCCAGAGAATCGGCACTGACTTACCAATGGGGCTGCGCGAATGGCGCCGCCGCTCTTTGTTCCGCCCGATTTGTGGCATCCGCCTCCGCCTAGCGATGGATCTTTAGCGGTCCCATCGTCTGATGGAGGAGATTTCTGTAAGATTGCGCTGGGCGCACGCACCCTGTAGCCTAACTAAGGTTTGTGTACTACGCGGATCGGATTCGATAGTGACGATATAGGAGTGATGCCCACCGAAGCGCCCAGTCCCGTACACGTCAGTCCGGTACACGTCAGCGACCGGCAGGAGGTGGCGCTCACTTGCTATCTGAGCGCCATGCTGGCCATGGCCAGGTCCATGCACGCAATCTGCTCGCGAGCCGGTCTTATTTATGGCGACCGCCTGACCAGGTTGCCGCGCAGGCTGGGCTTTGAGGCTACACCCGCGGCGCTGGAAGAAAGCCGGCAAGCGCTGGAGGCGGAGCTGGCCGAATACACCGAAGCCACGAATTTCTGGCTGGACACCGGTTCTAACCTGGCCAAGGAGATCGTGGAAATCGTCGGGAGCCTGGATCGCCGCGCCGATGAGAGCCAGAATCTGCATGCTGCGATGCTGGAAGACCTGGCGGAGCAGATGGCGGAGTCCGCGGAGGTGGACACGGATTCCGACATCCGGGTCGCGCTGAAGCGCTACGCCATGGGCCTCCGTTCTTATTTGCAGCGCCAGCGCGTGGAGAGCCGGTCTTCGCTCAAGGATCTGGAGTGTCGCGCGGAGCAACTGGCCGAGTGGCTGGCCCGCGCGGATCCATCGCACAGCACCGACCCGGAGACCGGTTTGCCGAACCGTGCGGAAACCGAGAGACAACTGGAAGCTTGCTGGCATGCCGGTCGGCCTGTGTCGGTTCTCGTATACGAGTGGAAAGAGTCGGATCCGGCAGCGGCCGTGGGCCGCGTCCAGGCCATCGCCAAACAGGTTGCGGATCGGCTGGCGGATCTGGTGCGCCCTCGAGATGTTGTGGGCCGCTGGAGCCCGAATCAGCTGGCCGTGATTTTCGCGTGCCCCGCCGCGGAGGCTATCGAGCGCGCGGGCAGCATCGCGGAATGGCTTACCGGCGGTTATTCCGCGGTGGTGGACGGCGCGGTTGCCACCATCCACGCTCGCGTTACGGTGAACGTGATTGAGCGCCTGCCTGAGGAGACGCTCGCACAGCTAGTGGACAGGATCGAGCAGGGAAGAACCCTCTGAGCCGCCATGCGTGAGCATGCGGTCTTGCTTCGCGTCCTACGCGGTTCGGCGGAAGTAGCCGCGCGCCAGCTCCGGTTTCACTTCCAAAGCCTGCACCCAGCACGCGCGCGCTTCTTCCTTTTGTCCTAGCGACTCCAGGGCGTGCCCCAGGTTCAATCTGGCTTCCGCAAAATCCGGCCGCGCCTCCAGCGCCTGGCGGTAGAACCGCGCCGCGTCTTCCGGGTTGTTGAGTTGCTGCGACAACAGGCCGGTGTTGTAAAGCACCTCTGACGTTGTTACGCCAGCGTCGATCAAGCGGCGGTGGTACTTCAGGCCTTTCTCGCGATCGTCGCGCTTGAGCGCGATTGCCGCCAGGCCTTTGAGCGCCTCCACCGAATCCGGGTGGCGCCCCAACAGCTTGCTCAGAACGGCATCGGCCTGATCGTAATGGCCGGCGTTGGAATGCGCCATGCCCAGGTTGATTTCGGCTTCGGGCCAATCCGGCTGCTTGGCCAGGCAAGCCTCAAAGGCCGCAATGCTTCCGGCGTTGTCGCCACGCTGCAACCGCAGGTAGCCCAGCCGGAACCAGGCGTTCTCCAGCGTTGGAGTTTTCTCCACCAGCTTCGCGTACATGGCTTCGGCCTCGGTCAGTTGTCCTTGACGCTCCGCCATCCAAGCTACTTGAAAGCGCAGGTCGTCCCGGTCGGGCGCGATCTGGATGGCTCGCTCAAAGCACGCCCGTGCCTGGCTCAGGTTTTCCAGCTCCAGGTACACCACGCCCAGATTCACGTGCGCGTAGATGGCTTCGTCGCGCAGCTGGCGCGCCTTCTGGTAAGCGTCAATGGCCTCTTCCAGACGACCCAGTCTTTGACAGGCCACGCCCAGGTTGAACCAGTCGTTATAAACGGAGGGCGCGAGTTCCGTGAGCCGCAGAGCATGCTGCGCGGCGGACTCGAAGTCGTCGCGGGCGAACGCAGCCACGGTCAGGCCCTCAAGCGCCGCGCGCGCATCCGGATGAATCACCAGCAAGCGCTCCGCATAGCTTCGGACCATCGCGTAATCCTTGCGCTGCAAGGAGAGGCTGATCATGTTGACCAGCGAGTCCTCCGCCTTGGGATTGCGCTCCAGAATCCGCTGATACAGCGTCGCGGCCTCTTCGAACTCCCAACCCATTTGCAACGCCACCGCCTTGCCGAACATGGCCGGTTCGCTGTCGGGAACGCGGGCCAGCGCGGCGTCGAAAGCCTCCCGCGCTTCCTGAGGCTCGTTCAGATGCAGCAGACAGGCGCCGATGGCCAACTGCATCTCCAGCGCTTTCGCGCCCAGCGCCAGCGCCTGCCGGAAGCTTTCCACCGCCTCCGCATGCCGGCCCAGGTTCTGCAGGCAGAGACCAAGACTGGAGCGAACGTCGGAATCCTGAGGCCGTAGTGTGGCGAGCCGCGCGTAGCTGGCGGCGGCATCGTCGTAACGCTGCAGCTCGAACTGCAGGTGCGCGCGAGCCGCGATGATCTCCGTCAAGCTGCTCTCATTTGCGCCGGCTTCAGCGCCTTCCAGTGCCTGCAGCGCCCGTCCGCTGTCACCCTGGATGTAGTGCGAGACGGCGCGCGCCAGATTGCGCGAGGAAGGGTCCGCCGGTAGGGCGGTTTGGCCGCCGCTGAAAACCGGAGCGGGAACGGCCGCGTTTTGTTCTGTCTTCACCATTTGTTCCATCAATCCACCTCGTGTCCTCAAAACTTTGAGCGAACCACCAGACCTAAATCGTGCATACCCCCCGGCACAACCGGGTAATAGGTACTGAAGCCGTTTGATCGGCTTTCTAAGGCTTTTTCTTTATAAGCTGCGGCGAGAATCTTTAGGGACAGACGCTTGCGTCGGAGGCGGGCGAAGGGCGTCAGGCCCAGACGCCCGGTTTGCCCGGAGGTGGGCAGGCCGGCGGTAAGGGACCAAGCCAGACGCTGGAGAGCCGGGAAGGGCCGCACCGTGCCGGCGGTTTGGACGGGAGGCATTGCGCCGCCCCAGACTCTGGGGCTGGAAGGCGCCGGAACAATCGCAGGGGCATGCGGCTGGGCCGAGAAAAACGATGGCAGCACGGGGTTTGACTCTAGGTCTGCTTCCCAAGCCATCCTGGAAGTATGGTGCGCCATGTCGATGCACGCCAGCTTCAAGGGGGCTTCGAGCGAACTGGCGCAGAATGGAGCGCTGCGCGGGTGGTCTGGGGCGTCGACGTCGGTTACTAGCGGGAGAACGGGCATCGAAGCCGGCTGCACGCGGACCCCGCCTAGAGGAGGCGGAGCGGTTCCCTCGCTGCCCGGACGAATCGGTTGGATGGCCGGCGGCCGCAGGGAGGCTTGCGTCGGCGCTACCGGCGCCCATCCCATCTCGTTCGGCTGCGGCAGCAACGGTGTGATGCGGTGTACGCGCCGGCCTGGGGACCACGGACGAAGCGCCTGCGGGCGCCCTCGATTGGCGCTCATCCCGATTGGCGCGGCCCCGCCCAGATTCGAAGGGTTGCGAGCCGGAATTGAGATGGAGAGCGAGTGCGACCAAGTCACCAGCGACATGGGGCTGGGGCTAGACGGCTGCAAGAACGCCGTGCGCAGGGAGATTTCGAGTTCGCTGGCCTGAGTTGGCAGCCTGGAGGGACTACGCAACAACGGCCAAGTGCCGGACCACAACGGCATGGCTGGCGCTGGCGTAGCCGTCGATGACCGTCTGGAGAAAATCAGGAATGGAATGGCGCTGGCCACTGACGGCGCTGTTTCAACAGCCGGCGGTAAGTTCGTAGCGCTGGAACATCCAATCGGAGCTGCGTTGGCGACCAGACTCAACCCGCTTCGCCCCGACCGCGGAACGATGGCGGCCCCCGGAAGCTGCCTGGCGACAGCCGTCGGCAGCCACGCCGAGTCTACCTGGCTAAAGGAAGGCTCCGAGCGCGAAGGTGTAATGGAGCCCAGCGCTAACGGGCGGCTGGCCCTCACCAACGCCAACGCGCCCGGCGTCAACGGCGAGTTCGGCGCGTACAACGCGGGGCGAAGGCTTATAGTCGCGGGGAAATATCCAGCCGGAGCGATAGGGACGAGTTTGCCTGGAGCCACGGGGATCTCCGGCTCCTCGGCGAAGAGCGGAAAACTGGACAACAACTCTGAATTTCCGCGTCCGGCGGGTGGAACCAATCGCACCACATCCCTTTGCGGGCGCAATACGCCGGTTAGCGCCGGGACTGCAGGTCCGCGCCCGAGGCGTCCTTTCCACAACGGATCGCAAGCCGGGGCCTGAGGCGGACGATCCGGCACCGGCGCCGGTTGGCGATCGGCCTGGCGCGTAAGCAATCGCGGCTGAGGGAGCGGCATTTCGATAGCTTCGGTCCGGGGAGGCGGAAGCGGCCCTCGGCCCCGGTACGGCTCACCCATCGGCAATGGCAGCAGCTTCGCATCTTTGGAGTCGAGCAGCAGCGTCGCCGAAGCGGAAATCACCACCGGCGGATAGCCTTGCGGGACCTGAGGGACCGCGCGGAAGGTGGCTTGGTTCGCCACCGGCGTTGCTTCAACCGGAGGCGGGGCCGGCAGAACATCCAGGACGCGCGGGGGCGAGGCTTGGAGAGCGGTCTTCAGTATAGGGCTGAGCGGCAACTGGACGGTAGAGGAGATGAGCGCCTCGGCGTAGCATTTCAGGGGAGCCGCTGGCTGATCCTGACGGGCAGGCATCTCATGAAGAAAGAGCGCCTCAGGCACGTCAACCCCGCTGGATGTGCCGACAGCTTCCACCAGGCTGGCGATTTCGAGCGTGGGCGAAGCTTCCACGACAGCGGGACCGACTTCCTGACTCACTTGAGTTTCTACCACCTGCTCGGCTGGCGTCTGTTCTGCTTTGGTTTCAAGCGGCACAGCCGTCGCCGGCGGCTGTTCCTGCTTCGCCAACATCCAGTCCGGCTTGAAGCGGGCCTGCTTCGGCTCAAGCTGGTTGGGAGTGATCCCCGATACGGACTCGTGCAGGCGCTCAAAGGAGAGGCTGAAGTGCAGCTCCTGGTGCTCGACGGAACAAAATGACTGTCCCTTCAATCTCTGGATGATGCCCAGGCGTTTATTGCAATATTGACAAACCATCGATAGAGCTACCCGCCACCTTATCCTTCGGCAGAATGAGTCTTGGGCAGCAGGGGTAAGACGCCCTAGTGTTGGACCCATCGGCAGCCTGACCTTTAGAACGAGCCTAAGAGAAATCGCCGACCCACTCCCCGGCGGCCGTCGACAGGTCCACTGTTCCGCCCTATAGTAGAGATTCGGAAAGGCCGACAGTCATACAGGCCAACCAATATGACTCACGAGGGCGAACTTCGACGGCACTGGCGATCCACACACTCAGCGTCCGCCTCTCTGGTCTGGAGCGACCGCGGAGGCGGGGACAAATACATCAACGGCCGCACCGTGAACGTTTCTGAATCCGGCCTCCGCATTGAAGTCCCTGAGCCCATTGAGAAGCAGACCTACGTAACGGTGCAGTGCCTGGCGCTGGGGCTGCACGGCAGAGCGTCGGTCCGCACTTGTGCCCGCAAAGGCACGAAGTATCTGCTGGGGCTGGAATTCAGCGCCGGCCTCCGGTGGCGGTCGCAGCGCTAAATACTTATCCCTTCCAGTAGCCCGACTCCCCAGTCTCGCCAACGCCCGAATCGGAACGGGCAAACTGTCGGCCAGCCCATACTCCCGACAAATCTCACATTTTAAAGTCCTAACGGGATTCGCCGATGAGTGACTATGTCCCGTACCACGGGAAGCGTTGCGGTAGTAATGGCCTCCTTAGGCCTCCTCCAGCTCATTTCCTCCGCGACGGTCTGGTCCTGGCCGCGCCCTGAACTGTTCCTGCTATATGTCGGCATGGCGCTGGTGTGCAGTTTGCTGCAGCTTAGAATCTCAGGCGCCAGCAGTCCGCCACTCTCCGCGAATGTGCCGGTAATTCTGCTGAGTATCCTGCAATTGAACCTGCCGGAGGCGGTGATCGTGGGGGCTTGCGGCGCCGTTGCCCAGGGTTTCTTGAATCGAAAGACGCGCTCTCTGCGATTGCACTTTGTGCTCGGTATCGGCGTGGCCGCCAGCGCCATCGCCACCGCCGATTTTATCTACCGGTCGCTGACTCCAAATTCAGTGCAGAGCCCCTCGCTGCGGCTGCTGGCAGCTTCCCTGGCGCTATTTTTTGCAAACACCTTCCCGGTGGCGCTGGCTAGCCGCGGGGATAAACGGCTCAGGCTCGGAATATATTGGAAGGAGTCCTACTCCTGGCTGGTGCCTTACTACCTGGTATCGGCTGCCGTCGCCAGCGCTGCGAATGCGGCGGCCACCAGCGGCGTTTCCCTCCAGACCATCCTTCTGGTATTGCCGGGAGTTTACCTGGCCTATCGATACTACCGTGTGCAAAAGTCGAACCTGGAGATGCGCGAAAAGACCGCCGAGAATATGGCCGCGCTGCACCTTCGAACCATTGAAGGGTTGGCCCTGGCGGTAGAGGCCAAAGACAACTTGAACACGCGCGGGCACCTGCGCAGGGTGCGGGTCTACGCGCTGGGCATCGCCAAGGACCTCGGCCTGACGGGAGACGAACTGGAGGCGCTGCAGGCGGGAGCCCTGTTGCACGACATCGGGAAGCTCGCCGTCCCTGAGTACATTCTCACGAAGCCAGGTAAGCTGACGCCCCAGGAGTTCGCCAAGATGAAGGTGCATCCCATCGTCGGCGCGGAGATCGTGGAGCAGGTTCAATTTCCTTACCCGGTTGCTCCCATTGTGCGCGCGCATCATGAAAAATGGGACGGATCGGGCTATCCGTTCGGACTAAAGGGACACGAAATTCCGATCGGCGCCCGTATCCTGAGCGCCGTCGACCATCTGGACGCGCTCGCCTCGGATCGCGAATACCGCCGCGCGCTGCCTCTGGACGACGCGATGAAGGTGATTGAGGCTGAATCCGGCAAAGGGCTTGACCCGGTGGTGGTGAAGGCGCTCGCCAAGCGCTACCGCGAACTCGAGCAAGTGGCGAAAGCCAGCGACGACGGAGGCGTGACACTCTCGAAAAACGTCGCGGTGGAGCGCGGCAGCGCTCCCGACGCCGGGCTCGATTTGTGGGCGCTCACCGGTGTTCCTTCGGGCGGAGCCGATTTCGTGAACACTATCGCAGCCGCCGGCAAAGAGCAGCAGATGCTTGTGGCGCTGACGCAGGGGCTGGGTTCGTCCCTCAATCTCGACACAGTTCTGGAACACGTGGAAAGCGGCCTGCGCCCGTTGATTCCGCATCAGGCCATGGCCATCTTTGTCCCGCACGGGGACACGCTGGTGGTGCTCCATTCCGCGGGTGAGCACAAAGCGCTGCTCAGTACAGAGGTGCGCGCCGGTGAGGGACTGGTTGGATGGGTGGCGCAAAACCAGCAACCCATCGTCAACGGAAATCCATCCGTGGAACGGGGATTCCGGGGCGACGTGGAAAATGGGCTGAAAGCCGCCCTGGCCGTTCCGCTGCGGCGAAGCGCCGGTTTGGCGGGAGTTCTGGCCTATTACCAATGGGAACGGGATTCCTTCAACACCGATCATCTGCGGATACTGACCAGCGTCGCGCCCAGGATCGGCACTGCCATCGAGAATGCACTCAAGGTGACGGAGCTTCAGGACCGCGCCAGCATCGATGCAATCACGGGCCTGCCGACTTTGCGCGCCATGACGCAAGCGCTGGATCTGGAGTTGATCCGCGCCAAACGCGAAGACCAGTCTTTAGCCGTGATCATCGCGCAATTCTCCGGCCTCCATACGCTTCCGGTGGAAACTTCGAATTCCGATGGGGACGAAACCCTGCGGGAGGCCGCCCAGTTGCTCAAAACCGGGTGCCGCGAATACGACCATGTGGCGCGTATTGGAGACGACAGGTTCGCCATGGTTCTTCCCGGAATGAAGCGGGCCACTCTCGGCAGCAAAATCGAAAAACTGCACGCCTCGATACTGAGTCTCTTTCCGGAGCCGATCCAGAGCGGGACCATCCGTTTCGGGGTCGGCTGGGCGCTCTATCCGGACGATGCGGACACGTCGAAACTGCTGTTGGCGATCGCGGAGGGGCGCAACGAAATGCGAACCGGCAGCTCGACGGAAAATCTTCTGGCCATGCAGGCGCACAATCGCAAGGAAGTGGAGTTACCGGCAACCGCGGAAACTTCGGTTCGTTTGGAACCAAGCAGCGTTGCGCCCCCCCGCTCTTAGGGCCTCCGTGGCGCAGTAATCGGGCGGCGGGCGTAACCCAAGTTGACGCTATGGGCAGCCCTTGCAAATCGGTTTGGTGCGTTGCATAATCGTTTATCGATATACTGATAATCGATGAACCTGCAGCGCGATCACCCTCCATGCGGAGGCTCATAAGGCAGCATCGCCGCGCTAGGGCCATCTGAGCCAAGATAAAAACGAATGCCGGGATGCCAGGAGGACCAGGATGATCCAGAGTCTTTGGGAGGATGCACGTTACGCGCTCCGCAACCTGCGCCGCGATCCGTTTCTGGCATTGGCCGCCACACTCACACTGGCGGTTTGCATCGGTGCGAATACCACGGTATTCAGCGTGGCCAATTCCATCCTTATCCGTCCGCTTCCGTATCCTCACTCGGATCGAATCGACTGGATCAGCGAACGCTCCGGACCCGGCCAACAAGACGTCGTCGCAGCGCCGGATTACTTCGCGGTCCGCGAGCAGAACCGGATATTCGACGACGTGGCCGCATTTAGTCCTATGAGGATGAGTTGGACCGGCCTCGAAAGGCCTGAACAACTGGATGCCGCCACCGTTTCCGCGTCGTTCTTCCGCGTGATGGGCACGCAGCCCATGCTCGGACGCTATCTCGCTGCTGATGAAGAAGGACCGAAAGCGCCGGCGGTGGCAATATTGAGCTACGCCTTCTGGCGAAATCGGCTAGCTAGCGATCCTAAGATTCTGGGCAAAACCATCGCCCTCGATCGCCTGCCGCGCACCATCGTCGGCGTAATGCCGCAGGGTTTTGATTTCCCCCGCGGCTCGCAACTATGGCTGCCTGCGACGCAATTGGATAGAGCCGGACAAAGTTTTCCCATTTCTCCCAACAGCCCCATTTTGATTATTCCGATGCTTGCGCGGCGCAAGCCCGGCGTGACGCCGCTCGATGCCGCGACGGAGCTGAATCGTTTAACGTACTCCATCCGCGCTCTCTATCCCAAGGAAATGCGGAAAAGAGGTTTTCGGGCCGACCTGGTTATTGGCGCTACGCCGCTGCAAGAGCACCTGACCGGCCCGCTGCGTCCCGTGTTGTTGATTCTCACAGGGACGGTCGCATTGGTGCTGTTGATCGCCTGCGCGAACATCGCCAACCTGTTGCTGGCACGCGCCGGTAGCCGTCAGCGCGAGCTTGCCGTTCGCCTGGCGCTTGGTTCCGGCCGCGGCCGTATCATCCGCCAGGTGCTTACCGAGAGCCTGGTGCTCGCGGTGCCGGGCGGTGCGGCCGGCATCGCACTCGCATGGCTGGCAGTGCGCACGCTAGACGCCGTCAAGCCGGCTATCCTGGTTCGCTATCCAGCAATTTCGATGAACTGGCGCGTGCTTGTTTTCACCATAGTGTTGATGCTGGCCACCAGCCTGCTGTTCGGTATGGTTCCCGCGCTATCCGCCGCCGGAATCCACATTCAGGAAGCGCTCAAATCCGCGAGCCTCACGCACAGTGCTACGCGCGGCGCGGGGCGTCTGAGGAAAGTGCTGGTGGTATCGGAATTGGGAGTTTCGCTGGTGTTGTTGATTGGCGCGGGTCTTCTGGGCCGCAGCTTTCTGCGTCTTGCGCACACCGAACTTGGTTTTCGCACCGATCGTTTACTCACCTTCCGCATCAGGCCAGTCGATTTTTCTTTTGGCAATCTCGCCTTTGGCGGAGGTTATGCTCCCTTCTATTCGGACATCCTGAACCGGGTGCGGCATTTGCCCATGGTCCGGGAGGCGGCCATGGCCGACGAAATTCCGCTGAGCGAGAACGAGCTTACAAGCCTCGGCACGATCGCGGTGGTTGGGCGCCCCCTGGTGCCATTGGCCGACCGTCCCAGAATCAACAACGCTCAAGTGAGCCCGGGCTTCTTTCAAACTCTCGGAATCCAGCTCAGAAAGGGCCGTATTTTCGAAGATCGCGATTTCGCCGGAATACCGGTTGCGGGGCAGCGCGATTTTCTTCAGAGGGAAGCGGTGGTTGTTAACGAAGCGTTCGTCCGTCGCATTTTTCCCAACGAAGATCCCATCGGCCGCCAACTTGGATTTGGCCCCGACGGCTTCCACAGCACATGGACCATCGTCGGCGTCGTGAGCGACGTTCGTGGCGCGGCGCTTGGCACGGAACCGCCGTCGATGATCTACCGCTGCACCTGCGCGGGCGTTCCCGTTTATCTCACCGGATTCCTGGTTCGCACAGCTGGGCCGCCGGAGCTCGCCATCCGGGCCATCGAGCAACAGGTCCGCGAATTGGATCGCGATCAGCCGATTTACGACGTGAAGACTATGGACGAGCGCCGGGACGCCGCGCTCGCGCCGGAGCGCTTCCAGCTCATCCTCATCGGAAGCTTCGCCCTCATCGCCATTGTTCTCGCCGCCGCCGGTGTTTACGGAACCATGTCATATCTGGTCGCCCGCCGCACTCGCGAAATCGGCATCCGCATGGCGATGGGCGCGCGGCAGGCCGACGTCCTGCGCATGGTGCTAGGTGAAACCGCGCTGCTGGTTGTGCTGGCCATCGCCGCGGGCCTAGGGGGCGCGTGGGCGGTGACGCGCTACATCCGGTCTATGCTGTACGGCGTCAGCGAAGTGGATCCTACTACCTTTGTACTCACTTCGATTCTTCTGGCCGTCATTGTAGTGATCGCGTCTGTGGGTCCCGCGCGCCGTGCCGTGTGCGTGGATCCCATGACTGCGTTGCGCGACGAATGAGGAGCAGCCTTGGCCCCCTCCCATACCTGGTTTCGGGCCTCCGCGTTCGCGGTCGCTCTGGGAAGTCAAGCGGCCATGGTGGCCGTTTGTATGGGACATCAGCCGCTGGCAGCCCTATTTCTCTGCGTTAGCGCGGCGGCATTCGCATGGCTCTACCTGGTTGCCGGCGCTCGCCGCCTCAGGAAGCCGGGAATTTTACTGACGCTGATTTTAGCCGTCGTTCTGACGATATGCGGCCTACTGGTAGGCTTCAATTCAGGCTCCGAAGCGAGCGCGAGTTCCCAAGAGTTCGTAACTGCGATCTATCAGCCGCCCCAGTCAACCGGGTCCGCGAAAGTGACCGATAAGAGTTTTCCCGGCGTGATCCTGTGGCCCGAAGTAACGAAGACTCGTCAAAGGCTGACTGCGCCCGGGCGATTTTCCTGGTTGAGCACGTTCCCCGCGGTCCCTCGCACGCCGTTCGAAATCCCTTTCACCGGCCAATACTGGATGTTCAAACCACCGCAGATCGCGCCGCCGTCGGGTTCCTATGTTCGCAGATCCAGCCCGCTGGATCTCTCTTTTATGACCACCGACCGAAGAGCCTTGGCCATGCAGGCGCTGCAAAAGCTGGATCATCCCCTCGACCTGAGCTGTTGCGGTGCGATTCAGATCGCCATCTCAAACGCGGATCGTCATCCCGGGACCGTCGCGTTGGAGCTTGTTTTGATCGATACCAAGGGTCCGGGCCAGCCCGCCGAAAGTTTGGGAAAGCGCGATGTGCTATCGCGGCCGGAAGCGTCGGCAATCCCGGGAACCGAAATTCTGGATTTTCCCATTCCACGCGCTGGAATTCGCAAATTCGATCTGATGCAGGTGGTATTTCGACTGGATTATTTCCGGATCGATCGCAGCGCCAAGATATCGATCGAACATTTTACTCTGGTGCCGCCTTAAAGGCGTGCGACCGTCAAATCGGTAGCTCTAAAATCACCGCCCGTTGCGAGCACCGGTTCACCGCGGAGCGCCGCCAGCGCATACACCGCGCAATCGCCGAAGTTGAGCTGAGCCCGATGACCCTGGCCTTTTCCAAAGCGCCCAAACGCCGCCATCGCAGCCTTTGCTTGGGCTTCATCGAACGGAACAATTTCGCAGCCAATGTCCTCCAACAGACTGTAGAGGCGATGGGATTGATCCGCACCTCATACGAGCTCGGAGGACGATACCGGCTTCTAGCAGCGAAACCGCACTCGCGCCCGCGTTGCCGCCTTGTCCACAACGGCCCGCACCGGCAATTGCGGAGGGTTCGTTTAGCATGATTGCGACCAGCGTGGATGTATCGATAACCATTGATCGCTCTCCCTAGCGTGGGAAGACCGAATTCGTCATACCCAAGGATTTCGTCATCGGTCCGGGAATCCAAAACCCCAATGCCGCGATTTCCTTCTGAATGGCTGCCATCTTCTTCCAGTCGATCGGTCGAGGTTTAGCGCGAAGTTGGTCCTCGAGGAACGAATTACCGCCTCCGTCAGACTTACGCCCATGTTCTTGCTGACTTTTTCCGCGAGTTCATGAGCGATAGGGTTCTTGATGTAGAGTGTGCTCACAATCCGATTGTACCATCGGGCAATCCCCTGGTATATACCAGCATCACAGGATGTTCACCGCCCTGGCCGCCAGCAGCGCCACGGTGGCGAGCGAAATCAACGCCTGCACCATCATCATCAGCTTGGCCCAGCGCGATAGCACCGGCACATCGGTGGGCGAGAAAGCGGTGCTGGTATTGAACGCCAGGAAAAGATAATCCACGAAGCCGGGCCGCCAATTCTTGTCGCTTTCCCAAGGCGTGATCATTTGCGGAAACAGGAACGCGCCCTCGTCGTGGGAATCGGTAAGGTCGCGCTCATTCGGGCCGCCGGCGTCCAGACGCCAATACCAGGAGGCGAACACCAGGATATTAACTACCCACAGCGCAGCGGCGGCGCGCAACAGCGCTTGCGGAGGGTCCAGGTGCTTCGGCAGGCGCAGAATCAGTAAACCTAGCGACCACACCATGGACGCGGTCACAGCACTGGCTACGATGTGGCTGAGCACGCGATTCAACAGCATTTTTCCAGTCTTGTGCGCCACCACCGTGGGTATCAGCAAAACCGTAACAACTACCAGCAAGAGCCATTCCTGGCCGAAGCGCAGCGGCGCGGGAATGACGAAATGCATGCCGCCCGTCGCCAGCAGGGCGAGTACGGCCGGCCAGCGCGGTTCGGCGGTTCTGGGCTCGTGCGCGCCGGCCGTCGGGGGCCGGACCTTAACCTGCGCCATATGGGACAATGTACCAAGTCAGCTCCCCATGAAGGTTGTGGTCCAGAGTTCGTCCTTGATTTTTACGTTGCTCTCGATCATCCTGAACGTGCCGATCACGCGCGTCAAGCGCCGGCCGGATGGCGGGGAAGAGACTCGCGGAGAGCCGAGCAGGGCAACCGGCTAGCGACGCGTTAGTTGAGAACCAGTGACAGCGTTCGACTGAATAAAATAACCATGACCATTTCGCCTCGGTTCGCGCTGGCCCCTTCCGGTTCCGACTTTTCGTACGATTCTCCCATTTGCGTTTACTCCTTCGACTTGGGCGGAAACGTAGTGGAAATGAACGCGGCCATGGCGGGCATTCTCGGCTACGCGCGCGAGGAAGCGTTGTGCATGAATCTCAACCAGTTGCTGGAACCCGAATCCTGGATCAGCTCCCGCGACCAGATTGTCGCGCAACTGGGCGGCGGCGGCCCGCAACAGGTGACGGTCACGGCCCGGGCCAGGGACGGCAGCCTGGTGCGGCTGGCGGTGGTGCGGCGATTGTTATTCGAACGGGGACATCCGCTGGCGGTTCAGGATTCCGGGCGAGCGCTGTCCGATGTGACAGACTCCGCGCCGCCGCGCTTCGAGGATTCCCTCGGCCCGAGATCGGCCGACTCCAGCCGCTTTGCCGAACAACTGAAGCAGTTGCACCGGCTGAGCACCACCAGCTACATCACGCTGGAGCAGGCGCTCGAAGATCACCTGGAAACCGGCTGCCGGCTCTTCCATCTGCCGGTGGGCGTATTGCTGCAAGTAGAGGGCAACAACGGAGCGGTGCAAGCTTCTTACGGCCCGGCCGAGCTGAACGGCGGCGTCCTCATCCCGTTGTGGCAGACGCGCGCTTCTACCGCCATCAGCCGGCTCAGAACGGTGACGGCATCCGATCCAAGCCGGCCCGGCAACGGCCCCCGGATCGAATTTGAAACTTACATCGGAACACCCGTCTGGCTGGGGTCCGAATTGTTCGCGACGCTTAGCTTTTCAGGTCCATTCTCCGGCTCGCCGCGGCTGTTTTCGCACTCGGACCGTGAGCTGATTGAACTGATGGCGCGCAGCATCGGGCGGGTGGTGCTGGAGCACCGCATCCAATCGGAGCGCGACCGGCTGCAGAGCCTGGAAAAGAACCGCAACCGCGTGCTCGAGATGGTGGCCGAAAACGAGAGTATCGATACCATTCTGGCGGAAGTGGTGTACCTGGTGGAATCGCAATGCTCCGGAGCGCTGTGCTCCTTGCTGCTGCTGAGGGACGAGATGCTCACCTGGGTGGCCGCTCCGGGCTTTCCCGCCGATGGGCTGCGCCTGTTGAAGCCCTTCCGCGTGCTGCGCGATACGGCTGGATTGCCGGCCGCCGAAGTAGCGCGGGGAACGGTGTTCTGGGACGATGTACGGGGCTGCCCGTTTTGGGCGGACCGCGCGCACCTGGCCGCGCAACTCGGCATTGAAGCGTGCCGTTCCACGCCCATTCTGTCCGCCGATGGCATGCTGCTCGGAATGCTCGCACTGCACTATAAGACCAGGCAGCCGCGCGATGAAAGCGACGCCGAGTTGCTGCAAGCCGCCAGCCGTCTGGCCGCGCGGGCCCTGGAACAGCGCGGGTTCACCGAGCGGCTGGAGTTCCAGGCGCGGCACGATTCTCTCACCGGCCTGCCCAACCGGTCTTACTTCATGGAGCTGCTGGAGGCCGCGCTGCGGGACGCCTGCGACCGGTCTGGCAGCCTGGCGGTTCTGTTCATCGATCTCGACCGCTTCAAGCAGATCAACGATATTCTGGGCCATGCCATGGGCGACCGGCTGTTGAAAGAGGTGGGCCAGCGTTTGAAATTGTTGCTCACCGAAGACGATCTCGCCGGACGCATGGGCGGCGACGAGTTCACCATCGTGCTGACGCGCCAACCCGACGATCAAGCCGCGGTTCAGGCTTCGCAAGAATTTCTCAACGCTTTTCGAGCGCCGCACCAGATTGAAGACAACGAGCTGTTTGTCACGGCCAGCATCGGCGTCGCCCTCTTTCCGCGGCACGGCCAGACCGTGGCAGCGCTGCTGCGCAACGCGGACCTGGCGATGTATCACGCCAAGAACAGCGGAAAAAACGATGTGGTGGTGTTCCGCGACAAGGATCATACCGCCAGCCTGGAGCGGCTGCGCCTGGAAAACGCGCTGCGCCGCGCGCTGGAGCATCAGGAGTTCGAGCTGCTCTATCAGCCCGTGGTGGGCATGAACGGAAAGGTGCAAGGCCTGGAGGCGCTGCTCACCTGGCGGCATCCCATTTACGGCAGCATCTCGCCGAAGCAATTCATTCCCATCGCCGAAGAAACCGGACTGATCATCGACATCGGATCGTGGGTGATTCAACGCGCGTGTTTAGAAGCAGCCAGCTGGCACAAGGCCGGCCATCGCGCGGCGCGGATTTCCGTCAATGTTTCCGCTTTGCAGTTTGAACGCCGGGATTTTCTCGAAACCGTGGCCGCCGCGCTGGCGCTGAGCAAACTGCCGCCGGACCGGTTGGAGCTGGAGCTAACCGAGAGCTACATCATGAAGGATCTTCCGCAAGCGGCCGCCCGCTTAACGCAGATCCGCAACCTGGGCGTCAGTATCGCGATCGACGATTTCGGCACCGGCTATTCGTCCTTGAGCTATCTGAACAAGCTGCCGGTGGATTCGCTGAAGATCGATCAGTCGTTCCTGCGCAACCTGCATGAGCCGGAAGGGTCGCTCGCGGTGATCCAAAGCATCGTGCGCATGGCCCACAGCATGAACCTGAGCGTGGTGGCGGAGGGAGTGGAAACACGCGCCGAGCTGGACCTGGTTCGCGTGCTGGGCTGCGACAAAGTACAAGGTCATGTGTACGGCCCCGCGCGCCGGCGCGACGAGATGGAGGCGCTGCTGGCCACCAACGTTTCTTTGCGGCCCGTGGAACCGTAGGCTGTCGATCGGCCACAAATCTGGCAGCGGGTTGCATCGGCGTTAATCCGCGTTCATCGGCGGCTAATAAGAATTGCGATCGTAAACCAATATCTCCAAACATGTTTTTGGCCGCCGATGAACATGGATTAACGCTGATAGTGAGCTGATGCTTGGAACTAGCCGCCATTGGTTCATACACTGAATCGAAGGAGAGCCATGATGGCAATCACGCTCACAATGCACGAATCAGTGCGCCTATCCCGCGGAAATCCTTTCGCGACCGGCTTTGTATGCGGATACCGAGTTGACGGAATGGCGCCCGGGGAAATTGCCGACGTCGTTAACTTCGGTGCCCCTAGGAGCCTGTCCGAGTAAGGCGGCGAAAAGCACTTGAAAGCGGGTTCGTTCGCATAACACGAAATCTTCGCTGCTCGGCCATCATCGGCCGGACAGGTGTCCCCGGTCGATCGAGGACCACTGGAGTCTTAATTTTGAGCGAAAATCGTTCTTCAAGGCCTCGCATCAGGACCGCATAGCCGAGTGGAGCCGCAGAATGTTGTGTGTCAAGCACAGCAGCGCCCACTCCCCTTGCACTTTCTTCTTTCCACGGAGCAAAAATTGTCGAAACCCGCGCGCCTGTTTGATCTGCCCGAACACCGGTTCCACAACACATTTGCGCGCCGCATAAATGGCTTTGCCCACTTTAGTCTGCAGTTTCCGCTTCATCCGGTCCAGCTTGGTTGCGCCTTGCGGCAATGGTCCACGCTTCGCGGGTAGTCGATGCTCGCCATGTTTTTGCTTCCCCGTTGCGATGAACCCCTCGATCTTATGCTCCGGCTGACCGCTCGATTCCAACGAATCCAGGTTCTGTTCCGAACAATATCCGTTGTCGGCCAATATCGCTTCCGGACGCTGCCCGGACTGTTGTTCGATGAGTTCCACCATCGGCATCAGTTGCTTTTTATCGTTGGCTGCTTCGGTCACAGATTGCCCGACGATCAGTAGCAAAGTCGGCTCCACGGCCGCTTGCGCATTGTAGCCCTGCACAATTCCGTCGGCGCCTTTCATGATGCGCGACTCCGGGTCGGTGAAGTTATATTGATCCTTATCCTCCGGCTGGACCTTTTGGGCGCTCTGGCCTTCCGCCGCTGCTTTGTCCCGCGCCCGTTGCTGAAGGACTTTCTTGGCTTCCTGGATCTTGGCCAGCCGAGTCTCGCGTCGGCGTAGTTCCTCCGGCAACTCGTCGCCCCGCTGGCTGCCGTACTGACGATCTTCCTCCTGGTCGGCGGCCTCGGCCTGCTCCAGCAACTGCTTCACTTCTTCCTTCAGTTGCTGTTGCTTCTCCTTCATCCGGCCGTAGCTCATCGCCTTGTGCTTACTGGCGTTGGCTTTCAACTTGGTTCCGTCCAGCGAAACCCGGCCCAGTTGGATCGACCCGCACTCCAGCGCCAGCGCCAAGACCTGCTCAAACAGTTTCTCCAGCGCTGCGATGTGGATCTTGCGAAACTCCGAGATCGTCCGGAAGTCCGGCTCATTGCCCGCCGCCAACACTTTGAACGGGATGTCTTCCCGCAGTCGCTTCTGTATCCGACGCGAACTGAACACCCCCGTGCAGTAGCCGTATACCAACAGCTTCGTCATCAGCCGTGGATCGTACGGCGGCTGCCCTCGCTTCTCCTTCTCGTACACCGCGTGAATGGCCGACAGATCCAGTTGATCGACCACGTCGCTCACCAAGTACACCAAGTGGTCTTCCTCCAACCAAGCGCGGAGGTTCTGAGGCAACAGCAGGTCCTGCTCAGGAAGGTAGGTCCGGTAGCCCTTTGGCATAAAACATTATGTACCGCTTCTGTTCCCTTTGGACCCGCGAAGTTGGAGAATACTCGGACAGGCTCCTAGTCACGCCCATTGGCAGTGGTTTATCGACGGAGCCGCCGATCCCGCGGAATATCAAAGCGCCGAAGAGTCCTTGGAAGCTCTTCAACACTACGTCGACGCCCGACGTAATTAGGCCAGCAGTCGGGCGGCGTCTTTGGCAAAATAGGTGAGCACGAAATCCGCGCCGGCGCGGCGGATGGCGGTGAGCGATTCTAAAATAGTGCGGTCGCGATCCAGCCAGCCGTTGTTGATGGCGGCCATCAACGCGCTGAACTCGCCGCTCACTTGGTAAGCGCCCAGCGGCAGTGGAAAACGATCGCGAGCCTCACGGATGATGTCCAGGTAAGGCATGGCCGGCTTCACCATGATCATGTCGGCGCCTTCTTCGATATCCAGTTCGATTTCGCGCATGGCTTCGCGCGCATTCGCCGGATCCATCTGATAGCTGCGCCGGTCGCCGAATTGCGGCGTGGATTCGGCCGCTTCACGGAAAGGCCCGTAGAAAACCGAAGCGTATTTGGCGGCGTAAGAAACGATGGGAGTGTCGATGAACCCGGCAGCGTCCAACGCCTTACGGATGGCCGCCACGCGCCCGTCCATCATATCGCTGGGTGCGACGATATCGGCGCCGGCGCGCGCGTGCGACACCGCCGCTTTCGCCAGCCACTCCAGCGTGGGATCGTTCTGCACCTCGCCATCGACAACCAGTCCGCAGTGGCCGTGGCTGGTGTACTCGCAGTTGCAGACATCGGTCATCACCAAAAGCTTGGGAACTTCGCGCTTGAGCGCCCGGACGGCTTGTTGCACGATGCCGTCGTCAGCGTAGGCGCCCGAAGCGATCTCATCTTTCGTTTCCGGAATCCCAAACAGAATGACGCCGCCGATGCCGAGCGAATGCGCCTCCGCGCACTCCTTCACCAGCCGGTCCACCGAAAGCTGCGCGTGTCCCGGCATGGAGCTGATCTCGCGGCGAACATTTTCGCCCGGGCAGATGAACAGCGGAAGGATGAAATCGGCCGGATGGAGCAGCGTTTCGCGAACCAGGTTTCGCAACGCTTCGGTGGCCCGCAGGCGGCGCATTCTGTGAATGGGAAATGCCACGCGGGTCAGCCTTCCTGAATGGTCACGGACTTCAACTGATCGCCCTGTTGCACCTTGTCGACAACGTCCTGGCCGGTGGTTACCTGGCCGAAGACGGTGTGCTTGCCGTCCAGCCAATCGGTGGCGATATGGGTGATGAAAAACTGGCTGCCATTGGTGTTCGGGCCGGCATTAGCCATCGAGAGCGATCCAACTTTGTGTTTGTTGGGATTGCCCTTGGTCTCGTCTTCGAACTTATAGCCGGGTCCGCCGCGGCCGCTGGCCGTCGGGTCGCCCCCCTGAACCATGAAATCCTTGATGACACGATGAAACTGGGTGCCATCGTAAAAGCCCTCGCGGGCGAGGAATACAAAATTGTTCACCGTCTTGGGCGCGTCTTTGGCGAAAAGATCGCAGACAATCTTGCCCTTCGATGTTTCGAACGTGGCCGTGTACTTGGCGGCGGGATCGATCGACATGGACGGCGGTGCTGAATATTGTTTGGACATGATTTTAGTTTAACGGCCTCCGCTCCCTCACGGTCGCGGCTCGGTTTCGGTCGCGGTGCAGTTACAGGCGGAGGTCGCGGCCGGTCATTTCCTTGGGTTGCTTCTCATCCAGGAATCCCAGCACTGTGGGCGAAATATCCTGCAGCGCGCCGCTTGATCGCAGCATGACGCGCGAGTCGCTCACTAAGATGAACGGCACGGCATTTGTCGTGTGATAAGTGTGCGGGCCTTTGGTGATGGGATCGATCATCATCTCGGCATTGCCGTGATCGGCGGTGATCATCCAGGTTCCGCCGGACCGGCGCAGTGTATCGTAGATCTGTCCCAGCCCCGCATCGACGGCTTCCACAGCCAGGACGGTGGGCGCCATTTTGCCGGAGTGCCCCACCATGTCGGCGTTCGCGTAGTTCATGACGATGATGTCAAACTCCCGGCCTTCGATGGCTTTCACCACCACGTCGGTGACGCCTTGCGCGCTCATTTCCGGCTTCAGATCGTAGGTTGCCACCTTGGGCGACTGCACCAGCTCGCGGCTCTCGCCGGCGTAGGGTTTTTCATTACCACCGTTGAAGAAATAAGTGACGTGCGCGTATTTCTCGGTTTCGGCCACGCGCAGGTTCTTCCAATTCAATTGCGCCATCACGTCGGCCAGGATGTTGTTGGGATGCTCGCGCGGCAGCACGAAGGGTACCTTGAAGCTCTTGTCGTACTCGGTCATGGTGGTGTAATGCAGGTTTTTCGGCGCAGCCGACCGCGACGGTTTTTCGAGCGTGGGATCCATCAACGCCATGGTCATCTCACGGCCGCGATCTGCGCGGTAGTTGAAAAAGATACAGGCGTCGTCGTCGCGAATCAGCCCAACCGGCTGCTTATGAGCGTCCACGATGGTTACAGGTTCTATGAACTCGTCGGTGATTCCGCGCTCGTAGGATCGCTTCACCGCCGCGACTGGATCGTCCGATTTCTCGCCCTTGCCGAGCACCATGGCATTGAACGCGCGCTCCACCCGATCCCAGCGCTTGTCGCGATCCATGGCATAGTAGCGGCCCGATACACTGGCGATTTTACCCGCGCCAATCTGCCGCATCTGCTTCTGCACCTGTTCGATGAAACCAGCGCCGCTCTCGGGTGGCGTGTCGCGGCCATCCATGAAGCAATGCACAAACACCTGCTCCACGTTTTGTTTTTTGGCCATTTCGAGCAGCGCATAGAGATGCGTGAGCAGCGAATGCACGCCGCCATCGCTACAGAGGCCCATCAGATGCAGACGATGCGTCTTGGCGTGCCGCATGGAATCGAGCAGTACCGGGTTATTGAAGAACTCGCCCGATGCGATCATGCGGTCGATCCGCGTGACATCCATATAGATGACGCGGCCGGCGCCGATATTCAAATGGCCCACTTCGCTGTTGCCCATCTGTCCTTCGGGCAAGCCGACGGAGGGTCCGGAAGTTTGCACCAGCGTGTTCGGGTACTGGCGCAAAAGCAAATCATAAGTGGGCTTGCGCGCGGCGGCGATAGCGTTGCCCTCCGCGACGGGTGAAAAACCCCAGCCGTCCAGGATGGTGAGAACGAGCGGCTTCTTTTGGCCCTGCATTATTGATGAAACGCCTTCCGGCCGGCGAACTTGGCGTCGCTGCCCAGTTCCTCCTCGATGCGCAGGAGCTGATTGTATTTCGCGATGCGATCCGTGCGGCTGGCCGATCCGGTTTTGATCTGCCCGGCGCGAGTGGCCACTACGAAGTCGGCAATGAAGGCGTCTTCGGTTTCGCCGGAGCGGTGCGAAACGATGTTGGTATAGTGGGCCGCGGTGGCCATCTGCATGGCCTCCAGCGTTTCGCTGACGCTGCCAATCTGATTCACCTTGATCAGGATGGAATTGGCGATTCCTTTTTCGATGCCCTTCCCAAGCAGCTCGGTGTTGGTTACAAAAATGTCGTCGCCCACCAGTTGGATCTTCGATCCCAGAGCTTCGGTGAGAGCGTGCCAACCGTCCCAATCGTTCTCGGACATCCCGTCTTCCAACGAAATGATCGGATACTGTTCCACCCACTTGGCCCAGAACTTCACCATCTCGTCGGATGTCCGTTGGCTTTTGTCGGACTTCTTGAACACGTACTTGCCCGTTTCCGCATCATAGAACTCACTGGCTGCCGGATCGAGCGCGATGCTGATTTCGGCGCCGGGTTTGTAGCCCGCCTTGGTGATGGCTTCCAGCACCACTTCGAGCGCTTCTTCGTTCGACTTCAAGTTTGGAGCAAATCCGCCTTCGTCGCCCACCGCGGTGGAATAACCGCGCTTCTTGAGAACGCCCTTCAGCGTATGAAAAACCTCAGCACCCATTCTCAACGCTTCGGCAAATTTGGGCGCGCCATGAGGCACGATCATGAACTCCTGCGGGTCCACCGAATTGTCGGCGTGAGCGCCGCCGTTGAGGATGTTCATCAATGGAACCGGCAGCAGATTCGCTCCCACGCCGCCCAGGTATCGATAAAGCGGAGTCATCTGCGATTGCGCGGCCGCGCGCGCCGCCGCCATGGAGACGGCCAGAATCGCGTTCGCGCCCAGTTTGGCTTTGTTGGACGTGCCGTCCAGCTGAATCATCTTATGATCGATAGCCGATTGATCTTCGGCCTCCATGCCGGTGACGGCCGGAGCAATCTTGTTGACAATATTCGCGACGGCTTTCTGCGTGCCCTTGCCCAGATACCGCTTGGGATCGCCATCACGCAGTTCGACGGCTTCGTGCTCACCGGTGGACGCGCCAGAAGGAACGGCGGCGCGGCCGATGGAACCGTCGGCGAGTTGCACATCGGCTTCGACGGTGGGATTGCCGCGCGAGTCGAGAATCTCGCGGCCCAGAATCTTGACGATTTCCATATCTTTACATGATGCGGGAGCGGCGCGTGGAATGTCCAATGGCGCAGGCCGCGACGCGGCCCGCGCGGGGCTGGGGGCTGGGGGCTGGGGGTTGGATCGACGCGAATCGTTGTGACTGAACTTTGCATCTTTGCACCGGTGGGCAGAAATGCTGCCGAGCGGGACACTCGAAAAAAGGCCGTTGCTGAAGGTGAAAGATCGGCGATGAGCCGGCGATTATACTCGTGCCAGAAATTTTGAAGTAGGCGATACCTGAGGTATGAGCGCAAGTCGGTTGTAAATAAGTGAGATGGGAAAGGGGGAGGAGGTGTGTGTGGAGGTGACGTATTTTTTTGGCGCGTTGGGGCGAGTTTTCCGCGAAAAGAGCCAGTCATGAGATTTCAAGCGCTTCCATTTTAGCCGGGGCTGTCAAGGGAATCGGGAGGGGACATCGCCAGCGTTCGGCCTCGTTTTGCTTCGCGCGGGGTAGAAATCAGGAACGCCTACAAACCGTCGACTTGGATTTGTGAAGGCGGCGCGGTTAGGCCAATTCTATCGCGCTCATACGACATCGTATGATCGAGGTTCGCCGAGAGATAGGACAACACTCACGTGGCCAAACACTTTGTTGTCGTTTCTGGACTTCCCAGCAGCGGCAAAAGTACTTTGGCACAGCAACTGGCTAAGGCGTTAAATCTTTCGCTGTTAGACAAAGACCACATTCTCGAGCGACTCTTTGAGTCGAAAGGATTGGGCGACGTGGAGTGGCGCCGTAAGTTGAGTCGAGAGAGCGATCTGGGGCTCGAAGCCCAGGCGGCCGTTTCGGAAGGCGCTGTTTTGGTTTCTCACTGGCACCTTCCCGGAATGCCTTCGACGTCCGGAACTCCGACCGCCTGGATTTCTCAACTTCCAGGCAAGGTTGTCAACGTCCACTGCAAATGTTCGGCGGAGTTGTGTGCTAGTCGGTTCGCCCATCGGACGCGGCACCCGGGACATCTGGACCAACAACGATCTCATGCCGAGATCCTCGCCAGCATCCGTCAAGCCGCCAGTTTCGGAAGGCTCGACCTTGGCCCGCATATCGAAGTGGATACATCTCACCCGCCCGATTTAGCGGTTGTGTTGAACGAGGTTGACAATGCCTTCGCGGGTCTTGCGCGTGAAGAGTAAATCGACTCACGCTCTGGCGGACCCACGATCGAACTTATCGCGATCAGTCGGCTAAAGTTTACGAACCGCGGAAGGCGAAGACACTTGGATGAAAAACGGCCAAGTGGATTTGTGAACACTGCGTCGTCAGGCGTGGTCTGCCAGGGGAACCGCCGCCGGATGGTGCGATTTCATAGTTTCGATCGCGTGCGCCAGTCCCGCTTCGGAGAAGACGTCCCGCAATGCTGTCAGTGCAGCGGTGGCGGCTACGCCCGCGCGATTGCACATCACGGGTTCGAATCGCGCAACGGCGCTTTTCCAATCGGCGCAGTCCGTCAAAGCAAGTGCCAGGTCGGCCGCGTCACGCATGGCGAGGTTGGCGCCTTCGCCAGAAAAGGGAGACATCACATGCGCGGCATCGCCCAGTAACGTAATGCCCGGGCGGTTGTCCCACGAGTGCCCAGCCGGCAGGAACGAGAGCGACCGGACGATTAACCGGTCGTCCGATTCGTGGATGAATCGCAGAAGATTCCCGGACCAACCGTCGAATACTCCGATCAACTGCGCCTTCACGGCCGCCGGTGACAACTCGGACGCCGAGTTCGACGGCCACGTTTGGGGAGCGCGGAAAGCGGCATACCCGTAGACATGCCCATTGGAATTTCTCTGAGCCAGGATTCCCTTGCAATCCCCGAGAGCGAACATTTTGCCGTGGCCGACCAGTGCCGCTATCTCGAGATGCTTCGCATCGACATCAGCCAAATGGAATTCCACGAAGAGAATTCCTTCATATTCCGGCTCAACAGGGGAAACCAGCGGTCTGATCTGCGACCATGCACCATCTGCGCCTACCACAAGATCGAAGCGTTCCGGCGCAGAGCCGTTGTTAAAGCTGAGTTCAAACGTCCCATCCCTCTGAGCTTCCACCGATTGCGGCGCATGTCCCCAACGAACCACGCCCGCGGGCAGCGAATCGAGCAGAATCTGGCGAAGTTGTACGCGATCCACTTCCGGCCGGTCACCCTGGTTACTCTGATGGTCAAACAGGATGCGGCCGTGCTTGTCCGCTATACGGACGCCCTGATCTTCATAGCGGGCGACACGCCGGAACGCGGGTTCCAGACCCGCGCAGCGCAGCGCAAACTGCCCCGTGTCCGCGTGCATGTCGAGGGTTCCGCCCTGCGGGCGCTCGCCGAAGTATCCTTCGCGCTCGAAGACCACGCTGGCAATGCCGCGGAGATGCAAAATCCGCGCCAGCGTGAGCCCGGCCGGACCGCCGCCGACGATACCGATGCGCGGGGTCGGCTCAACCTGATGCATACTTATATAGTCTCCTATGTACAAGAATAGGATGCTATGCAATGACGCGTCAAGAAAAATCAACCGAAAATATCCCGGACGTATTACAGCGCATTGGCCGGGCGGGACGTCTATTTACGCGCTGGGCGGATACGCGGCTGGAACGCTTTGGGTTTTCCGTGGCCCAATTGCCTGTTTTGTTCGCGCTGAGAGACGGAGCTGCAAAGACCCAAAAGGATCTCGCGCGCCTGGCGCAAATTGAGCAGCCGACCATGGCTCAGTTACTGGCGCGCATGGAGCGGGACGGACTAATTCAGCGGTCGCTCAACCCGCGGGACAACCGAAGCAGCCTGGTCTCGCTAACGCCGCAGGCGACGAAGCAGGCGATCAAGTCGAGGACCGTTTTGATGGAGGCATCGAAGGTGGCGCTAAAGGGGCTTTCTAAGGCGGAAGTGGAGCTGCTAGATGAAATGTTGCGGAGAGTGATGGAGAATCTGGAACGGGCCGTCAGCGACGACCTTTAGCTCTTGGCTTTTTTGACTTCTTCGACCAAGGCGGGGACCACTTCGAAGAGATCGCCGACGATGCCGTAGTCGGCCACTTCGAAGATGGGAGCGTTCGCATCCTTGTTAATAGCGACGATGGTTTTTGCGCCCTTCATGCCTACCAGGTGCTGGATGGCGCCGGAAATTCCAACGGCGAGATACATTTTGGGCGAGACGGTTTGGCCGGAGCTGCCCACCTGGCGCTCCATGGGGAGCCAGCCGCTATCGCAGATGGGCCGCGATGCCGCGAGCTCCGCGCCCAGCGCCTTGGCGAGTTCTTCGACGATCGGGATGTTGTCCTTCTCCTTGATTCCTCGACCGACCGAAACGATGATGTCGGCCGAAGTGAGATCCACCGCACGCGCCGATTCGCGGAACGGCTCCTGCGGTTTGGCTCGGATGATGTCGGCCGACAATTCGGGCGCGAAATGTTCCACCTGGGATGTGCCGTCCTGAACCTGATCCGCGCGGAAGGCGCCGGCCTGGATGGAAGCGAAGTGCGGTTCTCCGCCCCCGAGTTTGACGTCGGCGTTCAATTTGCCTTGAAAAAGCTGGCGGACAAAAATGGGCGCGCCGTTTTCGACGCGGAAGCCGACCGTGTCGCTCACTAAAACCTGATTGAAGCGAGTGGCAAGCTTGGGCGCGAAATCGCGAACCTGATAAGTGTGCGGAAAGAGGACGATGGACGGGCTGATTTTGCGAATGAGCTGTTCCAGCGCGGCCGTGAATCCGTCGGCGGTGTAGGTGGCGAGCAAAGGGTGATCGACGACAAATATGCGATCGATCTTTTTGTTGACGAGTTCCCCCGCTTCACCAACGACGGCTGCCGATACTGTTTGCCCCGTTTGCGCCGCAAGCTGCTGCGCGGCCGCGAGCGTCTCCCACGACATGCGATGCCACTCGGCGCCGCTTCGCTGCATGACGACGAGGACGCCGCTCATATAACCCGCGCCTCAAACCGCAACTTCTCCACCAGCTTCGCTGCTGCTTCCCTTGGGCTGCCTTCGATCAACTGAGTCTGCTTGGTGCGCTGCGGCAAATAGACGCGCTCGATGGACGCTGTGGGCGATGCCGCAACACCCAATTCGGACGCGGTGAAGCGCTTGACCTCTTTGGTCTTGGCTTTCTTGATGCCCATCAGCGTCGCGTAGCGCAGCTTGTTAATGCCGGATTGAATCGTCAGCACGGCCGGAAGCGGCATCTCGACATTCTGAAACCAGCCATCCTCGAGCTCGCGCTTTACACGAATGCCGCTGTCGATTATCTCGACCGCCATGATGATGGTCCCGTGCGGAAGGCCCAGTAATTCGGCCATTACGACGCCGGTTTGGCCGTAGCCCAGGTCGTCGGACTGCAATCCGGTCAGGATCAAATCCGGCTTCTCGGACTCCGCGGCTTTGGCCAGGAGATTCGCTACGCCGAGAGTATCGAATGCGGAGAGATTCTCTTCTTCGATGTGAATGGCGCGGTCGGCGCCCTTGGCTAATGCCTCGCGAATGGTCTGGGACGCGCGCGCGGGTCCGGCGCACAGAGCAACCACTTCGCCACCGTGCTTTTCCTTCAACCGCAGCGCTTCTTCGAGCGCGAAGGCATCGGGCTCGTTGATCTCGAAGCTGAGATCGTTCTCTTGAATCCAACGGCCGCTGGGATCGATGCGAAGCTGCGAGTCGCGCGAAGGGACTTGCTTGATGGAGACCAGGATTTTCATGAGACGCCTATCACGCGGTGTATCGTTTGAAAATCAGGCAGCCGTTGGTGCCGCCGAAGCCGAACGAATTCGAAAGAGCGTAGTCGATCTTCATGCGACGGGCCTTGTGCGGCACATAGTCCAGATCGCACTCGGGGTCGGGAACGTCCAAATTGACGGTGGGAGGCGCGATCTGATCGCGCAACGCGAGCACCGTGATCCCGGCTTCCAGACCGCCCGCGCCGCCCAGCAAATGGCCAGTCATCGACTTGGTGGAACTGACGGCGAGCTTATAAGCGTGTTCGCAAAAGACGCGCTTGAGCGCGGTGGTTTCGATACGGTCGCCCACTTCGGTGGAGGTGCCGTGGGCGTTCACATAGTCGATCTTTTCGGGCTCAATGCCGGCGTCCTTGATGGCCAGGCGCATCACGCGAAACGCGCCATCGCCGTCTACGGACGGGCTGGTGATGTGATAAGCGTCGCCGCTCATGCCATAACCCACGATCTCGGCCAGGATGTTCGCTCCCCGCCGCCGGGCATGCTCGAATTCTTCGAGCACCAGGATGCCCGATCCCTCGCCCACCACAAATCCATCGCGCTGGACATCCCAGGGACGCGAGGCTTTCTCGGGTTCATCATTGCGCTGCGAAAGCGCGCGCATGGCGGCAAATCCGCCGATGCCCATGGGAGTGATGCACGCTTCGGCGCCGCCGCAAATCATGACGTCGGCGTCGTCGCGCTGGATGATCTTGAAGGAATCGCCAATGGAATGGGCGCTGGTGGTGCAAGCCGTGGCGGTAGCCGAATTGGGCCCCTTCGCGCCGGTGCGGATGGAGACGTAGCCGGCAGCCAGGTTGATGATGGTGGCCGGAATGAAAAACGGCGAAATGCGGTGGGGACCCTTTTCGAGCAGATTCCGATGCTCGCGCTCGATGACTTCGAACCCGCCGATGCCGCTGCCGATGACGACGCCGACGCGTTCGGCGTTTTGCGAATCGATCTTGAGGCCGGACTGAGCCAGCGCAAAATCGGAAGCCGCGATTCCGAACTGGATAAAGCGGCCCATTTTCTTGATTTCTTTGCGTTCGATGAAGCGGGCGGGATCGAAATTTTTGACCTCGCCGGCGATGCGGCAATTAAACGCGGCGGCGTCAAACTGTTCGATGCGGGAGATGCCGTTCCGGCCTTCGCAAATGGCTTGCCAGCTCTGGTCGGTGCCAATGCCAAGCGGGGAAAGCAACCCCACTCCTGTGACTACTACTCTGCGCGACAACAATAGCTCCCGGCGGCTTACTTCTTCTTCTTATTCTCGATGTAATCGATGGCGTCTTTCACCGTTGCGATTTTCTCGGCGTCTTCGTCGGGAATGTCAATATCGAAGGCCTCTTCAAACGCCATCACCAGCTCCACGATGTCGAGCGAATCGGCGCCAAGATCGTCGACGAACGAGGCGCTGTTGTCCACTTGACCTTCATCCACGCCCAACTGCTCGACGATGATCTGCTTCACTCTTTGTTCAACCGACATGAATCCTCCCCACGATGCCTACAAATAAAAGATATCTACAAACTCATTGATTCTAGCGATGGTGGCGGCCAGCCGCAACTACGGCGTCCGCAACGGTCCGGATGAGGGGCTAGGGTGCGCTCCGATATCTCCGCTTACGACTAGATCAAGAAACGCTGTTTCTTGTCAAGCCAATTGTAGCCCAGTCCGGGCCGGGCGCCAGCATAGGACCGCCAACGAGATCGTGAAAACAAGGCTACCGGCTCCCTGACGGTCGCGGCTCGGAAAGAAGGTTCTGCCGCAGACTCCCTGACCGGTCGCGGTTCGGAAAACAAGTTTCTGCCGCAGACTCCCTGACCGGTCGCGGTTCGGAAAACAAGTTTCTGCCGCAGACTCCCTGACCGGTCGCGGTTCGGAAAACAAGTTTCTGCCGCAGACTCCCTGACGGTCGCGGTTCGGAAAAACAAGTTTCTGCCGCCGGCTCCCTGACCGGTCGCGGTTCGGAAAGCCGGTTGCCAGGGTCGACGGCCGCGCGCGACACTGAATTGTGACAATTGCCGAAGGGCTGGCGGCGCTGTTCTCTCGCGACCTTACGCGGCTGATTCAGGAACTGCGGGCGTTTCCCAGCGACGAGACGCTGTGGCAGTCCGCGCCGGGCGTGAAGAATCCGGCCGGCAATCTGGTGCTGCACCTGGAAGGCAACCTGCGCGAGTACATCGGGCGGCAGCTGGGGCACGTGGCTTACGTTCGCACGCGGGACCAGGAGTTTGCGCTGAATGGTGTGTCGCGCGACGATCTGGTGTGGCGGATGGAGCAGGTCAAGGAATTGGTTGTGCGGGTGGTGGCGCGCCTGTCCGAAGACGATCTAGCGGCGACTCATCCGGAGCGCGTGGTGGAAATCGACCTGTCGTCCCACGATCTTCTGGTTCATCTGCACGGGCATTTGAACTTTCATCTAGGGCAGATCGATTATTTGCGGCGCATCCTGACGGAAGGTTCGGCGGTGTCGTTCGCCGGCCTTTAGCGCGGGCGCTAATCCAACCATGAGCCGGTTCGTTTATTTGCATGGCTTCGCGAGCAGCCCCAGTTCACGCAAGGCTCGATTCTTTGAAGCACGCTTTCGCGAGTTGGGAATTGGCCTGGAAATTCCCGACCTGGCGGACGGTGATTTCAGGAACTTGACGCTCAGCGCGCAATTGAAGGTGATGGCGCGGGTGTGCGGCGATGGCTCCGTCTCGCTGATCGGATCCAGCATGGGCGGATATCTGGCGGCTCTGTACGCGGCTCGGAATCGCACGGTGCAGAAACTGGTGCTGCTGGCGCCGGCCTTCTCGTTCGCCTCGCGCTGGCCGGAAACATTGGGCGAGCCAGCCATGGAGCAGTGGAAGCGCACCAACACGCTGGAAGTGTTTCACTATAGCGAGGGCCGCGTGGTGGAGCTGGGCTATCAGCTCATAAAAGACGCGCGGCAATACGAGGCTTATCCCAACTTCACGCAGCCAGCGCTTATTTTTCAGGGCCGGAACGATACGGTGGTGCCGGCGATTTATGCGGAAACGTTCGCCGCCGGGCATCCGAATGCAAGTTTGCGCCTGCTGGATTCGGATCACGACCTGGTAAATGTGCTGGATGAGATGTGGAGGGGGACGGAGGAGTTTCTATTCTGAAAGGAGAGCCTCACTGCGGAGACGAGGACGAAAGACCGCGAGGACTCCCTCGGGTCCAGCGATGCCGAAGATCACGCTACCCGGCGACAGTTCGCGATAAAGTCCACATCGGCACCCCATCGCCCATGAGCTTGAATCGTCGCCGTCAATCACCACGCCGAGAGTCCTTTGGCATTCTGGACACCGAATTTCTTCCATCGGATTGAGGTCGGGTATTTCCACTGCGGTGATCGTAGCACGCCCGAATTCAGCATACTACCCACCCGCGCTTCTGCGAGCTTTCCGCTACTTTCTCGAGCAACCGCATTCCCAGCAGCCCGTCTTCAAATGTCGGATAATCCACCGGCGCAGACGGGTCCGCCACGCGCGCATAGAAGCGTTTGAACACCTGCTTGTGCGTGTCGTCGTACCCTTCGCTGTGGCCGCCTGGGAGATCCGCAAAAGCGGCGGCCTTGGGATAGAGCAGCGCGGGATCCTTGACGATGATATGGTTCGCGCTGTTGCGCTGGCCGATCCACAATTCATCGGGGCGTTCCTGGTTCCAGGAAACGCCGGCTTTCGTACCGTAAATGTCGATGGTGAACATGTTTTTCCGGCCCGCCGACATTTGGCTCACCGTGAAGGCGCCGCGCGCGCGATCGCCCATGCGCACAAGCACGGAGCCAAAGTCGTCGGTATCGATTGGCGCCGTTTCGTAAGCGCTGGGTTCGAGCGTTTTGCCCGCGAACGTCTCCACCGATCCTTTTGGCTTGCGCCGCGTGCGATGAAACGTCGCGAGATCGGCGCATAGCTCGGTGATCGCGAGACCGGTGACGTGCTGGATCATATCCATCCAATGCGACCCAATGTCACCCATCGCTCGCAGCGCGCCGTTCTCTTTCGAATCCACGCGCCAATTCCAATCGGTGTCGTAGAGCAGCCAATCCTGCGAGTAAGTGCCTTGTACGATCAGGATCTCGCCCAGATCGCCCGCTTCGATCATGCGGCGAATTTGTTGGACCAGCGGGTAGTAGCGCAGATTGTGCTGAATGCAATTCGCGAGGCCTGTCTCGGCCGCGAGACTAACAAGTTCACGCGCCTGCTGCAGCGAAACAGTGAAGGGCTTCTCGCACAGAACATGTTTTCCGGCTTTGAGAGCCGCGCGGCAGATTGGATAATGGAGTGCGTTAGGCGTCAGAACATGGACGGCGTCGATCGCGGAATCTTCCAGCAACTCCTGATAATTTCCAGTGGTGCGATTGACGCCAATGCTGTTACCGAACTCGCGCGCACGCTGGCTCGCTGGAGCCGGCCAGCGCCGTAATTTCGACAGTACCCAGGCGGCGCAGGTTCTCCGCGTGTACCTTTCCCATGAATCCAGTTCCAATCAGAGCAGTCTTCAGTATTTGCATAACGTGGTTGGTGGGCGATGACGATATGTTGGGAGTGGGAATTGGTAAACTGAGATTCTAACCGAATGGTTGTCAGGATACGACTCAGTTCCGGAACCAGGGTACGGCAGAAGCAGCGCAAGAACCAGCACGTCGCTCTTGCGTTGGCGTCCTTGCTCACGCCGGCAGCGGTGATGGCCTGCGCGCTCGCGTTTTGGCGGCTGGCGGCGGATATGAACGCCACCGGACAGTTTCCCATCGCCAGCGGTCTCTTTTCTCACTGGCAAATCTGGCTGACTCTGGCGGCCTCGCTGCAGTTCTGCGCGACTCCTTCTGAACCGCTATGGAAAACCACAGGCGATGCTTCCGGAATCGGTAGACGAACCAGAGCGCAAGCTGGCTAATTCACGGTATTGACTTCTTTGTGGACCGCTCCCTCACGGTCGCGGCTCAGAAGCGGTCGCGGCTCAGAAGCGGTCGCGGCTCAGAAGCGGTCGCGGTAAGGCCTTAGTACGTCTAGCCTGTGGCGGCACGCCACACCTGGTGCATCGCCTGCGCGCATCTTTGGCCTTCATCGAATCGAAATCGCGGCCCTAACCCGCGATCAACTCACGCCGCCAGTCCCAATCTGAATTCCCGAAACTTTGGAGGGTCTCGTGCATCCAGTGCAAGTAGAGGTTCGGACGGACATGGCAGTTCTCAAAATTGTACTCACGCCGCAACCCGCCGTGGCGCGGGCTCGATCCGGCGTTGCTGCAACCAGTTCGGAGCGCACAATCAAGTCGCAGTTTTGGTTTGAGGGCGTCTTGGCACTATAGTCAAGCCTTCGGCTTTCAACCTTGGGTCAACTGGCGAACATTCTGGTCGCCCTGTTGACACCGGCCGCCCTGGTCGCGTTGGTTTTGGGAATCTGGCGAGTGTGCGCGGACCTGGGATGGGCGGGCGCATTCTTCATCGCCGACGGTTTCTTCTCTCACTGGCAGGTTTGGATCGCTTTGTCCATTGGCTTGAAGATGCTTTCCTCCACGCTGATCGCCTGGGGCTCGCGGACCGCCAAGTTTTCCGAGGAAAACTGAGCTCTGTTCTGATATTCTGAGTTTTAGGCGGGTCTTCGGTTCATGTCCTTCCGCAGCAGAACGCGATCCATAGGCGCATTCTATATTCCCGGCTTTCCGAAGGGCGTAAAGTGGCTTCTGATCAGCAACGTCGCCATCTTCGTGATTGGCTACTTTGCCGGGCTGCTGCGGCTGGACCGGCCGCTCAGTTACCTGGCGCTTACGCCGGTTGACGTCGTAAAGTATTTCTCCATCTGGCAACTCGCCACGTACGCCTTTCTGCACGGCGGCTTCGGCCACATTATCTGGAACATGCTGGCGCTTTGGATGTTCGGCGCCGACATCGAGCGGGTCTGGGGAACGCGCCGCTTCGTGCAGTTTTACTTTTTCTGCGCCGTGGGCGCGGGCATCTGCGTGGTGATTGCGAATTACATTTTGCCTTGGGGCAACCCGAGCGTAGCCACCATAGGAAGCTCGGGCGCTATTTTTGGCATCCTGATCGTCTACGCCATGATGTTCCCGGATCGCGAAATCCTGTTCGGCTTCCTGATTCCGATCAAGGTGAAGTAGTTCGTGATGATCGTTGGCGCGGTGGCGTTTCTCAGCTCCTTCGGAGTGAATACGGGAGTTAGCAACTTCGCGCATCTGGGCGGATTGCTGTTCGGCTATCTTTTCCTGAAGACGCCCCATATGCAGTTCGATCCCGTTGCGCCGATCCGCAGGCAGTATCGGGACTGGAAGCTGCAGCGCGCCAAGAAGAAGTTTCAGGTGTACCTGCGCAAGACGGGCTCCGGCCGCGGGCCGAAGGTCAACTAGGCCGTGCGGACCGCTTCCTTTGGTCGCGGCTCGGTAAGGCGATGGTCGCGGCGCGGTAACGCGGCCCCAGGCGTTGAATAAGGTCTAAAATAGGTGCGAGGGCGGCGCTGGGCCGCTCGCGGTGATTGTATGAAATACTTCAAAGCCGGACTTATTCGGCGCCAGCGTTGTAATCGCATTCGGCGCAATTTCGTTCCACGAGGCGCTCGCGCAAGGCGGACCGGACTCATCGGAAACCGTCGCCAAGCCGAAAAAGAAGAATCCGCCCCCGGACGCGGCCACCGATCCGGCCAATACGGATTCCACCGATACGACGCCGGCCAGCGCCGCGCCACCCGCCAGTGCCGAGCCAACTTCCAATGCCCCTCGCAGCAATGAGCCAGCGGTTGACGAGCCAAAAATCCCTTCCAAGTTTA
>CAWAPW010000016.1:0-158160 GCA_963784025.1 Bryobacterales bacterium
CGGACAAGTCGCGAGCGATACTTTTCCACGGACCCACACTATCGTTGAAAGTGACTCGGTACTATTCGCCAGCCAGCCACACCGTCGCTTTTTCTCCAGACCGCTCTTTCTGCATTGGTCGCAGCTCCACGCGGCTTTGTTACCAAGTTGAAAATGGAACGCGACAATTAGTTTTTTCGTTCTGCTTCGCTCAACCCGCATTGTTCCTTGATGGCGCCCACAACCTCGCGCGCCAGATCTTCCGGACCCTTTTCCAGTAACTGGGCAGCTGTGGCAGGCTCGCCGTCAATCATGAATCCCTCCACTTTCACCAGCCCCCACTGTAAGTACATCGCGTCGATTTCCTGCGCCAGGATGTTGGCCTCGATTTTCTCGTTTAGTTCCGTACTTGCCTGCAGAAACTCCGCCTTGCGGCTGATCTCGCGAACCCGCCTGCTCAGCTCCATCCGCCGTCCGAAAGAAATGCGGTGAATCGCGAATTTCACTCCCGGCGCGGTCTTGGAGTCCATCACAACTACGCTGTCGTAGTGCAAGGCGCCCTTTCGGGAAGGTGTTCCGCTCCCGCCCGAAATCCCGCTTCCTTCCTTACCCAAACGCGACAAAAATCTCATCGTTCACGCTTCCTTGCGCGCGGCAGCTTTGAAATTGCCACTGCAGCCGCTTGTCGGAATCATCAAAAGCCGGCACTTCCGGAACTACGCTCTGCATGTAGATGCCGAACAGTTCGCCCTGCTGCTGGCCCAGTTGCATCATTACGCTGATCGGCGACTTTTGCCGCGCCGCCTGATAAAGAGCTGCCGTGCCGGCATCGTCCATTTCATAAAGACTGAAGTTAATCGACACCGCCCGCTGTCCAGGAGCAATCGTGCTGGGGAGTATTGCGCCAAATTCACTTGCCCTTAGTTCCAGATTATTTGTAAACGTAACAGTGCCATTCGTCAACGTTAGAAAACGCGTGGGCGAGCTGCCCAGCCAAACCTGCCCCAGATTTCCCGGAATGATCGAGTAGTTAATCGGTGACACGGTCGGTTCAGTCGGGTAAGTCGACATTCCGAATTCGCCGCTCTGAAAACTGGACGTGTCCACCAAGTCCTGCGCCTGCCCGCTGAAATCAAATTCGTGAAAATCCCCGTTGACTTTGATCGACAGGGTGTCCACCGCCATCCCGCCCAGTACGCGTTGCACTGCCGTCGTGGGGCTCCAGTAATCATAGAGCGTGAGGCTCGAAAGATTTTCAGCGGTCTGGTACATCGCGATCGGCCCGGTTTGGGCGTTTGCGCTCGGAGTAACCGAAAATGGTGCGTTCAGTTGAATCGTATAAACGTCCACCACCACCGTAACGAAGCGAATTTCCCCTCCGCTGGTAACCGCACCCCCTGGAGCCAACCCGTGCGGCGCTGTAAACGCTACGGTCGATGCACCGCTCGTACTCGCCACCGTGCCTCCCGCCGATCGCACCGCGGCTCCGCCCAGGCACGCCTGAAACAATGGATCGTAAGGAGGAAGCGCACCGCCAGCAGTCCAGTTCGCCATGTATGTCTTTAACCCGAAACTCGTCTGTATCCGCAGTCCATTTGGATATCCCGCAAACGTCCGCGAGCCCGTCTTATCCGCGCGCTGGACCTTTTCGTTCTGCTGCTTCGTCGTCAACTTCACCGCGGGAATTCGATTACTCGCGCTGATCGCCGCGGCCACCCCGTAGCTTTGCTCCAGAGCCACGTAAAAGCGATTGTCATTGGAAAGGATGTAGGACATAGGAAGTCTAAGCTATCTGCCGGTTAATCGGCGCTAACCTGCAAAACAAATGAGACCTTCGCGATTTGCAGGAAATTGCGCCCGCCATGTTTCACTCCGCCAAATGTAACCTCGTATTCGCCGGCAAAAAACACACCATCTCCCCAGTCCCCTCGGCTGTTGTCCAGCACCTGCGAGATGGCGTCGACATAGGCCTGCAAGTTTGTTTCGATTTCGTCCAGCCGGTCCTGCGAAACTCGCGCCTCTACAACCATCTGCGCCTCGCCGGAGAAGGTTCGAAACTTCTCACGAAGCTCATTGACCACTTTGTTGCAATACACATACACCAGCGGGTAGTTATTTGCCGTGCTCTGTTCCGATATATCGGGCGTCACGTTTTGCGCGATTATCTGCTGCGGGGCTATCGACGCCAGCGTCATTCCTTGCTGTAATACCAGAGCTTCGACGGCCGCCGGTAGTCCCCCCGCGGCGGCCAGATATCCCAGCACCTTCTGCGTGCTCGATCCCGCGATTTGCAGCATACGTCACCCTCTTTCGATCACACGATGATCCACCGCAAACCACGACGGCTGCTGACCCGTTGTTAAGGCCACGCCCGCATTGAGCGCCGAGGTCATTGTCCAGCCCACGCTGGTCGCCAACGGGGCCGCATTCTGAAGTGTGAGTGCGCTCGGCGTTGCTCCGACATAGACGTTCCATGTCGGCACGTTTTGCGGCGGGTTGCTAACGGTCACGTAAAGCTGCTGCCCGTCGGTTGTGCCCAGTTGCGCGAACTCGCTCGGTGCACCTTCTTGGCCGGTCGCATCCACCCACGTCACTGCGACAAAGAAGGTGCCGCCCGCGGCCGTTCCCGCGACGCTCGATACTGTCGGAATGGAGGCCTGCGGAACAGGATCAGCCACTAACCCGACGCCGATCTGAAAGTAAGTCCGCCGGCTGGCCTTCGCCAGATCCTCATATTCATCCCACTTACCCAGATACCGATTATTGAGCTGATTGTTGTACGCATCGCGGTAAACCAGCGCGAGAGTTCTATGAATATGCCACTTTTGCAGCGGTTCGGTGACCACCACGTTAGTCAGCTCGCGCAGACCAAGTGAACTAGAGGAATCGTTCCAGGGTGAATAATCGCAGCGCGCCGTCCGCCGTAGCAAAAACAAGACCACCTCGTTCGCCAAGTCTTGCTGGGCAAGCATGAGCTTGGACGCCAGATCGATGTTTTCCGTGCTGGCAACAGTGAGAATGGAATTCTCGTACTGCTGAAGATCCGCCGCCGTACTCATCGGACCGTCGTTAAATAGGGCCATCGCAACTCCAGCGCCTAACGCTTCTCCGCCCGCGCTGCGCTCTTGAATGCGCGTAGATCCGCGTCAGAGATCACGTTGACGTGCACTTTGTCCGCCAGCAGCCGCTGTTGCGATTCCTCCAACGCCTTTCGCTCGGAGGTCCGATATTCAGTCGATTCCTCCGCTGTCGCTAGGTGAGCATGGCCCTCTAAGATCAGCCGCGCTGCATTGCTTCTTGAAACCTCCGCCAGTTGGCCGGGGCGCCCTCCATCGGCCGTCTCATTACTGACCACCACCACATGAGGGTCCACAATTTCCCGCTCAAGCTTTCGTAACTTTTGAAAAAACAGACGTAGATCCATCCCGCTCCTTCTTCGCCGCGGACAGACGCCTTGTTACGTCCGCCCGCGTTGCTTCTCTAACTCGCGTCCGCTAGGTGTTAACCTGCACTCCAAACGAGTTTTGCAGAACTGCCGTTCCGTACAGGACATCCACCGTGAATTGCTGCCCCAGCGTATTCGGCTGGTAACTCATCACCACGCGGATTCCAAAGTTACCCAGTTCCGCGTATTCCGCGATCGCGCCCGTCCCCGGCAGCGGTTGTGGAAGTCTTCGAATCACCAGCCCGATCGCGTCCCTCGCGAAGGCCAGATTATGCGTATTCACCGGCGCGCTACCCGTGGTCGGCACCAGTTGCGACCGGAAGACGAAGAAGTCCTTGATCTTCCCAACCGCGCCATCCACCAGCGCGCGCAAGCCGGCGTCGCCTGCCGAGTAGTATTCACTGAAGCGTGGAATCTGTCTCATCGCCGAGTAACTCACGGGATCCACCACCAAGTACTTACTCGATATCGACGGCACTTTCGCTTGGAACAGCGCCGTCTCCGCCTGATCAACCACCGCTTCGGTAATCGTCACACCGGCTGTGCCCAGCGCAGTATTAGCGCTGAACTGTGGGTAGAGGTTTAGTATGTCGGACTCGATCCGTTCCGCGATCGCCACCACGGCCGGCTGCATATACAGCCTGAGAAGGTCCGGCACCGCCAGGACTTTCGTAACATCCGGAATCTGAAACGTCGCCTCCGCGTGTGTGTTCAACACAATCTGAGCGTTCCCCAAGTTCGGATTCTGAGTCTGAACCAGTCCGCCCTCAGCGATGTTGTTGGCCACCAAAGTCGGAGGAATCGGCACATTCACCGTATCTCCGGCATTGGCCAGCGTAGGTTCGTAATCACGATTGACTAAGTTACCCATCACCAGATTGCTTACCAGCGCCGGCAAGGCGTCCACCGCCACTAGCTTCACAATCGCATTTGCTACATTTGCTGATGTAATTGTTCCCATTAAGCTTTACCTCGTTTTGTTATTCTTGAACCTACACCGGGCTATGCGTTCCCTTCAGCCGCCTCCCGGCGCCCCTTCACATGCCTCGCAGTGCTTGACTCGCCACCCTCGAGACTTCTTGGCGCACCTTATCCAGTTCTTCCGGACTCATGCCCGGTCGAATCTTGTCCAGATCGAATGTGCCCGTATTCGAGGCAGCCTTCGGCCCCGATCCCATTCCGGATCCGCCCGTAATCCGCGCCGGCAACAACTCCGGATTCTCTTGTACGAACTGCTTTAGATATTCGTGCAACGGGATTTCCCCTGGACCGCTTCGCGCCATCAACTGGCCATCGTCGCGCCGCTGAACGTCGTCTTTCACCGCACGATATGCCAGGTCCACTTTGGCCACGCCCAAACGCTGTAGTTCGGCGCGAATCGACGAACTCCGCTCCGCCTCCTCCGCCATATGCCGGCTGTGAACGTTCTCTTGGACCAAATCGTTTACCCGCTTCTCTAAGTCCTCGCGGCGCCTCCGTTCGTCCAAAAGCTCTGCCTTGTACGCAGGCTCAGCCTTCACTTGCTCCGCGTGGACAAACTCCTCAATCACGCCGCGTATCAAAGAACGCAATTCGGTTCCATCCGTTTTTGACTCTTCCATATGCCTCCGAAACACACTTAGTCAGAACGCGCGATTTCTGTTTGTTCTTGATCGATTTCGCGCGCAATTCGGTCCTTCACCTCTTGCCGGACGTCGCATAGAAATTGAAACGCAAGCTTCTTGAAAACTTGCTTCTTTAACGTCGGCGAGTTGATGCCCAAGCTCAGCAACTGCTGCGCGTCCTCTAGTTCCGTCCCAAAATCACCGATGTCGAATTCATCCATCCCCGACACATCGACGCTCAGACCGTCCTCTCGCGCCGCCTCCACCGCCCGCAGCACCCGCTTCATGGAATCTTTGACCGCGTCACCGTAAGCGCGCAATACTTCTTGGGTAATTGCATAATCGCGCTGCTTGCTCACGCCCGATTGCGTGGCATTTCCCGACAGGGCGCCGCCGGCGTGACTTACATAGCACACACGGTAAATCTCTTCCTGCAATCTCGTCAGATTGTCAGCCGCAATCTGATAAACGTTTCCCTGCGGCTCCGTCCACCCAAACCGGTCTTGCGGACCCAGCTGAATGTAATAGGACTCGCCCATCACTTGGTTCCAGTCGCGCTCGGAATAAATCACCGGCATCGCGAATAATCCCATCGTCAGCGCCCATCCCAGCGCATTTGATTTATTGAAGTGTTCTAGTTGTAGCGATGCCGCCTTGTTCAAGAGCCACAGCCCATCCGACACCCCCAGTTCAACCAGTGGCACTCGCGCCTGCTTTGCCAGGCCATGGCGTCCTTCGGCCACGATTTCAACCGAACCGCGCTTGGATGCTTCTTCAATCTGTTCATAAATGCGGTACTTCTCTTTGTCATAGAAGACCCAGCGTGTTTGCTTCCACCATTTCGCGTCTTCCAGCTTGTCCTTACGCAAACTCTGCGTCCGCAGTACAACCCATTGGTAGTGGCCCAGGTCGTCAAAACTCCAATTAATCAGTTCATCGGCCGCATAACTTACTAAGTAAGCGCGCGACGCTCCCTGCTCATCCTCCTCGGCCCGTGTTCCCACGGGTTCGATCAACCGGGGGAAGTCGATCAGTACGTAGCTCTTTCCACTGATCAATGCCTCGACAAACTGCCGCCGGAAGAATTCACTGAGATTCGTACCTTTTAGATCGCAGTCCTCCGCAAACATACTGAAGAACTTCTTGGAGCTCTCGCTGTTTCCTTCGAAGTTAAGTACCGGCTCCCTCCGGAAAAGTGTCGCCGTATACCAGTCCACAATCGAGCCCACGTAGTTTTCGTAGAAACTCCTGCTCAGCCGTTCCGCGTAGACGTCTCCCGGCTCTTTCTGCCGGCGGACCAGATATCGATCGGCGCTTCCAATAAACTGCGCGCCTCCTGCATAGAGATCGCGATACTGCCGCCACATATGCCGTTTAGCGGCGTATTCCGGATGCTCGTGCGTTATATCGGGACCGATGTTGGCAATATTCATCAAGGATGTTTCACCGTTAAATAAGCCTGCGGCTCTGCTCGCCGAACACCACGCGTGTCCGACATTCCTGCCAGATCAAATAGCCCAGCGCATCCGACAAATGCGTCCTCTTCGGATCCCGCTCTTTATCAATCACACTCGAATCGGGCTTGAACGTTATTTCTTCGAAGTCCGCCACCAGCCCGGTGCACCTCGGATGAACAAACAGCCGTATTTCATCGTTCGCCGAAAACAGTTTGGCGTTCACCAGAGCCACTCGCTCCCGGACACTCGGATTACTCGGCGGCACGCAAAACTTCACATTCCGGTACGCCGTCTGTCGAAAATACTCCTTGATGATTTGGTAGTCCGTGGTTCCGGCCGTTTGTAGCCTTTGCCCGGATGCGTCTCCGTAAATCACAATGCCCGCCTGATGATTCGGATACCGAGCGTGGAACTCCTCGCACGCCTGTAGTGTGCTGGCCCTGCTGAGCACCACTTCGTCCAGCACCAGGATTTCTTCACCGCGCTTCTGCGCCACGATCGAACTCATCGGGTCCACGTTGAAGTCCAGTGCCCAAAACAGCGGCAATGCTCGATCGATCTCGATTTCCTTGACGTTCCGCTTACGTTGAAATCCCTGGTAAACCACGCCGGCCTGGACGTTCAGGTATTCGCCCAGCGCTTCCTGCTCAAAGAACTTGTGATCGTAGCTCCCTCGCAGCCGTTCATAAAAATCCGGAACTTTGTCCAGCACATAATGGTTCTCGAACGGCTTGGCAAGCACCACGTCGTATCCCGTCACCACATTCAGAACAAACCTTCGGTACACCCAATCGAATCCCTTGGGTGTCCATACCGCAAATCCGCATAACCGCGACGCCCGCGGATCGCGCAGTCGGCCTTCAAGCCGCAGCCACGCCTCTTCGGCCGAGTAAGTCAGCTCGTCCAACCCGAACCATGCTAAGTTGGTTCCGCGCAACCGCTCGAAGTCGTCCACGGCGCGAAAGAAAATTCGCGACCCGGTGTCCTTCATCAGCAGCACCGATTCCGACTTATTCAACTGATGTCGTATCCTATTACTACGCAATACCTCCAAAAAGCTTGTAAGTGTCGCGTCACGCAACATGGGATACGTCGGGGCTCCAATCAACCCCTGGCGTCCCGGATTTAAGTAACTGAGCCGGATCGCCTCCTGGCACAGCGCTTGACTCTTCCCCGAGCCGATGGGCCCCGAAAATCCTTTGAACCTCGCCGTCGAAGCATGAAACTGAGTCTGCGAAGGGAGCGGCACATAGTCTATTTCAATCCGCAGCGTTTCTCCGCTGGATCTTTCCACGTGACGATGATCTCCCTCGGCTGCTCCTCGTCCTCCAGCTCCCGTTCAAGCTGGGTCAGCCGGATGAAATCCGCCAGCGTCACCTTGCTGTTTTTAAGATCGAGCCGCTTTTCAATGTCGATGAGCAACTTGGTGATTCGTTGCCTCCGGGTTCCTTTTAGCCCTCCCCGGGCCTCTTCTCGCGACTGCTTTTTGCCGTTTGGTGGGCGTGCCGTCATCTTGGATTTCAAAAAAAGGGCGCCGCCGTTTCCAGAAGCGCCCGCAAGCAACTCTCTCCTGCACCAACTCTATCAACCGGTTTTACGCACTAAAGGAATTGGCGTCCTAACCGCCTGAAAATGCACTGCAGATTCTTGGATGTTGTTTGTCACCTACAAAACCAACTCAACATTTACATTCCTTTTACCCTGCTCCAACAACTGCCGAAACTCACTAACTCATGATGGAATGAAACTCCATTCGATTTCCATTCTGAAAGGAACACCAGCCATTCCAATAAGTATCCGACAACATGTGTTTAACAATCGCTCTTCACTTTGTCCTCGCCGTCATCCACGCTTTCGCTGCAGCGGGCACTCTCGACCCAACCTTCGGAACTGGCGGCGTCGTTCAGCCCAACTTCGGGAGCGGAAACACCTTCAGTTTCTCTGACGCAACCCTCGCTCCAGACGGCGACATTGTCCTCAGTGGGACTGTCGACGAACCAGGGATCGGATTCTTCGCGGCGATTGCCAGGTTCCTGCCCAACGGTGCTCAGGATCCTTCGTTCGGCACGAATGGCGTCGTCATTCTACAGCCACCGCCCACTTACTTCCTCGGTTCGTCCTTGACGCTCGCGGTGGCGGTTCAATCCAAGGGGAGATCTTGAGCCTCAAAGCTTGGTCGTCGACTCAGATCAGCGCGGACTAGTCGGAGTGGAGTTTGTCACGGCCACATCCGAAACCGCGGGCGTTGCTCGTTTGAACGCCAATGGTAGTCTGGACACCACCTTCGGCACTGGCGGCGTTTCGCCAACCGTGCCGAACTTCGTTCTATATCGCCTGCTTGTGCACCCGAATAACCAGCCCATCATGATAAGTGGCAGTGGCAGCCTGGCCCGTTATCTGGCGCAGTAAGTCGGGGAGTAAGCCAAAGGGCCGCGCAAAACCACCGCTCGGCCCTTTTTATTCACGCCGTCTGAATCCGCGCCGCATCTTCCAGTCCCCGATCCTGAATCTCGATTTCGCGGATTCGAAACTTCTGAACTTTCCCCGTAACGGTCATCGGAAATTCATCGACAAAACGAATATATTGCGGCACCTTAAAGTGCGCGATTCTTCCGCGGCAGAACTCTCGAATCTCCTGTTCCTCCGCTGGCTCCTTCAACCGGATCCACGCAGCAACCGTCTCGCCCAGTCTCGCATCGGGAAGGCCCACCACCTGCACTTCCGCGACTTTTGGATGCGTGTGCAGAAACTCCTCAATCTCGCGCGGATACACGTTTTCGCCCGCCCGTATGATCATGTCCCTCGCCCGACCCGTAATGCGAAAGCACTCGTCCCTGTCCATCGTCGCCAGGTCACCGGTATGCAGCCAGCCGTCCTCGTCGATGGCCCGGCAAGTTGCGTCCGAATCCTGATCGTAACCCTTCATCACCAGATACCCGCGCGTGCACAGCTCTCCTTGCTCGCCCACCGGCACGGTCTCGCCGCTCACCGAAACAATTTTCACTTCGGTGTTCGGGCACGCTTGTCCCACCGTCGACACCCGTCGCTCCAGATCATCGTGTACGGCCGACATCGTGATCACCGGCGAACTTTCCGTCTGCCCGTACCCCACGGTCATTCCTTCGCAGTGCATCTCTCTTACCACGCGCTTCATGATCTCCACAGGACACGGCGCGCCGGCCATCATTCCCGTGCGCAGCGAGCTAAAGTCGAACGTGTTAAATGCCGGATGCTCCAGCTCGGCAATGAACATCGTCGGCACCCCGTAAATCGCCGTCCCGCGTTCCTCGTGAATCGCCTGCAGCGTCGCCAGTGCGTCAAAAGTCGCCGCCGGAAGTATCATCGTCGCGCCGCTCACTACCGCAACCAGCGTGCCAATCACACACCCGAAGCAGTGATACAGCGGCACGGGCACCACAATCCGGTCCTTCTCGCGAATCCTCATCCCTTCCGCAAGAACGGCCGCATTGTTTAAAACATTTCGATGCGTAAGTAGCACGCCCCTCGGCGATCCCGTTGTCCCCGATGTGTACTGGATGTTGGTTGCATCATTGGCCGATATCCGCCGCGCCGGCACCTCTCGCCCCTGCGCTAACATCTTGTCCCAGCCGTCCGTTCCGAAATAAACGACGTGCTCCAGCGCCGGCGCTTGTCCCGCCATCGCTTCGTTGACAATCGCCCGATAGTCCGATCGCTTGTCTTTCTCCCAAAGAAACAGCGCCTTCATCTTCGACTTACGCAGCACAAATGCCAGGTCGTACGATCGGTACGCCGGATTCACATTCACCAACACCGCGCCGATCCGCGCGCAGGCCAGATGCATCTGTACCCATTCCACGCAGTTCGTCGACCACACTCCAACCCGGTCTTGCGCGCCAATCCCCAAACCGGCCAGTCCCCGCGCCGCCTGCTCCACAGCATTTGCCAATTCCGAAAACGTCAAGCGTACACCTTGATGCCGCGCCACCAAAGCCTCTCGCTCTGGAAATCGGGAAGCAGTTTTCGCAAATACTTCCCAGATGCCGGCGTCGATAAGCGGCGCATCGTGGCCGCGCGAGTAACTCAACATGGAAGATACGGGCCTCCAAATCTGCGTCTCAGTGTATAACAATTAGCTATGCGCGTCCGCTATTTATCGGCCCTTCTTTTTGCGTGTTCGCTCGCGTTCCCGGCCTTCTCCGCGCGCTTCTCGCTCGAACAGGTGATGAGCGCTCCGTTCCCATCCGACTTAACCGCGGCTCCCAAAGGTGGAGCAGTTGCCTGGGTCCTCGATGAACATGGCGCTCGCAACGTGTGGATCGCCGACGCTCCCACTTACTCCGGCCGCCGGCTTACCAACTATCACGACGACGACGGCCAGGAAATCGCCGAACTTACCTGGACCCCCGACGGCCGCTCCATCGTCTTCGTCCGCGGCGGCGATTTCGAAAATGGCCGCGAAAATCCCAACCCCGCCAGTCTTCCGCAAGGCGTCGAGCAAGCCATTTGGATTGCTCCCGTCGCCGGCGGCGCCCCGCGCAAAATCACGCGAAGGCAGCGATCCCGCCGTCTCACCCACGGGCGACCGGCTGGTCTTCCTTCGCAAGGACGAAATCTGGTCGGTCTCGCTTGACGACCACGCTAAGCCCGCGCAACTCATCCACGCCAAGGGGCAGGCCAGTCAACTCCGTTGGTCGCCCGACGCTTCCAAACTGGCGTACGTCTCTACGCGCAACGACCATTCCTTTGTCGGCGTGTACAACCTAGCCACGCCATCCATCACTTATCTCGATCCCAGCGTCGATCGCGACTCCGAACCCGTCTGGTCGCCCGACAGCAAGCAAATTGCGTTCATCCGCATTCCCGCCGCCCCTCTCGCCTTCGGCGCTCACCGCTCCGCTTCGCCGCCCTGGTCCATTCGTATCGCCGATGCGAATTCCGGAACCGGTCGCGAGCTTTGGCACGCTTCCGACGGCGCTGGCAGCGCGTTTCACGAAATGGATGCCGACTCGCAGTTGTTCTGGGGCGCGGGCGACCGCATCGTGTTCCCCTGGGAACGTACCGGCTGGCTGCATCTTTACTCCATCTCCACGCACGGCGACGTTCCCCAACCGCTCAACACCCCCGGCGAATTCGAAATTGAAAATGCCGCGCTCTCCGCCGACCGCCGCACCGTGCTTTTTTCTTCCAACGAAAACGATATCGACCGTCGTCATCTATGGCGCGTCTCAGTCTCAGGCGGAAACCTCACCCCACTTACTCCCGGCAACGGCATCGAATGGTCACCAGTTCAAAGCGGCGACGGCGCCGCAATCGCTATGCTGCGCTCCGACGCCAAAAACCCCGCGCGTGCGTCCATCAAGATCGGCGACGCAGCCCCTCGCGACCTTGCGCCCGACTCAATTCCTTCCGACTTCCCTGCCTCCTCGCTCGTCGTTCCCCAACCCGTCATGCTCTCTGCCGCCGACGGCCTGCGCCTTCACGCTCAGCTATTCCTTCCGCCTGACGCAGCGCCCAACCAGCAGCACCCCGCCCTCATCTTTTTTCACGGCGGCTCGCGTCGCCAAATGCTACTCGGCTGGCATTACATGGATTACTACAACAACTCCTACGCGATGAATCAGTATCTCGCCAGCCTCGGCTACATCGTGCTATCGGTGAACTATCGCAGCGGCATCGGCTACGGTCTCGATTTCCGCGAAGCCCTCAACTACGGCGCAACCGGCGCCAGCGAGTTCAACGATGTTTTGGGCGCCGGCCTCTATCTCCGCAGCCGACCCGACGTCGACCCGAAGCGCATCGGCCTCTGGGGCGGTTCTTATGGCGGTTACCTCACCGCGCTCGGCCTCGCGCGCGCTTCCGATTTATTCGCCGCCGGCGTCGATTTCCACGGCGTCCACGATTGGTCCGCCGAACTCGCTTCCGACGGTCTCACCCTCGACGCTGCCACCGCCCGCCTCGCCTTCGAATCGTCGCCCCTGGCTTCGGTCGGCACCTGGCGATCTCCCGTCTTGCTTATCCACGGCGATGACGATCGCAACGTGCCCTTCCACCAAACCGTCGCGCTCGTCGAAGCCCTGCGCAAACAGCGCGTCGAATTTCAGGAGCTCATCTTCCCCGACGAAATCCATGGCTTCCTCACCCAGAAACGTTGGCTCCAGGCTTATCACGCCACCGCCGACTTCTTCTCAAAACATCTGCAAACTCCATAACGCCGTGGCGCACGTAGTGGCTTTCGTGCCGCACGCACTGGCTTTCGTGGCGCACGCACTCGTGCGTGCCGCGTTCACACTCGTGTGAACGCTCTTGCCCCTACGCCCGATGCCGGCACCGCGCGATAGCCTTCTTCCACCCGGCGTACAATTCTTCCCGCCGCTCCAGGCTCATCTTCGGCTCAAACACTTTCTCGACGCTCCAAAACCGCTCCACCTCATCCAGGCTTTCGAAATACCCGGTCGCCAATCCCGCCAGATAACCCGCGCCCAACGCCGTCGTCTCCACATCGGCGGGACGCACAATCCGCTTGCCTAATATATCCGCCTGGAACTGCATCAGAAAATCGTTCGCGGCCCCGCCTCCATCCACGCGCAACTCCCGGAGCTCTTCCCCGCTATCTGCCTCCATCGCCTCCACCAGTTCTCTGCTTTGATACGCAATCGCCTCCAGCGCCGCCCGCGCCAATTCCGCGCGCCCAGTCGCACCCGTGATTCCATCAATCATCCCGCGCGCTTCCGGATCCCAATGTGGCGCGCCCAAACCAACAAACGCCGGAACAAAATAGACTCCGCCCGTATCCACCACCGATTGCGCCAGTTCCCCGCTCTCCGCCGCGTCGCCGATAATCCCCAGCTTGTCGCGCAGCCATTGAATCGCCGCGCCCGCGATAAACACCGCGCCTTCCAGCGCGAACCGCGCTCCGTCCGTCGAAGCCGCCCGCGTCGCCAATAGCCTGTGCCCCGAAACCGGCCGCCGCTCCCCCGTGTGCATCAGTGCAAAACATCCCGTGCCATATGTGTTTTTGGCGAGCCCAGCCCGAAAACAGCCCTGCCCGAACAAGGCCGCCTGCTGATCCCCCGCGATCCCGGCAATTGGAATTTCAGCCCCAAAGTGTTCGCCGGCCGTTACTCCCACCACCGCGCTCGACGCCACAATCCGCGGCAGCATCGCCCGCGGCACTCCGAACACATCCAGCAGTCCCGCGTCCCACTCGCCCGTCTCCAGATCCATCAGCATCGTCCGCGACGCGTTCGAATGATCCGTTACATGCACCGCGCCGTTGGTCAGCTTCCAGATCAGCCACGTGTCCACAGTTCCGAACAAAAGTTCGCCATCCCGCGCTTTTCGACGCGCATCCGGAACGTGCTCCAGTATCCATTGAATCTTGCTCGCGGAGAAATACGCGTCCATCACCAGCCCGGTCTTCCGCGTGATCGCCGACCCAAGCGTGCTCTCGGCCAACGCCGCGCAAGCTTCCGCCGTCCGCCGGCACTGCCAAACGATCGCCGGAGCCACCGGCCGCCCGCTCTTGCGATCCCAAACAATGGTTGTCTCGCGCTGATTCGTGATTCCCAGCGCTGCGATCGATCGCGCGTCAATTGCGGCCCGGTCTATCGCCCGATGCGCCGCCTGCAATTGCAAATGCCAAATATCCTCGGCATCCTGCTCCACCCATCCCGCATGCGGATATAGAGACCGAACCGCGCAGCCCTCCAGTGCAACCCGCTTTCCGCCCTCGCTATATAAACCCGCCCGGGCGCTCGTAGTGCCCTCATCGAGCGACATGAGAAACCGCACTCTGGCATTATAGTGAGTACATGTTCTTCCGCCGAGAGAAACCTCACGAACTCACTTTCACCGAGCGAATCGACGGGCTGCGAAAACTGGGCTTCAGCACCAGCCCCGCCGGATCGGGCAAGGCGCAGATCATTCGCGACGGCATCGGCGCAATCATTGAGGACCGCCCCGGTCAGCACCCGCGCGTCAACAAAGCCGGCTTCGTGCTCGGCGACGAAATAGGCCTGTTGGTAAATCGCGGTTTTCAGATGTTCTGGAAAAGCCCCAGCGGCCGCACCGCCCCAGCCCTCGCCACGCATCTCAAAGCGCTGCACGCCTTCGAAGAAGATTTAAAGGAAGGTCTCGGCCTGCCCAGCCTCTACAACGAAAGCCTCGGCACCACGTCCGACCTTCACCTTTACGATCGTGTGCAGCACCGCGATCAAGGCGACGCGGATAAGCCTTGGGAACACAAACCCGTCATTTCGTAGTTCCCGAATATTTCACATACAGCTCCCGGCTGTTCCTGGCCTCATCGCGTTCGCCGGCTCGCTCCAGCGCAACGCCTCGCAGATAGAGGAATCTGGGGAAAACCAGCGAAACAAATAACGGATCGCCAGACGATAGCGGAAGCGGACGAGCGTCCAGCAATGGATCTGCGCTATCGATCGCACCGGTTTCCACATATGCCCACGCCAGCAGCGTTCGAACCTGCCCATCCGCGGATGGATTCGTCGCGCCATAAATGGACTGCAGCAGGGGCAACGCCTCTCGATACTTCTTCGCCAAAAGCAATGCGTAAGCATTAGCCATCTTTGACCCACCCGCTGTCGAACCGGAAACCACGTACCGGCACATCTCGCCGATCTCTCGCGCCTGCGGGCTCTGCGCGCTCATCACCGCCTCATTCGCCAGATCCACCGCGGCCTTCCCCGCACCGGTCTCCAGCTTCCATATCGAGAGTTGGCTCAGCGCCAACGCCTGCAAATCGCCGTTCGACCCCTGCGCCAGTTTCTCCATGCGATCCATCCCGGCTTTACCCCGGCCGGTCAGAAACTCCCATTGCGCCAGTTGAAACTGTCCGTTCGCCGCCGATCCCAAATGCTTCGCCAACAGCGCATCCGCGCCTTGTAAATCACCCGTCATCAGCCGCGCCTCAGCCGCCTTCACAAACTCCGCCGGATTCCTCGCCGCCGCTTTCTCGAAGTACTCAGCCGCCGACTTGAAGTCGCCGCGCATGTAACTGACTTCGCCTTCCGAATCCAGCACATTGTTATCTTCCGGCGCCAGCTTTCGATATTGCGCCAGCGCCTCCCGCGCGCCGTTCAGATCCTTGGCCCATGCCAGCGCATAACCGAGTTCGTTCCAGGTCCGCGGATCCCCCGGGTCCAACTGTGCTGCTGCCCGATATTCCATTGCAGCCTGCGGAAACTCCCGCCGCGCGAACCGCATTTCACCCAGTTCCTTGAAAACATCGGCATTCGCCGGAGTCGCCGCCGTCAGCGCCTCCAGGGCTTTCATCTGTCCGATTGCGTCTCCACCCGCGGCCGCCGCAACATATTCCAGGTTGGCCCGCTCAATCGAATCCGGACGCGTTGCCGCTCCCACCTGGAGCTCCTGGCGGGCGCCAGCTCGGTCTCCAGTTTCCGCCAGCAGCTTCGCGTCGTCCAGGTAGCCCGCCGTGAACCCAGGGTCGGCCTGCGTAGCTTCTTCGAGTGCCCGCACCACCGCTTGCGAATCTCTCGCATCCAGCGCCTCGCCATAAAATCGGAACGCTTTCTCGTTCCTCGCGCCAAACACCCGGGCCTCCGAACTCAACCTTCGCGCCAGTTCATTTGCCAGCGGCAAAAAGCCGGCCGAAACGGCCCCATCGATTTCGAAGCTCTCCACCGCCTTCGTCCTCCCCAGATCCTCCAGGGTGGCGCGAATGCCGATGCGCCCGTTTCGTTCGAAGAAGTATCCCTCTAGCAATCTCGATGCTTGCATCGCTTGCGCCGCTGAGACTGAATCCACCTGTTTCGCAAAAATATCTCGTGCGCCGGCCAGATCGTACACCACCACCGCTGCCGATGCGCGGCTTGGCCAGTCCAATTGCGCATCGGAAGTCAGATTCTCGATCGGCATCACCCCCAGCCGTTCGACGCCCGTGGCTGGCCGCCGGGCGCACCCTCCCAAAGTGGCGCCCAGGATCAGAAAAGTTGTGGTAGAAACCAGGGATTGGGTGCGCTTACAGAACACGCGGCTCGCTCGCCATCAGCTCTTTGAACTCGGGAAGTTCCTTCACCGTGGCAAATGCGGGATCCTCCTCAATCTTCTTCCGTTCCTTGAAGCCTTCTTCCAGCGCCTTCCGGATATACTGCAACGCGCGATCGTTCATTCCCGCTTTGGCGTAGGTCTGGGCCAGGTAGTAGTGGAACTTGCCGCGCTCCTCCACGCTTCGCTCTTCGAGCAGAACGCCCTGCGTGCTCCGGCTCTCAAATACTTCCGGATTCAGCTTCAGCGCCGTCTGCCAGGCTTGCGACGCGCGTTCGTAGTCTTTTCGCGCGAAATAGCCCGTGCCAAGATTACTCCACACGGAGGCCGACTCCGGATTCATTCGCAGCGCCTTCTTGTACTGGGTCACCGCGCGCCGGTAGCTTTTCCTGGCGTAATAAACGGTCCCGAGATTGTTCACCGCCTCGGCGTACTTTGGATCCGCCCGCAGCGCCAGCCGATAATACTTTTCCGCCACGTTCAATTGGAGCATCTGATGATAAGCGATGCCCGTCTTGTTCAACATAACGGCAGACCCCGCGGAGTTCTCGCGATACACCTCCGCCGCCTCCTGGAACCTTTTTTCCGCCATGAAGATGTCGCCGCGCATCTCCGGCGTCAGTGCCACGGCCGGCTTCTTGGGCGCGGGCGGACTGAGCCCGTTATCGGGCGAGTTGAGAAAGCCGCTGGATGGCGGTTTGGACTGGGCCACTTGGGCGGCGGCAGCCGGAAGAAACGCCTGGGCGGTCCCGAAGCTTATTGCGACGAGCGCCAAGGGTGCCGCGCGGCGAAGGTGGTTAGTGAGATTCCCGGCGTAATTTGTAACGCACGCACTCGTGCGTGCCGCGTCGCCACTCATGGCGACGCAGGGGGTTCTGCGTGGAGCGCAGGGGAGCGCAAAGGGTGCCGCACGCGCCACCAAGCCGGCAAAGAACTGTTTCGTGCCTCTCCTCGCTTTGCGCGAGTTCTCCAAAAGCCAAAGGCTGGATACCATGGTCAACCTCCCCGGATCAAGCGTTTTCGGAAGGCTCTGACGATCCCGTTTCAGGAGCTGTAGCTCCTACATTATCACTTTCGGCAAAAACTAATTCTTTGAATATACCCCGAACACACAATAAGAATCCCCGGCGGCTGTTCGGGGTAAAAGTGGAACGATCGCCGCCCATCGCTGGAAGAGGCGTAGACCGAGGTCCTGCATCCAAGCCGTTTGTCCGGCGGAATTATTTGAATATACTCTTCAGACGATCCAGGAAGCCCTTATGCTTGGGCGGCGGTTGCTCCTGGGGAGTGGAATCGGGCAGAAGTGGAGCATTCTGCGCGGCACGTTGTTGTTGCGGAGGCGCTCCGGAAGCGCTGGCCGCGGCGGACTGGTCTGATGCACGGGCCGGTTGTCCAGTCTCCCAGCCAGCCACGCGGGTGCCCCCTCCGCCATGCAATTGACATAGCTCCACCGGCTGCGTCCCGTCGATAAAATATTCGGTTCGGACTTTGGGACAAGCTGCGGTAGCAAGCTGCCCAGTGGCCGGATCGACCTGCACGCCCACCACTCCCGGCGGCGCTTCGAACTCGCTCACGTTCCGATATTCCCGATGCTCGTGCGCACGCCGCATAAATTCCGCCCAAACCGGCAGCGCCGAGTGCGCGCCTTCCAGGTTCAACTCGCGGTTATCGTCGAATCCCACCCACACAATGCAGATCAGCTTGGATGTAAATCCGGCAAACCAGCCATCATGCGACGTGCCGGTTTTACCCGCGATCGGAAAATTGATGCCCCGCGCCCATACGCCCGCGCCCGTTCCGCTGCGGACCACTTCCTCGAGCAGTTGATCCATCAGGAACGCCACGCGCGGATCCAGCACCTCGCGATGCTCCGGTTTGTTGTCGAACATGATCGCTCCGTGGTCGGTCGCGATATCGGAAACAAAATATGGCTTGGAGTAAATTCCGTGATTGGCGAAAATCGTATAGGCGCCCGCAATCTCAAGCGGCGTCACCTCATAGGCGCCCAGCGCCACCGCCGGCGTGGGATGGATCTCCACGTTCATACCCGCGCGCCGCGCCAAATCCACAATCGGGTCGTAGCCCACCTGTTCCGCTATCTTCACCGTGGCCACGTTCAACGAGCGCGCAATGGCGTCTTGCACCCCGATGTTGCCGTAGAATTTGTGCTCGAAATTGCTCGGCTCGTAAGGCTTTCCGTCGAAATAAAATGTGGTGGGCTCGTCCAGGATCATGGTCGCGGGCGTGATCACCGGCCCGTTGCTCGATAGCCCCGTGTTCAGCGCCGTCGCGTACACAAACGGCTTGAATGACGAACCCGGCTGCCGCTTGGCGAGAATGCGGTTCAGCTGGCTCATCCCGTAGTTTCTTCCGCCGATCAGCGCCTTCACCTCGCCGGTCTGCGGGTCCAGCGCAATCAAAGCGCACTGCGGATCGGGATAGTTCGGATCTTTTTCTTCCGGCCCTTGATCCGCTTGTCCGCCTCTTCCATTCCAATCCGCACCGCTTCCGATGCGTCGCTCTGCAAATTTGGATCCAGCGTCGTATACACGCGATACGTGTTGGATTGAAAATTGTAGTCGGGGAATTTTTCGACCAGCGCATCGTTTACCAGGTCGACAAAAAACGGCGCCTCGGTGGATCCCATTCCTTGCTTGGACAGATCCATTGGCGCTCGAATCGCGGTTTCATACTCTTCGTCGCTGATGTAATCGTTCTCCCGCATCAGTTTCAGCACCACGTTGCGGCGTTGGCGCGCCCGCTCCGGCCAGCGGAACGGATTGGTGAAACTGGGCTGCTGGATCAATCCCGCCAGTGTCGCCGCTTCGGGCAGCGTCAATTTGCTGACGTCCTTGCCGAAATACACCTGCGCCGCCTCACCGAATCCCCGGATGCCAAAACTCCCGCGATGCCCCAGCGGCACCTGGTTCGCGTAGTATTCGAAAATCTGCTCCTTCTTGAGTTTCTGCTCCAGGTGCATGGTGATCAGCACCTCGGGAATCTTGCGGCGCCAGGTCTTGTCGTTATCCAGCCAGAAACTGCGCGCCAGCTGCTGGCTCAGGGTGGAGGCGCCCTGCGCATAGCGATGCTCCCGAACATCGATATAGGCTGCTTTGATGATACGGATCGGATCGAATCCCGAGTGCTGGAAAAAGCGTTTGTCCTCGGCCGAAACCACCGCGTGCACCAGCACCGGCGGAATGTCTTCATACTTCACCAGCCGCCGTTTTTCGCGATTCTTATCGAACAGATTCGAGATCAGCTCCGGCTCCAGCGTATACTCGGTCCGGTCCGTGTTGTCCGCCAGGGAAATGATCTGCGTCACCTTGTGCCCGGCGAACTTGATGACGCCCTCGTCCCGCTTGAAGTACGAATCGGGCCCGGGGTACACGTCGATCTCGTCCGGCTTCAGCGTGAAGTAGCCCATCCGGTTGCTTGCCGATTCGGTGTAGCCGCTGCGGCGCAGATCGGTGGCGATTTCTTGCGGATCCACGATGTCCCCCACGTCCACCGTGCGCGGCGCCGCGAAAAGCATCGAAGTGTTCGCAAACGGCCCGGCCGCCAGCTTCGCCTCGATCAACCGCGAGTACTTCACGTAATAGTACGTGAAGGCCGCCAGGCCGGTTGTGAAAGCCAGCACCAGCAGAATAAGGAGAATCTTGCCAAGCGGATGCAAGGCAAATCGCACCGCGGAGGCCTTTTTGGGGACCTGGACTTTAACTGCCACGCCAGTACCATCTTCGCACGGCTGGCCCCTCGCGGCATCTCGAGGTTTACAATGGATTCGTGAGCGCCACGGCAACAGTCTCCGTCGAGGACTACCTGCGCCGTACGGAAAAGCCGTATTGCGAATACGTGGATGGCGTCTTGTACCCCAAGGCCATGTCCACTACTCTTCATGCGCTCATTCAAAAAATCCTAATGCGGCTTCTTGACGCGCAAGGCGTCCATGCGCTAAGCGAAGTCCATGTCCGCCTGTCGCCAACGAAGTACTTGATCCCGGACGTCATCGCAACGTCTAAGCTTGAATATCCCTATCCCACTGAGCCAGTCCTTCTGTGCGTCGAAGTTCTTTCGCCCGAAGACCGCGTCGGCGCTACGCTCGCCAAGTGCGAGCAGTATCACACCTGGGGTGTCCCGTTCTGCTGGGTAATCGATCCCGAAAAACAGACCACCTGGCAGTATCATGCCGGCACCGAGCCGGAACGCGTCCCGAACGGCGGCACCCTCACGGCGGGCGAACTCAGCGTTCGGCTCAAAGATTTGTTTTCAGACCATACAGCTTAGCCGCGTTGTCATGCAGCACCATGTGCGCCAGTTCCAAGGCCCGTTCCCGCGTGATTTCCCCGTCGTTCATCATTTCCGTCAGCGCTAATCCCAACGCCTGCCGGCCCGTTTGGTTAGCGATCCAGCCCGATTGCTCCCAGCCATTTTCTTCCGAATAAGGATAGGCGTCCGTGCCAAACAGAACCTTTTCCGGCGCCAGTTCCAGCCACTCGCGCAGCACCTGCGCCACGGCTCGAGGATAATTGAGCAACGTTTGCGCCGAGAAATCGGTGTAGACGTTCGGCTTCGTCAAAAGCGCGGTAATTTCCCGCGTAAACGGCCATCCGCCGTGCAGCATGACGAAATTGGTCTGGTGTAGGCGCGGATCGTTGAACACCGATTCCAGCAGCAGCGGGTTGGTCCCCGCAATGTGGAAGTATCCGCCCGGGCCCCACGCCACATGCAGATGCACCGCCATCCCCAGCCGCCCGGCTTCCGCTGCGATGTGGCGGAAGAGAAAATCCTGAAGCTTTTTGTAGTCGCGCCCGCGCGCGTAGGCATTCTCGGCTTCCTGGCGCGAAACATCGTCGAAATCGAGCGACCGTAGGTACGCCGCTTCGAACTTGATCGCGACAGCTCCTCCGCGTCTGTGCCGCTCAAGCGTCGGGTCCACGATCTTCTGCAAATATTCGCCCAGCGTGGCGGGCGGCTTCTGGTAGCCGCATTCCTTCAGATATTGACGCAGCAGCCGATCTTCGTCCGCAAAGAACGCCTTGCGATCGGAATTGGCGGACGCGAGTGGCGTATTGTCGAGCGGAAACAGCAATGCGTCCTCATAGGGCACCCACAGGAAGCGCGGCGGCGCGATGCCCGGGCCCATCGATATGCGATTGGCCAGCATGGTCTCGATGCCCAGTTGATCCAGAACCCAAGCCGGGTAAGCTTCGTCTTTGGGATGGGCAGCAAATAGCTGATGGGGGGCCTGGGCGATTGTTGGCGATCCGGCGCGAGTACGGTCCGGCTCCGTGTAAGCGTCCATGTGTTCCACCGGCAGCGCGTCGTAACCTGTGTCGCCAGGGGCCGGAAGCACTGGATGGGCGTGATTATCGATGGCTTTGATTTTGGCGATTTCGGCCGCGATCACGGGATCGATTTGGAGTTGCGCACTCCCAAGCGAAGCCAGCGCCAGCAGCAGGGCGAGCAGCTTCACGGCCCGGCGATTCCCAGGCGCCATCCGAGCTGGGCCGAATCGAGCCAAGAGACGCGCCGAATGTCCACAGGGCCGCTCATTTTGCCCAGCACGAAAGCACAAGGCGCTTCGCCGAATTGCGCGAGCCGCGAGTTCAGCCAGGATTTCGGTGAAAGCGGCGCGGCTAGCACCACGGGCGTTCCGGAATACCAGGCTAGCTTCGCACCAAACGCGGCATCGTCCCGCTGCTGGGGCGCGGGCAGTCCGTAAGTCTGCCGGTATCGCGCGACAGCCTCGTCCAGATTGTGAACCGCCACCACAACCTTTGCAATGCCGGCGAATTCGGTAGTGGTCGGCTTCCCACTAGGAAACGCCCGATTGTCGCGCGGCGTGAAATCGTGAATCAGGAACGGAAAGAATCCTCCATTGGTCGGACCCACCTGAGCGGTCTCCCAATCCAACTCGACGCCATCCGGCCGTTTGCGGCCGGCTCTGCGTGGATCTGTCACGGACACTCCAGTCCCGCGCAGCCGCTCCACTTCCGCCGAAACATCCACGGGACGAACTGCCCAGGCGCACGGCCCTGCGTCCGCTTCCAGAAATTTGTGCCAGTAATGCGCCGCCAAAGCGGCCGGATCGGCCTTCGGCTGGATCGCGATCAACTCAAGATACGAACCATCCGGAAAACTTGCCAGCGCCATTTCGGTGGCGTGATTGGAGTGCGGTCCACCGTATTCAGCCGTGATTCCGGTTGCCTTGCGCAGAGCTTCGGTCATGGCCTTCACGTCGCGGCCAGCCACCGTCACATGATCGATAGGGAAATTCTGCGCTAAGCCCGCCATTGCCACAAATGTACAGCAGACCAGCCGTTTCATGACAGCGCGGCGATTTTGTCATCCAAATGCTTCAGCGCGGCTTCGAGTGTCGCTCGGTAGCGCGGATTCTGCGATGTCTCGATGTCGTGCAGCACCCGCGTGCGCGAAAGTTGCAGGCTCTCCCGCTGGCCTTTGCGATCCGCTTCTTCAGGAGTCAGCTTGGGTAATTTTGCCAGTGCCGCCCGTTCCGCCGCGGCATCTACCTGGGACTCGACGTCCTTGCTTTCCCAACCGCGCGCCATGCCCCTAGTTTGGCACTTTCACGAGCCGCCTGGCGCACACCTCAGCGCGCGCCCGATGTGTCAGAAACTATAATAAATTGACACATGCCCTCCAACACCCGTGAGCTCAATGTTTCCATTACGCCTCACTTTTCCAAATATATCCGGGACAAGGTAAAAGGCGGCAGGTACGCCAACGCGAGCGAGGTGGTGCGGGAGGCTCTGCGGCGTCTGGAGCAGGAAGAAATGGTCGCCGAACAATCTACGATCGTAGATCCCGACAACGTCAGCGAAGCAGTCCTGGAGGGACTTCGTTCCATCGAAGCCGGCCGTTTCACGGAACTACAAACCCCTGAAGATCTTCAGCGCTATTTCGACGGAATCGTTCAACGCGGCAAGAAACGTCTAATGGCGAAAAAGAAAATGGCCGCCGGGTGAAGCGCTATCTAATCTCCCATAAGGCCAGCGCCGACCTGGACAGCATTTGGGGATACATCGCGGAGCGAAACAGCTCCGAAACAGCCACGGGGTTCATCAGTAAATTTCGTGACGCCTTTGCATCCATCGCTCTGAGCCCTCGCGCTGGCGTAAACATGCCCGGTTTGGCGCCTGGCGACGTGCGAAAGTTTCCGATGGGAAATTATCTCATCTACTATCGCGCCCTGCCCGGAAAGATCCTCATTGCGCGAGTGCTGCGCGCCAAGCGGGTTCAAAGGCGAGTGTTTCGAAAGAACCCGTAGCTATGCCCGGGTATCGATCCCGGCCGGATGCGCGGCCTCAAACGCCGCAATGGCCGGTTCCTGCTGCTGGATATATCCCAGCTCGTCGATGCCTTCGAGCAAACAATGCTTCGGAAAGCCATCCACCGGAAACTCCACCTTGCGGCCGCTGGGTAGCGTCAGCGTTTGCGACGCCAGATCCACCTTCACCGCCGCGTCCGGGTTTTTCATCAACTCCGCGTGAGCGTCAGTCGGAACCACAATCGGCAGCAGCGAATTTTTCAAGGAATTTCCCTTGAAAATATCCGCGAACGACGTGCTGATCACCGCGCGAAAACCGTATTGCGTCAGCGCCCACGGCGCATGCTCGCGCGAACTGCCGCAGCCAAAATTATCGCCGGCGAGCAAAACCTGGCACGCTTTCGCCTCCGGCTTGTTCAGCACGAAATCCGGCTTCGGCTTGCCCTCCGCATCATAACGCCAGTCGTAGAAAAGCTGATCGCCCAGCCCGACCTTCGAAATGGTCTTCAAGAACCGCGCCGGGATGATCTGATCGGTATCGATGTTGTCGCGCAGGATCAATACCATCCGGCTTTCAAACGGCGTGAACTTTTCCATTACAGCAACTCCCGAACGTCGCTCACCATGCCCGAAATCGCGGAAGCGGCGGCCGTCATTGGACTCGCCAGGAACGTCCGAGCGCCCTTGCCTTGCCGTCCTTCGAAATTCCGATTGCTGGTCGACACGCTATATTGGCCCGGCTCCAATTGATCGCCATTCATCGCGATGCACATCGAACATCCGGCCTCGCGCCAATCCGCGCCAGCGTCGCGGAAAATCTTGTCCAGCCCCTCGGCCTGCGCCTGCTCCTTCACTTGCTGTGACCCGGGCACCACCAGCACGCGCACATTCGGATTCACCTTGCGGCCCTTCAAAACGCTCGCGGCAATCCGCAGATCCGAAATGCGCGAATTGGTACAGCTCCCGATGAACACCACATTCACCGGATGCCCCAGCAGGGGTTTCCCCGCCGGCAAATCCATATAAAGCAGCGCCCGCGCCAGCGAATCGCGCTCCAGCGGATCGGTGATGTCGGTTGGATTGGGCACCACGCCTCGAATCGGAATGCCCATGCCGGGATTCGTGCCGAACGTGATCATCGGTTCCAGCGTCGCCGCGTCGATCGTGATGCTCTTGTCGTACATCGCGCCATCATCGGTCGGCAATTGCTTCCAGCGCGCCACGGCCTCGTCCCACGCCGCGCCCTTGGGCGCATACTGACGCCCGGCGACATATTGATACGTCGTGTCGTCCGGCGCCACCAACCCCGCGCGCGCGCCCGCTTCGATCGACATGTTACAAACCGTCATGCGCTCTTCCATCGAGAGCGACCGGATGGCCGAACCGCAATATTCGAAAATGCAGCCCGTGCCCCCGCCGATCCCGATCCGCGCGATCAACGCCAGAATAATATCCTTCGCCGAAACTCCCGGCTTCAATGCGCCATCCACGCGAACCTGATAGGTCTTCGACCGCTTCAGCAGCAGGCATTGCGTGGCCAGCACATGCTCCACTTCACTGGTCCCGATCCCGATCGCCAGCGCCCCCAGCGCTCCATGCGTCGCCGTATGGCTGTCGCCGCAAACCACCGTCATACCAGGCTGCGTCAATCCCAGCTCCGGCCCGATCACGTGAACGATCCCTTGCTTGTCGCTGCCCAGCGGATAACAATGGATGCCGAAATCCTTGCAATTCTGTATCAGCTTCTCCACCTGAGTGGCCGCGATCTTATCCACGATCGGCAATCCACGCGGCGTCGTCGGCGTGCTGTGGTCCGTGGTCGCAATCGTCAGATCCGGCCTCCGCACCTTCAGGCCGCGCGCACGCAACCCGTCGAAAGCTTGCGGCGACGTCACTTCATGCACCAGGTGCAGATCGATGTAAAGCAGCGATGGAGCGTCCGGCCGCTCCGCAACCACATGGTTGTCCCAGATCTTTTCGATGATCGTGCGAGGTTTACTCATATTGCTTCCGCTACTGCGTCTCCTACTTCTGATGTCGTGGCCGGCTTGCCCGCCGGCTTCAAATCCGCCGTTACGCGGCCCGAATTGAGCACGGTTTCCACCGCGCGATTCACCGCCGCCGCTTCTTCCTTCAACCCGAAACTGTATTCGAGCATCGCGGCTACCGATCCGATCGCTCCAAACGGATTCGCCTTGCTCTGTCCCGCGATGTCCGGCGCCGAGCCATGCACCGGCTCGTAAAGCCCCACCCATGCGCCGGACGGCTTCTTGTCGCCAATCGAAGCCGACGGCAGCATGCCAATCGATCCCGCCAGCACGGCGCCCTCATCACTGAGGATATCGCCAAACATATTTTCCGTGACCAGCACATCGAAGCGCCGCGGATTCAGCACCAATTGCATAGCCGCAGTATCCACTAACAAATGTTCCAGCGCGACGTCGGGAAACTCCTCTGCCACTTCAATGATCACTTTGCGCCACAGCTGCGACGTCTCAATCACGTTCGACTTATCGACGCTGGTCACCTTCTTGCGCCGATTCCGCGCCAGGTGAAACGCCATGCGCGAAACACGCTCGATCTCGGCCCGCGTATACGCCAGCGTGTTCACCGCATGCTCGTCTTTGCCCGTTCCGAAAATCCCGCGCGGCGTCCCGTAATAAATGCCCGCCAGTGAGCTCGCGCACGATGATCATGTCGGTGCCATCCACCAGCGAGTTCTTCAGCGGCGAAGAATCGAGCAGCGCTTTGTACGATCGCACCGGCCGCAGGTTCGCATACACGCCCAGCGCTTTGCGAATCCCGAGCAGCCCCTTCTCCGGCCGTTTCTCCGGCGCGACATTGTCGAATTCCGGCAGCCCCACCGCGCCCATCAGCGTAGCGTCGGCCTTCAGCGCCAGATCGATGGTTTCCTGCGGCAGCGGACCGCCGGTCTTATGAATCGCGATCCCGCCCAGCAAGCCCTCACTCAGCACCGGCTCGTGATGGAACTTGCTCGCGACTTTACGCAATACCTTAACTGCTTCACACGTGACCTCGGTGCCGATTCCGTCACCGGGGAGGATCAATATGTTGAGTTGCATGTCCTAAACCGCTACCGCTCCCTTACGGTCACGGCTCGGTAACTGAGCCGCGCGCGTGAGCAAGCGGTTAATCATTCGCCGCAGCTGCCTTCTCGCCCACCACTTCGTGCAGCAGCGCCAGAATCTCATCGTTGCGCACGCCCTTCTTGCGGTCCGCCAGCGAAGTGAACCGGTGGTACAGCACGTCCAGCTCTTCCTTGCCAAGCTGAAACCCGAGATCCCCGGCGCGTTTGTGCAGCGCATGCCGGCCGCTGTGCTTGCCCAGCACCAGCTTGCTCTCCGGCACGCCGACGCTCTTCGGATCGAAGATCTCGTAGGTGGTGCGATCCTTCAGCATCCCATCCTGATGAATCCCCGCCTCGTGCGCAAAAGCATTCTCACCCACAATTGCTTTATTGGGTTGCGGCCCAAACGTAATGGTCCGCGTGAGCAGTTGGCTGGTCGCGTAGATGTGCTCGGTGACGATTTTCGTTTCGAACGGCAACTTATCCGGGCGCGTCTTGAACGCCATCACGATCTCTTCCAGCGCCGCATTCCCCGCCCGCTCGCCAATCCCGTTGATGGTGCATTCAATCTGCCGCGCGCCCGCTTGCACCGCCGCGATCGAATTCGCCACCGCCAGTCCCAAATCGTCGTGGCAATGCACGCTTACGATCGCGCTATCGCCTAATGCCTGCACCATCCGCCCAATCAGCGCGCCGTATTCCTCCGGCACCGAATACCCCACGGTGTCCGGCAGATTCACCGTCCGCGCCCCTGCTGCAACCACCGCGCGTGAAACCTTCTCCAGATAATCCCAATCCGTCCGCGTGGCGTCTTCGGCCGAAAACTCCACGTCATCGGTGTATTTCCGAGCCAGCTCGACAGCCTCAACTGCCTCATCCAGTATCTGTTGCTGGGATTTCTTCAGCTTATACTTGAGGTGAATTTCACTGGTGGCGAGGAAGGTATGTATGCGTGGCCTGCGCGCATTTTTGAGCGACGCCGCCGCCCGCTCAACGTCCATCCGATTCGCCCTCGCCAGCGCCGCCACCTGCACCCAGGAGAACTCACGGCTCACCGCATCCACCGCTTCGAAATCCCCTTCGGAGGCGATCGGGAAACCGGCTTCGAGGATGTCGACGCCCAATTCCACCAGTTTTCGCGCCAGTTGCAGCTTCTCGGGTACGGTCATGCTGCAGCCCGGCGATTGCTCACCATCCCGGAGGGTGGTGTCGAAGATGTAGACTCGATTGGCCATGTGTCCTCCTGCTACCAATTACCGCCCACAACGCAGGCCCGGGCGAGCTAACCCTCGCTCTAAAAGGTGCCCCGCGCCTCTGTGGGCTCCGACTTCACGCTACTCATTATGCAGGTGCTTGCCTGATTTGGCAAATTTATAATTCGAGCGATCAGAATAAGCTACAATCATAGCATAAACATCGCTTATGGAACTCTATCCGCTCAAGGTGTTCCTGACCGTAGCTTCCGAGAAAAGCTTCTCGCGCGCGGCCGAAAAGATGCTGCGAACCCAGCCCGCCATCTCGCTCGCCATCCAGAAGCTGGAATCAGACCTGCAAGAGAGGCTGATCGACCGTTCGGGCAAGGAGTTGTTGCTCACCGACGCCGGGCGCATCGTCTATGACTACGCGCGCCGCTTCGAAAACCTTTCGGCCGATCTGGAGAACGCGCTCTCGGAGCTGCGTGACAATTCCGCCGGCCGCCTGATCGTGGGCGCCAACGAATCGACGTCGCTGTACTTGCTTGGCCACATCGAGCGCTATCGGCGTCTTTATCCGAAAGTGAAGGTGCAGGTGCGGCGGTCATTATCAAGCAAGATTCCGTCGCAATTGATCGACGGCGATCTGGAGCTCGGCGTCATCAGTTACGACCCGGAAGACGAGCGGTTGCATTCGATGGTGATTTACACCGACCATCTGGCGTTCGTCGTTTCTCCCCAGCACCGCTTCGCGACACGCGGCCAGGTTTCGATCAATGAGTTGGGCATGGAAACATTTATCGCGCACTATGTTCTTTCGCCCTATCGCGACGTGGTGCTCAAGGAGTTCCAGCGCCACAAGGTCCAGCTCAACATGGACGTCGAGATGCCCACGGTCGAGACCATCCGCCTCATGGTCCAGCGCAACGAAGGCGTCGCGTTTCTTCCGCACATGTGCGTGGAGCAAGACGTCGCGCAGGACGCGCTGCGCGAGATCAAGGTGAAGGAACTCACCGTGGATCGCAAGATTCGCCTGGTATGCCCGGCGAAGCGGAGCCTGAGCCACGCCGCGAAAGCTTTTTTGGAGTTGGTGAAAGGAGGTTAAGTCTTTCCGACAAGCGGCCACGTCGCCACAAAGCAAAAAGCCGGTTTCTGGTGCGCTTATTTTTGCGAATATGAATTCTCGACACCCAGTAACTTCCTGAACTCGTTCGCCAGCGCCTTCCTAGCCTCGGGAATATCGTTCTTGAATTCCTCGTACGCCGTCATAAAGGCCTCTTTCCTCTCCCTCAGCGTTTGCTCGTTAGGATAATCAATGCCGCCGTAAACCCAAACATCGATCACCGGCTTCCTAACAGGACGCTGAAAAAGGCAATAAACCGCTTGCTCACGCGCGCGGCTCAGAATCGCGACTGCGTGTTTGCATGTGTTTACCGAGCCGCGACCGTGAGGGAGACGGTCCCCAAAAGCCTTTTTCATCAGCCTGCTAAGAGACTCAACGAAGCTGGCCAGCAACTCACAGATATGCTCTGGCAAGTAAATTCGGTTCGTCTCGACGAACACGTAGAAGTCAATAATCCTCTTCTGCGTGGCGTCATACTCCTCATCGCGTTTGTGCTGACCCATCTGAAAGACAAATCGTTCGCCGTCCCAAAAAGCCTCCACAAGGTGTTTATAGAGTTCGGCAACGACGGCGGGTCGCTTCTCATGTAGATTGGAGAACCGCACCTGATGTTCGAGGGCAACTTGCTGAAGCTCACTTCGCAGCTGTTCAATCGAAGCATCTCCTTTGAATTTCAGCTCCTGCTTGAGATGCTCCAGTTTGTAATCGGCAGCATTCCTTAAATCCGATTCAAACTTCTTGATATCCTTTGTAAGCCATGTCTGCAATAATGAGCGGGCCAGGAATGCTAGAACGATCAAAAGTACTGAAGGGCCGCCAAAGGCAATCAGTATCTGGTCAATAGTACTCACTGGCTATCTACGCTACCAAGCCTCGCTAGCAGGATGCTGAAAAAGGCAATAAACCGCTTGCTCACGCGCGCGGCTCAGAATCGCGACTGCGTGTTTGCATGTGTTTACCGAGCCGCGACCGTGAGGAAGTCGGTCCCCAAAAGCCTTTTTCATCAGCCTGCTAGAGAATGCGGAGGCTGGAGTTTGGCCAATGGCGAGCGTTCGGTTGTACGCTATAAGCATGGGACGCGGCCAGAAACTGACAAGAAGCGCGGGCAGGGATTCCGCGAAAATCCGTGAGGTCGATCCGTCCAAGGCCAACAGCAAGCGGTTGAAGGGCGTCAACACGTCCGGCGGGCGACGCAGAGAAATTTCCCCAGATTCGATCACCGCACACGCGCTCGCCACATTCGGATCGCCCGAAAAGGCTCAGCACTGGATGAACCGTCCCAATCCGCTGTTTCAGGGAAAGACGCCCGCACAGGTAGTCGAATTTGACCTCGTGGGAGTCGAAGCAGAGCTGGTTCGTATTGACCACGGTGTTTACGTGTGACCCATACCGCGTCGTGCGGCACCCCTACGCTAGTCTTAACGGGGAAGGCGCTCGACGGTATGGAGGACGGTTCAATCCTCCAGGTATTCTCGCAGTCTATACGTCACAGAGCATCGCCCTTGCCCTGCTGGAAATCCTCGTCCACCTCGACAAGTCAGAGGTGCCAGCCGACTGCGTCGTCATGGCGATCCGCTTTCCAGGCCGCCAAGTATATCGACGTCCCGTTGCAAATCTGATCGGCGCAAACCAGTTCACGATCAGTCGATTCAAGGAATCCTTCTATCGATGGCCAGCGTTGCGGGTACCGTCGGTGATAGTGCCTCGCGAGTACAATTTCATTTTACTACCAGAAGCAGTCGGATTCGCTGCAACAGTTCAGTGGATCGAATTGCTCAGTCTTGACAGGCGGCTCTTCTCGCTGCATCGATGAGAAAAGAGCTCGCATCGTCTCTCACCACAAGCGTGGATTCGGGCTCGAAGCAGGTCGCGCAGGCACCAAAGCCGGCGAAAGGCAAAAAAACGTAGGGTTAGCTGCCATACAGCAACCATGCTCGCCGCCCTATTGCTTTGTTGTAGACGGGTGTGCCAGTGGGGTTTCCCACCTCCATTACCAATATGACCACCAAGCTCACTTTCGACAAGGCCGGACGCGTCATGATCCCCATGCCCCTTCGTCAGGAGTTGCGTCTCGGCCCGGGCGACACCCTTCAGCTTGATAGCGAGGGCGAACAAATCACGCTTCGGCCCATGCGCGCCAAAGCTCTCTTCAAGAAGGAGCGCGGCATCCTCGTTTACCGGGCGAACCGACGGAGGCTTCCGTTACCGCTGTGATCGACCGCTAACGCGCAAAGCGAACTGGGCGAATCGATAGGATAAAGGAATTCTTCGACACCTCAGTTCTCGTCGCGTCTTTTTGGGGCGGTCATCGCGATCACGGAGGCAGCCTGAAGCGAGTGGCCGCGGCCAATAAAAAGAATTCCGCCCGCGCGCTGCACACTCTGGCCGAAGTCTGCCGCCCGAGCAGGCCCTACTTTTCGTCGACGAAGTGTGGGATCGCCTGACCATCGTTACTCTCGATGAGGACGAATACTACGAGACGACCCAGCAGACTGCGGAACGCGGATTTGTCAGCGGTCGCATTTACGACGCCCTTCTCCTCCAGTGCGCCGCGAAGGTTAGAGCGGAAATCATTTATACCTGGAACGTAAAACACTTCAAGACGATCGATCCCAAGCAGGCGTACATGATTCAGACACCCTGATCGCATGCTGCTTATGGAAGGGTCCCGTGAATGATTGTCGGCCCGGCAAGTTCCCTACGGAATCGCATCTGAACTCACCACTCCGCCAGCCCTCGCGCCACCGCCGCGATCGCCCGCTTCACATCACCCTCCGACGTTTGCCAATTCAAGACGCTCACGCGCATCGCCCGGCGCCCGCGCCAACTTGTCCCAGCAAAGAACGCCTCGCCTCTCTCATTCACGCGACGAATGACAATGTCCGTGAAACGATCGTGATCCTCATCGCCGGCTCCTGGCCGCTGATCGAGGAAACGAACTAGCCCTTGATTGATCCGCGGCGGCCAAAGTATCTCAGCGGCATCCAGCGCCCCGATTCCTTCCACGATGTCTCTTGCGTATCCGCAACATCGGTCGATCATTTCCGCGATGCCCCGCCGGCCCATCTGCCGGATTGCAGCGTAGGTAGCGAACCCCCTCGCGCGTCGCGACCATTCCGGATTCCAATCGATTTGATCGCGCGCATCCTCATCGTGGATCAAGTACGCCGCGCGATGCGACATGGACGCGCGATGCGCCTCCGGCCGCGCTACCAACGCGTAGCCCGAGTCATAAGGAACGTTGAGCCACTTGTGGCCGTCGGTGGCCCAAGAGTCGGCCGCTTCAACGCCATCCATAAAATGCCGGTAGCAAGCACTCGCGCCCGCCCACAATCCGAATGCGCCGTCCACATGCACCCACGCTCCGTACCGTTTCGCCACTGGAATCACCGCGCGATAATCGTCGAACGATCCCGAGTTCAGATCGCCCGCCTGCAACACCACGATGGTCGGCGCATCCGGCGCAGCGGCCAGCGCGGCGTCCAGCACTTCTGGCGTAATCTGCGCATTCTCGTTCAGTTCCAGATCGACGACGTGGTCTCCGCCGATCCCGAGCAACCGAACCGCGCGCTCCACAGACCCGTGCCGGTTCGAAGCCAAAACTCGTAGCGCCGGCGCGCCGCAAAGTCCGCGCCGTTCAACGTCCCAACCTCTCTCTTCCAACAGCGCATGCCTCGCTGCTGCCAGGCAAGTAACGTGAGCCATCTGGCAGCCACTGACGAAAGCGAACGAGGCCGAGCGCGGAATTCCCAGCAAATCTTTCAACCATTCGCCGGCAACCTCCTCCACTACCGCCGCCGCTGGACCGCACGCATAAAGGGCCGCATTCTGATCCCATGCCGACGTCAGCCAATCTGCTGCAAGCGCCGCCGGCACAGAACCGCCGATCCCCCAGGCAAAGAATCGGCCGCCTGCGCTTCCTAAGATGCCGCCCTGCGCGTCGCGCACCAGATCGCGCAGCACTTCCTCGGGCTCGATCCCGCGATCGTTCAGAGGTTTCGCCAATCTGCTCCGCAGCTCGGATAAGGTTAGTGAGGCGGCCACTGGTTGATTCTCTAAACCGTCCAAGTGCTCCAAAGCACATTGCAGCGCGAGCTGCAACGACGACTCGAATCCTGAGGAATTGTGATGCATCGAGTGCCAGCATAACGAATCGCCCTCCTCGGAACACTCCGATTCTTGTCGTCAAACCGGTATACCGTTGCGCCATCACGCATCGCGATATACTGAATCCTGTCGCCGAGACCATTATTCGCGGAGTTCAAGGCTGACGAACTGGAGATTACAGAATGAAACGCACACTACCCATCGTTCTCACGATATTGACGGCTTCGGCCTGCGCCTTCGCGCAAGCGCCCAGCGACCCCGTCCAAAAGGCCCTGATGGCCGCGCCAGCGCGGATGAAAAAGGAAGACGTAACCGTAATCAAGTGGAAACCCGACTTCACTTACGAAACACTGCAAAAGGGCTCAAGCCCACTGGTCTGCTACGATCTGTCAGGCTGGCCCACCCACCCGGCATTTATGCTGGAGTGCACCGCCATGGCCAACCTGCCTCGCGTTGAGCAAAACCTGAAAGCCGAGGCGAAGGGCGACAGAAAGGCATCCGAGGCTGAATTAATGGCCGAAGAGAAAGACGGAACCCGCGTCAAGCCCGAATTCGGATCCGTGTGGATTCACCTGATGGGCCCCGACGCGGAGCACGCCCATATGCACACCACCATCGCCGTGCCGGGAGCCACCGCGCAATCGCTCGGATTGTCCGACAAGCCAAGCCAGGACACCGTGTGGATCATGGGTGCGGGCACGTCGACCGCGCACCTGATGACGCCGGGCAGCTAAACGTGTCGGAACTGCGGCTACCAAGCCGCGACCGTGAGGGAGCGTTAGTGAAACTTCTGATTATTGGTCTGCTTGCCATAACTGCGCTAGCCACGGCGCCCGGCAAGCAGACCTTCACGGGCACTATCACCGACAGCATGTGCCCCACTGCAGATCATTCCCAAATGCGAATGGGGCCGACGGACGCCGAGTGTACCAAGGCCTGCGTCAGCATCCACGGCGCCACCTACGTTCTTTATGATGGCAAGAATGTCTACGACTTGAGCGACCAGAACACACCCGAAAAGTTTGCGGCCGAAAAGGTAACGGTAACAGGCACGCTGGACGCAAAAACCAAAACCATCAAAGTTGATTCCATCAGCGCGGCGAAGTGAACGGCCCCCATTCCTTCCCGTCGAACCGGATCAGGAATAGCTGCTTGATCGGCTGATAATCGGTGGCGCTGGTGGTTACTCTAATTCCGGGACGAAGCATCCCGAGTTCCAGATCCAGGTTGGCGGCTTGCTTCATCACGTTCGCCCGCGTCAGATCGTCGCCGCACTTCTTCAGTACTTCCACCACGGTCTGCGCCACTTCATAGCCATACACAATGTTGGCGTCGCGAATATTCGCGTCCCCGTCATATTTCTTCATCCATTCCAGAAATGCCCGCACCGCCGGATCGTTACGCGATTGCGGCCTGAGCCAGCTTTTCGATCGGGCATTTGTAATAATTCCAGCCGATTTTTCCAATCCCGCGGGCTCCAGGAACGCGGCGATGGAGAGCGATGCGTTGGGGATGAACTGCAGCGGATGCCAGCCGATGTCGTAGGCCTTGCGAATGGCCAACGTCGCAAACCTTCCCACCGCCAGGTTCATGAAAACGTCCGCGCCCGAAGCTTTGAGCGCCGCGATCTGCTCGTCCAAGCCTTCCGGATTGGAGTAATCGAAAGACGCTTCTTTCACAATCTTCGCCGGCGATTTATCCCCCAGGCCATCGCGGATTCCCTCTAACCACTCTTCCCCATCGCTCGAGTAAAGCACCGCGATCTTTGCGTTGGGCCTGTTGTCTCGGACGTACTTCGCGTAGACCATCCCCTCGGTCCGCTTGCTCGGCTGAAATCCCATCGTCCAGGGATAATGCGACGGATCGTCAAATGCCGCCTCAGTGGCCGCAACGAAAAGCTGCGGCACCTGCTTCTCGTTCATGTAGGAGCGAATCGCCAGGTTGGCAGGAGTGCCCCAATTGCCGGCCAACATCAGAACCTGATCCTGTTCCACCAGCTGGTGCGCAAGCGCGATCGATTTTTCGGTATCGGAGCCGGAATCCACGCTGATGAATTTGATCTGGCGGCCACGCACTCCGCCTTGATCGTTGATCATCTGGAAGTAAGCCGCTTCGGCGCGGCCGGTTGATCCATATTCGGAGAACGCGCCGGTATAAGGCATAATGTTCCCGATTTTGATTTCCGTGTCCGTTGCGCCTGGGTCGTATTTCTTCTGCCCTACGACGAGTGGCGTGGCGATTGCCGCAACGAACAGTGCCGCGATGGGAAAGCTGGGCCGGGTTCGCATTCCATCTACTTTACGAAACTTTGGTGCTTGTGCCAATGGAACCGTCGCGATCCGCGGCAGTCTCAAGCACGCGGGCCGGCTTGCGGGCACAAGCGGCAATGAACACCCCCGTGAACGCGCGCGTGGGCAAATGTTCGAACCTGGAAAAGGCCCTCAGCAGCCAACCAATCGCCGGGCCAGCACCGTCTCCAAACAAACGCCGCAGCCCGAGAAACAGGAGCGTGGAAAGAAACCGCGGATTGTGGATCAGCCAGTCGGTCGATTGCATTTCCATCCCCGCCCGATCCAGGATTCGCATCAGCTTGTGCATCGGAAGCGTCTGGCCCAGCCGGTACGACACGCCCATCCACGGCGCCGCCGCCCGCAGCACAATGAACAGGAGATTGCGTGGATTGTCCAGCGTGATTAGCAGAATCCCGCCCGGCTTCAAGACGCGTACCAGCTCATGGAGAGACTCCTCGATCTCGCGCTCAGTCTCGAAATGGTCGAGCGTTGAATTCGATAGCACCACGTCCATGCATTCGTTCGCTAAAGGCAGCCGCCGCACGTCGGCGTTGATGAGCCGGCATCCGCAGCCATGCGCGCGCTCCGCCGCTCGGGCCACCGTGTCGGCGCTGACGTCGATGCCGATCTTCAGGGCCGCATCGAATGGCAGCGAAAAAAGGATCTCGTCCCGGCCGTACGCTTCCTCGAACAGATCGGTCTTCAAAAAGCTTTCTATCCGGAACCCCGGCTGGATATTGCGTAGCATCCACTGCAGGTGCACGTCACGCTTTTGCGCCGCTGCCAAAGGGTCCAGATACCAGTTGGGCGGTTTTGGATACTTCATCGGCCTTTCGGCGTTTCCGATCCATCTTAACCGGCTGGTATCCTGTGAGGCGTGGCGCAGCCGATTCTGATCGACACCGATACTGCATCGGACGACGCCGTGGCGTTGGTCATGGCGCTACGTTCGGAAAACGCGCGCGTGATTGCAATCTCCACCGTGGCCGGCAACGTCGGCGTCCGGCAAGCCACGCGCAACGCGCTGTACACTGCCGAACTTTGTGGCGCGGATATCCCGGTTTATCAGGGATCCGGGAAACCGCTAGCCCGCAGCCTGGTGACTGCCGATTGGTTTCACGGCAAAGATGGATTAGGCGATCACGGCTATCCGCCGCCACAGCGCTGCGCGGAGAAGCAGCACGCCGTGGAAGCCGTCATCGCACTGGCCCGCAGCAATCCAGGACTTACTCTCGTCACCCTTGGCCCGCTCACGAACATTGCTCTCGCGTTGGCTCAGGCGCCCGACTTCGTTGACAACGTCGGGCGCTGCGTCGTTATGGGCGGAGCGCCGTGTTGCGAGGGGAACGTCACGCCGGCCGCCGAATACAACATGTGGGTAGATCCAGAAGCCGCTCGCATGGTGTTCCGCAGTGGTTTGCCCATCGAGATGGTTGGCTGGCAGCTATGCCGTGGCGCGGCCGTTATTGCGCCGACGGACATCGAGTTCATTCGCAAGCTCGGCACGAAGCTTTCCCACTTCGCTGTGGAGTGCAACAGCATCGCGCGAGAGGCCTATCGCACGCAGACTGGTGAGGACGGCATTTCCCTGCCCGACCCGGTGGCCATGTCCATCGCGCTCGATCCTTCGATTGGCACCGAATGGAGCCAGCACTACGTCGATATTGAGACCGCGACGGAGCTCACGCGCGGCATGACGGTGGTGGATCGCCTGGGTGTCGCGGCGAATGAAAGGAATCGCGCAACCTGGGCGGAGTTGCTAGAACCAGGTTCGAAGGCGAAAGTGTATTGGGCCATCGACGCGCCTCGATGGAAACAGGCGCTCTACTCAGCTTTGGCATGATGGAAACCTTGCAATATCCCATCGGCCGCTTTGATTGGGCGGGCAAGCTCGCCAAGGGCGATCGGACAAGCTGGATTCGAACCATCGCGGGAACACCTTCCGCGCTTCGCGACGCAATCGCGGGATTGAACGCGGAGCAGTTGGACGTACCGTATCGCGAAGGAGGCTGGACCGTCCAGCAAGTGGTGCACCATTACGCCGACGATCATCTGAATTCCTATGTTCGATTCAAACTCGCGCTGACGGAAGACGCGCCGCTCATCAAGGGCTATTTGCAAGGTTCATGGGCCGAATTGCCCGACGCGCGCTCGGGTCCCGTCGCGCCATCGCTGCAGCTTTTGGCCGCGCTGCATGAGCGATGGGTAATGGCCTGGGAATCGCTGAGCGAAACGGATTGGGAACGGACGTTTGTTCATCCGGTGCGCGGTCCGGTATCGCTGGATCACCTGGCTGCGCTGTACGCCTGGCACGGGCTGCACCATGTGGCGCAGATTAACGGGTTGCGCGAACGCAACGGTTGGAATCGCGCAGCGCCGCTCGGCCCGGCGTCGCATTGAAGTACCATTGGTTATAATTCCACGTCAAAGGATCAGGCTGATGAACAGATTCTGGCGCCAATTACTAATTGGTGCGTTAGTCGGCTGCTCGGGCTTACTGCTGTGCGCCCAGGAGAAAGTAGTGGTCACTGCGACGCCCGCGCCTCCTGCACCTCCCGCGGCCCCTGTCCAGCCGGATTCCACCACCAACGGCACCGTCACCGTGGGCGGCCAGGCGATCGCGTATCGCGCCGTGGCCGGAACGCTTACCGTCGGTTCAACCGATCCGCAGGACGCGATGATAGGGCTCGATGGAAGGCTGCTGCCAGATACAGGCGAGAAGCCGCCTGACCCAACCAAGCCCGACGAAGCTCCAGCCACGGCGCGGATGTTTTATGTGGCGTACTTCAAGACGGACGCGGCGACCAACGCGCCATCCCCGTCGCGGCCCGTCACGTTTCTGTACAATGGCGGACCAGGGTCGTCCACCATGTGGCTCCACATGGGAGCGTTCGGCCCGCGGCGCGTGTTGACCACGGATACGCAGCACGTACCCGGCGCGCCGTACAAAATCGCGAACAACGATTATAGTTTGCTGGATGCGACGGATCTGGTATTTATCGATGCGCCCGGAACCGGCTTCAGCCGCATCATGGGCAAGGATAAAGAGAAGGCATTTTGGGGAACCGATCCCGACGCACACGCCTTTGAGCGGTTTATCCGGCGATTTCTTACGAAATTCGACCGGTGGAATTCTCCCAAATATTTATTCGGCGAAAGCTACGGAACTCCGCGCAGCGCTGTGTTGAGTGGAATCCTGCACAATGTCGATCTGAACGGAATTGTGCTGCTTTCAGCCACGCTGAGCTTCGACAACTGGGCGGATGCGCCGCGCTGGAATCCGGGCGTGGATCAGCCCTATGCTCTGGCATTGCCCACTTATGCCGCCAGCGCCTTCTATCATCACAAGCTGCCGCAGCCGCCGCCGGCGTTGGGACCTTTTCTCAAAACCGTGGAGGAATTTGCGATGCGCGAATATATGCCGGCGCTCCTGGATGGGTCCGAGCTTACCGAAGCGCGCAAGCAGGCTGTGGCCGCCAAGCTTCACCAGTTCACCGGCTTGCCCGTGGCATATCTTCTGAAGGCGGATCTGCGCGTGAGCGGCGGTGCATTTCTGAAGACGCTTCAGGATGAGGAAGGCATTACTACGGGACGGCTGGACACGCGCTATCAAGGTCCGGATTTCAATCGCCTGAGCGAAGAAGCGGAGTACGATCCGCAAACTAACGCCCTCATGCCGGCTTACTCCACGGCGATCAATCAATATCTGCGCCAGGATCTGAAATACGGCGAAAATCAAAGTTATAAGCCGAATATTTATGAAGAGATAGGATCGCTTTGGGACAGCCGTCATCAGTCTCCGGGAGGGCCGCCGGCGCCATCGCAGGCCAACGGCACCAATACCATCCCGGACCTGGCCACGGCGATGAAGTCCAACCCGAAGATGAAGATACTGCTGGCCGGTGGCTATTACGACATGGCGACGCCTTTCTTCGAAGGTATTTACGAAATGCACCATCTCCCGATTCCCGACGGCCTTCAGGCTAATATTAGTTATCACTATTACGAGTCTGGGCACATGGTGTACGTGAACGAGAGTGTGCTGAAACAATTCCACGACGATGTGGCTTCCTTTATCCGAAGCACGGCGCCGTCGAAGTAGTTGATCGCTGACGGCTGTTTCACGAAACGGGGAAAACATGAAACTTTGGATCGGTATCGCATGCCTGGCTTCGGCTGCCTGCGCGGCAGAACCTTCCACTGCGCGCATTCAGGAAGCCGCCACAAAAGCCGTTGCGCTCATTCAGAAGAGTCAACAAACCTGGTACGCCAAGCAGAGCTGCTTTTCCTGCCATCAGCAAGTGTTTCCGGCGCTCGCGTTTCGGGCCGCGCGGGAGCACGGCATCGCGGTTGACGAACCGGCCGCGCACGCCGATGCCGCCGCTGCCTTCGGTTACTTTTCCAACTTCGCCCGAGCGGTGGAGTACACCAACATCATCGATCCCGCGTTGAGCGATGGCTACGCAATGCTTGCCGCGCGCGCCGCGGGAGTGCGCCCCAGCCTGGTCACCGCCGTCTACGCGCGTTTGCTCGCGGCCCGGCAGGAAGCCGACGGACATTGGGAATCCGCCGACGAAAGGCCGCCCCAGTCGTACAGTCCCTTCACGGCCACCGCCATCGCTTTGCGCGCGGTGCAGCGTTACGGCCATCCCAGCCAAAAGGCGGACATCCAGGCACGAGCAACGCGCGCCCGCGCCTGGCTGGTCTCCCACCATCCTCGCGCCACCGAAGAGCGCGTGTATCAGTTGCTCGGCGCTTCCTGGGCTGGTGCCGAACAGGCCACGCTCCAGAAGATGGCCGCCGAATTGAAAACCCTGCAGCGGGCCGATGGCGGCTGGAATTCGCTGGCTGGCCGCGCGAGCGACACCTATTCCACCGGCCAGGTGCTGATGGCGCTCAACGAAGCGGGCGGCCTATCGATTACCAATCCCGCGTGGCGGCGCGGCATCGCTTACCTGCTGGACACGCAGGCCCCGGATGGCTCCTGGCACGTGGCATCGCGACTGCATCCGCCCGCTCCGGTGAGCCCGCCATATTTCGAAACCGGCCATCCCTACGGACACGATCAATTCATTTCCACGCTGGGCGAGTGCCTGGCAGTGATGGCGCTGACCACTACGCTTGGGCCCGCGAAGGCTCATCCGCTGGTGCTCAAAGAAGCCGAACCCGCGAGCATTGAGCCGTGGGCCGAAACGATGCTGTTTGGCAGCACTGCCGACGTGAAGAAGCTGCTGGACGGCGGCTTCGATCCGAATTCCACAACAGAAGAGGGCGGGATGACCGCTCTGATGCTGGCAACGCCCGACGTGGCGAAAATGAAGCTGCTGATCGATCGCGGAGCGAACGCCGACGCGCGCGCCAAGGACCGATTCTCCGCGCTGTTGGTTGCGGCGCAATATCCGAATTCGAGCGCGGCCATGAATCTGTTGCTCGATCGCGGCGCCAAAGTGCGGCTGCCCAAGGGACAAGGCGCTCCCGTGTTCAACGCTTCCGCCATATTTCTCGCGGCCTTTTCGGGTAACGCAGAGATGATCCCTCGCCTTCATAACGAGGGCGATCTTGTGGACGACAAGATGAACCTCATCGGCATGTTTCCCATCACGCCCCTGTTGGAGCTGGCGACCACGCATCGCACCGATTCCGTGCGCGCGTTGCTGGACGCCGGCGCTCAGGTGGACGAAGCCGATAGCGACGGCATCACCGTTCTGGGGTGGGCGGCGATCGCAAACCGCGTTGAAATGGCGCGCCTGTTGATTGAGCGTGGCGCCGACGTGAATCACCTCGACAAGAAGGGAATGACGCCGCTGCTGTACGCTGCTTCCATCGACTTCGGCGGCTCCGAAATGGTGGATCTGCTGCTCCAATCCGGAGCCCGCACGAACGCGCGCACCAAGGAAGGGCTGACAGCGCTGGAGCTGGCGCGCAAATACCACCACACGCATCTGCTCACAAGCCTGGAAGGAGCGCGCGCCTCCCGGTAGTCTTCTGAACCGCGACCGTGCTGAGCCGTGACCGTGCTGAGCCGTGACCGTGCTGAGCCGTGACCGTGCTGAGCCGTGACCGTGAGGGAGCGGTTTCTACTTTCGCCTGGTCAGCTTCACTCTCGCGAACGGCGTTACCTTGCCCTTCTCTTCGGTATCGATTCGCCATTCCCATGAGTCGCTCTGCGCGATGTACGAGAACGTCGTGTGGTTGGCGCTGTCTTTATCTCTGAAGACCAACGGAATCGCATCGCCGCTGCGCTTGGCATTTGCAAATGAAATAGGCGCAATGCCGCCGTAGTCGTCCAGCCAGACACAGGCATACTCGTTTGTCCCTTGATTCCATCCAATGAAGACATTGGCCTCATAAGCAGCCTGGCGGTCGGGCCGCGTCTCGCGCGAAACTTCATGAATCCGAAGATACTGGTGTTCCAGGATCCATTCGGCGGAAACGTCATGCGTCGTCTCTTTTCCCGCAATGGTCCCTTTCAGGACCCAGTTTCCAGCTAAGCGATCGAGCAGCGCGTCCTTGAATGTCGGCTGTTGAGCGCAGCCGAAAACGCTCATGAAGATCGACAAGGCGAAGGCCGTAAACAATTTGCCGGTCATTCGATGCATGGCTTATTTTAGTACTCGCGTGCCGTCGATTTTGGGTCTGGACAGGCATAAAATGGCTGCGTAGGGAGAGCCACAAGGAGATCCCGCATGTACCGCTCCGCAGTGTTCCTCGGTTTGTTCGCCGCCCAGTTGCTCGTGAACGCCGCACCGCCCAAGATTGCAGCACCGGCCCCTCCGCCACCCAAGCTGCTCCGCGAAATTAATCTGAACCAGATCATCCAGGAGCGCGCCGGGCTGCTCCCGGCCGATCACACGGTCCGCACTTTGGTCTTCTCTCCCGATGAGAACTGGATCGCGATCGCCGTCGGATTGCACCGGCCAGAGGGCAAGTTCAAACGGGGCGAAGTTCCCTTTCAAAGCCACCTGCTCATCGTGCCTTTGCAAGCATCGCCGGACCATCCTATCCAGATTGATCCCGGCGCGGTGTCCGGCCAAGGAGACCTGGTATGGTCTCCAAATTCGGGCGCGCTGCTGGCCGAAGTGGGAAGTCCGGGCGCTCAAAGCGCGAAACTTTACAACCTTCGCGGCGAAGAACTTTGGGAACGCGACGGCCCTCGCTCAAAGCCTTTCGTTTACCCCTGGATCATCGGCTTTCTCGATGCGGGGCGCCTGCTGGCCTATCACGTTCTCAAAAACGGAAGCGCCTCCGGGTTCGACACCATGGATCTGCAAGGTCACGTGATCGACACCTGGAACGCGCCAAAAGGATGGAACGGCGCGGTTATCAATTCAGACCGTCATCTTCTCGCCGTGTTTTCCGACCAGGAACAATCCAAGCTGCTCATCGTCGACTCTTCGTCGAAAAAAGTGGTTCCAATCAAGAGCGATCCAACCTGGCTGTATCGGAACGGAAGCCGCAGCTTTCGCATCTCCGCTTATTTCGCGGAAAACGGAAAAACAATCTGCACAAATGGAAGCGCCCAGAGCCGCGACACTCCTCCCGCAATGCTGGGACACCGATTCCGGGCAGAAGATCGCCGAGTACAAGGGCTTCCCGGGCGGTCTTCCGGCCGAGGCGAGCGCCCACGGATCGCGCATCGCGCTGACGCAAGACTGGTTCATTCCGAGAAGAAAGGATAGCGAAAAGTTGTCCGGCGGCCGCGTGGTTTGGGACTTTCGCTCCGGCACCGAGGTCACCGCGTTGGAGGCTCGCGGGCAAGCTCCCGATAAGTACGGTATCGTTCACCCGGCGCTCATCGCCATCTCGGCCACCGGACGCTATCTGGCCGAGGGCGCCGACGGAATTCTCCGCATCTACGAGCTTCCCTGATCGCTTCGCCACAGCCACTGGCTCGCCAGGCGCGCCCCCTCCGCCATGGCGCGGAATTTGGCCCACATCACGGTCGGATGAATCTCGGGCTGATAAGTGGCCTGCGACGAGAAGCCGCAGTCCGTGCCGGCGATCACGTTCTCGCGTCCCACCAGCCGCGCAAAGCGCACGATGCGCTCCGCGATCAGCTCCGGATGTTCCACGATATTGCTGGCGTGAGTGACCACGCCCGGAATGATGAGCTTGCCATCCGGCAGCTTCACGTCCTCCCACACATGGTACTCATGCTCGTGACGCGCGTTCGCGGCCTCAAACGAATAGGCGCCCGCGTTCACTTTTAGAATCACAGGGCAGCATGTCTTTAAGCGGCGCATCGTGCACGCGCGGCCCTTCGTTGATTCCGTAGCAGGTGTGGAAGCGGACCTTTTCCGCTGGGATGCCGCGCAGCCCGTGGTTCACCGCCTCCACGTAGTTCTCGGCTGTCTTCTGCCGCTCGGCCGCGCTCAACGGCGCGTAGCTGTACAGCTCAGTGAGAAACGGATCGTCGATCTGCAGCAGGAAACCGGCATCCACAATCGCCCGGTACTCGCTGCTCAGGGCCTCGGCAACAGCGTGCATATATTCTTGATCGCTGGCGTAATACTCGTTCTTGCCCACGCCGCTCGGCGCCACCGCCGGCATGAAAACGTCCGCGGGTTCCAATCCCCGCAGGGCCGCTTTGAGATTTTCGATGTCGCGCCGCACCGCTTCCTGTCCCCGATAGGAGACCGGCCCGGTGCACACAAAAGGAACCAGCGGCGCGATGGTGACGCCCAACATCGCTGTACTGAAATACTGTTTGTAATACTCCGGGAAGGCCTCCACTTCCGCCTGGAACATCGCGGCGCGGGGCCCAGGCCTTGCCTCAAAGCCGGCCAGCCGCTCATTGACATACGCAAAGAAACCGGGCTTGCTTTGCTCGCCATCGGTGGGAATATCGATGCCGCACTCCACTTGCTGGCGGACCATCTCGGCCACCGCGCTACGAATGCAGGCGGCATACGCATCGGCATCGTAAGGCGCTCCGCCGATCTTCGCCTTCATCAAATCCAGCAGATCCGCGGGACGCGGCAGACTGCCGCAATGAGTGGTCAGGATACGAGTGGTGCTGCGATTCATGTAGAATAATTACCTTTCGGTGGTGAAGAGCGCCATCGCCAAGTTTAGCCGAACAAGCTCAAGGAGAAAACATGCTCGAAACCGCTAGCACCAAATACTTGCGCATCGCGTTGCTGGTAGTTGGTCTGATCTTCATTGTCGGGATCTACCCGCTCACCATTATTTGGCCGTCAGGCTGGTCGTGGCACCCAGGCCAGTCCGATTACCTGCAGATGATTCTGGGCGTTTACGCAACGCTGGGTGTATTTCTGTTGATTGCCTCCCGCAATCCGCTGGCACATTTAAGCCTGATCTGGTTCACGGTGTGGTCAAGCGTTGTGCACGGCGGCATCATGGCGGTACAGGCTCTCGCAAACTCCGAGCATATGGGACACCTGTGGGGCGACGTCCTGGCGCTATTTGTCGTAGCGGCCGTCCTTGCGCTTCTGACACCGCGGGGTGCTGCGGCAAGGCCCGCTTGACCCAATGTCTAACCCACGGGCGCTTCGCCATCCGAACCTTCGAAACCTCAGTTGACACCCGCATCCCTCGAATGTACGATCTAAGTCACCAAACATGTCCTGGCGAAATCAACTTCGAATCTCGTTCCTCGGCGCGATTACCGCGGCGGCCATGCTCGCGCCCGCGAACGCGCAAAATCAACCCTACAAAGCTCCCCGCACCGCCGACGGCAAGCCGAATCTGAACGGCATCTGGCAGGCCATGAACACGGCCAATTGGGACGTGGAGGGTCACTCGGCGCAGGCCGGCCAAGTAGTGGCTCTGGGCGCCACCGGCGCCGAGCCGCCGGGCATCGGAGTGGTGGAGGGCGGCGAGATTCCCTATCTTCCGGCAGCCGCGCAGAAGAAAAAAGAAAATTACGCGAACCGATTGAAACTGGATCCCGAGGTGAAATGCTACCTGCCGGGCGTTCCGCGCGCCACCTACATGCCGTTTCCGTTTCAGATAGTGCAAACGGGCAAGGTGATTTTGATCTCCTATGAATACGACGGTGCGGTGCGAACCATTTATATGGACAATCCGGGCGCGGCGCCGGTAGACAGTTGGATGGGCTGGTCGGCCGGACATTGGGAAGGCGACACGCTGGTGGTGGATGTAACTGGCCTCAACGACCAGACCTGGTTCGATCGCGCGGGCGATTTTCACAGCGACATGTTGCACGTGGTGGAGCGCTACACGCCGGTGTCGGCGACGGTTTTGAATTACGAGGCCACCATCGAAGATCCGCAAACATTTTCGCGGCCCTGGAAGATCAGCATGCCGTTGTACAAGCATGTGGAAAAGAATGCCCAATTGTTAGAATTCAAGTGCGTGGAGTTTGTGGAGGAGCTGCTTTACGGACATCTCCGCAAACAGCCCAGCAAGTAGTGAAGCGGAGGTGTTATGCGGGCTCGACGCGCCGTTTTATTGGGGGCAGCCATTATGCTGGCTCCAGTTTTTCTCCCCGGCGAAACGCCGGTGGCGGCTAAGGTGACATCCGGCAAAACCTGGACCCCGCCGCGCACCGCCGACGGCCAGCCCGACCTGCAAGGCGTGTGGAGCAACTCCACATTGACGCCTTTGGAACGGCCCGCCGAATTCGCCGGAAAAGAATTTCTTACTGAGCAGGAAGCCGCCGATTACGTGAAGGGGCTGTTGCAGCGGGTGAACACCGATCGCCGCGATGGTGGCGCTTCAGTGGATGTAGGCAGATCCTACAACGAATTCTGGCGCGATCGCGGAAACAATTTGGTGGAGGATCGCCGCACCTCGCTGATCATCGACCCGCCCGATGGGAAGATCCCGTCGCTGACGCCAGCCGCGCAGAAGCGCGTGGAAGACACCCGGGCCTGGATGCGAGACCACGCTACCGATGGTCCGGAAGGCCGGTCGCTCGCCGAGCGCTGCCTGTCGTGGACCACGGCGGGTCCGCCCATGCTGCCTGGACCGTACAACAACGACATGCAGATCGTACAAGGGCCGGGATACGTCGTGATCCTGAACGAAATGATTCACGATACCCGCGTGATTCCGCTGGATGGTCGTCCGCACGCCGACCCGAGCATTCGCGAATGGTTGGGCGATTCTCGCGGACATTGGGAGGGCAACACGTTGGTGGTAGACACCACGAATTTCATCGGCGAATATAGCTTTCGCGGATCGGATGCGAACATGCACCTCACTGAGCGCTTCACTCGCGTCTCGCCGGAGGTGTTTCAGTACGAGTTCACGGTGGACGATCCAACTGCGTTCACCAGACCCTGGAGCGCGCGCATTCCATTCAATAAGACTACCGAGCGAGTCTATGAATATGCGTGTCACGAAGGAAATTACGCGATGACGGATATTCTGGCCGGTGCTCGCGCCGCGGAGAAGAAGAAGTAACCGTATGCGTGCCGCCTGTTTCATAGCGACGCTTTTGTTCGTAGCGATGGCCGCGGCCGGTCAAACGGACTTGCAGGGCATCTGGAGCAACGCGACCATCACGCCTCTGGAACGTCCGGACGATCTCGCTGGAAAAGCAACGTTCACGCCCGCGGAAGCCGCGGCCTACGAAAAGAAAGTGGTGGAACGCAACAATGCGGATCGCCGTGGGACGAGTACCGATGCGGACGTGGCAACCGCGTATAACCAGTTCTGGTACGATCGCGGCACCAAGGCGGTGGGCACCTTGCGAACGTCATTGATCGTGGATCCTCCCGACGGGCACATTCCCGCGCTCACGCCGGAAGCGCAGAAGCGCGTGCAGGAAACGCGCGCATGGATGCAGCAGCACTCGACCGATGGGCCCGAAGGCCGTTCGCTCGGCGAGCGCTGCATTCTTTGGGCCACGGCGGGCCCGCCCATGATGCCCGGCCCATACAACAATAATTTCCAGATCGTGCAAACGCGCGATCAGGTGGTGATCCTGAACGAAATGATCCATAACGCCCGCATCATTCCACTGGATGGAACTCCGCACCTGGCCGCCAATATCCGGCAATGGATGGGCGATTCGCGCGGCCATTGGCAAGGCAAAACGCTGGTCGTGGATACGACGAACTTCTCCGACGAGTATTCCTTTCGCGGATCGGATCGAAATTTGCATCTGACGGAGCGCTTCACTCGCGTTTCGCCGGATGCGTTGCTCTACGAATTCACCGTGGACGATCCGACGGCGTTTACCAAGCCCTGGACGGCGCAGATCGCCGTAACCAGGACGAAGGGTCCCATCTTCGAGTACGCTTGTCACGAAGGAAATTACGCGATGACGGATATTCTCGCCGGAGCGCGGGCGGCGGAGAAGAAGGCGCTCAAATAGCACAGGATAAATATGGGAAAAGGAGAAATGCGATGCGAACGAAACTAGCGATGGCAGTGGCCGGTCTCGGCTTGCTGTTGAGCGCTGCGCCGGTATGGGCGCATCACGCGTTTGCGGCCGAGTTTGATTCCTCCAAGCCGATCAAGCTGCGCGGAACCGTCACCAAGATGGAATGGATCAACCCGCACGCGTGGATCCACATCGACGTGAAGAACCCCGACGGCACCGTCACCAGTTGGATGGTGGAAGGTGGAAGCCCAAACACTTTGCTGCGAAATGGTTTTACGAAAGCATCGCTGCCGGCCGGCACGGAGATTGTGGTGGACGGCTATCAATCCAAGGACGAGAGCAACAAAATGAACGGCCGCGACATCACGTTCCCCGATGGACGCAAGCTCTTTGTGGGATCGGCGGGTCAAGGCTCGCCGCCCGACGGCAAGTCCGACAAATAGCGGAGCGTTCCCCCCACCCCAGCTCGGCGCGGGCTTGTGCGTCCGCCCTGCAAGAGGAGATTTATGCGATTCACCTGGTTCAACCTGATGCCGTGGCCGTACTTGCCCGACGATTTTCGCGAGAAGAATCGCTCGGTGTGGGTGGATATCGATTCGAACTTGTTCGATCCCGTGAAGGGCCACCAAGTCTACAACGACTATCTGGACTTGCTCGAATACGCGGGCAAGCTGGGCTTCGACGGCATCGGAGTGAACGAGCATCATCAAAACGCTTACGGACTCATGCCCTCGCCGAACCTAATCGCCGCCAGCCTGGCGCGCCGTACCGACGATGTCGCCCTGGTGGTGCTGGGTGCATCCATCGCGCTCTACAATCCGCCGTTGCGCGTCGCCGAAGAGTTTGCGATGCTGGACTGCATTTCAGGCGGACGATTGGTGGCGGGATTTCCTGTCGGCACTTCGATGGACACCAACTACTGCTACGGTACGATCCCAGGATTGACGCGCGAAAAATACCGCGAAGCGCATGAGTTGATCAAGCGCGCGTGGGCGTCGCGCGAACCTTTCGCCTTCAATGGCCGTTACACCAAGCTACGCTACGTGAACCCCTGGCCGCGGCCCATTCAGCAGCCTCATCCTCCGATTCACATTCCCGGCGGCGGCTCGCTCGAGACTTTCGATTTCTGCATCGACAATACCTATTCGTACTCCTACTTGAGCTTCGGCGGCTACATTCGCGGGCAGGCGCTGATGCAGGGCTATTGGGATCGAGTGGCCGAGCGCAACGCACCGGATTCATCGCCCTATCGCGCGGGCTTCGCTCAAACCATTTGCGTCGGAGAAACGGATGCGGAAGCCGAACGGCTTTACGCGAAACACGTCAGCTATTTCTACAATCGCTGCCTGCACATCTATCCGGGCTTCGCGGATGCGCCCGGCTATCGCACCATCAAGACCATCCAGAAGGGCATCCTTTCGCAGTACGCACCGCAGACCATGTTTCAGGAGCTGCCCTGGAAGGAGCTGGTGGACAACGGCAGCGTGATCGCGGGAAGTCCCGAAACGGTGACTCAGCGCATGGAAGATCTGATCAAGAAACTGCGCGTCGGCAACATTTTCTGCTTGATGCAAATCGGCGACATGCCTCAGGATAAATGCATGCATTCCACGCGGCTGTTCGCGGAAAAGGTAATGCCGAAGCTGCGCAACCTGTTTCCCGAATATCCCGACGACGGCCGCTTCTGGTGCAAGCCGCTGGCCAAGCGGGCTGTGCCTGGCGCGTTACCGGTGGAATCGGAGCCGGTAGGAGCACAGCGTTAACATGGATTTAAAAACAATTCAGACCGAACGTGTTCCGGTGCGCTATTACGAAGGCGGCGCGGGCCGGCCTTTGGTGTTCCTGCATGGCGCGGGCGGCCTGGACATGGACCTGGGCTTTCTGGACGCCCTGGCGCAGAAGTTTCACGTGTACGCGCCGCTGGTACCGGGCTATGGCGATAGCGAAGAGTGCGGCGAACTGCGCGACATGCTGGATTTCACATTGCACACCTGGGACGTGGTGGAGCAACTGGGCCTGAAGGATCCGATTCTCGCGGGCCACTCCATGGGCGGAATGATCGCGAGCGAGATGGCGGCCATTGCTCCCAACGACGTTTCGCGGCTGGCGCTGATCGCACCGGCCGGCTTGTGGTTGGATGAACATCCCATTCCGGACTTTTTTTCGATGCTGCCGTACCAGCTGCCGGCCTACTTGTTCTTCGATCCCGAAGCTGGCGCCAAGCTGATGAGCGCCGGCACCAACATGAGCGACCCGAAGTTTCTGCAAGCTTTCCTGGTGCAGAATGCGCGCCAGCTGGGCGCGGCGGGCAAGATTCTGTTTCCGATTCCCGAGCGCGGCCTCGCATCGCGGCTCTATCGCATCAAAGCGAAGACGATGCTCATCTGGGGCGAGGGAGACAAGCTGGTTCCGCCGGTCTACGCGCAAGCGTTCCAGCGCGGCATCACGGGCTCGGAAGTGGTCATGATCCCGCAAGCCGGGCACGTGGTGCCATTCGAAAAGCCGGCTGAGGTAATCGGCGCGATCTCGCGGCTGCAGTAGCCCGGACCACTTGCTAACGCGCGTGGCTCAGTAAACGCCTACCGAGCCGCGACCGTGAGGGAGCGGTCTTCTACAGCGGCGAATCCGGACGCGCGATGGACCGCCACATGTGCGCCACCGGGCTATTGTCGAACCCTAAGCCTTCCTTGGGCTGCTTGAAATTCCGGCCGATAATATCCAGAAACTGATCCAGCGCCGGGTTGACGTTCGGATCGAAGGCGTACAGATCGTTCACCGTCACCATGCGCGGCTCCAGGTACCACTTGTGGTTGCGGACCATCTTGTAGGTGGCTTCGATATACGGCTCAGGCTTGTAATCGGAACCGAACATGCGCCGGTAAAGATCGGGATATTCGTAGCCGTGCTCCTTGTCTTCGTAGAAGCGCAGCGCCTGATGATAACGGATGGCGAACGAAACTTTTTCCGATACATACGGCTCGTACATCTGCGCGCCCCACCAGCCGTGATCGACTTTGATGAGATCCTGCACCGTGTCGTGCAGCAGGCAAGCCAGCACGATCTCTTCCGACATGCCGTTCTGCACGGCGCGATTGGCGCTCTGCAGGCAGTGCGTGGAAGTGGCCATGAATCGCAGCTTGTAGAAATCCACCAGCGTGGGCCGCTCCGGCATGGGCGGAAGCTTCTTTACGTTGCCCGCACGAGAGACGAACAGATTCCCCGTCCCGCGGCGCGTAGGCCGCGTTTCGATCTGCGCCTCCACTTCGGCAGCGGTAGGAAACTTCGCCGCCTGGTTGGCCTGACTGGCCACTTGAAGTTGCAGCATCATGTGATGTTCCAGAGCCTCAGCCTTGGCCTCGTCGGCCATTGCAGCTACCGCCGCCACACCACCGAGTCCCGCGAAAAATGCCCGCCGGTCGATTTCCATGCTTGCCTCCTTCAATCTCGCGTCCAGATATAGAATATCGCAAGACGGCGGCGTCAACTGGTCGGCCGGCGCAAACTCCCGGCGGTGGTCGGTTGCTTTCAACGAGGCTTTGATGCTGAACCCGGTCGGCTAAAACACTTTGGTATTGTATTGTTTGGGGGGCAATGGCTAAGGAGTACGACGAGATCGGCGTCTGGTCCGAATTGAAGCTCTCAATCATTCGAGAGTATGCCGTGGAGTACTCCAAAATTCTCTCCAATCAACCCGGCCTTCACCATATGTACATTGATGGATTCGCCGGTCCCGGAGTGCACCTGTCACGTCGGACTGGCGAATTCGTCTCCGGAAGCCCACTTAACGCACTGGAGATTCAACCTCCGTTCAAGGAGTTCCATTTCATTGACGCTGATGGCGACCGCACGGCACAGTTGGTAAGGCTCGCCGGCAACCGGACCGATGTGTTCGCGTATTCTGGCGATTGCAACAAGATTTTGCCAAAGGAAGTGTTCCCAAGGGCTACCTATGAACGATATGCGCGGGCGCTCTGCTCTGCCTGCTTGATCCCTACAACATAGATCTGTCTTGGGAGGTCGTGAAGGAGGCCGGCCAGATGGGAACCGTCGAGATTTTCTTGAATTTCATGATCATGGATGCAAACATGAACGTTCTTCGCCGAGACCCGGATTCAGCGGACCCTACACAGGTCGCGCGTTTGAATCGATTTTGGGGTGATGAATCCTGGAAGCAGGTGGCGTATAGGACCACCTCAAATCTCTTCGGATATCCAGAAAAGACAAACAACGACGATCTGGCTCAGGCCTATCGGGAACGGCTCAAGCAAATCGGAGGATTTGGTCATGTTCCGGATCCCTTGCCGATGAGAACTAAAGACCGGCTCGACAATCTACTACTTCTACTTCGCTGCTCCCAAGTCGAAGGGCGGCCAAACGGGAAACAAGATCTTGACTCACATCTTCGACAAATATCGAAAGCAGTTGGGTGGATGATGGCAACGAACTCCGGCATTGAGTGGACCGACGCCACCTGGAATCCGGGTCACGGGCTGCTCCAAGATCAGTCCCGGCTGCAAGCATTGCTACGCTGAACGGATGTCACACCGGCTACAGGCGATGGGCCAGGCAAACTACGTAAACGGATTCGATCTCACACTTCAACCTCACATGTTAGAACTTCCCCTCTCCTGGAGAAAGCCACGCCTTATATTCGTGAATTCCATGAGCGATCTCTTTCATTCCAGCGTTCCCGATGACTACATACAACGCGTCTTTGCCGTAATGCGACGCGCTCCTTGGCATCGATATCAGATTCTGACCAAGAGATCCGATCGGTTGGCCGCTTTGGACAAGGTGCTGGAGTGGCATCCTTCGATATGGATAGGCGTCAGCGTGGAGAGCGATCGTTACCTTCATCGGATCGACGATCTTCGAAAGACTAGGGCGCACATCAAGTTCCTGTCTTTGGAGCCGCTATTGGGCCCGCTTCGTGAGCTCGATCTATCCGGCATTGATTGGGTGATCGTCGGGGGGGAGTCGGGCCCCCACGCTCGCCCCATGGATGCTCGGTGGGTGCGGGCAATCCGGGATCAATGCATCTCGCAAAGTGTGCCGTTCTTCTTTAAACAGTGGGGAGGGGTATTTAAGAAAAGGGCTGGACGTGCTCTCGACGATCGTACGTGGGATGAGATGCCGGCGACTATCGCGGACCGACCTGATCCAGCCAGGCTCGCGGTTATCTCGTAACTCAGCACACGTTCCCTCTCGTGGAGTTCGGAGCCGGCCTTCATTGGCCACCGGCAATCGCCCGGCGGCGGTAGTATACTGGCCCATCATGAGAACAACGCTGTTCCTTTTCCTGGTCTGCGCGGTGTCGCTGTGGGCAGCGAATCCGAGTGTGGTTGTGCTTTGGAGCGCCGCCCAAATGCACGCCATCGATCACAAGCTCGCGGGCAACGTAAATCCCCAGACGCATGTCGGCGTCGAACGATTGATGGACTCCGCCATCGTGGTTCATCGCGTGGGACCGTCCGGGGCTGAGATCCATACCAAGGAAGCGGACTTTATTGTCGTCCAGGCTGGCGAAGGCACGGTGTTGGCGGGCGGCACGATTGTCGACGGAAAGCCCAGCGGACCCGATGAAATGCGCGGCACATCGATCGTGGGAGGAACGAAGTATCCGCTCAAGGCCGGCGACAACATTTTCATCCCAGCGAACACGGTCCATCAATTTCTGGTTGAGCCGGGCAAAGAGTTCACGGCCACAATCGTGAAAGTCGTGCCGAAACCGTAATTCCATGAAATCAACCTGCCTCGGCCTCGCCATGGGATTCGTGCTGTCGCTCGCGGCGCAGGCGCCTGAAACATTTAAGGCGCGATTGTCTCCCGTCCCTATAGAAGCAAAAACGCGTGCCGACATCGCGGGCATCGGCTCTGCAACCGCGACTCTGCTGGGCGCCAGGCTTTCGATCTCTGGATCGTTCGAAGGACTCCTATCGCCCGCCCTGGCTGCCAAGGTTCATCAGGGACCGGTTACCGGCGTGCGCGGTCCAGCCATTCTGGACCTCACGCTCGCTCATTCAGCTTCCGGGGCAACCAGCGGCACCATCAGCGCCTCGCTCGATCTGACGCCGCAACAGATCGAGAGCCTGAAAAAGGGCAAGCTCTACATTCAAATTGACAGCGAGAAGGCCCCGGACGGTAATCTCTGGGGCTGGCTACTGAGATGAAATACATAACTGCCATCCTCTTCGCCGCGAGCGCGCTCGCCCAGCAACCGGCCCCTTACACCGCGCAGCAGGCGGCATCCGGCCGCACCATTTACCAATCCAACTGCGCCATCTGCCACGTGAACGATCTGGGCGGCCGCAACGAAGCGCCGCAGCTGGCGGGTTCCAATTTCATCGGCCAATGGGGCGATCACACCACCAGCGATCTGGTGGCCTTCATGCAATCTACGATGCCGCCGAACAATCCGCACGGGCTCGGCGACGAAGCTTACGTCGATCTCGCCGCTTTTATCCTCCAAGCCAACGGCGCTCAAGCGGGCAATCAGCCGCTGACCGCGGGCGCGAAAGTGCAGATTCGATCGGTTGCCACCGGCGAAGTTCCTGACGCGGTTCGTCACCCTCCGCCCGAGGCCGAGCCCCCGGCCAGCAACAGGCTGGAGCCTTTGAAGGCGACCGGTCTCACGGTGGAAGGCGAGGTCAACAACTACCAGCCCGTCACCGATGCCATGCTGCGCCATCCCGATCCCTCCGATTGGCTGATGATCCGCGGCAACTATCAGGCGTGGGATTACAGCGCGCTGAATCAAATTACGCGCGACAACGTGCATGAGCTGCAGCTGGCATGGGTGTGGTCGATGAACGACGGCGGAAACAACCAGACCGCGCCCGTGGTACATAGCGGTATCCTTTATCTCAACAATCCGAACAGCACCTTACAGGCGCTCAATGCGCGCACAGGCGAGCTGATCTGGGAGAACCGCTACGGCGGTCTGGCCAACGCCAGTTCCATGCGCGGCATGGCGATTTACGACGACAAGATCATCGTCTCCACCAGCGACGCGCGCTTGATCGCCTTCGACGCGCGCAACGGCAAAAAGGTTTGGGAAACCGTGATCGGCGATCGATCCAAAGGCAACTACGCCACCAGCAGCGGACCCATCGTGATCAAGGGAAAAGTTCTGCAAGGTCTGGGCGGCTGCGAGCGTTATCGCGAAGAGAAGTGCTTCATCAGCGCCTACGACGCAGCCACCGGCAAGCAGCTTTGGCGTTTCAACACCATCGCGCGCAGTGGCGAACCAGGCGGCGACACCTGGGGCACGCTTCCGGACCTGTTTCGCGCGGGCGGCGAAACGTGGATCACGGGCAGTTACGATCCCGATCTCAATCTCACTTATTGGGGCGTGGCGCAGGCCAAGCCGTGGATGCGCGCCAGCCGTCAATCGGGCGGAGGCGCGGCGCTTTACAGCAGCTCCACGCTGGCGCTGGACGCCGACACCGGCAAGCTGGCCTGGTATTACCAGCATTCGCCCGGCGAGTCGCTGGATCTGGATGAGGTATTCGAACGCGTGCTGGTCGATTCGGGCGGCCAGAAACTTGTCTTTTCGGCCGGAAAGCCGGGTATTCTCTGGAAACTGGATCGCAAGACCGGCAAGTACATCGCGCACAAAGAGACCGTATTTCAAAACGTGTTCGATTCGTTCGATCCGAAGACCGGCCAGCCGCACTACCGCAACGACATCGTCGAGCAGCGGCTCGGAGCATGGATTGATGCTTGTCCCAGCACCGAGGGCGGCCATAATTGGCAAGCCATGAGTTACCATCCGGGAACCAATCGCCTGATTATTCCGCTCAGCCAAAGCTGCCTGTCGATGAACGGCGAGAAAATCGATTTGAAAGAGGGCGGCGGAAGCGGAGGCGGCGCAGGCCGGCGCTTCTACGAAATGCCCGGCAGCAACGGCAATATCGGCAAGCTGGCCGCGTTCGACGTGAATACCATGAAGCAGCTCTGGTCCATCGAACAGCGCGCGCCGTTCCTCACCTCCGCGCTCTCCACCGCCGGCGGAGTGGTGTTCGTGGGCGACCTGAATCGCGAGTTCAAAGCAGTGGACGTGAACACCGGCAAAATACTGTGGCAGACGCGTCTGGGAACGTCCGTGCAGGGCTTCCCGATTTCATTCAGCGTGGACGGCAAGCAGTACATCGCAGTGCCCACTGGCCTGGGCGGCGGCAGTCCGCGGCAAGTGCCGGGGCTCATCGCGCCCGACATTCACCATCCATCCAACGGCAACGCGCTGTATGTTTTCGCGCTGCCGGACAAGCGCTAGCTGTGAATTTCGCCTCAACATTTCCTGCTCCCGGCCGATGTGATTTGCATGGGATCAACCGCGACGCCGCACGCCATTCGGGTACTCCTGGTAGAAGACAATCCCGAAGCCGCCGAGTTGACCCGTTCCCAAGTCAGCGATGTCCGGGGCAATCCGTTTCAGGTGGAATGGATGGACAATCTTCAGAATGCGATGCGGCGGCTTGCGAGCCCGGATATTGACGTCGTTCTGCTCGATCTCGGCATGCCGGAGATGAGCGGCCACAAGACCCATCTCGCAATCAAATCGGTGGTTGGAAAAACGGTTCCCGTCGTCATTTTCACTTCCGATGAGAGCGCCACTTCGCGGCAGCTTACCATCCAGCAGGGTGCCTCCAGCTTCCTGGTAAAACGCCGGACGTCGCCCGCGGAGCTCAGACGAGCTCTTCATGAGGCCGTGGTTCTGACCAAGAAGCTGAAAGTGCGCAGTCTGTGATCGACCCGGACAAACGCAAACACTAAACCGAATAAAGACCGAATAAAAGAATAAAAGAATTGACAAGCAACTTTTCTTGGCTCATAATCCTCGCGTCTGAGCGCTCCTGCTCAATCGCGGACGACCTGAACTAAGTCAGGTCGCCTGATCCTCTTCGTCTTAGAACGCCAAAGGCTGATAGTTGGCCTAAGATCGGGAGCGCATTGATGATCCGACTCGTCAAGGCATTGGGCAAAGTGTGTGGGACGCGCGGATACGCTGTTTTCGTATTGTGCGCGATCACCGCGATGTCTCTATCCGCTCAGACCTTCAAGTCGCTGGTGAGCTTTGATTTCACGGACGGCGCCGGCCCTCAGGCGGGGCTGGTACAGGCCACCAACGGGGACCTCTACGGAACAACCCACGGGGGCGGGCTGAACAGCTCCGGCACGGTTTTCAAGATCACCACGCGTGGGGCGCTGACGACCGTGTACAACTTCTGCTCCCTAACAAATTGCGCGGACGGCGAATACCCCAACGCGCTCGTCCAGGCGACCAACGGATATCTTTACGGGACAACGCAACAGGGTGGGATGCACGGTGAAGGATCGATTTTCAGGATCACCCTGAGCGGTTCGTTAACGACGCTCTACAGCTTCTGCTCGCTAACAGGGCCAACAGGCTGCACGGACGGTGCAAATCCCCTTGCGGGACTGATCCAAGACACCAATGAAGACTTCTACGGGACAACGGCTGGCGGCGGGTCTGGCGCTCCGGCCTCTGGTACGGTCTTCAAAATGACCCCGGGCGGCAAGCTGACGACGCTCTACAGCTTTTGCTCCCAAAGCTTGTGTACTGACGGCTCAGAACCTCTGGCAGGACTGAACCGAGCCACCAATTTTAAAGATTTCTATGGGACAACCATTGCCGGCGGCGCCCACGGCGAAGGCACAGTCTTCAGGATCACGCCCGGCGGCACACTGACGACACTGCACAGCTTCTGCTCCAAAACAAACTGCGCCGATGGCTCAAATCCTGAAGCAGGGCTGGTTCCGTGGACCAATGGAGGCTTCTATGGAACGACTACGTTCGGCGGGGCCAACAGCAATAGCGGAACGGTTTTCGAAATCACATCGGGCGGCAGACTGACTACGCTGTACAGCTTCTGCGCGCAAACACCGTGTACGGATGGATACAATCCCGCGGGGCTGATTCAGGCCACCGACGGAACCCTTTATGGTGTGACAACGTCTGGTGGCGACACGATGGACCCGTCGGGAACCATCTTCGAGATCGCCCCCGACCGCCCATTGAGAACGCTGTACGCCTTTAGTACCGAAGGAGCCCAGCCCTTCGCTGCCCTGGTCCAGGACACCAATGGCGAATTGTGCGGGACAACCATCTACGGCGGGGCCAGTACGGCTTGCGTCAACGGCTGCGGCACCGTCTTCGGCCTGTCGGTGGGCCTGAGCCCGTTTGTCACAACATTGCCCACCGCCAGCCTTGTAGGAGCGGCCGTCAAGATCCTGGGAAGCGACCTAACCGGCGCCACCAGCGTCACCTTTAATGGGACAGCGGCCGTCTTCACGGTGGTTTCAAGCGCTGAAATCACTACCACCGTCCCAGCCGGCGCCACCGCCGGCACGGTCGAGGTGGTAACACCAAGCGGCGCGCTTACGAGCAACGTGTCATTCCAAGTGCTGCCATAGAATAACGGCCAAACGCCGTCAAACGCTTGCGTTGGAGCGCCGGTGGCGATAAGATAGCTGCGCTGAGCCAACAAATCCGCTACACAAACAAATGAAGACCTGTGCGTTTTTGATCCTCCTCGCGGCGGCCCCGCTCCTGGCGCAACAAACCCCCAGCTCCGTCTCGTTCGACCGTATTCTCAACGCCCGCGAGGAGCCGCAAAACTGGCTCACCTACTCGGGAACCACCTTCGGCCAGCGGCACAGCCTGCTCACCCAGATCACGCCGCAGAACGTCGACAAGCTCGAATTGCAGTGGGTGTTTCAGGCCCGCTCGCTCGAAAAATTCGAAGCCACGCCGCTGGTGGTCAACGGCGTTCTATATACCGTCCAGCCGCCGGACGATGTGGTCGCGCTGGACGCCGCCACGGGCCGCATTTTCTGGACCTACGCGTACAACCCATCGCCCAAATCGCGCACCTGTTGCGGGCGAGTAAATCGGGGCCTCGCCATCTTGGGCGACACGTTGTTCATGGGAACGATCGACGCCCACCTGCTGGCGCTCGACGCCAAGACCGGGCAGGTGCTGTGGAACACCACGGTGGCCGACGTCAATGAATTCTATTCCATCACGCACGCTCCACTGATTGTCAAAGACAAAGTTATTGTCGGGACCGCGGGCGGCGACATCGGAATCGGAGGCATCATCGCCGCGTTCGATGTCCACACCGGCCAGGAGGTGTGGCGCTTCCACACCATCCCGCAACCGGGCGAACCCGGCCACGAAACCTGGGCCGGCGATTCCTGGAAACACGGTGGAGCCGGCATCTGGAACACCGGCGCCTACGATCCGGCAACCAATCTCACGTTCTGGGGCACGGGAAACCCGGCGCCGGATTGGGACGGCCGCACGCGCCTGGGCGACAATCTCTATTCCGATTCGGTGGTCGCTCTGGATGCCGACACGGGCAAGCTGAAATGGTTTTATCAGTTCACGCCGCACGACGAAATGGATTACGATTCTACCCAAGTGCCGGTGCTCGCGGATATCGACTGGCAGGGTGCGCCGCGCAAAGTAATGTTGTGGGCCAATCGCAACGGCCTGATGTACGTGCTGGATCGCAACACCGGCCAGTTCCTGATGGGCAAGCCCTTCACCACGGTGAACTGGATGTCCGGCTTCGACGAGAAAGGCCGCCCTATGCGCGTGCCGGGCAAAGTGCCTACACCCGGCGGCAGCACCATTAAACCGACGGTGCTGGGCGGCACCAACTGGTATCCGCCCTCCTACAGCCCGCGCACCGGATGGTTCTACATTCCGCTATGGGAAAACACGGGAACCATCGCGACTGAGGGCGCACGCCCCAAGGGCATCGGAAACAATCCCATGGGCGCGGTCAATTTGCAGACCAACCTGAAACTGGAGGAGGAAGGCTACGGCGCGGTGCGGGCTTTTGATCCCAAGACCGGCGAGCAGAAGTGGGAATTCAAGATGAACGACATCACCTGGGCGGGCGTGCTCACGACCGAGAGCGATCTGCTGTTCAGCGGCGGCCGCGAAGGCTACTTTTACGCGCTCGACGACCGCTCGGGCAAGCTGCTGTGGAAGGCGTCGCTGGGCGGACAGATCAATAGCGCGCCGATGAGCTACGCGATCGATGGGAGGCAGTATATCGCGGTGTCGGCGGGCACGGCGTTGTTCACGTTCGCACTCGGGCATTAGTTTAGCAGGATGCTGAAAAAGGCAATAAACCGCTTGCTCACGCGCGCGGCTCAGAATCGCGACTGCGTGTTTGCATGTGTTTACCGAGCCGCGACCGTGAGGGAGCCGGTCCCCAAAAGCTTTGCAGCAGCCTGCTAGGCCGCCGATACCATCCGGACTGCCTTCAGGCGGTCCAGCAGATCCATCAGATCATGTTGGTCGAGCGGCTTACGCAGAAAGCCGGAGCAGCCGGAGAGCGAAGCCGAGCGCATCTGGGTGTCCAGATCGTCGGAAGAGAGCACCACGATGGGCGTTCTTGCATTGCCGGTCTGCGTCTCCCAATCGCGCATCGAGCGAATGGCTTTGTAGCCGTCCATGCCCGGCATGTGAATGTCCATCAGCACAACGTCGAAGCGGCGAGACTTCATCATGTCGAGCGCTTCCAGGCCATCCCGCGCGCGCCAGACCGCCTCGTTCTGCAGAAGAATTCCGGTGAGCACAAAGCTTTCATCCGAGTCTTCGGCCACCAGAACGCTCAGGCCGGTCCGATCCTGCTGTGGTAGCGGCGCATGGAAGTCCGCATTCGTTTCGACTTCCCAGGGTAGCGTCACCACCAGCGCCATGGGCGAGCGCGCATCGCTGACGAACTCGGCGGTTCCGCCCAACTCACGAATGCGCTTTCCGGCCACCAGCGTGGCCACGCCGCACAGCACCTCGTCGGAATCCTCGAAGTTTACCAGGTCCGCGTCGCTGTTCAGCCAATCCGCGACACGCAACGCGATGTTAGAGTTTGCCGGTATGATTTCGAACTGGACGCCGTCGCACTCGCTGGCGCGCGCCACCGTGATCATTGCGTTGCCCTTGTGGCCCAGTTTGGAGACCGCGTCCAGAACGCGCATCAGCGCCTGCTCCACGGCGCGCCGGTGTTGCCGCCCGGTAACCGGCCGCGTCGCCGATTGCAGGATCAGGCGGCTGGCCCGGTCGCCCGACGCCAGGTTCAGCACTTCGATGGTTTCCCCCAGGCACAACGTGACGTCGAACTCCTCGGCCGGAGCGAAGGCGGCCGTTTCCGTCGACAACAGCTCCCGTATATCGTCAATGCAGCGCAGCAGCCGGTCCGCGCCGCATTTGCTGTTCTCAATGCAGTTCTGCCAGGCTGGATCGGTAGCCACGGTGGGACACAGCGCCATGAGACCGAAGCTGGCTTGCACCGAATTCCTGGCTTCATTACACAGGTAATTCAACAGGCTGAGGATGGTTTGGTTCGTCATATTATTTCCCTGCGAAGGATTGGCATGCCGTCGCGATCAATGGATTAACTTTGCACGTCGCGCGCCGCGCTGACGGAGAAATATTCGACAAAGCGCCGCACGGCGCTGGGCTTCTTGACGGCCTGCCGGTTGACCGCCATCTCCGCGGCGATCCGGGCGATATGTTTACCCAGCCCCGACGTCGAATCCAGCACCGCCCCTTTCTGGGCCGCGCGCGCGATCTCGCCGGCGCTGGCCGGCAGCAAATGGCGCACCGGCAGTTGAATAATGCGCTGAATGTCCTCCACCGACAGCGTGTTTCGGCGCTCCACGCAGTTGAGCACCACCGCTATCTTGTCCGTTAGCCGAAGATCCTGCAGCCAGATGGCTTTGCGGCGCGCCACATGCAGAGCTCCGATATCCGGCGTGCATACCAGATAGATCCGCTTGGAGCGCAGCAAGGTCTCGCACTCCTGATCCTCCATGGTGCCCGGCAGATCCACCGCTACCAGCGAATAGCGGCGCATGGCGAAATCCAACAGTTCCATATACCGCTCGGTGGAAACGTGGCGCGAGAAATCCATGGGACCGGCGCCCAGCAGATGCAGGTTCTTGATCTGAGACACCAGGCTGGACCAGATATCCAGGTCCAGACGGTCGCTCTGCAGTAGCGCATCCACGATGGTGTGGGCGCCCTCCGCCTTGAGCAGGAAGGAGGTGACCCCTAAACGAATGTCGAAATCCAGCAATAACGTCGGTTCGGCGCTCAGCTGCGCGGCCATGGCGGTGGCGTAGGTGGCGATGGTGGTTGCGCCGCAGCCTGGTTTCGCGGGCATGAAAGTGTACAGGTCGGCCAGAGTCTCGCCCGCGGTGGCCAGCGTTGAAGCGGCGCGCACGGCCGCCTGCCGGATATCGCGATCGGTAAAATTGGGCAGCACCTCCCGCACCCCGGCTTGCATCAACTGCAGCAAGTCGTCCCGGCTGCCCCCGCCTTTCACCGCGATGATCGCAATCTGCGGCCGGCCGTCCACCGCGCGAGCCACCGGCATGGCGCGCGGCAGATCGGCGAAGTCGACGATCAGGATGCACTGCAGATCGGTGCCGATGGCTCGCAGCCGGTTGGCGTCTTCATAACTCAGGTCCCAGGCGGCTTCGAATCGAACATGACCATCCAGCGACGCCCGCACGTCTTTATGAAAACCCGGATCCGACGAAACCGTGGCCAAGATCACGGCCGCCTCCCCATGGTGGTTCCGTTCCCTGTGGTCGCGGCTCGGTAAGTGGCCGTGATCGACGAACGCCAATTCTGAGCCGCTACCGGAGGAAGCGGTATTGCGCTCCGAAATTCAACATCTATCCACACGCAGGGCTTATCGGCCGCGCCTCCCAGGAACAAGAGCAAGCGCAGCGGGCTCAGACTTTTCCCCGCCTTGCCGATGAAGGCAGTCATGGGACAGAAGGTCTCAGAAAATCCAGCGCGATGTCCGGTGGCCGTGGGACAAACGAATGGAAAAGTGCTGGTCGTGGACGACGACAAGCACTTCCGGGTATTGGCGCGCGCCATCCTGGAACCGGCCGGATTCGAGGTTATCGAATCGGAAGACATGGAGCAGTGCATGTTGCAGTTGCGCAGCCACGCGGTAGACGCGCTGATTCTCGACATGGTGATGCCTGGCCGCGACGGTATCGAGGCGGTACCGGAACTGAAGCAACAGTTCCCCGAAATCCGGATCGTGGCCGTCTCGGGAGCCGAGCAGTCCGATCTTTATCTGTCGGTCTCGGCGCATCTCGGAGCCGACGCTTCGCTCGAAAAGGCGCGTGTCAGCGCGCTCGGCCCGCTGTTGCGGCTGGTTCTGGATCGTTAGCCTATGCTCTGGTTACTGCACGGGCCGCGAAAATGGCCGGACCTTTCTTTGCGGACCAAGTGCCTGCTGCTCATCTCATTCCCGGCGGCCGCCACGGTTCTGATGTTCGGTGTGGCGAACATCCTGGCGGCGCGCAATGCGGCGGCCGGCGAGGTGGTAAGCCACGCTCTCGGAATCGCGGAAGGTATTGAGCGCCTGCGCGCGGCGGAGACCGAGACCAGCGCCGATACGCGGGCCTACTTTATTACAGCCCAGGAGTCCTTTGTCAGCCGGGCCCGCTCCTCGTTAGGGGCTTTCGACGCCGCCCGGCAACAACTCCAAAACCTTACAGCCGACGCCCCCTTGCAGCAGCAGCGGCTGGCGCAGGTGGTGGCGCTCGAAAACCGCCGTGAGGAGCGGATGTTTGGCGATATAGCCCGCTTCCGCTCCAAAGAGCTTCCGTGGGATCAATTGCGCAGCGCGCTGCGCGGCGTGGAAGGCTGGCGGATTCAGATGGACGTCCTGCTTGAGTCGATGCAGCAAGACAACACGCATCAGCTGGAAAGGGCCATCCGCGGGAGGGACGCGTTGCGCGGCCAGCAGGCGGCCATTACGGGCCTGTGCCTGCTCTTCGGACTCCTGGGCGGGGTGGCGATGACCCTGCTTTTCGCTCGCGGCATCACCAGCCGAATCGACCGGCTGCAGCGTAACCTGGCGCGTCTGCCGGGCGGCGCCGTACCGGAACCTTTAACTGGCCGCGATGAAATCGGTGCATTGAACGAAGGGCTGATCCAGCTGTCCGAGGTGCTGCGCGGGAAAACCGCGGCGCTGGAGGGCGCGCTGCACGGAATCGCCGAAGTGGACGCCCTGGGCCGTTACTTGTGGCTGAACAGAGCCTACGCCGATATGACGGGCTCCTCACAAGTCCGCAGGCCGGCCGACATCGCCGCCACGGTGCAGCCACAGCACCGGGCCCGCGTGCAGGAGGCCATCGCCCAAATGCGATTGAGCGGGCGCTCGGAGATTGCCGCGCGGATCGATCAGGCCCAGGGTCCGGTGTGCGATGTCGGATTCACGTTTCTCGCCGCGGGGGAGAAGCCCGACTCCAGCTTCTACGTCTTTCTGCGCGATATCTGGGCGGCGAAACGGGGCGATGCCGCGCTCATCCGAGCCAAGGACGCGGCCGAGGCTTCCAACCGCGCCAAGACCGAATTCCTGGCCAAGATCAGTCACGATATCCGTACTCCGCTCAACGCCATCCTGGGCTCGGCGGACCTGCTGTCGCAAACTCCGCTGAACTCCGATCAAAGCGAATACGTGAATATGTTTCAGCGCAACTGCCGCCGGCTGGTGGCCCTGATCAACGACTTTCTGGATTTCTCCCGCATCGAAGCGGGCGCCGTGCGTGTGGAACGAGCGCCGTTTCAAATCCGGGAGACGGTGGAAGACGCAGCGGCTACCTTCCGCGAATCGGCCGCGCGCAAGGGCATAGGGCTCGGAGTGGAAATCGATCCCGCAACCCCCGGGTGGGCGCTGGGAGATCCCTTGCGCATCCAGCAAGTGCTGGTAAATCTTCTGAGCAACGCCTTGAAATTCACCACCACCGGACGCGTGGATGTGAACGTCAATGTCTTGAGCGCGGCCAGCGCCGGCGACAAGCTTCGATTCGAGGTGTCCGACACCGGCCCGGGCATAAAACTGGAAGATCAAGACAAAATCTTTGCGCGGTTTGTTCAATTGCCCAATCAGACGAACGGCCAGCGCGGCACTGGCCTGGGCCTCACCATCTGCCGCGACCTGCTGGAGCTGATGGGGGGAGAGATCGGCGTGGTCAGCCGGGAAGGCAGTGGTAGCACGTTCTACTTCAGCCTGCCGCTGGAAGCCGTGGTCCCGGTTACGGCCGAGGCGCGAATCAATCAGACCGCGCCGGCCGAGCTTCCCTCCCCCGCGCAGCTTCTCACCTCCGCGCAACTTTCCGCCGACCAAACCATGCTAGTCCTGATCGCCGAGGACACCGAAGACAACCGGCTTTTGCTCGAGCACTATCTGCGGGACCAGGCCGTGAAGCTTCGTTTCGCCCTGAATGGCCAGGAAGCGTTGGATGCCGTCCAACAGGGCCAGCAGTTCGATCTGATCCTGATGGATATCGACATGCCCGTCATGGACGGCTACACCGCCACCAAACGGATTCGGGCCTGGCAAAAGTCGCAAAGGTCGCGGTCGCAGGAGTTGCAGCCCCAAGCTTTCGCGACACCGATCATCGCCTTGTCGGCGGACGCCATGCAAGAGGCCGTACGCGCCAGCTTGGAGGCCGGGTGCGTGGCGCACGTCGCCAAACCGGTAGACCGGGAGACGCTTCTGAGTACCATCCGCCGTTACGCGCGCCCAACGATGGCTCCGAGCGCATCGGTGATTCCGAGCGCGCCGCTGATTCCAAGCTCCTCAGTGCCCCGGACCAGCCTCGTCTCAGAGCAGGTAATGGCCCTGGTTCCGCAGTATCTCGCGTCCAAGGAAAAACAGATTGAAGAGGCGCGCGCCGCCTTGTCTTCTCGCGACTTTGGCCCCATCCGGCGCTTTGGACACAATTTGAAAGGCACCGGACGCGGCTACGGATTTCCGCCGATCGAAGAAATGGGGAGAGAGATCGAGCGGGCGGCCACCCAAGCGGACCCCGGCCGTATCGCGGAGCAACTCGACGCGCTGTACCGCTTCGTCACCGAATCGGCGGCGGCGCTCACCAAATCCTAGCGCCAGGCCCAGAGGACGGCCAACGCAACCACCAGCAGCCCGGCCAAAATCCATAGGATGATTGCGCGGTTCCGTCTCAGCGCGCTTGGTTCGGCCGCGTCAGGGCCCGCTGCGTCGCCGAACCCGGCAGCGTTCGTGGGCTCGTCATCGCCGCAATCGCCGGCGGCGCTGGCGGACGCGAGCATGGCCAGAGTTTCTTCGGGCGACGTATTCGCCGGCTCGGAGCCGAAGTCTCGAATCCGCTGTTCAATGCGTTCGCAAAGCTCTTCAGGCGTACGGACCAACCGTGCGCGTACGCCGGCCGGAAGTTGCGCCAGCACCTCGCCGGCTGTCAAAGGCGCCAGCGGCTTCACCACGTCATAACCCAAAACATCGGCCAGGTGGCAGGCCACATGCACGATTCGCAACAAGTGCAGTTCCGTGCCCTCGCAAGGGTCGTGATGGCGTCCCGCGATCAAAGCCGTCTCGGCCGGCAATCCCCAACCCTCGGCCAGCATGCGTCCCGCTTCGGCGTGATGCGCTCCGAATTCCTCTTCCTCAAAGTCCAGCACGTCCAGGCAGCGCGCGGCGGCGTCGCGGATTACCCGTTCATACTCCTCCGGATAGGCAACCAATAAACCCAGCCTGCCGATGTCGTGCATGATCCCGCCGGTGAACGCGACACTGGTGAACGCGTCGCAGGCCTCCGCGATTTCCTCGGCCAGTACCGCGGTGGCCACCGTGTGCTGCCAGCAGCGCCGCATCGTTTCGGTTTTTAATCCGCCTTGCGCGTATGCGGCGGTGGCATGCGCCAGCGTAATCTGGCGCGTGGTGTCCAGCCCGAGTAGCGCCACCGCGCGCCGCACGTTGGTGATGTCGGTGACGAACCCGAATTCGGCCGAATTCACGCGCTGCAGCAAGCGTGCGGTGAAGGTGGCGTCGCTCGCGATCAGATCCGCCACTTCGTTGGTGTCCACGGCAGGGTCGGAAAGCAAACTCAGAAGCTTCACCGCCACGGGCGGAAAAGGAGGCACCTTCTTCAAGCTCGCGGAGATGGCCGCGGCGGACCTTTGCATAATCGAGTTCAACCTGTCGGCATTCTATCGTCCGTTTCGCGGCACGCCATTAGCCCTTTTGTTTCAAACATTCTTGGGCAAACTCGTGCGTGCGAGCCGTCGTTGGCGGCCCTGCAATAGCGATTCCAACTATTTCGACGGCAGCACCAGCTCGCACGGCTCCGGGTCCCACTTCGATCCATCCGGCTCGCGCCGGTAATGGCTGCTCACCACCCACGGGGCGTTCAGATACTTGGGATCTTCCACGATCTGGGTCTGCACCAGATATTCGTCGTTGCCGCGCTTGTGAACATCGTAGTATTCCGTCAGAACCGCATTGGCGCTGAAGGGCACGCCGTTGTTGCGCAGGTATCCCGGCGCGATGTGCGTGGTGACAACCTTTAACGTGCCTCCCAGGCGCCGCGTGTCCGGCGGCGGCGGGGGCGAGGCCATACTGGCGTCACGGAATCCCGGCGTGTTGGGATCTTGCGCCGAGATCTTCGAAGTGTAAGCTCTGATCGATTGCGGCGTCTGCCACACGGCCACGGAAGTTCCCTGCAGGGATGGCTGGACGGACGACGGCGCCGGTCCAAACAAAAACAACCGGGTCTGTTTCCCTGCGTCGATCTCCACCTTAAGCGCGGTGTCGTTTGTCCCGTTGGACACCCACGTAATGTGCAGCCGCGCCGGCTGGCGCATGATGTTCGGCGCGCCATAGCTCATGCACTGCTTGCCCGCCGCGATGTCTTTGGCCGGATCCCAGGTGTCCGCCACGCGCTTGCCTTCCGCGTTCAGCGGGATGCTGTAGTAATCGCCCTTCGGCGCGTTCAACATGCGATAGCGCCAGTCTTCGGTAACCAGCGAAACCCAGTAGCCCGTGATGTCGATAGGAGCGGCCGCTTGCGGCGTCGGCGGGACCGGGGATTGGGGGCTGGCGGGCAGGCACAGGGCCGCGAAAGTGAACGCTGCCGCAATCCCGAGGCGTCTCATTTCGTAAGCAATCACCGGAGGTGTTCTCCCAGGCTTTTGTAAATCGCCTCCACGAACATCTCGCCGGTCCAGGATGGTGTGCTGTAGCGCCGGTCGTAGTCCCGGCTCAGTCGCGCCGCTTTCACTTCTTCCAACGTCTTCCCCTTGCGCAGCATGTCCTGCACGCGATCGCGAACGATGGTGAGCATGTCGCGATAGTCGGTCACTTCGGATTCGTCGCACAGCCGTCCGTGCCCCGGAATCACCATCGTTCCACCTTCCTGCATGGAGCGAGGAACGGTGAGATCCAGAATATGATTCAAGGCCCGAATCTCACCCTGGATGCTTCCGCCGCGCTGCAGATCGATCACCGGATATCCCGTGGTGAGGAAAATATCGCCCGCGCTCACCACGTTCGAGCCACGAAACAGCACGATGCTGTCGCCATCGGTGTGCGCGTTCTTCTCGGCGAACAACTGAACGGCCTCGCCGTTGAAGGCGAAGCTTTTTCCTTCTAGAAACGTCAGCGTCGGCCACGCGCCGGACGACACACCCGACCCATCGCGGCTCTCGCGCTGCAATACGTTGTCCTGCGCGAATAGCGCCACTTCGGCCTGCGCCTGATAGGCCCGGGAGGGCTTCAACAAGATTTCGTTCGATCCGATATGATCCGCATCCGCGCTGGTATTGATGATGAAGCGCACCGGCTCCCCGGATAGCTTGTGAATCTCGGCCAGAAGCATTTCCCGCAGCCGCGGCGCTCCGGTATCCACCAGCAACAGGCCATCGTGCCCCGGGTCCTTGCCCACTTGAATGGTGACGTTCCCCAGCGTGCTGGCGAACATATAGACGTTACCCTGCACGTGGCGAACTTCATACTGGATTCCATCGGCCTGCTGCAGTGGCTGCCCGGATGCAAGCGAGACCAGCGCCATCGACAGTAGCGCGGCGCCTTTCATGGTTTGGCCTCCGAAGAATTCGCCGCCGGCTTCTTGTGTTCCTGCTCAAACTGGACGTCAAATACCTTGGCGCGCGGAATTTCCATTTGCTTGAGCTTCTTCCGATACTCCGGATACATGGTCTCAGCGCCGCCCCGGCTGGCTTCGAACGGCACGCCGTATTCCTGTGAAAACTCGCGGATCACGGTGTTGGTTCCGGGTAAGTGACTCGGCACCCAACCGTAAGGCCTGGGAATCTCGGGAACCGGCAAGCACGAGCCGTAGCCTGCGATGGGAGTGAAAACCTGGTAAGGATTCCAGACCCAGCTCTCGGTGCGCACCAGCGGCTCGGTCAAATAAACCGGATCCTCGGCGACGCTCATCAACGTCAGGTATTTGTCGTGCAGGTCCAGGAATTCGGTGAGTTTCGCTTCATCGGAAAACGCGATCCCGTTGCGCCGCAGGTAGCCCGATTTGATATGCGTGGTCTCGATGCGCAGCGTGTCGCCCTCCCATTCTCCGGTCGAAAAACCAGCCCAGGTGTGCGGCGCGAACTGCGACGGATGCGGGCGGCCATCCATCCAGATGGTCCGCGGGCCGGTGTATGTGCCATCGATAATGAACGCGATGATCCTGCCCGACGCCGGATCGTTGATGGTACTGATCTTCAGGCCGGTGGGCGCGCGCATGGCGTAGATGGCCGAGTGGGGGATGCATTGGTGCTGCAGCACCGAAACAATATCGCCATCCCATGTATCGGCGCGCAGCCGCGCGTCGTCGTTGATCGGAATGCCCAGGTAATCGCCCACGGGAGACCCCGGATCGGTGCGCTCCAGTTCATCCTCGTGATACATCGCGGTCCACATTCCAGTTGGATTGAAGCCCGGGCCGCCCTGGGCGAACGCCGGTGCGCCCGCGATCGCGGCGAGCGCAGAAAGGAAAGCAATTCTGGCAACCACAGCGCGTATTGTATAACACTGGCGAAAAAGCCGGGAACACGCGCGGCCCGTTTGACGTACTATTGCATGCACCTCATCCTGGTCTTCCGGCGATACTGAAAGAATCTATGTCCAGCCGATTGCAAACCGCGGTATTAACCTTGTTCGTTCCTCTGCTCTTTGCGCCCATGGCTTCCGCGCAGTCGGAAATCAGCGTGCAGGCCCCCACGGGGCGCTTGGGCTGGCTCACGCATCCCTATCAGGCGCCCAGCGTTCCGCAGATCCGTCTCACCAATTCGCCGCGCCTGAACGATCTGATCCGGGCCGGAAACTTATACCTCACCGCTCAGGACGTGGTGGCGCTGGCGATTGAAAACAACATCGACGTCGAGGTGCAACGCTACGGACCGCTGCTGGCACAGCAAGTGCTGCGCCGCGCACAGGGCGGTGGAGCGTTGCGCAGCGTGGGACTGGGCGTGGCTGCCGGTCCGGAGAGCGTCAGCCTGCAAGGCGTCAGCGTCAACAATTCCGGCTCGGTGGCGCTTTCGGGAGGCAACGGCGTCAGCTCCGGCGGCGGCATTGTCACCCAGTTGGGGCCTAGTATCCCGTCGCTGGATCCCTCGCTTCTGCTGTTCGCCAACTTTCAACACGCCAGCTCCCCTCAAAGCAATACCCTGTTGACCGGCACCACCGCTCTGATTCAGAGCACGCGCAGCTACACCGCGCAGTACGTGCAAAATTGGGATTTTGGCTTGACCGCGCAGGTGACGTACGCCAGCAACTATTTCCACTTCAACAGCCAGCTGTTCAGCTTGAATCCTTATACCTCCGGCGATCTCGACCTTCAAATTACCCAAAACCTGCTGCAAGGATTCGGAAGCGCCGTCAACGGCCGCAATATTCGCGTGCAACGGAATAACGTAAAGGTGAGCGATCTGCAGTTCAAGCAGCAGGTGATCACCACGGTAGCGTCCGCGCTCAATTTGTACTGGGATCTGGTGAGCTTCAACGAGGACGTGCGCGCGCGCCGGCAAGAGGTGACCACCGCGCAACAGCTTCTGGACGACAACAAGCGGCAGGTGCAGATTGGCGCGCTGGCGGACATTGAGGTCACACGAGCCGAAGCGCAGCTGTACTCCAGCCAGCAGGACCTGGTAGTTTCCCAGACCAATCTGCAGCAACAGGAGATCGTGCTGAAGAACGCGCTGTGCCGCGATGGCATCTCCGCGGCCGGCCTGGAAAACGTGCACGTGGTCCCGCTGGACAAAATCCAGATTCCGCCGAGCGACAATGTCGGCCCCATGCCGGAGCTGGTGAATGAGGCGCTGAAGAATCGAACTGAAATTGCCACGGCGCGCATCAATATCGAGAGCAACGATCTGAACCTGGTGGGCATCAAGAACTCGCTGAAGCCCACGCTCCAAGCCTTCGCCGAGCTGACCAACAACGGCCTCAGCGGCGAACTCACCGCGGCCGGCGCTCTGACACCCGGCGTCGAGTACCTGGCCGGGGACTACGGAAACCTGCTGGGACAGATCGCTCGGCGAAATTTCCCGAACTATTCCGCGGGGCTTTCGCTCAACATTCCCCTGCGCAATCGCGCGGCCCAGTCCGACTACGCCACCAGCCTGCTGGAACTTCGCCAGAACCAGCTCAATCTGCGCAAGAACATGAATCAGGTGACGGTGGATGTACAGAATGCGGTGATCGGTTTGCAGCAGGCCCGCGTGCGTTACGACTCGGCCACAAAAGCGCGCGAGCTTCAGGAACAGACGCTGGCGGCCGACCAGCGACGCAATGCGTTAGGAGCCGCCACGGTTTTTCAAGTAATTCAGGACCAGCGCGATCTGGCCAGCGCCCAGAGCACGGAAGTGCAAGCAATGGCCAACTACACCCACGCGAGCATATCTTTCGACCAGGCGCTCGGAACCACGCTGGACGTAAATCACATTTCGTTGGACGAGGCGATGCGCGGACGGATCGCGCGGGATTCGGTGCTGCCCGCCAATCTTCCGGGAGCAAACCAATGATTCGGAACCGTCGCCCTCACGGTCGCGGCTCGGCAGCGCACTCGTTACTGAGCCGCGCGCGTCAGCAAGCGGACCGTCGCGCCAGCTCCCTCACGGTCGCGGCTCAGTAGCGAAGCAAGCGGTTGCACTGATATGTCTCGCGTCGCTCGGCTGGGCGCAAGACATAGCGCCCATCCGTCCCCAGGCGCCCGTCATTATTCGGCCCTATCTGGCAGCCAGCGTTCCTCCCATTCGTCTCGCGAATTCCGCGCGGCTCGGCGAACTGGTGCGCGCCGGCATGCTGTACCTCACCACGCAGGACGCCATCGCGCTGGCGCTCGAAAACAATATCGATATCGAGGTCAGCCGCTACAATCCGTTTATCTCCCAGTGGCAGCTGGAGCGCTCGCAAGCGGGCGGTGCGTTGCCGGGCGTGCCCAGTGGCGCTTCGCAGGCCGGATCGGTAGCCAACGGGCAAGGCGTGGCGGGCAGCGAGGCCGCGGCTGGAGTCAGCGTTCCAGGCGGCCGCGCCAACGGGTCCGGCTCCAACGCCACGGTGTCGCAAATCGGTCCCGTTACTCAGAACCTGGATCCGATTGTGCAAGAGGCCACTACGGTGAGCCATCTCAGCGCCCCGCAGGCGGATCCGGTGATAAGCCAGGTCCTGAACCTGGTACAAACCACGCACGTCTACACAGGAAGCTACCAGCAAGGCCTGCTGCTGGGAGGCATCGTCTCCGTCAACTACAGCGAGCATTACCTCAGCGAAAACGCGCCCAGCGATCTGATCAATCCCACGGTTGCTCCCAGTGTGAGCGTGTCGCTGCAGCAAAATCTGCTGCGCGGCTTCGGCATCGCCGCGAACGCCCGCACCATTACGGTGTCGCGCATGAACCTGAACACCACGGAGCTCAACTTCAAGACGCAGGTGATCTCCGTCGTCACGCAAGTCCTGAACGCGTATTACAACCTGGCCGCGGATTACGAAGACCTTCGGGCCAAAACGCAGCGCATCGGAGACCGCGCAAAGCTTTGTCAATGACACGAAGCGGCAAATCGAAATCGGATCCGTTGCGCCTACCGACCTGATCACCGCGGAGACCACGGCCGCTTCCAGCGCTCAGGCCGTGGTGGATTCCAACGTCGCGCTCCAGCAGCAGGAGGTTTCGCTGAAAAATTTGATCAGCCGTGCAGGCCCCGCCGATCCGGTGCTCGCGAATGTGCGCATCATACCCATCGATACCATCTCGATTCCGCCCACCGACAATCTTCTTCCCATCGACCAAATGGTCCGGCAGGCGATCGCCAACCGCGCCGACCTGGCGTCTGAGCTGGCCGGCGAAAAGGCCAGCGAGGTGAATTCGCTCGGAACCAAGAACGGGATTCTTCCCACTCTGGATGGATTCGTGGTCGAAAGCGCGGCCGGGCTGGCCGGCACTCTCCGGACCGTTACCGGGGACGGTCTCACCGAGAGCGGGAATAAATACTTCGGGGGCGGCATCGGCAACGCGCTCGGACAAGTTTTCCGCCGCAACTTCCCCACCCAATCCGGCGGGGCTTTCTACCAGGAGCCCATCCGCAACCGGCAGGCGCAAGCCGATTATTCCATCGATCTTCTTTCGCTGCGGCAGACCCAGCTCACCAATCGCAAGGATCTCAATCAGGTGGAAGTGGACGTGCGCAACGGCGTGGTGGCGTTACAGCAGGCGCGCGCTCGAATGGATGCGGCACTCCGGAATCGGCAACTGCAGCAGGAGCTTTTCGACGCGGAAGAAAAGCGTTTCCGCCTGGGGGCTTCCACGCCCTACAATGTCGCGGTTCAACAGCGCGATCTCATCTCCGCGCAATCGACGGCGGTGGCCGCGCTGGTGGCTTACAACACCGCCCGCGTGTCCATGGACCAGACGCTGGGAATCACTCTGGAAGCCAATCACATCTCGATGGACGAAGTGAAGAGCGGTAAGATCGCCCGGACTTCCTCCCTTCCAGCCAACGTGCCAAAACCCTGACCAAGGGGTAGTACTCCGCGTTTCCATAGCTCGCATAGAAACTTTGGATTGGTAATGCCGCCTGGAATTCTCTAGGATATTAGTAGAGTCCTGTCGGCTCCCCGCTGTTCCCCGTTCGTAAACTCACAAACCTCGTTCGAAAGAATTCGCAATTTCGCATTCAGGAGGAAGTGTGTCTACCGTCCGATTCTTCGGAATTATCTGTTTTGCGGCATCCGTTCTTGCAACAACGTTGTCCGCGCAGTACGCTTCGGCCCGAGAGTTCAGCGTCACTGGCGAGCTTCGGTCGCACAGCGACACCGGATCGAACGATTTTATGGTCGAGCTCTATGATGCCCGCACCAACTCGATCATCGAACGCGAGCCTGTTAGCCATGGGCAGTTTCAGCTGGATCATGTGCCGGTTGGTTCGTACTCGGTCAGATTGATCACCGCGCCGGGCGAAATTCCCCTGGTGGACGAATATCATGAATTCACTCCAGGCAGCGGCCCCCTGGTTCTGGAGCTGCCGGAACGCGCCGCCAACAGGCCGGCTTCCGGTTTCGTATCGTTGCGCGATCTGCAGCATCCCATTCCCAAAAAAGCGCTGCGGGAGGCTTATCAGGCGCAGCAATTCTCGCGCGCCAATAACATTCCCAAGGCCATCGCCAAGCTGGAGAGCGCCATCCGGATCGATCCCGCCTATCGCGACGCGCACTTGAACCTGGGCGTGCAGTATGTCCGCGTTGGACGCACCGCCGACGCCCGTGCGGAGTTCCAAAAAGCTCTCGACATCGGGCCGCCCGCCGCGCCCCTTTATATCGATCTCGCGCTCGCTTCCTCGGCTTTGGGCGATTATCCCGCCGCCGAAACATTCGCTCACAAGGCGCAGGAATTAGACCCCGGGGGAGCGACTATCCAGAGGGTGTTAGATTTCGTGCATCGAACGGCGATGAACCCAACGGGGGCCGCGAAATAGCCCCATGGAATCCACCGGCCACGGGTGAATCACATTCCGACACTTTTTTGCTAAGTCGCTGATGCTAAAGCCGATTATCCCTCACAAACTGCGCCTGGACGAGCGCTCGCTTCGTCCCTCGTTCCCTACAATGGTCCTGGCCGCAGCAGCTCTCTCCTTGCTATGCTGAAAGTAGCTTTTATGCTACGCCTGCTGCCGGAAAGTGCGTATGGAACGCAGGAAACAGGAAGTTCTTTATTACACGGAACCGTCGGGCAGATGTCCGTTTCGAGATTGGCGTACAAGCGTAGCGGATGAAAGGGCAAAGGCAGCGATTGACGCCAGGATTGCGCGCTTTCGCGGAGGAAACTTTGGAGACTCGGCACCTATTGGCGCGGGAGCATCGGAGAGCCGGATTGACCTGGGTTCGGGCTTCCGGATTTACTATGGCCGCGACGGCGATACGATCGTATTGCTTCGCGGGGGCGATAAGTCGACACAGACCGCTGACATCCGGCAAGCGAAGATCTTTTGGACGGGCTATAAGAAACGCAAGAGCGACGAACGCGACGAGAGAGCGGTAGCGAATGCCCGACTACAAAGAAGATCTTCTCAAGGATCTAAGAAAAAGCCCTAGGTACGCAGCCAAGTACCTGTCGGCGGCAGCGGCGGACTCGCCCGAGGCGTTCCTGGTGGCGCTACGGGACGTCGCCGATTCGCAAAACGGAGTGGCCAGGCTGGCCGCGCAAGCTGGCGTGAATCGGGAAAACCTGTATCGGATGCTGTCCGAAGGCGGCAACCCTCGGCTCCAGAGCTTGGCGGCGATTCTCAAGGCGCTCCACTTGCGGCTCAGCATTGAGCCGCTTCGATCCCCGAAGGCCGCACGGCAACAGGCCCACGACTGATTTTGGCCGCGAAACTTCAACCCTGCCAGGCCGAGTTTCACTGGTGTTTAGCCGTCCCCAACTGCTAAAATAGGGTTTGCGAAACGCATCAGTTCTTGAGCGCTTCGCTCCTTTATTTTCTAGGAGTTAACTAGTTGGCAGACCCTCAAGACCCCACCGAAGCCGCCCACTCCGCCGCGCGACGGCACCCAGATGCCGCTCGGTGGCGAAGGCAAGCAGAACCTGATCCCCATCAACATCGAAGACGAGATGCGGCGTTCGTATCTCGACTACGCCATGAGCGTGATCATCGGGCGCGCGCTGCCCGACATCCGCGACGGTTTGAAGCCCGTGCATCGCCGCATTCTTTATGCGATGAGGGAGATGGGGCTCGCGTTCAACCGGCCGTACCGCAAATGCGCGGGCATCGTCGGCGAAGTGCTCGGCAATTACCATCCGCACGGCGACGCGCCGGTGTATGACGCGCTGGTTCGCATGGCGCAGGATTTTTCGCTGCGCTATCCGCTGGTGGATGGCCAGGGCAACTTCGGTTCGGTGGATGGCGATCCGCCCGCGGCGTATCGGTACACCGAAGCGCGGCTCTCGCGGATCGATACCGCGCTGCTGGAAGATCTCGACAAAGAGACCGTCGATTTCCGTCCGAACTTCGATGAGCGGCGCGTGGAGCCCGAAGTTCTGCCCACGCGCGTTCCGAATCTGCTGATCAACGGATCGTCGGGCATCGCGGTGGGGATGGCCACCAATATCCCGCCGCACAATATCACCGAGATCATCAACGCCACCATTCTTCTGGTGCAGAAGCCCGAAACGCATCTGAGCGAAATCGTGAATCTGGTGCAGGGCCCGGATTTCCCCACCGGCGGATTCATTCTTGGACGCCAGGGCATCCTCGATTACTTCACCAAGGGCCGCGGCACGCTGAAGCTGCGCGCCAAAGCCGCCATCGAAAAGTTCGGCAAGGATCGCGAGGCCATCGTCGTCACCGAAATTCCGTACCAGGTGAACAAGGCGCGCCTGATTGAAGCGACGGCCGGCCTGGTGAACGAGAAGCGGCTGGAAGGCATCTCCGAAATTCGCGACGAAAGCGATCGCGACGGCATGCGCATCGTCTTCGAGCTGAAGCGCGGCGAGCAGTCCGAAGTGGTGCTCAACAATCTCTACAAGCACACCCAGCTCCAGATCAACTTCGGCGTGATCATGCTGTCCATCGTCAACGGGCAGCCGCGCGAGCTGGGCCTGGCGGATGTGCTCAAGCGCTTCATCGATCATCGCATCGATGTTGTTCGCCGCCGCACGGATTACCTGCTGCGCAAGGCGCGGGAGCGCGAGCACATTTTGCTCGGCTTCAAGAAAGCCATCGAAAACCTGGACGCGGTGATCAAACTGATCCGCGCGTCCACCAGCCCTCGCGAAGCGCGCGACGGCTTGATCCGGACGTTCGAGTTCACTGAACGGCAGGCGCAAGCCATCATCGAGATGCAGTTGCAGCGCCTCACCGGGATGGAGATCGAGAAGATCCTCAAAGAGCTGGCCGAGATCCAGGTGGAGATCGCCGAATACCTCGAAATCCTCGGCGTCCGACAAAAAGCTGCGCGGCATCATCGTGCAGGAATTGAAGGATGTCCAGAAGGAGTTCGGCGACGAACGCCGCACCCAGATCATCGAAGACACCGGCGAGATTCATCTCGAAGATCTGATCCAGGTGGAGGACGTCGCGGTCACCGTCACGCATGGCGGTTACCTGAAGCGCACCGCTGTCGATACCTACCGGCGCCAGTCGCGCGGCGGCAAGGGCCGCATCGGCATGGGGACGCGCACCGAGGATGTGGTGGAGCACCTGGTGGTGGCGTCCACGCACGCCTATCTGCTGGTCTTCACCACCAAGGGCCGCGTCTTTTGGCTGAAGATCTACGAAATTCCGGACGCCGGCACCACCGGCAAGGGCAAGCACGTTTCCGGCCTGGTGAATCTGCAGGTGGACGAAGCCGTCAAAACTTTCCTGCCGGTGAAAGACTTTGTGCCCAACCAGTACATCGTGATGGTCACCAAGCAAGGCGTCATCAAGAAGTGCGAGCTCACCGAGTTCGACAATCCGATGTCGCGCGGGATCATCGCCCTGTCGCTGGATGAAGGCGATGAGTTGCTGGCCGCGCGGCTGACCAACGGCGAGAACTACATCTTCCTCGGTACGCGCGAGGGCAAGGCCATTCGTTTCAAGGAAGACGACGTCCGCGCCATGGGCCGGCCGGCGCGCGGCGTCCGCGCCATGGATCTGGCGGACGGCGACACCATTATCGGCGCCGAAGTAGTCGAAAAAGAGGGCCTCATCCTGTCGATTTCCGAAAACGGATTCGGCAAACGCACGCCGCTCGAAGATTATCGCCTGACCGCGCGCGGCGGCAAGGGCGTCATCAATATGAAGCTGGCGCCCAGGATCGGCAAGGTGGTCGCGATTCTTTCCGTGAAGGAAGATACCGACCTGATGATCATCACGCGCGACGGCAAGATCATTCGCCTGGAATCGGGCGAGATCCGGCAGGCCGGCCGCTCCACGCAGGGCGTGCGCCTGGTGCGGATGGAAGAGGGCGATCAGGTGGCCGCGGCGTCCGTGATTCCGACCGTGATTCCCGATGAAGGCGAAGGCGGCGCGAACGGCAACGGCCAGAGCGATCTGCCGTTGCAGTAGGCGCTCCCTGGCGGTCGCGCGGGATTGGGGGTTGGCGGCTTAGGGCTTCGCGATGGTCGCGCGTGCGACGCTTCCCAGCTCGACGGCGCGGTGCTGGTCGTCGCGCGCTCCTGCCACATCGCCCATCGCTCTCCTGGCCACGGACCGGTTCAGATACGCGTTCGCATAATTGGGATTCAAGCGAATGGCCCGGCTGCAATCGTCGATCGCGCCCTGGTAGTCGTGCAGCCGCAGTTGCGCGTATCCGCGGGCATTGAGCGCCAGCGCGTGAGCCGGATCCATCTGCGATGGCCTGATTAAACGCTTCCACCGCTTGCTCGAAATTCTCCTGCTCGGACCAGTAGCGCCCCTGCCTGTAATACCGGTTGGCATCGTGCGCCGGCCCCGGTTCTGGACTGGAGGAGACTGGCAGAACTTGCGGCGGCTTCACGTTCTGTGGCGCCGTCACGCGAGGAGCCTGCGCTAACTGAGGCGGAGCAACCGGCAAGGCAACCACCGGCCGCGTTGGGGCCGCAGGCGCCGCCACCGCAGGTTGGGGTTTCGCCGGTGCGGGCACTGAGGCCGGGGGGGCTACCGGTACCGGCGGAGCAACGGGCGCGGGACGCGCTTCCGCCACCACCGAGGCCTGGGGTTTCGCCGGAGCGGGAGTGGGAGCCGGCGCTTTGTCGATCATTTTCTCCGCCGCACTGAGCAAACCCGCCGCATCCGCTGGATTCTGGCCGATCAGCATGGCGCGATTGATGTCTTCGATAGCCGGCTGGGCCGCTCCCGTGGCCAGATAGAATTGCGCCCGGCAAACATACGCCGCACTGTCCGCCGGATTGAGCTGGATGGCCTTGGAGCAGTCCGCCAGCGCTTGCTGAAGCTGCCCATGCGTGCGGAGAATCGCGGACCGCCCTAAATACGCCTTGGCCGAGTCCGGCGCCAGCTGGATGGCTTGGCTGTAATCGGCCAGCGCGTCCTGCGCCTGCCCCATCTGCTGGTGAAAGCTCGCGCGCTGCAGATAATTTTCCGCATTGCGCGGATCGCGCTGGATGGCCTGGTTGGCGTCGGCGATCGCCTCGCTGGTCCGTCCGTTCGACGCTAGCGCGGAGGCCCGCATCGCGTACGCCCGCGAATTGTTGGGCTGCAGGTCCAAGGAATGGCCGATATCGGAAACGGCCATGGCGAAGTCGCCCAGATAGAAGTGCGCATATCCGCGGTGCAGGAAAGCGGAGTCGTTCTTGGGGTCCAGATCGATGGCCTCGGTAAAGGATTCGATGGCCGATCCGTAGGCTTTCAAGTCTTCCGACCGGTGCCCGCGCTCGTAAGCATCCTGAGCCCGTTGCCAGGCGGAGGCGCCATTCTTGGCTGAATCGGCATCGGCTGCGCCAGCAGCCTGCACGCCCGCCGGTGGAGCCTTCTGCGTCTTGGTTTCCTTGGCTTCCTTGGTTTTAGCTTCCTTGGCCTCGCGCGCCAGCTCCTTCACCGACGATTGCAGATCTTTGATCTGGGTTTGAAGCTGGGAGAGCGTGCTCTGAAGATTCTGGATCGCCGCTCCCAAATCCGGCTTGGGGATGTCGTCGCTGTAGACCCAGCCCCCGAAAATCATAAGCACCACGACGGGGAGGATGTAGCGAAGACGGTGCAGCATTGCAATTCTTATGTCGGACGCTGTGGAAAAATCGAGTATAGCATTCAGATGCGGCCGGCGGGCATCGGCATTAGACCTGCTAAGCCCCCTAACGGCCACCAGTGGTCTAAGGTGTTTGCCCGGTCCACTGTACAGCACCTCCCGCCCGTGCCATAATCGGGAGCGCAATGGGACAAAACAGCAAGACCATCGAAGCCTTCTACGCCGCCATGGGACGCGCGGACATTCCGTTTATCCTGGGGGCTCTCGATCCCGGAATCGTATGGAATGAGGCGGAGCACTTCGTTTACGCCGACAAGAGCCCTTATACCGGCATCGAGGCACTGCTCACCGGCCTTTTTGCCCGGCTGGCAGGCGAGTGGGATGGGTTTGCGGCCGTTCCGCACGAGTTTGTCGACGGCGGCGACACCGTGGTGGCCTTCGGGCGCTACAGCGGCGTCTACAAAGCCACCGGCGTCAAAGTGGACGCGCAATTCACACACGTATTCAAGTTCAAAGACGGTAAGGTCAACTGGTTCCAACAGTACACGGACACGGCGCAGTTTAAGGAAGCAGTCAGCCGTCGCGCCGTCGCGTAGTTCGCAGCCGACGTGTTGAATAGCGGCGGATCTACGCTCCCAGCTCTTGCCGTATCTCTTGCGCCACGGCGCGCGCCCTGTCCGCAGCGCCGATCTCGAAGCTGATGGCGCCCACGCGCGGGTGCCCGCCGCCGCCGTAGCGCTCGCAGATGGTGGCCAGGTTGTGATTCACCGGCGCCGTCGCCCAGGGGTTGGAACCCACCGACACCTTGGTGCGAAAGCTGGACGTCAGTAACGACACCGTATAGGTGGAACTCGGGAACAGGTAGTACGGGATGAACTTGTTGTAGCCTTCCACGTTGTCACCGATCAAATCGAAGAACACCACGCCGTCGCCGGTCTCGGCGCGTTTCTGGATCAGGTCGATAGAGCGGACGTGCCGCTCATACAAAGGCGCGTAAAGCTGCTGGATCTCGGGCTGCTGGACAATCTCGCCCAACTTGCAGCGCCGCATCCAGCCGATGATCTTGTGGATGATCTCGGAGCCTTTCGCGCCTTCGATCACCAGCGTCAGCTGCATGGCCGGCGCCTTGAGCTCCACGGCCTCCCGCGCGTTCGCATAGCGCGCGCCATCGATGACGTCGGCCCACTTCACCAGCTCTTCCAGGTCCGGCGCGTCGTATTCGAAGCGCTTGCGCGCTACGTCGGCAATGAACATGGTGCAGGAGCTGTAGGACGGATCGTATAGCTTATGGCCGCTATGATCGAGCCGAAAGTGCGCGGCGTCTTCCGGGCTCAGGAACGCGCTTTGGTGATGATCGAACCACCAGGTCAGCCGCGGATTGGGCGAATATTTGAAATCGACAATCGCATTCACATCACCGTCGAAAAGGCCGTCTTCAAAGAGCTGGGTAGCTTTGTGAGCCAGGCCGGTAAATTCGAAATCGGCGCCTGGAGCGTACTTTCCCTCGTAAAAGCGGCTAAAATAAGCCGCCGAGGCCGCACCGTCGAAACAGTGATCGTGATAGAGAACTCTCACCCGCATGAATTCATGTCCCTGAAGCGTGGAAAACTATCCAGCTTGACTCACTTTGGGGGGTAAATGCAAGTGAGGGGGTAAAAAGAAGTGCGCCGCCGGCCCCATCCGCGCTACTCGACGTTGTAATCGTTCCGCAACGCTTCCAGATTCTTGAGCGCCAGCGACCGGAACGGCGAGTCCATTTCCACGCAGTGCTTACTGAACTTCACCGCATCGATAGCGCGGCCTTTGTCCGCCAGTTCGCTCGCCAGCGCATAGTTGGCATAGCCGAGATAAAAGTACGCGGCCGCCAGCAGCCGTGGCTCCGCATGGATGTAGTTCAGCGCCTCCCGCAAATAGCGGTCCGATAATCCATAGCGCGCCTGTTTGCCATACACCACGCCGGCCATCCAGCTGGCCCAGCCGGTAAACTTGGCTTTCTTCTTTTCCCATTCCAACGACGAGATACCGGGGGGCTGCGGTTGGCCTTGCACCAATTCCAGGATGTGCAGCGCGTAGGTGAGCACTCGAGGCAGGTTCTTTTCCAGGCTCATGTCGTGATCGGCGATGGTCATCAGAAAATCGATGTTATCGGGATCCTTCGCCAGGCCTTCCTCGGCCAGTTGGATGGCCTTCTGCGGGTTGAGGCTGGCCAGTTCGATGACGGTGGGCTTCTTGGCAATCGCCAGAAACTTGCTCCGCGGATTGCGCTCCTGCAAGGCCAGCGTAATCTCGGCGCGCTTCAGGTCGTCGGTTTGCGCGGCCGCCAGAGAGGCGAGCGCATACTCGGAAAATTCCTGCGCCTCCTGAGCGTAGGCCATCTGCTTGGTCCAATCGGGAAGGTCGTCCGGATCGGAGGGCTTGGGAGTTTGCAAATCGTGCGTGGCATTATCCCAGGACAATTCCGCATACTTGGCCGTCAACTCGGGATTATTTTGCGCCTGGGCCGCCTTTAACGCGTCGTGCGGGGACTCGACGTCGTTGGGGTCAACCGCCAGCATTCCGTCTGCGGTCGCAATCACCCGCGTCCAGTCGCTGGCGTCCATATAAATGGGAAGAAGCTGCTCGTAGACCCACGCGATGGACGTGGCCTTGGGATATTCAGCGACATATTTTTCCAGCAGCGCCAGCTTGCGCGGCAGCGTGGGCTCCTGCTGGATGCGCTGCAAAAGGATTCCGTCCAGACTTTCCGGATCGACATCCGGCTTGTGCCGGTCCGCTCCCAGGGCTCCAGTGGCCAGCAACACGGCGAGCACGGGAATCGAGATCTTCATGAATCTCACTCTCAGCTGACCTTCGGACTCTTTCTGGGGGAACTTTAGCGTTCTACCTTAGTACCTTGGGGCCACGCAATTTCGTAGGTGAAGGCTGTATGCAGCTTGAGCAGAACCGACTCCCTTACGGTCGCGGCTCAGTCAGCGCGGTGACGGCCCGCGCCAATTGTTCGAGTGCCTCTTTGGACGGCACGCTCCCCTGCGCCAGCGCCGCATTGCCGCCGCCCCGCCCACCGGCCTCCGCGAGGGCGCGTTTCAGCAGATCCCCGGCGTGAATGCCGCTATTTTTCGAAGCGGCCAACAGAATCGTGGGCGGATTTTCGGCCAGGGCCAGGAAAATAGCAGGCCCCGCCGAAGTGAAACTTTGAGCCTCCGCGCGCGATTCCTCCGCGAGCGTCTCCACGCGGCGCAGCACCCGCCGGATGCCGTCTTCGCCCGGCGCCGTCTCCGCATACAACTCGCGCCCTTTGGACTCGGCCAGTTCGGTGGCCAGCCGCCGCGCCGCCTTTTCGGATGCCTGCAATTTCTCGCGCTGAGCCTCAACTACCGCCGGCGATTCATCCAGCGACGCCGAGAAAATGCGCGCGATTTGCGAGAGCGCTTCGAAATCGGAGCGAGCCCGGGCGACGGCACGTCCGCCGCACACAAACTCGATGCGCAAATTCCCTCGGACGCGATCCAGCTTGCGCAGCAGAATGGGACCAATCTCGCCGGTCGCTCGAACATGCGTGCCGCCGCAAGCGCTACGGTCCAGATCTTGAATCGAAATAATACGAACTTCGCCCTCGCGTTCGGTGGGCTTGCGCAAGCCGAGGTCCTCCGATGAATGCTGGAAGCTGATGGCCACCGGCCGATTCTCAAAAACAATCTGGTTCGCCCGGCGTTCGGCCTCGCGGAGCTGCGCGGGCTCCAGCGCTCGCGAAATATCGATAGTGCTCGACTCGGCGCCCAGATGAAAACTCACCGTTGGCGCGCCGAACATTTCAATCAATACGGCCGAGAGCAAGTGCTGGCCGGTGTGTTGCTGCATATGATCGAAACGGCGGGCGGCATCGATGCGTCCGTCCACTTCGCTCTCGGCCAGCGGCTGGCTCAGAACATGCGCGATGCGGTCGCCCTCGTCGATTACTTCGATGACTTGGACTCCGCCGAGTTCACCGACGTCGAACGGCTGGCCGCCCGACGTTGGATAAAACGCGGTGCGATCGAGATACACGCGTTGCCGTTCCGGACTCGCGTCCAATACACGAGCCCGGAATTCGGTGAGATAGCTGTCGTTATAGTACAGGCGCTCCGTCATTGCACCGCGAGCTGGATGGGCGTGCTCTCCACGTTGTCCACCAGCAGCAGCGACATCATGCTGTTGCCGATTGCGATGTTTGATGGAATGGTCACATCGATCTGATAAAGTCCGATGAAATTGGGCGTCAGTCCGCTGAAAAATGCCGTCGCGCAGGGCGCCTGATCAAACGGCGTCTCCACGCCAAAGCAGACCTGCGTAGTTCCTGACACAGACGCCAAATTAGGAGGGCCGGGCGATGCGGTTCCCGAATCCACCGGCGGCGAAGTTGGCCCAAGACCCAAAGCGTAGATCACAATCGTGTCGCCAGGCTTCACCGGATTGGATGGAATGCCAGTCAGCGCACCCGTCGGCGTGGTGATAATGCCGTAGTTTCCGTCGTACAGGATAAAGCGCGGCACCTGCGCGTTGATGTCGGCATAAATCATGTTTCCCGCCGTGCCGTTACGAACCACCTGGATGGTTCCAGCGCCGCCATTGGCCGTGGAGGCATTAATCGGTACCTCAAAATTGATCTGGTTGGCGGAGACGTAGTAGACCGGCGCAGCCACGCCGTTCACCAACACCTGGATGCCGTCCATCGTGTTCTGCAGGGGCAGTTGGGTAGCGCCCTCTGGAGCATCGAAATCGAATTGACTGCCGAAGACCGCGGCGATATCGCCCTCGGCTAGCGGCTCTCCACTAGCGAACGTCCCGTTGTTCACCACGCCTCCGGCATTTGCGATGGGCGGCCCCTGCGCCTCCACCACCAGTTGCACCGGAATCACCAGGCTTGCGTTTAGAGCATTGCTCGCGACGGTCACCGTACCCGTGTAGGTATTCGGAGAGAGTCCGGTAGGATTGGCTGTAACCGATATGCCTCCGCTCACGGTGGTGGCGGTGAGCCATGTTCCACTGCTGGCTGCTGTAGCCGTGACGCCCGACACCGTCAGCGTGCCTTGTCCGGCATCCGTCACGGCCACATTATCGGTCTGCGATTGGGCTCCCTGCGGGATGGTGAAGTAGAGTGAACTGCTGCTGGGCTGAGCGATGGGCTGCGTGGTGACGTTTAACGTAACTGCAATCTGTTTGTTGTCCGGCGCAAATGACGAGCCGCTGATAGTGATGGTCCCGTTGTAAGTCGTCGCGGCCATGCTGCTGCCCGCGGTAGCCGTGACGGTGGTGATATAGCCGCCACTGGCGATATTCGTGGATGTGGACGTGGTAAGCCAGGGAGCGCCAGTCACGTTGGCCGTGATGCGGCCATTGGTAGTGAATGTCGCCGACGTGGAGCTACCCGGCGCCAAGGTGAAAGCCAGAGTGCTGGGAACATTGCCGCCCACCTGCGCGGTGACATAAATGTATTGCGGCGAATCCACTGCGTTGGGATCGTTGAGGGTGATGGTTCCGCTGTACGTTCCCGCGGTCAGCGTAGAGGTTTGAAAGGCGATGGCCAGGGGATAACATCCGCCCCGCAATCCGCACACTGTCGTTGTGCCGACGGTGGGAACCAGCCACGGGACGGACGAAGTGGCCGTCAGATTCAAGCTGCCACTACCGATATTGAAAGTGTCTAGAGTTTCTGTGGGACCGTTCGTTCCAACCGCGACGGAAACGGTGAGAGAGGTCTGAATCAGATTCAAGCGGGGCTGTGCGCTTAGCCCCGATACGAACAGCAGCGGCACAAAAAGTCGCACGCTGAGAGTATTCTTAAAAATCACGGAAGCTCCTTACGTTCTTGTGGTGTTCAAATCCAAGCGGTGTTCAAAATCCAGGTTTCGGGACGCGGGCGGTACAGCCTTGCATTGCAGGCCGCATACCATTGTTGCAGATCATGCTCGTATTGCAAATGAATGCTCTGGCGTGAGACGCGAATCACTCGCCGGTTGGTTTCGCCACAATCGCTGCGACATTGCGAAACACGTTTCTAACCTGCCGCTCATTGTGTCGGTTCGGTGATTTGGAAGTCCACCTTCAGGAATTGCCAGTCGGGAAGTTCATAAACGCGCATCTTGGTGGGAACTTCCACGCTCACGTCCTTCAGCTCAGTTGGCCCCAGACGAGAAACCTGCGCGGGAAAACTGATCAGCGGCGGATCGCCGGGTTTGGCCGCCGTGGTGCCCAGGTTGACGGTCATCTTCACGTCGCCCACATCGGCTTCCGAGTGATTGACCACGCCGAACTGCACGATCAAATGCCCGGCACTTCTTTCGGTAACCCGAAAGCCGACCAGTTCAATGTATTTGGCAATTGGATTCGATGTGTTGCTCGCCGTGAAGTGCGCCGGAACCGCGGGCGCCGCTTTCGCTTGCTTGTCGGGCGAGGAGGAAGAAGAGCAACCAGCGAGAAACGCTGCCAGGAAGAGCCAACCGAGCCGCATCGAATTTATGATACCAGCGCCGCTTCGCGATTAATTCTCGGACGGGACCCGCTGAGCGTTGTCCACTACCAGAATCTCAATGGGCGCTTTGCGCGTTTCGAGCTTCAGGCCCAGTTGCTCTTCGAGCGCCACCGCCAGCGTCACGCCGGACGAGCTGTCGCCAGGCGCCGCAGCCAGGTTGCCTTTGTTTTCGGACTCCGGAACCCAATCCAATGTCAGATTGTAGAATCCCTTCAGGCCCGTCATATCCAGCACCGGAAGGTCCACCGGCAGGTCTCTTCGACGCTTGGCCAAATATTCCGCGAAGCCCTCCATGGAAACGCACGTGCCGACGAAGTGAGTGCCCGCGCTGTTTCGGCTATGGGAGCCGCAGTCCGAATCCGGCGCATCCTTGAATTTGATGCCGCTCTTGCCGACCACCAACCCGTAAACCGGACGAGCCTTCTGCTCGCGATGCACCATCAGTTTGAACCGGTCCGCCAGCATGTTCTGCAGCATGGCTTGAAACGCCTCGTCGTACTTCTGCCCTTTGGGACGCGTTTCGGGAAAAGTGGCGGCGACATCGAATCGTTCAGAACGGATCCAGTCCGCTCCCTCCACCTGGTAATCTTGCACGCCGTACGCATTCACGATCAAGGTCCTGAGACTGACGTTGATGGCCGCCAGCCTGCCCCGATCGGTGGTGAAGTGCGAATCGCGCGAGATCGATTTATTGGGCTTCACGGAAACCACTTCGAATTCCTGACCTAGCGCCGCACACGCCAAGGCCGCCAGCGGAATGCACCTGGAGATCCCACGCATATGTACATTAATGACGGTTGTGAATCGCTGGCTGTTTAGCCCGCCCTGTGCTCGAAAATGATACATTGATAACGGTTCAAAAAGCACGCCGCAACGGAGGACCGTCCAATGCAGGCTACGTGGAAAACGCATGCCGTGACAACGATGCACGCCGTCGCCGCATTCGCGGTGGTATCGATCGTTGCTGTGCCAGTGGCAAATGCTGGCGACGCAATGCCCGTGGCGCGACAAAACGCCCTGGTGCAGCAATACTGCGGAGTCTGTCACACCGACAAGAGCCTCAACGGCGGCCTCTCGCTTGAACATTTCGATGCCGCGCATACCGATCCAGGCGTGGCGGCGATGATGCTGGGCAAGCTGAAAAGCGGGGCGATTGGGGCCGCGGGCGTCAAGCAACCCGACGCAGACACCATTCAGGCCTGGATCAGCGCCACATCGGCGGAAGCGGCTGGCGCCCACCGCTGGAACGTGAATCGCACGGAAGACCCGGCCACCAAGGCCTCCATCCTGAGCGCGAGTATCGTGCAGGAGCTGTCTTCGCCCGTTCCCGGCATACCCGATTCCTACCGTCTGACGGTTACCTGCCGCGCCGATACGCGCGAAGCCGAGATGGAGGTCGCGTGGTCGCCGGCCGAGCCGAAATCGGGTCAGGTGTTCTCTGCGTTCGTAGATGGACAAGCGCTCTCTACCTACAAAGTGGAGGGCACCGAAAAGATGGGCAACGGCGCGGATGGAAGCTCCGGGCCGGGCTCTATCGTTCTCTACCCGACGCGCAAGGACACCGGAGCAGCCAAGCTTGCGATGGCTTTGCCCGCGCAAACGCTCACGGTCCGCGATGCCTTCCCCAATGAAACGGTGGTGTTCCCGTTCAGCGAACTTACACAAGCGGACCGGCAGGCGCTGTCGGCGTGTTTCACTGGAACTGTTGCCAGCCGTTAGCCTGAGTCTCCCGATCGGATAAACTGAACCATCCTGAATATGCCGCTCTCGGCGGGCGATAAACTCGGCCCCTATGAAATCGTCGCCGCGATTGGCGCCGGCGGCATGGGCGAGGTGTATCGCGCGCGCGATCCCAAACTCGAGCGCGATGTAGCGATCAAGGTTCTGCCTGCTATGCTCGCGCAGGATCCGGAGCGTCTGGCTCGCTTCGAGCGCGAAGCCAAGGTGCTGGCGTCGCTGAACCATCCCAATATCGCGCAGATTTACGGCATCGAAGATCGAGCATTGGTGATGGAGCTGGTCGAAGGTCGAACGCTCCAGGGACCGCTCCCGCTGGAAACAGCGCTCGACTACGCCAGGCAAATCGCCGATGCACTCGAAGCCGCGCATGACAAAGGCATCATCCATCGTGACCTGAAGCCGGCCAACATCATGATCACTCCGGCCGCTGTGGTCAAAGTGCTCGACTTCGGCCTCGCCGCCATTCCGAGCCGCGACCGTGAGGAAGCGGATGCTCACAATTCGCCAACTCTCACCATTTCTCCCACGCGCGGGGGAATGATTCTTGGAACGGCGGGCTACATGTCGCCCGAGCAGGCTCGCGGCAAGGCGGTGGACAAGCGCGCCGACATCTGGGCGTTCGGCGTAGTGCTTTTCGAAATGCTGACAGGCAAACACTTGTTCGAAGGCGAGACGATTTCCGATACGCTGGCGCAGGTGCTCACCAAGGAGCCGGATTGGGAGCAGGTTCCGGCGAGAGTGCGGCGGCTGCTTGATGCGTGCCTGCAAAAAGATCCCAAACACCGGCTGCAAGCCATTGGCGATTGGCGGCTTCTACTCGCGGACGCGCAGCAACCACAAGCGGCAGCTCCCGCCCGATCGCGGTTCGGAACTACGGCTTGGATCGCGGCCACGGCGACGTTTGCCGTGCTCGCAGCGATCGCCGGAATCGGTTGGTGGCGCGCCACGCGGCCTGTGGCGCATCCTTTGATCAGATTCAGCACGGAGCTGGCGCCAGTTCTGGAGAACGCCTACGATTACCGTATCGACGACACAATCGTGGGAACCGGCCAGCCGGGCACGTTTCTCACAATTTCCCCGGACGGTACGCGGGTCGTGTTACAGACCGTCGATCCAACAACTCGCCAGTTCCTCCTCGCCAGCCGTCGTCTGGACGAAAGCCGGTTCACGCCGATCCCCGGTACCGAGCATCCGGCATCCCCCTTCTTCTCTCCGGATGGCCAATGGATCGCCTTTTTGGGGGACGGCAAACTCCGGAAGATTCCAATCCAGGGCGGTGCTCCGGTTGTCCTTTGTAGCGCTGAGAATTTTGCGTCTGGAAGTTGGGGTGATGATGGAAATATCATCGCAGCGCTTCGTACCACGGGCGGACTTTCGCGCATCTCTTCGGCGGGCGGCACGCCGGCGGCGGTAACCGAGTTAGCCGAAGGCGAAAGCATGCATCGCTGGCCTCAGGTTCTGCCGGGCAGCGACGCCGTCCTCTTTACTGCGTACACAGGCGGAGGCCCCGAAGATTCGAACATCGATGCCTTTTCATTCAAAACTCACCAGCGCAAGACCCTGGTGCGCGGCGGAGAAATGGCCAAGTATGTGCCCGGGCAAAATGGCGAGGGTTACCTGGTCTATCTTCACCAGAACGCACTGCTTGCCGTGGCCTTCGATCCGCGCAAACTGGCCATCTCGGGCACCGCGCAGCCGATCCTCGATGACGTAAGAGCGATCGGCCAAACTTACCGTGGAGATTTCGATGTTTCGCGGACTGGAACATTGGTGTACTTGAGCGGCAGCGGAGAACCGCAGCGGTGGATTTTTTGGCTGGATGCCAGCGGCAAGACGGAACCGTTGCACTCCACGCCAGGCCTCTATAACGGTTTGCAGTTTTCACCGGATGGCAAGCGCCTGGTGTTTGGAATGGGCGACGTTTTGGCCACGGAGGACCTTTGGGTTCAGGATCTCGAACGCAACACGTCCGTGCGCCTCACGTCTCTGGGCGGCGCCAGTACGTCGCCCTTATGGTCCCCGGATGGCAAGTACATCCTGTTTGCGCACACGCCAAACGCCGGCATCTACCGGGTTCGCGCCGACGGGGCCGGCGAGCCGCAAAGGTTGGCGAAGGGTGACGCCAACACGTTTCCCTCTTCCATTTCACCGGACGGCAAACGCATGGCTTTCGCGGCGGGCAATCCGTTCGCTGCCATGGAGGTTTCCACTGCGCCGTTGGAGGGGACAGCGGACCATCCGCTCCTGGGCAAGATGGAACCATTCCTGCGGGCGCCAGGCTTTCCCATGCCCGCTTTCTCGCCGGATGGCCACTGGCTGGCGTACTCTTCCACCGAGACGGGGAATTCGGAAATATATGTGCAGCCGTATCCCGGTCCAGGAGGCAAGATAGCAATCTCAAGCGGCGGCGGTGCGTTTCCCGTATGGTCGCCGAACGCGCATCAGCTCTTCTTCATCGCTCGGAAAGGCATTATGGTGGCCGATTACACGGCGACCGGCGATAACTTCACGCCCGGAAAGCCCAGGCTATGGTCGCCACATCCCATCCTTCTGAACTACGGCGGCGGTCCTTTTCAGCCCTATGCGCTGGCGCCCGATGGGAAACGGTTCGCGGTGATGCTCTACCCCGACAGGACCACGGAGCGCCAGAGCTCGTTGCATCTCACCTACCTCCTGAACTTCGCCGACGAACTCCGGCGGCGCGTGCCATACTGATGCCATATGCGCCGAACTTTTTTTGGATTACTGCTTCTAGCGACGTGGCTTTGCGCGGATTCTGGCGCGGGAGTCCGCTGGACCGTGCCCGCCACTTGGAAGGTGGATGCGCAGCGGCCCATGCGCCTGGCCACTTACACCGTCGCGCCGGGCGGCGAGTGCGGCGTATATTTCTTTGGACCCGGCCAGGGCGGAAGCGTGCAAGCGAATCTGGATCGCTGGGTCGGCCAGTTCCTGCAAGCGGATGGAAAGCCGTCCAAAGAAGCGGCCAAGATCGTCAAGCGAACCATCCACGGATGGCCGGTAACCACGGTGGACGTCTCAGGCGCTTACACCGGAATGGGCGGCCCAACGGCGCAACCGGGGCCCGCGATGTCCGGCTACCGGCTGCTGGGAGCCATCGTGGAAGGCCCGCAAGGTTCGATTTTCTTTAAGTTTACGGGCCCGGCCAAGACGCTGGCCGCGAATCAGGCGGCGTTCGACCACATGCTCGCGTCACTGCAGTAAAATGCATCGCTGGGCCCAGTGAGATAATCAAACCAAAGCAGAATGTTTCGGGCCATCCGCGAACAGATCGAAACCGTTTTCCACGGCGATCCAGCCGCCAAGAGCGCGCTGGAAATCTTCTTCTGTTACCCCGGTTTTCATTCCATCCTGCTGCATCGCACGGCTCATCGAATCTACACTGCGGGCTTTCCGCTGCTGGCGAGGATTGTATCGCAGTTCAATCGAAGCGTCACTGGAATTGAAATCCATCCGGGCGCGAATATCGGCCGGCGCTGCTTCATCGACCACGGCATGGGCGTGGTGATCGGCGAGACCACGGAGATCGGCGATGACGTGCTGCTCTATCAGGGGGTGACGCTGGGCGGTACGGGCAAGGAAAAAGGCAAGCGCCATCCCACCATCGGAAATAATGTCGTCATTGGCACCGGCGCAAAGATTCTTGGCAATATTACGATTGGCGATCACACCAAAATCGGCGCCGGGTCCGTGGTGATTCGCTCGGTTCCGGATCACTCCACGGTGGTGGGCGTTCCCGGACGCGTGGTGCGGACGCGCGTGGACACCGGCGACGGCGATTATCTGGAGCACGGCACGCTGCCCGATCCCGAAGGTCAATTGATCGACGATCTCACCAAGCGCATCGAGCATCTGGAAGCGCAGCTCAAGTTGCTGGCTGAGGAACGCCTGGCGGGACGACGATGAGCCTGAGTCGGCTATTGGCTTTTGGCCTGGTGGCGGTTGGCCTGAGCGCCGCGCCGTTGCAGTACACCTATTGGGTCGAGCCCTGCACGGACCCGGCATCGATGTGCCAGCCCGACGATCCGCAATTGGCGCAATGGGCTTTCGAAGCCTGGCAGAAGGCATCCGGCGGGAAACTCGAATTTACGCGCGTGAAGGATCTCGAGCGTGCGCGCATTCGCTTGTATTGGGCCTCGGCCGAAAACGGCATGTACGGCGAAACGCGGCCCATGGCTTTCGAAGGGCACCTGGGCGCCGAAGTTTATGTGCGGCCGTCGCCGCTGCCGGTGAATGGCGATCGGCTATTGCGCGACACCATCGTGTACCTGACCTGCCTGCATGAATCGGGACACGCGCTGGGGCTCTCGCACACCGCGGTGTTCGCCGACATCATGTACAGCTTCCAGTATGGAGGCGACTTTGATGAGTACTTCGGGCGCTATCGCAGGAAACTGGAAACGCGCGCCGACATCGCGAAAAATTCCGGGATGTCCGCCGCAGACCGGGCGCGCCTGATCCAGATTCTAAGAAACTAGGCAATCAAAGACGGTCGCCGAATTCTTTGAACGCGACCGCCATAGCTTGATCCAGCCAGCGGGAAAACGCTTCGCGAATATCGATGTCCTTCGTCTTGTACGTGAACACGAAGGGTTCTACTGAACAAAGGAAAAAATTCTGCGAAACAGATTCTCTGTTTTCTGCGTTTTCAAAAGACTCCAGCTGAGCGAAGGCCGTCGCCTCCATAATACCGGAAAGTTCCCGTCCCACGTGATGAAAGGACGTTACAAACACCAGGCGTTCTCGCTCTGCTCGAAACGAGGCCTTAACAAAATAGTGGGATTCGGCAAGGTTAGCGAATTTCCGGGATTCTTTCGCTGAAGCGTTAACTTCAAATCGGTACCAGTGTCCGTTGCCGTGTTCGGGGCCTCCGTCCAAGACAAAGACCTGCGGCTCTGCGAGCTCCGAAATTGGTTGCCGGAGATCATTGAGAGATTGCTCGATCTGCCGGTGTGCATGACTTCGGAGAGCTGCAGCGACGTCGTTCACCCTCCGAAGCTCGGCGGACTTCTCTTCGCGCCGTTTGTTGAACTTGGCAGCGAGGTTCTCAATAACCGCCGAAGTGAGTGTCTTTTGATGGGACACTTCAGCGTCCGCATCTACACTCAGGGCTTGTAGTATTGCCGTCCGCTCTAGGAGAGCGAACATTGACGCAAGCGAGGAGAGGTCGCCGCGATCAGCTAGCTCAAGTGCCCCGATATACTCCACACGCCGGTCGCGATCAATAACAGGTGGGAGCAACTCCGAACGCAAGAGCACGAGTGTCGTGATTGCCCTGGCAACGCGTCCGTTTCCGTCTTGATATGGGTGGATTTGCGTGAAGCGGTGATGCAGCCACGCCGCCACGATGATCGGATCTTCTGCTGCGTAGCCCGAAAGCCATTTGAGAAGATTTTCCATCTCTGATGGAACGTGGAGAGGCGGACAATACTCGTGTAAACTTCCATCCGGACGCTTAGGATTGTTCGGCTGCTCCTTAAATCGTCCTTTAAGGAGTGGGATTTCATGACGCTTGCCGAACTGGTCAACCGCCAGCGTTTGGTCTTGGTGCCGTGTAAGGATGGCGTGAAGTTCATGGATCACACCAATTGTGAGGTCGCGGTTTTGCGCTACACAGTCCATCGTGAGCCTGATGGCAGCCTCTTGGTCCCTCAGTAAATCGATTAGTCGGGACGGTTCAATGTCAGTGCTGGAGCGAGACACCAAGTCCTCAACAAAACCGTGCGCAATTAGGGCCTCGGTCGTGCCGCGATCCAAATCGTACAGTCTTTCTAGGATGCCGGTCTCGACGCTGAGCCGACGAACAAGTCGCTCATTGAAGTCCCGCAGGTTCGCTTCACTAGATTGGTGCAGGCGTTCCTTCGATGAGCGCCAGCTCTCGTATAGAGGCTGAGTAGCCGCCAAGTCGATCTCTCGTTCACTTTTCGAGAGCGGCTCTATAGGCTTCCATTTGTAGTCGGTCATTGCGTGTTGCTCTGCGACGACCAAGCGTCCCCGGGCCTGCACTGGTTCCGCTAATGCCCTGCCGGCGCTTCTTCCGTCTCCGCCTTCAGCGGGAAATGCGCGCCTTGCGGAATCGGAGCGAGCATGTTCTCTTTGCGGTAGATCAGCGTGGACACGTTGTAGCTGGCGATCTCGAAACCGTGGCCGTGCGTGATGGCGTCGGTAGGGCAAGCTTCGACGCAGTAGCCGCAGAAAATGCAGCGCGAGTAGTCGATATTGTAAACGTGCGCGTAGCGCTCGCCGCCGCTGATGCGCAGCTTATCGGTATTCTCCGCGGCTTCGATATAGATGCAGTCGGCCGGACACGCCGCCGCGCACAGGAAGCAGGCCACGCACTTCTCCAACCCGTTCTCATCGCGCTGTAGCACGTGCACGCCGCGATAGCGTTCCTGAAACTTCGGCGCCACGTCGGGATAATCCTCGGTGATGGTGGGGTTCATCATTTCACCGAAGGTGATGGACATGCCCTTGGCGATGGCTGCGGCGGATCCGAAGACGTCAGAGATTTTGGCCATTTGGAAACCCCATTATCGCACCAACTGGTTCCTGCTCGCGGTTCTATCGGCCCGACCGGGCCTTAATTCTTGGACCCTCAACCGGCTTTCCATTCCGGCACATGATCGTCGGGACCAAAAGGCGAAACGCCGGCCCGCGCGCCGATCTCTTCGAAGTCGCGTTTCGAGAAGCCGTTAAACGCCCGCACGATAGTGCCGTCGCGCTCCAGCAGAAACAGCGACGGAACCGACGTGATGCCGTAAGCGTTGCTGGCCGGATAATCCTCGCTCGACAAATCCAGCAGCGTGCGGAACGTCGCGCCGAAGCGCTGCAGGAAGCCGCGCGTGGCGCCGGCGTCGTCCTGCGAGATCCCGATCACCTGAATCGCGTTGTTCGCGGCCAGCCGCTCCAGGTAGGGAGCGGTGAGCTGGCAGACCGGACAACTGATTTTGAAAAACGCCAGAAGCGCGGGACCGCCGGCCAGGATATCGTCCAAGGAGCGTGTCGCTCCATCCAACTCAGTAAGACGGAACTCCGGCGCTTTGGCGCCCGACGCCACCGGCACCTTCTTGCGGCGTCCGAACATGACGAGCTTACGCGCCTTCCTTCTGCTGCTGGACGAAGCTCAAAATGTCGAAGTGCTTGATCTCGCGATCGGGAAAGAAACTATTGATGGCTTCCTGCTCATCGTTAAAAATCTGAAAAACCGTAGATAGCTTGGTAAGCAGCACCAACTCCAGATTCCTGCGGTTGAGATTCGCCAGCTTCAGCGTTCCGCCGGCCTTTTGCACCGCCATGTGGCAAATCACCATGGTGCCAAGGCCGGTACTATCGATGTACTCAACGTCCTTGAGATTCAAGAGCATCTGCAAATGTCCGGCAGCGGTTTCCGCGCTGACTCTTTCGCGAAGATCGGAGGCTCCGCCAACTGCCAGCTTCCCGTTCAGATCGAGGATTTTGACGCCTTCGTTATCGCGGGACGTAATCTCAAGATTGGCCATGGGCTACTTTCTTGTACCGCGCGCAACGGAACGTGCACCTGCGCGCTCTAACTAGTGTACCCGCTCGGAGACAGGCACGGCCGGAGCTTCCGGCGCGATCGCCGTCCAGCGCCCCACCGGCAGCAGTACCGTAAAGCGCGTCCCTTCCTTCAGCGTGCTTTCCACTGTGACCGCTCCGCCGTGCGCCTTGGCGATCCAAGCGACGAAGCTGAGGCCCAGCCCCAGGCCTTTCTCTGCGTCCGCCGAGGGCACGCGATAAAACCGATCGAAAATGTGCGGCAAATGGCTGGGCGAGATTCCCACCCCTGTGTCTTCCACGATCAGCTTCACGTGATCGAAGCTGGGAATCAGGCTCACCTTCACCAGGCCGCCGGCGGGCGTGTATTTAATGGCATTGCCCAATAAATTGGAGACCAGCCGCTCGATTTGAATCCGATCGGCGCTCAAGACGCAATTGGCCTGCACGTCCGCCGAAAGCCGGACGCCTTCCGCCTCTGCCGGAATCTGGTGTTGATCCACTAAGTCGCGCACCAGATCGGCCAGATTGAGCTCGCTTTTTTGCAAGGCCAGTTGCCCTGATTCAGCCTGCGAAAGCATCAACAGCGCCCGAACGATGTTGGAGAGACGCTCCACGCCCTCCAGAGCGTCGGCCATGGCGTCGCGATATTGATCGACGGTCTGAGCGGTGAACAACGCCACTTCCAGTTGTCCGCGAACCACCGTTAAAGGAGTGCGCAGCTCATGCGAGACGTCGGTGGAGAACTGGCGGATCTGTTCGAAGGAATGATTCAGGCGCGTCATCATGTGGTTGAACGCCTCGATCAGCCGGTCCAGTTCGTCGCCGGTGTTGCGCGCGGGAATCTGCACATCCAGATTGGAGTGCGTGATCTGTTGCGCGGCCTCCGCCACCGAATTCACCGGATCCAGCGCGCGGCCCGCCAGGAACCATCCCAGTACGCCGCTCAGGACGATGACCAGCGGCACCCAGGCGAAATAATCCCAGGTAAAATTCCGGATCACTTTGTCGTTGTAGTCGAGGGCACGGCCAATGGCGAGGTAATATTTGTGGCCATCGTGATCCACCCATAGCCCGGAGCGGACCATGTAAGGCACGCCGCTCGGGTCCGTGCGTTCGCGAATGGCGGGCCTGCCCGACCCCAGAATGGAGCGAATCTCGGCCGGAGGATCGATGCCGAGGGAATCGTAAATCTCGGAATGCTGCAACGGGTGGCCCTGGGTATCGGCCAGCATGTAGACTCGCTGCACACGGCGGACAGTGAAGCTTTCGTCCGGATCTTTCTCGTCGAAAACCCAATCGGGTCCTTCCGGGCCGGTGCGCAAGTAACCTTTGGCCGCGCCCCATTCTTCGTCCAGCACGCTTTCCATCTGGTTCTGAAAAGTGCCGCTCAACACTTGCCGGAAAAGCAGGCCGAGCAGCACCAGCAGCACGGTGAAGAAGATGACATAGCTCAAGGCCAGGCGGAAGCGCAGTCCGCGAGTCCAGCCCAGAGCTTTGCCCGGTGTGATCATAAGACCGCTTGCTCACGCGCCACCCGTCCGGTCTTCTTCGAGTCGATGTTCTCCAGTGCATGACCACCAGTGGTCTCTGAGCGTGCTGCTGGCGCGCGGCTCAGAATCGGGACTGCGCGCTTCAGGGTGCTAACCGAGCCGCGACCGTAAGGGAGCCGGTTCATGTCACCTGTTCCATCTGCGCTTCCACAGCCTTTTCCGGTGTGTCCAGCATGTAGCCGATGCCCCGCACGGTGTGGATCATCTTGGCGGGAAACTTGTCGTCGATCTTGCTGCGCAGGTGCCGGATGTAGACGTCGACGATGTTGGTGAGCCCGTCGTAATCCATGTCCCAGACGTGCTCCACGATCATGGTGCGGCTGAGCGGGCGGCCGCGATTGCGCATCAAATATTCGAGAATGCTGAACTCTTTCGGCGCCAGCTCAATATTTTCGTTGGAGCGCGTCACCTTGCGGCGGATGCAATCGAGCAGCAGGTCGCCCACTTGCAATCGTTCCGGCATGGGCTGGCCGCGACGCAGCCGCGCTCGCACGCGCGCCAGCAGTTCCACGAACGCAAACGGCTTCACCAGATAATCGTCGGCGCCCAGCTCCAGGCCTTTCACGCGATCGTCCACGGCATCGCGCGCGCTCAGGATCAGCACCGGCGGGCTGGACTTGCGGTTGCGAATCTTCTGCAGCACCGTCAGACCGTCCATGTCGGGGAGCATCAAGTCGAGAATGATGAGGTCATACTCGGCGCCATGCACCAGATCCACCGCAGTGGCGCCGTTGCCGGCCACATCCACGGCATAACCCGCGCTTTCCAAACCACGGGACAAGAAGTCCTGAATTCGTTTTTCGTCCTCGACCACCAGTATTCTCATAAGCTTGGGCTTGTCGCAGCGCACGTTCCGCGCGGGTCCATCGGCTGCGATGCTCTATACCTTTATTAAACCACTGCATGTTCGGACGATGCGCCCTGCCGTATAATCGCTGCAAGGGGGTCCAGTGGCCCGAAACCTTCGATTCGTTCTCCTGGCCGCGCTAGCAGTTGCCGCGGGCCGCGCTCAGGTTTCTCCTTACCCCAATCCTTACCCAACGCCGAATCCGGGCGGCCAATATCCGCAGCCAGGTCAGTATCCTCCTGGTCAGTATCCTCCTGGTCAGTATCCGCCGGGCCAGTATCCACCAGGCTCGGTCGGCCTTCCGGGAGGGCTCAGCATTCCCATGCCGAAGCTTCCCGGCAGGAAAAGCAAAGACACTTCGGACAGCAACAACGTGAAGGTGCCGCTGCGCGCTGTAGATGGAACGCTGCGCGAGCTGGGTGAGAAGGATTTATATCTCGAAACTTCGAAGCACAAGATTCTCAAATTTCGGACCCTGGCGAAAACGCAATTCCGCGACAAGGACGGCGAGCAGGTTCGCGATTCGTTGTTGAAGCCCGGCGACCAGCTCTCAGTACAGGTGAACGGCGACGACCCGGAGACGGCACTGCGCGTGATTTTCACGCGCAAAGGAACAACCGATGAGCGGACGGCCGCCCAAAGACCCTTCGATCACGATTCCGCGCAGACTCCGCTCGAAGCCGACACCCATTCGGCGGGAACCATGGAAGTGGCGGCCGAGCCGTCGGCGGAGCCATCGCCCGAACAGTCGAAAGGATCGAGGGATGACGCGAGCGACACCGGGGAACGGGAGATTCCCACGCTCGCCAGAGCGGGAAAACCGGACTCCTCCCAGCCCGAGGAAAAGGCTGAGCCGCCGCAGCCGGTTGAAAAAGCCACAACGGTTCCGCATCCCGCCGGGCCGAACGACGATATCATCGCCGCGGCCCGCGACGCAGCCGATCACCTGACAGACGGATTGCCGAATTTCATCGTTCAGCAAAACACCACGCGCTATTTCAGCCGGGTTGTTCCAGCCCGATGGCAAGTGCTGGACGTGGTGACGGCCGAGGTGGCCAGCGTGAATGGCAAGGAAGACTATCGCAACATTTTGGTGAACGGCAAGCCATCCAACCGGCCTATCGAAAAAACCGGCGCCTGGTCGACGGGCGAGTTCCAAACCACTCTCGACAACCTGCTCAGTCCGTACACCGCGGCTGCATTCCGCAGGAGCAAGGACGATAACCTTGACGGACGTCCCGCCTATACGTATGACTTCAGCGTCCGGCAGGAAAATTCGGCTTGGGACATCTATGCTCCTGACGGCTCCAAAGCCACCCCGGCGTATACCGGGACCGTCTGGATCGACATGGAAACTCACAATGTAATGCGGATCGAGGAGCAGACCGGGCCGCTACCCGCCAGCTTTCCGTTCGACAAGGGGGAATCCGTAGTGGCGTACGGCTTCGTGCGTATCGATGGAAAAACCTACCCGTTGCCGGTACATAGCGAAATCCTGACCTGCCAGCGGGGCAGTTCCACTTGCACGAAGAACGCGATTAATTTCCAGAACTACCGCAAGTTTGCAACGGATTCCACCGTCACATTCGATAAGTAATTTGGTGGGCAACAGTTGGTCGGCAACAGAATGAGGCGCAGTGCGTCTCACAAAGTGGGGGCGTCTATGACGAAGCAGGGTATAGTTGCGGGGATTGTCATTGGAGTCGCGATCATGGCCGGGTGCAGCCGGGGAGATCAGGATCGCGCCAGGGAAGAAGGCCGCGAGGCGCAGGACAAAGCGCAACGCCAATTGGAAGTTGGGAGAGATAAGTTGCGCCAGGAATTGAAGCGCGCCGATGACCAGACGCGCCAGGACCTGGATAAGGCTCGCGATCAGTTGCACCAAGCGCTGAGCCAATCCGAGAGCGACGCCCAGAAGGCGCGGGAGAAGCTGCGCGAGCGCGAAGATAATCCAGACAGCAACCACCAGTAAACTGGGCTTGACGCACTATACGGCGATGCCGTATAGTTAGGAAAGGTGATCGCGGAAATCGTAAGCTTGCCGGCTTATGAGTCTCAAGTTTCGGCGATCCTGGAAGAGCAAGAGCGGATAGCTATGGAGTTCTTCATCGCTTGCGCGCCCGAAGATCATCCAGTCATTCCAGGATCCGGCGGCTTTCGCAAGGCCCGTTGGGCTCGGCGAGGCACGGGGAAAAGCGGGGGCTTTCGCGTGATCTATTTCTTCCTGGTCCAACCGGGACGGGTTTATATGGCTGCAATTTACGCCAAAGCGCGAAAGCAGACGCTTTCAGCGGACGATCGGAAGGGGCTCTCAAAGCTCGCCGTCGAGATCAAACAAACTACAAGGGGAGGGCGATGACCATGGGTGTACGCGCTTCGAAACCCGCGGCAAAGAAGCGGACTAAGTTTGGCTTGGAACTGGAGCAGAGCGCCAAGGAGATCCTGGCTCATCTGAAGGGCGACCTTAAGTTGCCTACACGTCGTCTCGTCCTTCCAGGCGACGTGGACGTGAAGCATATTCGGACCAAGGCGGGAATGTCGCAAGCGGAGTTTGCACACGCGTTTTGTATTAATCCGAGAACGCTGCAGGAATGGGAGCAAGGGCGCAGAAAACCGGATGCAACGACCCGCGCCTATCTCGCGGTGATCGCGAAAAACCGAAAGGCTGTACTAAACGCCTTGGCGTCGTGAATTGAGCCGGTTGACGCGTCAGATGCCGAGATTGCGATTTGCCTGCGGATTATATGCCGGCTGGTGCAAGCAAGCCGCCCGTTACTCCCTTAAGGAACCCTCGTTCTCAACCGTGCGATGTCCCGGCCAGACTTGCTACGGCCCAGCTCAATTTCCGGATCTTGGCGGAGAATTTTGAGTGTTGCCTCAGGAGATAGAGCAGCCTTAGCTGTTAGTGCATCTATAGTTCGCCAAGCCCATTTGCCCTCTGCAAGCGCTTGACGAATCTTCTCCCGTGCACCGTCGCTCTGCCCTGGGTTTTCGCCGATACCGGAACCGTCGCCATCCGCGTCAGTGGAACTGGCGCTAGCCGCGTTCCCTCCGGACTCACTAGGTTCCAGAATACGGTCAATTGCCTTTGCGATTCTCACCAATTCGAAATCGACTTCCGATTCCGACAGTGAGTTCAGAGGGCGAGACGGATCATTCGCAGCTTGATAGTCAGCAATCTCCGTTTGTTCATACGAGCTATAACCTATGGCGATCCATACGATGACGAGACCGTCCTTTTTCGCCGCTTCGAGAAGCGGAGGAAGTTCACTTTCCGATATGAAATCGGAGTACAGAAAATTTCGACTGACGAGAAGGATGGCCACCTTGGCCCTGCTGAGCGCATTCTCAATTTCGGCTCTCCACTTGGCACCGATATTGATTTTTGTGTCGTCCCAAGGATCAATTTTCCGTTTGCGCACGAGAGGCTTGAGGGTAATTAACAGCTCATCCAGCCAACGTTTATCACGATGACTATAGCTCACAAAGATTTGGTCGCGTGCCATGCACCCATTCTGTGACAAAACACTAAGCTTTGAGGCAACTACCACGCGGGGAGGGCGAGGCTAACTGGCCTTTCCATAAACTGTCAGGCGCCGCGCTGGGCGTAGAATAAGGCCCTTAGCGGCTGCTTAGCCAGTTACTTCGAGATGCACAAAACCCGGCAGGCTCGCGGGCTGATTGCCCAAGAAAACAATCCGCCGCGTCTTCGGGAACGGCAATCCGGATTGGATGGCGCGCGAGTACAAACCAACCTGTCGCAGGATTCCGCGATAAGTTTCGTCTTGCGTGTTCAGGATCGCAACCTTCGATAAGAAAACCCGCGCCCCAACCGAGCGGCAGCACGCAGCCTCGCTGGGCTTCCCGTACCGCAGTAAGCCGCGCTTCCAGCTGCTCGACGGTCGATTTCAACAAAGCCAAGCCGGTCCACTCGGCGTATTGCTTCTGAATGCGCAGCAGTTGCTCGGTGTAAGCGTTCACCAGGTCGAACAGCCCACCGACATTCAGGGGCGCGCGGCGTCGCAGCGCCTTGCCGATCTCAGGCTGCGAAAGAAACGCGTTCTGATGCCACTCGCCCTCGAACACGCTACCCGGATCGGCCATCTCGGCAAACACCGGCGTCGAGTCTTCGGCGCGCTTCACGCTGCCGCGCGGCGTCTGCTTCCATGCCAGTTCAAATTTGCTCGCGCCGCGCGATTCCAGCGTGGACGTGCGCAGCAGATAAATCTTGAATGTGGTAGCCGGCACGGTTTTCGAATCGAAAGCCGAGAGGACGCGCAAAGGATCGGCGCCCGAGGGTCCGAGCGCGGACTCTTCCACCGATATAGCCGGACGCCGCGGCATTCTGCCCTCGGACTCGATGCGCGTCGCAAGATCCGTCACGAAGCGCTCGGTAAGGCGTCCATGAACCACGCCGGTGCGAAATGCGCCTTTGATCGCGGTGCCCGGAAGATAAGGGCCGCTCGGGCCGGTGCTGAACGTGGGGATAAACAAATGTTCGGCGTGCGTTCGCTCCCAATATTGCGTGGAACTGGCGTGCTCAAACGGGATGCGCCGGCCGGCGTAGTTCTGCGCGAAGCCGCCCCAGGAGGCGAAGTCGAGCTTGTCGGCTTTCTTCAGTTGCGTGAGATAGCTTTCCAAGCGCGGGCCTTTGGCGAGCAAGCGGAAAATGCGCCACTGATCGAGAACATTGACGTGGTCCTTCCACACCATGTAATCGATGGGAGAAAGCCTTTGGCCGTCGCCGACCAGCGTGGGTGTCAGGCAGGTGAGGCGATAGTTCATGCGAGCGCTCCCCGGGCGTTCACACGAGTGTGAACGCGGCACGCAAGAGTGCGTGCGCGACAGTGCCGAGTGATCATGCCGCCACCTTCCAGGGTATCGGAACCGTCACCGCGAATCCGGCGCGATACACCGGATGCGGAAACCCTTCGGGCGCGATATTGCTGGCCGTGCCGCGCAGTTCGCTCGATGCCAGCAGCACCGATCCTTCGGCGATCATCGTGGTGGGCTGCTTGGGCTCGCCCCAACGCGCGCTGCTTTCGATGCGTCCGCTCCGCGTGACAGTGGCGTAGTTGCCGCGCTTCCAATCCACTGCATCGTTCTCGGCCGGAGTATAGAGCGATAACAGCCAGTGCGCCTGTTCCGCCGCTGTCGATTCGGGCGGAGTCCACTTCCGCCACTCGGGCGCTTCCGATCGTCCCCATCCGCGCGATCGTTCGCCGCCCAAGCCGGAATCGGCCAGCAGCAGCAGAGCGCTGCGAACGGGCGCTTGCCAGCGCGACGCAGCAGCTTCGTCGGCGAATTGAACGATGGTCCAGAGTCCGCCCGCGCGGGTGAATTCCAGGCAGGCCGTCGAGTGTACCTCAACCGCCGCGTTCTGCAACCGGTCCACGCCGGCGCTCGATCGCAGAGCCACGCGAAATGGCCCGCGGCCCTGGTTCGCCAGGACCAGGCACTCGCTCTCGCCATCCACGGCCCAGCGATCCTCATCAATCGTCTTTTCGGATAGCAGCGATTCAATCACCGAAAGCGGAACGAAGTGCGCGCCCTTATAGCGAATCTTGGTGGATTCGGGCGGCGGCCACAGGTTGCGTGGAGGAACCACCAGCAGGGTTTCGCCGATGAAAGGAAAAAAGGAGCTGAATCGCACGGCCGGCGCGCCTGCCGACGCCGCGGTAGCTTGCAGCCATTCTTCCCCCAGGCCGAACTGCGACATCGCCGAGCAGACCGCGGAAAAGAACGCGTCGCTGTGATAGATCAAGTCCACGCGATCCCGCGCGCCCGAATCCGGGCCGAAGCGCCATGGACCCACGGGGCGAAATCGAACCGCGAAGTTCAGATTTAAGGAAGCCGGGGACATTCCTACTCCGCGAGTTTTTCCGCAAAATCGGGGGCGGTAACCAGCGACTGCACTCCGGCCAGATCGGACCCGCTTAGCAGCTCTTGTTCAGGAGCGCCGGATGCATAGAAACTGCGCCCTCGCCAGTTGAGTTTCAAACTGGAAAGCGCGACGCGTCCGTTGCCGCGCGAGCCTCCGCCGCCCAGGCTGTCGTCTTCCAGCAGCCGCAGGCCTTCCACCAGGCGCGGCAGCAACTCGCGATCCTCCGGACACAGAACATCCATCACCACGCGAAAATGGAAGCGCGCGCCGGCGGGAACGCGTTCGAGCGTACGCGGATTGGCTTGCGAAGTGATCCGGTCAATAGCGTTTTCGCTTTTCACTTCGGTCAGCTCGTCGTCCATGTTCTCGCGCATCTGCGGCGTGATGCTTTCCGAAATCAGCGGGGCATCGTAAACGGTGAGGCGCGCGGGCGTGGCCGCGCTGGACTCCACCGAATCGCCGGAAACCCGCTCCATGCGCCCGGGATTGCGCCCGAACAGCAGACAAACTTCGTCGTCGGGACGCTCGCTCTGATGGATGCGCACTTCCTGGCCCTTGCGCTTCGAAAGATAGACTAACTCGGACGGGACGGCCAAGCCGGAAGATTGCTCCAGCAGCGACCGCAGCTTGCCCCGCAGCGAACTGCCGGGAATGTACGGCAGCCCGAAAGCGTCTTTGACCACCGGATTATCGGCGCCGCCGATTTCAAGCGACCCCTTCCCTGCCCCGATGTGCAGCCCGGTCTGGCAGGCAATATCGCCTTCCACAATCAATTTTCCAATCAGCTTCAATTCCGTTTGCGCGGTATGCGAACTCATGTCGGCGGGTTCCTGGATTCTCGTTTTGTTTATTCGTTATAAGCCACAATCGCTTCGAAAAGATCGCGGAAGCGCTCATAGCCGCGGGCTTCGTTCTTGCGCGTCACTTGCAGCAGCAGTTTTTCGAGCGAATCCAGGCTGCGCAAGGAGTGCCGCGCGATGGTGTAAGCCAGACGCGCGCGCAGCATGACGAATTGCTGCTGCCGTTCGTTCTCCGGCGCGCGGACGGCGCGGCGAACGGCATTGTAGAGACGGCGCAATTGGCTTTTGGTGCCCGAGTCCATGTCGCGCATGCGGCTCACCACGCCGTGCGCCTGGTTGTCGAGGTACAACGGATCGGAGATCAATTTTTCGATATCGATTTCAGGCGGGCCTTCGAATCGGCCGCGATCGCCGCCACGCCGGTCGTCCCCCCGATCGCCTCGCTCGCCACGCGCGCCTTCGCGTCCACTTTGCGGCCCACGGCCCTGCAGGCGATCTCCACCCGGTCCCCGTCCACCTTCCCGGGCACCTTGCGGCCCCCGGCCCTGCTGGGGTGGACCGCCTTCGCGGCGCGGGCCTTGGGGCGAACGATCGCCTTGCGGTTTGCTTTCCGTGCGCTCCGTCTTTGGCGCCTGACCCTCCGCGCGGGGTGCCTGACCCTCCGGGCGGGGCGTCTGACCTTCCTGGCGAGGCGCTTCGGCTTCCGGCCGCGGCATCTCGACCCCAGGGCGCGCCGCTTCGGCTTCGGGAGTGCGTGCTTCTTGCTCTGTCTGTGTATCAGCCATCCAAACCTCGTTATCCAATCATGACAGGCGCCAGGGGTACCGGCACGAGTGTCGGTACGGCACGCAGGAGTGCGTGCGCCACGACACTATTCACCTGAAGCGCCCTCTGTCGAGAGCCTTGCCCATTCTAGCGCTACCCGGCCCGAAGGTCGCAACTTTATGTTGGCGGGATTCTTGCCTACCAAATCTGCAATCAGGCTGGCGCGCGCCTTCTGAAAATCGCGTGCGCGCGAACCGCCCAGTATCCGGAGCAAGCGGCGATGGAAGCGCCACGGACGCTCCACGCGTTTGGCGCCGGGCGCGCGGCGGGTCTCGCGATAAATCCCACACAGATCGCGAATATATTGCGGCGCAACGCCGAAATCGCGCACCATCGCCGTCAGTTCGTCCTTCAGCTCGGCGGCGTCCGAAAGTTGTTTCCATTCGAGCGTCCGGCCCAGCAAATAAAAGCAATCTTTGTCGGCCGATTTCGCGATTTCCAAGCGATCGCGCGAACGCCCATAAACCGATCCGAGCGGCGTATCCAGCTCCGGCGCCAGCGCCAGCGCCATGGTGATGGTCTTACCTTCCGGCCCCGGAAATTCCTTGAGATGCTCTTCGATGAAGCGCTGAAACAGGCGCTGCAATTCGCGCGCAAAGGCGATCAGCGCGTCCCACGCGCCTACCACCGCGAAGTCGTCCCCGCCGGTGTGCAGCAAATTCACCCTGCGCCAGAACTCCGGCAGCGAGCAAAGCACTTCCACTTCGCCGGCAAAAAACTGTTTGTAGAGCACCGAAAGTTGCACGTATTCTTCGATGCTTTGCAGACGCCGCATGCGGATGCCGAAGCTATCCACGTCGCCGCGCAATACGCCCCACACCGGCAGGCCTTCGGCGCGGGATGCCAGCACCGGGGCGGTAGCGGTTTCACGGCCGTCATCGGTAAGCGCGGTGTGGCGCGCCAACGGCACGGAATCGGGCGAGGTGCCGATAGTCCAGGAATGCTTTCCCACGCCGCTCGCGCTGGAAGCCAGGATGGTAGCGGGCGATTCGGGCGACCAGCCGACGCTGGTGGCGTCCCGCAGCGCGTGACCGAGATTTTCGAAATAAGCCGGATCGGATTCCGCCACCGGCGCCTCGTGCCCGCCCAGGCCGGTAGCCGCTAGCGGAGTTCCCTGTTTACGCTGGAACTCGTCGTTCAAACGTTTTCGCACCACCGTCCAATCGCCAAGGTTCTCTGTAATGGCCCAAAACAATTCCAGGCGATTTTGGCTCAGCTTGCGAACGCCCAGGCGCGCGGCCACCAGGAACTCTTCCGCTTGCCCGCGCACCTCTTCGGGAAGGACCACCAGAAATTGCTCGCCGCCGCTCGATCCGAGCAGCATTTTTGAAAGTCCGAGTTCCGCGATGAGCGCGCGCGGCAGAATTTCGCTCAGCAGACTTACCCAGCGCAGGCGGCCCGTAAGGAGGGATTCCCCCGGCTGCCCGGATGGCAAGAACTCCTCGACACCCAACAACTTGCCCTGCAATAGGATCTGTACGGACATGGGTCTTCAGTGCGACTTGGCGCGGTGAAAGCTCAAATGTACCACGAGACCACGGGGCGCGACCGCTGCCCGCCCTGAAATGTAGCTCTGCTCTCCACTCCTTCCCCACTCCGCCTGCACTTGCGTGCTATCATGTAGGCATGAAGTTGCAGGCACAGCTCGCACACGTACAAATCGTACAGTACACCATTCGTGGCATTCCGCCAGAGGTGGACCGCGCGCTTCGGAAGAAGGCGGCGCAGCTCAAGATCAGCCTGAATCAATTGGTGGTCGACGAGCTGACGCGCGCCACCATTGGAGGGCCCCGCAAGGCGGATTTTTCAGACTTGGTGGGCCAGTGGACTCCCGATCCCGCCTTCGATGAAGTGATCGCAGCTCAGCGCCAAATCGACTGGGACAAATGGAAGTAAGAGTCGCGCTGGACACCAACCGGCTCACCGACTTGTTTCAGGGCGACGCGGAGCTGGCGGACCGGCTGGGCAAATGCGACGAGGTGTGGATTCCGCTGATCGTCTTAGCGGAAATGAAGGCGGGATTTCTGGGCGGCTCTCAGCAATACCGCAATGAGACTCTGCTCCGCACTTTCCTCGGCAAGCCCACCGTCGGGATCATGCTTCCGGCGCCGGACACGGCGGAGCAATATGCGCGTCTGTTCGTGCAACTCAAACGCGCCGGGACACCGATTCCGGACAACGATCTTTGGATCGCCGCGCTGGCGCTGGAACACGATCTCCTGCTGATCACTCGCGACCGGCATTTCGATCGCGTGCCGCAATTGCAGCGCAGCTAGTGTCCTGTCTCAGATAATTATTTACATATAAACGGGAGCGCCCTATACTGGGACATGCCCAGCCCAGCGCCCGCGCTTGTCCTGAGCGACAGCCAGAAATCGGAGCTTGAGGTGGTTAGTTCGTAGCGGCAGCACCCCGCAAAAAGTAGCCTTGCGCTGCCGCTTATTGGCTCCTCGCTGCACCAGGGTCGTCGGCTAATCAATCCATCGCGGGAGCAGTGTAAAGAACCGTGTCGACTGGTCCAACCAGGTACTGGCTGCTAGGGGTGAGAATGGAATTGTGAATCTCAACGTTGTTTGGTTCCAACAGCGTTGACCTGGGTATTCGTAGGTGAGAAGCGTCCATGAGGCAGATGCACTTGCTGATCGACCGGAACTAGAGCAGAAGATGATCGAGACAACTGTGATGAACTCGTCGGCGGCGATGGCAGCACTCACTGGCAGTGTGCGGATGACTTGGCCATACAGACTGGGGATATCCCGGACCATCGTTCATCGGGCGTGGCAGCGCCATGATGTGCAGCCGCATCGGGTGGAGCGGTTCAAGCTGTCCAAGGATCCGCGTTTTGAGGAAAAGGTGCGGGATATCGTAGAGCCTGAATCTGAATCCGCCCGAACGCAGCACCTGGTATTGTGTGTCGGGCGAGAAAAGCCAGATTCAGGCTCTGCGATCGCCCGCTCCTCCTCCTTCATATGCGGACGCCGGACTGCTAGAGCGTCAGACGCACGATGTGGCAGACGTCATGGCGCTGCCACGTTTGTTCGAACGCATGGTCGGGATATTAGTTGAATGGCAAAGTCATCGGCACATTGCCAGGAGTGCGCCATCGCAGCCGAGAGTTCATCAAGTGGTGTCGATCATCTGGAAGCGCTAACTGCCGGCTGATCAGCAAGTGCATCTGCATCATGGACGATTACTGCACCTGCGAAAGTGCCAGGTGCAACGGCTGGTTGAAACCAAACAAGCGGCGGAGATTCACAATTCAAGTTTCGCGCCGCTACCAGGAGTTCCTGGTGGGACCAGGTCGAACAGGTTCTTTGAGCTGATCACGCGGACGAATGATTCGCCGCGGAACCTTGGCGAGCGAGGACGCGAGATCTGGAGCGAAGGCTACTTTACGCGGGGTGCTGGCGACTTGGAACTGGCCGAAGCTCCGACTCCGTTTGTGCTAGGAAAGCGTCGGGCGCTGATGAGCATGTCTAGTATAGAGCGCTCCGTGCGTATGTAAATAATTATCTGAGACAGGACACTAGCGTCCTGTCCCCATGGTTCGTGCGATAAGTCTACAGGGTAGGGCGGTCCCCCCGGACCGCGGCCGACGCCCCGTCGGCCTCCGCACTCAATGCATCGGAGGAGCCGGTCGAGGGCGTCCGCCCCACGACGTAGCTAGTGGGCATGGTTATTTCGGTGTTTCCGGCTTCGCAGGTTCGGCCTTCGGCGTCTCTGCTCGCTCAGGAAGCGTCGCCGTGCCATCCAGCATGAACACCAAGAGTTTCGGCGGTGTGGCGGTGGCCGTATTCTGCGGTCCAGCGTTTCCGATGACCGTGCCGATTCCCCCCATCATCGCCACGTACTGCTTGCCATCCACTTGATAGGTGATCGGCGGGCCGATCCCGCTCTTGAGTCCGGTTTGCAGCTCCAGCAGTTTCTCGCCTTTGTCGGCGCTATACGCCATCAGCCGCCCATCGTTGATGGATTGAAATACAAGATTGCCCGCGGTGCTGAGCGTTCCTCCGCCGATCCCGCCGCCGCCCGGCATGCGCCAGCGAAATTGCTGCGCCACCGGATCCCACGCGATCAGCGCGCCACGGCTTCCCGTTCCCGGCAGCGGTTCGGGACCAATAACCGGCAGGTTGTTCTCGCGCGGCGTCGGCATCGGCCGCACCAGCCCGTTGTTCGATGTCCGGTCGGTCTTGGGCTCGAATTTATCGACGCTCGCAAAAGTCCAACTGCTACCGGTGTTCCCGGAAATGTACACCAACCCGGTGGCCGGATTGAACGACATCGGCGACCAGTTGTGCGCCCCTCCCGCCGACGGAAAAATGGTGACGGGCGCGCGCCCGTAGCGGGCTTCCGGATTCACAATCGGGCGCCCGGTCTTGGGATCGATGCCCTTGGCCCAGTTCACCTTGGCGTACGGCTGCGCGGAGATGAACTCGCCGGTGACGCGGTCCAGCACATAGAAGAAGCCGTTCTTGCTGGCCTGCATGATCACCTTGCGCTGCTTCCCGTTGATGGTCAGATTCGCCAGCATCATCTGCTGCACGCTGTCGAAATCCCAAGTGTCGTCGGGCACCAACTGGTAATGCCACTTCAATTCGCCGGTGGAGGCTTGCACCGCAAGAATGGAGCAAGCATACAGCCCGTCTTTCCCTTTCGCCCCACGAAATTCCTCCGGCCACGGTTCGGCGTTGCCGGTGCCCGCGTAAACCAAATCCGTTTCCGGATCGTATGCGATGCCATCCCACACCGCGCCGCCGCCGCCCAGTTTCCACGCCTCCGGATCCCATGTTTGGGACGCCTTGCGCATCGCGGAATTTTCAAACGGCTTGCTGGGATCGCCGGGAATCGTATAGAAACGCCATAGCCGGCGCCCGGTCATGGCGTCATAAGCATCGAAGAAACCGCGCTTGGGATGATCGCCGCCGCTGACGCCCACAATCACTTTGCCGTTGGCGATGCGCGGCGCCATGGTGATGGTGTACTCGTCCTGCGAATACGCGACGCGCGCCTCCCACACCGGCTTACCCGTACCGGCATCCAGCGCCTCTAACCGTCCATCGATGATGGGCGCGATGATCATGTTCTGATAGATCGCGATGCCCCGATTCACCACGCCGCAGCAGATGGCCGGCCGCACCGCGTTCTGATTCACTTCCGGATCCCAGCGCCAGCGCTCTTTGCCGGTGCGCGCATCCACGGCGAAAACCACGCTCCAGGTGGTGATGCCGTAGATGGTCCCGTTCCACACCAGTGGCGTGGCTTCCTGTCCGCCGCCGCCCGCGCCCAAATCGTAGGACCACGCCAGTCCCAGTCGTTTCACGTTGCCCGCGTTGAGCTGATCGAGTGGACTGTAGCGCGTTTCGCCCGGCGTGAAGCCGTAGGTCAGCCAATCGTCGCCGCTCTTGCCGGCGTTTTTCAGCGTGGCGTCGTCCACTCGCCGAACCGTCTGGGCGAGCAACGAAGCCGCTAGAAATAGCGTGAGAAACCACCGCAAGCCAATCCAAGCAGTCATCGCCTGTCAAGATATCAGAACTGAGCCGGGATCGGTAGCAAGCGGTATTCTGGCAGCATGCGCCCCTCGCAGTGGATCGAACACGCGTTTCACGACGCGCGTTTCGCCCTCCGCATGGCGCGCCGCAACCCCGGTTTCACGGCACTCGCGTTGCTCACGCTCGCGCTGGGCGTCGGCTCAACCACCGCAATTTTCAGCGTCGTCAAAGCAGTGCTTCTCAACCAATTGCCTTATCGCAATCCGGACCGCGTGGTTGCCCTCTCGGAAGTGGATCCAGACGGGCCCACGCGGGAATGGGTTGGTGGATGGATGGCGAACGAGTGGCGGATGCGCGCCGGCTCTTTCGAGAGCATATCGCTCTACGGCGACGGTCAGCGGATTCTCATTGAGAACGGCCAGGCCGAGATTCTTCGCGGCATGCGCGTGAATCACGACTTTTTCGAGAGCCTGGGGGTAGCGCCCCTGCTGGGCCGGAGCTTTCATGCCGATGAGGACCACTGGCCGCGCACGAACGTCGTGATTTTGAGCCACGGTCTGTGGATGCGCCGCTTTGGTGGCGACCCGCGCATTATCGGACGCGCTCTCGATCTCAGCACCGAAACGTATCGCGTCATCGGCGTGCTCCCTCAGGATTTCCATCCGCTGCGCATGAGCAATCCGGCGGAAAAGCCGGAAATCTTCATGCCTCTAGGTTTCGACGCGCGCGAGGCAGCCGCGTGCCGCAGCTGTTTCGGAGGAAGCGCCATCGGCCGGCTCAAGCCTGGCATCGGCGTGGAGCGCGCGCGTGCGGAGCTGAACGGCATCGTACACCAGATCGCGAGCGATTATCCGTCCGATTATGGCCGCGACACTTCGGTACTCGTGCAACCGCTGCGGGATCATCTGGTGGGTCCGATTCAAACCGCGCTTTGGGTGCTGCTGGCCGCGGTGGCGTTCGTCCTTTTGATCGCGTGTGCCAACATTGCGAACCTGCTGCTGGCGCGCGCAACGGCTCGAAGCAAGGAGATCGCGATTCGTGCCGCGCTGGGCTGCAGCCGGCGGCGACTGGCGGTTCAGTTACTCACCGAAAGTCTTCTGCTGTCCGTCATCGGCGGACTCGCGGGCGTGCTTCTGGGTTGGCGCGGCGATGCCGCTCTGGCTAGCTGGCCCCCAGGGAACTGCCCCGCCTGGACGAAATCCATATGGACGCGACGGTCCTGTTCTTCGGCCTCGGCATCAGTTTGGCCACTGGGCTCCTCTTCGGCATTCTTCCCGCCTGCGTGGCTCGCGGCTCCGTGGGGTGGGACCGCGCCCGCATGGGCTGCGGAGCGCTCTGGTGGTTGCCGAGGTGGCGCTGGCCTTCGTGCTGGCGGTGGGAACAGGATTGCTGGCGAAGAGCTTCGTCCGATTGACGGGCGTGGGTGCAGGATTCGATCCACACCACATCTTGACCTTGACGCTCACACTGACGGCGCGCGCTACGATACGCCACAAGATACGCTCGCCTATTACCGGCGAGTGCTGGAGAAGGTGCGCGCCGTCCCGGGCATTCTCAATGCCGCACTGGTCAGCAACGTTCCTCTGAGTCATACCGAACCGGTCAAACTTCGCATCGAAAACAGCGCGGCCATGAGCGATTCCGAGACGCCGAGCGCCGATGTTTTCTGGGCGTCGCCCGATTATTTTCGCGTCCTCAGGATCCCGCTGAAGCGCGGCCGATTCTTCACCGATCAAGACGGCGTGGGTGGCCCTCCCGCGGCGATCGTCAGTGAGTCGTTCGTGAAATCGAGATTCCCTGGCTCCAAGCCCATCGGCCAGCGAATCCAACTCGGACCGCAGCAGGAACGCGGACGATGGTTCACAATCGTCGGGATCGTCGGCAACGTCCGCAAGAACGGGTTCGACCAGGAGCCGGATAAGGCGGTCTATGTGCCTCAGGCGGCCGATCTGGACCACTACTCTCGGTTGCTGGTTCGTACTGCCGGCGACCCGATGGATTTCGAAAAGGCGATTCGCGCCGCCATCCGCGAAATCGACCCGGTGCAGGCCGGTGTTTCACGTTCAAGCGATGGACGGCTACGTTGCGGCGTTTCTGGCCGATCGTTCCTTTACCCTGACGCTGATCGGCTGTTTGGAACAACGGCGCTTCTGTTGGCGGCCGTTGGCATCTATGGCGTCATCTCTTATAGCGTCGGCCTTCGCACGCGCGAGTGGGAATCCGCATGGCGTTGGGCGCCGAGCGCTCGGCAATTCTGAAAATGATTCTGAGAGATGTGCTGGTCTGCTGGCGTCGGGATTGGCCGCGGGTGTTCTTGGCGGCGCTGGTGTTGACGCGCTTCCTCGCGCACCTGCTGTTTGAAGTGGACCGACCGATCTCGAAACTTCGGCCAGCGTGGCTTTAATATTGGCGCTTGTGGCGCTTTTGGCCGGCTACATTCCCGCGCGCCGTGCCGCCGCTGTCGATCCCGCTCGGGCATTACGATCGGAATAAACCAATCCCCAATCCCGCGCGACCGCAGGGAGCGCCTCCCCCCGCGCGCATCAATGCGCGACGCCCATGCTATCTTCGTTTTCTTGGCCCCCGTACTCGAAGGTATTCGCGTTCTCGACCTGAGCACCATCGTCGCCGGCCCCACCGCCAGCATGATCCTCTCCGATCTGGGCGCCGACATCATCAAAGTGGAACGCACCGGCGGCGGCGAAGATGGCCGCGCGATGGGTCCGCATCGCGGCGAATGGGGCGCTTACTTCGTGGCGCTGAATCGCGGCAAACGATCCATCACGCTTGACCTTGCGAAGCCCGAGGGACGCGAGGTGGTGCTGCGCCTGGCTTCGACTTGCGATGTCTTTCTCGAAAACTTTCGCGGCGGCAAGGCAGCGGCACTGGGACTCGACGAAGCGGCCGTTCGCGCGCGCAAGCCCGATATTATCTACGCGTTCGCTTTCCGCCTATGGCCCCAGCGGACCCGATTACACTAAGCCCGGTTACGACGCCGTTCTGCAGGCGCGCACCGGCATTATGAGCGTCACAGGAACCGGCGACGGACATCCCATGCGCACCGGCGTTTCCATTCTCGACGTCACCACCGGCACTTGGATGGCGCTCGGCATTCTGGCCGCGCTGCTGGAGCGCAAGAATTCGGGCAAAGGCCAGCGCGTGGACGCGTCGCTATTTCAAACCGGCATCCTGTTCATGGCCTACCATCTGGTGTATCGTCAATTCACGGGCGTGGATCCGCAACCGCAAGGCGCGCGGCACAAGGCGTTCGCTCCCTATGGTTCGCTTCCCACTGGCGACGGCCAAATCATGTTGGGCATTTCAAGCGATCGGCAGTTTCAACGTTTGTGCTCATCGCTCGGCCATCCGGAATGGGCCGGCGATCCGCGCTTTCAAGCCAATCCGGATCGCGTGGCCAACGTCGACGAACTCGAAAACCTGATTGGCGCCGTCTTGCGCACCCAACCGACTTCGCATTGGGTAGCGCTCTTGGATGAAAGCGACATCGCGAACGATCCGATACAAAGTCCGGGGCAAGTGTTGCAGGACGCACAAGCCGCCGCGTTGAATCTTTTCACTGAGATCAATTTGACCGGCGAGCAACCCATCGTACTGCCCCGCCTGCCCATCGGCCTCTCGCTGACTCCGCCCGCTTTTCAAGGCCCTCCGCCCAGCGCCGGCGAACACGGCCGCGCCATCCTGCAGGAAGCCGGCTACAGCGAGGCCGAAATCGAAGAGCTGATCCATGCCGGAGTCTGCGCATGAAGACGCTCAACGAAGAGCAGGAGCTGATCCTCCGGACCGTCCGGCAGTTCGTCGAGAACGAAGTGATCCCGGTCGCTTCCGCCATGGAACATCGCGACGAATATCCGCACGCGCTGGTCGCGCAGATGAAAGAAATGGGGCTGTTCGGCTTGAACATCCCGGAGGAGTACGGCGGCTCCGGCGTCGACAGCACCACCTTCGCGATGATCTTCGAAGAGATTTCGCGCGGCTGGCTGGGCCTGGCAGGCGTCATCGGAAGCAACTCCGTGATGTGCGACGTGGTGGCCCACTTCGGCACCGAAGAACAGAAGCGGCGCTTCCTGCCCGGCATGGCGACCGGCGAAAAGCGCGGCGGCATCTGCCTCACCGAATCGAACGCCGGCACGGATCTGCAAAACATCAGCACCACGGCCACGCGCGACAACGGCGTCTATCGCGTCAATGGCTCGAAGATGTGGATCACCAATGCGCGGCACGGGAATACGTTTCTGCTTCTTGCCAAAACCGATCCCACCGCGCAGCCTGCCCATCGCGGCATGAGCGCCTTCGTGATCGAGAAGGGCGCGCCCGGCATGACCGTGAGCCGCGACATCGAGAAACTCGGCTATAAAGGCGTCGAAACCTGCGAGCTGCATTTTGCCGATTTCCCGGTGCCGGTCGAAAATCTTATCGGCGGCGTCGAGGGCCAAGGCTTCAAGCAAGTGATGACTGGCCTGGAAGCCGAGCGCCTGAACGTCGCCGCCCGCGGCCTCGGCATCGCCCGCGCCGCTTTTGAAGAAGCCATCCGCTACGCACAGCGCCGCACTACTTTCGGCAAGCCCATCGCCGAATATCAGACCATCCAGAACAAGCTGGCCGACATGGCCACGCACATCGAAGCGTCGCGGCTTTTGATTTATTCGGCCTGCGAGAAGCGCGATCGCGGCGAACGTTGCGATCTGGAAGCTGGCATGGCCAAGCTTTTCGCCACCGAAACCGCCGCGGAAGTTTCGTTCGAAGCCATGCGCATCCTGGGCGCCAACGGCTACTCGAAAGATTTCCCGGTGGAGCGCTATTATCGCGATGCGCCGCTGGTAGTGATCGGCGGCGGCACCAACGAATTGCAGCGGCTGATCATCGCGCGCAATCTGCTCAAGAAATATAAAGTGGATTCGTAGCCATGGAATTCGGACGCTACTACGAAGAGTTCGAGGTCGGCGCGATTTACAAGCACTGGCCCGGCCGCACCATCACCGAATACGACAACACGCTTTTCGCACTGATGTCGATGAATCAGAATCCGCTCTTCATCGACGAGCATTACGCGCGCAGGCAGCCCTTGGGACGGCGGCCAGTGCTCGATACGCTCATCTTCAGCCTTACCGTTGGCATGAGCGTCTCTGACACCAGCGGAAAAACTATCGCGAATCTCGGATACGAAAGCGTGGTCTTCGAGCACCCAATGTTTCCGGGAGATTCGCTGTATGCTGAGTCAGAGGTTCTGGAGATGCGCGAATCGGCTAGCAAGCCGGACCGCGGCATCGTGGCCATCGAGACGCGCGGTTTCAATCAGAACAAAGCACGCGTCATCGTGCTTCGCCGCCGATTTCTGGCGCCGCGCAAAGAAAAGTGAAGGGAACCGAGTGAAAGAATACACGCGCGAATTGGTCGGATTCCTTCATCCGCTCGCTGCCCGCGACCTGCCGGCGGAAGTTCTCGACCGCGCGCGCTACTTCCTGCTCGACTATCTGGCCTGCGCCATCCGAGGCTCGCGCGAAGAATCATCGGCCGCGGTGCAGCGCATGATTCAGCGCATCGGCGCCAACGGATGCTCAACGATAATCGGCACTCGCGTCCGCACCATTCCCGGTCTCGCAGCGATGGCCAACGGCGCGGCGGCGCACGCCATCGAGATGGACGACACACACAGCGGCGGCTCCATTCACCTGGGCGCAACCATGTACTCGGCTGCGCTCGCTCTGGCCGAAACTATGCCGGAGACCCAGTCCGACGCGTTCCTCTCCGCTGTCGTCGCGGGGTTCGAAGCCGCGGCTCGCATCGCGATGGCGGTGCAGCCGAAAGAACATTACGCGTTGGGCTTTCATATGACGCCCACCTGTGGCGTGTTCGGCGCAGCCATCGCATCGGCGAAACTGCTTGGCCTTACTGCGGACGAAACCCTCGCCGCTGTTGGAATCGCGGGAAGCATGGCCGCTGGATCGATGGAGTTTCTCGCCGATGGCGCGTGGACCAAGCGAATCCATCCCGGCCTCGCTGCGCAGAACGGCATTCAAGCGGCGCTGCTCGCGGCCGAAGGATTCACTGGGCCGCTCGGAATCCTGGAAGGCCGCGACGGTTTTCTGCACGGCTACTCGCGCATGCCGATTCCTGAGCGTTTGACCGAGGGCCTCGGCCTCTCCTTTGAAATCCTCCACACCGCCGTCAAGCCGCACGCCTGCTGCCGCTACATGCAGGGACCAATCGACGCCGTCCTCGCCATCATGCGCGAGCACGATCTCAACGCCAGCCAGATTCATCGCATCGAAGTCGCCGTTCTCGAAGCTGGCTGGGGACTCGTCGCCGAACCGCGAGCCAAGAAATACCACCCGGAATCCGTTGTCGACGCGCAGTTCTCCATGCCTTTTGGCGTGGCCGTCGCGTGCATCGACGGAGCTGCCGGTCTGGATCAGTTCACGATCGAAAAAGCGCGGTCGCCCAAGATCCGCGAGCTAATGAACAAAGTGGAACTGGTGAAAGATCCTCGCATCGAAGAAACCTTCCCGCAGGAATGGCCGGCGCGCGTCTCCATCGAACTCGAAAATGGTCAACGCTTCGAAAAATTCGTTCGCTACCCCAAAGGCGATCCGGAAAACCCGCTCAGTTGGGACGAAATGAAGGCGAAGTTTCGAGCGCTGACTGGCGCCGGCGACGAAATCATGGCGGCCATCGACAATGCGAAGCCCGCAACGCTGCCGGCGCTTTGCTCCTAGGGAATCAGCTCGATCAACAGCCCGTTGGGATCGCGCACAAAGACGCCCACGCCGGCGCCCAATTTCACCGGTTCGCCGCCACGAGTAACGATGGATCCGCCGCCCGCGGCCACAGCCTTCATCGTCGCCTCCACGTCCTTTACGTGAATCGAAACCGCGGGCGACCCCGGATCTGGCACGCGCAAATCGAACGGCTTGCGTTTTACATCCTTGAATTCGAGGAACTCAAAATCCACGGTGCTGCCCGGCACTTTCGCGGTGCTGATGCGCCATTGCGCTCCCTTTGCGTCAATCAATGACGCGATCGTCGGATTGGTGGAAAACGCCGCCGCCGCTGGCTTGGTCTCAAAGCCCAGCACATCATGGTAAAACTTCATGGTCTGATCGGTATCCTTAATCGTTACGCCGATTCGGCCGCCCGTGATGTTGCTGCTCGCCGGCGCGCTGGATGGAGGCGGCGGCTGGATGCCCGCCAATTCCAACATGAACCCATCCGGATCTCTCACGAATACCGAGCGGCTCTTGCTGTTCGCGCCGCCCAGCTTCATCGGCTCGCCCCCAATACTCAACACCGATCCGCCATTTTTCTTCACGCCATTGAGCGCCGCGTCCACGTCGCGCACGTTCAACACCAGAGTTGCGGCGCCCGGATCCTGCATATGCGGCACGGCTTTCTTTACGGATGTGCCGGTGAACTCCGTGAGCTCGAAGTCCAGCGTTGTGCCCGGAATCTTAAACATCGCATTGCGAAACTTCGCGCCCTGCGTGTCCGTAAATTTCGAGAGCGATTCATCCAGCGCCCGCGGCGCAGGCAGCGCGGTGACAGGCTTTCCGCCTGGCCCCACCGGTTGCAGCCCAAGTCCGTCGCGATAAAATGCGACAGTCTTATCCAGGTCCGCTACCGAATGAATAATCGCTCGAACTCCGATGGCCGGTCCAGGAGCATCGGCTGTTCCGGCGCTCAAAATACCGCATGCCGCGGCAGCCACTAACGCAGTGCTTTTCAATCCAGGCATTCGTTTTCTCCTTGCCGCCACGGGGCGACCAAATTGATGGTATACACTCCCAGTACACTCCGCAAGAGTCCACGCGGGAATGCTCCGATACGAATTCCGGCGCGCTCCTGCGCCCACCGCTCAAGACCTGCAACGCCTCGACGACAATTACGAGTGGTTCAAGCTGAATGCGGCCATCGAGCGCGGCGATGTCCCTCCATTCTTCCGCGCCGCGATGGAATGCCTTGAACGAAACGGAAGCATGCCAGCGGACATGGCCGAAGTAATTCGCACAAATTCCGGCGGCAATTTCGAATATGAAGCGCATTCCGAGGTTGGGCCCGCGTTCGTTCGACTTCGATTTCGACCAACATGCGGCTAACGCAGCGCTAGTCTACCCCGCCACCCTCACTAGCACCTTGCCCATGGGCCCTTCGGCCAGCCGCGCGAACGCCTGCTTCACCTCTTCAAACGCGAACACGCGATCCACCACCGGCCTTTGTCCAATCGCATTCAGTCTTCCCGTGATTTCTTTCCACGCCGCCTGTGCCTGCTCGGCCGTGAAATCCGACACCGCCACTCCGCCGATGCGATTGCGCTTGAAGAAAAGCGATGCGGTATTGAAATTCGGCACTTCGCCGCCGCTCCTGCCCACTACGCTGATGCGCCCCGCGTAACCCAGCATCGCGAGCAACTGGTTGAACGCCGCTCCACCCACGCTATCGACGACGATATCCACTTTCTGCGGCGCGATGGCCGCCATCACGGCTTTCCGCAGGTTTGGATCGGCTGGATTGAACACGTGGTCCGCTCCCATCGCACGCAACTTCGCGCCCTTCTCGACGCTGCGCGATAACGCCACTACCGTCAAGCCCATCGATTTGCCCAACTGCACCGACGCCGTCCCCACGCCTCCAGAAGCGCCGGTTACCAGCAGCACCGATCCCGCTGGAGGCGGCGCCGGCGGATCGCTCCATTGCGTGAGCGCCTGCCATGCTGTTAGATAAACCAGAGGCGCACCGGCCGTCTGTTCCAGTGACCAACCCACGGGAGGCGGCGCGACGCTCGCAGCCGAAACGATCACCTTCTCGGCCAGCGTGCCCCACTTCTCCACGCCGCAATCGCAGCGCAGGATGCCCACGGTGTCGCCGGCCTTCACGTTGAAGACACCCGCGCCAACGGCCACCACTTCGCCCACACCATCACGTCCCAAAATATGCGGCAGCGCGGGTTTAGCTGGATACAGCGCCTGTGCGAGAAATGCGTCCGCCGGATTCAGTGCCGCAAATCGCACGTGAAGTGAAACTTGATTGGGACCAGGCTCAGGGTCGGGCGAGTCGCCCAACCGCAGTTTGTCCACACCGTCGAAGGAATCCATGAACCAGGCGCGCATTCAGGTATTGTCGCGCACTCTGAATTCCGGCTTCTGAATTCTATTTATCCCCTTTATCCCCGGCGCCCTTGTCCCCGGGCGCGCCCGTCCCCTGCGATCCGATGAAGAGCTTCCTGCCGTCCGGATAAGTGATGTTGCTGCCATTGGCGCGGTTCGACTGATCCTTGGCCTGCCAGCCTTCCACCACGATTTCCGTTCCAGGCGGCAGTGAGCTCTTGTTGAACCCGCGGCGCAGCAGGCCGTTCGGCGCGCCCGCTTCGATCATCCAACTAGTCACCGTACCGTCGGCGTTCTTCACGTCCAGGTGAATCCAGGCGTGCGGATTGATCCACTCCATCTTCGTCACGGTGCCGCGCAACACCAGCGGCTTGTTCACGTCGAACTCCGCGGCGAACGCATGATGCGCCCACGCTGGCGCCACGCCCAACAGCAACCCCATGGCCGCTGCGGCAGCTAACAATTTATTTCTCATTATCGATTTATCTCCCTGAATTGTTATCCGGGCGCTTTATTTCGCGCCCGCGGCCCCGGCAGCGGCTTTCTTATCTTCCATGCGCGCGGCGCTCAGCATGTTGTGCATGGCCATATTTCCTTCGTGGCACGCGTATTCGAAAAGCTGATAGCCCGGCTCCTGCGTGATCGGGAACGCGACTTTCCAAGTGGCTGTGTAGGTTTTCGGATCGTCCACGATCATCTCGTAATTGATGGTGTTCGGACCCACGCGCGTAAAACGTTCGGTGAGCTTCATGTCTTCGCTGTAGGGAGCGCCGCCGTCGCCGTTCACGCCGATTGCCATCCGATCGCCCAGCAAATTCGTCGTCTCCACCACCAGCGTCTTGCCTTCCCAATGCCCAACTGCATCGCCCATGTAGGAGCGAATGTTGGAGCTCAAATGGGGACGCCCGTCGGTGGGGATAATGCGAACATCGTGAACCATCTCGTAACGAATCGCCACATATCCGGGCGTCTGCACGATCTCCAGCCCGTTGCCGTAGACCACCGGCAAAATGGACCCGGCCACGCCGCGCGTGATGCAGCGATCATAGTAGCTCCAGTTCGTGTAGGAAGCAGGAATCGGATCGCGCCGCAGCTTGTTCTTGGCGTCCAGCCTGGCCTGCGCCTCGGGCGTCAACGGAGGGAGCCGGCCATCGGGCGGATCCACAATCTGCGAAGTCTGATGCGATGGCCGCCGCGCGAACTCGCCCCAATGTCCGGGCACCGGAGCCGCGTCCACTCCACGGCCGAAGCGTCCCGGCGGTGGTGCAGGCGGCGCCTCACCCTTTTCCTTCGCCTGCAACTCGGCCACAGCCGGCGAATGATTCGCTCCGCCTGTTTCCACGAACTCCTCGGAGTTCGACACGGCCTTCTGGCGCGCCTTGAGCTCGTCTTCCGTCAGCGTGGCTCGCGTACCGAAGTTTTTCGGCCGCTCAAACGGCACACCCCAGGTATCGTCGCTGGTCCAGGTGCCTTGAAGATCCGGATCACCCCACGGCGTCTTGCCGTTGGCCGACGCCTTCTTATCAGCCTTCGTGGCGGCCGGCGCGGAGGCTGTTTGGCCCGCCAGCGTCGCCACGGCAATCGTTGCCGCCAGCGCGCCTGTAATCAGGAAGGTTCGGCGATTCATGGAAATCTCCTTAATTTGTTGGGCGATTTCATCGCCCCCGAGGTTACCTTGGCTACTTGCTTGGCTTTCTCACCAAGTCGCCATAGAGCAGCTGCTCGGCAAACTCCACGCATTTAAACTCCAGCAGCCGCGCGTCCTTCTCGCGATGCCGGTATAAGATCACGTTGATCTTCCAGGGGTGCGTAAACGTGGCCGGATCTTCGATGGTCGCCTCGTAGTTCATCGTATTCGCATCCAGCAGTGAATAGCGCTCTACCACGTGCAGGCTGTCGCTGGCAAAATCGCCGGCCCGATCGAACCACGCGTTTCCATTGAATCCGGTCACGTCCACAACCAGCGTGTCCTTCTCCCAATGGCCGTTCGAGGTGCCCATCCAGGTGTCGGTGGCGGCTTCCTGCGGCTTGCCCATGTTAATTAGCCGGTTCGTGGTGGCATATTCGTACGCGAATAAAATGTCCTTATTCGACTGAATAATCTGGAATGGGTAGGGCAGATACGCCGCGCGCGGGACGCCGGGCATGTAACACTTTACTTCGGGGTCGTCCTTAAATCGGTTCGCGAAGTTCTTTTTCTTTTGCTCCAGCCCCGCGGGCGTATACGGAATTTCGCCGCCTTCCACGATTCCCTGCCCGGGAGGGATGGCGCCGATAGCGCCCATTTGATAGAACGGGCCGGCAGCCGCGCTATGGTCTTCGATATCCCAGTCGGCGGTGCTCATCGCTTGCCAAAGGCCCGTCAAATTGGGCTTGCCATCCACCATGCGCGGGATGCGAGGCGCGGCACTTTGGCCGGCGGCGGGGATTAGGGAAAGAAAAACAGCGGCGCAACCCGCCACAAGAATAGAGTTTGAGGATTTAATACAGAGTTTCATCGGAGTCCGCCAATCAGCATATCACCAGCGCTGGGCTTTTTTGCACTTGCGCGAGGCGTGCGGGATTGACACACTGGGAGGCTCGGGTCCATGAACAAAGTTTTTCCGAGTAGCGATGAGGCGGTGGCCGACATTCCCGATGGCGCCACTATTATGCTGGGCGGCTTCGGGCTGGCTGGCATGCCGGAGAACCTGATTCGCGCGCTGGTGCGGAAAGGCGTCCAGGGGCTGCACACCATCAGCAACAATTTGGGCGTGGATGGAGTTGGTTCCGGCGTGATGCTGGAGGCGGGCATGATAGCTTCGCACCTGGGCAGTTACGCGGGCGAGAACAAATTGCTGGAATCGCTGGTGCTGGCGGGCAAGCTGAAACTCACGTTGATCCCACAAGGCACGCTGGCCGAACGAATGCGCGCGGGAGGCGCGGGCATTCCCGCGTTTTATACCCCGGCGGGCGTTGGAACTGTGGTCGCCGAGGGCAAAGAAGTGCGCGAGTTCGACGGCCGCAGCTATCTGCTGGAACGCGCGCTCACGGCCGATTTCGCGCTGGTCAAAGCCTGGCGTGGCGACCGGCTGGGCAATCTGGTTTATCGAAAAACGGCTCAAAACTTCAACCCGATGATGGCGGCCGCGGCGAAAATCACGATCGCCGAAGTTGAGGAGTTGGTGGAACCGGGCGAAATCGATGCCGATCACGTCCGAACTCCCGGGATTTATGTGAAAAGGATCGTGCAAGGCGAGAAATACGACAAGACGATCGAACGCAGAACATTAAGGACAAAAAAATGAGGGCGAATGGACCCGCGTGAGCGCATCGCGCGCCGCGTGGCGCAGGAACTTCGCGACGGCTATTACGTCAATCTTGGCATCGGGATTCCGACCATGGTGGCGAACTACGTTCCGCCCGGCATCGAAGTGATTCTGCAATCGGAGAACGGCATGCTAGGCGTCGGCCCATATCCTTTGGCTGGCGACGAGGACTCCGACCTGATCAACGCGGGCAAGGAAACCGTCACCGAATTACCCGGCAGCGCCTATTTTTCGAGCGCCGAATCGTTCGCCATGATTCGCGGCGGCCACATCGACCTCAGCATTCTGGGCGCGATGGAGGTGGATCGCGAAGGCAACCTCGCCAACTGGACGGTTCCCGGAAAAATGGTCAAGGGCATGGGCGGCGCCATGGACCTGGTGGCCAGCGCGCGCCGCGTGATCGTCGCCATGGAGCACGCCACCAAAACGGGCGCTCCTAAAATTGTCGAGAAATGTACGCTGCCGCTGACCGGAATTCGCGTGGTGGAGACCATCATCACCGAACTCGCGGTGATTCGCGTGACGCCCGACGGCTTGGTGCTCGAAGAGCTCGCGCCTGGCGTCAGCGCCGAAGACGTTCAGAAACTCACCGCCCCGAAACTCATACCGCTTGCTCACGCGCGCAGCTCAGAATCGCGTACCGAGCCGCGACCGTGAGGAAGCTGGTTACTCACTACTTCGTCGGCGTCCCCGACGCGACGGGTGCCGTTAGATCCTTCGGCAGCGCGGCTTTTCCATCCAGCGCATAAACCAGCAAATGCGACGGCGGCAACTTGACCTTGGTATCCACCGGATCTTCGCCGAAGGAAGGCTGCGGCGCGTTCCCGGGACCGCCCGCCACCGCCACGTACTGCTTGCCATCGATCATGAACGTCATCGGCGGAGCCATCATGGAAAGGCCCGTCGAAATGTCCAGAAGCTTGTCGCCATTATCGGCGCGATAAGCCACCAGGCGCTTATCGAGACTCACGAACACCAGGTTACCGGCCGACAGAGTGCCGCCCTGAGTTTGTCCAGCCGCGAGACCGCGCCAGCGCTCTTTTCCGGCGATTGGATCCCAGGCGATCAGAATATTGCCGTTCCCTTCCGGACCAATCTTCGGGAGGGCCGGATCTGGAGTCGGCGGAGTAAAGGGATTATTGGCCGCGCCGGCCGTATCGGTATGCGCCTCTGCGTTCGCAGGACGCGGACGCGCGAACGAGATCCCCATGTTGTATTGCCCCTTGCCCTTCTCTCCCAGGTCGGTGGCGCCCGGTACAAACTTCGGATCCGCCGCAAAACTGAAAGCCTGTCCGATCAGGCTCGGAATGTAGACCAGCCCGGTGGTCGGATTGTAAGACCACGGCGGCCACACATGCCCGCCCACGGGACCGGGCATCACCGCAACAGAATCGTTCTTATAGTTGGCCTCCGGATTGATCACTGGCCGGCCGGTTTTCAAATTCACGCCGGACAGCCCAATTCACGGTTACCCAAGGGTCGGCACGGAAAGCAGCTCGCCCGTTAGGCGATCCAGCACGTAGAAGAATCCATCTTTGGGCGCCTGCATGATCACTTTGCGCGTCTTGCCGTTGACCGGCAAATCGGCCAGCATGAGATCGGCAACGGAATCGAAGTCCCAGTTGTCGCCGGGGACTTCCTGGTAATACCAAACCAATTTACCGGTAGCGCCGCGCACCGCCAGAATACAATCGGTGAACAGGTTGTCGCCTTTCCCGCGCGCCTGATCGGACCACGGCCCAGGCTGCCCAGTTCCCACATAAACAATGTCGGCGTCCGGATCGTAGGCCATGCCGTTCCACACCGGCCCACCACCGCCGGTCTTCCACCACTCGCCCGACCACGTCTTGGCAGCGTCGGCCAATTCGGGCTGCTCAAACGGCTTGGACGGATCGCCCGGCACGGTATAAAACTTCCATGCAATTTTCCCGGTGGCCACGTCGAGAGCCGCGAACATGCCGCGCACTGCGTACTCGCCGCCAGACGCTCCAATGATCACCTTGCCGCCTTGAATCACGCGCGGCGCCATGGTGAAGGTGTACGCCATGTTGGCGGGCGTCACGCGCGTCTCCCAGATGGGCCGGCCGGTCTTCGCGTCCAGCGCGCGCATTCGGCCATCCACCACCGGCGCGATCACCATGTCCTTATAGAGGGCGATGCCGCGATTCACCACGCCGCAACAGATGCGCGATTGCCAGATCTCCTGATTCACTTCCGGATCGGACCGCCACAGCTCCTTGCCGGTGCGCGCGTCCACGGCGTAAACCACGCTCCACGGCGCAATGCTGTACAGCACGCCGTCATGCACCAGCGGCGTTCCTTCCTGATGCGTTTGCGGACGCCCCGGCGCGGCGGGAATATCGAGGTACCAGGCCAGGCCCAGCCGGCTGACGTTGCTCGCGTTGATCTGATCCAGCGGACTGTAGCGCTGTTCGGACCAGTTGACGTTGTAGCTGATCCATTCTTCACCGGTTCGTCCAGCCGCTTTCAGCGCGGCATCGTCAATAGGATGCGCCTGCTGCGCCACGGCGATCCCGCACAACACAGTGGCACAGAGCAAACTTGCGGTCCTGATCATTTCACCCCTCCAGCGGCTTTGGCGTCTGCCGCGCGGCCGCCACCCAGTATATTCTCCACGGCGTGATTGCCCTCGTGGCAGGCGTATTCGTAAATTCGATATTTCTCGTCGCGCGTCAACGGAAACGCCGCTTTCCAGGGCCGCGAATACATCGGCGGATCGTCGATGGTGACTTCGTAACTGATGGTCTCCGGGCTAATGCGCCGAAAGCGCTCCACGACATGCAAAGCCTCGCTCTGAGGAATGCCTTTGATGCGCTCGGTCGCGGCGCTGGTGCCGATGGAGCCCTTGTTGTTGTAATTCGTTGTGTCGACGACCAGCGTCTGGCCTTCCCAGTGGCCGCGCGAATCGCCGTTCCACAAACGGATGCCGGCCGAGACGTGCGGACGGCCATCCAACGGGATGATGCGCGTCTCGTGAATCATTTCGTAGAGAATCACGACGTAGCCTGGAATCTGGAGAATTTGATAGGCGTTGTTGTAGCCGGCCGGAAACATCCCGGCGGGCACGCCGCGCGTGATGCAGCGGTCCCAGACGCTCATGTACACGTACGAATCGGCGTTGTGCGCCAAGTTGTAATCGCGCTGCGCCTCCGCGGCCTCGGTCACCGGGACGCGGCCATCGGGAGGATCCACCACCAGCGAAGTTTGGCGCGTGGAGAGAACCTTGGTGCCCGAGTCGAACCAGACCTGATTGTAGTTGCCGACGTCGCCGGGTTTGGGAGGTCGATCGACGCGATTCGCGGCCGCTAGTTTTTCGGCCGCCGCGGCCTCTTCGGGAGTCAGCACCGCTTTGCCGGCTAATTCCGCCGGGCGCTCGAAGGGCGTGATGGAAGCGTTGGTCCAGGTGCCCTGCAGGTCGGGCTGGCCATCGGGCGTTTTGGGCGCAACCCACGTAGCGGCCGCAAGAAGCGACGGAAGTAAGAAGGTCAGCAATGGGCGATGCATGGGAAGCCTTTGGCTATTTGCCGCTGAGGCCTCCGGGCCACGCGGAATTCAAGTGATAGGTGGACGCCGGGCCGATCATCTCCACGCGGCGAATTTTGCCGTTCTCGATCAGAAACGCCTCAGTCACCAGGATACTGGACGGCCGGTTGAAGCCCCGGAACGTGTAGGGGCGGCCATCGGAAAGAATGCCGGAGTTTACCGTGCCCTGATCGAACACGGCGTGCGACCAAACAACGCCGCGCTCTGCATCCACCAGCGGATATCTCCGATGATGAATGGCCTGCACGACAAAATAGTAGCCCAGCTTGAATTGCGACATGCAATCCAGCGCAAACCCGTTGATGGCGTCCTTGGGCTCATTGGGAGGCCGCGGAACGTTCGTCGTATGCGATCCGTTTTCAATTCGATCGCAATCATTTGTAAAAGGATATGTTCCGGTGCCGTTGACGCCCTTGCCGTCGTTTTTCTCCAGTCCGCTGAAGTAAGCATCCGCGATCGCAATCATTTCCTGGCGCGAGAGCCGCTCGGCGGGCGGAATCGTCTTGAACCACATGTCTTCCGGTTTGTAGCCGGGTTTGTCCAGTTCGGGAATGTTATTGGGGCCGCCGCCGCCCGGCTTGAAGTAAATACTTTCGATTTCGGTGATGCGGCCGAGCTCGATGCGCAGGCGCAGGCTCATCAGCAGCGGCGCGCCCGCTTCGTGCATGGTGCCCATGAAGACTACCTGGCCGGCACCGGGGTCGGCGAAGATGTGTTTGTAGTTGCCGACGCCCTGCACGGTTTTCCAGAAGCCATCGCCGATATCGATGAGCTGATCGTTCTCGGTGTACTTGGCGTCGGCCGAGAGCGGCAGGCGCTTGGGATCGTGCGCGACCAGGGCCGCGAGGTATTGATCCACCACGCCCTCCAGGCACGCGCGATCGCACTTGATGGGGATGGGCCCGATGGAAGCGTTGGCGTTCGACGAGAGGATCAGCGCGGCGGCCGCAAGAGCGCCGAAGACGACAGGGATAGAGCGCATGGAAACTGGTTCTCCTGGATACTCAATTCTATCCCTGAGATTCTATCAGCGATGAACATTATATTCATGCATGGCCGAGCCTGCCATTTTTCCATATAGGCCGTGCGGATCGAGTTGCGCTGCCTTCTGGAATTGCTCGATGGCTGCGTTCTCCTGCTCCATCAGGCGCACAGCGATTCCGCAGCGCCAATGCGTTCCAGCCAGGCCTGGAATGAAAGCCGGGTCGCCCGCGCTCTCCGGCGGCGGCAGCGGCGGAAACCGCCTCTTCCTTTTGTCCCAAAAGCGCCAAAGCCTGCGCTCGATTGGCCCGCATGTTGGCTATCGAATGGCGATCTACGTTTTGTGTTCGGGGATCGCTTTGTCTCAACTTCAGTGCGTTATCCACCAGCAGGAGTGCGCGCCGCGGCTCCTGGCCCTGGCTCAGCAATACCTCGGCCAACCCGTTGTGCGCCCCGGAAGATCGGGGATATAGTTTGGTCGCAGCTTCCAAAGCCGCCGTAGCGCCGGAAAATCGGCCCTGGCGCAGCGCTACCCCGGCGAGATTCGACAATGCTCCAGGCAGAATTTGGCCCGCTTGCATCAGACTCTTCGCGATCGAAGTTCGCAGCGACTCGTCCGCCTCAGCCAGCCTGCCGGCAAACAGCAGGACGGTTCCGCGCAAAAAATGGAAAGCCGGGGTGCCCGGGAACCAACGGATCAGCCAATCCGCTCGCGCCACCGCTCCCTCGTAATCGGCGCAAAGCAGTTTCCGATAAATCCAGAAAACACCCTGGTTTCTGGCTTTCGACATCAGAATCGCGCTCAACAGGAAGACCGCAATCAGCAGCCATCCCACCACGCTCTGCCCCTGCCCGTGCATGAGGCTTCGGACGTTCAACAGAATGCCGACGGCAAAGCCAGCCAGGGGTAGTATCCATCCCAGCACTTGCCATAACCCGAACCCGGCGGGCGATGGCCGGATTCCGGTAGCCTCGAAGACCACCTGAAGGATGCCCTGTACGCGGCGGTCCGTTGGATCGGGCGCGAACTTGGCGGCCAGCACTGTGAAAATGAGAATCACGAAAGTGATGGCCCATACCAGCCGCATGGCCGGCGCGGTCAACAATTCCAGCCAATCCGTTTGCATTTCCGTCTATCGACGGAAACTGGCTTCGGAATTAATGCGACGAGACCTCGGGTTTTAATAAATCCGCCACTTTCGCGATGCCGGCCTTCGCGCAAGCATCGTCCTGATCCTGGCTGGACCCCGCGCTGCCCACGCCGCCAATGATCTCCTTGCCCACTTGAATGGGCACGCCGCCGCCCAGCGCCAGGATATCGGCCACGTCGCGTTGCGCCGCGAACGCCGGATCGGTGGTGTGCTTCTGAAACTCGAGCGTCGTCGTGCGGAACATGCGCGCGGTGAAAGCCTTGCGCCGGGCCATCTCGCCCACTTGCGGCGCCGCCTGCTCGTCGCGCAGCAGCACCATCACCTGCCCCGCTCGATCCACCACCACGGCCGCGGTATGAAAACCTTTCTCCCGGCATTCGGCGATGGTCGCTTCGGCGATGGTCTTCGCCATGCCGAGCGACAAACTACGCTGCGTCACCAGACCTTGCGCGCCCGCGCTGCCGCACAGCATCGTCACGACGCCAACCACCAGCAACAATTTCAAAGCAGACGACATGAAACCTCCACTCCGCCGACAATTATACACAGGCCATTGATATACACAGAAGATGCGCAGTTACGCTTCTTCGGGCACCGCATCGAGAGCGCCCGCGGCGGGGCTGTTCTTCATCGCCCGCCATCGCAGGAACAACAGCAACGGAATAGCGGTGCCGATCGCCGCCAGCCCGTCCACCAGCAACAGACCACGCACGCCGAACAATCGGAATCCCTGCCCGTCCAACCAAGTCATATAGACGATGGCGCCGTTGGTGGCCGCGGCGAATAGGGCCAGTTGTGTGGCGGCCGTCGGATTTCGAGTTCCCGTCAGTTGCAGGCCCAACGCCGAAAACGCCGCATAGCACAAGCCCGCCATGAAATTGTAGAAAAGAACGCCCGCGGCGAAGATGGCTTGGGTATGGGGAGTGGCGGCCATCCAGAGAGCGCACAGGCCGGCGAGTATTCCGCCGCTGAGATAAAGCGCGCCGCGATCCATTCGATCCGCGATGTAGCCGCCCAGCACCGCGCCCAGTGCGCTGGTCGCCGCGGCTCCGGCGCCGGTAGTCCAGACCACCCACTGCGGGCTCGCGTGGAATTCGTTGCCAAGGCCGGCGAACAAATTGATGGCCGCCACCGTGCTCGCGGGCGCCAGGAACAGTAGAAAACCGATGAGTACCTGGGGCTGCCGGGAGGTCTCGACAACGCTTCGGAATGTCCCGCCGAAAATCTGACGCAACCCGAATTTGGGTTCGGCCGGCGCTGGATAAAACAACAGGAAACCTGTGGAAGCCAGCACCGCGAAAGCGATCATCATTCCTAATACCGGGAACGACAAGCGGGAAGCCGACCACATCACCACCATCGCGCCCAAAGCGCCGCCTCCCAGGTTGGCCGCGTTGATCCAGCCACCCACTCTTCCCCGCTCCGCGTCGGGAACGAATTCCGAGACCCAGCCATAGGCGGCACTGTTCTGAAGCACCGCAGCGAATTCAGCGAGCAACAGAAGGGCCGCGAACAGCGTCAGCCGGGTTGGAGAAAAAAGCCACAAGGCAGTGCCGAGCATTGAGGCCGAAGCCATGGCGAATGCGAAGGCGTAGGTTCGGCGGGTAAAGCGCACATCGACGATGGGCGCCGTCAGGAAAGCCCAAAACGTGGGTGACATTGCCACCGCACTCACGCGTTGCTATGCGATCGACACTAACGCCCGCTTTGCTGAGCAGGAACGGCAGGGCTGTTATGACAAAGCCGGCCACCAGCCCGAAGGTGAGCGTGCCCATGCCAACGATCCAGGAAGGGGGCAGCGGTTTGGTAGGCGCTTTGGTTGGCATCGCGATGGTTTTGGTTCACACCAGTATACGCGCCGCCCGAGGCAAGTACCTCTAGGACCCTCCGCTATCGAAAGATACTGTATTCCCGCAGACTAGGGGTATAATCGAACACATCGTTTATACGTCTTGGTTGCGGACGCAAGCCCGTCCCGAACGCTGGAAGGTTCGGTATCGCTTGACTCGGCCCGCGCGGAATCGCCAGGACGTAATGACGATTCCAAGCCAACAAATAGACTTCGATGTTCAGAGGAGAACTTTAAGAATGCGCTGTAAACGTTTAGGAATATTAGTTTCACTTGCCTTTTTGCCGGCCTTCGCGCAGGTTCCAAATGAATCGCCCGCGCCCAACACCACAGGGAAAATAGTCCCGCGGCACTCGGGGCCAATCCGCGATCTCACAGACCATGGCGATGGCACTTCAACCAGTTCTAACTGGAGCGGCTACGCAGTGCTCGGCTCATCCTTTACATGGGCCAAGGGTTCCTGGGTGGTGCCGACAGCCACCTGCACCGGCGTAACTAAAGCGCAGTACGCCGCTTTCTGGGTGGGCCTGGACGGGTATTCATCCACGACCGTCGAACAAACCGGAACCGACTCCGATTGTGACGGGCCCGTTCCTACTTATTACGCCTGGTATGAGTTTTACCCGAAGGCGTCGTTTGAAATCACCAGCGTCCCCGTCAAGCCGGGCGACTCTATTTACGCGTTGGTGTATTACAACAGCACTACCGACCGGTTTATCGTTGAGGTTACGAACGAAACCACAGGGAAAACCTTCACCAAAAGCTCTGCCGTTGCCGGCGCCGATCGTTCGTCGGCCGAGTGGATCACGGAGGCGCCCTGCTGCACGGCTAGCGGCGGCATCTTGCCGTTATCTGATTTCGGGACCGTTTCTTTCGGTAAAGACGCCTCTGGCGTAGCCTCCACGAATTTCGCCAAGGACGAGTCCACCACCGGCGCAATCGGAGCGTTCCCGGCCGTCAACGTGATAGAAATCAACAAATACGGCACGAAAAGTAGCCCGCAGACATCGGACTGCTCGGCGCTCTCAACCGATAGAACCAGCTTCACATGTACGTGGGCGCAATAGCCCGCGGATGCATTCGCTGACCTTTTGAGGCTTCGCCGGGGCCGGCAATCTCGTCCCCCGGCGAAGTAGGTGAAAGAGCGGAGCCTGACCGCCACAAAGACCCAGTGAAGAATTAAGCGAAGCCGGAGCGGCTACCCGCTCGAAGCCAGTGCGGCGGCCGCGATGCCATATACGTTGAGGTCCCCGTCGTTGGCTAGCAGCCGCAACGCCTTGACGGATTCGGCATTTCCAACGTCCTGAAATACGCGGACGGCCTTTTTTGCGAAGCGAAAAATCTTCACTGGACATCCAGGGTGTAGGTCGATCGATTTTGTCCGCTTCTCTCATATTCACGACGGTGATCTGCGTTTGTGATAGCGGGGCTTCCTTGAACAAACGCGTAGAAATCGGGAACGGTGGCGACACACGCTGCACCTTCATAGTCGGTGATGGCTCGCGGAACTCGTAAGTCCTGATGCGACTCGCCGGGCATGAGTATGTCGGAAATATGCTCGACATTCCACACCTCACCGGTCGCTGAAGATGTCCAGTTCGTTGCAAAATCCCAGGGCGTTGTAATCCAGCGACACGATGAGCCGATAGAAGCCGTCTCCGGCCAGGTCCGCGAACGCAAAATCGTATACCGTGGCGTCGCCCGCCTTCTCCCAGCAGGACCACTACCTGGGCTGGAAAGCACCGATGGCCCAGCTTGTGTCGACTGGCTGGCGCTGATCCTGCGCCGGCAACGCGCACGTCGCGAGGCAGAAAGCTATGACGTAAGTGCCGGCTCTTGTCATCTCCGTCCCGCTACTGAACAGCGCATGAATGGGCAAGCGCTGGGCTCCGGGGTTCGAAAAGCCCGAAGCACGGGGGATTGGGGGAAGAGTTCAGCGGTGTTGAGACTGTAATCGTCACCGCCCGGCTCACGCTACTACTCTTCCATTGAAGCGACGCGGGGTCGTACGGATCGCCGGCAAGCCGAACGGAACCCGCTGACCGTACAATCCCTGAGGAGCGATGCAACCCCCCAGATCCGGTGAAGAAAGGGGAGTTGAACCCGTTTCGTATTCCCCTTTCCCTGCCTTCGTTGCGCTGCGCTCGACCTATCCGGCAAATCGTCCGAGAATGCTTTCCACCTCCACCCTTAGCTGGGGCCACGGGGATGGACCTGCGTTTGCTTTACGTTCAGTATCTCGCGCATGACGATCATCAAAACTTCAACTTCTTATTTCGCCCGCGCTAGCCCCGCAACAACTGCGGCAAATTTATCGAGTGACTGGTTCATGCCTTCTACTTGACCGCTATTCTTTGCGCTTTCCATGGTTTCATTTCCAATGAAGGTGAGTTTCGTCTGGCCGTTTCCAAGATCCTCAAAGGTAATCATGTCGTGCGCATTGTCTATAGCCTCATGTTCTATTCCATATTGCGCAGGCTCTACCTTGTTTCCATCCGGGTCAGAAAAGTACATGGAGAAAACGATCTTTTCGTGCAGAACAATCTCGTGGTATTCACCACCATTCCAGAGCTCCTGGCCATCCGGCGTTCTCATGCAGCAGAGAAATTTTCCGCCGACCCGAAAATCTATCTTGCAGAAAGGCGCGGTGAAATCTTTCGGACCCCACCACTGCATCACATATTTCGGGTCTGTCCACGCCTTCCAAACCAATTCGCGTGGGGCATCAAAAACCCTTGTGATAACCATCCGCTCTGTCTCGTTAATCGTGTTTTTTGTCATCGCTGACCTCCATTGTTTTCATTTGATTCACAACCACATCCAACTTGTCGAAACTCTCTTCCCAGAATCGGCGATAATAAGCCGCCCAGTCGCTGACTTTCTTTATCGCCTCTGGCCTAAGCGTGCACACGCTCTCTCTTCCACGCTTTGTCTTGATCACAATCCGCGCCCGCACCAGGCAGGCAATATGTTTTGAAATCATCTGCTGCGAGAGCGCAAACGGTTCCGTCAACCCATGCACAGAGGCAGGACCATGTGAGAGTCGTTCGATCATCCCCCGCCGGGTTGGATCAGACAAAGCAGCAAATGTTGTGCCCAATTGATCCACAACCATATGGTAGTGGATTGGCTGCCAATGTCAAGGGCAAATTTTGCGATTCCTGATTTCTGTTCTCTGATCTCTGAACCCTGACCGGCGCTAATTTATACTTCCCCATGAGCGGCGTCAGCGCGCTGGGCGTTAATAAGAATGTCCTGACGATCCAGACGAAGCGCCAAATTCCCAGAACTTGCCATTTGGAGACCTTCTGGATAAGCCAGGGGCCGGAGACATGCTGACAAAACTGCCGACAAAGCCCAGCGGGGCGGCTATCAATGCGCACGCGAACAGCGTGCTCGGGATGCTCGTAGCCAACACGCCTTTGGCCGTGGGTGGCTGTCGGCACGATCATGAAGCGCCTCACGTAACAGTAAAGCTATCATCATAGATCCGCCGACATCGGAAGCGGCGCGCGCGCACTGGTGGATATGGCCAAGTTCAGGCTAATGCGACCTGACCAACGCCATTTCAGCGATTTCACCGATTCTGGAGAATGGGTGATCGGATAGGCGGCCCTCTAAACACTTGGTCGTTATGTTGCACTCCGCTGTTTGCCGCTCAAAGTCCAGACACGGGGACCATCGCGCCGAGGTCCCGCATCTTATTAAACGAATCACTGCTATCCCTTAATAAGGATCGCGCTAATTAAGGGATCGCTGAATAACAGTGGAAGAATCGCCAAATCATAGACTTGGGACCTATGTCGTCTCCATGATCGGTGGCGAAACCGTCCGATCTTATGTCCCGCCACCCCTTCCGCCCGTTCCCGCAGTTGGGCTAGCTTCAGCTCCTCCTCGAACAAGCGAATCAGGCGCTAGGACGGTTGGATGGTTTCACATCCGTGCTACCCGACCTCTCGCTGTTTCTATACGCCTATGTATGTGCGTAAGGAAGCACTGCTGTCGTCGCAGATCGAGGGGACCCAGTCCTCCCTTTCGGATCTTCTTCTGTTCGAGAACAGTGAAGCGCCGGGAGTTCCAATCCAGGATGTTCAAGACGTATCCAATTACGTCGCTACGCTAAACCATGGTATGCGCAGACTGCGCGAAGGGTTTCCGCTTTCGCTCAGGCTCATTCGTGAGATCCACGCGGTTCTTCTCTTAGAGAGCAGGGGGAGTAACAAAGAGCCCGGCGAATTTCGTCGAAGCCAGAATTGGATCGGAGGTACGCGTCCAGGAAACGCCGCGTTTGTTCCGCCGCCGGCAGACCACGTCATGGAGTGTATGGGTCAGCTCGAAATCTTTCTCCACGAGGAACGGCGCGATATTCCGCTGCTGATCAAGGCAGGACTGGCGCACGTCCAGTTCGAAACCGTCCATCCATTCCTCGACGGCAACGGGCGTCTGGGCCGGCTTCTCATCACCTTCATGCTGTGCGCAAGTGGCGCGCTTCGCGAGCCGATTCTGTACCTGAGCCTTTATCTGAAGACACACAGGGAGACATACTACGAACTTCAGACCGCAGTGCGATCGAAAGGCGACTGGGAAACGTGGCTCGAATTCTTCTTGACGGCGCTGGCGGAGACGTCGGACCAAGCGGTAAATTCCGCACGGCGGATCTTGGCTTTAATTGATTCGGATCGGCGAAAGATTGAAGGCCTGGGCCGACCAGCCGCATCCGTGCTTCGCGTGTTTCAACACTCTCAAACGAGTCCGATACTGGCAATCGCCTCAGCGGCGGAGAAAACAGGAATGTCATTTCCCACGGTTTCAAACTCGGTGGAACATCTGGAACGGCTCGGAATACTAAACGAAATTACCGGTAGACAGCGAAGCCGCCTCTTCGTTTATGACGGTTACCTCTCGATCCTCGGTGAGGGAACGGAGCCGCTCCGCCCTTGATACATCCGTCCGCCGAGGGCGAAACCTGCACTGGGCTAGGAGCTGGGCCTCAGGCGCGGAAGGGCTGATGAACTTACCGCCATCGAAATCGTCGATGCGGACATCTTTGCCGCCGAACCTCTTGCTCTTCATACAAACGGTCGGATTGCCTGCTTCGTCCTGCTTGATGCCCACGAAGTCATTCAGCCACCGGGTGGCGGTACGAATGATCGGTGTGATCGCTGGGGAAGGGGCCTGCATGTCGCGGACTAGCTCGCACGCCCTGGACCAGTCCCGAACGCCATTGTCGATTTGCGGGGACGTTTCTGTCCGGTGCGCTTGCTTGAATCCAGAACCACTCTTCGAGCTATTGGAAATAGACAAAAATGATGGTGGAGGCGGCGGGAGTCGAACCCGCGTCCGAAAAAGCCCGCCGTGAAAAGACTACGTGCGTTTCCGATTCGGTAATTGTCGGCCGCCGCATTAGAACCGGCAAGAAAACGGCGGCTTAGTCCGATTGTCGTCAGCCTGCTGCTCCGAACAGAAGCTCTCGGCCCAATCCTTGAAGATGACGCCCGTTGAATGCCGTCAAGGCCCAACACCCCGGGCGGCTACTTAATTAATTAAGCAGCGTATGCGAACTGTTGATTGGCAGTTCTGGTTTTCCGATCGTTTAACGGGAGCTCGGAACCCGGCACGCCTTCCCACAACGATTCAATCCCGTCGAATCCGTTGCGCCCCCTTCTGTTTCAATGATAGCACCCCGGCCCGGGCTTCCCTGCCGCGCCGCACCGCCCTTCCAAGGCCGTTATGATGAGAAGTGAATTATGGCCACTGTCGCCTCACCCGGAACGAGGCAGGAAAATTTAGATCAGCAAGCTCCCTTCTACAACGTCGTTCTGCTGGACGACGCGGAGCACACCTACGACTACGTTGTGGAGATGCTGGAGAAGCTGTTCGCCTTGTCGACCGAAGACGCCTGGAACCACGCCGTGGAGGTGGATAACACGGGCCGCACCATTGTGATCACGTGCGAGTTGCCGGCCGCGGAGTTCGGACGAGATCAGATCCACGCTTATGGAGCCGATTGGCGGATGCCGCGGAGCAAAGGTTCGATGTCAGCGATCGTGGAGCCCTGCCGCCAGGCCTGAATAGTTGAATAGATTCGTTCTGAGCCGCCATGCGTGAGCATGCGGTCTTGTTCGGTGCGTCGCGGAATCCGCATGCTGACGCATGGCGGCTCGGAAACGCGGACTAATCTGACTCAGTTGACCGGCGTGGGGAAGGTCTTCGAAATATGGTCGTGCCAGGTGAGCGTCTCTTCGTCCACCAGGCTCCACAGCAATCCGATGCCGCCTGCCATCAGGCTCAAGAAACCCGACGCAGTCCGGTAAATGCGTTGCGCGCGCGTGGGCGTCTGGCCGTCGAAATTCACCAGCCGCAGACGGGTCCACTTTTGGCCCACCGTATCGCCGTTGGCCAGGCACCAGAGCAACCGGTACAAGATCACCACACCGGCCGCGACGCCCAGGAACATAGGAGCGGTTTTGGCGTTCAACACGAACACGCCGCCCGCCAGGCGGAAAACGACTCCGAAAACGCCCAGCGCCATCAGAATAATACTGGCGTCCAGAGCGGCTGCCATGGCGCGATGCGCGGGGATGGCAACGGGAGCGTTGCAATAGATAACTCCGTCCGCCGCGGACCGAGCCGGTTGCGTAAACTGGTGGCTGAACTCGAGAGCCTGCTGGCCGGGGACAATTTTACGCCGGCGTTGGCGCGGCGTGGATGGTTGCGGCTTGCGCTGGGAGGGCTGCACCAAGCCGGGCGCGAGTGTTTCGAACTGAACCACCAACGGCAGTTCGCGCGAGGTGAACAGCGAAGGTTGATAGGAGACGGGACGGCGGGATGGGCTGGGTTCGGGAGAGCGGTGAACTTCGGTCCGGTTCGCCGTCCGCGCGGCGTCATATTGCAAGACCGGTGCGGCTTCCGGCTGCAAAACCGGCGACGCTTCGCGTTGCAAAACCGGCGCGGCGTCATATTGCAAAACCGGAGCGGCCGCTGACGAACCCGTGTAGACCGGGCTCATGCGCAAGCGGCGGCCACAACGACGGCAACGGTGATCGTCGTCAGCGTTGGCGGATTGGCAATATCGGCATTCCATCAAAACACCTCGTTCCAAAAGCACCTGTTCCGAAACCGCAACAGAGTGTTTCAAAAGCTCCTCTTGCGGACATCCGAACTTCCATGCTACGGTTCTGGCTTGAAGCCTCGTTCCGTAGCTTGCGCGGGCAAACCTTCCCTGCCAAACCTCATCCAAGAGGTTATCTTCCTTCGTAACATATTCGGGCGAAAATGTCACGAACTTTGTTGGGCTCCCCGTGCTCTTCTAACGGTTTTATGGCTGGTGTTCTCGCTGCTTCCGGCGCCGGTGTTGCTGGCCCAGCAGCCGCCGCCTCCGGTTCCAAGCGCTCCTCCGCCTCCACCCGCGCAGCCGCAAGTCAACGCAGCGAACCCGGACCAGCGCATCAAAATCACGCGGCCCGGCGCTCCGGCCCCCGATGAATACAAGGTGGAAGCGGAAACGGAGGAGACGGACGGCGACTTGCGGCACCTGCGCGGCCACGTCCATCTGGAATCGGAAGACAAGAAGGTGGATGCCGACGCGGTGGATTATAACGACGACACTGGCGACGTGGAAGCCTGGGGCAACGTCCGCTATGAAAACTTCCTGGATGGAACCAAGCTCAACTGCGACCACGCCACCTACAACGTGAACACCGAGAGCGGCGTCTTCTACAATGTTCGGGGTACGTCGGAAACCAAGATTATCGCGCGCCCGGGCCTGCTCACCACCAACAATCCCTTTTATTTCGAAGGCCAGTGGGGCGAGCGGAAGGACGGAAAGTACATCATTCACGAAGGATTTGTCACCGATTGCAGGGTTCCCAAACCGTGGTGGCGCCTGACGGCCACCAAGTTCGACATCCTTCCCAACGACCGCGCCATTACGTACCGTGCAATTTTTCGCGTCAAGAACGTGCCGATCTTTTATTTCCCCGCCTACTATAAATCGCTGAAGACGCTGCCGCGCCAGAGCGGTTTCCTCACTCCCAATATCGGCCACAGCTCCACTTACGGAGAAATGTTCGGTCTGGCCTATTATTGGGCCATCAGCCGCAGTTACGACGCGCTCTATCGTATTCAGTACTTCACGTCCCGCGGCCCAGCCAACACGTTGGAATTCCGCGGCAAGGTGAGGCCCGGCACCGACTTCAGCTTGAATGTATATGCCGTGGAAGATCGCGGCATCCAGCAGTACGGCATGCTCCAGAAGCAGGGCGGCGAGGAATTCACGTTCGACGGACACTCCGATCTGGGCGACGGCTGGCTGGCGCGAGTGCATCTGGACGAGCTGAGCTCCTTTCTGTTCCGCGAAGCGTTCAGCCAATCGTTCCATGAAACGATATTTTCAGAAACGCACTCCATCGGATACGTAATCAAGCACTGGTCCAGTTATACCTTCGACGTGGCCGCCACCCGCGATGAGGAGTATGAAAACGCTCTCTCCCCGGACAACCGCATTATCATCAAGAAACTGCCCGTGGCGGAATTCCTGAGCCGCGACCGCCAGATTCTGGGCGGCGTCGTGCCGGTCTGGTTTTCATTGAACAGCAGCGCGGGCTTTCTGGACCGCACGCAGCCCGAGTTTCAAACGCCGCGCTTCGTCGGCCGCGTGGATGTCTATCCGGAAGTTACTACCGCGTTTCACTTCGCCGGCTTCAGTCTCACTGCCAGTGGGGCGCTGCGCGAGACGGACTACGGCCAGAGCATCGTCAACGGCGTGATTACCGACCAGGGCGTCCTGCGCAACGCCCGCGAGTTGGACGTGCATCTCATCCCGCCAGCCTTCGAGCGGATTTATCAATCGCCCAAATGGCTGGGCGGCGACAAAGTGAAGCACATCATCGAACCGCGCGTCGATTACAAATTCGTCGATGGCATCGACGATTTCAACAGGATCATCCGCTTCGATGAAACCGATATCATGTCGGACACCGACGAGGTGACGCTGTCGCTGACCAACCGTTTGCTGGTGAAAGACAAGAACGGCAACGTCAGCGAAGTGATGAGCTGGGAAGTGGCGCAGAGCCGCTACTTCGATCCCACTTTTGGCGGAGCCGTGATTGCCGGCCAGCGAAACGTGGTCCAATCCACCGAAGATCTGGATGGGTTCGATTTCCTGGATGGCCCGCGCAATTATTCGCCGATCGTCTCCATACTTCGCTTTCAACACGTACTGGGTTTCGAGTGGCGCGTGGACTATGATCCCTTATTCGGGCGCATCACCAATACCAGCTTTAACGGGAACATTCGTCTCTCCAAGTATTTCTTTTCGGTGGGACACACGGACGTGAATACAGACCCGGTGGTGGCCGCGCCCAGCAACCAGATCAACTTTCTGGCGGCGGTGGGCAATCGAAACCGCAAGGGCTGGAATGCCGGTATCAACGCTTTTTACGACCTGCGCATGCACGTCCTGGACTTCGCTACCACGGAGATTTCCTACAACACGGATTGTTGCGGCATCAGCATGGAGTACCGCAGATACAACTTCGGCGTGCGCGACGACACGCAATACCGGCTCTCATTCACTATCGCCAACATCGGGTCTTTCGGGAATATGCGCAAACAGGAGCAAATCTATTAGCTGTTAGCTAAGCGGCTCTTGGCTATTGGCGCTAGTCGGCGACTGTCTGACCGCTCATCGCTTCGTCGAGAAGAACGGTGAACTTCCTGGCCTGGTGATCGACATTGTCTTTGAGGCTGGCCAGACGGCGCTCCAGAGACTCCAGCTCGTCGGCCAGATGGAGGCAGGCCAGGACGGCCGCGCGGGTGGCGTCGATATTACCGGCGCGCACGGCGATGGACGACATTAAATCGTCGACTTTTTGGGCGAGATGCTCAATCCGGCCCGGCTCCTCGGAAGCCACCAGGGAATACGTCTGATTGAAGATGGTGACACGGACGGGTTCCGTGTTGGGCATGGCTTTAGCTTGTCACCTTTTGGAGAACCGCGCAAGACGCGCGGCTGAAAACCACTTACTGACGTGCGTGGCTCAGTAGGGATCGGCTCTTTCTGAGCCGCGAGCGTCAGCGAGTCGGTTGTTCTTACGCGCCGCTCAGCAGATCCATCTGCCCCAGCAGTTTCTCGATCCGCGTCCGCACCTGCTTGCGCTCGCTTCGCAGATCATCCAGCTCTTGCCGGACCGCGTCGCGCTCGGCAATCGCCGAAGCCAGTTGCGACTCCAGCCCCGACTTCTCCGTGCGTAAGCTCGATACCAGTTCCACGGCCCGCGTGATGCGCTCCTCCAGAATCCCCAGCGAATCCAGTTCCTGTTGCGCGGCGTTCATGGCTGATTACGAGGCAGCGTGAGCCGCTTTGGCCTTCTCCACCAGCGCGGCGAAGGCGGCGCCGTCGTTGGCGGCCATATCGGCCAGAATCTTGCGATTCAGCTCGATGCCGGCCTTCTTCAGGCCATTGATGAACTTGCTATAGGAGATGTCCGCAGGCCGGCAAGCCGCCCCGATGCGAACGATCCATAGCGAACGGAAGTCGCGCTTTTTGCGGCGCCGTCCGACGAATCCATAGCGTAAAGCCTTCTCGACGGCTTCCTGCGCCGCGCGATTCAGCTTGCTTTTTGTGAGGAAGTAGCCCGACGCTCGAGCGAGCGTCTTATGGCGATAAGCTCTGCGTTTAGTCCCGCGTTTTACTCTGGGCACGTTTTTACTCCTGAGTTAAAATTTAGCTGGCGGCAACGGCACGTGCGGCGCCGGTCCACACAACATTCGTACGTTAGTACGGAATCATTCTCTTCAGCTTAGCCTGGTCCGTCTCATCGGCCACCACGCTATGCTTCAGCTTGCGCTTGCGCGCGCGCGTCTTGGACGTCAAGATGTGGCGGGCAAACGAATGATGGCGAACCACCTTGCCCGTACCGGTCTTCTTGAACCGTTTGGACGCACCCTTATGTGTCTTCAGCTTCGGCATTAAAATTTTCCTGGGTTAGACTGCGACTTCCTTAGTCTAGCATAACCCCGAGCGCCCTTCGCTATGTAAACTCCGACAGGGTGCGCGACATGGAAATGGGAGATGAGGCTGGATTGAGAACAGTCGCATTGTTTCTGAGTGTATGCATATACTCAGAGAAGGAGGCGACTCATGTCCCAATCTCTAGCCGAGCTGGAGTCTACTCGAACCAAGCTTCTGGAGCAGTTTCTAAGTCTGGGTGATTTTCGCCCAGGAACAGTTTCCGCTATTCCGCGCCGCTGTGGAAAGCCGAAGTGTCACTGTGCCGGTCCGCACGGCAAGGGGCATCCGCAGTTTCGGCTGCTGCGCAAAGTCAAAGGCAAGAGCGTGGCGGAGTCGTTCTCCACACCCACGGCGTTACGCCAGGCCACCCAGCAGGTAGGTGAATATCATCGCTTTCAGGATTTGGTCGCTCAGTTGACGGCTGTAAATGTGCAGATTTGCCGCTTGCGCCCGGTGGAGTCGGACCAGACAGGCTGGACCGAGGCGGAAAAAAAACGGCTGCTGACGTTCATCAAGAAGTCACACGGGAAGTCCAGACACTTCTCCAGGTAGTGTTGGGGGCACGGCGGAAGAGTGACCAATGGGACCTGGAGGCACTCGAGATGGCGACGCGCTCTGGCCTGCACCGAGCGGGAGCCGCGGTTTTAACTGGTCTTCTAGCCGAGGCTGGCAGTCCTTCCAGAGAGGCGACGTGCGTGTGTGGACAGCAAGCTCGGTATCATGATCAACGCCCCAAGCAACTGCTCAGCGTGTTGGGGCCACTACGGTTTCATCGCGCCTATTATGTTTGCCCGGAGTGCCATCGAGGCCATAGTCCGCGCGACCGGGAACTCGATGTCGTGGGAACGGAATGCTCGCCCGGTGTGCGGCGCATGCTGGCCGCCGTCGGCAGTGAGTCGAGCTTTGAGCAGGGCCGCGAGCAATTGGAACTGCTGGCTGGCATTCAGGTCACTGCCAAGGCCGTGGAACGTCAGGCCGAAGCCATCGGCAGCGATGTCGAAGCTCACCAGCAGGCCGAGATTCAACGAGCCAAGCAACTGGAATTACCGGAGGTCTGCGCTCCCGCCGTACCGATCCTCTACATCGAAATGGATGGCACGGGTGTACCGGTGGTAAAGGCCGAGACCCAAGATCGGGCGGGCAAAGTGGAAGGCCAGCCGGCGCACACCCGCGAGGTCAAACTGGGTTGCGTGTTCACGCAGATCACAACTGACCAGGAAAGCCGCCCGGTGCGCGAGGAGGAGTCCACTTCCTACGTGGCCGCTATCGAGACCGCTCAACAGTTTGGTCTGCGGCTGTACAACGAAGCTTGGCGGCGTGGTTGGAGTCGAGCCCAGAAAAAAGTAGTGATCGGCGACGGCGCAGTGTGGATCTGGAATCTCGCCGAGCAGCACTTCCCGGGCGCCATCCAAATCGTTGACCTTTACCATGCTCGTCAGCATCTGTGGGAACTATCCGCTAAGTTGTTTCCCAATGACTCCAAGGCTCGCAAGCGTTGGATCGCCCGTTGTCTGGATCGGCTCGATCGCGGCCAGATCGAAGCATTGGTGAAAATCCTACGCGATTCTCCGCCGGTCCCCGAGGAACTCGCCAAAACCATCGCCAATGAAGCGGAGTACTTTGAGCGCAACGCGGATCGAATGCGCTACCCCACCTTCCGCGCACAAGCCCTGTTCGTTGGTTCCGGCGTTGTTGAGGCTGGTTGTAAGATCGTCATCGGCGCACGACTCAAACGCTCCGGCATGTTCTGGACCGTTCGAGGCGCTAACGCTATCATCGCCCTGCGATGCTGTCGCCTAAGCCACCGGTTCGAAGACTACTGGGCTGATCGTAGCCGCGCGTCATGATCATCCACATTTATGTCGCACACCCACTCCGACATGTAACCTCCGACGCGCTGGTTACTTTACTGCTCCCGATTAACTACCGTTTCGACTGGATAGTCCGCCGCTCAATTCAGATTTACGCTGGGCTAGGAGGAAATACAAGTCATGCATCGCATGTGGACAGTTATTGGACTTTCGATCGCTTTGTGCGCTCCGGCACTTTGGGCCGCGACAAAAACCACATCCGCGCCGGCCAAAGCCAGCGCCGGACATCAGGCAACGGAGCAGCGCTGGACTGCTCAGAATTTGAAGGGCACCATCAGCATAGTGGATCCGAAGATGAACCTGGTGGTGGTTCGCGATTCTTCCGGCGTTCCTTTCGATATCAAGGTAGCGCGATCCACGCGGATCGACGCCGGAGCAAATCGGGAAGAACTGTCGCAGCTGGCCCCGAATCAAGCGGTGTCGGTTCACTTTGTTCCGGAAGCCAACGGCGACGTCGCCCGAACCATCCAGGTCAATCGTTGACGTCCCACGCCGTTACGCGGGATGCTTCAATAGGCGCTCAGCCTCGCGGAGATGTTGCTCCATGGTGGGCAGATTCTGGTTGGCATACGCTTTGACATCCTGATCCCGGGCGTGCTGCGCTTCGCGCTTGAAAGCCGCAAGGACGCGTTCGTGGTCCTGGACTTCGTCCCGCAGGAACTGGCCGTCGAACCGCTTGCCCTTCAGATCCGCGAGGCGTTCGATGGTCTTCTCGCGCCGGACGTTGATGCCTTTCGGAATGGCCACACCAAGCTTGCTGTCCAGGACGGCCAGTTCTTGGTAGGCCTTGGTGTGGTCCTGTACTAGCGTCTGGCCAAAGTCTTTAATCCCGGGTCGGGCGGCCTGACTTTCCGCCATTTGACCTAAATGCGCCTCCTCCATATTCGCAATCGCAGCCATTCTCAGAAATTCTTTGTCCCTGGCGCCCACCTTCGCGGACTGGGCCAAGGCAGGAACGGTTGCTAAGATACAACAGCCGCCGGCAATCAGGACGTGCTTCACAAACATGAGTTTCCTCCTGTTTCCATGTTCGTGTCGGAGGCGCGCGATAACAATCCAGTGGGGACTGTAGTTATTTAGCGGCCCGGCTCCGGCTTGCGCGGGCCCGGCGCGCGCTTGGGAGCGGCCTTCTTCTGGGATGCCTTGGGCGCCTTCTTCACGGCCGGCTTCTTGCGCTGCACGCCCAATCCGCGCTCGAGCATCCCTTCCAACAGTTTTTTCTCGGGCGAAGTCATGGCGCGATTGAAATTCTCCGGCCGGCGCGCGACCACGGCGTCCAATTCCGCCAGCCATTCCAGCGAAGGCCGCGCCGCGTGCCCTTCCATTTGCCGGACGAGATTCAGGGCCGCGCCGAAATCGGGAACCGATCGGTAGCATCGCAGCGCCCTGTCGCGATCGCCGAGTTCCAGATAAACCGCCGCGGCTTTCGCAAATTGAGCAGTCTCTTCATAGCATTCCGCGGCCAGCTTGGGCTTGGCCTCAGGCAGGCTCTCCAATATGGTCAGCGCCTGAGCGTACCTGCGATTCTTCATCAGTATCTGCAGGGCGCGCTGCGCCAACCGATCCTTGCGCGCCTGCGCGTCGGGAAAGCCGAGAGCGTCGAAAAACGGCGGCAAGATCCGCTGCGCCAAAAGCGGATTGTCGCCCGCATCCATGTGGCGGCCTAGCTCATCCAGCCAGGCATCCGCGCGCGCAGTGATCTCCACAATGAACCAAGCGGGCAGTTGCTCCCGGGCTTCAGCCACCTGCTGGATGGCCTGTGCGATGAAGTTGACACGCTCTATTCCCGGCGCGCGTTCCGCCGCGCCAATCCCGAGGAGCGTATTCGCGAGGAGAAACTTCCCGGCGCCGCGAGCGGCCGCGGCAGCTTGATCGTACAGATCCAGCCGGCCCAGTTCCGGAGACAAAGTTTTCTTGCGAATCGCCAGCTGAAAGGACACCTCGCACAAGGTGAGATAGGCCGTCTGGCGAGCCTCCAGGTCGGTCACGCACATGAGATCTCCGGGCGTCCCGAGCAGCGCCACGGCTTGTTGCGCGCGGGACCATGCCAGATCCGGCTTCACCGACACAAGCTGCCGTGCGTCCCGCTGGCAGCGCTGCAGGCGCTCCTCGATCTCCAGCTCCTCTTCATCGAGAGAAGTGCGCAACGCTTCCGCGGTGATGGGGAGAAGCGCAAGCTCGCTGGCCGAACGAAGCAAGCTGCTTACTTCCTTGACCGTGGCGCCGTCGGGCGACGTGTCCAACCAAAGCAGCCGTTCGGTGGGACGCGATAGCGCCACTCGAAGCTGATCGATGGCCAGCCGTTTGGCCAGCGTATCGGCCGCCGCGTGATTCGCGGCATGCTTGCCGTCGTCCACGATCCGGCGCAGAAGCGCGCCGCCGTTCACCACGCAGACCGAGTGAAAGTCCAGACCCTTGGCCTCCGCCGGCGAAAGCACGAAAGGCAGAATCTCGGCGGGCAGGTTGGCTTTATCGAAGGCGATCAGGGCCAGCCCTTCGCGGCGGGACAATTCCAGGAGCAGTTGCGGAAGCTCCGCCGGAGGCACGGCGGCGTACAGAATCTGATCCGGGGAATCGTCGTCTATTTCGGCGTATGCGGTCCCGGAAGGCCGGTCCTGCTTGTGCAGGTAATCGTAAAAATCCCACGCGCGATTCACCACGTCGGCAATGCGTCGCGGGCTGCGCAGATTCACAGACAGCTTGAACTCTTGCGGCTGGCTGACGGTGGTGTGCAGCATGTCGTTCAGCCAGGCCCATTCGAAGTCCGTCGGGCGGACGGTTTGCGCCTCGTCCCCCGCCAGCAAAATCGGTGCGTACCGGCCACCCGCGTTCAGATTTCGCCCCATAGCCAGGACGACGAACGCCTCCAATGGTGTGAGATCCTGAACCTCATCCACGGCGACACAGCCGTAATCCAAAAATTCGGAGCCGATTTTGTGCGATCCCTTGGTCAAGGCTTGCGCGGCGCGCCAGGCTAGCGACAGTGCCGGGAAATAGCGGTCCGCCAACGGCCCTTGCCCAGTCCGGTCCAAACGCCTGGCCGCCTCGAGCACGCTGTCCGCGGCCGCACCTATATAGCGCAACCGTTGCGCGCGATAAGCGCTGTCCGGCAGCCGCACGTTCTCCGCTTTGGGAAAGCGCCCCGACATCTCCGGCACGGCCGCTCCTATCAGGTGAGCGTGCATTTCGTCGTACAGCGCGTCCAGGTTGTTCGACCAGGATCCGAGCGAACGCTGATAATTGAGAAGGTCACTCCGGAATCGCGCGCGGGCTTCGGTTGGATCGTCCTCGCTTCCCTTGGAACCGAGCATCTGGCGCAGGAACACGGGGAATGTGAGCACAGTGAACGTTCGATCGGCCGAACAAAATCGGTCGAAATAATCGCGGGCCAGCGCGGCCAAATCGTTCGAAAACGTGAGGTACAAAACGCGCGCGGCTTGTGACGCATCGGCCGCGTGCAGCAACGCGGTGGTTTTGCCAGACCCCGGATGCCCTTTCAGAATTCGCGCCACACCGCGGCTGCGGGCGAATCGCGATTGCGAGGACGTCCATGGCTCAGGCGCGTACTCGTCGCCGCGCAGATCGTGCACGCTAAGCGGCAGATAGTCGTCCGCTAAATGGCCCGGAGCGAGGGGCGCGTGATCGTCGTGATGGCGAATATCGCGCAGGAAGATGGCCTCGCGCTGCCCCTCAAAACCGTGTTCTTGTTTCAACGCCACCGATCCCGCCGGCGCCCACCAGGCGTAGAAGTGCGAGCCGGAGCTTCCACCCAGCCGTGAGCGCCGCCATCCACGATTCACACCGCGGGTTCCCTTGTAGTGCAGCCGGCTGATGTCCACCGACATGCGCTGCATAACAAGCGCGACGCGTTTGCCAATCGGCTCGTTGCGCCGCGCCGCCAGCTTATCGAGGAACTCCTGGTGGCAGTAAACTTGCCGGGCGGGGCGAGCTGTGCGGAACTGATTATCGAAGAGAGCGGGTTGACTCAAACGCCATTTTAGCGCGACTATTCCTGGCTGTCCTGATACTCTTCCAGCCACGCCATCTGGATCGCTTCCAGCTTGCCTTCAGTGGACGCCTTGGGGTCGTCCTTGAAATCGGCCAGCTCCGTGATCCATTGGTGCAGATCGGTGTAGCGGATGTGCGTGGGGTCCAGGTCGGGGAATTTCTCGTGTAGCGCCAGCGCGATGTTTTCGGTGTGGTCCCAGGTGAGTCCGGGCATCAGGTTTGAGTCCCCTTGAGCATGTTTTCGGCCAGCTTTATTGTGGCCTGATTCACTTCCTCGATCTTGGCCGCGATCAGGTGATGATCGTCCGTGTTGTACACCAACCGCAGTTCGTTGATGCTCTTGTCGATGGCCGCGCGCTCTTCGCCGGTCAGCTCGAAGTACGCGTCATGCTTGCGCGCTTTCTCCACCGCCAGCAGAATCGCATCGGCCTCCACGCGTTGTTCCCGTACTTGGCGTTCGGCGAAATCCTGCTCGGCCTTCTCAAACGATTCCTGGATCATCTTCTCCACCTGCTCGTCGGTCAGGCCATACGAAGGCTTCACTTCGACGCTGTGTTCCTTGCCGGTGCGCTGATCGCGCGCGGTGACGCTCAGGATGCCGTTGGCGTCGATCAGAAAGCGAACTTCAATGCGCGCCAGTCCGGCGGGCACGGGATCGATGCCCTTCAGATCGAATCGCGCCAGGCTGCGGTTGTCCTTGACCAGCTCGCGCTCGCCCTGAACCACGTGGATCAGAACATTGGTCTGCCCGTCGACGCCGGTGGTGAAAGTCTCCGTTGCGCTGGCCGGGATGGTGGAATTGCGATGGATCAGCTTCGACACCACGCCGCCCATGGTTTCGATGCCGAGCGATAGCGGCGTGACGTCGAGCAACAATTTGTTGTCAACGGCGCCCGACAAAATCGCCGCCTGCACCGCGGCGCCCAGCGCGACCACTTCATCGGGATTGAGCTCCGTGTGCGGCTTCGATCGGAACAGGTTTTCCACCGCCGAACGAACCAGCGGGATGCGCGTGGATCCGCCCACCATCACCACTTCGTCGATCTGATCCACGCTCACGCCCGCGTCCTTGATGCAATCGCGGCAGGGGCCGAGCGTGCGGTCCACGATGGGCGTGATCAGTTTGTCGAAGAGTTCGCGCGTTATCTCGCGCTGGTAATGCTTGCCGTGATATGCAAGCTCGATGGTAGCGGAGGGAACGAACGACAGCCGCTCTTTGGCCTCAATCACCGCGCGCCGCAGCCGCTGCACGCCTTCGCTGTCTTGCGACAGATCCACGCCCCATTCGCTCTGGACGTCTTCGAGCGCGATGCGCAGCAGCAGATTGTCGATGTCGTCGCCGCCCAGGTGCGTGTCGCCGTTCGTCGCGAGCACTTCGAAAATGCCGTCGTGCAGTTTCAGAATCGATATGTCGAAGGTGCCGCCTCCCAGATCGTACACGGCTACGATGCCGTTCTCGCGCTTGTCCAGGCCATAGGCGAGCGCCGCCGCAGTGGGCTCGTTGACCAAACGCAAAACTTCCAGGCCCGCGATGCGTCCGGCGTCCTTGGTGGCCTGGCGTTGCGCGTCGTTGAAATAAGCCGGAACCGTGATCACGGCCTTCTCCACCGCCACGCCGAAATACTCTTCGGCATTCCGTTTCAACTGGCGCAGAACCATCGCCGAAATCTCGGGCGGCGTGTAGGTGCGGTCGCCAAGTTGGAGTTGAATTACGGACTCGCTGCCGGAAGCGATGCGAAATGGAAAAAGCTTCAATTCCTCTGCGACGTCATCGCGCCCGCGTCCCATCAGGCGTTTCACGGAATAAACCGTGCGCTCAGGCTGCGTCATCAACAGCTCGCGCGCCGGGTTGCCCACCACCGCTTCGCCGCCAGGCGCGATGGAAACCACGCTCGGGACCAGTTTGTCGCCGTCCGTGCCAGGAATGATGCGGGGGCCAGTGAGATCCATGAAGGCCACCAGGCTGTTGGTGGTTCCGAGGTCGATGCCGACGATGTGGCCGGTGGCGGTGAAGTCGATTTCCATGGAGTTAGAGGGCCGGGATTGGGGGCTGGGGGCTGGGGGCTAAGGTACGTTCCACTTCGGACACAAGGTTCTGGATGTATTTGCGGCGGTTCAAAAGATTCCTGATTTCGCCAAAGACCTCTCGCGTATGGGACGAGTCGTACTGTGCGAACAGCGATTGGAGTTGTTGGTCCGTTTCCGAAAGCATTCCAGTGAAATTCTTCTCGGCCTTCTCCAGTTGCGGGCGCGCGGAATCGTCGCCGCTGCGCATCTCTTCCAGCGCCATGTTCAATTCGAAGACCTCTTCCAGCAACTCCGGCGGAACATCTTTGGAGCGCTGCTCGCCGATATCGAAGCCTTCCAGCGTCAGCAAATATTGCGCGCGCTTGATGGGATCTTTCAGCGTGCGATACGCGTCGTTCAACGCCGAAGACATATCCAGCGCCCGCTGCCGTTCGGCCTCGGGTTTTTGCATGAAACGATCGGGATGCAGTTCGCGGCTCAGGTTATAAAAGCGCTGCTGCAGGTCATCCAGCGCGAGATTCAGACTACGCGGGAGACCGAAGATCTCGTAGAAGTCGCTCACGCTGAGAAAGACGTTCCGCAACCGCAGCTCTTCTTCGCGTTCGGATTGTCGAACTCGAAGCCGGAATGAATGAGCGAGTCTTTCCAATCCAGCGTCATGCCGGTCAGATAGACCATGCTCTTGGGATCGACGAAGACCTTCACGTCCTCGAATTCGTAGACCGTGTCGGTGGGCCGCGGCTTCACATCGAACTTGAAAAGGTAGCTCAAACCCGAGCAGCCGCCGCCCAGCACGCCCAGGCGCAGCCCTCCCTGGACGCCGTGCTTGGCGAACTGCTCGCGAATCTTCGAAACCGCCTTGGGAGTTACGGTAACCATCACCTATTTAGATGTAACGCCGACGCCGATGGCTTCACCCTGCGAAGCGGCCTTCTTCTTGTAGTCGCCAATGGCAGCCTTGATGGCGTCCTCGGCCAGCACTGAGCAATGAATCTTCACTGGTGGCAGGCTCAGCTCGTTCACGATGTCGGTGTTTTTGATCGCCAGTGCTTCGTCCACGGTCTTACCGCGCAGCCATTCCGTAGCCAGCGACGAGCTCGCGATCGCGCTGCCGCATCCGAAGGTCTTGAACTTGGCGTCTTCGATGATGCCGGTCTCGGGGTTCACCTTCACCTGCAGCTTCATCACGTCGCCGCACTCCGGCGCGCCTACCATGCCGGTGCCCACGTTCGGATCGCTCTTGTCCATCGAGCCGACGTTGCGGGGGTTATTGTAATGGTCGATTACTTTGTCGGAATAAGCCATGTTGGTGTCCTCTTCTCAATTGCTTCTCTTACGGTCCGGCTCCCTAACGGTCGCGGCTCTGTTCTTCTTAGTGCGCGGCCCACTGGACCTTCGATAGATCGATTCCCTCTTTCGCCATCTCATAGAGCGGCGAAAGCTCACGGAGCTTCTTCACCACGTCGATGACCTTCGCCGCGACGTAGTCCACTTCCTCTTCGGTATTGAATCGCCCCAACCCGAAACGGATGGAGGAGTGCGCCAGATCGTCGCCGGCGCCCAGCGCCTTCAAAACATAACTTGGCTCAAGCGTAGCCGAAGTGCAGGCCGATCCGCTCGACACCGCGATATCGTTGATGCCCATCAGCAGCGATTCGCCTTCCACGTAAGCGAAGCTGATGTTCAAATTATTCGGCAGCCGATGCTCCATGGTGCCGTTGATATAAGTCTCATCCAGTTCCGATTGCAGCTTGTGCATCAGCTTGTCGCGCAAAAACGCCATGCGCTTCGACTCTTCGGTCATTTCCGCCTGGCACAGCGCGCACGCTTCGCCCAATCCGACGATACCCGGAACATTCAGCGTTCCCGACCGCATGCCGCGCTCGTGGCCCCCGCCATCCATCTGCGCCGTGATTTGCACGCGCGGGCTCTTGCGGCGAACGTACAACGCGCCCACGCCCTTCGGACCGTACATTTTGTGCCCGCTGAGCGACATCAGGTCGACATTGTCCTTGATCACGTTCACCGGGACCTTGCCCACCGCCTGCGTCGCATCGGTGTGCAGCAGCACGCCCTTCGATTTCGCGATCTTGCCCAGTTCCGCGATCGGCTGCAACACGCCGATTTCGTTGTTCGCGTACATGATGCTGATCAGGATGGTCTTGTCGGTGATGGCTGCCTGCAATTGATCCAGATCCACCAGGCCGTTCGTCTGCACCGGCAGATACGTCACGCGCACGCCGTGTTTTTCAAGCCGCTTGCAGGTGTCGAGAATCGCCTTGTGCTCAGTGGCCGCCGTGATGATGTGATTGCCCTTCTCGGCGTACATCTCGGCCACGCCCTTCAGCGCCAGGTTGTTCGATTCCGTGGCGCCGCTGGTGAACACGATCTCCTTGCCCGTCGCGCCGATCAAGCTCGCGATCTGCTTGCGCGACTTCTCCACCGCTTCCTCGGCTTCCCAGCCGAAGCTATGGTTGCGGCTGGCCGCGTTTCCGAAGGTCTGAAGGAAATACGGCTTCATCGCTTCGAACACGCGCGGATCCATCGGCGTGGTCGCATGATAGTCCATGTAGATTGGCAGTTTCATTTGTTTTTCCTTCTCAACGTCGCCTCATTGCATCGCCGCCGGCGGGATGGCCACGTCATACAAACGGTCGGCGGACTTCGCCAAATCGGCTTCCGGCTTCGATTCCGGTTTGGCCGAATCCGTAGACATATCTGAGATGCTGATGCTCGCCAAAAGCCGCAGGATTCCTTCGTGCACCTTCTGCAACGGATCGCGCACGGTGCACTTGTCGGTGTGAACGCAATACCCGTGCTCAGTGAAGCAGGCCGTTAAAAATATCGGGCCGTCGATGGTCCGAATCACTTCGTATGCGGTGATTTCTTTCGGATCGCGAGCCAGCTTGTAACCCCCGTTGGTGCCGTGCTCGGAGCGCAGGAATCCGTTCTTCACCAACTTTTGCAGGATCTTCGAGAGCAGCGCCGCCGGGATGCCATAGCTTTCGGCGATCTCTTTGGCGCTGGAACTGGCGGGCGCATTCACCGCCAGATGCTTCAAGGCGATGAGCCCGTAATCGGCTTTCTTGGTGAGCTTTAGCATTCGAAACGAGAACTCCGACCGGAACAGTCCTACATCATTATTACCGATTGAAAGACAACCGTCAAGTGGAACTGTTTCAACCAGATAGGTATTTGCGACTGGAAGTGTCGCATATGATTGAATTTATACCAGTGCGCCGCCACCATCACAAAGGATGTCAACTGGCCTATGAGATTCGGGGCGCGGGGCCGCCAGCTATCTTCATTCAGGGCCTGGGAATTCATGGCTGCGCCTGGACGCCGCAGATCGACGCGCTCGCGGACCATTACGCATGCATGTCGTTCGACAATCGCGGCGTAGGTCTGAGCCAGCCAATTGGCGCGCGTCTGACGATTCCACAGATGGCCGAGGACACACTTGCGCTGATGGACGCGCAAGATTGGCCGTCGGCCCACCTGGTGGGGCAGTCGATGGGTGGTCTCATCGCGATCCAGATGGCGCTCGTGGCCAGCCGGCGGGTACGCACCTTATCGCTGCTGTGCTCCTTTCCGCGCGGCCGCGATGCTCTTCCGGTTCGGCCGGGAATGCTTTCCACCTGGTTCCGCGCGCGCATCGGCACAAAGCCTCAAAGGCGGCGGGCCTTGCTCGAAATCATGCTTCCGGCATCGGCTTTGGTGGCGGCCGATCATACGCGCCTGGCGTTGGAGCTTGGGGTTATCCTTGGCCACGATCTGGCACATTACGCGCCCGTCTATGCGCAGCAACTTTCGGCTTTGGTCCGTTACGACGCAACCGCGAGGCTGCGGCAGCTGGCAGGTTTGCCGACTCTTGTCGTCAGCGCGCAGCATGATCGCATCGCACCGCCGCGCGTGGGCCGCGCGATGGCGGCAGCAATTCCGGGCGCTCGCTTCGTCGAGATCCAGGACGCTTCGCACGGTGCTGCCATCCAACACGCCGCGCGGGTCAATGCGCTCTTGATGGAACACTTCGGCTAATCTTGCCGGCGACTCAGGAGTGCAGGGACGTCGCGAGAACCCTCGTTGATCGCCACGATTTCGATGGGACGCCGTTTACTGCGATAGAAGATAAGGTTGCGCCGACCGGCCAGAACAGAACCCGGTGTGATGTCAGGTCTTCACGCCGGTGACCTATACCCGGAGTTGGGTCAGCGACGACGCCTGCTAGCCCGGACATACTCATCGCCTCCGACGCCACCAGCAGCCGATTGGAGTTGAGCGCGGTGACGCCCGCATAAACCTCATCGATTCCCGCTTTCAGGAGTAGCCCTTCAGCTTATTTTGATTGAACGGATCGAACCAGCGGCCTGTGATGTACCTCAAATTCGGGTAACGAATGATAGCCGTCTGGAAACTCGTAGCCAGAGCGATTCGGAATCAATCGAAGCGATCAGGGTTGCAATCCGGGCGCCACGTAGGTATAAAACAGCGCGATCAGGCCGATCACGCACGCCAGGAACGCGCTGTGCTTCAGCGTGAAGCGGAACAGCTTGGCTTCTTCGTCCGGCGCCATGTTCGTAGCCGCAGCGGCCACGGCGATGCTGGACAGGCTGATCATCTTGCCCATCACGCCGCCGGCTGAATTGGCCGATGCCATCAGCACCTGATTGAAGCCGAGCTTGGTAGCCGTCACCACCTGCAGATTGCCAAAGAGCGCGTTGGCGGAGGTGTCGGAGCCGGTGAGGAACACGCCCAGCCAGCCGAGAATGGCGCTGAAGAACGGAAACGATGCGCCGGTGGCCGCGAACGCCAGGCCCAGCGTTCCGGTGGCGCCCGAGTAGTTCATCAGATACGCCAGGCCCAGAACGCAGGCCAGCGTGATCAGCGAGAAAGTGAGCTGCCGCATGGTGCTCGCGAAGATCTTCAGCGCCTGGAGCGGCGGCACGCGCAGCACGAAGCACGACAGGATGCACGCGATCATGCAGGAGGTTCCCGAGGCCGACAACCAATTCAGGTTGAAAATAGCGGCATAGGGCGACACTTTGGCGGTGACGGGAGGAATGCGCGCGATCAAGTTATGCAAGCCCGGCCACTGAATCGGGATGCTCACCGAATTCAGCCGGGCCACCATCGGCGTCCAGCCCCACAATAAAACGCAGACCACCAACAAAAAGTACGGGCTCCAGGCCAGGAACACTTGTCCGGTGGAATGTCCGGGGCCTTCGGCAGCCTTCGCGGCTGCGGTGAGTTCATACTTTTCGCTGTCCTGCGGCTTCCAAAACATGAACAGCACCACCAGCACGCCCAGCGCGCAGAGCGAGGCGATCAGGTCCGTCAGCTGCGGCCCGACAAAGTTGGAAATAGTGAACTGCAGGCCCGCGAAAGTGACGCCGCACAGCACCGCGGCGGGAAACACTCGCGCCAGCGCGCCCCAGCCGCCCATCACCACCACCAGATAAGCCGGAACAATGAGCGACACGGGCGCGCAGATCCGTCCGACGCCCGCGCTCAGGCGCATTAGCGGCAAGCCCGTGATGCCGGCCAGCGTCACGATGGGAATCGCGATGGATCCAAACGCGACGGGGGCTGTGTTCGCCAGCAGGCAGATGGCGGCGGCGTGAAACGGCGAGAAGCCGAGTCCGGCGAGCATGGCGGCGGCGACGGCAACGGGCGTTCCGAATCCAGCGGCGCCTTCCAGGAACGCTCCGAATGCGAATGCGATGAGCAGCGTCTGCAACCGCGGGTCGCGCGTCAGGCTGCGCAGGGAATGTTTGATGGCTTCAAACTTGCCGGTATCGAGCGTTAATCGATACAGGTACACGGCCCAGATAACGATCCAGCCGATAGGGAACAATCCATAGGCCGCGCCGTAGGCCGCCGCCGACACGATGCGCTCCACGGGCATGCCATAGAGGAAGAGCGAAACTAAGACGGTAGTTCCTAGCCCGAAAATCGCGGCGATCCAGGCGGGCGTTCGCCTTACGCCCAAAAGAAACAGCAGCACAAAGATGGGCAACGCTGCGACGAGGGAAGAAAACACCAGGCTTCCGTGGAGAGGCGTGTAGTTGTGTTGCCACATGAGGCGAACGTTATGTATATCAGAGGGAGCGTGCTGGGTTCAAGTCGCGCGTGTTACAACGCTGTGGGCGCGTACTTCGTAATGGTTCGCGACGGGCTCGACCCGTGACAATAGCGCCTTCGCCTCCGGCTCGAACACGGCGACTGTGTAATTCTCCCCGGCAAAGGCCTTTACCGCAGCTAAGGAATCGAAGAAATTTATCAGGACGAATTCGGCTTCATCGCTCCCATCCGATCGCAGCACATAACCACCGCGGTAACCTTCCACCTGCTGGAGACTGGGGAGAACCTTGTTCGCCAACAGAGCTTCATACGCATCCGCGTTCCGCAGCAGGGTCCAACCTCTCCAATGGCGTGCAATCATCGCGATCACCGGGGTGACTCGAAGATTACCACTGCGAGCGGCGGCAGCGTGACGGAGAGGAGCACGACCGCCCTGGGAGGCTTTGTGATACGATTGCCGCAATCCGCTTTTTTGCGGCCCAAGGGGGTTGACAATGTGCTGGAAAAGGGCTGGCGCCCTGCTTCTGCTGCTTGCGGTTACGACGATGGTCTCGCTCGCGCAGACCTTCGCAACGTTGGCGAATTTCGACGGAACCAACGGCTTGTATCCCTATTATGGGTCGCTTATCCAGGCCACCAATGGGGACCTTTATGGGACAACCGGAAATGGCGGCGCCAGCGCTGCCTGCGCGAGCGGCTGCGGCACAATTTTTAAGATCACGCCGGCCGGCGCGCTGTCCACGGTTTACAGCTTCTGCTCCCAGACCAACTGCACCGACGGAACCACCCCGGTCGGTGCGCTGGTACAGGCCACCAACGGGAACCTCTACGGGACGACGACCTACGGTGGCGGGGGGGGCTGTAGCGGCTCTCTCCCAGGGTGTGGAACGATTTTCAAAATCACTCCCACCGGCGCATTAACGACCATCCACAGCTTCCACGGCACGGACGGCGAATTCCCCGAGGCAGGGCTCGTGCAAGCCTTCAATGGGGACCTCTACGGGACAACTTACGGAGGCGGAACTTATTGGGGAACGGTCTTCAAAATCACGCCAGCCGGCACGCTGACAACCCTGTACAACTTCGGCACCGGCGGGCTGAGTGACGGAGCCTACCCTAGCTCTGGGCTGGTTCAGGCCGGAAATGGGGAGTTGTACGGGACGACGACGTCTACCGGCGATGACGGCGGTGGCACAGTCTTCAAAATCACGCCGGCAGGCGCGTTGACAATCCTGCAGACCTTACCTGGCGGACCGTGGGCCGGGCTGGTGCAGGCTACAAATGGGTTGCTCTACGGAACCACCAGGAGCGGCGGGGCAAACGGCGGCTATGGCTCGATTTTTAAAATCACCCCGGCCGGCACACTATCCACGGTTTACAGCTTCTGTTCCGAAGCCGGCTGCACTGACGGATCGCTTCCTTTCGGCGGGCTCCTCCAGGGCACCGATGGGGATCTCTACGGGACAACGGCTCAAGGCGGAGCCATTTCGTGCGGCTGCGGCACCATCTTCAAGATCACTCCAGCCGGTGTGCTGACAACCGAACATAGTTTTGACGGGACAGACGGAGACAGTCCTCTTGCTGGATTGGCACAAGATACGAATGGGGCCTTCTACGGGACAACGTACGGAGGCGGGGCCAACCACGGCGGCGCTATCTTCAGGCTTTCAGTCGGGCTTGGCTACTTTGTGAAAACACTACCAACCCTCGGCGAGGCGGGGTCCCCGGTGAAGGTCCTCGGCTCGGGTCTGACCGGCGCAACCAGCGTCACCTTTAACGGCACGCCGGCCGTCTTCACGGTGGTTGATGCTGCCGAAATCACTACAACCGTGCCGACGGGCGCGACCACCGGCACGGTTCGGGTGGTAACGCCAAGTGGCGCCTTACTCAGCAACGTAGACTTCCTGGTGCCCTAGCAGGCTGCTGAAAAAGCCTTTTGGGGACCGACTCCCTCACGGTCGCGGCTCGGTAAACACATGCAAACACGCAGTCGCGATTCTGAGCCGCGCGCCAGCAGCACACCCGGAGACGACCGGAAGTCGTGCACTGGAGGGCATCGACTCGAAGAAGACTGTACGGGTGGCGCGTGAGCAAGCGGTTTATTGCCT
>CAWAPW010000017.1:0-232492 GCA_963784025.1 Bryobacterales bacterium
ACAACGACATAAGTAATTGCGAATAGAGGCGGAGACGTGGTCTCCTGAATCATGAGACCACTCACGATATCCGATTCCACATCCGTATTGGGATCGCAGCAGGAGGTTCTAGGCGGTCTGAGGAATCACGTTATGACCCCACGACTGCATGGCGTGCTGTTGGTGGCGCAGGGCATGACGTGCCCGGAGGGTGGCGCGCCTACTGGGCGACGCTTGGCGTTCGGTCGAGTATTGGGTTCATCGTTATGGGGAACAGGGGCTGGCCGGCCTGACCGAGGGCGAAGCGTCTGGGGACGTCTGGGCAGACTTAGCCAAAAAACAGGTAAGGGAAATCAATGGGGTGTTGCGCGCAAGGCCCAGCGACGCCGGCAAGTGCAAAGGTCAATCTCTGGGATGGCAAAACCCTCTCGGCGTGGATCGCAAAATAGTTACGGAATTGAACTGGGCGTGCGCCAATGCCAAAGGCTGTTTCGCCAACTCGAGTTCCGTCTCCGCAAGCCTCGCCCATAAAAAAAAAAAGGAAACCCCACACGCCAGAAGGTGCATAAAAAAAACTCCACGGCCCTGTTCTCCATCAGGTCTGCGGAGTTTTTTTTATGCGCCTTCTGGCGTGTGGGGTTTCCTTTTGCCAAGACTGGGCGAGGCTTGCGGAGACGGAACTCGAGTTGGCGAAACAGCCTTTGGCATTGGCGCACGCCCAGTTCAATTCCGTAAGTATTTGCGATCCACGCCGAGAGGGTTTTGCCATCCCAGAGATTGACCCTGCATTCCGGCGTCGCTGGGCCTTGCGCGCAACACCCGATTGATTTCCCTTACCTGTTTTTGGGCTAAGTCTGCCCGGACGTCCCGAGCGTTCGCCCTCAGTCAGGCCGGCCAGCCCCTGTTCCCCATAACGATGAACCCAATACTCGACCGAACGCGAAGCGTCGCCCAGTAGGGCGCCACCTCCGGGCACGTCATGCCCTGCGCCACCAACAGCACGCCATGCAGTCGGTGGTCATAACGTGATTCCTCAGACCGCTGAATCTCCTGCTGCAATCCCAATACGGATGTGGAATCGGATATCGTGAGTGGTCTCATGATTCAGGAGACCACGTCTCCGCCTCTATTCGCAATTACTTATGTCGTTGTGTTTAGCTACGGGTTTCGGCCCGGGCGCTCGGCGCATCAGGCAGTGGAGCGGGCGCAGCAGTACATTGCGGCAGGCTATCGCTGGGTGGTGGATCTGGACTTAGAGAAATTCTTTGACCGGGTCAACCACGACAAACTGAGGGCAAAGCTCGCAGAACGGGTGAGCGACAAGCGGGTGTTGAAGCTGATCCGAGCATTTCTGCGAGCCGGGGTGATGGAAGGCGGGCTGGTGAGTCCGGTGGATGAAGGAACGCCGCAAGGTGGACCTTTGTCGCCCTTGTTGTCGAACATCGTGCTCGACGAGTTCGACCGAGAGCTAGAGCGGCGTGGACTTCGGTTTGCGCGGTATGCGGATGACAGTAACATTTACGTCCGTAGCCGGCGAGCCGGGGAACGGGTGCTGGAGAGCATCACGCGATTCATCACGGCGAAGCTCAAGCTTAAGGTGAACCAGCAGAAGAGTGCGGTGGCACGGCCCTGGGCGCGGAAGTTTCTGGGATTCAGCTTTACGAACGCAGGCATACCAAAGCGGCGGATAGCGCCGAAAGCGGTGGACCGGTTCCAGGGGCGAGTACGGGAACTGACGCGGCGGACACGCGGTGTGAGCACCGAACGGATGGCTGAAGAACTGTCCCGCTACTTGCGGGGCTGGATCGGTTACTTCGGGAAGTGCGAAACGCCTTCGGTGCTGGAGGACCTGGAACGATGGTTCCGGCGCAGGCTTCGGTCTGCGATCTGGAAGCAGTGGAAGCGGGGATCGGTGCGGTTTGCCGAACTGCGGAAACGGGGTGTGGGCAAAGATCTCGCCGCGCAAACGGCGGGCAGCGCTCATGGCCCGTGGAGGCTGGCGAACAGTCCGGCTCTCAGCTTTGCGCTGCCTAATGCTTACTTCGACTCGCTCGGGATTCCGAGATTGACTGGCGGCCGATAGCTGAACCCGCCGAACCGCCGTATACGGACCCGTACGTACGGTGGTGTAACAGGGAAAGCGGGCGACCGCCTACCTATGTAAATTTGGCCACGGATGAACGCAGATCAACGCCGATAGAACATTTTCTTCGATCTGCGTTGATCCGTGTTTATCCGTGGCCCTAACTCTTGAGGAACTTCCGGATGCGCTCCACCGCGTCCATCAGCTTCTCATACGAATTCGCGATGCTGAACCGCAGATATCCGTCGCCATAAGCGCCAAACGCGGTGCCACTCAAGCATGCGACGCCGGCTTTTGCAAGCAGCGCATCGGCCAGCTCTTTCGATTTCCATCCGGTGCCTTGAATATTTGGGAACGCGTAAAAAGCTCCGCCGGGGATCGGGCAGCGGAATCCCGGAAGCGTATTCAATGCCGCGCAGAAAGCGTCGCGGCGGCGGCGGAACTCCTCCACCATTTTCGTGACGTCGTCCTGCGGCCCGTTCAGCGCGGCGATTCCGGCGCGCTGCGTGAAGCTGGCGGTGCAGGAATTCGAGTTCACCATCAGCTTGTTCACCGGATCCACCAGCCACGTCGGCATCACGCCGTAACCCATGCGCCAGCCCGTCATCGCGTAGGTCTTCGAGAAGCCATCCAGGATAATCGTCTTCTCCAGCATGCCCGGCAGGCGTGCTGATCGACAACGGCGCCTCGTCGTCGAAATAAATGCGCGTGTAGATCTCGTCGGACAGAATGATCAGATCGCGATCGCGCACCATATCCGCGATGGCGCGGACGTCGTCCGCCGGAATCACGCCGCCCGTCGGATTGTGCGGCGAATTCAGGATCAGCATCTTCGTCTTGGGCGACAGGCTGTCCTTGCAGCACGTTCAGATCGAACGAGAATCCGCGATCTTCCACCAGCGGAATCGGCACCGGCTTCGCGCCCAGAAAATTGATCATCGATTCGTAGATCGGAAAGCCCGGATTCGGATAGATCACCTCGTCGCCCGGCTCCAGCAGCGCCATGCAGCGGAAAAAAGATGATCGGCTTGCCGCCCGGCACCACGCACACGTGCTCGGCGCCCACGCGAATTCCGCGCGTGCGGCAGATATACGATGCAATCGCTTCGCGCAGCTCCGGCAGCCCTTGCGTGGGCCCGTAATGCGTCCAGCCTTGATCCAGCGCCTGCTTGCCCGCCTCCACAATATGGCGCGGCGTGTCGAAATCGGGCTCGCCGATTTCCAGGTGAATGATGTTGCGGCCTTGCGCTTCCAGCGCCCGCGCGCGCACCAGGACTTCGAAGGCGGTTTCCACGCCTATGCGGTTCATCCGCTCAGCTAGTTTCATGATGGTTTTTGAAAAAACGGAACGTTGTTGCGAAATTCGGCGAACTTTACCCGGTCGCCAATGTGCGCGCGCTCGCCGTGCCACGCGTCCTGTTACCCTGCGGCCCCCCTCCAGTTCCACAATCGCCAGTTGGTACGGCACGTCGTTGACGTACGCCTCCGGTGGCGAGTAGACCACGGTTTCGGTATAAATGGTGCCCGCGCCTAAATCGTTCATGCGGCCCCCAGAATGGTGATGACGCTGGTGGCGCCCGATCCGCCGAGATTCTGCGCCAGTCCGAGTGTGTTGCGTTTCAACTGCCGCTCGCCCGCTTCTCCGCGGATCTGCTGCACTACGTCGCAAATCTGTCCGACGCCTGTGGCGCCCACTGGATGCCCTTTGGACTTCAACCCGCCGCTCGTGTTCACCGGACGCTCGCCATTCAGGCACGTGCCGCCCGCCAAACTATACGGACCGCCTTGGCCTTTTGGGACGAAGCCCAGGTCTTCGATGGCGATGATCTCGGCGATGGTGAAGCAATCGTGCACTTCGGCGAACTGAATATCGCTGGCTTGAACGCCGGCCATCTTGTAAGCTTTCTGCGCCGATGTTTGGACCGCGCGAAATGTTGTGATGTCGTCCTTCTCATCCAGCGCGACGTTGTCCGATGTCTGCGCGATGCCGAGCACGCGCACCGGCTTGTCCGTAAACTCCGCCGCTCGCTCCAGCGGCACGATCAGCACCGCTGCCGCGCCATCGCTGATGAGCGAGCAATCGTACACCGTGAGCGGCTCGGCGATCGGCTTCCCGGCCAGCGCCTGCTCCATGGTGATCACCTTGCGCATGTGCGCCAGCGGGTTCTTCGCGCCGTTCTGATGGTTCTTCACGGCCACCGAGGCAAGTTGCTCGCGCGTGGTTCCATATTGGTACATATGACGCCGCGCGATCATCGCGAACAGCGCCGGAAACGTCGCGCCCGCGCGCACTTCGCCGCAAAGATCGCCCGCCCCGGCCAGAATCTCGGTCACCTTCGGCGTCGGCTGCGATGTCATCTTCTCCACGCCGGCCACCAGCACTACGTCGTACAGTCCCGCGGCAACCGCCGACGCGGCGTGAAAGAAAGCGGAACCGCTGGACGCACAGGCCGCTTCAAAACGCGTGGCTGGGACGCCATCGATTCCGATGGCCGCTGAAATGTACGGCGCCAGGTGATTCTGGCCCACAAACGAAGGACCGGCGAAATTGCCGAGATAGAACGCTTCCACCTGAGACGCCTTGGCGTGTCCGTTCTCCAATGCTTTTTGGCCGGCTTCAACCGCGAGCGAACGGAGATCGCGATCCGGGAACGCGCCAAACGCGGTCTTCCCGATGCCGACTACTGCTACTGGTCTCATACTTTCAGGATAACTTCGTTTTGTCCCACGCCGCCATCGCGCACTGGACGGCAAACTGGAGCGTCTTACGCGTTGCGCCGTCCCGCGCCTGAATGGCCAGTCCGTCGATCACAGTGGCATAAAAGGACGCGAGAGAGCTGAGATCCAAGCCGGATGGCAATTCGCCCTCGGCGACGCCGCGCTGTAGCCGTTTCCGGATTGCTTTCCGCCTGCGTGCTCGAAGGCCGTGCAGGTGTTCTTGCACGCTCTGATTCGCGGGCACGCCATTGATCGCGGCCAGCACCAGCATGCATCCGCGCGGCTGGCCCGGCTTCGAGAAAGCTTCGACGGCGCCGTCCAGCAAGGCCCCGATCGCGGCGCGCGCCGTGGGTCCTTCGGCCAGCGCCTGCATCATCGGAGCCCCCAGCGTGCTGCTGTATAGCTCCACCGCTTCCCGAAACAGCGCCTCTTTCGATCCGAACGCGGCGTAGAAACTGGGCGCCGTAATGCCGCCCATGGCGTCCTGCAGATCGGCCAGCGTAGCGCCTTCATACCCGTGCGCCCAGAACACCTCCATCGCCTGATGGAGTGCCTTCGCTCTGTCGAAACTGCGGGGACGTCCCCTACGCGCCAATACTCCTCCTTTCTGTAGTATCCACTATATAACTCTTGACGGGCCCGGCGCTCCGGTGGCATGATTTTATAGTGCTCACTATGGAACACAATTTATCCGATACACTTTCCCTGCTTGCCCGCACTCCCCTTGCTCTCGATACGCTCCTGCGCGACTTGCCGGAAACCTGGACCTTGCGAAACGAAGGCGAAAACACGTGGAACGCCTTCGACGTGCTCGGCCATCTGATTCACACCGAACGCAGCGATTGGATGCCGCGGGCGAAGATCGTGCTGCAATTTGGCGAGAGCCAGCCGTTTAAGCCCCTGGATCGGTTGGCTCACCGAAAAGAAAGCCAAGGTAAATCGCTCCCTCAATTATTGGATGAATTCGGGAAATTGCGCTCGGAAAATCTCGATCAACTGCGCGCCTTGGATCTGCGGAGGGAGGATCTCGACCGGCGCGGCCGGCATCCCGCTCTTGGAGTGGTCACGCTGTCACAACTTCTGGCCGCGTGGGCGGCTCACGACTTAACTCACCTGCACCAGATCTCAAGAATCATGGCCCACCAATACCGCGACGCCGTCGGCCCGTGGATCGCATACCTGGGAGTGCTCCAGTGCGCCGGCCACAGCGCGCCCTGATAGCTACCGATAGATAATGTAGCTACTTCGCAGGCCGCTGGCCGGAGGGCGCGTTGAACGGAACTACCGTCGGCCCCGGCCGCAGATGGCCCTCGTCACGATCCTTATTGTTCTCCTCGCACGAGTACTCCATCAAATGGTCGCCCGCCTTCAGCCGATCGAGCACTCGATGATTGCTCCAGGGCCTGGTGTACATCTTGGCATCGTCCACCGTGACGTCGTACGCGATGTGATTGGCGTCCGTCAATTGATATCGCTCCGTTACATGCAACACGTCGCTGTGCGGATGCCCGGCCGTATCCAGCCACGTGCGGTCGTTGAAACCGACGGTGTCGATCACCAGCGCATCGCCATCCCACTTCGCGATCGATTCACCCAGGAACGTCGGCTGCGGGTTCTTGGAATGTTCCCGCATGTTCAGCGGCACGGCGCGAAACGTGGTCATGTATTCGTACAGGAACACGACGGACTCAGGCCCTTGCACGATGCGCATGGGAAACGGCGAGTTGTTGATGCGCGGAACGCCCGGAAGTAAGCAGAAGCCCGTCGGATCGTAAGCGGTGTTGACTTTGCTATAAGCGGCCTTCCCTTCAGCGGTGAACGGAAGCTCGCCGTTGTCTTTCGCCATGTTTGGCGTGTAGGGGAGATTCCAGGAGCCGTTCAGGTCAGGCTTGCCGTCAGATGTTCGTGGCGTCTGGGCGAACGCGCCAAAAGCAAATAGCCAACCGCCAACCAGTGCGACGCGGCAAATTCGCATGCCAACCAGTCTAACGCGTCATTGCTACTTCTGCGCCATCAATTTGTGGAACAGCGCCACGGTGTCGTCATGCTCCACCCAACCGCCCGGACCAATGTGCATGCCCTCCGCCATATTCACCGGCAGGCGCCCCTCTTTGTTCTTCACGTCCATCTTCGCGCCGTGATCCACCAGAAACTGTACCACTTCGTTGGCCCCGCGGAACGACGCGCCATGCAGCGCCGTGTAGCCCTCCGTCGTTCACCGCGTTCACATCGCCGCCCCATTCGAGACAAAGCTTCAGCGCTTCGGGAGCGTCGGCCTGCGATCCATGGCTCTGCCCATCGGACCATCCCACGCCCGCGGCAACCATCAGCGGCGTGGTGTGATCCTTGGTCGCGATCAGCGGATCGGCGCCGCGATCCTTCAACAGCCGCATCACCGTAACATCGTCCGATTGCGCCGCGCGCCAGAACGGCGTCGCTCCAATCGCATTGGCCCAGCGTCCATCGAACGACGGCTGGCCGCGCAGCGGAATTTTCTTCGTCAGCCGCGCATTCGGATTGGCGCCGTGATCCAGCAGCGCCTTGATCAGATCCAGATCGCTGAGCGTGTCTTTCTCCGGCGGCGCCGGCCGCGTGGACCATTCCAGATTCCGCATATCGATGGCCGCGTATAACGGCCCGCGGCCTTTATCGTCGGTGGCGTTCGGATCCGCGCCTTGCTCCAGCAAAATTTCGCCAGCGCATAATGCTCGTTGATGACGTGCCACCAGCAACGGACTGCTGCCATCGGCCGCGTCTCTCTTTCACGTTGGCGCCCGCCGCAATCAAAATCCGCGCCGACTCCAGATCGTTCTGCCGCGCCGCATAAAGCAGCGCCGTCATTCCGCCCGCCGGAAACGGAGCCGAGAAGATGGTTTGGAACATCGATGGCGGAGGCAGCTTGTGCGTTTGCGCATTCACGTTCGCGCCCCGTGCTCGATCAGAACCTTCGCGGCCGCGCGCATTCTTTTCCGCTACCGCCCACATCAGACGCGGTCTGTCCCGCGGAATTGGTCTTGTTCGCATCCGCGCCGTGATCCAGCAGCACCTGCAACGCATCGGGCTTGCCAGTTCGCGCCGCCAGCATCAACGCCGTATCGCCCGCGTCGGATACCACCGCGTTCGGATCTTCGCCCGCCTTCAGCAGCCTCTCGATCATGGCCGCGCTCCCGTTGGTGCAGGCCAAAGAGAGCGGCGTGGCTCCAAAACGGTTTCGTAGCTTTTACGTTTGCGCCCGCGGCGATCAATGCGTCCGCCATTTCGACATCGTCCCAGCGCGCCGCCCAGTGCAGCGCGGTGGTGCCATCGGGTTGCGGCGCGTTCGACGTCTGCATGCAGCTTCAGCAAAGAACGCACCGTCTGCGCTGTCCCGATTCATGGCCGCGTCCGCCAAACGAGTGTCGCTCATTGGTGGCCGCGAAGCTGGTGGCCGCCAGCAGCGCAGCGATCGAAAGTCCCTTCCAGCGCATCGACATATGATCTATCGTATTGCACTTTTGCGGCCGCTTGGCAATACAATTGGAGGTATGCCGACGGGAGCATGGCGGTTGCCGGGTTCTTGCCCTCGCTGGCAGCCTGATCGCGTCTCCTGCATGCAGCTGCCCGTTCAGCCGCATGCCGCTGATCAATCAGTATTGCGTCACCTGCCATAACGAAAAAGCCAAGACCGCCGGCCTGATGCTCGATAAACTCGGTGCCGATCTGGATAACGCGAATGTTGGCCCGCACGCCGAAACCTGGGAGAAAGTGGTGCGCAAGCTGCGCGTGGGCGCCATGCCTCCGCAAGGGATGCCGCGTCCGGACCGCGCCACCATGGATTCGCTCGCGGCCGTCCATCGAAACCTCGCTCGATCGCGCCGCCGCTGCCGCGCCCAATCCCGGCCAGCCGGTGCTGCATCGGCTGAATCGCACCGAATACGCCAATGCCATTCGCGATCTGCTCGCGCTCGACGTCGACGCATCCGATCTGCTGCCCACCGACGATGCCAGCTTCGGCTTCGACAATATCGCCAGCGTTCTCGGCGTTTCGCCCGCGCTGCTTGAGCGCTATCTGCTCGCTTCGGGCAAGATCAGCCGCCTGGCCGTTGGCGATCCGAAGATCGATCCCATCGTCGGACACCTATCGCGTCCGCGCCGACCTCACGCAGAACGAGCACATCGAAGGCCTGCCGCTGGGCACGCGCGGCGGCGTCCTGATCCATCACGATTTTCCGCTGGATGGCGAGTACGTCATCAAGGTGAAGCTGCTCAAGTCCACCGTCGATCTGCTGTTCGGCAACAACGCGCAGGATCAGTTGCTCGAAATCGCGCTGAATGGCGAGCGCGTGCAGACGCTCAGCATTAATCCGAAAGCGCCGACGCCCCGCCGCGCCCTCCGCCGCCAACAGCCAAAAGCCAACCAGCCAAAATCCAGCGGGTTTCGATCCTGCCGCCGCCACCAAGCTCAGCATGTCGCAGCCCAAGGACAATGTGGAGGCGCGCATTCACGTGAATGCCGGTCCGCAAACCGTTACCGTCGCGTTCGTGCAGCGCAGCTACGGCCCGGCGCAGGATTTGATGGAGCCGATCGATCGCAGCACCTTCGATCCCAGCGATCCCAAGGGCCTGCCGCACGTGCTCAGCGTGGCCATCAGCGGACCGTTCAATGCGCAGGGCTCCGGCGACACGCCCAGCCGCCGCAAGATTTTCGTTTGCCATCCGGCAGCTGCGAGCGACGAAATCCCCTGCGCGAAGAAAATCATTTCCACGCTGGCGCGCCAGGCTTATCGCAGGCCGGTTTCCGATACCGATCTCGAAACTCTGCTCAGCTTCTATCAATCCGGCCGGAATAAAGGGCACTTTCGAAACCGGCATCGAGATGGCGCTGCGGCGCATGCTGTCCGATCCGCAGTTCGTTTATCGCTTCGAGCGCGATCCCGCCGATGACGCGCCGGACACGCCTTACCGCATCAGCGATCTGGAACTCGCTTCGCGCCTTTCGTTCTTCTTATGGAGCAGCATTCCCGACGACGAGCTGCTGGACGTGGCCGCGCACGACAAGCTGCACGATCACGCCATGCTGGAGCATCAGGTCCGCCGCATGCTGGCCGATCCGCGTGCCGATTCGCTGGTCAGCAACTTCGCCGATCAGTGGCTCTACCTGCGCAATTTGCGCGGCGTAAATCCGGATCTGGAAACGTTTCCGAATTTCGACGACAATCTGCGGCAGGCGTTCAAGCGCGAGACGGAGCTTTTCTTCGGCAGCATCATTCAAGAAGACCGCAGCGTGATCGATCTGCTGAACGCCGATTACACCTTCGTCAATGAGCGGCTGGCCAGGCACTACGGCGTTCCGAACGTTTACGGCAGCCAGTTCCGCCGTATCTCGTGGCCCGAGGACAGCCCGCGGCGGGGCCTTCTGGGACAGGGAAGTATTCTGGCGGTGACGTCTATCGCGACGCGCACCTCGCCGGTGCAGCGCGGCAAATGGCTGCTCGAAAATGTGCTGGGGACGCCGCCCAATCCGCCGCCCGCCAACGTGCCCCCGCTGAAAGAGAACAAGGCCGGCGCGAAACAACTCTCGGTACGCGAGCTGATGGAAGCGCACCGCAAGAACGAGCCCTGCGCGGGCTGCCACAAGGTTCTGGATCCGCTTGGATTCGCGCTCGAGAATTTTGACGCGGTGGGCCAGTGGCGCACGGTGAGCGAATCGGGCGAGAAGATCGACGCGTCGGGGGTGCTGGCCGACGGCACGAAAGTTTCGGGCGTCGCCGATTTGCGCGCGGCGCTGCTCAGCCGCCCCAATGTTTTCGCCGGCACCATGACGGAGAAGCTGCTGACTTACGCTTTGGGCCGCGGGCTGGAATATTACGATATGCCGGCCGTGCGCGCCGTCACGCGCCAAGCCGCGCAAAATAATTATCGTTTCTCGTCGTTAATACTCGGGATTGTCGAAAGCACGCCGTTCCAAATGAGGCGCTCGCAGGATCGCGACAGCGCGCCCGCGACATCCGTAGCTGCTGTAAGGAGGCCGAACTGATCATGATCGTCACCAAGAAACATTTACCCCGCCGCACGTTTTTGCGCGGTCTGATGGGAACCTCCATCGCGCTCCCGCTGCTGGACTCCATGATTCCGGCGCTGACGGCGGCCACCAAGACGGCGGCCAGTCCCAAGACGCGGCTGGGCTTCGTCTACGTTCCGCACGGCGCGGTAATGGACAAATGGACGCCGGCCACCGAAGGCGCGGGCTTCGAGTTTACGCCGATTCTGAAGCCGCTGGAACCGTTTCGCGACCGGCTGCTGGTGGTAACCGGGCTCGCCAACAAGGCCGCGGAATCGCAGGGCGACGGCGGCGGCGATCACGCTCGCAGCGCGCCATCGTATCTGAGCGGCATTCACCCGCTCCGCACCGAAGGCGAGGATGTTCGCGCCGGCACCACTATCGATCAAATCGCCGCCCAAAAAATCAGCCAGGACACGCCGCTGCCATCGCTCGAGCTGGGCACCGAAGATACCGGGCTGGTCGGCGTCTGCGACGTCGGCTATAGCTGCGCCTACATGAATTCGATCTCGTGGCGTACGCCCACTCAGCCGCTTCCCATGGAAATTAATCCGCGCGTGGTCTTCGAGCGCCTGTTCGGCGATGGCGGCAACGCCGCCGACCGTCTGGCTCGCAAGCAGGAAGACCGCAGCATTCTCGATTCCATCACCGGCGAAGTATCGCACCTGGAAACCGGCCTGGGCAACCGCGATCGCGGCAAGATCAGCGACTATCTCGACAATATCCGCGAAATCGAGCGCCGCATCCAGATGGCCGAGAAGCGCGCCAATTTGAATGTGAACGTGCCCGAAACTCCCATCGGCGTCCCCGATTCGTTCGATGAACACGCGAAAATCATGTACGAGCTGCAGGTGCTGGCCTTCCAGGCCGAAATCACGCGCGTTTCTACGTTCATGATTGCCCGCGACCTCAGCCAGCGCACCTTCCCGCAAATCGGCGTGCCGGAGCCGCACCATTCGGTGTCGCATCACGGCAATAATCCCGTGATGATTGCCAAGCTCGAAAAGATCAACAATTATCACGCGACATTATTTGCCTATTTCCTCGATAAGCTGCGCTCGACGCCCGATGGCGACGGCAATTTGCTGGATCATTCCCTGATCCTGTACGGCAGTTCGATGAGCAATCCGAACGAGCACAATCATTTCCCGCTGCCTCTGTTGCTGGCCGGCGGCGCATGCGGAAAACTGCAAGGCGGCCGTCACCTGAAGTTCCCCGAGCGCACGCCGATGTCGAACCTGCTGCTGGGCGTGCTGGAAAAGGCCGGGATCGAGCGCGCCTCGCTTGGCGACAGTACTGGTATGCTGACAATCTGACGCAACCAGAGAATATTCCGCCGCCTGAGCCCAATCTCACCGTTGAGGAACTGCTCCATCGCGCCGACGCCCTGCGTCCCTTGCTGCGCGAACGCCAGACCGAGTGCGAAGAAGCGGGCGAGCTTTCCGAAGACACCAATCGGTCGATTCCTCGAGGCAGGTTTCTATCGCATCCTGCAACCGCGCATTTTCGGTGGCTGCGAATTCGCGCTGCCCGACTTCATTCGCGTCATGATCGCTGTGGCGCGCGGCTGCTCGGAAAGCGCCTGGGTGCTGGCGCTCACCGCCGGCCACACGGTTCTCGCGGCGCAGCTATCGGGGGCGGCGCAGCGCGAAGCTTTCGGCGCGACCGGTGATTTTCGCGCGCCCGGCGTCGGCATGCCCGGCGGCGTCGGCATCCCCGAAAAAGAAGGCTATCGCGTGAAAGGCGCCTGGGATTATGCCTCCGGTTGCGATCTTGCCACGCATTTTTTTGGATCGACCATGGTGCACGATCCCGAGACTAAAGCCTCACTCGGCAACGCGTGGATTCTCTTCGATCGCGATCAGTTCCAAATCGTCGACAACTGGAACGTCATCGGGATGCAAGGCACCGGCTCGCGCCGCGTGGTGATCGAAGACGCGTTCGTCGCCGCCGACCGCGCGCTCTGGTTTCTGGATGGCCAGGGCCGCCCGGTTCGCGATCAGCCGGGCCACGCGCTGCATCCCAATCCCATGTATCACGGGTGGCTGGCGCCGTTGCTGATCTCGGAAGTCGCGGCCGTGTCGGTGGGCGCGGCGCGCGGGGCGCTGGATATCTATCAGGAAATCCTGAGCAACAAGAAAACGAATTTCCCGCCATTCCACGCGCGCTCCCAGGAGGCCGAATTCCAGCAGCATTTTGGCGAAGCGCAGGCGCTGATCGATACCGCCGAGGCTGCGCTGCTAAAGATGACCGCCGATTATATGGACCTCGCGCGGCATCGCGTGGAAAGCGGCACGCCGCTGGATGAAGAGATGGAGCGGCGCCTCATCCTGATGGAGCAGCACATCATTCGCCTGGCATGGGATGCCGTGGAGCTCATGTTTCGCACCAGCGGCACGTCGGCGGCCGCTAAGGCGTCACCGCTCGGCCGTGCTCTCCGCAATCTTGCGGTGATTCGCACGCACGTCACGCTGCAACTGGATCACACCGCGCGCAATGCCGGCCGGCTGCACTTCGGTCTCCCACCGGTGAGCCGCTTTTAGCTCAATCTTGATATTCTGGAACGCGGAAAGGCTTTATGAAATCCACACGAATGCTTTTGGCTTTGTTAGGGCTGGTCGCGATGGCCGCTCTGGGCCAGATCCCGTCGCCCGCCGGGTTGAAGACCGGGCCGGGAGTGCAGGCCGCAAACGACGCTAAAGAACCGGACGTTCTAAAGACCTGCAAGGTTCCGCCTCCGGCCAGAGGCGCCGGCTTTCCCAGGCGTGGCCCTGCTCCCGCGGCGGCGCCCGGTCCTAAAGAATACACGGTGACGGAGATCCCCGGCGTCATCGCCGCGGGGCAGAAATGGAAAGAGATCTGGGAAGTGGACGGCAACAATGCCGACGGCATCATCGCCACCAAGGACGGCGGCATTCTGCTCGCGCAGAATGACAAAAGCGACGTGATCAAGCTGGACAAGGACGGTAAAACGTCCATCGCGTACGCCGATACCAATACGGGCGGTGCGCTGGCGATGAACTCCAAGGGCGCGCTGTTCGTAAATAATCGCGGATTGAACGCATCCATCGAGGAGCTGGCCCCGCATCGCAAAACGCTGGCCAATAAATACAATGGCGATTCGCTGGATTGCATTGGCGGCGTGCTGAACGATCTGACGGCCAACAGCAAAGGCGGAGCCTATTTCACCATGGGCGGGTTGTTCTATTCCGACTCACAAGGCAAGGTCGCCAAGTACGGCGAGAAGCTTTTCACCAATGGCATTGTCCTGAGCGCCGACGAAAAGCATCTCTTTGTTACCAACGGCCCGACGGTTGCGGAGTTCGACGTACAGAAAGACAGCTCGCTTACCAATCAGCGCGAGTACGCGAAGCTCCAGGGCGGCGGGGACGGCAGCACGTTCGACGAGGCGGGCCGCCTGTATGTGACATCGAACGGCGGCGTGAATGTGATCGGAATGGACGGCAAGAATCTGGGCCTGATTCCCACGCCGCGCGATGTGATCAGCGTGGCTTTCAGCGGCCCCGATCGCAAGACGCTGTACGCCGTGTCCAGGGACAATGCGCAGAATAAGGACTGGATCATCGCGATCGAGACGATCGCACAGGGACCCAAGGGGCGCGGGAAATAGCGCGGGCGGATTTATCGAGCGATTGAAATCGAATCTGCTTTGATAGTGTTATTCCCTAGTTCCCCGGTTACCGAGACGAAAAGCCGGGATCTCTTGCGGGTTTTCGGAACCAGTTCGGCCGCTTTTGCATTTCCAGCGGAATCCAACTTCAAAGCCGGACCATCGGCTTGCACCACTGCGAAAGATTTTGTTTTTGCGCTCGGCGAACAATAGCGGATTTCCCGATTCCCGTCGCGATCGACGTTCGTCAAGGTATCGGTTGGGTTCACGTTGCGCTCTTCGGCGTCGTAGCATTTCGCATCGACTAAAGCGCCCGACCAGCTCGCCGCAAAGCTCAGCGGGACTGACAAACACAGCACAACCGCAAGTCGCGCAGCGAACGCCAGCAGATTTTGTCCCATAAATGATGAGACTCCCACGGGCTGCCATGGGTTTCGCTATCGCCATCATGAAAGATACCCCCGCCGAACTGTGTCTAGTAAATAGAGGAGACGCACATGAAAAGCCACGTGAGAACTTTGGCGCCCGTCCTGGCCGGGTTCTGCTTTCTGATAGCGGGCGCGCCAGGAATGCACGCTCAGATTACCAATGCCGTTCAGGCCCACGTCGATCATAGCTTCGTGATCGGCGACAAGACCTTGCCACCCGGTGAATACACATTCCGGATGATGGAAGGTTCCAATCTTACCGTAATGACCGTGGCCGGCAGGAACGGAAAGATCCTGGCGGACTTTCGTGTCCAAGCGGCCATCGACAAGCACAGCCCGCATCATTCCGAGCTGGTTTTTCGCAAATATGGAAACACCGAGTTCCTGAGCAAGGTTTTTGAGAACGGATCAAAAGACGGCGTGGCACTTACGGAATCGAGCAAACAAGAGGCGCGTCTTGTGAATCAGGGAGAGCGCGCCATCGAGCACAGCGAAGAGCAGCCGTAGAGGCGTCCGGCTACTTGCCCGGCCTCTCCATCGAGGCTATTCCCGGCTACGCGCGAACGCATGCCAAAAGTGCGGTGATACGAACCAACAAGAGATTTTTGGTCGCTCTTTCCGCACTTTAATCCTCGATGAAAACTTTACTTCGGGTATCTTCACTGGGGCTGCTTGTTCACGCGGCTTTGGTTTACGCGGGGACCGGCGCGTCCACCATTACGCTTGCCATTGCTCCCGCTGCCGTGAACTGCGGCGCTTCCAATTGGGTGAACACGGTGATTGTCTCGGTGGTGCCTGGCGGAGAGGGAAAGGTGTACGTTGGCCAAGCGTCGCAAACTCCAGCCACGGGCGCTGGCATCGCGCAGATTCTGTTTCCGAACGCGGGCGCGCACAGCGAGCAATTTGTGCTGTCCGATCCGTCCGGCAACGACACCATCAATCTCTGCAATCTCTACGTGGCCGGAGAAATCTCGGGTGAGACCGCTTTGGCGAGCTGGAGTTACAAGAATGGGACGTCTACAGGCAATGAATTGGTGCTGGCGCAGGCGCAGTCCTATAGTGGTCCTATTCCGAGCGCCGAGCCGATCGGCTGTACGGGCGCGTCGGGTCCGTTTGTTCCGTTTGGTCCGGCTGGTTTAATGCAGGACGCATCGCTCACCGACACGGATCCCTCGTACTACTTCAACAAGATTCGCGTGCAGGTGATCCCCGGCCAGGAGGGTAAGATTCAGCTCGCCTGGTGCAACGGCGTGACCGATGGTTTCTTTCACGTTCTATTTCCAAACAGCGGAACGCTTTGGGAGCACAGCGCCTGGTCCGAAGGGTGGGACCTGCAGGACCCCAGCGGGCAAAACGGGCTTTCCATGTATGACGGCGCGGTGTCGGGCGCGCCGTTCCACGGATGGGGCTTCGTTCCGGACATCAGCACGGAAGGATTACAGGTAGCGCTCTGGCAACTACAAGCCACCGGCAGTGTGGTGGATGCAGCGAATGTGTATTCGTTCTCCGGAACCAACGGCACGCCGCCGGCAACCTTCAACGCAACCGCATCGCGGCTTCGCTTTCGGGTAGAGCCGGGCTACTGCGGCAAGTTCTATTTTGGTAACGCTTCGTTGAATCCGTCCAGCGGGACCGGGTTGTACAAGACGCTGTTTCCGAACTGCGTGGGCGGATGGAGCGAGGAGTTTGTCGCGGTCCCGGACTCTACCGTAAACGTTCCAGTGTCGCTGAATATCGCTCAGGAGTTTGCGACGGATGCCTTGAGCTCGGAAGCGTTATCCGTGGCGCCTTATGGCGGGTCGGGATCGGTGAGCGCTCAGTCCGTCGGCGGCGGCACCACGGTGCTTTCTACTTCGCCCACAGCGATGGGGACCGGTTTCGTTCATCGCATCACCATTTCGGTAACGCCGGGGCAGGAGGGGCAAGTGTTCATCGGAACCGCTTCGATGAGCACGGACCTCACCGGCGTTGCAGCCCTTCTGTACCCGAATACGATCGGCCGCTGGTCCGAACAGTTCGACCTGATCGATCCGCAGGGCGACGGAATCGATCTCAGCGCGCTGTATATTATGGGCGAAATTTCGGGCGAATACGTCCAGGTGGTGACCGAGACTACGGGAATCACGCCGGCCACTCCGTTGAGCGCTTACCTGGCCGGCGCAATTTCCTATCCGGGCTCGTGCACCGGCAGCACTTACACTTATGCGGTTCCGCTCACCGGTTGTCCGGGAAGCGCGCCCGTTTCCGCGGTGCGCATTCAAGTGATTCCCGGGGAGGATCCGGCTGTCTTCGTTGGAACGTCCGCGATGTTGGCCGATACCGAGCCGGATCCGACCTTGTCTGACACGGCGAAAATCCTATACCCGAACTGGGGCGATTACGACGTGCATGAAGGGTTCTCGGAGACCTATAAGTTGGCGTGCCAGGATGGAACAAACTGTCTTACGAGCGATGCGTTCTCACTATGGCCGGAGTACGCGTATTATCCGGCGCTGGTTGCTCTTTGGCAACATTAGCGTCACCTCGCGCGCCGCAAAAAAGTTGTACGGCTGACACTCCTTTCGAGTCTAATTCTTGAAGGGAGTTTGGCCGCGCCTGACGCGGCGTCGACAAGCATGCAAGTCCGGGTTGGTTCGGAAATTATATTTAACTCTGCGCAGGAAACACCGATGATTCTGATGGTTCACGTTCATTCGTCGCGCGAGCGTGACATCGTGGTGCCCGATCGTCTGATCACTGACCCGGCTGTGCCGGTCCATACCTATCGTGATGAGTTCGGCAACCGCTGCAGCCGAATCGTCGCGCCGGTTGGACAGATTCGATTGAGCGTGAACGGCGTGGTGCAGGATGCAGGCGAACCGGACGTCACGAATTCCATCGCCGAGCAGCATGGGGTGCGAGATCTTCCGGACGACACCCTGGTCTTCCTGCGCGGCAGCCGCTATTGCGAGACGGATCTGCTGGCTCAGGCCGCCTGGGATCTCTTCTGTCAGACGCGGCCCGGATGGGAACGCGTGCGAGCGATCTGCGATTACGTTCACAACTACATAACGTTCAACTACCAGGCGGCGCGCTCCACCCGAACCGCCTGGGAGGCCTTCAACGAGCGCATCGGCGTCTGCCGGGACTTTGCCCACCTTACCATCGCGTTCTGCCGGTGCATGAATATTCCCGCGCGTTACTGCACCGGTTATCTGGGCGATATCGGCATGCCCCCGCCCTACGACATCATGGACTTCGCGGCGTGGATCGAAGTTTATCTAGGCGGCCGCTGGCACATGTTCGACCCTCGCAACAACGTGCCTCGATATGGACGCGTACTGATGGCCCGAGGCCGCGACGCCGCCGATGTTGCCATCACCACCACATTCGGTCCAAGCTCGCTCGTGAGCTTCCGGGTTTCGACGGACGAAGCGGTGGAAGAGCGGGAGCCGGCGTTGGCGCGATGATCCGGCTCCCGCCGTCATAGATACCGACGAACGCTCGTGGTAGCTTGGCTAGGAAGAGCAATGATGAAGTACACGGTCATCTACGAGCAAGGGCCGGCATCCTGGGGGCCTACGTTCCCGATCTTCCTGGCGTTATCGCTGTCGGTGAGTCGCGTGACGAGGTGGAGCGCTTAATCCGGGAGGCTGTCGAATTTCATCTCGAGGGGATGCGCGAGGAAGGCATTTCCGTTCCCCTACCGTCGAGCTTTGCAGGGGTGGTGGAAATCAATTCCGCGGCGTAACCCCCCTTAGCGATATGATCGCGATTGCTTCGGCATGTTATGACGAAGGGGCTTCGTTGGATTCCCCGGAAGGCGTTCTCCGGTAGAATTGGAGACGCGATGGCTTTTCGCGTCTTCCTGAGTCATAGTCTCGATTCTGCCGAGATGGCTTTGGCGTGGCGGCTACAGACTCTGGCGGCGGCCCATGGTATTGAAATGTATGTACCTCGGCACGGCGCCGACTCAGTTGCAGCAGGCGCCGCAACGGTCGAACAAGCCATTGATCGCGCAGACTGCATTCTGGCGATCATCACTACTGTCGCAAATCAAATGGTGCGGAATGAGCTTGGCTATGCGCTGGAGCGCCGAAAGCTTGTGATTCCCATCGTACGCACGGATCTTGCCGACCCCGCCTTTGTGGCGCAGTTCCCGCGGGTCTTCACGTTCTCTCCATGGGACAATCCCGGTGCAGTGGAAACCCAGATCGTGGAATTTCTTAAAGATAAGCAGTTGACCAAAGACAAGCAGCAGACCATTGGCGCGTTGGCCGCGCTTGGGCTGGGGCTCTTGGTGCTGTTCTCGCTTCACAAGGAATAGTGGCTTGCGGATCGCCGTGGTTGACGCGTCTCCGCTCATTAACTTGGTCCATCTGGATCTGGCTCGCGAGCTGACGCTTTTCTTTGATGTTGTGTACGTGCCGCGGTCTGTACAGGAAGAAGTCAACAAAAAGCGACGGTTTCGCTATCGCCTGAACAAGCTCTACACCACGGGATTCTTCGTGAGATGCAAGGCCGCCGATGTCTTTAACGGGCAGTTGCTCCGAGTCGAGTTAGACAAAGGCGAAGCGGAGGCTCTCATCCAGGCGCAGGAAAAGCAAGCGCCCTATTTCATTGGAGACGAACGACGGGCTCGCACCATCGCGGCGCGGATGGGTAGGACGGCGGTAGGCACGTTACGGTTGCTGGCGCGCCTGAACTTAGAAGGACGAGCAGCAGCGCTTTCCGACCTTGTAAAGATATTGCGCCGGGACCTCGATTTTCGGGCTTCGGAAGAGATTGTGCAGGAAGCGATCGCTCTCGCTGGCGAGCCCATTTAGCTAAGCATCTAATGCGTCATTGCGTACACAATATAATTGATCCCGATCCGAATCCCCAGCGCCGAATATTTCTCCGGATACTTCGGATTGTCGGCATGCTCCCACGAATCGCCTAGATCCATGTCGTGGCAAATCGCCACCATGATCCGGCCTTTATCGTCGTAAATGCCTCGCCAATGCGGCACGAATCCGTCCTTTTCAGGGATGCGGTGCGTGTACAGCACCTGCTCGCCGGGCACCTGATACCGATCGTCGAGATCGAAAATCGTATGGAATATGGCGCTGCCGTTCTCGATGTCCACAATGGGCCGGTCCGGAAACACGCGGCTCATGCCGGAGATGAAGATGTTCCACTCGTCGCTGCCGTGGAAATCGTCGCACATGAAGAATCCGCCGCGCAGCAGGAAATCGCGCAGCTTTGCGGCTTGGGCATCGGTAAGATCCCAGTGCCCCACTTCCACGCCGTAGAGCCAAGGCCAGTTGTAGACTTCGTCGCCGTCGCGTAAATCCACTGGCTCTTCCACCGAGCGCGCCTGGATGCGCGTGAGCCGCCGAACGGCCTCCGAAAGATGGCGATCTGAGCGCGGATAGTCGATGGTCCAATCGGTTTTGCCGTTCCACCAGTCGGCATGATACGGCCGTGGATATTCGCCGGCGTAAAAGCGGTGCTGGGAGGGGTACATCAGGCGGGCGAAGGTCCACTCGCCGGGGACGCGCCAATCGGAAGGGACCGGGAAGTCCTCATACTCGTAGCCCGGATATTGGCGGAAGGGGCGCTGGCCGAAGGCAGCGCAAATCAAAATAGAACCGGCCGCGCAGGCCAGCACAAAACGCAAACGGACCAAGTTGTACATCAATGCAGTCAATTCCAGGATGCCACACTCTACTATGGCCGCAGGCGCTAATGTGGCTGCGGGCGCTGGTATGACCGCTGGCGCTGCGGTTACTTTCGGAACTTTTCTCCGGTAGTTTCGTCTATAACTCCAAACCCGGAGGTGCGCTTTGACCGGACTGCTGCAAGACTTGCGCTACGGCCTGCGAACGTTGAGCAAGAGTCCCAGCTTCACCATTGTGTCGTTGCTCACGCTGGCGCTCGGGATCGGCGCAACGACGGCCATCTTCAGCTTTGTCGACGGCGTGCTGCTCAAGCCGCTCCCCTATGCCGATGCCGACCGGATCATGCGAGTGATGGAAAAGCCTCCCGGCTACCCGAGAAACGGCATTTCCACCCTGAATTATCTGGACTGGCGCAATCAGAATACCGTCTTTGAGTACATGACGCCCTTTACCGGCCACGCGGCAACGCTTACTGGCGCGGGCGACCCGGTTCAGTTGCGAGGCGGGAGCGTGTCGACGCACTATTTCGACATCTTTGGAACTCACGCCGTGCTGGGCCGGACGTTCGCGCCGGACGAAGATGAGCCCGGCAAGCAGCACGTGGTGGTGCTCAGTCACACGCTGTGGGAGTCGCAATTCGGAGGCGATCCGAAGTTGCTCGGACAAACCATCCGGCTGGATGGCGAGCCGTACACCGTGATCGGCGTGCTTCCCGCAGGCGGATCGTTCGACCGGTTGTTTGCGCAGTTCTACACGCCGCTGGTTTTCAAACCCGAGAACATGACGCGTAATTTTCACTGGATGATCTCTTTCGCCAAACTCAAACCGGGCGTCACGCTGGAGGCCGCGCGCAAACAGATGGACGCCATCGGCGCACGCATCGCGCACGATTATCCGGACTCGAACAAAGGCTGGGGCGTGGTGGTGGAGCGTTATTCCGATATTCTTGTCGACGAAAATTTGAAACAGTCGTTATACGTTCTGCTGGCTGCCGTGGGAATGCTTTTGTTGATTAGCTGCGCGAACATCGCGAACCTGTCGCTGGTGCGGGGTTCAGCGCGCGAGCGGGAAATCGCGATTCGCGCGGCGCTGGGCGGCGAAAGGATCAGAATCGTCCGTCAATTCCTAACGGAAAGCGTGCTGCTTTCGGTAGGTGGCGGCGTGTTGGGCCTGGCGCTGGGCTATGCGGGCATGGCCGCCTTGAAAGCCGCCCTCCCGCCTTTCACTCTTCCCGCGGAGGCCAAGGTCGCGCTGGATATGCGCGTGTTGCTCTTCACGCTGGTCCTCTCCGTGCTCACCGGAATCATTTTCGGATTGGCGCCGGCCATCGTCACCACGCGCAGCAATCTGGCGGGCATCATGAAGGATCGCGCGCGCAACTCATCGGCGGGCGCCGGACGCCTGACGCTGCGCGGAGCTTTGGTGGTTACTCAGGTGGCGCTGGCATTTATGCTGCTCACCGGCGCCGGCCTGCTCATCCGCAGCTTCTTTCGAATGCAACAGGCCGACATGGGATTCGATTCAACTAATGTAGTGACCGCCGGATTGCCCATCCCCGACCAGCGCTATCCAGATCCGCGGCAATTAAACGGATATCTGCGATCGGTTCTCGATAATCTCGCCGCAATTCCTGGAGTTCGCGACGTCGCGTTCACGTCCGCGCTGCCTTTGCAGGGCTGGGGCTACGGAATGCCGTTCCAAATTGCGGGCCAGGCCAACGTGGACCGCGCGAACCGCCAGGTCTGTTTCTTCAAAATGGTCACGCCCTCATATTTCCACTCGCTGGGAATGAAGCTGCTCCAGGGCCGCCCATTGAGCGATCATGACGTAGCCGGCGCCCCGCCGGTCACGGTGATTAACGAAACCATGGCCCGCAAGTATCTGGCGAAGCAAAATCCAATCGGCAAGCGCATTCTGATCCAGCAGATCGTGCCCGGCAAAACGCAGCTCGGCTCGGAGGTGGCGTGGGAAGTGGTTGGCGTGGTGGCCGATGAGCGGGTGAACTCTCTGGATGACAAGCAGGAGAATGCGGGAGTTTACATGACGAACGATCAGAGCCCGGTGTACTTCGGAGGCCTGGTGGTGCGCGCGGCCATGAATCCGCTGTTCCTGCAAAAGGCGATTCGCAAAGCGGTGTCCGACGTCAACAAGGAGCAGGCGCTCACGGACATGAAGACTTTGGAGCAGATCAAAGCGGAATCCATGGCGGGGGATCGGTTGCGATCCGTTTTGCTGGACGTCTTCGCGGCCATCGCGCTGGCGCTATCGGCGGTGGGGATTTACGGCGTGGTCTCCTATACGGTGGCGCAGCGGACCAACGAGATCGGCATTCGCGCGGCGTTGGGCGCCAGTAGCGGTAACTTGCTGGGCCTGGTGCTGCGCGGCGGAATGGGAATGATGCTGGTGGGCTTGGCAGTGGGGTTCGCGGGTGCGCTCGGTTTTGCGCGCTTGCTTTCGACGCTCTTGTTCGGTGTGGGGGCTTGGGATACGGTGACCATAGCGTCGGTGGCCGCGTTGTTGGCATGCGTTGGACTGATGGCCTGTTACATTCCCGCCCGCCGCGCCTCGCGCGTGGATCCCATGGTGGCGTTAAGGTATGAATAGGCTGGCGAAACTTTTGGCGGGTTCGTTTGTCCTATTTTTATGAGTAAACAGAACGAGCCCAAGCCGGAAAAGGGGCCAGCGCCGGATTCCACCGAGCCGGAAGAGAAGCCTGAAAGGGAACTTCCCGAGGACGAGGTGGATGAAGCCGGAGAAGAGTCGTTCCCCGCGAGCGACGCCCCGCCGTGGACCGGCGCAGCCGCGGACTAAAAACAGATTAGCCGCCGATGAACACGGATGCACACGGATAAAAAACAAAGCCAAATTTCTTCGTTGCTTATCTGCGTTGATCCGTGTTAATCCGTGGCCGGCAATGCTTAGACCCTTCGCCAGCCTAAGACGTGCGGGAAAATAACGACAGCAATCCCGATAGCGAGCTATTCTTCTTCGGCGCCTCCGAGCTTCCGGCCAGCCGATCTACCAGCCCGATCACGCTCTTGCCGAAGCTGGTAGCGGGCCCCAGCGGCTTGCCTTCCATCAAGGACTTCTGGATGGCGTCGTAATCGCTGGGCATGATGTGGAAAATGTCCATGTGCAGCGCCGTGCCGATCACGTCCTTGCTCAGGCCGGTGTGGCGATCGTAACGATTCACGATCAGGCGCAGCTTGAAGCGGCCGATGTTATTGGCATCCAGATAGCCGAGCGCGCGCTGCACCGCCTGCAACGAGGTAAGCTCGTTGGTTGTGACCAGCAGAATCTCGTCCGCCAGTTGCGCCTGGCTGAGATTCCATTCGCCGTACACGCCGCCGGTATCCAGCACCACGATGTCATAGGTGCCACGGGCGTATTCAATGATGCTGGTGGCGTCCTTCAACTCGCTCATGCCCTCCGTCATCACCTCGGGCGAGAGCAGCACATCCACCCCTCCCCGGCTGGTGACCACGGATTTCCACAGGTCGGCGTCGATGTCGTGGGAGCGCGCCAGTGCGTCCACGAAGCTATAGGCGGATTTGATCTTTAGCAGGAACGAAAGCGTCCCGGCCAGCGGATCCAGATCCGCAAGCAGGATGCGCTTGTCGCCCCGCTTCATTTGATAAACCAGATTGCTGGCGATGGTGCTGGCGCCGCAGCCGCCTTTGGCGGGCATAATGCAATACACCTTGCCGGCGTTGGCGGCGTGCGCGCCGGGCTGCAGCCGGGCTATCTTCTGCAGCGCCCCTTCCACCTGCTCGGAGGTGAACGGCGGAATCAGGAAATCGCTGGCGCCCTGGCGCAGGCAGCGCAGCACCAGTTCGGGATCGTTGCTGGCCAGAACCACGATGATCGGCAGCTTGGCATTGATGCGCAGCAAGTCGTGAATGAGCGCCAATCCCGCGTCGGGTGGTTCGCCTACCTCCAGCAGGCAAAGATTGGGCGCTTCGGAAATCATCACCTCCGCCAGTTGATGGCGCATCGGGTAAGAGTTCAGATCGTGACCCGAAAAGGTGGGCAGATGCTTGCGGAGCAGCGGTGCTAAGTCCCGTATTATCTTTTGATTAGGGCAAATGAACAGCGCTTTCCAGGTACCGCTGTATTTCGGGGCATCAGGCTGGGGCATCGGCGCACTGCGGACTATCCATCAGGGGAGTCCTAACGATCAAATCGGCTAGTGTTGATGATAACATGAGAGCCTTCACTCACCGGATCAACTAAACAATCGAACGCACTCGCCGATAAGGCTTAGTTTGATTCACTAGTCAGACCTAATGAATCAGACTCAGGCCCGCATGAGAAAGGCGTGTCGGCTGGTAAGAGACCAACATGAGCCCAGAATATCCGAAGCCAGAACATCCGAAAGACCACTCGAAGAAAACTGTCGTCGCGTGCGACACTCAACCGATTACGGCAGAAGGGTTGCGAACCCTGCTGACCGCGTCCGGAGACCTGGAGTTCCTGGCGTCGTTGAATTCGCTGGAAGCAGCCACGCAGCTGGTGACCGCCCGGCCACCCGACGTTGTGATCGTGGACAAGGGATTCGGCATGCGAATCGTGCTGGATTGGATTCACGACCTGAAACTGGCGGAGGCCGCGCCCGCCGTCACGGTGTGGGGCGTTTCCATGACCGAGGCCGAAGCGCTGCGTCTGCTGCAGGCCGGCGCCAAGGGCATTGTCCGCAAGACCGCGGATATGGAAAGCATCCTGAGCTGCCTGCGAACGGTGGCCTCGGGACGAAGCTGGATGGAGGATTGCGTGTTCCGCGATTCGGCGCGGCAGGAGCGCTACCCGCGCTCGGAGCTGACGCCGCGCGAGCACCAGGTGCTCGAAATGGTGGAGCAGGGCTTCAAGAACAAAGAGATCGCGCTCGAATTGGGCATCCGGCCGGGGACGGTGAAGATTCATCTGAAGCATATCTTCGAAAAGACCGGCGTGCGGGGGCGTTACGGCTTGGCGATTAGCGGGCTGAAGGAGCGGGGACTCGTTTCGATGGTGAGTTGAGGGCTACGGTATCGCAATCGCAGCCTGATTGGATTGACAAATCTCCGTCGATCCTTCTAGCGGCTGCACGACGTAGTAATAGGTGGTGTTTGCCACCAGGCCATCGCCACCGTCCCGGTAGCCTGTCAGGTTGGTATTTCCGACCAGCGTATACGGCCCGCCGGTCGTCGAGCTGCGCAATATGTTGTATGTTGTAGCATTGGTCTGAGCGCTCCACGCCAGAGTGACTTGCGCACCACCAGGACCGGAGGGATTGCCCCGTCCAGTCAGGTTACTGATGCAGGAGACCGCGTACGCTGCCGAAGCCACGGCGCTGTCGGCCATTCCGCTGGCATAGGCGATGGCGTTGATGGTGGTTAAGCTCGTGATGGTTATAGGCCCGCTGTACAGCGTCCCCGCAGTTTCGCTCGGCGTGCTGCCATTAAGGGTATACCGAATCAATGCGCCGGAGGTGGCTGTGCCGATGGCCACGGTCTGGCCTGTTGAGTAGGTGCCACTGGCTGGACTAAAGGTGGGCGATGCCGCGGCCGAGGCCGCCGTTATACCGACGCCATCGAAGGTTCCCCAGCTCAAGTACCCGTTGGACACCACGGCTAACCCGACCAGTACATTCGGTGGCATCGCGACGGTAACGGGAGCGCTCACAGCTGTCCACGTGGCGCCGTCGGAGGAGATCTGCAAGGAAAAGGTATTGCCCTGCCGCGTTATCTGCAGCCAGGCGGCCGAGTATTGTGGGCTGATTAAGAGGGGCAAGCTGGGACTGCACGCTGCATCCGTTGCTACTGCTCCCGATGTTCCGCGAATCCCGACGTTGCAACCTCCGTTATTCGGCTGAAAATTCAGAAATACATAAGCATCGCTGGGATCTGCGCTCGCTCGAATCATCACGCCTGCCTTTGTGTACTGGAATATATTATCGACAGTGGTCAACTGCGCGACGATGGTTCCGTCGCCCACCATCGGCTGGTACGTGTAATGGAGTTGGTCCGGCGGAGCGTTCAGGTCGCTGGCATAACTGTACACCGTGTATGTGCCCGATGTCGGATCGTACATTGAGAAACCCGCTCCACTTACGGCCCCGATGTCTTGGTCTCGCCATCGCGCCGGCAGTGAATTGGCCGAAATTGTCCACACGCCCAGCTGGAGCCACCCACTTGACGAGGAGCTATCCGAGACCGTCGCATAAACGTTCTGGGTCCCAATTACCGGCACTACCGGCGTCAGCACAAGGGTCAACGTGAGTGTGTTACCAGAAACACTGGCCTGCGAAGCGCCAGTGTCGAGCAGGCATTGGCTGTTGCTCAGTTCGCCGGAGGTTCCAAGAACAGCCGATCCGGCCCAACCTGTGCCAGCGTCGTTCTGCAACGAAACCGTCTGTGTGCTCGCTGTGTACTGCACGTAGCAAGCTGCCACCGTGCTCTGCGACGTGCCGGCCAGCACGCCGGCGGAAGTGATGCTCGCTCCACCCGACGGGTCCGTGAATGTAAAAGTGAAAATCTGCGTGGTCTGGATGCCTGGATTCGGAGACATCGACACGACGCTTGGGCCGGTTACTGCGTTAACGACGAGGGTAATTGCCGTTGACGAGGTCTCTCCCGCGAAGGAGGATTGCCCGGCGATTGTAATAGGGTAAGTGCCGGGCTGCACGAAGGAGCCGACGGTGAGCAAAAGGCCCAGGGTACCGGGACCGGCCTGTTCCGAGACCGGCTGCCCCATCGAGAAGAAAGTGCCAGTGATGCCCTGGACCCCTTCCGGCGGAAGCGCCCCGAGGAAAACTGGAAAGGGATAGGGCCCTGTGGTCGACTCAGTCACGTTAATTGCGACCGAGCCGCCCGGCACGGTGGTCAGCGTGGAGCTACTTGCTGTGAGCGAATATCCGGCTCCCACGTTGAGCGTAAGTGGCTGAGCCTGGCTTAGCGGGGCGTAGACCGTGTCCTGCCCCACCACCGTCACCGGATAGCTTCCTTGCACGGCGTTCGTGCTCGCGGTGAACGTCAGCGTGGATCCCCCGCCGCCACCACCTTTAAACGTCGGCGGCTTGAACGAAGCGGTTACTCCAGCCGGCAATCCAGTCACGGCAAGTGCCACCGGGTGCGGGAATCCATCCGTGGCCAAATAGGTAACGCCTATACCGGAGGACGTTCCCTGACCCACTGTCTGGGCGGGGCCCTGGAGGAGTATCGCGAATGGCTGCGGCGATATATAGATTGTTGTGCTCCCCGAGATTGATGGATTCGCCACGCTGGTTGCTGTTATGGTAACTGGCTGGGTAGCCGATATAGAGGCAGGCGCCGTGTATAGTCCGGTACCGCTGATCGTTCCGGCGCCGCTTGGGCTAACCGACCACGTCACACCTGAAGTTCCGGCATTCGATGTGGTCGCGGTGAACTGCTGCGGCTCCGCCGCGTACAGAACCGCCCAAGCGGGGAGCACGGTAATCGACGTAGTCGGCAAGAGCGTAATTACCGCGCTGGCGGTCTGAGTCGTGTCTGCAACACTTGTAGCCGTCAGTGTGTCGGTCTCCTGCGAGCCCACAGCCGAGGGAGCAGTATAGATCCCGTTGGCGTCAACGGTGCCAAACCCAGGGTTGAGTGACCAGGTGACCGCGGGATTCGCAGGATTTGCCACAGACGCGACGAACTGACGCGCTTGGGATGCCGCGAGTGAGGCTTGTGCGGGCGTTATGCCGATCTGCGGCGCTACAGTAATGGGAACTGAAACTGAACCATCGATGAGAATCTGCCCTGAGCCCGGCCCCACGGGCGTTACGATACCTTGCGGGCTTACAGTGGCAACCGTGTTTACCGAGGACGAGAAGGTGGTAGTCGTGGATTCCGTGAGGTCGAGCGATGAGCCGTCGGCAAATGTGCCGATGACCCGCAGGTAACCCATTTGACCTGGGTACAAGCTTAGGATGGTTGGCTCGACGCTCAGGCTGACGGGACTGTCAGGGCGCTCAACGTCGACGAGAACTGGGGTGGAGTAGGTTTCGGGACCGGACGCCGTGACTCCAACTGCGGTGAGGGTGTATTGGCCCGGGCTGATCGTGCTGGGTACCTGAACCGTGAACTGGTAGGGTGGTGAACCTAGCACCTGCTGATTATCGCCAAAGGGGGACTGGCCAATAACAACGACCCCCCCAAAAGTGCCTGTAGCAACCACACTGACGGTCACCGACTGCCCCGGATTGACCACTGTTCCGCTTGTGGGCGACGTAATTTGAAGTGATTGTGCCGCGAGCGAGCCTGGCGGAAGGACCGACAGGAGGAGCACGGGAATATTTACCCTCATCGCTCGCTCCGACTGACCTTAACCGGAACATCTTGCGTCAGATTCCCGTAGGTGACCGTGATTTTTCCCGTACCTGGCGCCACCGGCGTCACGATGCCTTGGGGACTGACAGTTGCGACGCTTGGTGCGCTCGAAACATACTTGATCCGACTGGATTGCGTGAGATCTGCGGTTGTCTTGTCAGCATAAACACCCGTAACTTGCAGATAGCGCTTTTGCTCCATCGAGAAATCCGCCACCACCGGATAAACAGTGATGCTGATCGGCGAATCGGCGCGCTCGACTAATATGTCGATCGGATCGGAGTTTACCAGCTGCCCTTCGGAAAAGGCGAAACCGCAGGCGGTAATTGGGTATTTATCAGGTCTGATGCCGATCGGAATCTTAACCGTGAACCGATAAGGGGGCTTATCGAGTTGCTCCCTGCCAAATCCGATGGGTTCGAAACCGACCACGAACACCAGCTTAAAAGCCTCGGCCGGTGACGCCTCGACCTGCACGGTCAATAATTCGCCAGGATGGGCGGTGGTGCCATCGGTCGGCGTAGTAATCCGCAGGCTCGGCTGCGCCAAAAGCAGCCCGGTCAGAGCGCACGAGGGAACCAGGAGCCTGAGAAGTTGCTCTAAACGAAATCTGATCTCGAGGGCCATTGTGTCCTTCTACGGAAGCAGTATAAATTGGGAACTCTGAACTGACAGGTTGAGCGCCTGAACCACGGCAGCCTGAATAGTGTTAACCGCGCTGGCAGGGTCAAGCTCGCCGGGGCCAGTGAAGTCAAGATCTGCCAGCCCTGCGCTGTGGACAAGGCCGTTCACCTGCGGGTAGCTCAAATTCCCGTTGAGCTGGCTGTTGAGAGGAACGATGGCATCGCTGGCGTTGTTGGGCGGAGCTCCGAATACCGACGGCCAGCCTAGCGGGGTTAGGTTAGCGGCCAAAGCGCTGCTCGAACAAGAACGGATGATAGATGCGTTGCAGAAAGTGCAGTTCAGCGCACTCGTATTGCTTGGGGGAGTTGCCGATGCGATCATCGTTCCTGCGATGGGGAAGGTTGGCACCTCATGCGGTGTGGAATTCCCGATTTCGAGCAGCGCATTGCTGAGTTGGCTGTCGTTAAATCCATCTCCCTGAAGGTCGCCAACGCCACCAGTTGTCGGCACACCGGCTGCGGTCACAGTGCTGATGGCAAACCTTCCCCCAAAAGCAAAGATACCTTGCACGCAGCTATCCTGTAGGAGTTGGTTCGCCAAAGGGCTTCCGAGGTGCGGCGTTCCGATGGTGATCAGCTTATGCACGTTCCCCATGCCGAACGACGATCCATCGGTGTATTGGTCCAGATACTCCAGCTTTCGCGTAACAGTCCCACCCATGCTATGCGCAACCACGTCCGCTTGCGTCGCTGCCGCCTGCATTCCCTGGCGAAAGTCAACGATTGCCTCTTGGATTTGGTTCAGGACAAGCGGAGCGTTAAACCCGAAGCCCAGGGAGTTGGTGTGCGCGTTCAGCCGAGAGTAGCTTGGTGTGCTATTGGACAGCGCGATGGGGTAATTGTAGTTCGCCCGATGGACAGAATACGAATTAGGCGTGTTGAATCGCGAATCCCCAGGGTTTGCGCCGGAAGCTAAGAACGGAGTGAAATTGTTCCAATCCGAAGGGTCTCCCCACAGACCGTGCACCACAATCACTGGCGGACGCCAGAGAGTGATGTTGTTTGTGTAGTTTATGGCAGTGGCGGACGCTGTCGCGGTGATTGTCACGGGTCGCGATGCTGCACCATCGTCCGAGCCACCGCGGGAGAAGTCCGGGGGCGGAACGTACAGCACAAAACCCATGGGGCCAGCGCTGGTGTTGACAGCGGTTACCGTAACTTGTGTTCCTAACGCATTTCCGTCCGTCGGCAGAATCGTTGCCAGCGTGCCAAAAGGCGGCCCAAGCTGATCGCCCGCCTGCGCACTCACCGTCAACTGGTCCCCAGCAGAATTGGCGTATATGCGAACCACAACCCTGGCTGCGTTGTCCGCCGCAACCCCAGTAACTACGGTCCCCAAGGTGGCCAGGGTCTGCGGATCTAGGACGATCCCCGTTTTTGGCGTATCCTGTAGATCACTTACGGGATCCACGAGCACTTATGCATGGAACAGACGACGAAGGCTGGTCTCTGGGCGACACGCCGGATTTGCTCCGAAACCCGCGCCCTGGTCGCGCCTCCGTCCCACCACCGCTCGAGCAAGGTGTTGGTGGCGAAGGTGGTGATGGCGGCGGTGTTGGAAACGAGTTGGCGTCCGCCACGCACGCTTGGTACCACGCCTCAAGAGCGCTACATCCTCCACCGGATAACGCACATCCTAGCTCTCCTCCAGCATATGCTGCATTGCAATATTGCAATGCGCCCTGAGCCCGGAGAACGGATGACATACCGGCGAACAAGAGCACAACAAAAACCGCCGATAAAAGCCGACACCCGCTCCTGCACCCGCGTCCCACCGCAACAGTAGCGCAGATCCCCGCTCGTGTCGTTCGCATCTCCGAAACCATCATCCGCACCTCGATCCGGCCCATTGTGGGCGCCATAGTTTCCATCGCCTCCCAACAGGCTGGAAGCTTGTGTATGCGGCTCCGATAAACCACAAACGGAAGAATTGCCGCTTTTTTCTTCTTAATAGAACGCGAAGCTAGCCTACCACGAATCGTATTAACGGAGCAATAAGTTTTATCACTGACCGACAACCCTGTATGACTAGTAATTGCCTTGTAATCGCGGGCGAAAAGGGGAAATGTTCGGACAATTGCTTCGACTCGGATGGAGCCGACCACATTCCCCTCTGGGTTTCCGTTTCCCAACGCAAACGATGACCAATCGGCACATCCGGCTGGGAACTCCAGGGCTCGTCGACCTTCCGGCACGGGCAGATGATAAAATAAACGCTCGGACTGTAAACTCCGGCACACTAGACCCGGTATTCTTGCATCCGGCGCTCTTGAATCCGACCATGATCGGTGAAACTCTCCGCCACTATCGCATCGAAGCCAAGCTGGGCGCGGGAGGGATGGGCGTGGTCTATCGGGCGCTGGACACTCATCTGGACCGCGCCGTCGCCGTCAAGGTGCTGCCTTCCACCGCCGTCGCGAATGCCGATCGCCGCGCGCGCTTCTCGCAAGAGGCCAAATCCGCGTCGGCCTTGAGCAATCGCCACATCGTCACCATCTTCGACATCGACACCGGGCAGGTGGACGGGCAGCCGGTGGATTTCATCGCGATGGAGTACGTGGCCGGCAAGACGCTGGACCGGCTGATCGGCCGCAAAGGCATCCGCCTGAACGACGCGCTGCGCTACGCCATCCAGATCGCCGACGGTTTGTCGGCGGCCCACAACGCGGGCATCGTGCATCGCGACCTGAAGCCCGCCAACGTCATCGTCAACGAGCAGGGCGAAGTGAAGATACTCGATTTCGGCTTGGCCAAGCTCACCGAGATCGAAGAGCCGGATGTTTTCGCGGTGACGCAAAGCGTTCACATCGACGCCATGCTGCGCACCGAAGCCGGTACCATCATCGGCACCGTCGCATACATGTCGCCGGAACAGGCCGACGGCCACACGGTGGATGCGCGGTCCGATATTTTCGCGTTCGGCGCGGTGTTGTACGAAATGATCACGGGGAAGCGCGCGTTCTCGGGCGATTCGAAGCTGTCCACTCTCGCGTCGGTGCTGCACTCCGAGCCCGTGCCCCTGAGCCAACTGGGGCAGGGCATTCCGCGCGACGTGGAGCGCATCATCAGCCGCTGTCTACGCAAAGATCCGCAGCGCCGCTGGCAGAGCATCACCGATATTAAGGTGGCGCTGGAAGATGTGCTGGACGAACTGGAGTCCGGCAAATTGTCGGATGCCCCGGCCGCGCCAGTGGTTGAGCCAAAGCGCGGGTTTCGAATAGTGCTGCGGCCGATGTTGCTGTGGCCCGCGGTGATTGTCCTGGCATTGCTTGCGGGCGCCTACGCCGGTTGGACGCTTTTCAAGCCGGTGAAGCCCACCTTCCAGCGCTTGACGTACCGGCGCGGCGACATCTCGTCGGCTAAGTTTTCTCCCGACGGCCAGACCGTGGTGTTCGGCGCGCAGTGGGCCAATGAGCCCACCAATATCTTCTCGATGCGCCCCGGCAGCCGCGAATATCGCCCGCTGGATTTGCCGGAAGGCCGCATTCTCGCGATCAGCTCCACCGGCGAGATGGCCATTTTGCTGGGGCCCACCGCGAACGGAACGCCTGGAACGCTGGCGCGCGTGCCATTGTCGGGCGGAGCCCCGCGCGAAATCCTGGAGAACGTCAATGACGCCGATTGGTCGCCCGATGGTTCCACGCTGGCCGTTTCGCGCACCGTGGGCGGCAGGAATCGCATCGAGTATCCCATCGGAACCACGCGCTACGAGAACGATGGGCGTCCACCGGAGCTGCTGCGTATTTCGCCCAAGGGCGATTGGATCGCATTCTTCGAGCACGACAACGATGTGGGCAGCTATACCGTGACGGTGCTGGACATGCACGGCAGGAAGCGGGCGCTGTCGCGCGGATGGCAGGAGTTGGGCGGGCTGGCGTGGTCGCCGAAGGGCGATGAAATCTGGTTCGGCGGAGCGAAGGCGGGTGGGGAACCCGCGTTGCGCGCGGTCACGCTCAGCGGCAAAGAGCGCCTGGTGGTGGAGACGCCCGCGTTCATGGTGGTGGACGATATCGCGCGGGACAAGGGAGTCCTGTTCAACGTCTCCGATTCGCGGCTGGGCATCTCGGCCCTGGCTCCCGGCTCGAAACAGGAACGCGATCTTTCGTGGTTCGATGCCAGCAGTATTTTGGATATTTCCTCCGACGGCGACACGATTTTATTCGAGGAGCTATCGTACGGCAGCGCGCGCAATCCCGCCATTTATCTGCGCAAGACCGATGGTTCGCCCGCGGTGCGATTGGGCGATGGCAATCGGCCCGCGCTGTCGCCGGATGGAAAATTTGTCGCGTGCATTTTGAACGACGGCCCGAAGACGGAGCTGAGCCTGCTGCCCACGGGACCGGGAGAGTCCCGCGTTTTCAGCACGCCCGGCATGCACTACGAGCGCGTGGAATGGCTTCCTGACGGGCAGAAATTGTTGTTTACCGGAAATGAGTCGAACCGGCCCACTCGGACTTATCTGCAAGACATTCGCGGCGGAGCGCCAACGCCGGTGACACCGGAAGGAATGCCGGCTTTGCATATTTCGCCCGACGGAAAATATGTGACGGCCGTGGTGGGCGGCAAATTGAACATGGTTCCCATTGCGGGCGCGGCGGCGCGGCCGGCCATCGACATTCCAGCCGGGGAATCTGTCGTGAACTGGAGCGCGGACGGGCGGAGCCTGTTTATGCGACAGGACGAAGGTCTCACGGCGGTGAAAATCAATCGCCTGGATCTGGCCAGCGGCCGCCAGGAGCTGTGGAAAGAATTGAAGCCGGCCGATCCGGTGGGGGTGCAAATTTATAATGTTGTTGTCACGCCGGACGGAAGCGCGTATGCGTATTCGTTCCAGCGCGATATTTCCACGCTGTATTTGGCGAATGGGCTCAAGTAATCGTCGCCTTGGGCGATCACCGATGCGCGATCACCAGCAGGCTGCGCGCCCGTTTCACCACGCACTCGACAGCCCGTTTCAAGTTCTCCGGGTCCAGCGCGGCGAAGCTTTCGTCCAGCACCACCAGATCGGAATCTTGCAGCAGCGCGCGCGCGATATACAGGCGGCTGCGCTCGCCATGCGAAAGCTGCCAGCCGGTTTCGCCCACCATCTGGAGCACGCCGGCGGGCATGCGATCCAGCAGATCGCCCAGGCCGAGTTCATCGCAAATAGCGCGCGCTTCTTCGAAATCGGCGGGCGTGAGAACGGCCGGATGTCCCAGGAACAAATTGAAGGCGAATGTTTCGGCCAGCACGTGGTTCTCGTGAAACTGCGGCGCGGCGGCCAGGCGTCTGCGCCACTCGGCGGCGCCCAGCGTGGGCCGATCGAACCCGTCAATCAAGATGCGGCCCGAGTTGGGCTCGCGTACGCCGGCCAGCAGGGACACTAGCGTGGATTTTCCACCGCCCGATGCGCCTTCCAACACCAGGCGCTCGCCCCGCACGATTTCGAGGTTCGCGCCGCGCAGCACGGGCTCGCTGCGGTCGTTATAACGGAAGACAAGGTCGCGCGCTTCGACAACCAGGGGCGAGCTCCTTGATGCATCGATGTCGAGCGCTCCGGGTAACTCTGTGCGCGTCGCGGCGCGGAACAGTATCGATGTTCGTTGCCATGCCACCGCGGCGCCCGCCAACTGCCATGCACCGGCCGCAAGCCGTCGCCACGCGCGGTATGCCAACAGAGTGCCGCCCAGGGCAATCGCGATGCGCGCGGGCGTTGCGTTGCCGTACACGAACGCGGGCGCCAAGCCAAGCAGGCCGAGCACCAGCCAGCCGCGCGGAACCAGGGCGATGAGGCGCGCCGTCGATTGGTCCATAGCCTTGGAACTGGTCAAATATTTTTCGAGCGCTTCGTCCTCCCCCTTGTGCCACACATCTGAGGAAAGCTGCGCGACGCGCGTGCGGTGCCCGGCCAGGCTCTCCACCAAATCATGCGTCATCGCCAGGCGAACGTCGGTCCAATCGCGATTGCGCCGATAATATTGCCACGCAATCGCAGCGGCGACGAGCAGCCAAGTGAACAGCAGCGCCGATTGCAAAGCGCCGCCCGCGCCGGCCGCCAGCACGACGAGAGCAACGATGATTTCGATCAGCGCTACCAGGGCGAGAAATCCTCCGCTCAGCGCCAGCGCTTCCACCGCTTCCGATTCCAGCACGCGTCCCAGCAGTTGTCCCGCGCCTTGATGGCGGATGCTATCGGGATCTAAGCGCAGCGCTCCGACAAAAAGCCGCTGCTTCAAAAGCGCGCCCGCGCCGATGGCTACCCAGCCTTGCAAGCGCGTGATCAGCACTCGCAGCGGGACCAGCGTCAGCAGGAGCAGCGACCAGGGAATCAGCCATCCGCGATCCGTTCCGCCGTTCAAAACATTCGCGCCAACGATGTACCATGCGAGAATCCAAAGCGCGTATTGAATCGCATGCGCAGTTGCGAGCGCCGCGAGCCGGCCGGGAATGTGCGCTTGACGCAATTGCGCCCGGAAACTCGCGCCCGGCGGCAGCCGCAGCAGCCAGATGCCGCGGATTCGTTTGGGGCTGAGGCGTTCGCCCAGGATAGCGTCTCGCGCGCGAGCTTGCTTCGATGGCGGAATCTGCGCGCGATCCAGCGTTTGCTGAATCTCGCGCAGGATGGGCGCTTCGACGTCGGCGCAAAGCGCGGCTCGGATAACAGCAGGATCGACGCGGACTTTCGTGTGCTCGGGCGTGAGCAGCACTGAGCCGGGCAGAAGCGCGAGAAACGCAGGACCAACTGCGATTAAAGCCGGTCCCATGCGGCCGAGTTGGCGATCAAACTCTGCGTACGAGGTTTCAGCCGGCTGTGCTTCGAAGCCGAGGGTCTGCGCCGCGGATTCTAACCATGAGTCCGGGATTGGGGATTGGGGATTGGGGCAGCCAGGTACATTCGTTAAATGACTGATGGCTTCTCCAAGACGAGAGGAGGTCCACAACCACGAATCAGGTAAGTTGGCCATTGTGCAGATGTAAATGCCGCCACTCGGCGCTGTTCCAGAATTCTTCGCGCATGGAACGTTCGGCTCCGAGCATCGCGTGGAAGCGGGAGTCGGCGTCGTCGGCCAACTCGCGCGGGTCGCCGTCTTCGATGATGCGCCCGTCTTCTAATACCAGCACGCGTTCGAACGTCATGGCCTCGGCGATATCGTGCGAGATGGCGAGCAGAGTGGCGCTGCGCCAGACTTCGCGCGATCGCGCCAGCAGCTTGTGGCGCTGCTCGAAATCCAGGCCGCGAAAAGGCTCATCCAGAATCGCAAGGCGCACACCGGGACGCAGCAGCGCGCGCCCCAGCCGCACCCGCTGGCCTTCGCCGCCCGAGACCAATCCGCCGGCTTCACCGAGCGGCGTCTCCAGACCGTTCGGAAGCCGATTGATGATGGGCGACAATTCCGCGGCGTTGATGGCATCGTCCACGCTGATATCGCCGTTGCCGTAACGCAAGTTTTCGAGCATCGGGCGATTCCAAAGTTGCACCGCCGGATCCACCCACGCGATGTGTGGACGGAGTTGATCCAGGCGCGCATCGTCCAACTCGACGCCATCGACCAAGACCTTGCCGGACGCCGCGCGGTGCCAGCCCAGCAGCAGCCCAACCAGGCTTGATTTTCCCGCGCCCGAAGCGCCGACAATCGCGACGTGACTTCCGGGAGAAATCGACAGGTTGATTTCGCTGAGCACCGGATGTCCCGCTGCGACGACGCTGACGTTTTCGAATTTAATCGACGCAGTCGCGCCCTCAGGAGTCGTGATCGCTTGTGTCGACCGCCGTTGTTCCAGTGCCCCGAGCGGTTCGAGCAATCGCAGAGTGATGTTGCGATAAGAAGGATACTGCCACGCAACGATCGCCACTTCCTGCCCCAGCGAGGGCAAATTGAGCGCCCAATAAACCAGCAGCAACGCCGCGCCCGCATCGCCCGCGCGCCCAAGGTGCGACGCCAGCAGCCAGATGGCCAGCCCGAAGCCGATGAGAAACTGAAAAGCTTCAAGCGAGAGAACGGCGCGCTGCAGATTCAAACCCGCGCGCGCCCATTCGCTAAGCAGGGACTCGTGCTCGCGGCGCATGGCCGGTTGTCCGCCGTGAGTATGGATCGCGACCAGGCCGAGCAGCGCATCCAGATAGAAATGCGTGAGCGCGCCCGCATGCGTTCGCAAGCGCAGATCGCGCTCCATGAGCAGCGGCTGCGACATCAGCGGAATCGCGAGAGCGGCGAATGCGGCGAGCATCGCGATAGGAGCGCTGGCGGGGTCGATCCAGATGATCCCCGCTGTAGTAAAGACAATTTCAAAGCTGTAGCGCAGAAGCTGGCCGCCGAGTTCGGGAAGGCGGCGGATGAGATGAATGCTGTGGCTGCGCTCTGCCACGTCGGACCTGGGGCGGCTTTGAAAATAGCGGTCGCCGAGGCGCGGAAGTTTTTCCAGAAATGCCAGGCGCAGGCGGATTTCCAGGCGCCGCCCGAAGCGCAGCAGGCTGGATACGATGGGGATTTCGAGCAACAGAAGGATGGCCGAGAACGCGATGGTAACGGCGAAGAGGCCGCGGCCAGAACCGATCAATCCGCGAAACAGGATCGCTTCCACGATTACCGCGGCGCTGGCGAGCGCGAGCGCCGTCGCGATTATGGCTGGAGTGAAGATGCCGTCGGCGCGGAGCAACCGCAGTAACTCGGCGCCGGGGCGAGCCGAGCTTTGCTGAAGCGCGGCCGATAATTCCGCCGACGAGGGCGCAGCGTCTCCGATTCCTAACACGCGGACCAGCACTGCGCCGCGCACGATGAGTTGGCCGTCTTCCGCGCCGGGACGCACCGACCAATAATGTTCCGGGATTTGGTCCGGGCTCTTCATCAATTCGTACAGGAGCCGGGAGCTCTGTTGACCGCGATTGATCGCGCCTGTCTCCACCAATGCGGTCACCATTCGCACGGCGGCATCGAGCGCCGCGAGCGACCGCCAACTCGGATCGTCCGAGGGGTCCGGATCGTCATCCTCGAAGCTGGCATTCAACGCCCCTAATTGGCTGTAAAGCGGTTCCAGAAAATCTTTCGATCCCGCATACTCGCGCCAATCCTCGTCCGCGACGGACTGCTGATGAATATAGAGATCGGAGAGTAAGCGCGAGGCGCTCACCCAGCGCCGGCCGACGGCCGGATCCATCAGCTCCACAAATCGGCCGAACCTGCGCCAAACGATGACGAAGTGCGTGACGCCGTTGGGCAGCGCGACCACGGCGATGGCGGGCAGCGCGCGCGCTTCATCCATCAGCACGTGATCGGCAGGCAGCATGATCTGCTCGGCGCGCAATCCGAGCTGATTCGCCACTTCTTCAATGGTGTCGATGGACGTGCCGTCCACGCCGGTCTGGCAGGCCTCCCGCAGGCGGCCGTAATTGACGGGGATTCCGAAGCCTTCGAGCAGCGATTTGAGCGCGGCTGGCCCGCAGTCCATGTTGGAGGTCTGGACCACCTCCGGAACAAAGAGCTTCGTCATCGGCCGCTGCGCGCGCTTCGTCATCGATTGCGCCGGCCCAAAGACTGGAGGGCGATGGCGGCTGGGGATACGCGTGCGATTTCGATGTCGGCGGAAGCCGATGACGAAGCTGGGGTTGGGGGTTGGGGGGTGGGGGCGAGGTCCAGTTCGGCGTGGTCGGTGGCGACCGACTGAACCCGACTTGGAATCACGTTGTCGCCCCAGTGCACTATCGCAGGCTGGCCGGCACGGATTTGGGCGACAGCGTCCGGTGGGAAATAAGCTACGACCCGCCCGGATTCGATCCGCACGTTGTTGGTGGATTCGTATTGCGGGACGCGCGCGGCGAACAGCCACCAGGTCCACGCCATTAATAAGACTGTAGCGGCTAACAGGCCAAGCTTCGATGTGCGGAAATCGTCGGCGTCCAGTGCGCGCAGGGTTCGGGCGAACGCGATTCCCTGGTTCATGACCAAACGGGCGCGGGGCGGTCCTTCAGCCACACGATGAAATCCAACGTGGGCGGCTGGCCACCGGCGGCGCGCAACCGGGACGCGCACTGCCCGCGGTGCGCCTGGCTGTGCATTACCACCTGCATCATCGCCTGCGCCAGAGTCAACTTCGTGCCGGGCAGCCACGGCGTTTCTATCGCGCGCGTCAGCGCCGAATCGTCCAGCGCGCTGACGAATGCGAGCTCCTCGGCGTGCGTTTCGCGGAATCGCGCCTCGAACGCCTCCAGTGACTCGGGTTCCTTCAACTCGGCCGCCATGTCGAAGGGGCGTTTTAAAAAGATGGAAAGAAAGGCCCGCTGTACCATGACGATGTGGTGCAGTGTCTGGCGCAGCTTCTCTTCATCGTACGCAGCCGGACACGCGCGAACGGCGGCCAGCATGGTTGCGTCCGCCCAGGCTTGATGATCGAACAGTTCGGCCAGCAAGGGAAGCATGTCGCATTATGACACGCGAAAGCTACTCCGAACGCAACGCCACGGCGGGGTCCAGCCGGCTTGCGCGCCGTACCGGTAGATAGGAAGCCAGCAGCGTGACCACGAAAAAGAACAGCAGGACGGACGAGTACATCCACGGTGAGCCCGCCGCCGCCGTGTTCGAAAGCGAGCGCACGGTGTTTCGCGCCGACAGGCCCAGCCCAAGACCCGAGATTAAGCCCGCGATCACCCAGCAGACGGTGGCGCCGAGAACGGTCTTGACGATCGCGCCGCGCGTTGCACCCAGCGCCATCCGGATCGCGATTTCGCCGGTGCGCTGCGTGACCAGGCACGAGATCACGCTGTACATTCCGGCCGCCGCCATCGCCATGGCAAGCAGGGCGAAGGCGCCGATCAGAAACATATTGAAGCGCGGCTGGCTGACCGAGTTCTGTATCCACTGTTCCATGCTAGTGGCGCCGAATACGGCCTGGTCGGAGTTCGACGATCGAATTGCGGCTTTGATGGCTATCACCAGTTGCGCCGGCGGAATCGCGGAACGATATGCCAACGTCGCGCCGCAGCAACTTCACGCCGTGCCGCAGATCCTGAAGGGAAGAGGCCAGCCAGCCGATGCAGCGCGGGATACAGCGACCCTTCGCCTACCTGGAACACGCCTTCGGAGAGCTATTCGATGCGCTCGGCGATGGCGTAGCCATGCGTGCTTTCGCCGGATGCGAGGGTGCGGAGGATCAAGAGATCTAGCTTACCGAGCAGTTGATCGCGTTTGGTCTTTCCCATCGGTCGCGTCCCATCGACATCGATGGGAGCATCGTAAACCCAGCGCGGCGCGCTGTCAAGGGGGAACCGGCAGGTATTTTGGCTTCGGAATCAGCCGACTTCTTGCAACTCAACGTACGCGACCGCGGTATGCGGATCGGGGATCGGTTCACCCTCTTCACGCAGACCCTCCAGATGCAATTCGATCGCCTCGCGGATGTTCCGCTCAATCTCCTGAATGGTTCTGCCGGTGGTAATGCAGCCAGGCAAGTCCGGAACATAGGCGGAAAGATTGTTTTCTCCCTGCTCGAGAACAATCGCGTATGTTTTCATTGTTTTTCCGGTAAACCGGCTTGCCTCAGAACACTCTTGAGCGTACCAGGATGCACGTCGACCGGGTATTGTGACGCACCGCTTCTTGATCGCGTGCTTGGCGATGACTGCCGCGGGTGCGAACGTTTCGCCATCCGTCATTCTCGATCAGCCTAATCAGATCGCGGACTTTCACGTGGCTCCATATCCAACTTTCGTGCGCCCCTGGGCTGGAGGCGTTCGAACGGGCCTGGCCGCCAGTCCCCAATCCCTAACCCCGCGCGAGCGACGCGAGCGCCCTACTCCGCCGCCGCTTGCCGCAGCAACGGCTTCATATTCAAATTGCGAATCAGGCGGTGCAAATAATTGGGATGCAGGCCCAGCATGCGGGCGGCTTCGGTATAGCTGCCTTGCGCCTGCTCGAAGGCGTTCAAGATGAGCTGCTTCTTGGCTTCCCTCAGGGAATCGTGAAATGCGGTCATGTTTTGCCCGGCCGATTCGGCTTTTTCAAGCACCGCTTCGGGCAGATCCTCGGGAAGAATCAGGTCGGACGATCCCAGCACCACGGCGCGCTCAATCGCATTTTCAAGCTCGCGAACGTTGCCCGGCCAGTCGTAATTCGTCAAACAAGTGCGCGCGTGCGGCGAAACTCCCAGCACCGGCCGGTTGGATCTTTGCGCAAACTTCGCGGCGAAGTAGCTGGCCAGCAGCGGGATGTCCTCGCGCCGTTCGCGCAGCGCCGGCATGCGGAGCGAAACCACGTTGAGGCGATAGAACAGATCCTCGCGGAAACGGCCCTTCTTCACCTCTTCTTCCAGCTCGCGATTGGTGGCGGTGATCAAGCGCACGTCCAGCTTGATGGTGCGCGTCCCACCCACCCGTTCGAACTCGCGCTCCTGCAGCACGCGCAGCAGCTTGGCTTGCAGCAGCGGCGCCAGCTCGCCGATTTCGTCCAGGAAAACGGTGCCGCCTTCGGCGATCTCCAGCTTGCCCTTCTTCTGCGCGATGGCGCCGGTAAACGCGCCCTTCTCGTGCCCGAACAGTTCGCTTTCCAACAGATTCTCGGCCAGCGCGGCGCAGTTGATGGCCACGCAGGGCTTATTCGCGCGGCTGCTCATGCGATGGACGGCGCGCGCCACCAGTTCCTTGCCGGTCCCGCTTTCGCCGAAGATCAGCACCGTAATATCCCGCGGCGCCACACGCGCGATGAACTGATAGACGTCGCGCATGCGCGGGCTGTCGCCCACCATATTGTGCTCGGTGCTGATCTCGTCCTGTAAGCGGCGATTCTCCTGCTCCAGCGATTCCATACGGCTGGCGTTGTCCAGCGCGGCGGCCGCGATGTCGCCGATGGCGGTGAGCAGTTGCAGATGATTCTCGTCGAAGCGCGCGCCGGGATTGGAGGAGTCCAGATAGATGACTCCCAGGATCCGGTCGAAGATTTCCAGCGGCACCGCCAGCACGCTGCAGATACGCCGCTCCACGATGCTGGCGGTATCGGAAAACGATTCGGTGGCCGGCAGGTCGTTCGACAGCATGGCCACGCCATCGGAAAGCACACGCGAGACAATGGTCCGGCTAACCTGCACGGCCTGGTTCGGTCCGGCCCGCCGGTCCCATCCGAACACCGAGGTCCACTCGTCGCTGCCGTGCTCGCACAGCAGAATCGCGGCCCGGTCGGCCGGCGCCACCTCGAAGATCGATTCCAGCACCTGTTTCTCCAGCGCCTCCAGCCCGCGCACGGAGTTCACCGCTTTGCTGATGCGGAGCAGCGCATTCAAATCCGCCAGCGTCCGGCTGGAAGCGTTGATATCCACCAGATCGCGCAGGTAGCGCGCGTCCTGCCGCCGCAGGATGATGGTGGAGCCGCCCGCATCCGCCCGATCGAACTCGCCCTCCTTGTCGAATTCCACCGAAGTGGAAACGTTCTTGGCCTTTTCCACTTCGGGCAGAACGAAAACGAAAAGCGAGTTTCCTATCTTGATCTCGTCGCCAGAGACAAGTGTGCGCTCGGCGACGGGAACACCATTGACAAATGTACTATTACGGCTATCGAGATCTTGGATCTTAAATTGCCCTGCATTACGAGAGATTACGCAGTGCCTGCGCGATACGGCTGCGTCCAGCAGCGAAATTTCGTTGCAGGGTTCGCGCCCGATGGAGGTTTCGTCCTCCGATAGCGCGAGAATGCTTCCCTTGAGTGGGCCAGCCACCGCTTCGAGTTCAGCGGAAATGTCGGGCATGCTCTCGGGTCAGTATAACGGATTGCGGCTGCGTTGGTATTGAAAGGAAGCAGCATGCAGGGAAATTGCATTAGGAAGGAGTGTGTTTCATATCCGAGGCCCTATAAGGTGAATACCCTATCCGTCTGGATAGGGTGACTATCCTAAGGGATAGTGTTAATGGCCCGTCGGAGCCTTAGAGGATTGCTCTGCCCGCGCACGTCATCGTCCTGTTTTTGCCTTTCTATTCAGTTGTTTAACTCTCCTTAGTACAAGTGTATTTGTGGTCATGGTACTCTTGGCATCCAAGATGCATACATAAGAGTCGTAAGTAAGCAGTACTTAGAAAGTAAGAAAAAAAAAGAAGGAGGCAGCGAGCAATGAGGACCAAGACCAAGATTAAAGCTGGCGAAATCATCTGGGGACCGCGGTAGTTCCGCGGTACCAATCTAAGCGGTAACTACGGCTGGGCACCACACCCAGCCGTAGTTGCGTGTGGGCTCCTTTTGTCGGCGTTCTTGACGGAGAGTTACAATGCATACTCTAGGCAATGAGCGCGCTGACGCAAGACTTTCGGTACGGCCTGCGGACGTTCCTGAACAGTCCAGGATCGACCGCCGTTGCCATCGTTGTCCTGAGTCTGGGAATCGGCGCCAACGCGGCGATTTTCAGCGTTGCGAGCGCGGTTCTTTTTCGTACCCTTCCTTACACAAATCCTGACAGCCTGGTTTTCGTCTGGGAGAAGAGTTCGTCCAATGCCATGCCAGGGCTCTGGCGACTCTCCTCGGCGGATTACCGGGAGTTTCAATCCCAGAATCAAGCGCTGGATCAAATGGGCGCGATGCGCTTCGAATCTTCAGTGCTCTCGGCTGGGGAAATACCAGAGCGCATCGAAACCGCCGCCGTTTCACCGGTGGTATTCCAGATCCTGGGCATGCAGCCGGCTCTGGGCCGATCCTTCGCCTCCGATGAGGACCATCCGGACAAGAATCACGTCGCCATTCTGACCGCTGGCTTCTGGGAGCGCAGATTCAGCCGCGATCCCAAGGTGCTGGGTACAACTCTGTTGCTGGACGGCGGCGCTTTTACCATCGTCGGCGTGGCCCCACCTCAGTTTCGGCTTCCAGGAAGCGCCAGCGAGATCTGGATTCCTTACACGCCCGCACCCGCGGATCTTCTTCCAACCAACCGGGGCGTACACCAATTGCAAGTCCTGGCGCGCCTCAAACCCGGCGTTTCACGCCAGCAGGCGCAAAATGAAATGCAGACGGTGGCCCAGCGGCTGGCCCACGATTACCCCAACACCAATGCCACCTTTAGCATCGATCTGGTTCCCCTTCGAGAGCAACTGATCGGCGATATCCGTCCCACGCTTTTTATGTTGATGGCGGCTGTTGTCGCGGTCTTGTTGATTGCCTGCGTCAACGTCGCCCATCTGCTGTTGGCTCGCGCCAGCACGCGGGAGAAGGAAATCGCGGTACGCACGGCCCTGGGCGCCAATCCGGGACGTCTGGTGCGGCAACTTCTGACGGAAAGCGTTCTTCTGGCTGTAATGGCCGGACTGATCGGGCTGTTGGTGGCTTATTGGAGCACCGGAATTCTGGCGAAGCTTTCGCCCGCCGGTTTCCCGCAAGCCAGCGAAATCCGGATTGACTGGCGGGTTCTGGCATTCACTTTGGGAGTATCCATCGTCACCGGATTGACATTTGGACTGGCGCCCGCGTTATCCAGCGCGCGATCCAATCTGAACCTGGTGCTGCGCAGCGGAGGCCGCGGAGGAACCGGAGGCCGCACTCGCAGCCGGGTACGGGATGTGCTGATGGTGTGCGAGGTAGCGTCAAGCGCGGCGCTGCTCATTGGCGCGGGTTTGCTGATTCGCAGCCTGGTCCGTTTGCAGGAAGTGAATCCAGGCTTTCGGACGGACGGCGTGCTCACCATGCAGCTTTCCCTTCCGCCAACCCGTTATTCGGGCCTGAAGGTCGGCCTGTTTTATGAACAACTTCTCGGACGGCTGGCAGGGATTACGGGAGTGCAAGCGGTGGGAGTTTCCCGTTTTCTACCATTGAGTGGGAACGACGCCAGCGGAAATTTTCAGATTGAAGGACAGCCGCGTCTGCGAACCACGGATCAGCCGCGCGCCAAGTTCCGGACCGCCAGTGCGGGATACTTCGCGGCGCTGCGCATTCCCTTGCTGCGTGGACGGGTCTTTGACAATCGCGACAACCAACAGACGCCCAAAGTGGTGATCATCAACGAAACCGCGGCGCGGCGTTACTGGCCCAATGAGGATCCCATCGGCAAGCGCATTCTCTCGGGTTTCGACAATGATAAATGGACCACCATCATCGGCGTGGTGGGCGACGTCAAGCACGCTGGTTTAGATGCCGCCACCGATCCGGAAACCTACTACCACTACCTGCAGATTCCGCCGGAGGTGATGAATCTGGCCGAGGGAACGGTGGCGCTCGCGATTCGGACGAGCAGCGATCCGGCCGCGATGACATCCTCCGTGCGGGAGCAGCTACGGACGCTCGATCCCAGCCTGCCGATTTACAACGTGCACGCCATGCAGGATCTGGTGGAAGGATCGGTAGCTGAGCCGCGCTTTCGGACACTCCTGATCAGCGCCTTTGCCGGACTGGCGCTGGTGCTGGCCTCGCTGGGGCTGTACGGCGTAGTGGCGTATTCCGTATCCCAGCGAACAACGGAGATAGGCATCCGGTTGGCGCTGGGTGCGCAACCTGGCGGCATTTTGCAGCTGGTGGTTTTTCGAGCCGCGGGATTGGCGGCCATTGGCCTGGCTATCGGCGTGGCGGTGAGTCTGGCCCTTAGCCGGATCATCGGGCGGTTTCTGTTCGACATCAGCCCGGCCGATCCCATTACCTTGGGAGGCGCCAGTCTTATTATCCTGTTGGTGGCCCTCACAGCCAGTTGGGTACCTGCTCTCCGCGCTGCCAGGGTAGATCCAGCTACCGCCCTACGCGCGGAGTAGCCTGCCCCGCAACTCTTTCATCCTCATAAAGTTCCGCTCTTAACCAGCCGATGGTCAGTTATGAAAACCGTGAGAGGTGGCACGCAACCTAGTTTGTGGCCGTACAACCTGAGCGGCGAGGATAGAAATGGCGAAGCGGGCTAGGGCGAAGCACTAAGGAAACTGCAAGTGGAACAAGAAAAACCTCAGCAAATCCCTGTTGCAGCGAAAGCATTTATCGCTGTGATCGGGCTGGCGGGTTTGACGGGAATGGCCCTCACGTTTCACGGCTGGACTCCGCAGCTCGGGCCGCGATTCCTGGTTTATCTTGCACTGGCCATAGCTACGTCCGGAATGAAAGTCACGTTTCCGGGAATACAGGGCTCCATTTCGGTGAGATTCGTCTTCACCATGCTGGCTTTGGTGGAGCTCAGTACGCCGGAGACGCTGGTCCTGGCGGTGGTGGGCGCAGCGTCACAAACCATCTGGCACAAGGGGCCAATCAGCTTCGTACGTCTGTTCTTCAATACCACTTGCGCTGCGCTGGCCGCTTTAGCCGCAATCTGGTTTTATTCCAAACCCTGGTTCACGCATGTAGCGGAAGGCGAACTGTTGCGGCTGGTGCTGGCCGGGGTGGCGTACTTTATCGTGAACATCGTTCCGGTAGCCACCGTGGTGGCTCTCACCGAAGGTCAAAATATCCAGGCGCTGATTCGCAGTTTCCTGGATTGGTCGCTGGGTTATTATCTGGCCGGAGTATCGCTGGCCGAGATCGTGCATCGGGCTACCGCGCGTCTGGGCTGGACCTTCACACTGCTTCTGCTGCCCCCGCTTTACCTTATCTATCGCTCCTTCCGGCTGTACTTCGCCAAGATGGAGCAGGACCGGGCGCATGCCGAAAGCATGGCCGCGCTGCATCTGCGCACCATCGAAGCGTTGGCCACGGCCATCGAAGCCAAGGACGAATGCACGGGCGATCATTTGCGGCGCGTGCAGGTGTATTCGCTGGAACTGGCCAAGCATCTGGGCCTGTCGTCCGACGAAGTGAACGCGCTGCAGGCCGCATCCATCCTGCACGATATCGGCAAATTGGCGGTGCCGGACTACATCATCTCCAAACCCGGCAAACTCACTCCCGACGAATTCGAAAAGATGAAGGTCCACACCGTGGTGGGCGCGGAGATCCTGGAGCAGGTGGCGTTTCCTTATCCCGTGGCGCCCATTGTTCGTTCGCACCATGAAAAATGGGACGGCAGCGGTTATCCGGATGGCCTGAAGGCGGAGGACATTCCCATTGGAGCGCGCATTTTGTCCGCGGTGGATTGTCTGGACGCACTCGCCAGCGACCGGCAGTATCGGCGCGCGCTGCCGCTGGAGGAGGCGATGGAGTATGTCGCCGGGCTGTCCGCAAAAAGTTTCGATCCGCAGGTAGTGGAAATCCTGAAGGCCAACTATCGCGAGTTCGAGAGCCTGGCGCAGGCCACGCCTCTGCGCAATCACAAATTGAGCAAGGATCTGATTGTGATCCGTGGCGACGCTCCCGACGCCGGTTACGAAAAGAGCGCTTCGGCCGCGGCCTCGGGTGGCGGCCAAACTCCAGCGGACTCCATTGCCTCCGCGCGCCAGGAGATGCGCATCATTGTCGATCTGGCGCTGGACCTCAGCAAATCGTTGCGCCTGGAAGATGTTCTTTCCATCCTGGCTGCGCGGTTGAAGCAGTTGGTGCCATACGATTGCCTGGCGATTTATGTTCGGGAACGATCTGTGCTGAAGCCGCAGTTCACCACCGGGTTGAACAGCGGGATATTTGCGTCGCTGGAAATTCCCGTCGGCCAGGGGCTGACCGGCTGGGTGGTGGAGAACGGGAAAGCCATCGTCAACGGCAATCCAGCCGTGGAACCCGGATATGCGGAGGCGTCGGGCGAACTGGCCGCGTTCAACTCCGCGCTGTCGATTCCGCTGGGCGACGGAGTGGATCAATTGAGCGGCGCGTTGACCTTGTATCGCACCGAGAAGGACGCCTATAGCGCGGACCATTTGCGGGTCTTGCTGGCCATCAAGGGCGATATCGCCCGGGCGGTGGACGGAGCCATCCGGTTCCAGAAGGCGCAGCAGGGAACCGGCGCCGACGAATTAACCGGTCTGCCAACCAAGGCCGCGCTCCTGGCCTATCTGCAGGATGGCTTTGCGGCGCAACGGAAGCCCGTAACCGTTCTGCTTTGCGATATCGACGAATTCCGCCAGGTGAACGAGCTGTTTGGGCGTCCCATGGGGGACCAGTTGCTGAAGCTGGCCACCAACGTTCTGCGCAGCAATTCGCGCGCGCTCGACTATGCGGCGCGTGTGGGTGGAGACGAGTTTGTCCTGCTGCTGGCGGCGCGTCCGGAAGAACTGGCCGGCAAGATCGAGCTGCTGGACCGCCTGGTTGCCAACGCCTGCCGGGGCCTGTGCGGAATAGAAACGTCGGGGCTGGCGGTCGGCGTGGCCAGCTTCCCGGAGAACGGCACCGACGCCGAAAGCCTGATTACCTTCGCCGAGCAAGCGCTGGCCCACGCCAAGGAAGTGCGGCGCGCCGGACGCAACGTCGTGCTCCAACTGGAGCATTCCCTGCGGCGGCCGGCGTAAACGCCCTCCTAAAACGTACGACGCTAGCGCCCGGCCGCGGCCTTCCAGGCTTTCACGTCCACGCCGCCGTGGATCATGTTTTGAATCATGCCGCCGAAAAACACATAGGGATGCACGGGCTCCAGCGCGCTTGAGTCGTCCAGGCGTTTGCGCAGATCGGCGGGGATGGTGAAGTCGAGCGAGGCCAGGTTATCGTTGAGCTGCGCCAGGCTGCTGGCGCCCAAAATGGTGGACGTGATGCCAGGCTGCGTGACCACCCACTGAATGGCAACTTGCGCGGGCGATTTTCCGAGCTGCTTGCTTACGTCCAGCAGCACTTCCAGCATTCGCCAGTTGCTCTCGGTGAATTTGTTGAAGGGGCTGCCCTTGGTGAGGCGGCCGTCGCCCGTTCCGGTGTCGCCCGCGCGTTTGTATTTGCCGGTGAGGAAGCCGCCGCCCAGCGGGCTCCAGGGACAGATTCCGATTCCCAGCTCCTGCGCGGCCGGGATGTGTTCGCGTTCAATGTTGCGCTCGATGAGCGAGTATTCCAGTTGCAGCGCCGTCACGCCTTCCTTGCCCTGCTGTTCGGCCAGCGTGTGCGCGCGCGCCACATACCAGGCGGGAGTGTCGGAGAAGCCGTAGTGGAGGATCTTGCCCGCTCGCACCAGGTCGGTGAGCGTCGACACCACTTCTTCCACCGGCGTCACCGTGTCCCAGGCGTGCAGCCAATACAGGTCGATGAAATCGGTAGCCAGCCGGCGCAGCGACGCGTCGACGGCGCGGTAGATATTCTTGCGTCCGTTGCCGCCCGAATTGGGATTGCCGGGCGAGCCGTTGAACGTGAACTTGGTGGCCAGCACGATCTGATCGCGCAGCTTGCGATCGTTGATAAACTTCCCGCACATCTGCTCGCTCTGGCCCTTCTGGTAGCCGTCGGCGGTGTCGACGAAGTTGCCACCGGCGTCGACATAACGGTCGAAGATAGAGCGCGAGACGGCTTCATCGGCGCCCCAGCCCCATTCGGTTCCAAAGGTCATCGCGCCCAGGCAAAGCGGGCTGACGCGAAGCCCGGTGCGTCCTAACGTGGTGTAGCTTTTTGAAACGTCCATGATGTGATGATAGCCCGCGAGCTCGCGGCTGGCGGTGGCGCTCGCATTCGCTCGCGCGGGGTCGGGGATTGGGGTCCTGGCACTTACGAGTTTTCAAAGAACGTTCGTGCGGGTCGTCCGGGCGTGGGGGCGTGATCAACTGCCATGACCATGAAGAGGAAATCAAAAGGCTCGGCGGGCGCCTCCGGTACCGGCGGGGCGTCGCTTCCATGATGCTTTATTGCACGGAGTAACATTGCCGGCTTTAGGTCGGCGCGGGCCGTCAAATTTAATAGTGCGGCCCGTACAGGTTCATCGAGCCTCGCCGCGTAATTGAAGGCTTGGCCATGTCGACGGCTTGTCGGGCCTCTGTCGGTAGCTTCGTCCACGGGCATCGGCTTAGGGTAATCATCAAACCAGTACTCGACCGGTATTGTTCCCCGGAGCAGTCCTGAAACATCGTCGATCAGTTCCTCCAGTACATGCACAAAGAAGACAAGGTGGAAGGCGCCGCGTAGCTGCGTTGGGTCTGCCTTGTGGAACTCCACGAGTGCACCCGCGATGAGATCCCTCGCCTCAGCCTCTCGGATTATTGATGTGCTCAACGTGATTTTTCCAGAAGCTTTTGCGTGTTTACCAGCAGCGCGTGGTGGCCCTCGGTGAGCTTGTCGATCTTTTCGTGCAAATAAGCGATCTTGGTCTCGGTGTTGATGCTGGTTTCGAATTCGATGTCGGAGCGGATGCGGTCGCGTGCGCGCTGCCGGTTCTGGCTGGTCAGCACGAACAGCGTCAGAAAAATCGCTTCGAGCGAAACGATCACCGAGAGAAATTCGAACGGGTACGGGTCGAAGGCTTTCCTGTGTCCGATCAAGCTGAGGTTGATCGCGATCCAGCCGCCCAGAAACAGCGCGTGGAACGCCAGCGAAGCAATGCTACCGGTGAAAGACGGGACGGCGTCGGCTAATCGGGTGAGCAGCGTGCCTTGTTCGGCCGCCACGTCGTTGACGTTGCGCGTGACGGTGCGCCGGATCACTTCGTCGCTTTTGCGCAGCCTACGTGCGACCACGCTCAACAGATTCAGCGCCGCGGGCGTGTACTGGCGCACGTAGTCTTCAAAATGCTCCCGGTCCAGACGCAGCAGCTCGACATCGCTGAGCGCGGCCACCCAGGCCGTGCGCGCACCGCCGTCCAGCAGCGCGACTTCGCCGAAAATGTCGCCCGGCTGCGAAGTTTCCAGCACGATCTTCTCGCCCTGATCGTTCTTCACAAAGATCTCCACCTCGCCCGAGTGGACAATGTACAAGGCATGCCCAGGGTCGCCGTAGTTGAAAACGGATTGGCCGGCTGAGTAGCGGAGAAGGTCGATCTTTTCAGCCAGCGCGGCCTTTTCCTCCTGGCTCAGCTCGCTCAAGTGCTCCACTTCGTTCAGGATGGATGCATGAATCGGCATAGTTGTCTCAGGCTATCATCGCTACCTGCAGCAGGGCGATATCTAGCCCGGCTTACTACTCCCCCACCTAAGCCCTGGGGTATAGCGTGTTTGTACCGGACCTTGTATGCTTCAATTCGAGCTACTTAGGTGATGCCGGAATTGGCGATGCCCATGTCATAATCGCTTCGTCTCCCGAATGAATTGAGGTGCTTTCCGTGAAAAACGTCGTTTTTTTGCTGATTTTCGCAGCGGTCGCAGCAGCGAATCCCATTTATACCGTTGCCGACCTGGGAGGGCTGGGTGGTCCCGCCACCGGCTATGCCATCAATAATTCGGGCACGGTGGCCGGGTGGGCGCAGAGTCCCTCAGGCGGCCAGCAGGCATTCGTCTCAACGTCCAGCGGTCTGCAGGCTCTGTCTTCGGGGCCTTATGAATCGTACGCCTACGGTATCAATGACCCCGGGACGATTGTAGGGACGACGTACGACGCGAACGGCCAGGCCCATGCAACTATCTGGAGCGCCTCAGGCACTACCGTTCTTGGAGTGGGCTCCTACGCGATGGCGATCAACGATGCGGGCGAAGTGGTGGGTGGAAACGGCGAGGCGTTCGCGGTCGTAAACGGCCAGGTGCAAAGTCTTGCGAGTGCGCAGGGTGTAAATTGGAGCGCAGCTTACGGGATCAATAACAGCGGAACCATCGTGGGCGACGGCCAATTGGCCAACGGAACGTTTCGCGGCATCGTTTGGAATCCGGATGGCACCGCAACCATGCTGGGTACCTTTGGGGGAAATAGCAGCCAGGCCAACGGAGTGAACGACAGCGGTGAGGTGGTGGGTTTTGCGAGCCTGGCCGACGGCTATCAGCACGCGTTTTCGGAGACGGGCGGCACGATGGTTGATCTTGGGACGCTGGGCGGCGGAAGCAGCTACGCCTATGGCGTCAACGACAGCGGCGAAATCGTGGGTTACAGTTGGCTTGCCGATGGCGGCCAGAGCGCGTTTCTCTACGATGACGGCACGATGCTGGACTTGAACTCGCTGCTTCCGGCCAATTCGGGCTGGGACCTGCTTCAGGCCTATGGAATCAACGATTCAGGCCAGATTACCGGGACCGGACTTTACGACGGGCAACTCAGCGCGTTCGTGTTGACCGATCCGCCGGCGGGTCCGCCGGGAATCGCGGCGGTTCCCGAGCCGAGCGGGATTTTGACTGTGTTAGCGGGCCTGGTTATTATTGTTTGTCTTCGACTGCGGCCCTGGGCCGTGGGCTAGTCACCGGCAGCCGCGGCGGCTGAGGTTGACGGCGGAAAAGGCGAAGCACAGACCATGGGGTGTGGCTTGCCAGTTGGCGGGAAGCCGGCGTGGGGACGACACCCCACACGGCAGAAATGACAGACCGTCCTTGGAACATCATAGTCTCTCACCCAATTCTGAGATCGACGGAGATATCCTGAACTTTAGACAACGCGGCTGAATTCGTTGTTACTTATAATACCTGATTGTCATCCACTATTGAGTACCAGCGAGTACCAGTCCATGTGGCAGCGGAAAATCACCGGACGAGTGGGGCGCAAGATCCGGGAGGCGCGAATGTTCGCGCGGGCCATGCAGTCGGACTCGCACCCCATCCTGGCGCAGATCGTTCCGATCCGCCGCTGCAATCTGGACTGCGGCTATTGTAACGAATACGACAAGACTTCCGATCCGGTGCCGCTCGCGACCATGCTCCGGCGGATCGACCGGTTGGCCGAACTCGGGACCACCATCATTACTCTGAGCGGCGGGGAGCCCACTCTGCACCCCGATCTGGACGCGATCGTCGCGCGCATTCGCGAGCGCGGGGCCATCGCCACGCTGATCACAAATGGCCTGCTGCTGACGCCGGAGCGAATCGGGAGGCTCAATCGCGCCGGGCTGGATTACCTGCAGATCAGCATCGACAACGCGCGCCCGGACGAGATTTCAAAGAAAAGCCTGCAGGTACTGGACCTGAAGCTGGCGTGGCTCGGAGAGCACGCCGAATTCGGGATCACCATCAATTCCGTGCTGGGCGCGGGCATCCGGAATCCGGAGGATGCGCTGGCGGTGGCTGGGCGTGCGCGGTCGCTCGGCTTCACCAGCACGGTAGGTATTCTGCACGATCATTCGGGTCAATTGAAGCCGCTGGGCGAAGCTCATCGCAACGTCTACGAGCAGTTTCTGGCGCACAAAGACTCGCTGTTCTCATTCGCGCATTTCGACAGTTTTCAACAAAACATCAGCCGCGGTCTGCCCAATGCCTGGCATTGCCGCGCCGGCGGCCGCTTCCTGTACATCTGCGAAGACGGACTGGTGCATTATTGTTCGCAGCAACGGGGCAAACCGGGCATTCCACTGGAAAATTATACGGTGGAAGACCTGCGGCGGGAGGCGGCTCGTCCCAAAGGCTGCGCGCCGTTTTGCACCATATCATGCGTGCATCAAACTGCGATGCTGGACGATTTTCGCGAGAAGCCGCGCGAGACGCTGGCCGGGATTCTGGAGCGTCGCCGCGAAACCGATCCGAGCTTTCGCCCGCCGGTGGCCGTGCGGCTGCTCTCCTGGATGTTCCTGGACAAACGCAGGCGCGGCTTCTTCGGAAACCTCATGCTACGGGCGCTCGGAATCAAGCGAGCGCCCGAGCGAACGAGTTAGCGCGTCACCGATACGGACGATAGCGGCCGCGTGCTGAACCGAATGTGACCCGCGGGCAGCCGATGACGGTGCAAATGAGGCATCCGCTTATCCGACTTGCCGCGGACCGAGAAAGTGGTGCTGGCCAATGGAAGCAGCGCCTCCAGAGTATCTGAATCCGGTCCCACCACCTCCAGCGACGCATCGCCGGCAACCAGGCCGGTAGGGATGGTGAAGTCGATCTGATATAAGCCGGCCAAGCCGGGAGCGAGGCCCGAGAAGGTGATCGAGGGCGTTCCAAAATTGCCATCCTGGTCCGTCAGGTAAATGGTCGGCGTGGCTGTCGTATTGGCGAAAGAACTGCCCGCCGCAATTCCCGGAGCGAGCGCTCCGTCGCTGACGGAGGGGCTAACGGCGCCCATTCCGGACAAATACACGGCGACGGTCTCGCCGATTTGCGCGGGGCTGTCCTCGGTGATCACGGAGTAGTCGGGATGTAGCGCGGCTGCGTCCGCGATGCCGCCATTCGGCTCCGTGAACACACCCGCCGAAGTCAATCCCGTGAAAACTGTGACGATGTTGGAGTTCGCACCGTTATTGACCACCTGAATCTGCGCCACAGACGCTGGAGTGGTGATGTAGGGAACTACAACTTCCAGTTGAGTGGGGCTGACATAGTAGACCGGCGCCGCAACCTGGTTGATAAACACCTGCACGCCATTCAGCATGTTGGAAAACGGCGGCCCGACGGCGTTGGTGGTAGGAGCCAGCCCGGTGCCCACCAGGGTGAGAAATTCTCCCGGAGATATAAACGCAGTGAACGGCGCGGAGCTAGCCGCGTTCCCCACGCCAATGGGATCCAGATATACGCTGCCCGAAGCGCCTACAACGGGGCCACCCTGGAACGCGACGTTCAGCCCCATGTATGGGCCGATGCCATAGCCGATGCGAATGGTTCCGTCGGAGCTGCTTACATAGTTCTGTCCAAAGGTGCTGTCGTCGGAGGTGCCGTCGCTGTTCACCGTGAAGGAATCGTAGTAAGTGAAATCGCTAGAGCCGCCATAAACTAACAACGAGTTCACCCGCTGATGGCCAATACCATAGTTTGTAGCTCCCGACGGGCAGGGGACCTCGGCCGTGCTGCACGGCAGTACGGTAATTGCGCCGAAATAGCCATCCAACAGCGTGTAACCGCTGCTGGCGGTGGAATCGTCCAGATCTAGCCCGGCCTGATAATACAGGCCGTTGTAATTGGACGGCGCGCTGGTTGCGCTGCGAACTCCGGCGAACATGTCGAAGCCGTTAGCCGAGCCACCAAAGATGAAATTACCGTCCGGCGTAATATACAGCACCTCTGTTCCGTAAATCAGGCTACTGGATGACCCTCCGAAGTTGATCTGTGCGCCCCCGTTGGTGAAAGAGTACGTCACTCCGGTGGGGGTTTGGGTGCTGGCCGTGGTATTGGTTCCCGTATAGCCGGTCACGTTCACGGTTCCAATTCCACCCGAACCATTGGCGTTAAAGGTCAACAGCGCGTCCCCGCCCGGTGCGCCCGTCGAACCGACAAACGTAGGGTCGAAGTATGCCACTGAATAAGCGCCGTTGAGCGTGGCGTTGGTGGCCACCGAACCAATGGGTGAGGCAATGAGCATATCGTTATAGCCGTTGCCGTTCTCTGTGCTGCTGCCGATGAAAACGTTGTGGGATACCAGTCCGATAATCTGATCGTTTGGAAAATCCGGATTGACGGCGCTGATGGAACCCTCGCCGCTGGCGGCAACGGTATACGTGCCGGTTGCGGTGAAAGCCTGCGGTGTGGGAAAGGTAGCGGCGCTGGAGTCCAGGATGGTTCCACTAAAACTGTACGTTCCGCTCCCGTTGAACGTGATCTCACCTTGGACGTTCATGGCTTCGCCGATGTCGCCGGCGTCGTCAGTCACGAAATAGAACACCTGCCGCATATAATAAGCGCCGTTTAATTGACCGTCGCCGCTGGAATCAAAAGCGGGCTGAGCCGCGGCTTGCCAGGCGCATGCGCCCAGTAGAAGCACAACAAGAAGAGTGGATTTTGTTTTCATGGATAGCAGTAGGAGGCCAGCCGGCGCCTCTTGAAAGGTGGACGCGCGAAACGCCAAACTGGTTAACGCGCCAGCCAGCTTAAATAACCTTAAGTCAGCCAACCACGCTCCTCATCGATTACAACACGAAACGGCGCCGAGCGATGCCGGGGCTGGCTGTAAAAGTTTGTCTGGCTGCACGCGTGGTCAGCAAGGTCTCGGCGGTCAGGAAGGGTCCGGAGCAGCGGAGCGCGCCAGCACCGCTTCGACAATCTTTCCCACTTCGAGCAGCTCGTCCAGATCCGAAGATTTCTGCAGGTAGAGGTTGGCGCCCAGCGCGATGGCCGCCGCGCGATCGGCCGGCGATGCCGAAGATGTCAGCATGATGACGGGCACGCCTGTGAGCCACGGCTGGCGCCGGACGTGACGCAGCACGGTGTCGCCATTGTGCTTGGGAAGGTTCACGTCCAGCACAATCAAGTGCGGCCGCCATTCAGACGGCGCGCCACCGGCTCCGTCGCCCGTTGCGCCGCTGGTTGTTCCTCCCAAAAGAGCCATCGCTTTTTGACCGTCCGGCGCCACCACCACATTGCAAGCCAGCTCGCGGCTGTTCAGCGCTTCGCGAAACAAAAGAACGTCTCCCGGGTTGTCTTCCGCCAGCAGGATTTCAAACACGGTCTTCAGTAACCTAATAGCATAGATAAAATTGCGAAGCATTGGAGCAGCGCTCAAAAATGGAGGCGGACTAAAAATTGTTGTAACGCAATCTGTACGGATGAGTCTTACCTGAAGATTGCCACATTCAGAGCTTTTTGTAAGGAATCCTACAGTTGTTGGGGAGCCAAGAAAATGAAGAGTGTAACCGCCGAGAACGGCGCTAAGGCGCGCGGTTCCAAGTCGAATGGTTCTAATGGCGCGAAGCCCAATGGAAGCAAGGCCGCTGGAAGTGGTCACGCTGTGTCCCGGGCCAGCGGTGCGAAGGCGCGCCGCGATGCGAATACGTTGCTGACGACGCTGATTGCGTTCAAGCGGGGGAACTTCTCCGTCCGCATGCCGGTGGATCAAACCGACCTGGAAGGAAAAATCGCCGACGCACTGAATGACGTTCTGGAGATTAACCAGAAAATGGTCAGCGAATTCGAGCGCATCAGCCGGGCGGTGGGCAAGGACGGAAAGATCACGCAGCGCGCGTCCATTGGTTCTGTCACGGGCGCGTGGGCCGATTGCGTGGAGAGCGTCAACAGCCTGATTGGCGATCTGGTGCAGCCTTCGACGGAAGTGGCGCGCGTGATCGGCGCGGTCGCGAAGGGCGATCTTTCGCAGAACATGTCGCTCGAAGTGGACGGGCGTCCGCTGCGCGGCGAGTTCCTGCACACGGCGCGCGTCGTGAACACCATGGTGCAGCAGTTGAATTCGTTCGCGAGCGAAGTGACGCGCGTGGCGCGCGAAGTGGGAACGGAAGGCAAGCTGGGCGGGCAGGCGGTGGTGCCCGCCGTCGCAGGAACGTGGCGCGATTTGACGGAGAGCGTCAATTCGATGGCCAGCAACCTGACCAATCAGGTGCGCAATATCGCGGGCGTGACCACGGCCGTGGCGAAGGGCGATTTAACGACGCGCATCACGGTGGACGCGCGCGGCGAAATTTTGCAGTTGAAAAATACCATCAATACGATGGTGGATCAGCTATCTTCGTTCGCCGCGGAAGTAACGCGCGTGGCGCGCGAAGTGGGAACGGAAGGACGACTCGGCGGACAGGCCGATGTGCGCGGCGTGGCAGGAACGTGGAAGGATTTGACCGATTCGGTGAACTCCATGGCCAGCAACCTGACCAATCAGGTGCGCAATATCGCCGAAGTGACCACCGCCGTCGCGAAAGGCGACTTGTCTACGCGCATCACCGTCGACGCGCGCGGCGAAATTTTGCAGTTGAAGAACACCATCAATACGATGGTCGATCAGTTGAGTTCGTTCGCGGCCGAAGTGACCCGCGTGGCGCGCGAAGTGGGAACCGAAGGCAAACTGGGCGGCCAGGCGGATGTGCCGGGTGTCGGCGGAACGTGGAAGGATCTCACGGATTCGGTCAACTCCATGGCCGGCAATCTGACGGCCCAGGTCCGAAACATTGCGGAAGTTACGACGGCGGTTGCCAAGGGCGACTTGTCGCGCAAGATCACGGTGCAGGTGCGCGGCGAAATTCTGGAATTGAAGAACACCATCAATACGATGGTGGATCAGCTGAGCAGCTTCGCATCGGAAGTGACGCGCGTGGCGCGCGAAGTGGGTACCGAAGGCCGGCTGGGCGGCCAGGCGGAAGTGGAAGGCGTGGCGGGAACGTGGCGCGATTTGACGGAGAGCGTCAATTCGATGGCCGGCAACCTGACGAACCAGGTCCGCAACATCGCGGGCGTGACCACGGCTGTGGCGAAAGGCGATCTGTCGACCAAGATTACGGTCGACGCGCGCGGCGAAATCCTGGAGCTGAAGAACACGATTAATACGATGGTGGATCAGCTCAATTCGTTCGCGTCCGAAGTGACCCGCGTGGCGCGCGAAGTGGGAACCGAAGGCAAACTGGGCGGCCAGGCGCAGGTGAAGGGCGTCGGCGGCGTGTGGAAGGATCTGACGGAAAGCGTCAACTCGATGGCCGGCAACCTGACCAATCAGGTCCGCAACATCGCGGGCGTTACCACCGCCGTGGCGCGCGGCGATCTGTCGACCAAGATTACCGTCGATGCGCGCGGCGAAATTCTGGAGCTGAAGAACACGATTAATACCATGGTGGATCAGCTCAATTCGTTCGCTAGCGAAGTGACGCGCGTGGCGCGCGAAGTGGGCACGGACGGCAAGCTGGGCGGCCAGGCGCAGGTGAAAGGCGTCGGCGGCGTGTGGAAGGATCTGACGGATTCCGTCAACTTCATGGCGGGCAATTTGACGTCGCAGGTTCGCAACATTGCCGAGGTCACCACGGCGGTTGCGAACGGCGACTTGTCGCGCAAGATCACGGTGGACGTGCGCGGCGAAATTCTGGAGCTGAAGAACACCATCAACATCATGGTGGATCAGCTCAATGGCTTCGCCAGCGAAGTAACGCGCGTGGCGCGCGAAGTGGGTACCGAAGGCAAGCTGGGCGGCCAGGCCATGGTGAAGGGCGTGGCGGGAACGTGGAAGGATTTGACCGATTCGGTCAATTCCATGGCGAGCAACCTGACCAACCAGGTGCGCAATATCGCGGAAGTGACGACGGCCGTGGCGACGGGCGATTTGTCGCGCAAGATCACCGTAGAAGTGCGCGGCGAGATTCTGGAATTGAAGAACACCATCAATACCATGGTGGATCAGCTCAGTTCGTTCGCCGCTGAAGTGACGCGTGTGGCGCGCGAAGTGGGAACCGAAGGTAAGCTGGGCGGCCAGGCGGATGTGCACGGCGTGGCGGGAACGTGGAAGGATCTGACGGATTCGGTCAATTCCATGGCGAGCAACCTGACTTCGCAAGTTCGAAATATCGCCGAAGTAACGACGGCGGTTGCCAAGGGCGACCTGTCGCGCAAGGTCACCGTGGATGTGCGCGGCGAAATTTTGGAGTTGAAGAACACCGTAAACACCATGGTGGACCAGCTCAATGCGTTCGCGAGCGAAGTCACCCGCGTGGCTCGGGAAGTGGGAACTGAAGGTAAGCTGGGCGGGCAGGCGGAAGTCACCGGCGTCGGCGGCGTGTGGAAGGATCTGACGGACTCGGTCAACTTCATGGCCGGCAATCTCACGTCGCAGGTACGTAATATCGCGCAGGTAACTACCGGCGTGGCCAAGGGCGATTTGTCCACCAAGATCACCGTCGATGCGCGTGGCGAAATTCTGGAACTGAAGAACACTATCAACACGATGGTGGATCAGTTGAATGCGTTCGCATCCGAAGTAACGCGCGTGGCGCGCGAAGTGGGAACCGAGGGGCGCCTCGGTGGACAGGCCGATGTGCGCGGCGTGGCGGGAACGTGGAAAGACTTGACGGACAGCGTCAACTACATGGCCAGCAACCTGACGAATCAGGTACGCAACATTGCGGGCGTGACCACCGCGGTTGCGCGCGGCGATTTAACTACGAAGATCACCGTGGATGCGCGCGGCGAAATTCTGGAGCTGAAGAACACCATCAATACGATGGTGGATCAGTTGAGCAGCTTCGCGAGCGAAGTAACGCGCGTGGCGCGCGAAGTGGGAACGGAAGGCAATCTCGGCGGCCAGGCTGAAGTAAGGGGCGTGGCGGGCACCTGGAAGGATCTGACGGAGAGCGTCAATTCCATGGCCGGCAACCTGACCAATCAGGTTCGCAATATTGCGCAGGTAACCACGGCGGTGGCCAAGGGCGATTTGTCGCGCAAGATCACGGTGGACGTGCGCGGCGAAATTCTGGAGCTGAAGAACACCATCAATACGATGGTGGATCAGTTGAACGCGTTCGCTTCCGAAGTAACGCGCGTGGCGCGCGAGGTGGGAACCGAAGGGAAGCTCGGCGGGCAGGCCAATGTGCGCGGCGTGGGCGGAACGTGGAAGGATTTGACGGACAGTGTCAATTCCATGGCCGGCAACCTGACGGCGCAGGTCCGCAACATCGCGCAGGTGACCACTGCGGTTGCGAATGGCGACCTTTCGCGTAAGATCACTGTCGACGTGCAGGGCGAAATTCTGGAGCTGAAGAACACCATCAACCGCATGGTGGATCAGCTCAATTCATTCGCTAGTGAAGTGACGCGCGTGGCGCGCGAAGTGGGAACCGACGGCAAGCTGGGTGGCCAGGCCGAAGTGAAGGGCGTGGCCGGCACGTGGAAGGATCTGACGGACAACGTCAATTTCATGGCCGCGAACCTGACCACGCAGGTGCGTGGCATCGCGAAGGTGGTGACGGCCGTCGCCAATGGCGATTTGAAGCGCAAGCTGGTGCTGGAAACCAAGGGCGAAATCGCGGAACTGGCCGACACCATTAACGGAATGATCGACACGCTGGCCACGTTCGCCGATCAGGTGACCACGGTGGCGCGCGAAGTGGGCATCGAAGGCAAGCTGGGCGGCCAGGCGCGTGTGCCGGGCGCGGCCGGAATCTGGCGCGACTTGACGGACAACGTGAATCAGCTGGCCGCGAACCTCACCACGCAGGTGCGTGCCATCGCCGAAGTGGCCACGGCGGTAACCAAGGGCGACCTCACGCGATCCATCGCCGTCGAAGCGCTGGGCGAAGTGGCGGCGCTCAAGGACAACCTCAACGAGATGATCGTGAATCTTGCGGCCACCACGCGCAAGAACAACGAGCAGGACTTTCTGAAGACCAACATCGCGAAGTTCACGGGCATGATGCAGGGCCAGCGCGATTTGCTGACGTTGTCGCAGTTGCTGCTTTCCGAACTGACGCCGCTGGTGGGCGCGCAGCACGGCACGTTTTATATCGCGGAGTGGCAGGAAAGTAAGACTGTGCTGAAGCTGCTGGCCGGTTACGCGATTGACGATCGCAATCAGGTTCCCATGCAGTTCGAAGTGGGCCAGGGACTGGTGGGCCAGTGCGCCAAGGAGAAGGAGCGCATCCTGGTAACCAACCTTCCGAGCGGCTACATCCGGATCAATTCCAGCCTGGGCAGCACTGCCCCCGCGAGCATCGTGGTATTGCCGGTGCTGTTTGAAGGCGACGTCAAGGCGGCCATTGAGCTGGCGTCGTTTGGCGAATTCAGCGATATTCACCTGGCGTTTCTAGATCAATTGACGCAATCCATCGGAATTGTGCTGAATACCATCCGCGCCACCATGCGGACTGAGCAGCTTTTGACGCAAAGCCAGGCTCTGGCCGAAGAGCTGCAAAGCCAGCAGCTCCAGCTACAAAAAACCAACGCCGAGCTGCAGGAAAAAGCGCAGCTGCTGGCCGAGCAGAAGACCGAAGTGGAAACCAAGAATCAGGAAGTGGAACAGGCCAAGAAGGCGCTGGAAGAAAAGGCCGAGCAATTGGCGCTTACTTCCAAATATAAGAGCGAATTTTTGGCAAATATGAGCCATGAACTGCGCACGCCGCTCAACAACCTGCTGATTCTGGCCCGCATGCTTTCGGAGAACTCGGACAAGAACCTGAGCGCCAAGCAGGTGAAGTTTGCCGAGACCATTCACACTTCGGGAACCGATCTGCTGTCGCTCATCAGCGACATTCTGGATCTGAGCAAAATCGAATCCGGCAAGATGGACGTGGAGGTGGGCGGCATCCGCTTTAGCGAGCTGGAAGACTACTGCCTGCGCACGTTCCGGCACGTGGCGGACGGCAAGGGATTGGACTTCACCGTGGAAGTGGGCCTGAACCTGGCGCCCGAGATCATCCATACCGACGCCAAGCGCCTGCAGCAGGTGCTAAAGAACCTGCTTTCGAACGCGCTGAAGTTTACCGAACAAGGATCGGTACAGCTTTCCATCGACAAAGTGGCTACCGGCTGGAATCCGGCCAATAGCGTCTTGAGCCGTGCCAAGGCCGTCATCGCGTTTTCGGTGTCCGATACGGGCATCGGGATCGCATCGGAAAAACAGCGCATCATCTTCGAAGCGTTCCAGCAAGCCGACGGAACCACCAGCCGCAAGTACGGCGGCACTGGACTGGGGCTTTCCATCAGCCGCGAGTTGGCGCGGCTTTTGGGTGGCGAAATTCGCCTGCAGAGCGCGCCCGGCGTGGGCAGCACGTTCACGCTGTATCTGCCGCAGACTTATGTGACGCCCGCCGCGCAGCCCAAGAGCGAAGCGCTGCGCATCACGCCGCCGGTGCTGCTGGAGCAGGCGGTGAAGGAAACCGTGGACGCCAGCGTCGACATGATTCTTCCCGTTACCGCCATGGCCACCGAAGAGCTGGTGGAAGATCTGGTGATCGACGACGATCGCAACCTGGTGCAGCCGGGCGACGCGGCGCTGTTGATTGTCGAAGACGATATTACGTTTGCGCGAATTCTTCTCGATCTGGCGCACGATCGCGGCCTGAAGGCTCTGGTGGCGCTGCGCGGATCGAGCGCCATGACGCTGGCGCGCGAGTTCAAGCCGGGCGCCATTACGCTCGACATCAATCTTCCCGATATGGCCGGTTGGACTATTCTGGATCGCCTGAAGCACGATCCGGCCACGCGGCACATTCCGGTCCATATTATTTCCGGAGACGAAAACCGCCGCCGCGGGTTGGCGCTGGGCGCCATGACCTATCTGGAAAAATCGGTCACCAACGATCTGCTGGCCGAAGCGTTCGCCGCTATCGAGCATTCGGTGCAGAAGCGGATGAAGAAGCTGCTGCTGGTTTGCGGCGACGAAATGGAACTCGCCTCGATGATCGCAACCGTTGGCGCGCCGGACCTGGAACCCATCGGCGTAGCCACCGCGGGCGAAGCTCTGGCCGTACTGAAGCAGCAGTATCTGGACGGCATCGTGGTTCACCTCCGCATCCAGGGCATCGCGCCCATGGCCCTGGTGGAGGAGATACAAACCCACGCGGGTCCCTATGCGCCGCCCATCCTGCTGATGTGCGATCGTCCCTTGTCCAGCGATGAAGAACTGGAGCTGGCGCGGCTGGGACGCGCGGGCATCGTCAGGACCGTTCAAACGCGCGAGCGGCTGCTGGATGAATCGGTGCTCTTGTTGCATCGCGCCGAGGCAGATCTCGCGCCGGATCAGCAACGTATTTTGGAACAGTTGCGCGAAACCGACGTCACACTATTCGGCAAGAAGGTGCTGGTGGTGGACGACGACGTGCGCAACATTTTCGCGCTCACCAGTCTGCTGGAGGATCACAATCTGAAGGTGGCGCACGCCGAGAACGGCCGGGCCGGCATCGAATTATTGAAGAAGACCCCGGACGTGGATCTGGTGCTCATGGACATCATGATGCCGGAGATGGACGGCTACGAAACGATGAAGGCGATTCGCGAATATCCCCGAATTCCGTTCGCTGCCGATTGTCGCGCTGACCGCCAAAGCCATGAAGGGCGACCGGGCCAAGTGCATTGAAGCGGGAGCGTCCGATTATATTACGAAGCCGGTGGACCTGGAGCAACTATTCTCGGTGTTGCGTGTTTGGATCAGCCGGGGCCATGAAGTAACCGCAGCGAACGCCGGCGGCGTCTAACATGGGACAGGATTTCCATACCGGCCAGTCGCAGGGAACGAGCGGATCAGGCATGCAACCGCTAGCCGAAAACCAGGCGCAGGATCGCGTCAAGATCCTGCTGGTGGACGACACGCCGGATAATCTGGTGTCGCTCGAAGCGGCACTGGACGGGCTGGACCAGCAGCTTGTCATGGCTCACTCGGGAACCGAAGCTCTGCTCCATCTGCTGGACGACGATTTCGCGGCCATTTTGCTGGACGTGAAGATGCCGGACATGGACGGGTTCCAGACCGCCGAACTGATCCGTTCGCGCAAGCGCTCGCGCCACACGCCGATTCTGTTTCTCACCGGCTACAGAAGCGACGAACATTTGTTCCGCGGCTACGACCTGGGCGCCGTGGATTTCCTGTTCAAGCCGATTGTCGCCGAGATTTTGCGATCGAAAGTGGGCGTGTTTGTCGAACTGAGCCGCAACACGGCGCTGCTCCGGCGCCAGGCCGAGGTGTTGGGAAAAGCCGAGCAGAAGTTCCGCTCGCTGCTGGAAGCCGCGCCCGACGCCATGATCATCAGCGACGAGGAGGGATGCATCAGCCTGGCCAATTCGCAGGCCGAAATCATGTTCGCCTTCCCGCGCGAGGAATTGATCGGACAAAACATCCGGATGCTGGTCTCCGATTGGAGCAGCCACGCGCGGCCGGCGCGTTCGAATGGCGTTGCCTGGATGGCTTCGCCCACCGAACTGTGGGCGCGGCGCAAAAGCGGCCATCAATTTCCCGTCGAGATCAGCTTGAGCCCGCTGCAGACCGAGGAAGGCCTGCTGCTCACCTCGGCTATTCGCGATATCACCGAGCGGCGTCGTGCCGATGAAGCCATTCGCGAATTGAATGCCACGCTCGAACAGCGCGTGGCCGAGCGCACGCAGGAGCTGTTGCGATCGAACGAAGCCCTCCGGCAATCGAACGACGATCTGAACCAGTTCGCTTACGCGGCCAGTCACGATCTGCAGGAGCCCTTGCGCATGGTGGCGCTCTACAGCCAGATGCTGCAGCGCAAATATCTCGGGAAACTGGATGCCAATGCGGACCAGTACATCTCTTATATCGTCGGAGGCGCGCGGCGCATGGAGATGCTGCTCAAGGATCTGCTGACGTATTCGCAGACCGGATCGTCGGCGGAGGGTCCGGCTGAAACCGTGGACTTCATCGACGTGATCCGCAAGGTACTGCTGAATCTGCAGGCTTCCGTGGAGCAGAGCGGAGCGCTGATTACCTGGGACACTATTCCCGCCGTTCACGCGCACGAGATCCGGCTGGTGCAGCTGTTGCAGAATCTGGTGGGCAACGCGATCAAATATCGCGGTGACGATGCGCCGCGCATCCACATTTCGGCGCAATGGCAGGAACCGGACTGGGTGCTATCGGTGCGAGACAACGGCATCGGAATCGCGCCCGAATATGCGCAACAAATCTTCAAGATTTTTAAGCGCCTGCACGGGCAGGATTATCCGGGAACCGGTATCGGCCTGGCCATTTGCCAGCGCATCGTCGAAACCTATGGCGGGCGGATCTGGGTGGAGTCGAACGGGAAAGGTTCGTGCTTCCACTTCACGCTGCCGCCGGCCAAGAATCAGGTTCCGGCGGAGCGGCCTGCGACCGAAACGGCGCGCGCGTCATAAGCCTCTAGCAGGCTGCTGATAAAGGCAATAAACCGCTTGCTCACGCGCGCGGCTCAGAATCGCAACTGCGTGTTTGCATGTGTTTACCGAGCCGCGACCGTTAGGGAGTCGGTCCCCCAAAGCCTTTTTCAGCATCCTGCTAGGGCAGCACCAGGAAGGACGCGTTGCTCGAAAGTGTTCCGCTGGGTGTTACCACCTGAACAGTTCCGCTGCTCGCGCCGACGGGTACGGTGGTTTCGATTTCGGAACTGGAAGCCACTGTGAAGATAGCCGCGACGCCGTTAAAGCTGACGCCGGAAGCGTTGGTCAGGTCGGTCCCCAGAATCTTGACGCTCGCGCCCACCGCGCCGGAGGCGGGCAGTGTTTCGACAAACGGGCCAAGCCCCACACCCAGACTGAACACAATGCCATCTCCGTCGGCGCCTCCCGCGATTGTCGTCCCATAGAGAGTGCCGTTGGTGGCTTGCGCCAGTCCGGATAAAGGCCACGCGCCGTCCGTGCAGTTCGCTTGGGAACAAAAGTTGTACAGAGTGGTCAGCGTGCCGGCAGGCGTGACTTCGAAGATGGAGCCACAGCCATTGCCCTGGCAGTAGGAGTTATTGTTTGCGCCGCCAACGTAAGTTGTCCCGTAGAAGTTGCCGTCGGTGGCTTGCACCAGCCCCGCGTACGGGTATCCGCCCACAGTAGCCAACGTCTTCAACTTTCCCCCCGGCGTGACCCTGAAGACTGTGCCGGCGTGGGCGGTTGTCCCGTAGAAGTTCCCGTCGGTCCCTCGCACCAGAGCGGCGCTAGGATTCCCAAGCACCGTGGCGACCGTCGTGAAGCTGCCTCCGGGCGTGATTTTGAAGACCGTCCCGCAATTCACGCCGGTAATGCCACAGTCGTCTCCGGTCCCGCCAGTCCAGGTGGTCCCATAGAAGTCTCCGTTGGGGGCTTGAACCAACTTGCTCATGGGCCCGGCTCCGTCAGTGCAGTTAGCTTGGGAACAAAACGTGTAAAGCGTGGTCAACCTGCCACCTGGGGTGATTCTGAAGACCGTGCCATATCCGTCGTAGCCATTGGCCCCCTGGTTGGTGGTCCCGTAGAAGTCTCCGTTGGCGGCCTGCACCAGCTCGTTAGGGGCGGAGCCATCGGCGCAGTCTGGTTGGGAACAAAAATTATAAAGCGTGGTCAGCTTGCCAGCCGGGGTGATTCTGAAGACCGTGCCGCAGGTATGACCATAGCAGGTGCCGCTAGTCCCGCCCCAGGTTGTGGTTCCGTAGAACTCCCCGTTGCTGGCTTGCACCAGCCCGGCAGGAGAGAAGCCGTCCGGGCAGCCCGTTTGCGCGCAAAAGTTGTAAAGCGTACTGAGCCTTCCAGCTTCGCTGATTTCGAAGACCGTGCCATAGCCGTAGGCGCCACCCCCATTGGTTGTCCCGTAGAGCCTCCCGTTGGCGCCCTGGACCAGAGTCATCTCCATCCCAGTTCCCTGACCATTGGCCCCAGTGAAATTCACCACAGTGGTGGGTGTTTGCGCAGACAAGGTAATCGCTGCCGCCACGCAGAACGCGGAAAGAGTACAGACCCGCTTGCCCCGCTTCAGTCCGGCCGCTAGGTCAACTATTCGTTTCATCGCTGCGCTCCTCGTCTAACCTGGATTTTCGCCTAGGCCACCAGGGATTATATAACCTTTTGTCACGGGAGGCGGAGGAACTCCAAAGACAGGCACTGCGCGAGCCTATTGGGAACCTGGCAACCACCAGTCGTTTAGATCAACGCTTTGGTCGGGGATCCAGCTGAACAAACAGTCACGCGCCGTCAGGCCCAAGAAAATCGGCGATTTCTGTGTGGCCGCCCGCTTCGGCGATGCTCAGCGCGGTAAGGCCGCTGGTGGTGAGCTGTTGCGGGTCGGCGCCCGATTGCACTAATTGCCGAACCACTTCCGCTCGGCCCATGGCGGCCGCGGCGTGCAGCGCGGTAAGTCCGCTTTGATCGGCTGCGTTGATTTCCGCGCCCTGCGCCAGCAGCACGGGGATGGCTTCCGGATGGCTGTTTACCGCGGCCATCAGCGCGGTGACTCCTTGGCTGGTGCGGGCATTAACGTCTGCGCCCGATCGAATGAGCAACTCCGCCATCGCCGTCTGTCCGCGGACCACGGCGGCAATGAGCGGTGTGATTTCGCTATGCCCCGCGGCGTTCGGATTTGCTCCCGCGCTTAGCAGCGCCTGCGCGGCTTCCACATGGCCGCCCAATGCCGCGGCGAGCAAGGCCGTTGCGCCGGATGGATCCGCCTCTTCGATCCGCGCGCCCTTAGCCAGCAGCATCGGGACTGCTTCGGCGTTCCCGCTGGCCGCCGCCGCTACCAGAACAGGCCGTCCCTGTTCATCCAACGTATTCGGATCGGCGCCCTTTTCGAGCAACACCCACGCTACGGCGGGCGTGGCCGAAACCGCCGCCACGAGCGCCGTGAGCCCCGTTTTGCTGACTGCGCTGATATCCGCTCCCGCGGCGATCAGAGCGCACAGCGCCTCCATCCGGCCGTTCACCGCTGCGCCAATCAGAGGCGTGACACCGCGCGCATCGGCGGCATTCGCGTCGGCGCCCGCAGCCAGCAGGGCCTCCACCACCGCTCCGTGCCCTTCGATTGCGGCGGCCAACAAGGGAGTGACGCCGCTGCGAGTATGTTCGTGATGGCTGGCGCCTTTTTGCAGCAGCAACTGGACAACGTTGGCGTGCCCCTGTGTAGCGGCCATCACCAGCACCGTGGCTTCGTCGCGATAACGAGCCTTCAGGTCGGCGCCCTGCAGCAAGAGAATCTGGAGCGCTTCGAGGCGTCCCGCAACGGCCGCGGCCAGCAGCGGAGTGGCCCCGTTTTTCATGCGCGCGTTCACCTTGGCGCCGCGGCCCAGCAGCGCTCGCATGCGTTCGGCGTCGCCCGCCGCGGAAGCACGGATCAGATCAAGGTCGCGTTCCGTTGGCACATTACTACGCTTCGGCCGCGCCGACCGGACCAGCTTTCTCCTGCAAGTCCTCATTGAAAACCGAGAAGACTTCGCCGTTCCAGAGCACATTGATCAAGCCGGATTCCGCCACGCCCCCTTCGATTTCGACAATCACCTCGGCCGGGATCTGGATCAGCGTGCCGGTGGGATCGCGCAAGCTGCTGCCGGGATGCTCGGCCAGTTTCACCGCTTGCAGGGGTTTAGAAACTTTGTAGCGAATCAGCGGGCTGGGGTTCCGCATTCGTCACTGACTCCTCACGATAGCGATCTCGCTCCAGAATAGCATGTTCGCCAGCGTGCAAAACCGCTGCCGCGGCAACACCACCCTACAGCTGGAACCTCTGCCAACCGATTTTATGAGCAGAGGAAATGGGGATGAAACTCGTGTGTTCAGTTTCAGGCCTGCTCTTGCTGGCACTCCATGCGCAGGCCGGCGATATCCATGGACGCGCGCTCATCACCAAACGGCTGACCAAGAAAGCTTTGTCCCCCATTGTCTACAACTTGCGGGGCACGGCCGCGCCCATCACGCCGCGCGATACGGAGCCTGTGAACGAATTCGATCACATGGTAGTGATCCTGGAAACCGGGAAAGACGGCCCGAAACTGCGCCCAAAACCGGCCGTCACCGAGACGCTCAACCAACAGGGAGCGCGATTTGAACCTGACCTGATTGTAGTGCCCATCGGCTCTACGGTTGACTTTCCAAATTCAGACCCGATCTTCCATAACGTCTTCTCGCTCTCCAAGGCGCAGCCTTTCGACCTGGGCTACTATCCTCAAGGCCAAAGCCGTACCGTGAAGTTCAATAATCCGGGCGTGGTTCAGGTCTACTGCCACATCCACGCGAATATGTACGCCGCCATCGTGGTGACTGCCAGCCCCTGGTTTCAGAAACCCTCGGCGGACGGCGAATTCTCGTTTTCAAACGTGCCGGCCGGGCGCTACCGGCTCACCGCGTGGCACAAGATCGCGGGCCTTCACAAAGTAGACGTGGAGGTGCCCGAAACCGGCAGCGTGGACGTGACCATCCGCGTTCCCGTAGACGCGGAGCAATAGGGGTGCTGTCTCGGACGTCTCTCACCACGCGGGCGTTCCTGTTTTCGTTCCTCCCGGTTTGCGCGGTGCTGTCGGTGAGCTTCGCCGCGCTGAATACGCTGGTTCAACAGCATGTCAAGGAGAGCTTGCGCGATTCTTTTCAAAAATCGGAGGAGTTGCTGGATCGCGCCAACGCGGATTATGCGCGGCGGATCGGCCAGTTCGTTCCGGTGCTGGCCGACAGCGCCGGGTTGAAGGCGGCCATCGGTCTTACGCATGAGACGCCCTCCACGCCCGAGATGTCGGCGGAGATCCGGCGCACTATTGAAGCGCAACTGCGCGAGATGCACGGCCTGGTGGGTTATGACCTTTTAGCGGTGACGGACTGGAAGGGCCGCACGCTGGCCGCGGTGGAATTTGACACGGGGCAATCCGGCTCGCGCGCGGAGCTTCTGGACATTCCTTCCCAAACCGCGGTCATGCAAAGCGGCGGCGCGCTTTATGAGCTTACTTCCACGCCCATCGTCATCGGCGGAGAACAGATTGGCGAATTGAAACTGGGAGCCAGGTTCGACTTGAGCCTCTATCATCTGGGCGGCGAGACGGTCCTGCTGCAGAACGGACACATCCTGGACGCCAGCCTGCCCCGGGCCACATGGGCGTCGCTTGAAAACGAGCTGCGTTCGGGTTGCAAGGCGCCTCTGGCCGAATGCGAAATCCGCCGGGGCGGGGAAACCTTTCTGGTGTTGCCGGTGCAGGACGCGCGGCTGGGGCCCGGGTTTCAGTTGATCGTTCTGCGATCGTTCGATGCCGCGGTGCGCGAATTCACCGCCGGCTGGGTGAGCATCCTGGTGAAGGTGGGCGTGTGCGGCGTGCTGCTGGCGCTGCTGTTCACGCTGGCGACGTCCAGGTCCGTCAGTAAACCGTTGCGCCAACTGGCGGCGCAGTTGCAGCGCGGCGAACGGGACCGCCAGTTCCCCGAGCGGATCAGCGTGGGGGACGGGACCGAGCGGGCAGCCGGCGAGCTGCAGGTGCTGGCGGAGTCCTTCAATCGCGTGGCGGCGGCCGAGCGCCAGACGCGCGCGGAGCTGGAGAAAGCAAAAGTGGCGGCGGAATCGGCGAACCGCGCCAAGAGCGAGTTTCTCGCCAACATGAGCCACGAACTGCGAACGCCCATGAACGGCGTTATCGGCCTGACGGAGCTGTTGCTGGAAACGCGGCTGGATGAAGAACAGACGGAGTTCGCCTCCACCGTGCGGGACTCCGCCAATTTGCTGCTCGCGATCATCAACGACATCCTGGACTTCTCGCGCCTGGACGAGGGTAAGCTGACGCTGAACGTTGCGCCGTTCCAGCTGCGCGAGACGATTCTGGAAGTGAGCAGCCTGCTAGAGCCGCAGGCCTCCGCCAAGGGTTTGAAGATCGAACTGGAGTACGCGGCCGGCGTGCCTGAGCGGCTGGTGGGCGACGAGCTCCGCATCCGGCAAGTGCTGACCAACCTGATCGGCAACGCGATCAAGTTCACCGAGCGCGGGCGGATCGCTGTGATTGTTAGCTGCAAAGGACAGACGGGGCAAAAGGTGTCGCTGGAGCTGGCGGTGCGGGACACCGGCATTGGGATCCCGGCCGACAAGCTGGACCTGGTGTTCGAAAAGTTCACTCAGGCCGACGGTTCCATGACCCGCCGCTACGGGGGCACCGGGATCGGGCTAAGCATCGTAGAGGAGCTGGTGGAGGTGATGGGCGGCTCCATCGGCGTGGAGAGCCAGGTGGGCGTTGGAACCACGTTCACGGTGTCGCTGCGGTTTCCGCTCGCCGAGGAAGACCAATTCGCCGGCGCGTTGGTTGGAAAGGAGTCTGAATCATGTTAGGACGCACGCTTGCGTGGGCCATGTTCTGCGGAGCGCTGGCAATGCCGGTGCAGTCCCAGGATTCCGGCTCGCAGGATTCGAATTTCGGCTTCAGCCTTCCGGTAACTGTGAGCGGCGGGGCGATGTATACCGGACGGCTGCAATTGCCGGCGTGGGGCAATTCGCCGGGCAATTCGCCTTTTACGGCTGGATTTCAGGCCATGTTATACCCCACGCTGCGGCTGGGCTCGCACTGGTTTGCATATTCAGCTTTGGATTTTCGCCTCGCCCCGTATCTCTACTACGACGCTTTCGAGGACGAGCATGAGTGGTATGTCCAGGCCATACAGGCGTACCTGGGCTATCAGATTCACGACGAAAAAACCTCATTTGTGGTGAAGGCCGGCCAGCTTTCCTCGGCCTTCGGCGCGTTTCCGTTGCATTACGACGACGCCGACAACGCGCTGCCGGATCAACCGATGAGCTATATGGCATCGCTCACGTTGCGTAACGACCAGCTGCCGTGCGGAGTGGCAGACTTGCGCCAGCAGTGGTACGGCTGGGTGATGAACCATTGCGGCGGGGCGCCGGGAGGCGATGATGGCCTCACGCCGGTGACCTTGTACGGATTGCCCGGCGTGGAAGCCGACATCTCCAGCCACCGGATAGATGCTCGCATCCAGGTGACCAGCGGCTCGCCGTCCGATCCGCTGATGGAGAGCCATGCTCCGCAATATGCACAGTGGGTGGCGGGCGGCGGTTACACCATCCGGCAAGGCTTTCGCGTCGGTATTTCCGGATTTCGCGGCCCGTACCTCGCTCCGGACGCCGAGCCGTTCCTGCCGGCCGGAACGTCGGTGCGCAGCTTTCCAGCCAGCGGCCTTGGTCTGGAGGCCCAGTGGGCGCGGGGGCATTGGAGCGCCAGCGGCGAATGGCAGCGCTTCCAGTACGATTTGCCGCGCTTCACCCAGGCGCCTTCGATAACCTCCACCTATGGCGAGGCCAAGCGAATTCTAACGCCCCGGCTCTATTTGGCAGGCCGCGCCGGTTGGCTAAGCCCCGGCGGGGCGGCGGACATAACCGGAGCCTCCACCAATCAGTTCGCGCCTTGGATCAGGTCCTTTGAGCTGGGCGGCGGGATGTGGATCAACCGGCATCAACTGCTCAAGGCCAGCTACGAATGGCTGACGTTCGAGCATCTTTCCGGAACGCAGAACAATGTTCTGGGACTCCAGTTCGTCACTACGTTCCACGCTGTGGACCAGACGTTTCGGTAGGGCGCGGGCTGTTTAGGCCACGGCTCCGGATTTGCGCGACAGGTCCACTTTCCCGCGGATGAATCCGCCATCCTCGATCACAATGCCGCGGGCATGAATATCGCCAACGAAGTGCGCGCCGTTGCGGATGTAGATCTTGTCGGCGCCCTCCACGTTTCCTTGCAGCGAACCAAGCACGTCAATCTCCTTGGCCTTGACGCTGGCGCGCACTTTGCCGTTGGGCGCGATGGTAAGAAGGTGGCCGGCCACGTCGATAGTTCCCTCAACCTCACCCTCGATGATGAGAGGTTCGTGGCTGCGAATTTCACCGGTGACTGTGACGTCCTTGCCGAGAACGGCCGGGGACGTTGATATATCGGTTCGGAACGAAGCGGCAGCCGCCATGTTGCTCCTGCTTTCTGGGCTGGGGGTTTTCGGCCCTAATTAATGCCCGTCACCTGACTAAACGCTGCCAGGTTGACTTTGATTATCATCCGAGCGAAGTGCTTGGTACATCTTCACCAGAGCCCCTTCATCCACGCCTATCGCCCGCGCGTATTGCCGGATGTAGCTGATGTTGTAAATTCCGCCCGGCAAAACATCAAAGTTAGCATCTTCGATGGCCTTCAGTGTTGTGACCTTGAGCTTAGTGTTCCGCGCAATCTCTTCCAGACTGATCCCGCTGGTCTGTCGGATGGACGCTACGCTCCAGCTCTTCAGAGGCAATGTTGCCATGCCTGCTCCTGTGCTCTCTATCGGCGAAGCTAGTGGGATGCTACAGGGTTGGCGGGCAATAAACGAAAAAAATCTAGTGTTTTTCCCTCAGACCCGGCCCGTGATGGAGCGGACGCTTCGGACGCCATGCCGCCCACCGGCATGCCGTATGATAGATAGCGATGGTGGCCGAGCTGGAAGCGAACCAAACGCAGGTCCAGCGAATCATCCAGAGCAAAGCCTTCCGTACTTCGGAAGTTCATCGCAACCTTCTGCACTATCTCGCTGAGAAGTCGCTGTCGGGAACCGCCGACAGCTTGAAGGAATATACGGTGGGCCTGGACGTTTTCGCCAAGCCTGCCTCGTATGATCCTCGCCAGGAATCCGTGGTGCGGATGCACGTCGCGCGTCTGCGGCAGAAGCTGGCGGAGTATTATCGCACCGAAGGCGTGGACGACACGGTAGTTGTCGACGTTCCCAAGGGCGGTTTTCGAGTCACCTTTGAGACGCGCGAGATGCCGCCCGAGCCGGCGCCCGCGGCGGTTCCGGAAGCAGTGGCGCCACCGGAACGCAGCCGCCGCACGGAAATCGTCTTAAGCGCGCTGCTCGCACTGGCCGCGGTGTGCGCCCTGGTCTTTGGCGTCGCGCTGTGGCGGGAGAAGACGGCGCGCGTGGAGCGGGCCAGCGCGGCTGCCGATCTGGCGCCCGCGCTGCAGGAACTTTGGGGACCGGTTCTCAAGAGCAATCGCCCGCTGATGATCTGCCTGACGGTCTCGAACGGGGCTTCCGAAGTTGGAATGACGGGCGCCGGAACGGCCAGCGGGGCGTTTCTGCTGGGCCAGTTTCTGGCTCATCGCAAGGACAACGTGCTGCTCACCCGCAGCGATCAGCTTGCGATGCCCGAAGTTCTGATGGACAACGTGATCTTTCTCGGTCCCGTGTCGGGAGATCGCCAGATCCAGGCTCTTTCCAAGGGACAGCCTTTCGTGCTGGAGCCGGACGGAATCCGAAACCTGAGCCCGCAGCCCGGCGAGCCGGCCTTCATCCCCGATCAGCCCTCAAGAGCCTCCAACGCCGCCGAGGAAACGCACGCGCTCATCAGCCACGTGCCCGGACTATACGGCAACGGCGACATCCTATATTTGTCCGGGAATCAGATCTCGAGCACCCTGGCCGCCGTGCGGGCGCTCACCGATCCGACGCTCGCCCGCGCGCTGGTTTCCAAGCTGAAATCGGCGGATGGCACGCTGCCCCGCTTCTATCAAATGGTGTTGCGCGTTCAATCCATGGACAGCATGCCGATCGAAATCTCGTACATGTTCCATCGCGACTTATCGCCGCGTAACGCTGCGGCAAGCACCAAGCCCTAGTACCCGTACACTTCGAAGACCAGGTGGTCGATTTCGGGATCGCTTCGCAAAGCCTCCAGGAAATCACCCCCGTGTTGCGGAGTGGCGCCGCTGTCTCGGTCACCGTTGTGGCCAGTGCCTGCCGTATCGCCGGGAGATCGCCCAGACCGGTGAGGATGGTCAACGGCGCAAAAGCCGGGATGTATTCGCCCCGGCTGCCGCGATCTTCCAATTCGTGAAGCCATCGATCGGCTTCGTCGCGGCGTCCCGCACGCCCATATGCCGCTATGCCAGCCCCAACATTCCTAGAAAGATGGGTGCGCGGGAAAGCGTGACCACTCGCTCCAACGACTGCCGACCAGTTTCACTCCATGTAACGAGTCGCCCGGCCTGTTTCCGCAGTCTACATAGAGGGAGGGTGGTGGCTTTCGCCCCTCGGAGCAATAGCTCGCACCACCGTGAATCCGCGCCGCCCTCCCATACGCCAAAGCGAGGCGCTGCTTGCGAGAGCTTGGCGGGAGGTAGTGATGACGCGCATTTTATTCGGGGTTATCGGGTCCAGCTTGTTCCTATTCAGTTTGGCCGCAGGTGCCGAAACCCTTGGGACGATTCCGTTTTATAGCCACGATGAATACCAGCTTACGCACTCGATGTTTGACAAAGTGAGAGCGGATCTTTATCAAGCTCAAACCAATCAAGCTCAAACCAATGCCTACGCCGGCAATGCAGGCGACAATTTCCGATTCGACACGGCTCGCGCCGAGCTCAATCGATTGGAGCAAAACTGGGACCGGGCGGAATTCGATAGCAGCGAAATCGCGGCCACGATATCGACGCTTGAGACCATCGAAAACGATAATCGCCTGAAGCCCCAGGACCGCGATGTACTGGATGCCGATATCAGCCGGCTGCTGGATTTCCGGACGGATTACTATTGATCGCGTTGAAAGGAGTAACGATATGCCGCGATTCATGCTGGGCACACTAGCTGCCCTGTTTGCCGTCACATTTCCAACGCTGCAGGCGAGTTCTCGGGAAGAAGTAACCGTTTTCACCTTCACGGCTCCGGTGGAAGTACCGGGCCGAGTTTTGCCTGCCGGAAAATACCTGTTCAAGGTGGATCAACGCGATGGCGAACTGAACGTGGTAGAAATTAAGAACCAGCAAGAGAACCGGGTGTATGGCGTCTTTCTGGTGAAGCCCGAGTACCATATGCGAGTTCCCGGCAGCCCCGCCATCGCCTTCCAGCAGCGGGCTCCTGGAACGCCGCAAGCCATCAAGGCTTGGCTGTACCCCGGCGATAAGTACTGGTATCAGTTCATTTATCGCAAGTAGCGCGAGCTGATATGGCGTGCGCCGCGTCTAAGAGTCAGGATGACTTTTCTTTCTGCTAGGACGCTCGGCTTGGCTACAGCCTTCGCGATTGCACTCTGCTCCACCGGCAGCCGGCTGGGGGGCGCTGCTCAAACTGACGTTACGCGCGCCACTCTCGACAACGGCCTTCGTGTCGTTATTGTGCGCGATCCAATCGCGCCCGTGGTGACGGTAGAAAATAACATTCTGGTGGGAGGCGACGAGACGCCGTCCGGTTTCCCCGGCACCGCGCACGCCCAGGAGCACATGCTGTTTCGCGGCTGTAATGGTTTGAGCGGCCCTCAAATTTCCGCCATCTACGCCCAGCTGGGAGGCGTGGATAACGCCGACACGCAGCAAACCGTCACTCAGTATTTCGCCACCGTGCCGGCTGAGGATCTGGATGTGGTGCTGCACGTGGATTCCGCGTGCCTGGCGGGAGCGCAGGACTCCCAGAGCGAATGGGCCCAGGAACGCGGCGCCATCGAGCAGGAAGTGGCCCGCGATTTATCCAACGCAACTTACAAATTCATCACGCGTCTCAATGCGGACATGTTCGCCGGCACGCCTTACGCCCATGATGCGCTGGGAACCAAAGCGTCGTTCGATGCAACCACCGGAGCGATGCTGCATGATTTCTACCGTACCTGGTATGCGCCGAACAATGCGGTTCTGGTTATCACAGGCGATGTCGACCCCGCCAGCGTCCTGGCCAAAGTGAAGGCCATCTACGGCGGCATTCCCCGGCATGCCGTGCCGCCTCATCCCGAGGTGAATCTGCAGCCGGTGAAACCCGAAACATTCACCCTGCCGAGCGATTTGCCCTATCAATTGGTGTTTGTCGCCTTTCGAACGCCAGGGACCGACAGTTCGGATTTCGCGGCGTCGCAAATTCTGGCCGACGTTCTTGCCAGCCACAGAGCCAAACTTTACGATCTGGTGGTTCAGGGCAAGGCTTTGGCCGTCGATTTCAGCGTGGGCGAATCGTACCGGAAAGCCAGCGTCGCCTTCGCTATCGCGGCCATACCCGCGCAAGCCGATGCGCGTCCGGTTGTCGCGGATATGCAGGCTGTTCTCTCGGACGCCACCACCAACGGGCTGCCGGTGGATCTGGTTCTGGCCTCCAAGCAAAAGGAGGTTGCATCGGCTGAGTTCGAGCGGAATTCCATTTCCGATCTCGCTTCGCGCTGGTCCGACGCGGTTGCCGTGGAGGGACGCGAATCTCCGGACCAGGATGTAGCCAACATGGAAAAGGTAACGCCCGAAGACGTCGGGCGCGTGGCAAAGAATTACCTGGTGCAGCAGAATGCCATTGTTGCGGTGTTGAAGCCCGCGCCATCCGGACAGCCTTCGGCCGCGAAAGGATTCGGTGGCAGCGAACAGGCCACCGTTCCGCCTTCAGCTCCGGTTACTCTGCCGGCATGGGCCGAAGCAGAGTTGAAGAAGCTCTCGATTCCCCAGGCCTTGGTGAAGCCTTCCGACATGACGCTGTCCAATGGCATCCGGTTAATTGTTCTAACCGAAAACATCAGTCCAACCGTTACCGTTGCGGGCGAAGTTCGCCATCAAGCCGGCTTGGAAACGGCGCCGGGCAAAGACGGAGTAGACGACATCCTGGACGGCCTGTTCGACTATGGCACCGTTTCGCTGGATCGGGTTGCGTTCCATAAGGCGCTGGACGATATCGCAGCGTCCGAAACAGGCGGACATTTCTTCTCGCTGCGGGTTTTGAAGCAGTATTTTCCGCGTGGTGTGCAACTGCTGGCCGCCAACGAGCTCACTCCCCGGCTGCCCGCGGACGCACTGGAAATTGTGCGCAAGGAAAACGCCGAGTTCACGGCCGGACAAATGATGAGCCCTTCCTACCGCGCCGATCGGGCGCTTCTCAAGGCATTGCTCCCCATGAATGATCCGGGGCTGCGGGAAGCCACGCCCAAAACGATTTCGAGCGTTACTCTGGACGATGTGAAGGCCTATTACCGCAAGGTGTTTCGCCCCGATCTTACCGACATCGTGGTGATCGGCGACATCACTCCCGAAGAAGCCCGGAAGGCGATTGAAGACTGTTTTGGGAAATGGAAGGCTGAGGGACCGAAGCCCGGGATCACTCTGCCCGCGGTGCCGCTCAACAAACCCGCTTCCTTCGACGTGGCCGATGACACCAGCGTTCAGGACTCCGTGGAGCTATCCGAGGAACTCAACATCAATCGTTTCGATCCGGATTATTATCCGATCGAATTGGGCAATCATGTGTTGGGCGGTGGATTCTATGCCACGCGGCTGTACCATGACTTGCGGCAGGTGAATGGCTACGTCTACACGGTGGGCGACACCATCGCAGCCAATAAAACCCGCGCCCGGTACACCGTCAGTTATGGGTGCGACCCTGCCAACGTCTCTAAAGCGGCGGCACTGGTGAAGCGCGACCTGGGTCAGATGCAAACCGAAAACGTCAGCCCGGCCGAACTGCTCCAGGCCAAAGCGCTCTTGTTGCGGCAAATTCCACTGAGTGAATCGAGCGAGGATGCCATCGCAAACCAGCTACTGGATCGCGCCACCATCGGCTTGCCTTTGGATGAACAACGCCGCGCGGCTGCCCGTTATCTGGACCTGACCGCCGAGCAAATCCGCTCGGCATTTGCGCGCCGCATTCGTCCCAACGATTTCGTTACAGTGGTGCGGGGCCCAGCTCCGCAATGACCCGCGCTGACCCCGTCTAGGACGGGGAACGATCTGGCTCGCTGTCTCTGGTGCGCTTTTTGCGCGCGCGTTTGCGTGCCAGCGCTTGTTTCACTCGTTTCTTCTGGCCCGGCTTCAAATAGAAAGCGTGCCGCTTGATGTCTTTGACGATGTCCTCTTGCAGGACCTTTCGCTTAAAGCGCTTGAGCGCGCTTTCCAGGCTTTCGCCCTCGTGTAGTTGAACTTCAGCCAACGGAACTCTCCTCAGTGTCTAGCAATTAGTTCGCTTCCTTCAGGGTACCAGTTTTTATCTGCCGCATACCGCTTGCTGACGCGCGCGGCTCCTTAAGAAACACGTTACCGAGCCGCGATCGTAAGAGGCGGTTTCAGCCTTTCGGCGGCTCCCACAGCTCGATCTTGTTACCCTCTGGATCGGTGATCCAGGCGAACCGGCCATAATCGGTATCCTCGCGCTTGGGATCGACCGCGACGCCCTCCGCCCGCAGCGCCTCCAGCAGCGCGTCCATATCGTCCACGCGATAGTTCACCATGAACTGCGCGCGGCTGGGATCGAAATACTCGCTCTTCTTTTCGAACAGCGCCCAGATCGTCATGCCGCGGCGCTCCGGATCCTCAGCCTCGCGCCAATGCAGCATGGCGCCGTGTCCATGCGGCTCACGTACGATCCCCAGGTGTTTTTCGTACCACTCGTACAGGCTTCCAGGATTCTCCGCTTTGATGAAAATTCCGCCAATGCCAGTTACGCGCTTCACTTAGGACCTCCGGACTATTGTACCCGCCGATCTGCACCCGTAGGATAAGATGGTAATTTACGGTCATGTTGTCTATCGTCATCCCCATTCACAATGAGGAACCGTCCATACTGCCGCTCTACGATCGGCTGACGGCGGTGTTGGAGTCGATTCAAAAACCCTACGAAATTATCGCGGTGGATGACGCGTCCACCGATCGCAGCTTCGACCTGCTGGCCAATCTGGTGGAAACCGACGGCCGTCTGAAAGTGATCCGCCTGCGCCGCAATTTCGGACAGACCGCGGCTCTTTCCGCCGGTTTCGACGAAGCGCAGGGCAACGTCATCATCTCGCTCGATGGCGACCTGCAGCACGCGCCGGAGGACATTCCCGCGCTGCTCGCCAAGATCGAAGAAGGCTACGACATCGCGAGCGGCTGGCGCAAGGACCGCGTGGACAACGCGCTCACGCGCAAATTCCCTTCGCGCATCGCGAATTGGTTGATGGCGAAATCGTCGGGAGTTGCACTGCGCGATTTCGGGACCACGTTCAAGGCCTACCGCGCCGAAGTGCTCAAGGATATTAATCTATACGGCGAGCTGCATCGCTTCATCCCCGCGCTCGCCAGTTTCTACGGCGCGCGCATCGCCGAGGTTCCCATCCGCAATACGCCGCGCGTTTCGGGCGATTCGCACTATGGCCTGGGCCGCACCTTCAACGTGATGTTCGACATCCTGACCATCAAGTTTCTGCTGAAATATTTCACGCGGCCGATGCAGTTCTTCGGCCGGCTCGGGCTGGCCGCGTTCACAGCCGGATTCGTGATCCTGGGCGTGGTGTCGGTGCCGAAACTGTGGGGTCGAGGCCATCATGGTGAACCACGGACCGCTGGTGATCCTGGGAGCGCTGCTGCTGTTGAGCGGCTTGATGATGTTCAGCACCGGCCTGCTGGGCGAAGTGCTGATGCGCACGTATTTCGAAAGCCAGGGACGCCGCATCTACGCCGTGCGTGAAGTTCGCTGCCGTCGCGAGCCAGTGGCGCCGGCGTAGGCTACCGGCTCCCTCACGGTCGCGGCTCTGTAACGGGCGCTCACCATTCTGAGCCGCGCGCGTGAGCAAGCGGTTCCTAGCCTTCCCCCACCGCCGGCTTCGGCGCGAACTCGATCACCGTGCGGCTCAATCTCCGCCGCCAGTAGTTCTCGAACAGGCCCTTCATCGCTTCCCCCATGCCGGCATGCTCGAACACGATCGCCGTCCACGTGGGCCGCGTGATCACCGGATCCAGCAGCGCCAGCAATCCGCGCGCGCCGTCGAACACCGCCAGTTTCATGGGCAGCGAATCGGTCTGCGCCACTTCGACGCCGGACGACGCGTATTCTTCCAGCCGCTGCCGATGAGCCAGGTCCAGCGTGCCCGCTTCAATCAGCAACCGGCACGTGACGCCGCGCAGCCGCGCCTGCTTCACCAGTTGTTCATCGAGCGGGTCCACCGCATACGGAGGCCGCGAAAACTCCAGGTATTCATGCCGCACATCGGAAAGCATGCGGCGATATTGCTGCGCGATCTGCTCGGGATCGCTCACAATCCGCAAATATTCGAGAGTGCCGCGCTCGCCCTGCCCTTCCGAATAGGACGCCGCCAGATCCACCACCAGGCTGTCGGCCATGCGGGTCTGGTCCGTCAGTTCGCGCTGCAGCATCTGAGCGCGCCGCGCCAAATAGCTGGGGACGGCCAAGCTAGGCTCGACGGCCGAGAACAACTTGGTCTTCTCCTGAACCACTTGCGCGAAGCCTTTTTCCACCAGGCTGTCCAACACTTCGTAGATCTTCTGGCGCGGCACATGCGCGCGAGCCGCCAGCTCGATGGCCTTGAAGCGCGGATGCCCGATCAGGACCAGGTAAGATCGCGCTTCATAGGCGTTCAGGCCCAATTGCTGCAGGCGGCGCCAGAAGCGCTGAAAATCCAACTCGGGTAGTTCGGTGGTCATCGCAACAGTGGCACGAAGTCTAGAGCATATCAGATGGTAGCGCGCAGAGCTTCTGCCCTGCCGCTGGGAGGGTGATATCACGCGAACCATATCTCAAGGGACGGCATTACTGGCATCAGCGCTCACCGTCCACGCTGCGCCTTGCCATTCAAAGCTTCGAGCAGGCCATCAAGATCGATCCTGACGACGCGCTGGCCTAAGCCGGGCTCGCGGATTGCTATGGGATCCTGCGCGTATACGGCTGGATTTCGGCTGAAGACGGCCGGCCGCAAGCGCATGCCGCGATGACCAAAGCCATGACGCTGGCGCCCGCGTCGTGGGAAGCGAACTTTTTGCACGCCGCTACATTTTCTACTTCGAGCGCGACTAGCGCCAGGCCGAGCCGCGCTTCCACAAAGCTGTCACGATCAGTCCCCGCTCGTCCCTGGCACAGACCTACCATGCGATTTTCCTGTCGATTCCACGGCGCCTCCGCGGTGGTGTTCTATGATTTGGGGCGTTACGAAGAAGCGGAGCGGCGTCACTTCCCGACTAAATGCTCCACATCGCGGTTGTTTTCCTGGCAGATGTACTCCATCAATTCACCCTTTAGCATAACTGGATGAGTAGTGAACGACCATGGCTTGGTGTACGCCTTCGGATCGTCGACGATGTTTTCGATCTCCAGGTGTCCGAAATCGAGCCGTCGGATCTTCTCGATGACGTGCAAGGATTCGGTAGTAGGCAAGCCGGCTTCGTCCAGCCAGGTTTTGCCGTTCAATCCGATGGTATCGATTACGAATGTGTCGCCTTCCCAATGGCCGATGGATTCACCGAGCCAGGAGGGATTCGGATCCTCTGAGTGCGCGCGGCCATCGGTGAAGATCTGGCGCCATATATGCGCGCCACCTTCATACACAATGAGCGTGAGACCGGGGGTCTGCATGATGCGGAACGGATAAGGCGTGGTGGTCATGCGCGGCACACCGGGAGGCAGGCAGCGCGCTTCCGGATCGTCTCGCGAGATGTTGGCTTTGTGTTCCTGGTACACTTTTTCCGCCCAAGGCTGAAAGGGCACCTGAACTCCGGTGGCCATTAAGTCGACGTTTTGGCGGATAGCATTCGGCGCCCAGGCGCCGGAAAGGTCCGGCTTGCCGTCGGCCGTACGAGGCGTGGGCCCGGAGGGCGGCCAAGCGGGCTTAGCCGCTCCAGGTTTCGATTCTGTGGCCGCCGGTGTTGTGGACGATGGATAAGCTTGTGAACCTGCGGGAGCCGTCAGAGCGTTTGCGTTCGGCGTCTGGGCCCAGGCCGGCACCGAGAGCCAGAGTGCGAGGAGTCCAGCTAACAGGACGAGGATTCTACGATCGATAGAATGCATGCATTTCACAAAAGCGGTTTCAGTATATATTTCTGCGTGAATGCTTGTCAATCTGGTCGGGCAGCTTGTTGGCTGGCAATCCATTGTATGCAGTGGATGGCGAGAATGCATGCGCGGCGTTGAATGAATATACTTGTTTTGAGGTAGTGGATGGAACGATTGAAACAGGCGTCGAAAAAGCCGGGAAGCAAGTCGAAAGCGTCGTCGCAAACGGCCCGAGCGGTGCTCTCGCTGCGCGAGATGTTGGTGCAGGGGCACTTCCGGCCAGGCGAGCGCATTCGAGAAGTGCCGCTTGCCGCCCAGCTCAAGGTTTCCCGTATTCCTCTCCACCTGGCCCTGGAGCGTTTGGCCCACGAGGGCTTTCTTGAAATCCGTCCCACCCGCGGGTTTGTGGTTCAAAGATTTTCGACCGAGGATATCTATGACGCCATCGAATTGCGCGGCTTGCTGGAAGGCGCCGCGGCGAGACTTGCGGCCGAGCGATTTAAGCACCCCAGCGAGCTGGCTTCCCTGCAGGCCACCAGCTACGAAATCCTGACTCTGGTGCGGCGCACCAAGAAACTGACGATGGAGACGTTCAATCTATATATTGAACTCAACGCGCGTTTTCACTCCGGCTCTGCTCGATTTATCGCGCAGCCGGATGTTGCGCCGCGCTATCCAACAGGCTTGCTCGCTCCCGTTTGCCTCTCCCAGCGCGTTCTTGAAGCGGCAATACGTTTCCAGCGATTTATGGGAGCTTTTCCTGATTTCAGCGGACCAGCACTGCGGGATCGTGGACGCGATCGCGAATCGTGACGCGATGCGCGCCGAAATCCTCACGCGAGAACATGCGCGCGTGGCGCGGCGGAATCTGGAGGATGCCCTCCGGAACTCGGAACTTCCTCCCGATGTGGCCGGCGCTAAGTTGATCGAGTTGTCCCGCGTCGGTCCGCCCATCCACCGCGCGTTAAGGCTGCGTCCCGCGGCGCTCGTTATCAGCAACGGTGATTCGCAATATCAGCGTTAGCCTCTCGACTAAAGCAATTGTCACGGATATACTCGCCCGGTATGCATGCAAACGCCTGCGTCGTAGGGTCGCGGTCCGTGCATGACCCAGTGTCGCTTTAACAGCCGGAGGTTAGCCGAGTATGCTGACGCAGTTGTCCTTTCGCGGGCGAGTTCTGCTCGTTTTCGCGCCTTTCGCGGTCACCGGGGTGAACGCTCTTTGGGGACAGGCAGTAAACGGAACAATCTCGGGAACCGTGACCGATCCTTCCGGCGCGGCGATAGCCGGCGCCACCGTTGAACGCACGCCGCGTGGTCATCGGATCGCGCGGTTGCCCTCCGTAGATATCGGATCTGATCGAACTTCGGGGCGGGACTTTTTTGGGGTCGCGTAAAAAAAGGGGAGATTAAGAAAATGGCACATCAAAAACCACGTCGTAGCAAGTGCGTTTTCACTGTAATGGTTTTCGGCCTGCTGCTGGCATTGTTCGCGCTGCCGAACCTGGTATATGGACAGGGAGCAAACGCGACGCTGTTAGGCACCGTAACGGATGTCATCAGGTGCGGTTGTGCCCAACGCGTCGGTGCAAGTTACCAATGTTGCTACAGGCGTCAGGCAAACCGTGACGACCGATTCGCAGGGCCGCTACACGGTGGTGGATTTGATCGTGGGCAACTATGAAGTGCAGGCATCGGCCCCGGGATTTCAGACCGTAGTCCGCAGGGGCATCACGCCCACCGTCGGCAGCCAGTTGGTGGTGGACATTGCGCTTTCGCCCGGCCAGCAGCAGCAAACGGTCACGGTCGAAGCACAGGCCTCCCAGGTGGACGTTGTTTCGTCTACTCTTTCCTCGGTAGTCGAACAGAAACAAATTGCGGACCTGCCATTGAACGGCCGCAATTTCACGGACCTCATCGCGCTGGCGCCAGGAATCACAACCGGAAACGGGGTGGGAGCCCCGGCGGGCGGCGCGAACTTGCTGTACGGCCTGGAGGCTAACTTCAGCGTTTCCGGTGCAAGGTCGGAAGGCCAGGCGTATCTTCTGGACGACGTCGACATTCAAGGCTTCTGGGCCCACGGGTCGGGTTCGGGCGTGTTGGGCACTACCCTCGGCATTGAGGCCATCGCCGAATTCGAGGTACTCACCAACACGTACAGCGCTCAATTCGGCGGCAATGGCGCGGTGGTGAATACGGCCAGCAAATCCGGCACCAACAGTTTTCACGGCTCCTCGTACGAATTTTTCCGCAACAGCGACTTGGACTCGCGCAACTTCTTTGACCCTTCGCAAATACCTGCCTACCGCCAAAATCAGTTTGGCGGCAGCATCGGCGGGCCCATCAAGAAGGACAAGTTGTTTTTCTTCTTCAACGACGAGGAGTTGAGGAAATCGCAGGGCTCAACCGTTCCCTCGTTTATCCCCGACGCCAATATGCTCAAGGGGCTGGTGCCGTGCAGCCTGGCTCCAAATCTTGCATGCGCGGGCGGATTGGCGAACGTCGGAGTCAGTGCAGCGGCGGCGCCGATCTTAGCTCTTTATCCCGCAGACAACGGCAGTATCACCGACTGGCATCCTGGAAGTGCCGGAAGTTGCCAGCCAGACCGGCGACGAAAATTACCTTTTGACGCGTATCGATTACACGATGGACGACAAGAATTCGTTCTTTGTGCGCTACGTGCACGACGGCGCCAGCACCGTTTTGCCGTTCCTTGGTTCGCCACTACCGCCCCGCTGGCCGGAACAGGGCATAACGGGCAACCACTTCGCAACAGTGGAGTGGCGCCGGTTGATTACCCCAAGCCTGGTGAACCTGGCGCGCTTCAGCTTCACGCGAACCAAAGAGGCCGACAATCGAAGTTAATCTGGATCCAACGCCCGCGCTCAATTTCTACCCGAGCGGGCACCAAAACGGCGGAGTCACCATCACCGGCCTTTCCGCGCTCGGCACCAGCATTTTCGCTCCGCTGAGCCAAGTGCAAAACAAATTCCCCTTGGCCGACGACGTGATCTGGAACAAGGGGTCTCACAGCTTCAAGTTTGGCGGATTATTCAGCCGGGTGCAGAGCAACTTCACGCAAGACGGATGGTGGGGCGGCTCCTATACCTTTACCAGCATCCCTAACTTTCTGGAAGGGAACCCGTTCCTCTTTATTGGACCCATCCCCCCCTATACGGACTCCTCTCGCGACTTCCGCGAAATTGAGGTCGACGGATACGCTCAGGATGAGTGGAAGGCCACTTCCAGGTTGACGGTCAACATCGGTGTCCGGTATGAGTTCATCACCAATCCTACTACCCACTAGCAACCACTCAATAACATAATCAATCCTCCGTTTGGAACCTTCGTTCCTGTTACCGCACGTTTTCGCGTCAAACCCCTCGACCAAGAACTGGGATCCGCGAATCGGCTTGGCGTTTGACCCGTTTAAAGATCACAAGACCTCGATTCGCATAGGCGCCGGAATTTTCTACGATCCCATTCGCGCCCGCACCTACGCTTCCGGTTATTACTTCAATAAGCCGTACGAGCTGGCCTTCGAGATATTTCCTCCCGTTCCCGAACGCGTTCTCGACCGGCTACTCAATTCCATCCGAGATCGTTGGTATCGATTACAACATCCACGATTCGCCGCATATGTACCAGTGGAATATCAACATCCAACGCGAATTGTTTGAATCCACTCTTTTGACGGTGGGCTACGTCGGCTCGCGGGGCCTGCACTTGTATGAAGGCCGCGACATTAATCCCGTGGTGCCTGACGACGTGAACGGCGTTCCAACTTTTGGCTATTTATCGCCGACTGGTGCGATCGTTAGTAACCCGCGTGAGAATCCCGCTCTGGGCGCTCTCAGCAGCGAGGCTCCAGTGGGGGATTCGCACTATAACTCTCTGCAGGTGGGCCTGAACCGGCGCTTCTCGCACAACATACAAGGCCAGCTTTCCTATACCTGGTCCAAATGCATTGACAACACCTCCGGCACTTCCGGCCTGGAGGGCGGTGCGCCTTGGACTGATCCGCTGGCTGGCAATTACGACGAAGGCCGCTGCCAGTTCGACCGGTCGCAATTTGTGAAGTTCAGCAGCGTCTACTCATTTCCCTTTAAAGGCAACGTGCTGGTAGAGCGGGTGGCAACTGAGCGGCAACTTTACGTACTCGAGCGGCGCGCCGTGGAACGTACTGCTGGGGTTTGATCAAGCCGGAAACGGAAATAGCGGCGAAGAGCGGCCCAACATCATTTCGGGCGTCAACCCCATTGTCGGCGGCGTCAACGGTTACGGCAACCCGGCGGCCTTCTCGGTGCCGGCGGTAGGTACGCTCGGCAACCTTCAGAGAGACTATCTGTCGGGCCCGGGTCTCGTAGATCTGGACATGGCGGTACTGAAGGACACTCGGATTCGCGAAAACCTCCGCCTTCAGTTCCGCGCGGAGTTCTTCAACATTGTCAACCATCCAAGTTTCGGGTTGCCTAACCCCACCGCCTTCTCGCAGGGTCCGGCCGGTACTGGCATCCCCAACTCGACGTTCGGGCAGATCACATACACCACAACTTCTTCGCGGCAGATCCAGTTTGCCCTAAAGCTGTTGTTCTAAGACCCATTTTGAACGACGTAGCGGGCTATCCGCGCGGAATTTTTCAACAAACACGCCAACTGGGGGCTTGCCAGGAAGCCGCTTTCACGCGACCAGTCCCGCAGCCGGCCAGATTCACGACGCTGGCGTCGAACATGCGACGGGCCGGAACGGTACGGGTGAGACGGCGTTTGCGGATCAGCCGTATTTCTGGTGCGAACGCCGGTCCGATCCTAAGGCGCTATGGTCTTTGAAAGCGATATATTCCTCATAGCAAGGTCCGCATTGCAGTGCGTGCTTCCACCGGAGGTCGCGCTGCAGTTCCTCCCGCAGCACCGTACTCTCCGCCAGGTCTCGCAGAGCGTCCGTGCCCGGGCAATCTATTCGTCCTGGATTGGGGTATTCGGCCCAGACCGCGCGCCGGAATTCACGTTGGAGTTCGTTCCAGCGTTTCTGGGATATTCTCGGCATACGTTTCCTTGCGCTTAGGCTGTTAGCGGCTGCAGGCGCTGCTCCGGCTGCGGGACGCGAACTCCAAACTTCTTCCGGGACTTCGCCTATGCTTTCTGCGCGGTTCGCCAACCCTCGGCGTAGCTGGTTCGAACCACTTCGGAGTAAGGAGCCGGGCTCACAACCGCCCGGATTTTGGTTTGCCTGTGGCGTTCCACCGTCGTCTTCCCGGACCCTCCGCCCTCTTCGCCCCACACCAGCGCCACCTCCTGCCCGATCTCGATATCGGGGCCGGCAATGCCGAGCGACAACATGGCCCGCTCATTGAAGCTAAAGCCGCTGAACATGGACAAGCCGGCGAGCTTTCCGCCGTGCATCACCGCGTCATACGTGGCCGAAGTATAATTCGCATTCGGAAAATCGATGTACTTGTAGTTGTCACGCTCGAACATCGAAAGGAAAACCTTGCCGAGATCCTCTTTGTTCCAGGCATAAGTCACCTTCCTCCGGTGCGGTTGGCCGGCCATTTCCTTCAGAGCTTCAGACCCGATGAAGTCGTGGTCGAATTTGACGAACGGCCCGTAACCCAGTCTCGTACGGCGTTACGTAGTAGTCTTCAATATTGCCGGAATAAAAGCTTCCTCCGAGCGATCCACCCTGGCCCTCATAGCTTGCGGCAGGCAGCCACTGCCGGTAGGACTTCATTTTTTCACCGGTATAGACGGCGGGGAGCGGAGACGGAATCCAGCCCGATTCGAGCGCGTTGGTGGAGTAAGCTCTCGACCCTACCTGCGCCAGGCCAAACTCCTTGCCCGCATCGAGGATCGCGGTTCGAATCTCCTCGCCTTCTTCGTACGGCCCCCAGATCTCCAGCCCCGGTGCTCCCGCCATGCCGTGGCGCAACGCCGCCACCTTGCGTCCCGCGATGTGGATGATGCCCACATTGAAGAACTTGATGTCCGGATAAGGTCCGCCGTTCAATTTCTCGATGAGCTGCGCCGCCTTCGGACCTTGAATCTGATAGCGATAGTGCATCCGAACCACCGGCTTCCCGCCCGGGCGGGAGGGCGATCGGTCGTCTTTTTCAGTGGTGACATCGTATCCGCCGGTCTCGGCATGGAATTGGATCCAATTCGCCGCTGGGGCACGTCCGACGAAAGTGAACTTATTCTCCTCGAGACGAAACAGAATGCCGTCGCCAATCACAAAGCCCGTCGTAGCTGCAGGGAGCGAATTGCTTGGCTTTGGTGGTGGGGAAACTGGCGAAACTGTTGGTCCCGAGATGCGAGAGCAACTGAAGAGCGTCGGGCCCCTCCACATATTGCTCCACCATGTGATGGGACTGATCGAAAATAACGCAGGTCTCGCGCCAGGCACGTTGCTCGTCGCGCCAGTTCGTATACTCGGAGGGAACCACCGGGTAGACGTAAGCTCCCACCTTTGAATTGCGGAGCATATCCGCCGGATTCCCCGCGGCCTGCAGTAAGTCCTGCAAAGATTCGTAACCCACTCTAAGTTCTCCCGGTAAAATTGCAATTGCCGAACTTTGATTCATAAGCGACATAAGCGGGAACTCGGTCAACGGAGTACGGGCGTCTGTAAGAGACTCCCAACCTGCATCCCCGAACTGCAAGAATACCCGGTATGGCGATTTAAGTCGATAATGTCCAGTTGACCCAAGATATCATTCCTAATGATTTGGCCCGCTATTCGCGCGCGGTGACGGCTGCGTCCGTATCGCCGTTGGTCAGGCCCTTTTCGCGAAACAGGTCCGCGATCACGGACCGAAGCCACTTGCTGGCGGGGTCGTGCGTATATCGCTCGTGCCAGTGTTGCATCACATAGTAAGGCGGGAGAGCGAAAGGGAGGGGCAGAAGCTTGATGCGCCCGGCGCTGGCAATCAGCCTCCCGAGTTGCTCGGGGACAATGGCCAGGCAATCGGCGCCCGTGATCATGCTGGATATTCCGAAACACCCGGGCAGCCGCAAGCGCACCTTACGGTGGATTCGATTGGCATCCAGCGCCTTCTCGACAACTTCGATACCGCTGCCAGGCATGGTCAGCACCACCTGGGGCTCGCTTTCGAATTGCTCCAAACTCAGGCTGTAATCGATTCGTGAGTGATTGGTCCGCACGGCACAAACGAACCGGTCCTTAAATAGCCTCTGCTGGCAGAACCCCGAGCCGGTAGCCGGCATGTACCCCACGGCTAAATCCAGCCGCCCGGCGTGCAGAAGCCGGGGAGTTTCTTCCGATATGTCTTGCAGCTCAATGCCGACGCCTCGAGCCGTTAGCGTGCAAGCGCTTCATCAGCGCCGGCAGGATAGTGACTCTGGTGATATCGGTGGCACCGAGCCGGAACGAGCGCTCCGACGTGGACGGATGAAAGGCAATGCGGTGCACCAGCGCGGTCTCCAGCAAGCCCTCCGCCTTCTCCAGCAGCTCGATCAGTTCGCTCATTTGCGGCGTGGGCTCCATGCCATCCGGAGTCCTTACGAAGAGCGGATCTTTGAAGTGCTTTCTTAGCCTGGCGAGACTCATACTGACGGCCGACTGGCTCAGCGCCAAGTTTTCGGCTGCCTGCGAGACACTGCGCGTCTTGTTGAGCTCGTTGACTATCGTGAGGAGCCTAAGATCGATGTTCGTCATATTCCGCCGCTTCATCGGGGGCCTGCCGCCCTGCATGCATTGAATAACGTCATTGCATGCACGCGAACAGTCTATCGCCGGGGAGCGGGCGCTGTCAAATAGCCCCTGGAATCGAATAAATAGGCCTGTGGATCAGACTTTGCGGCGGGAACGCGATGGGCGGGAGCTGTCTTCGATATAGCCAGGAGTGCATGCATTTCAGCAGCGATTGGTGATGGGGCAAATCAACCTGAGTGAAGTTCGGAACGCGGCTGCGCAATGATTGCCGCCACCAGCGGGCGCCGGCGGAAAACATGGGTCATGGGGCGCACTTTTCGGATTAAGCAGCGCGCCGGTGCAAGCAAGAGGGTCGAATCGCGTGGTTGCGATGGTTGTGGATCGCGCCACGGGATCACCACAGCTTCCTGGTAGCCAGACGCGCGCCTTCCGCCAAGCTCTCAAACTTGGCCCACATTACCGTGGGATGAACGCGCTGGATCACTTCGGATTGAGCGAATCCGCAATCGCTGCCGGCAATCACATTTTCGCGTCCCACTAACTCCGCGTAGCGCACGATGCGATCGGCAACCAATTGAGGATGCTCCACCGTGACCGTGTGGTGGGTGATCACGCCTGGGATTAGAATCTTGCCGGACGGCAGTTTCTTGTTCTCCCAGATTCGCCATTCATGTTCGTGGCGGACATTGGCGGCTTCAATGGAATACGCACCGGCGCGCACTTTGAGAATCAGATCCACGATATCTTCCAGCGGCGCGTCGGCGACGTGCGGAACGTGCCAACTGCCGAAGCACACGTGATACCGGATGCGATCCTCCGGGATTCCAGTGAGCGCGTGGTTCAGCGCCTCCACGCGCAGATTGGCCCACTCGCGATATTTCTCGGGACTCTGCTGAACCAGATGGTCGTACATGTTGGCCAGCACCGCGTCGTCCACTTGGAGCAGCAGGCCCGCTTCGTATATGGCGCGATACTCTTCGCGCAGCGCGTCGGCGATGGCGTAAACATAATCGTGCTCGCTGGAATAATATTCGTTCACGCCGTCATAAGCCGTGCTAGCAGGAGCTACGGCCGTAAAGAAAGCCTCTTCCACCTGGACCTGGTTTAAAGCCGCTTTGAAATTCGAAAGAGCGCGATCGATGGGGGCGCGGTCCTGATAGTGGATCGGCCCGACGCACGCCTCGGTAATGGTTCCGGCGGCAAGCCGCGGAAATTCCTGAAAGATGGCTTCGGCAAACCGCTCCCGGTCGCGCCCCAGCCAGATTACCGGACGCAATTGATTGGGCCGAATTTCGAAGCCGCTGATTCGTTTCAGAATGTAGTTCGACCAGCTTTGCTTTCCGTATTCGCCGTCACTGACGATATCGATTCCCACTTCCGCCTGCTTGCGGACGACGTCCAAGGTCTGCCGGCAAAGCGCCGCGTTGTACTGCGCCAAGTCCTTGATCTCTTCTCCGGGCGGAGCAAGATCACGCAGTTCTTTGGGCCGGACAAGACTGCCTACGTGGGTGGTCAGTATTCGATGTTCGCTGCGCTTCATGGGATGGGTGGATGCGGGCCTCTATGCCCGCACGCTCCGAATCGTCTCGGGAGCGTGAATCGGTTCCAACTGCGCCAGCATTTCCTGGGTCCGGTGTTCCCACCACGGGGGCAGATGCAGCTTACCGCCCAGATGCTCTTCGTCCTCGTCGCGGAAGAAGCCGCCCGCCTGGCTGCAGGAGCATTCCACCAGAATGCCGCCGGGAGAGCGGGTGTACATCGAATAGAAGTAATACCGGTCCTTGATATCGGATGCGTCGGTGTAACCGAGTTCCTCGTAGATGGCCTTCTGCTCGGCGAGTTCCTCATGGCTTTCCACCGCCAGCGCTACGTGATGCACCGTGCCCGCGCCGAAGCCCCAGCTTCCGGCCTTGCGGTCCGGGTCATGCTCGAAAATGAGAGTCTTTCCGGCTCCGCCTTTGCCGACTTCGAAGCGATGAAACTTTCCTTCCTCCCCGGTCTTGCGGAACCCCAGAGCTTCGGTGAAGAAGCGCTCGCTTTCCTCCACCTCGCGCATGCTCAGCACCGTTCCATAGAAGCCGCGCACGGATTCCCCGGCGCCGATGTCCTCGGTTACCCAGCCTTGCCGGCCGTCGTTCGCGTCTTCCAGGATTTCGAACGCCAAGCCGGCCGGATGCTGGAAGCGAATGTACTTCTGCCCGAAGCGTTCCTGAATACCCGCGTGCTGAATCTTGTGCTTATCGAAATGCTCTTTCCAAAACGGCAGCGAAGCTTGCGGCGCCGAATACGCGGTGGCCGATATCTGGCCCGATCCTTGACGCCCGCTTTTCTGGCCATAAGGGAACGTCGTCATCACCGAGCCCGGCTCCGCCTTCGCATTCGCGTAGTACAGATGGTAGATCGGAATGGTGCCGTCCATCAGAACGGTCTGTTTCACCATCCGCAGGCCAACGATCTGCGTGAAAAAATCGATGTCCTGTTGCGCTCCACCGGCGCACGCCGTGATGTGGTGGATTCCCGATACGTTGTACTTCATAGTTCGTCTCCAGTAGTCCTAATTCCATCCAGAAGCATGACCGGTGCCTCCAGGAAAGTCGATAGCGCCGGCCTGATAGTGTCCATCAATTTCGGTGATTCATGAAACCGCCGCTGGGCCAACCGTCGGCGACGTGCCGGTGAGCCAATTGATTCTATCCAGCCGCGCGCCATTCTTCAAATGAAACCGAGCCACGCGAATCTAGCGGCGCCCGGTGAGGCAGATGGGAACTATTATCACGGCAAGTGATCCCGCTGATTTGATTTTACGGTTCGCACGCCGGCCCCGGAGCAAATGCGGCAAACTCAATATGCTGCAAGAGAGAACTTTTAAAATTCCGTAGGAGAGAACTTACGAATGAAACTGAGTACCGATCGTATCCTGACTACCCACGTCGGCAGCCTGCCTCGCCCCCAGGAGGTTGTCGATTACCTTTTTAAGCAAGATCGAGGCGAGAATTACGATCCGCTGAAGTTCGAGCTGGCCATCCGTTCCGGCGTGCTCGAAGCGTTGCGAAAGCAGGTAGAGGCTGGAGTGGACGTGGTGAGCGACGGCGAGATGGGCAAGATCAGCTACGCTACTTACATCCGCCACCGGCTCACCGGCTTCGAAGGCGATTCAGCGCGCCCCACGCCGCAGGATCTGGAAGATTTTCCGGGCTACCGCGATCAGCTGGTTTCCGCGGGCTCATCGGCCAAGTATCAGCGGCCGGTTTGCAAAGGGCCGATCGCGGTGAAGGATATGGAGCCGCTGAAGCACGACATCGCCCGCATGAAAGACGGCCTGTCGCAGGTGGACGCCACCGAAGGCTTCATGAACGCTGTTTCGCCGGGGACCATCGCCGTCTTCCAGCCGAACGAATATTACCCGACGCACGCCGCGTACATGCAGGCGCTAGCGGACGCGATGCAAGCCGAATACGAGACCATCGTCAATTCAGGTTTGTTGCTGCAGGTGGATTGCCCGGATCTGGCCATGGGGCGGCACAGCCGATTTCGCGACATGACCGACGACGAGTTCTTGCGCGCGGCGATGGTTCAAGTGGAGGCCCTGAATCACGCGCTGGCCAATGTTCCTGCGGACCGGGTGCGCATGCATGTTTGCTGGGGCAACTATCAAGGCCCGCACACGCACGATTTACCGCTGACGAAGATTCTTCCCATTGTCCTCAAGGCCAAGCCGCAGGCGCTGCTGCTGGAAGGAGCGAACCCGCGTCATGAGCATGAATGGGAGGTGTGGTCCTCTCAAAAGCTTCCCGGCGACAAGATCCTGGTTCCGGGCGTGATCGCGTCCAGCTTCAATTACATCGAGCATCCCGAGTTGATCTCGCAACGGATCATCCGCTATGCCGGCCTGGTGGGACGCGAGCGCGTCATCGCCGGTACCGACTGCGGGTTTGGAACATTTGCGGGTTTCGGCCCGGTTCATCCCGAGTTCTGCTGGCTGAAGCTTCGCGCGCTTTCCGATGGAGCCAAACTCGCTTCGGAGAAATTGTGGGGGAAAGTGCGATCCGCCGCTTGAGTCGAAAAAGACAATTTGGCCGCCGATGAACGCGGATGAACGCGGATAAGAAAGCCTTACCAACCTGCTACAGCCGCCGCGCCCGCGATTGGTGGGTTACTCTATCTGGGTTACTCTATCGATGAAGCGCTGAGCAGCTTGGCCTGTATCAGCCCTGAGCACATGACAAGCGTGTCGACAATCTTCCAGCGCCTTTCCAGGATGACCAGATGAAGCCCGACGGGGTGACCGCGCCCGAGGTGGCGGGAGGTTTGCGGACGGTTGCTCAGTCAGTGGCCGCGCCGCTCACTCGCGCCGCGATCTTCCTGGTCGTGACAGTAAACCCGGGCTCCGACAATCGAGCGACCCTGCGGTCGTTCTGCGGAGACCTCGCCGCGCTGTTGCGCGCAGTGGAATTTCGCGACCTGGAAGCGGGCCTCTCCTGCGTCGTGGGTTTTGGGTCCGACGCGTGGGACCGGCTCTTTGGACCGCCGCGGCCGGCCGAACTGCATCCGTTCCGGGAAATTCGCGCTGGAGCGCGCCATGCGGTTTCCACGCCCGGCGACTTGCTGTTCCACATCCGCGCGAAGCGCATGGATCTGTGCTTCGAACTTGCGATGCAGATCATGGCGCGCCTCGGAGACGCTGTTTCGCCGGTAGACGAAGTGCATGGCTTCCGTTACTTTGACGACCGCGATCTGCTGGGTTTCGTCGACGGGACGGAGAATCCCAGGGGCGAGGCAGTGATCGATGCCGTGCTCGTCGGCGAGGAGGACGCCGCGTTCGCCGGCGGCAGCTACGTCATCGTGCAGAAATATCTCCACGATCTGGACGGATGGAATGCGCTGTCCACGGAGGCGCAGGAACGAATCATCGGCCGCACGAAGCTGTCGGACATCGAATTGGACGATTCCGTCAAGCCAACCTCGGCGCACAGCGCACTCACAACCATCGTCGAGGACGGGAAAGAGATCAAGATCCTGCGCGACAACATGCCCTTCGGCCAGCGCCGCGCACGGCGAATTCGGCACCTATTTCATCGGCTACAGCCGTTCGCCCCGTACTATCGAACAGATGCTCGAAAACATGTTCATTGGCCGGCCGCCCGGCAATTACGACCGGATTCTCGATTTCAGCCGCGCCGTCACCGGAAACCTGTTTTTTGCTCCGTCTGTAACATTTCTGGAAGCCGTGGGCGAGGACCAGCCCGCCGTGGTTGCCGCGCCTCCGTTGTAGAGCCGGCGACGGTCGAAGGCTCTCCATCCACTCCGCGGAAGAGCGACGGTTCGCTGGGCATTGGTTCCCTCAAAGGAGAAATTCCGCATGAATAATCTGCACCGCGAGCTAGCTCCCATTTCCGATGCGGCGTGGGCTCAGATTGAAGAGGAAACAGCTCGCACGTTCAAACGTTACCTCGCCGGACGGCGTGTGGTGGACGTGCAGGGACCGGCAGGCGCTGCTCTCTCCGCGGTCGGCACCGGCCATCTGCGTCCGATTGCCAGTCCGAAGGACGGCATTCTCGCCAGACAGCGCGAGGTGAAGGCGCTGGTGGAGTTGCGTTTTCCTTTTGAACTGGATCGCCAGGCAGATCGACGACGTCGAACGCGGCGCCAACGACTCGGATTGGCAACCGGCGAAGGACGCAGCGCGCCAGATCGCCTTTGCCGAGGACAGCGCGATTTTTGAAGGCTATACGGCAGCCGACATCGTGGGAATTCGTCAAGGGACCAGCAATCCGAAGATGCCGCTTCCGGCCGACGTTCGCCAGTACCCGGATGCCATTGCTCAAGCCTTGAGCCAATTGAGGCTGGTCGGCGTCAATGGCCCTTATACCGTTCTGCTGGGAGCCGAAGCCTATACCGCGCTGGCTGAAACCAGCGATCACGGTTATCCGGTGCTGGAGCACGTCAAGCGCCTGGTCGACGATAAAATCATTTGGGCGCCCGCTATCGAGGGAGCTTTTGTACTGACCACGCGTGGCGGCGATTTCGACCTGCACATCGGCCAGGACGTCTCCATCGGCTACCTGAGCCACACCGATAATGCTGTCCGGCTGTATCTGCAGGAAACCTTCACGTTCCTGCTGCTCACCTCGGAGGCAGCCGTCGCGCTGACTCCGCCCGCGAAAGCATAGGCGACCCGAAGCTGCTATTTGGGCGTGAGCCGTAAAAGGCCAGTGCTCGCGAGCAAATAGATAGAGCCGTCGGGGCCCTGGCGAATGTCGCGAACTCGCATCTTGCGGTCGGTGAGAAGCCGTTCTTCGGCGGTCACGCGATCGCCATTCAACACCAGCCGAACCAACGCCTGACCCTCCAACGCGCCCACGAACACGTTCCCTTTCCACTGGGGAAACAGATCGCCGGTGTAGAAAAGCATGCCTGACGGAGCGATATCGGGCAGCCAGAAATAGGCAGGCTCTTCGACGCCCGGCATAGAAGTGCGGCCGTTGCCGACCGGAACATTCTTTCGGCCATCCGTTCTTTGAAAATCGTACTGCACGCCGTAGGACACATCGGGCCAGCCGTAGTTTCGCCCTGGCCGTACGATGTCGATCTCATCGCCGCCCTGAGGGCCATGGTCGGTAACCCAGAGCTCTCCCGTGGCCGGATTGATCGCGGCGCCTTCCGGATCGCGCAGGCCATGAGCAAAGGTCTCCGCCGGAACGGTGGCGCGGCTGAGCCAAGGATTATCTTTAGGAATGGTGCCGTCCCGATTGATACGGAGCACGCGACCCGAGAAGTTGCGGCCGATATCGGGGTTGTCCGTGAAATCGTGCTCCACGCCGTCGTACTTGGAATCGTAGAACCGGAAGCGGTCCGCGCCTGTCACGTAGATGGTTCCGTCTGGAGCGAGCACGATCCGGCGCTCGGCGCCTTCCACCAGAGTTTGAACATCTTCCAGACTCTTGTTGTCATTGCTCAAACGGGCGCGCGCCATTCGTTCGGTTCCAATCCGCATGGTGCGGCGTTCGGCCAGCGATTTGGTCCATACCTTCTGGTAGAAGAACTCCACCGGCCAGATGGCGGGATCTTCACCGGGGGGTGGCGCAAAATAGCAAAAGTAAAGCAGACGATTCCGGGCGAAGCCGGGATCGAGCACGACATCGTGCAGGCCCTGCGCGGCCACCACTTTGACGCCCGGCACGCCAGCCAGAGGAGCGGAAACCACTCCGTCCGCTCTCACGATGCGCATGGTGCCGATGCTCTCGGTGACCAGAAAGTTGCCATCCGGCAGAAGCGCCATCGACCACGGAGTGGTGAGTCTGTTGGTGATCGTCTCTACCTTGATTTCGGGCGATGGTTTGGATGGTGGCGGAGCGCCGGTCTGGCCAGGAAACGCCGGCGTCGGCTTGCGGGGCACGTCGCCCGCGTACGGGTTTCTCTGCGCCTGCGCCAGGGCTAACGTGGCGGTCACGAATGCGGACAGTACAACCGTCTTCAGTCTTGTCATGAATCGGTCAACTAGATAGGCGTAAAGTACGCGGAAGTGAACTCGACCCGCAGTCCAGTGGGGTTTGGAAGAGTCGCGCTGGCCGAATTGTAGGTCAGGACGTAAAGGTACGGCTGGCTTCCAGGCCCAACCAGGGCATCGAATGCGAAGTGAGTCCAGGTGCTGGGTCCCTGTAAAGCCGGGCCTGATGCCCAAACGCAAACATTCTGGTAGCCGATCAGGATCGTCGGGGCATAACTATCCGCCAACAACCGGCCGGCGACTTTCAGAAGATAGTAATAATATCCCGGAGCGGCGGCTGGGACGGAAACAGCAGTCCGATAAACGTACCAGCCGGGTGCCGCGGTCGGCGAAATCGCTTCGGGCGTGATCCATTGCGAAAGGCCGTCGGATGGGTTTAGCCAGCCGGACCATGGCGTGTCCACCCAAGCCGGTCCCCAAGCCGTCAACTTGCACGGATTGGGAGCCTCATCGACAACTCCCGATGATGGATACGGAGCCGCCAATTCCCAATTCCCATCCACGCTCGTTCCGCCCGTCTCTGGATTGATCGGAGTCACTGGAACGCTGGACGTGCATCCCACGGGCGGCGGACTGGCGAGCGTCAAACCGGTATTGCACAGTGAGGTGGCCGGTATGGTTGTTGTTTGGGCGGATGCTGTCCAGCAGAGCACCACGGCGAGTGGCAGCAGCAACAGGCGGGGTTTCATTGTTGTCCTCCGGTAGGAAAAAGTATACACCCGTGGGTCTCGGATACCGGTTTCGTTTCGATTACCAGGGCTGGCGTCCGAGACCGGAAACGCTCACTTCGATTCCCAGGAAACGCCACGGCTCATTTGCTCTACCGTGTTGTAGAAAGAGGCTGCGGCCTGAACACCCTGGGCGTTTACCTGGACCATTCGTTTGGCGCGGCCTCCCCGACGATGCGTGGCATGGCCCATCCACGTTTTGAGAAGACCCTTCTTCTCCAGACGGTCCAGCGTTATTTTCAACGCGCCGATGGAGCAGCGGCGGCCGGTTGTGCCTTCGATCTCCCTGCGGATGGCTGCGCCATATGCGTCATCGCCTAATCGCACGGTAGCAGCAAGCAGCAGATATTCGAACTGGCCGAGCATAATTGCTATCACATTTGTGATGGGAATATAGCGGGTTGTCAAGACCTAATTTAAATTTGTGTGAGGTTGCCGGCGCTGTACTAATGAGCGTCAATTCAGCGGCTATACATCGGTCAAAGACAGATCAACATAGCGGCTAGGAGCATCAAAACGAAATGCTGTCCGGCGTCTCGTGAGCGCTGCTGCATATACAGTGGCACCTAAGTCGATAGACAGCCGCGTGAAAAAATGCACTGAAATGTCATGTTTGTATTGACGGCGGGAGTTAAATCGAATATGCTTTTCGGAGTTAATGTTTCGCAACGCGTGGCGACTTACTCGCCACATGGGGTTCACTTACTCAACGTTTGAAAAAGGGGTGGTGTATGCGCTCAGTGTTTGTAGCTGCTGGTTCGCTGCTGATAAGTCTTTGGTTGCTTGCGTCGCTGGCTTTCGGCCAGGGGGGCACCGGAACCATCACCGGTACGATAACCGATCCTACCGGGCTAGCTGTCGCCGGCGCGACCGTGGAAGCCAGGAACACCGAAACCGGAGTGGTTTATTCCGGGGCGTCCACTGCAGCGGGGAATTATGCGATCGCGAACCTGCCGGTCGGCACCTACGAATTGACGGTGAAGGTTTCGGGGTTCAAGGCATATACTCACACCAACCTCTTGCTCGCGGCTACGCAAGTCCTGAAGGAAGACATCCCTCTGGAAGTTGGCGCGACCACCGAGTCCATAACCGTCGAAGCTCAAGCTTCGCTGCTGAATACCGAAACCGGTGACGTCACCCATAATGTCACCCTGGAGCAAATGGACGATCTTCCTTTGCTGGGCATCGGAACCACCAACGCGGGCACCTCGGGTTACCGCAATCCCTACAACACGCTGCTGACCCTTCCCGGCGTGAGTGGTTATGCCAGCAGCGGTCTATTTACGATCAACGGATTGGGCGGAGGAGCCAGCTTCACCCCCTCTCTCAGCGAGACCATGCGCATTGAGGGCCAGGACGCGACGTCTCGCATCTTCGGGACATACGTTTACACACAGATGGCCCAGCCGAACACGGACGCGGTTCAGGAAATCGCGTACCAGACCAGCAACTACGCAGCCGAGTATGGACAGGCTGGTAGCGTGGTCATCAACATGACCATGAAGTCGGGAACCAATCAATATCACGGCACCGGGTTCGACTATTTCGTCAACGAAGACTTGAACGCAGGCGATCCCTTTACCGAGAACCCCAGCGGCACTGGGAAGTACAGGCCCCTCAACCGTCGCAACGATTTCGGAGGCACGCTGGGCGGTCCTGTCATCATCCCCAAGCTCTATAACGGGAAGAACAAGACCTTCTTCTTCTTTGCCTATGAGCAATTCCTGGAAGGCACGGCGTACGCCTTTGTGGACACCGTGCCCACTGCCGCCTTTCGGAGTGGCGACTTCTCCGCGATCTCACCGAACGGAACTTGCAGCCTGTGCACGGCGCTTGGGATTCCGACCACTTCCTTTGGCAACGACCCAAAGGGCAACCCCGTGTATGCTAATGAGATCTACGATCCCACCACGCGCGGCGTTATTAATGGTGTGGGGTACGCCTATCCGTTTCCGGGCAATAAAATTCCCGCGAGTATGATGAGTCCGAGCTCTCTGGCCTTTCTGGCTCTGTTTCCCCAACCGCAGAACTCCAATCTGATTAATAACTATGACGGAAACATCCGGGGCGGACGATACTCAGCCATCCCGTCGTTTAAGATCGATCAAATTATCACTTCCAAGGATAAGGTCTCATTCTATTGGTCGCGCAACAACACCGAAAGCCAGATCTCCTCTCCTCTTGGGAACGCGGACGGTCTGCCGACGGAGATCGGCGGTTACCGCGGTACTTTCATTCCCACCTGGACAGCGAGGCTGAACTACGACCGCACCATTTCGCCGACCCTCCTGCTGCATTTGGGCGCGGGCTACTATCACACCAGTTTCAGCGATAAAGCGCCGTTCCTCAGCTTCAACCCATCCGCTTTCGATCTCTCCGGCTTTATCGAGGATCGTCAGTTCCCGAGCTTAACGGGATTGTGCGCCCCGCCCCCCGGCTTCCCGGCCCCGCCGGGATGCGGAGGCTATGGGGGCATGCAAACCGTCGGAACTTCCGGTCAGATCCAGTCGCAAAACTATGAGGAAAAGCCCAGTTTCAACGCGAATTTGACATGGGTCAGGGGCAACCACACCTACAAAGTGGGCGCGGAGATGTACCTGGAGCAGGCTTACACCGGGGCTTACTCGGGAGTAACGCTTGCCACCGGTACCGGTCCAACCTCGGAACCGTTCACTCCGACGTTCAGTTTGAATGGATTTAGCCAAGGCTTCGGTTTCGCCAGTTTCCTGCTCGGCGATTACACCTCCACTACGCAGACTCCTAGTGAGTTTACCCGTGAAGGAAGTCAGGAGTGGGGGTTATTCATCCAGGACTCCTGGAAAGTGACACGCAAGCTGACCGTCAATTACGGCTTGCGGTGGGATTACGCCACTCCAGAGCACGAGCACGACGGGCGCTTGGAACAGTTCGACCCGAATCTGCCCAACGCCAATGCGGGCGGCCTGCCAGGGGCCAGCATATTCGCCAACACCTGCAATTGCCAATTCTACCAGCCGGCCTATCCTTTCGCGCTTGGGCCGCGGCTCGGTGTAGCCTATCAGCTCACGCCTAAGACGGTGCTTCGCGGCGGATGGGGTGTCAATTACCAGTTCGTGGCGAACCCCGCCGGAGAGGTACTCGGCACCACCGGGATCTATCCTCTGTCCGGGGTCAACCCCTACGTGAACATCGCCACTCCGGGTGCAATTGCGACCCCGACTTGGCCGGTCACCGATCCAAACATCTTTCCGGTCCCGGGCACCATCGCGGCGCCGAACAACCCATTTCTTGGGACCACCGGGCCTTATGCGCCCGACAAGAATGAAAACCGGCCGCCCCGTATTAACCAATTCAGCTTCGGCATTCAGCGAGAGATTACCAGGAACTTCATCATCGAAGCTTCCTACGTGGGCAACCGCGCCGTCTGGCTGGGCGCCGGCCCGCTCGGTTACCTGAGCCAAACGTCGCCCCAAGAATACGCGGACTATGGTTTGTACCCCTATCCGGGAACCGGCCCCTGCTCCGGCAGCGTTGGAGCCTGCAAGAGCACCACCTATAACAACTATGCTGATTACCTGCTGACTCTTCAGCCAATCGGCAGCTCCGCGGTGATCAGCGCGCTGGCCGCCCGGGGTATCACCAAACTTGTGCCGTATGCCGGCTTCCCCACCACCAGCTCGCTGCAAAGCATCCTTTACCCCTACCCCCAGTTTGGGGCGCTGGCAGATGTGAACTCGCCGACCGGCGATTCCAAGTACGACTCCTTGCAAATTAAAGCGACCAAGCGCTTCTCGCACGGGTTGCAGGCTGGCGGCACATATACCTGGGGTCAGGGCTTCACGCGGCCCACTCCTCAGGACTTCTTCAATCCCCAGAGCGCCCGCTGGCAGCTCCAGCAAATCCCGCCCCAGGATCTGAACTTCAACGCCATCTACACCGTACCTGGGGCGTCGTTCATACCGAAAGGTCTGCATTACATAGCCAAGGATTGGCAGATCGGCTGGTTCGCGAATTACCAGAGCGGCCAGTTCCTGGCGCCTCCGGTTAGCCCCAACCTGAGTTTCCTGCCCAGTGAGGACATCCGGGTTCCGGGCCAGCCCTTGTATACGCAAGGCGTCAACATCAACAACCTGAGCACCTACAATCCGTACTACACCCAAGTGCTGAATCCCGCCGCGTGGGAGCCATGCCCCGCCACTTCGGTTTGTTCGGCGGCGGCCCCGGGCGCGTTTGGTGCGACGGCGACGACGTATTACAAAGATTTCCGCGGCCCCCGCACTCCGACCGAGAACGCGAACATCGGCCGTAATTTCCGCTTTGGACCGGAAGGGAAATTCAACATCTATATCCGAGCCGAATTCGTCAACATCTTCAATCGAACGTTGATGCCGAATCCGATTACGACGAATCCGCAGAACGCGCCGGCCAAGACCGCTGGGAACGGCACCATCTATACCGGAGGGTTCGGAGTCATCGACGCCTACCTGCCGACCGGCTCGATCTACGGCACGGCGCCTTACCTTCTGGGCCGCACGGGTACGTTGATCGCACGGTTCTCGTTCTGATGTACTGATGTAGTGCCCTGGAAGTTTTTGACGCCAAGACCGCGAAGACGCCTGAGGGTTCTTCGCGGTCTTATTATTTCGATAGTCCTCGCCACCGCGCTCGCCCTAAGCCGGGGAGCGGCCAGCCGCGCCTTTATTCCCTACAAGAGCGCCGAGCCAATCCTCAATGAGTATCGCGATCAGTTGCCCGCTGAGCTGAAAAATGCGGACGAGGCCAAGTGGATGGCTTGGGCCCACCGCGAGGACTCGAGCATTCGCGCCCGTCTTCGGCAAGGCGATCTGGACTCCATGGTGAATCTTCTTTTATACGGCACGTCGTTCACCAGGCAGCCACGGATCAGTATGGACGGGGAGGGGATCGCCGAGGCTTCGCGCGCTGGGGTTTTGCGCACCCGCGTGGACGATTTGGTGGCTGGTCTGCGCAGTCCCGGGGACAACGAGCGTCTTATATTTCTCCAAAAGCTTTTTGAGAGCCAAGGTCTCGACCCGGATACTCCCGATGGCGTCCGGAAGACTGGGGTGTTCATCCTCCAGAATCTGCAGCGCGTGGTGCAAGAGAGAAAGGTGTTGGCGGCTCGCGTCGTGGATACGAAGCCGGATGGCAAGGCGGACGACCCATCGTCGCTCTTGAACCGTTCCTCGCTGTTCCGCGATCGAGGAGTTTCGCTCGACACCGGCATTTTCCCGGATTTCTCCATCGAACAGACCCTGCGCGATCTTCAAGCTCGCGGAATACTGCGCGAAGGCCAGGTGACGCGCGTAGGTGTCATTGGGCCCGGCCTGGATTTTATCGACAAGAGCGAACAGTCCGCCTACGATTATTATCCGCAGCAGACTTTGCAGCCGTTCGCCTTGTACGATTCGCTGGTACGGCTGAAGCTGGCGAAACCCGGAACTTTATCGATGTCGATTTTCGATATCAGCCCCAGAGTCATCGACCATGTTCAGCGCGCCCGCGAGCGGGCCAAGAAAGACATTGGCTATGTCGTCCAGTTGCCGCGCGACGCTACAATCCCCGGGCCGCCTGAGCTCATCGGCTATTGGAAATCGCTGGGAGATCGCGTGGGTACCGCGCTGGCGCCCATCGCACCTCCGCGCATATTCCAGGGTTTGGAGACGCGAGCGGTACAAATCCGTCCGGACGTGGTTCTGGCCTGTGAGCCGGTGGATCTCAATATTGTTCTCGAACGCCTCAATCTGGCCCCGGCGGACCGGTTCGATCTCCTGGTGGGCACCAACATTTTCGTCTACTACGATGCTTTCGAACAAGCGCTGGCCTTGGAGAACGCGGGCGCCATGCTGAAGCCCAGAGGTCTCCTGCTGACCAACGATCGGCTGCCCACGGTTGCCGGCGGTTCCATGCGGCTGGACGGGATCACTGTTGTTCCGTACGGCCCTGCCGGCTCCAATGCTCTTCAAGCCGTGGGCTGGTATCGGAAGAAGTAACGTTCCGAATCCTGAGGCGCGCGCCGTTTCACTATTGCACCGTGATGTAGGCATTGGCCTGCGATTGCACGCCGCCGACGCTTGCCACCACCAACTGGTCGCCCGCGGATAATCCGGCCGGCACGACAACGTTGATCTGATCCAACCCCGGCGCAACCAATCCGGCGAAATCAACCACCGCTGGAAGGCCCCCGATTGTTACGGTCACCTTGTTCGCCAAATCCACCGGAGCGGTAACCGTTTGGCCCGAGGGCGCAGGCGGATTCGTCACTCCAAAGCCGGTGCCCCACAGAACGATTTCTTCACCTGGCTGAGCCGGACTGGCACTCCCGACCAGCGTGTTATTTCCGTGCGTAGCAACAATGTATTTCGCTCCATCCGCGGGAAACATAAAAAATGCCGGCACGAACTCCAGCTTATTCGCCAGTACGCTTTGACTATTTACGCTGCCGTTCGTCACCTGGACGCTCACCATGCCTAGCGTGGCATCGTCGGGCGCCAGCACATTGATCTGCCCGGGACTGATGTACTCCACGTAGGCAGGCAGGCCGTTAATGGAAACCGAGACTCCATCCAGCGAAGTGGGCAGATTATTTCCCGCGAAATCCGACGATTTCCACTGCCTGGTATCCGGCGCAAGGTTCTCGCCAAAAATGCTCATCCACTCGCCCGAAGCAAACACCGGCGTAAAGCTGGCATCGTTCACCACGGGCGTGCCGGAGTTCAGCCCCGGAGGGCCCGCCTGCGAAAAGGCGAGGTTGTACAGGTAGATATTGTTGAATGTGAGATCGTCCGAAACATTGGCCACAATCTGATTGTTGTGGACGCCATCCGCCGGGCCCCAATCAAAATATTCAAATTGGACGTACGCGCCTTTAAAGTAATACATGGACGATCCGGGTGTGTTGTACGATGTGGCGCAGATCTTCGATCCGCCTCCCGGATTCTCGATGGCAAGATCGAGCGCGACGTTCGCGATCGTCACCGGCGGCGGGTCCGGCGTGCAGGTTGACGAGACAAATCCATAGTGCGTGCCCTGCGGGTTGATCTTGCCCATCTCGGACCATTCGCTGGCGCCCGGAGAAACCGCCGTCAGCGTGCTCAGGATGGTGGACGCTACGCCGCTGCCGATATCGAGCGAGTATTGCCGGAACGCCCGCGTGGTATCGCCCACCAGGCTGAAGAACAGCGTCCTGGTGACGGGTTCCGTCGAAGTGGGGTACGTGGTTGCGCCTTCCACGAATGCGCTCGCGCACGTATTGCCCGGCATGTACGCAGCCGGAAGCAGATCGCCATTGAGTGTTCCGGCGCCGGTATAAACGATTTGCGTTGCCGCGGGCTGGCTGGTCCAGTTGAAGATTCGGATGGCCAGCGTTTCACCAAAAATCGCCGTGCAGTCGCCACTTTGCGCGATCACATGTCCGCCAAACAGCTTGGTGCCGTCCGCGCTGAAACGATACTGCAAAAAACCCGACTCGCTGCCGGTTCCCGAAGTCGCGATGGTAGTGCAGGATCCGCTGAAGTTGCGGTCGCACTCGACGAGATCCGCGCACAGCCCGGTGCCCGGCGTAGCCTGCGCGGAAGTGAGCGTACAGCCCGCGCGTTCCTGCTGGAACACGATATCGCCGTTCGGCGCCCACTCGGGGTTGCCTTGTTGACACCGGGTGACGCCGAAGGGTCCGCAACTGGCTCCGGGCAGAGCGGCCTGGGCGTAGCTGGTGCAGGAGAGGCAAGTCTGGTTTCCGCCCGTGGCATTCATCGACCAGATTTGATAGATACCGCCGCTTCCAGGCAACACCTGCTGGTACACAATCCCGTTCGGCCCGCAGTTCGCTTTGCACCACGCGGGATGCTGGGCGTTGGTCGCCAGTAGCGTGATGGAAGTGGGCTGAACGCTCGTCTGCGCGAAGGCCGCGCACGCAAGCAGACAAAGTGCGGCGCCGGCGGCCCCGCGCTTACCCAGCCGCGACCGTATGGGAGTGGGTCCCAAGAAAAATACTAGTACTTTTTGCGCTGAAGAAAGCTACCGCTTGCGATCAACCCAGCAGTCCACGCTGGCAAAGCGTGTCTAAGATCAACCGCGCATTGGACTCCGGCGTACCGGCGCTGCCGTCCAGCGTGATGTCCGCATCGTCGGGTGGCTCATAGGGATCGTCCACGCCGGTCATCCCCTGCAGACCGCCCGCGCGAGCCTTGGCGTACAGCCCCTTCACGTCCCGTTCCTCACAAATCTCCAGCGGAGTGCTGATGTGGACCAAAACGAAATTCGCGCGATTGCCCCCGGCCTTGTCCACCATGCAACGCACCAGTTTGCGCGCGGCATCATAAGGGCTTACTACAGCGCAAATGACGGCTCCCTGATGGCGCACGATTTCCGAGGCCACGAATCCGATGCGGGCGATATTGGTATCCCGGTCCTGCCGGTTAAACCCAAGCCCCGCCGACAGATGCGTCCGAACCACGTCTCCATCCAGCAGCGTCAGCGTCCGGTTGCGCTCGTTGAGCAGCTGGACCAGTTCGCCTGCGATGGTGGACTTGCCAGCCGATGGCAAACCGGTCAACCAGACGCAGAATCCGTTCCGGCTAGCGAGTCGCTGTGATGTGATGGCGTTATTTAGCATCAATGCCGCTCCTTTTAGAACCTTGCGCGGTTCAACGTGTGTAGAACCTCGTCGTGGAGCTCTTAGCTAGTCTACTTCAGCTTTGGCCGATAGTAAGCCAAGAATAGTAATGGAACCTCTAGTAGTCGCCGAGGTGCTTTCTCATGCTGGAACTCGCAAAGGTTATGATACTCTTGAAACTCTCGTTAACGAAGTTCGGAGGGTGCTTGATTAGGGAACTTGTACTAACTGCAACTGTTATCGTATTTTTCACCCTTCCGCTTCCGACCCGCCCCCCCGTGGCTCAGGGCGGCTTTCCAATGCCAGGGACACCGATTCCGGCCACCTTAGCCGCGAATCAAAATTAACTTATGACTACCGCCAGCCCGCAGTCTTCCGCCATTCCACCGGAGCAAATCTACGAGCGTCTGCGTGCCATTGTCACTGAACGTCTGGTCCTGACGCCGGAACAGATCGACGCCTTGGGCCCCGATCTTCCTATTATTCAGGGCCTGCAGCTCGACTCTTTAGCGCAGGTGACCTTAATCGCCGGCATCGAGGATGAATTCCACATCGAGCTGACCCTGGAGGACCGGCAGGAAATCACTACGATTGCCGATCTGATCACTTTGATACAGGAGCGATCGGCCTCCAATTGAGCTGTCTGAAATATGCAACGTGAATTGATGCAGCGAACTATCGTCGACGTCTTAATAAACCTATCCAGCCAAACGCGCACCGGGGCCAGATTTGTGCGAAGAAATGGCGCCGCCGAATTTTATCCGTATCGGGATATTCTGGCGTCCGCGCAGGCCGCCGCCGTAGGGCTTCAAAAGCGGGGAATCCGGCCGGGCGACCGGGTTGCGCTGATTCTGCCCACTGGTAAAGGATTCCTGGACGCGTTTCTCGGCTGTCAATTGGCGGGCGCCGTGCCGGCGGCTCTTTACCCGCCCATTCGTCTGGGAAAATTGGACGAGTACTTTACTCGGACCCGGCAGATGTTGACCAAGATCGGCGCTCGGCTGCTGATCACCGACGCGCGCGTGAGGAAGCTGCTGGGTCCGGTGACCAGCGGCGTGGAATGCCTGGAAGCCGCCATCGACGTGAACGATCTGGATGCCGATGGCGCGCAGTGGCGAATGCCAGAGGTACGGCCGGACGATCCGGCGTTCCTGCAGTTCTCTTCCGGAAGTACGCGGGAACCGAAAGCCGTCATCATGACGCATCGCAGCCTCATCGCCAACCTGGAGATGATGGCTACCGCATTTCGTTCCATACCCGACGCCAATCCGGAACACGGCGGCGTTTGCTGGCTGCCGCTCTATCACGACATGGGCTTGGTGGGATGCATGCTCAGCGGAGTTTATTACCCGGCCACCGTCACCTACATTCCTCCCGAGGATTTTATCGTTCAGCCGTCGCTTTGGCTGAAGACCATTTCACGCTACAAGGCCATCATTTCGCCCGCGCCGCACTTCGCCTACCGGCTGTGCTATTCCAAAGTGCGCGACCAGGAATTGGAAGGCGTGGATCTTTCCAGCTGGAGGCTGGCGTTAAACGGAGCCGAGCCGATAGAGATAGAAGGTATGCGGCTGTTCCAGGATCGTTTCTCCAAGTGGGGTTTCCGTCCGCAGGCGATGACGCCCGTTTATGGGCTGGCGGAAGCCGGCCTGGCGGTTACTTTTTCCGATTGGTCCAAGCCCCCGCTAATCACCGAATTCGATCGGGAGCAGCTGGCCACTCGCAACGCCGCGGTACCCGGACCAGGGCGCGCGCTGCCCAGCGTCGGCAGGCGTCTGCCCGGCCTGGATGTGCAAATACGGGACGACAACAATCAGGCCATGCCCGACAACCTGGTGGGCAAAATCGTGGTGCGCGGTGCGTCCATAACGCCCGGTTTCTTCAACGATCCCGAGCTAACCCAGAATGCCATCCGCGACGGCTGGCTGGATACCGGCGACCTGGGATTTTTTCACGAGGAAAATCTTTATATCGCGGGCCGCGTCAAGGATCTGATTATCGTGCGCGGACGGAATTATGCTCCGCAGGAAATCGAAGATCTGTTGTTCGACGTCCAAGGGCTTCGGACCGGCTGCGCAGTGGCGGTGAGCGCGTCTACCGGAGCGGAGGGCGAACAGTTGATCATCCTGGCCGAAAAAGATCTGCGCGTGCCGGTGCAGGAAGCGGACCTGGCCTCGGCCATCGGCGAGAAGATTCTGAGCGGGCTGTCGTTGAAACCCTACCTGGTGCAGATTCTCGAACCGGGCACCTTACCGCGCACCTCGTCCGGCAAGTTCCGCCGCGCCGACGCTCTTCGCATGTTCCTGGCGGGTGAGTTGGTGCCGCCCGAAAAAGTCAACGCATTGAAGCTGTTCGTGGAATTGGGTAAATCGCAGATCGCCTGGGGGCGCTTCCGTCTGCGAGGCGAATGAGGATGTTGATGTACCAAAGTTTTCTTACGGCGCCGCCCGCCAGTAGCACATTCGAAGACGACAAGAGGTCGTGCACCCTGGGAACATCCAGTCGAAAACTCCCGCAGGGGTGGCCGTGCACTGGAGAACGTCGACTCGAAGGAGACCGGGCGGGTGGCGCGTCAGTTTCCGAGCCGCGCGCGTCAGTTTCCGAGCCGCGCGCGTCAGCAAGCGGTTGTCCGGTAGCGCGACGGGACCACTCCCTCACGGTCGCGGCTCGGTTTCTAGTCTTGATCGCTTGCACGGTGGCGTCGCTTTATGCGCAGGCTCAGAGCAACGCAGCGGACCTGAAGGGAACGGTTCAAGATCCCTCCGGCGCAGCCATCGCGGGGGTCAATCTTACAGTCAAGGATCCGCAAACCGGGCTCAGCAGAACCGCGGTCTCGGACAGTAACGGGCAGTTCCAGTTCACTTCGCTGCCGCCGTCCCGATACACTCTGCGCGCGGAGTATCCAGGCTTTGCCGCAAAAAATATGGAAGGAATCGAGCTGCGCGTGGGCGACACGTTGAACCTGCCCGTGGCGATGTCGCTCGAAGAAGTAGGAACCGCGGTGGATGTCAGCGCGGAAGCGCCGGTGGTGGAAACGGACCGCACCCAGCAATCCAGCACCCTGGAACTCCACACCATCGTAAATCTGCCCATCAATCAGCGCAATTACCTGGATCTGGCGCTGCTCACTCCGGGCGTTTCCGATTCCAACACCTTGGTGGACAGCAACGATTACCGTATCGCCCAGACTCCGCAATCGGGCCTGAGCTTCGGCGGCAGCAACGGCCGTTCCAACGCCTTCTTCATCGATGGCGTGGAGAATTATGCCAACTCAGGCGGCGTGAGAATGTCGGTGAGCCAGGAGGCCGTGCAGGAATTTCAGATCAACCGCAGCAGTTTTTCGGCTGAGTATGGCGGGGCCGCCGGTGGAACCGTGAACATCGTTACCCGCTCGGGAACCAATATGGTCCACGGCGAGTTCTTCGGATTTCTACGGCAGAAAGATCTGGAAGCGCGCAATTACTTCGATCCCGGCAAGGCTTCCTTTACGCGCTCGCAGGCCGGCGCCACGCTGGGCGCGCCCATTAAACACGACAAGACCTTTGTGTTTTTGAGCTTTGAACGGCTGGATCGGCATGAAGCGCAGTTCGTTTCCATCCTGGACGACCCCTCGGTGTTGAACCAGATCACGCCCTCGCAGCAGCAATTATTCAACTATCTCACCACTTCCAACAACCCGCTGTTGGGCTACATCGCGAAACAGGCCGAGGGATTGCTGGTGCCTTCCTCCAACCCGGCCGTGGTCACGTTGTTCAATCAGAACAGCGGCGTGTTTCCATTTTCTGAAGAGAATCCCACTTACTCGGTGCGCCTGGATCACCATTTGTCGGAGCGCAACAGCCTGTTCTTTCGCGGCAATTTGAATACGCTTTTCCAGCAAAACGCGCAACTGGGTGCGCAGATCGGCTACAACCGCGGCGAGAGCTTCAACCAGTTCGACGCCACTGCCGCGGTGGGCGACACGTTTGTGGCTACGCCGAACCTGGTGATCGAAACGCGCGCCATGTTCAATTACAACCGGAATTTCATTAATCCGGTGGACCCCAACGGTCCGGAGCTCAACGTGGAAGGTTTTGGATCGTTTGGCAGAGATACGTTCCTGCCCTCGGCTACTTATGAGCGCCACTACGAGCTGCTGCAGAACACTACCTGGCATTCGGGAAAACACACCATCAAGTTCGGCTGGGACATCAATCCGGTCCGTGATGCCGTTCGTTCGGATACTTATTTCGGCGGCCGATTCGAATTCGGCCAGGAAATTCCGCTTTCTACTCTGATTGGCACCGCGCTGGGCGATCCCGGGTTTGCCTCCGAGACGAGCGCCTATCTGGCGTCGCAAGGCCAGAGCGGCCTGATTACGAATCTGAACGCGCCTATCAGCGCGCTGCAAGCTTTCGCACTGGGCGTGCCCATTTACTATCAGCAGGGCTTCGGCAATCCGAACTGGTTGGGATGGTTCCTGCGCTATGGTTTCTTCCTGCAGGATTCCTGGACCGTTCGTCCCAACCTGACCATCAACTTCGGCGCGCGCTATGATCTCGAAAACAATCCCAGCGTGCTGGGCACGGACCCGCATACGCTCGCGCCGCGCATTGGCTTCGCTTGGTCTCCCAATAGCAAGACGGTGATTCGCGGAGGCTATGGCATCTACTTCGCGCCCTCCAACGCGCAATTTGCAAACGTGGCCGCCACGCTCGGCCATACCATCAACCTGGTGGTGGTTACCGCTCTTGGCGACCCGGGTGTGACGAATCCTGCTACCGGCCAGAACCTCACCTCGTCCGACATTTATATGGGGCTGTCGTCGGAAGGGCTGCTTGGAACCAGGCCCATCCAGGCCAGCGATCTGACGCAGTTCGGCCTCTCCATCGGGCCCAATTCTCCGGGGCGCGTGGTGTTCGGCACCGATCCTTATCTCACCGCGTACGCCGAGCAGTCCAGCCTGGAAATCGAGCATGCGTTCGGAGATTACAGTGTTTCGGTGGCGTACAATTTCAGCCGCGGCGTGCACATCGGACACACCGATGGGAGAAACGTTTACCAGAACGGCACTCTGCCGGATGGACAGCCGACGTTTGGTTTCTACAATCCCGACGTTGTTCAGGACAACGTGTTCGCTTATAATGCCAATTCGTTTTATAGCGCCGGAACTTTCCAGGTAACCAGAAGATTCCGGAAGAACCTGGCCCTGAATTCGCACTTTACCTGGAGCAAAGCCACGGACGAAACCACGGATTTCAATTCGGACTATGCTCCCAACGATGAACTGGACTTGCGGGCCGATCGCGGGTTATCGCCCTTCAATGCGGCTTATCGCGTAGTGTTCGACGCCGTCTACCAATCGCCCGTAGCGCACGACTCCACCTGGCACGGCCGTTTGTTAGCCGGTTGGACATTGGCGCCGGTGATTCAATACGATTCCTGGCGGCCTTTCAATATCCTGACCGGCGTTGATAACTACGGCGACAATTACATCACTAACCACCGGCCTTGGGGCGCCGGCCGCGATATCGGCCAAGGGCCGGACCTTTTTACGACGAATATGCGCGTCTCGCGCAAATTCCAGGTGAACGACCGGTGGTATGTGGAAGCGCTGATCGAGGGATTCAATCTCGAGAACCGCACCAATTTCCGGTCCGTCAATAACATTGTGGGCGACGTTCCGCTTTCCAGCTTGCCCAATCCGATTCAGGCTTTTCGCGGCGATCCGGATCAACCGCTGGCTTACACGTCGGCTTTTGACCCGCGGCAATTTCAGGTCGGGCTGAAGATCACTTACTGAGGATTGCTCATGGCCATGTTTGCTCATGGCCATGTGGCGCACGCACTCGTGCGTGCCGCATCGACACTCGTGTCGATGCTTGGCATTTATACTGGCCCGGGGAGGCGTTCACACGATTGTGAACGCGGCACGCACGAGTGCGTGCGCCACAGTGCGGGGCCAAGCCACATAGAGCTATCGGCAGGCGGTGGCGCGCATGGAATCCAGGTGCGCCTTCGGGATACAAATGTTGCCATCCACTCCGGTCCCTAAGCCGATAGAAGGCTTGTGGGAGCCGTGAAAATCCGATCCGCCCGTGGCCGCTAAACCAAACTCGCGGGCCAACTGTTCATACAGCGCCTGCTGTTCCGGCGAATGCTCGCTGTGCCAGACCTCCAAACCCTGCAGACCGGCATCGCACAAAGCTTTCAGCACCGCGCGTAATCCGTCCGGATGATCCCCGAGCGGCAGCCGAACCGGATGGGCCAAGACAGGCATGCCCGAGCTTTGCCGCAGCACTTCGATGCTTTCCATCAAGCCCGGCTCGTCACGCTCCACGGCCGCCTGCGCCGTGTCGGCCAGGTAAAGGTCAAAGGCCTCCTGCCGGTTCTTAACGTATCCTTTGCGCAGCAAATACTCGGCGAAATGCGGCCGGCCGGTAAGCTTGCCTCCCAACTTACTCACTTCTTCGAGTGTGATATCGAAGCCGAATCCGCGCAGTTTGGCAACCAGCTCGACATTCCTTTTTCGCCGGCTCTCCTGATGACCCACAATCCAGGAACGGAAGCTTACCGGCGGATCAACCGCGAGAAAGTAACCCAAGAGATGAATGGATGGAATCCGGCGCCCTCCCAGCCACGGCTTGATCAACTCCACCAGGCTGGGCTCCAGGCGAGTGCTCAACTCGATTCCCACGATCAATTCCACGCCCAAGCCGGCAGCCACCGGCGCGCCTTCGTCGCATCCTTCCAGCGTGTCGTGGTCGGTAATCGCCAAAGCTTCCAGGCCATGCTGGAGGGCCAGCCGGACCAGATCCGGCGGTGAAACCGACCCGTCGGAAGCTGTCGTGTGGGTGTGCAGATCAATCATAGGACTCTAGGAGTAATCATGATAGCCAGCTTTCGGCAGCAAAACATACCTTTACACACTAAGTTGTTTCAACAAAAGTACCTTGGCGCTGGTACCAGTACCGCGTACTCCCTCGGCGGTACTGTCTGCCGTTGAGTTCCGTTGTATACTGAGCGGGTCCTTTACATACACAAACGTTTGATTAGCTAAACCGAGGCGATAACTCTCATGAACCGTTCCCACCTGCGTCTGCCACACACGCTGCTTATTGCAATCCTTCTAGTTTTGGTTTCTTCTTCGGCGATGTTCGGTCAGGTCAATTACACCCTGACGGGAACTTTGAACTTGACCAGCGGTACCGATCCCTTGGGCTTAAGTGGGGATACGGTGACTGTCACCACCTCGATCAGCCAAACCGCGAGTCCGACCAGCTCTTCGACGACCTCCAGTACCTCCACCAATACCTACAGCGGACTGACGATCGCAATCTCCGTTGGCGGGCTATCTCTTAACTGCAAGGCTACGTCTACGCCAGCGGTGACGGTGGTCCTGACGGATAACGTCGGCGCCGTCTCGGATACTCTGCAGATCAATAACTGCGACCTGGCTGGACTGGCAACACTGAACGCAACGGCGTACATCCCAAGCGGCTCGATAATAACGGCGGTACCTGCCGCCATCCCGTCCGTCAACCTCACCCAGCCTGGAACGGTCAGTTTCACCTTATCCGGTAGCTCAAACTCTGGCAGTTTCAGCCTCAACAACGCCACGCTGGTGGCCACCGGCACGGCGCCGCCAACGGTAACTCCGAGCCTGACGTCGTGGACTCCCACCACTTTCTCCGCCGGTTCGACAACTCCGGCTACGCAGCAGGTTAGTTTTAGCACTTCTGTGCCAGGCGCCGCAGTGTCGTTCACGGCCGGCAGTTCCTCCAGTTGGCTGACGGTTTTGCCCGCCGCCGCGAATACGACTTCGACAATTACGATTACCGCGAATCCTACAGGACTTACACAATCGCAAAGCGGAACAGTGACCTTGAGCTTTGGGGCAGGGGCCTCGCCCATTACGATTCCGGTGGCGCTTAACTTTTCGGCGGCCGTTACAGCGACGCTTTCCGCAACTCCAACAGCGTTGAGCTTTACCTACGCTCCGGGTGGCGCGGCGGCGGCTGCGCAAACCATTAGCGTCACTTCCACGACGCCTGTGACGATCTCTACCTCGATCGCAAACGGCTCCTGGCTCACCGTGAACAGTTCCAGCACAACCACGCCGTCCACCCTTACCGTCGGCGTGAATCCCGGGTCCTTAACGGGCGGCAGCTACTCGGCGACGATTTCGATCGCCAGCACGGGCGCCTCGAACTCGCCACTCATTATTAATGTGAGCCTGGTGGTTTCGAGCAAACCAACGCTCAGCGCCACCCCCACCAGCTTGACGTTTACCGGACAGAGCGGCGGCGCCAATCCTGCCAGCCAGTCCATTAGTCTCACTGGCAGCTCGGCCATCCCGTTCACGGTAGCCGGGTCGTCCAGTTGGCTCGGGGTGTCGGCGGCATCCAGCACCACTCCGGCTACGCTGGTGGTCACGGTCAATACCTCGGGGATGGCTCAGGGATCGTATCAAGCAATGATTACCGTCACCGCGAGTACCGCGGGAAACAGCCCCCTCGTGATTCCGGTTTCGCTTACCTTATCCGCGCCGGCGGCCGGCCCCACCATCGGAGCAGTTGTCAGCGGCGCCAGTTATTCCACCAGCGGGTTTTCACCGGGGACCATCGCTACCATCTTCGGCACTCTGCTTGGACCTACCACTGGAGTGGCTTTCAGCGTGAATGCCCAGGGGACGCTCGATCCGACACTCGCCGGAGTTACGGTAACGGTGGGAGGCCTTCCCGCCATTCCTCTGTATGTCACAGCCGGCCAGGTGAATATCGTTCTGCCGTTCGCGCTGGGCACCGCCGGACAAGCCCCTCTTACGGTGTCGTACAACAACCTCACTACGGCGGCATTCAACATCCCATTGGTGCCGGCCGACGCGCAGATCTTTACCGTCAACAACAGCGGCAGCGGCGCCGGCTCCATGTTGAACCAGGACTACACAGTCAACACGTCGTCGAATCCCGCGGCTCCGGGTTCGGTAGTGCAGATCTTCGGTACCGGCGGCGGCGTACTCGGCGGCACAACAACGCTTGGCCCGACGGTAACGGCGGGCGGCGTCGCGGGGGACACTCTTTCGTGGATTCCGCTGCCTTATTCGGCGACAGTCAATGGCGAAACCGCTACCGTGACCTACGCCGGATCGGCGCCGGGGCTGGTGTACGGTGTGGATCAATTCAACGTTGAGATACCGGCGGATGCCCCGGCGGGCGCGCAAAAAATCGTGTTAACGGTAGGCGGCACCACCAGTCAATCGGACGTTACGGTGTTCGTGAAGTAGTTCAGCCGCAGGAGGCAACGCGGTGAAATTCATCTCGGGAATGGTTGTCGGAATCATGCTGTGCGTCGGCGCGTTTACGCTATCCGCGCAAAGTGGCCGCGCGATGCATCCCCGTATCGCCACTGCCATCGATGCCTTGAAAGACGCACGGGCCTACATGCGGGATGCTCCGCACGACTTTGGCGGCCACAAAGAGTCAGCCATCCGGGCCTGTGACGACGCGATCCGTCAGTTGCAATTCGCCCTGGCATATCGTGAACGCCGCTAACACCAGTCCGGATAGACCTCGCCCGAGTTGGTCTCGCGCCGCCGCTTTGGCCTGCTTCCTCGCCCTTCTGGCAGCGAACGCGTGGGCCGGATCAGGCGGCCAGGACGCGTTCGACCAGGGCATGAAGGAGGTGGCGGCCAAGGACTGGGACAAGGCGCTCGATCTGCTGGAAACGGCGCTGACCGCCGATCCGGATAATGTCCGATATGGCAGCGAATACCGGCACGCGGCCATCCTTCGCGGTCACGAGCTGCACGGCAACGAGGGCAAGCCGGAAGATTTTGACCGTCCCATTGCGTTCTTCGAGCGGCTGGTGTCCAAGAACCCGGCGGCCGCCAACGCCTATTTGAATTACGGCCTGGCCTACGTCGATAAGCTGCCGACGGTGTTCGCGCTGTCCCGGGTCTCGGACGCCAACGCGGCGGTGGTTCAGTTCAGCAAGTCGCTGGAACTTCGGCCTAGCTGGGTGGGTTACTACACGCGTGGTTCCAGCTATCTGTTCTACCCCAGGTTCTTCGACCGGGCGAAGCTGGGCGTGGCCGATCTGGAAACTGCCGTAAAGATGCAAGCAGCCGGCGGCAAGAAACCATACCAGGTTCACGCCTGGACCGCGTTGGGTGACGGCTATTGGAAGCTCGATCAGTTGGAGAAAGCTCGCTCGGTATGGAGCGAGGGGCTGAAAGAATTTCCGGATACGCCCGCGCTCCAGGAGCGGCTGTCCAAGCAGGGCGACGATCTGAAAGTTTTGATTAACGATGCGCTCGATCCGAAGAAGCGCGTCGACACCAACCTGAAAAATCTCTGGCTGTATCCTTAAACAAGACCGCTTCCTCACGGTCGCGGGTCGGTAGCGTCTAAGCCCTGACGCGCGCCAGCAAACTCTTGCCCTGCATTTCCGGACCCGGCGGGACTCCCATCACATCCAGCAGCGTAGGCGCGATATCCAGCAGATGCATCCCCTGCACCTCGCCCTTTACGGCCATATCCGGCGTCGCCAGCAGGAAGGCGCCGAACTGAGCGTGATTGCAATCATCCGGGCCGGTGTCGTTTTCGGCGACGTAGAGCGTGTCATATCCCAGTCCGCCAATGGAGCGCCAATAAAGAGCCCCGAAATGGACCAGCAGATCCGGCGGAACATTACGGAGATTGTGATAAATTTCCTTGGGGCGGAAGACCAGGTTCCCCATCGGATTGCCAAGATCGTCGGGAAGCGCCAGAAAACGCTCCTTCATTTCGCACAGGAACGATTCATAATCGGACTGCGCGATAATTCCCTGCGGCTCGCGCCCTTCTACATTAAAGAAGACTCGGGCGTAATATCCGCCCTCGCTCCAGGCTTTGGTGCGGCTCCAGTCCACTAAACTGGGCGAAAACGGCGTCACCGTTGTGGGATGCTCCTTCAGCGCCAATAACCCCTCGCGATATAGCCATTCATTTACGCAAAATCCGCCGTCCAGCCGCTGCGCGCCGTGATCGGACACCACCAGCACGGCCGTATCATCCTCCAGCAACTCCAGCGTCTGGCCGATCTCTTCGTCCAATATCTTGTAATAATCCCAGACCACGGACTTGAAGGGACTATCCGGATCGTGATAACGATGCCGCACGTCATGATGCTTCCAGAAGCCGTGATGAATGCGATCCAGCCCTATTTCAACGAATTGGAAATAATCCCAATCCACCGTGGCCATAAGATACCGGATTACTTCGAAATGCTTGCGCGTCATCTCCAGAATCTGTTCGTGCAGCCAGGCCTTGTTTTCGGTGCGGAAACCCCGCACGTCCACCGGATATTCGCCCACCAGCCGTTCGATATCCACTTTCACCGATGCCGGGTAGGTGTATTCGTTTTGAGCGGTGTCGGGAGTCAGAAAACAGCCCACTCTCACTCCCTGCAGCGGACGTGGAGGATAAGAAGGCGGCACGCCCACCACCACGGCGGTCATGCCATGGCTGTTCAGCACATCCCAGATGGCGGTGGCGGTAATGTTGGAAGAATTCACCACGCCCAGGCCGCTGTACGAGTAGTCCGTGCGGTTCCGGAATCCGTAGACGCCCAGGGAGCCCGGATCCTGGCTGGTGGCCATGCACATCCACGCCGGTACGGTGATGGGCGGGACCACGCTTTCCAGCCGTCCGTAGCAGCCACGGGCCATGAGCTTTTTGATGTTGGGCAAATCCGGGTGCTCGAACAGAATCTCCGGCGCCGCGCAATCCAATCCGATAACGAGAGTCTTCACATCACGTCCTTACAGTTTGAGAACCGTCGCGAGCCGGACGACGCGTTTGGCTGAAGCCCGACACATGGTCTTCCAGGGCACTTTCTTGCGATAGCATTCTTGTGGTCCTGTGATTATGCCACAAGACTTTGGTAACGAGACGTTACAAAAATCCCTCTAAGTAAGGCGCTCGGTTCTGGGGGTTCCACCGGTACTATCGGCCGGAAGCAGGTCGACCAGGAGGTGTTATCACTTGTGTTATCACCTTGTGGAGGTGCTTCCCTTCTGGCCCGGGCCGCTGCGACAGCTTTGCCGTCGTCAGTTGCCCATCGAGGCCGCGAATCTACGAAGTCAGGTCCAGCTGCAAGAGGTATCGGCTAGCAAGGAATCATTTACTAATATCCTATCTGTGAAATAGGGTGTGCGATAAAGCTAAGTAATTGTACTTAGTTTGACATACGGAAATCGTTGGTTAGTGGATATGTCGGGGGTAGTACCGTTACCGTCGACTATTGACAATATTAGCCCCCCTCCTTAGAATCGGTGAATCCTCCTTCTGGAGAATATAGCGAAGGTTACGGTCGCAGTTGTGCGACCGGGCAGGTTGAACACGTGTTTCTGGACTCAAATCTTCTCTGCCTCGGCTCTCTGGTCGGTAGCAAGGTGGTCCTGACGACCATGGGTAGAGCCATGGTTGTTGCTTCTCCACGGGCACCTGGAGGCGTCGTTCAATACCGTTCCGGTTCCGTCATCAGCCGGAGTTTTTGCTGGAGGCTAAGCTGCCTTGTGCCGGCAATATGAATCAAAACGCCTAAGGGGGACCGCGATCGTCCTTGTTTCTGGAGAATCGCTCAAATAAATTCGGGAGGAAAGAAGTTTGGTTACGCCATTCGGAGGAACGCTGGTGGATTTACCCCCGGTGGAACGGCGTGTGGAAGTCTTGCAATCTGGGAGCAACTCGGGTTCAACTGGAGTCTGCTTCAAGCTACTCATCCCTTTCGCGCCGCGAACAGCGCAAATCCCCGTAGGAAAACGAGTTAGGTGCCGGGGATAACTATGCTTCAACGAGTTATGATTACGGGGCTCGGCTGGACTACTTCTCTTGGTTCTAACCTGGAGACGTGCTGGAGCAGGCTGGTGGCGGGGGAATCGGGCATACGTCCCATTAGCTTCTGGGACCCTACCTCCTACTCGGCTAAGCTAGCCGCTGAGGTCCACGACATCCCCCGGGATACCGGGCTTGCATCGGTACCGTCAAACTGGTGCCGGAGAAGTGCGCGGCTCTTCTTGCCGGTAGTTCGCGAGGCCTTTGGCGATGCGCGCCTGGACGTCACACCAATCCCATCGGACGATATCGGGATCGCCGCTGGCTCCAGCGTCAACTACATCGATCATCGGTTAATCCGCGAGTACTTTTCGCGCTGGGACAAAGCCACGCGCAAGCTGGCGTTCGATGGTCTTGGCCTGGGTGAAGCGCGTCCGGAAGTTTTCGCTCGCCGGGCGGGCGACATGATGGCCAGCCTTCCCGCCCGCGTGCTGCATCTGGGCGGGCCCTCCTTCGCGGTCGATACAGCGTGCGCGGCAAGTTCGCACGCCATCGGCGAGGCATACCGCCTGGTTCGCCGAGGCAGGGTTTCGGCGATGATCGCCGGAGGAAGCGCGGCGCTGGTTTCGCCGCTCGGAATTATTGCGTTCTCGCTGCTCGGCGCGCTCAGCCGCTCGGCCGATCCTTCCGAAGCATCGCGTCCCTTCGACCGTCTGCGAGACGGTTTCGTGATGGGCGAGGGCGCGGGAGCCATCGTCCTGGAAAGCCTCCCGAGCGCCATGCGGCGCGGCGCCCGGATCTACGGAGAACTGGTGGGTTACGGGTCTACGTCCAACGCCGGAAGCCTGACCGATCCGTCCGCCGACGGCTGCCCGGAGGCGCGCGCCATGGCCTGTGCCTTGTCGGAAGGCGGGATGCAGCCCGAGGAAGTGGACTATATCGCCGCGCATGGAACTTCAACACTGAAAAACGATGCCACCGAGACGCTGGCCATCAAGCGCGTATTCGGGGATCACGCGCGCAAGCTGCTGATCTCATCCAACAAAGGACAGATAGGCCATACCATCTCGGCCGCTGGTGTGTCGAACGTGATCTGCGCCGTCAAGGCCATCAACGAAGGCGTAGCGCCGCCCACCATGAACCTGCGAAATCCCGACACAGAATGCGATCTCGACTATGTTCCCAACCAAAGCCGTCCGTCGCGGATTCGTGGCGCCGTCGCCAATGCGTTCGCGTTTGGCGGCCAAAATACGGCGCTCGCGATCCGGGCCTGGAGCAGCGCGTGAGCCCAGCAGCATCCAAGCGAGGGAATGGTGATGACTTCTAAACTGACCGAAGCCCAGATTTTCGATAAATTCGCGGAGATCGTCGCGCAAAGTCTGCGTATCGAGCCAGCGAAAGTGACCATCGACGCGCATCTCATGGAGGACCTTGGCGCCGAATCGCTGGACCTGATCGAGATCACCATGGAAACGGAATCGGCTTTTGATGTTTGGCTTCCCGAAAAGAGCATTCTCGACACCGCGGCCGACGTTTTTGGGCCCGGCGTCCTGGTGCAGGAAGGTGTGCTGACGGAGGCTGGAAAGGAAATGCTGCGGCGCAGGATGCCGGAGGAAAGCGCCCCGCTCTTTGAGGGCGAGGTCACGACGAAGACCCTGCAATCTTATTTCCTGACGGTGCGTAGCTGGGTGGCTCTGATCGATCGCCTGATGCAATATACGCCGCTCACTTGCGATACGTGTGGAGGAGCGTTAGCGGCCGAAACTGGCTTTCGCATGCAGTGCACGCACTGTCACCAGCAGGTTTCGCTTCGCTCCGGTGAAGATCTCAACCGTGAGTGGGTGAAACAATATTACGATCAGGAATACCTTCCTTCCAGGGCCTCGACCGCCGAAGGGGAGCCGATGAGCGCCACGTCCGCTTAACGTTTGTCTGAACCGAGGCTTTTGCAATGACCGCCGCACAACCATTTACGATTGCTGTTTCCAATGTGTCCGGATGGGCCGATCCCGGTCCGGCAGTCGCCGCCGCGCGTGCGGGTGCGGCCGGTATCGTTAACCTCGGACACCTCGGTGACGCGCGAGTTGCGGCCGATGTCGTGGAGCGTGCGGTTTCGTTGACGCGTCGCGCGAAGGGTGAACTGGGCGTTCGGATTGCCGCGGGTGAAAGCTGGGCGCAGGAGTTTTTGCGATCGCTGCCGGGTGAGATTGCATTCGTTGTCATTGTCGCCGACGAATCGGTGAAGTATTCGAAGCTCACGGCTGCCGCGGCGCCCAGGCGTTGTTTGCTGGAAGTCACGTCGAGCGCGCAGGCTGCCGGTGCTCGCAAGGCTGGCTTCTCCGCGCTGATTGCGAAAGGTCATGAAGCGGCCGGATACGTCGGCGAGGAGAGCACGTTCGTTCTCCTGCAGCGATTGCTCGCCGAGCACGACCTGCCGGTGTGGGCCATGGGCGGAATCGGTTTGAACTCCGCGGCGGCCTGTTTCGCGGGAGGAGCCGCGGGCGTCGTGCTGGATTCGCAGGTTCTGCTGACGCCGGAATCGAACATTCCCGCGCCGGTACGATCCGCGCTTTCGAGACCCGATGGCGCGGAAACCATTTGCCTCGGCCAGGAAGTGGGAACGCTGTTCCGCGTCTATAAACAGCCGGGCAGCAAGGCAATTCGGGAACTGGAAGCGCTGGAACAACGCTTGAGTGGACCCAAGGCGCGCGATCAATGGCGCAAGGCGATTCAGTCCGCTGTGGGCTGGGGATCTCACGACTCCATCGTATGGCCGCTCGGCCAGGATGCGGCGTTCGCCCGTTCTTTGGCGGAACGCTTCGACAATGTTTCTGGAATCATCGACGCCTTGCATGAATCGGTCCGCGAGCATGCACGGCTTGCGGCGGAGAAACAACCGCTGGCGCCGGGCGCTCCACTAGCCGTTTCGCACGGGACGCAATATCCAATTCTCCAGGGGCCAATGACGCGCGTGAGCGACAAGGCCGCTTTCGCGCACGCCGTGGCGAAGGATGGCGGATTGCCGTTCCTGGCGCTGGCGCTGATGCGCGGTCCGCAAGTGCGAACGCTGCTGGATGAGACCTCGAAGCTGCTGGGCGCGTTGCCGTGGGGCGTCGGAATTCTCGGCTTTGTTCCAGCCGACCTGCGCGAAGAGCAGCTCGCGGTGGTTCGCGAATACCGGCCGCCATTCGCCGTCATTGCCGGCGGCAGGCCCGATCAGGCGCATAGCCTGGAGCAACTCGGGATTCGAAGTTATCTGCACGTCCCCACGCCCACACTATTGCGCGGATTTGTGGAAGACGGCTCGCGCATGTTCATTTTCGAAGGGCGCGAGTGCGGCGGCCACGTCGGTCCGAAGACCAGCTTCGTGCTGTGGGATTCGATGATGGAGGAGTTGCTGGCCCTGGTGGAGCGCGGCGTGCCGGCGCAGGAACTGCACATCGTTTTCGCCGGTGGAATTCACGATGCGCGTTCGACGGCGATGGTTGCCGCTCTGGCTGCTCCGCTTGCGGCCAAGGGCGCGAAGATCGGCGTCCTGATGGGCACGGCGTATTTATTCACTAAGCAAGCCGTCGAATCGGGCGCGATTGTCGAAGAGTTTCAAAACCAGGCTGTGGAATGCAGGCAGACGGTTCTGCTCCATTCCGGGCCAGGCCATTCCACGCGTTGCGCCGAAACGCCGTTTTTCGAAGCGTTCCGTACCAGCAGGCGCGAACTGCTGGCGGCCGGGAAGTCCATCGAAGAAGTAAAAGGGGCCCTCGAAGATCTGAACCTGGGAAGGCTGCGAGTGGCAAGCAAAGGCCTGGTGCGTCAGGGCGACGCGCTGGTGGAGGTTGCGCGCGAAGAACAACTGGAACAGGGCATGTACATGATCGGCCAGGTGGCCGCGCTGCGCAGTGGTGTCTCCACCGTCCGCGATGTTCATGAAGATGTTTCCGCTGGAAGCGTGCGCGTGCTGCGGGAACTTCCGGCCGCCGAAGACACGCGGGACCGTTCCCGCCGCAACGTCCCGCGTCCCTGCGATGTGGCAATCGTCGGCATGAGCTGCCTGTTGCCCGGAGCGCCGAGCATCGAAGCATTTTGGTCCAACGTTTTGTCCGGAGTGGATGCGATCACCGATGTGCCCGAGGATCGCTTCGATTCAGATACGTACTTTAGCCAGGACACCAAGGCGCGCGATTCCATTTACTCGCGCAAAGGGGGATTCGTCGCCGATGTTCCCTTCGATCCCATGCGCTACGGCATTCCGCCGAACTCGCTGGCTTCCATCGATCCCTTGCAGTTGCTGATGCTGGTCACCGTGGATGAAGCATTGCGCGACGCCGGCTATCATCGCCGCAAATTCGCGCGCGAGCGCACGTCGGTGGTGCTCGGTTTCAGCGGCGGCTTGGGCGAGTTGGGCGTCAATTATGCGGTGCGCTCCAGCCTGGCGCAGTTTGCCACCGTGCCGCCTCAGTTGATGGAGCGGCTTCCGGAATGGACAGAAGATTCGTTCCCCGGCATTCTTCCCAACGTGGCCGCGGGTCGGGTTGCCAATCGATTCGATTTTTCGGGTGTCAATTTTAATGTCGACGCGGCGTGCGCGTCTTCGCTGGCCGCCATCTATGTCGCGGCGCGGGAGTTGGCGTACGGCGACAGCGACATGGTGGTCACCGGGGGCATCGACAGCGGGCAGAATCCGTTCGGTTATTTGTGCTTCTCCCGCGTGACGGCGCTTTCCGGCCGCGGCCATTGCAGCACCTTCGACAAGGGCGCGGATGGTATCGCGATCAGCGAAGGCGTGAGCGTGGTTGTGTTGAAACGCCTGGAAGACGCGGAGCGCGATGGCGACCGCATTTACGCTGTGATCCGTGGTGTAGCGGGTTCGAGCGACGGACGTGGCAGAAGTATGACCGCGCCTCGCCCGGAAGGACAGATCGTGGCGCTACGCCGCGCCTATGAGCAGGCCGGCTTCTCGCCTTCGAGCGTCGGATTGATTGAAGCGCACGGCACTGGAACCGTGGCCGGCGACGCGTCGGAACTGGCGTCGCTGATGGAGCTTTTCAAAGGCGCGGGCGCGGCCACCAGAACCTGCGCCGTGGGCTCCGTGAAGTCGATGATCGGGCACACCAAGGCTGCGGCGGGCGTCACCGGTTTGATTAAAGCGGCGCTGGCGTTGCATCAGCGCGTGTTGCCGCCCACGCTGAACGTTACCGATCCGAATCCGAAACTTCTGGAATCCGATTCTCCGTTTTACCTCAACACCGAGGCGCAGCCTTGGGCCGCGAACGGCTCGCCGCGTCGCGCGGGTGTGAGTGCTTTTGGGTTTGGCGGGAGCAACTTCCATGCGGTTCTGGAAGAATACCGCGACGACGTTCGCCGTTCGCCGAATGGCGAGCTGGCGCGGCAATGGCCTTCGGAATTGTTTTTCTGGATGGCCCCGGACAGAGCTACGCTGTCTGCCGCGCTAGACACAACCGCGCGACAGGTGTCGGGCGTGCGTTGCGATTTCACCAGTCTTGCGAGCGCGGTGTGCGCCGCTGCGTCGAGCGCGGCTCGTTCATCCGGGTTGCGGCTCGCGATCGTTGCTTCGTCGCAGGAGGAACTGCTCGAGCGCATCGGCGCTGCCAAACAAGCGTTGCTCGAAAATTCAGATTCATTGCGCGATGCCAAGCGCGGCATTTATCTTGGCGCCGGGCCGCTGGATGGCAAGGTCGCGTTTCTCTTTCCAGGCCAGGGGTCGCAATATCCGGGCATGCTGCGTGAGCTGGCAGTTCGGATGCCTGAGTTCCGCGACATGTTCGCGACGGCCGACAAGGTGCTCCCACAGATCGATGGATTTCCGTTCAGCCGGACAATTTATCCAGGAAGCACGTTCACTGACGAAGAGAAAAATCGCCTGATGAGCGCGCTGACGGAAACCGATGTGGCGCAGCCCGCGCTGGGCGTGGTCGATACCGCGACTTACAAATTGCTCGCGCGGCTGGGCATTCATCCCGACCTGACGGCGGGTCACAGTTACGGCGAATACGTCGCGCTGCACGCCGCCGGCGTCCTGAGTGAAGAAGGGCTGCTACTGATTTCTCGCGCGCGCGGCAAGGCAATTCGGGACTCTATCGCGGGCGATGCTGGCGCAATGGCTGCGATCACCGCCACTGCGGACAAGGTGGCCGAGGGGCTCGCGAAATTCCCGGACGTCACTATTGCGAATTACAACGGCCCACTGCAAACCATCATCGCCGGGCCGACTGCTGCGGTGCTGGAAGCGGTGAAACATTTCGAAAGCATCGGGCTCGATGCTCGCCGCGTTCCCGTCGCCTGCGCGTTCCACACCAAGCTGATGGAAAACGCCGCGAAGCAGTTCAACGAATCGATCGCGGCAACGGAATTCAAACCCGCGCAGGTGCCTGTTTTTTCGAATACTCTGGCGCAGGCGTATCCAAGAGACACCGCGCAGGCTCGCGAAGTGCTTTCGCGGCACATGGTGAATCCGGTCCGCTTCTCGGCCCAGATCGAAGCGATGTATGAAGACGGCGCGCGCGTGTTTGTTGAAGCCGGTCCAAAGACGGTGCTCTCCGGATTGGCGCGGCAAGTTCTGAAGGGCAAGCCGGTGCATGTGCTGCCGATGGATGGCGGCGCGAAAGGCGGCTTCTCGCACTTCGTTCACGCGCTTGCCCAGATGGCAGCGCTCGGTATGAATCTCGATTTGGCTGCGGTCTTCTCCGGGCGCGTTCGCGAGCGCGTGGATTTGCAGAAGCTGAACGTAGAACAGCCGAAGTCCGCGTGGATGCTAAATCCCAGTCGCGTCTACAGCTCCTCGCATCCGCCGGTGCATGAGCCTCCGGTGAAGCTGGTGCTGGAGGGAACTGTGGCCTACGCGCCAGCGCCGCTGCCAGCCGCGAGCCCGGTGCCGGTTCCAAGTTCCGCTCCGGTGGTGATGCCCTATGTCGCCGATGTCGCGAGCGCCGATGCGGCCATTCTTCAATTTCAGAATTTGATGGGCCAGTTCCTGCAAACGCAGAGCGCGGTGATGACCGCGTATTTGCAGACGCTGTCGGGCGCGCCCATGCCCGCTCCCGTCTACTCCGTGCCGATACCGCCGCCGGTGGTGCAGCCTGTCGCCCAAGTCGCGCCCGCTCCTGCCCCCGCACCAGCGCCCGTTATTACGAAAGTTGAACAGCGCGATCTGCGTAGCGACCTGCTCCGCATCGTCGCGGCGCGCACCGGTTATCCAGTCGAAATATTGGCTCTCGACGCGGCCATGGAAGCCGACCTCGGTATCGACTCCATCAAGAAGGTCGAAATCATCGGCGAATTCCGCCGCCAGTTTTCCGCCGCAGAGCAGGATCGCATCCGCGCGGTCATGGAAACGCTAACCACCGCGACCACGCTGGGTCAGATTCTCGAACGAGTCACCGCGGCCGTCGGGGAGCCGGTACGTGAAGCGACTTTAGCTCCCGTCGGCGCCGTCGCGCCACAACATTCCACGGCCCGCGATTTCGCCGCCGACCTGCTGCGCATCGTCGCCGCCCGCACCGGCTATCCCATCGAAATGCTGGCGCTCGATGCGGCCATCGAAGCCGATCTTGGTATCGACTCCATCAAGAAAGTCGAAATCCTGGCTGAATTCCGACGCCAATTTTCCGCTTCCGAGCAGGAATCGCTGCGTGCGGTGATGGACAAGCTCACTAGCGCGCAAACCTTCCAGCAGATTTTGGAGCAAGTGAGAATCGCCTTCGGGACGCAAGTTTCGCCGGTTGCTCTCGCATCGGCCGCGCCTTCTTCCCGGCCCGTTGCCGCCTCGCCCTCCTTCGATATCGCGGGAGCTTTGCTGCGCATCGCGAGCGCCCGCACCGGCTACCCGGCCGACATGCTCTCCATGGACGCCGATCTCGAAGCGGACCTCGGCATCGATTCCATCAAGCGCGTCGAGATCATCGGCGAACTCCGCCGCTCACTCCCCGAAACGGATCAGGAATTGGTCCGCAAGGTCATCGATCAACTCACCACATCGAGAACGCTGCAACAGCTTTTGGATCGAGTGACCGCGGCTCTTCAGCCCGCTGCTTCACCATCCGTTCCGACGCCTTCTCCAGCCGCGGCCGCTGTCCCACAGTTTCGTCTCAGCACAGTGGAATGCCCACCGTTGCACGCGAATGCGACCGCGCACGCCGGCCGCGTCACCATCATCACCGACGATGAAACCGGACTCGCCGCCGATCTCGCCGCCGAGCTGCACAGCCGCAACGAACGTCCGGTGTTGTTGCGGCACGGCGTAGGAACCGCGCTGGCCACCGACGGAGTTTACTCCACCGATCTATCCGATGCGGCACTGGTCGCCGATGCCGTCCGCGAGATTCGCACGGTTTACGGACCCATCGGCGCCGTGGTTCACCTGCTTCCGCTGCGCGAGAAACGCGACTGGCGCAACGGTCCGCTGGACGCGTGGCGCAAGCACGTTCAAGTGGACGTGAAAAGCCTGTACGCGCTGGTGCGTGCCGCCGAAGACGATTTGCGCAAGCGCGGCAAAGCCAACGGCGCGATGGTTGCGGCCATCAGCGGCCGGGGCGGGCAGTTCGGAATCGAAACGTCTGCTGTTTTAGATCCCGGGCATTTCGCCGTTGCGGATTTCGTCAAGACACTGGCTCTCGAGTTGGACGGCGTGCGTTGCCGCGTCGTCGACGTGGATCCCTCGGACGGTCGCGCGATTCTTCGCCGCAAGATCATGGACGAACTCGCGGCCGATGAAGACACGTTGCAGATCGGTCTTCCGGGCGATCGCCGTTTGACGGTTGCTCCACGCTTTCTCACGAGCGAAGGCCGCACGCCAGTGAAGACGCCCGATTCGTCGTGGGTTTTTCTGCTCACCGGCGGCGCGCGCGGAATCACCGCCGAAATCGCGCGAACCATCGCGAGCCGCTACAAATCGAGCTTGATTCTAGCGGGCGCGAGCGAGATGCCGCAAAAGGAATCGGCCGACACCGCAACTCTTGCCGATGCGGCGGCCATCCGTAGCGTCCTGCTGGAACGCCTGCGCAGCGGCGGAAAGCCAGTGAAGCCCGCGCAAGTGGAAGCGGCGTACCAACGGCTTTCCAGAGATCGCGAAATCAGCCGCAATCTGGAGGAAATCGCGCAATCCGGCGCTCAGGTGGAATATCATTCCGTGGATGTTCGCGACGAGAGCGCGTTCTCTTCGCTCATCGATCAAGTTTATGCGCGATACGGCAGGCTGGATGTCGTCATCCATGGCGCGGGCATCATCGAAGACAAACTCATTCGCGACAAAACTCCGGTTTCGTTCGATCGCGTCGTCCATACCAAAGCGGACAGCTCATTTATTCTGCTGCAGAAGCTGCGGCTCGCGGACCTGAAGTGCCTGGTGTTCATGTCGTCCATTTCGGCGGCGCTGGGCAATCGCGGGCAGGCCGATTACGCCGCAGCCAACGGAATCATGAACGGCATCGCGTCCATGCTTGCGGCTGAAAATCCGGGCCAGGCCATCGCGCTCAATTGGGGACCGTGGGACCGCGCCGGCATGGTGTCGCAAGCCGTTCGCGATCAATTCCTGGTGAGCGGCGTGCAGATGATCGATTGCGACGCGGGCGTTCGCGTGGTTCTGGACGCGATTGAAACCGGTGAAACTTGTCCGCTGGTGGTTGTGGGCGACGGGCCGTGGTCGGCAAGCGCGCTTCAGCCGGATCGTGTTTCGGCGGTCGGGAGCGCTTCGTGAACCAGCCGCCCTGTAACGACATCGCCATCATCGGGTTGTCGTGTGTTTTTCCCGGCGCGGCCGATGTTCGCCGCTACTGGCAGAACATTCTGGATAAGGTGGATGCTGTTTCCGATGCGCCCGCGGACTGGGAAGCGGAGCGTTATTTCGAGGCCGACTCGCATTCTGACGATCGCACATATTGCAAGCGCGGCGGATTTTTGGGAGAGCTTTCCGCGTTCGATCCTTCGCTCTATGGTGTGATGCCTAACGCAGTGGACGGCGCGGAGCCGGATCATTTTCTCGCGCTGCGCAATGCGTCCGACGCGCTGCGAGACGCTGGATATAGCGACATCGGCAAATTTCGCGAGCGCACCGAAGTAATCATCGGGCGCGGCACTTACGTCAATCGCGGCAACGCCACCGCGATGCAGCATTCCATGGTGCTGGACAGCGTGCTCGGCGTGCTGCGGCAGCTGCATCCTGAATATACCGACGAAGAACTGGCAACCATCCGCAAGTCGCTCAAGGCGACACTGCCACCGTTTCATGCCGACACGGCGCCCGGCCTGGTTCCGAATATCATCAGCGGCCGCATTGCGAATCGTCTGGATTTGATGGGCGCGAATTATATTGTGGACGCGGCCTGTGCGTCGTCTCTGGTCGCGGTGGATCTTGCCGTTCGCGATCTGCAATCCGGACGCTGCGACATGGCGCTGGCGGGTGGCGTGAACGCGTCTGTTCCGCCGGTGATCATGATCATTTTTTCGCAGCTCAACGCGCTTTCGCGCAAGGGGCAGATCCGGCCCTTCGATGCCGAAGCTTCAGGGACGCTGCTCGGCGAAGGCGGCGGCATGGTGGTGCTGAAGCGCCTGGCCGACGCGGAGCGCGACAACGACAAAATTTACGCAGTGCTGAAAGGCGTGGGAGTCGCGAGCGATGGGCGCGCTAAAGGTCTGCTGGCGCCGCGGCTCGAAGGCGAGCTGTTGGCGCTCGAACGAGCGTACGAATCGGCGGGCGTGGATCCGTCCAGTATCGGATTGATTGAGGCGCACGGCACTGCCACTCTCGTCGGCGATGCGACCGAGGTAGAAGCGCTCTCGCAGGTTTTTGGCGGCGATTCGCCGGGCATCGCGCGCTGCGCTCTTGGTTCGGTGAAATCCATGATCAGCCACACCATGCCTGCTTCAGGCATCGCGGGGTTGATCAAAGTCGCGCTGGCACTGCATCACAAGGTGCTTCCGCCCACGCTGCATTGCGAAACGCCGAACCCCAAGCTGCATCTTGAAAAATCGAATTTCTATCTGAACAGCGAGACGCGGCCGTGGATTCACGATGGCTCCGCCGGTCCCCGCCGCGCCGGGGTGAATGCATTCGGATTTGGTGGAATCAACGCGCATGCGGTGGTGGAAGAGTACACGGGGACGAGCCGCGCGCCTTGGATGCAGCACGAGTGGGATGCGGAATGCTTCATCGTATCCGCCGAATCGGACGCTGAGTTACCGGCTGCCATCTCATCGCTGCTCGGCACCTTGGAACGCCTGCCCATCGATACTCCGCTGCGCAACATCGCATTTTCGCTGAATTGCGAACGCGCGCTCGGCGCGTCGCGGCTCACCGTAGTCGCAAGCAATCGTCAGGAGTTGATTGAGAAACTGACGCGCGCGGCAACCAGAATTGCGGATAGCCGCACGCGGCGCATTCGCGAAGTGGAAGGCATCTATTTCTGCCGCGAACCGCTCGGCGGCGCTGGCCGTCTGGCCTTGATGTTCCCCGGCGAAGGTGCACAATACGCGGGAATGCTCGCGGATCTCTGCATTCACTTCCCCGAAGTCCGGCAGTGGTTCGACTTCATGAACGAGGCGTTCGCGAATCGCGGATATCGCCTCAGCGATAGCGTTTTTCCTCCCCCCGGCGTCGCGGCAGAGGCGAGATTGTTTTCGATGGACGTCGGCGCGGAAGCCGTTTTTTGCGGCAATCAAGCCATCCACGCGCTGCTCACGCATCTCGGGATAACGCCCGACGCCGTAGTTGGGCACAGCACGGGCGAACACTCGGCGCTGCTCGCGAGCGGCATCGTGAGAACCGAAACGAAGCCATCGCTGCTGCATCACGTGCGCGGTGTCAATCGGGTATTCGAAGAACTTCAGCACTCTGCCGCCATCCAAACCGGCGTGTTGCTGGCCGTTGCGGGTGTGGCTCCGTCGGCCGTGGATTTGCTGGTACGCAACAGCGGCGGGACGCTGTTCACCGCGCTCGACAATTGTCCGAATCAAGTGGTGCTGTTCGGGAGCGAAGAATCCGTGCGCAAGGCGCGCGAGGCATTGGCGAACACAGCGGCCATCTGCCAGGAGCTTCCTTTCGGCCGCGCGTATCACACGCCGCTATTTTCCGCGTTTGCCGAAAAACTGCGGGAACATTTCGACACGGTGACCATCGGCGCTCCACGCATCGCCACTTACTCTTGCGTGACGTCGGAAGCGTTTCCGTCAGACCCGGCCGAGATCCGCGAGCTGGCGTCGGTGCAATGGTCGTCCGCGGTGCGGTTCCGCGAAACCATCGAACACATGCATCGCGACGGCATCCGGTTATTCATCGAGTCCGGCCCGCGCTCCGGCCTCACCGGTTTTGTCGGCGATATACTCCGGCGCAAACAGCATTGTTGCGTGCCCGCGAATGTCCAGCATCGAACCGGCATTCATCAGCTGCAACACCTGGTGGCCGAACTGGTGGCGCACCACGTGCCAGTGAATCTGACGCGGCTGTATGAGCGCCGCAATCCGGAATCGATCTCCATCGCGCAGGCTCCGGCGCGTCCCTTGATGCGCATCAAAATGGGATTGCAGCCCGCGCGTCTCCCGGCCGATTTCAAACCGCTCAAGACCCACGCCGCGCCCCAATTGCAGCCCGCGAGTGCACCGGCGCCGAAGCAGGAAGCAACGAAAGCCTCCGAGCCCACGCCCGCCGCAGCCGCCATGGCCGCGCACATGCAAACCATGTCGCAGTTTTTGGAAACGCAGCAGCGCGTGCTCGGTTCGTATTTCGCCGCGCGCAATGCGTCTTCCACGACACCTGCTTCCGAACGACCCGCGACTCTGCCGTTCATGTCAAACGTGAAGGAGCTGATTCCCGGAGTCAAGGCGCGCGTGCTTCTGCGCTTATCTCCGGCGGATCAGCCGCTGCTGGTGGATCATACGCTGGGACGCAATGTTTCGACGGATGATCCCGCTCTGCTCGCGCTCCCTGTTTTTCCGCTCACCTTCACCATGGAGGTTCTGGCCGAAGCCGGCGCATTGCTCGCTCCCGGCCGCAAGCTGGTTGGCATGCGCGATGTTCGCGCCAGCCGCTGGGTTGCGTTGGAACGCGGAGAAAAAGTTCTCGAACTCACGGCCGAACAAACCCCCGTGGCCGGCGTCGTGATGGTTCGCGCTCGTGAATTCAGCGAAGGTACGCTTCGGCCAGTTTGCGCCGAAGGGCTGATGATCTTCGCCGACAATTATCCAGCGCAGCCCTCGACGAAAGCGCCCGCGTTGCTCGGCCGCAAGCCTTCCGATTGGACGCCCGAGCGCCTCTACACCGAAGGCATGTTCCATGGTCCTTCGCTGCGGGCCGTGCGATCCATGGACGCCACTGGATCGAACGGAACATCCGCAACTCTCGAAATACTGCCGCGCAACACGCTGGTGAAGGATCATCCGGAACCCGGATTTCTGACGGACCCGGTGATTTTGGATGCCGCCGGTCAGGTGGTGGCGTTCTGGTCGCAAGAGTGTCTCGAAAAGGCCGGCGATATTTTCCCCTATCGCCTGGGTACGCTCCACTGCTATGGACCGCTGCGCGCTGTTGGCACTCGCCTCCGTTGCGACGTCGCGGTGACGCACGTCGGCGATAAGGACATTCGCTCCGACATCGAAATTCGCGACGCTCAGGGCGCTGTTCTCTACCGGCTGGAGAGTTGGGAAGATCGCCGCTTCCTGCTGCCGCGCTCGTTGTGGGATCTGCGCCTGGCTCCGCGCTCCACGCGAACCGGCACCGCCTGGCTGGATCCGATCCGTCATCTTACGGGCAATCCCGTATTCTGTGCCCGCGTGGATCTCGCGCCGGAGCTTCTGGACGCCTCGCACGGAATCTGGACGCAGGTTTTAGCGCATCTGGTTTTGTCGCGCGCGGAGCGCCAACAGTGGGCGGGCATGGCGGCGGGCGTCGCACAGCAATGGCTGCTAGGCCGATCTGCAGCGAAAGATGCCGTGCGGATGATGTTGAAGGAAACGGCCGGGTTGGATGTTTGCGCGGCGGACATCGAGATTCAGGCCGGCATCGACGAGCGGCTGTTCGCTCGCGGCCGATGGGAACAACGCTTGGGCGCCGCACCGTCGGTTTCACTTTCGTGCACCACGGGCACGGCGGTCGCCATTGCCGCGCTCACGAAAGATCGATTGCTGGGCGTGGACGTCAAGCATCTCGCCGGATTGGCAGCGGAACGCGCCACCGACGCGCTCACAAGTTCCGAGCGGCGCGTTCTTCAGGACAGCGCGGGTTCGGCGGCCGACGAGTGGTATGTGCGCGCCTGCTGTGCCAAGCAAAGTCTCAAGAATGCGCTCGGGAACGGGTTCCTCCATCATGCGTCGGACACGCCTGTGATAACGGGTCTGCGCCTCGAGACCGGAACCATCGACATGGAACTGCGAAACGGCGCTCTGGATCATTTCCCCGAACTCAGGGGGAAACAAATCCGCGTGCAGACGGTGCGGGACCGCGAGTTGGTTTGCTCCACCACGTTCCTGGAGCGAGTTTCGCCGAATTCAAGTGAGGAGGCCCGATGAACGCCGAGATGAATGCTCCGTACGCCGGGAGCGCCGTCAACAACGAAGCCGAATTGTTCGACATCGCAATCACTGGAATCGGCATCGTCACTCCGCTTGGTATCGGCCGTTCGGTAAATCTGGAACGCTTGCTCGCGGGCGATACGGCGGTGAAGAACGAGATCCCGCTGGGTGTAGAGGCTTGCGGCGCCATTGCTTCCGCGCGATGTCCGGACTTCGATCTGAGCGGTCTGCTGCGCTTCCCCAAGGCGATTAAATATATGTCGCGGCCGGTGCAACTGGCCATGCGCGCGGCCATTGAAGCGTTTGAATCCAGCGGTCTGGAACGCGGCCAGATCGATCCTTACCGGATGGCGATTTTTACCGCTTCCGGGCAGACAGGCCTGGATTACACGGATTTTTCCAAAGCCATCGATTTCGCCTGGAAATCGGAAGAGGAACCCGATTTCGGGCAGCTCGGTGGCATGCCCACCAAGTTGATCGACCCGTATTTTTCTCTGCGAACCCTGGGCAACGGCGGCATGGCGCTGCTCTCCACCGAGTTCTGCGCGAAAGGACCGAGCGGAAACTTCGTACACAGCGAAACCGCGCCGGCGCTGGCGCTGCAAGCGGCGTGCGTGGAAATTGCCGAAGGACGCTCGGATGTGGCCATCGTCGGCGGATTCGATTCTCTGCTGCATCCCACGTCCCTGTTTGCGCTGAGTGAAGCGGGCGTCCTCACGGGCGATGCAACACATTTTGGACAGATCGTTCCGGCCGAGGCTGCGGCGTTTTTCGTCATCGAAAGGCGAAGCGACGCTGTGGAACGGGGCGCCAACATCTTCGGCGAAATTCTCGGAATCGAATGCTCGCTGGAACCTCCCGCGCGCAATCGGGAACACTCGCTCGGACGCGGCATTCGCAGAGTGGTCCGCCGTCTGCCACAAGCGTGCCAGGTGTTTCAGTTCGCCGTCTCGCCCGGGAACGCGCCGAGCGGAAGCATCGCCGACGCTTTGGGTGAATTGCCGATCGTCAGTTCCATGACGCGTGCCACGGGTTATCTCGGTGCAGCTACGGCCGCGGTGGAATTGGCTCTTGGTCTGCTGTCGGTGCGGCAGGGATTGGTTCCGTCCGTCACGGCGATGGAAGAATCCGACGACGGAGGCCTCGCGCTTTACGAGCAATCCAGCGCGGCTCTCGACGCACTCGATCCCACCGGTATATTTTTCTCGCAGTCCTGGAGCGGGCAAGTGGCCGCTATCGTAGCTCGCGCCTGTTCCGCTGAGGGAAAGGTGTTTGGTGCGTGCGCACCCTGATTGATTTATTTCTGCAGATCGCGGATGCTCCGCCGCGAGACGATCTGCTCGCATTCCGGCGCAAAGACGGGAAAGTGGTGTCCTGGTCCAGCGCCGAATTCGTCGCCGGCGTGCTTGCGGTCCGCCGCTATCTGCGGGAACTCGGTCTTCAGGAAGGGGACCGCGTTGGCATCTGGGCCGCGAACTGCCCCGAATGGCACATCGCCGATTTCGGCTGCATCAGCGCCGGCATCGTCGTCGTTCCTTTGTACGCCACTGCGCCCATGTCCCAGGTGGAGTTTGTGCTCGATCACTCGGAGGCGTCCGCTGTGCTCTTTGCGGGAGACACGCAGAGCGCGGTCCTCAGCGAGCTACGAAACAAATTGCCCGCTCTGCGCGGCTTCATGGCGCTGGACGATCAGGCCGCGCCCTGGCATGTTCGCCTGAGCGATCGGATGGCCGCGGGTGCAGCGGTGCCGGATCCCAAGGCCTTGGAACCGTGCGAAGCCTGGCCCAGTCTTTCAGCGATGAGTCGGTGGCCGGCGTCGTTTATACTTCCGGTACTACCGGCACGCCCAAAGGCGTGATACTGACGCATGCCAATATCTGTTTTAATCTGCGGCAATGTATCCAGCGGCTTGAGTTTCGGAGCGTGCACCGGGCCCTTTCGGTTCTTCCGCTGGCGCACGTTTTCGAAAGAATGCTCTGCTATGGCTATTTCGCGCGCGGCATTTCCATAGCGTACGGCGATCCGCACGACCTGAAACAACTGCTGCCGCTCTATCGCCCGGCGACGATGGGCTGCGTCCCTCGGGTACTCGAAAAAATACTGGAGTCCGTGCATGCCGAGATCGATAGCCAGGTGGAGCGCAGGCGCAAACTCGCGCTCTGGATGCTGAACTCGTCCGTGCGGCGCGTGATGAGCAACGGCGCCGGCGGCATAGCAACGCTGGCGGGATCCACTTTGGCCAAAGCGCTGCTGTTTCGACGCGTGCGACAAAAGCTGGCCGGGCTGGAATTTCTGGTTTGCGGCGGCGCGTACCTGGATCCCTCGATCGAGGCTTTCTTTCGGGCCGCGGGCTTTTCCGTCCTGCAAGGCTACGGTTTAACGGAAACCTCGCCGGTGATTGCACTGAACGGCTTCGGACCGGACGGCCTGGGAACGGTTGGCCCTCCTCTGGACGGCGTCGAGGTCCGCATTGACGACAGCGGCCAGATCCTGACGCGCGGACCACACGTCATGCAGGGATATTACAAGGACGCGGACGCTACCCAGGAATCTCTGCGCGACGGATGGTTTAAAACCGGAGACCTCGGCTCTCTGGATGCAAGCGGACGGCTGCGCGTTACCGGACGGGCCAAGGATACCATCGTCCTTTCCACCGGCAAGAAGGTTTCGTCTTCGCACGTGGAGCAGGTGCTCAGCCACTGCGACGTGATTCAAACCGCGGTGGTGCTGGGTAATCATCGCAAATTCCTCTCGGCCGTGATTGTTCCGCACTGGGACAAACTCGCGCAGTTCGCGCGCGGTCATAATGTGCCGCTGGATGCCGCTTCGTCCGAAGTTCATCCGGAAATCGCTTTGTGGATCGCCGCCGAAATCGCTGGTTCGAGCGCCGGGCTGGCGGATCACGAACGTATCAAGCGCTTCTGTCTGCTGCCCGAAGAGGTGCTTACGGATCCAGAAATTATTACTCCGACTCAAAAGCTGCGGCGCAACGCGTTCGAAGCCCGGTACCGCCACTGGATCGATCGCATGTATAGCCATCCGGATCCGTTCATCATCCCGGGACTGGTGATGAGCGCTGTTGCCGAGCAGCCGGAAAATTTCGAGGAAAGCCGAAAATGATTTCGATAAGTGTAAATAGTCTTAGTTAATGATCGTAGCCTGGCTTCGGGAGGAATGTCGCCATGTCACCATCGGATACGAACCGTTCTAATGTCGCCATTGTGGGCGGTGGTTGTAGTGGATTATTGGTCGCGGTCCATCTGTTTAGAAATGGATTTCAGGGCCGCGTTACCGTCATTGAACCGCGCGAGCGGTTGGGCTCTGGCCTAGCCTACTCCACTTCCTTCATTCAGCACCTGCTGAACGTCCCAGCCATGGGAATGAGCGCGCTGCCGGACCAGCCCGGGCATTTTCTGGAGTGGCTGCGTACGTATCATTGGCCCGACGCCAAGCCGGACTCGCTGGCGCCCAGGAAATTGTACGGCCAGTATTTGCAGGAAGTGCTGGCGGAATCGCTGCGCGGCGGTGGTGAAAGCCGTTTCAATCACATCCGCGCGGAGGTGACGGACGCAGGCGTGGATGCCGACGGCGCCCGTTTATCGCTCAGCGACGGGATGACGTTGTGCGCGGATAAGGTGGTGCTGGCGCTGGGCAATCCGGCTTCCTGTCCCACGCCCAGCCTGTTAAGGCGCGGACTGGAGGATCGCTGGCATCTTTCTCCCTGGCTGGGGCACGCTCTGCGCGTGCGTTTCCGGGGCGAGCGCATTCTGCTTTTGGGAACCGGCCTCACCGCGGTGGATGCCGTGCTGGCGCTGCAGAATCAGGAAAATCCTTGTCAGGTGTACATGCTCTCGCGCCGGGGGATTCTGCCTCAAATCCACAATCTTCGGGTACCGGTAGGAGCGCCGCCCGCTCTGCGCAATCGCGGCAACCTGCGGCTGTTGGTTCGCGAAGTGCGCGGGCACATTGAGGAGGCGCGTCAGGGCGACCGCTGCTGGCGGGCCATCGTCGACAGCTTGCGTCCCATCTCGAACGATGTTTGGGAAGAGCTTTCCGCCGAGGATCAACAGCGATTCGCGCGGCACATCAAGAAATATTGGGAGCCGCACCGGCATCGCATGGCGCCTGAAATCTGCGAGCGTTTGGAGAAATATAAGGCCAGCGGCGCATTGCGGATCTTCGCGGGCAGGCTGCAGGAGACATCCTCTCGTGGATCGGTCAGCCAGGTTCAAATCCAATTGAAGCGCGGCGGGACGGAGGCGTTGGAAGTGGACCGCATCATCAGTTGCACCGGCATCCAGGAGAGCTACACCAACAGCCCGCGTCCGTTGATCCGTTCACTCATGGACAAGGGGCTGGCGCGGGCGAACGATCTGGGCATGGGTTTCGGCACCGACGGGCAGGGCGCTTTGATGGATGCGAACATGTCGCCGTCATCGGTGTTCTTCACGCTCGGTCCGCCTCGCCGCGGTGAGCTTTTCGAAACCACGGCGGTGCCGGAAATCCGCGTTCAGGCCGAAGCGCTGGCGCATCACCTGGTGCAGATCGGCAAGCCGGACATGTTCAGCGCTTCTTTGGCGTCGGCCGGCCTGTAGTTGAGAATCCTGCGTCAAGAATTTAGCGAAGCGTTGGAAATTTGACGCTGGCGTGATACGTCCGGCGTTGCTTTTCAATAGCTTGCGATTTTCTAAACGCGGCTACAAAAGTGCCGATAAGAGCAGGAGAAAGGGAATCACGATGAGCACCATCAACTCAGTGAACGCTCTGTCCTACACTCCGCCTTTTGCCACTACCTCGGCCACTTCCTCTCCAACCTCAGTGTCGCAGTTGTCGCCCCAGGACAAAGTTGAGCTAAGCGACGCCGGTCGCATAGCGCTGGGAGTCAACGACGGTAAGTTGACCAGTGTTCAGGGCCAGCAGCTGGATTCCGAGCTAGGGACGTTACAACAGACTCAACCGGCGCAATTTGGCCAGTTGCAGAGCCAAATCAGCCAGCAGATTTATGGCGATGCCCACAATGGCGCAACCATCCCCACGGGCGTCACCCCTTCCCCCGCCACCAACCAGGACGTCCTTCTGGCTGGGCGCGTCGCATTTCAAGAGAATGCCGGCAACCTCACTAGCACCCAAGGCTCCCAGTTCTTGACGCAGATTGGCCAGATCTACCAGCAGTCGCAAAACGGGGCTTCCGCTTCAGCCACTACCCTGGCGCAGACTCAATTGGGCACCGAGATTTACGACACGGCGCATAACGTCACGCCGTCATCGTAAGGTTCAGGGTAAGCTTCACGGCCGGTCCTTGCCTTGGGATGGGCTTCCCTCAACCCAAACCTTGTCCGGAACCATAACCTCGATGTTGGTGATCGTGCTTTTGACGGTTACGTTCTCCAACTCGCCGGAGCTTTGCGAGGAGCTGGCAGCGAACTCCAGCAAATACTGATTGGCAAGGTGATCCGCCAGATCGGCCAAGAACGGCGCCAGCGACGGCATCGGTCCAAGGCCAAGGAAATAGGCCTCGCCGCCGGTTTCGTCCGCGACGTGTGCAAGCTGCACCTGCCCCGTATAGATCTTCGAAGGATCAGTGGACAAATAATCGGCGCTCGGATGATAAATTACCCAAACTGTGACGCCTGCGCGTTGAGCCGCGTCCAGCGCCGCTTCCGCCGACGGGTCTTGCACTGAGGTCGCGGGTACCGCCGGATCGATTCCGTTGGAGATCATGAGCACGGCCCGGCGAGATGCAGTCTGCGGCCAGCCGCGAATCAAATCGGCCAGCGCGACAAACGGACTGGCGGGCTTACTGCCGGACGGAGTATTCAGTACGCTCGCGGCGCGCGCATGATCCGTGGTCGGCTGCTCGGCCATCTCCAGACGTCCGTTCTGGATGTATGCGACACCAATCTTAGTGCTGGATGGCTGCGAAGCGATGAAGCGGCTGAGCTCTTCGAATTGGGTGCCGGCTTCGCAACTCGAACAGTTATCAACGAGCACGAAAAGCTCCAGTCCGGCGCGGTCGCCGCGCAGCAGGACCAAATTCGTGATCGGCAGCGCCTCATAGTGCTGCGTAACGGTCAGGTCGTTTTTGGTGATCGTGGGCGCAATCTGGCCGTAGTGGTGGCCGATCGTCACGATCATCTGCGCGGGCGTACTGGCGGGTGGCGCGGTCTGGGCCCATATGAATAGCGGGCACGCGAACGCGATGGATGCGAGTTTCGCAAGGTTTGCAATGTTTGACATGTCGTCCTCTCTCAGAACCTTACTTACACCTTCGCCCTGTGAAGGGCATTCGTTTCGCCAAAAGAGGAATGCTCCAAACTATTGAAACCGAGCCATTTTGCGGTGGCCGTTACTCCCGGTGATGTTCAGGCTGCGTGATTTCACGCAACGCCGTTCGAACTTCACCGCTGGCGTCGCTCGGTCATTCGTGGGAACATCTTCCTAAGCGAATAAGGAGTGACGCATGCTTCGATGCATTCAGGCGCTTGGTGTTTTCCTCGCGGCCGCCGCGTTGATGGCGGTCGATGCGCGCGTCGCCGTCGCGCAGACCGCCGGACCCGCTGCCTGGCAAAACGATCTCAAGCCCATCGCTGCCGCCGATTGGAATTACGACTTCGCCGCGCACCTTTTGGAACGCGCCGGCTTCGGTGGAACTCCCGACGAGATTCAGGCGCTCGCGAACCTCACGCCAGCGCAGGCCGTGGCTCACCTGGTTCGCTTCGAAGGCACGGACGCCAGCCACTTGCCGCCCTTCGATCATTCGGGCATTCACGACCCCGGTCTGGAGCCTTTTCCGCCCAGCCGCCCCGCGGTTACCGATCAAGCCAAAAAGACCGGCGAGGCGCTCGGCATCAAAGTGAAGCCGGAAGGCAGCCGGCGCCTGCAACCGGTGGTGAACGAATTTTTCTATTGGCTGCGCGCCAGCGCGCTCGAAACCAATCGCGTCGCTTATTGGTGGGCGAATCGCATGCTGATGAGTCCGCAGCCGCTGCGCGAAAACATGGCGCTGTTTTGGCACGGACACTTCGCGGTGAACGAAGCCAAGGTCCGCGATTATCGCAAGCTGCTCGATCAGTTGGAGCTGTTCGAGAACCAGGGCACCGGCAACTTCCGGGACTTGATGGTGGCCGTGGCGCAGGATCCCGCGATGCTTACCTTCCTGGACGCAGGCGTCAACGTCAAGGGCGCCGCGAATGAAAACTTCGCGCGCGAAATCATGGAGATGTTCACCATGGGCGTCGGCCATTACACGGAGAAGGATATTCGCGAAGCCGCACGCGCCTTCACCGGCTGGAATTACGTCGACCTGAAATTCGTCGTGAATAAAGACCAGCACGACGATGGCGAAAAGACGTTTCTCGGCAAGACGGGCCGCTTCGACGGCGTCCACGTGATCGATATTATTATGCAGCAGCCGGCCACGGCCGATTTCATCGCAGGCAAGATCTATCGTTATTTTGTGCGCGAGGATCTTTCGCCCCAGATTCAAAAGCAACTGGGCGCGGTGCTGCGGGATCACGATTATCAGATCGCGCCGCTGCTGGAAACAATCTTCCTTTCGCGCGATTTTTACAGTCCCGCGTCGGTGGGCACGCAGATCAAGAGTCCGGTGCGGCTGGCGGTTTCCACGTATCGCAAACTTGGGCTCGGGAACGTTCCCGGCGTCCCCGATTTTAACGTGGCGACGGGCGCGCTGGGTCAGCGGCTTTTTGCTCCGCCCACGGTAGCTGGATGGGCCGGCGGCACCAGTTGGATCACGCCTGGCCTGCTGCTGGAGCGCGCCAATTTTGGCCGAGACGTGCTGTTTCCCGATATCAACTTCCTGCCGCCCGATCGGTTCACCGGAGATCCCGAGGTGCGGCGCGTGGCCGACCGCATTCGCCAGGGCATGGACATCAGCTCCGCGACCAAACCGGACGGCAAGAGCGGCGACCTGGCGGAATCGAACATGGCGGCCGATCGCGATGAGGATTTTAATACGCGCTACGGCAGCTTTCGCGGATGGCAGATGGCTATCGAACGCGTGAAGCCGATTCCGCGCGACACCGCGCAGGTCAATCTTTCACGCATGATTCTGGATCAGCACCTGAGCAACACGACGCAGGTGGTGGATTACATGATTCACCGCTTCATGCGCGTGCCGCCGAGCGAGGAAGCGCGTCAGAAGATGATCGCGTTCCTGAATAAAGAGCTAGGCACGGCGGACATCGCGGTGGCACAGACTTATCTGGAAGATCCGTTGCGGCTGGTGCTGCACCTGATCATGAGCCAGCCGGAATATCAGTTGGGGTAGCGGCCGAGGAGATTCCATGAAGAAACATTTCTCGTTTTCGGATTCCAGCCGGCGCGACTTGTTGCGTCTCGGCATGTACGGCATCGGCGTGAGCGCGGCCGCGCTTCCCATGCCGCTGTTCGCGCAGGCTGCCGCGGCGCTCGCGGGACAAAATAAGTCGAGCGGCAAGATCCTGGTGGTGCTGGAACTTTCCGGCGGCAACGACGGGCTGAATACGCTGATCCCTTACGGCGACGATGCGTATTATCATCACCGGCCGCGGATCGGCATCCCGCGCAAGGAAGTGCGGCCCATCGACGATCACTTTGGATTCAGCCATGGCATGGCCGGCTTCGAGCGCTTGTATAAGAGCGGCAAGCTGGCCATCGTGCATGGCTGCGGATACGAGAATCCGTCGTTCTCGCACTTCACGTCGATGGCTTACTGGCACACCGCCGCGCCCAACAGCGGCGAACAGTACGGATGGGTGGGCCGTTTGGCCGATGCGATGGCGCCCGATGCGCCGCCGAATTTTCTGGTGAATATCGATTCGCGGCAGTCGCTCGCCGTTCGCAGCCGCCGCCACGTGCCGGTGGTTTTCGACGATCCCAACAAGTTTTCGCAAGAGGTTTTCTTCGACGAGCGGGAGGCGCTGCCGTCCACGGCCGTCAGCCAGCAAATTACCAATCCCTCCCGGCGATTTCTCCTGGAGACCGCGCAGAGCGCCAAGCAGGCTTCGGCGTTGGTTCGCGAAGCGTGGTCGAAATATCATTCGCCGGTGGATTACGGCGTGGTCGGGCTGGATCTGCCGAAGGTGGCGGCGCTGATCGACGCGGGCATGCCGACGCGCCTGTATTACACGGCCTATCGCAATAATGCTTTCGACACGCATGTCTTCCAGAACGACACGCACAAGCGGTTGCTGACCTACGCGTCCGATGCCGTCGCGGCGTTTTTGCAGGATTTGGAGCGGATCGGGCGTGCCGACGACGTGGTCGTCATGGTGTTCTCGGAATTCGGCCGAAGGGTGCCCGAAAACGTCAATCTCGGAACGGACCACGGCGCAGCCAATTTAATGTTTGTCGCGGGAAAACAGGTGAAGGGCGGCCAATATGGGACCATCCCCAGCCTCAGCAAGTTGGACCCCGGCGACAATCTGATTTACACCACCGATTTCCGGCGAGTCTACGCGACCATGATCGCAGGATGGCTGGGATTGCAAGACACGCGCGAATTGCTCAATGGCGAGTTTCAGCCGTTCGACATGTTTCAGCGCGTTTAGGGACCGCTTGCTCACGCGCGCGGCTCAGCCACGCAACAGTTCCAGGAGCGCCGACGATACCGTTTCCGGTTTCTCGCGCGGCAGAAAATGCCCGGCGCCTGGGATGACCCGGCGAGCCACCAGGGCAGGGAAAACCGCGCGCTCGGCGGGCGTTGCATCGGGGGATGGCCGCGCCAGCGGATCGGTTGCGCCATAAAGCAGAATGGATGGAGCCGCAATCGGCGGCCGCTTTGCGAGCTCGCGTTCCATTTGCATAAAACGTTCTTCACCCGGCGCGTTTCCATTCCGATGGCGATAAGAGTGAATCACGCAGTCCACGAAATCGGGATTGTCGAACGACGGCGCGGTGCGGCTATACTCTTCATCGCTAAACTTCCAGCCGGGCGACCACGTCTGCCACAGAAGCTTGCACAGACTGCGGCGATTGGCCGCGAGTCCGGCGCGCCCGCGCTCCATATTGAAATACCACTGATACCAAAGCTCGCGCTCCGCCTCGGGCGGCGCCGGCCGCTGCGGTGCGAAAACGTTCTGGACGGTGTAGCCGCCGATGATGACGGTGGCTCGCACGCGCTCGGGATGCAAAGCCGCGGCGATGGCGGCCGCGCGTCCGCCCCAATCGTAGCCGGCCAGCGCCATTTGTTTGAGCCCGAGAGCGTCCGCAAAATCGACTAAATCTTGTCCAATCGCCGCTTGTTCAGCCGTGCGCGGCGCGGACGCGTCGCGGAAGCGCGTAGGACCAAAGCCACGCAGATAGGGAACCAGTACGCGATAGCCCGCTTGCGCGAGCGGTGGCGCAACATTGTCGAAGGCATGCGCATCGTCGGGAAAACCGTGCAGCAGGACAATCGGAAAACCCTGCGCGCTGCCGCTTTCCTCGTACGCGATGTCGAGAACCGGTGTTTGAATCGATCGGGTGGTTGGTTGCGCTTGAGCCATTGTCGCTATGCCTAGGCCGGCGGCCTGAAGGAAAGTTCTGCGATCCACGTCAGCGCATTTCCATGAGCTGCAGGTAAAAATTGTTGGGATCGCGCAGGATGATCACGTGCTGACCCTGCGGCAGAGTGACCGGCGCGCCGCCGGTTGTGATCGCTGAAAATCCCGCGCTCTTCAAAGACGCGGTCAGACCGCCAATGTTGCGGACGAAAACGCGCAACATTCCCTGGCCGGGGGCGGGAAAGGGAACGTTCAGGCCCTTGTTGCCCGCGGTGGTGAATCGGATTTGGTCCGATTTCAATCCAAGCATGCTTTCGTAAAGCGCCGCGGCCTTGCGCGCATCGTTGACGCCGATCACGAGGGCCGCTCCCGCAATAACGGACGGGTCCACTTTCACCGGGAATCCATCGGGGTCGAGCAGTGCCGTGCGGATTGCACCGGGCCGGCCCAGCATCAGGGTGACGGCTCGGGGTCCTGCCTTCGGCTCTCTCGCCTCGCCCCACTGCACCAGTTCAATGCCCATCGCAGATCCGGGAATCTTCAGCACAGCCGCGCGAAATTGCTTGCCAGGCACGCCATACAAATTGGCCACTGCGGGATTATCCGTGAACTTGTGCTCGCCCGCTGGGCCGCTCAGTTCCAAGCCAAGCGTGTCGTGATAGAACGCCAGCGATTGATCCAGGTCCGCGACGATGTGCAGGAACGGCCCGACCCCGACCAGAGCAGGGCTTTCCGTCTGCGCCTGCATCAACCACGCGCCAAGCAAAACAGCCAGCAGCGCTTTACGCATGCGGAATGAATCGCAAAGCCGATTCGTTGATGCAATAGCGCAGATTGGTCGGCTCCGGTCCGTCGTTAAACACGTGCCCCAAGTGCGCATCGCAGCGCGCGCAATGCACCTCGGTGCGCTTCACCAGCAAACTGAAATCGGAATGCGTGCGAACGTTTTCCTCGGCGATCGGCGCCCAAAAGCTGGGCCAGCCGGTGCCCGAATCGAACTTGGTGTCCGAGCTGAACACGGCCGTGTCGCAGCAGATGCAGCGAAAAATTCCATTCAGGTGGATCTGATAATACGTGCCGCTGAACGCCGTGTCGGTTCCTTGCAGGCGCGTCACATAATACTGTTCGGCGCTCAGCTGCTTGCGCCATTCGCTCGCGGAACGGACCAGCTTCTTCAGGCGGGCCGGCCCTAGCTTCTGCCCGCGGTCGTCGAACTCCACGATGGTGACTTCTTCGTTCGGATCGCCCGCCGCAGCGGTCTCGTCAGAATCGCGGCTCGCGCGCATTGCCACGGCGACAATGCCGGCCAACGCAAGCGGCGCGAGGAACAAGGCTCTTCGCCGCGTGAACTCCTGTTTGACGGTTTCCAGCACTATATTCATTGTCTCACCGCACTATCCCGTGGCTTGGAGTCTCCCGAATCTTGGTCGGGAATGATGGAAATAACCAATCCTTCCGCCTCATCCGCATCGTATGGATCCAACACCGCGGGAGTGCCACCGCCCAGCACGCTCATGATGCGGCTCAAGATCCGAAAGCCGGCCATGCCCACTGCCAGCCCAATCAGCAATACAGCCGCGATCACTACGCCAACCTCGCCCAGGCTGACTAACCACGCTCCCAATTCCTGGAATAGACCGACCATCAATTTCATCACTGTCGTTTTCGACTCTGACTCATTGTCCCACCGCACGGCGCTCGCTCAGCACCGCGTGCACCTTGCCGAGCAACTGATCCCTAGTGAATGGCTGCGGGAAAATCCCCACCTTGTCCAACTCCGCGCGGTATTGCAAACGCTCGTCATCCAATAGCCCCGCCACCATCAGAATGCGCATGCTCGGGCAGCGCGATTGCAAATATTTCGCCGCCTGGTGGCCGGTGATGGTTTCGACATAGGGCGAGATGATCAACAGATCGGGCTTACATTCAGCGAGGCGGTCGACGGCGGTTCCAAGATCGCCAGTCGACATCACCAGGTATTCGGCACGTTCGAGCAATTCCTGGATGACTAGACGTACCAGAGGCTCCGAGATGAGAAGCAAAATGGTTGACTCCATTGGCGGCTTGCTCGCGTGCGACTTATGAGGCGGGTGCTTTTCGGGCATAAATACTCCATATTTTAGTTTGGCCAGAGCTATTTTAGTGCAACCGGAGTCCGGATTGGTGGCGCTGTTCGGAAACCATTGGCCTGGGTCCGCGTGTCTCTGGTGCATTTGCGCGATTTGGCTGGTCACCACGGGTGGATTCCCACTGCTGACTCCCATCGCGGAACCCGTGCTTATCCCGATCGTTTTGCTTGGCACCGTGCTGCATCCCAGCGGCCTGTTTTCCAGGATTCTGGAGCTTCCACCGCTGCGCTGGATCGGTCATTATTTCCCCACGCTGCGGCCGTTGGGCTTCCTGCAGGATTATCCCTGGCGGTTTGCCGCGTTATTGATCTGCGCGGCGGCCAGCTACTACCGTCTTGAGAAGCCCTTGATCCGACTGGGACATAAGATCGCTCCGCCGGCGACTCCAGGACGGCCCTATCCCTAGGGTGGCGAGCGGACGACGGCGGGGCCGCTGCCCGTCGAGGTGCTATTTGGCGCCACAGGACGCGTGACGTGAACTCGAAAAATCCTGCATGCAAGACGCTGGATCGACGGCCTACCCCCCTTGCATGCAGGTCGTTTTTCTGACATCATTTATTCACACCGCTCTGGCGGCGGTTGGAGGCTGGCTTGTCCGTGAAAGACATTGTTTGTCTTGCGACTTTCGTTGTTGTCATCTCCACCTGCACGCAGGCCGCACCTCCGCCCCAACAGCCGCTCAACGCCCCGTCCGTCAGCAACGAACGCGCCCTGGTGGATAAATACTGTGTGGTCTGCCACAGCGACAAGCTGAAAACCGGCGGTCTTACGCTGCAATCGGCGGACATGACCAATATCCCGGCGGGCGCCGAAACCTGGGAGAAGGTAATACATAAGGTAAGTCTCGGCGCCATGCCCCCACAGGGCATGCCACGGCCCGATCCGGCCGTTTTGAACGGTTTGGTATCGTGGCTGGAAACTTCCATCGATCGCGCGGCCGCGACGAGTCCCAACCCCGGACGCGCCACGCTGCACCGGCTGAATCGCACCGAGTACGCCAACGCCATCCATGATCTGCTGGATCTGGATGTGGATCCCGCGCCGTTGCTGCCTGCCGACGATGAAAGCTATGGCTTCGACGACATCGCGGACGTTCTGCGAACTTCGCCGTCGCTGCTGGAGCGGTACATGTCGGCATCGTGGAATCTGAGCCGGCTCGCCATGGGCGATCCGAATCTGGGCGCGGACACCACGACGTATCGCGCCAAGCCCGATCTTTCGCAGAATGGCCATATGGAAGGCCTGCCGCTGGGAACGCGCGGCGGATTATCGATGCGCCACTATTTCCCGCTGGATGGCGAATACATCATTCGAGTGCGATTGTGGAGAGCCACCGCCGACGCCATCAAGGGCCTGGAAGAGTTGCACCAGGTGGAGGTCAGCATCGATGGCCAACGGGTGAAGCTGGCGACTATCGGCGGCAAGGACGAAGCCGAGCTGAGCTACACCAACTCCGGAAAATCGGCTCTGGAAATCGATGCGCGCCTCACGGTTCACGTTCCGGTGAAGGCCGGGCCGCGCACCGTGGTGGCCACGTTCCTCAGCGAGGGTGAGTCGCAGGACGACAACATTTTGCAGCCCTTCGAACGCGCCAATCTCGATCCGTTGGATTTTCGCGGGCTTCCGGCGGTGGATCGCGTGAGCATCACCGGGCCGCTGAATGCAACCGGACCCGGCGATACACCCAGCCGCAAGCTGATTTTCGTTTGCCATCCCACCAGTCACGCTGACGAGTTGCCCTGCGCCAAGAAGATCATCGGCACGCTGGCGCGCAAGGCCTATCGCAGGCCGGTTTCCGATAACGATCTGGAAACGCTGCTCAGCTTCTATCAAAAGGGCCGCAACGAAGGCGGCACATTCGATTCCGGAATTGAAGCCGCCATCCAGCTCATCCTGGCGAGCCCCGAATTTCTGTTCCGGTTTGAGCCCGATCCGCCCGCGCTGGCAGCCGGCGCCGTCTATCGCATCAGCGATCTGGAGCTGGCTTCGCGGCTTTCGTTCTTCCTGTGGAGCACCGGCCCGGACGATCAACTGTTGAACCTGGCCACGCTGGGAAAGCTGAAAGATCCCGCGGTTCTGGAATCCCAGGTAAAGCGCATGCTGGCCGATCCGAAATCGAAAGCGCTGGTGGACAATTTCGCCGACCAGTGGCTGTATCTGCGGAATCTGAAGAACATCAATCCCGATTTCGAAACCTTCCCGGATTTCGACGACAATCTGCGCCAGGCCATGCGGCATGAGACGGACCTCTTCTTCACCAACCTGATCCGGGAAGACCGCAGCATTTTCGACCTTCTGAACGCGAATTACACCTTTATCAACGAACGGCTGGCCAGGCATTACGGCATTCCGAATGTCTATGGAACGGACTTCCGGCGCGTAAATATCACCGACGATCGGCGCATGGGTTTGTTGGGACAGGCCAGCATCTTGACCATTACGTCGTACGCCACGCGCACGTCGCCGGTGCAGCGCGGCAAGTGGATATTGACGAATCTGATCGGCATGCCGCCCGATCCGCCGCCGCCCAACGTTCCGGCGTTGAAGGAACATTCCGATCCGGGCAAAGTTACTTCGCTGCGCCAGCGCATGGAAGAGCATCGCAAGAATCCGGCCTGCGCCGGCTGCCACAAGTTGATGGACCCGATCGGCTTTTCGCTTGAAAACTTCGACGCGGTGGGCCAATGGAGAACCACCGACGAAGGCGCGAAGATCGATCCAACGGGCGTGATGTTCAACGGAGCGAAGATCGACGGGCCGGTGGCGCTACGCCATATTTTGACGGCCAACCCCGAGATTTTTTCGAGCGTATTCGCGGAGAAGCTGATGATCTACGCGCTGGGCCGGGGAGTGCAATATTACGACATGCCGGCCGTGCGCGCCATCGTGCGCGAGGCGGTGCGCAACGATTACCGGTTTTCTTCGATCGTGCTGGGAATTGTGAAAAGCACGCCATTCCAAATGAAAGTGAAGGGCACGGATGGCGAGAACCGCACCGTGACCGCTAGTATTTCGCATAAGTAATGGCGGGCAGTAATTTTTGATACTTATTAGCGCAGTCTAAAAAAGGAGTTCGGGAACATGATCATTACGAAGAAGCATCTTCCCCGCCGCACATTCTTGCGCGGCATGGGTGTCACCCTGGCCCTGCCATTTCTCGACGCCATGGCGCCGGCGCAGACCCTGATTTCGAAAACCGCCGCGAACCCTCGGATCCGACTGGCCTATTGCTACATCCCGCATGGCGGCGTGATGAGCAACTGGACTCCCGCGGCGGAAGGCGCCGACTTCCAGTTTTCGCGCACCTTAATGCCGCTGCAGCCTTTCCGCAACCAGGTGGTGGTGGTCAGCAATCTGGCTCATAAGTTGGCTGGCCCGTCGGGCCCCGGCGATAGCGGCGGCGACCATGGACGGTCTCCCTCCGTTTTCTTGAACGGCGTCCATCCCAAGCGCACCGAAGGCGAGGATGTTCGCGCGGGCACGACAGTGGATCAGATTGCCGCCCAGCACATCGGCCAGGATACGCCGCTGCCTTCGCTCGAAATGGCTACCGAGGACATGACCGGCCTGATCGGCGCCTGCGATGTCGGCTTCAGCTGCACTTATACCAACACCATCTCGTGGCGCACGCCCACCACGCCGCTGCCCATGGAAATCAATCCGCGCGTGGTTTTCGATCGCCTGTTTGGCGACGGCTCCAGTGCGGCGGACCGCGTGGCGCGCATCCAGCGCGAGCACAGCATCCTGGACGCCGTGACCGCGCAGGTGAGCCATCTACAGCGCGGATTGGGCGCGAACGATCGCAACCGCGTCTCCGAGTATCTGGACAACGTGCGCGAGATCGAGCGCCGCATCCAGCTCGTTGAAGCCAAGAACAGCCAGAGCGTCAATATCCAGGTGCCGGCTACGCCCATCGGCATCCCCGACGATCACGTGGTGCATTCCAAGCTGATGATGGAACTGATGGCGCTGGCGTTTCAGGCCGACATCACGCGCGTTTCCAGCTTCATGATGGCGCGCGAAGTGAGTTACCGAACCTTCCCGCAAATCGGCGTGCCCGATCCGTTCCACGCCACTTCGCACCACCAGGACAATCCGGAGAAACTGGAGAAGCTGACCAAGATCAACACCTATCACGTCAGCCTGATCGCGTACCTGATGGACAAGCTGAAGAACATTCAGGACGGCGACGGAACGCTGCTGGATCATTCGCTCATTTTGTATGGCAGCTCCATGAGCAACAGCAACATGCACAACCACGCGCCGCTGCCGGTGTTTGTTGCGGGCGGCGCTTGCGGACGCCTGAAGGGCGGCCGTCACATCAAATATCCCGAAGACACGCCGATGGCGAACCTGCTGGCGACCACGCTGGTGAAAGCCGGTTTGACCGACGAACACATTGGCGACAGCACCGGCATTTTGTCGGAAGTTTAAAGGAGATCAACATGCGAATCGAACGCGTCATGCATGGCCTGCTAAGGGGCTCTTTGGCAGCGGTCCTGTGCGCTGTCTCCTACGCCGGAACGAACGGCCCCGCCGCGCTGGTGGACGCCGTCAAAAATCAGGACTCCGAGTCCGTCCGCGCCCTTCTGAAACAGCATGTGGATGTGAATGCCACGGAAGCTGACGGCACCACGGCGCTTCATTGGGCCGCGCACTGGGGCGATCTGGAGACCGTGGACGCATTGCTGCGCGAAGGCGCCAGCGCCACGGCACTGAACCGTTACGGAGCCACGCCGTTGTCCGAAGCCGTTCGCATTGGCGGAGCGCCGCTGATCGAGAGGCTGCTCAAAGCCGGAGCGGATCCGAATACGCTGGTCACCGCGCAGGCCGAGACGGTTCTGATGAAAGCCTCGCGCGATGGCAACGCGGAAGCGGTGAAGGTTCTTTTGGAGCATGGCGCGGAAGTGAACGCCAAGGAAAATTTCCGGGGCCAGACCGCGGTAATGTGGGCGGCGGCCGAGGGCCATGCCGATATCGTCAGCCTGCTGGCTGCGCACGGCGCCGACCTCAACCTTCGCTCCTACGATCGCGACACCACGCTTCCGAAGATGGCCGCGGGAACTCCGGCTGCGCCCATTGCGCGCGGCGGCCTGACCGCACTGTTATTCGCGGCGCGCCAAGGTGAAATCGAGACCGCCAAGGCGCTGCTGGACGCCAAGGCCGACATCAACGCGGTGGATTCGGATGGCAACAACGCGCTGACGCTGGCCATTTTGAATACCCACTATGACCTGACCCAGATGCTGATTGACCGCGGAGCCGATGTCAACATCGCCGCCAAAAACGGACGAACCGCGCTTTACAGCGCCGTCGAAATGCACGACGTGGATTGGTCGCCACGCCCGGCTCATAAAGAAGTCGACAAGGCCACTAGTATGGATGTAATTCACGCGCTGCTGGATCATAAAGCCAACGTGAACGCGCAGCTCACCGCTCCCGCGCCGATCGAGAAACACGCCCAGGACATGGGCGACAAAACCATGGGCGCGGGCACTACGCCCTTTACGCGGGCCGCTCGCAGCGCCGATGTCGAGCTGATGAAGCTGCTGGTGGACAAGGGCGCCGATCCCAAACTGGTGGGCAAAGATAATCAGACTGCCCTGATGGTGGCCTCTGGCGTCGCCTGGAACGATCATATTAAAGGCACCGAAGCCGAAGCGTTGGAAGCGGTGAAACTGTGCGTATCGCTCGGCCTGGATGTGAACGCCGCCACCGATAAGGGCGAAACGGCGCTGCACGGAGCCGCCAAGCGCGGCGCCGATTCCATAACGAAGTATCTTATCGAAAAGGGCGCTAACGTGAACGCGCACAACAAGCGCGGATTCACGCCGCTGGATCTCGCCATGGGCAAGGGCGGTTACAACGGCGCGCTCGGGCCCGTGCATGACAGCATCGCGGATATGCTTCGCCAGGCCGGCGGCCAGCCCGGCCAAGAGGTCAAAGAAACCGCCAAGGCCGAGTGAGGATCGCTCGACTATCGATGATGAACATAGATAGTGTCCACGGCATCGATCAGGTATTGAGTTAAATCCTTCGGGAAACTTTGGAAACCGGTGAGGAAGCGGGATGGTTTGATTCGTCCTGTTTCTTCGCGGCCGAGCGTGATCACTTCCAACTCGACATACGCCCCGTTGTCGGATTGTTGCACGCGCCAATAAAAGTTCAAGCGCCACAAATAGCCCGCGGCGTCCTCGGGCGCGCGCTCGTCGGCCAGCTTCTTTTTGTTCTTGGGATGCTCCGCCTCGCCGATATGCGTGGAATGGGCGGCAAAGGACCACCGCGTGGGATCCACCAGCGTATACTTTCCGCTTTCGGTCACGTTCAATACCACGGTGCTCAACTGCTTCTTATAAAAGCGGAGTGAAAAGTCGAACTGATCTCCATCGCGCTTGATCAGTTTCGAAGCGATGATCTGCTCCTTGAAAAAATCTTTGTAGCCGTCGAAATTCAGCAGCAGGCCGCGCAGGTGATCCGCGTCCGCATCCGAGCGCTCCAGGTAAACCGCGCCCAGCCAATGCTGGAGCACGCCGCCCGGAATTTCAATCTCCTTGCCCTGATCCAGCGTCTGCAGGGGTGTGATGATTCTCTGCTGCAGCCACACCATCGACTTCTCCTTGGTGTGATGGTCCAGCCACAGGAAATTTTCAAAGCCCCGATTCTTGGCGAAGCCTTCTTCGGTGAGCTTCACATACCGGTCGAAGGCGGCGCTGGTCTCGGGCTGGAGTTCGGCCGCGGGCAGGCGCGGGCAGACGGCAAGCAGCAGCGGCAGGTAACGAAGGCGGATCACTCTTCCAATATAGACGCGTCCTGCTACAAACGCGCCCCGCCAATTAAGCGCATCCTCCGGCGGCCCGCGGCATCCAAAGGTCCATGAAGAAACTGGAAGGTAAAGTTGCCGTTATCACCGGAGGCAGTACAGGCATTGGGCTCGCTACGGCTCAGCGCTTTGTCTGCGAAGGAGCTTACGTATTTATCACCGGCCGCCGCCAAAGTGAATTGGATGCCGCGGTGCAAGCGATTGGCGAGAACGTGACGGGCGTCCAGGGCGATGCCTCGAAGCTCGCCGATCTGGACCGGCTTTATTCCGTAGTGAAGGAAAAGAAGGGTCATATCGATGTTTTGTTCGCCAACGCCGGAATCGGCGAATACGCCGCGTTGGGGGACATCACCGAAGAACATTTCGACCGGGTGTTCGGCGTCAACGTCAAAGGCGTTCTCTTCAGCGTTCAAAAGGCGCTGCCCTTGTTTCGCGATGGCGGCTCCATCATTATGAACGCTTCCGTCGCTTCGATGAAGGGATTGCCCGCGTTCAGCGTTTACAGCGCCACCAAAGCGGCGCTGCGATCGTTCGCGCGTGCCTGGACTATCGATCTGAAGGAGCGCAAGATCCGTGTGAACGTCGTCAGTCCGGGCCCCATCGACACACCGATCTACGAAGGCCACGGCCAGACCAAAGAGCAAACCGAGCAAACCAAGGCGCGGTTCGCCTCCTACGTTCCCATGGGCCGGATGGGCACGTCCGACGAGGTTGCCAAGGCCGCTCTATTTCTGGCTTCCGACGACAGCAGTTTTGTCACTGGCGTCGAGCTGTTCGTCGATGGCGGAATGGGTCAAGTCTAGTACCAGGTTGCATAAATTGGCGCATCGGACCGCTTGCTCACGCGCGCGGCGCAGAAAGGGTTTCCGAGCCGTGACGTGAGAGAGCGGAGTACTAGGCGTTTTCTTAAAACAAGGCATTCGCAACCAAAGCACCGGCGTTTGGGTTATATATGTTAACTAGAGGTGCGCGCTGTGCTTACTCGCCTTCACGCAATTGTAATCGGGGCCGCGGTGCTCCAAATAGCTGTCATGACACAGCTGACGGCGCAGGTTCCCGCCCGCCCGCGGGCTATGCAACAAGTGGCTGAGCCGCCGGTGCCGTCCGATCCGCTGGAACTGGTTACCGGCGATGCCCAGCCCGTGCAGGGCGTCAGCCAACGCGCCGACATCGTCAATCTGCTGGAAAATGCGCACCGGCATTCCAACGTGCGCGCGCAGCCGTACGATCTGAAGACCACCTTCACGGTGTCGGGTTCCTTGTCGAGCGGGCAGTGGCAGGAGGAAGATACGTCTCCGGCGGGCCTGCATTATCGCTGGACGGTGCAGGGGCCCAGCTATTCGGCCGTGAACATGAACTTGAATCGCATTTTCTATAGCAGCCAGCCCGCAACGGGCCTTCCCCTGCGCCTGGTTCAGTTTCGCGAGGCGATCTTCTACACCGAACCCACCGTGGGGAATCGTGCGACTTTGCGTACCGCCAACGCCAGCCTGAACGGCGTGGATCTGGTTTGCGCCCTGGTTGCTCACAATGCCATTGCGCCGGCCGGAACAGGCGGGCGGCAGTGGGAGGAGGAAGAGTATTGCGTGGATCCCAAGGCCGTCGCGTTGATCACCTACTCGCCGGCTCCCGGCTTGTACATCCTCTACGATTATTCGAAGGGGCTGCAGTTAAACGGTAAATTGATCGCAAATGGTTTCACCATTACGCAAGCCGGCCAGACTATTATCGAGGCGCAGACCGAAAGCGTAACGGCGCCGGCCAATAATCCCGAGGCATTTCAGACCACCGGCTTAAACGAGATCGGGGTGGGAGCCGTTATGTCGCCGGCCTGGCGCTTCCGCCTGAGGATGCCGGTGCCCGCCGGTACCGAGAGCGCGGCATCGCAGGCCGCGACGTCGCAGATTGTCGAACTGCACGGGATGCAGGCGCCGGATGGTCAACTTTCGGACCTGGAACTGCTGGCGTCTTCCGATGCGTCGTTCAACCAGGCGGCACTGGCCTTTGCATCCAAATGGCAGGGGGGAATAATGGGCCAGGAAACCGAGAACGGCGCGACGCCGCAATCGCACGAAATTGTGATGACCATCCAGTACGTCGGCCAGCAGGCCGCGGCGCTGCCCGAGTAAATTTCATCCGGCATGCTCCAGCACTTTGTGCTGGCTGGTGCTGGCGCCGTCGTCGCTTTTTAGCTCGCGAAACACAATGGTCGACAACACCGTCATTCCGCCCAGCACCAGAAACGCGTAGTGAATGCCGTGAATCATTTCCGCAGCGCTGGTATGAAAGCGATCGGGAATGAAGACGGCGGTGAGCAGCGACGCGGTTGCAACGCCGAAGCTGATCGACATCTGCTGCATCGTGCTGGCTATGGAACTGGCGGCGCTGGTCTGCGGTTCGGAGATGTCGGCGTAGACCAGCGTGTTCATCGCGGTGTATTGCAGCGAGCTGAAGAAGCCGTAGCAAAACGCCTGTATTACGATAAGCCAAACCGGCGTGCCCACTCCAATGGTGGCGAAAAGCCAGATGAGCAGCCCGAGAATTACCGTGTTCGAAATCAGTACGGCGCGGTAGCCGAAGGTCCTGAGAATCCGCGGCATGGTCATCTTCAGGCTCATCGCCGCGATGGCCTGCGGCATGATCAGCAGTCCGGATTGAACCGGATTGAATCCCAGGCCAACCTGATAGAGCAGCGGAAGAATGAACGGGATTCCGCCCATGCCAAGCCGCGTGAAGAAGCTGCCGCTCACCGACGAGCGGAAGGTGCGAATGCGAAAAAGGCTCAGGGATAGCAGTGGGAACTGGATCTTCGACGCGTGCAGTCCGTACCCTGCCAGCAGCGCGACGGATATCGCCAGCAGCCCCAGGATTTCGCCCACGCTCAGCGTGTGTTCGCCGAACACTTCCAGCACATACGACAGCAGCGCGATGCCGGAGCCAAACAGAATGAGGCCCAGCATATCGAGCGGGTTCCACCTTTCGCGATAGTCGGGCAGATGAATGTACACCAGGATCAAGCCGATAAGGCCGATGGGGAGGTTCACGAAAAAGATAACGCGCCAGTGAAGATATCCTACGATCAGGCCGCCCGCGATGGGCCCGAGCATGGGCCCCACCAAACCGGGGATGGCGACGAAGCTCATGGCTCGGATGAGTTCGGACTTGGCGAAGGTCCGCACCAGGGTGAGGCGCCCCACGGGCACCATCATGGCGCCACCGCAGCCTTGCAGCACACGATCCGCCACCAGCACATGGATGTTGTTTGAGATCCCGCACAGCAGCGATCCCAGCGTGAAAAGCCCGATGGCGGAAGCAAACACGCGGCGCGTGCCGAATCGATCCGCCATCCAGCCGCTGATCGGAATGAAAACCGCCAGGCTCAGCGTGTAGCTGGATAGCACCGCCTTCATGCTCAGCGGGGCTACTTTGAGCGCCGCGGCGATGGTGGGCACGGCCGTGTTCAGAATGGTGGTATCGAGCGACTCCATGAAGAACGCGACGGCGACCAGCCACGGCAACAGCCGCTTCGTGGAGTTACTCACTTCCATTAGGTCAAAGTAACAGACTTATTCAAAGGACGCGCCCGGCTGGCGGTCATTTCAAAATCGAGAATCCGGCGTAGAAAACATTATTGTCCAGGCCTGGATTCACCGCGCTGGTGAAGCCGTTCGAGATGTGGAGAAATTTGTATCCCAAGCTGATGGCGCGATGTTGGCCCGTTTTGATGCGGACGCCTCCGCCCACGTCGATCAGAAAATTCAGCCCAGTCGCGCCGGGCACGTTGATCGGGATGGGCTCGCTGGAGGCGATGATGCCTTCGTTGGTTTCCAGGTACGGATACACGCTGTGGCGGCGGCCAAAGTCAGCCGTGAACCCGAGCGGCGTCACCGCGAAGCCGTACACGGCGTGGCTGGGTACAAACTGCGGAAGAAATTGTCCCGGCTCAAAGAGCACGGCCGCCGGCAGGAGCTCGCCCGAATATGCGATGGAGACGCCGGGCCAAGTCCAGCAACGATAGCTATAGCCCAACCCGGCCAGAAAGAAGCGGCGATCCGCGGTGGTTCCAATCAGCGTCGCGGAAACGGGCGAGTAACCTGCGAAGAATTGAAAATCGTGCCGGGACTCCGACGGGGATGAGCCCGCGGAACAAAACCCGGCCCAGGCCGGCATGGCGGACAAAAGAAAAAGCATCGCGAACTGTCGTGGAAGCATAGACCCTGGAACGAGAATTTCACCGGGAACGTCCAAAAAGCAAATCCTGGATGTACCGGCACTCGCTTTTTTTCGCCCTGCCTGCCACGCTGCTGCTCTGTGCGGCCAGCGGCGAGGCCCAATTGTCCACTGTCAATGTGCAGGTGAGCGATCAAATCAATACCTCGGCGGGCGTGAACGGCCGTCTGCAGGTTGCGATGTCGACCAATCTTCAACTGGTGAATTACAGCGCGGACTTTTTTTCGCAAAACCCGCAAGCCCTGGCGACTCTGGGCGCGCTTCAGCCGCAGCACACCCGCATACAGTTGGTTCCCGGCAGCGATCCGCTCACCAGCCCGGACGTCTGGAATTTCTCGCAGATCGATCCGCTGCTCACCGCCCGTTCAGAGCTCCGGCGACCACAGCCCCGAGTTTCAAATTGCCGGCGCGCCTGCCTACATGGACGATTCGAACGGCGATCTGCTCCCGGCCAACTATAATGCTTTCGCCGGCATGAGCGCGAATTTGGTCCAGTATTACAATACCGGCGGGTTCGACGCCGGTGGCACTCATTTTCAGAGCCCGAGCCCATATCCCATCACGTGGTGGGGCATCTTTAACGAGCCGAATGGCAACGGCCTGACGCCGCAGGATTACGTCAATCTCTATAACACCATGGTCCCGGCCATGGCTCAGGCGGACCCTACCATCAAATTCGCGGCCGTCGAACTTTCCGATTGGGTGCCGGACGCTGAATCATTCCTGCCCACCTTCGTTTCAAACGTAACCGCTCCCGTTGACGCACTCGCCACGCATTTTTATTCCACCTGCAACCAGCAAACAACCGACGACACAATCTTTCCGACCGTGCTGAATTTCGCCAGCGAGGTCGGCTACATTTCTTCGGAGCTGGCTACTCAGCCGAACCTCGCCGGCGTGCCCGTTTGGGTGACCGAGAACAACGTCAACGCCGACTATGCGCTCGAGCAACGGCCTGAGCAACTGCAATGGTACGCCGTTCGTGCTTGACCCGCGCGGCACCAGTCCGTTCTTCGCCGCGTGGCGCTCGCTGGTGTTTGAGCTGCTCGGACAAGCCGGCGCGCAGGCGCTCTATCATTGGGATTTTTCTTCCAACGCGCAGTTCGGCGAGACCGATTCGTCGGGCAACCCTTACCTCAGCTATTGGGTCGACTATTATCTTTCTCACTGGCTGCCTTCGCCGCCCGGCCAGGACATCCTTCAGACCACTGCATCGGGCTGTTGTCTTTGGATCGATAATGCCGGCGGCTTCACGGCCTGGATACCCACACTCTGGCGCTGCGGAATCCGGACGGATCGGTGGTGATCCTGATGTCCAATCACGCGGTCAAAACAATTTACGGACAACAACGGCCCGGGAGTTTCGCGTACCTTCGCGCTCGATCTGTCGGCTCTCGGCTCGTTCACCTCCGCCACGCTGGTCACGCTCGACGCCGCAACGCCTTTGGCTGGTCCCGCGCTTCAATCGCTCACTCCCGTCCGCGCAGATGCAGGTGACTATTCCCGGTTACGGCGCGGCGTTGTTGCGTCTTTCCAATGCCACGCCGAGCCTGACTGCGGCGGGCGTAGTGAACGGCGCGAGCTTTCAATCCGGTCCCGTGTCTCCGGGCGAGATCGTGTCGCTATTCGGCTCGGCTATCGGTCCTCCCACGCCCGCGTCCCTTGCTCTAACAAATCCCCGCTTGGTGGCCAACTCGCTCCAAGGCGTGCAGGTCCTATTTTGACGGTGTGCCCGCGCCTTTGCTCTACGCGTCGGCCGGACAGGTGAACGTAGTGGTCCCTTATGCTGTCGCCGGAAAATCCACAACGCAACTCAGTTGGAGTACCTGGGCGTGTTGTCGAGCCCGGTTACGTTGCAGGTTGCCGCTACCGCGCCAGGCGTCTTCAGCATCACCGGTTCGGGCCAGGGCCCGGGCGCGATCTTGAACGCTCGCGATGGAAGCGTAAACTCGGCTTTGAATCCGGCCGCTCGAGGCGACTGGGTGAGCATCTTCGCCACGGGCGCCGGCGTGACCACTCCTGCCGGCGTGGATGGAATCGTCGCGTCCGCGCCGCTGCCGGTACCCAACGCCAACGTTACGGTAACCATCGGCGGCCTTCCCTGCGAAGTGAATTTCGACGGAGCGGCGCCTGGCTTGGTCACCGGCGTCCTGCAAATTAATGCACAAGTTCCGGCCGGACTCGCGCCGGGCTCCGCAGTGCCGGTTCAAATCAGCATAGGGTCCGCGAATTCACTACCGGCCGTGACCGTAGCGGTGCAATAGCATGGACGAAACACCTGATGCAGCCGCGGCGGTGGAGCATCAGCGGCTGGAAAGGGGAGGGGCAACTGATTCTAGCGGCCGGCGCTCAGCCGCAACGCCGTGTGTCCATTCCATCGCTGCCCCACCAATCATCAGCGCCGCTCCCGCTAGGTAGCCCCAAAACAGTAACGCGCGGGATCCGGTTTGAATGAGTGCGCCGAATAATACGGGTGCGCCCACCCCGCCAATCAATGTTCCGCAGGCGTAGAACACGGCGATAGCCAGCGCGCGAATCTCGAGCGGGAACACTTCGCTCACCGTCAGGTAAGCCGAACTCGCCGCGGAGGACGCAATGAAAAAAATGACGCTCCAGGAAATCGCTTGCATCGTAAGCGTGAGCCAGCCTTTCAGGAACAGCCAACTTGCGATGGCGAGCAAGATTCCCGATGCGGCGTAGGTAATCGTGATCATCATTTTGCGCCCCACCGTGTCAAACAGTTTGCCGATGAGAAGCGGTCCCAGGAAATTCCCGGCCGATAACGGAAGAAGCCAGTAGCCGATGGATTCGGCCGGCACGTTGTAATAGCGCAGCAAAATCAGGCCATACGTGAACATCACTGCGTTATAAAAGAACGCCTGCGACACCATCAACGAAAATCCAAGCACTGAGCGTTCCCGATACTGCCTGGTCATGGCGTCCCAGATCGCACGCCAGGGAGTATGGTCCTGCACGTAAAGGCGAATGGCGCCTTCGGCGGGAGGAAGCGGTCGTCCTTCAGAAACTTGTTCTTCGATTTCACTCACCACACGTTCGGCTTCATCTTTTTGGGCGTGGATCAGAAGCCAGCGCGGGCTTTCAGGCACGTAGCGGCGCATCATCAGAACGCCCAGCCCGAGCACCGCGCCAATGCCGAATGCGAAGCGCCAGCTCAATGTGGGCGGCAGGGATTTCAGATGCAGCAGAAACACGGACCCCAGCGATCCCAAAAACGCACCCACCCAGAACGTGGAATTGATTACCAGGTCCACGTGCCCTCGCACGCGCGCGGGGATTAGTTCGTCGACGGCCGAGTTAATGGCTGCGTACTCGCCTCCGATTCCCGCGCCGGTCAGGCTTCGAAACAGGCAAAAGCTCCAGAAATTCCAGGAAAAAGCGGTCGCGGCCGTGGCTAACAGATAGAGTCCCAGCGTAATGAAGAACAGGCGCTTGCGTCCCAACCGGTCTGTCGCGTATCCGAATACCAATGCACCGGCAACGGCGCCCGCCAGATACACCGTCGCGGTCACCCCGATTTCCGAATCGCTGAGGTGCAGCGTGCGCGGATCTTTCAGGACGCCGACCAACGCGCCGCCGAGCGTGGTCTCCAACCCGTCGAGCAGCCACGTGATTCCGAGCGCAATGACGATTCTCCAGTGCCACGGACTCCAGGGCAGACGGTCCAATCGCGCTGGAACATCGCTCTCCACGATGCCGGATTCTTGTTCGACGGGCACATCTGATAGAGGCGGCCCTAACTCCGCGTGTTTCGAATCCGGCCTATGCGAACGGCGCTACACCATTAGGACCGGGAAATCTCAGCACGCTGCGAGTTTCGCGCCGTCCACACCCTTGGCCACCAGCCATTGCCAGATGGCAGCGTTCGACTGGATCCATCCCCGCAGTTGCGCCTCGGAAGCGGCCTGCCACATCGAGTCGCCTTCCAGTTGCGTTGCCTTCGCCAGCGGAACAATTCGAGTTAGAACGCTCGCCCCGTCTGGTTGCAGCCGCACCTGCATCGCGGAGCCGGCGCCAAGCCGCACCAGCAACATCCCGTGGTACTCCGACACTTCGTCCGTCACATCTTGCTTCAAAGGGACATCGAACGTGGAGTCCGTATTGGATGGTTGGGAGCGGCGTTGCGGAGCCAGGAAATTAAATAAGCGCGCAAGCTGACAAGCCATTGGCCGACTCCTCTCTACCGCGAAGTTGGTAGACAGTTCCTGATGGCCTTCCGTTACGCGGATTTGATGGACGCAAGTGGCATCGGCCCGCGGGTAACCGTGACATAGCCGCTCTGCAGCGCTCGATGCCCGTAATGCGGGCCAAAGTTTGTGGGAAAGGAAACAAAAGTAGCGGACACGGATCTACCATCAGCATGCTCCGAATTCTGCTGGTGGAAGACAATCCCGCGGACGCTCAAATGCTGCGCACAGCTTTGGGAAAGGCCGGCATGCAGGCGGAGCTCACACACGTTAAAGACGGCCAGGAAGCCCTCGAATACCTGGCGAGGGATCAGAATTTGGCGGCGTGCGATGTCGTCCTTTTGGACCTGAATCTTCCACGGCTCAGCGGCTTCGAAGTTCTCGAACATATTCGAAGGTCCGAGCAACTGAAGAAACTGCCGGTTGTGATTATGTCCGGCTCAACGAATATAGAAGAGATCGACCGCTGTTACCAGGCGGGCGCGAACTCGTATATATGCAAGCCAATCCACCTGGATGAGATACTTTCCACGGCGGCTGGGTTTGTAGCTTATTGGTCGCACTGCGTGAAGCTCCCTTCCAAGCGCCGTATAGCCCGCAATGCCAGCTACCTGACCGCGTCCCAGTCCAAGTAACAATGCGGTAACCCTGGCCGCCGGTTTTATACCGGCCGGATCACGGCCTCCTGTTTAGGGATGCTGTCGAGCATCGGCATGCCCACTTTCAGATGCTGGCTCACCAGCAGGTGGGGAGTGTGGGCCATCCATTCCGCCAGGGAGATGTCTTGGTATTGCGGTGATTTAAACATCTCCAGAAATACCAAATCAGAATCACCGGTATTTTCTATGTAATGCGGGTTAGATATTGGAACGTATCCCACATCTCCCTCCTGGAAATCCATAGTTCGGGCATCCGACCCGGCGATGAAAAGTGTCATCCGGCCCTTGCCGGTGACGTAGTACTGCCATTCATCGGCGTTGGGATGCCAGTGTAACTCGCGCAGGCCGCCCGGCTTCAGGGTGACGATGGCCGCGGAAATCGGGGTCACCGGAAAGATTTTGGAATCGATGATCTTTACATTTCCGCCGGCCGTCACCTTGGTCGGCTGCATGGTGCTGGCCTTGAAGTCGAACCGGTTGTCGATGCTGCCCGTTCCGTCGGCCGCCTGAGTTTGCTCCGCCTTCAGATCGCCGGGAAGGCCGGTTTGAAAGATGAAAAGCTCTTTCTTAGGCACCTGGTCGAAGACCGATGGCTGCACCGCGAAGTTTTTCGCCAGCACTTCCTTCGGGGTGTGCGAAAGCCAGTCCGTAATCAGAAAGGTGTGGAATTCATCGAAATTCCCGTCGTCGAAGACCAGCAAAAACCTGCAACCGTCCGGCCCCAGCCCCTGGATCGAATGAGGGATTCCGGGCGGAAAAAGCCACAGGTCGCCCTGAGATACATCGTTGACGAAGCTCTTGCCGTTTTGGTCCACCGCAGTGATGCGCGCGTTGCCGTTCAGCATAATGGCCCATTCGGCTTCCACATGCCAATGCAGCTCGCGGACCCCGCCGGCCGTCAGCTTCATTTCCACGCCCGCGATAGTTTTCGAAATCGGCAATTCACGCGCGGTTACCTGCCGCGTCCAACCTCCGTTCTCCACTCGTTTATGTGCCAGGGCAAACGAGTATTTGAACGGTGGTACGGTGCCATGATCGGTGCTGGGCGCCCACTCCGAGTCCGTATTTTCGGCGGCCAGGGCTGTGTTTTGCGGTCCGGGATCAACTTCGTTGGGCGCGTTGTGATTGGCTGCAACTTGCGACTGCGCGGACGCCTCCTTTGTGCCGGCAACCGCCAGCGCGGCGGCAAGAGCCGCGGAGCCCAGTCCCAAAGCTTCCCGTCTACTTACTTGGGCGTCATGATTTTCGTTGTCATGTTCGACGTCGGACATATGTTCTCTTTTCCGGCCTCAGACCTTTATGGCCTCAGAAAAGATAAGATACACGCACCCACGAATAGTTGCATTCTGCGAACGAGTAACTACGTTACCAACGGCTGGAGAGAATTAGTGCAAACCGCGCGCGAAACATTGGCCATGGTGATCGCGTCTAAAGTTCGGTTCGAAGCCAGCGCAGGCTGCCGCGAAAGCAAATCCACCCGATGCGAAAGTTCGCTGTCAGTCTTCTTTGCTGGTCTTGTCTGACGTTCGCGGCCGATGCTCCCCAGGATGCCGTCTCTGTTCTTGCGCAAATACTGGCGCAGAAGGGAACGATATCAGCTGGCGATTTAAGCCGCGTTGAGGCTGCGGCCTCTCAGGATCGGGTATCCGTCTTAGCAGGTATATTGCGCGAGAAGGGAGTTCTCGATTCAGCGGATCTCGCGAAGCTTTCGGTTCCCGCGCTCCAGACCGATGGCCAAAGTTCGGCTCACGGCGTTACCGCCGGCCCTTCGTCGGCATCGCCATCCGCGGCGCCAACGTCAGTGGCCGCCTCATCCCCCAACGCGGCTTCGGTTCCGCAACAAGCCGAACCCGCCGAACACGCCGAGGCGAACACTGGAAAACATATTCCTGTCACCATCTATGGAACGCTGCTCTTGAACGCGGGTTTCGACGGGGCCGGCTTGAATTTAAATGACGCTGGATCGGTTGTGGACAAACCGGGGTCGAGTACAACCGCGACGAACCAAAGCTTTTTCGAGACACCGCGCCAAACGCGCTTCGGAATACGACTCAATCCAACTGAAGTCGCCGGCGCTCAGTTGACCGGGGCGTTCGAAATGGACGCTTATAGCGGCGTGGCACCTTTTGCGGACGGCATCAATATGGGTCTGTTCCGGATTCGCTTGGCTTACGGACGCATGGATTGGCACAACGTGGCGCTCGAAATTGGCCAGGATTGGTCGATATTCGCTCCATTGAATCCGACCAGCCTGGCTATGTATGCCGTGGCGGAGTTTAACGCGTCAGGCAATCCGTGGATTCGCCTGCCACAAATTCGTCTGGAAGCGAAGCAGACGCTAAATGCCGGGAATCGTCTGCTTTATCAAATTGCCGCTAGCGATCCCGACGATGGCGACTTCTCCGAGACTTTCACCGGCACGCGGCCGCCAGGAGCCGGCGAACTGGGCCGCATGCCCGCCATCGAGAGCCGCCTGGCATGGAGCGTCAGCGATGGCGACCGCGATTTCACGCTGGGCTTCAGCGGCCGTTATGGCCACGGAAAAAACATCGGAACGCTCGACAACGTGACAGTAAGCCAGCCGGTGGATTCGTGGGGAACCGCCGTCGACTATAGCCTGCCCTTCAGCAGCGTATTTAACGTCACCGGCGAAGCTTATATCGGCCGTGCGCTCGGGATCTACGATGTAGCGCTGGGTGAAAGTGTCGGTACTGTAGGAACTCCCGGAGGCCACGGAGTTCTTAGCCGTGGCGGCTGGGTGCAGACCCAATTCAATCTGGACAAGCACTGGCAGTTGAATGCGGGTTACGGCATTGACCAGCCGAGCGCGTACGATCTCCCGGTAGGCTCACGCTTCCGCAATGAAAACATCTTCGCGAACTTCATTTACTCGCTTACCAGCAACGTCCAATGGTCTCTCGAATATCGGCGCCTTCTGAGCTATTATCGCGACCAAGCCTTCGCCACGGGCCGCGCCAACCAGTTCACGCTCAGCGCGGCATACCTGTTCTAGCAGTAAATCTACAACTCGATCCGCGTTCCCAATACCTGCAGGAACTGCGCCAGCCAAGCCGGATGAGCGGGCCACGCGGGTGCGGTCACAAGTTTGCCGCAGGTGTGCGCCTGGTCCATCGCGATATCGACGAACGTGCCGCCGGCGCGCGTGACGTCGGGCCCCACTGCTGGATAACAACTGCAACTCTTGCCCTTCAGGACATCCGCGGCGGCCAGCAACTGTGCCGCATGACAGATGGCCGCGATTGGTTTGTCCGCAGTGGAGAAGTGACGTACGATTTCGAGCACGCGGGCGTTCAGGCGGATGTACTCGGGCGCGCGTCCGCCCGGGATCACCAGTCCGTCGTAGCTCTCCGGACGGATGTCGTCGAACGTCGCATTCAATGTGAAATTATGGCCGCGCTTCTCGCTGTAAGTCTGGTCGCCTTCAAAATCGTGAATCGCGGTGCGCACCGAATCGCCGGCGCGCTTGTTTGGACATACCGCATGGACGGTGTGCCCCACCATCAGGAGCGCCTGGAAGGGCACCATCACTTCGTAATCTTCCACGTAGTCTCCGGCCAGCAGCAGCAACTTCTTTGCAGGCATCGAACCTCCTGGATTCATCGTCGCACGCGCGCACCGGCGCTGACTGTCGAAGCTACAGCTTCCAATCGTCGATCATTGCTTCCAATCGTCGATCGCTTTCCTCGGCAGCGATCCGGCGAGAAAATCCACCAACTCCAGCCGCACGCCATTGGGATCGGTGACGTTGGTGATGCTGGTTTTGGTGGATCCGGTTCGAGGATCGGCCACCTTGACGCCGCGCTCGCGCAGAGTGGCCACCGTTGCGCTCATATCCTCCGGCCACATTCCAATATGGCTCAAGCCTACGGGGCGCTCAGCGGTGGAGGGCGCCAGTTCCAGGAACGTATCGCGCGTGATCTGCAGATAGGCCAGGACCGGCTTGCCGTTGGCGTCCTTAATAGTGAACGCTTCGTGAAAGCCCATGGTCTGAGTGTAAAAGCGCATGGACTCGTCGAAATCCTTCACATAAATTCCGACGTGATTCAGGCGCAACCCCAATCCTGGGTTGGTCTGGGCGTGGCCGGACTGCATCAGAAAAGCTCCTACTCCGATGCCGGCGGCGAAAAATGTACAACAAGCGATGATGCGGCGCATAGGCCTCCTTGGAAACCGACTCCCTAGAACCGACTCCCTGACGGTCGCGGCTCAGTAACAGGCGGCTCAGTAACACGGCGGCTCAGTAACACGGCGGCTCAGTAACACTGCGGCTCAGTAAGTCACATGCGCGGCCGGTAAGTCAATGGTGTGGCTCGGCAAGCCCGCGCGTTACTTGCCCACTAAGTGCTTCAAGCTCGTGTTATTCTCTAAGCAGACAAATTCTATCAATTCCGTATCCGGCATCAGGCGCTGGTTCAGCTTGTAGCTCCAAGGCCTGGTAAAAGTTTTCGGATCGTCCACCGTGATCTCGATCTCCAGCGTCCCATAATTCAAGCGCCGGAATCGTTCCGTCAACCGGCCCGCGCTGGTGATGGGCGTGCCTTCCTCGTCGATCCAACCCAAATCCTTGAAGCCGATGGTTTGAACTACCAGCGTATCGCCTTCCCACTTACCGATCGAATAGCCGTACCACCACGGATCCGCGTCTTCGCCGGGCAACGGGCGGCCGTCGGTGAAGATCTGCCGGATTCCGTCGTTAGCCTCGTACAGAATCAGAACCAGCCCCGGTGTCTGGATGATCTTGCGGGCTTGCGGATGGCTGTGAAGCTGCACCGGGTTGATCGGCAGACAATGCGCGTCTGGATGGTCCTTACTATGCTCCGCCAGGCGCTCGCCGCGTAGCTTGGCGGCCCAAGGCTGCAGCGGCAAGCCACCGGGAAATAACGAAGGCAAATCTTGAAACGGCCGCGGGCCTTTGGGTGGCGTCGTACCTAATGTATTTGCGGGCGCGGGTGGCGGAGCTCCAGGCACCATGCCCCGATCCCAGACTCCGGAAAGATCGGGATGGCCGCCGGCGGCCCTGGGAGCGGGCGCGTCCATATTCACTTTTCCATCCGGCAACCGTGGCGCGGATGCCGTCTTGTAGGCCGGCCATTGCGCCCCAAGCGCCACGGGAAAAATCGCGATTGCTGCCAGCCTGCTGAGCACTCCTCGAATACTCTATCGCACTTTTCCCGGCGACTCTATTGCCCTTCGGAGCGTTGTCTCCCCGCTCACAATCGTTCGATGAACAGCAGACCGCGGGCGAGTATCTGGCGGCCGGCGCCACTGCCGTCGGAATTGGCAGCCGACTTGGTCCCACCGCCCGTCATCGCCACCCACGCTCGGCGCGACAATGTGGGGATGAGCAAGCCAGGCGAATTTCGAGAACTGTTGCGCCAGGATGGCATTATCACAGCGCCCGGCGCGTACGATTGCATCACCGCGCGGATGATCGATCAAGCCGGTTTCAGCGCGATTTACATGACGGGCGCGGGAACCGCGGCGGCGCTGGGTTATCCCGATTACGGGCTGGTCACGATGTCGGAGATGGTGGCGAACGCCGGACGAATCGCGGCGGCGGTGAATGTGCCGGTGATTGCCGATGCCGACACTGGATACGGCAACGAACTGAACGTGGTCCGCACCGTGCGCGAGTACGAACAGGCGGGCGTAGCGGGGATTCACCTCGAAGATCAGGATTTCCCCAAGAAGTGCGGGCACCTGGAGAACAAGGCGATCATCCCGCTGGAAGATTACCTGGCGAAGATTCGCGCGGCAGTCTCGGCTAAACGCGACCGCGATTTTCTGATCATTGCGCGAACCGATGCGCGCGCCGTGCTGGGATTCGAAGAGGCCGTCCGGCGGGCGAATGCGTCGCTCGACGCGGGAGCGGACATGGCGTTCGTTGAGGCGCCGGAATCGCTGGAAGAAGTAGCGGCGGTGCCGCGCCTGGTGCGTGGTCCGTGCCTGCTCAACATGGTGTGGCGAGGCAAGACGCCGGACGTCGCGATTGATGCTGCGCAGTCGATGGGGTACAAGCTGGCGATCCTGCCTGTCCTGTTGTTCAATGCGGTGGTCGGAGTGTGCGACAAAATGTTGGGCGAACTAAAAGAGGACCGGCGCCATCCCATGCCCGTGGCGGACGTGGCGCCGAGGGAGTTTTTCCGAAGAATGGGCGCCGAGGAGTGGGACAAGATAAAGACAACTGTTTAATTCCTGGGACCGTAGTGCGGGAGCGGCCGGTCTGATTCGTAGGCGCCCAGGTCCGGCGCGCGGCCGGTGAAATCGTCGGTGATCGAAGGAAGAACCGTGCCTGCATCGATGGCGCGCGAACCGGGCTTCAGCCGAAAATCGAACTCCTCGGGGTTGTAGAGATGTTGCGGATCGGATTTATCGGGAATCTTGACGTTTACAAAAACGTCGTAATCGACCAGAACGCTGTGCTGGTCTTGTTTCGTCGCCTGGCTGTATTCTTCGAGCGATTTGAAGTGACGCGTCACCGGATCGTGCTCGTAATCGGCGGCCGCTTCCAATGGCGGCGAGTCCCACTCAAATGCGTTGTTGACACCGGGATTCGGACGGAAGCCGTTGTAATCGGAAGTGGAGTAATTGGTGTAAGTACGCAGATTGAGCACCGGGTCGGCGAAGCCGTCGCCCAAAATCAAATTGTTCAGGAAATGAACGTTGGACGCGGGGCCCATCAAACGGCCTTGCCCCACGAAGGTATTTTGATAAACCAAAACACCGGCGGGCGTGTCGACAAATTTCAACGGGCCGCCCGTGGTGGCCGCGTAAACAAGATTGCGATAGAAATACAGCGGCCCGCCAAACGTCGGCTGCGCGCTGAACGCGCCCCCGGCCGAATTGAAGCAGCGATTCTCGAACACGCGGATGTTGCGCGCCCCGCCATCGGCTTCGATGCAGTTGTCCGCCATATTGGAAAAATCGTTGTTATAGAAATCGATGGAAACCGGCAGCCGGTCTTCAATTGGGTTGGGCGTGCCGTCCGGATCGCCGTAAGTGGCGATGTCGATACCGTCGTGCCAGTTCGCCGCGTAGTTGTAAGCCACCACGTGACCTTGGCCGTAGATCTTCACCGCATACTCGGACGTGATGGGCGCGGGATAGCCCGGGAACTTGGCCCAGACCGCGGGCGTCCACCAGCTTTGCAGCTTATTGGGATCGTGGCGGCCGATGAACACGTTGTCCGCGATGTAAAAATTCTTCGAGCCTGACCAATCGTCCTCCACGCCGCGGCCGATGTTTTCGATCCGCGAATGTTTCAAGGTGAATCCGCTGGATCCGGCAATGTTCTTGATCCCCAGCAGAAAAGCCACGTTGGTATTTCGAACCGTGATGCCCTCAAAGAAATTGTAATTCCCGGCCATCAGGTTGAAGAGATTCTGGCAGCCATCTCCATCGAAAACCACTTCGCCGTCCCCCGCGCCTTTAATGACAATTGGTTTGTCTGCCGTGCCGCTCTGCGTCAGATAGTAAGTGCCATCGAAAGGCGTGCCATAAGCGGGCACGTTACGGTCGAAACCGCCATAAGTGAAGCGGCTGTCTTTATAAACGCCGGCATGCACCATAATGATGTCGCCCGGCTGCACGCGCGCGAGGCAGGGCATTGGAATGATCGGACTGATCCGAGCCCATGTAATAAGCGGCCAGCAATCCCGTAAACGCCGGCTCCTGCTTGCTGCCTTTGTAGCCAAAGGGGTAAACGTGATAGACGTGGCCGCCGGCGGCAGGCTGCGGTTCCTGTCGCGTGCGGACGATCACGGTTTTCTCCGCTTTGCCCTTCACTCCGTCAGGGTCGGAAAGAACGAATTGGCATTCGTAATCGGTGCCGGGTTCGAGATTCAGAAGGCTGCCCGCGAACATATTGGGCGCCACATAGCTGTAGTAATGCTTGCCGCCTTCGCGTGGCGTTCCGCCGAACACTTGCTCATGCTGCAGCCGCAGAAGCGGGAGGCCCTTGCGCCACAGCTGTTCACCTTTCTTGCGATAAGTAACATCGACGCGTGCATTGCGGTTGTCGTCGCCGGCGATTTTCCATGCGAAGCCGAGCGAGACCAGAGTCGGCGGATCGACTATGAACTCGCCGGGAGTGGTTTTGCTCTGGCACCAGCCGATCGCCGGAACCAGAAGTGCAGCGGAAAGCGGGAGGAGCCGTGAAAGATGCACGGTCTTTATTTTATATGCAACACCGTTTGCTCACGCCGGTGGCTCAGGTGCGAGCCAACGAACAGGCTGGCGAACAGAAAAACGTGTGTTGCCAGAGACGTAAAGAAGGACTCCAGATAGCGGGCATTTTGAAAACAATCGAGCAGTAAATGAAACAGCCACGGCAAATCGATTCCGGGGATGAGGCCGAAGTTCGAAACCGCGAGCGTTGCCGCAAAGAGCACAACGCCAATGTTGCCCCAGCGCCCGATCAGCCAGCCGATCGCGGCGAAACCCAAACACTGGAGCGTGAGCTCAACCGTCGGGAGCCAGGTTGCGCCGAGCGATCGGCGCAGCCAGATAGAGCAGCGGACGCTCAACCAAGAATATGATGGCGAAGAGCGCGACCCAGCCAACCACGCAGGATCGTGCCGCGGTCACCAGGTCGCGCCAGGACATATGCGATACTCGCTGCCATGACTGTAGCGGACTTTCGCCGGCTCGCGCTCAGCTTGCCGGGCGCCGAGGAAGGCTCGCACATGGGCTCGGCCGATTTTCGCGTGGGCGGAAGAATATTCGCTACCCTCGCCTCGCAGAGCCAAGGCTTCGGCAACCTGATGCTCACGCCCGAACAACAGGCCGATTTCGTCGCGGAACAGCCCGACGTTTTTCTGCCCATCCCAGGCGGCTGGGGAAGAGACGGGGCGACGCACATCCGGCTTGCGCAGGCGAACGAAGATTTATTGGCCGGCGCATTGCGCGCGGCGTGGAAGGTTCGCATGGAGAAGAACTCCAAGACCGGCAAAAAAACTGCCGGGAAAAAGCGCACAACATAGGTAACATGGAATGGTGGCGCGCGCGACAGCACCTCGAAAAGCAATTAAGAAGCAGTCATCGAAAGAACCCTTTTCATTCGTTCTATTTCTCATCGGGCTGTTCAAGCTGTTCAAAGCCCTGCTGCTGATCGCCGCGGGAATCGGCGCCATCAAATTACTGCACAAAGATCTGGCCAGCACGGTGATGCACTGGGTGCAAGTGTTGCGAGTGGATCCCGACAACCGATACATTCACGGCATTCTGGTCAGGATCTTCCGCGTAACGCCCAAGCAGTTGAAGGAGCTGAGCGTGGGCACGTTCCTCTACGCCGGGCTGTTCTTGACGGAAGGGATGGGCCTGCTGCTGCGCAAGCATTGGGCGGAATATTTCACCATCATTACAACCGGCCTGTTCATCCCGCTCGAGTTTTACGAACTGGCGCGGCATTTCACCGTCACAAAGCTGGTGGTCACCGCGATCAACGTGCTGATTGTCTGGTACCTGGTGGTGCGCGTGCGGTCGCGCTCAAAAAGATTTTCCGGGTAGTGTCGATTTCGGGCGCCGCCGTTCGACTACTGAGTGAAAGGCCAAGGAGACATATGGAATATCTATTACTGATCTATGGACAACGAAGCTGACATGGCGAAGATGAGCGAAGCGGAGCACGGCGCCATGTATCAGGAGTTTGGGCGCTTCACGCAGAGCATCCAGCAATCCGGGAATCATCGCGCCGGAAAGCAATTGCAGCCCGTAGCAACGGCCACCACGGTGCGCGTGCGGGATGGAAAGCGGCTGGTGACCGATGGTCCGTTCGCTGAGACGCGGGAGCAACTCGGCGGATTCTACATGATCGAAGCCAAGGATCTGGACGAAGCGCTGGCCATCGCGGAGCGCATTCCTTCGGCGCGCTGGGGATCGATTGAGGTGAGGCCGATAGTTCCGCCGCGCGGCGTAAGGCCGAACCTGGATGAATCTGGAATCGCTCTATCGCGAGGAGTGGCGGCGCGTGTTGGCCACCACGGTGCGCCTGACGGGCGATTTCGATTTGTCCGAGGAAGCGGTGCAGGATGCGTTCGTGGCGGCGCTGGAACAGTGGCCGCGCGATGGAACTCCCGCCAGTCCGTACGCGTGGCTGGTATCCACGGCGCGCAATCGCGTGGTGGATCAGCTTCGACGGCGTGCGCGCTTGCGCGAAAACGGAACGGACATCGAGCAGTTTGCCGCGTCTGGATCCCATCTGAGATCGATCTTTCCGAGGCTGCCATGGTGGACGATCAATTGCGTCTGATTTTCACTTGCTGCCATCCCGCCCTGGCCGTGGAGTGCGCAAGTGGCGCTCACGCTGCGGACGGTTTGCGGTCTCACTACCGAAGAGATCGCGCGCGGCTTTTTGCTGCCGGTGGCCACCATGGCGCAGCGCCTGGTGCGGGTGAAGCGCAAGATCCGCGATGCGCGCCTGCCGTTCGCAATGCCGCCGAAAGACCAGCTTGGCCGAACGGTTGGACGGCGTGATGCTGGTGGTTTACCTGGTGTTCACGGAAGGTTACGCCGCAACATCCGGCAAGATCTGGATACGGCGGCAGCTGTGCGATGAGGCGATCCGGCTGGGGCGATTGCTGTGCGAACTGATTCCACGGAATCCGGAGCTGCGCGCGTTGCTCGCGCTGATGCTGCTGCACGATTCGCGGCGCATGGCTCGCGCCTCGCCGGACGAGGAAATCGTCACGCTGGAAGAGCAGGATCGCGAGCTGTGGGATCGGCGGGAGATCGCCGAAGGCGTGCCGTTGCTCGAAGCCGCTTTGCGCGAAGGCGCGCGGGGTGAATACGCTTTGCAGGCGGCCATCGCGGCGCTGCATGCTCGGGCGCAGCGCGCGGAAGATACGGATTGGGCGCAGATCGCGCGCTTGTACGACGCGTTGCTTCAACAGCGGCCATCGCCGGTGGTGGAATTGAATCGGGCGGCGGCGATTGCGATGGCGGAGGGTCCCGCTAGCGGGCTGGCGTTAATCGACGCGCTGGAGTCGCGAAGGCGAGCTGGACGGATATCATTTGCTGCCGGCCGCGCGAGCGGATCTGTTGCGGCGCGAGGGCCGCTGGAGAGAGGCGGCGGAAGCTTACCGGCAGGCGCTGGCCTTGGTTGCGAACGAACCGGAGCGGCGCTATCTGACGCGCCGTTTGGCGGAAGTGGAAGGGCTACAATCGGCAAATGGAACACCGCGAGGCCCACGCATTATCGATTGAACCGATGCGGCCGGAAGATTGGCCGGCGGTGCGCGCGATTTACCTGGAAGGCATCGCCACCGGAAATGCGACCTTCGAGCAGACCGCGCCGGAGTGGGAAAAGTGGGACGCGGGTCATTTGGAGTGCGCGCGGAATGGTGGCGCGATCCGAGAGCGGCGAGGTTTTGGGATGGGCTGCTCTGAGCGGCGTATCCAGCCGTTGCGTTTATGCGGGCGTGGCTGAAGTCAGCGTCTATGTCGCGGGAGCCGCGCGAGGGCGCGGAGTGGGACGGAAGCTGCTCGCGCGCCTGATCGCCGATTCGGAAGCGCAAGGCATCTGGACGCTGCAGGCCGGCATCTTCCCGGAAAACGTCGCGAGCATCGCGCTGCACGAGCGCGCCGGATTTCGCATCGTGGGCCGGCGAGAGCGGCTGGGCCAGATGAACGGCCGCTGGCGCGACGTGGTGTTAATGGAGCGAAGAAGCACAACCGTGGGTCTCTAAAGCTCTCGCCACTTACTAACAAGTTACATCCACTTATCTTAAATCCGATTCTCCTCATGCCTCGTAACACCATCGGAATGAGGCACCGGCGTCTTCAACGGGGACGCTGTCCTGATAACTCTCGGCGAAAAAATCATAAGGGAGAACTAATGGCTAAAGGACGTATTCTTGAGGAAACGATTGCCGCGGCGACGGACCGGCGGCGATTCTTGAGCAAGATCGCAATCGCCTCGGCGGGCGTAGCGGCGATGGGCGCGGGTTTGATGCAGGGGCAGACCTCTGCTCCAACCGACGCGGACATTCTCAATTTCGCTTTGAATCTGGAGTATCTGGAGGCGGAGTTCTATACCGTCGCAACTACGGGCATGACCATCGATCAAATGGGCATCGGCATTTCAGGCACGGGCGCTCAAGGTGCGGCCACCGGAGGCCAGAAGGTTGATCTGACGAATAGCTCGTTCCCGACGCTCGCCATCGCGGAAGAAATCGCGAATGACGAACGCTCGCATGTGACATTGATCCGGCAGGCGCTAACGGGGGCCGGCGCGCAGCCCATCGCGCAGCCGTCGATCAATCTAAATGCCCTGGGCATCGGCTTCGGCAGCCTGGCGGAATTTCTGACGCTGGCGCGGGCCTTCGAAGACGTCGGGGTCACGGCCTACGCCGGCGCCGCTCCGTTGACTTAGCAGTAAGTCGATCCTCGGTTATGCCGCGCAAATCCTGGCGGCGGAGGCCGAGCATGTCTCCAACATTCGCCTCCAGGTTGCGCAACTCGGCGTATCCCAACCACTCTGCTGGATGGCGTCGACATCTTGCCGCCGCCCTCGGGACAGAACTATTTCTCTCTTACCAGCATGGGCCTGGCGCAAACGCGAACTCCCGGACAGGTTTTGTATATCGTTTATGGCGGCATGGCGAATGTCACCGCGGGGGGCTTCTTCCCGAACGGCGTGAACGGAACAATTAATATGTCGTCCGCCGGCGTCTCCATCAGCAACATTACGAATGCTGTGGTCACACCCACCAGTCTCACCACCAGTCAGTCTTCCGTCATGCTGGATGCCAGCGCCTCCACCAGCGGTTCGGGAAGCTTGAAATACCTGTTCATGGTGTTACCGGGCGGGCTACAGGCGGCCCTGCTACAGACGCCGACCAGTCCCATGGCGACCGTCGATTTCGTCAATGGGCCTGGCGTGTATCTTGTTCAACTAATCGTGACGGACTCAAGCGGCAACACGTCCAAGAGTGGCGTCGTTATGTTGACTTACCAGCCGTAGAAATTACTAAGTGGTGGCGGGCGTCGGCTTCATCGTCCGCTGCCTTCTAGTTTCCAGATTCGGCAGGAATCCCGTAAGTAACCCGATGGCCGGCAGGAAAGAGCAGACCTTGTAGACGAACGCGATGCTGGTGTGGTCGGCCAGATTGCCGAGCAACGCCGCGCCCACGCCAGCCATGCCAAAAGCCAGTCCGAAGAACAGGCCGGAGATCATTCCGATCTTGCCCGGCATCAATTCCTGCGCGTAGACCAGGATCGCGGAAAAGGCCGACGCGAGAATCACGCCAATCACCACGCTCAGGATGCTGGTCCAGAAAAGATTCGCATAGGGCAGCGCCAAGGTGAACGGCAGCACGCCGAGGATGGAGCACCAGATGACGTATTTGCGTCCGATGCGATCGCCAATGGGTCCGCCGATGATGGTGCCCGCCGCGATAGCTCCCGCGAACATGAATAAGTGGATCTGAGCGCTGCGCATCGACAAGTGGAACTTACTCATCAGAAAGAACGTGTAGTAACTGTTCAGGCTCGACAGATAGAAGAACTTCGAAAACATCAGAGCGATTAAAACGGCGAGCGATAAGTAGACTTTGCGCGGCGATCAACAGAGGATGATATTCGGTTTTGCTGGGACCGGACTTTCGCGCCTGCGGGCGGTTTTTCTTCGACCAGGAACCCACTCGCGCCAGCACGACGATACCAAGCAGAGCGACCACCGAAAACCATGCCAGGCTGCGCTGGCCGTGCGGCAGCACGATGAAAGCCGCGAGCAGCGGGCCTAACGACGATCCTGCGTTGCCGCCTACTTGAAAGAATGCTTGGGCGAAACCGTGCTGTCCGCCCGAGACCATGCGCACCACGCGGGAGGATTCGGGATGAAACACCGCCGAACCCATGCCCACCACCGCCGCGCCACAGAGCAGCATCGGATAAGTCGACGCACCGGAAAGCGTCACTAAGCCGACGAGCGTGAAGCCCATGCCGATGGCGAGCGAATAAGGCCGCGGGTGGCGATCGTTGAAGTGGCCGATGAGGGGCTGCAGCAGCGACGCGGTGATTTGATAGGTCAGCGTGATCAAGCCGATCTGGCTGAAATCGAGATGGAACGAAGCCTTCAGCAAAGGGTAAATCGCCGGGATCAGCGATTGAACCATGTCGTTCAGGAAGTGGCAGAAGGCGGCAGCGAACAGGATGGAGAAAACCAGTTTCTCCGCGACATGTTTCGGCGCTTCGGCCTGAACCGGGCTGGCAGTGGACTGCATGAATTACTAGGGTATCGCACCCACTCCCTGGTCCCAAAAGCGGGCTTGACCCCAAAGCGAGACTTAGATCCCCAGGCGCTCTTTCAGCGCCCGCACGCGGTCGCGCGAAACTTTGAGCTCCGTGTGCTTCGGATCTTTCAGCCGGACCATCATTCCTCCGGCGAACCAGGAGTGCAGCTCATGGACGTGAGCCACGTTGACCAGCGTGGCGCGATGCACGCGCACGAATTTGCCGGGGTCGAGTTTTTCTTCCAGCTCCTGAATTGTATAATCCACCGCGTAATTCTTAGCCGCCGTGGCCGCGAACGTGAGTTTGTCGGCGGCGAAAAAATGCGTCACATGTTCGAAGATCGACAAACTCGATGCTGTTCGCCAACTTTGGACGCAACCCGATCCGGATAGGACGGCGGCGTCAAGCGCCCGAATCAAGCTCGGTCATGTCGGGAGGAGTGGCGGCGCTTCCGCGCAGCCGTTCGATTTTGTCCAGAGCGCGATCCAGGTGCGCGGCTTCGATAGGCTTGAGCAGATAATCCACCGAGTTGACGCCAAAAGCTTCCAGCGCATAGCGATCATAGGCCGTCGTGAACACCACCCAGGGCTGCGGCTGAAGATGAGTGAGCATTTCAAAACCGGTCATGCCGGGCATTTCGATATCGAGGAACAGGATGTCGGGTTTCGCTTCGAGGATGGCGGGCACGGCCTCCACCGGGTCTTTGCTGCATCCGGCGATCTGCACTCGCTTGGTGGCGGCGAGCATCCGCTGCAGGCGCTTCAGCGCGAGCGCTTCGTCGTCAACCAGGAATGCCCGCATGTCCGTTGACAACCAGAGGCACCGACAAAATCAGGTTGTTCCGTCCGCCCACGCGCTGTAGAAGGAGCGCCGCCCGGTCTCCGAACAGCGTCGACAATCGACCCTTCAGATTGTCGAGCCCATGGCCCGCCGGCGCCGATTCAAGCTGGAATGCGGGCCCCGAGTCCGAGACTTCGACGCGGAAAGCTCCGTCCGATCGAGCGCCGGTGATGCGAATCTCACCGCCCGCGCGCTCGGGCGCAATGGCGTACTTGACGCTGTTCTCCACTAATGTCTGGAGCGAGAGCGGCGGGATACGGGATTCGTTCAGATCGGCGGGAACGTCGATTTGATATCGCAGGCGCTCGCCAAAACGGGCGCGCTCGATTTCCAGATAATCGGCGACAATCTTGAGCTCGCTCGCGAGCGGCACCAGGCCGGATTGATTGGCGTCGAGCGAGAAGCGCAGCAGCGCGGCCATCTGCTCCACCAGCCTTTCGGCGCGCGCGGGATCTTCGGGAATCAGCGCCGAGATGGAGTTGAGCGTGTTGAACAGGAAATGCGGATGAATTCGCGATTCAAGTGAAGCCAATTGCGCTTCCGTCGCCAGCTTGAGGGCGCGCTCGCGTTCCAGTTCCTTGGTGCGAAGTTGCAGAGTGGTTTCATCCAGGCGTTCGCGCAGCGTGCTGTAGATTCCGATGGTGAGCCCGGCGGAGATCGTTAAAAAGGCGGCGAACTTCAGCGAGCCCAGAAACTGCGGCCAATAGGCGCTCATGGGCTGCCAGCGCAAGGCGACGAACAACAGGCCGGCGATCAAAGAGCCTGTCACGCACGCGCCAAACATCGCAACCACGCGGGCGCTCCAGCGAAACCATTGCGGCTGCTCGCAGGTTGCCATCCCAAACTTTCGGTATAACGAAGAACGCAATTCCGCCGATGCAGTTGGAATAGATCCAGGAAAAACGAAACTCTGTGAACAGCTCAGTCCACGTTATGTTGGTACTCATCGTGAAAAGCAGGATGGTAGGAATGAGTGCGAAGGCCGAATCCCACAGCACGGCTTTCAGGATGCTTGTGCGATATTGTGCCGCGTTCATGCCAGCCTGCCCCTTCATTTTACTTGCTCCGGTCACGTTACTTACTTTCTGCTGGCGCGGCCGTGTGGCAACTCAGGCAGCCGGCCTGCTGCGGCGCCAGCGTCTTGGTCTCCAACCACGTCGCCGCGGAGTCTGCATAGGGCGTGCCGGGCAGATCTTTTTGGATACGCTCGAACCACTGCTGCGCTTTGTCCTGCTGCCCCAGCCGGGCGTAAGCGTCCGCAATGCCGATCATCAACTCGCCGCTTTTGTGCGTACCCAGATGATTGAGGTCGGGGCCTTGAACGGAGTACGCTTTCTCGTAATCACTCAGGCCCTTCTCGATTAAAGGGTGGGCGGCCTCCGCGGGCAGGTATTGAGAGGCGATCAAGAGCACCGAGCCGCGCACGATGCGAACGCCCAGATCGTTCGGAGCCATGGCTTCGGCCTGATCCATTTCGTCCAGGCCGCGCTGCCAAAGGTCCGCGCCTTTTTGCTGGTCGCCCTTTTGGAACAATTCGCGTGACTCGCTGACCAGGCCCGTTCCATGCCAAACCAGCGCTTCGGGCTGCTTGGGATCGTTTGCCAGGATGTCTTCGCAGATCTTCATGCCTTTTTGGAGCGAAGCGGCGTCGCCCGCCAGCCCGGCGAAAAAGTAGTTGCGGACCTTGAAATCGAAACGGTCCTGGCTGAACAAGAGACCGCTGGTGAGTATGATCACGGCGGCGATGGTGGTTTTTTGTGGTTTCATTTGGAACTCCTTGCGAATCCAGAATAGGCGGGAGCGGGCGGATTCCGAGCCGGGTTCGGATGAGAGGTCGAAAAACCGGATGAGTCGTAGGGATGCTGGGATGACTGGAAAGCCCCCTGGCGCTGCCCAGCCTCCTATGGCAATCGCAAAGGAACCGTGCTAGCATACTCCTTTGCTCATGCCAAAGGACCGTTCGAAAGTTCCGCACGAGAGCCGGCATTAAGAATATGCTGCGCGCGTTGCTCTCGCGAATCCGGGGAACGTTCCGCCGGCGCCGGCTGGATGACGAGTTCGACCGGGAGATCCAGGACCATCTGGACATGCTGGCGCAGCAATTCATGCGCCACGGTATGGAGCCGGCCGAAGCCTGCTACGCGGCCAGGCGGCAGTTTGGAGGGGTCACTCAAATGAAAGAGGAACTGCGCGACCGGCGCGCTCTGCCGCCGTTGGACGTGCTCGCGCAAGACGTCCGGCACGCCTTTCGCCACCTTCGAAAAGCGAAGTGGTTTACGGCTTCGGCCGCCCTCACGCTGGCGTTGGGGATCGGCGCCGGCGCCACGGTCTTCGCTGTGTTCGATACGGTTGTGCTGCGGCCCTTGCCGTTCGCCGATCCCGGCCGGCTGATGGCGTTTCGCCCGATCGACAGGCGCGGCACGCCGCATCCGACCATTCTTTCCTATCCCAACTTCTTCGATTTCCGCGCGCAAAACCGCGTGTTCGAACGCCTGGTCAGCTATCGCGACGAGCGCTTCACGCTCACCGATTCGTTACCAGCCACTCAGGTGTTTGGCGAAATCGTATCGTCGGACCTGTTTCCATTGCTGGGCGTGCGGCCCCAACTGGGGCGCGGCTTTTTGCCGGAGGAGGAGAAGCCTGGCATCGACGTGGTTGTACTCAGCGATGCCTTGTGGAAGACCCGCTTCGCTAGCGACCCGGGAATCCTGGGAAGGCGTGTCCGAATTAACGGTAAGCTTTTTACCGTCGTCGGCGTGGCGCCCGCCGGCTTCCAGTTTCCATTGGATACTCCACCCGTTCAACTGTGGACCACGCTTTCCCAAGACGCTACCAGAACGGAATTCACGCCGCTCGCCGAACAGCGCGGAGCGCGCGCGCTGGAAACGATTGGCCGTCTGAAACCAGGTGTCACGCCGGGGCAGGCGCAAGCGCAAATGGATCAGATCGCGAGCGCGTTGGCGCGGCAATATCCCGATGACGATAAGAACTTTGCAAAAACTAGCGTGGCGCCCGAACTGGACCGGCTGACCGCAAGCAGCCGCAAACCGTTGTGGATTCTGCTGGGCGCGGTGGCGCTGGTGTTGCTGATTGCGTGCGCGAACGTGGCCAACCTGCTGCTCGCGCGCAGCATTGAGCGTGCGCGCGAGTTCGTATTACGAACCGCACTGGGAGCATCGCGCACAGCGCTGGTGCGGCAAATGCTGGCCGAGAGTTTCCTGCTGGGCCTGCTCGGCAGCGCGGGCGGAGTGTTGTTAACGGTGCTCGCGATCAAGTCGCTCTTGCCGCTCGCGGGCGACAAAATCCCAGTGCCGCGCTTTTCTCAAGTGGGGCTCGATTCGCGGGTTCTGGCATTTTCGATAGTCGCGGCTTTGCTCACAACCGTGTTGTTCAGCCTTGCGCCCATCGCTCAGCTTCTGCGAGCCGATCTGACGGGTGCATTGAAAGAGGGGGCGCCGAACATTGCGCGCGGCCACCATCGATTACGAAGCACGCTGGTGGTTGGGCAGGTCACCTTCGGGCTCGTGTTGCTGGTGGGAGCGGAGTTGTTGATCGCCAGCTTCCTGTATATGTTGCGGCGCGACCCTGGCTTCCGGCCCGATCATCTTCTCACCTTCGACATCGGACTTGCCGATGCTCGCTACAACGCCGCCGCGCAAATCTCGTTCTCCGATCGCCTGCTCGATCGCCTGCGCGCGATTCCGGGAGTGCAAGCCGCCGCTACCGGCACGCCGCTGCCGCTGGCGGGACACGAAATGACTATCGGCTTCGACATCGAGGAGCGGCCCGCCCCTATCACGGAACGGCCGATCTCGGACATGGCGATCGTCACTCCGGGTTACTTCAACGCCATGGGCATTCCACTTATAAACGGTCGCGACTTTAGCGATCGGGACGACGCCAACGCCCCGCGCGTCGTCGTGGTTAACCAGGCGTTCGCGGCCCAATATTTTCCGGAAGAAGACGTCATCGGCAAGCGAATTGAGCCAGGGGCCGCCAATGCGAACGGAGGGCCGCGGACGCGCGCCATCGTTGGCGTGGTAGGAAACGCCAAGCAGGTGTCGCGGACTGCGGAACCAGACCCGATTTATTATTTCCCTTATAAGCAGCTTCCATGGGCGATCGGCAGCATCGTCCTCAGGACCACGGTCCCGCCGCGCGAAATTGAACCGGCGGCGCGCGCCGCGCTGATGAGCCTGGATCGAGAGACGCCGATGTTCGAAGTTCGAACGGGTGACGAGTTGTCGGCGGCGGCCATCACTGTGCCGCGGTTTCTGATGGTGCTGATGGGGAGCTTTGCCGCCATCGCGCTGTTGCTCACCGTGATCGGCCTCTACGGCGTGTTGTCCTACGCCGTGGCCAGGCGGCGCCGCGAAATTGGAGTGCGAATCGCGCTCGGCGCGGGGCACAGAGAAGTGCTCACGCTGGTGCTGAAGCAGGCCATGCAGCTGGTAATGGCCGGCCTGATGCTCGGCCTGGCGGGCGCGGCCGGCGCACAGCGCCTTTTGCAGAGCATCTCCTTCGGGATTCGGCCTGGCGATCCGATTTTCCTGACGCTGGCCTGCGGCGTAATGCTGGTCGCAAGTCTGTTGGCGGCCTACCTTCCAGCCATGCGGGCCGTGTCCGTGGATCCCATGCAAGCTTTGCGAAGCGAATAAGATTGCGAGTTACTGCCGCAAAATCCCTCAGCGCCAACGAATCTGCCACAATGATGCGATGATCTGGTGCCAGAGTCTGACCCGGGATTTTGGCGATTTCCGCGCTGTCTCCGGCGTCTCTCTCCAAGTAGCGCCAGGCGCCGTCTGTGCGCTTCTTGGACCCAATGGCGCTGGAAAATCCACGCTGGTCAAGATGCTGACCGGTTTGCTTCGGCCAACCAGCGGCGCCGCAGAAGTGTGTGGCCTTCCCATAGGAGATCCGGCCCTCACTCGCATCGCCGGAGTGTTGCCTGAGAGCCTGGCCCTCTTCGATGCGCTCACCATCGGCGAGCATCTGGAACTGACGGGCGCCATTTACAAACTTCGGCCCGCCGAGATCCGATCGCGCACCCAGCAACTGTTGCGCATCCTCCAAATCGAGCATGGCAGGCACACCTTTATCAACCAATGTTCCTATGGAATGAAAAAGAAAACGGCGCTCGCGATGGCGTTATTGCCAAGCCCGCGCGCTCTCTTCCTGGACGAACCGTTTGAAGGCCTGGATCCGATCGCCACGCGAACCATCCGGAATCAACTGCGTGCCATGAGCCGAAGAGGCGTAACCGTGCTCTTGACGTCGCATATTCTTCCGCTGGTGGATCGGATTGCCGACCAGGTGGTCATCATTAATCGCGGCAGTATCGTGCTCGATGCGCTGGTTGCGGATTTGCCGAAGACGCTGGAAGAACTGTACCTCGATTTGGCGCCCGCTGTCTCCGACGAGGATCTGGAATGGCTCGGTTCGGACGCATCCAAGGCCTCCTAAAGGCACTGGGACTAGCCTCCTGGCGCGATGTTCAGTCCTTTCGGTCCATCGGTGGGCAAAACTTTCTCCTGTTTGTAGGATTCGTTGCTCTACAGCCGGAGAGCGCCCAATTCTTTCTGTTGATTTTGGCCCTGGTTCTATTGTTCCCTCTCTCGTCCGATCCCTTGCAGAAGATTCCGCCCGAGCGCCGGCACACCTGGCCCATCCTAAGGTGGGAGTGGATAACGCTCCGCGTGTGCTCGCTGGCTTTGAGCCCGGTTGCATGGTTTGCCGCCTTGCTCCTGTTCCGCGCAGGTTGGCGAAGCGGCGCGCTGGCGCTGGGCTGCGGTATTTCAGCACAGATCCTCCTCCAGTTTGGGAAAGCTGCGTCGCGAAGGATCCCTTCAACTTCCCTCGCCCGGATACCGGCTCCGCCCGGAGTAATTGGCGCCATCATGCGCCTGCAATGGAGAGAAATGCTGCGGACGCTGGATCCTTACGTTGCGCTGCTTCTGGTCGCGTCCACAGAGTTATATCGCGCAACGGGCGGTCGCCTCCCTGCGGACGCTCTTCGAATCATAGCGCTGGTTACAACGCTGGCTTTAAGCACGCATACCCAGGTTCTATTGGGTATCGACGGCCACGGCGCCCAGCGATATCGTCAAGTACCCATCCGCGGCTGGCAGATTCTGTTGGCGAAAGATCTGGCGTTTCTTTCCATCCTTGGATTACTCGTAATGCCGCTCGACTTACTAAGTGGAATCTTGGGCGGAATAACTGCCTTAGCCGTCGGACACCATCGGTCCGTTTTGAATCCGGTTCGCCAGGCGCCCTGGCGATTTACATCCGGAGCGCTTGTCCCAACTGGCTTGATTCAGACCGTGATCTTGTTCGGTGTAGGAAACGAAGCCCAGACGGCGGGCCCGTTGCTGGTTGGATTGTGCGTTCTTGCCTGGCTGGCATCGCTGTTCTTCTACGGTTGGCGATGGGATCGCCTCAAGCAAAACTAACCCGGTCGAAAAAGCAGCAGGTCCAGGCTGAACGTCACGCGCATCGCTTCCGCCGGACGCGATTGCATGGGCCGATAGATGGAGACCAGAACGTCGTGAACGGCGGCAGCGTCCAGATCTGCCGAGGTGCTCACGCGGCCGCGCTCGGCCAGAGCAAAATCCTGCGCGAATGTTTCGATGGTTCTGGCCGCGCGATCATGCCCGGTCCCGCGCAGTTCGATCAGATCGTCCGGCGCCGGAAGCGCGATCAGGAGCCGTCCGTCGTCCCGCAGCACGCGCCGGAATTCGCTCGGATTCATCCGCGCCGTGATGGACATGACGATCGAAAATGAGCGGTCGGCGTACGGCACAAACCGATCGGCATTGGCCACAATCCATTCGCATTCGGGATAGCGCCGCGCCGCGGCTTCAATGGCCGGAACCGAAATGTCGACGCCGTTCGCGCTGAATGCGGTCTCGCGGGCCAACGTACCCAGGTAGAAACCATCGCCGCATCCCGCATCCAGAACCACGTCGTTCTCCGACGCCGCCAAAATCTCCGCGATCGCGTCCAGCAACGGCCTGGTCACTCCGCGATCGTGTAATCGCCGCCGAGCAGCCACGGCCGCCACGGTATCACCCGGCTGATTCGATCGCCGGTCCTGCGGCTGAAGCAGATTAACGTACCCGCTGCGTGACATGTCGAAGGAATGCGCGCGCTCGCACACCAAGCGCCGGTCGTCACGCGTGAGGGACAATCGGCAATCGCGGACCGGGCAGACCAGCATGCTTCGGATCGGTAGTTTCACCGTACTATAGAAACCCATTCACTTCTTCGCCGCGAGTTCGCTGGTCCTCTTTTTTCTTGGCCACATTGCCATGTCACCCTGCCGGACTCACGGGTTCCAGGCCGCTTTATCCGCCTGGCCCGTTCCTCCAACACCAAGGGCGCAAAAGCGGGAAAATGGATTTACTATGCGCTTTAACATCGCCCTCGCGTTCGTTATTGCCGGCTGTCTCGCGGCCGCCGAAAAATACACCGGCCCGGTGCCTCCCAAGCCCGACGTTCCTTACTTGCTGCATGCTTCTAATCTGGTGGAAACCGAAGTGGCCGATGCCCGGCAGGAGGGAAAAAAGAACGACACGTTCCTCATCTCGGGCGCCTCTTCTCCGGCGCGGACGCCGCTGGCCGAACCGATCTTCATCATCGACGCGCGCAATATCCAGCCTGACACGTTCGAGCTGTATCGGCTGGATATCAAAGGCGGCAATCGCGAAGTCTCATTGGGCGGCAACCGGCGCCGTGGCGGGTCGCATGCGCTGCACCTGGCCGTGAAGCCCCTGGGCGGCCATCTTTTCCGCGTCGAGGTGGACGAAGCGCTCGACAACGGCGAATACGCGCTTTCGCCCAGCGGGGACAATCGAGCGTATTGTTTTGAGATCTACTGACCGTATCCCGTACCTGGTGACGCAAGCGGCCGTGCCGTACGAAGGCTTGCGCCCGGTGCCGGTTTCCATTCTGCTCCATGACGTGCGCAGCCTCTACAACGTCGGAGCCTTCTTCCGCTCGGCGGATGCCGCAGGCTGCGACAAGCTGTATTTAACCGGAATCACCGGCCATCCGCCTCACGCGGGGATCGCAAAAACGGCGCTCGGCGCCGAAGAAACCGTCCCTTGGGAGCATCACGCCGATCCAGCCGGGCTGATTCTGCAGCTGCGCCAGCAAGGCCACGAAATCGCGGCCGTTGAAACCAGCGTGCATTCCACCGATCTGTACGATTGGCAGCCGCGCTTCCCGGTCTCGGTTCTGTTCGGGCACGAAGTGGACGGCCTGGGCGAACCGTTGCTGGCCTTGTGCGATACCTACGTGCGCATTCCCATGCTGGGCCGCAAACATTCGCTGAACGTAGCCACCGCGGGCGGCGTGGTGATCTATGAGCTGCTGCGAAAATACCGGGTCATGCTTGAGAAAGCCGGTAGAACGCCCTAAGAGCGACCACGCATCATCAATGAAGTGGACTTGGAACCGCACTGGTCCGCGGCGCTTCTCCCGGTTTGATCGTGTCGGGGTGGGCGGGACGCGCGCTCGAAGTGGCCGAAGGAGCCACCTGAGCCACCACCGGAATGGTCACGATGTTACTGGTGAATACGTTCTGCGCGATATACATCTCCGTCACGGGATTAGTGGGCAGCGAGTTGTTCACCTGCAACTGCACTTCGTAAACTCCCGGCAGCATTCCCACCGCGAGTCCCGCGCTGAGCACGTTCGCCGTGGTGCCCCCAATTTGCGCGTTGTCCACGTTGGTTACGGGCAGGTTGAGCGCCGGCCCGGGATATATCTGGCCCGTCACACCGGCCGGAGTCAAGCCGTCGGCCAGCGTAGTTGGCCCAATGCCGGTGGCATAGATGGTGATCACCTCTCCCGGAACAACCGGATTTTCGGGTGTAACCGGCGAACCGGCGATGTTCGCGCAGCAGGTGGACGAGCTATCCAGGGGAGAGATTGTGATGGTGGCGTTGGTGCTGACATTACCGCTAATCGGGATGCCATTGCCGGCCGGTCCTCCCACTTTCGCGGTCAGAATGATGCGGCTGAACTCGCCCGCGGCCGAGGCCGTCACCTTCTCATCTGAATTCGCGTTGATTAGAACAATCAGGCCGTCGCGAACCGATTGCAGAGTGTCGGTGGCCTGTATCGTGTAGTTGTAGCTGTTGCTGCCGATCATGATGGTGGCGACGTCGCCTCCCGTAATGGTGCCATCGATATCCACCAGCGCTATCGCGTTGCCACTGGTGTGGTAGGCCAAGACAACGCGTGGATCGTTTCCGGGCGCCGCGAAAATTCCGGGATTCCCGTAGCCGGAAATAACCGGAACGCCGATGTTGTTGGTCGCGGTTACCGAACCGTCGTTATTAGCGGTTCGCACATACGCGCTGACGCCATTGGCGCCGTTGACTTCGAATGGAAGTTGAGCGTTGATCTGACCGGGCGCCACGGACACAATCGGTGAGCGGATGCCGTCGAAGTATACCTGCACGCCCTGGAAGGTGGTCGGGTATTGGCCTTCGGCGTTAGGCGTGGCCATCACGCCGGCAGAAGGAACATCGGCCAGGTTCTGCCCGAAGATGGTCACCAGGGTCCCGGGCGCCAGTTCGGCCGCGGCCGCGCCGCCTTGCAGGGTGGAACCGGCTGCCGCAGCCGTCTCGGTAGGCGTCCCGGTGCTCGAAGCGGAAGCGGTGGTGGCCGTGTACCCAATGTTGTCACCGTTCAGCCCCGGCGTGCGCGCAATCAGGTTCACCACAAATAGCGCTCCCGACACGACGTCGGCGCTGGCGATGACATTCGGATCGGGCGTGGTGTAACCCGTGGCAACTCCGTTGATCTCGTTTGCCAAAGCAACCACGATGCTGGCGAGCGTATCCGTGCTTTTTACCGTGTAGGTGTAGCAAGCCAAGCCTGTTGCCGGACAGGTGGTGGCTCCAACGCCGGGGGAACTGATCATGATGGTAACCGTGTCGTCGGCAGTCACGGTTGTTCCGCTGAGCACCAGGCTCACGGTGCCCACCGCGTAAGTAACGACGCTGGCCGCGTTGGTGATTCCGGTAATTGGAACATTGGGCGCACCTGGCGTGAACACCAGCACCCGGACATCGTACGGATCGGCGACGTAGAGATTGGTGCCGTCCCAAGCCAGTCCATATGGCGTGGGGATGGTGTTGGCAGCCGACTGCAGAATATTGGCGTCCGGGCGGAATGTGTCGGTGCTGGTGGTCACCTGGTCGGTCCATTCGTCCACCTGGCCCAGGTTCCGGTCGTATTTCGCCCCATTCGTGGTTGGGATGCTGTTATAAACCAGTACGCGATCGTTACCGCTATCCGCGATGAACAGGCGCTGTCCGTCCGACAACGCGTAGCGAGGCGAACTTAGGGTGTACCCGCAACGCGGGGGAAGGATCTGCGCATTGTCGCTATCGATGCCGATGGGCGCGCAAAAGCTCTGGCAACCGGCGGGGTAAGTCGGATTTCCGTCGGAATCCGTGCCGTTCATCACGCAACCGCCGGGCGCGTTGTTGTCCCCTTGGCTGGTCATGTTCGGCTGGCCCACCACCACGTCGGCGGCTTGCCCATTCTGTGTGGGAATGGAATTCCAAATCAACACGCGGCTATGGCCCAGGTCGGCCACGTACAGGCGCGTCCCGTCGGAGGTAACCGAAACCGGCGAAAACAAGTTGCTGGCGGTGGGCGGAAGATTGCTCGTTGTGGAAGCGGGCGCAGTGGTGAAGTTCGGCTCGCCCAGCACCAGATCGGCCGCCTGGTTGTTCGACGTCGGGATGCTGTTCCATATCATCACCCGATGATTCTGCGTATCGGCCACGAACAGCTGCGTCCCCTGCACCCACACCCCTTGCGGGCCTCGAAACGACGAGGCGTTCAGCCCCAGCGTTGCGGTAGTGAAATTGGGCTCCCCCAGCACGATGTCGGCCGGCTGATCGGGAAGGGTTGGAATGCTGTTCCAGATAAGAACCCGGTTATTGTCGGTGTCGGCCAAAACCAAAATCTTGCCGTCGGTAGCAATATAGGTGGGGTTACGAAAGCCGCTTTGGTTGAGATAAGGATTGGTTGTGGTGGCGAAATTCGGCTGGCCCAGCACCAGGCTGGCCTGACCCACGCTGGGCGTTCCTACGCATACCGGGCAGCGGCCGCCCTGCGGAATTTCGGCCGTAGGGTTGTAGACGAAATTTGAAACGTTGTTGTAGATCAGAACGCGATTGTTATTCGGCTGCAATAGCCCGTGGAGATTGGAATCCACAACAAACAAAGTGTTGTTGGCGTAAGCCACTGCCTGCACCGCGCCCAATTGAAAAGGCGAAGGTTGTCCTTGACCCTGAAAAGTGAAGGTGGGCTGGCCGATGATCTGTCGGGCCGCTTGCCCAGTCAGAAAGTCCGCCTGCGACTGCGCGAAGGCTGCCGAAAGGGACAGAAATAGAACGCCAAGACGCTTCATGATATTGAATTTAAGAAAGTACCGCCCCAGTATAACAATCACGGACGAATAGGGGACTTGCGCGGTTTCAGTTTCTTACAACGCCTCCGCTTTCACTTTTTCTCTGACATTGAACTCCAGCTTCCAGCGCCGCCCATCGCGCGCCACGGACCAAAGCTGCAGCATCCCGGTCTCGGTAACCACCGTTTCCAGGGTCACCGGAACGAACTCGCCAGCCTGGCCAGCGCTGTCCTTTTCTGAGCCGGCGGCGCCCAGGGTGACTTCCACCGGCGAAAGCTCCTCCAATTCCTCGTTCACTTCATCCAGCATCGTTCCCGCGGCGTCATTCTTGCGAACGGCCGATTGAAAGAAGCGGAACTCCGCGGGCTCGCCCACAATTAATCCGAATTCGCGGCCGCGCAGATCCATGGAGCTGCCTTCCTCCATCCCGAAGGGCGCCACCGTAAGCGCTTTCACCGGCGCGCGCATGCCGGGCACCGCGGGCAGCGAGCTTTCGATGCCGACATAATACGTGCGCGGCACTCCACCGCGAATGCGCACGCCGCGTCCAGTACGAGCCAGCCCATAGTAGGCCGCGCCGCGCGCCACCGCGTGCATCAAATCCTCGCCCAGCAGCGGCGCAGCCGGACCCAAGCCTTCTTCCGCAAGCCAGCCGTTCAACACATCCAGGATTCTTTGCCGCACCAGGCCGGAACGCAACACTCCGCCGTTGAACAACACGTGCGTGGGCGCGGCCAGTCCGCTGGCGCCACGGCGCACCGACCCATGTTCGGCCTGCGCCGCTTGCTGCCGCAGGAAACGCGCCAGATGACGTGTGATGGCCGCGTCGGCGGCGTAGGGCAATCCAATCTCCGCAAAGCCCATCCTGCGGCGCTGCGGCATATCGTGGCTGGACACTGCGGGCAGAAAGCCCTGTTCCAGGAGACGCTCCACATCGTCAGCCGCTAACTTGGTTTTGATGGTGCCGCCCACCAGGCCCGTGCCGCGTCCGAGAATGGTCACCGGCTCCTCGCGCTTCTTGTTGTCCTTAGCGAGCAACCGCTCCTTTGCCAGCCGGCATTGCTGCCAAAGCGCATGCAATTGCATTGCCTCCAGCTTGGTCCCTTTAGCGCTAAGCTGCTGCTCGACATGCCTGGCCAGCGCCAGATCGATATTGTCGCCTCCCAGCAACAGGTGTTCACCCACAGCCACGCGCTCCAGCGCCAGTTCGCCCGCTTGCTCGGTCACCGCGATCAGCGTGAAATCGGTGGTGCCGCCGCCGATGTCGACAACCAGAATCAGATCGCCCACCGTCACCCGCTCGCGCCAGTCCGGATGCCGTTCGATCCAGGCATAGAACGCGGCTTGCGGCTCCTCCAGCAACAGCAGGTTTTCGTATCCGGCCTCTTCGGCCGCCTTCAATGTCAGCTCGCGCGCCACGGCGTCAAACGATGCGGGTACCGTCACCAGCACTTGCTGTTGGACGAACGGCGCGTCGCGGCATTTTCGAATCCCACGCCTCGCGCAGATGCTCCAGATAACGGCGCGACGCCTCCACCGGGGAAACTTTCGCCACTCCCTCCGGCGCGTTTAGCGGCAGGATCGGCGCCGTGCGATCGACGCCGGCGTGCGAAAGCCACGATTTCGCGGAAGCCACCAGGCGGCTGGCCACTTCAGCGCCGCGTTTTTGCGCCAATGCGCCGGCCACATAATCCGGGGATTCGTCCCACGGAAGCGCAATCGAGCCGGCGGGAAAATCCGACGGTCCCGGCAGGTACAAAAACGAGGGCAGCAAGGGCTCGTCCCGCACTTCGCCCGGATTCACTAACTGTGGGACTTCGAACAAGGCCACTGGCGGCTGCTCGCGCGGATCTCCACCTTCGGGCGCATAAGCGAGCGCGCAATTGGTTGTTCCCAGATCGATTCCGATGACGTATTGACTTGGCAAAGCGGACAAGGCCGGCAGCGGGGCCGGTTTCTAGTGTAACGCGCGAGCCCACTGCGGCGCGGATGTTACAATTGTATTCCTTTGTCACCGACCGACAGGTTGATGGATGCGGCCGGCCGCTGGTTCTTGCAATCGGGAATCCAGGAAGCAAGCGGGGGCGTGGCGCGATACTATCGATCGGACCTCCGCCAAAACGCCCGCGTATCCACCGAGATCACCGGCTACGCGGTGAGCACTCTGATGTTTCTCCATCGGCGGACGGGACACTCCGCTTACCTGGAAGCGGGCCTCCGCGCGGCGCGATTTCTGACTCGCGATGCGTGGGACGCGCGGCTTGCCACCTTTCCTTTCGAGCCGTCGTTCAATGGCGAATCGGAATCGGCCTACGCATATTTTTTCGACTGCGGCATCATTGTGCGCGGGCTCTTGTCCGTTTGGCGCATCACCGAAGACGCCGAATTCCGCGATGCGGCTATCGAGACCGGCCGCGGAATGCTGACCGATTTTCCAGGTCGCGGAGGCATACATCCGATTGTTAGGCTGCCGGAAAAACGGCCTCTTCAGTGGGAGCCGCGCTGGTCCGCAAGCCCGGGATGTTATCAGCTAAAATCCGCGATGGCCTGGTACGAGCTGTTCGAAATCACCGGCGAAGGCGCGTTTCAGCGCGGCTACGAATCGGCGCTCGAGGCCGCGCTGGAGAACGATCGCGAGTTCCTGCCCGGCGATGCGGATCAGCCGCGCGTTATGGACCGGCTGCACGCCTATGCCTATTTCCTGGAAGGGCTGCTCCCGGTGCTCAACCGGCCGGAGTGCGCGGCAGTCTTTCGCAACGGCGTGGATCGCGCCGCTCGATACTTGCGTCAGATCGCGCCGGTGTTCGCGCGTTCGGACGTCTACGCGCAACTGCTTCGGGCCCGGCTGCTGATCGGGGATTGCGGAGCGGACGCCGCGCACGAAGCCGAACAGGCGGCCAGCTTTCAAATCCAGTCGGGCGATCCTCGCCTAAACGGGGGATTCCTGTTCGGACGCAAAGAGACCGAACCGCTGCCCTTCGTCAACCCGGTCTCGACGGCGTTCTGCCTGCAGGCGCTCGCGCTGTGGCAGGATCGGACGGAGCGCGGTACAGCGGAAGGGTCGCTGCAAACGGTCCGTCAAGGCGTAATCTGACCTTCCGCGCGCGTCTCGGAAGCGGTTAGGCGAGCGCGCCCTTGTACAGCGCCGTCAGCTTACCCCACGCGCGTTCGGCTTCGGCTTTATCGTATGTAGGCGTGCCGTCCTTCTGCTTGGGCATGTCGGGCACGCACCAGCCGTGATAACAGGTGGAGTAAACTTCGATCTCGGCGGGATTGCCGGCCGCGATGAACGCTTCCTTCAGCTTGTCTTTCGCGTCCGGTTGCTGCTTGTCGTCGCTCATCGCGATACCGAAATACATCTTCGCCTTGATCTTGGGAGCGAGCAGATGCGGGCTATTGGGCATGGCGGTGACCAGACCGCCTCCGTGGAAGGAACCACCTGCGCCTACGCGATCGGGCACTGCCGCGGCCGTCCTCACCACCAACGCGCCACCCATGCAGTAGCCTTGCGTCCCGATTTTCTTCTTCGTGTTGACCTGTTTTTGAGCGTCCAGGAAGCCAATGTAGGCCATTGCATCCTTCTCCGCCGCGCCATCCGCGGTGACCGACGCCATGAGCGGCCGGACTTTGCCGAAGTCGGTGACAGTAGAAGCATCCGTGAAGAACGGCGCCTTACCCATGCGATAAAACGGATTCGGCACCAGCACGGAATAACCCTGCGCCGCAAGACGCTTGGCCATGTCGCGCATGGAGGGCCGCAGGCCGAATGCGTCGGGCCAGAGCAGAACCCCTGGATGAGATCCGCTGGATGGGTGAATGAACGCGGCGTCGCACGTGCCGTCCGGAGTTTTGATTTCGACATCGGTCTCAATCACCGATGCCGCCGAAGCCGAACCTGCCACGGCGAAGCCAGCCGCAACGGATGTAATGAAGCCGCGACGCGGAAGCCCGCTCGACGATTCGTTCGTTTTTTGATCTTTGGTATCGTCCGCCATTTTTGCTATCTCCTTGTTAGCATCGCGCACAACGGAGGCCCGCGATGGTTTTCTCCACCGGGCGAGCGCGTACCGCGCTGTGCGCTCCTGTGTGACAGTGTATCTCCGATTTGGCTGCTTTGCGGATATTGCTACTTCGCGCGCCCCTTGAATCCTTGGGTCAACGTTTGAATCTTGTAAATACTCATCGCCGTATTGCGCACGCCGTCGGGAGTTTTGATCTCCTGGCCGTTCGCGTCCAGCGCGCCGATGCAGGCGGCGTATAGCGTCTTCTTGCCCGGACCGGAGAAGGCCACGCTGATGACGGTGCGCGGCGTCGGAATCATGCCCAGATATTTTCCATCCGGACCGAGCACCTGAACGCCGTTCGCGGTGTCGAAGATGCGGCCCATGGCGTCGATGGCCATGCCGTCGCCGTTTCCGCCGCCTTCCAATTTGCCGAACTCGCGTTGATTTTTGACGGAGCCATCCGGCTGCACATCGTAAGCCATGATTACCGGACCGTTGGTGACGTAGAGCGTCTTTTCGTCCGGGCTAAGGTTGATGCCGTTGCTGCGTATTTTTTCGCCTATCCCGATCACTTCGCCGCCGGGCTTGATGTAGAACACGCCGCTGCCGGTGTTGGTGGTGAAGTAGACGCCGCCCTTCTTGTCGGCGATCAGGTCGTTGACGCGGCCCAGTCCCATTCCCATGTAGCTATTCGCCAGGACCTTGCGCTCGGGCGTCAGGGCCGCGACACCGGTGGGCTCCTTGCAGTCGGCCGGCTTGCCGCCCATGTGGCCGCCGGGATCGGTGCAGGTTCGCTCGTTGACGATGATGACGCCCTTGGGGCCGATGGTCACCGCGCCGGGGCCGTGGCCGTTCGAGAGGTAGACCGAAAACTTATCGTTCTTGTCGAGAAAGTTGACGTGATTGGTCTGCTCCTGCGCGAACAGCAGACCCCCTTTGAAGCCTACGATGCCATCGGCGTTCGAATCGCCCTGCCAGACCAGTTTCCATTTCGCGCCCGCGTCGATGATGCCTGGAATCGCGGTGATGGTGACCTCCTTGGCCGGTGGAGGCTGCGTGAATTTTGGTTGCGCCAGCAGTTGGAACGAGAGAGCGGATAGGAGCAGGAGGTGCGTCGTCGAGGACATGCTGTTGTTATACCGCGTTGGCCCCTGTCGCGTAAGCTTGTACTATGTCCGCACCAGCAATTCCGCAAGACGATCTTCGTGGACGCGTCGCCGCCGCCGCGCGCGATGCAAGGAAACCGGTCGCGTTTAAAAGTCTTGCAAAAAGTTTGAAGGTCAAGGCCGAGCCACTCCAAGCGGCGCTTGAGTCGGCTGTGGCCGCAGGCCAGGTCTATCGTTGGCCCGATCGCGGAAAGTCGCAATATTTCTGGAGTGTTGCTTGGGAGCAGAAGGCCAAAGAAGCCATTCTGACCACAGCCGCCGCTCAGGCGCTTTCGAAAGCCGATTTGAGTAAGCTGGCGGCCAAGGGAAAGAAATTGCCGGGTTTTTCGGCCAAGCGCCTGGAGAGCGCAATTTCGGCTTTGCTAGCCGAGAAACAACTGCAGGCCGTGCCCGCGTTCGCCGGCAGCTCGAAACTGTTGGTGCGAACGGGCGATAGCCAGGCTTACTTTACGTCCGCGCGCATTTTTATAAATGAGAAGATCCGATCAGCCGGCTTCGATCCGGCGACCTTTTTCACGGGGAGTTCATTGCCCGGTGATAAACTAACAGACACACAGGCTGATGCCGCGGCGCTCATTCTGGAAGCCGTTCGGTCGCTGGAACCGGTGAAGGGAGTGCCAGTTTCGACTTTGCGTTTGCGAAACTACGTCCCGAATTTGTCGAAAAAAGAGTTCGATGCGGCTGCCTTGAAACTGCGCCAGGAACAGCAAGTGTTTTTGAGTCAACATGCCGATCCGTATAACCTCTCTCAGGAAGACAAGGACCTTTTGATTGACGGCCAAGATGGAACCTACTACGTCGCCATTGCCATTCGCTGAACGGGCGGTTCCGAATCCCTTCGGACATCTGGTGGGACAGCCTCTTGACGACCACCAAGTGGACATTGCCGAGATCAATTCAGAAGCCTTTGAAGCTTGCCGGCGGCTCACTCAAGACGTGGCGGACGGTAGTTTCTCAGCCGCGCTCACCGTCTTTGGGGATGCGGGCACGGGCAAGACCCACCTGGTGGGGAGGGTTCGCCGTTGGATGGAGCCGCAATCTAAGAATTTCTTTGTCTTCGCGCGCATGGAGACGTCTCCGGCGGGCATTTGGAGACATTTGCGCAGGTGCATGGCGATTTCCCTGCTGCGCGCGGATTCCGCTGGTATCCGTACCCTGGACCGGTTGCTGCAAAGCCGGAAGAGCGACTTGGATGCGTTTGCGGACCGCGATCTAAGCATTGTCATCGAGCATCTTTTGGAAGGCAGGCACATCCGTGATTCCGCCGCTTGGCTGCGCGGCGAGGGATTGCCGGATGAGGTTCTAAATTCACTAGGGCTGGCCCTTCCGGGGCCAGAGGACAACCCGGAAGTGATTTCCCGTCACGTTGCAATGGCGATTTGTGAGCTAATTCGTCCTGGCGTCGTTGTTCTCTGCATGGATCAGATTGAGGCGGTGATGAATTCTCCGGATGACCGGGAGGGTCCTCACGCGGTCGGGAGGATTATTTCTGGTCTGATCGAAGAAACCCGCAATGTCAGCGTTATTTGCTGCTTGCAGAGTGGCTTGCTGCTTCGAATGGAACAGATCCTGGACAACGCCGCGAAATCGAAAATGCTCGGCCGGCGCGCTCCGATCCAGCCGCTCTCTTGGGACCAGGCACAACGCCTCATCACCGCCCGCCTCGATGCCGTCCAAGGCCTCGCCAGCGAACGGGCCGCGCATGGCGGCTGCTGGCCGCTGGCGGAATCGCAAATTCGGGAAATCTTCAAGGATAATGCGGCCCCGGCGCGGAAAATCATCGCAAGGTGCAAGGATCTGTTCGATCTCTGGCGGTCCGGCAAGGAAACACCGCTGGAACCTCTCGACCGCGCGCTTCAAAGCATGTTGGATGAGCGCTTCTCGGCCAAAGAGCCCGCGGAAACGGAAGCGATTCTCCGCAATGCGATGTCTTTGCTGGTCCGCGCCGCCGGCCTGAAGAGCTCGGTTCCAGGCGAACGTTCGCCGCTGGACTTCTCGATCGATAGCGGCCGGGTTTCCGTCGCAATCTGCAACCAAGCCAACGCTCGTTCACTTGCCAGCCACGCGCGGAAAATCTCGGACGCCTGGAAGCCCGCCGCAAGCCAAACTTTGCTCCTGCTCCGGGACGCTCGGTTGCCGATCTCCCCAAACGCCAAAGCGACTCAACAACGGATTGCCAACATCCAGGCGCAAGGAGGCCGCCTCGTTAGCATTTCCGAGGAGGCCGTTGAAGCTCTTGCCGCGCTTCGTCGATTGCTTTCAGACGCTGAAAGCGGCGATCTGGCGCATCATGGCGAGCCCGTCACACCCGGCGCCGTGGAACGGTGGATCGCTGGACACGTGCCAGCCGCGCTGGAACCGCTGCTGGCAGAGTTTGGAGCCGCACCGGCCGATCGAATCACGCCTGCGCTTGCCGCCTTGCTCGCCCAACGGAAGATGGTCACACTGGAAGATGCTGCTCGCAGCTTGGAGGTGAGCCCTGGGGAGGTCGAAGAGTTTGCGCGTCGTGATCCGAGGCAGTTTGGCATTTTGGGCGGCCGCACTCCAGCGCTTTTTCAACCCGTTACCGCCCCGGAAGCTGGCTGACGAAAAGACGACGCTTGATAGTGAGAAGACGCTCGACAACGAGGATCTGTTTTTGGCTCAGCTCTCCATTTCCGAAATTCGCCGCGAATTGCTTCGAACGGCAGGCGATTATGCCGCCTCAGGCTCTCGATCGAATGCGCTGACCGGCACGCTCTTTCACGAAGTAACGGCCGGCTTGATGGGGCCGGGTGGTTGGCAAGCCGCACTGGAACCTGGTGAATTGGCCGATTCCGCGCGACTGGCCAAGCACGCTTACGAGCACTTGCTGGGGCCGAAGCTGACCGGGATGCAGGCCAGCCTGCGCGAATGCGGCGCGGAGGCGATCCAACTTTGGGAAGCTGTGCAAGCTACCTGCGTGTGGCTCTGCTCCCTTCTCACCGCCGCCGAAGGGCGCGGGACGATTCGATACGATCCTCAGCAACGGGCCTGGTTGGGGGCGGACCAGCTTTGCCAGCCAGAGCTGGCGCTCAGGTGGGAAATAAAGGAGCCGCATTGGACCGCTCCAGTACAGGTGTTTGGCGTCGCCGACGCGCTATGGAAGAACCCGGAATCCGGACGTTGGTGTGTACTCGAGTACAAAATCGGCCAGCCGCGCCCGGAAGCGGATCTGGCCCAAGCCTGCCTGTATCATCAGATGCTTTCTGCCGGCGGCCTTTCCAGCGCTGATGGTGCGCTCGCCGTCATCACCTTCGATCCAGATTTGGAGGAGCGGTTCTACCAAAGCGCGGAACTGTCGGCTGCCCAATCCGCTTTACGCGCGTTGATCGGACGGTTAGCAAACGTGCTGCCGGAAGAATCGCCTCAGCCCGTGCCGCCACCTCCCGCTGTCAGCGAGCAGCACCTGAATCTCGGGAAGCGACTCATGCGCGTGCTGCAGGACTTTGGTGTCTCCGTGGAATGGAAAGGCGAAGTCGCCGCTGGCCCCTCGTTCTTGCGCTACTTCGTCTTGCCCGGCCGCAAAACCAAGATCAGCAAGGTTAAGGGCATCGCCGAGGAATTTGGCGTGCGACTGAATCTCACCAGCGATCCGATGATTCACAACGCCGGCGGCCGCCTGGTGATCGACGTCGCCAGGCCCGATCCTCAGACCGTCACTTTCGATTCAATTGTCGGACAGCTTCCCAAACCCGACATCCGAGGCTGCTCGCGAGCGCCCTTGGGTGTCGATCTGAACGGCCGGCTGCAGTTTGTCGATCTGGCTTCCTCCAACAACCCGCATTTATTAGTAGCGGGGACGTCCGGCAGCGGCAAGAGCGAGTGGCTTCGCTCCGCCATCGCCGGCCTGATGCTCTCCAACACACCCGAGACGTTGCGTCTGGTCCTGATCGATCCCAAGCGGACAGCTTTCGCCGAACTGAAGGGATCGCCCTATCTTCATCGTGAGGACGGCCTGGTCTATCCCCCCGAGCATTCCGCCCTCGACGTGCTTGACGCGCTGATCGAGGAGATGGAGGGCCGCTACAAATTGTTTGAGCAAAACCTGGCCGGCGATCTTCCCGAGTATCAGGCCAAGACCGCCAATGTGTTGCCCAGAATCGTATGTGTTTGCGACGAATATGCGGATTTGTTGGTGGACCGCGCCACCACCAAGAATGTAGAGGCTGCTATCAGCCGTCTGGGCGCCAAAGCCCGCGCCGCGGGCATTCACCTCATCATCGCCACTCAATATCCGGACAGGAAAACGGTCAACGGCGCGCTCAAGATGAATCTGAGCGGGCGCGTTTGCCTGCGTGTATCGAGTCATATTCAGTCGAACATGATCATCAACCAATCGGGCGCGGAGCGTCTGCTGGGAAGGGGCGACTTGTTCTTTTTGAGTATTGGCGATCCCGTGCGGCTGCAAGCGCCGTATTTATCCGGGGAGCAGCGAGCGAGTATTTTCGGCAATGCTTCTTTATCGGCTGGCCACGCGTAAGCTGAGGATCGCGCTATCGGCCGAAGGACCTGCAATCGAAAAGAGCAGCCGATTCCGTAATGGACGTCGAGCCGATTATGGGGCGTAACTTTATATGCGACGTCGAACGCTGAGCAAACTAACCGGCATATTCGATGAAGCCATCCATTGGATTCGTCAGTTGCCGATCTAGCAGGATGCTGAAAAAGGCAATAAACCGCTTGCTCACGCGCGCGGCTCAGAATCGCGACCGCGTGTTTGCATGCGTTTCCGAGCCGCGACCGTGAGGAAGTCGGTCCCCAAAAGCCTTTTTCATCAGCCTGCTAGAAGAAAAGTGGCCTGTCCGGTTGCAGCCCCGGATCGTAACCGTGGTCGGATATCGGCGAGGCGCCCGTGGGGACGCTCAAGAAGGCGATGATCAATACATCGATCAGTCGCCGAGCCGAACTGTGCCCCTGGTCGCTCGTGATCTGGAATCCGTTGCACGATAGTGCTGGACTCGGCAACCGCGGGCCGGTCCGTGGAAATTAGCTCATCGCTGGCGGGCTGGCTCTGGGCTCGAAGGAGCACAGCTCCGGTCAGAATGATGATCAACCATGATAGGAGGCATTAACAGGACGCACCCTCCGAGGAACCGATGAAGATCGGCGCTGCCGTATAATGGTTACCGAGCTGCGGCCGTGAGGAAGACGGTTGCCGCTAGATAGTTCGCCTCCGAAGTAAATCATGTTCGATAACTTATCCGACAAGCTGCAGCGCGTGTTTAAGAACCTGCGCGGCGAAGGAAAATTGACGGCCGAGAATATGGAGGCCGCGTTGCGCGAGATCCGCGTGGCGCTGCTGGAGGCCGACGTCCATTTCCGCGTCGTGAAGCAGTTCATCGAAGCGATCAAGGAAAAGGCCCAGGGCGAGGAAGTGCTGTCCGCGCTTTCACCAACCCAGCAGGTGGTGAAGATCGTTCGCGATGAGCTGATCAAGACGCTGGGCAGCCATCAATCGAAGCTGCGGATGGCGAATGAGCCTCCGACGGTGATGATGATCGTGGGATTGCAGGGATCGGGCAAAACCACCACCACGGGCAAGCTGGCGCGCTGGCTGTCCAAGAACGGGCACAATCCGATCATGGTTTCCGTCGACGTGTATCGCCCGGCGGCCCGCCAGCAGTTGAGCGTAATCGCGCGCGACATCAAGCTGCCTATCTACGATGGCACGGCAGAAGAGACCAAGCCGCTGGAGCTGGCGAAATCGGCGCTGAAAGAAGCGCGGCAAACGGGCCGCGATGTGGTGCTGGTGGATACGGCGGGACGGCTGCACATCGACGATCAATTGATGACCGAGCTGCAGCAGTTGAAGGACGAATTCAATCCCACCGAAGTCTTGTTCGTAGCCGACGCGATGACCGGGCAGGATGCCGTGAAATCGGCCGACGAGTTTCACAAGCGCCTGGGCATCACGGGCGTCATGCTCACCAAAATGGACGGCGATGCGCGCGGCGGCGCGGCGCTCTCCATTCGCGCCATCACCAATCAGCCGCTGAAGTTCGTGGGCGTGGGCGAGAAGTTCGACGCGCTGGAGCCGTTCCATCCCGATCGCGTGGCGCAGCGCATTCTGGGCATGGGCGACATGCTCTCGCTGATCGACAAAGTACAGGAGAACATCGATCAGAAAGACGCCGAGGAGATGCAGCGCAAGCTCATCGACAATGAGTTTACGCTGGCGGATTTTCGGGATCAGTTGCGGCAGATCCGCAAGTTGGGACCGCTGGAATCGTTGCTCGGCATGATGCCGCAGCTGGGGCCCATGAAAGATCTGAAGAACATGAAAGTGGATGAGAACGAGATTACGCGCGTGGTGGCGATTATCGACTCGATGACGGCCAAGGAACGCGCCAATCACATGCTCATCAACGGGGCGCGCCGCAGGCGGATCGCCAAGGGCAGCGGCACCACCGTGCAGGAAGTGAACGCCCTGCTGAAGCAGTACGCGCAGGCCCGTAAGATGATGAAAAGCATCACCGGCGGAGGGTTTCTGGGCAAGCGGCTGGGCAAACTGAAGCTGCCCATGATGCAATAGGAGCATGATGCGGTAGGAGAAAGCTGCTACAGTAGTAGGAAGCATGCTAATGATTCGCATGGCGCGTTTTGGCGCCAAGAAAAAGCCGTCGTACCGCGTTGTGGTTATCGACAAGGAGCGGGCTCGCAATAGCCGCTCGGTGGAAGTAGTGGGACTGTACAATCCCGTGAGCCAGCCGCAGGTGGTAAAGCTGGACCACGACCGGATCGCGTATTGGATGAAGAACGGCGCGCAGCCTTCCGACACGGTCAGCCGTTTGTTGAAGAAGAATCCCGCGCCGGCGCCGGAACCAGCCGCGGTTTAAAACAGCAGCCGCAGCGCCCAGCTAAACGCCGCTACAGCCGTAGCGAAGACCACCACTACAATCACTAATTGCGCCGCCGTAAGGCCAAGCACCGGACCAGGGTCTACGGCGGCGATTACCTGTTCCACGGGCTGCGGGGGTTCGGCCGGGATTGCCGGATCGGCCGCTTGCGCATTGCGATCGCGATGCAGCATGTTCAATTGCGCAATGGCCCACGCCAGGAACGCGAAGTAGAAGATCGCGAAATATACCCGCATGTGCGCGAAATCGGCGCTGCGGAAGATTACCTTGTAGATGAGCGCGGCCAGGCCGGTTTCCGCCAGGATCGCCGCATAGAGGAAGTATTCAAAAGCGGTGCTCGTCCTTCTGGGCGGATGAGAATCCATGGAAGTTTGGGGTACAGCGACTGTATCGGCTTTTTCACCATCCAATCGGATAGGTGGAACACCCGACCATCTGTTACCTGGCGCTTACCGTCCAGCTGGGCGCGTTGCCATTGAGCGTTTTCGCCATAGCTACTTCCAACGCCAGAACAGGATTGCCGGAGTTCTGGTAGGCCTCCAGCACCTTAGCGTGCCGGGCTGGGTCGGTTTCCGAGCGCGCGAGCAAGGTGTGCGGTTCCACGAACCATTCGGCCGGGCTTTGTTGATAGAGGCCGGAATTGCTGATGAAATCGATATAATCCGCCAGTATCTTGTCCTGCTGCGGACCAGGGGGCACCAGATCCAGCAGCCCAGTGTAGACGATGCACTTCTCGTGATAGTAGTCGGCCTCGGATTCCTCCTGATCCTGCGTCCACCCCGCAATCAAGTTCAGGTAGTCGGCAAGCTGCTGCTGCCAGCCGGCCGTGGCGCGGTCGGCGTCCGATAGCGGTTGAGTGTTCGATGCGTAGCGCAGCTTGGTTCCAGCCTGCAGCAATTGCTGCGCGTTGGTGGATTGCCAGTAAGGATCCAGCTTCGGCGTAGCCGGTTTCTTGGCGGCTTGCTGATTGGAAGAGCCCGGTGCGGCGTCGGTCTGGCAGCCGTGGCTCTTCTGCCGGTATTTTTCGAAGGGAGCCTGGATGCCAGGCGTGCTCAGAACCGAAAGCGCGGGCAGCGACGGGGCGAAGGAGCGATCGTCCGGCTGCATGTTTTCGAGCAAGCCATTGAATCGGGCCCACAGAATCTGATTTTGCGTTGCGCTGAGGCTAGAGGCTTGGATCGCGCCGGCCAGCGGCGCCAATTGCGAGGGCGACGTCACTTGGGCCAAGGCTTCCAGCAGCAAATTGACGTGCTCCTCTTTCGTTTTTTCGTTCGGCGTGAAGCCGCCGTTGACCACCGCGCTTAGTGCCTGGTAGTAGCCGGAGGGTTCGTACACCAGCGCGTCATCGCAGCTGAGCGGCGCGAGCGTGGGTTTCACCATTTGCCCGAACAGATCGCGGGCTTTGGACGAATCCAGCGGAAGCATGTCCCGCACGGCGCGGCTTTGGAGCGACAGCGCATCCAGATTCAGCCCGTAAGCCTGGCTCAAAGAGCCGGACGCGGTGTCCGTGGTGGTGCCGGGCAAGCCCTCCATTCGCACCGGAAACTTGGCGGCTGCGGCCAGTTGGAACGCCTGCTCCACCAATGCGCGGCGAGCGTTCCGATCGGCCAGCTTGCCCGATTCCTCCATGCGCAGCAGCGCGTCGGCGGCCAATTCGGGCGGCGCGGCGTTGGCGAGATCGGCGATAGAACGAAAAGGTTCTGGAAGTTTCGGAGGCGCGGCGCTCAACAGAGCGGGGATCAGAAGCAGAACGGCGTGACGCATGCTCAAAAATTCACGATGGCCGCGAACGACACGGGGTCCAAACTCGCGCCGCCCACCAGCGCTCCGTCGATCTCGTCCTGCGCCATCAGGCCATGGACGTTGTCAGGCTTTACGCTACCGCCGTACAGAATGCGGCAGGCATCCGCGGCTTCAGTTCCGAATTGTTCGCGAATTTGCCGGCGGATGAAGAAGTGCGCCTCGGCAGCGATTTCCGGCGTAGCCACTTTGCCGGTACCAATGGCCCAACAAGGCTCGTATGCGATGACCACGCGAAGGAATTGTTCCGGTGTCAATTGTCCCACGCAGCCGTGCAATTGACGGCTGAGCACCTCGTGCGTCTGGTCGTTTTCGCGCTCGTGCAGCCGTTCGCCGACGCAATAGATGGGCGTCAAGCCGGCCTCCAGCGCGGCGTGAGTTTTCTTGAGCGCGCTGGCCTCCGTTTCGTGGAAGTATTCGCGGCGCTCGCTGTGCGCGACGATCACCCATTTGCAGCCTGTGCCGACGAGCATGCCGGCGGACACCTCGCCGGTGAAGGCGCCCTCCTTCGCCCAATACAGATTTTGCCCGCCGATCTGGATGCGCGTGCCTCGCGAGGCTTCCGCCGCGGCCGGTAAATTCACGAACGGCGGGCAGATCAGGATGTCCGCTCGCGTCGACTCGGCCACCAGCGGCCGGAATTTCTCGAAGAACGCGATGGTCTCCGCGGGCGTCTTGTACATCTTCCAATTGCCGGCCATGATGGGGCGTCGCATAGGTTTATTAAGACCGCTCCCTCACGGTCGCGGCTCGGTTGGAATCGTAGCCAGGCGTTGTCGGGACCTTTTCAGCATAAGGTTAGGATAGCGAGTGCAGGAAGCTGGTACCTTCGCTGATTTTTGCGCCGAAGTTCTCGGCCACGGTTTGGCCGATATCGGAGAGCGTGGAGCGCACGCCCAGATCGATGGCTTCCCGCTTGCGCGGACGGTAGACCAGCAGCGGAACGTACTCGCGGCTGTGATCGGTGGAGGGCGTGGTCGGGTCGCACCCGTGATCGGCCGTGATGATCAGCAAATCACGCTCCGACAACTTCTGATAGAGCGAAGGGAGCCACGCATCGAATTCCTCGAGCGCCTTGGCGTATCCTTCCACGTCGTTGCGATGCCCGTAAAGCTGATCGAAATCGACCAGGTTCACAAAAAGCAGACCGGCGCTTAGCTCGTCGAGCGCGGCCAGCGTCTTCGCCATTCCGTCCGTATTGTTCTTCGTTTTTTCGTATTCGCCGATGCCGCGACCCAGAAACACGTCGAAGATCTTACCGATGCTGAACACATCGACGCCGTGGTCCTTTAGTTGGTCCAGCAGCATGCCGCGCGGCGGCGGAACCGCGTAGTCTTTGCGATTGGGCGTGCGAGTGAAGGCGCCGGGCTGCCCAGTGAAGGGCCTGGCGATCACGCGTCCCACTTCGAGCGGCCCGCGCAGCATCTCTCGCGCGGTTTCACAGATCTTGTACAACTCCCATAGCGGAATCACTTCCTCGTGCGCGGCCACTTGAAACACGCTGTCGGCCGAAGTGTAAATAATCGGCTTGCCGGTGCGGACGTGCTCCTCGCCAAGTTGCTGAATAATTTCGGTGCCCGAAGCGGCGCAGTTGCCGAGCGTGCCACGTCCGATGCGGGTCTCAAATTCCCGCATGAAATCGGGCGGAAAACCGTGCGGGAAAAGCGGGAAAGGTTTTGCCAGGTGAATGCCAACCATCTCCCAGTGGCCCGTCGTTGTGTCCTTACCTGGCGACGCGAGCGCGCACTTTCCGAACGCCGCGATGGGCCGGTCCACGGGGCCGACGTGCGCCAGCGCCTTCAGATTGCCCAAGCCAAGCTGCGCCATGTTCGGCAAATGCAATTCGCGCGCTTTGGCGATGTGGCCCAGCGTATCGCTGCCCGCGTCTCCATACAAAGCCGCGTCCGGCATCTCGCCGGCTCCGGCGCTATCCAACACGATCCATGTGACGCGGGGGAAGGGAACGGTGATCATTGATGGGTGGACTGTAGCGGCGTATGCCCCGGCGGCGTGCCCAGGGCGTTGTTCACGCGATCGGTCAGCATGTCGACGAACCGGTCTGGAAGAAATCCCGCCATGCGAGTGAAGACTTCGCCCTTCTTGCCGAGGATGATCGTGGTGGGAATGGATGAGACCTGCAGCAGACTTTGCAAGCCATCCTCAAAATAGACCTTCTGGCTCCACTTGATCTGCGTTAGAAACGGCTTTACCAGGGCGTGATCTTCATCCGTATCCACGGCCAGAAACACCACATCGTCCGAGTCCTTGAATTTCGCTTTCACCTGCTCATAAAGAGGGTGCTGTTCGCGGCACGGACCGCACCAGGTGGCCCAAAAGTCCATCACCACCACTTTGCCGAGCAGCGAAGAGAGCGGAAGTTTGTCGCCCTCCAGACCCGAGAGAGTAAATTTTATCGGATCCTTGAGCTGCGCGTTCGGATCGAACTCACGCAGTTCGGCGCGGCGCGCCGCAAGCTGCGAGAAAGTAGTGTCGTAGGATTTGAGGATCAGGTCACCGAGCCCGACGTCGGTTCCATGCAGCTTGCGGTAAAGCTCGCCAATACGGGCGCGATCCGCTGCACCCTCTACGTCGGCGGAATGCAAACCGCCGATGGTGAAGGCATCCGCGAGATACTGCAGCGCTTCCTGATCCTTGCCCGCCGCCGAAAACCAACGCGCCGCTTCACGCGCGCCCTCCACGCTGGCAAAAACTTTGTAGCTGGATTCCGCCAACTGGATGGCATCGGCATTGTTGCCGAGCAACCCATTGGCGCGCGCCTGAAGCAGCAGAGCCCGCGCGCGGCCACGGTCGAAATCTTCCTTGCGCTTGGCCTCCTCCGGTCCGCCGCCGGGTTGGAACTTGTCGTTCTGATAAGCGGTTTGAATCAGATCCCCTAAATGACGCGCATGATCGAGCGCCCGTTGCGCGTTGGGTTTGTCGCCCTGATGCAACAGGGCGGTAGTCACGTGTTCCAGCACCTGCATGTTGTCGGGTTCGCGCGACAGCTCTTTTTCGCCGAATTCCATCAGCCGCCGGTCGTCGTTGAGTTCGATGGCGGTCCTCACCAGCGCGCGTTCCAACTCCACTCGGCGGGGCGAATTGGGGTACTGCTTCAGATGATTTTCGAGGGCCAGCGCCAACTCAGCGGGATTGTTCCCGGCTTCGCTGAGCGCTCTCTGCAGGCTCAGTTGCTCTTCCTGGGACAGAACCTGCGCGCTCAGGAACGCGCCGAAGGCTAGAACGCAGCTAAAGAAAACCAAGCGCATTACTGACCCTTCTCCTGGGAGGGCGGCGCCGGCTTGCGGATGGCGTCTGCCATGGCCGCGGCCAGTTCGCGGGAGATATGCAGGTAGCTTTCGTTCTTGGCGATGCGGTCCAGCAGGGGCAGAAACTGCTCGGGGTCCACCAGCCGGTTATGCTCCCAGGTGACCTGCATCTGGAGCAGCACATCGTTCACGCCCAGCTTTTCGAAATGTGCCGTGCGATCCAGATTCGCGAAGTGCTGTTCGGTTTCGGTGATGCGCTCGAACAGATCCAGCAGCTCCTGCGCATTGACGTCTTGCGAATAGTTGAACTGGATTTCGTGGTGTTCGGCGCCATCTTCGAAACGAAACGTCTTCAGGCCCAGGTTGGCGATCTTCAGCCCCGACTCCAGAGGGCGCTGGAATCGGCCCAGCTTCTCGGCCAGGTCGAACATCTGGCGGACGTAGGCGCCGTCCAACTGGATCTTGATGGGGTTGTCGTCTTCTTTGGCTTCCTGATAAGTCGCCTGGCCGTCTTGCTGCACCGTGATGGCCACGTATTCGGGCACGCTGCCCTTGAAGTATTTCGAATAGAACAATTGGGGGGCTGCGCTCAGGCAGCACGCCAGTGCTAGCGCCAGCGCAACGATTTTCATCGCACTGCTCTCATGCGAAGTTCGGTGGAAGTGCGCGTGGCATGGCAGATGGCGACGGCCATCGCGTCGCAAGCATCCTCCGATTCGATCCGGGTTTCGAGCGCCAGCAGCGAATGCACCATCAGCTTCACCTGCTGCTTTTCGGCGCGGCCATAGCCCACCACGCTGGTCTTGATCTCGAGCGGCGAGTATTCGCCCACCGCAAGTCCGGCTTCCGCCATCGTGAGCAGCACTACGCCGCGGGCGTGCGATAGTTTCAGCGCGGTCTTCACGTTTTGAGCGTAGAAAACTTCTTCCACCGCGGCCGACTCGGGCGTGTGCGCTTGAATCACTTCGCGCAGGCCTTGCGCGATAACGAGTAAGCGAACCTCCAACGGTTGCCTGGGGCTGGTATGAATGGATCCGGCGGCGATCATGCGATGCGAGCGGCCGTCGCTTTCAATCAGGCCGTAGCCGGTGCGTTCGGTGCCACAGTCAATGCCCAGGATGCGCATGGGCTCTCAGCAGCTAACCGGCTCCCTTACGGTCGCGGCTCGGTTGCCGCCATTCTGAGCCGCGCGCGTCAGCAAGCGGTTTCCCATGCTACGCCATTGCTTCCAGCTCTTTTTCGTCGACGTCGAAATTCGAATAAACGTTCTGCACGTCGTCGTGTTCTTCCAGCGCTTCGCTCAGGCGCAGCATGGCCGCGGCGTTCTTGCCTTCCAGCTTGGTCAGGTTCTTCGGAACCATGGCGATCTCGTCGGAAGCCGTTACGATGCCCGCCTTGCGGATGGATTCCAGCACCGCGTCGTGCGCTTCGGGCGCTGAGATCACTTCCCATTCCTCGCCATCGTCGCGCATGTCCTCGGCGCCCGCTTCCAGCACCAGATTCATGAGCTGGTCCTCATCGGCCTTTTCTTTTTCGATGATGATCTGGCCCTTGCGCTCAAACATCCAGGCGACGCTGCCCACTTCTCCCAAATTGCCTCCATTTTTGGAGAACATGTGGCGGATTTCGCTCACCGTGCGGTTGCGATTGTCGGTGGCGACGTTCACCAGCACGGCTGCGCCGCCGGGCCCGTAGCCTTCAAACGTGATTTCGTCGATCTGGCCGCCCTCCAGTTCCCCGGTGCCGCGCATGATGGCGCGCTTGATGTTGTCGGCGGGCATGCTGGCCGCCTTGGCGTCGGTAACGGCCTTGCGAAGACGGGGGTTCATGTCCGGGTCGCCGCCGCCGCCGCGGGCTGCAATCATGATTTCCTTGATAATGCGGGTAAACGCCTTCCCGCGCTTGGCGTCGGTGGCGGCCTTCTTGTGTTTGATGGTCGCCCATTTGGAATGTCCTGACATGGTGAATACCTCTGGCTCGCGCGTTACTTTGTCGGATAGCCTGGGAGCCTAACACATTAGAATATCATGCGAGGGCCTTTCGAGCCGCCGCGAAGAGCGTATGAAGACCAACGCCACACGCATTCTGGACGAACTCGGCATTTCGTACACGCTGCGCGAGTATGAGGTGGATCCGGACGACCTGAGCGCGGAGACGGTGGCCTCGAAGATTGGTCTTCCCGCCGAGCAGGCCTTCAAAACGCTGGTCGCGCGCGGCGATCGCTGCGGTGTTTGTATGGCCATCATTCCCGGCAACATGGAGCTGGATGGCAAAGCGCTGGCGCGCGTGACGGGAGACCGGCGAGTGGAAATGGTCCCGCTGCGTGAAGTGCACCAGCTCACCGGCTATATTCGCGGCGGTGTCACCGCGCTGGGTTGCAAACGAGACTATCCGGTGTACGCGGACGAGACGATCGAGATGTTCGACGTCATCTCGATCTCCGCCGGAGTGCGGGGCACGCAGATCCTGATCGCTCCAGCGGATTACATGCGTAGCACTCACGCCACAGTGGTGGCCATCGCGAGAGAAAAGCACATAAGTTCCTAACGCCGGAATCGTCGGCCAACTGACGATAAAAGTTCTGACGAGATTTTTCTCAAAGATCCCCTTGACGCGTAGTCGGGTTTAGGGGTATAAAACGGTTTCCCCCATTTGTTGAATGGTTCGCTCACTCGGTCAATGGGGTTGGTCTGTGAGCGTTCGAAAGGGAATGTCAAAACACGATGTCCGCTGCCGTTGTTGTTCTTGCTGAAACTCCCTGCTATGCTGAGGCTCCCCGGTACAAAGAGGCTTCCGTTGCGATTGCTTCTCCGGAGGAGCGCTTACACGAACTGGTTCACGAATTGCGCCAGCCTCTCAGTTCCATCGAGGCCATCGCTTACTATCTCGAAATGACATTGCCGGCCGGGCAATTCGAAGCCCGCCAATACATGTCGCAACTGCAACGCCTGGTGGCCGACACCAACACGATTCTGGAGCGCTCGGTGGGCATCCCGCGCAAAGGGTGCGTCAGGGCGGCCAGCGCCGGATAGTTAACTCTTTTCGCGGTCGCGCAGCTTAGGCAATCGCGCCAGGCACGCAAGCTGCTCCAGGTATTGCTTGAGCGGACGCGCCGGAGTCCCCCATACCACTTGATGTTGCCGGACGATCTTTGAAGAGAGCACTCCGCAGCCAGAGCCGAGCACGGCGCCGGTTTCGATGCGCGCCTTATCTCCAATGCCTACTTGGCCGCCGATCACCGCGTAGTCGTCCACTACCACGCCACCCGCCAAGCCGGTCTGCGCTGCGATCACGACATGCTTCCCGATGGTGCAGTTATGCGCGATGTGGACCATGTTGTCTAGCTTGACGCCATCGCCGATGCGAGTGACGCCGAGCGCTGCGCGATCCACGCACGAATTGGCGCCGATCTCGACGTTGTCGCCGATTTCGAGGCGTCCGATCTGCGGAAACTTTTGGTAGCCGTTCGGTCCGCGCACGAATCCGAAACCGTCGGCGCCGAGCACGCAGCCCGAGTGCAGCACCGCGCGATCGCCGATGACGACGTTGTCATAGATCGTGACGCGTGGATGCAGCAGGCCATCCGCGCCGATGCGAACATTCGCGCCTATGGTGCATCCCGCGCCGACGGATGTGCCGTCTCCAATGCGGGCGTGAGCGCCGACGGTGACGTAGGGTCCGATGGCGGCCGAGGATGCAATCGTTGCGTCGGGCGCGATCACCGCGGTGGGATGAATGCCTGGAACGATTTCGGCGGGCGCATAGAGCAGGCCGATCACTTTCGCGAAGCTCGTGCGGGGATCGTCCACGCGGATGAGCGTGCGGCCGGCGGGAAATTCGCTGGTTACAAGCAGACAGCCGGCGCAGGATTGAGCCGCCTGCGACGCGGCTTTTCGATTGCCCACAAACGCGATTTCGCTGGAACCGGCCTCCTCTAGCGGCGCCGCGCCTGTGATATCGAGATCGCCGTCTCCTTCGTATGCCCTACTCAGATGCCGCGCGATGTCTTCAACCCGCATTACCCCTGCCACCTCAGCCTGTATGATACAAACTTATGCCAGTTGATCCCTCCGCATCGGTGGCCTCAACCGCGCGCGTGCACGTGCAAGCGCGCATCGGGCCGCAGGTGAAGATCGGCGAATTTGCAGTTGTCGAGGAAGACGTAGAGATTGGAGCGCACTGCCGCATCGAGCCATATGTGTATGTGAAGCGCTGGACTACGCTGGGCGAGCGCAACGAGATTTCGGCCGGCACGGTGCTTGGGACCGATCCGCTGGACAAGCACTTCACCGGCGACCGCAGCTACCTGCGCATTGGCAGCGACAACATCATCCGCGAACACTACACCATCTCGCGCGGCACGCAGCCGGAGAGCGCCACCGAGATCGGCGACGGAAATTACATCATGACCTCCGGGCATATCGCGCACAATTGCAGAATCGGGAACAACACCGTGATCGCAAGCTGCGCGCTCGTGGCTGGGCACGTGGACGTCGAAGATCAGGCGTTCATCTCGGGTGGCGTGGTGATTCATCAATATTCCAAGATCGGGCGGCTGGCGATGATCGGCGGCAACTCGCGCGTGAATCTGGATGTGCCTCCGTTTTTTCTCTATACCGGATTCAACGCGCGGCCGAATGGCTTGAATCTGGTGGGGCTCAGGCGGGCCGGGCTCTCGCAAGAGGAGATCGCGGCGCTGAAGACGGCGTACAAAATCCTGTATCGGTCGGGATTGAAATTGAAGGACGCGATCGAGCGCATCGCGTCGGAATTGAACACGGAGCACGCGCGGCACCTGACGAAATTCATCGAAAGCAGCGAGCGGGGCATTTGCCGGGAATGACCGGTGCAACTTTATTGAAGGACATCCGGGCGCGGTTGAAGGCCGCGGCGGATCCGGAGTTTGAAGCGGGATTGCGCTGGTTTTTCAAAGAGCCGGTCAAGCCGTACGGAGTCCGCACGCCGCTGCTTCGGGAGCTTGCGCGGCTGGTTTACGGGCACGTGAAGCAGTGGCCCGTGGCGGATCGCGACCGGTTCGTCACGGAGCTGTGGAAGAGCGGAATGCTGGAAGAAGGCGCCATCGTGTGCCATCTGTATCGGCGATTCTCGAAATCCTGCGGCGAGCGCGAGTTTCGGATGTTCGAACAGTGGATCAACCGCTACGTCAGGAACTGGTCCCATTGCGACGGCGTTTCCACGTGGTTGATCGCGGCTTCGATTGCGAACCGGCCGGGTTTAGCGGACCGGCTGGCGGGCTGGACGAAATCGAAGAATCGATGGAAACGCCGATCGGCAGCGGTTTCCTTGATTCAGGAAGCGAAGCAGGGCCGCAATACCGAAACAATTTTCCACATTTGCGGTTTATTGCTCCAAGACACCGACGACATGGTGCAAAAAGGCGTCGGCTGGCTGCTGAAAGAAACATATCCGAAGCGGCCGGGCGAAACGCTGGATTTTCTGGATGGCCGGCGATCTCGCGCGCCCCGGCTGGTGCTGCGTCTGGCTGCCGAGAAGATGACGGAGCGGGACAAGCGCTGGTTGCTGCAAAAGGCTAAAGGCTAACGGCCAATCGACGGACACCCTGCGGCTCCAGCCCAGCCAACATCTCGCTCGCCGTTTTTCCAATGAGTGGATGCCGCAAATCCGGCGCGATCTCGGCCAGCGGTTCCAGCACAAAACGGCGCTGCGCCAGACGTGGATGCGGTACTTCCAATTCCGCCGAAGCAATCACGGCGCGTCCATAGAACAAAATATCGATGTCGATATTGCGCGGCCCCCTCGGAGTTACGCGGCGGCGGCCCATCTGGCGTTCGATTTCCCGCGCGCGCTTGAGCAATTGCATCGGAAACAAACTGGTCTCTATCTCAACCACCGCGTTCAGGAACCAGGGCTGATCCAGCAGCTCTTGCGGCGCGGTTTCGTAGAGCGATGAGCGGCGCAATACATGAATCTCGTCAGACGCCAGCCGATCCACGGCGTCTCGCAGATTGGCTTCGCGATCGCCAATGTTGGAACCCAGCGCTAAGAACGCATTTTTCAAAATAAATCGCTCTGAAACCCGCGCGGAGGTTTGCGGGGAATCTTGAAGTACTCGAACGCGCGGTCCGTGCCCACGCGGCCGCGGGGTGTGCGGTCGATAAAGCCGAGCTGCATGAGATACGGCTCATACACCTCTTCGATGGTGTCCGCCTCTTCGTCAATCGAAGCTGCAATGGTGTTCACGCCTACCGGGCCGCCGGAATACTTTTCGAGCAGCGTGTGCATAATCTTCTGGTCGATTTCATCCAGCCCGAAGCGATCCACCTCCAGCAGATCCAGGGCGCTGGTGGCGGCGCGCAAATCGATATGGCCTTCCGCGCGCACCTGTGCGTAATCGCGGACGCGGCGCAGCAGGCGATTGGCGATGCGCGGCGTGCCCCGGCTGCGTCGCGCGATTTCTTCGGCGCCGTCCAGATCCAAGGTTACGCCGAGCAGCTTGGCGGAGCGTTCCACAATCGCCGTCAGCTCCGCCACTCCGTAATGATTCAGCCGCAGCACCAGGCCGAAGCGTCCGCGCAACGGGGCGCTCACCAGGCCTTGCCGCGTGGTTGCGCCGATGGCGGTGAAGTGCGGAATGGAAATGGAATGCGTGCGCGCACCGGGCCCAGTGCCGATCAAGATGTCCATGCGGAAATCTTCCAGCGCCGCGTAGAGGATTTCCTCCACGTCCGGAAGCAGGCGATGAATTTCGTCGATGAAAAAGACTTGGCGCGGGCGAATGTTAGTAAGCACGCCGGTCAGATCCAGCTTCTTCTGCAAAATCGGGCCCGAGGTCTGTTCGAAATCGACGCCCAATTCGCCAGCGATAATCGTCGCGAGTGTCGTTTTGCCCAAACCCGGGGGGCCGTAGAGCAACACGTGATCCATCGCCTCGCCGCGCTTCTTGGCGGCTTCAATGGCGATGGCAAGATTCTCCTTGAGCTTCGGCTGACCCGTGAAATCGGCCAAGCGAGTAGGACGGAGAGCGGCTTCGAATTGGCGCTCGCCGTCGAGCGGCGATCCAGGTTCCCGCATCTAGCGCACCAGTTCCAGCGCCTTGCGGAACATCGGTTCGAACGCGGAAGCGGGCTCCGCGGTTTTGGCTTTTCGTACGGCCGCTTCCGCCGACGCCCGGTTGCATCCCAGATTCAACAACGCCGACAACACGTCCTGTTCGATTCCGCTCAGTGCGGGCTCGGCTCTTACGGAAATTCCGGTGGGCGCAATGCCGCCTCCCAAACCCTCCAGCTTGTCTTTCAACTCCAGCACCATGCGTTCCGCGGTCTTCTTGCCGACGCCTGGGATACGAACCAGTTGCTCCACATGTCCGCCGCGAATCGCGTCGATGATAGCCGCCGTCGCAAGGCCGGAGAGAATCTTGATGGCGAGCGAGGGCCCGATGCCGCTCACCGAGATCAGCTTTTCGAACAGCGCCTTTTCTTCGGGCGTGAGGAAGCCGAACAGAGCCAGCGCGTCCTCGCGGACGTGGGTGTGAATGCGGAGCGCAACGTCGGCGCCCGCATCGGGAAGCGCGGAAAAAGTGGAAATGGGAATCACGACGTCGTATCCGACGCCGGCCGTATCGACGATTACTTGATTCGGATGTTTTTCAAGCAGCTTGCCGCGCAGGAAGGCGATCATGGTCCAAGGCTATTATGCGGCATCGCCCGCTGTATAAGATGCGGGTTCGCCCGCTGACTTTACGTGGGAAGCATGGGGCGTGGTCCTCGGGAGCGTGAACGAGAAGCGCGAGCCTTTGCCTAGCTCCGATTCCACCCAGATGGTCCCGCCATGCCGATCCACGATTTTCTTGCACGTGGCCAAGCCGATGCCGGTTCCCGGATATTCGTCGCCATGCAAGCGTTTGAAGATGCCGAAAATCTGCGCCTGATACTCGGGTGGAATGCCGATGCCGTTATCTTCCACGGAAAAAACCCAATCCCGTCCCGACTCCTGGGCGCTCACCGCGATGCGTGGAGGCTGGCTGGAGCGGTATTTCAAGGCATTGCCGATGAGGTTCTCGAACACCTGCGTCAAGTGCAGCGGGTTGGCCGTTACAACGGGGAGTGGCTCCAGGACTACCTCGGCGCCAGTCTCGGAAATGGCGCTTTGCAGATTGGTAATTACATCTCCGACCACTTTTTCCACGGGCACCGGCTCCAGCGTGGCATCGCCTACCTCGCCGGAGCGCGAGTATTCGAGCAGCGCTTCCACCAGCGCGTGCATGCGTTGCGCGCCCGAAACGGCCACATCGAAAAGTTGCCCGGCCTCCTCGTCCAACACCTTTCCGGAATAAGTGCTGCGAATGAGCTGGAGATAGTTGGTGACGGTTCGCAACGGTTCTTTCAGATCGTGCGACGCCGCGTAGGAGAATTGCTGCAGGTCCTGATTGGTTCGCCGCAAGTCTTGATTCAAACGCTGCAGCTGCTCTTCCGATTCGCGGCGCACGGTAACGTCGCGAAAGACGAGCACGACGCCCACGATTTTGCCCTCAGGGCTGCGGATGGGCGCGGCGCTGTCGTCGATGGGCCGCTCCATGCCGTCGCGCGAGATCAGCACGGTATGATTCGCGAGACCCACAATCACGCCCTCGCGCAGGGCCTTATCGACGGGGCTTTCCACCGCCTGACGGGTTTCCTCGTTCACGATGGCTAATACGTTCCGCAGAGGCTGTCCGTCCGCCTGCGCCTGGCTCCATCCAGTCAGATTCTCGGCCACTCCGTTCATAAAGGTCACTCGCCCGGCTTCGTCGGTAGCGATCACCGCGTCGCCAATGCTGGTGAGCGTGGTGTGCAATAGGTCCCGGCTGGCGGTGGTGCGAGTGTTCGCCGCTTCCAGATCGACAATCAGCCGATCGCGCTCGGAGCTGGTGCGTCCGATGTCGAAGGTTGCCATCAGAAGAAAAACGAACAGTACACCGGCTCCCAGAGCCGACGCTACGCGCGTCCTGTTTCCCTGCTCCTGGCGTTCGCGAATGCCTTGTTGCAGACCCGTGTAGACTTCGTTCTGTAACTCTTCTCCGATTTTGCGAATGTCGTCCATGGTGTGTTTGCCACGGTTGGTCTCCACTTCGCTGAGCGCGGCGTTGAATCCCTCGTTCTGGCGTAACGCCACGGTTTCTTTCAGCTCGGCGAGCTTCTCGGAGATAAGGTTACTGAGCGTCGCTACCGGCGTGCGTAGCGCCGGTTCGTTCGCCACGAGCGCGCTCAGCCCTTTTAACTCGGACGGAAGGCTGGCAATCGCTGTGTTGTATGTGTCCAGATATTCCGGATTCCCGGTCAACACGAAGCCACGCTGGCCGGTTTCGGCGTCTTTGACGGAAGACAGCGTCTGCTCCACTTGTTGGAGAAGCGCGCGGCTGTGCTGTACCTGAGGCGCACTGCGCTGGAAGGCCGACCAATCCTGATAGGAGCGGAGACTAACCACCAGCAGGATCACTAACGCGCCGGCAAGATACCACCTGTCGGGTCTTCGAATTCGACGCAAACACAACTCCGAGGAGCTTCGTGAAAGGCTCCGAGTCTACATTCGGGTCCTAAAGAGCAGCGTAGCAGATATCGCTTCCCAGACCAGCGTAGAGTAAACTCATGGCCCGCCGCCGCTTTTTCGTCGATGCCGTAGAGTCTGGGCGCGCGCGGATCACCGGTCCGGATGCCCATCATTTGACGCGAGTGCTGCGCGTGGAACCGGGGCAGCAGTTCGAGATTTCCGACAATCACAGCGTTTATCTGGCGGAAGTGGAAAGCGCGCGCAAGGATCTGGTGTCTTTTTCGGTGCGGGAAAAAGTGACGGCGCCCCCGCCCCTGGTGCGCACGGCAATTCTTGCTTCGTTGATCCGGTTTGAGCGCTTTGAATGGATGCTGGAGAAGGCCACCGAACTGGGCGTCGAGCGAATTGTTCCGGTGCAGGCCGAGCGCAGCGAACGCGGGCTGGAGCACGCGGTGGGAAAGCGCATCTCCAGGTGGAATCGCATCGTTCGGGAGGCGAGTGAACAATCCCGGCGGGCACGGTTACCTGAAATCTGCGCGGCCGTTCCGTTAGCCGGGGCGCTTGAGTTGGAAGCCGCGTATCGTTACGCATTGGAGGAAGCTGAAGCTCCGCTCATACTTTCCGCTTTGCCCGAGCATCGCCAGCCGGGCGATCTGGTGGCGCTGCTGGTGGGGCCGGAAGGCGGCTGGACGGATCGCGAGCGCGAGCAGACGGCAGGCGCGGGATGGCGGCCGGTTTCATTGGGGCTCCAGATCCTTCGCGCGGAGACGGCGGCCATTGCGGCTCTGGCGATCGTCAATGCAGCGTGGGGAATGCAATCGATATGACAAAAGTGGAAGTGTACAGATTCATAACCGCGCACAAGCTGGGTGTGCTCGGCTATGTTTCCGCGCAGGGCGCGCCGCGGTCGGCCCTGGTGGGCATCGGGGTTACGCCGGAGCTCGAAATTATCTTCGATACGGTGAGCAGTTCTCGAAAATATGGCGATCTTCTGGCTAATCCGGCTGCGTCGTTTGTAATCGGCTGGGAGGGCGAAGTGACGGTCCAATTGGAAGGGCGGGCATTTCAGCCCACGGGCACGGAACTGGCGCGCTATCAAAAGGTTTATTTCGCGGCGTGGCCTGAGTGCCGGGACCACCTGAGCTGGCCCGGCATCGCATACTTCGTGGTGCGTACTCAATGGCTCCGCTTCAGCGATTTCGACCAGAGACCGCCGCTGATCGAAGAGTTCGCATTCTAACAGGATGCGAAAAAGGCTTTTGGGGACCGTCTCCCTCACGGTCGCGGCTCGGTAAGCACATTCAAACATGCAGTCGCCGTTCTGAGCCGCGCGCCAGCAGCACACCCGGAGACGACCGGTCGTCGTGCACTGGAGGGCATCGACTCGAAGAAGACCGTACGGGTGGCGCGTGAGCAAGCGGTTTATTCCCTTTTCAGCATCCTGCTAAAGTTCGCCATAAGGCATCGAGCCAAAGCGCCGAAATTCCACCAAGGCCGCCGAACAGCCCGCGCGAAAGGTTAGCGCAGAGCTGTTCTGAAAGCCGAAAATCTGCAAATCCCGCCTGATTTCGGCAGGCGTTCTGGTTAGCATGTGGGCCGCCGGACTCATCGGCAGAAAGAAGAAACCCACATGAAAAAACTTTCCATCGCGATCGCCGTCCTGGCCGCGGCAGCCGTATCCGCTGGCTCACTGGGGCACCCCAAGAATTCTCCCAACGCCAACCGCCGCACCGCGCCATCGACGATTCAAGCGGATTCTCCGCTTCCCTCCTGTCCCCCGGCCTGCGCGCTGCCAACGCCCGGCCCGATTCCCGATTAATCATCGAGCAACGGTTTTTTGTGTACGCGCCGTGTTGCTATACTTGCGGCACGGCGTGGAATTATTTCTCTCTATTGAGCGGATTCTGTGGATCGCCGCGGTCCTGGCCGAGGCGGGGGTGGTGGTTCGGCTTTTCCGCGAAGGGCTGCTCGGAAGGTATCCGCTATTCGCGATGTTTCTGACGGCGGAGGTGATCTGCAACGTCGTGCTGATGCAGGTGGACGTCAGAAGCCGAAGCTACGCGGAGGCCTATCGTTCCGGAATGCTGTTCATGACCGTCTTTCGCCTCGGCGTGGCGGCGGAGCTGTATGAGCGCATTTGCAAACACTTCCCCGGAATTGGATGGTTTCGGGCCGGCATGGCGGCCATTCTGGCTCTGCTGGCTGGATTGGCGGCGGTATTCACGTTCCGTCCCAACCTGGTCGGTCAATGGGCGTTTCCGCAGACTAGGATGATCGTGGTCCTGCGCTTTCAGGGCGAGATTTTCGCCGCCGTGCTGGCGCTCACCTGGATTTTTCTGTATTTTGTGTTGAGCATCCGCCAGCCTTTTCGTCCGAATGTTTTGACCCACTGGAGTATTGCGGCAATTTATTTCGGAGCAAGCGGAGCGGCCAATCTGGCCGGCCTCATCACGGGCGGAGGAAAGGCCGTCTTTCCGATCAATTGCGCCTTGTTAGCCGTGGATCTGGGATGCTACTTTGCCTGGTTCCGGCTGATGCGCCGCGCGGGCGAGGAACTGCCTGCCTTCCGGCGGCTTTCGCCCGATCAGGTCCAGGCCGTGGAACAATACAACCGCGAACTTCTGCACGCGGTTAGGTCGTTGCCAGGTGAAATCTCGGCTCGGCCAGCAGAAAATCCAGACACTCCTTTACGTCGCGCGTGGCTACGCTAACGCCGGCGGCGTGTCTGTAACCGAGCCAGCGCAAATAAAGCAGCGAGGATTCCGAAATAACCGTCCGCGCCAGAAGCGTCCAGAAGCTCCAATTTTCCTGGGATGCCATGGCCAGGGTGCCCAGTTTTCGAGCCGCGCGAATTTCGCTTGCCAGTACCTTCAGATACCGGAAATAACAACTCCGATGCGCCCATCGCAATCTTTTCGCCGCGCTCCGGTACCCTTGTCGCCTGAGGAATAACTCATCGTCTTCCGCCAGCAGCCGTTGCATGGGCGCGTAGCGCTCGCGCACCGACGATCTTTCTTCGCCCGCCACCAACAGGAGCGGAACGTCGGGGCCGAGGCGCGCCGATTCCAGCGCCAGCCTGCGGATGAACCCGTTGTTAATGCGCGAATCCCGTCCCGAATGAACCGTCGATATAAGACGAAAACGCGGCACGATTCGAGAAATATAGCTGGATCAGTTTCCATTGTCAAGCCATATTTGTCGCGTTTTTCCGGGGAGTATTCTTGGCGACACACAGACGGGGGCGAAAGAAAAGCGTCTCTCAGACCCGCACCACCGCGGCGCTTACCGGTTTCGACCCTATCGGGATCAACATGAATAGCGGACCTTTTTTCCAGTGGGCGGCGCCGGTCACGCTCTTAATTCGAATTACCGCCATATCGCCGGATGCCTGGTTCAGCACCAGGGCGTATTGATCGTCGGGCGTAATCGCGATGCAGGAAGGTTCGGCGCCCACCGGTGTCACCGCCAATACTTTGCTGCTTTCAATGTCGAGGATGCTAACGCCGGCGGACTTGGGATTCGCCACGAAAAGATATCCGGGCGACGCGGAGGCGGCCATGGCGCCGGGGCTATGGCCGGCCAGCACAGTTTGCCCGATTTGCGGCGTGTAATAGGGATACACCACCACCACCGCATCCATTCCCTCGCCTGTGACAAATACCTGCCCGCCGTCGGCATTGAAACACAGGTGATCCGGGCGCACGGCCAGCGGCAGGTTTACAATCAGCCGGCGGCGCGGCACGTCGAAGATGGACAACATGCGCTGACTCACATTGGCCGCGATCAGTTGCCGCGAATCCGATTGGGCGCGCGAGGCGTCGTGCAAGGGCTGGAATCGCACCAGCCCAATTTCGCCCGTGGTGCGGAGGGGCGGAAAGCTGAGCCGCTTTTGGATGTCGACGAAGGTGATGGAGCATCCAGTGCTGGAGCTAATGGCGGCCGTACTGCCGTCGGGCGAGATATCGAAGTCGGCCGGCTCGTCCGGTAAGGGCAGCGTCCAGCTCACCTGCATCGGATTCAGCGTGAGCCGGACCAACTGCCGAGGTTCTTGGCACAGGACGTACAGCGCGTCCCCGGCCGGCGCCAGCCGCATTTCGAGCGCGGTTCCAGCCACCTGCAGTTTGCGCGAAAAGGTGAGGTTATCGGTGCGGATCTCGTGTACCGATCCGTTGTCGGGAGTAAGAGCGTAAACGCGCGCGGTCCGGGAATTGGCCAGCACGGCGGTGGGCGATCCATCCACGCGGATGTGCCGCGCCACGGCGAACACCTCCAGATCCACCGCTGCTATCGCTCCGCCTTCCTGGTTCGCGATGAAGGCGTAGCCCGAGAATCCCGTGGCACGCTCGTGGCGGCCGCAGCCTGTCAGGCCGATGAAACCACCAGCGACACTGGCGCCCAAGCCACTTGCTACGAATGTGCGACGGGTAAGCACTCACTTGATTCTGCCACGCGGCTCATGCCTTGCGCCCGCTGCCGGAAAGCCAGCCTGGCTTGGCGAGATCGCTGCTTCGGGTTGATTCGATAGAACTGGACCCGTGCGCTGCCCCATCAACCGGCGGTGGAGATGAGACGGGATCTGGCCGCCGCAGCTTCTTCTGGCTCTTCCCCGCCATGGCCTTCACCTTGTCGTCACAGTCGCCGGCCAGCGTTTCCAGCGCTTCTGCGAACTCCGGATCGCCGGTTTCACCCATGGCCCAAGCCGCTCCACTTCGCAGCAAAGGATCGGATGTTTTGGCCAGTTCCGTCAGGCCCGCATACGCTTCCCGATCTCCATGCCGGCACAGACCCAGCAATGCGTTCACTACTACGCGGCCGGATGGATCCTCGGTTGCGCCCCAGAGAATTTTCCGGACGTCCGCCTGCCGTTGTCCCCACAGAGACTCCACCGCGTTGGCCCGCAGCCGGCTATCGTCGGAGGCCAGCAAGCTTTCCACGCGAGTGAGATTCCAATTCGATCGCCCCAGCATGAGCGCCGCCTTGGAACGCACTTTGTCGCTCGGGTGGTTGAGAAACTGAATCAAATGGGCGCCCAGCCGGGTGCAGTCTGAAATGGCATCCACCAGCGCCAGCGCGTGCAACGCCTCGCCCGGCTTGACGGCGGACACCGTACCGGCGGCGTTGGCGACCAGTTGCCGGATCAAGCGCACGTCCAGAAGCGGTTCCGCCCAGGTCACCTTGCGCGCCAGGGGAACGGCCGCGTCCAGTGGCGGAAGGTGCACGTTCAGAAACAGGCCGGCCAACAGGTTGGCGGCCGTCAGCAGGCCTGCGACGTGTTTTAGCTCGTGCGATTTTTCCTCGGCCGAGATCAGCATTTGCAACGCAGCCGGGGTGAGCCCGGAGGCATCGCTCGACTGCAGACCCTGGATCGCCTTGATCGCTTTTCCTGGGTTGGCGGAAAAAACGTCTACTGCCTCGCGCAACAAATTACTGGTGGTTCTTTCGACGGGAAGATGTTTGGGGCCCAGTAGCCCCGTCCGCGGCTTGAAGTTCATGCTGATCAACCAGACGCCTGCTCTTGTGCCGCACCTTGTCGTGCCGCACGTGGCACCACTGCTTCTATCGCCTTATCGGCTCGCAAATCGCAACCTATAGCGGGCGAATTATGATACGCTTTTGAAGGACCGTCGAGCGTCTCCTGTTACAACCTCTGAAAACTGGAATATGCATGTGCTGCGGCCTCTAAGGGTGAAGGAGCCGGAAAAACTCTCTACATGAACGTCCGCTCGCTGTTTAGCCTATTTTCATCGGATCTTGCCATCGATCTTGGAACCGCGAACACCTTGGTTTACGCCAAAGGCAAAGGGATCGTTGTGAACGAGCCGTCTATTGTCGCCATTAACAAGACCAACGGGGAAGTAGAGGCGGTGGGCAAGGAAGCCAAGGACATGCTGGGCCGCACGCCGGGAAATATCGTGGCCATCCGTCCCATGAAAGACGGTGTCATCGCCGACTTCAAAGTAACCGAGCGCATGCTCAGCTACTTCATCCTGAAGGCGCATGGCCGCAAGGTGCTGGTGCATCCGCGCATCGTGATCGGAGTTCCGAGCGAAATCACGCAAGTGGAAAAACGCGCCGTTATCGATTCCGCTTATCGCGCCAAAGCCAGCGAGGTGCATCTGGTGGAACAGGCCATGGTGGCGGCCATCGGCGCCGGACTTCCGGTTACCGAACCTTCCGGCAACATGGTGGTGGATATCGGTGGCGGAACCACCGACGTGGCGGTGATTTCTCTCTCGGGCATCGTGTACTCGCGTTCGGTGCGCGTGGCCGGCAACGCCATGGACGAAGCCATCATGCAATACCTCAAGCGCAAGTACAACCTGCTGGTGGGCGAACGAACCGGTGAAGCCATTAAGATTCAGATCGGTTCGGCCTATCCTTTGGACAAGCCTCTGACGATGGAAATAAAAGGCAGGAACTTGATTGAGGGCGTGCCCAAGACGCTGACCATCGACGATAGCGAAATCCGTGAAGCGCTGTCGGAGTGCGTGGCCACCATCATGAACGCCATCCGTGTCGCTTTGGAACGAACTCCTCCCGAATTGAGCGCCGATATCAGCGATCGTGGAATTGTTTTGACCGGAGGCGGCGCGATGTTGAAGAATTTGGATAAGCGGATTCGGGAAGAGACCGGGCTGCCGGTTTCTATCGCCGAAGATCCGCTGGCGAGTGTGGTTTTAGGGACCGGTAAGATGTTAACGGACTTCAAATTGCTCCGGAGAGTTGCAATTGAATAGTGCCTTCCGAGCCGCGACCGTGAGGAAGCGGTCCGTCGGAGCCCTAACGTGATGTAACTTATGGATTTCTTCCTCAGCCGCTACCGCCATCTCACGGTGTTGCTCATCGTGATCACGGCGCAGTTGCTGCTTATCGCCTACCAGGTCAAAACCAATAAGGATATTCCGCTGATTCGCGTCTGGGCGGTTACGGCCGTCACTCCCGTGGAGACGGGCCTGGAGCTGGTTCGGCGCTACACCTGGGGGTTTGTCGAGGATTATTTCGTGTTGCTGGGTGTGCGCAGCCAAAACGAAAAGCTGCGGCGCGAGAACGGCCAGCTCAAGATTGAAAATAACTATCTGAAGTCCGAGTTGTCCACGGCGGATCGCGCCCGAGCCTTAAGTGTGTTCGAGGCCCGCTCGCCATCCAAGACCGTGGCCGCGCGCGTCATCGGCAACGGCACGGGCGCCAATTCGAAGGTGGTGTTTGTCGACCGCGGCTCGACCAGCGGTGTCGAAAGTGGCATGGCGGTGGTTACGCCTGACGGCATTGTCGGCAAAGTGGTGGACGCGTATCCCACAGCGTCGCTCGTAATGTTGATTACTGATCCCACGTTCGCGGCCGGGGTGGTTTCGCAAAAGAATCGCGTGCATGGCACCCTCAAGGGACAAGGCCACTCCGAGTGTCTGGTGGACTACGTTCAAAATGAGGAACACGTCGATATCGGCGAATGGTTTTACACTTCCGGAGACGATCGCATCTTTCCCAAAGGCTTTCCCGTCGGGCAGGTTACGGCGGCTCCCAACGGCAAAACATTCAAGGAGATTTATGTTTCTCCGAGCGGGATGGCCGGGGGCGTGGAAGAAGTCCTGATTGTGTTGCAAGGTGTGCATCAGGAGGTGCCGGGCGGGGAAGTCGGATCTCCGGCCTACACCATTTTGCCGGCCCCCACCGAGACCGCTGCCCAGACGCCAGAAGGCGCTCCGCAACCGGGCGCACTATCCACGGACGCGGATCGTCTACGAGCGATTTACAAGGATGTGGGTGTGCAGCAAAAGCATACCTATGGCGAAGGCCCGCCTGGATCCAAGCCGCCGGATTTCACCAAGATTCCGTCCATTCACGGTGTCCCTCAACCGGGTGCGCCCGCGGTGGGCGCAGCGTCGCCGAATGCCTCCGGACAGGCCGCCCAATCGGCTCCGGCTCCGCCGAAGACCGTTCCGATCAAACCCGCGGCGCCTGTGGCCGCAAAGCCCAAACCCCCACCGCCCGTTTCAGCCGGTGAGATCGACGACGAACCGGCGTCGGTGGCGGAGCCCGCTCCGCGCAAGCCGGCGCCTCCCGCGGCTCCCGACAATCAATGACCGAGTACACCGAGCGATTGCTGACCGAAACCCCGCGCAAGGACGCGGCCGATCGCTTTCGCATGGTTTGGCTGGTGGTAATTCCGCTGGTCGCGGTGCTGTCGCAGGTTTATGTTCCTCGCTTCGTTCCGTTTCTCGCGTATCTGGAGTTGCCGCTGCTGATCACCGTGCATTTCGCGCTTTCAACCGGCGGGCCCATTCCAGCCCTGTTCTACGGGATGTCCATCGGCCTGGTGCAGGACTCGCTCTCCCATCAGCCCATTGGCATGTATGGAATCGCGAAGACGCTGGTGGGATACCTGGCCGCCCAGGTCAGCATGCGATTCGACGTCCAAAATCCGGTGGTCACCTTTATTCTCGCCTTCTTCTTTTACTTTTTTCATCAGTTTTTCTATTGGGTTCTCTCCCGCGCGCTGCTGGGCGAGACGCTGGGCTTCGATGCGCAGCAGACTTTAATTTTTGGGCTATTGAATGCCGCCGTAGCCCTGCCGTTGTTTCGTCTTTTGGATAAACTGAGAGTAGCCAGCTAAAGCCGATATTGTGAAACTTCACGTCGCCCGCGAAGACGATCAGAGCACTGCCAACACGTTGCTGCGCGACGACCCGAAGTTCGCGTCGCAGAAGATTGCGTTTTTTCAGTACTCCACCATCGCCGTCTTTTTGTTTCTGATCACCGGGTTTTGGGACCTGCAGATCCGCAATCCGGAGGTTTACCAGGAGCGCGCGCTCGAAAACAGCGTCAAGTCGATTCCCGTGCTGGCGCCGCGCGGCAAGATTCTGGATCGCGACGGGCGCGTGATCGTCGACAATCATTCGTCATTTAGCCTGTATTTGTCGCGCGAAAACCTGAAGATGGAGCACCTCAGGCCGATCGCCGAGGGGCTGAATCTGGATTACGACAGCCTGGTAGCCCGCGTGCGCCGTTTTCAATCGCGCGGCGCTCCGCAGTATGAACCCATCCCGATCAAGGAAGAGCTGACGCCGGGCGAGTTGGCCTTCGTCGATTCGCACAAGGACCTGGCCACGTTTCCCGAGCTCGAAGTGGTGCGCGTGCAGCACCGCCTTTATCCCCGCGATGGTTTGGCTGCGCACGTCATCGGGTACGTGGGCGAAATCAGCGAATCCGAATTGGACTCGCCGGAGTTGGCGCGCTTCCATCAGGGCGACATCATCGGCAAGGACGGCATCGAGCGCCAATATAACGATCAATTGATGGGCGTGGATGGTCAGAAGCGCGTGGAAGTGGACAGCTTCGGCAACGAGCGCCACGTTCTGGACGACAAAGAGGCCGTCCCGGAAAGAAATCTGCAGCTGACCATCGATCTCGATCTGCAGGCGGTGGCCGAGCTGACGATGGAGAACCGGCGCGGCGCGGTGGTGGCGCTGGATCCGCGCACCGGCGAAGTGCTGGCCATGGTCAGCCGCCCGGCCTTCGATCCAAATCTTTTCGCCGGCCGCATCAAATCGAAGGATTGGAAGGTGCTGCTGGACAACCCCGATCATCCGCTCTTGAATCGAGCCATTCAGGCCCAGCAGGCGCCTGGATCGACGTTCAAGCCGATCATGGCGCTGGCGGGTCTGGAAACCGGCGTTATCGATGACAATTTTCACATCAATTGCCCTGGAGGGGCGACGTTTTACGGCCGATTCTTTAAATGCTGGGGTAAGCATGGCACGGTTGGGTTGCACGAGGGCCTGGTGCATTCCTGCGACACATTCTTCTATAACGTCGGCAATCGTCTGGGTATCGATCGAATCGCGCAGTACGCCGAAATGGTAGGTTATGGCCACAAAACTGGTATCGATCTGCCGCACGAAGCCGAGGGCCTGGTGCCATCCAGCAAATGGAAGATCCGCAACTTCCGCGAGCGTTGGTATCCGAGCGAAACCATTTCGGTGGCTATCGGCCAGGGAGCAACCACGGTGACTCCGCTGCAGATGGCGGTAGCGATCGGTGGAATGTCCATCGGGGGCATGTGGTTTCAGCCCCATCTGGTGAAGGATGCCGTCCGCCTGATGCCGGCGCGCCGCGCCGAAGTGAACCTGGAGAACATCCGGAAGGTAGTGGACGGAATGTAGGGCGTGGTGAACGAACCGGAGGAACGGGTGTGCGCGCGCGCCTTCCCGGCCTGGATGTGGCAGGTAAGACCGGTACCGCGCAATTGGCCTCGAACGACTTATTGAAAGGCACTTCGTACGGGCAGACGCACAAGGATAACGCCTGGTTTGTCGGTTTCGCGCCGCGCGACAATCCCGAGATCGTGGTGGCCGCTCTGTTTGAAAATGGCGAGCACGGCCAGCTTGCCGCGCCCATCGTGCGCGACGTGATCAAGGCGTACTTCGACAAAAAGACCCGGCTGGCCCAGCCTCAGCCGCAGATCGCGCACATCCCCACCGGCCTGTTGCAGCCACCTCCGCCGCTGCCGGCGGCTTCGTCCACGGCCACCACCGCTTCGGTGAATCCCTAGCATGCCGGCCCACCGTTCGCTGCGCGATTTCGACTGGCTGATGGTGATTCTGGTGTGCGCCATCTGCGCTCTCGGAGTGCTCCAGATCTACAGCGCCACCCGGGACACTCACTTTACGGAGGCGTGGTGGAAGCAAGGCATCTGGATACTGGCCGGCTTCCTGGCTTTGTGGATCGGAACGCTGATCGACTATCACACTTTGCTCGGGCAGGTGGCCGTCCTGTATTGCCTTTCGGTGGCCACGCTGATTGCCACTTTCGCCATCGGAATGACGGCTTTCGGCTCGCGACGCTGGATCGGCTCACCCACCTATCATATTCAGCCCTCGGAATTCGTTAAACTGGTTATAGTTCTCTTAGTGGCTCGATATCTGTCGGAGCTGAAGGGCGACCAGTTGGAGCTTTCGGATCTGCTCAAGCTGGCTGGCCTGGTGGGCTTGCCGATGATCCTGGTGATGATTCAGCCGGATCTCGGAACGGCCTTGACTTTTGTTCCGATCCTCGCCATCGGAGTATTTTTGGCGGGGTTTCGTTGGCAATACGCGGTGGCGATCCTGGTGATTATCGCCGTGGTGGCGCCGATCGGCTATTGGCTGGTGTTGAAGGATTATCAGCGGCAGCGAGTGGTGAGTTTTCTGGATCCCAGTCAGGATCCCAAAGGATCGGGATACCAGGTGATCCAGTCCAAAATAGCGGTTGGCGCGGGCGCGCTCTGGGGGCGCGGCGTTACCAAGGGGACACAAACCCAAGGGCGCTTCTTGCCGGTGCCACAGAAGGATTTCATCTTTTCGGCCTTCGCCGAAGAGCACGGGTTCGTGGGCGTCATCGTGGCGCTGGGGTTGTATTTTTTGTTGCTGATGCAGATTGTTCAGAACGCGCAGACCGCGTCCGACAAAGCCGGGATGTACATCTGCATGGGCGTTGCGGCATTATTGTTGTTTCACGTGTTGGTGAATGTCGGAATGGTGGTGGGACGAATGCCGGTCACGGGTATTCCCCTGCCGCTGATGAGTTCCGGCGGATCGAATATTGTAGCGATGTTTTTGATGCTGGGGCTCGTGAACAACGTCCGGCTCCGGCGATTCGTAAACTGAGAGCGCACAGCGCGGGATGCGCTCGTTAGAGAGTGAAGGATATCGCGTCCCGCTCGGTTGTGCGCGATTGATAAATTGACTGGCCGAGAGACGGCCGGCTTAAGAAGATTGAGGGTAAGCGAGTTCGATTCCTTCCGTTGCTGGTCCGCGTCCGGATCTTGATCCTAGACCAGCGGTTGGGTTGAGCGCCTCTCCGGGAGGCTCAGGCAACGGTTCGCCGTTGCGGAGTTTTCCGGCTTTCGCGTAGCGCCGCAAGGGCGGCCTACCGCGGGCAAGGTGTACGAGATTTGATTCTCCACCTTGCGGAGGCTGAAAGATTTTGAGCCTGTTTGCTCAGGGCAAACGGTCCTATGGATCATCCTGTGGATCACCCGGGGCAGCGGGCTGACGGTATTTTCCCTCGCGCTTTTGAAGCTCCGGTTCTCGCCATGAACTGTAGGAGCATGCATGAGCAAAGAATTGGTGATTGCAGCGAATCGCCACGAGATCAAAGTGGCGATTCTCGAAGACGACCAACTGGTCGAGGTGTTTTTTCAGCGTGCCAACGAGTACTCGCTCGCCGGCAGCATTCATAAGGGACGCGTCACGCGCGTTTTGCCCGGCATGCAGTCGGCTTTCGTCGACCTGGGCCTGGAGCGCGACACGTTCCTCTACGTCTCGGACTTCTCGGACGAGACGGAGGAGGACTTCGATCGCGTAGCGGTAAACCGCGAGCCGGGCCGTCCGGACCGGGGTAGCCGGCCGCCGGTAGACCGCCCGCCCGTTCAAGAGGTTGCGTCGGCTGAGATCTCCGCACCCGCTGAGACCGATCAGCCGTCCGGACCGGTTGAACCTGCTGCCGCGGTGCTCCCAAACGAACGCGCCGATCGCATGGAGCGCCCCGGCGAGCGCCCCGATCGGGGTGGCGATCGCGGTCGCCGTTCCCGACGGCGCCGTGGCCGCGGCCGTGGATTCCCGGATTCCAAGTACGCTTCCTCCGATGCTTCGCGTCCGCCGCGTTTTGGCGAATCGGCGCCCGCGGCGGAACCGAGCGCTCCCGCCACGTGTCAGTTCCAGCCGTGGAGGCTGCTTCTCATATTGTTGCGAGCACCGGCGCAACCGATTTCTCCGTCCTGCCCGGCGAATCTCTGGCCAAATACACGCGCTCCAATATCCAGCCGCTGGATGAGGCCGAGGAAGACGAGATTCGCGATCTGCAGGAAACCACTGTCGCTCCCGAACCGGAGGCCGCGCTGGCCGAAATCGCTGAGGAAGCTGTCGAAGAGCCGGATGACGCGCCGCTCGCCCCGGACACCTTCGAAGAGAGCGAGATACTTGCCGCCCCTCTCGCGCTGGAGCCCGAGCCTCCCGTGGCTACCGCGGAAATTGTGGTGGAAGAGGTGGAGGAAATCGAGATTTCCGAAGTCGAAGACGGGAGCGAATCGCCGGTCGATACCGAAGCTGAAGCGGCGCAGTCCGAAGCTGAGCCGGCTGAGACTGAAACGTCGTCCGCTGGCGAGGAAGCTCCTCCATCCGGCGCCACGCCGCCGCTGTCGGCGCAGGTTCGCGAGCAAGGTGGACGATTCCCGCATCGCATGCCACGCCGCATGCGCCGCAAGATGCGCGGCGGAGGGCAAGGAGAAACGAGATCCGAACCAGCACGGGCTGGCGAAACCGCACCGGCCGCGGAGTCGCCGGAACCGGCAGCGCCCAGACCGGAGCCGCGCACCTTCAGCCGTCCGGAACGGGCGCCGCTGCCTTCCATCACCGAACTGCTGAAGGAAGGCCAGGAGATCATCGTTCAGATCGCCAAGGAGCCGCTGGGCCAGAAAGGCGCGCGCATCACCTCGCACATCGCGCTGCCGGGCCGATACGTGGTCTACATGCCGACGCTTGAGCACACCGGCGTCTCGCGCAAGATTGCCAGTGACGAAGAGCGCCTGCGCCTGAAGCGCATTCTGCAAATCCATCACGCCGGAATCCCCGGCGGCTTCATCGTGCGCACCGCCGGCGAAGGCAAGAGCGAAGAGGATCTGGCGGCCGACATGAACTTCCTCTTCAACCTCTGGCTGGATATCCGCCAGAAGGCCGAGAAGAAGCCCGCGCCGCTGCTGCTGCATCACGATCTCGACATCGTGCAGCGCACCCTGCGCGACCAGTTCACCGACGACTTCAAAGCCATCTGGGTGGATAACGAAGAGCTCTACGAAAGCGTGCTGCGCTTCGTGCAGCGCTTCCAGCCCAGCCTGGTGACGCGCGTCAAGCTGTACACGCGCCCCGAGCCGATCTTCGACGCCTTCAACATCACCGCGGAGCTCGAAAAGGCGCTGCGGCCGAAGGTCTGGCTGAAGTCCGGCGGATACATCGTCATCAACCAGACCGAAGCGCTGGTGGCCATCGACGTCAACACCGGCAAGTACGTCGGCCGGTCGAATCGTCTGGAAGACACCATCGTCAAAACCAACACCGAAGCGGTGAAGGAGATCGTGCGGCAGATCCGCCTGCGCGATTTGGGCGGCATCATCGTGGTGGACTTCATCGACATGGACGAGCGCAAGAATCGCCAGAAGGTGATGCAGGCGCTCGAAGACGCCATGCGCAGCGATCGCGCGCCGTACAAGATTCTGCAGTTCAACGATTTCGGCCTGGTGGCCATCACGCGCAAGCGCGTGAAGCAGAGCCTGGAGCGCGCGCTGTGCATGCCTTGCCCGCATTGCGAAGGCGCCGGCTACGTCAAGAGCGTGCAGACCATCGTGAACGAGATTCTGCAGGAGGCGCGGCAAGATTGCCGCGCGCCATCGAAGGCAAGGACGTCTTGCTGCGCGTGCATCCCGACGTCGCGAAATTCCTCAAGTCGAACCAGAACAAATATCTGGAGGAGATGGAGGAGATCCTGCGCCGGCCCGTGCTGGTGAAGGCCGACCCGCTGCTGCATCACGAAAAATTCGATCTGGGATAGAACCGAGCGTAACCGTGAGGGAGCTGGAAATTGGAGGATTTATGAGCGCTTCGTACGCGCATCCGGAAGTCCTGGTAGATACCGAATGGGTGGCGTCGCACGCCAAAGACGCCAACGTGCGCGTGGTGGAAGTGGACGTCGATACCAAGGCCTATGACGAAAGCCACGTGCCGGGCGCGATTGGCTGGGCCTGGAACACGCAGCTTTGCGATACCGTGATTCGCGATATCGTGCCCAAAGCCGCGTTTGAAGAGTTGCTGACGCAGTCGGGCATCGGCAACGACACCACCGTCGTTCTGTACGGCGACAACAACAATTGGTTCGCCGCCTGGGCCTTCTGGCAGATGAAGATTTACGGCCACAAAGACGTTCGCATCATGGATGGCGGACGCAAGAAATGGCTGGCGGAAGGCCGCGATCTGGATACGGCGCCCGCGCAGCCGGCGCCCGGTGCCACGCCCTACCAGGCCACCGAGCCCGACTATTCGCTGCGCGCGTTTCTGCCGCAAGTGCAGCAGGCGCAGAAATCCGCGAGCGCGGTCATGATCGACGTGCGCAGTCCGCAGGAATTTACCGGCGAGATTCTCGCGCCTCCGGGGCTGCCCGAAACCTGCCAGCGCGGCGGCCACATTCCCGGCGCGCGCAGCGTCCCGTGGGGCAAAGCTTGCAATGACGATGGAACTTTCAAGTCGGCTGACGAACTCGCAGAAGCTGTACGGCGCCGAGGGCGTCGACGCAATCCAAGCCGGTGATCGCGTATTGCCGCATCGGCGAGCGTTCCAGCCATACCTGGTTCGTGCTGAAGTATCTGCTCGGCGTCGACAACGTGGTCAACTACGACGGTTCCTGGACCGAGTGGGGCAATCTGGTCGGCGCTCCGGTCGAAAAAGGCGCGGCGAAATCGGTGGGGCAAGCGTGAAGCCGGAAAACTTCAGCGAGCGCAAAGTGGACGTCGACGGCTGGCAGGTGAATCTCACCACTTACCAGCTCGGCGAAAAGTGGCACACCAAGGCCGACAACGTGTCGCCCGGCGCGGCACTGGCGCGGATTGTCGCCGACACGCGCGAGGACGCCGAAGCTCGCGCTCTGGCGCGTGCCAAAGAGTTGCTCTCACGAACCAGGCGCCACGCGGTTTAAGCTGCTGGTTGGAGCGTGCCGCATGTTAGACTGAAGATCGCGGGCGGCTTCGCCCACGCTCCCGTAGACCCCGGAGAGATGGCCGAGTGGTTGAAGGCGCACGCTTGGAAAGCGTGTATAGGGGAAACTCTATCGAGGGTTCGAATCCCTCTCTCTCCGCCA
>CAWAPW010000018.1:0-108055 GCA_963784025.1 Bryobacterales bacterium
AGGCTTTTGGGGACCGTCTCCCTCACGGTCGCGGCTCGGTAAACACATGCAAACACGCAGTCGCGATTCTGAGCCGCGCGCCAGCAGCACACCCGGAGACGACCGGAAGTCGTGCACTGGAGAACAGCGACTCGAAGAACACCGGACGGGTGGCGCGTGAGCAAGCGGTTTATTGCCTTTTTCAGCATCCTGCTAAAGCAGGAGCGATGCATGGGATCCCCAGGGGTTAGCAAAGTGGGTCACTCATCTCGACTGAGCCAGCGCCAGCGCATCGGCACCCGCCGGGAATCGGAGTTGTCCCGTCATGTCGTTCGCAGCCCGCCATATCGCCTCGGCCACGTCGGCCTCGGCTGTCACCGCAGCCGGTTGCGCGAATGCGGCGAAGATCGATTCCGCGAACGGGGCGTAGGCCTCGGGAATCAATCCTTGCATGCGGGATGCGCCATTACTCGCAAACTGCGTCGACGGGGCGTAGCCTGGCTCAACCAGTTTCACGCGCACGTTGAACCACTCCGCCTCGAACGCCAGCGATCCGGTGAATCCTTCGATGGCCGCTTTGCTCGCGGTGTAGGCTGCGGCCAGCGGCATCCGGGCCAGGGTCACGCTGGAGGTCACGTTGACCACCACACCACACCTCAGTTCGCGAAACAGGGGCAGTACTGCTTGCGTCATCGCCATCACGCCGAAGGTATTGGTCTCGAACACTTCACGCACGGTGGCTATCGGGGTGGCCTCGAAGGCGCCGACGATACCGATTCCAGCGTTGTTGACTAGCACGTCGATCGTCCCAAATGTGGAAATGGCTTCGGCGATGGCTTTATTAACGCTGCCGGAATTAGTGACGTCGAGCGGGACCACTTTCAGGCGATCACTTTGCGAGCCGAAGATGTCCGGCTTCGGTTGACGCATGGTTGCAACGACATTCCAGCCCCGGTCGAGAAACAGCTTCGCTGTCGCCTTGCCGTAGCCTGAAGAAGTACCTGTGATAAGGACTGTCTGATTCATTGATGTCTCCGTTTCTTCCCTGGATCGATTAGGATGGACAGGCGTCGGCTGGTGAGTCTATAACCAGAACGCCCTCGCTGACGTACCAGCGAATCCATCTCGGAACATGGCAATGGACAGACCAAACATTATCGGACGGCCCAACATGTTCCGATGAGACCTACCTTCAACGAGTTGAGAGCGATGGGCCAAAATCTCATGGTCATACGCGATTTGAAACAAGTGTGGATAGTGGAAACCCTGCGACACAAGCGCTCACCGTTCGTCACGAAAAGAGTCGCCGCGAGTGGCCTGGCAACTGGCGCCGTCTTTTGCCAATGCCTCGGAGAAGCCCTCGCGGATTGAGATAAAAAGCTCTTGGTTCCGTCAATCTACTTGAGCGAGTTGCCGGCAAACCGTCGAAATGTATTCCGGACGCACGCCTTCGATCGGGCAATATATCTTCTCTACCGTGGCTAATTCTCCGAAGGCTTTTCCACCTTATCGATAACCATGACGTCGACAGGCGCCTTGGTCGATTCCAGCTTCAATCCCAGTTGCTGCTGGAAGGCGGCGAACAGATCCGGAGCGGCATCGGGATTGTCGGCCGCGGGAGGCGGAGGGCCACCAAGACGCACCGCCTGAGCCGCATCGAGTGTGAACGTCAACGTGAAGTCGTACCTTTCGGAAAGGCCTGACTGGTCTACCACAGGTTTATCCAAGAAGTTTTGCAATATGGCGGTGACTTGCGACATTGGCGAGTTCCTGAAGGTGAGCGTCGTTCCCGATGCAGCTCTTCCGAAATACCATCCGGGATAGCCCTTCGGATCGTCCTGGCTCCTGATAATTTTCGCTCCGTCTTTGGTGATCCTGACCGCGTATGCCGAGAGATCTCTCTTCTCGAAATGAAACTTGAGCTGGAAGCGATCGGCCAGCAGTTTCTGAATCATCATCTTCATCTGGTCGACGTTCGGCTGGCCCGGCGCATCGGGCTTACCCGCCATGTCGTACTTCTCCGATTCCATCCAGGGCGGTCCACCGTTAACCTGCTTGGGATGAAGCCAGTAAGCCAGGTTGATCAGATCGCGCACCGTTGTGTTCGTTGTGATCACCTCGGCGCCTCTCAACGTAACTAACTGGCCCGGCGTGGCCGGATCGCTGGGCTTGATGGTGGCCACTTCGAATGCGGGCTTCGCATTCGCCGCCATCCGCGCCGGAGGAGGCGGAGGTTCCGGAATCGCCCAGGCGGTCTCCGGAGTGGCGCGTGCCAGGTTCAAGGCCTGCGGCGCGCCTTGGGTCCACGTCCCCGCCATCGAGTTTCCGTCCCCGCTCAGTTTCCCATCATATTTGCCGTTTAGGGAGGGAACTGTCATCTTTATCGTCGAACCGTCGCGTGTGATGGTGGTCGCGATAGGCCGAGATGCCTGGTCGACGGTGCGTAGCGTCGCCTGCAGCTTGTCATTTTCCAGTGCGATCTTAAACACGATCCGCACTTTTTGCTGGCCGGCCTGCAATGTGCCCTGCCAATTGCCGCTGATATCCTGGGCTTGCAACGCGCTTGCCGGCAGCGCCGCCAGAGCCATCATCCACAACGTCAGCTTTTTCATCGGCGACCTCCTGGTCCTTCGCTGACCAAATAAGATGATGTCACGGACGCATTGGCTCAACAACGGGTCGGCACGCCGCAACGCGGATCGTCGCGATACCCACAGCGTTCTCTAGCCCGGCTGGTCGAATGAGGAAGGCAATCGTTTTGCACCGATCGCATTTCTTCTTAGTGAGCGGCCGTTCCGTCCGACCAATGTGCAACCGGAACCATAAAAATGGTCAGCCGGCCTTGAGGATCCTGAGTTGAAATGATCGGGGAGGCCGGCAGGTCCGCGCCCCAAGTCGCCGCGTCTGTCGGCGGGAGGAAAAACATCAGGTGAGGGCGCCAGTGCCCGGCTTCGTCGTTCAAGTACCCTTGCTTGGACATCATGTAACACATCGCGCCAGATTCGGGCGGCGGCAGTTTCTTGTTGTCGAGAGCCACTTTGATGTCCTCGAACATCTGAGCTTTGGATCGTCCAGCCAATATCGAATCGGTTTTCATGATCGTTTGTGGCAGGTAGGATCGCACGGCAGGCGGGTTGAAGCAGATCGGGCCCCGCAGTTTGGGATTCCAAAAACTCGGATCGTCGATCCCCGCGGTCCAGGATCGTTCCACCATGCACACGAAACCGTTCTTGCCTTTGGCCGCGGTTTCGTAACGATGCCGGCCGAGCACCATCACTTCAGCATCCTGCGAGATGGATACCGGTGCGGCGCTTCGCGCTAACGCGATCTCGGCGCTGCGCTCCATCAGGTACTGATCCAGAGGGGCCATGCTCGGATACGGAGTTTTGGCCTCCTGTGCGGGCGCCCGCCACGCCGCGGGCGGCATGACGAACAACGCGAAACTTGACAACGCGATCGTTCTGAGAATCTTCCGCTTCATTGCTTTCTCCCTCCTCTAGTTTAGGAGCATGTGTCAAAACCGACTCCCTCACGGTCGCGGCTCTGTCATGCAATGAATCTGCTGAACCGCGCGTCTAGGATGCGTGATTTCTATTTGGATCGGCTAGAAGTAAATCTTCGCGCCGAGTTGCAGCACCCGTCCGGCCGCATTGGGGTTGTATGTTGTGACACGCCCAAACGTGCTGGGCGCGTTGAAATCCTCCCATGCGGTAATATTCTGCGAAAACGCGAAATTGGTGTGGTTGAAGACATTGAAGGCTTCCAGGCGAAGTTCAATCTGCCTGGTTTCCGTGAACGTTATCAATTTGCTGAGAGCCAGATCGGTGTTGTTGATTCCCGGGCCATGGAAGTTGTTTCTTCCTTCGTTCCCCAGCACGCCCGGCGTTTCCTGCGTGAAAGCGTTCGGATTGAAATAGTAGTTGGGCTCAGCGGGATTCGATCCGAACTGGAGCGTGGCGTTGCGCGGATTGTAGACTCCCGGATAGCCGGCCACATTGGGCGCGTCCCAGCATCCGTAAAAACTGAAGGGGGCCGCGACCGGGCATTGCAGCGATAAGATCGGACGAGTCGCCCACGATAATCGGAAAGCCGGTTTGCAGCGTGGTAATCCCCGCCAGCCGCCAGCCGCTCACTACATACTTACCGAAAGCATTGTTCCAACGCGGAATGGGTAACTCGTATGTGTAATTCACTACGAAGCGGTGCCGGGCATCGAAGTTGGAATCTCCCCTGTTCAAGGCGAAATCGAACGGATTGCTGGTGCGAGTAGATCCTGAGGCCGCGCCGCTGCCCTCGTAACCCGAGCTGTCGTCAATGGAATGGCTCCAGGTATAGGCGGCCTGGAACATCAGGCCACGAGCCAGGCGTTTTTGGAGTTGCACCTGCAGCGAATTGTAATTGGAAACGCCTTGGCTACCCTGCACTCCAACCGAAGCGAATATATTGCCCGGCGCGTACATGCTGTGGCTGGGGTACAAGATGGCCTGGTTGTCCCGGTTAGCTATGCAGTTCGGGTCGGCGGCGCACTCAGCGGTTCCTGTGGGTGAAATGGGATTGCCTTCATAGACCATGTCCAGGTGCCGGCCTTGAGCCCCCACATATCCTACCTGCAAAATCATCTGTCCGGGAAGTTGGCGCTGGATGTTCAGGTTGTAATTCATCGCGTAGGCATCGGTCAGGTTCGGATTCACCGTACTGATGCTTAACGGTTCGAATTGCGAGAAGTTCACATTCTGGCCTTTGGTGGCCCCAGTGAAGGGGAAAGGATTTTGGGCCACTTGGCCAGTGGCGATATCTACATAGGGATTGGCGAAGGTGGGGCTGCCGCCGATCCCGGTTGCCGCCAGGGACTCGATGAAGAAAGGCGGAGCGCCCAGTTGTTGCAGCGCCAGTTCCTCCGCGGCGCGATTGAAGTAGATGCCGTATCCGCCCCGGATCACAAACTTCTTGGCTGTGCCGCCGCTGAGGGGGCCCCAGTCGGGTGAATACGCAAATCCGAAGCGCGGCGCAAAATTATCGTTGTGCTGGTGATAGCCGGACGTGGTGCATCCGGGGTCGCCCGGAAAATCCAAGCCCACCGGCGCCGTCGGAAATATCGTGGATTGCTGCGCCGGGAATGAAGCAGTTGTTGTACAACCCGTCATAGCGATGATTGACCAGGGGAGTGTCGATCTGCCAGCCAATCCCGTAATTGAACGTCAAATCGTTCCTCACCTTCCAGCTATCTTGGGCGTACGAGTAGAATTCGTAGCTGCGGAACGCCTGCACGCCACCGCTTTCCTGGACGAATATATCTGGTACTCCCAACAGAAAATCCGCGCCGGGATCCCCGGTGCTGTAAGCGCCGGTGCCGTCAAACGCAAACTCGCCGTTGTTCAAGGCATCGAACGAGTCGTTGACCTCGTAACGCCGCCAATCGAAGCCGAACTTCATGGTATGGCTGCCCACTACCTTGGATAAGCTCTCGGTCATTTCATACGTGTTATCGATGGACGGTTGCGGACCATCGGGGCTTCCGCCCAGATTGAAGTATCCGTTCAGGCTCACCAGCGGCATGCTGGCCACGCTCGGAAATTGCGAGTTTATCCCCGAGAAGCCGTAGGAGGAGGGCAGCGCCGGATTCTGAGGCGTCACGGCCTGGTAATTCAACCGGTACCACGAAGCGCGGAATTCGTTCAGGGTGGTGGGATTAAAAGTGTGAGACCACTGCGCGGTGTATTGCTTGGTGGCTTCCGGATCGGTCTCTCCGAAGCCGGGCAGCGTGGAGCCCAAGAACGGAAGCCCGCGCAGAGCGGAGTCGTGCTCGATGAACAGGCTGGCCCACACGCTGTCCTTCGTGCCGAAGGTGTGATCGATGCGCGCGATTCCCTGCTCGAAGTCCTGGGTGGCGATGGAGGTGAACGAATATTGGTTCACGCCGAAATTCGGCAGCGGGACGAACTGGTTCATCAGTTTGACGGCCAGCGGATTTAAGTCCGCCGAGGGAATGTGGCCCGCTGGGAAAAGCTTGTTGTAAGGCGTTCCGGCCGCATAGGTGGCGCCGTTCTCGCCGACCATTGCATAGGGCGAGAGGCGCGGTGGAACTCGCGATATCCGGAAAATACCCGTCGCGTTGAGCCTGCGTGAAGACGGTGGTGGTCTCCGAAGTCTGATTGGTGTCGGGACGGCGGTTTCTGGTTCCCTGGTAGGACAGGAAGAAGAAAGTGTGGTCCTTCCAAATGGGGCCGCCCACCGTTCCGCCATACTGATTCTGGTGGAAAACAGGCGGCGTCACCGAGAAAAAGTTTCGCGCGTTCAAAAATGTGTCGCGATAAAACTCAAATGCGCTGCCATGGAACTGATTGGTGCCGGATTTGACGATTGCATTCAAAATGCCGCCCGAGTTGCGGCCGTATTCGGGATTAATCGTGCTGTCGATGAGGTTGAACTGATCGATGGCATCCGGGCTCGGCGTCAGCCCCACCGCGTTCAGGCGATAGTCCACGGCGTCGGCGCCATTCAGGAGAAACGAATTCTGCTGGCTCTCGCTCCCGTTGATGGCATAGTTGTTGCGATTGGCGTCGCTCTGGCTGACAGCGCCTGGCACTAACTGCTGGAGTTGAGTCCAATTGCGGCCCAGCAGGGGCAAATCTACGATCTGTTTGGCGTTGATGATGGTGCCGAGCTGTGTCGTGCTGGTTTCCACCTGCGTCGGGTTGGCTTCCACCTGAACCGATTGCGTCACTTCTCCGACCGCCAACGCGACTGGGAGGTTGTAAATCTGATTCAGCGTTAACGGGATATTGTGGGCGGTGAACGTCCGGAACCCGCTCTTGGTGACGGTGACGTCATACGTGCCAGGCGGCAAGATAAGAAACTCATAGCTTCCATCGTCCTTGCTCATCACCGTGCGGATACCTGGGTCTGAGCATTGGTGGCCTTCACCTCCGCGCCTGGAACGTCCGCTCCCGACGGATCGGTTACAGTGCCGCGGATATGAGCAACCACTTCCTGCGCGGGAAGATTCCAGAACGATGCCAGGGACAGCGTGAGGATTCCCCAGCCAAGCAGCGTTAGCTTTCGCATATTTGTCCTCTCCTCTTTGTCCGGTCGCTTCAGCGCGGCAGCGATTTCGCGCGACACAACCGGGTGGGTCCACCGCGATCCCCGCTACATGTATGTTGATATCAACATTCTGCAATATGTCAAGAGTTAAAAGTCGAGGGCCTTAGACTTAGCGTCTTAGGACCTCCAACATTGGATGCAGAGAAATTGTTATATATAAATGCAGGCTGATCCGCTAAGTTGTCCAGCTTTGAGAATGCATTTGACGAACCGTCGCTAGCCCTGCCAAGGTTCCTTTTGAGACCACCCTCCTGGTTCGCGATTGCTGTCTCTGCCTGCATGTGCAGCGGGCTGCCCGGGCGCTGGCGCGGCGCTTCGATGAGGCCCTGCGGCCGTTCGATCTCACCAACGGGCAATTTTCGTTGCTGATGTCGCTGAACCGGCCCAAGCCTCCGGCGATGGGCGCTGTAGCGTCGCTGCTCGCCATGGATCGCACCACGCTGACCGCTGCGTTGAAACCGCTGGAGCGGCGGGGCCTGGTAAAAGTTACGGCGGATCGGCTGGACCGGCGCAGCCGTCTGATGAGTCTGACGGCTAAGGGGCGGCTCTTGCTGGTGCGCGCCGTGCCAATCTGGGAGCGAACGCACCGGGAGGTAGAAAGCCTTCTGGTGGATGGAAATCCCGATGGCCTGCGGAACAATTTGCGCGCTCTGTCCTGAGGGGATATTCGCGACGCTGGGCTTCGCCAATCAAGCCAATCCGGAAACTACGGCCATCGGCAACGGCATACTTAGAGTTCGTTCACACGAGTGTGAACGCTGCAAGCACGAGTGCGTGCGCCACGATGCATTGGATGTGGTGCGCGCGTCAGCGTGCCGCGCTGGGACAGCCCGCTAGCTATCGCTGATGAAGTCCGAAGCGCAGCCCCTGCGGATCACGGCAGATACAGAACCTGCCAAATCCCGGTTCGTCAGTTGGGACCTCTGCCACTCCCCCCAAACGGCTCACATCGGCGACTGCTCTTTCGAGATCCGGGACTCCGAAGAACACGAGAAAACCCCAGTCCGGATCACCTCCATGGATGCCGGCCTTCAGGGAAGGAGTCTGAAACCACCCGTCTGCGCCCTGGCCAAATGGTTGAAACTTCCAACCGAACATCTGCTCCAGGAATGCTCTCGATTTCGAAGCGTCGGACACCCCGATTTCGATGAATGAGACTTCTGCGCCGATTGGTACCATGGCCGTAAGCATAGCGTGTTCCGAGCGGGCATTCGGCGGCCAGGGGACGTCGTGTACCGGCCGTCCCTAGTTTACTTGCAGCGTGACGCTGCCCATCGCCGTGGCGTAATCTGTCGTGTTATTCGGCGTGAACGTAACCGACAAGGTCTGGCTGCCGGCCGGTAGCACGGTGCCCGCGGAGGGCGAGTAAACATAGGTGCCGCCCACGGGCGCACCTTGGTACGTAGCTGTGGCATCCAGTTGCTTCTTGCTCAGGGCGGTCCCCTGGTTGATCGGCGCGGGCGTCGCCCAGTTGATGGTGGGCGTCGCTGGCGTTGTGTTTGTGGATTGCCGGGCGGTAGCCGCGAGATAGTTTTGGTCCGCCGCCCAGGTTGCTTTCAAATCACAAGTCCCCGTTCCCTTAGTTATCGTCACCGTGGCGCCCGCCACCGAGCAACTTCCGCTGGCTGTGATCACAGCCACGGTGCTGGCGTTAGTAGTCGCGGTTACCGTGAAGGTGGTGTGGTAAGCGGCGCTCGTCGGCGCGCCGGTGAAAGTCACCGTCGGCTTTGCCTGATTAACCTCGATCGTACCCGTGGCCGAGCTTTTGCCGAAGATTCCCTGGACCACATAACTAGCGGACAAACTATGACTCCCGCCTGTGAGGCCAGCCAGGTATATGATGGCCTGGCCGTTGGTGAGCGCGCGAATTTCCGGCGTCCCGCTGTCCACGGTCAGCGATACGTGGCCGGTGACCGTGCCGGCCGAGGAGGTAACGTCGATCGTTACCTTCCCGTCCTCGCCATAAGTAATTGCCGGACTGGTAATGGACGTCTCGGTAGGATTCGGAATCACCACGTGCAGAACAGGCGTTCCATAATAAGCGCTGAAATTCGAATCGCCGGAATAATACGGCACAATCGTGTGCTCGCCCAGGCCGAGGCCGCTCACGTCCACCGACGCGGTTCCATCTTTCAGCGGCGCCGAGGCCAGCAGGGTGGCGCCCTCATAGTAGGAAATCGTGCCCCTGGGTGTGACGCTGGTCAGATAGCTCGCGGTCGCGGTGGTGGTCAGCGGTATCGAGTGGCCGGCGTAGGATCGGATGGAGGAAGATTTGCTGACCAGGTAGGTGCCGGCCTTGTTTACCAAAATTGCCGTCAGCGCGTTCGAAAGGCCCGGCTGGATGACGTCCAGGTCGTCCATCGCCAGTTCCACGTTTTCTGCGCCGGTGGCGACTCCCGCGTAAACGGTCGGCGCCTCGAACGCACCCGTGCCCTGTCCCAAAAAAACCGCGACGCCCGTTAAATTGGTCGCAATCGCGTCAAGAACTCCATCGCCGTTCACATCCGCGAGAAGCAGCGAGTAGAAATTGCCATCGGGAACCGTCTGCGTAATTCCGGCGCCAAAATTCCCGCCTCCCATTCCGATGAAAGCGGAAAGTGATCCATATCCGCAGTTTGAATCGTTGAGCTGACATCCATTTGCTACGACCAGGTCAGGAGTTCCGTCACCGCTCACATCCCCTACGGCGATGGACATACCGTTAAAGCCCTGCCCGGCTCCGGCCGCTGTACCGCCGCTGGAAAAAGGCGATCCTGTTTGAGCCAGATTTCCACCACCGCTGCTCAAATAGACTCGGATCAACCCCGTGGTCTGGTCGGTGGATAGTGACAGCAGGGCGATGTCAGTCTTGCCATCCGCATTAAAATCGCCGGGTGCCATCGAATAATTGCTGGAAACGCCCGCGGAGGTATCGGTAACCACGGCCGCCTGCAAAGTTCCATTTCCATTGCCGAGCAGAATGCTGATGCTCGCCGATTGGTTCATTACTGCGACATCCAGCTTGCCATCCCCGTTGAAATCTCCCGACACGATGCTCAATGAGTACTTTGCGCCGGCCGGATAAATAGTGGGGCTTTGAAATGTTCCGTCCCCATTGCCCAGCAAGATGGCGACGCCCCCTTGGCTGCAGGTGTCGTCGGAACATAGGTTTGCCACCGCGAGGTCGAGTCTGCCGTCGCGGTTAAAGTCGCCAGCCAGAACCCAGTATGAGTTTGGAGATCCCGTGGAAACTGGAGTGGGAGGGCCATACGTATCGTTCCCGAGGCCCATCGAAACAAAGACTGCGCCCTCACCGCCGTAGTTCGACGCGGTCTGAATCAGATCCGGTATTCCGTCGCCGTTCAGATCGGCCGTGATGGCTGAATTGCTTTGCACGGCCTGGGTCGTAGTGATCACCCTGGCGCCCTGCATGCTGCCATCGCCATTACCTAACAAAACGCTGATAGTGCCCTCGGAACCGTGATTGGCGTCTTCGGAAATCGTACTCGCCATGACGATGTCTACTTTTCGATCTCCGTTGAAATCTCGGGCTACGAAAGGAGCCTCCTCCCAACCGCCCAAACCATAGGAGCTGCCAGCCGTGAAACTTCCGGCCCCGTTATTCAGAAATATTTGAACGCCATTGTTGAATTTGTCGACATCCGTTCCGCTCACAATGAGGTCCGGAAACCCGTCTCCGTTCATGTCTGCAACGGCAATCGCCGCGCTGTCGGTATATCCGTATCCCAAGCTGCTGGCGACGCTGACTGGAGACAGAAAGGCGCCCTTACCGTTTCCGTTGAGGATCTGGACAACGCCAACTGTAGTTGATATCGCAAGGTCGAGGTTGCCGTCCGAATTAAAATCCGCGGGAGCCAAGCCGCTTAGCCTCGAGAAGGTCAAGGGCGTTACGGATTCACTGAAGACGCCCTTTCCGTTGCCCAGCAGAACGGTAAGGCTGGAATGCGTATTGTCTCCGGGGGCATCATAACTCCCTGCGATGACATCCGGATTTCCGTCGTTGTTGAAGTCGCCCACCACAGGATACAGGGCGCTGTTCCCGACCGTCGTGTAGGGCGTCGGAGTGCCCAATGTGCCATCCCCATTTCCCGGGAAAATGCTGACACTACCCGATGAACATGATCCGCTGTAACACTCGATCCCGACGGCCACGTCGAGCGCATTGTCGCCGTTGAAATCGCCAACCGCCAGAGTGCCGGCTTCGCCAACGATCCCGTTCAACGAGTATTGGGACTTCTCCGTGAACGTGCCGTCGCCGTTGCCCAGCAGGATGGTGATGGAGCCGCTGCCGCAACTACTCCCCAGGCAATCCGCCGCTACCGCGACGTCCAGAACACCGTCGCCGTTAAAGTCGCCGACCGCCGTGGACCTGGGCGTCTGTGGAATGCCGCCGCTGATAAGAGGCGCCTGAAAAGTTCCGTCCCCGTTACCCAAGTAGACAACCACCGCGCTATTGGTTTCGGGGCATCCGGCTACATCGGTGTAACTGCAAATGGCGCCCACCAGCACGTCCAGCTTGCCATCGCCGTTAAAGTCACCATAGTGCACGTCCACAGGCGAGATCCCGCCTGACCAGAACCCGTTATTTGTCGGCGAGGTCGGCGGCCCAGCAGGATAATTGATTCCCGCGGCGTAGGCGCCTCCACTTTGCGCCAGTGCACATTGGGCGATACTTATGGCGACGACGGGCAGAATCGCTACACAAACAAGTCGCTGTGTCATGTTTTTCATATCCAACGATGGTTTTCCCACCTCAAAATGAAAACCATCGAATGCCGCTGAATTCAAGAAGAAACTCTATCGACCATGGCACGAATTCGTTCTTGTTTCCATACCGTTAATGCAGTATCTTAAAACCCTCCGGTACTAGCTCGTACAGCAGTAATAGTGAGGAGGATTGGCACGTCAAGCGGTAAGTGATTCGTGCGCTGGTTGCGGTGCTGTACGGCTGCGGAGCCCGTGTCTCGCACGGCTCGGCTAACGCAGTGATCGCCCAAGCTGATCGAGCTGCTGCGCAGTTACTCGTCAGCTACGCCGATCCCAGATTCAGGCGGCTCTTATCGGCTTCTGGCGCAGCACCGATTACTTCTTGTCCGGCAAGGCGAAAACGTACAGCGCATTCCCGTAGGCTGGATAGTGGACATCGGTAGCAATTACGTTCGGCACGATACGGGGACTGCCGCCGCCCAGGCCCGTGGTGACGGCGACGTATTGCCGGCCTCCAACGCTGAAAGTCACCGGGAAGCCCTGCACCGAAGTGCCGAGTTTCGTCGACCACAATTCTTTGCCCGTCTTCACGTCCACGGCCCGGAAAACGCGATTCATATCGCCTACAAAGGCAATTCCACCGGCGGTTGAAACTACTGCCGTCATGAACGGCGCCGGCTGCTCCACTTTCCACAGCTCCTTCATTGTCTTTACGTCGTAGGCAGCCAGCTTGCCGACGTTGCCGTTGGAGCCCGGCATTTCGAAGAAGCGCCGGCTGGCTCCTCCCGCGCTGCCTCCACCCTGTACCAGGTCGATCTTCTGCGCATTCATCTCCTGGCAACTTTGCGCCACCGGGATGATCAGCTCGTCGGCGCCCGGATGATAGCTCATGGCGTGCCAATTGTGGCCACCCTCTGAAGTGGGGCAGCTCTGCACCCAGTCGCCGATCTTCTGCTCGACGATATCGTTGCGATAGTGCGGCTCGCCAGTCTGCGGATCGAACGAATCGTAGATGTTCTGAAACACCGTCTCCTTATGCCCGAGGTATTTCCCGGTTTTGCGGTCCAGCTTCCAGAGGATGCCCGCCTTACCGGCGCTAAAAACCAGCTTCTGGCCGCCTTCATCCACAAGCACACGCTCGAACACTTCGTCCAGGTCGAGCGATTCTCCGGGAGCGTGATTGAAGTACCAAGCCAGGTTGCCCGTATCGGCGTTGAGAGCCACCGTTGAGTTCGCATACGCGGTTCCGCCGTTGCCAGACTGGCGGCTGGCCCTCATCCATGGCTTGGCCTGCGCAACGCCCCAGTAGGTCAGATTCAGGTCTGGATCATAGCTGCCCGTAATCCAGGTATCGCCGCCCGCGCGGTACAAATTGGAGAGTTTCCCCCAACTGTCTCCGCCTGGCTCTCCGTCGGTGGCGATGGTGTAGAACTTCCACACCAATTTTCCGGTTTCAGCGTCCCATGCGCTGATGAAGCACTTTTCGTCCCGGTACTGATCGCACAACGATCCACCCAGACCCTGGATCAACTTGCCTTTGACCACAATGGGGCCGCTGCTGGTGCTGTAGGTGCCGTTCGTGCGGTCGCCGATGACGCTGTCCCAAACATTTTTTCCGGTGCGCGCATCCAAGGCATAAATATGCGCGTCGCTGGCGGTGACGTATATCTTGTCGTCATAGATGGACAAGCCGCGCTGTGAATTTCCGGTAGCCGTTTTGCCGATACGGTTCTCCCAAATCAGATCGCCGGTGCGCACGTCCAGGGCCTGCACGATGTTGCCGGGATTGTTGATATACATCACGCCGTCGTGAACAATCGGCGCCGCCTCATTGGTTCCTTCGTTCATGGACCACACCCACTGAAGCCGCAGATCCTTCACGTTCTGGGTGGTGATCTGATTCAGCGGGCTGTAATTGGACGCTCGATAATCTCGCCGGATCATCAGCCAATCGTTGGGATCCGGATTGCGCAGCATGGCATCGGTCACCGGCACGAAATTCTTCACTTCCCCGCTGATGGTAAGACCCCGTGGTGCCGGTGGCTGCGCGCGGCCACGGCCATTGCCGGCTTGCGGCGGGGCAATCTGGGCCACCACGCCCGTTGCCACCGAGCGGATGGAAACTTTTGCGGCTGCCGTGAGAGGCTGATCCCCGGCTTTGGCGCCGTTCGTTTCCAGAAGGAAAGCCGTAACATTGACGTACGCCGTCTCGCCCAGGCCACCTGGATTTCCCGGAGGCATGGCGCCTTCCAAAAATGCAATCAAATCGCCGGAGGTACGGTTGCCCCAACTGCCCATGAACAGGCTACCCGCCAGCGGAGATGCATTCCCGTTGCCGGCCAGATCGGCCCCGTGGCAGCCCGCGCAACTGGTCTGATAAACGTTCCTGCCGGACGCCGCTTGCTCCGCGGTAAAAACACCAGTGGTCGGTTGAACTCTGTTCTGCTGGCCGGCGAGGACCACGGCGCCGCCGGCGGCCAGGATCACCACAGCAGTGTTTCTATTAAGGACCCACATGAGATATCTCCTAACGCAACAACCAGCCCCACAAAGTGCCATCCGGCGTTTTCTCGCTCGAAATCTGTATGTAGAGTTGGGCCTTCTTGAGGCTTTCGACCTGGCTGGCAGTGAGATCGAACGATCCGGTGATGTTGCCGACGGCAGCTTTGGATATAGTTAGATCGAACACCGGGTTGCCGCGCACGCCTGCCGCGATTCCCTGATGAATCTGCGCTCCAACGGCGGGCGAGACCAGCCCTTCAAAAGATCCGCTCACCACAAGTTTCGTTCCCGTCAACACAGCCGATACGGAGCCGGAGCCTGCCAGGCTGGGGCGCGTCCTGGCGTCGGCGGGTAAACTCGAGAGCCGGGCAGTGAACGTTTCCGGACCCTGCGCTGTTACCGGCAGTGCGGACCATATCAATCCAGCACTCATCAATACCGCAACGGAGTATAGTTTCATCGCGTGGCAACCTGGCAACCGCTTCCTCACGGTCGCGGCTCAGTTCGGGCGGGTCGCGGCTCAGTTCGGGCAACGGGCCGTGATTCGGAGACGGCTTGGCAGTTGAAATTGGCCGCATCGTCCGTGCTGCCGGTTCCCTTGTACACGGCTTCTTGCGGATAGGGACAAAGCGGACGCGTGCGCACCACCTTCCCCTCCGCCATGCGCGACGCAACAATCTGATCCGGAGGCTTCCGGGTGCTCACCCACTGCTCCAGCACCGCCATCTTGTCGAACGTATCGGTCCCTTCTCCGCCTCCGCAGTGGCCCATTCCCGGCACCATGAACAGGCGATAGGATTCGCCTACGTTTGCGCTTCCGCCCATCTTATCAAGCACGCTGTTGTAATACTTCGGGCTGTTTCCCGGCGACGTCTGCTGATCGGACCAGCCTTGATACTGCAGGAGCTTGCCACCACGCTGGAAAAACGCCGTCAGATCGGGATTCATGGCGTTCATCGTGTTGTGATCCTCCTTCTCGGCGAGCGCGATGTCGCCGTCGAAGTTGAGGGTCTTGTAATCCCAATCGGGGTTGTTGAAGACCAGGTATCGAAACTGGTCCACGCCTGCGCCAAAAGGACGCAGACCGGCTTGAGTTGCCCACCCAAGTTCGCTGCCGGGCATGAGCCCCGGGAAAATCACCTGCTTGGTGCGTGGATTGATGGCGCCGGAATAAATCTTCCGGACTGTATCCACTTGCGCGGCGGTCAGGCAATTGTCGGCGTTGGCGTCTTTGCACGCGATGGTTGCCGGATCAAAATTGCATCGCATGGGATTTTCGATCAATCCGTCTTTGACGCCGTCGATAACGTCGCAGGCCGCCAGCGCCGCTTTGTGAATGATCGGAAACTTTTCGGGCGGAATATAGCTGGCCTCGTCCTGATGTACCGCCTGCGCGATCCACATTGCGCCCACGGCCCGGCCCACCCAATCGTTGACCGGCGCGCCCGCGACGATGCCGTCATAATCTTCGGGAAATGCCTGCGCCTCTTTCAGTCCCTGCTTACCGCCCGCCGAGCAGCCGTTCCAGAACGAGAGCCGGGGAGCTTGCCCATAGTAGGCCTGAATGATCGCCTTGGCCTTGCGTGTCATCTCATGGACGGCGCGGTAGCCGAAGTCGATCGCTTTTTCGGGATGGCCCAGCGCGAAGCTGGCGCTGCCTCCCTCATGTCCCGTGTCGGTCATGGCGGTGGCAAAGTTTCCGCGCAGCGCGGTAGCCAGGGAATTGTAATTGATGGACCCGGTCCAGCCGACATTTCCCTCAGCTTGGAATTTGTTGTTCCAGGTTGAGCCCGCGCCGGAAGGCGGAAGCCAGATCTCAATTTTGATATCCGAATCGGGGGTCGGTTTTATTGTCGCCGCGACGCGGCAGAACGCGGGAAGATCCTTGAAAGAGACTGGCGCGTTGCCTCTACGGGTAGGCGCCGGCGGGACAAATTCTCCAGAGGCCACCGATTGAGCCAAAGTAATGGTCGTATCCGGTAACGCCAGCGACACCAGACTCTCGCAGGACGCAGCCATGGCCGGCAAAGTGCCGACAAGCGCCACGATTGCGGTTGAGGCGGATAGAGAATGCATACTCATTTGCGCCTCTATTTTTCCGATTTATCGCCTTTATCGCCGGGACCGCCGCTGCCCGCCGATCCCATGAAGAGCTTCCTGCCATCGGCGAACGTGATGTCGCGGCCGTTGGCCCGGTTGGATGCGTCCTTGGCCTGATAGCCTTCGACAATAATCTTGCTGCCGGCGGGCAGGGAATTCTTGGTAAATCCATTCCGCAGCAAGGCGTTGGGGCTCCCGCCTTCCACCATCCAGCTGGTTACTGTGCCGTCCGGCCCCGTCACGTCCATGTGAATCCAGGCATGGGGATTGATCCACTCCATTTCGGTAACGGTTCCCTCCAGCTTCACCGGCTTGTTCGCATCGAACTCGGCCGCGAAAGAATGATGCGCCCACGCTGGAACCAGCAGCAGGCCCGTACCCAGAATCAAAACAGCTAACTTATGTGTCATTGTTCAATTACCGGCTTCAGTTACCCGCGGTTACCGGCGCTATTGCTTCTGCGCGGCTGCCGCGGCCTTCTTCTCTTCGGCGCGCGCGCCACTGAGATTATTGGCCATGCCGTAATTCCCCTCATGGCAGGCGTACTCGAATATCGGGCCGTCGATCTTGGTCATCGGAATTTCCGCGGTCCACGAGGTAGCCCAGGTTGACGGATCGTCCACCGTGAATTGATATGTGATGGTGCCCGGCGCGGTGCGCGTAAAGCGCTCAATCACGTGCAGGTTCTCCGACGATCCGCGGAAGGCGGTGCGGCCGGTGAAATTCGTGGTCTCCACCACCAGCGTGTTGCCTTCCCAATGCCCGCGCGAATCGCCCATCAATTCGCGGATCTTGGGCGACACGTGAGGGCTCCCGTCGGTGGGAATGATACGAACGTCGTGGATCATTTCCTGCATGATCGCCACGTATCCGTGCCCTTGCACGATCTCCAGATTGCTGTTGTAGCCTACCGGAAGCATGGGCGGCCCTTCGTTACCCCAGATGATGCAGCGCTCGGCCAGGCCGCGGTTTTCCGGCCCGTCGAATTCATGTCCTTTGTTGAGAGCCGCCCGTTCCGCCCGTCGCTTTTGGGCCTCGGGCAACATCGGCGGAACGCGGCCATCGGGTCCGACGATCAGCGACGTACGGATGGTTTCCGCAACCTTGGATTGGTTTCGCTCCAGCCCGAACTGCGACATGTCGTAGTGCACGTCGGCATAAGTTCCCGGCCCGGTGGCCTCTTTGCGCGCCAGCGACTGCTTTTCGTAGGCTTCCGCTTCGGCCTTGGTGAAGAATTCCTTGCTGCCGAGATCCTTTGGCCGTTCGAGCGGAGTTACGGTGGAATTGGTGAAGATACCCTGCAGATCCGGGACCCCGTCCGGCGTGCGTGGAGGAGTGTATTCACTCGATGCGTCTTTCGCTCCTTCCTTCGCCAGCAGGGCAGAGCCGCTTTGCGCCGCCGCGGGCAGCGATGAGAGGAAAACGAAAACGGTGGCGGCTCCGAGAGCCGCGACAGACGTTGCAGGAAATGGATTGTTCATCGGGAAACTCCTTTTACTCACTGCCCTTCGGGTGCTTGCGAAGGGGTCCGTACATTAATTCTTCCGAGAACTCAACGCACTTGAACTCCAGCAGTTGAGCGTTCTTCTCCACGTGGCGGTAAAGGGGCAGACTGATCTTCCAGGGGCGCGAAAACACCTGCGGGTCCTCGATGGTAGCTTCGTACATCAGAACGTCCGGACCGCGCGGCGTGTAGCGCTCCACCACGTGCAGCGCGTCGCTATGGAAATCTCCCGCCCGGTCGAACCAGGTTTTGTTGTTCTGGCCGGTCACATCGATCACCAGCGTGTCGCCTTCCCAATGACCGACCGACCATCCCATCCAGCTATCCACCGGAGCCGGCCCGGGGTTTCCCATATCCACCACCCGGACGGCGCTCGCATATTCGTACGAGAACATGAGCTTCTTTTGCGATTGAATAATCTGAAACGGATAGGGCATATAGGCCGCGCGCGGCACGCCCGGCAAAAAGCATTTTATTTCCGGATCGTCGACGAAGCGCTTTTCGAAATTCTTCTTCTTTTGTTCCGTTGCCGCGGGAAGGTAGGGGATTTCGCCGCCCTCCACCACGCCAATGTCCGGAGGAATGGCGAAGTCGGCCGCCAGCGAAGCCACCGGCCCCGGCGCCATCCCATGCGGCTGCAGGTCCCAATTCGCGGAACTGAGCGTTTGCCAGATGCCGTTGAGGTCGGGCTTGCCGTCCACTGTTCGCGCGCCCTTATACGCCTGACCTTGCGCAGCCGCGGGGATGGCCAACAGGAAGACAGGGACCAGCAAAGCCGCGGCGATCCCCAAGCCGCTAAACCGATTTCGCATTCCGACCGCTGTCTCCCTCTCTGGCCTGTTCCTCAAAACGAAAACCGTGCGATGAGCTGCCCCGCGCGTGGAGCACTGAACGTCGTCCCGTTATTGATATATCCGAACCCGCCGGTGGTCTGGCCATTGGCCATGGTTTGTGTGGCCAGTGCGTTGGTCGAAGTGGGATTGTTGAATTCGGTGCGGTTAAAGATGTTGGTGAACTCGGCGCGTATTTGCAGGTTCATCCTTTCCCGAACCCGGAAGTTTCGCGCCAGGCTCATATTTTCGACGGGCCGGCGCTCATAGCGGTAATCGTTGTAATACGGCGCCGCGGTGCCGTATTGGCCGAGCGGCGGGTTCACCCATGCCTTGGGGTTCAACACGAATGTCTTATTTGGATCAAAGCAGCCGCAGTTGAGATTCTGAGTGAAGAGCGGCACTCCCGGCACCCGATCCATCAACGTGTTCTGGAACGTATAGGTAGCTAGGTTGGTGGTGGCCTGCGGCGATAAGATCGGCAGCCCGCTGGCGTATTGCAACAAGGTGCCGATCTGCCAGTCACGCTCCGCCCATTGCACGAACTTGTTGCCCGTGATTTTGTTGCCGCCACTGAATGCCGGGGTCGTATAGCTGCCGGAAAAGACAAACAAGAAAGGCTGATCGTAGGGCGATAGCGTTTTCTGGACCGCACGGTTGAAAACATTATTGACGAAGACGCCGTCTCCGCGCCCATAATCGTCGGCGACACCCGATTGCAGCGACTTGGACCACGTGAAGTTGGTTCCGAATTGCAGTCCATGCGAGAACCGCTTCGTACCCTTGACCTGCAGCGCGTCGTACCACGTATCTCCGTCCGGTACCCAGTGCCAATTGGTGACGGCTCCGTACTGCGGAAAGGGACGCAGCGACTGGGCCACGGTGGCGGTCAGCGGAAAGCCCGGATACGGCGGAGTCCCGAAGCCCGCTGCGATGGCGGTCGGAGAATCCAGAGGTGAAGCCAGTATCTTCAGATCGGCCGGGTTATTCAGACTCAGCCCGTAGCCTTCCAGATCCTGCTGCGAGAGGGCGTTGGGACTAATCAATCCACCGGCATTCCAATACGCTCCCCGATTACCGACGTAAGTGGCTTCCACCAGTAAATTCGGGAAGATCTCACGCTGCAGGCCCACACTCCATTGAACCTGCCGCGCAGGTCTGCCGGCGTTCTGATCCATTTCTTGTGGAGCCGAGCCCAACGAGCCGGGAAAGAGATATTGACCGGCATAAAAATTGGGAAATGTAATCTGATAGGGGAGACCATTCTTCAAATCGAAAGCGGGACTGCCGTATGTGGAGGTGCTGTAAAGATACTCGGACCCGGTAGAAAAGCCCACCTGATCGTCGTCCGTCTTGTAGTAGGAAATGCCCGCTCCCACGCGCAACACTGTCTTGGGAGTGATCTGGTAGGCGACGCCCAGTCGCGGTCCGAAGGCAAAGGGGTAATTGTGGGCAAACTCGCAATTACAACGTCCCCCGCCGTTGCCCTCGTAAATGATCGCGCCCGGAAGCCCTCCCGCAGCCGGATTTGGCGTGCTGGGAGAAAAGATTCCATAATATCCGTTGCCGTCCTTCAGATAAGTGGAATAATCGTACCGCAAGCCATAATCGATGGTAAGGGTGCGAGTTACTTTCCATGTATCCTGAGCGAATTCGGCTAAGGAATGCGCGCCCATATGCGTGGCGCCTGGAACTGCGTCGTAGCCGTTGTCAACCAGGCCCATGAGAAAACTGGCGTAGGAGAACCCCACGGTTCCCGGCAGACTGACTCCGTTGAGGGAGGGCAGGCCCGTTTCATTCGGACTGAATTCGAACCAACCCATGCTGTAAGTCTGGTTGTGCATCTCATAGCCATCCACGGTGGCTTCCGCCCCGAATTTCAAGGTATGGTTGTTTCGAACCCAGGTGAGGCTGGTGTTGAAAGTTGGCTTGCGAATAATCACATGGATCTGATTGCCTGGACCGACCGCCGCCGACAGGCCACCCTGCGCTTCGCTCAACCCTCCCAGAACTGGAAACAGGTTCGAGTTGGCGCCTGTCAGGCCAAGCTCGGTGGCGGAATTAAAGGAAGGGCTGTGGTCGTTAATCTTGGTGTCCAACAGCCCCGCTCCGAAATGGAGCAGCAAAGTCGGTGTCAGGGTCTGGTCGAAATTTACACGGTACGTATTGGAATTGATGGCCCGGGGTTGGCTTCCCGTCAAAGGCGGCGGCAAAACCGTGTTATTGGGGTTGTCCTGGCGGTTCAACGACCAGAACACCGCCAATTTCGCGGTCGAACTAATCTGATAGTCGCTCTTAAGCGAGGGAATGGTAGTGGCGATCGGATTCGCATAGGTCGGAAGATAATTGTTCACCAGGCCGGAACTCGTCGGCAGCGGTATCAACGATTGAATTTTCAAGGCCACCGGGTCCATGTCGCTGGCGGGGATTGTATTGTTCGGAAAGGGAGTCCGCTCCTCGAGTCCATTTATTAAAACGGTGGAGTTCGGATCGTAAATGGTGTTTTCCATGATCGGACGCCCGAGTGCATCGGTTCCCAGGACGCGGCCAGTGAGGGCCTGCGAGAAATTGCCGTCGCGATAGGCCAGCGTGGGAACCGTGGTCGATACATTGTTCGTGATGATGGTCTGGCGGAACTGTTCCCAGTTGAAAAAGAAGAAAAGCTTATCGTGACCGTTGTACAGCTTGGGTATATAGACCGGACCACCCAACGTGAATCCGTAATCGTTCCTTCTGTTGCGCGGCCGCAACAATTCGCCGTCGCCATTATTGGTAAAAGGCTGGCCGGCGTTGAGCGCTTCGTTCGCGAAATAGTCGTATGCGCTTCCGTGATACTGATTGGTCCCGGACTTCATCGTCGTATTGAATAGTCCACCGCCCACCTGCCCGAACTCTGCCGCGAAGTTGCTGGTCTGCACCGCGAATTCCTGAATCGCTTCCAGGCTGGGCTGGGTTTGATCCTGCGTTCCATACCAGCCGTTGGTTGCGTCCTGACCTTCGATGAGCAGCGCTTGGGTATTAGCCGGACTGCCGTTAATGCGAACCGCGATGTCCGCTCCCGTAGTTCCGGGTCCGGACGCCGATGGCAGGAATGTGCTGCCCGGAAGCATCTGAACCACGGAGTACGGATTCCTGATGCCCGACGCTCCGGCGGCCGCACCGGTTTGTACCACGGGCAGGTCGTCAACGACGTTGGTTTCAATGTTATGGCTCAATTCGCCGCTATCGGTCTTGAGCAGCGGCGCAGCTGCGGTGACGGTGACGGAATCATTCTGGGTACCTACGTCCAAGCCCACGTCGACACGGTAGGTCTGCGCAACATCGACCGTGAGACCCTGCCGGACATACTTCTTGAACCCCGGTACGGTCACCGACATTTCGTATTGGCCGGCTGGTAATTGCGCGAGCGTGTAATTGCCCGTGGCCGACGTGCCAGCCTCGTATACCGCTCCGGTGTCAATGTTGCGGATCTGAATAGCGGCGCCGGAAATGAAGGCTCCCGTCGAGTCGGAGACGGTGCCCGTGATCGTTCCGCGGTCGCTCTGGCCAAACAGTGCCAAAGCGAAGAACAGAATACCAACTCCAAAAGTGAGCGAGCGCATGGTCTTCACCTGTTTTCTAAACTCAGGAACCCCTTGAATAATCCAGGTGATGATATATCAGGGCAGAAATCGTGGCAATGACCCATTAGGGTCACGTTCGATCATTCCTGCAAATGAATTATGCCGCGCTGAATCGCGCTGGTGGCAGCCTGCGTACGGTCGTCCGCGCCCAGTTTCTTGAGGATATGTTTTACGTGATTCTTCGCCGTCTCGTATGAAATCTGCAGCTCGTGCGCGATCAGCTTATTGCTGAATCCCTGGACGATCAGCCGCAGGACTTCGACCTCTCGCTCGCTCAGGACCGGGTGTGGTTCTTCCCCCGACAAGGCCGTCAGACGAAGATTATTCAGGTATCTCTGTCCGGCATACACTACGCGAATCGCGCTCAGCAATTCATCGTGGAGCACATCTTTTGTCAAATAGGCCTGAACTCCGGTGAGCAATGCTTTGCGTATATCCTCGTCTCCTCCAAAAGTGCTTAAGGCCACGATGCGGGCCTGCGGAAATTCCGCGCGAATGCAGGCCACTGCTTGAATTCCGTTCATCACCGGCATACGAATATCCATGAGGGTCACGTCTGGCCGATGCACACGATGCAGAGCTAGCGCCTGCTCGCCGTTCACCGCTTCGGCCACGACGGTCATGTCGGGTTGGCTATTCACGATCGCGCTGATCCCGGCACGAGCAATCAGATGGTCTTCGGCGACCAATATCCGAATCGGATACGAGCTATGAGTTTCATCGCGCAATGGGCACTGTCACCTCGATCTGAGTACCGAAGCCCGGGCGGCTGGCCAGGGAAAACTGGCCCCCCGAGTGTTCCGCGCGCTCCTTCATGCCTACAATTCCGAAATGACCCGCGCTGGCGGAAAGTGTATCGGAAGTTTCAAATCCGCGGCCGTCATCGTGAATGCGCAGGCGCAGGAACTGCCCATGAATTTCCAGCGCAATCAAAATTATGCGCGCGCTTCCGTGCTTCACCGCGTTCGCCACCGCTTCCTGCGCGATACGCAGGATGTTCTGTTCCAGAGCCCAAGGGAGAGTTCGATTCACGTTGGAAATCTCCACCTGAACGCTGACCGGACTTCCCGCTACCAACCGCCGGGCACAGGATTCCAGCGCCGTGGGCAAATCCTGCGCGTCGAGCTCGGAAGTGCGAAGGTCGGTGACGGATCGCCTGGCTTCCGTCAGACTGTGCCGCACCATGTTCTGGCTTAACTTCAGGTGCTGCCGGGCCGCAACCAGATCTACCTTGCCCTCCAGCTTGGTGGCCAACGCATCCAGCTGCCCGGAAATCCCCACGAAGCCCTGGGCCAAAGTGTCATGGATTTCGCGAGCCAGCCGGGCGCGCTCCTGGAACACCAGGGCGAAGCTGCTGCGTATCCGGTGTAACCGGAGAAGATGCACTCCGTATACGCTGCCTATGGCGAAGATGCCGCACAGGGACAGGAACCAGCTGGTTTCGAAGAAGTGAGGCAACACCTCAAACTGGAATTGGCCTACGCTGGCGCCTCCCTCCGGAAGCACGGCCCGCATGACGAAACGATAGCGGCCCGGCGGCAAACGGTTATAGTACACCAGGCGGCGTTTGTCGGCGTAGGTCCAGTCCCGGTCCAGTCCTTCGAGTTCGTAAGAATACCGGACTCGCTCCGGCGCACGCAGATAAACGCCGGCATAGCGGATCTGAACAGGTCCCGTGCCGGACTTCAATTTGGAATTCCACTCCCGTCCGGCAACTTTACCATCGATATCCACTTCCGTGATGTGAGCCATCGGCCTGGGCGAGCTTCGGAGCGCCGACGGTAGGGGAGCCGCCGGGTCGATGGTGGCCAATCCGAAGGCAGTGGGAAACCAGAGATGCCCGTCGGCGGTTCGCGTTCCTCCCCCTCCGGAGGGAAAACCGGGCGAGCACTGTACACTCCGCAGACCGTCCGGAACACCGAAATTTTCGGGAGTGAGAACGCGGATTTTACCCGCACTGAAGTCTTTCAACTGCCGTTTTGAAATGCGGCAAATCCCCCGCGTGGTGCTGAGCCACAGGCTGCCTCTGGCATCGTCCTCTACATGCGAAATATTGTCGCTGAGCAATCCGTCTCTCACCGTGAAGCGGTGAAACACACCGTTCTTCAGCATCGCGAGCCCCGCGCCGAAAGTGCCGATCCACAAAGTGTCGTCGGAATCCTGGCAGAGCGAGTGAATCTGATTACTACCCAGGCCATCGGCGGCGGTGAACAGGCGATGCGAGGGATGCAGATCCATGGGATTGGTAATATGCCAAAGGCCGCTGCCGAGCGATCCGGCCCAGATACTTCCATCGCGCGCTTCGAGCAGGGCCACCGTATAGGCAGTGAGGCCGGAATCGCCGCGAATCAGCGCGTGCCATTTTCCGTTATCGAGTCTGTAGAGGCCGCTCGCTGTCGCGGCCCACAGGCGTTCCCGCTCATCCTCGATGGCATCGTACACGCCTTTGCGCCCCAGCGGATCGGGCACCGTGTAATTCGTGAAATGCCCCTGGTGCATGCGGCCCAGACCGCCCATGGTTCCGACGAGCAGATCGCCGTTGCCGGCCTCATGGATATTGAAGATCTGGTCGTTCGGTAAACCGTCTTTCACGGCGTAGGTGCGAAACTTTCCCGGCTGCAGCGCCACCAGGCCGTTGTCGTGATAGCCCACCCACACCGTGCCCTGGCGGTCCTGGTGGACGACGATCGGTTTGTCGCTGGGCAACCCCTCGGAACGGCCATACACGCTGAAACGGTCGTCACGGAGCCGCGTCAAAAAACTGTTCGAGCCCACCCAGAGATCGCCCTCGCGATCCTCGAACACGCACCACACGCGGTCGAGATCCTCTTTCCGTTCCGCCGGCGAGCTGACGAAGCGTCCATTTTCCAGGCGCATCAGTCCCGCATTCGATCCCACCCATATGCTTCCATCGCGATCCGCATATACCGCCAGGATGCGCTCATCGAGCAGACCATCTTGAACGCCGAACCGCTTCAGGCTGCCGTCCTGCCGCAACACCGCGATGCCCTTGGTGCCCGCCATCCACAGATCCGTTTTGTCTTTGAGGATGGTGGTCACGATGTTATCGTGTAAATCCTTGGGTCCGGCTACCAGGGAGAATTTGTCTCCGGCCAGCTTGACAACTCCATTGATGCCTCCAATCCAGAGTTGACGGCGGTCGTCCTCATAGACTACGCGAGCCGACTCGATGGGAGCGAGAAGTTCCTTGGGGTAGGGTACGAATTTACCGTTCTTGAGACGGCGGAGAAGGCCGTCGGCAACCAGCCACACTGCGCCGCTCTCGTCGCCCACGATGGCGTTAATAGCAACCGGCGGCAATCCGTCCTTCTCTCCAAAGGTCTTGAACCGTCCATCCACGTAGCGGACCAAGCCGCTGGTGGTGCCAATCCACAAGCTTCCATCCGGACCGGGATAAAGGCTGATTACAGTATTGGCGGGCAGCGACCCGTCGTCATTCGTGAAGATCTGGAAGTCGTAGCCGTCGAAGCGGGCCAAGCCTTCGGTGGTTCCAAGCCACAGGTATCCATCCCTGGTCTGTGTGATGGCTCGAATGGTGTCTTGCGGAAGCCCCTGCTCTTGAGTCCACACAGTCCGCGTATATTGACTCAACACCTTTTGCGGATTGAGCGCGAGCAAGGCGCCCGGTCCCGCGAGATTCAGGAGGAAGAGAACCACTAATCCTGATCGCAACGGCATGGTTTGTGTGGAATAATCCTATCAAATGAGCGGCGGAATCGCTTCGAGCGCTGCGATTCAGCGCTCCCGGGACGCACCGCTCGGCTTGGCGGGACCATTCATTCACCCCTCAGGGCCAAGAGGGGATCGACGCGCACGGCGCGGCGTGCAGCGTCAAAAGAATGCCGACAGCGGTGAATATCCACGCTCAATCCCTCTCCAAGCAGCAGAAACATTATGTCGCCGGGTTGCGCTCCCAGCGCCATCCGTAGACCGATTTCAGCGCTCCTACGGGCGCGGCTCGGAAACCCTTTCAGAGCCGCGCGCGTCAGCAAGCGGTCTCCCAAAATCGACAATGCCAATTTCTCCAATCAGGTATTAGGAGCGTGCGAAAAAGAACCGAAATCTGGCAGTCGATCGTCCTCTGCGAGAGGCCTGCCAATGACATATAAAAGAGGACGGGAGACCCATGAAGATCAGGTTAGAGACGCTGTCATTGAATGTTTTGGAAAGCGGCGCGGGGGAACCCACGCTGCTGTTCCTGCATTATTTGGGGTGGTTCCGCGCGCACCTGGAACCGCGTTATCGAACAACTTCGCTCAACGTTTCGCTGCATTGCGTACGATCAACGCGCCTGGGGTGAATCCGATGCTCCCGCGGACGGCTACACAATTTCAGACTTGGCCGGTGACGCTGCGGCCTTGATCCGTGCCCTCCACCTCAAGCGCTACGTGTTAGTGGGACATTCGATGGGAGGCAAAGCCGCCCAATTCCTGGCAGCGCAACGGCCAACAGGATCGGAAGCTCTAGCAGGCTGATGAAAAAGGCTTTTGGGGACCGACTCCCTCACGGTCGCGGCTCGGTAAACACATGCAAACACGCAGTCGCGATTCTGAGCCGCGCGCGTGAGCAAGCGGTTTATGGCCTTTTTCAGCATCCTGCTAGTTCTGGTTGCACCGGCTTCTCCTCTGCCCCAGAACATCCCGCAGGCGGCAAGGCAAGCGCAGATACACGCGTATGACAGCCGCGACACGGTGCTGCAGGCAATTGCGTTTCTAACCGCTCACCCTCCCAACGAATCCACGCTGGAACAGATGGTTGAAGATAGCCTTCGCGGATCGGCTGCCGCGAAGCTGGCCTGGCCCACTTCGGCCGCTTACGAGGACATCTCTGGACGGGTGAAGGATATCAATGTACCCACCCTGATCCTGGCGGGCGATCAGGACCGGCAGGACCCGCTCCAGCAGCAACAGACCGAGGTTCTTCCGCGGATTCCCGGAGCGTGGCTCAAGGTGGTGCGTGAGAGCGGACACCTCTCGCCGATCGATCAGCCAATGCAACTCGCCGATGCGATCAAAGCCTTCCTATGCGATGAGAGCGAGTCCACTCGCCAAATCGTGTAGACTTGGCGACCAGGAGGTGTTCATGAAACGTTTATCGACCGGAATCGCGTCAGGCATTCTGCTGTTCGGGCTGCTGTTCGTGCCGGCCATTGCCGGTGCGCAGATTCTGGTTGCCGGAGAAGGTCCGGTGGTGTACGGGCACCACCATCTGAACACCACGAACATGGACGCGCAGAAGAAGTTCTATGCCGACACGCTGGGCGGCACCGTGGCCAAGATCGGTTCCGGTGACCGGCAGCAGGAGATCATCAAGTTCCCGAACGTTCTGATCTTTTTCCGTCCGATGCAGGCGCCGACGGGCGGCTCCATCGGCACGACGGTGAACCACATCGGCTTTTCCGTTCCCGATCTCAGGCCGGTGGTAGCGAAGATCAAGGCGAACGGCTTCAAAATGATCACCGCCGATTCGGTCGCCGCGAACGTGAAGGTGACCGACGACATCGCGGCCGCCAGTCCGACGACGAACATCGCGTTTGCGCTCGGTCCGGAGGATGTCAAAGTAGAGTTCGTCGAAGTGAAATCGCAGAAGGCCCCGATTCAGCTTCATCACATCCACTTCTTCGGGCAGATGAACACCGAGATGCAGGCCTGGTACGCAAAGACGTTCGGCGCGACGATGGTTCCGGCCAATCCGGGGTCCGCGTTCGTGCAGGATCAACTGCCCGGCGTGTTCCTGAACTTCTCGCCGTCGCCGACGCCGACCGTCGGCACCACCGGCCGAGCGATCGATCACATCGGCTTCGAGATCAAAAACCTCGAGGCGTTCACGAAGAAGCTCGAAGCCCAGGGCATCAAACTGGATCGTCCCTACACCAAGGTGCCCCAGCTTGGCATCGCGATCGCGTTCATCAAAGATCCCTGGGGAACGAATATCGAAATGACGGAAGGACTCGCCGACATTCAAGTAGAGTTACGTCCAATGAAAATAGCTATTCTCCCTCTAGCGGCGCTGCTGTCATGCGCAGCGCTGCCTGCTTTCGCACAACTCGTGAGTCATCCGGACGCACCGGTCCGCATCGGCCACTATCACCTCAACGTCACCAGCGTCGAAGCCCATAAGAAGTTTTGGGCCGACACGCTCGGCGGCAAAGCAATGAAGTTCGGCGATATCGATGTCATTGAGTTTCCCGACGCGTTCATCTTCCTGCGCGTGCAGAAGCCCACCGGCCCCACCCGCGGCACCGCCTTCGATCACATCGGCTTCGCGGTGCCAAACGTGCCGGCGATGGCGGCTAAGCTGGCAGCCGCGGGATATCAGGAAACCACCGGGCGGGAGCCGAAGCCGGGTGACCCGCCACCGGCGAAATCGGGCACGTCGGCAGTGTATGGACGCTTTGCGTATTTTATCGGTCCCGACGGAGCGAAAATCGAGCTCGTTACCAGCGCTGAAAAAGAACGCGCCGCCTATCGTGGCGCATCATATCCACTTCATCAACAAGCAGTACGTCGAGATGCAGCAGTGGTACATGAAGGCGTTCGATGCGACTTTGCGTCCGGGACAAACCGACTTCTTCATTGGCGCCGACCTGCCGGGCGTCGGATACAGCCTCAACTTCTTCCGCTGGGAAGGCGACCAGTCCATCACTCACGTCCCCACCGCCGGCCGCGTTGTAGATCACGTGGGATTTGAAGTGAAGAACCTGGACGCGTTCTCGAAGGCGCTCGAAGCGAAGGGCATCAATGCCATTCGGCCTTACAAGAAAAGAGACCCAGCCATGAACAACATCGCCACTGCGACGATCATCGACCCTTGGGGAGTCTCAATCGAGCTAACCGAGGGCCTGGACAAGATCAACTGAACTTCACTCTGGGACGCACGCCGGCTTGCCGGATGTCACGTTCTGATTCTCTCGCCTCCTTTCCCGCTGCGATCCCTCCCTTCCGGTAGCGCCGGAACAGCGGGGAGCGGTGCGATTCACTTTCCAGGCCAGTAATTTTCCTGGAGACGGAATCCTGCCGTCCGGCCAGCCCGAAAATTTCCCGGCCCATGAGACGTTTTGCCCGCGCTTTTCCCCTTTCTGGTACGAGAGTGCACGATCAGGCAATCCGGCGGTTCGAGCACGCTGAATCACGGCGCACTGGAAGAACCGGCGGGGCCCGCTCGGCCTGATTGCGTTCTTCCCATGCACTTTCGCAACTTCGGCCTCAGCCCAATGGACGCTGCTGCCGACCAACCCCTCAGGTGTTCGACACCAGCACAATCCTGTTCGGGCTTACGGCACAGCCCGCGGAATCTATCTTCGAAGTGAAGATGGGCGCAACCGGGATCTTTGCCTTGTCTTCGGGCACGGGCCGCGTCTAATTGCGGAAGGGCGCAAGTGGCCGGGAAGCGGAGACGACTTCCCGGTCCACAAGTCCGCTTGATTTGCTGACATAGACTGCCACGATAGTGTTACTCACATGCCGCCCAATGTGGTAGCAATAAACCACTCAATTTCGTGATGACCTTCTGGTCTTAATCCGGCATTATTGATCTTGAGAAAACTTCCACCATGACTCTCGAAATAATGCAGCGCCCCAATAACTCCCAAGCCAAGGACGTTGGCCGCCACGGCTTTCAGCTTTTGACTTTCGGCGCCTCGCGGACCGGCAACCATCCCGAAAACGATCCGCCCGCGGCGAAGGTCGCTGTTCCACGCAGGCGAACGAATATATCCGCCGTATCGACATTGCCCATCTGGCACAGCTTGCTTGCTGCTTGAATAGCTGCCCGACAGGATTTACGATTCTTTTACACTTGGCCAACCTTTGCCCGTCAACTGTCGGCTGACAATGGAAATCAGTTGCAATCGAATTCGAGCTGGTTGGACGTGTCGGCGCCGGCGGTGTTGTCGGCGTTACAAGTCACCATCGCGTCGGTCCTGGCGCTTACTCCGCTCCTGATCTGGCCTGGCCAAGTTTTCTATTTCGACGTCACGCCAAAAGTAGCGATTGTACTAATCGGAACCAGCATCGGGCTTCTGCTTTTGCAATGCGCTTCCATGCGAGGCAGAATCCGTCGGCTATGGGCGGATCCGGTTGGGCGCTGCTTCATCTTGCTTTCCGCCGCGCAACTGATTGCGCTCCTGGCGTCCACTGTTTTCTCCTCCAACCCGGCTCTCTCGTGGAACGGCGGGAATTGGCGCCGGCTTGGCTTCGTCTCGCAATCCGCCGTGATTGCGTTCGGGTTTCTTATAGCCGTGGCCTGCTCGAAGTCCGGGCTGCAAGTTTTGCTTCGTGCCGCTGCCGCCACTGGAACCGCCGCCGCGCTCTACGGGATTTTGCAATACTTCGGCGTCGATCCATTGTTGCCCTCGGCCAGCTATCACGTTGGCGACGGCGTGATGGCCATTGTTCGGCCGCCGTCCACGCTAGGGCACGCCGACTACTTCGCTGGATATTTGCTTTATCTAGTCTTTTGCGGAATGGCTCTGGTGGCCACGGAGAGCAGGTTCCGATGGAAAGCTCTTGGAGCCGCCGCCGCCGTTGCCGGGTCGGCTGCCATCTTGCTTAGCGGAACGCGGGGCGCGCTCATAGCGCTTGCTGTTGGCGCAGTGTCGCTCTGGACGTGGAATCGTCGCCGGTTTACACGGAGGCACGCGGCGTTCGCGGTTGCAACATGTGCCGCGTGCGTGGCATTCCTCTTCTCTCCCGCCGGATTGAAGCTGCGCGCGCGCGCGCAATGGGCGATTGAGGACCCACGCGGCGGCGCCAGACTGTGGCTCTGGCGCGACTCGCTGCGGATGGCGGATCAGCACCTGCTCACCGGTTTTGGCCCCGAGACTTTCGAGCTGGCTTTCCCGCGATACCAATCCCTGGAACTTTCGCGCGCCTACCCGGATTTCTACCACGAGTCTCCGCATAACATCTTTCTGGACGCCCTGATGTCGGAGGGCATCCCTGGACTGGCGATACTTGCGGGGTTCGCCGCGGTGGCTTGCTGGGCCGCTCGACGCGCTGTCACACAAGGGCAGCGAATGGCGCCGTATCTGGCAGCCGCGCTGCTAGCGGGGCTCACTGCCGGTGTGTTCGTGTGCTTTACCTTGCCCGGCGCTCTTTTCTTCCAGGCCAGCGTCGCGATGCTGGTGGGCTGCGCAGTTTCGCCCATGGCTGCCGTGAGCGAATCACCACCATCGCGTGGGCTGCGCGTCGGCATGTTCGCTTTCGGTCTGTCGGCTGCCGCAATGTTTCTGCATTTTTCCATCGTATTGACGAAGTCCGATCTGGCCCTTGCGCGGGCGAAGCGCGATCTGGACGCCGGACGCATCGAAGCCGCGTTAGCTGCCTATGCTTCGTCGCGACGCTGGCATCCAGCGGGCTCGAGCGACGATCTCTACTTTTCCCGGGCTCTGGCCAAGGAATCGCTCCGGGCTTCCAATCCTGCCCGAGCGCTGATGGCGTCGCAACAAGCGTTCGCTTTGGCGCAGCGTGCGGTGCAAACCTCGGAAGAACGCCAGAACGCCTGGTACAATCTGGCGGGATTCTACGCCACGCGGAACGACGCGGCGGGCGTGGAAGCGTGTTTACGCCGTTCCGTGGACGCCTCGCCAAACTGGTTCAAACCCCACTGGGCGCTGGCGCAAATGCTGCTACTTTCCGGACGCCAAACCGAAGCGCTGGCTGAGGCGGCGCGCGCCGCCGATCTGGACGGTGGAAAGGACCCCGAAATTGCAAAGTTTTTACAAACTGTTCACCTTCCGGCGGCCTCGCCCAACGCAGAATAGAAGCGTACGAGGCAACGAGTTCACCTATGAAACATTTATCGCTCCTGTTGGCTGTGTCGGTTGGCGCGGCGATCTGCTCCGCGCAGACGCCCACCGTGGTTGAGGGCGGCGTCCTGAACGGCGCCAGTTTCGGAAAAGGACAGCCCGTGTCGCCGGGGTCGCTAGTCTCGATCTTTGGCACTGGACTGGTGAGCAAACTTGCCACGGCCGACACCATCCCGCTGTCGAACAACCTGAGCGGAGTAACCGTCACGTTCAGCGATCTGCCGCCGGCGCCGCTGCTGGCCGTAATTCCGGGCGTTCCCGGCCAATCCGACGATCAGATCAACGCGCAGCTGCCGTGGGAAATCGGCACCGGAACCGGCGTTGTGAACGTGACGGTCACCACTCCCAACGGCACAACCGCGCCGGTGGCAGTGAACTTCGCGCCCTCCATGCCGGGCATCTTCTCATCGGCCGCGGGCGGGCAATTGTACGCGATCGCCGTGAACAGCTCCGATTCTTCGCTGGCCTGGCCACAGGGTCTGGCCTCCACCGGTTCGCATCCCGCAAAGGCAGGCGACGTCCTGATCATCTACGCTACCGGTCTTGGCGCGGTGGATCACCAGCCTGTGGATGGCGGCACACCCAGCGTGCTTGCGAATACCATCGCAACGCCCTCGGTCCTGTTCGGCGGCGTCGCCGGCAATGTTTCGTTCTCCGGACTGGCACCGCAATTTGTGGGCGTGAATCAATTGAACGTGCAAGTTCCGGCTGGCGTGACGCCCGGCAGCGCCGTACCGCTGCAGATTCAAGTGAACGGCTTCACCAGCGCGAACCAGGTGGTGGTGGCGATCCAATAACGGACGCGGCCGCGGATGGCGGGCGCGAGCGGTCCACCAATGCATGACTCGTTTGACGTTTTCGAATACATCGATTTTCTGCGGGCCCGGTGGAAATTTCCCGCCGTGGCCTGCGGAATCGCGATCGTGGCCGCGCTCGCAACCGGCCTGCTGCTTCCCAAGCGCTACACCGCCACTGCGACCATCCTGATCGACCCTCCGGCTGCCGGCGATCCACGCATCGCAACCGCCGTGAGTACGGTGTACCTGGAGTCCTTGAAGACTTACGAACTCCTGGCTACGAGCGACCAGCTCTTCCTGCGCGCCGCCGGACAATTCCACCTTGGCGAGCAATCCGGGCTGCCCATCGAATCGCTGAAGCGGCGGGTACTGAAGGTGGACAAGCTCCGCGACACGCGGGCGCTCCAAATCAGCGTCACGCTGCCCGATCCGAAAACCGCCCAGGCCGTGGCGCAGTTCATCGCTGAGTCTACCGTGGAACTCAGCCGGAGTGGAGCAAAGGAAGAGGATGAGGCGACGATCCAGGACGCCGCCAAGGCCGCCGAGAGCGCGCGGGCCCGCGTTAATGAAGCCACCGCAGCATGGCAGACGGCCGCTGAAGCGCACTCCGTGGAAGCACTGCGATCGGAGGTTTCCGACGATGGCTACCTGAAATCGCGCGAGGAAGAGCAGTTGATAGACCAGCAGGTGGACCTGGCTGGAGGCGGCGGCCAGGTCCAGGGCGACGCGGCTGCAGCGCGCGCCCGCGCCGAACTCTTACAACGCCGGATCGTCGAACTGACCCGGGCAATGGACGAAAAGAGCGCGGCTCTGGCCCGCCAGACCGCGCGCGAAGAAGATCTGCAGGCAGTGCTGACCGCGGCTCGCGCGTCGTACGAAGCCGCGTCGCAACGGCTGCTGGATTTGCGGATCAACCGGGGGTCGCGAACGGAGTGGCTGCGCGTAGCCGATCCGGGCATTGTTCCGCAACGGCCCAGTTCGCCGAATGTGCCGCTGATTCTGATGGGTGCGGCGTCGCTGGCGCTCTTTGGATCTTGGTTGTACCTCACCATATCGTTCAGCTTGACGCGAGGACGCAGGCGCTACGATCCGCCGCTGCGCATTGCCGCTCATGGCGCCGATTGAGATTCGCTCGCGCGAGCTGCCGCGCAATTATTGGATCGCTGCATCGTTGGGCGCTGTGGCCTGCATCGCCGCGGCATCGCCCAATCCGTGGACGGCCATCGCCTGGAGCGCGCCGCTGGTGGCGATTCCGCTGGTTCTGTGGATTCTCGAAAGCGCCAGCCGCTGGCTGTGGTGGTTTTTTTTCGCGGCACTTTTGTTGCCGCCGCTTCCATTTGCATTAGGCAATTCCGGGCCCCACGTGGGCGTGGCATTGGCTGCACTCGGTCTGCTCTCGGGCGTTCTGCGGCTGGGAGAATGGCGTCCCAAACGCGATTTGCTGTCGTTTGCGCTGGCTGTCTTTTTCCTGTTGCTGCTGTGCAGCTCGGCGCTGGCCGTGTTTTATTCCGGGTTGAACGTCGCCGCGGGCAGTCTGGCGCGCGTGCTGTTGTTCGGAATTCCGGTATACGTATTCTTCTACTCCGCGTACGGACCCGGCGCTCGAAATCGCGCAGACGAGTTCGGCACGGCGCGCCGGCTCTATTGGTTCGGCGTCCTCTCCGCGCTGTTCGCCTGCGTCGATTTCTACTACCAGTTCCCTGCGCCCGCCGGCTATGGAGCTCAGTTCATCTGGCTGGACTCGGGAATCTATCGCCGCGCCCAGGGCTTCTTCTATGAAGCCAGCACGCTCGGAAATGTTTGCGCGTTCTTTCTGATCATGATCGCGGTGACGCTGTTGCGCCGCCGGAGCCAGCGGCTGGTATCGAGATGGGCACTGTGGTTCGGAGCGCCATTTCTGTTTGCGGCGCTGCTGCTCTCTTATTCGCGCGCTTCGCTGCTGAATCTCATGGTGGCGCTTGCGGTGTTGCTCTATCTGGAACGGGCGAGAATCCGGCTTGGCCGGCTGCTTACCATTGCGGTGAGTTGTCTTGCCGTGGGGGCGCTCGCTGCGTGGCAGGTTTTTCCCGAGGCTGCGCGAAACTATTGGCTTCGGCTGGAGCATTCGCAGTTCTTCTTCACGCAACCGGAGAGCGTGCTTTCCGGGCGCCTGGCGAGCTGGCAGGCGATTGCGGCCTTTCTCGCGGCCCATCCCTGGCACGCGATCCTCGGCATCGGCTACAAGACCCTGCCCTATTCCAATTTCGCCGGACAAACCATCGTCGCCGACAACATGTATCTCAGCCTTCTTGTCGAGACCGGAATCGTTGGTCTTGCCGCGTTTTTTCTGCTAAATTTCGCCATTCTTCGCACCGCCTGGCGTGCCGCCCAGCGCGACGACTCGCGATCTTCCTTCTTCGGAACCTGGATCTTTTGTTTTTGGATCGGGCAGCTCTTCCAGATGCTTTCGGGCGACCTGTTCACGTATTGGCGCGTGCTCCCTTTGTACTTCTGGGTTCTCGCGATGGCCGCTTCATGAGCGGTAGCCTGCTGTTCCTGGACCAATTCAGCCAACTCGGCGGCGCCCAGCGCTGTTTGCTTGATCTGCTGCCGGCTTTTCTAGAAGCAGGCTACGTCACGCATGTCGCGGTTCCAGGCGACGGACCATTGGCGGACGGCGCACGCCAGCGTGGAGCCTTTGTGCATGAGATTCCTTGCGGCGCGTACACATCCGGAGAGAAGAGCTGGATGGATGCCGCTCGATTCGGCGTCGATCTTCCGCGTCAGGCCTCGCGCGTGGCGTCCCTGGTGCGCCAATACGGAATCGACTTGATCTATGTGAATGGACCGCGGTTGCTGCCGGCGGCAGCCCTGGGGGCAAGCGGGCGGCCGGTGGTCTTCCATGCTCATAGCATCGTGGCGCAACAATCTGCCGCGCAAGTAACGCGCTGGGCGCTTCGATCGGTGCATGCCAGCGTGATCGCGGCGTGCCGATTCGTGCTGGAACCTCTTGCGTCGGTGGTGGGTGCTGGACGTTCACGCGTAATCTACAACGGAATCGCGCCCGTGGAGCGCGAGCGGCGCGGGCCTCGCGATGGATGGCGAATTGGAGTTATCGGACGGATCGCGCCGGAGAAAGGCCAGTTGGAATTTGTTCAGGCCGTGCGCCTGATCTTGCCGCAATTGGCCCGGCGACAGCAGCGCTGCGAATTTGTGGTGTGCGGGGACGCGCTGTTTTCGAAGCCCCATTACAGCCGGCAGGTTCGCGCCGCCGCGGAAGGATTGCCGATTGAGTTCACGGGATGGCGCGATGATGTCGGCGATGTTTTGTCGGAGCTCGATCTTCTGGTAGTTCCGTCGGCGGCGGTGGAAGCGACAACTCGTGTGATCCTGGAAGGCTTCTCTGCCGGAGTGCCGGTGTTGGCGTTTCGATCTGGCGGGATACCGGAGATCGTCGAGGACGGCATTACGGGAATATTGTCAGCACCCACTGCCGCGGATCTGGCTTCGAAAGTGTTGGAGTTTTTCTCCCATGGCGTCACGCTGCTGGATTCCATTTCCCGCCGTGCGCGGGCGGCTTTTGCCTCTCGTTTTTCGCTCCAACGTTATCGCGCCGAGGTGTTGGACATGGTGGGGCGTTCTTTGTGAGACAGTCCCCGCACATCCCTGTTTACGCGCAAGCAGTCCTTGATGCCCTGCATTTCACGTCGCCGAATTTCGATCTCCTCCGGCGTCTGTCTGAAGACGAATGGCGGCACTTGATCGACTTCTGCCATCGGACGCAATTGGCGATTCCCTTCGCACTGCGCTGTCGCGATGCCTTGCCGGGTTGGGTCGCGGAGCGTTTCAAGCAAGACCTCATGAACAACGCGGAACGCTGGCGGCGGACCAAGCTGGCGTATCAAGAGGCGCAGGGCGCGTTCGAATCCGCTGGACTCGAATTTGTGACGCTCAAAGGATTCACTCACTTTCCCGGCTTCGTGGCCGATCCGCGTCTCCGCGCGCAGTACGATCTGGATTTGCTGTTTCCGCGCGATCAGCTCCAGGCAGCGTTCGACATTGCTCTCGGGCTGGGTTATGAACCTCTGGGCGGAGGGAATCGACACCCGGTGGATCACCTGCCCACGCTGATCCGCAAGACCGGATGGGAATGGCGCGGCGATTATTTCGATCCCGAACTGCCGCTCGCGTTGGAGCTGCACTTTCGGCTGTGGGATGCGGACACAGAGGGCTTCGCAATTCCGGGCGTGGAAGACTTCTGGGCGCGCCGCGAGCGCCGAACGCTGGAAGACATCGAGTTTACATCGCTCGCCGCCATCGACCTGCCAGGCTATGCATCGGCGCACGCGCTGCGCCACCTGCTGCGCGGAGATGCCAGGCCCTCGCACGTTTACGAAATCGCGTATTTTCTGGAACACAATTCCGACGCGGAAGTTTGGCGTGCCTGGCGTGATTCGCATGATGCCCCGCTACGGCGAGTGGAAGCCATCTGCTTCGCCATCGCACGCCAGTGGTTTGGCTGCCCGGTGCCCGCGATCGCACAGCAAGAGGTCGAACAGTTGCCCCAGCCGGTGCGGACGTGGCTTGCGGCATATGCGCATGCGCCTGTGTCTAGTCTCTTTCATCCCGCCAAGGACGAGTTGTGGCTTCACCTCAGCCTGCTGGATCCCGGCTACTCGCGGCTTGCCATCCTGCGGCGGCGGCTGTTGCCGCTGCAACTTCCAGGGCCCGTGGACGCGGTGCATTTGCCTGACCATGCCATCGGCTGGCGAGTTCGTTTGCGGCGCGTCTGGCGCTACGCGCTGTTTCTAAGCTGCCGAACGTGGCGTCATGGACGCGCGTTGGTCCCCACCCTGTGGAGGGGAGCCGGTTGGGCGTGGAACAGTTTGGAGTTGGGCAGCCAGTTCTGGTCTTTCTTCGCGGCTTCGGCCTGTTTCGATTTCGGGCTGTTCATTTTTTTCCTGCTCTTTAACCTTTATCTGCTGAAGCTGGGTTATAACGAGCCCTTTCTCGGGCTGGTCAGCGGGTGCATGTTGGCGGGCAGCGTCGTGGGTTCCGCGCCGGCCGGAATCGCCATCCAGCGGCTGGGCGTGCGCGCTTCCCTGATCGCCTGCTTCTCGATCATCCCCTGCGTGGCGGCGATTCTGGCGGCGGGATTGCCCGCGCCTCTGCTGCTCTGCTGCGCTTTTCTGTACGGCGTCGTTTCCGTGATGTGGGCCGTGTTGTTGTCTCCGGCGGTGGCCGGGCTGACTAACGTTCGGAATCGAAGCGCGGGATTCAGCATCGTCTGTGCGTCCGGCATCGCGATCGGAATCCTGGGAGGTGCCGTCGGCGGACGTTTGCCGGGTTGGATGGCGCGGGTCGCACCCGGCACTTCCGTAGTGGCTCAATATCGCGCGGCGCTCTGGATCGGCTGCGGCATTGTACTGCTAGGACTGGTGCCGTCATTCAAGCTTCGTTTGGGCGCCGCGCTTTCTACAGCGCGAGAAACCCGGCGGCTGCGCCGTCCGCCGCCGCAGGTGATCTATTTCCTTGCCGCCGTGGCCGTCTGGAATCTGGGCACGGGAGTTTTCAATCCATTCTTCAGCGCCTTTTTCGAACGCTTGCACATGCCCGTGGAGCGGATCGGCCTGGTGTTCTCGTTGTCGCAACTTGCACAGGCACTCGCGGTGCTGGCTGCTCCGCTGGTTTTCCGCGCCACCGGATTGATCCGCGGAATATCGAGGATGCAGCTGTTGTCGGCGGTCGCCCTGGCCTGCATCGCTGCGGCCGGAGGGCCGGGAACCGCGGCGCTGGCCTACGGCGCGTACATGGCTGTTCAGAATATGAGCGAACCCGGCATGCTGAGATACCTGATGGACTGCGTGCCGGAATCGGAGCGCGGCGGCGTCTCGGCTTGGAATTTTCTTGTGGCCTCGGGCGCGCAGGCTATCGCGGCCGGCATATCGGGAGTCCTGCTGCGGCGCTTGGGTTACCCGCCCGTGTTGATGTTAGCCGCGGTGTTGTGCGGCATCGCCGGCCTGCTGGTGCGAGTGCTGCTGGCGAAGCGGCCGGAAGCGGGGTTTTCAGTGAATCTGACGCATCAGATCGAAGCCGAAGAATAGGCCGCCAGGCGTGTCCGCGGACGGCTCTCCCAGAAATTCCGCGCGCGTCCCGGCACGCTGCGAAACCGTGACGCCGGGGCTGGTTGTCAGCCCGAGCGTGAAGGCATGCCGGAACAGCTTCTTCTGAATGCCGAACGAATACGCGGGCCGATGAATTCCGAGTTCGCTCGCGTTGAGCACGGTGGGAATCACCTCGGCGATCAAGGCCACCGTCGGCCGGATGTCGTAAGCGGCGCCGATTCCGATGGAGATGGTATTTACGCCCGGCAAATCCGGAATATCGGATGAGGTAAAACCGGAAGCCTGCACCAGGGGACGGGCGTCAAAAGACACGGTGGGAACGACATAAAACTGACCCCGCGAAGTGATGCTGCGCGAAAAAACTCCTTCGATATTCTGCGTGTAATTCTTGCGGAAATTATTCTGGCCTTCGATGGAGACGCGCACCGCCAGGTTCAGCGGCGCTTCATGATGCTCATCCAAAATGTTGTACGCCGCCATGAGCTGAATGGGCCGGCCGATCAAGCTGGGTGAGCGGAAGATGCTTACCGACAGTTGACTGGTAACACCGTAGCGCAGCCCCAGCGAGGGGAGCGCGAAGTTATCCAAGCCGAACAACTCCCCGCCGCGGCCCTCTCCCGTAAACGCAGCGTCGTACGGAAAGCGATGCGCGAAGTTGACGTAGAGCCCATGTTCGTCTACTGCGCGGCCGGTGGGCAGGCTGAATAGCACGTCGTCACCGGCTTCATAGACGTTGTGGGTAGTGGTGCTCTCCTGCGTCTGTGCGTTGGAGCCGCTGGTACCGTTAGGGCCGCCGGCATTGGAGAATGAACGGACATAACCGGCAAGGCTGTCGATCTGCTGGTCCGTCAGTTTGCCCGAGAAGGGCGGCATCCGGCCGGCCCGGCCATTGCGAATGGTGCTGGTGATATCGCCGGAGCTGAGACTACGCGAGAAGGTGGGATTGGTGAAATCCGGCGTGTGCACGGCCGCGATGCCTTTACCATCGCCGCCATGACACACCACGCAGTTCTGCTGGAACACCACTGCGGACGAATCGCTTGCTCCAGGCGCGATCTCTTGAACCGTCTTCGCGGCTACGTCGATCAGATAGCGTTTTCCGTCGCGCTCCAGAATCAGCGTGGACCCGGGGCCGCTGGGAAACGAGACGCCCAGGGGTTTCGCGAGTTCCGCGGAATCGTCAGTGTTTTCCGCGAATAGCATGGTTGTGCTGAGCGCCAACAGTAGAAAAAACGGCGAAATGGGGCCGCGACAGTATTTCATAATTACCAGGCATTCTCGGCGGAAAGAAGGTTGGGAATGGTTAGCGCCACAATCCGGAAATACAATCCCGCCGATAAACGGCGCACCAGGAACAGATCCAGACGCCTGCGCTGGCGGTAAGTGAGCCGGCTGCGTCCGCAAATTTGCCATAGGCCGGTGAGCCCGGGCTTGACGGACAGCACCTCGCGTGAGTCATGGTCGTAGTATTCATTCAGCTCGAATTGCGTGATCGGCCTGGGCCCGACCATCGACATCCGGCCAGCGGCAATCAGAGCCAGTTGTGGAAGCTCATCGATGGAATGCCGCCGGCAGAACCTGGCGAAGGCGCTGGTGACGCGCGAGTCTGGCGTGAGCTTGGACTGCGGGATTTCGTCTACTACTTTCTCGACGAAGAAGCCGCCATTCGCGTGCGGGCGCCGCGCTCGGCCACATGGTCCGAAACTTGTAAACCCATAGCGTTGTTCCGTAGCGGCCCACACGCCGGTGAGCCACCAACGGCGACGCTCCCGACGCAACACGGATCGTCACGGCTAGAATTATCAGAATCGGCGACAAACAAATCAGGCATACCAGGGCCACCAGCGGTTCCACGGCGTAAAGCAGGCTCATAGCGACGGGAAGTGTTCGAGCGCGACTCCGCCGGACTATTTGCGCGGAGGCGAGGTTGGTTGCCATCATGACTTCATTATGTTTCGCGCCACCGGTGACTTATGCCTGAAAGTCGTAAAAACGTTGTAAAACCCTGGGGCGTTTTCGGCGTCAGAAGTCGAAGCGCAGCGCGAACTGCATGCGTCGCGGATCGCCGGACGAAAATGCCTTGCCGAAGAATGGTCCGAAATCGGGGTAGGGCCCGGGAATTCCCAGGTTGGGATGATTGAGCGCGTTGAATGTTTCCCAACGAAACTCCACGGACTTGCGTTCCGCCAAATAGAATCGGCGATGCAGAGCGACGTCGATCACCTCGTTGCCCGGCCCCGGAATAATGTCGCGGCCCGCGTCCCCAAAGGTGAACGGAGCGGGAGTAGAGAACGCGTTGGTGTTGAAAAGATGATTCGCGTTGCGCTGGCTGATGGGCAGGCTGATGGATTGGCCGGGCACTACATTGGGCCGGTTGGGCGTGCCCGAATTGGCGATATCGGTCGCAAAGTAGACCGGGTTCTCAGGCGTTCCGGTCTGCATATCGAAATTTCCGCTGAGCTGCCAGTTGCTCAGGACCGGCTTCCAAACCGGCGCGGCTGGGATGGAGTAAACATAGCCGCCGCTCAAACGGTAACGCACGTCGAAGAAGGAGAGGCCGCGCTCCAGATGCAGGTTGCGCTCGTCCTGCGCGCCAAAACTGTCGTAGTTGCCAACCACGGGCGAGTCCGCATCGTCGATGGATTTGGCCCACACGAAGCTGGCCAGAAACGCCAGCCGTTTGGTGGCGCGCTTTTCCGATTTGATCTGAAGAGAATTGTAGATGGAATTTCCAATATGCTGGATCTGATAGAGCGTCCCCAATTCGGGGAACGTGCGCAGGGATTGTAAGTCGCCGGGCCGGGGCGGTAAGTCGGCTCCCGTTTCCACCTGCGCGGGAGTGTTAAAGCGGCGAAACAGCGAGAGGTCCGTGCCCTTACTGCCTACGTAAGCAATCTCCAGCAGGGTGCTGCCCGGAAGCTCCTGCTGGATGCTGGCAGCCCACTGCTGCGTGTAAGTGGTGGGCGCGTGCTGGTCTACTCCGTAGTAACTCGGGAATCCGGTGGAGCTGGTCTGCGGAAATCCATTCTGGATTGTCAGTATGGGCAGCAACCCTCCCGGCGCATTGGTTTGGTTAATGACGTTGTTACTTACTAAGTCGTACGCTTCAATCGCGAGTGGCGGCGCGTAATAGATGCCGTATCCGGCGCGGAACACTGTGTCGCGCGATCCCGGGAGCCAATGTGGAAGCCGCGCGGCCAGCCCCAGGCGCGGAGAGAAGTTTAAACGTTGTGGGTCTGTGATGGTATTTACGTGTTGCAGAGCGGGTGGATTGGGAAGCGTGTCGTAATTCAGATTGAGCAGGTTTCCGCGATCCTCGCTAAAGGGCGCCATATATTCATAGCGCAACCCGGCCGAGATACTGATGCGGGGTGTGATTCGCCAGTCGTCCTGAATGTACGCCGCGTAAGTATTTTGCTGCAGGTAAGCCTGGGCATTGCCGACGCTGCGCTGTGTCTCGGCCGGATATCCGAGCAAAAAATCGGCGAAAGCGTCGCCGGTCGTGTTGGGATTGTTGGGATCGGATGTGTAGGTCCCGTTGAAAATGAAGTTGCCGCGCGCAAACAGGCTCTGCAGGTACGCCATGGTGAAATGCGTAAACGCGAAACCAGCTTTCCAGGTGTGCCGGCCGACGGTGCGCGAGATGCTGTTGCCGAAATCCCAAGTATTATCGCGCTGCGTTTGCGGCAGATTATCGGAGTCCTGTACGGTTTCGTAATCTGTGACGGTAAGCGCCGGCAGGCCGTAGGTAGAAGGGCTGTTCGCAAGCCCGGTTATCCCCAGGTTCGCAAGCACGTTCGAACCGAACGCATTGGTCGGCAGGTCGAATACGCGTAGCCGGGTGAAGGAAAAGTGCGTTTCACTCACCCATGAGGCGCCCGTGAAGGTTTGCCCTAGAGCAATTTGCTGGGCGCGCAAATTTTCCGCCGTAGGCAGGGCAGGGAAGGATCCGGCCAATAACGAGCGCTCGTCATTGATGGTATAGCGCGCGAACAGGCGGCTGCGCTGGCCCCAAGCGCGATCGATCCGCACCGTCCCGTTGTCGCTGTCGTCGCGATTGGGAGTGGAATCGATATAGTCGAAACCGTTCGCCAGCGGGTAGTTCAGCAAGGGCTCATACAGCGCCAGATATTTCGCTACCGTGGGATCGATCAGGCTGGCCGGAATAGTGTTGTTTGGAAACGGAGCGCGATTGCCGTTGGCATCCAGACTAAGCGGATTAAAGATCGTTGCGCCGCCGGAAAAATTGCCGCCGCGCACGGCCGCATCCGGGACCAGGTGCTGCGTGGAACTGGCCGAAAGCGACCGCAATCCTTCATAGCTCACAAAGAAGTATGTGGATTTCGCAAGTGGGCCGCTCAGAGTGCCGCCAAACTGGTTTTGCCGGAAGATGGCCTCGGGCAGCCCGGCTACCGAAAAGAAACTCTGGGCGTCGGTAGCTTCATTGCGAAAAAACTCGAATAGGTTGCCGTGAAACGCCGGGCTGCCCGGCTTGGTAACCACGTCGATCACCCCGCCACCGGCTTGCTCGAACTCCGCCGGCGCAAGCGAACTCTGAATCCGAAACTCGGCTACCGACTCCATCAGCGGCATGACGGCGATGGACATTGTGTTCCGATCCGTGTTGTCGGCGCCATCCAGAATGTAGCTGTTTTCAGTGGCTCGCGCGCCATTCACCGGTGCGTTGAAAGCCACTGCGCCACGGTTACCCTGCAGGTCGTTAATGACGTCGTGAGTAAAGCCGCCCAGCTGGCGTGGAATTGCGCCGGGCCCCAGCGTCACCAGATCGACGATGTCGCGGCCCAACAAAGGTAACTCCTCGAAGAAACCGGAGCCCAGCGTGTAGCCTTCCGACGCCTCATCGGTCTGCAGCGGAGACTCATGAGCGGTAACTGTTGCGCTGTCGTGTACCGAGCCAATTTTCAGATCGAAATCCAGGCGAAGCTTCTGATTCACTTCCACAAAAACGGGCGACACGGTCACCGCCTGAAAACCGTCATGTTGCGCGGTGACCGTGTACGCCCCGGGAAGAAGATCGTCGATGCGGTAGCTGCCGAAATCGTTGGTGGAAACGGATCGCGTGAAGCCCGTGTCGTTGTTGCGCGCCACGATGACCGCCGCTTCCACCGTCGCGGCCTTTTCGTCGCGAACGTCGCCCAGAAGGCTGCCGGAAGAAACCTGGGAGAACGCAGGAATCGCGAACAGAAAGAATATGAGCAATGCGAGCGATGGACGAATCATGACGGATCAGTCTTCCTCGTCGAGCATTTGTTGTAGCCGCGCTACCGCATTTTCCAGATTTGAGTACTGCATTTCCCAGAGTTGCGCGCTCAAGACGCGCTCATAACAATGGCGCTGCGCCTCACAAACCGTTTTCGTTCCGAAGACGGCATAGCGCGCCCAATCGTTCCGCACCCAGTCTTTTGAAATGCGGCGCAGACGGGCCTTCCCGGCTTGATCGCGATTCAGATAAACCACGTGATCGATATTGCAGCCGGGCGCGGTTTCCACAACCAATTCGCGAGTCAAGACCTCGATGGCGACTTTGCCGTTCGGCCGAATCGTAACCAGGCGATCGGCAAGCTCCGGGAACAATTGCGGCGCATCGCGCCGGAAGCGGATGCTGTGAGGGTCCCCGAGCGCATAACGATCGTTCCGCCCGCGCACCAAGAACAAGCCGTCGTCGCTCACATACGTCCAGCCCGCTCGCGCGCACGCATAGGCCAGCGTGCTTTTGCCCGCGAACGAATCGCCGGCTAGCATCACGCCCTTGCCGTTTCGCATCACCAGAGCGCCGTGCAGCACTGCAAAGGCGCGTTGCTCTATCAGCGTTGCGGCGCCCGCGGTGAGGAAGTGATAACGCAGCATTGGATGATCGGCTGCCGTGCCCTGAGTTACCCAGCCGAATGCAAATCCGCTGTTGAAATCGCAGACGAGGAAGTTCTGGGAATCGGCGGCGATGGACATCAGGTGCTCGCGCGATCGGAATACGGTTTCCAGAGGATCTGCGCCGCCACTCCCCTCCATCACTCCAAGACACAAGCGCACGGGCTGCTCCTCGAACATTTGCTCGAAAGCTCCCCACCCCTCGGCTGCCGCCGCCATTACATCAGCCGAATTAGTTTCCAGTTCCAGCGGAAATCCGAACGGATAAAAAGTGCGGCGCAATGGTAGTTCGAAAGTCGAAAGAACAGGATCGGGACTCACTTTTTCCAAGCTTGAAAGTTGCGGCATGCGACTCGCTTCGTTGTCAGAGTAGCGGGTGAAGAAACCGAATGCCAAGAGCCAAAGCCGCGAAAAGCTAAGATTTTACAAGAAAGGTACAAGCCAGAAACAACCAGGGGCTTTATCCGCCTTTTTGCGTGGCATACTGCGGTTGTTAGTTGGTTGGCGGGCTCTCAAGTATGCGCGTAGCGATTGTCCATTATTGGCTTCTGAACATGCGTGGCGGCGAGAAAGTTGTAGAGGCGCTATGCCGTCTGTTCCCGGACGCCGACGTTTTCACGCTCTTTTACGATCCCGAGCGCGTGTCGGAAACAATTCGCCGCCATCGCGTGCACACGTCGTTCCTGCAGCCATTTCGCAAGGGATATCGATCGCTGCTGCCGCTGATGCCGATGGCATTGGAGAACTTCGATTTGCGCGGGTACGATCTGATCGTCAGCAGCGAATCCGGGCCGGCCAAAGGCGTGATTACGTCGTCGAACTCGCGGCACGTCTGTTACTGCCACACCCCGATGCGATATCTGTGGGACATGTATCCGGCCTATCGCAACGATTGGACGCACGCCCGTTGGAAGCGCGCCTTGATGACGCCTTTCGCCAACTATCTGCGGCTGTGCGATTTCGCTTCCGCCGCGCGCGTGGATGAGTTTGTCGCGAATAGCGAGAACGTCCGGCGGCGGATTTGGAAAACGTACCGGCGCGCCTCGCACGTAGTGTGTCCTCCGGTAAACGTGGAGGAGTGTTATTGGAAACCGCCCCAGGATTACTATCTCATCGTTTCCGAACTGGTTCCGTACAAGCGTGTGGACGCCGCGGTGCGAAGCTTCAAACACAATGGGCGCAAGCTCCGGATAGTGGGTGACGGGCCGGAGTACAGATCGCTCAAACGGGCGGCGGCGTCGAACATAGAATTTTGCGGTCGCGTTCGGGATGACGAATTGCGAGCGCTGTATGCCCGATGCCGCGCGTTTTTGATGCCGGGTGAAGAGGACTTCGGCATCACCGCGGTGGAAGCGCTGGCTAGCGGTAAGCCGGTGATCGCGCGGGCAAGAGGCGGCGCGCTGGAGATAGTTCCGGAATTCGGAGGCCTGCTGTACGATGAGGCGGAAGGCTTGCAACAGGCGATCGAGCGTTGGGATGAATTCGAGCCGGCGTTGGATCCGAGAGCGTTGCAAGTGTACGCCAGTAAGTTTTCCGAGACCGAGTTCGCGAAGCAAATGATACCGATCCTGTTTGAGGACCGCATCGAAACTTGCCGTAGCCCCGCGTTAGCGCGATAATCGCTAACGTCCCTGGCTGAAGCGAGTAGCACGCGGGGGCAAAGAGAAGACTTTCCATGAAGAGTATTAAGTGACAAGCAAACTGATTGTTGCGATGCTGGCCGCGGGGGCGGTGGTGTCGCTGTCGATTCCCGCTTCGGGACAATTTCCAGCCGAGAGCACCATCCCCAAAGCCAAGCGGCATTCGCGCCCAATTGCGGCTGCTCCCACGGGCCCTGCTCCACGCACTGCCGACGGCAAGCCCGATCTGAGCGGCGTATGGGGCTACGCCGGCTACACGTCCGACATCGCGAAAGACTATGACGTGGGCGAAGTGCCTATGACCGCGCTGGGCGACAAGCTCTTCAAGGAGCGGCAGGCGCACGACGGCGTGGAAGATCCGGAAGCACGCTGTCTTCCCACCGGCGTGCCGAGGCGCGACCCGTATCCATCCAAAATCCTCCAGCTGCCGAACCTGGTGGTAATTCTTTTTGAGGGCAACCTGCATAGCTTCCGCCAGATTTTTCTGGATCGCAAGGAACACCCCGCGGACCTGGATCCGACGTGGTGGGGCGATTCCATCGGCCACTGGGAGGGCGATCAACTGGTTGTGGACACGACGGGCTTCAACGGCAAAACCTGGCTCGATTTGGCCGGGCATCCGGCGTCGGAACAGCTCCACGTCATCGAGCGCTACTCGCGGCCGGACTTTGGGCACCTGAAATGGGAGATCACCATCGAGGATCCGGTAATGTACACGCGCCCCTGGAAGGTGACCGAGATGACGCCCCTGCTTGCGAAGGGCGACCTGATTGAATATGTCTGCACGGAAAATGAGCGCGATTCCCGGCACCTGGACGCCATTGATGCGCTGAAAAAAGCTGAGGAGAAGGAAAAGTAGTTCAGCGCCGCGCACCGCGCTCAGCCACTTCCTGCGCGCGGAACTTCGCGATCCGTCCGATCAACTTCACCGGTACGGGCTGTGAGAGCGGGAATCGGATGGTGCCCTTCTCGATCTCGTACGGCGCAAGCTCCTCTTGGAAGGCCGCGACTACGCGTTCGGTTGCCGGGTAAAGCGAGTAGTGCAGCTTCCATCCAGCGAAATGAAGCATGGCGCGATTTTGCAGTTTGTACGTTGGGATCCGGTACGAGATGGCTTCTTCGGCTCCCGGCACCGCCTTGCGGATGGCGGTCCGCACGCGCTCCAGGATGGCTTGCACGGGCACCGGTTGCGCTGCAATGTAATCATCCACCGAGTTGAAGTTGGCGGCTGGCATCGTGATTCGCTTCTAACAAAACTTGCATCGCGCCGCGAGCAGGCCAGTGGCTTTCGCGATGTCGATGTCCGCGATGAGTAGGCCTTCTTTACCGTACGGCTGGTAGCAGTCCAGCGTGCCGTCGGGACGCACCACCGCCGACGTGCTGGGCGACCCGGGGCTTGCGACGTTGGCGGATGCGAAATAGCAGGTGTTTTCCGCGGCACGGCACAACATCGCTTTTTCGTGGAATGAATTTGCGGGATCGGCGAAAGTGGAGGGCACGTAAGCGCCAGGTTCGGCCTCGTGGAAATGAGGGTGAAACACGATCTGCGCGCCGCGTCGCGCAGCCCAGCGGACTGTTTCCGGATAGCGCCAGCCCTCATGGCAAATCGCGATGCCAAACGTCACCGCGCCGGTTTGGAAAACGCGCCTTCCGGAACCGAACGCATAGGTTCCTTCCTCGGAAGGATCGAGCTGGACCTTGTCCTGGAAACCGGCGAGCGTTCCGTCTCGTTGGATGACCAGCGCTGTGGCTAACAAGGCGTCATCGACAACGCGTTCGGTGCCGAGAACAACCGCGACATTGGCCTTCGCGGCCGCCGCTGCAATGACGGACCACGCGCGTTCCAGGAACGCGGCATCGGGCGGCGGTATCGCCTTGCCCACGCGATAACCGGGAACGAAGCATTCCGGAAAGCAGATAATATCGGCGCGCTGGGCGCCTGCTTGAGCGATGGCATCTTCGGCTAATGTGACCGATTCATCGGGAGAAGAAGGGAATCGGATATTGGCAAGTGCGATTCGACAAGGCGCGCTCATTTCGGGTATTTCACTCCGCGCAGCCAGGTGGAGAAGATGCCAAACCAAATCGCCATGATCGCGAAATTGGGCCAGCTCGCTTCCGGTCCAAACGTGCCGCCGGTAAGCCACGCCGGGCCGTGAAAACTGGCGTTCAGCAGATGCCCCTGCGCCACCCGACCGCTGGAGGGCACGCTGAAAAAGAAAATTTCACCCCAGTTCCAAGCCGAATGGATCCCGAGCGGCATCCAAAGGTCGCCGGTTCTGCGCAAAACCAGACACGTGACCATGCAGTAAAGGAACGCTGCGACGGGGCCCAGGCCGTGCCCGCCTGGATTAAAAAAGTGCGCACCGCCCATCAGAAGCGAGGAGACGAACGCTGCCGGCCAGAAGCCGATGCCGGTAGTGAGCGTGTATAACAGGTAGCCGCGATAGAAAAAATCTTCCAATAGCGCGGCTAGAAACACCGGAATGGTCCAGAGCAGGCCGTATTTCCAGATGTCGGCGCCGTGCAACGCCAGTGAGCCGAACGAAAAAGCTCCAGCCAGGTGCAGCGTAAACAACAAAGCCGCGATAGAAGCGAAACTGATCGCGCCGCCCTGCCAGAATTGGGGACAAAATGCCCGCCGCCACGGCAGTCCATAACTGGCGATACTCCGGCCCTCGATTTTCGCCATGATACCGCTGGCCAATAGGAGCGCGGCTGCGAGCAGACCCATTGTGACCATGAGGCCCACCGCTGTGTCCATCTCCGCGTGGAGCTGGCGCAAGCTTGGATCGATCAAGCTGTTCGCGCCGAAACCCAGAGGGATGAAGATCGCAAAAAAGATCAGCAGCCGCAATCCGGCTCGCGGTTCGTGAGGCCCCATGAAAAGGTTTCGCATCGCCCGGTCTTTCTACTTTCGCACTGTTTGGCTTTCATGTAAGATAAAGCCACAAATGCTGCGGAACAACTTAGGATTTACCATCGCGATTTTGGCTGCCGTTGCGGTTGCAATGGCTCAACAACCTGCCGCCCCACCCCCCGGTGGACGTGGCGCTCCGCAGCCGCAGGCCATCCAGCAGGTCAAGCCAGGACTCTACATGATCACCGGAGCCGGCGCCAATACAACGGTGCGTGTGACCAGCCAGGGATTGATCGTCGTGGATGGCAAGCTCAACAGCCAGGCCAACTATGACGCTTTGATGGCTTTGATCAAGGGCGTCTCCGATCAGCCCATCAAGTACCTCATCGTCACGCACCACCACGCCGATCACACCGGCAACAACCAGCGGTTTCTGGACGCGGGCGTGCAAGTCGTCGCGAGTGAAGGACTGAAGACGTATCTGGAGACATACCAGGTGACTCCGAAACCGGCGCCGCCCAGCATCACTTATCCGGGCGCGGAGTACACGCTCAAGCTGGGCGATGCCAAGGTTGAATTGCACCACTTCGGCCGCGCTCATACCGGCGGCGATACCGTCGTATATTTTCCCGATTTGAAGGTAGTGGATGTGAGCGATGTTGTCACCACCGGCAAGACCGGACCGCTGATCGACTACGCGGGCGGCGGCAGCGCTACCGATTGGACCAACGTATTGGCCGGCATCCTGACGCTGGATTTCGACGCAGCCATTCCGGGCAACGGAGATGTCCTCACCAAAGCCGATGTCCAGGCGTATAAGACAAAGTTCGATACCGTGATTGCAAGAGCGCGGGATCTGGTGCGCCAGGGCGTGCCGCAGGATCAATTGTTGGCGCAGATCAAGACGGACGACATCGGATGGACGCCGCGAATTCCGAAGGTAGACGCGTTTTACGCTGAGCTGTCCGCCTCAAAGTAGGCGATCTTAGTTACCGGGCACCGGCATCAGGAAACGCGTCCCGTCGCCGGAACTCGCAGGCGACACGTCCCAAAACAATAATCCCGCGGGCACTTTGAACAAGGGCTTCGGAACGCCGACTTGAAACGTGGTTCCGGGCTTTACATCCAATGCTGTCGCGGTCCCATCGGCACTCATGTAGAACAGCTCCTTGCTATCGCCGCTCCAAAGCGGCGTTCTGCCTCCGCCGCTGGTAACGATAACCGGGCTGCCCACTGACCCGGTGGCCGCGTCGAACGAACGCACCGAAACCTCATTCTTCCCCGATTCGTTGGAGCTATAAGCGATCCAGTGCCCGTCCGGCGAAAATCTTCCCGTCACGCTGGAGAATTGCGGATCGATCAACGGCGTTGGCATGCGGTCCGCCGGGCCGTCGGCAGCTAACAATCGCAAATGCGTAGGCTGCCCAAGGCTATAGTAAATCAGAAACCGCCCGTCGGGCGACCAGCTGTTCGGGCCTTTTCCTTCCTTGGAACGGTACAGCAACACCTCGTCACCCGCGCCGCTCGAAGGCTTCTGGTAGAGATCATAAACGCCGCTTCGGTTAGAAGTGAAAACGATGCGGCTGCCATCGGGCGACCAGGTGGGAAACGCGTTCCAGCCGGGGTCAGACGTAAATCGAGTAGCCGCGCCGTTCACGCCATCCAGGACCCAGATGTCCTTGTTCTGCGTCTGCGCGTCGGCGCGCTCCACGGCCACGCGTTTGCCGTCGGGCGAAATCATAAGCGTGCGATACACCCCCTGCTCGCCGATCGTTCCCAGTTTTTTGCCTTGCCGGTCGAACCACGTGAGCCGGCCGTCGATGGCCCCGCGCGGAGCTGCCCTTTCCGAAGGAGCCGCAGGCGGCTGGGCGAATAACAGCGCGCCCGCCGCACCAAGCAAAAGAACCGAAACAAGCTTCCGCATCACAGCCAGCCAGTCTATCAGGAATGACCCACTACCAAGCTAGCGGGCTTGACGCGGAGGCTCTGGAATGATCGAATACAATGAGTCGGCGGAGGTGGCTAAATGGGCTGGAAGACGCTGTTCATCGGGTTGGTGTGTGGCATCAGTGCGTTTTCCCTGGCCGCGGCCGAGTTGGGAGCGGCCGACCCGGACGGCACCACACCTCTGCATTGGGCCGTTCGTCACGACGATCTCAAGAGCTGCCGACGCGCTAATTAAAGCTGGCGCCGACGTGAAGGCTGCCAATCGATACGGCGTTACGCCCATCGCGCTCGCCGCCATGAACGGCGACGCGGCCATGATCCGAAAACTCCTGGACGCCGGCGTCGATCCGAACAGCGCCAATCCTGGCGGTGAAACCGCTTTGATGACCGCGGCCCGCACTGGCAAAATGGATGCAGTCAAATTGCTGCTGGATCGCGGAGCGAAGGCGAATGCGAAGGACGACGTGCATGGGCAAACCGCGCTGATGTGGGCGGTGCTCGAAAATCACGCCGACGTGGTGGAAGCTGCTGCTGGCGCGCGGCGCCGACATCAATGCTCATACCAACGTCACCATAACGCCTGGTGAGTACGTGCCGGCCCGCGCTGCCGCGGCGTCCGGAAACGGCATCATCCGGCAGCGCGCTCTACCGACGCCAAACGGCGGGTTGACACCGCTGCTGTTCGCGATTCGAGACGGCAATGTTCCGATGATGCGGCTGCTGCTGGATCGCGGAGCGGGTCTGGAGCAATCCTCCGGCAACCACACCACGCCCTTGCTGATCGCGCTGTTGAACGGGCAGGTCGCGATGGCGACGGAGCTGCTAAATCGAGGTGCCGATCCGAATGCGGCCGACGATTATCATCGCGCGGCACTGTTCGCCGCCATCGATCTGCGCAACTTCAATCACGAAAAATACGGCGATCTCCCCACGGACGGCCGCGATCCCCTGGATCTGATCAAGGCGTTGCTGAAAAAGGATGCCAATCCTAATCTGAAGACCGACACCGTTCCGGTGCATGGGCTGATGCAATTCGATGCATCGTGGGTGAACTTCGATGGCGAGACTCCGTTCGTTCGCGCGGCGCTTTCGGGCGATATCGAAGTGATGCGGCTGCTGCTTGAAAGCGGCGCCGATCCGAATATCGCAACCGCGCAGGGGTCCACGGCGCTGATGGCCGCGGCGGGCATTAACTGGATTCCCGGTCAAACTTACACGCGCAGTGAAGCGGATTACGTGGAAGCGGTGAAGCTCTGCCTGGAGCGCGGCGCGCCCGTCAACGCTTCCAACTCGCTGGGCCTGACGGCCATGCATGGCGCGGCCAATCGGGGATGGACGTCCATCATGCAGATCCTGGCGGATCATGGCGCGGTGGTGGACGCGAAGGATAAAGAAGGACGCACGCCGATGGTCTTCGCGAAAGGAATTTTTCTCGCCGTGCGGCCTCCAGTTGCGAAGCCCGAAGCCATGGCGCTGCTGCAGAAGTTGTCCAATTCCTCTTCCAACTAATGACCAGACTTCTGATATTGAGCATCGCCGCGCGTGGTTGCGATGAGCGCGCAGCAGCCGCAGGCGCTGCTGAATCAATATTGCGTCACCTGCCACAACACGAAGTTGAAGACCGGCGGCCTGGAGCTGGACAAGCTGGATCTGAATCGCGTCGCACGCCAACGCGGAGACCTGGGAGAAGGTGGCTCGCAAACTTCGGGCCGGCATGATGCCGCCCGCCGGCGCGCCTCGGCCGGACCGTCACGCGCTGGACGCATTGGCTGGCGCAGTGGAAGAGGCGCTGGATCGCGCTGCCGCCGCGAATCCTAACCCAGGCCGCACGCCGCTGCATCGCATGAATCGCGGCGAATATGCCAACGCTATCCGCGACCTGCTCGCCGTGGACGTGGATGCTTCCACGCTGTTTGCCGGCGGACGATTCCTCGAACGGCTTCGATAATATCGCCGACGTGCTCGGGATATCGCCTGCGCTGCTGGAACGCTATGTATCTGCGGCGGCCAAGATCAGCCGGCTGGCGGTGGGAGATCCCGAGACTGCGCCGCTGGACGTCACGTACACGGTGCGCGGAGATCTCTAGCCAGACCGAAACGCTGGACGGTCTGCCGCTCGGAACGCGCGGCGGTACGGTAATCCGGCATAATTTTCCACTGGATGGCGAATATCAAATCAAGCTGTCGCTGATCAAGCTCAGCTTCGGCCAGGTGTTCGGCGAGGGCGCCGAGGGCCAAGAGCTGGAAGTGATTCTCAACGGCCAACGCGTGAAATTGTACAAGCTGGAGCCAGTCCCGATGTTCTTCATGCGCGCGAAGCCCGGCGCGTCCGCTCCCGCCGAGCCGCCGCTAACAGATCCGCTCGAAGAGCGCGTGAAGATGACTCCAAACATTCATCTTGAATTCAAGCTGAATGCCAAGGCCGGTCCGCAGACGCTGGGCGTGGCGTTCCTGCAAAAGAACTGATGACGCCAACGAGGATCTGGTTCACCGGCCCGGAGCCAGCACGTTCGATCCGAACATCGGGATGCAGTACGGATACGACACGGTGCCGCATCTGGCGCGCGTGGATATCACAGGTCCCTACCATGCCACCGGCCCCGGCGACACGCCCAGCCGCCTGCGAATTTTTGTTTGTCATCCGAGCGCGCCCGCGGATGAGATTCCATGCGCCCGCAAGATTTTGGCCAACCTGGTTCGACGCGCGTTTCGAAGAACGCCTTCGGATAACGATATCGAGTCCTTGCTGAGCTTCTATCAGCAGGAACGCAACAAAACCGGCAGCTTTGAAGCCGGAATCGAAATCGCGCTGCGCCGCATCCTGGCCGATCCGGAATTCGTCTTTCGCTTCGAACCGCCGCCCGCTGATGTTCCGCCCAACGGAATCTATCGCATCAGCGATACGGAGCTGGCATCGCGCTTATCGTTTTTCTTGTGGTCCAGCATTCCCGATGAAGAGCTGCTGAACCTGGCCGTGCAAAATAAACTGCACGACCCGGCGGTTCTGGAGCGCGAGACGCGCCGCATGCTGGCCGACGATCGCGCCCGCGCTCTGGCGGATCAACTTCGCGGGGCAATGGCTCTATCTTCGGGATCTGAAAAGCTCCAATCCCGATGGGCGCGAGTTTCCCGACTTCGACGACAATCTGCGCCAGGCGTTCCAGCGCGAGACGGAATTGCTGTTTGAAAGCGTGGTGCGCGAGGACCGCTCCGTCCTGGATCTTCTCGATGCCGACTATACTTTCGTGAACGAACGCCTGGCCAAACATTATGGGATCGCCGGAGTGTATGGTCCCGACTTCCGGCGCGTTCCCGTTCCGAGCGATGCGCGCCGCGGCCTGCTGGGGCAGGGAAGCATGTTGCTGGTCACTTCCAACGCCAATCGCACTTCGCCGGTGCAGCGCGGCAAATGGATTCTGGAGAATCTGCTCGGCAGTCCGCCGCCCTTGCCGCCGCCTAACGTTCCGCCCCTCAAGGAAAATTCGGGCGAGGCTGCGGCCACATCCGTCCGCGAACGTATGGAGCAGCATCGCGCCAATCCGGCTTGCGCCGGATGCCATAAGATCATGGACCCCATCGGGCTCGCTCTCGAGAATTTCGATGGAGTGGGCCAGTGGCGCACCGTGGATTCCGGGATCAAGATCGATACGTCCGGCCAATTGGTGGATGGCACGCGCGTGGACGGGCCGGCCAGCTTGCGGAAGGCGCTGCTGGATCGTCCGGAAGCTTTCGTCGGCGCGATGACCGAAAAATTGTTGATGTACGGAGTGGGGCGTGAAACGAAGTATTACGACATGCCGGTGGTTCGGTCCGTGATGCGCGGCGCGGCCGGCGATCGCTACCGTTTCTCCGAGCTGGTCTTGGGAATTGTGAAAAGCGCGCCGTTTCAGATGAGAATGAAAGAAGCGGTTCCGGTGGAGACGACGGCCCGAAAGGCGGATTGAGAGGCAACCGATCATGTTCATTACCAAAAAGCATTTGCCGAGGAGAACGTTTTTGCGCGGAATGGGTGTCACGCTCGCGCTGCCCCTGCTGGACTCCATGATTCCCGCGCAAACGCCGCTGGGCAAGACCGCCGCGGCCGCTAAGACCAGATTCTGCGGTATCTACGTCCCGCACGGCGCCACCATGGATAAATGGACTCCCGCGCAGGAAGGCGCCGGGTTCGAATTCTCCGAAAGCCTGAAGCCGCTCGAAAAACTGCGCGACCGCGTTTGCGTGTTCAGCAACCTGGCGCATCCGGCCGCCAGCGGCGTGGGCTCGGATGCCGGTGCGGATCACGCCCGTTCCGCCGCTGTCTTCCTCAGTGGCGCGCATCCGGAGAAGGGTTCCGTACACGCCGGCATGACTATAGACCAAGTGCTGGCGCAGCACATCGGACAGGACACGCCGCTGCCATCGCTCGAACTGGGCATCGAGGAGGTGGGCTTGAATTGCGGCTCCGGCTACGGCTGCGCTTATTTCAACACCATCTCCTGGCGCACGCCGACGCTTCCGCTGCCCATGGAGAACAGCCCTCAGGTGGTGTTCGAACGGCTGTTCGGCGACGGCACCAATTCGGCGCAGCGCCTGGCGCGCAAAACGCAGGACCACAGCATTCTCGATTCGGTCACCGACAAAGTTGCGCGGCTTCAGGGCAAGCTGGATCCGAGCGACCGCGTCCGCCTGGGCGAGTATCTCGACGACATCCGCGAAATCGAGCGCCGCATTCAGAAAGCGACGGAGCAATCCGCCAGCCAGGTGGACCTGCCCGAAGCGCCGGTCGGAATTCCCGAGGCCTTCGAAGATCACATCAAACTGATGTACGACCTGCTGGTGCTGGCCTATCGCGCCGAGATCACGCGCATCTCAACCATGATGTACGCGCGCGATACCAGCGGCGCAACCTATCCGGCCAGCGGCGTGCGCGACGGGTTCCACGGTGCGTCGCACCACTCCAACGTGCGCGCCAATATGGACCGCTTTGCGCTGATCAACAAATATCATGTGCAAATGCTGGGCTATTTCCTGGAAAAGCTGAAGGCGACTCCCGACGGCGACGGCAATCTGCTGGATCATTCGGCTGTGCTCTACGGCAGCAGCATGAGCAACGGCAATCAGCACGATCACGATCCGCTGCCTATTGTCGTAGCGGGCGGCGCATCCGGCAATTTGACAGGCGGCCGTCACCTGACGTTTCCCGCTCACACGCCCATGTCGAATCTGATGCTGGCGCTGCTCGACAAACTGGGCGTGCATCAAGAGCGCTTCGGCGACAGCACCGCGCTACTCGAAATCTGACGCCGCTCGCAATCCGGAACGCCATGTTCCGGCGGGGCCGTTGCAATCCGCATCCTTCCGCAGTATGATCGATTATCGATATACCGATCATCGATCCTCTCATGCCCAAACAAAAGCTCAACCCGTTACCCTCCGCCGCCTTTCAGATCCTGCTGTCTCTCGTCGATGAAGACCTGCACGGCTACGGCATCATGCGGCAAGTGGCGGACCAGACCGGCGGACGCATGCGGCTGGGCCCCGGAACGCTGTATAGCTCCATTCAGGCTCTGCTCGAAGAGAAATTGATTGCAGAAGTGGGTTCGCGCGAAGATGCCAAACTCGGCCATGAGCGGCGTCGTTATTACCGGCTGACTTCGGCCGGGCGGAAACTGGCGCGCTCGGAGGCGGAAAGGCTGGCTGATTTGCTGCGCGTCGCGCGGGCCAAAAAGATCTTGAGGGGGGATTATGTCTGACAAGATTTACGCTTGGCTGCTGCGTCTCTATCCTTCGCATTTTCGCGACGCCTACGGCGACGAGGCCTTGCAATTATTCCGCGATCGCTCCCGCGACGAAAAAGGATTTCTTCCGACGCTGCGGCACTGGCTGGACCTGTTCGCCGACTTGTTGCTCTCCGTCCCGCGCGAATACCGCTATCTCCAGCCGCGCACAGTCGCTGCTTCGTTCGCGCATCGTTTCGATGGGACGCCTTCGTTCCATGTATTCGATCAGGAATCGCCGCGTTTCGAAGCGTTGGTTTTCGGAGTGCTGCTATCGTTGCTCACCCTCGCCACGGTGCCTCTGTTCATTATTCATTTCGGCAATCGGAGAGAACCGTGGCCGGAGGTATTGGGAACCTACCGCTTCAGAGCGCCCGATGGGCCAACGCGGCACGGTGGCGGCACTGCAGCCAGCCAAGCGGGGATCGCGGGATTGAATCCGGACGCCGCGGATCGCGCGCGCGTGATCAACGGAGTGATCGCGGATCTGAAATCTTACTACATCTATCCCGACGTTGTGCAGAAGATCTCGGATGCGCTGCTGGCACACCAGAAGCTCGGCGATTACGACGCGATCGCCTACGGCGCGCCTCTGGCCAATCTGCTCACCAGCCAGTTGAGAGATGTGAGCCACGACATGCACCTGGAAGTGGTCTACAGCCGAAACACCTTGCCCGAAAGCTCCACCGGGCCATCGCCCGAGCGCCTGGCGCTTTACCGGAAAGCCCTGCAGGAGAGCAACTGCACGTTCGAGAAAGTTGAGGTGCTGCCGCACAACATCGGTTATTTGAAGCTCAATTCATTTCCCGATCTATCCATTTGCCGGGCAACCGCGGTGGCCGCTATGGCTTCGTTAAACAAGGCGGATGCCATCATCTTCGATTTGCGTGAGAATCGCGGTGGTTACCCGGGCATGGTGATGCTGATCGCCGCCTATCTTTTCGACCACCCGCAGTATATGTACAGCCCGAGGGAAGATACCACGGAGCAGTCCTGGACCCAGTCGCCGGTTGCAGGAAACAGATTAGCGGACAAGCCGGTCTACGTTTTGACCTCGGCCAGAACTTTTTCCGGCGCGGAGCACTTCAGCTACAACCTGAAGATGCTGAAACGCGCCACGCTGGTGGGTGAGACCACGGGCGGCGCTACGGATGTGGGCACTTTTCATCGAATCGACGATCACTTCGGAATAGGGATTCGTGAGACGCGAGCGATCAATCCCTATCCGGAACCCGACTGGGCAGTTATCGGCGTCCAACCGGATGTGAAGGTGAATGCCGCGGACGCGCTGGCTACGGCACAGAAGCTGGCGCAGAGCCGCGCACTTTTCAGTTCCCGCGGAGCGCTTCGATAGGGTCCACCCTCGTGGCGCCGCGCGCGGGCAGGTAGCTGGCAAGCAGGGCGATGGAAAGAAACACCAGCGGCGCGACAGCGAAAGTGGTCAGATCGTGCGTCCCAACATTAAACAGCATGCTCGACATCAGCCTGGTGAGAAGCAGCGCTGCCGCGAGACCGATGGCAATGCCGGCAATCGCTAGCACAAAACCCTGGCGCACAACAACGCGCAAGATGTCCGCGCGTTGCGCCCCCAGCGCCAGGCGGATGCCCAGCTCATACCGGCGCTGCGCCACCCAATAAGATAGAACGCCGTAAATTCCGATTATGGAGAGCGCCAGCGCCGTAACGGAGAAGATGCCGAGCAGCAGCATGGTGAAGCGCGGTTGCGCAAGAGAGCTCGCCACCAGCTCGTCAACCGTCTGGACGCCGGCTACGGGCTGGTCGGGATCCACGGACGAGATCGCGGAGCGCACCGCGGACGTCAGGCTTTGCGGCGGCGCCATGGTTCGCACCAGCAGGTTCATATCGCCCCACGGCAACTGCGCGAAAGGCAGATAAAGTTGCGCCTGCGTATCCTGAGCCAGCCCGTTGTTCTTGATGTCGGCGGCCACGCCAATCACAAGAGACGCGGCCGGCCCGCGTCCGACTACGATGTGCCGGTCCACCGGATTTTGGTTGCCCCAGAAACGGCGCGCGAAAGTTTCATTCACCATCACCACCTTGGGCGCATCGGAGTTGTCGGCCGCGGTGAACTCGCGCCCGGCGCGCAGTGGAACGCGCATGGTCTGGAACCATTGCGGGCTCACAGCCTCAATAGCGATGAACGGGCGCTGCGCCAGCGGAACGTTCGGCTGGCCTTCCGGCAGCACCGGTGTGATCCGTACCCAGCTCAGCGGCAGCGCGGCAGATATCGCGGCGCTGCGCACGCCGGGCAGCACGGAGATGCGCCGCAACATTTCGTCGAAGAACGCGGTCTGCTGGGCCGGCTTCGCGTACTTCACCGTCGGCAGCGATACGTTCATGGTGAGCACATTGTGCGCGTCGAAGCCGGGATCGACGCCGAGCAGGCGCGCGAAGCTGCGCAGCAGCAGTCCCGCGCCGATAAGCAGCAGTAGCGAAAGCGCCACCTGTCCCACCACCAGCAGGCTCTTCATCTGCATGCGCGCCTGTCCGGCGGAACTGCCGCGGCCTTCGTCGCGCAAGGACGTTTCCAGATCCAGCCGCGAAAGCTGCAGCGCGGGAAACGTTCCGAAGAAGATGCCGGCCAGCAGCGAACTGATGAGCGTGAACAACAGGACGCGCGTATCGATTTCGATGGGAACTCCCGGCGGAAGCTGGCTTGCTCCCCACGTGACCAGCGCGCGCGTTCCCACCCAACTAAGCCCCGCACCCAGCACACCGGCAGTTACGGCCAGCAGCATGCTTTCTGTGAGCAGTTGCCGCACCAGCGCGCCCCGGCTTGCTCCCAGCGCTCCCCGAACCGCGATCTCTTTTCTCCGGGCCAGCGCGCGCGAAAGCAGCAGGCTGGCGACATTGGCGCAGGCAATCAGCAGCACCAATGCCACTGCACCCGAAAGGATCAGCACTTTTCCGCGCACGTCGGCCACCACCAGGTTGCGAAGCGGGTCGGCCGTCATTAGCATTTCGGGATCGGCATCGGGCGCCGCGGGATTCTGTTCTCGATACTGCCGGTTCAGCACGGCCAGCTCGGCGTCGGCGCGCTCCAGCGTTGTTCCCGGCCGCAGCCGCGCCAAAATGTTCAGATATCCCACGCCCGAACGCAGCCGCTGCGGGGTCATCAACGAAAATTCAAAATAGCGCGGCGTCCAAATGTCAGCTGCGCCAACGAAAGGGAATTGAACCCCCGCTGGCAGCACGCCGACAATGATGTGCGGTGTTCCATCCAGCAGGATGGTTTGGCCGATCGCATCGCGATCGCCACCAAAGCGGCTGCGCCACAGCGAAGCGCTGATCATGGCGACGGGTTTGCCTTCCGGGCGCCCTTCCTCGTCGGTGAACGTGCGTCCCAGTTGAGGCTGCACCCCGAGGGTCGAGAAAAAGTTGGCCGAGACACGCACCATCGGCACTTGCAGCGGCTCGCCGTGTCCGGTGAGATTGGCGTTGTCGTTGGTCCAGACGGCCACGGACTGGAAGGACCGATTCCGGTCGCGCACCAGCTCGTATCGAAGCAGAGTGATGCCGTTGACCTTGGTCTTGTCCTGGACGTCCACACTCACCAGTTGCTGCGGATCGCGATAAGGAAACGGCCGCAGCAGCAGCGCGTTCGTGACGGTGAAAATGGCCGTGTTCGCGCCGATTCCAAGCGCCAGAGTGAAGATTGCGGCGAGCGAGAATCCCGGGTTCTTGCCCAGCATGCGCGCGCCGAAACGAAGATCGCGGAGGAGAGATGGCATGATGAAACGATTATAGGCCGACGCGAAGGGGATGGCCGCGCTCTGTTATTCTCACGCTCTGTTATTCTCAAGGTCCAGCGAACAACACATGGGCGTATCGGGGACTTCCCGTCCAGTCATCCAGGTTTCCGGCATCCGCAAGGCCTACGGGGACACCGTGGCCGTTTCTGATGTTTCGTTTGAAGTCGGCGAAGGCGAAATCTTCGGGTTGATCGGCCCCAACGGCGCGGGAAAAACAACCACGATGGAGTGCGTGGAAGGCGTCCGCCGGCCGGACCAGGGCGTCATCTCGATCCTGGGCCTGAATCCGTTTCGCGACGTGTATCAAGTACAAAATCGCATTGGGGTGCAGCTTCAGCAGGCACAGCTCCAGAAGAGGATCAAGGTATGGGAAGCCGTAGACCTGTGGGCGTCGCTGTACTCGAAGGTCGTAAATGGCGACCGGCTGCTCGAACAACTGGGTCTCGCCGGCAAACGGAACGCCTGGTTCATGACGCTTTCCGGCGGCCAAAAGCAGCGGCTGTTCATCGCACTGGCGCTGATCAACGATCCCGAAGTGGTATTTCTGGATGAGCTGACCACGGGTCTGGATCCGCAGTCGCGCCGCGCCATCTGGGATTTGGTGCGTGGCATTCGCGACCGTGGCAAAACGGTCTTTATGACCACTCATCTGATGGAGGAGGCCGAGCGGCTGTGCGACCGCGTGGCCATCATCGAGCACGGAAAGATTATCGACATAGGCAGCCCGGCGGACTTGGTGCGGCGCCACTGCCCCGCGCGAACGGTGATCCTGGCCACCGACAACCATCTTGCCGAAGAGCGCCTGCGCGCGATGCCGTCGCTGGAGATCGGTAACGCGCCAGGACTGCCAGTTCACTATTCAAGGACGCGGCGACGACTTTGTGACCGAAGTGATCCAGTGTCTGTCCGAGAACCGGATCCGGGTTACCGATTTTCGGACTTTATTGCCGAATCTGGAAGACGTGTTTCTGAAACTGACTGGCCATTCCATTCGCGATTAGAGAAAAATTATGTTCCGTGGACTCTGGAAACTGACGTGGCTCGAGATCAAGATCTTCTTGCGCGAGCCGATGGGCGCGTTCGGATCGATTCTCTTTCCAGTAATGGTGTTCGTGGTGGCCGGCCGTTTTCTGGGTGGGCGGGGTACGCCAGGCATGACCGCCGTTACTGGCTTCGTACGTGTCGGACTGCCGGTCTTGGCTGCACTTCTGATCGCGCTCAGCGGCGTCCTGTCGCTGGTCACCATCATCTCGATTTACCGCGAGGGCGGCATCCTGAAACGGCTTCGCGCCACGCCGCTGCGCCCCCAGACCATCCTCACCGCTCACGTGCTGGTGAAACTCGCACTGACCATAGTCAGCCTGGCCTTATTGCTGCTGGCGGGGAAACGCTATTACCCGGCCAATGTAGACGTTCCCATATTCGGATTTGCGCTGGCGCTGATAATCAGCACCTGGAGCATCCTGTCCATCGGTTTTCTGATCGCGAGCATTGTGCCTACCGCGCGCTTCGCGCAACCCATCGGCGCAGCCATCCTCTATCCAATGCTTGCCCTTTGCGGACTGTTCGTGCCGCTTCAATCGCTGCCGCCCGCCCTACACGCCGTCGCGCGAGTGTTGCCGCTCACCTACGCGGTTTCCTTATTGCAGGGGATCTGGAAAGGCGACGCGTGGTCCGCGCACGTCGGTGACGTCGCGGCGCTGCTGGCCGTATTTGCGATCTGCACGGCGCTCTCGGCGAAAGTATTTCGCTGGGAATAATGACACGGGATCGCCTAACAGCTGCTGAAAAATGCACCTGGGGACCGCCTCCCTCACGGTCGCGGCTCGGTAAACACATGCAAACACGCAGTCCCGATCCTGAACCGCGCGCCAGCAGCACACCCGGAGACGACCGGAAGTCGTGCACTGGAGAACAGCGACTCGAAGAAGACCGTACGGGTGGCGCGTCAGCAAGCGGATTTTCGCCTTTTCAGCATCCTACTAACCTTCCCGGTGGTCGAGCGTCTACCATCGCATGGCGTCCGATAGTAGAATGCCTTCTATGGAAAAGAAGGCGGAACGAATCGATCTGCTCCAGGGCACGCTGGACATGCTGGTCCTCCGAACCCTGCTCTTCGGGCCGTCTCACGGCCACCAGATCGGAAAACATATCCAGCGCACCAGCAACGATCTTTTGCAGGTGCAACATGGCTCGCTTTATCCGGCTCTCCATCGCCTGGAACGGAAAGGCTGGGTGGTCTCAAAATGGGAAGCCGCGCCCGATCGCAACCGGGAGTTCAAGTATTACCGGTTGACCGCAGCCGGACGAAAACACCTGCTGAAAGAGGAGTCGAAATGGAAGCAGATGGCAAGAGCAGTCGCGCAGATCATGTGGCCGGCGTGATGTGGCGGCGCAAACATCGCGAGGAAGATCTGGAGCGCGAACTCCGGTCGGATCTTGAACTGGAGGCCGAGGAACGCGAAGAGAGCGGCTTGCCGCCGGACGAGGCGCAATATTTAGCGCGCCGCGCTTTGGGCAACGTCGGCTCCATCAAAGAGGAGGTGCGCGAGATGTGGGGATGGGCAAGGTTCGATCGATTCAAGCAGGATGTCGCATACGCCGCGCGCGGCTTCGCGCGGGCGCCGGGATTCACGGCCGTTGTGATCGTCACCCTGGCGCTCGGCATCGGCGCCACCACCGCGATGTTCAGCGTGGTGAATGCCGTCCTGCTCCATCCGCTTCCGTTTCAGAATCCCGACCGGCTGGTGGTGATTTGGGAGAAATTCGTCGCCCATCCGGACGACCCGCCGATGTTCGATTCGTACGGCGATTTCGAAAACTGGAAGAGCCGAAGCCGGAGTTTTGAGCGGCTGGCTCCCGCCACCTGGAGGACGGACGGCCAGATTCTGACCGGCGCCGGCACATCGCGCGAGGTTTTCGCGATGCCGGTGGGAGTTGATTTCTTTTCCGTGCTCGGAGCAGCACCGGAGCTGGGGCGCACGTTTCAACCGGACGACTTGCGCGCCGGTTGCACGGTTATTCTGAAGCACAGTTTCTGGACGCAGACATTCGGCGGCCAAGCAAGCGTCATCGGCAGGCACATCCAACTGAACGACAATGCGTGCACCGTCGTGGGCGTCATGCCGCCCAGGTTCGCGTTCTATCCGGATGCGGCGGTGGTGTGGACGCTCATCACTCCGGCTAGCGCCATCGTCCGCACTCCGAACTCCCCGGTCGGCGTCTTCGGGCTGCTGAAACCGGGCGTGTCCATTCAGAGCGCGCAACAGGAAGTGGAGGCCCTGTACAAAAATTCGCCCAGGAACGACATCGGCGGAATCCACGTGAAGCCCGTGATTTTCCCGCTCGCGGAACAATTTGACTATCTCACCGGGCCCACGCTGCGGCTGAGCGTGATGGTTTTGTTTGGCGCTGTCAGCTTTGTTCTCCTCATCGGCTGCCTCAACATCGCCAATCTGCTGCTCGGGAAATCTGTAGCGCGGCAGAAAGAACTGGCGGTCCGGGCCGCGTTAGGATCGGGCCGGTCGCGGTTGGTGCGGCAACTGCTCACCGAAGCTTTGCTGCTGTCAGTCACCGGCGCGGCGCTTGGAATCCTGCTGGCTTTGAGCGCCGTTCACTATTTCCGTACTCTGAATCCCATCGACATGCCTCCGGGAAATCCGGTCAGCGTGAATCTTCCGGTTCTCGCGTTCACGGCTTCGCTCGCAATCCTGACGGCGCTTCTATTCGGACTCATTCCCGCGCTCAAAGCCTCGCGCGTGGATCTGATGGATGCTCTTCGCGTGAACGCGCAGGCGGCAGCGGGAAGCCTGACCGCCCGCACGCTGCGGCGAGCGTTGGTGGTGGCGGAAGTGGCGCTATCGCTCGCGCTTCTGGTGGGCGCAGGACTTTTGATTGTGAGCGTGGAACGCCTGGCTTCCGTGCCGCTTGGATTTCAAAGGGACCGCCTGGCTACGATGACCATCACGCTGCCGCGCTGGGCCTACGGCGAAAACGATCGGCGCATCCGGTTCTATCGCGACGCATTGGATCGAACTACGCTTCTTCCCGACGTGGTTTCCGTCGCGTTCGCGAGCGCCCTGCCGCCGGACAGATTTGGAGGGTCTCCGTTGCTTGTGGAAGGCAGGCCCAAGCCAAGTCCCGCCGCAGTGACCTTCGATGTGGGCCAGGCTTCCATCTCGCCCGGCTACTTTCGAGCGATGGGCGTGCCGCTGGAACTCGGACGCCCATTCGACGACACGGATGGCGAGAAAAGTCCCGCGGTCGCGATGGTGAATGAAGCGCTGGTCCGAAAATATTTCCCGCGCGAGAATCCCATCGGCAAGCGCATCAAACTGCCCGATTTGAAAGTCGATCGTCCTTGGCTGACTATCGTGGGCGTGGTCGCCGACGAAAAGCAACAGAACTTTTTTCATCCCATGGACTGGGAAGAGACGCCGACGGTTTTTCGCCCGTTGAATCAAGATCCGCCCTCTCGCGCATTCCTGGTGTTTCGCACGCCGGCCGATGGCAATCGAGCAGCGCCCGCGATTCAAAAACAGATCGCGGCCATCGATAACGACGTGCCCATCGGTGAAGTGCAAAGCATGAACGAGCGGCTCTCCCGCAAGCTCGCATATCCGAATCTAAGAGCGATCATTCTCGCCACGTTCGCGGGGCTCGCGCTATTGCTGGCAGCTATCGGGCTGTACGCGGTGCTCTCGCAATTGATCGCGCAACGGACGCAGGAGTTCGGCGTTCGCATGGCGCTGGGAGCGCAGAGAAGCGATCTGCTGCGGCTGGTGATCCGCGAAGGAATGCTGTTGGCAGTGGCCGGCATCGCGGCAGGTCTCGCGATCGCCCTCTCTTTAACCGGATTGCTCCGCAGCTTGCTCTATAGCGTGAAGGCCAGCGATCCATCAACTTTGGCGGGCGTTTCTCTCATGCTGATTTTGGTTACTCTCCTGGCGACTCTTATTCCCGCGCGGCGCGCCTCGAAAGTAGATCCGATGGTGGCTTTGAAATACGAATGATCTGGCAAGATACACGGTACGCATTTCGCACCATGCGCAACAAGCCGGCCTTCACCGCGACGGCCGTGCTTAGCCTCGCGCTTGGCATCGGAGCCAATACTGCGACCTTCTCTGTGGTGAATGCGGTCCTGCTCAAGCCGGCGCGATTCGCCGATCCCGATAGAACCGTTTGGCTGGCTACCACCACGCCCACCGGTCCGGATTACAGCAGTTCCGATCCCAAGTTCAACTTGTGGAAGCAGCAGACCAGCGTTCTGGAGGATGTAACGGGACAGGCTTACGCCAAAATGAATCTGACCGGCGTCGAATTTCCCGAACAAATCGAAACCGCGCGTGTTACCTCCGCCTATTTCCGGCTGCTCGGCATGCGCATCGCACGTGGCCGCTCCTTCACCGCGGAAGAAGATCGAACCGGCGGCCCCAATGTGGCAGTAATCAGTGACGGATTTTGGAAACGCCATTTCGGAGGCGATCCAACGATTCTTGGTGGAAAGATTTGGTTGGCGGGCGCTCCTTTTGAAGTGGTCGGCATCGCGGCGCCGGGCGTTGAGACCGAAGCTCAAATTCCACCGGAGGTGTGGGTGCCTCTCGAAATCAATCCGGGAAGCACCAGTCAGGTCCAATATTTTTTGGCATTAGCCAGGCTGAAACCAGGAATCGGTTTAGCGATGGCGCGCGCGCAGCTTCAGATTGCGGCTGAAGAGTACCGCCGCAAATTCCCGAACACGGTGACGCTGCGTCCTGGTTACACTTTTGATCTCACGCCGGTTCGGGAAGCGATGGTCGGCTACGTTCGTCCATCTCTCTTGGTCCTGATGGGCGCGGTCAGCCTGGTCTTGTTGATCGCTTGCGCCAATGCGGCGAATCTGTTGCTCATCCGCGCCACGGGCCGGGTACGGGAAATGGCGATTCGAGCGGCGATGGGCGCACAGCGCCGCCGCCTCATCGGGCAGCTTCTTACGGAGAGTGTCGTTCTTTCGATTGCCGCCGGCGTGCTCGGTTTCTTGTTGGGCATTCTCGGCATCCGCAGCCTGCTGGCCCTGAATCCCACCATCCCTCGCATCGGTGACTACGGCTATCACGTCGGCCTGGACTGGCGCGTCATCGGATTCACCGCGGCCGTGGCATTAGCAACCGGAATCGTTTTCGGCGTTTGGCCGGCACTGGCAGCTTCCCGAGTGGACATGACGGTCGCTCTCAAAGAGGGCAGCGGACGATTATCGGCCGGTCTGCGTTCCAACAAAATCCGATCTGTGCTGGTAGCTGGCGAGATGGCGCTGGCGCTCATTTTATCTGTGGGCGCGGCGTTGCTCATTCGCAGTTTCGTGGCGCTGCGGCAAGTGCATCCCGGCTTTGATGCGAAAAATGTACTCACGCTGCACATGTCTTTGGCCGGTTTGCGATTCCAAAAAACCCAGCAGGTAAATGAATTCGTGCGCCTGGGCGGCGAGCGATTGTCCAGCCAGCCGGAAATCATCGCGGCCGGCTGCTCTTCGTGGCTACCCTTCGAAACCGGCGCCACGCTTCCCTTCGCCATCGTAGGCCGCCCGTTGATTGGTCCGTCTCATGGTCCCGCTCATTGGCGCGATATCTCGCCGGCCTATTTCGACGCTCTCAAAATCCCACTCTTACGCGGCCGCCTCTTCAACGATCGCGACGATGGTAAGGCGGCGCGAGTTGTCATCATCAACCAGGCGTTGGCTCGCCAGTACTGGCCGCACGCCGATGCGATCGGTCAACAAATCGTTATTGCACCCAACGTCGGCCCCGAATTCGACGAACCGCCGCGGCAAATTGTAGGAATCGTCGGCGACATTCACGATGACGCGTTGAACAGAGATCCGCTGCCCACCATGTATGTTCCCATCGCACAAGTAACCGATGGTCGAATGCTGCGCATCCGCGAAAACCTCGTTTGGATTGTCCGCACCCGGGTCGCAGCCCCAATCCATGATTGCGCCGCTGGAACGCGAACTGACACAACTGAGCGGCGGCCTGCCGGTGACTTCACGTCCAATGGACGAGATCCTCGCGCAAGCGTCCGCGCGGACCAATTTCAACATGCGCGTCCTGACCATTTTTGGTGGCTCCGCGGTTCTGCTCGCGGCCGTCGGTATTTTCGGATTAATGGCCTATTCGGTTGAGCAGCGCACGCACGAAATCGGCGTCCGGCTGGCTTTGGGCGCCGAGCGCAGCACCATTCGGAATATGATTTTGGCTCGGGGCATGACGCTGGCATTGATCGGCGTCGCGATTGGCATTCCGGCCGCTTTCGCTCTCTCCCGCTTATTGACCGGCTTCCTGTTTGGCGTTCAACCCACCGATGCAGCGGTGTTCTTCATCACACCGATGCTTTTGATGGCCGTCGCTTTCCTGGCCGTCGTGACGGCGGCCAGCCGCGCCAGCCGAATCGATCCCGTCGACGCGCTGCGGCAGGAGTAGCTACTTGTTTTTCCCGATCGCGCCGCCGCAAGATGGAGCGCCGCACGAACATGGAAAAGTTCGCACATCCTTATCGAAGTTATAGTTCACGGTCAGTTCCTCGCCCGGCTTGATGGTGCGCAGGCTCATGTAGAGGACGTGCCCTTTCTGGATGCGGCTCACCAGATTCGGATCGCAGCTATGATTGATGATCTCCGCGCCGCTGCCGCCCACGGAGCCATCCAGCGTCCAGTAGGGGTCTACCGCGAAGAGATACGTGTAATCTCCGTCGCCGCGAATTTTGGCTTCTTTGCGGTTCAGGCGCTTGCCGGTGTACTCAATCACCTTACGATTGGACGGAATACGCTGACCGGCGAACACTCCGTAGCGATGAATCTTGGAGCGCCGGATCTCAAGCTTGAAACAGGCAAACTTCTCATCGATTTTAGGCGCTTTGACTAGCTCGGTTCCCATACGGTTGATTCATTTTAGCGAACCAAGGGGGCCGAGACGGACTTTCGGAACACGATGGACCGGTTCGCCGTGAGCCTCCTTCCCGCGCCCGGCGCTGCCCTTAGCCTGGGTCCCTATAGCTTTCTACTAGATCGGCCGATCAATAAGGTGTCCAACTTAGGACCACTACAGGAGGCGCCGTATGCCAACTACTGACTGCGCAACCGGGATAGCACCGCCAGATCTAAGCCCAGTGGAAGCCCCGCCGCGGGCGTCCGATGCAGCCTCGAAGTCTCTCAGAGGCCTCTTCTTTGGGTTCACCGCTACTGTTACCATTGGTCTCGCGCTGGCCAGTTGGTACGTCGGCGTTCGCATCGTGGCCGCAGATGAAGTGGCACGGCCGAGCACCCTCACGCCTGCACCACCACCGCCCGCGGCCTCCGCAGCAGCGCCGCCTACCAGCCTCTATCTTCAAGTGGCCGGGCTCGGGCCCAAGCAGGATGCAGCCTTCGTGAACTCCCTCCAGGCCAAAGGATTTCAGGCGCAGATTCAAGCTCAGCAAGCTGAGGCTGACAACCTGCGCATCCTCATCGGCCCCTATGCTACCCACACCGAAATGGAACAGGCGCAGCGCAATCTGGAATCGGCGGGCGTCCTGGCGGTTGAAACGGCGCACTGACATCCCCTTGCCGGTGGTACCGGCTGCTCTGGTCGGCTAATGGAGATTCTGGTATCCTTCAACTTTGGCGGGCAAATTTGGCGGAGCCGTTGGTCCGCCGGCCGCCGAGCGCTGCGCCACGCGATGTAGGGGACACGCAGCGAGCATGTAATGCAAGACCAGTTGCCCAAGTCCCTGAAGATCCGAGTTCGCACCGCTCGTGGTCCCAAGCGTTCCGCGGTTGCGCGCGGCTATCGCATCCGCCCCACGTCCTTCATTCTGTCCATCCTCTTTCACGTGGTGGTGGTCACCGGGTTGGTGCTGGTGCCAAATGTGGAATCCTCCGAATCCAAGGATCAGGCGCGCAACAAACCAATCTATGACGAACTGATCAAACCCGAGGAAAAGAAGATCGTCTGGTACAGCCCCCCCAAGAAGACCCTGCCGGATGTTTCGGCGCAGCAGAGAATCGGGACGTTCCCCACGCCGCGGGCGCCGAAGAAGTCGAGCACGGCGATCATCGCGACAGCTCCGAAACCCAAATCGGTGAAGCAATTCATCTGGCAGCCGGTGCCCAAGATCGAAATCCACGAGGATCTTCCCGCGCCCAATTTGATTGCCCGTGCTGCCATGGCAATTCCCGCGCCTCCGCCGCCTCCGGTGCCCAAACCGAAGATCGAGAAGCCGGACACGCAAGGCGTGAAGTCGCCGCAGCCGAACATTTCGCCGCCCGCTCCTAACGGTGACGTGGCCAAAGCGGCGCAGAACAACACGCAGCCCGTGGAGATACCGAAGCCCCGCAAAGCTTTCATTCCGCCGCCGGTGCAGCGTCCGGCGCACCTGGTGGTTCCGGTGCAAACGGCGGATGTCCCGCTGCCCGACGCCAATATCACCGGGGCTGCCACGGCGCGAGCGGTACTGCCGGATGGCATCGGAGCACCGTCGTTCTCCAAGGGCGCGCCGCCGCCGCCCATTGCTCCTCCGGGCCCGGTGAACGCGGCAGGCAACGGCAAAGTGGATATTGCGGTGGTAGGCTTGCACCCGAACGATAAAGGTCAGGTGCCGGACGGCGCGCGGCCAGGCCAGTTTGCGCAAGCGCCCACCGTAGGCGAGATCGCGACAGGCGAGGTAAAAGGCTTCGGAGTACCGAACCTCACCATCCAAGACGATCACAAGCCCGTAGCGCCCCCGCATGTGGAGCCACCGCGCAAGGTGGTGTTGTACTCCGATCGCGTGCGAAGTCTGCCGAGTTCCACGCTATCGGTTCCTCTGCGGCCGGCTTCGCGCACTATTCCGGCTTCCATCGAAGGAAGATTCCGGGGCCGCAACGTGTACACCATGGTGATTCCGATCGAGAATATGACGGAGTACACCACGGACTGGATCATTTGGTTCGCCGAGCGCGAGTCCAAACCGGGCTCCGACGTTCTGAACATGCGCGCGCCCGTCCCGCTGCGCAAGTTCGAATCGGTGGAAACGGTGCCGCCCGGCGCCAGGACGGAGTTGCGCGTTCAAGTGGCGGGCGTCATCAATAAAGAGGGCAAGTTTGAGGTGCGCGCGTTGCTCAGGAATCTTACCCCGGCGCTGGAAAGCGCGGTGCTCCGCGATATAGAGTCGTGGGAGTTCAAGCCCGCCCTGCGCGACGGAACGCCAGTAGACATCGACGTCGTTCTGGAGATCCCATTCAGTCTGCCGCCGCAGGTAGCTCGGAGCTCCGCTCCCTGATTCCCGGGTGGAGACGAGCTCGAAAAGTACTCGTTAGAGGAACCTGTGGGTCAGTCACACGTTCGAATGTCGGCCGGAAACATCCAACGGGGAGCATCGCCACCGTCCGTTGTCCTGACTACCGGGGCTTGCCCCGCCGCAGATCCCACAGTCCGCGCGCCGAGAGGATAAAGGTGAAGCCCCCCAGCCCGCCGAGCGCCCAAAGCGTCCAGACGAAGAAAAAGCCGCCGGGAGATTGGGCGATCTCGCCGTAATGCGCCCCCCTCATGTGCATGACGGGCATGGCGGCCGCGAACAATCCGACGAGCAGCATGATGACGTGCCCCGTTCGCCGTTCGGGGAGCACGAGCGTCCCGTACAGGAAGACCACGAGGACGAGCAGCGCAATGTTTGAGCTCTCGGCCTTCGATATCCCACGGACGATGTCGTCCGTGATGTGAAGCGTCAGCAAGAGGATCGAGAGTAGAGACGCGATGGTTAACATGGTGTTGTGTTTCATTCGAACGTCTCCTTGTTGGAGTTGTGTGCCGAAGCCGTCCCGCATGGTATTTTCGCCGCCGCCCTTTTCGCCATGCTCCAAGTCGTCACGATTCTAAACCGCTGTCATCATTTTCGGGGCTTCGTTTACCAGTATGCCCGATTCGCTTCCGGCCACAAAAGTATCGAAATCGCCGTGCGGCCGCGCAAAGGCTCGGTGGGCGATTTGTTCCCGCTGCCATCAGCCGGCTGCCCGGTTACGATCAACCCGCCGAGCGGCGCTACGAATTCATCCCTTCGTGGGGTTCCTGGTTTTTCTGCCGTACTCGATGCGCCGCGTAGCTTGCCGCCGGTGCAGGGCCGTCCTCGTGGAAGGGTTCCTTGGGGCAACGGCAGGCATTAGTTGCCGAACGTCTACGTGCTGTTTCTGGCCCGTTGGGCGCGCCATCGGTTTCATAATCACCTTGCGCTGGTTTACCAGATTGATCTCGGCATCACTCGTTCACTTTGGGTCGGCATCGTACTCGTCTGCTCCGACCTGTGGGAGCCATATCTGAAAGTCGTCCGCGAGAAATGCGTTGATGCCCTGTATATTCTCGACCCCAGAACCTGAGGATCGCACAGCGTTTGCCTGCGCGACCTGCTCCGTTATAACCGGAAGACCGTCCGCCCGCCTGGGCCGGGAAGTTCCTGGATGGGCGGTCCCGCCAAACCATGCGTTCTCGCATCGAATCCACGAGTCAAAAAAATAGAGGGCACGCGTTGCCGCATGCCCGTTTCAAACTACCAAGGAGCGATGACTACGCGTTCGTTTGCGCGGCGCGCCGCTTCTGATAGGCCATGCCAACCAGGCCCAGGAAGCCCGCCAGCAGCAAGCCGTAGAAACGCGGCTCGGGGACAACCGGCGCTTTGCCGGTGATGGTGTCCAGCAGCAGGTAATGGCAGTCCGCTTCAATCGCGATAAATTCGGTGCCCGAAGTGTTCTTCGTGATGCTGAATTGCGGTGTGGTGCCGCTGGTTGTGATTTCGCCTTGCGTGGTGGTTGCAAATTTGGTCATGGAGCTCGGACTTACATCCGGGTTGGTGGTGTCCTGATAGAAAGCTTCCACCGTGTCGCTGTCGCCAGCGCCCTCGCCGCTGCCGGCCTGCAGAAGAAACGAGAGCGACGTTCCATCGGCAATGTTGGAGCCCAGCTCCAGCACCAGAATGTTGCCGTAAGTGCTATTGGTGCCTCCGTGATTGTTGGTCCCGATCACGTCCGTGATGCCGTCCTGGTTGCCGAAATCGGGTCCGGTGACCTCGGCCGGGTTAAAAGGCGCGATGCCATTGCCCTCATCGTACACGCTGTCGTTGGTGGAGAACAGCCCATCTATGGTCGAGTTCGAGCTGCTGTAGTAAGTTCCCCCGCTGCTGCTATTCTTGATCTGCTCGCCGTAGACGCTGATCCCTCCCAGGCTGGACGAATAAGTGGTCCCGTCCGTCACTTGCTCGGGATTGGATCCAAAGCACCACGTGTCGGATGGACAAGGCGTGGCGCTGGCAACGGTCACAAGCGACAGGGCACTGGATAAACCCACGGCCCATAAAGCTAATCTCATTGTAAAAATCTCCTCTGAATTTAGAAACTTAAAATAGAATTCAATTAGTAAACTTCTGTGCTTAAGCGCTAATCATAGGGCACTTCGCTCAAGAAAGCTAGCTGCTTCAGTACCAACAACTTAACCGGTACCCAGCGGTACCTTTTGTCCATACGCTGGCATAACATTTGACACCTGCATTCAGTTAATTCGACCCAGCAAATCCTTGGCCCCCTCCTCAATCTCCTTCGGAGGTTTTAACGCCAGGGCATGGGCCAGCAGGTTCTTCGCGCGCGCCCGGTCTCCCTTCTGATACCAGGCCATTCCGGTATGGAACGCACAAGCCGGATCGTCGGGATAGCGGCGAATCAGACGATCGAAAATATCCAGCGCGTCATCATTCTGGTCTCGCTTCAAATAGACGAAACCGAGCGTGTCCAGGAAAACTGGATTCTTGGGCGCTTCAGCCACTGCCTTGCGAGCCAGTTGAACCGCTTCGTCCAGGCTGTCACCGGTTTCGGCTAAAAGATATGCCAGGTTGTTCATCGCCACAGCATTGTCGGGATGCGCGGCCAGCGCCCGCCGGGCGATCTGCTTGGCCTCCTGCGCGCGGTTTTCCGATTCCAGCAGGAACGGCAGCCGGGCGCCGGGCCTGGGATCTTTCGGCTGCAGCGCGGTTGCTTTTTCGAGCGTCAGGATGGCGTTGTGAACGTCTCCCTTGAGCTGGTAGACGTTGGCCAGTTGAATCTCCGGGTCAATGGAATTGGGCGATTGATTCGACAAGTCCCGCAGGTTTTCGATGGCGACGTCGTATTTCCCGCTTCGCAAAGCGGTGGCCGCCAGCAGATATCGAATGTCGGGGGAGCCATGCGAACGCGTAAGTTCCGCATCCAGGAGCGACAACGCTTTTTCGGGACGATTCTGAGCCAGGTCTGTATCCACCAGTCCCTGCACGGCTCTCAACTCGGCGGGATGCGCTTCCAGGATTTTGTTAAAGGCCGCTTCCGCATCGGCGTAATTTCGTTTATTCAACGCCAGGTATGCCAGCTCCAACTGTACGTCCACCGATTCGGGAACCTGCCGCGCCAGGCTACCCAGAACCGCGCCGGCCTGCTCCAGATTGCCTTGCCGCAGCAAAGCGCTGCCGCGCAGCATGCGAGCCCGCAGGTTTTCCGGATCTATCTCCAGTGCGGCTTCCGCTTCCTGAATGGCCGCCACCATATCGTGCTGCTGGAACGCGATGTCGGCTAACAATACGCGGGCGTCCAGGAACTGAGGCCGCTGTGTGACGATTTCGAGCAGGCGTGCTCGAGCCTCCGGCAGATTGTGGCTCTCGGCCAGTCCCCGGGCCAGCAGAAACTTCAGGAACAGATCGTTCGGATTCTTGTCCAAAAGAGCGCGCAGGTCCTGAATACCTTCGCCGGGTTTGCCGTCACTGGGATCGCCCACCAGCAGCGCCGCTCGCAAGGCGCGTGCCTCGGGATCGTTCGGGTACTCGGCCAGCGTTTGATTGAGAACCTGCAGGCCTTCCTTCCGCTTCTTCTGCAACAACAGAACGCGGGCCATTCGGTTCTGATACAGCAGCTTGTCATTAGGGTTGGCGCCGCTTCCAGCGCGGTACTGATCCAGAGCGCCGCCCAGATCGCCAATCGATTCGTAAAAGTCGCCGGCCTGGAGGTGAACTCTCGCGTCGCTGCCGGGATTGGACAGAAAATCCTGCAAGGCCCTATCCATCTCCGGCTTCTTGTGATTGCCGGCGTAGAAAGCAGCCAACTGCAGGATGTTGGAGTTTTCCCTGGGATTAGCGGCTATCTTGCGTTTGAGGATATTCTCGGCGTCGGCGGTGCGATGGGCCGCCGCATACATGCGGAATAGCGCGTCATAAACGTCGGCGGCGCTCGCGGAGCTTTTATCACCGGCCAGGAAATCTAGCCCCACCTTCTCCGCTTCGGCGGGCTGATTGGCGCTGTAAAAAGCGTCCATCAGGCCGTCGACAATCTTTTGGTCCCGCGGATTCGATGCATACGCGCGCCGGAACACCTCCACTGCGTCCTCGGGACGCCGCTCCAGCATGGCCAGATATCCCTGGATGCGCAATCCCTGCAACGAATTAGGGTCGCGTTTCAGCCATTCGCCGCTGAATTTGATTAACAGATCGTAAAGCACCTTGGGATGCTTGGGATCGCCGATGTAGGCGCCCAGCATCAGATTAGTAAGGTCGGTTCTCGCCGCCTGATTGTCCGGCATCAGCCGAACCGCCTGCTCGAAATCCTGCAGAGCCTCGGCCACTTTGTTTTGTTTCAGTTCGGCCTGGGCGGCTCCATGATACGCCTCACCCAAAGCGGGATCCTTCTGCACGGCCTTCCGGAAGTTCAGCGACGCTTCCTCAAATTGTCCTCGAGCGAACGCGGCATGGCCTTTGTCCAGGTAACTGTTCGCGCTGCGGCAGCCTGCAAGTAGAAGAATCGACAGTAAGGCAATGACGCCGGGGCGGGCGGGGTAGCTTTTAGAGATCATCGATTAACTGAAGTGTACACAATAGATTACGCCTCTCTCCCCAACATATGGTAATGTACGTACTGTTTTCTTGCCCTATCCATAGTACTGGCTGGCTCAAATGCTTGTAAACAAAACGACACGGAGGAAAGTACCGGTACGTTCCCGCTGCGGGTCATGACCAGGGTCACATTGTCGACGCCAGGAGCAGCGCGTACTCTCAAGAAGCAATGAAAAGCCAATCGATCTTTGGAGCCGGATTCGCGCTCCTCTCTATGTCTCTCGTGGCCAGTGCCGGTTCAGTGCCCCTGGTCCTTACCCCAACCAGCTATAACTTTCAGCTGGCGGGCGGTGGAGGTGGGGCGGCGGCGACGCTGAATGGCGCCTCGGTGGAAATCTACTGCGACAACTTCGCGGACGACATTTACGTGCCCTCCGACAACTCGGCCAACGTAACTACATTGGGAACGGGCGTGGACTTGAGCGCAACCAGATTTGGCGGCGTCTCCGACACCGGTTGGACCACCATTACCCTGAGCGACGGCAATACGACGCTCGATAACGCGGACGACCAGTTCTTCAACGATCCCAACGGGTCCACCCCGGAAGCCGGATCCACCGCCCTCGTGCGTTACGAAATGGTGGCGTATCTGGTGTCCCTTTACAACGTGAGCCAGGGAGCCAGCACTGCGAACAACGGCATTCAGGAAGCAATCTGGACGCTCCTGGACCCCGCTGCGGACGGACCGGTCATTAACCCGTCGGGTGTCAGCCCCGACAGCTACCTGGAACAAGCGGTCACCTGGTACGGCAGCATGAGCGGGGACCAGACCGCGCTGAACAGCTTCCTTTCGCAATTCGAGGTGGTCAGCGACTCCAACATGACCTTCAGCAATGGATTAGGAGTCGGCGGGTTTCAGGAGCAGATTGTAATGACTCCCACTGTGACACCGGAACCGCGCGGAGGCATCTGGATGCTTCTCGGTCTGCTGGTGGGTGGTTTTCTGGTAGTTCGCCGCCGCCGGGTGGCCACTTACGCTGCGGTAATAAACGTATAATTCGTGGTGAGACGCTAGTGTGTTCACCTGTGTTGCAGAAAGATAGTACTGGTACGACTTAGATGGAAAAGTTCTTGGTTTTAAGTGGTTTCGGGTGTGAAATAGAAGGGCAGGCTGAGTTAAGCGAGTCGGTTTGCATAAGACCCTCGCAACGCTCCTGGAGGAAGCCGCCCAAGTTTCGCAGCCTTAGCCAGAGCCAGTTTCTTAGGAGAATGCCTTGTTTTTGATATTCACGCTAGGAGCTCTCGCGGTTGTCCTGTCCCTCATTCTCACGCCTTTGGTGCGGGATCATGTGGGCAAGTTAGGCTTCCTGGATCATCCCGATGGCGTTCGAAAGAAGCATGCGGCCCCGATTCCCCGCGTAGGCGGAATCGCCATTGTTCTTTCTTATAGCATCACGTTCGTCGTCGCTTTGGCCCTTCCCTTCACTTATACCGAGCATCTGCACCGCTCTCTTCCCGACATTCTTCCTCTTACACTGGTCGGCTCGGTAGTGTTCATGACGGGCGTGCTGGACGATCTGATCGGGCTGGCTGCCTGGCAGAAGCTGATGGGGATCCTGGGCGCCAGCGTGCTGGCGTACTTCGCCGGTATCCACGTGGACGTTCATTTAATGCGTGGGCTCCCGCAATGGCCCTGGCTTGGATTTGTGATCACTGTGATCTGGCTGGTGGGCTGCGCCAATGCCTTCAACCTGATCGATGGGATGGACGGCTTGGCCGCCGGAGTAGGTTTGGTGGCTGCCGTAACCATGCTGGTTGCCGCTCTCACGCAAAGCAACCTGCCGCTGGCCTTGGCGACCATGCCGCTGGCCGGCTGCCTGCTCGGGTTCCTCCGTTACAACTTCAACGGCGCTTCGGTCTACCTGGGCGATAGCGGAAGCCTGTTGATCGGTTTCATGCTGGGCTGTTATGGCGCGCTGTGGAGCGAAAAGTCGGTCACATTAGTGGCGCTCACCGTGCCGCTGCTGGCCGTGTCCATTCCGCTCATCGACGTGGTTCTCTCCATTCTTCGTCGCTACCTGCGCAACCGGCCGATCTTCCAAGCCGACCGCGGGCACATTCACCATCGTCTTCTGGATCTGGGTTTGAGCCCCAAGAACGCGGTCCTCACCATCTATGGCATCTGCGCGGTGGTGGCGGTGTTATCGCTGCTCGCGGCCGCTCTGCACAACCAATTCAGCGGATTGATCGTCATCGTTTTCGGCGGCGCGGTCTGGATCGGCATCCGCCAGTTGGACTACACCGAGTTTGCTTCCGCCAGCCGCATGTTCCTGGGTGGAAAATTCCGCCGGATCATCGATGTCGAAACCCGCATCGCGGATTTTCAAAGCTCGCTTTCGAAGTCTGCCACGCTGGAAGAATGCTGGACTCAGGTTCGCGACGGCAGCCGCGGTTTTGGATTTCATGAAGTGCGCATGAGCCTGGGTGGCCGCGTGTTTGAGGAACGTCCTCGGGCCCGGTCAAGGCGCGCTGGCAATTGAGAATTCCGCTGTCCGATTCGCAATACGTGAATTTCTCCCGCGATTTCGATTCCGACATGAACCCCATGGTGCTGAGCGCCTTCGTGGAGGCTGTGCAACGCGGGTTGGAATCCAGAAGCACGGTAGCGGCAGGCGCCGAAGTGATTCGCATGCCCGCGGCCCCGGTCGGCCGTTATTACACCGCTGCTTCAGCCGAGCGCATCGCGCGCTAAAACGGTACCGAGCCACGAACGTCAGGGAGTGGTTTTCGCCGCCGGTTGCGATCCCTTCACGGTCGCGGTTCAAGCTAGCGCCAGCGCCGCTTCCACCGCTTCGCAAATGATGTGATACGTCACGCTGTGAACCTCCTGGATTCGCGGCGTCACCGACAGCGGCACGGCTAGCAGCACATCGGCATGCTCGGCCATCGCCCCGCCGCCTTGCCCGGTCAAGGCGATCGTGGATGCTCCCATCTCACGCCCTCGCTTGAGCGCGGCCACTACGTTCTTCGAGTTCCCGCTGGTGGAAATCCCCCACACCACGTCGCCCGGCTTCGTGTGCGCCTCCACTTGCCGCGAAAACACGGATTCATACGAGTAGTCATTGCTCCAGGCAGTTAGAATTGCCGGGTCGGCACTCAGCGCGATGGCCGGCAGCGCCCGACGCTCCAGGAAGAACCGGCCCACCAGCTCGCCGCAGATGTGCATGGCGTCGGTAGCCGATCCGCCGTTGCCGCAAACCAGCAGCTTATTGCCCGCCGAAAGCCTTTCCACCAGCAAGTCGACGGCATGCGAAATCTGCGCGGGATAAGGCGTGGAGCAGACCGATTGCAGGCTGCGCGCAGCGTCTTCAAATGCCGCCGTCGCCGCGCTTAATTTCAAGGTCCGAGTTCCTCCCTACCAGATGGTAGCCTATGGAGGAGATGACTTATTGGAGTACGATTAGCAAAATATGCCGAAGGTAATCGTTACCGGTTCCTGCGGACTCATCGGCTCGGAAGTTTCCCGGTTTTTCGCCCGCCAGGGCTTCCAGATTCACGGGATCGACGACAATCATCGCGCGGTTTTCTTCGGGCCGGAGGGCGACACCAGTTGGGTGCTGGAGCGTTTGCGCCAGGAGATTCCCGGCTACCGGCACGCGTCGCTCGACATTCGCGATCGCGAGGGAGTGCTTGCGTTCGTAAACGAAGTGCGGCCGGATTTGATCATCCACACCGCCGCGCAGCCCTCGCACGATCGCGCCGCCGCCATCCCGTTTCTCGATTTCGAAACGAATGCGCTGGGAACGCTGCATCTTCTCGAGGCCGCCCGGCGATCCTGTCCCGAGTCGCCCTTCATCCACATGTCGACCAATAAAGTTTATGGCGACCGGCCCAATGGAATCGCGCTGCGCGAACTCGACACGCGTTTTGACTATGACGACCCTGTTTTCGAGCACGGTATTTCCGAAGATCTTTCCATCGATCAGAGCAAACATTCGCTCTTCGGCGCATCGAAAGTAGCTTCCGACGTCATGGTTCAGGAATACGGCCGCTACTTCAACATGCCCACCTGTTGCCTGCGCGGCGGCTGCCTGACGGGCCCGAATCATGCCGGCGTCGAGTTGCACGGCTTTCTCAGCTATCTCATCAAATGCAATGTGGAAGGTCGCGAATATAAAGTTTACGGTTACAAAGGCAAGCAGGTGCGCGACAATATCCATTCGCAGGATGTGGCGCGTTTTATGTTCGAATTCTGGAAGGCTCCGCGCGTCGCGGAGGTGTACAATCTGGGCGGCGGCAAGGACAACGCCTGCTCCATTCTGGAAGCGTTCCAGATGGCCGGCGAGATCACCGGCAACGCGATGAACTATCGCTACGTGGACGAAAACCGGATCGGCGATCATATCTGTTATTACAGCGACCTGCGCAAGATGAGAGCGCACTATCCGGCTTGGGACATCAGCAAGAATCTCGACCGCATTTTTGAGGAGATCGCCGCCAGTTGGATGACCAGGCTGGCCACCCGCACCGCTCACGCCGTCAAATGAAGCTTCTGATCACGGGCATTTGCGGCTTTGTAGGAAGCTCGCTGGCGGAAGGCCTGCTGGAGCGCCGCGCAGGGCATCTCTATTTTCGGTATCGACAACCTGATGCGGCCGGGCTCTGAGTTGAACCGCGCGCGGCTGCGGGAATTGGGCGTGACATTGGTGCATGGCGACATCCGCATGCCGAGCGATCTCGAAGCGCTGCCGCGCTGTGGATTGGGTTATCGACGCCGCGGCCAATCCCAGCGTGCTGGCGGGCACGCAGACTGGTTTCAGCAGCCGCCAACTGATCGAGCACAATCTGGGCAGCGTGGTGAATGTGCTGGAATACTGCAAGTCGCATACAGCCGGCCTTCTGTTGATGAGCACCAGCCGTGTCTACTCCATTGCCGCGCTTGTGTCGCTGCCGCTCAAATCGGACGGAAACGCATTTTGCCTGAACGAATCCGAATCCGCTAATTTTCCTGTCGGCATTTCGCGCCAGGGCATCGGCGTGGACTTCTCCACGCGCGCCCCCATCTCGCTGTATGGCAGCACCAAGCTCGCCTCCGAAGCGCTGGCGCTCGAATATGGCGATGCCTTCGACTTTCCGGTTTGGATCAATCGCTGCGGCGTGCTGGCCGGGGCGGGGCAGTTCGGCACGCCCGATCAAGGCGTGTTCTCCTACTGGATTCACGCCCACGCGCGCCGCCGCCCACTGCGCTTCATCGGCTTCGATGGCACGGGCAAACAAACTCGCGACGTTTTTCATCCGCGCGATCTCACCGTTCTCGCGGACGCTCAGATGAACTGCGGGCGCTCCAATGGCCAGCGTATTTACTGCGCCGGAGGCGGCCAGTCCAACGCAGTTTCGCTCGCGCAGTTGACCGCCTGGTGCGATCGGCGTTTCGGCCAGCATGCGCCCACCGCGGACACCCGGCCGCGCCCCTATGACATCCCCTGGGTGGTGATGGATTCGTGCGATGCACAGCGCGATTTTGGGTGGCGCATTGAATACCCGCTGGAAAATATTCTGGAAGAGATCGCCCAACACTCCGAGCGGCATGCGGACTGGTTGGAAAGAAGTGCTCCATGAAAACGGCACGCCCGCAGCCGCAGGAGCCCATCCGTCTGCTCTCGGTTGTGATTCCAGCTCGCGACGAAGAAGGCCGCGTGGGAGCCGCGGTCGAGCATCTTTATGTGGAGCTGCGGCTGCACCTGATCGAACATGAAATCGTAGTGGTGGACGACGGCAGTACGGACGGCACCTGGGCTACGCTCGAACAAGCCATGCGCCGGGTGCCCACGCTGCGCCCCGTTCAAAACACCGGCGAGCACGGTTTCGGCCGGGCGGTGAGTTATGGATTGGAACAGGCCCGTGGCGACGCGATGGTAGTAATGATGGCTGACGAATCGGACGACTGCCGCGACGTAGTCCGCTATTGGCAAGTGTTGAATGAAGGCTGGGACGCCGTGTTCGGTTCGCGCTTCATTCGCGGCGGCGGCGTGGTGGATTATCCCAAACACAAACTGCTGCTGAACCGCTTGGCAAACCTGTTTCTGAGGATCTTTTTTCACGTCCCATTGAACGACTTCACCAATGCCTTCAAGGCTTATCGCCGCAACGTGATCGAGGGCTGTCAGCCTTTTCTGTCGCCGCATTTCAATCTGACCATCGAGATCCCGCTGAAGACCATCGTCCGCGGCTACTCCTGGACCGTGATCCCCATCACCTGGCGGAATCGCCGTTCGGGCGTGTCCAAACTGAAGCTCCGCGAGATGGGCAGCCGATATTTGTTCATCGCCTTATATTGCTGGCTGGAGAAATACTTCTCTCGCGGCGACTATGCCAGAAAAACAACGGCAGCGGGGCCAGATGCCGTTTCCGAGCCGCGACCGTAAGAGAGCCGGTTTCTCCCCTTACAATAGAGATTCTATGAAACTCATCGTAACTGGGGGCGCTGGGTTCATCGGTTCCTGCTTCGTGCGGCTGGCAATTCGGGATAGTTCGCTCGAGATCTTCAACGTCGACAAGCTCACCTACGCCGGCAACCTGGAGAATCTCACGCCGGTAGCGGAGAATCCGCGCTACAGCTTCTTCAAGACCGATCTGTGCGATCTCGATGCTCTGCGCGGCGTCTTTGAAGAAGTGAAGCCGGACGCAGTGGTGCACTTTGCCGCTGAGTCGCACGTGGACCGCAGTATTTTCGCGCCCCAGCCGGTATTTGAAACTAATCTGCGCGGCACGTTCAATCTGCTCGAAACCATGCGCGCCCGGCGCGTCTCGCGTTTCATCCACGTCTCCACCGACGAAGTTTACGGCAGCCTGGAAGCGCCGCTCGAAGCCGACGAGCAGTTTCCGCTACAGCCGAGCAGCCCTTATTCCGCTGGCAAGGCCGGTTCCGATCTTCTCGCTCTCAGCTATCACACCACCTACAAGCTTCCGGTCATCGTGACGCGCGCCTCCAACAATTACGGCCCCTGCCAGTTTCCCGAAAAGCTGATCCCGCTGATGATCACGCACGCCTTCGACAACAAGCCGCTTCCCGTCTATGGCGACGGAATGCAGATTCGCGACTGGCTGTACGTCGAAGATCACTGCCGCGCCATTCTCACCTTGCTCGAAAAGGGCCGCGACGGAGAGATTTACAATATCGGCGGCAATCGATCGCTCCCCAACAAAACCGTGGTGGAACAGATTCTCGCGATCACCGGGAAGCCAGCCAGCCTGATCGAGTACGTGACGGACCGGCCGGGTCACGATCGCCGCTACGCGCTTTCGAGCGAGAAGCTCATGAAAGAAACCGGCTGGTCGCCCCAAATGGACTTCGAGCGCGGATTGCAGGCCACCGTGGATTGGTATCGCACCAATCCGGAATGGATCGCGCACGTGCGCAGCGGCGAATATCAGACCTACCACGACAAGAACTACGCGAATCGAAATCGGGAGCTGCGCGAAATCTCGACGTCATAAAGCCCATGTACCTGCCCAACTCAGATCTGATCATGTCCCAACTTCCGGATTCGGACGTGGTGCTCGACATCGGCGGCTGGGCGCACCCTTTTAACCGCGCGAACTACATCATGGACGCCGAGCCTTACGAGACCCGAGGCTACTACAATCGCACTTTTGCCCGGCTCAACCCGTACCCTCCGTTGGGTGGGACGGTCGAGCGCTTCACCGCCGATACCTGGATCCAAAGAGACATTTGCGACAAGACGCCCTATCCATTCCAGGACAAATCCATTGATTTGGTAATTTGTTCGCACACCCTGGAAGACATTCGCGATCCCTTGTGGGTCTGCTCGGAAATGATCCGCATCGCAAAAGCCGGATACGTCGAAGTTCCTTCGCGGCGCTGGGAAAGCTGCCGCGGGCACGAGCCTGGGATCGCCGGGCTTTCTCATCACCGCTGGCTGATCGATATCGAGCCCAATGGCCTGCGATTCACCCAAAAGTTTCACCAGATTCACAATTGGCGATATTCTCTGCCAGCCGCGGTGCTGCGCCGGATGGACGAACGACAGAAGGTCAGTTGGCTGTTCTGGCGCGATTCCTTCGAGTTCCGCGAGGTGACACTGCACGGCGGCGCTCAAACCGATGAGCTGGAGCGCTTCGTTAACTCGGTGCGCCCTTATCCCGGTCCGCTCCTGGCCGCGAGCAAAGCCATGGCGAAGTTGGATCAACTATCGCGACGGGCCATCGCCAAAGCGGGCCGCACGGTTGGCCGGCTCTCTACAAAAGAATAGCTGGCTGCCGGAGCCTAGCCGGCGCAGTTACAAACACTTGTGGGATGTATACTGAAGACTTAAATGCGATCTAACAGGATGCTGAAAAAAGCAATAAACCGCTTGCTCACGCGCGCGGCTCAGAATGGCGACTGCATATTTGCATGTGCTTACCGAGCCGCGACCGTCAGGGAGCCGGTCCTCCAAAGCCTTTTTCAGCATCCCGCTAAGCAGCGCAAGGTGTACGGATGAAGGGGGTTGTCCTCGCCGGCGGGACTGGCAGCCGCATGTTCCCGCTCACCAAGATCACCAACAAACATCTTCTTCCCATCTACGATAAGCCCATGATTTACTACCCCATCCAGACGCTCGTGGATGCGGGCATCAAGGAAATCCTGGTTGTTACGGGCGGCCGCAATTCGGGCGATTTTCTGCGCCTGCTGGCCAACGGCAAGGAGTTTGGTCTGAAGCACTTGGACTACACCTACCAGGAAGGCGAGGGCGGCATTGCGGACGCCTTGGGCCTGGCCGAGCATTTCGCCGATGGCGGCCCCATCTGCGTCATTCTGGGCGACAATATCATCGAGCAAAGCATCCGGCACATGGCGGAGGATTTTCGAAAGCAGAAAACGGGCGCCAAGATCCTGCTCAAGGAAGTCCACGACGCCGAGCGCTTCGGCGTGGCGGAAGTTCGCGACGGTCATATTGTTGGAATTGAAGAAAAACCCAAGAAGCCTAAATCGAATTTCGCGGTGACCGGCATTTATATGTACGATGAAACGGTCTTCGACAAGGTGCGCCAGCTGGTGCCCTCGGGCCGCGGCGAACTGGAGATTACCGATGTCAACAATGCCTACATTCGTGAGGGTACGATGACCTACGCGCATTTGGAAGGCTGGTGGACGGACGCCGGCACGTTCGATTCGTTGCTGCGCGCCGGAAACCTGGTGGCCGAAACCAGGCGTGCCGTGACGGCCGGAATCGTGGGAGCCAGCACCGTATGAGTTCCGTGGCGCGCGAACAGCCGGCCTTGGAACAATCGATCTTGCATTTGGAAACGCCCACTTGCGAGAAGGGCATCGGCAAAGTGATCCTCTCGCCGGATTCGAAGGATTTAATTGCCGGCGTGCGCATCCAGCCGTATCCGGTGTGGCCGGACGATCGCGGGTATTTCCTCGAGATTGCGCGCATTGGCGAAGGCCTGCCGGCCGCCTTCCCGAAAGAGAGCACCCAAATCTCGGCGGCCTTCAGCTATCCGGGCACCATCAAGGCGTTTCATTTTCATTACCACCAGACCGATTGCTGGGTGCCCCTGCAAGGCATGCTGCAAGTGGCGCTGGTGGATCTGCGCACCGAATCCAACACCTTCGGCGTCCGCAACACGCTGTACGTGGGCGCGCTGCGGCGCTGGCAATTGCTGGTTCCACCTGGGATCGCGCACGGTTATAAGGTGGTTGGAACCGATCCAGCCATGCTGGTCTATTTAACCGATCGTTTCTACAACCCGCAGGACGAGGGCCGCATCCGGTACGACGATCCGCAGATCCAGTACGATTGGCAGACCCAGCATAAGTAGCGGACGCGAGGCAGCGATCGCCGCCTTATAGTCCGTTTTTGACATCACTACGCCAGCGGCGTATCATGTTGACAGACGAACATCAGCCCCGTCTTCCGATGACGGTGCAAGAGATGCCGGAGTTCGCCAAGGAAGCTGATCGGATCTTGGGAGATGGTTTACGCATTCAATTGCTCACTTTCCTGGGACTCAATCCAACGGCGGGAGTAATAGTGCCAGGGGGTGCGCGCGTGATTTACTACTTTTACAGTGAGTCGGCACCCCTGCTTGCGCTGGACATCTATGCCAAGAACGATCGGGAAGATTTAACCGAGGATCAGAAGAAACGATTTCGACTGATTGCCGATGCATTCGCCAAGGCGCACAGGAGGCGACGATGAAGCAGAGCAAACAAAACGAAAAAAAGCCGCTCGGCGAGCGTCTGATCCGCGCCATGCAGCAGGCCGTTGATTTCGCCGAAGGGAAAGACGTCCCGGGCATTCGGGTTCATATTCCCCCCGCCTATGACGTGCGCAAGATTCGTGCCAGGATGAAACTCAGCCAGAAGGAATTTGCCGCGCGATTCGGGTTCTCTATCGATTCGGTCCAGAACTGGGAACAGGGGCGCCGCGTTCCCGACGGGCCAGCCAGAACTTTGCTGGCCGTAATCGCGCATGAACCGAAAGCGGTGGAACGCGCTCTTCAGGCTGCGGGCTGATGCCGTCGCCGAATCTACCGCTTACTGACGTGCCCGGCTCCGTTACCGAGCCGCGACTTACCGAGCCGCGACCGTCAGGGAGTGGTTTCGTCTGGTTCGCGGCACTCGTGCTATTAAGCGTGCTCGCGATTGCGGCCCTTTGGTTTCCCCTCCAGCGCATCTCCCAGTCCGCGGACATCAACTACAACGAAGGTTGGAATTCCTATCGCGCCGACATGGCCGCGCACGGCGATCCGCTGTACGCTGCGCCTCCCAGATTTACGGTGACGAATTACCCGCCGCTCTCCTTCCACTTTCTCGGTTTTCTCGGCAAATTCTCGGGCGACTTCACGGCCGCCGGCAGATGGACTGCACTGGTATCGTTAGCCTTCCTCGCCTTCGCCATGGCCGCGCTGGTCCGCCAATTCACCGGTCGATGGCGTCTGGGCATCTACGCCGCGCTCCTCTTCGTCCTGGGCCTCGCCGTTTTCGTGCCGGACCGCATCGGCATGAACGATCCCCAATTCCTGGGCCTCGCCCTGAGCTTTGCCGGATTGCTGCTCTACGCCAGAAATCCCCGCTCCAATTCGATGCTCTGCGCTTCCGCCCTGGTCTTCGCCGTCTCACTGTTTATCAAGCACAACCTGCTGGCGTTTCCCGCCGCCGTTGGACTGCACCTGATCCTCGCAAAAGCCTGGAAACATCTCGCGGTATGGTTGGGCGCGCTCGCCGCAATGTCAATCGCGCTTCTTGCCGTCACGTATTGGTGGGATGGGCGCTATTTTCTGGCGCACCTGCTCGCGCCCCGCAGTTACTCCATCATGAGCGGATGGGGCCGCGTGGAGCCTTACCTGCTCGACTTTCAGATTCTCGTCGCCGCCTCGGTTCTCTGGTCCGTCTGCAACGCCACTTCGTCCCCGCGGAACCTGCTGGCCATCGCGTTCGTCCTGGCGAGCCTCATCGGATTTGGTTTCGCCGGCGGCGACGGCGTCGTAGAAAACGTGCTATTCGATGCGCTAGTCATGGTGGTTGTGATCACCGCCATCGGCATCGGCGATCTGGAATCCAAATTAATCACCCTCCGATTCGGCAACGTGCTTCTGTCCCTGGCCCTCCTGATGCCCTTTCTCGGGATTTTCGCTCTTCTGCCGCGCGCCCTGTTCAACGAGCGTCAAGCCAGCCATCTGCAACCGCATCTCGACGCCGAGTTCCGGCAAGCCGCGGAGTTTCTGCGAAGCCGCCCCGGGCCCGCTCTCTGCGAGGATCTGCTGCTCTGCTACGATGCGGGCAAGCCGCCCCTCTTCGATGCTTTCTATGCTCATAGTCAGGAGAAGATCGGCCGCCTGCGGGAAGCTGACATACTGGAAAACATCCAGAGCAGCCGCTTCCCGACCATTGAGCTTGAGACTCCCGCAGGCCAGCCGCTGGTTCCAGTCGCCAGTTTCCGCTTCTCCGAGCCGGTGATGCGCGCGATTCTCGATCGCTATCGTCCCGCGGTCCGCAGCTCGCAGTTTACGCTGCTGGTCCCCAGGGAAGATGCCGCCCCGGGACCTAACCGTTAAGTTCAGTACTTCCCACAACTAGCGGATGTTTACAGGTAGTTGTGCCACCAGTATCATTTACATAACGCATCACTAGGGGACATCGCCTGGGAGTGTGCCGCAGTGGTCTATATTGTTTTTTCGGTAGCTACCGATTATAGTACATCAGTGCCGAGAGTACTGGGGCTCCAGCACCGTTAGGTACACGAACACTCTACATGCGCTGGCACACTCGGCTGAAATATTGTCTCCCGCTTCCCGTTTCGCTTCTGCTACTTAGCGGGATACTAGCTCAGGGTCAAGCGGTCAGCGTCCTCACGCGAAACTACAACAATCAGCGCACCGGCGCCAATCTTTCCGAGACGTCCCTCAGTGTTGCCAACGTCAATTCCAGCCAATTTGGGAAGTTGTTCATGCTTCCGGTGGACGACCAGGTTTATGCGGGAATTCTCTATGTTGCCGGGCTGCAGATCGCTGGCGGGACGCACAATGTAATTTACGTTGCAACCGCGAACAACAGCGTCTACGCTTTCGACGCGGACTCGTTGGGCGTGCCGTTGTGGTCCAGGAATTTCAACGGGAGCGGCGCTCCTTCAACCAACGCGGAACTAGGGCAGAACTGTAACCCATACAACGATTTTCGCGGCGACATCGGGATCGTAGGCACGCCCGTCATCGATGGAACCGCCGGGACCATATTCTTCGTCACCCGCACCGTTCTGAACGGCGTCACCAGCCAGACGCTGCATGCGCTGAACATCGCCAACGGGGACGATCAGCCCAACAGTCCGCAGGTGATTCAGGCGTCGGTGTCGGGGAATGGAGACGGCGGGATCAGCGTAGTCTTCAACCCAGTGACCCAAAATCAACGGCCGGCCTTGGCGCTTTCTCAAGGTGTCGTCTATATCGCTTGGTCGTCGTTCTGCGACACCCCGCCGTATCACGGCTGGGTTTTAGCCTATAACAGCACCTCGCTCGCGCAGCTGGCCGCTTTCAGCGTCACCCCCAACGGAACCGAAGGCGGAATCTGGATGGCGGGCGCCGGACCCGCCTTTGACTCAGCCGGCAATGTCTTCTACGGCATTGGCAATGGCGCTTCCGATGGAGCCACGGACTTCGGGGAGTCCATGGTCAAGCTGGCGCCGAATTCCCTCACCGTCACCGATTACTTCACGCCCTCCGACTTCAGCACATTGAATGCATCCGACCTGGACTTCGGCTCCTCCGGACCCAGCATGCTGCCGGGCGCCAACCTGTTAGTCAGTGGAGGCAAGGAGGGCAAGCTGTACCTCCTGAACACCACCAATTTGGGACAAGAAGTTAGTGGAGACGTGCAGATACCCCAGGTTTTCCAGGCCGTGGATTTGACCATTCGCCCCACTGGCACGCATCATATCCACAACGCCAGTCCCATCTGGAACAGTCCGGAAGGACTGAACGTTTATGTTTGGGGCGAAAACGATTTCCTGCACGCCTTCCAATTCAACACTTCCAAGCAGATACTCAATACCCCTGCCTTCGCCACCGGCTCCGTGCTGCCTCCGCAGGGCATGCCGGGCGGAATGATGACCATCTCGGCTTCCTCATCGCAGGCCGGCACCGGCATCGTGTGGGCCAGCGTGCCGCGCAATGGGGACGCCAATCAGGACACCACGCCGGGCAATCTATACGCGTTCAACGCCGAGAATCTGAATCTGCTGTATTCCAGCACCAATCCCGGCGACGATCTGTTGAATTTTTCCAAAGGCAGCGCGCCCATCGTCTCCAACGGCAAGCTGTATGTCGGATCGCTGTCGAGATTCGTCGAAGTTTATGGGTTGAAAACGTCGGGCGTGTATTCGCAGGACCTGGCGCTCAACCAGACTGCGACCGGCAGCGCACCCTGCGATCCGGCGGAGACTCCCAGCCAGGCCGTCAACGGAAGTTTTTCCGGCGGCCCGGACGACAAGTGGTGTTCCTCGGCGGCCAGTCCCTACTGGATGGTGGATCTTGGTTCTCCCCAGACCATTTCGCGATTCGTGGTGGAGCACGCGGGAGCGGGCGGGGAGTCGTTGTCTCTCAACACTGCCGCGTTCAATATTCAGGTTTCCTCCGATGGCGTCAATTTCACCACGGTAGTCACCGTGACGGGCAACCTCGATAGCATTACCACGCACGATATCGCTCCCACCATCGCGCGCTACGTGCAACTGAACATCGTCAGCCCCACGCTGTCGGGCAGTCCACCGGCGAGCATTTACGAGTTTCAGGTCTTTGGTCCACCGGCCGCTGGTTCCCCGGATTTTTCGTTATTGGAGGAAACCAACACGCAGACCGTGGTTCCAGGCGCTGCTGCCAGCTTCACCTCGATGGTGGGGCCGCTGTACGGCTTCACTGGAACGGTGCTGCTGGGCGCCACTGGTTTGCCCGCGGGAGCGACCGCCAGTTTCAATCCTGGTTCGGTAAGCGGCTCCGGAACGTCGACACTGAACATTCTGACTGCTTCCAACACGCCCATAGGTAGCTACACCGTGACCATCACTGGCGCTTCGGGTAACTTGCAGCACAGCACCACCGTAACGCTGGTGGTGGACGATCCCGGCTCGCCAGCGAATCTGTCAGCGGCGTACAACCGCGTCGGGATTCTGACGGATGGCAGCACGTCCACATCCACCGGGCTGGATCAGTTCGGGAATGCTTATTCGGCGGATCTGCTGGGAGCGGGCCTCAACTTCGAAGGTTTAGCGTTCACGTTCGGGCCGGCTAACGTGCCGGATGCGGTGAGCAGCGCCACCGTTCCGTTGCCGGCCGGATCGTATTCTACGCTCGCCTTTCTTGGGACGGCGGTGAACGGGAGCCAGGCCTCGCAGCAGTTCATCGTGAACTACACCGATGGAACCAACACCACATTTGTCCAAGGTCTGAGCGACTGGGGCGCGCCGCAAAACTATCCGGGCGAGAGCGTGGCCGTCAGCATGCCGTACCGGGACACGGTCAACGGCGCTCAGAACTTTAAGGCGTTCAACCTGTACGGGTATTCATTCACCATCAACAACGCCAAAACGGTAAGCAGCCTCGTATTGCCGAACAATGCCAACGTCGTGGTGCTGGCCATCACGCTGAGCGGCGGTGCGCCCAGCCCCGGATTCACCTTGTCCTCATCGCCTTCTTCGCAAACGGCGACAGCCGGAGGAACGGGCAGCTACACGGCGACGGTGGGAGTGCTAAACGGATTCACAGGAACGGTGACGTTGGGCGCCAGTGGTTTGCCGCGCAGGAACGACGGCCAGCTTCAATCCGGCCTCGGTGAGCGGAGCGGGCACGTCGGCTGTAAGTCTGGTGACGACGGGATCCACGCCGGCCGGCACGTATTCAGTCATCCTGACAGGGACCTCGGGCGCGTTGCAGCAAACCAGCGCGGTGACGTTGGTCGTCAATGCTCCTGCCAACTTTTCGCTGTCGGCATTGCCGTCCTCGCAAACCGTGACAGCCGGAGGAACTGGCAGCTACACGGCGACGGTGGGCGTGCTGAACGGATTCACTGGAACGGTCACGCTCGGCGCGACTGGTTTGCCGCCGGGAACTACGGCCAGCTTCAATCCGGCCTCAGTGAGCGGAGCGGGCACATCGGCGGTGAGCCTGGTGACGACAGGTTCGACGCCCGCCGGCACGTATACGGTCACTCTGACGGGGACCTCGGGTGCGTTGCAGCAAACTAGCACCGTGACTCTCGTGGTGAGTTCTACATCCGGTTCCGGCGGAGGGCAGGTGAACCTGGCGGCGGTGTTCAACCGCAGCGGAATGGTCACGGACGGGACCACGTTCACCTCGGGTGGGCTCGACCTGGGCGGCCATTCTTACTCGGCGAATCTGCTGGCTTCGTTCAACGGTTCGTCCTTCACCCTAGGACCGGCCAACGTGCTGAACGTGGTGACCAGCACCACCATTCCGCTGCCCGCCGGGCAGTATTCCGCTTTGGCGATGCTCGGCACGGCGGTGAACGGAGACCAGGGTTCGCAGACCTTCGTCGTCAACTACAGCGATGGGACCAACTCCACGTTTGTTCAGAGTCTCAGCGATTGGTACACGCCCCAGAACTACGCGGGTGAGAGCAAAGCCGCGACCATGGCCTACCGGGACGTGAGTGACGGCACCGAGGATAATCGCACATTTTATCTGTACGGCTATTCGTTCGCCCTCAACGGCGCCAAGACAGCTAGCAGCATTACGTTGCCGAATAATCCCAATGTCGCAGCGCTTGCCATCACGCTGACCCCAGCAGCGCTCACGCCCACTTTTTCGTTGTCGTCGACGCCGGCTTCCCAGACCGTGACGGCCGGAGGAACGGGCACTTATACCGCGACGGTGGGAGCGTTGAACGGGTTTACGGGAACGGTTACGCTGAGCGCCAGCGGTTTGCCGTCGGGAACCACGGCCAGCTTCAATCCAGCTTCGGTGAGCGTAGCGGGGACCTCGGCGGTGAGCCTTCTGACCACAGCCTCCACGCCAGCGGGCACGTACACAGTAACGTTAACCGGAACTTCCGGTAGCTTGCAGCAAAGCAACACCCTGACGCTGGTGGTGAATGCTCCTGGTGGATCTAGCGGAGTTGCCGTAAGTCTGGCAGCCCAGTACAACCGCAGCGGCATCGTCACGGATGGCACTACGTTCACGTCGGGCGGCCTGGACATGGGCGGTCAAGCTTATTCGGCGAATCTGCTGGGCTCGACCATTAGCTTCGATGGTTTATCGTTCACGTTTGGGCCCCCGAATGTCCCGGATACGGTGACCAGCACCACCATTCCATTGCCGTCAGGCCAATATTCAACTTTGGCGATGCTCGGGACCGCGGTGAACGGGAATCAGGCGTCGCAAACATTCATCGTGAACTATAGCGACGGCACCAATTCCACGTTCGTGCAAAGTCTGAGCGACTGGTACACGCCACAGAGCTATCCTGGCGAGAGCGAAGCCGTGACCATGCCTTACCGGGACGTGCAGAACGGCACCGAAGACAATCGCGTGCATTACCTGTACGGGTATTCGTTCGCCCTCAACGGCGCCAAGACTCCGACCAGCATCGCGCTCGCGAACAATCCTAACGTAGTAATCCTGGCTATCACGCTCACTCCGGCCGCGCCCGCGCCCAGCTTCACCTTCTCGGCGACACCCGGTTCGCAGACCGTGACGGAGGGTGGAACCGGCAGCTACACCGCGACCATCGGCGCGCTGAACGGATTCACCGGAACAGTGACGTTGAGCGCGAGCGGTTTGCCGGCGGGCGTTACCGCCAGCTTCAATCCAGCTTCAGTGAGCGGAGCGGGGACGTCGGCGGTGAGCCTTGTGACCACTGCATCCACGCCAGCGGGCACCTATACAGTGACGCTGACCGGGACCTCGGGCGCGCTCCAGCAGAGCAGCACGGTGACGTTGGTCGTCAATGCTCCTGCCAACTTTTCGCTATCGGCATCGCCGAGTTCCGAGACCGTGACGGCGGGGGGAACGGCCACTTACACCGCGACAGTGGGAGCGCTGAACGGATTCTCAAGAGTGGTGTCTCTAACCGCGAGCGGTTTGCCGGCGGGTGTAACCGCCAGCTTCAATCCGGTCTCGCTCAGAGGGGCGGGAACTTCGACGGTCAGCCTTCTGACGTCGGCATCCACGCCCGCCGGCACGTACACCATAACGTTGACGGGCAGCGGGCCCGTTCTGACCGAAGCCACCACCGTCGCCTTAGTGGTGAATGCTGCCGCCGTCTCCTCCGGCCTTGCCATAAGCTTGGCGGCAGAGTACAACCGCAGCGGGATGGTGACGGACGGCAGCACGTTCACGTCGGGCGGACTCGACTTGGGCGGCCAAGCTTATTCGGCGAATCTGCTGGGCTCGGTGGTCAGCTTCGACGGTTTAACGTTTCCAATCGGACCGCCCAATGTGCCGGATACAGTGACCAGCACCACCGTCCCTCTGCCGGCCGGGCAATATTCCACTTTGGCGATGCTCGGGACGGCGGTGAATGGCAACCAGCCTTCCCAAACGTTCATCGTCAACTACAGCGACGGGACCAATTCCACTTTTGTGCAGAGTCTCAGCGACTGGTACACGCCGCAGAGCTACGCGGGCGAAAGCGAAGCCGCGACCATGGCTTATCGCGACGTGTATAACGGGACCGAGGACAATCGCGTGCATTACCTGTATGGGTACTCCTTCGCTCTCAACGGCGCCAAAACGGCCACCAGCATCGTGCTGCCAAACAATGCCAACGTAGTTGTGCTGGCCATTACACTTGCCGCGCCCACCGGCACACCGAACTTTTCGCTGTCGGCGACGCCTGGTTCGCAAACGGTGACGGCCGGAGGAACCGGCAGCTACACGGCGACGGTGGGAGCGCTGAACGGATTCACGGGAACAGTGACGTTGAGCGCCAGTGGCCTGCCGGCGGGAACCACCGCCAGCTTTAATCCGGCCTCGGTGAGCGGGGCGGGGACTTCGTCAGTGAGCCTGCTAACCACCGCATCCACGCCGGCCGGCACGTACACGGTCACGCTGACCGGAACCTCGGGCACGTTGCAGCAAACGACTACGGTGACTCCCGTCGTGAATGCTGCCGTCTCCAGCGCAGGTCCGGTGAATCTGGCAGCGTCCTACAACCGGACCGGCATCGTAGCGGACGGGACCACGTTCACATCAGGAGGGCTGGACGGCCTGGGCTATGCTTACTCGGCGACTCTGCTCGGCTCGACGGTGAGCTTCAATGCTTCATCTTTCACGCTGGGTCCGGCAAATGCTCCGGATGCCGTAACCAGCACCACCATCCCGCTGCCGGCCGGCCAATACTTGACACTCGCGCTGCTGGCCACGGCGGTGAACGGGAACCAGACGTCGCAGACCTTCGTTGTCAACTACAGCGACGGGACCAATTCCACTTTTGTTCAAAGTCTGAGTGACTGGTTCACGCCACAGAACTATACGGGCGAAAGCGCAGCCGTGACCATGGCGTACCGCGACATGGCGAATGGGACCGAAGACAATCGGACGTTTTACCTTTACGGCTATTCCTTCGCCCTCAACAGCGCCAAGACGGCCACCAGCATTACGCTGCCCAACAACGGCGATGTGGTTGTGTTGGCAATCACGCTGGCACCCTGATATGAGTTCAGCGTTCGCATTTACACTCTGCGTGTGTTTCTCTACGGTAGCCGCTGCGGCGCCACCGGATGTGGCCGCCCCGCCGCCGGGCGCCATTCGAACCGCTTCCGGTCTCGCGATGACGGTGCTCCAAGCTGGAACAGGAGCCGACCATCCGCATGGCGACGATTGCGCAATCATCCGGTTCACCGCTTGGGACAGAGACGGTTCTCTCTTCTCAACGTCGGGCCTGCACGATGAAACCAGCACCCAGTGCCTGGCCACTGCTATCCCGGGGATTGCCGAGGCGCTCATCGCCATGGCGCCCGGAGAAAAGCGCCGCGTTTGGGTGCCGGCGGAACTCGCCTTCGCAGCTCACGCCCATCATGGGGCCAAGATGATGCATGGCGATCCCGCGCCCAAATCGGACCTTACGATTGACCTGGAGTTGGTTCGCATCCTCAAGGCCGCCGAGAAGCCGCTCGATCTGAAGTCGCCCCCGAGCACCGCCTTCCGAACGCCGTCGGGGATCGCGATTCTGGTTCTCACCCCCGGCGCGGGAACCAAACATCCCAACCCGGGCAGCCGTGTGACGCTCAACTATACCGGCTGGACCGCGGACGGTAAGCTATTCGAATCCACCGTCACGTCGGGGCATCCCGCCGTTTTTTTCTTAGGCACCACACTCCCGGGATGGCGCGAAGGCTTAGAGCACATGGTGGCGGGAGAAAAAGCGCGTCTCTGGATTCCCGCCGCGCTCGCCTATGGCGATAAGCCAGTGGACAAAATGGTCCCGGCGGGCGATCTGGTTTACGACATCCAGCTGATCGATTTTCAATAGCCAGGCGGGATCTCTGTTGCCGAGCGCGCCGCCATCAGGTTCGCGCCAGCGCCCGCATCTGCATAAGCTTCCGCCAGCGCTGCGTCCGGCGCCTGCGGACCTGCCACACGAACAGGAACGCCGTCGAGTAGTTCCACACGGAGCCCGACCGCAATGCCGGCCAGCGTGGCCGTGGGCCAGTTCATGCCGCCGGCGCGCAGGCCGTTCGCCACCATCACCTGGGCAAACAGGCCGATGGAACAACACACGTAGAAAATCCCCAACCCTTCCAGAAACCTCGGCCGCGCAAGCTCGCCGAGCGGAACGTCAACTGATTGTTCAGCAGAAAATTGATCGCGATGGTAATCAGCGCGCCAGCGAATTGCGCGGACTTGAAACTCAGATCGAACGAATAACTGAACAGGCCCGCCAGCAGGAAATTGCACACCACACCCACCGATCCCATCAATCCGAACAACAGATACGACACCGGAATCATTCCGCGGGTCAGCTTGTGGAGCAGCAGCTGCAGGTATTCCATGCCCACCAAAATGTCCAGTTTCGATTCCCCGTGGATGCGGTTGCCGAAAGCGAAATCCAACTTCGCCCACCCGCACCGGCTCCCGCGAGGAAGCCAGCAGATCCACCAGAATCTTGAACCCGATGCAACTCAGATTGTGGACCACGCGATGAAAATATTCGCTTCGCACCACGAAAAATCCACTCATGGGGTCGGATATGGGAACTCTGCAAACCATGGAGCTGAGGAACCGGCCCGCCTTGCTCAGGCCCACGCGCTCCTTGGCGAATTCGCCCATGCTGCCGCCCTCGGCATTGCGCGTAGCCACCACCATGTCCAGGCGCTCGGTCTTGATCTTCTCCAGCATGGCAGGAATGATTCGCTCGTCATGCTGTAAATCCGCGTCCATCACCAGCAGGAACGGCGAACTGGCGGCCAGCATGCCTTCCACCGCGGCTGAGGCCAATCCGCGCCGGCCAATTCGCTGGACCACGCGAATCCGCCGGTCGTGCTGCGCCAGAGAACGCGCGGCCGCGGCCGTAGCTGTCCATGGAATCGTCATCTACGACAATGGCTTCGTAGTCGATCCCGGCCAACGCGGCGGCCAGGTTCGTCATGAACGGAACCAGGTTCTTCCGTTCATTGTAGGTGGGAACGATAATGCTGAGTTCGGGCAACCGTTAGCTCCTAGCGCAGGAAGTATAACATCGGCCTTAGACGGCTGGAATCAGGTGTTTCCGCCGGGGTACGTACTAAAATCTACCTATTGGTTCTGGGTTCGCACCCGCACCCGGCGCTGTTGAAACGCCGCCGTCACGGTAGCCATCTCAGGCCCGGTCAGCAACGACGGATCACAAGCCGGCAGCCCCTTCTGGCAAGCCTCCACATTTCGACTCCGAAAGCCGGCGCGAGTTTCGTTCAGCTCGGCCTCCCGCAGTTCCAGAGGCTGGCAATTGGCCAGTCCGTCTCTGCAGGCGGATTCGTTCCTTCTCTCAAAGGTGTTGCGAACCTCCTTGGCCTCCTCCGCCGTCAATTCCGTGGGATCGCAACTGAACAGCCCGTCCTGGCAATGTTCCAGGTTGCGCCGCGCCGCCGAAGCTTTTACCGACGAGGCTTCCGCCGGAGTGAGGCGCAGCGGATCGCAGGTTGGCGACCCCTCGCTGCAATGGTCCAGATTGCGTCGCAGCCAGGCGGTTTCCACAGCTTTGCTTTCGGCCGGAGTCAGCCGGCTTGGATCGCACTGCGCCGAACCCTCCAGGCACTTATCGTAGTTCCGCTCCAACACCGTTTTGTGCAGAGCTTCGGTATCCTTGGCGTTCAGCAGCAAAGGCTCGCAGGTGGGTGACCCGCTGTCGCATTTCGACAGGTTCCGCCGGTACCGGGCGGCCTGCACCGCGTTGGCATCCGCCGTGGTCAGCCGCGTGGGGTCGCAAAGCGTGGAGCCCTCCATGCAGGAATCCAGATTCCGCTTCCTCGAAACCAGCGCCACCTGCTTGATCTCGTCCGGGCTGAGCGCGGAAACATCGCAACCCGACAATCCATGCAGGCAGTTCTGTACGTTGCTGTCGGCTGGAGCCACGTTCGGCCTGGACTTGGACGCGTGGGCTTGCGTGGCCTTCGCCTGAGCGCCGGACCCGGGGGCTGCCCCCAGCCCGAAAGCCGCGCCGAGCAGTCCCAAAACGACGAGCGGTCGCACTGGCATCCCTACCAGTTTCCCTCAATTTTCGTTTTTTGTCATGAAGATCGCTGGTACTGGTACGCCCTAAGGACCCCTTAGGTCTTCGTGTTCATTGACACTTGTCATTGAGATCCGCCATACTCCAGGAAGCACGCTGACGTTTGTAAAAAGATGCACACTGACATTTGTAAAAGGCATCCATCCTAGCCATCTTTTGGCGTGCTGTCACAGTACTTTGAAGCCCTTCTGGCGACCTCCGAGCGGAACCCGAGCATGGGACCGAAAAAGCGGTAGCTTGTCCGAGATGGCACAACTGTGTGTTGATGAACCCGGTAGTCGATTTTTAGGAGGTAAACCGTGGCCGTACTGAAACCCAGAGAGCGATTAGTCTATTTCCGGGTGTCGGAAGACGAATTCCGTCAATTTGTTAGCGTGTGCGAGCAGGCCGGCGCCCGCAGCGTGTCGGATCTGGCACGCAACGCGGTGCAACGTTTGATCGCCGAAGGCCAGCGGCAGCGCGACGGCCACGAACTTGAAGAAAAGATGCAGGTGCTGGAGCGTCTTATAGCTGCGGTCACCGAACAGTTACAGCTACTGTCCGGTCAAAGCCGGGAGGCTGCGGTGGCTGCGCTCCCCGCTGGAGCGGACCGCATTTTTTTGGCAGAGCACTGCCGAGGACCAAAACGGTCGGAGAGAAGAATAACGATGCGACTCCTTTCAAGCGGCCCGGATGACCCGATGAACGGCCTGATCCACGATGAACGGCCGGTGTTCCCATACCGTCTCGCGCGAGCCTTACGTCTTCCAGAACGGCAACGGCGAGTCCGAAACAGAGCAGCGCTTTGAATGTTCTCGCACTGCGCGCGCAGATACTGGCTGCTGCTGCTGGCCTTGATGCTGATCGGGCTCGGCGGTGGGATTTGCTTCCATTGTCTTGAGTTCTCCGATGTACAAGACGATGCTGCTCATGGAGGTGCAAAACACCAACACCGGGCTGCCGCAGGGTACGGTTGCGCAGGGGAACGATGAGACCAGCGAGGTGGACATTCAAACTCAGGTGAACATCCTGCACAGCGGCAGCTTCCTGCGGCGGGGCGCCGAGCGCATGCAGTCCGACACCGTGCCGCTGGCGCCCACCGGGCGGGATATCTTTTCGCGGCTGCGCCAGCGCATTCATCCCGCCACGCAGGATCCGTTGGAAGTCTGCCGGACGGGGCTGCAATGTCGCCCTGCAGACCTTTGAAGCGCGGCCGGTGAACCAGACCCGGCTGATCGAGCTGAGCTGCGAATCCACCAGCCCCGATGTGGCCGCGCAGTTCCTGAATGCCATGGCGCAGGAGTTTGTGGAGGATACCGTCCCGTTCCCGCATGCAGACCGCCCAGAAGACCAGCGAATGGTTGGCGGCGCAGATCGAAGAGACCAAATCGCGGGTGCAGGAAGCGGAAGAGAAGCCTGCGTGAGTTCGTCGCGGCTTCCGGCAACGTTTTTGCCGGGCAGGACGCCACGCTGGACGACACCAAACTGTCCGCAGCTGAAAGGCGAACTGGCCAAAATTCAAGAGGAGCGCATCATGCGGCAGACGCGATATGAGCTGACGCTGCAAGAACCCGCCCGAGACGCTCGGGCGAAGTGCTGGACGACAACGTGCTGCGCGGCTATCAGCAGCAGCTGGAAGCGCTCAAGAAAGAGCGCGCGGTGCTGATCCCACCTACACCGCCGAAAGACAAGAAGGTGCAGCAAGATGGACGCGCAGCTGGCGTCGGTGCAAAAGGCCTATGACAGCGAAGTCAGCAGCACGGTCAAACGTATCAAGAACGATTATGAAGCGTCGCTCAGCCAGGAAAAGCTGCTGAGCGGGGCCTACGACGCGCAATCCCAGCGGGTGGGATCGGAAGCCGGCAAGACCGCCCAATACAGCTCTTTGAAGCGCGAGGTGGAGACGCAGCACGAACAGTATCAAACGCTGCTGGTGCAGGAGAACGAGGCGAACTTGAGCAGCTCCGTTCCGGTGAATCCGATCCGCATCGTGGAGGCCAGCGAGCGCCCGAAGCGCCTTATAAGCCCCGGCCGGTCTTGAATATTTCGTTCGGGACGCATGTTCTGGCCTGGTGCTGGCCGGCGCGATCGTTTTTCTGAGAGAGCGGATGGACAGCAGCATCAAAGCGCCCGGCGCTTCCCGGCGCATGTTCAACGCGCCCGAGTTGGGCGTTATCCCCAATCTGGGCACACAACGGCAACGCATGGCTGGCCAAGCTAAACGGCCGCGGAAGCCGAAGACCTGGTTCTCAACGGACGGCCACGACGATCCGGCTACCGCCTTGGCCACCTGGCAAAGCGGCCCGGCGTTCATCGCCGAATCGTTCCGCGGCACGCTGGCTTCCATTCTGCGCAACCAGGCTCCGGCAAGACCCAAAAGATGATTCTGATTACCAGCCCGGGACCGGCGGAAGGCAAGACCACCGTGGTGCAAAACCTGGGAATCGCTTTGGCCGAGATCCGGCCGCAAGGTGCTGCTGGTGGACGCCGATTTCCGCCGTCCCCATCTGCATCGCGAATTCAGCCTGCCCAATGAGTGGGGCCTGATCGACGTGCTGTGCGAGGATCAGCCGCTTGAGCGAATATTCGCCGGAGCGTCTGGGCGTGTTTACCGGCTTCCCGGGCTTGTCGGTTCTTCCCAACCGGGTGACGCAAAACAACGTGTCCAAGGCGCTTTATTCGCCCCGGCTGCGGACCATCCTGGAGACCTTGGTGCATCGCTACGACATGGTGATCTGGTGGATGCGCCACCCATTCTTGAGCGTGGCCGACACGCGCATCATCGCGCCTCGTTGACCGACGCGCTGATATTGGTGCTCCGGTCCGGTGTCACCAAGCGCGACAGCGCCATGGAGGCTTACCAACACATCCAGGAAGACGGCTTATCGCTGCTCGGAACCGTGCTCACGGACTACGATCTGAGCGCGCGACCGCCGGCGGCAATACTACTACGACTATGGCGACACCAGTCGAGCATAAATCAGTCGAGCAAAAATCCGTGGAAGGCGCGAGCGTGGCGCCATCCGTCCGGCCCCCGGCTGCCGTTATCGCCGCCCAGAAAGCAGCGGCATTCAGGCTGTCGCGCTTTGCGTCCTGGTGCTGGCCGCGTTCTGGCCGGTGGTGCTGGGCATCTATGGAAGCTGGTTTGACGAGCACTCCTACATGGAGCACGGCATCCTGGTGGTTCCCGCCGCTGCTTACATGGCGTGGGCGAAGCGGGACAAACTGGCCGCCAATTTGCCGCAGCCCTCGACGCTGGGGGATCGCGCTGGTGGCTTGGGGCGCGTTGCAAGCCATGCTGGGCGTGGTGGGGCAGTGGGTGTGGGTCAGCCGGACGGCCTTTCTGGTTTCGTTCGTGGGTTGCATCGTTCTGGTCTACGGCGTTCGGATGATCAAGGAGCTCACGTACCCGCTGTGTACTTTGATCTTGATGATCGCCCCGCCGGATTTCATTTTTGAGGCTCTCACCTTGTGGCTTCAGTTGCTGGCCAGCCGTTTGGGCGCGGTCGTCCTGGAGGCGCTGGGATATTCGGTACTGCGCGAAGGCAACATTATCGAAATGGTGGGCATCAAGCTTTCGGTGGAAGAAGCTTGCAGCGGAATCCGGTCGCTGGTGGCGATTTTTTTCATGTGCGTGCTGTACAACTACTTTTTCGTGGAGAAGAAGTCCATGCGGATCTGGATTCTGGCGCTGGCCGTTCCCATCGCAATACTGGGCAATGCCGTCCGCATCGTGGCCACCGGCATCGCCGGCCAATACAATCACGACTGGGTGGGCGGCGCCACGCACGAGGCTTTCGGCTATGTGAGCGTGGTGGTGGCCGCGGCCGGCTGCATCGGCGTCCATCTGGCGCTCTTACGTTTTGAAAAGATGCGGGAGGCGCGTCATGCCTGACAATTCCAATCTGTTTCGATCCAGCCTCAAGATCTGGCTGCTGCCGGCCCTCTTGATTCTGGCCGCGCAGGGAGCCGCGTTGCATGTTCTCTCCATCCCGGAAGAGAGCATCGTCATTCCACAACTTGCGAACGTGCCCGCTCAGCTGGGCGGATGGAAAGACGTTTCCGACCAGTCTCTCGATCCGGCGGTGCAGGAATATCTGAAACCCGATTCTTACGTCCTGCGCGACTACGCCAACCCGGTATTCGGAAGCGCCGTCAACCTGTTCGTGGCGTATTTCAAATCCGTCCAGAGCGGCTATGGCCCGCACTCGCCTTCGGTCTGCTTGCCGGGCAGCGGCTGGCTGGTGCAGGACCGGACCATCATCAATCTGGACGTGCCCGGGCGCGCGTCCGGCATTCCGGTAAACAAGTTCGTGCTCGAAAAATCCGGCCAGCACATCCTGGTGCTGTATTGGTATCAGAACGACAGAAATGTATGGGCCGAAGAGTTCCAGGGAAAGCTGCGGTTGCTGCCGGATCTGATCAAATACAAGCGCTCCGACGTGAGCCTGGTACGTCTGGTTCAGCCGATTCGCGGCGACGATGCCACCGAGGGACTCACCGAGCTGAAGCAGTTCACCAAGCTGGTTTTTCCGGCGCTTTCCGAGGATTTTCGCCGGGCGGATTAACGGTGTAGTAGACCGTGCCACGCCGATTCTGAGCCGCGACCAAAGGGAGCGGTCTTTGACAGCAACCTTCATGCGAATCGTCTACCTCAATCCGTGCGGCCGAATGGGCGGCGCCGAAATGAGCCTGATGGACCTGCTGGTCAGCATGCGCGCGGCGGAGCCGGCCTGGCAGCTGGCTCTGGTGCTGGGCGAGGACGGTCCTCTAGTGGATCAGGCCAAGGCGGCGGGCGTCGAGGTTATCCTGGCGCCGTTTCCGCGCGCGCTGGCCCGGTTGGGCGATTCGGGAAACGGGCCGATCGGAGCGTTGTGGTCTTGCATAATAGCCGCCGCCGGGACCGTTCGCTATGCGTTCCATTTGCGCCGCACGCTCGCCGAACTGCGGCCCGCCATTGTTCACACCAACGGATTCAAGATGCATGTTCTGGCCTGCTGGGCGCGTCCAAGAAAGGCACCGGTGATCTGGCACGTGCGGGATTATGTCAGCACGCGGCCGTTAATGAAGCGGCTGCTCCGTTTGCACGCCGGCCGCTGCGCGGCGGCCATCGGAAACTCCCTCAGTGTCGCAAGCGACGTGCAGAAGGTGTGCGGCGAGCAACTCGAAACGCTGTGCGTCTACAACGCCATCGATCTGGATCGCTACTCGCCGGTGGGTGAAAAAATCGACCTGGATTCTCTCGCTGGTCTCGCGCCCGCGCCCCCGGGCACGGTTCGCATCGGCCTGGCGGCAACGCTCGCGCATTGGAAAGGACATGCCGTGTTCCTGCGCGCGCTGGCGCGTCTGCCCCAAGATCTTCGGGTTCGCGCCTATGTGATCGGCGGAGCGATTTATCAAACCGAGTACAGCCAGCAGACGCTGGACCAACTGCGGGCATTGGCCGCGGAATTGGGAATCGCCGAAAGGGTCGGATTCACCGGCTATATAACCGACACTGCTCCCGCGATTCGCGCGCTGGATGTCCTGGTTCACGCCAGCACCCAGGCTGAGCCATTCGGCCGCGTGATTGCAGAGGGGATGGCCTGCGGCCGCGCGGTGATCTGTAGCGCCGCCGGCGGCGCAGCCGAATTGATCACGGACGGACGGGACGCGCTGTCTCATCCGCCGGGCGACGATGCGGCCCTGGCCGCGCGCATGGCCAGCTTAGTGCGCGATCCCGCGCTGCGCTCGCGCCTGGCACAGGCTGGGAGAATTACCGCGGAGCGCCGTTTCAACCGGAACCGTTTGCCTGAAGAACTGATCCCGCTGTACCGAAAACTCAGCGAACATCTGGCGCTGCACGCCGAAGCGCAATTAGCGGTGACGCGATAATATGTGCGGAATTCTGGGAGCCATCGGATCGAACGCGCCGCAGATGACCGAGCGCGTGGTGCGCGCCGCCAATCTGATGAGCCATCGCGGCCCGGACGATTGGGGCACTTACACCGACGATCACGCCGCGCTCGCGTTTCGCCGTCTCGCCATCATCGATCTTTCGCCCGCCGGCCATCAGCCCATGGTGAGCCAGGACGGCAACACCGTTCTGGTTTTCAACGGCGAGATCTATAACTATCTTGAGTTGCGCAAGGAGTTGGAGCCGGATTTTCCGTTCTTTTCCAAAAGCGATTCCGAAGCGCTGCTCAACGGCTACCGCGCTTGGGGTTTCGACGAATTGTTGCAGCGCATCGACGGGATGTTCGCGTTTGCCATTTGGGACAAGCGGGCGCGGCGCGTTCACATTGCGAAGGATCGGGCAGGGAAGAAGCCGCTCTTCTACGCTCACATCAACGGACAACTGCTGTTCGCATCCACGCTGAATTCGATTCTCGAGCTGCATCGCAGCAAGCCCGAGATCGATCCCAAGGCGATCGACGCGTATCTGGTCTACCAGGCCGTGCCCGCGCCGATGACTGCGTTTGAGGGCGTCAAGCAATTACCGCCCGCGCATCAGCTCACCTTCGACGTCGATACGCAAAAGCTCAACATTCGGCGCTATTGGGATGTTTCCTACACGCCGAAACTGAAGCTGTCGGAAGAAGAACTGCTGGAAGAGTTGGATGCCCGTCTGCGCCGCGCCGTGCGCCAGCGCCTGATGAGCGACGTGAAGCTGGGCGCGTTCCTATCGGGCGGCGTGGATTCCAGCCTTGTCGTTGCTCTGATGGCGCAGGAAATGCGCCAGCCCGTGGAGTCCGTGGTCATCGGATTTGCCGACCCGGTGTTCGACGAACGCCGTCACGCGCGGGCGGCGGCCAAACATTTGAACGTCAATTTGTACGAGCACGAACTGCCCGTCGACGCTCTCGACACATTGCCCGAGATCATCTGGCACTACGGACAACCCTTCGCCGACCCGTCCATGGTGCCCACGTATTACGTCGCCAAGTACGCACGGCAGCATGTGACGGTGGTGCTGAACGGCGACGGCGGCGACGAATTATTCGGCGGCTATTCGCGGCCCGTGGTCGCGCGCGCCCTGGCGCCCTATAAGAAGCTGGTGCCGGCCGGGATACGCCGCTCGGTGGGCGATTGGTTTTCAGGCTCCCAAAATGGACTGCTGCGCAAGGCCAACCTGCTGGCGCGCGCCGGACAATATGACGGCTATCAGTCTTTCCTCTACGAGCGCGGCTTCGAAGAATATCGCGACCTGATGTACACCGACGCTTTCCGCGCCGAAACTTCTTCCATCGCGCCCAGTGAATACTATCGCGCGGTGTGGGAGCAGTGCGACGGCTGCGACGATGTGGATCGCGTGCTGTGCCTGGATTTCAAGACCTATCTGCCCGACCAGTTGCTCACCAAGATGGACGTGTCGACCATGGCGCACAGCGTGGAAGCGCGCTCGCCGCTGCTCGCGAAAGAGCTGATCGAGTTCGCGGCCCTGATCCCGGCGTCCTTGCGCTTGCGCGGTTACAACACCAAATATCTTTTGAAGAAGCTGGCGGCCCGTTACGTCCCGCCCGAAATCGTCTATCGCAAAAAGCGTGGATTCGTCATGCCCATTTCCGGATGGCTGCGCGGCGAACTGGCCGTGAGCATGCGTGCGGTGCTGCAGAGCAGATCCTTCATCGAGCGCGACTGGATTCGCCCAACGTCTGTCAATCGCATGATCGCCGAGCATGCGAGCAATCAACGCAACTGGAGCGAGCAGCTTTGGACGCTGTTCGTTCTCGAGCTGTGGGCGCGCACGGCGCTGGACAATACCCTCGCGCGCGACGTGCCTCTGCACCTGGTGGCGTAAAAGATGACGGATAAAACCAAACCGCTTGCTGAAGCGCGCGGCTCAGATTGGCAACTGCCGTTACCGAGCCGCGACCGTAAGGGAGTCGGTTATGGCCTGCCCGCGAAATTGAATGCTACTCTACGCGTCCTCCATGTCAGCAGCGGCAATCTCTACGGAGGCGTTGAAACCGCGCTGGTCGCGCTGGCTCGTTTCCGCGATCTCTGCCCCGCCATGCAGCCCGAATTTGCGCTGTGCTTCGAAGGCCGCCTGAGCAAAGAGCTCATCGAGACCGGCGCTCGCGTGCATCAACTCGGCGAAGTGCGAACGCGCAAACCCTGGACCGTGTGGTCGGCGCGCGCCCATCTGCGCGTGCTGCTCTCCGAACGGCCGTTCGATATCGTAATGTGCCACATGGCATGGCCCATGGCGATGTTCGGCGGAACGGCCCGCAAATCCGGCAAGCGCCTCGCGTTCTGGGCGCACGACGCAGCGAACGGCAGCCATTGGCTGGAACGCTGGGCCAGCCGCGTGTCGCCCGACATTGTGATCGGCAACAGCCAGTACACGCGCGGCACCATGCCGCTGCTGTTTCCTAACGCTCCGTGCAAGATTGTTTTTTATCCCGTGATGCCCACCCAGCCGCCCGACGCGCGCACTTGCCGCGCCGAGATCCGCCGCGCCTTGGGAGTTTCCGACGACACCGTGGCCATTATCCAGGTGAGCCGCATGGAAGCCTGGAAAGGCCATCATCTGCATCTGGACGCCCTCGCACAACTGAAGGACAATCCGCGCTGGCAATGTTGGATGGTGGGCGGCGCGCAGCGTCCCGAAGAGCAGGTGTACATGCGCGAGATTCAGGAAAAGGCCGCGCGCCTGGGCATCGGCGATCGCGTGCGTTTCCTCGGTCAGCGCTCCGACGTTCCCAGCCTGCTGGCCGCCGCCGATATTTTCAGCCAGCCCAATTTGGGCGCGGAGCCTTTTGGAATCGTGTTCATCGAAGCGCTGGCGGCTGGGCTGCCGGTAGTCACAACCGCCATGGGCGGGCCGAAGGAAATTATCGATGAATCGTGCGGCATCGTTGCACCTCCCAAAGACGCCGGGCAAGTGGCGGCGGCGTTGCGCCGACTGATCGATTCGCGCGATTTGCGCTTGCGCCTGGGTGAGCATGGCCCCGAGCGCGCCCGCGAATTGTGCGACCCCTCCGGACGCATTCCCGATCTCTACCACACGCTTGCGGAAGTGGTCAGGAATTAGCATGAGCGCTCCCTGGGTCATCGTCGCCGCCGGCCTCCATCAAAAAGGCGGAATGGATAAAGCGAATTTCGCATTGGCCGATTACTTGTTAGAGCGCGAAATTCCGGTGCACCTGGTTACTCACAGCGTGGATCCCACGCTCGAAAAGCATCCGCTGGCGACAACGCACCTGGTCCCGCGTCCGGCGAATTCGTTCTACCTGGGTGAATTTGCCCTGGCCGCGCGCGGAAAAAAGGTAGCTCGCCAAATTTTGCGCCAGCATCCCTCGGCCCAAGTGGTCTCGAACGGCGGAAACTGTATATGGCCCGGTATCAACTGGGCGCATTACGTGCATCGCGCGTGGGCGGGGCCCAAACGTGGTCCGCTTGCCTACCGCGTCAAAGACGCGCTGGCGACGAACCATGCCCTGCGCACCGAAAGGGCCGCCTTCCAGCGCTCGCGGATTGTCATTTCCAATTCCAAACGCACCACCAACGAAGTGGTGAAATTTTTCGGAGTGGATCCGCATCGCGTCCATACGGTCTATCTGGGAAGCGATCCCGGTTGGGGTTCCATCTCGAACGAAGAGCGCGCCGCCAGCCGAAAGCTTTTGCACGTGGCGGAATCGCGCAGCGTCGCGGTTTTCGTCGGAGCTCTTGGATATGACGACCGCAAAGGTTTCGACGTCCTGTTTCGCGCTTGGCAGATGCTTTGTTCGCGGCCCGATTGGGATGTGGATTTGCTAGTGGCGGGCACCGGTCCCGCAGCGCCTGCGTGGCAGGCCAAAGTGAAGGAAGCGGGCCTGGAAGATCGCATTCGTCTGCTCGGATTCAGCGATCGGGTGAAAAGCGTACTGGCGGCGGCCGACCTTTTGATTAGTCCGGTTCGATACGAATCCTATGGCTTGAACGTGCAGGAGGCCATCTGCCGCGGTGTTCCCGCCATGGTCTCGGCGTCGGCCGGCGTAGCCGAACAATACGATGCGTCATTCGCGCCGCTGCTCATTCCCGATCCGGAAGACGCCGCCGACCTGGTGCAACGCCTGATCGCCTGGCGATCGATCAAGGAACAATGGCGCGCGCGATTCCAACCGTT
>CAWAPW010000019.1:0-33696 GCA_963784025.1 Bryobacterales bacterium
CTTGTCCCAGGGGTTGCCAGTCCGGCTCATGCTGATCCGGACGCCGTGTTCTTTGAGCAGCCCCGTATAGTCGTTGGAAGCATATTGCACGCCCCGGTCGGAATGATGGGTCAGACCCTGCGGCGGGCGCGCGGCGGCGGAAGGCCATTTGCAGAGCCGCGATCGCCAGATCGTCCTCCAGACTGGCGATCCAGCGCCCAGCCGATCACCCGGCGGGAGAAGGCGTCCAGCACCACCGCCAGGTAGACGAACTCCGTCTCCAGCCTGATATAGGTGATGTCGGCGCGCCATAGCTGATCGATGCCGGTCAGTTCCATGCTCCCGGCCAGATTGGGGTAAACGCGGAGGTTGTGGTGGGAATCGGTGGTCGACCACGAACTTTCGCTTCGCGCAGGCAGAGCAAGTTGTCCTCGCGCATGATGCGGCCCACCCGCTTGTGGTTCACTTCCCATCCGCGCCGCTTCAGTTCGGCGGTGATCCGCGGCCGGCCATAGCAGGGAAACTCCAGAGCGATCCGCTGGATTTCGTCCCGCAGGTCCAGATCCTGGTCCGGTGTTCGGCTTCCGGCTCGAACCGGTAGAGACCGGCCCGGCTGACTTGCCCCAGCTCGCACATCCGCTCGGCCGTCATCGCGGCGCCTTTCTCGATTTGGCTTTGGATGTGCCGGTAGGTCGCGGCTTTCCAGTCAGTGCCTGCAGCATCCGCTGTTCCTCGATTCGCTGCAAGCACCCCTTCAAAAAATCGATCTCCAGCGTCTGCTGTCCGACCTTGCGCTCCAGTTGCGCCACCTTGGTCTCATCCCAGCGCCGCTTTCCGGCGCCGGGAAAGGCGTTGCCCGGACCATGCGGAATTCCTTCCGCCAGCGGTGCAGCAGATTTGGGTTGATTTCAAAGGCGCGCGCTACCTCGGCAGCCGAGGAACCCGTTTCCAGCCGCTGAACCGCAGCCAGTTTCATTTCACGTGTGAACTTCCGTCGAGACAATCCCATGAGTCAATTCTCCATTCATTGAATTTTGACTCTTAACTGTTTGTCTCAAAACGGGGGACAAGTCCAGAGCGGCGCTTAAGCTTAGTTGACGAATCCGCGAAAGCCCAAGGCGCCTGATCGCGCAAAAGGGCCTGGTCTAAATTCCGGTCGGGGCCTTCGGGCGCTACACGCTTGCGTTGAAGGGCTGCGGCACCACGACATCAAAACGCCCGCTGGAACATCCGTCCAGCGGGCGATCCGACCGCTGATTGGGGGGCGGTAGTCAGCTTCCTACCTTTGCGGAGGATGTCGCGCCCGCGATGCTCGCCGCAGGCGCGGCTAGTTCGCCACCCGCTCTAAACTCGAAGCCCGTGCTGTCGCCAGGGTAGAACCAGGTGTGCAGTGCCGCTGGTTGGCCACTCTCGGACTCATAGAACTTGAATTCGCTCCTATCGGGCGCGTGCGACTTGACAGCTGGAATGGCGAAGACCGTTGTGATGAGGTGTTTTTCTTCGGCGTTGAAGATCTGAACGATGTAACGGTCCGAGGGCGAATCGAGAAGTTTCATAACATACGACCCAGCAGGAAGGACCGTATCCTGAACCTTGATCGGCTGATTAATGGTAATATCCGTTTTCTTATTCCATTCATCTGCCTTCACGGCGGGGGCGAACACGCCGCCCATCAGGCTCAAAGCCAGTGCAGCGAACGGTGTAAAGTTGTGTTTCATGTGTCTTTTCTCCTTTAGAGTTTCAGTAGAGTCTGTGCCTCTCTATCTCTGAGTTCGCCGATTACGGAAAAAGGTCACTGGCTCGAAGAGTTGGCAGAAATAATTTGCGCCGTAGAAGGGCTTGAACTCTCGCGACAAGGCACTAGCAGGATGCTGAAAAAGGCAATAAACCGCTTGCTCACGCGCCACCCGTACGGTCTTCTTCGAGTCGATGCCCTCCAGTGCACGACGACCGGTCGTCTCCGGGTGTGCTGCTGGCGCGCGGCTCAGAATCGCGACTGCGTGTTTGCATGTGTTTACCGAGCCGCGACCGTGAGGGAGTCGGTCCCCAAAAGCCTTTTTCATCAGCCTGCTAGACCCCGCGATGCTTGGCTTCAAGTCCTCGGTCAGCCGCGATGCAGATGGTTCCGTTCGCTCAGATCAGTCGAGATCGAACTTCGGCGAGATGCGGTACCTGCCCTCGGCTCCCTTGTCAACGTGATCGTCGAGACGGTTGGAAGCTCTGTTTTGTCAGCAGAAAGAAACTAAGCTTGGCCGGCCGCGCCACAAATAGGCATTGAACGTAAAGGAGCAGCGTGGCTCTTCGCAGAACCGAGACATCCGAACTATGGCCGCATCGCCCGATACCGCGCGATGATGTGGTGCCTGCTGCGGCACCGAAAGGTTTAGGTTCACTGTGAGGGACACGACGTCACGTGCGGTTCACATACATTCCGCACCGTTTTGCTTCTTGCGGGCGCAACTAGGGCTGCCGAATTGGCGGTGCTCGACGGAATTGAAGCTTGCGGGAACACTCGCATCGTAGTCTGCTGATTGAAACCGTGCAGTCAACAATCCGAACGCGGGCCGAATCGCCAGCTGGTCTCGACGGGATTAATCTGCTTCCCCCTGAACTCCGACGCGTTTCAGGCCTGCAGCCAATCTTTCGGGACTGCTTTGTTCTTCGAATCCTTCGAAGCGCAACGCAAGGATCAAAAGGAGAAGGACTCGGGAGCGAAACGGGGCAAGTCGGGCACAAATTGGGCACAGTGAAGGTTGCCCAAATCCGCAAGCTATTGAAAACTTGGTGAGCCGGGCGGGGCTCGAACCCGCGACCACCGCATTAAAAGTGCGATGCTCTACCAACTGAGCTACCGGCCCGGAAGCGCTGCAAGGAAGGCGGCTTTCGCCAAGGCGACGTGCTTCGCACTGCGCTCGCGACTTTTTCAAGATAACATAGCTTTACATCTTCCCAGCCGAATCGCGTGCCGCGCCATGTCACAATAATTAGCATGCGGGTAGGCATCATCGGAACGGGCGCCATCTCTCACAAACATGCGCGCGCCTACGCCAACATAGGCTATGAAGTGGTGGCTTGCACCGACTTCCATGCCGACAGCGCCCGCGCTTTCGCCGATCGCTACAACTGCGAGTTCGTCCCCAATTATGAGGAGCTGTGCCGGCATCCGCGCGTGGATTACGTCGACGTGTGCACCTTCCCCGAATTCCGCCTGGAGCCGGTTGTGCTGTGCGCCCAAGCCAAGAAACACATTCAAGTGCAGAAGCCCATGGCCACCAATCTCGACACCGCGCGCAGCATGATCGCAACCGCCCGCGATGCCGGCATCCAGCTGGGCGTGGTGAGCCAGCACCGCTTCGACGATTCCACGCAGTTCCTGCATCGCGCATTGTGTGACGGGCGCCTGGGCAAAATCCTGCAGGCCGACGCGTATGTGAAATGGTATCGCTCGCCCGCGTATTATTCGCGCGCGATCAAAGGAAGCTGGAAAACCGAAGGCGGCGGCGCGCTCATTATCCAAGCCATCCATCAGGTGGACGTGCTGCTGTGGCTGATGGGCGGCGTACAGGAACTGTTCGGCTATTGGCAATTGGCGGCGCGGCACAGCATCGAATCGGAAGACGTACTCGCGGCGGTGATGAAGTATTCATCCGGCGCCACCGGCGTGATTCAGGCTTCTACCGCCTTTTGGCCGGGCCACACCGAGCGCATCGAAATCCATGGCACCAAGGGGACCGCGATCATCACCGGCGACAAGCTCACCGCCTGGCAAGTGGAAAACGACGTGGGCGAGCCCGCGCCGGTGTCCTATGATTACGCCACCGCCGCCACCGATCCCATGGCAACCGCGCTCACGCCCTTCGAGCGGCAGTTCATCGACTTCGGCGAAGCCGTTCGCAGTGGACGCAAGCCGCTGTCTTCCGGAATTGATGGCTATCGCGCCTTGGAGGTGGTGACAGCCATCTACGAGTCATGCCGAAAGGGATCCGTGGTGAGGCTGTAACGCCACTCGTTGATGCAGGTTCGCGTTCCAGCTTCCAGCGCCAATCTCGGTCCCGGATTCGATAGCCTCGGTCTGGCGCTCGGCATCTATTTGACCTGCCGGTTTGAGCGCGCCCCGCGCCTGGCGATTCGCGTCAGCGGCCGCGACGCCGCGCAGATTTCAACCGGCGCGGACAACTTGATCTGGCGCACCGCTCTGGCCGTGGCCGCGGATGTAGGCGATTCCCTGCCCCACATCGCGCTTGAAATCGACAACGATATTCCGCTCGGCAAGGGACTCGGCTCCAGCGCCGCCGCGCTCACCGCGGGTGTAGTGATCGCCGATCATTTGCTGGGACTGCACTGGAAGCCGCATCGGATTCTGGACGAAGCCGCGAAGATCGAAGGGCATCCCGACAACGTCGCCGCGTGTGTGCTGGGTTCCATCGTTGCCAGCGCCACCGATATTGGCGGCGCGGTGCGGGCGGTGCGCGTCGAACTGCCCTCCAGCTATGGCCTGGCCGTGGTTGTTCCCGATTTCGTGCTGCCCACTTCGGAGTCCCGTCACGTGCTGCCCGCGAATTATTCCAAAAGCGATGCCGTCTTCAACGTGCAGCGCAGCGCATTGCTGATCGCCGCGCTTGCCACTGGAACCACCAGCGCCTTCCCCGCCGCGCTTGAAGATCGCATGCATCAGCCTTATCGCTATGCATTGGTTCCTGGCCTGGAAGAAATGGTCAAGCTGCGTGCGCCGGGGTTGCTCGGATGCGCTCTCAGTGGCGCCGGCCCATCCATTCTGGTGTTCTACGAACGCGGCTCCGAGCAGGTGTGCGACCTGGTGCGTCAGATCTTCGCGCTGCACGGCCACAGTTCAGAAACGCTGTGCGTACCCATCGCGCGCGAAGGCTACGCACTGACTTGACCCGTGGCGCACGCACTCGTGTGAACGCTAGGTACCTCTCTTGTTGCCCCACAAATCGATGTGCATCCGCGGCGTCATCCGGAACCCTTCCCGCTTGGCGATGTCCGCCAGCCATCGGCCACGCTCGGCAAGAATCGCGGCATCCACACCCTCCGCCATCAGGACCACTCGCCCGCGCGCGGCTCCGATATCGTTGACGATGGCGTTCACCTGCTGCACGTCGCCCGGCTCGGCGATCACGAACTTGAGCTGATACGGATAAAGCTGGATCAGCCGCCGCAGGATCTCGGGCTGATACCGCAGGCGCTCGTGCTGATCGGCCCAGCGTCCGTTATCGCGCGCGTGCGGCGTCGAATTGGCGAGCTTCGGGCTGATGCTCATCAGATCGCAGCGGACGTGCGCATCCACGGTGCCCGCGGTCTCGATGGTGATGTGTTGCGTTAGGCGCTCGGTGAGTTCTTCGATTTGCGGCGCGATCATCGGCTCGCCGCCCGTGATCACGACGTGCGATGCGCCGTAGCCATTCACCTCATCCACAATCGAGCTCGACGCTGCGCTCTTCGCCCTCCGGCTGCCACGACGTGTACGGCGTATCGCACCACGTGCAGCGCAAATTGCAGCCGCTGGTGCGCACGAACACGGACGGCACGCCCACCAGCGTGCCCTCGCCTTGGATGGAATAGAAAATTTCAGAGATTTTCACGCATGTGCTCGACCGGGACGTAGTTAAAGGGTCCTGGAGACCCGCGTCCTCGAATCCTTTGAGGCGCAGCCGGCACGAATCGCACAGACCGCACGAGCGGCCCTGCGCGTCCGGATCGTAGCAACTGTGCGTCAATCCGAAATCGACGCCGAGGTCCGCGCCCAGTTCGACGATCTCGCATTTGGAAAGCCGAATCAGCGGCGCGTGAATCTTCAGATGCGTGCGGCCTTCCACGCCGGCCTTGGTGGCCAGATTGGCCATGTTCTCGAAGGCGGCGATGAACTCGGGCCGGCAATCGGGATAGCCGGAATAATCGATCGCGTTCACGCCGATGAAGACGTCGCGAGCTCGCCAGCACCTCCGCCCACGCCAGCGCGAACGAGAGAAAAACCGTGTTGCGCGCGGGAACATAGGTCACCGGAATGCCGGCGCTCGGGCCCGCTTTCGGCACCGCGATGTCCGCCGTCAGAGCCGATCCGCCGAACGCGCGCAGATCGATGGAAACCACGCGATGCTCCGCCGCTCCCAGGCTGGCTGCCACGCGCGCCGCCGCTTGCAATTCCACGCGATGCCGCTGGCCATAATCGAAACTCAGCGCGTAGCAATGGTAGCCTTCGCGCCGCGCAACCGCCAGGCCGTACGGCCGAATCCAGGCCGCCACTTAACAGGCAGACTGCGGGTTTCGAAAATGCGGCTGGGGAATCCATGCTGGAGAACCTTTATTATAAGGCGCGGCCGCTATAAAGTGGCGCTGGATGCCGAAGTACGAAACTGTGACACAGTCGCCCGTTCTGGCTGTTCAAGACTTGTTGCAGCAAGCCCTCGCGCACCACCGCGCGGGACGGCTGGCCGAAGCCGAAGCAATTTACCGCAACATTCTCGCGTCGACGCCCAGCATGCCGACAGCCTGCATCTGCTGGGGATGATCGAGCATCAGCGCGGCCATCACGAAGTCGCGGTTGAGATGATCGGCCAGGCGATTGCGGTCAGGCCAAAAGAGGCCGCCTATCATTCCAATCTCGGCACCATCCTTCAGGCGCAAGGCAAACTGGACGAAGCGGCCGCATGTTTTGAGCGCGCACTGGCGTTAAAACCGGATTGGGCCGAGGTCCACAGCAACCTGGGAAACGTCCTGCAAACTCAGGGGAGGCTGGACGAAGCCGCGGCATGTCAAGAACGGGCGCTGGCTCTCAAGCCGGACTGCGCCGAAGCCTGTTCCAACCTGGGAAACATCCGCCAGGCCCAAGGCAAGCTGGATCGAGGCCGTGGCATGTTATGAGCGCGCGCTGGCCCTCAAGCCCGATTACGTCGATGCCCACAACAATCTGGGCACTGCGCTCGCCACGCAGAACAAAATCGATCAGGCCGTGGCGCATTACGAACGCGCGCTGGCTCTTAAGCCGGATTATGCCGCATGCCCACAACAATCTGGGCAATGCGTTCGCAAGATCAAGACCGGATCGACGAGGCCCAGGCGCAGTACGAACGCGCCATCGTCGCTCAAACCGGACTACGCCAACGCCTACAACAATCTCGGAAACATCTTCAAGGAGCAAGGCAAGTTCGACGACGCCATGGCGCACTATGAACGCGCGATTGCAATCCGGCCGGACTACGCGGAGGCTCACTTAAATCGCGCGGAGATCAAGAGGTTCCGGCGCTGGTGATGCCGATCTGGCGAGCGCTGGAAGCATTGGCCGGCGAGCGATAGATTTTTCCGCCGACAAAGCGCTGTACATCCATTTCGCCCTGGCGAAAGCGCTGGAAGATATTGGAGATTATGCCCGGGCGCTTGGAACATCTGCGCAGGGCAACACTCTGAAGCGCGGCCAAATCGATTACAAGGAAGAGGGCGTTCTCGAGCTTGTTCCGGCGTATTGCCGAGTGTGTTCGACCGCGGCTTGTTCGATCGCGCTTTCGGATCGGTTCTCGAGGGACAAGGCGATCCGTCGTCCGTTCCGGTTTTCGTGGTTGGCATGCCGCGTTCCGGCAGCACGCTCGATCGAGCAGATTCTTGCCAGCCATCCGCAAATTCATGGCGCCGGCGAACTGACCGCGCTGGAGAAAATGGAGGCCGCCGGAGCGTTCGACGCAGGCGATCCGCCGCTTCCGTTTCCCGAGAGCATCCCGGCTCTCGACGGCCCGGCATTCCGGCGGCTTGGCCAGGCCTATCTTGCGCCGCCTGCCGAAGGCAGGCCAACGGCAAGGTGCGGGTCGTCGATAAACTGCTCGGCAACCTTCTTCGCATCGGCCTGATCCGCCTGATGCTGCCCAACGCCAGGATCATCCATACCGCGCGCAACCCGATCGATACTTGCGTGTCCTGCTATTCCAAACTCTTCACCAACGGTCTTTATTTCAGCTACGATCTGGCGGAGTTGGGCCGCTACTACCGCGCGTTACAGCGACCTGATGACGCACTGGCGATCCGTTCTGCCGCCCGGCGCCATGCTCGAGGTCTCTTACGAAGACGTGGTGGACGATCTGGAAGGGCAGGCCCGCCGTTTGATCGATTATTGCGGCCTGCCGTGGGATGATCGCTGCATCAGCTTCCATAAATCCACGCGGCCGGTGAAAACCGCCAGCGCCGTTCAGGTCCGCCAGCCGCTGTTCCGCAGTTCGCTGGAACGCTGGCGCCGTTACGAAGCCGGTCTGGGCCCGTTGCTCGATGCGCTGGGCGACTGCGTTACCGAGCCGCGCGCCACCGAGCCGCGCGCCAGCAGAACACCCGGAGACGACCGGAAGTCGTGCACTGAAGAACATCGACTCGAAGAACACCGGACGGGTGGCGCGTGAGCAAGCGGTTTCAGTTATTCGGGCGGTAGATCCACGCCGGCGGCCATATTGCCTTTGATAGACCATCAGCCCCACGTGGTTCAGACGGCTCAAGTAATCCACCCAGATCTCGCCGCCCATATCCATCCATCGCCGGCAGAAACTAAAATCCTCGCTCAGGTAGAACCCGGTGGTTTTGTCGACCATGCAATTGAACAGCGCGGAGCGCCACGGGCTGCCGGTCGAGCGGGTCGCTGGCTTGGTGTTCGTGCGTGTAGCGCAACTCCGGATAATGTTCGATCATGGCCTCCAGCACCGAACGCCGGATCATGAGAAAACCCGTGCCCACATAGCGCGATTTCACGAAACCGCTTCGAACCACCATGTCCTGGCCGGCCTCGCGCTCCACCACATAAGACAGCGTCGCGGATTCCAGCGGGCTTCGTCCCGCTTGCACGGCGGCGGCCATCATCTCCCAGTTAATCTGTTTGACCGGGATAAACAGCCCCCGTGACATCCGCGCCGAATTCCAGAAGACGAATGCACCTGTTCCGGCTCGAAACCGATGTCGGCGTCGATAAACAGCAGATGCGTCGCGCCCGGATTATCCAGAAAATGACAAACAATGGTCTGGCGCGCCCGCGTAACCAGCGCGTCACCGGCCTGGAGCAGGTAGTTCAGGTGCCAGCCGCGCTGTGTAAAGGCCTTTTGCAGCTTGAGTAGGGAGACGGCGTAGAGCCAACTCACCTGCCCGCCGAAGCAGGGCGTGCCAATGGTGACCGAATAAGGGGAGGGGGGCGTGCTTGGCATGAACAAAAATGATCGCACTTTTGACAAACACTTACAGGCACGACCAGTACTTCATCAGTCATTACTAACAGAGCCGCGCGTTACTCACCTAGCCGCGCGTTGCATACAGAGCCACGCGTTGCATACAGAGCCGCGCGCGTGAGCAAGCGGTTTCTTAAGGAGACAACCATGAAAACTATCCGTGCCAGCGTCCAATGCATGATCGCATTGGCGGCGCTTACCCTATGGGTGAGTTTCGCGGCAGACATCGACGGCAAGTGGACCGGCCAGGTGGAAGGGCGAAACGGCCCTCAGACCCAAAGCCTCATGCTCAAAGCCGACGGCAACACTTTGACCGGGAGCGTCCAGGGAGGCCGGGGCGGAGCCGGTGGAGATTTCGAACGGAACAATCGACGGCGCCAATGTTTCGTTTAGCGTTGTCCGTGAATTTAACGGCAACAAGATTACTCAAGAGTACAAAGGCACGATGTCGGGCGGCGAGCTGAAACTCACCGTGTCCGGCGGACGCGGAGAACCCAGGGAGATTACGTTTAAAAAAGAGTAGCTGCAACCGCGCTAGTTTGGCATAGAGTTCGACGATACAATAGAGGTTTCCGCCTCTGTTGGATCGTCGTGCTTATGCGCTTGTGGTGTAGTTTTTTGCTTTTTGTTGCCGTTGCCGCGTCCTCTCCAGATGTCGTGCGCCGGGCCAGCGCTCTTTACGAGCGTACCGAGTACCAGGCATCCCTGCGTGTCCTGGCGGCGGATACGGCTCCCGATGCCGCCGGCTATCTTTTGAGCGGCAAGGATTACTTCATGCTCGGCGACTACAAAAAAGCCACCGAGTTTTTCGAAAAGGCTCTGGCGCTCTCTCCCAACGATTCCGATTACGAACTTTGGCTCGGTCGCGCCTGGGGACGGCGCGCGGAAACCGGCGGCTGGCTGATGGCGGGCGTCCATGCGTCCAGGGCTCGCCAGTGTTTCGAGAGGGCCGTTGCCTTGGACCCGCACAACCGCGAAGCCAAGAACGACCTTTTCGATTTCTACCTCAACGCGCCCGGTTTTCTCGGCGGTGGAATGGACAAGGCCGAGGCCATCGCCAAAAGCATCGCGAACGAGCGCCCTCCCGAGAGCGAGTTTGAAGAGGCGCAACTGGCCGACCGCAGGAAAGATTACTCCGCGGCGGAGGCCCATCTGCGCCGCGCCATGGAACTGGCGCCCAACGAAGCGGGCCGCGTCGTGGATCTGGCGCGATACGTCGCCAAACGCGGGCGTCTGGCCGAAAGCGACCAGCTATTCGACAAGGCGAGAAAGCTAGCGCCCAATAAGCCCACCGTGGCCTTCGCGGAAGCCCGGGTGGATATCGAAAACCAACGCAATCTGGAGCAGGCGCGGGGGCTGCTGCAGGGATATCTGCACGCCAGACTGACTCCAGACGATCCTCCCCGGCAGGAAGCCGAGAAACTTTTGCGGCGCGCGGGCGGATGACTAATCCCTCACGGCGCTCCGGCGCTCTCGCCAAAACATATTCGGTTCTCGTGTTTTTCCTGGCTCTCAAGGCGGCCGGAAATTCCGCCATGGCCTGGGGCATGAAACAAGTGCCCGAGCGAATGTCCATGAATCCCGCGCTCTATCTGCACGCCATGCTGAACCCGTTCGTCGCGATGGGAGTTGTGGCGCTCATCCTGGCGCTGCTCACGCGCATAGCGCTGTTCAGCCTAGCCGACTTGAGCTTCGTTTTGCCCGTCACCGCCGTTGGATACGTGATCGCGGTGTTTCTCGGGAAGGTGTTCCTGCATGAAACAGTCACGCACCAGCGCTGGCTGGGGACGCTGCTGATTTTCGCCGGCGCCGCATTGGTCGGGTCCACTTCGCGCAACACTACAACGCCAGCGGAGGTCCCGAAATGAAATGGGTCCTGGTGGCCGCCATGGTGGTGGCCACTGTGCTCGGCGATCTGCTGCAGAGCCACGAAATGAAGCAGGCCGGCGAGCAATCGGTAAGCGCGCGCGGCTTCGCTCGATTGCTGCATGTGATCGCCCAGCGCCGCCTGCTGATCCTGGGCATCGCCTGCAACGCGGTATCGTTCTTCTCATTTATGGCCCTGGTGCAAACCGAACCGCTGAGTTTCGCCGTGCCTGCCTCATCGGCAAGTTTCGTACTGGAAACGTTGCTTGCCAAATTTGTTTTGCACGAACGGCTGGGCGCGCGACGAACCGCGGGCGCACTGGCCGTGCTGGCCGGCGTGGTGCTGGTAGGTGGATAGCGCCGCCCTCAGCCAGGATAACCCCGATTGTCCGATAGCATGAATTACTTCCTGACGTCGGCGCGTCTAGGCTTCCGAAGTTGGCGCGAGGAAGATCTAGTGCTGGCGCTGGGACTGTGGGGCGATCCCGATGTCTCCGCGCTCATCGGCGGACCGTTCACGCCCGACATGGTGCGACACCGGCTTACCAAAGAGATCGAACAGATGCGGGAATGCGTCATGCAGTACTGGCCGTTCTTTTTACTGGAAAACGATCGGCATCTCGGGTGCGCGGGCCTTCGGCCATATCGCGCGGAGCCGCGAGTGTACGAATTTGGAGTCCACCTACGCCGCGCCTTCTGGGGGCAAGGCCTGGAAGAACGGCACAGGTTGGTTACCCGGAAAGTCACGCGTCGCGCCAATTGTTATTAAAGCTCGGATTTTATTTATTCCCGTGACGAACTGTATCCGCCTACCGGGCTGATGCACCCGTCCTATCTGCTCGCACGGGAGCTGGATGCTGGTACACAACTTTCATGAAGTCGGATTCCGCGAGACGCGAGGGATGAAGTTCGCCGCCCACTCCGAAGAAACGGCAAAAGCTCATCACCAAAGGACGCCAGCGCACCGGATCGATATGCGGCCGAGGGCCATCGCCGATGAGTAGGCTTTCATCGACGTGCAACTTTTCGATGTGCACCTCGAAAACATTGGCGTTCACATTCTTCCCGAACGAACGGTAGTAGTGGACGATTCCTTCCATTTGCACCGGGCATTCCAGAACGCGCGGCGGCGTCACCGATTCCGATGGTACCGGCGTCAGGCCTGAGAGATCGAACTTGTCTGGTTCGTATTCGTAGCCCCACTCGCGTTTTCTTTCCGGTACCGGATTCTTGCCGGTAGTGAGCGCCAGACGGTCGACATGGGAGACCAAATCCTCAGACGGCAGGTTGATCACGCACTCGCGCGTGCGGATCAGGTTGTCGGAAGTCTGGCCCATCTGTCCCAGGCCGAGCATGCAGGTCCAACCCAGCCACCATGCCGATGACATTGGCGCCAGGTTGGGCGTGCCATTCGGGTTGATTGTGCTGATCAGAGCAACAGGCGTTCCGAAATAGAGAATGGTCGGTTCAATCGTCCTATGCATGCCTCGACGATATCGGGTTCGGCCGGTGCGAACTATCCGAATCTTGCGGTCAAACGAATGAGGCGGCTCAGTCACCAGACCGAACCGAGGCCACCGGAACCAGGCGCCCATCGCGAATGTGATAATCGGCGCCGCGCCATCGGATGCTATTGCGGCCGAAGCTAGTGAGCCAGATGGCGAAGGCGATGGCGTCCCAAACCGGAATGAGCGGCATTTGTTTCCACAGTCCGCGCTGGCGCAAGCCGTGGATGCCGATGACCCAGGTCATCGCGATGCGCAATCCGATGTAGCCGCCCAAATAGCCGATGGCAACCGCGGCCGAAGGGTGAACTGCCAGCGCCGCGAGCGACCACGGCAAACCTTGGGTCAGCAGCAAGCCGAGATGTCCCCACGGACGCATGTGGCGCATCACGACAATCCATCGCAGGCGCTTATGCAGCAGATCGCCGATGGACGCGTAGTCGCAAACGGTCTCGATGGAATAGCGGAGCAACACGACTTCGTAACCTTGCTCGGCGATGAGACGGCCGACGAGTAAGTCGTCCGCGGGACGATTTTCAAGCTCCGCATACCCGCCGAATCCAGCCAGGCGCGAGCGAGTGGTGGCGATGGTTGGCCCTAGCGCAAATTTCACTCCGTCCAATTGCCAAGCCACCAAAATGCCGGCGTAGAAATCGGACATCATTCCGACGCTCTGTAACTGGTCGGTCAAGGTAGTAAGTTCGGTCGGAACGTAGAAACAAGTTACGGCGCCCACTTGTGGGTCGCGCAGAGGAGCCACTAACCGGCGCAAATAATCGGGACGCACACGCACGTCGCTGTCGCTGATGACGACCACTTCGTACGCAGCGTCGCCCACTAAGCGGGCCAGCTTAGCGACTTTATCGTTGGTGGCAACGCGCAGCGAACCGTAGAGAATGCGGATGCGACAGTCGGGACAATCCGCCATGAGTTTGGCTAAGACCCCGAGCACCGCTTCGTCGTCCGGATCGACGCAGAAAACCATTTCGTACTCGGGATAATCCAGACGGCAGAAACTGGCCAGGTTTTCCTGTGCGTCCGGATCCAGGCCGCGAATCGGCTTCAGGATGCTTACAGGCGGAGTAAAGAAGTCCGGCTCCCTCACGGTCGCGGCTCGGTAGCCACTGAAATAGCGCCACGAACTGTAAATCGCGATCAGGTAGTAAATGCAAGGAATGGCCGCAACTGCAAGGAACACTTCGCTCAGGTGCGGCATACTTACAGGCTACTAGACACCGGATGATTGGTGAGCAGCAGTTTGCCGCCGCTTTGCGCGACGACGGTAAACAATTGAGGCTCCACCAGGTTCTTCAAGCGCCCCACTGACTCCTGCTTGATCACCAGATAGTAACGCTCCGGTTGCAGCCATAGCGTTTTCCATTGCGCATCGTCGATGAAGACATTCGGCGCGCCTGGCGCGTAGGAGCCGTAGACCAGGTTATTGAATCGCCCATTCAACAGCAGCGCGTCGCGATTGGTGTAAAAGAACACCGACGAAAACCAATAGTAGTGATGATCTACGATCAGCTTTCCCGAAGGCGAACGAAGCAAAGCCGCCGCGAGTGGTCTTGAAGAGAGAAACGGATCGAAGGCCGCCATGGCGATACGCGCGGCCTGAAAGAACAGAATGGCCATCAGCGCGATAGCGAGAAACGCACGCTGTCCTTTCGCGCGAAAGGTGCCGGCAGCGCCCACGAGAAAAGCAATCGCGGCCACGATCAGCGGGAGCCGCAGATAAGCGAATGAAGCGATGGTCAGATCTTCCATATGGCCGAGCGAAAGCTTATATGCGCCCGGATTGGAGCTGAGCGCCGCAGAGATGTCGCCGGGCGTGGGAAGATGCCACGCGAGAAAATACAACGTAAGAACAGCCGCGGCGGCGGCGATAAATATTCCACACAATACGCGTGTGCCGTAGCGGATCCAATTGCCGCCCGCGGCCATTGCCGATCCTATGAGCAATGCGAGCGCCGGATAGCACGGCATCGAATAATATTCCTGCGTGGTGGAAAAGGTAAAGAATACTAGAATAAAGCCCGTCCAGCACAGCGCCAGCAAACGCGCCTGGCCCGCGCGGTCCACGGGCCTGTAACTGAGCTTGAACAATGCAGGAAAATACACGCTCCAGGGAAACAACCATAGCAGATGGAATCCCCAGAAATAGAGGCGCGGGACGGTATCGTAATCCCGCGGGTAGCGCATGTTCAAAAATCGCAGCAATTGTTCGTTGATGAAATAAAACCAAAGAAAGCCGTGATATTCGCCGGGAGCGCTACGCATGGTGAAATCGAAATAAGGAGGGTTGCGCAGCGCGGCCAGGATGTGCCAGGGCGCTGCGATCAGCAGGATCACGATCAGCCCGCTCAACGGATGCAGCCGCTTCCAAGTTTTTGCCCGAAACAATTGCCGCGTGACGCCGAGATAAATGAGCGCTGCGCACACGGGAAAAACCATACCCACCAGGCTTTTGAACAACAAGCTGGTTCCCAAACTCGCCGCCAGCACGAATGCCCACCAGCGCCGGCGCGGCTCATCCTCGTCGATCGCGCGAAGAAAAGCCCACATGGAGAGCGCGATGCTCGCGGTAAGCATCACGTCCGGGATCAAGATGCGAGTGAAAAGAAACAGGCCGAAGCATGTGGATATGCACAACCCTGCGTAGAGGCCGGCGCGCCGTCCGAACGCCCACATGCCGAACGCGGTGGTCAGCCACGCGAGCGCAATGGCCGCCAGGACCATGGAAATGCGCGCGGCCCAATCCGTGGCGCCGAATATCTTAAAAGATCCCGCGATCAGCCAATAAATCAGCGGCGCTTTTTCGAGATATGGGATGCCGTCCAGCCGGGCGGTTACATAATCGCCGGACGTGAGCATATTGCGCGCGATTTGCGCCTGGACAGCGTCCACGTCGTCCATCAACGACGGCGGCGAAATCATGCAGCCTGCGTACACCGCGGCGGCGACCAGCAAAACTATAAGGTAGCTGTAAAGACGTTTTCCACCACCCGACGTGCCGGCCCCGCCGACGCTCTGGTCTGGATTCCCCATTTTTTCATCCAAAAGAACAGTGTCATCAATCCCCACAAATGATAACCGAGGTTGGCGCGCCGGTCGAGATGGGCCCGCACGTCGGCTTCGATTCTAGCGAGCTGAAAGAAGTCGCCATGCTCGGCGGACGCGTAGGAAACGGCCTCTTCGAGCAAAGGCCGGAGCGGTCCGCGAAACCAATCGTGCGTGGGGATGTCAAAACCGATTTTGCTTCGATTGAGGATGGCGGGAGCGAGTTTGCCGCGCATCAGATTCCTCAGAACTACCTTTTGGCGCGCGCCCTGGATTTTCATGCTGGCGGGAAGCGAGTTTGCGAATTCCACAATCCGATGATCCAGAAACGGCGGACGAACTTCGATGGCGTGGGCCATGCTGGTGTGGTCCACCTTGGTCAGAATATTGTCCGGCAGAAAATATTTTTGATCGAACCAAAGAAAATCCTGCAAACGATCGCCGGCCGACGCAAGCTCGCTCAAAACTGAGTCCAGCGCCGGCGGCAATGCAGGCTGAACCAGAGCGCGCCGGTCGCGATCGTCAAACGTTCCACTCCAATACACATGCGCGCGCGCCGCGGACATGCGCGAGCCTTCCAGGAAGCGCTTCAGCTTGTATTCGAATCCGATCTTATCGTTGGAAACCGGCCAGCATTGCGCCATGGCCAACATCGCGCGCAGAACCGGCGGCGGCAATCGACGAGCGCTGCGCGAAAGCAAACTGGCGCGCTGCATCAGGTATCCGCCGAACAATTCGTCGGCCCCTTCGCCGCTGAGCGCCACGGTAGCGTTCATCTTCGTCAGCTTCGAGAGAAACCACACCGGCAGCGCGCCTGAATCCGCGTTCGGCTCATCGCAGTAATATGCGAGCTCGCCGATTGCGCCCGGCAAATCCTGTTCAACGTTGAGATCCAGCTCGATGTGATCGGTCCCGTACGCATCCGCCACCTGGCGCGCGTAGTTGGCTTCGTCAAAACTGCGGCCTCGAAAGGTGATCGAAAATGTTTTGAGACGCGAGCCAGACGCTTCGGCCGCGTAATGCACCAGGCTGGATGAATCCAGTCCGCCGCTAAGCCAAACGCCCAATGGAACGTCGGACAAAAGATGTTCGCGGACGGACTGTTTCAACAGGCGATCCAACTCGGCTTCGGCGGACTCGGGCGTCCAGCGGTCGTCCCCCTTCTCCCTTCCCTCCGGCAAAAGCCAATAGCGTTCCGTTCGAATTGCACCGCGATGCCACTCCATCCACTGACCCGGAAGCAGCTTTTCGATGCCCTCAACCAGCGTCCACGGCGCGGGCACATAATTCAACGACAAATAACAATCCAGGCCATCGGGGCTCAGCCAACGCTCGATCTCGGGATGAACCAGGATGGCCTTGAGCTCCGAGCCGAAATACAAGTCCTCGCCGCGCCGCGCGATGTACAGCGGCTTGATCCCCATGCGATCGCGAGCCAGTACCAGGCGCCGATCGCTCTCACGCCACAGCGCAACGGCGAACATGCCGCGCAGACGCGCGAAACAGTCGGTGTCCCATTCGAGGAAGGCATTGAGCACGGTTTCGGTGTCGCTGTGCGAGCGGAAACGATGGCCGCGCTGTTCTAATTCGCGGCGCAATTCCAGATGATTGTAGATCTCGCCATTAAAGACGATAACGGCGTCGCCATTTTCGGAAATGATGGGCTGGTCGCCGCCCGCGATATCGATAATCTTCAGGCGCGCCGCACCCAACGACACAGCTTCGGACTCAAAGACACCCTGCTGATTCGGGCCGCGATGAATGATGCTGGCGACCGCGTCCTGGATCCGGCCGGGCGGCGCAGGGCGACGTGCATGGGTAAAGCCGGCTATGCCGCACATTTAATAAGACGCTTCGGAAGCGGAAACGGCTGCATTGACACTCGACCGCCGAATGCGCTGGTTGCGCGCGTTGCGCCACTGCACCTGCGGCAGAAACAGCGAAGTATCGATGCGGTCCTGATAACGGACCGCGATGTTCATCAGTGAATCGAGCAGCGAGTCTGAAAGATAATGCGGCTGCAGCCCCAAGTCGATCAGCTTGGAGTGTTTGGCGTTGTAATAGTGCTCTTCCGATTCGACGCGCGGCCCCGGAAGGTGCTCGATGGTGACGCGCATTCCGAGCTTCCACGCCGCGGCTTTCACCATTTCGGCGAGCTCGAGCACTGAGAATTGTTCGGTGAACTGGTTGAAGACCCGGCATTCTCCGGCGTTGGCCGGATTCAGGCACGCGATCTCGATGCAGCGAACGGTGTCGCGAATATCCAGGAATCCGCGCGTTTGCCCGCCCTTTCCATATACCGTGAGCGGATGTCCGGCGGCGGCCTGGATGCAAAAGCGGTTCAGCACCGTTCCAAAAACGTCGTCGTAATCGAAGCGATTGATGAGCGCTTCGTCCAAAACAACTTCTTCGGTTACTGTTCCATACACCACGCCCTGATTCAGGTCCGTGGCGCGCAGCCCCCAGATCTTGCAGGCGAACATCATGTTGTGGCTGTCGTGCACCTTGGAGAGGTGATAGAACGAACCCGGCTGTTTCGGAAACGGCAGCAGGTCCGTGCGGCCGTTGTGCTCGATCTTGATGTAGCCTTCTTCAATATCGATATTCGGCGTGCCGTACTCGCCCATGGTGCCCAGCTTCACGAGATGGCAATCGGGACGAAGTTCGCGTAGCGCAAAAAGCAGGTTCAGCGTTCCAACCACATTGTTCACTTGCGTGAACACCGCATGTTTGCGGTCGATCATCGAATACGGAGCCGAGCGCTGTTCGGCGAAGTGCACCACCGCATCGGGCTGGAAGCTTTCGATCACGCCGGACAGAAAGTCGTAATCGTTCACGTCGCCGATAAACATCTCGATGGATTTCCCGGTGAGCTCCTGCCACACGCGCAGCCGGTCCGTCAGGGGCTGAATGGGCGTGAGGCTTTGCGCGCCCACCTCGAAATCCCATTGCCGCCGCAGGAAATTATCCACCACGGCCACCGCGTGCCCCTTGCCGGACAAATAAAGCGCCGTGGCCCAGCCACAGTAACCATCGCCGCCTAAAACACAGATCTTCATTTGGTTCGGTCCACCTGCTCCTCGATTCACGCGTCAACACACTGGCGTTCTCAGACGCTCAGTCTGTGTCACGCCTAACCCGGTTCAAAAATTAGATGCTCTGCGGCTAGCGATAGTGGCCAAAACATTGACCCCTATTTCTGTCCAAAAGATCATCCTAGCAGGATCGCGCGGCAACCTGGTGATTCCTCATGTTAGACTTGTCATCCAACGCTAAGGAACTTGCCAACAAATATAGCCAACTTGCAGCGATAGGAGGGTTATGACAGAGGGGATGAAGCATGGGCACGGCCCGATAGCTGTTTTCCTAATCCTAACGATTTTATCGGCGACAAGCGGAGCCGCCACCTGGACGCAGCTAACGAATCCTACTCCCGACGGAGCGCAGGCATTCCGTATGCGGCTGCTCACCGACGGCACGGTGATGGCCGAATCGGGAACCGGTCCTGACTGGTTGAGGCTGACGCCCGACGCGAATGGCAGCTACATCAATGGCATCTGGACCGCCAATCCCATAGCTCCAATGAACACTCACCGGTTCTCGTTCCCGTCTGAGGTTCTGCCTAACGGGAAGGTATGGATATTTGGTGGTGAAAATTACGGGCCAAACGACGACGACGTCTGGACTGCCACCGGGGAGCTTTGGGATCCCATCGCCAACACCTGGTCGTCGTTGCCTGATTTTCCGGCGCAAGCTTGTTTTGATGTTACCTATAACGTCACGGGCAGCACGACGAGCGGCTCTCCAATCATCAGGAGTATTCCAGCGGTTGTTACTCCCACTTTTCTGCCAGGGTGGAGCATAGCCGGGCCAGGTATTCCGGCGGGTACGACGATCACCAGCGTTGATTCGTCGAGCCGGGTAAACATTTCGCAGAACGCGACGGCGACGCAAGCCGGGGCGGCGCTCCAGTTTTCAGGCACGCCAACGTCATGTTTCGGCGACGTACCCACGATGCTCCTGACTAAAGATTCGATCTTGGCAGGTAGCCTGGTGAGCGGCGCTAGTTACATTTACTCGCTCTCGAGTCATTCCTGGAGCTTTGCAGCGAACAAGGTTTACAACGATTCGAGCGACGAAGAAAACTGGACGAAACTCGCCAACGGCAAGGTGCTGACATACGACATTGGCCAGAGTGTCAGCTCCGGCCAAAGCTATGCCGAAACGTACGATCCCGTTACGAACACTTGGTCTAGCGTCAGTCCAGCCGATGGCTCGGCCAATGGCACGCTTCCACTGCTGAGCAGTAGCGCAGTGGATTATGAACTCGGTCCTCTGATCCGGCTGCTGGACGGCCGTTCTTTCGCAATTGGAGCGACCGGGCAAACGGCACTTTACACACCATCGACGAATACCTGGGCGGCCGGGCCGAATATTATCGGTTCTTTGAATGGCGATCCTGCTCTCTTCGGAGCGGATGATGCTCCCGCGGCCCTGATGCCGAACGGGCATGTGTTGCTGGCTGCGGACGCAGGGCCGTCGCTCGGTGCGTACAGCGCTCCGACACAACTTTTCGATTTCGATCCCGGCGCGGGGTCGATCTCTCCTGTCTCGCCGGCAATTTCAGACACCTTCCTCACCACACTCGCGGCGTATAACACCTCGATGCTAATGCTTCCTACCGGGCAGGTCCTCTTTGCAGACGGTTCGTATCAGTTGTGGGTATATACGCCGGATGGCCCGATAAGTCCCAGATTTAGGCCAGTTGCCACAAATGTCGCATACAAGGGAAGCGGGGTCTTTACGCTGAGCGGTACTCAGTTGACCGGGCAATCGGACGGCGCTGCATATGGTGACGACGCTGAGATGGATGAAAACTATCCCATCGTCCGGCTGGTCAACTCAACTGGGCAAGTTTTCTACTGTCGAACAACGAATTGGAGTTCGGCGGGCGTGGCCACGGGGTCAAGACCTCAGACCGTCAACTTTACCTTGAGTTCGTCAGTAATCGCCGGCAATTATTCGCTCATCGTGAGCGCTGCTGGGATCTCCTCCGCCCCTTTCGCTGTCGAAATCTCGCAGGCGGAAGTGAATGGCGAGTAAGCGGCGGAAAATGGCGGTGAGAATGCCAGGAGGCCAAGACCTGCGAGAGGGCCGACTCTACGCCGTTGTCGCTTCCTTCTCCGCCAGGAACTCGGCGTAGGGACCCTTGAAGTCCTCGATCTGCCGGTCGTCGAAATTCCAGATGCGCGTGGCCACTTCGTCCACCACGTCGTGATCGTGCGTCACCAGCAAAACCGTCCCGTCGTACTTCTGAAGCGCGATATTCAGTGCATTGATGGATTCCAGATCCAGGTGGTTGGTAGGCTCGTCAAGCAGCAGGAAATTGGGTTTCTGCAGCATCAAACGGCAGAACACAATGCGCGCGGCTTCTCCACCCGAGAGATTTTCCGTCCGCTTCGTCGCGTCTTCTCCGCTGAATAACATCTGACCGAGCAGCCCACGCAGCTCCTGTTGGCCGGCGGCGGGGTCGAACTCGTGCAGCCAATCGAGGAGCGTGAGGCCAGGCTGAATGGACTCCTTGTGATCCTGCGAAAAATATCCAACGGCGACTTCGTGCCCCCACGTAACCACGCCGCTATCGATCGGAAACTCGCGATCCGGTGCGTCCACGAAGCCCGTCGCATTGCGCAGCAGCGACCGTAACATCGTCGTCTTGCCCGCGCCGTTGCGCCCCAGCAGCGCGATCTTTTCGCCGCGCGCGATGGACGCGCTGAAGTTCTCAATCACGCGCAGGTTATCGTAGGCCTTGGTCAGCGCCTTAATTTCGAGAGGATGCCGTCCGGACGGACGCTTGTTTTCAAACCGGATATACGGCCGTTGGATGTTTGATCTCGCAAGTTCCGAGGTCTGCAGCCGCTCCACTTCTTTCTTGCGCGAGGTGGTTTGGGCAGAGCGGGTGCCAGCCGAAAACCTCGCGATGAAATCGTTCAACTGCGCGATCTTTTTTTCGCGCTGGGCATTGCCGGCTTCGACGCGCGCGCGAATCTGGGTCTTCGCCAGCACCATTTCGTCATAGGCGCCAGTATAGGTAATGATGCTTTGATAGTCGATGTCCGCGGTGTGTGTGCAGACTTCGTTTAGGAAATGGCGATCGTGGGAAATCACGATCAGGCAGCCGGTGTAGGCCAGCAGGTACTTTTGCAGCCAGTGCACGGACTCGAGATCCAGGTTGTTGGTGGGCTCGTCCAGCAGCAGAACGGTGGCGTTGCTGAACAGCGCCTGCGCCAGCAGCACGCGCACTTTCTGACCGCCCTGCAGCTCCGACATTTTACGTTCCTGCAGCTCTTCGCCGATGTCCAGCCCCTGGAGCAGAGTGGCGGCATCGGTCTCTGCCGTGTATCCGCCTTGATCTCCAACGATGCCCTCCAGTTCGCCCAGACGCATGCCGTCTTCATCCGTCCACTCGTTCGGATTGGCGTAGAACTTTTCGCGCTCCTGCAGTGCGTCCCAGAGCGGCGCATTGCCCATGATGACGGTATCCAGCACGCGATAGGCATCGAACGCGAATTGATCCTGGCGCAGGACGCCAACTTTTTTCGGCCGGGTGACCGAACCCTTTTCGGGATCGATTTCACCCGTGAGGATTTTCATGAAGGTCGATTTACCCGCGCCGTTAGGGCCGGTAATCGCGTAACGCCGTCCTTCCAGGAACGTGGCGGTCACATCTTCAAACAGAATGCGTGCGCCGTAGCGCATGGTAACGTCGTTGACTGATATCAAGGTAGAAGCTGCTTACTTGGGATTTGCGGATCGAACCAACTTGGGGAATGGAACCGCTTTGAATTTCTATTATAGCGCGCCCGCTTGACAGGATCGAGCGGCGTATGTTCTTTTTGCTTCATGCACAAGATCGCCATGGCGCTCACCGTATTCGGGCTATCGGTGCCGCTGGCTGCGCAGTGGCTGAATTACCCCACGCCTGGAGTTCCGCGCACACCGGACGGGAAGCCCAATCTTGCCGCACCCGTGCCTCGAACGGCGGACGGAAAACCCGACCTGTCCGGCGTCTGGAGCGGGCCGGGAGGGGGAAGCTACGATCGCAATGTGGCGCGCGATCTGAGTCCCGGCGACATTCAGCCGTGGGCCGAGGCGCTCTACCGGCAGCGCGTGCGCGATATGGGCAAGGACGCGCCGCGCGCCAACTGCCTGCCCGACCCGTTTCCTTATTACCACATGGTGGATTTGGCGCGATTCGTTCAAACGCCAGGATTGATTGTTGTTTTATATCAGGGCACCACCAACAGCGTTCATCGCACCATATTCACCGATGGCCGCGAGCTTCCGAAAGATCCCAATCCCACGTGGATGGGTTACTCGGTGGGGCATTGGGAGGGCGACACGCTGGTGGTGGAGTCGGCGGGTTTCAACGACCGAAGCTGGCTGGACATCGAGGGGCATCCTCACACCGAAGCGCTTCACATCACCGAACGCTTCCATCGCCGCGATTACGGACACATGGATCTGGTGTTGACCATCGACGATCCGAAAGCGTTTACCAAACCGTTTTCGCTGAAGATCCCGAAGACGCTGGAGCCGGATACGGACCTCTTGGAGAGCGTCTGCGAAAATGACCGTTCCGTCCCGCATATGCTGGGCGGTGTCACGGTGACCAAGCTGGCGCCGGAGATTCTGGCGAAATATGCCGGCATTTACGAGTATGCGCCCGGACGCCAGGCGGTGATCAGCATCGAGAACGATCTGCTGTTTTTGCAGCAGGGCGCGAACCCGCTAAAACTGCCGTTGGTGGCTAATTCGGAAACAGTGTTTGTGTCGCGCACGGATGGGGATTGGATCGAATTCAGCAAGGATGACCGGGGCGCCGTCAGCGGGTTCACTTACCATGGCGGCGGTGGGAACGATCGGAAAGCGGTCCGGAAGTAGCAGCGTTACTTTGTGGTCAGATGGCGTAGGTCGCGTTCGTTCTCTTCGCAAACGAACTCAATGAGATCCGTGTCCGGAATCAACTCCGGATGCAGTTCGGCCTTCCACGGTTTTGTGTAAGCTTTCGGAGCGTCGATGGTAAGCTCGATGTCCATGTGCCCAAAATCGCGGCGGCGCATGCGTTCGGTCAGATGCATCGCATCCGTTGTGGGATTACCAAATCCGGAAAGCCAGGCCTTGCCGTTGAAGCCCGTGGATTCCACCACCAGCGTGTCTCCTTCCCAATGACCGGTCGAATATCCGGCCCAAGAGGGATTGGGATCTTTCGGGAGCGGACGCCCGTCGAGGAATATTTGACGAAAAGTGGTTTGATATTCGTAAAGAATCACCATGAGATCCGGAGTCTGGACAATTTTGTGCAGATCGAACGCATCCTCCTTGGGAACGCCGCGCGGGAGGCAGCGCGACTCCGGATTGTCGATCAGTTTGTCGGCAGTGTTCTGGTCAAACAGCTTCTTCGCCCAAGGCTGCCACGGAATATCGATTCCATTCAGATAATACGCAGAGCCGCGCGCGTTCAGGTGCTCCCAAACTCCCGAGAAATCGGGTTTCCCATCGGCCGTTTTCGGAGCGGGCGCGGAGAGGTTGGGCTTGCCGTCGGCCGTGCGTGGAATTCCGCGCGTGGGGTAATTGATCCATTGCGCGCGGGCCTGCGTGCACAATAAGGACACGCTGAGCATTAAAAGCGCTCTCATTTTACGTCGTAAGTGCGAATATCCTGGTCCATCAGGTATTTGTCGAACCACGCCACGATATGCTCCAGGCGTTCCACGCGGTGCACCGGCTTTCCCGATCGCGATAGTTCATGGCTTTCGCCCGGAAACCGCACCATCACCACCGTCCGCTTCAAATACTTCAGTGCGCGAAACATTTGCTCGCCGCCATCCGCCGGCGGCGTCCGGAAATCCGCTTCGCCTTCGATCAGCATCAAGGGCGTGTGAACATTCCGGATGTAAGTAATGGGCGACCGCGCCTTGAAATCAGCCTCCTGCTCCCAGGGCGCGCCGCGAAACCACATGGGCGTGAACAACGAGAAATCCGCGGCGTACCAGAAACCGGCCCAATTCGCGATGGAGCGCTGCGAAACCGCGGCCTTGAACCGATCTGTGTGGCCGATCGCCCAGTTGGTAAGCACGCCGCCTCCGCTGCCACCGGTGACACCAAGCTTCTGCGGATCCACCCAACCGCGAGCGATTAATTCATCCACGCCCGCCATTAGATCCTTGAAGTCGTCTCCCGGATAGTTATATTGAATAATGTTCCCGAATTCCTGCCCATAACTCGTGCTGCCGCGCGGATTGGGATACAGCACCACGTAACCTTTCGCCGCCATCCATTGAAATTCATGGTCGAAGATATAACCGTAAGCCGTATGCGGGCCGCCGTGAATATCGAGAATCAAAGGATATTTCTTGCCCGCCTCAAAGTCCGGCGGCCGCTGCACCCAGGCCTGGATGCGACGCCCATCGAAACTCTTGTACCAGATCATTTCCGGCTCGGTGAGATGGAGCTTCCCGAACAATTCCGCATTGACGTGCGTCACCGGCTCCATTTCACCCGATGAGCTGTTCACCACGAACACATCTCCCACGTTCGTTGGAGTAGAGAGCAGCGCCGCGATTTTCGACCCATCCGGCGTTGCGCTGTACGAAATCACCGCGTAATCGCCCTTCGTGACGGCCTCAACTTTTCCGGTTTCGCTGTCGATCCGCTCCATATTGACGCGCCCTTCTTCCGCTGATTTCACGAATATACTTCGCCCGTCCGCGCTCCAGAATGGTTTGGAAGCTCCGCCGTCCCGAGGAGGCGCCTGATCGCCACCCACGCCGCCGGCAATATCGAAATCGTATTTGGCCGTCAGGTTTTTCGGCGCGGAGCCAGTATCCAGCGCCGTGACGAAAAGATCGGGCTGGCTGTACGAACGCTGGATTACGCCGTCGCTGGGTTGATCTGAGTGATTGAGTTCACCGACGAACGCCAGCCGCCGGCCATCCGGGCTGAGCGAAAGCCCATAAATGGGGCCATCCAGCGCCGTCACTTTGCGGATGTCTCCGCCAGCCGAGTTCACTTCATAGATCGCGCCCGCGGGCGGCGAGTAATACGACTCCTTCACCCGGTCCGACGTGAAGTAAAGTTTCGAGCCATCGCGCGACCACGTGATCTCATCCTCGCTGAACTCGCCCTTGGTCACCTGCCGGGCCTTCTGCGACGCGGCCGGAACCCGCGGCACATCCACCACCCAAATGTGATCGGGCCGGTCCGAATCAATATAGCCTTCGCCGTTTTCACGATATTCCGCGCGAGTAATCACGCGAACGTCGCTCTCCGGCGGCGCGTCGTCCTTTTTCTTTTCGAAATCCTTGGCCAGCGTAGGGGACGTGAACGCGAGCAATCGCCCATCGGGCGACCACACTGGAGCGCCCGCGCCTTTCGGCATTTCAGTGAGCGGCCGCGCTTCCCCGCCCTCCATCGACAATAAATAAATTTGCGGCGGTTCCGGCTTCCCGTCCTTTTCCATCACGCGAAGAAACGCCAGTATCTTTCCGTCTGGCGACCATTGTGCGCCAGAATCGTGCGGTCCGGACGTCAACTGGCGCGCGGGTCCGCCGGTGGCCGGCGTCAACCACAGCGCGGTTTCGTAGTTATCGTGCTTCGAGGCAACCTTCACCAGCGTGTAAACGATCCTGGAACCGTCCGGCGAGATTTGCGGGCTGGCGGTCCATTGGAATGCGTACAAGTCGTTCTCAGTGATCGGCCGTTTCGCATCCGCGGCGAACAGCGCCGCCGCAATCAAAAGGATTGCCCATCGAGCCTTCATAGCTGTGCCTCCGCGTCTTGAGATTTCGGTGTCTTGAGATCGCCGTGTCTTGAGATCGCCGTGTCTTGAGATCAAGATAGCGGCTTCGCCGGGCCAATTCAACGTGCCGGCTCAAGATGACGGCTCGCCGCGCGTTGCCCAGGCCGGGTGCGTGCGCAAGCGATTTTACAGGCCTCGACGGCTCATAAGGAAACTTCCGGATTCCTTTTATGCACTCGGCCAGTGCCTGCAGAAGCGACGATCCCCAGCCGGTGGGCGTATAGGGCGCCGTCTTTTGATTGGTTTGTTTGTCGGTTTGCGCCAGAAAGCGCATGGCGGGATCGGGCGGCGTAAAATATTCCCGCACTGTGATCAAAAACTCCACGTCGCCAGTGGCCTGCTGTTTGATCACCGCGTATTGCTCGATCCTGCATAGCCGCTCGGCGGGCTGCTCTTGCGCGTAGGCCCATTCAGACAAGCGCGATCCTCCTTGGGAACTGATTGTTGTAGTGTATCGCAGGCTGTTGTGCGGAACCCGTTCCGGTCCCGGTTCCCCGCCTCGTGATAGTCTCATGCAGATGGATCGCGTTGCCGGCTTCGTGCCGGAAGGCAGTGCTTACCAAAGGAGACCGTATGAAAAAACTCAGTAGTCTTTTCGTCCTCACCACTCTTGGGGGCGTGTCCGCGCTGAGCGCGCTGGCCGCCACGGGAGGAGACGATGCAGCAGCCGCCACCGACAAGGCTTTCGTTCAAGCCTATGAGAAGGGCGATATGGCCGCGGTAAAGAAACTGCTGGACGCGGATTTTACCTGGATCGACACGGACGGCGTCTACTATTCCAAGGACGATGCTTTGGCGCTGGGGCTGAAACCGCTGGTTCCGAGCGGGAGCGACGTGAAGATCGTAGAACATAAGTATGGCAAGCTGGTCTGGATCCAGGAAAATCAGGGAAACAAATACGCCGCGCATTTCTGGGTGGAGCGGCCGAATGGCTGGAAACTGCTTCACAATTCGGAAATTGCCACGCGTCCGGCTTCGGAAAATCCGGACGGCCGTTCGCCCTACGCGATTCCTTGCGTCAATCCTTGCCAGGTGATGCCCTACGTGCCGGTGACAGCCAACGAGAAGGCGGCGATCAAAGGCTGGCAGGAGCAAGAGGACGGTACGCCGGAGCACTGGCGGATGCATATAGGCGACGACCAGGTGATGATCGGTTCTTACGGGGTGTCAACCAAAATGGATCGCTGGAACGGAATCGGCAAGCGGAATCCCAACGCTCCCAAAGTTGGCGTGGCTCCCGTGCTCTTCACGCGCATGTGGGACTTGGGGACCGCGGTGGCGGCAATTATGCTCCAGCCCACCTATGGCGGCAAAGCGTATTGGTCCAGCCGCGTCTTTGCGCCCAACAAGGACGGCCTATGGATGATGATGGAAAGTTACCACACCACGATTCAGGCTTCGGGCGTGATGAACGAGGTTCAGGGCAAATAGCTGCATTTCGCGCCTCTGCTACATCGTACATAGATGCGTTCTGAGCCGCCATGCGCAAGCATGCGGTTTTGGTCGATCGATTGGGGAATCCGCATGCTCACGCGCGACGGCTCGGATGCGTTGCAGAATGAACTTGATGATCTATCCCAACTTTGTCGACCATCTGGTTTTCCGCGTGGAGGGGATCGAAAGAACGGAGCGCTTTTACAGCGCTCTTCTCGGCCAGCCTTTCAAGGAGGACGACTATATCATGTATATGGCGGGCGATACACGTCTGTTTTTCACGCATTCGGTAGACTCCCAGCCGGGACTGTATGAGAAAGAAAAGTCGGCCTGAATCACATGGCCTTCGGCGTGCGCACGCTAAAGGAACTGCAAACAATTCAGGCACAACTCAACGGTAGCGGAATCTCACACAGCGGAATAAAGTTCTGGCAGGATGGCATCACGCAGTACATCTGGCTCGACGATCCGGACGGCATGCGAGTCGAATTCTGGTTGCGCCCTCAGTAAAACGTTCTTACTTGGCGTCGCCAGGAGCTCTCCAGCTCCGCGATGGCTCGCTTTACCTGCGCGGCATCCGGCGCCTTCGGCACGATCTCCAGATATTTTCTAAAATGCTGCAAAGCGCCGGCACGGTCGCCCTTTGCGATCAGCGTGGATCCCAGCAAAAGTTCCGCGCGCGGAATTTCGTGATTGTTGTCCAACTCGGTGGCGCGTCGCGCATTGGCTTCCGCCACGTCATAGCGTTTGAGATTGAAATTTGCCGCGGCGTAATAGAAATAAAGTTCGGGGAATTCCAGAGGATTCATCGCCACGGCCTTGCCTGCAATGGTGACTGCATCCTCCATGCGCTTTTCCTGAATATCCAGCATGGCCAGCTGGATGTACGGCTTAATATATTTTGGATCGGCCTGTACCGCCTTTTCCAGCGCAGCCCGCGCCTCCGTGGCTTTGGCCTGCCGATTCAGGACCTCGCCCAGATCGCTCCAGGCCTGCGCGTAATCCGGATCGATTCCCACGGCCTTTTCGAAATTCTTTTGCGCGTCGGCCCATTTCTCGTCGGTCATCGCGTTTACGCCCTTGCCATAGGCCTTTTTGGCCGGCGCGGGCGCATTGAGCGCGGTGGCCGAAACCGTCGATCCTTCGTGCAGGCCGATGCGCTTCAGCACCACCGTTGCATCGTTGCGCAGCGTTACCTCCATGGGACGATAGCCCTTCATCCGTATCGTGACGGTGCACGCGTCGGCGTTGGCGGGATCATACGGCCTGGAGCGCAAGTTCACCAGGTATTGCACGCTGCCGTTGCCGAAAATATTCACGATCGCGCACTCTTGCACCAGGCTGTCGGAAAGGGAGGGAATGATCTGGGGCGAGGTGGGAAGAGGCGAGCCGTCTTCGGTGACAATCTGAGCGTGGTAGCTCTGGGCCGAAGCGGCGGTCACGGCCGCTAGCGCCGCCAAGGCGACGATGCCCACGCGAAGCGCTGAATTTGTTCTCATGGTAATTCCTACGTGTCATTATATGCGGTGGTTTCAATTAAGGCCACGCTCCTGGCGCGTCCGCACGGTCCTTTGCGGGCCGCTGTTGTCTTGTGCCCCGCTCGTAACGCCGTCAAGCAAAGACGGCGGGTATGAGAACCTGAAAACGTTACGCGACAGCGAGACTACGATTTCATAACCCGAGATCGACATTGTGTGTCTGGGCCGATCCTAGCTGTCGATTCCTCCTCCGTGACGATCGCCGTCAGACCGACAATTTCATCCAAAGGCTCGCCCAACGCTGTGCTTCACGCTGCGGACCTGCTGCGCATTACGGACGGAGGTTCAGTCGTGGGTGATGCTATTTTCAGCGGAAGGAGCTCCTGGGTCGATGTTGGGCAGGTTAACGCGCTCGGGCCAAGAGAACGAATCGTTGTCTTGACCTCGGACGGACGGGAACACGCCGGAAAGTCGGCCGTAATTCGGGGGGTCTCATCACGTTATCCAATACCGAGCGTGGCGAGACCTACCGAAAAACCGATATTCGCGGGGTCCGCTATGTGAGAACGAAACCCCTCACGGCGACGCAGGAGCATTTCGTCCACGAGAACGTTTCGTACCTGGACCCGAACTATGGTGGAATGGACTCTTTCTCGGGACGATTCCGGTGATGCTGTACGACGCTTCGGAGCCCGAAGACAACTCCCCCGAAGACAGCTCCGAGGTTAAGTGCATGAACCACTGATGGGCCGTGCCCCGGTAGGCTACACTTAAAATCAAATGGCTGATGCCTCCATTCAAACGGCACTCGCAGTGGGTGTACCCACACTGGCTGTGCTGGTCGGGATTCTGATTAACAATTCCCGTCTCAACGATCTTCGCGGCCACATGGACGCGCACTTTGCCGACATGCGGGAGATGTGGCGCTCCGATTTGCGCCGGGTCGCCGAGTCGTTCGGCGCCGTCCCAGGCCAATAGCCAATTGCCAACCGCCAATTGGCCCCGCTTATCACTGTTAAACTGATAAATGAAGTGCGCCGTTTCTACTTTGACCACAACGCGACCACCCCGGTATCTCAATCAGTCCTAGAAGTGCTGGTTGCAGCGCTACTTGAAGTGCCCGGCAACGCCTCCAGCATCCACCAGGATGGGCAACTGGCGAAGCAACGGCTGGAAGCCGCGCGCCGGGAAGTGGCCGCTTTACTCGGCTGCGAGCCCAAGGAGCTGGTGTTTACCGGCGGCGGGACGGAGGCGGACAACCTCGCCATTCTGGGCTCCGTGCTCGCCAACAGCGCGCCCCAGAAGCACGTCATCACCACCGCCATCGAGCATCCGGCTGTTTTGAATCCCTGCCGCGAACTGGAGCGCTCGGGCATCGCGGTTACCTATATTCGGCCCGGTCCCGACGGCGTGGTTGACCCTGACGACATTCGCCGCGCGCTGCGGCCCGAGACGGTACTGGTCAGCGTGATGCACGCGAACAACGAGACCGGCGCGCTGCAGCCTATCGCCGAAATCGCCCGCATCGCTCACGAAGGCGGGGCGCTCATGCATTCCGACGGCGTCCAGGCGGCGGGCAAAATTCCCGTGGATGTCCAGGCGCTCGGCGTGGATCTTTACTCCATCAGCGGCCACAAATTCTATGCGACGAAGGGCATCGGCGCGCTATACGTGAAGTCCGGCGCCAAGCTGCGCCCCATCCAGTTCGGCGGCAAGCACGAGCGCGAGCGGCGGCCGGGTACGGAAAACGTTCCGAGCGCCTTGGCGATGGCGAAAGCGGCGTCCATCGCACGCAGCACGCTGCCGATTGAGCCCGCCCGGTTGAAAACCCTGCGCGATCGGCTTGAAACAGGAATCCTGGCGCGTGTTGCGGACGCCGGCGTAAACGGCCGAAGCACCGACCGCACACCCAACACCACGAATATATTTTTTGACGGACTGGAGGGCGAGGCGCTGGTGATTTCGCTCGACCTGAAAGGCTTCGCCGTATCCAGTGGCTCGGCCTGTTCCAGTGGCGCCGTGGAGCCGTCGCACGTGCTGCTCGCCATGGGCCTCCCGCCCGAGCGTGCACGCGCCAGCTTGCGTTTTTCGCTCGGGGCTTCGAATAATGAAGAGCAGGTGGACGCGCTGATCGAGGCAGTGGCCGCGTCCGTCGGGCAATTACGCAAGCTTTCGCCAACCTATACGAGTGTCTGATCAAGTCATCAACGAAGCCCCTATCGCGGTCGCAATGTCGGGCGGAGTGGACAGCTCCGTTGTCGCGGGATTGCTGCAACGCGGCGGCCGACCGATTGTCGGATTAACGATGCAGCTCTGGAACCAGCGGCGTTTGCCGGAGCTAGCGCCCGAGGGCGGCGTAACGGGACGATGCTGCTCGCTCGACGACGTGTACGATGCGCGCCATGTCGCCCAGCACCTGGGCATTCCTTATTATGTGGTGAACTTCGAATCCGGCTTCGAGGAGCAGGTGGTGAAGCCTTTCATCGACGATTATTTGTCCGGCCGCACGCCGATTCCCTGCACGCTGTGCAACAACTTCATCAAGTTCGATCAGTTCCTGGATCTGGCGGCTGGCGTGGGCGCGGCGCGCATCGCCACGGGCCACTACGCGCGCCTCGGGTTTGACGACGCAACCGGGCGTTATCAGATGAGCCGGGGCGTGGATCAATCCAAGGATCAAACTTATTTTCTGTTCGGTCTGAAGCAGCAGCAGTTGGCGCGCACGGATTTTCCGCTCGGCGGATACACCAAGCCGCAGGTGCGCGAGCTGGCTCGCGAGTTGGGATTGCCGGTGGCCGCGAAACCCGATAGCCAGGAGATTTGTTTCGTACCAAATGGCGATTACGCCGCGTTCATCGACGCCTATTTCCGCGAGCGCGGCATCGCTCCGGAAATCACGCACGGCGAGATTCGCGATACCGAAGGCCGGGTGCTGGGCGAGCACGCGGGCGTGCATCACTTCACCGTCGGGCAGCGGCGCGGGCTGCGCGTGGCGGCGGGCGAGCCGCTGTATGTGATCTCAACCGAGCCGGCGTCGCAGCGCGTGATCGTAGGGCGCAACGAAGACCTGCTGCGCGCCACGCTCACCGCCAGAGACATGAACTGGATTTCGATCGCGCCCATTTGCGGGCCGATCCGCGCGCAGATCAAGATTCGCAACCGGCACGCCGCGGCCGATGCCACGGTTTCGCCCATCAGCGCCGACGCTACTCGCATCGAAGTCCGCTTCGACGAGCCGCAACGCGCCGTCACTCCCGGCCAGGCCGCGGTGCTGTACGATGGCGATCTCGTCCTCGGAGGGGGTTGGATTGAATGAGCCGGGTCGAATAGCGGCGGCGTTCCTGCTCTGGTCCTTGGCCCACGGACCACTCAAGCTGGCCCGTTTCTATGTAGCTCTCCTCGATCTGGCCATCCCTCGCCTGCGCCGTACCGCCATGCGCAATCTGGAGCTCGCCTATCCGGATAAATCGGCGGCCGAGCGCCGCGCTATCGTTGACGAGGTTTATCTCTCCATCGCGCGATTGATCTGGGTCTTCGCCCGCTTCCCCCAAATCAACGGCCAAAACATTAGTAAGTGGATCCGTTACGAAGGCCTGGAGCATTATCAGGAAGCCAAGAAGACCGGCCGGGGAATCCTTTTCGCCACCGCGCATTTCGGCAATTGGGAAATGCAGCGCCTTCGCCCACGCGCTGATGACGGAGCCGATGCACATCATGATCCGGCCGCTCGACAATCCCGGCATCGACCGGGCCGGTCGAAGATCGCCGCCGGCTTTCGGGCAACCACCTCATCGTGAAATGGGACGGCGCGCGAGCGGTCCTGCGCGCGTTGCATCAAAATGAAGCGGTCGGGGTTCTAATCGATCAGAACACTTCGTTACAAGAAGGCGTCTTTGTCGACTTCTTTGGCACTCCCGCGTGCGCCAACACCGCTTTTGCGAAAATTGCGGCGCGAACCGGCGCGGCAGTCATTCCGGGCTTCGCCGTATGGTCCGAAGTCGAAAAGAAATACATTCTCAAACTCCATCCTCCACTTGGAATATCTGGCGACGCCGCCGAAGATACGCGCCGCCTGCACCGGTACTGGAGCAGGTTATCCCGAGCATCCCGGCCAGTGGCTTTGGATTCACCGGCGCTGGAAAACGCGTCCGGAGGGCCAGTCCAGCCTTTACGAAAAGACTTAACAGGCTGATGAAAAAGGCTTTTGGGGACCGACTTCCTCACGGTCGCGGCTCGGTAAACACATGCAAACACGCAGTCGCGATTCTGAGCCGCGCGCGTGAGCAAGCGGTTTATTGCCTTTT
>CAWAPW010000020.1:0-100940 GCA_963784025.1 Bryobacterales bacterium
AGAGCGGATCGAACGGAACTTCGCACATCAGTTTGAAACCGGAGGACTGGACCGGCTGTATGTGCGAGGCTTCCGTCCCGTTTTACGAATATCGCAGGCGGCGAAACGTATCGTCGCGGGCGAGCGCCAGCGCACAGCGAAGTTGGCTCGCGTCCCTGGAGAACGTGCACAAGAAATTTCTGATCCAAGCTGCCGTATGCAATCTCGCTCTGTTAATGCGATCAAGGTATGGCTCGGGCAAGCCCAGAGTTGCTCATGATGGGGCTGTCGAGGCCATTTTGACGATTTTGTCTGTCATGAGCCGTTGAAGACCTTTACACCACGATCCGCGAACTCCCCCCACTACGTGGTTCGAGTTTCCAGCCGATCAACGCCTCCTGTCAGACGTTTTCCACCGGCTAGAAAACAGCCGCTTTAGACACGGGCTGCCAGTGTCTTTATTTAAGAAAAACCGTAGCCGAGTCGCGCCGCATCAGGAGAAGACTCTTGGCGCTCAGATACGTCAAGTGGGCTGCATGCTCGATAATGCCCTGAGACGTCAATTTCAAGCGCTTCTCAGCGGCAGCGGCTTTCGCGGTGCATTCTGCAAGCATCGCCGACGATTTCTCGACCTCAGCGAAGTAGGATCGCATCGAAGTTACGCAGGTCGCATGCAGATCCAAAAACTCTCTTGTGATTCAATCAGAGCCGCCTTTATCCTACGTTGTTATCGTAGCATGCATACGATAGATTGACAATCAAAACTAAGAGATCTTGATAACCAAGATTTTGAGACAACTTGATGAGAGCCTGTGGCGTAAAAGTCGACGTCCTTCGACCTCGCTCTCCTGCCAGATGTTCGCTGAGGCGACGGACGACAGGAAACGGATCGGTTGCAATGGTGATCAAATTGGTCGTGAAGGACAACGTTGAGCAGGGAGTTGTTAATCTTCAATTCACCGTTATAGTCAATGAATCCCAATTTGCGGAACTTCTTCATGAAAAAGCTAACTCGTGAAATAGTGGTGCCAACCATCTCCGCCAAGGCTTCAAAACTGATCTTCGGAATAGCGCTTCTTCGGTCTGCCCTTTTTCCCGAAGTTCGGCCAGCATGAGAAGTGCGCGCGCCAGCCGCTTCTCATGGGAGTTTAGGATCTGGTAAACCATATCCTCCTCCATGCTGAGGTTGCGCGAGAGCAGATGATCGAGAAACAGCTCGGAAAAGGCCAGGTTTTCGCTTAGTACACGCATCATGCTCGACTTATCCAGCCGCTCGATCGAAGACTTACCCATGGCGGTCGCGGTTGCCGCGTGCGGCTGTCCTTTCAGGCACGCTTCGCCAAAAAAGCTGCCTGCGCCCAAAACGCCTATGACCGCTTGTTTGCCGAATTTGGAAACGACGGTGAGCTTGATCCGGCCTTTCTGAATGTAAAAGACGGCATCCCCGACATCCCCTTGCGCATAAATCACCTGGCCTGGACGGTAGTCTGAAGCCGCGATTCCGTCACCGAGCGCGGCCAAAATCCTGGGCATCGAAAGGTGGCGGGCCGCGCCTTTCCATTTCCTTCATCACAATGTCGTTGTTCTCCAATATCAGAGCGCGAAGAGGCGCGATTTGTTCAGCAGTCAGCCTGGAGGTAAGATCGGCAAGCGCGGCATCCAGGGCAGCAATACACTCATCGAAGCTGAGCTTATGGTTGAGGAAGCGTTTTATCGCCCGCTCGGTTTCGCTCTTGTATACTTCCATGCTGCTTGAAGTATAACTCCCCTCTTAAACCAAAGTACTGAACAAGCTCCTCTTCAGAAGGAGCTTGTGCAGCACTTCATCATGAAGGCGGTCGAGGAACGGATCGGCGCGCGGCGAGTAAGTTCGGAATCGGGAGAGATAGGCCCACGTCTACGTTACTCGACGACCTTAAGCCGGTCGATGAAGCGCTTGGAAATGGCTGACGAGGGGGCACAGGGTTGCCTATCGCCTGTTACGTTCCCCTGCTCAAGGTCGTCTGTTAGTTTACCAGGCCGCTGAAAAAGGCTTTTGGGGAAACACATGCAAACACGCAGTCGCGATTCTGAGCCGCGCGCCAGAGCAACCCCGAGACGACCGGAACTCACGTTACGGGAAAAAGCGGCCGCTCGAATGAAAATCGAACGGGTGGCGCTTGAGCAAGCGGTTTATTTCCTTTTGTCGCGGTAGGGACGCCGGTTTCCCAGACGCCCCCCGCACAGATCCGTACGTGCAGAATTGCTGCATACGGCTCCTACCTCGGATATCTGGCGTCGAAGCGCACGTTCGGATGCGGATGCAGGATCTTCGCACTTGGAATCCATCGATCGACCAAAGGCCAGAACCGCTCCCAAGTCATCCGGCTCCGTTGACTCCGCCGCCGAAGCGCGCGGTACCAGCGCCAGATCACCTGAGCCCGAAAGCTGTTCAGACTATCCATGTTGCCGGGGACTGCATGATAGTTGAAGTAGCCTTGTACGACGGACTTCAACCACTTCCCGACCTCGGCTACGGGCTGGTGCCAGCGTCGCCGAAGCTCCTCCTTCAGCTCACCGAGCTTGCCAGAGAGTCGCTTACGAATCGTCTTCCGCTTGACGATGAACCGACCGGTTTTCCGGGTCTTCCCACACATGTGCGTGAAACCCAGAAAGTCGAACACCTCCGGCTTGTCCTCGCCTCGCTGCTTCCGGTTTTTGGCTGCCTCGCGCCCGAACTCAATCAGGCGCGTCTTGTCCGGGTGTAACTCCAACCCGAACTTCTGCAAGCGCTCCTTCCACTCGGAAAGAAAGCGCTCCGCGTCGGCGCGATTTTCGAATCCCGCGACGATATCATCAGCGTATCGGACCACCACCATGTCGCCCGTAGCCTGATGTTTTCGCCAGTGCTGGACCCACCGATCGAAAACGTAGTGCAGGTACACGTTGGCCAGCAGCGGCGAAGCCACCGATCCTTGCGGAGTCCCTACTTCCGTCTTCGACCACTTCCCTTCCTCGGACACTCCCGCCCTCAGCCATTTCTGAATCAAGCGAAGTATCCTTCGGTCGGCAATGCGGTGCTCGATAAACTTGACCAGCCATTCGTGCGATAGGTGATCGAAAAAGCCACGAATGTCGGCATCGAGTATCCAGTTCACCTTCCTCCGCATGATCCCCACCCAAAGTGCATCCAGCGCTTGATGCTGGCTTCGCCCCGGTCGGAACCCATAAGAGAACCCCAGGAAATCCTCTTCGTAAATCTGGTTGAGGATCGTCACTACGGCCTGTTGAACCACCTTATCCTCCAGGGCTGCGATGCCCAAGGGACGTTGCCGTCCATCGGCTTTCGGAATGTAGGCTCTCTTGGAAGGCTGCGCTCGGTACGTCCCTCGATGGATTCGGCTTTGCAAGTCTGCCAGTTTCTCCTCCAGGCCCGTCTCGTACTCTTTCCACGTCACGCCGTCGATTCCAGGCGCCGCATCCCGCTTCAGGGCGAAATAGCTGTCCCGTAACAATCCGACAGTGACGTGGTGGAGCAGCGCAGTGAACCGCGTCCGCTTGTCTTTCCGTGCTGCCTTTCGCACACCGTGCAAGTCGCTCAACTCGCCGATCCGGCTCTGAGTCCGGGGCGCGGTCGCCTGCCCGATGTTCTCCTTGGTCGATTGCCTTCCCTCCATGCCCTCCGCCAGCGGTTTCCCACTCTTGTTCGGTCACTTCGACGGTACTACGCAACCGTCCGACTCCCCACCAACGTGCATGTTGGACTTCCGGCTCAAGGCCTTCTCCAACCGGCCCGCCGCAATCTGGGCGATGGGCATCGATGGGGTCTCCCGGTTCCCGCGCGCGGAGTTTCCATGCATGCCAGGGGTCTTAGACTGCGCAGAGTCCAACGGATGCTCGCGATTACACATCCGCCAGTGTTGCCTTCCGCCATCCTGAACGACGTCGGCACTCCGATCGCGATTATTTCGCAGCTCAATACCCTGCCTGCACTTCCCCCTGTCAACGCTTCGATGGCAGCCTCGCGGCTGGCCACGCATGACTCGGGGCCAGGACGGCTCGCTACGCCTTTCCTGTATGACTCTTTCATTCACAACTCCACGCCGGTTTGTACCGGCGCACTCAGCAGCCGGTTAGAGCCCGCCGGGTGGATGAAGACACGGGAACCATCCCGCGAATAGCGCTGCAGTTTCGTGAGCATATCGAAATATCCATCATGCGATCCAAGAAAGACATCGCAGGGTAGAGCGGGGCGTAATCCGACCGGAGCACCCGGGGCGCGTAATGTCTTTTGGCATAATTGAAGGCAATGCGGACGGCGTTGGCACTCCTATGGTGCTCGAGTTTGGTAGCGGGCGACATCGGACAGCTGCAACAGCTCGCTAACGACAAGCGATTCTTTGAACTGCGGCGGGATCTACAGCAGCCGGGCTGGACTGACGCCGAGACCCTCTTCTACCGAGCTCTCGTCGCGAGCCGTTTTGGGCATGAAGCGGAGGGCGTCGAACTGCTTCAGAAAGTGGTAGCAACCAATCCAAATCCTGCAATCGCCCGGAAGACGCATGAGGAAATGGCGTCGGCGTTTGCCCGGCTGGGCCGCTATAAAGAGGCCGCGAAAGCCTGGGGCGAAGCTCTTCTGCTGACGCCTGGAACCGACCCTGAGCGGGAGGGAAACGAAAACACGCGGGTACTGATGGCTGCGTTGAGCGAGGTGGCTCCCGAGACCGCGGAGTTGGGAGAAGATGTACCTTTGAAGGTCACCTCCAACGGGCTCGGTTCCTGGAATGCTCCGGTGCAGGTGAACGGCGTAAATGGCCAATGGATTTTCGACACCGGCGCGGACATTTCGACTGTGACGGAAACGGAAGCGAAGCGGATGGGCCTTTCGATCCGCGAAACGACGGCCTACGTGAACGGGTCGACCGCGAAAAGAAACACGCTTAAACTGGCGGTCGCGAGCGATGTTCGATTGGGAGCGGCAGACATCCACAATGTGGTTTTTCTGGTGCTTGCCGATCGGGCGCTCTATATTGCACCGCTCCACTATCAAATCACGGGGATTCTGGGGATACCCGCGCTCCGCGCCCTCCATCGAGTGGAGATTTCGAACGCGGGCATCCTTCGCGTGCAGCCCCATCAGCCCGTTCCGCAGGGACCAGCCAACCTGTTCTTCGATGATGCCTCGCCCATGGTGGAGGTGGATCACGACGAACATCACCTGCAGATGTTTCTGGACACGGGAGCGAATGATACGGTTCTTTATCCTTCTTTCCGAGAAGCTCTGGGGCGCCAGGAAAAATTACGGCTGCGAACCAAACGGGAAAAGGTAGCCGGCGCGGGCGGGGTAATCGAGCGTAAGACCGACGTGGTTCCTTTGCTCCGCATTGAGGTTCTCGGAACAGCGATCAATTTGAAAAAACTGAGCCTGCTATCGGCGGCGCCGATTGGCAATGGCCGTTATCGCGACGGAGTTATCGGAATGGACGCCTTGAAGGGCGGATTCCGGTTGGACTTCGACGCCATGCGGTTGGAAGTGGAATAGGGTACTCAATATGTTGGAGTAGCACGGAGGGGAGCCCTGCAGTCTCGTCCCCTGTTACTCGCTACCTCAACTGCGTGCGGGAGCCGACATGGTTACGTGCTTCCTTGCGCCACAATCTCGATTTCTTGCCCACTGGCCGCATTGTCGGGCACTTGGAGAAAGCCGGCATTTCGAGGATTAAGAACGCCAGGTCCAGCATCGCGCGCCTGCGGAGTTTTCCCACGTCCCATAGCCGGAAATCCGCGGAGCAGACGCTACTGCCAACCTCCGTCGCGCTTCTCTACCGGAAGGATTCTCATGAACGCTTCCACGGCGTGGATTTTTCCGTCGTAAACCTTAAACGATTCCCACACCGTGAGCTGGTCACCGCCCCGCTCGCGCGCTCCCCAAGCCATGCGCAGCCAGACGATGCCCATGCGCTCATCGACCGCGGCGACGCGCGTTTGCACGTTGCCGAGGCGATTGAAGATGGCGAGCGATTGTGTCGCGATATTCTGGCAGCCGGGGGCAAACTTGCAGTCCGGACCTGCCATCACCTGGCCGTTTTCGTAGCGATAGGCATCCGCCGCAAATGGCGCGTCCACAGCGGCGAAAGTCTTGGCGGCGTTGAGTCCGGCCGGATAGTGCAGCGCCGCCTTGATGGCGTCGTCGCGGGTGGAAAGCTGCTCGGGGCGCGGCGCGTAGTTCATCGCTTCGCTCGGTGCGCTGAGACCGTCGATGTTGAAGATAAGCCCTTCCGCCGCGCTGCGCGTGGCCACCAGTTCGATCTCGGTCAGCTTGTCCGCGACCACCTTCAGCCGCACTACCAGCAGGACGGGAGCTCCGCTCTCCTCCACTACCACGTCCGCGCCTGCCACGCCCGCGCGCTCGTCGATAATATCCTGGCGAAAGCCGCGCAGTCGCGTCAACGTCCTGACCAGACCGACCTTTGCCAGCGGCTTCTCGACGGCGTCTTCGGTCACCCGCAGCGTGTCGGCTACGGGCAGTTTGCTCACGTCGTGCTTCAGGAAGGCATATAACAGCTGCGTCACCTTGCCGCGCAGACATTCGCGGTCGCAGGTGGTAGCGGATTGCGCCGCGTTCGCGCTGACGCCCCACATGCTAATCCCCAGCAGCAATCCAGGAATCATCTTGTTCTTCACGTTGTTCCCCTCATCGGAGCCGATATTCGGAATCTTTCGATGATTCAATAATGCCAGGGATGGAGGCGGTGTGCTCTCCTTTGAGGGGCCTGCCTTCCTGGCCTGCGACCAAAGGGCGTTCGCTACTACCTCGAAGGTGGCGTTATCGGTAATTGCCCGCGCGGCTCTGTCTGGATCGTCGGCCACTTGTTCAAAGGGACGAGCGAACTGGATGATCTCAGACGTGCGATTCGATATTTTCGCGGTCTCCTCGTAACTCGGTATCGGGTCGGAGAACGTTGGCCGCAGCCTCGTCTTGAATGCTCGGTAGCACATGCTGGCTTGACCCAGCTGGTCCGAAATCACCTTAACAGACGCGCCGGCGGCCGCCGCCAACGTAGCGGCGGTGCGGCGAAGATGGTACAAACGAATCGGTCTTATGTCAGCCACCGCCAAAAGCCTCCGGAATTCAATTGCCGAGATCATCTAAACGAACAGGATGCTGAAAAAGCAATAAACCACTTGCTCACGCGCCACCCGTCCGGTCTTCTTCGAGTCGCTGTTCTCCAGTGCCACCCCTGCGGGAGTCCGCAAGTCGATGTTCTCCGGCGCACGACTCCCCTGGCGTCTCCGAACATCCTGCCGACCACGACTTCCGGTCGTCTCCGAGTGTGCTGCTGGCGCGCGGCTCAGAATCGCGGTCACCCTGGATCTTTCCAAGTTTCCCAACGTTACTTGGGGGCGAAACACGAACATCGCCTTCCTTAATTTGAAGCGCCGCAACTTTGGGCGAATGATCCAGCGTCAGGCGAACGGGCAGAGAACAGGCAAACGCGCTCAGAAAACCAGGGAGGCAGATTGCCGTCGGACTGCGCAAGTTTCCAGCGCGGCGGCCCCTCAAATTCTTTGGTCGGTGCTGCCGGACCGACGCAGCCCCCACCTCTTATGCGTACTGGTACAGCTTTCGGCGGCGCCATGCAAAACACTTGGTCAAACCGGACCGATTGCTGTATACTCACCAAGCGTGAAGCCGGAGTGGAAACCCCGGATAAGCAAACAAGAATGCCCAGAGGAGGATTTGTGAGCGGCGTTTACAAGCAATTCCAGATGGCCCTTTTCGTCGCAGTGATGACGCCCATGGGGCTTTTCGCCAGCGGAGCGGTGTATGCGATGACTAACCAGCAGGGTGCAAATCAGATCGAAGTCTGGACCCGAGCAACGAACGGGCAATTGACATTCCTTCAGACCATCAGCACCCAAGGAGGAGGTAGCGGCATTCAAATCGACCCCACCGACTCACTAGGTTCCCAGGGCGGACTGGTGTTGAATCGCACCCACACTTTCCTGTTCGCTGTAAACACCGAAACGGGTACCGGCACTTCCGATTGCAACATGGGCACAATTACCACTTTCGTCGTCGGCACGGACGGGGCGCTAACATTCGCCAGCCGCGTGTCGTCGGGCGGGCTCTATCCCGACAGCCTGGCCGTCGAGGGCAACCTTCTTTACGTGCTCAACGCGGGCGGTCCAGGCGACTTGAACGCTTGCGGAATGGAGCCGAACATCACCGGCTTCAAAGTTGACTTAAGCGGGCAGCTGACTCAGATACCTCTCTCTACTTACTCGATCAACCCGGGTCCCATGCCGGGGAGCACCGTCAATCCCGCCGGGTTCCTGAACTGCGACCCAGGCGGCTTCCCGTCCACGGCCTTTTGCGGATTGAACCCGCCGGCTTTCCCCAGGTCGCCCGCTGAAATAAAATTCACTCCCGGCGGCCAGTTTCTGGCGGTTACTGAAAAGGGAACGAACTCCATTTACATGTTTCCGCTAATCGCCGGCATCCTGCCAAACGCGCCTGTGATCTGGAAGGCTCCGGGACCAAATCAGCCCACCTATTTTGGCTTTTCGTTTGACGTGCACGGCAACCTGATCGTCGACGAACCATTTGGCACGTCCCCAACGATCCCAGCTAAGCCCGCCAGCGCCATGTCGTCTTTTTCGATCGGCAGCAATGGCACACTTACGCCAATTACTAGCGACTTAGCCAATAACCAATCGCTTGCCTGCTGGGTGATCTTTGATCCCATAACGGGCCAATATGCCTTCGTAGGCAACAACGGAAGTGGCACGATTTCTTCCTATATGACGGACTCGAACGGCAACCTCACGTTACTCAACGCAACCGCAGGGTCCGGCTTGACTGGACCAAATGATCTGGCGGTCGCAAGACAAGGGAATCATAGCTATCTCTATGCACTTGGGGCCGGCGACGGTACCCTGAATGGCTGGACGATCAACTCCGATGGGTCGCTGACTTCGCTGGGACCACCGATCTCCGGTCTGCCGGTAGATGCGGGCGCTCAGGGGCTGGCTAGCTACTGAAGTTTTCTGCGACGAGCGTGGAAGTTGAGGCTGGCGGCGACTCAGCGCCGCCCTCAACTGCGACTCCCTACGTATCATCGCGAGCCGACCTAATAGTCGAAGTTCCTGCCGCAGTCTCGCGCAGGTCTCAATGAGTTGCTGATCGCCGCTGCACGGCCGGGAATGTTCGCCCGGAATGGTTCCGGTGCAGGAGCGGCGCTCGTCCGGTTGCCGGCGGAGACGTGATCATTTTTATTGATCCGGTCTGGGAGCAGTGGATCCCGCCCGTCGCGGCGGCAAGCCAGGCACTTACCATGACGATCGGCCTACGGATGCGATGCGCCGCGGGTTGAAAAGATTGCCGGGGTCCGACTCAGATTCTGGCGAAGTTCGCTCGCGTGGCGATTCACACCACCAGGACTTGGTGGTCCGGACACTCCAACCGAACGTGCTGGTATAGCGTGTCCATCAAATCGACCACGCCGTGCCTGGCAAGAAACGGGAGGATCGAGTAATAGCGCTCCTGCAGGTGCTTGTCCGGGAAAATCAGCCCGGACATGTAGCTGGCGTCGGCCATGGCCCGCTGGTTGCGCTTCAGCGTCTCGCGCGCGGTCTTACCTTCCATCTTCGAAAGCTGGTAGGTGATCTTCGCCAGGCTTTTGTTGGCGGCCGCGGCCAATGTGGCATCGAACGACGCGAGATCGTCGCGCAACCGTTCCATCGATTGCGAAACCGTGCGGCGCACGTTGCCGAACTCTTCGGTCAAAGCGGGCGGCACCAGCTTCTGAGCAATCGCGTCGCGCACGCCGTCCTGGCCGTGGAAAAACGCGGGCAGCGAGAGCCCGTAGCGCTCCATCAGTTTGGCGCTGCGCGCGTCCAGAAGCGTGAATCCCCCGCGCGAGACCATCACCGGCATGCGGCCCAGCAGCTCGCGATACAACACCTGCGATTGCGCCATGTACGCCAACTCCGCGGGCCCGCCCACGTAGGCGACGGTTGGCAGCACGAAATCCTGCACCACCGGGCGCAACAACGCATTGGGCGACAATTGTTCCGCGCGCTCGATCAGTTCGGCCGCCGAATATTTCCGGTCTTTCGCGGATTTCTCTTTGGACGCGTACTCGCCGTTCTGCCGCCGCAACGTGGCGCGCCGATCACCATCCAGCAGAAACACCAGAGACGTTTTCGCTTCCACGTGTACCTGCGCGTGATAGCCCGCCGCTTCCAGCTGCTTGCCGCGCTCAATCAGCTTGCCGTGCAAGCTTTCGTCCTGCCGGACGGTTTCTTTCAGGATGGGCGCGGCCAGACGCCGCACGGATTCGTCCAGCGGATTGACGAAAAGCACGCCCCGCCCCGCCAGCAGCCGCTCCAGCAACGCGCGGAACGCCCGGCCGAACGTCACGCCGGCCGGATAAGCGACGCGCACCATCTCGGCCACTTCATCGCCATAAGGGAAACCGGCCAGGATCTCGCGCAGGCGATCCACCGGAGGGTCCGCGATTGGAGTCCCGCCCACCGGCCGCGCGGACCCGCCATTCGCGTTCACGCTGAGCTGGATGGGCTGATGATCGGGCCCGAATACAAAGGTGTGATTTACTTCCGCCACATCGTGGTCTTCGGTGGCCAGCCAGAACATCGGCACGGCCGGAATGCCCTGCTCTTTCAGCCGCGCGGCCAAGCGCACGGCCGTCAGCGCCTTGTAGATGGTGTAGGCAGGGCCGGAGAACAGTCCAACCTGCTGGCCGGTCACCACCGCGACAGTCCCCGGACGCGCCAGCAGATCGAGCGATGCCGTTTCGCTGTTGCTCGAGCGAAGCGCAGCTACCAGCGCCGCCCGGCGATCGTCGGGGTAGGCGATCTCCTGCGCGGCCGCGGCATAGCTCCGCCCGTCGTGCGGATTGTGCGCGTAGAACCGCGCAACCCTGCCGAAGTGGTACTGAAAATCGGAAAAGAGCGCCGAAGTATGCGGGATCTCAGTGTGTCGAAGACAGGCCGACTCCATCATGAGCAACTTTCCAAGCGTAGCAGATGCGGCAACCCCGCCCAAAGTCTCAATTTAAAGCGGGGTAGTGGGTGCGGCACATCCGAGCCGCCATGCGTAAGCATGCGGATTCCCAAGTGGACCAAGCAGACCGCATGCTCACGCATGGCGGCTCAGCACGAATTGCTAGAATCAAGGTTCGGACTACGTAATGGACGATCAGGAATTCAAAAACCGCGCCGATCACTCGCTCGAAATGCTCTATCGCCGCCTGGCCGCGGCTACCGACGAAGCCGACTTCGAAGTGGATTTCAACGGCGGCGCGCTGGCCATCGAGTTCGAAGAGCCGCCCGGTAAGTTTGTCATCAGCCCCAATGCGCCGGTGCATCAGATCTGGGTGTCGGCGCATTCGAAAAGCTACAAGCTGGATTGGGACAGCGTGGAAAACGACTTCGTTATCGCTTCCACCCGCCAGACTCTGACCGCGCTGATCCAGGACGCCATCGCCAAACAACTCGGCGAAGAAGTTTCGCTATAGGAGAGGTTCGTTAATAAAAGATGCCCGGCGTTTACATCTCCTATCCGTTCTGCGCACAGAAATGCACGTACTGCAACTTCGCGTCGGGAGTTTTTCCGCGCGAGTTGGAACCGAGATATGTGGATGCGCTGGTTTCGGAGATTGGACAGCACGAATGGCGTTGGCAGCCTGAAACGGTGTATCTGGGAGGGGGCACACCGAGCGGTCTGGCGCTGGGCGATCTGGAGCGAATCTTAAAACCACTCCCTGACGGTCGCGGCTCGGTAACGTGCGCAAGCGGCCGGAAGTGGAAAGAAGCGACCATCGAAGTTGCCCCCGGCGCCGTCACTGCGGAAAACGCGTCGGCATGGGCTGGCGCGGGGATCAACCGCGTCAGCCTGGGCGTGCAATCTTTCGTGCAGCGCGAACTGGCGCGCACCGGCCGCAAGCACACCGCTGAGATCGTGGAGCGCGAAGTTGCCGTGCTGCGCTCGGCGGGTTTGACGAATATCAATATCGATCTGATCGCCGGTCTTCCGGGACAGACGCGCGCGTCTTGGTCCGAATCGCTCGCGTGGATCGAGCGCCTTCAGCCTCCCCACGTCTCGGTTTACATGCTCGAAGTGGATGAAGACAGCCGGCTCGGAAGCGAGGTCCTGCTCAACGGGAAACGCTATGGCGCGCCCGATGTCCCTAGCGATGAACTCACGGCGGAGCTTTATGAAACGGCGGTCCAGCGACTGGGTAGCATCGGGATTCATCGTTATGAGATTTCGAATTTCGCGCGGCCCGGATTCGAGTCGCTGCACAATTTGAAGTACTGGCAATTGGAACCGTACGTGGGTTTCGGCGCGGATGCGCACTCCTTCGACGGCGCTGTGCGCGGGCAAAACATCGAATCGCCCAGCGATTATGTGGAGCGAATGCGCCAGCGGCGGATCTGCCCGGATCGACACCACGCCCGCTAATGCCGCTGAAGAGCGCTTCTTCGTCGGGCTGCGCCTCACGCAAGGCATTCAGCCGCTGGCCGAAGAGTGGATCAAATTTGAACAACCGATCGAACGTTTCATCGCCGACGGTTTGCTGGCGCGCGACGGTTCACGGCTGCGGCTCACCGATCGCGGCGTGTTATTTTCGAACGAAGTGTTTGCCGAGTTCCTTACATGACGATTGATCTACGCAGCGACACCGTTACGCGCCCCACCCCAGCGATGCGCCGCGCCATGGCCGAAGCCGAAGTGGGCGACGACGTTTATCGCGAAGACCCTACCGTCAACGCCCTTGAAAAACGCGCGGCCGAAATCATGGGCAAAGAAGCCGGCCTGTTTGTGCCCACCGGGACGATGGGCAACACTATCGCGGTGAAGATGCACACCGAGCACGGCCAGGAAGTGATCAGCGAATCGCGCGCGCACCTGCTGGATTGGGAGCTTTCGATGCTGGCCTGGTTTTCCGGCTGCCTGATCCGGGCCGTTCCATCGAGCGATGGCATTCTGCACTGGAAGGATATTGAGCCCGCCATCCGCCCGGCCAGCCCGCACTGCGCACCAACCACGCTCATCGAAATCGAGAACACGCACAACATGGCGGGCGGCGCGGTTTATCCTATAGATGTTTTCGAAGACATCTGCGCGAACGCGCACAATCGCGGCATCAAGGTGCATCTGGACGGCGCGCGCATCTTCAACGCCGCTTGCCATCTGAACCGGCCGGTTCGCGATCTGGCTGCCCCGGCCGATTCGGTGATGTTCTGCCTGTCGAAGGGCCTGGGCGCGCCGGTGGGTTCGATGCTGGTGGGAACGGCTGAGGCGATCCATCGTGCGCGCGGTTATCGCAAGCGCTTAGGCGGAGGAATGCGGCAGGCCGGCGTGCTTGCGGCGGCGGGACTCATCGCGCTGGAAGAAATGCCGCATCGGTTGGGCGAGGATCATACCAACGCGCGGTTTATTGCGTGTGAACTGGCGAACCTGCCTGGCGTCCAGATCGATCCGGCGCGCGTGCAGACCAACATCGTCATTTTCGACATCAGCGCCACCGGCCTCGCTACCACGGAGCTAACGGCCGCGCTCAAAACCCGAGGCGTCCTGATGAACGGCATTAATCCGCGCCAAATGCGCGCGGTCACGCATTTCGATGTCTCTCGCGAGCAGTGCGCCACCGCTCTCGCGGCCATTTCTGAAGTGCTCGCCGCAAAGCGCTAACATTTTTTCGTTTCTCTCGTCCAATCGCCCAGATCCTGGGAGGTCCGATGCGCAACGTTTATCGCAGCCTGCTCAAACGGGCCCGGTTTTTTCCGCGCCGTGGTATTTACTCTTACGCTGGGCATTGGCGCAAACAGCGCTATCTTCTCGGTGGTCGACAGGGTGCTGCTGAAACCTCTGCCCTACCCGAACGGCGACCGCCTGATGATACGTTTAAATCCAACCTCCGCGGCAAACGGACGCACAGCGGGGAGCAGACCAAAGAGCACGGAGATTGGAGTCGCGTTCGGCTTGGCCGCTGCGCTGGGGATGACGCGCTATATCGCGAGCTTCCTGTTTGGCGTAGCGCCTACGGATCCAATTACGTTTGTGGCCGTGCCGTTGTTGCTGACCTGCGTTTCCGCCGTTGCGCTATGGTTGCCGGCGAACCGCGCCACCAATATCGATCCGATGGAAGCGCTGCGTCAGGAATGAACCTGGCAGGCCTTGAAAAACTTATTTAGCCACGGATTAACGCGGATAAGAAAACTTCAAGGTCACCTTTGTTTTCATCGGCGTTCATCTGCGGCCAGCTATGTTTCGGCTAATTGGCCGTCGGGGTTTTCAGAGCGCTGTCAATCACGATAATGTCGAGCGGGGCTTTGCGCTGCTCCAGTTTCAGTCCCACTTGCTCCAGGGCGTCGCTGAGCGCAGAGGATGGAGTGGCGTCTAGCAGCGCCTGGGCTTCCGGCGGGAGTTTCGCGCCGCGCAAGACCGCGGAACGGATCAGCATGGCCTGATAATCCTCGGGAATGACATCGACCGTGAAAGTGTAGGAGCCGGTTAGCCCGGTCATGTCGATGATCTGGCGGTCCGAGTATCGCTCCAGATTCCTGCAAAACACCCACAGCGGCAGCTTGGTGACTTCAATGCGGTTATTGCCCACCGTAATTGACGCTCCGCGCGCATACTGCACGCTTACGCCGTTGCCGACAGCGGCGATGGTGGCAACATTGGCCATTCCCACCGGCTCGTCATTCGCTTTATCTTCGTTCGGATCGGGCGGTAACTCTTTCAGCTTCGGCGGGCCTTTGGCAAGCACCAGCGCGAAAATCGGAAACTCCTTCTTCTCTTTGTGCAGTTTCACCTGGAACCTGTCGGCGAGAAGGGCCTGAAGCATTTCCGGTACCTGAGCCTTAGCAGGATGCTGAAAAAGGCAATAAACCGCTTGCTCACGCACGCGGCTCAGAATCGCGACTGGTTGCTTGCATGTGTTTACCGAGCCGCGACCGTTAGGGAGTCGGTCCCCAAAAGCCTTTTTCATCAGCCTGTTAGAGCTGCCGTCCGGAAGCGTCGCCTGAATATCGTAGCGCTCCGTCGCCGTCCAATCCGGCCCGGAGATCAACGTCGCCTTGAACCTGTAAGCGGTGGCCAGATAGTCGCGGAGGGACAGCCCGACTCCGCGAAGGTGCGCACCGTCAAAGTGCAGGCCGGCGGCCACCTGTCCCTGCGCGGGGGCGAAAGGCCGGACGGACGCAACGTCGAACTGCGGAGACTGGGCGAAAAGCAGGCCGGTCAGCAATATCGCGAGAATAGCTTTTCGCATAAATTTGCCGCCTAACATTAAACCAGATCGGAAGCTGGGTGTTAAGCCACGTCTCCAACTCGGTACGGCGGCGGGTTACCTCTGGTTTGGCGATATCGATCGTCATGGCTGCTCCCACGCAATCGCTAAGAAATAAGTCAAACTGGAGTGGAGATCTTGCCACGCGCTTTGAAGTTCTGCCTATTTGCCGTTTGCTCCTTGCTCTGCGCGCTGGGCCAAGACCAGCCGGCGCCTGCCGTAATATCTCCGCCGCCCACCACACAGCCACCGGAAGCGGAGGCTCCCGGCGTGATTCAGGGAACCGTGCTCAGCGGCGCCACGGGACAAGCGCTGCGGCGGGCGCAAGTGACGCTGAAGCCTACGGACGCCAAGGGCACTGCGTTGTATCAGACCACCGATGAAAGCGGCGGCTTCTCGTTTCCTAAAGTGCCTACCGGACGTTATTCCATCACGGTCCAGCGCGAGGGCTTTCTGCCGCTCTCGGCCGGCCGCATCGGCAATTACAAAATGCCGCCGATTTTCACTGTGAACTCGGGCGAAACCATCGGCTCGTTCGTGTTTCGCATGACGCCCTCGGGCGTAGTCAGCGGCAAGGTGAAATTCGACGACGCCGAGCCGGCGGTCAACGTCACCGTTCAGCTCTATCGCTCCTATTACGAGCCGGGGCGTCACGGCTATGCCGCGGCCGCGAGCGCCCGCACCGACGATCGCGGCGAGTATCGCGTGCATGGCCTGGATCCGGGCACCTATTATGTCGCCGCATTGTATCTGGCGCCGCCCCGTCCGGCCAACGCCCAACAGGAGGTTCGAACAGATGCGCTCGGCAATCCCCTGCCCGAGCTTAGCTACGCGGTGACATTTTTCCCTCAGGTTCAAAAAATGTCGGAAGCCGTTCCGGTGAAAGTGGCGCCTGGCGACGAAGTGGGCGGTATCGATATTTTTCTGACGCTGGTGCACACCGTGCACATTCGCGGGCAGGTGCTGAGCACTCTCAAAGGCGGTGCGATTGCCAGCCCCAGCGTCGCGCTGCGCATGAACGATTCGGACAACACCGCTTCGGTGAGCGCTCCGATCGCGGTGAATATCGATAAGGACCAGAGCTTCGATATCCAGGGCGTCACTGCCGGCCCGTATCTATTGCTGGCTTCGGGAACCGAGGATGGTGTGGCCCTGAGTGGCCGCGTTCCTATCAATATCGGTGAGTCGGATGTTGCCAATGCGGATGTGGTGGTCAGCGCCGAAAGCATGTGGACGGGCAAAGTCCACCTGGATGACGACGACACGGCGCTTCCGGATGGTTTGACCATTTTGCTGCAGCCCCGCCGTACTACGGCTTCTCCTTCGCGATCCCCTGTTTCGGAAAGCGGCGATTTTTCCGTTCCATTTGTTCCCGACGAAACCTACGATCTGTACGTGCTGAACGCGCCGGACAATTCCTATCTGAAATCGGTGCGCATCGCGAATTCCGAGCGGCTTTCCCAGGGGTTGGAAGCGTCGCCCGGCGATGCCCCGCCCCCGCTCGACGTCCGGCTCGGTTCACAAGGCGGCCAGGTGATTGGAAGAGCGGTGACGGCCGATCCCAAGGTGGTGGCCAGCGGCGCCAATGTAGTGCTGATTCCCAACCCGCCCGCCGGACGCGTCCAAGCCTACCAAACCACGCACGCCGACGAGTACGGCAACTTCCTGCTCAAAGGCGTGCCGCCCGGCGCATACCTACTTGTGGCGTGGCTGGATTCCCCACCCTGCGACGTTTACAATCCCGACGATTTAGCCGCGTGCCAGGCCCAAGGCTCCAGCCTGACCATCGACGAAGCGGAACAAAAGAGCGTTCAGCTTACCGCGAATTGAAACCGCTTCGTAACATTCCTTAGAAAATAGCGCTTTGTAACCTTAAACTTTTGATTTCACTTGTACGATAGTACTGTTGCGTGCCAGACATTGCCGGTGAAGCAGCTCATCGCGCCGACCTGAGCCTTCAACAGGACGCCGATATTGCGCGTCGCTCGCTGGCCGGCATTTGGGCCGGTCTTGGTCTGGTGCAGTTTGCCCTACTGGCGGGCACCTATTCGACCGTTCACGTTCTGGCGGTGACGTTTTTCGCCGTCATAACCATGAGCGCTTATTTGGTGCGCTTGTTTCTGATTCTCCGTAAGGATCAGATTTATCCCCACAATCCGCTGGGATGGCGGCTGGTCTTTTGTACCACGCTGATTTGTTTTTCGAGCGCCTGGGGATTGCTGAGCTGCTATAGCTACATCTCGAACGGTTTTTCCTACTGGAATTCGCTGTTGCTGACGTTTTGCGTGCTTGGTATCAGTTTTGGAGCCATCGTCTCCCTCACGCCCCGGCCGTTGTATCTCTACTGCCACGTCTTGCCTCTGCTGGTCCCGCCCATCGTGGTTGACATGTCGCTGGGCGGCGAAGGTTACGGCATGGCTCTCATCAATCTGGTTTGCCTGGTGTTTGTATTGGCGCAGGGCAGGCAGTTGAGCGTCCAATATCGCCAGGCTTTTGAGGACCGGCGGCAGCTGGAAACGGCCAAGAAAATGGCCGAAGCCGCCAACGAAGCCAAGGGTCACTTCCTCGCAAACATCAGTCACGAGCTGCGCACTCCGATGAACGGCATCATCGGGATGACCGAACTGGCGCTGGACACTGAACTCAGCGCCGAACAGCGCGATCTGCTGGAAACCTCGCGCAACTCCGCCATCTCGCTGCTGTACCTGCTGAACGACGTGCTGGATTTCTCCAGGATGGAAGCCCGGAGTGTTCAGTTGGATAGGGTTCCGTTCGATCTCGGCAAGCTGGTTTCAGAAACCGCCCGGGCGTTTGAGATTCACGCCAAACAGAAAGGCTTGTCGCTTGGTTGCGACATTTCGCCCCAGATTCCCTCGGAATTGACCGGAGATCCGGCGCGCTTGCGCCAGATCCTGGTAAACCTGCTCGGGAACGCAGTGAAGTTTACGCCGGCCGGCAGCGTGCAGGTGCGCGCGACTGTGGAATCCAGCGACGGGCACGAAATCCGGGTGCGCTTCGATGTAACCGACACCGGCATCGGCATTCCGAAGGAAAAGCAGAGCCTGATCTTTCAGCCCTTCGCGCAAGCCGACGGATCGATGACCCGAAAATACGGCGGCACCGGCATCGGCTTAAGCATCGCGATGCGCCTGGTGGATTTGATGGGCGGCAGAATGTGGATCGCCAGCGAACCGGGCAAAGGCAGTACGTTCCATTTCTCGGTACTCTTCGCTCATCCTGAAGCCGCCGCCGCGCAGCAGGCTGCTTCGAGTGAGCTAATGGGCGACGTGCGCAATCCCGCGCCCAGCCCCTCGCTGGGATAAAACCGCGCGCCGGTCACAATCTAAGACGGAAAATTTGCAGCCGTCATCGCTCGTCTTTCATTTTACTTACGGGACGACGTGGCGTTCCGCGCCCTAAAATCCCGGCCGCGCCGGTGTATGCTCAACCAGTTTTGCCGGACTTCGATACCGCAGTCAGCTTTCCCAAGCCGGGACCGGGCTGGCTGGCGGCGCCCGATGAACGCACACCGGGGTTTTTCCCCGCTTTCGCCCGTGTGTCTATAGCCATCCAGACCCTGCTCAGGGAACGTGTGCCTTCGCATTATTTCGTGGATGCGCGCGCCTTTGGCAACGTGAAGACCGCCTATCCGATGCTGGTGTACCGGGCCAGCCTGCCGTTCCGCGGCAAGATGCGGACGGAGCTGACGTACGACGTCCTGCATCCCAAAACGCTGGCGACGTTCTTCCGTACGGTGCGGCCTGCCTTCCCTGAAGTATTGGAATCCGTGAAGGCCCGTCTCGCAGCGGAAGGGCTCTCGGAGTTGAAGGCAATGTACGAGCCGGTGCGCGCCAACTCCATCCTGGAATCCGTGCAGAGATTGAGCAAGAGCCGGAAGTGCCTGTATGTTCTGATTCGGGCGGAGAGCGGGCTGGTGACCACGCTGATCGATCTGGCCGGGCTGGGCAACCTGCCGATAAAACAACAGGCCCGGCGGATGGCGTCGTTCGAAAAGAAATGGAGATACCAACTGCGCCGGATGTACCCGGGCACGGATTTTACCTGGCTGGCGGCCGAACTGCTGGAGGTTGCGACACAGGCGCTGGCGCAGGCTGAAGCCCCCGCCGAACCGCCGCGACCGTTCTGAGCCGCCATGCGTCAGCATGCGGTTTTGTTTGATCCATCGACGTCCGCATGCTCACGCATGGCGGCTCGGAAGGGATCGATAGATTAGTCGACGAAACCCAAGCCGTGCAGCGTCGCCGCCGGCTCGCCGTCCTTCTCAAAAACGCCGACATCGACGGTGCCCTTCTGGTGGCCGCGGACCAGCGCCACGCCATAGGGTCCGTTCGCGAACTTGAAGGTCTTGGTCAACAGCTCCAGATCGTTCGATGTTCCGGCCTTCAGACCCGTGTCATGCAGGAACGAGGCCGCGAACTGAGGCGTGTCGGTGGGAATGGCAACGATGGTGGTGTCTTTCCAAGTCAGCTTGGCCATCTTTCTGGCGGCCGCTTCGCAGTGCGGGCACGTCGGATCGTAGAAGAAAAGGAAAACCTTGCCCTCCTGCAGCGAGAACGGCTTCCCGTCGACGGTAATCGAAGCTGGCGCCTTCACTCCCGACTCGCGCGCTAAATTCACGCCAAAAGAAGCGCCAGCGAAGACCACCACGGCGCCCAGGATCACCAGCGCGGCACGAAGGTTCTCCGAGCTGCGCGCCCACATCCCGGCCACGACGGCCATCAGAAGCATGGCTCCGTCTTCGAAGAAAAATGCCGGCCCCACTGCGCGCTTCACCAGCGGGAAACAAGTGCAATCCTTGCCAACCAGGGCTGCGTAGTTCGCTCCGATGTAGACCATGAACACAACCAACAGCAAGCCGATCAGCCAGGCGCCCCAGCGGCGAAACCGCGGCACCAGTATGAGCACCGCGCCCACCATTTCCCCGACGCCAAGCGCCAGCGTGCCGGGCAGCGTGAGCGCCGAAGTTACCCGGAATTCCGCCAGGGCCTGGGACCACAAAAACGGATCGCTGAGCTTCCACGCTCCGGAGACAAAGAACAGGATCGCCAAAAGCACGGCGCAGACGCCGCCGATGACCTTTTTCCAGGCGGGCAAATCAAAACTTGCGATATCCAGCCCTAAATGGGCGGGGTTCGCTGTGGTGTCAGACATAGATACTCCATTTTACCGAATCCGGAGGCGCCTAGCGTCCGGCCCTAGCCGCCGGGACGGTGGCCAAGAACTCCCGGGCGATTTCCACCGTCCGGGCGATGTCCTGCTCGGTGTGAGCCGCCGATACGAATCCGGCCTCGAATTGCGAGGGCGCCAGATAGATTCCGCGGTCCAGCATCCAGTGGAAAAACTCACCGAACCGGCGCGTGTCGGCGCGCTTGGCCGATTCCCAGTCCGTCACCGGCTCCGGCGTAAAGAAAAAGGTGAACATCGATCCTACGCGGTTCACCGTAACGCCCGCCGGCGCGTTCGCGGTAAGCTGGGCGGCGCGGCTTTCCACGATTTCGTATACCTCGGGATGCGCCTTCAGATACCGCAGCATGGCGATCCCTGCGCTCACCGCCATTGGATTGCCGGACAGCGTCCCGGCCTGATAAATAGGCCCCGTGGGCGCTACCTTGCTCATGATGTCGGCACGTCCGCCGTAGGCAGCCAGCGGCATTCCACCTCCCACGATCTTGCCCAGCGTGGTCAGATCGGGCCGGATGCCAAAGCGCTGCTGCGCGCCGCCCAACGCCAGGCGAAAACCGGTCATCACTTCATCGAAGATCAAAAGCGCGCCATGCCGCGCGGTGATCGCGCGTAGAGCTTCGAGAAAACCGTCGCGCGGCGGAACGCAACCCATGTTGCCGACAACCGGTTCGACGATTACCGCAGCGATCTTGCTGCCATGGTCACGGAAGGCTTGTTCCACTGCCGCGATCGAGTTGAACGGCAGCGCGATGGTGGTGGCCGCGAACGCCTCCGGCACTCCCGCCGTATCCGCAATCCCGAGCGTCGCCATGCCCGACCCCGCCTTCACCAACAGCGAATCCACGTGGCCGTGATAGCAGCCTTCAAACTTGATGGTGAGGTCGCGGCCGGTGAACCCGCGCGCCACGCGCAGCGCGCTCATGGTGGCTTCGGTCCCGGAGCTGACCAGGCGCACCATCTCGATGGACGGGACGCATTCGTGGATCAGTTCGGCCAGTTCCACCTCGCGTTCGGTAGGCGCGCCGAAACTGGTGCCGATGGCGAGAGCCTCGCGCAACGCGTCGATTACGGGCGGGAAACAATGGCCCAGGATCAGCGGCCCCCAGGAACCCACGTAGTCGATGTATTCGTTCCCATCGACGTCGAAGATGTGCGATCCTTCACCGCGAGCGATGAACGGAGGCGTGCCGCCGACGCCGCGAAAGGCGCGGACGGGCGAATTCACACCGCCCGGAATCAGCTTCTGGGCGCAAGCAAACAGCTCTTCAGACCGGGAGTGATTCATTGAACGTTTGAGTGGGGCGGACGCCCGCGTCCGCACCGGACCCCTGGTCCGGCTCCGCCGTTATCCGAATAATGGCCGACGTGGGCGTCGGCCGCAGTCCAGGGGGACTGCCCCACGCGTCTAGCATACTCATGTTTCCTCCGGAATCACGCGCTGCAAAAACACGTTCATCAACACCTCTTGCAACGTGCCATTCAAATTGCGAAACAAGCGGCTCTTCAAACCCAGATAAGGCTGCGTGCCGGCGAATAAATCCTGGATCAATACGCGAAACCGGGGGCTGCGCCGGATAAAATCCACCATGCGCGAGGGAACCGCGCTAAACAGGAATCTTCCCAAGAAGACGCGCTTGGCGAGCGTGGCGCCAAACTCCAGGTCGGCCGTAAAATCGCGGCGCAGCAGATTGCGATACGCTTGCGCGCGCTCGGCCAGCGAGTGCGATTCGTTCAACACCACTTCGCTCGCCAGATCGCCCGACCGCATCGCGTAGTACAAACCTTCGCCGGTAATGGGATCCACCAGGCCGCCCGCGTCGCCCACCGCCAGCCAGCCTTCGCCGGCCAGCCGATTATTTTTCCAACCAGAGTGCTCGAGCGACGGAAGCATATGGCCATAGAAGGTGGCGTCCTTCGAGGAAATGCCCTTGCGCACCATGTATTGCTCCAGCCGCGCGCGCAGCGCCTGCGCCGGCTCGCCCTTGCCGCAGATGCCCACCGAAAGATGCCCGCAGCGGGGGAAAACCCAGATGTAGCCCTCCAGATTGGGCAAGAATTGAATATCGATGTGATCCTGAGCCGACGGAACATAATAGCCGAGCGCGTACATCGTGTCGGCCGCGGTCCACTCGGTTCCCACATTGCGCAGCGAATTACGCGCGCCCGTCGCCACGATGCAAAAATCCGCGTCGAGCGTACCCTGCCGCGTTTTCAATCGCCACCCCCGGCCGCCGCGCTCGATCCCCAGCACACGCGTCTTCTCCAGTTGCGCTCCCGCCTGCTCGGCGCGATCCAGCAGCATGCGGTTCAGATCCATCCGCGAATAGATCAACAGCGGACTGCTCAAATCCATGTGAACGGCTCCGGCCGGATGCGCCGCCAGACAGGTCTCATGGATGATCTTTTTCGGAACGTTATTTTCGAGCAGGAACGGATACCGCGCATAGGCCTTGTAAGTGAGCCCGCCGCCGCACGGTTTCTCCCAGGCCAGCTTTTCGTCCAGGACCACGGTTTCCAGGCCCGCGCGCGCCAACCGCTCCGCCGCGAAAGCTCCAGCCGGACCGCCGCCGAGGACGGCAACTCGTTTCATTTGGGTAATCTCACTTTTGTTGACTGGTCGAATTGGGGCTAACCGAGGGATGCCCGGGAGGCAGGGCCTGCGACCCCACCGCCGGATGGCCGGGCGGCAAACCGCCGGATGGCCCCGCGCCACCGGTTATAGGGGCGCCCGGCATGCCGTCCAGCGCACCGGGCGACGCTTCCTGCCCAGGCGGACCGTTTGCGCCATGGGCCGCGTTCGCTCCCGTGCGCCCCTTCACCACCCACTGGCCGTCCTTGCGCTCCAGAACATACTGCATCGTCATTCCGGCGGCCGGCGAGCTGTTTCCCTTGGCCTGAAAATGCACCTGCGCGGTGGCTTGGTCCTGTTGGAAGTCAACGGAGGCGACGCTCACGTCCATGGCAAGCAAGTCCGAACGCTTGGCCAGATAGTTCATGACGCCCTGTTTCACGGCGTCCTGATCTTGGATATCTTTCTTGCAGCCGACAAAGAACACGACGGGCAAAATGATGCTCACGGCGGCGGCCGCGATCAGGGTAGGACGAATCACATATCGATTATAGCGGCAGAGAGACGAGCGCGCCCGTCGCCCGCAATAGAGTGCTAGGCTTGCTAAGCATGGCGACGCGGGCGCCAGACAAAAGATCCACTGCCTTCCGGCTTTGGCCTCTCGGCGCTACCTCATTGATCACCGCACTCTGGACCATCGCCGTCATCTTATGCTGCGTCGGCCAGCCCCTCACGCTCGGATTCTATACGGACGATTGGCCGATCATTGCAGCCGCGGCACGCGCGGGTGCGCCTTTCAGTAAAGCTCGCCTGCAATATGCCTACTCGATCGACCCGACGCGGCTGGGAATGGCGCCGCAGCGTTTTCTGTTTTCCTCGCTTTTTGCGAACCGTGTTTTCCTTTGGCACTGTGGCCTGGTGCTTGCAAACTTCCTGGTGGCTCTGGTTCTCATACGCCTGATCCGAGTGCTCAGCAGCGGGAATGCCACGGCAAAAGCTTCCGCGATATGGATCGGACTTTGCTGGATGTTGCTTCCCTGGAATGCCGCGGCCCTGTTCTGGCCCACGTACCTGCCGAACGTTATCATGCTGGCCGCCTTTGGCCTGCTGGCCGCATTGCTGGTGCAAGGTTGGAGCAACCAGCGCCACAACGCCGTGTTGGCTGGCCTGCTTTATTTGTGGATATGCCTCACTTACGAAGCCTTCTACTTCCAGTGGATCGCTCTCGGATTACTTGGCCTGGCGCTGACCCGGACCGGCCGGGCCAGGCTCCGAGAGGTAGCTTTCAGCACCACGGCTCTGCTGATCGCTCAACTGGGCGCCGCCTTCTGGCATCTGTATTCCAAAAACCTGGCTGCTCCGGGCTTCGCGGGCGTGGAGAAACCCATTGTTTCGGACTGGCCGCGGATTCTTTTTGGAGATCTGCTCACTACCATCCCTTCGATGTTCCGAAGTTTCGGTGAAGTCCGAATCCCATTTGCGGTGCTGGCGCTTCTGTTGGGCGCCATTTGGCTGGTCAACCTGTACCAATCACTTCGCTCTCCCGAGCTTCCACCAGACGCGTGGGCACCTTTTATCCTGGCGGCTGCTTGCCTGGCCGGCGCGATATTATCGATCTTCGCGTTCGCCTTGGGAGGGCGCGGCATTCAAGCCACCGGCATGGCCACCCGGACACTCTTTCTGTTTAACTTCTGGTTCGTTGCCGGAGCCGGGATCAGCGTGCCTGCGCTGCTGGATCGCGCCGGCCCATCTTTGCGTCTCACCGTACTCGTCATTTTGGGTGGCCTGGGAATCACGCTAGCTGCCGGACACCAGCTGCGACGCGCGGACTGGGCCACAGCCTGGGCGCTGGAGACGAAAATCCTGGCTGACGCGCCCGTGGAAGCCCTGCGAAAAACGCCAGCCAACGTGCGAATTCTTTACATCCATCCGCGGACCGTCAATGGCGCGCCGATTTTCGCCACTCCATGGGATCTCAATCTCGCCATGCCTTGGAAGTACCCATTCCTGGCCGGCCGCGTCTTCGTCGTCTTTAATCCGGACCAGGGATCCCTAACTTGGGACGGCCGGAAGCTGGCCTATCAGGGGCATGCCGCTGTGGAGACCGCACCCGACCTCTACATCTGGAGACCGGCCCAGGCTAGCTTCCAAAGAGCTGGCGGCCCTTTTCACGTCACGCGAAGTTTCGCGATCGAAGATCTTCCAACCGAAACGCACTAAAAGTCTCGCGACACGTTTTATTGGCCCACCGGAACCCGATGCGGTACACTAACCCTGTAACGATTGTTCTTTCCCCGCCAATCCAAAGTCGAGGGAGTTCCCGAGCCTGATCGGTTCACGAGAATAAGCATTGGCGACTGACCTGATACAGATCGACCAGGACCACCCGCTGCCCGAAGCGATTGAGCGCGCGGCTGCGCACCTGCGGCGCGGCGATATCGTCGCCATCCCTACCGAGGCGCTGTACGTGCTGGTGGCCGACCCGCTGAACCTGCACGCTGTGGGGCGCGTGTTCGCCGCCAAGGGCCGGGAGATTCATCGATCGCTGCCGATGCTGATCAACAGCACTTTCATGGCGGAGGAACTGGCGAAAGATCTCTCCACGCGCTTCTATGTTTTGGCGCGGCATTTCTGGCCGGGTCCGCTGACGATGATCGTTCCGTCCTCGGCGAGGGTTCCGCTGAAGGTGACGGGCAACACCGGACGCCTGGCCATCCGGCAATCCCGCTCGCGCGTGGCGCAGGCGCTGCTGGATTGGTTGGATCAGCCTTTGGTCGCCACCAGCGCCAATATCTCCGGACAGCCTACCTGCCGCAGCGGGATCGACGTGTTCGGCGTCATGGATGGCAGCGTCGATCTGGTGCTGGACGCGGGCCCGTTGGCCGGTTTGGGCGCCACCACGGTGGACATCACGGAACCTTACTGGAAGGTGATCCGCGAAGGCGCGATTTCGGAAAAAGAGATCGCCGAGTGCCTGAAGACAGCCGGCGCATAGTTCGTGCGTGAAAACTATGAGCAACCGCTCAGCGTTACTGAGCCGCGACCAAAGGAAGCGGTCCTTAGCGGCTGCCCCAGACCTTCCGTGCCGTCTCGACCACCAACTCCAGCTTGCGCCACTGATCGTCCATCGATAACAGATTGCCCGCGGCCACCGACGCGAATCCGCACTGCGGGCTCAGCGCCAGATTTTCGAGCGGGATAAAACGCGCCGCTTCATCGATGCGCCGCCGCAACTCGTCCTGCGATTCCAGCTTCGCTTCTTTGGTTGTCACCAGGCCCAGCACCACGGCCTTGTTGCGCGGCACCAGGCGCAGCGGCTCAAAGCCGCCCGAGCGCTCCGTATCGTATTCCAGCAGGAACGCATCCACATCCAGCAATGCGAACAGCTTCTCGGCGATGGCATCGTAGCCGCCCTCGGTGTACCAGCGGCTGCGGCTGTTTCCGCGGCAAATGTGCAACGCCACAGTGACCTTGCCTCGCGGCACCTCCTGCAGCGCGGCTTTGTCGCCCGCGATGGCGCGCTCCAGTTCCTGATCGGGATCGAAGCCCGACACGCGCAATCGCTCGCGCTGTTGGGGATCCAGATAATGCGAATAATACGGCGCGTCGAACTGAATGTAGCGCACGCCTTCGGAAACCAGCCAACGCACCTCATCGCGCACGATGTCCACCAAGTCTCGCAACAGATCGGCATGCGTAGGATAAAAAGCATCCGTCACTCCGTGTTTGTAGCTGGCGAGCACGAAATTGGACGGCGCCGGAAGAGTGATCTTGAACGGTCCCTTGGCGGCCTGTTTCAACAGAGGAAGCTCATGCGCCGTAAGTTTCCGCGCCTTGCGCAGCTTGGCTCCGGCGGCTTGCGCGGTGCTGCCCTCTACGCCTCCGCCTGGGCCTTTCCATTCCAGCGTTACTTTTTCGGGAACAAATCCATCCACGGCGTCGGCCATGTCTGTGAGCCAGGAGCCGCGGCGCATCTCGCCATCCGAAAGGATATCCAGCCCGATGGCGCGCTGCTTGTCCAGCGCGGCTAAAATCGCCTGGTCTTCGCGGCGGTGCAGCTCCTCCAACGAGATTTGTCCCGAGGCGTAGGCGGACCGGGCCGCAAGCAATTCGGGCGGACGCAGCAGACTGCCGACCTGTTCGGCGCGGAGGCGTGTAGTCATCTTGGACTCATAAGAGACGGAACACGCATTGTAACGCGGCGGGTGAAGGCCGATCCGAATTTTAATTCGCGCGCCGGTTCGCCAGCCGTTCGGCGATTATTCTGATCAACAGCAGGCTGGCGGAAACGGCCAGCGCGGCCGTCAGCGAGAGCTTGTGTGCCGCCAGGAAGCCGTAAGCCGTGAAACCCAGCGAGGCCAGGAACACCAGGTTCGTCAACGTCGAGACTTGCCGGCGTTCCATGGTTCTCTCCTTCTGCTTGGGGACGCTGTCGCCGCACATATAACAGAAGTCTTCATGCCTGGTGATGACGCTGTGACAATATACGCATCTGCCCATGTCCACATTTAAGGCTGTGGCCCTAGGCAGCGTCGATAGAACACCTGTACTTGACGGGGTTGGTACCACTGAGGTACCGAGCGGCTGAAAGTACTAATTCCGCTCCTCAGGCGTCTCGCAGGAACCAAGCCATAGCTCAGAGCAACCTCCTGCAACAAGCGCCATCAGGCTGGATACAGGCCTTAGAGCGGGGCCGAACCAATAGCCAGATCAAACCCGCTACAACCGCGGCGAGCAGAACCAAAACCACCCAGGGCGGCCAGCGCAGTTGCGGCGCGAGTGAAGCGCGATAAAAACTGATCACACCAACCAGCGCAAGAAAAGTCGACAATACCAGCCGCAAAGTGGCTTGCGGCATCCGGCCGGCCACCAGGGACGCGATCTGACCACCGATCAGAACGGCGGGCACCGTGGCTGCCAGTATGTTCCAGGGAATGCCGGCTCCGGTGGTGGCATCCACGGCCAGATGCGTCAGCGCGGCCGAGATGGAAGCAGCGGCGATAATCATATGGGCGTTTCCAGCCGCCAGGCGCACCGGAATTCCCCGCAGCACCTGTTCCACGGTGCTCATCTCGCCGGCCGAGAATCCCACCAAACCCTGGAACACTCCGCCGGCCGCGGCCGTACCGGCGCGCCAAGAGTCGTTTTGTCTGCGATAACGATAAGTTCGTCCCTGCCGGTCGATGTGCTCCGTGGTCGCGCTGCCGTCCAGGGCCGCGTGGCTCCGGCCAGGCTCGCCAGATTCCCGGATCAATAAGAATGAAAACAGAATTAGCCCAACACCCACCATCACCAGCAGCCAATGCCCCGGCAGCAGGTGCGCCGACACCCCGCCCACAACAGCCGTGGGCACGGCAAACAGGAGGGCAAACAGAGAAATCCGGAAATCGATCAGGCCGGCCCTCCAGAAGGCGGACGTAGAGCTCATGAAACCGAAGATCTCGGTGAGCAGCCCAACCTCCACGGCTTGCACCGGTTCAAGATGGTGCCCAAGGAGGGGGAAAACGATCGTAAAGAAGGGGACAAAAATCACGGCCCCCGATACTCCGATGGTTCAAACCGTGATGCAGATGGCGAGCGCTACCGGGAACATCCACCAGAATTGAAGCCAGTATCCGAGATGCACGAGAAGGTCTCCTTAAGAAAGGTCGGTATGAAAAGTCGATTCGCTTGCTTGCAAGCTAAGGATACTGCGATCAGGACACGGCCCGTTACATTGAGCGGACCACCCGTCCGGAGCGCGCAACAATTGAAGTAGACTGCGAGTAGCATGACGCAGACCAATTCGGCCACCCAACCCGCGCGACAAACCTGGGAAGCGGGAGACTTCCCCAAGATGGGCGTGGAGCTGGCCATCGTTGGGGAGCAGCTTTGCGAGTCCATCCCGGTGCACGCGGGCGATCGCGTGCTGGACGTGGGAACCGCGTCCGGGAATACGGCGATTTCAGCTGCCCGGCGCAGGGCGGTGGTGGTCGGCGTGGATCTGGTTCCCTCCCTTCTGGAGCATGCGCGGAAGAGGGCGCAAGCCGAGGGGTTCGAGATCGATTTTCAGGAAGGCAACGCGATGGCGCTGTCCTTCCCGGACGCGTCATTCGACGTGGTGCTCAGCACCTTCGGAGCCATCTTCGCGCCGGATCCGCACAAGACCGCAGCCGAGATGGCGCGGGTCTGCCGGCCCGGCGGAAAAATCGCCATGTCCAGCTGGCCGCCCGATTCCATGCTGGGGAAATTGTTCCTGCTGCTGGCGCGCTATTCCGCCCCGGGCTCGCGCGTGGATGCACCGGTGGAATGGGGCGACGAAGCCGTGGTCGAAGACCGGCTCGGGCCCTACGTCCAGGATTTGCGTATCGAACGCGGCACGGTGCACTTTCGGGCTCTCTCCGCGCAGAACTGGGTCGAGTTCATGCGGGCCTATTTCGGCCCGGCTATCGAGGCTTTCCAGTATTCGAGCAGTCCGGCTGCGCGGAAGGCGCTGGCTGGCGAGATGGAGGCGCTCATACGCGAACACAATCGCGCTCAGAACGGCACCGTGCTGAGCGGCAGCGATTATCTGGAAATCGTCGCGACGCGGCGCGATAATTGAATCAACATGCTGTTTTTCAGGCGCCAGTTTGCCATCGTAGCGATTGTTCTTCTTCCGCTTTCCGCTCAAACGCCGAACGCGCAGCCGCCGAATCAGGACGATGCCACTTTTTCGACCGAAGTAAAGGTGGTGAATATTCTGGCCACGGTGCGAACCAAGTCCGGCCAGATCATCAATGACCTGACCAAGGACGACTTCACCGTCACTGAGAACAAAAAGCCTGAGGAGATTCGTTATTTTTCGCGCGAGTCGGACCTGCCGCTGACCATCGGTCTGATGGTGGACACCAGCATGAGCCAGACGCGCGTGCTGGAGAGCGAGCGCAGCGCCAGCTTTCAGTTCGTGGATCAGGTGTTGCGCGAAGGCAAAGACAAAGTTTTCGTCACGCAATTCGACATGGCGGTGATGATGCGCCAGAAGCCCACGTCGTCGCGCCGCGATCTGGAAGAATCCCTGCCGTACGTCGATACGCCCAGCAAGAACGAGCTTCAGACCCAGCGCGGTGGAGGGACGCTGCTGTTCGATGCGGTGGTGAAAGCGGCGCGCGAGATCATGAGCGTCCAGCAGAATCGCAAAGCCATGATCATTCTCTCGGACGGCGGAGACAATGGCAGCGAAGAAACTCTCCAGTCCGCGATTGAAGCCGCGCAGCGCGCCGACACGATCATTTATTCGATCCTCTTTTCGGATGCTACTTACTACGGCGGTTATGGCGACCCGGAGGGCAAGGGCTACATGCAGCGCCTGGCGAAGGAGACCGGCGGCGGCTATTTCGAGGTATCGAAAAAGCAGAATATCAATCAGATCTACGGCATTATCGAGAACGAGCTGCGCAGTCAATATAACATCGGATTTGTTTCCGATCAGCCGGTTCGCGTTTCCGAATTCCGCAATCTGCAATTGACGGTGAAGCGCAAGGATCTAGTGGTCCAGGCGCGGGACCGTTACTGGGCGCAGCGCTAATTCCTGCCTGGCAGCCAAACGATCGCTGACGACGCGAGCAATAAGAAAAACAGCGGAGAGCGTGGCGCTGAGCGACAACGACATCTTGTGGCTGGAAAGAAGAGAAACTACGGTCAGCGAAAGAGAGGCAATGAAAAGCAGGTTGCTGAGCGGCGTGACCGGCGCAACCGGCTTCGGCTCTTTGGCGCGGCGCCGGGATCGTTTTTTGGCTCCGGGCACCGGCTCGCCGCAAATGTAGCAGCGCTCATCGTCCTTGCGCGTGATGAGGCTGTAGCACTGATTGCATCGGGTCATGTCTCATTAAAATCCGGGAGCGGCCCTGCGTCTATGATCCTGGTGTACCGTTTTGCGCCGGTACTTCCGTTTCTTAAAATAAGGGCAGGCCCGCCATGAGGTTGTTGTGCTCATTTCCGGCAGTTAGTTGCGGGCACGGAAACATCGTCTCCTTGTGAGCGGCTAGCCAGTTTCCGTCTTCAGTACCACTCTGTCATGCTATTCTAAAATCCATCTCGAGTGACAAGGAACGATGCTGGGATTAAATTCCCACCGGAAGTCTAAGGTAGAAGCCCGAGGGTTTCGACCTCGCGGTTGGGCGGAGGCGGACGAATGCGGTTTCCGAAGCGTTTCTCTAAGGTCCACCAGTACTAAGATTGCAACGCCTCCGCGACAGTCGCAGTACTGAAGGTTGATTCAACTTTGGACGCCGACCGCGCATACTGAATTCACTTCATATGTCGATTTCACCTCAGCCGGTTATCATTGGCAGCGATTACGCGTCGGCCCTGGGAGCGTTCCCTCGGCCGATAGTGGGACGAAACGACAGACGGCGCATCTGCGTAGCGGACCTGATGATGGAAGCTGCCAGGTCCAGCCCGGAAAGCATCGCGCTTTCCTGCGGCGCGGATACCATGACGTTCGGCGAACTGGTCGATCAATCCACGCGTCTGGCCAGCTATCTGATTGCGCTGGGCGCGGGACCCGACGTTCCGGTGGCGCTGTGCCTGGAACGTTCCTTCGATTTCATCGTTTCCGCGCTCGCGGTGCTGTTATCGGGCGCGGCCTATCTCCCTCTGGACCCCACCTGGCCGGCCGCGCGTTTGCGTACCATCCTGGACGACGCCCAAGCTCCGCTGGTCATCTCGCGCGGCTCCGCTGGCCCGGCTGGCGGCTGGCCGAGTGGGACATGCACCATCGATCTCGACACAGCCGCCGGCGCCATAGAGCGCTGCGATGCTCTTGGCCGAGCCCGTTGCGGTAACGCGAGAAAAACTGGCCTACATCATCTACACGTCGGGATCCACCGGCGAGCCGAAGGGCGTGGAAGTGACGCATGGCAATCTTTTGAATCTGATCTTCTGGCATCGGAGCACGTTCGGGATCACGGCCAACGATCGGGCGAGCCATCTCGCGGGAGTGGGCTTTGACGCCGCGGTGTGGGAGATCTGGCCGCACTTGACGGCCGGCGCTACTCTGGTGCTGGTGGATGAGCAGACGCGCACATCGGCCGATCTGCTGCGCGATTGGCTGGTGCAAGGAGCGCATCACAGTAGCATTCGTTCCCACCATATTCGCCGAACCCTGCTGGGCCAGTCCTGGCCGGCGGAGACGGCACTGCGGTATTTGCTTACGGGTGGCGAAGCGTTGCATCGCCATCCCTCGCCCAGATCTGCCCTTCACGGTGGTGAACAACTATGGTCCCACCGAGTGCACCGTGGTGGCGACGTCGGGCGTGATTCCATCGCGGCGGGCCGTCGGAATGCCTCGCCCTCCATCGGCAAGCCGATCGCAAATACGCAAATCCGCATTCTCGACGGCGATGGCCGTCCCGTTGCGCCCGGCCAAGTGGGCGAAATCTACATTGCCGGAGCCAGCGTCGCGCGCGGGTATCGCAACAAGCCCGAAACCACGGCGGAGCGTTTCTTGCCGGATTCCTTCGAATCCCATCCCGGCTCGCGGATGTATCGAACCGGCGACCTGGGTTGCTTTCTTCCGGACGGACAAATTGCGTTCCGCGGCCGCATGGATAGTCAGGAACAGATCCACGGTCACCGCGTGGAACCCGATGAGATCGTCTGCGCGCTGAACCGTCATCCCGGCGTTGCCGCCAGCGCGGTGATCGCGCGTAGCCATGACGCGGCGCACAACGCGGGTGCAACCTAGGCGCCAAGAGCCTGGTGGCCTACGTGGTGCCGCGTGAAACCACGCCGCTGTCGGCGTCCGGTTTGCGCGAATTCCTTTCGGCCAGCGCTGCCGCACTATATGGTTCCGTCCACGTTCGTTCAAATTTCGGCTCTGCCTTTCAACTCGAACGGCAAACTGAACCGCGGCGCGCTTCCCGAACCGTCCGCCGCGCAATCGCATCGAGGACGCCGGTTATCGAGCGCCCAGCACGCCCACCGAGGAGAGTCTGGTGGAAATTCTGGCGGCGCTGCTGGGGGTGGAGCGCGTGGGAGCCGACGACAATTTCTTCCTGCTCGGATTTCACTCCCTGCTGGCAACTCAGGTTGCCGTCCGCGTATACGAGCGCTTCGGCATTCAACTCAGTCTTCGGCATCTGTTCGAGGCCAAAACGGTGGCGCGCCTGGCCGCCGAAGTTGGATCGCCAGCTGATGGAGAAGCTCAACTCGATGAGCGATCGAAGAGGTCGCTCGTTACCTGGCCCGCTAGTTCGGGACGAAACGTAATGGATGCCGACATCAGTTTGTGTCAGCTCATGGAGCCGGAGGTCATGGCTTCCCCGTACGGCTTGTATCGAGAGCTGCGCGAAGCCGATCCGGTGCATTGGGATCCTTTCCTGCATGCGTGGGTAGTCACCCGCTATGCGGACATCGTAACCGTGCTCAGCCGCTTCTCGGCGGACCGAACGCTCACGCCGGAGAAGATGGACGACATGGGACTGGGCGCGCTGAACCCGATCATCGAGGTGATGTCCCGGCAAATGTTGTTCCGGGATCCGCCCGCTCACACCCGCCTGAGAAACCTTTGCGCCGCGGCGTTCACTCCGGCGCGGGTCGCGATCCTGCGCGGGCATATTCAGGACATAGCGGACAGCCTGATCGACAGTTTCATCGACAAGAGGAAGAGCCGATATCGTGGCTGATCTGGCCGCGCCGATGCCCGCCATCGTTACCGCCGAGATGCTGGGCGTTCCGGTGAGCGATCACGAAAAGCTGAAGCAATGGTCCATCGATTTCGCGGAGATCCTGGGAAATTTTCAACACCAACCGGATCGCGTTGCGCGCGTGGCCGCCAGCGTCCGCGACATGACCGAGTATTTCCGAGCGGCCATTCGCAGAGCAGGAAACCGATCCCCACGAAGGGCTGGTGCACTCCCTGGTGCAGGCCGAAGTGGACGGAATCCGCCTGACCGAAGAGGAAATCATCGCCAACTGCATCCTTACCATGATCGGCGGACAGGAGACCTCCACGAATCTGATCGGCAGCGGGTTGCTGACGCTGCTGCGGCATCCCGAGCAGATGCGCATGCTGCAGGACGATCCGTCGCTGATTCCCTCTGGCGGTCGAGGAGTTGCTGCGATATCGAAAGCCCCATCCAGCATACGGCGCGCGTGGCGCACGAAGATTTTTTGCTGGGCGGTAAAATGATCCGCCGCGGCCAGTCCGTGGTGGCGGTTCTGGCGGCGGGGAATCGCGATCCGGAACGCTTCCCGAATCCGGACGTGCTGGATGTGAAGCGTGGGGACAAGGGACATCTGGCGTTCGGCTGGGCCGCGCATTTTTGCTTCGGCGCTCCGTTGGCGCGCATGGAAGGGCAGATCGCTTTCGGCGTCTCTTTTGCGGCGCTTGAAGAATCTGGCGTTGGCGTCTGAAGATTTCGTCTGGCGCGAGAATCTCGGTTTGCGTGGACTCAGCGCTCTGCCGGTTCGCTTCGACGTAGCCAAGCGCGAGCTCTCGGATGCGCGTCTCGAACTGGTTCACAGCTAAAGCGACTCCGACGAATGACCAACCCGACACAATCTCCGAAGCCCGGCGGCAACTGCTCGAAAAACTGCGGCGCGGCGAATTGCAGGTATCGAGCGGCCCGCTTGAGCCTCTGATTCCCCGGCCATCCGGCGATCCAGGCTCCGCTTTCACCGGGCCAGGAGCAGATTTGGTTTCACGCACCAGTTGGCCGCCAGCGTTCCCACGTATAACGAGTCGGTGACCATTCACAAACGCGGACCGCTGGACCCGGTTGTCCTGGAGCGCTGCTTCAACGAGATTGTCCGGCGGCACGAAATCTGGCGATCCGCGTTTCCAATGAGCGATGGAAAAGTGGTTCAGCGAATCGACTCTGATGTTCGGGTGCACCTGCCGTTCGATCGACCTCAGCCATCTTCCTGTTGGAAGAGCGCGAAGCGGAGGCGGTTCGAATCGCGACCGAGGACGTGCGCCGTCCCTTCGATCTGAACGTGGCGCCGCTATTTCGCGTGCGCCTGGTTCGATGCGCCGAGGATTACCACCGGATTTATCTCACATTGCACCATCTGGTATTCGATGGTGTGTCCATATATCGTGTGTTGATTTCGGAGCTGGCCGCGCTGTACAGCGCCTATTCCGCCGGCCAGCCGTCGCCACTTCCCGAACTCGCCGTCCAATATCGGCGATTACGCCGCGTGGAAGCAGCACCGTCTGGCCAGCGGCACTCACGCCGCCCAAATGGAATACTGGCGCGAGACGCTTTCCGAAAATCTGCCGTTGTTGGAGCTGCCCGCCGACCGGCCGCGTCCCGCCGAGCCCACCTGGCGGGGTGCGATGGAAACGTGCACGCATACCCGCGCCGCTGCTCGAAGCACTCAAGGAATTGGGCAGGAGCGAAGGCTTAACGCCCTACATGATGCTTCTGGCCGTGTTCCAGGTTCTGCTCTATCGCTATTCCGGACAAGACGACATCATCGTAGGCGGCGCAACCAATACTCGCACGCGGCCCGAGTTTGAACCATTGATCGGATATTTCTTGAATGCGGTTGTTTTCCGCAGCTCGCGTCGGCGCCCGATCTTTCATTCCGCGAGTTTCTGGGACGCGTCAAAAGCACCGTGCTGGGCGCGTTGGCCCACAGCGAGATTCCCTTCGACGCCATCGTGCGCGAACTGGCGCCCAAGCGCGACTCCAGCCGTCACCCTTTGTTCCAGGTTCTATTCTCGATGCGGCCGCCCTTCAACGATTTTCCGGAAGGCTGGGACGTCACCGACATGGAGGTCCACAGCGGCGCGTCCGCTTTCGATCTTTTCGTCGAGTTTTCGGAGCACCCGCATGGCTTGGCGGGACGCTTCGTGTACAGCACCGACCTTTTCGATCGCGCCACGATCCTGCGCTTGCTAGGAACATTTTCAAGTGCTGTTGCGGCAATTGTTGGCCGACCCGGATCAAGCCATCTCGCGCGTTCCTCTGCTCACCGATCGCGAGCGGCACACCCTGCTGGTGGATTGGAACAACACTGATAAAAGCTTCCCGAACGTGCCGATTCACGAAATGTTCGAAACTCAGGCGGAGGCCAATCCCGATCGCACTGCGCTGGTTTTTCGTGGCCAGCCACTCACCTATGCCGAACTGAACGCCCGCTCCAACAAACTGGCGCACTATCTGCGCCAAAACGGTGCGGCGAGCGGATCTCTGATTGGCGTCCATTTGGAGCGGTCGTTCGAAATGGTTGTGGCGCTGCTCGCCGTTTTAAAATCCGGCGCCGCCTATGTGCCTTACGATCCGGAGCTCCCGGTTTCTCGTCTGAACATGCTGATCGACGACTCGCGCCCCGTTTGCGTGATTACTCAGCGAAAGTTCAAGGACAACCTGGCGGATTATGCCGGACGCAAGCTGGTAATCGATTTTCACTGTGAGGGCCTGGACGCGCAGCCGGCAACGAACCCGCGGATATCGGTGGAACCCTCCCAGCCTATTTACGCCATTTACACGTCCGGATCCACGGGCGTTCCCAAAGCGGCCATAAATACTCACGAAGCCGTGGCGAATCGCGTTCAATGGATGCAGGATCGCTACCCGCTTCAGGCCAGCGATCGAGTACTGCAGAAGACGCCGCACAGTTTCGACGTTTCGGTGGGAGAGTTTTTTGGCGCCATTACGTGCGGAGCCACGCTGGTGATCGCCGAGCCGGGCGGCCACAAAGATCCCGCTTACATCGCCGGCCTGATCGGCACCGAGCGAATCACCTCCATTCATTTCGTGCCTTCCATGCTGCGTGAATTTCTGGAGTCCGACAACCTGGACCGTTGCGGCTCGCTCCGGCGCGTCTTCGCGAGCGGCGAAGCATTGCCGGCCGACCTGTTGCCGAAGTTCTATGAGCGCCTGGGAGCCCAGTTGCACAATCTGTACGGTCCTACCGAAGCGGCCGTGGAAGTGACGTATTGGGACTGCAGTGAGCAGGCGCGGTGCGCCACTGTGCCGATCGGACGGCCGATTTCGAACGTCAAAACATATATCCTGGACCAGCATCTGGCGCCAGTGCCCATCGGTGTGGCAGGCGAACTGCACATCGGCGGCATCGCGGTCGCACGCGGATATCTGAACCGGGACCAACTCACCGCCGAGCGATTTATTCCGGATCCATTCGACCAGCGTTCAGGCCGGCGTCTTTATAAGACCGGAGACCGGGCGCGCTTTCTGGCCGACGGCAATATCGAATATCTGGGCCGCCTGGACAATCAGGTAAAGCTGCGCGGTTTCCGCATTGAGCTGGGGGACATTGAAGCCACTTTGCTGCAAAATTGCGAAGTCCGCGCCGCCGCCGTGGCCTTGCGGGAAGACGCCGGCGGCCAACGGTTGGTGGCCTACGTGGTTTCCAATCAAGCTGAGCTGGATACGCCGTCGCTCCGTTTGTATTTGAGAGAACGCCTTCCTGAGCACATGATCCCCTCGGCCTTCGTCGCGCTGGAAGCGCTGCCCAAAACCGCCAGCGGAAAACTGGACCGGAAAGCACTGCCGGCGCCCGAGTTCGCGACGGCCCCACAACGGGAGTTCGTCCCGCCGCAGGATGATATCGAGGAACGCCTGGTGAACCTGTGGCAAGAGGTGCTGGCAGTCCCACGCATCGGCGTCACCGACAATTATTTCGATTTAGGCGGCCATTCCTTGTTGGCGCTCCGTCTGTTTTCCGAAATCAAGTTCTGTTTCCAGCTTGATTTGCCGCTTGCAACCCTGTTTTATGCGCCGACCGTTCGAACCATGGCGGGAGTGATTCGCGATTCCGGAGTGCAGGCGGCCGCGCCCATCGTCCCCATTCAGCCTAACGGCACCAAGCCGGCCATCTTTTGCATCGGCGCTCTGAACGGTGAAGTGATTTTATTCCGGCGGCTGGCATTGGAGTTGGGGCCGGATCAGCCGATCTTCGGACTCCAGCCCTTTAGTTTGGTGGACCGCCTTTCCACGGTGGAAATATTGGCGGCCAGCTACATCCAACAGCTTCGCGAATGGGGCGAGCCCCAGCCGTTCTGCCTGCTCGGTTATTCTTTCGGCGGCCTGGTGGCCGTGGAGATGGCCTGCCAGTTGAAGAAAGCCGGAGCCGAACCACCGCTCGTGGCGCTCATCGACGCCGCTTACCTGGAAGGCTGCAAAGCTCACGAGCCCTGGAGCGATCGCATCCGGCGTTACCGGTATCACTTGAATCACATCATTTACGGAGCAGCCGGCCTGCGCCATCTGCTGGATCGATTACGATCGCGCTTTCTCAGGACCATTCACCGGGTCTCCACCACGCTTGGCGTGGGCGTCCCGAGAATCGCGAGCGACATTTCCGGGCGTCAGCTTCTGGCGGCCGAAAGTTATCGCGCCAAGCACTACCCGGGCCAGGTCTGTCTCTTTAAGGCGGAGTCGCGGCCAGAGTTCTTCGGCGCAGATCCGGATTTGGGTTGGGGAGGCTTTCTCTCCGAGCTGCGGATCGAAGACGTACCCGGAGACCACGGCACTATAAACACCGGGATGAACTTGAAAGTTCTGGCGCGCAAGCTGGCCGTGGCCCTTTCTACCGTCCTTTAATCTGTAATCACGTCGCGATCCAGTTCATTCTTCGGCACAATTCCACGATATGCGCGGTGTGATGCCGCGAATGCCACGCAAATGCTGGAAGAATATCTTCGATCGTCAGGACGCCGCGTTCCGGATGGAAGAATTTCCGCTTCCAATCCTCGTGGGCGAGCGATTCAAAGAACAGCACCGTCCGGGCGTGGACCCCTTCCAGCATCCGGAGCGACGGTTCGATAGCGCCCGCGCGGCCGTCCGGAAGTTCGGCCCAAAGATTCTCGCTGAAGGGCTGGATGGTTGGCTGGTCTTCGGTCAACGCCAGCTTGGCGCGAACATACCAATTGAGGTGCGAGTCCGGAAGATGGTGGATTACTTGCCGAACCGTCCAACCGCCGCTGCGGTAGGGCGTGTCGAGTTGGACGTCGGAAAGGTTGGCTACCGCGGCCCGCAGCTTGGCCGGCGCTTCGGCCACCTGCGCGAGACAGAGCGAGCGTTCCTGCGTGGAAACCGGAAGGCCAAATTCGAAGGAACCGATGGGGTAACGAAGGTCGGGAGTGGACATTGGAGACACTGTAGCAATAATGGGAATGGATGAAGCGCTACGGGCCGCGTTTGCTTCTCATCGCCGGCGCACTGCTCTTGCTTGCTTACCTGGGCGACTACGTTTCCATCGCCTACCGGATTCCGCCGGGACGCGAGCAGTTCGGCTCGGTTGAGGTGCAGAGATTGCTCGCCGTGCCGCAGAAAGACCGCAAAACTCAATTCATCGCCGATCCGCCGCAAGAACAGCAGTGCGCCTATTCGTTGTTTCCGCAGCTCGGGCTAACGCCCTGCTGGTATCTGTCGCGCCACGCCACCCAGCAGATCAATTATTGAGCCATCGAAGCGCGGGCCGGCCCTATCTAAAGTCAAGTCTCGGCGCGGTCGATGAACCAAGAGAGCGCCCTTGAGGCGATTATGAATCATCGCTGGCTCCTGAGTGCAGTCTTCGGCCTATGTGTGGCTTCCGTGGCTTGCGGAGACAAAAATCAATTCGATGAAGGCGTGGCCAAGGGAATTCTGGAGGCCAATGCCGTCAATCTGGATGGCGAGCAAGTCACCATCACCCAGACACAGCTGGAATGCGGCGTCCAATCGGAGTTGTGGGAGGCTCCCTCGCAGGTGTCGGGGGACCGCAGCACTGCCCGGCTGACGTCCAAGGGTCGCGACTTGAACTTCGACGACGACCCGGCGATAGAGCCCAACTTCCATCTGCCTCACGCGCAGGTCCGAGGCGCGTTCTCACTCGATGTGGGTGAGGTGTCGGGCATTCGAGACGGGGAAACCGATGGTACAAAGCTAGTGGACGCCAAGGCCGGCATCAAGCTACAGAACGCCTGTTTCCCGGCTCCGCTGCCAATTCTAGGAGTGAAGCACGGCGATTTCCGCGAGGACACGCCCGTGTCTTTTCTGTTTCGCAAGAGCGATGATGGCTGGCATCTGGAGAAGCTGGTCCATTAGATCCTACGAACTAACCCAGCGCCGGGCGCGTATGCTAGATAAGGGCATATGGCATTACAGGACTTTGTCGAGGAAGTGCAAGTTCTTGGGCGGGATCTGGTGGACAAGGTGAAGTCCCTGGTTCACGAAGGCAACGTGCGGCGGATTATTGTCAGGGATGAACACGGCCGCACGTTCGTTGAGATTCCTGTCACGGTGGCCGCCGTTAGCGCGGTGTTAGCGCCGGTTTTGGCCGCGGTTGGCGCGATCTCGGCGTTGGTCTCGAAATTCACCATTGTTGTGGTCCGCACCGGGGACAAACCGCCCGGCGCCGGCAGCAACGGCGCCCCCGTCTGATCGTCCGTCTGTTCTTCTCCGAACGCTCAAATTCCGGAAACGAACACTAACTGGATCTCTCGAGACGGCCGGCCACCTTTGTTTCTATATCCATAGCTTGGGCGATGCACTTGCCGACAACGTTAGACTGTCTCATAGGAGAGCTAACGGCATGCACGAGAGCATTTTGTCGTTCCTGAGCGAGCTGAAAGTCGGCGCCCGTTCCCTGGGCCGCTCCAAAGGTCTCACCATCACCGTCGTACTGACGCTGGCCATCGGAATAGGAGCCAACGCAGCGATGTTCAGCCTGGTTCGCGCCGTGCTGTTGCGTCCCCTGGTCAATCGCGACGAGAACCGGCTCATCTACATCCGCCAGAGCGCGCCAGGCGACGGCGACGACGACTCCGCGTTCTCAGTCCCCGAGATTCACGACTTGCGCTCGCGCGTGAAAACGCTCAGCTCGTTCGGCGATTTCTCCACCATTGGATTCACCATGGTCGGCCTGGGAGAACCGCGCTCGGTGCAGGCCGGCGTGGTGGGCGGATCGTATTTCCAGGTGATGGGGCTGCGCCCGGTTCTGGGCCGGCTTCTGGACGCGCACGATGACGGCCCCAATGCCGCCGGCGCCGTGGTATTGACCTATCGTTTCTGGTCCACAACGCTGAAGAGCGATCCCTCCGTGATCGGCAAAACCGTCCGGCTGGATTCGTTTATCGATGCCCGCCCCGCTACCGTGGTGGGAGTTTTAGAGCCCTGCGTGCCCTACCCGCAGGACACGGAAATCATCGCCAACATCGTCACCAGCGCGCACCATCTTTCGGCAACCATGGTCACCGGCCGGATACATAGGATGACGGAATTGTTTGGAAGGCTGGCGCCGGGCGCGACACTCGAATCGGCGCGCGCCGAATTGCAAACCGTGTACGGCTCTATGAAGCGGGAACATCCGGAGGCCTATCCGGCCAAAGCGGACTACCGAATCAGCGCGGTGAAACTGCGCGATCAGCTTACGTCCGGAGCGCGGACCATCCTGCTGGTCCTGATGGCGGCGTCGATCCTGGTCTTTGTGATCGCCTGTTCTAACGTTGCCAACCTGATCCTGGCACGCACCGTCCGGCGTGAAAGCGAACTCGGCATCCGAGCGGCGCTGGGAGCCGGCACGGGAGCTTTGCGTCGTAATCTTTTAGCCGAGAGCCTGCTGCTGTGCGTGGCGGGCGCCGCCATTGGCATACTGATCGCCCGGCCAATGGTGACTGTGCTGGCGCGCTACGCGTCCCGCTTCTCGGTGCGCGCGCTGGATCTTCAGGTGGACCCGAGCATGCTGTGGGTGGGCGCCGGACTCGCGGTGGTTGCCGCCGTGCTGCTGGCATTTGTTCCGCGCCTGCCCTCCTCCGGAGGCGCCCAGGGATTTTCTCTGGCCAGCGGAGGCGCTCGCGTCACCGGAATCGCGAATCGGAAGTTGCGCGTCTTCGCGGTGGTTCAGATCGCCGCTTCGTTCGTGCTGGTAGCGGCGGCCGGCTCATTCGTAAAGACGCTGCTGGCGCTGGAAGCCGCCCAGACCCCGTTCGATACACACCATGTGCTGGCCATGGACGTGCCCGTGATGCACAACGGAAAAACGCCCAGCCAGATCGTGGATTATTATCGGGAAGCCACGCGTCGCATCCGCGCGCTGCCCGGCGTTGAGAACGTCGCTATCGGCACGGACGTTCCGTGGCGCACCGACGGAACCTTCTCTCTGCAATTCGCGCCCGACGGGCACGTTCCGGCGCCGGCCGAGGAACATCCCAAGGCGATGGTCCGCATCATCACACCCGGATTTTTCGCGACGCTCGGACTGCCGCTCATCGAAGGGCGCGATTTCAACGATGCCGACCGCGACGGCAGCGAGCGCGTCGTGATTGTGAGCCAGAGCGTAGCGCAACGCTTGTTCCCGAAGGGCGACGCGCTGAATCATCATCTGTCGTGGACGGATCCTATGATGAAATTCATTCCGATGATGAGCGCCGCGCCGCAGCGCATTATCGGCGTGGTGGCGGACATGGACGACGTGAACGTAGTGCCCAAGCCCACCATGACCCTGTATCGTCCTTTCGCTCAGGAGGCGGCCATGGGAGGCGGGAACCTGTTTGTCCACGTAAGCTCCAATCCGTATGCCCTGGTAAAACCCGTCACGCGAATCCTGCACGACATGTCGGCGGACCAACCGGTGGAACGCGCGGCGACTCTGGACGACGTTCGCGCGCAGGTGCTCTCATCGGATCGGCTCAACGTGATCGTGTTCGGCGTTTTCGCGGGGGTGGCGCTGCTGATTGCGGTGGTGGGCGTTGCGGGCGTGCTCGCGTTTTCGGTCAGCGGACGCACGCGGGAGTTTGGCATCCGGCTGGCGGTCGGGTCGCAGCCGAGGAATCTGTTGCTGCGGGTGATCGCCGAAGGGGCAGCCATGGCGATAGGCGGGCTCGCGGTCGGGCTGGCCTGCGGGTACGGGCTGGCGCAACTGGCCGGCACTTATCTGGGCGACCTGAAAATGCCCGACGTTCTGCCGGTGGCGGGTTCGGCTTTGGTGCTGCTGCTGGCCGCCGTGATAGCGTCGGTAATCCCCGCGGCGCGGGCCGCCCGAGTGGATGTAATGCAGGCTCTGCGAACCGAGTGAGGTGGGGCCTGCCATAATACGTTCATGCCTTTGGTTCGAATCGACCTGCGTCAGGGCAAGACGCCTGAATATCGGCGTAAGATCGGAGACTCCGTCTATCGAGCCATGGTCGAAACCATCAAAATGCCCGAGCACGATCGCTTTCAGGTGATTACCGATCATCCCGCCGATGGCCTGATTTACGATCCCACTTACCTCGGGATCAACCGAACGGACGACATAGTATTTATTCAAATCACCCTGAACGCCGGCCGAACGCTTGAGCAAAAAAGGGCGCTCTACGCGAGGATCGCTGCGCTGTTGTCCGAAGATCCGGGCATACGGCCAGAGGACGTGCTCGTCAATCTGGTTGAGTGCGCCAAGGAAGACTGGTCGTTTGGAAACGGCATCGCCTCATACGCAACCTGAGTTGAACGCCCGGTTGCGCGAGTTTTCTCCGCGTGCGCTTAGGCCAAATACCTCGACCGCAGCCTAAGTAATTAGTTCTATTGATTACTTAAAGTACTAGAACTACGATTAACCAAGTATCATCACGATTCGGACCAAAATGTTGCGTCGTTTCCGCATGCGACCCCAGCGAGAGGAATCTTCTGATGTCGAATAACCGAGTAAGCCTGCCGGCCATCACCTTGTTCGGTGCTGCGCTGTTCGGCGCAGCGCAGGGCTTTGCGCAGAATCCAGCCACAACCGTGAACGTGGACGCCAACGCGAACCGGCATGCCATCAATCCCAATATTTACGGCATCGCCTACGGCAGCGCAACGGACATGACGAATCTGAACGCCCCGCTCAATCGCTGGGGCGGAGATGCCACCAGCCGTTACAATTGGCAGATCGACGCGCACTCGGCCGCGGCGGACTGGTATTTTGAGACCTATCCAGACGGCCCCGGAACGCCTTCGGGATCGGCCGACGCCTACGTGGCAACCACGCGCGCCAACCCCGGCGCCCAACCTCTGTTCACCATTCCGATGATCGATTATCTGGCCAATCTCGGCCCGAATCGCAGCACGCTGGAGGGATTTTCGGTTGCGAAGTACGGGTCGCAAACTGCGACCGATCCTTATAACTCCGACGCGGGCAACGGCGTCAGCTTGGCCACCGGGCAGGACATCACCGGCAACAATCCGCTGGATACCGGCGTACCCAACACCAGTACAATTCAGCAAGGCTGGTTGCAGCACTTTATTTCCACTTTCGGCTCCGCTTTAACTTCCACCGGCATCAGATACTACATTCTCGATAACGAGCCGTCCTTGTGGTATCAAACCCAGCGCGACGTGCATCCCGCTCCCGCGACGTATGCGGAGATGTACGACAAGATCGTCTCCTACGCCAGCACCATCCGCGCCGCGGATCCGGCCGCGAAGATCGTTGGCTTTGAGGAGTGGAGTTGGTGGGCCATGTATGACAGCGGTTTCGACCAGGCGAACGGAATTACTTCGCCTAACTCGGACTACAATACTCACAATCAGACTTACTATTATCCTTGGTTACTGCAGCAACTGTACGCCTACCAGCAGCAAACGGGAACGAAGCTCCTGGATGTGCTGACCATTCACTGTTACAACGCCATTCCGGCCAGCAGCGACGATTCTCCCTCGGGCCAACAAACGCGCAATCGGGAGACGCGCATCTTGTGGGATCCCACGTTTCAGGATCCTTCCTGGTATGGCGACATCGGGATCAACGGCCGCGTCATCAACTGGATTCCCACCATGAGAACGATGGTGAACCAGTATTATCCGGGACTCGAAATCGGCTGCACCGAATATAACTGGGGCGACGAACCGAATCTGAATGGCGCCACCACGCAGGCTGATGTGCTCGGCATTTATGGACGCGAGGGTTTCAATCTGGCAACCCGTTGGACGGTGGCCGAAAATACAAGTGCGAACCCGGTCACTTACTATGTGACCTATCTCGCCAGCCAGATCTACCGCAACTATGACGGCAATGATTCGGGATTCGGCGAAACCAGCGTGCAGGCGAAGGTGGCCAATCCGGACAACTTGTCGGCATTCGCGGCGGTGCGCGAATCCGACGGCGCGTTGACGGTGATGGTGATCAACAAGCAGCAAGGGAGCACGCCGGTCACCGTGAGGCTGGAGAATTTTTCAACCTCCGGAACGGCGCAGGCCTGGCAGATTAATTCGGCGTCCCAGACGTCTATCGCCCAACTTGCTGATTTGAGCGTTGCGAACAACTCCATCTCCACCACGGTGCCGTCCCAAAGCATCACACTTTTCGTCATCCCGCCCGGCAACGTCCTCTCGCCGCCGAATGCGCCCACCGGTCTTGTGGCCACCGTCGGCAGCGGCACGGTCACGTTAACCTGGCTGGCAGCGGGCGGCGCCACCAGTTACACCGTCGAGCGCAGCTTCGCGAGCGGCGGTCCTTACTTGCCGATTGCCACCGTAAGTGGTTCGTCAACCAGTTATAAGGATTCCGGCCTCACGAACGGGTCCACTTACTATTATGTTGTTACTGGCAGTAACTCGGCCGGCGCCAGCCCTAACTCGGCTCAAGTTGCAGCAACGCCGATTGCTCCGCCGGCATTCACTTCCACGGCTTCCGCGAATCCTAACCCAGTCACTCAGGGCGTCTCAACGGCCATCACCGTTAGCGTCAAGGACACTGCCAACACGTTGACGGATGGTCTTGTACATATCGCTGTTCTCGACCCCACTGGCGCCGTCGCGTTCAAGAGAAACTTTACCGGGCAAAACTTCACCTCCGGTGAATCGGCCAGCTACAAAGTCCACCTGGTTCCGTCACTCGCGGGTACGTATACCGTCGAGATTGGTGTGTACAGCTCGACTGGTCAATTATGGAGCTCGAATTCCTCGGCCGCCACCATCACCGTGAACTCGAATCTGACGTTCAACTCGTCCGCCACTCCCATGCCATCCACATTCGCGCCCGGCGCCACCACCAGCATCGCCGTTTCGGTGACGGACACCGGAACCGCCGCGCTCTCCAATTCGATTGTCGAATTGCAGGTATTCGATCAAGCGGGAACCGCCGTGATGACCACCTACTGGACCGGCCAGAACTTTACCGCGGGCCAGACACTCCAGTTCTCTTATACCTGGAATTCACCGTCCAGTTTGGCCGCCGGCACTTACTCCGTCGATGTGGGCGTGTTCAATTCCACCTGGTCCCAGAATTATTACTGGAACGGGTCGGCCGGTTCGATCACCATTTCGAATTGACCCTGAAGTTAGGCAATTACCTACTTTCCAATGCTTTTTGCAAGCTCGGTTTTCATTTTCTTGCCGTCGGTTTCGGTGAAATACCGCGCGCTGACGGCTCTATCCACCGAAGCATTCACCTTGCTGATCCGGTCCTTGGCCGACGGGTAGAGGCTTGAAACACGAGCCGCTTCCAACGGGACGGTGTGCCCCAATTCGCGGCAAGTTCCCGGCCCGGGACTGGTAGTCACGACGGTCTCGAGCGGCGCATCCACCCAAGGATTTCGCACTCCCCCAACTCCGTTGCCGAATTCATCCATCACGATTGCACCGTCTTTTACCTCAATCCTCGCTGCCTTGGGAGGAACCACGCCTTTCGCCACCCATTCATCCAGGTTCCTGTAAGCCCCGTGAAAAGCGTACATCAGCAGCGGCTGGCGGCTGAGCGGGATCTGGGGGTCGCACTTTAAGTTGAACGGCCAATCCGGCGTGCCTTGAGCGAGCCCAATCTGGTTCTGCTCCGCAAACGATGGAAACCCGGTGTATGCGAAAGCATCAATGTGCGCCGCGCCGGTGATTTCATACAGGCGATAGCGGCCTTTGGGATCGTCGCTATCGGGTTTGCGAACCTTCATCGATTCGGGCACTTCACCCTGCGCAGACACAGAGATCACCGGCACATCGATGTCCTTTATCTGGCGGCGAATATCCGTGGCCGCAATTGCTGGAGCGCACTGATTGATTCGCGCAGGCGCCGGCGGATCGCGAACCAGATAGCCGTCGTAAGCGGGGCTTCCGTTCGCCAGGCGGGACCGGTCGTGGAATGCATTGATGTAGGTGGTAATGTCGCCCACCTGCGTAGTCATGAAGACCCGTCTCACGTTCAATCCGGCCATCGGTTGACCAGGCTGGCCGCTCTTCAGGGCTGCGGCCACTTGGCTGTAATAGTCCCATCGCAACCCGTCTTCGATCGCCGACGCGCCATTTTTATTCGCACCGGGGCACACGGCGTCCGGCGTTGGATTCTGCATGGAGAGCGTTGCGTAACGCGTGGAATTAAACTTTTTGAGCGAATTGATCGCGCCGGGCGTTGTCAGACCTACCCATGCATCGCCGTGCTCCAAAAAGTAATCGTGCCCATAGCCCCACATCATGGGCCAGTCATAACGCCGCGCCGCATTGGTAACCTCCACGATCACCGTTCCACTAAAACGCGCTGGATTGGCGGGACGGCGCACCAGGATGCGGTCAGCATAGGGTGCGTTGGGAGTCTTGACAGTTACCGTACCGTCCGCGGCCCAATCGTAGACGTTGGCATTGCCGCTAAGGATGAATTCCTCCTCGACGTATCCGAACTTGGAGAGGTCGGTGGGCTCCAGATTGTCGGCTGCGGCCATGAACGGGACGGAATCCGCCGTCACGGGAATTGGCCCAATTGTTTTAGGGACCGGCACGGCTTGCGCGCCAAGAACGGCGCTAATGCCGGTGATGAGCACGGCAATCCGAAATGATCGAGAAGGGGAGGCTACTGACTTCATAGTCACCTATCATAATCCACTCGGGATCGGAAGACGTTCAGCGCCCGTAGGTTTGAGAGGACGCATTCTGCAGGAGGGCCCGGATTTCGGCCGCTCCCGCTGCGCCAGCGCCGCTCGCGCCGGGAGTTGCTGCCTTGTCGGCGGCCGGCGCCGGAGCCGCACCCGTCCCTGCCAAATCGAGCGGCTTGCGGCCGTTGCTATCGACGATATCGGTTTTCGCGCCCTTCTCCAGCAAGTAACGCACCTCATCCGCTCTGCCCTTCTGGGCGGCCACGTGAAGCGCCGTCATGCCTTCGGTGGCAGATGGCGCGCGGGAGATCCGCAGCGAATACGTTTTCGCACCGGTGACCTGCGCATTGATATCGGCGCCGTGCTGCAGCAGCATGTCCATGATCGGTATGCTGGGCGGAAAGCCGTTGCTGGTAGAGGACGCCAAGCCTGTCCCTCTTCCGCCAGTTCCCACGCCCGCCGCAATCAGGAACGGCGTCAGGCCCATGGCGCCGATACTCGGGTCGGCGCCCTTGTCCAGCAGGCTCCGCACCAGCTCCACGTCGCTGCCAATCGCGGCGCGCATGAGCGGCGTGCAGCCCGTGTTGTAAAACTCCTCCACGAAACGGCCGCTGTTCCCTCCGCGGCTGGGGCGATGCATATTGAGCTGCGGATTCACGTCGACACCGGCTGCCAGCAGGGTGTTGATGATCTCGATGCTGGAAACGGGCGGCCCACTCGAATCGCGCGGCACAGGGGGAGCGGTACGGGGAACCGGATTGTGATGAGCCCGGTCCGCAGCGGAGCCAGTACGGCTTCCCTTCTATCGATGGCGATGTAGAGCGCGGTGCGCCCCCACCAGTCCCACAAATTCGGATTTGCACCGCGATCCAGCAGTAGCTTGGCGACATCGTTGTGGTCGTTATCCAGCGCGATCATCAGCGGAGTAACGCCTTCCGGAGTGGGGACATTTACATCGGCGCCCGCGCCGTTCAACGCCTTCACGCACTCATAACAGCCATCGCGAGCCGCATATAACAGCGCGGTGAGGCCGCCCGCCGGACGATACTGCGCCCGCGGCTCCGACGTAATCTGGCTATCCCAATCGCTGTAGAGGGCCCGCGGCCTGACGTCGGCGTCTTTCGCGAGCAGCAGCTTTACCATCGCGCCGCCATTTTTCGGCGCGGCGGCGGCCCACATCAACGCCGTCTGGTTGTGAAACGTTTCTCTGGCATTGACATTCGCGCCGGCCTTGACCAGCATTTGAACCACGGGCAGCTCGCCCGTCTTGATGGCCAGCATCAGCGCGGTCTCGCCGTCCTGATTGGGCGTATCGGGCTTCGCGCCGGCATCCAGCAGCGCTCTCACCATCCTGCCGTCGGCCAGCTTGGCGGCTTCCGCCAGCGGCGTGGATCCGAACGCATTCGCGACCTCCACTTTCGCTTTCTTTGCGATCAACGCGTCCAGGATTTCATAATCCACTTTGTAAACCGCCCAATGTATGGGGCGTGTGCCGTCGGGTTGAGCCGCGTTTACATCCGCTCCGGCGCGAATCTGCGCAAGCGCCGCTTTGCGGTTTCCCTCTTGAATGAGATTGGCGAGAGATGCTTTCTGAGCCTGCGCGCAGATGGGCACGACAGCAGCGAAGAGAACGATGGCAAAAAGCCGGAAATCCGCTTGCTTACGCGCGCGGCTCGGTATTGCGCGAGTGTATCGGGCTGAGCCGCGACCGTCAGGGAGTCGGTTAAACCACATTGGGATCCAGTTTGTCATGATGAGCCCACAGACCTTTGGCTGCGTCATACAGGAACTTGTTTGGGTCTTTCCACGTGCGGGGCAGGCCGTTCAGAACGCCGCCGTCCAGCATGTCTTTAGGACCTTCGCCTTCACGAACCTGTTTGAACAGGCGCGCGCGAACTTCATCCATCATGTCGCGCTCCGCTTTGAATTCGGCGCGGGTCATCACAGGACCATACGCGGGCACGATTTTCGTCTGTTCATTGGCCAGCTTGAGCAGAACATCCATCGCGTCCACGCGGGCGCCGATCCACGCGCCGGTAAACCAATCGAACGCGGGATCGCGCAGCGGCGATGCGACATCACCCACCGCAAGCACATTCGAATTTCTGAAGTATACGTAAATGTCCCCGCTGGTGTGAGCCAGCAGCAGGTAGCCGTAATCGATCTGTTCGTCCCCAAATTTCAGAGACCCGGTGGTCTCGAAAACTTCGGTGGGGCGGGCAGCTTTAGGACGCGCTTTCTCGTAACGATCTTCGGCCGGAACCCAGTAGTCGGTGGACATCCACTGTCGCGTGCGTTCATGGGCGATGATCTTCGCCCCCGCCGACGCGAACATTTCGTTGTTGCCGGTCTGATCGGTGTGATAGTGCGTGTTGAAGAGTATTTGCACCTTCGAAACGCTGGGGACAGCCTTCGGTGCGCCACTGTCCACCAGCACCAGCCCGTCGCTGCCGGAGAACGCCACAACATTCGCGCCGCCGCTATCCAGCACTGCAATCTTGTCCGTGAGACGGCTTTGCGCGAAAAGCCCGCGCGCCGCCCAGAAGCCGAGCGCTCCTGCCACGGAACTCTTCAACAGGTCTCGCCGATTCACTTGGCCCTCACTGTGGCGCACGCGCTCATGCGTGCCGCGTTCCCACTCATGCGAACGCCCAGAGCCGGCCAAACGTGTCGAAATGAGTCTCGAGACGGCACGCACGAGTGCGTGCGCCACGGCGTGCAGAAGATTCTCAACGCTTTCATCCCTGCTACACCCCCGCAATGGTGCCGGTGCTGTCGCCGAAGTGGTCGCGTTCCAGCCCCACCTTCTGCAACAGCGTCAGGTGCAGATTCGCGATGGGCGTGCGCTCCGGCAGCAACAGATGCTGGCCGACGAGCTTCATCTTGCCCGCACCGCCGCCAACGACAATATTCGGCTCCGGATAATTGTTGTGCAGGTCGCTGTTGCTCATGTTCGACCCATACATAAAGATGGAGTGGTCCAGCAAACTTCCCTGCCCGTCCGGAGTCTCCGCCATCTTCTTCACGAATTCGGCGAACTTCTCCACGTGCCAGGTCTGGATCTTGACCAGCTTGTTGATCCGGTCGATATCGTTGGCATGATGGGAAACGGGATGGAACGAATCGGGAACGCCAATGTGGTTGTAGGTGCGGTTGGTGCCTTCGGCCACCATGATATATGTGGCAACGCGCGTGAGGCCGGCTTGAAGTGCCAGCGCCAGCAGGTCGAACATTAACTTCACCTGGTCTTCGAACTTATCCTGTTCGCCTACCGGAGCATCGGGAATCTTCAGGCCCGAAAGACCTTTGGAGTTTGCCAACTGGGTTCGGCGCTCGATCTCGCGAACGCTGTCCAGGTAGCCGTCGAGAGCGGCGCGGTCGCTGCTGCCCAGTTCGCCCTGGAGCTTCTTCGTGCGGTCCATCATCAAATCGAGCAGACTTCCCGTCTGCTGACTAATCGCCGCGCGCTCCTGCGGCGTGTCGCCTTCCCCGAAGAGCTCCAGGAAAACTTTGCGCGGATTGTACTCCATCGGCAGCGGCGAGTCTGCGTCGCGGAAGGACAATGTTGTATAAGATCCGCCGCCGCCCGCGGCCACTTGCACGGTTGTCTCCGAAGCGAGTTCCAGAGAGGGCAGCGGGGTGTCCTGGCCGATGAACTTGGCGATCACCTGATCGAGCGTGGTGGCCATGTGCGCCTTGGGACCGCCGGTGTCCGGACGCGTGGCGCTCAGCCACGTCGCGGGAGTGAAGGTATGCACCGATCCCGCGGTAGCCGCGTTTTCCAAATTGCCGAAAGACGTGATGTACTTCTTATACGGCTCGAGCGAAGCCAGGATCGGGCTGAGCTTGAAATCGGCGCCGGAGCCGCTGGGCGTCCACTTGTCCATCGCCGGCCCGTGCGACGTGTTGTACATGATGGCGCCGTGGGGAATGTAGAAGAAGGCCGCCCGCATCTTGGGAGCGGCGGCCGTTTGGGCCAGCGCAGTTGCGGCGGGCACCATGGCTTCCAGAAACGGCAGCGCCAGCTTCACTCCGGCAGCTTTCAGTACCGTTCTGCGGGCAATGTGTTTTTTAGTGATGAACATGTGACCTCCTAAATCCGCTTCCTCACGGTCGCGGCTCATTGCTTCGTCACAGAGCCAACGCCGCGCCCTGCCTGCGAAACGCATCCGTATTCACGATTCCCAAAACAATGGATGAAAACTTGTAGTTATCCTTCGCGGCCCCGCGAACCACCGCGCGAACCTGCGGCATATCGAAATATTCCAGCTGCCGGTTGAGAGCGTACATCATCAGCTTCTCGGTAAACGCCTCGGCGAATGTGCGCCGGACGCTCCACCAGCTGGTCCTTGAGTTCCACAGTACCGTCGATGGGGACGCCATTCGGCAGCACCGTTTTGGCATCGATCGGCGCTTTCGCCTGATGGTCCACGGTGCGCCACTCCCCAATTGCATCGAAATTCTCCAGAGCCAGGCCGATGGGATCGATTACACCGTGGCACTGCTTGCAACTCGCCTTGTCGCGGTGCTGTTCCAGCCGCGCGCGCACCGTCTTCGGCGCCTCGCCGGCCTTTTGCGAAAGGTCGGTTGCGGTGTTCGCCGGAGGAGGCGTGGGCGGCGTGCCCAGCAGCTTGTCCAGCACCCACGCTCCGCGCAAAACCGGGCGACGTGCGGTCGCCATACGAAGTCCGCAGCAGCACCGCGCCTTTGCCCAGCAGGCCGTCGCGCTCTTTTTCGGTCAGCGTGACCTCGCGGAACTGCGGGCCGTCCACGCCGGAGACGCCGTAGAGGCGCGCCAGCTCGTCATTGAGGAACGTATGGTCGGAGGTGAGCAGCTCGATGACGCTCCGGTCTTCCAGCAGAATGCTGCTGATAAAATCTTCCGCTTCCTTCGAGAAATCATGCCGCAGTTGTTCGTTGAATCCCGGGAACAACTTCGGATCGGGCTGCACCGAATCGAGCGTGGTGAGATTCAGCCACTTCATCGCAAAACTGGTCACCAGGCTAGATGCCTTGGGGTCCGCCAGCATGCGCTTGACTTGCTTTTCCATCGCTCCGGGCTTCGTTAAGCCGCCCGATGCCGCCAGCGTCAGCAGCTCCTCATCCGGGCCGGTATTCCACAGGAAGAACGAAAGGCGCGAAGCCAGTTCCAGGTCGGTAAGAGCAAACTCGGAATTTGGAGCGGTCCCATCGGGCGCGCGAATCGCGCGGTAAAGAAAATCCGGGCTGGCCAGCACGGCCGCCACCACCTGCTCGATGCCCTGATCGAAGCTGCCGCCATTCTCGCGCCCGGCTTCATAAAACGGCATCAGGCGAGCCACATCATCGGCGGTTACCGGTCTGCGGTACGCGCGCCGCGCCAGACGCTCTGTAATCTGCTTCGCGCAGGCGGCCTCTCCAATTTTATTGGGGTCGCAGACAAAAATCAGGGCGCGGCTAGCAGTTTTCGAAACGCCGCTCGCATTGAACGGCCCCACGATTTCGATGCCGTCGGCAAGGCGCGCCATCCGTCCATTGCCGCTGCCAAAGCCCAGGACGCCGATGCCGTTGAAGCCACCGGCTACGTTCTCGTCGGATTCCACGTGCGCGCGGTCGATGAACGTCACCACGACATCATGCACACCAGCCTGCACTTGTACCGGTATCTTCGAAAACCGGTCCATGATCGTGGCGCGCGCCTCCGCACCCTTGCGATCCGCCAGTGCCAGATCGGCAGGCCCGCCGATGGGTTTGCGGAACACGATCTTGCCGTCAATCATGATCACCAGCGTGCTCTCGTTTTCCATGGTGCTGGTGTACAAGCCCACCGAAAGGTCGCCGATACTGATGCGATATTCCCCGTCGGCTGGAAAATTGTGCTTGAACCGCACGCCGCCGCGCGTGCCCGGAGGCAAGGGATCGTCGCTGTTCTGGTTGGCCGCGATCAGGTACTTCACATTCGCAATATGGCCGGCGGGATCGCCGATCGCCAGTTTCGCAACGTGCCGCGCAGCCGTGATGTACTGATCGAGAAACGCGGGCGAGACGCTCAGAGCGTCCGCGATGTTGTCGAAGCCCTCTACCTGAATATCCTGCGGCAGCACGTCCTTGGGGTTGACCTCCACGCCCACCAAAGCTTTCACCGATGCGGCATACTCGGTGCGGTTCAGCCGTTGGATGGGAACGTAACCTGCCGTGGGACCGGCCTTCGGACCATTGGCGTGCGAATCGAGCGTGTTCTCCATCCAGGCCACGAACGAATCCACCTCTCGCGGTGGCGGCTGCGGATTGCCCGGCGGAGGCATCAAATGTCCGCGCAATTTGCGCAGAGCCTTCTCCCAGGTTCGCGCGTCGTTCGCCGCGGCCCCCAGATCCAGGCCCTCCAACGCCAGGCCGCCGACCTTCGCCCGCGTGGAGTGGCAGGTGAAACAATAGGTGGCGAGCATCGCGTGATATTGATCCGGTGGGCCCACGGCCGGCGCACTTTTAGCCGAAGTCGCTAAGGAGGCAATCAAGACCACGAGCGCCAACGACTTGCAACCGGATCTCATAATCTAGTCCTCTTTTTATCACAAACGTTACGCACGCTGGGAAGCGGCCGAGGTTCGGGCGCGCCGCCTCCGTAGGACGCCGTCGCGCGGTTGCAATCGTTTTCCCGATGTTCGACGCAGCCTACTTTCCCACGTAGCTCACGCGCCAGATCGCTCGCGAGCCATCGTCGGTAACATACAGCGCACCGTCCTTGCCCACTGCCACTCCCACCGGCCGGCCCCAGGCCTGTCCATCCGGCCCCAGAAACGTGAGGAAATCCTCGTATGCGCCGCTGGCGTGGCCCTTATCCAAAGGCACCCGGACAACTTCGTGTCCCGATTGATGCGCCCGGTTCCAGGAGCCGTGCTCGGCGGCAAACAGATCGCCGCGATATTCCTTTGGAAATTGTTTGCCATCGTAGAAGGTGAGCCCAAGCGAAGCATTGTGCGGCTGCATCAACACGTCGGGGACCAGCACCTTGTCCTTCAATTCGGGATGTTTGCCCTCCAGGCGCGGATCCTGATGGCCGCCAATGTAGAACCAAGGCCATCCATAGAAGCCGCCTGGCGTCACGTGCGTGATGTAGTCGGGCACCAGGTTGTCGCCCAGCGCGTCGCGTTCGTTCACTGAGCACCATATCTCGCCGGTCTCCGGATTCACGCCCAATCCCACCGGATTGCGAATACCGGAGGCATAGACGCCGACAAATTTCCCCTCCGGCGTGTATTCCAGAATGTTGGCGCGACGCGTTTCCGAAGGATGCGTATCGGGATCGTCCACGTTGCTTCCAGAGCCCACCGCCACCAACATCTGCTTGCCATCCCTGGAAAAAACCAGGTCGCGAGTGGAGTGGCCTCCCGTGGGCAGCTCCGGGATCAAAACCTCGCCGGGCCGGACGCTTTCAGATCGCCGTTCTTGTACGGAAATCGCACCACGGAAGCCGTGTTGCCCACATACACCCACTGCGGATTTGGCCCCGGCGGGTAAAAGTTAAGACCGAAAGCGCCCTTCTGTCCGGTGGCGAAGGTTTCCACTTGCTGGGGCTTGCCGTCCGCGGTGCGGCCGCGAAGCACCACGATTTCCCCGGCTCTGGTTTCGGTGAAGAAAAGATCGCCGTTGGGCGCCACGCGGATCTGTCGCGGGTTCTGCAAGTCGTCCAGGTACAGCTCGACTTTGAAACCGGCGGGCGCGGCAGGCAGTGCTCCGGCGGGCCGGGAAGCGGCCGTCGTGTTCCTGGCCGATTCGGTTTCGAACGGCTTGGGCAGGTCGTCCGCGGTGATCTTTCGGAATGTGCCCGGCTTCAAATCCCTGGCGTCGACGAACGCGCTCTTGCCCGTGATCAGACTGGCGATCTGTCCGCCGTCGCCCTTCAGCATCGCGCCGAACACCAGCAAAAACGCCCCGATTGCAGCGATCCAACGTGGCTTCATCATGTCTCCTATAGTTGCGTTTAGTTTATAACAACGGCTGCGGAATTTCGCAGCGTCGATGCGCGGCCTTCGCCGCGTCGGGACCGCGTTTAGAATACAAGATGATGCTCCAATGGCCCGAAGTTCTGAAACTGGCGAAGAACGGCAACCCCGCGCCGGATCGCAAAGTCGTCAAAACGGATGCCGAATGGCGCGAACAGCTGAGTGACCAGGAATATCATGTCACCCGGCAGGCCGGAACGGAGCGCGCTTTCAGCTCGCAAATGTGCAGTCTCTTTGAGCCGGGAATCTATGCCTGCCTGTGCTGCGAAACCATCCTCTTCGATGCGTCGGAGAAATTCGAGTCGCATACCGGCTGGCCGTCCTTCACGCAGCCCATCCGGGAAAATGTCATCGCCTACCGGTTCGACGGGCCCGCGTTTTTGAAGCGCGTGGAAACCATCTGCAACACATGTGACGCCCACCTGGGCCACGTCTTCCCGGATGGACCGGCGCCAAGCGGTCTGCGTTATTGCATGAATGCGGTGGCCCTGCGGAAGATCGCCAAGGTCTGATGACGGCTCAATGTTTTCGGCTTCCGCTCGCCTCGTCGCTGGTTCTTCGTGGCTGCCTGCTTTATGCCCAGCAGCCCTTATCTTACGCAGGATGCCGAAAAAGGCAATAAACCGCTTGCTCACGCGCGCGGCTCAGAATCGCAACTGCGCGTTTGCATGTGTTTACCGAGCCGCGACCGTAGGGGAGTCGGTCCCCAAAAGCCTTTTTCAGCAGCCTTATCTTAGTGAAGAGCCGAACTGTGGCGCTGCGGCAGGAAGGCGATCCACGTTTTGATCGAGTAAACTTAGCTGGATGTTGCAAATGCCGCTGAAGATTGCCCTTCGCGATCGCGGTTCTCGCCTTGCCGGCTGCGTCGTTCGCGCAACTCCAGGTCATCATGTCTGGCGGCTTTGCGGCCGCCTATCAGGAGATCCTGCCGGAGTTCGAGAAAGCCACCGGCATCACGGTCACCACGCCACGAGGACAGTCGCAAGGCAACGGACCCAACGCCATCGGCGCCCAGCTTCGCCGAGGCGTACCCGCGGACGTGGTGATCATGTCGAAGGAAGGGCTGGAGCAACTGATCGCCGAAGGCAGAATCGCCGCCGGGACCGCCGTTGACCTGGCTCGCACGCCCTTAGGGGTCGCCGTGCGCGCCGGAGCGCCCAAGCCGGATATCAGCACGGTGGACGCATTCAAACGGACGCTGCTGCGCGCCAAATCCATCACCTTTCCCGAGTAGCACTACCGGCATTTACATGCCGACCACGCTGTTTCCGCGGCTCGGAATCGACCAGCCAGATAGCAGGCAAGATCACGCACTACCGGCGTAGCTGCCGTAGCCAAGGGCGACGCGGAGATTGCCGATTCAGCCCGTGAGCGAAATTCTTCACGTGCCGGGCACCGATTTCGTGGGCGTCATCCCGCAGGAGATCCAGTACGTCTCGGTGTTCAGCGCCGCCGTGGTGGCGGGCTCGAAGGAATCTGAATCGGCCAAACGGCTGGTCGCGTTCCTGGCTTCGGAAAGCGCGACGAAGGCGATCCGGAATAGTGGAATGGAGCCGATCGCCCGCGCCCAAACGTCTTCCACCCCGGCTCCCGATCCCCACAGCCTGGTTTTGGTAGGCGATCGTTTCAAGCCGCTCAAGTACGACGAAATGACTCCCGAGCAGAAGACTCATGATCGATCATCTGCTGGCCGGAGAGCGTCAGGGCGCCAGGGGACCGTTCAACGTTTTGCTGCGCAGTCCCGAGGTGGGCGACTGGGCCCAGCAGTTCGGTGGCTCCATGCGCTTCCACACCGGCTCTGCCCAAGGATGTGTCCGAAACCATCATCATCATGACCGGCCGCTTCTGGATGGCGCAGTACGAATGGACGGCCCACAAGGCCGCGGCGCTCAGGAACGGCGTGAACCCTTCCGTCGTAGACGCCATCGCCTCCGGAAAGCGTCCTACCGGGATGTCGCCGCAGATGGAGGTGGCCTACAACTTCATCGATGAGCTGCTCACCACGCACCAGGTGACCGACGCCACGTTCCAAGCCGCGAAGGAAACATATGGCGAGAAGGGTGTCGTCGACATAATGGGTTTGAGCGGCTGGTATTGCCTGGTTTCGATGGTCCTCGATGTGGATCGTTATCCTTTAGGTCCCGGTGTGCAACCCGAACTGAAGCCGCTCGAAAATCCGCTTCCCGTGGTGGGAGCCGGCTTCGCAACTTCGATTCCGGGCAGAACCTCCCCGGCCGCCGCCCAATCCACAGTGAATGGCAAAACGTTCAGCTTACGCGGCGATCGCTTCCCGCCGCTCACCTACGATCGCATGAGCGCCGAACAAAAGACGATGACCGATCACGCGCTCGCGGGTCGCGGTCCGGTTGGGATGTTCAACATCGCGGTCCGCAGCCCTGAGGCGGGCGATCTGCTGTTCAGCATGGGGGACCGGGTCCGTTTCCACATGTCGGTACCCGACAAGCTGAAGGAACTGGCGATCATCCTTACCGCCCGCTACTGGGGCGCGCAATTCGAATGGATCGCTCATCACCGGGCCGCCGTGCAGGCCGGGCTGAGCGAAGACAAAGTGAAGGCCATCGCCGAAGGAAGGCGGCCTGTTGGGATGTCAGCCGATGAAGAGGCGGTTTACAATTTCATTACCGCGCTGTTCAAAACCAAACAGGTGAGCGACAACACTTTCGCGGCCGTCCGGAACTCGGTTGGCGAGCGCGGCGTCGTGGACCTGCTGGCCACCGCGGGCTTTTATCAGATCGTTTCGATGTTCATGAATGTCGACCGCCTGCCACTGGCGAATGCCAACCAAAAAGCCGAGCTGAAGTATCTGTCCAAACCGCTGCCCTGACAGCCGCCGCAGCCGGTTCCTCGTGAGCGGATTTTAATCGCCCGCTGGAGCAACCCCCTCGCACAAAATGCGTTTACAGAGTCAGGAGTCCCAAAGGACCAACTCAAATGACACGAACCTTCGCAGGAGTTTCCACTTTTGCCATTGCATTTCTAGTGGCGGTTTCCGCCGCTCAGGTCGATGTGCCCGGACGGCATCCAGCTTACTTGCATGCCCGCACCGACCTGCGGCGCGCGGAGCGCCTGATGGACTGGCCTGAATTCCACAACGTCAAGCACGATCTGGACGACTCCGCGCGTCACGTGCGCGAAGCGATTCGCGAAATTGACGACGCGGCCGTATGGGATCGCAAGGATCTCGAAGACAACCCGCGCGTCGACCAGTACCCCGATCGCGCAGGCCGCTTCCAGGCGATCGTGCACTTTCTCTTTAGCGCCAAGAGCGACATCGAACGGGAGGAAGACAATCCCGCCGCCAAAGCATGGCGGAACCGCGCGACAAAACACATTGACGAAGCGATTGCCGCCGTGCATCGCGCGGCTCGTGATGAATGGCGCGATGAGTGGCTGCGCTAGCTCGCCGGCGCTGTCCCGGCGATATCCTTACAGTGAGGAGCACGATGGTTTGGATTTGTGGCGCTCGCTTCAGCGTGCCGCGCGGGCACTCGTGCCGACGCCTGGCGCTTTGGAAATAATGCGCGCCAATGTCACATCCAGCTCCAATCACGCGCACCTGGGAGCTCTCCATGGGAGCCGCTGGTGTGGTAGCCTACCCTATTCTGCAAGGCTTTACGTCGGGATCCGAGACCAACCACGGCAGCCTTGCCACGCCCCATTACGTAGGTGCCGTGAAGCCGTCAACCACTTACTATTGCGAAGTTGAGGTCTACCACTCCGCAAGGAGTTACGTCCGGACGGAGCAACGAAGTGGTGGTGACTACACCCGCGAACTAGGCTCGCATTTTGGCAGGCAGCGGTCCGCAGGACCAGACGGTCGAATCCATGGATTTTGATGTACTCGTCGTGGGCGCTGGTCCGGCAGGTTGTGCGGCTGCCATCCGCGCAGCCACCCGTGGCTTGCGCGTCGCATTAATCGAAAAGGCGCGCTTCCCGCGCGATCAGCCGGGAGAAGCGCTCCATCCCGACGTCGATTTTCTATTTGCCGAGTTGGGTGTCAAGAACGCTATCGCCGAAGCCGGTTTCGTACACTATCCAGGCTGGGTCCTGGAGCGTTCCGGCGAGCGCAGCTTCATTCCTTTTGAGGGACCCTCCCCCGGCCTTCGCTTCGGCTATCAAGCCTGGCGCTCGGAACTGGATTCCCTGCTACTGGCCCACGCGCGCCATGCGGGCGTAACAGTGATTCAACCGGCCAATATCGGTGAAGTGTTTCTGCAAGACGGCCGCGTCGCCGGACTGGAAGTGGACCGCAAGCTTTTGCCTTGCCGATATCTGGTGGATGCCTCCGGCGCGGCCCGTTGGCTTTCGCGAAGCCTGCGGTTGCGCGTCGAGGATTTTTCGCCCCGTCTGGTCGCACGCTTTGCGTACCTGCGCGAAGAGTGCGCTCTCGGCGTAATTCCCGAATTCCATGAACAGGCTGGCGGCTGGACGTGGCTGGCCCGCGTCAGGAAAGATTGCTGTCAGTGCGTTCAACTTTCGCTCGCTGACGCCGGCCGCCCTATCCCTCCTCCGCCCTTCGACGATCTGCCTCCGAATGTCCGCTTTCGCGGCGCCGACGTCACCTGGCGCTTCGTGCCGGAATGTGCGGGCGCGGGTTATTTTCTTTGTGGCGATGCCGCGGCCGTGCTGGATCCGGCTGCGTCCAGCGGAGTGGAGCGCGCGTTGGCCAGCGGCCTGAAGGCGGCCGATCTGATCGTCCAGGCTGCAACCAACCAGATGGATTCACTCGCGGCGGCGGCGGACTATCGCCAGTGGTGCGCGGCGCAGTTCGTCGAACAGGCGCGTCAACTGGCAGCGCGCTATCGGGCACTGGAGCAACCGCCGGTTTGGCTCGATGGCTTGGAGCGGCGATTCACTGAGATGGAACGTTCTGTGTCGAATCTTCTTGCAAATGCCGCGAGCTCAGTTATAACATCGTCCTGATGGATCGCAGGCTGTCAAACCAATCAGGAAGAGGGACCAACCATGGCAAAGAAAGCGCCGGCCAAAAAAACCCCGGCTAAAAAAGCGACCGCGGCTCCGGCAGCGGGTCCAAATCTAGACACCTTGACCAAAGCCGGCGTGGTGCCGGCCGGCTACAAGCTATTCACACCGGCCGAAAAGGAGGCCATTGAATCGCTGTCGTCCGGCGAAGTGGCCGCGATCATCTCCACCAAGACCAAGATGGGGTCGAAGTTCTTCACGAAACATTGCACGCACGGAATGTATTATTAGCAGCCTTGCGGATCCTAAGCGGCGGATATTAAGCGCATGACCGCGGCACGTCCTCCGATCCGCAACAGCGAAATCATTCGGGCCAAGATCAGCCTGTTCGACCGCCGGCTGGGACACACTGCTCACACCTTCTGGTCTCATCCGCAATTCCCGCGCATCTACCGGGAATACATTTACCAAAGCCACTCCATTATTCGCGCCAGCGTGCCTCTCATGCAGGCCGCCGAACAGGCATGCCGTCTGCCGGAACACGCGAGCGATCCCGCGCTGCAGGGCTTCGGACGTTATTTGCGCCATCACATTCCTGAGGAAACCGGGCATCACGAATGGATCCTCGATGACGGCGAAGCGCTGGGGCTCAACCGCCAGGCGATTCTCCAGCGGCTTCCAAAAGAAAGCGCTACCCAGTTGGTGGGCGTCCAGTATTATTGGATTTATCACTACAGCCCCATTGCGCTGGCCGGCTTCATCGCCACCATGGAAGGCGGTCCGCCTCCGGCCGAATTTTTCCATAAGGTAGCCGCGCGCAACAATCTTCCGCTCAAATGCTTTAGTAGTTTTCTGTACCACGCCAAGATCGACCCGCAGCATAAAAAGGATCTGGACTCCGTGCTGGACGCGCTACCATTGACGCCCGCGCAGCTCGAACTCATCGGCCTCAGTTCGCTGCGGACCATCCGCATGATGACCGGCATTCTGGAAGACATCATCGAATCCGGGCTGTCCGCTGAATCAGGACTGTCCGCGTCAGCGTGACGCGGTAAGAATCCAGCGTCCGAAATCGCCGGTGTTCAGCCGGCGCACGCGGTGAAAACCCGCTGCGCGCAACATTTGGGAGTACTCTTTCAGCGTATAGATAGAGCCCTTCGCGCTGGTGGCCAGCACGGTGAGCGCGAAGGCGGCATCGTGGGAGGGCGACACGCGGTCGTCATTCGGCACCCACTCGATGAGCGCCAAGCGGCCGCCGGGTTTCAGCGCGGCACGGGTCTTTCGAAACAGCCGGACGTTAGCGGCTTCCTCCAGATGGTGCGCCAAATTCGCGGCCAGCACCAGATCGTACGGGCCGCCGAAATCGGTTTTGAACACGTCGCCGGGAATAAGATGGTAGCGCTCTTCCAATCCAGCTTGGCGGGCATTGTCCATCGCTATTTCCAAAACCCGCGGCGCATCCAACGCGAAGATTTGCGCGGCGGAATTTCGCTCCGCAATCGCCAGTCCGTACAAGCCGTGCCCCGCGCCCAAATCTAACACTCGAATCGGCCTGGCGGAGTCCACGCGCAACGCCTCCGCCGCAAATTGGGCCGTGGCCTGCGCGAGCGGCGCCATGGAGCGCGCGTACTCCACCCAATCTAATTCCGGTCCCGACGCGTTTCCGCATTCAACCGTCTTCCGCAGGCGGCAGAACGCAGCCACCGTGGAGTCGCTGGCGAAGAACTTCACCGCCGACCCCAGATAGGCCGGCGAAGCAGTTGTCAAATACAGCCGCGCGTTGATCGTCAGGCTGTAGCGCGAGCCTTGCTTCGCAAGATGCCCATGCACCGTGAGGTAATCGCACAATGCGCGCAGACCGCGCTCGGATGCGCCGGCGTCCACGGCCAGCGTTCGAATGGTATTGCGCCCCGCGCCGATGCGCGTGAACAGATCCATCTCAATCGCCGTTCGAAGAGCCAGCGTGCGCTCGAAGGCGCGAAACTCATCCAGCAGCCAGGTAGGATCCAGCGCGGTCATCCCTTTAGTCTTACGGCACTGGTTGGGGCGAGCCGGGGGTCTTCCATCTTGAGCGTCTTTAGCAAGCCCGCGAAACGCGGATCGTCGCGCAGACCGTCGAAGCTGGAATTCCACAAAAAGCTCAGCATGATGGGATCGCGATGTTCGATGCTTTCGAAAGCCCAGCGAAACGCCGCGTCGCGATCGTCCAAAGCGGACGCGATCAGGAACGAATAGAATGCGCGCGACTCGCGGTTGTGATCCAGGCCCAGTTCGGCGATCACCGCGCGTGCATCATCCACTCTGCCTGCGGCCGCATAGGCAGCGCCCAAAGCGCCCAACGTCATGCCCCACCGCCCGGCGCCGCCAGCTAATCGTTCGGCTAACTCCACAGCTTCGTCAAAGCGGCCCTGCCGGATGCGGAACCGCACCAGCGTCCATTGGCCGCCGACAAAGTTGGGATCCAGTTGAGTGACGCGCTCAATCACCTGGGCCTCTTCCGCCTCGCAATGCAAACCCTCCAGCGCAATCGCCAGGTTCGCCAGCACGGCCGGCGTCAAGGGGTCGATCGCAAGCGCCATTTTCTGGCTTTCCGCCGCCTCTTCCAGGCGGCCGAGAGGCAAGAGAAGGTAGATCGTTTTGCAGTGGTAGGCCCACAGCGAATGCGGATTCAGTCCCAGGGCGCGGTCGAAATGATGCTCGGCTTTCGTCCAATCGAAATCGTGTAGCGCGTAGTAGGAGGCCAGGATATGATGCCCCTCAGAATTGCCCGGGTCCAGCCGCAACGCTTCGCGCGCGGCGTCCACGGAAAGCCTCATCGCTTCGCGCGGGTTCGCCATTCCAACCACCATCCGGCCCCAATGATTCAGGGCAATGCCGATGTGCGCGGCCGCGTACTCCGGGTCGATGGCGACGGCCCTTTCAAAGTGCGCCAGCGCCTTGGCCTGATCGCCCGGATCGAAGCGCAGAAAATGATAGCGCCCCTGCAGCACGGCTTCATAAGCGGCGAAATGAGTGGTGGGCGCCTTCACCAGCTTCTGCGTAGCAAGGCTGACCTTCAGCTCGTTCGCAATGGCCTTGGAGATTTCATCCTGAATGATGAAGACGTCGATCAGGTCGCGATCGTAGCGCTTGGACCAAAGCTGAGCTCCATCGCGTCCGGAAATGAGCTGCGTATTCACGCGAATCCGGTTGCCCGCCGTGCGAACGCTGCCCTCCAGCACGTGGTCCACGCCCAGCGCTTCGGCGATCGCGCGGATATCCTGCGTCTGGTCCTTGAATGCGAACGTGGAGGTGCGCGAGATCACCCGTAAACCGGAGACGCCGGAAAGCGCATTGATGATGTCTTCGGCCAGGCCTTCGCTGAAATATTCGCTCTCGGCGCCCGCGCCGGTCATGACGAAAGGAAGCACCGCGATGGAAGGTTCCTTGCGCGCCAGAGACTCCGCTGCCTTTTCCAGAACCTGCCGTAACTCGCTCATGCTCTGGAAGCGTTCGAGCGGGCTTTTGCTCAAACAGCGGGCCACCAGGCGCGCCACCTCCGGGGAAGCTTCCAGAGGCGCCGGCGCGCTCTCGCGGATCTGCGACAGCACGACGCTCATGGTTTTTCCGGCGAACGGCCGCCGCCCGCTGAGCAGCTCATACAGCACCACGCCGAAGGAAAAAATATCGGAGCGCGCATCCACCGCCTGGCTGGCCGACTGTTCGGGTGACATGTAGGCCGGAGTGCCGCTCAGATTGCCGCCCGTCGTCCGTGAGGCCGACCCGGATGGAGTGATCTGTACCGTTTCCACATCGTCGGCGAAACCTTGCCCGGAAGCGTCCTCATCGGGAACCGGCGCCGGCGCGGGCTTCGCCTGCCTGCGTGCCGGCGTGGGAGCCGAGGCGAGCGTGGCCACGCCAAAATCCAGCAGCTTCAGCCGGTCGCCCGTCACCAGAATATTGGCCGGTTTCAAATCGCAATGGACGATGCCGCGCGCGTGGGCCGCATCCAGCGCCGCCGCAATCTGCAGCGCAAATCGCAGCGCCGTCTCTTCGGGCAGCGGTCCCTTCAAGGGAACGCCGTCCACGTATTCCATCACCAGGTAGTTGGGGCCAACGTCGTGAATGGTGCAGATGTTGGGATGGTTCAGCGCGGCGATGGCGCGGACTTCGTGGTCGAAACGCTCCAGAAACTGCTCGGCCACCACTTTGATGGCGACGTCGCGTCCCATCCGCATGTCAGTGGCGCGGTAAACCTCGCCCATGCCGCCCTTGCCGATGGACGCCACAATTCGGTATGGGCCGAGTAGCGCTCCAGAAGCCAGCATTGACACTACCAGTGTAGCGCGCAGTCTCCGGAGGCGAAGCCGCAAGGCGTGTTACTTGGCGGCGGGGTTCGCTATCGATCCCAACCCCTGCGGGAAGGTGAAAAAATTACCCGGATCGTACGCTTGCTTCACCTGCAGCAGGCGCGGAAGGTTGGCTCCAAAGTAGACGCTGCCGAAATCTTCGATCTGGCGGTTGGGATAATTCTGGTAGGACTGGCCGTTCGATAGCGGCTGGACCACGCGGTCGAATTCGTTCACGTACGCCGCGCCTTCCTCGCGCGAAAATTCGTACATCCAGAAGGAGAACAGGAACACATCCATCAGCGCGGTGCGATGACAGAAGGCAGTGGCATCGGGCGCGACCGCGTTGATGGCGCCGCCGTAGGCTTCGAAGCCGATAAAGTTGTCCGGGTTTTTGGATGTTCGGTAAAAATCAATAATCGCCGCGCATTCCTCCAACGTCAGGTGGCGCGCAACGATATGCGACTTGGCCAGCGACCGCACCGACGCGGGCACATCGGGCGGAAGCACGGTGGGATAATTCAGCAGATACATGTTCAAATCGCTGTAGGTTCCGGAGCGCCAGATGTCGCGGTGGCTCTCCAGATCCGGTATCAGCCGGCTCAGCGGTTCCAGCGCCTGCCGGCACTCCGCTTCCGAACCGTTGAACAAACCCCGAATCAAAAAGTAAGGCGCCAGGCTCTGATCGTCCGGGCCCCGCGTGTAGCCCAGCATGGCTTCATTCCCCAGATTCTGCGGCGCCGCATCGCCGGTGAAATTCGCCTGCCAGACTTGGAGAGCAACGCTGGCCGCTGCCGCCCCCTCGGCGGTTTCAATCGGCCACAGGAAACCGAATCCCCACAAAAGGCCGAGCGGATGCAAGCGGTATTCTATCTCCAGCAGCACGCCGAAATTGTTGCCGGTACCGCCGCGTACGGCCCAGAACAGGTCCGGGTTTTCATGTGAATTCGCCTCCACGATGCGGCCGTCGGCCAAAGCCATGCGCAAGCCCACCACCTGGTCGCAATTCATTCCGAACATCAGCGACGTGAAGCCATACCCGCCGCCTTGCATGTAGCCCGCCGCGCCCACCGTCTCGCAGCCTCCGCCCGGAAGATGCAGTCCGTACAAATCGAGCGTGGTGTTGATCTGCGCAAAATTGGCGCCCGCTCCCACCCAGGCCACCCGGGCGTCCGGATCCACGCGCACGTAGTTGATGCCGCTCACATCGATGATCATGTCGTCATTCACCGAGTAGCCCGCCGTGCTGTGGCCGCCCGAGCGGCACACCGGCTTCAACCCAACTTCCTGGGCGAAGCGGATGGAACACACCACATCGGCGAAACCCATGCAATACACGATGAGCTGTGGAAAGTGCTGGAACGCGTTCATGAACGTGGTGCGGTCCGCCGGGTAGGTCGCATCCTGCGGCAGCGTGATGTGACCCACCAGTTGTTGGCTGAGCGCGGCCACCTGGTCGCCCGTGAACCTCAGATGACCGGAACGTTCCTTGGAAAATTTGGTTACTTCGTGCCGGCGAAGCATCCTTCGCATGCTTATCCTCCTGCCTGCTATTCGAAACGAGTATACGCTCTTAGCCCGCCCCCTCGCGCCCGGCATATTACAAGTAACTCACTGTACGGGACGATACTTCTTGTTTACTTTTCTTTTACAAGTTCTGCAACGCGATGCCGGCGGGAACGTGCTATTCTTCTCCCCGGGCTTCCGAAAAGCGAAAATGAAAATCGTTAACAGCAAATGCTTTTAACCGATTTGAATCGACGCCGGCGGTGAGCCCGGAAACTAGGAGGAGCGAATGAAAACCGTTCTCATGTTGGGCATGGCCTTGTTGTTTGTCGTCGGCGCGGGCGCTCAAACGAACAGTTACACGGTATCGAATATCGTGACAAGCGCACAGGATCCTCGCCTTGTGAATCCTTGGGGGTTGTCGCGCGTGTCGAAGGCGCACCTGGGGGAAAACGAATGGTGGGTCGACGATCAGGTTACCGGTCTTTCCACTTTGTACGACGCGAATGGAACCATCGTCGACTTGGCGGTAACCGTTCCGCCGGCCACCGGCACCGGTACCGGCAGTCCCACCGGAACTACCTGGGATCCCACGTCCATGGTCTTTGTGTTCGCCACCCTGGATGGAACTGTCTCCGTGTGGAATTCCACCACCGCACCCAGCAAGCCGGGCAAGAGCTGCGCGGCGTGTCATGTAACTAATGCCACCATCATGGTGAATCACGCCGAGGCCTCCTATCAGGGTCTCACCATCGCCACTAACGCCACTTCCGGCAACCTTACTTACTATGTCGCCAATGCCAATGGAGGAATTAATGGAGGAGTGGAGGCTTATGATGCGTCGTCGTTCAGTCAACTAACTTTCGCGGCGGGCGCTTTCGTCGATAGCGAGATCCCTGCAACCTATACGCCGGCGGGCATTCAAGCTATTGGTGCGCATATCTATGTCACTTACAATAAAACCGCTGGCGGCGGCACCGGTTTCGTCGACGAGTTCGACACCAACGGCAACCTGCTGGTGCGCCTGGAGACCGGGTCATTCAATCAGCCCTGGGGCGTGGCGCTGGCGCCCGCCAATTTCGGGGCGTTCAGCAACATGATTCTGGTGGGCAACACCGGCAATGGTTTGATCGGGGCCTACAAGCCGGGCGGCAAATTCGCAGGATTTCTCAGGAATAGTGGTGGGCAGGTTATCGCCCTACCCGGTCTTTGGGGCATCGAGTTTGGCGACGGCAACGCCGAATCCGGTCCGGTGAATGTTCTTTACTACAACACCGGCGGAGCGAATCAGACCACGGGAGTTTTCGGCGCGATCACCGCCAATTAGTCTTTCCGAGCCGCCATGCGTGAGCATGCGGTTCTAGCGTCCTGAGTTGCAAGTTCATTGAATAATTCGCCCAGTAGGGCGGTCCCCAGGGGTCCCGGACCGCGGACGACGCCCGCGTCGGCCTCCGTCTTGAGCGTGTTTCGTGGAGCCGGACCAGGGGTCCGGTGCGGACGTTGGCGTCCGCCCCACTGCGAGTTATGTGGCGGACCTCTAACTCAGGACACTAACGCGCGTTGTCGTGATGCTCCTGGTTGACGTAGTGGCCGGCATCGTTATCCACGCAGGGCGCGGCTTCTTCCAGCGCGTCCATCTGCAGCGTCAAGGTCCGGTAAATGGTCCACGGTTTGGTCAGCACTGCCAGATCCTCCGCGCTCATGGTGTACTGAACGGTATCGCCCACCCGGCGGAACTTCTCGGTCACATGCAATTTGTTGCTATGATACAGCCCGTTGTCGGCCAGCCAGGTATCGCCGGTCAAACGTGTCACATCCACAACCAGTGTGTCGCCGTCCCAATGGCCAACTGAGTCGCCCATATACGTGGAGTCGGTTTCGGGGTCCGTGCTGTGATGCCCATCAATCGGAATCACTCGCCAGTAATTGCCGGTCGAATCCGCGTACAGAAAAATGACCTGTTTCGGCGTCTGCACTATCTGTTGCGGCGGCCCAATCCGAGGCACTCCGGGAGGCATGCAATGCAAAACATGATCTTCCTTGACCTGATTGTCGTTAAAGTATTTGACCTTCGCCACCAATTCGGGTTTGTAATCGGGCATCGGATCGGGCTTGGGACGCGGAGCAGGTGCAGCACCCGGCGCTCCGCCGAAACCGAGCGCAAAAGAATTGCCACCCACGTTATGCACTAACTCGCCGAAAAAGTGATGCCATACTCCGTTCAAATCGGGATGCCCGTCCGCCGCGTTCGGCGTCGGTTTCGTTGCCGCACCTGGATATTTGGCGGCTTCGCTGGCGTAGCTGGTGGCCGGCGGACCATAGGCGGGAAACTGGCCGAAAACGTTCGCGGGCACCATCAGGATCGCCGCCAACCCACAGCATACGGCGCCCACTTCGTGAATCGCTAAACGCAATTTCATAGGTCATCCTCTCCTTCGTTGCCGCTATTTTGCCGGAGCCGGCGGGTTCGCCGGAGCTGGAGCAGTACCGCCTCCCAGATTATAGAAATGTCCATCCGGATAGGTCAGCTTCAGCAGGAAGCCGAAGCCATCGGTCCCATCTTTCGCCGCATAGGCCGTAACGGTGGCCTCAGATCCATCCATTAACTTGTCCTTGGTCAGGCCGCTGCCTTTGAAGAACATGGGCGGAGCCGATTGCAGCCTCCACGTTGTAACCTTTCCACTTTCGTCCTTCGCATCAAAATAAACGAAGATGTGCGGATTTACCCAGTCTACTCTGGACACCACGCCCTTTAAGGTAACTACTTTGCTCGAGTCGAACTCGGCTGACACCGCGTGGTGCGCAACCAATGGCAATGCGGAAAATAGCGCTACCGCCGCGGCCAGCGCCCGGCATTTCTTTGTGCTCATTGCTGATCTCCTCGAAATTAGCGGATTCCGTCCCGTTCCCATGCCCATTACTGTATAACGTTCGGCGCGAACTGTGTCAAGCCTCCGACAAGTCCGAAATTACCGTGCGGCGGGTTCGCGGGGATTAGGGCAAGCATAGGGAATTCAGAGGGGATCGAAGGTACCGTAGCTACCGAATGGCTTGGATTCCGTAAGGCGATTCCCAGATCTTTATCGAGCATTCCCCTAATTCCCTGTACTCTCTTTACGGGATACGCTAGAAACATGATGAAGCGGGTACACAACCTGAAATTTACGTACCTGAACGTGATTTGGCGCCTGCAAATTTGGCAAGACGATCACGGCCAGGACCTGATCGAATATGCTTTGATGGCTGGTTTTGTAGCGGTTGCGGCTGGCGCCATTATGCCAAACGTAGCCCCCAGCATCAGTAAGATATTCAGCAAAGTTTCCAGTGTGATGACGTTGGCCGCCAGTTAGCGGGCCATGGGCGCGGAGCCTCCGGCAACTCCGCCTCAAACAAAATTCACAAATAATGTTAGCTTGGAGGGGACAGCGAGTTTTCCATGTCTCCATCGCCGGACCAGATCGCAGGTCGGAAGCCGCCGGCGGATTCTAACCCGGCTTCCTCGGAGAACCAGGCCGGACGCGGCCTTCAACTGGAGGCGCGGGTCACCGCCCCTACTTGGGAGATTGGCCTTTCGGCCCTGGTGCACGATTTCACGCCCGGTGAGGTGATTCTCATTCTGGACGATCAAATCGCCGCGGGCACCCGGGTCACCATTCAACTGAACACTTGCTCCTTCGTCGGCGACATCCTGTTCTGCTCGCCCAGCGGCAGCCGTTGGGAAGCGCATGTCTCTTTCGACGACGTGGACTCCACCGGGCTGCGCAGGACTCCCCGATTCCCCGTCAGCATCCCGGCACGCGTCTTCGCCGCCGTGAGCGATGGTCCACTGGAAGGCACCATCGTCGACGTTTCTGGCGAGGGCCTGGGTATCGAGCTGACGGTACCGCTGCCTAAGCAAGCCAATATCGCGGTGCAGAGCGAGGAAAACACCGCGCTCGGCGTGGTCCGCCACTGCCGTGAGCTTTCTTCCGGGCTCTTTCGCGCCGGCGTTCAATTGCATCACATCGTCCGCAAGGATCCCGACCTGGAAAAGGCTTCCGCCGAATCCGGTTGGATCAACAAACTCGGCGCGCGATTTGGCCGCAAGAAAGCCGACCGTCCCAAGGGCTGGAGCTAACCGTAATCGAGCCGCGCGCCAGCAGCACACTCGGAGACGACTGGAAGTCGTGCCCGCAGGCCGGTCGAAGACGACTCAAAGTTGTCGCTCGCAGCACGTTCGAAGACGACTGGGAGTCGTGCACCCGAGAACGCCGACTCGCAGTCGCCTGGCGGGGTGGCCACGGGATCAACATCGACTTGGAAATTCCCGGTCGTCGTGTACTGGAGAACATTGACGCGGGAAGCCTGGAGGGTGGCGCGTGACCAAGCGGTTTTTACCATATGATAGACAGGATGCGATTCTGGCTCGTCCCGCTCACAATTTTGTTCATGGCCTCCGGTGCGCTGCCTCAGGACGCCGGGGCCACGCGCGGCGATTGGCCGCACTACGGCGGCACACAATTTTCGTGGCGCTATAGCGCGCTGGATCAAATCAATACCACCAACGTCAAAGCACTCACGCCAGCCTGGCTCTTCCAGACCGGCGACTACGCGGAAAACTTGCAGGCCACGCCCATTGTGCAGGACGGCGTAATGTATCTGATCACGGCGCGGGCGCGCGTTTTCGCGTTAGACGCTGCAACGGGTCGCGAAATCTGGAATTACAAATATCCCGAACCTCCGCGCAGCGTTCCTGGATTTGTGGGAAATCGCGGGCTGGCCATCGGCGACGGCAAGGTTTTTTTCGGCACCAAGGACAACTACATGGTTGCGCTGGATCAAAAGACCGGGCGCTTGCTGTGGCGAGTCAACATCGACGACCCTCGGCAGTGCGGCTGCAACATCACTGCCGCGCCGCTGGTGGCGAAGGACAAGGTCATCATTGGCGGCACGGGTGGCGATGGAGCGCATCGCGGCTATATCACTGCTTTCTCCACTAAGAGCGGACGTCTGGCGTGGCGCTGGTATGTGATTCCGGGCCCCGGCGAAAAGGGCCACGAGACCTGGAAAGGCGACAGCTGGAAATTCGGCGGCGGCGCTCCCTGGCTAACGGGCTCTTATGACCCCGCATTGAATCTGGTTTACTGGGGCACCGGCAACGCCGCGGCCGATTTTTACGATGCCGAACGTGTTCCTGCCGGCGCCGATAAGAGCAAGGACATAAATCTCTATACCGCCAGCGTGGTCGCGCTGGATGCCGATACGGGCAAGCTGCGCTGGCATCATCAGGAAATCCACGATGACTTGTGGGACTGGGACTCCGCGTACGAAGTGCTTCTCATGGATCGCCAGATTCGCGGCCGCATGCGGCAAGTGCTGGTGCACATGAATAAGAGCGGGATAACGTCGGTTCTGGATCGGACCACCGGCGAGTTACTTGGTGTGTTCTCGGTTCCCGAAGTGCAGAACTGGATTACAGGTATCACCGAAGACGGCGATCTCGTCGGCCGCCTTGAGCCGCAGCTTGGCAAGACGACAACCATCTGCCCCACCGCGGCCGGCGCGAAAAGCTGGAACTCCATGGCCTATTCGCCGCGCACCGGCTTTCTGTATGTGCCCGTCAATGAACTGTGCGAGGATGTTACGCCGAACAACGACGCGCCGCAGGAAGGGCAGAATTACATGAACGGCGCATTCCCCTTGAAGCTTCCCCCGGGACGCACCACCTACAGCCATGTGGACGCCTGGGATCCGGTGACGGGGAAACGCGCCTGGAGCATGCCGTACAAGTATGTGCTGCTGGCGTCCATGCTCGCCACTGCGGGCGACTTAGTATTTACGGGAAATCCCGAAGGCGAGTTTTTCGCGCTCGACGCTAAAAATGGAAACAAGCTGTGGAGTTATCAAACCGGCGCCGGCCATCGCGGAGCTTCGGTGTCGTATTCGGTGAAGGGACGGCAGTACATCGCTACATCCACGGGATGGCATTCTTCAGTGGTAGGAGGCGCGGCTCTGGCTTTGTTTCCGGATCAGGACTGGCGGCTGGGATCGACGCTGGTGGTATTTGCACTGCCGGAGTCTTTGCAATGAAGTTTCTGGTCATCACGTTCGCTCTGGCGCTGTCTTGCTCCGCGCAGAATGCGATCCAGCACGGCGAGCAGGTGTTTGCGAAAACCTGCGCTACGGGTTACTGCCACGGAGTCAGGGGCGGATCGAGTGGCGCTCCGCGCTTGGCGGGGCGCGGCTTCAATCAGGCGTATATCGGTAACACGGTCACGCGAGGAATCCCTGGCACAGGCATGCCGGCTTTCGCGACGGTGTTGTCGCGGCCGGATTTGCTAGCGGTGGCTGCGTATGTAGCCGCGCTCAATGGCATCGCCAATCCCGACGCCGGTTCGGATGACGCGACCGCTACAGCGTCCTCGGGACCCACACTCACCGGCGAAGCGGCTCGCGGCGCGCAGTTGTTCAGGGAGGCCGTGCGCGGCTTCGGACGATGCTCCACGTGCCATGAAGTGGGCGGTTTAGGAATTCCCGTGGCGGCTCCAATCGCGCAAGTGCCGGCTTCAGTGGCAGCGCTCAAGGCACTGGCGACACCCGGCGTGAAGACGGGCGCAATGGATGGCGAATCCATGCCGGTGCTGGTCTTGAGCAATGGCAAACAAGCCACATTGTTCTACGATCTGACGTCAGTTCCGCCGGTAGAGCGAAATGCCCAACCGGGATCGGTGAAGTTCACCGATGGCAGCAACTGGCGGCACTCTTCGGTGATCGGAGCGTACAGCGATTCTGAATTAACCGCAATTCTCGTTTACTTACGCGCGGTAACTAATTAATTCGATCTTTTCTTCTCGGCCCGGCGGGCGCCTTCCAGGATGTCCGTCAATCCGTAGTTCCCTTCGTGACAGGCGTATTCAAAGATCGGCCCTTTGGTCTTGCGCATGAGCAACTCGCCGGACCACGGCCTGGTCCAGGTTCCCGGATCATCCACGGTGAAGCGGTAAACGATAGTGTCGTCGTTAATGCGCGTGAATCGCTCAATGACATGCAGCTCCGGGCTGGAGAAGATGTCCTGTCGCGCGGTGGCGGGCGGACCGCGGAAGTTGGTTTCGTCGTTGAAATTGGTAGAGTCCACAACCAGCGTGTCGCCTTCCCAATGGCCGCGTGAATCTCCGGCTAATTGGTGGATATTGGCGGCGATATGCGGGCGTCCATCCAGGGGAATGGTACGCGCGGAGTGGATCATCTCCGTGAGTATCACAACCGCGGAGCCGTTCTGCAGGATCTGAAAATTGGCGTTATAGGTGGAACCAAGCATGGGAGGCCCGTCGGCGCCCCAGGTGATGCAGCGCTCGCCCAACGTGCGGCTCTCCGCGCTGACCGCAGCTTCGCGATCGCGCGCCAACATCGCCAGTTCCTTCGCGCGCTTCTCTCCCTGCGGCGATAAGGGAGGCAGCCGTCCATCCGGAGGATCGAAAACGATGGACGTTCGCAGGCTCGGCGAGCCCTTGGCGTACTTGTCGCCTTGCCAGATCACGTTGTCATAGTGGATGTCGTTGGCGGCTTGGCTATGATCCTCTTGTACCTTCTTTTTCTCCAGGGCCGCCGCTTCGGCCTCGGTATAAAATTCTTTGTTGCCGAGTTCCTTGGGCCGCTCGAGCGGAATGTAGGTACCGTTGGTCCAGTAGCCCTGAAAGTCCGGCTGCCCGTTAGCGGTGCGCGGAAGAGTCCAACTTTTTGGAGACTTCGCGGTGTCCTTCGCCGGTTCGGCGCCATGCGCCGGCGCCAGCAGAATAGCGACACCGAGCGCGGCCGGTGCGAATGCGTGGAATCGAAGGTTCATCAGGGTCCTCCCTTCCTCGAAGGCCAATTGGCCTTGCTCAAGATCATCTCACTTTGGGAGTGCGGGCGCTACGGGGCTCGCCGGTAATAGTCGACGCCGCCTTCACTTGGAAACGCACGCCTCGCGGCGTTGGAGAAAACTGAGAATGATAAAAAGATTGCCGGCCCGTGGGTTGCCGCAGGCCCTGCGTGCACATCAGGCTCTTGGATGGAATATGCGTGGCTTCGGCGAGTTGGTTGAACCCGAGCGTCGCATTGATGTAATCCCTCAAAATTGCCTTGGCCGTGGCGATATCGCCGGTGAGCATGGACTCTATGCAATCCCATGGTCACCTTCGATTCCAAATCAAAAGTCTTCTGTCATCAGTTGCTACCGATAAGCAACCGGTTTGTGGAAAGCTTCCAACCGATACACTTTTAACGTCAAAGCCTGGTAGCCAATCCCTAATCCCCAACCCCGTGCGAGCGAATGCGAGCGCCCCAGTACTCTTGACAACTTCACCCCAAGTGAGCAAAATATGAGTGGCGAAGAAAGGGCGAAATTGCATGAACCCAAACGCCGCTCGCATCACTACGCTTGGACTGCGTCCGGACGCCAAAATCCGGGAATGCCTCCCTACCGGCCTCGCGCCGCTCGATGCAATCATCGAAGGCTTCCCGCGCGGCGCCATCTCGGAGATCCTCGGCCCGGAAAGCTCCGGCCGCACCACGCTGGTCCATTCGCTGCTGGCCGCGTCCACCGCCCAGCTTGAAATCTGCGCTTACGTCGACACCGACGATTCGTTCGATCCCGTATCGGCCGCCGCGGCCGGCGTAGCGCTCTCGCAGCTGGTCTGGATTCGTTGCGGCCACAACGCCGGGCACGCGCTTAAAGCCGCCGATTACCTGCTCCACGCCGGCGGATTTGGCGTCATCGTGCTCGACCTTTGCCAGGTTCCGACGCGCATCTCGAACCGCATCCCGATCTCGTATTGGTATCGATTCCGCCGCGCCATCGAAAACACGCCGACCATTCTCGCGATCGCTGAAAAAGAGCCCATAGCCCGGTCTTGCGCGTCACTGATGCTCGACATCCAGCGCAAGAAAACCATCTGGACCGGCGCGCCTGGTTTCTCGCTCCTGCGCGAGGTGGAATTGGAAGCGGCGTCGCGCAAACCCGTGCGGCCTGTCACTGCTCAATTCAAAGCGAGGTCGCTGGCATGATGTTCGCTTGCATTCACGGGCCTTCCGGCGCCCTCCCTCAAATCGCCGCCGCATTTTCGCCATCGTTCGAGCAGACCGCGCCCGACACCGTCGTCTTCCGCGTCGATGGCTTGCAGCGCCTCCACGGTTCACCCCGACAGATCGCCGAAGCAATCGCCAAACACGCTGGTGATGGAGTCAATATCGCCATCGCCGAAACCGCCGACGCCGCCATCATCGCCGCGCGCAATTTCCCCGGCGTCACTCTATTGACTAATGCCGCACCCAATTTCAACGATCTCGATGTCTCGACGCTCCCGCTCACCGAGGAGATGGCACAGGTATTCGAAAGCTGGGGCATCTACACGCTGGATCAACTGGCCGAACTGCCCGAAAACGGCCTCGCCGAACGCTTCGGCCCGCACGGTGTCTATCTGCAGCAACTGGCTCGCGGCGCCATCCATCGGCCGCTCAAAATCTTCCAGCCGGAAACCACGTATGAAGATCGCATCCAGCTGGATCATCCCGTCAGCCTGCTGGAACCGCTGCTGTTTCTGATCGCGCGCCTGCTCAACGATCAATGCGCGCGCCTGCTTTCGAACGCCATGGCTGCCAACGAAGTGACCATTCGTTTGGAGCTCGAAGATCATGCGGAACACATCCGCACGCTGCGCCTGCCCGTCCCCATGCGCGAAAGCAAGTCGCTGTTGAAGCTTCTGCAAATGGATCTGGAAGCGCATCCGCCCGCGGCGCCCACCATCGCCCTTTCGCTCTCGCTCAAACCGGTGCATCCGCGCACGGTTCAAACTGGCATCTTTCTTCCCGTCACCCCCGCGCCCGACAAACTGGAGCTGACGCTCGCCCGCATCCGCTGGATCGTCGGCGAATCGAACGTCGGTGTTCCCCAACTCCTGGACACACACCACCCTCAACCTTTCACTCTCGTGCCTGGCCCCCCAATCCCTAACCCCCAATCCCGGCGCACCAGCCAACACGCATTCCGTTATTTCAACCCGCCACTTCCTGCAACCATCGATCTCATCAACAATCGCCCTGTGCGCCTCACCGCTCCCGGCATTCACGGAAAGGTGCTCAACGCCGCCGGACCGTGGCGAACCTCGGGCGATTGGTGGACCACCACCGCCTGGAATCGCGACGAATGGGACATCGCGCTCTCCAACGGCTCTCTTTACCGTATTTACCGCGAATCCAACTGGTTTGTAGAAGGCTCCTATGACTAACCAAAGTGCCAGCCCCCCAACCCCCAATCCCCAATCCCCTTACGTTGAACTCCACGCCCGCTGCGCCTTCAGCTTTCTGGAAGGGTCTTCCGTTCCGGAGGAGTTAGTGGCCCGCGCCGCCGCGCTCGACTTCCCCGCCCTCGCGATTCTCGACCGCGACAACATCTCCGGCGCCGCGCGCTTCCACATGGCCGCGAAAAAAGCCGGCATCCGCGCGCACATCGGCGCCGAAATCACCTGCACCGACGGTCACCGTTATCCGTTGCTGGCCGAAAATCGCACCGGCTATCAGAATCTGTGCCGATTGATCACCCGCATGAAGATGCGCGCGAAAAAAGGCGAGGGCGCTGCGACGCCCGAAGAGTTCGCCGAGTTCTCCCAAGGCCTGGTATGCCTCGCCTCGCGCCCCGATCCCCGCTTCCTCGATCTGTTCAGCGCAAAAAACATCTTCGTCGAGCTCCAGCGCCACTACAATCGCACCGAAGAAGCGCTCAATCAGGCCCTCATCGATTTCGCACGGCATCATCGTTTGCCGCTGGTGGCCACCAACGGCGTGAGCCACGCCACGCCCGAATCCCGCGAAGCGCTCGACGTGCTCACCTGCGTCCGCCACAAAACCACCATTCACGAAGCCGGCCGCCTGCTCTCCATCAACTCCGAGCGGCATCTGAAAAGCGCGCAGGAAATGTCGCGGCTTTTTGCCGACGCTGCCGGAAGCTATCGCCAACACCCGCGAGCTTTCCGATCGCCTGCAATTCACGCTCGCCGATCTGGGCTATCAATTCCCCCGGTACCCCACTCCACCTGGAGAAACGATGGATTCGTTCCTGCGCAAGCGCGTGGAAGAAGGCGCGATGAATCGCTATCACTCGAAGTCCGTCGATCTGCGCCGCCGCGCCCGCCGCCAGATCGATCGCGAGCTCGCGCTCATCGAAAAACTCGAACTGCCCGGCTATTTCCTGATCGTCTGGGACGTCGTCGACTTCTGCCGCCGCCAGAACATTCTGGTGCAGGGCCGCGGATCGGCCGCCAACAGCGCGGTCTGTTATGCGCTCGGCATCACGGCCATCGATCCGGTGGAGATGGAACTGCTCTTCGAGCGCTTTCTCTCTGAAGAGCGCGGCGAATGGCCGGACATCGATCTCGATCTGCCCAGCGGCGATCAACGCGAGCGCGCCATCCAATACGTCTACGAACGCTATGGCAAGCTGGGCGCCGCCATGACCGCCAACATCATCACCTATCGCGGCCGCTCGGCGGTGCGCGACATCGGCAAGGTGCTGGGCTTTCCCGAAACGGATCTGGCGCGCATCTCGGCGCTGGTTCCATCGTGGGGCTGGACGGATCCGAAGGAAACCGCCGAGCGCCAGTTCACCGAAGCCGGCTTTTCGCCCGACAAACATCCGCTGATTGCGAAATTCCTGGATCTGTACATGACCATCCAGGATCTGCCGCGCCATCTGGGCCAGCACTCGGGCGGCATGGTGATTTGCGAAGGCCAGCTCGATTCCATTGTGCCGCTCGAACCGGCCACCATGCCCGGCCGCGTGGTGATCCAGTGGGACAAAGAAGATTGCGCCGACATGGGGATCATCAAAGTGGATCTGCTGGGCCTGGGCATGATGGCCGTGCTCGAAGAATCCATCCAGCTGATTCGCACCGCGTATCGCGAAGAAGTGGACCTGGCGCATCTGCCGCAAGACGACCCGCTGGTTTATCAAGCGCTGCAAAATGCCGACACCATCGGAATGTTTCAGGTGGAAAGCCGCGCGCAGATGTCGTGCCTGCCGCGCCTGCGGCCGGAACATTTCTACGACATCGTGGTGCAAGTGGCCATCATCCGGCCCGGCCCCATCGTCGGGCAAATGCTGAATCCGTTTCTGCGCCGGCGGCAAGGCCGCGAACCGGCCGAGTGCCTGCATCCATCGCTCGAGCCCGTGCTGCGTCGAACATTGGGCGTGCCTCTGTTTCAGGAGCAGTTGCTCCGCATGGCGATGATCGTGGCCGGATTCTCCGGAGGCGAAGCCGAAGAACTGCGCCGCGCCATGGGATTCAAGCGCTCCGAAGCCCGCATGCGCGACATCGAAACCCGGCTGCGCGATGGCATGACGCGCAACGGCATCACCGGCAAGCAGCAGGACAGCATCGTGCAATCCATCACCGCGTTCGCGCTGTACGGTTTTCCCGAATCGCACGCCGCCAGCTTCGCCTTGATCGCCTATGCCAGCGCGTATCTGAAATGCCGCTACCTGGCCGCTTTCACCGCCGCGATCCTGAACAATCAGCCCATGGGTTTCTACGCGCCGGCTACGCTGGTGAAGGATGCCCAGCGCCACGGCCTGCACTTCAATCCCATCGATGTCACGCGCTCGGATTGGCTGTGCACCATCGAAGAAGAAAATGGAGAGCGGCGCGTTCGCCTGGGCTTGAATTACGTAAAAGGACTGCGCGAGCAGCCGGCCCGAGCGATTCTCGCCGCGCGCGCGCAAGCGCCATTCGCAAGCATCCAGGATTTAGTGGACCGCGTCCCCGAGCTTCGCAAAGACGAACTGCGCAAGCTGAGCGAAATCGGCGCGCTCAATTTCATCACCGCATCGCCCACGCATCGCCGCGCCGCGCTGTGGGATTCCGAACTTGCCATCCGTCCCACCGGCCCGCTCTTCGCCAACCCCCAACCCCCAATCCCCAACCCCGCCCCGCTTGTCCCCATGAATGCTAGCGAGCGCCTAAACTCCGATTTCCGCCGCACCCACCTCACCATCGGCAAACACCCCATGGCATTTCATCGCGAGAAAATGAACGCGCTCGGCGTCACTCCCGCGGCGCAGTTGAAATTCGTGCGCAACGGCCGCGTGGTTCGCATCGCCGGGTGCATCATCTGCCGGCAGCGCCCCGGCACCGCCAAAGGACTGCTGTTCCTGAGCATCGAAGACGAAACCGGCGTCTCAAACGCCGTGGTGATGCCCGACGTTTTCGATCGCGAGCGCAAAACCATCCTCAACAATTCTTATCTGGTCATCGATGGCGAGATGCAGAACATCGACAATGTCTACACCGTGCGAGCCGCGCATTGCGAACCGCTGCACGTGGCTGAGGAGGCCGTGCCATCGCACGACTTCCACTAAGCGTAAAGCCCCATGCGCTCTTTCACCAACTGAACGGTAGACTTTGCGATCGGCGACACGCGTTCCGCGCCTTCTTTGAGCACGCCGGTCAAGTAGCCCGGCTCATCCATGATTTCGGCGTAGCGCTTTTGCAGCGGCTCCAGATTCGCTACGCACGATATCGGCTACTTTCTTTTTCAGATCGCCGTAGCGCATGCCGTTAAATTCCGCGTACGCCTGCTGAGCTCCCCAGCCCATAAACGCTTTGCCGATGTCGACAAGATTGAGAACGCCCGGGCTGAGATTCTCAAAGTCCACCGCCGGCTGAGAATCCGTGGTTGCGCGCATGATCTTTTTTCGCGCCACATCCGGAGCGTCCAACAATGCAATGGCGTGGCCGGAACCGGCGGCGGACTTACTCATTTTCTTCGTTGGATCGTCCAGTCCCATCACTCGCGCGCCCGCCAACGGAAGGCTGGTACCCGGCATGACAAAGGTTTCGCCATACAAGGAATTGAAGCGTTGCGCGATATCGCGCGCCAGCTCCAGATGCTGCGCCTGGTCCTCGCCCACGGGAACAACGGCCGCTTGATAAACCAGAATATCGGCGGTCATCAACACCGGATATTGCAGCAGGCCGTCGCCCACCGTTTCCTGCGCCTGCGATTTCGCTTTGTACTGCGTCATCCGTTCCAGCCAGCCCACGGGCGTGACGCAGGTCAGCATCCACGCCAGCTCGGCGTGTTCCGGCACGGACGATTGCACGACGATGGTGGAATGCTTCGGATCGATTCCCGCGGCCAGAAAAAGCCCCGCGGTCTCGAGAATCTTGGCGCGCAGTTCGGCGGGTTCCTGATACACCGTGATGGCGTGCAGATCGACGATGCCGAAGATGCTCTCGTAGTTGCCCTGGATCTCAACCCAGTTCTTCAGTGCTCCGAGATAATTTCCAATATGCAAATTGCCGGTCGGCTGAACGCCGGAAAACACTCTTGCTTTCATGTTTTGGTCGTTGTTGTATGAACAACCATGGTACCCTTTCGCTTGCAAGAAACACTAACAATCGAAAAACTGGTTTATGGCGGCGAGGGACTGGCGCGGCTGGAAGGCAAAGTCGTCCTGGTGCCGTTCGTGCTGCCGGGCGAAGTGGTGCGTGCCGAGACCGAACGCGCGAAGAACGATCTGTGGCGCGGACGATTGATCGAGGTCCTGCAGCCGTCGGCTTCGCGAATTGCGCCCGGATGCCCGTATTTTCAGCGCTGCGGCGGCTGCCAGTATCAGCACATCGATTATCGCGTCCCAGTTGGAGCAGAAGCGAGAGATCCTGCGCGAGGTATTGCAGCGCGTGGGCAAGATCGAATTCGCGGGCGACATCGGCGATCATCTCCGGCGAGCCGTGGCAGTATCGCAACCGGGTGCAGCTTCATATCGAAGGACGGCAAGGTCGGCTACTTTGCACAGGGGTCGCGAGATCTTGTCGCGATCGATCATTGCCCCATTGCGTCGCCGAAGCTGAACGAGACCATTGGCAAGATCGATGCGCCTCAGGCGAGCACGGCGCTTGAGCTGTTTACCAATGAAACAGACCTGCAGGTGAATGTTGTGGACCGCGTGCCCCGGCAGGCATTGACCGCATTGGCAGCGCTGGGCGTGACGACGCCGATTGAGTACGAAGGTTTTCAGGTCAGCCGCAATTCATTTTTTCAGGTGAACCGCTCTCTGATCGATCGCTTAGTTGAGTGCGCATTGGGGGGTGCTCAAGGTGATGCAAAGGGCGAATGGGCCGTGGATCTTTATGCTGGAGTCGGGCTCTTTTCGAGGAAACTGACTGAACGGTTTGCCAAGGTCACAGCGATCGAATCGGGCAGCAGCAGTTTTCGCGATCTGACGCATAATTTCGCACAAGCAGCCGTAAATGCCAATGTCGAGGATTACCTGGCTGGCCTAAAGGAAACGCCGGATTTCATCCTGGCCGATCCGCCGCGCGCCGGTCTCGGTAAACAGGTTGTCAAAGAACTGGCGCGAATCCGAGCGCCGCGTTTGACAATCGTTTCGTGCGATCCCGCGACGTTAGCGCGCGATTTGCAAGGCTTAATCGCCGAGAATTACCGCACTAGAAAAGATCACGCTGGTCGATCTGTTCCCCCAAACATTCCACCTGGAAACCGTGGTCGAACTTTCCGCATAAGCAAGTTCAGCCAGGTTCAGCGCGATTGCGAGGCCCAGCAACATGGGCCATAGCCGCAAGGTAGAGGATTGGGACCGGCCGCCCGAATCGAACACCTGCTTGGGCATTGGATTGAACCGGCCGCCAGTAAATTGCGCTACCGACCGCAGCAGGAATTCGTTCGATCCATAATCTAGCAGCTCTTGCTCAGGCTGATAATAACCGACCTCAGGAAAAGCGCGCGATTCATCGAGCGGGCGAATGCGGAACAGGCCCTGCAAGTCGCCAATGTGAATGGTCCCACGATAGGATTTCGCGCCGAGTTTGGTGATGGGCACTGGATGACGGAATCCGTTGGGGCCCAGCACGAAAATTTCGGGCAGCTTGGAAGGATCTTCGGCGTCGGCGCCCAGATGATAAGTCACTACCAGATCGCCGCTCGCGCTGTCGTACTCGGCCTTGGCTTCGCCGCTTTCGGCGTGCGGCAGCAGATCGCGAAAGGTGTTGGTCCAGAGTTTGTCGAAGCCTTTCCACGTCACCCAATCGGCCGCCCAGCGGCTTTTCGCATCCGAAGTAAAAACCACCGCGCGTCCCAGGCCGTATTGCCAGCGCACCAGCAGCGGATCCATCTCGTCCACCTTGAGAATGGTGTCCGCGGTGGGCTTGCTGATGAACCGAACGTAGCCTTTGAGCGCCGGCGCGGTATCGATATTCACGCCATCCAGAATTTCGGCGTTCTTCGCGACGAATGGGCGCAGCGTCTTCTCGACGGCGGTGGAACCGGTGTGCTCCATCACGTCCTTCAGCACAATTTGCTCCAGGCCAGAGGGGTCGTTTAAGAAGTACGATTTGCCACCGGCGACCGAGGCGACTTTCTCGAGATACGCGCGGTTCACGTCCTGGCCGAGACCAACGGTTGAGATGCTCACATGCTGGGCCGCGGCTTCTTTGGAAAGATCGAGACTATCGCCCTCTTCCGAGATGCCGTCGGTGAGTAGCACGATGTGCTTGAACGTGGCGTGCGCAGGCAGCACTTTGCGATAAGCCTCCGCCAGCGCGGGCGCGATCTGCGTGCCGCCATCGGGGACGATTCCAGAAATCAGACGCTTGATGAGGACCTTGTCTTCCGCGTGTCGAATGGGCACGTCCCATTGGAAGGAGTTGTCGAAGATCAATACGCCGACCAGATCGATGGGGCGAAGATTTTGCACTACGCCGATGGCGGCCTGGCGCGCCAGCTCGATTTTCTTGCCTTCCATGGACGACGACTTGTCGATGATGAGCACCACGGCGGTGCCTTCCGGCGACCGCGGAGGAGCCAGTTTGGCGGGCAGAGTGCGGTCCAGCGCATCTTCCACCTTCTTGTCTTCGGCGTAAATATTGCGTTCGCCCGCGATCACCAGCAGGCCGCCGCCTTGCTGCACAAATTTCTCGATCTCGTCTTTTCGGGCAACGGGCAACGACTCCATGTCCAGGTTGTTTAGGACAACCAACTGATAATCCGCGAGCGTGCCATGCAGGGGATCGGCCGTGCGATCGACATCAAATTGGGCGGCGGCGAGGGTCTGCAGCAAATGCGTTTCGGTTCCCGCCGGATCTTGCGAGATGAAAAGAACCTTGGGACGGCGCAGAGTGACGGCGCGATCGAACCGGAGTTCACCGAGTCCATTGGCCTGGACGACGCCGGCGAGGCTCAATGCGCCGGCCGCGGTGAGGCTGGCGTGAACGCGAACCTGGTTGTCGCCCATTTCGAGTTTTACGTTATTCGAACCGAGCACTTTGCCTTCGGCGCTGATTTGGACGGAGCCCGATACGGCGGATGGCGAGACGATGCTCAGATCCACGGGAAATTGCTCGCCAGTGAACGCGACGGTGGGAATGGTAACGGATTCCAGACGTAGACGTGGGCTGGGGCCGGCCAGCGAGAGCGAATGTATCAATCGGAATGCCGAGGCGCTGCGCCTGCCAAGCCGCGCGCGTGATGCTGCCCGCGTTCTCCTTGCCGTCAGAGACCAGGACGATGCGCGGAACCATGTCGGAAGGAAGCGAGCTGATAGCTTCTTCGATGCCGGATTCCAGATCGGTAGCGCGTCCGGCTTCGCCCGCAGTAGGTTCCAGATGCAGGCCGCGCTGTTCGCTGGACGCTAGATCGCGGACCGATCGCGCAAAGGGCAGCACGCGCACCCAGTGGCGGCCGCGCGCTTTGTCGAGCGCCGCGGCAAATTCGGAAGCGCGGGTTAGGTCCTGCGGCGAAATGCTGGAGGAGGTGTCCACCAAAACAGCTACGGCCATTTTTGTTTGGGGGACTGTGAGCGTGGGTTCGGCCAAAGCCAGAACGATGGCCAGGAACGCGACCGTCTTCAGAATGAGCGCTGTAATGCGGCGGGTTCGACGCCACTCGAAGTACATCCAGCCGAGCGGCAGGAGCAGAAAGATGAGAACCCACTCGCGCTCGAAGGTCACGATGCTTTCCTCAAAGTTGGACTTGCCGCCGCACTATTGGCCGCACGCAAACGGCGATCGATGCGGCCGTAAAGGATCCAGTCCACGAGCAAGCCGAGTGCACCGGCGAGGGCCAGCCAGTGCCACAGGTCACGGGAGGTTGGGCCGATGGGCGAGCGGCTGGGCAGGCCCACCTTCACATTTGCGGGCTTCCAGACTGTGTCGCCGGGCTGCGGCAGAGTGAGCGAGTAGACCAGCTCGCGATCGCCCGTGAGCACTCGTACCACACCCGGAGCGCCGGTGAAGAATCGGAGGGTCTTGCCTTCCACGGTAAAAGGCAGCGGCCGGCCTTCTTCGGTTTGGACGCGAACCGAATTGGGGTCTACTTCGGAATCTAGTTCCACATCCACCGTGCCCACGGTGCCCGCGGTCAGTTCCCAGGTGCGAAAAGCATCGGGCGCCATCCAGCGAATGATATTCGCGAATAGCAGCGGCGTGGTGAGCTGGTATTTCATTCCCGAGCGCACGGGGTGAAAGCCGAGCACCACCATTTTCGGATTGCCAGGGCGGGCGACGATCAACGGGCCGGCATCCGAACGGGCAACCACGATGTCGTCCGGCGCGGGCCGAAAGATTTCTGCGCTGGCGAGCTCGATATCGCGCGCACGTAAACCGGCGGCCAATGGGTGGCCAGCCTGCCACTGATTGAGTTTGACATTCTGTTCAGTATTTCGCACCGGAATGGGCGAGCTGCCGGCGGGCGGCTCGATCCAAATGCTTTGCGCGGCGGGCGGCGAAGGGGGCGCAAAATGATCCAGGAGAACGATGCCGTGAGCATCGGGATGGTAGCTGGAAACCGGAAGAAAAGTGGCTTGCACGCCAGGAATCGCGGTGAAGATGGGGCGCAACAGATCGGGCTCCGCGGAGTAGACGGTGACGGGCAGCGAGCCACGCGCGGGGAGCTCCAGGATGGCTCGGCTGTCCTGCTTGAAAGTGTCCTGTGAGGCAAGCCGTGCTTCCAACCATCCTGCGGCGCGCGTTTTGAATCGGAAGTTGGTATCTTCTTCGGCAGCCGGCTTGAGGTCGAAGCGATGAGTTGCCACGGGCGATCCGCCGAACGCGACGGTCATTGGAACCGATCGAGCGACGGCTCCGTAGTTCTTCGCCGCGATGAAAACCTCCCAGGTATCGGGATCGTCCAGGGCGCGATGCACGCTCACCTTACGTAATCCGACGTGCTCGCTAGGGCCGTCGATCGGGATCAAACGGATATTGGCGGGCGCGTTCAATCGTGCGGCCTGCTCGGCGGGAATTCGGCCCGCGCCGACGAAAACGATCTCGCCCGGACGCTGGGCTTGCACCTTCTGAGCTTGCGCCGCGAAATCGAAAGCTTCCTGGAGATTCAGCGGCGCGACGCCGGGCTGGGTTTGATCGATGGCTTGATGGATCTTGTTGCGGTCCGATTCGAAAAGCAGCGCAGGCGTGGCAAGCACATCGGCGCGCACCACCATCACGCGATCGGCGGGCGGCAAAGCGTTCACATATGCATCGGCGGCCTGGCGCGCACGATCGATGAGCCGGGCCTGGCCAACGCGCGCGGCCATCCAGGCAGAGGTGTCGAGAATGAGCACGTGATCGCGCGAGTAACGCGCCGGAGAGCCGAGGCGAAGCTGGGCGATGGCCAGAAGAAGCAGCAGCAAGCTGATCAACTGCAGTAGCAACGACCAAGGCTGCTGCAATTTGCGCCGATGCTTGAGCACCGGAGGCTTCTCCGCGACGTTGAAGAAGCGCAGCGTCGCCACGGTGTGGTGCTTGCGCATGCGATCGAGCAGGTACAACGCCACAACCAGGCCCGAGAGCGATCCAAGGATCGCCAAAAATTCGGGAAGAGACAGGTTGAGGAAGAACATGTAACTTACTCGAGCCCGCCGGCGCGCGCCAACGGGCCAAACACGGCCTCTTCGATTGTAGTTGCTGTGCTGATGCCTACATAACGCCCGCTGTTGCGCAGGCCGACGCGCTGGATGACGCGGGCGTAGGCGTCGAAGGCTTGCGTATAGTTGGCGCGAGACGCGTCGTCAAAACCGATTTCGAGCTTCTCGCCGGTTTCCGCATCGGTGAGATCGAGCAGCCCATCCCAGGACGGTTCGCGATCTTCGTCGGCCCACACCTGAACCAGGATCAACTCGTGCCCGAAGTCGGCCAGGTATTGCAGGGGGCGCTCGCAGCCCGTGTCGTCCAAAAAATCCGAAATGATAATCAGCAATCCGCGCTGCGGATAGGTGGAGATGAAGTCGCGCGCTATTTGAAAATAATCGGTGCGCCCGGAGGGTTTAAGCTGCTCCAGAAACTTCACGGCTGGTATAAACCTGTGCCGGCCGCCGCCGCAGAGAAACGAATCGCCCAGATCGTGCCCAAACGGCTGGATGCAGATGGTGTCCAAGCGCACCAAGCCGATATAGCACAAGGCGGCCGCAAGCTTGCGCGCATAGTCAAACTTAGAGACGGCGCCGGTGGTCATGGAGTTGCTGCAATCGAGCAGAATCCGGACGGGAATGCGCGGCTCCACTTGAAACATCTTCAGAAACAGCTTTTCCAGGCGCAGGTAGGCGCGCCAGTTGACGGCGCGGAGGTCGTCGCCCTGATGGAACTGGCGATGATCGAGAAACTCCTGGCCGGCGCCGGCGAAATGCGAAATGTTGTGGCCGCCGACGAGGCCTGGGAACGACTTTTGCCAGCGGATCGCAAGGCGCTCGAGCTTTTCGAGGAACGCGCTGTCGATGAATGGTTCGGCTTTCACTGGGCGCCTTTACTTCACGGCGCCAGCGGTGACGCTTTCGATGATGGTGCTCAGGATGGTCTCGGGAGTTTGTCCGTCGGCGTGAGCGTCGAAATTCAGGATGATGCGATGGCGCAGGACATCGGGCGCGATCTCGCGAACATCGTCGGCGCTCACATTCAAGCGGCGGCGCATCAGAGCGAGCACCCGGCCGCATTCCACCAGGGCCTGGGCACCGCGTGGGGAACTTCCGTAGCGAATGTATTTGTTGGCGAGCGGGTGAGCGCTAGGCGTACCGGGCTGCGTGGCCATCACCAGGTCGATCGCGAAATCCTGCACGTGCGGGGCGATCAGAACTTCGCGGCAGGCGGCGCGCAGTTGGAGGATAGCATCGCGGTCGACAACTTGCTCGAGCTTGGTTTCGTCGCGATGAATGGTGCGCTCGACAATGCGGTTCAGATCTTCGCGCGACGGATAAGTTACCAGGATCTTCATCAGGAAGCGATCGAGCTGCGCTTCGGGAAGCGGATAAGTGCCCTCCATTTCGATGGGATTCTGCGTGGCCATCACCAGGAACGGCAGTTCCAGCTCGTGCGTGGTGGTTCCGCTGGTCACGGTGCGCTCCTGCATGGCTTCGAGCAGCGCGGACTGGGTTTTGGGCGTGGCGCGGTTGATTTCATCGGCCAGCACCAGATTGGCGAAGATGGGGCCCGGTTGAAAGCGCAAAGCCTTGGCGCCATGATCGTCGCTCTCGATGATCATGCTGCCTACGATGTCGGCTGGCATGAGGTCGGGCGTGAACTGAATGCGCGAATACTTCAGATGCAGGACGCGTCCGAGCGTGCGCAGCAAAGTGGTCTTGCCGAGCCCCGGCACGCCTTCGAGCAAGACGTGCCCGCCGGCCAACAGACAAATCAGGACACCATCGACGACGTGTTGCTGGCCGACAATGATCTTGCCGATTTCTTGGCGCACCTGATCGAGATGACCGGTGGCGAGCTGGAGTGTAGGCTCGGAACGCACGTTTTTATTCTAACGGTGCCAGGTTGCTTCCGCTTGGGTGTCATGTACTATAACACCAGGGCGTCATGTCCTCCAACAATTCCTCTCCCGATTTGACGAAACAGCGGTTGACCGACCTGCGCAACGGGTTGCTAGGGCTGCACAAGACGCTTCTCGATTCTGAGCGCGGCACTTATGAACGCGATATCGCACGCATCGGGTCGAGCGGCGAGCTGTTGAAACTGGTGCTGTATGATCCGTGGTTCGCGTGGCTGCACGAACTGTCGGAATTTGTGGTGCTGATCGATGAGACGGTTGACGCGCTTGAGGGGAAGATGAACGCCAAGCAGCCGACACCGGCGATCGACGCGGAACGGTTCATTTCGCAGGCGTGGGAGTTGCTGGCGCCGAACGAAGCTGGCACAGGGTTCGCGAAACGCTATTTTGAAGCTCTGCAGCGCGACCCGGACGTGGTGCTGGCCCACGCCCGTATGCGCAAAGTTTTAACAGGACTTGGATAAACGACCGCTTGCTTACGCGCGCGGCTCAGTTACCTTAGTTCGGGGACTCGGCCTTGCGGCTCAGATCTTCGGCCAAGATAATCGCCTCGGCCAGCTCCTTCATCGGACGGCGAAGACGCCGGCTCTCATTGCGCAGCCGCAGGTACGCCTCTTCCTCCGTGAGGGCGTGCCGCTGTTGCAAGATGCCCTTGGCGCGCTCCACCAGCTTGCGAGTCTCAAGCTGGCGCTTCATTTCGAGCGTCTCTTCCATGAGGCGGGCGTTGGTCTCCGAAAGGCTGGATTTGGCGATGGCGCCGCCCATTTGCTCGCCGACAAACGTCAGCAACGAAATCTCCTCGCCATTGTGACTGTGAGTCTGCCGATGGTGCACGTTGATGACACCGATGACATCGCCCCCGCTCACCAGCGGGACCGAAAGGAAGGCTTCGTAGGTGTCCTCCACCAAAGTCTGAAAACGTTTGAAGCGGGCATCGGCGCCCGCCTTGGAGGATAGCGCGACAACGGATTTGTGTTCCGCAACCCACCCAGTGACGCCTTCGCCGACTTTCATGCGTAAATTTCCCAGCGCGGCCGCGTGAGGCAACTGCGAGGCGCGCAAAACCACTTCGTCGGTATCGCGATCCAATAGGTAGACCAGACAAGCATCGCAGTCGGTCACCTGGACGGTGAGTCCAACAATCTCTCCGAGCATTTCGTCTAACGACAGCTCCGAGCTCACGATATTGCTAATGCGATGTAGCAAAGCTACATGTGAACTCACGGGCTCCATAATGTGAACGGTTGCCATAATTCAGCGTATGCGAGTGGGGGTGTCCGGTCCAATCGAAATTTCCTATCGGGTCGATTGACAGAGAGTCTCATGGGCTGAAACATATTGATAAAGCGAGGCTTGGCGCAATCGGACGAGTGCTTACTCAGCCCTCGCCCGCGTCGAAATCTCGTCACTGAATAGTAACGAGTTTTTGCTGGACTTCGCCAGTAACTCGCGCCTCCGTTTCGCCGACATAAACGTTCACCTCGGAGCGAATGCCGAATTCGGGGAGATAGACGCCCGGTTCGACCGAGAAGCAGGTGCGGGCGATGATTTTGCGTTCGTCGTGCGTTTCCAGGTTGTCCATGTTGGCGCCTGTACCGTGCACCTCTTCGCCGATGGAGTGGCCCGTGCGATGGACAAAGTATTCGCCGAAGCCCCGATCCTTAATATAGGCTCGGGCGGCGTCGTCGACATCGAAGCCATGAAGCACGGTTCCGCTCGGAATGGCGATCTGGACACGCTGGACGGCGCGATCGCGGGCATCGCGCACCACTTCGAAGACGTTTTGGAGAGCCGATGGCGGGGTGGCGCCGCAATAGCCGGTCCAAGTGATGTCGTAGTACACGGCTGATGATTGATCCAGCTTGGCCCACATGTCGATGAGCACGGCGTCGCCTGGGCGAATCTCGCGGCTGCCTTGCGGTTCGGGCTCGTAATGGGGATTCGACATATTGGAATTGACGGCCACGATGGGCCCGTGATCGGTGACCAAGCCGGACTTTTCGAAACCGGCGCGGATGAAACGATTGATGTACCACTCCGTGATGGTCTGGCTAGAAGCGAGAGCGGCCGCGATCTTCTGAAAAGCTTCCGCACGAACACGGTCGACCCGGCGTCCGGCTTCCAGATGCATTTCCAGTTGTTCAGCGGTCCAGCGGGCTTCAAAGAGCTGAACCAGGTTGGCTGAAGTGGCTATTTCGACGCCCGTGCCGCGGACCAGTTCGAGCGTGCCGCCGTCCACCAGCGACACATAAGGGATGGCGCACTTCGGCGAATACTGCATCGCGATCTTGCGGCAGCCCGACAACAAGTGATGGAGGCCATCCACTTGAGCCGTCCAGCTTGAATACTTGCGGATTTCGCCGGGCAGGCTGCCGAGTATGCCGGGCTCGATGTTGTGAACCAGCCCCTTCGGTTCGCCCTGAGCGGGAATGAAGTAATACCAGCGGCGGCTGGCCACCTGCTTGGGGTTCAGCTTCAGGATCCGATAAGCGAGAGGATCCCGCTGGTGATGGTCAAAGAACAACCAGCCATCTAAATGTTCTTCTCTAAGCGCGGATTGAATTGCTTCGATATGCATGGAATATTCAAAAGCTGACGCTGCTCTGTTCGCGATTGGGCGCCGAGACGAGCTTCTGGTGACGCACGCGTGTGTTCAAGTTCAACACGCCCGCGACATCCTTGGTATCTTCGACCCGGAAATCGAGCACGTCATCCAGCCAATCCTGACTGAGGCCGCTCCAATACTGCACCGCGACGGTCACTGTATATTCTTGACGGCTGAGCAGACAATCCAGCTCAAACTCGACTTCGATTTCTTCGCCTGGGTCAAAATCGCCGAGTTGGGCGTGTTCCAGGCGAGTGTTTGTTCCGAAGATGTCCATGCCGATGCGATTGCGGATGAGGATTCCAACCACGGGGTTCGAGACCGCCTTCTGAAATCCTGCGCGGATGCGAACGACGATGGATTCGCCGGGCCGGAACGCATGGCAGGGTTCGCCGATGGAGTTGAGTATGCGCACGTCCAGCACGCGGCTGGCGCCATCGCCGTGGCGAAAGCTGGTCTTAGTGGTTATTGCGCCCCCGACAGCCTCTTCCGGCCGGCCCGCGCGCTCGCGATCGAGCACAAAGCCGACATACTGATTGACTGCGTCCTTCGGAGCGCCTTGCATGACGATTTTTCCATCCAGCATGAAGGCGGCGCGATCCGCCAGGCGTTTGATCAAGCTGAGATCGTGCGATACCAGCAGCACGGTGACGTTCTTTTTCCGCAGGTCCTCGAATTTTTGCACGCAGCGGCTGGCGAAGATCGCATCGCCGACGGCGAGCGCTTCGTCGACAATCAGGACTTCGGGATCGACATGAATGGCAGTGGAAAAGGCCAGGCGAACGTACATGCCGCTGGAGTACTCTTTGACCGGCCGATCGATGAATTGGCCGATTTCCGCGAAGGCTTCGATGCGAGGGAAAACGTCGTCCAATTCCCGGCGCGACAGCCCCAGAATTTCGCCGTTGAGATAGACATTTTCGCGGCCGCTGAACTCGGGGTTGAAGCCCGCGCCCAGCTCCAGCAGCGCCGCCACGCGGCCCGAACAGAGCACGCGTCCGCTGGTGGGTTGAAGAATGCCGCTGATCACTTGCAGCAGCGTGCTTTTTCCCGATCCATTTGGCCCGAGGATCGCGAATACTTCACCCTTTTCGACGCGCAGGTTGATATTTCGCAAGGCCCAGAATTCGGCCTTTTGTCTTCTGGAAAGGGCTAGCGCGCCAAGCACACGATCGAAGGGATGGTGATAAAGATGGTAGACCTTGGATACGTTTTGGACGGAAATCACGACCGACTTCACTGTACCGCGAACGCGGCGGGCTCCGCTCAGTTAGCGGAACCGCACGCTGCGGCGCATTCCAGTCGAAAGAGGTAGCGAATAGCCAATCAGGCACATTTGATCCAAAGCGAATAGAACCACGGATTCAAAACCTTGTGATTGCGCCAGCCGCACTTCCTTAAGCCACGCGGTAGAAGGGTCGCTGACACCCACCAGATGACTCCGTTCCGAGGGAGTGAACCCGTAGACGTTGACCGAATTCATGGATATCAGGCTCTGGTCTAAGTCGCGATCGGCTGTGTAAGTGAAGCTTTCCGTCTTCAGGCAATTCAGATTAGCGGGGATCCAATCTGTCGTTGGATAGTTAATGACGCTGGTGAGGGGAAACGCGTTCACGTCCGGAGGATAGAGCACTTCAAAGCGGCAGTTCGGATAAGTGGCTTTGACGAAGGCGCGAATTTGCGCGGTGAAAGTGCCGATTAAGCCCGGCAGGAAAGCAGCTTCATCCGGAATCGTTGTGGGGTCGACGGTGTTACTCGTGATCACGGTCATGGCACGGCCGTACTCTGTTTGAAATGTACTGGTGGTGTAGGCATCGTAGAGTGGCATACCCGAAACGGCGCCGGTGATCGTCGTAACATTCGGAAAGTACCACCACTGCACTTCGCCGAATTGCAGATACGGCGTCAGCCCGGCGGCGTTCATGACGGTGGCCATGTCCAGGTACACCTGCTGCCAAAAGGCCGCGCTGGTGGGCGAGAAATTGGTTTGCAGTGAAGGAGTGCTGAGCAGCGCCGGGGTTTGGTCGGGGTAACGCTGCGCGATGCCGGCATCGGTGGATGGATCGCCGTTGCCAAGTTCCATGCTGAACGACGCGGTGGCATCGTAGCCATAGCCGTTGAGCGCCTGAAAGTAACTCTGGCTCCAGTCCCGTATTGCGCGGTTTAGCCGCGGCAGCGCCTCTAAGTCGGTATACCAGTTACCATCTACTCCGCCTGAGAAACTGCTAACTCCGGATATCGTCGTAACGCCCGATAGCGTGATCGTCAGGTCCGTTGTGTTCGCGCTGGTCGCGATGGTGATCGCGTTACCGGCCGTACCCATCGCACGTGAGTAAATCGTAAGTTGGCTACCGCTGGCTTGTGCCCACACCGCTGTATATCCGCCATTCAGCAGAAGCGCGAGAGCCGTGGCCAGCGTCTCCGTGGTATCGCCGATCAGATTTAGATGCTCAATCGTGGTGTCTGTCGACGAGGGTTCCCCGACGGTGCCAAGAATAATCTGAGTAGTGAGATTGGGATCCGGAGACCCAGAGAAGGTAATCGTGGCGGACGCATATTCCTGGCCGACGCAGTTAATCTCGTAAAACCACAGCGCTCCTGCGTAATGGTTCACGCGCGCCAGAAAGCCCAGAGAATAGATCTGCCACGCCGTGCGCTCCGGCGCCAAAGGTAAAGAGGCGTTCGTATCCCAGTCCGTAGCGGCCGCAAGCTTAGTCTCAGTTGTCTCAGTAGGAAAGGCCGTCGCCACAATAGCTATCTCAAGAAAGTCGAAATAGAAGTAAGTGCCAGTGTCGCCTGCGTGGGTTATTGTCACGGTATGGCTACCGGGACCGAGTTGGCCGAGCAGATTGCGAATTAGAACGTCCTCTCCCGGAAGGTTCAAATTGACGGTGAGAGGGCTCTCCGCGTCGACAACAACGGAAATAGTTGTGCCCGTAGCTAACAGTCTGGTTCCTAAGTAGAGGCTGTGGTCTTGAGAAGACAAGTAAGTGCAAGTTACGCTCGATGTGGGTACGCTTGTGAGATGAATCAGGCCACCGGAGTAATTTCCACCCTCGCTGCTCCACGTACCGGTGTATTGCATCTGATTCGCGTCGTCTTCGATGCGCTGGCTTCCCGGACCGGCGATGGAGTAGCCTTGCCCAGTGCCGGTGATCGTCCAGTTCGTGACCACTACCTGAAATTCGCTGCGCACGAAGGCGCCCGCCTGCAAGGCGGCAGAATAGGTCCATCGCAGCTTGCGAATCGCGGTGGCCGGAACCACGCCAAGTACGGGATCCGACAGAGTCGCGAAGGGCAACGTAATTTGCCATTGCGACGGCGATGCGCCGCCTGAAAATTGCCTCGAAGGCGCGTCCCAAGTTTCGGTTTGACTGCCCGAGACATATGTGTAAGCACCGATCAGATTGCCGTTTGCGCCGGTGGTGCTATCGGCCGGAAGAGGGATGCCTGCACCCACGTACGTGATGCTAATCGTCGTGCCGCTGTAAGTGGCGGACATTGTCGGCGAAGAACCGTTGATCTCCGAGGTGATGTATTGAATTGCATGATCCACCGTGTCACCGCTGGTCATTAGGTATGGATAGTGCTCCGACAGGAAAGCTATTCCTACGTAGTCTCCGGCGGTAACGGTTCCACTTAGCGTGAATTGCACCGTCGCGCAAGCATAACCTCCCGCAACAGGCGTCGCGTAAGTCGTCAGTGGGATCTGATAAATTTGCTCCCCGCTTTCGTTGGTTGCCCATATTCGAAGAGTCGGCCACGCGACGGTAGGAAACAAATCGGAATCCAGCAGAATGCAGTTTTCCCGCGTTTCCTGATAACTCAACGTTAATCCGCTAAGATCGCCGTCGGGCAAGTTACGAAACGCCGGATGCTCGAAAACATTGTCGCGATTCCATTCGATCACCGCCCAGTCAAACTGCTGCCGCCAGGTACCCGACACCGTAAATCCTGTCGCACTGGTTGAACTCAAGGCCGCAATAGCCGATGGCTCAAAGAAGTAGCATTGCAGATCCCCGTCGGGCTGCAGCTTTTGCAAGGTCGCCATTTATCAGAATTTCTACAGCCGGATCGTCACGGTTAAATCCGAACCAGGCTGTGTGTTGGCAGTCTGTACGACGGACGTAATGTTCAAGCCGATGGTAGCCTCAGCCGCGAGCGGCCCCAGCGCAAAACCGTCTACAACATTCGATGCGGTGGCGCCCGTGGCGATTGTAAGCTCGCAATAGACATTCCCATTCTGGGTAACTTGCATAGTTATCGGGGCTCCCGTAGGCGCGTCTTGTACCACAGCGAAGACGTCCCGCACCGAACACGAAGTGTCTACGATAAGCGGCGGCGCCGCGTTAGTCTGAATGGCCAGAGGCCCCTCAATTTGGATTGTTAGTTGCCCGCCCAATAGACTGCGAAGACCGAAGTCCGTGCTGCTGGTAAACGATTCGGCTGCGACGCTGCTATTGCCTCTCGAATTTGTCATGAACAACTCGGCCGCGGCGATCCGCACATCAGGTATCGTGATCGGAAACGCATAACTTCCACTGGCCGGGCTTCCGAAAAACTCCTGTGCAAACGGCAGGATGAAGATCTTTTCCGCTAGAAGGTAGACGCCCGTTCCAACGCTGTGACCCGCGGCAGTTGTTCCGTGAGAAGCACGAGTAACAGGAACAGTTGTGCTGCTCGTGAGATTTTGCTGGATCACCATGACCTCCGCATCAATCTGCACCAACGCGCCGCTGGATGCCGACACCGCCGTGGCCACGGTAAACGAAGTGTCGGTCGCGCCCATAGCGGCGCTGAGTAAGACAGTCGAGGGTCCCTGTAACTCGTCCCAATAAAACAGCGTCAGAGTGCCGGCACTAATCGACAAAGTATTCGTTAAGTCGGAGAACGCGATCCCGAGCGCCTCAACGCTCCCAGCCCCGATTGAATAAAGACCGAAGACGGGCTGCCCTGAAACACTGGTATCCAGCGCTTGCCCGGCTGAGCCTAAGATTGTCCAGCGAGTAAGTGGCGACAATTCGTACGAGCATTCCTCGTCCACCACGTTCGCCGCCAGCCCGGAAACGTCAATTGTCACCCCTTGGCGATTTGGGACGGCGAAGGAAACCGGTGACGCATTGCTCGATGCTCCAAACTGCCAAGCTGATTCAGCGATTAGGAAAAAGCTCGTCGTATCCGGTTGCACGCTCCAAGCGGTCGTAACGGTAAGCGTGCTTGACGTGTTCGAGGCGATGGTCTGTTCCTGCCCCGCTCCCGTTCCAGCGGTGATCCGCACCGTGGCGCCGTTGTAGAGGTTCGGTACCATGTTCAACGTGCTGCTTCCAATGGTTGTCGGCGAGTCAATATCAACAGGCTCCGGAGGTTGGAGTTCCAATCGCCAATAGAAATTCGCGTGGCCGTAATTGGCGTCCGGCGGACCCTGCAGCAATGCGGTTAGTCCGGAGTCGACAAACTGAGTGGCGATGGCGACAGCACTTGCGATCCTCAGGATCTGAGTAGGATTTGGGCCGCGATAAACATTAAAGGAGACGGCAGTCGACGCAAAGCTGAGGCTCACAAGAGTAACTTGGTTCGTGTTGTCGCCCGCCGGAATGTTCGCTACTGCAATGAATGACAGTCCCCCCTCGGCCCCGGTCGCATCCACAGCGCTGATCCCGTAATACAGGGCTTGCCCGCCTGCCAGTGTTCCGCCGCTGTTATTCACCTGAGGATTCAAGCCCATCAGCGGTATGCCGGCCGCGCTTGCCTCCGGCTTTGCCGGCACGGAGAAAGAGACCGAAAGATTTTCGGTGACGGTGCCATCCGTGCTCTCCGTCGATGTTTCCGAGATCCCAAACTGCTCCACTCCGTTGCTATCCAGCAGGCTACCCACCAGCGGCCTGGGAATTCCGACTTCGAAGGCGCCTTGACGTCCCGGGCTCGCAGTACCGGAGTTGACTGCGGTGTACCAGGCGTCGTCATGGATCTGTGCCGTGACGACTGCCGTAATGAAATTAACGCCCGGAGATAGCTTCGTGATCCGAAATGGTTGCCGGCTGTATCCTTGCCTCGCGTAGGTCAACGTAATGATGTCGCCTGGCTTTAATCCAACCCCTTTCACGCTAGTTTCAAACTGGACGTAGGTATTGCCGTTAACCGATTTATATAACTGAAGCGCAGCCGCGCGATTTGCCTGATCGAAATTCGGCAGGCCGAGCGCCGTCAAGGTAGCCGTCACTTCCTGGCCGGTCAGCAGGAAATCATCGATATCCACCAAGGAAAGGCTGTCTTGTTGGTAATCATTAAACTGGTCTTGAAATTCAATCGTATATTGGTTCGGACTATTCGCAATGCTCTGCGACGTCACTGTGAGTGTCGGCGTTCCGTTTGCGCTGCGCAGGATACCTGAAAAGGAATTGTCGCCGAATTCATAAGCCGGCCACCCGCCGTTCAGCGGTTCCGTGCTGTTACTGCCGGGCGACTGCGTTGGCTGCTGGTTCGCCAGCGTGTCTTCAGGATTTAGCCGAATCAGGCCATTGGAATCAAAACTGAGGTACATCGCCGAGCCGTTCCGGATGCCGCGCACAATGTCGCCGGCGCTTCGGCTGTTGATCAGTAGCAGGTTGCATTGATAGCGAGGAATGGTAGTGCTGTTCCCATTCACGTCCACTGTGGGGACCAGCGCGTTACACCTCTGCGCGACAGCCGAAAAGGTCGCCAAATCGAGTTGCGCCAGGGTCCAGCCACTGCGCAGCAACGCGTCCAACATCACCCAGGCCGGATTGTTGGTGAACACGTTGCTTATGTAAATGCCACCGGAATCATATTGCGCAAGTTCGAGCCCTTGGATTAGAACATCCACTTCCGGGAATGACGTTCCGTTGGAAATCGAGTTAGGCACCACCAGCGACATATACGCCATGCTGCCGTACGGATCGCCTAACGGCTGTCCGGCCGAATTGCTGAAATCTGGATTAAAGCTGCCATTCCTGGTTCCATAACTGATCACGTTGTACCAACCCGTGGCAGTCATATTTGTCCCATTCACACCCACTGGAATCTGAACGCTATTCACGATCACCGTAATCACGCTGCTTATCTGTCCACTTCCGAGCAGCACTTCGAAATGCGTGAGATTTCCATCATTTCTTGCAAGTACAATCGGAGGCTGGTACCAGCCAGTCCCGTAGATCAGCGGCACAAAATCGTTATAGAGCGCTTGATTCGGCAGCGGCGTGGATAATTGCGATGTCTTGGAGCCATAGGTACGGACAATGATCGCTGCCGGCACAAATTCAATACCACCAAACCGCGCGGTAACATTATTCTGATTATCTGTGTTGAACATCCCCCTCTGTTGGCATTGGGTACGCGAGTAGTCGCAGGTTATGTAAGGCGCGCCCGCATTCATGTTCCCCACGCCGCCGGACTGATCCGCCGAATATCCACATTGATAGAAGGGTGAAAAGGCCCCTTGCGTTCCGCCGCTGACGGCCTCCTGCCTCTGTGCCGCGGTACTCGGAAAGTTCCATGGACACAACTTCTGAATTCGCACCGCAGGCAAAAAGACTCTTTGTAAGTTGAGCGTGTTAGTGAAACTAAGACGCAAGGTGGATTCCGTGAATTGATCGGGCGGGTTCGCGATTCCGCGGAACATGACCTGGCTGCCCGACGCCACCACCTGATTGGCTAAGTCAAAGAACAAAAAGGTTACTACCAGCCCCGATCCCTTCCATCCAATGTCGATCTCAATCGGCGAAAGAAGCGAGTCTGCGTTAGCCAGTGTGATGGAAACTGTCGAGACGCTGTCCGTGGCGGCTTCCGGACTGGAATTCAGATCAAAGATGTTGTGCTTCAGTACACGGCTCAAATACGGTTGCCCGTTCACAGTAACGTTGTGAGTGCTCCAGTGCAGAACCTGGCCGGTTGGCAGCGTGCAATCGAATAACAAGAGCGGCGTGCCCGGGACTTCCAGCTCTTTCAGGACGTTGATCGGCGTCATTTCGCAATAGGCTCGTGTTTAATTCAAGCTGCTGATTAGGTCGATCTGACAAGAGTTCTGGTTAGCTGCGGTCACGGTGCCTAAGAGTAGGTCGGAAGAAAACCGTGTGCTTGTATAGACGCCGCCCAAGTCGGTGGTCTTCTTGTATAGCCCCGCGCCGGGCTGTGCCTCCACTTGAGCGCCGAACGCTTCCACTTGCACGCCCGCCGGTAACTGCACGCCAAATCCGATGCCCTCTTGCTGGACCGAGAGGCTACCGGAAGCTGTCACCCGCGCCCAGGAAGCCCGGTCATTATCGGCGTAAGAACGGTCTGTCCGGTCGCCGTCACCACCAACTGAATTGTCGCAGGCACTGCGCTTCGGACGTACACGCTGTAGCAGTAAACGAACGAACTCGGTCCGCTCGTATTCTGAACAACCTGTTGCGTGGTCTGCGCGGTATTTGTGAGCTGCATCGCATCGCTGCCTCCCAGTGGGTCCGGCATTCCCGCGGTGATTTGCAACAGCGCATCGGGCGTCCACACCGCCTGCGTCCAATCCTCGCTCCACATCAACAAATTGTAAATGGGATCTACGAATGTAAATGTGTTCAGTTGCCCTTGGGCCGCCACAAACAAGCTTTGAATTGCCGATAACTCGCCATCGGTGAGACTGGAATATCGAAGCTGCCACTGCACCTTTTGTGCACCGGTGTCGGCCATCCGGATCGTGTAGCCGCTGGGCAATTGATTGGCGACGGTTCGCAAATTAGCATTGCGCGTAACCGGGAACTGCGAAACCGCTCCAGTAGTTAGTTGCGGATAGAAGAGCATTGTCAGCTTCCGTTCTCCAGCACGGTTAGCGATGTCAACCCATTCCATTCGCCCGCCAACACCGCCGTCATACTATCGCTGGCCAAGCTGCAGCTCGGATAGCTCGTGCCATTCCAGGGGTCTGTGAACGCGAAGTTTCCAGCGGGTCCCGCGATAGTCCGGAAAAATTCCTGGAACTCCTGCAGTTCGCTCTGATCCAGCAAATTAAGCTGGATCACCCAGCGGTAAAGTGGAGCCTGGTAGTTGCAAAACCGCTGTTCCGAGCCATCCACGAATTGCAAGGCTGTCGTCGAGAATGCCACGCCGCGCTGAGCCGGGTACTGCATCACAGCCCCGGTTTTCAATGTCGGAAACGTGCTCATATTCTACAAGGCGGAAATCACGTCGTTCAGCGAATTCGAGTTCAGGATCGCTTGCTTCACCGCATTTGCGATGTCGTCGCTATGGTCGATAAACGATTGGCTGTCCATCGCGTTCACTTGGATAGTCACTTGCGCCGATCCCCCCGCCGCTTGCGCGCGCGGCTGTCCCGTGTCTCCATAACTAACCGGTGTCACCTGGCCAGGCGCGCTCGCTGTCAATCCTGCTTGCGATTGCACCGGCGCGGGCAACATAAATGGAGATGGTGCCGCTAATGTCTGCCCCCCGCCCCCTCCGAAAAGGCTCAAAAGCCCGCCGATCAAGGGCGACAGGCTACTCAAACCACCGCCCAAGAAACTCGACGCCGCGCTCTCCACTGTGCTGCCAACGGAAGATCCGCCGCTCGCCTTCGATGTGGTGTTCTGCGTAACCGCTTGCGTATTGTCCTGAAGGGCGCTGATTTGCGATTGTTGGATAGATGTGAGACTTGTGATCTGCGTCGTCAAAGAAGTCAACTGGTCCGTAACGTCAGAGCTGCTGTCTCCCGTCAGGCCACTTCCGATGGAGCCTCCCGCTCCGCCGCCAGCACTGCCGCCCGTGGTTGAGGCCAACTGCCCGAGTAAGTCGCTTCGCGAGGCGCTCCCCGCGCTGCTCGCCGGTAAGAGATCTTCCCACTTACTTTTGGCCATCGTTCGTTGCCGCCCTTAATTCGTTTTCCAGCACAAAGATCGCCTCCACTAGACGCGCAGGCAGTTCGTAAGCGCTACCCGCGCCTAAAAGCTTCCACGCATGAAACTCCTCCAGCAATGCAAGACTCTCGGATGTGATATACGATG
>CAWAPW010000021.1:0-234817 GCA_963784025.1 Bryobacterales bacterium
TTTCCTCATTCCTTCCGGCTGGGACCGCAGCACTCGAAGCCAAGAGATCGGGATCGCCGGGGTGCCTGCACTTTTTTTCGAGGGAACCACTTTCCCTCATTCCTTTTGTTCACGGACGCCGTTGGCCGCACCAGACTTTCTTCAGCAGTTCTTCCTCTAGCTCTTCGCTGCAAAGAGATAGCGGAATTCTGGCAGTACGGAAAACGGGCGCGTCGGTGCTCCGACTCCTTCCGCCAACATCCTGATACGGTCCTCGCGAAGGTTGCCTAGGAAATGGCACCCCTCAGAGAGATGCCGAACTCGTAGCGGATTAAACCCCATCAGCCGTGCGCAGGTCGCGTCTGCCGCGACAGGATCATCGGCAAGCACAATCTTTCCCAGTTGGCGGGCGCTTCCTTGAAGAGGTCCGTTGCCTTCCATTGCGGTAATACCGTCTGCGATCACGAAGTGAATCGGAACCGTCGCGCAGATGTCGAGGATGCTTTCGTGAATTCCACTCCAGTGCAGTAGGTTCTTCGGCCAGCCATACTTCATTCCCGGCACAATACCGAACATATTCTTCAGGCTGAGGGTGACCCCTGCCCAGTGGTGCGTCTTCACCTTGGGCATTGAGACAACGAAGTCGGCATCGAGAACCGAGCGCGGCAGCCACAGCTCTCCGAGGCCGCTGTAATTGGCTTTCAGCTTCACTTTCCTGAGCTCGTCGCGGTTCAGATCCACGAACTCGATCTGCCGTTCGCTGAGATGCGGCTTCAGACCCGCGGACTGCACTACGAGTTCAGTGTCGCGTTGATGTCCCGGGCCTTCGCCGATCACAACACGGGCGGCGCCGAGACGAAGGAACGATCGTGCCGCCGCTCCGACAAGAGTTGCGCTCGTGTTTACGGGTCCCGGCAAATCTTCCACGAGGTTTGGCTTGAGGAGAACCGTCTTGCCAAGAACGTTCAGCCGGAACAACCGCAATCCATCCAGAAGGAGCGCCTCGATCTTCTCTGAGTACTCGTCCGCATTCAGCACCGCTACAGCCGAACGAGGTCTCCGATACGAGACGGAGTGCTTCGGCCAGGCCCATTCGGCCGTCATCCCCACTGTCGCGGCCACACTCACTGAAGAGCCAAGGAATCGTCGCCGATCGAGCTTCATCGCAGCACCACGAACGGATGAATCATCTGGCCGCACTTCAGCGCGAGAAGCCCGGTGGCGAGTGTTGCATTGTTGCGGATGTCGCGGCCGTCTCCCATGATCGTCGCCAGCCTGTTCTTCAGCGCCTCAACGGACTCCTGGTACACGAACAAGCTGAGAATGCACCACGCAAGGCTGGAAACGGGAATTGATGACGGTCGCTTGCTGTTTAAGCCAGGCCAAGCTCCGCTGAATGGTTTCGGTTCTTCGCTCATCCTGCAAAGCCAGCAGAGCGATCGCTGTCGCTTCAACATGCGGGCGCAAGGGCACGCCATAAACCACACTGTTTCCTGAGTTCCAGCCTCCGTCGACGCACGTGCGATCCAGAAGCATCTCGACGCCCAGGCGAATTCGTCTTTCTGACACCTCGGTCCGGCTGCAGGCGGTGAATTGTTTAATGGCGATGACGCTAAACGCCGTGGGAATGACCCAACTGGCGGAGCCGGAGAGCCAGGGCCATCCATAACGGTCTGGGTCGAATCGAACCGCTCGGTCCGCGAGCTTGAATTTCCAACGCCAAAACCAGCCCCCTTCTCGGCCCTTGGTCTTCAAGAGCCATGATTGACCTCGTTCTCTGGCACCCGACGAATCGTTTGCTGAGTTCAATACGCAGATGGCAAGCGCAGTTGTCCACGAGGGCTCTCCGTCGCCGACAAACGATGGCCAACTGCCGTCGGAGAGTTGCGCGTGCAGGAGTGGCCAAACAACGTGCGGAGCTGAAGAGGGCTGTTCCGCCAGCACGGAGAAGCTTGCTAGGCATGTAGTCTCCAGGCTCATCTGCGATGACCCGGAAAAGCTCCAACCTCCGTCGGGCAACTCGCGACGGTGCAGTTCCTGAATGAGGCCAACGTGGTCCATTGCTGCGATTGTGATGGATGCGTCCGTAAACAATCAAACGAACTGCTGTACAAGGATTCCGACAGTGAGGGCGACAAAAGGCGAGCGGTCGACCGCTCTGTCACCTGAAATTGAGGTGCCGGCGCGGACGAAGATCAGCCGGTGCCTGAGGTCTTACTCTTGTCGCCGTCTTCAAGTGCTTAAGTTTCAGCACGATTCAGCCAGCGACGGCAGCACCCTTACTATCAGCACGTTGGTCCATTTGAGAAAAAACAGGACAAGCCATATAAAGAGGATATGAATCCCAAGAGCCTCCCCCTCGATCTGAACAGCGGGGGCACATCAGCCGCATTCGCCGGCGCAGATGAAATCGTACTGACGGTTCGACACGCCGCGGGCCTTCCTTGGCGTCCTGCGCCTTAAAGGACGAAGAAACGAGAGGACTATATGTCTGCCGGCCCCTTCCATCCAGTAGCACCCTATACTGAGCGCCTTAGCGAAGCGGAACGCCCCGTCGAGCTCGAGGACGCAAGTATGCCCAAGGTCTTGAATTTGGCCGAGGCAGCCACGCTCGTCCGATGTTCGCGAGCCCACCTCTGCAACGTTATCAATGGCAAAGTTCGAGGGATCCCGCACCTCCCAACAGTGCGAATCGGCAGGCGGGTTCTCTTCAGGCGAGAATCGCTTGAGCAGTGGCTCAGAGAGGTCGAAGCCACTGGGCGGAAGCGAGCGGCCAGCTAAAGAACTAGCGCTGGGGGCCGGTAGTGGTACGATGCGAATCAGACCAGAAAACAGCGCCGGAGACGCCGGAAAGGAAAACCGTGCGTCGAAAGCGATTTCAACGCGGCTGTGTTCGAAAGGTAAGGCATGGCCGCAGATGGGTGTGGATTGGAAAGTACCGCGAGGACGGAATAGGGAGGACAAAGGTCCTTGGCCATTGTGCGGATCTGACGGAGGGAGGAGCATGGGCGAAACTGCAAGAACACTTACGTCCCCTGAACGAGCGGGCAGGGCAGCGTCAAGCCTTGCCCACAAATTTCAGGGCATACGTTTCAAACGTGTACCTTCCTCAGCGACGCAAGAAATGGAAGGACTCAACAGACCAGACAACAACAGAACGAATTGGAACACATCTGATTACGGCATTCGAGAGCTTCGATCTGAGCGATCTTACCCGGGATCGACTGCAGAGGTTTCTCGACGACAAGGCACGCTCGCTGTCGCGGAGCGTGGTAAGCCATCTTCGGTGGGACTTGAACGCGATCTTCAAGATGGCTGCGGAGGATTCGATCGTCCCAGGCAATTCGGCGGGTTCGCTCGTTACGCCGAAAGAAGCGAAAACTCGGGCAAAACGTACGATGACCAAAGAACAGGTCCGGTTGGCCCTGTCAGTCTTGGACCTGAGGGACAGGATCATTTTTCTGCTTGCAGTTTTGGTCGGGATGCGGCCCGGAGAAATTCTTGCGCTGCGATGGGCAAGGGTTGATTCAAAGATGATCGAGATCGCTCAACGCGTTTACCGGGGTCTTCTGGACGACCCAAAGACCGAGCGCGGCAAGAGGCAAGCGGCGTTGCCTCCAGATCTTGCCAGCGAGGTTGATAATTGGCGCAACATCTCTTCTGATACAGGTCCGGATGCATTGGTGTTTCCGTCCGAACGCGGCACGTATTTGTCGCGTGACAATTTTCTGCGGCGGAACATTCAGAAGAAGCTCGAAGAGATCGGACTCGGGTGGGTGAACTTTCAGGTACTGCGCAGGACCCAGGCGAGTCTCGGCCATAACGAGGGCGTCGACCCGAAAGTGGCCGCCGATCAACGTGGGCACGCGATCGGGGTCGCTATCGATACGTACACCGAGAGCGATCTTGAAAGCCGGCGGGAAGCGGTAACCAAGTTGGAGCTTGCTTTGGCTGGCCGCAAGCCGGCAGAGCGAGCTGCCGCTGCCGATTCTTCAAGCAAACCGGGTTTTCGAGGTAAACGAGGTAAAACGGGATGAGGGTGGATGCGCTAAGTTGCTCAAAAGATGGAGCGGGAGACGGGGTTCGAACCCGCGACGTCCAGCTTGGGAAGCTGGCATTCTACCACTGAATTACTCCCGCCTGCCTTTGTTTTCAATCACATCCAAAAAGAGTTTTCGTCCCACACACTAAACGCACACTATTGTATCACCAGCGATCGCTCCAACTGATTCACAATCACTTGGCGGCTGGCAACCGGCGACTGCGTGTAGATGTTTTGGGAAACATCCAACGTATGCCCCAACTGATCTGCGACCAATTTCCCGTCCGCACCCAGAGCCTTCATTAAGGTTGCGTGCGTCCGTCTCATCACTTGGAAGTTCGCCCATTCCAGACCGACCTTTTGAAGCGTCGGCCTCATGATTCTCCACCACCAGTTGTCCTTGGACAGCGGCGTCATGCGTTCCGAAGGAAACACCCAGGCAGCGTCGTCCGTCGAAACTGCCATCGCTCGCCACGCCTCGATCTCCGCCAATAATCCTTCCGACAATGCTGCCTGCCGGATTGAAGTGTCCGTCTTCGGGGTATCGATCTTGCGCCGGTAAATCCTCTGCTGGATTTCAGCATGGGTCGCTTTCAACCTGCCCCACGTCAACGCAAAGATTTCACCGGGACGCATGCCAGCGAGAATGGCAAGCTTTGCAACCAACCTCTCGCGCTGTTCCACGGCTTCGAAGCAAATCTGCACCTCCTTCATTGTCATCGCACGGCGCACCGGTTTCTTCGCTTCTCTTGGTGTGAAAAGCAACCGCGCCGGGTTCAGCCGAATGTGGCCTTCGGCAACCGCCATTTCAAAAATCTGGCTGAGATCCCAACGCAAATGGTCCACGATCGAAAACGAAAGTTTCTCGATCTTCCCCTTAAGGTCCAGCAAGTCCTGCAGCTCGTCACGCTGAAAGGAAGTAATATCTCTATCAGCGAACGCAGCGACGAGATGCGTGTTGACCCGGTTCACGTTGGTTCCCTCCGTAGAGGACTTCCATTTACGCCTGTAATAGCCGTAGTAGGTCGTCTCTACGAACTGCCCGAATTTCAAAGTGCCGGTTGTTTCTTGTCGAGCGCCCGCTGCGATTTTCGCTACCGCTTCGCGCGCCTCGCCCTTGGTCATCTCGTTGCTCAGCCCAAGGACTTTGCTCTTCTTCACGCCGCCGTCGTACCAAAGTCCGTACCAGCGACCGTTCTGCTTACGAACACCTCCTATTGAGTGCCGCCGCATAATTTTCTCCTTATGCGCTTTTGCGGCATCGTTCTGGCGATGCTGCGATCCTATCATTCGCAGCTATCCAGGAGAGGAGGCTTTCCCGGCGTACCAATGTCCGGCGCCCGAGATGAACCGCAGGGATCGGCGCACAGCCGAGGATGCGACCGGCGATCACGTTCGAGACATGCGCTTTTGAACAATGTAAAAGCTTGGCGACGGTTGTCAAGGTCAGCAGGCCGAAATCCTCGAAAGCTGTGCCATCGACGGACATCTTTAGGGCTTGATCCCCGTCGCGCCGCGGTTCCGAAAGGGTGGATGCTGCGACACTCATAGCCCCGCTCCATTCCTGTCGTGGCCCACGTGGTCATTGGGAGCATTCTTCAGCGAGGCGCGCCGCTCGACGGGTGCCCTCCGAAAGCGCACCAGGAAGTCGCGATCTGCCGCTTCCAAGCGGTCCAAGGCGTCTAGCAGTTGAATGCCGACTTCCTGCAGTTGCTCCTGATGCTGCGCAAATTGGTCTGTTGCCTTGATCGCAAAACGAATTCGATCGATCGCAACTCGGACCTGATAAGCCATCTCAAACTCAACCGATGAGGGCTGGGATTTCACCGCAGCCCCCATCAGCGACAACACCTCGTCAAGCAGTTGGGCTTTCATCTTGTCTCCTGGCGGTCTTTGATGAAAAGGGAATGTGAACAGTGAAACTTGCCGCCGCGATCAGAAGAGCGCGACGCTGCTGAAAATCAGAAATGGCTTGCTGAATCCGATTTCGCGGTTTCCTCCGAAAATCGTGATCGAAGTGAAACGTCGCCTGCGCTACGGCGCTCGCTGAGAGGCAAATTCGTTTTGCGCTCGGAAATGCGGTCATGATGGTTACTCATTTCGCCTGCGCACGGATCGGTGAAGGAACCTGCTCCTCAATCTGCATCGGCTCATATGGGCTTTCGAACAGGATGTCCCGATTGACCCGGACGACGAACTTGTAGCCGACCGGAACTTTGATGGTGGGTTGCACATTCAAGTTGCGGCGGGTGATTTGGGCGCCTGTTTGGCTCAGCTCCTGGCCAAGAGCCTGAGAGGCTGCTTGGCCCGGAGTCGGATAGGCGATCACGCTCTGGTTCGCACGTTGTGAAATGGCGAAAGCAGCGGTGAACATGCTCGTCAATGCGGAGAATCCGATCAAGCGCGTGTAGTGATGATCGACTTTGTCCCGTAACCCCGCATTTCCGTGCGAGTCGAGTCCAACCATTCCGTCAAGATCAACTGACGATGCGTCCGGATAAATGATTCGGCTCCAGGCGACCTGCACGCCGTCCTGGCCGTACGACACTCGGGAATCGTACTTGCCGACCAGCCTCGAACCTTGCGGGATCAGCAGGTACATCCCGGTTGCCGTGTCGTAAATATTCGAAGTTACCAGGGCTTTCAAATCGCCCGGTAAATCAGAATTGAGGTTTTGCTCAAGTACGGCGGGAATCTCCCAGCCCGCCTTAATCTCATATCTGGACAGCGGAGCATTGCGGATGTCGCGGAGATAATCATCTGACTGGCGTTTTCGAGCCGCTGACAAAAATGCTTCCTTACTCGTCTGCATGTTCTGCCGCGAGAACTCGTCTTCACCGGTTGTAGGTGATAGTGTCCCGCCACCACTTGGGCTACTGCTATCACTGTTGCTTAACGCGCGTCGTAACGCGGCTAGCTGCGACATATCTGCTCCCCCAGTTGGGATCGAAGTTGGCCCGGACGCTGTGACCCAGGGCGAACCTGCTGTCGTTGCGTCGGAGCTGCGAATGCTCGTAGGGGCTGTGGCTGCTTCTTGCTCGCGCTCGTACGCCGCGATAAGCCGCTGTTGCTCGGGGCTCGGCTGATTCTGAAGAATTGGAGATTGAACTGTCTGTGATCGCACCAAAGGCGCCTGCCTAACCACAACGCGCTCCTGGGGAAGGCCGTCACATGGTTGACCTGTTTGCGGGTTGTAGCGAAAAGGTTGATTGGTCCGCGGATCAACGCCGCACGCAGTGGCCGTTCCTTCCGTCGGAGATGCCTGACCAGGCGGGCGCAACTCCTGAGACGCGCGTCGGGCCAGTGGCGCAGCTCCAGGAAGAATGGAGCTAGTGAATTCGCTTTCCGCCTGAGTCGCCGGAGCCACGTTCTTCGGGAGACCGGCTTCGCGCGCAGCCACTTGGGCATTTGATGTTCGCCTATACCCACCGTACGCGAAAGCGAGCAGGAGGGCCGAGCCCACACAAACGATCAACATCCCCGCCCTTCTGCTTACGCGCACTACTTTTTTCGGCTCCGGATGGAGGTCGAGGCCACTCGGTGCGTCGATGTGGGCTGCTCCGTCAGCAAGAAACTGCTGGCCAACACCTCCTGTGGGCTGATCTTTCTTATCCTCTTGGTTGTCCACGCGAAATCTCCACCTTTTGAGCTTTCTTTCCTGCCCCCAGAACAAGATTTGCGCGATCGAACAGTCGATCGACGATGTACGTCTGGTCCTTGATCCGATAGTTTGTCATCTCCCCTTTTCCGTCACCGCCAATCACGACCAAAACCGGTGCTTCACGGTGCTGAATCTCAGGCGGCATTTGGATGAACGTTTTCGCGCCATCATCGAACACCCGCATCGGTCGAACGTGCTCATCACCGCCCCGCACTTTGTAGTCGAAGTTCATCTTTTCAACCGCGATCATGGCCGGAAGAATGTCTTCAGATCGCTTTTCCTGCTTGGCGAAGGCACGTTGCTCGGCGATTTGCTGCTGCCACTTCCGAGTGCTGTCATCCTCGGGATAGGCGAATGCAACACGCGCCACATACTCCTCCGGTTTCGAGATAAGCCGGATGTAGTAGGCTCGTCGATCCGTGGTTACCAGAAGATTCGTGTCTAGACCGGGTGACTGCGGCTTAACCACAATGACCGGCGTCGAGCCTTCACCACTGCCATACATCGCTGGCGAGATGTTCCATCGCACCGAATCGCCGATCTGCGGTTCCCCCACCATTCTTTCGCCAGTTTGTAGTTCGATTATGCAGACGCGTAGCGGTGCGCAAACCACAGTTGGTAGACCTGCACCAAACGAGTAAACAACACGGCCATCAGGACCAAGCGCGGGCGCGTTCTTGTCCTCCCGCCAGTGCTCACTAACGCGAACGGCTTCTCGCGCCGTGTCTGTCAAAGGGAGGTCCGCCGTCGGACCATAGTCTTTCGGAATGGCTGGGGTCAGCATCGGACCGACAAACGGCTTATGCATGATTTGCGGTACGACATCGGCCGGGGTCTGAGTACCAATCGTCGGCTGAAGAGCTTGAATCTGCGCGCCGAAATCGTACTGCTGGAGCAATGGCGGTATAGCGTGGGATTGCGGGGCTTGCGGACGGATACGCTTCAGTTCTAGGCCCGTCTGCGGGGCAGCCCCTGTTGAAGACTCCTGTGCCAACATCAATTCACAACAAACGATGAACCCAAAAGCAGTGCGAAGAGGAAGCATGAAATAGACTCCTTTTCTAAAGAACCTTGGCCCAACTCGCGCTGGTCACGTAAAGCCCTAGGGGGTTAATCCGAGCCAAACGCTCGTCTGATGGCGGGTTGAGGGCGACCGAGAACGACCCCTTCCATCGGTCCGTAGCTTCGATTGCACCGTACAGATCACGTGTGGTCTCCACCCAGTCCACCTCGTAGGTTCTGTCGCTCGTTGGTAGAACCGATTTGACTTCGACCGATACAGTTTCGGTTTGCGCGCGCTTTGATGGCGGATCTGCTCGATAGTAATCGCTGATGAATGTTTGCGCAGAACTTCCGTTGGCAATGTGCGAATAGACGAGATCGATTGCCTTTCTTTGCGTTACGCCGTCCGTCGTCACCATGCGCAGATTCTCAACCCAGTTGAAAATGGTCGAACGCTTCACGCGGTCATCATTCATCGTGGTTTGTTCCGCGAATCCCGAGGCGACTGGGCGTCCAAGACTGTCGATGAGAACTACGAAAGGGAAGACGCGTGAGCGCGATGTCATCCACAGCAATCCCACAGTTTCAAGAATTGCGATCAAAGCACACAACGCGGCCATAGTCCGCCAATTCCTTGCTCGAACGATCTGATCTCCATAGCGCTCATCCCACTCCCGACGAGCCGCCAAGTACGGGTTGTAGGATTCGGACGCCCTCGCCTTCGAAGTACGCAGCTCCGAATCAGTCGTTGATTTGCGACGGGCAAGCAGGCCAATAGACATACGCGATTGTTCTTCCTATTCCTCGTGTTCCACCGGCATGCGCGGCGGTGATTGGTGAGGAGCCGAATCTGAAGGCAATCGAAGTTTGCCAGATCCAAAATGGAGGCTGTTGTACCGGCGCAACGCACCTCGGAGGAAATCACTAACGCTGTTTGCAACCGTACCTAGTCTTTCTCTTCGCTCCTGCGCGGGCGGTTGTGGAACAAATGATCCAACAGCCCCCACAGAGCCGACGTCTGAAGCCGAAGGAGGCAACGCTGCCGTCGGCGCGGGCTCGCCAGTTTCAGCCGTCAGGCTTGAACTTTGGGAGCCGACACTCACAGAGGATGGCTTGAACCCACGGGCCACAGGCTCCGCCTCAAATCCTGAACCACTCAGAGACTCGCCACCGATCGTCGCCAGACCAGCGCTGGCCAAGTCCTCTAAAGTTGAGGTGCCTTGAAACACTGAGTCACGAGAAATCCCGGGATCGAAATCGGAGCCTCCGACGGAGGTGCGGCTAGGCGGATCAGGCTGCCTTCGAGAACTAGCTTCGCTTCCGCTGGGTCCGCGCGAAGCACCGTTGGGCGGCGGTACGGAGGCACCCGTCCCTCCCGCGAAACCTCCAGGGCCAACGCCGGCAACCACGCTTGCTGCACCTGGACCGGAGCCTCCAGTGCTAGCCGCGGAACCCGTGCCAGCAACAGCCACGCTTGCACCCGCCGCGCCGGTGATGGCGGTAGCGCCCAGGGATGCGACCGCCACGCCACTTCCCAGTACGGCCATTCCAGTGCCCCAAAGATCGCCACCAGCAAGTGCGGGAGCACCGCCCACAACAGCTGCGAACAGTTTCGGAATCTGCCAGCAGCACATCATGAAAATCAGAGCGGCGCCCATCACGTCGAATGCGACCATGTTGGGATGCGGAGCAGTTCCGACCGAGTCAGCTTCGTTGATCCATCCAACCCCAAGATTCAGACCGGCGGTTATCAAACAATACAGCAAGACGATCTTGATCCCAATGGAGATTGCTAAGCCTATGTAGCGCTCGGTGTATGGCACGGTCCACCTGCTGCCACCAAATCCAAGGAAGATGAAACCAACTGAAACGACAATGTAGCTTTCTACGATGGTCACAACGAAGTTCACCGTGATGAAGATGTAGGAGACGACGATCAGGACAGCACAAAGGATTAGCGACAGAGATGTACCGGGGTTCGTAAAGAACGCCGATGTACTTCCCGCGTCAATCAGCGCCCCTGCAATGCTAAGACCTTGGGCGAAAACATTGCCCGGCGACAGTGGGCCGCCCATCCCCGCTGCGTTTGCCCCAATCTGATTGAAGCTATCGATGATCGCTGGAATCCATGTGCGCCCGTTAATCAGCAACGCGTAAAACGCACCGATCCACATGAGCTTCCTGATCAACGCAGACGTCCAACTCTGAAGGTCACTCTTCTCAAGCAGCATGACGGCGGCACTCCAGGCGAACTCGATCACCGCAAGAATTCCGAATAGGGCATTCGCGTAAACGAAAATGTTGGCTGTCCATAGTGCTCTTTGGTCCCGGAACTGCTGCAGGATGTCGTCTGGATTGGTTGTCTGGAACGCACCGCCCTGTCCAAGTGCCGTCTGCACAAATAGGCCGGCAATGACGAACAGCGGCAGCCATCGGATGCCGACCTTCGACAGACTCCTGAGCTTCTCACCCATGGACACTTCTCCTCTCTGACCACGCGTGTTCGCCATCGTTATTGCAATCCCGGCCAGAAGCCGCGCCCATCGCCGGTAGCCTGGCCACCAGAGAAGAACCACTGCGTTGCGGCCTCATCTGCTGCTTGCTGTTGAATCACTGCGGCCTGAAAAGCCTGTTTACTCGACATGTCCGCCAACATCAGCTCGCGCAGTTTCATGAGCTGTTGAACTTGCTGGTCGCTAATCTCTCCGAGCACATTCAACGCTTGCATCTGGCCATCGGCTGTCTGTGACATACCTTCCAGTGTGTTAACCACGGCTAGTTCGCTTTGAAGTTGCTGGCCTTGAAGTCCTGCAGCACGGAGCGCTCCCAGCGTAGTATCAAGGGTGGTCTGCGCCCAATTACGATAGTTCACGTAATAGACGGTTGGATTCGTGGCGTATCCGGGAAACGTTTGACGGAACAGTTGATCGAGATTTCCTAACGAGTAAGCCAGCGCCTGCCCACCTTGCACGATCTGAGCGAGAGCATTGATGTCGGCTTGGATTGGGCCGAATGTTTGGTGCGGAATGTTTTTGGTATTCCGCAGCATGTTGGCATACATCGCGAGCTCGTTCTCCAATTGGACACCCTGCCGAATGTACGACAGCACAAGTTGCGCGTGGTTGAGAAGCTGCGTGACTTCGGTCGCGAATGCCCCTGCCTGAACGGGCTGTGGTGCCCGAACAGTAACGCCGAACAACAGAATTAGGGTGATCAGACACTTGCGCATGAGTATGCCTCTTTGTTTTTGCCTTCAGCCGCAAGGGAAGAGAAATATTCCGCCCACTGATGCAAGCCTCTGAGCCGTAGCCATTCGGATCGCCAATCGTTGGAAATTTCTCCATCACGCTTTCCACCATTAGCCGCTCCTCACGCCCGTTGACTCCGACCCAGGACAGCGCGACTTTGCCAACGCCGAGATCCACCAGACGCCGTCCTAGCTTGCTGACGACGTAGTAGTGTTGCTTGGGCACACTTACCTGGAGGATTTCGAGTTCTCGTTCGTTCAGACCTACTCGCTCGTAGAACTCGCGCGAGCCCGGGTTCTGTGACTCAGCGTTCGGAAGCAGAATCTTGGTCGGGCAATTTTCGAGCACGGTGTCAGCAATATCGGAATTGGCTATATCGCTGATCTGCTGTGTCGCCATGACTACGACGGCATTCTTCCGGCGCAAGGTCTTTAGCCAATCCTTCAGTCGATTTCGAAAGAGCTGGTGCTGCAAGTATGACCATGCTTCGTCCAGTAAAACCAAGGTTGGGGAGCCATCCAGCCGCTGCTCAATTCGCCGAAAAAGGTAGAGCAAGACGGGTATGATCGCCTTGTCATCAAGCTGCATGAGATTCTCAGTCTCAAAGCTGAGAAACCGACCCTCGCCGAGCATGTCGTGATCGGCGTCCAACAACGGTCCCATTGGGCCCATAACCGTGAAATGTTGTAGGGCTTCACGGATGTCGGTGTCCTGCACGTTGGCCGACAGCTCCGTTAGGGTTCTTGTGGGCGAGAGCTGAAGCCGTAGAACGGCGTCAACCACGGCGTTGCGGTACTTCGGCCCGAACTTCAGACCGTTTAACTCGCAGAGCACCTCGATCCAGCTGACCGCCCACTGCACATCGGAATCGTCGTTGATATCTCTTAATGGACAGAACGCCAGCTCGGTCTTTGGTCCTGCAAGATCATAGAACTCACCGCCGGCTGCCGCAGTTAACATCCAAACGGAATATCCGCGATCAAAAGCAAAGACCTGCGCTCGTGGATAACGGAACCACTGTGCCGCGATCAGGCCTAATGCGGTCGACTTGCCCGCGCCGGAGGGTCCGACAATGAGCGTGTGCCCGAGATCAGCTACATGCACATTGAAACGGAACGGAGTAGCGCCGCTGGTAGCGGCGAAAAGCAGTGGCGGGCTGTGCTTTGGCATTAGCGCCGAGGGATTCTCGCGCAAGCCGGCCCAGACGGAAGTGATCGGAAGCATGTCCGCCAGATTCAATGTATGCAGCAGAACCCTACGGACGTTACAGTAACCGTCTCCTGGCAACGATCCACGCCAAGCCTCAACCGCATTGATAGTCTCGACGCGGCATGAGAATCCAAGGTTCTGGAAGGTCTTCATAACCCGCCGAGTGCTCTCGTAGAGGCGCTCGCGGTCTTCATCAAGGCAAATAACATTCGCAGAATATTGTGCAAAGTGGACATCACCTGTTGCCGCGACGCTCATTGCCTCTTCAGCGTCTGCAGCCATCTGCTGCGCATGAATGTTGACGGCACCGCTTTGGGTCTTTAGGATCTGGTCCTTCCAGCCCCGGATTCGAGAGCGCCATTTTTTGCGATACATATCCAACATGCCGCGCGCCTCTTCGGGGTCGATTAGAATGGCGCGCGTGTTCCATCGGTACTCGATCGGCAGGGAATCGAGTTCGCGCAGAATGCCCGGAGAGCTGGCCCTCGGGAAGCCATCAAGAGCTATGACGCTGATGTGCTTGCGCCCGATCTGCGGCTCGATTCCGCCATGGAAATCTTCGCAAGCCAGCACCTCATTTAGAAAGCAAGGGATTTCTGGGAGGGCGAAGGGGTGGTCGTGGCCAGTAATGCAGCGTCTTAGGTATCGCAAGAGTCCGTCGTAGACCTGTCGGAAGCCCAGGTCATCTATGGCAACGACTCGCTGAAGTTTTTCGGTTTGAAACAATTGCCCGAAGACGTTCTCGAAAATATCGACTCTGGTGCGAAATCTTTCAATAATCCGTTCCACGGTTCGTGAACTGCTATACGCTGCAGCGCCCTCGAACATCCAGCCCTTGGCGCGTTCTTCAGCCTCGACTGGAGGCAAGTACGTCAAAGTCAGAAAGTACTCCGATTCGAAATGCGCGCCCTCCTGCATGAATTGCTGTCGGCGCTCATCATCTATGACACGCGTCACCGCATCAGGAAAGGCACCCCCTTCCGGATAGCCTGGTGCGCGGGAGCGAATGGCGTCGCACTGGACCATCCACCCGCTCCCGAGTCGCAGCGCCGAATTGAGCCTCGCGCTGAGAGCATCCATTTCGGCCGGCGCAGCCGACATCATGTCTGGACCGCGATACGACCATCCCGTCAACAAAGATCCATCCTGCTGTAACAAGATTCCGTCGTCTATTAAGGCGTACGGCAGCAGGAGGTCTGCCAACCCACGGGGTTTTCCACGGTGTTCGTTACGCTGCATAATTTCATATCTCCTGGCAGATCCCTGTTAACCAATATTGTTCGGGGACGTTTCTCCTACACCCACCTTCTTCGTGTTTCCAAGCAGCGCGAGAAGAGGCCGCTCTTGGCTGGATAGAAAGTCCGGTACTGCACATGCCGCACGTAAATGTGGCGGAGCATTGGATCTGCCTTACCTATCCGCTGCAGGACAGCTACCGCAGCGAGCCAGAATCCGACACTCAGTCCGATGCCCCACCACGTGCCCAAGCTGAAGGCCAAGCTAACGGCAGTCAAAGCGGAGATCAGCACTAATTCGCGATCGCCGCCGAGAATTTGGTTTGGGCGGTTCGCGGATTGATGGATGACCACCTCGCGTGGCCTGTCTGCGCGCTGCATGAGCTACATCACAGCTGCGGCAACGCCAAAGGCGGACGCCAGCATCGGCGCCGCGAAGACCAGCACCGAAACAACGAGCCCGATCATGCAAGCTCGCCGGCCGAACTCCGTCAGTTCGCCGCCCCAGAGCATCGCCCCCCCAGCGATTGCTATACCGATCAATCCAATGGCATACGCCACCGGACCGGTCAAAGACGTGGCGATAGCTGTCATCGGCTTCTCCCAAGGCAAACCGCCGCCAGCCGCGGCATGGGCTCTTAGGGTGAAGACCCACGCTAATGTCATCAAGGTCGCGAGTCTGTAACGCAGACCCGAAATCCGTTTGCAAAGAGAATTCATATACTCGAAACCTCCTCGTAATTTGCTGCTTCAAACATGCTCGACTTGATACTGGCCGTCCCGATATCCCGTTACGAGCAAAACCTCTCTGACCTTGCGCCCCGCTTTCAGGTCGGGCTCTTCGTCAACGAAGATCACTACATTCACCGCCTCAGCGATCAAAGTCTGCTGAGGTGCGCTCGTCGCCTCCGCCACGAGGCTTTCGAGTCGGATCAAGCCGCTAATCGCGTCATTAGCGTGGACCGTAGCGGCACCGCCCGGATGACCCGTATTCCATGCCTTCAAAAGCGTGTGCGCTTCCGAACCCCGCACTTCGCCAACGACAATACGGGTTGGCTTGAGACGCATGCACGCCCGCAGGCATTCGAGCATTGTGACCTTGCCCACTGCTCGAAGATCCAGGTAGTTCTTCACTGAACACTGCAACTCCGTGGTGTCCTCGATTGAAATGACACGGTCGTATGGCGTGATCTGAGCGAGCGCATCGAGCATCGCGTTTACGAGGGTGGTCTTGCCACTGCCAGTTGAACCGACGACGAGTATGTTTTTTCGGCTCTGCGCAGGAATCTGTGGAGGCCCGCATTTTAGGCTGCTTTCCTGAAGACAACAAATTCGGTCTTGGTGGCCGCCATCCGTTGCGCTTTCAGCAGGAGGTAGCGGAGGTTCTTATAGCCCCGTCCGCGCCGTAGCAGGCTCTTGATGTTCCCGTTCACCGATTCCACGACTCCCATCGGCACTTTGGTGCGGCAGTAGTTCAGAATCCCTTCCAGGTGATCGACCAACATCTGGGCCAGCTTTTCAAACGGTTTCAACCTTTGCCAGCGCAACTGATCCATCCAGTTGTGCAGATACCGCATCATGGCGCCTTCGTAGCGATAGGTCCAGAGACGGTCCAAGCTTTCCTTTAACAGATACGCCTTCAGGACCCGCCGGTTGAGCGCGAACAGCTTGTTCAACTGCTGTTTCTTGCCGGTCTCCAGGTTGACCCATCGGCTCAGCAATAGCCAACGCTTGCCCTTCACCACATTCCTCATCCGTCCACCCTTGCGGAAGAACTCCGCCCTTCGCACTTCATCCACCGCCTTGTTGGCGTGTTGCATGATGTGGAACTTGTCATAGATGATCTGGCAGTTGGGCGCCCATTGCTCGATGCTCAACCGATAGGGCTTCCACATATCCAAACAGGCCGCCTGAATCCCGCGCCGCTGCTGGGCGCTGAGCTCGGTCTGAAAGAATCCATCCAAGGTCTCCTTCTTCCTTTCCTGGCCGAACCACAAGGGTTCGCCGGTTTCCAGGTTGCACACCACGCTGAGAAACTTCTGTTTCTTTCCCAGATAGATTTCATCGACGCCCATCTGACGTAAAGCGGGTTTCCTGCGCGCCGCATTCCACCGCTCCAGATATCTCAGATCGATCGCCCGCACGGTGCTGGCGGGCAACCCGAACTGGCGTGCCACCTGTCTGGCCGAGGCCATTTCGCATGCTAATCCTACGGCGTCTTCAAACCTCTTAGAAAATGGCGCCTTGCTCGGCAGCAGTGGCACCTTCTCGCGCTTCACACCGCAGTCCGGGCACTTCACCCGGTAAATCTCGATGAACACCGTCGCCGTAAACGCGCTCCAGGGAAGATCCCGCACCGCCCGCTCGCTGGTGTCGTACAGTTCGCTGAACTTCCGGCCGCAACCGGAGCACTCGATCTTTCGATTCCCTCGCTTGCGCCGTATCCACAGTTTCAGCGTCTTCGCTTTTTCGTCAATCTCATGTTGATAGACCTGGTATCCCGGCCATGCCAAGATCCTGGTGAACTCGTTATCCGTCGGCAAACTGCGAGTTTAGCCCAAGTTCAGCAATTCCGGCACGTCCCACGAATTCCTGCTCAGAGCCGAAAAATGCAAACTCGAACGCTCGACCCGTATAAGAACCACAACGCTTTCCCAGCGTTTTGCGTCAATAATTTACAAAGGAGGGTTCCATGCTAAGACTATTCCTGTTGTTCTCGGCTCTTGCTGGCCAAACCATCTTCGCGGCTGATGTCCGTGACGTAACATACCAAGGAGATCTGGGTCCTCTGAACATCGAACCGACCTTCGATAAAGGCTACCTTCTGGTCTATGAATACGGGCCTGGAATTGCTGTTTACGGTCCCAATGGCAGTTTGAAATTTCATGCGCTCGTGAACGTTCCGGGAGTCGAACACGCCGTAATAGAAAACGCCGCCGCTGATGTTGATGGAACCGTCGTCGCGGCGGTTGAGTACACGCGGAACGGCCATCGCGGAGGGTTGGAGCTGTTCGATCCCGATGGCGGAAAGAAGGAGTTCTTCGACACGGGCGAATATCGACCGACGCAAGTTGACTTTGGGCCCGACCACTCCGTTTGGACCATAGGATGGATAGGCGCTACTACCGAATCCGATCCACCGGACTATTCCGTTCTCCGAAACTACTCACGGACAGGTAAACTTCTGGGCGATTTTCTTCCAAGATCCACATTCGATCGCGAACATGATCCCGTAGGACCGATAATCGGCGGCTGGCAGCTTCGAGTCACGGGCAAACGAGTGGGTGCGGTTTTTTATGCCTCCTCGGTTAGGAGATCGGGGGAAACGCGAAGAGATGCGATCCAGTGGGTCGAACTCGATCTAAAGGGGAACATTATTGGCCGTTGGAATCTGCCACCTAAACACATTTGTGCTTTCACGGATGAAGGTAACGTTTACGCAAAAGATCCGGGCGGAATTTCAGTTCTTGATCGGATATCTGGCACTTGGAGGCAAGTACATGCAGTATCGACAAGGCTTATCGGAGCCGATGGAGACAGTTTGGTGTACATGATTTCCAACGACACGCTGCGGCACGCGCAGGTGTTCCCCTGACGTGGTCGTTTGTTATTTAACCGGAGAGGTTAAAGCGAACAACTGATCCAACCTGCTTCATCTAACTTCTTCCACTTCGGACAAACGACGTCGAGTACCCGTCTTCCATCTACTACCGCGTCGTTGCGCCGGTCGTAGAGGCCCGTCGTGCGGGCCGATGCATGGCCGGCCATCTGCTGGGCCACTTCAAGCTTCCCGTTGTTCTGCTAATAGACGGTGATCTCCGTCGCCCTGAAACTGTGGCAGGAGACTTTTGTCGCAATGCCGGCGGCCTTAGCCCGGCGTCGCAGAGAGCTGGCATTCATCGGGGCCGTTATCTGTGCACGCTGCGAGCGGTTCGCGGCGACGATTTCGATAAGAGCGAAATTCCCGGCGTCGGACTCGACATGGTTGAATGCGATAATCCCCGTCCGGGTTCTGGGCGTCAACCGCTGGGTTCAGTCATACGAGTTCCGTTTATCCGGATTGATAAGCCGGAGCGGTTCGTCGGGATTGTAGTGGAAACCGTCCGGCGCGGGCTCCGCGACCGGTTTGCGAGCCTTTAGCTCGGCGATTTTCTGTCGGATCTCGTCGTCACTCGGTCTGCGAGGAATGCTGGGGCGACGGTAATGGGAGCGCGGGTGTCGATACCGATTCACGGCGAGACAGCCTCCGCGCCGCATTCCTCCGCTCTCGCGCTTGCGCGCGCACAAAATCGTTAATCGTACTCTTTGGAACGTGAATTTGTAACTCCTTTGTCAGGATGTCTGATATGTCCCGATACGTGAGCCCACGCTGCCGCAGATGCTCGATCAATTCGCCGTATGGCTCCAAACGAGAGCGCCCGAATTTTTGCTCGCCTTGCTCAAAATGCGCTGAAATTTATCTTCCATGGTGCACCGGACAAAACCCGGACAGAAACCGGACAAGGGTCGGACAAACGACCGGACGGCGAAGCCGCCGTGCGCTCCTGCCCGAACCTAAGCCGCCAGGCTTAGGGATGGTGTCTTGTCTGAAAACAACGCTCTCGAAAGAGAGCGAAAACATTCGCCAGCTCAAAACGCCACTCAAAAGCCCACATCGCGCACATTCGCTTCATAACTCACCCTCGACCCTTCGCACGACGATTTCATTGATGAACCGCGCCGCTTGGGCGGAGAAACGCTCGGAGCGAACGCTCGCGCGCAGCGAAACAACCCGATGGGCGGCGATTGCGGACAGTAGCGGATCGAGCCCAGCTGCCATTGATGACCACATCATGACTGGCGAAGGCCATCCGCACCTGTTCGCTGTCACCCTCCGCGTAAACAAATTGATGCCAGGAAAGCACCACGGTCTGCTTCTGAAGCACGATCTCCAGCGTTGCGGCAGGATCGCCGGCGCTGATGACCCATGGGGCGTTACCGGCCGAGACCACGTTCACGTCGGCGCTCCTTTCTCTCGCGGAGCCGTGAGAGCTCTTGCTGAACAACCTGCTTGGAAGCTGCGGTGAGCAACGCTGCTGCTTTCCGAACCATTTCGCGCGCCATTTCGATGCCTCGCGGAGCGCCGCGGCGAATGCACTTACTTCTGTCGCGCAGAAACTCTGTGGCTGAAGTCCGTGCCATGGACCGGCCAACCGTCTGCTGCAGGCGTTCCTTATCGCTCGTGATCACCGTTACGCTATGCCGGCCACGGGACGCTGCAACGTAGAACAGCTCCTTTTGCATGCCGTCGCCGGAGAGTATGACTGAGTCCACCGTCTTGCCCTGGCTGCGATGCGCTGTAACGGCGTAGCCGTGGGTGAAGCTCCGGTAATCGGCGGGCAATTGGCGGCCATCTTCTAGTTGAATGCGGCCGAGGGCGTCGATGCCGGAAACAGTCACCAATTCGCCGTTTGTGACCCGCAGCCCGGCATCTCGACGATTGGCAGTGAGCAGTAGCCGATCACCGGCCGAGACTTCAATCGGTTTCGCCTCTAATACATCGAAGCTTCCGGCGTGTCTCTTAGAGATTGTCGTTTGCGTTCCATTTGATGAGCGAATCGCGATGCCATTCTCCGCTACACCCACAACCTCCACGGCCTCGTTCTTCGAAATGCCTCTGACGGGCCTGTGAAACCCCAGCATTTGTCCTGGCCGGTAGTTCTGAAGATCTGCTTTCTGCGCCTTTGTCCAGTTGAGCGAAACGTGGCGGGCGAGCGCTACGCCTTCGCCAAGTTGTCCACTCGCCCTCTTACGATCACGGATAGCCTCCGTCACGCGATCGATCTCATCGTGAGTTGCACAGACGACAAGGGTTTGCCCTTTCGAATCTGCAAAAGCGTCGGCGATCGCACCAGCGCGATCAGAAAAACCAACCTCCCGAACCGCGCCCATCGCATCCAACTTGGCGAATCCTCGTTCGGGATTCCGGCGAAGCTCCTCCATCGCGCCGCGGTACTCCTTGCGGGTCTGCCGCTGCACCTGGGTCAGAGCTACGGTCTTGAGCCGCGATTCCTTCTCCAGGATTCGCAGGGCGTCGCCTGCTTCCACGCTTTGGATCTGTTTGGTATCGCCGCTGAATACGATTCGTACGGAGCGCTCTTCTGCCAATTTGAGCAGTTCCGTCATCTGCCGCGCTGAAACCATGCCAGCTTCGTCGACAATGACCACCTTGCCTCGGATGTCGTCGCCAATGCGCTTGTCCTGCAAGAGACGCTCTATCGTGATGGCATCGGCGAAGCCAACTTTCTGCAGCTCCTCCACAGCGCTCATCGTGGGAGCGACAGCGAGCACATTACGACCAGCCTCCTTCAACCCTCGCAGCAGCTCCCGCAATGTTGCAGTCTTACCTGTCCCGGCTGCTCCGCTGATGCTCACCGCGCGGTCACGCGATCGGAGCAGAAACTCCACAGCGTTCTTTTGCTCAGGGCGCAAACTGTCCGAGGCGACGAACGAACGTCCAGCACCGAGCGGCTCGAATCCGCCGACTCCACGATTGATGGCGGCGATCATGCTGCGCTCTCGTTCCAGGCTGGTTTCCGTCGCCACCTCGCGGCCTGACCGCAGTATTTTGCCGGCGGATTCCTGGACACCAAGTTCACCCTTAAGGTGGCTCAGCCGAATTCGCCCACGGCCATGCCGTAAAGCTTCAGTGAGCAGCATATGGTCCAGGGCAACCGATACGCGCTCGAAGATGTGATCCTTGGCGTGCTCCAGGGACGCAATACTCGAGTCCATCGATGGAGCAAACGGGTGCCGGTGGGCCCGAATCTGCCTTAGGACCTGCTCATCGCCAGGAGCAAGTCTTGCCCGCTGTTTCGCACGCAGTTCACGGGTTGAGATCTCGATGAGTTTGTCCGCCCGCGATTCCCGAACCAGCACCGCGACCTCGTTGTCCGACGGTTTCCGCCGGTGCTTCGCCACGAATTCCTTGATCGCCTGATCACGCTGGATGCTGCGCTGGCTGAACTTCGCGAGTAGCTCCTGGGGGACGCCACGGATCTCGAAGCCGGCATCACGGCCTTTGGCGTCGCGCTGGCTTTTGATCTCGTAGCCCAGCCCCCGGACTTCGCGGGCAAGGGCACTCCGATAAACCTCCGAAAGATAGGCACGGCGTTCGTAAATCCCAGATGCTTGTAGTGCCTTCCAGCGGCCTTCGGTACCGTCGAACGTCAGATTGGCAGCGACTGCGTGCGTGTGCAGCTGCGGATCGAGCTCGCGGCTTGTGTCGTGGTGATAAACCGCCAGCGCCAAGTTTCCAGTCGGCCGGTCCTCGTTGGCGCCAGCTTGCCGTACGCGACTGGCTGCATACGTCTCGGCTTCCTGGAGTGTCTCGCTGACTGCTTTGCGATGCGCCTCGATCAACCGGTCATCGCCTCCTATGATTGCGACGATCGAAACGGACTTTGGAGCGGAGATGGTGAAGTCGTAGAGGCTTCGGCCTTGTGCCAGCGTCGTACCGTCCACGCCTGTTCGGTCCGCGCTGCGTCGCATTCTCAAAAACTCTTTCGTTCCGGGATCTAGACCTTGGCGCAGCGCCTCGAACTCTTCGGTCGCGACGGACCCGCTTAGCCCCAACAGTTCCGCTCCGCGACCCTGCCACACACCAGTCACGCGCTCGCCCTCGGCATAATAGTCGCTGTGCTCCAGGTGCCGAGACGAGTATCCCTTGCCATCCGACATGCCGCGGATCGTCAGCATGAATGCCTATCGCGGCACCGCTCCGATCCAGCGGTGGTACCAGAAACTTAGCCCGATGCCAATGAGTATGCAGAGGGCCGGGAGTGCAAATAGCAACCATCGATAATCTTGACGAACTACAGCCATGAGTTCGTCCGCTTGGCGCTTGTTGCCGGAGATGGCCTGCGACGATGTAGATTCGAGCTCCTGAATGACCCGACGGGCTTCGACTGCCGCGCCGTCGTAAGCGTTGTTCAGTGTATGGGTAGCGGAAACGAACTCGCTCGTCGCGTTCTTTATCTGCGCGGCGTTCAACGCCAGCGCGTCTGCGGTTTCAGGGATTGTGGTCTTGATGAATTGCTGTCGCAGACTTTCGTTGATCTCTGCCGCTAATGCCGGTGGGTTCAAGGCCTTGGCAATATCCGCCGATACCTGGGCAAGTCGCTGATCGATTTGCCTGGTCGATTCGCCCAAGAACTCGTGGACTTCGCCTAGGAGTTCTTCACACCTGGATACGGTATCCTCAAACCGTTCGCGCTCCAGCGCTATTTGCTCAGGCAGTTTCACCATGATTAGGACCAAGTACTGCATCGCCCGGATGATCCGTAACATCTCGTCGTTCTGGGGCAGCGAGCGGCAATGGCGGAGCTCTCGGTAAAAACCGGCGCGTGCCTCAATCGGGAGGAAGTTTGCGATCCGATCGATCGTATCGTCGTTGAACGGATCGCCTTGGTCAAGCGGTTTGTCTTGGTCGTTCACGGCAAGAGTAGCTCCTGCACCTTGTCAAACTCGGCGAAAAGCCGTCTACGATAACTTTGCGCACGCATCACGAGCGAGGATTGGCGCAACTCTGGTGCCGACGTAAGTCTGGCGGCGACGGCGCCCAGCGTAACGCCGTGATTCCTTGTGGCGTTTTCGAGCACTGGCAGCCGGAAGTCCATGCGTACGATTGAGGGCGAATACGTCTGCTGAAAAAGAAGCGCTTGATGCGTCTCGCGCCAGTACCGGAAGTCGGTGTGCTCGGTGATGGAATTCTCCACGATGAGGTAAGCGGTTCGATCACGCAAGCGCGACGCCCACGCGAGAACGCTCTCGACGCTCGCCGGGTCAGCCGTGATCACGCCGACCGAGGTGAACGCGATGCCGGCCTCGGCAACACTCGGATACATTTTGTCGAACCAGTCGTAGGTGACTTGTCCTGCTCCGGCCCCCATGTCGGCCAGAATCACAGGCTGTCCGTCGGTCAGTTCATCGACAAATGCGTCGAGCCCGGCGGGCGTGTGGATGTTCACCTTGGGCACCTGACCGCCGAAGAAGTGTGTCAGCGATCCCCGCGACTTGTTCTCCGTGTCCAAGTCCAAGAGCTTGACCGGAATGCTATTCTCCTGGAACCACTCGGCCAACCCAGTCATCACGCACGTCTTGCCGACGCCGCCTTTTCCGCCCATCGAAAGAATCACGCGTTTGGTCGGAGGGCCGACTGGGATTATAGGTGAATCCAAACTGTGCCCTGTTACATTCATGTTTAACCTCCTCGAATCAGACTTAGAGAAAAAACACCCTCTATATATAAAGGAAATGGCAGGGGCACTCCGGGACGCAAAAACGAAAATATTTTTCTCGTGTCGCAACGGCAGGAGGCAAGTTGCCGAAGAAAATGCGTGTCGCTCGGGGCAACTTGAAAAAAAAGTTGCTGCCAGCCGTCCCGAAGTGCCCCTGCCATTTCCTTTATATATAGAGGCACTGTTTTCTGATGGAGACGGGAGCGCCACAATTAAGGTGTCACCGCAAAATTTCTCACGAGGCTGTTCTCCTTCCCAATTGCGTTGATACCATGACAAGAAGCCTCGGCAAGTTGCGAAACCTCATAAAGGACGGGCCCGTCCACTTGGAGTCGGGCATCGCAGCTTAGAACCCATGGGACCAAGGCCGGGTATGAAGCTGTTCTCGCCGGAATCTCTCGCGAAGGAGCTCGGCATCTCCGAGCACACCTTAGCGAATTGGCGTTCAGCAGGTCGGGGCCCCATCTATGCAAAGCTCGGTGGCAAAATCAGATATCGCGAGTCAGACATCGCAAACTGGATAGAATCGAACCTCAGGAGTTCAAACGATGCCCATCAGAAACCGTCACGGGATTTGGCACTACCGCTTTTGGCTGGACGGCCGCGAGTACACCGGGAGCACCGACTTGGTCGCCACCGAACGCAACAGGAACGCAGCCGCACGGGCTGAAGCGAAGGCGCGAGAACTCGTAGTCAGCGGTCGATCCCATGAGCTCAGACTCCTGGTAAAGCCTTTTAGTGATGCCGCCGCAGACTTCCTGCTGTGGGCGGATGGCGAATACACGGAACACCCGAATACCGCGAAGCGGCTGCACACAAGTTTCGTGAGCCTTTTGCGGTTCTTCCGGAACGCTCCCGTGTCGTCTATCCTCCGCGGTCATGTAAACGACTACAAAGCGTGGCGACGTAAGGAACATGCGGTCCGCGAGATCACCATCCGGCACGACCTGCACGCCCTCTCGAAGGCCTTCGGCTACTTCATTGATCACAACTGGGCGCGCGAGAATCCGGTGCGTGGCGTCGAAATCCCGAGCGACAAAGAAGCGGTCCGAATCCATGTGCTCACGGCTAGGGAGGAGATGCTGTACTTCGAAGACGCGAAGCGTTTTTCAGCGCTCCACGATTTAGGCCGGCTCATGCTGAATCAAGGGTGCAGGCCGGAAGAGATACTTGCACTGCAAATCAGCGATATCGACTTGGAACGGTCTCGGCTGATTATCCGTGACGGCAAGTCAAAATCCGCGCGGCGGCAACTCAGGCTAACAGCAGAGAGTCGGGAGATATGTGCTCGCCGGGTTCGCGAGGCAAGATCGGATTGGTTGTTCCCCGGCAAGGTTCCGGGCACGCGTGCGGCGAAACTCAACGGCCGGCACAATGATGTTCTTGAGGCGTTAGCAACTTGCCATTGCTCCCACTTGAGATGCCAGCACAAGAAAGGCAAGTGCGCCTGCGGATGCGATGATTTTGGAGAAACGTCGCGGTTCGGTTTCGTGATCTATGATTTTCGGCATACGTTCGCCACTCGAGCAGCTGAGTTAGCGATGCCCGTTGCCACTCTTGCGGCCATCCTCGGTCACGCCGACCTCCGCAGCGTCATGAAGTACGTCCACGTGCGGCAGGAATCTCAGGACCGCGAGATGGAGCTATTCGAGGCTAAGAACATTTCCGAGGCGAAACGTTGGTCCGGTTTTGGTCCGGTCGGAACCGCTGAAAACCAGGAATTCGAGGGATCGAACGGGAAGCGCCGGGAAGGTCTAAGTGATAGCAAAATAAACTAAATCGTTGGAGGCGCGGGGCGGGATCGAACCGCCGAATAAAGGTTTTGCAGACCTCTGCCTTACCACTTGGCTACCGCGCCGGAATCGGAAGGGGCTTCGCTGACAACACGGGGCTTCTCTTCGCACCATACCGCGCCGCGCTCGCCGAAGTCAACGTCTGGCCCCCGCGGCGCGCCTCGTTGTCGGTCGCCGGAATTACCGGCAGCAGCACGTGCGATGGATATTGCCGCGAATGATAAATCATCTGTTGCGCCTTCCTGAGCGTGGTCTCGTCGGCGAAGGCGCGCCCGGTGTTCGGATTGCGATCGAAGCGCGGGAAGTTGCTGCTCGAAATTTCAACCCGGATCGCGTGCCCCGCGAGAAACACGTTGCTCGTCACGCCGGCGTCGATCACGCAGCGGATAAACCTTCCCCGGCTCGGCCAATTCAGCCTTTTCCAACCCGTCGCGATAGCGCAGGCGCAGGATGCCGTCAGTCAGATTGCGCGCTTCGCCATTCGGAAACACGTCCACCAGCTTGGCCGTGAAGTCGGTGTCCAGAGCCGAGGTGGAAGCGTACAGCACCACGCGAATCGGCCCAGTCACTTCCAGATCCTGCTTCATCGGAGCGCTGGTGTATACCAGCACGTCTTTGCGCTTCTCCACCGGCCGCTGGTCGATGGGCCCCCACGGAAAAATCTTCGGATCGCAGCACACCGCGCCCCCGCGCGTCGGCACCGGGCTGCGGGGATCGTAGGTAAACGAATCGGTGGACGAATCTACCGTCTTGGCCCGCTCCGGCTTCCATTGCAGCGACGCCGTCGCCCGACAAGCTATTCGCCGCGCGCTGGCTGGCCAAATAGAGCGACGTGGCTCGAGCCCGCGCCAACGGCCAATCCGGCTCGTCACGCCAGCGATTCACACCCATCACGAAGATATGCACCGGCGCCTCGTCCACTTCCGCGCGCACGGCGTGCCAAGTCTCCGGCGAGAATCGGCTGCGCGTCTTCGGGAGCGCCCTTCAGCCAATGATCGAACCATTCGATCTGATAGCTGCGGATGGGCGACGACGAATCGTCCCCATATGTCACGTCGGGAAAGGGCGTCGACATGTTGTGCGCCCAGGGACCAATCATGATGCGGTGTTTGTCGTCCAGCCGCCCATTCAGCTTGTGCAGCGCCGAGAAAGCTTCCAGATCGCTTTCGGCGAAATTATCGTACCAGCCGCCCACCGCAAACACCGGCACATGCACGCGGCTCGATATTCTCGCGCACGCTCAAATTTTTCCAAAACGAATCATAGGTGGGATGATTCAGGATGTTCTGATAAAACGGCAGCGTGCGCCGCGTGGCCGAGCGATCCACGGTGCGCAGCGGAAGGTGATAAATGTAATCGTTGAACTTGGGCTTCGCGCATCCCCGCCGGCGTCAGGTTCTGCGACATCCACAACAGGCGATGACCCAGCTTCATCGCTCCGCCCTGCGAATAATAGCGGTCGAAATAATCATCCGATCCGGAAACCACCGGGAATATCGCCTTCAGATGCGGATTATTCAACAGCGCCACCCGCCACTCCGCGATGCCCACATACGAACCGCCGATCATTCCCACTTTGCCGTCCGACCAGGGCTGCGCCGCAATCCAGTTCAAGGTGTCGTAGCCATCCGGGCCTTCCTGGTTCAGCACGTCGAACACGCCGCCCGAAGCATAGCGCCCGCGCACATCCTGCATCACCACCGCGTAGCCGTGATTGATGAAGGACTGGTAGCCCGCGGGAAGATCGGCGCCTTTGCCGTAAGGAGTGCGCACCAGTACGGTTGGGAATCGCGCGCTGCCGGCCGGGTGGAAGACGTTGGTGTCCAGGCGCACGTTGTCGCGCATCGCGACGCGCACGTGGAGCAGTTTGACGTAGGGCGTCGCGGGCGCCGATATCGACGCAGCGCTCAATAGCGCCGCGCACAACGGAAATAGTGCGACAATTCTGCCCACGATCAACTTCTTAATACCGCTTCCTTACGGTCGCGGCTCGGTTTTAGCGCTCCCTTACGGTCGCGGCTGTGCAGCCATTTGGACTGATTTACTTTTATGATAGCAGTCCGTCAGCGCGCGCCAGTAGAGCTTGGCCACGCGGGCGGGTGCGTGATGTTCGCGGATGTGCTCGGCGGCCCGTTGGCCGATGGCGCGGCAGTCGTCGGGACAGCGCGCCAGCCACACCAGGTATTCGGCCAGCATCTCTTCTTCGGCCTGCCCGGGATCCACGCGCACGCAGGCCGCCTCCGGGAAGCGCGACGTTTCGTCGCCCGCGCTCACCAGCACGGTCTTGCCCAACCCCATCAGGCGAATCGCGATCATGGATGTCTCGCCCGCCATGGGATAACGCAGGTTGATGCAGGCATCCACGGCGGAAGCGCACAGCCAGAAATCGCGCTCGTCCAGATAGCCGATGCGCACGATACCGGCGTCGTTGCGGAGCAGCGGCTCGGCCGCGCGAGCCAGGTCGGACGAAACGAAATCGCCCGCCACCAGCAGCATGATATCGGCCGAGTGCCGCGCGCGCTGGAACGCGCGGAGCAGCGCGAGCAGCCGCTTGGTCTCGCGCAAATGGCCGAACACGCCGGCCAGGAAGGTGCGCGGCCCGATGCCCAATCCGGCACGCCAGCGAATCACTTCAGACTGCGCGGGAAGTTCGTCGGGCAGCGCGAACAGCATCGGGATCTCGTGCACCGTGCTCCCCCGCACGTGCTCGTGCACCAGCGCCGCCGCGCGCGGGTTGTGGACAATCACCGCCCGCGACCGCTCGGCCACGCGCTTGATCATCGGATAACGGAAGTACTCGGGATCGGCGGCCGAACGCGCGCGCCTGCGCCACAATTCGCGCGCCAGGTCTTCGCTCCAGTGACCGTAGTTGTAAACGAACTCCGCGATGTACTGCCGCTCCTCGCCGCCCAGGAAAAAATGATGTAGCACCGCGTCATGCAGCACCGCGATGCCCGGCGTCTTGAGCGCGTGCCCGTAGATTTCGTTGTGCAACGGGTTGTTGCCCAGATGATACAGCGGGACATCGATTCCGTCCGCGGCGTCGCGCGTGTTCACCCGCACCGCGCCCAGCGGCGAGAGCGCGCGCAGCAGTTCAGCGGAATAGTCGGCGACGCCCGAGCGCGCCGGCGGAAGTGGCGAAAAATATCCGACCGTCAATTTTGTTACGCGGCTTACGTGGCCTTCTTACGCGGACCGAATAATGCCGTCCCCACGCGCACGATAGTCGCGCCCTCCTCGATGGCCACTTCAAGGTCGTGCGACATTCCCATGGACAAATGTTGCAGTCCGTTTCGGCTGCCGAGTTCGCGCAAGCGCGCGAAGTACGGCCGCGACCGTTCCGCTTCATCCGACCATGGCGGCATTGTCATCAACCCCAATAACCGCAAATGCGGGCACCCTCGAATGGCTTCTACCAGCGCCGGAACCTCCCCAGGTGCGGCGCCTGCTTTAGCTGGCTCGGTGGATAATTTTACTTCAATTAACACCTGAATGCCAGCCTCTCCCGCGTCACCATCCAGCCGGCGCGCTATTTTGGCCGAATCCACGGTGTGGATCACGTCGAAAATTTCCGCAGCCTTTTTCGTTTTGTTGGATTGTAGATGACCGATAAAATGGTAACGGGCGCCGGGCAAAACGGCGAGTTCGTTCCGCTTGGTCTCGAACTCCTGCACGTAATTCTCGCCGAAGTCGCGCAGGCCGAGCGCGTAGGCGTCGCGAAGCACCGCGGCCGGGAATTTCTTGGTAACGGCGACCAGTTGGACGTCGGAACGCTTGCGTCCAGCGCGCGCCGCCGCTAGTGCGATGCGAGATTCAACTTGGTCTAGTTTTTCTCTTAGCAGTGCGCTTCCAGCTTAACGCAGGAAGCCGGGAGTCTTCCTACTCCGGATACGTCGAAGGAATCAACTGGCTGATCTTCAAAACGTCAAACGATCCCAGGCCGGTGACGTAGTCATATCCGGGCAAACAGGTGAACAACCCGTTGGTGCCGAGGGTCACATCGTTGAAATCCGGGCTGCTCGCGGGCGGGCCGCTCGTCGCGAGCTGATAAATCAACGGGCCGGCAAACCCCAGCTTGTTCTTATGCGCGCTTTCGATGCGCGCCCAGGAGCCCATGGCGAGCGGAGAAGACAAGCTGGTCCCGCCCACCAGAGTCGCCGCGCCGTCCACGATGATGCTCGCCGCGCAGATCGCATACTCGCTTCCACCGGCACACATCGAAACATCCGGCACGCCGCGCTGTCCCGCCTCGGCGCTGGGAACGATCGGCAAACTTCCACCGCCCGTGTAGCTCTGCCAGAAGGGCGCCGTTTCGAAATAGCTGATGCCGCCGCCGCTCGCCTCCCATCCGGTTTCAAAGTCGTAGGTGAAATCGGCGTTGGTGAAGAGATTGGTCCCGCCCACCGCGATCACATAAGGCGACGAGGCCGGGTAAGCGGTATCGGGCGGTCCGGAAAGCGGCACGCCGTTGGTTGCTTCTGCGGGGCAGGCCGAGCCGTTGTCGTCGGCCGACGCAAATGGAGTGATGCCCTGCAGCGCCGCTTCGGCGAAGGTTTGATCGTCCACCAGCATGGAGCCGTCGATGTACGGATAAAATTCGCATTCTCCGAACGACATGTTGAAAGCTTTTACTCTGTTCTGCGATACGGCTTTGCCGATCGCGAGCGACAGATCGGAATCGGTCATGGACGTCGCGACATAAAAATATAGATGCGCCACCCGCTGCGCGATTCCGGTGGAGGTCTGCGAATCCAGATCCCATTCGTCTTCGCCGCTCGTGTCCGCGCTCGCGAGGCCGGCGTTCACCACCGTCACGGGAACTTCCGGCAGACTATTGTTCGTCTCGTAGGTTCGCAGATCCGTCACCACCTGCGTGAGATCGCCTTCGGCGATGATGCCCACCACGGTGTCCGATCCGGTCGGGAATTTTTTCGCCGGACAAGAGGGGTTGTCCGCTGGACACGCGGCGTCGTAGGCGATTTGATACTGCGCGGCTCCGTAGCTTTCGTTGCTTACATCCGGCACCGGGCATTGCGGCGGCGAACACGGCACGGTCATGGGTGCAACGCTCAGCCGCGCGATGTCCGGGTGCAGCAGCGCAATATTGTTCAGACCGAGCACCGCGATCACGATGCCTGAGAGTGAAGCGGGAACCTGCGCGGCCGCGGTGTTCAGATAGACGGTGGCGCCGTTCAGCGCATATTCCGCAAGCGAAGTATGGAAAGCCGCTTCCACTTTGGCGGCCGACCCGTAGGCATCGATCATCAGCTGATTGTCCGAAACCGTAATGTCTTTAAAGCCCATGCTCGTCAGGTAGTTCTTCACCGCGGTCACTTGCGCCGAGGTAGCTCCAAATTGCGCGACGAATTGCTGCAGCGTGAGCGACGCGCCGTTGAGCGACTGAAGGGTTGGTTGCATTTGGCTGGCGTTCTGCGCCTGGAGTCCGAGAATGACGTGCATGGAGGTAGAAGGCGCGAGCGGGCCGACCAGCGACCCGCCCGTCAGGTATTGAATTGGGAAAGCTTGAGTTGAGGTAGACGCCCAGGTCTCGGCCGGTGCCATGGAGGTAGCAATCAGTAAGGAAGCGGCCAGAATAACACCGCGACTGAGTAAGTGATCGTACATTCGATTACCCCTTTTCGTCATCGTGTTGCCATACTTCGGTCCGTAGACTCTACGGTATTCACTGACGTTTCGCCATGCCCCACGGAAAAGTGGGGCTTATGGTACCAGTTACTCGGCTGCCTAACCATCGTTCGATGAGCGGACGATAGAAGGTCAGCGGACGAATGCGTTCTATTGATTGAAATGGTGCAGGCTATCGAGAGCTTTCTCGAGAGCAGCCAGGATCCCATACTGTGCGAACCGGGTGAGGAATGGCTGGCGATTACTCCCGAAAATTTTGTCGTTGAAGCGCGCGGCGAATGTGCCCAGCTTCAGGCGTGGGACCAGCGGCGCAACCTGGTGCGCCGGGTGACGGCAATTGAGAGGCAATCGCGCGGAAGACTGGTGCTGAAGGTGGCACGCTTCGGCAAACTGCAAGGCACGCTGGAACTGATCGATCGCAGCCAAGCCGTGCGCGACAACCTGCCGCTCCGCAGTGCCCGGCTTGGATTCCGGGAACAATTCCGGCGATTCTTGCGCCGCCAGTTTCCCGCCTACAAACTCGCCGAACTGACCACCGAAGCGGATCTGGAACACACGCTTTCTCCGGCCTATCCGCGAGCGCTTTTGCGGCAAGGCGCGTCGGCGTGGGCGGCCATCGGGGCGGCGGCGGATGCCTGCCATCCCGACGGTGTTCTTACGTTTGGCCTGATCTGGCTCGATTATCTACGGCAACGCGAACCATCGCTCGCGATTCAAGGCCTGATTCTCTATCTTCCGGCTACACGCGCCAAGACCACCTGCCTGCGCCTGTTGTACCTGGATCCCTCGGCCGCGCAGTATTCGGCCTTCGTCTTCGATGCCGAGGGGCTCGAAGAACGAGTGGATCTTCGCGACTACGGAAATCTCGATACGCATCTGGACCCGTGCCGGCGAGAGCCTCTCCTGCCGGATCGATCCAACCGAAGGGTTCTTCGTCCCGGGAAAAATCCCGAGGCGTGGCTCGAATCCGAGGTGCGAAAACACATTCGGGAAATCGACGCCAGCTTTTTGTCGACGCCCGTGTACGGGCAAGTTCCCGCCTTCGCGGCCACCGACCGCGGCGTGCTGGATCTGCTGGCCGTGGATCATCGCGGGCAATTGGCGGTGATCGAGCTGAAGGCATCGGAAGACGTGCATCTTCCCTTGCAGGCGCTGGATTATTGGATGCGCGTCCAGTGGCACCTGGAACGCCGCGAGTTCCAGGCCAACGGCTATTTCCCCAGCGCGGAAATACGTCGTGAATTGCTGTGTGAGCCTCCGCGCCTGCTGCTGGTTTCGCCCGCGCTCGACTTTCATCCCACCAATGAGCGGGTGTTACGTTACCTTTCATCCCAAATTCCAGTCGAACGTGTGGGGGTAGGGGTAGAATGGCGGAGGGAGCTGAAAGTGATGTTCCGCTCCGGAACGCCGACCGGCCTAACCCGCTGACGCCACATGTCCATCCAAGTTTTCGACCACGTAAAGGACGCGATCCGCAATTTGGATCCGGAAGATATTCGCAAGCACACCGACCGGCCTCTGCGCCTGTTGCTGTACGCCGATAGCGAGCGGCAATATCGCGAAATGGAAGACTACCTGCTGCCGGGCGATCTTTCAGCGGCCAAGCGCGCCCAGGTTCGCCGCTTGATCTATCGCGCGCCGGAGGGCGTGGGCCCCAGAGTTAACGGCGATCTGGAGATCTATTTCGATCCCGCGGGCGAGCTCGACTCAGGCGAAGCGGACGTGTTTGGATTCGATCCAGCGATGCCGGATGCCACCGTCCATCGCATCCTTCACCGCCGGCCGGACCTGGCGGTTCCGCTCGCGTTACATGTTCTGCCTTTTCGCCAGGAAGTTTCCTCGCGCATGGTGAAGAAGGTGGCCAAAGAAAACGCGCTGTTCTCGCTGGCTACCGCGCTGCCGGACATCGTGCCGTTCATTTCCCTGCCCTGGGCCATGGGCGAATTCGCGTCCGACACCGCGTTCCTCACCGCCAACCAGATTCGCATGGCGTTCCTGCTGGCGGCCGCTAACGATCGCGACATCGGTTATCACGAGCAGCGCAGCGAAATCGCGTCCATCGTTCTGGGCGCCTTCGGATGGCGCGCGCTGGCTCGCGAGCTGGTGGGCAAAATCCCCTGGGGCGGCGGTCTCATTCCGAAAGCCGCCATCGCCTACGCGGGCACTCGCGTGGTGGGCATGTCGCTCGAGCGCTACTATCGCCTGGGCAAAGCCTACACGCGCGCCGAGCGGCGCCTGGCTTATCAAGACGCGCTCGAGCGCGGCAAGCACATTGTCGGCGGTCTGATCGCAAGCTTGCAGCAGCGACGCTCCTAACGCCGTACCGAGCCGCGGGTGTTACAAAGCGGTTTCGTCCTTTTTCAGCCTGAAAAAACGGCGAGCGAGCAATATTCCTTGCGTTTCGCTACAATAGGCAACAATTAATTCCCCGTCCGAGCTCAACTCATGAACGGCCTTCTTCGCGCCCTGGCTTCAGTTGTCTCTCCGCGCCTGCGAAGCTGGACTTTCGTTGCGTTGTTCGTGGCGTTGTCCGCAGCCACGAGCGGGACAGCGCAAGCACAGTTCAAGGTAGTGGGGCCTGCGCCTTATCCACCCGCGGTGGCGCGAGAGAAGATCAAAACGCTTCTCGAATCTGTGGATCCCGGTAATCGCCAGAAGACCATTGAGACGCTTTCTGGCCTGCTTTCGTGGTACCGGGATATTCTCGACGACGAACTGATCGCGGCCTGGCAAAAAGATTCCCGGGCGAATTTGCCGGACGTAATGGAGGCGCTGGCCGATCCGCGCGTGGCCTCCGCCGTCATCGAATTCTCGTGGCGCGAACAGCGTCCGGTGGCATTCCTGGTGGAGTACGCGCCTATGTTCGCAAACCTCATGGCCCGCTTCCCGGAAAGCGCTCAACCGTTCCGGGACGATCTTCTTGGACCTGCGGCCACCGGCCGCCCGATGCCGGATCTCCCGCAACCGCAGGCCGAGACGCTCTGCCGCATTCTGTTCGACATGCCGGATGTAGGAACCTGGCGGAAAGACGCGCAGCAGATTCTGCCGCATTATCGCCGCGTCGCCGAAAGTCTGCTGGCTCAGGACGTGCGAGGAAGCGACCGGGAAAAAAGTTATCAGGCTCAGCGCTGGCTGGCCGATCTCAAGGCCGACGCGCCCGCTGTACCGAATGATCAGCCAACCCAGCGCAGAAGGATGACGCACTCGCCGTCCTCCGCCGATGGCACTCCGCCCGGCAGCCAGACGCCCCCCGCCCAAGTTCCGCCGCCCGCCCCCCCAATTCCAGCGATAGTTGCGCAACGCACCGCGCCCACGCCACTTCCAGCGGTTCCCGCAATTCCCGTGCCCCCGGCCCGGCCGCAGGCTTATAGCGGACCGCAATCCGGCACATTCCAGTGCATGGGCAGCTCCATCCCGCAGAACGCCGAATATGTCTTCCGGAGTGTGCCGCTGGTGAAAATGCAACTCGACTACGACACAAAAACATGGGACGCTCGCCTTGCGCCGGGCGACGGACAGACGCAAAGGTTGATTCTCAGAAACAAAAGCTCCGGCCCGCAGAAGAAGTGTGTGGTCCACTGGAGCGTGATTCCGTAATGAGGAGGCTTATGAAAAAAACTTTGCCGCTCATCTTCTCGCAGACCTGTCTGCTGCTCAGTCCGCTACTGGCTTTCCCGCAGGCGCCGCCCACGCCCGCGGACACGCAATCCATCACCCTTCCGGTTGGCACCCCGATCGCGATTAGCACCATCGACCGCATCGATTCGAAGACCGCCGACCTGACAAGAGAGTATGCGGCCACTCTGGACGATCCGGTTGTTGTCGACGGCGTGACGGTAATCCCGGCCAGAACAAACGGCTTCCTACGTGTGACCGATGTTAAGAATCCAAAGTTCAAACGCGCCTCTCTGTCGCTTTCGCTCATTGCCGTGATGGTAAACGGGCAGAGGGTGGATGTCAGCACGGACAAGGTAGACTCCCAGGCTGGCTCAAAGGCCAAGCGCACTGCAATTGGGGCGGCCGCGGGCGGCGCCGCCGGCGCGGGTATAGGCGCCCTGGCGGGCGGCGGAGCCGGAGCAGCGATAGGGGCTGGAATCGGTGGCGTCGCTGGAGCAACCGCGGGAATGTTGAGCGGAAAACCCGTCGAAATCGCGCCCGAGACCAGGTTCACATACAGGTTGAAGCAGCCGGTAGTAATCAATAATCAATCGACAACTCAGATTGCGCCAGCTTCGCCCGCTCAACAAGCGCTTTCCGATGCCGCTCCACCACCTATTGCGCCGCCCGCGCCACCCGCGGACCAGCCGCCCGCGTCTTCGCAGCCGATTACACCCGGACAGACTGCGGATCAAGTGGTCGGCATTCTGGGGCAACCACAAAGCACGGCGAAAATCGGCGGGAAGGAGATCTATGTTTATAAGGATCTCAAGGTCACGTTCACCGACGGCAAGGTTACCGACGTTCAGTAAAAAGCAAGCGTTGCGCCTCAGGAAGCTAGGTTGCTTCGTCTGGCGATGATGGCGTCGTGGTAGCAACCTCTGCGCCGCCTGAGCAAGGTTTCTCGCAGCAGACCCACCTCCCCCGCCCGTGCCCGTGGCGGGCATCCAGATTCCGTCCCGAACCCCGATTACCGTGCGCATGATGGAAAAGTCGATTCCAACGTCGCCCATCTGGGCCGGACGTTTCGCGCCGGCGTTGATGAACCGGGTCCTGGTCAACGGACAGACGTTGATCCCGCGCGGCGAGATCAACGGACAAATGATCGATACCACCACGGGCAACGTCTCCGAGGCCGAGGCGCGGCCATTGGGGCAGCGTCCGGCGCGGGCCGTTGGCGGTGGCGCTGAAGTACTGACCAAGGCCAGCAGGTGAAGGTCCCCTCCGAAACGCGTCTGACCTTCACGCTCCAGCAGGCCATCCAGTTTTCGCGCATTCGCCGAAAGCTTACAATTTAAAAGGTTTGTCGTAGCATCTTTAGGGCATCCTGAAGCTTGCGGCCGGAATCTAACACAACAGAGGGGGAGTTGTGTTAAGGAATCGTAACTGGTACATTATAAAAATAAGTCTTACAAGTGCTAGGTGTACTACTTTGGGAGTTCAGAGGAGGATTTTGAGGCCACTTCTCACGGCTGTTCTAGCTGCAACGATTGGTTCTTCCGCCGGGTTTTCGGAACCGAAAGCACCGCCTGTGCCGGAGGATCAGATGGTGAGCCGCTACCTGGTGGCAACCCAGGCGCAACAAAGCGCGCTGCGCGGGGGAACGGAAGAAATCGACATCGACGCCGCGGTTCCTAAGTTCAAGAAGCAAGGAAAGTTGCACGCGTTGCGCAGCATTTCGAAGCTGGGCAAGATCACCTACCATGCCTTAGGCTTCAGCGGTGATAGCGTGGTGAAAACCGAGGTAATCGCGAATTACCTGAAGGCCGAAGTGGAGAGCGCAAAGGGCACATCGGACGTCTCCATTACGCCCGGGAACTACAAGTTCAAATACAAAGGCACGCAGGATTGGAATGGCCGCCAGGTGTACGTGTTGCAACTAAAGCCGCGCGAGAAAAAGGTGGGCCTGTTCAAAGGCGAATTGTGGCTGGACGCGGAAACCTACATGCCGGTGCGGGAATCGGGCTCGTTTGTGAAATCGCCCTCCTTCATGTTGAAGAAAATGCAGTTCGTGCGCGACTATGAGCTGCAGAATGGAGTCTCGGTCCCGCAGCGCACCGAAAGCCGCGTGGAGACGCGCTTCTTCGGTCAGGTGGAGTTGAACATCAACTATCTGACGTTCTCGAAAGATACCGCGCAAGCCGGTGCCGAAGATGCGGACGCGGTGGTGGATGCCGGAGCCGGTGACCAACAATAGTTTCCGGCCGGATGGAACGTCTCACCCTGATAAAGTGGCGTTCTAGCCGGAATATTCGCCCAAAAATTGTTCATTGCTGTCGTCTGACGAGGAACACGGCTAAGCTATTAGAAGCGCGGGACGCGCACAACGCAGCAGGGGTTAGAAGGACACGAAAGGGCTCATGAGAACGCTATTTCTAAATCCGCCTTCCTTTGAGGGCTTCGATGGCGGTGCCGGTTCGCGCTGGCCGGCTTCGCGCGAGATCGAATCCTACTGGTATCCGGTGTGGCTGGCCTATCCCGCCGGCATGCTCGACGACAGCAAGTTAGTGGACGGTCCGCCGCACAAGTTCAGCATCGAGCAGACGGTGGCCATGGCGAAGGATTTCGAGCTGTTGGTGCTGTTCACTTCCAGCCCCGGATTCAGCGTGGACGTTCGCATCGCCGAAATGATGAAGGACGTGAACCCGAAGATGAAGGTGGGTTTCGTCGGACCGCCGGTGACCATCGAGCCGGAAAAATCCTTGAGGGCATCCAAGGCCATCGACTTCGTGGTCCGCCGCGAGTTCGATCATCAGATCGTGCAATATGCCAAGGGCACTCCGCTCTCCGATCTTCCCGGCGTCAGCTATTGGAAAGACGGCGATGTGGTGCACAATCCGGAAGGCGGCGTCATCGAAAATCTGGATGAGCTTCCGTGGGTGACCAAGGTCTACAAGCGCGACCTGGATTTCAAGCGCTACAACGTTCCCTTTCTGCTGCACCCTTTCGTTTCGTTCTACACCACGCGCGGCTGTCCGGCCATGTGCACCTTCTGCCTGTGGCCGCAGACGCATTCCGGGCATCGCTGGCGTTTGCGAACGTCCGACGATGTGGCGGCCGAGTGCAAGTACACGCTGGAAAACTTCCCCGGGTTGAAAGAGATCTTCTTCGACGACGACACCTTCAACTATCGCAAGGCGCGCGCGATTGAGCTGTCGAATAAGCTGGGGCCTCTGGACTTCACCTGGAGTTGCACCTCGCGCGTCACCACCGATTACGAAACGCTGAAGGCGATGAAGGACGCCGGTTGCCGGCTGCTGATTGTGGGCTACGAATCGGGCGACGAGCAAATACTCAAGAACATCAAGAAGGGCGCCACCATCGACATGGCGCAGCGCTTCACCGAAAATTGCCACAAGCTGGGCTTGATCATTCATGGCGACTTCATCGTCGGACTTCCCGGCGAAACGCGCCAGTCGCTGCGCAAGACTATCGAGTTCGCGAAGAAACTGGACGTCGAGACCATCCAGGTTTCGCTCGGCCATGCATTTCCTGGCACCGAATTCTACGAGCATGCCAAGGCCAACGGCCTGGTGAGCATCGAAGGCATGACGGATTCGGGCGGCCATCAGCTTCCCAACGCCGTTTATCCCGGCTTCGATCGCGGCGAACTGGTGGAATGGGTGGAGCGCTTCTACTCGGAATATTATTTCCGTCCCAAGGCGGTGTGGCGCGTGGTGTCGAGCGCCGTTCGCAACAACGACATCCCGCGCCTCTACAAGGAAGCGCGCGAATATCTGTTCGTCAGCAAGGGACGCAAAAAGTTCGTTAAAGAACAAAAGGAAGCCTCCGCGGCGCTGCGAGGTGCTGAGGGCGGCGCGTCGTAAATTGGGGCGGCGCGTCGATCTCAAGACCAAGCTGCTCGCTGCTTTCGTAGTGAGCACCAATGTGCTTGGCAACTTTGCGATGTCCTGGGGCATGAAGCACCAGGCTGTTGATTTAGGCCTCTCGCCGCTCGCTTATATCCGGCTGATCTTCACGCCTTGGGTCCTGCTGGGAACAACGCTGCTGATCCTATGGCTGCTCTCGCGCATGACGCTGCTCGGGTGGGCGGACTTGAGCTATGTGCTTCCCGTCACGTCCATCGCCTACGTCTTCAGCGCCGTTTTGGGCAAAGTGTTTTTCGGCGAGCAGGTGACCTGGCAACGCTGGCTTGGAACCGGATTCATCGTGTTGGGAATTATCTTTGTGGGTCTGACGGCGGCCAATACAACCAAGCAGGGGCCGGCGTCATGAAATGCGCTCTATGAAGTGGATCATGGTCGCGATCATTGTCGGCTCAACCGTGCTGGCGGACCTGCTGCAAAGTTTCGAAATGAAGCGGCACGTGGTTGCGGCTGAGGATCTGCGTCCCGGACGGCTGGCTGGGGTGCTCGCGAGGCTTGCTCAGCGCGGGCCGCTGGTGCTGGCCGTATTCTTCATGGCGATCTCTTTCTTCGCCTTCATGAAGCTGCTTTCCGTCGCCGATTTAAGCTTCGCCGTCCCGGTGACTGCCGCGAGCGTGGCGCTAGAAACCGTGCTGGCCCGGTTGGTGCTGCGCGAGAACGTAACGGCTCTGCGCTGGGCCGGCGCGCTGTGCGTGGCTTGCGGCGTGGCGCTGCTGGCGATGTGACCATCGCAATTGTTGTCATTGCAGTAGCCGCCGCTGCTGTATCAACTGCTGGCCGTAATTGCCGTACTGTGCCACCGCCCCCAACCCCCAGCCCCCAACCCCCAATCCCCCGTTTCCATCCTGAAACCCGTCTACGGCAAGGATGAGGGCTTCTACCAAGCCATTCGATCGCACGCGTTGCAGCAATATCCAGCCTTCGAAATTCTGTTTGGCGTTCGGCGAGCAGACGATCCGGCATGCGCCGATGTGGAACGCCTGATGCGCGAATTCCCTGCCCTGCCCATGCGGCTCGTGGTGTGCACAACGCCCGCTCCAAACTTAAAAGTCGGATCGCTCATCGATCTGGCCCGTGAAGCCCGCCACCCGATTCTGATGGTCAACGACAGCGACATCAGCGTGCCGGCGGATTATATCCGCGACGTCACCGCGCCACTTTCCGATCCTGGCGTCGGCCTCGTCACGTGCCTATATCGAGCCGAAGCGCACGACTGGCCCAGCCGTTTCGAAGCTCTCGCCATTGCCACCGACTTCGCGCCCAGCACCCTGGTGGCCCGTATGTTCGGCGTCTCCGACTTCGGCCTGGGTTCGACGCTGGCTTTTCGAAGAAGCGATCTGGAGCGGATCGGCGGGTTTCAGGCCATCGCCGATTATATTGCCGACGATTATCAGCTCGGCCACCAACTGCACGCGTTGGGCCTGCGAAACATAATTTCGAAGGTGATCGTGAGCACGCGGCTTGCGTCGGGGTCGTGGCTGGGAGCGTGGCGCCATCAAGTGCGCTGGGCGCGAACCATTCGATTGTCCGGAGGCGCTGGTTACGCCGGCCTCCCAATTACCTACGCCATGCTGTGGGCGTTAATCGCAGCGCTTTTCGGACTCTGGTGGATCGCGCTGCCGCTGATCGCGATCCGTATGGCCACGTCCATCGTCTGCGCTTGGTATTTGCTCGGCAGCGCCGATGTTTGGAAATATTGCTACGCCATCCCGCTGCGCGACCTATGCGGCGTCGCGGTGTGGGCCGCGGGCTTATTCGGATGGACGGTTGTGTGGCGCGATCAAAAATTGAAGCTCGACGGCGAAGGAAAGATCGTTTCCAAGACCCACTTTCCGTAATGACACACTTGCTATAATGGAGTTCGCGCGCCCGTAGCTCAGTTGGATAGAGCGTCTGGCTACGAACCAGAAGGTCGGGTGTTCGAATCACTCCGGGCGCACCACTCCTAGAGTTTTCAAGCACATCCATTAAGCCTTCGATCCGTAGCTGTCCACAAATACCTTCTGGCTTGGAGGATTTGTGCAAGAACTCATTGAACAGTTCATCCGGGAGCGGACCTACTTCAAGAACGTCTCTCCCAAAACTCAATCCTGGTACCGGCAGAGCTTTCGAGCCTTTGAAGGTGCCATACAAAGCAGAACCGCGATTGGTGACCGGATAGGCCAGCTTCGAGGACGTGGCGTTTCGGCGGTCTCAATCAACACGTACCTGGAGTGTATAAATGCCTTCCACCGATGGGCCAGCTCAGAGGGACACCTGACCGGGGACAGGGTTCACATTCCCCGGCTGAAGCAATAACTTTACTCTTTATTATCCCACAACGGTAGGGGAGGTGCTGGTTTGAATCAGTGGTTTTAGGGTTCTCGGAGGTACATTTCAGACGCCGCTTCTATAAGTGGCAGTAAAGAAACCACATATAGTCACGATTTGAGAGGTCTTTCCATCTAAGAATACCGACGTACTAGGGCGGTGAATCAGCGGGTGTAAGGCGTTTTGTTGTGCAAATGCACTGGTGATAAGACCGGTTACCCCTACCGGCACAGCAACAACCAGTCGAGTTCTTATCTTTAGGAGGGAATAATGAAAAAAGCGATGGGCGTGACTTTGCTCCCGCTGGTCCTGATGGCTACGTCGTGTGCGGCTATGCATAGTGAGCGTTTCCGGCAGGGCGTGCAGGGGTTTAACGAAGGAGTGCGAGAGGCGCAGCAAGCGCAACAGCAAGCTCAACGGCAACAAGCACAAGCGCTTGCCGCCGAGGCTGGTATGCCTGTTGCTGTTCCTGCCGCTAAGATAGGATGTCCAATGAGTACAGAGTGCCCGATACACCAGGGTTATGTTGCGAGTTACACAGGTTCTCAGACGGTTGATGGAGTGTTTGTTGGCGTTTACCACTGTCCATTTGTGGCTCTGAGCAGGAATTCGTGGGACGTGCCGGAATTGCTGAACTTGGGCTAAACTCGCAGTTTGCCGACGGATAACGAGTTCACCAGGATCTTGGCATGGCCGGGATACCAGGTCTATCAACATGAGATTGACGAAAAAGCGAAGACGCTGAAACTGTGGATACGGCGCAAGCGAGGGAATCGAAAGATCGAGTGCTCCGGTTGCGGCCGGAAGTTCAGCGAACTGTACGACACCAGCGAGCGGGCGGTGCGGGATCTTCCCTGGAGCGCGTTTACGGCGACGGTGTTCATCGAGATTTACCGGGTGAAGTGCCCGGACTGCGGTGTGAAGCGCGAGAAGGTGCCACTGCTGCCGAGCAAGGCGCCATTTTCTAAGAGGTTTGAAGACGCCGTAGGATTAGCATGCGAAATGGCCTCGGCCAGACAGGTGGCACGCCAGTTCGGGTTGCCCGCCAGCACCGTGCGGGCGATCGATCTGAGATATCTGGAGCGGTGGAATGCGGCGCGCAGGAAACCCGCTTTACGTCAGATGGGCGTCGATGAAATCTATCTGGGAAAGAAACAGAAGTTTCTCAGCGTGGTGTGCAACCTGGAAACCGGCGAACCCTTGTGGTTCGGCCAGGAAAGGAAGAAGGAGACCTTGGATGGATTCTTTCAGACCGAGCTCAGCGCCCAGCAGCGGCGCGGGATTCAGGCGGCCTGTTTGGATATGTGGAAGCCCTATCGGTTGAGCATCGAGCAATGGGCGCCCAACTGCCAGATCATCTATGACAAGTTCCACATCATGCAACACGCCAACAAGGCGGTGGATGAAGTGCGAAGGGCGGAGTTCTTCCGCAAGGGTGGACGGATGAGGAATGTGGTGAAGGGCAAGCGTTGGCTATTGCTGAGCCGATGGGTCAACCTGGAGACCGGCAAGAAACAGCAGTTGAACAAGCTGTTCGCGCTCAACCGGCGGGTCCTGAAGGCGTATCTGTTAAAGGAAAGCTTGGACCGTCTCTGGACCTATCGCTACGAAGGCGCCATGATGCGGTATCTGCACAACTGGATGGATCAGTTGCGCTGGCAAAGGTTGAAACCGTTTGAAAAGCTGGCCCAGATGTTGGTCGATCACCTGGAAGGGATTCTGAACTACTGCCGCACCAAAGTGCCGATGGGAGTCGTGGAATCGGTGAACGGGAACATCAAGAGCCTGCTACGGCGCGGACGGGGCTATAAGAACCTCCGCTACCTCCTGCTGAAAGCGCAACGGATGGCGGCCACCAAGACCGAATTTGTTGTCTTCAGGAAAGCAGCCTAAAATGCGGGCCTCCACAGATTCCTGCGCAGAGCCCCATTTGTAAGCGAGGATCACGAGCGTGGACATGATGTAATCAGGCGGTGCAATTAGGGAAGGTTTGAAAGCGTGAAAAGCACGACTAAGCGATGAAATGCGGAGGTGTTTCTGTGTCTGATGATAAACGAAAGAAAAAAGAGGATTCGAAGCGCATCAGCCTTCAAGAACCCTACGAAGTAAAGTACTGGACGAAAGAATTGGGCTGCACTCCGGTCGAACTAGCAGATATTGTGCATGTGGTTGGAGACTCGGCATCGGCTGTGAGGACGGAATTGAAGCGGAGAAGGAAGACGAAAAGTTGACGTTTCACCGACACATGCGCCGGGTCTAATGGGAAGAGTGTTAATTATATTGGATCACTTCTACTCCGACCCTCACAATTTCGACATTCGGATTGTCAGTGAGGTTCCATCTTAGGAAACAACGCTATCTGTCACGGAAGGAAGTTTCCAAAAGTGTTTTTGTTCCCGACATTCCTCGCTAACGCTATCGATTCCTCTGGGACCACCTCTGTTTCGGATCGACCTCCCCTCCGGTCAACAGAGCAGCACCCCACCCGTCTGCCCCGGTTGAAGAGATAGTGGAAATCCGCACATTTCTCCGATCCGTTTTGCTTAAATGGACGCTGCCATCCCGCAAGTTCGGTGCTCTTTAGGTCTACAGCACCACCGATTGCTTGACGATAGATAGCTAGGAGCAAGCTCGGTCAGCAGGGAGGTATGTGGATGAAAGCGTCGTTCCTTTCAGTTGGAATCTTGTGTGTGTCCAGTGTAGCGGCCTTAGCTCAGACTCAGGTCTCATCGTTACCCACACCAAACGAGATCTTTAAGGAAGTCTCCCCCGCCGTGGTTCTAATTGAAGTGGAGGATGGCGCTGGTAGCGGATTCATTGTTAGTACTGACGGAAAGATCGTTACCAATTTTCACGTGATCGAACATACGAGACGTGCAACCGTTCGGCTTACAAACGGAGATGCCTATGACAGTGTAGAGGTTGTGGATGTTGACAAGCGCAAGGACATAGCCGTTCTCAAGATCAAAGCGGTTGATCTTCCAACTGTGCACCTCGGAGAGTCAAAAACTTTGGAGACGGGGACTCCGGTGTTCTCGATCTCAAATCCACTTGGCGATAAGGACTTGAAGAATACCTTCTCTTCTGGCATTGTGAGCGGTGTTCGAGAATCAGATGGATATCATTTGGTCCAAATCACCGCAGCAATAAGTCCGGGAAGTTCCGGCAGTCCAGTCCTGGACGGTCACGGCAACGTTATTGGAATTGCAAAAGGCAACGTTCCTGGAGGGCAACAACTTAATTTCTGCATTCCCATCGATTATGTAAAAGGGCTGTTGAGGACAACGGGTACCCAGCCTTTAAGCGTGACATACACGCCACCTCCACCCCCGACTGAAACCTCGACCACCCCGCCACCAGGTCCGGGTCCAAATCCCGAACCAAAGAGTTCCGTGAATCCTCCGCCCACGAGCACCGCCAAGGCGGAATCGAAAAGTGTCGCCTTGTATGTCAAATGCATCGGTGGGACTGCCGGAGCCGTGAGCCAGTTCGGGACGGGCACATCCCCAGCGAATTTCGTTCCGTATCTCAACTCGCTACCCGCGTCGTGCCCGACGTTGGAAGTACCCATCGGTACAATAACCGACGCAACACAAACGATTCCGTTCGGAATACACACGGTCTGGGGGCGAACTGATTATTGGGCGTTTTCGACGGGCACCGATCAGGCGTCGAAAGTGGCATTCACGGATGTTAATAACAGCTTGGGTTTGGGTGGGGACATCGTCCAGAAGACCGGAACCAATACGATGGTGATGCACTTGAACGATGCGGCACACTACCTTGTCGGGTCCGACGAGGCGAACAACATTCTGATTCAAGTTCGTCTGGTCGTGGACGAATCCCAACCGACAATCTCCCAAACCTCTGATGCGAAAGCCGGGACCATCGACGGTTCTTGGTCCGCCACCGTCGCGGACGCCAAAGCATCCGGCAACCTAAACTTCAACCTGATCCAGAACTCCGATGGACAGGTGGTGGGGACCTACACGAGTTCGCTTGGTGGGGGAGGTTCGATCAAGGGCCAACTGACCGGTATCGACTTTCGCTTCGAGCTGACGCAGACTATCGCCGGTTGTCCGGGCATTTATAAAGGTGACGGCACCCGCATCGGCGACAACATCGCAGGGAGCTACACTGGCAACGATTGTTTGGGGGATCGTGGCACCGGCAAATTCACCATGACTCGCGGGACGGGTACCCAACCGACCAGCCATGCCACAAGTTCGGTTAGTCCGGTTCCCGACGAGATGCGTAAGTCCGTCGGTGATTTTCTCGCTACCCGCATCCTCGTTTGGTCTGAGCAGGACGCACGGACTGTGATGGGCGAACCTCTGTCACATCGTTATCGCTTACGACCAGGCACGGAGCGTTACCGGAGATATCTACACCTTCCGAGATCCCACTCAGAACACCGATCACATCGAATTGGGATTCGATTCCAAGACGAACCGACTGACGAATGTGTACCTGTATCCGGCTCGATTGACGACATGGGAAGATTGCAAGAAACTGTGGGGCAAGGACGCCACCGTTGCGATAAAGAACCCGGATGGGAGCAAGATCTACACCTACAAGAATCGCCACCTGAATGTGCTCCTTGACAAGAACAGCAAGGTCATCAATTTGGGTTTGTACTGAATTGAATCGACCGAGCAGGGCGTGGCGAAACATTTTCAGTTTTTATTTTTTTCGAGACACGCCGAGCTACGTCCCACTCCTGCGTGCTACCATCCCGAAACTGTTTTACCCCGCCCCCGGTCGAAAACTCTCGGCACACCGATGTGATCCCCATCGACCAACGAAGATTCGCAGAACCGATTCGTCGGTGGCTGAGTGCTGGGGAAGTTATGTGGTCGGTGGTGGTGTCGGTCGGGTCGTATCGCCTTTAGTGTTCGATTGTCGAATTACCTCCTGTTTCATACGAATGAACTATTGACAGAGGGACGGAGCAGCTGTAAATTCGATGGTGCCAGAGATGGTCAAATGGTCTGGCTACGAACCAGAAGGTCGGGTGTTCGAATCACTCCGGGCGCACCATAGAGTCAATGTTAGGGGCTGTGACCGGAAAAACAGCCACCCAACTACCCACCCATTTCGAATTTGCGCGTTCAACTCTGCTCCATCAGTACGGCAGCGCGCTTGCCGAGTTTCTTGAGCGCCGCTTCGAGGCGAACTTAGCTCCTCTGGGCTCAGTTCTGAGAACACTCTCCTCATCTGCCCGGCATGCTTTCGCGCTCTCGACCCAACTCACCAATCCCTTCGCGAAGAGGCGGTCCACGGCAATGCTGATCTCCGAAATACGCGCTTGAAACGGATTGCCTGGCACCCAAAGTGCGGCTTGACGATCGCCGCTTTCAAGAGGTCGAAGAATACGGCCAGCTGGGCGGGCATCGGAAGCCCGGAAGGCGAAGGCAGCGGGTACATACGACGACCGGGTCTACATCGACTTGAAGGCAATGGAGCTAAGCCGCAAAATTCGGGCCGCGTTGCGGGTCGTGGTGGATCCCATTGTGCGCCGTGTTTCTCGCAATTCGCTGCTCATCTCTCTGAAACACAGACCGATGAAGCCGTGAACCGCAGGCCCGCGGATGTCGCAAGGTGACGTCATGCGTCCAGGTGGTGATCGTCGTTCCATAGCCGGATCACAGGCTGGGATAGGGTGTGCTCATAACCCAGCGCGCTCAAGCTCGCCGTGTCCAGCAGCAGATGCTTTCCCACGCAGCCCGGGCTGAGAGCTAGCCATCGGTCTGCCAGAACCCGGATGAAATGTCCGCTGGAAAAAAGGAGTACATCGCCGGCCACTGCTCGGGCACGCTGTACCACGCGATCGGCGCGCTCACTTATCTGCGCCGGCGATTCGCCACCGGGGCAGCCGTCTCGGAACAATTCCCAGTCTGGACGTTTTCTCAGGATCTCGGCCGAGCGCAGCCCCTCATATTCGCCGTAGTTCCACTCCACAAGATCGGGATCGGTATCGGCAATGGCTGCGAACCCCGCCAGTTCACAGGTTCGCGCCGCACGCTGCAACGGACTGGTAAAAACCTTTGCGAACTTCAGGCCTTTCAGCCTTTCGCCAAGGCGCCGCGCATGGAGTTCACCATCCGCGGTCAGCGGCAAGTCGGTAAGACCCGTGTGCTGGCCCGAGACGGTCCATGCAGTGTCACCGTGCCGTGCCAGGTAAACAATCGGAAGTATTTCGCTCATGCGTGCTCGCTCTGTTAAAATTCACAAGTCCGCGCGTTGACGGAGAGTCGGCAATTTGTGCCCACAACTCGACACTGGACCGTCAAACAGTGCGCCCCCGTTGGCCGCCTACTTCTGTTCGCGAACCGCGAGCGCGGGCGCCGGCGACTCAGCCTTTTTGAGGGTTTCGGCCACATTGCGGGCCAGATTATGCGTAGCTCGCAGGTTACCTCCAAAAAAGCGCACATCACCCTCGACAACCCGCTCCAGAACAACTTGCCCCTCCGGGTTCAAGATCTGGCTTCGGACGTTCAACTTTGTGGCGCCGCTCACCGTGGTAACGGCGCGACGGGTCTCGCTACCCGGTGTATATTTTTGCACGGTGATTCTTAGGATCAGCAATCCGGGCCCGCCTGCCTCACGATCGCCGTCGCGAAACACCTGTTTGAATTGCTTCGTCTTGGCCAACTCAACCAACAGGTTCTCGTAAATCGCAGCTCGGAACGCGGGCTCGATGTTCACGTCCCCCGGGTCCACCTTGTCCACCTGCACGCTCCAAGCCTGAGCGAGTATGCTTTCACTCTTGGCCTCCGGAGCTCCCGTTTTCGTGGGCTGATTTTCTCCATTCGTCACATGCGCGCCTTGAGCCACCAATTCATCTTTGAGACCCTGCCCTTGGCCCTTCTCAAGCTGGAATACCGCGCCGTGAAATCCCCCATTGGGATCGAGATACTCCAAGGTAAGAGTGTCGTACTTCTTGTGCGAGAACAAGCTAATCAATCGCCCGCCACCGTATGGTGTCGCGGCTCTCCCCAAGGCCGCCGCGGTACCGCCCACCTGCTTGTCTTCGACTCCGAGAGAGAGGTTCTGGATGGAGTCAACGCTTACTTGAGCCATTGCGCCGTCGCCTTTTCGAAAGCGCAGGGTATGCTCTTGAATTGAAAGCTCTCCGTTGGCGTTGTTCGGAATACTTTCGAAGCCCAAGACATGCGTGACGCGCACGGCGGAGCCTGAGGGCGGAACCGCTCCGCCTTGATTCTGGCCCATCAAAGCCGCGCCGCAGCAAGTGACCAGCAAAACACAACTTGTCTTCAAGATCATCTTTCCTCTTCCTGACCCGCCCGATGTTTCCAGAGCCACTCTGCACTCTGGATGCCATTACTCTCACCCTGGGTACGGATAGCCCTGGGCAAGAACCTTCCCTAGCGAGGCATCGTGACCGTAGATGTCGTCGTAGAAGTGAACCTGTCCATCCTCCAGCACGATAACAGTTGCGTAGAGGATTAAAACCGGAATGGGATGTACGAGGTTGACTTGCTGGGTCGCCTGGCCGTTCATGGCAGCGCGAATGCGTTCCGGGTTCCACCCTGGATTGTCGCGCAGCACCCACGCGGCCAGCTCGGCGGGCCTTTCCAGCCGGATACAGCCGTGGCTGAAATCCCGCCTGGATCTCGCAAATAATTCGGGCGCCGGAGTGTCGTGCATGTAGACGTTGTAGCTGTTGGGAAAGAGAAACTTGACCAGGCCGAGGGCGTTCTTCGGGCCGGGCTTTTGCCGGACGAACAGTTTTCCTGAATGGAGTTGGCTGAGCACATCGCTCGAGACCGTCCCGGCCGCAACCACGCTTTGACGGCTGTCCACAACCTCCAATCCATTCTTGGACAGGTAATCTGGATCGCGCAGGATGTGCGGAATCATTTCCGACCGTGTGATGGAGTAGGGCACCTCCCAGTACGGCCGAAAAACGACGTACTTCATGGTTTCGGTAAAGACCGGTGTATTGTGGCCATAAGATTTGCCCACTACGACATTCATTGTCACGGCGATGTTGAAATCCTTGTCGTAGGCTCGCAGACGAAATTCGGGAATGTTCGCGACAATGGGCGCCTTTGAATATGAATCCGGCAACCAGCGCCATCGCTCCAGGGTCAAACGCATTTGTTGGACTCGCTGGCTCAGAGGAACGTTTAAGTCCGCCAACGTCTGCGCGTCAATTCGTCCATTCGGATCCCGGCCGTGCCGGCGTTGAAAGGTCTTCACCGCATCCACCAGCGCACCCTGATAAATGGGCGGATCGGCGGGCACATCGGCGTCGGCCGGGAGATCGCCGACCAACTTCAGCAGGCGCGTAAGCCGCGGCACGCCGGGATAGGCGTCACCGGGTACCGTGGGTTTCTTGGTTGGAGGCAATTGCTCCCCGTCATCTTTGCTCGCAAGCGCCGTGTAGGTATGGAGGGCTTGAATGGTACGCCGGTAACCCGGATATGGCGGTTCTATCTGTGACAGCGCTGCGGCGATATCGCCCCCATTCACTACATGCTCCTTGAGAAATTCGGCCAAGTCGTACTTCCTGGACTCCTCATCCAGCGCAAAGGCGAAGTGCTTCGGATTCACTTTGCCAATATGGAGGTCGGAGATGTACCTCATCATGCAAACGGTAAGTTCGAGGTCAAACTTCAACGCATCGGCCTCGGCCGCTTGTTGCGCCGCCGGCTTGAGTTTTGCCAGCCGGGCGCTCCAACGGTTCCCGTCATAGTCGTCCGCAAATAGTCCCTTCTGGTCAGCTTGGAGCATGAGTGCTATCGCTTGTTGCGCCTGCGCGGTTGGCTCCATTCCCTTGACCCACCACAACGAGTAACCGTTGAACTCGTAAAACTTCTGTACATGTTTGCTGTAGTCGCTGAAATCCGGCCAACGCAAGTCCGGCAAATTACCGGCGCCAATGGTCGTTCGCAGCCAGACCTGCCCATCCGCGCTGAGCTCCGCCGCGCTCGCACTCTTCGTGATGCCCGATGCACACAACAGTGCCATCGCCATCAACGTTGCGGAAAGCTCAGAGCCCTTTCTACAAATCCGAAGTTGCGCCTTACCGTTCACTTGGCAAACCTCCATCGGCAGCCTCCTCGCTGACACTTTGATCGTGCGAATGAGGCAGCAAGTGAGTTGCCATCCCAAAGTAGGCAGTCCAGCCGGGGCCCGCGGGAGTTCGGTCAAACGCAAAACATGGCGTATATTAAATCGTCAATACTACTCGGGTCTTAACGCGTTCTTAGGATGCTAGGCGGACATCCTTTGCGGAGCAACCATCAGCTTGTATATGTTAGGGGGGAACTCCTCGGGATCGTCCGTACTTCTGACCGCCGGCTCCAGTGTTTCCAGGGCTCTCTTCGCTGCGCCCACAGGCTCAACAAGCAACTCTTCTTTGACAAAACCCTTTCCTTCGGGGAAGTCCACCGCATGGAAACGAAATTTCTCCGACCCGGGTTCGCGGAGCGAGATCAGCACTGCATCGCAATGCATCACCTCACGGATATTGGCCGAGATATCTCGCAGCACTGACCGAAGCTCCAGGTTTGACGTAATCTGCTTCGTAAGCTTCAGTAGCAGCTGGAGTCGATTGTTTTGGACAACGAGGGCTTCCTCTGCTTTTTTTAGATCTTCAATATCAGCGCGCAACCCGTACCAGCGAATTAGATTGCCATCGGCATTTCGCAGAGGGACGCGCCGACACTGGAACCAGCGATAAACGCCATCAGCGCGACGTAAGCGGGCCTCCATTTCATCGGCATTACCGCTCTCCATCGTCCGCTGCCAGTTCGCGAAAACGGTCGGGAGATCGTCAGGATGAACAATATCGGTCGCCGCCCATTCCCTGATCTGTTCTAAAGTTTTGCCGAAATAATCCAGCATCTGCTGATTCACAAATGCGACTTGGCCATCAGGTGTAAACGTGTTTACTTGCCCGGGAATGTTGTTGATGAGGTCACGAAGTTCTTTCTCGCTTCGTTCCAGCCGCTCGTTTTGACGTTGCAGTTCCGCCCGTGCAGCCTCCACCTGTCTCAGATTGAAATTATCATCAATCGCGAACGCAACCACTCGACCGATCAGGCTTAGGAAGGCAACGTCTTCCGCACTGTAAGCAGTTCCAGGAGGTCCGGACATTCCCAGCGCGCCCAGGCGCCGATGCGGTGTCGTGAGGGGCACAAAAACCAGCGGTCCGATGTGAAGGCCTTGAGCTGCAATCCCCTGCTTGAGACGCGCCGGAACCCTTTCATCTGCGTCCCAATCAGCGATGTGGAACGGTTCCTGCGTGGCGTATGCCCGCCATGATGGCCGCTCTTGTACCGGAACATCGGCGTACGCACTGATAAGACTCTTCTCCGACCCCACCACAGCCCACTCGACGTCGGTGGAATTTTCTTTGTAGACGATGATGTAGAACTGGAAGAAGTCGAGGAATTCGCGTAATTGTTCCGAGAGGATTCTTGTCAGATCCTCAGGCTCTCTGCACGCGGAAAGTGCTTCGCTTATTCGAAGCAAAGCCTCATAGCGTTGCCCCGCGTCCGACACCCGAATGGAGATCTCTGGGCTCATTTCATGTTTGGGGATGAACCCCTTCCTCATTCTCGGCCCCAAGTGGTTCACACCGCAATTCACCCGGGACCCGGCGCTGAGCGTCGCGAGGCCTCCCTGCGACGAAGCCGCGATTCGCAGTACTCGATGCTCCCAGCCGGACGCTGTGAACGGACCATGGATTTTGGCCGCGACCCATCCTGGGTTCGAGCATGGCGTTCATTGATTGCAATCTGCACTTCACGCCCCGCTGGCGGACGTTCAATGGGTGGTGGAATCGTACGCGCTGCTTCTGGCGGCGCCACTGTTGATCGGCGACTCTTTAGCAGGATGCTGAAAAAGGCAATAAACCGCTTGCTCACGCGCCACCCGTACGGGCTTCTTCGAGTCGCTGTTCTCCAGTGCACGACTTCCGGTCGTCTCCGGGTGTGCTGCTGGCGCGCGGCTCAGAATCGCGACTGCGTATTTGCATGTGTTTACCGAGCCGCGATTGTGAGGAAGTCGGTCCCCAAAAGCCTTTTTCATCAGCCTGTTAGGGGACTTGTACGCCAGATGCGCAGTTTCCAAATGGCGCTGCTGTTTTTGGGAATTTCGCGCGCCGCGGTGGCCGACAGCTCGGTGCTCAACATGTCGCAACTGTTGCGCCACGTCTCCAACCAACTTCGCGGCCGCGTGTTTGCGACCATGGAGACGATGCAATGGTCCACGATGATGCTGTCGATGGCGGGCGCCGGAGCCGCGTCCGAAAGCTGGAGCCCGCGCAGCATCGGCGTTGTTTCCGGGCTGCTCAGCTCCAGCACGGCGTTTTTCTGGCTGTGGGCCAACTGGACGGGGCGATTGCCCGAACCGGCGCGCGACGGCGTGGAGCCGGAAGAAATCGAAGTGCACGGAGACCCGGTGGTTTAGATGGACGACAAACGCATCGTATTGGTGACTGGCGCGGCCAAGCGCATCGGCCGCGTGATCGCGGTACGGCTGTATGAAGCGGGTTATCGCGTCGCGATTCATTATGGATCGTCTGAAAAAGACGCGCGCGCGACGGCGGAAGAATGCGGATCGGCGCCGCTGTTTCAAGCGAACCTTGAAAAAGTGGACGATATCAAGCGCATGTTTCGTGAATTGGACCAGCAACTCGGAGGGCTCTATGGCCTGGTGAACAACGCCGCGCGATTTCGCCGCCGCGACCCGATGCAATTGACCGAAGCCGACTGGGACTTTATCCATAGTGTGAATCTCAAAGCCACTTTCTTCTGCTGCCAGCAAGGCGCGCTACTCATGAAGAAGACAGGACCGGGGCGCATCGTCAACATCAGTTCGCTAGGCGGCATCCGGCCCTGGGATCAGTACGCGCACTACTGCGCCTCGAAGGCCGGCGTCATCATGTTGACCCGCGCGCTGGCGAAGGCGTTTGCGCCGGAGATTACGGTGAACTCGGTGGCGCCCGGAGTGATTCTGGCTTCGAGCGAAGACCCGCGCGCGCAGGATCTGATCGCGGCCACGCCCGCGCAACGCTCGGGGACGCCCGAAGAGATAGCCGACGCGGTGCTGTATTTCATCAACGCGTCGAACTTCGTGACGGGGCAAGTGCTGGCCGTGGACGGTGGGTTGAGCCAGCGGTGACCGCTCCCTCTGGTCGCGGCTCGGTAGCGTCGCGGCTCGGTAAGCGCTATTCGACCGTGACCTTGGTGCCCTTGGCCGCGTGCTTCGACAAATGATCGATGCGCGCATCCAGCATGCTGCGCATGCCCTTCAGCATTTCGATGCGGGCGTTGCGAAAATGCTCGCGCGTGTTTTGCGGCCACACGTGATCGAGAAACGCGTTGATCTGCGGCGCGGCGATGTCGCAAAAGAAACATCCGCCCTGTGTATGTTGATGTTCGTCCATATCACCCTTCTTTCAACTTCAGGCTTCCTTCATTTCCACTGTTAACATTTTATTCTGCAACGACGCCCGCGTGGGCATGAGCGCGGCCATTGACGTCGGCAGCCCGATGTGACGCCGCAGCGTTCCGATCTCCACCACTAATTCGTCGCCCTTCTTGAACAGCCCGATCTCGCCCTTGGCCGCGAACGGCAGCCGCAACCGGACCTCGTAATGCGAGTTGACCTTCTCGAACGTATAGGGCGCTTCGGTGCGGACCACCTGGGCGGGATCTTCGTCGGCGCCATAAAGCACGTCGGCCAGTTCGATTAGCCGGTCGCGCCCCAGCACTTCGTGCGTGAACAACGGGACTCGCTTCATGGCCACCGGGTCGAAATATTCTTCGATTTCGTCCAGAATTTTCGCTTGCGAAGCGCGCCATTGATCGAACCAGGTATCGGTGACCGCTTCCGGGAGCACGCGATTGACGATGATGCCATCCACGGTCAAGCCGTGGAGTGAAAAATAGACGAACGCGCGCTGCGTCTCGCGCAGGACCATCTTCTCGGGATTGGTGACCAGCCGGACGCTCGTGATCTTCGGATTTTCGAGCAGCTCCGGGATGCCTTCCAGGCGGCCGAACAGCTCCTGGATGTTGCCGAAGTAGCTGTCGGGCGGCAGCTCCACCGGAGAAATTCGATTGGCGACGGGCCGCACGGCCTTGAGAATGCCGCGCTGGAACGGGAAGATGTGCTTCATGTACCATTCGAGCGTGGTGGGCATGCTGACGAAGCGCATGGACTCGGCGGTGGGCGCGCAATCCAGCACGATCACCTGATAGCGGCCTTCGCGCCGGTACTGATTCACATACATCATCGCGCTCAGCTCTTCCATGCCAGGCAGGATGGCCAGCTCTTCGGCTTCCACGTCGCTGATGCCGGTGGTGCGCAGCACGGAAATCACGTAGGTGGAGATTTCGCGCCAGTGCCGTTTGATCTCCTTCTGGATGTTGACCTCTTGGATGGAAAGATGCTCGTCGATGGGCAGCGGATCGTTGGCGCGATCCTGGAACAAGTTGGTTTCCAGATCGAAGGCGTCGGCCAGGCTGTGGGCGGGATCGACGCTCATGACTAGCGTCCGGTAGCCGAGGCGCGACAGTTGCAAACCGGTGGCCGCGGCGATGCTGGTCTTGCCCACGCCTCCTTTGCCGCTGAAGAGCAGGATGCGCATGACTTAATCTTATCGGACTGTTGGCACTCACCGATTAAACCGGCGGGGCTGGCGTATCAAATGGGCGGCCAAAGAAGAGCACGTACCCGTGGTTATCCGCGACCTCGAAACCTCGAACGCCATCCTTGCGATTCGCCATCTCCTTGAAAAAGGTCAGGCCTCTAGACGCAAACTCGGCCGCGAGCGAATCAGGATCGCCGACGTATACGAACGCATCCCAGGGCGCCCATTCGTGACGCGTGCGATTGGGTTGGGCGGTGATCTGATCCGACACGGATTTCAGGAAGATTTGGGCAGAGTCGCGGCCCACAATCGCGAAAAATGGCTGTTCCGCTGGCTCCGCGTAACGCACCTCAAATCCAAGCTGCTGCTGGTAGAAGCTGATTGCCGCCGGAACATCGGTCACGATGAAACAAGGTGAAATCGGCCCAAGCGCTGGAATGCTCATAGAAACCCGTCGAGCTAGTTTATCGCATGGAGAATCGGGAGTACTAACAGGATGCTGAAAAAGGCAATAAACCGCTTGCTCACGCGCGCGGCTCAGAATTGCGACTGGTTGTTTGCATGTGTTTACCGAGCCGCGACCGTGAGGAAGTCGGTCCCCAAAAGCCTTTTTCATTAGCCTGCTAAGGCCCGAAATAGTTTCAAACATAGGTTCCAGGCCGCGATAAGGGAATTGTGAGCCGATTCCTAGACAACGCCGCGCAGATCCTGGAAGCTGCCGAAAGCGCTGTCCAATCCGGCCACACTCCCACGGACATGACCATTCTCATCACCGCCCAGGGAGGGATTCATATGGTGGCCGATTCCGATTGGCCGCTGGATTCCCTTCAACTGCACCACGGCGCGAAAATGGCCTACCGCGTGAGCCAGAGCGCGTCCGTCGTACGCGTAGAAGGACGGGCAGATTCTCGCACTTGTTTGTTCGAAACCGTAAAGCCCGAACGGGCCGCCCGCCTTCTTCTCAATAGCTCTCCCAGCTATTGGAACGGCCCCCCGTTACTGTCGCCCGCCCACATTTAGTGCGACGTACTGCAATTTAACTCAACGAACCCTTCGGGTGTAGCGTATCGGAGCCGCCATGCGTCAGCATGCGGATTCCCCACTAGACCGACCAGACCGCATGCTCACGCATGGCGGCTCGGAACGTGGCCAAAAACGTCACGAAGGTGCGCGACTACCGGCGGCGCGGCAAACACTACGTTCACGACATCGAAGCGAACTTGCTCCCAGGGTACTTCCGCGTGCCGCGCGTACTCGCGTGCCGCACGCATCAGACTCGATTGCTTCTGAAGCCCGATGGCCCGGTCCGGTGAACCGTGCTGGTCCGTCTTCCTGGACTTCACTTCAACAAACACCAGTTTCTCGCCCTCCCACGCAATGATATCCACTTCTCCGCCGCCCGAGGCCATGCGGTAATTGCGATCCACAATGACGAAGCCCGCCCGCTGCAGGAAGCGCTGCGCGATGTCCTCGCCGCGGCGGCCGAGCGCATGATCCTCCGTCATGTGCCGTTTGCGGCGATGGTGGCGGAGGAGGTCGGCGAATTTGTAGAGGGTGAGAAGCAATCTGCAACGCCGTCCTGGAAGTGGCCTTTGAGGCGCCAGGATCTCAGCCAATCTGGGTGGAACAGGCGCGAAGGGGGTGGGAGGGTGTTGATGCACCCCGGCGCATTTTTTTCGCATTGGGCGGGCTTGAGGCGAAGGATCGGGGCGCCTTGACGAAAGGACATCAAATTCAGACTACGCGAGGGAACAAGAGATCAGAGCGGCGATTTCCGGAAATGGAAGAGAGGAAACGGGAACGAATTCCTGAAGACGGGTGACTTTTTGAGGGACGCGGCCCCTGGATCACCTGAGAGAAGCCATATCGATGGAGAAGCGATATTTCACGTCCGCCTTGGCCAGCCTGTCGTACGCTTCGTTCACCTTCTGGATGGGGATCACTTCGACGTCGGCGGTGATGTTGTGCTGGCCGCAAAAATCGAGCATCTCCTGGGTTTCGGGAATGCCGCCGATGGGCGAACCGGAAAAGCTGCGGCGTTTGAAAATTAGACCGAAAACCGAAACCGGAAGCGGCTTGTCGGGCGCGCCGACCATGGTGATGTTTCCGTCGCGGCGCAGGAGCTGGATGAAGGCGTTGATGTCGTGATCGGCGGAGACGGCGTCCAGGATGAAATCGAAGCTGGCGGCGTGCTTCTGCATCTCGCCGGCATTGCGCGAGACCACAACCTCGTCGGCCCCGAGTCGGAGAGCGTCGTCCTTCTTGTTGGGCGAGGTGGTGAAGACAACCACGTGCGCTCCCATGGCATGAGCGAACTTCACGGCCATGTGGCCCAGTCCGCCGAGACCCACCACGCCGACTTTCTTCCCTTTGCCGACGCCCCAATGCCGCATGGGCGAGTAGGTTGTGATGCCGGCGCAGAGCAGCGGCGCGGCTCCGGCGAGATCCAGATTGGCGGGGACGTGCAGCACAAAGCGCTGGTCAACGACGATGCTCTCGGAATAACCGCCGTAGGTGACGCCTCCGAGGCGCTTGTCTGGTGAATTGTACGTAAGAGTCCCGTTCGGACAGAACTGCTCCAGGCCAGCCTGGCACTCCGGGCAGGTGCGATCGGAATCCACCATGCAGCCCACCGCGGCGATGTCTCCAGGTTTGAATTTCGTCACTGCCGAGCCGGCTTTGGTGACGCGGCCGACAATCTCGTGGCCTGGCACGCACGGGTAGACGGTGGGCATGACGCTCTTCCACTCATTGCGAACCTGATGGAGATCGGAGTGGCAGATGCCGCAGAACAGGATCTCGATCTGGACGTCGTGCTCGGTTGCATCGCGGCGCGAGATGGTGGTGGCCGCCAGCGGCGATGTCGCGCTGGCGGCCGAGTAAGCTTTGGTTTTGTTCATGAATTTATGCCCCTTGATATTGTTCGTCGCTGACGTGTTCCATCCACTCCACCGCTTTGCCGTCGAGCTGTTCCTGAATGGCGATATGGGTCATCGCCGTGGTTGGCGTTGCGCCGTGCCAATGCTTCTCGCCGGGCGGAATCCAGACCACGTCGCCTGGCCGAATTTCCTCGATCGGGCCGCCCCAGCGCTGTGTGCGGCCACAACCCGCCGTCACAATCAGGGTCTGTCCCAGCGGGTGAGTGTGCCATGCCGTGCGCGCGCCGGGCTCGAAGGTGACGCTGGCGCCGAGAACACGCGCCGGAGCGGGCGGATTAAATAGCGGATCAATGCGCACTGTGCCCGTAAAATAATCCGCCGGTCCTTTGCCGGAAGGCTGTGAACCGCTTCGTTTGATTTCCATGTGCTGGCTCCTTGTAGCGGCCGCTCAACGACCGGTCATCTGCTCCAGCTTTTCGGGATACCGAGCTCCTTGCACCGTGATCTTCGACGCGGCGGCATCGATGTCTCGAGATCGGCGGGCGTGAGATCGACTGAGAGGGCGCCGATGTTCTCGTCCAGGCGATGCAGCTTCGTGGTGCCGGGAATCGGCACGATCCACGGCTTCTGGGCCAGCAGCCAGGCGAGCGCGATCTGAGCCGGTGTCGCCTTCTTTCGTGCGCCGATGCTCGCCGAGCAAATCGATCAGGGCCTGATTCGCCTTGAGAGCCTCCGGCGTGAAGCGAGGCAGGGTGCTGCGGAAGTCGGTGCTGTCGAACTTCGCGTTTTCGTCGATCTTGCCCGTGAGAAAGCCCTTACCCAGCGGGCTGTAGGGGACGAACCCGATTCCGAGTTCCTCGAGCGTCGGGATCACTTCCTCTTCAGGGCGTCTGAACCACAGCGAATATTCGCTCTGCAGCGCGGTGAGCGGCTGGACCGCGTGCGCGCGGCGGATGGTCTGCACGCCCGCTTCGGAAAGGCCGAAGTGCTTGACCTTGCCCGCCTGAATCAGTTCCTTCACCGCTCCCGCCACGTCTTCGATGGGCACGTTCGGATCAACGCGATGCTGATAGAGCAGGTCGATGACATCCATCTTGAGCCGCTTGAGCGAGCCTTCGACGGCTTGCTTGATGTGCTCCGGCCGGCTGTTCAGGCCGGCGGCCGCTCCCGGCCGATGATCGCTGCCAGCTGAGATCGAATCCGAATTTGGTGGCGATCACCACTTGCTTGCGGAAGGGAGCCAGGGCTTCGCCCACCAGCTCTTCGTTCATGAACGGGCCGTAGACTTCGGCCGTGTCGAAGAACGTGATGCCGCGTTCCACCGCCGCGTGGAGAAGAGAGGTCATCTCCTGCTTTATCTTTGGGCGGGCCGTAGGAAAAGCTCATCCCCATGCAGCCGAGCCCGAGGGCCGAAACTTCCAGGCTGCTCTTTCCAAGTTTGCGCTTCTGCATTTTGCACGTTTCTCCCATCTCCAGGTTAGAACCGCGGGTCCGAAAGCGGTATCCCGATCCTTCCGATTTATTGCCTATTCCTCTTGTCACACTTGATCAACGGGCAGAGCGAGCAGCTATCCTGGGGAGCAGTGAGAGGCGAAACTGTCTTTGTTACAAGATCCCGCGGACAAATGGCGGTTGGAGCTGGCTCGCAAGATTGCCTTGTTCGTTGGCTCGGCAGAGAACCGGGCAACGGAGATTCCCGGGCTGACGCTTGCACCGGCGGACCGCCCCTACCGCTCCGTGCTCCATGACTTACCAGCCCGGCGTGACCGTGATCGCCCAGGGGCGAAAGCGCGTGGAACTGGGCCGAAACATTTTCATCTACGATGCGTCGCGATTTCTGCTGACGTCGGTGGATTTGCCGGTGGTCAGCCGGGTGATCGAGCGCCAGTGAAAAGGCGCCTTGCCTGGCGTTGTCGCTGAAACTCGAAATGCCGATGGTCCGCGAGCTTCTGAGCCGTGAGGAGATTGAAGTGGCAGAGACGCCGTCCGACAGTCCCGGCATGGCGATTGGCGAGACCACGGTGGAATTCCTCAGCGCCTGCTGCCGGCTGGTGGATCTGCTGCACACGCCGCAGGACATTCCCTTTCTGAGCGGCCTGATTCAACGCGAGATCATTTATCGAATTCTTCGGAGCGCGGAAGGCGCGCGCCTGCGAGCGATTGCAACGCTGGGAGATCAGAGCCACCGGACGGCCAAAGCGATCGCCTGGATCACGGGCGAACTATGCGAAGCCGCTTCGGGTGGAGGATCTCGCGGAAATCGCGGGCATGGGCGTTTCCACGCTGCACCATCATTTCCGGGTGCTGACCGCGATGAGTCCTCTTCAGTATCAGAAACAGCTCCGGTTGCAGGCCGCGCGGGGGCGCATGCTTATGGATGGGCTGGACGCCGCAACGCGCGGCCTTTGAGGTGGGATACGAAAGCGCCAGCCAATTCAATCGCGAATACAGCCGTTTCTTCGGCCAACCACCGATGCGCGATATTCGGACTCTTCGCTCGCCAGGCGCTCTGGTGTTGGAATCCGTCGGTAGCCGGTAAAACGCGATCGGCGGCTGTGCGCCAGCCGTTATGGCCGTTGAATCATCTCAATGCGGTTGCCGGCCGGATCGATGGCGATGCCGATGACGATGCCGGTTTTTCCGAACGGGCGCGGATCGCCGGCCATGGAGCCGCCCGCGGCCTTGACAGCAGCGACGGTCGCCGCCATGTCCTTCACGTTGAGGATGACGTGGGCGATGGGGTCCTTCACGTCGTCGGAATCGCGATGCATGATCACGATGGGTTCGCTCTTATTGGCTTTGGCGGCGTCGGCCGTGGCGCCGAAGTTCACAAACACCTCCGGTCCGGTGGGTGCACCGATCCGATTGACCTCCTGCATGCCGAACGCGGTTTGATAGAACTTCGCCAAGGCAACGCTGTCCTTCGCGCCGATTCGCACGGAGTTCAGGGTGACTTGGGCAGGTGCGGCACTTGCGAGCAACAACATGGCGGATACCGCTGTCGCGGCGGTGTAAAGGCTTTTCATTGAATTCTCCAGTAGCTTCTCATCTATCATAGACTGTGTGCCGGGACTGTGATGCCGTTCGGTGTTGCGCAACTACTGCCGATCCCGCGGGTGCGCCGATGAAAGCCGCCATCAACCGCAGCTACGGCTCACCGGACGTGTTGGAAATCAGGGAGGTTGAAAAACCCGTTCCCAAGGACAACGAAGTCCTGATAAAAGTTCGCGCGGCTTCCGTCAATCCGCTGGATTCAACTTTCATGGGAGGCACGCCGTATTTCGCACGGATGATGGGCGGGCTGCGCCAACCAAAGGACACACGCCTGGGCGCAGACGTGGCCGACGAGGCGGAAAAGGTTGGCAAAAATGTAACCCATTTCAAACCGGGCGATGAGGTGTTCGGCATGTGCAGAGGAAGCTTTGCCGAGTACGTATGCGCTTCCGAGTCGGCTTCGTTCATGTCGGCGCTGGCCAGGAAGACGGCGGATGTGACATTTGAGCAAGCGGCCGCGGCGCCAGTGGCGGCGATCACTGCGTTGCAGGGCCTGCGCGACAAGGGACAGATTCGTGCGGGGCACAAGGTGTTGATTCATGGCGCGTCGGGCGGCGTGGGAACGTTCGCGGTGCAGATCGCCAAATGGTTTGGCGCGGAGGTGACCGGCGTATGCAGTACAAGGAACGTGGACATGATCCGATCCATCGGCGCGGATTCGGTCATCGATTATACACAGGAAGATTTCACTAAAAGCGGGCACCTGTACGATCTCATTTTCGACTGCATTGGGAACCATTCTTTCTCGGCGTGCCGGCGCGTCCTGAGCGACAAGGGGAAATACGTGGTGGTGGGCGGGCCTCACGGCCGTTGGTTCAGTCCGCTGGACCGCTTGCTGAAGGCGCTGGTATTGTCGTGGTTCGCGAGCCAGATTGTGCCTTTTATGGCGAAGGCCAGCAATGCAGACCTGGCCATCCTGGATGAGCTGATGCAGGCCCGAAAGGTCACGCCGGTGATCGACTAGTGTTATCGGTTGACGGAAGTCGCTGAGGCGATCCGACACCTGGAGGAAGGGCACGCGCGGGGAAAAATAGTAATAACCTTGGACTCGCACAACGAAAGTTGACGACGCGGCCGGCATTACCTGGCTGTATAGCTCACGCGCCAGATTACGCGGGCGCCGTCGTCCGTTACGAGCAGCGAGCCGTCCGCCGCTACGGCGATTCCCACCGGTCTTCCCCAAGCTTTTCCATCGGTGGCGAACCCAGTAAGGAAATCCTGATAGACGCCGGCAGATCGCCCCTTCTGGATCGGGATGCGGATCACTTCGCGGCCTGAGCCCTGGGAGTGATTCCACGATCCGTGCTCGGCCGCAAAAGCGTCGCCCGAATAATCCGCGGGAAACATTTTACCGTCGTAAAAGGCCATGCCGAGCGAGGCGCTATGAGCCTGAATCAAGACGTCCGGCACAATCACCTTATTTTTCAGCTCGGGGTGCTGGCCGGCATGAGCCGGATCCGGATGGCCGCCGATATAGAACCACGGCCAGCCGTAGAAGCCGCCGCGCACAACATGCGTCACATAATCGGGGACCAGGTTATCGCCCAGGTTGTCGCGTTCGTTCACGGAGGTCCACAGTTCGCCTGTTTCCGGATTTATCGCCAGGCCCACGGGATTTCGAATGCCCGCTGCATAAATGCCCACGAACTTGCCTTGGGGTGTGTACTCCAGAATGTTGGCGCGATGGAATTCAGCCGCATTATCGCTATTGTTGGACGCCGACCCAACCGCCAGGAACAGGCTCTTGCCATCTTTGGAGAAAACGATATCGCGGGTTGAGTGGCCGCCCGAGGGAAGGTCCGCGATCAGCTTCTCGGGCTCGCCGGTGGCTTTGAGATCGCCGTTTTTGTAGGCGTATCGCACCAGCGTGCTGGTGTTGGTGACGTAGACCCACTGTGGATTGGGCCCCGGCGGATAGAAGTTGATGCCGAATGCGGACGGGAAACTCGCGTAGACGGAAGACTCACGAGGCTTGCCGTCGGCTGTGATGCCGCGGAAGATTCGAACCGTTCCGGCGCCGGTATCCGCCATGAAAATGTCGCCGTTCGGAGCCCTGCGCATTTGCCGCGGGACGGAAAGGCCATTGCCGACAAAGATGCCGACCTGGAAGCCGGGCGGAGCTTTCGGAATAGCGTTATCAGGCCGCGTGGCACTCTTTCCAAAACCGGATGCCAGGTACATCGAGAGGCGCGGAAGCAGCGCGGGGGGCTGAGGTTGCGGAAGATCCTGCGCGGTAATCTTGCGGGCCAAACCAGGACTCAGGGAGACGGTATTGGTGAATGCCTTCGGCCCGGTCAGGATGTTCATGCCGTCGGTTTTGGCCCCGTAAAGCACGAGCGCGGCCGCGACGCCGATGCCTCCAGCGATGGCAATCGGGCGATGCTTCATGAGGTTGATGCTACTAGAATCGTCATGCTGTCAATCGTGCCGCAAGGCCGCTATTGGGTCAATCCTGGCCGCGCGGCGGGCCGGAAAATAGCCGGCGAATAGCGCAGCGGAAACCAGCACCAGCGCCGCGAGGGCGATGCTGAGTGGATCGTTCGGCTTCAGCCCGTAGGCGAAACTGTTCCGCCAACCGGGCGCGAGAAAATGGTCAAGAACTGGGCTTAGGCCCAACACGGCTGGGACACCGATGGCGATTCCGACCGCGGCGAGTGATAGCGTGTCGCGGAGCACCATCCAGGTAACACCCGCGGGATGCGCTCCCAACGCCACCCGGATGCCAATCTCGTTCGTCCGTCGCGCCACCGCGTACGCCATCACGCCGTAGAGGCCGATCGACGCCAGGAGCAAGGCCAGCGCGCCGAAGATCGCCGCGAGCGAGGCCAGTAATCGCTCCGGGGATAGGGAGTTCTCTATTTGCTGCGCTTCCGTGTGCACGTCGGCAATGGTCAGATTCGGATCCATCGAGCGTACAACATCGCCCATCTGTCTCGTCACGCCTGCGTCCTTACCCGCGATCTTAATCTTAAAGTTGACGCTGCCGGCGTGCGGTTCTTGCATCCAGGCGCCGTAAAAGGCGGGTCTGATGGGGTCGCGGAATCGATCGTCCCGCCAGTCGGCGCACGCTCCCACAATCTGATACGTGACATTGTCGGAGTCATGGAATGTTTTTCCGACGGAATTTTCGCCGTGAAAAAAACGCCCCGCAAATTCCTGATTCACGACTACTGCTCGCGGGCCGCTTGGCAGGTCATGTTGGTCGATTGCACGACCAGACAGAATCCGGATGCCCATGGTTTCAAAAAAGCGGCTTCCGACGTTGAGGAAAGTTGCGTAGGAAGCAAACGTTTGGGCCGGCTTCCGATCGCCCGGACCGACCGAAATACCGCCAGGGCTGCCCGTAAAGGTAGCGGATTCGACACCTGGTATGGCGCTGAGGCGATCCTGCAAGTCAGTGAGCAACTCTCCAATTCGCCCGGCGGGGTGACTCAGCCGCGGTAAATCCAGGCTCAACAGCAACACGCCTTCCGGTCGAAAGCCGAGCGGCATATTTCTCAGATTCGTGAATGTCTTCACGCACAGCCCCGCGCCTACCAACAGGAATATGGATAAGGTGACTTGAAGCACGATCAACAGCCGCCCGATGCGCAGCTTCGAAAGACCCGCAGTGCCGCGGCTGCCCTCTTTCAAGGCCTCATTCACGTCGACGCGCCGCGACTGCCACATGGGCGCGAGGCTGAATAAAACACCAGTAAGGAAAGTGGTCCCGATTGAAACCATCAGCACCTTGAGATCGAACGCTGTGTCAAATGGGCTCGGCCTCCAGGGCGTCGACAGAAGTGAAGGAATGCCGTTACGGGTCCAATATCCGAAGAGCATGCCCGCAACACCAGCCATCAAAGCGAGCAGCAGGCCTTCTGCCAGCAATTGGCGTGCGATGCGCCATCGCCCTGCCCCCAGCGCGAGCCGCAAACTGATCTCGCGCTGCCGCACGGCGGATTTCGCCAGCAGGAGGTTGGCCACGTTTGCGCACGCGATCAGCAGTACCAAACCGGCCAGCGAGAGTACCGCGAGCAACAGCCGGTCATAGCGTTCCGTCAGGTAATCCACCCCCCGCGCGGCCGATTGCAGGATCAGCCGCGGGCGTTTGGCGGGCTCTTTCAGGAACCTGGCGAGGGGCCCCGGGTTGGCGTCGACTTGCGTCTGAAACAGCGCGTCCAGAGCGCTCTGCGCCTGCGAGGCCGACACGCCGGGCTTTAATCGGCCCAACATTGGTATCAACCACGCCTGATCCTCATCGAGGAATGAATGCTCCGATTGGGCTTTGAAATCCGCGCCGTGCTGTAGATATCTATAAACCGCCGGAGGAAGATTCAGCGGGGCCCAGATTTCAAAGTTCGCGCCCGGTTCGATCCCGGTGAAGTATTCGGGATTCACGCCGATGATGGTGACCGGAACCGCATTCAAAGTGATGGTCTTGCCGATCACCGCAGGGCTACGAGCGAACCTTCGGCTCCAATATTGGTAGCTGATCACCACCACCGAACCCGCTTGTGTCCTGACGTCGTCCTCGGGCCGGATGGCCCGGCCGATCAGCGGTGAAATCTCCATTCCCCGGTAGAAATCGCCCGAAACAAGGAAAGAATTCACCGCCTCGGCGGTTCCATCCACTACCGCCGTGACGCGGCCGAGTTCTTTAAAAGCGAACAGACTCTCGAAAACATGGCTGTCCCGCAGAAACTCTTCGTACATCCGGGGCGTGAAATCGGTGTGCATTAATCCGCCGTCCGGTGTTTCACGCTGCTCATAGATTGTTCCGAACGTTGGGGAGAGGTACCCGAGATTGGCTGGTACCCAACCGCCCCGCTGCTCGCGCCAGGTCAGCAACCGGAGCCGCTGGGGATGCTTCACCGCAATGGGCCGCAACAGCGTGGATTCAATCAGCGTGAAGATCGCCGTGTTGGCGCCAAGACCTAAGGCGAGCGACAGCACGGCCACCGCGGTGAATCCGGGAGCCTTGCGAAGCTGGCGGACGGCGAAACCGCTGTCTTTCCAGAAATCCTGCAGCCAGCGGACGGCCCAGACGTCGCCGCCAAAATGACGCCCGATTTCACCAGATCTCATGCGATACCTCGATTTGGGTTCCCGGCCAGTCCTACAGGCTTGTCAAATGGCCAAAACGAAATTGGCCACCGATGAACGCGGATGAACGCCGATAAGAAACAAGAAGCTTGCTTTTGTTCTCCATGTCCATCGCGTTCATCGGCGCCAGACACTTCGATCACTACTCGCGTTAAAATGCCGTAGCAGGCTCCAGGAGGCCGACACATGGCGAGAGTTTATCATTCCAGAGTTTTCAGTTTGAGCCGGATCATCGGGCGCACCGCGGCTTGTGTCCTGGCCGTCGGTTTTGCGCAAACAGGCAGCGCTCAAAGCAAAACGCCGTGCGATCGTGCCTGCCTGACTGGTTTCGTCGATGCTTACTTCAAGGCGCTGTTCGCCCACGACGTCCGCGCGCTACCCCAGGCGGCTGGGGCGCGAGTGACAGAAAACGGCTCCGAAAAATCGCTGGCCGCTACGTTTTGGGAGAGCGCGGCCGAGACGGTTTATCGCATGGATGTGGTGAACACGCGGCGCGGCGATACGGGAACGGAGGCTATTATCCGAAATGCCGACGGCACCAAGACTATATATATGTTGCGCCTCAAAGTGCAAAACGGCGCTATCAGCGAAATCGAAGCCATCAAGACCAATAAAGGCGAAGCCGACCGGCTATGGGACCCAGATCACCTCAAAGAAGTTTCACCCGCATTCCAGCTGTCGATACGCGAGGCCGAGCGGGATTCCTATTACGACTTGATCGCCGGCGCGGAAAGCTATTGGCGAGCTTTTCAAACCAATGGCACTCCGGCGTATCACCGCGCCCGCCTGTTGCCGGACTCCGTGCGCGTCGAAAACGGGGTCCAGACCACCGGGCTGGTGCGGAACGGCGTCTTTAACGACACTTCGCGCGGCTTTGACGAAGGCCGGTTCATCGGCCGCAATATCTGGGACCGGCGATACCCCGTGGTGGACGAAGAGCGCGGCGTAGTGCTCTCCATTGTGCGCTTCGGCCTGAAGGGCGGCGCGAAGAGCCAATCCATTGCAACCTCAAACGATCGCCTGGTAGCCGAGTTCTTTGCTATTAAAAAGGGATTTATTCAGGAAATCCAGGCCGTGTTGTTTAATTTACCGGATGCCAAATCCACGGGCTGGCCGCCTGATTATGGCCCGGGCCCGGGCGCTACCGAGTAGCCTGGTCTCATTCGAGATTCAGCTGCCGAGATTCAACTGCCACGATACGCCGCAGCGGTCACTCACCCGGGCGAATCGACGGCTGAAACCATAATTGCCGAGCGGCATAAATATCTTCCCGTTTTCCGACAAGGCGGTGAAAAGCTGTAGAAGCTCCTCCTGGGACTCGCAGCTCACGAAGAATGAGAGGGCCGGGGTGAAAGTAAAGTCGTGCTGCACGGGGCTATCACTGCATAAGATCGTTTGGGCGGCCACGGTAAAAGCCGCCCGCACGATCGATCCTTCGGCGCCGGTCTGACCAGGACCGTAGCGCACAATTTCGCTGACCGCGGCCCCAGGAAACAGCGAGACATAGAAGTTCATGGCTTCTTCGGCCTTGCCTTGGAACATGAGAAAAGGGTGAACCTTCGTTTTCACGAGCATCTCCTGATTGCAGCATGGGACCACCCGAGCATGTCGGGATCATCTAAGATGAGGATTGCAGATGGACAACAGCCAGATCTTAACGATCGCTTTGGCGGCCGTGCCGAACATGCTCGCAGTGCTGGCGGGCATCTTGATAAACAACGCGCGACTCAGCGACACCAACGGGCGAATTAGCGACACCAATGCGCGCATTAGCGAGTTGCGCCACCACATGGATATTCGGTTCGACGAAATGCGCGATCTCTGGAGGTCCGAGCTTTATCGGGTTGAGCAGGTGATCGATGCGCGGCTGAAGCACCTTGGGTGAAGCGCCAGCTTACTTGACGGCTTCGAACTCGAATTCCATCACCTTGCCGCGCACCACGTAGCACAGATAATACTCCCAAAACTTGCGGTAACGCGGGAAACGATTCACCAGGAATTCGAAGCCCAGCCAGCGCCAGAACGCCAGCAGCCGCACGTGAACCTTCACCTGCCGGAAGCGCGCGGCGCTGTAATAGCCGAAACCGCCATGGTTCTCGCCAAAATAGCGGAACGAGAAGCTGTTCAGGTGCCAGCGATGAGTGGGATCGCAGAACGAGCTGAAGTCGGTGTAATGCGGCGTAGCAATAACCAGCCGGCCGCCCGGCTCCAACACGCGATGAAATTCCTCCATCGCGCGGATCACGTCCGACACGTGCTCGATCACATGGATGGCGCGCAGTTGAGTGAAAGAGCTGTCGCGAAACGGGTACGGAAAACGGTCCAGGTCGCACAGAACGTCGGCGCGGGTGTTCGCATTGCGATCCACGCCGATGGAGCCGGGGTATTTATTGATGCCGCAGCCGACGTCGAGAATCCGGGTGGCGCTTACGCCACCTGTCTTAGACATTCCTCCAGCGTAGCTTCTAATACCTCGATCGCGAAATCGGCTTGATCGCGCGTGATCACCAGCGGCGGGCACAGGCGTATGGCGTTTCGTCCGGCGCCCAGCACCAGCAGGCCACGCTCAAAGGCCAGTTCCTGAATGCGATCCCGCAGCTCGGGCGCGCGCTCTTTGGTGTGTTGATTGCGCACCAGCTCGAAGCCGATCATCAGCCCCAGACCGCGCACGTCGCCGACATGAGGGAAACGCTTGGGCCAATCGCGCAGCCGATCCAGAATATAACCGCCGATGTGCGCCGCATTCGCGATCAATTCGTTTTCGAGCAACTCAATAGTGGCAAGCGCCGCCTCCACAGCCACGGGATTTCCGCCGAACGTGGACGCGTGCGCCCCCGGAGGCCAATCCATAATCTCGGCGCGCGCGATCATCGCGCTCAATGGCAGGCCGCTCGCGATGCCTTTGGCCGTGGTGAAGATATCGGGAGCAACTCCGAAGTGCTCGGACGCCCACATCTTGCCGGTGCGTCCCATGCCGCACTGCACTTCGTCGAAAATCAGGAGAATTCCGTGGCGATCGGCCAGGCGGCGCAGCTCTTCATGAAACGCCCGCGGTGGAACCAGGTAGCCGCCCTCGCCCTGGATGGGCTCGACGACGATGCCCGCCACTTCCTCAGCCGGGAGGATGGTTCGGAAAAGTTCGTCCTCGATAAAGCGCACGCAGCTCACCGCGTAGTCGTCCGCGGAGAGGCCGTCGGGCCGGCGATAAGGATCGGGAAATTGCGCATGATATACACCTGGAACCAGCGGCCCGAAGCCCTTGCGCTGCACCACCTTGCTGCCAGTGAGCGAAAGCGCGCCCAGGGTGCGGCCGTGAAACGATCCGCTAAAGGCGATGAACTTGTCGCGACCTGTGTGATAGCGGGCCAGCTTCATTGCGGCTTCGGTGGCTTCCGTCCCCGAGTTACCGAAGTACACGCGATGCGGGCCGGCGCCGGGCGCGAGGGATGCCAGCTTTTCCGCCAACTGCACCATATTTTCGTAATAGAAATCGGTGCCGGACATGTGGATCAGGCGCTTGGATTGGCGTTCAATGGCTTCCACCACTTTGGGATGACAATGGCCGGTGGAAGCCACGGCGATGCCGGCGTTGAAATCGAGAAACCGGTTCCCATCGACATCTTCGACCATGGCGCCTTCTCCGCGCGCGGCCACCAGCGGATAACAACGCGTGTAAGAAGGCGAAAGAACCTGGGCATCGCGCTCGATCAGTTCGGTGGCGCGAGGGCCCGGCAGGGGCGTCAAAATATGGGGAAGGTCCAAGCGGACCATTTCTTTGGTAAGCATTATAGTCTCCTTCTCTGAACAGCTGTTGGGTGAATGGAAAGGGCAGCAGAGAGGAAAACTAGTCGGACCCGAACAAGCTAGGGCGGGATGTTGCCGGGCGCGACATAATGGTATTTTCATTGTAGCAATTTAATATCCAGAACGGACAGATAAATCGTTGAGGCGCGTCTAACAGCTGGGAACAATCCCAAGACATTGAAAGTGGAGGACGGGAATCGTGAAGAAGACTTTACTCATATTGATGATTGGCAGCCTGGCGGGCTTTGCCGCGTTTGGTCAGGACACCGCTAAGCAGGACCTGAAGAAATCCGGCCAGGATGTGAAGAAGGCCGGCAAGGCCACCGGGCACGCGGCGAAAAACGCGGGCAAGGGCGTGGCGAAAGGTACAAAGAAGGGTGTCCATAAAGCCGCAAGCGCTACAGCCAAGGGTGCCAACAAGGTGAAAGACAAAACTCAGCAATAAGCGCAACGTGCGGGACGGAGCGACACGTGATCGTCCACTCGTCGACGACGGCCCCTCCGTCCGGCGCGCGCTGAACACTCCGCTCCACACTCTCGCAGCCGCGAATGCGTCCGGCGCGACGTTATCGCGGCTGGCATGGAACTGGACTACCAGCAGGTTTGCATGATGTACCCTGCCCGAAATGAATGCCTCACTGCCTCCGATAGCCTTGCAGCCGGATCGGAGCCTGAATTTGAAACGCCAGCAAGGTGTCGGCCGGAACGTTGATGCGGCGGCCTCTTGTAACTACGTGGCTCGCTGCCTCATCGCCGCCCACCCACTTGGCCGCACCGCGGTCCACTCCTATTCCGCCAGCGCCGGGCCTCTCGTCGTGGGTTTCCACCGGATAACGCACGCCGCCCACCGTAACCGCACCAACGTCGAGCGTGAGTACCGTCATCCCCGCGCCGCCAGGGCCAAGATACGGCAAAGAGCGCACCAGCAGTTCAACACCGGACTCTCTGGGAATAAGGACCGCGCCATTCTGGTCAAGAATGTCTTCCGCAACACTCGCGAGGTAAACCGTACTTCGATACGCCTTATTTGTTCGCACCGCGTCTTTCGTGCGAACCACCAGCGCAGTTCCCGGTTGCACCACACCGGGTTCCAGGGTGACTGTGTGCACCGGCCCGATTGCTATCAGGCCAGCGTTGTCCGCTGCAATGCCACTGCCAGCACTCAAGAGGGTCCAAGTTGCGAAAACAAAAATCAGATGTCTCATAAACTTCTCCGTAGCTCCTTGCACAAAGGTCGCCCGAATCGAAGACGACCACGTTCGTGAATTAAAAAAGCAGGCGCCCGGGACAGCCGGGAACCAAAAACTTCATTGGCGGTTCACTCCGGACATCACATGCAAACAGGCTGCCATCATCTTGTGGTGGTCGGGTCCGGTCCGGAGTGGTGGAAGATGCAGCGCTTGTGGTTCTGGTGATGCAGCTTCGCGCAAAACGGACCCTTGCTCCCACGAGCCAGAAGAAAAACCTCAGCCGCCGCCAGCATGCCTAGCGGTGGTGCGGTGAAATAAATCCAAAGAGCGTGCCAGTAGCCGGCCAACAGTGCCGGGCCGAACGTCCGGGCCGGGTTCGCGCTCATCCCGGATAAGGGAGATTCGAAGGCGATGTATAGCGCGGACAAGAGGGCTGCGAAGTAATGCGTATAGGGCGCCAGGAGCCCGTGATTGGACGCGAACAGGATCGCGCCCATTAAAGTAAACGAGATGGCCAGTTCGGCAACTAGCGCAATGCTGTCGACATAGAACGCGCCGCCGTGGATGCCCGGCATGGTGGCGGCGTATCGGACCGCTTTGTGCGCCGGCGCGCCTTGGAGCACAACCGACGCGAGCGCTACACCCGCAACCGCGCCGGCGAGTTGCGCGGCGCAGTAGAACGCCGCATCCCACGCTGCTACTTTCCCCAGCCGATAGAACGCGAGTGTCACCGCAGGATTGAAGTGCGCTCCAGACTGCTTGCCCCACGGTGAAAGTACGATCGCCAGGATGGTCGCGCCCATCGCCAGACCCATCCACATCCGGCGAACAGCATCGCTCGGCAGGAGCCGCTGCAGAGGTGAAGCGGGGTGCCACAACAAGGTGGCGACGGCGCACGCCGAGAACAGATAGAAGGCCGCCTCTCCCGCTTCCATCACGTACTCCGGCCAGTGAAGACGCAGGCTATCGGCGGCGCTTAGAGTATCCGTGCCGGCCTCCGGCTCAATCCGCGGAAGTTCGCGCGTGTTGGAGCTGCTCGGCATGGTTCTCCAGACGTTGTGGCACGCTCATGAACAAGGCCTTCAGACCTTCCGTCATGGTCGGGTGCGCAAACATGGCGTCACGCAGAATCGTGTACGGCAGGCCTGCCAGCATCGCGAGTTGAACCGTGCCCATGAGTTCGCCGGCCTCCGGTCCAAAGGCCGTGAATCCGAGAATGCGGTCGCTGTCCCGGTCGATGAGCGTCTTCATGAACCCGCGTTTCTCGGAAATGGTCCACGGCCGCCAGCCGGAAGTTACCGGCACGGACGCAACCCGGTAGGCGATGCCCTTTTCCCGCGCCCGCGACTCGTTCAGCCCAACCTGCGCAAGCTCGGGATCGATGAAGACGCAGGATGGAACCAGGCGGTCCCGCGTGCTGCGCCGGCCTCCGTTCAGGTTTTCGTGAATGATGGCGAAGTCGTCTTCCGATACGTGCGTGAAGTATGGGCTGCCGGCGCAATCTCCCATAGCCCAGACGTCCGCGGCGCTTGTTTCCAGCCGATCGTTCACGCGGATGTGTCCCTTTTCGGTGACCTCGATTCCCGCCTTCTCCAGTCCAATGCCGCTGGTGTTGGGCGTACGTCCCAGCGCGACCAGAATGTCGGTGCCCTCCACGGTTCGCTGAACCTCGCCGCTTTGGATCTGAAGACTGACGTGTTCGCCCGAAAGGCCGCTGACACCCAGCACATGGGTGTCTAACAGTACTTCGATGCCCTCGTCCTGGAACAGCTGCAGAATCGCTCGCGAAATGTCGGCATCTTCGTTGGCTGCAAGTGCTGATTCGCGGGAGATCAGCGTTACCCGGCTTCCCAGTCTGCGCAAAGCCTGGCTGAGTTCCAGGCCCACATAGCCGCCTCCCAGGACGATCAGGTGATCGGGACGCCGCTGCAGGTCCAGCGCTTCGATGTGGGTCATCGGCTTGGCTTCCCGCAAACCGGGCGTGTCCGGTATTGTGGCGCAACTGCCCAGGTTCACGAACACGCGGTCCGCCGTCAGCGTTCGTTCGCCGCCCTCGCGCAATGCGATGTGAACGGTGCGAGGCGCAACAAATGCGGCGTCGCCGAAGATGAGCTCGTCACCGCGCTGCTGGTTGAGCGTCGCGCGATATTTGTCCAGATGAACCTGGATGATGCCGTCCACCATATCGCGCTTGCGAGCGTAAACTCCCGCCATATCGATAGAGATGGGCCCGGTCTCGATCCCGAACTCCCGCTGCCGCGCGACCAGCGAGGCCACCTTGGCCGAATAAACGACATTCTTGCTCGGCAGGCAGGCCACATTGGGACACGACCCGCCGATATACTTCCGATCGACGACGGCGGTTCGCTTTCCTTCTTGAGCCATGGTCCAGGCCGCCAATTTGCCGGCGGTGCCGCCGCCCATTACGACGGCGTCGAATTTTTCCGGTGCATTCATGCGATTCATCTCCTTATTGTGGCCGGCTTTTATCGCGTCAAAAAGATTCGAGCTTAGCCAAACCGAGCACTGCATGGGATCGTTCATCAAGAATTACCACGGCGCCAAACTTGCTCAGGTCCGCGGCGGAGGGCAGGTCGTAATTCTGGTCGCCTTGGTTGTTCTTCAGCGGACCAAGATCGATGCGATCGAGGTCCCCCTCGTTTCTCCCGAGGACGACCTGAGCCTCCGGCGCGTTCGAAGCTATGAAAGCGCTCAGACGAAGATACTCCCCGCCGCCGGGCTTCTTATAGATGGTGGCGCGCCCGCTTATTTGCTGCGTCTTCCCTTCGAATCGTCCCGTCAGAAGTGGCTGAGGCTCACCGCTCGTATCGAACGGCGCGGCCTCGCTCACTTTCTGATTGATCCAGAGTTTCTCGGGCCGGAACGCCCACCAGAGTGCAACCAGAATTGGCAGACTAAGCGCAGCGACAATCCGTTTTCGCTGGACCAGCCATGGGCTTAGGTGAATGGCCATACCTCAAAACTTCTCCAGGGGGGCCGCGCCGAAGTTGGCGTTAAACCGCTCGCAGTAAATAGAAACAGTTTGAAACTTCTGCAGATCGGTTCCACCCGGTATGTTGTAGTTTTGGTCGCCTTCATTTCCCTTCAGCGTGCCGAGTTCGATTCGCTCCGTGCTGTTCTTAAGAAAATTCGCATCGTCGTCCGCGTCCTTCGCCGCGATCAGCACCACGTGTACATCCGGCCCATTGGACGTCTTGAAGTTCGTCAGCCGGAGCAGCAAGCGCCCATCGGCCTCTTTGTAAATGGTGGCGCGTCCCGATGTGTTGTGCACTTTTCCATGAAAGGTGCCGGTTTCGAAAGGCTGCGCCTTGTCCTGGCCGAAACCGGTAACGCATGCCAGCATTGCGATTGCGCCTGCCATCTGAATTGTTCTAAACATTATCATTCTCCTTTGTAAGTATTTTGTGTCCTAGGGGACCGACTCCCTCACGGTCGCGGCTCGGTGAACACACGCAAACACGCAGTCGCGATTCTGAGCCGCGCGCCAGCAGCACACCCGGAGACGACCGGAAGTCGTGCACTGGAGAACAGCGACTCGAAGAAGCCCGTACGGGTGGCGCGTGAGCAAGCGGTTTATCGCCTTTTTCAGCGGCCTGCTAAACCCCTTTAATTTCGCCGCCATCCATCCGAACGGAAGCCCCCGTAAGCCAGCGAGCCTCCTTCGAAACCAGGTACGCCATCAGGCCCGCGATCTCCTCCGGCTCGCCGTAGCGTGCGATGCCGGCTTGCTCCGGAAACAGCCTGGTGGCCTGTTCCACGCTCATTTCGTGCGCCGGCGCCCATTTGTCGAGAAAAGATCGGCGGCGGCCCGTCATCACCGCGCCCGGCACTACGCTGTTCACTTGGACTCCGTCCTTGACACCTTGCTCGGCAAAAGCCTTCGCCAGCGCGATGATGGCAGCATTGATCGTCGCAACGGCCGCGAAGCCCGGCTTTGGATCCAGAGCCGCGCTTCCGGAGATCAGCACCACCGCTCCACCCGAAGCCTTCAGCGCATCCCAGGCTCGTATCGTCAGCCGGCGCGCACCGTGCAGCTTCAGCGCCAGGCCGTCCTCCCACTGCGCGTCCGTCATCTCGAACAAATCGATCTGCGGCACGGCGCCTGCGATGTTCAGCAGAGCGTCGATCCTGCCAAAGCGGTCGAGCGTGCCCTGGACGATGGTTTCGGCCGCGCAAGCCTGCCGCAAATCGAGCGCGTAAATCAGAGGTTCAGCGCCGGCCGACTGCACCGCGCAGGCAGTCTTCTTCAGTTCATCTGCTTGCCGCGCCGCCAGCACAACGGCGTCGAAGTCGCGCGCCAGGCGGACCGCAGTGGCGCGGCCGATTCCCTGGCTGGCGCCAGTAACAATGGCAACGGATTTATCAGGCATGCGTTCTCCCCGATAGTTCGCGTTCGGCCGCAAGCGTCTCCCGTGCCGCTTCGAGAATCACGCCGGCCACTGCGTTGGGCGCCGTGTGCATCGGAGTGTGGTCCACGTTGTGCGTCCGAATCTTCGCGCCCATGCGCTCCGCCATAAAGCGCTGGGTCTCCGTCGCGATCATGCGGTCGTCTTCCGCCAGCAAAAACCATGACGGCTTGGTTTTCCACGCCGGCACGAGCGCTTTCTCTTGGATGCACTTCAGCGCGATCGGCCGCTGCGCCGCTTCCAGGATCGCTGTCTGCTCGGGCGACGCTCGGTGCGCGACCGCACGGCCAAAGAACCCCTCGGGCATCCAGATAAACCCGTGTGCATCTGGCTCCAGATGCGGGGCTTCCGGATGCGGCTTGCCGCGATAAAAGACATCGGCAACCGTCTCACCCTCGGCAGGGGCGAGGGCCGCCACGTACACGAGCGACCTGACACGGTCATTCTTCGCTCCGGCGATCACAGCACCCGCATACGCGTGTCCCGCCAGTAGTGCCGGCCCACGGGTTCGCTCCAGCACGCGCTCCAGAGCGTCGATGTCGTCGGTAAGCGACGTAAGCGGAATCGGCGCGCAGATTACATTCAAGCCCTCTTGGCGCAGCGGCAGAATGATATTCGCCCAACAGGACCCGTCAGCCCAAGCGCCATGGACCAACACCACCGTAGCGTTTCGCGCGAACGAACTCATTACGAAGCCCCGTTCGCTTGAAGGAATTCTTTCATCGCGGCGGCGATTTCGAGAAAATGCGTCTCGAGCGCGAAATGGCCGGTATCCAGGAACTCGACCCGCGCGTTCGGGAGGTCCTTTCGAAATGCCTCGGCCCCCGCGGGGATGAAGAACGGATCGTTCTTACCCCAAATCGCGAGCAGCGGCGGACGGGCTTTCCGAAAGTAATCCTGAAACGCCGGATAAAGCTTCACGTTCGACGCATAATCGAGAAACAAATCCAGCTGAATATCTTTGTTCCCTGGACGCTCCAGCAGAGCCGCATCCAGCGTGTACGATTCGGGCGGAACAGTCTGGGGATCGCTTACGCCGTGCGTGTATTGCCAGCGCGTCCCTTCCAGCGTCAGAATATTTTTAGCGATTACCTCTCGATTTTCGAGAGTAGGCTCAGCCCAGTATTTCCGGATCGGCGCCCAGGCATCGCCCAGCCCTTCTTCATAAGCGTTCCCGTTCTGCGAAACGATGGCAGCCACTCGCTCAGGGTTAGCCATCGCCAGACGGAATCCGGTTGGTGCGCCATAATCGAACACATAGAGCGCATAACGTCTGATTTTGAGCGCTTGCGTGAACGCGTTGAGCGTGGCAGCCAGGCGGTCGAACGAATAGACGTATTTTCTCTCTGCCGGAACTTCCGTGAATCCGAAACCGGGCAGGTCCGGCGCAATCACCCGGTAGTCGCTGGCCAGGCGTGGAATGAGTTCGCGGAACATAAACGACGATGCCGGGAAACCGTGCAGCAACAGAACTACCGGCGAACTTGGATCGCCGGCGGCGCGATAGAAGACGTGGACTCCATCCGCTTGTAACTTGTGAACGGTCGTGACGGGGACGGCGAACCCGGGACTCATCGCCGTTTGGGTGGAACGAGCTTGACTCATGCGCATTCACATCGCACACGACCAGCCAAAATAAGGATCTCAGTCAGGAATCGGCGAAAAAGGGGTAAGTACTTCTTGACCCGGCAGGATCGATCGCAAGGCAGTAAACCAAATCCTCATTTTAGTGACGGAAGCGCGACGGACCTCCGACACACGACCACGATTGGTCGGAATTTGGTCGCAAACATCGGTGACAGATTGGTGACAGCGAGAGGGCGGTTTATTGGGAGCCGGCCGGCTTGCTGATGCGAAGCTTCTGCATTCTGTAAACTAACGATGTCCTCTTCATTCCCAATCGCTCCGCCGCGCCATTACGGCCGCCCACCACCCAATTGCTCGCTTCCAGCGCCCGGACTATGTGATCCCGCTCAACTTCCTGGAGACCCGTGATGGGCTCGGGAATGTTGGCCTCTCTGTGCGCGTGAAAGGGCTCCAATTCCGAAGTTGGGGCGCGCAACACTGAGCCCGGCGACAGAATGACGGCCCGCTCTATGAAGTTTTGCAATTCCCGAACGTTTCCAGGCCAGGAGTATCGCACCAGCGCATCCATGGTATCGGAAGGAATTTCGTCGATGCGCTTGTTCATTCGGCGGGCGTAGAGTTCGGTGAAATGCCTAACCAGTTGCGGAATGTCTTCCGCGCGTTGCCGCAGCGCCGGAACGCCGATCGGAAATACGTTCAACCGGTAATACAGGTCTTCGCGAAACGCCGACTGCTTCACCATTGCCGGCAAATCGCGATGCGTGGCGGCGATCAGCCGCACGTCCACCTTGTGAGTGCGATTGTTGCCGAGTCTCTCAAATTCCTGCTCCTGCAGAACGCGCAGCAATTTCGCTTGAAGTTCGACGGGAATGTCGCCCACTTCGTCCAAAAAGAGCGTGCCTTTATTCGCCAATTCGAAGCGACCCATTTTTTGAGCGATCGCTCCGGTGAATGCGCCTTTTTCGTGGCCGAACAGCTCGCTTTCCAGAAGCCCGAGCGGAATAGCGGCGCAATTCAATTTGACGAAGGCGCGTTCGCGCCGCGAGCTCAAATCGTGCACGGCGCGCGCAATCAACTCCTTGCCGGTTCCGGTCTCCCCCAGGATCAGCACGCTCGAATCGGTAGGCGCAACCACCGAAACCAGCCGCAGTGCGGCGTTCAACGCCGGGCTGTCGCCCACGATTGCCCCGCACTGAGTGCGAATTTCCTCCTCCAGATAGAGTCTTTGTTTGGTTTCTTTATCTCGATCCTTGATCGCCTTCTCGTACTCCAGCGCGTTCTCCACTGCAATCGCCACCTGGGCGGCCACCTGCTCCAGCAAGATGACGTCGTCATTCTCGAAAACATTATCCGAGCGCCTGCCGAGCATCAGAACCCCAAGCACGCGATTGCGGCCCGCCAGCGGAAGATAACAGCCGGTTCTGAGGCCTTCCTCGAGCACGCGCTCATAAATGCGCCGGCCCACGGGATTCCCATAAGTCTCGGGATCTTCGCGGACCTGTTCGAAGCTGTCGATCCGGATGCTCTTGGCCGTCCGCATTACCAGACCCGAGATGGAACTATTCATCGGCACCAACCATCCCTCGCGCATGGGGCCTCTCGCGTCGGGATTGTACAGGATAGTGACGCGCAAATCGCCGCTCTCGGAGTCGGGTAGCAGCAAGGCCGACAGGTCGCATTGCAGTACGCGAAACAGACTGGTCGAAAGCGCCTCCACCACTTGGCGGAGATCCAGCCTGGATGTGGCGCTGCTGGTAATTTCGAGCAGCAATCGCAGCCGTTCGCGTTCATGCCGCAACGCCTCTTGATGAAGGTGCCGCTCAATGGCGATCCCTGCAATGTGGCCGGCATTCTCGATCAACTGCAGGTCCGTGGCGTTAGGACTGCGCGCTTCACGATAAAGGATGGCGAACGTGCCAAGGACCTTGCCCTCACCGGTGAACAAGGGGCGCGACCAAACGGCGCGAATCCCAAAAGGCGCCATGCGTTCCCGATAGTCGTCCCAGGCAGGTTCCCGGAAGATATCCGCCACATATACCGGCTCCCTACGATAAACCGCCGTGCCGCAGGATGCGCCCATCGGGCTGATTCGCGTGCGCCCCACGCTGGCAGGAAATCCCGGTAGGCTGGGCGCGGCTGCGCAATAAAGATGCTTTCCGTCGGCATCGGGAAGCCAGATGGTGCATAACGTCCGGTCCCCTTGGGATTCCACTAACCGGGCTATGATCGCCAGCACCTCGGGTAACTCAGATCCGGCAAGAATCAACTTTAGAATGTTGAGAACGGACTCGCTGGAGAAGAAGCCCGATTCGTCCTGTGCCCCTTCAACTTTCGTCAGGTCTCGTGCGGTAGATTGCATGGCCGGCTTCGTAATCGATACGTTGGCTTGGAACGCCCAATTCGAGGCCCCCAAGCAATACCGCGGAAGGATCTGTTCTTAGGTTACACCCAGCGATGGGGTGACGCGTCAGTGTCGCGCCGCGCCCAATGATAGTATTACCGAAAGAGATGGTCGAGGAGGACAAATGGTCAACCGCAGAACTGTTTTGAAAATCGGTGCGGCAAGCCTGACCGGAGCGCTCGTCAACGTGCCAGTTCTCAGGCGGACCGCGGCGCCCGCACCCGCACACAGCGCATTTGAGCGAATTATTTTTGACCACCGATTTGCGGAGAGCCAGGCATTTGCGGCCGAATTGGAGCGCGCGGGCGCCGTTACTTCCGCCATCCGCGGCGATGTTGGCGAGCTGTGGTACCAGGATCTGCGAGTCCATCTGAGCAGGAAACGGGCGCCGCTTGCCGGGTTGACGGATCGCCCGGCATTGTTTTGTCTCGAAGATTTAGCGCGCGACGTGGGCATGCGCGTGATCTTTCGAGCGGATCACATCACAAAACAAAACGGGGACACAGAACACACCGCCGTCGGGCAGCCATCGCTGGTCGCCGCTGCCCGCAGCTTGCCGAAGGAACCTGGATTCGGACGTGCCATACCTGTTCTGTTCAGCCAGTTAGACATCAGTGAACCTCGCGATGCATCCGCGCAAAAGCGCACCGGGCCATTTTCTCCCGAAAACAAAACGGCGCTGGTTTCGTGGTTGATCGCTTAGAAGGGAACAGTCAAAATGGTTTTACCTCCAAATGTAAGCGCAGCGGACTTTAACGCGGCCCTGAACGAGTTCCGGTCTGCCGTGGATTCGAGTTGGGTTTTCACCTCGGATGAAGACGTGGCGCTCTATCGCGACTCTTACTCCATCAATTGGGGCGAACCGGATGAGCGCGTGGCGTCGGCAGCGGTGGCTCCGGACACGGTGGAGCACGTGCAACAGATTGTCCGCACCGCCAATCGCTATCGCATCCCTTTGTATCCCATCTCAACCGGGCGCAACCTCACTTACGGCGGATCGGCGCCCAATATGCGCGGCAGTGTCGTGGTGGATTTGAAGCGCATGAATCGCGTCCTGGAAGTGGACGAAAAGCGGGCGTTCGCCTTAGTGGAGCCGGGCGTTTCGTATTTCGATCTTTACCACTACATTCGCGAACGCAACCTCAAGCTGATGCTGGACGTGCCAGACCCGGGATGGGGCAGTCCCATGGGCAACAGTCTGGATCATGGCGCAGGCTATACGATGGCTGCGTTTCGCGATCACTTCAGCTCGCACTGCGGCATGGAAGTGGTGACGCCGGATGGCGAGGTGATCCGTACCGGCATGGGCGCTGTCCCCAACGCGGATAGCTGGCAGGACTTCCACTATGGCGCGGGCCCCACCGTGGACGGCCTGTTCGCGCAATCGAACTTTGGAATCGTCACCAAGATGGGTTTCTGGCTGATGCCCATGCCGGAAGCTTTCTTATCGGGTACCGTCACAGTGCCGCGATATCAGGATCTGGACCCGCTGGTGTATGAGGTCAGCTACCTGGAAGATTTGGGCCTCACCGGGATGCCTCAGTATGGCAGTCCGGTCGGACGCGGAGCGTTTGGTCCGGGCGCAGCCGCCATGACGAGCTTAATGCAAAACGGCTGGCCCTCAGCCGAAGCGATAGAAAACTTCCTGACGGCGCAGAAGCTCCCAGCCTGGTCTGTGCAGCTTTATTTTTATGGTCCGGAAGAAACGGTTCGCGCCAACTGGCAGGCTGCCAAACGGCGAATCGGCAAGGCGATTGCCGGCGCCACATTTCAAGATGGCGAATTCCTGACGCTGCCCATCCCCAAGGAAAACGAACCTACCCAGTCCGACAAGCCTCGCCTGGGAATTCCCGCGCTCGAAGTATTTAATATGGTGGCGCGGAACGCGGGAGATGCGAGCGATCCCCCGGACGGACACGCCGATCTTTTTGTCACTATCCCGCGCAAAGCCTCGGCCCTGTTCGAATCGGCGCGCGTCCTCTATGAAACCTATAAGGAGCTTGGCCTGCCGTCCCGGGGAAATCCTTTTCCCACGCCATTTACTTACTATTCGCGCTGTTTCTGGACGGGTACCACCGTACCCACCTGGCGCGACCCCGAAAAGAATGCACGCAGCCGCGCAATCTTCGAGAAAGTGATCAACCGCTGCGCCGAGCACGGCTGGGTGGGCTACCGCACCAGCCCTGCGTTTCAAGACCTTCTGATCAGCAAGTATTCTTTCAATAACCACTCCCTGCTGCGCTTCCAGGAAAAACTGAAAGACGGCATCGACCCTAACGGCATCATCTCGCCCGGCCGCTACGGAATCTGGCCGGCAAGCATGAGGAAGAATCGCGCATGATACGAACGCTCTTTCTACTTCTGCTGGTTGGAGTCGGCAATTTCCTTCTGGCCCAGAAGCCTTCGGAGACCAACGGAAAAGTCGTCTTCGATAAATGGTGCGCTCCTTGCCACGGAGCCGTGGCGCCCAAGAATGTCATGTTTGGCAATGGCGCTTTAGCAGGCACCTCCGCGCTGGCGGTGAAATACAAAGGCAAGCTTCCGGCTGTGCTGGAACAGCGCACCGACCTTACGCCTGTCATGATCAAAAGCGTGGTGCGGCATGGGTTGTTCGGCATGCCCATTACCCGCAAGACGGAAGTCAGCGACGCGGAACTGGATGATATAGTGGCTTACCTGACCCGGAATCGGAAGAAGTAATCGCCCCTAACAGGATGCTGAGTGCGCCGGTACAAACCGGCGTGGAGTTGTGAATGAAAGAGTCATACAGGAAAGGCGTAGCGAGCCGTCCTGGCCCCGAGTCATGCGTGGCCAGCCGCGAGGCTGCCATCGAAGCGTTGACAGGGGAAAGTGCAGGCAGGGTATTGAGCTGCGAAATAATCGCGATCGGAGTGCCGACGTCGTTCAGCATGGCGGAAGGCAACACTGGCGGATGTGTAATCGCGAGCATCCGTTGGACTCTGCGCAGTCTAAGACCCCTGGCATGCATGGAAACTCCGCGCGCGGGAACCGGGAGACCCCATCGATGCCCATCGCCCAGATTGCGGCGGGCCGGTTGGAGAAGGCCTTGAGCCGGAAGTCCAACATGCACGTTGGTGGGGAGTCGGACGGTTGCGTAGTACCGTCGAAGTGTCCGAACAAGAGTGGGAAACCGCTGGCGGAGGGCATGGAGGGAAGGCAATCGACCAAGGAGAACATCGGGCAGGCGACCGCGCCCCGGACTCAGAGCCGGATCGGCGAGTTGAGCGACTTGCACGGTGTGCGAAAGGCAGCACGGAAAGACAAGCGGACGCGGTTCACTGCGCTGCTCCACCACGTCACTGTCGGATTGTTACGGGACAGCTATTTCGCCCTGAAGCGGGATGCGGCGCCTGGAATCGACGGCGTGACGTGGAAAGAGTACGAGACGGGCCTGGAGGAGAAACTGGCAGACTTGCAAAGCCGAATCCATCGAGGGACGTACCGAGCGCAGCCTTCCAAGAGAGCCTACATTCCGAAAGCCGATGGACGGCAACGTCCCTTGGGCATCGCAGCCCTGGAGGATAAGGTGGTTCAACAGGCCGTAGTGACGATCCTCAACCAGATTTACGAAGAGGATTTCCTGGGGTTCTCTTATGGGTTCCGACCGGGGCGAAGCCAGCATCAAGCGCTGGATGCACTTTGGGTGGGGATCATGCGGAGGAAGGTGAACTGGATACTCGATGCCGACATTCGTGGCTTTTTCGATCACCTATCGCACGAATGGCTGGTCAAGTTTATCGAGCACCGCATTGCCGACCGAAGGATACTTCGCTTGATTCAGAAATGGCTGAGGGCGGGAGTGTCCGAGGAAGGGAAGTGGTCGAAGACGGAAGTAGGGACTCCGCAAGGATCGGTGGCTTCGCCGCTGCTGGCCAACGTGTACCTGCACTACGTTTTCGATCGGTGGGTCCAGCACTGGCGAAAACATCAGGCTACGGGCGACATGGTGGTGGTCCGATACGCTGATGATATCGTCGCGGGATTCGAAAATCGCGCCGACGCGGAGCGCTTTCTTTCCGAGTGGAAGGAGCGCTTGCAGAAGTTCGGGTTGGAGTTACACCCGGACAAGACGCGCCTGATTGAGTTCGGGCGCGAGGCAGCCAAAAACCGGAAGCAGCGAGGCGAGGACAAGCCGGAGGTGTTCGACTTTCTGGGTTTCACGCACATGTGTGGGAAGACCCGGAAAACCGGTCGGTTCATCGTCAAGCGGAAGACGATTCGTAAGCGACTCTCTGGCAAGCTCGGTGAGCTGAAGGAGGAGCTTCGGCGACGCTGGCACCAGCCAGTCGCCGAGATCGGGAAGTGGTTGAAGTCCGTCGTTCAAGGCTACTTCAACTATCAGGCAGTCCCCGGCAACATGGATAGTCTGAACACCTTTCGGGCCCAGGTGATCTGGCGCTGGTACCGCGCGCTTCGGCGGCGGAGTCAACGGAGCCGGATGACTTGGGAGCGGTTCTGGCCTTTGGTCGATCGATGGATTCCAAGTGCGAAGATCCTGCATCCGCATCCGAACGTGCGCTTCGACGCCAGATATCCGAGGTAGGAGCCGTATGCAGCAATTCTGCACGTACGGATCTGTGCGGGGGGCGTCTGGGAAACCGGCGTCCCTACCGCGACAAAAGGCAATAAACCGCTTGCTTAGAAGCCGTGAAAAATTGCCTCCGGCCTTAAGCTAAGTCCACTTTGATCGAATTGGAGAGCGTGCGGGGCAAGCCGGGAGAGAGATACCGACGCGTTAGGTTAGTTTGCAGATTGATGCAGCCCTGGGGAGCTTCTGAACCGGCAAGCTGGTCCGATGTCGTTAGAGACAGGCAGCGCTGCACGCCAGTCTATGCCGCTGCAGGCTGAACGGGGGCTCCCTGGCGCAGGGCGCGAATCCAGATCATCACGTTGAACGCCAGGCTCGCCCACAAGGCCTCTATCCCCGCCTTGCGGAGTCCGAATAATCGGAACTTCCGCAGCTTCATCCGCTCTTTGATCCAGGCAAAGGGAAACTCCGCTTTGGCCCCGCGCTGTTTGTAGATGTGTTGGCCTTCTGGACTGGCCATCTTCTGCCGAAACTCCGCGATCTGCTGCAGTTCTTGCCCCCGAAATGACACGATGCGTCCCTTCGCAGCGTTGTTCGGACAACATTGCTTCTGCAACGCACACGCTATGCAGTCGGCTCCCTGGGCTCGGTAGGATTCGTAATAAGCGCCGCGCTTCTGATTGCGCCGTAGATAGTGCATGGTCTTGCCCGCCGGACACTGCGCCGCTCGTGTCTCTGGCTGCCGAATGAAAAAATGGGGTGCGAACTTCGGATCGATCCCATGCGACTTCATCGCCGCTTCGGAGCGCTCCTTCGGATCTGGCAGTGAGCCGTAGAAATCGATTCCCTCTTCGGCCATGCGCTGAATCGATTCGCGATTGGTGAATCCCCCATCGGCAACCACCTGCTCCGGCTTGCGCCCCAGGTGCTGGTGGATCTCTTCCATGGCCGGTTGTAGCTCATGGGAATCATCCGCCAACTGGCTCAGATGCACGCCGACGATCACGCCCGAGTCGGCATCCGTGCTGACCTGCGCGTTGTAGCTCGGTGCGATTGCATTGTCCCCATGCTTCATCAGCCTGGACTCCGCCTCGCTGATGCTCACTCGTGCGCGATCCTTGCGCGGGGCTTCCTTGAGGTTCGCCTGGATCTGGTGCAGTTGTTCCAGCGCCGACTCGGCCCGCTCCAACCGCTCCCGCCGCGCCCGCTGTTGAGCGGCCTGCTGCCGGCGGTTGCCCCGCCGTCGGCTTGCGGGTCTTCCTCTACCAGCCCGCGCGCCGCCTCCAACTTCTCGCGCAAGCTCGCTTCCCGCCGGAACGAATCTACTCCGGCCTGCGCCCGGATCTTAGTGCCGTCGTGCGCTACCAGCCGCATTTTCACCAGACCCGCTTCCGACAACGCCACCAACATCTGCGTAAACAGACTCGTCAATGCTTCCCCCTGCTCGATGCGGAAGTCGCTCAACGTGTGATGATTGATGACTTGCATTCCCGTCATCCACATCAGCCCCGGCTCGTACTCCATCTGCCGTTCCAGTTCTCGTGCCGAGCTGACTCCCTGGCTGTAGCCGTACAACCAAACCGCGATCAGCAACTGCGGCGGCCACGCCGATCGTCCCGCTTCCCCCCGACGCGTACGAATGGCTGATTCGTATCTGCTCAGATCTAACCTTCCCGTGATCTCCCAGATTCCACGCGCCGGATGATGCTCATCAATCAGGTGCTCCACATCCACCTGGGCCATCATCAACTGATCCCGACTGACCACTCGTAGTTTGCATTCACCAACCACTGCGGCTTCGCCCACTGGCCGCGGGGGTTGCTCGGGTAGCTCCAGCAGGTTTTCCTGTTCTGCCATGATTGCATCGGCGTATTCGCCCGGCTGGCTGTTACCGACGGCCGATTTTTTCACGGCTTCTCACGCGCGCGGCTCAGATTGGCGACTGCGTGTTTGCATGTGTTTACCGAGCCGCGACCGTGAGGAAGTCGGTCCCTAAAAGCCTTTTTCAGCGGCCTTCTAAGCGACATGCGTAAGGTCGCTATGGCGCCACCTTGTAGACCACCCCGGCGTTCTCATCCCCGCCTCGCGTCGTCGTTCCATAGACGTTGCCTTCAATATCCAGAGTAATTCCCGACACCGGCGAAAGCCCGTCGGCGCCGCCGCTGAAAGTATGCAGGATGGTTTCCGCGCCACCGGGATTGACTTCGTAGACCACGCCGTGGCCCAAACTGCCACAGGATTGCGTAGCGCCGTACAGGTTTCCGGACGAATCCCGCGTAACGCCGCTAATCGGATTACACCCATCCTGCCCGCCCGCGAACATGTGCAGCGCGGTGAACGCGCCGCTTTGAGTCAGGCTGTAAACGGCCCCGTAGTCGTTGAGATTGCCTGCGCCATCCGTGGTCCCATAGAGGTTTCCCTGCGCGTCGAGAACTACGTTGGACCACGGTGACCCTATTTGGTAATTTAGCGGGAAGTTATACAACACGGTCTCCGGGCCGCCGGGGATCAGCTTGAACACAACGCCCCACCCGTATTCGCCGCCTGCGATGGTAGTTCCGTACAGATTGCCCGCCGCGTCCACGGTTACGCCTGCGAACGGTAAGCCTCCGTCCGCGCCTCCGGTAAACGTGTAAAGAACACTGAACTGGTCGAAATTATTGATTTCGAAGATCACACCTTGGCCATCCGCGCCGTCATAAATGGTGCTCCCATAGAGGTTTCCTTCGGTATCGAGAGCCAAATATCCCTGCGGGTTTCCCCCGTCCGTGCGGCCCGAGAACGAGTGGAGCGTGGTGAACTCACCGGCCGCGCTCAGCTTGAAGACCGTTCCGAAGTTTCCAGCCCCGTAGCTGGTTGTACCGTACAGATTGCCAGACGAATCCCGGATCAATCCGCTTTGCGGTTCTCCCCCATCTTCGCCCCCGGTGAAGCTGTGCAAAATCGATTCTGCACCATTGGCGTGCAGCTTGTAGATCACGCCCCAGCCGGAAGTGCCGCCCGAACCGGTGGTTCCATAGAGATTGCCGGCCGCGTCGCGGACCAGGTTCCCGTACTCCGGAAACGCGCCGTCGCCCCTGGAGGGGAAGTTGTAAACGGTGTCCACTTGTCCGGCGGTCGGAACGAATTTGTACACCACGCCCTGGTTGCCTGTCCCGCCCGATACTGTCGTCCCATAGAGATTGCCCTCCGAATCCAGAGCTAGCGCGCCTCCCGGTGTACCTGGCCCGGCTGGGCCGCCGTTTAACGAGTAAAGCACCTGCGTGATGCCTACCGCCGGGATCTCAAAAATTACGCCCACATTGTTTGCGCCGCCTTGTCCGGTGGTCCCCCAAAAATTGCCAGACGAATCCTCCACCAGACTGTCCGGGTAGCTGCCACCGAAGCCGCCGGTGAAGCTATTCAGCACCGTCTCCTGTCCCGAAGGGGTCAACTTAAAGACAACACCGAAATTATCGGCCCCGCCTTGTTGCGTGGCCCCATAAAGGTTGTCCGCGGAATCGCGAATCAGCCCCATACTCGGGAAGCCTCCGTCCTGGCCGCCGGTGAAAGTGTAAATCACACTAAATGCGCCCGAGGCCTTGATTTTGTAGACGACGCCAGACCCCGAGCCATAAAAAGATGTAGCTCCATAAAGATTGCCGGAACGGTCGCGAACCACGCCTCCCGCGGGAACGCCGCCATCCGAGAAGCCGGTGAAAGAGTACAAAACCGTCTCCTGGCCGGAGGGAGTTAACTTGAAGACGACACCGAATCCCGTTCCTCCGAGCCACGTCGTGCCATAAAGGTTGTCCTCCGGATCCAGGATGACGCCGGCTATGGGATTCGCGCCGTCCGCGCCGCCGGTAAAGCTGTAAAGGACCGATTCCTCTCCGGACAGAGTGACTTTATAGACCACGCCTTTGCCGGACGCGCCGCCGGAATAGGTGGTCCCGTAAAGATTGCCGCCTGAATCCCGTGTCACAGGCGAGTACGGCAACCCGCCGTCGGCGCCGCCGGTGAAGTTATAAAGCACCTTCTGCTTGGCGGCTGCAGTCAGTTCATAAACCACGCCCCACCCGTGCGCGCCGCCTTCGTAGGCCGTGCCAAACATGGTGCCGGAAGCGCTTCGAAGCAGACCGATCGGTCCCGAACCTTTGGCCGGGGCGGCAAAGCTGTGCAGCACAGTCTCGGATTGCGCCTGGGCATCTCCTGGCATGGCAAGCCCATACGCCACACACATTAGGGCTGCACCCCACCAGTTCCACCATCTGTACCGTCGGCCAATTGCAAAAAGATGCTTAGCGTTGTTCTGCGACATGGGGTCTCAACTTCTCCTATACAAAGATGCGCAGTCGCAGGCGATTTCCCGCCATTGCCGCTACGGCGTGACCATGTAGACTGCTCCCACTGCCTCCGCTCCGCCTTTCAATGTCGTTCCATAGATGTTGCCTTGATCAACAAGGACCCCCGACACCGGAGTGGCCCCATCGGCGCCGCCGCTGAAAGTGTGCAGGATGGTTTCCACGCGACCGGGACTGATTTCGTAGACCACGCCGTAGCCCGAGCCGCCACAGGACTGCGCGGCCCCGTACACGTTTCCGGACGAATCCAGCCCAACGCCGCTAATCGGATTACATCCATCCTGGCCGCCCTTGAATACATGCAGCACCGTGTACGTGTCGCCGTTTTCACTTAGCCGGTAAACGGCGCCGTAGTTGACATAGCCGTCGCCACTCGTGGTCCCATAAAAGTTTCCATGCGCGTCGAGAGTCAGGTTGGACCAGGGTGACCCGGTTTGCGAATTTCCGCCGAAGTAAAACAACGCGGTCTCCGGGCCGCCGGGGATCAGCTTGAACACCAGGCCGCCCCCTTGTGCGCCGCCTTGGAGAGTAGTTCCGTAGAGATTGCCGGCCGTATCCAGTGTGACGCCAGAGAACGGTACGCCCCCGTCGTCGCCTCCTGTAAACGTGTAAAGGACACTGAACTGGCCGAAATTATCGATTTCGTAGACCACGCCTTGCCCATCCGTGCCGCCACTCATGGTGGTGCCATAGAGGTTTCCATCGACATCTAAGGCCACGCTTCCCACCGGATCTCCCCCGTCCGTGCGGCCCGTGAAGGTGTGGAGCGTGGTGAGATCGCCGGCCGGGCTAAGCTTGAAAACCGTTCCGAAGTTTGCCGCGCCGTAACTCGTCGTACCGTACAGATAGCCGGACGAATCCCGGATCAATCCGCTTTGCGGGGAGCCCCCATCTTCGCCGCCGGTGAAGCTGTACAAAATCGATTGGTTACCGTTGGCGTGCAGCTTGTAGACCACGCCCCAGCCGGAGGCGCCGCCCGAACTGGCGGTTCCGTAGAGGTCGCCCGACGAATCGCGGAGCAGTTTCCCGTACTCTGGAAACGCTCCATCTGCCCTGGAGGGAAAGTTGTAAGCGATATCGAGTTGTCCGGCCGGGGTGAATTCATAGACCACGCCCTGGTTCCCTGATCCGCCCGATGCTGTCGTCCCATAAAGATTGCCGGCTGAATCCAGAACTGGAGGGCCTCCCGGTGTACTCGGCCCGGATGCGCCGCCGTTGAACGAGTAAAGTACCTGCGTGATGCCTGCCGCCGGGATCTCAAAAATTACCCCCACATTGTTTGCGCCCCCTTGGCTGGTGGTCCCATAAAAATTGCCCGCCGAATCCTCCACCAGGCTGTCGGGGTAGCTGCCACCGAAACCGCCGGTGAAGCTGTTCAGCACGGTCTCCTGTCCCGAAGGGCTTATCTTAAACACAACTCCGAAATTGTCCGCCCCGCCTTGTTGCGTGGCTCCATAAAGGTTGTCCGCGGAATCGCGAATCAGCCCCATGCTCGGATAGCGTCCGTCCGCGCCGCCGGTGAAAGTGTAAATCACGCTGAATGCGCCCGAGGCGTTGATTTCGTAGACCACGCCATAGCCCGACGAGCCAAAAGAAGATGTAGCTCCGTATAGATTGCCGGATTGGTCGCGAACCACGCCTCCCACGGGAATGCCTCCATCCGCAAAGCCGGTGAAAGTGTACAAGACCGTCTCCTGGCCGGAGGGAGTCAACTTGAATACCACACCGAACAGCCCTCCGCCGCTTTGCGTCGTGCCATAAAGATTGCCCGCCGAATCCAGGACGACGCCACCCATGGGATTGCCGCCGTCTGCGCCGCCGGTAAAGCTGTAAATGATCGATTCCACTCCGGAGGGCGTGATTTTGTAAACCAGGCCCTTGCCGGATGCACCGCCGACGTACGTCGTCCCATAGAGATTGCCGCTCGAATCCCGTGTCAAGGGTGAGTAGGGAGTCCCGCCGTCGCCCCCGCCGGTGAAGTTATGAAGCACTATCTGCTGGCCGCTGGCGGAGAGTTCATAAACCACTCCCCAACCGTGCTCGCCGCCGGAGGAGGCTGTGCCAAACAGTGTACCGGCCGCGCTTCTGATCAGGCCCGCCGGTCCAGAACCTCGGGCCGGGGCGGCAAAGCTGTGTAGCACGGTCTCGATTTGCGCCTGCGCGCTTCCTGCCAGGGCCGGCCCACACGCCAGCCACATTACGACTGAACACCAGTTCCACCATCTGCACTGCCGGCCGTTTGCAAAAAGACGGTTAACGTTGTTCTGCGACATGAGTGCGGAATCCCTTGGGGGCTCACTTCCTCCTAGCAGGATGCTGAAAAAGGCAATAAACCGCTTGCTCACGCGCCACCCGTACGGGCTTCTTCGAGTCGCTGTTCTCCAGTGCACGACGACCGGGGAATTTCCAAGCCGATGTTGTTCCCGTGGACAACTTTGAGTCGTCTTCGACCGGCCTGCGGGCACGACTTCCGGTCGTCTCCGGGTGTGCTGCTGGCGCGCGGCTCAGAATCGCGACTGCGTGTTTGCATGTGTTTACCGAGCCGCGACCGTGAGGGAGCCGGTCCCCAAAAGCCTTTTTCATCAGCCTGCTAGAGAGGATGCGCAAGCGCAGGCGATTTCCCGCCATCGCTCGTGATTTAGCAGGAAATATGTACGCCGGAAGACGGATCGATAGAGAACTAGCAAGCACAGGCCCGCACCCAGAAGAATCGCCATCGATGGCTCCGGCGTGACGGCGCCCACTGGTCGCTCGACGATATTAATGTCGGAGACCTGAAAGTTGACGGTTCCATCCAGGGTGCTTCCATTGGGCTCCGTGGCGCTGGTGCTATAGCTCCATAGCCCGGCCGAAGTTGTAATCGGCGAACCGATCGTGGAATAGCCCGGTTCGCCGGCCTTTTCGAGCTCCGCGTCCAGCTCCAGGTACTCGTCGCCGGTGTCGATCTCAAGCGCGGGGCCGACGCCATCGATCACCAGATAGGCGTTCCCCGTAATCGGGTTGGTCAGCAATTCGAGTTCGCTGACCTCCGGAATTAAGGATGCCGTCGACTGAATCTGGGACGGAAGCGTGGTATCGGCAGCCAGGTCGGCGGCGATGTTGGGGCTAAGCCAGCTCGAGTAGCCGATGCCGTTCGTCGTAAACAGCACGCTGCCGGCCGCGGTCTCAAACGTGTCCGTTTCTACGACAATGTTTTCGTCCAGGACAATTGAATCGGATTGCGCCTTCAGCGCGAACAGGATTGGCACGGCCAGGACAAAGAAGAATTGATATCGCCGCAAATGTCGCATGTGATCTCCTGCGCACACTGCGTCGTCCCGCGCAAAAACCCCTCAGCGTCATCTCGCAGCCGGCTCGAGGGGGAACATCCCGGAAGATAGTGCGCTAAATATCCTGTACCATCGAAGGACTCACACAGATTAAGCGCACTACGGGGAGGACCGATGCCGGATCGAAAAGTATGGCTAATAATCGCTTTGGCAGCAGCCCCAACCTTCGCCCCGGCGCAGTGGCTGAACCACCTCACTCCGGGTATTCCGAGGACCCCGGATGGCAAGCCGAACCTTTCCGCACCTACGCCGCGCGCGCCCGATGGACGACCCAACCTCTCCGGACTCTGGCAGACGGAAGCCGCCCCAGCGCAAATGCTGGAGCGCTTGATCCCAGGCGCCACAAATGGCGCGGGTGAAGAACCGCTCTCGCAGTACTTCATCAATATCCTGTCCGATTTCAAACCCGACGCCGCGCCCATTCAGCCGGCCGCGGCCGCCTTGTTCCTGCAACGCGCCAAGACCTTCAGCAATGTTTCGCCGCTTTCGCACTGTCTTCCCGAAGGTATGCCGTTGGTGGAAATGGCGCCCGCGCCCTATAAGATCGTCCAAACGCCCGGAATGACAGTGATGCTTTATGAGAGAGACACAACCTTCCGTCAGGTGTACACGGACGGCCGGAAGCTGCCCGATGATCCTCAACCGTCCTGGCTGGGATATTCGGTCGGCAAATGGGATGGCGATTCGCTGCTCGTGGACACCAACGGCTTCAATGACCGGGGATGGTTGGATGCGCGGGGACACACACATAGTGAAGCGCTGCATCTTACCGAACGATTTCACCGCTTGGATTTCGGCCATATGGAAGTGCAGCTCACCATTGACGACCCTCAAACTTATACCAGGCCATTCACCATCCATCTGAAGCAGCGGCTGCAAGCAGACAGCGATCTGCTGGAATCTTTTTGCGCTGAAAACGAGAAGGACTCGCGTCATGTCGATGGCAAGTAGGGCCGCCAGATCAAGAGTGCGAGGTTGATCGCACCGGATGGCTTCAGCTTTAGCGCGCTGCCACTGGGAATCCACTTGCGGCCTGATCGGCTAGAATTAGCTGAATCCGCCATATGCCTCTTGCCGTGGGTGACAGACTCGGCCCCTACGAAATCCTCGCGCCGCTGGGCGCCGGCGGCATGGGCGAGGTGTACCGCGGCAGGGACTCCCGGCTGGGCCGCGACGTCGCCATTAAAGTACTTCCCGAACGCTTTGCTACGCCCATCGCCCGCGAGCGTTTCCTGCGCGAAGCCCGGGCCTGTTCCGCACTGAGCCATCCCAATATCTGCGCCATTTACGATCTGGGCGATTCGGACGGGCGTCCGTTCCTGGTCATGGAACTGCTGGAGGGAGAGACTCTCCGGCGCCGCATCAAATCGCATCCGCTGAGCCCGGAGGAAGTTCTGGATTTCGCCATCCAACTGGCGCGGGCCTTGGAAAGCGCGCATGCCAAGGGCATCGTCCATCGCGATATTAAGCCCGCCAACGTGATGGTCACTCCGCAAGGGCAAGTCAAGATTCTGGACTTCGGGCTGGCCAAAATGAACAGCGCCGCTTCCGCTTCACCCGGAGAAGAGCAGGAAACCGCCGCGATGGACGACCTTACCGTGGCCGGCACAACCATCGGCACGTACGCCTACATGTCGCCGGAGCAGGCCCGCGGCGGAATTGTGGACGCCCGCACCGACATATGGTCCTTGGGCGTGGTGATCTACGAAATGGCCACCGGGTCGCGCCTCTTCAGCGGCAACACCGCGGCCGTTGTTCTGGAGCATTTGTTCACCCAGCGGCCGCAGCCGGTTCGCCAGCGCAATCCACAAGCGCTTTCCGGCCTGGACCCGATCATCAACAAGGCGCTCGAAAAGGATGTCAGCCGCCGCTATCAAAGCGCTTCGGAACTGCGCGCCGATCTGGAACGTATCGGTCGGGCACCCGGGCTGGGGCTCGCAGGGCGGCCCAGCCGTCGCACCTCATTGGCGGCTCTTGCGGCTCTTGCGGCTTTGGCGGCTCTTGCGGCGGTAGCGCTCACCGGCATCTTCTGGAATCGCCACGCGGGCGGCAAATCCGCGGCGGTCACCCAGTCCATCGCAGTGCTGCCATTCCTGAATCTTAGTTCCGATAAAGACCAGGAATATTTTTCCGACGGCTTAGCCGAAGAGCTGCTGAACGGGCTCTCGCAGATTCCCAACTTACGCGTGACGGGAAGAACGTCCTCATTCCAGTTCCGGGGCGATGCCGAAGATTCCCGCGCCATTGGCCAAAAGTTGCACGTGGCCATGCTGCTGGAAGGCAGCGTCCGAAGGCAAGGCTCTCGAATCCGGATTACCGCGCAGCTGATCAAAACCGCGGACGGATTCCAGGTTTGGTCGCAAGTTTACGATCGCGAGCTGAACGATGTCCTGTCGGCTCAAGAGGAGATTGCCCGCGCGGTGACGGGAGCGCTGAACGTAACCCTTACCGGCGGCGCGCCCGTGCAGTTAGGCGCCAGCAAAAATCCCGAGGCATACAATTCATTTCTGCAAGCCCAATATTTTTCGCACGCGCGCAGCAAGGAAGGATTGGAGAAAGCAGCCGCTTATTTCGAGCAGGCTACGCGCCAGGACCCCGGATATGCATTGGCGTGGACCATGCTGGGATCGGTACGAGCGAATCAGGCGGGCAAGGCCGAACTTCCGCTCGAAGAAGGTTACCGCGTGGCCAGAGAGGACGCCGCGCGAGCGCTGGCGCTGGATCCGAATTTAGCCATGGCGCATGGCGTGATGGGCTGGATTCAGCTCACGCATGACTGGGATTGGCCGGCCGCCGACGCATCTCTGAAGCGCGCCCTGGACCTGGAGCCTGGCAACGCCTCGGTCATCGAAAACAACGCCCAGTTGGACAAGACTTTGGGACGCTTCGACGAAGCCGTGGCTCTGTTGCAACGGGCCATTGCCATCGAACCGCTGAGCGCCGACAACTACTACAATCTGTCCATTACTTTGAGCCACGCCGGACGCCAGCAGGAGGCGGTGACGGCCGCCCGGAAGGCCATCGAGATCAGCCCCGATTATGCCGCCGCTCACGCCGCCATGGCGGTGGCTTATCTGGCACAGTCGCTTCCGCAAGAAGCACTGCGCGCCGCCGAGGGTGAAAAGGACCCCGCCTGGCGGCTGATCGGTTTTCCGCTGGTCTACCATGCGCTAGGTCAGAAGAAGCAAGCCGATGCCGCGCTGGCCGATCTGGTGGCGAAGCTTCCCATGGACGCCGCTTTTCAGATCGCCGAAGTATACGCGTTCCGTGGTGAAACCGACTCTGCGTTCCATTGGCTGGATCGCGCTTTTGCCCAGCGCGATGGCGGACTCACGGAGATCAAAGGCGATCCATTGCTGAAAAGTCTGGAGCACGATCCGCGCTACACGGCATTCCTGCAGAAGATGCGATTGTAACCGGCTCTATGCGCCAGCGGCCGCGCTTGCATTAAATTGGACCAGGGAACAGCAAAACATCAGTGCCTGGATGCTCGCAAACGCGGACCCAATGACAAACTCCGATGTAATCCCCGGCCCACTCGTTGGACCTTTTTATGTCGCTGTTGTTACTTATTCGCAGCCGCGCGCAGTGTATACAAGCGGCGTATACAATAAGACGACCCCACAAGGAGCTAATCGGCCATGAAGATAACGCTCTGGATTTTCGCTCTGGCAGCGCTTTCGGGGAGCACTTTAGTCGCCCAAAGCATAACGGGTGCCTGGCAAGGCACCGGACAAGTCAATGGTATGACCTACCGCGTGGTGGTGAAGATCTCCACCAGCGATGCAGACACGTTGAAGGGCGTCATGTACCCCAGCATCGATCAATCCGGGCAGAGTATTCCGCTCGGCGCGGTTACGGCGCAGGGCTCGTCCGTTAAGTTCACAGTCCCCGTCATCGGCGGCAACTACGAAGGAAAGCTCAGCGCCGACGCTAACACGATGGCAGGGACGTGGAGCATTGGAGACGTTCACGTCGCTCTGAATCTGGCGCGCGCCACCCCGCAAACCGCATGGACCATTCCGGACCCTCCGCCACCGCCCAAGATCATGGACCCGAACGCGAAGCCCGAGTTCGAAGTAGCGATCATCAAGCCGTCCGATCCGGCCAAGCCCGGTTGGGCACTCCTGGTGAGCAGGAGCGGCGTGCTGAACACCCACAACACCACCCTTGCCGACCTGATCAAATTCGCGTACGACCTCCATCCCAAGCAGGTCATCGGGGCGCCCTCCTGGTTCGATTCCGAAAAGTTTGACGTCGAGGCCAAGCCGTCCGTAGCCGGCATGCCGAACGGCAAGCAGCTGCAGATGATGCTCCAGAAGCTGATCACCGATCGCTTTTCGCTGCAATTCCACAAGGACCAAAAGGAACTCTCGGCCTACACAATTACAGTGGCCAAAGGCGGCGAGAAGATTAAGAAGGAAGAGAGCAGCGATCTCCCGCTTCCCGGCTTTGGCGGACGGCCGCAAATCGGCTTCAATGTTCACAATGCGACCATGGCCGAGTTCGCCAGCGTGATCCAGGCCCAGTTCATGGACTTGCCCGTAGTGGACCACACTGGGTTTGGCGCTACCCGCTACACCTTCATTCTGAAATTCACGCCCGATCCTACGATGCGGCCCTTCGGCGGCGCGGGGGCTCCTCCTCCGGGAACTCCGGCGGCAGCTCCTGATCCGGACGCGCCGCCCGAGATATTCGGCGCGATGGAACAGCTGGGATTGCACCTGCAGAAAACCAAAGCGCCGGTCGACGTAATGGTCATCGACAAGATCGAGAAGCCGTCGCCAAACTAAGGGGCCTATCGCTAAAGCACGCGGCAATCAACCCAGCCGCCGATCGCAGAGCCTCGCCTTAGTCGTTCACTTTCCACTTTCCACCGGCGCGTGTTCAGTGGTCGCGAGCCCACTCGGTTTCGAGCTTGGGCGGCCGCATCAGGGTCTGCATCACCACGCAATACTGTTCCGTTTTTTCTTGCAATCCACGCAGCTGTTCCGGGGTTGCCTCAGGCGCGGCAACATCAAAATGAAGATGAATGCTCTCAAAGCCCACCGGCACGTCCTTGGAAATGCCGAGCGTGCCTCGAAGATCCAACACGCCATCCACCGTCACCTCGATGCGTTCGGTTGGGATGCCCATCGCCGCGGCCACCATCTGGCAGGTGATTTGCGCGCAAGCCGCCAGCGCCCCCAGCAAAAGGTCGCCGGAACACGCGCCGGTCCCGCCGCCTCCCACTCCCTGGTGGGCTTCGGCCTGGTAAATGGCGCGCCCGATGTCCACCGAGCATGCTATCGGAGCGCCGGTTTGTCCGCCTTTCGCCCGGATGGTGATTTGCGAGGCGTTTGGATCGCTGCGGTAGTGTTCTTTCAGCGGTTTCTGAAGCGATCGGAGATCCATGGCAACCTCATTCTTTCGTTCTGAGACATGCTAGCATCAACTGAGAACCAAAGCCCAGGTAGAGAGCCAATGCCCAAGTTCGTCATCGAACGCGAGGTTCCGGGAGTGGGAAATCTATCGGACGCCGAACTGCGGGAAGTGTCCCTGAAGTCGATTGGCGTATTGAAGGGAATGGGTCCTGAGATCTGCTGGCTGCATAGCTACGTAACCGGCGACAAGTTGTACTGCGTCTATCTCGCGCCGGACGAAGAGACCATTCACGAACACGCCCGGCGCGTCGGCATTCCTTCCAATCGCGTCTCCGCCGTGCGCCGCCTTATCGATCCCGCAAACGTGGAGTAGGCTCTGGAGATGTCGGCTCGGGCATCAGCACGCCTCAATCGCCTGCTCCATCGGCATAGCCCAACCTTCCAGCCAGGCCGTCGCGCTGGCCGTGTTGGTCAATGCCTGCCGCGCCGGATCGAGGATGGCTTCCAGTTTGGCCTGTTCGGCGGGCGTGAGCGGAGCACCAATATTTTGGCGCAGCGCGGCTGCCGCGCCCGCCAGCCGCAGGGAGCGCTCCGCTTCAAGTTGAACCGCCGCTAAGCACGCGAAGCACTCCAGCAGGCGGGCAATCCCGCGTTTATGTTCCAATTCCTGGAAAGTCTTCAGGCTTTCCCGGTATAGAGAGCGCGCGGTGGACGCAATTGCGCTGTTCCATCGCCAGGTTTCCCAAATCATTCAGCGTGCCGGCGATGCCCCAGCGGTCGCCGAGCTCCCAAAAAATTGCCAGGCCCTGTTCGTACAGGGCCTTCGCGGCCTCGGCGTCGCCCTGATCGCGGGCGACGTCGCCCTGAGAGTTGAGCGACCAGGCGACGCCTGTCCGATCTCCGAGTCCGCTGAAGATCGAGAGACACTCGGCATGCAGTGAGCGCGCGCGGGCATAGTCACCCTGCAATTTGACGACATTCGCCAGGTTACTGAGAGAACGAGCGACCGCCTTCTGGTCGCCCAATTCCCTCCACAGCATGAGGCTTTCTTCGAACAGAGAGTGCGCAACCGCGGCCTCGCCCCGGTTCCGATCGTTGACCGCCAGCGCGTTGAGAGAGACGGCGATGCCCCGCTTGTCGCCCAATTGACGGGCGATGTCCAGAGCCTCCCTGAAGAGCGGATCCGCCGCAGGTCGTAATCCGCTTGCACGCTGGCCAGCACGCCCGCGGAAAAAACCGCGCGCTCCCGCGCCTTCGTCGGGGCTGCCGATCCGGCGAGTTTTAGCAGCTTGCCCAGCCTGTCCCGGCCTTCGGCGATATACTCGCGCGCCTCCCAGAAGCGAAACAGGGCCGCGCCGAGACGCAAGCCCCACTCCGCCTCTCCGGTTTCGGTCAGCCACTCCAGGGCGGCGCGAAAATTGTCATGTTCCAGTGCGAAGCGCTCCAGCCATTCCGTGTCTTCCGGCGCCGTCTTGCTCGGTGGCCTCTTCTTCAGCCAGCACCAGGCAGTAGGCGGCATGCGCGCGTTTTGTGGACGCCTCCTCCAGGCTGGCTTTCAGTTTTTCGATAGCGTACTCGCGAATCGTTTCCAGCATCACGAACCGCGATTCTCCCGTTGGCTTGCTCGATCTGCTGCAGCAGGCTCTTGTCCAGCATGGACGACATGCCGTCCAGCAGGTCCAAATCGAGATCGCCTTTGGTGTCGCAGACCGCTTCCACGCCTTCCAGATTGCATCCGCCCACGAACACCGACAGTCTGCGGAAAAGCTTCTGCTCGGCGGGGCTCAGCAGATCGTAGCTCCAGTCCATGGTTGCGCGCAGCGTCTGCTGGCGCTCGGGCAGGTCCCGCGCGCCGCCCGTCAATAACTGCAGCCGGCTGGCGAGGCGTGTCACGCATGGAAGCGGGCGAAAGAACTTTGATCCGGGCGGCGGCCAGCTCAATCGCGAGAGGCAGACCATCCAACCGGGCGCAAATATCGGCAACGGCCTGGGCGTTTTCCCGGTTCAGTTCAAAATCCGGCTTGGCGGCGACGGCGCGATTGTACAAACAGCGCGACTGCGGGATACTGCGACAGGGTCTCCAGCGATGGCGTGGACCGCGCATCCGGCAGCGCCAGCGGCGGGACCGGAAATTCCCGTTCTCCGTACACATGCAGCGCCGCGCGGCTGGTTACCAGGATTTTAAGATTGGGAGCCATGGCCAGCAGCTCCGCGACCGTAGGCGCAGCCTGAATCAGGTGCTCGAAATTGTCCAGCAGCAGCAGCATTGGCGCGCGCAGGGAATCCTGCAAATTCTTCTTGAGTATTTCGAGCGGCGACTGGCTCCGCGCCTCCCGAATGCCCAGCGTCTGAACGATCACCGAAGCGATCAGGCCCGGATCGCTCAACGAAGAGAGCGGAACAAAATGAGCGCCGCCTGGAAAGCGGTCGATCAGGCCGCTCGCCACCTCCACGGCGAGACGCGTTTTGCCGATCCCGCCCGGGCCCGTTACCGTGACCAGCCGCACATCCGGCCGCAACAGCAGCTCTTCTAGCGGCGGCTACTTCCTTCTCGCGCCCCACGAATCGGGTGCGTTGCACGGGAATATTGCTCGGGCGAGTCTCCGCCTGCTTGATCCGGCTTCTCCGAGAATCGGTCGCGTATGGCTGCCAGTTCGCGTGCCAGATCCCGGGTGGAGACGTAGCGCTTATCGGGCTCTTTCGCCAGACACCGCTCGATGGCCCAGCACAGCGGAGCGGGGGCGTCGGGGTTTTGCACTCCGATCGGTTCGGCTTGTTCCCGCAGGATGGCCACCAGTGTCTCCGCCGCGCTGCTTCTCTGAAAGGGGCGCTTTCCAGTCACCATTTCGTAGAGCACCAAGCCGAACGAGAACTGGTCTGACCGGAAATCCGGCTGAGCGCTGGTGGCCTGCTCCGGCGACATGTATTGCAGCGTTCCCACAACTTGGCCCGGTTGGGACTGCCAGCCGGGAGATGGTGTGCGTCCCCGAGCAGCTCTGCAGGCGGCGCCAGCTTCGCCAGGCCAAAGTCGAGGATTTTGACGAATCCATCGCTAGAGACCATCAGGTTGCCGGGCTTTAAGTCCCGATGGGCGATGCCCGCTTCATGCGCCTTGGCCAGCCCCTCCGCAACCTGCGCGGCGATTTCAATGGCATTTCGTATTGGCAGCGGGCCGGCGGCAAGCAGCTCGCCCAGCGTTTTCCCCTCCACCAGCTCCATGGCGATGTAGTGAGTGGAACCGTCCTGTCCGAGTTCGTAGATGGTGACGATATTGGGGTGGTTCAGGGCGGATGCCAGGCGCGCTTCCCGCTCGAAACGGTGCAACCGTTCGCACGTCGGCGGAGAAAGCCGGGGGCAGAATCTTGATCGCAACGCTACGCTCCAGCCGCGTGTCGCGGGCGCGATACACTTCGCCCATGCCGCCGGCGCCCAGAGCGGCGACGATCTCATAAGGCCCGAGTCTTCCCCCCGGTGCTATCGAATCGCTGACTCTTTGCATAGCGGATCCAGCTTGTGGCGCACGCACTCGTGCGTGCCGCATTCACACTCGTGTGAATGCCGGGCTAATCGGTGTCCCTTCAAACCCGAATCGCTTCCGCGGCTGATTGATCCTCCCAGGCGGCGAAGCTTGTCATAAACCTCGTCATAAGCGATGGGCGTCAGCCTGTCCAGCGCGCTTCGGTTTCCCTCGCTCCAGGCACGCGGCAGCGCCCCAATGTCGCCCGCCGCGCGCTCACCGCCTGCCTCACAAGATTGTGCCGCCCTCTGCATCGCTATGGATTATACCGCCTCATGCGTGATCGCTCCTTGCGCGTTCTGCGCCAACGAGCGTGGCCGGGCGATGGGCGAAGCGGAGACATCCACTCCCGATCCGAACGTTGAAGACCCTTGCGGATTCAACTCTGGGGAAAATGGCAGCCGGAATTTCGATGCAAACCTATACCCCCAGCCCCTGCAAAGAGCGATGAAAATGCATGAGTTCCTTCTCGGTCGTCCCGGCTACGCAGTCAGCTACGACGCGGACCTGTTCGGCCTTGTTCTCCGCTCTCCGGATAGTTTCGCCAGAGGCCGCCGGAAACAGGTAGTACTTCTTCTTTCGTGCCGCGTTCATGAGGAGCTCAAATACGCATCGGATCGCCACACGTTGCCCTTTCTGGGACACCGCCAGTTCTGGATTCTCGATGATATATTCCCAGATGAACTGCTTCAGAACTTCAGCCGTGCTTTTAGCCGAAGGTTCGATGGACAGGAAGGAGGCACTTGCTACGTCCGAGGTTAAGTGGCAGGAGTTCACGAAAAATTGGATCAATCCGGTCGAGAAAGCAAACAGCTTGGCCCGGTGTTCCGACGAGTCGCTATAACGTGCTCAGGTTCAAATGGAAACAGCTCCAATATTGCACCGAGCGCATCAATGTAGCTGGTCCTGTCCTCAGCCCAAGCCGGTTTTCGTTTGAATATGCCATCGATTAACCGCTCGCGCTCCGCGCTCCCTTCCTTCTTACGACGATCAATCGGAATCTTTCCCGCGCAAAAGAAATCCAAAAGATCAAGGATCGCGAAAGTGATATCGTCCGCCCAGTCCATGATTTCCGCGATGGCACTCCGTCCGACACCGGCATTATGCGAGGATGTCAACGCAAGAACGTCAGGCCATCGCGGGCTTTGGACGAAAAGATGACGTTGATTGGGGATGGTTCGGCTCGATGGATCGGGCGATAGAGTTTAAGAAACGAGTTAACGAGAACGACCCCAATCTTTCACGAGCCCTTGCTGCGATCGGACTCGATCATCGAGCGTATCCTGGTTTCACAATGGCGGAGATCGCCACGCCCCACGCATGCGCAGGGCATCAAGGTTTGGAACGGTCGTGCTGCGTTCTTGGACTCCCGTTATTACGTACCCTAAGAACGCTAAAATGGGCGCCAAGCGCTGACGCAGTGTCCAATTTGACGGTGAGGCGTGACATCTTTCGTCCGCCACGAAGAGGGCCGTACCTAAACGCGGCCGCGCCCTTCCGACGCATGCCGACGGAGAGGAACCTTCGATTTGCGCCTAGTGAAGCCTCGATTCTCTTTGACGCTCGCCGCTACACTACTGGCCTGTCGCAGCCAGATCGTTACTACCGCTTCCTCCGGTCGCGGCTCTGTTAAGCACGTCGGATGCTGAGCCGTGACCGGAGGGAGCGGTTGCCTTATGCTAACGAACTCGCTGCGACAGCCCACTAGTAGCGCATGAATCGACGTGACTACACGCCTTCGCCAGAAGCTCGCTAAATTCTAAGAAATGCGCCGCCGCATAGATCCACAACGCCCCACTTGCGGACCTTAGCCAGTCCCCGCGCCCCCAATCCCCAACCCCGGCGGCGCGTCTGGACGCTTGACGCGCGGCTACAATCGAAATAGCCTCAAATAGCTAAGCGCTATGACTAATCTCAAACCTGTAGATGTCGCCATTATCGGCGGCGGCTGGACCGGCCTCGCCATGGCGAAGGAACTGGTCAGCCGGACTTCGCTCAACGTGCTGGCGCTGGAACGCGGCGCGCCGCGAGGCATAGCCGACTATGCCATGGACATGGACGAGCTGGATTACAACATCCGCCTGCGCATGATGCAGAACATCGCCGAAGAGACCGTCACGCACCGGCACTCCGCGCGCGATTCGGCGGTTCCCGTCCGCCAATATGGCTCATTCCACCCGGGAACCGGCGTAGGAGGCGCGGGCGAGCATTGGACCGGCATGTGTTTCCGATTTCTTCCCAGCGTCTTCAATCTGCGAACGCATCTGACGGAGAAGCACGGCGCTACGCGGCTGCCCGCGGAGTTGGCCGTGCAGGATTGGGGTGTGACGTACGATCAACTGGAGCCGCACTATTGGTACGCCGAACAGATGATGGGCGTCAGCGGCAAGGCCGGCAATCTGCGCGGCAAGCTGATCGACGGCGGAAACATTTTCGAGTCGCCGCGTTCGCACGAATATCCCACGCCGCCGCTCAAGCATTCTTACGCGTCGTACCTTTTTGAAGAGGCCACGCGCAAGCTGGGCTACCATCCTTATCCGACGCCCGCGGCCAATCTGAGCGAAAACTACACCAATCCCGACGGCGTGTCACGAGCCGGCTGCGCCTATTGCGGCTATTGCTCGCGCTTCGGCTGCATGATCGGAGCAAAATCGCAGCCATCCAATACGCTGATGCCGGTGCTGCGCAAGCACAAGAGCTTCCAGTTGCGGACGGGAAGCTGGGTTCGTCGCATCATGCACGAGAACGGCCGCGCCACTGGTGTTCAGTTCACGGACGCGAACGGCGAGGAGTTTTTCCAGCCCGCCGAAACCGTGATTCTGGCCTCGTTCACGCTAAACAACAATCGGCTGCTTTATCTTTCCAAGATCGGCACGCCGTACGATCCGGCGACGGCCAAAGGAACCTTGGGCCGAAACCTCACGCATCAGGTTGAAGGCGGAATCCGAATCTTTTTCGATAAGCCGCTTAACGCGTTCATGGGCGCGGGATCGCTGGGCAGGCGCATCTCCGATTTCGACGGCGACAACGGACTCGCTGGCTCGGGCTTTCCCAACTCCGACGGGCTGCTGCGATACGGCATGCTGAGCTTGAACGGCAACGGCGATTTGCCCATTGGCGCCTTCGGCGCGATTCCGCCGGGCACAACGAAATCCAATTGGGGCGCGGAGTGGAAGGCCGCTTCGCTCCAATGGCACGACCGTGTGGCGGCATTGAACATGTACGGCGAACACATGTCGTATCGCCAGAACTACATCGACCTGGACCCCACATACACCGACAAGTTCGGCGATCCTTTGCTGCGCTTCACGCTCGATTGGACCGAGCACGAGCATAAACAGCGGCAATTCGCCTACGATCTTGCGGCCAAGATCGCGCCGGCCATGGGCGCGAAGATCGATCCTACGCGCCCTTCGCGAGCCAAGTACAACGTGATCAATTATCAGAGCACGCATATTCAGGGAGGCGCCGTGATGGGCGCATCGCCCGAGACCAGCGTGGTGAATCCGTATCTGCCAGCATTGGAATGTCCCGAACCTGTGGGTGATTGGCGCATCGTCGTTCCCGCAAACTGCGTCCGGTAATCCGACACTCACCGTGCTGGCGACCACTTACTGGGCCGCGGATGCGATGATCGAGAAAGTATTTGAAGAATCCCGGGAGGCTGGCATGAAGAGACGTGAATTTCTGACCATCCCCGCGGGCGCGCTGGGCGGCACGCTGCTTTACACGCTGGCTCGCGAACCGTTTCGTCTGCAGGCGCAGGACGGAAACGTAAAAATCCCGCTGCGATTCTTTACCGCCGCGGAAGCGCGCGTAGTCGCGGCGGCGTGCGAGCGAATTTTCCCCAGCGACGCCAGCGGACCCGGCGCGAAGGAAGCCGGCGTCGTGATTTATATCGACCGGCAACTAGCCGGTCCCTACGGCGCCGACAAGTATCGCTACACCAAAGGGCCGTTTGTAGAATCCGTTCCGGAGCATGGCTATCAGGGCAAGGAAAATCCGCGCGAGACGTATCGTCAAGGCATCGAGCAGCTCGGCATGAACTTTGATGAATTGCCCGTGGAGCAGCAGATCCAAAAGCTGCAGTCCATGCAGAAGACACATTTCTTTCAATTGCTGCGCGCGCACACCATCGAGGGAATGTTTTCGGACCCGATGCATGGCGGCAACGCAGGGCTGATCGGATGGCAACTGGTGGGTTATCCGGGGCCGCGCATGAGTTACAAGGAAGACGTCGACCAGCACTTCGGCAAGGAATGGCGGCCCAAACCGGAGGGCCTGGAACAAATCATGAAGCGTCCCGGGAAACCGTGGGAAGACGAGAAAGTCTAAGACCCCTTTTATTTCTCCAAGGCCGGCGCGGGAACCGCTAGCGCGAATTTATCATCGACCGGCGCGGCTACTTCTCCGGCGCGAACGCCAGCAGAACATTGCCCGGTATGCCGCCGTTTCGCGCGTACCCCGAGTTCACGAACAGCATGCCGCCGGCGACTATCGGGCCGGCGCCATCGAGCGAGCCACCGTTGCCCGGGACTCCGTTCACGGTCTGGTAGGCGCGCGCCGTGTCGAAGTCCCACAACACGCGGCCATCTTCAGTAGCGAAGGCGCGCAGATGCCCGTCGTCCGATCCGGAAAACACCACGCCCGGAATCGCCGTCACTGCCGCGGGCTGCGCTAGACTGCACCCTGGCTTCGACCCGCACGGTTCCGGCGCCGCGTACCAAACCTTCTCTCCGTTCGATATTCGAAGAGCCGTCAACCCGCCGCCCTGGGTGGGGTCCGGCGGCTGTCCCACCCGAAGAACGGTGCCCGGGGCCACCTTTCTGGCCAGATCGGAAACGGCCGCGTAGACGTTCTTCCCGTCGCTGGCCATGCCCCATTGCACGCCGCCGTTGGTGCCGCCTTTTCCCACGCGAGTCTGCCACAGGATCGCACCTTTCTGGTCCGGATCCAGCGCATAAACTACGCCTGACTTTTGTCCCGCGAGCAATATCTCATGGCCATTCGCCAGCTTTTCAATTAGTACGGACGATCCGAAATCGTAATCCGGGCCGGGACACGTGCCGGAGCAAGAGCCGCTGAACACATCGCCGGGCGTTACCTGCTTGGCCCACACAATGCGTCCGCTCTTCAGATCCAGCGCGAGGATCGCGTCGCTCAGATCGGTGGCGGGCGTTGAGAAATTGTCGCCGGTAGCTACATACAATAATCCGCGTTTGGCGTCCACAGTCGGCGAGGCCCACACGCTGGCGCCCGAAGGACCCCAAGTCCCGACCCCGCCCTTGTCGATTTGTTTCGGCATCGCGGGAATCGTGTAGGTCTTCCACACCTCGGTCCCATCCTTCGCGCGTAGCGCCGTCACGCTGCCTCGGAAGGTGCAACATGGGTAATCCGGATTCACAGCGCGAGTCTCTTCCCACGAAGCGGCGGGGATGAAGACGACTCCGTCGTGAACCGCGGCGGAGCCGGTGAGCTTGGTGGACTCCTGCGCCTCCGGCTTTTTCTTCCACAGCAGCTTTCCCGTTTCCGCCTCCACGCCGTAGGCCCAGCCGATGAGATCGGTGAACACTAAAACGTGTCTCTTGCCGTTGGGAACAACAACCGGCGCCGATCGCACCGGTCCCTCGGCTTGATAGACCCAACGGATGCAGCCGGAGTCCGTGCTCAGCGCCTGCACAGCGCCGCCCGCGCTGCCGATGAACAGCGTGTTTCCAAGAACGGTGGGCGCGCCGAATGCGGTGACATCGCCCTCGAATCCATAAACCCATTTGAGCTTCAGTTTGCCCACGTCACTCAGCGTAATTCCGCTCGACGTGGCATAGCGCGTATTGGCGGCGTCGGGTGACCATCCATTCCACGCAGGATTGGGTGACGCGCCGATAGTCACGCTGCGATCTTTGCAGTAAGCCGCCGCGGGCACCGGCGCATCGGGCCGCTGGACACCCAGATAACTGGCGACGGCTTCGCGCTCCTCACGATCGAGAGGATTGGCGATGTTGACCATCACGCCAAAGTCCAGCGTTCGCAGGATGCGCGCGACGGACAACTGCTTCAACGCATCGCGCGGAGGAGCGGTTTCATTCGCTCCGTCGTGGCAAGCGGCGCAGCGCTTTTGGTACACTGCTTCACCGGAAACCGCGGCGGCGCAAGGCAGCGCGGCCAGTATCGCGGCCGTGGCGAGAATCATCGGGCTTTTCATCGTGCTCCCGCTAAGTCAGCCTTCGATGCCGCTTCATCCTTGAGCGGCGTCACTTTGTCCGGATCTACGCGCACCATCAAATACGAAATGTGGTCGTCGATCTTGGTGAACCAATGCCCCACGCCGGCCGGAATAATCACGACGTCGCCCGGCTTGAGCTGGTAAGTGGCGCCGTTGCGAATGGACGCGCCGTTTCCACCCGGGCCATTCAACAGCTTTACCGCCCTGTCATCCGGCGGCCGCGCCTTCAAATCCGTGATGTCCCAGCCCAGAACCAGCGTCGCCGATCCGTCGATCACGTGATACACCTCGCTCACCAGATCGTGCTCGGCCACCGCGCCACTTGCTAACTTGTTGCGATAGACCACCCCAATGTCTACGTGACTCTTACCTACGTCCACGGCGCGAACCTGCTGATCGGTGACAACGGCGCTGGCCGGCGCGCGCTTGAGATACGCCTGAATCTCTTCGCTCGTGATATAGGTGCCCGAGCATTTGTCGCAACTGGGATGCGAGTCCTGAGCAAAAAGCGGCGCCAGTGCGGAGGCGCAACCCGCCAGCAACAGAATTTTCCAATGGATTCGCATGGTCTCTCCTTATTTAGCGCTCGGCCACAACACTCGCTGGTCCTTGCTCGTCACCGGCGCCATACCTTTATATACGAATCTCTGCACCCGTTGCCCCCGGTAGGTCTCTGTCGTGTAGATGTTGCCTTTCGAATCCGTAGCGATGCTATGCACGCCGTAGAATTCGCCCGGCTGGCGGCCGCCTTCGCCGAAGGTGGTCAGAACTTCGAGCGACGCGCGATCCACGATGTGGACGCGGTCGTTCTCGCCATCCGCGACATACAAGAATTTCTGCTGCGCGTCTTGCGAGAACGCAATGTCCCAGACGGACCCGGAGCCCAGCGTCTGCTTCTCGATGAAAGCTTCCTTGACGAACGTGCCATCGGGATGGAACACCTGGATGCGATCGTTCACGCGATCGCAAACATACAAAAGATTGTCGTTCGAAAGCATCGCGCAGTGCACCGGATTGCGAAACTGCTGCGCGGGCGGCGCGTTCGGATTGTAAGGACCGAGGTTGGCGTCACTGGGCTTGTTTCCGTAAGCGCCCCAGTGGCGTTTGTATTTTCCGGTGTCGGCATCGAACACGATCACGCGATGGTTGCCGTAGCCATCGGCCACGTACAGCTCATTGGTCTTCGGATCGACGAAGGTCTTCGCCGCCAGCCGCACATTTTCGATATCGTTGCTGCCTTTGCTGTGGCCGGGCTTTCCGATCTGCATCAGGAATTTTCCGTCCTGCGTGAACTTGAGGATTTGATTGTCGTGAAAGCTATCGATACGATCGCCGGGTTTCGACTCTTCGTCCTGGCCGTTGATCGCACCGCGCGCGCTCTGCGGTCCACGGCCATTACCGCCCAGCCAGACGTTCCCTTTGTAGTCGACCGTGATGCCGTGTGCCGACTCCGGCCAATCGTAACCGGGCCCCGGCCCGCCCCAGTGTCCAATCAAATTGCCTTCCTGATCGAACTCCAGCACCGGAGGCGCCGGCGCGCAGCATTGCGAAATGGGCGGATTGGTAGTGGCGTGCTGTTCACCGGCTTCGAGCGAACCGACGCGATGAACAATCCAGATGTGACCCGCCGAGTCGGCCGAGACGCCAATGGTTTGACCGAGGATCCAGTGATTGGGCAGCGGCTTCGGCCAGTACGGATCCACTTCAAAACGCGGCGCCATTACCGCGGCGGCGTGAACCACCGATCGAGTACGCAACGGACCAAGCAGCATGACCAGCGAGATGCACAGCAGCAAGCAGCGCTTCATATGTTAGTTCCCTCGAACAAAATCCATGGTGCAAGAAATGGAAACTGGGCTGCCGTCTTTGGAAGCCGGAGTAAACCTCCATTTGCCAAGCGCGTCCGTGATGTCGCGCGCCCACGTGTCGTCTGAGGACTTGTCGACCCGAAGGTTGACAGGCACTCCTTTTTCATCGATATCGAACGTCACCGTAGCGGTTGCGCTGATCGAATCTTGCGCAATATGAGGAGCACCCGAACTTTCGACAACGGGCCGCGAGGCGCCCGGTGGAAGATGAAACTCCACTCGCGCCACATGCCCTTTCGCTTCTAAGAGCCGGAAGTTCACCTCTATCTGGGCCTGAACAGGCACCGGCTGACCGTCCTTGGCGCCTGGTTGAAATTTCCAATTGCTGACCGCTTCCACCGCTCTTTCGTCCAGTCCCAGGCCCAGGCTTCGTAACACTTTGGGGTCCCTCGGCTTGCCATCCGTGTCAACGACGATTTTCAGAAGCACCGTCCCCTGGAGCCCGGCCTTGCGCGCCTCTTCGGAATACTGCGGCTCAACCTTTGAAATAATGGCGGGAGCCCTGAGGCGCGATAGTTCCTGTGCGCTTAGCGTGCATACCGCAACCAGTGCGAGCGCGATGATTCGCATATCAATCCAAAGGTACGGGGCCAGTATATCGAAGAATGTAGAGCCCTCCCGTGAAGCGGTCATTCGCGTAAATCAAGCCATTTTCATCGACGATCGCATGATTCATTTGGCTGGTTGGTGTCGGATTCTTCGGTGGCGCCGCCGGAATATAAAACCCGATTTCCTCCAGATGCGGAGGCGCATCGGGAACACCTTTGGGTCCGTCGACGATGTGGAAAATTCGCACGCCGCCATTAAACCAACTGGCCACGGTTGTGTTTTTTAGATTGGCGGACGTCGCGCTGGGAAAGTTCGGGTGCAGATTGTGCGCGCCAAATCGTCCGCCACGCGTACAAAGCTCGCCATCGTTGGTGTGCAACGGCGCGGTGCCGATGACCATGGGATTCGTTTCCGCTCGAATATCAAGCAGCCACACCAGCTTCGGCGCGTCTTTGCAGTTATCCTGCGTATCCTCGTCCGATACCAGCGCTATGCCACGGCTAAAAATGGGTTGAAAGGTGTGCGTCCACGCCGGGTACGGCGGCGAGAACTGCGTGTGCCCCAGCACTTTCGGCATGAAGCTCTTTGCACGCCCGGCCTTCACTTCAGCCAGTCCGGAAATATCCAGGATGAACGCGCCGCCATCGATGTAGGCGACGTATGCTCGATCCGGATGATCTGGCCACACTTCGGTTTGATGCGGCCGGTAGCCGTCGTCGAATTTCGGATGGCGCTTCGGCAAACAATCGGGAAGGCAGGCATCGCCCTTGCGCGTGCCCGGATACCACCAGCGACCCACCTCGCGCGGATGCCGCGGATCGCGCAAATCGACGATCATATAAAACTGATCGTCGTTCGGATGGGTGGGATCGAAGTCAGCCGCGCCGGTGGTCAAGTGCGCAAACTCGCCGTCCACGAACCACACGCAGTGGACGCCGCGCGAATTTGGTCCCGACGTATCGAAGAACGATAGCTCGAGATCCTCCAAGCGCCTCGCCTTCCGAATTCGCTCGATGTTCGATACATCCAACACCCATAGCCCCGCTGTTTTCTGACCCTTCTTAAGAGCTTGATTGGCGATCACCAGCACGTTGCCGGAAAGCCCCAGCGAGTTGCAGCGTGTGATGCCGGGCGCGGGCGACGGAAGCTGGTTGATCAATACCGGCTTTTCGGGATGCGTGACATCCACAATGCTGACGCAGGTTTTTTGCCCTTCATGCGCCAGGTAGAGGATGCGTTGTCCAGAAGCCCACTGCTGGATGACCAGTCCCTCGCCCCCATCGCCATTTCCGTTGAGATCGTTGTGACCTACCAAAACCACGTTGTTCGATTCCGCCCGCGGCTGTGCGGTCAGGATTCCGGCCATCCCAATCGCGACGAGGATGGACTTCAGCAACCTACGCAATATGCGCCCCGATGGTGTCCACATAAACCGCATAAAGCGACTGGCTGGCGGCCATGAACAGCCGATTGCGCCGCGTGCCTCCGAAGCAAATATTGGCGCAATTCTCAGGCAAACGAATCATGCCGATGGGCTGGCCACCAGGCGCGACGATTTGGACACCGGGCGGAGCGCCGCACCAAACATTTCCATCGATATCGCACCGGATGCCATCGGCCGCTCCGCGCTCCAGTTGCACAAATCGCTGGCTGTTGCGCAGCGTCTTGCCATCGATGTCATAAACGCGAACCTCGCGCCCGGTGCCTGTGTCGCAGATATAAACCTTCTTGTAATCCGGCGAAAAACAAATGCCGTTCGGTTCGTTCAGCTCGTCGGTCACCTTGTCCATCTGGCCGGTCTTCCCATCCACGCGGTAAACGGCTTCCTTGATTTCCGATTCGCCCTTGAAGCCCTCGTAATAACCTCGAATGCCATAAGTCGGATCGGTGAACCAGATGCCGCCATCGGGATGCACCACGATATCGTTCGGCGAGTTCAGCCGCTTGCCTTGAAACTTGTCGGCAATCACCGTCACCGTGCCGTTGTACTCATAGCGCGCCACGCGGCGATTGCCGTGCTCGCACGAAAGTTGGCGTCCTTCGAAATCGAACGTGTTGCCGTTGCTGAAACCGGAGGGCGAGCGAAATACCGTGACGCGGCCGTCCTCTTCAATCCAGCGCATCTGGCGATTATTGGGAATATCGCTCCAGACCAGATAGCGGCCCACTCCGTTCCAGGCCACGCCTTCGGCCCACAGCGTGCCAGTGTAGAGGCGCTGGATCACGGTGTTGCCGACGATGTAGCGGCGGAAGCGATTGTCGAGCGCGACCACATCCGGATCCGGATATTGGACCGGTTGGTCCGGGGACCAACTTCGTTGCGTTGCAACGCCTGTAATGTTTTGCTGCTGTGCGAAGGCAACACTTCCCACGGCGGTCATCAAAAAGGAACGGCGGCCAATTGAAGACATACCTGACAGTTATACATCCAGCGGCCGAAGTTATCCACCATGGTCAAACCACATGGTCAAACCACCTGCTCAAACTAATTTCGCCTTCAGCATTGTGTAGGAATGCGGCGGCAAGCTGTAAGTGAACTTGCGTCCCTCCGCCTTCGCGCTTCGCTTCACCGTCTTGACGGTGGTGACGCCGAAATCGTTCTGCGATTTTATATCCGGCCCGTTCACCTCCGAAATCTCCAGTGGACCCGAAAATTGCTTGTCCTCTAGTTCGAATTCCGCCGGTATGGATTCGGTCTGGTGGCGATTCACCACGTTCAGCACCAGCGTGCCGTCGTCCCAGGCCGCGGAAGTATCCAGATACGAAACCTGGTCGAACCGGCGGTTCGCGTACTTCGGCGCGTCCACAAAAAGCTCCAGCGCCTTCCCCTTCGAATTGTTCGCGAACAACTGCAGCGGATAGTAAATGGTTTGTAGAAAAATGCCGCGATCGTTGGCGAAAATGGGCGCAATCACGTTCACCAGTTGCGCCATATTAGCCATCTTGATAATGTGCGCGTGGTTCACGAAGGAGTTGAGGAACGTCGCCACCACCAGCGCGTCCTCCAGGTTGTAGCGCTCTTCCAAGATATTGCGACCCCGTTGCTGCGCGCCTCGGGCGCGGTACCACACGTTCCACTCGTCCCACGCGATGTAGATTTTGCGCCGCGGAGTCAGGGTCGCAAGCGCCGCGTCGATCACGCCTTCGGTGGTCTTGATGCGTTCGTCGAGAGTCATGGAGCTGGCCAGAAAATCGCTGAAGTCGTTAGCCGGATTGCCCACGTATAAATGGAGCGACAAGTAATCCACCTGCGGCTTGAGATACTCCAGCACCGTCCGGTTCCAGCCTATCCAGTCGATCCCGTTGTTGAAATTCGAAGACCCCGCGGCGATCAGCTTGATATCGGGATCGGTCAGCTTCATCAGCTTCGCCGCTTCCAGCGCGAACTTGCCGTAGTCGTCGGCCGTGCGATGTCCCATCTGCCAGGGGCCATCCATCTCGTTGCCCAGGCCCCAATAGGTAATTTTCCATGGGTCCTGACGGCCATTCTGCTTGCGGAGGCGCGTCATCGCCGTGTCCTGCGCGGAGTTGCAATACTCCACCCATTGCTGCGCTTCGGTCCACGTTCCGGTGCCCAGATTGGCGCAAAAATACGGCTCCGCGCCCAGCATTTCCACGTACTTCATGAATTCGTGCGTGCCGAAGCGGTTGCTCTCCACCGTGCCCCACGCCATTTCGAGCCTGCGCGGCCGATTGTCGCGCGGACCGATGCCGTCCATCCAGTGATAATTCGAGGAGAAGTTGCCGCCCGGCCAGCGCAGGATGGATACGTTCAGATCTTTCGCGGCGGCCAGCACGTCTTTGCGGAATCCGTTCGAATCGGAGAGCGGCGATTTCTCGTCGAAGACGCCTCCCTCGATGCAGCGGCCCAGATGCTCGATAAAGTTTCCGTAGATCTTGGGGTCGATATCGCCGATCACTCGTTCGGTATCCACTTTGACGCGCGCATGTAGAAGCGACTGTGCCCGCGCAACGCCGGTCACAACCCACGGGGCGCCCGCAATCGCGGCGGCAAAGGAACGTCGGGATATCATCTTCTTCCCTGCTCCAGGGAGTTTATAACGGATGCGCAGTCAAAGTCATCCTAAGGCTTGCGGTTGGGTTGTTCTTGCATCCTGACTTTCCCGCACTGGCGGCACTTCCATTTTCTTTTCTTGTGGTAAATGTGCCCTTTCAGTTCTTTCATCGGACTTTTGCAAATCTTACAGGTCACGCATCCAGGATCGCAGAACATCAGTCATGACGATACCGAGCCGCGCGCCAGCAGCACACGGAGACGACCGGTCGTCGTGCCCGCAGGCCGGTCGAAGACCACTCAAAGTTGTTGCTCGCAGCACGTTCGAAGACGACTGGGAGTCGTGCACCCAATGAACGCCGACTCGCAGACGCCTGGAGGGGTGGCCACGGGATCAACATCGACTTGGAAATTCCCCGGTCGTCGTGCCCGCAGGCCGGTCGAAGACCACTCAAAGTTGTCGCTCGCAGCACGTTCGAAGACGACTGGGAGTCGTGCACCCAATGAACGCCGACTCGCAGACGCCTGGAGGGGTGGCCACGGGATCAACATCGACTTGGAAATTCCCCGGTCGTCGTGCCCGCAGGCCGGTCGAAGACCACTCAAAGTTGTCGCTCGCAGCACGTTCGAAGACGACTGGGAGTCGTGCACCCAATGAACGCCGACTCGCAGACGCCTGGAGGGGTGGCCACGGGATCAACATCGACTTGGAAATTCCCCGGTCGTCGTGCCCGCAGGCCCGTCGAAGACCACTGAAAGTTGTCGCTCGCAGCACGTTCGAAGACGACTGGGAGTCGTGCACCCAAAGAACGCCGACTCGCAGACGCCTGGAGGGGTGGCCACGGGATCAACATCGACTTGGAAATTCCCCGGTCGTCGTGCCCGCAGGCCCGTCGAAGACCACTGAAAGTTGTCGCTCGCAGCACGTTCGAAGACGACTGGGAGTCGTGCACCCAAAGAACGCCGACTCGCAGACGCCTGGAGGGGTGGCCACGGGATCAACATCGACTTGGAAATTCCCCGGTCGTCGTGCACTGGAGAATATCGACTCGACGAAAACCGGACGGGTGGCGCGTGAGCAAGCGGTTTCTACCGTGCGCTACTAGTATTACTACGTTAAGTATTGACAGAACAGAGAAGCGCTGATATGTTTGGGCATGACGGATGCTCAGGCGATGCGTTGCCGGAAGCGGCTGGAGCGGTTTCTTGTGGATCTGCTGGAGCCGGTGGGCCGAAGCGAGCGGCGGCATTGGGGGGAGGTCTACGTGCGCAGCCTGTTGCTGGATGGGGAACGGAAATCCATCGAGCCATTGGCAACGCGGCTGCCCGAGGGAAACGTGCAGTCCATGCAACAGTTCATCGGGCAGAGTCCGTGGGAGTGGAACCCGATCTGGGAGCGGTTAGGAAAGCGAATGACGGCGGAGTTGGAGCCGGAGCCGGCGTGGGTGGTAGATGACACGGGATTCCCCAAACAGGGCACGCACTCGGTGGGGGTGGAGCGGCAATACTCAGGAACATTAGGAAAGACGGGCAATTGCCAGATCGCAGTGAGCGTTCATCATGTGGGCGAAGAAGGCAATGTGCCGCTGGGATGGCGGCTGTATTTGCCGGAGAGCTGGGCGAACGACGCCCAGCGGCGGCGGGAGGCGGGTATTCCGGAAGGGATCGTCTTTCGGAAGAAGTGGGAACTGGCGCTGGAAATGATCGATCAGATCCGAGGGTGGGGTCTGCCGGATCGGGTGGTGTTGGGAGATGCCGGCTACGGAGATGGCACGGAATTCCGCGAAGGATTGGAAAAGCGGAAACTGCAATACGCGGTGGGTGTGCTGCGACAAGTCGGAGTGTGGCTGAAGCCGCCCAGGATCGCACCGCTGAAGACTGCGGGCAAAGGGCGTCCGCCGAGTGCGGCGCGCTACGGGGATCAACGGCCGACCACCGCGCAAGAGGCCGCAAGGCAGGCCAAGGGTTGGAGGAAGATTCGCTGGCGCGAAGGGAGTAAAGGCTGGTTGGAGTCGCGCTTCTGGGCAACTCGCGTGCAGCCATCCCATGGTTATCAGGATGGCAGACCGCCGGGCCACGAGGTCTGGCTGCTGGCGGAATGGCCGGAGTCGGAAAAGGAGCCGATGAAATATTGTCTCTGCGACCTGCCCGCTGGCTATTCCTTGCGACGGATGGTGCGGCTCGTCAAATGCCGCTGGAAAATCGAGCAGGATTATCATCAACTCAAGGAAGAGCTCGGCTTGGATCACTACGAAGGACGCAATTGGAAAGGGTGGCACCATCATATCACGATGGTCATGGTGGCGCACGCCTTCCTCACTCTGGAAACATTACGAGGCAAAAAAAACTTCTGGGTGGACCCTGCCGAGGACGCGCCGTGAGATTCAATACATCTTGTTCACCTGGACAGGCGTCTGCGCTTACTGCGGCGCCGACGCAAGAATATCTCGCAGTCCATAATACTTAACGTAGTAATACTAGGCCCTGATAAGATAGCATCCTGTGAACATTACCGAACTGTTCATCCGGCGGCCGGTGATGACCTGCCTGGTGATGATGGGCATTCTGCTGTTCGGCGTGGTGGGCTATCGGTCGCTGCCGGTGAGCGATCTTCCGAACATCGATTTCCCCACGCTCCAGGTGCAGGCGCAACTGCCCGGCGCCAGCCCCGAAACCATGGCCGCTTCGGTGGCCACCGTACTCGAGCGCCAATTTTCCACCGTGCAGGGCCTGGATTCCATGTCGTCGTCGAGCGTCCGCGGCAACCTCGGCATCACCATGCAGTTCGTGTTGGATCGAAATATCGACGCCGCCGCGCAGGATACGCAGTCGGCCATTTCTGCCGTCGTTCGCCGTTTGCCGCTGAACATGCCCGCGCCGCCCAGCGTTCAAAAAGTGAATCCGGCCGATCAGCCCATCCTCTTTATGGGCCTCAACTCCAAAACAATTTCGCCGCGCATTGTCGACGAGTATGCCGAGACGCTGATCGCTCCCGCCATTTCCAGCATCAACGGCGTCTCGCAGGTTAACGTTTTCGGAACCGCCAAATTCGCCGTCCACGTGCAGTTAGATCCCAACAAGCTGGCCGCGCGCGGCATCGGCATCGACGAAGTGGAAACCTCCATCGAAAGCCATAATGTCAATCTGCCCTCGGGCACGTTATGGGGACCGCGCCAGGCTTTCACCGTGGAAGCCAACGGACAAGTGATGGATGCGGCCGCGTACCGGCCTCTGGTGGTCAGCTACCGCAACGGATCGCCGGTGCGATTGCAGGACCTGGGCGACGTGATCGACGGCGTGCAGAACGACAAAATCATCACCTGGCTCAACAACACGCCCTCCATCATGTTTCAGGTGATGCGGCAGCCGGGCACCAACACCGTGGATGTGGTGGACAAGGTGAACGCGCTGTTTCCGCAATTCCGCGCGCAGCTTCCGCCGGGAATCAACATGGAGACGCTGTACGACCGGTCGGATTCCATCCGCAAGTCCGTGGACGACGTGAAGTTTTCGCTCGAGCTAGCCGTGGTGCTGGTAGTGCTGGTGATTTTCCTGTTCCTGCGCAATGTTTCGGCCACCTTGATCCCCAGCCTCGCCCTGCCGCTTTCAGTGGTTGGCACCTTTGCTGCGATGTCGCTGCTGGGCTACACGCTCGACAATCTCTCGCTCATGGCGCTGACACTCGCGGTCGGATTCGTGGTCGACGACGCCATCGTGGTGCTGGAAAATATCGTGCGCCACATGGAAATGGGCAAGTCGCGTTTGGAGGCGGCGCTCGATGGCGGACGCGAAATCGGCTTCACCATCCTTTCCATGACGCTATCGCTCGCCGCGGTTTTTATTCCGGTGTTCTTCATGGGCGGCATCCTGGGCCGGCTGTTTCACGAGTTCGCCGCGGTCATTATCGTAGCGATCCTGATCTCGGGCTTCGTGTCGCTCAGCCTCACGCCCATGCTGTGCAGCCGTTTCATGAAACCTCCCAGCGAGAGTCACAACGCGTTGTATCGAACCTCCGAGCGCTTCTTCGACGGCATGCGCGATCTGTACGAGTGGACGCTGCGCGTCGTGATTCGCCATCGCTTCGTCACGCTGATGGTGGCGGCGGGCACGCTGGTTGCAACGGTGCTGTTATATGAGATTCTGCCCAAGGGCTTCATCCCGAACCAGGACACGGATCAGTTGGGCGGCGTCACCGAGATGCCGCAAGAGGCCTCGTTTGAATCCATGGTGCGGCTGCAATTAAAGGCGGCCGCGTTGATCGGCGCCGATCCGAACGTGGACGCGTATTTTTCGCTGGTCAACGCCCAGGGCGGCCCGCAGGGCACCGGCAATTCCGGACGCTTGCAATTGCGCCTCAAGCCGCGCTCGGAACGCAAGCTGACGCCCGAGCAGATCATCGAAGAGCTGCGCCCCAAGCTGGATCGGATCCCGGGCATCCGAACCTATCTTCAGAATCCGCCGTTGATCCGCGTGGGCGGACAACAGACGCGCACCGTTTATCAATACACGCTGCAGGCGCAGGATCTGGATGAGCTGTATCACGCCGCGGGCGTTTTCGAAAAACGCATGAAAGAAGTGCCGGGCTTGTTCGACGTGAACAGCGATCTGCAGATTGCCAGTCCCACCGTGAAGGTGGACATCGATCGCGATCACGCGTCGACGATGGGCGTCACGGCCGACAAGATCGAGAATGCGCTGTACGATGCGTTCGGGCAGCGGCAAGTGTCCGATATATACACTCCCACCAACGATTATCAAGTTCTGATGGAACTGTTGCCGCGCTATCAGCTCGATCCCGCGGCGTTGCACTTGCTCTACATCCGATCGGACGTGGGCAAGCTGGTGCCGTTGGACGCGCTGACCAAGCCGCGCAACACCGTGGGACCGTTGTCGGTGGCGCACTTGGGCCAACTGCCGTCCGTGACGCTATCGTTCAATCTTGCGCCGGGCGTTTCGCTCGGCGATGCCGTCACCCGCATCGAGACGGCCGCGCGCGACACGCTGCCCGCCGACGTGCAGACTTCGTTTCAAGGTGTGGCTGCGGCGTTCCAGTCATCATTGCAGGGCATGGGGCTGCTGCTGGTGATGGCCATCCTGGTCATCTACATGGTGCTCGGAATTTTGTATGAGAGCTTCATTCATCCGCTCACCATTCTCTCGGGACTGCCTTCTGCCGGCTTGGGCGCGCTGGCCACGCTGCTCATCTTCCACGACGAACTGAACATCTATTCCTTTGTCGGAATCATCATGCTGATCGGCATCGTAAAAAAGAACGCAATTATGATGATCGACTTCGCGCTCGAAGCCCAGCGCACGCAAAACCTGGCGCCCGCCGAAGCCATCTCGGAAGCCTGCCTGGTGCGCTTCCGTCCCATCATGATGACCACCATGGCCGCGCTGGTCGGGACTCTGCCCATCGCGCTCGGCCTGGGCGCGGGCTCCGAAGCGCGCCGTCCCCTGGGATTAGCAGTGGTGGGCGGACTCGTAGTTTCGCAATTACTGACGCTCTACATCACGCCTGTCTTCTACATTTATATGGAGCGCTTCCGCGGATCGTTCGGCAACCTGCGCAGGCGCAAAAAGACATTGGAACCCGCCGCAGTCACCACTTACTGAACCGCGCGCCAGCCGCACATTCGGAGACGACCGGAAGTCGTGCGCCGGAGAACATCGACTCGAAGAACACCGGACGGGCGGCGCGTGAGCAAGCGGTTAATCCAGCATTACTCGGCCGGCTCAATGCGCAGCACCGCGCCTTCTTTCTCATCAGTAAGCAAGTACAACAAACCGTCGGGTCCCTGCCTCACGTCGCGGACGCGCTGCCGCAGTTCGCGAAGCATTGCTTCTCGGCGCAACTCCTCCATCTTGTCGTTGAACAAAATGCGCTCCAGGTGGCCCGTGCCCGGAATCTCGCCGGTGCGTAGCGAGCCGACAAAGGCGTCGCCCTTCCATTTGGGAAATTTGTCGCCGGTGTAGAACGTCATGCCGGAAACCGCAATCGCGGGAATCCAAACCACCACGGGCGCTTCGAATCCAACATGGCCCGGAGGCGAAACCTGCCACGGGCCCTGATACGTGCGGCCGTAACTCACCAGCGGCCAACCGTAGTTGAGTCCCGGCTTCAGGATGTTGATTTCGTCGCCGCCGTTCGGCCCGTTTTCGTTCTGCCACATCTCGCCGGTGGACGGATTCACGGCCAGCCCCAGCGCGCTGCGATGCCCCAGCGTGTACACTTCCGGCCGATGACCGGCTTGCCCCACGAACGGATTGTCGGGCGGCACGGAACCGTCGTCGCGCAGGCGCAGCACTTTGCCGCCCAGCGTGTTCGGATCCTGGGGATCTCTGCCGGTGGTGGTCATGTACAGCATTCCGTCGGTGCCGAACGCGATGCGTGAGGTGCTCGCTTCCGGTAAAACAAAAATGTCTTTCACATCGGCCAGCGCGCTTCCATCCCAGCGCCCCCGTGCGATGGCGGTGGTTCTTTTGCCTCCATCCAACGGCTTGGTGTAAGTCAGATACAACAGATGATTCTCCGCGAAGCGCGGATGGAGCGCGATGTCCATATATCCGTGCACGGCTCCCGGCCCCCCCGATTCACCCGCCCAATACGACGCAGGCCCGCCCGCGATCGGCTTCGGATCCAGCACGCCCTTACGAATGATCCGCAGTCGCCCCGCGCGCTCGGTCACCAGCATGCTGCCATCGGGCAGAAACGCGGCGCTAAACGGATATTCGAGCGCCTTGGTCACCACCACCACGCGGATGTTCTGCCCTTCGGCGGTGTCGAACACCACGGGATGATCGGGCAGCGGACGATGTGCCAGACCGGTTGGTGCAACCGGAATGTTGTACTTACTGTCCCACGCCACTTTTTGCTGGGCGGACGCGACAGCGGCAATGAGCGCGAGGGCGAACAGGGCGACCGAACGTGGGCTCTTCATAATCGTACCGATCCTACATGCGCGCGGGTCTGAGTGTCAAACATGTTGACAGAGTCAAACCTCGTTGATGTCCGCTGATTCCAGTACGCTCTTCGGCCAGCCAGCCTTGGCAATTTTCAGCATCGCGCGGCCGATCTGCCCGGTGGTGGTCACGTACCTGGGAAAGCGCCCTTCCAGCGCGGGCAGCAGCGGCCCCAGCAGCTTATATAAGACGCGATAAAGTCTGGTCTTCGATTGGACGCCGTGCAGCGGCACAATCACCCCGGGCCGGAACATATAAGCCGCGCGAAACGGCAGACGCAGCAGCTCGTTTTCAGTCTTGCCTTTCACCCGCGCCCACATGGAGCGGCCGCGCTCCGTGCCATCGGTGCCGGCGCCCGAAACATAAATGAAAGTCATGTTTGGATTCAGTTTCACCAGCACGCGCGCGGCGGCCAGCGTGAAATCGCAGGTAATGCGCCGGTAGTCCTGCTCGCTCATGCCGGCCGAAGACACGCCCAGACAGAAGAAGCAGGCGTCGAAGCCGGCCAGTTGATCTTCGATTGGCGAGAAATCCAGAAAATCGCTGTGCAGCACTTCGCGCAGCTTCGGATGCCGCTGGCCGGTAGAGCCGCGTCCCACGCATACTACGCTTTCCACGTCCGGATCGAGCAGGCATTCGCGCAGCACGCCCTGGCCCACCATCCCCGTGGCGCCGAAAAGAAGAACCCGCATGTATTCATTAGAACTTGAATGGAATTCGCCGATCAGAAGATATGCGCGCGCGATGCCACATCCCGCGGTTGTTCCTCATCGCCTGTTGGTGGGTATGCTGGTGCGCATCGGCGCGACCAGCGCCCACGCCGCTCTTGACGAGTGGCCAGCCTGTCGATTGGTGGTTCGTTTTCAAATTCAATGCCGAGCCTTTCCCCCAATGCGGCGGCGCGCAAAGGACGTGCCTGTTTGGCGGCGCGGTGGAACGCTACAAATACTTCAGCCAGCAGTTTGTGTTCTCCAGCAGCGCGGATCACTCCTTGCAGCAAGGCGGCGGATGCGTTGGCGACACCACGGCCGATCCGCTGGGCGCAACCTTCAACCAGATCTACAACGGCACGTTTTTTTACGTCATCTGGAACGATCAATTCTACGGCGATCCGCTTCCCAATAAGGACGCGCCCGCCGGCCATTCCAAGGGCATGCTGGCCTGGAACAGCGACGGAAGTGGAATGGTGCTGCAGGTTTCCACACCGTCCTGGCCCGGCTCGGGAAGTGCGAGCGAGCCTCGCAAGACCGATGGAAATACGCTGGGATGCATTGAGGACAACGACGTCCTGGTGAGTCAGCATTTCTTCGCATTAGCGCTCACCAAGGCCGATGTGGTCGCGGTCTTGAAGGCTCTGGCGAACGCGAGCGTGGTGACCGATCCGGCCAAACTTCAAATCGTCAACAATGGAGGGCCGGCCGACATCCAAGCGCTAGTCAACGGCCTGGGGAAAATCTCCAAAAGCAAAACCGCTACCACGGCTACGCTTTCGAGCGGCGTCCAGCTCATCTCCAAGCCATCCGATCTGAACGTCCCGCCGTGGCAGATGGTATCGGCGCTCCTGGGCGGCGAGCCGCTGCGCGTCGCCACCTGGTGGGCGAATCCCGAAATTCCCACCACCACCGCAGCCACGCCGGTGGGCTGTTGGGATAAGTCGCTCGGCGCGCCGGGCGCAGTCGAGATCGCACTCACCGGAACGTGGCAGGGCCGAACGCTCGGATTCCAGGGCGTCGGCGAGCCGGACGGAAATCACGCCAAGATCGGAGTATCGTCCGGCGATCAGGGCGGCCAGCATAGCTACGCGATCTTCGGCGATCTGAACCAGCAAGGAACGCTTTCGGGGCCGCATTGCGATAGCAGCCAAAACGGCCGGGGCGGGCTCTTCTTCGTCGTTGACGACGCGCAATTATCCAGCAGCGTGCGGGATCTGATTCAGGGCGACACCGCGCCGCAATCTTCCGTCCGCTGAGCACTTGCGTGAAATCTGGCACGCGCGGTTTCGCGCGAGTTCACCAAATCAGAACGTATTGTTCACCGTATTCTCAAATTGCGCCTGTAGACTTCAAGTGTCCTTCGATTTCAATTTCAACCAAAGGGAGACACCACGTCAATGGCTCACCACGGAGCGGAACATCACCATAAGGCCGCGGAGCACCACGAACAGGCGGCCGTACATCATCGCGAAGCGGCCAAACACCACGAAGCGGGCAATTACGAAAAAGCCGGTCACCACGCCCATATCGCCCACGGACATGCGCTCCACGCTACCCAGCATGCCGAAGAAGCTGGGAAACACCACGCCGATCAGCACTCGCACGCGCACGCCAACTGAGCTCGTATCCGATTCTGAACGCGACCGTACTGAGCCGCGACCGTACTGAGCCGCGACCGTGAGGGAGCGGTACGCCTACGCCATCAGATGCAGCCGAAGAAACGCTAATATCTGCCGGATGATTTCGCGCGAAGTCTCGCTATCGTGCATCACGTCGAAAGCGTGCGGCCCAGTGGGATGATTCGCCACCGTAACCGGCAGACGCGCGGCCAGGGCGTGGGAGATAAAACGGTCCAGCGCTTCGTTCAACTGAGGGACTTCGTCACAGCCCCCTCTCGCGATGAACAGCGGCACGTCCGCCGGGAGGTCGCTGACCGATCTTCCGGCCGTTGGATTGACAAACCTCCACATCTTGGCGGCCTCCGCCACTCCGGTGCCCCCGTCCAGATCCAGCGTGACGCCGTAGCAGAGCGCGGCGCACTTCAGATCCGGTTTCTCCATCAGCATGGCCAACGCCCGCGGAACATTCCCCGAGCAGGACCACAAGCCGATCCGTTGCTCGTCGATCCCCAGCGCCTCCGCATTTTCGCGAATATGTCGGAATAGTGCGTCCAGATCGCCCATCGAATCGTGATTTTCGTAGGTAATGCCGATTAAACCCGAGGCCGCAACCAATTTCGCCCAGGTAATGTACGATTCCATTTCTTTAAATTTGCAGCCCAGCATCCTTTCCGCGCCTAAGTCGGAATATCCGATGACAAAAATAACGGCTGGCAATCTTCCGTTGGCTTTCAAATCCGGCGGACGATAGAGATCCATCCCCAGCGGGCCGGCCCCCGTGGTCTGGTACGTGATATCGCGCTGAATCCGGACGGCGTCCATTCCGGGCATCTGGTAAACCACGGGCTTGCTCGCCGCCTCGCCTCGCGGAGCTTTGGGCTTCGCGACTGGCCAGAAGATCTCGGTCTTCCAATCCTTCGGATCGGGATAATCGGCCGGATCGGTAGTGTAGGTTTCCCAGGGCGCTCCCGCCGACGTGAGCCCTTCGGCTTCGATCCATTGCTGAACGGCGGCGTGGGCCTCGTTGAGTTTGTCGTAGGAACCGGAGTGCGTGGTTGTCGCGACGAACCCCGCGGGCAGTATGCCGGCCCGAACGTCTGCGTCGCAGGAGGATTCCGAGCAATGGGCCGTAACCGGCATTCCCGCCTCGATGGTCCACAGCCCTGGTCCCCATTCCAGATATCGAGTCAGTGGCTGGCCCGCCAGCGCAATGCCGTTCTGTTGCGCGTGCATGAAAACCTGGCCCAGCGCTTCCCCCAGCGTGGCTGCCACCTCGGACGGCTTCACGCGCCTCCTGACCATCAGCACGGGCTGCGCTGAAATTTCTTTTTTCGTGATGGAATACGTCATGTCGTTCCTCTGTGATCCCCCGTCCCGATGATTGTGAACTCGATGATTGTGAAGAAGCCCGATGCACGGTGCGACGCTGTCCACAACGCCCAGGTGCCTCGCCGCATCCGGCGTATCGCCGCCCGCGAACCCTCGCGCGCGATAAGCGCTGGGCGGCATTCCGAAGCGCCTGCGAAACGCCCGGCAGAACGCCTCGTGACTCTGGAACCCGCATTCGAGCGCGATATCCAGCACCGAATCGCGGGCGGTGAGCAGCATTGCCGCCGCATGCGCCAACCGCAGCCGCAGCGTAAACTGCTTCGGCGTTTCTCCGGTAGCGGCGGAAAATACCCGATGCAGATGAAACGCCGACAGTCCCGCTTGATCGGCCAGCGTGGCCAGCGAAAGGTCTTCCTCCAGGTGCGCCGCCGCAAAAGCAATCACCGGCTGCACCTGTTTCAACGGCGTCGTCATGTCCCCTATGAATTTAGCTTGCGCGCGATGCCGCTTGCTTGATCTTTCTTGCGGTTGCGTCACCTGACTCGCGGACACGCTTTTGCATTCCTTTCTATCGCTTCCAATTGTGCCTTCTGGCAGGCCACGCCCCGCATTGATATTCTCGAACCGAACGCCTTGTGGAGGCAAAAGACATCCCTCGCCTCAACTGCGCCCGACGTGCGAAAAAAATGCGTCAACCCCGCACATACATCCACCACCCCCTCTTCGGCCCCGCCGCCGGAATTATTCCTCAGTTTGTGAAACAATATTCCCCAGTGCGACACTGACGCCGCGGCGCCTTCCATTGAAGCCGCGCCCATTCAAAGGAGCAACCCGCCATGAGAACCTCGACGTTCGTGATTCAGCTATCCGCCGGTCTGTGCGGCCTAGCTGCGCTTTCCTTCGCCGCCACTCCGGCAGACACCGCCTGCGAAAATCTCAAATCCGTCTCCATCCCGGGCGTCGAGTTCAGCGCTGTTGAAACCGTCGCCGCCGGACCGTATCAACCGCCCGCGGGCGCTGGACGAGGCGCGGGAGGTCCCGCCGCTCTGAACAACCCGGCGCCGGCCAACGGACGCGCCATCATTCAGCCCCAGATGCTCCCCGCCCATTGCCGCGTGGCCGCCACGCTGCGGCCCTCCGCGGACTCCGACATCAAGATGGAGCTATGGCTGCCCGTCGAAAACTGGAATGGCAAATTTGAAATGGTAGGCAACGGCGGATGGGCCGGCAACATCAGCTTCCCGCAAATGGCCGCTGGGCTGCGCGACGGATATGCCACTGCTTCCACCGACACCGGTCACGCAGGCGGCAACGGCATGTTTGCGCTCGGGCATCCGGAAAAGATCGTCGATTTCGGCTGGCGCGCCGTGCACGATACAGTCGTCCAGTCGAAGACTCTCATCAAGGCTTATTACGGCCAAAATTCGAAGTACTCTTACTGGAACGGATGTTCCACCGGCGGCCGCCAGGCTCTGGTGGAAGTGACCAAATTCCCCGACGATTTTGACGGCGTGCTGGCCGGTGCTCCCGCGAATCCGCACATCCATCTCCACGCAGCCGGAGTGGAACGATCGATCGAGGAGATGAATAATCCCGGCGGCGCGCTGTCGCAGGCCAATGTGGAAGCTTTGCACAAAGCGATCCTCGCCAAGTGCGACGCGCTCGATGGCGTGAAAGACGGGCTGATCGGCGATCCCACCAAGTGCCATTTCGATCCGGCTTCCCTGCTCTGCAAAGGCGAAGAGTTGGAGGGCTGCCTCACCGCCGCCCAAGTGAAAAGGGTGAACATCGCGTTCGCCGACGTGAAGAACAAAAAGGGCGAGATCGTCTGGACCGGGTACGAGCCCGGCGGCGAACTGCAATATGCCGCGCTGAAGAGCACTCCAACCGAGCCCGGCGGAGGCTGGGACAGCATTCGGATCCTGGGCCACCAGGATGCCGATTACGATTTTCACAAGTTCGATCTGGACACCGATGTCGCGCTCGCCGACAAATCCGGCATCGACGCGCACACCGCCGATCTAACGGCGTTCAAGGCGCACGGCGGCAAGCTGCTGCTGTATCACGGCTGGGCCGATCCAGCCATCCCGCCTGGAAATACGGTCAACTTTTATAGTGCCGTGCTCCAGAAAATGGGTCCGGACCAAAGCGATTGGCTTCGTTTGTTCATGATCCCGGGCATGCAACACTGCGCCGGCGGCGCAGGCACGGACCAGTTCAATAAGATGGCCGTGATCGAACGCTGGCGAGAAGACGGCAAGGCGCCCGCTCAAATAGTCGCCGCGCACGTCAACAATGGCCAGATCGATATGACTCGCCCTTTGTGCCCCTATCCGCAGGTGGCCGTCTACAAAGGAAGCGGCCTCACCACCGACGCGGGCAATTTCACGTGCAAGGTGAACCCGAATATAACATTCGTGCCCAAAATCGTTCGCTTCCACAGCATCGGAGGTCCCGAGAATCTGAAACTCGAAGATGTGCCTTCGCGCGAGCCTGGCGAAGGCGAGGTGAAACTGCGCGTACAAGCGGTAGGCCTGAATCGTGCCGAAGCCTTGTTCGTGCGAGGGATTTACGGCGGAACGCCTGAGTTGCCGTCTCGAATCGGTTATGAGGCCGCGGGCATCGTCGAAGCGGTGGGGCCAGGCGTCGATGCAAGCTGGGTTGGCAAGAAAGCGGCTACCATTCCCGGCTTCTCGATGAGCAGGAACGGCGTGTTGGGCGAGGAAGCGATTGTTCCCGAGGTCGCGCTTGGCGAATATCCCGCGAAACTTTCTCCCGTGGAAGCGTCCGCCATTTGGATGCAATATCTCACGGCATACGGCGCATTGATCACGTTTGGCGGCATGAAACAGGGAGACTTCGTTCTGATCACCGCCGCATCCAGCAGCGTTGGTCTGGCCGCTATTGAGATGGCGAACGTCGAGGGTGCGATTCCGATTGCCGCCACCCGAAAATCAGACAAGCGCGATCAACTGCTGTCGCTCGGCGCCGCACACGTGATCGTTACCGACGAAGAAGACGTGGTAAAAAGAACGACCGAGATCACCGGCGGCAGCGGCGCGCGCATTATCTTCGACCCGGTGGCCGGTCCAGGCCTGGAAAAACTGGCGCAGGCAGCGGCATTCGAAGGTATTATTTTCGAATATGGCGGCCTTTCCATGCAGCCCACTCCGTTCCCGATGATCGCGCTGGGCAAAGGGCTCACCATTCGCGGCTACACGCTGATGGAACTGCGCCGCGATCCTCAACTATTGAAGACCGCGAAGCAATACGTCTTTGACCATTTGAATGCCGGCCGCTTTCACCCTAAGATCGCTAAACTATTTCCGCTCGCTCAGTCCTCGGAAGCGTATCAATATTTGGAATCGAACCAGCAAGTTGGGAAAGTTGTGATTACCGTTTAGAATTATGCGCCTCAATAATGCCCCCTTGATTCTGCTAGCGGCCGCGCTCTCCGCGTTCTCGCAAACCCTGCCGCAAGGCGTGGAGAAAAAAGCAACCGTCGGAGGGATCACCGAATACGACTATTCCAATGGCCTGCGCGTTCTCCTTTTCCCCGATCCTTCCAGCCCGAAAGTGACGGTCAACATGACCTATCTGGTGGGCTCGCGCTTTGAAGGCTACGGCGAAACCGGCATGGCTCATCTGCTGGAGCACATGAATTTCATCCTGACCACCGAACGGCAGAAGCATCAAGAAAGAATTGACCGATCACGGCGCGCAGTGGAACGGAAGCACCGATTACGACCGCACCAATTACTTTGAAACCGTCACCGCCAGCGACGAAAATCTCAAGTGGGCCGCTCGGCCTGGAAGCCGACCGCATGGTCAAGATGCGGATCGAAAAACCGTTGCTCGATACCGAAATGACCGTGGTGCGGAACGAATTCGAGCGCGGCGAGAACAGCCCGCAGGCGATTCTGGAGGAGCGCGTCGTGGCGACGGCGTACCTCTGGCACAATTACGGCAAAGCGGTGATCGGCTCGCGCGCCGATATCGAAAAGGTTCCCATCGACAAGCTGGCCGCGTTTTATCGGAAATACTATCAGCCGGACAACGCAGTGCTGGTGATTGCCGGCCAGTTCGATCAGTCGAAAGCATTGGCGTATGTGGCCGAGACCTGCGGCGCCATTCCGCGGCCCACGCGCAAGCTGGATGAAACCTACACCGTGGAGCCTGCCGCAGGATGGCGAGCGGTTCGTCGCGTTGCGGCGCGTGGGCGAAAATCCGGCCATTACCATCGCCTGGCATGCGCCGGCGCTTTCGCATCCGGATTCGGCGGCTTTGGAAGTGCTGGGTGGCGTGCTCGCGGGCGGCGGACGCGGCGGAACGGGGCGGCTTTACAATGCGCTGGTGGACAACAAAAAGGCGCTTTCCGTGCGGATGGATTATGAGGAATTGCACGATCCTGGTTTCGTGCTGGTGTCGGCCAATCTGAGCAAGGATCAGTCGCTCGATGAAGCGCGCAAAACCATTCTCGATACCATCGCGGGCGTGGCCAGCGAACCGCCGACCAAAGAGGAAGTCGAAAAGGAGAAGGCGCGAATCCTGCACTCGATGGAACTGCGAATGGCGAATTCGCAGCAGGCCGCGCTGGGGTTGTCGGAGATGATCGCGAGCGGGGACTGGCGTCTGTACTTCCTGAATTACGACCAGATTAAGAGCGTCACTCCCGAAGATGTGGTCCGCGTAGCGAAGCTGTATTTCAAGGAGTCCAACCGCACCGTCGGCGAATTTATTCCCACGGCAGTGCCGGACCGTACGGACGTGCCCGCGTCGTCCGATCTCGCGGCCGTTTTTAAGGATTACAAGACCGGGATGACGGTTTCGCAGGGAGAAGCGTTCGACCCCGCGCCTGCCAACATCGAGACAGCATGTGACGCGCGTGAAACTGGCGGACGGCTTGAAGAGTGGCGATGCTGCCGAAGACCAATCGCGGCGGCACTGTTTCCGCGGCGCTTCAGATCGATTTCGGTGACGGAGAAAGCACTGGCCGGAAAAAACGCGATCGGCAGCATGACCGGCGCGCTGCTGATGCGCGGGACGAAAAATCGGACGCGCCAGCAGATTCAGGATGAGATGGTGAAGCTGAATTCGCAGATCAACGTTTCGGGCAGCGTTTCCGGAGCTACGGCTACCATCCAGACCACGGAGCAGAATCTGATTCCAGCACTGCGGCTGGCGGCTGAGATGTTGCGTGAGCCTTCGTTTCCGGATTCGGAATTCGAGTCCGCGAAAAAGCAGCGGATCGCCGGCATGGAGAACCGCCGCACGGAACCTGCCGCACTGGCGCCGCTGGCGCTGGATCGCGCACTGAATCCGTATTCGAAAGGCGACGTCCGGTATGTTGGGACTATCGACGAACAAATTGAGGACGCGGGCAAGGTATCGCTGGATGATGTGAAGAAGTTTCACGCGCAGTTCTACGGGGCCTCGCACGGTGAACTGGTGATCGTGGGGCAGTTCGATCCGGCTGCGTTGAGCAAGACCGCCGAGGAGTTATTTGGAAACTGGGCCAGCCCGGCGCCCTATCAGCGCATCACGGAGACTTTCCAGAAGACCACGCCGGTGAATCTGAAGATTGAAACGCCCGACAAGCAGAACGCGACTTTCGACGCCGCGCTACGGTTGCCGATGTCGGACACCGATCCGGATTACCCCGCCATGGTGTTGGCCAACTACATGTTTGGCGGATCGATTACCGGCCGCGTGCCGGATCGCATCCGCAATCGGGAAGGCTTGAGTTACGGTGTGAATTCGAATTTCCAGGCGCCCTCGCCGGCCGATGGCAATGCAGCCAGATTCGGTGCCGGGGCCATCAGCAATCCGAAAAATTCACCGAAAGTGGAGGCGAGTTTTCGGGACGAATTGGCGAAGACGCTGGCCGGCGGATTCACCGCGGATGAGGTTGCCGCTGCGAAGAAAGCCATCCGCGATGCGCGCACCATGGGCCGCGCGCAGGATCAGGCGTTGCTGCGGTTGATCTTAGTTCGCGAAGACGCCGAACGGACGCTCGCATGGGACGAACAAATGGATGCGAAGCTCGACGCGCTGACGGTGGATCAAGTGAACGCGGCGTTCCGGCGGCACGTGGACCCAGCGATGCTGTCGATCGTGAAGGCCGGAGATTTCAAAGCCGCCGATGTTTATCAGCAGTGAATCGATGAAAGGAGGCGTGCTACCAGAGTTCTTGCCGGAGCCGTTTGTGGAGATTGGTTCTGAGCCGCCATGCGTGAGCATGCGGTTTGCTCGTTCGGGAATCCGCATGCTTACGCATGGCGGCTCTGATGCAGTTACTTTCGGTTCAATGTACGGGTCCCACGACCAGCCGGGAACACGCTACTCTCGGGTACAGGAGGCTAAATTGTCCATTCGACCAGTGAAGCGGCTCATCAAGTCCAAGCCGACGCTTGAGGGCGCGGGGGTGCATCTGCGGCGCGCGTTCGGTTTCGGCAATACCAGCGACTTCGATCCTTTTCTGCTCTTGGATGACTTTCGTAACGATGTGCCCGACGATTATCTGGCGGGCTTTCCCTGGCATCCGCATCGCGGCATCGAGACCATCACCTACGTGCTGGCTGGAACCGTGGATCACGCCGATAGCATCGGGAACCAAGGCAGCATCGCCGCCGGCGACGTTCAATGGATGACGGCGGGGCGCGGCATCATCCATCAGGAAATGCCCAAGGGCGATCAGAGCGGGCGCATGCACGGGTTCCAGTTGTGGGCGAATCTTCCGTCGGCGCTCAAGATGACCGCGCCGCGCTATCAGGAAGTGAAGGCGCCGGAAATTCCGCTCATCACCGATGACGACGGCACCGGAGTGCGCATCGTTTGCGGCAGTTTTTGGGGCAAGCGCGGGCCGGTGGATGGAATCGCTGCCGATCCGATGTACCTGGACGTTTCGGTGCCGCCGGGAAAGCGCAAGGTGCTGCCGATCGAAACCACGCGGCACGCCTTCGCGTACGTTTTCGCGGGCGATGGAAAATTCGGCAATGCGTCGGGGCCACTCGCGGTGCCTACCGAGGGCGTGGGATGGTTGGATACAACGCCTCCGACGGACGCGGACAATCGGTCGCTGGTGTTGTTCGATCAGGGCGATGAACTCACCGTTCAGGCGGGCGAGGAAGGCATCCGGTTCCTGCTGGTTTCGGGCAAGCCGCTCGAAGAACCGGTGGCGTGGTACGGACCCATCGTGATGAACACGCAGGATCAGCTACGGAAGGCGTTCACCGAGTTGGAACAGGGAACATTTTTGCAAGCGGCCGGCGATTAGCCGAGAGCTTCATTCCTTCGGCGCGTATTCGCTGACGAATAAATTTGCTACCGGATTGACGTGCAATTCCACCAGATGGCCGCCATGGACGGTTCCGTCCACCAACACGAAAACCACGTGAGCGTGAAAGGTCGGCTTGCCGTTTTGCACCGTGATTTCGCCCTGTAGTGAAACCAACTCGCCCTTCTGATCGATGTTGAAGCGTTTGAATGCGCCTTTTTCGGGATCGTAAGCGGAGACCACAGCGGAGCTGATGCCGCCCAGCCCGCGCACTTCGCTGGTCTTGAGGTTATTTTTCTCGGCGAACTCGGTCATGCCAGACATCAATTCGTCGCCGGTGCTGAAATTGACGCGGAAGGTGCGCGAAGGCACGGCCGGCAGCGGTTCAACCTTCATCTTCGGCGCCATGCCGGGCTTGATGGGAGTGACGCGCGGAAGATAGTTGGGGTCGTCGATCACCGCGCGTTCCGGCGGAGCAGCGGATTGTGCGCTCAGGATCAGCGCAGACGCAATTGCGAGAAATGCCGTTCTCATTTTCCGACTCCCATGTTTTCGTAATATTTCGCCGAACTGCCACTGATGGCCACGATGTCGGGGCGGCCGTCGCCATTGATATCGGCGATCACTACTCCCGATCCGGCCATCATGTTCTCATCCAGCAGTTCGTGCCGCCATTGCGTGCCCGCGTCGTCCTCGGAATAAAAGATGTGAACGCTGGCCGGAGTTGGCCGGCCGCGATTGGTTACGTCCACGGCGACGATGTCATCGCGTCCATCGCCATTGAGGTCGCCGACCGCCATTTCATGTCCCTGAATGAAACCTTTGAAGATCACGTTGCGCTCCCAGTGCCCGTTCTTGTTGGTGTAGACGACAATTTCATCGCCATGCCAGGGCTCCTGCGCCGCGAGAAAGCGCTTGCCTTTGATGTAGAGCGGATAGACGTCGTTGCTGCCTTTCGTCATTCCGCCCGCGCCGGGCACGTCCCTGGGTTCGTCGCCCTTGGCGAGTTGCTTGCGCTCGAATTTCAACTTGTCGCCGTGGCCGGATGGAGTGTAGAGAACGATGCCGTCGAAGCCCGCAACTATCAGATCGTCACGCTTGCCGGGATTCCATTTCACGGCGTGCAGATGATGCACCACGCCATAGAGCGTGTCATCCACGGTTTCGCGCTTCCATGGATCATCCAGCTTGGCGGGAACGCGCCAGTAAAGGACCGGCACGTTGTCGTGATATTTCGGATTTTCCCAGCCCTTCAATCCGACGAACGGCGCCATCACGATTTCCTTCTTGCCGTTTCCCTCCAGATCGGCCCAGGTGACGCGGTGCGCGGTGGGCACGGCGTCGACCAGATAGGACTTCCACATTTCCTTGGGATCGCCCTGGCTCTTGAGCAGCCAGACGGAGCCTTTGCTGGTTTTGGGATCCTGGCCGAAGTCGCTGAGTAACGCGAACTCGGGGATGCCGTCGCCATCGATGTCGGCGGCGGAAGCCCACAGCATGGCCTTCTTGTCGTTGAGCATGACGTGCTTGTCCCAGCCTGGGTTCTCGTACCAGGCGAGCTCGGAGCCGCCGGCCGCCACCGGGATGATGTCGAGCTTGCCGTCGTGATTTACATCCGCAATCGCCACGCTGTAGCCACCCCGCAGCTTGTCGGTGATCAGGTGCGTGGTGAACTGCACCGATGTAGATGGAGCGGTGGCGGCTGTGAGGGCGATGGTCACAAGGCCGGCTACGGCTGCGGCCGCGGCGAGGGAAAAAGTTACGGTGATGCGGGTCATCTTTGGGAAGGCTCCATAACGCCTCTATGATATACGAGGGAGAAGCCGGAAGTGAGAATTCAAGCCGCAATTCACAATTTTGCGAACCAAATGCAGATTGGCGCGTATTAGTCCTATATAAGGAGGCTGCCGTGCTTCGTTTGCTAGCCCTCGCCCTGGTGTGTGCATCCTTTCTTTTGGCCGTCGATCCGGAGGATCATGTCCGAAAGTCGACTCCTGTAGGCTCGGCCACCCGGTTGGTATTAACCGCGGACGTGGGTACGATTCGGGCGGAGCCCGGTAACGCGAAGAGCGTCGATGTGGAGGTGTACTTCCACGGCACTCCGCCTTCGCAGTCCGAGTACGACCGGATGCGCCGGGATTTCAGCCTGGATGTCACACAGCAAGGGTCCGACATCCGCGTGAGCGGCGCGTTTCGGGACGGCTGGGAGCCGCTGGTGGATTTCTGGCCGTTTATTTTCGGCGGCCACAACATGTGCCGTGACTGGAGGTGCCTGGAATATGGCAGGTGGCTGAGCGAAGTGGAGTATCGAGTCACGATGCCGCGCGGGTTCAACGCTGACGTGGAGACGTCGGGAGGCCCGATTTACCTGAGCAGCCTGGACGGCGAAGTGAACGCGCGCACCTCAGGCGGCGGCATCACGTTGGTAGGCGGCAAGGGCAAGGCAGTGGTGCACACTTCGGGCGGGCCCATCCGCATCGAAGATGTTGCCGGGGACGTGGACGCGTCGACGAGCGGGGGTCCGATTTCCATCGAGCGGAACACAGGACGCGTGAAGGCGCATACTTCGGGCGGCGGTATCGATATTCGTGAAGCGACGGGCGCCGTGATTGCCTCCACATCTGGAGGCGGCGTGAGGGCATCGCTAGTTGGGCAGCCCAAGGAGGAAAGCCGCTTGTACACGTCGGGAGGCAGCATCAATGTGAGCCTCAGGAGGGATATTCGCGTGGATCTGGACGCGTCCACCAGCGGCGGAGGCGTGTGGACGGACTTCCCCGTGCCCAGTGATGGCGGCCGGCATCATAACGAACTTCGCGCGCCTTTGAACGGAGGCGGCCCGCTGCTCTATTTGCACACCTCCGGCGGTGGCATCACCGTGCGGCACGCCGATTGAGCACGCGGTTAATTCTCCCTTTCGTTCGCCAATGTCGCATTTCATAGACCCTGTAACTGCCTTCCGGTGGTTGGCGGTCCAAATGCATGTAAGTCGGCGTGGACCGCAGGAGCGGATCACACGAAAAGGAGAATCCGATGAAAGACAGTACCAAAGACCAAGTGCAGGGCAAGGTGCATGAAACCAAAGGCAAGATTAAGGAGAAGGCTGGGATATTGACCAACAATCCTAACTTGCAAGCAGAGGGTCAGGACGAAAAGCTGGGCGGTAAAATTCAAAAGAAAATCGGACAAATCGAGAAAGTGTTGGAGAAGTAACTTTTACCGCAGGAAGAAGAAACTGCGGCTTATATAGAACAGCATGGCCGACCTGAGTGCGTTTCCGAATCGATGGGATCGAAAGAAGGCGGAGTGCTGCGCCATCATAGAAACACCCAAGAGCCGCCGGAACAAGTTCGATTACGATCCCGAATCGAACCTGTTCAAGCTGGGCGGATTGCTTCCGGAGGGGATGATGTTCCCCTTCGATTTTGGTTTCATTCCTAGTACCCTGGGCGATGATGGCGATCCGCTGGACGTGATGGTGCTGATGGACGAGCCGGCGCATGTCGGCTGTCTGGTGGACATCAGAATTATCGGAGTGATCGAGGCTAAGCAGACGCAAAACGGCAAGACTGAAACCAACGATCGGCTGCTGGGCGTGGCGGTTCATTCTTACCAGCATGAAAGCGTTTCGTCGCTGGATGAGCTGAATCCGGCCATCCTCGAACAGGTGGAACAATTCTTCGTTTCGTACAACAAACTGCGCGGAAAGAAGTTCAAGCTGAAGAATCAGGGCGGTCCTAAACGCGCGATGTCAATCATCGCGGACGGCATTCAGGCGTTCAAGAACAAGAGCAAGTGAACGGTGCGGCCAGCTATGCGATCAGCATCGCGGCGGCCGCAGCGGTCATCAACACGAACGTTATCCAACCCAGAACCCGCTCCGTGATGGAGCTGATCTGATGGCCCATCACTTTTCGGATCGCTGGTGACCAGAAGAATCAATAAAATCAGAGGCGGCGCCAGAATTCCATTGGTAACAGCGGACCAGAAAAGCATCTTGATAGCGTCGAGCCCCGTAAAGTCGATGGCGAGGCCTAACGCCATAGCCACGCCGAGCACGGTATAGAATTTTCGCGCGCCCCGCGGTTTTTTCTCCAAAGATCCGCGCCAGGCCGCGGCTTCCGAGATGGCGTAGGCGCAGGAGCCGGCCAGGACTGGCACTCCCAGCATGCCCGTTCCGATCAATCCCAAAGTGAACAGCAGATAAGCGGAATTTCCGGCGAGCGGCTTAAGCGCTTCCGCGGCTTGCCTGGCGGTATCGATCTTCACAATGCCGTGCGCGTGCAGAGTGGCGGCGGTGGTGAGAATGATGAAATACATGATGAAATTGGAGGCAAACATTCCGGTAATTACATCCACCTTTAGTGCACGCAATTCCGCATCGGTGGCGCCTTTGCGCTGAGCCAGGCTCCTGCCCATGGCGCGTTCTTCTTCCACTTCCTGCGATGCTTGCCAGAAAAAGAGGTAGGGGGAAATGGTGGTTCCGAGAATTCCCACCAGCACCTCAACATAGTCGCGCGACCAGACCACGTGCGGCACAAGGGTTTCCATTAGAGCACGATGCCAGTCCACGCGCGCGAAGAAGGCGGTGATGACATAGGCCAGCAGCACCAGCGTGATCCACTTAAAGACCCGCGCAATCTGCCGGTAGGAGGACCAAAACAAAAAGCCGACGATTAAGGCGGTATAAATCGGAGTCCACACCAGGGAGTTGACGCCGGTGATCATTTGCGTGGCATCCGCCATGCCGCCCAGGTCCGCGGCGATATTCACTACATTGGCCACCACCAACAGCAAGCATGCGCCCCACAGGACCCACTTGGAGTAGCGCCTGCGGACAACGCCCGCGAGACCGCGGCCCGTCACCATTCCCAGCCGCCCGCACATCATTTGCACGCCTACCATGAGCGGGAAGGAAATGAGGGCCGTCCAAAGTAAGCCGTAACCGAAAACCGCTCCGCTCATCGAATATGTGGAGATGCCGGAGGGATCGTCGTCGGCGCAGCCCGTGATCAGGCCCGGTCCCAAATCCGCAAAAAACACTTCTACCGGGTTTTGCTTTGGCGGTACAGGCGGGTCGGTGGTTTGGGGATTCAAGATTTGCACGCTCTTGGGATTGCCATTCTTCACGCTACCTGATAGACGCGAAGGAGCTCAGCATACAACATGCCGACAAACTTAGAGTGGTCCGATATTGGAATCCGGTTAATTTGTACGCTAGCGGCGGCTGGGTTGATTGGTTTCGACCGCGGAGAACACGGCCGCCCCGCAGGGCTGCGAACAACGATGCTGGTGGCGCTGGCGGCGTGTTTGGCGATGATTCAGGTTAACCTTCTTTTGCCGACCGCGGGAAGGCCTGCGAATTCCTTCGTGATGAACGACCTGATGCGATTACCGCTGGGAATTTTGTCGGGCATGGGATTTATCGGCGCGGGCGCCATTGTCCGCCGCGACAATTTCGTGGTTGGCATCACGACCGCCGCCACGCTGTGGTTCGTCACGGTACTTGGCCTGTGTTTCGGCGGCGGCCAGATCGCGATCGGTCTGGTTGGCTCGGCGATTGGAATCGCGATACTGTCGGCGCTCAAGGTGGTGGAGGAGCGGATGAAACAGGATTGGCAAGCCAGGTTGTCGCTGGTGCTGGATTCATCGGGACCGAGCGAGAACGAGATTCGCAGCAGCCTGACGCAAGCAGGATTGAGAGTGGCTTATTGCGCCTTCGCGCAGAGCCCTGAGGCGCGCAGCACTGAGCTGAATTGCGATTTGCACTGGAAAGCGACGGCGGAAGAAAACGAAGTGCCGGCCGTGATACACGCGCTGGCTGAACGGCCCGGCGTAATTAGAATCGCCTGGACACCGCAAGCGAAGTAGCTCCGCATGCTTACGCATGGCTGCTCAGTTGCTTGGTCTCACTGCCTGCGCGGAAGTCGCCGGGTAAACCAGGATCTCTACTTTCCCATCGTCAACTGCGTCGCTGGTTTTGCCGAGCCCGAGCGTTTTGATCCGCGTGTCGTCCAGGCGGAAATTCTTGGCGAGATAGTCGCGAATCGCGGCAGCCCGGCCTTCCGATAATACCCGGTCCTGGCCCGTTTCGCCCTTCATACCGACGGAATCCACAACGACGGCCAAACCGAATTTGTTGGCCTGCAGGTAGTCGCCGGCTTCCTTGAAAGCTTTCTGGTCTTCCAACTTGGCTTGTTTGTTGAACAGCTTTCGGCCCTCATAGTCGAACGTCTTGATTGGTTCGCCGGCGGGGAGCTGGGAGACGGCGTGCTTGGTAAGGTCGGCGGCGTCCTCATAACCGCGGTTCTTGAAAAATCCGCGCAGCAGGAAGTTGTGCTTCAGCGCCTCCATGTCTTCGTCCAGGGCCGTGGCGCCCGCGGTGGCCTTCTGATAAATGGTTTTATCGTTAATCAGCGCGCCCACGGTACCTTTGCCCTCGTCGATCTTGGCGCTCACCGATTTCAAGTTGCTCGCGGTGCCGTCCAAATTTACCACCGCGCTCTGAGCGCTATCCAGAAGCTGATCCGCCTTCTTCACCAGATTGGACATGTCCAGCGGCGGCTGGCTGGCGATGGTGTCGCCATCCTTCAACTGAGCGCCATTTTCGGACCCAAATGAAATTTCGACGAACTTGTCGCCGATCAGCCCCTCGGACTTGATGGAGGCGACAGAATCCTTCTTCAGCACATCGCGCGTCGCCTTCTGAAGATCCATGGTGACGGTTACTTTTCCGTCCGGCTGAGTGGGCAGCTGAATGTGCTTCACCGTGCCTTGATGCAGGCCGCCCACCCGCACGTCGGCGCCATCGGCAAGGCCGGCCACATTCTGGAATTCAGCTTTGACACGATAGGTGGATTGAAAGAGCGACTCTCTGTTTCCGATGAGGAAAACTCCGATAACCAGCACCGCCAGGGCGGCGACGATAAACAAACCAAGTCGAAATGCCTGCGACATATGCCTCCTTGGGGCGCCTCTAAGCCGCGTCCTTCAGGAACTGGACCACGAACGGATCGCGGCTCTGCTCCAATTTGGGGAAGGGTCCATCAATCACGACTTTTCCCTCGCGCAGCAGCACCACGCGATCGGCGAAGGACTTCGCACCGTGAACGTCGTGCGTAACAACCACCGACGTGAGGTTCCGCTCCTTCTTGAGTTTCATAATCAGCTCGCCGATTTCAGCGGCGGTAATCGGATCGAGGCCCGAGGTGGGTTCGTCGAAAAGCAGAATGTCCGGGTCCAAGGCCAGTGCCCTGGCCACGCCCACCCGCTTTTGCATTCCACCCGAAATGTCCGAGGGCATTTTATTTAAATCGCGCTCCATTCCCACACTCGCGAGCAACTGGCGCGCTTTCTCGCGACGCTCGGCATCCGACAGCGTGGTATGCCGGTTCAAAGGGAATGCGACATTTTCTTCGACGGTGAGCGAGTCATACAAGGCGGCCTGCTGAAACAGAAACCCAATCTTTTTTCTGATTTCGTTCAGCCCACCTATATCGAGGCCTGCGATTTCCTGGCCGTGAATTCGAATGGAACCGGAGTCCGGCTGCTGTAATCCCACGATGAGTTTCAGCAGGACGCTCTTGCCTGTTCCGCTTCTTCCAAGCACGACCACGGTCTGGCCCCGATCCGCCGTGAGATCCACGCCATCTAGAACGTTCTGCGCGCCGAATGATTTATGCAGCTCGCTCACGACCAAAGGGGCTTCGCTCGCGCTCCGCTTCGTTTGATCCGATGTTCTGTTCTCCGTAGCCGCGGTCATGAGGGGAAAAACACCTGAATGAATCGAACCAGGATCACGTCGGCCAGAATAATAAAGATGGACGAAAGCACCACCGAACTGGTGGCCGATCGCCCCACTCCGGCCGTGCCTCCTTTGGTGCGCATTCCTTGAAAGCAGGAGACGAAGCCGATGATTAAGCCGAAGATCGCGGTTTTGAAGGTGGGCGGAAGAAAATCGCTCAGCATGGCATTCTTCAGACCGCTGTGCAGAAAGAACCGAAATGTGATGGGCTCCGACAAGGTGGAGGAAATCCATCCCAGAAAGATGCCGGACGCGTCCGCTGCGAGCGTCAATAGCGGGAGCATCAGCAGGCACGCCAGCACGCGAGTGGAGGCCAGAAACTTGTAGGGATCCACCGCTGAGACTTCCATGGCGTCGATCTGCTCGGTGACGCGCATGGAGCCGAGCTCGGCGCCGATGCCCGCGCCCACGCGGCCGCTGACGATTAATGCGGTAATCACAGGGCCGCTTTCCTTGATGAGCGAGAAGACGATCACGGCGGGCAGCATCGCTTTGGCGCCGAAGCGCGTCAAGCTATCGCGAGTTTGAAGAGACAGAACAATGCCGGTGGCCGCTCCGGCGAGAGCGACGAGCGGAAATGACTTGGAGCCGATGGCATCCAGTTGCCGGATGAGCTCGCGGCCTTCCCAGGGCGCGCCGAAGGTGGCTCGCGCCACGCGCACGCAAAACAGGCCGAGCTGGCCGAACCATTCGAAAAATGCGACGATCCAGTTTCTAACAACGTCAATCGGATCGGCGGCCATGCTCTCTGTCCCACCCTTTCGGTATGCGGGTGAGGTGCCAAACCATAAGTCCCCGAGCGCCAGCTATTTAACCATTTCCGGCCTGAAACGTTACTTGCAATTCTTACCATCGTGCGGGATTAATGTCCGAGAAACCTAGCGCGAGCGGCGTGCACGAGTTCGAGCAGCTTTCTTAGCAGCCTGGCTGCGATTGGACGCTCCGCGGCTTTTAGCGCTGGCATGGGCCTGGCGCGACAGCGCGGTGTGAGATGCAGCGGCGTGTCCTTCTTTCTTGAGAGCGGAACTGACGGCGCGCGATCTTTTCGGAGAGGGCGCGCGGCCCGGCGAGTTTGATCCTTTGGCATTGTCGCGCGCGGCCTGCGTGCGGATGCGTTCCGACGTGGCGCCCTTCTTGGGCGGCGGAAGCTTTACTCCCGCGCGCCGGGCTTTCGAGAGGCCGATTGCGATGGCCTGCTTGGCGGAACGAGCGCCATGCTTCCCTTCCCTGACGTGATCCATCTCTTCTTTGACAAATTCTCCAGCTTGCGTGGAGGGAGCTTTGCCCTCGCGTTTATCTTTTTCAGCACGCTCCAGCGTCCGCTTTTCGGGCATTGGAATCTCCTTTTGCGTTCATTGCATCCATACACTTCTAGACAGGCGCCGGCGAACGTAAGTTTCAGTTTGGCTTCGGCACGCGATTTGCTGACGGATTTGAGAGGAGCCATGCCACGAACAGAATTCCCGAGCGCCGCCGAATACATTCTGGAGCATCCGACGCCGCGCACGCTGCGGGCGGCCGTGCAGACGTGCCGCGGGTGCGATCTTTACGCGCACGCCAGCCAAGCGGTCTTCGGCGAAGGACCAATTTCCGCTGAAATTGTTTTTATCGGCGAGCAGCCGGGCGACGAGGAAGATCGGCAAGGGCGGCCGTTTGTCGGACCATCCGGCAAGCTGCTGGATCGCGCGCTGGTGGAGGCCGGGATCGACCGGACCCTGGTGTATGTTACTAACGCCGTGAAGCACTTTAAATTTGAGGAGCGAGGTAAGCGACGGTTACACAAGAAGCCGAACGGCATCGAAATTAGCGCGTGCCAGCCATGGCTGGAGGCGGAAATTAAGTTGATTCGGCCGGAAATCATTGTGTGCCTGGGCGCAACGGCGGCGCAGTCGATTTTTGGAGGCGCCTATCGCTTGACGAAAGAGCGCGGACAGTTCGTTCGAAATTCCTGGGCGCCGCATGCAACCTCCACCGTGCATCCTTCCGCTATTCTGCGCGCGCCGGACGAAGAACAGCGTCACATGGAGTATGAAACGTTCGTGGACGACCTGAAGAAAGTTCAGCGCTTATGGAAAGGGCTCCGCAAGCAGGCGTGATTCATTGCGGCGATTCCGCCGGCGCAGGGCCGGGCGACGAGGCTATACCCGCCTTGGCTCGAGCGAACTCGGCCATCTTGGCGTAGCGCTCTTTGATGCGCTCGAGATCTTCCTCACTGAGCTCCTCCAAGTTGATGAACGCATTCTGCGCTCCCCGCATGGCGCGCAGCAGCTCGTCGGCTTTGAGTTGCAGAGCGGCGCTTTCGCGGTTCTGCGTGTTCTGGATCAAGAAGAGCATCAGCATCGCGACGATGTTGGACACGGTGTTGATCACAAGCTGCCAGGTATCGCTCCAGTGAAATAGCGGTCCGCTGACCAGCCACACCAGCGTGAGCAGGCAGACCGTCAGAAAAGCCGGACTGGAGCCAGTGGCTTTGGCGGCCTTCTGGGCCATCTTGGCAAACCAAGTGTTGGTTGTCGTCATTGTTTTGTTGTACCGTAGGACCGCTTCCGACGGTCGCGGCTTCCATCTCAGTAGCGGTGACGCGATTCGCCGGGAAACAGTTTCCGTCCGCACACTGTCTAGCCAATAGGGAGCTTATGGCAAAGAAAACTGCTTCGAAGAAGCGCTCTTCGTCGACAACGAAGGGACGCGCAAAGACCAGCAAGGTGATGCACGAGTATAAGCATGGAGAGTTGAAATCGGGCGGGCGCACGAAAGTGAAAAGCCGCAAGCAGGCGGTAGCAATCGCGCTGAGCGAAGCGCGAAAATCGGGCGCTAAGATCCCGAAGAAGAAGAGCAGCAAATCATAAGGGTTGCGAGTCTGAACCAGGGAATCCGATTCAGACCGGAAGTTTTTCAACGTCCGGATATTGGTGCTGGCGCCGGCCTTCGGCGCCATCATACTTTGTAGTGGTTTTGAAAAGCTCCAGGTGGCCATCGGCAGCGGCCTCGCGGCAACGGTCCCGCAAGGCTTGCATCTGGTCGGGCGTGAAGGGCTCGAAATTGCGCGCCACTTCGAGATTCTGGCGGAGCACGCCGATGGAATCGATTCCGCTAATTGTAGTGGCGACTGGAAGGCTCATGGCGTAGCGCAAGGCTTGCGCGGGCGTAACGGCGCCATGGCTTACCAATTCGCCGCTGCCGCCCATGCTTTTCATTCCGAGCGGCGCGATCCCCCGCCGATTCGCTTCCGGCAGCACCTGGGCTTCGAAGCTGCGAAAACTGCCGTCTAAACAATTCAGCGGCATCTGCACCGTGTCGAACGGAAAGTCGTGCGCGAGCATCTTCAGATGTATTCCGGGATCTTTGTGCCCGGTGAATCCGACGAAGCGCACCTTACCCTGCTGTTTGGCTTGCGCCAGGGCTTCGGCCGCGCCATCGGGCGCAAATATCAGGTCGGGATCGTTCCAGTAAACCACTTCGTGAATTTGCCACACGTCCAGATGATCCGTGCGCAGACGCCGCAAGGATTCTTCGAGCATCCGCATGGCTACTTTCTTGTGGCGGCCGTGCGTGCAAACCTTGCTCATCAACACTACGCGATTCCGCAGCCCTTGCAACGCAACGCCCATGCGCTCCTCCGAGCCGCCTTCGTGATATTCCCAGCAATTGTCGAAAAATGTGACGCCAGCGTCCACCGCTTCGCGCACAATCGCGTTGGCTTCGTCCTGATTCAGGGTGGAGCCCAGATGATATCCGCCGATGCCGAGGGCGGAGACTTGGATGCCGGTTTTTCCCAGCGGCCGATGCGGCACCATGCCAGACTGGGATGACCCACCCGGCTGGGCCGAGGCTTGTGAGCCAGCTGCGATTCCAGCTACGCCCGCCAGCAGCGCGCGGCGGCTGATACCCCAGGGATCATTGCTGCTCTCATTCATTTGTTCGCTCATGGTTTCTCCGTTTTCAGATGGACGGAAATGGATGGCCGGTATTGCCGGCCGCCTTCATCATCTCTTTCACTTCCACCTGCTGATTGTCGAGTGGAAAACCATGCGGCGTCCGCGCTTCCGGATTGTCGAACTTCAGCGAGACTTTGTAGAGCTCGAATCGTCCGTCGACAGCATATTGCAGGCAGCGCTGCCGCAAGGCTTGCATCTCGCCGGCGTTCATCGGCTCAAACTGCTGTGCCACACGCAGGTTCTGATGCAGAATATCAAGCGTCTCCATCCCGGTGATGGTCGTCGTGACCGGCAGGCTCATGGCGTAGCGCAGGCTCTCCTCGGCCGTCAATACGCCTTTCAGCACTGCTTCCCCGTGACCGGTGATCGGTTTCATTCCCAGAGCTGCAATCCCTCGGCGGTTTAATTCCGGCAGCACGCCGGTTTGAAAACTGAAGAAGGAAGCGTCGAACGGGTTCAGCGGCATTTGCACCGAATCGAAGGGAAAACCCGTGGCCAACATCTTGAGATGAACCGCCGGACTTTTGTGGCCCGTAAACCCGACGAACCGCACCTTGCCCTGTTGCTTAGCTTGCGCCAGCGCCTCCGCTGCGCCATTCGGACGGATGAACAACTCGGGATCGTTGTCGAAGCCCATCCCGTGCGCCTGCCAAAGATCCAGATGATCGGTCTGCAGACGATTGAGCGATTCCTCAAGCATCTTCATCGCGAGCGCCTTCTCGCGGCCATGGGTGCAGACCTTGGTCATCAAAAAGACGCGATCACGCTTGCCCTTCAGTCCCTTTCCCATCCAATCTTCGCTTTTGCCGCGATGATATTCCCAGCAGTTGTCGAAAAAGGTAACGCCACCGTCCACGGCTTCTCCTACATGCGGATGGCGGTTTGCTCGTCCTGCGCGTCGCCCAGGTGATGTCCGCCAAATCCCAGCGCAGACACCGAAGCCTGAGTCTTGCCGAAGGGACGCATGGGGATTGCCATGCACTCTAGCAGGATGCTGAAAAAGGCCATAAACCGCTTGCTCACGCGCCACCCGTCCGGTGTTCTTCGAGTCGCTGTTCTCCAGTGCACGACTTCCGGTCGTCTCCGGGTGTGCTGCTGGCGCGCGGCTCAGAATCGCGACTGCGTGTTTGCATGTGTTTACCGAGCCGCGACCGTGAGGGAGTCGGTCCCCAAAAGCCTTTTTCAGCAGCCTGCTAGACGCCAGATGCGGTGGAAACAGAGCATTGTTAACCGTATGATCTCAGAGCCACCATCCCAGTACTGGGGCCGCGAACCTGGTACTAGAGCGCAATCTGTTCAAGATCTGAAACCTATTGCCCGTTTGCGGGTCCGACAGTTAAGGCGGGCGTCACTCACGCCTAACCAAAGCATGACCCAACTGACGGATAGTTTCATCGCATTAAGAAATACAGCTCGACGGGTTACGCAACGAGCCGCGCCCCGCACGGGTCAGCCGGTGGCTTGCCGGAAATGCCGCTGGAGTTGTGCCCATCGTTCCAAGCGCAGGACAGGCCTGGACTCGCTAATGGCGCTGTTCTTTTTGCATCCGTTCCGCTGCCGTTCCTGCCGGCGGCGATACTACCGCCTGTCGCTCTGAACGGGCGCTGTCAAGAACCTTTCCATCAGAAACTCACTGCCCGGTTTGCCGTCATATTCATGGGCTTCTCCCTAAAACAGTTCTATGGCCGATGAACCGACAGTTCGTGAGTTGAATCAGAAAGTAGATCGCCTGGAGGGCGAACAGGCGCGCCTGAAAGAGGAGCAGCACAAGCTCCACGATTCCGGCGCCGGGGGTACGCAACAGCAGCAGGACGGCAAACAAGAGCAACAGCAGCAAGGGGAGAAGAAGCAGCCCGAGAAGCCCAAGAAACCTTTGGCGCAGCGCACGCGCCGCTACATCAAGCGGCATCCAGGCCGCGTGTTATTGGGAGTCATGGCACTGGTTGTGGTGCTGGTAGGAAGCGCTCTGTTGTGGAGTTATCTTTCGTCCTATGAATCCACCGACGACGCCCAGGTGGATGGACACCTGAACATGATCAGCCCGCGCATCGCTGGAACCGTGGTGGGCGTTTACGCCGAAAACGACCAGTTCGTGAAAGCCGGCCAAGTGATTGTGGATCTGGATCCGCGGGACTATCAGGTAGCTCTGGAGCAAGCCACCGGCGCTTACGAGCAAGCCTTGGCGCAGTTGCGCGCCGAAAACCCGAACGTTCCGATCATTCAAACCACAAATGAGACCACCATTTCCGTGGGAAACGCGGATGTGGTGGTGGCTGAAAAGGCCGTGTCTTCGGCCGAGCAGGAATACCAGGCGAAGCTGGCGGATCTGCGGAGCGCGGAAGCGCAAAGCAATAAAGCGCAGAGGGATGTGGTCCGCTTCCAGCCGCTGGCCGAGAAAGCGGAGATTTCGCGGCAACAGTTCGATGCGGTTTCAGCGACCGCGGAAAGCCAGGCGGCCGGCGTGGACGCGGCCAAAGCCGCTGTCGAAGTGGCATCGCGGGGGCTGGATGAGCGTCGCGCGCAACTGATGCAAGCCCAAACGCGCCTGGCGGAAGCCCAGCAAAACGCTCCACGGCAAACCGCGTCCCGGGAAGCCACGGTAGCAACGCGCAAGGCGAGTATTGTTTCAGCCAAGGCAGCGGTGGATCAAGCGCGGCTGAACCTTTCTTATACCAAGATCGTTGCGCCGGTGAGCGGCGTGGTTGCGAATAAGACCGTAGAGGTGGGGCAGGATCTGGCGCCGGGAGAAGAGATGCTGGACATCAGCCAGATCGACGACATTTGGATCACGGCCAACTTCAAAGAGACGCAACTGCGCCGGATGCACGCCGGGCAATCGGTGGACGTGCAGGTGGACGCGTTCGGCCAGACGTTTCACGGTTACATCGAAAGCATGCCGGGATCGACGGGAGCTCGGACGAGCCTGCTTCCGCCGGAGAATGCGACGGGCAATTACGTCAAGGTGGTGCAGCGGTTGCCCGTACGGATCCGGCTGAAGCCGGGCGAAGATGCGCAGCATCGCCTGAGAATCGGAATGTCGGTAGAGCCGAAGGTTTGGCTGAATTCGAACAACTAGAGCAGGTGGCCGGTGCCAGCCATGCGTCGAGAAGAGTCTCGACGCGGCAAACATGAGTGTTCGCGCCACACGCGCCACCTGCCTGCGATTAATGGCCCACCGGAGCGGCTCCGCGCTTGGCCTTTACCGGCCGCAATAGAAATACGATCGGCAGGCAAATGGCGCACACCACCACCATGTACCGCAAATCGTCGACATAGGCGTAGAGGATAGATTGTTGATCCAGGCCATTTTGGAGCAGCGAATACGCACGCAGCTTCGCAAGTTTCGGGCCCGCGTGCAGCGACATATACGATTGAAGCCTTACCAACGTCTGCCGAGTTTCCGGATTGGGCGAAAGATAGCGGCTGAGATCGTTGCGATGCACCTGCTGACGGCGCGCGATATAAGTGTCCACCAGGGAAATTCCGATGCTTCCGCCGATGTTCCGCAGCAGATTGTACAGGCCGCTGGCATTGCCGATCTGCTCGTTACTTAACGTGCCGACGGCGGTGGTGGAAAGCGGAACGAAGATCAATCCCATGGCCGTTCCACTCAGGATGATGGGCCACAACAACGACCATTGAGAAACGTCGAGCGTCAGGTTGGAGGCCCACAGGGCTGAGTATCCGAACAAGGCGAAGCCGGACGCGACCAGGTAACGGTTGTCCATCTTCGCGGTCATTATGCCGATGATGGGCATGATCAGAATGGCGCCGATCCCGCGTGGACTGACAGCGATGCCCGCGGCCGAAGCGGTGTAATTCAGTAGCGTCTGATAGAACAAGGGCAGCAGTGTCACCAGGCCGTAAATCACAGCTCCGAAGGCTCCAATCAAAATACAGCCGACCGCGAAATTGCGGTCCTTGAAGATCTTCAGATTTACGATCGGATTCTTGACGATCAGCTCGCGAACGAGGAACACCACAAATGCAATCAGGAGAATTGCCGCGGCGTAACGAATCCAGAGCGCGCCAAACCAATCGTCCTCCTGCCCTTTATCGAGGATCACCTGCAACGTGCCGATCCAGATGGCGAGCAGGCCGAGGCCGATGGCATCGATTTTGCCAGGTTTGGCGGACTGGATGTACGGCGGGTCTTTGACGAAGCGCATGATCAGGAAAGTGGCCACCACACCGATGGGAATGTTGATGTAAAAAGCCCAGCGCCAGGTGTACTGATCGGTCAGCCAGCCTCCGAGAGTTGGTCCCAGCACCGGCGCGACCACCACGCCCAGTGCGAACACGGCCATTGCGGAGCCGCGTTTTTCGGGAGGAAAACTCTCCAGCAGAATGGATTGCGATAAGGGTTGCAGCGCCCCGCCGCCTGCGCCCTGCACCGCGCGGGCGAGCAAAATCATCCCCAGGCTCTGGGCCGCGCCGCAGGCGAACGAGGCTGCGGTGAACAACGAAATGCAGAACAACAGGAAGTTTCTGCGGCCAAATCGCAATGAGAACCAACTGCTGGCCGGCAGGATGACGGCATTCGCAACCAGGTAGCTGGTGAGCACCCAGGTGGCCTGGTCGGTGGTGGCCGAAAGGCTGCCTGCGATGTGCGGCAAGATGACGGCGGCGATGGCCGTATCCAGCACTTCCATAAACGTCGGAAGAATTACCGCAAGGGCAATCAGCCATGGGTTGCAATCCGGACACCAGTCCGCGATGGAAGTTGTGGTGGGTTTAACCTCTGGCAGGGGCGCTGTCCTCTCACCATGTGACGCAGCTAGCGGTCATTCTGCGACTCCTCTGCTTCACCGTTAAGTTCACAACATACTGGCATGTTTTTCGCCGCGGGCAGTCTACAAAGTGAGGCGCCACGGACGCCCCGCAAGGAGTTACAGAAATGGGCAAAAACATTATCACGGTAATATTGGCAGGTTGTGCATGCGGCCTCTTCGCCTATGGGCAATCGACGACGGTGAACAAGGCCGATCGTATGTTTATTCACAAGGCCGCCGAAGGCGGGATGGCCGAAGTACAGTTAGGTCAACTGGCGGAACAGAGAGCTTCGTCGCAGGCGGTGAAAGATTTCGGACAACGCATGGTGACGGATCACGGCAAAGCAGACCAGAAACTCGACAGCTTAGCTTCGAGCGACGGCGTAACGGTACCGACCACGCTGGACGCAAAAGACCAGGCGCTTTACGACCGGCTGTCGGGACTTTCCGGCAGCGCTTTCGACCGCGCGTACATGCGAGCCATGGTGAACGATCACATGCAGGATGTGGCCGAGTTTCAGCGGGAGTCCGCGGCAGCGCAGAATCCGGCGGTCCGATCATTCGTATCGAACACCCTGCCTACGCTGCAGGATCACCTTCACCTGGCCAAGAAAGTAAGACGTGACATGGGGACTAGCGCTCGAGGCTAAGGTCCAGAACCGCTCCCTGACGGTCACGGCTCGGAAGCGCGGTCGTTGATTGATACTGAGCCGCGCGCGTTAGCAAGCGGTTTTTGGTTCGGCTCGGAAGCGCGGTCGTTGATTGATACTGAGCCGCGCGCGTTTGGCAAGCGGTTTTTGGTTCGGTTCGGAAGCGCGGTCGTTTGATTGGAAACCGGATACCGAGCCGCGCGCGTTAGCAAGCGGTTTTGGTTCGGCTCGGAAGGGCGCTCGTTGATTCGAGGATGGATACGGCTAGAGCGCGGCGTGGTTCGCAACGTTATTATCGCTGGCCTGTCGAATGGTGAAGTAGAAAGTGGACCCTACCCCTGGCTCCGATTCCACCCACATTTTTCCGGCGTTGGTTTCGACAATTTTCTGCGCCAGAGCGAGACCGACGCCGGTGCCCGGAATGTCTTTGCCGTGCAGACGGTGGAAAACCTGGAAAATAGCTTGTCGATACTGCGGCTCGATTCCCAGACCGTTATCGCGGACGGAGAGCACCCAGGCATCGCCCTCCAGCTTGGCCGAAACATGAATCTCCGGTATCACGCCGCTGCGGCAATACTTGATGGCATTGCTCAGCAGGTTTTGCAGTACGTGCTCGATTCTGGAATCGGTGATCAGCGCGGGCAACGGATCGTGCGTGATCCTGGCTCCGCTTTCCTTGATGGCGGCGCCCAGCGAGTTGATAGCTTCGTCGAGCACGGTGGTCAGATCCAGCAGTCTGACGTCGCTGCCGGCATGGGTGGCCTGGGAGTAACGCAGCAGATCGTCGATGAACGCGCGCATGCGGCGCACGCCGTCTTGCATGAATTGGAAAGACTTCAGCGCGTCCGGATCGAGCGTACCAGTGAGCCGATTCTCCAGAAGTTGCCCGTGCATCGTAATGGTCCGCAGCGGTTCATTTAATTCGTGCGTCACACGATAGGCGAAGCGTTCCAGATCTTCGTTGGAGCGGCGTAGCGCGGTCTCCGCATGACGCACCCGCAAATAAGCTTTGATAGTGGCGATCAGAACCGCCGGATCCAGGGGCTCAATCAAGTAACCGTCCGCGCCGGTGTTTAAGCCGTGCACCTGCTGCTGCTCCTGAACGCTGGACGCCGAGATGTGCAGGATGGTGGTGGCGGCGAGCGCGGGATTCGTCCGTATGCGGCGGCAGACCTCGAAGCCATGCATGTCGGGAAGGTTGACGTCCAGCAGAATTACCGCCGGCCTATGTTGGAAGGCCAGCTTGAGCGTCTGATCGCCGGTGGTGGCCTCAATCACTTCGAAGCCGGCTTGCCTCAAAACTTTGGTACGCGCGTACAGACCGGGAGGATAATCGTCGACATTAAGGATGGACAGGATGGGCGTATCCACTGTTATGAAGCGCTCCTAAACATTGCCGCAGCGGGAAGTGCTACCGAACTCACGGTCCGCCGGATGAGCTGGGCAATCTCCTCATGTCCATTGCCTCCCTTGCTCAGGATCGCGACAGTCTTTCCCGTTAATTGTAGCCTTTCCGATTCGGTGAGAACCCGGGAAGTGCAAATTACCACGGGGATATCCTTGGTGGCGACATCCGTTTTCAACGCATCCAGCACTTCAAACCCGTTCATGCCCGGCATCGTGAGATCCAGTATAATCGCGTTCGGACGTTCTTCGGAAGCCTCGCGAATTCCCTCGGGGCCGTCGCAGGCCTCCTGAATAACGACCTCGGATTCGCGAAATTGTTGTTTCAGTAAATAACGATCGCGTTCTTCGTCATCGATAATCAGAATGCGCGTGGGTTGGGCCGCCGTCAGCGCTCTCAATCTATCGAGCAGCGGAGCTCGTTCCACTGGCTTCAAAAGATACTCGTCCGCGCCCAGGTGAAAGCCTTTGGCCTGATCCTCGATGGTGCTGGCGATCATGACGGGAATATCGCGCGTTCGGACGTCTTGTTTAAGATCGGCCAGAAATCTCCAGGAATCTTCGGCCCGCAGCACCACATCCAGAATGATGACCCGCGGACGAATCCTCTCCAGCGCTTCCTGGGCATCCCGGATGGTAGAAGCGGGAATGAGCTGGAATCCGGAGTTCTTCAAATAACTCCGGTACATCATCATCATTTCGACTTTGTCTTCGAGCACCAGCACCGGCAGGCTCCCCGCATCGGCCTCCGCCGCCACGATAGACGATTCGGACGCCAGGCTGAGCTGTACGGTTTGCTCGTATCTCAGAGGGAGCTGAACGGTGAACTTCGAGCCGAATCCCAGTTGGCTCTCCACTCGCACTTCGCCGCCCAGCAAAGTAGCCAGTTTTTTCGAGAGCGGCAGCCCCAGGCCGGTGCCTTTCACCCTTCTTTGAATGGGATGGTCCACCTGCGCGAAATCCTGGAAGATGCGCTGCTGATCTTCGGGAGCGATTCCGATGCCGGTGTCGGCCACTGAAAAGACGACGTCGTCATTATCGCGCCAGGCTGGCAGACACCCGAACCTCTCCACGCTCGGTGAACTTGAGCGAATTGGAGATGAAATTCCGGAGGATCTGCGAGATCTTGCCTTCGTCGGAAAACATCAGCGGGAATCTGGTCCACATCTTCGAATACCAGATCCACGGCCTGATTCAGCAACAGCGGCCGCAGCATCCCGCGCAGGGCGGCGAACAGATCGGCGACGCGGAACTCCAGCGGCTTGGCTTCCACCTTGCCGGCTTCCACTTTGGCCAGGTCCAGAAGATCGTTCACCAGATCCAGCAGATCGCGCGCGGCCTTGCGAATGTACTCGGTTTGCTGCTCCTGCTCGGCCGTCAATTCGCCGTCGGAGCGATCCAGCAACAGGCCGCTCAGCGCCAGAATGGAGTTCAGCGGCGAGCGGAACTCGTGGCTCATATTGGACAAAAAGCGCGATTTCAGCTCATCGGCGCGGCGCAGATGATCCGCTTTTTCGTCCAATTCCGCATACAGGGCCACTACGCCGCGATTGGTGTCTTCCAGTTCCCGATTCAGCCGGGTCAGTTCGATCTGCCGGGTGCGGATCTCCTCCATCGCCTTCAGCAGCTCCTGATTTTGATGCTGCAGTTCCTGAAACGCGTCCTGCGGACCCTCTCCCGCCAGCTGGGCCGCCAAGCCCGGGCAAATCCTGCGCCTTCCAAACGCGCGATGCGCCTGGGGAGCAGTTTCTTGAGCCAGACCGTGGTCCCCTGGCCGGCGCGGACTCAATCTGGAATTGATCCATCAGGCGGCGCGCGCCCAGAATACCCATGCCCATGCCGGTGGAGGATTTATAGCGCCCCTCCAGGATATTCTCCAGGTCGCGCACTCCGGGCCCGGAATCCTTGATTTTGACGATGAACAGTTGCGGCGACGTGCGGCCTTCAATGGAATATTCCACCCGGCCGCCGCCCGCATAATTGAAAGCGTTGCGCGCGATTTCGGAAACGGCGGTGGATATCCGCGTCTGATCCTGCGGTTCGAAACCCAGCAGGCGGGCGATTTGCCGGGCTCTCTGCCGCGCGGCCACCGTGTCGCGCTCGCAACGCGATAGCAAGGGTAAGAATAGTCCCAGCCATTTACGCAGCCTTTGCAACTACAACTGTAGCGTCATCGCGTCCCCGGCAGAAATCCCGGTAGAGCAGGCCGGCGATGAGCGCGGGATCGCGCGCCGCAAGCCCTGGATAGGATTCCAATCCAGTGCCGGTGGAAAGGCCGTCGGAATGAAGAACCAACAACCCGTCCTCGGGCCAGACATAACTGAACTCCTGAATTCGCTCGCACTGATGGCCGGCGATGCCGTTCAGCGAAACCAGGTTCTGCCGCGCTTCGGAGCCGGCGTAGATGCGGGCGGAGATATTGCCCACGCCGGCGAATGTCAGCTTGCCCCGGACGCAGTCGATGCGAGCGACGGCAACGGCCGCGCCGCGCGTACTGCGCAAGGCTTGATGAACGCGCATCAGCAGCGCTTTCGGCAGCAGCTCCGGATTCTCATAAAGCTGCCGGACCGCTTCGGTCGATGCCAGCCTGGCTTCCAGTGCCGTGTCCCAAGCCATCGGCGACGATAATCACCAGATCCCGGTCATTGCGCGCGGAGCCCCAGGAATCGCCGCACACTTCCTCTCCGGGCATGGACACATTCACGGCGCCCAGCCGGAAGCCGCTTACGCGGTTTCCAGCCGTTGGGCGAGAGCCACCAGCGCGCCAGCACCACTGTACCTTTGCCGGGAAGCGTATAAATGTCGGATTGTTTCGACATCCGTTGAATGGCGCCCAGGCCCTGGCCGGGACTGGAGCCGGTGCTGAAGCCATCTCGCAGGCACTGATCCAGGTTGTTCATTCCGGGACCTTGATCCACCGCCAGCAGTTCCAGGAGCGGCGCGGCATCGGACTCTTCCGTAGTGGTTTGCAACAGGATCTGCCCGCCGACAGGCATGTTTCAGCAGATTGGTGCAAGCTTCCGTGGTGACAATGGCGACGTGCTCGGCTGCGCTCTCGTCCATCCCCAGCTCCAGCGCCATTTCGCGAGCAGTCCGGCGCGCCTCGGCGGTCTGGCTGCTCTCTTCTACAGCAATATTGACTGCGGTTGCCAATTACTTCCACCTCAGAATGGAGACTCTGGTCCCTTCCCCCGGTTTCGACCAAATCTCGAATTCGTGCGAAAGCCGCTTGGCGCCGCTCAGACCCAGTCCCATGCCGTTTCCGGTGGTGTAGCCGTCGGTGAGCGCCAGATCGATGTCGGCGATGCCCGGGCCTTGATCCTCGAAAGTGATTCGCAAACCCGTGCGAGTCCCGTTTTCCACCAGCTCCAGACGGGCGACGCCTCCTCCGCCGTAATCCAGCGTGTTGCGCGCCAGTTCGCTCGAAGCGGTGACCACTTTGGTTTGATCCACTAATCCCAACCCCAAGGCGATCGATTTCTTACGCACCGCCTGGCGCACCAGGACGACATCGTCGGAGACTGCGAATTTCCATGGTCTCAGCGGATACTACTCGCATCGCCATCTTGCCCTGCTTCCAGAATCGCGTCCGCGCAGAGCCACCATGCCTTTTTCCACATCCAGGGCCGTGCGGATGCCTCTCATCGGCAGCCCCAGTTCCACCAGCGTGATGGCCACCGCCGGCTGCATTCCCACCACCACCGTCTCCGCATCCAGCAGATGCGCCATGGATGCGATGCTGGCCAGCATCCGTCCGATGAAGGAATCCACGATTTCGAGCGCCGAAATATCGATCAGCACGCCGTGAGCCCGATGTTTGACAATTTGGCCGGTCAGGTCGTCCTGCAGGGTGAGGGCCAGCCGGTCGTGCATGTCCACTTGAATGGTGACGAGCAGAAACTCGCCCATCTTGAGGATCGGTATCCGCTCCACGGTTACCTGGCCGCCGCGCTAGGCGAAGCCACGTCCTGGCGAACTACTCTATGCCCGCTGCGGCGCAATGCCACATCGAATGCGTCGGCCAGCGTGGCTTTGGTGGTGACTTCCGACAGATCGACACCCAGGTGAATGATGGTTTGGGCGATCTGCGGGCGAATGCCGCTGATCAGGCAATCGGCGCCCATCAAGACGCGCGGCGGCCACGGTCTTCAGCAGGTGCTGGGCCACCAGGGTATCCACCACCGGGACGCCGGTGATGTCGATAATGGCGTAATCCGACCGGGTCTGGACGATCGCTTCCAGCAGATTCTGCATCACCACCTGCGTGCGCGCGCTATCCAGCGTTCCGATGAGCGGCAGCGCCAGGATGTTCTCCCAAAGCCGCACCACGGGAGTGGAAAGCTCCAGCAGCTCTTTCTGCTGGCGCGTGATCACTTCTTCGCGCGACTTTTGGAACGCTTCCGTCGTCAGCAGCCCGAGTTCGTCGATAAGATAGCGTGGCCAGCCAAACCTCGTCCGCCAGGGCCGCGCCGTTGGAGCTGAATTCACTTCTGAGGGCTGAAAAGAGCGGCTGCTTGAGAGAAAAAACGAAGGTGGCCGTTTCTCTGGGCGTGTAACCGTCTTTCGCTCTGCGCGATGAAAGGTCTACCAGAAACTCCCGAACGCCGGCCCAATCCGCGCCTGAAATATCCCCGCTGCTGTCTCGCTTCAGGGCAGCTCTTCAGCGAGCGAACGAAGTCGCGGGACTGCCGGTTGGCTTGCTCGCGTTCGGCGGCAGTGAGCTTGCGGCCGGATGCTTGTTGCTGCTCCACCCACTGGTCTGTAATCTCCTGTTCGCGTTTTTCAAAAACTTCTGAAAGCCTGCTGTTGACTGTTGGCAACATATCCTCCGCTGTGCAGAAATGCACCCCTTATGGGTGCTCGGCAATGACATGATACTACCAAACCGATGCATGCAGGTGTTAAATACGTTACATCTTGGCGGGCATAAAGATGGGGATGAAACACTGGCGCGCCTCTTCGTATCTTATGTGCGGAAATGCAGCGGAACAGATTGATTTCAAAAGCGAAGTTGATGGCGGAAGATCCTTTGCAGTCCGCCCAGGCGGCCCACCTCCGCTACGTAACAGGGGAAGGACCGGGAATTCTTCGAAAGCGCCGTGGGAAAGCCTTTTACTATGTTGCGCCGGATTCGAAGCCGCTGCGGGATAAGGCCACGCTGGAACGGATTCGAGGGTTGGTGATTCCGCCCGCTTGGGAACACGTCTGGATTTGCCCGAGCGAGAACGGCCATATTCAAGCGGTGGGGCGCGACGCCAGAGGACGAAAGCAATATCGTTATCATGCGCGCTATCGCGAAGTGCGCGACCAGGCCAAGTTCGGCCGCATGCTGGCTTTCGGAGCCGCTCTTCCGAAAATACGCGAACAGGTGGATCACAGATTTGTCCCTTCCCGCGTTTGCCACAGCGGAAGGTTGTCGCGGCGATCGTGCGGCTGCTGGATGAAACCTGCATTCGAATCGGCAACGAAGAATATGCCAAGGCTAACAAGTCGTTCGGACTAACCACGCTGCGGGATCGCCACGCCGACATCCACGGCCAAAGCGTCCGGCTGCACTTCCGCGGCAAGAGCAATCAGGAGCACGACGTCACGCTGCGCGATGGGCGGCTGGCCAGAATCGTGAAACGTTGCCAGGATCTGCCTGGCCAGGAGCTGTTCCAATATGAATCGGACACGGGTGAATCCGCGCGGGTGGATTCGGCTGACGTGAACGAATATCTGAAGGAAATTACGCAGGAAGACTTCACCGCCAAAGATTTTCGCACCTGGCACGGCACCGGCCACATGGCCCAGCAGCTGGCCGAGCTGGGTCCCGCCGCGTCGGACCGGGAGTTAAAGCGAAACATCGTGCAGGCCGTCAAGGAAACCGCCAAACATCTGGGCAATCGTCCGGCGGCGTGTCGAAAGTATTACATTCACCCGGCGGTTTTCGAGAGCTATGAGGAACAAACCATATTTGCCGTGATGCGGGCGGGCGCCGCGGGTGCATCCGCCCCGGCCGGCAAACTGCAAGCGCCGGAAAGGGCGGTGCTACGCCTGGTGAAATCTTACGCGGCCGCTAAACGCGCCAAGGCTAGCTGACGCCAGTTTCGCTTGCTTAGCCGGCGGTTTAAAAAGCTTTGGGGACCGACTTCCTCACGGTCGCGGCTCGGTAAAGACATGCAAACAGGCAGTCGCGATTCTGAGCCGCGCGCCAGCAGAAACATTCGAAGACGACAGGAGGTCGTGCACCCTGGGAACATCGACTCGAAGAAGACCGTATGGGTGGCCGTGAGCGAGCGGTTTTCTGCCTTTTTAGCTTCCTGCTAGGCGCCTTCAGCGGCCGGTTCGCTGGAGGGCGGGAACAGCTTGGCGACGTGCTCCTTGGCGTTGAAGCGATGCTCGATGCCGCAGCCGCAGATATTGTTTTGCAGATCGAAGATGTCGTCCAGCGCGGCCACCAGGTTTCCGATATCTTCCGGCGTAGCCCAACTCTTCTCGTGCAGTTCGACGATCCAATCCAGCACTTCGGCGGAATTGTTCATTTGACTGAGCGAGAACCAGTAGTCATTGGGCCCGTCATAATAGATGACGCGCCGGTCCCGGTCCAGCTTCCACTTGCCCCATCGCTCGGGAAGCGGTTTGCTCAGAAACCGATCGAGAATCTCGATGATGGAGTGGAAGCCGGTTTGATCTGATTCGGACATGACGGAACCCAGAGCTCATGCCTGGTGCGCCAGTTCTTCAGCACACCCCAGGTGGCCGCAGTTGCAAGCCAGCTCCGTGGTAGAGCTGGCATCGTCGCAGTATTGACTGCAATACTTGGCATCCTTCGGCGCGACGCAATTGCAAGCCGGATGAGCGCATTTGTGGGTGTCAGCCATGTTCGTTTAAAACCGCCTTTCGTTTTTTGGACAATCCTCTGAAGGTCGGACGGCTGCGCCGTCGAATAGTTTCTACGCCGCCAACGCTAGATCTTAGGCGCCGGCGGAAAATGCTTGAACATAGACTGCACGGAATCCTCGAGCTTCTTTTCGTTTTTATCCGGCTTTTCGGAAAGGGTTCTTTCGGAAGTGCCGCGCCAAATAAGCTGCCTGGTGTTTCCGTCGAAAATATCCACCACCAGCGTGCCCACCGGCGTGTTCACAGCAGTGGTTGTAGCCAGGTCTGGACCGAACCCGCGCCAGCGCCAGCCGCCTCCGAATCCATCGTAGAAAGTCTCCAGCGTTCGACGATCGTGCGTGGCGCCGAACGCGGAAACCGCGGCCTCACCACCGGAAGGAACTTGCATCCATCCCTTCGCGTTCAGTTGACCGTCTATGTCGCGCTGGATGCGATCCACCCAAAGAGGATTGCCGGCGTCGACTTTCAGCCAGGAATAAGTATGGTAATTGCCGAAATTGACGGAATGACTATAATCGGTCTTCACATCGGCGGCAAACAGAAGCGCGGCGCAGGTAATGAAAGCCGCCGAAATGAATATGTTTCGTTTCATGCTGTGAAACTCCCGATGGTTTGACTTCGGACCAGGCGCTTCGTTTCATGCGCCGCCGGTGGTGGCTCAAGCGGTCAATTGCTCAGCTCCCGCCAGCTTCTTGAACGCTGTTTCGGCCCAAGGGGAAATCAGCTTCCATACTTTCTCGGCCGTTCTGCGTTCTTCGTCCTGGATGGCCCGCGCTAACTCCGCGGTATCGTCGTCGCCCGCCGCTTCCGTTACAGCGATCAACGATTCATACATCGCGATCTCGCAGTTTTCGACCGCGTAAGCGATCATCAGGTTCTGCGTCACGCGATCGACCGTATCGTGGCCGAGCTGCGCAAGTTTCGGCGAAAGACCCACCAGATGCGCCAGGAAGTTTTTCCCCGCGGAGGGATCGCCAGCCAATTCCGTAAGCCGGCGCGTCAGGCGCTGGTATTGCCTGCAAGTTTCATCGGCATGCTGCAGGAACAATGCCTGAATCTGATCGCTGCTTGCTTCGCTCGCGAATCCACGCAACTGAGTTTCGAAGCTCTTCTCCGCGGCGATGGCGTCCTGGAGGTGCGCCTTGATGAATCGGACAGCTTTTTCGGTTGCCATAGGTTTGCCTCAATCAGCGATGTTCCTTAATTAGCGGGTGGCCGTGTGTATCCCGCGTCCGGCTTCTGGTTCATCGCTCGCTCGAACGCGTGCAGCGCACTCTCGCGCAGCAGCGCCGCCGCTTGCCGATAATCCTGCCGTTCTTCATCCTGCAATTGGCGGGCGAGTTGTTCGGTTGCGGAATCGCCGGCCGCCGCGGCTGCCGTTGCCAGCGCTTCATACATGGCCGCCTCGGCGGCTGCGGCGGCTATGGTAATCATGAGGTCCTGCGTACTCTTCTGCTCTTCGGTTTCACCTAACTGCGCCAGCCGGGGAGCGAATCCCAAGACGTGCGCCAGAGCGCTCTTGGTAGTGGATCTGCTCGCGCCCAGCGCCTCAATCCTGGCGTCCAGCCGCTCATGTTGCGTCCGCGCTTTTAGCGACATGGCGGCCAGCGCAGCCTGGACTTCCGGTTGATCGCCCGTCTTGCTGAGCGCAGCCAGGGCATCCTCGAAGGTGCGCTCGGCTGCCTCCGCGTCTTGCAGATATCTCACGATGGTGTCTTGTCCGTACACTGTGTAATCTCCTTGGCTGGCGACAGTTCGCGCTGCGAGTGAAAGGTCGCCCTGGGATATCGAGCCGAGGCCGCGCCCGCAGTGTGAACGGCATAGCGGAGAGCCAGCGACCCGGCCGTTCCCAACACACCCGCGACGATTCGCTTCCTGCGAGTGCTTCTCGGCAACAGCGACGTGATTAGACTCGCCGCGGTGAGAACGGTTGCGGCCTTCCACAAGAATCCGCTCGCGCCGGAATGGAGCGGCCGCCCGACTATGGGCACGCGCGACGCCTGCTTCTCCATGGCGATGGCGGCCGTGAGCTCGGCGATTTTTCCGATGGCGCCAAACGTATAAGTGATGCGCCGTTCGCGTGGGTCGTCTGAAAAAAGATCGAAGAGCGAACCCGCGCTGGCCATGGCCGACGCGCCGAACAACAGCGGCAGGATTCTCCGGGAGGATTGCCAGACGGGAATCGCAGTGTTGCCAACCAGGACGCCGGTATAGGTTGCAAGGCCCAGTCCGAATAATCCCGACGCGAAGCCCGCGGATTCCCCAATGAATTTCCAAAATCCACGGCGGCGCACAAACAATCCCGCGGTAATTGCGGTTGGCGCGGCGCCGGAAAGAATCCACACGCCCATATTCATCGGTGAAGTGGGACGAAAGACTCGCAGCATATTCAGAAACCGGGAGGGCTTACCAAGATCGTTGATGAGCAGCGCGCCGCTAATGGCGGACCCGATGATGCCTGCCCAGTGACAGCGCCGCGTCATGCGGTTCAGTTCGCCGGAACGATCCAGCTGCGCCGCGGCGCCCAATACCAGGCAGGCTCCCGCCGCGCCGCCGGTGTAGTAATAAAGCGGGACCTCCCAACTCCAGACAGGCGCTTTCAACGCTGGCCGATCGTAGTAGGTGGGATCGGTTTCGATCGGCGCCGGAGCCTGCTCCCATGCCTGAGCGACTTTTTGGAGATGCGGATCGATCAGGCTCGCCACCTGCCCGCTCGCTTCGCCCGACAGCTTGGCTAGCCGCGGATCGATATCGCGGCCGTCGGTCACCACGGGATCCACCGAATGTGTGAACAGAGTTGAGCTCACCCTCGCTTGCCTCCTGGAATGTGGGACCGCTCCCTCACGGTCGCGGCTCTCGCGGACAACACCGCTCCCACGGCCGCGCCCGCCATCGCCAGCGCCGCTATCGCCATGGACGCCCACGCGGCTCCGACGCCCTTGGTCGGCACTTTAGGCTCGGGCGGTAAATTGTAGACTTCGGGCTTGTCGAGCAACAGGAAAAATGCGTTCAGTCCTTGGGTTCCCGGCTGGCTTTCCTTGTCCGCCCCATACAAATACGCCTCCTGCAATCCCTGGGCATGCAATTTCTCGACGCGCTCTTCGGCGTGGAGGCGCAATTGATCCAGGTCGCCAAATTGAATGGACGCTGTGGGACAAGCTTTGGCGCAGGCGGGCGTCATATTCTCGCGAAGCCGGTCGTAACACAGCGTGCACTTCCACGCGCGGCCATCGCCATCGCGCCGGTCGATGACGCCGAACGGGCAGTTCACCACGCAATATCCGCAGCCATTGCAGACGTCCGGTTGCACGTAGACGGAATCGAACTCGGTCCGAATGATCGCGCCGGTAGGACAGCTCTCCAGGCATCCGGCGCGCGCGCAGTGCTTGCAGACGTCGGATGAAAACAGCCATGAGAAAGCTCCCGCGTCCTGCGTGGATAACGCCACCGGACGTTCGATGAACGCGACATGACGCCACGTGGACGCGCCCAGCTGAACCGTGTTGTCGTACGACATTCCGGTAAACAGGAAGCCGTCGTCCGGCAACTGGTTCCATTGTTTGCAGGCCACCTCGCAGGCCTTGCACCCGATGCACAGCGTGGTATCGGTGAAGAATCCTTTGGCGGCTGCCATGTCAGGCTCTTCCTTCTTTGGACTGGGCCGCTTTGTGGCCGTGTTTGCCGGAGTGCTCTTGGCCCACTTCCGGCAAATCGCGCTGCCCGCCCCGGTGACAAATATTTTCCGGAATATGGCGCGGCTTTTTACTCCTGCGGCCGGGCTCGATACTTCCGGTGAATGCTTTCGATTCCTGGATGGCCACGTTCGGATCGGCCACGAATGCGATCAGATCGTTCGCGGCGTCTCCGCGCACCAGGCCTTTGCTGGACCAATGATAGGGCAGACCAATCTGATGCACGATCCGTCCGCGCATAAGCAGCGGGCGCAAACGGCGCGTCACCAAAACGCGTGCCTCAATCTCCGCGCGTTGCGTTCGAATAGTGGCCCAACCGCCGTTCTTCAGCCCGCGCTCGGCGGCCAATTCCGGCGACACTTCGCAGAACATTTCCGGTTGCAGTTCAGACAGCCATGACAGCCATCGGCTCATGCCGCCCGCCGTGTGATGCTCGGTCAGCCGATAGGTGGTGAGCAGATACGGAAATTGTGGATCGTCATAAGCGCAATGGTACGGATTATCTTTCCGCATCCATTCCATGCGTGCCGGATTGCATTGCTGCCCATACAGCGGGTTGCGCATCACCGATTCCTCCGGTTCGTAATGCGTGGGCAGCGGCCCGTCGTGCAGACCGGCGGGCGCGTACAGCCAGCCTTTGCTGTCGGGCTGCATAATGAACGGATCGATGCCGGAAATCGTGTCCTTGCCGCGAGCGTCGCTGGAAGGACGATAGGAGGGGGGACGATCCAATATGAAATCAGGCTCGTCATCTCCCGTCCACTTGTGCCTGGCTTCGTCCCACCACACCAGCCGCTTGCGTTCGGACCATGGCTTGCCATCGGGATCCGCGGACGCGCGGTTGTAAAGAATCCGGCGATTGTGCGGCCAGGCCCAACCCCATTCCAGCGCGGCGTGGGATTGCTCCCAATGCGGTTTACGCCGCGCGGTCTGGTTCACGCCGTCACGATAACAGCCGGAATAAATCCAGCAGCCACACGCCGTGGAGCCATCCGCATGAAGCGCCGTGAACCCGTCCAATACTTTACCGTCCGAGACCGTGTAGCCATTGATTTCGCGGAGAACGGCTTCCGCCGACGGTTCCTGGAGCGGCCCCTGCAGCGGATAATCCCAGGTGACGTCGCGAATGGGCCAGTTGCGGCGGTGATCGAATTCCCCTTGGTAGAGTTTCTTCAACCGCCTCCCGAGTTGATAGGTAAAATCCAGTTCGCTGCGACAGTCGCCTTTCGGTTCGATGGCCTTGGTGTGCCACTGCAAAAGCCGCTGGGTGTTGGTGAAAGTGCCGCTCTTCTCGGTGTGCGCCGCCGCGGGAAAGAAGAACACTTCGGTGGCGATGTCTTCGGGCTTGATCTCGCCGCGCTCGATATCCGGACCTTCGCGCCAAAAGTCCGCCGTCTCGGTGAGCTGGAAATCGCGGACCACCAGCCACTCCAGACGTTGCAGTCCCTTGCGTTGCAACGGACCATTCATCGATCCGACCACCGGATTCTCGCCCATCACGAAATAGCCCTTCACCTTCCCGTCGGCCATTTCGGTGACCGTGGTCATGTGAGAGTGATCCGCGGTCAGCATCGGAAAATAGTCGTAGCACCAGTCATTTTCTTTCGTCGCCGCTTCTCCGTACCATGCCTTCAGAAGCGAGACGATGTATTTCGGAAACTCGCCCCACCACCCGGACGGCGACTCGTTCAATTTGATGTACGTCTCCAAATCGACATCCGTCTTGGCCTTGGGCATGGCCAGGTAACCGGGCAATATTTCGTATAAGGTCGGAATATCCGTCGACCCTTGGATGGACGCGTGCCCGCGCAATGCCAGAATGCCGCCGCCGGGCCGGCCTGCATTTCCCAGCAGCAACTGGATAATCGCCGCCGCTCGAATGAACTGCACTCCGGCTGTGTGCTGGGTCCAACCCACCGCGTAAACGAATGCGCCAGTGCGCTCCCGGCCGGAGTTGCGGCAAAGTGTTTCAGCGACGCGCAGGAACTGCTCCGGCGGGATGCCGCAGGCTTCCTCCACCATTGCCGGCGTATAGCGCGCATAGTGGCGCCTCAGGATCTGGAACACACAACGCGGATCCTGAAGCGTAGGATCGCTATGCTCGGCTTTGAGCGTCCCTTCGATCGGCTTGCCGCTGGCGGGCTCCCGGAATCCGGCCGCGGCTTCGAGCGAAACATCCTTGTACCTCCATGTCTGGGTGTCGTAACTGCCCTTTTCTTTATTCCACCCGCTGAAAAGGCCGTTCAGCTCGTCAGTGTCTTGAAATCCATCCTCAATGATGGCCGCGGCGTTGGTATAGTTCACCACGTAATCGTGGAAATGCCTTCTATTTTCGATAATGTACCGGATAATTCCTCCCAGAAATGCGATGTCCGATCCGGCTCGAATCGGGACATGCATGTTCGCCACGGCGCTGGTGCGGGTGAAGCGGGGATCCACGTGAATCACCGTCGCGCCACGCTCCCGCGCCTCCATAACCCAGCGAAAAGCCACCGGATGGCATTCGGCCATATTCGAGCCTTCAATGACGATGACATCGGAATTCACCAGGTCGCCCGGAAATGTCGTCGCTCCGCCCCGTCCAAAAGAGATCCCCAGACCGGGGACCGTGGAGGAGTGTCATATACGGGCCTGATTTTCTATCTGGACAATTCCCAAAGCCGTAAATAGCTTCTTGATAAGATAATTTTCTTCGTTGTCGAGAGTGGCGCCACCCAGATGAGCCATGGCCATTGTTCTGCGCAGAGGATGACCGTCATCGGTCTGCGCTTCCCAGTTTTCGTCGCGCGTTTTCTTGACGCGCTCGGCCACCATGTCGATAGCTTGTTCGAGCGGAATCTGCTCCCACTCTGTCCCGTGAGGACGCCGATAAAGCACCTGATCTACGCGATGGGCTCCAGTGACCAACTGGAAGGTCGCCGCGCCCTTGGGACACAGGCAGCCGTGCGAGAGCGGCGATGCCGGATCGCCTTCGATATCGATAATCTTTTCGTCTTTGACGTAGACCAATTGGCCGCAGCCCACCGCGCAGTAGGGACAGACGGACCCCACAACTCTGTCGGCCTGGGCCGTGCGCGCGGCCAGCGACTCCGTGCGAGCAGACGCCGACGTGCCATTCAAACCGAATAAATCCAGGCTCCTCGCTTGCCGGAAAACAGGCCAGCGCGAAAGCAAAGGCAAAGCGTGATCGCTCATTCCTATGATTGGACGGGAAGGAGCAACGATTGTTGCTTCGCTTGCAGTGAGAGCGTTGTTACATCATGAGCGGCCGTACTAGTGGGCTGTCGCAGCGAGTTCGTTAGCATAAGGCAACCGCTCCCCTGAAAATCGCCTCTGATCACGCCGAAGGGTTGAGCGAAGTGATTTGGACGCTGTAGCCCATTTTACGAAGCGCCTTGATCATTTTCTGAGCCCGCTGCTTCTTGGCGTGGGGAGTGCTTTCCTGTCCCTGTTCGATGTAGCGCACTGCGTCGTGGAGTATCTTCCAGACTAAGCGGCACAGTTTATGCGCGATGGCCCAGATTGCGCCTTGATATCCCAGCTTGGGAAGCCATCTGCGGAACACCAACTGAAAGTGCGACCCTTTCTTCTTCACCGCGGCGTGGGCGGCCTGCGTAAGAATCCTGCGCAGGAAGCGGTTACCCTTCGGAGAACGAGAACTCTGGTTGTGCTCGGCACTCTCCTGTCGGCCCGGACAGATCCCTACCCAGGAGGAAAATCGTGCCGCCGAGTCGAATGACCTGGCTTCCGCACCCGCCTCGGCGATGACTTGTTGTGCGGAATCGGCCCCGAATCCGGGTGCTTCCGCCAGCCGGATCACGGCGTCCTCATATCTCTGCATGGCTTGGGCCGCCATTTGGTCGAGCCGGAGGATCTGCCGATCCAGCAGATCCAGCCGTTCCAGATACAACGACAGCATCTCTCGATGGATGTCCTGCAGGTGCCCGCGCAGGGCATCGGCCAGTTCTTCTCGGCTGCATTTCAGCCGAAAATCCCCTAGTTCTGCCAGCTTGCCTGGGTCGCTCTCACCATCTGCCAGAGCCCGCAGTATCCGCCGTCCGCTCAGGCCTAGCAGTTCACTGATGACGCTGGTTAACTTGATCCGCGTCTCCTCCAACAGAGCTTCCAGCTGATTCTGCAACCGCACCCGATCCCGTACTAAACACAACGACATAAGTAATTGCGAATAGAGGCGGAGACGTGGTCTCCTGAATCATGAGACCACTCACGATATCCGATTCCACATCCGTATTGGGATTGCAGCAGGAGATTCAGCGGTCTGAGGAATCACGTTATGACCACCGACTGCATGGCGTGCTGTTGGTGGCGCAGGGCATGACGTGCCCGGAGGTGGCGCGCCTACTGGGCGACGCTTCGCGTTCGGTCGAGTATTGGGTTCATCGTTATGGGGAACAGGGGCTGGCCGGCCTGACTGAGGGCGAACGCTCGGGACGTCCGGGCAGACTTAGCCAAAAACAGGTAAGGGAAATCAATCGGGTGTTGCGCGCAAGGCCCAGCGACGCCGGAATGCAGGTCAATCTCTGGGATGGCAAAACCCTCTCGGCGTGGATCGCAAATACTTACGGAATTGAACTGGGCGTGCGCCAATGCCAAAGGCTGTTTCGCCAACTCGATTTCCGTCTCCGCAAGCCTCGCCCAGTCTTGGCAAAAGGAAACCCCACACGCCAGAAGGCGCATAAAAAAAACTCCGCAAGCTGATGGAGAACAGGGCCGTGGATCTCTGGGCGCTGGACGAAGTTCATTTTCAACAGCAGGGATCACGCTGCCGCATGTGGGTTCCGCCGGAAACTAAAGACCCCATCGTCTATCACCACCCGACCCGCAAGAGCGTCGGCTACTTTGCCGCCGTGAGGTTGCGAGATGGCAAGTTTCTGTTCCGTCGTGAAACCGGAAGATTTAACGGAGAAACCTTCTGGGAGTTCCTAAAGATGTTTCGCGAGGCAAGCGTCGAACCCAATCGCCGGGTTGTAGCCATTAGCGACAATGCCCAATATCATCGCTCCAGGCTCCATCTCGATTGGCGTCAACAGCAAGCCCCATATTTCGGCCTGGACTTCCTACCTCCTTACAGTCCCGAACTGAATCCAATCGAGCGAATCTGGAAGCTAACCCGCCGGTTGTGCCTCCATAATCGGTACTTCGCTTTTCTGGACAGCGTCGCCGATGCCGTCGAAGGTCGTTTCGCCGAATGGACGAACCCCAATGACGCCCTACGCCGCTTATGCGCAATTACTTAAGACGTTGTGTTTAGTTGAACCTTACCCCTCGTCAAGGTCCGCCAACCACGCTGTTCCGTGTTCGGAACAAAGCTGAGGATCAACTCTCCGGCGATCAGTCGCCGGGTGAGTCGTTGCGCATCGGCAAAGTCGTGCTTGCGCCCCTTCGGCGCTCGGTTGGAGTGCGCTTGCGCCAGATGCTGCTGGCTGACGTGCGGTTCCAGATCCAGCCAGATTGGTTTCCAGTATTGTGCCGTGGACTCCATCACGACTTCTTGCACTCCACGTTCCCGCAGCCAAGCCGCCAAATGTTCCCGCTCTCTGGCCGTGGTTCCGAAACGCCGGCCTTCGAACGTCAATTCTTCGGCCGCCGCATCGGTAACCACCGCCATCAGCACTTTCTTGTGAATATCGATTCCTGCTATTTTGTAAGTCATCGCTTCCCTTCCGGCGAGGAAGCGGCAGAACGCGCGACAAATAGGAATTACGCACCCCTACGCGCTTATGCCCTTCCTGCTAGGAAGGGCAACATCACATTGATTGGTTCAAAACGCGCGTTCCGGATCAAACTCCCTGACGGTCTCAACTCATCCAGAGCGGTATCGACCTCTTCCGTTCCCCGCCAGTCCACACTATCGCACCCTCTGGCATTTTCATCACTATTGGTAGGCCCCAGGCCCATGCGGACTCCCTCCGGTCACGGCTCAGCATCCGACGTGCTTAACAGAGCCGGCGACCGGAGGAAGCGGTAGTAACGATCTGGCTGCGACAGGCCACTAGAGCATCACCAAACCACGCCGGATGGCTTGAGACACCGCTTCGGTGCGGCTGGAGGCGCCGAACTTCGCAAAGATGGATGCGACGTGAGTCTTGACGGTGTGCTCGGAGATGTTGAGGCGATGCGCGATCAGCTTGTTGCTGAGCCCTTCGGCCAATTGGTCCAGCACTTCCAGTTCGCGGCCAGCTGAGCGGTTCGAGTAGTTCCGCGGCAAAAGGATGCGGCTCACGCAGGAAATCGGGAGTCGTCACGGCGAGCCCTGCATTTACGGCGATAACCGCGCTTTCCAGTTCATCCGGAGTGGCATCGGACAAGATTGCCCCGCGAATACCAGAGCGCAAGGCGGAGTTGGCCAAAGTGGAATGGGATGGGTCCATCAGAAGAATCACGGGAATCGGCAGTTCGGCCAGAGCGCTCCAATCGTGATCGGTCACTTCATCGAGTTGCACCAGCAAAACATCCGCGGCGAGTTCCGATGCGATGAGCTGCGAGGGGTCGGCCCTTCCCGCAAATTCGAGCGACGCGCTGGAACGAATCGCGGTTTCCAACTCGCTGGAGTCCGAAACGATTAGAACCCGAATCACGCCGCTCTTACCGTGGCAGCGGCCATTTGGACCACTACCGTGCGGACGTTCGCGCCGGCGCCCCGGTGGAATTGAAGCTCCAGGATCGCTCCACGGCTGGAGTCGATCGCGATTGCAAGATCCTGGATCGATGTGAATCGTTTGCCGCCCGCACCTACCAAAATATCGCCTTGCAACAACGATGCGCGATCGGCAGGCGAGTGCGGAATCACTTCCAGCACGATGAGCCCAGCTACAACTGGCCGCACCACCACGCCCAAGCCGCCGTACTGTTCGCGCGGCGCCGCCCATGAAGCGATGCACGGTTCGGGACGGGATTGCAAACGCGAGTCCACGCGGCAATCATGGTGTTGATCCCAACCAGCTCGCCGCGCGCGTTCGCCAGCGGGCCTCCGGAGTTGCCCGGAGCCAATCGAAGCTGGCTAACCACCCACGATCGGTTGTCGACCTTATGAACAACTCCCGTGCTGGCCGCACCGATGAAGCCCAGCGGATTTCCGACCGCGATTACCAACTCACCCACGCGCAGCGCGTTCGAATCGCCAGGCAGAGCAGCGGGCAGTCCGGAAGCTTGCACCTGCAGCAGCGCCAGATCCCGCCGGCGGTCTTTCTTGACGACGCTGCCGGACAACCGCCGTCCATCCCAAAGCTGCACTTCGACAGCGCCCGACCTGTCAGGTGCGCCTTCCACAACATGCGCGTTGGTGATAATGTTGCCATCGGGCGACCAGATTACGCCCGATCCGCCGCCGCCCACCTGTACCGTGGATCGGCGCAGTTTTTCGACCACGTCTCCAAATGCGGCGTTCACTTGGCTATCTCCCGCGCCTCGGCCGCTCTCCAATTCGTACGTCCAGATCCTGCACCGCGCCCGCCCGCAGCACCTTGAACTTGACGATCTGGCCGGCCGGCGTCCGTTCCAACAGCTCCGCCAGCGCTTCCGGTTGCGCGAGCGGCTGGCCATCGCCAGCCACGAGTACGTCTCCCATGATCAATCCTCCAACGGCGCCCGGCCCATCCGGCTCGATCCCCAACAACATAATTCCAGTATCCTGTTTGAGCTGTTCCTTCATCTTTTCCGGCAATGCTACCGGCTGCAGCGCAACTCCGAGAAAACCGCGGCTGACGTAACCTTGCTGGCTCAATTTTCCCGCGATTCGATCGATGGTGCTGCCGGTCACAGCGAATACCGAGCTGCGCGAAAGTCCAGTGGAAACCAGACCGATCAACTTGCCACTCGCGTCCAACGCTGCGCCGCCCGAGAGCGTCGGATAAGACGAAATATCCAGGCGAACGAACGGATTGAGCTTTCCGCCGCGCCAGGTTTTCCATTCTCCGGAAACACCGCTGACGATTCCGAACGACGCGATGGGTCCGGTGTTGGCCGTGCGCCCCACCGCAATCGCCAGTTGTCCGGCTTTGAGCGCGGTATCGCCGGCGAATTCGAGCGGACGAAGATCGCTGGCGTCTGTTTCGAGAACTGCGAGATCGGTGCCGGAATCGCGTCCGCGCAATCGAGCCGTGGCGACGCGCCCGTCCGGAAGCAAGAGCTTGATGCCCTCTTCCGCGCGAACACCTTCGCTCGCCGTCAGAATCAGGTTGTCGCGCCAGGCGATCCCGCTGGATCCAATGCCGCGCCGCGCGTGCACGGCCACGATACTTGCGGCGGCGCGCTCCACGGTTTCGGCCAATTCATTCGAGAGATTTTGAAGATCGGTTGCCATGATGATTCCAGCATGAGCCTGGAGGATGGTTCGCGGCATCGGAAGAAAGAGTGATTTGATAACCTTTAAGCAAAGCCCCCAGGAGGCCGGTGAATGGCCAGCGAACTGAAAATCAAGGTGAACGAACGCTCGTGGATCGTTTCCGTCCGCACCCGACACGCCGCTGTTATACGTTCTTTCAAACGAGCTTCTGCTGCAAGGCCCGCGTTTCGGTTGCGGACTGGCGCAGTGCGGATCATGCTCCGTGCTGGTGAATGGCGTGGAAACCCGTTCGTGCGTGACGCCGGTTTCCGCAGTCCAGGGGAAATCGATAACAACGCTGGAAGGCCTGCCGGCATGGTACGCGGCGCAAAAGAAACTCGCGCAAGTTCCCGCGCTGCATCCGGTGCAACAGGCGATGCTCGACGAGCAGTCCCTGCAATGCGGATATTGCTATAACGGCATGATCGTGAAAGCATCCGAACTGCTGGCGAAAACGCCCCAGCCTACCGAAGCACAAATCCGAACAGCGATGAACGGACATCTGTGCCGCTGCGGGACGTATCCGCGCATCATTCTGGCGGTGCAGCGAGCGTCGCGCGCGATGGCGGGGGCCAAGGCATGAGTCAAAATTTGGCACGACGCCGCGATTTCTTGAAAGCCGGCGGCGCGCTCGTGATCGGCTTTCCTCTGCGCGATGTCTTGCTGGCACAGGACGCGCCAGTAGCGCGCGGGACGGTAGCTGGTCCACCCGATCCCAAGCAGGTTGACACGTGGCTGGCCATTCACGCCGACAACACCGCCACTGTTTATATTGGCTTCGCCGAACTGGGACAAGGCAATTCCACCGCTCTGCTTCAGGTGGCGGCGGAAGAGCTGGATATGGAGATGAGCCAGCTCACGACTGTTCGGCTGGACACCAACGTCACGCCCAATCAAGGCGGAACGTATTCGAGCGCGTCCATTCAGAGAGGCGGCCCGCAGGTGCGAACGGCCGCGGCCGAGGCTCGACAAGCTTTGTTGCAGCTCGCGTCGAAAAAGTTGGGCGCTCCCGTGGATGGTCTCAGCGTATCGAAGGGCGTGGTTTCCATGGCGAGCGCGGGCGGCTCCGTCACTTACGGAGAACTGGTGGGCGACAAACCGTTCCATCTCGCGTTCACCGGTTCGGCTCCGGTGAAATCCACCGACGCTTACAAAGTTGTGGGCACGCCGGTTCCGCGCAATGACCTGCCCGACAAGGTGAGCGGCAAATACGTCTACATGCAGCACGCGCGCGTTCCCGGGATGTTGCACGGCCGCGTGGTCCGCCCGCGTGGTCAGGGCGCATACGGCGCCGGTGCAAAAGTGCTGGCGGTGGACGAAACATCGATCTCTAATATTCCCGGCGCTCGCGTTTTGCGCAAGGGCGATTTCGTCGGCGTGGTGGCCGAGAATGAGTGGGACGCGGTTCGCGCGGCTCGTCAATTGAAAGTGCAGTGGGATTCCTCGCCCACGCTGACTGGCAGCGACGACATGTACGAAGCGATGCGCGCCGCGAAAACGGATGATCGGGTGGTGCTGGAGCGGGGCAATGCGGCGGACGCAATTGGAGCCGCGCCGCACAAAGTGGCGTACAACTGCCGCGCTCCTTATCAGGCGCACGCGCCGTTCGGACCCAACTGCGCTCTGGCCGATGTGAAGGCCGATTCGGCGCTGGTGATGTGCTCCACGCAGGATGTTTATGCCACACGCGGTACGCTGGCGCGCATCCTTGGGATGCCGGTGGACAAAGTGCGCGTGCAGTATTACGAAGGATCGGGCACCTACGGCCATAGCTGCTATGACGATGTGGCGCAGGCCGTCGTGCTGCTCTCGCAAATGGCCGCGAAGCCGGTGCGTCTTCAGTTCATGCGCTGGGACGAGCATGGCTGGGACAATTACGGCCCCTCGCACGTGGGCGAGGTTCAGCGCCGCCGCAAGCGCCGATGGCAAGCTCGTCGGCTACGAGTATCACGGCTGGCAACATCATTGGAGCAACGTGGAAACGTCTGAGCAACTGGCGCTGGGAAAGGCCGCGGAAGAATGGCGGCCCAATCCCGCGATGCAAGTGAATCCGCTGTGTTGCGGCGGAATGTACGACATTCCCAACGTGCGGCTGGTGAATCATCACGTGCCGGGACTCGGATATTTGAAAGGCGCGTGGCTGCGCTCGCCGCTGGACCTGTCGTTTTCGTTCACCTCCGAGCAGGCCATCGATCAGTTGGCGTTTCTATTGAAGCTGGATCCCTACGAGTTTCGGCGGCGCAACATAAAAAATGACCGCTGGCTGGGCGTTTTGGACGCGGCCGCGAAAGCTGCGAATTGGACGCCTCGAACGGCGGCGGCAAAGTTGTCCGAAGCGAAAGTGGTGACCGGACGCGGCATCGGAATGGGCACGCATCTGGCGTCTTATGGCGCGGCAGTGGCTGAAATTGAGGTCGATAAGACCACCGGCAAAGTTGTCGCCAAACATTTGTATGGCGCCGTGGACGCCGGACTGGTGGTGAATCCAGGAAACGTCGAGAGCCAGATCAGCGGGCAGTTGGTGCAAACCGCCAGCCGCATGTTCCATGAGGAAGTGACCTTCTCAAAAACCAACGTCACCAGCCTGGACTGGGCCAGCTATCCGATCCTGCGCTTCGAAGAGTGCCCGCGGGTGACGCCGGTGGTGGTGCAGCGCTTGAAGGAGCGCTCCACGGGCGCGGGCGAAGAGGTGATGGCAGCCTGCGCGGGCGCGATCGCGAATGCGTTCTTCGATGCCACCGGCGTACGCATGAAGGAGTTCCCGCTTACGCCGAAGCGAGTGCTGGCGGCGCTGAGCTAAAACATTTTAGCCGCCGATGAACGCGGATGAACGCCGATAAAGCTTCTTTCCCAAATCTGCGTTGATCTGCGTTTATCTGCGGCCAACTAGATTTTCCGCGGCCGCGAAATACTGGATCAACGGCATTGGACCTTGAAGATCCGCATCGTCGGGAGCAAGCTGTCGGGCTCTCGCGGATAGTTCGCCGGCAAGATCGAATATTTTCTGATCCACTACGCGTCCCGCGCTCGCTCTCATTGCCAGGTTCGGAAGGGCCGTACCGGCCGCAGCCAGCACAATCGCATTGGAACTTTGTTCCAGCTCGGTGCGTGCATGGCTGGCAAGGTCCGTCGCGTTGCCCAGAATCTCCTTGGCGTACAGGAATCCCAGATTGGCCGCGATCTCCCGATTTTCCGCGTCAGCACCAATGGCGCGCTGCATCACTTGTTCGGCATCGTCCAGGTCGTCCACTTGCAGGAACCTCACCGCGTTCATCGTGACGGCGTTGTTTTTTGGATGACCCTGCACCGCTGCGAGCCACTGATCGCGCACCGCTGCGTGATCCGCCGCGTTCGCGTAGGGCCCGTGAACCGGGTAGACGTAAGCCGCCTTCGATGCGCTAACCGCGGCCTCTGGATGATGCTCCACCAAATAAAGGATGTGCTGCAGACGGACGGAGCGGCGGGCCGGATCGTCGTTGGGCGGAAGAGGCGCGATTGCGAGGTAATACTGCAGCAAATCCCTGGTTGCATCGATGTCTTCCGGGTTCTGCAATACGCGCGATTCAAGATCCGCAGCTTGCTGTGGCGAGGGCAGCGGTTGAGATCGAATCACGGCGACGGTCTGTCCCGCCAAAGTGACTGCGCTCAAACTCACCGCCAGGAAAATGATGCGCCATTCCGAGAGCGTCATAACAACTAACATGCAAGTATCGGGCCACCAGTTTGTTGTTGAGCAATAAGCGCCCTACCGGCCCCGCTGTGTCCATGCGTCAACCTGTGTAGTCGCGGGGACACGAATCTGTTCATGGCGACACAGATCCGGCATACAAAACGGTTTAGTAACTCGTACACTGTTAAGAATGGCCAATTTGGGATTCGTCGGTTTAGGCGTGATGGGCAGCCGCATGGTGAACCGGCTGCTGGACAAAGGGCATACCGTTACCGGTTACAATCGCACGCGTTCCAAGGCCCAGTGGCTCATCGATCGAGGAATGAAATGGGCGGATTCGCCCCGCGCCGTGTCCGCGACGGCCGACTTTACGCTTTCGATGGTGACCAATTCCGCCGCGCTCCAGGAGATAGCCGACGGAGGGAACGGAATTATCGCCGGGCTCGGCAGCGGCAAAATCTGGATCGAGATGAGCACCGTAAGTCCCGATATCAGCAAGGCGCTGGCTGCACGCGTCCGGGAAAAAGGCGCGGACATGCTGGATGCGCCGGTTTCTGGAAGCGTGATCACGCTCGAGCAGGGCAAGCTTTCGGTGATGGTGGGCGGGCACGCGGAAACGTTTGAGCGCGGCAAGGCGGTGCTGCTCGATTTGGGTCCGAAAGTCACGCATGTCGGCGAAAACGGTCTCGCGCTGGTAATGAAAATCGCGACGAATCTGAATCTCGCCGTCCAGATGCTCGCGTTCTCAGAAGCCGTTCTGCTGGCGGAGAAGAGCGGCATCAAGCGGGACACCGCCGTCGACGTCCTGACGCACAGCGCCATCGCGTCGCCCATGGTGCAGTATCGCGGCCCGTTTGTGCTTAAAATGCCTGAGGAGGCGTGGTTCAACGTCAACATGATGCAGAAGGATATGCTGCTGGCGCTGGAGCTTGGGCGCAAAGCCGATGTGCCTCTACCCACCACTTCTACCGCGAACGAGTTCCTGACCGCCGCGCGCGCCATGGGCTACGTGGAGCAGGATTTCGCAGTAGTATTTGAGGTGTTGGCAAGAATGTCTGGAGTACCAAGATGAGCACCCTGGTCCACGCATCGAAAACCGATTCGAAAACCGGCGCAGAGTTGCATTTGCACATGTACCGGCGCATGCTGATGATCCGCCTGTTCGAAGAGCAGGTGAACGACCTGTACACGCGCGCGCTGATGCCCGGCCTGGCGCACCTATATATAGGTGAGGAAGCCGTCGCCGTCGGCGTTTGCGAAGCGTTGCGGCCGGACGACTACATCACCAGCACGCATCGCGGTCACGGCCATTGTCTGGCGAAAGGCGCGGCCGTCGATCTGATGTTCGCCGAACTGCTGGGCAAGGAAATCGGCTACTGCAAGGGCAAGGGTGGTTCCATGCACATCGCCGATCCAGCCACCGGCAACCTCGGCGCCAACGCGATTGTGGCCGGAAGCACCGGCATCGCGACGGGCGCGGCATTTTCGGCGCAACGTCTGGCCACCGGCCAAGTGGCGGTGTGCTTCTTCGGCGAAGGCGCGCTCGGCCAGGGCGTACTGTACGAAGTGATGAACATGGCGGCGCTGTGGAAGCTGCCCGTGATTTACGTTTGCGAAAACAACATGTACAACGAGTACACGCATTTTTCCGAAACCACGGCCGGCGATATTCTCGCGCGCGGTCCGGCTTTCGGCGTGCCCTCGGAACAAGTGGATGGCCAGGACGTGCGCGCGGTCTACGCCTCGGCGAAGAAGCTGGTGGAGCGGGCGCGAGCGGGCGAAGGTCCGTCGCTGCTGCTGGTAAATACATACCGCTATCACGGACATCATGTCGGCGATGTGAGCCGCGAATACTATCGCTCGAAGCAGGAAGAGCAACAATGGAAGACCGAGCGCGATCCTATTCGCATCATGGGCGAGTGGCTGGTGTCGCAGGGCCACGCCGACCGCGCAGCGCTCGACAAGATGCATGACGAAGTGAAGGCTGAGATCGACGATGCTGTGCAGTTCGCCCTCGCCGCGCCTTATCCCAGCCCCGACAAGGTGGATCAAGATGTCTATGCTTGAAGCCGGGCTTGAAACCGCTACGCGTGAACTCACGCTCGCGCAAGCGATTCGCGAAGCGCTGGCCGAGGAGATGCGCCGCGACGATCGGGTATTTATTCTCGGCGAAGACATCGCCGAAGCGGGACATCCGTTCAAAGTCCTCACGGGCTTGGTCGACGAGTTCGGTCCGAAGCGCGTGCTCGATACGCCAATTTCCGAAGCTGGTTTTACCGGAGTCGCGGTGGGCGCGGCGATGACCGGCATGCGTCCGGTGATCGACATCATGTTCGGCGATTTCATCGGACTCACCATGGACCAAATGGTGAATCAGGCAGCCAAAATTCACTACATGTCCGGCGGCAAATGGAAAGCGCCGCTGGTGATGCGAACCACGCTGGGCGCCACGCGGCGCTCGGCCGCGCAGCATTCGCAATCGCTGCACGCCTGGTTCTGCCACATTCCGGGACTGAAGGTCGTGATGCCTTCCACGCCGTACGACGCCAAGGGACTGCTGAAATCGGCCATTCGCGACGACAACCCGGTGGTGTTTTTCGAAGACAAGATGATGTACCGGCTGAAGGGCGCGGTGCCGGAAGGAGATTACACGATTCCTCTCGGCGTCGCCGATGTGAAACGTGAAGGCAGCGATATCACCATCATCGCAACCAGCAGCATGGTGCAGGTGGCGCTGGGAGCCGCGAGTTTGCTGGAGGAGAGCGGCATCAGCGCGGAGGTGGTGGATCCGCGCACGCTTTGGCCGCTGGATGAAAAGACGCTGGTGGAATCGGCCAGGAAAACTTCGCGCGTCATCGTGGTGGATGAAGGCTATGGACGCTACGGCGTGACAGCCGAGATCGCGTCGGTGATTCAAGAAAACGCGTTCTTCGATCTGGAAGCGCCGGTGAAGCGCATGGGCGCGATGCACGTTCCCATTCCGTTCTCACCGCCGCTCGAAGACGTGACGGTTCCCACCGAGAAAACCGTCGCGGCCGCGGCGCTCGCGATGTGCGGACGCGAATGACTGAACCGCGACCGTAAGGGAGCCGCCGTTTTTGAAACTGAGCCGCGACCAAAGGAAGCGGTGGATGCTTGACTGGAGGTTTTTATGGCACTGAAAACTCACGGAACGATGGCGGTGGATTGGGAGCAGCGCGTCGATATGGATCGATTGCGCCGGGAGCGCCTGGCGCGCGTGAAAGCGCTGCTCGCGAAATCGGAGATGGGAGCGCTGCTGTGCTTCGACATGAACAACGTGCGCTACATCACCGCCACGCACATCGGCACTTGGGCGCAAGATAAAATCAGCCGCTTCACGCTGCTTCCACAAAATGACGAGCCCATCCTATGGGATTTCGGTTCGGCCGCTAAGCACCATCAGCTCAATTGTCCCTGGCTGGGCGAGCGCTCGCGTCCCGGCATTTCGCTGTTGCGCGGCGCGATGTCGCCCGAAATGGGCCGCGCCGAAGATGTGGCGAAGAAGATCAAGCTGGAGCTAGAAATGCGCGGCCTGCACAAAGAGCCGGTGGGCATTGACGTGGTGGAACCGCCGATTTTATTTGCCTTGCAGCGCGAGGGCATCAACGTCATCGACGGCCAGCAGCTGATGTCGGACGTGCGCGTAATCAAAACGCAAGACGAGATCTCGCTGCTCAACACGTCGGCGATGATGGTGGATGCCGCTTATCACGATCTGTACTGCGCCATGAAGCCGGGCATGAGCGAGAACCAGGCCGTTGGATTGGTGAACAAGATTCTGTATGACATGGGTTCGGAATATGTGGAAGGCGTCAACGCGATTTCCGGCGAGCGCTGCAATCCGCATCCGCATGTTTTCTCCGATCGCGTACTGCGTCCGGGCGATCCCGTGTACTACGACATTTTGCATTCGTTTATGGGTTATCGCACTTGCTACTACCGCTGCTTCAGCATCGGTTATGCGCCGCACACGTTGATCGACGCCTACTCACGCTGCCGCGATTATCTGGATGCCGCCATTTCGCTCATCCGTCCCGGACGCACTACCGGCGAAATCGCGTCCGTATGGCCGAAGGCGCAGGAGTTCGGATTCCCCAATGAAGAAGCGGCCTTCGCGCTGCAGTTCGGCCACGGCATCGGTCTTGCCATATGGGAAAAGCCGGTGATCAGCCGCCTGGTTTCGCTGGAACATTCGCACGAGATCAAACCCGGCATGGTTTTCGCGCTGGAAACGTTTTGGCCGTCGAAAGATGGCTGGAGCGCCGCGCGCATTGAAGAAGAAATCGTCGTCACCGAAACCGGCCATGAAGTGATCACGCGCTTCCCGGCCGAAAAGCTTCTGGTCGCGGGCGCGCATTACTTCACGGTCGACGGCCCGCTGCCCACTACACGCGAGCACGATCCGGCGCCCAGCCAGCGCGTCGTCGATATGGTGGAAGCCAGCGCGCGCATCGAACAGGTGGTTTCCCGCTAGATGGCCGTTAGCATCGTCATGCCCGCGCTTGAGATGGCGCAGGAAACCGGCAAGATCATCTCGTGGCTCAAAAAGGAAGGCGACGCGATTGCCAAAGGCGAACCGATCGCGGAAATAGAAACCGACAAAGTGGTGCTCGAAGTGGAAGCCGCGGCGGATGGCGTGCTTGCAGGCGTGACAGCCGCGGCGGGTGACGTCGTCCAGGTGGGCAAAACCATCGCGTGGATCGTCGCGCCGGGCGAGAAGGCGCCTGTGGAAACGCAGACATCCGCTCCCGCCGCGCGAACGATGAGCGAACAGCCGCGCGCCGCTTCAACAGTGACCACCGCAGCTCCCATCAGCGCTCCCAAAGTAGAGGCCAAGGTCTCACCCAAAGCGCGCCGTATGGCACAGGAGCTTGGTGTCGACCTGAGCCAGCTTGTTGGTACGGGCCCCGGCGGGACAATCAGCGGAGAAGATGTTGAACGTGCGGCTGGCGCGAAGAAGGCGGAGCCGGCGCCGTCCGGAACGCCCGCGCTCAGCTCCATTGCTCGCCTCATGGCCGAGCGCACCTCGCAAAGCTGGACCACCGCGCCGCACTTCTTCCTGGTGCGTGAGATTGACGCCAGCGGCTTGATCGCCGCGAGAGAAAAATACGGGCGTTCGATCACACACACCGATCTTCTCGTCGCGCTGGTCGCGCGTACGCTCGCGAAACATCCCAAGATGAACGCCAGTTGGACCGGCGCCGGCATCCAGTTCAATCCGAACGTAAACATTAGCATCGCGATCGCAGTGAAAGACGGCGTAGTCGGGGCCGTGATTCCCAACGCCGATACCGCACGGCTGGCCGACATCAGCGCGAGACGTCAGGACCTGGCCGAACGCGCCCGCGCGGGCCGTCTTCATCCGCCCGATGTCAGCGGCGGCACGTTCACCATCAGCAATCTCGGCATGTTCGGCGTGGATGCTTTCAGCGCAATCATCACACCTCCGCAAGCCGCTGTGCTGGCTGTCGGCCGCATTGCCGATCGCGTGGTTGCCGTGAACGGACTGATCGGGATTCGTCCCATCCTAACGATGACATTGTCGAGCGATCATCGTGTAGTGGACGGCGCGCAGGCCGCGGCCTTTCTCAAGGACGTGGCGGAAACCCTCACTCGCGCCGAGCAGAACATAGTATGATCTGCAGTCGCGATCGTATCCTGGCTACCCACGTCGGCAGCCTTCCCCGCAGCGAAACGCTTTCGGAAATGCTGATTGATCGCGAAGAGGGGAAGCCCTTGAGCGATGAGCAACTCGCCGGTGAAATGGACCGCGCCGTGCACGATGTGATCGCCAAGCAGGCCGAGGTTGGCATCGACATCGGCAATGACGGCGAGCAGCAGCGCGTCGGTTTCCAAACCTACGTGCCACGGCGCATGTCGGGCTTCGCGGGTGAATCGAAACGACGCCGCGGTCGCGACTTCGAGGAGTTCCCCGCCCTGGTGGCCGACCTCATGCGCCGTTTTCCCAAGCGCAGCCGCATGCAGAACGCGCCCGAAGCGCAGGCCGAGCTGCATTATCTGGACTCCTCCGCCATCACGCGGGAGATCGATCGCTTCCAAAGCGCCGCTGCCGATTCAGGAGCTTTCGCCGAGGCCTTCATGACGGCGCCTTCGCCGGGCATCATCTCCACCACGATGCTGAACGCATATTACGATTCGCAGCAATCGTATTTGACGGCGCTCGCGCGCGAGATGCGCAACGAATATCTTGCCATCTATCGCTCCGGCCTGCTGCTGCAGATCGATGCACCGGACCTGGCCATGGACCGCTCCATGTTTTACCGCGATCTTCCCGACGCCGAATTCGTGAAGGCCGCGGAGATGCACGTCGCGGCGCTCAACCAAGCCATCGACGGCATCCCGCGCGATCGTGTGCGGCTGCATTGCTGCTGGGGCAATTGGAACGGCCCGCATCTTTATGATGTAGCGCTCGATTTGATTCTGCCGGTGCTCTATCAGGCTAATGTCGGCGCGCTTAGCATCGAGTACGGCAATCCTCGTCACCAACATGAACTGGAAGCATTGCGGCGCAACAAGCTGCCCGATCACATGCTGCTTCTGCCCGGCGTGGTGGAGAGCAACAGTAACATCGTGGAGCATCCCGAAGTTGTGGCGCGACGTCTGGAAGAAGCCGTGGCCGCGGTGGGAGACCGCGAACGCGTCATCGCCAGCGCCGACTGCGGCTTCGGAACATTCACCAATCGTGAGTATGTGATCGAGGCGGTAGTCTGGTTGAAACTCAAGGCGCTACGCCAGGGTGCGGATATCGCCTCCGCTCGCCTTTGGGGGCGGGGCGCTGCTCAATAGCGACGTAGGATAAGCTTATTGGGCATGCGATTCCTGCTCGTATTCTTAGCTCTGGCGTGCGATCCGGCCTTCGCGCAGCTTGACCTCTCCGGCGAATGGGCCAGCCGTTATACCTGGGATTATCTGGAACGCCTTCCCGGGCCCGAACTCGGCGATTATCTCGGCCTTCCCATCAACAACGCCGCTCGCCTGAAGGCCAACAGTTGGGAAGCGTCCACGCAGACCATCCCCGAGCGGCAATGCATTCCGCATGGCGCCGACTATCTGTTCAGCCGCGCGGGCTTTCCCATGCGCATCTGGACCGAGGAAGATCCCGTCACCGAAAAGGTCACTGCCATTCGTATTCGCAGTTACGCCTGGGGCGTAGAACGCACTATCTGGATGGACGGGCGCCCGCATCCGTCAAAATACGCGCGCCATACCTGGCAAGGTTTTTCTACCGGAGAATGGAAGGCCGACGTCCTCACTGTCACTACGACGCATCTCAAATGGAATTACATACGCCGCAACGGCGTTCCGCGCAGCGACGAGGCCACGGTTACGGAACATTTCGCGCGGCATGGCGACTATCTCACGCTGCTCACTTACATCGATGATCCGGTTTATTTGACCGAGCCGCTGCTGAGGACGTCGGGTTACGTCTCAGATCCTCAGCAGCAACTGGAGCCGTTCCCGTGCGAACCCGTGGAAGAAGTTGTCCGGCCCGAAGGCGCCGTGCCGCATCACTTACCCGGCACTAATAAAGACATTCAGGAATTTCCGGCTAAGTACGGTCTGCCTGCCGCGACGGCCATGGGCGGCGCCGAGACGATGTATCCGGGCTACGCCATCCCGCCGGGGCCGAAGCAACTTGGCTCGCCGCACGAAGCCTCAACGGGGCTCGAAATCCTGCCAGTCCAAAAGAATATCTACATGCTCGCGGGCGACGGCGGCAATATCACGCTGCAGATCGGCAAAGACGGTGTCTTGCTGGTGGACACCGGGCTTGCGCAAATGAGCGACCAAGCCCTGGCCGCCATTCGCAAGTTCACCGACAAGCCGATTCACTACATTCTCAATACGCACGTTGACGCCGACCACACCGGGGGCAACGAAGCTTTCGGAAAGGCGGGCAACACCATCACCGGCGGCGACGTGGCCGATGACATTCGCGGCCTGGACAAAGGCGCGGCGATCATCGCTCACCAGCGCGTGCTGGACCGTATGAGCACGGCCGTGCCTTTCGGAGCGCTTCCCACCGACGTCTACGGCGGTAGGCAGAAGGATCTGTATTTCAACGATGAGCCCGTCGTCTTGTTCCATCAGCCCGCCGCACACACCGATGGCGACAGCCTGGTCTTCTTTCGCGGTTCCGACGTTATCAGCACCGGGGACATTTTCGTCACCACCAGCTACCCCGTGATCGATCTCGATCGCGGCGGCAGCATCCAGGGCGTTATCGATTCGCTGAATCGTATTATCGATCTCACGGTGCCGGCGGCCTTGCAGGAAGGCGGCACGCTCGTCATTCCCGGCCATGGCCGCATCTGCGACGAGGCTGATGTTGTTGAGTATCGCGACATGGTGACCATCATTCGCGATCGCATCGCGGATATGCTAAAGCGCGGCATGACGATCGATCAGGTGAAAGCTGCGCGGCCCACCGAAGACTACGATCCGCGTTATGGATCGAACGAGAAGTTCATCGAAGCGGTCTATCGGAGTCTGCGCAAGTGACCCGCCACGTCGTTCTCGCCGTGCTTATTACATCGGTCTGTCTTTGCGCTCAAGAGGAAGAAGCGCCCGCGCCTGTACCGAAACCGGCCGCGCAAAAGACCGCCCGCGAAGAAGCGCCCATCGATCTTACTGGCTACTGGACCGCCGTCGTCACGCAGGATTGGCGCTGGCGCATGGTGACTCCCAAGAAGGGCGACTTCCCTGGTCTGCCGCTGAACCCGGAAGCCAAGAAGATTGCCAACGCCTGGGATCCGGCCAAGGACGAAGCCGCCGGTGAGCAATGCAAGGCCTACGGCGCCGCCGGCCTCATGCGCATGCCAACCCGCCTGCATATCACATGGCAGGACGACAGCACACTACGCATCGATACGGACGCTGGGACACAAACTCGCCTGTTTCATTTTCCCGGCTCCAAGGTGGAGAGCGGCGATCAGCAGTGGCAAGGCACCTCGGCGGCGCAGTGGGAATTCGTGCGCACCAAGATTCCGCCGCACGCGCCGGGCCCCATTCGGGGAGGCAGTTTGAAGGTTGTCACTACGCATATGCGCCCCGGCTACCTGCGCAAGAATGGCGTGCCTTACAGCGCAAGCGCCGTGATGACCGAATATTTCGACGTCACAACGGAGCCTAATGGCTGGCAGTCCATTCTGCTCACCACCATCATCGAAGACCCGCAATATCTGACGCAGTCCATCCTGTTGAACACGAATTTTCGCAAGCTTGCCGATGGTTCCGCCTGGGCTCTGACGCCGTGCACGGTGCGCTGAGTCGGGCTACTTATTTACTAAGTGGGGAAGATCCCGGTTATTCTCGTTGCACACAAATTCGAGTAAGTCGGTGTCAGGGAGCAGGTGCATGCCTTCGGTTACAGTCCAAGGCCTGGTGTACGCCTTCGGATCGTTGATCGTGACCTCGATGCTCAAGTGCCCGAAATCCGGCCGCCGGAAGCGCTCGGTAACAACCAAAGCCTCGGTCGCCGGATGACCCGCCTGATCCAGCCACGTCTTGCCGTTGAAACCGGAGGTTTCCACCACCAGCGAATCGCCGTCCCACTTACCGACTGAGTAACCCATCCACGACGGATTTGGATCCTTGGGAAGCTCGCGCCCGTCCATAAAAATCTGGCGGTAAATCCCGAACGCCTCATAAAGAATGATCACCTCGTCTGGGTTCTGGACAATCTTGAACGGCACCGGCGTCACGTTAATCTTGGGCACCCCCTGCGGCAAACAGTTCGCGTCGGATTCTTCAGAAGCATGCGCGCCGCTCATGCGTTCTTTGGTGAGCGCCGCCGCCCAGGGCTGCATGGGAACGTCGCCTGGCTTCAGGTCGGCCGCAAGATTCTGCAAATATTTCGGACCTGGTACAATCCAGACGCCCGCGAGATCCGGTTTGCCATCGGCTTTATGGGGCGCCGGCGCCGTTAAATCCGGTTTGCCGTCCTTCGTTCTTGGAATGCCCTTATCCGGCAGCTTTAGCCACTGTGCGGATAGAGGCGAGAGCATCAGGATCACAAGGCCCACTCGAACGGTCATCGCGCGATTATATACCTTCACGCGTGACTTGGCGGGGCCACCTTCCGGTCCAGCCAATCGCGCACCACGCCGAACACCTCGTGGTTGTTTTTCTCCAGTAGCATCAGGTTGCCGTTGCCGACGATGCCATAATCGCGCAGCCGCACCATTTCCGCCGAACATCCCACCTGCTTCAGGAATTCGACATTGGTAATCGGCGATCCGCCGCCGCCGAATTCACTAGTCAACCATCCGATCGGAATGCCGCGCAGATTTTTCCACTTATGCGCCGGCTCCGCCTGTAACTTGTAACTCGCGACAATGGGACGCGGAGAATCGGGCGGCAGCGTGTGATTCACTAACTGGAACTGCGACGGATCTGTTACTGGCGGATCGTAAGTCATCGGGCTCGCGGTCAATCCCCAACGCAATTGCGCGGCGAAGGGATTGCCGTTGATCTCCATGCAGAAAATTCCCTTCACCAGGTTCGGCCGCCGATCCGCCACGCCCCATCCGAAGAACCCTCCGAACGCGTGCGTCAGAAGAATGCACGGGCCGATCCGGTCTACCAGTTCTACTCCCCCATGCCACGCCAGATCGCTGTGGAACGCTTCGTCCATCACGTTGCCCGATTCGCAGGCCATGAACTGATCGATCAACGGATCGTTCATGCCTCCCGGTCCCGGCCACTGCGCCGTGTTGAACACCACCGGCGTCTGCACCAGTCCCTCATAAGGCGGAACGTTCGGCAGATGGCTGGGCCCCAGCGCGTCCGGATGATAAGGAGAGCGGCCGTAGCTGGGCCGATCCAACCAATACACGCTGTAGCCCGCCTGCACAAAATAGTGCACCCAGCCCGGCCGCCCTCCGATGCCCATCATGTGGGTGCCTTGCCCGCCGCCACCGTGCACCATGATTACCGGATATGGATAGCGCTTCTCAGCTGGGATCATGTACTGCACATACATGCTGCCCCATTGCGATGGCGCCGTACGACATCTGCTTGCGCTGCACGCCCACCCAAAAGCAGCCTTGATCGGCGAGCTTGAGCGCGGTGTTGTCGTGATTCGGGTGGGCATCTGCAGCTGGCGGCGTGGCAGGCGCGCTTTTGTTGACGTTCGCTTCCATCCACTGCAGAACCGGTTCCAGCGCCTCGCGATTTGCCACCGTCAATGCTGGGATGGCGCCTTCCAATCGGACCGGATTGCCGCCCGGTGGTTCCACAGCCACGATGCCCTTCACCAGTTTCGGCCGCTCTTGCGCCGTCACCGATGCGAATACCACGCCGTCGCCGTGCGCGATCAGGATTGCAGGGCCGATCTCATCCAGCAACATCGCGCCGCGCGACCGCCAGAGGTTTTGTGTAAGCGGATTGTTCCCCATCGGCTGACCCATGGACGCGACGATCTGGGCAATAGCTGAATCGTTCGCATCAACACGCATGGTTTTCGCGACGCCTTCGAACGTTGGCGCTTCCTTATCGAAATATCCGTGTACAAACGGATGATAGGGATTGCGACCTTGCCCGGGGCGATCCAGCACGTAAACTTTGTAGCCTTGCTCCAGCAGCAGCGTGGCCCAGCCGCGCCGACCGTCCGGCGCGCTGATCCAATCCGACCCTTGCCCATATCCACCGTGAATCAGCACCGCCGGGTAAGGATGCCGGACTTCGCGCGGGATCCAGTGCTCTACGTACATCTGCATCCCGTTGCACATGGTTCCGCGAGCGAGCGTCGCGTGCTCCACGCCGATCCAGCGATAACTCCAGTCGGCGATGTCGAGCGCAGGCCCGGGATCATGCGTAGGCGTGGTTTGCGCCTGCGCTTTCCTCTGAGCCGCGCCGACAGCAACTGCCGCCAGAGTCCCCAGATCGCGCCGCGTTATTCCGTTCACAGCCTTTTCCAAACGCGGACCACGCGATAATATTCCCGCCTGGGGCTTTCCACGGTGCTCGTAATCGTATTGGCGTCAGGCGAAAGGACAACGTGCCCGAACATAGGATCGGAGCTTTCAAGCAACGCGTGCCTGTCCTCGCCTTTGGGAATCGTGGCGATCGTCCCCAGCGCGACGGTTGGAGCAATCGTTAGACCCGCCAGCACGCGTTCGGATTCCAACTTCCATGTGCCCGCCGCGCGGCCGTCCAGCAGAATCGCTAACTTCACCTGGCAAAACGCAAGCGAGCAAGCCATCAATCCCAGCGCCACAGCCATTGCAATCTTCCGCATACCTGCACCCTCCGAATGGAAATCCTCAAATAAGCATACTCCTCTCGGTTCGCACATAAAATGCCGCAACACCTGCAGTGCATGGAAGTGTGGGGCCGCAGCCAGTTCACCTCGCGCTCGGTGAATTCGGAGGGCTGGACGCTTGGGTCTACAGCAAGCCTTACGGCAAAGCGGACTCGAAAGAAGCCATTTAACTCGGCGAACGGCGGGGCATTCCCAAATTCCGAAAAATTCCGTTCCTCGGCGATAGCCTTCGCCGCCCACGGAGCTGATTCGGCAGCCGCGTGGCGCAGGCACTCCTGCCACGCAACGTGCGTGCGCCACGATAGGCACGGACAGATTACCGATTATCCAAGTCTTCCCGGAAGAAGCCGTTCAACTTGGCGAACGGTGCGGCGTTGCCAAATTCCGAAAAATTCCCTTCCTCGGCGATGGCCTTCGCCGCCCGGATGAACGCGCCCCACGCCGCGCGCGCCAGCGAACTCCCCACGCTGATCCTTCGCACCCCCATCTCCGCGAGATCCGAAACTTTCAGCCCCGTATTCGCGCTCATCAGCACATTCACAGGCTTCGGACTCACCGCCGAGACGATGGCTTGAATATCCGCCCGCTCCCGCACACCTGGCGCATAGAGCACATCCGCGCCGGCTTCCGCATAGGCCTGCAGCCTTTGAATCGCTTCCTTCAATGGCTCCGGGTGCCCGACAAGAAAGCATTCGGCGCGTCCTATCAGAAGCACGCCCGATGTGCCAATCGCTTCGCGTGCCGCCTTCATCCGCTCCACCGCCACTGGCAAATCGTACAGCGGTTTCGCGCGATCGCCGGTGGAGTCCTCAATCGAGAGCCCAGCGACGCCTGTCTCCACGCACCGCTGAACGCTCTCGGCGACTCCGTCGGGATCGCGCGCGTAGCCCGATTCAAAATCCGCATTCACCGGCAGCTCCGTCGAGCTAACAATTTCGGCGATGTGATCGAGCATCATTTCGCGCGACACTTCCGCGTCCGGCAATCCCTGCGAAAATGCGAACCCCGCGCTGGTGGTGGCCAGCGCCTGAAACCCCAGCTGCCGCAGATAGCGCGCCGTCCCAACATCCCAAGGATTCGGGATCACAAAACAACCGCTCTGGTGGAGCTTGCGGAACGCTGCGCGGCGCGCCGAAAAATCCGTGGTAGCCATAAGGAACTTGAGATTAGCATAATGGATATGGCCTGAAAGGAGACTCCTTGCCTCTATACGACTTCAAATGCCTGGACTGCGGGGAGCAGTTCGAAGCGCTGGTTTTGAAAAACGAACCTGCCTGCCCCGCTTGCCAAGGCCACAAGCTGGAGCAACTGATCTCGATGTTCAGCGTGGATTCCGCCAGCATCCGGCAGAGCAACATCAATTCCGCGCGCAAGGCGAACTCGAAGATGGCGCGCGACAAAGCCATCGCCGATCAGGAAGCCATCAACCATCACGACGACTGAACAAGATGCTGAAAAAAGCCAAGATTCACTTGCCTATTAGCCGGCTGACGACGAAGGCCAAAGCTTGCCTAGCCGCCGATAAACGATTAACGCCGATTGAAAGCAACGAAATTGAGTTTTTCTTATCTGCGTTCATCCGCGTTCATCGGCGGCCAGATGTTTTTTTTCAGCGGCTCACTAGACAGCTCTTCTCCATGGAATCGACGTGACCTGCCCCACCTGCGCCAAAGACGTACCGGACTCCAGCCGCTTCTGCCCGTCGTGTGGCGCGGAACTGAGTGACATAGCGCCCCTGGTTACGCAAACCGTGGCCACATCCGCGCCCACTCCTCACGCAGCCACGCCCAGACCGTCTCGAACGCCGTCGCACTCTCATCTGTCTTCTTCCTCGGCTTTGCTGGGTGAAAGCCGCTTTGTACCGGGTGCGCTGCTGGCCGATCGGTACCGCATCGTCGCGCTGCTCGGCCGTGGCGGCATGGGCGAGGTTTATCGCGCGCACGATCTCACGCTCGGCCAGGAAGTGGCGCTCAAGTTCCTGCCCGAAGTGGCTGCGCGCAATCCAGCCGCCCTCACGCGCTTCTACAACGAAGTCCGCATCGCGCGACAGGTTTCGCACGCCAATGTCTGCCGTGTTTACGATCTCGGCGAAGTAGAAGGCCAGCCTTACCTGTCCATGGAGTACGTGGATGGCGAAGACCTGGGCTCGCTGTTGCGGCGCATCGGCCGCCTGCCATCCGACAAGGCGATCCAGATCGCGCGTCAGTTGTGCGCCGGCCTGGCCGCCGCGCACGCCAAGGGCGTATTGCATCGCGACCTGAAGCCGGCCAACGTAATGCTCAACGGCCGCGGCGACGTTATTGTCACCGATTTTGGCCTGGCTGCGCTGGCCGACGAAATTCCTGGCGAAGAGATCCGCAACGGCACTCCCGCTTATATGGCGCCCGAGCAACTGGCCGGGAAAGAAGTCACCGTGCAAAGCGATATCTACGCGCTTGGCCTGGTGCTCTACGAAGTTTTCACCGGCAAGCGCGCGTTTGAGGCGTCCACGCTAGCGGAGTTGGTGCGCCTGCACAGCGAGACCACGCCGGTGAATCCATCCACGCTGGTGAAGGAGCTGGACCCGGCCGTGGAAAGCACCATTCTGCGCTGCCTGGATCCCGAACCTTCCAATCGTCCGGCCTCCGCTCTGGCCGTGGCTGCGCGGCTTCCTGGCGGCGATCCGTTGGCTGCGGCGCTGGCTGCCGGCGAAACTCCTTCGCCCCAAGTGGTGGCCGCAGCGGGCGGAACCGCGGCGCTGCCTTGGAAAATCGCGGTTCCAAACCTGGCCGTCGCAATCGCCGGTCTGATTGCCTTGGCCTTCCTCACGGCAACCTTCAGCATGGACGAAAAGGCGCAGCTCACCAAGTCCCCCGAAGTTCTGGCCGACAAGGCGCGAGAGCTGATCCAGCGCCTTGGATATACCGACCCGCCAGGCGATTCCGCCTACGCTTTCGACGACAACCAGGATTTTGTGGACGCCGTGCAGAAAACCGACGCTCCGTTTCCGCAATGGGACGATATTGCCCGCAGCCGGCCCTCGCCGCTGAAGTTTTGGTACCGTCAAAGCCCCGAGCCGATGCTCCCTCTGGGCATTTACGGCTCGGACTTAATCCCCGGTGAAATCCAGGAGAACGATCCCAAGCCGACTATGTCTGGCATGGTCGACGTGCAGCTCGATCCGCAGGGCCGCCTCACATATCTGGAGGCGCTTCCGCCGGAGAAAGAAGATCCGCCGGCGAACTCTCCGGCGCCCGATTGGAACGCGCTCTTCACGGCCGCGGGCCTGGATATGGCCAAATTCAAACCAGCCACGCCGGAATGGGCGTCGCTGGCGGCGTCCGATGTACGCCAAGCCTGGAGCGGCGAGTGGCCCGGCTATCGCCATCGCCCGCTGCATGTCGAAGGCGCCACCTGGCACGGCCGCCCGGTCTTCTTCTCCTTAACCGGACCATGGAACAGTTCGGCGCGCATGCGATCCAGCAAGCCGGAAAGCACCGGCGACCGCATCGCCGAAATTTTACTGGATATCGTACTTTTCGTTCCCATCTTCACTGCGGCTTTTGTAGCGCGCTGGAACTTCGTTCGCGGCAAAGGAGACCGCCACGGCGCCATGCGCCTGGCCATCCTGCTCTTTGGTCTGCATATGGCGCTGTGGGTTTTCCTGGCTCATTTCTCGTCGGTCGGCAATTTCGCGTTTCTTCTCGTCATGGCCATCAGCACCTCGCTCTTTTGGGGCGGCATGGTGTGGGTGCTTTATCTGGCGGTGGAACCCTACGTTCGACGTTATTGGCCGCAGGCCATTATTTCCTGGACGCGGGCGCTGGGCGGGCGCTGGCGCGATCCTCTGGTGGGGCGCGATATGCTGTATGGCGCCGTGCTCGGCATTCTCTTCTCCGATCTCTACAGCCTCCACTATCACCTGGCGGGCCGATTCGGTGCGCCCCCGCCCAGTTTGTCCTCTGGATTTCTGGGCAGCGCGCGCCACGCGTTGGGCGCATGGTTCACACACATTCCCGATTCCATTAGTTCCACGCTGATCCTGTTCCTGATTCTCTTCCTGTTGCGCGTTGTGCTGCGAAAATCCTGGCTGGGCGCGGCCGGATTTGTCCTGTTATTCGTGGTCCTCAAATCCGCCTCTTCCAACTATCCGCTGGTGGATTGGCCGATCATGACGATCCTGTACACCGCGCTCGCCTTCGGAGCGCTGCGATTCGGATTGGTGGCGCTTACGGTGGCGCTTTTCGTGGCCGATTTGGCGCTGAACATTCCGCTCACGCTCAACCCCTCCGCCTGGTATTTCAGCAGCGCGACCTTGGCTCTGGCCAGCATCGGCGCGCTCGCCATCTGGGGCTTCTACACCGCCCTGGCCGGCCAGACACCCTGGAACACTGAACCATAACCCCTTGAGAATGTAGTAGGGATTCCCGCACTTCAGAAGACTGTGTTGAGAGCGCCAGCAGGATGCTGAAAAAGGCCAAAATCCGCTTGCTCACGGCCACCCATACGGTCTTCTTAGAGTCGATGTTCCCAGGGTGCACGACCTCCTGTCGTCTTCGAATGTTTCTGCTAGCGCGCGGCTCAGAATCAGGATAGATGCTTACCGAGATGGAATGAGAAGGCCGGTCCCCAGCGGGATGCGATAAGCTCCCAATGGAAGCGCACTCGAAGTGCAAAGGAGAACCGGCCATGAAGAAGAATAGCACCGTCGCCCAGAGTCCGAAACGGGCCACCGTTGAGCAGGGTCCGATTACGATCGGCATGGACCTGGGAGACAAAAGCAGCCGCTATTGCGTGCTGGACGGCAAGGGCGAAGTCGTGCGAGAAGCGAGCGTGGCGACGACGAAGAAAGGTATGTTGCAAAGCTTCGGAGCGATGAAGCGCTGCCGGATTGCAATGGAAGTGGGCACGCATTCGCCGTGGGTGAGCCGACTGCTCAAGAATGTGGGGCATGAGGTGATCGTGGCCAATGCCCGGCAGGTGAAGCTGATCAGCGCCAGCAGCCGCAAGGACGACCGGCTGGACGCGCGCACTCTGGCGCGCTTGGCGCGAGTGGATCCGCAGTTGCTGCGACCCATTCGGCACCGCAGTGAACAGGCGCAAGCCGACCTGATGACGATTCGCGTCCGGGCGTCTCTGGTGGAGGCGCGAACTAGTCTGGTGAACGCGGCGCGGGGATTCGCCAAAGCCATGGGGGAACGGTTACCGGCGTGCGACGCCGACAACCTGGGAGTGGATCGGATGGAGACGTTGCCGGAAGGGTTGCGAGCAAGGCTGCGGCCGCTGCTGGAGCAAGTGGAATCGTTGACCGAAAAGATCCAAGAGATGGAAGCCCAAATCGAGGAGAAGGCGCGCCGGGAGTATCCAGAAACGAAACTGCTGCAGCAAGTGAAGGGAGTGGGGACGCTGATCTCGATGACGTTTGTGTTGACCATCGAAGATCGAGAACGATTCCAGAAGAGCCGGGACGTGGGTTGCTATGTAGGATTACGACCCAAGCGCAGTGAGTCGGGCCAGAGCCAGCCTCAATTGCGGATCACCAAAGAGGGCGATATCTATTTGCGGAAGATGCTGGTGCAAGGGGCGCATTGTATTCTGAGCCGGCGTGGTCCGGATACAGACTTGAAGCGCTGGGGCTTGAGACTGGCGGCCCACGGAGGGAAGAATGCCAAGAAGCGGGCGGTAGTGGCGGTAGCACGGAAGCTGGCGGTGTTACTGCATCGGTTGTGGGTGACTGGTGAAGTGTACGAACCGCTGCGCAACAGCCAGATGGCGCAGTCGCACCAGACGGCCGCCTAATCAAAATGTAGTTGGAAGCCAAATCGCCGAGTTCGGGTGACTGCGGGGTCGCGGCGGAACCAAGCGTTTCCGGAAACGGAGGCGGTTTAGTTCGGTACTGAGATGGCAGCACCCGTTCCAAAGATCGAGGACACCAACCGGCACCGGAGCCAACGCTCCACTGAAGAGTGCGAATGGAAGCAGGGCGAATCGGCGGTGGGAAATTCGGAAGGACGCAAAGCGCCTCCTATTGGATCCAGACCAGGGAAGACGGATGAGTGTGAAGAGCAAACCAGCAGCCTGCGGCAGCGTGGAAGATTTTGATCTCCCCCTTTCCCGTTTCCCCCTCCGGGGGCAAGCCGGGGCGGGCGGGTTCCCCCCACGCCGGAAGCACGCTACGCGCCAGCAAAAAGCGCTGGCACGCATCGCTGCTGCCGGCTCCCCCCACAAGAGGGGCTGCCGCCCCCTTGTGTATCCCCCGCGAGCGCATTGGTGGAACCAGGGAGGATCGATAAATCCCGATAGCTCATTCCGCCAGAACATGAACTTTTCGGTTGACACGACCAGCCTTCTCATGGAAGCCGCGACCGTTAGGGAGTCGGTTCCCCAGCGCCTTTTTCAGCACCTGCTAGGGAACCGGCACCGTTAGGGAGCCGGTCTCAGCTCGAAACAATTTGCTGAAACCTGTACGGCTGGCGGGAGTCCTCTCAGGGATACGCATTACACCTCCAGCTTGAACAAATGGCAAACTGGTTTGCGCCGAGTCCTGATGGTAACGGTACGCCACGGGACGGCCGTCGCTTTCCACGACAGGGAAGGATCGAAATCCGAATGCAGCGCAAGCTTCGCGTCGCCCTATGGGTGATCCTCGTCTTGAGGGCCGGCACAGCCCAGGCCGACGACCCACAGGCCAGTCCTCCCGCGCAACCAAGTCCAGCGGCGCTCAAGCAACTCAGCCTGGAAGAGCTGTCTCAAATCGAAGTGACCACGCCCTCCAAGGAGCCCACCAAGGTTTCTCAAACGGCGGCGGCGATCTATGTCCTCACCGGAGAGGACATCCGCCGTTCGGGCGCTACCAGCATTCCTGAAGCGCTGCGCCTGGTTCCGGGCGTGGAGGTGGCGCGCATTGACGGCAGCACCTGGTCCATCGGAATTCGCGGTTTTGGGTCCGATCTGACGCGTTCGGTTCTGGTCCTGATTGACGGCCGCACCGTTTACACACCGCTCTTCGCCGGAACGAACTGGGACGTGCAGAACACCAACATGGACGATATCGACCGGATCGAGGTAATCCGCGGACCGGGCGGCACCATCTGGGGACCGAATGCGGTGAACGGCGTGATCAACATCATCACCAAGGACGCCAAAGACACCCAGGGAATGCTGGTCTCGGCGGGCGGCGGAAACGTCGAGCAGGGCTTTCTCAATTTCCGCTATGGCGGCGGCAACGGAGACGACTTCAATTATCGCGTTTACGGCATGGGTTTCACGCGCAGCCCCGAATATCATCAGGACGGAAGGAACTTCGACGACTGGCGCGACGGGCAAGTGGGCTTCCGCATGGACTGGAACGAAAATCGAGACGCCTTCACCCTGCAAGGCGACGCCTACGATGAGATCGCCGGCAAAAGCGTTGCGGCCACCAGCTATACATCGCCCTATTCACAAATCATCGACGGCAACGCGTTGCTTTCCGGAGAAAATATCCTGGGCCGCTGGAAACGGATCTTTAACGAAGGAAATGATATCCAGTTGCAGGTTTATTACGATCGCACGGATCGCCGGACGCCCAACTACATCGAGATTCGCGACACCTTCGACGTGGATTTCCTGCAGCGCCTTCGCTTGCCGGCGCGGCAGGAAGTTACCTGGGGTTTGGGCGCGCGCGTGGACCCGGTGGACGATCCCGTGGTTGTTTCGGGCCTGCAGTTCGTGCCCTACAAACGCACGGATTATCTGGGGACCGCGTTCGTTCAGGATCAGATCGGGCTGGTGGATCAACGCCTCTCGCTGATTCTGGGAACGAAAATGCTGAAGACCAATTTCACCAGCGGCGTGGATTTTGAACCGAGCGCGCGCCTGCTCTGGACACCGAGCGAAAAGCAAACCGTGTGGGCCGCTTTTACACACGCCATACGCACGCCTTCGGACTCCGAAGAAAACTTCTATCTTTTGGGCTATATCGGCAACACGCCCAGCGGCACGCCGTATTTCGCGCGCTTCAACCCCAATCCCAATTTCGCGCCCGAACAAATGAATGGCTATGAGCTAGGCTACCGGCGATTCTGGTGCGCAAGAAACTCTACGTCGATATCACCGGCTTTTATAATCATTACCACAACCTTTTCAGCGAAGACATCATCGGGGGGCCACTATCTTGAAACCGACCCCGAGCCCGTGCATTTCCTGCTGCCGGCCCAATTCGGCAACGGGCTGCTGGGCTATACCAAGGGCGTGGAAATCGCTCCCGAATGGAGGCCCACCAATTTCTGGCGTCTGCGGGGGTCGTATTCATTTCTGCACATGAACATCGGAAGGTCGCCTAACTCGCAGGACGTCGGGACCGCGCCCGTCCATCGTGGGTTCCAGTCCCCAGCACCAGGCGACGGTTCAATCGGCGTTCGATCTCACGAAACGATCTCAGTTGGATCTCGACCTATCGCTTCGTGAGCGCTCTGCCGGCACAGGGGTCCCAGCCTACTCCACCGGCGATGCCCGCTTCGGATGGCGGCTCAACCGGCAATTGGATCTGTCGCTGGTCGGAGAGAATCTCTTCCAGCCTTGGCACGTGGAATATGGGGGCGATCCGGGTCCGCTGGTCGGGATCAAGAGAAGCGTCTACGCAAAATTGACATGGAGCAGGTAGCGCACCGGGGGCCATTCCACCGCTGGCTGGAACGCGTCGCAGCGATCGTGTTGCTGTGGACGTGCGTGTTGGTCATCTTTGCCTATCCGGCCCGCGCGGATGAGCAGCCCCTGGAATACCAGGTCAAAGCGGCGTTCCTGCTCAATTTCACGAAATTCGTCCAATGGCCGGCAACGGCCTTCGCGGACCAACGTTCGCCTCTTGCCATCTGCATCCTGGGAGAAGATCCGTTCGGAAATGCGCTGGCCGACATGGTGAAAGGAGAAGCGGTGAATGGCCGTGAAATCGTGATTCAGAGGATCGCGCGCGATCCGGCGCCGAAAGCGTGCCAGGTGCTATTTGTCGCGAGATCGCAAAAAGAGGCGCGCCGGATTTTGGCTGAGCTGGGCCCGGGAGTTTTGACCGTCGGCGAAGGCGGAAAGTTCCTGCAGGATGGCGGCATCATCGCTTTCGTCATCGAGGATCGCCGCGTGCGGTTCGACATCGATCAAAGCGCTGCGGCCGAGAGCCATGCTCACCATCAGTTCCAGGCTGATGAGCGTAGCGCAGGTCCGTGGAGAAATAGCCGACCAGATTATGCATCCCTTCCGCGACATGCCGATCAAGCAAAAGCTGATGGTGATCATCATGTCCGTCACCACGGCGGCGCTGCTGCTGTCGGGGCTGGGCACCGTGATCGCGGACTCCATCCTTTTCCGGGCGGCTACGCAGCGGGACATTTCGGCCTTAGCCCAGATTGTCGGCCGACAACAGCACCGCCGCGCTGGCGTTCAACGATCCTCAGACGGCGACCCAAACGTTGGCGTCGCTGAAGGCGCGCCCTCACCTGCTTGCGGCCTGCATCTATCGGCCGGATGCAACGATATTCGCGACGTATATTCGCCCGGGCTCAGGCGCGGAATGCCAGCTCGGGAACGGACCAGACGAATTGCGATTCACCAGCGACCGGCTGACGATCCGGCGCCCCATTGAGCTGAACCAGCGGCGGATCGGAACACTGGTGCTCCAGGACGACCTGGGTGCGATATCGGAACGCGCCAGACTTTATGGCCAAACCGTGCTGCGTGATTCTGCTGGTATCCAGCCTGGGCGCTTTCCTGCTCTCATCCCGCTTGCGGGCGATCATCGCGGAACCGATTTCGCAACTGGCGGTGCTACGCGCTCGGTATCGGAGACCAGGGACTACAGCATTCGAGCGCAGAAGCTTTCCGGAGATGAATTGGGCGCGCTGGCCGACGGCTTCAACCAGATGCTGGCCCGCATCCAGTCCCAGGACAGCGAACTCCGAAAGGCGCTGCTGGCCCAAGAGGCGGCGCTGCAGGGTAAGCCAGGAAATTCGGGATTCGCTGCGAACCACGCTGGCCAGTATCGGAGACGCGGTTATTTCCACCGATGCGCGCGGCCGCGTGGTCTTCGTCAATGCCATTGCGCAATCGCTGCTGAGGCTTCAGGAAGCCGATCTGGTAGGCCGGCATCTCGACGAAGTTTTCCAGATCGTCAATGAATTCAGCCGCGCCACAGTGGAGAGCCCGGTGGCGCAGGTGTTGCGTCAAGGCACCATCGTGGGCATGGCAAACCACACCATCCTCATCGCCAAAGATGGAACGGAAATTCCGATCGACGATAGCGGCGCGCCCATTCGCGACGAGAGCGGCGCCATCCAGGGAACGGTGCTGGTGTTCCGGGACGTCACCGCGCGCCGGCGCGCCGAGGAAACCAGCAATCTGCTGGCTTCGATTGTCCAATCCTCGGACGATGCCATCTTCAGCAAGGATCTGAACGGCGTGGTCACCAGCTGGAACAGCGGCGCCGAGCGGACATTCGGCTACTCCGCCGAGGAGATGATCGGACGATCCATTTCCACGATTTTCCCGCCCGACCGGCCGGATGAGCTGGCCGGCATCATGCAACGAATTGGACGCGAGGGAACGGATCGAGCACTATCAGACCATCCGGCAGACAAAAAGCGGCGAACTTCTGAACGTCTCGCATAACCATCTCACCCATGCAGGACCCGTTGGGACGGGTGACCGGCGCTTCGGTTATTTCGCGCGACATCACCCAGCAGGTTCGCGCGGCCGACCGTCTGGCTCAGCTCAATGCCGATCTGCAACGTTCGAACCAGGTTTTGGCTCTCACCAATCAGGATCTGGAGCGCTTTGCTTTTATCGCGAGCCACGATCTGCAGGAGCCGTTACGAATGATCACCGCTTACTCGCAGCTTCTGATCAAGTCCTATCCAGGCGAGTTTCCCAGCGAGGCGAAACAATTTGTCGACAATATCGTGGACGGCACAACCCGGATGCGCGAGTTGTTGTCGGATCTGCTGGCCTACACCAAATCCGAAGCCGCGACCAGGAGCCGCTGGAAATGGTGGATCTCAACGCCGTCATCGAAAACGTGCGTCAGAATCTGAAAGCCTCGATCGATGAGAGCGGCGCTCAAATCACCAGCGACCGCTTGCCGCAGTTGCGGGCCTATCGGGCGCATTTTGAACCGTTGTTCCAGAACCTGATCGGGAACGCTATCAAATACCGGAGTGCGCAGCCGCTCCGCATCCACATTTCGGTGCAGGAAGTGGAGGGCGAACTAAGGTTCACCGTTTCCGACAACGGGATCGGAATAGATCCCGAGTATCACAAGCAGATCTTTGAGGTGTTCCGCCGGCTGCACGGCAGAAAGATTCCCGGCACCGGCGTAGGCTTGGCGATTTGCCAGCGTGTAGTGGAACGTTACGGCGGGCGAATCTGGGTTGAGTCCGAAGCAGGCCAAGGCGCGGCATTCCTGTTCACGCTGCCCCATGTCGCGGCGCGTTCGGCAAAGGAGGATTAAATGGAAACTGCGCGCGGTGAGGGCAAAGCTCGCCTGCTGGTGATTGAGGACAATCCGGCGGACGTAGAACTCCTGCGGCGCGCCCTGGCCGACGCGGGGCTGGATTGTCAATTAACGGTAGTGGCCGATGGAGCCGACGCTCTGGCGCTCTTCCGCCCCGGAGCAACCCTGGCAGTACACCCCGCAACGGATCTTGCAATCGTCGATTTGAATTTGCCGAAGCACGGCGGGATGGAGATTATCGAGCAGATGCGCGCCAATCCGAAGTATGCGCAACTGCCGGTGGTGATCCTCAGCTCTTCGTCGGCGCCGCGCGATCGCGCCACGATAGATCGTTTTCAGGTGAGACGCTATATCGTGAAGCCGTCCGACCTGGACGAGTTTATGAAAATCGGCTGGCAAATCAGAGAACTGCTGGAAGCGCGAGAGCAGCCGTCACAGAAATGACAGGTTCGCTAATAAACAAAACGCAGGCCTGGGTTTCCAGACCTGCGTGAAAAGAAAACGGAGAAGAAAAAACGCGCTTTAGGCGCTGGCGCCCTGAAACTTCTTCCTGAAAGCAAACCCAGCAATGAGACCAAGGCCAAGCAACAGCGACAAAGCCCGAGGCTCAGGAACCGCGTTCACCGAGAAAACATCCGCCACGTTCGAAAGGCCGGCCGTACCCAAATTGCCATTGAGAGCAATATCCTTCTCTACCGACAGGGTGCCCGTCGCACTGAAGAGAGTGTCGGCAACGAAGTTGGAGTCGTTGGTATCCACACCCCAGGTCTGAGTACAAGGAAACACGATTCCGCTGCAACCCTTTTCCGTAACGGAAGCAGTTCCGTTGGGAGTAGTGTCGGAAATCTGATCCAGGCCCGCGTCGGTGATATCCACCGCTCCAGTGCCGACCGAAACATCAAAAGCGATGTCATCGTCCTGGCTCTGGCCGGAGAGAACGGCCCACAGCGCCGTATCGAAATCGACACCGATGTCGTTGGGGAGAAAACTATTCTGAGAGGTTGCTCCCGGGGTACCCGTTGGCCCTATGCCGACGACGTTAATATCGGCCGCCGTTACCAAAGTGGCGCCATTCGTGCTCGAATCGTTGATGAGCTGAAAGTTGTAAAAAGTATCGTTGCCGACCGTGCAACCAGTGGTCCCTAATGAGATATAGGATGCCAAGGTTCCGGGCGTACAAGTGGCGGCTGCCAACGTAGACATTGATAAAACCGTTGCACAAGCCGAAAGTAAAACTAGCTGACTAAATTTGTGAGTCACTCACACCTCCTATGAATATCCGAAACTGCGCTACGTCCAAACCTTCCCCATCTTAGGGCGTAACCCTCAGTGATTGCAAGGTCCTTGGCTTAGTTATTGTACTAGTACGAGCGAAACCTACTCCTTGCCGCTGAGTAGTTTACGGCACCGATGTTGGCGTTTTCGAGCATCATCCAGTAAGGCACATCACTGTTACGGAACGTTAACCGAAAGCGAGCCCGACGTTCCTACGCTATTGCTCACCGTCGCGGCGACGGCGGCGATGGCATCCAGGGGCGTCTTGGTGGTGGAAACGGGGCCCGAAAGCGCAAACGTAATGGTGATCTGAAACTGGCCTCCAAACGCTATGGAAGCCGTGCTTTGGAACCAGGCGCTGGAGGTCTGGCTCAGGTCGAAGGGGTACTGCGTGGCCGACAAATTGTAGCCGGATGCGGGGCTAAACGTGACATTCAAAGAACTTAGGCTCCGGGTAGTGGAGTAACCCGTGATCACGACCGTTAAGCTGGTGGCGGCTTGATTGCTGATCTGTATGCTCTCCAATACTGGGGCCAGAGAAGGAACTGTAAACTGCAAAGTAGTGAGTGAGGCGGGTGTGACATCCTCTCCTCCCGAAGTAGTGAAGCTGGGGCTCAGCGTTACGGTCTCCGCCACGGTGCCCGTCTGGATTTGAATCAGCGAGCCCTCGCCGGCGAAGTTAGCGCTAGTACTACCAGCGGGAATCACAAAGTCGACGGTCCGGTTTCCAGTGGTGCTGCCGGTCGAAAATTGAACGTTCGGATCGGAGCCCAGGGATCCCTGCGTGGTGAGCGTGAGAATTCCGGTGAGATCCACCGAGTAGGCTTGCGACAACGTCAGGCTGACGTTGGACTGGCTGGCGGACGCCACGTTCCCGCTGGGGCCGCTGATGGTATACGACGGCAACGCTTCTGGAGCGGTTCCCTGGCCAACCAGCGAAATCGAGGTCGTATTCACCATGAGGGTGCCGTTGGTAATCCCTGAGACCGTTGGCGCGAAGGTGACGGTAAATGGATACGACTGGCCGGGCGCGAGAGTCTTAGGAGCCGCCGACACAGTGAATGGACCATTGGTGGGCGTGGTCCCGATCAATGAAACCGGCGCCGGGAGCGAGCCCGAATTCGTGACGGTGAAGGTGACCTGCTCGGACTTACCCACGGGGATAGCGCTAAACAGAACCGCGCCCCCAGTTGCGGGATTCACGGTAGTGGTGACGCCGCCGGACGTATACGCATAAGTCAGATCGGATCCCAGACCTGTCGCCGACAAGGTAAAGAAGTCGTTACCGATCAGCAATCCGCCGGTTTGTGCGCCGACGGCGGTGGGCGTAAAGGTGAGTGGCACGCTGAAGCTGTTGCCGGTAGTCAACATGGCGGGCAAAGTGAGGGGACTGGTGAGCGTGAAGCTGGCGCCGCCGTTGGGCGGATTGGAGGTGCTCACCGAGTTGATGGTGCCCGTGGCGCTTCCGGTATTGGTAACCTGTACGATCAGGCTGCTGGTACTTCCGACGTTCGCCCCCGGAAATGTGATGGTGCCCCCGGGCGTGACCGCCGTGGAAGCGCCTCCGACCAGATATTTATAGGCATAAGTGGACGTAATTCCACTGCCCATTAAATTAATTGTCGCCGTTGTGCCGCCTTGATAAGTAATTATGATCTGCGCTGTGTCGGTTTCCACCGCGGTTGGTGTGTATTGCACCTGCAACGGCAAAACACTTTGAGCGGCGATCGGAAAGGGCAGGTCAGGTCCAAGCGGAGGAATGCCGGAAACCTTGAACGGGGAACTGGCCGCGGGTTGCGTAATGGCGGTGATGGCGCCCTGGCCGCTGCCGGTATTCTCAATGTCCAGAGTGGCGGTGGCGGTGGTGTTGATCTGAGTTGGAGGGAACGGAATGGTGCCGCCGGGTTGAATGAACGTGGCGTTGTTGTTCAAGGTGTAAAACAGCGTGTAGGCGGGCGCGGTGCCGGTGAAAGGAAGGCTGATGGCGCTGGTAACGGGCGTTCCCGTGGTGCCCGGCTCGGTGTACGGTATCGTTACCAGAGCGGAGGCCAGCGCGGCGCTGACAGCGTTATAGGTCACCGTAAAGGTGAAGCTTTGACCCGGACCGAGCATGATCGGCAAAGTGGCGCTGCCGGTGGTGGTGCTGATGATTTTCGCAGTGAACTCCGTGGATCCCAAGACTTCGGGAACCGGCGGCGGCGGGGCCGCTATGGTTGCCGCGGTTGAGCCCGTGTAAGTAGCCGTGATGGAAACTTGGATTTCCGCGCCCACCGTGCCGACTAGATCGATCGGCGTATTGTTCAGGATGGTATTCGGCTGCCCGGTCTGGGGAGTGAGCAACAAACTGAAGTCGATGGTTTGAGCCGAAGCGAAGCCGGCGCCAAGCATCGCGAGCAGGCCGCCGGCGAAGAACACGCGCAACACGGAGCGCACTAGCGGACCCCTCCGGCAATTGCAGCCCTGCGATGATCCGGCGGCCGCAATTGTATGGCTGGCACGAAATATGCCCCTGGCTGCGGCGTGCTGGCAAACAGCCACAGCGGACTGGCCGATTGAGAACGGTAGGCCAGCACGTAACTGCCGCTACCAAACGGATCGAGATTGGTGGGCTGGAAACTGAGCGGCACGGTGCCGAACTGCTGGCTGGCAACGTCGAGAATTCTCACCACCCGATCGGTGCCGCCGGCGATATAGAGCAATTGCCTATTTTGAGAATCTTCGAACGACTGAATGGCGACCGGATTCGCGATTCCGGGCAGCGCCAGCGCCTGAAGTCCGTGGCTGGCGATTGTCACGGCAGTCACCTGCAGAGCGGCGGCATCCAGCGCGTAGAGCGTCTGACTATCGCTTGAGAAAGACAACGACACCGGCTTCGCCATGGAGGCCAGGCGCGTAAACTGTCCGCCGGCGGCCTGGTAGACAGCGCCATTCTCCCCGCTGACTGCCACCACGATCTGCTTGCCCGGCGCATCCACCGCGACGGCGGTGAAAACCCCGCCGAGCGAAGTGACGTCCACTGAAGCTCCGGCCACCGGAGCGCTGGGGAAACCAGCTATGGTTTGGAACCAGCTTCCAGCGTGCGAATAGAGGACGGCCAGCGATCCATTGCCAGACCAGACGACACCGTCCGGGTTCGCGCCCGCGCCCGCGATGGCGAGGGTGGAAACGGTCTTGGAACCCAGTCCGGAGACGAAGAGGCATTTCCCGTTCTCGAAAACGATGCCGTAGCTCTGGTGCGGAGCCACCGACGCGAAGTCCAGACTGTCCAGTAGCGCGGGACCGAAAGAAGCGTCTCCCGGGAAGCCGATCACGGGGCGAACGCTGCGGGTGGGTGCGTCGAAGGTAAGCGCCTCCACCGGACCGCTAAATAAAGTGGGTTGGGCTGGAAGGTAATTGGGGGCGATTAGTGCAATAAGGAAGAGAAATGCGAGGCGCATAAAGCTACTGAGGTGCTCCGACGCCGGGAGATCCAGGGCTGATCGTAACCGTAGAGCCCGATTTCGAGCCGCCGCGAGTGCCGAAGTATACTCCCAATCCGACAGCGAGAGCGACGCCTCCGATCACAGCGATCTTGAACCATCGATGGGACCACAAACTTCGGGTGGTGGACTTCTTGGCTTCGGCGACAACCCGCGTGACGTTGGTCATCGGAAACGTGACCTCGCCCACCTGGTTGCCGTAGCTGGCATTGACGTGGACCTGAAAGGTTCCCACTCCATTGGCCATCCAGTTAATGGCGGCAGCCTGGCCAACTCCATTGGTCCGCGCGGTAACCGAACTTTTTCCGCCGGTGAAGGTAGCGCTGGGGCCGTTGATCGGAAAGCGGAATACAACGTCGGCGCCCGCCACCGGCCGTTGGTTGTCGTCCAACACCTGAACCACCAGCGGCGCCATCACCCTGCGCTCCAGATCGTTCTGCTCGCCGTCGCCGGCCAGCACCAGGATCTTCAGACTCTGCTCGACCGGCAACTGCGGCACGGCTTGTGGCAGCGCCGGGGGCTGCGGGGGCGTTGGATTTGCGGGAGTAGGAGGGTTACCGGCTTGCGGCGCCGCAGCTGGCGTCTGTGGCGCGGCAGCCTGTTCAGCTGCCTGAAGCTGCACAACCACAAGGAGCACCGCCAAAACTTGCGGCAGCCAGCGACGCCTCAGCCTTCTGCTTAGAGGGTTGGGCATGAACAATTAGTCAGTGTACCATCCAAAGCTCGATTCCAACTTACTGAGCGACCAGAAAAATAATGTAGGGAAGTATCGGAAGCGCCAAGGCTTGGAAGGTTGTCCAGAACTGGCGCACGTAACTGCGCGGGATGTAAACGATGTCGCCTGGTTCCAGCGGAACATCGAATCCCTTGCCGTCCAACAATTCGGAAACATCCACCTCGATCTTATAGCGCCGAGTTGTGCCCTCCACCTGCCGCAGTATGCGAACCTTGTCCTTCTTGGCGTCCTTGGTGAATCCGCCGGATTGCGTAAGGGCCTGCAAGATCGGAATAGAGTCGCGCTCGCCAAGCTCAATGCCGCCCACCTTGGTGACTTCTCCATTGACGTACACCGGTTCGGCGCGGCCCACGGTGACGACATCGTAAGGCTGGAGCAATATGTTTTCAGCCGGATTCATGTTCTGGGTGAGACTACCCAGGCTGATCTCGACACTGCTGATTTTTTTCTCCGGATCGACGATGGCGTCGGGAAGTGGAATGGGGCCATATTCCTCGTGACGGGTCACCTTGATATGCCGATCGGCATTGGGCTGCAAGCCCCCCACTGAACTCAACATCTCCATGAGCGTGCGATTGCCTTGCAGCGGATAGATGCCGGGCCGCACAAACAGGCCCGCGAAGATTACCGGCTCGGTGCGGAATTGCACCACAGTGACGAAAACCTGCGGCTCACGGATGTATTCGCGCAGGCGTTTGACCAGGTCCGCTTCCATTTCCTGCAGGGTCATTCCAGCGGCGTGGATATGGCCAACCAACGGCAAATTGATGTTTCCGTCGCCATCGATCTTGAACGGCCGGTTATCGATTTCCTCCGCCTCAGGAGCCCGAATCATAATCTGATCGTTCGGTCCCAAAACATAATTGGGGCGAATGGTATCTGGTGGAAGCTGCTGGAGGGGTTGCCCGGCGTTTTGCTGTGGAGGAGCGCCGGGCAGCGGCTGCTCGCCCTGACCGGGCTGAGCTTGACCGGGCTGCGACAGTTGAGCCAGGACAGGACAACTCATCGCTACACTCAGCGCCAAAGTAAACAACGCGGCCTGGAGCAACCCAAGACCCGTCATCTGTTTCCGGGCTTCGCACATATTATTCACTTTACCAGGATTCAACATTACCTGGACTCAACCTAACCGGACTTAACCCTGCGGCTTGCGGCGAAGATCGGCGGACAAGGTTTGAATTGGACGGATCGAATTCCGGTCCACTTCGGCGGACACCGAACGCTGCAGCAGGTTGACCGAAACAACCAGCCGTACCTTCCCCTTTACATCGACCAGTATCCCTTCGACCCCAGAGAGCGGCCCACGTTCTATGAGTACGGCTTGGCCCACCTGCAGGTAGGGATACGGAGTGACCAGCAGCCCCGACTCAACCATCCGGCGCACCCGCTCAATCTCGGCCTCGGGAACGTGCTCAGGTATTTTACCGAAGCCGACCAGGTCCACCACCCCGGGGGCCGTCAGTATGGGAAGACGGTCGTTCGGATCGAAGCGGCAGAAGATGTATCCGGGGAAAAGGAAGCGATCAATTTGCTTGGTGCGGTCCGTCCAGCGACTCTCGACCTTGTACGAAGGCGCAAAATCCTCGTAACCCCGCTGGCGTAGATGCGCGCCAGTTATGCGCTCGTAATTGGAGCGGACACGCACTGCAAACCACGGGAGCGGTTGAAGATCGGTCTCAAGAGTAGCTGGCCGGTGTGCTTGGGCAGGAAGCATCGCACAACTCGTTTATGAAGTATTAGGTTGACGTACGGCTCAGGGTTTGTCAACATCTCCCTTGACCCATTACTTTCGTACTAGCCAGACCGGCTACCTTAGTACTAGGTGTGTGCGCATTCGCTGGAGTGTTGGCTGTAACTGTTACCCCTGTTTCCTGGTAGTACTGTTCCCCCAATTTGGCGCAGCCGTAACGCAGCGAGATCGAATACTAGCCTACGTGTAAACCTGAGTACTAAATAAGGGGAACCGGTGATGGCCATGTAGCCTCGATAGTACTATCTTGGGCTTGTTGTAAACGAAAACCATGCGAAGAAGACCTTTAATACTTTTATTATCAACACTTTTATTGGGGTTTCCGCTTGTCGCGGCGGTTCAACCTACCGGCATAACCATGTCGCCTCTACAGCAGCAACAGTTCACCCTAGCGGGATACGGGCCGAATGTCACCTGGTCCGTCCAGCCGCTCGGCATGGGGACCATTACCTCAACTGGCCTTTATACAGCATCTGAGAATGGGGGAATTGCCTTTATCTATGCCGTACCCACGGGCAGCACTTCGTCCTTCATGGCGATCGTTTATCAAACCAAGGCACTTACATCTTCAAATCCCAACCCCTCCTGGGGATCATCGCCCACTGGTCCAACTCCCGGTCCAACCTGGGGAAGCTCCCCCACCGGCCCGACAGCGGGGCTGAGTGGCATTTCGATTTCGCTGAGTCCAGCCACCATGTATCTCCAAGCCGGTGAATCGGCAGTGTTTTCGGCGATAGTTCAAGGAACGTCCAACCAACAGGTGCAATGGTCGGTCAGCCCGGCCGTGGGAAGCATTGTCAACGGCTTGTATACCGCTCCGCCATCGGTCGGCGGCGAGACACAAGTGACGATTTGGGCTACCAGTATGGCCGACACAAGCGTGACATCGACGGCTACGGCGCTTATCGGCCAACCGGTTACAATGCCGACGCCGGCTCCCACTCCCGCTCCCGCGAATATCAGCATCTCGATCGCGCAAGGCGCCACAACCCTGACGGCCGGCCAGTCCACGCAATTTAAAGCGACGGTGCAGGGCGCAGCGTACTCAGGCGTGCTGTGGTCGCTGACCCCGAACGTGGGGACCGTGTTCAATGGGCTGTATACCGCGCCCGCCAGTATCACGTCGACGCAAACCGTGGTTCTCACCGCCATGAGCGCGGCCGATCCCACCGACATCGCAACGGTTTCCCTCACGCTGCAGCCGGCCGCGACGCCGGTGAGCATCAGCTTGTCGCCCGCCAGCGCGTCCCTTAGCGGAGGCCAGAGCACGACCTTCACCCCGACCGTGAGCGGGACCTCAAACACGGCCGTTTCGTGGGCCTTAAGTCCTCAGGTGGGTAGCATCAGCAATGGCGTCTATCAGGCTCCCGCGATCATATCGAGCCAGCAAGCGGTGACGATAAGCGCAACCAGCCTGGCGGATTCCACCAAAACAGCCAGCGCCACGGCGACCTTGCAACCGATCAGTGTAACGGTTGCACCGGCGTCGGCGACCCTAAGCAACGGACAATCGGCGACCTTTAGCGCTTCGGTCACCGGGACCGGCAACACCGCGGTTACATGGCTGCTGAGTCCGGCGGTGGGGACAGTGGTGAACGGAGTGTACACGGCGCCCGCCACGATCACCAATGCTCAGACGGTAACGCTGACCGCGATCAGCGTGGTGGATTCCACCAAGGCGGCCAGCGCCAGCATTTCGCTGACGGCAAGCTCCGGCAATCCGCCCAGCACCATCACCCTGCCTTTAGAGGCGATCGGCCCCAACGGTACAACCGTGTCGGCTTCGGTGACCATTCCAAGCGGCTCTAATCTGAACGGTCAACCGGTGCTCTGGATGAAAATCCATGGATTGCGGTATGACACGCAGGCCAGCGTGCAGGTGAACAATTCCGGCTGGATGCCCATCAGCAGCAGCAGCGTTACGCTGTTGGGGAACGCGGGCGCGTATGGCGGCATCGGGGGCGGATTCAGCACTCTGAGGATGCTCATGACTCTGCCCGCCGGCGTCCTGCAGGCCGGGACGAACACCGTCACTTTCCGCTTTAACCAAACCGACGGCCGCGTAAGCGGATTCCGGGTGCTGGGATTCAACTTTCAAGCCATCGATGGGACGCGCCTCATCCCGGCCGCGACGTTTGTCCAGGATGATCCCAATGCCTGGCAGCCGCCGTCCACAAACCCTACGGATATAGCAACCGGGCAGAGCCTGTGGCTTTCGGCCCCCTTGACGATTCCGCTCACCACTGGCGGCACCAAGCCGATTCTGGCTCACTGTACGGACTGCCATGCCCAAGACGGGCGAGATCTGAAGTACTTCAACTATTCCAACAATTCGATCGAGACGCGGGCCCAGTTCCACGGGCTGACGGCGCAGCAGGGCGCGCAGATCGCCAGCTACATTCGCAGCTTGAACGTGCCGAATCCGGGCCGGCCATGGAATCCCCCTTATCAACCGGGTCCGGGATTGGATTCGCAGCCCGTGAGCAACTGGGCAGCGGGCGCCGGGCTGGATGCGGTACTGGACTCCGATCAAGACATGCTCAACGCGATATTCCCGTCGGGAATTCAGCCTTCCGTCTTCGCCGCCACGTCCCGCCTGGATCAGCGCGAACTGCCTCTACCGCTACAGCTTCCCGACTGGAACCAGTGGCTGCCGGGGACCCATCCCATGGACGCCTTCGGCGCCGCTTTCACGACGAATGGCTACAACACCATTTATCAAGCTCTGAGCGCTTCTCTCCAGGTAGACAATCCGCTGGTGTACGCCGCGCAGAAAGCGACTTTCCAGGCCTGGTTCGGCGCATTTTACGGATTCTATCAAGGTTTGGAGACGCCCATTCAGGCTAATCCGACGGCGATGTGGACTCCCTCAACGGTGGACGCTATGTACTCGCTGTCGCAGTGGGGGTTGGTGAAGAGCTGGGAGCTGAATCAACAGTTCCAACTCGAAGGGATGTCCCAAACCATTTTCGGTCCGCAAGCCGATCCGCGCGCCTGGTATAGCAACCTGCCGTTCTTTGTGTCCCCGCACGAACTGGCGATGCCGACTAGCGGTGTCACCGGACTGCGCAATGGAACTCAGGCAACTTACATTTACCTGTCGTACATCTGGTACAACCTGCAGCTTATCCTGAACGACTCGAACGGGACACAGCAGGAGCAGTATCCCATCGATTGGCCCTATGCCGACGGGTTTGTGATGAACATGGGAACGCTTCTTTCGCCGCAGGGCGGAATTCAGACCATGTGGCTGCTCAAGGGTCTGCAGATTATGCAGCAGGCCGGAACCGGACCGCAACTCGGACAAGGAGGCTGGCAACCGACGATCCCCCAGGTCTCACTGCTGGTAACGCCGGAATGGATTAAAGGCGTGTGGACCGGCGTGGATCCAAGCACGCGCGTCGCAATCGCCACCGGACTGGTGCAGAGTTGGCTGCAGCAAGCCAGCCAGTTCACTCCGCAGCAGTTCTACGCCGGCGGATGGACCACTCCGACCGCGGTACCCGTGGCGTTCGGCAATGCTTACGACAACGTTTTCCCGGACTGGGTCTGGTACATGATTCCACGCTTCACTTTCATCGGAGTGGATCCCACGCTGGTGGGTCAACTGGCCTCCTGGGCTCAGACCATCTGGCCCCAGGCGAACTGGAATGCCGTGCTGAACGCGACCTGCAACTGGCAGAATAACGTTCCCAACGACGTAATTTTGTGTAGCCAATAACGGAGGAGGTCACGCCCGCGGCTGGGAATGCGCAAACGCCATTCTGAGCCGCGGCGCGTGAGCTACTAACGGTTGGCATTACAGCGCCGCAGGGCGAACGGGCTGGCCCATCGAGGGCTTTAGCTTTTCGAGGTCCTTAGCAAGGCGGCGGTGACGGCAACCAGAACGATGAGCAACACCCAACTGTGTTGCTGGATAACGACGGCATCCCACAGCGTCTGAGAAATTGGAGAGGGCGCGCGAGCGTGGCCCGAGCTGATCAACAGCGCGGGCACAGGGAAAGCCATTACCAGACACCCGGCGATGGAGACTAGCTCCGGGGTGCTGCGCAAACCCGATGCGCCTCTTAGCGCCCAGACGAAGACGAACACCAGCACGGCGGCATCGTAGTAACGATGCGATATGAGCACCAAGCCGAGGACACAAACCGCGGCGAACGCAGCAGGGTCGGCCAGCAGATCGAAGCCATACCGCCCGCGCTTCCAGACGAAGAAGCAGACGATGATGCCGATGACGGCGAGTAAAAGCGTGACCGCCGCGGAATTGTCAATCAGCCTGCGAAGCAGCGCGGAAGCGTTCAAGAGTTGAAAAGCCAGGGGGTTGGTGGGAGCGGGATCGTAAACGCCGCCGGGCCGGGAGGCGAGGCTGAGATTCCCGAGTAGCGAGCCCAGCCACGAGACACCCGCCCAGGACAGCCGCAGCCAGGCCAGGCACAGCAGTCCGGAGCTGACACCCGCTACGATGGCGATGGACTTCCACCGTGTTTGAACCAGATAAAGAATGATGACCGGAGCGGCGATTTGAGGTTTTAGCGAGGCCGCGAGGCCGATGAGAATCGCTGCGAGAACCGGCGCATTCCGTAGCTCCGCCACTACGGCGAGAGCTAAGATGGCTGCCACCAGCACCGTCAGTTGACCTTTGGCGATGGCGGTGTGAATGGGTCCAAACCCCAGAATAAACGCGGTAGCGAAGGCGGTCTTCCAAGGCGGCAATCTCGCGGGCCCATAGCGTGTCAGAGCCAACACCAGCACGACGACACCGATCAGGTTCGTCAATATCCAAACCCATCGCACGTGAGTCCAGTCCAGCAGCGCCAGCGGCCACAGAACAAGATAAGTGGACGGCGGATAGAGGGCTAAGTCCAGCGGTTTGGCGTCTCCCGATTTGTTATGGGTCGCCTCCAGCCACGCGGCCCGCAGCACAGAGTCATCGTAGGGATTTTCGCCTGCGCTGAACGCCCTGGTTGACGTGTAGACCACGGCAAAATCTCCCATGTCTGTGCGAGCGCGCCGGAATCCTCGGAAGGCGAGTTCGCCGGTAGCGGCCAGGATCAATACGATGAGCAGCGCCCACCCGATCCGACGCCACAAGGTGTCCTTAGCTGATGGGGTATTCACGGTTCTATGGAAGTGAGGCGGCGAGTCACTTCACTTGAGAACTCTTTGTTCGTTGATTCCAATAGAGTCCCGATCGACGAACACCTTGGCTCGAATGGGCGAACGCCTTCCGCTAGATTATATCTGGTTGCAGATGTCGAAAGAGAGATTTGCATTCACGCTTTTTCGTTGCGCGGCGCTGGCCGGAGCGGCGATGTGCGCGACAAACGCTCAAACCCTGGTGGACCTGAGAACACAATCCAAGAGCGTAGATTTCAGCGCGGCAAGCACCACGAAGCCGATGTCAACCGGCGCTACCCTGCCCGCGGCATGCGGCGTGGGACAGGCGTTCTTCCTAACCAACGCGCCGGCGGGATCGAATTTCTATCTGTGCACTTCGCAAAACTCCTGGACGCTGCAAGCGGGCACTACGGGGCCGGCCGGACCAACGGGTCCCACTGGACCGACCGGACCTACCGGACCTAGCGGATCGAATGGAGCGATTGCGCACATTCAAAGCAGCGGCACCGCTCTGCCGGTGGAAGGCACGCTGAATTTTAGCGGCGGAGGATGCGTGGACGATCCCACCAACAGCAGGACCGATTGCACCAGCAACGGAATCTCGGGACTGAGCATCGACGTGAATGGCTCCTCGCAAGGGACGCAGCCGGCGCTCAATCTGATTTCGGGCACCGGAATTATTCAGTCCTGCGCAAACAATACCGGGGCGAATCGCGTGGACTGCACCCCGGCCTTGGACACCTCTTACGCTCCCAGCCGGGCGATGGATCAGGCTGGAACGGACCGCGGCCTGATCGCCACCAGCGGCGGCGCGGGATCTGCCTTCGTGGCGGCGGGAAGCCCGACGTTCACGACGTACACCGAGAACCAGACGCTGAGCTTCCTACCATCCGACCATGCCTGTGTGGCGGGCGCCACGCTCAACATCGATGGCATCGGGCCCATGGCGCTCAAGAAGATTATCGGAGGAGCGCTGGTCGCTGTCGAGTCCGGCGATTGCGTTCAGAACGTTCCCATTTTGCTGCGGGCCTATGGCAGTCCGGTGAGCGCGTTCCTGCTGACCCCGGATGGATCGCCTGCCATCGGTTGGGTATCGAACCTGACCGCGCTATCGACGTCCCAAAGCGCCATGACGCTGGCGGCCAGCCCCAGCGCCGGGAGCTACCGCATCACTTACTACATGGACCAGAACGGAACCTGCACCACGGGATCGAATGCCGTGTCATTGACCTTCAACTGGGCGGACGGCACTTACCCGCGAGCCCTGACCACCGGAAGCCTGACGTTATCGGCGGCGCAATCCACATCTTCGTATCTCACCGGCCTGCCGACCATTTACGTGGGCAGTGGCAATGTGACGTATACATCCACCGTGGCCGGGACGTGCGCCAGCGGAACCAGCTCCTATGACGTGCACGTGTCAATGGAGCGCCTGCAATAGGGGAACGGTTGGAATAGCCATGAAACAAATCTTAGTGCTTGCGTTCCTGGGATCGAGCGTTGTGTTCCCTCAATCCGCTGGGGCCGTCTCGACGGTGTGCAACTATAACTTTCCAGCCACGGCCGGCACGGCTGGACAGATTGCAACGTCGGGAGGCGGAGGGACGTCGCCGAACACCTGGACTTCTATCACGGGGACACCTACCGCAGCCGTGATCCAATTGAGTAGGATTTACACTGTGAGCACATTGCCCACTCGCAATTCGACAGCGAACAGTACGGAGAGCGCCATTAGCGACGCCCGCACGCCGGGTTATCTTGGAACGCTGACGGTGGCGTACTGATGAGCGGCATAAGGACCGCGATGCGTCAGCATGTGGATTCCGCGGTGCAGCGAACACAACCGCATGCTCACGCATGGCGGCTCGGAACGATGCTTGGAGCGGCGCTGATCCTGTTCGCGTCGGGCCTTGGCGCGCAGACCTGCACCATCACCAGCCCCACCAGCGCGCAACTATTCCAAGCCCCACAGCCGCTCCAACTGACGGCCACCGTTGCATCGGCGCCGACTGCATACAAATTGATTTGGACCGTTGACTATCAGCGCTGGGCGACAGGTTATCTGCACGATCAGCATCCCACCTTCAACGACGGTCGCGATGTCTGGCAAGGCTCGTTCGCAGTAACGTGGTACACCGGACTCAATGGCGACGGACCGCACACGGTCTCGGGCGTCGTCTACGATATCTTCGGCAACACGCTGGCCACCTGCTCCGCCCTAAGCTTCATCGTTCGCATCGAAGGGATGAGCAATCAATCCATCAACGCGCTGCCCACCAGCGGCACTGGCAAGTTGGGATTGCTGACGTTCGATGGAACGTTTGCCGACAGCTCCGGCAACGCGTCCCTGACCATCGATGGCTACCCGATTCCTTACGAGCCAATCTGCGGCGGCTCCGGAGCGACCAGCCAGACTGGAGGCTGGCAGGTGCCCAGCTTCAACAGCAAGTGCTTCCCCAACGGCCAGCGGCTGATCGTCGCGGGCTACTACACAGGCGGCATCTCCGATCCGTACTTACTCGGCAAGACGTTTACCAGCTCCAACATCAGCGGGAATAACATCACCGTCGCCAACCACTATTCGACACAAGGAAGCCTGGTCACATTCTCGAGCACCGGAACTCTTCCGGCGCCATTGGTGGCCGGAAGCCAGTGGTATTGGGGAACCAGCACGACCAATCCATCGAACACCGCCACGCTGTCTATTGCGGGCGGCGTGATGACCGTCACTTGCTCGTCGAACTGCGGCGTCACAACGGGAACGCCGGTGTACCTGCGCAATATACGCAGCACGAATCCGAATAATGGTGCGCCCAACTGCGAGGGCTATTTTTTCGCGGCGTCGGGGTCAGGGACGTCGTTCACGGTTACGGCGCCTGCCAGTTGCCCGAACGGGACAGCGGCGAGCAACGAATTCGAGGTGGATGTAAATCCATATTTCGTCCAGTACATCGATGGCAACACGATCAGCGTTTCAGCCACTCCAGGCGGCTCCACGGTCACGCTCACCAATGGCGGCACCGGAACGCACACCGTCACGCAGCGCATCCGATCGCCTTATTGGGGAGGCAATAGCGACAAGGCGAATAGCGGCGGAACGGCCAACGTGTACCAGGTTGCCACCTTTTCGAACGGCAGCGCGCCGATGGAAATCGAAGTTCCGTACTGGGAACTGCATCTGATTGCCGGCGGGTCGACGGTCAGCGTGTGCCCAAAAATCAAGAACACCGATTTATCTTTTTCGACGCCCGCATGCACGGCATTCACCTACACCCTGGTTCCCGATGGCGGCTTGACCGGAGTTGCCTCGGTGTCCAGCAGCGGCGTCGTTAGCGGGTTGATAGCTGGATGGGCGCAGGTGCAAGTTGCCTGCTCAGCGTGCGCGGCGGGCGGTGTTTCGCTCCCCGCCGTGACGGTTTACGTCCAGGTACATTCCGGATCCATCACCTTTCCGCACTTCACTCACAATGGCGCCATCGCCACCGCGTTCAGCCCCGGCAATTCATTCTTTCCGCTCTCGGCGTGGCAACTCGGGATCATCTACGCCACCAACTATTACAGCGGCAACATCCATCCTGTTTGGTACGGGCCGATGATGCAGGAAGCCAACCTGAACTCGTCGCTGATTACGGCCGACGCGAGCGGCGATGCGTTCGGCGACCCGCAGACCACGGCGTGTTATGCGTCGTCCTGGCCCAGCATGCTGCATACCTTCGAATCGGCCTTCGCCGCGCAGTATGGAACCTATTTCGAGGTCGATATCGAGAGCACCCATTGGGGAAGCGGCGGCCCCGGTTACCTGGCCGCGTTTTTGAACAACACCGGCTACAACCGCCAAAGCTGTTTCGCCGGATTCCTGAGCCAACTGGTCAGCGAGGGCCGCACCTGGAGAACGACGGGGTACGACGAATTGAACGTCTACATGGCGGGTAACAACCCGTTTCGAAACCCGAATCTCGGGTCCACGGATTTGCCCAGCATCGTGGTGACGGGCTGTCCCGGAAACTGCGTGGCCACTTATAACCTGGTGGAATATTTTCAGGGCGTCTGGAGCCAATCCACGGGTCTGGGCTCCTGGATCAAGATGGCGGGGGCGATAACGAACACCTGTTTAAACGGCTGGCTTCCGGTAACCAGCATCACCAACAACAGCGCGGGATTCCCCGTCAGTTTTACTACTCCCACCACGTGCGCCAACGGAACGTACACCGAATCCAACGCGCAACTCTACCACTACTACGAAGGCGCCGGTCTGGGCGAAAACGTGATCTCGCTTCCGCGTCTGAACGGAACGGGGAACGACAGCAATAATATCGACGCCCAAAATTGGGATAGCACGTACTTCACGCAGATCGTGGTGAGCGGCGGCGTGGCCGAGTTTTACATGCCCAGCCATAGTCTGGCGAACGGCCAGGCCATCCGTGTGCATAATTCGGTGAACAATTTAAACACCGTGAAGCCGATCACGCTGATCGACGCAAATCATTTCACCATTAGCTACAACTCGAACGTCGAGATCGTCCCGGCCAACGGGACTTATACGTCATCGAACGATCCCACTCTGTACGTCAGCGTGGATGGCAACTTCCCACCGACGCCGTTCCTCAGCCTGCGCAACGTCATCACCAGCATCACCGGGCATCCGGCCACAACGTGGGGAGCGGTAGGGTTCACTTACAACAGTCCGCTGAACCCCGGTGTACGCAATTGGGCCGGCAATCCGATCGGCGAAGACGGCACTTTCGATTACGTCCCACAGCCTCCCTACGGGATTTACGGAGCCGACGCGAGTGTCTGGCAGTGGGCGAACTATTCGCAATCCAATTCCGGCTTACTGACGCGCGGATATCAAATTCAGCCGCGATCCATGCTGTGGGGCGCCGGTTTGAACTATACGGCTTTTTGTCAAAGCTTCCAGTTCAACCCGGGCTGCGATCATCCGACGCAGCTTTTATGGCGGCCGGAAACTATCGTGGCCCAGATCATCGCGATGCTGACGCTGAACGTCAGCGGCCTGCGGCTATATAATTTCGACGGCAACACCACGCTCGATTATGGAAACTGCTGCGGGTGGAATTCTCCCGGCACCGGCCTAGGGGCTGCGATTAATCCTTATGTTTCGTCCAAGCAATGGGCCGCGATGGCGCACACCGACGCGCTGATCAAGCTGCGGGAAGATACCGAGCTCCAGCCCAACGCCAACAAACCATATTTTGGCCCGATGTTTCTGACCGACGCGCACACCAGCGCCACCTACGGGAACGAGTTGAAGATTCTGTGCGCCTCCGAGATGCCGTATGGATCGTTTTCGGTGAACCTGCCGGCCATCACGAACGGAACGGTGCTGAAATACATTCTCACGGGCTACTCGCTCTCGGTAACGCAGCTTTCGGGCAATCCCTCCACCGACACGGACGAGTTCTGTTCCAGCCCCGGACGTACCACGGTTTACGTGGCGCAGCCTCCGGGGGTAAACGCTCTGAACAACGTTACGTTCGCGCCGCCTTCGCCGCTTCCGTTCGGCGCATCCAAATTCCTGGTGCAGGTGGGTTATTATCCGCGGGCCATGCAGGACGATCCGGTGACGAATTGCACCTCGGTGTGTACCATCGCCATCGATCATCACAACACCGCTGCGTGGTATCGCGTGATTTATGCGAATGCGAACAATATTCCGCTAAGCGTAGGAGAACCGGTGCAGATTCCGAGCCAAGGGCTGCATTGAATCTGAATCTCCACAGGATAACGGTTGCGCTTATGGCCGGCGCCGGGCCCAGATGAAGTCCCAGCGGGCGGCGTCGGACCAGGCGCTGGGCGGCATCGTGTCATACAGCGGCGTACCGTTCTTTTGGACGACTTCGGGCGGACCTGGGCGGGGCGGTATATGGAGGAGATGCCGCAGCAGAATCCAGTTTCCGGCGATCTGGCCATAGCGGGGGTTGAATCGGAGATCCTCGAAATCGACGCGGTTCTCGCCGGAGACGAATAGAGCTTGCCTGTGAGGCTGCTCTGCCCGCACGAGCACCAGGTAATTGAGGCCGCCCACCGTGACTGCCAGAACCTGCACGGCAAGGCCAACGGCGGCGACGGAGGCGACCAGCAGGCGCCGTTCGAGAACCTCCACAGCTGGGATGCACATCAAGACTATCGAGGGGATCATGAAGCGCACTCCCCAGGCGTCGTCGGACGACCAGTCCCACCATTTGGAGTACACCAGCAGCTCCGCTCCGAAGACCGCGAGAAACAGCAGCGCGTCATTCCGGGTAGCCGGACGCGCGCGAAAGCGCTTCCATCCCAGGAATCCGAGGATCAGCGGCGGGGAAAAAAGGAAAATGCTCTTGCCCCCCGAGACCAAAACGCCGGTCAAGCCGATAAGCAGCGGCGTGGTGAATCGCTCCCCTGCGTAACCGAGATCCGATACCGAATGATAGCGCTGCCAGTTGGCGGCTGCGACGATGAGGAGCGACGGCAGAATCGCCAGACCCAGCTTCACCGCGCTGCCCGGAGTACGATGCTCCAAGAGATACCAAAGCGCGAGGAGGGCAATCAGTACGATTGAATCCGTGCGGATAGTGAAGGTGAAACCCGCCAGCGCCATCCCCAGCACCGGGCGTCCGAAACGCATGAGAACGAAGCCGGCGAACAGAAAGGTGGCGACTAAGGCCTCGGAAAAATCCAGCTTGGTGTACGGCCACCAGGTGGTGGCGAACCCGATGAGCGCTATCGTCCACCAGACGCGGCGGGTCTCGTAGAAGTGAAATAGATAATAAGCCACCAGCGCGAGCAGGATCGCCCCGTTGAGCACGAAGATGAGCGTGTACAGCGCGGCTTCACATCGAATGCCGGTGTGTCTTTGGATGAATGAGGCCGCAGCCAGGGGAGCCATGGCGATCAGCGAATGCCCGATCCCATATTTCGAATAGACGCCATTAGGACCTGGGTTTATTCCTCCCGAGCCGCCCAACAGCATCGCCTTCGCCCAAGCGATTTTCTGGGCGCCGTCCCCGCTGGTGTAGTGTCCGCCCCAGGTGAACAGATAGACTGCAAAAAACAGCAGGAAGACTTTCAGCGAACGCCGCATCGTTCCCCGGGCGCCATCGCCTGCTGGAGGGGCGAGACCCCTCCGGGATTCCAGCTCGGGATGTCCAGTCACGGTTGGCGGCCCATCCTTCAAGCGCGGCCCGACCATCCAGGGACGCGAGTTCGCATGCTGGAGGTGACGGATGAAATGGCGCGCTCGATGTATCCGCGCAGCGGCGTTGTCCACACGTAGGGCATTACGAGCAACAGGTAAGCCAGCCCGGCGAGCGATGACGTGATCATGATATGCGCAAGATTGGGCGCTCCCAACCATTTGCGGATTCCGAGCGCAATGCAACCCACCACGGCGAAGCGCCAGATGTACGGCAGATAAGGCCGGCTCAATTCGGACACCGAGACCTGCAGCGTTCGCGTGAGTAGGAAAATATCCGATGGGAGCGAGACGCAGGCCGCTCCGCACAGGAAGCCGCACGCCACGCCCACCATGCCCCAATGTCCAACCAGCAGGAACGCAATGGCGACGCTGACCGCGCCATCGATCAGAGCTTTGATGGAGAGCCATTTTTCATGGCCGAACGCAAACAGCGTGACGGCCAGCGTGTAGTCGGCCTGCCGCAGGAGAAAGGTCAGAAGCAATACGATGGTCAGCGGCATGCCGCCGAAGAACTGCGCTCCCAGCCACCAGGTGACGAACGGCTGGTTGACCGCGAGAATGATACAGAACACGCCGCCCGCGAGCAGCAGCATGGCTTGCGTGAGCGAGGTAGTGGCCTGCAGGATTCGTTCGCGCGATTCGCTGGTTTTCATGTGGCTAAGACCGGGCAGCGCCACGCTGGCCAGAATCTGGGGCTGGTTCTGCAGCACCGCGATCAGCTTATTGGTGGAAGAGTAGATCACCACCGTGGCGGCGCTGATAGAGCGGCCCACGATCAACAGATCGCTGCCGGCCGATAACTGCGTGGCAAGTTGGTTTATATTGACCCAGAATCCTCGGGCAAACCAGCGCCAGCGCAGCGGACCCGCCTTGTGCCAGATCCTGGACGGCAAAAGATCGGTACGCAGCCGGCGCAGTCGAAAATACGCCACCAGATCGTGCCCCATCTGTTGCACGCACCAGCCACCGGCCAATGCGTAAAATCGGGCGCCTAAGAGCAGCATGGCGACCACCAGCACCGTAGAAACGCCCCACAGCGCAAGCCTTAACTGGCCAAGAAATTTCAAATCCTGCAAACCTTGCAGCACGGCCGGAAAAACGCGCAGCGGGTACGAGATTACGAACACGGCCAGGATCAAACCCACCGGGCCGCGCAGCTCGGCGTCGTGCGCGGGCCGCAAAAAGAACAGCGCCAGAGCGGCCAGTGCGATCACCGCCGTTTGCGCCACCACCACCTTCAGCGTCTGGCCCACCACGCGCGCCACTTCGCCGGACGCCTGCTCGGACTGGTCCACGCCGCTGGCATTGGCCACATCGCGGGGAGTGACCACGATGACTCCGAAGTCGCATAGCAGCAGGAAATTCAGGACCTGCAAGCCCACCAGCCAGATGCCGTAGTCGCGCACGCCCAGCGTGTGGATGTAGAAAGGCGTGAGCCACAGCCCCACCAGCATCAGCGCGGCCTGGTAAATGTAGGCGAAGAGCGCTCCGCCGAGGAAAGACCGGCTGCGCGACATTATTGCGAACTCCACTCGAATCGCACCAAAAATGTCCCCAGCATTTTTTCATATTCGGAGAACACCAGACGGCGTTCTCCGGGCATTTTCCACCAGGCATGGGGATCGAAAATGTCGTCGTCCGAAGCTTCCATTCGAAAATCGAATTCGGGGAAAAACAGACGAAAAGCCTGCTTGGCGCGGCGGGAATGAAAATTGCTGGTCACTAAAATGATCCGCTGGGCGCCCAGCCGATGGAAGACCGGACCCATGGCGCGCGCCTCATCCACGGTGGACGGCGTCTCCATACGAATCGGCAGGAACAGGCTGCGCGGGTAGCCATGTTGCACGGCGAAATCCACCGACAAGTCGCAAGCGTAGCTCGCCTGATAACGGCCGCCGCTCAGGATCACGTGAGGAGCCCAACCTTTCGATCCCAGGTTAGCGCCCAGGAGCACACGACTGCCGTAAAAGTCACCCGCGAGTACGTAAATCAGGTCGGCGTGCTCCAGGGGATCGGAGACCACCAGGAATTCGCCTATGCCGGTGAGCACCGGTTGGCGAAAAACCACGAGGAGCAGGACGAGGAGCAACGCGGCGAATATGGCGGAGAGCAACGCGTGGATCAACCAGCGGCGGCGCCGCTTTCTCGACATCCGCACGGTCCAGATCCGCAGCACGCCCAATTCCGGAAAGCGCCGTTCCAGCTTCAGCGTGGCGTGCAATTGCCGCGAGATGCCGGCGACGAAGGCTTGGTCGCCCTTCGATTTCTCGAGCCAGTATTGGCTGTCGTCCCGGCCGAACAGAACGATCTGGACCATTTTGTGGCGATCGAGCAGTTGGAGAAGCTGATCGCGACGAACCTCGTCGCTCGCATTGCCCAGGTCCAGGTCCACCAACATCCGCTGCCCGTGCAGCTCGTTCAGGAATTTCACCGTCGCCGGCAGATCGGCCATGATCGGCTGCGCCGGATCGGTATTGGCGTACACCGCTTGCGCCACTTCGTCATGGAGTTTAGACCATAGCTCGCTGCGCCAATTGACCAGCAATCCTACGACTACAATCCCGGTCACCCAAACGGCCATCGCTCCCCGGCAAACGCGCTGCCAGGTGAAGCGGCTCTCCGGACGCAAGCGTTGTGCAATGCTCTCATACCAGCGCGGGCAAGTGTAAGCCATGGCGAAAGCCACAATCGGAGTGAGCGGGATCAGGAACCGCAGCGACAGCATCCACTGCTTCAATCCTCCGCTGGACGCTCCGTTGTAATTCCACACGACGAAAATGCCGACGTAGGCAATCAAGGTGAGCACCAGCTCGATCCAGCGCTTGCCGCGGTAGAACAGGGCGAAAATAAGGCCACCGGGCACCAGCACCAAAAGCGCGATCAAATACATCATCAGGTTCTCGGGCGCGTATTGGCCCGAGAATCCGTAGACGTGATCCTTTACGAAAAACGGATTGCCGTAAACCAGCGCGGCGATCAAAGGCCGGCACGCTACCCCCGCCAGCCCGCCAACAATCAGCGCGGCGATGTGGCGTTCGCGCCGGAGCACAGCGCCCGCGAAGAAGATGGCGAAGAGCACCGGATTGGGTTCTCGCAGGCAAATGGACGCGCCGGCCAGAAACCCCGCGGCCAGACGCCGCCAGGGAGTGGACTGGTCGTCCGCCCAGAACAGCCACAGTCCTGCCGCTACCAGACAGGCGCTCGGAAGGTCGCTCATGCCGGTGCGAGCCATCACCATGGCCGGCAGATATCCGAGCACGGCCAGAGCGAAGAGCGGCGAACCTCCGAAGTCCGAGATCCAACGCGCCGTGAACAGCGTGCAAGCCGAGAGCGCCAGAAGACCCAGCAGGAAGGTGCCGCGCCATCCAGCCAGCCAGACGAAGGGGACCATCAGCATCGACGTGCCGGCCGGATAATCGCTCGGTTGCAGCCTTTGATGCCGGCCGGTAAACGCGTCGACGGAATCTACCGTGGCGCTTCCGTGCGCGAGTGAAACGGCTTGCCGGACGTAGGACACCTCGTCAAAGTTGGTGAGACCTTGCGGATAGAAGCAAAGAAAGCCCGCCGCGTAGAGCAAAACAACCGCCCATACGATGCGCATCCGGCCCGTGAGCCAGCCCGCTCGCGCTGGAGCGCTACCCGGCTCCGTCAGCAGCCCGAGGCTGGACTGGTGGTTGATCTTCATCGTGGTGCGCAAGCTGGGGGAGCTCATGAAACCATCTCAGCGGGCCGCGGCGACGTTCTCATACAGTTGAAGCGTGCGGCGCAGCATGGTATCCAGGCTGAATTCCTGCTTGGCGCGGCGCAGGCCCGCGTGGCCCAAGGTTTGGCGCAAGGTATGGTCGTCCAGCAGCCGGTTGATGGCGGCCGCCAAAGCCGGCGCGTCCCCGGGCGGAACGGTCAAGCCAGTCTGGCCGTCGAGCGAAACAAACGGGACGCCAGAATCGAGGCCGGTGTTGACCACCGGAAGACCGGCTGCCATGGCTTCAATCTGCACGATTCCAAAAGCTTCGCTGCGCGCCACCGACGCCAGCGCGAACAGATCGGCCGCGTGGTAATAGAGCGTCAGGCCGGCGTTGTTGATTTCACCGGCGAAGACCACCTTGTCCGTCACACCCAGCCCCGCGGCGAGACTCTGCAGCTCTCCACGCAAAGGCCCGTCGCCCACGATGACCAGCTTGCCGTGCACCGACGCCATGGCGCGGATCAGGACCTCGAAGCCTTTGTAATAAACCAGGCGGCCCACGCTGACCACCAGACGTTCGCCGAAGCGTTCGCGGACGCCCCGCACCGCCTCCGCATCGCAATTCTCGAACTGCGCGGTGTCGATGCCGTAAGGAATGATGTGGCAGCGATCGCGAAAAGCCTGGAGCACCGGAGACGTCGCGAGATAGTTGGGCGAGGTTGCGATAATGGCGGCGCTCTTGCGCAGCGCGGCGTTGAGGAACGGCTCAAACATCCGGCCCAGAAACTTCTGCTTTACCGTGTCGCTATGGTAGGTGACGATCAGGCGGCCGCGATGTCCGCTGGCCAGATACGCCAGCACGGCGGCGGGATTGGGCAGATGAATGTGTACCAGATCCGCCTGGGAATCGCGAATGCGCGAAACCATGGCAGGCGAGATGGACGTGGAGAAGGCGGTGAGCAGCGTAGCGAGGCGCGCGACGGGCACAGCGTCCACCGTTTCTTCGATGGTACGGCGATCGTCGCTCGAAACCAGCACGCGCACGTCGGCGTGGCTAAGCAAGGCTCCGCACAGCGCCTGCAGATGAGTTTCGATGCCGCCCATGTGCGGCGGATAAAATTTGCCCACGTGCAAGACGCGGAGCTTGGGCGGGTGCGCGCCAGGGCTGGTTTCGCCCGGGCGGACGGCCGCTTTGTCTTGCACGTCGAGTTTCATTGGGAGAGGGGCAACCGCTTCCTCACGGTCGCGGCTCGGTTCTGAGCCGCGCGTCGGTTCTGAGCCGCACGTCGGTTCTGAGCCGCGCGCGTTAGCAAGCGGTTGTTGACTTTTTCCAGCCTCATACCAGAGTGGGGCTGAGCTTCAGGAACAACTCGCGATTCTTGGCGATCCAGTCGTACAGCAGGCTTAAGCCCTGGGGACAACTGATCTTCGGGCTCCAACCCAGCTCGGCACGTGCGCGGCTGATATCGCTGATAAAGACCTTCTGGTCGCCGGGCCGCCAGTCCGCGCTTCCGGCCGGAATTTTGCTCCCGCTCCGCTGCTCGATGAATGCCAGCAGCTCGCGAAGCGAAACGACGTTGCTTACTCCCCCGCCGATATTGAAGGCGCGCCCGGCGGCTTTATCCCCAGCGGCGAAGGCGGCGTCGTAGGCGTCGAGAAGATCGTCGATGAAAAGGATGTCGCGCACCTGTTTGCCGTCGCCGTAAATAGTGATGGGACGGCCCAGTTGGCTCGCGATCATAAACCACGCCACCCAGCCCTGGTCCTCGGCGCCGAACTGGCGATATCCATAAATGCAGGATTGGCGGAAGACGGTGGTGCGCATCCCATAGATGCGGTGATAGTCGATCACGTACTGATCGGCCGAGCCTTTGGAGCAGCCGTAGGGCGAGTGAAAGTCGAGATTATGTTCCTCGGAAACTCCGGTGGGCAGTGAAATATAGTCGTAGCGGCCGTTGCGCTCCACGGTGCCGACGCTAGTCATTTCGCCGTAGACTTTATTGGTCGACGAATAAATCAGCGGCGCGCGCATGCTGGACTGGCGCATGGCCTCCAGCACGTTGAAAGTGCCGAGCGCGTTGATCTCGAAATCCTCGCGCGGATTCTTCACCGAGGTGGTGACGGCCACCTGCGCCGCCAGATGCAGCACCTGATCGGCATCGCGGTGCTCGCGAAAAAGGCGGCTAAGGTCGTGGGAGTCCCGAATGTCGATCTGATGAAATTCGAGCGCGCCGCCGTGGGAACGCAGCCATTCCAGGTTCTCGCTCACGCCGTCGCGAGCCAGGCTATCCACGACGACAACCTGATGGCCGCGCTTCAAGTATCGGCTGCTGGCGTTGCTTCCGATAAAGCCGGCGCCTCCGGTAATGATGGTCTTCATTGTTATCACCCGTTGGATTGCTATCTCGCCGAAACTGTTACAGGCTGTTCGTGGTGCAAAGTGGAAGAGAGCAGTTCGATGTCGGACCGCACCATTTCCTTCACCAGGCCGGCAAAATCCACGGTGGGCTCCCACCCGAGCACTTTGCGGGCTTTGCTGTAATCCCCAATCAGAAGATCCACCTCGGCGGGACGATAGACCGCTTCGTTCTTCCGGACGTAGTCTCTGTAATCGAGGTCGACCTCGCCAAAAGCCAGTTCGCAGAATTCACGGACACTGTGAGTTTCGCCCGTAGCTACCACGTAATCATCGGCTTCCGGCTGTTGCAGCATTAGGTACATGGCGCGCACGAAGTCGCGCGCGTGGCCCCAATCGCGCTTGGCTTCCAGATTTCCGAGCAGCAGTTCGTTTGCCAGGCCCAGCTTGATGCGAGCCACGCCGTCGGTGATTTTGCGCGTGACGAACTCATAACCGCGCCGCGGGCTCTCATGGTTGAACAGAATGCCGTTGGAGCAAGGAATGTTGTAAGCCTCGCGATAGTTGAGCGAGAGGTAGAAGCCCGCCACTTTACTGACCCCATAGGGACTGCGCGGATGGAAAGGCGTGGTCTCGCGCTGCGGCGTCTCATGCACCTTGCCAAACATTTCGCTCGACCCGGCGAAGTAGAAGCGGCACTTGGGCTGCACCTCGCGCAGCGCCGCCAGCACGTAGTGTGTGCCATCGATGTTGGTGCTCATGGTAGAGAAACCATCGGCGAAGCTTTCGCCCACAAAGCTCTGAGCGCCCAAGTGATAGCATTCGTCGAACTGCTGTTTGGTGAAGATGTGAAATATGCTGGCGTAGCTCTCCAGGCTGGCCGGATGCAGGTGAATGCGGTCCAGGCAGTTTTTCAGGCGGCCCAGGCGCTGACCGGGCTGTTCGAGCGCGACGCGCCGCACCAACCCATGAACCTCATAGCCTAAATCCAAGAGGTATTCGGCGAGATAACTTCCATCTTGCCCCGTGATTCCCGTAATGAGCGCTGTCTTTTTCATAGTCCCTTTCCTGAGTTTGGCCACGGATGAACACAGATGAACACGGATAAAACTCTTCTCCCGGAATCGGCGTTCATCGGCGTTGATCCGTGGCTAGTAATACTTGTTCATAAACCCGCGCGGTCTGGGCCGCATTCTCAGACCACGAGAAACGCGCCGCGTTCGAGAAGCCGCTGGCGCTGTTGGCCGGGCATTGCAAGGCGGCGACGATGGTGCCCCGCCAACCTTCTATATCTCCGACCGCGCAGTAAGTGGCGGCGGTTCCCCCCACTTCGCGTAGCACTGGAAGATCGCTCGCTATCACCTGGCAGCCGCAGGCCATTGCTTCGACAAGCGGCAGACCGAACCCTTCCGCGTCGGCGGTGTGCACCAGCAGCCGAGCGAAGCGATAGGCTGACGCCAGAACCTCCCGGCTCAACGATTTCAACTCCACCAGCGACGATTCGAGGCCCAGTTCCCGCGCCAGCTGCCGTTGTTCGCCGGTAAGAGCGCCGCCCACCCGCAGCAGCCGAACGCTCGCGACATGCTTCCGAACCTCAGCGAACACGCGAAGTAGCAGGTCCAATCGCTTGCGAGGCATGGAGCTTCCGACGTTCAAGAGCCAAATCCCTTCCTGTGAATCAATCTGAGAGTCTATCGGCAGAACGCTCCGGAATTCGGAGTCTGCCACGGGGTCCGGCACAGGCGAACAGGAGGGGTGTACGCCGTTGGATATGACCGTAACCCGGTCGGGGGGATGCAATCCGAGCCGAAGAATCTCGTCGCGAGTGGCCGCGCTGACCGCGATAACATGCGCCGCCTTGCGGAAGCCGCTCAAAGTTCGTTCCACCATGGCGCGAAACCACAGCGGGCGCCGCTCGCGCTGAGGCTCCAGGACGCAGCGGAAGGTGTCGAGATCGTGGCAGGTGACCACGGCTCTGCCGGGCGGCAAGTCAAGGATTAACTGCGAATAGCTATGGTCCACTAAATGAAACAGATCGAACTCTTGCAGCCGAGGCTTTAGGCTACGCCGGTAATCGACGAAACGATTCAACAAACGGTCGGCATTATGGAACGCGGGTGCGCTCCCGATTAGCGGGAGCCGTGCAAAACGCGGGCGCAGCGCGGGACAGATGCGGGTCACTTGGAAGGTAGATGCATGTTCACGCTCCAGGCTTTCAAAAACCATGTTGGCTACCAGATCCATGCTGGGCCAGTTCTCTTCGACGAAGTCGCAGATCAGGCCGATGCGTGGTTTCGGGAGCCCGGAGAAAGGCGTTTGGCCACGGATGAACGCAGATGAACGCGGATAAGATAAGCCTGAGTTCATTGCTCTATCGGCGTTCGACGGTCAGGATTGCCGCGAAATTGAAGCAGGCCTTCTCTTTGAAGCCAAAGGGCAAACTTTGAGAAAGACGCTCCAGTTGATAGCAGCCCCAACAGGCGGCTGGGTTGGACAGCATTGCGAAGCGGGCATGGCCCGTCACCACGGGCGTGCCCCACAAAACCAGGCGCTCGACGTTTAGTCCGGCTTCGTGGGCCAGGCTCTCCATTTCTTTGGGTGTGATCAGGAACAGGTGACCGTCCGAATCCGGCTTGAACTGCTGCTGCTCGAGCGCGGTGAAATCCTGGATCTGGGAATGGGTGGGCAGTTTGTTGCGAAAGTACGCGCCGTTGGGGGTAGTAATCAGGATGCGGCCGCCCGGTGCGACGAAGCGCTTCAGTTGCTGGAGGAACTCCACCGTATGCGCGACGTGCTCCACGATTTCGCAGGCGATTACCAGGTCGAACTGCCCGATTTGCGCGGGATCCAGGTCGAACAGATTCCCGGGCAGGCATCGAATGCTTTCGGCGTTGGTGAAGTTGGCGACGGCGTTGGCCAGATTGTCGGCGCGCAGGTCGTTGGCGGTTGCGGCGCAGCCCATGGCTGCCAGAGAGGCGGATAGAGCGGCATCGCCAGCCGCTACTTCCAGGACGCTTTTGGGCGCGAGCGCGGCCGCCTCACGCAGCGTCATCATGGCGCGCATCCGGCCGTATGCCCAATAGGACGGCGGCCATCCGCTGCCGTAGTTCCAACCCCACTCGTCGTCCTTTTTAACTGCGCCGTTGCGCAGCGGGCGGACCTGCGACAGTCCGTTACTGCAAACGGAATGGAACAGCGAATATTCGGGCAGCAGGGCCTTGGGGTTGTTAGGCGTGCTGCTAGGTGTATTGCTAGGCATGCAGAGTTTCGTCGGCGCGCTCGGAAAGGACCGCCTCGAGCGTGCCTTCCAGTTTCGAGACATGGGCCGCCAGCGTGAACCGGCCAGCCACTTCGCGGGCGCCTCTACACAGATCGGCATAATGCGCAGGATCGGACAGAGCGCGCGTGATGGCGTCGGCCAAGCCTTCAGCGGTGGGCGGATCCGCAGGGGCCAGTTCGCCCGAGTATCCGGGTATCAACCAGTCCGAAATTCCTCCGACATCGAAGGCCACGGCGGGCAACCCATGGGCGCCGGCTTCGATTCCCACCAGGCCGAACGGCTCCGGCCAGAGGCTGGGGACCACCAACAGATCGGCGCGGTCAATGAGATCGGCTTTTTGGGCGCTTCCGACCCAGCCGGGGAACTCTGCGATTAGCCTTTGGCGGTTGGCAAGGTCCTGAAGATTCTCGCGCTCGGGACCGTCGCCCGCGACAGTGACATTGAGCGGCCTGCCGAGGCGCTTTTCAGCCATCGGGATGGCCCGCAGCAGTTCGGCGGCGCCTTTGAGCCTGGTGAAGCGGCCCAGGAATAGGAGGCGGCCGCGCGATCCATCTCTCGCAGCCGCGCCGGATTCCGCGCCTTCGCTCGGGTTGGGCAGCGCCATCACCTGGATCTTGTCGGGCTCAACGCCGTGCCGCAAGTACTCCAGGCGCATGTGCGCGCTGGCCACGAAAACGGCGGCGTACTTGGGGAGCTGCGTGTACCTTGCGGCGGAAAGCAGGTACATCTTCCACATCGTCAGAGGATTCAAACCGCCGCAGCGGCGCGGATACCAGAGCGCCATGCAAGCCGGGCCGAATTGGCGGTCGCACGGCCGAGGGGTTGGGAAGGCGTGGCATTTTTCGGAACTGGCGCAGGTGCCCACGTAATTGTGGGCATAAAAAACCGTGGGATATTGGTCGAGCAGGGCGGACTGAAGATCGGCCGACTCCAGCCCCTGCGAGTAAACCACGTCGGGCTTCCAATCGCGGACGAATTGCAAGGCGCGGTCGAGGCCGGCTTCCTCGGTTCCGACGCAGGGGAGTTTCAGATGCGGCGCGTCGACGCGTTCGCTCCTGGGATTGAAACGATATTCATAGGCAAGCGCCAGTTGATGGCCGCGCTCGGCGAGACAGGGCAGAGTTCCTTGCAGGTATTTTTCCACTCCTCCCACCAGGTTGCGGTGCGAGGTGGCGATCAGGATGCGCATGGAACGCACTCGGAAGCAGTGGGACGGAGCGCGGCCAAAGTGTGCGAAATATCGAAACGCTCCTGATAAAGTTTTTGCGCGGCGCGGCTCATGCGGGCGCGCTCGGAGGGATCGCGCAGAAGTTGGCGCACAAGTTTGACGAACGCGTCCGCGTCGCCGGAGGGTGTGATCCCAACCGCGGAAGACTGCGCCCAGATGGGCTCCGTGACTTCGCTCGCGGTGGTGACAATGGGTTTGCCGTGCGCCAGGCCGACCATCAGGCTGGTGCGCCGCGTGGTGGCGCCGTCGGGATAGGGTTGGATGAGCAGATCGCAAGCGGCGATGTGATGCGAGAGCGACTCGGGATCCAGAGGGCCGCTGGCGTGCAGCCTTTTCTCTAAATCCGGATGCTTTTCGATCAAATGCCCGCGAAATTCCTGGCTGTTCACGCCCATGAGCAAGAGAGTCTGCTCCGGGATTTCGCTCGTTATTTTCAAAACAATGGGTTCGAGCACGGAAAGCACCGGCAGCCCATAGGTTCCGAAATGTCCCAGCAGGAGCGCGCCATCGGGAGCGTAGCGCCGGCGGATATCAGAGATGGCCGCTTCGTCGCAGTCCACGCGAATGTTGCTCGGAACGGGCAGCCATTGAAAGGGAACGCGGCGGCCGAAGGTGTACGACTTCCAGCGCCGCTCGCATTCGGGGATGGAAACCCAGACGCGCGTGGCCGCTCGCAATAAAATGACGGTCATCAGGCGATGAACGAGCGCGGCGCCGTATTGCCGCCAGGAGCCTTCGAAGTTGAGGAAGGCTTCGTGCACCATGATCTCGAGCGTGTCGCCGTGTTGGGTGGCGCGCCGCCACAGCCAGGTGCAGAACGGCACGTTCATAGACCGGCGGCCGTAGCCGTGCGGCACATACTGGACCAGAATGCGGCGCGGCGCGGGAAAGCGATCGAGCTCGCGGCCGACGGCGCGGAGATCTTCCGGCAGGATGCGCCCGAGGTCGCGATGGACGTGAACGCGGCCGGACGAAAGGGAGATGGCGTTCCGGGTCGATGCTACGGACGCGCGCGCCTTGGTTTCAGGGCACCACACATGCACCTCTTCGCCCTCCTCGGCCAAGCCTTCGGCCACTTGCGCGGTGTAGTCGCTGACGCCGCCGGATTGCGGCGGATACTCGGGCGTGATGATATGCAGCGCGGGGGGCATCACGAACGCGCGTTATAAATATCCAGGCAGCGCCGCACCACCGCCGGCCAGGTGAATTTCTCCAGCACGTGCCGCCGCGCGGCCTCTCCCATGGCGCAGGTTTCCGCGGGATGATCGCGCATCCAGAGCAGCTTCTCGCGCAACAGGTCGGGGCGGTTGGGTGGGACCACGAAGCCGGTGACTTGATCGGTGACAACTTCCGGCATGCTGGCGACGTCGGTGCAAATTGCGGGCGTCCCGCACGCCATCCCTTCGAGCAAGGTTTGCCCCAGCAGTTCCGGCACGCTGGTCTTGTAGCCGTACATAGTTTGATAGACGCTGGGCAGCACCACGCATTTCGCGCGGCGGTAGGCTTCGATCATCTCGTCGTCCGAGCAGCCGGTGCGGAAGGCCACCTGTTTGCCTTCGGCGAGCGCGCGCAGGTCGTCGAAGTAACGCGCGTCGGTGGGCCGGCCGATGATCTCGAGCGGCATGCCGGCGGGGACAGCTTTGATCAGATCGTCGATGCCTTTGTGAGGGAGCAGCCTGCCGACGAAAAGGACGCTGCCGTCTTTTTGGACCGAGTCGCTCGGCGAGAACTTGACGGTGTCCACCCCGCCATAGATCACGTGCGCCCACGGCTTGCCGGAGTGGCCGAAGACGCTGCGGCTGTATTCGCTGATGTGCAGGTGGCCGTGATACCAGCGGTCGGTTGAGATGTAAGCCGAGACGTCCCAGCCGCCGCCGCCCAGATCGCTGACGAAAACTTTGCGGCCGGTGAGACGGCAGGCGAGTGACGCTACGCTACTGGCCAGGATGTGCTGCTGGTGGCAGTGGATGATGTCGGCGCTGCGGATCTCGGCGAGCAGCGATCGGGCGATGGGATTGGCGCGCTGGCCACGCACATAGGACGCCGGACCGAGCACGTGCACCGCCAGATCGCCCACTTGTTCGGTGCGAGCGCGGTCGCCAAAAGCGGCGAACAGCGTGGGAACTTCGGCCGCCATGTACTTGGCCAGTTCCAGCGCGTAGCGTTCGGCGCCGCCCACCACTCCGTCTTCGCCAAATACAGCGGGAGCTATGTGGAGCACGCGCATAGACTGAATTGGAGCCACGGATGAACCCGGATGAACCCGGTTAACATTTTTGGTTGTGAATCGGCGTTCATCCGTGTTTATCTGTGGCCATTGCCTGCCGGTTTGGTCGCGATGGCCAGAATATTGTCGCTATATCTGCGGCCTTTGAGGGCACCGAAGCTGATCTGCTGCCATTTCATCACAGGATGCCCCGGAATGCCGCCGGAATTGGTGTAGTAAAAATCGGGAGGCGGAAAAGAGGCCTCTTGAAATATCCGGGTGAAATCTTTACGCAGTAGCGCCGTGATATGCGCCGGGTAGCCGGATTCGCCGAATTCGGTGAAATGCCCGCGGACCAGGAGCGCGATCAGGGATCGCCAGCTTTCGTTGTTCGGCGTGGTGACGATCGCCGTGCCGCCCGGACGCAGAATGCGAAAAATCTCGCGGATCATGAAGCGGGGATTCTCGAGATGTTCGATGACTTCGGGCGCGACCACCACGTCGAAGAAATCGTCGCGGCCAGGCAATGGCACATTCAGGTCCTGCTCGATCCATTCCACTGGTCCGCTCAGGTCGGCGGGGACGCGCATGATATCGGTGGCACTGACGGATTGGAAGCGCTGCAACGCCAGCAGACGGCGCGTGAACTGCCCAACTCCAGCGCCGTAGTCGAGAATCCGCCCATTGAGGCCCCGTTCGACAATCACGCGTTCGATCAAGGCGTAAATGGCGTTGCCGCTGGTGCCTTTGCTGAGTTCGGCGGCTTTGGCGCGGTGTTCGAGAATAGCGGTGGAAGTTTGACTGATGGAAGTTTCACGCATAGCGTTTAACCGATCGCCATTTCAGCGGGCGGCGCCGCGGCTACGGTGTTCACCGCAAGGTCTTCGCGGCCGGGTGTTGCCGGGGGCGCCAGCCGGTGTCCCAGTCGCATCATTGGTCTTTCGACGCAGTAGTAACTGGCCGCCGCGCACGCAAAAAGCAAAATCCAGCACATTGGAAAGCTTTGCCAGATACCCAGCGGCTTATAGTAATGCCCGCTGAAGAACATCTGCTGCCAGAGGTAAAGGCTATAGGACAGCCTGCCGATCCATCGAAACGGTCCGAGCTCCAGGAATCGAGCGACGAAGCCGGCCGGATAAAGCACCGTTCCCAGCAGCGTGATCGGAATTAAATAAGACTCCGCCAGCCTGGTGACCACCGGGAGGCGATCCGTGGTGACGAGATAGATGAGAAGCAGCGCCGCCACCGGCCAGAATCTCGCGGCGGTAGCCAGAATCCGATGCCACCAGGGCTCCGTCATCAGGATGGCGCAGATGGCCGGGATCAACAGGGCGTCCAGCCGTGTGTCGGTGTGCTGAAAAAGAAAAAGCCAGGCTCGCGACTGTTGCCGGTAGGCTCGCCAGATCTCTACCGATACGGCCAGAGCGATTAAGGTTGGGACACGCCAACGGCGGGGCACGAACACCAGCAGCCCGGGCAACAGCAGATAGAAATGCTCCTCAACCGCGAGCGACCAGAAGTGGCCGGTGTACCAGTCATTGTGCCCGGCCACCTGGCTGAAGAAACTGTAATTGCGGACGAAAAATAGAGAGGCGAACCATTCCTTGGCGGCCACTGGAATCACGCCCAACCCCGCCAGCAGCGCCGCGCAAAGCAAATAGAAAACCAGTGGCGGAAAAATCCGAAATGCCCGCCGTATATAGAAGCCTTTCAGGCTGATCTTACCGTATTTCTGCTCTTCTTCCAATAAACGCGAGCAGATTAGAAGCCCGCTGATCCCGAAAAAGATGTCGACACCGAGCGAGCCATGTTCCTGAAACCAGCCCGTGCCGAGGGAGCCGATGGAATGCAGAGAATCGTGGAAAAGGATGACGCTGAGTACGGCGATGGCTCGCCATCCGTCTAAAGTCGGAAGATATCCGCGGACAGCCATGCTTTAATAAGCCCGCCCGAGGGAGACGGACGCCGGGACTGGACGTGCCACCACCCGGCCTGGCGCGAGCGCCGTTACGCGCGCGGGACGCACGGCCGTCCAGCCGATGCACAACATGAACATAAACGTGTGCGGCACCGAAGAAAGAGTGCCCACTCCGATGGCGCCAGTAAGAAAAATCAGAAGGCAGAGATAGTAAGCCATGCGGCGCCCGGTGAGCCACTCATCCTTGGCGAAGCCCGCTCGATTGGTGGCAAACCAAACGATGAAACCAATCCACAGCAACAAACCTACCAGACCCTCTTCGAGCAGGATGCGGCAGTATTCGTTTTCAACCCATATCGGATGGTTCACCTGAGAAGCAAGAAAATATGGAATGCTGGTTCCTCCGCCACCCAGTCCATTGCCCATCGGATACTCCACCAGCACTTCCCAGAAGGTGCGATTCACACTTCCCGAGAGCCGGTCCTCGACGCTCTGGCTGTCTAATTCCTTGTAGCGCTGCCAGCGATCGTTGTGCATGGCGCCCCAGATGACCGCGATAATCGCCAGCGCCCACACCACGCGCTTCAGCGACCCCAGCTTGCCGCTGGTGCTGGCAATCACGGCCATGGCAGCGGCCAGAACAATGTTCTGCCGGGTAGCCGCCATCAGAACGCCGACGAAAGCCGCCGCCATTCCGGCCAGCAGCAATATTTTTCGCCATTTCGATTCCGTGCCGAGCACCCAGGCGCCAAACAGAATGGGCACGGTGATCACCATGACGCCCGCGTAGGTGTGGGCGTTCTGAAAGATGGAGGGAATGCGGCTGGCTCCCGAGGAATCCAGGCTGTTGTACATGGTCACGGTCATGGGCCCGTAGGGGAAGAACGGCTCAATGCCCCTGAATGTTTCCGCCACGCCGAAGCCCAGCGCGACCAGGTTCAGGACCGCGAAGCCAAACGCCAGGGGGCGCAAATCCTCTTTTCGCAGGCGCGTGCCCAGGAATACGGCGGGCAGGAAAAACATATTGCCACGTAGACCCACCAGTGACACCAGCAGCGGCTGAAACGGCATCAAGACCATCAATAACGGCCAGCCGATGAGAATGTACATCCAGATATTCAGCGAGGAATGGTTGGACGTGGGCTGGTTCTTTTTGTGCCCCAGGAACTGCGATGCATAGAGCCCGACCAAGGCGATGTCGAATATGAAATGGGAGAACGGCGGGGCCAGATTCGCACGCAGAATTCCGTAAGCGTAGCCCACCGCCACCACCACCAGGATTCCCGCGCCCAGGGACCGGCGTCCCGCGAAAAACGCCGCGACGGCTCCGACGATACAAAGAAGAAGAGCGATCATGAGTTTGGGTTGCTTACCAGGCGCGTTAGACCCGCCGCCTCCACCGGGCGTTCCTTTTCGACGATGGACACAAAATCCGCGGCGGTGTCGCGCCAACTGCGGCTGCGAAGCCGGTCGCCGACGCTCTGACATGGGGATGACCATAGCCGATCACGGACTGGAGAATGGGCCGGTCAGCCTAGATCTGCGCGAAACCGGGCGGTAGCGGCGCACCGCCCGCCCGCCCCGCCCTCGCGCTAGCCAGCGCCGGACGGCAGAGTGTCCGGCCGGTGCACCAATCGTGAGAGCACGATCACGCTGCGGGTGCGCACCACCAACGGCTCCGCGCTGATCCGCTCCACCACCTGCTCGAAATGGCGCATGTCGGCCGCGCGGATGTGCAGCAGCGCGTCGGCCTCGCCGGTCACCGTGCACGCCGCGATGACCTCCGGGTGTCTCCCCGACCGCCGCTGCGATCTCCGACGGTGACGTCCGGCCGCGGCAGAACAGCTCCACGTAGGCCTCGGTGGTCCAGCCGAGCGCGGAGGTGGTCCTAGGCGGGCGCATTCGTTTTGTAGTGCCCCGGGCAATCGGCGAGTGTTTCGTCAGCGCGGATTACTCCGACGTGGCCCTGCAGCGCACGCTCGCTGCCTGCTTCGGATGAGCCGCGTGAAAAGCAGGTCCAAGCCCTTGCCTATCCTTGCACGCTACGCTGCGCACGAGGCGCAATCGCGCGGTCGGCGCCATCCGGAGCCCAAACCGGACTTTCGCAGCGAGTACCAGCGCGACCGCGACCGGATCATCCATTCGAATGCTTTTCCGCCGGCTCGTTTATAAGACCCAGGTGTTCGTCAATCACGAGGGCGATTTATATCGCACGCGCATTACGCATTCGATACAAGTTGCGCAGATCGCGCGCTCGGCGGCCGTGGCGTTGCGCCTGAACGAGGCATTGACCGAAGCCGTGAGTCTCGCCCACGACCTGGGACACACGCCCTTCGGGCACGCCGGCCAGGATGCCCTCAATGCCGGGAGCCGTCTCTCATGGGGTCTCTCGAGCACAATCTGCAGTCGTTGCGTGTGGTCGACGAGCTCGAGGAACGTTATGCAGAATTCCGCGGCCTTAATCTTACGTTCGAATGTCGCGAAGGCATTTTGAAACATTGTTCGGTCCGCAATGCGCGTGCGCTTGGCGAGCGTTGGAGAACGCTTCATTCGTCGCCAACAGCCTAGTCTCGAAGCGCAGCTTGCCAATCTTGCCGATGAGATCGCATACAACAATCACGATGTCGATGACGGCATCCGTGCGGGCTTCATCGATTTTCGCGATCTGAGCGACGTGCGACTGTTTCGGCGCGAATACGATGTTGTGACGGCCCTTTATCCAGATCTCGGCGAACGCCGGCTGGTGCACGAGATCGTGCGTCGCATGATCAACTTCGTTGTGACTGATCTCATAAAGACGACGCAAAGCCGTCTCGATGACGCGCGCCCAAGGTCAATTGAAGACGTGCGCCGTCTTAGCAAGCCGCTTGTCGCTCTGAGCGATGCGACTCGGGCGGAACACGAGGAGCTCAAGATTTTTCTGCGTGAGAAGGTCTACAGGCACTATAAGGTGCTGCGCATGACGACCAAAGCGCGGCGCGTGCTGAAAGAGCTATTCGACGCCTTCTTCGGTGACGTTCACCTGATGCCGAAAGAACACTTGGATGCTGCCCTTCGGGGTGAACAGCCAGATCACGGGGCTTCAGGTCGCGCGCGGGCTGTAGCGGATTACGTGGCCGGCATGACGGATCGATACGCTATTCTCGAGCACCGGCGATTGTTTGACCCCGGGGAAAGAACGTGATTAGGCGGGCCGCATTGCTAGTAATTTTTCCTTATCGCGAAAGTGTATTCTTTTTGTATCTTTCCGAAAGGTCGCAAGATCAGACTGATCGTCGATTGTTCGACGAAGCAGGCGAGATTTAATCATGGCTACCACTTCTAGGGATCAGCTCCTTCATGCTTTACGTCGAGTATTCCGACCGGTTGTAAGAGTGCTTATCCGTGCTGGTATCCGTTTTGACGAATTCGCCGAACTTGCGAGAGGGGTTTTTGTTGAGACGGCAATTCGCGATGGTCTTGAAAACGTTTCTATACCGACACGGGCGCGTGTCTCAGTAGTTACAGGAGTATCAAAACAGCAAGTGGATTATTACATCGACAATAAAGGCGATACCCGCGGCAAAGCCGACGCTAGCGAGCATTATGGTGGAAGTACTGCAAAAGTGGCATACGGACCCGCAGTATGTGGGGCCATACGGGATACCGCTCGAACTGGAATTTGAAGACGATCGGCGGCCGCTCATCTGCACCCTTGTTACCTTGTGAACGAAAATGTGAGCCCTGGAGTTGTCCTGGAAGAGCTCTTCAGAGTCGGATCGGTTACCTATTCCGGTGAGCAACATTTTCGAGCAGTATCTCGATACTTCATGATGCCCGAACCCATGTCTCCTCAGCAGGTCGAATATTTCGGTAATACGCTGACTCGTCTAGCACAGACACTCGAATTCAACATGGATCCAAAAAATCCTAATAAGCGCCTTGAGAGATTTGTGCTCGCCGACCGTGGATTGCCATCAGAGGTCTTGCCAACGTTCGAAAGCTATGCGCGCGAACGCGCAACTGAATTCCTGGTAGATCTAGATAATTGGGCTGACACCCCATTCCGCCTCAAATACCGTTGACGACTCCCCTCGCATAGCCTCAGGTCTGAACATTTTCTTGTTACGTTGAGCCACCCGCCGACGAAAGTCCGTTATCAGACCTTGTGCAGCCAACACCGAGCGAGGGCGCTGCGCCTCATGCACCCCCAAATCCATAAAATACTTTATAATCAATTAGTTACGCCATCTCACCTCCAAACCCCGAAGCCCATCCTAACAATAGGCATTACTTATTCTTTGAATCTGTCATAATCTCCTGGTAACCTAATCACATAACTAAACGGGCGCGCTGAGTGCGACACCCGGCCTGGAGACTGAACATGCGAAAGCCCTCTCTGTCATTCCCTAATTGTCTGCGCTGGTTTTGTACTGCCAGCTTTGGCGGCTTTCAGCATCGCGAATGCGGGCGTTGGCGGAACTGGTAAGGTCTCCGCGGGCGCGGGCGTTGGCGGCACTGGCAAAGGTGTTGGCCGTTGGCGTTGGCGGCACCGGTAAGAGTGGTGTCGGCGGCACGGGCGGCGCGGCAGTCGGCGTCGGTGGCACAGGCAAGACTGGTGTCGGTGGCACGGGCGGCGCAGCGGTCGGCGTCGGTGGCACGGGCAAGTCTGGTGTCGGCGGCACAGGCGGAGCCTGAGCCCAGACCGGTAGAAGCCGCAATAGCTTCTACCTAACTAGTTGATTTTATTCGCGTGCTTGCGCTACGGAGGGCTGGGCCACTAGCCCGGTTCGGCTGGGCGGGCTTAGCTGTTGTCGTCCGCGTAATCTAAGTTCCAGTTGCTGGTTCTCAGCCGCTTTTCTGCGCTTTAAACGCCGATCCACCGTCGCACGGACGACCGCTCAAGAATAATGACCCAATTGGTCAATTATTCCGCCTTGCACTGAGAGCAATTCTCAGGTGTGCTGCGTTTCGAGCGCAGCTCTCTTGATCCCAGAGCGACCGAAATTACCTCAGAAGAGGATACGTCGC
>CAWAPW010000022.1:0-997126 GCA_963784025.1 Bryobacterales bacterium
TGCTATTGATTATAAAATACTTGTATGCGCCTCTGGCTCCTGCTGGCCGGACTTTCATTCGCTATTCGCGAATCGCGAATGTAGAATGGGTGCATGGCGTTGAAGCCGCAGGACGTTTACGTGGTGCTCAAGATCGTCGCGGATGGGTGGCGTCGTGCCCCGTATTCTCACCTCGCGCTTGAGTTGGTGATGAGTCCGTCTGAGGTGCACGCGAGCGTAAAACGCGCGCGTGCCAGCGGGCTGCTTCACGGTCCTGATTTCGAAAATCGTCCAAACATAGGGGCGCTGGAAGAGTTTCTTACGCATGGGTTGAAGTACGTGTTTCCGGCGGAACGCGGGGAGCTTACGCGGGGAGTTGCAACCTCGTACGGGGCGCCACCGTTGCGCGCACTGATAGCTCCAAATGATGACCCAATTCCCGTCTGGCCATATGAGGAAGGCAAGCAACGCGGTGTCTCGCTTGCACCCTTGTATAAGACCGCCCCAATAGCGGCGCTACGTGATGAGTCCTTCTATGAGTTATTAGTGCTCGCCGACGCACTGCGCGAAGGACGTGTTCGAGAGCGTAAGATTGCCGAGACTGAGTTACACCGGCGGCTGCGAGTGGTCCATGCCGAATCCAAATCTTGAGCACTTATCGCGACCGCCGCGCTATTGCGTCCAATGCTGGGAGACCTCGTGTTTGTGGGAGGAGCCGTCACGAGCCTGCTCGTTACGGACGAGGGGGCGGGCATGCCGCGCACGACGCTAGTGTCCTGTCTCAGATAAATATTTACATATAGACGGGAGCGCTATACTGGGACATGCCCTGCCCAGCACCCGCGCTTACCCTGAGCGAGCAGCCAGAAATCGGAGCTTGAGGGGTTAATTCGAAACGGCAGCACCCCGCAAAAAGTAGCATTGCGCTGTCGCTTAATGCTCCTCGCTCACCAGGGTCTCGCCAATCAATCCATCGCGGAGCAATTAAATCTGTCGCGTCCGACTGTCCTGTCGCTGCGCGAGACTTTTGTGAGCAACGGGGATGGCAGCTGTTACGGGGATTCGTAAGCGGAAGCGCCAGGTAAGGTGCTAACACCGGAACTGGAGCAGAGGATCATCGACACCACATTAAAGACCCGTCCCGGCGACGGCAGCACTCATTGGAGTGTACGGATGTTGGCCCGACATTTAGGGATATCCCGGACCATCGTTCATCGGGCTGGCAGCGTCACGATGTGCAGCCGCATCGGGTGGAACGTTTCAAGCTGTCCAACGATCCGCGTTTTGAGGAAAAGGTGCGGGACATCGTAGGCCTATACTTGAATCCTCCCGATCGCGCTCTGGTATTGTGCGTGGACGAGAAAAGCCAAATCCAGGCTCTGGATCGCACCGCTCCCCTCCTTCCTTTGCGACCCGGCCTGCCGGAGCGTCAGACACACGATTACAGACGCCATGGCACCACCACTTTGTTCGCCGCATTCAACATTTTGAATGGCAAAGTCATCGGCACTTGCCAGGTCGCCATCGCAGCCGAGAGTTCATCAAGTTTCTCAATCAGCTGGAAGCGCAAGTGCCGGCCGAACAGCAAGTGCATCTCATCATGGACAACTACTGCACCCACAAAAGTGCCCAAGTGCAACGCTGGTTAAAACCAAACAAGCGACGAAGATTCCAATTCCATTTCACCCCTACCAGCAGTTCCTGGTTGAACCAGGTGGAACGGTTCTTTGCGCTGATCACCGGACGAATGATTCGCCGCGGAACCTTCCACAGCACCCGAGAACTGGAGCAGGCTATTTACCGATGGCTGGCGACTTGGAATGGCGAACCGACTCCGTTTGTCTGGAAAGCGTCTGCCGATATCATTCTTGACAAGGTCCGGCGTTGTAAAGAATTATCTGAGACAGGAGACTAGATGTGGATGCAATAGCTGAAATCAGCTCCTATGCTGAATACACTATGTTTAGCGAACGTCTTCAAGCGCTCGGATTCTCCGAAGACACCAGTGAAGACGCGCCCCTGTGCCGATGGGTTCAATCGGGAACGATCCTGGATGTCATGCCTTTAGATGAGAAGATTCTAGGGTTCTCTAATCGGTGGTATCGCGCCGCGATGGAGGCCTCAACCACGCACCCAGTTGCTTCGGGTTTGGAAATCCGGACTGTGACCGCGCCATACTTCCTCGCGACGAAAATCGAAGCCTTCAAAGGCCGCGGGCGAGGCGACTTCTTGGCTAGCCACGATCTGGAAGATTTGATCTTCGTCATCGACGGTCGCTCCACGATTGTTGAGGAAGTACAAAGAGCGACTCCTTTGCTTCGCGAGTACATGCAAACAGAAATCAACGGCTTGCTGGCTGAGCCCAGATTCATCGACGCGCTCCCTGGCTACCTGCTGCCCGACGCCGCGAGTCAGGCAAGGATCGGGACGGTCCTGCGACGATTGAAAGCGTTAGCTTCCCCTTGATCCCAGACCGGAAAGGAAAGCCGCCATGGACAAATCACCGCCGGGGGGCAATGGTGGGCAATGAAGCACCGGAATCCTGGCGCTCGCCGCGGCTCCGGCAACGAAGAGTCTGCAATTTACGAAATCCACGAAGGGCTCAAGTATCCGAATCCTCCTCTCTCTGCCCAATGAAATCAGTAGTTTGCGGGAGACGGAGTCTGGGCGCGTGCAATGACGTCGGGTCGAAATCTCTCTCCATGGTTCCCCCGTTTCCCCGAGGTGCTTCGCCTTGGCAATTCCTGAATTCGCACAGGCGGTTCGAAAAACGGCCGAAGGGGCACGAATACTGCTCTCCAGGATCGTGCGGATTATCCGCGTGCCCGGTTTCTTCCAAGCTTTCTCCGAGTCTCTAACCACTTGGACGGAGCGCGAACGTCGACTCAGGATTGGTCGCGGCAATTTTTGAATACGCGAGCGAGCGTTTCTCCTCAGCCGCCCGGGAATCCGAACATCAACCACGACTGATTCGCTACCCAGTGCGGGTAAAGCTCAGTCATCTTGTTGAACAGCTCTTCGTCGGACGTCGCGGATTTCTGCAGCCGGTCAAAGTCGAGCAGATAGCGCTTCGTATCCTCGATCGCCGACGGCGAGTCGGGCGCGCCGGGCTTCTTGTGACCGGCAACAACAATCGACGGATCGAGCGCCGCCAACCGGTCCAACGCCGCGACCCAGTTCTTCCGGCTCTCGGGGGTGGTGTCGCCGACGTACATGTGGCACTGGTTATACACGACGTCGCCTGCGACAACCAAGCCGATCGATGGAACGTACAGAGACGTGGTATCGGCACTATCGGTGTGGCCCTGCTCGATGATGCGCAATTCCTGGCCCTCCAGAGTGAACATGTCAGGCTCATAGGGCTCAGGTGCAACAAATTTAGTGGCCATTTGCCCAGGAAACAACCGGCGGGCTAACCGCTCCACGGGGGGACTGAAAGACATCTGCATGGCGTTCACCGTCTTGGGCGTTGCGATCGCCCGAGCGCCCGGGAAACGGTCGAGCAGAATATTCAAACCGTAGAAGTGGTCGAAATGGGCGTGCGTTATATAGATGGTCTCCAGGTTGCGGTTGTGCAGCGCAATCCAATCCGCGAGCGCCTCTGCTTCAGCTACCGTCGTCATTGCGTCTACCAACACCGCATCGTACTCGCCGAAGATTAAAGTCGAGGTCATCGGGTCGAAGCCGAGCGGTTCGCCGAAAGGCTTTGGCCGCTCGCCTACCATTACCTTTCCCGGTGCGGTAAAGACGTTGACACCGAGCGTGCTCGACGTGATGGGTGCGTTCATGTGGGTGTTCTCCTTACGTTCCGAAAAAGACCGCTTGCTCACGCGCGCGGCTCAGTAGAAAAGACCGCTTGCTCACGCGCGCGGCTCAGTAGATTTGTTGCCCTACAGAGCCGCTACCGTAAGGGAGCCGGTCCGGGTCGAGCGTTAACCGTATTTCAGGTCGGTGCTCTGTCCCACCTCGATAATGTAACCGTCGGGATCGCGGATGTAGCAGCGAATCTCGCCGTACTTGGGTATCGGCGCTGTGATGAACTCCGCTCCGCGACTTGTCCATAATTCATAGCACGCTTGAATATCCGCAACGCGGAAATTCATAAAGCTGTTGATGTGATTCGGGTCGGGGACACTCAGCGTTACGCTCGGCTTATCCGTGGTCGGGCCGCCTCCAACGTTCAGAATCATCCAGATATTCGCAAGCTGAAGGTAGGCAGGCGCGTTGCCATCCCCCAGGCTCAGGATGCGAGCACCGAAGACCTTTTCGTAATAGCGAGCCGATCGCTCGATGTCGGCGACGGTGAGAAACTGCGCGATGCTCATTCCCTCTTGCGGGGGCATCTCATAGCTCTTCTGTTCGATTTGTACGCTGCTCGTTGATAACTGCGATTCTTTAGTCATTTCCGATTTTCCTTTCGTGTCCTCTGTTCGCAAAATAATGTCAAGCGACTAGCAGGATCTTCCCGCCGACACCTTTTTCCACCGCTGCCTGAGCCTCGGCCGCTTGCCTGAGTGGCAGGGTCTCGCTGATCGGGATCACCAGCTTACCATCTCGCACGGCTTCGGCCATGAACTCGAGCGTTTTCCTGTCGAATTTCGAGAATACCGGCGCCATCTTCACAGCTGGGTACTGCGCGGCGTTCTGCGGCGCCCTGAGAACCGTGGCAAACACTCCTCCGGGCTTGACCTTGGCGATTAGCTTCTCGGCGGTTCTTCCGTCCACCGTATCCGCCACTGCGTCGAGCGGCGGAAGATTCGCAATCGCTGCGTCGTCGTCGGTTGCAACCGCCTGGTCCGCGCCGGCAGTCCTCGCCTCATCCAGCTGGTTCTTCAAGACCCCCGCGATCACACTCGCCCCGCGTTCCTTGGCGGTGAATACCGCCGAACGCCCGACATTTCCCACGGCGCCTGCGACCAAAACCGTCTGTCCCGCTTTGATTCCCGTGGCCGAAAGGAGCTGGTTGCCCGTTACCGTCACCAGCGGAAGCGCCGCCGCTTGGATCAAATCGAGCCCCTTGGGGACCTTCGCCAGGATCGCCGCACTGACGACACAAAGTTCAGCGTAGGTATTGTCTGCCATGGAGAAGACCTGATCGCCGATGGAAAACCCTTCCACCTCCGGCCCGATCTTCACGATGGTTCCTGCCATATCCACCCCTATGAGGCCCGGAAAATGGATCGGATAATAATCGTCCGTTAACCCGGCACGCCGCTTGCAGTCGAGCGGGTTCACGCTCGCGGCGGCCACTCGCACGAGCACCTCGCCCGCACCCGGCGCCGGATCCGGATAGTCCTCGAACTTCAGAACTTCCGGACCGCCATACTTGTGGACGACGATTGCCTTCACTTTATGCCCCCGCGGTTCACGTGTTCCTCCGGTGGATGCCCAGATCGTGCCACGACTTTTCCGAGAGATTAACACCATAGTGCCGTGCAGCTTTCTGGATGTTCGCGAACGCCAAATCACGATCTTCATCAGAGACGTCCTTGACTTGATCGAACCGCGCTACGGCGTTACGCACGTGCTCTGCGTCGGTCAGTGGTTCTTTGCGCTGTTTGGGAAATGCATAAACGCTAGCTGGCAGCTCACTCGCCGTCGTGAGCCGTCCGTGTTTCTCGTGAGGTTCCCAAGTCGCTTCAGGCATATCCTAACCGTTGTTCCTATGGGATTTCACGTGTGCAATTGCATAGCCCTCTTTAAAGCGCTCAAATTCCAGTCTCAGAAAGCCGATCGATACTCGTGTGTCTGTAGTTTGAGTCGATCGGCCGACGCAATCGCCAAAACTGCAGGCCTGGGACTCGACGGGTGCAATGTACTTCCGCATCTTGGAGTCTCCCGGACGAAGTCGCCGCTGCACACACGAATTACGAGCGCGTCACGCGCCCACAGTCGCCGAGCTGGAAGACGGGCGTGCGCCTATGGTTCCGGCCTTGGAAGTCTTCGACCTGAGCGCCGTCTGCCCGCTCCGTGACAAAGGGTCTTCTTTGCTGGGGAGCGTACGGATCTTCGGTCGGATTACGCTACTATCGGCAATGCTCGGCTGCTGAACCCGAGGCATTACTTCCGGTTTACTCCTCATCGGCACGATTGCCAAAGATCTGGGCGACACTTGCCGTTACTGATGGTCCCTCTGTCGGAGGGCATCGGCGAATCAGGGAAACCGAACACATTCTCGCAATTTGTTCTGGAGATATTCCTTTTGCCCGGATCGGCACCCACGAAACGTTTCCGGCTCTGACAACACTATATCTGCACGAGGGCGGTTGATCCGTTAGGAAAAGTGGATCCCACATCTTCAATTCATGGATCATTCGTCCAAATTCCATTAAGGAGAACTCAAAATGAGCGAGATAATTTCACGTCCAACCTGCCCGTTTAAACACACGGGCCCGTACGTGCCGCCGCGATACCAGCAGGGGCCGATCACAACCGCCTTAAATCTGGGGCCGCTGGCCTCTCTGTCCGGCAACTGGAGAGGCACTGGGTTCAATGCCATCTGGCGGCCCGACAATCCGGAATCAGAGCCAATCACGGTCCCCTCAGACCAGACCAAGCGCTTCCTGGAACTGAACCTGACCAACGAGTCCTTCGACTTCCACATTATCCCGGGAGTGGTGCCGAACCGAGGCCTGAACCCGCAGACCGATCTCAGCCTGTACGGCCTGCATTACCTGCAGCGCGTGAGCGACGCAGACGCGCAGCCGTTCTCCACCGCCGGGCAGGCCCTGCATATTGAACCGGGACTGTTCATGAGTGTACCCGCGAGCGACACCCCCGAGCACCACGCCAGCATCGTGCGCATGGCCAGCATTCCCCATGGCGTTACGGTGATGATGGAGGGAAAAACGCCAAGTTCCACTCCGGTTCCCGGGCCGCCGCACATACACGACATATTCCCGCTGCCGGAGTTTCCGGCATTCACTCCCGGGATTCCGCCCGATCCCGCGGCGCCACTTCCCACGATAGTCGCACCAAAGGCGACGGACGGGAACGGTATTCAGCCGGTGGAAATTCCAGCGGCGACGCCGCCTGTCGAGCATCTGGTTCCGGAGGTGACATTACCCAACGACACCCCCGGCTCGCAGAGCAACGGCCCGTATCCGGCTGCTACCATCCCGCAAAAATATGTCGACAATCCGAATATACTGTTGAAGGAAGCAATCGCTCATCAACATATTCTCGGGCACATTGCCATCCATCTCGATTCCAGGGCCGCACGTCACGAGATTTCCAACATCCCGTTCCTCGGCAACTTTGCCAATGCCTTTGAAACGCCCTTCGCCGCGAACGCTTTCGTGGAGTCCGCGCGCGCCACCTTCTGGATCGAGTGGGTGCGCATCCCGAATTATCCGCGCCTGAACACGGAGCCATGCCCGGAAGTTAAGTATATTGAGCCGTACTGGCCGGAGGGAAGTTACCTGCAACTTCAGTACTCCCAGGTGGTGATTCTGGTTTTCAACAAGGTTCGCTGGCCGCACGTTACGGTGGCGACGCTGACGCTCAGCGCCGGCTAAACTTGTGGAGTCCGGCGGCGTGTTGGTAGCGATGCGACCGCCGGCACTCTATCGAGATCCAGACGCTTCTCAATTTCGCGAGTAAAGCTGGAAAGGGCCCCAATAATAAGGCTTTTTGTTCGGATATCCGGAATGCAGCAAACTCAGTTGCGCGGTTCGCAACGCATCTTCGGGAGGCACTCCGCGCGTGAGATCGCCATACATTCGCGACATCAAGCGCGAGGTGGACTCATCATCCACATCCCAGAGTCCCGCGATGACGTTGCGCGCGCCGGCTTGCAGGAATGCCCAGGTGAGACCGACCAGGCCCTCGCCCGAGTAAGCGCGAGCGCCGGCGCTGCGGCAGGAAGACAGCGTCACCAGGCTGGCGTCCAGAGGAACCTTCATGATTTCGCGGGCGGTGAGCTCATAAGCGTTTCCTTCACGCGAAAGAATGAGCGCGGAATCCAGCGGGCTGGCTCGATTCGCGGTAGCGTGAGCCGCAAAATGAATGAACGAAAAACGCTCAGGATCGGCCCGGCTGTAAACGGAAGGGTGGGACTCCGCGCCTTCGTAGACGGATTTATTCGAATCCGAAAACAGCGCGGCGATGGATTCCACTTCTTTTCGCGCATTGGGCAAACGGGGAAATTCCTGACCTGGCGATTCCGGGTCCCCAATGGCCAGCAGGCTGGCGGGGCGCGGCTTCGCGGCGGCGCGGGCGTTCAACACTAACCCGAGCGAGGGCGCTATGGAAAGCGTGACATCTTCGATCCAATACTTCGCCTGATCTTGCGGCGCGGGCAGAGTCGCAAAATTCAGGGAGTGCAGCGCACCATCGGGAATAATCACTACATGCGAACCTGGCGGCGCAAGCTGGCGGATCGGATTTAGAAGGATTTCCGACAATCGAAGTCCCGCCGGGTTTTGCGATTCCAGGGGATCTCTGAGATCCTCAATGGCCGTCCTATAGCTTTCCACTAATTCGCGAATCTCTTTCTCCGGCGGCAGCATCAGCAACTGCACGCCGGCCGGCGTTATCGCCCAGACGTAGGATTGTTTTGGCGCCAGCCAATAAGAAAGGAAAATCCGGTGCGAAGACCGGGCCAGCGCTTGAAGTTGCGTAACGCTCCAGCTTGCTTGCGCTCGGGCGTTCGTGACGCGTTCCCTGAGCAGACGCGCGCGGCTGGACTCAGCCACTTCGAGCGCTCTGGCGCTTTCGCCACGCTGCACCAAAAAATCGACGTAGCTTCTGTAAAATCGGACAAGGCTGGAAAGGTACGAGATCTTGTAGTCTTCCTTTGTCAGTCCGGCTTGACGCCGCTGGATGGCCGCGATGGCCGATTGGAATTGGGCTTCCGCGTTCTGGGGCTCTCCCGTTTCCATGTAAAGTTTCGCCAGATCCTCCTGCGCCTGGAGCGCGGGAGTGGGATCTTCGGAGGAGGCCGTCAAAGTCGCGAGAAAGAGCTTTTCCGCGGGTCCAAACTGTTTTCGCGCGGCGGCGATTTCAGCAGCGTTCAACTGGTTGTAGAGTTCCTGGACGCTGTCTTTGAGATCGCTGTTGATGGCGAGCGATTCATTGTTATATCGCTCCGCCGCATCCAGTTGCCCCGTACGGAGACTCGCCGTTGCCAGGTCCTTCAGCCATTCCGCACTGCCGCTTCGGTCCTTACTCTCTCTTGCGATTGCAAGGGCACGATTGTACCGGTCGATCGCTGTTGAAAACTCATCCTCATCAAGCAGCACCGATCCGCTGTTGCCCAACCAGTTTTCCTCCTTTCGCAGATTGCCGTCCTTGGCGTATCGTGCGGTCGCGTCTTCGAAAGCTGCAAGAGCCTTCTCGGGATCGCCTAGCCCGTAGTAGCAAACGCCGAGATTTCCCATAGTCTGGGCGGCCGCATTGCTGGCGCTCAAACGGGCGAACCGGTCGTAGGCACGCTGCAACCAATAAATGGCTTCTTCGTATCGAAATCTTTGGAAGAATAAGTAACCGAGATTGCCCATCAGGTTCGCTTCCAGATAGGGATCGCCCACGTGGGCAACGATCTCTAAATCGTGGCGCAAGACCGACTCTGCGTCGTCGAAGCGGCCATGTTCGATAAGCAGCGTACTCTGGCGCAGCTCCACTTCAGCCACCAGGCTAGGTGACCCGCTCGCTTGCGCAAGAGTGTGGGCTTCATTCAGAAACTTATCGGCACGCGCGTAATCCGAAAGAAGGAACCATGCTCCACCTTGATACATTCGGCGGCGAGCCTGAAGATCTGAATTAGGCGGCGTATCCGGACCATCCAAGAGCTTGAGGGCGGCTTCCGCCTGCTGGCTTGCTATCAGCGCCTGAGCCTTCAGTATTCGTAATGTCCAGCACCATTCCTGTGAGGAGCCGCATCTCCGTAGCGCCGAATCCGCGATCGACAGCGCTTGCTTGACGTCCCCTTCTCGGAGCACCCTCTGTGCCGTCTTATATTCAGCCTCCAGCGATCCCGTCCGCGACGTTCGGCACCCTGACAGCAGACAGAGCAGTACGAGAAGCTTCTTCAGTCTGGTGGATAGGGTGAGCCTCGAATCATGGTGTGGATGCCGGTGGCGCAGCCGTGGTGTTTGCCCTTCAGTTGCACCCGGAGCATGGTCAAGCTTCGTGAGACTGGGGAACAGAAGAACTCTCCCAGATGCACAATACCAAAGTCCGGCAAATCGAAACGCAACGGAAAGCCCAGTTTTGCATCCGGCGTTGGATCGCCGAGAGCGATTCCAAACCCGAGCAGATCCGTCTTTTGCGCTCTCCCCGGCAATGCAACTGGATTTCCATCGGCGTCGGGCAGCGACAAGGGATCAAGCATTCTTCGCTCGTCTTCATCGGCAAGCGCTTTTTCGAGACCGGTCCAGCAGGCGCGATCGGGCCGGCAAAAATAAGGGGCGATTTCCAGTACCTTGAAAACCCGATCGCCCACCCGCAGGTTTTCGAACCGGCTGCCCAGCGGCACAACGCAAAGTTCCGGCGCGTGATCAGAATCGTCCCCCTGTTTACAGGGATACGTCCCTTCTAATCGCGCCACTATTCGATCGCACGTTACCGTATCGAGCAGGTTGAAGTTTTCCACCGTTGACGTCGAAAGTGTTTCGTAAACGCCGCCGTCTTTTTCTTTGCCGGCCACCTCGGAGTATGCCGAACTAAAGGACAAGATGTCCTTGTGACGGAAACCGTCGACACCAACCGTACCCAAGCCGCCGTCTGACGGCAACGCCGTAGCTGCCTGCACCGGAATGATGTCATTCAGCAAAAGGTGAGTAATTTGGCCAGAGACGCCAATCGCGTCCCCTCCGAAAATATACCGCTTCGATTTGCTCTGGTTTTGCACGGAACTCCTGTCTAATCAAGTTTGAGAATCAGGGCGTAGCGAGCGAGCTCGGCTTCCGGTTTACCTGGTTCCGCCGTATTGCGAATAGTTACAGTGTATCTCCCGGAAGGAAGAACCGATCGGGCCATTAATATTTCAATCGGCTTACCCGGCGGCGGCGCCGGCAACCGCACGCTGAACCGGGTGGTTCCGGACTCGTCCTGTACCGAACAAAGGTAACCCGCAAAAGAGGCTTCCCACGACGGGTCTATATATATGGTATAAAAGCGGCCACCCGCTGGAACCTCCAGCGCGCGTGCGTCGCCCCTGGAAATGGGAGGCAACGCATAACTCGCCACCGCTTGCGGCGATAAGGCCGCGCTTAACTGAGTGCGCAATCCGGGAATGACGATCCACGCCTGATACACCGTGACTGCCGCCAACACGAAGGCGGCCAGTGCGGGCGCCGCATTCCACGGCCGCGCCCAGAACCATCCCCAAACGGACGGCTTAGCCTGCACTGGTTGGGCCTCCGCGCGCTCCTCCAGAAAAACCGCCTTCGCGTTATCTTCGAAGATCGCGCTGGCGTGCAGCTCGCGCGAACACTCCAAACAATCGAAGAAGTGCTGCTCGAATTCCTGCGTTTCGGCGTCTGAGAGCTGGCCGAGCAGGTATCGATCGACGGCTGAGCTGCTAACTGCCTCGGTGTGATTCATACGTTCATCGCCTCTTTCGGTCATTGCAGCACCGCGTCAAAACCCTTCCTGCGCACAACTTCCCGGAACCGCTCTTTGGCGCGATGTAACAGCACACGCAGATAATCGGCGTCCACTTTCAGATTTTTGCAGATTGCCGAGCGCTCCCCCTCCTCCAGAAACACCATCTTCAATACCATGCGATCCTTTTCCGGCATCTCGATCAACACGTCCCGCACCGCCTGCTTTCGCTCTTCCGTCACGACGTCGCTGTCGAACTTCACGCGATAGTCCTGAGGGTCCGCTCGCGAGTCGTCCGTTTGCCGATAAGGCGATTCGGTGCGCAACACCTCCAGCATCACGTTATTGCAAACCCCCTGGACGAAACCCGCCAGATATTGGATCGGCTTGCCGGATTGCAGGTGTTTCAGGACGCGAGCGAAGGTCTCCTGCCGGATTTCATCGATCAAATGCCGCGCTCGCACGCGATTTCGAAGCTTCAGCCAGATGGCGTTGCTGAAATACGAGAAGAAATGCCGTTCCGTATCCGGATCTCCGTCCTTCAGGCGTGCCACGTAATCGGCATCGAAGACCACGTGATCCAAGAGCGCTCCAGTCAAAGTTAGCGTACTAGAAAAACGCTGGGCCATCAATACAACCTCATATAGTTCACGCGCCGTATGCTCCTGTCTTTTGCAGGTTCCAGTCTTAAGTGACAGGCGCCGCGGAAACGTTTCAATCAATTTCCCAAGGCCCACAGGAATGCGTTCGGCGATCCCCACCCGGAAGCCAGATCCCATCCAACCGTGGCAGTGTAGCCCGCAATACCGTTGGCGGCATCGTTGCCCGTGGTGATGTCATGAAAGAAATCGGACTGTTGGCCGGCCGCTCCCACTGCGTAAAGGATCGGGTGGACAAATCCCAACGGCCGGCCCGCCAGCTGGTTGGCAATCGCGACGATTCCAGCCCAGGCCGGCGTAGACTCGCTGGTGCCGCCGTTGGTATAAAACCCGTTATTCGCCGGGTTGCGATAAAAGCCGATATAAGTAAGGACCGGATCGGCATTAAATACTACGTCCGGAATCCCGCGATGCCCGCTGAGTTGTTGTTGAACGGTTCGCGGCAACGCCCATTGATAGAACGGCTGAGGGAAATACTGGCTGATGCCGCCGCCGGTGGCTCCGTTTTCATCGTTCCAAACTGTTTCGGACTCAAACGCACCGGAGGAGCTGGCCTGCAGGCTGGTGCCTCCCACGGCCAGCACCCAAGGCGACGACGCCGGGTACAACACGGTGGGGAAGGGATAAAAATCGCCATTCACGTCGACGTTGGCGCTGCCGGAATCGCCCGCGCCTGCCAGCACGGTCACCTGCTCGGCGGCGGCTCTGGCGTAGAAGGCTTCAAACTCGTGGATCAAGTTTGTTCCGGCCGCATCGAAGAGCGTATTCTCCGCGGTGCCCCAACTCTGCGAGATGATATTTCCCAAATGATTATCCAGGGCGAACTTCTCCAGCGCCAGAAACTCCGGAAGCCCTTGGATGCCCTCAGTCTCAGCAACCGGGCTGGTAAGCACCACGATGTTCGCGCCGGGCGCCATGGCGTGGGACCACTGCACATCCAACGCGGTCTCAAAAGCCCATATCTGTTGCTCCTCGTTATTCGGATTGAAGGGCACCGTTCCTAAGGGCGCCAGCACCTGGATGGACGGCGGATCGGGCAAACCATACGCGGCATCAAACGCTTTGAGATCGGCTTCGATGGTGGGGCTGCCGAAAGATTCGATCAGAACAATGGTTTGTCCCGTGCCGTTGTAACCGGCGTTCAACAGTGGCGTCAGGCCATAGGCAGTTTGCAATTGCTGCGGGGTGTAGCAGGGCGCGCCAGTGCTGGGAATACAGATGGAAGGATCGGGCGGCTGACTCCACGCAGCAGGCGAGATCGCCACGGCGGCGAACGAGAGCGCAAGCAAAGTTGAACTTTTCATCGAATAACTCCTTTTTGGTAATCATTCCTGGCGCAGCGCCGTCATCGGGTCCACTCGGGAAGCGCGGTGCGCCGGTGCGTAGCAGGCCGCCAGCGCCACGCCCGCCAGCAACGGGATCACGGTGGCGAACGTAATCCAATCGGTAGGCTGCACGCCGAATAAAACATTTGCCATGAAACGCGTTACGGCCAGCGCCGCCAACAGGCCGGCCGCCATTCCAAGGCCGGTAAGGCGCGCCCCCTGTCCCAGCACCATCGCTACAACGGTTGTACGTGTGGCGCCCAGGGCCATGCGAACGCCCATCTCGCGCGTGCGCTGCAAAACGGAATACGAGATCACGCCATAGAGCCCGATGGAAGCCAGGATCAGCGATACGATGCCGAACGCGCCAATCAGGTACATAGCAAAGCGCTGGCTGACCAGCGAAGCGTCCACCAGAGTGCTCAGCGTGGCGACGTTCGAAACCGGAAGGTCCGCGTCCAGTTGACGGATCTCCTCCCGTGCGCTGCCGGTCAACGCGCCCGCATCCGTCATCGAACGCGAACGCAGCACCACATGCATAATCAGCATCGAAGGAAAAGGGTTCTGGCTATAAGGCACGTACATCTCCGGGCCCGTCTCTTCGCGCAGCGAGAGATGCTTGGCGTCCGCCACCACGCCGACGATATTCAACGCAGGGGTCGCGGCATCCGCCAGGCCCACTTGTTTACCGATGGGATTTTCGCCTGGCCAAAACTTTCTCGCCATGGCGGCATTGACGATCGCTACCGGTGTTGCGGTAGCCGTGTCGGAACCGAGAAAGGTGCGTCCGCGCAGCACAGGCGTTCCCACTGCCGCGAAGTAATCGGGTGATGCAATGTTGTAGTTGGCGAACGGTTCCTTGCCGGGCGCCACGGGATGGCCCGGCAATCGAATAAGACTGCCATCGGAGGCGCCTGCCATCGGGACCGTTTCCACGACGCCCGCGTATGCGACGCCGGGAATGGCACGCAAGCTTTCCAATGCCCTCTGATAGAAAGCGGCGATATGATTTGTGCCGGTATATTTTGTGCCGGGCAACGATAGCTCAAACGTGAGCACGCGTTCGGCCTTGAAGCCGGGATCGACGGAGAGCAGGCGAAAGAATGTCCGCACCAGCAGCCCGGAGGCGATCACCAGGACGAACGCCAGCGCGATTTCGGAAATTTGAAATAGACCACGTAATCGCGCGCTGGTGGAATTGCCCGTGCCTCCGCGTCCGCCCTGGCGCAGCGTAGTGGCCAGATTTTCAAACGGCAAGCCGACGGCCGGGGCCAAACCAAAGAAGGCAGTGCAAAAGAGGGAAAGAGCGAAGGCGAAGCCCAATACAGGCCAATCCATCGTTATTTCCTGCAGCCGCGGGATGCCGGAAGGGCCGAACGCCTTCAGAAGATGAATGGCGATTTCGGCGATCAGCAGTCCCGCGGCTCCTCCTCCGAGCGAAAGTAGAAGGCTTTCGGCGAGCAGTTGCCGGACTAGGCTCGCATTGCCGGCTCCCAGCGCCGAGCGCAGAGCGAATTCATTGCGGCGGCCCAGAGCACGCGTGAGAAGCAAACTGGCGATGTTTACGAAAGCGATGAGCAGCAGCACTCCCGCCGCGGAAAGAATCAGCAGCAACGGCTTGCGCGCATCGCCGGATACTTGTGCCGCAAGCCCGGTTACGGTCGAGAAAAACCAGCCTTTCGAATCCGGAAACTCGTGGTCCATCGCGGAAGCAAACACGTTCATCTCGGCTTGGGCCCTGGCGATGGGCACTCCAGGCTGCAATCGTCCGATTACAGCCAGGTCATCCGGTTCGCCGAGCTGCGGGGCGGCGGGAAGACCCAGGGGAATCCAAATCTCGGTTTCGCGCGGAAAATCGAAACTGGCCGGCATTTCTTCAGCGCGGGGAAAATCGAAGCCCGCGCGCATAACGCCGATCACGATATAAGGCACGCCGTTCAGATGGATGGTGCGTCCCACAATGCCACTGTCACCATGAAAACGCGCCTGCCACAGGCGATAGCTCAAAATCGCTTCTTTTTCATTTCCGGGGCGGTCTTCATTCTGCGTGAAGGTACGCCCCAAAAGAGGTGTGATGCCCAACGTGCGAAAGAAGCCGCTGGATACGCGGAGCGCAGCCAATCGCAGTGGATCGAAAGAACCGGTGAGGTTCAAAGAAACGCTCTTGAACGCCGCCGCGCTTTCAAAAGAATGCATCTTCAATATGCGCTGGAAATGCACGGCTCCCCAAGGAATTTCGTTGTACCCAAGATTTGCGTCCTTGGGCGCCAAACGCCACGGGATGACAATCCTTTGCGGCTGCGGATAAGGAAGCGGTTTCAGCAGCACCGTGCTCACCGCGCTGAACACCGCGGTGCTGGCGCCGATGCCCAGCGCGAGCGTGGAAACAGCCACGATGGAGAAGCCCAAGCCCCTGCGGTAAAGACGCGTAGCGTATTTCAAATCGTCGAACAGTTGCGGCATGGATTTGTTTAACTCAAACGCTCGGCCACGGTCTCTAACTTTTCGATGTCCGCGACGACAATCGCGCGATTTTCATGCAACTCGGGCACGTCGGGCTTCAGCCGGATGGCGGCACTGAAATCGGCCAGGGATTCATCCAGGCGGCCCGCTTCGTACAGCAGCACGCCGCGGCTTCCGAGCGCTTCCCACAGCGTGGCATCCCGCTTCAGAACCTCGGAATAGTCTTCGATGGCGGCGTCGCGTTCACCCGCCTCCTCATACGCTTTCGCTCGTCCCAGCCGTGCCAACAGGTGTTTTGGTTCGATATCCAGGGCCCGTGAATACTGCTCGATTGCATTCCTCATGGAGCCCATTCGCCGATAACATTGACCCAAATTGGTGAGCACTTCAAAATATGGCGGACTCAGTTCGATGGCGCGCAGATAGTCGGCCTCGGCCTCTTCCAATCGATCCATTTGCAGTAGAACGTTGGCGCGATCGTTGTAGTATTCGGAGTAATTCGGATCTTGTGCGATGGTGGCGGAATAATACTCCAGAGCTTCCGCATGCGCACCGATGGCGGCGTACACCTGCGCGATGTTGTACAGCAGAATCGAGCGATGCAGACGGTGTTCGTTCGCGCCCAAATGTTCGTTCAGATACGCAAACCCGCCGCGGCAAAGCTCGATGGCTTCCGCTGGACGGCGCTGAAAATTGCGGATCATCGCCAGGCCGTTCCGGTTGAATACGAAGCGGAAGTGGCGTTCTCCTTCGGGCAGATCGCTTTCGGCGATGGCGGCCAGGCTGCGTTCCAGATATTCTTCACCCTTAGCCAGATCGCGCGGTTTTTTGAAACGCGCGTAGAAGACGGCCATCAGATAGAAGAGCTGATTTCTTAAATCCGCGCTTTTTTCCGCCAGCGGGACGCCCACTTCTTCGGCCAGTTGCAGGCTGATGTCTACATGTTCCAAGCCAATATGCGACATCAACAGCTTGTGGAAGATCAGCCATCGCAAAGGTTCATCGTCAGGCGCTTCCTGAGCTGCCAGATCCAGAAGCCCTTCGCCGTAGCGGATGGCGTCCTCATACAATCCCTGCGTGTTATATGTTTCGAGCGCCAGGAATCGATATTGGAGCAATTTATCGGGACGGCCTGCGCGCTTCCATAAATAAATCAGGCGCGGAATGTTGGCTTGTTGTTCCACTTCGTCGCGCCCGATTCGTTCTTCCAGGGCGATGGCGCTCCAAAGCGCCTCCAGGCTGTCGATGGGCGCGGGACGCATCACAAACGAGCGCACCGCAAGAACTTCGGTTTGAATCGTCGGATCAAATGAATCGCAGGTGGACAGTCCATTACCGGGCGCCACTCCGAGCAGCAGCCGGATATTCAGGCGTTTCGATCGACGACGCATCAGCTCACGGAAAAAGAGCGCACCCATGGCTCCGGCCGCATCGAAGGAATCGCAGCCGATCACCCAGGGCGTATTCGGGCAGGTAGCGGTTTTCCATTCGTCGAGTAGATCGATTAAACCGTGGATATTGCGCACGGCGCGGTCCGCCGGATAATTCCGGGTTCTTTCGGATTGAGGCGACAGGTCGGTGAGATTCGGATTGCGAACGCTGATGGAGCGCCTCAGTAACGGCAGAAGGTACACCAGTTCGAACGCGTGGCGCTCGATCAGATCGGGCCGTTCGTGTTGGATTTGGTCGAACAGCGCGGAGAACAGTTCCGTCACGCCGGCCCACGGACCGCCGCGTTCAAAGTCGCAGGAAACGTGGAAGGTCCGCGCACCACTTTGGGCATATTCGCTGAGACGTTCCTGGAGCCACATCCACCGCGCGTCACTTGCGGGAGCTTCCAGCGCCACTACCTGCTTGGAGTGCTCCGCGACGCTGTAATGATTGGTTATTGGACAAGTCTGAGTTGCCATTTTAAACTCCTTTGGGGCGAATCAGTGAGTCCGCCCAGAACACAAATCCGGCTATTGTTGGAACCAGGAAATACAGCGCAGCCGTAAACGCATCCAGAAAATCGGAAGGATTGGCTGCGTAACCGCCGCGCAGCGCGGGCACCAGGCTGTGCCAATAACCTACCGTCACCGGTATGGTTACCCAGAACAGAGTGGCGAATGCCCAGGTTCTCCCCGCCAGGTAAAGGCCGGAGTAGATTCGAATGGCCCGCTGCTCCGCCGGTGGAATGCCGGACTGATCCACCCGGCGAACTCGCGAAGTTACGCGCGCGAATTGATTGCGGAGAAAAACCCGCGTGTCCACCAGCAGATTCTTGCAGTTCAGGTAAGTAGCCAGAATAAAGTACAGGTCGGTTCGGACGAAAACGCAGAATTGCCAGAGGATACGCATAATATTGGTAAATGCCATGGCGCGCAGTAAGTGCGAGCCGAATGAAGAGATATTTAATAAGTGCTTTTGTTGAGCGAAGAGCATTAATACGATGATGGCGGCCACCGCCGAGTCGACAAGCATCCCGGCCAGCATCGGTAAATAGCGGTCCTTTCGTTCTACGGACCACAGGTCAGTCAAATCCGTCTCGGCTACCAGGTACCACAGGCGGTGACTGATTCCCAGGCGCGAATTCACGCCGACAGATCGCGCAGCCACCAGGTGGGCCATTTCATGCAGAAAGATACCGGCGTAAGCGAAAAGTGTGAGAAGCGTCCAGGAGAGAGCGCGCCGCTGGTAGAAGACCAAGTCCATGGGAACCGGCATGAGGGAGGGATGGCGGAGGATGACGGCTATCGCAGGCTCGATGAGCGCGGCCATACATAGCAACGCGGGCCGGCCGAACAACACTTTGGCAATCGATTGGGGGAAAGCGCTGAAATGATACTTGACTTCCCGAACCGGGCGGCGCGGCTGCCGATCCCTAACCGAGCCCGCACCCGAAGTTTCGACGATGCCGTTGACCTGCAGATGGATCAGCAGATCTTCCAGATCGGGCGTCTCGCCGGTTTCTTCGAAATACCGGTCCGAAACTTCGCCCAAACTTTTGCCCAGCGCCAATTGATCGAGGAGTTCCACGGCTTCCGGCGGAATGGCCAGAAAGACGCCTGTTTCGGGGCTGCCGATGACTACCTCTTCGCCTTCCCGTTGCCGGGTGAAAGTGCGAACGGCAACGATGCTATCCCTGGTGAACATTTCGCTCCTCTCCATGAAGAAAAAAGATGGGGATCGCAAGAACGATCCCCAAAATATCCGGGACCCACATGCCCACAAGGACCCCGAATCCGCCCACAATTAAGCGAGGACCGGCTTGTGGGGGCAGCTGGTATAAAGGGCCGCGGTGGTCTTCAGCGTCTCCACTTCACGAATGCTAAATTTCTTCATTGTGGTTTCCTCCTTTCTAGAACTTTGCGATCCGAACTCATTCGATGTCGCATGCCTAGTAGTGCAGAACGGAGAGGGACCGTTTCACCGCGAGTGAAGTGCGAATCGCGAGAATCGGGGCTACTCGCGGCGCTGACCCGCTGAGCGCAGGTCGAACTACGCGTAGCTATCGGCAAAAGGCGTGCCCGATAGCATCGACGATCGGCATGGTTCAGTCATCACTGGAGCGCCTGTTGTGTGCGCTTCGGCTGCTAGGCTAGCAGCCTGTGTAAAAACCGACTCCCTCACGGTCGCGGCTCTGCAACGCAATGAATCTACTGAGCCGCGCGCGTGAGCAAGCGGTCTTTGCGGACTTTCAACACGGGCTGCTAAGGCTGGTCGCTGAGGCCCCGCGCTGATCAATGCCGCGTGGATTTACGGGAGATGCACCTACCAGACACCGGGTAGCGTTTTGTAGGTTGTCCTGATCCCGGCCTTTACTTAGAAGAGAGCCGTGACAAGACGTCAACCGTTTCCGATTTTGTCACTCAGCAGTTACGTCTACTTGCTTTTCCGCGGTTGGTCTTTTACCGCCAAGCCACCGGTAATGCCGTCCACCTGATACCCCGTTTGGATCTTTCGCATCTTCGCGATCTCGGCCGGTGTTGCGGTCTTCGGATCCACATTAGCGATGCTGCACGTGAATCCGCGTAGCGTGCATTCGGAGGTTGTTTGCTGAATACCCCGCTTCTTCATTTCCTCACTCATCAACTTCACGACGTCCTCATGCATGATCACGGCATTATTGGGAACGAACGTTCCCACGCCGATGGCATAGTCAATGGGCATAAGCGGCTCGATGCTGGAGCCGAAGTTGCCGTCATTCTTTTTTCCCAGATCATGAGCGCCGAGGTCCGCGCCTTTTTCAATCAGATAGCGAACAATGTTGATGTCGCCGAGATTCGCAGCCGCCATGAGCGGAGTGATGCCGTAACCGTCCGCGTGATTTACGTCTTCCCCCAACTCGACCATCAGCTTCACAACCTCCAGCCGTTCGGCGGGCGACTTTTGCCGGTGATAGCCGTTAATAAATGCCAGACCACAGGCGGCCATCAGGGACGATTCCCGGTCGCTGGATTGAATGTGCGGGTCGGCGCCATGAGCCAGCAGTAGCTTGACGAGTTCGAGATCGCCTGCGAAAGCGGCGCGCATGAGCGCCGTCGCGAAGACAATTCGAGGCGAGCCCTCGCGCATGCGGGCTCTGGGTGTGGAATTGATTAAAGCATTCGGATTCGCTCCGGCATCCAGGAGTTTCTTGATCACAGGCAGAGGATCGGTGGTGACCATCCACGGAAAATTCGGAGCGGTCTCCATATTGCGGCGGTCTACGGCCCAGAACAACGGCGTGAACCGTTGGGCGTCGGCATGGTTCACATTGGCATGGCTGTCGATGAGCAGCGACGCCACGCTGTAGCTTCCGTTGAAAAGCGCAAGTCCCAGCGCGTCTTTGCCATCCCCGCCAATCGCATTCACATCGGTGGCTGCCTGGATGAGGATTCGCGCGGATTCCAGGTCGTTTTCCCGAGCGGCGAACATCAGCGGCGTCATCCAGCCGCTGGCAAACTCTTCGATGGTTTGATCTGGTTTGGGGGCGACTGGGGCCGTCCCTTCGAATCCCCGCCCCGAAGCCGCGGGCACAAAGTTGGATTTGATATTCACGCCGGCGCCGCGGTCGACGAGCAGCTTGGCGACCTCCGGATGACGTTCCGAAACGGCCCACATCAGGGCGGTGGTCCCGCCCCACGTTTCCTTCGTGTCCACCTTCGCTCCATGATCCAGAAGCGCCCGCACTGCATCCAGCTTGCCTGTGCGAGCCGCCATCATGAGCGCCGTATCGCCGGTTTGGGATAAGGGCGCATTGGGATCGGCGCCAGCCTGGATAAGACGTTCGAGAATGGCCGCGTTGCCATTCATCGCGGCTAGTTGCATCGGCGTTGCGCCAGACTGATTCGCAGCCGAGACGTGTGCGCCAGCCTTCAGCAGCAGCCCGGTCATTTCCATGTCATTGGCGCGAACCGCCCAGTGGAGCGCAGTGGTGCCGTCAACTTGCGGGACGTTCACATCGGCTTTCTTTTCGAGCAGGGAGCTGATTGCAGACCGGTCGCCCCGCATGGCGGCGTCCGCGACATCGCTGGGAGCGCCAGCAAAGATGACTGACGCAAAGTACAGGGCCAGGAAGCTGGTTACAAATACGGTTTTCATTTGTCTTGATTGGTTCCCCACACCCGGCCCAGCCATTCCACCAGCTGCTCCAATTCCTGGTCGGAGAGTTGCGCGCCCCGCTCCCTCATATCAACCAGCGTCACTCGCCAGTCGTCCGCCGGTTTCCGTAGTCCCTGCACCCGGTCGATCCCGTGACAGGTGGTACACGCGCGGTTGAGAAGCCGGATCGCTTCAGGATCGGAAAAAAACTGTGTTATCTCGGGCGGAATGTAAGTCCGTGGGAAAGGCTTGGCGCCAGGACCGAATTTGGATACCAACCAGTCGAGCAGGAGACTGCGTTCCTGATCGGAAAGATCGGCGTCCCCGGGCTTATGCTTGCCCGCAATCAGCTTTTGCCAGCCTGCCCGGTCCAGCGCGAAGAAGGCATAATCGTCAATCCCGTGGCACGCGGTGCAGTGTGTACGAATCACCTCCCACACCGGACCGTCGGGCCGTTCCACCTTCGGCCTGGTCAGACGTCTGAGTTGCGCTGAGGCCGGAGGGGCGGAACAGAGCAGCGCAACTGTTGCAATAACAGTCTGCACGGTTCGCCGAGACATCATAGCGCTATCGGCGTGGTGCTGGAACCGAAGGATTGGCCAGTGCCGGTCAGCTTGCCGCTAACATCGTACTTCGGAAACTCCTGGATTCCGTATTTGTGCAGCAGGGCCAGCAGCATATTCGACGTACGCTCCGTATTGTCTGGAAACACGATGTGACGATTGCCCTTAAATTTGCCATCCAGGCCGCCCAGTAAGATGACGGGGACTTTGACATGCGCGTGGCGATGCGAGTTACCCATGTTGCTCCCTTTGTAAATCAGGATGTGATCGAGCAGGGTGCCATCGCCATCGGGTGTCTTGTTCAGCTTCTCCGCAAGATAGGCGAGATTCTCGACGTGGTAGTGATTGATTTTCGCGTATTTGGCGATGTTGTCGGGTTTGTCGCCGTGATGCGATGAGCCGTGCCACCCGCCGTTGAAGCCAGAATCGGGGAAGCTGGCGCCCGACAGATCCTTGCCAAGCATAAAGGTCGCGGATCGGACCAGATCGCCTTGGAAGGCTAACGCCAACAGATCGTACATCAGCCGGTAATGTACTTCCTTGTTTTCGGGCACTCCGAACGGGATTTCCTCGGAAGGCTCCTGGATGGACCTCTCGGCCGCGATCTTGATCCGGCGCTCTATCTCGCGAATGTTCTCGAGATAAGTATCCAACCGCGCCTGGTCGACAACACCCAAGGGTTTCTTGAAATATGAGATCTGTTGGGCAACCGAATCCAGGATGCTGGCGTTTTGTTGGCGGCCGAGTTTTCTTTCCTCGGTGCTGGTTCCGTCGCCAAACAGGCGCTCGAAGGCCACGCGCGGGTTCACTTCGGTGGGCAAGGGCTCCACCGGAGACGACCAGGAGATTGAGTTGGTGTAGGCGCAGCTATAGCCCCAATTGCAATTGCCGTAGTTGCCGTCCTCTTCGACACCAAGTTGAATGGATTCCAGGATGGTGTCACGGCCATACTTCTTAGCGATGAGCTGATCCATCGTCACGCCCAGGTAAGGGCTCACGGCGTTCCTGCGCGGACGGGCGCCGGACAACAGAACCGCGCCGCGAGCGTGGTCGCCACCGGGCTCTTCGGTGGTGGCCATAGCCTCTGGCATGTCCAGCCCGCTGATCAACGTGACGTATTTCCGGTACGGCTCCAGGGGCTTGGTGATGAACGAGAAATCGAAGTTGGCGCCCTCCTGTAACGGGCTCCAGTAGCCCGGCGCGGCGCCGTGCGGATGCCAAATGCCCAGAAATCGGCGGACCGGAACCGCGGCCGTGTCCTTGGTGGGAGTCTGCGCCGGGATCATGGATTCAAGGAGCGGAAGACCTAAAACAACACCGGCGCCCCGAATGAAGGTGCGCCGGGGGATGAATTTCTTTTCGATAAAGTTCATTTGGCCTCTTTTGTAGTTGGCGTGGCTAGAGCTACTTGTTCTTCGACTTCTTTGGTCCGCATCTGGAACGGTGCGCTTTTGACAATGCCCATCAGAATGGACACAAACCTGTCGTTGTCGCGGTCTGCGTTTCGCACGATGGAACGGATGACCGGCATATCCTGGTATTCCACTCCGCGCCCCAGGGCAAACGTCATCAATTTTTCGGTGATCATTCGAACAAACTGCGGCGAATAGTGGAGAAGATGCTGCCGCAACTCGATTGGACCGTTGACTTTGGCGCCGTCCCACAAGACGGCCGAGGTGTCCAGGGGAACTCCGCCGTCGCCGCCCTGCTTGGTCCGGTAACCGCCGTCGGCATCGAAATTTTCGAGTGCGAATCCGATGGGATCCATGAGCTTATGGCAGCTCGCGCAGGGTTCATTTTTGCGATGCAGAGTCATCTGCTCGCGAAGCGTCATGATTTTGTTGTCGCCCTTGGTGTCTTCGAGCGGCGGAACGTTGGGAGGGGGCTCCGGAGGCGGTGTCCCCAGGATGTTCTCCAGCACCCAAACGCCGCGCTTCACAGGCGAGGTTCGGAAGTTCTGAACATAGGTGAGCGAAAGAACGCTCCCCTGTCCTAACAAACCTCTGCGGTAAGCCAGATCCGGTCCCAGCGTCACACGCCGGAACGCGGAGCCATAGATGTTCGGAATGCCGTAATGCCTGGCGAGCCTTTCGTTCAGGAACGTGTAGTCCGCCGTCAACAGATCGACGACGTTGCGATCTTCCTGAATGATGCTCTGAAGCAACAACTCAGTTTCGCGGCGGAAGCTCTTGCGCAGCTCGTCATCCCAATCCGGATAATAGACTCCGTCCGGGGAGGTGGCCGGGAGATTTCGGAGATACAACAACTGATCGCCGAAATTGTCGACAAGGGCTTCAGCTTTAGGATCAGCCAGCATCCGGCGCACCTGCTGTTCCAGTACCGGGGTGAGATGTAGTTTGTTCCGGCTTGCAACCTCGATCAGTTCATCATCGGGGATGCTGCTCCAGATCAGGAACGACAGGCGCGACGCCAGTTCCAGATCGGTGATTCGGTAGGGCCGGCCGGCCGGAAGGTTCGCGGGCTCCCGCTCCGTCCGTACCAGAAAAGGAGGGCTGGCCAGGATGCGGCGCAAGCCCAGTTCGATTCCATCGCGGAAGGTCCCTTCCCGGCGTCCCTCCAGGTAAAAAGCTTGGGCCCATTCCCAATCGGCATTTGTCACCGGACGCCGGTAGGCACGGCGCATGAGAGTAGTGAGAATCTCCTTGGCGCACGCGTTCTCCTGCGATTCGCCGGCCGGATGACAGAGGAACACTTTCCGAAGGGAAACGGAATCCTCCGGTTCTTTAGGGTTGAACGGGCCTTGAATTCTTAAGATCCCGATGGCCGGGTAATATTCGAGCTGCGGGATCGGATTATCTTCGAGCGATTTGCGTTCGTATTGGCGGATGTAATCGAGAGACGGGCGATAGTTGGTTGCCTGGAACGTAACGCCTACCATGTGCGTCCCGGCCTTCACCGGCACGGAAACATCGATGGAGCCATCGTGGTCCGCCGCGTTGTTGGCGGTTAATCCCACACGTTTGTAGTCGCGCATCGCCACCAGTTCGTTATCGATGAGGAATTCCAGCTTTTCATCGGGAACGAACTTGCCGATCCCCAGGTTCTGGACGGAGAAATGATATTCTCCATCGGCCGGGAAAGTGTGGCGAACGGCCATGCCGCCGCGCGTCCCCAGCGGCAGGCCTTCAATGTGCTCGTTTTGCGATGAGTCCGGAGGGGCGATGTAGGCCGCCGCGGTCGGCGATTTCCAAAATCCGACCGCCATGCGGGAGATGCGCGTAGCCGCGGTCATATAGGCTTCGAGCAGAGTGGGCGAGATCGTCAAAGAGCCTGCGACATTGTCAAAGCCTCGTGCCGAATCATCCGGCGGGAGAAGCGAGTTTACCTCCACCTCTAGACCGAGCAGATCGCGGATGGCGTTGCCGTATTCGGTGCGATTCAGGCGGTGAAGTACCACGGAACCAGGATCCGGATGTTCGGCCGCTTTGCGATCCACTTCGGTCTCCAGCCAGTCGCGCAACTGCTCGTACTTTGCCAGCGACGGCCGGGGCATGCCGGGAGGCGGCATCATTCCCGCACGCAGCTTCCGGATCACTTGTTCCCAGATTTCCGGGTGATCGCCGGCGGCGCTCAGATCCAGGTTTTGAAGCGAAAAATTGGAGGTCTTGAGCTTGTCGTTGTGGCACGTGACGCAATATTGGTCCAGCAATGCGCGCTCGGTGGCGGCAGTCTGAGCCGAAGCTGGACGAAGCCCTGGCAAGACGCCGAGGATTACCACAGATATTAGAAGACGCATTGAACTCTGAGATATTCTATGCTGTCTGCGGATCATTCACCATGATCCATTCGGATTATGTGCCTTGTTTTCTTTGGGCTGGATCCTCAAAATGTTCATGATGACTGCGGTGCTCGTCGCGCTGGCGGTGGCCCCGGGCGGCCGCCGCTTTGCGATGTGCGGCGCTGAGGTTGGCTTGGGTACTGCTTTCGGAGCGGACCGCGCTTGCCGATATCAGCTGCTCCAGATCCTGGGATTGGCAGCCAGGACACGTCGCGGCGGGCGATGAGGATCGAAGCAAGCACTCGAATTCGTGGGCGCACGCCTTGCACCGATACTCGTAAATTGGCATTGCGCAGTTATCGGCTTCCTTGTCCGGCCTGGGAGCCGAGATTCTCCGAGAAGAACGGAAGCACCTTGGTTGCAAACCGCTCTTTCACCATTGGTCGCCCTCCAGGTTGCCTGCTAGTGGGCTGTCGCAGCGAGTTCGTTAGCATAAGGCAACCGCTCCCTCCGGTCACGGCTCAGCCTCCGACGTGCTTAACAAAGCCACGACCTGAGGAAGCGGTAGTAACGATCTGGCTGCGACAGGCCACTAGTGAGTTTCCGTGAACCTCGATCTTGTCAACGGTTCCCGTCTTCTCGGCGGCAGCCTGGGAGTCCAAATTCGGCTGCAGCCACGCGGCCGCACATGCCAATGCCGCAGCCGGCGGGAGCGCCTGCCATCGGAAACGGGTAAAATTCGATGTCATAGTGGTCTCGATGCAGTCTACAGCCGGATTGTTGAAAGTTCAACGATCATTTCGGATTATACGGCGATTTGCCCTCGCCTTCCTGCTGTTCTCGGGCTCATCAAGCGTTTTTGCTTTAAATCCCTCCAAGGCGCTGACCCAATATTCGATGACGGTCTGGAGCCAGCAGCAAGGGCTGCCGCAGGATACCATCCGTGCGATCACGCAGACCAAGGATGGCTTCCTCTGGCTGGGAACCGACGAAGGGCTGGCGCGTTTCGACGGGTATGAATTCGTCGCGTTCGGCAAAGGCCAGGGAGTCTTGCCGTCCAATTCGGTGAATGTGCTGGCCGCTGGACCAGACGGCTGCCTGTGGATCGGCACTCCCAACGGACTCACGCGCTACGCCCACGGCCGCTTCCAAACATTCACGCAAAAGGACGGCTTACCGGGAAATCCAGTGACCGCTCTTTTCGTTGATCACGCGGGTATTCTCTGGATCGTGGCAGCGGGAAACCTCAGCCGGTTCGATGGATCGCGATTTACCAACTTTCTTGCGGGGCGCGACATTCCTTTGCGCGTGGTGAGGGGTGTGTGGGAGGATCGACAAACCCTGTATGTGGCAGGAACGAGCTCCGTCATCCGCTTTGAAAATGGCACGTTCCGCGACATATTCGAGCCTTCGGCGTTGGCAAACGATTTCCCGGGAGCAGTGCTGAAGGATCATCAAGGAAGCTTATGGATACTCGGCTATCGGGGACTGGTTCGACAATCTCCGGACGGCCGAATTTCCCGCTATGGATCACGCGAAGGCCTGACGGACCCGTTCGAGTTGCGGGCTATGACCGAGGATCGCGACGGGAATCTTTGGGTGGCTACCAATAGCGGTTTGGCTCGCTTGGAAGGTTCGCGCTTTCGCATTCTCGCGGAAGGTCCAGTGCAGGACGGAGTGCGTTGCCTGTTCGAAGACCGCGACGGAAACTTGTGGGTGGGCAGCAATCGGGGCCTGCTGCGATTCCGTGATGACGTGTTTACGGTGATCGGCAAAGACGAGGGGCTGCCAAGCGATGAGCCGAATGTGATTTATGAGGACTCGAGCGACAGAGTGTGGGTGGGCTTTCTGGACGCAGGACTCAGAGCGCTTGCTCCGGGAAATCCGTTTCATGCACTCCCGTTTGGCCCCGACAAAGGGCGCGTCTACTCCATTCGCGAAAGCCAGGCGGGCGCGTTGCTGGTTTCCACCCGGGAAGGGCTGCAAATCTTGGACCACAGTCGCGTACGCACCTTCATTCCGCCCGATCCACAGGGCCGCAAACGTGTGTTCGATGCCATGGAAGATTCTTCGGGGCGGATCTGGCTGGCGCTTCCCGATGGCTTGGGCCAACTGAGGGGGAACGAATTCCGCATTGTTATTCCGGCGGCCAATCCAAGCATGCTGGAAGGCGCATTCGTGACCCTGGCTAAGGGAAATGACGGCTCGCTTTGGGCCGGCACCATACAGCGCGGTCTGTGGCGCGCCACTCCAGAGGGCAAGGGGCGGGCCGGCAACCGCCTGTACACGATTGCGGACGGCCTGGGTAGCAATCAGATCCGGTCTTTGTATCCCGATAAGGACGGCACTCTGTGGGTCGGAACGTTTGGCGGCGGTTTGAGCGCCTTTACCGACGGTCGCTTTCACGGGTTCACGGAGCGTGATGGCCTGCTGAGCGACAATATTTCGCACATCGCCGATGACGGCGAAGCATTGTGGCTCAGCACGACGCGTGGCATCTGCCGGATTCCCAAACAGCAACTGCGCGATTTCGCGCTTGGCAGGAGGCAGCATCTCGATCCGCTAAACTACGGCCTGGCGGATGGCTTGCGCAGCGCGCAAGCGCCGTCGGACATTGGATCGGGCGGCGGCCGGCACGCCGACGGCAGTCTGTGGTTCGCGACGGCTCGCGGAATTGCTCTTTACAGACCAAAAACGTCGGCGCCGGCCGCCGGGCCGCTGCCAATCTATATTGCGGAAGTCACCGCCGATGGTCATCGATTTGATGGCTCTTCGCACCCGCGGGTCCAGCCGGGCAACGGCCGGATTGAAATACGGTACGCTGCAATCAATCTAAGCGCTCCCGAGCGCGTGCGATATTCCTACAAGCTGGAAGGCTTGGATTCGGATTGGATCGCGGCCGCAAGCCGCCGCGTGGCTACGTACAACAGTCTCGGACAGGGGCGCTATCGCTTCCGCATACGTGCTGAAGCGTCCGGCGCTCCACTGAGCGAAGTTTCGTACGATTTCGAGCTTCTCCCGCACTTTTACGAAACAAGCTGGTTTCGCGTTCTCTGCTTAGCGTTGGCGGTCTTCGCTTGCTGGATGGCCTATCAGCTTCGGGTACGACAAATCCGCTTGCGCTTCGCCGCTGTGTTCAAAGAACGCCTGCGTCTTGCGCGTGAGATTCACGATACTCTCGCCCAGGCTTTCGTCGGGATCTCTTCGCAATTGGACGCGCTCGAAACTTGCCTCCCGCAGAGTCTGCGTCCCGCCCACATTTATTTGGAGCTGGCCCGCCGCATGGCACAGCACAGCATCACGGAGGCGCGCCGCTCCGTAATGGATTTGCGCTCGGCGGCGCTGTCCGATCGCGATCTGGCCGCCGCCCTCCAATCCAGTGCCTGCAATTGGACGGCCGGCACGCCTGTGAATGTAGAGGTCCATGTTAAGGGTGGATTCCAGAATCTGCCGGAAGACATGGAACACAATCTCTTGCGGATTGCCCAGGAAGCTGTTACGAATGCCTCAAAACACGCTCAGGCTACTAAGATCGAGGTAAAGCTGGAACGAACCGAAAGGCTTCTCAACCTGACCGTAATCGATAATGGCTGTGGTTTTCAGACCGACGATGCTTTTGCCGCGATGGGCGGCCACTTCGGTCTCATCGGAATCCGTGAGCGCGCTGAACGGATTGGCGGCGAATTTCGTTTGGAGAGCCGGCCGCACGCGGGAACCGAAGTCGAGGTATCGGTACCGCTTCCATGAGTTCACCCCCAAGTAGTTCTCCGGCAAGTTCGAAGATCCGAATCCTCGTGGCGGAGGACCACCTGGTGGCCCGGGTCGGCGTAGGCGCGATTATCAATCGGCAGGCGGATATGCTGGTGGTGGCCGAGGCCAGCAATGGCCGTCAGGCGGTGGAACGCTACCGCCAGCATCTGCCTGACGTGGCTCTCGTCGATCTCCGTATGCCGCTGATGTCCGGCCTGGAAGTTGCAATAGCCATCCGCAAGGAGTTTCCCGATGCGCGTTTGATCGCCCTCACATCGTACGGCGGCGACGAAGACATTCGGCGAACCTTGGCAGTGGGCGTGCGAGCTTATCTTACAAAGGACGTGCTCCGCAAAGAGCTACTCCAAACGATTCGAACCGTACATGGCGGCGGGACCTACCTGCCACCTTCACTGGCGGCCGCGCTGGAAGCGCAAAGCGATTCGCCAACTTTGAGCCAGCGCGAAATCGAGGTTCTGGAACTGGTGGCTCGTGGCCTGAGCAATAAACAAATCGCTTATGCGCTGGACATTACTGAGACCACCGCGAAGAATCACGTTCAGCATATTTTGCAAAAGCTGGGTGCACAGGATCGAACCCGAGCCGCGACGGCCGCCATTCAACGCGGCATCATTCATCTGTAAGAAGATCGGCCTGCCATGATTGACCCGCATGGAAGAGGCCCTGCGCTCCGTCCGTTGAACGCACCATCCCGGCGGCGGAATTCTTTGTCCTCCCGCGACAAAACGCTGCGCGCGAAAATGTTCCCGCCTCGCCCCAATATGCGCAGCACCTACTACAAATGATGGATCGCGAAGCATGGACTCACGCCGCGTAAGCGCCGCCATCGTTCTGGAATTTGAAATGGACCAACGCTGCCGTCGCGCCGGCGCATCGTGCTCGGAGGCGTCGCGCTTGTTTACCGGCCGGCGCATCACACCTGAACTGGCAGCGAGGGCCGCCCATGCCGCAATCGGCGGTGATCCGACGGTTGCCGACTGTGGGTGGGAAGACCGCCTACCGAGAAATCGAATGGCAATGAAATCACTTCAACCGTTAGCGCGTTCTGCGAGAGGTCCGCACAAGGCGCTTTACAGCAACTTGTCGAGAGTAATCGGCAGGTCTCGAACGCGCTTCCCGGTCGCGTGGAAGACCGCGTTCGCTATGGCCGCAGCGACGCCCGTGATCCCGATTTCGCCGATTCCACGCGCGCCCAAGGGAGTGTGTTCATCTGGTATGTCTGTAAAGATGATTTCTATGTGCGGCACATCCAGATTGACCGGCACATGATACTCGGCGAGGGATGGATTCATGATTCGTCCTCTGCGCTCGTCGAATAGAGTTTCTTCGGTCAGCGCCATGCCGATTCCCATCACAATTCCCCCGCGCAACTGGCTGGCGGCGGTTTTTGGATTTATGATGGTCCCGCAATCAAACGAACCGAGCCACCTGGACACGCGCACTTCACCCGTCTCTTCGTGGACTTTCACCTCGCAAAACTGCGCGCCGTAAGATGCCATCGAATATTTCATCATTTCCATTGGGGGCCCTGACGATGCTTCGGCATCCACAGACCCCTGTCCCGCTTTCTGCAGGATGGCGGCGTAAGTCTCGCCATTCGCCGTTCCGCCAGCGCGAAATAGACCACCGTCCCGGGCCACCACGTCCTCGTACTTCGCGCCCTTTAACGGCGAATCGGAGCGCTTTTGCGCCAGCTTCAAAAGTTCCTTGTGCACTTCTTCCACCGCCGCTCGCACCGCCGCGAAGGTGGTGGCAGTCTGATTGGAACCACCCGCCATCATTGGCGTATCGGGCAAGCTGGAATCTCCATATTGAAAAGTAACCCGATGGAGCGGCACACCCAGCCGATCGGCAGCATGCTGAATTTGCACCGTTGCGGTTCCCATACCCATTTCACTCGCAGGCGCCTGCACAATGGCAGCCCCGTCCGCGCAGATCCGTACCCGAGCCTTCGCCGGGAAACGCAGGTAAGGATAATACGCCGTCGCGACACCCTGACCGACCAGCCATTTTCCGTCCCGTTGCGACCGCGGCCGGGGATTGCGCGCATACCATCCGAACTTCTCCGCGCCGCTTCGATACGCCTCCGTCAGGTGCCGGCTCGAGAACTCGGTGTCCTTGGTGGGATCTTTTTCGGGCTCGTTGATTCTCCGAAGTCCTATGGGATCCATCCCCAACTCATAGGCGAGCTCGTCCATGGCCGATTCGAGAGCGAACGTGCCGATCGATTCGCCCGGAGCGCGCATCCACGTGTTGGCGACAGTATCCAGATACATCACCTTCTGTCCCACATAGAGATTCGGCGACGAATAAAGATGCCGCGGCGGGAACGTGCACTGCTCGGCGTAGCGTCCGCTGGGAGTTGTTGCCGTCAGCCCCGTGTGTACCAGCGCCGTGAGCTGGCCGTCCTTCTGCGCTCCCAGAGCGACATGCTGTTCTGACCGCGTGCGGCCGCCGATCATTCGAAAAGTTCCTTCGCGCGACAAAACCATCTTTACGGGACGATTTACAACCTTTGCCGCTGCCACGCAAAGCGCCGTATTACTCCAGCCCAGTTTTCCGCCGAAGCCGCCGCCCAGGAATGGCGCGATTACCTGAACATCTTCCACTTTGAGGTCGAAAATATAGGCCAGTGTATGAGCGGTCAGATTTACGGATTGCGTGGCATCGAACACCGCGACACCGCCGTTCTCGTCCCAGACGGCGATGGTCGCATGCGGCTCAATCGCGTTGTGGTTGTAGCGCGGCGTCCGGTAAACATGACCCACACTCACGTCCGCTTCGGCGAACCCCTTGTTGCCGTCGCCAATGGTGATTTCCGGCGGCTCGCCCATGATGTCCTTGGGCACAAAGGCCCCGGTCTTTCCTTTTTCGAACGCTACCTCTGGCGCCTCGACGTTATACTCCACCGAAACAAGAGATGCGGCATGCTCCGCTCTCTCCAGTGTTTCCGCGACGACCAGGGCCACCGGTTCGCCGTCCCAATGCACGTCGGCATTCTGCATGATCGGAAGATCGCTCAGCGCAAAGCCCTTGCCGATGTTGTGGAAGTCCACGATCGGAGGCGCTTTCATCCTGGGTATATTTTGGTGCGTGATGACGGCCAGCACGCCCGGCGCCTGCTTCCGCGGGTCCAGAATCGATCCTGCGAATTGTCCCTTTGGCGATCGTACTGTAGACGGGCACTGCATACGCCGGATTTTCTACTTTGAATTCGGCGGTGAAGCGCGCCTCGCCTCGCACCTTGGCCTGACCATCAACGCGGTCCAGAGGTTGGCCCACATAGTCCTGATGCCGAATGAGCGGATCTGCTTTTTTATCGGGAAGAGCCTTCGCAATCGTCTCAATAATGCTCTCAACTACGCTCATCGAAGGCCTCCTGCTTCCGCCAATTCGCTCACCACGCTGACGATCGTCCGCTTCGCTAATTCGATTTTGAAGTTGTTATCGCCATATCCCCGAGCACCCGCAAGCTCTGCTTCGGCCGCGCGCTCAAAAGTTTCCCGGTTGGCCTTCGCGCCGAGCATCGTGTCCTCCGCCTTATAAGCCCGCCAGGGCTTGTGAGCAACCCCTCCCAGTGCAAGGCGGACGCCCGTGATCGTACCGCCGTCGATTTCAAGCGCCACCGCCACGCTCACCAGAGCGAATGCGTAGCTCGCGCGGTCACGGACTTTGCGATACCGTGAGTTGTTTGCGAATGCCAGCGGGGGAAGGTGAATCGCGGTAATCAGTTCGTCCGATGCGAGACTTGTCTCCTCGTGCGGCGTATCTGCCCGGGAGACGATGAAAATCAGCGAAAGGAATTGTGCGTTCGCCGCGCGCGCCTTGGACGCGCACTGTGGCATCCAGCGCTGCTAAGGCCACACACATGTCCGATGGATGCGTGGCGATACAACTTTCGGAGGCGCCCAGAATCGCGTGCATGCGATTGAAACCGCCGATGGCATCGCAGCCTACGCCCGGCGTCCGTTTGTTACAACGCGCAGTTGAATCGTAGAAGTAGTGGCACCGGGTACGCTGCATTAAGTTGCCGCCGGTGGTGGCCATGTTTCTAATCTGTCCTGAGGCGCCAAACAAGATGGCCTGCGACAAAACCGGGTAACGTTCGCGAACCAGGGGATTATTCGCTACAGCGCTATTCCTGACCGAAGCGCGGATACGAAGTCCGCCATCGGGAAGCTCATCGATCCCGCCGTCAATCCCGCCGCCTGACAGGTGCGTGACATCAATTACGGCATCCGGCTGCTCAATGTTTTCACGCATGAGATCGACAAGGTTCGTCCCTCCGCCCAGAAATTTCGCATTGCTGCTCCGGGCGATCAGACCGACCGCCCCCTCCACCGTCTCTGCTCGCGAATAGGCAAAGTTCTTCATCGAGTTACCCCAGCACCGAATGCCTCACGGATGGCGTCGCAGATCCCCACGTAAGCACCGCAGCGGCATAGATTACCGCTCATTCGTTCCTTGATTTCTTCGTCGGAAAGCTCCACAACCGAAGCGGAAACGTCTTTGGTTACCGCGCTCGGCATGCCGTCCTGAAACTCCCGGATCATTCCAACGGCCGAACAGATTTGCCCCGGCGTGCAGTATCCGCACTGGAATCCATCTTGCTCGATGAACGCGGCTTGCACGGGATGCAGCGCTCCGTCGGCGCCCAGGCCTTCGACAGTCGTAACCTCCGCTCCTTCGTACTGAACGGCAAGTCCCAAACACGAGAGGGTCCGTTCGCCGTTCACTAGAACGGTGCAGGCTCCGCAGGCCCCTTGATTGCAGCCCTTTTTGGTGCCGGTCAGTCCCAAGTACTCGCGTAACGCGTCCAGCAACGAAACCCGCGGCTCAATGCGGAGGTCATGGGTGGCGCCATTGATGTGCAACGTAACGTCAACCGTTGAAGATAGGGCGCCGCTCTCGCGAAGATCTATCACAGTGTTTAGTTCAGCCATGTTGTCCCTTCTTGCGTCCCTCGGATTGGATTGAATTCGTGGGGCGTTGGTTTCGCATTAAGACATTCTTCGGGACACTTTGGTCGATAGGCGACCCCGAAAATGTATGTTAGGCGTGGGCAGCGTTGAGTGCGGCAAGTACGCGCGCGTCCCGGAAGGGAACTCTGCGGAGCCGAACGCCGGTGGCATCATGAATCGCATTGGCGACCGCTGCCATTAACGGCTTGCAGGCCGCTTCGCCGCCCCCGTAGGGAGGTAGGTCGGGCCGGTTCGGATTCGGATCGCCATTCAACAACACAACGTCAATTCGCGAGGGAATGTCGGCATGTCGAAGGCTCGGACTGAGATACCCAATCCACGCTCGTCACCTTTTCCGTGTTGAACTGGACCTCCTCATGAAGCGCGCGGCTCAACGAATGGAGCATCGCGCATTCCACGGTGTGGCGCAGCGCCTCCGGGTTGATCACGAGGCCGCAGTCGTGCGCGCAGACCAGCCGCTTCACCCAGACGTGGCCGGTACGGCGGTTCACCTCTACCTCGGCGACCTGCGCAGCAATGGTCTGTCCGCGGAATGCGTACGCGAAACCGCGCCCGGTCAGTATGTCCCCGGACGCAACTGGTTTTGGCGAAGGTCGCGGGTCCCACCCATAAGCTTCCGCCGCCGCCTTTACCACCGCAATGGACCGGGCCCGCCTGAACCCGGCATCGTCCGTGGTGCTCGCCGTGAAGCAGCTTCATGCGAAATTCCACCGGGTCGGCTTTCGCGGCCGCCGCCAGTTCGTCGATGAAAGATTCGGCCGCGAAGGTGGACTGCGGACCGTTGGGATCGCGCAAATTGCCCGTGCGAACCGGCGTTCTCCCAGACTAGCGGCAGGCTCACCACGTCCCTGGTCATGCGGCGATTCGGGATGGCGTACATTTCCGCCGGCACTTCGGCGCTGCCGGACGCAGGTTTGTCGCGCCTGGACCCCATGAGCTGAGCGATCAGTACGGTATCGTGCTCGTTATAGCCGACGTGATTGTGGTCGGCGGCACGGGCGTGGTAATCGTATGCCACCAGGTTTCCCTCGGCATCCAGCCCACCGCGCACCTTAACGGCAAAAGCCGGGGCCTTGGTGTCCCACGCAGTCTCTTCGTCCCGCATCCACTGGACGCGAACCGGGCGGCCAATCTCCTTTGCAAGATAAGCCGCTTCGAATCCGGCATCGTCGGCGGCCGTGCGCCCGAACCCTTGCGGGCCTTCCATCCAGATGACGCGCACTTTGTCCCTGGGCATCCCCAGAAAAGTGGCGACGCCATTTCGCATCCCGTAGGACTTCATGTCGTTCGAATAGATCGTCATCTGGCCATTCGACGGGTCCGCCATGGCGTGGGCCGGGCTGAACGCGGTGTGTCCCTGATACGGAATATCGTAATCGGCTTCGATAATCTTCGCCGCGCCAGCGAACGCCGCATCCGGGTTTCCCACCACGATCGGGTTGGCAACAGCGGTGGGCGTTGCGCCGCGCATGTATTTGAACAGATCTTCCGATGACGGGAAGGGCGCCGTGGCCGGCTTTTCCCAATTCGCTTTGAGCTGTCTTGCTGCGTTGATCGCCTGCTCTTCCCGTTCGCAGACCACGGCGACGTAGTTGCCCTTGCTCACCACCTTGACGAACCCCGGCAGGTCCCGCACGGACGATTCATCGATGCTGATCAGCTTGGCCCCCGCGAACGGCGGCTTCACATTACGGGCGTGAACCATGCCGGGCAGCTTGACGTCCACCGCCCATTTCAGCGAACCGTCCACCTTGGCGGGAATGTCGTAGCGCTGGGGGACTGGCCGACGTTCTTGAGCGCCTGAACCGGTTTGACAGCGGCCACGCCGGTAATCACGTTGATATTGTTTCCCGTCACCGCGACGTTGAATCGCTTTCCACCGATCAGTTGTCCGTAAGTGACGCGCTTCGAAGGATCGCCCGTCACTGTAATCACGCCATCGCTCACACTCAGCTGGTCGACAGGCACGTCCAGACTTGAGGATGCCATATCGAGCAATACTCTCCGCGCTTCGGCCGCAACGCGTCGCATGGGCCAGCTATCGCGTTCCATCGCAGTCGAGCCGCCGGAGCCGCCCTGGTCGACAGTGATATCCGTGCTGCCCATGATGCAGGTGGTCTTGTCGTAGGGGAAGTCCAGTTCGTCGGACATGATCTGCCGGAAGGCCGTTCCCGGTGCCCTGGCCGCAATCCGTTTTGCCGACGTAAAAGGTTGCGGTGTCGTCCTGATGAATCACAATCCACGAATCCACCTGGCGGAAGTCGGGGTCGGGATATGGACCTGCGGCACCCGCATCGGCAGTCTGAGCTTTCGCCCCAGGCACGAACGTGCCGGCCGCGCCCACGGCGCTGAAGGTCACGGCGAACATACCTGCGTTCCTGAGAAACTCCCTGCGCGAGGGAGCGACGTTCGAATTCTCCAGTTCCTGTTCCACTTCGCGGGGAATGCCGTTTATGGGGGTCATGCCGTCACCTTCGTTTTTTCCGACTGCCGCGCGTCCGAGATTGCCTTCGCGCCGCGCTTGATGGCGGCCTGAACCCGGTAAAACGTCATGCAGCGGCACAGCACGCCGTTCATTGCCTCGCGAATCTGCGCATCGCTTGGATCCGGGATCTTGTCCAGCAGCGCCTTGGCGGTCATGATCTGCCCGTTCTGGCAGAAGCCGCACTGAGGGACCTGTTCGTCGATCCAGGCTTGCTGCAGCAGGTGAAGTTTACCCCCCTTGGCGATTCCTTCGAGCGTTGTGATTTCAGCTTTCACGGAAGAGGCCGGGGTGATGCACGACCGAATCGCTGAGCCGTTCACGATCACTGTGCACGCGCCGCACTGGCCAAGCCCGCAACCAAATCGCGGCCCCTGCAAACCAAGGTCGTTGCGAAGGATGTAGAGCAGGGGCGTCGCCGGTTCGATATCCAGCGTGTGCGTACTGCCGTTCACCTTCAGTGTGATCATTGCTCATTCTCCGTGCTCCTTGCGCATCAAAGGATACCCCGTGACCTGTCTTATTCTATCGGGTTGTTGGTCGCCAGGGGCCGCGGGAAGCACCTATGCCAACGCTACCAAGATTTGTGGCTTAATAAACGTTACTGGAGGAAGCGGGGATGAGCAAAGTACGAGTCTTGGTGGGGACACGCAAGGGGGCGTTCGTGCTGGCGTCGGACGCAAAACGTGAAAAGTGGGATGTGAGCGGCCCCCACTTCGGCGGCTGGGAAATCTATCACATCAAGGGATCACCCGCCGATCCGAACCGGCTCTATGCGTCGCAGTGCAGCGGTTGGTTCGGGCAACAGGTGCAGCGTTCCGACGATGGCGGCGGGACTTGGACGCCCGTTGGCAATAAGTTCGTGTACGACGGGATTCCGGGAACGCACCAATGGTACGACGGCACGGCGCATCCTTGGGAATTTAAGAGAGTCTGGCATTTCGAACCCTCGCTGACGGACCCTGACACCGTCTACGCCGGCGCTGAAGACGCGGCCTTGTTTCGCTCGACCGACGGCGGACTGAACTGGCAAGAACTCGCTGGACTGCGCGAACACGGGTCGGGACCGCGCTGGCAGCCGGGCGCGGGAGGAATGTGCCTGCACACTGTCATTCTGGATCCAACCGATCCCGAGCGCATCTTCATCGCTATCTCGGCTGCGGGTGCTTTCAGAACAGACGACGGCGGGCGGACCTGGCAGCCTATCAACAAGGGACTACACTCGCAGTACATCCCCGATCCCACCGCCGAGGTGGGACACTGTGTCCACCATGTCGCCATGCATCCCGCTCGTCCGGGCGTCCTGTTTATGCAGAAGCACTGGGATGTCATGCGCAGCGACAACGCCGGCGAATCATGGCAGGAAGTGAGCGGGAATTTGCCTACCGACTTCGGCTTCGTGATCGACGTTCACGCGCACGAGCCCGAGACCATTTACGTCGTTCCGATCAAGAGCGACTCAGAACACTTTCCGCCGGATGCAAAGCTACGGGTGTACCGTAGCAAGACGGGAGGAAACGAATGGGAACCATTAACCAAAGGGCTTCCACAGAGTAATTGCTACGTGAACGTGTTGCGCGACGCGATGGCCGTAGACTCGCTGGATGAATGCGGCGTCTATTTTGGAACCACCGGCGGACAGGTGTACGTATCGGCTGATGAGGGAGATAGCTGGACGCCTATCGTGCGAGATCTTCCAGCCGTGCTTTCGGTGGAAGTTCAAACGCTGGCATGATCCAAGTTGTATTACCGGCACATCTGCGGACACTCGCGCGCGTCGACGGCGATGTCAAACTCGAGGTCCAGGGCCAGGCCACGCAGCGCTCGGTCCTGGACGCTCTTGAAACCAAATATCCAATGTTGCAGGGGACGATCCGCGATCACGTCACCCGCGAGCGGCGGCCCTATATAAGATTCTTCGCGTGTTCCGAAGATCTGTCGCACCAATCACCGGATGCCCCGCTGCCCGATCAGGTGGTCGCCGGTACGGAGCCGTTTTTCATCGTGGGAGCCATTGCCGGTGGGTAAATGGTGGCATCCGCGTGCAATTGCTCGGGCTGACCAGCTAACGTTCTTGATAACATAGCTTCCAGACCGACAGCGCATTCCGGAAGGAGTTTTCATGGTCAAAATCATCGTTAACGGAGTCCAGCGTGAGATCCAGTCGCCGGCCGACACGCCGCTTCTTTATGTCCTGCGAAACGACCTCAAGCTGTCCGGCCCGCAGTTCGGCTGCGGACTGGCGCAATGCGGGTCCTGCTCGGTTCTGCTCGATGGCAAGGAGATCCGCTCGTGCATAACGCCGCTTTCGTCCGCCTCCGGCAAGGACGGTTGTAACTCTGGAAGGCCTGCCCGCTCGATGGGCACAGCAGAAGGGCCTGTCCAAGGCTGACGCCGAGAAGACGCTTCACCCCGTACAACAAGCCTGGATCGAGGAGCAGACGCCTTTGTGCGGCTTCTGCCAGAACGGCATGATGATCAAGGCGACTGAGTTATTGGAACAGTCGGCCACGCCTACCGTGGCTGAAATTAAGGCGGCGTTCACCACTTCCGGTCCGTCGCCGCATCTGTGCCGCTGCGGCAGCTACACAGCCATCATCGAAGCGGTGCGGCGCGCCGGGATGATCATGGCGGAGAGGAGCTAACGCGATGGCTACCCTCAACGAAAAACCAGTCAACGTTTTTGGCGCCAGTCTCGTTAGCGCCAAGCTGACGCGCCGCCAATTGGTGAAAACCGGCGGAGCTCTCTTAGTCGGATTTGGAATTGCCGGCGCCGCGGTACCGAAGAAAACCGTCAAGAACAGGAGCGCGAAGAACTCGCTGGACCCTACGCTCTCCAGTTCCTGGATTGAGATTCATCCCGACAACTCCATCCTGATTCGCACCGGTAAGAGCGATTTCGGCCAGGGCACGACGTTCACCGCCTACCGGCAGATTGTAGCCGAAGAGCTGAACGCACGCTTCGAGGACATCACCACAGTGGTCATGGGCGATACCGATCGCACACCCGACGGCAGTGGCGCGTTCGATTTTCTCGGCCGAGGCACGCCGAATGTTCGGAAGGCAGCGGCGTATACCTATCAGGCGTTGCTGGAACTCGCCTCTCAAAAGTTAGGGGTCTCGAAAGATCAGGTTTCGGCCAAGGACGGCGTAGCTTCCGGCGGCGGTAAGAGCATTTCCTATGGGGAGCTGGTGACCGGCCAGCAGTTGAAGCTCACCATCCCCGTGATGGGCGACCTGACCAGCATCATGGGGTTGACGGTCACCGGCGAACCGCCCATGAAACCGGTCAGTGAATACGCCATTATCGGGAAGCCTTTCAAGAACAGCGTCATCACGTCGAAAGTCACGGCTCGGGAGCAATGGGCGACGGATGTGCGGCTGCCCAACATGCTGCACGCGAGAATGGTGCACCCGAAGACGCTGGGTTCCACGCTGGTTTCGGTGGGCGAACTGGACAAGAGCAAGTTTCCGAACGCGCAGGTGGTAGTAAAAGGCAATCTGGTGGGAGTGGTTGCGCCGACGGAGTGGGAAGCGATTCGGGCCGCACAACAAGTAGCCGCCGCCACCAAATGGACCGACTGGAAAGGTCTGCCGGGCAACGCAAACCTGTTCCAGCATCTGAGGCAAGCCGATTGGAAAACCACCAAGGTTACCAAGAGCGATAAAAGCCGGGGTAACGCGCCATCGGCCATAGCGGGAGCCGCTAAGAAGCTCTCGGCTACCTACGAATTTTCGTTCATGAAGCACGCGCCCATCGGTCCCACCATGGCGCTGGCGGACGTTCAAGCGGACGGGAGCGTACACGTCTACACGCACAATCAGAATCCCCAGGCGCTGCGCGGCGAGCTTGCGCAGATGCTTGGGACCAGCATCGATCACATCGTGGTGCGGACTTATGCCGGTCCGGGGCACTATGGGCGATCGAACGGCGGGAATGCGGGCGCGGAGGACGAAGCGGTTATCTTATCGAAGGCCCTGGGCCGGCCGGTGCGGGTGCAGTGGATGCGGCCGGACGATTTCCAGTGGTCCACGCAGTCGCCGGCAGTCGTTGGCCGACGTCGAAATCGGACTGGACGCGAACGGCAAGATGGTCGCGTATCAAGTGGACCACTACATGCCAGCCGGGCAGGATGACCGGCCAGTGGGCGCGATACTTGCGGGTTTGCCGACCATGGCCGCTCCGAGCGAGAAGGGTGTTTTCGTCAGCTCGACGGTCAATGATATTGCCGATCCCTGGATCTATGACGGCGTGTCCGTTTTGATGGAACGTGGGCATGGCACCTTCCAGGTTGGCCAGAAAGAATCGCCTCTCGCCATCGGGCTCCGCGATCACAGCATGCGGACGCCGGGACAGTTCCAACAGAATTATCCGCGCGAACTGGCCATCAGCGAAGCCGCCGCGCTGGCCGGTGCGGATGCCATCCAGTTCCGACTCGATCATGCAACCGAGGAGCGCGCGATTGGCGTTCTCAAGGCCGTGCGCGACGCCTCCGGATGGGAAACTCGCCCGTCGCCCGTTCGCAATGCTGCGTCTACCGGGGACCAGCCGGTGCGCGGGCGCGGGGTCTCCGTGATGTTCCGCTCGGGAACTTATTGGGCATGTGTTTGTGAGGTCACCGTCACGCCCAGCACTGGCGTCATCAAAGTGGAAAAATCCACGATCGCGGTGGACCCTGGCATCGTTGTCAACCCGCTGCAGTTGAAGCGGCAGGTGGAGGGCGGGGCGGTCATGGGCATTAGCCACGCGCTGCTCGAAGAGGCCAAGTTCGACGAAAGCGCGATTACCGCGCGCGACTGGCTAACGTACCCAATTCTGAAGATGGCGGATATTCCCGAGATCAAAGTGGTGCTGCTCCACCGGCCGGAGGTGGGCGCTTACGGCGGCGGATCGGAAGCGGCGAATGCCCTGGCAGCGCCCGCCATCGCGGCTGCGCTCCATGATGCAACGGGAAAGATTGCGCGACGTCTTCCTTTGAAGCCGGATTACGTGCAGGCGCTTCTTAAGGCGTAGGCTGTCGTCAGGGATAACCCTGAAGCCTTGGTGTCCCGTGCTTACCGCGATGGATGTAATCCCATATTCTTGTCGCGAACGGTGAGTGAACAGCCTTGTTATTCAAGTCGTTCAGGCAAGGAGCAAGACATGGCGTCGGCATGGTCGCGTGAGTCTGGGGTTCGCCACCTTTGATTAATGTGGGAGCGTGGCCTCCTGCGCAGCCCTTCAGAACGTAAAGCACGGCGCCCTCTTTGGCCGTCCCGTGTCCTGGCTGGAGATCGAGACACGGGGCGACGACGCAATAAGAACGAATCGACAGTCCACTGCTTCGGCACCCACCTGAAAAAAACACCATTCTCGCGCCTTTGTCACTACGGAAGTAGAATCAACAAGGAAACACATATGACTCTTGCCCCATCTTCGCGCTGCTGGGCCGCGATTCTGCTCGCAGCCTCGGCATCCTTCCTGGCCTATGCTCAATCGAAGCTCCCTGCCGACCTCGATCCCCAATCGCGGGCCCGCCTGCCCTATTTGAAGAAGTCCGATATGGACGCGAAGGGCCAGAAGATTTTCGAAACCTTGCCGGGCGCGGGCAAGGATGACATCCTGCGCGGTCCTCTCGCCTTCGCTGCCTATAATCCCGCCGTCGCGCAGGCCTTGCATGATCTCCATGACGCCGCCGTGCCTGGCGGAACGCTTGATCCGCACACGCGTGAACTCGCGATTCTGGTCGCCTGCCGCGAAACCAACTACAACTTGGAATGGAACGGGCATGAGGCCAGCGGTCTCAAGGCTGGAATCGACGCCAAGTTGATCGACGTCGTTCGACAGCAAGCGCCCGCTCGCCGGTTTGAATGAAAAAGACGCCACCGTCATCCGTTTCGGCCGCCAGATGTTCCACGACAAGAAGGTCGATTCCGCCACCTTCGCGAAGGCCGTCGAATTCTGGGGCAAGCGCGGCGCGATGGACATGGTGGCCGTTATGAGCGCCTACGCGGTGAGCGGCTATTTTGCCATCGCCGTCGATGAGCGCTCTCCCGAGGGCAAGCCCGAACTTCCGGCGGTGAAGTAGCTTCGCCGCGCACCCGAGGGTGTCCGCGAAATCCCGGGAGGGGCTTGCTGTTGTCGTCGCCGGCGGTATATCTTATGTTGCATCCAAGTCACATGCAGGAGAGAGGCGTAGCGATGCAATCGGCGAGAAAAGCAAAAGCGAGACCCGTGCGGCAGGTATGGTGGTCCTTGCCGCTCACGCTTGGGTTCGTGCTTGTCAGGCCCAATGTCGTGCTGCAAGCTGCTTCCAACATCAGCGTCGTGGCTGACGCCGCCAGGACCGACGATTTGCCCGAGGTCCGCAAGCTGATCAAGGAGCACGCGGATGTAAATGGTCCCGCCAATGACGGCTCTTCCGCGCTCTTGTGGGCGGCTTTCCACTCCGACGCGGAAATGACGAAGGCGCTGCTTGCGGCCGGAGCCTGGGTTGATGCACCGAACCATTACGGCGTCACCCCTCTTCTGCAAGCCAGCCGCAACGGCGACGTCGAGGTCATGCGGGCCTTGCTCGATGCCGGAGCGGACGCCACGCGTTGGCATCCCGAGGGCGAGACGCCGCTGATGGCTGCGTCGCGCACGGGCCGCGTGGACGCCGTTCAGTTACTGCTTTCGCATGGCTCGTTGGTCAACGCCGCGGATCCGTATCAGGAAGAGACCGCGCTCATGTGGGCGTCCGCCGAAGGTCATGTGGAGGTGGTGAAGACGCTGCTGGCCGCGGGCGCGGATCCGAACCTCAAGGCGCACGTTTCCACGCTCACCGAGCGCAAAAACGCGGACCATCCTTCCGGCGGCTTTACGGCATTGATGTTCGCCGCTCGGAACGGACACGCGGATGTCGTCGAGGCGCTGATCAAGGGCGGCGCCGATCCGAAGCTGACCAACGCCGATGGCGCGACTGCGACCGTCGTCGCCATCGTCAACGACCGCTTCGATCTGGCCAAGGAGCTGCTTGACCTGGGCGCCGACCCAACGACGGATCCTTGTACTGGGCCGTCGACATGCACGACGCCACCACCGACATGCGCGCGCACGACGGCTCGCGGCTGCAACCCACGCATCCGAACAATCTGACAGCCTTGGGGCTGGTGAAGGCGCTGCTCGACCTGGGCGCGGACGTGAACAAGCCGTTCGTCGGCGCGTTGCACTCCACCACGCTGTGCTGCGGCGCGTCGGTCAACAGCTCGCCGTTTTACCGCGCGGCGACGGCGGCCGACGTCGAGGTCCTGAAGCTGATGCTGGCCAAGGGCGCGAAGATCGAGTGGAGCCCGAGCGAGATCAAGCCGAAGGACGGCAAGCCTGCCCGCTGGCCGTCCGAATCCGAACGTCGGCAAGACGCCCGTGATGGCTGGCCTTGAAAGGCGGCCTGGGCGCATCGTTCGCGGCGGGGCCCGGGTTCGACCGGCTGGTGCCGCCGCCGTTCCGCGAGCCCGGCAGCCGCGATCCGCTGGAGGCGCTCAAGCTGTTGCTGGCCGCCGGGGCCAATCCGAATGCCAAGGCGCCCGATGGCTCCACGCCGCTGCACCAGGCCGTCGAAGAGCAGCACGTGGCGATGATTCGTGCGCTGGTCGCGGCCGGCGCAAAGCTGGACGCAGTGAACAAGGACAATCTGACACCCCTGCTTCTGGCCGAAAAGCCCAAGAAAAAGGACCCCAACGCCATGGGTGACAATCCGGAGGCGTATCATCCGAAGAAAGATTCGCGCGAGGAAGTGGTCGCGGCCCTGCGCGAGCTGATGCACCTTGGTCCCAACGATCCGGCGCCTCAGCCTCCGCCGCTGCCGCCCGCGGCCGACAAGAAAGCAGACGATAAGAACAAGAAAGATGCTCCCAAAGCGACGGCGGTGACAAGCGCTCCATGAGAAACCTGAAGAGCATCGTACTTACAACGGCGTTGGTCTCTGCCGGAATCACCGCGCCGTTGGTGGCACAGACCGGGAGCGCGCCGTCCAAGGCCGGCACAACGCGGACGCAGTCAAATACCGCGCGTTCCTGGACAAATACTGCGTTGCGTGTCACAGCAATCGCGCGGCGAATCCGGCGGAGGGTCCGGTCAATCTGGAGGCGGCGAGCTTCGACGATCTTTTGGGCCACGCGGAGACTTGGGAAAGAGTCCTTCGGAAGCTGAGCGTGCGGGCCATGCCGCCTCCGGGCGTGCCCCGTCCCACCGAGGCCGAGTACGCGGGCTTTACGAGCTGGCTGGCTGCATCGCTCGATCGTGCCTGGGAAGGCCATAGCACGCCGGGCCGCTACGTCGTGCATCGTCTGAATCGCGCCGAATATGCCAACGCGGTCCGCGACCTGCTGGCGGTGGACATTGACGTGACCGACCTGCTGCCGACCGACGGCGCCGAATTCGGGTTCGACAACATCGCGACGGCGCTGAAAACGTCGCCGCTGCTGCTGGAGGGATACGTGAACGCGGCCGAGCGCGTCAGCGCCATGGCGGTGGGCGATCCGCAAGTGAGGCCCGGGACCACCGAGCATTCCATCAGCCGCGAATTCAGCCAGAACGGATACATCGACGGCCTGCCGCTCGGAACGGTCGGCGGCACGGTTGTTCGTCACGTTTTTCCGGCTGACGCCGAGTATAAACTGTCGGGCCGGCTGGTGCGCGGCGTTCAGGAAGGCTACGCCGGCGTGGAAGGAAACGACACGCCGTACACCTTCGTCATCACCGTGGATGGCGCTGAAGTGTATTCGGCTCCGATTGGCGGTCCCAAGGACGACGAGATGCAGGCCGCGGATTTGGCCGCGGCGCAGCCCATTATCGACAAAAGGATGACGGGACGCGTGCGGGTCACCGCCGGTCCTCACGACGTCGGCTTTACGTGGAGAGAGCGGCCGGCCAAGTTGCAGGACGTCTGGGAGCCGTCGCCGCGCGACAGCCAGGAAGTCCACATGGTGGCCGGCATGCCGAGGCTGCAGGACCGTTTCGATCGACGGCCCGTACAACGTACACGGCATGAGCGAAGGACCCAGCCGGCAGCGGCTGTTTGTGTGCCATCCCGTATCCGGCGCGAGTGTCAGCCGTGTGGCGGCGAAGAGCCGAGCGCGGCAGGTGCGAACCTGGACGAGACGAACTGCGCGACGAAGATCCTCACCAATCTCGCGCGCCACGCCTATCGGCGTCCCGTGACCCCGGGCGACGTCGAGGCGCCGATGTCGTTTTACAAGCGGGCGCGGCAAAGCGGCGGCAGTTTCGACGATGGGATTCGCGCCGGCGTCGCGCGCGTTCTTTCCAGCCCGTACTTCTTGTATCGAATCGAAAGCGATCCGCCTGGCGCCCGCGCCGGCGTCGCGCATCCGGTCAGCGAAGTCGAGCTGGCCTCGCGCTTGTCCTTCTTCTTGTGGAGCAGCATCCCCGATGAAAAACTGCTGGACCTGGCGGCAGCGGGCCGGCTGCGGGAGCCGGAAGTGCTCGACCGCGCAGGTGCACCGCATGCTCGGGGACGACCGCTCCGACGCCCTGGTGAACAATTTCACCGGGCAGTGGTTGCAGCTTCGGAATCTGGAAGCGAAGGTGGTTCCGGACATGCTGATGTTCCCGGATTTCGACGATAATATGCGCAAAGGATTCCGCACCGAGACCCAGATGTTCTTCGGCTACATTTTGCGCCAGGATCGCAGCACCCTGGAGCTTCTGAACGCGGACTACACCTTCGTCGACGAGCGGCTGGCCCGGCATTACGGAATCAAGGGCGTGTACGGCCCGCAATTCCGGCGCGTGAAGCTCACCGATCCCAATCGCCGCGGTCTGCTGGGGCAAGGAAGCATCCTGTCGATGACTTCCGTCGCGACGCAGAACCTCACCGGTTTACCGCGGGAAGTACGTGCTGAGCACCTTCTTGAATACGCCGCCGCCTCCTGCGCCGCCCAATGTCCCTACGCTCGACGAAAGCAATAAGGACTCGAAAATTCCCAAGACGGTGCGCGCCCAACTGGAATTACACCGCAAGAACCAGCCCTGTGCGGGCTGCCATCGCGTGATCGATCCGCCCGGGTTTGCGCTCGAGAATTTCGATTCGGTGGGACAGTGGCGCGATAAAGGTCCCGATGGCGCGCCGCTCGACGTGGCGGGTACGCTCGCGGACGGACAGCAGGTCAACGGTCCGGTGGCGCTCCGGGAGGCCATTCTCAGCCGGCCCGACGCCTTTGTGACCGTGGTCACCGAAAAGATGCTGACGTACGCGCTGGGCCGCGGGCTGGAGCCCGGCGACATGCCGGTGGTTCGCCGCATCGTAAAGAAAGCCGCGCAGAACGATTACCGGCTTTCCTCCGTTATCATGGGAATAGTGGAAAGTGCGCCGTTTCAGATGCGCACGAAGTTGGAAGCAGTGGAAACGGCTCATACTCGGGGTATGCCGGCCGATGCTGTTAAACTTGCACGATCAAACAATTCACGATCAAAAGAGGGAGCAGCCATGATCATTACGAAGAAGCATCTTTCGCGCCGCACGTTCATGCGTGGCGCCTTGGGCGCCACGGTCGCACTGCCGTTCCTGGACGCCATGGTTCCGGCGCTCTCCGCCGCGCCGAAATCGCCGTTCCGCTTCGGCGCGGTCTACTTCCCGTGTGGCGTGTTTCCCACTACGTGGCATCCCGATGCGGACGGGCAGCGACTTCGTCTTCAAGCCGGTGATGCAGCCGCTGGAGCGGTTCCGCAATCAGCTGGTCACGGTCAGCAAGATGAAGGCGCCGTGGGGTTCGTCCATCCATCTGGGCGCCAGCTCCGCGTTTCTGAATGGCGTCGGGCCGGTGGTGCAGCGCGACGGCAACACAGCCGCTTTCGGAGAAATCCATTCGAAGAAGACCGTCGACCAGTTTATTGCCGATCAAGTGGCGGGCGATACGCCGCTGCGGTCCATCGAAGTCGGCACCGAGGACATGGGCACCGCGGTCGGGGCCTGCGACGGTTTCGCCTGCACGTTCTTCAATACGCTCTCCTGGCGCGACGATTCGAGCCCGCTGCCGGTGGGGATCAATCCGCGCGTGACCTTCGAGCGCATGTTCGGCGAGACGGATTCCACCGAGCGGCGCTTTGCCCGCCTCAAAGAGAAGCAGAGCCTGCTGGACTCGGTGACCGAGGAAACCGCGAAACTGAAACGGTCGCTCGGAGCGCCCGATCGCGCCATCCTGGACGAGTATCTCGGCAACATCCGCGACGTGGAGAACCAGCTCCAGCGGATGGAGAGCCGTCTCGGCACCATCACCGGCAATCCGGAAGCGCCGGTGGGCTTGCCGGAAGCGTTCGACGATCACATGACCATTACCTATAACCTGATGCACCTGGCGTATCAGGGCGACATCAGCCGCGTCTTCACTTTCATGACCGGTCATGAAGCCAGCGACCGCGCGTATGCGCACATCGGCATTCCCGAACAGCATCACACCATCTCGCATCATGGCGGCGATCCGGAGAAGCTCGCCAAGTACGCCAAGATCGGCACGTACCAAATCCAGAAGTTCGCCGATTTCCTCGACAAGCTGAAGGCGACGAAAGAGGGCGACGGAACGCTGCTCGATCACGCGGTTCTGTACTGGGGCAGCGGCATGAGCAACGGCAACGCGCACGATCGGAACAGTCCGCCCGCGGTGATCGTGGGCGGCGCACAGGGCCGGCTGAAGGGCAACCGGCACATCGTCGCGAAGGATACGCCGACCGCGAACCTGCTGCTGGCGATGGCGCACTTGGGCGGCGCGGAGATCGATAAGCTCGGCGCGAGTAGCGGCCGAATCGATCTCTAGCAGCCTGCTGACAAAGGCTTTTGGGGACCGACTCCCTCACGGTCGCGGTTCGGTTAGGGACACTTCTGGGCGACGCGGGTCACCGTCGTGACGTTGATGCCGTCCGCGCCGTCGGCGCCGATCAGGAGCCCGGTGACGGCCACCCGCGCACCGGCTAACGAATCCAGGCGGGTCACGACGAACTTGAGCGGGATGGTACGGCTGCCTAGCGGTCTGGTGGCGTCGTCCCGCCGGAGCAGCGCTCTCCGCCCGCTCGGGGGTGGTGGCACTGCGTGACCACCCAGTCCGCTCCCGCTTGCGTGCCAGACAACCCACCACGCGAGCGAGCGCATTCGAGGGGAGCTCCGTGCGTCCGTCCTTCTGCACAATCTGTACGTTGGCACTGGTATCGCGCCGAAGCTCATTCGCTCCCGCAGGAAAGCCGTTGGATTTCAACATCAGCGCGACGATATCCCGGTAGGTGGATTCGTCCAGCGAACCGGGCGTGCCGTTCGGCATGTTGGCGCTGACAAACTCCAGCAGATCGCCGACGCTTTTTTGCGCGAAACTCTTCCAGAACGCGTCGCCCACCAGAGGCGCCTTGCCTTCTGCCGAGAGCGCATGACACCCCGAGCAGCTTTGGCCGAAAGCCGCTACGCCACGGGCAGCTTGAGCCTCCGTGTACACGCCGTCCCAGACGGTCCTGCGCGGGGTGGCTGGTCTGAGCGCTCACCAGACTGGCCGCGAGGCACAAGAGGCCCGCTACGGAGCGCGGCTTCAGTAGAACAGACATGGTCTGCATCTCGTGATCGTGCCAAGTAAGCGCATCCTTGTCAATCCCCAAGCCCAGGGTCAATCCCCAAGCCCAGGCGATGCACGAACTCGCACCATAGGAAAGACTGATAGGATGCAAGCCATGGTGCGGTCTCTCCTGCTCGCTCTCCTCTATTGCACTCCGCTTCTTGCGCAGGCCTCAAACGCCCTGGTATCGGAGGCGAAGTTCCCGTGGACCGTGGTGCGCGACAACCTCTTCAAGATGGCGGAAAAGATGCCGGCGGAGAACTTTAGTTTTCAGCCGACGCCTGAGATCGAGAACTTTGGGCAGCGCCTGGCTCATGTTGCCCGCGCCAATGTGTTCGTTTGCCAGGGAGTCATGGGGCATCAAACGGCTCTCTCTCGTTCGGCGGCGACTTCCAAACCGGAACTAATCGCGCTGCTGAAACAGGCATCCGCCATCTGCGACTCCGCTTTCGATTCGCTCACCGATGTGATGGCGATGGAGAAGATCGATTCGCATCTCGGCGGCCCCTTCCCGCCTCAGCCGATGCGGACGAAACTCGCTACCCTGAACAACATGGTCCGGCACTCCAACGAAGTGTACGGGTATATGTGCGTGTACCTGCGATTGAAAGGCATCGTGCCGCCATCCAGCGCGCCGGAGTAAGAATCCGTTCGATTTCGAAGACCGATTCTCATCAGCTATGCATTGATGTATGCTAGCCCAATGCCGGAACTTCGAATGCGTCGACGCTATTACGGGTTGGTAACGGCTGCGCTCGTCATTCTGGGTACGCCCTTGGCAGGTCCTTTGGCCGCTCAGTGGCTGAAATATCCCACAGCGGGAGTACCGCGGAAAGCCGACGGTAAGGTGGACATGCTGGCCCCCGCGCCTCGGTTGGCGGACGGCAAGCCCGACTTTTCCGGAATCTGGACTACTGGAGAGCCCTATGATCGCCGCGCGCATGGCTTGTCGAGTCCCAAGGATCTTCCAGGCCCGAGGGACCCGCAAACTCCCGACGCGCTCACCCCTGCCGACCCTACCGCCATCGTTGGCTCGCGACAAATGGCGAATATCGGCATCGATCTTCCAGGAGGGTTGCCTTATCAACCCTGGCTGGCGCCGATCGTCAAGAAGCGCACCGACAACCTGGCGAAAGACGATCCCCATATCCGGTGCTTGCCGGATAACTTTCTTCGCGCGTACGGGATGCCGCATTTGTTGAAGTATGTCCACACGCCCGGTCTTTTGGTGATGCTCAATGAATTGAACGCCGGATATCGCCAGGTATTCACGGACGCGCGGCCGTTGCCGAAAGACCCGAACCCCACCTTGCAAGGATATTCGTCGGGGAAATGGTCTGGCGATACCCTGGTGATCGACACCATCGGAGTGCGCGACGATACGTGGATCGATTGGAATGGCAGTGTGCTGACTGAAGCCGCGAAAGTTCGGGAGCAGATCCGGCGTCCGGACTTCGGGCACCTCGATATCCAGGTCACTGTCGATGATCCCAAGGCTTATACGAAGCCGTGGACTGTCGCATTAAAGCAGCGCATTGTGGTCGACACCGAGTTGATCGACGAAATTTGTGTGGAAAATGAGCAATCTCTCAAGCATATGAAGTGATTTCCTCGATCAGGATGCTGAAAAAGGCAATAAACCGCTTGCTCACGCGCCACCCGTCCGGTCTTCTTCGAGTCGCTGTTTCTCCAGTGCATGACTTCCGGTCGTCTCCGGGTGTGCTACTGGCGCGCGGCTCAGAATCGCGACTGCGTGTTTGCATGTCTTTACCGAACCGCGACCGTGAGGGAGCCGGTCCTCAAAAACCTTTTTCAGCAGCCTGCTAGCGCGAAAACACTACTCCATGAGGCTCTCCCGTGCCTTGCCAACCGTGGGGCCACTTGCGATTGGCAAAGTCGAAGCCGGGCTTCCCGTTCACATCGTGAAAAGCAGTGTCCATGCTGAGAGCGCCCGTCGACTGGTCCAGTTTCACCAGATATAGGCGTGCCTGATCTCCTGTCACCACGACGCGCCCGGTCTTTGCATCCCATCCAGTCCAGTGTGAAAAGTAGCCGTCATTGAGCTTCAGCCGCGAAACTTCCACGGGCTTATTCCCGTTCTTAAGGTCCAGCACAATCAGGCCGTGCATCAGCGGCACGCTCTGGACCAGATAGTGACCAACGATAGTAGGCACACCGCAATAAGAACCGGGGAAGGTATACACCAGCTTGGATGTCGGCTGGCTCTTGTCCACGTCGCTGATGCGCTCAATGCCGCAGCCGAGGGTTTGAACGTAAACTGCTCCATCCGGCCCGATACGAGGCTCCTCGGGACTGACATGGGCATAGAGATTCTTGTCCACATCTAAATTGGCGGTCTTCAACAGCTTCAGGTCCGACAGGCGCCAGACCTGATAGGTTACGCCACTAAAAGTGTTCACGGTATCCATGGAAGAGTTGGTGGAGACCACCCGGTCCAGTTGCGGGAGCACAGCCAAGCTATATGGCGTCAATAAGGCGCCGGGGAACAACGGATCCGCTGAGCTGGCGGAGCGGACCAGCCGGCCCTGGTTGTCGATCTCAACCAAGCCGCCGCTGCCGCCCATCTGTCCTTCGTGCTCGCCATGGTGAACATGCTGGAAAGTGACCAGCACGTTCCCGTTCGGAAGCCGCACGTAGGAGTGTGGGTGCATATAGCCGCCCATGTCCGTAAAGGAGGTCACCGTCTTGGGATGCAGCGGATCGCGCACATCAAAGATAAACGTGCGGCCGGCGTCGTGATCATTGGCGAAAAGCATCCCGCTCACCGGCATCACGTATTCGGTGTGATGAATCCGCACCGATTGCTGGTCGGTAGCGAGGGTCGTCACCAGACTGCCGTAAGATTTCGAAGCTGGGTCTGCATCGATCACCGCCAGAAAGTCGTTGCCCTTGTGCGCGGCGTCCCCGGTCCACGCAAAGAGGTAATGGCCGGATGCTTTCATCTGTGGCTCTTGCGATTGCAGCCGGGAATGAACGATGAATGGCAGCAAGACCAGCGCGAGCGGAAGACGTCGCATCAGGTTCTCTCCGATTGGTTAGAATTGCTTCGACCAAGCGTACCAGATACGCGGTTCACAGTTTTTCTATAAACAACGCGGCGGCTCCAGAGCTTGATGCCGGCTTTGGTCACAGGAATATTCGCGGGCTTCAGGTCTCGACGAGTGCGGCGCAAATCTGTGCGCAAATATTCGGATGATTAAGCGAACCGATCGCTTTCGCTTCCCGCTCGAATCGCTCGCTGAACTCCGCGGCGGAAATTTTGAGCGCGACAATGCGATCGATTCGCGTGTCGGCTTTGTAGACCTCACCCATGCCGCCAGCGACGGCGACCACCAACATCGTTGGCCGGGACGCGCGACGCGTCAGTTGTGCTCGCCCGCCGGATCAACCAGAGCCTGCATGACCGCGTTCTCGAAATCCGGGTTCATTAAGCGGTTCGGGCTCGCGGCCTGCACCATGAATAGCCCCACGATCTTCTCTTTCGGATCCACCCAAAAGTGCGTCCCGAACGCGCCGTCCCAGCCGAAGCTTCCGTTGGAGATGGGCGTGTTCGCGGCGACGCGGTCGGTGATCACCTGCACGCTCAATCCGAATCCGCGGCCTTTCGCGCGGCCGGGCAGCGTGTCGGGTACAAACACCGACGACATCAGGTCCACCGTGTTTGGCCCGAGCAACCGTTTGCCGTTCAGTTCGCCGCGATTGGCGAGCATCTGGGCGAACTGCAGGTAATCCTCGGCGCTGCTCTCCAGTCCCCCGCCACCCGACAAATAGGTCGGGCTGTTCAAGAAAATCAACTTGTTGTCAACCTTGGTAAGCGCGCCATCCGCTCCACGGTACTGGGTGGCGATCCGCGCGAGCTGTTCCGGCGAAGGGCGGAAGCCCGTGTCCTTCATGCCCAGCGGATCGAAGATGCGCTCGCGGGCAAAGCGGTCGAATGGCTCCCCGGATGCAACTTCCACCACCCGCACCAGCGTATCGAACGCCGCCGTCGGACTATACTGCCACCTGGTGCCCGGCTGAAAATCGAGCGGGGTCGCGCCCAGGCGCGGGATGTAGTCGGCGTTGCTCTCGCCGGCTTTGAGCGCAATCTTCGCCACTTCCGCATTGCTTGCGGGTCCGCCGCTGTTAAGACCCGAAACGTGCGTGAGCAGATCCTGAATGGTAATCTCGCGGGTCGCGGGAACGGTGTAGAACAGTGGCGGCGTGCCGGGAGCGGGTGCGCGCGCACCGGCCGGCGGTTCCTGCATCACGGCCACTTTCAGGCTTTTGAATTCCGGGATGAACCTCGATACCGGATCGGTCAGCCGCAGCTTGCCTTCTTCCATCATCATCAGGGTTGCCGTGCCCACCACTGGCTTGGTCATCGACATGATCCAGAACAGCGAGTCTTTGGACATGGGCTTCTTGGCTTCGATGTCCGCGAGCCCGTGCGCTTCAAGATGAACCACCTTGCCGTTGCGAGCGACCAGCGTCACTGCGCCCGAGATGTCGTGCGCGTCCATATGGCGCTGCACCATCTGGTGGATGCGAGCCAGGCGTTCCGAGGAAAAGCCGGTCTGTTCGGGTTTCGCAGTCTGGATCGAAGCCGCCAGCGCGGGCAGACTGGCCAAGACGAAGGAGAGAAGAAATGCAGAACGTTTCATGGGCGCCTCCTAAACGACGCCGAGTGTATCACAAAGAGTGCCCGATGGAGGGCCGGCTTCCGCCAGCCGGCTTCCGCCAGGCCGAGAACACCGACGCGCCGGAAACGAAGCGATTTAGAAAATGTATTTCAGCCCAAACTGGAGCACGCGAGGGCTCACCGAAAGCTCATTGATTTGACCGAAACTAGCGGGCGAATCCACGTTCAACTGCGCGGGCAGTCCGCCTGGAGCTTGCGCGAGATTACCCGGCGGCAGGAACTGCGGGTGGTTGAATGCGTTGAAGAACTCCGTCCGGAACTGAACCGATTGACGTTCGCTGATCCGGAAGTTCTTGAGGATCGAAATATCGAAGTTAAATTGGCCTGGTCCGAGAATGATCCCCTGCCCGGAATTCCCGAAGAGAGTTGAGCCGTCGGGAGAATTAGGAGCGACCACGCCGGGGCAGAACGCATTGACGTTGAAGTAACCGGGGCCGCCGTTGCCACCGCCCAGGCGTTGGTCGATGCCGCCAGGCGTGGCGATATTGCCGTAAGTCATGCCCGGACACATTTGCGCGCGGATTATCCCGAAGCCGCCCGTTCCATAAGCACTGCCAATGGCGGTGTCGGCAATAGTCAGAGGAACGCCGTCCTGGACGGTCGTGACGCCGGACACGTTCCAGGCATTGGCCAGCAACCCGAGAGCGCCGGCGTGACGCCCAAACGGCAGATCGTAGCTGTAGCTGACGATGAACCGTTGGGGATGGCTGAAATATGCGGGGCCATACTGCTGCGCCAAATTGGAGGGGTCATTGCTATCCGCTGAGATGTTATTGATGTTCGAAGTTGTCAGGGTGGTGAGATCTTTGCTGTAGGTGTAGGCGGCCTGCATGGTCAACCCATGCGAAAATCGCTTCCGCAAGGTAACTTGCAGGCTGTTGTAGTTGTAGGCGCCGTCGAAGGACGTGATTTGATAGCCCGTCGGCTGATAGCCGAGATACGGTACGCGCAGTTGGACGTTGGCCGCGGTGTTGGTGGTCTGGCCATTGATGGGATTGCTTGGGCTGGCCAGTTGCGCCGCGTTGGCGTCATGGTAGGTATCCACCAGGTTGATACCGCTCGCTCCGACGTACCCGGCCTCCAGCACCCAACTGGGCGCCAGTTCGTACTGGAACGTCAGATTGTACTGGCGGACCAGCGGCGTATGCACAGCCTGGTCGAGTGACGGAGTGTTTAGGGCGGAATACGCGCCTGTCTGGAGGTTTGCCCAGCGCGCCGCAAATACGCCAGCGGGAGGCGTAGGCGGATAAGGATTCGCCAAAGTGTACGGGTTCACGTCGCCGTAGTCGACAGTTTCGCCGTAAGGGTTGCCTTGTTCCACCGAATGCACAAAACGGTCGCCGGCGATGCGGTCATAGAAAATTCCGAATCCGCCGCGAATTACCAACTTGGGGATCGCCTGCCAGGCGAAACCAATGCGTGGTCCAAAGTTGTCTTTGGGAGGACCGCTGCTGATCGGCAGGCTGCGATTGGACTGTATGACGCCGGCGGGCAAAGGGCCCCAGGTGGCTGTGCTGTAGTTGCTGGGCACCACGTTGCCGGCCAGATATGCGGCGCCAGGATTGTATATGTTGGACGGCGGCCCGCTGGGTACCGGCATGCTGTCGAGCTGGCTGGCCCAGATGTTGGTCAGGTTTCCGTACTTATCGCTGAAGACGCCGTCATACTCATAACGAACTCCCAGGTTGACCGTGAGCTTGTTGCTGACCTTCCAATCGTCCTGGAAGAAGGCGTCCTGGTTTGGCAGCCGGTAGCCGTGAATTAGGCCGCCGGGACCGCTGCGGGTGCAAAAGAGGCACTCCACGATCTCGCCGTACGGATAGCCGGTGGTGCCGCCGGGGTTGGCGGGACTGCAGGTGGCGTTGCCCGGCGCACATCCTCCATCGCCGATCAGGAGATCCGCGAAGGTCGGAAAAACGATGAGGCCCCGCAGCAGGCCTCCAAACGTAATGTTCCACTGGGTCTCCTCATATTCATAGCCGGCGCGGAAGGTATGCCTTCCATGCGACCAGGAAACCTGGTCGGCTATCTGAATCTGCGTGGTCGGGCTATAGGACGGCGCCAAGGTGCCGCCAATGGTTTCGCCGGTATTTCCAATAATGAACGGAGTCATTTCCGTTTCTTGCGGGATTATGGGGGTTATTCCCAACGCCTGCGGCGTAGCCGGAGTGGTGTCCGTCTCGCGTTGGAAATTGCGCTGGAACGATCCGCGGAGCTCATTCACCATGCTGGGCGTTATCAGCGTGGTGAGTTTAATTACAGCATCCGTATTGGAGTATTGGGCGTTACCCCCGGCACCCGGGAGACCGCCGAGCAGCGGCAGTGTCTGCGGGTTATTGGTATACAAATACCGCATGGCCAGCGTGTTCTTGCTGCTGATTACATAATCGCCATTCAGAATTAGCTGGTGTTCTTCGTAAGTGGCGGGATCGGTGATTGTGGTTGGCAGGAAATTTCCCGAGGTATTGGTCGGAATGTAGTATTGGCCGTTCGGAAGCTTGATATTGAGGATATTCATCGCGACCGGATTGATGTTGGACCCGTTGCAGGCGATATTCGGAAATCCCGGCAAGAAGCCCAGGTAGGTTTCATAGGCGGACGCATTGGAGGGGTGGTTGGCGGGGCACAGCGCGGCTCCCAAGGCGGCCTGAAAACCGGGCGTGCTACGATCCCCCGCTGGAATTGGGGGCAGAACCACGGCTTCGTAACCAATTGTGTTGACGGCTCCATTGAGCTGGCGGGTCTCCTGATAATTGGCGTAGAAGAAGAGCTTGTCCTTCTTGATCGGTCCGCCAATCGATCCGCCCACCTGGTTTTGCCGAAGTATCTGCTGTTTTCCGCCTTCGTCGGCATTTTCAAAAAAGTCGTTCGCATTCAGATCTTCATTGCGGAAGAAATACCAGACGCCGCCATGGAAGGCATTGGAACCCGACTTGGTGATCACGTTGACGTTGGCGCCGGGATTGCGTCCGTAGCTGGCGTCATAAGTGGACGTTTGAATCTTGAATTCCTGGATGGCGTCCGGATTGGGAATGGGGATGCCGGCGTAGATGCCAGAGTCATTTGAACTGCCGCCATTAGCGATGTTATTGACGGCGACACCGTCCATCTGATAGTTGTTCTGCCCCGGATCGGCGCCATTGGTGCTGTAATCCTGAGTGGCCTTTCCGAAGCTGGTGGCGTTGGTGACGCCCGCGTTCGCGCCGGCCGACATGCCCAGCACTTGCGTGTAGTTCCGATTGCTTAAGGGCAGGGCGACGACAGCCTGGCCGCCCACTGTGGTTCCGAGCGTGGAACTCTCGGTCTGCAGCGTTTCGGCCGATGCCTCTACCGTTACCTGCTCGGACTGCGCGCCGACCTCTAACGACCGGTCGAGCGTGGGCGTCTCCGTCACGTTGAGGGTCACAGATCCCACTTCGGAGGTCTTGAATCCCATGGCCGAGAAACGCACCTTGTAGCTCCCCGGCGGGAGCAGCGAGAATTTATAAACTCCGTCGGATCCGGTGGTGGCGCTGCGGTTTTGGCCGTTGTCGTTATTGGTAATGGTGACGATGACGTTGGGGATGGCGGCGCCCGATGGATCGGTAACCGTTCCGCTCAGGCCGGATGTGCCGGCCGACTGGGCCATCAGGGACGGCACGCAAATGGTAACCAACAGGGTTAAAATCGCAACAACCGCAAGCTGCGAACGAAGCAGCGATTTGGATCTCATAGTCCCCTTCTCCTTTTGCAACTACCCTACTGTCAACTGTCTATAGTTCAGGGCACCCCGGGGTTCCCGAAGCAATGAGTGGTTTAGAAAGGTAAGGATACGTACGGTGCTGAGACGCACCCTGCATGCAGCCCACCAGTCCATTACACGAATTGTATTCCGAGTTTTGGTCTAATGAGCGTCAAAACAGCGTCAAAAATTGACGTGATATTGAGCAGTTATTCTGGGAGGGATTCGAGAGGAGGGAGAGGAATGGGGGTTGGCCGGCGCCCGAAGGCTCCGGCCAACCCGAATCGTTGCTTAGAAAATATACTTCAGAGCGAGTTGCAAGACTCTCGGGTTCACAGAAGTAGTCGTGATCTGGCCGAAAGTAGACGGCGTTGAGACCGCCAGATTCGCCGGGTTGGAGAATTGTGGGTGATTGAAAAGGTTGAAGGCTTCCGCCCGGAATATCAGCGTCTGGCGCTCTTTGATGCGCGTGGTCTTCATCAAGGTGAAGTCGAAGTTGAAGTTGCCTGGACCAAGTAAGATGCCTACTCCGGAATTACCGAAATCGGTTCCATCTCCTATCGGTGGAGCGAGACAATTGGTACCGAACGCGCTCGGGCTAATGAAGCCAGACCCACCGCTTATTCCACCAAGTCTCGCTTCCACTCCTCCCGGAGTGGCGGCGGAAGTATAGGTCGCTCCGGGACAAATTTCGGCCCTCTGCTGTCCGTTCGCGCCCACGCCGTAAATGGTTCCGTCCCGGGCGTCGGTAATCGTCAGCGGCGTACCGTCCTGGATGGTTGTCACGCCTGACACGTTCCATCCCCCCAGCAATGTCCCGACAAATCCCTGATGCGTGCCTAGAGGAAGATCGTAGCTGTAGTTGATAATGAACCGCTGCGGGTGACTGAAATAAGCCGGCCCATACTGCTGACCCAACTCATTGGGGTCGTTGCTATTTGCAGAGACCGCTCCTGCCAGGGTACCGTTCACATCGCTGAGAGCTTTGCTCCAGGTATAGTTTCCTTGCATGGTAAATCCATGGGAAAATTGCTTCCGCACGGTGACTTGCAAGCTATTGTAGTTCGACATTCCGTCGAATGCCGTTCCCTGTAGACCGCCCGGCTGGTAACCGAGATAGGGGGTGCGGTAATTGATGTTTTCCAGCGTGCTGGTGGTCTGGCCGTTTACGGGATTGGTGGGAGTGGCCAGTAGCGCGCTGCTGTAAACGTGGTAAGTATCCACCAGGTTGAGCCCTCTGGAACCAACGTAACCAACTTCCAGCACCCAGCGGGGAGCGAACTCATACTGGATGTTCACATTGTACTGGCGCACCAGCGGAGTGTGGAGATCCGGATCGAGGAACGGCTGGTTGATGAGAGAGCTGGCGCCGGTAGCCGGATTGAAATAACGAGGAACAAAGCTGAGAGGCGTTTGCAGATACGGGTTCTGATTGCTGAACGTGTCTCCGTATGGGGAGTTGCCATAGTCTACCGTCAGGGAGTAAGGGTAGCCTTGCTCCAAACCGTGCACGAAGCGGTCACCGGCCACGCGATCGTAGAACAGCCCGGCTCCGCCGCGGATTACCAGTTTCCCTTGATCCGCGGGCTGCCACGCAAACCCGATGCGCGGAGCAAAATTGCTCAACGGAGGATGACCCGAGATGGGCGTGCCATTGGAATTGATCTGAACGCCCGCCGGCGGTTGTCCGTAGTGAGAGACAAAATTGTTGGGCACCACATAACCTACCAGGCTGTTGCCGGTGGGGACTGGAGTGGTTGGCGGCGTCACGGACAGCAACAGGTTGGGCCAGACATTGGTCAGGTTGCCATACTTGTCGTTATACGTGCCGTCGAATTCCCAGCGAACGCCCAGATTCATCGTCAACCGGGAACTAATCTTGTAATCGTCCTGTACAAAAGAGCTGTAATTGTGTTCGGCGTAGTTGTGAATGATGCCGGTTGGCCCGCTGCGCACGCAGAACAGGCACTGCTGGATATTGCCAAAGGGCGAACCGTTATTATTCGGATTGGTGCAAGCGGGACTGCTGCATCCGCCTCTTCCGATCAGCCAGTCGGAAAACGATAAATACAGCAGGAAGCCGCGCTCGAGACCCTGGAAACGTAATCGGCCAGCGCGTTCCTTCCACCTCGAAGCCGGCGCGAATGGTGTGCTTGCCGTGCGACCAGGAAATCTGGTCGGCAACCTGCATGGCATTGGTTGGGCTGACATCGGGGGCCAAAGTTCCAAACATACTGAAGGCACCCACGATAATTGTCGGGGGCAATTCGGTGATGGTTGGAACGATGGGCGTCTGGCCCACGCCCTGTGGCGTGCCGGGCGTGGTATCGGTTCCAATCGCGGCATTGCGCTGGCCGGAGACGCGAGCTTCATTGACCAGTGTGTTGGTGAGTAGCGTCGTCAGCTTTATTGAGGCATTGGTATTGGCGTAATAGTTCGACACGGGAGTGCCCACCAGGTCGGTACCATTGAAGGGAGCTACCTGCGGATCCTGAGTATAGAAATATCGGGCCGAGAACGTGTTCTTGCTATTGATCAGCCAATCCATATTGGTGATCAACTGTCCCTCGTGATAGATTGCGGGGCTGCTCAGGAACACTGGCGTGCCGGCTGGCCCGGTATTGGTCGGCATGTAGTATTGGCCGTTGGGCAGCTTCAGATTGAGCATCGCCAGGGACACTGGATTGATGTCGGATCCGTCGCAAGCCACTTGCAGCCCGCCAAAGGTGGTTGGGGCATGGCAATTCGCGGCTCCCAGAGCAGCCTGCCAGGCTGGCGTGGACCGGTCGCCAGCCGGGATGGATGGCTCAAAATACGAAGTGGCGCCCGAAAGCGCTACTCCATTGAGCTGGCGAGTTTCCTGGTAGTTGCCAAATATGAATATCTTGTTCTTCTTGATTGGGCCGCCCATATCGCCGCCGAACTGGTTCTGCCGAAGGATTTGCTGCTTACCGCCTCCATCGCGATTATCGAAGAAGCTGTTCGCGTTCATATCCTCATTGCGGAAGAACTCCCAAGCCCCGCCGTGCCAGGCGTTGGTGCCGCTCTTGGTCACCACGTTGACGTTGGCGCCGGGATTCCGGCCGTAACTGGCATCGTAGGTGGAGGTTTGGATCTTGAATTCTTGAATCGCGTCCGGGTTCGGAATTCCGATGCCCGCGTAAATGCCGGAATCGTTGGAGCTTCCGCTATTGGCGCTGTTGTTGATCGCCACGCCGTCCATCTGGTAATTGTTCTGGCCGGGATCGGCGCCGTTCACGCTGAAGTCCTGCGTGGCCTTACCGAACGTAGTCGCGTTGTTGACGTTGGCGTTCACGCCCGACGACAGACCGACAATCTGGGTGTAGTTGCGATTGCTGAGCGGCAGTTCGACCACTGCTTTCGAATCCACGGTGGTTCCCAGCGTCGAACTCTGCGTCTGTAATGTTTCGGCCGCGGCCTCCACGGTAATCTGCTCGGACTGCGCACCCACTTCGAGGGTGCGGTTCAGCTCCGGCGTTTCGGTCACGTTCAACGTCACTGAGCCCACCTCGGAGGTCTTGAACCCGTTAGCGGCAAAGCGGACCGTGTAGTCGCCGGGCTGCAACAGGGAAAACTTATACTGGCCGTCGGAGCCGGTTGTGGTGGTACGCACCTGACCCGTAGCGGTGTGTGTAGCAGTGACGGTCACGTTCGGGATGGCAGCGCCCGTGGGGTCCGTAATTGTGCCGGCCAGGCCCGACGTTCCGGCCGATTGGCCCATCAACGCCGGGACAAACAGAGCTAACAACAGAGTCAGAGCCAGCACGGCAGTGACTTGCGGACGAAGCAAAGTCGTGTTTTTCATAGTCTCCCTAAAACTCGCTGGAATCGATTTGGAGTGTGTTCAGTACGGTGTTTAGAGCGAGCCGGACGGCCCACCCACACGGATACACCTGCATGCACCCCATCGTTCCATTATTGGGATTGTATTCGAGATTTCACCGAGAGCAAGTCAAAACAGAGGCAATTTTCTGCGGAAAAAATTTGAGCTAGCCTTGTCTTTGCCTGGGAAGGTCCAAAACAAGATTGGCGCCGGGTGTTTCGGGGCCTCCAACCCGGCAGGACGACCGCCGGCCGTCAACCCGCACCCCCATCCCGACAGGAGCCGTCAGATTGTTCAGCGGCCCGGACAATTCTGTGATATGATGCGCTGAACTGAAGTCAAAAGCGCGTCAATGTTGATTTGGGGATGTAACGGGAAGGCGCTAGATGGAACAAATTACATTCGGGCCGTTTCGGCTCGATACTACAACCACGACGTTGTTGAGAGACGGTCGCGAGCTGGAACTGCGGCCACAGGCGTTCCACGCCCTGAGAGCTCTCATACACAACCGCGGCCGCTACGTCGGATACGCGCAAATGATCAATCAAGCCTGGGACGGCAACTTAGTCTCTAAGCACACGGTGGCCGTCACCATCGGCGAAGTGAAAAAGACGCTGGGAGAGTTCGGCCTTTGGATCTCCTACCGCCCCAAGCTGGGCTACCGTCTGGACGTGCCTCATTCCGACGACCTGGTGAAACAGGGCTGGCATTTCTGGACCCGCCGCACACGCGAAGGGTTCGAGAAGGCGCTGGACTGCTTCCAACAGGCCGCCATTGAGAATCCTTCGGATTTCCGGGCATTTGAAGGCATTTCGCTGTGCTATCTGCTGCTGGGCACCTATGGTATGCGCATGCCGCGAGAGATGTACAGCGGGTTCCTGCAAGCCCACAAACGTGCCGTGGAACTGTGCGGCCTGACGCCGGAGCGCCGCGCGGACCGCGCACACGGCTTGCACTTGTTCGAACACAAACTGGAAGAGGCGGAGACCGAGCTGCTGCGGGCGCAGGAGGAGAGTCCGGAATCGCCCGAGGTGTACGTCCGTCTCACCATGCTGTATGTGAGCCAGGGGCGGCTGGATGACGCCTTGAATATCTTGCTGCGCGCTCGCGCAACCCATTCGCTCTGGCCCACGGTTCCCGCCAACGAGATCCTGGTCCGTTTTTTCCGCCGGGAGTACGAGGTCGCGATTGCGTGCGGGAAGAAAGCGCTGGAGTTGCATCCTTTTCTATATTTGGGCCGTCTCTTTTATGGCGAGTCGCTCGAACATAGCGGGAAGTACAACCAGGCGCTGGAGCAATACCGCCTGGCCGTGATCATGTCACCGGATTTGCCCTGGCTCCAGGCGGTGGAAGGCGCATGCCTGGCCAAACACGGCCGGCGTAAGGAAGCTCTTTCGATCCTGGCGGACCTGCTCCAAATACGTAAAACACAATACGTCGATGCCTATTTTATGGCCGTTCTGATGGACGGCTTGGGCGATCCCGATCAGGCCTTTCAGGAACTGGAACGTGCCTTCCATGAAAAGTCGTTCGGGCTATTCGCTCTTGCGGTGGATCCCAGGCTGGACAACCTTCGCCAGGACCCGCGCTTCGAAGGGCTGCTACGCCGGTTATTTCCCCGTAAGAACGAGCGCGAGGCTGTCAGCGCGTAGCCCTACTAACGCGTAGCATCCCGGATTCAATGCGTGGCGTCGGCCGCCTGCACTGGAGCGGCGGTCTTCTTTAGATGAACCTCCAGGCGTGCCGGCTGGCTGGAAAGATTCCTCACCAAAATGTAGAACGCTTCGGTATCGGGGCCGTGATAAGGCAATGCGACCGCTAACCGCCCCAGCCCGCTTGCGACGGGAGTAAGCGTGGAATCCGCCAAGGCCACATAGGCCTTTCGGTTGGTTCCCGTGACGGTTATTTCCACCTGATCGTGCCCGTTCCCCTCAAACACAAACGCGCGATACTTGGGCGCGGTCGACAACGCCACAAGCTTGGCGGTCTGGCCGCTGTCGATGGTACCAATTATCTTCATTTCGTTCGGCGAGTAGGCCGCTGTTTGCTCCAGCTGTGCCGGGTAACTGGCGGGAACTATCGTTGGATCGGCACTTTTTTCCTGAGCTAACGCAACCATGCCTCCGAGTAACGCTGCCACGGATGAGATTAATAATAAGTTCTTCAAAGCCTGACCTCCACTTTCGCGAATTATTATGCATCTCGATGGCCAAACATCGCGATTGTGGGCAGTCAATTGCAACGATAGAGACATGATCGAACGGCTTGTACTTATTCTTCTTTCAGTTGCGCTGGTGGGCAGCCTGGGTGGTTTTTTCCTTTACGTGGCGATCTTACCTAACCTCGCGGTCACGGCCATGCTCGGCGGGCTATGTGCGATGTTCTGGTTAGGTATACGTGTCGGCAGGCGGCCACAGGATGCCAGCGCTTCTGCCTCGGCGTCCAGTGACGGCACTCATTTAAGTTTGTCGTAGACCACCTGGCCGCCGACAACCGTGAGGACCGCCTTCACGCGTTTGATGGCTTCGTCCGGCACCTTCGCCGGATCCAGGAAGTCGTCGCTCAGGACAACTACGTCGCCAAGTTTGCCTGGCTCCATCGATCCCAGCCGGTCCTCTTCGCGAAAGAACCATCCGTTGTTCGCCGTATAGAGCCGCAGCGCCTCCATACGCGTCAACGTCTGGCCTGCGTTGATCGATACGCCCGCCGAATTTTTTCCCGTCACCATGTAGTAGATCATCAGCCACGGGTCGAGAGTCGAAATTTGCGCCGAGTCCGATCCCGCTCCGGTGTGGATTCCGCTATCCACAATCATGCGGATCGGCGGACCCGCTCCCGGACCGCCGGCGAGATATTCAAAAGGATGAATGGCGATGCCCGCGCCCAGAGCTTTGAACCGATTCACGGTTTCGCGATCGATGTGCGGCACGTGCGCGATGGACCAGCGCAAGCTCGCGATCGGCGTAACGGTATTCACCTTCTCAAACGTCGTCGCGGTGAGTTGGTCTTCGGCCAACGACAGGCTGTGCTGCTGGAAAGGCCAGCCTTGCTTCGCCACCAATTGCAACGCCGCTTCGTAGTTGGGCGGCGGCGTCACTTTGCCGAACAGCGGCCAGACGGTTGCAAATTCGCCGATGCCGGAAACGCGCAACATGTCGTCGCCCAAACCGTCGAACGCATTGCGCAGGCGCTCGCTCAAGAGCGGCAGATTGGGTTGAGTATCCATGCTGAGGAAGAAAACGCGTAGCCGCGCGGGCATCTTCTTGTCGCGATGCAGCGCGAGCATGGCATCGTACATGCGAAACGGATCGGCGCTGGCCAGGCCGTCGAACACGAACGAATCTTGAATATCGGGAAGGCCGGGAATGACGAACGCGCCCATATCCACGTCGGTGGTGACGCCGACGCTGGCCGAATAATTGAGGGCATCCATGCTCCCGCGCATTTTGTCTTCGAAGGTTTGAATAGAGCGCAGAGCGTTCAAGGCCGCCAGTGACGGCGCGTTCGCAGCGATGGCGCCCGTTGCGCTCACTTCGACTCCCTTCTCCGCGAAGAAGGCTTTGCCCAAACTGTTGGTGGCCGCGGGACCGGTGAATGAAAGGAACAACAGGACCGGATGATCGGGCGCCGCGGCGTCCAGTTCCCCGAGCGTCGGCAGGCGCTTTTCGGCGAACTGAGCCGGATTCCATCCGCCCATGGCCGTGATGAATTTTCCCGCTGGAACCGATTTCGCCCGTGCGGCAATGGCTGCCTGAACGTCCTTGATCGACGCCGCGGTTTCCAGCCGCGTGTCGTAGCCGGGGCGAATGCCGAGCAGCACGATGTGATTGTGATTGTCGATCAAACCGGGCACGGCGGTGCGCCCGCGCAAGTTGATGGTCTTGGTGCACGGGTTGAGCTTGCCGCCCGAAAAATCGAAGCGGCCGTCCTGGATGGTCACGGACGAGACAATCGAATTGCGTGCGTCCATGGTCGCGATCTTGCCATTCACCAGTCGCAGATCGCGGGAGCCGGCGCAGTTGTCGGCCGCGAATGCCGCAAGCGGCAGAAGCATTCCCAGCAGGAGCGGTTTCATCTCAAACATGATACGCCTTGACTGTGCTGTATTATCTGTTATAGTACACCTGTGATCCCGTTCCGCCTCTCCTTCGAGCCCGGCGTTTCGCTCTACGAACAGGTAGTGTACGCCGCGAAAAAGGCCGTCATCTCGGGCCAAATGCGGCCGGGCGACCCGTTTCCGTCGGTCCGCGCTTTGAGCAAGGCGCTGAAGATCAATCCCAATACGGCGCACAAAGTGGTGACGCAGCTTGTCTCTGAAGGTCTGATCGAAGTGAGGCCGGGACTGGGCACGGTGGTTGCTGAACTTCCCGCCTCCACCGCCGCCGAGCGCGGCGCGCTGCTGAAAAAAGAGGTGGAACAACTGGTAGTGGAAGCTAAACGCCTGGGCCTGGATCTGGACGAGGTCACCGACGCAGTCGCGCGCCATTGGGGCCGTTTGCAGGGAGCAACGTCGTTGGTTGCTTCGAGGAGGGAAAAATGAACGACATGATCGCGGCTACCGATCTCGTCAAGCGCTTTCGCCAGGTCCGTGTGCTGGACGGATTGAATCTCACCGTGCCCGCAGGCGCCGTGTTCGGACTGGCCGGTCCCAACGGCGCGGGCAAAACGACGACGATCAAAATCCTGATGAACATCCTGCGGCCAACTTCCGGCCACGCCGAAGTGCTGGGCGTGGATTCGCGCGCGCTCGGCCCGGATTCATTGGCCCAAATCGGCTACGTGTCCGAAAACCAGGAGCTTCCGGAATGGATGACCATCGAGTATCTGCTGGCCTATCTGAAGCCCTTTTACCCAACCTGGGACGACGCCCGCGCCGCGCAGTTGGTCCGGCAATTCGATCTTCCGCTCCATCGCCAGCTTCGCCATCTTTCGCGCGGCATGCGCATGAAGGCCGCTCTCGCTTCCTCGCTGGCATATCGTCCGCGCCTGCTGATCATGGACGAACCATTCAGCGGCCTGGACCCGCTAATGCGCGAAGATCTGATCGACGGGCTGCTCGAAAGCGCCGACGAAACCACCATTCTGATTTCTTCGCACGATCTGGCGCGAAATCGAAAGCTTCGCCAGCCACATCGGCTATCTGGATCGCGGCCGCCTGCAGCTCTCGGAGGAAATGACGTCGCTTACCGCGCGATTCCGCGAAGTGGAGGTGATCGTCGATTCGCCGCCGCTGGTTCCGCTGGACCGTCCGTGGCCGGCCCACTGGCTGCGCCCCGAAACCGCGCCCGCCCTGATCCGCTTCGTCGAGACGCATTTCGACGCCGAGCGCACCACCGCCGAAATCCGCAGCCTGTTTAGCGATGTGCGCAACATTTCGGCGAATCCAATGCCGCTGCGCGCGATCTTTGTTACGCTGGCGCGCAACGCCGCCAAGACAGACGCCTCGAAAGCCGCCTAAAGAGGAATCGTGATGCATCAAATGTGGCATATTTTCAAAAAAGACTTTCGCTACCTGCGATACGAAGCGACACTGGTGTGGCTGTTCGCAGGCATATTCGCCGCGATGCACCTGCGCGGGCCTCGCGCGCTGGCGGATATTGTCTGGATACCCGAAGTATTTCTCTTCGTCGGAGTGGCATCCATCATCGGACGCCTGGTGCTGGCGGAGGCCATCCCGGGCGACCGGCAATTCTGGATTACGCGTCCCTATCGCTGGAAAAGCTTGCTCAGCGCGAAGATTGTGTTCCTGATCGCGTTCGTGAATCTGCCCATTTTCCTGGCGCAGATGTCCATCGTCCTGATGGACGGTTTCCCGCTCGGCTCCATGGTTGCCGGGCTGCTCTGGTCGCAAGTTTTGTTGTTCGCGTTCCTGTTGCCCCTGCTCGCGTTCGCCACGCTCAGCACCGCCAAGCCGTTTCAACTGATTCTGTTCGGAATCGCGGCGGCCGTGTGGGGACTCGCGGTATCAGGGACGGCCGCGGGGCCGCTGAGCGGAGTGGGTTGGGTCAGCCAGTCCATCGCACTTCTCGCCCTGTTTGCAACTGCCCTTTGGATACTGTTCATCCAATACAAAAGCCGCCGGACTGGTTTGAGCCGTTGGCTGGCCGCGGGTGGAATCGTCATCGGCGCCAGCCTGTTGGTGGCGTTGCCGTGGCCGGTTGCACTGGCCGTGCAGTCGCATTTGTCCCAACAAACCACGCTGGGGTCCACGATACAAATCGGGCTCAGCTATAGCTTTGACGAGCGATTTTGGGCGCCTCAACTGAAACCGAAAGTCGTGCTGCATCTTCCAATTTCGATACAAGGCATTCCCGATGGTACCGAGGTGCAGCCCGATGCGCTCTCTTTATCGCTGCAAAGCGCGGACGGCCGCAAGGTGGAATTGGGCGCGGTGAATTGCGGCAACCTCAGGCGTGGATCCGGTTCGGCCGGCGCCGCCACAATTTCCGCGCGGTGCTCGCTAGATCCTTCGTTCTATCAGGCGCAGAACGGCCGGCCCGTCACGCTACGCGGCACGCTTTACTTCACGCTGTTCGGAAATCCCCAATCGCAAACCATCCCTCTCAGCGATGAGCCGGCCAACGCGCCGGACGGTCTGCAGTGCTATATCGACACAGTGCGCGCGGAGTGGGATGTGTACTGCCAGTCGGCTTTTCGATGGCCGGCGCGCCTGGTATACGCCAAGCTGGGGCACACGGACGCGAATTCGTTCGCGCAGTTCGTCTCCTACTCGCCGTTTCCCGCGAATCTAAATATCGACCCCATTGAGACGCGGTGGGCCTCCGCTTACGTCTCCGGGCCGCCGCCCAACGTGCGCGACGTGACCATCATCGTAGAAGAGCCGCTGGTGCATCTCCGCCGCGACTTCCAGGCGGACAACGTCCAGCTGGATCAATTTGCGAAACCGAAGGTTTTCGTCATGCCCTACGCGCCACTGAAATCCGCTATTCAGTGACGGACGGGCTATTTGGACGACGTCGCCGCGGCGTCGCGCTTCACCGGCTTGCCGTAGACTTCGAACCAAGCCACATCCACCCATCCTCCGGGGCCGTGTCCGCTGCCCGGCATCAGGTCCGTGAATCCTACCTCATCCACTTTGCTCAGGTCCGGATGCTCCACCCAGTTGCCGTGAGTGAGCACCTTATTGACGTCCAGTTTCAGCCAGCGCACTTCGGAGATCGAGATTTCGCTGTCATGCCAATCCACCGTGGACCCGTCGGCCTTATCGCCAACCAGCCACGTCCCGTCGGCCAGCTTGACGATAGGACGCACCTTGTGGAATCCGGAAACCTTGGTCTGCCAGCGGATTCTTGCCAGGCCGGTAAGATCGACGTAGTTGTCTTTATCGCGCAGCGCCACCGCGGCGGGCGCGGTGCAGAGGCCCGTCCAGATGTGCGGCGGATTGCTGGCATCGTCAGCCTTGCCCAGCGCCTGCAGTTGTTCGCTGGCCGGGCCGTAGAGCTTCAGGTCCAGGTTCGCGGATGCTACCTGTTCCTGGTTAATGGGGTGCTCGCCGCCATTAGGGACGGTTTTCCAGGTCTCCCGAAAAAAGAGTGGCGTACGAGCGCCGCTGCGTTCTCCGGGCCGCACCGCGGCGGGCGCGCCCGACTGCTGTTGAGCGGGTTGTTGCGCGAACGCAATCCCGGCGATGGCGAAAACAATTAAGCGGTTGAGCATTTCCTGGTCTCCAGTTCTTGAACTGGCTGCCAGTATATCGTAGGCTCGGGCTGGCTGGTTGCATTCAAGCTGCTTGCATTCAACTGGAAAAGGCTGGCTTTGTCCACTAGCATCTTGCGCACCGCATCTTCCACGCGCTGCACCGCGGCGCGACGGTAGTCCCAGCGCCGGTCTTTCTCGGGCGGCAGCACGGTCATGGTGGCGTTGGCTTCGAACAGCAGCACGTCGCCCGCGGCGTTCAAGCCAAAATCGATGCCGCGCATAATCCAGCCCGAGCATGTTCTGGATTTCCGCCAGAGCCGCCATCGCGCGCGGGCCCAGCACGCCCGGCATGTCCTCCAGGAATTCCGCTTCTTCGGCGCGATGCCGCGCGTTGTCCGCCATGTCCGCCGTAACGTAGTGAATCTTCCAGTTTGGAGAAATCGCCAGGTGCAGCGGATACAGCCAGCCGCCGATCATCATCACCCGATATTTGCGGTAGAGACCATCTGCGCCGCGCGCGTCCAGATATTGGATCGCGGTTAATTCGTCGCCCGGAAGCTCAGCCGGCGCGGTCGGCGAGTTGAGAGGCGTTCTCGATCAACAGGAAATGTTGGCCGTTGTGAAAACCGGGCGCGCGCAGCAGAAACGGAAATCGAATCCTCGACGAAGAAGAGCTCCTAACGCTTGTCCCTGGGCCGTCAGCGCCTCGCGCGGAAAGTTCGCGATCACCGGCGCCACCACGCCGGGCACGTCCGCCAGCCTGCGAGCATTGGCCGCCCGGCCCGTCCCAAGCACCGCCGCCGGCGCGTTGATTACGGGAGCAAAAGTGCGATCCATCAGCGTCACCGCCCGATCCAGCGCCTGCTTGCAAAGATCGGCATCGCCGATGGCGTTGAACACCACTTGATGCTCCGGGAGCGGCGCGTCGGGATCGTAGACGTTCGGCACCACGACGAAGGTGCGAAAAATTTTGTCGTCCAAAAGATGGCGGATCGGAACGTCGCCCCTGCGTCCGGACGTCAGCAGGAGCAGCGATACCGGCTCAACCTCTCCGCGATAGGGAAGCTCCGTGGGGCGGCGATCCCAGTGGCCCAGACGTTGGTGCTGGGCCGCGGCTTCCTCTTGCCCCAACTCCGCGAGCAGATTTCCCAGGCCCTGGTGCGCCTCGGCATATTGGGCATCGATGGAGAGCGCCGCTTCGTAATGCTCGCGCGCCGCCGCCAGTTCGCCCGACTCGAGAAACAGATTGCCCAGATTCACGTGCGCCATGGGCTGATCGGGATGCTGGCGGATGGCTTCGCTATACGCGCTGCGCGCCGCCGTGCGGTATCCGGTGAAGTACAGCAAGGTGCCTAAATTGTTCAACGCGCCCACGTGCGCCGGGCATGCGGGTAAGCACGTCGAGATAGGCCTGCTTGGCGTCTTCGTTCTGGCCCATTTCGTTTAACAGGCAGGCGCGCTCAAAACGCAGAGCGATGGATTCGGGATCCAGCTTGATGCGCGCCTCCACCTCGCACAAAGCTTCCTTGCGCGCCAATGCGGGCTGCCAATTAGTCACGATACGCAGCCTCCAGTTCCGTGATCTTCTACGCCGGCCGTAAGCGCGCGCCCGATCGCGAGCGTCGCGTCCACCAGGGCATCGATGTCGCGAGCGTCCCGTTCGATGATTGGTGATCGCGGCGCGAATCGCCAGCTCGCCGTTGATCCTGGTGGTGGAGGGCGCGGCAATTCCCGATTCCTGCAGATCGATCACGATGCGCGCGTTCACCCGGTCCGCGTTCGGCGATTGAGTAAGCGAAAGCAAACAATGTTGAGCGACACCGGCGCAAGCAGCTCCAGCTCATTCGACTCCGCGACCCGCTGTTCCAGATAACGCGCCAGCTCGCAGGTGCGCGCGATCATCTGGCCCAGCGCCTGCAGGCCATAAACCTTGAGGGTGAACCAGGTCTTCAGCGCCCGGAATCCGCGCGAAAGATCCGGCCCGAAATCGCACGGCCAAGGCGATCCGGCGGCCAGACCGCGCGTCTCGCGTTCCAGATACGCGGCGGGCGAAGCGAACGCTTTGCGGTGCAGCTCGCCATCGCGCACCAGCACGAATCCGGCGTCATAGGGCACTTGTCCCCACTTGTGAAAATCGAAGGCCAGCGAATCGGCGGCTTCGATGCCGGCCAGGCGCGGCGCAATCTCCGGCGCCAAAATGCCGAGCGCTCCCCAGGCGCCGTCGACATGCAGCCACATCTCGCTGCTCGCTCGCCATCACCGCCAGACCGTCCAGATCGTCGATGGCGCCGGTATCGACCGTGCCCGCGGTGCCGATAATCAGAAACGGCGTAATACCCGGCGCGCGGTCGGTCTCGATCATGTGGCGCGAGCGCCGCCAGGTTGATCCGCTGCTGCGCATCCACCGGAACCAGCCGCAGCGCGTCGCTGCCCAGGCCGGCAAAAATCGAACGCCCGGCGCAGCGATCCGTGGGCGGCCATCGATGCATAGGCCGTCAGCCGCTTCGTGCTCGCGGCCACGCCCGAGCGCCGCGACGTCGAAACCCAGCGCGGTATCGCGCGCGATCAGCACCGCGATCAGGTTCGCCATGGATGTCCCGGTGACGAACAAGTCCCGAAGCCGTCGCGGGAAATCCGAACAGCTCGCGCATCCATTGCACGATCTGCCGCTCCACTTCGATGGGCGCGTGATCCCGGCCGCCCAGGTTCGCGTTCAAGCCCCGCCGCCAGCATCTCCGCCAGCATGCCCGCCGCGTTTCCGCCGCCGTGCACCCAGCCCATGAAACCCGGATGCACGTTGCCGTTCGAATAGGGCAGTATGTTTTCCAGGAACTCCTCGTGCACCGCGCTCAGCTCAGCCGGCGCCATCGGAAGCCTGCTCCCGAAATCGGGCCCGCACCGCGTCCGGCATGGGCTGCCACACGGGGCGTTCGCGGATGGTCTCCAGATAGTCGAACATATCGTCCAACATGCGATGCCCCTGGTCGCGAAACGACGGCCAATCCTGGGGATCGAGGGTGCTTTGCGGATCTGGCTGCGGATAGGGCATGGCCATTTGCCTGACGCCCTTTAATCGGCAGAAGCGGCTGATCCCGTTAGCAGTCTGTGTCGAAACCGGCCCCCTCACGGTCACGGCTCTGCAACGCAATGAACCGGCCGAGCCGCGCGCGTGAGCAAGCGGTCTTTTCGGACTTTCGACACAGACTGTTAGGCTTGTAACTTGTTGATTGCCTATTCGTATCGGAGGGCAACGTTCGGGTCGATCTTCGAAGCGCGGCGCGCCGGCAGGTAGCAGCCGAGCAGCGCTATTATGCCAAAAACCAGCGCCACGGTGAGGAAAGTCCCGGGGTCCGTCGCCGTGACGCCATAAAGAAGACTCACAAGCGTCCGGCTCAGAAGGGAGGCGCAGAGCAGACCCAACAGGAGCCCAGCCGCCACCTGCCGCCCTCCTTCAGACAGGACCAGAAACAACACCGTTCTCCGTCCGGCGCCCAGCGTCATGCGAATGCCGAGTTCGCTGGTGCGGCGTGTCACGGTGTACGAGAGCAGCCCGTAAATGCCCACCGCCGCGAGCAGCAGCGCGAAGCCCGCAAACAGGCTCAAGAGGCTGGTTTCGAAGCGCTCGCGCGCGATGCTTCCGGCGATCACGTCGTCCATGCTCTGAAACTCCACCGGTGTGTCGCGATTCAATGCGGCGACGATCGCGCCCACCGCGGCTTGCCCGCCCGCAGGCCCGCGCACCACCAGCGTAGCGTCCGGAGAGAACGCCGCGTGCTGCAGATAATCGGCGAACACTTCCGCATGCGCCGGCTTGGGGAGCCCGAATGCGCGCACGTCAGGAACAATTCCAACAATTGTCATAAATTCTCAGCCACGAACGATTGATTGACGATCGCAACTTGTGCTTGGGATCGATCGTCGGCCTGGTCGAGCGCTCCTTTTAAAATCGTAATTCCGAACGTTTTTCGATATTGTTTTGTGATTATGCGATAATACGCCTCGGAACCCACGCGATCCAGCAGCACTCGCGACAGTCTGGAGACCTCCTTGGCATTTACGGAATTTCCATCGAAGGTTGGCCACGAGATATCGGCGGTGAAAACGCCCGACGGCCGCGGTCCCGAATCGACGTGTGCCAGTTTCCAGTCCGATCTGGCCCACCACCAATGCATTGCCCCAGCGCTGCAATTGCGGCGCTCGCGTCCTTTTCCCCGATCCTTGCTTCAGCGATTCATTCACATCGGTGCGGGAACACGCGATGGCGGGCAGCGCCCCGAACAGCACTGCGCCGATTCGAAAGGGCCGCTGTGAAAAACAGAATGCTGGTATCCACTCGAATGGTCTCGATGCGCGGAATGTTCCCCGGAGCCGAGTGCCGAAGGGTGGCCGTGCCGCCCCTCGTTTTAGAGGAACAAAGCGGCGAGCCGGATCGTATCCCCTCCGAGAACATTTTTCAAAATAGGGCGCGCCGTGGTCTGGAAGATTCTTAAATATTTTGGCATCACGATAGCGTGCCTGATTGTTCTGGCGCTCTCGTCGGCGTTGTTATATCGGGCATATCTGCAGCACAGGATTGCCGAACAACTCGCCATTACTTCGCCCCAGGGCATCGACAGCCTGCAGCCGGTGCGGATCGGCGGTATCGATCAGTGGATCCAGGTTCGAGGCCAAAACGTAAACAACCCGATTCTTCTGTTCATTCATGGCGGCCCCGGCATTGCATTCATTCCCTTCGCCCGCAGCTTTCAAGGGCCCTGGGAAAGGCATTTTACCGTCGTGCAATGGGATCAGCGCGGAGCGGGTAAGACCTACGCGTCGAACGACAAAGACCTGCAGCGCAGAACCATGAACATCCCTCAAATGCAGCAGGACACGCTGGAGGTGGTGAATTATTTGCGAACCCGGTTTCGACGGGACAAAACATTTGTTGTGGGTCATTCCTGGGGGAGTGTGCTTGGCATTTGGCTGGCGCATGAGCATCCGGAGCTCATCTACGCTTATGTCGGAGTTGGTCAAATCGTCAATGTGGCCCAGAACGACGCACTCGGGTATCGAGACGCGTTACAACAGGCACGCAGCCGCCACAACGAACAGGCAGTGAAGGAACTGGAAAGCATTGCACCTTTTGTTCCTCCGGATGTGGATTTCAGACGGGGTTCGATTGCCAGGCGTTGGGAAGCGCAATTACTAGGGCCTCCACGGAGCACGGCGGCATTTGAGGACGTCAGAAGACTTCTGTTTGACCTGCTATCGGCTCCGGAATATTCGCTCGCCGACGACTACGGTTTCATCCGTGGCCAATCCGATTCCATCGGCATATTCGTGCCGCAGGTGGCGAAGGTGGATCTTGAACGGCTCGGGCTGGACTTCCGCGTGCCGATGTTCTTTTTTGAAGGAAGATACGATCCGTATTGCCGTCCCGCGCTGATCTGGCAGTACAGTCAAACTATCCAAGCGCCGCGAAAAGAATTTGTCTGGTTTGACAAGTCCGGCCATTTCCCATTCTTTGAAGAGCCGCAAGGATTTGGAGATGAGCTGGTGCATCGAGTTTTGCCGCTCGCCGATGCAGCGCCCACTATTTGACGCGCCTATTCCCGTCAATTATTGTCGGTCTTTACAGCGTAATAGCCTTTGCGCGCTTGCACTTTCCAATCCTTATTGGTGGTCTTGATCTCGAGCTTGCGAAAAGTGCCGTCTTTAGCGGGATTGGTGGGCGTGTAGCCGATCGCGTACTGGCTGCGCATCTCCTCCTGCAGTTCACTGAAGGCTTCCTGCAGCGTCAGCCTGCGGTCCACGTGGAAAACGTGGCCGCCGGTATCTTCCGACATCTGGCGCAGCGCCGAATCGCTGCTCCCGCCGAACACCATGCCGTGTCCCATATAAAAAGCGCGGTCCACATAATAAAAACCGTAAATAATCGCGTCAGCTTTTTGCGCGGCTTCAATGGCCTGCGTGATCTTGTACTTGCTGCCCTCATCCTCGCCGTCGGTGATCAGCACCAGAACTTTGCGACCCACTTGTCCCTTGAGTTCATCGGCGGAGGCCACGTAGACGGCGTCATAGAGGACAGTTCCGCGCGGCTGCGAAATGGTGGGCACCGGCCCCGGCCCGAATCCGCCCACGCCCGAACTCACGTGCAGCCCTTCCAATCCGGCGCGCAACAGCTTCGGCGAATTGGTGTAATCCTGCAGCAACTCGGAGTCTTCGCCAAAGCTGATCAGAAACGCCAGATCTTGCTTGCGCAATACGGACCCGAAAAACTGGTAGGCCGCGTTCTTTTCGATTTCGATCAGGTTCATCTGGCTGGCGCTCACATCAATGAGCAACCCGATGGTGAGCGGCAGGTCGGTTTCGCGATTGAAATACTTGACCTCCTGCTCCTTGCCGTCCTCATAGACTTTGAAGTCATCCTTATTGAGGTTGCCAACCAGACCGCCTTTCTTGTCGCGAACGCTGAACAAAATATTGACCAGGTTCACTTCCACTTTGAGAGTTGTGGCGTCGTCCTGCGCGAGCAGCAGCGCGGCGGGGACGGAAAGAGCCAGAGCGGAAATCAAAATCACGGCAGTGGGACGCATAAGAATTATATTGGTAGATGCACAGTTTCTAGTTCTCGTTCCAATGCGCAAGGCCATTATTCACCTCAAAAAATCCGATCCGGTGATGCGTTCGATCATCGAGCGCGTCGGGGCCTACAAGATCGAGCACCGCGAACCGAGTTTTGAAACACTCGTCAGATCCATTGTCTACCAACAGCTCAGCGGGAAGGTAGCGACGGTGATCCTGGGGCGGCTGATCGCGATGCTGCCGGACGGCCAAGTGACGCCCGCCTCCATCCTGAAACTGACCCCGACGCGCATGCGCAAAGCCGGGCTATCCAAGCAAAAGACCGCGTACATCCGCGATCTGGCGCGGAAAACAAATAAGGGCGACATAAAGTTTGAGACGCTGGCCGCGCTTACCGATCTGGAAGTGATCGAGCATTTGACTCAGGTGAAGGGCATCGGCGTTTGGACCGCGCATATGTTCCTGATTTTCGCGCTGCGGCGTCCGGATATTTTGGCCACCGGCGATCTCGGCGTTCGCACCGCCATCCGCAAGGCGTATCAGTTGGAAGAGCTGCCGCTTCCAAAACAGATGGAAGATCTGGCGGTGGCGTGGCGGCCGTATTCGTCGGTGGCGATGTGGTATTTGTGGCGCAGTTTGGAAGGGGCGGCGCAAATCTGACGTGGCCCACGCTTTAGCGCGACGCACTCGTGCGTGCCGTGCCTGCACTCTTGCAGGCGCCTCTTTCCGCGACGAACGACGCGTACCCTTAGCGACGACCAGACGTTCACACTGTTGTGAACGCGGCACGCACGAGTGCGTCGCGCTAAAGCGTGCGCCATTGGCTGTTTCGCCTGAGAAAATCCGATAAAAGCCCGCACCTATAGTGCGTGCAATCCCGATTCATCACCGCCTGCGCCCTGGCATTCGCCGCTTCGGCGGACGCCTCCGTGATCGTGCAACTAAGAGTCGTCGAAGGGGAAGGCGTCACCTATCGCACCGGCTCGCGCGCCACACGCGGCGTCACTGTTCTGGTTACCGACGAAGCCGGCCTTCCGCTCGATATGGCTTCCGTCAGTTTTCGCCTGCCGGACCAGGGCGCCAGCGGCACGTTTAACTCGGGCCTCCGCACCGAAGTGGTGACCACCGGTCCCGACGGCCGCGCGTCCGTCTGGGGGATGCAGTGGAACAAGACGCCAGGAACCATCCAGATCCATATCACCGCCGTGAAGGAGCAGGCGCGCACGGGGATCATCAGCACGCAATATCTGAGCGACACCGCCGCGCCGAAAGCCGGCGGCGAAGGCGTGTTCAAGGCGTCCCACAGCAGCCACAAGTGGCTCTGGATCGCCGCCATCGCGGGCGTAGCAGCCGCGGGAGGCGGGTACGCGTTGCTGCGTTCGGATGGCTCATCGAATTCCTCCAGTCCGGCTCTGGCCGGGCTTAGCGTCGGAACTCCGAGCATCGTGGTGGGACATCCGTGATGACAAAGTTGTGGATCATTGCCGGTTCCCTGTTGTCCGCGGGCGCCTGGGCGCAACCCGCGATTGCACCTCCGCAGCTCGGGTTTGTGCAGGACAGCGCGTCTCTCCTCCGGCCCGCGTATGGGATTGCAGGCAACTTCGTTCTCGGGCCAGCCGTCCCGGGCGCGGTGATCACCGAAGCGTTCTCCGGATCGTTTGGTTTGATGAAAACCGATTCGTCGCTCGCGGCCTTCGACCCGCAGGGGAAGCGGCTCGCATCCATGGACGCCGCTCCGGGACCGGCTCTGTTCGCGTTCTCTCCTGGCGGCACCACGGCGCTGGCGTATATCGCATCCAGCTGCGCGCTGGTCGAGTGGCGCGGGAGCGCGTTCGCGCCGGTCCCGATCAGTTCCGAAGCAATCGCGGCGGATGCGGTGCTTGCCATCGCGTTTCCCGGCTCCTTCTGAAGCTGCGCTGATTGTTCAGAGAAAGGACACGCTTTGGGAACTGACCCTGCCGCTGGACGCCGCCGGAAGCATTTCGCAAAAAGCTCTCACCGGCGTACATCCGCCCGTGCTCATCCTCCCGTCGGGCGACCTGCTTTATCGCGAGACCGGCGGGATGGTCGTCCGAAAAACCGACGCCTCTGAAGTCCACATTGCCGCCTCGTTACCCGCCGGTTTTTCGCTGCAACAAATGAATCAGGACTGGGTGCAGCTAACGGATCTCCATAGCAGCAGGCGCTTCGCCATCCGTACCACGCCCGGGCGCGAAGGCTTTTTTCAACTTCCCGAGTAGAAATATGATCGCGCGTATTGCCCTGTTCGCCTTCCTATTACCGCTCGCTGCTATGGCGCAGCTGCAAGTCTTCGAATTCGACGGGACGAACGACACCCCAGTGGGAGCGCTGCTGAACGTCGGCACGGCGGCGCCCGGCGACACACTCGAAACTCGATTTCACGTCCGCAACATCGGCGCCGGCCCAGCCACCCTTACGACACTCGCGCTGTCGGGCCAAGGCTTCAGCATCATATCTGCCCCCACGCTGCCCTACATTCTGGCTCCGTACGTCGGTCCGGCTTCGGAGGCGGAAGTGGATGTCAATTTCAGCCCTGCAACCATCGGTTCGTTTAGCGCATTTATGGTCGTGAACAGCATCAGCATCGCGCTGCAAGGAACCTGTGTCGCATCGGCCATCTTGACGCTGTCCGGCAGCCAGACGCCGCTAACCGCGGGCGCAACCGTCGGGTTTGGATCGGTACCGGTGGGGGCCAGTCAAGCTCAAAGTTTCGTTCTGTACGATTCGTCCAGCACCAGCGTCACGGTGAGTAGCGTGTCGGTTTCCGGCGGAGCGTTCAAATTAGCGCCTGGCCTGACGTTGCCCCTTCAAATCGGCTCCGGACAATCCGTGCCCTTTCAGATCACTTTCACTCCGCAATCGGGCACGGCCTACCAAGGCACGCTAACGGTGGACGGCCGCACGTTCACTTTGACCGGCCAAGGCTTGGATCCGCCACTCCCGAGTGCGACAATCGTCTTCGCGTCCAGTGTGGGCGCCAGCGGGCAACAGAACAGCATCACCATTCCGCTGGCCGCGGCATCGCAGGTCAGCGGCTCCGGAACCTTGGCTATCGGATTTCAGCCCAGCGTCACCGGCGTGACGGACGACGCGGCTGTTCAGTTTCTATCCGGGCCGCTGCGCATAGCCACCGTGACCATCGCTGTCGGCGCCACCTCAGCCGTGATCGGCGGACAATCCAGTATGGCGTTCCAGACTGGAACCACAGCCGGAACCATTACGTTCACACTCACTCTTGAAAATAACCCGCCCCTGCAGACCTCGCTGGCCATTCCTCCCGAACCCATCAACCTCGACAGCGCTACGGCCGTCGCGCTCTTTGGTTCCATCAACGTCGCGTTTTCCGGCTTCGATAACACCTACTCGGCCTCGCAACTCACCTTCACGTTCTACGACGTCACGGGCAAAGCGCTGCCGCAGGGCGCCATCGACGTCAATGCCACCACCGCCTTCCAGCAGTATTTCAGCACCTCGCAAGTGGGCGGGGCGTTCCAGGTGCTGGCGATATTTCCCGTAACCGGGAACCAGGCCGAGATCGGATTCGTCACCGCGCAAGTCGCCAATTCCCTGGGCACCACCACGGCGCAACAAGTGCCTATCGGAAACTAAACACAACGACATAAGTAATTGCGAATAGAGGCGGAGACGTGGTCTCCTGAATCATGAGACCACTCACGATATCCGATTCCACATCCGTATTGGGATTGCAGCAGGAGATTCAGCGGTCTGAGGAATCACGTTATGACCACCGACTGCATGGCGTGCTGTTGGTGGCGCAGGGCATGACGTGCCCGGAGGTGGCGCGCCTACTGGGCGACGCTTCGCGTTCGGTCGAGTATTGGGTTCATCGTTATGGGGAACAGGGGCTGGCCGGCCTGACTGAGGGCGAACGCTCGGGACGTCCGGGCAGACTTAGCCAAAAACAGGTAAGGGAAATCAATCGGGTGTTGCGCGCAAGGCCCAGCGACGCCGGAATGCAGGTCAATCTCTGGGATGGCAAAACCCTCTCGGCGTGGATCGCAAATACTTACGGAATTGAACTGGGCGTGCGCCAATGCCAAAGGCTGTTTCGCCAACTCGAGTTCCGTCTCCGCAAGCCTCGCCCAGTCTTGGCAAAAGGAAACCCCACACGCCAGAAGGCGCATAAAAAAAACTCCGCAAGCTGATGGAGAACAGGGCCGTGGATCTCTGGGCGCTGGACGAAGTTCATTTTCAACAGCAGGGATCACGCTGCCGCATGTGGGTTCCGCCGGAAACTAAAGACCCCATCGTCTATCACCACCCGACCCGCAAGAGCGTCGGCTACTTTGCCGCCGTGAGGTTGCGAGATGGCAAGTTTCTGTTCCGTCGTGAAACCGGAAGATTTAACGGAGAAACCTTCTGGGAGTTCCTAAAGATGTTTCGCGAGGCAAGCGTCGAACCCAATCGCCGGGTTGTAGCCATTAGCGACAATGCCCAATATCATCGCTCCAGGCTCCATCTCGATTGGCGTCAACAGCAAGCCCCATATTTCGGCCTGGACTTCCTACCTCCTTACAGTCCCGAACTGAATCCAATCGAGCGAATCTGGAAGCTAACCCGCCGGTTGTGCCTCCATAATCGGTACTTCGCTTTTCTGGACAGCGTCGCCGATGCCGTCGAAGGTCGTTTCGCCGAATGGACGAACCCCAATGACGCCCTACGCCGCTTATGCGCAATTACTTAAGACGTTGTGTTTAATTACCCACTCCGTTGTTATTCTGCAAGCATGCTGCTCGCCAGCGTGGTTGAAACCTCGCGCCGCGTCACCGATACCACCAAGCGACTCGAAAAAATCGATCTGCTCGCCCGTTTGATCCTCGAACTCAACCCGGAAGAAATCGAGATCGTGGTCCCATTCCTCTACGGCCAAACCCGCCAGGGACGCATCGGCATCGGTTACGCCACAGTACGCGAGGCTCGCAACTCGCCCGCCGGTACTTCCACTCTGGAAATCCTGGAGATCGATGGCATTCTTCAAAAAATCACCGGAGTGAGCGGCAGCGGCTCCCAGCGTCAACGTCTGGAACTCCTGCAAAGCATGTTTTCCCGCGCCACCGAAGCCGAGCAGCAATTCCTGACCGGCCTGCTGATTGGCGAGCTTCGGCAGGGCGCGCTGGAAGGGATCATGCTGGAAGCTGTCGCCAAAGCCTCCGGACTCGCGCCCGAGGGCGTCCGCCGCGCCGCGATGATGGCCGGCGATATCGCACGAGTGGCCCGAGCGGCCATGGAACAAGGCGAAGCTGGGCTCGCACAATACGACGTGCAATTGTTTCGGCCCATTCAGCCCATGCTGGCGCAATCCGCCGACGATGTCCCGGAAGCTCTGGCTTGCGTGGGTGAAGCCGCGCTCGAATACAAAATGGACGGCGCGCGCGTGCAAGTCCACAAATCGGGCGAGGACGTGGTTGTTTATTCGCGCAGCTTGAAGGACGTGACGGCCGCGGTCCCGGAAGTTGTGGAAGTCACGCGCGCGCTTCCCGCCAGGGATCTCATCCTGGACGGCGAAGTGATCAGCCTGCTTCCCGATGGCCGTCCGCAGCCCTTCCAGATCAGCATGCGGCGCTTCGGACGCAAACTGGATGTGCATCGCATGCGGCAGGAATTGCCGATGACGCCGTTCTGGTTCGATCTGCTTTATCTCAACGGCGGCGCGCTTCTGGACGAACCCCAAGCCCGCCGCTTCGCCGCGCTCTCCGATCTTTCCAGCGAGCACTTGATCCCGCACATCGTCACCGCCGACGCGCAGGCAGCCGACGAATTTCTCGAACAGGCCTTAGCGCGCGGCCATGAAGGCATTATGGCGAAAGCCATCGATGCGAAATATGCCGCTGGAGCGCGCGGCCAAAGTTGGGTCAAGGTGAAGCGCGCCCGAACCTTGGATCTCGTCATCCTGGCCGCTGAGTGGGGCAACGGGCGTCGCAAAGGATGGCTCAGCAACCTGCACCTGGGCGCGCGCGACACACAAAAAGGCGGATTCGCCATGCTCGGAAAAACCTTCAAAGGTCTCACCGACGAAATGCTGGCGTGGCAGACTCAGGAGCTGTTACGCCTGGAGATCGGGCGCGATAGCTACACCGTGCACGTGAAACCAGAGTTGGTGGTGGAGATCGCCTTCAACGAAATCCAGGTCAGCCCGCGCTACGTGAGCGGTCTCGCGTTGCGTTTCGCTCGAGTGAAGCGTTATCGCACCGACAAAACCGCGGCCGAAGCAGATACCTTTGAAACCGTGCAGCGGCTCGCAGGTATTTCGGGCTGACCACCCCGGGGCTATCTCGAATGCACCGCCAGCGTCGCGGTAGCAGTACTGCTTCCGGGCATCGAAACCGTGAGCGGAACTGCGTCGCCCTCGGTGACTCCCGAAGTTGGAACTTGAAAATCCACTTGGTATTCGCCGGACGTGCCCGGCGCGACGCCGGAGAACAGCACCGTGGCCGTTACGCCGCCAACTTGGAGGGTTGGCGCAGCCGTTGTTTCGTACAGCGGGCTGCCGCTCACTGGTGCAACCACGCCTGTGGCCAATGGAGTGCCGCTGGGATCGCCATTGGGCGTCACTTCGCCCAGCCCAGTCATGTAAAGAACCAGATAATCGCCCGGCGCGGCGGGCTGTCCGCAGATCGATAATGGATTTGCGTTGGACGCGGTGCAGTTCTGCGGAATCTGCAGCGCGGTAGCGGCCGACGTCGGCACCGCTAACCACACCGTATTGGCAAACTGCGCGACGGCGATATCGGCGGTGGGGTCCGATGGAACGGTCACCAGAAAAATGCCGGGCACCGCTGGATTCATGATCAGTGGATAATCGATACTCGTGCCCGTTGGCGTGGTGAGCTGAACTTGCACCGTTCCCGTGGTTGGCACATTGGACGGCACAACGACGTTGATCTGGCTGCCCGATGCAGCCAACGCCGTGAACGGGGCCGGAACGCCATTGATAGTCACCGAGACGCCCTCCACGGTAGTGTCGGGGAACCCGTAAAGCTGATTGGTAGTCCCCAGCCCGTTCGCGAAGATGCTGATCAGCTCCTCCGGCGCCGCTGTGTCGGTGTTAAGGAAGGACGCGGCGTTCACCACGGACGAGATGCCGAACAAAGGCAGAATCACGCTGTTGCTGCTTTGGCCGTCGATGGTAAGCACCACCGCCGCGTCGCCCTGGACGGTTGTGGGAATCGTGAAATTAACCTGATAGAGTCCCGCAAAGCCCGAGGGAATCGCCGCATATAAAACCTTCGCAGCCACGCCTCCCACCGTCACTGTCGGCAGCGTCGCGGTGGGCAGATTACTGGTCGACAAACCCGAAGCGGGCGCCGCGGGATTGGTTGGGCCCAGTCCCGTGGCATAGAGCGACAGCGTCTCTCCCGGGTTCGCCAGGTTGGTGTAACCCACAATGGCTCCCTTAACGTTGAGGAAAAGTCCGACGGTTGTGGAGTTTGCGCCATAGCTTATGGTCGGCGCTACCGACGCGAGCGTCACATTAAAAGGAGCTGAGCTCCCTCCGCCCGTTGTCACCACCACAGTGGTTGCGCCCACCGGTGCATTGAAAGGAATCTCTACGTTCACCTGGCCTGGACTGACAAAAACGACAAATCCCCTCTGTCCCCCCACTAAAACGGTCACACTGGACGTAGAACCAGATCCAAAACCGGTTCCATAGATGCTCGCCAAAATTCCCGGGCACAATGCGCCGCTGGTGGGGGCCGTGGTATTCACCACGCCGGTAATAGTCGGCGCTTGTCCCAGCAAGGCGCTCGCACCGGCGCAGAACAATAACAGCAACTTCTTCATCGACCCCGCCTCCTCCGCTCCGGAATTGCCGGAGCGGTAGGCTATAATGAAGCTCTTTAAGAAAAACCACCAGGGTTTTACGGTAGTATACGTGGGCTCGCGCTTGAGCCATGGTAGATTCTAAAGAAGTAAACGCTGCGCTTGGTCGCATCCTTGCGACGCAGGCTTTGGTTCGCTCACCCCGTCTGGCCGAGTTCCTTCGATACGTGGTGGAGCAGCGCCTGGCTGGACGCACCGATGCCCCGAAGGAAATCGAAATCGGCGTCCAGGTGTTCGGGCGGGCTTCGGACTATGATCCCAGGATCGATCCCGTGGTTCGGGTCCAGGCTCGACTGCTGAGGTTCAAGCTGAATGAATATTACGAGACTTCTGGAAAGACCGATGCCGTTCGGATCGAACTTCCCAAGGGCTCTTATCTGCCCTGCTTCGCGGGAGCTCACGCAGGCGGTTCGGAAACACCGATTCTGAGCCGTGACCGTGAGGGAGCGGTTGTCCCGCCTTCCATCCTTTCCAGGAAAATCGGTGGGATCGCCGTAGCCGCCCTGCTCGCGGGCGCATTAATCGCACTGGCCGTTTCCTGGAACGAATGGCGAGAGGCCATCGGCAAAGTGTGGGCCAAGACGCTGCCCGTCCGGCCTAAAGCGGCTCAATCTCCCGCCGCGGAGCTTTATCTGAAGGGCCGGTATTACTGGAACAAACGCACGCCGGAGGATCTCCAAAAGGCCGTGGACTACTTTACGCAATCCATCGTGGCCGACCCTGGTTACGCGAAAGCTTACGTGGGACTCGCCGATTGTTACGGCCTGCTGCGCGAGTTCGGCGCCATGCCCGACAGCGAAGCTTGGCCGCGGGCCTTGGCTGCCGCGCGGAAAGCAGTGGAGCTGGATGACTCGCTGGCCGAAGCCCACAGTTCGCTGGGGTTCGATCTGTTCTATGGATCGCTCGATCTGAAAAGCGGCGAGCGCGAATTCAAACGCGCCGTGGAGCTGAACCCCAATTACGCGCAAGCCCATCAATGGTACGCTACGGCTTTGATGTCCGTCGGCCGCCTGCAGGAAGCATCCGATCAGATGGAGCGTGCCCGTGAACTGGAGCCCGGCTCCCGATCCATTTTGGCCGATCAGGGCCTGTTGCTTTTCTATCAGGGCAAGCGCGAACAGGCCGTGGAACAACTGCGGCAGATTGAGGCCGCCGAACCTTCGTTTCGCTCGGCCCATCTGTACCTTTCCTACATTTATTTCGTCTCGAAGGAGTGCCGAAACTATTTGGCGGAATCGCGCAAGGCGGCAGAATCGTCGCACGATCCCGTGGAGCTTGCGGTGGTTGCCGAAGGGGAGAAAGGGTTTGCCGCGGGCGGGTCCCAAGGCATGCTGGAGAGTCTGCTGCGCGCTCAGAAAAAGCTCGCGAACCAAGGACGCTACCCCGATTTCCGGGTAGCCGAAACCTCCGCGATGCTGGGAAGAAAGCGGGACGCTCTGGATTTTCTCGATGTCTCCTACAAGAAGCGCGAGCTCTACATGGTGACTCTTCCCATCGATCCGGCGCTCTTGAGTTTGCGCAAGGAGCCGGATTACCAGAATCTGATCGCCCAACTGGGGATGGATGTCCCCAACTAATATTCGGTCCCTGAAGTTCGCCTCATATTTCAGCGGTGGGGCGGGCGCCCTCGCCCGTGCCGAACCCCCTGGTTCGGCTCTCCAAAGCACTCGAAAGGGAAGACGGCGAGGGCGTCGGCCGCAGTCCCGGGGGCACCGCCCACGTCCGGACTTGTTCAACGAACTTCGGGGACAGGAGACTAGTGGACGGTCTCAGTCGTTTCGAAACCGGCGGGCACATGTGGCGCGAACACTCGTGTTTGCCGCGTCGAGACTCTTCTCGACGCTTGGCTGGCATTAAATATGGGCACACTCTATCCTAAGAAGCCGGCCGCGCTGAGCATTGCCGGATCCGACGCCAGCGGCGGCGCGGGCATCCAGGCGGATCTAAAAACATTTCATCACTTTGGCGTTTATGGTGAAGCTGCGATCACGTTGATCACCGTGCAGAACACGCGCGGGGTGCAACGCGTGGAGTGCCTGGATGCGGAACTGGTGACCGATCAGATTCGCGCCGTGATTTGCGACATTCCGCCCGCGGCCGCGAAAACCGGAGCGCTCGGAAATCGCGCGATCATGGAAGCGGTAGCCGCGCTGGCGCGGGATTTTTCGTTCCCGCTCATTGTGGATCCCGTGATGGTGAGCAAGAACGGAGCCCCGTTGCTGGCGTCCGACGCCGGCGCCATTCATGCGCTCAAAACATTTTTATTGCCAAATGCTTTTTTGCTGACGCCGAACCTTCAGGAAGCCTCGCTATTGACCGGCGCCGAGGTTTGCGATCCGGCTGGGATGCGCCGGGCCGCGGAAGAACTGGCGGCTATGGGGCCACAAGCCGTGCTGGTGAAAGGCGGCCATCTCGACGGCGATCCCGTCGACATCCTGTTCCATCAGGGCGAATGGACCGAGTTCACCTCGCCGCGCATCGAAACTCGTCACACTCACGGAACGGGTTGTACTTTCTCAGCGGCGATCACGGCGTCGCTCGCTTCGGGCCACGATCTTCCGGAAGCAATCGGGCGAGCCAAACGTTACATCACGGAGGCGATTCGTAACAATCCTGGACTCGGCGCGGGCGCCGGACCGCTGGATCACCACGCGCTATTTTGAATCGGGGTCCTGAATTGCATCTGGAGAAGCCGCATCTGGCGCCGTTGCGTCTCGCAATGTCGCGTCCGGTTGTGCCGGTTTCGGCTGTTCGGGCAGTATGAACGATGTTTCGCCGGGCCGCAAAAGCTTCAGCTTCTTCCGAATCTCGAGCTCCTGCTCGGACGGACTGCTCTCCAGCTTCTTGATGCGGTCCCGCCTGTAATCGTTCTCGCGCTGCAGATTGGCATTTTCTTCTTCAAACTGGCGAATCTCGTTCCATCGCTCCCTGAGAGCTGGAAGGCCTTGCGGCCCGCGCAATTCCGCCAAACCATAAGCGCCCATCAGTGCAAACGCAGTCACTATGAGAACACGACGTACTGAACTGGTCATGAACAATAGAAGATCCGGTATGAGTCCTTACATTCGTTTATAATCCTCTTTTGCCAAAAGATCCAGAGGAAGATCGAAAAAAGTTGTCCAGGACCGAAAAATTATGACCGACAAGATTGTTGTGCTCAGCACTTGCGCTTCAGCGGAAGAGGCGCAGCGAGTGGCGCGAGCGCTGGTAGAGAAGCGGCTCGCGGCCTGCGTCAACGTCATGCCTGGAGTTCGCAGTGTGTATAGATGGCAAGAAGCCATCGAGGACGAAGAGGAAGTGCTGCTTCTGATCAAGACCAGCCGGACGTTGCTGGATGAACTGCGGGGCGAGATCGAGCGGCTGCACTCCTATGAAGTGCCGGAAGTCATCGCTCTCGCCGTAGTGGACGGTTCGGAACGTTATCTGGCGTGGATGAATCGGGAGTTGGCCCACAGGCCCAGCCTGTAACGGCGGCCTTTATACCGCGCGGCGCCGTGGGCCCTTGCTACGCGGGCTGAACGAGCGAACCTGGCGCTTGCCGTGATGCGCAGCGGAAGGAATCACGATAACGGGCGCACTGTGTCTGTCAGCTTGCCTGTCGGCATGCTTCTCCACCGGAACATCGGCCGGCACTTGACGCCGCACCAGCTTGGCGTCCAGCGTTCGCTCAATGCGCGAAATCTCAGAGCGCTCCGATCGCGTAGCGAAAGTGGATGCCGTTCCGGTAGCGCCTGCGCGGCCCGTACGTCCCACGCGATGAATGAAGTCCTCCGGCACTTGCGGAAGATCGTAGTTCACCACATGAGCGATGCCTTCCACATGAATGCCGCGTGAGGCGACGTCGGTAGCAACCAACACCCGATAGTCGCCATCCTGGAAGCCGCGCAGCGCCTGAGTGCGCTGGCTCTGGCTGCGGTTGCCGTGGATGGCCGTGGTCTTCAGGCCTTCGCGCGACAGCTTCTTCGCCAGCTTGTCGGCACCGTGCTTGGTGCGCGCGAAAACCAGGAACGAGCCTTGCTCCTGATCCAGCATGAATTGCAGGAGACCCAGCTTGCGGTCCTGCTCCACTTCATAAAGATGCAGTTCGATCTTTTCGATCGGCTTCGTCGTGTCGCCCACTTCAACGCGCACGGCGTCGCGGACGTGGGTCTGGACCAGATGTTTGACCGAGCTTTGGATGGTTGCGGAGAAGAGCAGCATCTGCCGATCGGACGGAGTGGCCGCGATGATCTTCTTGACGGTGGGCAGAAAGCCCATGTCGAGCATGCGGTCCGCCTCGTCCAGAACCAGGATGCGAACATTGCGGAAATCGACCAGGTTGCGGCCCATAAAATCGGACAGACGCCCGGGCGTCGCGATCAGCACTTGCGAGCCGTTACGAATGGACCTCAGTTGCGCATTCTCGCTCAAGCCGCCGACGGCGATGGAAGCGCGGATGCCCGTGCCCGCCGCCATTTTGACGAACGTGTCGTTGATCTGCATGGCGAGTTCGCGCGTGGGGCTCAAGACAATGGCGCGCAGGCTGGGACCCGTGGTCTGTTTGGGGAGCTGGCTGATGGTTTGAAGAATCGGGAGGACGAACGCGAGCGTTTTGCCGGTGCCGGTTTGCGCGGTTGCCACCAGATCGCGTCCGGCGAGCGCGGGCTCAATGGCCAGAGCCTGGACGGGGGTGGGGTCGACAAAGCCGTGCTTGACGAGATTGCTCCGGAGGGGAGCGGAAAGGGGGAGTTCAGAGAAACTTTTCATGTTTTGGTTTTGCGGATGAGAATCGACGAGCCGACTACCGGTGAGGGGAGAGGGGGTTGCGGATCAACTTCCAGTAGGTCCTATTGTAGCTTATTTGCGGCCAGCCATGCTTTCGATTGCTGCCTGACGATGTCCACAAGATTACCCATCGCGAAGTTGACGTCCACCAGATGCAGCCCCCAGTCCTTCGCTATCTGGCCTCCGAAGCGGAGGTCGCCCGGAATATCGTTCGCGCGGCGGCCGGAAGGATCCGGGTGCACTGTCACCTCCAGATAAGTTGCGTTCTCATTCGAAGCGCACTGGGCCGTCAACAGACCGGGAAAGCTCACCCAGAGCGTGTCGATGGGCCGTTCTGGAATCACCCAGGGAGTTAGGCGACTGCCGCCCGCAATCGCGCCGCCATCCTTCGACACATACGCGTGCAGCTCGCCGCTTCCACCGCCCAGCGCCGCCGGATTGGTACACGCCGCCTGCATGTTCGCGTCGGCCACCTTTCCGAAACGCGTGTTGGCGGGCGGCGGCGACGTGGAGCGAAAAGAGGAATACGCAATGACGCATCCGGCTTGCATTGCAGAGCGGCAGAGCGGAACGTGCTGGAACGCCCCGCCAACATCCTTGCCGCGCGGCACCGCGACAGTGGCGCCGGGAATAATCGCCGAGACCATGCGCGCCTGAATGGGTTTGCCGTCGATCTCCTGGCGAATAAGTTCGGCCAGGATAAACGAACCCTGCGAGTGGCCGATCAGCACGAAGGGACGCCCGTGGTTGTCATTTTCCAGATAGGACTTCCAGGCATCGCGCACGTCGTCGTATTGCAGCCCGTGCTCGAGCGACCCGGTGCCCGCGAGCACCCGGACCAATCCCAACAAGGTGATCTGCCGGTACATGGGTGCATACTGCCGACAGACGGATCCGAACCGGGCGAATTGCTGCCGGATGACGTTCAGCTCGGCCGCATCGGGGATCATGTCGCTGTAGGGCGTCGGGTCCGTCGATACCGTCGGATATACATAAAAGCAATCCACCGGCGCGTTGGCATCGGCGGTCCACGCCTCGCGGGTGAATTTGCCGTCGGCGGCGATGAGGGTAGTGGCGAGGTCGACATCGCAGGCGTCGTTATGCAAGTCCGGCCGGCACAGCCACGATTTCGCATTTCGGTAATCGTTGGGCTGCGGAGCTCCCTGAGTGGTAGTCTGCGCGAAACCCAGGCTGGCGGCGATGGCGGCGATCGCAAAAATCTTTATCACTTCGGCCTCACCTCTATTCTCGCTTGCCTTAGGTGGTCAGGTTGTAAATCAAGCCGTAGGGATCCTGGACGTAGCATCGCGGGAAATCCGGCTCATCCTTGACGATCGCGCAGCCGCTTTTTGTCAAACGTTCCTTGGCGTCTGCGACATTCGCGACGGTCACTTCCAGCACCGGCCCGAGCGCCGGGCCCAACTCAATAAACAGGTTGATGTGCTTGCCATGCAAGCTGATCATGTTCGGCGTCTCGGCGGTGATCTCGAATCCGAGTTGTTGGACGTAGAAGGCCGCGGCGATCTTTGGATCGGGCGCTTGAATCAGAATATCCGTGCCAAACAGATTTGCCATTTCGTAAGATTAACACCTGCGCGGAGAAGTTACCGAGCCACAACCGTGAGGGAGTGATAGTGTAAGAACCTGGAGGCTGGGGATGAAAAGTATCTGGAAATGGGTTCCGATTGTAACGCTCGCGGCGACGATCCCGAGTTACACCGAAGACGCGGCGAAACCGCTGGTGGTAGCGTCGCAAGGCAGTTTCTTCGTCGGCGGTGAGACCAAGACTTCGAAAGACCTGAGTGGCAGCACCACCGGGCCCGGCGCCGGAGTGGAAGGCGACGTCACCATTAACCAGATGTACGTGCAGTATCAGACGCCCGTCAACGCCAACCGGCACACGCCGGTGGTGATGGTGCACGGATGTTGCCTGAGCAGCAAGACCTGGGAAACAACTCCCGACGGACGGATGGGCTGGAACGAATACTTCCTGCGCAAGGGCCGTTCGGTATATCTGGCGGACCAAAGCTCGCGGGCCCGCTCCGGTTTCGACGCCACCAAAATCAACGCCGTCAAGCTGGGCCGGGTTCCACCCAGCCAGCTTCCGAACATCTTCATGGCCAGCCATCAGACTTCCTGGACTCTGTTTCGTTTCGGCCCCACTTTCAACAAGGCGTTCGCGGACGAACAATTCCCGGTGCAGGCCGCCGACGAAATGTACAAACAAATGATCCCGGATCTAAACGGGTTTTTGCCCGCGCCCAATCCAACCTGGACCAACATGGCCGCGCTCGCGGTGCAGTTGCACGGAGCGGTTTTGATCGGCCACTCCGAGTCCGGATTCTTTCCCGAAGAGGCGGCGATGATCAACCCGGCGGGCGTCAAAGGCATCGTATCCATCGAAATGGGATGCACCACCACGCTGAACCCGCAGCAGCTTTCGACACTCTCAAAGATTCCGATTCTGATTATGTTCGGCGATCACCTGGACGATATTCCAGGCCCCTTCAACGCCCTCTGGCCGATGAATCTGGACAGTTGCAACAAGTTCGTCCAGCAAGTGACCGCGGCGGGCGGAAACGCGACCATGATGTATCTGCCTAAAATGGGCATCAAGGGAAACAGCCATATGATGATGCAGGATAAGAATAATCTGCAGCTCGCGGATTTAATCCTGGGTTGGATCGACGAGCGTGTGGAAGGAAAAAAGCGGAAGTAACGATTATGCGCAAAACAACTAAGAAAACCTCGGTTGGACGGCGCGGGTTTTTGAAGGGTGCGGCGGCCGGCGCTGCCGCGCTGGTAGCCAAGCCCCAGGAGGCGAGCGCACAACGTACGCAAGGGCCGGGCGGCAACGCAAGCGCCGCGACGCCCACTCAAGCGGCGCTAAACGCGGACGTCGGGAACGGGCGTCCTATCCCGGGCATCAACGGAATCGAGCTCAGCCCGGGCTCGGACTACATGGTGGACGTCCTGAAGCAGCTCGATTTCGAGTATGTCGTGGCGAATCCGGGCACCAGCTTCGCGGGCCTGCACGAATCTCTGATCAACTACGGCAACAATACGAGCCCCGAATTCCTGACGGCCTGCCACGAAGAGTCGGCCGTCTCCATGGCGCACGGCTATGCCAAGATCGAGGGCAAGCCGATGCTGGTGCTGCTGCACGCCGACGTCGGCATCCAGCACGCTTCGATGGCGATATTTAACGCGTACGCCGATCGCGTGCCTATCTATATGATCGCCGGGAACTGGGGGCATGCGGTGCCCGCCCATAACGCGCAGGACATGGCGGTGATGGTTCGCGACATGATCAAGTGGGACGACGAGCCACGCTCGCTGGCCGGTTTCGCCGATGCGGCGCAGAAGGCCTACACCATCGCGATGATGCCGCCCATGGGTCCAACGCTGCTGGTGGTCGACGAAGATTTGCAGGAGATGACCAACAAGGAGCCCAATCTCCGCGTTCCGAAATTTCAGCGCATTCATCCGCCTTCGGGCGATCTGGAATCGGTGCGCGAAGCAGCGAAGCTGCTGGTGAACGCCGAGAATCCGGTGATTGTTACCGGCCGTTCCGCGCGCACCGCGAACGGCATGACGCTGCTGGTGGAATTGGCCGAGCTTTTGCAGGCTCCGGTGAGTGGTGGGGACCGCATGAATTTCCCGCTCACGCATCCGCTTTCGGGCCCCGGGATTCCGGGCACGCAGCCCGACCTCACGCTGGCACTCGAAGTGAATAATGCGCCAGTGGGGCGGAATGGCGCAAAAACCATCAACATTTCTTCGACTATTTTGAGCGTGAAGAACAATTACCAGGATGTGGGCGATCGCTATACCGCGTCCGACATCGATATGGCGGCCGACGCGGAAGCCACGCTGCCCGCGCTGATTGAGGAATGCAGGAAGCTGGTTACCGCGGATCGCAAGCGGCTATTCGAAGAGCGCGGCAAAAAACTGGCGGAAGCGCATCGGCAAGCCAAGCTCAAGGACATCGAACTGGCGGCCATCGGCTGGGACGCGAGCCCGGTGAGTTTGAATCGACTTTATGGCGAGCTGTGGCCGTTCATCAAGAATGAAGACTGGTCCATGGTCTCCTGGGACGGTTTCATGGGCGGCTGGCCGCGCCGGCTATGGGCTTGCGACAAACATTATCACTATATCGGCGCGCAGGGCGCGGGCGGGATGGGCTATGGCGCGGGAGCCGCGGTGGGCGCGGCGCTGGCCAACAAAAAGCACGGGCGTATCTCGATCAATGTGCAAACAGATGGCGATCTGAACTACGCTCCCGCCGTGCTGTGGACCGCGGCGCACCACAAGGCGCCTCTGCTCACCATCATGCACAACAATCGCGCTTATCACCAGGAAGTGATGCGCATGCAGCGGCAGGCCACGGCCATGAATCGGGGCGTCGATCGGATTCACATTGGCACGAAACTATGGAATCCGGAAATTGACTATGCCAGCATCGCAAAAGGATACGGCATGTATGCGGAAGGCCCCATTACCGATCCCAAGGATCTTGCCGCGGCGTACCAACGTGGCATCGAACGAGTGAAGAATGGCGAGCCGGCGCTGATTGATGTGGTTACACAGCCGAGGGGATGAATCATGCCGCGCTTTGTGACCCTCGTCATTGCCCTGATTCTGGGCGCCACGATCGCGGCGGCTCAACAACCCGCCGGCGAGGCGTCTCGAGGCAAAGATTTATACGACAAAAAGTATCTGTGCAGCGCGTGTCACGGCTTTTCCGGGCAGAATGGCGTCGGCGCGCGGCTGGTTCCCATGAAGCTGACGCAGGCCGCGTTCATGGCCTACGTGCGGCATCCCCACGACACGCCTACCGGCATGCCGCCCTACACCGCCAAGGTGATGCCCGATCCGGAACTCGCGGACATTTACGCGTATATCAAGTCGCTTCCCGATTCCACAAAAAAGGCCAAAGATATACCGATACTGAACGACATTCTGAACAGCCAGAAGTAAGTGCATCTCAGAATGCTTTTTCCCAAGGCCAGAGGCGTGGCGCGCTTCAGGCGTTACATTCTTGACCTTTCCCGGATCGTGCCGGAACCGGCATTTGTTAAAGTCGGCGCCAACGACGGAATTAGCGGCGATCCTTGCTCTGATATTCTCCTTGCCAATACGAATTGGAGAGGCTTGCTGATCGAGCCTGTTCCCTATTGTTTCGACCGCCTGAAAGCAAATTTTCAGGACTCGCAACGATTCTGTTTGGAGCAGGTGGCAATCGGGGCCCCGGCCGGGCATACCAGCTTTTATTACGTCGGTCAAAGAGCAAATCAGTCCCTGTCCGGTCTTCCGGAATGGTTCGATCAACTGGGATCGTTCGACAGAAACCACATCGTGAAACACTTGAACGGCCGGCTGGAGCCGTTCACCATCGAATGCAAGGTTGAAGTGTGTCCTCTTTCCGACGTCCTGGCGCGAAACCGAATTCGGGAGGTGCATCTATTACACGTGGATGCCGAAGGGCATGATTACGAGGTTCTGAAGACTCTCGATTTCGCCCAACATACCCCCCTGTCGATTTTTGTCGAACACAGGCATTTGTCATCCGCGCAGAAAGCTGAAATGCTGCGCCTCTTGCATAAACATAGATATTCCGTGCGTGATTGCGGCGCCGATTATTTCGCTCGCACGCCGCGCTAGAACGCGAATTCGCAGTTTTTGTGGCGCTCCACGCGAATCCGGCTGCCCTCTAGCGGCCGCATCTGATACCGATCCCTGAAAACGACGACGTCTTTTACGTGCAGCTCCGGATGGTAACTCAACCACAGATTCACCAGCGCCACCACTTTCGGCCGGGCGGCGAGGTGTTCATCCACTCCCTGGAGTGCCAGCCATTGCCAGCGCCGATAGACGGTCCAGAGTTTAGGATCGACACTCAGATTCCACTCCTGCGCGAGGTTCCCGGTATCAAGCGTTTGAACGGATAATTGCGTCACGGTGTCGGAATTGGGTCCATCAAACGGAGGGAAACAACTGAGCGGCCACATATCCACCACGCGAAGCAAACCAAACATGACCATGAGGGCAAGTCCCCCCAGCGGCACCCATCGAGCGAGAGGCGCGGCTTGAGCGGAGAGCAAGTTTTCTCCCCTAGCAGGCTGATGAAAAAGGCCTTTGGGGACCGACTCCCTCACGGTCGCGGCTCGGTAAACACATGCAAGCACGCAGTCGCGATTCTGAGCCGCGCGTGTGAGCAAGCGGTTTATTGCCTTTTTCAGCATCCTGCTAGCCGCGATTTTATCGACGATCGAGCAGGTGCGCGAGCGAGCCACTCGTTCGTAGATTGCCGTGCCTGTCTGCTGAATTCCCGGCAGTCCCAGGAACGGGCGAAGCAACCAAAGCAGCGGCAACCGCGCCGCGATCAGCTTATATCCTTCGTAACCAACCCCGGCGCAGCCCACTCCGGCGCGGCCACCGTCAGCGATGACGGAAAAATAAGCTGCTCCGGAATTGGGCACAAAGGTCAAGCTGTTCGTCCAGTCGAAGATCGCCAGCGTGCCGGCGGTGCGGCGGCACAGTTTGCAATGCGGGTCGTAGAGGACCCTCGCCCCTCCCAGGGACAGCTTGCGGCCGATCCAGGCGACGATCGCGGTCCAATCAAAAAAGATGACGTAACAGGATTGCAGCGGGATAAATAGGATTCTAAGAGCCAAATACGTCGCATTGTGGAAGGCGAGTCCCAGGATTCCCGCAAAAGGCCGCAGGCGGGGGAAAAGGATAATGAAAATAAAACCGAGCTCGAACAGCACAACCAGGGCGGAGCCAAGCGACATCAGCAGTGGATGCTGAATGAGCCACAGTTGGAACGGAGTCCATGGAAGCACTTCTCCAGCCTGCGCGATGTCATTATAAAGAGCCTTTCCGGAAAGCCAGTGGATCCAGGACCGGCTGAACTTCCAGAGGCCAGGAAAATAATAGCCCAAGCCGACAAAAAGCCACATGCACCGCATGGCGTAACCATAGACAACGCTGGGCTGGCTCCTGCGCAGGCGGCCAGCGTCTGCATCGCGCCACGCGGCCAACACGGCGTCGAGCGATAAAGTATCGGTGGAGGGAAATAACGCACACAGCACGGAGATGAAGATCAGGTGATGATATACGTGGTCTACTTTGCCATAAAGGAATAGGAAGGAGATCAAATAAACCGCGCTAATGGCCGTAATAGCGGAAGCGGCTCTGCCAAACAATCCGATTAACATCAGGACCGCGCTTGCTACAAAAATCGCGTAAATTGCCGTAATGAGGCCCGGCGGAGCCACCAGGCGCGCGGCCAAGCCGCCCCAAATTCTAAAAGGGACCCTGAGCGCGGGATCGAGCGAAGTGTTGAGCAGGATTTCGTGCAGGCGCACCTGCCACAATAGCGTGGCGGCCACGGCGACCCGCGCCACGGCCAGATTCAGCGCCGTCGATTTTTCGCTCAGGAAGCGGGTTATCGCTTTGAATCGCCATTGGAGGATCGCAAGCGTCAGAAGGGAGGCCAGCAAGACCAGGGATAATCGCAGCAGAATGAAAGCCGTGACCGGGACGTGCAGTCTCTCGACGATGAATTGCACGATTAGCGCGACCCAGTTCGTGGTCACTTAGAGATTATACTGAGCGCATAATCGAATTCCGCGCTCCATTCGCGGGCTATGGCCTCCCACGCAAACTTCTGCCGCGCGTCGGCCGCCATCGGGCTACGAAGCTGCTCCAGCTTGGCCGGATCCTTAAGACTCGATATCAGCAGTTCTTCCCATTCCTTATATACGCGCGGTGGGAGCTCTCGTTTTGGGTAATCGTCTGCGCCGGTTGCAGTCCTGACTCCGAACGCTACGGTTTCATCCACCGCTCCAGAAGGGATCACCACAGGCACCGCGCCCGCAGCCTGCGCCTTCATGGCGGAAATACAGCTGGTCTCGGGGAACGCCGTTGGATAGGCCCAGATTCCGGCGGAAAGAAACTGACGCGCCACATCCAGGTGGCCGATACGCCCCAGATGCTGTACATTGGCCCGGCGCATGCCCGCCAGCATCGACCGGCGATAGGACCAGAATGAAATGGGGTTGTCTTTCCGATAGCTGTCCCATGACGGGCGGATCAGTTGAAAAGCTCGCGCCCGCGCGGCCTGGAATCCGTAGAACACCGTCAGGTGCGCCTGCGGAACTTCCGCCTTTACGCGCGGCCAGGCCCGCAGCAAATGAATCAGCCCCCGATCATAAGCCGATCCGTAAACCACCTTGTAAGGGTCGCGCTGCACCGCTTGATCGAAATGTTCCGGATGAATGCCGTTGCGGCTATAGAAGAACTTCTCCTCCGGAAGCGCCGAGTAATGCCGGCGATGATAACGGCTGAGCACTATGATTTTCCGGTAGCGATGCGCGGCCGCGGCCACGGCCTGTGGTTCAATCATGTCCTCCAGCCACAGATAGCTGGGAACGTCCCGCGGCAGCGAATTCGCCAGCCACGGCCAGCGCCACACCACCACGAGGTCGGCGCCTGTCCCATTGCCAAACGCCCGGTAATCTTCGTACACCACGCCATCGTATTCGCCGGCCGCCGCACCGCAGGAGTTGTACACACGCACCGTGTGGCCTAGTTGCCGCAAGGCAGCAGCCATGGCGATGACCGCTTCCTGGCTTCCGCCGATCCCGGTGTTCACCGACAACGGCGACCAGGGCTCCTGCGAACGCCCGCAGTAGAACGTGATGCGATAGCCGCTCACGAAAACAAAGGCCCAAGCAATCGCTGTCCCCAGCGCAGTGCCCGTAGAAACACGGCGCGCGGTAGCAGCAGTTGGCACAGGACAGCCGTTCCTATCAGCCAGGTCCGATAGTCGGTAAGCAGCCACACCGGCGACCAGCAGAAGGCCGTGGCCAGCAGACGCGCCGCAGTCCCCGCTTCTCCGGACTCACGCGCCAGGCGCGCATAGTAACGATACCGGCCCGCGCGGCTACGGTTTTCCTCCCGCCGCACATCCAGCGGAGCAACCCTCCGCAACCGTTCCAGAAGCTGCAGGTATCCGGCCTCCATGCGCCGCCAGTCGCCCGAAATCTGGCCCTTGCGCCGCCGGTAGAACGTGAGCACTTCCGGAATGGCCACCACGTTCCACGGACGCAGGCTGGCCATGCGCATCCAGACGTCGATGTCCACGCAGGCCGTCAGCTTCGGGTCGAACCAACCGGCCCGGTCCAGCGCCTCACGCCGCAGCAGCAGGCAGGACCCATTGCCGATCTCGTTGGTGCGCAGCAATTGCGCCAGGCTGATCGGCCCGGCGTAGGACGAGCTTCGAAAGCCCAGCGAGGTGCCTTCCTCGTCGATCACCAGAGAGTGGCCGAACGTCATGTCCACCTCCGGCTGGTTTTCCAGATATGCGGACTGGCGTTCCAGATTCTGCGCCGCCCAGCGATCGTCCGCGTCCAGGAACGCCACCAGATCGCCCGAGGCCAACCGAAGACCGGCGTTGCGCGCCGCGGCCGATCCGGCATGCTCCTCGCGAATTACGCGCAGGCGCCGATCGTCCACATCGTGCAAGGCGTCCGCCGAGCCGTCGGTAGAGCCGTCGTCCACCACGATCACCTCAATGTCCCGGAAGGTCTGCGCCAGCGCCGAGTCAACAGCTTCCCGGACGAAGCCTGCCACGTTGTAGGCGGGGATGATGACGCTAATCACGGTAAACCGATTTTCGCATCTTGCGCCGCGGTTTATCGCGAGAACTGATTCACCGAGCGAGGCGCCATTTCATGCGCGTGTAGGCGATCTGGAAGCCTTTGCGCTCCCCGTTGCGCTGGGAATTGCTGCCCGCCTCGACCACCATCATTGCCAGATCGCAGCCATGCTCGAACGCGTAGCGCATACGCGCTTCGAGTAGCCCGGCTTGCAGCCCATGACGGCGCAACTCCGGCACCGTAGCCGAACCACCGAACAGCGCGACGCCTTCGTGGATAATCAGCACGCCGGCCGCGCCGGGTTGTCCGTCCAGCTCGGCCAGGAAGCTCAAGCTCTGCTCGCGCGCCGAGGAAATGTCGCCGATTTGCAGCACAAAGTCCAGCAATTCCGGATGCTCGTGCGTCCAGCCCCTGGCGCTGATCTCGGTCCAGAGCTGCGCCTCGCCGGGACCAGTAAGATGCACGCTGATCTTGCCGTAGCCGCCGGGCACCGGCTTCTCAACGGGACGCACCAGGACGTTGCTGATCTCGATGGGCCGATACCCGCGCGCACAGAGCAAGTCCAGCGCGGCGGCGCCAGCCAGCGGGCTTACTTCATGCTGCACCGCTGCGCCACGGTCGAGAAAAAAGCGCTCCATCGTATCTGAGGTGGCTGGGGTGAGTTCCTCGAAGACGCCGAGCCCGAAGGACTGAGTGACGGGTGAATCGATAGCGTCGAAGACGGCGTATGCTCCGGCGCACTCCATCCACTCGGCGCCGCTATCGGGAAATCGACGGCGGCGGGCATCGGCAAATTGGGCGCAGGCATATCCCTCGGCGCGTTCCAAACGCCGCGAGAGCGCGAGGCCGGAAAAGAGCATGTCTGGTAATCGTACCTGTCTCGGGAGCACAGCGGCAACGCCCGCAGGGATGTTAGCCTCAATTCCTTGCCGATCTGGCCGAAAAGATCTACGGGGGTATTGGATTTTCCTTGAAAGCTCAACTCGATGCCAGCCGCGGCCCGACCCGCAGCCTAACCAGCAGTGAAAAACTGGAACTTTGCGTCAAGCGAGTCTCCCAGGGCGAGGGAGTGCCACCGTTCTGCGATCACGCCAACGAGATCCTGATCCGAACGCTCGATCTGGACGGCGGCAGTTGCAAGAAGCTGGTGCAAGTAATCCTGCAGGACGTCGGCCTGGCTTCTCAAGTACTGCGCTTGGCGAACTCGGCCATGTACAACCATTCAGGGCGTCCCATCATGAGCATCGCGCACGCCCTGGCCGTGCTGGGATGGCTGGAGGTGCGCAGCATGGCCAGCGCCGTCCGCTATATTGAGCATTTTGCAAACCGTTCACCGGGCCTGCGTGAACTGGTGCTCACGTCCGTGCTAACGGCCGTACAGAGCCGCGAAGTGGCCGCCGCCCTGGGCCACCCGCATCCGGAAGAAGCGTATATCTGCGGCCTGTTCCGGAATCTCGGTGAAGTTCTGATCGCCTGCCATTATCCCGAAGAGCATTCCAAGATCATCTTAATTATGGACGCGGAGAACATCCCGGAGCGCGCCGCGTGTCTGCGGGTTCTGGATTTTTCCTGGGACAAGGTGGGAACGTCCGTCGCCGCGCTCTGGCAAATGCCCCCCGCGGTGCGCCTGGCCATGGAGCCGTCCCCGCCCTCCGCCGGATCGCCGCTCGACCGGAGCCTCGCCTCCATCACCAGTTACGGCCACAAACTCACCCGCGCGCTGTATCGCAAAGGCGTCACCATGGACACCATCCATCTGGAAACCGCGCTCAACCCAGCCGGGCAAGCCGTGCTGGTATCGGTGCGGGATTTGTGCGCGCTGGTGGACCGCGCCATCGCCGAGACCAGCGAGATGTTCGCGGCGCTCCAGATTCCCATCGATACTCTGCGCATATCCAAGCAGGCCGAGCGGGCCCGCAAGGCTTTAGAGCCAGCTTCGACGGTGTAGCCAGCCCTGCAACCGCAACTCCGGCAACAATTGCGGGTCTAAACTTATAGTGAGGTGACTTGCCATGGGCACCCGGTGCGTGCGTTGGATTTGTCTAGCCTGCTTTTCGGTTCTTTGGGGACTTGCGCAGCAGGCTGCCCCGCCGGCCGGCACGGATCGGCACATCACGCTGGACGTGCTGGTGGCCGATAAATCCGGGAAGCCGGTCCCCGGTCTCGAGCAGCAGGACTTCACGCTGCTCGACAACAAACAGCCGCAAAAGATCCTGTCTTTCCAGGCCGTTCATAAGGGTGACGCGGCGCCAGGCGCGGCCGCGAACTCCGACCCGCCGGTGGAAGTGGTTCTGATCGTCGACCAGGTGAATACGGACTTCACCCATGTATCGTTCGCGCGCGAACAAATCGAAAAGTTTCTACGGAGCGACGGCGGAGAGCTTCCCCGGCCTGTATCGCTGGCCGTGCTTTCCGATTCCGGAATCGCAATGGGCAAAACAACCGGTCAGGATGGCAACGCCCTGGCTACGGAGTTGAGTCAGAACCAAGCCGGCCTCCGTAGCATTACCAAGTCACAAGGAGTTTATGGCGCCGACGACCGTATCGGGCTCTCGCTGCACGCGCTCCAGCAGCTGGCCGATTACGAAACCCCCAGGCCGGGGCGAAAGCTGGTCATCTGGGTCAGTCCGGGTTGGCCGCTTCTTACCGGCCCGCGCAACGAGCTGAGCGACAAAGCGCAGCAGACGCTGTTCAACAACATCGTGATGCTTTCGGACAGCCTGCGCCGGGCTCGCATCACGCTTTACAGTATCGACCCGTTGGGGACCGCGGACGCCGGAGGATTCCGGACTTCTTATTATGAAGAATTCGTCAAAGGAGTGAAGAAAGCCAGGCAGGTGCAGCTTGGAAACCTCGCCTTGCAGGTGATAGCGACTCAATCCGGGGGCCGGGTTCTCATTTCCAATAACGATGTGGCGAGCGAGATCGCCTCGGCCGTCGCGGATGCGAACGCCTTTTACGTCCTCACCTTCGAGGGTCTGGCCGGCGATGGTCCCAACGAATATCATGCGCTCGAGATCAAGCTCGACAAACCCGGGCTCAAGGCGCTGACGCGAACCGGCTACTACGCGCAACCGCGATGACAGTCAAGATCGGAATTATCGGCGACTTCAACGGCAACAATCCCACCCACGTTGCTACGAACAGCGGGATACTGCACGCGGCCGAAGCGCTGGGTGAACCGATCGAAGCGGTCTGGCTAGCCACCGACGAGCCGCAAGAGTTCGGAAACTTTCAAGGATTGCTGTGCAGCCCAGGCAGCCCCTATCGAAGTCTCGAAGGAGCGCTGGCCGGCATTCGATACGCGCGGGAAAACAACGTTCCCTTCATAGGAACCTGCGGCGGCTTTCAGCATCTGGCGATTGAATATGCCCGGAATGTGCTGGGATTTACCGGCGCGGCACACGCCGAGTCTGACCCGTACGCATCCTGTCTGTTCGTCACTCCGCTCAGTTGTTCGCTGGTTGGAAAGACCATGGAGGTGACCATCCAACCGGGAAGTAAGGCTGCCGCGGCGTGCCAGGGCACCCGATCGATGGAGCGGTTCTACTGCAACTTTGGACTGAATGCGGAGTATCGGGATCAACTGGAGCAGCATGGACTGGCGATCACCGGCTGGGATCAGAATGGTGAAGCGCGGATCGTTGAACTGGGAACCCATCCGTTTTTCTTGGGAACGCTGTTCGTGCCGCAGGCCAGCAGTTTGCCAGGCAGCCCGCATCCGTTGATGGTTGAATTTTGCCGCGCTGCGATCCACTCAGCGGCTCATTTAGCGGCTCACTTGGCAACCAGCCCCTCCAGTTCCGCCCAGCGCGCGTAGAGTTCGTCGACACGGCGCTGCGCGGCTTGCATTTTTTCGTAAGCTTCGGCGACGCGATTGGCATCCGACGCGAAAGTTTCCAGCTCGCGCTGGCACGCGGCAAGCTCCTGCTCGGCTTCCAGGATCTTCGCTTCCATGGCATCCCACTCGCGCTGCTGCAAGTAGGAGAGCTTTTTCTTCGGTTCGTCCGTTGCAGCCGTCGGACGCGATTCCTTGACCGCAATTTTCTCGGCCGCCGGCTCATTGCGAAACGCTTCCCACTGCGAGTAGTCGGCGAACACACCGCCCGCGCCTCCATCCAGGCCGATCACGATGGTGGAGACGCGGTCCAGCATATAGCGGTCATGACTCACCAGCACCAGCGCGCCGGGAAAATCGAGCAGGCTGTCTTCCAGCACTTCGAGCGTCGGAATATCCAGATCGTTGGTCGGCTCGTCCAGCAGCAGCACATCGGCTGTAGTCAGCATCAGGCGTGCGATCATCACCCGCGCGCGTTCGCCGCCCGAGAGGCGCGACACCGGCATATCCAGCTGATCGTCGCGAAACAGGAAGCGCTTGGCCCAGCCCGCGACATGGATGGTCCGGTCGCGATAGATCACCATGTCGCCTTCGGGACAAAGGGTGCGGCGCAGGCTGGCGTCGGGATCCAGGTGCGCGCCGCGATCCTGCGCGAAGCTGACGATGCGCACCTGGTCCGCGCGCCGGATGGCGCCTTCGTCGGGCTGGATGACGCCTTCGAGTAATTTGAGCAGCGTGGTCTTGCCGCTGCCGTTGGCGCCCACCAGCCCGATGCGGACGCCGGGCGAGAGAACCAGATTCAGATTTGCAAAGAGCCTTCTGCCGCCCAGCGTCTTACCGATGCCTTCGGCTTCGATCAGGCGCTTGGTCTTGCGATCGGACGCGGTGAAATCGATTTTGGCCGTGCCGGTGCGGCTGCGCGCCGTGATGTCGGAGAACTCTTCGATCAGGCGGCCCGCGGAGTCGATACGAGCGCGCGATTTTCCGGTGCGGGCCTTAGGTCCGCGGCGCAGCCATTCGATCTCGCGGCGAACCTTGGTGGCAAGCGCGTCTTTCTGCTTGGCCTGCGCTTCGAGAAAATCCTCGCGCTTCTCCAGAAACTCGCTGTAGTTGCCGCTCACCTGAAAGGAGCCTTGCGGATAGACGCGGTTGATTTCCACGATTTGCGTTGCGACGCGCTCCAGAAAATAGCGGTCGTGAGTAACCACCAGGGAAGCGCGCGCGGCTTGGATGGCGGTCTCGAGCCACAGGATGCCTTCCAGATCCAGGTGATTGGTGGGCTCGTCGAGCAGCAGCACGTCGGGCGATGTGATCAGGGCAGCCGCGATGGCCAGCCGCTTTTTCCATCCACCGGAGAGCGACGCGGCGGGCGTGGCAGCGTCTTTGAATTCAGCGCGGCCAAGCATGAGCTGCAGGCAAGCGCAGCTTTTCCTCTTCTTCCAAAGGCACTTCGTCGAGAGCGGCGTTGAGGACGGAACCGATGGTGTCGCCGGGCGCGAACAGCGAATCTTGCGGGACGTAAGCCAGCCGAGTTTGCTTTCGCAGGGCCCGCGTTCCTTCATCGGGCGCGTCGTTTCCGGCCAGGATTTCGAGCAGCGTGGTTTTGCCGCTGCCATTGGGCCCGATCAGGCCGGTACGGTCGCCCTCAGAAATGCTGAGCGAAAGATTTTCGAACAGAACGCGAGCGCCGAATCGCCTGCCCAGCGCGGAAACACTGAGGAGAACAGCCATCTATCTCAGGATGGCATGATGAGGTGCGTGACCGACAGGTTAGGTTCCCTTCCAAAATGACCGGGCGTGGATGCTAATTTCCCAGGATCGACCAGTATGCGGACGGGAACCGATTGATTTGGCGCGAATGGGCGCAATCGCAAAGTGGCACTCCAAATGCCACAGAACTGCTGCATGGAAGCATTCTGGAAGGACGTTCGACATGGGTGGCACGTGTTGGTGGGGAGTCCCGGATTTACGTTTGTCGCGATTTTGACGCTCGCGCTCGGCATTGGCGCGAACACAGTGCTGTTTTCCATAGTGAACGGGGTGTTGCTACAGCCGCTTCGATTTCCGCAGGCGAACCGGCTGGTGGCAGTGTATGAAAAACGCGCGCAATTCGAATTCGCCTCGATTTCGTATCCGAATTTTCAGGATTGGCAGCGCGACAACCGGTCGCTTCAATCGCTGGCTGCATTCCGCCCGGACGATTTCAGCCTTACGGGTCTGGGAGTGCCGGAGCGGCTGAAAGGAATGATGGTGTCGGCGAACTTCTTTCCCACGCTCGGCGTGCATCCCGAGCTGGGCGGAGGTTTCGATCCAAAGCAGGATGTACTGGGCGGAAAGCCGGAGGCGATGATCAGCGCGGGATTGTGGAAAACGAAGTTTGGATCGGCGCCCGGTGTTATCGGCAGGACCCTCAGGCTGAATGGGACTGCCTACACCATTGTGGGGGTGGTTCCGGCCAGCTTCCACCTGGACATGCAGAACTCTCGCACCAGCGATGTCTACGTGCCGATCGGGCAATGGAACGACGTAATATTTCACCAGCGCAATGCCGGGATGGGCATGAATGCAATAGGACGCATGAAGCCCGGCGTGACCGTGGAACAGGTGCGCGCGGATATGGCCCGCGTGACGCAGAACCTGGCGGGAGTTTATCCGGACGACGACAACAGCGTCGGGGCGACGACGGTTTTGCTGAAAGAGAAGATGGTGGGCGACGTGCGTCCGTACCTGCTGTTGCTTCTCGCGGCGGTCTTTTTCGTGCTGCTGATTGCCTGCGTGAATGTCGCAAATTTGCTGCTGGCCCGTTCCATGCGGCGGGCGCGCGAATTTGCGCTACGAGTGGCGCTGGGCGCGAGTAAGCTGCGCGTGATACGGCAAGTGTTGACCGAAAGCGTGCTGCTGGCCCTGTTCGGCGGCGCACTTGGATTGCTGCTGGCGAGTTGGGGCACGGTAGCGGCGGTCCGATTATTACCCGACACCTTGCCGCGCGCCGAAGAGATTGGCGTGGACGGGCGCGCGCTGGCTTTCACGCTGGCAATTTCGGTGCTCTCCGGCATTATCTTCGGACTTGTTCCGGCGCTGAAGACCGTGCAGCCCAACCTGCAAGAGACGCTCAAGGAAGGCGGCCGCGGCGTGAGCGGCATCCGAAGCCGCGCGCAAAGGATTTTCGTGATCGTGGAGATGGCCACGGCGCTGGTGCTTCTGGTGGGGGCCGGACTCATGGTTCGCAGCCTGGCGCGGCTGTGGAGCGTGGATCCCGGCTTCGATCCCAAAAACGTACTGGTGTTCCAGGTAGCGCTGCCGCCCTCCATGGCCGGGGCGCCTCCGGATGCGATCCGTGCGAATCTTCGTCAGCTGCACGAAGCGATTGCCGGAGTTCCCGGAGTTGCGGCTGTTTCCATGCAACGTGGCGGTCTTCCCATGTACGGCGATTCCGACGACCCGTTCTGGATCGAGGGGCAGCCGAAGCCGGCGCGGGAAAGCGACATGCCGTGGGGCCTGTGGTATGAAGTAGAGCCGGACTACCTGAAGGTGATGGGCATTCCGCTAAAGCGCGGACGCTTCATTACCGGGCAGGACAACGATCGGTCACCGCTGGTCGCGGTGATTGATGAGAGCCTGGCGGAGAAGTATTTTCCGCACCAGGATCCAATCGGCCGCAGCATCATGGACGAATTCCTGGGCAAGCCGGCGCGGATTGTCGGCGTGGTGGGGCACGTGAAGCAATGGGGGCTGGAGGAGAAAATCGATTTGCACGCGCAATTTTATATCCCGTTCCAGCAGATCCCGGAAAGGTTTATGTCGCGCGCGGCGGACAGCACTGGCGTGCTGATTCGGACCCGCGATGTGCCGCCGCTGGCGCTTTTGGAATCGATCCGCCGGAGAGTGGCCCGGATTAGCAGCCAGGAGGTGGTATTTGAACCGCACACCTACGAGGAGCTGGTTTCCCGATCGCTGGCGGATAAGCGCTTTGCGATGGTGCTGCTGGGCGTATTCGCGGGGCTGGCGCTGGCGCTTTCCAGCATCGGGATCTATGGCGTGATTTCGTACGTAGTGGGGCAACGCACGCACGAGATCGGTATTCGGATTGCGCTGGGCGCCGAAAGAAAAGATGTGCTGAAGCTGGTGCTCGGCGAAGGGAGCAAGACGGCGCTGATCGGCGTGGCCATTGGCTTGGCAGCGGCTTTGGGCATGACCAGGCTGATGGCCAGCGTGTTATATGGCGTGAGCGCCACCGATCCGTTAACGTTCGCGGCGGTGACGGTGGTGCTAACCGGCGTGGCGCTGGCCGCCTGCTACCTGCCCGCGCGCCGCGCCATGCGGGTTGATCCGATGGTGGCGCTGCGGTACGAGTAGGCCGACTACCCGCGCTTCGGCAACTGCAGCAGGTATTTGCAAATAGCGTCCAGATCCATCGGCATGAATTTGTACGGCGGCATGATGCTGTCTTTCGAAACCGCCGGCGGATCGGCGAAATGTTTCTCCAGCCACGCGCGGTCGTGACGCAGGCCCACTCCATCCAGCGCCGGCCCGAGCGTGGAACCCACGCCATCAATCTGATGGCACGCGTTGCAATGGTTCATCTGATAAACCATGGCGCCCTTGGTCGCGAAATCCGGCGCGGCCAGCAGCGCGGCTTCGTTTTGCGGGGTCAGCGTCAGGACGAATAGAGAGAGGGCGTTCAGATCGGGAGCGCTCAAATCCACCGGCGGCATCACGCTACCCGGCACAATCTGGGATGGATTCTTGAAGTGCGGCACCAGCCACGCGACGCTGCGATGGCCGGCCGGAATTCTGGTGAGATCCGGACCGACACCCTTTTGTCCCGGACCCGCGTGACAGCCCATGCAGCCTTGCTTCTTGAAGAGTCCGAGGCCTTCCAGCTCTTCCGGGTTCAATCGCTGCCAGGCGGCGAGGTCCGCGGTTGCGGTCGCGGACGCAGGTGCGGCCTCCGGAGTTTCAGTGGCCGGCGTCTCGGTGTCGTCCGCCGATTCCTGATTCTTGGGCGTGGTCACCACCGCGGCCGTGGTCAAACCGGTCCAGGCAATGGCCGCGAGAAGTACAAATGTGATCGCAAATGTTCGTTTCCCCAGGCGGATCATCGGCCCGCGATCAATGAAGGGAATCAGGAACAGCGTGAGCACCGCCACTCCCGGCAGTACCACGCTGCCTACCACTTCCAAAGGTCCCTTGAAAAACTTCAGAAACTGGAAAAGGAACAGGAAATACCATTCCGGCCTCGGGATGTAAGCGGTATCCGTTGGATCGGCCAGGCGCTCCAGCGGAACCTTGGCGACCACGGCCATGCAGAATAGGATGATAAACGCCAGCGCGACGCCGACGGTGTCCTTGAACACCTGCTCGGGAAAAAACTTGCGCTTGGGAGCGGTGTCGCCCGGTGCGGCAGCCACGCCGTGCTTGCGCACCAGATAAATATGAACGCCGATGATAATGATGGTCAGCGGCGGCAGCAACACCGTGTGGAGCGCGTAGAATCGCGAAAAGGTGACGTTACCAACTGCTCCCTGGCTGCCCAATAATCGCAATAGATATGGACCCGCCAGGGGCGCCTGCGACGCAATCTGGGTGGTGACCACAGTGCCCCAATATGCCCGGTTATCCCAAGGCAGCAAATAGCCGGTGAGGCCGAACGCGAGGGTGATCAGCAGAAGCGTCACACCCACCATCCAGGTGGCTTCGCGCGGCTTCTTGTACGCGCCGTAGATGAATACCTGGATCATGTGCAGAACCACGATGATCAGCATCATGCTGGCGCCCCAATGATGCAAGCCGCGAATCAGGGGCCCGGCGGTCAGGTCCGTCATGATGTACTTGACGCTGTTGTAAGCTTCACCAGGCGTGGGCGCGTAGTTGAACGCCAGCATCGCGCCGGTAAAAACCTGAATCACGAAGAAAAACACCGCCATGCTGCCGATGATCTGGTGCCAGCCGGCGGAAGCGGGAATGTCTTCGTACAGAAAATTCTTGATCGCGCTTTCGATGCCGGTGCGATGTTCCAGCCAGTCAATGATTGGGCGCATGGCTTAGGCGTGCGGCTCCACTGGCCCGATCTCGAGCTTGCCGGCTTCGATCTTCGTCATGTAGCGATCCAGCGGGCGCGGCGCGGGGCCGCCCAGCACCTTTCCATCGATGGAAAATACGGAGCCGTGGCAGGGGCAAACGAAGGTATGGCTCGGGTCGTCCCAATGATAGGCGCAAGCCAGGTGGGTGCACTGCGGCGTGAAGGCCACCACATCGTTGTTCGGCCTCTTCACCACCCACGCCGTGGATTTCTCGGTGGTGACTTTCCATCCGTCCACGCGCGTGCGCTGGAACGCGATTTCCGTGGGTGTGCCCGTGGGGATGGTGGATAGATCGGCGGTGTCCACCCATTCGGCTTGTTTGCGCAGTTTAGGCGGAAACAGGAGATAGATGGCGGCTGGAACCGCCAGAGCCAGTCCGATCAAGCTCATCGCGCCGTTGATAAATCCGATGTAAAAGGCGCGCCGTGTGGGGGAGACGTCCACGGCCGTGTGTGGTGCTTCGTTTATCTGGTCCATTCCGTGTCAAAGAGAAAGCGTATCAAACTTCCCAGGACTTGGGTCTTGGGCATCTTACAAGACGCGGGTCTGGTGGCCGATGTTACTGGAGGTGAGGGGTTAAAGGGCGCCGTCGCCGTGATCGTCGTTGCGGATGCGGATGGCCTCGGCGACGTCGTATACAAAGACCTTGCCGTCGCCGATTTTGCCGGTGCGCGCGCTGCGCACCACGGTCTGGATCACTTCCGGGGATCGCTCGTCGGTAACCACCATCTCGATTTTCACCTTGGGCAGCAGATCCACCTGGTATTCCATGCCCCGGTAGACTTCCTTGTGGCCTTTCTGCCGGCCGTGGCCACGCACCTCCGAGATGGTCATGCCGTCGATGCCGATCCCTTTTAGCGCTTCCTTGACGTCTTCAAGCTTGTGCGGTTGTATAATCGCTTCTATCTTTTTCATGGCTGGCTGGGTCCTCACGTTCCGAGATTTAGAGTAGCGCAGTGGGAGCGGGGGACGAGCGGCTCAGCCGTATAGGCGCTAAGATAAGGCTCCTGGCGCAAAGGATTCCCGGCTGTCCGATTCGGCCCGCAGCTCGTTTGGTTGTACTTCCCCAACGCCGCTTCGGGACTGCGAGTGGCACAAGTTACCATAGCCGACTTCTCGGACATGTGGTTTGAGTTAAGTCTCCCTTCACAGCTAAAGGAGCAATTTGGGGGAATTTGATCTGAAACGGGATTGAACTCGGCGACTGCGCAGCGGACTGTCGAGTATCATTGGTCGCGGAAGAAGATTCCCTGACTCAACTTCGCAACGAATGCCGGAGAGTTGAGCGTCGCAAACTACTCCGCATCCACAATCGTCAGCTACCTGCGGCAGGTCATAGGGGCGTCATTTCTTCTCGAGCATTTCCGGCCAGTTCAACACGACGCTCATGGACGCGTTGACTCCCTGCTCCACTGGGATCGGCAGCAGGAAGCGGCCATCCTTGCTCACGGCGAAGCTGCTGTTAATCGCGGCGATCTGAGCCGCAAACAACGGTTTGGGGACGCCATATTGAAACAGCGGGCCCGGTCTTATGTCGACGGCCATGACTTTGTTGTCCCGGCTGTAGTAATACAGTTCGTGGCCATCATGGCTCCAAACCGGGTCGACTCCCCCACCGGTGGAGATCCGCCACTTCCCGCCCGGCTGTGGGAAGCTGACGACGTGGATTTCCGCGGTGCCGGTCTCGTTTGAAACGTAGGCCAGCCAGTGGCCATCTGGCGATAAGCGGGGGTGGGTCTGCGTAAATTCACTGGCCATGTACCGGAAGGGCTTGCGGTCTCCCGGCAATGAGATCACCCAGATCCTTGGGTTGGGAGTCTCTATCGCGAGAAGGTAACGGCCATCGCGGGATGCCTCCGAGGGCACTTCGGAGGAGGGATCCAAAATTTCCTCCGCACCCGCAGCATTCGCGCTCTTTCGGTATATCTTTCGCAGGCCTTCGCGGGCGCCCGCAAAAAAGATGTATTCGCCGTCATTCGACCAAACGGGAGAGCGGTTATCCCCTGTGGAAGTGAACCGCGATTCCGATCCGTGCGCCGCATCCCAGATCCACACGTCGGAGTTCGCAGTGGAGGGGTCAACCCGCGTGAATGCGACGCGAGATTCGTCCGGCGAAAGTGAGGGATATTGCAAGAAGCCGGGAGCGCCCACGGTGCCAAGTTTGTTTCCCTTTCGGTCAAACCAGGTCAGCTGGGCATTCCCGGCGGGATTTCCGGCGACATACGCCAGCACGCCGTTCTGCGACGCGGAGAAGTGCCCAAGCATCATGGCTCCCTCGCTAAAGGAGTGGACCTGTTCGGCGACGGGGACGGCATCGCCGGTAGTTTCAAGCTTGCCCGCATCGAAGCGCTGCGCCATGAGCGTCGAGCCGCGAACGAAGAGTAGATGCGCGGGATTTACATAGATGGCTCGATTGCCCGAAGACAGCACCTGTTTACGATTTGTCGACGCGAGATCGCCCACAAACACGGCCATTTTGGCGGAATCCGTCGAGCGGACCAAGTAAAGGAAATGGCGGCCGTCGGGAAGGAACCAGGGCGCCATGTGCCCCGTTTCATTTCGCGCCCGATCCAACTGGGTGACAGGAGAAAGAGAGCCGCCCTGCGCCGGGATTCGATACAGGGGCGTATTCACCAAACTGACGAGGATCACGTCATCCTGATTCCACGAACCCATCCCCGGTTCATTTGGACTGATGTTTCCAATCGTGACAGACGGGCCGCCGGTTCCATCGATGATCTTTATCGCGCCGCGGTCAAGGAAACCCAGCCGCTTGCTGTCCGGCGCCCAGAACGGGGTGCTGGTACCCGTTACGTCGGCGAGTTTCCGGGAAGTGGAGTCACCCAGGTTTCGTACCCAGATCCCGGGCTTGTTGCCAGTGATGGCTACGAAGGCGATGCGCCGGCCATCCGGAGAGACAGATACTGTGGGGAAGATCTGCTCGAAGCCTTGGTCGGGGGCGGGAAAGGATAACTTGGTCAGAGCGGGCCGCTCTTCGCGGAGGTATTTCCAGGCCACGAATCCCGTGATCGCGGCGATAACGGCGAACAAAGCCGCCGCGATCCAGGGCAGTGGCACGCGTGCTGGGAGAGCTGAAATCGGGACAGCGGTCTCCTGCATGAGGTAACGGGCATCGCCGATGTCGCGCAGGCGGTTCTTTGGATCCTTTTCCAGGCAACGGCCGAGGAGGTCCCGGACTTGCGGTGGCGCTTTCTCCAGATCGGGCTGTTTATGGATCACGGCGGCAAGCGTTTCCGCCGCATCCTCGCCTTGAAACAGGCGCTCGCCGGTGAGCAGCTCGTAAAGCATCACGCCCCAGGACCAGATGTCGGCGCGCTTGTCCACAACCTTGCCGCGTGCCTGCTCAGGGCTCATGTACGCTGCGGTGCCCAGGATGGTGCCAGCCACCGTAGCGCCGAAGGTGAGGGTGGGGGATACGGAAGGATCGGCCGGGACCCCTTCGGGCTCGCCGCTATAGGCTTTAGCGAGCCCGAAATCGAGCAGCTTGACGACGCCATCGGGAGTCACCTTGACGTTGGCCGGCTTGAGGTCCCGATGAATGACGCCTCGGTCGTGTGCGTATTCGAGCGCGGCGGCGATTTGCATGGCGATCTTCCAGGCGTCTTCGAAAGGCATCGGCCCTTTGGGCGATTCGCCCTCCACCAGCTCCATCGCCAGCGCGCGTTCTTCCACTCCGTAGATCTGCGCGATGTTCGCGTGGTTCAGCGAAGCCAGCACCTCCGCTTCGCGTTGGAAGCGCATCATCCGCCCGGAGTCTTTCGCGAACACCTCCGGCAGCACCTTCAGCGCGACATCGCGCTTGAGCTTGGTATCGCGCGCCCGGTACACCTCGCCCATGCCACCCGCCCCGATGGGCGCCAGAATCTCGTAGGGGCCCAATTTGATACCGGCGGATAGTGGCATACCCATGATCTAGCCAAGTTTACTCGATCAGAGAGCGAATCGTGGTTGTGCTGACGCGCAGGTCGTAACGCGCCACTCGGCCGTATGACGGCCGACCCGCTGCTATGCCCAGCCCACGCGAGCAAGAACTCCCGTGCGGCAAACTTCGGAATCGCAGCCTCTTTAACGCCCCTGCCTCTCAACCTCGCAGCACCCATTGCGCCAGTTCCCCGAACTGCGGCGTCTTGCCTTGCGACAAAATACCGATCCGGAACACTCGCGCGGCGGCCCACACCAGGGCCATGGACCAAACCACCACGCCCACCAACGCCAGCCACGGCTGCCACCACGGCACGCCTCCCGGCAGGGCCTGCCGCAGCAGCATCACCACCGGCGTGAACGGCGGGATGAACGACATCGTCACAGCCAATCCGCCGTTGGGCTGCTGCATCACGGGCGTGAGCACGAACATCGGGATCATAATCGGCAAAATCAGAAGGAAGGCGAAATGTTGCGCGTCCTGCGAAGAGGAGCATGCCGATCCCAGCGCCACGCCCATGGAAGCCAGCATCAGAACGTCGGCCACTACATACAGGAAAAACCACGGCAGCAGATGCAGCGGCGCCAGCCCGAACATCGCCATGCTCACCAGTACCAGCAGCCCGCCGATGATGTACACGATGGAACTGGTCAGCGACGCGCCCACCGCCGCTAGAACTTTGCCCATCATCAGCTCGAACGACGACGCGGAGCTCAACAACATTTCAAACACGCGCTGCACTTTGTCCTCAGCCACCGCGCCCAGGTTAGGAGCCGAGCCGAAGATGGCGATCAGGTAGAGCAAAAACACCAGGAAAAACGGCACCGCGCCAGCCTGTATCGGATTTTTCTTTTCGCCTTGCACAATGCTGCCGGTGGCCGGATTTCTCGACACCAGATTCATGGACACCACGCCGACATTGTCCAGAACGCCCGGTACGCGCGCCGGGTCCACACCCAGTTGCGCCAGACGGACGCGGCGCAGGCCATCGTTCACGGCGGCCGGCAGCCACAGGCCCAATTGATCCACAAGGCCGCCGGAATTGGTGTAATACCGTACCCGCGCCTCTTTGGAGTTGCCTGATGGTTTTAAGGCATCGGCCGAAATCTCGATCACAAAGGACAGCTCGCCATTACGGATGCGATCGGAAAGCGACAGCAGTTGAGCGGCTCCGTCGGCTTCCGGCTTCACCTCCTCAAACACCATGCGCGGCATGCCAGGGCCCCCGAAAGCAGTGTTCGACATCGTTTTCTTGTTCGCATCTTCGGCAGCCTGAATCACGGATGCCGCTGAGACGCCGGTATGATCGATCACGGCCACGCGCTGCGCCTTGGCGACGTTCCCTCTGTTCGAAATAGCAACCAAAAAGAACCCGCCGCCGAACAGCAGCGGCAGCAAAATCAATCCGACAAGGTATGCCTTGCTCTGAACCATGTGCAGGTAATCGCGTTTGGCCAGCAGGAAGATTCTACGCAACGGATGCCTCCGCCTGCTCGGGCCCCGCAATGCGCACAAAGATGTCGTGCAGGGAAGGCTGCACCACCGAAAACGAGGCGATCCGCGCGCGGCTTACCAGCGTACGGAGCACCTGCTGCGGATCGCACCCCTGCGCCATCCGAAGCTCCTGCACCTGTCCCAGGTCCTTGATTCTTTCGATGCCCGGCAGATCGCCCAGCATGGCCAATCCGCCTTCCACTTCCACACGGATGGTGTCGCTCCCGTAGCTTGCCTGAATGGACCCGAGCGTTCCGTCCAGCATTTTCTTGCCGCGAAAAATCATGAAAATCGAATCGCACAAGCTCTCCGCCACGCCCATATCGTGCGTGCTCAGGATCACCGTGCAGCCGCGCTTGCGCATTTCGAGGATCGCGCCGCGCAGAGAATCGGCGCTCACCGGGTCCAGGCCGGTGAAGGGTTCGTCCAGGATCAGCAGCTTCGGCTCGGGAACCACGGTAGCGATAAATTGCACCTTCTGGCTCATGCCCTTGCTAAGCGTTTCCACTTTGTCGTCCGCGCGATCGGCCAGGCCCAGGCGTCCCAGCCACGCATTCACTTCCGGCGTCACGTTGCGGCCTCCGCGCAGTTCGCCATGAAATTCCAGTAGCGCGCGCACGCGCATTTTACGATACAAGCCGCGCTCTTCGGGAAGATAACCAATTAACCCCGATCGAGTGCCGGACCGCTGCTCCCCAAACACGCGGATCGACCCCGAATCTGGATAAAGAATATTGGCAATCATCCGCATGGTGGTGGATTTACCGGAACCATTGGGGCCGATAAATCCGTAAACGGATCCTTCGGGAACGGAAAGCGATAGCCGGTCGACGGCGATTACGTCCTGAAAAGCCTTGGTAATGTCGCTGATTTCAACCGCGAACACTTCCCGGATGCTATCACATTTGCGGTTAAAATCGGGACCCCGCTTTTACTCTTTCGGTTTCCACTTCAGCCCCGCGCTAAACTCCAGCCCCAGGACATACTTCATACCCTTGCGGCTGCACGTGCGCACCGACGCACTGCCATGCAAGCCCAGTGCCACGCATTGCAACGTCACGTAAGTCTGCTTATCGATTGGCTCGGAGATTTCGACACGCATGCCGGATGCGGAAACATCCAGGCTTCGGCCGTTAACGTATTTGTCTACGCCGCTTCGGTCCTTCCAGGCGATCTGGACCGGTGACGACTTCGCGGCTCGCGCGTGTCTCCGGAGCTCACCTTCACGGCTCATCAGTTGGCTGTATACCATTCTCGGGGACGCGTAAGCAACTGATTAGAGACGCCGTTCCATGCCCAAAGGTTGCATCCGGGCGCTACGATTAGCCCCTTGGAATTTTTGATTCTTAGTACCCTAATCTCCCTGGAGCTAAGCGACGATACTTAAGTTGCGCCTAGAGGCTTACAGAGCCGGTGCCGGCTTACCGAGCCGCGACCGTAAGGGAGCGGGTGCCGGCCTACAGTGTGGAGAGTGATCTTGCAATAGGGTGACGAATAAGGTCCATGATGGCAAATCCGAAGGCCAGTTCGGTTGCTCCGCTAAGTCCGATCCCCAGTCCCGGCGCCATGGGATCCAGCCCGGTACAGGCCCTCGATCAGACCATCGAACAGCCCAAAGACTTCCACTTCGCGGTGACGTGGGTCACGCTGTTTGCCCATTTGGATCTGGTTGAGGCGGCCGGTCCGCGGCCTCGGATTGAAATTCCCGTGCCGACGCTTGCCCTGGTGCCGGTTGTGGCCTCCCAGGCGTTAGTGGAGCAAAAAGTGGAGCGGGACCGTAGGGCCGCTGATGAAAATGCGGCGTGGGAAATGGTTGTCCCGAAGATGGTTCGAAACCAGGCCGGCGATTTCTCTCCGGCCGAGAGCGCCAAGCGCAGGCTCCTATGAGAGACGGATAGCATATGATGCAGCCTTCCAACATCATTGAAATTTCGCTCAAGCCCGGCGTTCAGCCGCAAATTGACGCCGCGCTCGCGCTGCGTTCCGCCGGCCGGTTGGAGGAAGCGCTGCGTGCGCTGGTGAATCCGAACGAATACAATCCGTATCTCTACACGCTACGCGGCGAGATTGAATTTACGTTGGGCCGCTTCCATGACGCCGCGTTAAGTTACTTCGCCGTGGTCCAGTCGGAACCGGACAACGCGGATGCACACTACAATCTGGCTCTCTGCCTGCAACGTTCGGATCGTTGGGATGCGTCCTGCCAGGCCTTCGAGCGGGCGCTGTCGCTCGAACCCGGCCGCCACGCCGCCCGCCTGGGTCTGGGCGCCAGCCTGCTGTATCTGAATCGGCTGGACCAGGCCCTCGGCGTTTTCCATCAATGCCCCGACACTCCGGGATCGCCGGCTATGTTCGGAAAGGCGGTGGCGTTGCAACTGCTGCATCGCTGCGGTGAGGCCGGGAATGCCTATGAAGAGCTGCTCGCCTTCGATCCGGATTCCGAAGAGACTTTGTCGAATTTGATCGCGCTCGGCGTCGAAACCCAGAACCTGGATCGCGTCCGCGAGTACTCGCAGCGCCTGCTGAAGATTTCCCCGCAATCGCCGGCTGCACTGCAAGGCCTGGCCACCGTCGCGCTGGAACGCCAGGATCACCACGCCGCGGCGCGCTATTCCGATCGCATCGTGGAATTGATGCCGGACTGTCTGGAGGCCTGGCACAATCTGCGCGTGGCGCTAGACCGTATTCTAACGGCGTTCGGCGCTCCTCCACCGGTTGCGGTTGCAAAGGAGTGGAAGTAATGGCGCGCCTGCGAGTTCGCATCGAATTGAATCGGCGCATGGCCGGTGTGCCGCTGGAGAAGATGGCTAGCGTCGTCGAACAGACGCGCAAATTCTTCTACCTGCTGTCTGAAGACGTGCAGATCGAAGCCGATCGCGGCGAGTGGCTGGCATCGGACTTCGACGCCGAATCGCTCAACTTCACCGCCGAATATGGCGGCCCGGTTTCCCCCGAACAAGTGCGGGCGTTCGGCGCCGCTTTTTCCGGAGCAACGTCGCTGCGCCGCACCACCATCGCCCAGTTCACGCGCATCGCCGAGTTTCTGGGCGAGGACGAGTTGGTGGGCTTCGGGTTGTACCAATCCGATCAGGAGACGGAGCCTACCGAATGGCGTTGCCTTTCCAAGCGCGATGCCATGCGCTTCGGCGAAGAGATCAAACTGCTGGCCGAAGCCGCCGGAGAGCAGTTACAGGAAACGCAATTGCCCGCGGTCATGAACGGGAGCATCGCGGGCCGCCGTCTCTTTAAGGATCGGCGCGAACGTGAGGCGCTGGCGGCCGATCCATCCAAGTTAGTCCACGAGCTGGAGTCCAACCTGTCGCGGCGCATCGGCCTGCTGGAAGGGGAAGTGGCCGAGCAGACACGCAAAATGCAGCAGCGCAGCGGCAATCCCGACGCGGCCGAAGAACGGTTTCAGAGGCTGTTGTCCGCGATGGAGACCTTTTGGGCGCAAGCTCCCCGCCAGTTTCCGCAGTTGCCCGTTCCAGCGCCGGTAGCCGCTCCCCAGGCGCCGCCAGCACAGAATGACGCCCCCCCAGCACAGAATGACGCCCCGCCCGCACAGAACGAAGTCCCGCCAACACAGAACGAAGCGCCGCCCGCACAGAACGAAGTCCCGCCAACACAGAACGAAGCGCCGCTCGCACAGAACGAAGTCCCGCCAGCAGAGAATAACGCGCCGCCTGCACAAGATTCCCTCGCAATGCCCGCAGTTCCCGCCGTCGCGATGCCCGAGCCTCACGCCCTTGTGGCGCCCGCACCCCCCGCCGTGGCGCCCCAACAACCACGCGGCTGGTCCGTTGCCGGCATCGCAGTGGCATCCGCCATCGCCATCCTGGCAGGCCTGGCTTTTCCCGAGATGCAGCACCAGTGGACGCGATTTGCTTCCGTGGAAACACTACCGATAGTGAAGCTCAAGCCGCCCGCCGCGCCCGTCTTATCGGCGCTTGCGCCGTCCCAGCAGCCGCCGGAGCAGGCAGTGGAACAACCCACCGTCCAGACCGTGTCAACACGATCGCCCGAACCGTTCGTCGGCCCGCTGATCCCGCTCCAGATTCCAGCTAATGTGAAATCGAAAATCCAGTCGGAAGTGCGCGTGGACGTGGTAGTGGCCATCAACCGGGAAGGCGCCGTCACCGGCGCGCGCGTCACTTCCACCCAGGGCGAGAGCGCACATTTGCTGGTAACGGAAGCCTTGCGCGCCGCCCGCCAGTCGCGGTTTCGTCCCGCGCGGGAAGGCGAGAAGACCGTGCCAAGCCGCATGGTGCTGACCTTCCTGTTCAAACCGGAAACCAACGAGTTCTAGTTCGCAGCCTCCCTTCGCCGCAACTGCCAGGCGCAGTGAAATATCATCGGAGTAGTGCTTGCGTTCGTTCGCTTCCTGGTCTGGTGCCTGGCCAATCTTCTCTTCAAAATCCGCGTCGTTGGCGCGGACAACATCCCCAAGTCAGGCGCCGGTCTGATCGTCTCCAATCACGTCTCCTATGCCGACGCCATCCTGATCGGCTACACCACTCCGCGCTTCATTCGTTTCCTGATGTGGCAGCCGCTATACGACAACAAATGGCTGAATTGGTTTAGCCGCCTGTTCCTCGCCATTCCCGTCTCGGCGAATTCGCCGAAGGAGGCGCTGCGCGCGCTCCGCCAGGCACGAGCGGAACTCGAAAAGGGCATGCTGGTGGGCGTTTTCCCCGAAGGCGGCATCACCCGCACCTCGGCCGTGGAGCCCTTTGAGCGCGGCGTCGAAGTTATTTCCCGAGGCCTCTCTACGCCCGTAATCCCCGTTTATCTCGACGGCCTGTGGGGGCACGCTCTCAGCCTGAAGGGCGGCCGTGTGTTCTCGTCACCGCTGAAGCTGCGGCACAAAGTGACCGTGTACATTGGTGAACCGATCGTCGGCGCTTTCGACGCCGTTTCCCTTCGCCAGCGCGTGCTGGAACTCGGCGCTCAAAATACTGGACCCCAGCTCAGTGTGTCATCGAATAAATCAAGTAATTGATTCCGTACCGGTACGCCAGCGCGGTCATCTGCTCCGGATAAATGGGTGAATCCGCGTACTCCCATGCATCGCCGACGTCCGTGTTGAAATTCACCGCCACCACCATATGGCCGTGGTCGTCGTACATCGCGCGCCAGGCCGGCGTCGAGCCTTCCGGCTGATAAACGAGCACGCTACCGTCCGGCCCGCGCCGCAAATGCCGCGTCCCAGGAATAAACGTGCGGTCCTTGTCCTGAATATCGTAAAGAACATGCATCACCGAATCTGTTTCAGCCAGATCCGGAATCGCATGTCCCGGCAGCACGCGCGCCATGGTCTCGCGAAAAACCTCCCACTGATCGGCGCCCCAAAAATCGTCGACTACCAGGAACCCGCCGCGCAAGAGATACTCGCGCAGCCGCGCCGTTTCCGCATCGCTCAGATTCCACCATCCGGTCTGCGTCGCGTATACCCACGGATAATCGAACAGGTGGTCGTCGGTGAACCGCATGTGGCGCGGATCGCCCGTCGAAATGCGGGTCAGCCGCTCAACGCCCTGCGAAAAATGATCGTCGGCATCCGGCCAGTCCACCACCCACCAGCCTTCACCCCTGGCCCCGCGCGAAGCGAATCCGAAGAATCGGTGATACTCGGGCAGGTCCGTGTACTCCGCGCGCACAAAATGAAATTCGGCTTCAGTAGGGAACACCGGCCGCGGACCTTCCTCTTCCTCCGCTTGAAACCGGTACCGCTGGCCCAGGCCGGTCATCGAGAGCAACAGGGCCAGCAACAGCGGAAGTACAATAAATCCCAGTCTCCTTGCATTCCACGTCATCCGGCAGCCCCGGCTCAATTGTAACCGCGTCATCCACCGTGTGGTTCCGCGTGGCGCTCATCTCGCTGGGCGGCTTCTTCGAGTTTTACGACATCTTCTTCGCCGGCTATATCGCGCCAGGGTTGGTCCACTCCGGCATCCTTGCGGCTTCAGGAATCGCGGGCGGCATCGCTGGCGGCATTGCGGGCTTCGTCGCCTCCATGTTTTCCGGCCTCTTCGTCGGAACCGCGCTCGTCAGCTTCGTGGCCGACCGTTTCGGCCGCCGCACCATCTTCACTTACTCGCTCCTCTGGTACACCGTCGCAAGCGTCGTCATGGCTTTCCAGCAGCACGCTTTCGGCGTCAACCTGTGGCGCTTCATCTCCGGCATCGGCGTAGGCGTCGAACTGGTCACCATCGATACGTATCTGTCCGAACTGGTGCCCGCCAACCTGCGCGGGCGCGCATTCGCCATCAATCAAGCCATCCAGTTTTGCGCCGTTCCGGTGGTGGCGCTATTTGCCTGGATTCTCGTCCCGCGCGCTCCTCTCGGGCTCGATGGCTGGCGCTGGGTAGTGTTACTCGGTGCAGCCGGCGCCATCCTGGTCTGGTGGATTCGCCTGCGCCTGCCCGAAAGCCCGCGCTGGTTGGCGCAGCGGACCCATTCCCGATCCCCCGGCCCCGGCTTCTCGGAAATGTGGCGACCGCCTTACCGCACGCGCAGCATCATGTTGATCGTGTTTCATTTGTTCCAGACCGTCGGCTTCTACGGCTTTTCGAATTGGGTGCCCACGCTGCTCATCGCGCGCGGCATCGCCATCACCAGCAGCCTGCGCTACACCTTCATCATCGCCATCGCCGCCCCGTTTGGGCCGTTGTTCGCCGCCGCCATCGCCGACAACCTGGAACGCAAATGGCAAATTGTTTGGTCCGCGTGCGCCATCGCCGTCGCGGGCGTTCTCTTCGGACAGATGACCGCGGCGGGGCTCCTCATACTCTTCGGCGTGCTGCTGACGCTCGGGAACAACATTCTGTCCTTTTCCAGCCACGCCTATCAGGCCGAGCTTTACCCCACGCGCATTCGCGCCCGCGCCGTCGGCTTCGTCTATTCCTGGAGCCGCATCTCGGTGGTCTTCAGTTCATTTGTAATCGGATTTGTTCTGGATCGTTTCGGTGTCCCCGGCGTCTTCACCCTGATCGCCGGCAGCATGCTGATCGTGATGCTCGCCATCGGCCTGCTTGGCCCGCGCACCAACAACCTCGCGCTCGAAACCATCTCGCAATAGGGCTTAGTTCGATGCTGTCGCCTTCTGATTCTTAATCTGAAGCTCGTTCACTACCTGCTGCACGTTAGGAACGGAAGCCGCCACCTGTTGCGCCTGTGCGCGCGCGTCCTGAGAATTGACATTGCCGGTCAGCGTGACCACATGATTCTTCACCGAGTATTTAACGCCGTTCTTGAGCCGGTCCTGAATCAGCGCCGCGTCCAGATTCTGCGCGATGCCCTTATCCAAATCCGAATTGGCTGCCTTGGCGTCGTGTTGGTCGTTGGGCGGGATCACGGCAATCTGATTCGATACAACTTGTCCACCCGCCAGCGACTCGGCGATCGATTGTGCTTGCGCCTTCTCGGCGTCCGTCGCCACGTGCCCGCCCAAAGTGACCACGCCTTTTTCTCGATCCTGGCTGGTGGAAACATCTTTGAAACCGGCCTGATCCAGGCCTTTATGAATGGTCGCGGAAACATCGGGCGACTTGCTCGCGGTACTGGAGCATCCCGCCAATGCCACCGTCAGCAGCACGGCCACAAAACATAATTCTAGTTTTAGAGCTTTCATTTTTTCTTCCCCTTCAATCTATGGATACGCGCTCAACCATCTCGTTTCAGGGCTTGAACATCTGCCGCGGAATGATAAATAAATGACAAATAAGGGATACTAAGGCGAGCCTTGGGATGTCTAACTAATATGTCCACCCGCTATAACGACGCATCGCATTATGAGAATCACCAACGAGCCGCCGAGCTGGAGAACGGCGCCGCGCACGCGCATCGTGTTGCCGAGCAGCAGGGAAAACAGGAACACCTGAGTGCACATGAACAATCGAGGCAGGCGATGGAGCACTCCAACGATCCGCGGCACGATTCCCAGAAAGCTACCGTTGGACACGGCATCGCGGCATTCGGACATTCCGAGATCGCGGCGCTGGCTTATGAACTGTGGCAAGCCCGGGGCTGCCCGGACGGATCGCCGGATGAAGATTGGTTCCGTGCCGCGGAGCAATTGCGCTCTCTCGCGCGCTCCCGCTAATCGTCAGTCGATTAAACCCGGGTCCGGCAACTCCACGATATCCAGCCAATAACGCACCAGGGTTCTAATCGTTGCCACAAACGTCTCCAGCGACATCGGCTTGGTGATAAACGAATTCGCGCCCAGCCGGTAACACCGCAGTACATCGTGGGGCGAACGGGAACTGCTCATCACCACGATGGGAATCGCCTCCAGCGCCGGATTCCTGCGCGCCGCGTCCAGGAATTCGAATCCGTCCATTCCCGGCATGCTCAGGTCGCTCACCACCAGCCGGACGCGCGGGGCCCCCGCAAAGCGGCCTTCCTGCTTCAGATACTCCAGCCCCTCTCCGGCCGTCGCAACCCAGTACAGCTTCGCGCGCGTTTCGGCTTGATCCAGAGCGTGCTGGAACAGCTTCGCGTCGCTGGGGTGATCGTCGATCAGCAGGATCTGAAAATCACCCAACTCGCTCACCGGCTCCCCGTAGTGGTCACGTCCCGCGCCCGATCGGTCATTCCGTCTTCCCAACTGCTCCATCCCGACGTCATCCCGTAAGGCGCGCGATCCAGCACCGCTTCAATCTGATGCAGCTTGCCATTCTCCACCTTGAACATTTCCGCCAGCTCCCACGTCCAGGGCTGCGTCGGCCCCGCCACCACCGCGCGGCCGCTCGGGGTCTCGAAATGCCGCGTCTTTCCCGCCGAATGATCGAAGAAGATGAAGCTGAACACCAGCCCGCGCTCTTGATCCACCGCCACGTACCGGCGGTCGCGAATACGGGTGACAAAATGTAACAGGCCGGATTGAAACTGTTCCTTGCAGCCCCACGCCGACGAGTAATTCGCGGCGGTAGCCGGATCGGGCCTGGTCTGGCCTTCTTTTAGCGGCGCATTGGTGGTCTGCATCCCGTTCTCAATCCGGTTGCAATCGTCCGTGAAAGGATAGACGCCCTTACCGTCGTTTTGTTGCATCCCCGAAAAGTACATATTGGCAGTCTTGATTAAATCCGCGCGCGACATGCGCTGGGCCTCCGGCACCGCTTCCAGGAACAAATGATTCGGCGTGCCGATCTTCTCCAGCCGCTCGGCCGTATCGGGATTCCGCACCACGAACGTCTCCACTTCGGCGATCTGCCGATTCTGCAACTTCAGCCGCAGCGCGATCACGCCGGGAATTGGTTTGTCGGGCGTTCGTCCTTCTTCTCTAATGGTCCCGATGAATGCCACGGACCCCGCCTGCGGATCGTCCACGAACAAACGATACGTCCCCTTGCCCACCATCGAATTCCACAGCCCATCGGGAATCACCAGCTTCTGCCCGTTCTCGGTGAACTTCACGTTTTTCGCCAGCGGCGCCAGCTTAGGATCGTGCGCGGTCACCGCGTCCAGATACTGATCCACGAAGCCCTCCAGGCAAGCCCGGTCGCACGCTCCGCTTTTTCCATTCCCGTTTTGAGCCGGTAGCACGGCGGCCAGCGACAATACCAACACGCCGATTGCAATCAATGTTTTTGCCATAATGCTCCGCCAGCCATTGTATACCGATAGGGCGTGGGGCCGCCGTAAAAGGCCTGTTAATGCTACTCGCGGAGCTACACACTGGACGATCGATATTGCGCTACGAGTGCTCCACCCGGCGAGCCGATGATCCCGATGACGCTGGTCGCCCTTCGCAACTCTTGTTCATCGCGCAGCGGCGGGTGCCTGCAAGCCCTCCAGCAGCGCCCGATGGAAACGCTCCGGCGCCTGGATCTGCGGCGCGTGCCCAAGGTTGGGAAACTCCACCAGCTTGGCGTGCGGAATCTGCGCCGCGGCCATCTTGCCCAGCACCGGATAATTGCCCAGCGTAGCGCGTACCTCCGGCGGCGCCAGGTCTTTGCCGATCGCCGTGGTATCCTTGTCGCCGATCATCAGCAGCACCGGCATGCGCAGAGCTCCCAGCTCATACACCACGGGCTGCGAATAGATCATGTCGTAAAGCAGCGCCGAATCCCACGCCACCCGGGCGCGCCCTGCGCCGCGATACATGCCGGCCAGCATTTGCACCCAGCGCTCGTAAGCTGGCTCCCAGGTGTTCGCATAGTATGTGGAGCGCTCGTAGGACCGAATGCTCTTCGCCGTGGTTTGCAGTTCGCGCCGATACCAGGCATCCACGCTCTGCCAGGGCACGCCGCGCGCCTTCCAATCCTCCAGCCCGATGGGGTCCACCAGCACCAACTGCTCCACCTCCGACGGATACATCAGCGCATAACGGATCCCGAGCATCCCGCCGGTAGAGTGGCCGATCATCGTCGCGCGGCTCACGCCTAGCGATGCCAGCAAAGCATGCGTGTTTCCGGCCAGCTGCTGAAAGCTGAACTGGTACCGCACCGGCTTGCTCGATTTGCAAAAGCCGATCTGGTCCGGCGCGATCACCCGGTAGCCCGCATCCAGCAGCACCCGGATGCTCTCCTGCCAGGTGGCCGCGCAGAAGTTTTTGCCATGCAGCAAAACCGCGGTGCGTCCGTTGGGCCGCGCCGGCTTCACGTCCATGTAGGCCATTTCGAGCGCCTGATCCTGCGAGCGAAAGCGATACTGCGCGACAGGCCAAGGATAAGCGAAGCCCTCCAGGCGCATCCCATAGGCTGGGCCGGAATCGGAGGGTTGACCGCCGCTTGTTACCGCGAACAGGATCGCCAGCGCCGCTAGCGCGCATGCTGCGGACGCCTTCATGGCCACATGCTAACGTAGCAGGAAGCTTTGCGGCATGTTTAAAATAGAGCGAAGCCTTGGCCCCGCGGCCGGCATCTACTTTAGATGTGACTTCCACTCAGGAGAACGATATTGTCAGCCGTCATTGACGTAAACCCGCTGGAAAACTTTGCCATGGATCCGCTGCCAACCGGCGATTCCTGTCTGGTGGTGATCTTCGGCGCATCCGGCGATCTCACACGCCGCAAATTGATTCCGGGCCTCTACAATCTGGCATGCACGGGCTGCATGAACCCTAAGTTCGAAGTATTAGGCGTGGGACGAACCCAGATGACCTCGGAAGATTTTCGCGCCAAGCTGCGGGAGGCTGTCCCCCAATCGAGCGACACGCGCGACTTCAGCGAGACACAGTGGAAGGAATTCGAGCAGCGCTTGCACTACTTATCGGGTGATATCGCCGACGATAAGTTCTACGCGCGCCTGCGCGACCGTCTGGGTGAGATGGGAAAATCTTTGTCCGCCCCCAATCACTTGTTCTACGTTTCAACTCCGGCCTCGGTGGCCGGCCCCATCGTCGAAGGGCTGGCGCGCGCCGGTTTGAATCTTGGCAACGGCGGCTGGGCCCGGATCATCCTGGAGAAGCCTTTTGGCCACGATCTGAAATCGGCGCATGATTTGAACGAGATCGTTCACGAATCGTTCGACGAGAAAGACGTTTTCCGCATCGATCATTATCTGGGCAAGGAAACGGTCCAGAACATTTTGGTCTTCCGCTTCGGCAACTCGCTGTTCGAACCCGTCTGGAACCGCAACTATATCGACCACGTGGAAATCACCGCGGCTGAAACGGTGGGCGTGGAAAGCCGCGCCGGCTTCTATGAAGAAACGGGCGCGCTGCGCGACATGGTTGCCAATCACATGCTGCAGTTGCTCGCGCTCACCGCCATGGAGCCGCCCATCGAGTTCGAAGCGGATTCGGTGCGCGGGCAGAAGGTGCAGGTGCTCAAATCCATCCGTCCCATGACCGTGGACGAAGTGGCCAAGCGAACCATTCGCGGGCAGTATGGCCCCGGCGAGGTCGCGGGCAAGCGCGTTCCCGGGTATCGCGAAGAACAGGGCATAAAGAAGGACTCGGTGACCGAAACCTACGCCGCTGTCGAACTCTACGTGGACAACTGGCGCTGGGCCGGCGTCCCGTTCTACATTCGCACCGGGAAACGTCTGCCGCGGCAGGTTTCCGAAATTCGCGTCCACTTCAAACGCACTCCGCAAGCCATCTTCTCCGCCACGCCGTACGAGCAGTTAGGTCCAAACGTGATCACTCTGCGCATCCAGCCGGACGACGGAATCAGCATCGCCTTCGACGTGAAGCGGCCCGGCGGTCAGATGCGTGCGCTCACCGTGGATGCGAACTTTTCCTATGAAGCGGCCTTCGGCTCCAAGGGGCCGCCCGCTTATGAGACGCTGCTGCTCGATTCCATGCGCGGAGAAGCCACGCTCTTCACCCGCCACGACGAAGTGGAAGCCGAGTGGCGAATCATCACGCCTATCGAAGAAGCGTGGGCGCAACTGCCGCCTCCCGCGTTCCCCAACTACTTCGCGGGATCCGAAGGACCGGTGGAAGCGGACGCGCTGATTGCGGCCGAGCATCGCCGGTGGCATCGGCTGTCCAAGTAGCCTTGCCGGCGAATCGCCGAACGTGGATCGTAATAGAATGGATTCACGTAACATGAAAATTTTCGCCGTGATTTTGCTGTTCGCCTCGCAACTGGCATTTGCCGCATCGGAAAAAGGCGCGCTCGACAAGGCTACGCTAGAGAAATACCTTCGCCATGTCGAACTGTTTCGCGGGGACGTGACGTTCCAGATCGACGATCCGAAGCCTTCCAAATATCTTCCCGGTTTTTCGGAAGTGCTGGTGCATCTGATCTTCAACAACGCCGAGAAAGACGAGCTGTTCTACGTTTCCTCGGACGGCCAAAGCATTATCCGGGGCGACGTCTTCAATCTCGGTAAGTCTCCCTTTCAATCCAATCTGGACAAGCTCACTCTGACCGGTCAGCCCAGCTTCGGCCCGGCCGACGCTCCTGTAACCATCGTCGAGTTTGGCGATTTCGAATGTCCGGACTGCAAGATGGAAGCTCCGGTTTTGCGGCGCGACATGCCGGAGGCGTTCGGCGGCAAGGTGCGAGTGTTCTTCAAGAATTTTCCGCTCGAGTCGGTGCATCCGTGGGCCCGCGCGGCGGCTATCGCCGGGCGCTGCGTGTATCGTCAAGGCGAGTCGGCGTTCTGGAAATTCTACGATTGGGATTACGAAAACCAGGACCAGATCACGGGCGACAATCTGAACCAGAAGGTTTTGGAATGGGCCGGAGCGAATGGCGTGGACACGGTGAAGCTGGGCCAGTGCCTGGACACCAAAGCCACCGAGCCGGAAGTGAACGCCAGCATTGCCGAGGGGCAGGCGTTGGGCATATCGGGAACGCCTACGCTGTTCATCAACGGCCGCAAAATCGGCGGCCTGATGTGGCCGGACCTTCAGCTGGTGATCAACAAGGAGCTGGAGTTCGTGTCGCCCGCTCACGCCGCATCGAACGCGGCTTCATCGAGTCCCGCTTCATCGAGTCGATGAGGTAACCTGGCGCAGCGGCGCCGGCATGTCGGCCAGCACGTACGCCATCACCGCCATGGCCGCGATGTTGGCCCGCAAATCTTCCAGCTTCACTTTGTCGGTAGTATCGGCGCGCGAGTGGTGCCAGTCGAAATAGTGCGTGCCCACCGTGCGCAGCGCCAGGCCCGGCACTCCGTCCACCATGATGGGCGCGATGTCGGCGCCACCGCCGCCCGGCTGAATGGACCCGGCGTCGATGCGGTCCAGCAATACGCCGATCTCGCGCACGCGCCCCAGCATCGATTGCAAATCGCCGCTCGCGCTCAGCCCGAAGCCCGTGGGCTTTTCCGCTCCGCCGTCCATTTCGATCGCAGCCACATGGTTCTTCACCGTGTCGCCGGCCCACACGCGATACGCATCGCCGCCCGCGCCGCCGTTCTCTTCATTGGTCCAGAACACCACGCGCAGCGTCCGCCGCGGTATGAGTCCCAACGCGTGGATGATGTGCGCGGCTTCCAGTGCCGTAATGCATCCGCTTCCATCGTCCTGCGCGCCCGCGCCCACGTCCCAGGAATCCAGATGTCCGCCGATCACCACCACTTCATCCGGCCTCTCGCGGCCGGGGATCTCGCCGATCACGTTGGCAGAATCGGCGTCGGGCAGCATGCGCGCTTCCATCTCCAGATGCACGGTCACCGGATTTCCGGCGTCCACCAGGCGTTGGATCAGCAGCGCGTCTTCGATGGTGACCGCCGCGGCCGGCACCTTCGGAAAACCCTCGGTGTATTCGAGCGCGCCCGTGTGCGGCGATTGCAGGCTGATGGGCGTGATGGAGCGCACCAGCACAGCTACCGCGCCCAACCGCGCGGCTCGCGACGGACCCGTAGTGCGATAAACCACCGTCCTGTTGTAATTTTCGTAGGGCACGTTGAACAGAACGATCTTGCCCTCCACAACCCCGCGCCCCTTCTTCTCCAGATCTTCGAAACTCGACACCGCCACTACTTCGGCCGTGATGCCCCGCTTCGGTGTGGCGATGCTGCCGCCCAGCCCGAGAATGGTTAGCGGCCTGTTCACCGGCTCCAGCAGCGATGCGCTTTCGTTGCCCCGCACCCAATGCGGAACTTTCACGCGCGGCGTCACCACGTTGCTGAGCCCATCGGCCTTCATTTGCGCGGCCGCCCATGCCACCGCTTTTTCGAGCGCGGCCGAACCGCTCAAGCGATTGCCGATGCGGTCGCACAGGTACGACAGCTTGTCCATGCCGCCCTGGTCGGCAAGGGACGCGTCGATCAGCTTGGAAGCGCGCTCGCGATACTGCTCGCTCAAGCTCCCGCCCTGTTGAGCGAAGGCAGAAAGCGCCAACAGTCCCAGCGCACCACGGGCTGTGATTCGTCGAAACATCAAGGGTACAGAATAGCAGTCTGGCGCGGGCTGCGCCATTCTGAGCCGCGCGCCGGCAGGACGTTCGGAGACGCCAGCGGAGTCGTGCGCCGGAGAACATCGACTCGCGGACTCCCGCAGGGGTGGCGCGTGAGCAAGCGGACTAACGGCTGCCGGTAACACCGGAAGGCGCGGCATCGATGAGGCGCTCAGCCAGCATCCGGCTGAATTGCGCCGCGCCGGACGGGCCCAAATGGATGTGATCCTGGAATTTCGATTCTTCGGGAACCCAGTGGCTGGCGTCCACGTAAGCCGCGCCCGCTCGCTCCACCGCTTGCCGGTTCGCGCGCCGGAATTCGTCCCACGCGGGCAGATCGTAAAAGGTTTTCACGTGCCAGGGATGCATCGGCATCTCCACCACCGTAATCTTGACGCCTTGCGCGTTGGCTTCCTGAAACAGCTCTTGAATAGGAGGCGAAAGAAACGTCCCCGCTCGCATTACTTCGCGGCAGCGATTGGAAAATTCCTCCGGACTGACGAACTCCAGCAGATCGAAATCCTCCGGACGTCCAAATTGATTCGATGCCTGCCGCGGCATTCCGACGCTGGCCATCGCGCGCCGCGTCTTTTCCACCTTGGCCCAGATGTTTCCGCGCTCCCGAAACAGGGCGCAACAGCGATACGTCTGGAATGCAACCAGATCCATCCAACTGAACTGCGCGTAGCGAACGGCAAACTCGGGCTCCGTGTAGTAGAGCATGGCGTGGTTGCCGATCAGATCGGAGTTTTTGAGCGGGACATCGTCGGACAACTGCTGATCGAAAAATCCGTAGACGATTTGTTTCACCACCCTATGCCGTAACGCGCGCCGCACCAGGAGAAGATGTTCGATCGGGTTCGTGGCGCCTAAAGCGGCGTTCAGCGCGATTACAGGATGCCCCGCGGCCTGGAATGCGCGCTCGATGGTGACCACATCGAAGCCCGTCGCCACGAGCGAGTTCCCGATGCCGAGCACGTCGATCACCGGCCCCGCCGCGTCAATGGTTCGCATTCTCTGGCGCGGCACCGAATTGTTGGCGGCCCTGCTCACAAGCAGATTCGCGGCCACCAGAATCAAGATAGCCAGAACGCTCGCAATCAGGACAGTTCGGCGTGTCATGTTCTAAGGTTCTAAAAGTCGATGTAAATGAACTTGGACGATTGGCCGGAAAAGGCCACGATCAATAGAAGCAGCACGGCCCACCACGCACCCCACCACAGCGGCCCGCGCATCCAGGCCAGCGATTCGAACGGAAGTTCGTCGCTCACCCCGCCTACATACTCAAGCACCGATTTTATCTTTTCGAGAAACGGCAGCATCATCAGCCTCCCAACAACCGCTTAAAGAATAACAGCGCGGTGGATAGATCCATGGAAAAGAACGCCCACCCCAGATTCACCCAAATGAACGTTCCGGCCCAACTGAGCGCCAGCCGCATGAACGAACGATCGGGCCGGGCCGGGCCGCGCACCTGCGTCCAGATGCGATGCGCCACCAACAGCACCCCATGCCACGCGCCCCACACAACGAAATTCAGCCCTGCACCGTGCCAGACGCCGCTCACCAGCATGGTGACCATCAGATTCGCCCAAATCCGATAGGTGGTGACCCGCGATCCCCCCATCGGGATAAACACATAATCGATCAGCCAGCGCGTGAGCGAGATATGCCAATGCCGCCAGAATTCCGCGATATTGACCTGAAAATACGGCCAATCGAAGTTCTCCGGCACCCGGATTCCGAATAACCGTGCCGAACCGATGGCGATGTCGGAATAACCGGAAAAATCGAAGTAGATCTTCATCCCGTAGGCCAGAACCCACAGCGGAAGAACCCAGCGCTGGGCCGCCAGGATATCGGCTTTGTTGAGATGATTCGTGAAAGCGGTCATCACGTCGGCCACGCAAAACTTTTTGGCCAGGCCGGTGAGGATGCGCGTGCAGCCAATCCGCCAATTCTCCAGTGTGTCCTTGCTGGGATTGCGAACTTTCGGCAGGAAGTCCTGGTAGCGCTTGATGGGGCCGGCCACCATGGTGGGGAAATACAGGATGAAACTCAAATATTCGCCGGCCGATCCAGCTTCCGTCTTACCCCGATAGCGGTCCACCGCATAATGAATAAATTCGAAAGTAAAGAAAGAGATGCCCAGCGGAAGGAAAGCGCCCTTCCAATAAATCGGATTTTGCGCGGGGGCGCCGAAATAAAGGCCGGTAAAGAAATTCCAGTATTTGAAAGCCACCAGGAAGCCGAGGCTCTGCGCTACTCCAATCCAGCACAGCCAGGAGCCTTTTTGATAGAGCCGGCTGAAAATGGATTCCCACACAAAGATCGCAAGGCAGAAGGCGCCCGGCACGCCGCCCACCGCGGTGAGCGAAAAGAAAACGAAGAAACCGGCGCCAAAAAGCGCGCAGGTCCAGGGCCGCACCGATGACGGCGCAAATCGAAATGCCAGCGCCGCGGGAAAGAGAAACAGCAGGTAGTAGGCGAACGTGTTGAAGATCATGCGGCCTGGCCCCCGCGCGCAAGCCAGACCGCGTTGCTTCTATTCACCATTCGCGAAACCGGAAGCCATGTTGTTGCATTACCACGCGCGCCTGCTCCGCGGTTTCCGGCAAAACGTAAAAGAAAGCTCCCACTCGCTCGCTGCGAAAAATAACGCCGCCGTGGTAATTGTCGGTTTCGACGGCGTAATCCACGCCCGATTCGGTGAAGGCCGATTCGAGCCGCAAAGCGTCTTGCAGTTTCTTGGCGATGTACACGAGATCCATATCGCGGTCTCCGAAGAAATCGGCTTCGCGGCGCATTTCCTTTAGTTAGATGGAAGGTTCATGCCTTACGCAGCCACCCCCCGGACCCGGGCCGAAAACGCTTCGTAGGCCTTCGGGTTAGCCTGATTCATGTTGTCGATCAGCGCTTGCGCCAAGGTCTCCAGGTTGGAGAGGTATTTGGGATTTCCCATGGCCTTGCGCGCATCGGCGATGGTCCCCTTGGTTTTCTCCCAAACATACAGCAGTTCGCCCGCGCTTTGCAGGAACAATTCCTTGTTCACTGCTCCGGACGTGACGAACGACGCCGCCATGTCCCAATAACTGGTGACCATCCGGTAATAAGCATCCTGGTCCGATCCCGGCGGACAAGCGGCCTGATGCTCGGCCATGTTGCTGGCTTTGTAACCGAAAAGCCAGCCTCTCGCTGTACGCATGCGATCCTCACGGCGCAATTCGTAAAGCTTCAAAATGACGTCCACGTCATGGTGCGTAGGTTTATCCATATATCGACCAGTGTAAGGGGTGAGGCCGCGCGGGTCCAAGCGGATTCAGCGCTTGCTGTAGCATTGTCTTCATGGACTCTTCCGCGATGCGCAAAATATCGCTCGCAATAGTTGCACTCGCATGGACGCTCGCAAGCACGTTGCACGCGGCTGCCGATAGCGGCTTCCAAAGCGCGGAGGTGCTTAGCATCACCTCCGGCAAAGACCTCGATAACGTGGCCACCCATCGTTGGGCCATTTTTACGATACAAATCGGCGACGTCATTTACACAGGCAGCGGAAAGCGCATCAAGCACCCTACCGACGATTACCAGGAAGGACTCAGCATCGACGAGACCATTCAAGCCGCTATCAGAGGCAACGACATGATATTGCGCAAGCCCGACGGCGGCGAAGTGAAGACCAAGATCATCAAGCGGGTCCACGCGCCGTAGTTCTAGAGTGGATTAGCCTTCGGATTCCCAGCGGAATCGCGCCACGGCGAGCCCGCCAAACAGGACTGCGAATAACAACAGGACGGCGATGGGAGCCAAAGCGGCTTGGAACCCCAGCCCGCGCCACGTCATCGCTTCCAGGCCATCCATGGCCCAGCGCGTGGGCATCACCACTGTCAGATTCTGCAGCCACTGGGGGAACAAAAACATAGGTATCCAGGCGCCGCCCAGCATCACGATAATCAACACCACGAAAATGGAGAGGCCGCGCGTGGCCTCCGGCGTTTTGCCCACGGTGGCAACCAACATGCCGAACCCCGCCGTCATCAGGGCGAACGCGGCGCTCACTCCCAGAAATCCGAGCATGCTGCCTTCCACGCGAACTCCGAAAACCAGCCGGGCGAATAGGAAATTGACCTGCACTACGAAGAACGCGAGAAGGGCCGCACTGAAGGCGCGGCTTCCGAGCAGGACTCCACGCGACAACGGCGCCGCGCGGAACCGTTTCCACAAACCGCGTTGCCGCTGCTGCAGCAATCCGATGCCGACATCGATGCCGAGGAAAAGCGCAAACTGCACCACCATGCCGGCGAAGGCGTGCCCGTAGCCGTTGTATTGGATGTTCTGGCGCGCGGTGACGGCCTCTTCGCGCGTCGTGAACGGCATGGACAAGCCGCGCGAAACAGCGCCGCTTGCGCCCTGATCGGTCCGCTGGTCCCAGTGGTCCACGCTGCGCAGCAGGTCTTCCAGGGACTTCTTGTCGTCCGGCGCCAACCCCCGGCTTTGCTCCACCTGCGCGAGAGAATCCTTTACCGCCTGTCGCCCGCTCTGGCCCGTGAACATTTCCTTGCTGACGGCTTGCATAACATCGCCCTCCAGCATTCCCGACACCATGGCGCGCTCGGCGGTATGCGAAGGGTCGAAGAGCACGCCGATTTCGGGTTTCGATTCTGGGCCGAAGAACGCGCGCCCGGCGTCTTGTCCGAAGTTCGGAGGAATGATGACGGCAACCGTCGCGGTCCCCTTGCGCACGGACTCGCGCGCGCCGGCCAGAGCCGAAGGCTTCACGTGAAGCGCCTTTTCGCCGGACAATCGCTGGACGATATCGCGCGAAATCGCGCTATGGTCCTGGTCCACCGCCAAAACTTCAATTTTGGTCGCGTTGTCCCGATCGCCCGACCCTCCCATGACGTATCCGAAAAACGAACCGATAGCGATCGGAATGGCGAAACTCATCAACAACGCGCGGCGGTCCACGAAAAACAAAAGCAGGTCTTTACGTACTAACGCTCGAAAGGGGATGATCATGAGTCGCGCAAGCTCCTTCCGGTGAGCGTCAGGAATACGGTTTCCAGATCGGCGCGCTCGCTCGCCACGTGACGGTATAAGTGGCCATGCTCCACCAGCCACTGCAACAGATGCGGAGTTTCGGTGGCCAGATCCTCAACACCCACGCGCAATGTCCCCGCTTCGAGTTTCGCGAAGCGAACGCCCGGCAGCGCCTGCACCTCGTCCAGGCGGAGACCGTTCTGGGCCTGATCCAGCTCCACCGCCAGCAGATTCGTTACCGGCAGCATGCGATATAAACCCTGCAGCGTATCATTCGCAACCACCTTGCCGTGGTCGATGATGATGATGCGATCGCACAGCCGTTCGGCCTCTTCCATGTAGTGCGTGGTGTACAGCAGCGTCTTGCCGCGCTGCTTCAGGACCTCGAGATTATCGAAGATGGCGTTCCGGCTTTGGGGATCGACCCCGACGGTGGGCTCATCGAGAAGCAGAATCTGCGGATCGTGCAGCAGCGCGGCGGCCAGGTTCAGACGGCGCTTCATACCGCCGCTGTAATTCCTGACGCGCTCTGTGGCGCGGTCCGCCAGGCCCACCAGCTCCAGCGCGTCGCCAATCGCACGTTTGGCGGCCGTTCCGTCCAGATCATACAGCGCCGCGAAGAGCTGCAGGTTGGCTTGCGCGGTCAACTCATCGAACAGCGCCAGATCCTGCGGCACCAGCCCGATACGCCGCTTGTTGGGATCGCGATCGCCGTTCAAGGGCCGCCCTTCGATCCGCACCGAACCGGAATCCGGGCGGACCAGGCCTGCAATCATGGAGACCGTAGTGGTTTTACCCGCGCCATTCGGTCCCAGCAGCCCGATGATCTCGCCCGCCCCAGCCTGGAGCGAAACTCCATCCACCGCGATCAGGTTGCCGTAGCTTTTCTTCAGGGCTTCCACTTGCAGCATGGTTTTTCCGCCAGAGTACCAACGTCTCACTAACATACGTTGTGGCACAAAGAAATGTTCAGCTATACACTGGTCGAATGGCGAAGCTAACGGGCGCCGTACCGCCGGACAAGCTCGCGTTGTATGAAAAACTGGTGGCTACCAATCCGAAAATCGAACTGAAGGGCGCCACCGTGCCTTACACGGCATTGAACGGCAATATGTTCAGTTACCTCAGCAAAGAGGGCAAGTTGGAGTTGCGGCTGCCGGCCGAGCAGCGCCAGGCATTCCTGACCAAGTACAAGGCCAAGCTGTGCGAGTCCTACGGAAGAGTTCAACCCGAATACGTCGAGGTTCCCGATTCGCTGTTCGCCTCGACACGCGAATTGAGAAAGTATTTCGATGCCAGTTACAACTACGCAAGCACCCTGAAGCCGAAGCCCACGGCGCGCAAAAAGAAGGCTTAGCGGCAACACGGGAATGAGCGCGGCAACAACGAACGGGGCGATTGAGGCAGCGATCGCGATTTGCGCGACATTTACCGCGGAACCGCTTCGGGAATCGATCGAATATTGGCTGAATCAGCTTCAGATTCCGGCCAATATTGGATTTGCTCCCTACAATCAGGTGATACAAACCCTGCTGGATCCTAGGGGCCTTTTCGCCCGGAACAAAAACGGCTTGAATGTTGTATTGGTGCGGTTCGACGATTGGGGACTGCCCGGGGATAAGGCCGCCGGAGAACTGATTGCCGCACTCGAAACAGCGGCTGCCATCGCAACCTCGCCGATTCTGGTTTGTATCTGCCCGCCCTCCGAAGACAACGCGCTGTTGGAACCGCTGGAGCGGGACCCGCGGATCCGCGTCCTTTCGTCGGCGCGTTTGCTGGAACTTTATCCGGTGGCGAACTACTATGATCGCGCGGCCGATCAACTCGGCCACATGCCGTATACGCCGGAAGCTTATGCGGTGCTCGGAACGGCTATCGCGCGGGCGTTCCAAGCAACGCGCCGCTCGCCGTTCAAAGTAATTGTGACCGACTGCGATAACACATTGTGGAGCGGCATCTGCGGCGAGAAAGGTGCACAGGGCATCGAGCTGGATCCTCCCAGCCGCGCGGTTCAGAATTTCCTGAAGGCGCGACAGAGCGAGGGAATGCTTTTGTGCGTGTGCAGCAAGAACGCCGAGGAAGACGTTGTCGAGACCTTTGACGGGCATCCGGAGATGCCGCTCCGAAGAGAGGATTTCACCGGATGGCGCGTAAACTGGCGGCCGAAATCGGAAAATATTCGAGCGCTTGCCTCCGAATTGTCTCTGGGGCTCGACTCCTTTATTTTCCTGGACGACAACCCGATGGAGACCGCCGAAGTGGAGGCTCATTGTCCGGGTGTCCTGGCTTTGACGCTGCCCGCCGACAGGAGTCTTATCCCGCGATTTCTGGATCACGTGTGGGCCTTCGATCAAACCGGAGTGACGGCCGAGGACCGCAAGCGGACCGTGATGTATCGTGAAAATGCGCTGCGCGGCGGAGCGCAGGCCGGGGCGCTTTCGTATGCCGATTTTATTCGCGGCCTGGAACTGGAAGTCGAAATCCGCGAACTGAGCGGGGCCGCGGAAATCGAGCGCGCCGCGCAGATGACGCAGCGCACCAACCAATTCAATTTCGCTACGCGACGCTTCACCGCGCCCCAGATCCGAGAGATGCTGAGCCGCGATTCGACTGGGATTCTCGCGGCCTTCGTACGTGATCGCTATGGAGATTACGGCCAGGTTGGACTGGTAATGTTCGAGCCCGTTGATGACGTCCTGCATATCAGGGATTTCCTGCTGAGCTGCCGCGTTCTGGGCAAAGGCGTGGAGCATGTAATTGTTCGCAGGCTGGGCGAGATCGCAATGGCGCGATCGCTTTCGGCGGTTGAGATCGCATATGCGTCAACACCGAAGAATATGCCGGCGCGGGATTTTCTGGATAGCTTGGGAACGCATCGCCTTCCATCGGAAGCGGCAGCGGCAATGCAGTTTTCACCGTCCGAGAGCGGCCCGCGCACTGCTGAAATCGACAGCGTTCCGATGGCGCAAACTTCCAGTCCTCGAATCGACTATGCCTGGATCGCAACGCATCGCTCCGACGCAGCTTCGATTCTGGAAGCGGTACGAGAAGCGCAAGGAACTCGGGTGGGAGCAGCACTCGAAGGGAGCCTACCGCGAGATGAAATAGAGAAAAAGCTGGCACGGATTTGGGAACGCGTTTTGCGAATTTCGCCCATCGGCATTCACGATAACTTTTTCGATTTGGGCGGGGATTCATTCGTGGCGGTGCGCCTGCTCTCGGATTTGGGCGCGATGACGGGGCGCGAACTGCCCCTGGTCGCTCTGGTGGAGGCGCCTACCATCGCAAGGCTGGCTGAAATGTTGCGCGGCGACACGCGCGAGGGACGCTGGAACTGCCTGGTGCCAATCAAGAGCGCCGGCGGACGTCCCCCGTTTTACTGTGTTCACGGCGAGGGCGGCAACGTTCTGGAATTCATGGACCTGGCCCGCCACGTTCATCCCGATCAACCTTTCTATGGCATCCAAGCCATCGGGCTGAGTGGGCCGACGCCCGAGAAAAGATTCACCATCGAAGAAATGGCCCGCGAATATATTCTGGAAATTCGGGAGTTTCAACGCGAGGGACCTTATTATTTAGGCGGATCGTCATTCGGCGGATGGGTTGCTTACGAGATGGCGCGGCAACTGACAGAGGCGGGACGCGCCGTGGGCCTGGTTGCGATGTTCGATACCGCCGTGCCGGGAATGCCGCCCGCGCCGGGCATCGGTAACGCGTTGCGCCTGCGAATTGAGACATTGATCTACCGTTTCACTCTGCACTGGCAAAACGCCATGGTGCTGGCTTCCCATGAGCGCCTGTCCTATCTGCGCGGGAAGGCCCGACGCATTGCAGATCGAATGGGGAACCGCGGCAGTTTGCCGGACGCCATTCAGTGGGTGATTGAAGCAGGGCGCTGGGCAGCGAGCGTTTACTTCCCCGGCGAATACTCGGGCGGCGTCACACTGTTTCGCGCTACGAACCAGCCTCCCTGGTTCCCTTCGGATGCGACGCTAGGCTGGCAGAAGCTGGCGAAGGGCGGCGTTCAGATTTACCACACGCCTGGGCATCACGCCGACCTGGTCCGCAATCCTCGCGCCCGTGTGCTGGCTCGGCAGTTGAATGATGCGTTGGAAAAGGCCCAGGCAAGGGCCCGGGCTAGGACGTTCGTCGCACGGTGAGCGGAACGGAGGACGCTTCGCGCCGTGTTCCGCCGACGCTGGCGGCCGTGGCGTTCTGTTGTTTCGCGCGAGCCGGCTTGCCCAACGGCTTATCACCGGCGCGAGTAGAGAGTGCTTTCACTTCGTATTCGTATATTCCGAAACGGGGCGCCTGACGGCCGTCGCCTGGGATGGGCTCGGCAATTACTTTCTTGCCGATGATTTCCCAATCACCCTCGATGACATCGCCGATGTCCTTATTAGAGCGGCTGTGGATGGTCTTGTTGGATGTCATTTGTCCCCTTTGAAACTTACTTGTGCCGGTAGGTGATACGGCCTTTTGTCAGATCGTACGGCGAGAGTTCGAGTGAAACCCGGTCGCCCGTCATGATCTTGATGCGGTTGCGGCGGAGCCGGCCGGCCATGGAAGCGAGCACGGGCACGCCCGCATCCAGTTCCACGGTAAACATCCCTGCGCGGAATTTTTCGACAACTTTTCCCATTACTTCGATCGCGTCTTCTTTTGGCAAATTATTCCCCAGTCCTTTCGTTTAGTTGCGAACAAAATTCAAGGCGGCAGAGTTAATGCCGCCTCACTGTCATGCCGTGGATCGACCTACCAACGGCTATTGCTGCGGCCGCCGCCCCGGTTTCCGCCACCGCCCGACCCGCGCTCCGTCTTCGGACGCGCCTCATTGACGTTCAGCGCTCTACCGTCGAGGTCTCGACCGTTGAGCCCGCTGATGGCGGCATTACCTTCCGCGTCGACGCTCATCTCGACGAACGCGAAGCCTCTGGCCTGGCCGGTGTCGCGATCGGTCACGATATTGACGCGATCGACGGATCCATATGAATCAAACATGGAACGAAGCGTAGCTTCGGTGGTTCCAAAACTTAAATTACCTACAAAAATATTTTTCATCGTTTCTTTCTGAATTTGCCGAGCGGCGAATCAAGCACGATCGGACAGCGGGCGGATAAACCGAACGATGAGGGACGATGCGAAAATAGGCAGAACTTCAAAGACGCTTTTAGTTTAGCACGGATTCGTGCTGGCGATTGCGTCCGGGGCTTGGGGATTTGGGGGTGGGAGGCGTTGTGCGCTGTGCGCATTTTCAGAAATTCTGCAAAACGAAGCCAGCGTGCCGGTGACCATGTGCTTTGAGTGTAAGGCGGCGCGTCAAGGAAATCGCAGGTTTGAGGGCGGAAGGTGTTGATTTTGCGGGGGCGACGAGGGTGTGATCGGCAGGCTCAGAGCAGCTCTGCGATGGACTCTATGCTGACCGAGCGCATCTGAGCAACCTCGGAGAGGATTGCGCAAAGAGTGCCAACCTTCAACGTCTGATGGAGAGGCACCTTAACTGGTGTGGGTAGGAGGCCCTTCGTTGCGTAGCCGAGCTCCTCCAAGACGGGGATCAGGCGGTCCCCAGAGACGCCGCGAGGCAATTTCATGCAGCTTCGACGGGGATCAGCTCGTCTTTCACGTAGTGCAACTGCAAAATACGGGGCCGGACGGTGGCGTCCTCAAAGTGCAGCGACACGGCTTCCAAGGTGTTATTGCGAAGTTCTTCCCATGACTCCGCCTGGGTGAAGATGGCGTGGCCGAGTGCGCGGGCGTAATATCCGCCCTCCTCCGCGTCGCGGACATCGAAGATGAGTTCCATGTCAATAGCATATCCGAGTGTTGAAGGGATATTGTGAAGCTGGAGTCCGGATGATTCAAACAGACGAACAGATGTTGCTGGCGCAAGAATGCGTAGGCAATCTGCAGAGAATTTTGCTGGAGGCGCGTAAGGTTCATTCGCGCCAGGATTACGCTCGGATGGCGGAGCCGATTTTGCTCGAAGTCCGGCAACGCGAACAGGACATCCTGGGGTACTTGAGCGCGGACGTGGAACAACCGGTAGCGAGCTAGCCTGCGCAAGACGTGGAGCGCTCACCTCTAGCGCGAGCAAAGAGAAATTCGGAGGCCTTATCGCACCATAAGGAAAGAAATTTGCTCTCTCCCGCCGCCACGGGAATTGAACTGTGCTCGCCGAGCATTTAGGAGACCTTCTTCCCGCCGGGTGTCACCTTGGTGGTTTGGGATTGTGCGGTCAAGTGGCCGGTCCGATGAGGTGGCTCCTAAGACCACCGAAGGCGGGTTCGGGAAGCGTCCGTGGCTTATATACTGCGATTCCGATGTTTTGAGCGTGACGTGACTTTGAGTGGGACATGAACGACGACTTCTGGGCGATCCATAATTTCGACCTCGATGATTTGATTAACAAGGACATCCACAATAATTCCCCTCACGAACAACTGGCGATTCAGCCGATGTCAGCGCTTGCCGAGCCAGGGAGCATAGGGGCTCAACAGGCGATGTTGGATGATCTGGATGTCCCTCGGCCATGGGTCCAGGACATCGTCGGAACGGGATCTAACAGGCTGATGAAAAAGGCTTTTGGGGACCGGCTCCCTCACGGTCGCGGCTCGGTAAACACATGCAAACACGCAGTCGCGATTCTGAGCCGCGCGCGTGAGCAAGCGGTTTATTGCCTTTTTCAGCATCCTGCTAAAGAACCAGGGAGCGTCATGGTGATCGGCTCGGCATATGCTCCCTTCATCCAAGGTTTTTCGAACCGGATAGCCACCTTGCCTCTCGCCAGCTATGGATCCATCAATTCCGGCGAATCCCAGCGAAACTTCCTGCACCATGTTGTGCGCCCTGACGCAGACTATTACGCTAAAGTCTCTCTTTTGTGTCGTGGAATAGTTGAGTCGTCGCAGCTGACTGTATTCGATCTGTGTCGAGCAAGTTACGCGATCCGAGGTACGCGTGTTGGGCGTAGCCTGGACCGCGGCGCGGAGTTCACATTCAAGAGCGGAAAATACAGGACGCTTGAGGAGAAGCGCGTCGCGAACGAAAATGCAAAGCGCTCACGACAGATGTTCATCCGGTACGTCGACTCCGAGAAACAGCGCGAGTGGACCCGGCGTCGGTTTACGGATAGCCAAGCGACCAATATCATCGCGCTTGGTTATCGCGCAGAACACGGCCTTTTGCGATTCTTCTTATGATTTGGGGATTCGCGAAATCGCACCCCATCGAGCCCCGAACGAGAAATGGGCGCCTGACCGGGCACAAGAGGATCGCTGGGTCGTTAACTACGCCAAAAGTAGCCTTGAGACGTGGCTGATAGCGGCGGATTGGTGGGACATAAAGGGCGAACTTAATGGCCAGGAGCGTACATGGCGATTGCTGCCAGTCCGACATCCTTCCAGGAACGTCGGGGATTCGACCTACGAGCGAACGAGGAATCTGTTCAGGAAAATGATCAGATCCTGAGCACCGGCGTGGAGGGGTGGGGGTGCTTGGTCGTCGCCGTACGCGGACCATCCAATGGTCTCCCGGAGAAATTGGCCGCCTTCGTCCCACCACAAGGAAGAACATCGTGCTCGCCCCGAACACCAGCAAGCCGGCTCCGGCCATTAGCAAAGAAGACGAACTGCACTGGCTGGCGCTATGCCTGATTCCGGGCCTCGGGACGGTGCGGGCTGGGAAGCTGGTGGCGAAATATCGGTCGCCGCAGGCTATTTTTCGGGCGTCGCGGTCGGAGTTGGAGTCGCACGGGCTCGCCGGCAGCGTCGCGCAGACCATCGCGAGCGGATGTACATTCGATGACGCGGTCGAACAGCAGCAGAAGATGCTGGAGGCGGGAGCGGCGCTGGTGCCGATCTCAGACCCAGCCTATCCGGCGCGGCTGCGCGAGATCTTCGATCCTCCGATTGTGCTGTTCGCGCGCGGCCGATTGCAGCTGCTGCAATCGATCCTGCTGGGAGTGGTGGGTACCAGGCGTCCTACCGCGTATGGGATGGCGGCGGCCGAGCGTCTTGCCGCCGACCTGGCGCAAGCAGGGCTCGCGATTGTGAGCGGCATGGCGCGCGGCATCGATACGGCGGCCCATCGTGCGGCGCTCGACGTGGGCGGCGAAACGGTGGCGGTGTTCGGCTGCGGCGTGGATCTTATTTATCCCGCGGAGAATCGGAAGCTGGCGCTGCAGATCGCGGAAAAAGGCTTGATCGTCTCGGAGTTTCCGATGACCTCGCCCGCATATCCGCAGAACTTTCCCATCCGCAATCGCATCATCAGCGGTGTCGGTGTTGGAGTGCTGGTGGTGGAGGGCGCGCAATACTCCGGATCGGCCATTACCGCGAAAATGGCCTTGGATCAGCAGCGCGAGGTTTTCGCCGTACCCGGAAATATTACTTCCAAAATGAGCTGGGGACCGAACCTGCTGATCAAGCAAGGCGCCAAGCTGGTGCAGGAGTGGAACGATGTCTTGGTGGAACTGCCCACCGACACGCGGCGCGCGCTGATCGGCAAGGCGCAAGCGCGGCTGGGAGTTATGTCATTGGATCTAAATGACAAACCAGACACGCTTCCGCCCGAATTGGGGCACGCCAGCCGCTTGATTCTCACCAAGCTGAAGGCGGATCTGCCCATTCAGATCGACCAGTTGCTTGAATCTTCTGATACATTGACTTCATCAGAGGTAATTGCCGCACTGTTTGAACTGGAACTTCTAGGGCTGGCCCGCCAACTCCCCGGCAAGAACTTTGTTAGAGTGTGGTAGAACTTAAACGTCATATCAGCAACACTAGACTGTAAGCATTCTTACGATTCAGGAAGACCATGGCAAAATCTCTCGTCATCGTCGAGTCGCCGACGAAGGCGAAGACGATCGGCAAATATCTAGGCAAGCAATTTGTCGTGAAGGCTTCGCTTGGCCACGTCAAGGACCTCCCCAAAAAGAACCTGTCGGTGGACGTGGAGCACAACTTCGAGCCGCACTATGAAGTGATCGAAGGCAAGAAGAAGCTCATCGCAGAACTGAAGGCAGCGGCCAAGGGCGTGGACTCCGTGTACCTGGCGGCTGACCCGGATCGGGAAGGCGAAGCCATCTGCTTTCATCTGCAAGAGGAGCTCAACGGATCGAAGAAGGGCCCGAAGTTTTATCGGGTGATGTTCAACGAGATCACGGCCAACGCCGTCAAGAAGGCGTTCGAGAAGCCCGGCTCGGTAAATCTGCACTTAGTGGACGCGCAGCAGGCGCGCCGCGTGCTGGACCGGCTGGTGGGGTACAAGATATCGCCGCTGTTGTGGGACAAGGTGCGGCGAGGGCTTTCGGCCGGGCGCGTGCAAACCGTGGCGCTGCGGCTGATTGTGGACCGCGAGCGCGAAATCCGTGCGTTCATCAAGCGCGAATACTGGACCATCGACGTTCAGCTCAACGCCAAAAAGCCGCCGGTGCTGACGGCGCGCTTCACCAAGAAGAACGACGAGGCGATCGAGCTTCCGGATGAAGGCACCACGAAGAGCCTGCTGGACCAGTTGGACGGCTCGAAGTACCTGGTTCATTCGGTAACGACCAAGGAGAAGAAGCGCAACCCGGTCCCGCCGTTTATTACATCCACGTTGCAACAGGAGGCGTCGCGCAAGCTGCGGTTTAGCGTGAAGCGAGCCATGATGCTGGCGCAGCGGCTGTATGAAGGCAAGGAACTGGGCGCGGAAGGATCCATCGGTCTCATCACTTACATGCGAACCGATTCCACCCGCGTGTCCCCGGACGCGTTGGATGAAGTTCGAGGCTTGATCAAGGACCGTTACGGCGCTCCGTTTGTTCCGGCGTCGCCCAACGTCTATAAGAGCAAGAAGGACGCGCAGGATGCGCACGAAGCCATCCGGCCATCGTCGGCACGGCGCACGCCTGAAGATGTGGCGCCTTATCTCGAAGAAGACGAGCTGAAGCTTTATCGGTTGATCTGGATGCGATTCGTGGCGTCGCAGATGACGCCCGCGGTGTTCGATCAGACCACCATCGACGTGGCGGCCAAGGGCCAGGACGGCGCAACCTATATGTTCCGCGCCACGGGAAGCGTGCCGAAGTTTAAAGGGTTCCTGGAAGTCTACGAAGAGGGCAAGGATCAAAAGGATTCGGACGACGAAGAATTGAAGAACCGTCTGCCGCTGGTGGTGGAAGGCGAGGAGCTGCGCTTCAAGTCGATCGAGCCCGAGCAGCATTTTACCGAGCCGCCGCCGCGCTTCAACGAAGCGACGCTGGTGAAAGAGCTGGAGGCCGACGGCGTGGGACGCCCGTCCACGTACGCTTCGATTCTTTCAACTATTCAGGAGCGCGAGTATGTAAAGAAGGACGGCGGTAAGTTCGTGCCCACCGAGCTCGGCATGCTGGTGACGGACCTGCTGCTTGAGAATTTCAAGAATCTCTTCGACATCACGTACACGGCCCGCATGGAAGAGGAGCTGGACGAGATCGAAGAAGGCAAGATGGACTGGCGCGAGGCCATGTCGGAGTTCTACGAGCGGTTCCAGAAAGACCTGGACCATGCCGAACGCCACATGACCGACATCAAGCGCATGGAGGAGCCCACCGGCGAGGACTGCGAAAAATGCGGCAAGCCGTTGGTGATCAAGTGGGGAAGGTTCGGCAAGTTTATCGCTTGCACCGGGTATCCGGAATGCTCCAACACGCGCGAGCTTCCGCCCGATCCGGCCTCGGCCGAGGGACTGAGCGAGCAGGACGCGCAGGAATATTGCGAGAATTGTGGGCGCGAAATGGTCCTCAAAAAAGGCCGTTTCGGGCAATTTTACGCGTGTTCCGGGTATCCGGATTGCAAAACGACCAAGCAGATTGGCGGGACACAGAAGAAATCCGACGTGCCGCTCGAGGAAAAATGTCCGCAATGCGGGAATAATCTGGTCTTAAAGAACGGGCGTTTCGGTGAATTCACGGCGTGCAGCACGTATCCAAAGTGCAAATACGTGAAGCAGAAGACCATCGGCGTGCCGTGTCCCAATTGCAGCGAAGGCGAAGTGGTGGAGCGGCGGTCCAAGAAGGGCAAGACGTTCTTCGGTTGCAACCGGTATCCGGAGTGCGACTTCGTGGCATGGGGCAAGCCGATCCAGGAGAAGTGCCCGGATTGCGGGTCCGGCTATTTGATTGAAAAGTGGCTGAAGGCCGGGCCGGTGGCGCAATGTCCCAACGGCGAGTGCAAGTTTAAGAAGCCGCTGGTGGTGCCGGTGGAAGTGACGGCGTAGGTCCATGTAGGAGGCGCTGGCGACAGCGGCGTAACTGTTCGCTAATCCTCCGTGCTGGGAGTTTTCGCCGCCTCGATCTGCTCCAACGCTTGCTTCACAATCTTCGGATGTAGTATCGCGTGCCGTGGAACGGAATCGTCACGCGTAACGGCCCGTATCCATAGATTCGATGACTTCCTTTCGATCGCAGCCGCTCGAAACCCGCGGCAAGCAACGCCGACTCTGCGTCTGCCGCCGTCCAGCGGGGCAGTTTAGGCATTCACTTCGACAGTGGTGGTCAGTATCTCGCGGCTGAGAAGAACATCCCGCTCGCTTTCGGGCAAGGTTTCCAAGTAAAGCTCAATGGCCTCCTTGATATTCGCCATCGCCTGCTCCAGGGTCTCGCCCTGCGACTGGCAACCTTTGAGTTCCGGGCACCAGGCGTAAAAGCCATGCTCGTCCTTCTCGATAACCACGCTTGCCTTTCGAGCCATACTGTCTAGTGTATCTTCCACAGGAGGAGGAAAACCGGAGAGTCGTTTAATGCCGCGATTCCGGGGGCACCATGTTGTTGGCGCGGTAGTAAACCGACCAGTTCCCGATCTCGTTCCGCTGTTCCAGGGGCTGTCGGATGGTTTGGGATTGGCACGGCGATTCAGGCCTCGCGTAGTGCAAGCATCGGATCTACTTTCGTTGCGCGCCGCGCTGGAATATAGCTCGCGGCGAATGCCACCAGGACGAACAGCAGCGCGACACTGGCGAAGGTCGCCGGGTCGATGGCCTTGGTGTGGAAAAGCAGATCGCTCAGGACGCGCGTCAACGCCGCCGCCCCCCCGATGCCGAGCGCGACACCTGCCAGCGTTAGAGCCAAGCCTTGACCCACCACCAGCCGCAGAATGTCTGCGTCTTGCGCGCCCAGAGCGCGGCGGATGCCCACCTCCTGCCTGCGCTGCGCAACCGAGTATGCGATCACACCGTAAATACCGATGACGGCGAGCAGCAGCGCCGCTCCCGCGAAGCATCCGAGCAGCAGCAGAGGCACGCGACGATCGCCTCCGGCGGCTTCCATCAGATCGTCCATGGTTTGGACGGCCGAGATGGGCTGATCGCGATCGATAGCCAATACCTGATCCCTGACGGCGCGCACGTATTGAAGCGGATTGCCCGAGGTGCGCACGATGAATCCCGCGGACACGAGAGGGTATTGATCGAAAGGCCGGAACACCGCGGGCATCGGATCGTTGTCGAGCACCTGGTGCATGTCCGCGACGATACCGACAACCTCTACCGGGTTGGGCTTCGCGCCGATAAGAATATGCTGGCCGACGGGGTCCACGCCGTTCGGATAGGCGGGCCAGAGCGTGCGCGCGAGACTCTCGTTGATGATGGCCGTGAACGGGACAGCGGCAGTATCGCGCTCCGAAAAATCGCGCCCGCGCTTGAGCGGAACTTCCAGGGTGTGGAAATAGGCCGTGGTGACATCCTGGATGGCGGCTAGCGGACGCTGGTTCAAAGGCAGCGGCGGCTGGTTGGCGAGCTGCACGGGCGTCTGGGGAAAAATCATCATGGGAAGGGTGAACGTAGCCGCGGCGCCCTGAACGCCCGGCAACAACTGCACTCGCCGCGCGAGATCGTCAAAGAAGGCCGCCTGTTTCTGATTGTTGTCGTAGCGCGTGAGAGGCAGAGAGATGCGCATCGTGAGAAGCCGCGAGGGGTTGAAGCCTGGATTGACGCCGTACAGGCGAATCAGGCTCTGCATCAGAAGCGCCGCGCCGATGAGCAACACCATCGACAGCGCCACTTGTCCGATCACCAGCGCGCCGCGCGCGCTCAGGCCGATGGCAATTCGCTTTTTGCCGGTGGAACCAGCCGCCTGGCCACTGGCCCGCAAAACGCCGGCGAGATCCGGGCGGGAGGCGCCGAGCGAAGGAATCAGCCCGAAAAGCACGCCCGTCCCGAGCGATAGCAGAATGGCGAAGCCGAGCACCACTGCGTCCAGACGAATTTCACCGGCGCGAGGCAGGTCCAGGGCAGCCAGATGCGCGATGCCGAGTAAACTCCATCTGGCCAATAACACGCCCAGCGCCGCACCGCCGATCGCCAGGACCACGCTTTCGGCCAGCAATTGACGGATCAGCCGGCCGCGCGACGCCCCAACGGACGCCCGCACCGCGAATTCGCGCGATCGTGAAGCCGCGCGCGCCAGCAGCAGACTGGCGATATTGGCGCACGCAATCAGCAGGACAAATCCGACCGCGCCGAACAGCAGCCATAGCATGAAACGCACGTTAGCCACTAACTGCTCCCTCAGCGGCTGCACTTGTTCCACGGTATTTGATTTGCCGTCCAGCATGCCAGGATGCGCCGTCCGGTAGTGTTGATTGAGTACGGCCAATTCCGAGGTGGCCTGTTCGACGCTGACGCCCGGACTTAACCGGCCGAACACGCGCAGCAGCGGGCTGGTGCTATTGACGAAATCCGCCGGCCGGGGAATCCATACGTCCGCATCGGGATGCGGGAACTGGAAGCCGGGTGGCAGCACGCCGACGATGGTGTAGGGCTTGGCGGCCAAGCGAACGGCCCGGCCCAGAATGCCGGGGTCGCTATCAAAACGCCGGCGCCACAATTCGGCGCTGATCATCGCCACGTTGGACTTGGCGGCGGTGTCCTCCTCCGGACGAAAACCGCGGCCCAGCAGCGGCTCCACTTCCAGGATATTCAGGAAATTCGCGGAGACGCTGACGCCTTTCAGCACCTCCGGCTCGGCGCCCACCGAAAGCGTGACGTCGAAGACGCTGTTCAGGTAGTCTCCGAGGCCGGCATAGGATCGGGCGGCGTCCTTCATTTCGTCGAAGCGCACAAAGGTGGCGCCGCGCGAGGTTTCGACCAGCCGGTCCGGATCGTGGTAGGCGAGCGGTTTTAATAGGACGCCGCGGATGATGGCGAATATCGCGGTGTTGCCGCCGATTCCGAGAGCGAGCGTCAGCACGGCCGTCGCGGCGAAGGCGGGATTCTTGCGCATCATCCGAGGCGCGTGGCGGGTATCCTGCCAAATGGATTCCAGCAGTCCGAAATGGTTCATAGAATAAGTCTCGCCCAAGAAATCAAGTCATGCTTGCGTGGCCGCCGCGGAGCATTGCGTCACTGGCGCTCGAAAACCATGCGCTCGTCGATGGCGGGGTGGGCTGGCGTTCGAATGGTGTGGACCAATGTCTTCGACCCGGGAGTGTACGTCGTGGTCAACTCGTATGCTATTTTGCCGTTGGTCTTCCCCGTGCACCGCAGAGACTCGGGATTGGACCTCCAGCAGACTTCGCTTGTGCCGACCGGCAGACCCTGGCCGGTATGTTCCTTCCCGTCGTAGGTTCGGGCGAGCTCAAACTGTTGCCGGCGGCCGTCTTTGTACCGAATATCGAACATCATCCGAAACGTGCCGGGCGCGATCTCCGCTCTTTTGAGCGTATAGCTTGTGACTTCGGTGTCCGGCGGCAGTAGTTGCGATTTGTCCAGATTCAACTTCCAGGTCACCGTGGTTGCTGTATTCGCCGCGGGGGCAGCGAGGCTACTGACCAGCAGGAGCGATATCAGCAGGGCGCGCAGGACGGAGTCCTCCAAGTGCCCAGTTTACACCTGCGATCAACCACAACAGAGCCGCCAGGATTTAGGACGCATCGATCGCGTTGTCTCTAATGATCCGGCGAAAAGCAGCCGAGTAAATGATAGTGAACAGGAAGTCCGCTTGCTCACGCGCGCGGCTCGGTGTTTCCATAAATACGAATGCACGCTGAACGAGATCGCCTGCTGCAAGCCAGAAGCAGGACGTCGCACTGGAGACGCTGGGGCCCTTACCTGTCGGAACGATCCTGGGGCAATCCGCGCGAGGATTATAGCGCCGACGGCACCGCGTGGGATTATTTCACGCACGACCACGCGCGCTCGCGCACCTATCGCTGGACCGAGGACGGCATCGCCGGCATCTGCGACAATCACCAGCGATTATGTTTCGCCTTTGCTTTTTGGAACGGAGTGGACCCCATCCTGAAAGAGCGGCTGTACGGCGTCTCGGGTCCGGAAGGCAATCATGGCGAGGACGTCAAGGAATACTACTATTACCTGGACTCCACGCCCACGCACTCCTACATGAAGGCGCTGTACAAATATCCGCAAGCGCCGTTCCCTTACGCGGACCTGGCGGCGACCAATCGCGAGCGGTCGCGGGCGGAGAGCGAATACGAGCTGATCGACACGGGAATCTTCAACGAGAATCGCTATTTCGACATTTTTATCGAATACGCCAAGAACGACGTCGACGACGTTCTGGTACGCGCCACGGTGATTAACCGGGGACCCTCGCCGGCGACCCTGCATTTGCTGCCGACGGTCTGGTTCCGCAATACCTGGAGTTGGGGCTACGGTACACCGCGGCCGGAGCTGGAGCGCCTTGACACGCACACCATTGCGATCCACGAGCAGTCGCTGGGCGAGTTCAAGCTGTGGCTGGAAGACGCTCCGCGGATGCTGTTTACCGAAAACGAGAGCAACACCATGCGGATGTGGGGCTACGATAGCGGCCAACTGTATAACAAAGATTCCTTTCACCGCTACGTGGCCCAGGGCTGGCTGAATGCGGTGAACCCGGATGAAACGGGCACCAAAGCGTGCGGCGTATATCGCATCGACCTGGAGCCCGGCGGATCGAAAGTGCTGCACTTTCGTCTGTATTCCGGCGACACGCCCCAGCCCGATTTTCATCAGGTGTTTCTGGACCGCATGGAGGAGGCGGACGATTTCTACAGCTTTTCGCCCGTCGGCTTGTCCGACGACGCGCGCATGGTGCAGCGGCAAGCCTTCGCCGGCCTGCTGTGGAGCAAGCAGTTCTATCACTACGTGGTGGAAGAGTGGCTGAAGGGCGATCCAGCGATGCCGGCGCCTCCTCCGGAGCGCCTGTTGGGGCGCAACCGGACCTGGATCCACGTCTACAACGACGACGTGCTGTCGATGCCCGACAAATGGGAGTACCCGTGGTTCGCGGCCTGGGATCTGGCATTTCACACCATTCCTTTAGCCATGGTGGATCCCGATTTCGCCAAGCAGCAGCTTTCCTTACTGCTCCGCGAGTGGTATCAATCGCCCAACGGCCAGCTTCCGGCGTATGAGTGGGAGTTCAGTGACGTCAATCCGCCGGTGCACCCGTGGGCCTGCTGGCGCGTGTACAAAATCGACGGCAAGCTGTCGGGAAAGCACGACGCCGAGTTTCTGGAATCCTGCTTTCACAAGCTGCTGATGAACTTCACCTGGTGGGTGAATCGCAAGGACTCGCAGGGCAATAACATTTTCGAAGGCGGTTTTCTGGGCCTCGACAACATCGGCGTCTTCGACCGCAGCAAGCCGCTTCCCACCGGCGGATTTATCGAGCAGGCCGACGGGACCGCCTGGATGGGCATGTTCTGCCTCACTATGCTGCGCATCGCGATCGAGCTGACGCAGCACGACAAATCCTACGAAGACATCGCGAGCAAGTTCTTCGAACATTTTCTTTACATCGCAAGCGCGATGAACCGGCTGGGCGGCGACGGGCTGTGGGACGAAGAAGAGGGGTTCTTCTACGACCGGCTGCGCCTGCCGGACGGGCGCGGCATCCCGATGCGGCTGCGATCGCTGGTGGGGTTGATTCCGCTATTCGCCGTTACCACGCTGGACGCCGAGGCCATCGACAGAATGCCGGGCTTCAAGCGGCGCATGAACTGGTTCATCAAGCATCGCGCGGACCTGTGCCTGAATATTGCGTCCATCACGCGTCCCGGCCAGGAGGAGCGCACCATGCTTTCGCTGGTGCAACCGTCGCGCCTGCAACGGGTGCTGCAAATCATGCTGGACGAGAACGAGTTCCTCTCGCCTTATGGCATCCGCGGCATCTCGCGCTATCACAAGGATCATCCCTTCGTTTTGCGGGCGGACGGTCAGGTGTACAGCGTGATTTACGAGCCGGCGGAATCCACCACCAATCTGTTCGGAGGAAATTCCAATTGGCGCGGACCGGTGTGGTTTCCCGTGAATTATTTAATGATCGAATCGCTGCAGCGTTTCCATCACTATTTTGGCGACGAATTGCAGGTGGAGTTTCCCACCGGCTCCGGCGTCAAGATGAATCTGGCACAGGTGGCGTGCGAACTTTCGCGGCGGCTGTCGCATCTGTTCCTGCGCGATGAGCATGGGCGCCGGCCGGTGTTTGGAGGCGCGGAGAAGTTTCAGAGCGATCCCCACTTTCGCGACCATATTCTCTTCTACGAATATTTCCACGGCGATAACGGCGCGGGGCTAGGGGCGAGCCATCAAACCGGGTGGACCGCGCTGGTCGCGAAACTGCTGCAACAGAGTGGGGAATAAAGACTTAGCGGTTATGGTACTGGTCCGGTAACCAGTACGAAACCTCTCGTAGTCCTATGAGTCCTATGTCGAGAAAGTCAATTGCGGTGAGGTGTCTATGCAACCTGACCCGGGCTTCGATAAATTTCGGCGGCGCGAGATAGAACAGCAATTAGCCGCGGACCTTCAGGACGCCAGCGAACATTTGAGAAGAGCGATCACGCAGGAAGAAAAGCGCATCGCGACAGACGCCAATGCCCGTGCGCTGCAGCGCTTCACGGACTTTGTGGTCAAGGGCCAGGTGCCGGAAGATCTTCCACCGCCGTAGGAACCACCCGGAACGATTCCAGCGAAAGTTTGACTACGGGCGATGTTTCGCGATTTCATAGAGCAATGGCCAAAGCCGCATATTCCCCGTTACAGTCCTTCGCGCTCACACTGCTGCGCATTGTCGCCGGCTACACGTTCACACTGCATGGCGCGCAAAAGTTCGGCGCACTGGGCGGATTAGGCGGCCATGCCGCAGCTGCGTATTCGATGCTGTGGTTCGCCGGCATTATCGAAATCATCGGCGGCCCGTTGATTATTCTCGGGCTATTCACCCGGCCGGCGGCATTCATCCTGTGCGGCGAAATGGCCGTCGCCTACTTTACGGCACACATCCACATGGGCCCCTGGGCTTTCCCGCTGCTCAATCGCGGCGAGATCACGGTGCTTTACTGTTTTATATTTTTGTACCTGGTTACCGCGGGCCCTGGCCCGGTCAGCCTGGATGGCATGGTGCGCCACAAGGCTTAGCCGCCCAACAAGCGCACGGTTTCGGCCAGCACATTGCGATCCGGACCCGGCGCACCAGCCGCTCCGGCAGCTCCATTGGCCACCGGCTGATCGTCACCCTCGCCGGGCGCGAGAAACAGATTGGCTTCGATGCCATGCTGCTTGGTGTATAGATCGTAGTAGCGGCCGCGCGCGGCGTAGAGCTCGGCGTGCGTCCCACGCTCGACAATGCGGCCGGCTTCGACCACCAGAATCTGGTCGGCACGGCGGATGGTGGATAACCGGTGCGCGATGACAAACGTGGTGCGGCCCTGCATCAAATAGCGCAGGCCTTCCTGGATCATGGCTTCGGACTCGGAGTCCAGATTCGACGTGGCCTCATCCAGAATCAGGATGCGCGGATCGGCCAGCAGCGCGCGCGCAATGGAGACTCGCTGGCGCTGTCCGCCAGAAAGCTTCACGCCGCGCTCGCCGACGATGGTGTCGTATTGCTTTTCAAAACCTTCGGCGAATTCGTCTACGCGCGCGATGCGGCATGCTTCCAGGATTTGTTCCTTGCTCGCACCGGGGCGAGCAAACGCGACATTTTCCCAAATCGTGCCGTCGAACAGGAAGGTTTCCTGCAGCACCACGCCGAGCTGAGTGCGATAAGAATCCAGGCGGACGGTGGAAAGATCCACGCCATCCACAAGCGCGGTTCCCGTTTGCGGTCTGTGAAACGCGGCGATCAAACCAATGATGGTTGATTTGCCGGAGCCGGACGAACCAACCAGCGCCGTGACGGTGCCGGGATCGGAACGGAAAGAAACTTCGTGCAGCACCTCTTTTCCGGTGTCGTACGCGAAGTTCACTTGATCGAAGATCACCTGGCCGCTGATGGGCGGCAAAACAACGGTGCGGCGCGGGTCTTGATCCTCGGGCCGCTCGCGCAGCACTTCGCGCGTGCGCTCCAGTCCGGCCAGCGCTTCGGTGAGCTGCGTTCCGATGTTGACCAACTGGAACATGGGTGCGATCAGGAATGCGAGCAGCGCGGTGAAGGTGACGAAATCGCCCAGCGTCATCACCTTGGCGTTGATCTGGCGCGCGCCCACGTACATGATGACGGCGCCCACCGCGCCCATCAGGACCGTGGCCGCAAGGCTCATGAACGACGTCGCGGTCAGGCTTTTCAGAATATTGTTGAGCAGCCGTTGCACGCCGCTTTCGAACACCGCTTCCTCGCGCGCTTCGGCATGGTAGCCCTTGATGACGCGCACGCCGCCGAGCGATTCGGTGAGCCGTCCCGTAACTTCGGCATTTATTTTGCCGCGCTCGCGGAAGATGGGCCGGATGGTGCCGAAGGCTTTGCGAAGGGTCAACGCGAATGCGACGATGATCACCAGCGCAATACTCGTGAGCAAGGTGCTGAGGCGCAGCAAAAAGCCGAGCACCAGCACAGCGGTGAGCACTCCGCCGAAGAATTCGATCAAGCCGGTGCCCAGCAGGTTGCGGATGCCATCCACGTCGGTCATGATGCGCGCTACCAGAGTTCCGGTTTTGTTGGCGTCGTAATATGCGACGGGCAGGCGGCCGATGTGCGATTGCACTTTCGCGCGCAGTTCGGCGATCAATCGCTGGCCGGCTTTGGAGACCAGTTGCGTGATGGCAAAACCCGTGACGCCTTGAATGACAGTGGCGGCCAGCACCGCCAGCACCAGCGGGAGCAATAGCGCCGTTTGATGCTTGCCGATAACATTGTCGATCAGGTATTTGGACGAAGTGGGCAACACCAGGCCGCAGACGCGGCTGATGAGCATCAGCGCGAAGCCGAGGGTAAGCACCTTCCAGCGCGGCCGCGCCATCTCACGGATGTCCGGCCACAACTCGCGGAAGCGCTCCGACGATCGTTTTTGAGGAGGCTTTTGCGGAATCACTGCTGTTTAAACTATTGTATGGGATGCGCCACGCGCATCACAGGATGCCAGTATTCAGATGCCAAACCTCTATTCAGGAACGTCCGGATTCGCTTACCCCAGTTGGAAGCCCGATTTCTATCCCGAAAAGCTTGCAAGCAAGAAATTCCTGTCTTATTATGCGACTCGGCTGAACGCGGTGGAGGTGAACTACACCTTCCGGCGGCTGCCGTCGGCGTCGACGCTTGAGAACTGGGTGAACGATACACGGGCAGGCTTCGTGTTTCCCCTGAAGGCGCACATGCGCATCACGCACATTTTGAGGCTGAAGCCGTCGGAATTCACGGAGGTGTTTTTTCGCGCGATCGATCCGCTGCGGACCGCGCGCAGGCTTGGCCCGGTGCTATTTCAGCTGGGGCCGACACTGAAGTGCGATGAAGCATTGCTCGGGGATTTTCTCGGCACCCTGCCGCGCGACATCCGCTGCGCGTTCGAGTTCCGCCACGCATCGTGGTTGACGGACGCAGTGTATGGATTGCTCGAAAAACATGGCGTGGCGCTGTGCCTGGCGGAGTCAGAGAAACTGGTGATCCCGAAAGTGATCACGTCCAGCTTCGTCTATTCGCGATTGCGCATGCCCGAGTATTCGGGCGAGGATCGAAAAGAAATCGCCGAGCGTGTACAGCAATTGCTGGAATCGGGCCGCGACGTGTACGTGTTCTTCAAGCACGAAGAGACGCCGGCCGGCGCGCTGTACGCCGAAGAGCTGCTGCGCGCGTTTCCAGCGCAAACGGCGGCCGGAAGCTAGAAACTCATTCCGTATTCGTCGCCGTATTTTTCGCGCAGGACGCGCAAGTTCTCGCGAGCCTCACGTTCCTGGTTCGAGATCTGCCGTGCTCTTTCGAACTGATGATTGGCGATGGCGTGGACCATGGCGGCGACGTTGGTGTCTACGCGCTGTTGAGCTTCGGCTAATTCTTGCGGCTGCCAGCCACGCGCTGGTTCTTGGGCCGGAACCGGGGTCTCGCGTCGCTCGTCCAGCCAAGCGCCCGCGGCCCCGGCGATCAAGCCATTGAATTCGGCGAACGCGAAGCGAATATACCAAGCCCACCCCTGATAGTGACGTTCGTTACGCGCTTCTTCGAAAACGCTCAACATTTCTTCGGCGAATCGATCGCGGTGCTGGCGCGGATACAAGAGCAAGCAGAATCGATAAGCCCGTCTCATAAAGCCTCCGCCGCCTTCAGGCGCGCGTATCCGGCGCGGGTCAGCTCTTTCATCCGTTGCAGCTCGGCCTGCAGTTGTCTTCGGCCAGCGGAGGTCAGCCGATAGGCCTGCTTCTGGCGCGCCGTGTCTTCCTGCTCGAAGCGCTCGATCCAGCCGTCCTCCAGCAATCGCCGCAAAGCGCCGAACAGCGTGCCGGTGCTCATCCGGACGCGGCCGGCGCTCAACAACTCAATGTCCTGGATCAAAGCGTAGCCGTGGCGCGGATGAGCGGCCAGGCTGGTCAAAATGAGCAGCACCGGCTCGGTAAGCGGTTTCGCGTCCAGCGGTGTTTCTTTTGTCGCGACATGTCGCATAACGACATGTTAAGCCAGGCGCGTGGGTTTGTCAAGACCCCTTATTATTGCGATAGACTCTCGAACATGACTCGACTCCATTGCGCCCTTTCTTTCGTTCTCGCGGCGACGCCCATTTTCGCCGCGCTGCCGGTTGTGCCGGCCCCGGACCAGGCCGCTCTGCTCAAGAGCAAGGATCCGAAACTCGTAGCCAACAAAAAGCTCTGCTACGATTTTTTCCGCGTCGTCCTGCGCGCGCGCCATCTGGATGAGGCCGACAAGTACATGAAGGACGATTACATCCAGCACAATCCGAATGCCGACACGGGCATCGCGGGATTCAAGGCGTACTTCACCAAACTGGGCGGACCGATGCCGATACAAGACACGGTTCCCGGCCTGGTGGCGATTCAAGCCGAAGGCAACTTCGTGACTTTGTCCTTCGTGCGCGAGTTGCCGGATCCGAAAAACAAGGACCAGAAATACACCACCACGTGGTTCGATATGTTTCGCATCGACAACGGAAAGATCGCCGAACACTGGGACGTAGCGACCAAGTAAAATCGCTCGACAGAACTTTCACTTCTTCGCTGGGTTTGCAGGAATGGGAGCACGATTGGCGCTCCCGGTAGTCACCTCAAGAAGGAGTGAAACCATGTTCCAATTTGCACAGAGGATTTGTGTGTTCGCGCTGGCAGCTTGTGGGCTTTCTCTCGGGCTACACGCGCAAACGGTTGTTACGCCGCCCGCGCAGGTAACGCTGACGTCCGGCATGGTGGGCGTCGCTGAAGGCCAAACCGCGCAATTGAATGCGCTCAATCCGGGCGTTACACCGCTGGGCGCCGGAGCGGCTTGCTCCGCGCTGCTTACGTTCCTGGGCGAAGACGGAAAGGTGCTGAAGTCGATCACGGTGGCGGTGGCGCCGTGGACCAGCGATCACCTGTCTCTCGATTCGGTGGCGGATCTGGCGCTGGCCGTGGGCGCACGCAAAGAGATTCGGGCCACCATCACGATCCCGCCTGTCCCGCCGCCTGCCGCATCCGCAACTGCCCCAGTGACGCCGGTCTGCCCGCTGATTGGCACACTGGAAATCTTCAATACTCAGAACGGCCACACACAGGTCACGCTGGGCGTGGTACACGAAGTCCCCAGTCCAGCAGTGACGCCGGCACCTAGCAACTGATACGGGCGCCAACCGAACCGGCTTGCTTCCTGCCATGGAGTGCGGGAAGATTTCAAGAGTGACATATCAAATTTTCACCTCGTTCGCGGCCGCGGCACTGGCGGCCGCATTATCGCTAAGTCCCGCTTTGGGCCAGGAAGGACCGCCTCCCGCGCCGGGCGCATCGGGTCCTGGAGCCGCCAGGCCTGGAGGACCGGGAGCCGGTGGCCCGGTTGAGGGCGGACGTGGGCCAAACGGATTCCGCAGGCAGCCTCCGGGACCGCCGCCGGGTCCCGCGCCCAGGCTGCCCGACAGTATCTCGCTGGGCGTGAACGCCGGTAAACCGGACTTCGGGGGATTGGCCAAGGGCATGTGGCAAGTGCCCTACATCATCGACATGCAGAAGCAGGGGCGCGCGCCCGACGGCGGGCCGGTGGTGGTGCCGTTCACGGCCCTGGGCAAGAAAGAATTCGACGAGCGCACCGCAACGCATTCCAAGGACGATCCCGAGGGTTTCTGCCTTCCGCCGGGCGTCCCTCGCATGATGTACACGCCGTATCCCACCGAGATTTTCCAGATGCCCGACCGCATTCTTTTCATCTATGAAGGCGGCGCGCACGTGTGGCGCATCATCTGGATGGATGGACGGAAGCAGCCGGTGGACCCCAATCCCGATTACCTGGGATATTCAGTGGGTCATTGGGAAGGCGACACGCTAGTGGTGGACACCATCGGCATGAACGACAGAACGTGGCTGGACGCCGCGGGTCACGGGCACGGCGAGAAGCTGCATGTCACCGAAAAGTACACGCGGCCCGATTCGAATACGCTGCGCCTGGAAGCAACCATGGAAGATCCCGATTACTACACCAAACCCTGGACCGTGGTGACGACCTCTCGCTGGGCGCCGGGCCAGGAGCTGATGGAATACATCTGCCAGGAAAACAACCGCGATCTGCAGCACCTGGTGGGCAAGTAGCGATTAGCCGCGAGCGCTGCGTTTTTTGCCGCCAGCCTTCTTCTCGGGCTCGGCGTTCAGCGTCTCCACCGAGGCCGGTGGTTTCTTGGCGGCCGCCAGGCTCTGCTTCAGCGCCTGCATGATGTCGATCACCTTGGCCGGCTCGGCGGTGGGCGGTGTCACCACTTCCTGGCCCTTGATCTTGGCGTCGATCAGCGACTGCAAATTGTCGAGATAGGTGTCGTGGTATTTCTGCGGCTCAAACGGCGCGGCTAGCGACTCCACCAGCATCTCCGCCAGTTTCAGCTCCTGCTCCTTCACCAGGCCGGTGTCGGTGCGGAATTCTTCCACGCGCCGCACCTCGTTGGCGTAATACATGGTGTGCATCAGCAACCCGTGCGCGCCGGGCCGGAAGATGACGATGTGCTCGCGGTTGTGCATGGCGATCTTCGCTACGCCGACGTAGCCGGTGCGCTTCAGCGTGTCGAAGAGCAGCGCGTAAGGCTTCTGGCCGGCTTCGTCCGGCGCCATGTAATAGGAGCTTTCGAAATAGATGGGGTCCACCTCGGCGGTTTTCACGAATTCGAGGATCTCCATCACCTTGGCGCTGGAGGGCGCCATCTTCTTGATGTCCTCGTCCTCGATCACCACGTAGCGGTCCTTCTCGTACTCGTAGCCCTTGACGATCTCGCTGCGCGGAATGGGCTTGTCTTCCGCCTGGCAATAGATCACCTGCTTGATGCGCGAGTTATCGGATCTTGTGCAATTGGTTAAAGCTGATGCCTTCGCTGCGCGCAGCGGTGAACAGCTTCACGGGAAAAGATACGAGGCCGAAAGTGAGATGCCCTTTCCAGACCGTTGTTGCCATGGCGACAACCTCCCACAGTATGTAGACATAGCATACGGGTCAAACATTTTCAAGTGACAACGTTTGACCGCGAAGCTGCGGACAGGGGACGGCAGTATGATGGATGCAGTGCTGGCAAGATCGCAGATCGGCGTGGAAGAATACCTCGGCTTGGTGTTCGAAGACCGCCCCGAACCGGACTACGTTGACGGGGAGGTGGTGGAAAGAGCTTTGCCAACGCCGATTCATAGTCAAATTCAGATTCTTCTTGGTATTTTGTTTGCGCCGTTATTGAGTCGGGTCCGATTAATTCTCATGTCCGAGCTTCGCGTGCGGATCGAGCCGCGTGTTTTTCGCGTTATCGATTTTGCGGTTTATCGCGACGCGCGCCCTGAGGGGCGCTACGCAACGACCCCGGCGCTCGTCGCCGTCGAAATCGTCTCTCCCGATGACCGTCACAGCAGGCTCACACATCGGCTGGAAGATTATCGGCGCTGGGGCGTGCCGCATGTCTGGCTAGTGGATCCACAACTCAAGCGATTGTACGAATACACGGAGGCTGGCCTGCTCCAGTTCACCGCTCTTCGCCTGCCTGAGTTCGATTTTGAAATTTCCGCGCAAGAGCTTTTCAAAGACGTCTAATCCTCAGTCTCCGCGCTCGCCGATTTATTTTCCCTTCTCGTTCCCGCCAGTTGAACGCGACCGCGATTGCCGCCTGCACGCCCGCGCCGTAATCTTGGCTTGGGTGATGGCGGAAGCGCACGGGCTGCGGTTAGTACAACCTTCGCGGCCCGTGCGTTTCTTAATAACATCGCGCACAACGCAGCGGGCCGCCATTGCTTATTAACTTATTCGAAAGTTCACGTACACCGCTCCCTCACGGTCACGGCTCGGAAACCCTTTCTGAGCCGCGCGCCTGAGCAAGCGGTCCGAAACGTCAAACTCCAATCGGAGCGCGTCCCGCGCTGTGCGCTCCGGCAAAATGCCGCCGGCTCAGATCTCCGTGGCGAAAGGCGTGAAGCGCGTCTCATAGTCGAACGTGTCGACGCCCTCGTTGCGCTTGAGGAATCCGACAATGGCATAAGTCACGGGCGTCGCGATCACTTCATACACAACCTTGAAAAGATACGCCGAAAGAATCAGCCGCCATATGCCGGAGCTGGTGACCTCACCGGTGAAAGCAATGAGCACCAGGATCACCGTGTCTATTGCTTGCCCCACCACCGTAGACCCCACGGTACGCGTCCAAAGATAGCGCCCCTTGGTGACCAGCTTCATCTTCGCCAGCGTGAACGAGTTGGCGAACTCGCCGCACCAATACGCGATCAAGCTTGCCACCACCAGCCGAGGCACCTGATGGAACACGATCGCGAAAGCCTCCTGATTCTTCCACTCCGGCGCGGCCGGCAGCGCGACAATCAGATTGCCCAAGCCCGCCATCACCGCATTCGCCAGGAAACCAATCCAAATGATGCGCCGCGATCCGCCATAGCCGTACACCTCCGTGAAGATGTCGCCGAAGATGTAGGTGATGGGGAACAGCAGTTGCGCGCCACTGACGCGGAACGGGCCGAACGCGCAAATCTTCTGGCCCACCAGATTGGAAATTATCAGCACCACGATAAAGATGCTGGCCAGCAGATCGTAGTATTTGAAGACTCGGGTCTTTTCGGTCAAGCCCCAATTATAGAGGACAAAGAATTAGAAACTGACGACGGCCATGCTTCCATCGGTTTTGAGCGTGTCGCCGGTGGCAGTGTACATGTCCTTCGGCAGATCGCTGCGCGCATCCCATTCACGCAGATTGTGGAGGTGATGGAGATGACGCCCGAAATGGTGTGAAAGCGGCGGCTTCATCGTGGAGAGTCGGCTGGAGTGGGGAAGGCTAACGCCCTCCAAGCGCGCGTCCCGTTGCCAGTGTTACAGTAATTAGCCAAGAGCGGGACGGGAAAGGAATATACCCTCCATGAAAGCCCTCTTAGCGGCATTCATTTCCCTTTTAGGCATTGGTATTGGTGTGGTTTGCGCGGCCGACGATTTCGCGGCCCGCGCCTGGCAAATGGAAAGCAAGGGCGACGCCGCCGAAGCGCGCGACTACCTGCAACACGCGGCGCAAACCGGCGGGACGGATGCCAAGCTGGCCTATGCACAATTTCTGGACCGGCATCGCGATCCGGCCGCGCGCGAGGAGTATGAAAAAGTTTGGACCACGGCGCGTGGCGAGCAGCGCGAGTTGGCCGCACGCCGCATGGTGGTGCTGGATCTGATCGCGGGGAATCGGGACGCCGCGCAACGCCACGTGGAGCAATACCGGAGCGCCGGTGGCCGCGACTTCACTCTTCCGCGCGGCTTCCGCGATTGCCCGCGAAAAGCCTCCAACCATCGCCATCCCAGGCCCGCTGCGTTCATTCTCGCGCATGGCCGCGCTGGCGCCCGAAACCAGCCCCGACGACGTGCTGCCCGCGCTGGCGCGCAACGTGGTGACCAACGGTTATCAAGCCGCCGGCAATAACGATGTGCTGGAGCAGACCGAATACCTGAAGCTGGTGATCCGCTATCTTTCGCAGGCCCGGGAGCTGGAAAAACTGGCCGATTCGAGCGGCCTGATCAAGGTGGAAACTTGCGATTCCACGCAGACCGGGGAACTGCTGCGCGTGCTCGGATATCGAATGCGCGGCGGCTGCGGCAGCGAGGTGGTGCTCGAAACGCTGAACGCCACGCGCGCCTTCCTGACCATCGATTCCGGATTTCCGCTGGCCGAACTGGAGCAGGATCTCCGCACCAATCGGCCCTTTGCGTACGACTTCAAGCCGACCCAAGTCCCGATTCTCTACACGCAGGATTACTGGCTATCCAGCAAGGACCGGCAAGGCGCCGAGTTTATCGATTCTTTTCTCGGCGATCCTTCGCTTTGCCGCCTGTATCTGGCGCTGTCGAAACTGGACCCCGTGGCGTCCGAGGAATTGCGCAAGGGCACCACGGTGCAAAGAATCCGCGCTTATGCGCACGTTCTGGATTTCTACGGCGGCATGTTCGAGGTTCGGAACGGCAGAGCGGTTGTGCCCGGCGGCGCCCGCTCGGAGAGAGCCTGGGCCGAGTTGGTGGGAGCTTCGCCCGACAAGCCGGGTTCGTTCTTCGAGCGCCTGATCATGCGTGACGACGGCTGGCTGGCCAGCTATTTCGACGCGCTTGCGCGCATCTCCAATAATCCGGCGAATGGCCCGGTTCAGAATTATCTGACCGATCCCGAGCGCCTGAAGCGGTTCTATTCGGCTATCCGCGGGAAAGTGACCAGTCCCGGTCCGGCCCGGCCGGTGTTCCGCTCCAACACCGACATGATGCTGCTGACCGCGCGGCTGCGTCTGGATGCCAACGGCAAGCCGCACATCCCCGGAAGCCTGGACGTATGGCGGACATTGTTCATCGAACATCCTTCCGGCAGCGGCAAGTACGACGCCAAGCTCAGCCAGCGATGCGGCCAACTGGAAAGACCCGACGACGTCATCGAGGCGCTGTTCGGGCTGTGCCGCAAGGCGGCGGAGAACGAGCCGTTGAAGATTTTCATGGCGCTGAGCGACGTGGACCGCCATCGCCAAACGCCGCTCGATGCCGAAGACCGCCGACCGGCTGGCGCGCGAGTTCCGTTCCTTCGGCGCGCAATATCCGATCTTCGCCGAAGTGTCCGACGTTTCCAACGGCACCATCAATCAATTCCTGGACACCGCGGACCGCTATCAATCAGATCCACGATCTGGGCCTGCGCTCGGACGCCGCCGGGACGCTGCAGTCGCTGGTTGGGCTGTGGCAGATATTCTGCCGGCAAGACTCCATCGCGCCCGCCGATCAGGATCGCCCGCTGGCGGCGATTCTGACGCGCTTCGACAAAGTGAAGAACGAAGGCGACGTTTTCGACGGAGGGCGGCGAGGGCGTCCAGACGCTGCTGGCCGCCACCAATTCGCCCGCCGGCGGTTCCGCGCAGGATCGCATGCTCGACCTGCTGGCCGGCACGTCGCAGCCCGACACGTCGGACACGCACAACCAATTGGTGGAAGACATGATTCGGATCTTCGAGGCGCAGCGGCTGATTTCGCTCATCTTCGATTTTCGATCTGGTGGATCAACTGGAAAGCGTCGCCAAAGGCGAGAAAGTCAACAGCGCGCTGATCACCAAAACAGCGGCGCGGATCTCCGAGATTCAGCTTCCGCGCAATTCGTTGAGCGGCACGGAGCGCAACGCCCTGAGCTTCGGCTACTGGCCGGAGAAGCATATTGAAGCGGAAAGAAAGCTGAACCTGCGCGCGTTCATCGATCGCGCGGGCACCGATCCCAAGAAGCTGGATGAGATCCGCGCGCTGATGGCGCCCTTTCTGCGCGACACCTTGATGGGCTTGAATTACGTGCATTACGCGCCGCCGGGCGCGCAGGTTCTCTACACCAATCCGCTGTTCGTTCGCAGCCACGATTTCGTCGGCGTGCAGGGCGACCAACGGCACGTGGAAAGATACCGAAGTGCTGGGAAGCGGCTGGCCCTCCAGCGCCGGCGGAAAACTGGTGGGATCGCTCGTCAGCCTGCCCTACGCCCTGGCGGATGCCGAACAAAACTTCTTGATTCCGTCGCGCGAGCAGGCGCTCATCTGGGGCGATCTGGTTCCGCAGCTCCTTCTTACCGCCACCATCCCGCGCTGGTGGAACGTCACGCCCGGGCAATTGCACTGGGTGGCGCTGCATATGGATTACGCCGAAACCCTGCTGGCGGAAGCCGCGCGTCAACGCCGGACCGCCGGCAGATTGTTCTGGATGCGCTGGCCCAATACGCCATGCCGGCCCGCGTGGCCCACGTGCGCGAATTGCTGGAGCAAGGCCGCGTCAACGCGGCGCTCGATAGCGTGATGCCTTCGGAATTGTTCGCCATCGCGAGAGATGTTTTGGCCACCGATAAAGCCGATACACCGCTGGCGGCTGAAATTCGCCGGGAAGCCGCCGAATCGCCCCGGCAATTGAACTACGAAGCCGTTTCGCGCGCCTTCGGCACGCCCAAGCCGACCCTGGCCAATTCCTACTCGCCCGAATTGCTCGGCCTGCGAACGTTCCCGACGTTGATGGGTTATTCCAGCCGGATCCTGGCCGAGAGTTGGGAGTCGAATCTGCTGTACTACGCCGCTCTGGCGGACCAGTTATATCTGTCGCCCGCGGAGCTAAATGTTCTGGTTCCGGATTGGACGCGCCAGACCGTGGAGCGGATTTTCGCTACCAATCTGGAAGACTGGCCCGCGCTGCTGCGTTCGCTCCGGCTGGTAGGCGATGAAGTGCGCGAGAAGTCGCGAAAACGTGTGACAGCTGCGAACGGTTTATAGTCGTAATATTTCGGAGGGCAGCCTTGCAGCTCAATCGTCGAGTACTCATAGGTGTATCCGTGGCAGCGGGCGCCGCAATCCTGCTAGCGGGCTCGCTAGCCGTTTTTCCTCAGAAGCGCGGGCACAGGAACCACGGCCGCCGGAACAGCGTCCCACCTTTCGCGTCAAGGTGGACATGGTGGTACTGAGTTTCACCGTCACCGATAGCAAGGGTCACTACATCAACGGACTCAAGCCGAGCGATTTTCGGCTGACCGAGGACAGCATCGCGCAAAAGATCAATACTTTCGGAGAAGGCAACAAGCCGCCGGTGCGGGTGCTGGAGAACGGAACCACGCGCCCGCTGACGGCGTCGGCGGAAGCCGCGGTGACGCCGGCGGAGGGCTCGGGCGCCGAAGTCCGTTCGGACTCTTTCGTCGGCACCAACGTGTTCGTGCTCTTCGACACCAGCAATTACATGTATCGCGGATTTGTCTACGCTTCCGACGCGATCGCCGATTTCGTGCGCGGCCTGGACAAATCCGATTCGGTGGCGGTCTACACTTTCAGCCGCAATCTTTCGCGTCCCGCGCCGCTGACGCACGATCGCAACGACGCCATCTTCGGCCTGCGCAAAGCCGTGGCCGGCGACGACTCCGCGCTCTACAACGGCCTGCTGCTCACGTTGCGCGACGCCGCCAAAGTGCCCGGCCGCAAAGTGATCATCGTGTTTTCGAATGGCCCGGACAACGCCAGCCTGATCGCCCCCGACGATGTGCGCGCGGTAGCCGAAGACGATGGCATACCCATCTACGTCATCTCCACCAACGACGTCAGCAAAGATCCGATGTCGAGCAATGTCTTCAAGCGCATCTCCACGCGCACCGGCGGCAAAGCTTATTTCGCGAAGACCTGGCAGAAGCAGGTGGAGGCGTTCGAATCCATTCGCGAGGACCTGGGCAACAGCTACACCATCACGTATTATCCGCAGCCCAATCCCAACGAGGGATTCCGCAAGATCAACGTCGAAATCGTGACGGACGTCGGCAAGAAGTATCGCGTTCGCGCCCGGCCGGGTTATCGCCCGCAAGGCGGATTCTAAAACCCGCTTGCTGACGCGCGCGGCTCGGTGCAGTCGCAGTTTTACGGCAATGCGTATGCGAGTATCGAATCGCCCGCGTCGACCACCACATACTGTTTGCCGTTCTTGCCCAGATACGAAATGGGGTTGGCTTGCGCGTCGGCCGCCAGCTTCACCTCCCAGAGCAGTTTTCCGGTCTTCGATTCATAAGCGTGAAAGCGCCGATCGTAGCTGGCGCCGATGAACAGCAGGCCGCCGGCAGTTGCTACCGATCCGCCTTTGTTGAATGCGCCGGTGTTCATCACGCCCTTGGCCTCCAGCGCATCCACGCGTCCGAATGGAACTCGCCACACGATGTCGCCCGTGTTGTAGTTGACGGCCGCGAGTTCACCCCAGGGCGGCTGTTCGCAGGGCCATCCAGTGTCGGGATTCGAAAACGCGCCGATCGCGCGGTTGGATCCCGCTACGCGAACTCCAGTGCGGATGTACGCGTTGGCGGTTAAATCCTCGCCGAGACCGTCCTTGGTTGCGGGGGGATTCGCGTCGCCCGGCTTGATCATACGCGCGATGGCGCCATCCGCTTTGGTATTGACGAAAAAATATCCGAGCTTCGGATCCACCGAGCCGCTGCCCCAATTGCCGCCGCCATCGCCACCGGGAAACACAACGGTCGGCTTCATCCCGACGGGTGTAAACGGACCATCGTTGTGCGCTCCCCCTTCGGCATCGAATAGCGCTTCGCAGAATTTCTGCTGCTCCGGCGTCACCTTTGCAATTTCGTCGCGCGTGATGCTGAGACGGGTCAGAGGCGGAGGCTTCACCGGGAACGGTTGCGTGGGCGAATACCATTCGCCGGGAACATCGCCCTTCGGAACGGGCCGCTCTTCAATGGGATAAATCGGCTTGCCGTTGCGCCGGTCGAGAATGAACACCAGACCAGTCTTGCCGGTCTGAATTACCGCGGGAATGCGCTGCCCGCCGCGAACCACGTCCACTAAGGTCGGCGTCGCGGGCGCATCGTAATCCCAGATGTCGTGATGGATGGTCTGGAAATACCATTTCAGCTTGCCCGTGGCGGCATCCAACGCAACCAGCGAGTTGCCGAAAAGATCGTTGCCGGGACGGTCCCCGCCGTAGAGATCGTAGGAGGGCGAGTCAAACGTCATATAGAGCGTGCCGGTTTGCAGGTCGATCGTGGAAGTGGTCCAGGCATTGACGCCCGAGCGATCCCGCCATCCGTGGTTGAGCCACGTCTCGTGACCTTTCTCTCCCGGCTGCGGGACGGAATGAAAAGTCCACACCAGCTTGCCCGTGCGAACGTCCCAGGCGCGAGCGTCTCCTCGCGCGCCTAAGCCTGGGCTGTCCTGGGTGTGCGAGCCGGTGATCGCCAGGTTCTTGTAAACCACCGGCGCGGCCGAAAGTCCGTAGTGAACGTCGGGAAACTTGCCGTTCAACCCGGCCTTCAGATCGATCTCGCCTTGTTTTCCAAAACCAGAAACTGCCCGGCCTGTTTTGGCGTCCACGGCGATCAGGAAACCATCCCAGGTTCCAAACAGGATTTCCGCGGGATTGGTCTGGTCGCCCGGCCAATATGCGATGCCACGCGGAGGGCGGCCCGCGTGCTTGTGCGTGAAAACCCAGATCTGTTTCCGGTCTCCGGCTGCAACGCAACCAAGCTTTGATAGGCGGTGACCAGGTACATGACATCGTTCACAACCAGCGGCGTTGCTTGAGCCGGGCGATTCGCTTTTGCACCGCCGCGCGGGCGCGTATCGTACACCCAGGCTTGGCCTAAGTTTGTAATATTTTGTGAATTGATTTGATCGAGCGCCGAGTAGCGCGTGTTGCCTAAGTCGCCACCGTACGCCGGCCAATCGCTTTGTCCGCGCAGCGCCGGCGATGCCACTAAGACCGAGAATAAGAGGAAAGCAGATCGCATGAACGGCTCCTCGGAATTAAATCCGAAATAAACTTTATCACGAACACCAGTTACAAAGTCACAGTAACTGAAACCTCGATTTAACTGGTACGTCTACAGGGCATATGTCGACCGCTAACTGGACTCTCTGCGGGGCAGCCCTGCTGTTGTTTGGAGCATCTTTGGTAAATGCCCAGACCGCTTTTGACGTGAACGTCGGATTTGGAAGCGCCTGGGACAGCGCCAATAGCGGCGGCATCGATAATGCATCTTCTCTGAATGCATTTGGCGCGTGCGCGCCGAATTCGGGCGACCCTAATTGCGAGTCGCTGCCGGCTCTGAACGGTTTCTTCTTGGGATTTGGCGGAGACTTGATGCTGTTCAAGCACTTTGGCGTGGGTGTCCAGGCTAGCCTGCAACCTTCGCGCGAAACCTACGGCCCGCTATCCTCGCGCCAAACGTTCTACGACGTGAACGGCATCTATGCGCCCATTGCCACCAAGCGCGCGGTACTACAATTGGAGGCTGGCATCGGAGGCGCGCGCACCAGTTTCGCCTACACCCAGAGCGGTTGCGTGGGAACCGCGGTTTGCAGTAGCACCACGGAACCAGTGGGGAACGCGAATCATTTCGACGTACACCTGGGAGTGGGCGTGCAGATCTTCCTGACCGAGCACATCTTCATCAAGCCTGAGTTCGATTTTCATTACGTTCCCGGTCTCACCAATCAGTTCGGCAGCGACGCGGTGCCGGAAGGCATGGTGTGGGTGGGTTACAGCTTCGGCGAGCGTTGATGTCGCGCAGTCTCACATCTCGTGAAACTGAATCTGCAGGCTGACGCGAACGGCCACTGCCTTGCCGTTCTTCTGCGCGGGAGCAAAACGCCATTCCTTCACCGCGTCCACCGCGCTAGCGTCCAGATCTTTGTCCAGCCCTTTCACCACGCGCGGATCTTTCGGAAGGCCCTTGGAACTCACTACCAGCGCGATGATCACGGAGCCCACGGCGCGCACGCCCCGGTTGGTTGGGTAGCGTGGATTGACCTGCTTGATCACACGCGGGGGAGTGACGCCAGGTCCTAAGTCGTAAACCGTTTCGTCATCGTTTGAAGCCGAGGTCTGCGCAGGCAGGAGCCACGCCGCGCAACAACAAACCAGCAGAACTCGCAGCCACCTCAAAATTGCGCCTCGCTCCCACTGCCTGGCTTCTGAAACAAAGATTGGTGAGAGACGCGCCGCGCGTGCCAGTGGTTTCATTGTTCTTGATTCGCGCCGCCTGAGCGACGCTGCGGTTTCTTTGGAACTTTTGAGGCACTTTAGGGTGAATCCAAATTGAAGGAGTTAAAGAGAAACACCATGAAGTTATGTTTTATTGCCTTGCTCGGTTTCAGCGCGCTGGCGCTGGCGCAGCGGCCAGGCGGGATTTTCCAAGGCGGATTTCGAGGCCTGTATCAGGGCAAAGTAGTAACCAATGAGCCATATTCCGGCGTGGGGGTAACGACGTCGAAGCGGACACTCAGCGACGGGAACACGATCAACGAATCGAATTGTGTCAAATTGTATCGCGATACCTCCGGCCGTACGCGGCGCGAAGAAACCCGCAATTCCGCGACTTGCAGCGCCACCCCGCAAATCATTTTCATCAGCGATCCGGTGGCGGGTGTTCAGTATGTCATCAACGCGCAAAACAGCACTTATCGGCAGTTCACTATCAAGACGCCGCCGGCCGGGACTACGCCGCCAACCACCACTCGTCCGGCCAATCCGAACCAGGTTGAGACGTCGCTCGGGACGGAGGCGATTCCCGGCACTTCGTTGAGCGCGCAAGGGACGCAGACCGTGACCACCATTCCAGCGGGTAAGTTCGGAAACGCGGCGCCGATCACGATCACGTCAATTCGATGGTATTCACCCGACTTGCAGATTGTGGTCCAGAGCTCGCGCACGGACCCGCGCAGCGGCACCACCGCTTATCAACTGAGCAACGTGACAACGGCCGAGCCGGCCGAGTCGCTGTTCCAGCTTCCTTCTGGGTTAACATTACAGCAAGGGCGGTCCGCAAGAGGTCGGCGCGCACCGTAAGACAAGGACATGCTAAAGCTGGCTCGGGCGTTTGCGGTATTGGGAGTGCTTCTTCCAGCGCTGCTGCTGGCGCAGTATTACCCGCGCGCTCGCCCGGGCCGCATTCCTGGGACGCCGAATCCGGGGGCGTACAAAGATGTAGCCGGGTCTTTCCACGGAAAGCTCAAGGATCTCACCAGCAAAGAAATTACGATCGAAACGGACGACGATCAGGTTGTTTCGATTCATCGTTCGCGGAAGACGAAATTCCTGAAGGGAACTCAGACGATCAAGCCGTCCGATATCGATCTTGAAACACCCGTTACGGTGGACGCTGCCGAAGACGTGGACCTGAGCTTAACCGCGGTGAGCGTGACGGTGGACACGCCGAAGAAGAATGGGGACGGCAACAAATAAATCGATTTCATGAAACACGGTATACGTAGCCATCATCGACGAAACGGTTACCTATTTTTTGCGGGCTGACCCGCATACCTTCGACATTCCTCATCTTTCCAAAGTTTTTTCGGAGGTCCTTGATGAACGGATCAGTGGCTCGTAAGGTCACAACAGTTGGAGTATGTTCTATCGGGAAGCCGGCCGCGTCCAACGCTTGATGCATGAGCCCATACGCTTCCCAAGGTCCTTGGCGTCGAACTTGCGCGAAGACAAGACAAGGCGCCAGTCTTCGTATTCCGCTAAGACAGCCCAGAGTGACACCTTCACGTCCAACCCGGCATCATCGAGGATTTGAAGCATCCTCGATCCCTTTTCGAGATCGACACTTACCAGAGTGTAGCTGAGATCGGCCCTCTTCTTGTCTGGAAAATCGTGCCATAGAGTAGCCTTCGCGATGCAAACCTTTAGCGCGCATTCAACACTGTAGCCCGCAAGATAGTAAGCGCCGTCGTGCATGCCCAGCTTGAAAAGAGCTCGCGCCTCGCGCAGCCTGATCCTGGACAGGGTTTGAAACTCCTTCCGATTCACGCTGACATCGTGGCCGAATTCGCCGGTCTTTCTCACGCTGCTAGACTGGTTCTTGACACCCGCTACAAAACCCCGCGTCTCGGTAGTCAGTTATCTCAACACGGTCCCGCTAGTGTGGGGCATGCTGCACGGCGAACAGCGCGGCATCTTCGATCTTTCATTCGCGATTCCGGCCGAATGCGCCGATCGCCTGGAATCCGGGCTCGCCGATATCGGCATCGTGCCGGCGGTGGAATTGAACCGGCAAAAGCTCGAAATCGTTCGCGGCGCGGGGATCGCCTGTCATGGTCCGGTACGCAGCATTTTTCTGATCTCGAAAGTGCCCTATGGCGAAATCCGCAAGCTGGCCGCGGATTCCACGTCGAGAACGTCCGTGGCGCTCAGCCGCGTGATTCTGGCGCGAAAGTACGGCGTGAAGCCCGACGTTCGATCGCATGCGCCGCACTTGCCTTCGATGCTGGAGCAGGCCGACGCCGCGCTCATTATCGGCGATGCCGCGCTGGTGCTTGATCCCGCCGATCTTCCTTTCCACGTTCTCGATTTAGGTGCTGAGTGGGTGGCAATGACCGGTTTACCGATGGTGTTCGCGGTGTGGGCTGCGCGCGCCGGGTTTCCGAAACAGGATCCTAAGCCGTTTCTTGAATCGATGCGTTTCGGACGTGCTCACATCGACGACATCGCGCGCTCGGAGCACGCCAAAGTCGGCGTCTCGGAGGAGCTGGCGCGATCGTATTTGAGAGACAACATCGTTTTCGAGCTGGGCGATCGCGAGTACGCGGGCCTCAGAACTTTTCTACAATATGCTTCAGAGCTTGGCGCCTCAACGCAGGGGCAGCCGGTGGAGGGGAGAAAAGTTTCGGTATGATGACGCGGCAGGAAGCGATCGACTTATACAACAGCGACGATCTGATCGGCATCGGCATGGCGGCCGACGCGGTGCGCCGCAAGCTGCACCCGCATGGCGTGGTCAGCTACATCATCGACCGCAACATCAACTACACCAATTTCTGCACTGAATATTGCAGCTTTTGCGCCTTCTACCGGCCCATGGGGCACCAGGAAGGCTACGTGCATTCCGAAGGAAGTGATCTTCGACAAGATTCAGGAGACCATCGATCTGGGCGGCACGGGCATCCTGATGCAGGGCGGCCTGCATCCCGATCTGAAGATCGAATGGTATGAGGATCTGCTGCGATCCATCAAGGATCGCTTCGGCGACAAGATCTGGAACCATTGTTTTTCCGCGCCCGAGATTGTCAACATCGCCGAAGTGAGCGGCTTGAGCCTGCGCGATACCATCGCCCGGCTGCGCGATGCCGGCCTGGAATCGATTCCCGGCGGCGGCGCCGAGATTCTGGACGACGACGTGCGGCGCAGGATCAGCCGGTTGAAATCGCTCGTCGCAAGATTGGATCGACGTGCATCGCATCGCGCACTCGCTGGGCATGCGAACCACCGCGACCATGATGTTCGGCTGCGGCGAAACCATCGAGCAGCGCATGAATCATTTCGACATCGTGCGCCAGATTCAGGAAGACACGGGCGGATTCACGGCGTTCATCCCCTGGTCCTTCCAGCGCGAGAACACCTCGCTCGGCAAGTTCGTCAAGCAAGAAGCCACGGCGGTTGAGTATCTCAAGATGCTGGCGCTTTCGCGGCTGTATTTCGAAAACATCGAGAACATTCAATCGTCCTGGGTGACGCCGGGCCTGAAGACTTGCCAGATGGGTTTGCGCTTCGGCGGCAACGACGTGGGCAGCATCATGATTGAAGAGAACGTGGTATCGGCGGCGGGCGCGCACAATCGCGCCAGCGAAGAAGAACTGCGGCGGCTGATTCGCGATGCCGGATTCATCCCCAAACAGCGCGACACGTTGTACCGCACGTATTTTCTGAATTAGCGCTGGAACCAGTCGCCGGTTGCGATCAGGCTTCCTGCCGCAGGCCCGATATACCAATAAATCCAGCACTCCAGCGTGCCTGCCGCGACGATTGCGCGCTCGAAGTCCGGGCCTTCGTAGTCATCCAAGGCCGCTAGCAGCATGCCCGGCTCAGCCAGGTAGAAGATTTCGCCCAAGATGGATTCATCCGGCTGTTCCGCGGGTCTCACGCCGGGGTACGATCCGAAATCATAAAGGCGGCCCGATACGCGGGCTTCGCGGACGAACTTTCCGCGCTCGGAAAGCATCCGGGCGAACCGATTGTCGCAGCCGCGCCGCAGCGTTCCGTACACGAAGAGATGATCGGGCACTATTTCTTGGCTGTCAGCGACTCTTCCAGTTCGCGCGCGTACTCGGCGATCTCTTCGGGCTGCAGGCGTCACCAGCGTCTTCTCCATGTCCTCGCCGGTGCGGAGCATGTGCTTCAGGTGCATCGCCGCCAGTTTCATGCACCAAGTGTCGGTGAGCGGATGGCCGAACTTCTTGCTGAGAGCCAGCAGCACCGGATGATGCAGCGCGATCACGCGTTCCTCAAACGGCTCGCCGGTGGTGCCGATTCCGAACTTCACGTCCACGGTGTCGGCATGGCGGATGGAAATGCCGGTCTGCAGCCAGCGAAAGTACACCTGCCAGGTGCGGCCGAACGGGTCCGGCCCGGCTTCGAAGTCGCGGAAATTCTTGATCATTCAAGTTGATTGTAGCCGATGATCAGTAGTAGTGGTTGCGATGCGAGACCAGCGAGAGGAACTCGTCGCGCGTTTCCTTGCGCTCGCGAAAACCGCCCAGCATGGCGCTGGTCACGGCTCCGGAATGCTGCTTCTCCACGCCGCGCATCATCATGCAGAAGTGGCGCGCTTCGCAGATCACGCCGACGCCCTTGGGCCGCAGCACATCGTTCAGCGTCTCAGCCACCTGGTGGGTCAAGCGTTCCTGCAATTGCAGGCGCCGCGCGAACATGTCCACAATGCGCGGGATTTTGCTCAGCCCGATCAGCTTGTTGTTCGGCAGATAAGCCACGTGCATGGTCCCGAAGAACGGCAGCAGGTGGTGCTCGCACATGCTGTAAAACTCGATGTCCTTCACCACCACCATCTCGTCGCACTGCTCTTCGAACAGCGCGCCATTGACGATGCTTTCCACGTCTGTCTCATAGCCGCTGGTCAAGAAAGCGCAACGCTTTGTCGGCGCGCTGCGGCGTGCGGGCCAATCCCGGGCGCTCGGGATCTTCGCCGATCTTCAGCAGCACCTTCTGCATGAGGTCGGCAATGGACTCGTCGTTGTGCTGCGGCGGCATCACTTTCACCGCGGAGGTCTTGCTTTTCATGGCGGAGCTCGTCTTCATGATTTTAGTTCGAAAACGTTTCGCCTGGTTTCGCGCAACCGGATTCCTTCCAGCCGCGGCCCTTCGCCGGGAAATGCGGCGGCCCAGTGGGCCGTTAGCCGGTCCTCAATCACCCGGATAATGTTCTCCGAGGTTGGAACCAGCGTCTTGAATTCACTCAAGTCCGCGTTCATATAGCGGTGATCGAAATCCTTGATCACTTGCTCGGAGACCAGCCGATCGAGCGTCGGAACATGCACCACCTGCCCGGACGCGGGATTGACCGGCCCCACCGCCGTCACGTCCAACACGTAGTCATGCCCGTGGCCATAAGGGTTGCTGCACTTGCCGTACAGCTCGCGATTTTCGTCTTCGCTGAACGCGGCCGAGTGCAGGCGATGAGATGCGGCGAAGCGATAGCGGCGGGTGACGCGCATTACCGGCCCTCTCCCCCGTAATCCACGTACAGATCGTCCGTCTCATAGAGGCGGACATTATTGAGCCTCGCGCGGCCCGCTTCAAAATGCGGTTCCAGCCGGCGCCAGATCTCGGCAGCGACGTTCTCCGTGGTGGGAACGATTTTGTCGAAAGGCGGGACCTCGTAGTTGAGGAAGCGATGGTCCATCGGATCGATCACCGTCTGCTGGATCAGCTCCTTCAGCTTCTTCAGATCGAAAACCATTCCGGTGGCCGGATCGGGCTCGCCTTCCAGCGTAACTTCCAGAACGTAGTTGTGCCCATGGCCGTTCGGGTTGGCGGCCGGCCCGTACAGTTGTGCGTTCTGTTCCGGCGACAAGGCGCGTTGCGCGCACACGTGCGACGCGGAGAATTCTGCTCGGCGCGTAATCAGCATGGTCCTTTTATGTGATGCCAAACTTCTGCTACGGGATACTTTAATATTATAGAAGAAGGGCTCCGCAGGAGGCTGTAGAAATGACTCATTCCAAAGTAGATTTGGCCATCAAAGGAGCCATCGCCGCGCTGCTTGTCGCGCTGGGCTGCGTGGTTGTGTGGTCCATGCAGGAGCACATCGTGGGCGTTGGCGACACGGCTCCGAACTTTACCATCACCACCAGCGCGGGCGATCAGATGACGCCGCGGAACTTCGGCGGCAAGGTTTTGGTGCTGAATTTTTGGGCCAGTTGGTGCGCGCCATGCGTGGAGGAGGCGCCGTCGCTGAACGAATTTGCCAAAACATTGAAGGACTCCGGTGTTGTGGTGCTGGGTGTGAGCGTCGATCGCAACGAACAGTTGTATCAGAATTTCGTGAAGCGCTTCGACGTGTCGTACCCTATCGCACGCGATCCGCAGCAGGATCTGAGCTATCGCTACGGGACCTACAAGATTCCCGAAAGCTACATCATCGATCGCAACGGTAAAGTGGTGCGCAAGTACGCAGGCCTGCCGGAGCGCGACGGCCAGGCGATTTCCTGGATGGACCCGGAGCTGGTGGGTTTCGTGAAGTCGCTGCTGTAAACCATGCACGAATGGTATACGGACACTGACGCCAAGGCGCTCGAAGTATTTCTTGATCGGCAGCGAGCCATGACGCCGGCCGAGAAAATCCGGGCCGTGTTCGAGCAGAGCGAGCTGTTGCGAAGCATGTCCGAAGCCCGCGAGCGTCAGCTTCATCCACAGGCCGACGATCGCGAGATCTTCTTGCGGGTGACAGCGCATCGCTTGGATCGCGAAATGCGGGTGTATGGCTGGTATCCGGATAGCGCTAGTTAATGACGGTCCAGGGAGCGTTTCAGGAGTTAGTGGACACGCTCAATCATCTGGCGATTCCGTACATGGTCGGTGGCTCCCTGGCAAGCTCGGTGCATGGCATCTTTCGCTCGACGAACGATGTCGACATCGTGGCCGCGGTGCGCCTGGCGTCCGAGCTGGCTGGAAACTTCTACGCCGATTCCGAGACGATGAGGCAAGCCTTGTCGCAGGGCCGGCCCTTCAACGTCATTCACTTCGCGAGCGGATATAAGTTCGACATCTTTCCGGCGTTGGGAAACCCCTATTTTGAAATGCAATTAGCGCGTCGTCAGATGCAAGCAGTAGCGTTTGGGGAGGGAAACGCAATCGCATGTTCCACGGTGACCGCGGAAGATACGATTCTTGCAAAGCTGGCCTGGTATCGGGCAAAGGGGGCGAACAATCGGAGCGTCAGTGGAACGACGTTCGTGGCATTCGCTCCGTACAAGGCGCACGTTTGGATGGGGCCTACATGAGAAAATGGGCCGGGTACTTGAAAGTGGATGATTTGCTTGAGAGATTATTGTCTGAAGAGGATATCGCATGATTTCTCCCGAAGCCGTCCTCCAAATCGACAAGCTCCTTGGCCGGCGCGGATATCTCGACCGCGCGGAGGATCTCAAGCTCTACGAATACGACGGCAGCGTCGACAAGGCGCAGCCGGAGCTGGTGGTTTTCCCGGAGACTGCCGAAGCGGTGATGTCGCTGGTTCGCATCGCTCGCGAACACCGCATCCCCATTGTCGGCCGCGGCGCGGGTACGGGACTGAGCGGCGGCGTGATTGCGCGCGCGGGCGGCATTGTCATTTCTTTCGCGCGCATGAATCGCATCATCGAAATCGACTTGGCGAATGAGCGCGCGGTCCTGGAGCCGGGGGTCGTGAATCTCGAAATCACGCAGGCCGTGGAGCGCGATGGATATTTCTACGCGCCCGATCCTTCCAGCCAGAAAGCCTGCACCATCGGCGGCAATGTTTCGGAGAACGCGGGCGGGCCGCACACGCTGGCTTACGGCGTGACCACCAATCACGTGCTGGGAATCGAAACGGTTCTGCCCGACGGAACTCCGATGACGGTCGGCGGCAAAGCGCTGGACGCGCCCGGTTACGATCTCACCGGCCTTCTGACGGGCTCGGAAGGCACCATGGCGCTGGTGACGAAGATCACCGTGCGCCTGATGCGGCAGCCGGAGCTGGTCAAGACGCTGCTCGCCATCTACGACAACGTCGACGATTGCGCGGATTCGGTGGCTGAGATCACGGCGCGCGCTATCACTCCCGCCGCGGTGGAAATGCTGGACGGCGTCATGCTGCGCATGGTGGAAGAAGCCACGCACGCCGGTTACCCGATGGACGCGGCGGCGGTGCTGCTGATCGAGCTGGAAGGTCTGAAGGAAGCGGTGGAGGAGCAGGTGCAGCAGATCGAAGATGCCTGCAAATGCTGCCGTGCGCGCGAGGTTCGTGTTGCTCGGTCGGCAACGGAGCGCGAGCTATTGTGGAAGGGCCGCAAGAACGCTTTCGGCGCGGTAGGCCGCGTGAGCCCCGCGTATTACGTGCAAGATGGCGTGGTGCCGCGAACCAAGATCGCGCCGACGCTGCGCGAGATTCACAAGATCTCCGCGAAGTACGACCTCACCATCAGCAACATTTTTCATGCCGGCGACGGCAACATGCACCCCATCATCCTGTTCAATCATCACAAGCCGGGCGAACTGGAGCGGGCGAAAGCCGCGGGTGATGAGATTTTGCGATTTTGCATCGAACAAGGCGGATCCATCACCGGCGAACACGGCGTCGGCATGGAGAAGATGGAGCTGATCGGCGAGCAATTTTCCGGCGAAACGCTGGATATGATCGCGCGGTTCAAGAAGCTGTTCGATCCGGAGTGCCGCTTGAATCCCGGCAAAATGCTGCCAACGGGCAAGGGCTGCATGGAAATCCGGCAGCCGGCGGGAATGCAGATTTGAAAACCGCTCGCTGACGATGGCGGTTCAATTTATCGCGAGCGTCGCGGTGTTGCTGGTTCGATCGCCGGAAGTGATTACGACCGGCGCCGAGGCGCCAGACGCGAGACCAGCCGGAATCGTGCAGTTGATCTGATCGAGTCCCATGTAGCCGGGCGCCGCGCCAGCAAACGTGACCGGGCAAGCGACGCCGCCGACGGTCACGGTGGGCTGTTGAATCGCGTAGTCGAGTCCGTTCATGGGCGTCGTGAGCCCCAGACCCGTCGCATACAATTCCACGGTGTCGCCAGGCAGCAGCGGATTGGAGGACGTTATCAGGCTTTGATCGAGGGCGTTCAGCGCCGCGGCCGGCCCCGTCCCCGATGCATCCTGCGTGAAGATGGCAGGCGCCGCGGCGCCTACGTAAACGTTCACGGAGTTGCTGCCCGCACTGTTCGTAACCGTGATCTGCGCCAGGCCGGATGCAGTGGCTGGAAGCAGGGCATTGATCTGTGTGGAAGAAACGTAGTAGAGAGAAAACGACGAAGCGCTCGTCGGTCCAGATGCCAGGTTCGATCCGTAAACCGAAATCAACATCCGCGGCGCAAGCTCGAGCGGAAAATTGGCAGCGGCTGCCGGGAAGACGCGCGCGATGAGCGGCCCAGGTTTCACGAGGTAAGGTTCCGTCCCGCCCGCGGGGAGGGTAATGGAAGCGGTTAAGTCCGACGATCCAGCGGTCAAGCTTAGCGGAACGTCACCGGCCGGAATCAGATCGGCAAAAGCCTGCCCGCTTGACGAAACACCGAGCTTGGTTTGCGCCGCGGTTGCCGAATCGATGGTCACGCTGGAGTCGTCCGCAGCGTGCTCGGCAACAATCAATCCGCCATCCACCGAAAGAAACGGATCGGCCTCCGCCGCAGTGCCGACGTTCTGCCAGTCGGTGGTGCCGTTTAGGAACGACACGATAATCTGCGCCGAATCGTGCATTGCCGAGTTGATGTCCGCTATCCCCTGCGCGCTTGCGGGACATAGATTAAACGCCGTGACGATTCCGCCGCCGTCAATATGGCAGTAGGGAACCACGCGCGTGCGGCCAGGCAAATAGAACTGCAGAGACGCGCTGGTGAGCGGGACCACGCCGTCGTCGAATCCAGCAGGCTCGCCCAAGCCCCCGATTCCCGCGTTGCCCGCGGCCGCCACGGCATCCACCCCGCGCAGATCGTCCGTTCCATCGTTCCAGGTGCCCAGGCTAAACAGAAAACTGCTGCCGCTGGACATTTCATCCAGCTGCTGGGTGAACCCCAGCAGGGCCGCGCCGGCTAGCGTGGCGATGGGCGTCCCGAAATTCGGGCTGGCGAGAAAAACCGCTTTGCGAACATGCGTGGCCGCCGGTGGTTGAAACACGCCTGAGGCATTTTGTTTGCCGCTCAGATAGCAGCGCAGCACCAACCCGCCCATGCTGTGCGCCACAACATCCACCGTCTCTACCGGCTGGCCGTTGGTATATTGCAAGCCCGCAAGGAAGGTGGCGAAAGCTCCGGCGAGATCCTCGATGGTGGCCGTGGACCCTAAGGTGCAGGTGCTGAAAAACAGGCTCACCTGGCCGTTGCTCTGAAGCACCTGATCGGCGATGCCGAACGTGCCGGCAAACGTAGAGGGACAGCCTTCGAACTGGAACCCGTTCATGAACACCACCGGCGGAAGCGTGGTGATGGGCACCGGCGCTCCGGCGGGGATCAACTGGGCATGCGCCGCAAGCGCCAGAAACATGCCGGGAAGCAGTCCTACTGGTCTCAACGCGTGGGGACCGGTTGCAGCGCGCGGCTCTCGATAATGCGATCGATGATGCCGTATTCGAGCGCCGAGTCAGGCTCCAGGATGTAATCGCGATCCACATCGCGCGCAATGCGTTCCACCGGCTGGCCAGTGGCGGTGGCAAGAATCTGATTGAGCGATTCGCGCATGCGCAGGATCTCCCGCGCGTAGATATCGATGTCCGTCGCCTGGCCGCCCAGTCCGCTCATGGAAGGCTGATGAATCAGGATGCGCGAATGCGGCAGGCTGTAGCGCTTGCCTTTCGATCCGCATGCCAACAACACCGCCGCCATGGACGCCGCCTGTCCGATGCAATACGTCACGATGTCCGGCTCCACCAGATTCATGGTGTCCAGAATGGCAAGGCCCGCGGTGATGGAACCGCCGGGCGAGTTGATGTACAGCGAAATGTCTTTTTCCGGATCTTCGGCAGCCAGGAACAGCATCTGCGCCATAACCAGATTGGCGACGTTGTCGTCAATGGGCGTGCCCAGGAAAATGATGTTCTCCTTGAGCAGGCGCGAATAAATATCGAACGCTCGTTCGCCGCGCGAGGTCTGCTCCACAACCATGGGCACTAAAACTGAATTCTGCATGGAACCGGGCTCCTTGTAAAAACAACTTGTAAAAACAACCGTCTGAAACCCCATCATAGCGCGCTCCGTGCCGGCGCCGATTTTCCGCGCGCCGGGCGGGCCGCGGCGCAACCATGTCGGACAAACCATCCATGTCGGACAAACCATGCGAGACAATAAGAATAGCTATGCATCTGGTCCCAACCCAAGACGAAGTCGTCGCCCTGTTGCGGCGCACCGGCGCCATCCGAGACGGACATTTCGAATATCCCAACGGATTGCACGCCACCGAATACACGCAGGTGCAGTTGGCGATGCGCTACTACCAGCACGCCAAAGTGCTGAGCGTGGGACTCAGCCGCCTGCTCCGCGCCAACGCGGAAATTCGAGCCATGATCCCCGAGTTGTCCATCGTTTCTCCCGACACCGGCGGCCTGCCCGTGGCATACGGCGTGTGTGAGGCTCTGCGCGCGCCGCAGGTTTATTGGGCAGACCGCAGGGAAGAGGGCGGCGCCATGCGCTTCCGCCAGTATTTGGAGCAGAAGCCTGGCGAGAAAGTGCTGCTGGTCGACGACATTCTGCGATCCGGCCGCAATCTCTCCGAACTGAAGCGGCTGGTGGAATCCACCGGCGCCGAAGTGGTGGGGATGGCCGTGATCATTTATCAGCCCACGCCGAAAACCGTCGACTTCAGTCCACTGCCGCTGTACTATCTCGCGCAGCTCGACGCCACGTATTACAAAGACGCCGGATCGTGCGAAATGTGCAAGCGGGGTGTTCCGGCCGAGAAGGTTTGGATTTAGAGGGCAGCCGCTTGCTCACGCGCCACCCGTCCGGACTTCTTCGAGCCGATGTTCTCCAGCGCCGCCCCTGCGCCGGCGTTCGGGTCTGCTGGCGCGCGGTTCAGTAGTGGGGCCTCAGTGTTCCCTTTTGCTTGGCGATCTCAAGCAGCGCCGGATAGAACTGGACAAAAGTGTTGTCCACCGCTCCATGCTCGGCGTGGCAGTTATAACAATCCTCGGTGCGCGCCAGCATCCGGCCAGTGTTTGATTTGCCGAAGGCGAAGAACGCCCAGCCGTTACCCTGAAACTTCGCTGCGTCCTTCACTTCGCTTTCAATTGCGAGCACATCGCTCTGATACGATCCGCTCTGATTAATTGAGCCTTTGCTCGACGACGCTCTCACTTCCAACACCAGCGTCGTCTTGTCCGGCCACTTGCCGGTGGAGAGAAACGAACGATACGCGGCGGGATTCACGAACACGTTGGTAAAGGCGGGACTATGGTTCGCGTCCGGGCTATAACTCATGCCTAACCCAGAGCTCAGGAACACCCACTCGCGATAATCGCTCGGCAAGATCAGCTTGCCATCGCCGGTGTAGTGCGGCTGCGCTAGCAAGGAGAAACTAGCCAGGAACAGAAGCGCGCATCGCAACATGAGCCCAAGTTTATCATTAGGAGTTGAGCACGACAGGAGTTGAGCACGACAGGAGTTGAGCACGACAGGAGTTGAGCACGACAGGAGTTGAGCACGACAGGAGTTGAGCACGACAGGAGTTGAGCACGACGGGAGTTGAGCACGACAGGGTTTGGGCACCGATTTCTCCACAATGACGTTACCCATCGAGTTTCACCGCGCGGTTTGCGGCGATCCTGCGCAAGCCTGCTCGCGCGAGTGGCTGGAAACGAATGGCATCGGCGGCTTCGCGTGCTCCACCATCATCGGACTGAATACGCGGCGCTACCATGCGCTGCTTACCGCCGCCACCAAGCCGCCCGTGGGGCGCGTGGTGCTTCTTTCGAAGGTGGAAGAAGCGCTGGTTCTGGGCGGGGAGCGCTTCGAACTCAGCGCCAATCAATATAGGGGTGATGTGATTCACCCACACGGCTTTGAGTATCTTCAGGCATTCCGGCTGGATCCGTTCCCCGTTTTCACCTATCAGTGCGGAAATGTCCAAATCGAAAAAACGGTCTTCCTGGTTCAGGGTGAGAATACGGTCGTCATTCAATACGGGCTCTTGGGCGATTTGCGCGGCCGCGCTTGCTCGCTTGAAGTTCGCCCGCTAGTCGCCTTTCGCGATTATCACAGCACCACTCACGCCAACGATGCGATCAACCGCGGCGTGGACGTTCATCCAGGCATCGCCAACATCACACCTTATCCGGGTCTGCCCAGTCTTTACTTCGCCCATAATGCCGACTCCATCGACACCAGGGGATTCTGGTTTTACAACGTCGAATACCAGCGCGAACGGGAGCGCGGTCTCGATTCGGTGGAAGACCTTTACAGTCCTTTTCTGCTGAGCTTCGATCTGGCGACTCACTCATCAGCATCGATCGTCGCCTCCACTCTCGAACGCACGTCGACCCAGATTGCTGCATTCGAGCAAAGCGAACTCCAGCGCCGCGCCCGCGTCGCCAGCGCGTCTCCCGTCGAAGATCCCTTCGCCACCGTTCTCACCCGCGCGGCCGATCAGTTCATCGTCGGCCGCGCCGATCGAAAATCCGTCATCGCCGGTTACCCGTGGTTCGGCGATTGGGGCCGCGACACCATGATCTCGCTGCCCGGCCTGACGCTCGTGACCGGCCGCTACGATGACGCACGCGACATTCTTCGAGCTTTCGCGCACAGCATCGATCGGGGCATGCTGCCCAATCGTTTCCCCGATTCCGGCGAAACGCCCGAATATAATACTGTGGACGCCACGCTCTGGATGTTCCATGCCGTGCATGAATTCCTGCGCTACACCGGCGATTACGATTTCGTCCGCGCCGAACTCTATCAGCCGCTCACGGAGATCATCGCCTGGCACGAGCGGGGAACGCGCTACGGCATTCGGCTGGACTCCGACGGCCTGCTGCACGCCGGCGAGCCCGGCGCGCAACTTACATGGATGGACGCGCGAGTAGATGGTCAACCCGTGACACCGCGCCACGGCAAACCGGTGGAGATCCAGGCGCTTTGGCACAATGGACTGCGCGTGATGGCTCACCTGGCATCGGTGGTTCGGCGATCCCGTGGCTTGCGCCCGATACACGGCGCTGGCGGATCGCGCCCGCGAACGCTTCCTCCAAGTGTTCTGGAACGGCGCGGCGGGCTGCCTTTACGATGTGATCGCCGAAGACGGCGTTCCCGACCCAACCGTTCGCCCCAACCAGATTTTCGCGGTCAGCCTGCCTTATCCGTTGCTTACCAGCGAACAGGCTCTGCAGGTGGTGGACGTCGTGGAATGGGAACTGCTGACGCCTTACGGCTTGCGAACGCTCTCACCACGCGATCCAAATTATCGCGGGCGTTACGAGGGCGATCCGCACAGCCGCGACGGCGCGTATCATCAGGGCACGGTGTGGCCCTGGCTGTTGGGTCCATTCCTGACCTCTTACGTGAAGGTCCATGGGAACACGGAAGAAGCGCGCGCACGAGCCGACCGTTTTCTCGATCCGCTGCGGGCTCATCTCTTGGAAGGCGGCGTGGGCCAGATTTCGGAAGTGTTCGATGGCGATGCCCCGCAGCGGCCCGGCGGCTGCATCGCGCAGGCCTGGAGCGTGGCCGAAGTACTTCGCACGTACACGGAAGACGCCAAAGGCAGGCAACCGGTAGGAAAGCTATGAAGATTCCCGTGTCGCTGGCAGCCATCGTTTCCATAGTTGCCGGTTTGAGCGCCGCCCCGCAGCCTGCAGCGCCCTATACGACCGTCGAAGTCGACCGATTCGTCGCAGCGCCCGGAGTTACCTTTCCGGCCGATTCTCAAAGCGCGCTGGCCGACGACATTGCTCGTGAGATCAGCGTCGCATTTCCGACGATAGTCATACTTCACCCGGGAGAGACGCCTCCCGCTCCGCAGGCCGTCCTGCGCATCTCCGGTGTGGTAACACGCGTCAGGCATTTCGGCACCCGCGCTCCGGTGGTGGAGGCGCAAGTATGGTTGATAGACAACGCCACCAGCCAGGTGCTACTCAACCGCGCACTCAGGGGTTTCACTCAGTCCGGCGGCGATAGCCTTGCGAAAAAGATTGTGAAATTGTGCAGGGCCGGGCGCCTGTTGGAGTCGAACTAACCGATACGGCCAGCGGCCGCGCGGAACGCTCACGCGGCAGCTCCCAGGGCCTTGTAGTCGGTGTATCCATGAGCTCCGCCTCCATAAAACGTGGAACGATCCGGTGCATTGAGCGGCCGATTTTCTTTGATCCGCTCCACCAGGTCTGGATTGGCGATGAACAAGCGGCCGAAGGCGATTGCATCGGCGTGCTTGTTCTGGATAGCCTCTGCCGCACTCCCGGGCGTGTAAGCGGCCGCCGAGAGCAGCGGTCCGTCGAAGGCGTGACGAAACAGGACAGCGTTGTTCCGGGCATTTTCGTGGAGTTCATCGGTCAAGCCGATCTCGGACCCCCGGGCCTCGATCAGGTGTAAATATGCGATTCGGCGCTTACTGAGTTCCCCGATGACAAAGCTGAACAGCGCCAGAGGATCGCTGTCCTGGATGCCACCGTATTGGCCGAAGGGCGAGAGGCGTACGCCCAGCCGGCCGGCTCCCACCGCAGCCGTCACTTGGTCCACGATTTCGAGCAGAAACCGGGCGCGGTGCTCTATCGATCCGCCGTATGCATCGGTGCGCTGGTTCGTTCCGTTCTCCAGGAACTGCTCAATCAAGTGGCTGTTTGCGCCCTGCAACTCCACTCCATCGAATCCCGCCTCGATCGCGTTCAGCGCGGCCTGACGGAACGTGCAGGTAATGGCTGCGATTTCAGAAGTCTTCAGGGGTCGCGGAATCTCAGCCGGCACCTGTTGAAAGTCCTTGGTGATTGCGGGAATCGTGGGAGGAATAGCGGACGGCGCTACGGGGGCGTCTCCATCGGGCATGAGGGAGGAGTGCGAGTTCCTTCCATTGTGCGCGATCTGCATGATGATCCGGCCGCCGCGGTCGTGGACGCCATCGGTCACGATTCGCCATCCGGCAATCTGAGCCGAGGTGTAGATCCCCGGAGCGTTCGGATAACCCTGCGCCTGAGGACTGATTGCAGTTCCTTCCGAGATGGTGAGCCCGGCCGAGGAACGCTGCGCGTAGTATTCAGCGTTCAACGCGGTTGGGACGTTCCGAGCGCCGGCCCGCATGCGCGTCAAAGGGGCCATGACGATCCGATTCGGGAGTTGCATGGCCCCCAGACGCAGAGAAGTAAACAGGGTTTCTTCGAACATGGTGAGCCTTTCTGGTTCCGCTATGCGAGAGCGATCTCACCCATATCGATGGAGACAAGCAGAGGCTCCTTGACAAGCTGGTAGTCTCCTTCGTATGCGTAGATTCGCCGTTTCGTGGGCACGATGATTCCGTCGACATCGCGATACTCCGAGGCATAGTTGAGTCCCGTTGCACCGCCCAGGATGTCTACCGTATAGTCGTGCCGGCGCAGCAAACCATCCGGTCCAAAGCAGGAGATCTGTTCGCGTGTGTGGCTCTTCACGTAGTCCGGGAAAGTGACTTTCAGACGCCGCCAAGTCTCGCCTTCTACCTGAATCGAGGGGACCTCCTCGCTCGTGAATCCCTCATGAGTGTAGAGGAACGGGGTATTGAGATACGTCCACAAAGCCTCGCCACAGAAATATGCCACGTGGATGTCGTCCCAAGGCGTTTCCCGCTGCTGGCCTTGGAACGATTTCTCGGGGTTCGCGCGGGATTCGATGAGCGTCCCGTCAACCTTCTCCATCACGATGAGGTTTGGTTCGAAAATCGAGCGTTTGTCCTGGCCGGAGAAATCCGTGACCAGGCGCTCCACCTTCGTAGCAACTGTCATAACGACATTCTTGAGGGCGTCGCCCTTGCTCTTCACGAACCAGATTGCGCCCGTGATGGATGCCGCGACTTTCATCGACTGCACTTTGTTCCAGCGCTCCAGACCGCCGTGCGCTTTCACAGCCAAGTTCAGTAATTCATTCATACCGCTGCCTGAGCCGCGAAAACTCCAGCCTGCGCGGCGGCGGCGATCAGGTCGGCGACATCCTGAGGGCGCGAGATCATCGAGGCGTGACTGGCGGGGACGCTGCGAACGGTGGCGCCCATTCGTTTCGCCATGAATTCCTCAGCTTGCGGCGGGATCATCTGATCGTTGGAGGAGACCAGATACCAGGAAGGGATATGTTTCCATGCGGGCGGACCCGACTTCTCCGTGAATGATTTGATGCTCAACGGTTTCTGCACCGCAGCCATGACGCGTGCTTCCAGGGGGTCCGCATCGGCCGCGAAGGCTTTGGCAAAACCGTCACGATCGATCCAGAGGAAGCCCTGCGCATCGGGCCTGATCTGAGCGGCGCCGGCCGTGGGAGGGCCCTGCTTACTAAGACTCTCCAGGCTCTCACCTTCGTCCAGGGCGAAAGCGGCGATGTAGACCAAAGCGGTGACATTGGGAGCTTTTTCCGCGGCCCCCGTGATGACCGCGCCGCCATACGAATGGCCGACAAGTACGGTAGGCCCGGTCTGCGCCGCCAGGGCGTTGCGCGTAACCGCAATGTCATCCTGGAGCGAAGTCAAAGGCAGCTGCACCGCCGTGACGTTCCATCCCTTCTTATCGAGGAGCGGGATTACTTTGCTCCACGACGATCCGTCTGCCCAGGCTCCGTGTACGAGCACGATGTTTGTCTTCGGTTCCATGTTGTCTCCTTTGGATGCGACTTCTGAATGTAACTTCTAAGATTTCGCTGCGCGGGCGGCGCCTACGCCGGAAGCGGACTACTTTGAAAATGAACCAGCTGGATGCGATCGTTGTGTTTGCAGTAGACAGCCACGAGCCGGAATTCAGTGGTGCTCTCTTCCCCGTCGCGCAGCGTCGTGATTTTGCTATCGCCGGTCAAAATTCCGGCCGAACCGTGGATTCGAACCTTTTCGTTCATCAGTTCTATTGCGGTAAAGCTCATTGCGTGGGTCTTGAGATCATCCAGAATTTGCGTCTTGGAGAACACGCTTCCGTCGGGTCTCACAAGCATGTAGTCGTCGGAGTAGACGTGCGACAGCTTCTCTAAATCGTTCTTCCTGAGGGCTCCATAAAAGTCTTCGCGGTGAGCACGGCTTACTTCCGCTATTGTCATTTCCACAATTCGATCTCCCGGGCACGCCAAAAGAGCAAGGGCTCGATCTGTACTCACAGCGCGCCCTGCTTCCCTGGCCTGTGGTGTTTGCCCAGCGGTGCTACCAATTACGCGGTGAACCCAAGATGTCGCGCGCCCGATCGCTCGACTTGGACTTCAGGAACCTGCTGGCAACTCATTGTGCTTTATTACTCACCGGACCGCGACACCCTTTCGAGGTAGTTGCCGCTACCACTATGCTAGGGTTCCGTGCGTATCCAGCTTCCAAAATGGGCACAATTGCCGAGTTTCATCGTCAATTTTGGCGGTTTCCCTAAAAATCGCGTCACTCTACCGAACAAACAATTTCGGCGTGATTTCGCGAATCGCCGCTGCCGAATTCGCGCTCGCCAAGGACTGTTGGCCGCCTCGTTCGAGGAAAGGGCGTTCTTAAGCCCAGTCGGACTTGAGTAACGTCACTTGATCGGGGCCTCCACGATACCGTATCAGGCTCTCAGACCCTCCATTTTGGCGCGGGTGACCGTCGACCGACTTGCCAAAAATTGTAAAATTCTGCAACACCCAGCCCCTGTTGGAGTCGAACTGACAGGCGCCCCGTGTTGCTCTGTCCCCGCGCTTGGATTAACTTGAAAGAAGGGGTTGTTCGCTTTGCTTCAATCGGCCTTGGTAACTTTATTGTTCGGGGCCGGGTTCCTGAGTCAGCCGTCTCCGTCTTATCGGGTGGAACGCGAACCCGTGGCGGACGGAGCCGAGTTGATTACTGTGTTCGGGCACTTGCCGGACTCCGCCGCTGGCTCTCAGGATCTCGACGTTCCGCTGCTCACGGTGCTGCGCGATTCTCTGGGCGACAGCGATCCAGCGAACGACCGTCTGCGGTATGTCTGGATCTTGACCAGCACGCGGCCCACGCCCTGGCAGCGCGCCGCCTCCGCGCTTTCGTTCGGATTTTTTCGCGCTGGAAGCAGGGGCCACGCGAATCGCGTACCCTCGCCCGCTCTGGACTTTGCCGCACCGTCCCGAAGCGTTTACAGCAATCTGTTCAGCGACGGCCTGCAGGCGCTGGAATTCGATCCGCTGGGCGCCGCCGTACGTTCCACCACCCGCACTTATCGCGGCAATTCGAGCGACTATAGCAAACTGCAGGTATTTGAGGCTCTGGCCACTTTGGACAATCTGGAGCGCGATCCCGCGGCCTCTTCCATTTTGCCCGACAGCCAGCTCCGTGAGATCTATTCCCGCCTCAGCCTTTCCACGCATGCCTTCGGCGGCCTGGTTCGCGAACAACAATTGTCGAAGTATTACGACAAACTGACCAGCCAGATGCAGGAGACTCGCGGCCACAACTGGGAACTGCTTCGCCAGCGCGCCGAACTCGACGGCCTGATCTTCGATCCGCTGGCCCTGGGTTCCGGCACGCCCAGCGAGGCATTGCTGTGGATTTCACGCTCCGATCTGGACGCCCACGCCGAACGGCGCTTCGACGGCCAGTTTCTCAGCATCGTCAACCCCTGGACGGACCCGCGGCTGATGCATTGGACCGGCTACACGCAACTCCGCTACTTCGATGCGGATAATCACCCCGTGCCGGCCGGTACACCCGGCGCGCGTGCCGAAGAGATGATTCCACTGGCGCTCTACAACCTGGACTATCCGCGCGTTCCGCTGCTGCTGGCCGATTTTCGCAACAGCCTGGCGCCCAAGCGCCGCGAGATGCTCAAGCCAGGGCGCAACCAGTCTGGTGACCGGTGTGTTCGGCATCACGCGCTTCGGCAATCCCTCGTTCTTCGCAGCGGACATGGCGTTTACTTTCGTGCGCGGGCGTCACGGCGCGGCGGTAAATCGCAGCGCGCGTCTGGAAGCGTACTCGGAAGCCCGTGAGTTCCTGTCGGTCGATTCCGGCCTCGATCCCGCGCTGAAGGTGGAACTGCAGCGCCGCCTGGATCACCTGGCGCTTAATCCGCGCGAGAACGACGTCTCGCATGAAGCCAATCTCGCTCGCGAACAATACGCCGCGTTGCTGCAGTACGCCGAGTCTCCGCGCGGCGCGGCGAAACTCGAGCGCGACCGGCGCAAGGAGCTGGAAGCCTACACACAGTCTCCCGTCAAGCGCGCGGCCACGGGCTTCGGCCGCATCTTCACTCGCGGACCGCGCGTGGATCCCGAGAAACCGGACCCCAACCTGCACGCCCAGCTGGATGCTTATCGCCGTTCCGCTTACCACGAACGTTTTCTCGATCAGCTTCTGGCATCCAGCCCGAGCCCGGATGTGGTCTGGGACGCCGATGCCATCAGCCGGTCCGTTTCGGCTCTTACCTCCGATCCTAACGCCACTCCCAAGGCTCAGCGTCTGGTCTCGCAAATTTGCGCGCGTTCGACGGACGGCGATCTCCGGCTGACCTGCCTGCGCGCTCTGCGGCACGGGAACGCTCCGGACCTGGCCGGGTGCGCGCTGCCTCGCAACCAGTGGCCACGTTCGCCCCTGGCTCCGCGTTCGGGCAATGATCCAGCGTAGGCCGCTCCGCGCGCTGGTGCTGCCGCTGCTTCTCTCCATTCCCCTGGCCGCCCCGCTCTCCGCTGAAGTGAAGCGCGTCGTCATCATCAAACTGGACGGCGTTCCCGAAAATGTTCTCGAACGCGAGCTGTCCCGCGTGGATCCGATCACGCACAAGAGCACGCTGCCGTGGATGGATCGAGTCTTTGCGCAGGGCGGCACGCGGTCGACAACTTCTACGTACGCGCCATCAGCCTTTCCACGCCCTCCTGGTCACTGCTCGATACCGGCCAGCATCTTCAGATCCACGGCAATGCCGAGTTCGATCGCTACACCGGCCACGTTTACGATTACATGAACTTCTTTCCCTTCTACGTCGGTTATGCGCGCTCGCACAAAGTGGATATGCCCGGCGTCGAAGTGCTGGACGACCAGAAAATCCCGCTGCTCATCGATCGTTTTCCCTACCCGGCCATATACCAAAGCTTCCAGCTCTACCAGCGCGGCGTGCGTTGGAAGACGCTGAAAGACGCGCTGCCCAATCACTTCTCGCGCAGCGTCCGGGAGCTTCTGGACGAATGGACCATCGGCTTCGGACTCAGCAGCAGCGTGGAGGAGCAGACCGAACGGGAACTCATCGCCAAGCTGGATGACCCATCGCATCCGATACCTCGACTACTTCACCGGCGACTTCGATCACGTGGCCCACGCCACTTCCGACGTCGCATCCCAGCGCCTGGCGCTCCAGCGCATCGACGCCTTGATCGGCCGCGTCTGGACCGCCATCCAGGCCAGTCCGCTGGCCGCTCAGACCGTGCTGGTGGCCGTCTCCGATCACGGCATGAATACGCAACCCGGCCTTTACAGCCAAGGCTACAATCTGTTGCGCTTTTTCAACAGCCGCGCCGGCGGCGCGCATCACGTGGTGACCAACCGCCATCCTCTGGACGAATTCAAGCTGCGCGGCCTGGATCCGTTCGTGTCCGAGGTGGTGACGCCGAGCGAAGAGTCGCTGTACTTGAAAGGCGAAGCCGACGATTATCCCACCGCGCTGCTGGATCTGGACGGCAACGAGCGCGCCTCCGTCTACCTTCGCAATTCCGCTTTCAACACGCTGCACATTCTGCTGAAGGAGATCAACCGCTCCGGAATCGACCCGTCCATCCGCCGCGCGGCCATCGCCGCTTTCTTGCATGTCGTCGATGGCCATCGCGCCGAATGGCAGGCCACCCTCCAGCAAATCTCCGAAGAGCTGGGCGCGGTCCGCCGCGCCATGGACCAGGCAACGCGCCCGCGTCGAACTAGAGCCCAAGAAATGGACCCCGAGCAGCGCGACGCCGGGCTGGACAAAGCCGCGCGGCGCCTGGCGGTGCAGCTGGATTCCTGGCGCGATCAGGAGCGCACTTATTCGGCCTATGCCCGCGCTCTGTCCAAGCTGCTCACTCTCGAGCCCAACGATTTCGATCGCCACCGGCTCACCGCGGAAGAGCTGATCCCCAAGCGCGCCATGGGCGACCCGAACTCGGTCTACGATCTTGAGAACTACGTCGCCGGACCGGCCGCCAGCGGCCTGGTTCTCGCGCCCGACGGTTCGCTCGATTTCGCGCGCAGCTTCGAGCGCGTCAATTATCCGCCGCTGCTCGCGAGCCTGTCGGTGCGGAACAACGTGCAGGCGGCCGTCGGATCGCATCCCGTCGATTTCCTGGCGATGACCATCCCCAAAGCGGCCTTTGCGTTTCCTGCCGCCGACGCGCCCACGGAAGATCCCATCTGGCTTTACGCGAGCGAAGACAAGCAGGCGTTGATTCTTTCCCGCGGCGATGAGCTGCGCTACCTGCCGATTCGAGCGTTGCGTCAGGACGCCGCGAGGCTCCGTTCACTTTGAGCCCGACGCACGTTCGCACCCGGGCTTTCCGCTGCGGTACTTTCGAAGACGAAAATCTCGCAGTGCCGCCAGCCGATCGCAAGGCCTGGCTCAATTCCTGGCATTCCGAGCGGATTGGTTTCACGCTACCCACCAGACCGCCTATTCGAACGGCATCGTCGCGCTTACACGAGCAGTTCTTGCCGCCGCTGCTGGCGCACTCCGAAGATGCGGACGCCGCGCTGCTGGCCCGCTTCAACCAACGCCGTCGCCGCCTGGCCGAGCCCGACTTCATGATCTTCGCCAACGATCATTGGAACTTCAACGTGCGCAATTTCAATCCGGGCGGCAATCACGGCTCGTTCCTGCGCGCCTCCACGCACGCCATCCTGCTGTTCGCGGGCGGCGCCGACACCGGCATTCCCCACCATCAGCAAGTGCAAGCAGCCCTACGACAGCCTGAGCTTTGTTCCAACCATTCTGGATCTGATGGGCATGCACGCCGACGCCGCGAAACTCCCCGGCCGCGCCATTCAGGAATTGTTGCCCGCGCAGTCGCCCAATGTTACGCATTAACGGCCCGGCAGCACCGGCAGCATATCTTTCACGATGCCCTGCTCGCGGCGGCTGAAGCTGTCGCCGGAATTCCCGGCTCGCCATTCGCGCCGTCGCGATCGTGCTCCGGATAACACCGCCATGGAGCGCAACTCATCGCGCATGGCTTGTTGCCGGGCCGGGGGCTTGCTCGGAAAATCGATTGATCGCCTTGCGCACGGATTCCTGCTGGTTCGGCGGAAGCTGGTGCAGGCGATTGTACAGATTGCGGAGCGTTTGCTGCTGCTCCGGCGGAAGCTGGTTGAATCGCTGAAGCTGCTCCTGCAGTTTTTGCCGCTGCCCCGGGGGCAGACGATCTAAGCGCCCTTTGCTGCTGCTCGGGCGACATGCGCTCGAACTCGTCAATGGGAGTTTTCGGTCCGGAGCGTTCTAAGCGAGCTCCGGGTGGACGCCGCGCTAACGCCGGTGGACTGGCGAGCAGAGCTACGGCAAAAGCGGCAGCCACCCAGCGTCTCCGCGCGGACATGTCAAGCCTAGCAGGCTGCTGATAAAGGCAATAAACCGCTTGCTCACGCGCGCGGCTCAGAATCGCAACTGCGTGTTTGCATGTGTTTACCGAGCCGCGACCGTTAGGGAGTCGGTCCCCAAAAGCCTTTTTCGGCATCCTGCTAGATCGCCGCGCCCAGCTGGTTCAACAGATCCATGTCGTCCAGCGCGTGTTCTACTTGCTCAATCTGCACTGCGGGCTGCGGCTTCTGAATTTCGGCGAACGCGCGGAATCAGGCTGCCGTAGCAGAAGCAGCGTGGCAAGCGCGAGGCAAGCAGCCGCCGGCACGAGCGCGCGCCACAACCACCAGCCGCGCTGCTCGCCGCGCTTCGATTCGCTGGAACAGCCTGCGATCGAAATCCGGCGAGACGGGCAATTCGCGCCATCTCGGCATCGCTCGGTCCAATGCCGCCCACACCGCCTTTTGCGCAGCCGCCAGCTTGCGGCAAGCGTCGCAGGAGCCAGGTGCCGTTCAAACTCGGCCGCCACTGCGGGATCTAGAGTACGGGCGCCATATCCGACGATAAGCTCAGCACTGCGGTCGAATTCCAGTGGGCATTTCATGTCTTCCCCTCCCAAAAGTACCGCTTACTGACGTGCGCGGCTCAGCAGGACGCGCTAGGCCAAGTGCGCCAATCGAACCCGCAGTGCTTCGTAGGCCCGAAACAGCAGCGATTTCACCGCCGACTCCGTAGCAACCGATCACACCCGCGATCTGCGCATATTCCATTTCTTCGTATTTGTGCATCATCACCGCGGCCCGCTGCTTTGCCGGCAAGCTATGAATGGCCTGCCGCACCTCCCACAGCTTCGCCTGGTACAACAACTCTTGCTCCACCGTCCTGCGCCGGTCCGGCACTTGCCTGCTCCCGCCGTCCGCCGTCTCTTTATCCAAACTGGTCTGCGACTTCTCATTCCGCCCGTCGCGGATCCAGTTCAGCGCCAGATGCGTCCCAATGCGAAACAACCACGTCGTAAATTTCGCGCTGGGCAGATAACTCCCCCTGGATTTAAATACCCGCAGAAACACTTCCTGCGCCAGTTCCTCCGCCACAGCGTCGTTCTGCACCATGCGGTGCAGAAAATGGATCATGGGTCCCCGATGTTTTTCCAGGAGCAACTCAAAGCTTCCCTGGTCCCCGTCTCGCACCCGCAACATCAACTCGGAGTCCCGATCGCGGGTCTGCTGAATTGGCCGGTCGCCGGCTCTACTTCCAAGTGCTCTGCTGTAGTTAACCCGCGCGGTCCAGGAAGGTTGCGGCACCGCCGGGGCATCGAAATCGATCAGATCGGGAGTCATCTCGCCTGACTCTCACGACGGCGATTCCGCCCGCCGGTTTACACAGATTTACCCTATTCGGCTTTAGTCATTCCGTTTTCAATGCCCGCTCCATCAGTTCACGAATTGCGTCCCGAGGCGACGTTTGACCGCGCAGGATCGCGTCCATTTGCACGGTAATGGGCATATCCACGTGATATTTGCGCGCCAGGTCGCAAGCTGCGGCGGTAGTTTCCACTCCTTCCGCAATCATCGTCATGGAACTGACAATATCGGCGAGTTTTCGCCCTTTCGCGAGTTCGATTCCCACCGTCCGGTTCCGGCTGAGATCGCCGTTGCAGGTAAGTACTAAGTCGCCCAGGCCCGCCAGCCCGGACAAAGTTCGCGGGCGTCCGCCCAGCGCGATAGCCAGTCGCGTGATCTCCGCCAGGCCACGCGTGATCAGCGCGGCGATGCTGTTGCTTCCCAGGCCCAGGCCGTCGCAGATGCCGGCGCCGATGGCAATGATGTTTTTCAGCGCCGCGCCCAGTTCCACACCCGACCGGATCGTCATTGGCATACAAGCGAAACAGTGGGTCCGGAGAATTCGCGCTGGATGGACGCCGCCAGTTCCCGATCTGGGGACGCGATCACTACCGCAGTCGGCTCGCCGCGCGCCACCTCGCGCGCAAACGTCGGTCCGGAGAGAACCGCCACGCGCGGCTCGAATTTCTGGCCGATCACTTCGCGCGCCACTTCCGACATCCGCAGCAGCGTGCCTTGCTCCAGGCCCTTGGTGGCGCTCACGAATCGCATCTCGGGCGTCGAGATGCGGCAGCATTTCGCGATACAACGGCCGCGCGAAACGCGACGGCATCACGCCGACGACGACGCCGGCGCTCTCCAGCGCATAGCCCAGGTCGGCCGTCGGCTCCACGTTGAGCGGCAGCGAAAAGCCGGGCAGGAACACATCGTTGACGCGCGTGGAGAACATGCGCTCCACCAGATCGGCTTCATGGGCCCAGAGACGGATGCGCTCGAATCGCGGCGCCAAGCACGATCGCGAGCGCCGTTCCCCAACTTCCCGCTCCGATGATCGCAGCGCTCGCTGGCGCACTCACCGCGGATTACCGAAGCGGAAAACGTTTTCGGTCCCCGATCGAATCCGCTCGATATTGGCCCGATGCCGGTAGATCAGAAACACTGCCGCCACCAGCGTCGCCAAAATCACGATCAACGGCGGATGTTCAATCAGCCAGGTGGCGAGTGGCAGGCTCCCGGCCGCTACAATCGATCCCATCGAGATCTGCCGCGTGGCCGCCACTACGATGACGAACACTACCAGCGCCGCGATCATGGGAATGGGCGTCAGATAGAGGAACGCTCCGATGAAACTTGCGACGGCTTTGCCGCCTTGAAATTTCAGAAACACCGGAAACGCGTGCCCCGCCATCACGGCCAGCGCCGCCAGGCTCATCCACAGGGGCGAACCATCGGAAAGCTTGTCCGCCAGCCACACCGCGAACACACCCTTCGCGATATCGAGCACCAGCGTCGCCACTGCCATCGAGCGCCCGGTGGTCCGCAGCACATTGGTCGCGCCGATATTGCCGCTGCCTTTTTGGCGCACGTCCTCGCCGGTCTTCCAGTGCACCAGCAAATATCCGAAAGGGATGCCACCAACAAGGTAGGCGACTACGAGGGCGAGCAGTGGCATCATTTGGGTTGGAGGGGGCCTTGGAAAGGATACTCCGAAAGTTTTGTATAGATGGAGCCGGCCGGGCCCGGCTGGCTGCGGTACAAATAGAAACGATCGACGTCGAAGGCGCCGAATTCCACGGATTCAAGCGCCGCGATGGCGCTGCGCAGCCCCTGCAGCGGCGCCGGCTCCTTGATGCGCGCCAGCGTCAGATGCGCGTTGAATGCCCGATCCTCAGCCGCGATCCCTAACGGCGCGAGCCCCGCGTCGATATCCTTCACCAGCGCCGGCAGCGCTTCTCCATCGTGCACGCCCACCCAGAACACGCGCGGATGATGCGGATTGGGAAACCAGCCCAAGCCCTTCACCTCGGTTGGTATGGGCGGGCGCGGAGCAACCGTCCGCAGCGCGGCTTCCAGTTGCGGCAGCTTCTCTTCCGGCCACTCGCCGATGAACTTCAGCGTCACATGCAGGTTGTACACCGGGCTCCACTTCAAATGCGCGCACGAACGCAGGTGCATGAGCAGCCTTTCCAACTTCTCCAGCACGTCTTCGGGCAGGTCAAGCCCAGTGAATAGCCGCATGGTAATCTCCTAGCATACAAGAAGCAACCGGCGTTCCCATCGCACAAATTCTCTCCGGCTCCACGCTGCTCGAGCGCGATTTCTACGCGCGCGATGCTGTCGAAGTGGCGCGCGATTGCCTGGGAAAAATCCTGGTGCATGGCAAAGCGGCGGGACGAATCGTGGAAGTGGAAGCGTATTTGGGCGTCGGCGATCGCGCCGCGCATTCCTGGCGCGGGCCTACCGAACGCACGCGCGTTATTTTCGGTCCGCCCGGCCACGCCTACGTCTACTTCATCTATGGCATGTACGAATGTCTGAATATCGTGGCCGAGCCCGAAGGCATGGCGGGATGCGTTTTGATTCGCGCGCTGGAGCCTCTTGCCGGGCTTGCAACCATGCGCCGCCGGCGTCCGGCCGCAAAACGAATCGAAGACCTGGCGTCCGGTCCCGGCAAACTGACGCTCGCCATGGGCATCACGCGCAAGCTGAACGGCGCCGATTTAGTGGACGGCCCGCTACACGTGCGCCGCTCGCTCGATGATGTGCCCTTCGAAATTCAAACCACCCCGCGCATCGGCATCACCCACTGCGCCGACTGGCCGCTGCGCTTCGTGATCGCCGGGAACCGCTTCGTGAGCCGCTAAAATCAAAGTTATGCTCAAGCCGACCATTTTCCGCGAATACGATATCCGGGGCGTCGCGGATTCCGAACTCCTGAGCCCTGACGTCGAACAGCTTGGCCGCGGCCTGGGCACGTATCTGCGCCGTCATGGCGGCGGGGCGAACATCAACGTCGGACGCGATTGCCGGCTCAGCTCCACGCGGCTGCGCGATGCGCTGGTCAAGGGCCTGCTCGGCGCCGGCTGCAACGTCACCGACATCGGTACGGTCCCCACTCCGGTGCTCTATCACTCGGCGCAAAACCTCAACGCCCATGGCGCCATCATGATTACGGGCAGCCACAATCCATCCGAGTACAACGGCTTCAAGAGCGTTTGCGGCACGGGCACATTGCACGGCGAAGCCATCCAGGAAGTGCTCCACCTCATCCAGCGCTCCGATTTCGAAACGGGCAGCGGCACGCTCGCCACCACGGACGCTGTCACGCCTTACGTGAACGAAGTGGCGGCGCAATTTCGCCTGGATCGCCGCATTAAAGTGGTCGCCGACGCGGGCAACGGCACCGCGGGCCCGGTTATTCATCGAATCTTTGAAAAGATCAACGTCGACGCCACCGAGCTCTTCTTCGAGATGGACGGGCATTTTCCGAACCATCATCCCGACCCCACCGTCCCCGCCAATCTCGCACATTTGATCGCTAAAGTCCGCGAGACCGGCGCTGAACTTGGGCTGGCCTTCGACGGCGATTCGGACCGCATCGGAGCCGTCGACGAAAACGGAGACGTCATCTACGGCGATCTGTTGCTGCTCATCTACGCGCGAGAAATTCTGCAGCGCAAGCCCGGCGCCACTTTCATCGGCGAAGTGAAATGCTCGCAGGTGATGTACGACCAGATCGCCAAACTGGGCGGCAACGGCATCATGTATAAGACCGGCCACTCGTTGATCAAAGCGAAAATGAAGGAAGAGCACGCCGAACTGGCGGGCGAAATGTCCGGCCACATGTTCTTTGGCGATCGCTATCGCGGTTTCGATGACGCTCTCTACGCTGCGTGCCGCTTGATCGAGATCGTCGCAAAATCGGGCCAGCCGCTCTCGGCGCAGCTCGCAGGCGTTCCGAAGATGGTGTCTACTCCGGAGATTCGCGTCGATTGTCCCGACGAAATCAAATTCGACTTAGTCGCGAGGGTCGCCGAGCACTTCAAAAAATCCTACAAGACCATCGACATCGACGGCGTACGCGTGATTTTCCCCGAAGGCTGGGGATTGCTTCGCGCCTCCAACACGCAGCCCGTACTGGTGATGCGCTTCGAGGCCGCCAACGAAAATCTTCTGAAGCGCTATCAATCGGAAGTGGAGCAGGTGTTGGAAGCGTCGCGCACAGCCGGAACCCGGGCTTCATGATCCGCGCGTTCGCACTACTGATCGCGGCCGTCTCTGTTTGCGCGCAGGAGCCGGCTCCCATTGTGCTTCACGCCGCGCGATTGCTCGACGTCGAGACCGGCAAGATCACTTCTCCCGCGGAGATCATGATTCAGGGCGAGCGCATCGCCGCGATAGGAACATCGGTCTTCCATCAGGTTGGCGCGCAAATCATCGACCTGGGCGATACCACGCTCCTCCCCGGCCTGATCGACGCGCACGTCCATCTCTTCCTGCATCCCGGCGCCGAGGATTTGCAGACCGTCCAGGAATCGGTGCCACAGCGCACTATCCTGGCCACGCTCGCCGCGCGCGACGACCTGATGGCCGGCTTCACCGCCGAGCGCGACATGGGCACCGAAGGCGCGGGCGCAGCCGACACCGCCGTGCGCGACGCTATCGATCGGGGCCTTATTCCCGGCCCGCGCCTGCGCATCAGCGGGAACGCCATCGATATTTTGGGCGGACACGAAGACGCCATCGGCTACAATCCCGAACAGCACGTGCTGTCCAACGCCACATACGCCAATGGCGCGGGCGAGCTGGTGACAACCATTCGCGGGCAGTTCAAGCTGGGCGCCGACTTCATCAAGATCTATGAAACCGGCCGCGATTCCGTTAACAACGGCAAGCTCACCACGCCGTATCAATACACGGAAGCGGAGCTGGCCGCGGCGGTGCAGGAAGCCGCGCGAGTAGGCAAACACGTTGCCGTTCACGCCACCGGAGAGCCCGGCACGGGCTACGCAGCGCAAGCGGGCGTCGTTTCCATCGATCACGCCTTTCAGCTCTCGGACGAAACCATGAGGCTAATGCACGAAAAGCAAATTTTCGCCGTGCCGACGTTCACCATCATCGATTACTTCGCGAATCATGCCGAAACATCACAGCAAGCCGAGCGCGAACGAGAGCTCTTGGATCTTCACGCCCGCGAATTTACCAAACAGCTAACGGCCAATGTGCCAATCGCGATGGGCTCCGACGTCGGCCCGTTTCCGCACGGCACGCAGGCGCGCGAATTCGCTCTCATGGTGAAGTACGGCATGACGCCGCTCGCCGCGCTCCAAGCGGGCACGCTCAACGGAGCGAAACTTCTTGGCTGGGAAGGACAAATCGGCGCGCTAAAACCCGGATATTTGGCCGACATCATCGCAGTTCCCGGCAGCCCGTTAACCGACATCGGCGTCTTGCAGAAAGTCACGTTTGTGATGAAAGGCGGCGTGGTCTACCGCAAATGAAAGACCTGAAGTACGCTCTGCGCATGCTCGCCGTCTGGCTTCTCACTCGCCGCGCCACCAGGATCGATCCAATAACGGCCCTGCGATGCGAATAAGTCTGCTCGCGCTCGCGGCATGTATTCCCACGTTCGCCGCCGATCTCGCCATGACCGGCGCGAAGGTTTTTCCATCGCCCGATGCGGCGCCGCTTTCGAACGCTACCGTTCTCATTCACGACGGGAAAATCGCGGCCGTGGGACCAAACGTCGCGATCCCCGCCGGCGCCACCCAACTGACATGCTCGGGATGTTTTGTTTTTGCGGGCTTCTGGAATTCGCACGTCCATTTCACTGAGCCGAAGTGGGCCACTGCCGCTACCAAGCCCGCTTCCGTTCTCACGCAGGATGTGCAGGCCATGCTAACGCGCTCCGGCTTCACCACCGTCGTGGACCTGGCATCCGATATTCGCACCACCTCCGCGCTTCGCCGCCGCTTCGATTCGGGCGAAGTGCCCGGCCCGCGTATCTTCACCGCCGGCTCTGGGCTTTATCCGCCGAACGGCGTGCCGTATTATCTCAGCAATCTGCCGCCGGAGGTTCGCGCCTCTCTGCCACAGCCTTCCACGCCCGCTGAAGCTGCTAGTTTGGTAAGGCAAAACATCGCGGCGGGCGCCGACGTTCTCAAACTTTTCACCGGCTCCTATGTCTCGCGCGGCCACATCAAGCCCATGCCGCTGGACGTCGCGCGAGCCGCCGTCGCAGTCGCGCATGATCATCATCAGATCGCCTTCGCCCATCCATCCAATCTGGAAGGAGTGCGCATCGCGATGGACAGCGGCGTGGACGTGCTGGCGCATGCGCCGGACACGGTGGATGGCGTGGATGACGCGCTGCTTGCGGAACTGGTGGCGCATCACATGTCGATGATTCCCACGCTGAAGCTCTTCTCCGGCGAAGACACCATTCCGCGCATCCGCGCCATCGTCCTAAAGTTTCACCAACTGGGCGGCCCGCTCATTTTCGGAACGGACACTGGATTCGTTACCGACTACGATCTCACCGAGGAATACCGTCAACTGCAGCTAGCCGGCCTCTCTTTCAAAGACGTTCTGGCGATGCTAACCACCGCGCCGGTGAAACGGTTTGGGCTTAAGGATGAGGGCCGCGTTGCGCCGGGACAGCGAGGCGATCTGACGATTTTATCGGCAGACCCCACGCAAGGCCTGACGGGTTTTACGCAAGTTCGCTATACAATCCGAGCCGGCAAAGTGATTTATCCGCGTTAAGCGGCGTTTATCCGTGGCTATTAATTCGCCGTGCCCTGCATCGCCAATGGGGCTTTGGGCGGAGGCGCTTCCGAGCCGTTTTGATCGAACCGTACCGACACCAGTTTCGATACGCCCGGCTCCTGCATGGTGACGCCATAAAGCGATTGCGCCGCTTCCATGGTCCGCTTGGCGTGCGTGATCACGATGAACTGCGTCTGCGTGGACATGGTCTTGATCAGCCGCGTCAGCCGCTCGATATTCGGCTCGTCCAGCGGCGCGTCCACTTCATCCAAAATGCAGAACGGGCTAGGGGTGTACTGGAAAATCGCCATCAGCAGCGCCATCGCCGTGAGCGATTTCTCGCCGCCCGATAGCAGCAGGACGCTCTGCAGCCGCTTGCCCGGAGGCGACGCCACGATGTCGATACCGGACTCGGCGATGTTGGTTTCGTCCGTCAGCCGCATTTCGCCGATGCCGCCGCCAAACAGAGTGCGGAACATTTCGCGGAAGAATCCGTTCACCGCTTCGAAGGCTTCGGTGAACCTCTTGCGCGATTCCACGTCGATATCGTGAATCGCCTTTTCGGTATCGCGGATCGAATCCAACAAATCCTGACGCTGCGCGTTCAAGAAATCGTAGCGCTGCTGCGCTTCTTGAAATTCCTCCAGCGCCTGCGGATTCACCGGCCCCAGCGCCTCGATCCTGGCCTTCACTTCCTGATACTTTTGTTCCGCCTCAATCAGCCCGGCTTCATCCAGCACCACTTCTTCGCCTTCGGCCAACTCTTCCGCCGGGATGCCCAGCTCCTTGCGGCTGGTTTCATCCAGGAATTTCAGCTCGGCCTGCTTCCGCACCAGATCCAGCTCGATTTGGGAGCGCCGCTCCTGCGCCACCTGCACGGTCATGCGCAGTTGCTTCAGCGCTTCATCCAGCGCCGCCAGATCCGCCCGCTGCGTGGTCTCCCGCTCCGCCAGGTCCGCCACAACTTCTTGGGAAGCCAGAATCACTTCGACCAATTCGCCGGCGCGCCGGTCGAGTTCGATGTTGTCGGAAAGCAGCCGCGCCCGCTCCACTCCCAGCCGTTCCATCTCCGCCGCGATTTCGCTTCGTCTTGCTACGGCCGCGGCGATTCCCGCTTCATGCCGCGCCTGCGTGGCGCGCTCGGAACGCTGCCGCTCTTCAAACTGAGCCAGTTCCGCACGCAACTCACCGTGCTCTTCACCCAGCAGATGCGCTTGTGACTGCAGTTCCTCAAAATCCGCGCGCGATTGTTCCAGCACCTCCTCTTCCACCGACCGCGCAGCCTCCCGTTCATCCAGCAACCGCTGATCGCGCTCCTGCTGTTCGCGCGCCCGCCCGCCTTCCTGCCGCAACCGCTCCAGCTCTAACCGCGCCACCGACAATCGCGACTGCGCACGCGTGAACTCTTCGGCCAGCTGCCGATGCTCATGATCCAGCGCCAGCGCTTCTTTCTCCTGGCTCTGTTGCAAGGACCGCAGGCTCTCCAGATCCTCGCTGAACCCGGCGATCTCGCGCTCCAGTTGCTCCAGCGCCGTCGCCGTGCCTTCCACCGCGCGCTGCTTTACCTGCACTTCTCCGGTCAGTTCGCGCAGTTCGCGCTTCAGCGCCAACGGACCGCTGCCGGTCTTCTTGCCGCCGCTTACCGCGTGCCCGTGATAGCTGACGCCATCCGGTAGCAGAAAGAAAAACTGTGGATGCTCCGTGGCCAGCCGTTGCGCCGCAGGTCGATCCTTCGCCAGGAAACAATGCGCCAGGCGCGGCAGCAAATCACGCGGCGCGCCCGCAAAGCCGTTGGTGAACCGGAGATGATCGCTCAACCGGCCGCTCACGCCTTCATCAGCCGACAACGCGTCCAGCGCCTGCATTTGCTCGCCGGCTTCCGGGTGTACCAGGAATGTCGCGCGCCCGTCCAGGTCCGTCCGCATCAGGTCGATCCCGCGCTCGGCGTCGCTCCAGTTGTGCACCACCACGTATTCCAGCTCTTCGTGCAGAAACTCTTCGGTGGCCTTTTCGTAGGCTGGCTCCACTTCCACGAAATCCGCCAGCACGCCCGCCGCGTGAAACTCCTCCGTCTCGCCGCGCTCGATGGCCGTAAACAGGCGCTTCACGCTCTCGGCCGTGTACGCGCGATGCGACAGAATCTCTTCCAGCGAATCCTTACGCGCCTTCAATCGCGACGCATCGGTCCGCAACTGATCCAGCAGTTTTCTGGCTTCTGTGGCCTGTGTCTTGCGGGTAACGAGTTCGTCTTCCACGCGCCGCCGTTTGTCCGCGGTGGACTCCAGCTCCATCTGCCCGGCCGACATCCGCCGCGACAATTCCGCCTTCACCGCCGTGTGACGCTCCAGATCGGCCCCCGCCGTCTGTTCATCCCGCTGGCAGCGCGCCGCGTCGCGATCCAGGCTCTGCAAATATTCGCCGATCTGCACCAGCTGGTTCTTCAGCGCGGACGATTCGCCCAGCAGCCGCAAAACATTCTGCCGCCCGGTCTCGAGCGTTTTCGCGCGCGATTGCAGCGCCTGTTGAACCTGCTCGCGCTCGGCCGCCTTGGCCGACAATCGTTCGCGCGCCGATTGAATCTGCGCCTCCAGCTCCACCACCGATTGCAGATGCGCTTCCAGCTCCTGCCGCAACTGCTGGTGACGCTTCTCCAGCTCTTGCGATTCGGTCTCACCCTGCGCCAGGCGCTGTTCCATGGCGCCGATCTGCTGCGCCTGCGAATCCAGCCGGCCCCGCGTGCGCTCCTGTTCGAGCTCCGAATCGGCCAACCGCCGGCGCGCCTCCGCCAACTCCGCATCATTGCGATAGCAGGCCTCCTGCAAAACCGTATGTTCCTGCTCGCGCTCGGTGACCTGCGTGGAAAGATTCTGGAACTCCGCGTTCGCCAGATTCAGATCCAGCGCCGTTTTGGCCGCGTCCCGCTCCAGCATCCGATAACGCGCCGCGAGCGACCCGCGCAGGTGCGCGATCATCTCGGTCTTCAGCTCTTCGTACCTTCTGGCTTTGGACGCCTGGCGCTTCAGCGAATTTACCTGCCGCCCCACTTCTTCCAGAATGTCGAACACGCGCGACAGGTTCTGTTTCGCGCCTTCCAGCTTGGCTTCCGCCAGCCGCTTCTTGGTTTTGAATTTGCCGATACCCGCGGCTTCTTCGATGATGGCCCGCCGGTCCTGCGGCTTGTTGCTCAGAATCTGCCCGATGCGCCCCTGCTCGATGATGGCGTAGCTTTCCGGGCCAAGGCCGGTGCCGATGAAGAGGTCCTGGATATCGCGCAGCCGCGCTACCTTGCCGTCGATCAGATATTCGCTTTCGCCCGATCGAAACAGCCGCCGCGTGATGGTAACTTCGCTCGGCTTATGATGACCGTTACCGTTCGCATGGCCATTGCCGTTCGCGTGGGATTCCTCCGCCGAGGGATCCACCAGCGTCATGGTGACAGACGCCAAGCCGAGCGGTTTACGATCCCGCGTGCCGGCAAAGATGACGTCTTCCATCCTGGCCCCGCGCAGGCTCTTAGCCGATTGCTCGCCCAGCACCCAGCTCATGGCATCGCTGAGGTTGGATTTTCCACAGCCGTTGGGGCCGACGACTGCGGCAATCCCGGAACCCGCGAACTTCATCTCGGTCCGGTCGAAGAACGATTTAAAACCTTGTATCTCGACCCGCTTAAGCTTCAGCAAAATAGCGTCCCCTTCCATTATCGTCTCGGGGGATGGGTCTATGGTAACCGCGTTGGCAAGGAAAGTAAAGCGGGTAATTCACTATATCTTGAGGGTAGATCGGCGAGCATACTACAGCTAGCCCATCACCATCTAGTACTCGCCCTGAGGGGCAAGCCAGCGTATTCCATCATACGTTATGACGAGAGGCGGAAGTTCACGTCCACTTCAGTCTGCACCTCCACGGGAAGGCCGTTCAGGTAGGTGGGTCTGTAAACCCATTGTCTCACGGCATCCATGGCAGCCTTCACCAGCAACGGTTGACCGCTGACCAGCGAAAGATCCTGGACCGTTCCATCGCGGCCGATGATGGCCTGTAACCGCACTGTCCCTCCGATCCGCGCCTCCGCCGCAAGCAATGGAAATTGCGGGTGAACCTCGTGAATCAGGCGCGCCGCTTCCACGTTTCCGCCAATCCGGATGCGCGCGGGCGTAGCGGGCTTGGGAGGCTGGGCCTTGGGCGGAGGCGGTGGCGGCGCCGCGCTCGGGATCCCGCCTAAAATACCGCCAATTACGCCTCCCGGCGTTCCGCCTGGGACGCCGCCAACCACTCCGCCAATCGGCGACGGCGGCGGCAGTTCCTGAAGATCCTTGACGGTGGCTACTTCCTTCGGAATGGTCTTCGGCGCAATTAACCGGCTGATATCGAATTTACGGGGCGTGGTATGCGTGGCCCGAGCGACTCTAGCCTGCGCAGGCGGAGGAGGCGGAGGGGGTGGGGGAGGAGGCGGGGGCGCCAGCAAAATGCTGGAAAGCTGCGTCACCGGCATCGATTCGATAAAGAAAAGTGGGATCGCCAGCAATAAGCCAACAGCAAGCAACTGTCCGGCCAGCGCCAGCAGAACAGTCCACGACCGGCGCGTCTTGCCATTCGAGACGAAACTCTGTTCAAACACGAGGCCTCCTTCGCTTCTCAGGGTTTCAACTCTGAAGGAGCTCTATCTGTTTGACGCATCCGCATCAGCTCCCGATGCAAGATCCCGTAAAGACTGTACCTTGCCTATTTACCGGTTATCCTGGTTCAGAAGCTATGGCGATAGACGATACGGAGCGGCTTACCGATTACTCGCCCGACGGCGTGGACCTGACGCTGATCCGCTGGATGCTTTCGCTTACGCCCGCAGAGCGCATCGAGTATCTGGAACAGTACGTAAACGACATACTGTCGATTCGTGCGCTAAATGCCCGAACGTAAGCTGATTGCCCCGCTCCGAGCGTTGCACGACGGCGGCGTCGAATTCATCTTGGTAGGTGGGGTGGCGGCCGTGTTGAACGGCGTCCCCATTAGCACCTTCGATATCGATGTAGTCCACTCCCTCGATGCCGCAAACATCGCCCGAATGTTGCCGGTGTTGGAATCCCTCGACGTCAAACCCAACTCATCCCATCTCTCTTCCGCCGGTCATCTGAATCTGATTACGCGCTATGGCCCACTCGACCTGCTCGGAACCATCGGCCGCGATCTTGGCTACAACGATTTGCTTCCACGCTCCGTGGAGATGAACATCGGCCAAAACCTCAGCATCCGCGTCCTCAACTTAGAGACGCTCATTGCCATCAAAGAAGAGCTGGCCGGGGAAAAGGATCTCGCCGTGCTGCCCATCCTGCGCCGAACGCTGGAAGAGAAAAACAAGCGCTCGTTGCAGTAGGTCCCAAGCCGCGCGAATTTCCACAAAATCGGCCCGTGCTGTAGGAATTCAGCGCCCTAAAATTGTCTATAGGCGGCAAGTGGAAAGAAGAAAAGACGGGATACGGAAAGAGCTGGTTTGACCGATCTCATGCCCGGTGAGCGGCACCGGCAAGAGGTTGCCGCGTTGTATGCCAGCACGCGCGAAGGCGTGGTCCGATACCTGGTGACCGCCGGGATGGACGCGGGCACCGCGGAGGAAGCGACGCAGGATGCATTCCTTCGGCTCTACACCGCTCTGCGGGACGGCGAGGAGATCCGGCAGCCGAGGAACTGGGTGTATAGCGTGGCGCGCAACATCGCGCTCAACAGTGTAAAGCGCGCTGCGGCCCATTCGGCCTTCTCGGAAGCCTTGGCGGCTACCATCGCCAGCGCCGGCTCCAGCGCCGAAGAGCAGTTGATCGAAAAGGAGTGGCTGGAGAGTTTCCGGGAGGCCGTGAAATGCCTCTCCAAGCGGCAGCGGCTTTGTCTGGAGTTGCGATCCCAAGGGCTGCGGTATCGCGACATCGCCGAAATTCTGGACATTAGCGTTTCGACGGCCGCGGAATTTGTGCGGCGGGCAATCGAGGAATTGAAGAAATGGAACAAGAACGGGACCTGACACATCTGAGCGAGGATCAAATGGCTTCGTTCTGGGCCGGAACGCTTTCGCCCGAAGCGCTGGAACGGGTGGCCGTTCATGTCGACCAATGCCCGGAATGCGATGCCCGGCTGGAGGGCATGGAACCGGCGTTTTCGAAATACCGCCGCTGCCTGGAACTGGTGCATGCCCGGACCGCGCGGCCGGTTCGCCCGGAAACAGATCTAGTGAAAAAGATGCTGGAGATCGAAGCTCGCCGGGCGACAAAAGTCTCGCGTGGCCGGCTTCGGACGTGGCGTCCCGCATGGCTGAGCGGTATCGCCGCCGCACTGGTCTCGCTCGCGGTGTTGCTGGCGCCCCGCATGGGCGAGCCGGAGTTGCGCGCCGATACGCTTCTTCAGCAGGCTGCGAACGCACCCGCGCCGTCCGGTTCGCATCGTCAGCTTCGAATCAAAACCGCTGGCACATCCTTCGATCGTCCGGCCGTGCTCTCGTCCAAAGCGCCGGAAATCCGCGCGGAGGCGGCCATCCGTGCACGGTTCGTGGAGGCGCATTACAACTGGAACGATCCTTTGAGCCCACGCTCTTTTTCAGATTGGCGTCACGGCCTGAAGCACAAAACGTCCAGAGTTTCGAACGTTCGCGGCGCGGCTGGCCAGCCGGAGCAAAGCATCGAGACCCAAACGGACGACGGAGCGATGCGGGACGCAGCGCTTACGCTGGATGCGAATCTGTTGCCGGTGAGCGCCTGGTTTCGATTCTCGGATCAGGAGTGGGTGGAAATCACCACTGCGCCGGACACCAACTTGCCGGCGCCGCCCGTGCCGTCGGCGGTCGCGCACGAGAGCCAGCCAGTCGAACCCCTTGCCGAGCGCGAGCTGAGCGTACGCCTGGCCATCGATGCTTTCGAAACCGGCGCCGGAGAACCGATCGAGGTGAACGTGGACCCGGCCGGCGCCATCCTGGTAACCACCTATCATCTGGCGCCCGAATTGGAGCCCAAGCTGCGCGCCAGCCTGGATCGGATCCCGAATGTTACTTTACGCTCGGCCACGAGCCCGGACGACTCGCAACCACACGTGGCGCAGTACGGGGAGCCGATGGATCGCGCGATTCATGCCAGCCAGGACGCCGCTTTCGAAGCTCACCTCCTGGCGGAGTTAGCCGGTCGATTCGACGCATCCACCGAAGCCCAGCTCAGTGCTGCCAGCAAGGCCAAGCTCTGGGCGCTGCGGATGAAACACGCGGTGGAAATGAACCGCGATCTGTCCCAGTTGGGCCGCGAATTGGAACGGCAGCGCGGTGATTTCCGTCCCGCCGCAGCGGAGGCGTCCGATGAGTTGCAAATCAAACGCCTGGCCGAGTCCGCCACAAATGTCGACCGGTTGGTGACTATGCTCTACGCGGGCACGGAATCGGAAGCGGAACAGGCCAGCGCCTGGCGTCAGCTCGCGATGGAACTCGGAACCTTGCAGGGCCTTGCCGATAGTTATTGGCGCTACGTGGAACAGCGCGCCAAGGAGCTGCAATGAGGCTGGTATGCCGGGTTGCGGCGCTGGCCCTGACTTTGGTTTGCAGCGCGTGGTGCGCGGGCGTCAGCCGGCTGGAGGGAACCGTGCGCGACGCGTCGCAGGCCGTGGTTCCGGACGCCCTGATCCTTTGCGTGGCCGAAGAAACCGGCTTTCGCTTCCAGGCCGCATCCAACCGGGCAGGAAACTACAGGATGATCGTTCCCGACGGCCATTACAACATCATCGTTGCGCGCGCCGGGTTCCGTCCCATCGTGCGGCTGGGCGTTCTCGTAACGGCGTCCGCCGCGCTGCGCGAGGATTTCGAACTGCAGCCGGGCAGCGTGAAGGAAAGCGTGACGGTGGCCGGAGTTCCGGATTCGAACCAGCCGCAGACGCCGGGCGCCACTGTCATTCAGCCGGACGATGTGCGCGGGCTTCCCCGGAACGACGGTTCCGTTACCGGTTTACTATGGCTGGCGCCGGGGATCCTTCCCACCCCCGCCACGCGCGGCGAACCGGGACAATTCTCGAGCCTGGGAGCGCAGCCGAATACGAACACCTTCAGCGTGGATGGCGTCAGCGCAAATAATGCCGTCGCGGGCGGAGGCTGGCCCAGCCTGCTACTGGGTGCGAGGCTGCCGGGCCTGACGGCGCTCGGCACTACACACGATCTTGCGGCCTTCGACGCAATTGAAGACGTTACCGTGGAATCCGCTGGCGAAGCGGCGAGCATCGGACAGGCTCCGGGCGCAAACATTATCATTCATACGCGGCCGGGCACCAATTATTTTCATGGCGCTCTATTTGGAGCTGTCCGCCCGCCGGTGCTCGGAGCCAACGATTGGTTTGCGAATCGCTACGGGCTGGCGCCCGATGCGCCCAGCCTTCATGAAGAGGGTGGTTCCTTGGGCGGTCCTCTGCGGCGCGATCGCACCTACTTCTTTTTCGCTGCTGACAGGCTGGATCTTCGGCAGGGCTACGCCTGGACCACGACGGTTCCGTCGCTGGCCGCTCGCGAGATTTCGCCGGGCAGTCTTTTGGCATTCTTGAACGAATTTCCTCTGCCGAACGGCCCGGTTCTTCCGAATTCCCTCGGAATCTCCCAATTAATTGGAGAAAGCCGACTGCCCGCGGCGCTTACCACGGTGAACTTGCGAGTGGATCACGATCTCTCGCCAACGGAGCGCCTGTTTCTGCGCCTGGCAAACACGCCGTCCTGGAGCGAATCCGGGCTAACCCAGACGGATTTTACGCAATATCGCAATGAAGTCGCGGTTTTGGGAGCGGATTCGACGGAAGGCCGCTGGACGCAGGAGAGCCGCCTCGGTTTCAGCCGCAACGAAGCCACATCCACCTGGTCAGTGACAGGCGGAGGAGAACCACCGTCGCCTGCATTTTATTCGCAATATCCCAGCTTGGCCGCCGATTTTTCGAACGTCGTGGTGGGTGGCGCCGGATCGGTTTCCGTCGGCCAAAACGGGCGCAATCTTCAGAATCAATGGGAGGCTTCCCACACCGCGGCTTTTCAAACCTCCCGGCATCAGATCCGCTTTGGCGTCGACTATACCGATTTGCAGCCGGAGCGGAGCGGCCCGGCGTCCAGCATTACCGTGGCCTTCGGCACTCCCACCAATCTGATCTTTGGTCCGCTGGCTCCGGTCTGGGTCACTTACTCGCGGCCCGAGATGAATTCCAGCAGCCTGCAAAACCTCTCGGGATTCGTTCAGGACGCCTGGCGAGTCAGCTCGCGGCTGAACGTTACTTTCGGCCTGCGCACATCCTCGCCGAAGGCGCCGGATGCAACGCCAGCGCCAAATCTCTACTCCGTGGACGACTCTTCCAGCACCGTGGCGTTCTCTCCGATTCTGGCCAGCCAGCCGCTGTGGCACGGCGGTCCCATTCAATTAGCGCCGAGCGTAGCGGCCGCGTGGCGATTGACCGAGCATGCCGACACCATACTGCGCGCATCCTGGACAGTCTTCCACGACAGCGGAACCATCGCGGCAATGGATCAACTGAATGGAATTCCGTATCAGGAACTGCAAACGCCGACCGGTAGTCCGCTCGACGCTTATAATCCCGCCGTTCTGGTGCCCGTCCAACTGGGATACGGGTTCTCGCAAGGTCTACGGCTGCCTGCCTATCAACGCGTAAATGTGGCGCTCCAGCACGACTGGCGCCATCGCGATTCGGTGGAGATTTCCTACGCCGGTCTGTTCGGAACCGGTGAACTGCGCCGCGAGATCGAATTGAGCCCATCCGCTGCGCTCGGCGCATTGATTTTCGATGCGAGCAATGGGAACTCGCAATACAACGCGCTCAATGCCGTGTATAGGCGGACTCTCGCCAACGGATTCGAGGCCACTGTTTCGTATTCCTGGGCGCACTCCATCGACCTGGGCTCGTCGGATTCCTCCGTGTTTTTGATTTTGCCCGGTCAATCTGCATCCGCGGATCGCGGCAATTCCGATTTCGACGTGCGCCACATGCTGCATGCCGCGATGACGTATTCGCTGCCCGCGCGCGGCCACGGAATTACAGGACGGTTGATTTCCGATTGGAACTTCGGCGGCATTGCAACCGCGCGTAGCGGTTTCCCGTTGGATGTTCAGGTTTCGGAGACCCTGGATGGTTTTGCCGTAGCCAACTACCAGCCGGGCCTGGCGGCCGGCGTCCCGATTTGGATTACCGCCGACGGCGCTCCCGGCGGGCGCGTCTTGAATACCAACGCCTTCTTATATCCTTTTCCTGGCATTCCAACGCTTGGGCGAAACGCCCTGCGAGCATTCGGCGCGTGGCAAGCCGACGCCTCCGCCGAGCATCCGATTTGGGTCAGGGACGCGCTACATGTCTCATTTCGCATGGATGCGTACAACGTTTTCAACCATGCGCAGTTCGCCGATCCCCTGCGTTACGCGAGCAATCCGATGTTCGGTCAATCGCAGTCGGCGTTGAATTTAATGTTTGGCGGCGGCAGCCCAGGCAGCGGGGAGTCGCCGGCTTTTTTGATGGGAGCGCCCAGATCGTTACAGGCATCCTTGCGCCTGAGGTTTTGACAGTGCAGAAGAAAGCTGAAAACCGCTTGCTCATGCACGCGGCTCAGCATCGGTGCTTTACCGGGCCGCGACCGTGAGGGAGCGGGTGACCGAGAGCAATTTGAACAGGAGTTAATTATGAAACCAGGCAAATATCACTTAAATATACTCATACTGATTTTAGGCAGCGTGGCAACTGGCAAGGCCCAAGTTTCCTACACGGCAACGCCCGTCAACACTCCGTCGGATTTATTCAATAGCACTCTCAGTTGGATCAGCGACGACGGGACCACCGGCTTCGGAGCGGGCATCCAGTCCACTACCTACCAGACGGTGTGCTTCACTTACCAGAATGGCGTCAGCACCGAGATTCCCACGCCTGGATTCTCGTGCGGGACCGCGGCGGCGGATGTTGGCCATTATGTAATGTCGCTGGCGCCAGTCCCCAACAACGCTATCACCCAGACCCGCCTGGCTTCGTATAGCAATGGCCAGTTCAACATTCTGACGCCGCCTTTGGGCGTCACGTTCCCCGGTTACCCCAGCGGAATGGGCGTGAACAAGGCCGGCCAGATGGTTGGGACGTTCTATTGTCAGAACGCCGCCAAGACGCAAATTTCGGCCTGTGGCTATTCCATCGCGAGCGATGGCACGTTCACGCCTTTGTCAAATCTCGGCGCCGCTTTCGGCGCTGGGGCTATTAACGAGAGTGGTGAAATTGCCGGCTGGGTGGGCACGCAAAGTACCGCTGTTGTCTCACCATGGGACGCGGTGGTCTGGTCCCCGACGGACCAGAGGACCGATCTGAGCAGTCTCTCCACATTGCAGCAACTCGGATATCCGATCGCCATTAACTCCAAGGGACAGGTGCTAGGGGCCAATGGCGGGACCAATTTCTTCTACGATGGCGCCGGCAATATCACGCCGGTTCAGGTGCCAGGCGCAACCTCTGTGACGCCTGCCGCGCTCAACGATAGTGGAGAGGTAGTGGGCTATTATACGGCACAAGAGGCGGGTATTCCGCACGCTTTTCATTGGGTGAATGGGCAAGCGGTGGATTTGAACACTGTAGTAACGAATTTGCCCAGTTATTTGTTTTTGATTTATGCGGAATACATCAATAATTCCGGCCAGATCCTGGTGACGGCCGCGTATACCAGCCAGCCCGTCGGCGTGGAGGCCAACGGCACAACCGGCACGCAGTTCCTTCTCACACCGGTGGTGAGCTCATCGGCAACGCCGGCTCCGCCGGCCATTGCTGCCGTGGTGAACGGCGCGAGCTTCGCGTCCGGTACGTCGGACTCCACGTGGATCACCATCCAAGGTACGAACCTCTCCACCACCACCCGCCCGTGGGCCGGTTCGGATTTCGCCGGCAATGCGCTTCCCACAAGTTTAGATGGCGTTTCGGTGACAGTAAACGGCCTGCGCGCGTACCCCAGCTACATCAGCCCAACCCAGCTCAACGTATTGACGCCCGATACCGGCGCCGCCGGCGCCGTTGAGGTGCAAGTGATCAATGGCCAGGGGACCAGCAAGATCTTCACGGTGAATCAGAGCAATCCGATGCCGGGCTTCTTCGTAACGGCTTTGAAGTACGTTACGGCCACGCACGCCGACGGAGCGATGGTTGGGGCGTCCGGCCTGATTTCGGGAGTTACCACCACGCCCGCCGTTCCTGGCGAAACTATCTCGCTTTACGGCACTGGATTTGGAGCCGCCGTCGGATCGCCCGCGGTGGGCACGGTACTGTCCGCGCCGGCCGAGTTGGCGAACCAGGTTACCGTTACCATTGGCGGCCAGCCTGCCACGGTGACTTACGCGGGCCTGACCTCCAACGGTCTGGATCAAGTGAACGTCACGATACCCGATTCGTTGCCGGGCGGTGACGCACTCGTCGTAGCGAAGGTCAGTGGCGTGCCTACGCAAGCGGATCTATATGTGACTGTCCAGAAGTAACGTAACCCGGCAACGCATATCCGCCACGATACCGAGAAGACATAGGGTAAAAAAACAGGCGCAAACTGGAAAGAGCCGATATACAATCGCTCAAGCAACTCGGAGTGATCCATTAAACCGGAAAGTAATTCTGTTGTAACCCCGAGTGAGGAGCGTGAAAATGAAATTGAAATCGAGTTCAGCCGGAATCGCGATGTTGTTGTTCGCCCTCCCAGGAGTTCAGGCTCAAACCTTCAGCACGATATATAATTTCACGGGCGGAACGGACGGCGGGAATCCACTTTCCGGCCTCGCGATCACTTCAGCGGGAAAGCTCTTCGGCACTACCAGCGCTGGTGGAAGCTTTGGAGCAGGCGTGGTTTTCAAGTTGAGCGAAAGCGGTGAAGAGAAGGTGCTGTACAGCTTCACCGGCGGCGCCGACGGTGCGAATCCCAACGCCAGCTTGATCTTCGATGATTCCGGTAACCTCTATGGCACCACTTATGGAGGAGGGGCCAACGGCGACGGCACGGTTTTCGAGCTAACCCAGGCCGGCGTGGAGACAGTGCTCTACAGCTTCCAGGGCGGCGCGGACGGGGCAAATCCCATGTCGAAACTGAGCTTCGACGGCGCGGGCAATCTCTATGGCACCACATTCGCCGGTGGCGCTTATGGAGCTGGAACGGTGTTCGAGGTGGTGAAGGGCGGCACGGAGAAGGTGCTGCACAGTTTTGGCAATGGCACCGACGGAGCAAACCCGACGGCTGGCGTTACCCTCACTGCAAAACCGGCAATTTTCGGCACTACTTCGGCGGGAGGCGCCGACGGATATGGCATCGTCTTCGCATTGACGCCGGCGCAATCCGGCTGGAAGGAAACCGTTCTGCATACGTTCGCTATGCAGAGCGACGGCGCCACGCCTTATGCCGGCCTGGTGTTCGACAGCGCAGGCAATCTTTATGGCACCACGACCGATGGCGGCGGCGAAGACGGCAACGGCGGGGGAACAATTTTCGAGCTCAGCTATTCGGGCGGCCAATGGAACTTCAACGTTCTCGACGGTCTGCCTGGGTCGGGCATTTCTGGAACATATCGCAACGTTCTGCTGGACGCATCCGACAATATATACGCCACCACTCATTGCGACGGCGCGGATGGAGCCGGAACCGTGTACAAGCTGACGCGCTCGGGAGGCACCTGGACGTACACTTTGCTGTACACCTTCACTGGCCAAAGCGACGGCCTGTATTCTTACAGCAATCTGGTCGCGGACAAACAAGGCAACTTATACGGCACCACGAAATATGGTGGAACCAGCGGCAATGGAGTGGTCTTCAAAGTCACACCTTAGCTGATGGGGCGAACCGTTCTACAATAAGGGTAGTGTTGAAGGCAATTCTTCCGGCGCTGGCGCTTTCCGCCATTGCGTGTTCTTCGCTCGCAGCCACCCCGGCCAAACCGCATAAACGCAAGCACCCGGCGACCACCGCGTCCTCCACGCCCGCGCATAAGCGCCCGGCCACGGCAGCGCAGGCCACCTCCGCTAAGACCACGAAAGCTCCGGCCGCGAAAGCTCCGACGGCGAAAACCACCGCCCGCCGAAAAGGGAAGGTTGCTCGCAGCCCCGTGCGCTATTTCCAGCAGGCGCCCACGCCGGATCGTTACAAGGAAATCCAGCAGGCTCTTGCGGCCAAGGGCTATTTCAAGGGCGAGCCCAACGGCGAGTGGGGCCCGGACTCCACCGACGCCCTGAAGCGCTTTCAAGCCGACCAAAGCCTCATGCCCGACGGCAAAATCAATTCGCTCTCGCTGATCGCTCTGGGCCTTGGTCCCAAACGACTGACCGCGAAGTCGGACACTACGCCGCCCACCGGCACGTCCGCGCCACCCCCATCGAACCCTCCTCAATGACCGTCGGCGTCGCCAAGGAAATTAAGGATCACGAAACGCGCGTCGGCCTGGTTCCGAGCGGCGTAACTGCGTTGCGCGAAGCAGGCCATCGCGTGCTCGTCGAAACTCAGGCCGGCACCGGCAGTTCCATTCCCGACAGCGAATACATCGTGGCCGGCGCGGAAATCCTGCCGAGCGCCGCCGAGCTTTGGAGCAAGGCCGATCTTGTCATCAAGGTGAAGGAGCCGCAGCCTTCCGAGTACGCGCACTTCCGTCCCGGCCTGATCCTCTTCACCTATCTGCATCTGGCGCCGCTACCCGAACTCACCAGCAAGCTGGTTGCCGCCAAGGTGAATTCGGTGGGCTACGAAACCATTCGCGAAGCCGACGGCTCTCTGCCTCTGCTCACTCCCATGAGCGAAGTGGCCGGACGCATGGCGGTGCAAGTGGGCGCGGTGTATCTCGAACGCCCCAACGGCGGCCGCGGTATTTTGCTGGGCGGCGTGCCCGGCGTTGCGCCGGCGAACGTCGTGATCCTGGGCGGCGGCGTGGTTGGCCATAATTCCGCCAAGATGGCCGTGGGATTGGGCGCGGCCGTTACCATCATCGATCGCAGTCTCGATCGGCTGCGCGCTCTCGACGACATCTATAGCAGCCAGGTGGTGACGCTGGCATCCAATGTATTTAACGTGCGCGACGCAGTCCGCGATGCCGATCTGGTGGTGGGCGCGGTGTTGATTCCCGGCGCTTCAGCGCCCAAGCTGGTGCGGCGCGAGATGTTGAAAACGATGAAACCCGGCGCCGTGATGGTGGACGTGGCCATCGATCAGGGCGGTTGCTTCGAGACTTCGCATGCCACCACGCACACCGATCCGATTTATTTCGTCGACGGCGTGCTGCACTACTGCGTGTCGAACATGCCGGCCGCCGTGCCGCACACCTCCACCTACGCGCTCACCAATGCGACGTTTCCTTATCTGGCCGAATTGTGCGCCAAGGGACTGGAGCAGGCTTGCCGGGATAACGCGGCGATTCGCGTGGGCGTCAACACCTACGCGGGACACATCACGCATCCCGGCGTGGCCGAATCGCAAGGGCTGGCCTGGAGCGAACTTAGGGCTTTGCTGTAGCCGGGGCGCTGGTCTCTGGGGCCGCCGTCGAAAACACCTTCTCGGCCCGTTCTGTTTTTAACAAAAACCCTCGTTCCTGTTCTTTTACCGTCAGCGTGGTTCGCGCGGCGTCGGCCGGGACTCTCCACAGTTTCGTGATCTCGCGCTGTTCCTTGCGGTTCAGCACAAACGCCGCCGGATGCAGCAGCGTGCTGCTCTTGTCCCAATGGCCGTTGGTTTCCGCCTGGCCGGTGACTTCGATGGCGATGGGAACCGTGGCGCGGTCTTCGGTGTTCACCACTTTCACCTTGACGAAGATGAGATCGGCGCTCTGCTTGTCGAGACTTAAGCTGACTTCCAGCTTGGGCGCCTTCGCGCAGCCCGTCAAGCTCAGTACAACAAGCGATACACAAAATGTTTTCATATTAGCCTCGACGTTTTCGGAACGGAGACCCGCTTTTCCAGGCGGGCCGCGCGGCGCTCCAGCGCTTCCGAAGATTCCAGTTCCATGGCGCTGCGCGTCATTTCCAATGCCAACGCGTAGTTGCGTTCCCGGCGCTCATAATATTTCGCGAGTTCCACAAACGCCGCCGCTGCGCCAAGGATTGCGCGATGCGGCCAGATCGGTAAGCACCGGAAGCGCCGCATGTTCGCGCCCCAGCTTCTTCTCCAGCACGGCGATATCCCACAACGTGCGAAACAACAGCTCGTCCGAAAGATTCTTCTCGATCGCCTGCCGGAACAGCGCCAGCGCGTTTTCATGCTGCTCGGCTTGACGCCACCAGCGCGCCAGCCCTATCATTTCCGCGCCGTGCGAGAATTCCGCTTGATCCGGAGCGCCAAATGCTCGCGGCACGATGGCTGTCAGGCACGCCAGAGTCAGAATATCGATGGCGTTGTGATGAAACACCGGCATCAAACGAAAGATTTCCTGCGTCCGCACGTATTCGAAATAGACATACGGAATCAATTCGCCCGGCAGATCGCCTTGCCGCTCGACGCCCAGGATTTGATTCTCCAGCTCCACCAACCGGCAGCTGTCGAACCGCAAATTCCACAACCGGCGCGCGCCGAACAGCAGATCCAGATGTTCCATCGAACTGAAGGGCGGCCGCTGCCTGGCCATCCGGAAGCGCGTTTCGAGCAACGGCTGATCGAAGGTACGGCCGTTGTACGTGATCATCACTTCGAATTGCTTCAAATGTTCCGTCAGCGCGCTCAACTGGCTGGCTTCCTCGCCGAAATCGCGCATAAAAAACTGGCGCACGCGAAAACCTTGCGGCGTGATGCGGCCTACGCCTACCAGAAACGCATATGTGCCCGACCCTCCGGCCAGGCCCGTGGTTTCGGTGTCGAGAAAACACCATTTCTCCGGCGGAACTCCACGGATCTGGCCGTTCGAAATGGGATCCAGCAGATCGTGCGAGAGGCCTTCCAGATCCACGATGCCGACGCTGCCGTGGCGGCGCTGGCGTTCGTATAGTCTCTCGGTTTCGTAATGGACGCCGTGCGCGGTTCGCCACTTCCGCGCCCTGCAGCCAGCTTTCAGGCGCCGGGATTGGGGGTTGGGGGTTGGCGATTGGCGGTTTTGTCCTGGGACGCGTGTACTTCTTGTCGATTCTGGCGATGCTCTTGCGCAGGTAAGCGAGCTGTTCCTGAAAGTCGCTCATGCTTCTTGCGACGCCTCTTCCCACTCTTCGAGGAGAGCGTTCAAAGCCGCGCGGCGCTTTTCCAAGCTGCGTCGGAAAGCCGGATAGTCTCTTCGGCACTCACGAAATTCGCCAGGCTGGGACTTCATCGCTGGCGATTTCTGCCTCCAGCGCCGCAATCTGCGATTCGAGCTCGCTTCGCGCGTTCCTGGAGCTTTTTCGCCTTCATCGGATTTACGCGTTTAGCTGGTTGGCTAATGGCCACAGGCGGTTCGGGATGGGACGACACTTTACCATTCGTCGACAGCGTCAGGTCAATCTGTTTGCCTTCCTTGCGCCAGATGTAGTCTTCGTAATTGCCCGGGAAAACGTTAACCTCGCCCGTTGCCCACTTCGAAGATGCGCGTCGCCAGTTTGTCGATGAAGTAGCGGTCGTGTGAAACGAAAACCACCGTTCCCGTGTACTTTTCGAGCGATTCCAGCAACACGTCTTTTGCCCGCATGTCCAAATGATTCGTCGGCTCGTCCAGTAGCAGGAAATTCGACGGCTGCAGCAGCATGCGTGCCAGCGCGTAGCGATTGCGCTCGCCGCCCGAAAGCACGCCGATGCGCTTGAAAACGTCGTCTTCGGAAAACAGAAAACAGCCCAGCAGACTGCGCAACTCGGTATTGGTCGAGCGCGGCGCTTCGCCCTGCAGATCGTCCAGCATGCGCGCGTTGGGGTCCAGCTCTTTGTATTGATCCTGTGCGAAGTAATCCACGTCGGCATTATGGCCCAGGCGATATTCGCCGCTCGTCAGCGGCTCGCTGCCCGCCAGCAACTTGATCAGCGTCGATTTGCCGGCTCCATTCACGCCCACCAGGGCGATACGGTCGCCCCGCTCGATGATGAAGTCCACACCGCCGAAAACAAACTTGTCGCCGTAGCTTTTCGATACATTATGAAACTCGGCCACGATGCGGCCGCTCGGCTTGGGCTGCGGAAAAGAAAAGTGGATGGTCTTTTCTTCGTTGGGCAGCTCGATGCGCTCAATCTTTTCCAGCTCCTTGATGCGGCTCTGCACCTGTTTCGCCTTGGTGGCCGTGATAACGAAAGCGGTTAATGAAAGCTTCGAGATGCTCGATCCGTTCGCGCTGGTTGCGATACGCGGCTTCCAGTTGCTCGGTCCGCTCCTGCTTCTGCCGCAGAAACTTTTCGTAATTGCCCGAATAGAAATGTACGCCGCGATTCCAGATCTCGACGATTTTGTTGACCGTGACATCCAAGAAATAGCGATCGTGCGAAATCAGCACGAAAGCGAACGGGTAGTTAGCCAGATATTGCTCCAGCCAGTTGCGCGCTTCCAGATCCAGGTGATTGGTCGGCTCGTCCAGCAGCAGCAGGTTTGGTTTTTCGAGCAGAAGCTTGGCCAACGCGATGCGCATCTGCCAGCCGCCGGAAAATTCTTCGGTGCGCTTGTTCCATTCTTCATGCGGGAAACCCAGCCCCGAGAGCACCGTTCCCACCTGCGCTTCGATGGCGTAGCCGTCGCGCGTGCGAAACTCGCTATCCAACTGATGGAAGCGGTCCGCCACTTGCTCATATTCCGGCCCCGCTGGATCCAACTCGCCCATCTTGTGGGTCAGCTCCTCCATCTCCACTTCCATCTGCTGCAGCGATGCGAAAACCGACATGCATTCGGCGAACACGCTGCGGCCAGAGAGCGAAAGACCGTCCTGCGGCAGGTAGCCGGAGCTGACGCCGCGCGTGACGCTGAGCTTGCCGTAGTCGAGCGACTCCATGTCCGCCAGCACTTTCAGCAGCGTGGTTTTGCCGCTGCCGTTCGCGCCAACCAGGCCGGCACGGTCCTGGGCCGTGATCATCCAGTTGAGATCTTCAAACAGCAGCTTGGGGCCGAAGCGTTTTCCGGCGCCGGAAAGTTGGATCATCTGTCTTTAAACATCGCGCACAACGCGGCGGGCCGCGATGGTCTCCTCTCTTTAACGAGCGCATCCCGCGCTGTGCGCTCCATCTCTAAACATCGCGCACAACGCAGCGGGCCGCGATGGTCTCCTCTCTTTAACGAACGCATCCCGCGCTGTGCGCTCTATCTCTAAACATCGCGCACAACGCAGCGGGCCGCGATGGTCTCCTCTCTTTAACGAGCGCATCCCGCGCTGTGCGCTCTATCTCTAAACATCGCGCACAACGCAGCGGGCCGCGATGGTCTCCTCTCTTTAGCGAACGCATCCCGCGCTGTGCGCTCCATCTCTAGTTTCGCGTTTCCTCAACTCAATTGCTCACGCTTCTCCTGAGCCGCGCGCATAAGCAAGCGGATGGGACCGCTCCCTCACGGTCACGGCTCGGTCGCCTCATACTACGGCTTACCCAGGGTGCAGAGCGGATCGCCCACCACGATGTTCATCCAACTGAGAAGCGGAATCGCGAGATAGTAGCTCTCTGCGAGATTGCGTCCGTGATAATAGGCCGGCAGAAGAATGTTGGGACGCGGCGTGTATTCCAGGTACGGTTCGTAGACGTGGCCCGATGCGCCGGTGACGCCGTCATGAATATAGTCGGCGGTCAAGGTTTGCGGCGTACCCGCAAACGAGGCTCTGGAACCGTCCCACGCGCCCGGGCTCCAACTGTCGGGAGGGCGCGCGAAGGTGCGCCCGTTGGTGGACACGTATTCGGTCATGATGGCGCCGGGCAGCCAATGAAAGCCGAGGTGCCGTTCTTTGCGGTCGGGATCGTTCGATCCCCAGGAGGCATAGCCGATGACATCGGATTGGTGATAAAGCACAGGGTGCGAAAGATCCAGCACCAAACGGTCCCGTGGGATCTGTTGCGCGGCCTGCAGCAGCCAGGCATTGCCTTTGGTATTATCGCTGCCCTTCAGATCGATGACGAATTTTCCGCGATTCCGGGCGGCAAGCGAACGGTCGACGATGCCCTTCACGTCGTCAAAATCGAATCCGGCCAGACGCGTCACCAGATAAATCGGAAAATCGGGATGACGAAACGCCGCGCGGGTTTTGCCAAAGAAAGGATTGTTCACGCCGCCCGGTATGGGGTAAGAGTGACCGTGCAGATCGGAGTAAAGCATCGTCAACTCCGAATCCACCGAAGATGCTTCGGCGGACATTCCGAGATTGCCGCGGATCTTCAAAGGGACTTCCGCCGTCGTGACGATGTAGAGCACCTGCTCGGTGAGATTGTGGCCGCGCAGGTAGTTCTTGATCGGCGCGGCGATCCGATCGTCAAATTCGGAACGCGAAATCTCTTCGTTGGTGCTGGCATTGAGACGGCAAATATTGGAAGCGGGGATGCCGCGGCGCTCGGCGTAATATTCTCCGATCTTGCGCGAGAGGGCGGAAGCCTGGTTCACAACGATCAGGACGGAATCCGGCCGCTGGCCGAGGAGCAGAAGAGGAAAAACCAGACTGGCGAAAAATCTGAGAAGCAATTTTTATTGTACGGTCTTGGCGCGCTTGCGTCGAACCGTTGTCCGCCACTCACGCCAGTCGGCGCTGGTGGCCTTGACCATAGCGCTGGCGGCTTTGTGCAACCAATCGGCCGGCCGTTTGTCCAGATCGCGCAGAATCGCTTTGGCGGCGCGCGCGGTTCCCAGATGTACGTTGGCGGTTTCGAATCCCATGGCGCGCAGCAGCCTGGACTCGTCGCGTTCCTTGGGCATGGAAGCCAGCTCAACGCGCGAGCAATAGGGCGCGAGCCGGCGGACAATCCAGCTTCCGCGCAGGTGCACGAAGGGATCGACGTCGCGGACCGATTCGTCCAGCGCCTCCTGATAGCGGATGCGTTCGGAGACCTTTTCGTTTGCGGCCCACACGCAGGCGGACGGAGCCAGCGCCTTGGCTTCACGCGCCACCTGCGCGCCGCGGAACTTTGCAATGGCCACATAGCGCTCGCGTCCCAAACTGCCGAGGCCCGCAATGCGATGCACGATCCGGTATTCGAGTCCGGGCTCCGGCAGCATGCGCTCGATAGCGCGGCGGGCGCTTTTTGGAATCCGGCCCCTCCAGGTAGGCAGGCTGTCTAATTTTTTCCAAAATTGAATCGGGTCGCGCTCAGCGCCGGTCATCATGTGGCGCAGCCAATCGTGCTCTTCGGCCAGAACCAAGGGGACGCCGCCGATTTGAAGGCTCCTTTTGTAGCCGCTGAGGATGGCATTGCAGGCGTCCTTCGTGGGGATATCGAGACTGGATTCGGCAATTGCAATGTGCGAGCTGGCGGCCAGACGAACCAGATCGATAGTATAGGGCAGCTCGTAGACCTCGTCGAAATCGTTGATGCCCCACACCAGGCGGCCTTCCACGTCGCGCCAGGTGCCGAAGTTTTCCACGTGCAGATCGCCGACGGCAAGCACACGCGGCGCGCCAGCATCGTCGGCGCAGACCTTCGGCCACAGTTGCATCCAGCGATAAAAGGTGGCCCGAAAAAAAGGAAATAAATCCTGCGCCATGGCCTGATGTTTCTTCTTGAGATCGGCAGGCAACAGGCGGATGTGCTTGGCGAGCCACGTTTCGTAGGAGCGAGTGGCTTTGACGATTCCCATAATTAGTCAAGACCATTCTATCGGTTGGAACGCGGCGCTTCCGTGCTAACCTCTTGCTGACCAATCATGCGGATCCTGATTGATGCTACTCCGCTGTTTCTCAGAAGCGCGGGCGTCAAGAATTATACCTATTACTGGATTCAAAGTCTGTGGCAGCAGGCGCGGAACGACCGGATCTTGACGTTTCCCTCGCTGGCGCGATTGGGCGCGCTCAATCACGAGCATTCCATTGCAGGAGCCGCGCGAACATCCCTGCACCTGGGCCGCGTCTTCGCCGCGAACGCCGCGCCATCGCTGCCGCTGTTGCGCTGGACCATGCCGAAAGCGGATGTTTTTCACGTGTCGAATCAGATCCGGTTTCCGCCGAAAGGCGTGAAACTGACAGCCACTATTTATGACATGACATGCCGGCTTGATGCCGGAGCTTCACACGGAGGCCAACATCCAAGCCGATGAGAGCCTGGCCAAGAATGTGCTGGCGCGCGCCGACCGGTTGATTGCGATTTCCGAGAATTCGCGACAGGACGCGGCGCGGTTGCTCGGGTTAAATGCGGATCGAATCGAAGTGATTTATCCGGGTGTGCCGGAAGTTTACTTTGGCGCGCAGGCGCGGCCGAGCCAGCAGCCCTACGTTTTGTACCTGGGAACCATTGAGCCGCGCAAGAACGTGGACACGTTGCTGGATGCGTGGGCGGGCTTTCGGTTTCGCGGCGATTTTGATTTAGTAGTCGCGGGCGCCAGCGGATGGGCGGGCGAGAAGACCCTGGCGCGGTTGGCGTCGCGGCCGGCGGATATCCGTTACCTCGGGTATGTGCCGGAGGACGAACTGCCAGGCTTGATGGCGGGCGCCAGCGCGTTCGTTTATCCGTCTTTATACGAAGGCTTCGGATTTCCGGTGGCGCAGGCCATGGCCGCGGGCATTCCGGTGATTACTTCGAATACTTCTTGCCTGCCGGAAGTGGCGGGCGACGGCGCGCTGCTGGTGGATCCTCGCAGCGCGGCGGAAATTCGAGCGGCGATGGAAAAATTGCTGACGTCCCCCGCTTTGCAAAAGCAGCTTGGCGCGGCCGGATTGGAGCGGGCGAAGCGCGAGTATCGCTGGGAGATTTGCGCGCGAAAAAGCCTGGAATTTTTCTCACCGAGTTTAGGAGCCTCTATTGTCCCGTTCCCGACGCGATGAAAAAATCCCAGACCTGCATATCGACCTTTTCGATGGAATATTGAACAACCGCGTACTCGCCGGGTTCCAGCGGCTTTTGCGGCCAGATCTTGAAAAGTTCATCGCCTACTTGCTGGCGAAACACCTCCACCAGGTCCGGCTCTTGCAGTCGTTTCGTTCACCACCGGCTGGATAGTCAGCTTCTCCACCACGCGATTGCCTTTGTGCTCGCCCATACGCACAATTCCGAAGCGCTCTTCGTCCGAGAGGCGGATGTAGAACTCGGGGCTGCGATTCGCGGTGCCTTGCGCGGAGTGCGGCCCATCCAGCTCGAGCGTGGCTTTGCCGGGAACCAACGGCACCGGGCTGATGGCCCTCAGCACGCTGCGCCGCTTGTTGGTTACCACCTTCGATTCGCCCACTTTCAGCGGCGTCAGATTCCCGGGCGCAGGCTTTTCTTCGTCGATCAGATACACGCCGGGCTCGGCCGGTACGCTGGCAACTTCCTTGCGGACGGAACGCTCGGCTTTGTTCTCGGCGTCTTGCGGCGGCGGCCTCTTCGCGGATAGCGTCGGCTCGCGGCTTTGATTTCCGCCTTGGTTTTGTCGAGATCCACCAGCGACGCGGGCACCTCTTCCCAATCGTCGCGATCGATACTGTAAAAGCGGATGCGGTCGCCTGCCAACTGGTACTCGCGAACCAGTTGATCGCTTCCATCCTTCATATACAGCTTGACGTTTTCGGCGCCGGCCAAAAAGCAAAAAGCGAACAGCAAAAAGCAGAGCCTGCGCATGGCTTCAACCTTCGGCGGGTTGCAACCCCGACGCTGCGCAGAAGCAGAAACTGCGAAAGATTCTCGGAACTGAGCATGCCCAGCAGCCGGCCCTCTTCCATCACCAGCACGCAGGCGCCGGCGTGCGCCATGAGCGGCAGAACGTCCGCGAGATCCTTGTCGGGCGGAACGGTTGGAAATTCGCGATCCATATAACCCGCGATGTAAGAATCGGGCCCCTCTTGCGCCATGCCGCGCAGAAGCGCGTTGCGGCCCAGCAGGCCGAGCACTTGCTCGCCCAGCACCACGGGGAAATCCTGCTGAGAAGTGGAAAGCAGGAGATTGGCGGCGTCGCGAAGGGTGGCTCCATGCGCCAGCGTGCGATACCCGGTCATCATGGCGGCGCGCACGGGGATGCCTTGCGTGAGCGACCGTCCGCGCGAAGCCGCGCCCTCATTGGCCGCGCCCAAATAGATGAAGAACGCGACGAAGGCCAGCATGGGCAGGTAGACGAATCCATAAAGACCCATGCTGATGGCCAGCATGCGGCCGGACCAGGTGGCGATGCGCGTGGCTTCGTATTCCGATTTCAGCCGCGAGAGAATGGCGCGCAGCATGCGGCCGCCGTCCATGGGAAACGCGGGCAGCAGATTGAATCCCGCCAGGATCAGATTGGCGAGCGCGATGCGATCGGCCAGATTCGCGTCCGACGGTTGCGTAAACGCGAAAAGATTGACGGCGCGCTTCTGCGAATAAAGGACGGCGAAGATGAAAGCGGCGATGGCGAGATTCACCGCGGGTCCGCTCAGGGCGATCCAAAATTCCTCCCACGGCTTGGGGGGACGTTCCAGGCGGGCGACGCCGCCGATAGGATACATGACGATCTCGACGGTGCGAATACCGTAAAGCGAGCTGACGAGGGCGTGGCCGAACTCATGCAACAGAACCGATGCGATTACCGCCAGCACGAACAGAGTGTAATTGCCGGGCGATTGATTACTGCTGAGGCCGATGACCACCAAACAGATGAGCAGCAGTACGAAGGTGAAATGCAGCCGGATGGGTACGCCCATCAAGCGAACGGAGCCGACGGAGCCCGAACTGGCGGCTCTTGGCGTACTGCCTTCCTGTGCCAATAGTTCCTCTGCAATGATTTTGACACAGGGGTTCGCAAGCGCGGGGCGGCGGCTTAATTGGCGGCAGGCTTCGCCCCTTTGGCCAGGATGTCGTAGACAGGTTTGTTATCGGCGTAAACGCGAAACTCTTGAATCAGGCCATCGTGGACCACGGCGCGCCAGGCGGCCGGGGTTTGCCACTTGTTCGCGCTGATAGTGCCGCCAGCCGATCCAAAAACAGCGACGGTGTTGCCGTTGTGAAAAATGTCTTCGTGCGATACCCGGTAGTCCGGGCACATAGCGAAATAGCCCCGCCATCCGGCACGCATTTTTTCGCGGCCGCGCACGGAATTACCCAGCGCATCGATGAAGACGTGATCCTCCGTCATCAACTTAGCGAGTTTGTCCGGGTCGTCTTGATTGATGGCATTGAGAAACGCAAGGACGGTCTCGACAGGATTCATTCTAGTTCTCCGACGGCCTCTCCACATTATCGATGACGAGCCGCTCTCCCGGCCCTTTCGCGGCTGAAGCTTCAACCCGTACCAATAGGCTAGAAGGCGGCGACTTCCAGGACTAGTCCACAACATCGCCCGGCGGTTACCCGAGACGCCAACTTTGCGGTCTGCTGACACGAGGCTCTAACCCCGGCGATCGCACAGGCCCATCGTGAGGGGAGAGCAGAATTAATTCTGTTTCACGCTTAAGAAAATATCGGCCTTTCCCTGAAACCGGGTTATCCAGGGACTGCATCTATCCAAGCAGGAGCTGTTTTTGCTTTGGGGGTATATGGACAAGGTACTGGGATTCCTTAAAGATTTTCTGCCGACAATCGCTTACTTTCCGGTCGCGGCGCAATGTTTGTTCTCCGGGACCCTCTTTCTGGCGGTTATTTCCGCGGTAACGTTCACTGCGAACTATAAGGTTGCAAAGGCGGCACAGGATGGGATTTCGGATGACAAGTCTCTCCCCACCCTTGTCAGGGCGGCTGCGGAGCACAACCGAAAGTACATCCTTGAGTCGGTCACGATGATAGTGCAACCGGAACGCTCATACTACGACCCCAAGGCCGTCGAGACCAATGTCAACGTACGCATTGTTTATACCGTTTATGCCCGCGAGGACATGAAGCTCGGCGACTTCCCGGAAGAATTCCGATCAAAATATGGCACAGTGGCATGGCTTGCAGGATCTGAAACCGAGCATTGGCGCGACGAGACATCTAGCGATAAGAAATGGGACGTCGACGTTGTGTTGAAGCGAGGCGAGCGCCAGACCATCATTACATCCGCGCAGTATCACTATCCGCTTCCGCTCCCCGCGGTCCGCGAGACTCACGGCGTACAGGTCGGCTTGAATCAAGAGGCGTGGTGTTACGACAACGATGACGACGTAATCGGTCAGGTGACAATTATGGTCGAGTCGGGGTATCCGTTGGAGGCCCCACGTCCCACCGAAGACGTTCGTCTAGAATCGCCTGCTGACGCGAATACGAAGGTGGAAGGTAAAATCGTCCTCAATCACAACGAAAAGCAAGAAAACTACTCGCTCGTCGGAACATGGCGTAACGTCATGCCTCGCCAGAACACGATCATGAGGGTGCGATATCAGCCGACGGCCGGGACGCGGTTCGAGATTACGGCACTACGACCGGCCGCATAGAGACCAGCGGGGTCTCAGCCTTTAGCGGACTACCGCTCCCGTTCTCGGCCACTCCATCCCGGTGCGTGATAGCCTGCTAAAAGATGCGAACGCTTGTTTTGTTCCTGCTGACCGGCGCGTCCATCGCCCAGTCACCGTCCTTCACGCCCAAGCCCTTCGGCAACCTCAAACAGGTGATGCGCGCCGTGGCTCTGCCCAATTCGGATATCATCTTCGCCATCCAGAAGAATCCGCCCAAGACCGACATGGATTGGCAGGCCGTGGTGAACGCCTCCGTCGCCATTGAGGAGCTGGAAAATCTGATCATGATACCGGGCCGGATCCGCTCCAACGGCCAGCCGGCGCCGGTGCAGAACGCAGATTACGCCAAATTCGCCGCCGCGCTGGCGCCCGCCGGAAGGGACTGCCTGAAAGCCTCGCTGCAAAAAAGCCAGGACGCGGTAACCAATTGCACCGACAGCCTCAGCCAGGCGTGTGACAACTGCCACAAGGTTTATCGGGACGCCCCTCAGAAATAGCGGTCAACTACCGGTCAGTTACCGCATGTGACCGAGCCGTCCTTTGCGCCCACGAACGAACATGGTAGCCTTCGTTTAAAGGTCAAGCATGCGATTTCGACGTGCCTGCATCAGTGTATTCTTCTGGGCCAGCTTGCTCGGGCTTGCGCTTCCTGGAATACCGGGTTATGCGCATCATTCCGTGGGAGCCGAGTTCGACCTGAGCAAGCGGATCACCTTGCAAGGGCGGGTGACGAAGATCGAATGGATGAACCCGCATGTATATCTATATGTGGACGTGAGCGCGGACGGCAAAACTTCCAATTGGGCTTGCGAGACGGCCGGCCCAAACACACTGGCGCGCCAAGGCTGGAGCCGGATGTCGCTGAAGATCGGCGACCGGGTGACGGTGGTTGGCTACCGGGCCAGGGACGGGGCGTTTGTGGCGTCCGCTCGGGAAGTGGTGCTGGCCGACGGGCGGAAGGTATTTGTCGGGTCTCCCTACGACGGCGCGCCCAAGTCGTAAAGTCAGCGCCGTAAGCCGGCGTTGCAAAACTGGTGGTATACTCACGGCGAATGGCCACTCAAGGCCGTTTGGAGGTATCGCTCATGCGAACCAAGGCACTTGTTTTGCTTGCGACCGCCGGTTTGCTCATGGCCGCCCTGCCTGCTCTCGCGCACCATTCGTTTAGGGCGCAATACGACGAGACCATGCCGGTTACGCTGAAAGGCACCATTACTAAGATCACCTGGAACAATCCCCACGTGCTGATGTTTCTGAACGTGAAGGACGACGCGGGCAAAGTGGCCAAGTGGCAACTGGAGCTTGCCAGCCCGAACGGTCTGTTGAGCCAGGGCTGGAAGGTGGATTCGCTCAAACCTGGGGATCAGGTGAGCGCCAGCGGTTTCCGTGCGCGAGATGGATCGAATATGGCGAACATCCGCAAGGTGACGCTGGAGGCACACTAGCGTTTGAAAACACAGACACTTGTGCCGTCACACACCGGTCAGTGACCGGCCCAAGACCTACCGATTTCTGGTTTGAGCCCGATCCTCACTTAAACTAGTTGCGTGCTAGCAAAGCGAATCGCGTTATTCGTTTGCATTCTGATTACGCTACCGGCGACGGTGTTGGCCGCCACCACCGGTAGCATTTCGGGTACCGTGAAGGACCCCAGCGGCGCGGTAATTCCCGGCGCCACAGTGATTGCCACCAACACGGCCACCAACGTTCAGACCAAGACCGTCAGCGACGACAAAGGCTTCTACTCTTTCCCCAGCTTCAGGTGGGGCGCTACAACGTAAAGGTGGAAGAGGAAGGCTTTGGCACCCAGGCCCGGAACAATATTGAGGTGGACGCCAACGGCGCGCTGGTGGTGGATCTGACGCTCGACCATGGCGGAGAAGGTGGAAGAGGTCACGGTGCTGGAGAACGTCACGCAAGTGGAGACGTCCAGCTCCCAGATGGGCGAGGTGGTGACCGGCACCGAGATGACTTCGGTGATGCTGAACGGCCGCAGTTACACCGACTTGTTGGCGCTGCAGCCGGGCATCGTTCCCATGTCGACGCAGCAGCCCGATTCGATCGTGATGGCGGGCGCGTCGGTGGCCATCGCTCCCTCCGGCGATTTGAATCCCGGCAATCAATCCATCAGCGGCCAGCGCGAGGACGCCAACGGCTTCATGGTGAACGGCGGCGACGTCAAGGAGCTGATGAACGGCGGCACCACGATCGTGCCCGATCTGGATTCCATCGCCGAATTCCGCGTCCTGACCAACAACTTCGACGCCGAATATGGCAACTATAGCGGCGGCATCGTCAATGTGGTGACCAAGGCCGGCGGCAATCAGATCCACGGCAGCGCCTTCGAGTTTCTGCGCAACACGGATCTCGACGCGCGCAATTTCTTTTCGCCGGAGCGCAGTTTCTACCGGCAGAACCAGTTCGGCGGCACCGTCGGCGGACCCATCAAGAAGAACAAGATCTTTTACTTCGCCGATTATCAGGGCACGCGGACCGCTCAGGGCATCGACACCGGACTGATCGCCGTTCCCACGCTGGCCGAGCGCGCGGGCAACTTCGGCGACGCGGCCAGTTCCTTGACAGGCGCCGTAAGCGGACCATACCTGGCGAATCTGCTTTCGCAGAAGCTGGGCTACGCCGTTACCGCAGAGCGAGCCTTATTACACGTCCGGTTGCGGTTCCAGCTCGCAGTGCGTCTTTCCCGAACGCGATCATTCCGCAAAATGTCTGGTCGGCGCCGGCCCAGCATCTGCTGCAGTACATCCCGCTTCCCAACGACGGACCGTCGACTTTTTCCACCGGCGCCTATGGCGAAACCATGCGCGACGACAAAGGCAGCTTCCGGGTGGACGCCAACAACGCGCGCTTGGGCCTGCTCTCGGCATACTATTTCTTCGACGACTACACGCTCAACAATCCCTATCCCACCGGGCAGGGAGGCGCGAGCGTTCCCGGCTTCAACGCGCTGAATCTGGGCCGCGCGCAATTGGTCAATCTGGGCGATACCAAGACGTTCGGCCCACCACGGTCAACGAGTTCCGCCTCAGCTACATGCGCGACTCGAACAACGTCGGGCAGCCCGCCGGCGGCGTGGGGCCGAGCCTGGCTTCGCAGGGTTTCGTCACCGGCGTCGGCACTCCCGGCATCGTTCCGCTGGCGCCGTCCATTGAAGGCATCGAGAACGTCATCTTCAATTCGTTCGTCATGGGAACGCCGATCACGAATCTGAAACAGGCCAACAATACCTTCGCGGCGAACGACAACTTTTCCAAGGTGTGGGGCAGCCATACCTTCAAGGCCGGCCTGGAGGCAGCTACGAGCAGGTCAACGTCAATCCGAATCCGACCTTCAACGGTTCGTTCCTGTTCTCCGGAACGGAGACCGGCCTCGATTTTGCGGACTTTCTGATCGGCGTCGCAAGCAATTACAACCAGGCCGACTCGCAGGCTTACTATATCCGCCACAAATACGCCGGAGGCTTCGCGCAGGATAGCTGGCGCGCTACGTCCAACCTGACACTGAACTACGGCGTGCGCTGGGATCGGATGGAGTATTGGTCCGAGAAATACAACCAGATTCCGACCTTCATTCCCGGCGAGCAATCGCGTGGTCTATCCGAAGCGCCCGCTCGGCCTGGTGTACGTCGGCGACAAAGGCGTTCCGAGCACGCTGGTGCCGGCCAGCAACCGATTTTCACCGCGCCTGGGCTTGGCCTGGTCGCCGGGCTGGAAAGACGGGCTCTGGCAAGCTCATCGGCGGGCCGGGAAAAACCAGCATCCGCGCCGGCTACGGGATCTATTATTCGGTGATCGAAGGCAACACCATGGCGATCGATGAGCCGCAGCCGCCTTACGGCTTGAGCTATACCAGCCCCGGGCCGCCGCTGTTCGCCACGCCGTTTATAACCGCCGCCAACGGCTCGTTCACCGGCAATCCGTTCCCGCTGACCTTCCCGCCGCTGAACGCTTCGCCATCGCATCCGAATCCGAGCGTCAATTTTTCGCAGTTCGAACCCATCGCCGGAATGACCGCGCCTCCGCCCTGGAACACCTATCCGTATAACGAGAACTATTTTCTTTCCATCGAGCGGCAGTTCAGCGGCAACACGGTGCTGAGCTTGAGTTATGTCGGCTCCCAGGCGCATCACCTGCTGCTGGTTTATTCGGCGAATCCCGGCAATCCCGCGCTGTGCCTGGCGCTCAGTCAGCCGAGCGCCGTCGCGCCGGATCGCCCACCTGCGGACCGTTCGGCGAGGACACGCAGTACACTCAGCCGCTCCGGGCAGATCATCCAGGGCACGCGCGTCGGCCTTGGGCCCGGCTTTCTCCAACGACGACTACGACGCCAGCGTCGGGAACTCCAATTACAATTCGCTCCAGATCACGCTGCGGCACACCGACCAAGAACCTGACGTTCCTGATCGGGTACACCTACAGCAAATCGATCGATCAGGCGTCGAGCATTTCCGATCCCGGCAATCCGTACAACTTGAGCGCGACGCGCGCGCTTTCCTCCTTCGATTTGCCGCAAAATTTCGTTGCGAGCTACCAATACAAGCTTCCGTTCGAGCGCTTCGTACCGGCACGTCAAAGGTTTGACCAGCGGCTGGGAGATTTCCGGGATCACCCGCGTCAGCTCGGGCTTTCCCGTCACGCTGGAGTCCGACGGCGACAACTCGTTGATGGGAAGCATTCCCAACGGCGTAAACAATCACAGCCTGGATCTGCCCGATTACAACGGCGCAACCGCTGAACTTGAACGGCAATCCCCGCAACGGGCTGCCGTATTTCAATATCTCCGCATTCAGCGTGAATGCGCTGGGCACGCCGGGCAACGCATCGCGCCGGTCGTTCTTTGGACCCGGAGAGCTGAATTTCGACATCGCTCTGCTGAAGACGTTCCAGTTCACCGAATCGCGGGCGCTGCAATTCCGCATCGAAACTTTCAACGCGTTCAATCACGCGACAATTCTTCGGACCCGCGGCGGTGAACGGCAATATCGACAGCCCGTTGTTCGGCCAGGTGGTGAACGCCGCGCCGCCGCGGTTGATGCAGGCCGCTCTTAAGTTCACATTCTGATGACAATGCATCCACGCGTTCGCTCCCAAAATCATTCGCTGGTTCGCAATTTTGTCGATCGTCTGCATTCTTTCGATCGCGTTCTTTCCGGGCGCCGCCAGCGCCCATAACGTATCGAAGCGGGACGCTTCCTTCGTCCAATCGAACCATGGCGCCGCCATCGCCGCTTTTGTTTATCTGGGCGCGAAGCACATGGTGACCGGGTACGATCACATTGCATTCCTGGTGGGGGTGATTTTCTTCCTATACCGGCTGAAAGACATCGTCCTGTACGTCAGTCTCTTCACGCTGGGGCACAGCATCACGTTGCTGGCCGGCGTTCTCGGCGGATTTCACGCGAACCCTTACGTCATCGACGCGATCATCGGGTTTTCGGTGGTGTATAAGGCCTTCGACAATATGGACGGGTTCCGGCGCTTCTTCGGATTTGAGCCGAACACGAAGGCGGCCGTGCTGATCTTCGGCCTGTTCCATGGATTCGGCTTGGCGACCAAGCTCCAGGAGCTGGACCTGTCGAAAAACGGGCTCATCACCAACATCGTTTCCTTCAATGTCGGCGTGGAAATCGGGCAGGTGCTGGCGCTCACCGCCGTGCTTATCGCTCTCAGCGCCTGGCGCACCCAGACGCGGCTTCCTGCGGCAAGCTTTCGCGGCGAACACGGTGCTGATGACCGTTGGATTCGTTCTGGTGGGATACCAGATTGCCGGCTATTTCGTAGCGGCGTAATTCAGGTGAGCGACATGGTGCGACAACAAGAGTCCGAGCAGCTGCAGACCCCGTCCAAAAGGGCGATCGCGAAGGCGACAGGCATCGCGCTGATCGTTGCGCTGGTGATTCTCTTCACCGCCGTGCTTCCAGCGGAATACGGAATCGATCCGCTGAAGACCGGCGCGCTGCTGCACCTGACCGATCTTGCGAAAGCCACCGCCGTCAAACAAGAGCCGCGGCCCGAGGTGAAGCCAGTGACGGGCGCGCGCCCCATCCTGCGCCGGCTGGCATTTACACCTCGCAGTCGAATTCCTACAAAGTGGATAGCGAAGACCTGTCGCTAATGCCGGGCGAGGGAGTGGAGATCAAATACCACATGCAGAAAGGCGCGGGAATGATTTACGCCTGGAAAGCCAGCGGCAAGATCGCTTTACGAGTTCCATGGCGAGCCGGACCAAAAGCCCAATCAACGATTATTTCGAGAGCTACGAACTGGACGACCAGGTAGGCAAGGATCACTCATACGGTTCGTTCACCGCGCCCACCACCGGCATTCACGGCTGGTTCTGGGAGAACAAAAGCAAGCGGCAGGTGGACATTCACCTGACGACGGCCGGCTTCTACGACAGCGCCAAAATGTACGCGGGCGACAAGCCTGACGAACTTACAATACAAGACGCGAAGTAGCTGGCCGCGGGCGGTGACCGTAAGAAGGGATCACTGAACCAACTGATACAACTTCATCTGGCCGAGTAATGTGACCAGATCCACGGGCTTGGTGAGGTAGGAATCGCAGAGTTCATGGAAACACCGGATCACTTCCTTCACATCGTCCACCGCCGTCGTCATGATGATTTTCGCGCCGCCGGTTGAGAGAATGCCGTGCTCTTCTTCCAGAGCGCGGACCTGCCGCACCGCTTCCCGGCCGTCCATTTCCGGCATCATGACGTCCATGCAAATCAGATCGTATCTCTGCCCATGCTCCAGGGCGGAACGAAAGGCCGCAACGGCTTCCCTGCCATTCACCGCGACATGACATTCGCCGTACCCGGAGAGAAAGGTCTGCAGCAGGAGGCGGCTGTCGAAGTCGTCTTCCACCAGCAGCACCCGCGGAGTTCCGGCCCCTTCCCGCGAGCGGCCGGTTTGATTTCCGCATAGCCCCGCCAAGGCGTGCAGGAGTTCGGCGATGTCGGCCTGATCGCTCGCGTCGGGGTTCCCAATCAAATCCCGCAAACGGTCCAGAGCGCGCAGGAGGACGCGGATCAGCGCTCCGGTGGGAACTGCTTTTCGGGAGCGGATCAGCGCCAGCACATCTTCGGTCTGCCGAGCCAGTTCGCCGATCTTCGCCAGATCGAAAAGGCCGGCGCCGCCTTGAACCCAATGCAGAGACCGGAAGGCGCGATTCACCAGTTCCCAATCCACCTCCACTCCGCCCTCTTCGATGGCGAGCAGGTCCGCCTCAACGCCAATCAGGCGCTCGTGGCACTCGGCCAGGTAATCTTCCGCAAGTTCGTCGTCAACCCTGACCATCGATCGGTCCCTCATCCCCCTTATCGACCCGCGTCGCTGCTTCTTGAGGAGCCTACGATCGATCGTAGCTTCGTAAATAGTGCGAACGAATCGGCCGATCGTGGAATATAGAGCAGAGGGCTTGTTTTCAGATGCCGGAACCGGACTCAGTGGCGCATTGGGAGCTTGGAGCGGACCAGAAGTCCGCGCGCGCCCCCGCGCCCACCGGCGACGAGCAACAGGTGATTGAGCTGTTCGATGAGCTGCGAAGCCGGTTGCTGCGCTATCTGCTGGCGCTCGGGCTTCCGGCGCAGGATGGCGAGGAAGTGGTTCAAGAAGCGTTCCTCGCTCTCTACCAGCACCTGCAGCGCGGAAGGTCCCGGCAAAACCTGCGCGGATGGATCTTTCGCGTGGCCCACAATCTGGGATTGAAGCGGCGGCTGGCCAGAACACGCGAGACCACCCATGTCCTGGCGTCCGAGGAGGCGCTCGCCACGGCTTGGCCCGATCCGGCCGAGAATCCGGAAGAGCAGCTTTTGAGCAGCCAACGACAAAAGCGCTTGCAGGCGGTGCTGCACGCGCTGCCCGAGCAGGACCAATGGTGCCTCTCGCTGCGCGCCGAAGGGCTGCGCTACCGCCAGATCGCCGAGGTTCTGGATATCTCGCTGGCCTCCGTTTCGGCATCGTTGGCGCGCTCGTTAGCGCGGCTTGGCCGTGCGGACGAACGTCAGTGACAGAATCTCGCAGCGCTTCGACAATTGATAAGGTGTAAAATGGTGCCCGGCTGACACGTCAGCGGCTTGGGGAGGACCATGAAGACCAAAATGAATCGGCGATCTTTTGTAAGCGGAGCAGTGCTCGGTGCAGGCACCATCCTGGGCGGCGCGAAAGCGATCGCCGCGAATGCCAAAGACGGCTCCGCGCAGGGGCCGGTGGCCAACACCACAGCGGGCAAAGTGCGCGGCGTGGTGCAGGAAAACAAGGTGAACGCCTTCCGCGGCATTCCTTATGGCGCTCCCACCGGCGGCGCGAACCGCTTCATGCCGCCCCTGAAGCCGGAAGCGTGGACCGGTGTTAAGGAAACCATCGAGTGGGGGCCGGAAGCGCCCCAGGGCCCGCACACCGAGATTCCCGAAGTGGCCGCCACCATCCCGAAGCAGACCATCAGTGAGGACTGCCTGCATCTGAACGTCTGGACCAATGGTCTGGGTTCCCAAGGGACGCCCGGAAGCGGCCCGTGATGCTGTGGCTGCATGGCGGCGGATTCACCAGCGGCAACGGCAGCTATACCATGTACGACGGCGCCAATATGGCGCGCAAGCACGACGTTGTCACGGTAACCATCAATCACCGGCTCAATTCCTTCGGCTTTCTTTATCTGGCCGAGATCGGCGGTGCGAAGTTCGCAAACGCCAGCAATTGCCGGAATGCTGGACGCGGTGGCGGCGCTCGAATGGGTGCGCGACAACATCGCGAATTTCGGCGGCGATCCCAACAACGTGACGATTTTCGGCCAATCCGGCGGAGCGGGCAAAGTAAGCACGCTGCTGGCGATGCCTTCAGCCAAGGGCTTGTTCCATCGCGCCATCATCCAGAGCGGCGCGAATCTGAAGGGCATTTCCACCGCCGACGCAACCAAGACGGCACACACGTTGATGGACAAGTTGGGCGTGAAGACGGCCGAGGAACTGCAGCAGGTCCCGATGGATCAACTGGTGGCGGCCACGCTCGCCACGCGCGGGCTGCGGCTGGGGCCGGTGGTGGATGGCAAGACGCTGCCCGGCGGTCCGTTCGATCCCACCGCTCCCGCCCTGTCGGCCGATGTTCCGCTGCTGATCGGGTCCACGGAATTTGAAGTGAACTTCTTCCCCAATACCAAGCTCGATCCGATCGACGATGCCGAACTGCACGCCGCCGTCAAGCAGGCCACGCGCGCGGACGACGCGGCGGTGGACAAACTGATCGCCGTATATCGCAAGGGACGTCCGAAGGCAACGCAGGTGGATCTTGTCGCAGATCATCGCGTCGGACGCTTTCCGCTCCGGCGTAATTACGGAGGCCGAGCGCAAATCGGCGCAACCCGCGCCGGTATACATGTACTATTTCACCTGGAAATCGCCGGTGCACGACGGAAAACTGAAGGCGTTCCACACACTGGAAATTCCATTTGCTGCTCGACAACGTGGACGAAGCCAAATCGATGACCGGCTCGGGCGCCGATCGCTATCCGCTGCAAGAGAAGATGAGCGGCGCTTGGGCCGCCTTCGCGCGCACCGGCAATCCGAATCACAAGGGCCTGCCGAACTGGCCGGCATTCAAGACCGATCAGCGCGCCACCATGATCTTCGATAATCAGTGCAAGGTGGTGAACGATCCGCATGGCGAAGAGCGGCTGGCATTGGCGTCGCTTCGCGCGGGAGCGCAGGCTTGAGACCTTCGCATACTGATCGCCGCGGCGCTGGCCTGCGCCTGCCAGCTATTCGCTCAGAATCCGTTGAGTTCGGAACTGAAGCAGAATTACGAGCAACAAAAGAAGGCCTTGTTGGCGGAGGCCGAGCGAATGGCCGATGCGGATTATTCGTTCAAAGCCACGCCCGAAGTGGGAACATTCGGCTCGCGTGTGGCCCACGTCGCCGATGCGCAGACCTTGATCTGCTCGGCGGCGAAAGGTGAAACGAAGAAACCCGAGACGGCTGGCAAGACGTCCAAGGCCGATCTGGTGGCCGCGCTGAAAGCCTCTTTCGACTACTGCGACAGCGCTTATGACTCGCTCACCGATGCCACTGCTACCCAAATGGTAAAGATTTTCGGCCGGCCGCAAACCAGGCTCAGCGCGCTGTGGGGCAACGTGGCTCACGATAGCGAAATGTACGGTTACATGGCGGTCTACCTGCGGCTCAAGGGTCTGGTGCCGCCGTCGAGCGACCGCCGTCCTTAAGTAATTCTCGTAATTCGCGCGAAGCCTTCCTCGATGGATGGCGGAATCAGCTGCTGCGCCATTTTCCGAATGGCCTCTTCGGGAACCACGCGGTCTCGCGCTTGATTGCGTGCGATGCAGATTTCGAGCGGGACATCGAAGAACAGCGCTTCCAATGTGCAGCCGTAGCGTTGCGCGAGCTTCACGTAGGGTTGACGCTCCCATGGCGTCAGATGCGTGGCGTCCACATAGGTAACGGCCGGGCGGCCGCAATGCGCTGGCGAACCAGATAGCGGATCACGGCGAAAATGCGCGCGTTCATGGTCTGATCGTGCGGATCGTCGGCGATCAGGCGGCGGACTTCGTCGGATGAGATGGCGTTCACGCCCAGGCGCGCCAGATACGTGGACTTGCCGGAGCCAGGCAGCCCGACCGTGATGACCAGTTTCACCTAAACCAGGTAGCGGCCGGCGGCGAGCAGGCGCTCGGCAATCCGGCGGCGCGCCGCGATCGCATTCACCGGCTCGAATTTGGTGAAACGTTTCAGCACCGCGAGGTTCGTGCGCAAGGCGTCGCCTTCCGAGCTGGCGGCCAGCACGTTGCGCGCCGAGCTTTCGACAATCTCCATGGCTTCGCGCAGAAACACGCTGGCACACATCGGCCGCGATTTCGCCTTTGCCCAGTTTCGCCAGCTTCTGCGCGCGCAGATATACCGATTCCATGGCGAACGCGTTCATCGCGATGTCGGTGATCGACAGCCAGAACCTCCTGCTGTTCTTCGAGCGCCATCCCGAATTTCTGATAGGCGACGCCCAGCGTCAAGAGCGCGGTTTTCTTGGCATTTTCGACCAATCGCGCGTCTTCGCTACCACCGGCGCTTAAGGTCGGCCCGGCCAGAATCTCGGCCTGCAGCTTCTTCACCGCTTCCACCAGCGGCAATTGGCCGCGCATCGCGCGCTTGAGCAGCATGCCGGTAGCCAGCAGCCGGTTGATTTCGTTGGTGCCTTCGAAAATGCGATTGATGCGCGAATCGCGATAGGCGCGCTCCACGACGTAGTCCTGATGATAGCCGTAGCCGCCGTGGATCTGGACGCCTTCATCGGTCACGTAGTCCAGCATCTCCGACGCGAAGATCTTGATGTAGGAACATTCCGCGGCGAATTCTTCCACGGCTTTCAACTCGGTTTGCGGCTCGGCTGATCCCAGAAAGCCTTCGAGCTGGCTCTCGATGAGCCCCACCACGCGATACGTCGCCGATTCGGTGGCGAAGATCCGAATCGCCATTTCGGCCAGCTTGTGCTGGATCAGCCCGAACTCGGCGATGGATTTGCCGAAAGCCTTGCGCTCTTTGGCGTAGTTCAGCGAAACGCGCAGCACTTCCTTCGCGCCGCCGCAGGCGAACGCGCCCAGCTTCAGCCGGCCGATGTTCAGGATGTTGAACGCGATGATGTGGCCGCGGCCGATTTCGCCCAGAACATTCTCCACCGGGACTGGCACGTTGTCCAAGATAGATGGCGGTGGTGGAGCTGCCCTTGATGCCCATCTTCTTTTCTTCGGCGCCGGGCGAGACGCCGGGGAATTTGCGCTCGACCAGAAACGCGGTGAACTTCTCGCCGTCGACTTTGGCGAAGATGGTGAACAGATCGGCCGCGCCGCCGTTGGTGATCCACATTTTCTGGCCGTTGAGGATGTAGTGCTTGCCGTCCGGGCTCAAATCGGCGCGAGTGCGCGCGGCCAATGCATCCGATCCCGCTTGCGGTTCGCTGAGCGCGTAGGCGGCCACCATTTCCGCGTTCGCCACTTTGGGCAGATAGCGCTGCTTCTGATCCTCGGTGCCGAAGAGCAGCAACGGCAGCGCGCCGATGCCGCTTTGTCCGCCGTGCCAGGCCGCGTAGGAGCCGTCTTTCGCGATGCCCTCGGCCACCAGCATGGCGGAGGTGAGATCCATCTCCATGCCGCCGTATTTTTCCGGAAGATGCACGGAGGTGAGGCCGAGCTCGCCGGCTTTGCGCAGCACCGCCACGGCGACGCCCGGCTCCTGATGCTGGATGGCATCCACGTTGGGCGCGATTTCCTTGGTCCAGAATTCTTCGGTGGTGCGCGCGATGGCGCGGTGTTCGTCGGTGAAATCTTCGGGCGAGAAAAGCTGCTCCGGCGACGTGGGCTCGATGAGGAACGAGCCGCCTTTAGGCTTCGTGGGAGAGATTGTCGAGGATGCCATCGGAATTATTCCTTATCAGGTTTTCGAAAATGCCGGCAGCGCCTTGGCCGCCGCCGACACACATGGTGACCATGCCGTAGCGCGTGTCCTTGCGATGCATTTCGCGCAGGATGGTGGCGGTGAGTTTCGCGCCGGTGCAGCCCAGCGGATGTCCCAGCGCGATGGCGCCGCCGTTGGGGTTCACGCGATCGAGATCGAGACCGGCTTTGCGGATCACGGCCAGCGCCTGCACCGCGAAGGCTTCGTTCAGTTCGATGACGCCGATGTCTTCCTTCTTCAGGCCCGCCAGCGCCAGCGCTTTCGGAATGGCGACCACGGGGCCGATGCCCATGATCTCCGGCGGCACGCCCGCGACGGCGAAACTGACGAAGCGGGCCATCGGCTTCAGTCCCAGCTCCTCGGCTTTCTTGTCCGACATGACGATCGCGGCCGCCGCGCCGTCGCTGGTCTGCGAGGAATTGCCGGCGGTGACCGTGCCGTCGGATTGAAACACCGGCTTCAGCTTCGCCAGCGCTTCGAGCGACGTATCGGCGCGCGGGCCTTCGTCCTTGGTGAACATGGCGCTATGGTGCTGCGTCGATCCGTTCGCGAGCGTGGTGGATTCGATATGAACCGGAACGATCTCGTCATCGAACTTGCCTTCGGCCTGCGCGTGCAGCGCGTGTTGATGGCTGCGATAGGCGAACTGATCGGCGTCCTCGCGCGTGATGCCGTACTTCTTCTGCACCTGCTTCGGCGGTCAGGCCCATGCCCATGTAGATCTGCGGCAGATGATCCACCATCCAGGGATTGGGCGCGAATTTATTGCCCGCCATCGGAATCATGCTGAGCGATTCGGCGCCGCCCGCGATGATGATCTGCGCGCTGCCGGAGCGGATGCGGTCGGCCGCCATGGCGATGGCTTGCAGTCCCGAAGAGCAGAAGCGATTGATGGTGATGCCGGGCACCGAATCGGGCAGACCCGCGCGCAGAGCGGCGATGCGGGCCATGTTCATGCCGGATTCGGCCTCGGGCATGGCGCAGCCGAGGATCACGTCGTCGATTTCTTCCGGCGCGATGGCCGGATGCTTTTCGAGCAGGCGGCGGATGACAAGGGCCGCGAGATCGTCCGGCCGCGTGTTGCGCAAAGCTGCCCTTGGGCGCTTTGCCCACCGGCGTTCGCAGAGCAATCGAGAATTACTGCTTCCATAAGTGTGCTCAGTTTCGGAGCGGCTTGCCCTGTCTTCAGCATATACTGCATGCGCTCCTGCGTTTTCGGATTGCCGCACAGGCTCAGGAAAGCTTCGCGTTCCAGATCCAGCAAATATTGTTCGGAGACCAGCTGCTCGCCGGAGAGCCGGCCGCCGCTCAAGACGTGCGCCAGCTTTTCGCCGATGATCACGTCGTAATCGCTGATGTAAATGCCCCTGGCGGGCCGTCCACGCGCCCAGCTTCATCAGCGCGTACGCGCTTTCGCCCGCAACTTTGATATCGTTGCGCGGCGCGCCGGGCGCGTAGTTGGGAACCAGCGAGAGCGCCAGCGCCTTGGCGTCGGCGATCAGGCGCTCGGGATTCATCGAGATGGGGTCCGAGCGATGGAGCAAGCCGAGTTTCTGCGCGTCTTCGGCGCTGGTCGAAACCTTCGCGTAGCCGATCAGCTCGAAGATGCGCAGCGGGTCCTTCAGCCGCGCGAGAAGCTCCTTGCAGCCGCCGCCGGCCGGGATCACGCCGACCCCCACTTCCACCAATCCGATGTACGTTTCAGCCGATGCCTGCGCGCGCGTGCAGTGCAGCACCAGTTCGCAGCCGCCGCCGAGCGTGCGCGAGAACGGCGCGGCGACCACGGGCTTGGCCGCGTACTTCAGCGCCATGTTCATTTGCTGGAAGCGCTGGACGGCGAGATTCAGATCGTCCCATTCGCCCTCCTGCGCGGCCAGCAGCACCAGCATCAGGTTGGCGCCCGCGCTAAAGGTCTCGCCTTCGTTGGCGATGATCATGGCGTCGAAATTGCGGTTGGTTTCTTCCAGGCCCGCGTACACCATGGCGACGTTGTCTTCGCCCAGCGTATTCAGCTTGCTGTGAAATTCCAGGCACAGCACGCCGTCGCCCACATCGATCAGAGACGCGCCGCTGTTCTCGAATACCACACCGTGCGTTCGCTTGCGGTCGCGCAGCGAGAGGATGCCGGGGCGGGGCTCGATGGGTTGATAGCTGTTCGAGCGGAAATCGAAATACTCGGTTACTGGGCGTCCGCGCGGCTCGGGCGGCTTGTAAAACGCGATGACGCCATGCGCCAGCGCATCCTTGACATTGGCCGGCAGCGCCCGCCGCTCCATTTCCAGGCGCGAGACCACTTCGAGAAAACCGATGGCGTCCCACAGTTCGAACGGACCAAGTTTGTGCGCATAGCCCCAGCGCATGGCGCGATCGATTTCGACGATGCGATCCGAAATCTCGGGGATCATCTCCGCGCAATAGAGGAAGTAATCGCTCAAGACTTTCCACAGAAACCGGCCGGCGCGGTCGTCGGAGCGCAGCAGAGTGCGGACGCGCTCGCCAAGGTCTTCGATATTGCGCACCGCTTCCACCGAAGCGAAGCGCGGCTTCTGGAGCGGCGGATATTCCAGCGTTTTCCAATCCAGAGCGTGAATCTCGCGTTCCTTGCCTACGCGCTTGTAGAAACCCTGGCCGGTTTTGTCGCCCAGCCATTTCCGCTCGATCATCTTCTTTTGAAAATCGAGCGGCAGAAAACGATCGCGCCACGGATCGTCGGGCACCAGCTCATACAGATTCGCTCCGACGAATGCCCACACATCCAGGCCCACCAGATCCAGCAGGCGGAAGCTGGCGCTGTTCGGCACGCCGATGAGGGAACCCGTGAGCGCGTCCACTTCTTCGATGCTGAAATCGTCTTCGAGCATCGCCTTGCCGATAGTGCCGCCCAGAAAGGCGCCGATGCGATTGGCGATGAAGTTCGGCGTGTCCTTGGTGCGCACCACGCCCTTGCCCAGGCGACGGTCGGCCAATTCTTCCACGTCGGCCAGAATTCGAGGATCGGTTTCAGGTCCCGGAATCAGCTCCATCAGATGCAGATAGCGCGGGGGATTGAAAAAGTGCGTGCCCAGGAAATGGCGGCGGAACTCGGGCGAGAAGCCTTCGGAAATTTTAGCCAGCGGGATGCCGCTGGTGTTGGTGGAAAGGATAGCGCCAAGCTTGCGCGCCGCGTCTACTTTGCGCCATAGCGCGCGCTTCACGTCCAGGTTTTCGACGACGGCTTCGATAATCCAGTCGCAATCGGCCAGCTTGTGGAGATCGTCCTCGAAATTGCCGGTCTGAACCAGCGCAGTTTTTTCGTCGGTAAAGAATCCGGCCGGCTTCAGCTTGAGGGCGTTCTGAATGCCTTGCAGCGCGGGCGCGTTTCGATTCGGCTGGCCGGCGATATCCAGCAGCAGCGAAGGAATGCCCGCGTTGGCGAAATGCGCGGCGATGCGGGAGCCCATGGTTCCCGCGCCTAGAACGGCAACACGACGAATAGTTCGCATGCGTATTAGCGCCAGAGCAGCGGAGCATCCATGCGGACGTCGAAGAGCAGCACTTCGCTCGCGGCATCGAATTCGAAAACGAGCTCACGCGCATTCGTGATCCCAGCGCCGTCGCCCGATTTGAGTGCAACACCGGCGACGCGAAGGCCGCCGTGCACCACTTGGATCCACGAACCCCAACCAGGATCGACCGCGTGCCGCACGGAATCGCCCGCGCCAAACAATCCGGCATAAATCCGTGCGTCGGTATTGATCGGCATGCTGCCCTCTTCGCCATGGCGCGAGACGTAGAGTCGAAAACGGCCATGGCGCTCTTCCGGCGTGAATTTGAGCTGATGATACGCGGACGGGGTCCCGGGCCTATCCGGGATCAGCCACATCTGGTAATTGTGCTCCACCACGTCGTCGATATTTTCCTCCGAGTGGACAATGCCCCGGCTGCCCGCGCTGATGTGCTGCATTTCACCGGCGGTAATCGCGGCTTCGTGGCCCATGTTGTCGCGATGCGTCAGCGTCCCGGCTGCGACGTAGGTAACGATCTCCGCGTCGCGATGCGGATGCGTGGGGAAACCCGAGCGCGGCTGAATGTGGTTCTCGATCATCACACGCAGCGGCCCGAAATTGTTCCAGACTGGATCTCGATAGCCCGCGAAGGAAAAAGTGAGGTAATTGTCGGTCCAACCGAAATCCTCAAAGCCGCGGTCTTTGTTGCGACGCAGGCGGATAGTGGGGGACAGAGTCGATTCGGCCACCGTTTGCTGTTCAGTTTGCATACGCTAGGACCATGATAGCTACAGAGGATACCTACAGATTCACCGCGCTCATGTGCTGCTCGGCATAGCGCGTCCCCGAGGTGCAACCTTTGGGAAGCACGCGATCGATCTGGGCGAGTTCTTCGGGCGTGAACGCGATGTCGAGCGCCTTCATATTTTCCTCAAGCCGGGATCGCTTCTTGGTGCCAGGGATGGGCACGATATCGCCGCCCTGCGCCATCACCCAAGCCAGCGCGATCTGCGCGGGCGTAGCACGCTTCGCTTTTGCGAGCGCTTCGATGTGACGCACCAGATCGAGATTCTTGTGGAAATTGTCGCCCTGAAAACGAGGGTTGAAGCGGCGAAAATCGTTGTCGGGAATGTCTTCGGGCCGTTTGAATTCGCCGGTCAGGAACCCGCGGCCGAGCGGGCTGTACGCCACAAAGCCGATGCCGAGCTCGCGAACGGTGGCCAGGAGGTCATCCTCGGGATCGCGCGTCCAAAGCGAATACTCGGTCTGCAGCGCACTGATGGGATGCACGCGGTGCGCGCGCCGGATGGTGCCGGAGGCGGCTTCGGAGAGGCCCAGATACCGCACTTTCCCCTGCTTCACCAAATCCGCCATCGCGCCCACCGTGTCCTCGATCGGCGTCTTGGGGTCCACGCGATGCTGGTAATAGAGATCGATCGCTTCCACATTCAGACGCCGAAGCGACGCGTCGCAGCAGGCGCGAACATATTCCGGACTGCCGTTCACACCCAGAAATTTTCCGTCGGCCGAGCGCTGGTTGCCGAACTTGGTGGCCAACACCACTTGGCTGCGGCGGCCGTGAATCGCCTTGCCCACCAGCGCTTCGTTTTTGCCGATTCCGTACATGTCGGCAGTGTCCAGGAAATTCATTCCGTGATCGAGCGCAAAATGGATGGTTGCGATGGATTCGTTATCGTCGGTTGAGCCGTAGAACTCCGACATGCCCATGCATCCCAAACCCATCCGGGAAACTTTTAGTCCGAGCGAACCGAGAGCTACTTGTTTCATATAATTCCTTTCTTCCGCTCCCTCACGGTCGCGGCTCTGTTGATTCGCGGCGGCAGTAGAGCAACCTGTTTACCCGACTGGAATTTCGGGCTCAGGCGCGTGATCGCGGCGCAATGGCACGTCGCGCAACATTATGTGTAGGATGATCGCGAGCGTCATGATTACGGCGCTGGCGAAGAAAATGCGCTGCAAACCGTTCAACAATCCGATGCGCATGTTGGCCATTAGCATTTGCAAAAGGCGCAGTCCGCTCGCGGAGTGGCCGAACGTGGCGTCGAGCTGCGCGCGCAATTGCGCCAACAACAGCGGATTCGAAAACAGCTTCAGCGCCGCCGGCGGCGTATCGGCCGGAATGCCAACCGTCAGATCGTGATGATAGCTGGTGAGCAGCACGCTGCCGAAAATGGCCACTCCCATGGTGCTGCCGATGGAGCGAAAAAACGCGGTAGAGGCCGTGGCCGCGCCCATCTGCTTGCGCGGCGCAACGTTCTGAACCGCGACCGTGTAGACCGGTTGCAGCAAGCCCATGCCGGTGCCGGCGATAATCATGGCAAGAATCACGTCCATTCGCTGCGTCGCACTGCCCATGCGGGCAAACAGGATCATGCCGGTAGCAACCAGGACGGATCCCACGATCGCGGCCAGCTTGTAACTTTCCAGGCGCAGCGTGAGCTGGCCGGTGACCACGCTGCCAAGCACCGCGCCCATCATTAGAGGTGTGAGCAGATTGCCGGATTGCGTGGCCGTTGTGCCCAGCACGCCCTGCATGAATAACGGCAGGTAAATAATGACGCCGAACATTCCCATGCCGAGCAGAAACACGCAAATGGAACACAGGCTGATGATCGGATTGCGAAACAGCGAGAGCGGGATGAGCGGCTCCACGGCTCTGGTCTCGGCGCGCAGGAACACCGCGAGCATGACGGCGGAAAATACGAGTAGCGATTCGACGCGTGTGGAGCTCCAGCCGTAGTCGGTCACCCAGGTGAGCGCCAGCAGCAGCGGCGCGATGCATAAGATAAGTGAGAGCACTCCCGCCCAATCGAGCTGCCGCTTGACGCCTTCGGGATGCAACTCAGGGAAATAGAAGTAAATGGTCGCAATCGCGATCACGCCCACCGGCAGGTTCACATAGAACGCCGCGCGCCATGAGATGTGATCGGTGAGCCAGCCGCCCAGCGTGGGTCCGAAGATAGATGCCAATCCCCAGGCAGCGGCGAAGAAGCCTGGTATATTTGCCGCGCTCGGCGGGCGAAAACACATCGCCGATGATGGTGAACGCCAGGCCCATCATCATGCCCGCGCCGATGCCTTGCAGGCCCCGGAAAATAATGAGCTGGTTCATGCCGTCGATGGGCAGAAAGGTGAAAGTTCCGGATGCGCCGCACAGAGCGGACGTAAGCACGAACATGGTAGACCCGCCCAGGAAAAACCATTTTCGGCCATACATGTCGGATAGCTTGGCGAAGATGGGGACCGCCAGCGTGGAGGTGAGCAGGTAGGTGGTGGAGACCCACGGGTAACGGTTAAATCCTGAGAGTTGCGCGATGATGCGCGGCTCGGCGGTACCTACGATGGTCTGATCCAGCGCGGCCAGTAGCACCGCCAGCAGCAGTCCCGTCATGGTGGCGAACACTTGCGGACGCGTGAGCCGGATCAGGCCGGAAGTATGGAACTTCTTCTCAGACCCAGGCTCGACTGCGGGGGCGGGCATTCCTAATGTTATCCTTTTTCGGTCGGGCTTTCGTTGAATGACAAAAGCGGGAATGGCGACACAGGATGCTTACTTGCGCGCGGCGATTGAACAGGCGCGCAAAAGCTTGTCCGAAGGCGGCATCCCGATCGGTTCGGTGCTGGTGCATGACGGCCAGATTATCGGGCGGGGCCACAACTGCCGCGTCCAAACCGGCAGCGCGATCGATCATGGCGAGATGAATTGCCTGCGCAATGCGGGCCGTTTGCCGGCGCGGATCTATCGGAACAGCACCATTTATTCCACGCTTTCGCCGTGTCCCATGTGCAGCGGCGCGATCGTGCTTTACAAGATTCCGCGCGTGGTGGTGGGCGAGAACAAAACTTTTTTGGGAGCGGAAGATTACATGCGTAGCCAGGGCATTCAAGTGGATGTGGTGCAGGATGAGGAATGTATTCAGATGATGACGGATTTCATTCGGGCGAATCCGGCGCTCTGGAACGAAGACATCGGGGTTTGAGGCATGCCGGAAATCAAAACATTAAATAAAGCTTTGTTTCGGGAGCTGATTGAGCGGGCGCAGGGCTCGGCGCGGCTTCGCGTGAACCACAACTTCCACGCGTCCATGGAAGACAACCCGCATCGCTTCCTGAACGTGATGGCGAAGGGAACGTATATCGCTCCGCATCGCCATCTGGATCCGCCGAAGGCCGAGTCGTTCGTGGTGCTGGATGGCGAAGTGGCGTTCTTTATTTTTGATGACGCGGGCGATGTGGTGCGCACGGAAATAATTGGCGGCGATCCTATCGGAATCGATCTTCCGCCCGGCGTGTGGCACACGCTAAGCCCAGTGTCGGAGCACGCAGTGTGTTACGAAGTGAAGCCTGGGCCGTATTCCGCGGCGAACGATAAAGACTTTGCTCCGTGGGCGCCGCGCGAGGGCGATCCGGGCGCGCAGGCGTATCTGGAAAATTTGATGTCCTCGCTCAAAAGCAAGCGTGCTTGATGGTATCGACCAACGCGTGCAATCCGGCCGATGCGAAGATGCTAGAGCTTTTCTCAAACACCTTGCCATAAGCCACGCCCGCGATGGTCGCGAGAATCATGTAGCGCCAGTTGGGCAGCGGCGCGGGACCGTTGTCGAGATGCGCGCAACCAAAGATGAATGCGGAGACCAACAGCGTTGCGGTGCTGACGCCGAATTTCTGCGCGATGCAATTCTGAATCAGGCCGCGGAACAGGATTTCTTCGGGCAGCGCGGTGATGGCCAGGATAATCAGATATTGCGTTCCGAGATGCACTGGCGAGGGCTGCGGGGGCAAGTGAAAAGGCGGCAGGAAGCCGATGACGCGTCCCAGTGGGATCAAAATCGGCGCGCAGGCAGCGAAGCCAAACAGCAAGTTGACGAGGTCGCGGCCCGATCGCGGCAGGTTGATTTTCATCCCCTTGAGTTTGCGGTAACGCAGGAAGATCGCAAGCGCGAGCAAGATGGAAACGCCATAGGCCGCCAGATGCAGCGTGCTTTGAGCTTGCTTCGGGATGAATTGATGTCCGAGTGATAATTCGAGCGGAAACCACAGCAGGGCGATGATCGCAAAGTCGAGCCAGGTTGGCGGAGGAGTTCCCCGCGCCAGATACGTTACAGCCATAGGCAGGAACGCATACGCCAGGATCAGCACCGCTAACGGGATGCTGAAGGCGTTCAAATAGGCCGCGATTGCCAGGAACGCTGCAGACAACGCGGCCGGGATCGCAAACAAGGCGTCTACTTTTTAGGCCCAGCGCCCAGGATTTCGATATAGCGCGCCACTGCCTCAATCCCACGGAAAAAATTCGGCAGGTACAATTTTTCATTGGGCGCGTGCAGATTGTCATCGGGCAAGCCGAAACCCATCATGACGCTTGGAATCCCGAGGTATTCTTCAAACGCCGCGACAATAGGAATGGAACCGCCAGAGCGAATGTACACCGTCTCGGCGCTGAACACCTGCTTCATCGCTTCAGCCGCGGCGTGAATAAAACGATTGTCGGGATTCACCAGCGACGGCGGCGCATTGTGGATGGTTTTATATTCTGCCGTCACGCCCTTGGGACACGCGGCCAAGACCGCCTTTTGCAGTTGCGCCACAGCTTCATCCGGCTTCTGATCCGCCACCAGGCGCATGCTGATCTTCGCTAGCGCGCGCGCCGGGATCACCGTTTTCGCTCCTTCACCAACGAACCCGCCGCGGATGCCGTGGACCTCAAGCGTCGGCCTGGCCCACAAGCGCTCAAACAGCGGAATCTCGGGCTCGCCCACCAGCTCCTTGACGCCGACTTCTTTCTCTTTATACTCGCGCTCGTCGAACGGGAGCCGCGCCCACGCCGCGCGCTCCTTGTCGCTCGGAGGAACTACGCGATCGTAAAATCCTGGAATTCGAATATGCCCGTCGCGATCCTTCAGCGTCGACAAAATCTCCGCGATGGCTTGCAGCGGATTCGGCGCCGCGCCGCCATAGACGCCGGAATGCAGATCGTGATTCGCGCCCTCCACCACCAATTCGCCATAGATGATGCCGCGCAGACCGACACAGATGGTGGGCAGTTCGGGCGCGAACATCTCGGTGTCGCAAATCACCGCGGCGTCGCACTTCAGGCGCGCGGGCTTGCTGGCGACATACGCCTCGATGTGCTCGCCGCCCATTTCTTCCTCGCCCTCGATCAAGAACTTCACGTTGATCGGCAGCCGGCCGTGTTGCTTCAACAGCCCCTCCACGGCTTTGATTTGGATGTAGGTCTGGCCTTTGTCGTCGGCCGATCCGCGAGCGTAGATGTTGTTGTTGCGAATGTCGGGCTCAAAGGGCGGCGTCTTCCATTCGTCCAGCGGATCGGGCGGCTGCACATCGTAATGGCCGTAAAACAGTATGGTCGGCTTGCCCGGCGCGCCCAGCCACTCGGCGTACACCAGGGGATTGCCCGCGCCTTCGATCAACTGAGCCTGCTGCAGCCCGGCCCGTTCCAATTCGCCGCGCACAAACTCGGCCGCGCGCCGGATGTCCGGCTTGTGTTCGGACAGGGTGCTAATGCTCGGGATGCGCAGGAAGGTTTTCAATCCTTCCAGGTAAGCGTCGTGGTGCTGTTCGTAATAGTTCATTGCTCTCTTATTTTTGCGGCGCTCATTTCGCGATCAGGCCCACTTCGCTCACAATGATGCCCAACTCGCGGACATCGTTCCCGGTGGGCGGCAGCGTGTGATCGACGGAGAAATCAATGCGCATCACATCGCTGGGCTGCTTGTCTTTAAACTCATCGGCGGGGACGTCGCGCGTATAGGTGTACTGGCCGGGCTTGGTAAAAGTCTGGGGCTCCAGCTTGTAGCCTTGGATGGCCGCCGACAATTGCACGGAAGTGAGTTTCTGGATCTCGGCGTCGGGAATCACGAGTTTGACAACCAACTGCGCCCCTTTCTGATCGGCGTGGAGCGGCGGCGAAAGATCCACGGAGAAATCCCTGGCGGTCCAGCGCCAGGCGTTCTCTTCGACGGTGTAGAAGCCTTTGGCAAAATGGGCGGCGACAGTGGGGTCGCCCGCAAAGATGGTGCTGGCGATTAGCTGGGGCTGGCCCGCGGTTCGGTTGCGGCGCTTGCAGCCGGCTCCAACCAACAGCAGCGGAATGAGAATCAAAGTCAACGAGAGTGATCGCATGATTTTCGCTTTTTTGTGAGTGCCGCGCGACGGTTAGTCCCCACACTTCTCGACATCCACCAGACAACTGTAGAACGTCGCGCCGCCGCCGATGTCGGTGAGCCGATCGGACGTGAGCACGTTGATGTTGCGATGGTCGGGCGCCAGCTTGTTCCAGCGCACCGACGGGGCCAGCGCTACGCCCGGCCGCACCACGCTGGGTCCCACGGCGCCATTCACCCCCGCGATTAAGATGCAGCTTCCGCGGTGGTTGAAGACGCGCACCCGATCGCCATTCGCGATACCGCGCGAACGCGCATCTTCCAGGTGCAGGAATAATGTGAAGGTCTGAGCTTCCGCCGGGCGCTCATTTCCGAAGGTGGAGTTCATACTATCGTGACTTTTCGAAGCGATTAATTCCAAGGGGAAGCGCGCGCGCAATTCCGGCGCCCCGAAGCGGGATTCAGTGGGCGGCTCGTAATAGAGCGCCTCCGCGCCAAATTCGCACTTGCCGGACGGCGTGCCAAACCCGCCGCGCGCGAAAGGCAGAAAAGGCTCGGAGCCCGGCGCAACATTCAGTCGCACGGAATGCTCGCGATCCAGGCGTTCCAGCGTGATTCCCCGCAAAAAGGGATGCCCGGAATCCAGCAGCGTGCGGATCATGTCGTCTTCGGAATCGGCGAAACAAGGTTCTTCGAAGCCCATGCGCTGGGCCAGCAGCCGGAACACTTCCACGTTCGACTTGGTTTCCCCGGGCGCGGGCAGCGCGGGACGGGCAAGCTGCAAATAGTAATGCCCGTAGGCCAAATAGAGGTCGGTATGTTCCAGGAATGTCGTCGACGGCAGCAGGATGTCGGCGTGATCCGCGCTGTCGTTCTGAAACTGCTCCAGCACCACGGTGAAGAGATCCGTTCGCCGCATCCCCGCCAGCACCAGGTTCTGATTGGGCGCCACCGCGGCCGGATTTGAGTTGTACACCACCATCGCCTTCAGGGGCGGATCCTTCAACTGCGTGAGAGCCTTTCCAAGCTCGACCATGTTGACGATACGGGCCTCGCGCCCAATCGGCGATTGGCGTTGCAACTCCGGCATCTCCAGTTGGGCCGTATTGAGGTGAAATGCCGAACTGGTAGATAGCTGCAGTCCGCCGCCCACTTCGCGCCACGATCCGATCAGAGCCGGGAGCGCCGCAATCGCCCGCGCCGCCGATCCGCCTCGTTCGCTGCGCTGGATTCCATAGTTGAGCCGGATAGTGGCAGGCCGCGTGGTGGCGTACTCGCGCGCCAGCGAAACCACGTCTTCGCGGGCAATTCCCGTTAGCTGTTCCACGCGCTCCGGCGGGAACTCGCGCGCCCGCGCGGCCAGCGCTTCAAATCCATTGGTGTAGTTCGCCACGTAATCGGCGTCGTGCAGATTCTCGCCGATGATCACATGCATCAGTCCCAGGGCCAGGGCCAGATCGCTGCCCGGATAGATGGCGAAATGCTTGTCGGCCAGTTTGCCGGTGCGATTACAAACCGGATCGATGGTATAAAATCGCGCGCCGTTGCGCTGGGCCTCCACGATGAAGGGCCACAAATGCACGTTGGTGGCGAGAACATTAGATCCCCAGGCGATGATCAGCTTGGAGTGGCGGAACTGCTCCGGCTCCGTGCCATACCGAAAGCCCAGGGTTGCCTTCAGGGCCGCCCCTCCCGCGGACGAGCAAATGGTGCGGTCCAGCCGCGATGCTCCCAGCCGATGAAAGAAGCGCCGGTCCATGCCGCCGCCGTTCAGCAGTCCCATGGTGCCGGCGTAGCTATAGGGCAGAATCGCCTCCGGCCCGTCTTCGTCGGACACTTTCCGCAACCGCGCGGCGATGGTATCCAGGGCTTCGTCCCAGGAAATCCGCTCGAATTTGCCTTCGCCCTTGGCTCCGGCGCGTTTCTGAGGGTAGAGCAACCGGTCCGGCGAGTACTCGCGATCTAGGTAGCGCGCCACCTTGCCGCACAGGAACCCGCGCGTCACCGGATGCGCCGGATTTCCGCGCAAATGGCTGCCTTTGCCGGCTTCTACGTTTATTAGCAAAGAACAGCAGTCGGGACAATCCAGGGCGCAGACGGAGTGTCGCACTTCCGGCATCTTTTGATTATAGCGTCGAGGTGCGTGCGCGAGGAGCAAGCCGAAATCCCTCATTCTGGGGGAGATGACACATCAGGGAAATCGATTGCTCAGGGATGACCGATCGACCGGCCCGGGAGAAAAAAGAGGGAACAGGGTGATCGGCAGCCGCGTCTCGCATGATACGTCTGGTACCAAAGAGCGTTTTCTAAAGACCGGATTTTACAATGTCGCCGCTGTTTTTGGCGTTACAATCGAAGTGAGGAGTTAGCAATGCGTCGCCTCATCCCTGCACTGTTGTTTGTGAGTGTCTCCTTTATAGCGACCAGCGCAGTCGCCTTCGGGCAGAACCACTCGTCGAGTGGAGTGTGGTCCCTGGGTGGGTTTGGCAGCATTCTGTACCCAGCCACGGGGCATGCGCCCGGAGCCACCCCGCCCATCGGCCAGTTTGCCAGCAATGGTTTTTCGCGCGGCTTCGCTAGCCCGGGACGTGCGAATCATCCTCAGCACGGCGCGGCGGTGATTGTGCCGTATCCGGTCTATTACGGCGGCTATTATGGCAGCGGGTATTATGGCGATCCGTCAGCCGCGGGTTATTCGAATGGCTACGGCCCCGGTTATGCTCCCGGCTATTCCGATGACGGTTCGCAAACGGGTCCCGGGCTGCCGTCGGTAGTGATCAATCAGAACTTTGTGCCGCCGCAAGCCAATCCCCAGGTGCGCGACTACACGGGCGACCAGTCCCAGCAGCAGCAACCACAAGATCAGTCGGGGCTGAAGCTGTACCAGGCGCCGCCATCGCATCCTTATGCCGACGCGGCTGCTGCTCAACGCGCTGCCGCGAGCGACCAGCCGACCATTTACCTGATTGCCCTGCGCGACCACACTATCGTGCAGGCGCTCGGATACTGGATGGAAGGCAGCACGCTGCACTATGTGAGCGCGGAGCATACGCTCAACCAGTTGAGTATCGACTTAGTGGATCGCGATCTTTCGCAGCGGTTGAATGACGAGCGTGGGTTGGATTTCCGGCTACCGCAGCCGAGATAACCTTCTCCCTCAAGGTCGCGGCTCTGAAAGCATTTGGCGCAGGAACTCGGCGTCGCCTTCCAGAAAATCGTAGTCGCCCAGGCGCTCGCGCGGCGTCCACACGATCTGTTCGAAATCCAGATTCTTGGGTTCGCCTGAAAACTCGGTCACGCGATAAAACAGCAGCATAATCGGCCAGCGCCCCTGGTATTGGAATTCGTAACGCCCGATCTCGGGGCCAACCTTCACCCGGATCGCCAGTTCTTCTTCGAGCTCGCGCACCACGGCGCGCTCCGGCGTTTCGTCCGGCTCTACCTTGCCGCCCGGAAATTCCCACTTCAGGGGATGCTGTCCGGTTCGCTTGCGCTGCGCGATCAGGATGCACCCGTCGCGCTCGATCACTGCCGCCACTACGGTGGTCACTGGATTCCACGTTGCATAATCAAGAGGAGTCTCCATTGTACAGCGAAGCCTTCCTCGATCATTTCAAAAATCCTCGCAACGTGGGCGAACTTCCGCCGCCGGCCGTCACGGTGGAGATTTCGAATCCGGCGTGCGGCGATATCCTGCGGCTGTCGGCGCGCTTTGAGGACGGACGCGTAGCGGAGGTCGGCTATAAAGTGCGTGGCTGCACGGCGTCCATCGCGAGCGGCTCCGCGCTTACCGATTGGATGCTAGGGAAATCCCGAGCCGAGTTGGCCGCGCTCACCGCGGCAGATATCGAATCGGCCGTCGGCGGGCTGATCCCGGAATCGAAGCACGCGGCGGTGCTGTGCGTGGACGCGGTCCGGACGCTGCTGAGAGCGAAGTGAAGTCCCGATATTGTTTGGCGTTTGCTGCTAGAATCCTGATAGCTACTTCATTGTTATGCCTGAATTACCTTCGACCCTTGGAGCCTTGAAAAGCAGCAAATTTGGCGAGCGGCACCTACGATCCCACCAGGCCAGCGCACCGTCAAAAGCGAGCTGCGCGAGAATCTGATCTGCAAGCTGCAACGCGGCGAGGAACTGTTCCCCGGCGTGGTGGGCTACGAAGATACCGTGGTCCCGCAGATCGTCAACGCCGTGCTGTCGCGGCACAATTTTATCCTGCTGGGACTGCGCGGGCAGGCCAAAACCCGCATCATCCGCATGCTCACCGCGACTGCTGGATGAGCATCTGCCTTACGTGGCGGGCTGCGAGATCCGCGATAATCCGTTGCATCCCATCTGCCGCCGCTGCCGCGATCTGATCGCCGAGCAGGGCGACAAGACGCCCATCGCCTGGCTGGATCGCGACCAGCGCTACGTGGAGAAGCTGGCGACGCCCGGACGTCACCATCGCCGACATGATCGGCGACATCGATCCCATCAAGGCCGCGCGCGGCGGGCACGAGCTGTCCAACGAAATGACCGTCCACTACGGCCTGCTGCCGCGCGCCAATCGCGGCATTTTCGCCATCAACGAACTGCCGGACCTGGCGGGCAAGATCCAGGTGGGCTTGTTCAACATCATGCAGGAAGGCGACGTGCAGATCAAAGGCTATCCGGTGCGCCTGCCGCTCGACATGATGCTGGTGTTCACCGCCAATCCGGAAGACTACACCGCGCGCGGCAAAATCATCACGCCGCTCAAGGATCGCATCGGCAGCGAGATTCGCACGCACTATCCGCTGACGGTGGAGCAAGGGCTTGTCGATCACCAAGCAGGAATCGTGGGTGGAGCGGGCCTCGCCCATTCGGCTGGAAGTTCCCAACTATATTCGCGAGATCGTGGAGCAGCTTGCGTTCCTGGCGCGCGAAGACAAGCGCGTGGACAAGCGCTCCGGCGTCTCGCAGCGGCTGCCGATTTCAGCGCTCGAAAACGTCATTTCGAACGCCGAGCGCCGCGCGCTGAAGGCCGGCGAGGAACTGGCCGTGCCGCGCGTGCTGGATATCTATGCCGCGCTGCCGTCGATCACCGGCAAGCTGGAGCTGGAATACGAAGGCGAGCTGAAGGGCGGCGACACCATCGCGCGCGAATTGATCAGCACCGCCGTCGGCAAGGTCTACACGAATTATTTCGAAGGCGTCAACGTGGCGCAGATCGTGCAATGGTTCGAGCTGGGCGGATCGCTCAAGATGGACGAATCGGTGGATTCCGCGCAACATCGTGAAGCAACTGGCGAAGATCCAGGGCCTGATGGAGAAGACCGGTGCTTTGGGCTTGGGCGCGAGCGAGCCGGACGCGGTGCGCGCTTCGGCGGCCGAGTTCATCCTGGAAGGCCTCTACGCGCATCGCCGCATCAGCCGCAACGAGGAAGTGGGATTCACGGCCGGCGAGCGCAAGCGCGAACCACCCGAGGGAAACGAAGGCCGGCGGCCGCCTCGGAAGCAGTTTAATTGACAAAGCGGCAGTTCAACTGAAGGAAGCAGGCAGTTCATGAAATGGATCCACTACTCCAGGTACACCGGCGAAGACTTCGGCCTCAGCTCCGAAGATCTGCTGAAGGCGCTCTCCGATTTCTTCCTGGAGAGCGGCTTCCAGAACCAGTACATGGGCTTCAGCGAGTGGAACCAGCACACGCTGGAAGACCTGAAGAACGCCACTCCAGCGGGCGCTGGAGCAGGGCGAGATGTTCGATCCCGAGCAGGCCCAGCGCATCCAGCAGGCGCTCGAAAACATGACGCCGGAGCAGATGGACAATCTGATGAATCGCCTGGTCCAGAAGCTGGTGGACGACGGCTACATCAACACCGATCAGCAGCAGGCCAACGAAACGGGTCCGGGCGGCACGGGCAACGCCGACCGCAAAGTGGAAGTTCGAAGATCACCGACAAATCCATCGATTTCCTGGGATTCAAGACGCTGAAGGATCTGCTGGGCTCGCTCGGAAAATCGAGCTTCGGCGCGCACGATACGCGCGATCTGGCCACGGGCGTCGAAACCAGCGGCGCCGCGAAGCCGTATGAATTCGGCGACACGCTGAATCTGGATATCAGCGAGACGCTGTTTTCGGCGATTCAGCGCGAGGGCGTGAAGGTTCCGCTCAATCTGGAATATTCCGACCTGCACGTGCACCAGTCCGAATATCAAAGCTCCTGCGCCACGGTGCTGATGCTGGATTGCAGCCACAGCATGATCCTCTATGGCGAGGATCGCTTCACGCCGGCCAAGAAGGTGGCGCTGGCGCTGGCGCATCTGATCCGCACGCAGTATCCCGGCGACAGCCTGCGCTGCGTTCTGTTTCACGATTCCGCCGAGGAGCTGCGGCTCGGCGGAGCTGGCGCGCGTGCAAGTGGGCCCGTATTACACCAACACGCGCGACGGCCTGATCCTGGCGCAGCGGCTGCTGAACCAGGAAAAGAAGGACATGAAGCAGATCATCATGATCACCGACGGCAAGCCTTCGGCGCTGACGCTGGAAGACGGGCGCATGTACCGGAACGCTTTCGGGCTGGATCCGCTGGTGATCAGCCGCACGCTCGAAGAAGTGGGCCGCTGCAAGAAGCAGGGCATCCTGATCAACACCTTCATGCTGGCCAGCGATTACGGCCTGGTGAATTTCGTCCAGAAGGTGACCGAGCTGTGCCGCGGCAAGGCATATTTCACCACGCCATATAATCTGGGGCAGTATCTGCTGATGGATTACATGAATCGCAAGACGCGGACGATTCACTAGCGCGTCGAGCCGTGCTACGCTTAGGGCCCGCCTAACTGATCCTCAGCCGGCGGTGCGGCAAACGAGGCCACCGCTCAAAACGCAAACGGCTTCCTGTTGAAGACTTGATCTACAAAGGAAGAACAAAAAATGCAAAGAATCGCAGCAAAGCTGGTTATCGGAGCGGCTGTCACTGTCATCGCGATGTTTGCCGCCGATAACTCCGTAGGGACTTGGAAGTACAATCCCGCCAAATCGACGCCCGGCAGCTCAACCACAATTAAGAGCCGAACGGACGTGCGCGAAGCGACGCCTGACGGTGGCCAGAAGGTAACAAGGACGGAAGTATCGGCCACCGGGGTTTCTTCCAATCCCACTTTTACCTACAAGTACGACGGCAAGGACTATCCTGCAACCGGGACAAGGTTTGACACTATTTCCTCCAAACGGGTAGATGCGAATACCACCACCTGGGAAGTGAAAAGGGCCGACGGGAAATATCATCAGAAGGGTAAGAACGTGATTTCCAAGGACGGCAGAACATTGACGCAGACATACAAGGGCACCGACATGGAAGGCAAGCCCGTCCACGGGACAAACGTTTACGACCGGCAATAACGAACCGTGGGGCATTCTAAGTGGGCGCCCCGCCGCTCGGGTAAACCAGGCTCCAGAGAACCGCGGATATGTACGAAAACGATCCGGAAAAAGTCCAGGTCACCAGCCGAAATTGCTGACCACAAAATAAACCACCGGCAGCGCGAACAGGCTGCTATCCACGCGGTCCAGCCAGCCGCCGTGGCCTGGCAACAAATTTCCGCTGTCCTTCACGCCCGCGCCGCGCTTGATGGCCGATTCGCACAGGTCGCCCAATTGCCCGGCGATGTTCGCAATCACCGTCAGCCCCAGCGCTTCCGCCAGCGGCACCGACGGCAGCAGGCGCGGAAAATAGAGAGCGCCATAAATGACCGAAGCGGCAACGGAACCGATGGAGCCTTCCCACGATTTCGCCGGGCTCACTTCCGGCGCCAGCTTGTGACGGCCGAAGCTGCGCCCCACGTAAAGAGCCGCGATGTCGCCCGCCCAGTTGAGCGACAGCGCAAAGAACAGCCAATACGGGCTGATGGCGCGCAATTCCACGGCGCAGCGCAGCGAGCCAAAAACATACACCACGCCGAGCAGCAGCGCGGCCGCGTCCGGCAAGGCTTGCGCCATCTGGCGCGACCGCAGCGCCAGCGACATCGCGAGAATGGCGATCAGAACAAAAAACGCGCCGTCTTTGCCCGGCAGCAACAGCACCAGCAAGCCGGCCACGTACCCGAACAAGTCCAGGCTTGCCGACTCCGTGCAGCGCCGCCAGTTCGGCTGTACTCGCGAAAGCACAGCACCGCGACGGCCGCGACGGTTACCAGGAACGCCCAGTGCGGCGCCCACAGCACGATGTAGCAGAAAAATGGAATGAGGAGAAGCGCCGTGACGACGCGCTTCATCGCGCCAGCGAGCCGGCCACTTCCACCCACTCGTCGCCGCTGGATGCGGCCGCGCCGCTTGGCGGGCGCGCCCAGGCCGCCGAACCGCCGGTCGCGCTTCTGATAATCCAGAATGGCGTGCAGCAGATCGCGCGCGCCGGAAATCGGGCCACAAAGTTTCGGTGACGTACAGCTCGGCGTACGCGATCTGCCAAAGCAGGAAATTGCTGATGCGCATTTCGCCCGAAGTCCGGATCAAAAGATCGGGATCGGGAAGGCCCGCGGTGTAGAGCCGCGACGCGATGGCCTGCTCATCGATGCGCAAATCGCGCAGCCGTCCTTCCAGGCGCGCATCTTCGAGGATGGCATTGAGCGCGTCCACCAGCTCCGCGCGGCCGCTATAGTTGATGGCGACGTTCAGCCGCATGCCGGTGTTGTGCGCGGTGGCCTCGATCGCGGTTTCCAGCTCCTGCCGCACCGGCGCGCGGAAGCTGATCCATCCGGCCCATGCAAGTGAATCGAATCCCGTTGCGCAGCAGGTCTGGCAGCTCGCGGCTCAGATACAGCCGCAGCAAGCGCCAGAGCATATCCACTTCGGTGCGCGGGCGCTTCCAGTTTTCCGCCGAAAACGCATACAGCGTGAGCGCCTGGATGCCCAGCCGGGTGCACGTCTCCACCGTATTCCGAACCGGGTCCATGCCGGCTTTGTGCCCCGCCACGCGCGGCAGGTTGCGGCGGCGGGCCCAGCGGCCATTGCCGTCCATGATGATCGCGATGTGCGCGGGCAAGCGGCTCGGATCAATCGAGTTGGCGAGGATCCAATCCTTACTGCCGGGCTTGAGAACCTCGAACAGATCTTTCATTGAACTAGACGGAACGGCATCGAACTAAATTGCTATGGTACACCGGATTGGCCGCCACCGCCGGGTTCGCGCTACTGGATCGGAATGGTGGCGCCGGCCTGGGTCTGCGACGCCGCCGATGGAAATCGTTACCGGAACTTCGCCGCTCGGAGTTCCGGCGGGAATTCGCACGTTGAATTGATACAGCCCGCTGATGGACCCTGGCGACAGGCCGGCGTACCAGATGTCCGAGGAAGGAACTGTGACGCCCCCGATCGTTACCGTGATGGAATTCGTCAAGTTTGCGATTCCAGTGTCCAGAGCTCCCGATGCAATGGCGGGACTCGTAGCGCCGAATCCGGTGCCATAAAGCGAAACCACATCTCCGGGGCTGGCCGGAGATGCTCCTGGCACCACGCTGGGGTCCGCCACGGTTGCGTAGGTATTCGCCACCTCCGCTGCAATGCTGGTGGAGTTCGGGATGGTGAAAAACGCGGGCGCGAATGGCTGCAACGAATTGAGCGTAGCCACGGCGCTGCTCACGCCGCTTCCGGTGCCCGGGTTGAGTTGAACGGTAAGAGTCACCGGCCCGGTGCCGGTAAACTCGGGCATTTGCGCATTAATCTGGCCGGGGCTCACGTATGCAATTGGTATTTGGACCGGTTGCGCTAAACCCGGCCCGGTAACTTCCACGCTTACGCATCCCAGTTCGGTGGGAAAAGCGCCGTTTACATAATCGCCCAGGCCGGCTGTTCGCTGGTACCCCGAGGTCTGAAAGTCCGACCCGAAGATGGAGACCATCGCCCCAGACGAAAATCCCGGCTGGAATGACGCCCCGTTCGCCACACTTTGAAACACGGGCTGTTCCACCAGAGCGCAGGTTCCCGCATTCGCAAGGGTCTGCGTGAAAGTGTAGACGCGGTCCCCTTGAGGAGTGCCATCGTCATTGGCAGCCACGGCGGCGACATAAACCTCCAACCGTCCGATCTCCTGCGAGGGCGGCATCCACATCACATCGAACTCATACGCGGTTCCGGATGCGCCGATTGGCGCATTCAGGTGTTCGGCAAATTGCCGCGCAATATTGCTGGCGCAAGGCGCTGGGGACCCATACTGAGTACCGTCGTCGCACACCACCTGTTCCGGGTGGGTGGGATTCGGAATCGAGAATGTCCCGGAGGACAGCGTCTCATTGCTTTGCTCGCGAATCGTGATCTGGAAGCCCCATCGGGACGCGTTGGGGTTCTGCACAACAATATGGATCAATTGCTGCTCGCTGGGAACGTAATCACTCACCGTCACTTGGAGCGAGCCGGTTTTATCGCTATTGGCCGGGCCGAAGCTGTTGTGGCAAATGCTGCAGTCCTGTCCGTCGTGATCGGTGGGCGCGCCGGTATACCCAATGCTGGGCATCACGCTTTCGGCGACAGCGGCCGCGGGAATCAATGCAAACAGTGCAATGCTTACTAGGCGTTTCATAACACAAGTATGATTGCAAGGTGGGCAAAAAGTTACTCCGTGTATCACCTGGTTACAGCCGTAAGGCCACTTACTATTCTATAAGCGGGCCAATGCTTTCCTGGTGGTTGTGCTGAGCGGGAAGTCACCGAAACTGCTCCTGGCTATCCATTTAAACCCGCGTGGAAGAGAACGGACTGAGGCTCGATAAGCCTGCACTAAGTAAGTGGTGTTGACAATGGTATGGCGAAATCGAGTTACCTCACCCTGAATAGTAGCGCCCGGTAGCTGCTCACGCTCCGGGAGCTCCCAGAAACCGGCCATACGCCGGCTGTCGGCCGCACGCTGCCAGAGCAGAATCTTGTCTCGCTTCTCAATCAGAAGTAAGTGCAACTCGCGCCGCGTGGCGCTGGGACGCACACCATGCAATGGCAACTGATTTTCCAGGCCTTGTTGTCGCGCCTGGCAGTGCGGGCGGATGGGACACTCACCGCACAGCGGCTGCTTCGGAACACAGACGGTAGCGCCCAACTCCATTAACGCTTGATTGAACTGGCCGGGGCGCTTGCGATCGAGCAGCATCTCGGCCAGCGACCGCAACCTGCCTCGCACGCTTTGCGATTTAATATCCCCGCGCTCGGCCGCCACGCGGCTTAGCACCCGCAGAACGTTTCCATCCAGCACCGCATACGGCAACCCGAACGCGATGCTGGCCACCGCCGCGGCCGTGTAGTCGCCGATGCCAGGCAACTGGCGCAACGCGGCATAATCGCCCGGAAAGCGCGGCAGCTCGACGATGGCGCGGGCGGCCTTCTGTAAGTTGCGCGCCCGCGAATAATATCCCAATCCGGCCCAAGCCGCCAGCAGTTCCCGCTCGGGGGCCGACGCCAGCGCGCGTGCATCCGGGAACAAAGCCAGGAAGCGCTCATAGTAAGGAATTACCGCGGCCACACGCGTCTGCTGCAGCATGATTTCGGAGATCCATATGCGATAAGGATCTTCGGTACGACGCCAGGGCAAATCACGCCGGTGCTTGCGATACCACCGCAGCAGGCTCCGGCGAAAAGCCGCGTCCGCGTCCGGTGTTCCCTTTTCGAGTCTGGGCTTTTTCGATTTGAGCTTGGTGAACCACCTGGGAACGAGTATACTGGCACCAGATTCCGTGAGCGGTCGCATTATTCGTAGATTTCTTTGGAGCGGCTTCGCACTGCTCGCGGCCTCGTTGCTCGGCATGGACCTGTACGTGGCGCGGCATAGCGCCGAGCTGTGGCGTCCGCTGCTGGGCGTCACGCTGGCGGTGCTGGTGCTGGCGGGCGTTCTGGCGTTTCTCTTTACGCGATCCTTTTCCCGCCGCGTAGCTCAGATCCGCGCTTACGCCGAGCGCTTGCTGGACCCGCCCGTTTTCGATCAGCCGCTGCCGGCTGGTGACGACGACCTGGGCCTGCTGGCGCGCTCGCTGCAGCGCACCGCGCCCCGCATCCGCGAGCTGGTGGAAAGTCTGAAGCTGGAAGGCGCGCGCCGCGAAGCCATTCTGGCCAGCATGGTGGAAGGCGTGCTCGCCGTGGACAAGGATCTGCGCGTCACGTTTTGCAATCATTCGTTCGCGCGCACCGTGGACGCCCGCCTTCCGGTGGTTCCCGGCATTCCGCTGCTGGAGCTGGTGCGCGACCCCGGGCTGCGCGAGATCATGACTTCCGTGATTTCCACGGGCGAGCGCGTGGAACAGCGCTTAACGTTGCCGGGCTCCGGGGCGCGTTCCTTCGAAGTGCTGGCCGGTCCTTTGGGATCGCCCGCCACGCGCGGAGCGCTCGCCATTCTGCACGATGTAACACAACTGGAGCGCCTGGAGCGCGTTCGCCGGGATTTCGTAGCCAACGTCTCGCATGAATTGCGGACGCCGCTGGCCGCCATCCGCGGCTACGCCGAAACTCTGCTGGACGGCGCGCTGGAAGACCTGGAGAACAACCGGCGCTTCGTCGAAATCATTCTGGCGCAGGCTACGCGGCTGAGCAATATCGCAGCCGATCTGCTGTCGCTTTCCGAGCTGGAATCCACCGCTCGCGCCGCCCCGCCCCAGCCGGTTTCCATCCGCAGCGCCATCGAGTCCGCTTTGCGCACCGTGGAATCCGCCGCGCGCGTGCAAGGGGTGCGCCTGCTGTGCGAAAAACTGGACGATTTAAAAGTGGTGGGTTATGAGCTGCGGCTGGAACAGGTTTTCGTCAATCTGCTGGACAACGCCGTGAAGTTCAATCGGCCGAACGGCGAAGTTCAAGTGGAAATGCGCTGCAATAACGGCAAAGTGCGCATCCTGATCGGCGACACCGGCATCGGCATTCCATCCGAAGATCTGCCGCGTATCTTCGAGCGTTTCTATCGCGCCGATAAGGCACGCTCGCGCGCCATGGGCGGAACGGGCCTGGGCCTGTCCATCGTCAAACACGCGGTCGAACAGATGGGCGGGACCATCCAGGTACACAGCCGGCTGGGTGAAGGTTCCGAGTTTACCATCGAACTTCCAACGGCCTAAAGCATTGGCACGGGGCGCTGTAACGCGATATTAACCTCATCGTCATTTATCGCTAACGCGGTAAAGCTATCCTCCCTAAGGCGGTGACAATTGTTTCACCGCGTCGCTTTGGAACAAAATCTTGGAAAAACCCAATGTGGGATGGAGATGATGAAAGCTAAAACGCTAGCAAGTGTGACTCTGTGCTCCGCGATTCTTTTAGGCACATCGTTGCTGGGGCAAACATCGACGCCGGCCGCGCCGGTAGCCCCGCAAACAACCGACAACGATGTCGCTACTTTGAAGGCGCAACTAGCCGAGCAGCAGAAGCAAATTGATGCGCTGAAGTCGGCTATCGAAGAAGAAAAGAAGCTGATAGAAAAGACGGCCAGCGCGTCGGCGCGCGACAGCCAGGACACTTTTGCCCTGCCGCGCGACAAGGCGCTCGGCGACGTGGCGAGCACCACGCCGATCATTCCGCCGATTGCGCCCGTCACGACGCCGGTTCTGAACGCGGCGCAAAAAACCGCGACCCCAGGTAACCCCTGCGAGGGCGGTCCGGACTCGGGCGACAGTACCGCCTTATTTGCGGCTCGGCGGCGTGTGCATCACGCCGATCGGGTTCATGGACGCCACGTTCGTGTGGCGAGACAAGAACGCCGCTTCGGGTATCGGAAGCAATTTCGGCAGCGTTCCCTACAACAACGTCGTCAACGGCAAGCTATCGGAAACTCGCTTCAGCCCTCAGAACTCGCGCATTGGCTTCCGCGTGGACGGTAATTGGAAGGGGGCTCACTTCATCGGCTATAACGAGTTCGACTTCCTGGGAACCAGCGGCGCTCTCAACCTGAACACCACCAACGGCGCGTTCGTTCCGCGCCTCCGTCTGTACTGGGTGGACGCGAGGAAAGGCGGCTGGGAGTTTCTGGCCGGCCAAAGCTGGAGCATGCTGACGCCGAACCGCGTAGGAATCTCCCCGCTGCCGGGCGACCTGTTCTACTCGCAAGTCATGGACGTGAACTACATGGCGGGCTTGACTTGGACCCGCCAGCCGGGTTTCCGCGTGCTTTACCATGCGGGCGATAAAATAACCTTCGGCTTCTCGGCTGAGGAACCCGACCAGTACATTGGTGGTTCTTCGGGCGGTTCCACGGTCGTCTTGCCGGCAGCTTTCACTGCCCTCTCCGGCACCCAACTCGACAACGCCAGTTATAGTAATCCTTATGCCGGGCCGCAGCTCGTTCCGGACTTCATCGGCAAGATTGCCTTGGATCCCAGCTCGCACTTTCACGCCGAAGTCGCCGGCATCGTGAGCACGTTCAAGATCATCGACACGCTGAATCTGATCCGCGGGCCAAACCAACACCAAGGCGGGCGGCGGTATTCAAGTGGGACTGAACGGCGAAATCTTCCCGGGCTTCCGGCTGATCACCACCAACTTCTGGGGCGATGGCGAGGGACGTTATCTGTTTGGACAAGCTCCGGATGTACTGTTGAACGCCAATGCCACTTTGAGCCTGCTGCATGCCGGCGGCACCGTGGATGGTTTCGAAGCCAGGATGGGCAGGCTCCTGCTGTTCGGCTATTACGGCGGGATCTACATCGGTCGGGACGTGATAGTCGACACCACCGGCAAGACCCCGCGCTGGTCGGTTATGGCTATACCGGCTCGGCCAACAGCCAGAATCGCGAGATCCAGGAAATCACCTTCGGCTTCAACCAGACCATGTGGGCCAATCCGCGCTACGGCGCCATCAACATGATTGGTCAATATGAGTGGCTGAGCGCGTGAGCCGTGGTACGTTGCCCCGAATGCCCCGGAGGGAACCCACGACAACACGATTTACTTCGACATCCGCTACACGCTGCCTGGCAGCATGCCAAAATTTTAGCGGCAGAGTGGAACGGGGCGGCGCAATCCGCCCCGCTTAAGAAAGGACAGGATTCATGAAGAAACAGATTGTCTGGTTAGCGTTCTTAGCGGCCGTAACCTCGCTGGCGGTCTCGGCCGAGACCATCAATGCGGCGGGGGCCACCTTCCCCGCGCCCATTTATCAGAAGTGGTTTGAAGAATTTCATAAGGCGCAACCCCGATATCCAGATCAACTACCAGGCCATCGGGTCGGGCGGCGGAATCCGCCAGCTCACCGAAGGCACGGTGGATTTCGGCGCTTCCGACATGCCCATGACCGACGAGCAAATATCGAAGATCACCAAATTCAAAGTGCTGCATTTTCCGACCGTGCTCGGCGCCATGGTTCCCACCTATAACGTTCCGGGCGTAGGCTCGCTGAATTTCTCCGGCGCAACATTGGCCGGCATCTACCTGGGCAACATCAAGAAGTGGAACGATGCGGAGCTGAAGAAGGACAATCCGGGCGTGAATCTTCCCAACGAGGACATCACCGTGGTGCATCGCTCGGACGGCAGCGGCACCAGCTTCGTGTTCACCGACTATCTGTCCAAGGTCAGCCCGGAGTGGAAAACGAAAGTTGGCGCCAACACCTCCGTGAATTGGCCGGTCGGGTTGGGCGGCAAGGGCAATGAAGGCGTGGCCGGATTGGTGAAGCAGACGCCGAATTCGATCGGCTACGTCGAACTGATCTACGCGGTCCAGAACAAAATGGAGTACGGTTCCATGAAGAATGCAGCCGGCAACTTCGTCAAAGCGGATTTCAACACCGTCACCGAGGCCGCCGCCGGCGCCGCCAAGGATATGCCGGCCGACTTCCGGGTTTCTATCACCAACGCTCCCGGCAAGAACGCCTATCCGATTTCCACCTTCACCTGGCTGCTGATCCCGGACAAAATCGGCGACGCAACCAAGAAGAAGTCGATCACAGACTTCCTGCAATGGATGATGACCACCGGCCAAGCGGATGCTCAGGGCCTGAGCTACGCGCCACTTCCGAAACCGGTGGTCGCCAAGGAACAGAAGCAGATCGCTTTGATAAAGTAAGAAGTCCGAATGGCAACAGCTGTAGCCACCGCGCCGCAACGCAATCGCGGGCGCGGAAATTTACGAAGCTTTGGCGTGACGGGGATCAGATCGCTCACCTCGTCACGTTCCTCTTTGCGGCCAGCGTATTTCTGGTCACCGTTTTCCTGGTGTACGAACTCTGGATTCACTCCGGCCCCTCGCGCGCCAAGTTCGGCTTCAGCTTCCTGACGGGAAAAATCTGGGATCCCGTGGCCGAGCAGTTCGGCGCGCTGCCTTTCATCTACGGAACGGTTCTGACGTCGTTCATCGCGCTGGTGATTTCGGTTCCGCTGGGAGTGGGCGCGGCCATCTTCCTTTCCGAACTCGCGCCCCCGAAGTTCTCCAACGCCTGTACGTTCCTGGTGGAGCTGCTGGCCGCGGTGCCCAGCGTGATTTTTGGCCTGCTCGCGTACTTCACTCTGGTGCCGATCATGCGCCAGTATGTCGAGCCGTTTCTCAAGGACACGCTCGGGTTTTCTTCCGCTGTTCCAGGGCCCGGCTTACGGCGTCGGCTACCTCACGGCCGGCCTGATCCTGGCCATCATGACGTTCCCGTTCATCATTTCCATCTCGCGCGAAGCGTTGCTGGCCGTCCCTCGCGAACAGCGCGAAGCCGCGCTGGCGCTGGGCGCCACCAAGTGGGAATCCACCTGGCAAGTGGTGGTGCCGTACGCCCGGCTGGGGATTATTGGGTCGGTTTTCCTGGCGCTGGCGCGCGCCTTGGGAGAAACCATGGCCGTCACCATGGTCATCGGCAACGACACCGGCATTCACACTTCTCTGCTCTCGCCCGGCTACACCATCGCCGCCATCATCGCCAATGAGTTCACCGAAGCCACCGGCGATATTTATCTCAGCTCTCTGGTGGAACTTGGGTTGGTGCTGTTCGCGCTCACCATGGTTATCAACGCGGCCGCCCAGTTGTTGATCATTGCCACCACCGGGAAGGGGTCGAAATAGCCGTAATGGACCGGATGGCTTTGTGAACAGGATCGCGCGGCGCAACATCGTGAACAACGTGATGCTGACGGTCACCGGCATCTGCACCGTGGTCACCGTGTCGGTTCTCTTTCTGATCCTGGGCTATCTGGTGGTAAATGGCTGGCGGTCGCTGGATCTGGAACTTTCTTCACCAAGCTGCCCCTGTCTCCCGGCGAAACCGGCGGAGGCATGGCGAATGCCATCGTGGGCAGCGCCGTATTGATCTTGATCGCTTCTGCGATCGGCATTCCGGTGGGATTTCTGGGCGGCGTCTACCTGGCCGAGTTCGGCGGCAAGACTGTGCCGATGATGATCCGCTACACGGCGGACCTGCTGAACGGCGTGCCCTCCATCGTCATCGGAATCTTCGCCTGGACCGTCATCGTGGTGCCCATGCACCATTTCTCGGCTTGGGCCGGAGGCTTGGCCTTGAGCCTGATGATGATCCCGATCGGCCTGCGCGCCACCGAGCAGTTTCTGCGGGGCGTCCCCAATTCGCTGCGGGAAGGCTCGCTCGCGTTGGGGGCAAGCAAAACCCGCACCATTATCTCGGTAATCGTGCCCGCGGCCAAACAGGGCATCGTGACCGGCATGATTCTGGGCGTGGCGCGCGTCGCCGGAGAAACCGCGCCTTTGCTGTTTACCAGTCTGAACAATCAATACTGGGCGAACAGCCTGAACGAGCCCACCGCGGCGCTGCCCGTGATGATTTACAACTACGCCATGTCGCCTTACGACGACTGGCATCGTCAAGCCTGGGCCGCCGGCCTGGTTCTGCTGGTGCTGGTGTTGATCGCCAACATCGCGTCCCGCTGGGTGCTGTCGCGCGGAGCGTCCGCGCAGAGAGGGTAGTAACCTAAGACTATGGCAGCTACGCCGGAGTCCGCAAAAATGAGTGAGATTACCGCACCACCAACTGCGCCGTCCGGCGTTCAGCCTGAGGTCGCCGCGAGGCCCAAGCTGCAGGCGGTCGAATCTGAATTTCTTCTACGGCAATTTTCACGCGCTGCACAACATCAGCCTGGAAGTTCCCGAGAAGCGAATCACCGCGCTCATCGGCCCCTCCGGTTGCGGGAAGTCCACCTTCCTGCGCACGCTGAACCGCATCAACGAGACCGTCAAGAACGCGCGCTACGAAGGCCAGGTCTTGCTGGACGGCGCAGAATGTGCTGGAGCTGGACGTTACCAAGCTGCGCCGCCGCGTGGGCATGGTGTTTCAGCGCCCCAATCCGTTCCCCAAATCGATCTTCGACAACATCGCTTACGGCGTGAAAGTGAATGGGCTGAAGGCCGGCCGGTCGTTGAACGATATCGTCGAGCACAGCCTGAAGCGCGCCGCGCTGTGGGACGAAGTGAAGGACAAGCTGCATCAATCCGCCTACGGTTTTCGGGCGGCCAGCAGCAGCGTTTGTGCATCGCGCGCGCGCTGGCGGTGGATCCGGAAGTTTTGCTGCTGGACGAGCCCTGCTCGGCGCTCGATCCGATCGCCACCTCGAAGATCGAGGATTTGCTGTTCACGCTTGAAGGACCAGTGCACGCAGGTGATTGTCACGCACAACATGCAGCAAGCCGCGCGCGTGGCGGAGTTCACGGGCTTCTTTCTGCTGGGCAACTTGATCGAATTCGACAAGACCGAGATCATCTTCAAGCGCCCGGCCAAAAGGGAAACGGAAGATTACATCACGGGACGCTTCGGCTGATCCGTAATGAAAACTAAATGGCCGCGGATAAACACGGATAAACGCAGATGCCAAAGAATGTATTATCAGCGTTCATCTGCGTTCATCGGCGGCTGATTTCGCTTTAGATTGTGCCGGCTGTTTAGTGAGGAGCTACCTTTGATTCACTTCAGAGAAGAACTCGACGAAATGCAGAGCCGTCTGCTGGAGATGGCGGGCCTGGTGGAATCGGCTATCCACCAGAGCGTCGATGCGCTGGTGCACCGCGACGAGCAGGCCGCCAAGGAGGTGTTGTGGAAAGAGGCGCTGATCAATCAGAAGGACATCGAGATTGACGAGTATGCCACGCGTCTGCTGGCGCTCTATCAACCCATGGCGCGCGATATGCGCTTCCTCACCGCTGTGATCAAGATCAACGGCGATCTGGAGCGCATGGGCGATCTGGCGGTGAACATCACCCAGCGCGCGATATCGCTGATGCGCGAGCCGCCGGTAAAGCCGCTGATCGACATTCCCCAAATGGCCAGCCTGGCCGAAGACATGGTGCGCAAGAGCCTGGACGCGCTGGTGAAGCGCGACGAAGACCTGGCCCGCAGCGTGCTGCTGTCGGATGACGAAGTGGATCGTCTGCGCGACGCGGTGTACAAGGAACTGGTGTCGTTCATGCAGGAGCAGAGCACCACCATCCCGCGCGCCGTGGACCTGATGTTCATCGCCCACAACCTGGAGCGCATCGCCGACCACGCCACCAATATTGCCGAAGATGTTCTGTTCCTGGTGAAGGGCATCGACGTCCGGCACCACGCCGAAGTGCGCGAGCAGAGCCTTTACAGCAAGCAGTGAGCAAGCCGCGCCACTCGATGTCGCAACCGCCCTTACAATAATTGGATTGGAACCCGTATCTCACTATTACTATTCCGATCGCTTGAAGTTGCAGTTCTGGGACTGGGGGCACGATAATCTCCCTCCCCTGCTGCTGGTGCATGGCGGCCTGGATCACGCGCGCAACTGGGATTGGGTGGCGCGCTCGCTCCGCGAGCATTTTCATGTGTACGCCATGGACTTGCGCGGGCACGGCAACAGCGCCTGGGCGCCCGGCGCGATGTACAGCATCGCCGAGCATGTTTTCGACGTTTCCACTCTGGTGGACGTGCTGGGCGGGGGTCCCATTCATTTGATCGGACATTCTCTCGGCGGCATCCTGACGCTGCTCTACGCCGGCCTGTATCCCGATCGCGTGCGCAAGGTCGTCGCCATCGAAGGATTAGGATTCCCCGCTTCGCACCGCATTCATCGGCCCCCGGCGGATCGCATGCGCGCCTGGATGGACAGCGTGCGCCAGACGGACAAGCTGGAGCCGCGCAGCTATCCGAACCTGGAAGCGGCGATCGAGCGAATGAAGGAAGCCAATCCGCATCTGTCCGACGAAGTGGCGCGGCATCTCACGCTGCACGGCACCAACTGGAACGCCGATGGCTCCTTGAGTTGGAAATTCGACAACTATGTGCGCTGCCTTCCGCCCTACGGTCACGACATCCATGAACAGCGCGCGATCTATTCCGAAATCTCTTGCCCGGTCCTGCTCGTTTGGGGCCGCGAGAGCTGGCTGCCCGATCCCGATACAGAGGACCGGGCGCTGGCAATCCCAAACCGGAAGGTGCTGAAGGTGGAAGGCGCCGGGCATTGGGTGCATCATGATCGGCTGGATCTGTTCCTGGAAGAATCCACGCGCTTTCTGCTGGAGCCTTAGCCGCTGGAGGCCGAAGTGAGAATAATCGCCCCGGGCGCCACTTCAAACGCGGGTGGCCAATACATCGCTTTCCGACCACGTCATGGTGTTTACCGGCGCGCTTTCGCCGGAACATTGCCGGACGCTGATCGATCGTTTCGAAGCTTCGAGCGACCATGAGACCTGCCAGCTGGAGCGCGGCTTTAGCTTTACCCAACTCAACGTTACCCAGAAATGGCCCGATGAGAACGAAATTTTGGTGCCGATATTTCTTTCCTATTTCAATAAATATCAAGCCGCGGTAAATGCGCGGTTCTGGCCCCCCAGATTTTCGTTCGAGCAGTTGCGGATGAAACGTTATCTCCCCAACGGGCGGGATTCGTTCCCGCTGCACGTGGACGTGATGGGTCAAGTGGCCGCGCGGCGATTTATGACGGCGTTTATTTATCTGAATACTCCGGCCGGTGGCGAGACGGTGTTTCCCAACCTGAACATTTCCGTCGCGCCGGAACCGGGCAAGCTGCTGGCTTTCCCGCCGATCTGGCTGTTTCCTCATGCGGGCCTCGCGCCCAAATCCAGCCCGAAATACATCCTCCATACCTATCTCTGCTATCCATTGTGACTGCGGGTCGCCGCGCCTAAACCGAGCCGCGACCGCAGAGAGCTCTCCCGGAGAGAAACCAAATCGTTTCCATGTGCTTCAATACTCGTAGGAGCGTCTCTCCATGCGAAGACTGTCGCTGTTCCCGACCCTATTGATGCTGGCCGCCGTGGTTGCCGCCGTTCCCGCATTCGCCGATTTTCAAGCCGGACTGGACGCATACCAGAAAGGCGACTACGTCGGAGCCGCGAAGGAGTGGCGTCCGCTGGCCGAGCAAGGCGATGCCACGGCTCAATTCAACCTGGGCCTCCTGTACCTGGATGGGCATGGCGTTCCGCAGAGTCCGGCGGAAGCGGCCAACTGGTTCCGGCGCGCGGCCGAGCAGGACTACACGCAGGCCCAGCACAACCTGGGCGCAATGTACGGCTCCGGACAGGGCGTGAAGCGCGATTATGTGCAGGCGTACAAGTGGCTGAATATCTGCGCGGCGAAGGGCAACGGCGGATGCGTCGCGCAGCGCGACCTGCTCGCCAAGAAACTCAAGCCCGGCCAGGTGGCCGAAGGACAGCGCCTGGCGACGGATTTCAAGCCGCAAAAGGAAGCGGAGAAGCAGTAGGGCGACCGACCGAGCGCGTGCCTGGCCCCCAATCCCCAGCCCCCAGCCCCTAATCCGCTCCTTGACGCACCCGCTATCCTAGAAGTATGGCTTTCCATCTGGGCGTGGACTACCGCCCCCGCGGGGATCAGGCCGCCGCTATCGATCAACTTTTCCGCGGCCTGTTGGACGGCGAGAAACACCAGGTTCTGCTGGGCGTCACCGGCTCCGGCAAAACCTACACCATGGCGCAGTTGATCGAGAAGACCGGCCGCCCGGCGCTGGTGCTGGCGCACAACAAAACGCTGGCCGCGCAGCTTTATCACGAGTTCAAAACATTCTTCCCCGGCAATGCGGTCGAGTATTTCGTCAGCTATTACGACTACTATCAGCCGGAAGCCTACATGCCCTCCGGCGACATCTACATCGAAAAAGAAGCCACCATCAACGACGAACTGGACAAGCTGCGCCTCTCCGCCACCCGTTCGCTATTCGAGCGCCGCGACTGCGTCATCGTCGCCAGCGTGAGCTGCATCTACGGTCTCGGCTCGCCCGAAGCGTATTACGGCATGTTGCTGATGCTCGAAAAAGGCCAGAAGATCTCGCGCCAGCAGATCCTCTCGCGCCTGGTCGAAATTCTCTACGAGCGCAACGACCACAGCTTTACGCGCGGAACCTTTCGCGTGCGCGGCGACGTCATCGAAGTCTTCCCCACCTACGACGATTATGCTTATCGCATCGAACTGTGGGGCGACGAAGTGGATAGCCTCAGCCAGATCGACCCGATGCTCGGCCAGGTGCGCCAAACTTACTTGCGCCTGCCCATCTATCCCAAAACGCATTACGTAATGACGCCCGAATCGCGCGAGAGCGCGCTGCGCAGCATCGAGACGGAGCTGGAATGGTGGCAGAAGGAACTGGAAAAAGGCGGCAAGCTCGTCGAAGCGCAGCGCCTGTATCAGCGCACCATGTTCGATCTGGAGATGATCCGCCAGATCGGCTATTGCCACGGCATCGAAAATTATTCGCGCCATTTTTCCGGACGCCTGCCGGGCGAAGCGCCGCCCACGTTGCTCGATTATTTGCCGAACGATCATCTGCTTTTCCTGGACGAAAGCCATCAGACCATTCCGCAACTGCAGGGCATGTATCATGGCGACCGCTCGCGCAAACAAGTTCTGGTGAATTACGGCTTCCGCCTGCCCAGCGCGATGGACAACCGTCCGCTCACGTTTGAAGAATTCGAGAATCGCGTGAATCAGGTGCTCTACGTCTCCGCCACTCCCGGCCCGTATGAGCTCACCAAGTCCGCCGGCGTGGTTGTGGAGCAGATCATCCGGCCCACTGGTTTGGTTGATCCGCAAATCGACGTGCGTCCCATCAAAGGCCAGGTGGACGACCTGCTGCACGAGATCCGGCGGCGCGTGGAGCTGAATGAGCGCGTTCTGGTCACCACGTTGACGAAGCGCATGGCCGAGGATCTTTCCGAATACTACACCGAAGTCGGCGTGAAATGCGCCTACTTGCATTCCGAGATCGGCGCGCTGGACCGCATGAAAATCCTGCGCGATTTGCGGCGCGGCGAGCTGGACGTGATCGTCGGTATCAATCTCTTGCGCGAAGGCTTGGATCTGCCCGAAGTGTCACTGGTCGCGATCCTGGATGCCGATAAAGAGGGCTTCCTGCGCTCCGCCGGATCGCTCATCCAGACCATGGGCCGCGCCGCGCGCCATCTGAACGGCCGCGCCGTGCTGTACGCCGACGTCTACACCGAGAGCATGAAACGTGCCATCGGCGAAACCAACCGCCGCCGCGAGATTCAAGAGCAATACAACGAGCAGAACAACATCATCCCGCAATCGATCATCAAGCCCATCGACATGAGCCTGGTGCGCATCGCCGAGGGCGATTACGTTACCGTCCCCGTGGAGCCCGACGATCCGGCGGAAGAATGGACGCCCGAACAACGCGAGAAATTCGTGTCCGAGCTGGAGGAAAGCATGCGCGATGCGGCGAAAAGATTTGAGTTTGAGAAGGCCGCTCAACTTCGTGACCGCATAAAAGTGCTAAAATCACTCGGAATTCATGAAGAAAGCGCCGTCGGTGGGCCTAATCGGCACGGGTAATCTCACCGACTCTCCGCTGACGCGCTTCTGGTGGTTATCAGAACGCCTCGGCCCCGTGAAATCGGCCTCTTATCGCGTAGCCAGCCGCATTGCCAATATGCTGCAGGCCGGCCATCCTGTTAAGGATTACGCGGAATTTGAAGCGTGCGTTCTCATTTTGGTTTGCGTACCGGAGGAAACCGTTTCGCAAGTGGTTTCCGAAATGGTGTCGTCCGGAATCTCATGGGCGGGTAAAGCGGTGGTCCTGTGCAGTACCTGGCTGGACAGCGGCGACCTGCGCGAACTTTCCGCGCTGGGAGCATCCGTGGGATCCATCAGCCCGATTCCCGGCTTCCCCATTCAAGGCTCCGACGACGAGCGCTATCTGGTGGAGGGTGACCCGCTTGCAATTCGCCAGTCAAAAAGGCTGGTGGAGTATCGCGAGCGGCGCGCCGTTGCCATCGAACGGCCTCTCAAGCCGTTCTACCTGGCCGCGCTCACCTGCACCGGGACTTTGCTGTTCGCACTGCTGCGCGTGGCGCTCGAATCGCTGCAACATGCCGCGGTTCCGCCGGGACTTTCGGCCACCTTGGTGGAACGGCAGATCCATCGCACGCTTCGTTCGTTTCTCAAAGGCGGCCGGCGCGCTTATCCCCCGCCGCGCGAGTTGCCCAGACAACTCCAGGCGCTTTCCGATGCAAACCCCGAACTGGCATATTATCTTGAACAGAGCACTCGTCTCGCTTCCCGGCTCATGTTAAAGCGATAATGCCGCGTATCCCAGATCCCCAGCCCCCAACCCCGGCGAGCGAAGGCGAGCGACTCACGGCCCGCACCGGCGTGGCGCTTTCCAATTGGAGCGAACGCTGGTTTCCCGATCCTCTGGTATTCGCGCTGGTCGGGATTGTGGTGGTCTTCCTGATCGGAGTGGCGGCCGGCGAAAAGCCTCTCGACTTGGCTGTCCAGGGCGGCAAAGGATTTTGGTCGCTGATTCCTTTCACCATGCAGATGGTGATGATCATCATCGGCGGCTACGTTGTCGCGTCCACTCCTTTGGTGCAACGTGCCATGCAGAGGCTGGCCGATGTTCCCAAGAACCCGCGGCAAGCCATCGTTTTGATCGCGGTTTTCTCGGAGCTCACCGCGTTGCTGTCCTGGGGCATGAGCCCTATCGTCTGCGGGCTGTTCGTCCGCCAACTCACCCAGCGCGTGAAAGGCCTGGATTATCGCGCAGCGGGCGCCGCCGCTTACGTGGGTGGAGCAACGGTGTGGGCGCTCGGGCTTTCCTCGTCGGCCGCAATGTTGATGGCTACGCGAAGCGCGATCCCTCCCAGGCTCGCGGCCATCAGCGGCCTGATTCCTCTCACCAGCACGATCTTCCTGTGGCCCAGTCTGTTGCTGGCAGCGGTGCTCATCGTGGCGGGAATCTCGGTCGCGTATTTGTCCACGCCTGCGGCCGCCAATGCGCGAACGGCGGACTCTTATGGGCTGCGGTGGGAGCCGTTTCAGTTGGAACTGGAGCCGCGGACCAAGCCCGGAGAATGGCTTGAATATAGCCCCCTGTTGACCATCTTGGTTGTCGCGCTGCTGGCCGTCTATCTGGTGGATCTCTTCCGCACGTCTCCTCAAGGCGCACTGGCGGCGCTGGATCTGAACACCTTCAATCTGATCTTCATCACGCTCGGACTGCTGCTGCAATGGCGTCCCAAGCGCTTTCTGCGCGCGGTGATGGAGTGCGTCCCGGGCACCGCCGGCGTGATCATCCAGTTTCCGCTCTACGCGGTAATTTTCGGAATGATCGTCGGCACGGGGCTGTCCGATAAAGCCACGCGCCTGCTCACGTCGGTAAGCACGCACAACACGTTTGCTTTATTCGTGGCCCTGTACTCTGCCGCTTTAGGCGTCTTCATCCCGTCCGGAGGAAGCAAATGGATTATCGAAGCGCCCTATGTTCTGCAGGCGGCCATCGAACATCACGTGAATCTGGGATGGGTGGTGCAGATTTATAACGCGTCCGAAGCGCTGCCCAACCTGATCAACCCGTTCTTCATGCTGCCGCTGCTCGGAATCCTGCGCCTGCGCGCCCGGGATCTGGTGGGTTACGGATTGCTGCAACTCGCGGTGCAGGCTCCTATCGTGTTTTTCCTATGCTGGCTGTTCGCGCGGCATCTGGCCTTCGTCCCGCCGACCTTATGACCAAATATTTTGTAGCAAGCCTCGTCCTCTTTTCCCTCGCAGCCGTCAACGCGGCGACCCCGAATTTCGCGGTTGGTCCGCAATACGACTCCACGCACGTCTATGTCGCACTCGCAGATTTCGACCGCTTCGTTGCCAGCCTTATCGCGACGTTCGGAGGCTCGGCCACCAAGCCAGGCGTCTTCACCGTGACGCCCACTCCCAGCAGCACGATGTCGCAATTGGCGCTCACTGCTGCTGGCAGCTTTTCGGTATTCGGATTCAAAACGCCCATCCCGTATCCGTTCGGCGCGGAGCGAACAGGCTACCTGGTCACCGATCTGGATGCAGCCGTCCGCGCGGCTCAGGCCGATGGCGCGGACGTCCTGGTGACGCCGTTCAACGATCCTATCGGACGCGATGCCGTGATTCAATGGCCGGGCGGCGTGAACATGCAGCTCTATTGGCACACCAAGCCGCCATCGTATCCTGCGCTTCAGACCATTCCGGAAAATCGCGTCTACGTGTCCCCGGAAAGAGCCGGCGCATTCACCCGCAGCTTTCTCGCCTTCTCGCACGGCAAAGTTCTCTCGGACGATGCGCGTGCGCCGGGCCTTGAGATCGGACGACCTTCCGACACCTACCGCCGCATACGGATTGAATCCTCCTTCGGCGTTCTCAGAGTCCTTGTCACGGATGGACATCTGCCGTATCCCTACGGGCGGGAAACCACCGGATATGAAGTTTCGAATTTATCCGAGACTTTGGCGAAGGCCAAGGCCGCGGGGGTGGTCACACTTGTGGGACCGTATGCATCCGGCGGAAGAGATGCCGTGATCGTACAATTTCCCGGGGGCTTTATTGCAGAGATCCACTCCTCCGGGCAAAGCAAATAGAGCTGTGAAACGTCATCACGACAGGGTCACGGATTGGCCATTGTCCAGCACCAGAAACGAGCCGTCTGTTGCGCAGGCGCGGAGCTGCCGTTTCGGCGTATCCAAGCCCTCATCGGCCAATTGGAACGTGCCATGGTGGATCGCGATGCTGGTCTGGGCGCCCAGGATCTCATGGGCCCGAACCGCCTCATCGGGCGCCATATGGATCGCCGACATGAACCAGCGCGGTTCATAAGCGCCGATCGGCAGCAGCGCCAGGCGCGGCGCTCCGAATCGCTCGCGAATTTGAGCGAAATGGCCGCCGGACGCGGTGTCTCCGGCGAAATAGACGATGCGTGCCGCCGTTTCGATAACGTAACCGCACCACAGGGTCCGATTGCGGTCGAACATGCCCCGCGCCGAAAAATGGAGCGCCGGCACGCTATGAATGGTGGTTCCGGCCAATGCCAGCGTTGCGCCCCAATCCAGTTCGCGGACCGGACCGATGCTCTGGGATCGTAGCAAACGGGCCACCCCGGTGGGAACGATGAATTGCGACGATCCAAGACCGGCAAGCCGTCGCAAAGTGGCAAGATCCAGATGATCGTAATGATTGTGGCTGAGCAGCACGACGTCGATACGGGGCAGATCCTCCCATCGCACTCCTGGTTCCCGCCGCCGCCGCGGACCGATCCAGCTTAGCGGACTTGCCCGCTCCGACCAGATTGGGTCAGTCAAAATGTTCACTGCACTTTGCTGGAGCAGCACGGTGGAATGGTTGATCAGCGTGATCCGCAGTTCGTTGCCCGCCGCGCCGGGCGGCGGTTTGGACGGCTCCACGTCCGAAATGAAACCAGCGGATGGTTCCGGCCGGCTAGTGAACTTCCATCGCAGGACATCGAGAAAGCCGCGCGCCTGAGGTGCGTCCGGATTGAAGAAGCGCTTGCCGTCAAAGTGCGATGGAAATGGCGGTGCGCCTGAGGCCTGCTGCACGAATCTCTATTTACTCACAGGTTCCGGCGGTCTACGAATCTTCCGGGTGTCGTTGTTCGTTGTGCAATCATCGGATGCCGGCTGTCGGCCTGGCGGTGTCGAAAGTCATCGTCAGGCTGATATACTGCACGTTTCATGAACTCCCGTTGGATTCTGATCCTGGCCGCATGCACGTTGCCCGCGGCCGCCCAAGTTGCCCCCGCCGATTGGCCCAACTACGCCCGCGATCTGGCCGGAACCAAATATTCGCCGCTCGATCAAATCACTCCCGGCAACGTCGCGAAGCTGGCTCCCGCCTGGACCTACACGCTGCGCGCCGAGCCCCCGCGGCCAAGCGGCACGGCAGCTTCGGACGATCCCTTTGCGGTACCCGGCGCGCCGCGCGGCGTTTCGTCGGCCGCAACGCCCATCGTCGTCCACGGCGTGATGTATTTGCCGGTGGGCAGCCGTGTGGTGGCGCTCGACCCGGTTGCCGGCTCCGAAATCTGGAGCTATTCTTTGCCGGCTGGCGCCGCATCGCAACGTGGCGTCGCTTATTGGCCGGGCGACAAACAGAATCCGCCGCGCATCCTGTTCACCTCCGGCCACAAGCTGATCGCGCTGAACGCCAACACCGGCAAGATCGATCCCGGATTCGGCAATGAAGGCGAAGTGGACATGGTGGTGCCGTACTCGGGCGTTCCCACCATTTATAAGAATGTCGCGATGATTGGCGCCACCGTGGGCGAAGTCCCCGAGGGTCCGGCGGGCGATTCACGCGCCTACGATGCGCGCACCGGCGCCAAGCTTTGGGATTTTCATTCCGTGCCGCGTCCCGGCGAACTGGGTCATGACACCTGGCTCAACGACGGCTGGAAGGACCGCTCCGGTGTGAACGTCTGGGGCTGGTATATGAGCGTGGACGACCAGCGTGGCATCGTGTACATGACGTTCGGTGCTCCCGCCGCCAATTATTGGGGCGGCGATCGGCCCGGCAACAACCTGTTCGCCAATTCCGTGGTTGCCGTGGATGCCGTCACGGGCAAATATAAATGGCATTTTCAAACCATCCATCACGACCTATGGGATTCCGATTTGCCGCCTGCTCCCAGCTTGATCGACATCGTGAAGGACGGCAAAAAGATTCCGGCGCTGGCGCAGATCGGGAAGGCCGGCTACATGTTCATTCTCGATCGCACCAACGGAAAGCCGGTGTTCGGCGTGGAAGAGCGTCCGGTTCCGAAGGGCGATGTTCCGGGCGAATGGTATTCGCCGACGCAGCCCTTTCCGTTGAAGCCACCCCCGCTGGCGCGCGTGAGTTTCAAGCCGGAAGACATGGTGACGGCCGAGGACACTACGCCCGAGCACGCCAAAGCATGCCGCGAAGTTTACGAGAAGAACGGCGGTTTCTACAATGCGGGTCCATTCACCGGATGGCTGTTCCACGAGGAGGGAGCGCCGCCCAAGAGCACCATTCAATTTCCGGGTGGAACCGGCGGTGTGAATTGGGGTGGAATGGCGGTCGATCCGAAAACCGGCTACGTGTTCCTGAACACGCACGATGGAGCGCTGACCGGATGGATCGAGAAAAAGAAGCCCGGCGGAAACTACGGGCGTGGCACCGAGGGTTCCAATCAACCTTATGATCGCGCGAGCGTGGATGGCCCTGGCCCCTATCACGGATTCAGCGCGACGGTGAAGGATGCGAATGGCCACACCATTGGAAACTGGCCGTGCCAGAAACCACCTTGGGCGCGGCTGGTGGCAGTGAACGCCAACACCGGCGATATTGCGTGGCAATCGCCGTTGGGATTGGTGGAAGGGCTGCCCGAAGGGAAGCAGAACCTTGGATCGAGCGGGAGCGCCGGGCCGCTGGTAACGGGCGGAGGATTGGTTTTCATCGGCGCTACTAACGATCACCGCTTTCGCGCCTTCAACTCAAAGACCGGCCAGGAGCTTTGGTCGGGAAAGTTGGCGAAGACCGCCAACGCGAACCCGATGACCTATCAAGGCAAGAACGGCAAACAATATGTGGCGATCATGGCCACGGATTCGCTGGTCGTTTTTGCTTTGCCGTAAGAGTGCTTCCTGCTGTCGCGGCTCGGATAGCGCAGAGAGCGGTCAGCGCCAGGCCTGCAGGCGCGCGGTAATGTCGGCTTTCCATTGCTCGTAGTCGTTGCCCATACGGGCGTGCGCGGCTTCCGGCAGATGTTCCAGCGCGTCCTCGATAGAGGGCCCTTGCGCGTCGGGCAACACGCCGAATCCCAGCGCGTCCGCCAGCCGGTCCGCGCACTGCACCAGGTGCAGCATGCGGAAGGTGTCGTGATCCAGTTCCCGATGATGATTGGAAATGATGTCGGCGAGTTCGGGCGGGAAAGGCAGTTGCTGCATCAGCCACGCACCCGCATCGCAATGATCGATGTCGAACAGCTCGCGCTCCATCATCAGGAGATCGAATTTCTGTTCGCCGGAGACGGCCAGCAGATTGGAATAAGGCTCGGGATATTTCACCAGCAAGGCCAGGCGCCCGATATCGCGCAGCAGGCCGGCCACGTAAGCGAAATCGGCGTCCATACGCGCCGCGCGCGCCAGCTTCTCCGACAGCAGCGCCACTGCCAGACAGTTCTGCCAGCACGCCCGCAGAGCTTTGACGCTGAGCGCGGGTGTGACGAAATCTTCCAGGGCGCGCGTGAATGTGATGGCCTTCACGCGATCCAATCCGAGCAAAATGATGGCGTGTGAAATGGTCCTGACCTGGCGCTCCAACGCGAACAGCGGTGAATTGGCGAGTTGCAACACGCGCGTTGCAAACACCGGCTCTGCGGCAATCAGTTTACCGACCTCATGAATGTCGACGTCTTCTTTGGAAACAGTGGCCATCAATCGTTTCGCCACCCAAGGAAACGGCGGCAATTCATCCAGCGCCCAAGGCGTCTGTTTGACGGGGGTTTCCTGAATGGGCTCAGCTTGAAGTTCGGTCATACTGCTCCTTGCTAGAGGAGATCCCGTGCGTTGACGACGCCGGGCTGTCCCTCCAGACATGCTTATCGGCGGCGCAGCGTTGAATTTTAGGAGCTTGCCGATGAGTCTGTTAAATGCCGAGTGAAACCGTTGATTCTCCCGCCGAGGCGGACGTGCGTTTTCAGGGCTACCGGTTGCAGGTGATCAGCGCCTGGCCGCCTTCGTCGCGCAAAGTAGCGGCCGCGGAAGCGATCTCGCAACGTCTTACCACCATTGCACGGTCCGCGCTGGTGCGCCCCGATATCGAAGACCTGCTCCAGTTGAGTTGCCGATTGCTGGACGATTTCTTCGCGGCCGGCGACGGGAGCTAAAGCGGCCAGCGTACACTGATGGAATGGGCATAGCTGCACCGCCGACCACCGAAGCGTTGTTCCGGCCGTTCCAACTCCAAGGGCTGACGCTGCGGAATCGAATCGTGATGGCGCCCATGACGCGCTCGAAATCGCCCGAAGGCGTGCCGGGCGCGGATGTGGCAGCGTATTATCGGCGGCGCGCCGAAGGCGGAGTCGGGCTCATTATTACCGAAGGCACCTACGTCGACCATCCGGCGGCGGGGTTCGATCCACAGGTTCCGCGTTTCTATGGCCAGCCGGCGCTGTCTGGATGGCGGCGCGTGTTGGAACAGGTGCACGCGGCGGACGGACTCATCTTTCCCCAGCTTTGGCACGTAGGCACGGTGGTTTCGCCGGGACAAAAGCCCGCTGAGGGAATCATGCCGATCGGGCCGCAGTCCATGACACAGGCCGATATCGATGGCCTGATTGGGGCCTACGCCCAGGGCGCCGGCGACGCCCAGGAACTAGGCTTCGATGGGGTGGAGCTGCACGGCGCGCACGGTTATTTGATCGACCAGTTTTTCTGGGAAAGTACGAACCAACGAAGCGACCAGTACGGTGGCGACCTGGTGTCGCGCACCCGCTTCGCGGCGGAGATCATCGCCGAAGTGCGGCGACGGGTGGGGCCGGGTTATCCGGTGGTCCTGCGATGGTCGCAATGGAAATTGCAGGATTTCGAAGCGAAACTGGCGCGCAATCCCCAGGAATTGGAGCGATTTCTCCGCCCGCTGGTGGACGCGGGAGTGGACGCGTTTCATTGTTCCACGCGGCGTTTTTGGGACCCGGAGTTCGCGGGCAGCGATCTGAATCTGGCAGGGTGGACGAAGAAGCTGACAGGCAAGCCGGCCATCACGGTGGGATCGGTGACGTTGAACGAAGATCTGATGAAGTCGTTCGGCACGGAGAGTACCGCGGCGGTGACGGGCATCGACAATTTGCTGGAGCGGTTAGACCGCGACGAATTCGATCTGGTTGCCATTGGCCGCTCATTGATCGTGAATCCAACCTGGCCCGAAATCGTGCGGCGGGGCGCATTGCATGAGCTGCGGCCGTTTCATCGCGCCGTGCTGGCCGAGCTGGTTTGAGATAATTCTAGGATGCCAAGACCCGCAGCCGCAGTGTTTCTGGCACTGGCGGTTGCTGCGCTCGGTCAGCAGCACGATCATGGCGCGGTATCGCAGGCCACGCAGCCTGCGCCTCTGCTCGCCGGCCTGGGCCGTCTGCATCATTCCATCACCACTTCGAATCCTTTGGCGCAGCGATATTTCGACCAGGGCCTCACGCTGGTGTATGCCTTCAACCACGAAGAAGCCACGCGCTCGTTCGAATACGTTGCGAAGCTGGATCCAGAGTGCGCCATGGCGTATTGGGGCATCGCGCTGGCACGCGGGCCCAATTACAACGAATGGTTCATCGATGCGAGTCGCGAGAAACTTGCGTCGGAAGCGGTGCAAAAGGCGCAGCAGCTTGCGGCCCATGCCAGCGCCAGCCGAGCAGGCCTATATTCGCCGCCATGGCCCAGTCGTGTATCGGCCGATCCCAAGGCCGATCAGAAAAAACTCGGTGCGGATTATCGCGACGCCATGCGCGAATTGATGCAGCGTTATCCCAACGATCTGGACGCCGCCGTGCTGTTCGCCGACGCGGCCATGGATCTGCACGCCTGGATGCTTTGGAAACGGGACGGCCAGCCCGAAGAGGGGACCCATGGAAGCCATCGAAGCGCTGGAATCGGTGCTCAAGCGCGATCCGGACAACATCGGCGCGAATCATTTTTATATTCACGCAAAGGAAGAGTCGCCGCATCCGGAACAGGCCATGGCCAGCGCGCGGAGGATGGCGGATCTGGCGCCCGGCGCGGGACATCTGGTTCACATGCCGGCGCACATCTACATTCGCACCGGCGATTATCATGCCGCGTCGGTGTCGAATAAACAGGCCATGGGCGCGGATCAAGGCTACATCAACAAGTACAACGTGCAAACCATGTACTCGATGATGTACTACACGCATAACATGCATTTCCTGGTGGTGAGCGAGCAGCATGGAAGGCGATTTCGCGGACGCCAATCGCGTGGCCGCGAAAATCACCGAGGGAATTACGCCGATTTTGAAAGAACATCCCGAAGCGCAGTCTTTTCTTCCGACGCAGACCTTGGTTCTGGTGCGCTTCCACCGTTGGGCTGAGATCGAACAACTTCCCGAGCCCGACAAAAAGCTGGATCAGGTGCACGCGGTGTGGCGCTTCGCGCGCGGAATGGCTTTCAGCGGCGAAGGGCAGACGGAGAAAGCGGCCGCGGAACGCGCGGCATTCGTCGAGGAAGTGAAAGCGATTCCCGCGAAAGGAGGCTTCGGATATAACACCGCGGGGCAGATTTTCGAGATTGCGACTTGATGCTGGATGCCAGTATCGCGCGCAGCCATCGCGACTACAAGCAGGCCGCGTCGCTATTGACCAAAGCCGCGCTGGCCGAGGATGCGTTGAACTACGATGAGCCGCCGGACTGGTACTTGCCGCCGCGGGAATCGCTGGGAGCGGTGCTGTTTCTGGATGGCCGCGCGAGGGACAGCGGAGGCCGTGTTTCGGGAGGAACTGAAGCAGCACGCCAAGAATCCGCGCGCTCTCTTCGGGTTGGCGGAATGCCTGCGTGCGCAGGGCAAGACCGGTCAGGAAGATGCGGTCCGCAAGGAATTTCAAGAAGGCTGGAAGCACGCCGATACCGAGCTGCGGATGGAGGATTTATAGGTGGAAAATCTGGTAGATCAGTTGACTTGCGCGCGGAAAGCATTATAAAATTCGCTCGGTAACACCGGTCGTTTGACAGAATGTAGTGGGAGGGTATCTAGACATGAAGCTGAAGTTCGCGGTTTTGAGTGCGGGCCTGGGTCTGTTCCTGGCCGCACTGCCGGTCCTGGCGCACCATTCGTTCGCGGCCGAGTTCGACGTCAACAAGCCTGTCACGCTGAAGGGCAAGTTCGTGAGGATGGACTGGGTGAATCCGCACTCTCAGATCCTGATCGAGGTCACCGGACGCGGACGGCAAAGTGAGACCTGGTCCTGCGAAGCGTTGCCGCCCAATAGTTTGTACCGGCAGGGCTGGCGAAAGGATTCCCTGAAGGCTGGCGATCAAATCGAAATTGAAGGTTTTCAGGCCAAGGACGGAACCACCAACATGTGGACCCGCTCGGTAAAGACCGCCGACGGACGCCGTATGTTCGCGGGCAATGCCGATGCGCTGCCGCCCGCGGCCGCCGGCGCCTCCCAAGGAACGAAGAGCAAATAGTGGCGATGAGAATTCGGTTGGTAGATTCGGACAGTGGTTGGATTTGCGGCGCTGATGTTGTCATTGGGTGTGGCGCCGCGGGCGCAAGCCCAAAATTCGCAGGCGCGGGCGGCGTATAAAGTTCCGCGCACTCCCGACGGCACTGCCCGATCTGCAGGGCATCTGGCAGGTGCGCGACACCACGGCCGCGTTTGACGTGCAGGATCACGCGGGAGCACTGGGGATTCCGCCGGGAAGAAGCATCATCGTGGATCCGGCGGATGGGAAGATTCCTTATAAGCCCGAAGCCCTGGCCAAGCGGCAGGAGAATTTCAAGAATCGCGACGCGGCCGACACGCTCAATAAATGCTACATGCCGGGCGTTCCGCGGATTACGTATCTGGATTTTCCTTTTCAGATTTTTGAAACTCCCAAATATACGTTGATTGCTTACGAATACATCCATAATTATCGGACGATTTTCACCAACGGCACCGCAGCATCTGGACGGGCTGGATTGGTGGAACGGAGATTCGCGCGGCCACTGGGACGGCGATTCGCTGGTGGTGGATGTAACCGATTTCAACGACCAGACCTGGTTCGACGCTTCGGGCGATTATCACAGCGGCAAGCTGCACGTGGTGGAGCGCTATACGCGCACCGGTCCGGATACGCTGCGGTATGAAGCCACCATCGAAGACCCGGACGTGTTTACGCAGCCGTGGAAGATCAGCATTCCGCTGTATCGCCACACCGAGCCGAATTTCCGCATCCTCGAATACGAGTGCCAGGCTTACGCGGACGAAGCGGCGAAGGGAGGGCAGTGATGAAGCGGCGTATTCGCGACGGCCGGAATTATTGCTATGTTGTCGGCAACAGCCGCAGCCCAGCCACCGGCGCCACCGCAAGGAACGACACCTGGCGGGCCGGCGGGCGGGAACCGCGGCACCGGCGGCGCTCCGTCCTTTTTCGGCGGACCTCCGCACAAGCCCGGCGGACCGGTGCAACATCTCGCCGACGGCCATCCGGACATGCAAGGATTTCTGGAACGCCGGAAATAACGGCGGAGCGGTATTTGAATTGCAGAATCATCCCCAGGGTCGACGCCCCTTCTTCGGCCCCGGCAAGGGCGCGATTGTCGATCCCGGCCGACGGATTCATTCCGTATACCGCGGACGCCAAGGCCAAGGCTCAGGACCTGTTTGAGCACCATCTGGCGGAAGAGCCGGAATTGCACTGCTACGAATCGGGCGTGCCAAAGCAGATGTACGTCCAATTTGGATTTCAGATTTTCCAGCCGGCCAACTATGTCGTGTTGACTTGGGAATTCATGCACGCCTATCGCATCATTCCCACCGATGGGCGGCCGCATATTCCGGCAAATATTAAATTATTCCAGGGCGATTCGGTGGGGCACTGGGAAGGTGACACGCTGGTGGTGGATACCACCAATCTGAACGATCGCACCTGGTACGACACGGTGGGCAATTTTCACAGCGACGCGGAGCATGTGGTGGAGCGATTCACGCCCGTGGACACCACCACCATCAAGTACGAGGCGACGGTGGAAGATCCGAACGTGCTGACGCAGGCCGTTCAAGATGGCGATGGAACTGTACAAATCGAGCGCCGCCAATTACGAGCAGATGGAGTTTGGCTGCATCGAGGGCAATCAGGACGTGAAGCACTACACCAAGGACAAAGGCGGCAACGCCGACGTCAAGTTGAAGTAGGTGCGCGATGGCTGTTCCGGCTGAAACCAAGAAAGCAGCGTGGCCTTGGCCCGATTCGCTGGACGCGGTGATTGCCGCGCCACGGTATCACCGGCTGGTGCTGGAGAACGATCGCGTGCGCGTGCTCGACACGCGCATTCCCGCAGGCGACATCGTGCCGGTCCACACCCATCGCTGGCCGGCCATTTACTACACCATCGCGGCCGGTGATTTCGTTCGACGCGACGGCGAAGGCAAGGTTCTATTCGACAGCCGCACGGTTCCCGGGATGCTGACGGCGACGGCTGCGAACTGGATCGAGTGCCTTCCGCCGCATTCGGTGGAAAACGTTTCGCCGGGTGAGATTCATCTGATCAGCGTTGAGTTGAAAGACGCGTAGGGACCGCTCCCTCACGGTCGCGGCTCAGTAAAGTCGCGGCTCATTAGGGTGTTTATATACTTGACGCAACCAAGCTCTGTAAGTCTCTGATTTCCCGTTCAGCCGCCTGTTGACACGGCTCTCGTTCCAATCCACGCTAAATGTAGGCATGTCCAGAACCAAGATGCTGCCGCCGTTGTCGGATTCGCTTGGCGACACCGAACAAGACCGCTTCAAAAATTTCGCCAAAGCCATTCTTGGCGTTCCGAAGTCCGAAGCCGTCCCACGGTACATCACCGCAAATCTACCAATCAAACATGATAAGAAGGTCCTGATGAAGCTGAACGATGACCACAAGCCGATCCTTCACCCGGAGCGACCGCCACGGAAGCGGAAGGCGTCGAGGAAAAGCAAACGATGACAGAAGCCACTTCGGAGGTTCAGGGCAGTGAGCGTGATTTCACCGCTCTCGAATTGCCTGTCGTCATTCAAGAAATCGTAGATGATCTTCAGCCGCTTTTATCACCCTACGAAGCTGCGTTCTACTGGTACGCATTCCGCCATTCCATCGCAAAGAACGGGAACCCACACGTCCGGTTGAGTGGAAAAGCAATGCGCCGGGGCGTTGTTCGTTCCTCTTACTCTACAGCGGTTGAAAACACGATCTCCGAAGGCAAGGTTCGTGAAATCTTCCGAGCGCTGGAATCCATCGGCGCTATTCGCAAAGAAGGCGAACCAAATCGAAATGGAACGCCCTATCGTGTTTTGATCCCCGATGAGATTGAGGCGTGCCGGAAGTTTCGGGCCGAAAGAACGGCCACGGAGCCGAAGCCGGAAGTTTCCGCTGGTGATATCGACTACTACAACGTCCGTGAGAATCGCATCAAAGTCTACGAACGTGATGGCTACAAGTGCCGCTATTGCGAAAAGCAACTGACCCGCTTTACAGCCACGCTGGATCACGTAGTAGCTATCGCCGAAGGCGGCGGCAACTCCCTTGAGAATCTTGTGACCGCTTGCTTGAGTTGCAACTCACAAAAGCACCATCGTCCAGTCGGTGATTTCCTTGCGGAACGGCCTTCAGCTTGACAGATTTCGATTTCATGAGACGCTAAATGGTATAGGTTTTTCGTCAAATGATCCCTTGGAACAAAGGAAAGAAAGGACTGCAAATCGCATGGAACAAGGGCGACCTAACAGGCCAGAAGTTTCATCATCTGGCCGTCCTTCGGCCAGACGGAGTAGACAAGCATAACAAGACAAAATACAGGGTCAAATGTGATTGTGATAGCCCGGAGTTTTCCATCAACGGAAGCAGCTTGGTACGGGGCTTGAGTAAATCATGCGGTTGTGTTCGCCGCATGGGAAGACGTGTGTCAGATAGAGAGCGTGCCCTCATATCCAAAAGGTCAACAAAAGACCTAACAGAACAACGCTTCGGGAGATTGCAAGTTTTACGTCGGGACGGTAGCCGCAGGGACAAGAGAGGCCATTCAGCGGCAACATGGTGGGTTCAATGTGATTGCGGTAGCCCTGAAAAATCCATAATCAGCCAAAATCTAACCAAGGGCAATGCCACTTCGTGCGGGTGTTTGAAAAAGGAACTACTAACCGCTGATTTGATCGGAAAGAAATTCGGACGATTGCAGGTAGTGGGACGTGAAGGCTTTGATAAGTACGGGGCAACGTGGCACACCCAATGTGAATGTGGCAAGTCAAAAATAGTGCGAACGAATGCCCTCACGTCTGAAAATGTGAGGTCGTGCGGTTGCCTACAACAAGAAATATCTGGCGTCCGGGAACTTTCCGGTCTGGTCTTTGGTCGGCTTGCGGTTCTACGCCGTGGAACCAACAATAAATGGGGACAGGCAAGGTGGTGGGTTCAGTGTCGCTGTGGAAGCCCGGAGCGATTAGTCGTGGGAACCCAACTAACTAAAGGCCACACTCGGTCTTGCGGATGTTTGAATCGGGACATCACGTCAACTCGAAATTTACGGCAACACTTACAAGGCCAATCGCCTGATGGCTACCTTTATGTCTTCCAATTATCAAGCGATCTCATTAGGGTCGCGGCTCGGCACCTTTCAACGACGCCAGATAGCTAACAACATCGGCCAGTTCTTGCGGCGAGAGCTTGTCCTTATACGAGGGCATCGAGGATTTATCGAGCACCACGGATTCGCGCAGATCCGCGCGCGGGAACGAGCGGAGATTTTCGTTCGTATCCAGCAGCTGGATGGAGAATGTGTCGATATTCAGCAGGCGTCCGGTAACGGTGCTTCCATCCCTGGTAACCACGCGAACAAAGCGATTTTGCGGAGCCGCTTGGGCGTTTGGCTCGACCAGAGAACGTTCGATTTCCACGGTGCGGCGAATCGCGCCGATGCTGCTGAGATCGGGACCAAGGCGGGAGCCCGACGTTTTCACCCGATGGCAGCTAAGGCATTGGCCCTTGTTTTCGAACAGCTCCCTGCCGCGCGCTGGATCGCCCACGAGCGCCGAGGCTCGGGCGGGGTTATCGGCGAAAGAACGCAGGTAGGCGACGACGGTTGCAGCTTGGAAATCGTTTATGGATGCATTCGGAGGCATGGCCGTTCCCGGAATGCCTTTTTCGATGATGCTGACGAGCTCGCTCTCCGTGCCCTCGGGCGTGGACGTGTGGCGGAACTTGCCTTGGCTAAGATCGGCGCCGGGAAGCGCGTTGCCATCGGGGCCGTGGCACGTCAGGCAATTGGCGCGATAGAGGCGGCCGCCGTCTTCGATATCGGCGGCCGTATAGCTGTGCTGTGCAAAGAGCGCGCCCGCCGCGAGTAGCAGGAGCAATGAAAACCGCATCGCGAACATCATATTACAAACGGTAGCTCTTTTACAAAAAATACAAAAAACAACGCCTCGCAGGGAGTGCATGGTCCGGCGAGGCGTGAAAGGAAACTTCGGAAGCGCTCCGGCTGCTCTTGAGCGTGAAACGCGCCACCAGTTGTCCCTGCAGCGGCAGCGGCAGAACGTTTGTGGAAAACGCCGTGGCGTTGACGTCGCCACAGCGGGCCCGTGCCGCAAAGCCCACTATAGGCGAACATCTACCGTGATGGGAAAATGATCCGAGCCGCGCACCCGCAGCACCTGGCCGTGTTCGCACTCGATGGAACCCCGCACGAAGACCCAGTCCAAGGCGCCCACAATCACATGCGTCCGGACCCGCTGGTCGCCAAAGGCGCTGCGAAAGCCCGCTTGGCGCAGCCGCGGCATCAGGCTGGAATGAGCGCTGAAGCTGTTGAAATCGCCGGCGATGATGATCGGAGTTTGAGAGGGATAGCGCTGGGCGTCGGCGAGAACCTCTTCCAGTTGTTCGAGACGTAACTGGCCGGTTCCCTTGCTCTCCAGGTGAAGATTGTAAACCACCAGCGGCTTGCCGCCGTTATCGAGTTCGGCCACCAGCGCGACGCGGCCGCCTTCGCGTCTTTGGAGCAGCGGCACGCTGGAAGCAAGCAATCGCCGCGGCTTCCAGAATCCGGACTGATGTTGGAACCGGATCATGCGCGAAGAACGCACCGCCAGCGTGGTGAGCAGCGCTTGCCCGTGATAAGCCGGCTCTTCGGACGTGCCTTGGCTCAGCTCTCGAAACTCGGGCGCGAACACGTAGTTCATATTGAAGGCTTGCGCTAGTTCTTTCGCGACATCCTCTCCATGCGTGCGCCGCGCGCCCAGATCCACCTCCTGGAAAATGCACAGATCGGGCTTGTTCCGGCGGATCTGCTCTTTAATCTCCTCCAGGTGCTTGCCGCGATCGATATTCCAGTTCAAAATAGCGGCGTGGGCGTGGAAGCCCGACGGCTGGGCATAGTTTCCCGACAAGATGGTTTGCAAGGTTTCGGGGGGCGTGCTGGGAACCGGCGGTCCAGCCAAGGCGGCGGACAGAGCCAGGAACGGCCAGCTTCGGAAAATGGTTTTGGTTACAGCAGGTGGCACTGTCTTTAGTTTATACTGGAGGCGAGTCGCGGCCGGTTTCAACCATCATTATCCAATGCCGAACCGTTCGTGAGGATTCGTATGACTATTCTTTTTACGTTCATTCACATCGTGGTATGTTTCTTCCTGATCGTGGTAGTGCTGTTGCAGAGCGGCAAGGCCGCGGATCTGGCGGGCGCGTTCGGAGGCATGGGATCGCAGACGGCATTCGGTCCCCGCGGCTCGGCCACGTTGCTTTCGAAAGCCACTACGCTGGCGGCCGCGATTTTCATGATCACGTCGCTGACGCTGGCGATTTTGGCGACGCGCGGGGCTGCCTCCTCAGGCAGCGTTTTGGAGCGGCAGAAGGCCACAACTACGAAGTCGGCTCCGGCGAAAACGCCGGCGGCTCCGGCAACGCCTTTGACCGTTACTCCGACGCAGCTTCCACCGGTGCAGCAGCAGCCGGCGCCAGCGAACAAGAAGTAAACTGGTTTCAGCGTTGCATCGTTTCATCCATGCGGTCGTGGCGGAATTGGCAGACGCACTAGCTTGAGGTGCTAGCGGGAGCAATCTCGTGGAGGTTCAAGTCCTCTCGACCGCACCAAAGATTCTAAAAGCAGTTAGAGCCGCTCAGAGATGGGCGGCTTTGCTGTGTTGGGCGACGCAGACTCCCATGTAATTTCCATGATCGAAACGAGTCCACGCCTATTTCGAAGCTGGTTTGGCGAACCGGGCTGCATCAATGGCCACATTCGCGTCGATCTCGGTGAAGACGGTCGTGGATTTTCCGTCCAACCAGGTGACGGTCACGCGATAGGGCAGCTTCACCCCGGCCACCTCGCGATAGTCGGAGTAATCGATCTGGGTGGGATTCAGACCCACGGGCGATTCGGCGTAGCGCACAACACGCGTCAGCAGCCCGGATTTGCTGTCGAAGTACAAGTTCACTGGATACCGGCCGTTATCCGTTCCCTGAATCATCTGCATGTCGCGGCCATCGATGCTGGCTGGGGAGGCGGCGCGCCATTGCGCGAGCGCCGTTTTGATCTGCGCGGGAAACCACAGAGCCGCGTCCAGCTTTGCGCCATCGAGATCGCCGTCTGTCAGTTCGAGCGATGCCACCGGCCGCTCCGTGGCCGGTCCCGCAATCCATCCCGCGCGGCCGTCGTAGGTTGTGGTGCTGTCTCCCGCGGAGGTGTGAACGACGGTGCTGATCTGATTGGGAGCTTTCGCAAATACATCCACCGGATACTTCTCGTCCTGATAGCCCTGGTAAGTTCCTTTGGCGGCGAAAGTGGTGAGCGTGGCCACGCGATCGGCGCCACCAATCGCCTGCATGTACCTGTCGAGAATCTGGTCGGCGGACGGTGCTTTGCGCGAAGTGGGTGCGCGCAGTTCATCCGGTTCTTTCGATGGCGGAGGCCCGTATAAATCCGCCAGATTAGGAGTGACGTCGGGCCGCTCCACGCCGCGATGGCAGGAGTAGCAGGTGATCTCGCGCTTTCCGCCGAAGTAGGTCTTATTGATGGCGTTCATCATGCCGATCATGGCGCGCGCGGTGTTCTTGCGCGGGTTGTCGTCGGCGTACTTGTCCCAGTTGCCGCCGCTCTCGGCGCTGTGGCAATCGGTGCAGGTTTCGCCCAGCGACGCGGAAAAGAATCCCATCGTGGCCATGAACTGGTCTACCGGGATGCCCTTCAGCACGCGCACGTTTTTGAAGGCCTGCTCCGACACTTGTCCTGGCTGCGCATAGGCACCGGCTCCGGCAATTGTGAGCAGGCACGCGCCGATCGTTTTCAGTTTCATCTTGCCTCCAAGCCTGCGAGAAACCGCAGTACCGAGACCACCGCGGCCGTATCCTGCGAGCCCATGCCCTGCGCGGCAGCGGCGGTGAAAAATGGAACGCTGGCGCCGAATAAAGGCGCCGGGCATCTGGATTGTCTGGCGAAATTAGCGATAATATCCAGATCTTTTTGAAAAATGTCCACCTTCATCATCGGAATCGCATAATTACCGGTGGCCATGCTCGGCCCGCGCACTTCCAGCATGCGCGATGTGGCCGCGCTATCGGCCAGCACCTCAACCAGCAGGGAAGGATCCAGACCGGCCTTCTCTCCCAGCACGATCGCCTCCGCTGCTCCAACTATATGAATAGCTACCAGCAGATTCGCGATATATTTCATTTTCGATCCAGCGCCGAAGGGACCAACATATCGAACTGAGCGGGCAAAGTGGGAGAGCACGCCGCGGGCGCGCTCGAAATCGGACCGTTCGCCGCTGGCAAAAATCGAAATATCTTTCGCCGTCGCTTGCGGGCCCGTGCCGCTGATGGGAGCATCCAACATGCCGATTCCCGCGCCCGCCAACCGGCCTCGAACGCGCTCCTTGTCTTCGAGGGAAAGCGTGCTAGTCTCGACCACCAAAAGGCCCGATCGACCGGCCGTCACCAGTCCCTCTTCGCCGAAGAGCGCACTCTCGAGCGCGGAGGAATGCGGCAGAGAGGTGATCACGATATCCGCCACCGCGGCCACGTCGCGAGCCGATGAGCAGGCCCGGCCGCCGTGCGCGCTGAATGCGTCCAATTTTGCCGGGAGCAGGTCATGACCCGACGTGCGAACGCCGGCCGCGATAAGATGTCTGGCGAAGGCGCCGCCCATAATTCCCAGCCCAATGACGCCGGCTCGAAGGGATTGCGCACTTTCTTCATTCGTGCTCATGGACTAGAATCTTCTCATGCCTCGTCGACATAGCAAAGCGTTGCTGACCCTGGGTTTTGGATTCATCGGGACCTGGGCCGCATACGCGCAGGCGCCCGATCCGCTGGTTGCCGATCCGCGGCACACCCACCTGGAGCTCAAAAACCAATGGGTGCGGGTTTTCGAGGAACACCTGGGGCCGCATGAGACAATGCCGATGCACAAGCATCCCGCGCCTGGAGCGGTGATTGTTTTTCTCACCGATCGGAATAATCGGCTCACCTATTTCGACGGGAGCGTCAAGACTTTTCAAAACCACGCCGGCGACGTGTTCTGGTCGGCCCCCACCATTCATAGGTCGGAGAATCTCAACGATGCCAGGTTTTCAGCGTTGCAAATTGAACCCAAGCCCGTGGCGAATCCCAAACCGTTTCCCATCGAAAGCACGGACGCAGTTACCGTAGATCCTGCGCACTATCGCGTGCTGGCCGAAAACGAATGGGTGCGCGCCATCGCCTTGACCGTCGGCCCGCACGAGAAATTGAAAATGCACAAGCACCCGGCCACTGGCGCGGTGGTGGTCTACTTGACGGATCAGGACATGCGCCAATATCATGCTGATGGCACATCGCGTGAGAGCCACAATAAAGCCGGGACAGTACGTTGGGTTGAGCCGGACGCCGCCCATCAGGATGAAAATATCGCGGACAAGCCTTTTCGGCTGGTTCGGATCGAATTGAAGCAGGCCCAATAACGCGGCCTAACACTCTTATTTGGAGGATCAGTTTTGGCAAACGTCGGTGCGGTAGGGTTGGATTGGCAGGAGCGCATCAATTGGGACCGGCTGCGTAAATACCGGCTGGAGCGCGCTCGCGAGCGGATGAAGGCGCACGGCCTGGGCGCGATGCTGTTGATGTACGACGAGAACGTTCGTTATGTCACCAGCACGTTGACACCCGGTTGGAATCGCCTGAAGCCGGGCCTGCGCTATGCGCTGCTGTGCGGCGACGATGCCCCCGTGTTGTTCGAGCAGGGCGACATCGGAATGCACATCGAGAAGCATTCGCCCTGGATTCCGAAAGACAACATCCGTTACTCCTACGCCTGGATCAAGGGCGCGGCGGGCGCCGCTTCCACGCAACAAGTTGGGAAGTTCACCAAGGCCATCCAGCAGGAGATGAAAAAGCGCGGAGTGGACGGCATGAAGCTGGGTGTCGATTTTATCGACATCAACATGATCAAGATTTTCCAGGATGCCAAAATCGAATGGGCGGACGGCATGACGCCCATGATGGAGGCGCGCGCCGTCAAGAATCAGGACGAGCATGAATGCATGCGCATTGTGGGAGCCATCGGCGATGCCGCTCACTGGGAATTCATGAAGTTTCTGAAGCCTGGCTTGACCGAGAACCAGCTCACCGCGCACATCATGGAATTCCTCTACAACATTCCGGGTATGGAGGACGTGGAGGACGTGATCGTATCTTCGGGTCTCAACACCTGGCCCAACTGGCGCAATTTTTCGGATCGCATTATCAAGCCGGGCGACATGGTGTTCATGGATCTGGCCGCGCTGACGTGGAACGGCTACAAATCGTGCTACTACCGGACCTATATGGTAGGCCGCGAGCCGAATCAGGAACAGAAGGATTATTACGCCATCGCGCTGAAGTGGCTGTATGATTCCATCAAAGCCGTGAAAGTGGGCGCCACCACGCGCGACATTGCGTCCAAGTGGCCCTCGGCGAAAGAAGCCTGGGGTTACGAAGAGGAAGATCAGGCGGCCGCGAATTTGTGGGGCCACGGTCTGGGATTGGCGCAGTACGATCAGCCGGTGATCTCGCGCATCTGGTCGCTCGATCATCCCATCGAGATCAAGGAAGGCATGGTCTTCGCGCTGGAGACGCAGCACGGGAAGCCGTATCAGTGGGGCGTGCGCATTGAGGAAATGCTCATCGTCCACAAAGACAGCGTGGAAATTGTTTCGAATTTTCCCGTGGAACAGATCACGGTGGTGGACCCGATGCCTGGATATTCGGATTACGGCAAGCGGCCCGGGACGTAACGCAAATGGATCAGCTCGTATTTTCGATCACCGCTCGCGAGGCCACGGACGCCGGCCGCTTCGGTCCGAAGGCGGCGAATCTCGCGCGTCTGGGCCAGGCGGGGTTGCCGATTCCCGATGGTTTCTGCGTCGACGCGGAAGCTTATCGTACGCAGATCCGGGCGCTCGGTCTCGAAGCCGACGCGCGCGGCGTTTTCTCGGCGCGGGAAAGCGCGCAGGCGCGCCGGCATGCGCTGATGATGAAGCTCGGTTTGCTCGATCAGCCCATAACGCCATTGGTGCTCCATCCGCTGCTGGCCGCCTGGCGCGAACTGAAGGCCAAAACCGGCGCGCTGACCGTAGTGCGATCTTCCGCCCTGGTAGAGGATCGTTTTGGATCCAGCTTCGCGGGCCAGTTTGAAAGCTTTCTGGGTATCGAGAGCGAGGCGGATTTCATCACCGCTATTCGCTCCTGCTGGGGCGCGCTGTGGGCTACGCGCGCGTTGCGCTACATGGCCACGCACGATATCGATCCTGCCGGCACCGCGATGGGCATCCTGGTTCAGCCGCTGGTTTCGGCGCGCGCATCGGGCGGGGGATTGAGCCAATCCGCTGACGGCGCCATGCTCCTGAGCGCCACCTGGGGGCTTGGCTCGGCCATCGCGCAAGGCGAAGTGACGCCGGATCGATACGAATTGTCGCGCGACGGCGACCTTGTGAGTGTTACGCCTGGCCGCAAGGATCATCAGGTGGGCTGCATCCACACACAACGGGTTCCGGTCGCAATGGTTACCGAACCCTGTCTCAGTGAGGCACAGGCCATCGAACTCGGCAAACTCCTGCGAAAAGTGGAAGACTTGATGGGCATGCCGGTTGAAATTGAATGGGCAATGGATGATTCCGGGTTCCAGTTGCTCCAGGCGCGGCCGCTGCACACGCAATTGGCCGTTGCTCCCGATGCCGTCTGGCTGCACCGTCCGCGATTGAACGGCCACGCCGCGGGCGTTGGCTGGGGCGAAGGCCGCGCGTGCGTGGTGCAGTGCGAGTGTGAACTTTCGCGCGTGGCGCCGGGAGACATTTTGGTTACAAGAGTGGCTGGCCCGGCGCTGAGCCATATCCTCACTCGTGTGGCCGGCGTGGTTGCCGAGCGCGGCGGCAGCACTTCGCACATGGCTTCACTCGCCCGCGAGCGCGGAATTCCGATGGTGCTGGGCGTGCTGGACGCCACGCTGCGCATTCCGGATGGTTCGACGGTCGCCGTGGATGGCGTGGCTGGCGTAGTGAGGTGGATGAATTAGATGCCCGCAAAACTTGTTGCCGTGACCGATTCCGTTTTTCCAAATCTCGATCCGGCTCGCGCGGTGCTGGCGAAGATCGGCGCGGAATTGCGCCTCGCCGAGCCGGTGCCGCGCGATGCCGATGCCATTCTCACCACTTACGCCAAGTTATCCGCGGGCTTGATCGCAGAACTGAAGCAGTGCCGCATCATTGCGCGCTTCGGCATCGGCGTGGACAATGTCGACATTCCTGCCGCCACCAAAGCAGGCATCGTCGTCACACGGGTACCCGACTATTGCCTGGACGAAGTTTCCGATCACACCATGGCGCTGCTGCTGGCGCTGGTGCGCAAGATTCCGGCGTCGAATGCGCGCACGCAAGCCGGGCGTTGGGAAATGCGCGCGGTGATTCCGATTCATCGGCTGCGTGGAACTGTTCTGGGTTTGGTGGCTTTCGGGCAGATCCCGCAGTTGGTGGCGCCCAAGGCTCAGGCGTTTGGCATCCGCGTAGTGACGTACGACCCTTACGTGTCGAAACAGGTTGCTGAGCGCGCCGGCGTGGAGCAAGTGGAATTTGATGAATTGCTGAAGATTTCCGATTATATTTCCATCCACACGCCGCTCCTGCCTGCCACGCATCATTTATTCAACGCCGATGTTTTCCGAAGAATGAAGCCGACGGCGTATCTGATCAACACCGCGCGCGGGCCAATTATCGATGAAGCGGCGCTGGCCGACGCGCTGGATCAAGGCCATCTGGCGGGAGCCGCTTTGGACGTGATGGAACAAGAGCCGCCATCGGGGTCTCCGCTTGTTCGGGCGCGACAACGTGATCGTCACTCCGCATACCAGTTTTTATTCCGAAGAATCGTTGGTCGATTTGCAAACCAAGGCCGCCGAAGAGGTGGTGCGCGTTCTGAGCGGACAGGCGCCGCGAAATCCAGTGAATCCTGAAGCGCTGAAGACCGCGCAAGTGATCTAAATTCTTAGTCTGGAGGAATTCAGCATGTCGCAAGAACCGTGGAAGACAGATCAGTGGTTCGTCAGTCCGTGGAACTTTGAGAGCGCGGTGCGCGATCAGCTCCATTTCGCGAACAAGATCAAGTTTCACGACATCACGCTGCGCGACGGCGAACAGCAGACCGGCGTCATCTTCACCAAAGACGACAAAATCCGGATCGCCGAAGCGTTGGCCGAGGCCGGCGTTCATCGCATTGAAGCCGGCATGCCGGTGGTGTCGCCGAGCGATACATCCGCGATCAAGGAAATTGTCAAACGAAAACTCGGGCCGCAAATTTTCGCTTTCTCGCGCTGCATGGTGGACGACGTCAAGCGCGCCGTCGATTGCGGCGTAGACGGCATCGTCATGGAAGTGCCGTCCAGCACCCACATCATCGAATACGCCTATAAGTGGCCGCTGGAGAAAGCGATCGATTTATCGATCGAATCCACCGCCTACGCGCATTCGCAAGGCTTGGAGATTGTTTTCTTCCCCATCGATTTCAGCCGCGCGGAAATGAAATGGGTGCTCGATCTGATCCTGCGCGTGGCCAACGAAGGCCACATGGACGCGCTGGCGCTGGTGGACACATTCGGCGTAGTGTCGCCGCATGCCATGCAGTATCTGGTTCGGCAGGTGAAGGCGCGCGTCAACAAACGGTTGGAGGCGCACTTCCACATGGATTTCGGCATGGGCATCGCGAACACCATCATGGCGCTGGCCGAAGGCGTGGAAGTGGTGCACTCCACCGTGCTCGGTTTGGGCGAGCGCGCCGGCAATGTGCCCATCGAAGAGACCGCCATGGCGCTGCTGACGCTGTATGGAATCGACACGGGCTTGAAGTACGACAAGCTGTACGGACTGGCGCGCCTTGTCGAGCAGCTTTCGGGACATCGCGTGGCCAGCAACCGGCCGGTGGTGGGTGAACAGCTCTTCCAAATTGAATCGGGCATCATCGCAAGCTGGTGGCAGAACTGCGGCAAAGATCATCCGACGGAGCTGTTCCCATTCCATTGGGACGTGGTAGGGCAGCCGCCCGCGAAGGTTGTGCTCGGGAAAGGCAGCGGAATCGATTCCATTAAAGCGGCGTTGAAGGACATCGGAGTGCAGGTTACCGACGAAGAGGCGATGCAGGTGGTGGTGGGTGTGAAAGAGTTTTCGCTCGAACACAAGCGCCTGTTGACGGATGATGAATTTCGCTCGGTGGTCGCGAAAGTGTTGCCGAACAAAGTTGGTACGCACGCTGTACCGGCGTAAGGAGGCGTTCCATGTCGAAATCTCTGGCGCTGGCTGTGCTGGCCACGGCATTCACGCTGAGCGCGCAGACCCGTCCCGACTGGGCCTTCCTCACACCGGACAAACAACAGCCGCCAGCCAGCGAAGAGAGCGGACCAATTCGCATTCCAGGCAGCGCGAAAGAATACACGCCCGCGCAGATCGACGATCTATCGAATCCGCCCGATTGGTTTCCCGACGAACATCCGCCTGCCCCGTCCATTGTTCAGCACGCCAAAGGCGCGTCGCTGGCTTGCGGCGCGTGCCACCTGATGTCGGGTCACGGCCATCAGGAATCGGCCGATTTGGCGGGGCTATCCGCAGAATACATCGTGCGCACGATGGGCGATTTCAAGAGCGGCACGCGCATCGATCCCGCGCGCATGAACGCAATCGCCAAGGGCATGTCGGATGAAGACATGAAGCAAGCGGCCGACTGGTTCGCGGCGCTCAAGCCCGGCGGCTGGATCAGAGTGATCGAAACCGACACCGTTCCCAAAAGCTACGTCAGCGTGAAAGGCCGTCAGCGGTTGCCGTTGCCGGGTGGCGGCTCTGAACCGCTGGGCAATCGCATCATCGAACTTCCGCAGGATGTCGCCCGAGCCACCAGCCGCGATCCGCACTCGGGATTTATCGCCTATGTTCCGGTGGGCAGCGTGGCAGCGGGCGCGGCATTGGTCAAAACAGGCGGGGTAACCACAGGCTCAGCCAAAACCATTTCTTGCGCCATTTGTCACGGGGATTCGCTGCAGGGCTTGGGTGATGTTCCTCGCATCGCTGGCCTTCACCCGGCCTACGTCGCGCGCCAGCTCTACGCTTTTCAGACCGGCACGAACCACAGCGTGTCATCGGCGCTGATGAAGAAGGTGGTGGCGAATCTGACGGCCGACGACATCCTTGCGATCGCCGCCTACACAGCGTCGCAGTAATTCAGCGCGGTACTTCGAAAAAGAAGAGGAGAACATCATGAGGCAAATGACAATCCTTGCGGCAGCGCTGGTAGTGTTGGCCGGCGCGGCCTCCGCACAGAACATCGACAAGTTTGTAGTCTCTGGCAATGCAGCCAAGAAGGCCAAGACCAAAAGTGAAATCTCCGCGGATACGGCCGAAAAGATTACGCAGGCGTGCGTGGCCTTCGCCAAGGAACACAACGTTGCCGTGAGCGTGTTTATACTCAGCCCAACCGGACAAATCGTACACGCGCATCGCATGGATGGACAGGTGCCCATTAACATCGAAACCGCGCTGCTGAAAGCCAAGAGCGTGCTCTACACCAGGGACTCCACGCACGCGCGAGCCAATATGGTGGCCAATAACCTGGCGTTGCAGTTGCGCTGGTCCAGCATTGGCGTCTTTCCCACGTCCGGCGGACTGCCCATCATGGTGGACGATCAAATGATCGGCGCCATTGGCGTCGGCGGATCGAACCTGGATGAAGAGTGCGCGTACGCCGCGCTGACCGGCGTGGTGGGCCCGCAACCACCGCTCGCGGAGAAACTGCCTCCCGCTGCGTCGGCACGCCCGTAAGTTTAGGCGTCCGCCAGCACGGAAATTTTGCGGCGCGATTTCGGGACCGACGGCCTGGCGGCGGGTGCATCGTCCATCGGTAAGCTGAAGCGGCGGATTCCGTCGTAGGCATACAGCGCGCCCGCGACCGCGCCGGCGGTTGGGACCAGCCCGATTTCTCCCGCGCCTTTCGCTCCGTAGCCGCCCACTTCGTCGGGAACTTCGATCAGAATCACGTCGATTTTGGGCGTATCCTTGGCCTTCAGAATGCCGCAATCGCGCAGCAGCAGCGAATCCGGCTTGGCGTTGGTACTCGGGAAATTTTCCGAGAGCGCGTAGCCCAATCCCATGTGAACGCCGCCCTCCACTTGCCCGGCACAGCCCTTGGGATTTATCGCGCGGCCGACGTCGTGCGCCGCCACCACGCGCTCGATGCGGCCGTCGTCGTTCAGAATCACCACCTGCGTGGCGTAGCTGAACGTCATGTGCGTGGTGGGATTTGTAAGCGCTTCCGGAGTGCCCGGTTTCGTTGTGAAATTGCAGACGTAGTCGCCTGTATATTCACGGCCGGCCAGTTGCTCTAGCGTCGAATGCTTCAGATCTTCGGCCAATTGTGTTGCCGCCCGCTGTGCCGCGGCGCAACTCAGCGTGGTAGCGCGCGATGCCCAGGTTTCGCCGCATTTTGCGCCCAGCGTCTTTTCCCAACGGACTTCCATGATCTCTGGCGGCAGGCCCGTCTCTTCGCACACCGCTTGGCGAATGGTGGTGAAAAGTCCCTGGCCCATCTCGGTGTAACCGGTTTGGACATCCAGACGCCCGCCCTCCAGCACGCGAATGGCAGCGTGTCCGCTATCGATGGTGCCGTTGCCAATGCCGGTGCTCTTGATGCCGCAGCCAATGCCCGCGTACTTGGTGCTCTTATAAATGTTCTTGACGGCCTCCAGGCTGCGCCGCAGCCCGGTGACGCTTTCCCGCATAATCTGGCCGGTGGCGAATGCGTCGCCCGGATTCAGAATGTTGCGCTCGCGAATGTCCCAGCCGTCCACGCCCACTCGTTCGGCCAGCATATCCATGATGCCTTCCATCGCGAAATGCGCCTGGTTGGTGCCAAAGCCGCGCATGGCGCCGCTGGTGGGATTGTTGGTGAAAACGGCCTTGGCTTCGGCATCCACGTTCGGCACGCGATACGGGCCGCAGGAGTGACACGCCGCGCGCAGCAGGCATTTCGCGCTGGTTCCGGCGTAGCCTCCTACGTCGCCCACGATGCGAACGCGCACGGCTAACAGGTGACCTTCGGCGTCGGCGCCGACAGCGTAGGCCAGCGTCATCGGATGGCGCTTGGGATGTAGCTGCGTGGATTGCTTCCGCGTGAGCACGGTCTTCACCGGGCGTCCCAACAGATGCGCCGCCAGCGCTGTCTGCACCTGGATGGACAGTTCTTCTTTCGCGCCAAAAGAGCCGCCACTGGACGCGAGCGCAATCTCCACTTCGTCCGCCGGAATATTCAAACTGCGCGCGATCTGGCTTTGATCGAACGTTGACCCTTGGCTCTGCGAAAACACCTTGAGGCCCTTCCCCTGCGGGATCGCGAGACACGCTTCCGGCTCGAGAAATGCCGGTTCCACCGGCTGCGTGCGGAAGGTCTGCTCGATCACGTGCGCGGAAGCTGACAGCGCGGCATCCACATCGCCCCGCGAAAACGCCGTAGTGTCCAGCAGATTCGCATGTACGTGCAGATTGCCGGGCGCATGCACCTGCGGCGCATCGGACGCCATCGCAGCGAAGGGGTCCGTCACCGGCTGGTACACGTCGTACTCCACTCGGATCTTGTCGGCCGCCTGACGCGCATGGAACACCGTGTCGGCCACCACCAGCGCCAGAATATCGCCGACACAACATGTTGTTTCGCCCACCGCGACAAAGATTGGCAAGTCGGGAATCGCAAGCCCGGTGCCGCGCTGTCCGGGAACATCGGGCGCGGTGAGTATCCGTTCCACGCCCTGCATCGCCTGCGCTTCCGCAATATCGATGGCCAGAACTTTCGCGCGTGGATGCGGGCTCAGCACTGGCGCGGCGTGCAGCATTCCCGGCACGCGCATGTCATCGACGAATGGTTTTTCACCGAGGGCCTGTTCGATTCCCAGATACCGCGACGGAGACGCCCCGATGCCGTTCGCGCGCTTCCCGTTTTGCGGCGCGGCTTTGCGGCTCATTCCGTATTCTTCGCCAAAATAGGAATGGCGGCGCGGCTCGTCGCTAGGTAGTTGTTTATGATCCTGCCACGCTTCTCCGGCGGTTTGGATGGCATCCACAATACGCGCGTATCCGGTGCAACGGCAAAGATGGCCGTCCAACGACTTGGCGACTTCCTCGCGATCTTGCGTCCGATTATGTTGCAGCAGTCCAGACGCACGGATCACAATTCCGGGAATGCAAAATCCGCACTGCACCGCGCCTTCCAGCAGGAACGCATCGCCCAACACGCGGCGCATGTCCTCCGGCACGCCTTCCAGCGTGACTACGTCGCGTCCCGCCATGTGCTCCGGCTTGCGCAGGCACGCGAGCACCGGCTGCCCGTCCACCAGCACCGCGCAGCATCCGCAAGCGCCTTCCGGTGCACAGCCGTTCTTGGGGGAAACCACTTTGCACTCTTCGCGCAGCACTTCGAGAAAATCCATGCCCGGCTCGTAAGAAACCGTGGTGGGACTCCCGTTTAATGTGAAGGTGGTCTCCGGCATAGTTGCCCCTTACGCGCTCACCCGCTTATTCAAGGCTATCAGAATTCGCCTACTTGCCCACCAAATGCGTTTGATCCTTCTCGTTTTCCTGGCAGAAATATTCCAACAGCTCCGTATTCAGCACGATGAATTGGTGGAGCGTCACGGTCCAGGGCGCGGTGTAAGCCTTGGGATCGTCGACGGTGATTTCGATCTCCAGGTTGCCGTAGTTCACCCGCCGGAAACGCTCGGTCAATTTGGCGGCGTCCGTCATGGGGCTGCCATTGCGGTCCAGCCACATGCCATCGCGAAAACCATTGGTCTGCACCACTAAGGTGTCGCCATCCCAATGGCCCGATGAATAGCCGTGAAAAGACGGTTGGGGATCCTCCGGCAGCGCCCGGCCATCTGTAAATATTTGCCGGTAAGTCACGTCGCGCTCGGATAGCAGCACAATCAGCCCCGGCGCCTGGACGATCTTCCGGTATTGCGGAAAAGTGAACAAGCGGAGCGCGCCCGACGGTTGGCATTGGGACGCCGGGTCGTCTTTTCCGTTCGCCGCGATGCGCTTCTTCACCAATTCAGCAGCCCACGGCTGATAGGGCAAACCACCTGGGATACGCGCTCCAATGTTGGTGAACTCCTTGGAAAGCGGCAAATCGGCGCATCCATTGGGCGGGCACCCTCCAGTGTTCTCGATTTCCCACATTCCGGAAAAATCCGGCTTGCCGTCGGCCAGGCGTGGCGTGGGAGCACGCAAATTCGGCAAACCGCCGGGCGTCTTGGGCACTCCAGCGGTTGGAAAATTCAGCCATTGGCCTGCGAGAAGCGCCGGGATGGCGAAAAAGATTGCGGCTCTCACACTCACGTATGATCCAGAATAATCTTTAGACGCCGTTCAGCGCCATCTTCCACCATCCCGAGCGCTGTTCCTAACTCGTCCAGCGCCATGCGATGCGTCACCAGCGGCTCCAGCCGAACAGCGCCGCGATTCACCAGGTCGATCATCACCGGAAAATCCTGAGACGTGGCGGCGCGATTATTAATCAACGTCAGTTCTTTAAAATAGAGATCGTAAAATGGCAAAGCGCCGCTGGTCGCGTTGGTGATGCCGAACATGATTATGCGGCCTCCGAAACGCGCCATCCGAATCGCCTCGGCGATCGAAGTCATCACGCCCGTACACTCAATCACCACGTCGGCGCCGCGGCCGTTCGTCGCTTCCAACACCGCCGCCAGAGCGCCAGGCCCCGATTCAATCGTGACGTCTGCGCCCATTTGCTTCGCAAGATCGTTCTTGAACCGGCTGCGGCTGATCCCGATTACTTTGCCCGCGCCGCGCGCCTTCGCGAGTTGCACGTGCAGTTGGCCGGACACGCCCAGGCCGATCACCGCCACCGATTCGCCCTGAGACAGATTCGCGATGCGTTGCGCGTGCAAACAAGTGGTGGCTACCTGAATTAAAGGCGCGCACGCACTGTCGACGGAATCGGGAAGCCGGAATATCTGGCTGGCCGGAACGGCTGCAAATTCGGCGAACCCGCCATTGGTTTCGCGCCCGATCAATCCGCCCGCGGGACACAGATTGGTTTGTCCAATGCGACAGTGAAAACAGGCGCCGCAATAAAGGACCGGATCGATGATCACGCGCTCGCCGCCTGACACTTCGCCCACCATTTCGTGGCCCATGATGAGCGGATACTGCGCCCGGATCGCGCCTTTGTAAATCTTCAAATCTGTTCCGCAAAGTCCACTGTGCGTGATGCGCACCAGGACGTGACCGGCGGGGACTTGCGGCAGCGCGACATCATCCAGCGCCAGCTCGCACGGCGCACGCAGCACCATAGCTCTCATAGGGGTGACGTCATGCCGGAAGCGGCTTCCCGCGAGTTTCAGTGCCGAACGGAAGCAGCAACAGCCCAACCACGAACGCCAACGATGTCAGCGCGACGGGAGTGCCGAGAGTTCCATAATGGCGGATCAGAGCGCCCACCAGGAACGTAAGCCCGGCGCCCGCAAATCGGCCGACATTAGTCGTAAAAGCGAACGCGCTCACGCGGCATTCGGTGCCGTATTGTTCCGGCAGCCAGAACGAATAGACCACGAAGTTCGCGCCGCCCAATCCCAGGAAGAACGTACACACCAGGAACCAGGCGATGGCGTGGGTCGGCATATAGAAGACGTAGCCGAACGCCAGCCACAGGAAAATGAGCATCAGACTGAAAAAAATTCCCAGAACAACTCGCCGATCCAGGCGCTTGGCGAGTAGCGGCGTAAATAAAGCTCCAATTACGGTGCCGATTCCTAGAATGCCCGTCGAATAGGATGCGAGTCGCGCGCCGGTGAGCGCCGATTGGTGGGCCTGCTCCGATAAGTACGTGATGGCCGACGGCACATAGACCGATCCGGCCCACAAACCGACGATGGATGCCACCAGGTACAGAGAGTTGAGAATGGTTCGCCCCCGATATTGCGACGTGAAGAGCTTCAGAAACGCGTGGTGAATCGCGACAATGCCACCCTCTTCGCGCCGGTTTTTCCAGCGGGCCGGTTCGTGCAACCGGTTATAGAAGAAGGCTACGAGAATCGCGGGCGCGCCGCCGATAACGAACATCCATCTCCAGCCGTATTGGCTGCCGACGAAATAATTGGCTATCGCGGCGATCACGAAGCCGATGTAGTAGCCGGTGTGCATCAGACACACGCCCCAGGTGCGCCGTTTCTCCGGCCATTCTTCCGATACCAGCGAGGCGCCGATGGACCATTCTCCGCCGATGCCCACGCCCGCCATGAACCGGACGATCGCGAGCGACCAAACATTGTGGCAGAGCGCCGCCAGCAGCGTGAAAAAGGAAAACCAGAGGATCGAAAACATCAAGGTCCGCGCGCGGCCGAAGCGGTCGGCAATCGGCCCCCAAACCAAAGCCACGCCCCAGCCCACCATGAACAGCGCGAACAGCAGACCGCTGTAATAGCCTACGTTGGCCGTTGTGGGCGCAATTCCGGAGCTCGGCAGCACGTCGCGTAACGCGGGCACCAGCACCAGAGAAAAGATGAACGAATCCATGCCGTCCATGGTCCATCCTCCCCAGGCTGCCCAGAAGGCTCGCTTCTGGCTGGAGGTCAGCGGGACACTGGCCGCGGGAGTTTCGACAACGGGTTTGTGCATGGGAGGCGCTGGTAAGAAATTACATCACCGGCGGCGCAAGAAATCAAGACAAACTTGCTGTCACAGCTTCAGCAGCTTCATCAGGTTTCCGCCCAGGATGGCTTCCTTCTGCGCATCGGGAATCTCGGCTTCGAGGATCGCGTCGATGGTGTCGGGCCACACATACGGCATGTCGGTCCCGTAGACCACTTGCGTGGCGCCCATTTCCGCCGCCAGGTGCCGGACGCCCTCCGGCGAGAACACCATCGAATCGGCCAGGATCTGGTTGTGCATATATTCGCGCGGATGCTTCTTGTTCACGCACATGGCGTTCGGGCGGACGTCGCAAGCCACGTCGGTGCGTCCCAAATAAGAAGGCAGATAACCGCCCGCGTGCGCGCCGCAGATTTTGAGGCCGGGAAAGCGATCGAGCGTGCCGTCGAAGATCAGGTGCGTCAGAAACAGCCCGGTCTCCAGCGGGTTTCCGATCACGTTGCCCAGATCGCCCGCGCCCGCGAACGCATCCGTCTTGGCCACGTTTTCCGCGTTGTTCGGATGCATGAAGACCATCACTCCAAGCTCCTGCACTTTGGCCCAGAACGGATCGTACTTCGGCATCGACAGCGGCTCGCCCGACACGTGGCCGCCCACGGCAACTCCGCGCATTCCCAATTCCTTCACTGCGTGCTCGGCTTGCTCCGCCGCCAAATCCGGGAATTGCAGCGCCGGCGAAGTGAACGCCACGAAGCGATCCGGGTGCGCCGCGCACCATTTGGACAGACCCTCGTCGTGCGTCTGCACAATTTTCGCTGCGAGCGCGCGATCGGCTTGGTACCACCAAAAGGTGTTGACATCCAGCACCTGCACATCAATGCCGCGCTTATCCAGCTCCTGAATGCGGTCGGGTCCAAGAGGCCGCACTCCCCCGCGCCCGTTACGCTCCAGCGGCGTGCCCTTCAGCGCATTCGCAATCTCGGCGAAGTTGGCATGCGCATGAATATCGACTACCTTGACGCGCTTCCCGCCCACGCGCACTTCGCGCCGCGCCGTTTGCGCCGTGCCTTCCACTAGCCCGCGTCCGGCAAGAAGGACCCCGGCCGCCGCGCTCGCCGCCTTCGTGATGAATTCTCTGCGATTCGGCATGCTCGCGGGTTGATTGTATCGCAACCGTCGCACGCAGTCCTGGATCGCGGTATGGGGTAGCAGTCCGGGGTAACATTGACACCTTCGAGACAGCGATGATATAGTTCCCCCCAAATGCGTTCTAACATCGTGCGAAATGCGGCAAAATCATTTGCCGGCGTGGCGGGGCTGCTCCTGATTTCCGTTTCTCTTTCCGCGCACCACGGCCAGGCGGGCTACAACACCACCGAAACCGTCACCGTCACTGGCGCAGTCACGGAATTTCAATTCGTGAATCCGCACTCCATCGTGAATCTCGACGTCAAGGACGACAAGGGCGAAACGCAGGCCTGGCAAGGCGAGCTTACCAGTCCCAATCATTTGATCCGGGCCGAATGGACTGCCACTACGCTCAAGCCCGGCGATAAGGTGACGATGTCCGGCTATCGGGCCAAGAGCGGCGCCAATTCGATGTGGATCACCAAAATTTCCGTCAACGGCGAAGTGTTGAAGATGGGCGCGGGGAACTAAAATGCGCATCGCATGCCTGGCAGTACTGCTGCTTCCGTCTCTCAGCTTCGCGCAGGCCCCCGCGGCCGCGCAGTCATCCACCGCTACTCCGGATCTCTCGGGCGTCTGGAGCGTCAAGGGCTCTCCCGCCGCGCGCTATTTGTCGTGGGGCTTCAGCAAAGATGAACCGCCGATGACTCCCTGGGCCGAAGAGCGATTCAAGGCCACCAAACCGTCCTTCGGGCCGCGCGCGGTGGAAGATTCGAACGATCCCGTGAACCCCACCACGCTCAGCGCCGTCGGCTGCTTTCCTCCGGGCATGCCGCGGCTTTATCTGCAGCCCTTTCCGATGGAGATCGTTCAAACGCCCGGCCGCGTGCTGATGTTGTTCGAATTTTCGCATTTTATCCGGCAAATCTTCACCGATGGCCGCAAGCACAATACCGATCTCGGCCCCACCTGGCTGGGAGACGCGATCGGGCATTGGGACGGCGACACGCTGGTGGTGGACACCATCGGCTTCAACGACAAAACCTGGCTGGATCGCGCGGGCCATCCGCACAGCACCGACCTGCATCTGGTGGAGCGCATCCGGCGCGTGGACCCGAAGACACTGACAGACGAGATCACCATTGAGGACCCGAAAGCGTACACCAAACCTTGGGGCGGACAGATCACGTTCCAGTTGCGGCCCACATGGAACCTCACCGAAATGGTCTGCGAGGACAACGTCAATTTCGATCAGTTCTTGAAGAACGAAGCCAAGCCCAAAAAGTAAACGTCATGCCGCGGGACAACCGTCGCGCGGGAGACCCTGCTTGCACGGGTTGCGCGCTGGTGATATCGTTGGTTCCCAAATATGCGGGTTCCAAATATGCGTAAATATCTAGCGTGGGCAGTGGCCGTACTCGTCGTTTTCGCCGCGGGCTTTCTGGCCGGAACCAAATTATCCCCGGTACAAGCCAAGGAAAAGCCGGGCACTGGTTTCGCCGCGGCGCCGGGTGAAATGGGCGTGCAGGATATCTTCGGTCCCTACGAAGTAGTGAAGGGCTGGCCGAAAAATATCAGCACCTTGCCCGGTAACGAGAAGTGGACCTGGGGCGCTGGGCAGAGCGTTTACGCCGAGAGCCCGAACCGCATCTTCCTTCTGTTCCGCGGCGAACTGCCAAACATTCCGCGCCCGCAGACGAAATTGATTCCCGATTTCGGCCCCAGCCTGACGTTCCCGATCGGCCGGTTGCCCTGGCGTGACGCAACCGTCGCCGCGCTGCCGGGAGCGGGCGGCAGCGGCCAGGATCCGGACGACGGGCCGAAACTATGGAAGGGCACAGTGGGCGTGGACGCGAAGTGGGAACATTGCCTCACCGTCGTGGATGGCAACGGGAACATCGTGGAGCAGTGGACGCAGTGGGACAAGATCTTCAAGCGCCCGCACTTTGTCGCCATCAATCCGTACGATCCGGAAAAGCACGTGTGGGTGGTGGACGATCATATGCACGCCATCTATAAATTCACCCACGACGGAAAGACGCTGGTGCAGACTCATCGGCACGCCCACGGTGAAGGGCGCGGACGGAACGCACTTCAACCGCCCCACGTTCCTCAACTGGCTGCCCGACAGCACGCTGTTCGTCTCCGATGGCTACAACGGCACGCGCGTTGCGAAGTTCGACAAAGACGGAAAGTTTCTGCTCGATTGGGGCATGAAGGGCACGCCTCCCAATGAAAAGCGGCCCTACTACATGAACAACGTTCACGGCATGGCGCTGGACCCGCAGACACGGCACGTCTTTGTGAACGATCGCGCCAATCATCGCATTCAGGTTTTCGACGAGAATGGAAAATTTCTCTACGATTTCAGCATGGGCCGGGAGCCGTCGGATATTCACTTGATCTACATCGGAGCCGATCGTACTCTGTGGGCCTTCGACCGGGGAACATCCAAGATGCTCAAGTACGACTTAGAGGGGCATTTTCTCTATTCCTTCGGAACATGGGGCGATTTTCCGGGCGGCTTCTGGGGTGTTCACGGATTTAGCGTGGACCAGGAAGGCAACTTCTACGTCGCCGAAGTGGACAACGGCAGAGTGCAGAAGTTTCAGCCCAGACAGGGCGTAAACACGGCGTTCTTGGTGAGCAAGCCAGTCTACTCGGCCTGGAAGTAGATCGCTCGTGCGCAAGTTTGAGGGTTAGAAAACCGTTCTTCCGTTGAGCTGTGGACGCGCTGCGCTGGTGGTCCACAGCGAACGCCATTGTTGTATGCGCGCCGCTATCTGAAGATTTCCTGAAAAAGTTCTGTATTTTAAGTAATATATTGACATTTTTCGCCGCTAGTGATATACCCGCTTAGACCTGTTTGGGGTGAGTGTTTCAAAAAATAGTCTTGAGGAGGCTCCATGTTGAGAAGCCGAATCCGCGTCGCGCCGAAGGGGATTGGCGCGGCCAAAGATCGTTCTGCTCTGGCTGCCGGTCTGTTGTTGCTGCTTGCGTCTGCTGCATTGCTTGCGCAAGCAAACTTAGGCCGAATCCTGGGTACGGTGAGAGACCAGACGGGAGCGCCGGTGCCTGGCGTGACGGTAACCATCATCGACGTCGACAGAGGCGTCGAGCGCACAGTCACCACCGATTCCGCCGGCGAATACCTGGCTCCCAGCCTGGTGCCCGGCAACAAGCGCGTTCGCGGCGAGCTGACAGGGTTCAAAGTGGTGGAGCAAGCCAACATCACGCTGCAGGTGGGCCAGGATATTCGTGAGGACCTGGTGCTTCAACCCGGCGAGCTCAACGAGAAGATCGAAGTCACCGCGGCGCCTCCCATGCTGGACACCACCAGCGCCACGCTGGGCGGAACGCTCGGCAACACCGCGATCAATGAAGTGCCCTTGAACGGCCGAAACTATCAGAACCTCTTGACCCTTCGTCCCGGCGTCACCATCTACAACGGCGGCGGATTCCTGACGCAAAGCACCAACGGCCTCCGCGCGCATGACAACGTCTACATGGTGGACGGCTTGGTCAACGACGAACCCTGGACGGGCCAAAGCATCTACAACGGAGCCATTGCCGCCGGCGATGCCGCCACGTTCCTGTCCATCGATGCCATCCAGGAATTCAAGACCGAGCAGAATCCGCGCGCCGAGTTTGGGTGGAAGCCGGGCAGCGTGGTCAATGTCGGCATCAAGTCCGGCACCAATAGCATTCACGGAACAGGTTTCGCTTATGGCCGCGACGGCAATTGGGACGCCAAGGACTTCTTCACGCCTCCTGCAAACAATCCGATTTGCGGCGTGAACCCGGCGGCCTGCAACCCGCCGCTGGCATTGGAGCAGTTTGGCGGCAGCATTGGCGGCCCCATCAAGCACGACAAGTTGTTCTACTTTTTCAATTTCGAAGATCAGCGTTACAGCGTGGGAAGCCCCTACGTCACTAATTCGCCCGTGGCCTGCGCCGGCGGATCCCCGGGTTGCGGCCTCACTACTCCGGACCCCAGCATCAGTCTCGTGGATGCGTGCGCATCGATACCCGCCGCCTCGCGCAGTGCGCTGAGTCTGCATCTGGCGGGCCTGAATCCGGACTGCTCGCCCAGTTCGTCGTTCCCGGGACTTTTCCCCAAGAATCTCGGAACGGGGCCATCGCCAACCAACTATTCTCCCGGCCTGGGCAACAACAACCTGGTGGACAGCGGACTGGTGAAAGTCGACTACCACCTCAACGAAAGGAACATGCTCACTGGCATGTACTTCATCAGCCAGGGCGACGGATTGTTCAACGACGCCGCCGGAGAGATCTCCCCATTATGGGAGACCAATCAGTACGCGCGATCGCAAGTCGGATCGGGAAGCTGGACCTGGGTTCCCAATTCGAGCTGGGTGAACGAACTGCATGGCGGCTACTCGCACTACTATCAAAGTTTGACCAGCGCCGATAGCTCGGTGAATCCCACCAGCTACGGCATCAACACCGGCGTGACAAATCCGGCCTATTTTGGTTTTCCCGCAATTACCTTCAGCAGCCTTGGGCCCGGTGTGTTCGAGGTTGGCGGCAGTTGGCCCAAAGTGGTGGGCCCCGACGGAGTTTATGAAATCGTCGATCACGTGTCCGTCTTGAAGGGCAAGCACGCCATCAAGTTCGGCGGCGAAATCATGCTGATGATCAACAACAGCGACGTCACCGCCAATGCCAAGGGACCGTTCCGATTCCCCAACCTGCCCGCGTTCTTTGAAGGCGATCCAACCAGAGGAACCATTCTGGTGGGCGACGCGCAGCGGCACTTGAGCAACCAGGGATACGCCGCATTTATCCAGGATGACTGGCGCGTCACACCGCGGCTCACCATCAACGCCGGATTGCGCTACGAGCTGGACACTGTGTTCAAGGAAGGGAACAATCTGATCGGAAACTTCAACCCAACGGTCGGTTTGGAGCAGGTAGGAAAACAGATCAGTTCGCCATTTGCCGGCGACCACAACAATTTCGCGCCGCGCCTGGGATTTGCCTGGGACATGTTCGGCAATGGCCGCACCGTGCTGCGCGCGGGCGGCGGCATCATGTATGAGCAGCTCAGCTACGACATGTTCATGGCCGTCGGCAACCTGCTTGGTTTGCGCAGCGTTCCAACCGGCGCAACCACCGTCGTCAATGGCGTGGCCACTCCCGGTACGGGAAACATCAACCTGGCCGCTATAACTCTGCCGGGCAGCGCGCTGAACTGGAACGGCAGCTCGGTGGGCGGAGCCACCATCTACCCGTTGAGCACGCTCTCTCTCGAATGCGGCGACGGCCTGGGAAACGATCCCCAGCCGTGCACCTCGGTGGCGGTTGCGCCCAATCTGCGCACGCCCTACGTCGAAAATTGGACCATCAGCATCCAGCGCGCCATCACCAACGATCTGTCGCTGGAAGTGGCCTACGTCGGCAATCACGGCACCAAGCTGGTTCAAATTAGCAATCTGAACGCGCCGCCGCTCGGCTCTGGATATTCTTCCGCCGAGCTCAATTTCTGCAACAACAACATCGCGACTCCCAGCTCGCCATTCTTGTGCGATCCGCAGAACGACGCCAATCCCGCGATGTCGCAGGCCGCTCGTCCCTTCGCCTCGAAGTTCCCCTACCTAAGCGACATTTACTATCTCTCCAACGCGGCTACGTCCAACTACAACGGTCTGCAAGCGGTGCTGACTCAGCGCCTCTCTCACGGTTTGAACTTCACCGGCGGCTACACCTGGTCTCACGCGCTCGATTATGCGTGCGACAACTGGGGCTGCGGCCAAGGGCTTCCGCCGAACAGCACCGATTTGCGCAACCAATACGGCAGCAGCGATTGGGACATCCGCCAGCGCTTCACTTTCACCGTCAATTACGCGCTACCCGGCAGGGACGGATTTGGCCAGCTCCTGAAGGGTTGGTCCGTGAATTCCATCGTCGCGCTGCAGACCGGACAGCCTTGGTACACGCAGGACACGTCGAACGATTTCAGCGGAACCAACGTCATTGCCGCGGGTCCCACTGGCCTGGGCGAGCGCTGGGACTTCTTCGGGAATCCGTCCAATTTCCAATCCGGTCCGAATCCGATTCCCTGCGCCAGCGGCGATGGTCCGTCCGCTATCTCGGGCTGTACGGCGCCGGCCATTCCGCAAGCGTGCATCAGCGCCGCGTCGAAATTGGGCGACGGCGCTCTGAACACGCTCAACAATGTCGGCTGCTATTTCAAGGGCAACTCGGTGCTGATCCCGCCCGCTTTGGGAACGTTCGGCACCATGGGCCGCAACATCTTCCGCGACTCAGGCTCCAAAAACGTAGATTTCTCCATTACGAAGAACTGGAGATTCCGCGAGGCCTTCAACGCGCAGTTTCGCGCTGAATTCTTCAACCTTTTCAATCACCCCAGATTCGCGAATCCTGAAGGCGGACCGAACGGTTACGCCAACAACGATCCTTCCGCCGGATTCGGAATGGGATGCGGCTGCGTTACGCCGGACGTGGCAGGCTCCAACCCGGTGCTCGGATCCGGCGGACCGCGCGCTGTCCAACTGGGCTTGAAGTTGATATTCTGATCGCTGCAATTCATGGCGACTGTTACACCTGAGACCAGCCTGAAACCGCCCGGCCCGGAATCGAAGCGCCGGCCGATCTACAAGAGTCTCTCGGCTCAGGTGCTGTTCGCTATCGCGATCGCCATCGCGCTGGGCGTTATCAGTCCGGCGAAAGCCATCGCCATGAAGCCGCTGGGCGACGCCTTCATCCGCCTGATCACCATGATCATCGCTCTGGTGATTTTTTGCACCGTGGTTTCGGGCATCGCCGGCATGCAGGACATGAAGAAGGTGGGGCGCGTGGGCGGCAAAGCGCTGCTCTATTTTGAAGTGGTATCCACGCTGGCGCTCGCCATCGGCTTGCTGGTTGGGAACGTGGTGAAGCCCGGCAGCGGGTTCAACATCAATCCCGCCACGCTCGATCCGAAAGCCGTAGCTGCATACGCCGGCCAGGCCAAAGCGCAAAGCGTCACCGATTTTCTGATGCACATCATTCCGAATACGGTGATGGACGCTTTCGCGAAGGGCGACATCCTGCAAGTGCTGCTGCTCGCCATCCTGTTCGGCTTCGCGCTATCCATGGTGGGCCAGCGCTCCAAGCTGATTGTCGATCTGTTCGGCGCCCTCACTCACGCCGTGTTCGGCGTCATCAATATATTGATGCGTCTGGCGCCCATCGGCGCTTTCGGCGCCATGGCGTTCACCATCGGCCGCTACGGCCTGGCGTCGCTCGGCCCCTTGGCGAAGCTGATCGCCCTCTTCTGGGTCACTTGCACTTTGTTCGTGCTCATCGTGCTGGGCGCGGTCGCGCGTCTCGCGGGATTCAACATCATCAAGTTCCTTTTGTATATCAAGGAAGAAATTCTGCTGGTTCTGGCGGTCAGTTCCTCGGAGCCCGCGCTGCCCACGCTGATGGAAAAGATGGAGCGGCTGGGATGCTCCCGGGCGCTGGTGGGTCTGGTGGTTCCCACCGGCTATACGTTCAATACCGACGGCACCAGTATCTATATGACGCTGGCCGCTCTGTTCGTGGCGCAGGCAACCAACACGCACTTGACGCTCGCGCAGCAACTGACCATCTTCGCGGTAGCCGTGCTCACCTCCAAAGGCGCCAGCGGCGTGCAGGGCGCGGCGTTCATCGCATTGGTCGGAACCATGATGGTGATTCCGACAATTCCCGTGGCTGGGATGGCGCTGATTCTGGGAATCGATCGCTTCATGAGCATGTTCCGCGCGCTCATTAATATGGTGGGCAACGGCGTCGCGACCGTGGTGGTAGCTCGCTGGGAAAATGAGCTGGACCGAAAATCGTTGCAGAAGCAGCTGGGCTGATCCCAAGCTATACTGACTCCAAATAGGGAATTTTTGTTCCCCTTACCGGAGGCAGTATGGTCAAGTTCACGGGGCTAGCTATCTTCATATCCTCCGCTCTGGCTTTGCCGGCTGGGGCGCAATGGCTCAACTATCCAACGCCCGGCATTCCGCGCACTGCCGACGGCAAGCCCAACCTTTCCGCGCCCACTCCTCGCGCCGCCGACGGCAAGCCTGACTTGTCCGGAATGTGGCGAGTAAAGCAAGCCACGTCGGGCGAAACGGACAAGGCGATGCAAAGCGTAAGAGCTCAGCCTTGGGCGCAGGAACTGTCCAAGAAGCGCAAGGAAGATCTGGGCCGCGAAAACATGAGCGTCCTATGCCTGCCGTTCGGGCCGCGCGCCGATTTCGCGCCGGATAAAATCGTTCAGACGCCCGGGCTCCTGATGATGCTTTATACCGACCTCACCTACCGGCAGGTCTTCCTGGATGGCCGCCCGCTTCCCACCGATCCCAACCCCACTTGGATGGGTTACTCGGTGGGGCATTGGGATGGAGACACGTTGGTGGTGGAGAGCGCGGGCTATAACGACAGGACCTGGCTGGACGACGATGGCCATCCTCACTCGGAGGACCTGCGCGTCACGGAGCGCTACCGGCGGCCCGATTTTGGACATCTGGAGATCGAAAAAACGCTCGAAGATCCTAAGGCGCTGGCCCAGAAGTGGGTGGTCCCCATCAAGCTGGAATACGAGGCCGATACGGATCTCCTGGAATATGTTTGCGCCGAAAACGAGCGCGATCGCGGTCATTTGGTCGGCAAGGCCTCCGATGACACGAAGCTCGCAGTGAAGGTGCCGCCCGAAATTTTGAAGCAATACGTCGGAGTTTACGACTTCCGGCCGCCGACACACCCCGAGGATCCGGTGCCGATCGACGTCAGCCTGGATGGCGAGCAACTGAAGGCGTCGTTCAGCGGAGGCGCGAAGTACCCGATGACGGCGCTCTCGGAAACCAGATTTTACGTGGAGGGCGCTCACCTGGAGTTCGTCAAAGATGCGAGCGGTAAGGTGACGCATGCCCTGCTGCAGACCGTGGAGGGCGATTTCAAGGCGCCGCGCAAGTAATAAGGCTTCGGCAATCCCGGCTCCGGCCGCCGTTGACATAAAATAAACCGGGAGGGCCAAGGCTGTGATTCGGACCATCACCATCGAGCGCGAATACGGCGCGGGCGGCGGCGCCATCGCGAAAAAGCTGGCCGCTCGGCTGAGCTGGAAGCTCTGGGACCAGGAACTCACGTGCGAGATCGCTCGTGTCGCCCAAGTGGATCAGGCCGTGGTGGAGCGCATGGACGAGCGTTGCGACTCGCTGTTCTACCGCCTCATGAAGGTGTTCATGCGCGGCAGCATGGAGCAAAGCCTTGCGGTTCACGGCATGGGCCATTTCGACGCCGACAGCATGGTGGAATTCATGCACCGCGTCATCTCCGGCGCCGCGTCGGAGGGCAACTCGGTGATCGTGGGACGCGGCGCGCCCTTTCTTCTCCGCAGCCGGCCGGACACCTTCCACGTCTTCGTCTATGCCCCGCTCGAAGAGAAAATCCGCAGGCTCCGCGAGGCCGGCAAAAGCGAAGACGACGCCCTGGAAGAGATCGAAAACGTGGACCGTCAACGCGTGATTTTCGTCCGCAAATATTTCGGCATGGAGTGGCCCACGCGCGAGTTGTATCACATGATGATCAACTCCAAGGTCGGCGATGAAGTTGTGATCGACACCATCCTGAACGAGATCCACAGCGTGGGCGCTCAACGCATCCCCTCGGACCTCAACTGGTCCAAGCAGGAAAGAGACTAGGCGGCGGGGCGCCAAAATGCGCCGGCGCTCGGTTCCCATCAGACGTTCCACTCGCGAACAGCCAACCGCCCATAGCCAGTTAGAATGGTTCCGTAGGTTCCTCATTTGCACTGGCACGACTTGCACTGGCGCCACGCCCCCGGACTTGGCCAAGCGGGAAAGGACTCGCAGTCGAGACGAAGTGGGTTAGCTATGCAACCAGGCGCGTCCTTGCTTGTGATGTATTGGCTAACGATCTGCGCGACCCCCGCCCAGAGCCCGCCTCCGCAAGGCGCTCCCGAGATCGCGTCACACCAGGCGCCAGCTATCTTCACCAGCCGCGTGAATCTGGTTTCCGTGCCGGTGGTGGTGCGCGACAGCACCGGTCGCGCAGTGGGGAACTTGCGCCAGGAAGACTTTCGGCTCTTCGATAATGGCCAGCGCCAGATCGTCACCAAATTCAGCGTGAATCGGCGTAGCGGCTACGGGACCGCTCCCACCGGACTCTTAGGCGAAGAGCGCGTCCCTGAACGTTCCCCCTCCCCGGATGGCCCGCTCCCCAATCGCTTTGTCGCGTACATTTTCGACGATATCCATATGGATTTCGAGGATCTCAGCCGGATGCGAGCGGCCGCGGAGCGTCACTTTGCCGAATCCTTTGGGCCAAACACCCGCGTGGCGATTGCCACCACTTCCGGACGCGTGTGGCTGGATTTCACCAGTGATCGGGACAAACTTCACGAAGCCTTGCTCCAGATCGCGCCGGGGCCGAATGCCATCCCTCGTTCAAATAATGTAGAGCTGGGGCAGAGAGACGCGTGCCCTCCAAACGTCAGTTTCTATCGCGCCGATCAGGCGCTGAATTTTCAGAATCCGCAAGAGATTCAAGCTGCCGAAGCCGCCGCCGTCGCGTGCTACGGGCAGGATCCCAATCCCCCCGCACTCGGATTAGCAGTCTCCGCCACGGTGCTGAGCGCCGGGAACACGGACACCAAGAATACCTTCACTTCGCTCGCGAATTTGGTACACCGTCTTTCCGCCACTCCAGGCAGCCGAACCATTGTTCTGGTTTCCAGCGGATTTTTCGTCACTCGGGACTTCTACCAGACGGAAACGGCGTTCATGGACTCGGCCATCCGCGCCAATGTCACTCTCAATGGTTTGGACGCGCGCGGCCTCTACGCAGCCACTAGCGGCGAAGCCAATGCCCAGGCGGACGCCATGCGGAGGATGGCCGATGGCACGGGCGGCAAGTATTATCACGACAAGGGATTCAAAGAAGCTTTCGATCAAACCGCTAACCCGCCCGAGTTCACGTACATCCTGGGGTTCTCGCCGCAAAATCTGAAATTCGACGGCGGTTTTCACCGCCTGAAGGTCGCGCTCGGCAATGCGAAGGGATTGGAACTGCAAGCCCGGCGCGGCTACTGGGCGCCCAACCATGCGGAGGATGCGGCCGAGCAAGCCAAACAGGAAATCCAGGAAGTGGTCTTCTCGCTGGATGAATTGCGCGATATTCCGATGGATGTAACCACGCAATTTTTTAAAACGAGCGACGTTGCCGCGGAACTGACGGTCGAATCTCGTTTGGATCTGAACGGCCTAAAGTTTCGGACGTCCGGCGATCGAAGCGACGACACCTTGACGGTGGTCACCGGCTTATTCGACCAGGATGGCCATTACGTGAAAGGTATTCAGAGGGTGATCGATCTGCGTCTTCGCAGCCAGACCATGGAAAAGCTGCTCGGCTCCGGCATTCCCGTCAGAGAGACTTTCGATGTGGCGCCCGGCCATTACATGGTTCGCGTGGTGGTGAGGGATTCCCAAGGGCAGGCCATGGCGGCCCGCAATGGCACGGTGAATATTCGATGAGGACCTTTGGGATATTCATCTGCCTGGTTTGTACCGGAGCCAGCGCGCAGCAACCGCCGGTCTTTAAGAGCGAAACGAAGGTAGTTCTGATCGACGCCGTCGTAACCGGCAAAAAAGGTGAACCCGTTCGCGATCTCACCGCGCACGATTTTCGCATCTGGGAAGATAACAAGCCGCAGACTATTCAAAGCTTTTCGCTCAGTACCGAATCGGCCGAGGAGCCGCGCCGGCTGGTCTTGTTCTTTGACGACTCCGGCATGACCGCGGCCGACGACGCCGGCATGCGCCAAGCCGCGGCGCGTTTCGTTGACTCGAGCGTGGGGCCAACACGCTTGATGGCGGTGGTGACTTTCGATGGCGCCTATCATGTCGCGCAGAGCTTCACCGACAACGCCGGGAAACTCAAGGACGCGCTGCGCGAGGTGAGATTGGCCGCGGCGAATCCCGCTACGGCGGACCCGCCGGCCAGGCGTCCTGGATCGCGTGGTCCACGGCCGTCCGGCGCAAACGCAGCCAGCGTCGACGCTCGGGGCCTGATCCAGTCCGTTGGATATCTCGCGCAGAATTTGAATGCCGTACCAGGCCGCAAGATCGTCGTTCTGTTCAGCGGCGGCGGCTCGTTCGCGGCCTTGCAGTCCGGCGACTTGGCCGGTTTAGCCAAGAACTGCAATCGATCGAACGTCGCGGTGTATCCGGTGCTGGACACCATCGTGCAGGATATAACAGCGGACCCCGTCGGCCCGGTTGGACGCATACGGCAGGGCGCGCCAGCGCCGAATACAGGCCCCGAGATCCAGGCGGAAGATAATATTCCGTTTACCATTGCCGGCGAAACGGGCGGTTTTGTCGTGCCCGCATCCAACGACCTTTTGGCGCGGTTAGAAGAAATCGGCGCGGAGCAAAACCAATACTATGTGCTTGGGTATACGCCGGCGGATGAAAAAGAAGGGACCTGTCATGCGCTGCGCCTCAAAGTAGATCGTAGCCACGTCGCGGTGCGTTCCCGGTCGAGTTACTGCGCAGCCAAGCCGCAGGACTTACTCGCGGAAAGCAGCGTCGAGCGTGATCTGGAGAAACGCGCGGCCGCTCCTCAAACTGGCGGCCAGACCGGCAGCGCCGCCGCGGAAATACAGGCGCCGTTCTTTTACGTCGCCTCCAACGTGGCCCTGGTTCACGTCGCCATGGAGATCCCGACGGATGCCCTGAAGTTTGAGACGCAAAAGGGAAAGCAGCACGCGGAGGTGAATATTCTGGGGCTCGCCTTGGCGTCCGACGGGGGTATCGAAGCTCGTTTTAGCGACATCGTAAGACGGGATTTCGATAGCGAACAGGAAGCCATAAAATTCAAAGGAAAAGCCCTGCATTACGAAAAGGAATTCAAGATTATTCCGGGCCGATACAATCTTACGGTGGCATTTAGCTCCGGCGGCGCAAACTTCGGAAAAATCGAGATGCCGCTCGTTATCCCTGCCTATGCCGCGGGCCAATTCGCGGTCAGCGGACTCGCTTTGAGCAGACAGGTACGGCCAACTTCGGAACTGGGATTAGAGCCGTCGCTGATGGATGAGGAGAGGCCGTTGATTGCCGGAGGAATGCAACTGACTCCCGGCGGGTCGAGTGTCTTCTCTCGGGCCGAGCAGGCCTTTTGTTACTTCGAGGTTTACACGCCCGGTACTTTGGACTCCGCGGCCACCATAGGTCTTCGTATCATCGAAGCTAACACCGGCGTCGAGAAGTGGAATGGTGGCTCCGCGAAGCTCGCGGCGCCCGCGGCCGGCAAATCCACGATCCCGGTGGGATTGAGTATACCGATCGCGACGCTTACCCCCGGCTCCTACCAGTTTGAGGTTACCGCCAGCAACGGAACGGATAAACCGATCCAGCGGACCGTTGATTTCCGAATCGAATGACCTCAGCCACCGATCGCCAACAGCCAGTCGCCAGCCCCCCCATTCCCTGGACTCCCAGCGTCAGCCCCTGGCTGATCGCCGCCACGGTGATGCTGGCCACGTTCATGGAGGTGCTGGACACCAGCATCGCCAACGTTTCGCTGCCGCACATCGCGGGCAGCCTCTCGGCCACGGTGGATGAAAGCACCTGGGTTCTTACCTCGTACTTAATTTCGAACGCCATCGTACTGCCGCTCACCGGCTGGCTCTCCATGCTGTTCGGACGCAAGCGGCTGTTCATCGGCTGCGTGATTATCTTCACCATCAGCTCTTTTCTTTGCGGCCTGGCGCCCAATCTTTTCCTGCTCATCTTCTTTCGCGTCCTGCAGGGCGCGGGCGGCGGCGGACTTCAGCCCATTTCGCAAGCCATTCTGGTGGAGAGTTTTCCGCGCAGCAAGCAGGGTATGGCGATGGCCGTGTATGGCATGGGCGTGGTGGTGGCGCCCATCATAGGTCCTACGCTGGGCGGATGGATCACCGACAGTTTCTCGTGGCGCTGGATCTTCTTCATCAACGTGCCGGTCGGCGTGGTGGCCATCCTGATGACTCTGGCGCTGGTGCACGATCCGCCTTATATGGTCCGCAAAACGCTAAAACAAGGTCTGAAGATCGATTTTATCGGCCTGGGCTTGCTCAGCGTGGGCCTGGGTTTTATCCAGGTGATGCTGGACAAGGGGCAGACGGACGATTGGTTTGAGTCGGGCTTCATCGTGACCTGCGCTGTCATCGGGGTTCTCGGCCTCGCCGGCATGATCCTGTGGGAGCTGCGCCAGCCCCAGCCCTTAGTGGATCTGCGCTTATTCTCGCAGCGCAACTACAGCATGGCCACTTTTATGATGTTCGCCATGGGCGTAGTGATGTATGGCACCACCGTTCTGCTTCCCATTCTGCTGCAGACCCAAATGGGCTACACCGCCGAGTGGGCCGGCTTGGTTCTTTCACCCGGCGGAATCATCACGCTTTGTGTGATGCCGCTGGTCGGCCGGCTGCTCAGCAAATACCAACCTCGCTGGCTGGTGGTCTGCGGCTTCATCATCCTGAGTGCGGGAATGTTCCGGCTCTCCGAACTGAGTCTTCAGGCCGATTTCTGGACTTTCGTCACTACCTGGACCATCTCCCGCGCCGGAATGCCGTTCTTATTTGTGCCTATTAACGTCATGGCGTTCGCTTATGTTCCGCGCGAAAAGACCAATAGCGCCACGGGATTGATTAATTTAACGCGCAATTTGGGAGGCAGCGTGGGAATTTCGTTAGTGGCAGCCGCGCAGAGCCACCTGGCGCAAGTTTCGCAGAGCAGTTTGGCCGGAAACATAACCGCTATCAGTCCGCTCTATGCCGCAAGGATGCATCAGTTGCAGGGCGCGCTCCTGGCGGCTGGGTCCGATCCCGCGCTGGCGGCCAGACAGGCGCAGGCTGTTCTTTACGGACAAATGGTGCGGCAGTCTTCGATGGTGGCTTACGTCGACGTTTTCCGGCTCTTAGCCTGGTTATGCGTGCTGCTGATCCCGTTGATGTTCTTTATGAAGCCCATCAGACCAGGGGGCGCGGCGCCGCCTGTTCATTGAGAATGTGCCGCACGCACTCTTGCGTGCCGCGTGGGCACTCGTGCCTACGCCTAGCCTCGAGATTGGCGTACTATCCGGCGACGTCTTGCTGGGGGAGACCAAACATGAGTCCTTCAAAATGTTTGCGTCTCAAAAACTAAGTGGCGCACGCACTCCTGCGTGCCGCGTCCCCACCCATGGGGACGCCCGTCCTTACGCATCCGCCGCCAGCGTATCCAGCCGCAGGAACAGATCGGACGCCGTTCCGAAATCCTTCACCGAAACGATGCGGCAGTCGATCACCACCGGCACCATGGCGCTGCGACCCTCCCATTCCAGTGTCGGCGTCATGCGTGTGAGTTCAATGATCTGTACTTTCGCGCGCAGTTCTTTGTAGGACGTTTTCGGAGGCGCCACGGTGAGGAACGCGCACGGCGCCCAGCGAAACAGGCTGTTGAACTCCGGGAGCGACTGGGCCAGATGCGTCACCACCTTCAACAGCACCTGATCGCCCCGCGAATAGCCGAATTTTGCGTTGATCAGCGCCAGCCGTTTCACCACGAAGAGCGCCAGAAAGCAGTCCTGAGACTGGCCGCACGCGCGCGCCAACTCAGCTTCCGCATAACCTCGCGCAGGCAAGCCCGTCAACTGATCCGGCATGTAGACCGAACCCGCCGCTCGCGCTCCGTCGCCCGCAATTCTACCCGGGCCGCCCGCGTGCTGGTTTGCGGAGATGTCCAGCTTGCCGCTAACGCCGGAGAGCAGTTGGTTGATCTTCAGCCTCTCCTGAAGCGCTTCGTCGCGCGCCTGGACAATGCCCGCGCACAGCCGATCCTTCACCTCATCCAGGTTGTCCTCCGTGGAAATAGCATTGACTTGCGCTTCCAGGCTTTTCAAGCGCTCCTCGGAACGCTGCGTCTCCTCCAAGGCCTGGATGGCTTCGGACAGCTCGGTGCCGGCCGTCACCACTCCGGATTTTTGCTGGGCAATTACCTGATTGGCCTGCGTTCCATATTTATCCAGAATTTCAACCGCGGACGCCACCAACCGGTGAGCGTTCTCTTTCCCCTGGAACTTGTTTTCCAAGGCCGCAAGTTCCGCCCGAAACTCGTTCCCGTCCGATCCGTCGGCGATCACCAGATGGTTCTGAATTCCTCGCAGCAAAATCAGAAGGCAATCTTCGAGCGAGGCTTGCCCGGCGGGTTTGGAAGGCGGCTGTTTAGAGGCTGATTGCATAGTTAGGCGCTTGTTCCTAATCGCCTGCTTCTTTCTAATCGGATGAGAAGCGCGGAGTATGAGCCGCTCAAACTCCCTAGCCCTGTTGGTACTTACCTGCACTTTATGTCAATAAAATGTTCTGTGGCCAAGCCGCTAACTATGCTATAACCTCACCTATGCCTTTCAGCGGATGGCGCGGTATTTGTGTGTCAAAAGGAAGAATTACTCTACAACTCGGTTTCATTCGAGCGGTCTTTTTATTCGCCGCCGCTACCTTCGCGGCGCATTCCGCTTTTTCCCAGTCTTGGACCGAGCTCAGTCCATCCGGTACTCCGCCCGCGGCGCGCGGAGGCGTCACCGGCGTTTACGATCCCACCAGCAACCGCATGATCGTATTTGGCGGTCGCGACGCCAGCGGCGAAAATCGCAACGACGTTTGGGTGCTCACCCACGCCAACGGCGAAGGCGCCAGCCAATGGATCCGGCTGATCGCGAATGGCGTCGCTGGTTCGCCTCCCGCGCGCTCGGGACATTCCGCGGTCTACGACTCGGTCAACAATCGTATGATCATCTTCGGCGGTTGTCAGGGCAGCTGTGCGCCACTGACCGACGAAGTCTGGGTGTTGAGCAACGCCAACGGCCTCGGAGGCACTCCAGTATGGGCCGAGTTGTTTCCGCAAGTACCCCAGGGCGTTGCTCCATCCGCCCGGACCAACGCCGCCGCGGTCTACGAGCCTTCGCAAAACTTGCTGCTGATCTTCGGCGGCGAAGATGGAAGCGGCAACCCCTGCTCCACCTTTTCGGACTTTTGGACCCTTACCTACGCCAATGGATTAGGCGGTGTTACGTCATGGAATCCCGTTGTGCTGGAAGCCGGGTCCGTCATTCCAGCCGGACAAAACGGCGCCACGGCAGTCTATAACTCGCAGTCCGGCGATGTTACGCTATTCGGCGGGATGGGGATCGTAAATGGAACCTGCCAGGCGACCAATGCCGCCTCCACTGTATTCCTGGACAATCCCGATGTTGCATTGGTAGAGAACAGCATCCCCGAGGGGACCTCAGGGGCCCCTCCTCCCAGGTCGCTTCATTCGGCAGTATACGATTCTACAGGTAACCGGATGCTGATCTTCGGCGGGCTGGACAGCTCCGGAAATTACCTGAACGATGTCTGGAGCCTGGGAGGCCTCGGCCCCACGCCGTGGACTGCGCTGACCCCGACCGGCGGACCGCCGGCGCCAAGGGCCGGTCAGGCGGCGGTGTTTGATTCTTCTGACCAGCGAATGACTGTTTTCGGAGGTAATAGTGCCGGCGGTGTGCTGAACGATAGCTGGCTCCTCAACTCGTACGCCCCTGTCGAGTTTTCTTGTACCGCGAGCGGAGGCGTCCCGAACTTGGTCAGCGCCGAAGGCATTACCGAGCAAATGGGAGACATTGTGCTGAACTGCTTGGGAGGGAAACCAACACGCTCGGGAGAATCGATTCCGGAGTACACGATCAGCTTGACGCTGAACAGCAACGTTACCGGCAGCCTTTTGCCGGAAGCATCTGGGCTGACCGAAGCCCTGCTGACGATCGACGAGCCCTTTCCCGCCAGCCCCATTCCGCCCGGCTTAATGCCTGCTCCAGGCCAGCCGCCGCAGATTCTGTGCTCGCCCCTCGGATCGGAGTGCTCTGAGACCGGCACTGGGGGAACTCCGAGTCCCTACCAGACTCAACCGAACGTCTTCGTGGGAAAGCACGAAGGCGCATCCACGTTATATTGGAAGGTCCCGATCGATCCTCCGACCTCGGACTTCACCCGTGTGATTCGGATTACCAACGTACGAGCCAATGCCTCACAGCTAGGCTTGCCGTCGGGGTTGGTCTACCCCCAGATACAAGCGACGGTGGAGATCCAAGGATCTCCCGCCATATCGCTGATTGCCCCTGAGCCAGGGGTAACGGTAGCGGTTAGCACTCCAGGAGCTATTGGAGGTCTAATCTCCAGCGCACCCATTCCACAATGCGAACCTCACAATGCCGCTCTTCTTGGAGGGGCAGGTACGGCTGCGTTCGATTTCAGCGTGCAGTCCACAGAGAGCTTCGCGTGGGCATTCCAATACCGGAACCTATCTTTTTGGGGCCGGCTTCCCTCCACCTCTCTCTGAACAGAACGTGCCTGGTTTCGCTTATCGGACGGAAACCGGCTTCTACTCTCCCCAGCCTGTTTACCACGGCTCCCACGCTCGGCTTGGCGGATTTCGGCACGCGCATACTCGTCTCCGTTGGTACGGTCAGCGCCGGAACGCACCTCTTCGTCCCCACCACAATCACTCTGACCGGCGAATACGGCGAAGGCTCTCCTGTCGGCCAGCTCCAGCTCATCAAAGCCAACGAGTATGGAAACTCCGAGCCAGGCTACGAACCCGTCGCTGCTACGGCAATGGTCGGAACAACACCTGTCGCGGAAGCGAGCACTTCGGGCTCGACGGCCTATGCCGTCTACGAGGTCATCTACGCCGATCCAACCGTTCAGGAGACCGCCACCATTCCAGTCGCCGTCGCGTTCAGGAATGCCCCTCCCATCGGAATTGTCGACGCCACCACCTCGCTCGCGCCGCTCAGCACAGTTATGACCGCCAGCGAGTCCGCCCCCATCCCGCGCTTCACCAATTTTTCGACCGCCTATGAAGCCTATTCCATCACCACCTGCTCCGGTGCCCGGCAATGAGCTTCGGTATGCGCCCGTTGAAATCGCGCCGTAAACCAGAATCGCGACCCTTTGTCCGGCTCGCTGTCCACGCCCACGCGCCCGCCCATCATTTCGATCAATTGTTTGCAAATGGCCAACCCTAGCCCGGTGCCGCCATATTTGCGCGTGATGGATCCATCCGCCTGCACAAAGGGCTGAAACAGGCGCGACAACGCGTCCGGCGCCAGCCCGATGCCGGTGTCCAGCACTTCAAACAAAAGTCCCACGCCATGTTCCGACGCCTCCGCCACGTTCACGCGCACCGTAACTTCGCCGCGCTCGGTGAATTTGATCGCATTCGCCACTAAATTGAGCAGCACCTGCCGCAGCCGCGCCGGATCGCCCCGCAATACACGCCGTGCATCGTCTGAAACCGCGGCGCTTACAGCCAGCCCCTTGCCGCGGGCGCGCCCGGAGACCAGCTTCAGAACTTCCTGCAGCACTTCGGCCGGACTGAAATCCACCACTTCCAGTTGCAGCTTGCCCGCTTCCATCTTCGACAAATCCAAAATGCTGTCGATGATCTCGAGCAGCGCTTCTCCGGAGCTGAACGCGGTCTCTGCGTAATCGCGCTGTTCTTCGTTGAGGTCGGTTTCCAGCAACAGCTCCGTCATCCCCAGCACGCCATTCATCGGCGTCCGGATCTCGTGGCTCACGTTCGCCAGAAACTGACTCTTCAGCTTCATGGCCTCCTGCGAAACTTTCACCGCCTGCGCCAGGTCGCGATTCTTGCGCTCGATTTCGTGCGCGTATTCCAGCAGCTCCGCCTGCGCCCGCGTGCGCTCCAGCGCATAACGAATGGAACGCTCCAGCAACCGCGCACCCAGGTGCCCCTTCACCAGGTAATCCGCCGCGCCGGCCTTCATGGCCTCGACATCCGTCTCCCAATTGTCGTTGCCGGTCAGCAGAATGATGGGCGCTTTGCAACCCCGCGCCAGCGCCTCGCGCAGCAGTTCCAGGCCGTCGGCATGGCCCAGATGATAGTCGAACAGATAGACGTCGTGCTGATTCCGTTCGATGGCCTGGAGCGCGCCTTCGTAGGATGGCGTCCAGTCCAGTTGGAAACGCGGCCGTCCGATGCGCAGCAACAGATCGCGCGTGAGGATGTAGTCGTCCTCATCATCGTCGGCGATGAGCACTCTGAGCGCTCGCGTGTCCGGGTCCGGGACTGGTGGGTCTTTAGGCAGCCTCATCCTGTGCGCTGCTCGACGGCAGCTCGACGACTTCGAACCAATACTTGCTCAAAGTCTTGGTGATATCCACCAGCGATTCAAAGGTCACTGGTTTGAGAATGAAAGAATTGACGCCCAGGTCGTAGGCGCGAAGAATGTCTTCGTCGGCCTTCGACGTGGTCAGCACCACCACCGGAATCGATCGCAGGCGCGGGTCGCTTTTAATCTCCTGCAGCGCCTCGCGGCCGTCTTTCCTCGGCATATTGAGGTCCAGCAGAATCATGCCTGGCAGCGGCGAGCCGCTCAGATAAGCGTACTTCCCCGCGCGGCGCAGATATTCCAGCAACTCTTCGCCATCCTCGACAAAGTGCAGCTCGTTCGCCAGCCGGTTCTCCTCCCATGCATCCTTCACCAGCATGCGGTCTTCGGCGTCGTCGTCGGCGTACAGGATGGTGATGGGCTTCCCGAATCTGTTCATTGTTGGTTGTCCCCTGCGTGCATTGCGGCAGCGTGATGCTGAATTTGGCGCCCGCGCCCGGCGCGCTATGGGCCGTGATGGAGCCGTTGTGCCGGTCCACAATCTTGCGGCAGATCGCCAGGCCGATACCGGTTCCTTCGTATTCGTTGCGCCCGTGCAGGCGCTGGAAAATTTGAAAAATGCGATCGCGATATTTTTCGTCGAAGCCGATGCCGTTGTCTTCCACGCTGATCTGCCAACCGGCCGCCGCGCCGTTCCCGAGCGTTTGAGGCTGGCTATCCACTTTCACCACCGGACTCTCGCCGGGCTTGCGAAACTTCAGCCCGTTGCCGATGAGGTTCTGGAAAAGCTGCGCCATCTGGCCGCGATCGCCCAAGATGGCCGGCAGCGTGCCGATGTCCACGCGCCCCTTCGCGTCCTGGATGCGCATTTCGAGATCGGAAACCACCGTGCGAACCACGTCGCCCAGATCCACCGGCGCGAAAGGCTTGGAATTACTGGCCACGCGCGACAGGCTGAGCAGATCCTGAATCAGCACTTGCATTCGCGCCGCCGCGTTTTGCATGCGCGTCAGATAATCCAGACCCTCCGGACCCAGCCCCGCTTCGTACTTGGTCTTCAGCCGATCGCCAAACGCCTGGATCTTGCGCAGCGGCTCCTGCAGATCGTGCGATGCCACGTAGGCAAACTGCTCCAGCTCGGCGTTTGACCGCGAAAGCTTATCGGCCTGCTCCACCAGCGTTATTTCGGCGCGCTTGCGTTGCGTGATATCCAGCAGAAACGTGCGCAGCCCCACCGGCCGCCCGGCTGCATCGCGGATGCGCTTCTGGTGGATCTCCATGATCACCGAGCTGCCGTCGCGCCGTTTGTATTCGCGTTCCAGCGGAACCAGCGGCTGCTCGTCGGCGATGCGCTGCAGCAGACCGGTGCGGGTTTTCTCCCGATCCTCCGCCGCCATGAAGTCCCAAATGGGACGGCCAACCAACTCTTGTTCGGAAAATCCAAGAAGTTCACACTCGGCCTGATTCACGCACAGCAGCACTCCGTTGCGATCCACCTCGTGGCAGGCTACCGGCGCATCGTGAAACCAGCTTTGAAAATGGCGCTCGCTATCGCGGAGTTTTTGCGCCAGGACCTGGTGATCCAGCAGCTGCAGCGATTCCGGCGCTTCCAGCGGCGCGATGCTGGGGCTGACAGGGCTTCCCTGCACGTTCAAAACGCAACCCTCCTGTAATGTTTACAGGTCGGCAGTTGCATGCAAAGACTTTAGATTGCCGTCATTGAATCCATATTGCCGGGCCCATATCGCCGCCGGCGGATGTGGATCCCACATACAAAATAATCGGCGCAGGATACGCTGAGCCTGGAACGTAATCCGTTTGCGGTACTTGAAAGTTCACTTGCACCACGCCCGACACCAGCCCCGGCGCGTTTCCGGCATAAGTAACGTCGGCGTAGGGCATGGATGGAATGTTGAATTGCACTTTAATTGGGAGCACCGGCGTTCCGCCCGCCGCTTGCGGAACCGCGCCGTCAATTCCCGCAGGGTTCGTCTGGCCCGCGCCGGAAACGAACAGAGCCACGTTGTCGCCAATGTGAGTGGGATTGTCTGGACCGTTCACCGTGCCGTCCTGATTGAGAATAGCCGCCACATTTGGTTGGCTCTCAAAGATCTCCGGCGCTGCCGGTTGCACACCCAGAACCACTGCGTTTGACGTCGCGTCCGCTGTGACGATTTGAATGTGCGCCGCCGTTTGGCCATTCAGCGAATAGGGAGCCACCAGATTGATCTGCGCCGACGAAACGTAAAGCAGCGGCGCTGGCGTTCCTTCCATCATCACCTGCACGCCCGCCAGTTCGGTTCCAATCGTGTTCTCCGAAGCTTGCGTCGTCACGCCTTGCGCCGGCCCGAATCCCGCGCCGTAAATCGAAACAACCTCGCCCGCCGCCAGCGGCCCGGGAACATATGGATACGCTGCTTGAGCGATGCAGGTTTCCACCAAGCGTGGTGGTCCCGGCGTTGTTGTCAGCGCACTCAAAGTGATGCTCCCCTGGCCGGGCATGTTGCCGGCGGCAATCGCGTTTCCGTTATTGTCAACGGCCGCGAAGCCGTATGGAACCGCCGGCCCGGTCCAGGTGCCCCACAGCAGATGTTGCGCGGCCGAATCGATTTTGCCGAAAAAACCGAGCTGCTGATAAGGAATACTCCCGAAAAATCCCAGCGATTCGTACAAAACCGGCGCAGGTTGCTGGCACGGCCACTGCGCTCCCGGCGTCGCCTGGAAATTGCCCGCACCCAGCGTGCTCACGATCAGATTGCCGGACCCATCCAACGCCAGCGACGATAGCTCCGTCGGGACGTAAGTGGCCGCTAGAGCTTTCGATCCATCCGAGGAAAGACGCACCAGGAATCCGCCGGGCGCTGGCCCGGGAGAAAGTTGCGGCTGGAACGCATTCGCGGTAACGGGAAGGTTCGTCGATGTCGTGCTTCCACTCATCCACAGGCTGCCGTCCGAAGCAAGCACCAAAAAGTTGAGATAATCCGTTCCATTCCCGCCCACGAATGTGAGCCACGCAAATCCCGATAGATCCGCATTCAGCTTCGCGACGAACCCATCGCTCATCCCTCCACCGTAAGTGGTCTGCCACGCGCCCGGAGTGGCCGTGATACCGGAATTAGCCAAACTCGTGCTGCCGCCGATATACACCGATCCATCCGTGCCGATCGCTACCGCACCCGCGCCCGTCGGCATGTTGATATTCGCAACCAGTTGACCGTCGCCAGTCAGCTTCGTCAGCGTGTAGGTCCCATTCGGTTGGCTCGCGTAATCGCCGATGAAATAAAGCGACCCATCCGGCGCCAGCGCCAATTGGAACAATCCTCCGTTCACCAGAGTCGACCAGATCAATTTCTTTCCATCCCCGGAAAGCTCGGCCAGAAACGCAGTTCCGTTCGTGCCCAAAGTGGGCTGCCACGCTGTGCCCGTGATCGGAAAGCCGGCGCCTCCCGTTCCGCCGATATAAATGTCGCCCACTGCATCCACCGCCATGGAACTCACCGCGCTGGTACCGCCCAAATACGTAAGGAATGCCAGTGCACCTTGTGAGTTGAATTTGGCAATGAACACCTCGGGACAAGGCGTCGGAATTGGCGGTCCACCCACCTCGCATGTTCCTCCCTCCCACTGGCTCTGCACTACGCCGGGTGTGCCGGCCATTCCAGTAGAGAAGGCAATTCCTGTGACGTAACTGTTGCCGGATGCGTCGGTTACCACCAGGTTCACAGTTGGAAACATCGACATGCTCGATCCTGAATAGGGAACGGTGGTGGAATAAACAATCCCGGGCGGCTGCGCCATGCACGGGAGAATCACCAGCAAAGCGCCCAGAAGTTTCATGGCTCGAACCAGAACATGGGAGCGGCCAGGCTCGTATTTGCGCCGCCCGCGTACAAAACGATCATTGCAAAATACGGTGGTCCCGCGCCCACCAGATTCACCGATGGCATCTGGAAATTCACTTGCGTTACGCCGGAAACTAATCCGGGTGCGTTGCCGGCGTAGGTTACGTTCGCGTAAGGGCCCACCCCGGCCGTGTACACTTGCACCATGATCGGAAGCGTGGGCGCTCCTCCCGCCGTTTGGGGAATCTCGCCGTCCACTCCCGGCGGGTTGGTCTGGCCCACTCCAGATACGAACATCGCCAGCGTATCCCCGATGTGCGCCAGATTATTTTGGCCGTTCACCGTTCCGTCCTGGTTTAGTATCGCCGCAACCCCCGGCTGGCTCTCGAAGATCTCCGGCGCCGTCGGCCGCACGCCCAGCACCACTTCGTTCGATGTAGCATCCGCCGTGACAATTTGGATATGCGCGGCCGTGCGCCCATCCAACAAATACGGAGCAACCAGATTGATTTGCGCCGACGAGACGTAAAGCAATGGCACCGGCGTATCCTCGATAAATACCTGAACTCCCGCCTAGCGTGGTTCCGATCGTGTTTCCCGATGCCTCCGCCGCTACGCCTTGCGTCGGTCCGAATCCCGCATTGTAGATCGAAACGATTTCTCCCGGAGCGAGCGGTCCGGACACATTTGGAGAACCTGATTGAGCGATGCAGGACTCTACCAGCCTGGGCGGTCCGGGCACTGTCGTTAGCGCGGACAGGGTGATGTCGTCCTGGCCGGGAACGTTGCCCCCGACAATCGCGTTTCCATTTGCTGCAACGGTAACCGGGCCGATGGGGACCGAAGCGCCGCTAAACGTACCCCACAGCAGATGCTGGCCGGCCGGATCGATTTTCCCGAAAAAGGCCACGCCGCCTGAGGTGGCAGGGCAGGGCCACTGCGCTCCCGGCGTACCCTGGAAGTTGGTGAAGCTCACCGCGCCGACAAGCACGTTGCCGGAGCTGTCCAACCCAGCGAGGTTACTGGGCTTGGGAGGTAAGTGGCTGCCAGCGCTTTCGACCCATCGGCGGAAAGATGAACCAGGAAGCCGCTCGCGAGTCCGCCGGAAGAAAGCTGCGATTGCAACGCGCCCGGAAGGACCGGAAAGTTAGACGCGGATGTGGTTCCGCTGACCCACAAACTACCGTCCGGGGCCGTTTGAATCAGGCTGACAGCACCGGGGACGAAAGTCAGCCACGCGAATCCCGAGAGACTCGAATTCATTTTCGCAGCAATGCCTTGAGAACTGGTGGTCTGCCACGCGCCTGGTGTCGCAGTGATGCTGGGACCGTTGGTTTGTCCACCGATATACACCGATCCATCGGGGCCAACCGCCAACGCCTGACCCTCGAATGGCACGTTCATGGTCGCCAAGATTTGTCCGCTCTGGTTCAGCTTCGTCAGAGCGCCCTCAGTTAAGCAATAAAGGGAGCCATCCGGCGCAATCGCTACCTGCGGTAATGCTCCTCCGGTCAAGAACGTCACCCATCCGAGACCAGTTCCATCCGCGGAAAGTTTGGCGACATAGGCCACGCCCGATTGCACGCCGATATAGATGTTCCCCGATTCATCCACTGCCAAACCATACGGAACGGTGCTGTACACGCCGCCCAAATAGGTCAGGAACAAGAGCGTGCCGCTGGAATCGAACTTGGCGATGAACGTGTTGGGACAGGAACCCGTATATCCGGGTCCATAGCTACAGGTTCCCCCAGCGTACTGAGACTGATAAACCCCCGGCGTGGTCGGCAAACCGCCTGAATCCACAGCTCCTGCCATGTAAACGTTGCCCGAAGCGTCCGTGACCAGCAGTGTTACAGTCGGCGCTGGAAATTGTGAGTAGCCCGTAGGTGCGGGCATACCGGTATAAGGGATCGGTGGTGGAATAAACAATCCCGGGCGGCTGCGCCATGGCGGGGAGAATTGCGAGCAAAGCCGCGGAAATTATCCAGCCGAGTGTGGCAAATCGCCGGAGCGATGTCCCAAAATGCCCCTTCGGAGACTGCAAAGGGGGTGTGTCTTCATTGCGATTACGCATTCTGCAACAGCGCAGCGCACTTGGGATGCCGTGATTAAGCCGCGGCCGTCGCTGCGATCATCATTTGATAATGCGCGCGATAGTGGCGATACGCCCAGAGGAACGTGAGCAGCATCAGGATCGCTGCGCCGCCCATGGTAATCGAGAGCGAATAGCCGATCATTTTGCCGTTGTGGAACAGATAATCGTTGAATACGCCGGGCAGCAGCGGGCCCAGGCTCTGGCCGCCGATATTCAAGATAAACAGGTACAGCGCCGACACCATGCCGCGCACCTGATTGGGGAAAATGCGCTGTAGCGCGGCCGCTGAAATTCCCATCGGCAATGCGAGAAAGAAGACGCCGGCAAACAGCAGCGCAAGCGTCCAGCGGACGTCAGGCAGTAGCGTGCCGATCGGCAACAGCACGATGGTCCCGATTGCGCCGAACACCATCACGCGCATCGGCGCTTCGTCCAGTCCGCGCCTCTGCCAACGGTCACTGAGGCGGCCGCCGGTGTACATGCCGCCGCAGCCCGCAAAGAGCAGGATCACCGCCAAAGCCTTGCCGGATTGGCCGGGCGTCCATCCATGCACGCGCGAAAAGTACGTCGGTCCCCACGAAACCAGCGCGTAATTGGCCATGGATTGGAAAACCATTCCGAGCGAAATACCGCCCACGGACTGCCAGCGAATTCGCATCTGTCCGAACGATTGGCCAAAACTAAGCCGCGCCGTCTCGCCCTGCGCATTTCGCAGCATGTTGCGGCGCAACGGTTCCTTGATGGTGTAGACCAGCATCGCGAACAACAATCCCGGCAGCCCGACCACCAGGAACGTAACGCGCCAGGACGCGATGGTGCCAAGCAGGGGCAGCGTGACAGTAGGAACGCGCGCCATGGTGTCGACGACAATGCCGCCGACCAGCAGCGCCATGCCCGATCCCAGAAACACGCCCATGTAATACACGCTGATCGCGACACCCAACCGGTCCGGCGGAAAATAATCGGAGATCAGCGAATACGCGGCGGGCGACAGTCCCGCTTCGCCGACGCCGACGCCGATGCGCGTGAAGAACAGCGACCAAAAGCTCTTTGCGATGCTGCAGGCGCTGGTGAAAAGGCTCCAGACCACCACTCCCGCCGCGATCAGATTGCGCCGGCTGCGCGTGTCGGCCAGGCGGCCGAGCGGCAGCCCCATGATGGTGTAGAACAGCGCGAACGACAAACCTTGCAGCAAGCCGATGCGCGTGTCGCTGATGCCGAGGTCGCGCTTGATGGACCCCACCAGCAGGCTCAAGATGGTGCGGTCCACGAACGACAGCATGTAGAGCACGGTCAAGACGATGACCACGTACCAGGCGTAGCGCAGGCTGGAGCTGGGCCGGTTTGCCTGCGCGCTGGGCGCTGAAGCAGGGGTCATAATAGAGTTCTCAATGCGAACCGTCTCCGCGTACTATATCCTACTCGCGGCCTCCGCGCTGTGCTCAGGCCAGGACACCGCCATGCTTCAGGCGGACCACGCTTTTGTGCAAGCTCTGGCCAAGGCGGACAAACCGGCACTCGCCCAGCTTCTCGACGTGGATTTCACCTGGACGGACTCTCAGGGAAAGACCCGGACAAAAGCCCAAGTTCTGCAAAACGTGCCGTCGGTACCGAGCCGCGCGCGTCAGCAAGCGGAATCCAAACAATATATATACGGTGACGTCGGAGATATTCAAGAGAACTACGGCCGCATGCACACGCTGCGCGTCTGGGTGAAGCGCCCAGGCGGATGGAAGGCGATCGTCGATCAGGACGTGATGTCGCTGGCCGCTCCTCCGTCTGTTACTCCAGGAGCGGGAAAAAATTGCGAAAACCCGTGCAGGATGATTCCCTATCAACCCAAGAATGCAACGGAGCGGGAAGTTGTCGCAGCCTATTCGAAGCTGGAAACGGCAGCTACCGCGCGCAATTCAGCGGGGTTCGCCGTTATGGTGGCCGATGAATTCGTGGCAGTAAGCTCCAATAGCGATAAAATCGCCGATAAGCGCGGCCGAATGGCGGACTTCGACCATGCCAAGAGTGGCGGGGTTGCGCCCACGCCGCTGCTGTCGGCCCGCATGGTCGACTTTGGCGACGCGGTTCTGATGATGTCGCAGCACCAGCCGGATCGCGGGAAGCCGCTGTACGTAACTCGGATTTGGGTCAAGCGCAATGGAACGTGGGTCGAGACGCTGACCTATCAAACTTCAGTCCAGGCTGCCCCCGCGCCATAGTTTTTCTCGCAGCGGCAGGAATCGCGCGTCTTCGCGCAGCGAGTCCAGTTTCGGGTCTACGTCCAGGATGTACAGCATCGTGGAGTTCTCTTCCACGGCTCGTTCCAACTCGCGGAACGCTTCGTCGCGATTGCCCAAGGCGTCCAGGAGCAGCGCCATGTAGTACGCGTCCACATACGTCGCGTTGCGAATCTGGTTCAGGTCTTCCAGGATCTTCGCCGCCTGGCGGGCGCGGCCACTATTAGCCAGGCACGCGGCTTCCAATGCCCTGAGCCACGGGAGATCGGGCGACATGGCTCCCGCGAACCGGTACTCGGCCAGCGCCTCATCCGTGCGGCCCGAATATTCCAACGCTTGCGCGTAAAAGGCCCGGCCCAACTGCAAATAGGGATATAGATCCACCGCTTTTTTCCCGTAATCGGCGGCGGAATGAAATTCCCGGCGGCAAAGCCGGACGAAAATCTCCGTAGCCGGCAATAGCGTCCAAAGCGGATCTATTTTTCTCGCTTGAACCAAGACCTCCAGCGCCTCGTCCAGCCGCCCCATGGTCGCGTAGAGAATTGCCAGGCGAACATAGGTGGTGGCCAGCGTCGGCTTCTCTCGCAGCACTCGCAGGAATTCCGCCTCCGCCTCCTCCAGCCTCCGCTCGAACAAGTGCAGTCCATGAGCCCGGCTGGACCTTAGCTCCGGCGTCATGCCGCACAGTGCGACGGCGCGGCGGTGTGCGACCAGAAATCCGGCGTACATTTCACGCGGCGGGCGCATGCTGTACGTCGAGAGCATCTGGTAAGACAGCGCGATGCCTTCGAACGCCCGAAAGTCGGCGCCGTTGTGGACTGCGGCTTGCTCGAAACAGGCCAGCGCCTTTTCAAATCCTTCTCGCGTGCGGCGCGTCCACAGCAGCCAGCCTTCTTTGACGAGATTCTCGGAGGCCGGCATTTCCAGGCAATAGCCTAGCTTCCGATGGCGCACCACCCACGAGCCGTATTCGCTCAGCGCTTTCTTAACCTCGCGCATCGTCTCGTCCACGGTGTGGGTGGAAACGAACGCGCCCTCCCAGGCTTCTTTGATCAGCCGCTCATAGTCGACGCATCGGCCGCTGTTTTGAACCAGGGCGTGCAGAGCATGCACAGCGCGAGGGCGCAATTTAAGGTCGACGCCATCGCGCAGCAATCGAGCGGTCGACATATCCACTTCGAAAGGCCCGAAAGCGACTTGTTCGGTTGGTAGTAGCACCGCACCATCAAATTTGCCGGTTTTTTGGCGTCCGGTCAACTGGGGATGGTGGACAATGGATGGATCGGAAGGTTCGCGGCCGCTGAGGAGTCGTGTGGAATGAAACTTCTGATCATAGTTTTGATGGCGGAAGCTGTCGTGCTGGCCGCCACGCCGAAGACGATCATCACCTTTAATAAGGACGTCCTCCCGATCCTGCAGAAAAACTGCCAGGTCTGCCACCGTGCCGGCGAAGTGGGCCCCATGCCGTTTCTCACCTATGAAGGCACGCGTCCCTGGGCCAGAGCGATGAAAGAAGCGGTGCTCACCAAGAAGATGCCGCCCTGGTTCGCCGACCCACAGTACGGCCATTACGCCAATGACCGGCGCCTCAGCGACCCCGACATCAAGACGCTGGTAGCGTGGGTGGATTCCGGTGCGCCCGAGGGCGATGCGAAGGACAAGCCCGCGCCCATCCAATGGAACGACGGTTGGAACATCAAGCCGGACGTGGTGTTCAAAGTGGCCAAGCCGTACACCGTGCCTGCCAGCGGCACCGTCGACTATACGTATTTCGTAATTCCCACCGGCTTCACCAAAGACACCTGGGTGATCGATGGGGAAGTGCGTCCGGGCAATCGCAGCGTGGTGCATCACGCCACGATGTACCTGCGTCCGCCCGGATCGCAGTGGATGATCGACGCCAAGCCCGGAGAAGCGTACGTTCCGCCTCCCGCGCAGCGTGGCGGCCGGCAGTTTGAGGCCGCAGCCAATGCCGGACCGAAAGTCGACCTGCGGAACGAGTGGTTCATGGGCTACGTGCCCGGCCTTTTTCCGCAGAGTTACTTCGACCCTACGCATAAGGCCGCGAAGCTGATTCCAGCGGGCTCAGACATCGTGATCGAGATGCATTACACGCCCAGTGGCACGGCGGCTCAGGATCAGACCAGCGTGGGCTTGGTATTGGCCAAAGGACTTCCCGAGAAACGCCTGGTAAATCTCAACGTGCTGGACGCGAGTTTTGAAATCCCTGCCAACGATCCCAACTACGCCGGCCATGCCTCCGCCACGTTCACCCAGCCCGTCACCTTGATCTATTCGCAACCGCACATGCACATGCGCGGAAAAGATATGACCATGAAGCTGGAGTATCCAACCGGCGAAACCGAGACGCTGGTCAGCGTGCCGCACTACAACTACCTGTGGCAGAATCTCTACTTTGAAGACAAGCCGATCGAAATCCCCAAGGGCACCAAGGTGGATATTTCCTGCCATTGGGATAATTCGATCAATAATCCCCTGAATCCGGATCCGAATAAAACCATCCGCTGGGGCCCGCAGAGCTTCGATGAGATGCTGGTGGGCTTCGTCGGCGTCATCGTGGATCGGGATGTGAAGCCCGAAAGTCTCATCACCAGGCCGAAGCCGGCTGCGAAAGCCGACGTCGCGATAAACGGAGTAAATTAAACGCATGGCGAATCGAAGAGAGTTTCTCCAAGCAGGGCTGGCAGCCTCGCTTTTGCCCGCGGTGCTATCGGCGAACGCGTCGGCACCGGAAGCCATTCATCCGGCGTCGCCTTTCTACAAGGTGATTTTCGACGAACGATTTCCGGCCAGCGTGGCTTTTGGCGCCGAGTGGAAAGCGCGCGGCGCGGCGGTTCATGCCATCCGCGGCGATATCACCGATCTTTGGTTCCACGATCTGGATCGCCAATGGAAGAAGCAGCCGGTATCCATCGCCGGCTTGACGGCCCACGGCCCATTATTCTGCCTGGAGCGCATAGCCTGGGATCATGGGATGCGAGTGGTTTCCCGCGTTGAGCAAAAAAGCCTCGACCAAGATGGGGAACCGCTGATCTCCTGGGTGATCGCGCCCAAAGACGCCGCCCCGAAAGACCGAACCTGACATGACACCTCCTGGCGTAAACGCAAAAGATTTCTCCGACGCGCTCAAGCAGTTTGAAGAACACGTCGGCAAAGAATGGGTCTTCACCAGCGATGAAGACGTGGCGCTGTATCGCGACGCCTATTCGCCGTTCTGGGGCGAGCCTGAGGAGCGCGTCGCATCGGCCGCCGTCGCGCCCTATACCGTGGAGCAAGTGCAGGCGGTGATGAAGACCGCCAATGCCTACAAGATCCCCGTCTATCCCATCTCCACCGGCAAAAACCTCGGCTACGGCGGATCGGCGCCGAATCTCTCCGGCAGCGTGGTGCTGGATCTCAAGCGGATGAACCGCATCCTGGACGTCAGCGAGCGCAACCACTCCGCGCTGGTTGAGCCGGGCGTCAGTTACTTCGATCTTTACCGCTATATCCAGGACCGCAAGCTAAAGGTCTGGGTGGACGTGCCCGATCCCGGCTGGGGCAGTCCAGTGGGCAATTCGCTCGATCATGGCGGCGGATACTTGCAGCCCATGTACCGCAATCATTTCGATTCGCATTGCGGGATGGAAGTGGTGCTCGCAAACGGCGAAGTGATGCGCACTGGAATGGGCGCCATGCCGGGCGCGCAAAGCTGGCAGCAATATAAATTCGGATTCGGCCCATGGATTGACGGCATGTTTTCGCAATCCAATTTTGGCGTCGTCACCAAAATGGGATTCTGGCTCATGCCGGAGCCAGACGCTTATCTCACCGGAACGGTCACCGTGCCACGCTACGAAGACCTCATCCCGATGATCGACATCTTGACGTTGCTCGAGAATTCCGGCATATCGAACGGCATGCCCGGTCTTGGCAGCCCGATTCTGGGTGGCTTCATGATGCCGCAACGTTCGCCCGATGTAACGGCGATGCTGCAGAAGGACGGCGTGGAGTCGGCTGAACTGCACAAATACGCGCAGGACAAAGGCATCCCGTTCTGGAGTTGCACGGTCAAATTTTATGGGCCGGAGAAAGCCATCCGCGCGCAATGGGAGTACTCGCAGGAGAAATTCTCCGCGATTGCCGGGGCCAAGTTCAAGGACGACGAGTTCTACAAGTTCCCGCTCACGCCCGATCAATTCAATAAGGTCCACAAACCGGAGATGGGAATCCCGAGCCTGGAAATGTTTTCCATCGGCGCTCGTTCGCCCTACAATCCCACGCCTGGCAACGGTCACATCTGGTTCTCGCCCATCATTCCCAGAACCGGCGAAGCGGTGCTTGAAGCGAACAAGGTGTTCGCCAAGGCCGCGAAGGATTTCGGCCTGCCGCTGCTTTCCTTCAGCCTCCCCACCACTTATTGGATGCGATCGTTTATTTTCCTGTTCGGTTTTCCGATCACGCACGACGTCGCCACGAATAAGAAGAATCGCGAGGCGTTCAAGCAGGTGGTGCGCGTCGCGGCGGAACACGGCTGGGGCGAATATCGAACCGCGCCCGCGTTCCAGGACGACGTGATGGCTACTTATTCGTTCAACAATCACGCCCTGCTCCATTTTCATGAAACGGTGAAGGACGCCGTCGATCCCAACGGGATTATTTCAGCGGGACGTTACGGCATCTGGCCCAAGCATCTGCGGGGGACCAAGGCATGAAGGCGCTAGCGCCCGTTTTGCTGGCATTGGTCTGTCTCGGCTTAGGAGGGTCCGCCTGCGGCGCCGACGAAGCCACCATTCAGCACGGCGAGAAGGTTTACACCTATTGGTGCGCCACCTGTCACGGTCCCGGGGCTTTGCCCGGCACGGTCGCCTTGCAGACTAAATATAAAGGCGCCAAACCGGCGCTACTCAGCGAGCGTACGGATTTGATTCCCGCCGTCACGAAAACATTTGTGCGGCACGGCGTGTCCATCATGCCGTTCTTCCGCAAGACCGAAATTACCGATGCCGACCTGGACGCCCTGGCCGCGTATCTGGCGCGCAACAACAAAACTCCCAGCCGATAAGTGGTTCCGCGCTCGCTCCTCAAATCTCATGGAGCCTCTGCAAGCCCTGCCACTCGTCGAAATCGCCATCAAAGCTGAGTATCGTCCGGATGCCATGCCGCTCCATCACCGCAATGTGGACGGCGTCGCGCGCGGACATCAGGGCCGGCGTCTGGGTTATCTCTGCAGCGCGCAAGACATCGGCTTTCTCGATGGGGATCACTAAATCGACCATTTCTAAAGTGACCTGAAGCGCCGGCCGGATGGCTTCGCGCCTATCGATCGCCGTGTATCGGTGGAGAATCTCTTGCAGTACCTCAGCGTCTGTAACAAGACGCTGCCCCGCTGCGATCAGGCGCTCCAGGATGACTTGCGCCTCTGTCTTGTGCGGATGCGCGGCTCCGATCAGGTACATCGGAATATTGGAATCTACGAAGATCAACCCTCGTATCCCCGCTCAATTTCCGCCAGCATCTGCCGGACGTCGGCGGTTGGGAAGGAGTATTTGGCGGCCCGCCGAACCGCCTTCAACTTCGTCTCAGGTTCCACCGTCGGCCGTCCCGCGCGCGCCTCCCGCAGCGCCCTTCGAACCCATTCGCCCACGGTGAGATGTTCGCGTTTGGCCAAGCGCTGGATGTCCGACATTTCCTGATCGGGAAGCAGGACCTGAAGGCGTTTACTCATAGGGTGAGTATAACATGATCATAGCAGGAGCAACTCCGGCCCGCCTGCATAGCGCCTCCCGAACCCCGTTCCGAGCTGGAATTTTGCATGCAAGATTGGCCCGGTGGTAACATGGTGCCATATCAGATTGGCCAGGAGGATTTCGGCAGTGCAAAGTACCGAAAGTAAGTCTAAAACTAGCGCGTCCGACGATTCCCAGACAGGCCGCACGCTGCTGAACCTTCGCGGCATGCTGTTGCGGGGCGATTTTCAGCCGGGCGAACGAATTTCCGAGCTCCCCTTGGTGGCGCGTCTCGGCGTTTCGCGAACGCCCATCCGTCTGGCGCTCGATCGGCTGGCGCATGAGGGTTTGCTGGAACCGTCGCCCACGGGCGGTTTCGTGGTGCGCGCCTTCACGCTCGAAGACATTTGGGACGCCATTGAAACGCGCGGCGTGCTGGAGGGCGCGGCTGCCCGGTTGGCCGCGGAGCGTCTGGAGCGCGATGCCGAACTAGACCGTTTGCGTGAATATCGCGACGAAATGGACTCCATGGTCCCGCTGAATGCCGACCTGGACAAGTTCTCGGAGCCGGACATCGATTCGTACGCGCGCTATCTGGATTTGAACGAGGTTTTTCACTCCGAGATCGTGACGCTGGCCAAGAGTCCTATGTTGCGGCGAGCCTTGCAGCAGGTGATGTCGGTTCCCTTCGCGTCTCCCAGTGCGCTTCTGTACGTGCGTTCGAAGCTGCCTCGCGCGCCCCAGATTTATGCCGTTTCTCATGAACACCACCGCGCCATCGTCGAGGCTATCGAGCACAGAGAAGGCGCGCGCGCCGAAGCCGTGGCGCGCGAACATGCCCGCATGGGCCGTCGCAATGTGGAAGTCGCCCTCTCCGATACCAGCATCCTGAGCAGCGTGCCCGGCGCGTCGCTGATTAAGATGCCGGCCGCAGTATAATAGCTGCGAACTCCCGCTCCGCCGTTTACGGAGCCGCGACAACTGAGCCGCGACCGTAAGGGAGTCGGTACACCACTATGGACAAACTCGTAAACCTGACGACGCAGTCGGGCGTCGCAATCATCACCATCAATAATCCGCCCGTGAACGCGCTGAGCCCCGGTGTCCCCGAGGGATTGGTGGCGGCTTTGGACGCTGCGGAGAAGGATGCTTCGGCTCGCGCCATCGTCATCATCGGCGGCGGAAGAACGTTTATCGCGGGCGCCGACATCAAGGAACTGGAACTGGCGGCGTCGGGGCGGGGAAGCGGCCCGCCCGAGTTTCACGCCATCTTGGCGCGAATCGAAGATTCCACCAAGCCCGTCGTCATGGCTATTCACGGCACCGCGCTCGGCGGCGGCAACGAGGTGGCGATGGCCGGCCACTATCGCGTCGCGGTTCCCGATGCGCAGATTGGCCAGCCCGAAGTGAATCTCGGAATCATTCCCGGCGCTGAGGGCACGCAGCGATTGCCGCGCTTGGTGGGCGTGGCCGCGGCCGTCGATCTGTGCGTTTCCGGCAAGCCCATCCGCGCGCCTGAGGCGTTGAAGCTTGGGTTGATCGATCGCGTCATTGAAGGCGATCTGCTCACCGGCGCCATCGCGTTTGCTCTCGAGATTGCCGATAAGGGCGGCGCGCTTCGCAAGACGCGCGAGTTGAGCGATAAGCTTGGCTCCGAGTTCGTGGACGCTTCGATTTTCGTGGCCGGCCGCGATCAGGCGCGCAAAACGCGCCGCAACATGATCGCGCCGTTGAAAGCGGTGGACGCCATCGAAGCCGCCGTCAACCTGCCTTTCGACGAGGGCTGCAAAAAAGAACGCGAGATCTTCGAGGAGTGCATCGCTTCCGATCAAGCTCGCGCGCTGATCCATGCGTTTTTCGCCGAACGCGCGGTTTCGAAGATCCCCGATATTCCCAAGGAAACGGCTGTCTACAACATCCGCCAGGCCGCCATCATCGGCGCTGGAACGATGGGCGGAGGCATCGCGATGGCTTGCGCCAATGCCGGCATTGCGGTGCTCCTCAAAGAAGTGGAGCAGGCCGCTATCGACCGCGGCCTCGCCACCATTCGCAAAAACTACGAGAATTCCGTTAAAAAGGGTCGCTTTTCCCAGGAAGTGATGGAGCAGCGCATGGCGCTGATCCATCCTCAGCTCACCTACGACGGTTTCGATCACGCCGATCTGATCATCGAAGCGGCTTTCGAAAGCATGGAGCTGAAAAAGCGCATCTTCGCCGAAATCGACAAAATCGCCAAGCTGGATTGCGTGCTGGCGTCCAACACGTCCACGCTCGATATCGATGAAATCGCCTCCGTCACTGCGCGCCCGCGCATGGTCATCGGTCTGCATTTTTTCAGTCCCGCAAACGTCATGCGGCTAGTCGAAATCGTGCGAGGCAAAGCCACTAGCAAGGAAGTGGTCGCCACCGCGCTCGCGCTCGCGAAGAAGCTGAGCAAGGTGGGTGTGGTGGTGGGCAATTGTTGGGGTTTCGTGGGCAATCGCATGATGCTGCCCTATATGCGTGAGGCGCAGTTCCTGGTGGAAGAGGGCGCGACGCCAGAACAAGTGGATCGTGCGCTGACAAATTTCGGCATGGCCATGGGTATTTTCGCGGTCGACGACATGGGCGGTATCGATGTGCAGTGGCTGGTGCGCCAGGAACGCAAGCATTTGGAAAAGCCGGACTCGCGTACACCCCTGGTGCTCGAAAAGCTGTTCAATTCCAAACGTCTGGGCCAGAAAACCGGCGCCGGCTGGTATCGCTACGATGAAAATCGTAAACCCATCCCTGATCCGGAAGTGCACGCGCTCATCGAAAAAACCGCGCAGGAAGGCGGCATCGATCGCCGGCATATTTCGGACGACGAGATCATCGAGCGCTCCATCTACATAATGATCAATGAGGGCGCCAGGATCCTCGAAGAAGGCTACGCGCTGCGCGCCGCCGATATCGACGTCATCTACCTCACCGGCTACGGTTTTCCCGCCTATCGCGGCGGGCCCATGTGGTATGCTGACACGGTCGGCTTGAAGAAGGTTCGCGATCGGATCGCAGAGTTTCACGCCAAGCACGGCGAATTTTGGGAACCTGCACCGCTGCTCGCGAAGCTCGCGGATGAAGGCGAAACTTTCGCGGAATACGACGCTTCCCGCGAGCATGCTTTAGCCGCTGTATAAATGACCTCGGCTCCCATCACCAAACGCTATCTCTCGGCGCCTGTGCGCCAGGTGCGCTTCCCGCCCGCGGACGTCGAGTGCTCCACCAGGCCCGACGGTTCGCTGGTGGTTCGCCCGCTGCATCCGCTCGGTCCTTACCCGGACAAACTAACCGAACGCTTGGACCACTGGGCCGCGCGCGCGCCGGACCGCGTGTTTCTCGCCGAAAGAGATCGGAATGGTGAATGGCGCACGGCCACTTACGCACAGATGCGTGCGTCGGCTCGCAACGTGGCGCAAGCGCTGCTCGAACGACCGCTCTCCGTCGACCGCCCCATCGCCATTCTCTCCGGCAACGATATGGAGCATGCCGCGCTCGCCCTCGGCGCCATGTACGCGGGCATTCCGTTTGCGCCCATCTCGCCCGCCTATTCGCTGGTCTCCTCTGATTTTGGCAAGCTGCGCTTGATCTTCGACATTCTGACACCCGGTCTCGTTTTTGTTTCAGCCGGCGCGCCGTTCCGCAAAGCGCTTCAAGCCATGCTGCCGCCGGATGCCGAACTCGTCATCAGCGGCGATCCCGGCGGCCTGCACGCCACACCGTTTTCGGTGCTGGAAACCACTCCCGCAACCTCGGCTGTCGAGCACGCTCACGCTCTGGTCGGTCCCGACACCATCGCGAAATTTCTCTTCACTTCGGGATCTACGGGCACGCCGAAGGGCGTCATCAATACCCAGCGCATGCTATGCAGCAATCAGGAAATCGTTCGCACCATGCTGCCGTTCGTGGTGGATGATCCGCCGATTTTGTGCGATTGGCTGCCCTGGAACCACACGTTCGCGGGCAATCACGATTTCGGACTGGTGCTGTACAACGGCGGATCGTATTACATCGATGACGGCCGTCCCGTAGCAGGCGCCATCGAAGCCACCATTCGAAATCTCGACGACGTTCGCCCCAGCATTTTTCTGAATGTACCGCGCGGCTTCGAAATGGTTCTGCCGTATTTACGGGAGCGCCGGGAATTTCGCGACCGCTTTTTCCAGAAACTCCGCCTCATGTATTATGCGGGCGCGGGGCTTTCGCAGCCAGTCTGGGACGAATTGCAGGAACTGGCCGTCGAATCCTGCGGCGAACGCATCTTGATGTTCACCGGCCTCGGTTCCACGGAAACAGGTCCATCGGCGATGTTCCCTTATTGGGAAGAAGATCGCGCCGGACACGTCGGCTTGCCCGCGCCGGGCGTCGAACTAAAGCTGGTGAAGGCGGGACAAAAAACCGAAGCGCGCCTGCGCAGCCCCAGCATTACGCCCGGTTATTGGCGCCAGCCCGAGCTGACGCGCGCCGTGTTTGACGAGGAAGGCTTCTATTGCCTGGGCGACGCGCTGCTCTTCGTCGATCCCCACGATCCCGGGAAAGGATTCATCTTCGACGGGCGCATCGCGGAAGATTTCAAGCTCGCCACCGGCACCTGGGTCAGCGTCGGACCGCTGCGTGCCAGGTTCCTCGGCCATTGCGCGCCTTACCTGCGTGATATCGTGTTCGCCGGCCACGATGGCCCGTTCGTTGCCGCACTGATCTTTCCGAATGTGGAAGCGTGCCGGACGCTGGTGGCGGGTGGGACCGACGCGGAGGTGGTAAGCAGCGAGCGAGTTCATGCGAAATTCATGAACCTGCTGCAGGAACTCGCCAAGACCGCTACCGGCAGCTCCAACCGCGTGGTGCGCGCGATGTTGATGGAAGAGCCGCCCTCCATCGACAAGCATGAGGTTACCGACAAAGGTTCGTTCAATCAGCGCGCGGTGTTGACCAATCGCGCCGCGCTGGTCAAAGAGCTGTATGCTCCCGAGCCTTCGGCACGTACAATCGTAATTGCTGAACCGCGACCGTGAGGGAGCGCCAGAAAATATGAAACTAGACACACTCGTCGCCATCGACACGCACGTACACATTGAGCCGGACCCTACCGGCAACGCCGCCGAAGAAGCCGCTCGTAAATATTTCGGCAACACCGGAGTGAGCTATGGTCGCAAGGAATTGGCCGAGTATTATCGCTCGCGGAACATCGGCTGCGTGGTGTTCTCGGTGGATGAGCGGCTCACCGGGCGTCCCCAGGTTTCAAACGACGAAGTGGCCGCTTTCGCCGCCGAGAACAGCGACATCGTGATGGCCTTCGCCAGTGTCGACCCCATGCGCGGCCCGGACGCCGTCAAGGAAGCGCGCCGCTTGATCGCGGCCGGCGGCATCCGCGGATTTAAGCTGCATCCTCCGCTGCAACAGTTTCACGCCAACGACAAAGCTGCCTATCCGTTTTACGAAGTTATCGCCGAAGCCAAGCTGCCTGTGATTTTTCACACCGGCCACAGCGGCATTGGAACGGGCATGCCGGGCGGCGGCGGAGTGCGGCTCAAATACGGCAATCCCATGGACATCGACGACGTCGCGGTGGATTTCCCCGACATGCCCATCATCATGGCGCATCCGTCTTTTCCCTGGCAGGACGAAGCCATTTCGGTTTGCCTGCACAAGCCGCAGGTCTACATCGATCTTTCGGGATGGTCGCCCAAGTATTTTTCGCCTATCTTGATTCAATACGCGAACACTTTGTTGAAAAAGAAGATGCTTTTCGGTTCCGATTATCCATTAATCACGCCGGATCGCTGGCTGGCCGATTTCGCCGCCATCGCCATTCGCGATGAGGTGCGGCCGCTCATCTTAAAAGAAAACGCCGCCCGCCTCTTCTCGTTGACCTAGTGGCCTGTCGCAGCCTACTACCGCTTCCTCCGGTCGCGGCTCGGTAAACACATGCAAACACGCAGTCGCGATTCTGAGCCGCGCGCGTGAGCAAGCGGTTTATGGCCTTTTTCAGCGTCCTGCTAGTGGCCTGTCGCAGCCTACTACCGCTTCCTCCGGTCGCGGCTCTGTTAAGCACGTCGGATGCGGAGCCGTGACCGGAGGGAGCGGTTGCCTTTGCTAACGAACTCGCTGCGACAGCCCACTAGTGGGGTCGACGCCCGCGTCCGCGCCGGACCCCTGGTCCGGCTCAGATCGCCATGGCCATACTCACCGCTTGCGGTGTCCCTCCCCCATCGGTGTCCTCCTCGCGCGAAAGACACACCTCATAGCGCCGGTACACATCTTCCCAAACCGCGTCCCAGGAAAATCGCTCCGCCGATTCACGCGCGTTCACCCGCATCTCAGCCAGGCGCTCGGGAGTCCGCGACCATTCCAAAATCCATCGCGCAAACTCCGCGGCGCTGCTTGCAAGCTGACCATTTTCCCCCGGGCTCACCAGGTATTTCGGTCCGCCCGCGCGTGTGACAATCGCCGGCACGCCCGACGCCATCGCCTCCAGCACCACGTTGCCGAACGTGTCCGTGGCGGAGGGAAACACGAAGGCATCCATGGACGCGTAAGCGCGCGCCAGGTCCTCTCCGCGCAAAATGCCGGGCAACGTTGCGCGCTGCATCACGCCGCTCAGCCACGCGTGCTCCGAACCCTGCCCGACGATAAGAAATCGATATCTGCTCATGCCCGCTTGCATCAGCCACCGTTCTATTTCGGCCAGCATCCGCACGTTCTTCTCCGGGCTGAGCCTGCCGACGTACCCAATAACGAAGTTTCGATCGAAACGGGTGTCGCACTGGGGCGCAAATAACTTCGTATCGATGCCGCGCGACATCAGGAATGCCGGACGTCCCGTCCGTTGCTCCAGCATCCGCACCAGTTCCGCGTTCGGCGCGAACAATAGGTTTGCGAAGCTGTAGAACCGGACGCACAAATCCAGGGCCTTCGTCTCGAACCAGCTTGCGGCGGACCAGCGCGCGCGCTCCGGCAGGAACTGCAGCATCTGGGCCAGACGGCGCGCCCCGAACTCATGCAGATTCGTGTGCCAGGATGCCACCAGCGGCACTCCCAGTTCGTAGGCGAGCATCGCGCCCAGCAGCCCTGCGTCGCTCAGCCCCGTGATGTGAACCAGGTCCGGTTTGAATTCAGCCAGCGCCGCGCGCAGTTTGCCCCAATAGCGCAGCGCGAGAAGGTCGATCGCCAGATCGTGTTCTACGTTCCATTTGACCAATCCACGGTGAAATTCGACCATTGTCACGGACCCTTCTTGAAACACCTGCGTGCGCGGTCCGGCGTGTACCGAGAGCATCGGCAGCGAACGCCGCCGGGCGAACCGCACAAACTCGCGGCTGGTCAGCGCCACGCCGTTCACCTCGTGAAAGCTGTCCGTAAAGAAAGCCACGCGGCGCGGGGTCACAGCGTCACCTCCGGGCCGGCGAATGCCTCCCGCGGAGACCGGCGCGCCGGCGACGACGCGGCCCCGTTTGAACCGGCCGACGCCTTGCCGGGCAGGGAAACCAGCCACGCTCGCAAAAGTACACGTCGCGATAATCCCCAGTCACGTCCCATGCCTCAAATCTGCGGCATCAGTGCTTAAAACATGATGTACCTTGCGTGAATTGTTTATGAACAAAACTAACGTGGAATGTTTTGGAGCGATCTTCCTGCCGCCCTCGCTGCCGCGCAAGACACAACCCGCGTTTGGTAATCGCGCGTTGATTTCACCACATCGAAACCAGACCGTGCAAATTCTTCTTGATTCTTTCGCTGTTCCCCGATTGCATCGCCTTGCATTTCAACAACATCGCGAGTGGTAACCAAGCTGCAATGTGTCGCAACGAGACTGACTCGGCCAGCACTATAGCGGCCGGATCGATAAGGAGAACAAAAATGCTGTATTACGCTTTAGTCTTTCTACTGATCGCGATTCTGGCGGCGGTGTTCGGGTTCGGGGGAGTCGCAATTGTATCGGCGGGCATCGCGAAGATTTTATTCTTCGTTTTTATCGTGCTCTTCCTGGTCTCGTTGATTACCCACATGTCCCGGCGAGTCTGAGCGCAGGCGCCCAGCGCCAAGGGCCTCGCTCCCTAGCGAGTGACTCAAGAAGGAGCCCGGTACCGGTAAGTACAGGGCTCCGTCACTCCCTCCCTCAGCTCTTCAAAACTTGCGTGCGTGCTGTGTGCTGCCGGTGGCCGATAAAGCCGCGGGCGAAGGCGCCAGCATCAGTTTGCAAACGTCCGTGAGCATCATTCCAAAAGCCAGCATCAGGAACCCGTAAGTAACTTTGGTCCGAATCGTCAGTCGCATAGTGGCATCACCTCTCGCAATTCCATCGCCAAGGCGCCGTTGCCGCATAGCAACCACTTACGCGCCCCCGCCCACCGCTGAGAAACAATTGGTTGTCGGCTGTAACCGATCGATTCTTGAAAAGAAGGAGGAGCCGCCATTGGCTCCTCCATAGTGCGCGAATGAGGCCTGGAAAATCATGCTGCTATTGAAAACGGACATTCCGGATTTCCCGAATCTCGGGGCTCTGTTCGCCCTGCCGTTTCACGCGGCTGTTTGGCCGGCGGCTGAGGCCGCTGTTTGACAGGACCAGCCCGCTTCCGTCGGTCTCGAACCAGATCTCCGACAAGATGTAGCGTCCCTCGTAATTTTCGAACACCAGTCTCGCCCCCTCCGCCCTTCCGAATTTGCGACTCACCCCAGTGCATTCCACACGCTCGCCCGCGATCTTTTCGCTCTGTATCCGCACGCTCCGGCCGCCGTCCGCTTGCTTTACCGCGTATGATCCAGGCGGAAACGTCTGTGCTTCTACTTGAAATGCGAAGGGCACCTCAGCGACACCGGTCTTGGGCAGTTGGTCAATCACTATAGCGCTGGCGATGGGAACGCCCATCGCGATCACCAGCCGGAGGACAGTCTTTTCTATCATTTGGAACCGCGGCGATCAAAGCATTTCGGTGGCCACGCTTCCGCTCCCTGTCACAGGCCAGGAAGATTGTACGATAGTTGATTGCGTGGAACGTTTACCAAACATGCGGGACCAGGGGGGCCATTAGAAAGGGCGCCGCGCCAGAATCAATCGATTTCTGTCGTGAAGTTTTTGGTTAGCGGTTGGATGGGCACAGAACCTTGCTGAAATCGAAGACGGTTGTCGAGCCCAGACTTTTGGCCGTGCGCGGGCCTTTGAAAGGTCACGTCATCCCTTTGCCACACGGCGAGTATTGGGTCGGCCGGCAGGCCACCAACGATCTGCAGTTGGAGGACACTGCGGTTTCCCGCCGCCATTGCCTCTTCATCCGATCCGGTGAGGACTGCACGCTGAAAGACCTCGACAGCCGCAACGGCACCTTCGTTACTGGTACTCCCGTTACCGAGCAGCAGCTGGAGCCTGGCGATGAGATTCGGATCGGCGGCTCGGTGTTTTGCTACCTGGTGGACCCGGGCGCCGCCCTGCCAGCCGAAAAGCAGGTGTCCATAACCAGTACCCGCGAGCTTCGTCTGGATGAATCGCTCTATCTTTCCTCCGACGAATTCACCATCTTGCCGCCTTCGGTCCGCGCCATGCACGACCTGCGGACGCTGCTGCGTGTCAGCACCATGCTGCATTCCTTTCGCGGGCTGCACGACACCACGTCGGCCTCGGCGGGGGAAATTCTCCGCAGCCACCTCACGTCTTTGCTCCTGGATTTGATTCCCGCGTCCCACGCCGCCATCATTATTCCGGGCTCCCGTCCGGGCCCCATTCTGGACGATGAGGCGCCTAATCCTCAGGTGTTGGAACGCGCCGTGCAAGAGCGGCTGGTGGTTTGGGAGGAAGGGGCCGACAGCACTTCCCCCTCTTATCTGGCCGCCCCGCTCATCGTCCGCGAGGAAGTTGCCGCCGTGGTTTATCTCGAAGCCGTGGGCGCCGAACATCGCTTTGACGAAGGACATCTGCAGCTTCTCACCGCCGTCGCCGGCATGGCGGGTGTGGCTTGGGAGAACGCTACGATTCTGGGCTGGCTGCAGGAAGAAAACGAGCGCCTGCAATCGGAGCTCAAGATCGAGCACGGCATGGTAGGCGTCAGCGACAAACTGCGCGACCTGCAGCGCCAGATCGCCAAAGTGGCGCCTTCCAATTCCAACGTGCTCATTCTGGGCGAGAGCGGCACCGGCAAGGAACTCATCGCCCGCGCTCTGCATCGCAACAGCCTGCGCGCCGCCGGTCCGTTTGTGGCGATTAATTGCGCGGCGTTGACGGAGACGCTGCTCGAAAGCGAACTGTTCGGGCATGAGCGCGGCGCATTCACCGGCGCCATCACCCAAAAGAAGGGCAAACTCGAAGTCGCCGACGGCGGCACGGTGTTCCTGGATGAAATCGGCGAGCTTTCGCCGCTGTTGCAAGCCAAGCTCCTGCGCGTCCTGCAAGAACGCGAAATGGAGCGCGTGGGCGGCACCAAAACCATTCCATTGAATATCCGGTTGTTGGCCGCCACCAATCGCGATCTCGAACAAGCGGTCGGCAAAGGCGACTTCCGCCGCGATCTCTTTTATCGTCTGAACGTGGTGTCGCTCAAAGCGCCGGCTCTGCGCGACCGCCCCGAGGACACGCTGCCGCTGGCCGAGCACTTCGCCAAGAAGTACGCCGCCGAGTGCGGCCGCAGGATTGTCGGCCTGGCTGCCGAAGCGCGGGCTTATTTACAAAGCTACTCCTGGCCCGGCAACGTTCGCGAATTGGAAAATGCTATCGAGCGCGCCGTGGTGCTGGGCTCGGCCGACATGGTTCTGGCCGAAGACCTGCCCGAGCATATCCGCGAATCGCGCCCCGCCGCCGTCTCCGCCAGCATGTACGAAGAGGCCGTGGAAGCCGCCAAGCGCCAGGTGGTGCTGGCCGCCTTCGATCAGGTGAATCACGATCATGAGGCCGCCGCCAAGATCCTGGGCCTGCATCCCAACTACTTGCACAAGCTGATCCGCACCATGAACCTGAAGCCGACTTTGAAGCGCACGCGACGGTAGCACTCGCGATCGCGCTCAATTTCGTACGACGCGTTACCGACATTTACGACGTCTTACCGAGCCGCGACCGTGAGGGAGTCGGTGTGCTACTGGTAACCCGTAGTATCATGAAATTTCGAATCGAACGAACATGATAAAGAAGCTTCGACCAATGTCCGTTGTGGCCATCGAAAAGGCTGCGCGCTCTGATCCTGACGCACAGCCGTTGACTCAGGCCGATCTCGACCGCATGAAGCGGACACCCCGGGTGAAGATCATCCGCCGGGCGCTCGATTTAACCCAAGAGGAATTCGCCGAGCGCTACCATATCCCGTTAGGCACCCTGCGCGATTGGGAGCAAGGCCGTTCGGAACCGGATCAACCGACGCGAGCCTATCTGACGGTAATCGCTCGCGACCCCGAACACGTAAGACGCATGCTCAGTTCCAATCGACGTAAGGTGCCCTCTCGTCGTGAATGCCGTTAGAAACCAACTATAAGCCGTCTTTCTTCCCTGTCTCGCTTTAATCCCTCTGACGGGCTGCACGAACAGTGCGGTCCAGCGACCCGATCATCCGCTTCTCAACTCCGGCGTCGTCATGCGCGACGTGGTGTTTCACAGCGCATCCCTCGGGCGCGAAATGAAGTATCGTGTGATGCTTCCATCCCTCGTCGCACCGCATCAGAAACTGCGGGCCGTGTATTTGCTACACGGCAATGGTGGCGACTTTCGCGACTGGTCAAACTATTCGAATGCCGCCCGGTTTATCGCCGATGTGGTTTTCATCATGCCCCAAGGCGATGAATCGTATTATGTCAACGCCGTAAAACCCTCCTCGGACCGGTACGAGGACTACATTGTTCAGGACCTCCTTGCTGATGCCGAAACCAGGCTCCCGATTGCCCCCAATTGTGAAAATCGCGCCATCGTCGGCGTCTCCATGGGCGGTTTCGGTGCGATCAAGATCGCGTTGAGCCATCTGGATCTCTTCGTCTACGCGGGTGCGCTGAGCCCTGCCATAGATATGCCTCGGCGGCAATTCTCCCTAAGACGAATCCAACAATCTCGGGCGATGCGTTCGATCTTCGGGCCGTCGGGCAGTGAAGCGCGACGCCGCGACGATCCATTCGTAATTGCGCGGTCGGTAGCTCCCGCCAAAGCGCCCTACCTTTTTGTGTCGTGCGGCGCGGACGAAAGCCTGTTGGCGCCCAATCGGCAATTTGCCGAAGTGCTCGCGGAGCAGCATCTCCCGCACGAATTCCACATCGTGCCCGGTGGTCATGAATGGACCCAGTGGAATAAGGAGCTGCCCGTCCTGTTTCATTCCATCCTTCAGCGGGTGGGCCGCCCTGCCCTACAATAAGATTTTCCCCTCATCATGGCCGAATCTCCCATCACCCCCCGCAGCCAAGACTTCGCTGCCTGGTACCAAGACGTCGTGCTCCATGGCGACATGGCCGAGCCCGCCGAAATCGTCAAAGGCTGCATGGTCATCAAGCCCAACGGCTATGCCGTCTGGGAAGTGCTGCAGCGCGAACTCGACGATCGCATCAAGGCCACCGGTCATCAGAATGTCTATTTTCCGCTGCTCATCCCGCAGAGTTTTCTACAAAAAGAAGCCGAGCACGTCGAAGGTTTTTCCCCGGAGCTGGCCGTCGTAACCATCGCCGGCGGCAAGAAACTGGAAGAGCCCTACGTCATCCGGCCCACCTCGGAAACCATCATCGGCCACTTCTTCGCGAAATGGATCCAGAGCTACCGCGACCTGCCGCTGCTCCTGAATCAGTGGGCTAACATCATCCGTTGGGAACTGCGCACGCGCATGTTTCTGCGCACTACGGAGTTTCTCTGGCAAGAGGGCCACACCGCGCATTCTTCGCACGAAGAGGCGCTCGAAGAGGTGCTGCGCATGCTGGATGTCTATGCCGACGTGGCGGAAAACATCATGGCTGATGCCCGTCATCAAAGGCCCCAAGACCAGCTCCGAAAAATTCGCGGGCGCCGTCCGCACTTTCGCCATCGAAGCCATGATGCAGAATGGCATCGCTCTGCAGTGCGGGCACCAGCCACGACCTCGGCCAGAATTTCGGCCGTGCCTTCGACGTGAAATTCCAGACCAAGGAGGGCCAGCTCGATTATGTCTGGCAGACCAGTTGGGGCGTCACCACGCGCCTGATCGGTGGCCTCATCATGACCCACTCCGACGACAAGGGCCTGGTGTTGCCTCCCAAGGTCGCGCCCATCAAGAGTGTGCTCGTCCCGATTTATCGCAAGGATGAAGAGAAGGCGCGCGTGCTCGAAACCGCGCATCGCATCGCCCAGGACATCGGCGCCCAAGGCATAACAATAAAGACCGACGATCGCGAAGGCCCCAGTCCCGGCGCCAAGTTTTTCCATTGGGAACGCCGCGGCGTGCCGCTGGTTCTGGAACTCGGCCCGCGCGACGTGGCTTCCGGGAACATCGTGCTCAAACGCCGCGACACCGGTGCGAAAGAGGTGCTACCGCAGTCCGACGTCGCCGCGCGCATCCCTTCGACGCTCGCGCAGATGCAGACCGATCTCTACGCCGCCGCGAAGCAGCGCCTGAAATCCAACACCGTGCTGGCCAATTCGATCGGCGAAGTAGAAGCCATCCTGGCCGACGTCACCGCCGAAAAAGGCGGAGGCAAATTCGTCATGGCCCATTTGAAGGACGACCCGGCCTGCGACGCCCGCCTGAAGGAATTCAAAGCCACCGTTCGCTGCATCCCGCTGGTCGACGAATACGACGGCCCCGGCGTTTGCATCGTCACCGGCGAACCTGTGGACCGCCGCGTGGTTATCGCGAAATCGTATTAGGGTGAGTTGGTCTTATCCGCGTTGATCCGTGTTTATCCGTGGCCAAAAGATCTTTTTACCGGTGCTACGCCGATGTCCGCGCCAGCGCCCGATTCAGTGTGCTCACCAACGACTCAGCCTCGTGCTTCGGCTGCGCCTGGCCCCCCGCGATCGCCGCTGGTTTGATAAACGCCATCACATCCCCCGCCACCGGCTTCGCGCTCACCAGGAAGTCCATGCCTTCCACAGTGATCTGCATGTTGCTCTTGTCGTCGCTCGAAACCAGCGCTCGCTGTTTCATGTACCACAGCGCGGCAGTCAACTCCACGGCCGTAGCCTCCACCATGATTTCCACCTGCCGCATCGTGAGACCCGGAGACGACGGCCGGGTGCGCCGGCGGTCGTAGAGCAGACAAAGAATCGCCGCCCGCAAACCCGCTTCGGGCCCCAGCGCGTCAAAGAATTCGATGCCGCTGAATTTGGGACTGCCACCTTCTTGGCTGATGCCCTGCTGATTGTCGAACTCTTTGCGCCGCGTCGGATCGGAGAGCACTTCATAGGCTAGATTGAGCGCCAGGAATATCGTGGCATCGCCCGTGTCGGCGTTCCTGGAATTATATTTCTGCGCCAGCTTGGAGTACGCTCGTTGAATCGTCTCCGAGACCGATTGTGGGTCAACCCCCAGAATTGCGTAGTGGTCTTGCGACTCAGGGGAGATTGCCATGGTATACAGCTTATCGGCAGGAACGCCGAAAACCACTCAAATTATCTTTGTGGCGCAGGCACTCTGTGGCGCACGCACTCATGCGTGCCGCATCGACACTCGTGTCGATGCTTGGCGGGCCTGCCGAGCCTACACTCGTGTACGCTCTGTTCCCCTGCTTGAATCCCTGCTCTACCCCGAAACCCGCGCCAATGCCCGATTCAGCGTGCTCACCACCGATTCAGCCTCGCGCTTCGCCGGCGCCTGTCCCCCCGCGATAGCCGCCGCTTTGATGAACCTTATCACTTCCTCCGGCACGGGCCTTTTGCTCTCCAGAAAATCCATGCCGTCCACCGTGATCTGCAGGCTGCTCTTGTCGTCGCTCGCCGCCAGGCCCCGCTGCTTCAAGTACCACAGCGCCGAAGCCAATTCCGCCGCCGTCGCCTCTACAATAATTTCAAGGTGTCGCATCGAAAGGCTCGGCGCGGTAGGCTTAGTGAGCCGGCGATCGTAAAGCACGCAAAGAATCGCTGCCCGCCGGACAGCCTCTCGCCCCAGCGCATCAAAGAAATCGACGCCACTAAACTTGGGACCCCCGTCGTCCTGCCCGATGCCCTTCACCTTGTCGAATATTTCGCGCAACTGGGGATCCGACAGCGTCTCGTAGGCCATGTTGACGGCCTCAAACATTTCGGCGTTGCCTGTTTCGGCGTTCTTCGGATGATATTTCTGCGCCAGCTTGGCGTACGCCCGCTGAATTGTTTCCGAGTCCGATTTCGGTTCAATGCCGAGAATCGCGTAATGATCTTGAAACTTACCGGCGAGTGGTGCGGACATGGTTTTATTAGAGACATCGGCTGAAACGCGCAAAATCCCGCTCGGTGAAACTCCTCAATCGATTCCTAGGGTTCTTGAACAAGCTCTCCATCCGCCTTTAGCCCGTCTGCGATAATGGTCCTACCCGCGCCCATGCACCGCCCTGCCGATTCGTTTGTCGAACAGCATCAGGACCGCCTGCTCGAAGAACTCAAGGATTTCCTCCGCATCCCTAGCATCAGCACCCTCCCCGAGCACCAGCCCGACATCGCCGCCGCCGCGGATTTCGTCGCCGAAAGCCTCCGCCACGCGGGGCTGGAAAATGTCGAGATCATCCCCACTGCCGGTAACCCGCTGATTTACGCCGATTGGCTCCACGCCCCCGGCAAGCCCACCGTCCTTTGCTACGGCCACTATGACGTTCAGCCGCCCGATCCGCTGGAGCTTTGGCATGCGCCGCCCTTCGAGCCCGCCGTTCACGACGGAAATATCTACGCGCGCGGCTCCTCCGACGACAAGGGCCAAATGTACATGCACATCAAGGCCGCCGAAGCATTGTTCGCCGTGCACGGCGGCCAGCTCCCCATCAATCTCAAGTTCCTCATTGAAGGCGAAGAAGAGGTAGGCGGCGCGTCCATCAGCAAGTTCGTCGCCGAAAATCCGGCCAAACTCAAGGCTGACGTCGCGCTGGTCTCCGATACACAACTTTACGCCGAGGGCCTCCCCACCCTCTGCATCGGGCTGCGCGGCCTGGTCTATATGGAAGTGGAGGCAACCGGCCCCGCTCGCGATCTCCACTCGGGACTCTACGGCGGCGCCGCGCCCAACCCCATCCAGGGCCTCGTCGAGCTGTTGTCCCAGTGTAAAGACCCCGGCGGTTTCATCCGAATTCCAGGTATGTACGACGACGTTGCGCCGCCCGCGCCCGTGGAGCTGGAAAGCTGGAAACGGCTTCCGTTCAACGAGACGGAATTCCTGCAAAAGGAAGTGGGCGCCACGGAGCTGGCTGGCGAAGCGGGTTATTCCGTGCTGGAGCGTGTGTGGGCGCGGCCCACGATGGAGATCCACGGCATCGCCGGCGGATTCACGGGCGCAGGATCAAAGACGGTAATTCCATCTAAAGCCGTTGCCAAGGTGAGCTTTCGCCTGGTGCCGAATCAGAATCCAGATAAAATCTTAAAATCATTCCGCGATTTTTTACAATCCAACGCGCCGCGCGGAGTCCGAATCGAGCTGCGGGTCTTGAATGCCGCGCCCGCGGTGATGGTGGATCCCGATCATCCGGCGATCCGCGTCGCCGCTCAGGCCTTCAGCGAAATGCTCGGCAAGCCTACCGTTCTCACGCGCAACGGCGGCTCCATTCCCGTGGTTGGCGATTTCGCCACCCACCTTGGCGTCCCAACCATCCTGATGGGCTTTGGCCTCCCCGACGACGGCTTACATTCGCCGAACGAAAAGTATCGAATCGGCAATTACTACACCGGCATTATGACCATCGCGCACTTCTTCGAACAATACGGCGCAACCGAGCCGCGACCAACCGAGCCGCGACCAACCGAGCCGCGACCAACCGAGCCGCGACCGTGAGGGAGTGGAACTAGAGGTTTTTTGGCAACCAAACTCGACAACCCGGCGCCCGCTGAAAGCGTAGTCCGGTCGGCCGGGATGGTTTCGGGGGCCATGGCCATGTCCCGCCTCACCGGCCTCCTGCGCGAAATCGTCATGGCTCGCCTGTTCGGCGCAGGCTTCGTCTTCGACGCATTCCTGCTCGGCTTCCGCATTCCCAACCTCACGCGCGATTTGTTTGCCGAAGGCGCCCTCTCTTCCGCCTTCGTCCCCATCTTCACCCAGACGCTCGCGCACAAAGGCCGCAAGGAAGCCGCGCTGTTGTCGAACCTCGTCGCCACCGCCCTCATCATCGTGGTCGGTCTGTTCTGTCTCGTCGGAATCGTCTTCACGCCCACCTGGGTGAACCTGCTCGCGTCCGGATTCCATCAGGTCCCCGGCAAATTCGAACTGGCCGTGAAGCTGACGCGCATCATGTTCGCTTTTCTGCTATTGGTTGCGCTGGCCGCGCAGGCCATGGGCGTGCTCAACGCGTGCAACCGTTTCGCCGTGCCCGCTCTCGCCTCCACGTTCTTCAACATCGGATCGGTCGCCTTCGGCTTGATCCTCGGCTTCGTCCTGGGACCCCACCTCGGCATCGAACCCATCACCGGCATGGCCATTGGCGTCGTATTGGGAGGCGCTCTCCAACTCGTCTGGCAATTGCCTTCGCTGCGCGCCGAAGGTTTCCGCTTCCGTCCGGCCATCGACTGGAATCATCCGCTATTGCGAAAAATCTTCCGTCTCATGGGACCCGCCATCCTCGGCAACGCCGCCGTCCAGATCAACGTGCTGGTTATCACCAATTTCGCGTCGCGCATTCCCGGCAACGGCCCGGTAAGCTGGCTGGGCTATTCGTTCCGCTTCATGCAGCTCCCGCTCGGCCTCTTCGGCGTCGCCATCGCATCCGCTACGCTGCCGTCCATCTCGCGCAGCGCGGGCATCGGCAATTTCGACGAATTCCGCCGCACGCTCTCGAAATCGCTCGGCATGGTGTTCCTGTTGACGCTCCCGTCTTCAGTCGGACTCATCGTGCTCGGCCGCACCATGATCGGCGCCATCTATCAGGGCGGCAAGTTCAGCGCCTTCGACACCCAGCAGACCGCGCTCGCGCTCTCTTGTTACGCCGTGGGCCTGGCCGGATACTCCGCGCTCAAAGTGCTCAATCCCGCCTTTTACGCGCTGCACGACGCGCGCACGCCCATGATCGTCAGCCTGCTCTCCATCGCGGTAAATTATTTCACCGCCAGCCTGCTGTTCCGTCACTCCGGTTTGGGACACGCCGGGCTCGCGCTCTCTACCGCCGCGGTGGCCACTTTCGGCGGGGTGGCGCTGTTCGTCATTCTTCGCAATCGCATAGGCGGCATCTACGGCCGCAATCTAATCGAGAGCGTTTGGAAAATTATCGTCGCTTCCGCGGTCATGGGTGCGGCCGTTCTGCTTTCCAGTCACAGCATCGAAGGCTGGCTCGGCGTCAGCCGTCTGGGGCGTTTAGTGGATCTGGCTCTCTCCATCCCGCTCGGCCTCCTGATCTTCTACGCCGCCTGCCGGTTGCTGCGCGTCAGCGAGCTGGAGCTTGCCACCCGCGCCCTGTTTCGCGGGAATCGCCTTCCCGATCTCGGCTAACAACGCGCCCGCGGACGCACCGTTGCCCGGGAATGTTACTATGTTCCAGAGATGACCGTTGAAATTGAGCAGGTCACCCGCTTGCAGTCCCTGGATCTGAGGATTGCGGACTTGGAGCGGGAAGTCGCTACCTTACCAAAGCACATCGCACAGATTGAAAAGGCCCTGGATTCGCACCTCCGCCGCCTGGAAGCGGACCGCGCCGCCCTGGTCGCCAACCAAAAGGAACGCAAGCAACTGGAAGACGACGTGAAGGTCGAGAATCAAAAGATCTCCAAGCTGCGCGACCAGATGCTGGGCGCCAAAACCAACGAGCAATACCGCGCTTTCCAGCACGAGATCAGCTTCTGCGAAGCCACCATTCGCAAAGCCGAGGATCGCACGCTTGAACTGATGGGTGAGTCGGAGCCGCTGGACGCCAATGTCAAAAAAGCGGAAGCCGCGCTGAAGGAAGAGAAGCAGCAGGTGGAAGCCGAAAAGGCGCAGGCTCGCGAGCGCACCGCTGTCGATCAGAAGCAGCTCGACGAGCTGAAGGCCGAACGCGCGCAAGTGGTGGCCGGTTTGAAAAGGCCCGCGTACTCCGCCTACGAACGCATTCGGAAGAAGTGGCGCGGCGGCTCGGCGGTGGCCGAAGTCACCGATGGCCGCTGCTCCGCCTGCCAAATCTTGCTGCGCCCTCAATTCTTCCAGGACGTTCGCAACAGCGGCGAGATGATGTTCTGCGAAAGCTGCGGCCGCATTCTCTACTACAATCCGCCCGTCAGCTTCGAAATGCACGTCGCCACGCACCCCACCCGGTAGCGGCGCCGATAAAGACGTTTGGCCGCCGATAAACGCGGATAAACGCCGATAAGACAAACTGAGTTCATCGCCTCGAATGGCCTGCTTATCGGCGTTCATCTGCGTTCATCCGCGGCCAACAATGTTTTGGCCGATTCCCCTGCGTTACCATTCTTGATGATGGTACGCACGGTCCTCGTCTGTCTCCTCTTGTCCGCCGTCGCACCCGCCCAAACCACCGTCATCCGCCTCGGCACCCTCGTCCCCAAAGGCTCCCGCTGGCACGAAATCCTGTTAAACATGGGCGAAGAGTGGAAAAAAGCCTCGGGCGGAAAAATCGAGCTCAAGATCTATCCGGGCGGCGAACAGGGCGACGAGCCCGAAATGGTCCAGAAGCTTCGCATCAAAACCTTGCAAGCCGTCGCGCTCTCCGGCGCCGGACTCAGCGGCATCGATCCCGACGTCGCCGCCCTCCAGGTCCCCATGATGCTCTCCTCTTACGAAGAGCTCGACTACGTTCGCGACCACATCGCCGATCGTCTCGAGAAAGGTCTCGCGCAGCGCGGCTTCATCGTGCTCAATTGGGGCGACGCCGGCTGGATTCACTTCTTCACCAAGCAGCCCGCCATCGCATCCCGACGACATTCGCCGCATGAAGCTCTGCGTTCTGCAAGGCGACACGGCAACCTTCCAGCTTTATAAGATCAACGGGTTTAACCCGGTCTCGCTCGCCGCCACCGACATTCTCACCGGCCTGCAAACCGGCCTCATCGACGCTTTTCAAGCTCCTCCGCTCGTCGCTCTCAGCAATCAGTGGTTCGGCGGGGCCAAGAACATGCTCGACATTCCGTTCGCGCAACTGGTCGGCGCAACCGTCATCTCCAAAGACGTCTGGGACAAAATCCCCGCGCCCGTGCAAAAGGAAATGATGGCTTCCGCGCGCACCGCCGGCGTCGCCCTGCGCGACGAAATTCGCAAATCCGAAGCCGGCTCCATTCCGCTCATGCAGCAGTTCGGGCTCAACGTCGTGCATGCCGACCCCAAAGCCGTCGCCGAGTGGCGCACGCTCGCCGAAAGCATCTGGCCCAAGCTGCGCGGCGCCGCCGTCCCGCCCGACCTGTTCGATGAAGTGAAGCGCCTGCGCGACGACTACCGAAAGACTCACCATGTAGTTGTGGCGCACGCACTCGTGCGTGCCGCGTCGTCACTCGTGACGACGCCCGGATCCTAAAGTGTCCTCCACCCTCCCCGCGGAGACTTCCGGCCCCCCACGCCCCTTCAACTTTTCGAAGACTCCTTCTCCATCCTCGCGCTCTCTTTGATGACCGCGCTCCCGGTCATCGAAATGCTCTCGCGCCTCTTCCGCTGGTCCGGCATCCCCGGCTCCGCTGTCATCGTCCAGCAACTCACGCTCTGGATCGGAATGCTGGGCGGCATGCTGGCCTCGCGATCCGGCCGCCTGCTCGGTCTTTCTTCCTCCAGCTTCCTCCCCGAATCCTGGATCGCTCCCGCGAAAATCTTCTGGAGCGCCGCGCTCGCCGCCGTCTCCACTTGCCTCGCCTATGCAAGCTGGGTCTTCGTCCAAAGCGAACGCGACGCGGGCAGCTATCTCCTGCCCGGTCTTCCCAAATGGACCGCCCTCGCCATCATGCTGGTCGGCTTCGCTGTTATCGCACTCCGCGCCGTTGGGAACGCCAGCCCATTCTGGACCGGACGCGCCCTCGCGTCCCTCGGCCTCTTCATCCCCGCGCTGCTCGGCTACGCGATCCCCGTCGGCACGCCCGGCATTCTTCCGCTTTCCTTCGTCCTGCTCGCCCTCGCCACCATCCTCGGCCTGCCGATCTTCGCCGTCTTCGGCGGCCTCGCGCTCCTGCTCTTCTGGTCAAGCGCCACGCCCGTCGCATCCGTGCCAGTTGAAATGTACCGCCTGGTTGCATCGCCCTTACTTCCTTCCATCCCGCTCTTCACGCTCGCCGGATATTTCATGGTGCAAGGCGGCGCAACCAAGCGGCTGCTCCGCGTCTTCACCGCGCTCTTCAGTTGGATTCCCGGCGGCCTCGCCATCGCCACTGTCGCCATCTGCACCGTCTTCACCTTCGCCGGCTCCGGCCTCACCATCCTTTCGCTCGGCGGCCTGCTGGTCCCGATGCTCATCAAAACCCGCTATCCCGAAAACTTTTCCATCGGGCTGCTCACCTCTTCCGGCTCCCTCGGCCTGCTGTTCCCCACCAGCATCCCAGCCATCCTGTATTGCGTTTACTCGCAGACCCCCCTCGACCGCCTGTTCACCGGCGCAATTCTTCCGGAATTGCTCATGATTTCCGCCATCGCTTTCATGGGCGTCCGCATGGGTATCAAGAGCGGCGCCGTGTGCGAGCCGTTTTCGCTGCGCGAAGCCTCCGCCGCCCTGTGGAGCGCCAAGTGGGAGCTCGCGCTGCCCGCCATCATGATCGTCGGGCTCTTTGGTGGTTTCGGCACGCTGACCGAAGCCGCGGCCCTCACCGCCTTCTGCGCCTTCTTCGTCGAAGTCTTCATCTATCGCGACCTCAAGCTCTCGCGCGACTACCGCGAAGTCTTCGTCGAATGCGCCACCATCGTCGGCGGCATCCTGTTAATCCTGGGCGTCGCGCTCGGCTTCACCAATTATTTGGTCGACGCCGAAGTGCCATCGCGCCTGATCGATTGGGTGCAGATCGCACGTGCAATCGAAATACCTGTTCCTGCTGCTGCTCAACATCGCGCTGCTGGTGGTGGGCGCGCTGATGGACATCTTCGCCGCCATCCTGGTGGTGGTGCCGCTGCTCAAGCCGCTCGCCGCCGCCTATCACATCGACCCCGTGCAAATGGGCGTCATCTTCATCGCCAACCTCGAGCTCGGCTACCTGCACCCGCCCGTCGGCATCAACCTGTTCCTCTCCGCCTACCGCTTCAAGAAACCGATGGGCACCATCATCTGGGCCACGCTGCCGTTCCTTCTGATCCTCGCCGCCACCGTGCTCCTGATCACCTACGTCCCCTGGCTCACCACCGCCCCGCTCCACTGGCTGGGCAAATAGCTGGCTGTTGGCTCTTGGCCATTAGCTATTGGCCTTTTGCTCTTTTCCTTTGACCATTGAATTTGTGTGACCAACGTGGCGCACGCACTCGTGCGTGCCGTGTCGAGACTCGTCTCGACACTTAATAACCTGATCGTGTGACCTGATCCCCTCAGCGCTGGCCGGCTCGCCGCAATCAAATCTTTATCGTGTAGCCGGCCGCCTTAAGCTCCTTAATGATGGAGTATCCGATTCCTTCGATAGAGTCCGTGATTGACTTGTACACCAGCCCCTCTATGTCAGAAGGCCTTGCTACCTCGCCCTTTATCAGACAACACACACGGCCCCTACCGAGCCGACCGACGAAATATCCGAACTCGAATGTCACGTTCGGGCGCGCCCGGAACTCCTTCTTGCGACGATCATCCGGCAATGCGTGCTCCTCGGCTTTGTAGGCTACATCGTCAGGTGTGAGTAGGATGAACGCGAACCCCACGTCCGAATGGTGCTCAAACTTCTCGATCAGCGTACGGCCCTGATCCGGCTGCCTGTGCAGGACCACTGGCTCAAGTCCGAGCCCTCCGAGAAAGACCTCCAATTCGGTCTTCGTCGCATGGTCGTAACGTGCACAACAAAAACCCGATTTGAAAGGGTGCCCGACGTGGAAATCGATTTCGGCCGCTTTGTTTCGCCAAATATATCCTCGTTCACGATCTCTATAGCTTTCTCAATCGCGGATAGGATCAAGGACCTCTGATTTAGGAAGTGATCTTCCAGGTACCCGGAGGTATCGATTTCGAACGCGCGCATCAATAGGACGACTGGCGCTGATGTTTCCTCCAACATTCCCTGTATCGTATTCAAGGTCCTGGTTTTCAAAGCGAGCCAATTCGGAGAATCTTGACCACCGTACTGCCGGCCACCGGAGCTATCCGAAAAGTTCGAAAATGTAAAGCCCGAACCCTCCTTAAGGAGCCGCTGCAATTGTTCGAGACTGCTTTCCAAGCGCCCACCTCCAGGGAAACGTCGGTAGCCCTCGCTTAGTTCAGTTCGGAACTCGCCGAATCCCCCGCATCTGCGAAAAATGCCGATCGAACGCAAACGCATTCGCAATGCCCAACCGTTGCATCAACACATAACTTGTGCAGTCCGTGAAACTCCATCTTTTATCGCTGTGCGATCGGAACATCGCCCATGCCCGCCCCTTGTCCTCGTCTGTCAGCTGAATCAGTCCCGCGAGTTCTTGGCTGAACAGTACACGACCTGCCCGAATCGCAGTTTGTCGACGAAAGCGCGCCGCGATGAGCGTCAGCACCTCGTCGACGATGTAGTCGCTTGTGATTAATCGGTCACGATTGGAGCCGACCCATTCACGGGCGGCGCGATGTTGAGCATCTGCTTCAACGAACAATGCAACCCACGCGCCCGTGTCGACGAAAATCATTCCTGCAATTCATCGTAAAGCACGCGGTCATGGTCTTCCTGCGCGACCCACTTCTTGCCCTTATCGGGCTTCGCCTTTTTGAATGTCGCCAGAATTCGCAGTGCTCTCTTCCGATAACTGTCATCAGAATAGTCTCCACTCTGCGCGCCGGGACGAACAGCGATGTCCTCCGGACGGATGCCGATCAGGCAGGCTACAGGCTTACCTCGGGACGTGATTACGATATCTTCCTTCGCGGCTTGCCGCAGCAGCTCAGAGGTCTTGTTCTTCAGTTCACGAACTTGGGCAGTCTTCATGCTCGTGGCCACATCCGTAGCTACATCGTATCACTCCGGCTGACTTGATTAGCCAACTCCGAGCCGGTTGCCCTTCTGCCCTTCAGACGATCGTTTTCCTCGAATTACCTCGCCAAATGCCACAAACTACTTCACCTCGCACACATTGATCGCCCGCTCAAAGCGTGCACCGCGTGCCTGGCGCCCCGACCCCAGCGATGTCTGAGCCAGCGGATGTCCTGCCAGGTCTCCCGCCAAAAAAGTTTTCGCCCCATGAGAGGATTCCTCCCAAAACGTCGCTATACCCGTTGAGAAAGGAGTTTTCCCTTGATCTTCAACAAATCACTCACCCTGCTCTTGCCAGCGGCAATCTTCTGCGCCGCGGCCAATGCCTCCACCATCTTCAACTTCGACAACGATACCCTCGGCACGTCCACAACTTTCACCGACACGGTGGACGGGCTGTCAGCCACGTTCTCCAGCTCGGCCGACCCTGGCGGTTTCGTCGTCTACCCATCCATGTTCGAAACCTTGACCGGCAACGTGCTGGGCGATCCGGGTCCCGCATCGGCCGACAATCTGGATCTCGACGTCAACTTCAGCCAAAATCTTTCGGCCATCACTCTCGACTTTGCCACCGCCGACTTTCTTACTCCCTCGCCCTTCACCCTCACCGCGTATGAGAACTCCACCCTGGTGGGTTCGGACGCCTCCACCGGCCAGTTTCTTCCCGGATTCACGTTCCCCGAAGGCGAAATCTCATTCGACGGCACCTTTAACAACGTCGTGCTTTCATCCACCTCCGCCGACTTCGCAATCGACAATATCGACGTGATCCGCATGGCCGAAGCGCCCGAGCCGGGAGATGTCAGCCTGCTTGTGATCGGCCTCTTTCTGTCGTGTCTTCCGTTCACCGCGCTTGTCAAGCGCCGCAAAGCCGCGCGCCAACAGGTAGCAGCCAGCTTCCAATCCCAAAACAATTAAAAGGACGAATAACATGAAAACCTCAATAGCATCCATACGCCCCGTGAGCGTCAAAGCTTTTGTTTTCGCTCTTCTTTCACTTTCAGCGACACTGGCCGCACAGACCAGGCAAAGCATTTTCCCCCTGCTGCCGCCATCGGTCTCCACCGTCCCATCTAATGGCGATGTCAACCCTTATGGCGTCGTCTTCGGGCCCAAGACACTTCCCGCCGGCGGAGGTCTGCAAGCGGGAAACATCTTGGTTTCAAACTTCAACAACTCGGAAAATCTACAGGGCCTTGGCACCACTATTGTGCGCGTCAACAACGCGGGCGGAACATCCACGTTCTTTACCGCCCCGGCCAATCAGGGTGGACTCACCGCCGCGATTGGCGTCCTCTCCGATGGCCTGGTGCTCGTCGGCAACCTCCCAACCGTGGACGGCACTCCCGCAACAGTTCAATCTGGCAGGCTGGCTGTGCTGGACCGCTCCGGACAGTTCTTGGGCACTTTTGGTACCCTCGCCACCGTCAACGGCCCTTGGGGCATGGCGGTCGTCGATAACGGTAACGGGGTCACCGGCACTGCGCATGTTTTCGTGTCCAACGTGTTGAGCGGCGTTATTTCGCGCTTTGACCTCTCCTATACTGCTGCGAACATCAGCGCCACGGTTACTATCGTCGCTGAGGGCTTCAACCACAGGCTGGATCCCGCCGCGCTAGTCCTCGGACCATCCGGTCTCGCTTACAGTGCTTCCAACGACACGCTATACGTCGCCTCTTCCACCGATAACGCAATTTACGAAATCCCTACCGCCACTGCCACTAGCACGACGGTGTCTGCCACGCTGTTCTTTGACGACACCACGAACCTGCATGGTCCCCTCGATCTTGCCATTCTGCCGAACGGCCATTTCCTGGTTGCCAACAGCGATGGCTCCAACGCGAACCCGAATGAGCCTAGCGAATTGGTTGAATATTCGGCTACCGGCGAGTTTCTATCCCAAATGCCGGTCGATCCCAACAACGGCGGGGCGTTCGGACTTGCGGTGAACAACATTGGCTGGGGAACAATTCGCCTGGCCGCGGTCGACGATAATGCCAATAAGCTGAATATCTGGACCACGGTGGTCCCGTAAATTCGGCCCTCAACCCTGCCACACGCTCCGGCCGCCCCCCGGAGCGTTTCTCTTTTTTGTATTGCGCCGCCTGGTATTGCACGTCGACCTCGACGAATAACACACTCCCGCAATTCACCGAAAAGCACGCGATCTTCCCCTTCTCGATCGAAGCAAGGTCCGGAGCGCTTCTCTGCGGTACCTCTCGTCGGAATAATCGTCGGCAATCGGCTTGCGCGGGCAAGTACTGACGTCCTCAGGACGGATGCGGTAAGGCACGCCACCGGCTTACCTCGGGACGTGATCACGATATCCTCCTTCGCGCCCAGTGACCTCTCCATCCGATTTTCTCTCTCCTCGGCCCCAACCACTTCCCGCTCTTCGCCTGCCGATCTTCCGGCCATCGTGCCATTCTCGAATCGATGCCTTTCACAGCAAAATCATCTCAAACCATCATTACTTCGCCTCAACTTCGCCAAACGCGCGAAAAAAATGCGCCGCACCCCCACACACATCCTCCACCCCCAAATCGTCGATACTCGCATCCTGAACCCCCCAAGCTGCACACAATGTGCCTGGCCCCCAACCCCAGCGATGTCCGCAGGACATCGCCGCCCCAACCCCCAGCCCTGTGATAAGATCCGATCTTGACAATCATGTGAATGTAGGAGCATACAGCCAGTGAAAGTCTACGAAGGTTCCGATATCCGCAACATTGCCCTTATAGGTCACGGTCATAGCGGCAAAACGACCCTGACCTCAGGCTTTCTTTACACCGCCGGCGCAACCAACCGCCTCACCCGCGTCGACGAAGGCACCGCCGTCACCGACTTCGACGACGAAGAGGTCCAGCGCAAAATAACAATTTCCACTGGCGTCGCGTTCGCCGAATGGGCCAAAAAGAAAATCAATCTGCTCGATACGCCGGGCTTCAATATCTTTCTGAACGACACCAAAGCTTCGCTGGTCGCGGCCGACGCGGCGCTCGTGATCGTCGATGGCGTCGCGGGCGTCGAAGTCCAAACCGAAAAGGTCTGGAGCTTTGCCGACGAGTTCAATCTGCCCCGCGCCGTTTTCATCAACAAGCTCGATCGCGAGCGCTCTTCCTTTGATCGCGCGCTTGCCAGCGTCCAGAGTGTCTTCGGCCGCCTCGCCGTTCCCGTGCAGCTTCCCATCGGCGCTGAAAAAGATTTTAAAGGCGTGGTCGACCTCATCCGCATGAAGGGCTACACCTACACCATGGATGGCGACGGCAAGGGCAAAGAAGTCCCCATTCCGGACTCGCTCGCCGAAGCCGCGCAGAAAGCCCACGAAGCCGTGGTCGAAATGGTCGCCGAAGGAAATGACGCGCTCATGGAGGAGTTTTTCGAACAGGGAACCCTGCCTGTCGAGCACATCATCGACGGTCTGCGCCAGGCCATTCGCGAGCGCCGTATCTATCCCGTGCTCTGCGGTTCCGCGCTCCACAACGTTGGCCCGGATCAGCTCATGAACTTCATCATCGAGAATTTTCCCGCGCCCACCGAGCACGAACCCATCTCTGGAACCGTCAACGGCGGCACCGAAGTTCAGCGCGCCATTAAGAATGATCAGCCCGTTTCAGCCTTCGTCTTCAAGACCGTCGCCGATCCGTTCGCCGGCCGCGTCACTTATTTCAAAGTAATTTCGGGTGTCATCCACAACGACGCGAATCTCGTCAACGCTCGCAGCGGCGCCACCGAACGCCTCGCGCATGTCGGCTGCCTCGAAGGCAAAACCCTCGAACCCGTTACCGATCTCAAGGCCGGCGACATCGGCGCCGTCGCAAAGCTCAAAGAAACCGTCACCGGCGACACCCTTTGCGACAAGCCGTCCATCATTTCTTATCACGCCGTGCATCTGCCCGAGCCGTCCATCGCGTTTGCGATTTCGGCCAAGAGCCGCCAGGATGAAGATCGTCTCGGCAACGCCGTCCAGCGCATTTTGGAAGAAGATCAATCGCTGCGCTTCTATCGCGATCCGCAGACCAAGGAATTCCTGCTCGCGGGCAGCGGACAGCAGCATGTCGAAGTCATCGTCAGCCGTCTGAAGAAGCGTTACGGCGTCGACGTGGAATTGCACGCGCCGAAGATTCCCTATCGCGAAACCATTCGTGGCCGGGCCGAAGTACAGGGCCGCCACAAAAAGCAGACCGGCGGCCATGGCCAGTTCGGCGACTGCTGGATCCGCCTTGAGCCACTCGTGCGCGGCGCCAAGTTTGAATTCGCCAACGAAGTTTTCGGCGGCGCTATCCCGCGCAACTTCATTCCGGCGGTTGAAAAGGGAATCGTCGAAGCGGCCGCGAACGGTTTTCTCGCCGGCTATCCGGTGGTCGATTTCAAATGTACCGTCTACGACGGTTCTTATCACGACGTCGATTCTTCCGAAATGGCCTTCAAGCTTGCCGCGCGCAAAGCGTTCAAAGCCGCGATGCAGGCCGCCAAACCCACTATCCTGGAACCCATTATGAACGTGAACATCCAGGCGCCGGTCGAATACGCGGGCGATCTGATGGGCGATTTGAATAGCCGCCGCGGGCGCATTCAGGGCATGGACACCAAGGGTGGCACGCAAATCATTCGCGCCCAGGTTCCTATGTCCGAAATGCTCACTTATCAGAACGATCTCATTTCGATGACCCAGGGCCGCGCCTCGTATCAAATGGAGTTCGACCACTACGATTACGTGCCGCAGCTCCAGGCCGACAAAATCATCGCTGCCGCCAAGGCCGCCAAGACCGGCGAGGAAGAAGAAGAGGAATAGCGGTTGTGGCGCACGCACCCTTGCGTGCCGCGTCCCCACTCCTGGGAACGCAAGGTCTTTAGAAAGTGCCCGGACTTCGCTACGCTCTGCGTTCGCTTTCGAAGCAACCAGGTTTCTGCGTCTCTGCCATCCTGACACTCGCGCTCGGCATTGGCGCCAACACCGCGATGTTCAGCGTCTTCGACGCGGTGATTCTGCATCCGCTTCCCTATCGCGATCCCAGCCGCCTTGTTCTGGTCTGGCAAACGCTGCCCAACGGAGCGGAAAACCCTGTCTCCGGTGTCAGCTACATCGAATGGTCCAAGCAGGCCCGTTCTTTCGATCCGCTGCTCGGCATGCGCAACCTTTATTTTAATTTTCGGACCGGTCCTGAATCACGCCAACTGCTTGGTGCGCAAGTCTCGCGAGGATTCTTCTCTGCGCTCGGCCTGCAACCAATATTCGGCCGCGAATTCCGTCCCGGCGAAGAACAGTCGGACCACGATCATGTCGTCGTTGTCAGCTACAGCTTCTGGCAGCGCGAGTTCGGCGCTGATCCGCATATCCTTGGAAAATCGCTCAACTTGAACGGCGATCCGTATACTGTCATCGGCGTTGCTCCCAGGAATTTCGATGAGTCGCTGGCCATGCGCGGCGTCGAAGTATGGACTCCGCTGTTCTTCGAACAGAGTGCCCGTTTGCGATCGAACAACATGGCCGTCATGGGCCGCCTGAGGCCGTCGGTCACCATCGACCAAGCCAACCGCGAAATGCAGGTCATCGCGCAGCGCGTGGAATCGGAGTTTCCGGATCTTTACGAAGGCTGGTCCGCGCGAGTCACAGCTCTAGAAGAGTTCGGGACCGGAAAACTCCGCTCCACCATCGCGGCGCTGCTCATCGCTGTCGGAATGGTGCTGCTCATCGCTTGCGTGAATGTGGCCAATCTGCTGCTCGCGCGTTCGGAAGCGCGTTCCAAGGAAGCCTCGATTCGCGCCGCTTTAGGCGCCAGCCGCGCCCGGTTGCTCGGCCAGTTGCTCACCGAAACCACGCTGCTTGCATTCGTCGGAAGTCTGGCCGGAGTCGCGCTCGCCTACGGCGGATTGCGCCTGCTCATCACTATTAAGGCTGTCCAACTGCCGGGCCTGGGCAACGCTGGATTGAACGGCCGGGTGCTCGCTTTTACCGTTGCCGTTACTGCTCTCACCGGTCTGCTTTTCGGCTTGCTTCCCTCGCGTCAGGTGCTGGGTGGCAATCTCAATCAAGCCATCCGGGAATCGGGCCGCAGCTCCATCAACACGCGGCGGGGTCGGGGTTCGCGGAATATTCTCGTGATTTCAGAGATCGCCCTTTCCTTGATCCTCTTGGTAGGTGCCGCTCTGATGGCGCGCAGCGCGCTCTGGCTCCAAAACGAAAATCGAGGATTTGTTTCAGATCGCCTGCTCACCTTCCAGGTCTCCTTCCTGCGCTCGGATTTCCCAAACGAACCTTCCATGGCCGCCTATTATCGATCCTTGCTCGATCGCATCGCCGCGCTTCCCGGTGTCCGTTCCATTGCCGCGAATACCAATCTTCCGCTGGACGAGTTCGTGCTTACCGGCCAGCGTTTTCGTGTTCCCGGCGCCGTAACGTCCCCATCGGACCTTCCCTTGGCGGCCTGCAATCTGATCAATAGCGGTTATTTCCGCACGCTCGGGATTTCTCTGGTGCAGGGCCGGGAATTCGACACGCGCGATCGCGACGACGGTCCTCCCGTCGCAATCGTGAGCAACTCGCTCGCGCGCCGGTACTTTCCGGACGAAAATCCCATCGGACGAAAACTGATCGTCGCCACTCCCGGGAAAGCTGCTACCGAAGTTACGCGCGAGATCGTCGGTGTCGCGGGCGATGTTCGCTACCTCACTCGCTCCAGCGAGGAATCGCTTGAAATCTATTTGCCCTATGTTCAAACCACTTGGCCCAACATTTATGTGATGGTCCGCACCATCGGCGATCCGGCCGGTGTTGCTCCCCAACTGAGCGCCGCTCTTCGCGAGCCCGGTTGGAACCGGCAGTCCATTGCCGATCTGAGGACGATGCAGGACCGAATCTCCGCTCTGAACGACAAGCCTCGTCTCAATTCACTGCTGGCGGCGATTTTTGCTGGCATCGCGTTGTTGCTGGCGGGCATCGGAATTTACGGCGTGGTTTCTTACTCCACCTCGCAGCGGGCCCAGGAGATTGGAATCCGTATGGCCCTTGGCGCTACGCCGCGCGCCATCGTTCGGTGGATTCTCGGTCAAGCTTTGCTCTTGGCCATCCTTGGAATAACACTCGGTTTGCTCGGATATCTCGCACTTTCGCGCGTGCTGGCAAGCTTGCTTTATGGAGCCGGCGTGAACGATGGTTTGTCGTTGTTGCTGGCGGTCCTGGTTTTGGGCGCCATCGCGCTATTCGCCAGTTACATTCCCGCGCGACGTGCCGTGCGGGGCGATCCGGTGGCCGCCCTGCGATCGGAATAAATTGGAACCCCGGGCCATCGTCCCGCGTAAGTGTTCTCAAGGAGTATTGCGCATGGCATTCGCGTCCTCGAATTCGGCGGCCGTCAACCGCCCCCTCGTCCAGGGACTGTTCGTGGCAAGCTGCTTGCTCTCCATCGTTTCCTGGTACACCACGTTCGAGGGGATGCGCTTGTACTTGTCCGTCTGGTTTTCAGTGTTGGCATCGATCGGACTGCAAACCGCGCTGGTGCTGGTGGCCTGGCTCATCGGCTTCAGTTCCTCCGCGGCTCGCGACATCGGCCGCCGTTCGCTCTTGATCGGCGTCTATGTTGTTACCGCCATCGTTTCGATCTCTTTTTCCTACACCAGCCTTTACACCTGGTTCAGCGCGCGCGAGCGTCCTGCTACTATCGAGCGCAAGCTTTATGACGCGCTGAACGATTCCGCCGGTCAAACCAGCAAATTGCTGACCGCTTCCATCGATGAACAGCAAAAGCACGTTCTCGCGCTCCAGGAAATGACGGAAGCGGAGAAGACGCACGGCCTGATTTCACGGGCTCAGGACGCCGATCCGTATCTCGCGAACATTCGGGCTGCCGTCGCGCGCGAAGCGCAGACTTACGCCGACAATTACAAGGAAGGCGCGGGCTCCGGCGTCCGTTATTCGGCATTCGACCGCTATACCAAGCTGGCCCAGCAATCACTGGAACGCATGCAGCGCTCCCAAACAGAATTGGCCACGTTTGTTTCGAGTACCAAACCTTTGGATTCCACCGAAAAGCAACTGCAGGCTTACCGCCAGGTCTATGACAATGTCCCCTGGAACGATATGGAGCAGACGCTGCACTCCGGGCAACTTGCCAAACCGGCCGTTCCCGCTTACAGCGATTTTGTCGACCGCACCGTTTCCGGCCAGGAAGATCTCCTCGTCGCGTTCCAGGAACTTTTTACCGCGCCTACGCCGCGCCACGTTTTTGCGTTGCTGCTGGCCGCGTTCATCGACGTCGTGGTGTTTCTCCTGGCATTCGCCACGGGTCCTTACTTTTTCGGATCGATGGAGCACCGCTGGATCTCAGCCGGCGCGGCGTTGGAAGGTTTGGACGATCAAATCTTCACTCGCGATTTCTTGCGCAAACTGACTCCCGGGCCCCGCGGCATGGCGCGCGTAGAAGCCTCGATGCTGACTCCGGGCGAACAGCAACTTTGCCTGCTGTGGGCCGCGCGAAAACTTGCCGTGGTGGTGGAAGAGGACGGCCGTCAATACTACATGCTGGAGCAGGGGATTCACGAACAGTTGCTGGAATCGCTGGCTTCGCAACAATTTCCCTTGCGTGCAGCGTCGGTGGCATCGAATTAATTCCGCTGCTTCTTCTTACGTCCTTTTACCGGCTCGATCAGCGAGAACTGGAGCTTGTGCTCCACCGGATCCACGCGATCCAGCAGAACGTTCACCGTATCGCCGATGCTGAACTCGCGCCGGGTGCGCTGCCCGACGATTTTGCGGACGTTGTCTTGAAACATATATCGGTCGCCCGGCAGCGTATCGATGGGCACCAGGCCTTCGACAAAGAGGTTTTCGAGTTCCACGAAAAATCCAAACCGCGTGGTGCTGGTGATCAGCCCACGGAACTCCTCGCCCACGCGGCTTTCCATAAAGCGCGCCTTTTTCCATTCCACCAGTTCGCGCTCGGCGTCGGCTGCGCGGCGCTCGGTTTCCGAACAATCGTGCGCGATCAATTGCAGGCGTTCGGGCGAAATCAGGTCTCGCGTTCCGCTGAACGAAGCGTCCAAAAGGCGATGGACGATCAGATCCGGATAACGCCGGATGGGCGACGTAAAGTGGGTGTAGCTGGAAGCCGCCAGCGCGAAATGCCCGCGATTTTCGGCGCTGTACCGCGCCTGTTTGAGCGAACGCAGCATCAGGTAGCTCAAGATGCGCTCTTCCGGTTTGCCCTCGATCTGCGCGATCAGCTTTTGATAATTGCGCGACGAAATGGCAACGCTGTCGTCGGCAATCACGATTTCTTTTCGGACCATCTTCCCATCGCGCCTGCGCATCGGCTGGGTCCGAAACCTCTTCACCGGCACCGCGCCGATTCCCAGCGAATAGCCGAAGTGCGTGGCGATTTCTTCGAACTCCAGCACTCGCTTCGGATCGGGTTTTTCGTGAATACGAAAAATCGATGCGATGTCCGCCTGTTCCAGGTGCGATGCCACGGCTTCGTTCGCAGACAGCATGAACTCCTCGATGAGGCGGTGAGCGATGTTGCGCGGGCTGCGCGTGACGCCGGCCATTTCGCCGAATTCGTCGAATTCGATGAGCGGTTCCGGCATATCGAAATCGATGGCGCCGCGCCGGATGCGTTTCTGGTTCAGCACCAGGGCCAGTTCGCGCATCAATTCGAAGCGCGGGATTAAGCTTTGGTAGCGCTGCGTGAGTGCAACATCGCCTTCCAAAAGCGCGTGAACGTCGGTATAAGTCATGCGCTCCACGCTGCGAATAATTCCCCGTCCAAAGCGCTGAGCGAGGATGTCGCCGCGACGGTCGATCTCCAGTTCCACCGAAAGCACTAACCGATCGACGTTCGGCTTCAGCGAACAAATCTCGGTGGAAAGTTCCAGCGGCAGCATGGGTACCGCGCGATCGGGAAAATACACGCTGGTGCCGCGCAGGAAGGCTTCTTCATCGATCGGGCTGCCGGGCTGCACGTAGTGGCTGACGTCCGCAATGTGGACTTGCAGCGCGTAGTTGCCGTTGGGCAAACGATCCACCCAAACCGCGTCGTCGAAATCCCGCGCCGTCTCGCCATCGATGGTGACGATATCGAGCGCCCGATAATCCTGACGCCCGGCCAGTTCATCCTCGCGGATGACATTGGAGAAGTTTTGCGCCTGCTCCAAAACCTCCGGCGGAAAATGATGCGGGATGTGATGCTTCCGGATCATGATCTCGACGTCGACGCCGAAATCGTCCGGACGTCCGAGAATTTCGATCACGCGCCCCACCGCCTGGCCGCCGTCGTCGGGGAACTCCAGAATCTCGACGTTGACCACCATTCCATCCAGATCTTGGGGCGACTTCACGTCAACCGGCGTGACGCCCACACGGTCGCGACTCAAGGTGGCAGAGGGCACCTCCATGCCTTCCGGAATTTGGATCCACTGCCGGATGCGCTCGTCATGCGGCGCTACAAAATTACCACGCTTGCGAATGCGAAACTCGCCGACCACGGTCTGGTGCGCGCGCCGCAGCACCTTGACGATTTCGCCGTCCGCGCGGCCATCGCGCTCGATGCGGGCGACGCGAACCACCACGCGGTCACCATGCATAGCTGCCTGCGCGGATTCACGGGGAATGTAGACATCGCCCTTTAAGCCTTCGATGGGATGATCGGGGATCAGGAACCCGTAACCGTCGCGGTGCATGTTCAAACGGCCCACCGCATATTCGCGGCTGAGTCGCGTGACTACAAAATGTCCGGAGCGAACTTCTATCAGTTGACCGCGCTCGATCAGGCGATCCAGCGCGCTCTCCAAGTCGTCGCGCGATGCGATTTTCTGACCGAGTTCGCGAACCAATTGCTTGAAAGTCCCACGCGCGTGCGGGAGCCGCGCGACATGTTCGAGAATTTGCGTGTCCGTCACAGGGACTTGACAAATCCTGAGGGCGCCATCGGCAGCGATCGGATGCGTGTGCCGGTGGCTTGAAAGATCGCGTTCCCTACTGCTGGAGCCAGGCCCACGATCGGCGTTTCGCCCGCTCCGGCCGAGGGAAGGTCCTTGCGGTCGACAAGCACCGTCTCTATCAGCGGCAGATCGCTGAAGCGAGGCACGCGATAGTTGGCGAGATGCGGATTCAAAATGCGGCCGTTTGCAAAATCCACGGCTTCGAACAATGCGCCGCCAATGGCCATGATGACGGAACCCTCGATCTGGTTTTTCAGATGCTCGGGGTTCACGACGGCGCCGCATTCAAACGCCGTGACCACGCGGTCAATTCGTACTTTCGGAGGCGCGGGCGCCAATTCAGCGCCCTGAAATTCGTTGGGTACGATGGAAATCTCCGCGCACGTGGCTACGTAACCGCCCTTTTCGACGCCGCAGGCCAAGCCGTAGCCACGATCCGCCGAAGGTTTTCCTTTTCCCCATCCGAACTTCTCCGCTGCCGCTTGCAAGACCGCACGCAACCGATCGTTTTTCAAATTCTTCAAACGAAACTCCAGCGGGTCGATTCCGACGGCTGCAGCGAGATCGTCCATGTGCGATTCCCTGGCGAAGTGATTGGCCGTCGCCGCGAGGCCGCGATAGGAGCCCTGGCGCAGGGGCGAGTCCGTGGGGTAAAACTGCGCGGTGTGATTGGCGATGTCGTAGGGTGTTTCGATCGCGGACGGTCCGGAATTGTAATTGTCAAACTGCCACGCGGTAATCAAGCCGTCCTTCGACACACCGCTACGTATGTCGATCACGCCCGCCGGACGGAAGTAGCCCCAAGTGAACTCTTCCTCACGCGACCAGATCAGCTTGACGGGTTTGTTCACCGCTTTTGCGAGGCGCGCCGCTTCGATGGCCGCTTCTCCGGTGTGCTTGCCGCCGTACGCCGAGCCGGTGTCCGGGACGATTACGCGTACGCGATCCTCGGGAAGCTTGAACGCTTCCGCCAGCTCGCCCTTGACGCCCCACGGGCGCTGCGTGCCGGTCCATACGGTGAGCTTACCTTCGTTCCATTCGGCAACCGCCGCGCGCGGCTCCAGCGGAACATGCGCGATGTAGGCGACCGTGTAGGTGGCGTCCAGTTTGTGATCGGCCTCAAAATCGTTGTGCGCGCGCTGAGACGCGCTCGTCTTGAGGTATTCGAACAGATCCTTGTTCGACGGCTGCGGCTCGGCGCTCCATTCGGTCTTGATGGCACGGATGGCCCGGCTGAGCGTCATCTCATCCGGCGCCACTGCGCCGACGAAATCGCCATCGTGCACGATCAGGACATCGGAAATATCGCCGGCGTCCTTGGCGTCCAGTGAGGTGAGCTTGGCTTTGAAGGCCGGAGGCCGTAGCACGCGACCGTGCAGCATCTCGGGCCGCACCAGATCCGACGTGTAGCGATGCGCACCGGTCACCATGTCGCGCGCATTGACCTTGGGCGCGGAGGTGCCTTCGAGCGTCCACTGGGCGGGCGCGGTGACGGTTGCGCCGTCCACAGTTTTCACTAGATTCTGCCCGCGCGTTAACTCACCGAATCCGACGGATTCGCCGCTCGCGTTGTTCTTGACCTTGCCTCTGGCTACGGAGATGGACGCTCGATCGAGCTTCCACTTCGCGGCTGCCAGATCGATCAGCGCTTCACGCGCCGCAGCGCCCACTTTTTTCATTTGAGGCGCCATCAACGGCGTAGTGCGGCTGCCGAAGGTGCCCATGTCGTAGGGCGTCAGATCGGTGTCGGCCATGACGAGCTGCACCGAACCGATGGGCGCTCGCAACTCTTCGGCCACGGCTTGCGCAAGCGAAGTCCGGATATTTTGGCCGATTTCGGTCTTGCCGGTGTAGACGGTGATGACCCCGTCTTCGCCGATGTGCAGCCAGGCTGCGAGTTCAGGTGGGCGGGCGTCGGGACGAAAAGCGGGTCCGCGTCCCGATTCCTGTGCGTTAGCCGCGCGATCGAGTGTGAGCAGCAGCACGAGACCGCCGCTGAGGAATTTGAAAAAGTCGCGGCGGTCTAAATCGAAGCCAGGGCGCTCGGGCTGAAACCGATAAGCGGGCCCTTCGAGTAATTCGTAGCGCTCGAGTTCGATATCAGGCACGGGGAGCTCCCGCGGCCATTTGAACGGCGGCGATGATGCGAGGATACGTGCCGCATCGGCACACATTGCCCTGAAGCGCGCGGCGGATTTCGGGCTCGGTGGGTTGGGGCGTCTTCTTTAATAGTCCGACGCTGGAGAGAATCATGCCGGGAGTGCAATAACCACATTGGAGCGCGTCCGCCTGGATGAACGCATCTTGCATCGGATGTAGTTTGCCGTTTTGCTCCAGGCCCTCAATGGTTGTGATCTCCTTGCCGGCGACGGCGTGGACGGGCGTGATGCAGGATCGTGCGGGCGCACCCTCGATCAAAACGGTACACGCGCCGCACTGGCCTTCGCCGCATCCGTATTTCGCGCCGGTGAGTTTGAGCTCGTCGCGGAGGACCCAGAGGAGCATGCGGGATTGGTCGACCAGGAGGCGATAGCGCTTTTGGTTGACGAGCAGTTCCACTCTCCGATTTTACGCCTTGGGGATGGAGGGTGCGGACCGCTCCCTCACGGTCGCGGCTCTGTAGGGCGGTAGGAAAGGTGCGGACACTCCCTCGCGGTCGCGGCTCTGTTCGTCGGCTGAGGGGAGCGCTCCCTCACGGTCGCGGCTCGGATTGGTTCGCGGTGCGGTGCGGAGGGGGAACGCTAGTCACGTCCGTTGCGCCGGCGCGATTCGCCCTACGGACGAACGACCGGTCAAAAGAAACAAACGCGGCGTTGAGTGGCCTGCTGCTCAAGTGCAGAGCATCGGCGAATTCGATCCCATGGGAGGTAAGTGCCAACGCGGCCACGACGCTTGGCTCGTCTTCGGCGCGCACGTTCTTGAGGCCGAGCAGTTTACGGAATGCCTCCGAGATCGCCATGTCATCGAATCCGTACACGCTGCGCAAGACCCAACCCGTTTCCAAAAGAACCGTTTTTGCGATCCAGATGGTTTCGGTTTCGAACAGCGAACGCGCCGCAGCGACCTGCTTTGGATGGTCCGCGGTGAGCACTCGAACCAAGACGTTAGTATCGACCGCGATCATGACGCCGGATCACCTCGCGAGCGATAGCCGTTTCCATCTGAGGAAGCGTTTTCGGCTTACCTTTGGACCGAAGACAGCCAATCACTTCGTCAATCCGGGTTTCTGAAGAACGAGCGGGCCGAAGCAGAATTCCATCGGCGGTTTCTTCGACCATAAATTCCGTCCCGGGGCCCCAAGCGCGGGACGTCCGAATGTTCTTGGGCAGGATGATCTGCCCTTTAGTCGAGAGTCGAGTGGTTTCCAAGGTAAGACCCCGGTAAGATTATGACACGAACGACGATTCGAATCGATAAATCGGGAATCGGCGTGGGGTATTGACTAGTGAACTGGCCCAGTCATTTAGATTAGCACTCGGCGTCGGCACGAGTGCCGACGCGGCACGCTGAAGCGTGCGCCACAGATCCACCCGATTCACACTCGTGTGAACGGACCTGAGTCCTCTTATAGCTGAGTCCACTAGTCCTGGCGCAGCGCCAGCATCGGATCCACGCCGGCGGCTCTGCGGGCCGGAATTGCGGCGGCCACGAGAGTGGTGAGGAGCAAGCCGAGCGGCACCAAAGTAACCAGCAGCGGATCGAAGGCAGGGGTTGCCATGACGCTGGCACTGAGCGCGCGGCTGGCCGCCAAGCTCAACAGCAGTCCGATGCCTACGCCGGTCAAGCCCATCGCGCTGGCTTGTTTCAGAATCATTCGCATCACCTGCGGCCGGTCCGCTCCGAGCGCCATGCGGATGCCGATCTCGCGCGTCCTGCGCGCCACCTGATACGCCACCACCGCGTAGAGGCCGACTAATGCCAGGCTCAACCCCAGCAGGCCGATGGACGCGACGAGTCCGTCGATAAAATGCATCAGCCTTACCGCGCGCTCATCGACAACCTCCGTCATGGTTCTCACTCCATAGATGGGAACATTGGCATCGATGGAGCGAGATACTTCGCGCAGCGGCGCGGTGAGTGCGGCAGGATCCTGGTAGGATTCGGCGATGAGCGCCATCTGGCCGCGCGGGTTCTGGCTGAACGGGAGGTACAAATAATCGAGAGGCGGCTCGAACATCTGTACGTACCTGGTGGTGGGGGTGACGCCAACAATCTCGATCCAAGGAGCGCCAGGCTGATTGAGCCGGATTCGTTTCCCGATGGGATTTCGACCCAGGTAGTGCCTGGCGAACAATTCGTTGACGATGGCAACGCGGGGCGAATCGGCGCGGTCCGTGGATTGGAATGCGCGGCCCTGCAGCAGCAATATGCCGAGCGTCTGAAAGTAATGTTCATCCACGGTGCTGGCCCAGACGTTGGCGCTCTGTTGGCCTTGCGGAAACTGGTAGCCTTCGGGAATCACGGCTGCGCCTCCCCAATTGTTCATGGGAATGGAGGACGAGAGCGTCGCAGACTTCACGCCGGGCACCTGGCCAACGCGCTGGATCAGCTTCTTATAAAACTGGCTGGTTTGTTCGGGGGTGTAGCGAATCAGAGTGGGGTCGAAACTCATGCTGAGCCGATGGTCGATGCGGAATCCGGGGCTATGCGAAAGCAGGTAGCCAAAGCCGCGAAAAAGTTGCGTGGCGGCTATCAAGAGCACGACCGCGCCGGCGACTTGCGCGGTAACCAATGCGTTTCGGCCGAAGAGCCGCTTGCGAGTTTGGTCCGATGGCCCGGCCTTGAGTGCGAGCACCAAGTCGCTCTTGCTGGATTGCAGGGCCGGAACCAGTCCGAACAGAAGCGCGGTGGCTAACGAAACGAACAGGGTGAATAAGAGCACGCGCGTGTCCGTTTGGACGATGGTCTGGCTGGGAATGTCGCCCGCTTGCGGCAGTTTCGATATCACGTCGATACCAATCTGCGCTACGAGGAGGCCCAGTGCGCCACCCACCACCGCAATGACCAGGTTTTCCGCCATGAGCTGCCGGACCAGCTGGCCGCGGCTGGCGCCGATTGCTAACCGCACCGCGATCTCACGCGCCCTGGCCCGGCCGCGGCTCAAAATCAAGTTCGCGACATTGGCGCACGCGATCAAGAGCGCAACTATCACAATGGCGAACAATGCAGCGATCATCAGGGGCGTGGCCGGATCGTTGTCGAGCCGTGCCTGCAGTTCGGTGCGTAGGGCCGCTCCGAACGCGCGATTCGTCACCGGGTAGGATTGCTCCAGCGATTTGGCGAGCGCGGAAGCTTCCGCGGTGCCAGCCTGGAGGGAGACGCCCGGCTTCAAACGTCCTTTGACACTGAATGAGCGGCTGCTCCGGTTGGTTAGCAGATCGCGATCGGCGAGTATGGACGGGGCCATTTCGGCAGGAACGTAAAATGCAGGCCTGCTGAATCGATCGATGCCGGTGAATGATTCCGGAGCGATGCCAATTATGGTGAAGGTCAAACCGTTGAGGCGGACGCGACGTCCGATGACGGATGGATCGGCGGCGAACTCGTTCTCCCAAAAATCGTGCGCGAGCACCATAACGGCGTCTCGGCCGGGAGCCTGGTCCTCGTCCGCCCGGAAGCCGCGTCCAAGCCGCGGCTCTGTCTGCATTACCTGGAAGAAATTTCCGCTTACCAGAAATCCATATCTCATTTGGGATTGCGTTTGCGAATCTTTGGCGAAGCCGAAGGGCGTTAGCGAATAAGCGACCAATCCGTCAAAAGATTGCAGTTTATCACGATAATCCAAATAATCGCGGTAAGACATATCGCCGTAGGTCCCGCTGGGAGTGCGCGAAGAGAGCTTGACCACCTGGGACGGGCGAGGGACCGGAAGCGGCCGCAAGACGAGGCCATCGCCCAAGCTGAAAACGGCGGTGGTAGCGCCAACACCGAGCGCGATGGAAACGATGGCGGTGAGGGCGAATCCGGGATTTTGGCGGAGGGTGCGGACGGCGTAACCCAGGTCGTTCAGCATGGAGTTTAATTAGGCATGCGGAGCGCCGTTCGCGAATTATCGTGCGATCAACAATATAAAGGCTCAGGCGGTAGATGGCGGCGTTCGTTCCTGGGACAGCGTGAGTGGAAGCGAACAGGCGCCGAGCTATTTTCCCGTCAAAAAGCCGTCAACGGTTCGAATAAATAAATCGGGCTGATCGACGAAGGTCATGTGCCCGCTCTGGGGCATGACGGCCAGCTTCGAGCCGACGATTTTGTCGCTCATATAGCGAGCGAGGGAGGGATCGCATTCGTCGTGATCGCCGACCGTTATCAGCGTGGGGACGTGAATGCTAGAAAGACGATCGCCATATTCCACCGATTTCAAATTGCCGTCGATGATGAATTCACCGTGCGAGCCCCACATTTCGCGATACAAATCCCAGGACATGATGCCATTAGCGACTGGATCTTCGTTGGGGTCGGGATGGCGCTGGTAGACGTAAGGATGGTAGCCCTCACCCCAAGCCGCCTTCATATAATCCTCCGGATAGCGGTTCTGTTCCCATGGCTTCCCGTGTCCGAATAGGCCGGCCTTTTCGAAGCTCTGGATGCGCTGGCGAAGCTCTGGGGGCATGGCTGCGAGCTGCTTTTGGAAGACCTCGTTCATTTTGGAAGTGCTGTAAAAGGTGCTGCAGAGGATCAGCTTCGAGAGATTTTGCTGGTACTTGAGCGCGTAGGCTTGCGCCAGTACGCCACCGTAGGAGTGGCCCAGCAACGCGATTTTGCCGAGGTTCAGCTCCCGGCGCACGCCCTCCACATCTTCCACCATGTTCTCCACTGTGTAGCCGGCGGGATCGTCCAGCTTCTGAGACTTACCGGAGCCGCGCTCGTCGATGAAGATCAGGTGGTTGTGGCGCGCGAGGGGAATCAGGTAAGGCAGAAAATAATCGTGCGAAGCGCCGGGCCCACCGTGGACGATCAGGAGCGGCGGCCCTTGGCCAAAAGAGGTGTAGTAAATGAGAACGCCGTTGGCATCCACATAGCCCTCATCGATCTTGTAATTCGCCGCGTCCGAGCGCAACGCGATGGTCAACAAGAGCAGGGGCAATAGAAATTTGTACATGCCCTAATATCTCATTCTTGGATGACCGGATTGGAGAATGTTGATCGCGCCTGTGATTGTCGATTACTGCCTGCGCCGGGCGATCTCGGCGGCATAAACCCTGGTGACGCGCTCCAACCGGTCCAACAGACCGCAGAATGCGATTTCCGGTTTCATCCCGCGCAGGTCCTCATCGGAGAGCGTTTCGAGAAGCGCTTTCCATTCCGACTCGAACTCAGGATTGAAAATGTCGCGTTCCAGAACGCTGGTGGCGCGCTGGTTGAGCTTGCCGGGCACCAGAAGGCGCCAGCGATGCGTCGATTGTGGTGCGTTACTCTTCTCTTCCTGCTCCTCGTGCAGCTCCAAATAGCAGGGAATTCCGGCCGCCTCCAAGGCGTCGCGAGCGTCCGCAATGTCGTCCGCCGGCAGGGAGCCAGGCCGGTCGTACCGGGAAAATACTTCCGCGGCGTCGTCCAGCCAGCCGGGCTCGTCGGCATCACCGCTTAATTCTTCGTCCAACTCGGCCAGGTTATCGCCGGCGTCAGGCGCTTCCGCCTCCCGGCGCACGTCACGGCGCGAAGTCAGGTTGCGATGGCGAACCTCGTCGTCATAACACGTCTGCGCGGTTTCGACCAGATCCGCGCGGTGGATGGCACGCAGCGCTTCGTCGGAGAGCGAAGCATAATGTTCGCGTAGATATTGGGGGTCGGCCGGCATGAGATTCCGTTTAGTGCGCTCTTTCGGCGATCAGCATGGACTCAAGAATCTGATCGGAGACGTCTTTGACGGCCCCGGGCGAGTGCGCGAGAAACAACGTGTTGGTTTTGTCGCTTTCGCCGATGGATTTCAACGTGTCGAAATACTGCGTGACCATCACCAGTTGCATGACTTCCCGCGCGGACGCGCCCTCGACCACCTTTTGGAATTGCTCGATGGAAACCTGCAACCCTTCGATGATAGCTCGCCTCTGGTTCGCGATGCCTTGTCCCTGCAGCGCCTTGCTCTCGGCTTCCGCCTCGGCTTTCTTGACCACCAGAATTTTTTCCGCTTCGCCCCGGGCGTTGGCGGCCACCTGTTCGCGCTGTGCCGCGTTGATGTCGTTCATGGCTGATTTTACCTTGGCGTCGGGAATAATATCGGTGACCAAAACATTGACGATTTCGTATCCGAACAGCGCCATGTCGGCATCCAGCTCCTGCTTCACCGCGGCGGCGATACTGGATTGCGAGGCGAACACTTCGTCGAGCGTCATTCCCGGGACGTGCCCCAGGATAACCTGCTCGACGTAGGATTGGATCTGCGCCACCGGGTCCGACAATTTGTAGTAGGCGTCGAATACCTTCTCAGGACGCACGCGATTCTGCACCGAGATCGGGATGGTGACAAACACGTTGTCCTTGGTCTTGGTCTCCATGGTCAGGGTGATTTGATTGACGCGCAGACTCACGGTGCCCGCCACGGAATCCAGGAACGGCCGCTTCCAGTTTAATCCAGGTTCGGCGACCCGCAGGAACTTGCCAAATCGCGTGATCACGGCGACTTCGGCGGTGCGCACGGTGAAAAAGCTGCCGAGAACGACGAGGAGCAAGATGAACGCCACGGCGGCCAATGGTACCCAATAAAGTGAATCCATTTCTGTTTTCCCTTTCTGCCTTTTCTATCTTTATATAGGATAGGATCGTCCAGATTCGCGAACTAGAATAGGCGTTTTGCTTTCGGCGCCACTGGGGGCGAGAAAAGCGGCGTGCGGCGACTTGTTGAAACTGTTGACCTTACAGGCATTTCTTGGGAGCGCGGCAGTTGGATATAATGCAGTTCGGCAGAGAGCCCTATGAACATGAGGAGTCATCATCGGTAATGAGTCAGCAAAGTTTAGAGGAGGCGCTACAAGCCGCCGGGAACCCGGTGGAGCGCTTGCGCAACTCACAGATCGGCCCCTACGCCTTTCCCGTGGTGCGTCCGGAGTTTACTAACTGGAGAGATGAACAGCGCGCGTGGAAGGAGACGTGCGCGCTTATGGACCAGTCGCACCATATGACAGATCTGTATGTGGAGGGTCCGGATGCTTTGCAGGCGCTGTCGGATCTGGGAATAAATAGCTTCAAGAATTTCAAGATTAATCAGGCCAAGCAGTTTGTCGCGTGTAATCACGGCGGGTATGTGATTGGCGACGCAATTCTATTTTATCTGGACGAAAACAAATTCAATCTCGTGGGACGGCCTCCGGCACTCAATTGGGTGCAATATAACGTGCAGACTCGCGGCTATCAGGCGTCGGCGGAACGGGACGAAAGGTCCGCGGTGAATCAAGGGCGCCGCAGGACATACCGCTATCAGATTCAAGGCCCGCATGCCGTCCGCGTGATGGAAAAGGTAACCGGGAAGCCCGCGCCCGATATCCGGTTCTTCCACATGGATGTGTTTCAAATCGCCGGCCGCAGTGTCCGCGCCTTGCGTCACGGAATGGTGGGACAGCCGGGGTGGGAGCTGTTTGGGCCTTGGGATGATGGCGACGCGGTTCGCGACGCTATTGTTCAAGCCGGTCAAGAATACGGGATCCGGCAGGTGGGTTCAAGAGCTTACCCCACTACGTGCCTGGAGTCCGGCTGGATACCGTCGCCGCTGCCGGCGATTTATGTCGGCGACGAGATGAAGGGGTACCGGCAGTGGCTAACCACGAAGAGTTATGAAGCCACGGCGTCGCTGGGCGGCAGCTTTTATTCCGATAACATCGCCGACTATTACCTGACCCCTTACGATCTCGGCTACGGGCCGTTCGTCAAGTTCGATCACGACTTTGTGGGGCGCGCGGCTCTGGAGAAAATAGCCGACAATCAGCGGCGCAAGAAAGTAACTCTGGTGTGGAATGGCGACGATATCGAGCGGGTCTTTGGTTCGTTGTTTCACGCGGGCGATATTACCAAGTACATCGACTTACCATTAGCTAACTACTCGACGCTGCCGTTCGACAAAGTGGTGAAGGACGGTAAGATCGCGGGGCTGTCCACTTACACCGGATACACTTACAATGAGCGCGCCATGCTGTCGCTGGGTATCGTGGACGTCGCGTACAGCGAGCCGGGCGTCGAGGTTACGGTGGTGTGGGGCGAGCAGGGACGCGGGTCGACGAAACCGACCGTGGAACGCCACGCGCAAGCCGAGATCCGCGCCACAGTTGCCTCCGTTCCCTACGCCGAGGTAGCGCGTGTTGCTTATCGGCCGCACTAGGAAGAGGACATTAGGAAAAAACCATGGCGTATATATTCCACCAAGACGACTTACCGAAACTGGTGGCGGTGGTTCCCGGCCGCGAGCGGACTTTTTTCGTCAACAAGGAGCTGACTAACATCGACGACATGCTGGCGGGCGTGATGGTGTACAAGGCGCACGGCTCTTCGCCCTACCACTACCACGAGATTTGCGAGCACTTCTACTTCATCATGGAAGGCAACGGCACGGTGGAAACCGAGGAGGGCGTGCGTCCAGTGGGGCCGGGCGACATGGTCTTTATTCCGGCGGAGGCCAAGCATCGGCTGCGCGCCAGCGAGACGGGGCTGTTTTACTTCGAATTCCAGGCACCCAATCGCTTCAAGACCCATATCCTGGACGGCACGCCGGACGATCTGCGCTGGAACCGCGTGGATGGACGCGTGTGGGTACAGACATAAAAGAGAGCTTGCCATGACTACTTCACTTACTTTTATCGATACGAATAAGCTGCCGCGCGTGAAGACTCCGCAGGGCGAAGTTACTGAAATTCTGAATCATCAGTTAGTGGGCGCGAAGAATGTTTTGGGAACGCTGCGCTGGCTTTCGCCCGGCGAGAAGTTTTCAGCCGGTGCATTGGAGAAACATCAGCTCATTTACTTAATGGAAGGGCAGGGAAGCATTCGCCTGGACAACAAGGACTACGATGTTTCCCGCGGCGCGGGCGTTTATCTGGGACCTTCGGAATCGGCGACCATTCAAGCCGGCGCGGCCTCATCGCTTAAGCTGTTCCATTTGGTGGTTCCGAGAATTCCCGCTTAGGCCGGCAATGCGCGATAAATAGAAGATGGCTCGTCTGGCGTGCTGCCTTCTGGCGTTTCTGCTTCTGGTGCGGGCGCAGTCCTCGGACCCGGCGCGCCTGGCGCAGTACCGCAACTTGGGCAAAGCCTTTTACGAAAACCCCACGACGCAAAAACAGTCCGTAGAGGAGTTTCGTCTGGCGCTGGCGCTGGCGCCGAATTCAGTGCGCGAGCAAGTGAACTACGGACTGGCGCTGTTGCGCGCGGGTGAGACGCAGCGCGGCATCGCGGAGCTTGAGAAAGCGCAGAACACCGATCCCAAAGTGCCGCACACCTGGTTCAACCTGGGTGTGGCGTTGAGGAAACAGGGCAAGGAAGACGAGGCGCTGGCGCAATTTCGCGGCATGGAGCACCTGGCGCCCGATGAGCCGGTGACGCATTATCAGATCGGGTCCATCCTGAAAGCCAAGGGCGATACGGCGGGCGCGATCAAGGAATTCGAGATTGCGCGGCAGCTCAATCCGCGGCTGGCTGCGCCGTACTTTCAGTTGTACGGACTGTATCGGCAAAGCCGTCCCCAGGATTCCGCCACGGAACTGCGGGTTTTTCAGGATCTCAAAAAACAGCAGGAAGGCGCGGCGATACCGGAGGATATGGAGTGGAGCGCGTACGCGGAGATCTACGATCCGGTGAACGAGCCCACTGGGGCTCCACTCGCGACGCCCGTCTACCGCAACGAGAGAATTGCGACGGGCTTCAGCGGACCAAATGCGGGCGTGACCGCCATCGATCTGGATGGAGGCACGCGGCCGAGCCTGATTGCGTGGTCGGGCGGCGGAGCGAAGCTGTTCCGCGACGGGCAAACCGCCGCGGCAGGATCGGGCTTGGAACAATTGAGGGATGTTGTGTTTATTGCGCCCGGGGATTTCGATAACGACGGGCTGCCCGATCTGTGCGTCATTACCACTCGTGGAGCCGAGCTGTATCGTAACGTGAACGGTACATTTCGCAAGCAGGCGGACCTGGCGGCCGGATCTTTCCGCCAAGCGGTCTGGATGGATTACGATCACGACTACGACTTGGATCTGTTCCTGATCGGCGATCAGCCCAGATTGCTGCGCAACAACGGAGCGGCCGGCTTTAGCGACGAAACCAAGCGCTTTCCGTTCGTAAAAGGGCGCGCTCCGCGGGCCGTTCGTTTCGATCTGGAGCCGGACACTCAGGGCTTCGATTTGATTGCCTCCTATCAGGACCGGCCAGGTGTCCTCTATCGCGACGGTTTGGGCGGTTCCTATGCTGCGACGGATCTGAACGGCTTGCCCGCCGGTGCAACAAATCTGATCGCTTTTGATTTTAACCGCGACAGCCGCACCGACCTGGCCGCGTGGCCGGCGCTGCTTCTGCTCAATCGTCCGGGAGGGTTTGAGAAATCGACGCCGCGCCAATTTCCAGCGAATGGAGATTTTGTGGCGACGGACTTCCACGCCAACGGGCATCTGGATCGCGCTTACATCGGAACGGATGGAGCGCTGGTGATGGAGCAGGATATCACGCCCAATTATGGTAACTGGATTGAGATCGCACTTACTGGAGTGAAGAATATTAAGACCGCCATCGGGGCGAAGGTGGAAGTGAAGGCGGGGGCCAGTTACGAAAAGCAGACTTACACGGGCGTGCCGATGGTGTTTCGATTGGGGACTCACGCGAAGATCGACACCATCCGGATTTTTTGGCCGAACGGCCTGATTCAGAACGAAATCAACCAGCCGGTGAACCGGATTCTGGCGATCAAGGAAAAGCCGCGGCTGGCGGGCTCGTGCCCCATGATTTATACGTGGGACGGCAATGAATTCAGCTTTTTTACAGATGTGCTGGGAGTTGCGCCGCTGGGCGCCAGTTCGGGCGACGGCCAGTTCTTTCCGACGGATCATCAGGAGTATGTATCCGTTCCAGGCGAGGCGCTGAAGGAGAAGGATGGTGCGTACGAGATCCGAGTAACAGAAGAGCTGCGCGAAGTATCGTTCATGGATCAAATCAAGCTGCAAGCGGTGGATCATCCGGCCGCGGTGGATATCGTTAGTAATGAAAAATTCAAGTCGCCGCCTTATCCCGAGTTTCGGCTATTTGGAGTAAGTCGCCGGGTTCATCCGATTGCGGCGCACGACCAAAATGGGACCGACGTACTATCCAAGCTTTTGAAGCGGGATTTCGTTTATCCCGATTTCCGGCGCACGTCGACCGCGGTGGCGGAAATGCATTCGCTGGATCTCGATTTCGGCAAGAGCGCGGCGGCGAATCACGCGGTGCTGATGCTGGACGGCTGGTTCGACTGGCCGGACGGCAGCACTTTTATGGCGGCGGCGCAGGAGCACAAGGATTTGATCTTCCCGTATTTGCAGGTGAAGGACGCGGCCGGAAATTGGAAGACCGTGGTGCAGGATATGGGCATGCCATCGGGCCGGCAGAAGTTGATGGCCGTGGATCTGGCCGGGAAGTTTCTGAGCCGTTCGCGAGAGGTGCGAATTGTTACGAACCTGTGCGTCTATTGGGATGAAATATTTCTGGTGGAGGACGGCGGCGCGCCGCAGGTGAAGCTGACGACGATTCCGATTCAATCCGCCGATTTTCACTTTCGGGGATTCTCTCGCGCGGTGATCCCAGCGAATCGCATGGAAGGTGAGAGCTTCGATTACAACAACGTCAGCGCGACCACGATGTGGAATCCGACGCCCGGGAATTACACGCGCTACGGCGATGTGAAACCGCTGCTGGACCAGTTAGATGACCGCATGGTGATCATGGGTTCGGGCGACGAAATCCGGCTGCGCTTTAGCGGAGCGGCGCTGCCTGCGCTGCCGCAGGGATGGAAGCGCGATTTTCTGTTGTTAGTGGATGGCTGGGCCAAGGACGCCGATGCCAACACCGCTTTTTCGCAAACGGTCCTTCCAATGCCTTTCCATGCGATGAGCAGTTATCCGTATCCGGCCGGTCAGAGTTACCCGCATGATCCGGCTCACGATCAATACCAGAAGGAGTACAATACCCGACCGGCGCTGCGGCTGATCCGGCCGCTACAGGAGAGCGCGCGGGAAGGGGAGTGACATGCGACGCGCTGCGTTGTGGGCCCTGATTCTCTTGGCCGTGAACGGCGCCTATTTGGCGGCCTTCTGCGCACGCGACGATTTTCTACGAAGCCAATGTTCTGCTGCATCTTGGGTTGGGTTTGGCGCTGGCATTGATTGCAGCGCGTTATGTGCGCCGCTATCCAGTGGAATGCGGGATTTTTCTGGGCGCGGCCGGGGTTGCTTTGTATCTGGTGTTTCGAGGCAACACCTACGATCAGCGCTGGGTGTTGTGGATGCATATTGCCGTGGCAGACGTGGCGCTGGTGCTTATAGCCTGGAGCGCTGTGCGCGTTCCCGAATGGGGCGATTGGCGGTTAGCGTCTGTGCCTTGCTCCCGATTGTGCCGTGGCCGAGCGTTAAGGCTCGCATCGAAAATCCGCCGAGCGCTCCACTCTCCATGGATCTGGAAGGCGCGGGCGCGCATTCTCCCTTCGCGCCGTCTTCGGCGCAGACCAACACCGGCAAGATCATCCCGTCGAACTTCTTCATGGATTCGGCAGGCGTGCGGCCACTGCCACAAGGACATTTACGAGCAGTGGAAAAGCTCCATGCACCACTTCGCGTCCTTCAATAATCAGTTTTACCGGAAATCGATCGAACATATGCAGGACGTAGTCGGGACGCGGCCCAGCAAGTGGTGCGCGGGCTGCCACGATCACGCGGTGTTCTTCAACGGCCGCTTCGATCGGCCCATTCGAGAGCAGATCGACACCCCGGAAGCGCAGGCCGGGCTGGGTTGCATGTCCTGCCACGCCATCGTGCATGTGGGCAGCTCCATGGGCAACGCCGATTTTACGGTGGAATATCCGCCGCTGCATGAACTGGCATCGAGCCCGAACCGGTACATCCAGGCGCTGGATCGGTTTCTGACCTATCTCAATCCGAAGCCGCACCGGGCGACTTTCATGAAGCCGTTCATGCGCGAGCAAACGCCGGAGTTCTGCGCCGCCTGCCACAAGGTGCATCTGGACGTGCCGGTGAACAACTATCGCTGGGTGCGCGGGTTCGACGATTACGACAATTGGCAGGCCAGCGGCGTTTCGGGCCAGGGCGCGCGCTCGTTTTACTATCCGGCGAAATCGCTATCCTGCGCCGATTGCCACATGCCGCTGGTGGCGTCGCACGATCCGGGCAATCGCGATGGACAAGTACACTCGCATCGCTTCGCCGGGCGCGAACACGGCGGTCGCCTATGTCGAATCAGGACGACGCACAACTGAAAGCGACCGAGAAATTCCTGAAATCGGGATTCATCACCGTCGATATTTTCGCGGCGTCGCCCGCCGACGACCAGCAGCGGAGAGACTGCGATGCTGCGGCGGAACGACTCGCCTGGATCGAATACCACGTTCGCCGTGGGCGAGGAAGCGGAGCAGCAGCGGCGACGTCACGATCCGCGAAGTCGGCAAAATCGCAGCGCCGCTGGATTCCGCCGGCGCGACGTTCGAGCCCGGCAGCACGGTGCGCGTGGATGTGGTGGTGCGAACCCGAAAGATCGGCCACTTTTTCCCCGGCGGCACCGTGGATGCGTTCGACGCGTGGCTGGAGTTGCAGGCGCGGGACGCGGATGGCCGCGTGATTTTCTGGAGCGGCAACGTGGCCGATGGCGGCCGGGGTCCGGTGGAACCGGGCGCGCATTTCTATCGCTCGTTCCAACTGGACGGCGACGGCAATCCCATCAACAAGCGCAACGCCTGGCAGACGCGCAGCCTGCTGTATGTGCGGCTTGATTCCGCCCGGCGCGGCCGACGTGGCGCACTACCTGGTTCGCGTCCCCAAGGATGCGCGGGGGCCGTTGCAGTTCGCGGCGCGGCTGAATTATCGAAAGTTCGCCTGGTATTACACGCAATTCGCGTATCGGCGCGCCGACAGAGCGATTCCGCGTGAACGTTTCCGGAGCGATTCGGCGATCCGAATTCCCGATCTTCCGATCGTGACGCTGGCGGAAGCGAACGCCACGGTGCCGCTGGGCGAGCCGGCGTGGTCGCCGGTGGTGCGCAAGAAGGATCGCGAGCGCTGGAACGACTGGGGCATCGGGCTGCTGCTGCAAGGCGATCTGAAAGGCGCCGAATATGCGTTCCGCAAAGTCACCGAGGCGGAGCCCGGCTACGCCGATGGCTGGTTGAACGTGGCGCGGGCGTTGATCCAGGAAGGCGAAACCGATGCCGCGAAGCCTTATATCGCGAAGGCGCTCGAAATCGCTCCGCAATTTGGCCGCACTTGGTTTTTCAAGGCCGCGATTCAGAAGGCGGATGGCGACTACGACGGCGCGCTCCAATCGCTGGACCGCGTTCGGTCTCAATATCCGCGCGACCGCGTGGTGCTGAACCAAATCGCCCGGCTTTTGTTTTTGAAGCGCGAGTATGCGCGGTCCATCGAAGCGCTGCGGGCTGTAAATGCAGTGGACCCGGAAGACGTGCAGATGCACTATACGTGGATGTTGGCTTGCCGCGGGCTGGGAGACGCGGCCTGTGAACAGCGCGAGGAGAAGCTGTTTCGGCGCTTCAAAGCGGAAGAGTCTTCGCAGGCGCTGACTGCGCGGCAGCGCGCCTTGAGCCCGGAAGACAACAACGAGCGGCAACCGATCCACGATCATGAAAGCGCCGTCCGATGACGGCGCGGGGTTGGGGGCTGGGGATTGGGGTTGTGGCAGGTACTCTGTTTTTGGGCGCAGCGAGAACTCCAGAGGATCGCGTCGTGTTTACCGATGTGACGGCGCAGGCTGGGATTCACTTCACGCATAATAGCGGGCGAACCGGGAGGAAATATTTGCCGGAAACGCTGGGATCGGGTTGCGCTTTCTTCGACGCCGATGGCGACGGCTGGCCGGACATCCTGCTGATCAACGGCAAGGACTGGACGCCGCGCGGCAGGAAATCCCTGCCGGCGCTCTATCGCAACAACCACAACGGCACATTTACCGACATTACTCGCGGGAGCGGCCTGGATGTCGAAATGTACGGAATGGGCGTCGCTATCGCGGATTACGATAACGATGGACGCGATGACGTCTACATTACCGCGCTGGATGGCGATCATCTTTTCCACAACGAGGGCCACGGGAAATTTCGCGATGTGACCAAGGCCGCGGGCATTCAAAACGCGAACTTCGGCACCAGCGCGGCGTGGTTCGATTTCGATCGCGACGGCAAGCTGGACTTGTTCGTGGCGAACTATGTGCAGTGGACACCGAAGCTGGATTTATGGTGTTCGCTGGATGGGGCTACTAAGTCATACTGTACGCCGGAATCGTACAAGGGGACGCGTTGCAGGTTGTTTCACAATCTGGGCGGCGGCCGTTTTGAGGATGTAAGTGAAAAAGCGGGCATGGGCGATCCAACGAGTAAGTCGTTGGGCGTGGCGGTCCTGGATTACAACGGCGACGGGTGGCCGGACGTTTTCGTGGCCAACGACACGCAGCCGAACAAGCTTTATCGCAACAACCGCGAATGGAACGTTCACCGAAGAAGGCATGGCGGCAGGGGTGGCGTACGGCGAAGAGGGAGTGGCGCGCGGTGCGATGGGCGTTGACGCCGCCGATTATGACCACAGCGGCAGAGCGCACCTACTGGTGGGCAATTTCTCCAACCAGATGCTGGGGCTGTATCACAACGAAGGCAACGGGCTGTTTGTGGATGAAGCGCCTTCTTCCACCGTGGGACGGTCCAGCCTGCTGGCGTTGACGTTCGCGGTGTTCTTCTTCGATTACGATCTGGATGGTTATCCGGATATCTTTACCGCGAACGGCCACATCGACGAACAGATCGGCCGCGTGCAGCCCAAGGTGAGTTATCGCCAGGCTCCGTTTCTGTTTCGCAATTTAGGGGATCATCACTTCCGGAACGTGACGGCTGCAATGGGCGCCGCGTTCAATCGGCCGATTGTAGGGCGCGGCGCTGCTTATGCGGATTTCGACCGGGATGGCGACCTGGACCTGCTGATTTCGACCAACAACGGTCCCGCGTATCTGTACCGCAATGACGGCGGCAATCGGAATCACTGGCTGAGCATCCGGCTGGAGGGCACCAAGAGCAATCGGGATGGTATCGGCAGTGTCATTCGCGTCAAAAGTTCACTGGGCACGCAATCGAGCACGGTGCATAGCGGATCCAGCTACTGTTCGCAAAGCGATCTGGCGGCGACGTTTGGCCTGGGGCGGGACGCAACGGCGTCGATTGAAATCGAGTGGCCGAGCGGAAGCAAACAATCGATCGGCACGGTCAGCGCCAATCAGTTTCTGACGATCGACGAAAGCCGCGGCGTGATTCGTCGAGAGGCTGCTGCCGTTCAACAAGCGCCTGTCCCACATGGGCCTTAACTGCTTTGTAACAAACTTGTTTTTCCTTGACAAACCTATGAAAAAAGGCAAAACTGGCTTAATCAGCTTGCTTCTCGCTGCCGGATTGAAGACTGAACTTTGTGCGTTCAGGTGCAAAGGGATTGAATGCTCATAAGACTGTCGTCCAGCGCAATTTTTGTTGGTTTGCTTACCTTCTTCGCGGGTCCGTTCGCTTACGGGCAAGCCACCGGAAGTATCTCAGGAACGGTGACGGACGCCACGGGTTCTGCCGTGCCCAACGCGAAAGTAACTGTGACGGCGCCCGCTACGGGTGCGTCCCGATCCGCCAACACCAATGAAGCGGGCGAGTACATCGTTCCGTTGCTGGGTGTGGCCAATTACACCGTGCAAGTGGAATTGCAAGGATTCCAGACCGCCAAGGCGGACGACATCCGGCTGCAAGTGGATGAACACCGCGAACTGGATTTCAAGCTGAACCCGGCATCGGTTCAGACCAGCGTGGAGGTGAGCGCCACCGCTGTGTCTATTCAAACTTCGGATGCCACGCTGGGCCAAGTGATCACCACGCAGCAGGTGGCCGATCTTCCGTTGAACGGCCGCGACTTCGTGCAGCTTGCCACGCTGACGCCGGGCGTAGCTCAGGAAACCAACCCGAACAGCTTCTTTAATGGCGGGCCGAGCAGCGAAGCGTCCGCGCGCGGGTCTTATTCGCTGTCGGTGGGCGGGTCGCGCGCCAACAGCACGGATTGGCTGCTGGATGGCAACGATAATAACGAGCTGACGTCGGGCGCCATTTCGATTTTGTCGTCCATCGACTCTATCCAGGAATTCAAGGTTCTGACTTACAATTATTCGGCGGAATGGGGAACGCGCGGCGGGCCGACTGTTTTGGTGACCACGAAATCGGGAAGCAACAACTTCCATGGAAGTCTATTCGAATTCCTGCGCAACACCGATCTGGATGCGCGCAGCTTCTTCGCCACCAATACCGAGAAATTCAATCTCAACCAGTTTGGCGCTTCGTTCGGCGGGCCCATCAAGAAGGACAAAGTCTTCTTCTTCATGGATTACGAGGAAAAATATCAGCGGCACGGGATTCCGTTCACCGGGCTGGTGCCGACGGCGGCCATGCGCAACGGCAACTTTACCGATAACGCGTTCGGCCAGCCGAACACAACACAACTAACGAGTCCTTACGTGAACAACATCCTCCCGGCCAGTAGCGTCGACCGGGTGGGCCAGGAACTGATTAATCTGTATCCGCTTCCGAATGCGAATAATCCGGCGCTCGACTACAACTACACGAGCGAGCCGGTGAGGTCGCTCAACGAAGGCAAGTTCGACATCCGGTTGGATGAAAACATTTCGGCCAAAGACACGTTATTCGCCCGGTTCAGCTACGATCAGGCCGAGTCCTACGTGCCGGGCGGCGCTCCCGGATTCGCCGAACAGGGCGCATTTGCCAGCAACCAGAGCATTCAGAATCACGCGCGCAACGCGGCCATATCAGAGACTCACCTTTTTTCGCCGAACACCGTGAATCAGATGAGCTTTGGATATAACCGGATCTTCGACTACATTTATTCGCAGGGAACCGGAAGTTGCTATGCTGCGACCCTCGGAATACCAGGCGCCAACTTGGGAGGCAACAGTTGCGGTCTCACATCGGTTGAAATGTCAACCTACTGGTCGCTGGGCGATCGCGGCTATACGCCGTTCGTGGGCGGCACCAATGTCTGGACGTTCAACGATTCGCTGGATATGGTTCGCGGCAACCACGATATCCGCGCGGGTTTCGGTTATCGAGCGAACCAACTCAATACCGTGGCAGTCGGTTTTCCGAACGGCTTCTGGGTGGTGGTGGGTGTTACTGGCGACGCTGCCGCTGATCTTCTCGCTGGTATCTACGTCTATGGAGCGCACGATCAGGAATTTGACGGTGGCGTTACCGGACGCCGCTGGAAAATGTACAGACCCTACGTGGAAGACACCTGGCGCGTGGGTAAGAATCTAACGTTGAATCTCGGTTTGGCTTATGCGATGGTTACGCCCATCAGCGAAGTTGCCAATCGCATGGCTGACTTTGATCCAGCCACCGGGCAGTTCTTAGTCGCCGGGCAAAATGCCGGGTCGAGCGCCGGCATCAAAATGGACTGGACGGCGCTAGAGCCCCGGGTGGGCGTGGCGTGGAAACCGTTCGGCAACAACACCGTATTTCGCGGCGGGTACGCCATCTTCCACGATTCGTCCTGGAATCAGGGTGCGCAGGGGCTGTGGCAAAATCCGCCGTATTACGCCGAATCGGACGCGTTTGGAAGCAGTCCCATGTCGGCGGGATTTCAGACGTTCAGTTCGCCACCGAATCCGGCCACTTTTACCGGCACCATCTGGTCGCAAGATACGGATTTCAAGCAGGGCCGAATTCAACAGTTTAATTTCAACGTTGAGCAACAGATTCCGGGAAACATCGTGGTGACGGCCGGTTATGCTGGCTCTCGCGCTTCGCATATCCTGGAATCCGGGAACAACATCAATGTGGGGTCTCCCACGGCGTGCGGCACAGTCTCCGGCTACACCCTCGGCTGCGGCGCAGGTGGAGCGGCATTCGTTTCTCCTTATGCCGCCGAGTTCCCCGGTTCCACCATCTCAAATATCTTCGATAATGGCCGGGCGCACTACAACTCGCTGCAGATTAAAGCCGAGACCAAAAGCGCGCGCGCCGGCATTTACGGGCTGATCTCGTACACCTATTCGCGCTCCTATGACACCGGATATTCCGATGGCTTGGGAAGCATCATCGGCGCCACCTATTTTCCTCTTCCGGGATATCAAAGCCTGGATTGGGGACTTTCGCAGATTAATCTCAATCAGAATTTCACCGCGAGCATCATTTACGACTTGCCGTGGGGTAAGGGACGGCATTGGGGAGCCAACATGAACGCGGCCGGCAACGCCATCCTGGGAGGCTGGGAACTGACGGTGATCGAACACGCGACGTCCGGGTTTCCTGTCTTCGACATCGATAGCAACAATACCTCCGGGGTTGGCTTCGTGAATGCGAATGGGAGCGCTTTGATTCGCCCGAATATGACCTGCAGTCCGGGGCTGAGCAATCCCACTCTGTCCGAATGGTTCAATACATCCTGCTTCTCGCAGCCGGCGAGCGGTGAGCTTGGCAACGCGCCGCGGACGCTGCCGGTTGGCGGCCCGGACTTCGTAAACACGGACTTTTCCGTCATCAAGCACTTCGTCCCGCACGAAGGATGGCGAGTGGATTTCCGGGCCGAGTTCTTCAACCTGTTCAATCATCCACAATTCGGCGCTCCGGGCGGCAACGGGAGCGGGGCGGACTTCAATACTCCGCAGTTCGCCGTGATCAACTACACGGTGAACAATCCGCGATTAGTGCAGTTCGCTCTGAAGCTGGCGTTCTAAGGTTTGCGGAGTTCAAAGACGAATTGCTGGATCTGGGTGCGCTCGCGTTCGAGTGCCTGCGCCGATTGCTTGCGCAATTGCTGGTAAAGCTCGACTTCTTTTTGCGCCTTATCGGTTGCGCCGCTTTTTCGATATGCCATCGCGAGGCGATAGTGCGTCTCCGCGAGCTGAGGGCTGGCCGTGATCGCACTCTGGTAGGCTGAAATGGCCTTGGGCAAATTGCCTTCGTCGGCGTAAACTGTTCCGAGCAACAGAAACGCGTCGCCGAGCTTGGGATCCAGACGAACTGCCTTTTCAAGCAACGCGCGGGCTTTGGGTGACGTTCGCGCGAGAGTGGTGGCGTAATAGTAATTCGCCCAGGCATTCTCGGGCTGGAGGCGGACAAATCGTTCCAGCCGTTGCGCGAAGCCGGGAGATTCCGTGATTGGGCCATTGGATATCTTTCCGAGAAATAGATACGGCGCCGGATCGGTGGGATTCAGATCGGCCGCTTCGAAGAAGCGCTGCGCGGCCTGACCGTAGTCGCCGCGCGAGTATAACGCCACCGCGAGACCGAGCAAGGTACGCGTGGAGCGCGGGAACAGCCGATATCCCCTGGAAAAGACTTCCACGGCTTGATCGTCGGCGCGATGGACCAGCAACTCCGCGCCCCAGTTGAAGAGGTTTACTTCGCTGGGATCGGCTTCCGCGGCCCGCTGATATTTTCGGACGGTTTCCAGCGGGTTGTCATCTGCCGCCGCGCCGGTGCCAAGCGCAGCGGTGGATTTGGCGAGCGTCTCGGCGGAGCGCGCGACCGGATCGGAACCGTGGCCGCCGCGAAGCGAAGGGTCGGTAACGCCCGATACGATGAAGTTGGGCTCGTCGAAATATGGCGGAGGGGATTGGGGATTGGGGGCTTGGGCCCGCAGACACATCGCGGCAAAGATAAGAGCGGGGCCCTTCATACGGCGATTATAGCCGCGCGAGCCGGCCGATTACGAGATCGAAATAAGCGTCGGCATTCAGACTTCGAAGGAACATCACGTTAGGCGTTTTGCCCGTGACGCCCCACCAGTCCACGACGGTCATCCCGAGCGTGAGCGGGCTCGCGCATTCCACCTGGACGTTTACTTTTCGTCCGCGGAAAATCTCGGGCGCCAGCAGATACGCGGTCACCGTAGCGTCGTGCAACGGGCCGCCTTCCCATCCGTATTTGCGTTCGTCGAACATCTTGTTGAATTTCAGAAGATGATAGAACGCTTCGGCCAGCGGAGTGCCCACGCTGCGGAGTTTTTCGAGGCGCGGCATGGTGTTGAGGGCCTGATGGGTGCAATCCAGCGGGATCATCGTGATGGGCGCGCCGCAGCCGAGCACGCGCGCGGCGGCTTCCGGGTCCACGTAAATGTTGAACTCGGCGGCCGGCGTAATGTTTCCGCCCTCCGAGAATGCGCCGCCCATCATCACGATCTCTCGAAGATGGCCGGCCAGGCGCGGCTCTCTTGCCATGGCAAGCGCGATGTTGGTGAGCGGAGCCAGGCAGCATAGCGTGACTTCGCCGCGCGGCCTGGCCATTACCAGATCCACGATGGCGTCGGGGGCGAAACCTGGGGCGAGCGGCGTGATTGGTTCCGGCAGGTCGTAACCATCGAAGCCGGTTTTGCCATGGACTTCTTCCGCCGTGACGAGCGGACGCAGCAGCGGCGCAGCGGCGCCCTTGTAGACCGGAGTGTTGGTTTTTCGGGCGATTTCCAGGGCCTTGAGCGCGTTTTTGGAGGTGAGATGCACCGGAACATTTCCCGCTACGGCTGTTATGGCGAGCACCTCCAATTCCTCGGGGGAAGCGAGCGCGGTGAGGAAAGCGACGGCATCGTCGGGTGAAGGATCGGTGTCGATAATGATGGGGCGGGGCATCGATTTAGCGTAAATCATCGAGCGCTCTTTGAGCGAGGCGTGGCCGGGATGTTGTTTGAGCAGGTCGAGCAGCACGGCGCGCGCTTTATCGCGGTCGCCTTCCAAGCTGTAAACGCGGGCCAGGTTCAAGTAGGATTGATCGAAGGCGGGCGCGACGCGGATGCATTCCTCGAATTTGGCCACTGCTTCATCCCTGCGGCGAGTTCGCAGATAAAGGACTCCGAGATTATTCAACGCCTCGGGATAATCGGGGCGCAATTTCAACGCATTTTGCAAATATTGATAGGCGCGCTCGGTGTCGTCGGTCTGCGCATAAACCATCGCCAGGCTGTAGTTCGCTTCCGGCTCTTGGGGACGGGCGGCGACTGCCCGTTCCAACGTCGCGCGAGCTTCGTCCCAGCGTTTTTGCTGGCGATAAGCGTTGCCCAGATTTTCGAGAGCGATCCAATAATCGGGGCTCAGGCGGAGAGCCTCTTGAAAATATCCAATGGCGTCGGCGAGTGCGCCCCTCGCGCGTGGCGAGAAGTCCGAGATTGTTCCAGGCGTTCGGCACGGTGTCGGGATAACTCGCGGTGAGCTTCAGGGCTTGCTCGAAGCTGGCGCGCGCTTCGCGCGTTCTTCTCCTGCTTCAAATAGACGCTGCCGAGGCCGTATTGAGCCTCCGCGCTGGATGGGTCGTCGCGAAGAGCAAGTTGGAAAGATGCCGCGGCTTGATCGTAATAGCCGCGCTGAAAGAACGCCGAACCAAGCGAGAGATTGTTGCGGCCGAATTCGTAGGTTTCGGCGTTGCCGGGAAAGGGAAGCGCCAGGGCCAGCCGCTGTTCGTTGGTCTGAGGGATGCGCTTGAAATCGTCTTCGACGGTTCTCCGATCGACGGGCCCCTGGTAAACCTTGACGATGTTGCCCTGGGCGTCGATTAGGAATGATGTCGGCAGAGTGAGATCGCGGTGCCGGTCGAAGAGATAGCGATAGAGAACGTTGTAGACGCCGGCATGTCGTCAGTCGTGTCGATTGCTGAAACAGCGCAGGCTTGCCCGTTGGAGAGAAATCCGGAGCGGGCACCGGCGAGAGCAGCCAGGTTTCGATGGTTGACGGAAGAGCGTCGTGGCTGGCTTGACGGCTGTGAACGGGAGCAGGCTGATACTGCTTTGGAACGGCTCGATCGCGCGACGGCGCGGCGCCTTCTTCCACCCAGATGCGGTGATTGATCGGCAGATCGTGGAGTTGCTGCACCAAGCCGCTCGGCCAGCGGATGGAGGCGTTCACTGGACCTTTGGTGTCGCCGAGGCCGAAGAATACATCCTTGCTGTGCTGCGAAAGAAATCCCGATCCGGCTTGCAGCATTTTGGTCTGGCGATTCGACTGTGACGGCCGCGCCGATGGCGTCGGGATTGCTCTTTGTGCCGCGCAGCCGGAAGGAGATCGACGGCGGCAGATCCTCGACGACGTTCTTCAGCAGGCGCAACTGCGGAGCGTTGCGGTTTTTGAGAAACACTTCCTGGCGGCCGTCATGATCGAAATCGGCCAAGAGCGAACGACCGGCCGTCTTCCAGAAAATCGAGATCCACCGCGCCCGAAACATCGGAAAATGTTCCATCGCGATTGTTCGCGTAGAAGACATTGCGCTCGTAGCCGCTCCAGGTGTGGTCGGCGCGGATCAGTTCATTGATGGCGTTCCAGCCCTGTTCGTAATCCGGCGATGGCTTGGCCGCGTCGGGCGAATTGGCGACCACCTGGCGCCAGAAGAAACTGTTGAGATCTTCTCGAATCGGGCCGGAGACCATTCCGTTGGCGATGTAGAGATCGGCGAAAGCCGTCATGATCGAAATCCCAGGTGTCGCTCGACCACGACCATCGGCCCATGCCGGCGCCGCTGGGCGCGGTGGAATCCTGAAATGTTCCATCGCCGCGATTGCGGAACAGCGAATTGCCCATGGCGTGTTTGCGATACAGCGCGCGGACGCCGGGCGGCGCATCGCGCTGGAAGATCTCCTGCGTGGAGATGCGCTCGCCGGCCGCGGTCCACATATCGGCGACGTAGAGATCCTCGAGGCCGTCGTTATCGTAATCGAACCAGCACACGCTCATGCCCGCGCCGACGTCTTCGACGCCCGCTTGCGGCGCGATGTCGGTAAACGTTCCGTCGCCATTGTTGCGATAAAGATTCTTGCGTCCGAAATCGTTCACGACGTACAGGTCGGGCCATCCATCGCGGTTAAAGTCGCCCCAGCCGCAACAAAAGCTATAGCGCGTGTTGTTCTGGTTGAGACCGCGATTGCGCGGTAACGTCGCGAAAGGTTCCGTCGCGATTGTTGCGCAGCATGAAATTGGGAGGTCCATTTTCCGCGGCGTAATAAGGCGTCGGGTATTTGTATTGATCGGCGCCCTGATAATAAGCGTAAAGGCAGAAATAAATATCCAGCCAGCCGTCGCGATCGTAGTCGGCGGCCGCGGCGCCGGTGAACGTTCCTTGCGGAGGATTGGCGAACTGAAACGCGTTGGGCTTGAGGCGAAATTTGCCGCCGCCCTGATTCAAGAACAAGAGCGGACCAGCGGCGCGCACGACAATCAAATCTTGACGGCCGGCGTTGCGAAAAGTCGGCGAAAATCGCGCAGGCCGTATTTTCGAGCAGGCCGACGCCGGAAGCCTCGGTGATGTCCTCGAACGTTCCGTCGCCGCGATTGCGATAAAGCCGGTTGGGAAGGCCGGCGGGCTGGCAAACGTAAAGGTCGTCGAAGCCGTCGCCATCGATGTCGCCCACCGACACGCCATTGTGGCCGTAGATATCGATGCCGCAGGCGCCGTCGAGAACCGTGCGCCAATCATCGACGCCGCGCAGCATTTGCTCGCGGTAGGAAGAGGCAGTGGGCGAAGGCGCTTCGGCGCGATGTCTTCAAACCAAGGCTTGGCGGACCTGGCGCGCGTTTCTTCGCAGACTTGCCAGCGTCGCAAACGATATTGATCGGGCGGCGCCGCGGCCCATTCCAGATCCCACCAGCCCACGCGCTGCTCGCGATGAAATCCGGGGCCGGAGCCGACGAGTTCATAGCGCACGCGCGTACGCAACACGCCGTCCGGCTGCGCGTCGATTCGCGTGACCTGAAACTCGGCGGTGTGGATGGTCGAGAATGCGCTGAGAGAAGATCGCAGTTCCGGAGAAAGCGTCGCGGCCGAGAGTTGGCTGTTGGGGAAAGTGACGCGGCGAACTTCGAGCGCGGGGCCGGGGCGCACGATGCGGGATTCGGCGGCTGCGGAGAGGGCAGAGGAAATCCGGCGCTCGGCCACGCTTCCGGGGACGCGAGCAGGTTCGCGCGCCATTCCGCGAGAATGGCGGCAATTTGATCGTGATATTTTTCGGTGATGAAGTCGTCGAGCGGCGGTTGGCGCGTCGAGGGCTTGTGCGTCAGGCGCCTGTGCGTAAGCGTTTGGCCGCAGCCAGGGCAGCGCCGCTGCACTCGTCAGGAAGTTACGCCGGCGGATGGTCATGCCGTGAACGGAGGCTTCCGCGTGGCCACGATGCCGACGCCTTCGCGGATGACAACCAGGTGATTTGCGGGGACATTCGGGAAACGTCTGCTGCACGCCGTTGGGCCAGCGGACATCCAGGGTGGCGGAAGTTTCCGCGCCCAGGCCAAAATGCAGGCGCTTATCGTTGACCGAAAGGAAACTCGACTGGCTCATCACCTCCTGAACCTGCAGGCGGCCGCCGTAGCGCGCCGTCACGCGTGCGCCAATCGCGCTTCGATTGGAAGTGGTGGCTTCCAATTGAACCTTCAGCCAATGATTTGCGCCCGCTGGTGTCGTTGCGCAATAGCGACGGCGGCTCGTTCATGTTCATGATCACGATGTCGATGTCGCCATCGTTGTCGAAATCGCCGAAAGCGCACCCGCGACTGGAGTGCGGCGGCTGCGATGGCGGGCCCGGCTTCGTCGAACAATTCTTCGAACCTGCCGCCGCCCAGATTGCGGAACACGATCCGCGGATTCTTGTAAGGGAAAAGCGGCGCCTGCTTTTCAAGCTCCGGATAAACCTGACCAGCGGCGATGAAAAGATCCGGCAGGCCGTCGTTGTCCAGATCCACGATTCCCGCGCCCCAGCAGACGTAGCGCGTCTCCACGCCCAGGCCGGACTTCAGCGTCACGTCCGTGAATTCGCCCTTTCCATTATTTTCGTAGAGCACGCTGGTGTCGTCGGCGAAGTGTGTTTTCAGAATACCGAGCGTTCCATCCAGCTTGTAGTCTCCGACGCCGATGCCCATGCCGGCTTGCTCGGCGCCGTCTTCGCTCAGCGCCACGCCGCGCTCCAGGCCTTCTTCCGCGAAAGTTCCGTCGTGCCGGTTGCGGAAGTAGAGGCTGGGAGTGGAATCGCAGGCCACGTAGATATCCGGCCAGCCATCATTATCGAAATCCGCGGCGACAGCGGTGAATCCGTAGGCGCGGCTGGAGTCCACGCCGGCCTGCTTGCTCACGTCGGTGAAACGGCCGTGGCCGTCGTTGTGAAACAAATAGCAGCGGCCCTTGCGGCAAGCCCGCGAGGGCCGCAATGCACCGGAATCCCCTTCCAATCGCAGCCGGTGGGCATTTTCGCGCCGGTGTCCAGATCGACGTAGGTGCTGAAGAACAGATCCAGGTGACCGTCGCGATCGTAATCGACAAAAGTGCAGCCCGTGCTCCATTGCGGCGCGGGCAGCAGCAGGCCCGCTTCGCGCGTGACGTCGGTGAACGAGCCGTCGCCATTGTTGCGGAACAGCACGTTCTGGTGTAGTAAGTGAGGAACAGATCGTCCGAGTCCATCGTTGTTGTAATCGCCGATGGCGACGCCCGAGACCCAGCCGGGACGCGCGAGGCCGGATTTCGCGGTAACGTCGGCGAAACGTTCCATCGCGATTGTTCTTGTACAGCCGGTTGCCGGCTCCCGCCGGAGTAGAGCCGAAGCGCGTGCCGCCCAGAACCAGAATGTCGAGCCAGCCATCGTGATCGTAATCGAAGAATGCGATGCCGCAACCGACGGCCTCCAGAATGTGGCGCTTGCTGTCGATGCTTCCATAAATGCTGGGCGCGGTGAGACCGGCTTGATGGGCGATGTCGGTGAACTTGGCATCGAACGGCAGGCCGGAGCGCTTGGCGCGCTGTTGCGGGCGGATGTTGCGCGTGGCCATGCCTTGCGCGAAAAGGGACGCTTGCAGCACAGTGCTTTGTAGAACGGCCCGGCGAGTGATGCGCATATCTAACGGTAAACCACGCAGCCGCGCTGCTTCGAGATTTGCCAGCCACGCGGGCAGTCGGCGTATTCACCCATCGCAAGTCGAGTTTCTCCAGGCGAGGCAGCGCAGCCATGGACGACGGCAAGTGGTCAGCGGATTACCGCGGAGATCGATCTGCCGCAGTTCTGTGCAGTGCCCCAATCGACTCCGGCAGAGACGTCAGCTGGTTGTTTCTGCAGGTGCAACTCTCGCAGGCGCGCCAAACGTCCGACGGAATCCGGAAGCGACGTCAGCCGATTGCCGGATGCGCGGAGTTCGATCAGGCTTGTCATACAGGAAACCGATTCAGGCCATACTTCGAAGGCGTTTTCGCTGATGTTGAGGTAGCGCAACTTTGTCAGCCTGGCCAGAGAGGACGGCAGCGCAGTTAATTGGTTGTCATGGAGATATAGAAAATCAGTGAGGCCGTCGAGGGCGGCCAAGGCATCCGGAATGTGAGTCAGCCGGTTGTGTCCCAAATCGAGCATGCGAAGGCTTTTCAGGCTGCCAATCTGATCGGGAACCTCGGCCAGATGGTTGTCAGCCAAAACCAGCGTTTCGAGACCGGTTCGCTGCCACACCCACGCGGGCACGCGGCCAAGCCGCTTCTTCCATAAGCTCAAATGCGCCGCCGCTGGAGCGGACTCTAACGTTAGTTTCGTCAGACAGTGGAGGCAAAGGCATCCTTCGGTTGCGCTATCGGGAAGCGGCACAACGTTCGGCAGCTCGGCGCACCAGCAATCCGTTTCCGGTTCGCAGGACATGGGTGCCTGACACCGCGAGCAAGCTGTCTGCATAGGATCATTATGAAACACGCTTGACCGTGCAAACCATTTTTGGGTGCGCCACCGGTGACTGCTTTGGGGGGTTCGATGGATTGGGGCAGCTTGCTAAGGCGAGACCAAGCTGCTGCCTGGTGAAATCCTAGTCGACAAGGGCTGGGTTGAAGGGGCACGAAAGGTGCCCCCTCGAGAACAAACGTGGCGCTTTTTAAGGAGCGATCGAAGGCCAGGCCTGTATCAGATTCCACGCGTTCACCGATCCGATTCCGCTGGTGAAGTCCCAGCCGGTGGTTGCCGGATATGCGGGTTGATCATAGTACAAAGACGTGGATAGAACTCCATACACGACGGTGCCGCCTGGCTTATAGCAATTGATGAGATAGCCACGAGAGTTGGCTTGGCATACGCTATCGTTATCGCCCTGTGTGATGTCGTAGAAGAGACACGAATTGCCCGTCTTCGCCACCGTAGTTGAGTTACACGTGGCGGCGCCATTTCCGCCCCCGTACTCAGCTTTGGCCAACGCGTAAAGAACCGTGTTCGGGTTGCCCCATCGGCTGCCGGTCTTTTCGTTGATGAGCGCCTGAAGTCCGGCCATGATGGGAGTCGATATGGACGTGCCGCCCCAACCCGACCAGTCGCTGGGGGGAGTAGAAAGACACGGCGGGAACCCACCGGCGGGATTAGTCCAGCACGCTACATAATACGTATTCCAGAAACCGTTCGATGCGAACAGGGAAACGTCCGGAATATCGCGCACGCCGTCGGTAGGATTGCCTAACATCCCTTTCTGCCAGCTAGGCTTCGGGTAGCCCGCGCAGCTTCCACTTACCACGCCGATTGTCGACGCTCCGCCTGTGCCGCATTCGCTGGGGCCGCCGCTGCCGCCGACTGCGTTCAGCAAAAACCCGAGTGGGCCGCTGGTTACCTCTGGATTGTTGCAAAGACCAAGCGGACTGGTTCCTTCGTAGCCAGCCACCACGCTGCCGGCGCACGAATTATTCCAGGGGATCTCCTGGATGTACGACAAAGCGGAACTATCGTTGGGACGGTTGGTGTTACTAAAGTAAGTGGTGGAGGGAACGCCGTCCGGCAAGAAGCTAAAGTCCAGCCCGCCCACCGAGACGTTGTAGGGCGTAGAGGTAAAGCCGCTGATTCCGATGCCATGAGTGGCAACATCGCCTTCGTCGGAGCTCGCGGCGTCCTCATCGCCCGACGATACAAAGATGGATACGCCTTCGGAGACCGCTTGCTGGAAAGTGGTGTAGAAAGCATAATTGCCCGCGGCGCCATTATAAGCCTCAGCTTCGCCGTAGCTCATGCTGACCACCGAAGGTAGCTGGGATGCTGGTCCATTCAGCACGTTCTCCAGCGCGACCAAGCCGCCGAAGGCGCTCGAGTTACTGTCGGCGCACGCTGCAAGTATGATGGAGGCGTTCGGCGCTACCGCCGTCGACCACTCCACGTCGAGTATCGCTTCGGCGTCGTCGCCGTAGCCGGGGTCGGTCGGCGACGATACAAACCCAGGATTGGTGCAAGTCAAAGCGCCTTTTGGACTCTTCTCAGTCAGGTTCGCGTACGGATACACTTTGTCCAGACCAAAGTTTTCCCGGAACGCGTTCCAATCGTTCGTCGAATACACGTAGGTATCTTCGAGCACCATGATGGCCTGCCCGAAACCGGTGTATCCCGCCGCGAATGCGGGATGAAAGTTATAAATGGTTTGAATATCCCCTGGGACGAGTGCCCAAATCGTGCCGTTCTGATAGGTGTAGTTGCCCTTTGGCACCAATAGAGGTTTCGGGTAGAAGTTATGCAGCGATACAATACCGGCCACGGCCGGTTCCAGGGCGGCTGGAATCTTGGGATCGGTCATATTGGCGGTGTGTTTTACGCCGTTTACTTCCAGGTTGTGAATCTCCGTGTGGTAAGCGTTCCGCACCTGCGCGGCAGTTCCGCCGAATTCGATGGTCATGCCATTGGCCTGAACTCCATGAACAGTGAATCCATGGGATTTCAGCCACGCTGTGACGGTGTCAACGTCTTCTTTCGCAATTCCGTAGTGTTCGGCAAACTGATCGGCGGTCAGCCATTGGTGAAAGTTGGGCGAGTTCTGGTCGTGCAGTTCCTCGATATATTGCTGCAAGGCCGCTTCCCGCTCCGGAGAGCGCTTTAACTGGAGCAGCATGTGATCCAGTTGAAAGTCGTCCGCGACTCGGCCGCGGTCGTTTTGAGCATTCGCTTCCGGGCGTGTGTTGCCCTGCAAAGCGATTAGCTTGTTTTCGTCGATTGCGTCGTGGATCGATTGTGTGGGACGGCCGGTAGGTGCAGCGTAAAGTGCGCACGTGAAACTCAGCAATCCAAAAGTTAACGTCAGGTGTACGGTGGTGAATGATCTTGTCATGGGTCCCCTCTGATCCAATTTCATCCTAAGTTCGATTTAGCCGGTTGGCTTGTCGTTTAGTATACACTAACGTCCTTTAATGAAATGCCCCTCCCTCCGCCGCCGGGATGCACTTGCCTTGCAAGATGAAGATTCGATTAGGAAGAGGCGTTCGGGGTGGGTGATGGGCGGCGACGAAAGAGGTACTATCTGAGATACTATCTAGCGTAAGTCGATCAAGTTACTTTTGAACGACGAAATTGCCGACGTACAGCGCGTCCACGCCCGAGGAATAGAAGCTGCGCACCGCATCGCGCGGCGTGCACACCAGCGGATCGCCGAAGAGGTTGAAGCTGGTGTTGTAGAGCACGGGAAGTCCGGTGGCTTTGCCCGCGGCGAGGAGTAACTTGTGAAACAGCGGATTGTCCTGCTGCCGCACCAGGTGAACGCGCACCGCGTCTTCATCCAGCACCGCAGCTTCGAATGTTTTCCGATACGGCGCGCGCACGCATCCAACGGTTGCCAGGTAGCGCGCGTTGGGACCCGCTTCGAAGTACTCCGATGCCATCTCCTCCGGAACCGAGGCCGCGAATTTCCGGAAGGACTCGCGATGCTTGATATAGATGTTCAGGTTCTCGGTGGAGTACGGGTTTAGGGGCGAAGCCAGGATGCTGCGGTTGCCGAGGGCACGCGGCCCAAATTCCATGCGGCCTTGCATCCACGCGATGATCTTCTCGCTATTCAGATCGCGAACAGCGCGGTCCAGCAGTTCGTCGGTGGTCATCAGATAATGGAACCGCAGCTTGCAGTTTTCCAGCACCTGTTTCACTTCTTCGGCTGCGTAGCTAGGCCCAAGACAAAGATCGTTCAGCGAGGCGCGCTTCTTCTGCCCGAAAACATTGTTCCAGGCGTAAAACACGGCTCCCAGCGCGGTTCCGGCATTGCCCGCGGCCGGTTGCACGAATACTTGCTTTTGCTCTTCCAGCGCGCTGATCAGCAGCGCGTTCATCCCCAGACCGCCGGCTACGCAGAGGTTTTTCGCCGGGCCGGCCATGCGCAGCACCACATTCTCGATGGCGTGCTGCAATCCGGCGGCTAAAGGCGCACGCAGCGCGTCGGGCACCTCTACGCCGTCTTCGAGGCCGAGCCTGGCGTAGAATTTCTCGCTGAAACCGCCCTGGCTCAAACGATCGGAATCGAAGAAGCTACGATTGACGCACGGCCAGTCGTCGGGACCCAGCAACTCTTCGAATAGCGGCAAAAACCGCTCGCCGGAATCGGCCGTGGACAGCCACTGGACCTTGTGTTCATCCGATCCCGCGTTAAATCCGAGCAATTCGGTCACACGGCTGTACAAATCGCCGAGCGAATCCGGATAATACAGATCCTTTTCCAATTGCAGTTGATTTCCCGCGGCGTGCCAGCGCGCGGCGGAGCGGAAATCGCCATCGCGATCGAGGGTGAGTACCGTTGCCTCATCAAAGGGCGACGGATAATACGCCGAGGCGGCATGCGCCGCGTGGTGCTCCACCATGAGAGTCTGCGCGTTGGGAAATTGCGCGCGCAAGGTGAGATGAATCTGCTGCGCGAACGGGCGCACCAGGGCGACGCAATTCACATCGGCGGGCGTGAGTTTAGCCACTTCGAGGGCATTCGTAATGGCGGCTTGCGGCAAAGCGCCGGTATCGGACCGGCGCGCGACTTTGCGTTCTTCTACCGCCGATACCAGCTCGCCATCCTTCAGCACCGCGCAGGCGGCATCTTTATTCAGGCCGCCCAGTCCAAGGACGATCATTTGGATTTCTTCTCAATTTTGGCCCAGGTGTCGCGTAGCGCCACGGTGCGATTGAACACCAGCTTTTCGGGCGTCGTGTCCGGGTCGACGGAGAAGTAACCGAGGCGCTCGAATTGGTAACCGGCGCCCGGCTTCGCCCCAAGCAGACTCGGCTCCAGCTTCGCTCCGTTCACCACTTCGAGTGAGTTCGGATTCAGATTCGCGGTGAAGTCCTGGCCCTCCTCAACCTGGTTCGGATCTTCGCGCGTGAACAGCGTGTCGTACAGCCGAACTTCGGCGTCCACAGCGTGCTCGGCCGACACCCAATGAATGGTCGATTTCACCTTTCGCCCGTCGGGTGCATTGCCACCGCGCGTTGCGGGATCGTAGGTGCAGTGAATCTCGGTCACCTGGCCGGCCGCGTCCTTCACCACGCTGATGCACGTGACGAAATAGCCGTAGCGCAGCCGGACTTCGCGTCCCGGCGCCAGGCGGAAATACTGCTTGGGAGGGTCCTCACGAAAATCGTCCTGCTCGATATAAAGGACGCGTGAAAACGGTACGGCGCGGGTGCCCATCTCCGCGTCTTCCGGATTGTTGACCGCCTCCATCTGTTCCACTTGGCCTTCCGGATAGTTATCGATTACGAGGCGAAGGGGCCGCAGCACCGCCATCACTCTCGACGCGCGCTTGTTCAAATCCTCTCGCAGAAAGTATTCCAGCAGCCCCAGTTCGGTTGTGCCATTGGTCTTTGACACCCCTACGCGCTTGCAGAAGTTTCGGATCGCCTCCGGCGTATAGCCGCGTCGGCGCAGACCCGAAATGGTGGGCATGCGCGGATCGTCCCAACCGTGCACCAGCTTGTTTTGCACCAGAGCCAGCAGTTTGCGCTTGCTCAGCAGCGTGTAGGTGATATTCAACCGGTCGAATTCGATTTGTTGCGGATGATAGATGCCGAGCTGCTCGACGTACCAGTCATAAAGCGGCCGGTGATCTTCAAACTCCAGGGTGCAGATGGAATGCGTGATCCGTTCGATGGAGTCCGACTCGCCGTGCGCGAAATCGTACATCGGATAGATGCACCACTGGGTGCCGGTGCGATGATGCTCGGCGTGCAGGATGCGATACATGATGGGGTCGCGCAGGTTCAGATTGGGCGAAGCCATGTCGATCTTCGCGCGCAGCGTCCGCGCGCCGTCGGGGAATTCGCCCGCCTTCATGCGAGCGAACAGATCCAGATTTTCCTCCACCGTTCGTCCGCGATACGGGCTTTCCTGGCCCGGCTCGGTGAGCGTGCCGCGCTGTTTGCGCAACTCGTCCGGCGACAAATCATCCACATAGGCTTTGCCGGCCTTGATCAGTTGAACTGCCCAATCGTAAAGCTGGCCGAAATAATCGGACGCGTAAAACAGGCGTCCCTCCCAATCGCCCCCCAGCCAGCGCACGTCTTCGATGATGGAATCGACGTACTCGGTTTCCTCTTTAGAGGGATTGGTATCGTCAAAACGCAGATTGCATTTTCCGCCGAACTCCTGGGCGAGTCCAAAGTTGATGGTGATGGATTTCGCGTGCCCGATATGCAGGTATCCGTTCGGCTCTGGCGGAAAGCGCGTGTGTACGCGGCCCTGGTATTTATTGGTCTTCAAGTCATCCAGGACGATCTCCCGGATAAAATTCGAAGGGCCGGTCTCAGCCGGAGTTTCCGCGCCGGTAGGGGCCTCGTTCGTTTGTGGATGCATGATTTCTTTCATTGTTGAAGAAGTTCGATGGCGCGGCCGATGCGGTGCAGCGACGTCTCGCGCCCCAACACTTCCAGTGTTTCAAATAATGGAGGAGCGTTCTTGCGCCCGCACACCGCCACGCGGATCGGCTGGAACATTTGCCCCGCCTTGATCTTGAGCGTCTCGGCTCCTCCGCGCAACGCGGCTTCCAGACCGGCGTGGCTGAAGCTGGCCTGGGCAAGGAGTTCGCGCGCCTGGAGCAGCACAGTGTGCGCCAGAGCTTTGTCGCCCTTCTGCGGGATCAACTCACCCGGATCATATGGCGGCAATTCGTCAACGAAGAAGAAGTCCGCCATGGTGACGACGTCGCGCAATGTTTTGACGCGTTCCTGCAGCAGCGGCGCGATGCGCAGCATCTTGGCCGGATCGGCGGGCAATCCGGCTGCGCAGGCAAAGGGCAGCATCTTGGCCGCAAGTTCTTCCACCGGCAACGTGCGGATCAGTTCGGCGTTCAGCCATATCGCTTTCGGATCGATAGGATCTTCGTCGGTGAAATTCACCACCGCGTTATGGCGATGAATGCCCTCGAACGAAAATGCATCGATTAGCTCCTGTCGCGACAGTTGCTCGCGATTGTCTTTGGGCGACCAGCCCAGCAGGCACAGGAAATTGATGTAGGCATGCGGAAGAAAGCCCGCGTCGCGATACGTCAGCACGCTCACCACCGGCCCGTGTTTGCGCTTCGATAGCTTCGAGCCGTCGGGAGCGATCAAAAGCGGCAGGTGCGCGAATTGCGGCGGCTTGGCGCCCAGCGCCTCAAAAATAAGCACGTGCTTGTACGTGTTGCTCAGATGATCCTGGCCGCGAATAATGTGGCTGATGCGCAAGTCCACGTCGTCGGCGCAGCTCGCCATGTGATACGTCGGGACGCCGTTGCTGCGCAACAGCGCAAAATCCTCGATGTCGGCGGCGAGTTTCGATTGTTCGCCGTACACGGCGTCTTGAAAATTCACGCTGTGCGAACCATCGCGAGGCACGCGGAAGCGCAGCACGAACGGCTCACCAGCATCGGCGCGGCGCTGGCTTTCTTCGGGCGGTAATTCGCGCATCCCCGGATTGAAGAGCCACGCGCCCGAATGCGATGCGGATGCGGCTTCTTTCTCTTCCGCCGCGACAGCGGGAACAAAATCGCGGTAGGCTAGGCCCTTCTCAAAAATCATCCAGGCCATTGCTCGATGCAGATCGCCACGCTCGCTCTGCGCGTATTGCTCGTCCCAATCCAGATCCAGCCATTTCAGTCCGTCGAAAATGGAATCGAGCGAGGCTTGCGTGTTGCGATCGACATCGGTGTCGTCAATGCGCAGGATCATCGTGCCGCGGTTGCGGCGCGCGTAGAGCCAGTTAAAAATGAACGTCCTGGCGCTTCCAATATGCAGATAACCCGTCGGCGACGGGGCGAAACGGACACGCAGCATTAAATTTCAGGATACAGGAGCGGTGCCCGAAACCACCACTCGTTCAAACAATTGCACGAACTGCGGGATGGATAGCTGCTCGGCGCGCTGGGCGGTTTCCCGGATCGCAGCCAGCAACTCGCGGTTGTAGCTTCCCAACAAATTGTTGCGAATTGTTTTACGCTTGTGGCGGAAGCAAAGACCCACGAACTGGAGAAAAGCCTTCCGATCCAGGACAGGGAAGTCCGCATCGGGCTTGGGAATCAATCGCACGACGGCCGAGTCCACTTTCGGCGGCGGACGAAACGCCCCGGCCGGAACGGTGAACAGCAGCTCGGGGGCGCTGAGCAACTGCGTCTGTACGGTCAAGTAACCGTAGTCGCGCGACCCGGGGCGCGCCGTCAACCGCTCGGCAACTTCCTTTTGCACCAGAAACACGGCGCCATTCAGTTGTTCGCCAAGCGCCAGGGTCTTTTCCAAGATGGGTGAGGTAATGTAATAGGGCAGATTCCCGGCCACGGTCACGCTTCCCCACTGCGTGAGGTCGGCCTTCAGAATATCGGTCTCCATCAGCGTGAGCCGGGGTTCATCGCGAAACTCAGCGCGCAGATACTGCACCAGCACGGGATCGATTTCAAGGGCGATCACGCGATCGGCGCGGGCTAGCAGATGCGACGTCAGCGCTCCTCGGCCGGGTCCGATCTCAACGACGGTCCCGCCTTTTTCCGGGCAAGCCGAGTCGGCGATCTTTTCCAGAATCGACTGCCGTACCAGAAAATGCTGCCCGAGGCGCCGTCCCAACAAACTATCTTAGAGGATGGGTGTTGTAACTGTGAGAGGCGGCCGTTACGTCTTAACCCACGGAGGTGGAATTGAAAAGGCTCATCGGATGGATTTCTGTAACGTTGTTGTTATCGCTACCCGTTCTGGCGCAGGAAAAAGGCGGACACGGAGGCGCGGTTAAGGGTGTTGGCGGCGGACATATTCCTTCGCACGGCCCTCCGCCGGCGCGTGCTGCGAAGCCAAATGCCCCCGCCCCCGCCGAACATCAAACATTCGTCGACAAGCCCGGGCATCCCGAAGCCCCGCACGTCCACGCGTCCGGCGATAAATGGATTGGCCACGATAGCGGCCCGAACGATCCGCGTTACCACCTGGATCATCCCTTTGAGCACGGGCATTTCACTGGAGGCTTCGGCAAAGGGCACGTGTGGCGGTTGGCTGGCGGCGGTCCCAGCCGCTTCTGGTTTGGGGGATTCTATTTCAGCGTGTCCCCGGTCGACATCGGCTTCTGCGGCGATTGGCTGTGGGACAGCGATCAGATCGTGATTTATGAAGATCCCGATCACGTGGGCTGGTACCTGGCTTATAACGTGCGGCTCGGCACTTACGTTCACGTGGAGTATCTGGGGACGAGTTAGTATTCTGCCCCTGAAGTTCGCCTCATATCTCAGTGGTGGGGCGGGCGCCCTCGCCCGCTCCGAACCCCCTGGTTCGGTTCTAACAAAGAACTCGAAAAGGGAAGCCGACGAGGGCGTCGGCCGCAGTCACTGCGCCGAGCAGCCAGGGGGGCCGCCCACGTCCGGATTCGTTCAACGAACTTCAGGGGCAGGAGATTAGCCGATTGCCCGTCGCAGGATCGCGTTGAGGTGCAGCCGCGCGGCGTCGATGTGCGGGAAATCGGTGTTGCTTTCGTTGAACAGCAGCGCCAGGTCCGTTCCGGCAAGAACAATCGCTTCGACACCATCGCGCGCGATCAACGTGTGCGTCAGGCGGGTCAGGCTTTCGCGTTGCGCGGCCGATCCGACGCCCGCTTCTGCTACTTGAACATAGGTGGTGTGAATGGTATCGATTTCGTCAGGCTGTGGCATGACAACTTCGACGTCGCCTAAGCGCCCGAAGAGTCGCGATTCAATCGCATAGCGTGTGCCGAACAACGCCACCCGGCGTAGGCTGCGCGCCTCAATCTCGCGCTTCACTTCTTCGACCAAGTTGACAAGCGGCAGCGGCGAAATTTCGATCAGCTCAGCAATCGCGATATGCGGCGCCACCGCGGGAACGACGGCGAAGTCGGCGCCCGCGGATTTCAGGCATGCGATCAAACTTGCGAGATAGGAGGCAACCGCGCCCTTATCGCCGGCGGCGACCGCGGAGAGCACGCGATCCATATGCGCGTGAACCATTACCAGATTCAGCACGCGTCCCCGCGCCGCGTACGCCTTCGCGAGTTCCTGATAGTAGTGAACCGCCGCGCCGACGCCCAGCCCGCCAATCAGGCCGATGCATTTACTTAACGTCAGCTCACTCATCGCTGCTCGAATGGATTCTCAACGACAATTCCAAAATATTTCTGGCCCGCGTTGAGATCCTCCGACCATATACGTCGGCATCCTCCACGCTCCGCCGCGGCAACAATCATACCGTCGTAGAAGTGAACCCCATATTCGGCGCGCGCCTCCACTGCCCGCCGCACCATGTCGCCATCGGGAAGCACCACGCGAATCGGTGCCAGCGCGTTCAAAATCACCTTCAAGTCCTTGGGCAGCGCCGGCGGCGAAACCTTGTGCTGGAGCGCGCTCGCATATTCAGCGAGAACCTGCGTCGACAATATCGAGTGCCCGGCCAAAGCCTTGCGTACCAAGTCGTGCGCGATGAGTTGCTTCCTGCGGTCGCTTATGTCATACGCATAGATCAGAATATTGGCGTCGAGAAAGTCAGGCGCGGGCATGCAGGTCTTCCCGCGTCCAGTTGCGTTTGCCAATCTTAAACCGGAACTTTTGGAAGCTCTGCTCCAGCGCCTCCCGCTCCCTGCGCTTGCGCCCTAGCGTGGAATCCTCAGCAGCGACCTCTTCCAAATACTGGCGAATCAAACCAGTCAACGTCGTATCGCGCTCTACTGCAATCTTACGGACCTTCTTGACGAGATCGTCATCGAGCGTAAGAGTTACGTTCATATTCACATTATAAGGGAAACCCTTAATATGTGGAGCCACGGCCCCAGCCTTAGTGATAAACTCTCGGGAAGGCGAATCATGAACATTTCACGAGTTCTTGTGTATGCTTTGTTGGCGGCGATGCTCTCGGGTGTCGCGATCCGTGCACAGGAGCGCGGCGACAAATCGCTGGCGGCGCGCGTGCAGCGGCTCGAAGACCAGGAAGAGATCCGGATGCTGCTGGTGAATTACGGACGGTCGCTTGATGCGCGCGATTTCGTGAAGTACGCGAGCCTTTTCGCCAAGGACGGCGAATGGTCGGGCGGCTTCGGGACGGCCAAAGGTCCGGCGGCGATCAAGGCCATGATGGACAAAGAAATCGGATCGACGCCCGCGCCGCGGCCCAACTCCACCTATCACCTGCTGACCAATTTCGCGATTGACGTGCATGGCGACACAGGGACGGTATGGTCCCGATGGGCTTTCGTCGTGACCACCAAAGAGAACACTCCTTCGATACTTTACGGCGGGCACTACGACGACATCGTGGTGCGCGAAGACGGCCACTGGAAGTTTAAGAAGCGCGCGGCGTCCAACGACATTCCCCATTTGGACAACCCCGCGTCATCTAAATAGCCCGCCGCTAATTTGTGCGATCCTCATACCCAGGAGCCACGTCGCTGCCAATCGCGAAGGAGGATCGCAAATGGCGACAATTACGATTAACTTCACATTCCATAGTGGCGTAAAGCGTCACTTATTCAGCAACGTTCGACTGTCCGGAAGCTGGAACGCCGCCGGACAATTTTGCGATCAATGGACACAATCGCCGATGACCGCCCTGGTGGATGGCACCGGGTGCGATGCTTTCAACGGCAGCGCGTCGTTCGACGCCAGCCAGACGGGAACGGTTTTTCAGTGGGGAGTGCTGGCTGACACGGCAGGAACGGCCAACAACTGGGTAATTGTGACTGAGTTGCCAGATCAAAACTCCAGCCAGTGCAATCGAACCTTTACTCTCGCGGCGGACCAGACGCAACAAGATTACTGGCTCGCCACGGGGCGCAGATTCGGCTCGCAGAAATATTCGCCAACGGGATCGGCGAGCCCAGGCATTCAATTCGCAGTGTGGGCGCCGCATGCACAAAAGGTGGACGTGGTCTTCGCTCCATTTAATCCGGCGAGCGTTTCCGCTCCCACGGGTTACATCGACGATAATGGCGGAGGCATAGATTCGACGGCTCCGGTTGTTCCGCTGGCATCGAAAGGCGGCGGGGTTTTTGCGAGTGATATTGCGACCACACCGGCGCTCGCGAATTTCAAAAGCTTCTTCAATCGCCTGTACATGTACCGGATCACCAACGAACAAGGCGCGCCGACCTATAAAGTCGACATTTTCTCTCGGAACCAGGTGGGCCAGGGCAACAATCCAGGCGGCATCGGCTACGCTTTTCCCTATACGGAACTGGACGGAATCCTCAGTTGTTCCGTGGTTTCCGATCCCGATCAAGTCACCCGGGACTTCCACGACACTGGAATTCAAAAGCAGACCCTCATTCCGGAAGAGCAGTTCTGGGCGAGCGAATACACGGGCGGACAAAAGCCTCCGCAGGACATCGCCGATCTGATCGTCTATGAGCTGCACGTTGGTTCCCTTGGATTTCCTTCCACCGCGGCCGGAACTTTTGCCGAAGCCATGGATTTTGTCGACAAGTTGACGGACTTGGGTGTGAACGCTGTGGAACTGCTTCCCGTGTTGGAGTTCGACGGCAATGTGCAGTGGGGCTACGGTACATCCCTGTTCTTTTGTCTGCAAACCAGCGCGGGCGGCGGGAACCAGATGAAGCATTTTGTGCGCGCCTGCCATCAGCGGGGCATCGCCGTGATTTTGGACGTGGTGTACAACCACTTCGCGGGCAGCAACAACGAACGCTCCGAATGGGGATACGATGCAGACCCGAACGTCGCGCCACAGGATAATACCTGGTACTGGTATGAGGGAGTGCCTGCCAATTATCCGGGAAACATCAACGGCGGATACCTGAATAACGGATCGTCCGGATTTACTCCGCGTTTTAGCGAAGAGAACGTGCGGCAAATGTTCACCAGCAGCGCGGCGATGGTTCTGGACGAGTTTCACTTTGATGGGCTGCGCGTAGACCTGACCGACGCCATTCATCAAAACAATACGCTAAATGCGAATGGATGGACCGTAAACAGCGCCAATAATTATGGGATTAAGTTTCTGCGGGAATTGGCGCGCACGGTGAAGATGGTGAACCCGTCGGCATTTCTGATCGCCGAGGACCATACCGGCTGGCCTGCGATGACACAGCCGCTGAACGCGGGAGGCATTGGGTTCGACGCCGTTTGGTACTCCGACTTTTATCATCATTTGATCGGCGACGGCGACTACGGCGACAATTACGCGAAGCTGCTGAAGATCGCGGGCTACGGCGCGCCGGGACCGCTGAACATGGATTATTTCGCGGGGGCGCTGCTGGCTACGCAATACCAGAAAATCGTTTATCACGAAAATCACGACGAGGCCGGCAACGATCAGGATACGGAGCGGACGATCCTGACGGCGGTGAATCGCGCAGTCCTGTTGGGCGCCACGCGTACATATGCGGAGGCGCGCAGCCGCGTGTGTTTCGGGCTATCGGCGCTATCGGCCGGGACGCCCATGTTCCTGATGGGCGAGGAAATCGGCGCGCAGAAATATTTCCTGTACGACACCTTTGCCACGAACAAAGAAGATCTCATCGGCCAAAGGACGAGCGATGGAAAGTTTCTGTTTCTCTTCTATCAGGACTTGATCGCGCTGGTGAAGGCCCAACCGGCGGCGAGATCCAGTGCGATCGACGTGATTTACACGCACAACGACAATCGCGTGATCGCATTCACTCGCAGCACGTCCAGCCCGCAGTTGCTGGTTTTGGCAAGCTTCAATGACGCGCCGTTTAGTCAAGGATACGTCATCGGCACGGATTCCTGGCGGCTGCCGGCGGGCGGATGGCAGGAGATTTTCAACAGCGACGCGGCGATATATGGAGGCGATAACGTCGGAAACGGCGGCGCGACGTTGCCGGTGGCTAACGGGCAGATCAACGCGGTGATTCCAGCGCGCGGGTTCGTAGTGTTTGAGAAAGTGAGCTAGGCGAACACGTCGTAAAGAGAATTGGGCGTGGTGGTAGAGGGCGCGATGCCAAACAGGGCTTGCGTTTCTTGGGTTTGCTGATTGCCTTGGTAAGCCGCCAATTGATCGGCGAGCGAGGAGCCCGGATCAAGGGAAGACGCCGAAGTAGATGAGGTTCCGCTGGAGCCAACGGCCGCCAATGCCGAGAAGAGATTGTCGGCGGATGAAGTGGAGGTATTGGAAATGCCGAAGAGCGCGTCGGCGGTCTGAAGTTGTTGCGCTTCGTCGGAGATTTGGACGATGTCGCTAGCGGGTGCGCTTTCAAGCGCTGCTTCGACGTTCGGTGAAGAAAGGGTGGACAACAGAGGCGAGTTGTCGTTGGTCAGGGTCTGGAGCAGGTCCGAAAGACCGTTGTTGGTTGAGGCGACGTTGGTTGAGGCGACGGATCCCATAAATGCCTTCCTTATGTAGCATCGGCGCAAACGCATATTTCTTTAGAGACTGCTGAAAAGGGGCCTGCTCCCTTACGGTCGCGGCTCGGTAGCGGAATTCCGAGCCGCGCGCCGGCCAGAAACGTTCGAAGCAAGCGGTCAGGCCGCTAATTATCGGGCGTATCGAATGAGATGGTTGACTCCGCGCCATAGAATTTCCGACGGCCCGGCTCGTCATTGAAAATCTGAATAATGGCCCGCCCCGGCTCCGAAGACTCGGCGATCAGGTACTTCTTGGTGAATTTGTCGATGTTCACGACCACCGCCTGCTTGGGCTTCGCCAGGCGCCGGATTGGATTTACACCTTTGTGCCGGCACTCTTTCGGTTCTGGCTTGTTCGCGATGCAGAAGGTCAGAATCGTGGGATGGTCTGCGACATTCAAGATGTACAATTGCCGCCCGCTGACCTCGGGCTGCGGGATAGCCCAAAAGGAATCGGCGGACGCCTGGCTCGGGTGCCGGTCAAACTCTTCGAGTTTGTCGCCCAGCAGCGTCTCAAGCGAAGCCCGGATCTGAATCGCGGGGCCTGCCACCCCCGACATCTGGCCCACTCGCGCCCAACACGGCACGGGTACGATGGTCTCGGCGGAAATGCGAATTTCGCGCATCTGGTGCGGGTCTACCATATATGTGGGATCAAGCGGCAGCCGGTTACCGCGTCCGCAATAGACGTCAACGTGGAATGATGCGGGGGAATCGGAATTGTTGGTTAGCCGCAAGCTGGACCAATCCTGCAGTGTGTAGCCCAGCGCGGGAATCTCCCAGATCTGTGAGGGTTCCCGATCGGACGACGTGTTCGGTGGCGATTGCGCGCGAGCGGCAGCGGCCCAGACAATTGCGACGACAAACAAAGATATCCGCAATGGAACGATCCTATCAATACCATCTTATTCCGGTAACGAATCGTCGCCGCCCAGATCGTTGGTGCGGTTCTCGAATTTCGTAAATTCCTTGAGGAACACCAGATTCACACGGCCAGTGGGACCGTTGCGCTGTTTGGCGAGCAGCAGTTCGGCCATGCCGCGCAGATCTTCGCGGTCGGGCTTGTAAACTTCTTCGCGGAAGATGAACGACACCAGATCGGCGTCCTGTTCGATGGAGCCCGATTCGCGCAGGTCGCTCAATTGCGGCCGATGATCGCCGGGGCGCGTTTCCGGCGCGCGGCTCAACTGCGAGAGCACCAGCATCGGCACCTTCAGCTCTTTCGCCAGCAGCTTCAGCCCGCGCGAAATGGTGCTGATCTCCTGGTTGCGATTCTCGAAGCGGCCGCGCCCGCTCATCAATTGCAGATAGTCCACCACAACCAGCGAAAGGCCGTGCTCGCTTTTGAGGCGCCGCAGCTTGGCATGAATATCCATCAGATGCGTGCCGGACGTGTCGTCGATGAACAGGGGCGCCTGTACCAGATCGGAGGCCGTTCGCGCCAGCCGCCGCCGTTCGTCCTGATTCAAGTATCCGGCGCGGAACTTCTGCTGATCCACGCGCGCGCCCGCGCAAATCATACGGGTGAGCAGCGACTCGCGCGACATTTCGAGCGAAAATACCGCGACGGTCTGCTTCTTTTCCGGAAACATCGCTACATGCTGCGCGATATTCAGCGCCAGCGCCGTCTTGCCCATGGACGGCCGCGCGGCCAGAATCACCAGCTCGCCTTCGTGCAGGCCGCCGGTCATTTCGTCCAGCTTCAGGAAGCCGGTGCTCAGACCCTTGATGCGCTTGCTGGGATCGAGAAAGGCGTTGATGCCGCCCTCGAAATCATCCAGGATTTGCTTCGGATTCACCAGCGCGTCGGCGGCGCGCGTGTCGCCCAGCTTGAGCAGGCTCTCTTCGGCGCTGGCCAGGATCTGATCGGGCTCTTCCTCGCCGATGATGCAGCGGTCGATCAGATTGCGCGACGTGAAGATGATGCGCCGCAGGATGGCTTTGTCTTTGACGATGCCGACGTAGCTCTCGAGATTCGCGAGCGTGGGCAGGCCTTCGTCGAGCGAAACCAGGTACGTGATGCCGTCCACCGATTCCAGCTGGTTCTGCTTCATCAGCTCGTTGGCGACGGTGACGCGATCGATGCGGTCGCCCCGCGCGTACAGCTCGCCCATGCGGAGGAAAATGCGGCGGTGCTTTTCCAGGCTGAAGTCGTCGGCTTCGAGCGCGCCGGCCACCTGGATGTAGAGCGCGTCGTCCATCAGGATGGCGCCCAGGACGAAGCGTTCGGCGTCCAGATTTGCCGGAAGTCCACGTTCGAGCGCGATGTCAGGAGCTAAAGCTGCCATAAGCCAACCGTTCTACATTAGTGACCTTACCCCGCTAAGGGAAGTCATTTATTCGCCCCGTGTGCTGAGCCAGATAGGCTGTGAATTAGTCCGTGGAAAAGTACATGCCGACGCGTTGCATGCAAGTGGTTCGCTAGCACTACCTTGAAGGGGATATCCGAAGGATGGCACAGGTTTTCCACAGCTACAACAATTTCGACTCTGATTGTTTTATAACATGATTCGAGCGGCGAGCTAGGTATGAGGTTGAGACGCAATAATAGAGATTGTGGCGGATTTCGTTCCAACGGTATTCTCGTGAGTGGGTGTCGGCGATGACATATCGAGTGGTTGCCTCCGAGGTGTGCTCTCCCAGCCAAAGCGCCATTTGCGCCGTACCAGCCGTCCTTCCGACACCAGTTCAGTTCAAACCAATGTCCACGCCAGTCGCGGTCGCCACAAAGCAGCTTCAGTCGTTCGTAGAAAACTCGCACCTTTCAAATGACGGAGACGGGATCGAACAGTTGTTCTGCCCTCTATCAGCGATGGATTCCCCAATTACGAACGATTTTGGCAGCAGGTTGTCGTGCCAACGACCAAACGGATCGAGAATAGTCCGAGCCCAGAAAATCGGATACAACGGCGCGAGGGCATCTTAGATGATCTATGGCTCATCACGTACGTGAATTACTCGCTTTTCCTGAACCTCGTGGGGGCATTTGAACACCTCTCGCAACCGCTGACATTGTCGGTCGGCAATTTCTATACCCACCTCGCTTCAGCGTGCGATCTCGCGGAAGACTTTCTGCTTAGAGTACATGTTTGTATTTCGGAATGTTCGGGTGAAACTGTGACGTTTAGTCCGCTTACGAAGGGAGAGTTTTCCCAGAGACTCGACGACTGGTACGACAAGGAATACCAGAAAAAATACCCGCACTCGCACGCAAAAGGCAAAGCGATGCTCATTCACGTTGATCCTCGCGACAAAGTTAAGAGGCACGATCAGAGCTGGAAGTCTTTCAAATCTTTTTCTGGGCCGATTCGGGAATACCGAAACAAGGTCGTCCACGACGTGCAGATCGGTACTGTTCGTGTAGGCAAGATTAACTTAATGCCGAGAATAGAAAAAATCAGGAACTACGCGTCACTCGCGGCTGTTCAGGACGCCGTGAAGAATCCGGAAATCGTCAAGCGCGATTTCGTTGTGCGCGAGGAACAGATGTACTCGGATTTCCGGACCTTCAAGGAGCGTGTGAATGCCCTTTGGGAAAAGCCGATCGAGGATTTTGCGCGACTTTTGTACGCCGAGCGGAACACAGTTCTTCTTCAAAAATACAACCTGCGGCTTGCCTAGCCGTGGTCTTTTGTGGACCACCGACCCCTGGTCGGTAAAACGAAGCGTTCAGTCGCACGAGCGCTCAAGTTCCGTCATTTCCGATGCCACTACAGGTCCTCGGGCCGAAGCCCGGTCTTCTTGGCGATCTGCGCAAGAAGCACCGCTCCTATTTCCTCGTTGTCATGAAAGGCAAATGTGTAGTTGGCCCAGCCGGGACGCTTGAGCCGGCGGTGAGACCCCTTCTGCCAAGCGACTTCCCAGCCAATCCGAAACAAGGCAGCTAAGAGTTGCTTCGCCTTGACGGATTTCCAGCGGCTCATGCCACCGAGAAAACCTTAGTAAACGGCTCGGGAATCTCTTCGCCGTGATCAATGCAATCGGCCGCGACGCGCAACGCCAGAGCCCGTACGGCTGCGATGGCCGAATCACGGGTAACGCCGTAGGCCATCACTCCCGGCATCGACTCGATGTCGGCCCACCAACGTCCGTCTTCTTCCCGCCCGACGACGATCGGAATGGATTCGACTGTGATTGTCTCCATCGGTCTCTCGGTTTCATTATAATGCCGGCTCGCGGAAGCGACGAAACACGCGACTCGGTCACAGCCGGTCAAAAATCATGTGCAACCCGTCCCGCACCGCTTACGAAGCCGTGCCGCTCAATTTGCATCAGATTGGACGTAATCAGGCACACCACGCTCGTGGCAATCGCGCTCCGGTTGAATACATCCTTCTGGACCACCACGCGCGGATGACGTTGCGCGGGCGCCGATCCGGCCGCAGGACCAAAATCGATCGAGTAAACTTGCCCTGGCGGGATGTCGCTCACCAGCGATCCTTCACCGTTCGTCGAGTTTTAGCCTTGATCGCCTGGAGCAGGTTTTCTCCCGCCGGCTCCCGCCCACCGGCATAAACTTCACTCAGCCGAAGCAGCATTTCTTCCCGCCGCCGCTCAAGGAAATCGCTCACCGCCATCGCGAAAAGCCGGCTGCGGGTTGGCCCCCATGCGACGCGCTTCCTGGTCCGCCTGTCGCAATAGATCCTCGTCAATCGACATGGCGATGCGGACCCTCCCGCGCGAGGCTAGCGGCGTGCGATTCTGTTCCATATCAGCGAACCAACTTTCGGTCAGATTATCGACGGCCTGGCCGACTTCTTTGCGACGTCCATCTGCACTCCCGTTCCCCGGCGGCCGGACGAGTACGGCATGCCTTACCAGGATGTGTTCTTCCCATCGCTCGACGGCGTCGGCCTGGAAGGCTGGTTCATCCCCGCCGATTCCGGCCGTCTCGTGATCTGCAATCACTTCATGCCCGGCAACCGCTACGGATATCCCGGCCACATGGATCCCTGGAAAGGCCTCCTATTAACAGCGGGCCCTCCCCTGGCGCTCGTGCGGATGGAGTATTAAAATAAGTTGCTGTGGCCGGCAGGCCTATAACGGCGGCTCTGGCTACAAAGGGAGGAGCCATTAGCGTGAAATTAACCGCCTGCGTCCTCGCAATATTATCTCCGGTATTGGGCTGGGCCCAATTGGCCGGCGATTGGGCTGGTGTGACCACGGATTCGCAAGGTGCGCACCGCATTGTGCTCCACATCAGCGGGCCGTTCACGGCGATGAGGGGAAGCGTCAATATTCTCGACCAGAAGGTATTCAATGCTCCGGTCGAGTCGATCACTTTCCTGGAGTCCACGCTCGATTTCAACCTTCCCGCCAACGACGTCCGGTACTCCGGAATCTTGAACGACAATGGCGCGATCGTCGGCACCTTCACGCAACACGGTAGAGGAATGCCTCTGATATTGGCGCGTGTAGCGCCCGCTCCTGGCGCCCTGCCTGCACCGGCGGAACCGGGTGGCGTTGTTGAGAACGGGCGCTATCACGACACTGCTACCGGGATCGAATTTGACTTGCCTTCGGGCTGGTTCCTATTGCGGACCGACGCCGACCCTGCCAATCCCGCCGGGGTTCGGGTCTTTTCGGATCCCAGCCAGAAGGCGATCGTCTTTACCGCCAACATGTTTAATAGGGGCGTCGTCGCGGAGAATATTCCCAATGCTCTCGCGCAGGCGATCCCGCGCCAGATCGCGATGCGCGACGGACAAACCGGAAACGGCCCGCTGCATGAAGCCCCCAATTACAAAATCCGCGAAGGCAGCGTGGATCACACCGAAATTGGAGGTCGTCAGGCGATACGCGCGATAGGAGAGTTCGAGCGAAACGGCAAGAGCTTCGCCGAACTTCTGGCGTGGGTTTACTCCGAACACACTCGGACATATTTTATGGTGCGCGGCGCGGCGGAAAACCTTCCCCTTCTGCAGGCGTCGTTCGACCAGGTTTTGCAATCGGCGAAGATCCCCTAGGGTAGCAGGATGCTGAGAAAGGCAATAAACCGCTTGCTCACGCACGCGGCTCAGAATCGCCACTGCATGTATGCGTGTGTTTACCGAGCCGCGACCGTGAGGGAGTCGGTCCCCAAGAGCCTTTTTCAGCAGCTTGCTAGGAAAGGAGCTGAGTCGTGAAACTGAGTATTTGCGTTCTGGCGATTGTTTCGCCGGTGCTGGGCTGGGCCCAACTGGCCGGGAATTGGGCGGGAGTGACTACGAACGAGAAGGGAGCCCATCGCATTGTGCTCCACATCAGCGGACCGTTCACCGCGATGAAAGCGACCGCTGACATTGTGGACCAGAAGCTGATCCATGTGCCGGTCGACTCGATTACGTTCTTGGATTCCACGCTCGAATTCAGCATGGGCGCCGCTGACATACGGTATTCCGGAGTCCTGAACGATGGCGGCGCCATCGTCGGCACCCTGACGCAACGCGGCGCGGAAACTCCGCTTATTCTGGCGCGCGTCATTGCCAATCCTGGCAGGGTGATCATACCGGATGGGCCGGGCGGCGTGATAGAAAATGGGCGCTATCATGACACCTTGTCGGGAGTTGAATTCGACCTGCCTTCCGGTTGGTTCATCCAGCGGACTGATTCCGACCGAGCCAATCCCGGCGGGGTTCGGATATTCGCGGATCCCAGCGGCAAGGCGATGGTCTTTACCGCTTGGATGTGGAAAACGGAAACCGATCCGGACAATATTCCAAAGCTTCTGTCGCAGGTGGTGGCCTACAAAATCCAACAGCGCGCAGGCCAGACCCCACCCGGCGGGCATTTGGTGGTGCCGAATTACAAAATACGCGATGGTAGCGTGGAGCAAACCTCAATTGGCGGACATCGCGCGGTGCGTGCTATTGGAGAATGGGAGCAAAACGGCAAGAGCATCGCCGAATATTTGACGTGGATTTACACCGAGCACACCAGAACGCAGTTCGTTCTGAGAGCGACCGCGGACAACCTTCCGTCGCTCGAAGCTCCGCTCGACCAGATATTGCAATCGGCGAACATCCCGTAGACAAACAGGAGCCGCGAAATGAAATTGACCATTTGCGTCTTTGCGATTTCGTTTCCGGTATTGAGCTGGGCCCAACTGGCCGGCGACTGGGCTGGGGTGGCCACGAACGGGAAAGGAGCGCATCGCATTGTGCTCCACATATCCGGGCCGTTCACCGCCATGAAAGCAACCGCCGACATTCCCGACCAGAAGGTTTCCAGCGCCGCGGTAGAATCGATTGCCTTTTCGGACTCTACGCTCGAATTCAGCATTCCTGCCGCCGACGCTCAGTATTCCGGAATCCTGAATGATACTGGCAGCATTGCCGGCACCTTTACGCAACACGGGTCGGCAGCGCCTCTGACGCTGGCGCGCATCGCGGTGGTTCGCTCGTTCCCGCCCGACGTGCCAACGCAGGGAACCGTCGCGGTGGAGAGTGGCCACTATGTTCACAAGCCCAGCGGCGTGGAATTTGATCTGCCCGCCGGATGGTCCGTCAATCGAACACAGTTCAGCAACGGCAGCCGCGGTGAGTCTACCATCATCGAGGATGCCAGCGGTAAGGCCACCGTGATCAGCGTAAATATCGACAAGGTAAAGACCGATCCAGCGAACCTTTCCAAGGTGGAGGCGGCCGCGCTGAGTCACTTAGTCGCAATGCGCGCGGGCGATGGGCCTCCGCGCCAAGTTGCTCCGAATTACAAAATACGCGAAGGCAGCGTGCAGCAGACCGATATCGGCGGACATCAGGCGGTGCGGGCCATCGGAGAGTTCACTCGGGGTGGCAAGAACTTCGCCGAGCTCCTGGCGTGGATCGACACCGAGAACACCAGAACGTATTTCTTTCTGAGAGCGGCGGCCGAGGATCTGGCGGCCGTCCAAGGCCCGTTCGACGAGCTACTGCGATCGGCCAGGATTCCGTAGCGTTTGTCTGGTTAGCTGTCTCGCTGCATGCAAGCGGCACTGGCGCAAGATATAATCAATGATGTTGCAGGGGACGTTGTGAGCCCGATTGCGATCGGCGGGCCAGCGGCGATCCGATTGATATCATCCCAGGAGCGTGTCTCGTGCCAGGATGCCGGACATTTGCCGCCCGATTTGTCGTCGGGCCGCGGCCGAGACTCGGCGTGTGTGCATTCCTGGTTGTTTCGGCTTGGGCGAGCCTCGCTTGCATGCAGGCCGCCGATCCCACGCCCAGGGCGCTCGTCGATCAATACTGCGTCACCTGCCATAACGAGAAGCTGAAGACAGCCGGGTTGCTGCTCGATAAAGCCGATCCGGCGAATGTTTCGCTCGACCCTGAGACCTGGGAAAAAGTGGTGCGCAAGCTGCGCGCGGGCGCGATGCCGCCGCTGGGTATGCCCCGTCCGGACCACGCCACGATGGAGCACTTCGTCGCGACGCTGGAAACATTCGCTCGATCGCGCGGCCGCCGAGAGGCCGAATCCCGGGCGGACTCCGGTGCATCGGCTGAATCGCGCCGAGTACGCCAACGCCATCCACGATCTGCTGACCATCGATGTCGACGTCACCGGGCTGTTGCCGGCCGACGACGAAAGCTACGGCTTCGACAACATCGCCGAGACGCTGCGCATGTCGCCGGTGCTGCTGGAGCGCTATCTTGTCGGCGGCGCGCAAGATCAGCCGGCTCGCGGTCGGCGACACCAACATTATTCCGTCCTACGAAACCTATCGCGTGCGGCCGGATCTTGGACAGGACGAGCACATCGAAGGCTTGCCGCTGGGGACGCGCGGCGGCCTGCTGATCCATCACAATTTCGCGCTGGATGGCGAGTACATATTTCAAGACCAAGCTGGCGCTGAACACATCGGCCAAAGTGCGCGGCCTGGATTATCCCAACGATTTCGTGATCACCGTGGACGGCGCCATCGTGCATCGCGCCACCATCGGCGGCAAGGCGGACGAAGACGCGTCGGACGACAATTCGTCGGACGGTGAGAATGCGATTCTGGCGCGGCTGGAGGCCAAGGTGCCGATCAAGGCCGGCCCGCACACGGTGGGCGTCGCGTTCATCCGGAAAACGTCGGCGCAGCCGGATGGTGTGATGCAGCCCTATCTGCGCAGCACCGTGGATCCGCTGGAGCAGCGCGGCGTGCCGTTGATCGACAACGTCAGCATCGGCGGGCCTTTTGATGCCACCGGCCCCGGCGATACGCCCAGCCGCCGCGTGATTTTCGTGTGCCGTCCCGACGACGAGCGCGGAAGAGGTGCCCTGCGCGAAGAAAATCCTCGCGAACCTGGCGCGCGCATGGCTTATCGTAAGCCGGTGAGCGATGGCGAAATGGAGCGGCTGCTGGGCTTCTATCAGCAAGGCCGCAACGAAGGAAACTTCGATCAGGGCATCGAGAGCGCGCTGCGCTTCATGCTCACCGATCCGAAATTCGTGTTCCGCTTCGAGCGCGATCCGGCGAACGTGGCGGCGGGCGCTGCCTATCGCGTGAGCGATCTGGAACTGGCGTCGCGGCTGTCGTTCTTCTTGTGGAGCAGCATTCCGGACGATCAATTGTTGACCGTGGCCGCGCAAGGCAAGCTGCACGATCCGGCGGTGCTGGAAGCGCAAGTGCGGCGGATGCTGGCCGATCCGCGCTCCGAAGCCCTGGTGAGCAATTTCGCCGGGCAGTGGCTGTACCTGCGCAACGTGCACGGCGCGAACCCGAACGTGGAAGAGTTTCCCGATTTCGACGACAATCTGCGCGAAGGTTTCCGCAAGGAGACCGACCTGTTTTTCGACAGCATCATTCATGAGGACCGCAGCGTTCTCGATCTGCTGAATGCGAACTACACGTTCGTGAACGAGCGCCTGGCGCGGCATTACGGAATCCCGGACGTCTATGGCAGCCGCTTCCGCCGCGTCACCATCACCGACGATGCGCGCCGCGGATTGCTGGGGCAGGGAAGTTTTCTCCTGGTCACCTCCTACGCCACGCGCACGTCGCCGGTGCTGCGCGGCAAGTGGATTCTCGAAAACGTTCTGGGAACGCCCGTGCCGCCGCCTCCGCCGAACGTGCCGGCGTTGAAAGACAACGCGCCGGGCGCGAAGCCGCTTTCGGTGCGCGCGCGGCTGGAAGAGCATCGCAAGAATCCGGCCTGCGCGGTGTGCCACAAAATCATGGACCCGGTTGGATTCGCGCTGGAGAATTTCGACGCGGTGGGCCAGTGGCGCGACGTCGACGCCGGCAATCCGATCGACGCATCGGGCGTGCTGGTGGATGGAACGAAAGTGGATGGCCCGGTGGCGTTGCGCAAGGCGATCCTCAGCCGGCCGCAGACGTTCGCCGCAACCATGACCGAGAAGATGCTGACCTACGCGCTTGGCCGGGGCGTAGACTATTACGACATGCCGGTGGTGCGCGGGATCGTGCGCGAAATGGCGAAGAACGACTATCATTTTTCGTCGCTGGTGCTGGGCATCGTGAAGAGCGCGCCGTTTCAGATGCGAGTGAAGAAGGGCGAGGCGCAGCCGGAGTCGGTAGCGCGAGTCGGAAAGAGGATCCGATGAATTTAATTACCAGGAAACATTTATCGCGGCGCACGTTGCTGCGTGGCATCGGCGTCGGAGTAGCTTTGCCGTTGCTGGATGCCATGCTTCCGGCGCAGACGCCGCTCGCGAAATCCGCCGCGAAGCCGCTCTCCCGCATGGGATTCGTTTACGTGCCGCACGGCGCTGATCATGGACCAGTGGACGCCCGCGACGGTTGGTTCGGACTTCGAATTCACGCCCATCCTGAAGCCGCTGGAGCCGTTCCGCGAGCGCCTGGTGATCGTCAGCGGACTGGCGCACAAGACCGCCGATAACGCCGGCCCGCATGCGCTGAGCCCCACAACTTGGTTGAGCGGCGTTCGTCCCAAAGCCACCGAAGGCGAAGATGTGTACGCCAGCACCACTGTCGATCAGATGGCGGCGGAGAAGATCGGGCAGGACACGCCCTTTCCATCGCTCGAAGTGGCCACCGAGGATCACGCGGGGCTGATCGGCGCATGCGATAGCGGCTACAGTTGCACCTATCTGAACACGCTGTGCTGGCGCACGCCGACGACGCCGCTGCCCATGGAGATCAATCCGCGCGTGGTGTTCGAGCGGCTGTTCGGCGATGGCGGCACGGGTGCCGACCGGTTGCGCAGGATGCAGGAGGATCGCAGCATTCTGGATGCGATCACGCAGGAAGTGAGTCATCTGGAAGACGAGCTGGGTTCGGACGATCGCACGCGCGTGGCGGATTATCTCGACAACGTCCGCGAGATCGAGCGCCGCATTCAACGGTCTGAGAAGCAGGCCGCGAATAATCCGAACGTGCCGAACGCGCCGGTGGGCATCCCTGAGTCCTACGAAGAGCACGTCAAGCTGATGTTCGATCTGCAGGCGCTGGCGTTCCAGGCCGACATCACGCGCGTCTCCACGTTCATGATGGCGCGCGAGCTCAGCCAGCGGACCTACCCGCAGGTGAACGCGCCCGATCCGCACCACGCCACGTCGCATCATCAGAATGACGCGAAGAAGATCGAAGAGCTGACGCGAATTCAGAATTATCACATCACGCTATTCGCGTATTATCTGAATAAATTGCGTTCTATTCCGGACGGTGACGGCACGCTGCTGGATCACACGCTGCTGCTGTATGGAAGCAACATGAGCAACAGCAATCTCCACAATCATTTTCCGCTGCCGGTTCTGGTGGCGGGTGGAGCTTCCGGGCAGCTCAAGGGCGGCCGCCATTTGAAGTACACGGACAAAACGCCGATGACGAATCTGCTTGCTACCTGCTGGATAAGATCGGCGTTCCCGAGGATCACGTCGGCGACAGCACCGGCGAGTTAATGGACCTGTAAGCCGAGCCGCGACCAAAGGGAGCGTTTATGCGCACAAAATCATTGTGGATCTCGCTCGTTTTTGCGGTGTCCGCGTGGGCCGGCAACAGCCCCGACACCCGTCTCGTCGACGCCGCCGCGAAGCCCGACACCGAAGCCGTCCGCAAGCTGCTGGCAGAGCACATCGACGTCAACACGCCGCAGGCCGATGGCACCACCGCGCTGCATTGGGCGGCGCATTGGGACGATCGCGAGATGGCGGATCTGCTCATCCGCGCGGGCGCGAATCCGAAAACCACTAACGCGTATGGCGGCACGCCGCTTGCGGAAGCATGCACCAATAGCGATGCGGTAATGATCGAGAAGCTGCTGAAAGCCGGCGCCGATCCGAACGCGCGCTCGTCTGAAGGCGAAACCGCGCTGATGACGGCCGCGCGCACGGGCAGCGTCGAGTCGGTGAAGGCGCTGCTCGATCATGGCGCCGACGTCAACGCCCGGGAGCAGTGGCTTGGTCAAACGGCTTTGATGTGGGCCGTGGCGGAGAATCATCCGGGCGTGGTCGAGTTATTGATCGCGCGCGGCGCCGACGTGAACGCGCGATCGACAATTCGCGAAGAGAAGGTCAAGAACAAATGGTTCACGGCGAACGTGGTCTCGGCGCCGCCCAAAGGCGGGTTGACGCCGCTGCTTTATGCCGCGCGGCAAAATTCGCTCGAAGCCGCGCAGATGTTGGTGAAGGCCGGTGCGGATCTGAACCTGACCGATCCGGATGGAACCAGCGCGTTGGTGATCGCCATCGTCAACGCGCACTACGATCTTCCGATTTACCTGATGGAGCATGGCGCGGATCCGAACATCGCCGACAAATTCGGGCGTACGGCGCTCTATGCGGCCGTCGACATGCACACGCTGGAGAAATCGGCCACGCGCCCCGATCCGAAGGAGAGCGATAAGTCCACCAGCCTGGACGTGGTGAAAGCCGCGCTCGCGCACGGAGCCAATCCGAACCTGGCCTTGAGGGAATCGGCGCCCGGCCGTGGGTCGCTCGATGTGCCGGACCGGTACTTGGGCGCTGGCGCCACTCCCTTCCTGCGCGCGGCGAAAACCGGCGATGCCGCGGTGATGCATCTGCTTCTGGAAAAGGGCGCGGACGCCAAGGCCGTTACCAAGGATCACACCACCGCGATGATTCTCGCGGCCGGCTTGAGCTGGGTGATGGGCATCACCAATGTCGACGAGAAGGACGCGCTCGAAGCCATCAAAATTTGCATCGAGCAGGGCGTGGACGTGAACGCGGCCAACGACAAGGGCGAGACTGCGCTGCACGGCGCGGCCACTTCGGGTCGCGATCAAGTGGTGGCCTACCTGGTCGAAAAAGGCGCGAAGCTCGACAGCAAGGACAACGAGGGCCGTACGCCGCTGGACGTCGCGATGGGTGTGGGCGCACGGGCCGGCAGGGCGCACGACAGCACAGCGGAACTGTTGCGGAAGCTGGGCGCGCAGCCGGGGGACAAGACCACCGCGCAGAATTCGCCGCCCGCGCAGTAAGCTATTTGCAGAATGAGTGATTTCCTGATCCGCCCCGGCACATTGGCCGACGCGGAAACCGTCGTCGCACATCGCCGTGCGATGTTCTTCGAGATGGGATATCGCGACGAACAAGCCCTGGACAAAATGTGCGATTCATTCCGGCCGTGGCTCGCGCGGAAAATGCGCGACGATCAATATCTCGCGTGGTTCGCGGTTGACTCCGGCGGGACCATCGCCTCAGGCCTCGGATTGTGGCTGATGGATTGGCCGCCGCATCTGGTGGGCCCCGGGCCGTGGCGCGCCAACATCCTCAATGTGTACACGCGGCCGGAAAGTCGCCGTCGGGGACTGGCTCGACGTCTGATGGAGACGGCGCTCGAGTGGTGCCGCGCGAACCAGGTCCGTGCCGTGATCCTGCATTCAAGCGACGATGGCCGGCGCCTTTACGAGTCCATGGGGTTCCAGCCGACCAACGAAATGCGCATTATCCTGGAGTCTACTTAGTACTTTTCGCGCGCCGTAACACCTAGGCACGTGTCATGCACGGACACTACTAAACCTCTGCGGGCGCTTTGCCGAACTTACAGAGGATTATCTTTGTCCGCGCTATGCGAGCACTTTCCTTCATCCTGCTGACACTGGCTGCGATGCCGCGGATTGCCCAAGCGGGCGACGCCGAGGGTTGCATGGATCCGAAGCTTTTGCCTCGACTGGAAGGCTGCATCATTCAGGAATGTTCGGCCAAGCGGCACGATCCCTTCGATGCCGGGGATGCGAGCGGCGCACCATTGGATGCCAATACAAATGCACTCTCCTACTCGTGCCCGGTGCGGGATCTGCAGAAGATGGAGCACGATTTCGACACCCAGCTTCGCAAGGCCGGCTATGTAAACATCACGCCGGACGCGAGCTCCGCCGCAAGCCCGACGCTGACTGCGCGCAAAGGCTCGCAATGGGTCCACTGGAACGCGAATGCCGAGGATGGCGGCACCACGTACTCATTAACGGTGGCCACCGGCGCGGGGGAGAAATTCAAAGCCGAAGTCTGCGCGCCGCCGCCGGTTTTTTCGCCGCTCAAACAATGCGAAGTGGAAGAATGCAACTCGAAGGCTGAGGATTCCGTGGCAATGCGCACTGCGCTGAAGGGGGAAACATCGCTCACCGGAAATGTTCAGACGGTAATGCTGGCGTGCCCGTCCCTCAGTACCGCGCAAGCGTTTTCGGCCGCGGAGGGTGAATTAAGGACGGCGGGCTTCGAGATTCTGTTCAGCGATCGTGAGCGCCCAGAGAGTGCCTGGGTCACCGCGCGAGCGGGCAAGCGTTGGGTGGAATTGGTGAGCGCCCCGGATGGCGAATCCATCTCCTACGTGCTGACCGTGGTGCCATCGGCGGAGGTCCTGACAGCCGCCACGCCGCAGCCTGTTCCCCCGGCCGTCTCCGAGCCCGCGCCCGCTCCGGAGCCGCTTCCCGCGCCTGTCGCCGAACCGGTCCCAGTACAGGTGGCCGCCCAAGCAATCCCTCAGCCACCCACGCCAGAGGCCGCTCAGCCCGTTCCCATCCTGCCGCCCCAGCCCAGCGCCGCACCTGCGCCGGTTTCCGGATTTGTTCCACCGCGGCCCATTCTCCAGGTCCCCATTGAGCCCACGCACGATCGCATCTACAGCGTGACGGGCGATGTTGTCATCAACCTTCTGGTGGACGTCGCTGAAGACGGTTCGGTGACCAGCGCCGCGCTCACCGGCCACATTACGAAAGATGTGCTCAAGCTGGAAACCGCGGCCATCCAGGCCGTGTCGCATTGGCGCTTTGAACCTGCCCGCCAGGACGGCCGGATCGTGCCTGCGGCAAAAATCAACGTGCAGATGCACTTCCACGGGCGGCCATGGCAATTCTGAAGTCCGGCGTTTATATCCTCGGCCTATTCAATCAGCTTCAGGCTGGCCACCTTGATCATGTCGCCCTGGATGTCGCCGGTAACTTCCACTTTTAGATCGTCTTCCTTCTTTGACGCCCGCAGCGCGGCCAGCGCTTTGCGGCTTCCGGCAGGGTCGAACTTGAGGAACTTGTTGTCGTAAGTGAACACGCCATAGCCGCTCCTCTGGCAGGCGGGCATGAGCGCGCATTCCCGTGTATGGGCCTCGGCGACAATCATGCCGCCTTCCAGGCGCGGGCCGGATACGATGCGCACTTCGGCCTTCGAAGAGCACATTTCATCGATGAGAATCCCTTGAACTTGAGCGGCGGATGCCACTGCGGCGAAACTGGCCAACACGGCCGGAACGCACAGAGACAATCGAACTGACACGGAGAGCCTCCTTAAGTGAATACTGCGGCGGATGCCGCCTCTCTTCGGATTTTTTCACCTTTCGGGAGGATTCGTCAATCCCGCCGCTCCTGTATGTCGCTACTTCAGTTTGTCGGCCACCTTGGCCAGCGCGGCGTTGGCGCAGGCCGCGTCTTTTTCTCCGCCCGGAGCGCCGCTGACGGAAACCGCGCCGATTAGCTGATCGCCCACTTTGATCGGCACGCCGCCCATGGCGTTGATGGTCCCGGGCAGCACGGGCGGGGGAGCGGGAGTGCCGGGAGGAAGATTGGCGGGCGGTCCCGATGGCCGTCCAAAAGCCATCACGCTGTTGGCTTTCATGCGGCCCACTTCAACGGTCGCCATACCCGCGCCATCGTCCCGCAGGAACGCTTTCAAAATATTGGCATGGTCCACCACGGTGACGGTCACCTTGTAGCCGTTGGCGCGGCATTGGGCCATAGCGTCCTGGGCAATGGCTTGCGCCACGTCGATGGTGAGCACTTTTTGCGTGGGAAGGCCTTCCTGGGCCAGCGCGCTGACCGAAAGCGCCGTGGCGCCGGCCAGAAGAGCGAGAGAGCGAGTCAGTTTCATGATTCAAAATCCTCCTGATTGGGATCGCTCCATACAGTAGCATGCGACACGCCGGAACGCGGGACTCCGGACGCCGAGGGCCATTTCGCCGGAGTTGCGGCCATAGACGGGACGCTGGATACGTTCCTTATCGGCGTCATTCCCTCGGGAAACAGAACGGCGTTTTGCTGGACCAGTCCACTTCCTTGCCCATGACGATGAGCGGCACGCTGGTGACAGGCCAATTCGCGCCGGTTGACTCCACCCCTATCGCGAGCGCCACCGATTCGGAGCCGCGCTTCTAGCCGCCAGCTACGGAGCAACCGTCAGGACCGCGGATACCACGGTGCCCGCATAAGTGGCCGAGATCGTAACTGGAGTTGGAGAAGTAACTGCCTTGGTTGTGATAGAAAATGCCGGCGAGTAATCCGCACCGGCGGGGATGGTAACGGTCTGCGGCAACTGCGCAACACTGGGGTCGGAGCTGGACAGCGATACCACTAGACCGCCGGCGGGAGCCGCGCCGGTGAGGGTTACCCGATTTGTGGTTAGCTTAGTTCCACCGGTTATGCTATTGGCCGACAATTTCATGGCGTAAACAGTGAGTGGAAGAATATATAGGTTGGCGGATTTGGTAACTCCGTTATAAGTGGCATAGATTGCGACACCGCTGGAAGCGCCCACCGCGCTGGTACTAATAGCGAAGGGTGCAGAGACGTTGGATCCCGCTGCCACCGTCACCGAAGATGGAACCGCGGCTATGCTGGGGTTCGAGGTCGAAAGGGCAATTACGCCCCCTCCCGATGGCGGCAGGCCCAGCAAGGATACGGTATTGGACGAAACAACTACGCCGCCTGCCACGCCTTTCGCGGAGATCGTCACTCCTGAAGGTACAGCGGGCACGACATTCACATTGGCCGATTTAGTAACTCCATTGTAAGTGGCCGAGATCGCAACCACGGTCTTCGTGGCGACACCCTGCGTGTTAATCGTGAACTGCGGCGATAGATTTGAACCGGCAGGGACGGTCACCGACGCGGGAACGGACGCCACCGCCGGATTCGAACTCGTGAGAGTCACTTGGGCTGCAGCAGCCGTCTCACCATTCAATGCAACCAGATTTGCGGTTGTCGCGATGCCGCCGTACTCGGTTGTGGGCGACGGGTAGACGCCATAGAGCCCCGCCGGATAAATGGTCAACTTCGCATTACTCTCGATTGTGGCGTAGCTGGCGGTGAGGGTGACAGGGGTTTGAGAACTCACCGACGCGGTTGTGATGGTAAAGGGCGCCGAAGTAACCGCGCCAGCTGGAACCGTGACGGTGGAGGGCGGTGAAGCTAGTGCCGGATTCGAACTGGATAGGCTGATCACAGCGCCGCCCGACGGCGCCGGGTAGTTCAGGCCGATGGTGTTGCCGGTGGTGGATAAGCTGCCGATTACGACCGACGCCGAGAGCTTCAGTGTTAGTTTGATCGGGGCGCCGGTGCCTGTCAGAGTAATGGTCTGAGGACTGTTGCTCGCGCTATCGGTGATGAAAACGGAGCCAGCCAGCGTGCCCGCCGAGGTAGGTGTGAACGTTACGCTGATTACGCAGTTTGCGTTGGGAGCAAGCGACGATCCACAGGTATTGGTGGTGGCGAAGTTGCCGGTGGCCGCGATGCTCGAAATAGTTAGTGACGCGCTTCCGGTGTTAGTAAGGGTAACCGTCTGCCCCGTCGAGGTGGTTCCCAAGGCTTCGCTGGGAAAAGTGAGACTGCTGCTGGAAAGAGAAACCGCTGGACTCTGCAACAGCACCGAGATTACATTGGAGCCCGCGTCAGTAACCGCCAAATCTAGTCTGCCATCGTTATTGAAATCGGCAGCGGCCAGCCCCCCGGCGTTCGCGGTCGCGGGCTGAACCACTTGCGCCTGCAGGGTGCCATTTCCATTTCCCAGAAGAATGGATACGGTGCCATCCGCCATATTGCTGACGGAAACGTCCAGGATACCGTCGCCGTTGAAATCTCCCGCCACCACGGACGCGGGCGAGTGTCCCGTCGCATAATCGACATGGGTCCGAAAAGTTCCGTCTCCGTTACCGATGAGAATCGAAACTGTATTGCCGGCTGTGTTCACCACAGCCAGGTCCAGCTTGCCATCGCCGTTGAAATCCCCCGCCGCCACCGACGCGGGCGAGTGGCCGGTTGCGTAAGTCAACTGGCTCTGAAAAGTTCCATCTCGGTTGCCTATTAGAATCGAGACCGTATTGTCGGCTGTGTTCACCACTGCCAGGTCCAAAATTCCATCCAGATTGAAATCGTCAGTTACTACCGACGCGGGCGAGTTACCGGTGGCGTAAGTCAACTGGCCCTGAAAAGTTCCATTTCCGTTGCCCAATAACACCGATACGGTGTTAGACCCTGCGTTGGCGACGGCCACATCCAAATTTCCATCCCCGTTAAAATCGCCCGTTGCCAGCGCGGCCGGCGACTGTCCTACCGCGTAATCCAGGTGCGATTGGAACGTCCCGTCGCCGTTGCCCAACAGCACCGATATGGTTCCGTCCGTCTGGTCGGCGACGGCTAAGTCGGTTATGCCATTCGCCGTGAAATCGCCGACCGCAATGGCCTGCGGGTTCTGCCCGATAGCATAATCCACATGCGGCTGGAAGGTCCCGTTTCCGTTGCCAAGAAGAATCGATATCGTATTGGCGCCCGAATTGGCGGTGGCCGCATCCAGGTTGCCGTCCCCATTGAAGTTCCCCGCCACCACTGCCGCGGCACCGGCGCCCACCGGCACACTCGAACCGCTTAGCCAGACCGATATCGTCGCGTTGGTAATTGGCAGAAGCATTGAATTCGACGTGCCTCCGCCCGGGCTTGGATTCATCACACTTACTGCCACGGTGGCCGCTGTCGCGATCTGAGTGGCGCCGACGGCTCCCTGCAACTGTGTGCCACTTACAAAGGTCGTCGTAAGTGCAGTGCCGTTCCAGTACACCACGCTCCGGCCACTGAAACCAGCTCCGTTTACCGTCAAGGTGAAACCCGCACTTCCAGGCGATACGCTCAGCGGCGATATTTCGTCGATCTGCGGCACGGGGTACGGCAAACCCAGCCCACTTAAGCCAACGCTCTGCGGGCTGTTTACGGCATTATCGGAAATGGTAATCGATCCCGGTAGCGTTCCCAGCGCCGTGGGCGCGAACGCCACGTTGATGTTGCAGGCCGCCCCTCCGGCTAGGCTTCCGCCGCAGTTATCGTTCTCCGTGAAATCCCCGCTCACCATAATTGTCAACGCCAGCGGCAGCGTCCCGGAGTTAGTAAGTGTCACAACCTGCGCCGCGCTCGACGATCCCAGGATCTGTCCGCCGAACACCAGATTCGGCGTCGATAAAGTCGCCGTTGGCGGCGTCGCGGCAATGCCGGTGCCGGTGAGGCTGATCGCCTGAGGACTGCCGATCAAGCTATCGGCAATCATTACACTGCCGTTGCGCGTGCCGGTGGCGGTGGGTACGAACGTTACGCCGATCAGGCAATCCGCGCCGGGAGCAATGCTGGCATTGCACGTCGTGGTGGCTGCGAAATCTCCGCTGGGCGTAATGGTAGGAGCCGCAATCGCCGCCGGCGTTCCGTTGGTGAATGTAACTTGCAGCGCCGCGCTGACCGTGCCCACGGCCTGATTGCCAAACGTCAGACTGCTAGTAGAAATAGTGTGGAGTCCGTAGACGTCTAATTGATTTGAAAATGTTGGAGTGTAGATTTTGCCGTTCGCCACCGTCGGCGTCGAAAATTTGGCGAGATTCCCCAGGTTGTCCGCGGGATTCGCCGCGCTGTTCCAGAGCGGGTTGAGACTCGCGGCGTCGTAGGCATACAAAGCGCCGGGCGCCGGGGATTTTTCCGCATTCAGGGCCGAAATCATAGCCCACAGCACGCCGGAGCCCGCAACTTCTCCATTGCTGGACAACGCCAGCACCCCGCCGGGAGAGTCCAGTGTGAGGCTCCCGGTGGCGAACGGAGTTGTATTGAACGTGCCGTTCGAGAAACTGAAACCCTTGAGAACGTCGTTGGAGGCCCACGAATAAAGCAGCAATGGCGAAAGCGTTCTGCTCCACACCGTGAAATGATGGGGCTCGGAACAAGGCCCGCTGCCACATCCGGCGGTCGCGACGAAGAACTGAACTATTTGTGTGTTACCAGCTTGCAGACCGCCCAGGTTACTGCGATTCAGTAAGTACAACGTACCGTCTTTGCCGCCCACCACCAGTAAGTTCGTGTTGGGAAGCAACAGCGTTCCGGTGGTGCCTAAGTCCCAATCGTTCTCGGTAAGTGTCGCGTAATCGTAAGGCGTGAACGAATCCATGGATGTGGGGCCCAGCCAGATGACGCTCTCTCCCCAATCTCCATTGCTGTCGAAGCTGCCATTGCCGGTGGCATAGTAAATCCCGGTAGAGTCCGCGGCCGGCCCATCGCCCGACATCCAGATTCCACTGCCATTGCCGTTCGGCGTGGTGCAGTAGACCTGGGTTTGCTGCAGAGTCTGCGCGTTGTACAAAAGAAGCCAGCCGTGATACGTCTCTGTTTCCTTGATACCCGTACCGAAAGCGATATAAATCGTGCCGTTGTTCAGCAGCAACGCAGGCCGTTGCCACTGGATGTTCGCGTTGAACGGGATTTGTCCGTTTACGCTGTCCGCGGCCGTTCCGGGCGCAGTGGCCTGGATCGCCACCGGGCCCCCGAATTTCTCCTGGCCGGTTGTTACATCCAGGGCGTGCAACTCGTAAGTCCAGGCGCCGTTCGCCAGCACCAGGGCAACGGCATAAAGAGTCCCGCTCACCGGGTCGATCACGGGCGTGCTCAGGATGCCCAGCGTGGTTTGAATCTGGGTCCCTACCGGCGTGACCGTGGGACCGAGACTGACGTGCCATAACGGTGCGGTTACTTGAGGATTGTCCGCATCGAACGCGTAAACGCTATTGTTCATGGTCGCAACATAAACCACATTTTGCGTTGTGCCGTTAATCGTGATGTTCGGAAGATATAAGGGCTGAGCATACAGAAACCCATCCACTGGCCGGGAGAAGAGGAGGCCGAACTGAGTTGAGTTTACGTTCGACGTGTTGAGAACGATTTCCGACGGGTTGGAGCTGGTGCGTCCCTGATCGTACTGGCCGGTTACAACACTTACTTGACCAGGTGCGCATGCCGCGGCCGCCAATAGGGCGATCCCGGTGCGGATGAACGCCGAAAACCCAACCTTCACCATGAGAAAACCACGAGCAGGCGAGTTGGCGCGGGGGATTGCATTTGCACCGATGGGTGTCCAGGCATTATACGAAACTCCGGATGGTTCAACGCAATTTCGGGCGTGTATATTGTCCTGAATCTGCTAGTACGGCCACTGAACCGCAACCCCGACCCAGCCACGACCCCACCGAGCCACGACCCCACCGAGCCACGACCGTAAGGGAGTGGTTACGCGTACTTCACAATTGTCTTCAGTCCATAGTCCATATGCTGTTGCATGTGGCAATGCAACGGCGACGGGCCGGAATTGTCGGCGGCGAAGTCGACTTCGGTGTCCTTGATGATGCCCGCTGTTGGTTTTCGGTCGATGCTGACGATCTCGAAATTGTGCCGATGCAAGTGAACCGGATCGCCGTCCTCCATTCCCTTGTGAAATGCTAGCTGGTAGCGCCTGCCGCGCTGAACCATTAAAGGATCGATAAATCGGTCCAGAATTTATCGTTAATTGTCCAGCGATTTGCGCGCATCGGCCAGCATCTTGAAGGTGACATGGAACTTTCCATCCGGCTCCGAATGCTTGGTCTGCTCCGCTGGCTGCGTCCCGAACACGCTGTAGTCCCACATATTGTTCGCGGGGGCGCGCCACACCGTTCGCCCTTGCGATCCCCGTATTCGACAACCACGCTCGTACCAATGGCGCGTTCGGGATCGCGCACCGACCCCAGCACCCGCATACCCGGCTGATTCATTTCCACGATGGCGTCGACGCGTTCGGCGACTGCGACCTGCAAATGATCGACGGTGGCAGGCGTGGGAACCGGATTGCCGTCCAGCGAGATCACTTGAAAGCGATGGCCAGGCAGAACCAATGTTAGCTGCCGCGTAGCGTCGGCGTGGAGGCTCGCCGTGTCCCAAAGCTTTGTCGGCTAAAGTGCAGAGTTTGTAATCCACAGTCCAGTCGTTGTCGGGTGCCCCGCGATGCAGGATGACCGGACCCCAGTGGCGTCCCGCTTCCGCGCCATCTGCCCAGGCCGGGATTGAGCGTGAAATCCGGCTTCCTCGCTCCGTACGACGACGATTCCAGTGCGATTGCGCCCGCGGCGATCATAAAATCTCTGCGTGTCTGTTCGCACTTCACGCGCGAACTGGCGTACACTCCCCGAACACAGTTACCTAGATCGTTATAATTTCATTGGGAACTCCAGGCGTGGGAGCGCATCATATAGGTGGACGAGTTTTTAAGGCCCCAAGGAGGCCGGGAGCATGAAAATCTTCAGGCTGGCCGCCGCAATTAGTTTGCCAATTGTGTTGGCGGCCGCACTATTCGCACAGGAGCCCCAAGCTCCTTCTCAGGGTGATCAGGCCATCGAACAGCCTGGACAAACGGCTCCGCCACCGGCGCCGCCGCTCAATTCCCAACAACTTCAGAACTTGGTAGCGCCGGTTGCGCTTTATCCGGATACTCTGCTGAGCCAGATTCTGGTGGCCAGCACTTATCCCATCGAAGTGGTGGAGGCGCAACAATGGTTGCAACAAAACCGAAATCTTAAAGGGCAGAAGTTGATGGACGCTGCCAAGCAGCAGAATTGGGATCCCAGTATTCAGGCCATGGTTGCGTTTCCCGATGTTTTGACCCGCTTGAACCAGGACATCCGTTGGACCACGGATTTGGGCAATGCTTTTCTAGCCCAGCAGCAAGACGTCATGAATGCCGTACAACAACTGCGCGCCAAGGCGGAAGCGAACGGTAAGTTGAAATCCACTCCGCAAGAAACGGTGACCACCGAAACCCAGAATGGTCAAAATGCGATACAGATCCTGCCTCCGGATCCGGAAGTCGTCTATGTTCCCACGTATAATCCCGAATGGGTTTGGGGACCTCCGCCTTTCGGCTACTATCCGCCGTTGTTTTATCCCGGCCTGGACGTAGGATTTTCGTTCTTTCCCGGGGTTGACCTAGGCTTCTACTTCGGTGGCGGCTGGGGTCTTTGGGGTGGCTATGGCTGGGGATGGGGTCCCAACTGGTTCGGGGGAGGAATCTTCTTGAACGGCAACTTCTTCCATCGCTATGGCTTCAACGATTACCATCCTGGCCTGGGTGGCGTTTGGGCGCACAATCCCGCTCATCGGCTGGGAGTGCCGTATCCGAATCGCGCGGTGGCCGGCCGGTTCGCCGGTGGAGGTGGATTTCGCGGTACAGCGGCATTTCGGGGTTCTGAAGGATTTCGCGGAGCTGAAGGCGGCCGCGCCGAAGGCGCCAGGAGCGAAGGCTTTTCGTCGCGCGCGCCAACCGAGAGTCACAGCGCATTTGGCGGAATCCAAAATGGAGGCACCACGCGGATGCAGAGCGATCACGGTTTCTCCAGCATAGGCCACAGCGGCGGCTTCGGCGGCGGCGGTGGATTCCGCGGAGGCGGCTTCGGTGGAGGCGGTGGCGGGTTCCACGGTGGTGGTGGAGGGAGGAGGTAACATGACCGCAAAAATATTCACGACAACAACTATTTTCGCTTTCGCGGCGGGTGCGGTTTTGGCGCAGACTCCGGCCAAAACTCCCGCGCAAAGTTTGCCCCAGACGCCGGCCCATAGCGTCCCGATCAGAATTCTGCAGAAGACGTTCGATTCGCCCGAAGCTGCCACGCAGGCGTTGATCGAGGGTGCGTCGAAGAATGATGTGGCGACGCTCAGGTCCGTGTTGGGATCATCGGCCAAAGGCATTCTTACCTCCGGCGACCCGAAGCAGGATGAGGCCGAACGGCAGGAATTCGCGAAGATTGCCGCCCAGAAACATCGTCTCGTAAAATCGTCGATGAATTCCCATGTGATGGTCCTCCTGATCGGCGATCAGGAATGGCCATTTCCCATTCCTCTACTGCACGAGGGCGACAAGTGGCGTTTCGATCCCGAGCGCGGCGCCATGGAAGTACGCGCGCGCCAGGTGGGCGCCAACGAGCTGGATGCCATCCAGGCTTGTGCCGCCTTCGTCGGCGTGCAGCAGGCCTATGCGATGAAGAAGCGGACTGCGGCAGGCACTCTCGAGTATGCCGAGACCGTCGCAAGTTCGCCGGTTCCGAAGGAATTCGCGGCGGCCGCTGGCGCTAATCCCACTCGGCCCTATCACGGCTACTATTTCCGCGTGCTAAAAGAACAAGGCCCGAACGCACCGGGTGGAGAGCATCCTTACGTGCTGGGGAAGGCCATGATCGGTGGATTCGCACTGGTTGCGTGGCCGGCCAATTACGGTGTGTCGGGCGTTCACACGTTCGTCGTGAATCAGGATGGCGTCGTCTATGAGAAAGACCGGGGCGCGCGTACCGCGATGCCGCCGGCCAGCTTCGATCCCGACGCAACCTGGAAGCCGGTGGACTAAGGCGGAGCGGTAAGTCAGGCGCGACGCCGGGTCAGGATTCCGGCCATCAGCACCAGTCCCCCCACCAGCAGTGAAAGCGAAGCGGGCTCGGGCGTTGCAGCAGTTGTGAAGAGGTACTGCAGATTCGTCGTCGGGCCCACCGTTGCCGCGCCGGTAACCGGGTCAATGAGGGCCAGCTCCCCGGGCGCTCCGATAATGCCGGTGTTGGACGCGCTCGCCAATAAATCGCCGTTCTCAACGCCGCCGAGGGCATTGTCTTCGGGAAGCCCGCTGTCTCCGATGAGCGTGCCCGCGCCGGTCTGGAGATTCACGCTATACAGAGCGCTCGGCGTTGCGTAGGAGGTGGTGTAGAGCGTATTTCCGAGAAATCGAATGTCGTCGGCCTCAGTAGCGAGCGGCCCCTGGAGGTTGGTAACGAACGAAGCGGCGCCAGTGGTGGGATCGACGGTGTATAAGGCTTCTTGAGTGGTGCTGTAGGTGGTCGCGTAGAGCGTGCCATTCGGGCTGAATGCGATTGAAGTGAGGGGATCGCTGAGTGCCGCAATGTCCGTAATCGCGCCCGTGCTGGTGTTGATGGTAGCGAACTCAGCGGGGCTGTCGCCGCTAAACGACCCCGCCAGAGCATACACCGTGCCGTTTGTGGACATCGCCAGATCCTCCACGAAAACGCCGCCCAGTGAGGAAATCTCCGAGAAAGCTCCGGTGTTCAGATCGAGAGTGCCAAAAACGGAGCTGGAGTCTGTTGCTGCGGCGGCGGCATAAGCTATCGTGTCGGCGGAGAGTCGCGCGCCCAGGCTTAAAAAGACGGTTGTAGAAAAAAGGGCGACAATCGCCCATCGCGGAGTTGTCAGTGCCATCTGTACCCTCCTCATTTTCCTGGATAGCATATCACAATTAACCCTAATGTTGGGTGATGGACGGCGCGCGATGCTGTTGACCTAAAACTCCAGCCGGGCTTGAAACGCGATCATACGCGGGGAACTGTCGCCGCCCAATCCGACGCCCAACAGCCCCGTAGGCGGCGAGGTGGTGTAGCTGAATGCGCCGAACCCGGTTTGAGTGGACGGTTTTCCTGGAATACCCGCGTAAACTACGTTGGGAAGGCCGAAATTCGGATGATTGAAAACATTAAAGAATTGTCCGTCGATGCGCAGCTTCAAGTGTTCCGATAATTGGAACCACTTGGTGAGATAAAAATCGCTCCACACGAAATCGGGACCGCGCAACGCGTTTCGACCCAAATTGCCGAACTGGCAGTTCGCGGGATTGTCGCCGCCGGGACAGGCGCCGGTGCTGGGATCGACACTCGACACGAAGGCGTCCGGGTTGAGCCACTGGACGGTTCCCGGTTGTGTGATCCCGGCAATCGGACTGTGTTCGTATAACGGCACGCCTAAAACCACGCTCGCGTATTGGGGGCCGCTGCCTTGGACGATACCGTTTCCACTCGCGGAATAAGGCGCGCTTAAGACGGAAAATGGCAGTCCGCTGTGCCAAAATGCGTTGCCCGAGAGCTGCCATCCGTTCAGGGCTCGAGCCAGCACAGGATTGCGGACCTTGATCGGCAACTGATAGACGTATTGTGCTGTGAGGTTGTCTCGCACATCGTAATCGCACGGCCCGTACTGACGGCCGAGTTCTCCCGGGAGCGGTGAGAGGATCGCGCCGGCGGCGAATGGAAGGAATCCACCGTTCGAAACTGTATCCATGCAGCGGCTCCAAGTGTAATTGACCAGCACCTGAATGCCGTGCGCCAACCGTTTATCGGCCGTCAATTGGAGGCCGTTGTAGTGGCTGTTCGCGCCGGTGTTCAACTGCGTCACCGCGCCGAAGCGGGGGTCGATGGGCTGGCTGTAGGGAAATGGCGCAAAGCAGCCCTGGCACACCGTTTGATAACCGTTCACCTGCGTCTCATAGGGCTGGTTCACGGCGCGGGTTCCAACATACTGCGCTCGCAAATTGAGCGCATTGCCGATTTGATGCTCCAGCGCAAAACTCCACTGCATGAAGTAAGGGGCATGGAGCTTGCCGTCGGGAACGGCGCTGATAGAAATAGGAGGCAGGCAGGAGTTTCGATTAGCCAGGGGCGAGGCGCAGGAAAGCTCGCCGTTTGCAAAGCCGGATATGAATTGCTGGTTAGCGGCTGCTGTAGCATCGATCGCGCTGCCCGGCACTCCGGGCGCGAGGGCTGTTCCGCCAACGGTTCCGAGCAGCCCGCCCTGGAATGTATTCGAATACGGAGGGTTCACGCCGATTAGATCGGCCACGCTGCCCGGCAAGATGTCGCTGAACAGGCCGAACCCGCTGCGCAAAACGGTGTGCGGCGCGATCTGCCAGGCGATTGCGGTCCTGGGTTGCAGGATCGCCAGCGGTGTTGCGGCAAACACATTGGAGAGATGCGTCTGGATTACCGCATCGAGAGGCTGATTCACATCGTGCGAAATGGAAGCGAACGACCCGGCCAGCCGCGCTACGGCGTCGTGCGGATTCAGCGGATTTGAATTGTATGTGTCGCGGATCCCGAAAGTCCAGGTGAATTGGCGCGTAATCTTCCAGGTATCCTGCGCATAAAAGTCCAGATTAAGGAAATTGAAGGGCTGCGAATCGGCGAGTGGAAAAGTTTTCGAGGCCGTCGATGCGACGCCGTAGATGAATTCGGGCAGGCTGGTATAGGTGACGGTGGGAACAACGCCTTCGCCGAAATCATAGTCGTTCAGGCGGAAGATCCGGCTGTTGGTTCCGAAGCGGAATTCGTGCGCGCCGACGGTCCAGGCAAGGTTGTCGTTGATGAAGAAGCGTGTGGCGCGCCGCCCCTGGACCCATGTATTGTCGAGCCCGCCCAGCGGAGTGAACGGTGCATTGGCGCCGTTGCCCTCCAGCACAATGGGAAACGCCGCCAGCGTTTTTTCCAAGTCGACGGGTCCGAACAAGCTTGCGTACCAGGAGAATGCGGGATTGAAATAATTCACTAAATGCCCGGAAAACACGTGCGTGTAGCCGGCCGCGAAAGAGTAAAGGGGTTGCGGAGAGATGGCGTTGAAGATGGGATTGATGGGATCGGTATAGGCGGCCTGAAGGCCCGTGTCGGACTGAAAGCGGAACCAGGCCGTGTTTCGGGTGTCGATGTTGTAGTCGATGCGCGCCGTCTGCACCTGTTCGCGATCGTCGCTGGAGTGTGAAACGCTCTGGCGGTTCGCGCAGCCGTTTCCATTTGGCGGATTGCCGCCGGCTGCGACGCCATTGCTGTTGAATGGACAGCCGAGAATCGCTAGTGGAGTCCCGGCCGTATTGCCGTACAGCGCAAAAAGCTTCTGATAGAAGGGGACGAGCCCGGGCACGGGCTGATAGGTTGACCCAGTGACGGCGTCCACGCCGCCGCGTGGCAACTGCTCCAGGACATAATTCTCAAACACCGGCGTCGGCACGGTGGTGGCGGTGACGATCGGCAGCGCAATCCGAACCCATTCGGAATCGAAGAAGAAAAAGAGCTTGTTGTGGACGATAGGGCCTCCCAGACTTCCTCCAAAATGATTCACCGTGGATCGCGGTTTATGATTTCCGGGAGTGGCATTGGTAAAGAAATCCGCGGAATTCAGTTTCGAACCGTTCCACAATTCGTATAAATTGCCATGAAACTGATTGGTGCCGGATTTCGTGACGTAATTGACCTGAGAAGCGCCATAGCGGCCCTGATCTACCGAGTAGGAAACCGTGTTGACCGTCACCTCCGCGATGGAATTCAAACCAAGCACCAAGTTGGTAGACAGGCCGCTGTTGAGGTTGGTCAGCGGATCGTTGGTCTCCAGGCCATCGACAATATAGCCGTTCGAAAGCGACGGCAAGCCATTGAACTGCACGTTGCCATAGCCGTTGGTGCCGCCGACAAAATCGTTCCCGCTCCCGGCCGTGTTGATGAGCGCGCCGGCGGCGAACTGCACTGGATACGTCATGTCGCCACCCGGATTCGGCAGATCTTCGAGCGCGCGGGCGTTCAAGGTGGTGGCAGTATTCGGGTTCTCCGGGTTGATCAGGGGCGCCTCGTCGTGAACCTGAACGGTAGCGTTTGCCGACGCGATGTTCAGATTAAAATCGACGGTTTGCCTTTGCCCCAATCCCGCGGAAATGGAGTTGTTCTGCTGCGGCGCAAAGCGGTCCGCTTCAGCTTTGGCCGAATAGACGCCCGGCTTGAGTTGTGGAAAGCTAAAACGCCCGCTGTCGTCGGTCTTCACGGATCGCCGCAGGCCGTTCTCCAGGTTCGTGACGGTGACTGTAGCGCCGGGGATGGCCGCGCCGGTGGGATCGGTGACGGTGCCGACGATCGCGCTGGTGGTCTCGCCTTGTCCCATCGCCAGCAACGCAAAGAGAGGCAGAGCTAGCAGGACTTTAGGCATGCCTAAATCATACAATGAAGACGTGCCCCACTCCAAACCGAGCCGCGCCCTTGAGGGAGCGGTTCCCAGAGGTCCCTACAACACGGAATCGGTCGACGATTATCTGAAGGCTATCTGGGAACTGGGCGGCGTCGAAGAAGCGCGCGTTACCAGCAACGCTCTCGCGCAGCATCTCGGCATTCGCGCGGCCTCCGTCACTGGGATGCTTCAAAAACTTGCTTCGCAGCAGCCGCCGTTCGTGAAATACGAGAAGCACCACGGGGCACGTTTAACCGCCGCCGGCAAGATGCGCGCACTGGAGGTTCTTCGTCATCATCGCCTGCTGGAGCGTTTCCTGCACGATGTTCTCGATTACTCCTGGGACGAGGTTCACGACGAGGCGGAACGGCTGGAACACTTCATCTCGGAGCGGCTGGAAGACCGCATCGCGGCGAAATTAGGCGACCCTGAAACCGATCCTCACGGGCACCTGATCCCGGAGCGAAACGGCGCGATTCCGCCGCGCGAGGAAGTGCTGTTGTCGCAATGGGCCTGCGGCATCCCGGCGGTGATCAGCAGCGTGTCGGACCGCGATGCGGCGGCCCTCCGCGAGATGACGCGTCTGGGATTGAAACCTGGCGTGGCGATTACGGTGGAGACTGGCACGCGCAACGCTTCGCTGCGGGTCCGAATCGGCGATCGATCGGATTCAATTCGCTTGAGTCACGATCTTGCCGGGGGAATTTCGGTAGTTGCCGGGCGCGTCCCACTAAAATAGTGTGTTGCGGCCCTTCGTCCCATTTTTTCGGAATCCACACCTGCTCACCATCGCGGGCAACTACTGGCATCGCAAGCTGGACGAACAGCGCTTCCCTGTCACGGCCAAGCTGTATGACACCGAGCCCGGCGTCCAGGTACTCGTCCATTCGCAATCGCCCGCCGGAGAACCAATCGCGCATTTGATCATGGTGCATGGTTTGGAGGGCTCCAGCGCGGCGGGTTACGCGCGTAGTCTGGCCCAGGCCGCGCTCGAAGCCGGATGCGCCACGCATCGTTTCAACATGCGAAGCTGCGGCGGTACGGAACATTTATGTGGCCGAATGCTTTATCATTCCGGCCAGACGTCGGACCTGCTGGCTGTGATCCGGCAGCTTCCGCGGAATGCGCCCGTATTTCTCGCAGGCTTCTCACTCGGCGGTAACGTGGTGTTGAAGCTGGCCGGGGAACTCGGCGCCGCAGCCTCGGATCTGATTGCGGGCGTGATGGCCGTTTCCACGCCGATCGATCTGGCGGCCTGCGTCCGGCAACTCGACAAACCATCCAACGTCATCTATGCGGGCCGATTTCTCGCGCGGCTCAAGGAGCGTGTCCGTGCCAAGGAGCAGCTCACGCCCGGGCTGTTCGACCTGAGCGGTCTGGACCAAGTTCGCAACATTTACGATTTTGACGACCGGTTCACGGCGCAAGCGTTCGCGTTCGGCAGCGCCGACAATTACTACGCCACGCAGTCGGCAAATCAGTTCCTGGAGCGCATCCGGGTTCCCACGCTGGTGGTGCAGTCTAAGGACGATCCGCTCATCCCTTTCGCCGTCTACGATCACCCTGCGTTCGCGACGAATCCTTACCTGCGCCTGCTGGCGGTGGAGCACGGCGGGCACCTCGGCTTCATCTCCAAAACCCGGCCGCGCTTCTGGCTGGATCAAGTTCTCGTAAACTGGTTACTGGAAGTAAGGAACAAGGTACCGGCAGCTTTCGTACCCTAATTAGACCAGTGGGAAATAGCTCGGGACAAACCGCATCATTTCGCGAGGCCGCGGCCGTCGCGGCGGATTCGCTGCGCTCCAGCAAGCTGCGCAGTTTCCTGACGCTGCTCGGCATTATCCTCGCCACCACCACGCTGATCGCCGTGATGGCCATGATTCACGGCATGGACGTGTACATCGCCAACACGGTTTCCAACATGGGCTCGGACGGTTTTCGCATCGTCAAGATCGCATTCCTCGGCAATTTCGATCCCAAGAAATATCTGCAAATGCAGAAGAGGAATCCGGAGCTGAGCCCCGATGAATATCAATACCTGAAGGACCACGCCACGCTGGTGAGCGATTTCGGAATGAGCGCCGGCCGCACCGTGAGCGTTTCACTCGGATCCCAAACGCTGACCAATGTCACTTTGAACGGCGGCACGGCCAATTGGGCCGAGCTGGGCAACACTCAGATGGCCAGCGGCCGTTACTTTACCGACATCGAAGACCGGCACCACAGCGCCGTGGCCGTGATCGGCGCCGATGTGAAGACGAATTTGTTTGGGGATGGCGATCCCATCGGCAAGGAGATCAAGATCGAAGGCCGGCCGTTCACCGTGATTGGAGTGGCGGAGGCCAAGGGCAGCGTCTTCGGCCAGTCGCAGGACGGCTTCGTCGATATTCCCATCGAAGCCTACTTCCAGATTTATGGATCGCGCACCGGCATTCGCTACGCCGCGCGCGCGGCCGATCAAAAAGTGCTGGAGCAGGCCAAGGACGAAATGCGCATGCTGATTCGCGCCCGCAGGCACGAAGCGCCGGGGCAGGACGACACCTTTTCGATTCTCTCGTCGGACGCGCTGGTCAGCGCCTGGGACCAGCTCACCAACGCCATCGCGGCAACCGCCGTCGCCATCGTGTCGATCTTTATGGTGGTGGGCGGCGTGGTGATCATGAACATCATGCTGGCGGTGGTGAGCGAACGCACGCACGAGATCGGCATCCGCAAGTCGGTGGGCGCGCGCCGCCAGGATATCCTCAATCAGTTCCTGGTGGAATCGTCGATGCTGGCGGGCATGGGCGGATTCATCGGAGTGGTGCTGGCCTGGATTATCGCCACCGCTGGTGCGAAACTTCACGTCGGTGCCCATGGCCGTGCCCGTTTCGGCGGTGCTGATCGGCGTGGGGCTGTCCACGGCGGTGGGGCTGTTCTTTGGGATTTATCCGGCGCAGCGGGCTTCGAAGCTGGATCCGATCGAAGCCCTGAGGGTGGAAAGATGAGCGCTATTCTGAGCCGCGCGCGTGAGCAAGCGGACTTCGGGCTCCCTTACGGTCGCGGCTCGGTAGGCCGAACGAAGCCGGTGCAAAAATGACGCGTGTAGAACTCGGTTCGGCGATTGGCCTGGCGCTCGCCACCGTGCGCGAGCACAAGATGCGCTCGTTCCTGACCGTGCTGGGCGTGATCATCGGCACCGGGACCATCATCGGCGTAGGCTCCATCATCGCCGGCCTGGATGGCGCCGTCACCGGCGTCATGCGCAGCTTCGGAACCAACACCGCGATCATCTTCAAATTTCCGATCGGCCTTCACAACGCTACTGCCGAAGAGGTGCGGCGCAAGCCGCATCACGTATGAGGATGGCGTGGCCATCGCGGCCGCTGCCCATCGGTGGCATACGTAAGCCCCTATTTGATCCCGAACACTTTCGGAAGCGGGCCGCAGATCAACATCGCCCGCTACAAAGGCAACGAGCTGTACAACGCGGACATCTCCGGGACCGAAGAATCCTATGCGCGGAGCGGCCAGGCGGAGATGGCGGAAGGCCGTTTCTTCACCGACGTCGAAAACCAGCACCGCATGCCGGTGGCGGTGGTGGGCGCCGACGTCCCGCGCGCGCTGATGAACGGCGAAGATCCCATCGGCAAGTGGATCGACGTCAACGGCCACAAATTCGAGATCGTCGGCGTGATGAAGCGCTCCGCCGCAGTCGTTTCCCGGCCAGGACGACATCCGCGTTATGCTGCCCTATTTCAGCATGCACAAGCTGTTCCCGGCGTCCAAGGAAAATCTGCTGATCGTGACCGCCAAGCCGGGCCGGCTGGCCGCCGCCATCGATGAAGCTACCGCCGTGCTGCGCATCCAGCGGCACGTGCCCCCCAACAAGCCGGACGATTTCTCCATCTCCACGTCGGATCAGATGGTGGAACAGTTCCACAGCGTTACCGCGATCGTCGCGCTGGTGATGGTGGTGATGAGTTCCATCGGACTGCTGGTGGGCGGCATCGGCGTGATGAACATCATGCTGGTGTCGGTGACCGAGCGCACGCGCGAAATCGGCATTCGCAAAGCCATCGGCGCCCGCCGCGCCGATATCGTGCTGCAGTTCCTGACCGAAGCCGTGGTGCTGACCGGTTTGGGCGGCCTGATCGGGATGACGTTCGGATGGGCGGTTTCGCTGGCCTGCCGGCTGATCTATCCCGCCTTGCCGACGGCCGTTCCGTTGTGGGCGGCGGCGTTGGGCGTGGTGGTGTCGGTGGCGATCGGGCTGTTCTTTGGGATTTGGCCGGCCAACAAGGCCGCGCGGCTGGATCCGGTGGTGGCGCTGCGCTACGAGTAAAATCTCGTACGCAATGCCACTTAGTTTTCGTTGATGAGTCGTAAAACTTTGAAAACATTGTGGCGCACGCACTCATGCGTGCCGCGTGGGCACTCGTGCCTACGCCTAGCCTCGGGATTGGCGTACTATCCGGCGACATCTTGCTGGTGGCGACCAAACATAAGTCCTATAAAATGTTTGCGCCTCAAGAACCAAGTGACATTGCGCACTCGTGCGTGCCGCGTTCACACCGTCGAAGACGCAGGTGGACGCCAAGCGTTTTCATCACTGTGGATGGATTGCCAGATCCATGGGAACACTCGTGTGAACGCTGAAACGCCGCTCAGCCTATGGACTCTTGCGGGTGCGTTTTGTTCGCGGCCTGCCAGGCGTCCCCAGGAGTGGGGACGCGGCACGCAGGAGTGCGTGCGTCACGGGTTTGCTCTTGCGAGCAGCGCTCCGTATTCAGCGGCCGGTTGCAATGCAGACAGCGCACCACATCCGAGCGGGTGGATAGGTGGCAGGAGCGGCAGTAGATCTGCGGCAGCGAAACGGTTGTCAGGCCTTGTAACATTTTCGACTTAATATGTTTATCGGCGGATGGCAGGCTTTCTTTAGGATAAATTTTTCCCCGCTTTCTGAGCTGTGGTAGAATCAGGCGCTATGATGTGCCAGGAACGTATTCGTCTGGTCGCCGATTACCGGGAAACAACGCGCACTTACGCCGATTTTGTGCGCAAGATGACAGATCTCGTCGGTCTGGGAATTGAATCGGAAGTCGATTTGCTGCAGCGTTCGTGCCGGCTGGCTTGGGACGCCGCCGAAAAAGCCCGCCTCGCGCTGTTCAGGCATGAAGCCAATCACAGTTGCAACCGGACCGACTTCCGCGCGTCCGCCGCTGCTGCGGGTCCGCCCCACGGCTAGCATCCGCCTTATTGGCCGGTCTGGCCCGGTGACCTGCTGCAATGTTTTATAATGGTCTTTTCGAAAGGTCAATTTAGAGCTATCCATGAAGTCACCGGGCATACATATCTATCCCAGCCGCGCGGATTTGGCAGAGCGGTTAGCCAGTGTCATGCAGGCTTCGCGGGCTATCCGCTCCGAAGTCGCTCTTACCATTTGCGAAAGCAGCGAGATGAGAATAGCGTCGCGGCAGCTGCGCATGGAAAGTCCGCGTACCAGCCGGCAGAGCGCCGCTTCCAGGCGCGGCTTGCCGGGGAGCAAAGCCCAACGGAGCCAGTGGATCGCCCACGCCATCGCTCAGGTCTTGTCCGGCCGGGGCTATTCTGCCTTTGTGGCTGCGCCGCCACAGGACACTGCCTCAATTCAATAAATAATCCCGCAATATTCTTCCAGCCGGGTCAGAAATTCTGATACTGTAGCCTAAGCAAACTTAGTCTTTCAGCAGATGCCGAAGAAGATCCCACCCGGCAAGCCGGCGCGAAGCGCGACGAAAACTCCAACCCTGAAGAAAACAGTCTCCATCTCCCGCCGGCCGCCGTCTTGACGGCGGTTCCGGTGGTCGGCATCGGCGCTTCGGCCGGAGGACTGGAAGCATTCCGCGAGCTTCTGGAAGCGCTTCCCGACGACACCGGCATGGCTTTCGTTCTGGTTTCGCACCTCAGCAAAACATACAAAAGCATGCTGAGCGAGTTGCTCTCCAAGGTGACCAAGATGCCGGTGGCGGAAGCGCGTGGCCAGACGCCGTTGCTGCCCAATCACATCTACGTGATTCCGCCCAACGCCACTTTGGCCATGAGGATGAGGGTCTTGCCGCGCGGCCGATCCGGGAAGAGAATCGGCACGGCATGGTGATCGACGCCTTTTTCCGCTCGCTGGCGGAACAGCCGAAAAAGCCAGGCCATCGGAGTGGTACTTTCCGGCACCGGTACCGACGGGACGCTGGGCCTGGCGGCCATCAAAGCCGAGGGTGGCATCGCGTTCGCGCAGGATCAGAAAAGCGCCAAATATCCCGACATGCCGCGCAGCGCCAGCGCTCAGTTCGGCTCGGCTGACTTTGTGCTGCCGCCCGCTCAAATCGCCCAGGAACTGGCACGCATCGCCGGCCATCCCTACGTCTGGCAGGCGCAGCCCGACTGAAGAGGCGAGAGCGGCGGCGCACGAATCGCAATTCGCCGGCATCTTCCGTTGGGTGAGGCGCGTCTACCGGAGTGGATTTCTCGCAGTACAAGCCCAGCACGCTCCGCAGGCGCATCTTGCGCCGCATGGTTCTCAACAAAATGGAGACCATTGCGGACTTACCTGAAGCGCCTGGAATCCGATCCCTCCGAAGTGGATGCTCTGTATCGCGATCTGCTCATCAACGTGACTTCCTTCTTCCGGGATCCGGAGACTTTCGAGTATCTCAAGAGCGACGTCATCCCGGATATCTTGAACCACCGCCCGGTGATTTGCCCATTCGTGTGTGGGTGCCCGGGTGCGCCACGGGTGAAGAAGCGTATTCGATCGCGATGCTGTTGATCGAGGCTGCGCCATCGTCCGGAGCGCCGCTTCCGGTTCAGATTTTCGCGTCCGACATCAGCAAGCAAGCCATTCAGTCGGCGCGCGACGGGCGTTACCCGGAGAATATCGCCGCCGATGTTTCGCCGGAGCGCCTGCAGAGATTTTTCGCCAAACCGATGGCGGCTATCAAATCAGCAAGCAGGTGCGCGATCTTTGTATCTTTGCGGTGCAGGATGGTCACCCAGGACCCGCCCTTCTCCCGGATGGATCTCATCAGTTGCCGCAATCTTCTCATCTATCTGGGCGTTCCGCTCCAAAAGAAGGTGCTGGCCGCATTCCACTACTGCCCTGAACGACGGACGGATATCTGCTGCTGGGAAGCTCGGAGAGCGTGGAGGCAGGTTCGGAAGCGTTCCGGCAGATCGACAAGAAGTACAAAGTCTATTCCAGGCTGCTTACTTCAGCGCGCTGGCCGCTGGAGTTTAATCCGGCGGAACTGGCGGAAGATCCGGTTCGGGTTCGAAGGCCAGGGCCTGATCGCTCAGCCGCGAGCTGGACCTGGGCCGGGAAGCCGACCGTATCGTTTTGTCGCAGTATTCTCCGCCCGGCAGTTCTGATCAATTCTTCGTTTGAAATACTTCAATTCCGCGGACGCACGGCTCCTTTTCTCGAGCAGCCATCCGGCCACGCGACCCTCAATTTGCTGAAGATGGCGCGGGGAGGATTGGGGCATCGATCTGCGTGCCGCCATCCATCACGCCAAGAAAACGGCGGCCCGATTCGCAAGACCGGCGTGCGGGTGCGAAGCGATTCCGGCAGCGATCAGAGGTGACTCTGGAAGTGACCCCGGTATCGACGAATCCGCTCCAACGCCGAAAGAGACCCTTATTATCTGATGTTGTTTCGACGGCCAGCAACAGGTCCGGCCAGCCTCCGGCCGATGAGCGGACCGCCAAACGCAAAGCAGCCGCTCGGCGCCGAACGCGAGACTCGCGACTTGCGCGGGGAATTGGCCGGGACGCAGGACGATCTGCGCTCCATCATTGAAGAGCAGGAAGCCACCAACGAGGAGCTGCAGTCGGCCAACGAAGAGATCCTTTCGAGCAACGAAGAGCTGCAGAGCACCAACGAAGAGCTGGAAACCGCGAAAGAGGAGCTGCAGGCCACCAACGAGGAACTGATCACCGTCAACGAAGAGCTGCAAAACCGCAATGTCGGAATTGGGCAAGGTCGAACAGCGACCTCACCAATTTGATCGAGTCCGTGGACGTGGTCTTTGTGATGCTCGATCGCGATTTGCGGATACGGCGATTCACTTCCGCCGCCCAAAAGGTATTGAACCTGATCCCTACCGACGTGGGCCGGCCGATCGGAGATATCAAGCCCAACATTCAGGTGGCGGATCTTCCCGGGTTAATCCGGGAGGCTATCGCCAACAACGAGCACCTCGAGCAGAACGTTCAGGATTCTGCCGGGCGTTCGTATGCCATGAAAATCCGGCCCTCCGCAACGCCCGGACGGAAAAGTGGAAGGCGCCATTCTGGCTCTCACCGATATCGATGCGCTGCTGCGCAGCCAGGAGAACCGCAAGGGCTGGAGACCAGCTTGCGCTCCCTGCTCAGGCAGCCGCCGGATTTGTTGCTGGCCGTCTCGCCCGAGGGCCATCCGCTGTTGGTGAGCCGATGCGGTTCTGGCGGCCGTGCGCTCCGCCGATCGGCCCATTTTCGAATACCTGGCGCCGGAAGACCGGGAACCCCTGCGGCGATGTTTGCGTCGGGCGTTTGAGACGCGCGCGCCCGTTGAGATCGAAGTTCGAAAGTTTATGCTGACGCAAGCCAGGGGCCCCGTCATCCTGACCATTGAACCCATTCTCAGCGCCGAGGGTGTTCTGGCTTTCGGCGTCAGAGCGAAAGAGGCGTCCGCGCCCCGGCATGCCACCTCGCGCTCCGCGGGCCCTCCGCAATGAGATGATGGTTCCGTCAACCTTCTATGGATATAAAGGCTTCGGTGGATGTAAATGCACCGGCCTCACTCTGGATCGAGGCTGCTCAAAAAGCCATGCGGATCGAGGCCGCCGCCGTGGCGCGGGCTTCCCAACGCCTGGATGGAAACCTGAGCTGCGCGGTGGAAATGATTCTGGCGCACTCCGGGCAAAATGGTGGTCACTGGCCTGGGCAAGTCGGGCCTGGTAGCGCGCAAGATCGTCGCCACGCTGTGCAGCACCGGAACCCCGGCCGTATTCCTGCACGCCGCCGAAGCTTCGCACGGCGATCTGGGCCTGTACTCGCCGGGCGACCCCACCTTGATGGTTTCAAAAAGCGGCAACACCTTCGAGCTGTTGCAGCTGATTCCGTTCCTGCGCGAATTGCCGTCGCAGCGCATCGGCATCCTGGGCAATCCCTCCGCGCCGCTGGCGTCCGGAAATGGACGTGGTGTTGGATGCATCGGTGGAGCGCGAGGCCGATCCGGACAATCTGGCGCCCACCGCCAGCGCCACCGTGGCTTTGTCGCTCGGCCATGCCTTGGCCGTGGCGTTGATGCGCGCGCGCAACTTTGGCGTCGAGGATTTCGAGCGCTTTCATCCGGGCGGACACCTGGGGCGCAGCTTGCGGCTGACGGTTCGGGAAGTGATGCACGGCCGCGATGAAATTGCCGTCGCTCAGTCCGGACGATTCGCTGAAGCAGGTAGTGATCGCGATGACGCACTATCCGCACGGCGCCGCCTGCGTGGTGGATGCCTCCGGACGCCTGATCGGCCTGGTTACCGATGGGGACGTGCGCCGCGCGCTGCAGGCTCACGACGATATTCGCGGCCTGCGCGCATCGGCGGTGATGACCGCCAATCCGTCCGCCATCGCGCCGGATGCGCGTTTGCAGGAAGCTCTGCGGTTGATGGAAGACCGTCCGTCGCAGATTTCGGTGCTGCCGGTGGTGGATCCAGCGAGCGGCGTGTGCCTGGGCCTGCTGCGGCTGCACGATATTTATCGATCGGGCCTGGGCGCGGGCTAGACCAAGGCGCGCGCTAGCCAAATTGACCGCGTTCGCCGCCGTTCCGTACAATGGTTGCGGTAGCCGTTCGATTCGTGCGCGGGGTTGGCCTAGCGGTTGGGCGTCAGCCTTCCAAGCTGATTTACACGGGTTCGATTCCCGTACCCCGCTCCATCCGAGAGTGATCCTTCAGGCCGGCGTAGCTCAGTTGGTAGAGCATCTGATTTGTAATCAGAGGGTCGGGGGTTCAAGCCCCTCCGCCGGCTCCATCCTCCCCGCTTCGACGACCCGGCTTTCGTGGACAATGATAGTGGCGGGATGAAAATCTCAATTCTGGTACCCCTCTACAACGAAGAGGAGTTCGTTGCAACCTTGCTGGAGCGAGTGATCGCGGCCTCTTTACCGCAAGGTTTCGAACGGGAGATCATCGTCGCCGACGATGCTTCCACCGATGCCTCCGTTGAGGAAGTGGAGGCTACGCAGGCCAGATTCCCAGGCGTAATCCGGCTGTTGCGGACGGACCGCAATCAAGGCAAGGGAGCTGCGCTTCGAAGGGCTATCGCGGAGGCCAGCGGCGAATTTTCCATCATTCAGGATGCGGACCTGGAATACAATCCGAACGAATACCGGAAAATCCTGGCGCCCTTGGTAGACGGCCGCGCGGACGCCGTATTCGGTTCGCGATTTATGTCCAGCGGCGAACGGCGCGTCCTTTATTTCTGGCATTCGCTCGCGAATCATCTGTTGACGGGCATGTGCAACATTTTCGCCGATCTCAATCTCACGGATATGGAGACCTGTTACAAGGCCTTTCGCACCTCTCTGCTGCAAAGTATTCCCATTCGCAGCCAGCGTTTTGGATTTGAGCCGGAAATTACCATTAAACTGGCGAAGCGCCAGGCGCGCATCTACGAAACACCCATCAGTTATAACGGCCGTACTTACGAAGAAGGCAAGAAGATTGGACTCAAGGACGCCTTTGAAGCCTTCTGGGTGATTCTCAGGACGGCCCTATCGCGCGACATTTATGTCGATAAAGATAAGGATATTCTGGATGCGTTTGCCAGCGCGCCGAATTTTAATCGCTGGATGGCGGACACTATCCGGCCATACATCGGCAGAAACGTGATCGAGATTGGAGCGGGGATGGGCAACCTGACCCGGCAGCTTTTGCCGGGAAGAAAAAGATATGTGGCCACCGATATCGACCGGGAGCATCTGGAGCGTCTGAGCAATCGGCTATCGCACCGGCCGCATCTGGAAATCGCAGAACTAAACGCCGCCATTCCGGAGAATCACGCGCCTTTTCATGGCCAGATGGACACCGTGATTTGCCTGAACGTGCTGGAGCACATCGAGGACGATCTTGCGGCTTTGCGCAACATCCGCTCCATGCTCCAGGACGGCGGCCGCGCGGTGATCCTGGTTCCTTCCGGACAAGGAATTTTCAATTCGCTGGATGAAGAGCTGGGCCATTTTCGGCGCTATTCGGAGGCCGAATTACGGGAAAAAATGACCGCCGCTGGATTCGACGTCGAAACAGTCTTGCGCTTTAACCGCGCGTCCCGGCCGGGATGGTGGTTCAACGGAACGATCCTGAAGCGAAGGACCATCAGCCGCTTGCAGCTCAGGAATTTCGACCGCATGGTTTGGCTGTTGCGGCGCGTGGACGCCTACCTGCCGTGGTCGCAAACTTCCATCATCGGAATCGGCCGAAGACGAACGGAGACGCCAGCGGCGAATGTCGCGAGCAACGAATTCTCCGCGCGCGAAGCCTAGTGGCCGGTTGAGTTAGCTCAGTTCGCCCCGTTTCGCGGCTTGAATCGCGTAGTCCGCCGCGCGATAGGCCAGGGCCTGGATGGTGGCCGTCGGCTGCTGCCGCGCCGCGGTGACAAAACTGCTGCCATCGGCGATCAGCAAATTTGGAATATCGTGCGTGCGATTGTTGCGGTCCACCACGGATTGTTTCGGATCGTTGCCCATCCGGCAGGTGCCCATCAAATGCCGCGACGGCAGATTGTCCTTTATCGAAATACCTAATTCCCAGATTTTCTGTGCGCCCGCCGCATCCAGGATCTCGCGTTGCTTGGTCAGCACCCACTGCATGGTTGCGACGTCGTCGGGATGATAATCGTAGGTGACGCGAACCGCGGGCAGTCCCCAGGTATCCTTCACATCCGGATCGAGCGAAATGCTGTTGCGCAACTGGGCCAGGGAAGTGGTGTGCGAAAGCAGGGTCATGGTGTGCGTGAAATACGTCCCCAGCATTTTCTTGTATTCGACGCCCCATTTCGGCCCATCCGGCGGCATACCCTGCAGAGCGAAACTGGCGGGGTAAAAATCGAAGCGCGCGTCAATCCCGCCGCCTCCATAAAATCCGCGTTTGGGGTCCGCACGATAATAATCGTGGATCACGCGCGTCACTTGAATGCCTTTGTACTCATTCAGCGGATGCTCGAACAATCCCATCGCGACGCCGCCGTTGTCCCACATCAGATATTTGCCCACCAGGCCGCTCGAATTGGCCAGCCCGTTCGGGAAGCGCTTCGATTTCGACAGCAGCAGCAAACGCGCGGTCTCCACGCCATTGGCGCACAGCACCACGGCCTTCGCTCGTTGGAAAACCTCGTGGCGATTGGCGTCGAAATAAACGGCGCCGGTCACCCGCCCGTGCGAGTCGGTCTCCAGCTTGCGCACGTAAGAATTGGGACGGATTTCGCAGCGCCCGGTCTTTTCCGCCATCGGAATCACGGAAACCAACGTGCTGGATTTCGCGCGCATCTCACACCCGAAGGACTCGCAGAAACCGCAATTCACACACGCCGCGCGGCCTTGATACGGTTGCGACAGAATAGCCATCGGCGCCGGATAAGGATGCAGCCCCAGCTTTTTCGTCGCGCGCTCGAACAGAACGCCCGACGATTTTACCGGCATCGGCGGCAGCGGATACGGCCTCGACCGCGGCCCTTCAAACGGATTCGCGCCTCCCACTCCCGAGATGCCCAAATCATATTCGGCTTTTGTGTAGTACGGCTCCAGATCGGCGTATTTGATCGGCCAATCGGAGAGCCCCGCGCCGGCAACTTCGCCGAACAGGCTGCGCTCCTCGAAATCGCTCTCGTGGAAACGCCAATAATTTGCGGTGAAGTGGACGCTGCCTCCGCCCACCTGGCGGCCGTACTCGATCGCCTTCACCGGCTTGGCCTGCTCGGATTCGTTCTTGCGATACGTGATCGGTTGAACTTTGGGATCGTTGGTCAGGCCGGGTTGGTAGGTGTATTTAATCTCATCGTGCGTGTAATCCTTCTCGGTGAGATAAGGACCCTGCTCCAGAACCACTACGCGGTAGCCCGCCGCGGAAAGCTCCTTCGCCATCACGCCGCCGGCCGCGCCCGCGCCGATCACCAGGAAATCTACCGGGTCCGAAGGGCGAAACGTCGCGCCGCTCATCGATCGCCACCGGGCGCATCGTAATATCCGAACGGCGGCTGGAACACGTGACGATCTTCAAAGCCAATCAGTTTCCAGCCGACGCCGTCGCGATTCCCTCCATAGCTCGGATTGCCGAGGAATCCATAGAGCGTGTGCGTGCGGAGCAACTCGAAGAAATCGGTCTTCTCAATCGCGCGGAGCAATTGGATCTGCTGATCGCTTGCGAGCGCGGCGATGCTGGCCGACGCCGGAAACATTTCTCTGCGTTTCTGTTGCACCTCCGCCATGCCCTGGCGATAGCTCTCGCGCAGATCCGCATCGAATGTGGAAAGCGCGCGATCGATGAAATAGACTACGCCGGCTTCGTGCGCGCCCGGCCCATCCGTGGAGGGAATGATCTGCGACGTGATCGCGTCAATCTCGGCGGCCGTTGACGGATCGAGCGTTTGAAACGCTGGCGGAGTAGACGATTGCACCGCTTCCTGCGCGTGCTGCTGAGCCGCGGCAATATCAGCCAGTGCCGCGATTCCAACGCATTGCGACAGCCAGAGCCGCCGGGTGGATTGCATGATTCATCTTGCGCGATCCCGCGAGTACTTTGCAAACCGGAGATATACTGTACCAGTGCGTAAGAACCGCTCTTCTGACAAAACGGAACCTCCAGTCAAAACTTCAGCCGTGGGAAAGCGCGCAGTGCGGCTGTTCGTACTGGTCAATATAACGGCTCTCATCTTGTCGCCCGTGGCGATCCAGCGAGGCTTTTCCACTCTAACTACGGTCGTTATGACCGTGTTGATGTTGCTCGTGATGAATGGAGCTCTTTGGCTGGGGCTGCGCCTGCAGGGATCCGACGGCCCACAGAGACCACTGCTGCTGTTCGTGCTAGGAGGCCTTGCGGCCGCGGATGCGATTGTTGAGATTTTTAGCAACGAGTATGAACCGGCAGGGCTGCTTCTCCTGGCTTCGGTTGCAATGCTCGGGCTCGGTTCGCTCATTATGCGCTACATGTCCCAGAAAGGTGCGCGCTAGATTCTTATTTCTGGTTTATTGCGCTTCTTCCACCACACCGTTCAAACCCCGCATCAGGTGTAGAGGCGACCAATGAAACTCGGTTACCAGCATTTTCGAGATGTCGTCCTTGGATTTCTTGGCGCGATTCATTTCGCGAACGCGAGCAACCAGCCGGATGGTGCTTTGCCGAAAATCCGCCATCTCTTGTTTCGTTGCGATCGGCCCATGCCCCGGGACAACAGTGTCGAAGTCGAGTTGTAACGTTGAACGCAGCGTGCTGGGCCATTCCACCGCGCTTCCGCCACCCGAATAATCGATCAGCTCCGGCACATCGTCACCCTTGGTGTACATATCGCCGCTGGCGAGAACGCGGTCGGCCGGAAACAGCACCACGACGTCGCCATTGGTATGCGAGCGGCCGAAATGATACAGCGCCACGTTTTTCCCGCCGAGAAAAATGTGCGCGTGATGTTCGATCACGATGTCGGGCAAGCCGGGCAGGTTGGCGATCACCATTTGCTCGCGAGCTTCTTGGGAGGCGACAATCTTCACGTCCATCGCCTGCATCTGGGCGTTGCCGCCGCTGTGATCCGCGTGATGATGCGTGTTAATGACGTACTTCACCGGCTTGTCGGTGATCTTTTTCAGCTCGGCCATGATGCCCGCGTGATCGACGTCGAATTTGTCGTCCACCAGCAGCACGCCGTCATTGGTGACAAGCGCCGTGGTATTGCCCGGCACGAAGTCGTTATGGATCACATACAGATCGTCTTTCAGCTTGATGGTGTTAAGTTTCGAAGGCTGACTCCCAAGCTGCGTATACGCGGTGAACAGCGCGCCACCCGCGAACACGGCCGCAACCAATCGAACAACGGAACTCTTGCGCATAAGCGAAAAGTATATCAAGAGCGCTGTAGTAAGGGACGCAACTCGCGAACCGATTTCAGGTTTTCGAGAGCGAACGCGGTCTGGATCAGCTTGGCGCAGCGCTCGGCGCCAAGAACCGGAGTCATCAAATCGCGCGACTTCGCGATCACTTCTTCGTGCGTCATCGGATTCTCGGCCGTGCCACGCACTGCCTTCACGGTTTCGCTGAGACGCGTTCCGTCCACCAGCGTTACTTGAACAATGGCTACGCGAGCGGGCAAGCGAGCTTCGAGTTCGGCATCGGGGATTAATTGCACTTTTGCGCGCTGCTTAAGAATCGCCGGATCCTGCATGCGCGCTTTATCGTGCGCGGCCTTAAATGTTGCGGTCTTGTCCACCAACATTATCGCCACCAGGTGCTGCATACAAATGTCCGGCATTTCGCGATTGTTCACGAGCGCAGCTTCGCTGGTGGCCACACGGACGGTTACTGTCTGTACTTGATCGGGCTGGATGGGCCGGCGTTTCAGAATGATTTCGAGCGCGTCGAGCGGAGCCTGAATGGGCGAACCCACGGTCCATTTCTTGATGTTGGTGCGCGTAATTTCGTAACGCTCGCCGAGTTTTTCGATTAGCTTCGCGGGATCGGCTTGCGGCGCGTAGTCGGCGAGAAAATTATCCTGACCCGATAAAACATCATCGACGCCGGTGGCGCCCGCCTGAACCAGCAGCGCCGCCGTGATGCCATTGCGCGCGGGCATTCCAGCGAACAGGAACGCCTTTTCGATGTGATCCGTATCGCGCTGCCAGGTCTTGATTCCCGAAGCTTGCTGCGACGTGTAATCGATCAGCCAGCGCATCTGGCGTTCATTCAAGCCTGCGGCGCAACCGGCAGCGGCGGCCGATCCGAAGGTTCCCGCCAGCGCGTGAGTGCTGATATGGGTCGCGGTTTGAAAGCCGCCGACGCCGACCGTCATGGTGACGCGCGTTCCGATATCGTAGCCGAGCGCGACGGCGCGCAAAAATCGAGAGCCGTCGATATTAAATTGCTCGCCGGCTGCGAAGGCCGACGGTACAATCGATGCGCCCGGATGGGATTCCGACGGCGCGTGCGAATCGTCGGTCTCATCGGAATGAGCCAGCATCGCGTTCGAAAACGCGGCTTCGATCGCGCCGCAGACCACATCAGATGCCGCCACGGTTGCGGTTTTCTCAGCGGAGTGGGCCCGCGCAAAATCGATCGCAAAGCGGCCGGGCGCGAGCTCGGAGCCTGAAACCATCGCTGCGAACGTGTCCAGAATATGCTGCTTGGTTTTCTCGACCGCTTCCTCGGGAAGCGCCTGGCTGCCGGCCTCCGTCATGTAGGCGCTCAGCTTGGCCATCGTTGGACTAACCGGTGTGCTTCCTGCGCTAAGCGGGAGCGCCGCCGCCACGGCGACAAAGGATCTGCGAGTTATATTATTTGAGCTCATTTCGAAAAACCACCCCGCCTTTCATGACGAATTTCACGCGCTGCATTTCTGTGATGTCGGCCAGCGGATCCCCTGCGACAGCCACCAGGTCGGCATACTTGCCCGCTTCGACGCTACCCACCTGCTTGCCCAATTCAAAGTTGAGGCTTTCGGCGGCGGAGCTGGTGGCCATTTGCAGAGCCTGCGCGGGCGTCATGCCCCATTTCACGTAATAAGCGAACTGAAAGGCTTGCACGCCATGGCCGTTGGTATACGCGCCGCTTCCGAACACTTCTTTTACGCCCGCCGCCACCAGCCGTTTGAAACTCATTTCGGTGAGACGAAAGCGCGTGGTGTGGCCGCCGCTGGCCTTCAGATCGCGCCCTTCCATGTCGCCGATCAAATCCCAGAGCGTCTGCATCACCGGACGCTGGGTGCCGTCCCACAGCGGCTTCTTGAACAAGCGGATGGTTTCGTCGTCCAGGCCTTCTGCGCCGGTGACGCCGACGATGACGTGCATCGGCATGTCGACGCCGGCTTCGAGACAATTGCGCAGACCTTCACCGCCATAAGCGTGGCAGGCAACTCGCAGGCCGCGGCGATGCGCCTCATCTACGATGGCCTGATTTTCTTCCAGCGTGAGCGATGGAACGTTGATCATCTTTCCATCCGGCGTGAAAGCTCCAGCGCCCGCGGGGTCGGGATAGCCGCCGCCTTCGTAATCCTCCGTCTCATAGACTTTGATCCAATCCACGCCGTAGTGCGAGTGCTCGCGCACGGCGGCGCGCGCCAGCCACGGCGAATTGACATCGCCGGCGAGCTGCCACGCGTTCGATCCGGCATTCTGGCCGAAGGGCATTACGACGGACGGCGCCGGATAATATCCCGCGGCTCGCGGATTCAACTGCGGCCCAGCCACCTGCAGGCGCGGCCCTGGAACCTGTCCCTTGTTGATCGCGTCGCGCAGCTCGACCGTGGCGTAGGTGTACGGCGAGCCCATGTCCTGCAAAGTGGTGAAGCCAGCGTTCAGATCCTTGAGCGCGTAATTCAAACCGGAAAACGCCGCGCGCGCATCGTTGGGCTGCTGCTCCTGCATCAGATGCACGTGACGATCGATGAGCCCGGGCAGCACGGTGGCGCGGCTGAGGTCAATGACAACCGCGTCTGGAGGAATCGCGGTGCGATCGGCGGGACCGGCGGCGGTGATGCGATCGCCCTTAATAAGGATGACCTGATCCTTGAGCATCTCGCCGGATTTGGAATCGAACAGGCGGCCCGCGCGAATGGCGACGCCCTGCGCCGGCGGCGCCTGCATATCCATGCGAGAGGCATCAAACGGTCCGGCTTCTGGACGGGCACCCTGCGCGTAGACGGCCGCTACGCCGGCGGACAATAGGAAGACCAAGCGCGAGAGGCACATTCTCATGACACGTTCTCGGGTAGCTGCCAGTATATACCGCTCGGGTCCACCTTCATCCCGCATTCTCTAATCAGGCATGCGCGGGACGGACATCGCGCAGCACGGCGGCCCAATTCTCGAATCCGCGATCCTGACCGTACAGGTCTTCCTCCACCGAAAATGCGGCATCAATTGCACCGTTTACCGTAAAATCTTCGGCGCGTCCGGCAAAATTCCAAGCTTTCGGGTAAAGGCTTCGGCCATTCTGCCGCAGGTGAACACGTAGATGCTTCTCCTTCATTACCACCGGTGCCGCGGCTACCTGGGCGCCCAGGATCGCCAGCATCGGCGGAGGATTTCCGAACCCGAACGGCGCCATCGCCAGTAGCTCCTCGATTGCCGGGCCAGTGGTCAGCTCACGTAAAGTCACTGTCGCATCGATCGCCAACTGCGGCTGAAAATCCGCGGGCGTGAGCCGCGTTCCCGCATACGTATTCAAGCGGCGTCGAAACTCCGCCACCGATCCGGCGGGCAAACTCACACCGGCCGCCTGGCGATGGCCGCCGAAACGGGTAAACAGATCGGGCATGGATTCCAGCGCATCCAGCAAGTGAAACGGCGCGATGCTGCGGCCCGAGCCCTGCGCCTGGCCGTCTTCTTCACTCAGCACGAACACCGGCCGGTAGAAGCGCTCCACCAGGCGGCTGGCCACAATCCCCACCACGCCGCGATGCCAGTTGAGCCCGGAAAACACCAGCACGGTCTGATCGTCGGTTACCGGCACGCCCGCGCATTCTTCCAGCACAATTCGCACGATTTCGGCCTCCGTATCGCGGCGCTCCTGATTGAGCGCATGAAGCTGCGCCGCCAACCTGCGGGCATGCTCGGGATCCTCGGTCAGGAACATGCGGATCACGTTCTGCGCGTCGTCCATGCGCCCGGCTGCGTTGATGCGCGGAGCGATCTGAAAAGCTACCTGGCGCGCGCTGGGTGACCGGCCGTTCATCAGGCCCGATAACTCCAGGATGGCCTGCAAGCCCGGGTTTTTCGATTGATTCAGCCCTTCCAGGCCGTGTTTGACGATCACACGATTCTCGCCCACCAGGGGCACCACGTCCGCCACGGTGGCGATGGCCACCAGCTTCAGAAAGGACTTCATCACGCGCGCCAGCTTCTCCGCCGGCCAGCCTAGCGTGGCCAGCAGGGCGTGAACCAGCTTAAACGCCACGCCCGCGCCGCACAGATTCTTGTCCGGATATCCGCAGTCCCGCCGGTTCGGATTCAACACCGCAAGAGCAGGCGGAAGCTCAGCCTCCGGCAGATGATGATCCGTGATAATCACGTCGATGCCGCGCTCGCGCGCTTCCCGCACCACCTCCGATGCGCGAATGCCGGTGTCCACGCTGACGATCAGCGCGATGCCCATCGCGGCGGCGCGCTCGATCACGTCGGCGCGCATGCCGTAGCCCTCTTTCAAACGATGCGGAACGTGGAAGCTGGCTTCGCCGCCAGCCATTTCGATGGCTTTTTTCAGAATGACCACCGATACCGTGCCGTCGACGTCGTAGTCGCCGTAGATCAGGATCTTTTGTTTGGCGGCGATGGCGGCTTGGATGCGCGCGACAGCGTCCCGCATCGAAGTGAGCAGCAGCGGATCGTGCAGATGTTCCAGGCCGGGTGTCAGGAAGCGGCGAGCGGCATCCGGATCGCTCAGGCCGCGGCTCAGCAGCACGCCGGCGGTGACGGGTTGGATGCGCAGCTCGGCGGCCAGCTCCCGCACCGCTCCTTCACGGTCGCGGCTCGGTATGGGAATTAGCCAGCGCGACGGCCTCACTCGTGGCTCAGTTCCTCGAGAAATAGCCGCTGATCGGGGAGTCATCGTCGCCTTCGTCCGGATCGGGAACCAGGAGCTGGATCTCTTCCAGCATCTCAGAGAATTCGTCGAACCACTCCGTGCGCAGGTCGAACAGAAATACCCGCCCAGCATGATCGAAGGACAACTCGATGGCGCAAACCGAGCCCTCATAGGCGCGCAGGTCCGTGAGCCGCTCTTCGAAGTGGCGCGAGTCTTGGGATGGCAATTCGCAGGCGTGCAGCTTTTCGATGGCCTCGTCAATCAGTTCGGAATAAAACTGGCGCTGATGAAAAACAATGAGCCGGGCGCCGGCCGCCCGGGCGGATTGAACGAACAGCCGGTAGTCCGGATACAGATCGCAATCCCAATAGACCGCCGCCCCGGACTCCAGCGACCGCGAGTAGCCGTAAAACACGGCCAGCCCGGTTTCTTCCAGGTAGAGTTCAATCTCGGGTTTCAGAATATCCAGGTTCGGTTTCATCGATGCAGGGCACGCTATCAAACCCTACACGGTATCACACGGAGCGCGGAGGAATCTCTAGATCGCCGGCAGAGGCCGCGCGCGAAAGCCAGGGGAGCTTTTGGCCGGCGCGAAATAACGGGTACGAATTCGCATCCGGCGGCGGGGGATGCAATGTGATGGGTGCGCTGGCGCAAGCGGCTCCTTTCCAGACCGTTCCAGCAATGCGCGAATGCCGGAGCCGACGGCTGAAAGAAACTCGGGCAGCGTGGGAGGCTTGGCGACATAAGCGTCGGCGCCGAGCTGCTGGGCCAGCGCCCGGTCGGCCTTCGACTGGGAGGACGTTAGAATGAGTACCGGGATTTTGTCCCATTGCTTCAGGCTTCGCACGTGCTTCAGGATTTCAAGCCCGGTAACCTTCGGAAGATTCAGGTCGATAATGATAATGTCCGGCAAGTGCGTCTCGCCGAGCTGCGAGAGCATCAGGATGGCTTCCTCGCCGTCGTAGCAGCGCTGAATTTCGGCCACGACGCCTTGCGAACGCAGAGCCTCTTCCACCAGAAACACGTCTGGATCGTTGTCCTCGACTATAAAAACCTGTGCCGCCCTGCCTGGACTTGCCATCGACCCGGCGCGGTGCAAGTAACCGCGTTAAATCGATCATAGCATGCCGGCCGCTATCTCCATTCCGGAAACGGATTGATGCGGCCGCTGCGCGAATCGCGGATCAGATCGGGCACGCGGCGGCGGCGCGACATCAGCTTTTCGAGCATCGCCCGGAGCGTATCGCCATCCTCGGCCAGCCATTCGGGGGGAATCTGCTTCTCGGCCGCGTCCACCACTTCGTCGGGAAAGTACACTACGCGATCGAGCCACGGCTGGAAATCCTCCCATCCTCGCACTCGTTGATAGACGTTCGGCCGGAAGTAGAGTCCCTGCAGCGGCGAATCCGGAAACTTCCAATGGGGGCCGTCGAACACGTAGCCGTGATCCATCATAGAGGCAACGAATCCGGCTCGCGGGGCCGCTTCGCTCCCAGGCAGCGGCCATTGGCGCAACCGCGCGCGAAAGAAGATGGACTGCCGGGCATCCGCGTTGCCCATCCATTTGTCGAAAGCGAGCACGCCCAGGAAATCGCCGGCATTGACCACCTTTTCCAGCAGCGTATCCGGCAGAAAGTCGTACACCATGACTTTGGCGGGATCGCCCGGATAGCGCGATCCGAAGTGCCAGCCGGATTCCACCGCCTGACGCCGCGAGCCGAGCTGGATGTAGATCTCCGGAGTGGCTGCCAGAAATTCGGGGGAGAGATTCACTATGGCGACCGGGGGCGCGGAGATTTCCAGGTAATTCAGGAAAACCGACGCGATCCATTCATTGATCAGTATGCGGCGATGCTGCGGATTATTGCGAAATTTGACGACGTAGAAATGGCCGTCGTCGCATTCCAGCAGATGGGCCTGAGCCCCGCCGCGCATCTTCCGCATCAGGCGTATGGCTTGAACCAGCATGTCACTTCACGCAATCTTAGGAGCAAAGGATCATTTTATGCTCCCGGCACTTGGCGATTGGCCCTTGGCTGTTGGACACTAGAGTTTGCCGGACCAATCCAACGCCGGACCATTCCAATAAAGGATGAATGACGATGCCTGAAGATAGTTCCAACGCCGCGCCCCCGGGACGCAACACAGACGAGGTGGCCCTGGAGATGATGAAGTTCATTGCCGTTACGACGGGCTACGGCAAAGGGGGCAGCGCGGCGGGGTTCGCCGGTAAAGGAGCGAAGACGCCTGAAGAGTTCGCCGACGCTCTGCTGCAACTGTTCGAGCGTTGCCGGACGGTGATCAATAAAGAAAAGGCTTGAGGAGGGATATCGCGCTTGGGGGCGCCCATCGCGCTACGGGCCGCCCCGGGATGATCCATCCGCGGCGGCCCGTTACGCTCTAAATCTCTAGCGGCGCTTACTTCTTCTTTTTGGCGGCCTTTTTCGCCGGCTTCTTGGCTGCGGTCTTCTTTACAGCTTTCTTCGCAGCGGCTTTTTTCACTGCCTTTTTGGCGGGAGCTTTCTTCTTAGCGGGAGCTTTCTTGGCAGCCTTGACGGCCGCCTTCTTCACTGCGGCTTTCTTTACGGCGGCCTTCTTCACGGCGGCTTTTTTTACCGCCTTGGGGGCAGCTTTTTTCGCGGGAGCCGGAACCGATTTCACCGGGGTTGGGGCAGGCTTCACAGGAGCTGGAGCAGACTTCGCTGCCTTCTTTACGGGTTTCTTTTGCGGCGGCGCCTCGCCGGCCGGGGGAGCTGGGGCGGGAGGGGGAGTCGCGTGAACCGGCTCGGAAACCGGCCTTGTCAATTCGTCGTCGTCTTCATCCTCCGGACCGTACTCGCCGACCTCGGTGGTTACATCGATCACTTCTTCTTCGTATCCGAAATCGTCGTCGTCATCCGCGGTGAAGCGCAAGCTATCAACCATTATTCATGCCTCCTATTGGGCTAACCACACCCTAGAATAACTCGTTTTCTTCGGAAGGCAATACTAAACTATGCACTTTTTGGCGAGAGGAATCGGTGATCTTTCGCGAGTGATTGCGGCCTGCTTGACGAGTGGCCGCGAGGCCGTCAGTTCGCTGTCGCGTGATGCTTGGGCGCCAGGCTCGCGGTGCGATAGGCACTGGCGTGAACCCGTCGCGCGGGCGTATTGACGGGCGTCCGGCGCGCAGCCAGGCCGCTCTTTGCGGACGCCTTGCGCGATGGCTTGCCGCGCGAGCTGGAAACCGTACTTACCCTCGCTACCCGCGACACGCTTGGAACCACCAGCAGGTCTCCGGCTACCGGAGCATCGCCCTCCGGCGCGCTTACGCCCGGGCGCTGGTTAGCGGACGTTAGAGCGGACACTGGAGTAGAATAACGGCGCGCAATTTCCGCCAATGTCTCGCCCGGAACCACGCGATGGATTCGCCAGTCCGCCCGATGCATGGCCGGAACCAGATCCATCGCCATCATGACCGTCGCCAGCGTTCCTTTGGGAACTCTCAATTGATATCCCGCGGGCGCGCATGATTTCAGCAGAGCCGGGTTCAGATCCTGGATCTCGGACACCGGACGATCCGCCGCGTCGGCGACGAGCGCCAAACTGGTTGGGGTGTCCAGGTCCACCGTCTCATATTCCACCGGACGGTCCGTTTCGAGGTTCTCGAGATCGTAGTCCTTGGGATTTTTCGCCATGATGGTGAGTGCCACAATCACGGGGACGTAGTTGGCGGTCTCTTTGGGAAGCGCGTTCAAGCGAGTCAATTCCCAGAAATCCGCATAACCGGTCCGCTCCACGGCGCGCTGGACGCAGCCCGGGCCGCAGTTGTAGGCGGCCATGGCCAGATACCAGTCCCCGAACATCGCGTACAGATCGTGCAGGTGCTTGGCGGCCGCGCGAGTGGCTTTTTCCGGATCCAACCGGTCATCGGTGCCGGGACCTTGCATCAACCCATACTGACGCCCCCGGAACTGAACGAACTGCCACATCCCGACTGCCTGCTTATTCGAGCGGGCGCGGGGCAGGAAACCGGACTCCACTTGCGCCAGATAGATCAATTCCTGCGGCACGCCTTCGTCGTCCAGAATGCGCTGCACCAGGGGACGGTACCGGCCCGAACGGCGCAGCCCGGCGAGCAGTACTTTTCGCCCGCGATCGGTGGAGAAATAATGCACATAACTCAATACCGCATCGTTTTCCTGCAGCGGAAGTTGGGAAACCGTGGCTTCGATTTCTTCCTTTACCTTGGGACGCAGGTTGGGATCGGTGGGGAAGGTCATGTCCAGAATGCTGTCGATGGGGGATTTATCGTATATCACTTCCTGCTGGCTGGCTGCCCCGCCCAAGCCCTCCAGGTCGTAATGGTAAATCGTGTCGGCGATCTGGTCGAGTTCGCTCTCCAGGTGGGGCCGCTCCGGAAGGTTGTCCGGCGCCGAGAGAAGCACGTCCAGCGCGGCATCGAACTCGCGCCTGGCCTCATCAACCTCACCGAGCTGATAGAACCGCTTGCCCGCCTCCACATGCGCGCGCGCCTGGGCTACCCGACCGTCCACTTCCGCCTGGCGATGGGCGGACGCTAAGGCCCGCTGGACCAGATCGGGAGTGTCCGACGAGTATAAGTTCGTCGCGACTTGAGGGGGCGCTTCAAAGGTTGGTTCGACGGGGCCCGGAGTGGAGGGCAGGAAGGAGAGTTTGAAAGCCGGTTGCTTCGTAGCGCAGCTGCTGGCCAGCAGCGCCAGCAGGATAGTAAAGCCAGCCATACAGGCCGGGACGCGGTGACTTGGAATCATCAATATCCGTATTCTTGTAACGCTCTATTAAAACCAGGAACTCTGAATCTATAATAGACCAGCGCTATCGTCAAGCTTATTCTTCCTACGGAATAGTAATTTACATAACACAAACGGTCGAGCGCAACTACATTGTTGATCGGCTACTACGGCCAATACTGTAGCGCAAAATTCTCAGGCTGTGCCAGTGACCGCGTTTTGCCTATCCAAGGTTCTAAGGTTCAGGCACCTTGGCTCTCAGATCGCGCTACGATTCTACTGAATGGCTTTCATCGCGCTTTCCGGTGAGCCGGGCTGCCGGCACGTAGAGCTGGCTCGGATGGCCGCCGAGCGCTTGCAGTGTGTCCTTATTAGCGAAGCGGACCTGGAGAGGATGATCGCCGGGCAACTTGGCGAATCGAATCGGATGGTCCCCGACAAAGCCTGGAGACCTCTGGCCGCCTCCATCCTGGCCAGCCTGGGATTGGAGCAGCACCTGGTGTTTTGTTGCCCCGGTGCCGAAATTCTTGCGCGGGACTTGCCCGCTGCCTTCCGCTTTCACGTAGTGGCGCCCGAATCCGTGCGGCTGGAGAACATCGCCGCCGATTACGGTCTCAGCCGGCTGGAAGCCAAGACTCGCCTGCGAAAGCTGGTGTCGGCCCAATCCCTGACGCGGAAGCGGCGTTTCGGGCAGAAGATCAGCCCGCTCACGGGCTTTGACATGATCGTGAATGCGCAGGCCATGACGCCCGCCGAGATGCTGGACCTTCTGGCTTCGGCCGTGAAATCGCAAGGTCTGCTGGAGGGCGGTTTGCTTTCGGCGCAAGCGGCGGCCAAGCTCCAGTTCCAGGTCCGGCTGCAACTGGCGCGATATGGAATTGCCACGCCGGACCGGGTGCGGGCGGAGCGCAAGCCGTTCGGCCATCCGAGCGAAGAGGTATTCGCCAATCTGCTGGATTTCTACCGCATCGCGTGGGACTATGAGCCGCGTAGCTTTCCACTGCAGTGGGACAAGGACGGCAAGGTCTCCGAGGCGTTCACCCCGGACTTCTACCTGCCGGAGTTCGACTTGTACGTGGAACTGACCACCATGAAGCAGGCCAATGTGACCAGGAAGAACCGCAAGATCCGGCTGCTGCGCGCCATTTATCCCCACGTGAACATCCAGATCTTTTATCAGAAGGACGTGCAGGATCTGGTGATGAAAAACCGCTTGCCGGAACGGCTGGCGCGGTGAGGCGGTAGTTCACCCTCCGCCAAAGACTCGCTGGCCGGCGAGAAACGTCTCCAGAATCGTGATGTTTCCGGTTGCTTCGTCTAGCCGGAAGCGGACCAGATCCGCCCGATCGCCGGGATTCAGCCCGCGCTGGCGTGAGGCGATGCGGCCCACCCGGGCAGGATTTCGGGTGGCAAGGGTCACGGCATCGCGCAGGTTGAGACCGGCGGTTCGCATTACGTTCGCGATGGCCCGATCGATGGTCAGAGCGGAGCCGGCTAGCCGGGTGCCACCAGCACCTTTTGACCCGCCTCCGGCTAAGCGTACGCTTCCATCGGCGTGCAACTCGACGTCGACCTCGCCCAACCGATAGCGTCCGGGTTCGCAGCCGGCCGGCATCACGGCGTCCGTCACAAGCAACGATCGTTCCAGCCCCTTGGCGCGCAGCGCGACGTTGAGGAACGACGGCGGCAGGTGAAACCCATCCACGATAAAGCTGGCCGCCAGGCGATCCTCGGCGAGTTGCTCCCACAGGTAGTTGGGATGCCTGGGCAGCACGGCATCGGCGCCGTTGCCGAGATGAGTAGATAAGGTTGCGCCCGCGCTGACCGCGTCCGCGATCTGAGCGGCCGAAGCGCGGGTGTGGCCGATGCTGGCGACAACGCCCTTCTCGACAATCTTCTCGATGAAGCGCGGTGCTTCCGGCCACTCGGGCGAAAGCGTCACCAGGCGAATGTTTCCGCCGGCGCCTTCCTGGAAGCGTTCGAACTCGGCGAGATCGGGCGGGCGGACCCAGCGCGCCGGATGGGCGCCACGGGGGCCATCGTCAGGAGAGATGTAAGGGCCTTCGACGTGGAACGCCTCCATCGCAGCGCCTTCTGAGACGGCCTCCTTCGCGCTTGCCAGATTGCGCAGCGCCGCAGTCATGTTCTCGGGCGACCCGGTGATCACCGTCGGAAAAAAACGCGTCACGCCACAGGCGAACATGGCACGGACGGACTGCGCGATCTCTTCGTGGCTGGACGCCGCGGAGTTGTAATCGACGCCCGCGAACCCATTCACCTGCAGATCGATCCAACCGGGCGCCAGGAACGCCGCGCCATCCAAGGGACGAATCAGGTGATCCACCACCGTAATACCGCGCTCGAAGGTCACTTCCACCGAGGCCCCGCTGGAAACATCCACTCCCGTCACTTTCATCTTTGACATTTCTTTCGCATGCCGATTTATACACAAGTTTCCCACAGGTTCCCGCGCGCTAAGTATAAGAGAGACTTAGTGGAAAAAAGCTGTTGAAAACGCGGAAATCACGCGAAATAATGCTGGCGCGAATCCGAAACCCCTGCTAAAACAGAATGCATGATCCCTCGCGAGTGCGGTTCCGGCGGTTAATCTCGGGGGAGGTGGCCGTCGGAGTCGCACTTGCGGATCGTACCTCCGCTAAGTCCGAAGCTTTTTCCGGAAAAACTTACAGCCCGTGGCTTCAAACAGTCACGGGCTCGTTTTTTGTAACGCGCGTCAGCCAGCCAAACCGGTCCGGCGCATCGCCGTGCACGATGCCGAAGAACGCCTTCTGAAGCTTTTCGGTCACCGGGCCGCGCGAACCTTTCCCCACCGTGATGCGATCCACCGAGCGGATGGGCGTGATCTCGGCCGCCGTTCCCGAGAAGAAAACTTCGTCGGCGATGTAAAGCATTTCGCGCGGGATCAGGGTCTCGGTCACGGGAATACCGAGCGATTCGGCCAGCTGCATCACCGAATCCCGCGTGATGCCGGGCAGGACGGACGCGCCCAGCGGCGGCGTCAGGATCTTGCCGTCGCGCACCACGAAGATGTTTTCGCCGGACCCTTCGCTCACGTAGCCCGTCGCGTCCAGCGCGATGCCTTCCGCATAGCCGTTCAAATGCGCCTCCATGCGGATGAGCTGCGAGTTCATGTAATTCGCGCCGGCTTTGGCGAGCGCGGGCAGGGTATTGGGCGCGATGCGCGTCCAACTGGAGACGCACACGTCCACGCCTTCGGCCAGCGCTTCTTCGCCCAGATATTTGCCCCACTCCCAGCAGGCGATGTAGGTCTCCACCGGATTCGCGAAAGGCAGCACGCCGACGTCGCCATAGCCGCGCAGCACCAGCGGCCGGAAATAGCAGGAGTCCATTTTGTTCACGCGCACCAGTTCGCTCATGGCGTCGGCCAGTTCGTCGACGGTGTGCTTCACTTCGATGCGATAGATCTTGGCGGAATCGAGCAGGCGGCGGACGTGTTCGCGTACCCGGAAAATGGCCGGCCCGGAGGGCGTGGCGTAACAACGGATGCCTTCAAACACGGAGCTGCCGTAGCTGGTGACGTGGGCGAGTACGTGGATTTTGGCATCGTTCCAATCGATCAAGCGGCCGTTATGCCAAATCTTCTCCGTGGGCTTTAACATGCTTAATTATAGCGCCAGACGGCGGTTGGGCGAGGGTGTGGCGCACGTTCTCAAACGTGCCGTGCCTGCACTCCTGCAGGCACCGTTAGGAATGACCTGGCGTCGCCAAGAGTGGCGGGCCCAGAAGGCGCCCCGGCACGCAAGAGTGCGTGCGCCACAAATACACATCGAGCCTACCGACTGGGAGTGGTCGTGATCACCACCACGCTGATGAGCACGAACGCGGTCCCCACGATCGTTCGCAGTCCCATCTCTTCACCACCAAAGAAATATCCAACCAACACGGCCACCACCGGATTCACGTACGCATACGTCCCTACCTTGGTCGGCGATTCGTGATGAATTAGCCACACATACGCGGTGAACGAAATGATAGAGCCCGCGACAATCAAGTATGCCAGCGCCAGCCACACTCCGCGCGAGACCGCCAGCGGATGAAAATTGCGAAACTCGCCCAGCGCCGCTGCCGCGATCGCCAAAAATATCCCGCCCGCCAGCATCTGCGCGCCCGAGCTCATCACCTTGGAATCCGGCAACGGCAGTATGCGCGTGAGCGCCGACGCAATCGCCCAGCTGATCGATGCAACGATCAGCGCCACCGCGCCCGCAGTGTCAATCGGCGCTCCGCCCAGGTGCAGCGAATGGCTGACCAGCACCGCCACGCCTGCGATCCCGATGGCGAGCGCGGTCGCCAGCCGGAGCGTGAGTCTTTGGGTTCGCAGGAAAATGATTTCCGAAAGCGCCATGAACACCGGGATGGTGGCCAGCATCACCGCGGCCAGGCCGGAGGGCACGCGCTGCTCGGCCCAGAACAACAGCCCGTAGTCGAGCACGAACGCCAGAACCGCAATTGCGGAAGCCGATGCCCATTCACGTCTGCTCGGCGAGCGCTCGCCCCGCGCGATGGTCCAGGCATAAAGCGCGAGTCCCGCAACCAGAAACCGCATCGCGGCGAAAAGAAACGGTGGAACTTCGCGTACGCCGATGCGAATGGAGAGGAACGTGGATCCCCAGACGAAATATATGATGGCGAAAGCCAGTAGCGTCTTCCAACGCGGGCGATGCTCCTGGGCTTCCATGGCTCACTTTAATATGATTCACTCTAACAATGACAGCGCTGACTTCGCCTCCCGTTCCACTTGCCTGATGCTGCACTGCTGCGGCGTTTTGTCCGGGCGCCAACGCAGCAGTTTCGTTCCGTGCCGGAATCGATGCCCTGTGAAGTGATCGTATTCCACTTCCACCACCAGTTTCGGCGCCAGCGGCTTCCAATCGTCCATTTCGCGCGTGCTCCAGCGGCTGGGACCGCCGGGCGCACGGCCCGTGAATCCCGGCTCCTGAATCAACGCCTCCACTTTGCGGGTGATTTCCTTGCGTTCATCCGCCGCGATGGCGGACGTAAATCCCACGTGATCCAGCAAGCCGGCATCGTCGTACAATCCCAGGAGCAACGACCCAACCAGATTCCCTTTGCTCCCGTAGCGGAATCCACCAATGACGCAATCCGCCGTCCGCCGGTTCTTGATCTTTTGCATGCCCAGGCGCGTTCCGCTCTCGTAAGGCAGGTCCAAGCGCTTAGCGATCACCCCATCCAGCGACCCGCGCATCTGCTGAAACCAACGCCTGGCTTCTTGAAAATCGCGTGTCGCGGGTGACAGCACGATTCCGCGACCTGGCAAGAACTTTTTCGCCCAGCGCTCCAATTCGCGCCGCCGCTTCTCCAGAGGATCGTCAACCAGCGACGCGCCCTTTTCGTTGACCAACAGATCGAATACGACAAACAGCGATGGATGTTTTTCCGCGAGCATCTTCACGCGGCTGGCCGCCGGATGGATTCGCTGCAACAGCTCATCGAACGATGGCTCGCCGTCCACCGGAATGATGATCTCCCCATCCACTACGAATTGTTCGGCCTGGAGATTTTTCAGCGCGGCGACTAATTCCGGAAAATAGCGCGTCAGCGGCTTGGTCGCCTTCGATTGCAATTCCACTTCGTCGCCGTCGCGAAAAGCCAGGCAGCGAAAACCGTCCCATTTGGGCTCGTATTGCCATTCTTCGCCCTGAGGAATCGCTTCGGCGATGTTCGCTTCCATCGGAAGATACGGAATGCGGATCGGCAATTTCACAAAAATTGTTCTAATCGTACACGGCGCCGGACCAGCAACAGCGGATGGAACAGATCGCCGCTTCTGCGCACACGATCCGGAACGTTATCGATCCGGAACTCATCGGTCTTTATCCCGCGCTCGATCTCGTCCCAGCCTAGCGGAGTTGAAACTGTCGCGCCCGGCTTCGGCCGGACCGAGTACACCGACGCCAGCGTGCGGCCCCACGCGTTCTGGTTGTAGTCCACCAGCACGTGTTTCGCGGGCCGTTTCGCTATGCGATATTCAGCCGTGATCAGCTCTGGAAACCTCGCGGCCAGGTCTCGCGCCAGTTCCTTGGCGAATCCCCACACCTGCTTTTGCGTGGGCCCGCGCTGAATGGGGACGTAAATGTGAATGCCGCGCGACCCGCTGGTTTTGGGATAGCTTGGAATCTTCAATTCCGTGAGTCTGGATCGCACCGCCAACGCGGTTTCCACCACCTGCTCGAAGGACGCGCCGTCGCCCGGGTCCAAGTCGAAATGCAAATAGTCGGGCCGATCCACGTCGTCACAGGTCGCATACCACTGGTTTAAATCGATGCAACCCAGATTCACCACCCACAGCAGCGAGGCCAGGTCCTGAATCATCGGAAAGTGGATCTTGTTGCCCGACGCGTGCAAAATCTCGCAGGTCTCCACCCACTCCGGGTGCGGCTCCGGAATTCGTTTCTGAAAGAAGAAATCGCCCTCCGCTCCGTTCGGATAGCGTTTCATCACCATCGCGCGGTTCTTGAGGTGCGGCAGCAGGACCGATGAAATATTCACGTAGTACTGGAGCAGATCGCGCTTGGAGATGTCCTGTTGCGCCCAGAAGACCTTTTCTAGATTGGTGAGCTTGAGGTCGCGCCCTCCGATCTCGATCCGCACCTCGTTCTGGCCGGAAGGAATTAGAACTCGCGTTTTCCCGATGGCGACAGCCTCCAAATTGTAGACCGCGCTGGGAGGACTTGGTTTCGAACTGATGTCGATCAAGCAGGGTTGCTGAAAACGCCAAAATCCGCTTGCTTACGCGCGCGGCTCAGAATCAGGATTACCGAGCCGCGACCGTCAGGGAGTCGGTTCCCCAGTCCCTTTTCAGCAGCCTGCGAGTCTAGTCTAGGCTAGACGCCCGGTGCGGCCACGTCGGCCGTGTCCAGATTCGTTAGTTGCGCCCGCAGCCGCGCAAATTCGATCACTTGTCCCACCATGATCGCCATCTGCCGCCCGGTTGGCTCCGCGATCCCAACGCCTCTATCATCGAAGCGCTCCACCAGCGTGTTGATCGCGACGCCCATGGGTGTGGGCCATCCGCGCAGCGCATGCACGATCGATCGAAAGGCCGACAACACCACGCCTGTCGATTGCCAGCCGTGCCCGCAGACAATCAGTCCTACGGCGCGTCCGTCCAGGTAAGGCTCCGGATCCTTGGCCATGTCTTCGGTGTAATCGAGCGCGTTTTTCACCAGCCCGGATACCGATCCGTGATAGCAGGGCGTGGAAAGAATCACGCCATGCGCGCGCCGTAGCGCGGTAATCATGGTTTGAGCGGCCTCGGTTCTGAGCGGCGACTCCGGCGTGTACATCGGTAAATTGATGCTCGCGCCATCGAACAGCTCCACATCCGCGCCTTGCGCCTCCGCCAGCCTGAGCGCATAGCGCAGCGCCTTCTCCGAAGACGACCCCGGACGCGTGGTGCCGCCGATTCCCACAATAGATGGGCGAAAGCTGGCCATTCGTAATCTCTGCTGGAAGCTCCGTTACAATAGTAACTTTGAAAGCGGTATAGGTCACTTACTCATGAAATTTGGCGGTTTTTACGAACATCAGCTCCCCCGTCCCTGGGCTTGCGATTCCGAGCACACGCTGCTCAAGAACGCGCTCGAACAGGCCGTCCTGTCCGATCAATTCGGGTACGACTACGTGTGGGCCACCGAACATCACTTCCTGGAAGAATATGCGCACTCCTCGGCGCCCGAGGTATTTCTCGCCGCGGTGAGCCAGCGCACCAGGAACGTTCGCATTGGCCACGGCATCGTGCAGACGCCGCCATATATCAATCATCCCGCGCGTATCGCGGAGCGCATCGCCACGCTCGATCTGCTGAGCGACGGCCGCGTCGAGTTCGGCAGCGGCGCCGGTGCAACCGAAACCGAATTGGGCGGTTTCAACGTCCCGCAGGCCGAGAAGAAAAACATGCAACTGGAAGGGATGCGCGTGGCGGTCCGCATGTTGGTGGAAAATCCTTTCACCGGCTACGATGGCCAGTACCTGAAAATGCCGGCGCGCAATGTAGTCCCGAAGCCTTTGCAGAAGCCGCATCCGCCGCTATGGATGGCTTGCTCGCGACGTGAATCGATTATTCAAGCCGCGAAGCTGGGCATGGGCGCGCTGACGTTTTCCTTTGTGTCGCCCGCGGAAGCTCGCCAGTGGGTGAAAGATTATTACGACGTGATTGAGAACGAATGTGAGCCGCTGGGCTACGCCGTTAATCCCAACTTCGCGGTGGCCGCGCCGTTCCTCTGTGACAACGATCGCGACCGCGTGGAGCAGATTGGAGCCGAAAGCTACGGCTTCTTTCTTTACGGACTCGGCCACTACAGCTTTTTCGGCGAGCACCGCCCGGCCCACACCGACATTTGGGACGAATACAAGAATAATCCCAAGCAGTTTGCGCCTCCCGAGGGCCGCACGCAGGATTGCGTGGGAACGCCGGACATGCTGCGCGAACGCCTGCGCGATTTCGAGCAGGCCGGGATCGATCAAGTGTTGTGCATTTCGCAAGCTGGAAAAATCCCGCACGATCTGCTGTGTTCTTCCATTGAGCTGTTCTCCAAAGAAGTGCTGCCCGAGTTCAAGGATCGCGATCTGTCGGCCGCATCGAAACAGGCCGAACGCCGCGCGCGCATCAACGAGAAAGCGATGGTCCGCAAGCCCAAGGTGGAAGCGCCCAAGGGCGAGATTATCATCCGCGCCGCCGGCCACCACTAGGCGTATTTGCCATTCCGTTCGACAGCACCTGGGTGAGGTAGGTCGCGAATTCCAAGGTTTGTTTTGGATCGAACGGAAGTTGCCCGCCGATGGCCAGCTTTGCCAAGCCATGTACGCCCGACCAAGCTACGAAGGCGAACCGCTGGGCGTCGCCTTTCGGTAGCGCGCCGTCCGCTTGTGCGGCCGCGATGGCATCCAACAGCGTTTGAAACGCGCGCCGCGCGGGCTCGGCATGTTCAGGCCTTGGCTCGGCTGGTCTTGGCCCTTCGAACATCACCAAGAGATGCTGCGGCGATTGCAGCGCAAATTGAACATATCCGCGCCCCGCGAGATTCAACCGCTCGCGCGGCGGTGCGGCCTTTGGCCATCGCCTTCTTCATCTCCTCCGTAAGCCGGTCAAAGCCTTCGGCGGCCACCGCCGCAAGCAGATCGTCCTTGTCGCGAAAATGGCGATAGGGCGCGTTGTGGGACACTCCCGCGCGCCGCGCAACTTCGCGCAAAGTAAAGGCGTGCGGCCCAACTTCTGCGATTAGACCCACCGCTGCGTCCAACAGGCTTTGCTTCAAGTTAACGCGATGATACGGCCGTTTGGCTGCCACGGCCTTCTTTATAGCAGAAGATGTTGACACGCGCAACATTCCAGGTTTAGTATGAATGTAGACAGTGTCAACATAGGGAGCAGCCATGGTCTCGTACAAACAACATCCTCTGGACGATCGCTGGGACGCCATCGTCATTGGCTCCGGCATCGGCGGCCTCACCACGGCCGCGCTCTTGTCCAAATATGCGGGCAAGAAGGTGCTGGTGCTGGAGCGCCACTACACCGCCGGCGGCTACACGCACAGCTTCAACCGGCCGGGTTACTCCTGGGATGTCGGCGTGCACTACATTGGCGAGTTGCAGGATCCGGCGTCCCCGCTGCGCGCCGCCTTCGATCACCTTACGGGCGGCCAGCTGGAGTGGGCGCCCATGCCCGACGTGTACGACCGTATTACTATGGGCGGCCGCACTTTCGAGTTTCCCACCGGCAGCGAGCGCCTTCGCGCGCGCTTGAAAGATTATTTCCCGGCCGAAGCCGAAGCCATCGATGGTTACCTGGCGGCCGTCCAATCCGCGCAAAAAGCCAGCCGTCTTTACTTCGCCGAGAAAGCCATTCCCCGGCCCATCGCGCTTCTTGCCGGACGGTTCCTGCGCGCACCGTTTCTGCGTTGGGCATCGCAATCCACTCTCGATGTCCTGCACCGTTTCACGCAAAACGAGGAGCTGATCGCTGTTCTCACAGCTCAGTGGGGCGATTATGGATTGCCTCCCGCCCAGAGCAGCTTCGGCATCCATGCCATCGTTGCCGCGCACTATTTCGATGGCGCCAGTTACCCCGTCGGCGGCGCCTCGCGCATTGCCGAAACCATCGCGCCGGCCATCGAAGGCAAGGGCGGAAAGGTGGTGGTCAGCGCCGATGTCCAGGAAATCATCGTGCAAAACGGCCGGGCCACGGGAGTGAGAATGGCCGACGGCCGCGAATTCCACGCCGGTCTCATCATTAGCGACGCGGGCGCGCGCAACACGTTCCAGCGCCTGATCCGGGAACCGCTGCCGGTTCTGCGGCCTGTCCTAAACGATCTGGATCGCGTTCCCAGTTCTCTCGCGCACTTGAGCTTGTACATCGGCGTCAAACAAAGCGCGCGCGAACTGGGGCTCAACGGCACGAATCTTTGGATTTACCCCTCGCAGCATCACGACGCGAATCTTGCACGATTCTTGAGCGATCCATCCGCGCCGTTCCCCGTCCTCTACATCTCGTTCCCATCCGCCAAGGATCCCGAGTTCGAGCGCAATCACGCCGATCGCGCGACGCTCGAAGCCGTGGTCTTCGCGCCCTATGAATGGTTCACGCGTTGGGAAGATTCGCGCTGGAAACGCCGCGCCGAAGAGTACGATGCTTTCAAGCAATCCTTGGCCGATCGCATCCGGCGCGAAGTGGAGCGCAACGTTCCCGCCGTCGCCGGCAAAATCGATCACGCGGAACTCTCCACGCCGCTCACCACGCGCCACTTCATGAACTATCAGCAGGGCGAAGCTTACGGACTTGCCGCCACGCCGGAGCGCTTTCGCCTGCGCTCCCTGACGCCGCATACGCCCGTCCGAAATCTTTATCTCACTGGCCAGGATGTTTCTTCCCTTGGCGTAGCCGGCGCTCTCTTCGGTGGCGTCATGACGGCTTCCGCCGTGCTGAGCCGAAATCTCATGTCCACGGTCACTAAGCCCGCGCGCTTCGGTCGCGCGGCAGCCTAAGAACGGCTCACCGAAGTTCGATACAATTTGGCCCTGGGCGTCGAGTTAATAGATCGGGGCAAAGTCCGGGCCGCATGGACAGCAGCCTTCCTCCTCGTCGCCGCCTTCTATTTCTGGATCATCGGCATCGGCGCCGAGCCGAAACGGTTTGCCTGGAACAGCGGACTGGAACAATTTTACGGGTTGCCCGGCCCCGCCGTGGCGAAGCCCAGCGCCGCGGTCAACGGGTATTACGATCTGCTGGCGCGCGCGTTTGCCAAGAGACAACTGCGTTTGCCGGTGGAACCGCAACCGGAGCTGCTGGCTCTGACGAATCCCTGGGAAGACCCCGCGAACGAACCTTACCGGCTCCTGGATGTGGCGCTTTATGCGCGTCATTACTATCTTTATCACGGCGCCACGCCCGTGCTGCTGTTATTTGCGCCCTGGTATCTGGTAACCGGGCACGATTTGCCGGAGAATTTCGCCGCCTTTTTGTTTGCGCTGGGCGGCTACTTCTTCTTATCGATATTATTCCTCAAAATACTGCCATTTCTTGCCGGCCGCACGCCGGTGGTTCTCTTGGCGCTTTGTTTGCTTGCCCTGGGCATCGCTCAGTCGGTACCGTTCCTGCTGCACCGGGCAAAGGTCTACGAGGTAGCCATTGCTTGCGGATTTTGCTGCTTGAGTTCGGGTTTCTACTTTCTTTTCCAATGGCTCACCGCTTTGCGCCGGCGGCCACTGTGGTCCTTTCTCGCCGGTCTGTTCTTTGGATTAGCCATGGGATGCCGGCCTCATTTTGCTCTCGCAGCGGCCTGCGCCAGCGTGTTTGTAGCGCTGCTGTCGGACCCCGCCGGGTGCTTCCTTCAGCGATTGATGCGAAAAGATGTGATTGCTTTCTTCATTCCGTTAATTGCGTGCGGCCTGGCCATCGCCGCTTACAACTACGCCAGGTTCGGTAATCCTGTCGAGTTCGGGCAGCGTTTTCAGCTAGGCAAGTCCTCTTATCAACATGTTCACGTGTCCATGGCCAACGTTGTCCCAGGCATCTATTACCTGCTTCTGTGCCCGCCGGATATCGTTCCGGAGTTCCCCTTTTTTCGGCTCGCGATGCGCGAACCCTTCGATGCATCGGCTCACGTGCTGCCGCCACGCTACTTCCTGGAGCCCACGGCCGGCAGCCTTGCTCTTTGTCCCTTCGCGCTGCTGGCGCTTTTAACGCCGACCTTCCGGAACCGCCGGCTCTTTGCGTTCTTAACAACGATGCTTGCGTTTTCCGCAGGTTGTATTTTATTTATCGCCACCACCGGATTAACCGCGCAGCGCTTCGAGGTGGATTTCGCCCCTTTCCTGGTATTCGTGGCGTGTGTCGCCGCCTGTGAGCTGGTGGGACGTTTAGTGCAGCGGCCGCGCTTCTTTGCCATCACGGCCCTGGCCGCTCTGCTGATCTATACGCTCATCGCGAATATTGCGCTGGCGATCCAGGGCCCGTACGATCAGTTTGTTCAAGCCAGCCCCGACGAGTACGTCAAGCTATCGACATGGTTCAGCCCGTTCGAGCGCTTTCGGCTATTGGAGAATCCGGATCTGCGCGTCGAAGCCTCGTTCGATTTTGCGCGGCCTTGCGATCCAGGATGGACGCCGCTGGTCACTATCGGCGAGTTCGGCTCACGCTATTTGCTGTCGGCGGAGTGCTCGGATAAGGGCCGGCTCAAGCTGAATTCGGAAAATGCTGTTTTTTCCTCCGCAAAGCAGACCGTGGACGTGGTTTATTCCGCGGGATTGAACCTGGTGGGGCTCAGATTCACGCCCCAGGACCGCATCATGACGGTGAGCTGGAACGGCAATGTGGTGCTGCGGCAACCCCTGGGCGTTTTAATTGCCGCGCCATCGCAGATTCATTTCGGCGCCGACCCTTCTACTTGGGGAAGTAAATCGACATTTCCCCGCCGAATCTTCGTATTTCAGCAGAAAATAGTGCCAAGCCCGAGGAATTAATTCCCGATAAAGAGGTCCATGGTCTGCGTGCCAGGCGTCCCGTTCAGCGTGAACGTCAGCGGCGTGGTGTCGCTCGGCGGAATGTTCGGCACTACCACGTTGAATTGATAAAGACCCACCACTCCCTTCGTCAATCCCGCGTACGTCACCTGCGCGGACACGCCGCCGATGGAAATATCCACCTGGGCATTCAGCATGGTGGTATCGTTTTGATCGATTACGCCGGCGGGAACGTCGGGTGTCACCGGGCCGAACCCGATGCCAAACAGCATGATGGTATCTCCCGGCACTGCGCGCCTGGAGGCCACTTCGGGAGTAAATCCCGGCGGCAGATCATAAAAGCCGTCTGAAAACAGCGCCACTGCGTATTGCGTGCCGTTAATATCGAACGCGGCAGGCGGCGCGAGCAATCCCGGCTCTGTGGCATTTACGTTGATCGTAAACGCAGCGCTGGCTCCGGCCGCCGTTTGGACAATCACCGGTTGCGGGCCGGTGGCCACATCGGAGGGCACCTGCCCATTTACTTGACCTGGACTCACATAGTCGATGAACAAGGACTTACCACCCACTGTGACCGTGGTTCCACCCACCATCGTCGGCGCGTTGTTGCCATTAAAGAGTCCGGTCCAGTCGGCGGTCGTCGTGGCAAGGTTCTGTCCGTAGATTTCGATCCAGGTTGCGGGTGCGATAGAGGTAAACCCTCCGTAATCGCTCGCCGAAATTACGGCCTGGATGACCGGAGGTACATCCAGAGTGCCGCTCACCGGCCCACTGATGGTGGCGCCAGGTGTCTGTCCCACCGCCCCTACGCTGCAGCTTGTTGGACTTCCAGTACACGTAAATAGACCCGGTACATAAAACAACGATCCGGAATGTTCATAGGAAACCGTGGTTCCATTGCTTTCATTGAAGACGAAAGTCAGGCTTCCGCTGCTCAAGGAAAGGGAGAACAAGTTGCTTCCCGGCGCCGTGATGGCGTCCAGCGGCGATGGTCCGTCGCCCGGATACGTGAGCGTGTAGACATAGGTGCCGCCCGGTCCAAGCCCCGTAAATGATCCCGAGAGAGTGCAGACGGTGTTGCTGCCGTTAAAGGAACAGTCGCCCCACGTCACTACGGAAACGCCGTCGCCGTTCGAATTCGGCCCAGCGCCGGTTAAGGTTAAGTTTTGCGTGCTCTGTCCCAGATTGATCTGGGCCCAGGCCTGCTGCCAAGTTCCTATGAAAAGACAGAATACTGCCGTTATGATGGTGCGTATCAAGTGAATTTTTCCCCCGAGGTGGTTACGTCTTCACTCGATAATAACACCGCACGCAACGCCATTCACGCGGCGGGCGTTTGCTAACGGTTACTGAGCCACGACCGTGAGAAGTGGTTTTCGTAAGTTAACTACAGCCGGCAAATCAGCAGTTCCCGCTCGTAAATCATCTCCGGCGGTAAATGATCGTGCAGCGTGATGAACAGCTCTTCGTGCGCCATCACTTCGGATTTCCAGGCGGCCCGGTCGAAGGCCTGCAGTTCGTCGAACTGCGCCCTCGAGAAGTTCAGCCCATTCCATTCCATGTCGTCGTAGCGCGGCATCCAGCCGATGGGTGTCTCGCGCCCCAGCGCCCGTCCGCGCGCCCGATCCACGATCCACTTCAGCACCCGCATGTTCTCGCTGAACCCCGGCCATAGAAATTTGCCGTCGGCATCCTTGCGGAACCAGTTCACGTGGAAGATGCGCGGAGTCTCACTCAGCGACCGTTGCATTTTGATCCAGTGCCGGAAGTAATCGCCCATGTGATAGCCGCAGAACGGCAGCATCGCCATCGGATCGCGCCGCACCTTGCCCACTCCGCCCGTTGCAGCCGCCGTGGTTTCCGATCCCATGGTTGCGCCCACGTACACGCCCGCGCTCCAGTTGAACGCCTGGTACACCAGCGGCATGGTCGTCGCGCGCCGTCCGCCGAAAATCAGCGCGCTGATCGGTACGCCTTGCGGATCTTCCCATGCCGGATCGATGGTGGGACATTGCGACGCAGGCGCAGTAAAGCGCGAATTCGGATGCGCCGCCTTCGTGCCGGTTTCCTTGGCGATTTGCGGCGTCCACAGGTTTCCGCGCCAATCTGTGCACTCGGCCGGCGGTTCGTCCGTCATGCCTTCCCACCACACGCCGCCTTCGGGCGTCAGCGCCACATTGGTGAAAATAGTATTGCTGGCCAGCGCCGCCATCGCGTTAGGATTCGTTTTCACCGACGTGCCCGGCGCCACTCCGAAAAATCCAGCTTCCGGATTGATCGCGCGCAACCGGCCATTTTCATCGGGCTTGATCCACGCGATGTCGTCGCCCACGGTCCACACCTTCCAGCCGTCGAAAGCTTTGGGCGGCACCAGCATGGAAAAATTGGTCTTACCGCAGGCGCTTGGAAACGCGGCGGCGACGTACGTCTTTTCGCCTTTGGGAGTCTCCACGCCCAGAATCAGCATGTGCTCCGCCATCCAGCCTTCGTCGCGCGCGATGTTCGACGCAATGCGCAGCGCGAAACACTTCTTGCCCAGCAGCGCATTCCCCCCGTAGCCCGATCCAAAGGACCAGATCTCGCGCGTCTCCGGAAAATGCACGATGTACTTCTCCGCGTTGCACGGCCACGGCACATCGTGATCGCCCGGCCCCAGCGGCATTCCCACGCTGTGCATGCACGGCACCACGCGCTTCTCGTCCTTATCGATTTCTTTGAACACCTTCAGCCCGATGCGCGCCATGATGCGCATGTTCACCACCACGTACGGCGAATCGGTGAGCTGCACGCCGATCTGCGACATGGGCGATCCGATCGGACCCATGCTGAACGCCAGCACATACATGGTGCGCCCGCGCATGCATCCGCTGAACAGCCGCTTCAGCGTCTTGCGCATCTCAAACGGATTGACCCAATTGTTGGTGGGCCCGGCGTTGTCTTTGGATAACGAACAGATGAAGGTACGATCCTCCACGCGGGCCACATCGCTGGCATCCGAGCGCGCGTAATAGCAACCCGGCCAAAGCTCCTGGTTCAACTTGACAAAAGTCCCGCTGCCCACCATCTGGGCGCACAGCGCTTCGTTTTCCTCTTCCGAACCATCCACCCAATGAATGCTGTCCGGCTTAGTGAGCTCGGCCATTTTCTCCACCCAGCGGAGCAGATGCTTGTTGCTGCTCAAGGCTTGGGCGAGATCCCGAGCAAGATTTGTAGTAGCCATGTACTACTATTATGACGAACTTGCGACGCTTGTGCGTACCAGTGCCCACTGGAACTCGCAGTACGAAAACGCGATGAATTTCACTGCTGAGCTCCCGATCCTCAATCCGCGCAGCCAGCCCCGATGTATCCTTATCTAAGGCCTCCAATGCCAGCCCCGCAGCCACGCCGGCTCCTGATTGTGGATGACGATCCGTCCATGCACGAACTCGTGCAGGCTATGATTGCGGGCCGCGGTTGGGAAGCCGATACCGTCTTCAACGCCGAGGAAGCGCTGGCACGTCTGGAAACGCGTTCTTATGATGTTCTGCTCGCGGACATCCTCATGCCCGGGATGGACGGCCTGGAGCTTCTGGGCCAACTTCGCGCGCGTTATCCAGCCACGCCGGTGGTGATGATGACCGTGAAGAACACTCCGGACCATGTGATGGGATCGCTCCGCCGCGAAGCCGCGGCCTACATCAGCAAGCCATTTTCGCGCGACACGCTGCTCACTACTTTGCAAAATGCCGCGTCCAGCTCCGTGCGCGGCGACGATATCAAAATACTTTCAGACCAGCCGCATTGGATTTCATTGCAGATCCGCTGCCAGATCGCGACCGCCGATCGGCTGACTCAATTTGTGCGCGAGTTGCCGAGCGACCTGGAGCCCGATCAGCGCGAGCAGATTGCCACCGCGTTCCGTGAACTGCTCATGAACGCGGTCGAACACGGCGGCCACCTGGATCCCGCGAAGACGGTCGACCTCAGCTACATTCGAACCGCGCGCACCATCGTTTACTACATCCGCGATCCCGGCGACGGCTTCTCCATGAACACGCTGGCCCACGCAGCCATCGCAAATACTCCGGAGGAACCGTTCCGGCATTTGGAATTGCGCCGCCAAATGGGAATCCGGCCGGGCGGATTCGGTCTGCTGATGACCAAAAGTTTCGCGGACGAACTGATCTACAGCGCTAAGGGCAACGAAGTGATTCTCATAAAGTATCTGTAAAGTTGCGACGGAGGAACACCCAATGAACTCAGTTTACTCGGATGGCGGCGACGGCAACAACCAAAATTTCCAGCCGGAGCCGTCCTATCAATCCACGGATTATCAACCTCAATCCACTGGTTACCAAAACCAACCGCCACCGCCTGCGCAGGAAGCTCCCGCTGAAGCCGGCGCGGGAAACATCGACAAGATTCGCGACATCCTGTTCGGCACTAACATGCGCGACTACGATCAGCGTTTCGCGCGGCTGGAAGAAGCATTGAAGAAAGAATCGGCCGATCTGCGCGACACCGCGCGCCGCCACCTGGAGTCGTTCGAAACTTTCGTCCACAAGGAACTTGCGGCGTTGGAAGGCCGTCTGAATGCCGAGCGCGACGAGCGTTCTGAGAGCCACTCGCGCCTGGCCAACGATCTGTCGCTCACGTCCACGTCCATTCTCAAAAAGATCGGCGAAATGGAGAATCACGAAGCGCAAGCCAAGCGCGAAATCCGCAACGATCTTCTGCAGCAATCCAAGGAGCTGACCGACGCCATCCGCAACAAGGGTGAGGAAATTCTCGCGCTGCTGGAACGCCGCTCGCAGGAACTGCAGAATTCGAAGACCGATCGCGCCGCGTTGGCCGGCTTGTTCAATGAAGTGGCGCTGCGGCTGACGGATCAGTTTAAGGTGACAGGCGCCGACTAACCCGGCGTCCGCGAAGATCATGTCAACAGACGGTGCAGATCAGCGGCCATCTTCGTCTGAAGAGCCACTGGCCCAGTTGCGCGCCATCCTGCTGGGTCCGGATCGCGCGGCTTGGGAATCCATGCGCCAGCGCCTGGACGATCCATCGCAGCGCGCCGAAGATGTCGCGGGCGTGCTGGCCGAAGCGGTCCGGCTTCGTTCGCGCGCGCACTCCGACGTCAAGCTCCGCCGCGCTCTGCAGCCGCTGCTGGAAGAAGCGCTCCAGCTTTCCGTGCAATCCAATCCGCGCATGCTGGCCGACGCGCTGTTCCCCATCTTCGGCAAGGCCATTCGCAAGGCCATCACGTCGGAGCTGGACGGAATGCTCCAGGCGCTCAGCCAGACGTTGGAGCAGCGCTTTTCGTGGCGCAGCCTGCGGTGGCGCTGGGAGGCCTTGAGCACCGGCAAGCCGTACGCCGAAATTGTCGTATTGCGCAGCCTGCTGTATCGCGTGGAGCAGGTGTTCCTGATTCATCGCAATACCGGTTTGTTGTTGCAGCATGTGGTGGCCTCGTCCGCCGGCGCCGCCGAAACAAAAGATCCGGAAATGGTTTCCGGAATGCTCACCGCCATCCAGGATTTCGTTCGCGATTCCGTCAGCGGCGCCGACAGCAATCTCGAGACAGTTCGCATGGGCGAGATCGAGGTGGTGCTGGCTTACGGCCCGGATGCGATCCTGGCCGGTTTCGTTCGCGGCGTCGCACCGCGCAAGTTGAACCGCGTGTTTCAGGACACTCTGGATGCCATCGAGCAGAAGAAAGCCGAAGCTCTTCATACCTTCTCCGGCAACACCTCGCGATTCGATAGCTGCCGCCCGCAACTGGAAGCCTGCCTGCTGGGGCAGGGCGGTCTGGACGAGCGCAAACCCGGCTCCTGGGGCGCGCGTGCGCTCCTGTTTGGCGTTCCGGTGTTGCTGCTTTTGGTTTTCGCCGGCTGGTGGATTTACTCCGCCACGCTCCAGCGCCGCTTCACGGAGTTCGCGCATCGCTTGGAAGGCGAGCCGGGCATCGTGCTCACTCACTCCGAAAAGCGCGGCTCGAAATTTTATGTCGCGGGCCTGCGCGATCCGCTGGCCGCCAATCCGGCGTCGTTGTTGCCCGCGAATCTGCCGTCTAATAAAGTTGAGTTCCGTTGGGAGGAATATCATTCGCTCGTTCCCCGTTTTGCCGCTCAACGCCAGCTCACGGAGTTGAAGGACCAATTGCAGAAACGCGCCTTCCGTTTCGCCACCGGCAGCGCCCAGATCCCGCCCGAACAGCGCTTCCTGCTGGAAGACGTCGGTTCGCAGATGATCTCGCTCATCCAGGCCGCCGCCGCGCTGGGCAAGACCATTCAGATCGAGGTGCGAGGCAATCACGACCCCGTCGGGACAGAAGCCATGAATGCCATGCTGTCGCGCGACCGCGGGGAAAATGTTCGCGCTGCACTGGTCACGTTGGGCGTGCCCGCCGCCCGTTTGATCGCCGTGCCGGAGGATCGCGAGAAGGAAACCTGCTCGGCCGTCAAGGAAGAAGAACGGATGTTGTGCCGCAGCGCGTCGTTTCGAGTTACAGGCGTCGAGTGACCGGTGTCGCTTAAGAAAAAGATCTGCATGGTGGGCCAGTTCGGTGTCGGTAAAACCAGCCTGGTCCGCCGCTTCGTCGACAGCATTTTCGATGAGCGCTATCTCACCACTATCGGCGTGAAGATCGATCGCAAGGACGTCACCGTCGGATCGATCGATGTCACGCTGATGCTCTGGGACCTGGCAGGCGAGGACGATCTCGCGCAACTCAAGGTCTCGCATCTCCGCGGCGCTTCCGGGTACATTTTGGTCGCGGACGGTTGCCGTGCTGCTTCGCTCGCCAAGGCCGTCGAGTTGCAGCAGCGCATCGCCGATCAACTCGGCGAGTTGCCGTTCGTGTTGGTTTTGAACAAAGCGGATCTCCGTGATCGGTGGGAGGTCCAACCAGCAGCCGTCGCCGAACACGGCTGGCCTATTTTTGAAACTAGCGCCAAGGCCGGAAGCGGCGTCGAAGAAATGTTTCTCGCCCTGGCGGGGAAACTGCTCGAATGAGTCGTACTCGCGGCTCTCGGCTATGCGGTGTTTCGAGCGCACGGCGAAGGATCGTTACCGATTTCGGAGGCAGCGCCCGATTGGCTTCCGGCCGGCCCGTTGCAGGACGCGTTTCCGTTTCTCGAAGTTTTTCTTCCGGACGCCGAAGAGTTTTGGGCCAATCCGGGCGGTCGCTCGGCGCTTTATTCGGACCTGTGGACTCAAGACGATGCTTCACTTCTGCGCAATCGCCATCGCCGGCCAACAAAAGTTTCTACTCATCCAGTGCGCCGAGGAACGGTTCCAGCAAATGCAGAGCTTTCGTGCAGTACGCACATGAGGCCTCGCTCGCGCGCGATCAAGATCGCAAAACTCACCGAAGCTAAGACCGAGTTTCTGGCCCGCATGAGTCACGAAATTCGCACACCCATGAACGCGCTGCTCGGGATGGCGGAGTTGTTATCGGAAACGCAGCTCAACGACGAACAGCGCGAATACGTACGCGGGTTCCGCCGCGCCGGCGAAAATCTGTTAAACATCATCAACGATATTCTGGACTTCTCAAAGGTTGAGGCGGGGCAGATCGAGCTGGAGAACATCGATTTCGATCTCGCGGATGTTGTCGCCGAAGCGCTCGAAATCGCGGGCGTGCGTGCGCGCGCGAAGGGTCTCGAAATCGGCAGCCATATTCAGCCGGACGTTCCTGCGCGGTTGACCGGCGATCCCGGCCGCCTGCGGCAAATACTCTTGAACCTGCTCGGCAACGCCACCAAGTTCACAGAACGAGGGGAACTCACGGTGCGCGTTGAGATGGACTCGGCTCCCGCTACGCTGCACTTTTCGGTCTCCGATACGGGCATCGGAATTCCGCCCGATCGTTTGCCGGCCATCTTCGATAGCTTCTCGCAAGCCGACGCTTCCACCACGCGCAAATACGGCGGCACTGGTTTGGGCTTGGCCATCTCGAAGCGCTTCGTGGAATTGATGGGCGGGAGAATCTGGGTTGAAAGCACGCCCGGCTCCGGCACTACAATGCATTTCACCGCGCGGTTTTCGATCGCGTCTTCCGGATCGGCGCATTTGGCCGCACCTGTCGCGCCCATAATTTCCACCCGTTCTCTCCGGATACTGCTTGCCGACGATTCGGAGGAGAATCGCTTCTTGATCCGAGGCTACCTGAAAGATTCCGGCAGCACCATCGATGAAGTGGAGAACGGCGCCCAAGCGGTAGAGCAATTCAAGCAATGCGCCTACGACATCGTTCTCATGGACGCCGAGATGCCTGTTCTGGATGGCTATTCCGCCACTCGCGAGATCCGTGCCAATGCCTCGACGCCCATTCTCCTGCTAACCGCGCACGCGTTCAAAGAGGCTCGCGATCGAGGTTTCGCGGCCGGTTGCACGGAGCACCTGACGAAGCCCATCAAGAAGGCCACGCTGATCGAGGCCATCAATAGGTTCGTTCCTACGGGCGACCAGGTGCATGTTTCTGTGGAGGACTGGCTCAAGCCGGTGGTGGAAGGATATCTTGAAAAACGTCGCGGCGATTGTGCGAAGTTGCGCGATGCACTCGATCGCGGCGATTATAAAGCCATCCGCACGCTGGGGCATCAGATGGCCGGCACCGGCGGCGGATACGGCTTCGATCGGATCACCGAAATCGGCAGGACGCTTGAAGAGTCCGCCGTCGCTTACGACGCCGCGCGCATCCGGGAAAGCGTCGCGGATCTGGATCGTTATCTCGGCGCCGTTCGGGTGGAGTAAGGTATACAATCAGACGCGATGAAGCATCCCATGTTAGTTCTGGTTCTGATGGGCGCCGGTGCGGTCCACGCGGCGGCGGCCGACTGCGATCGAGACTGCCTGCGCGGATTCATCACGCAGTATCTGGACGCTCTTGTAGCGCATAATCCAGGCTCTCTGCCGCTCGCTGACAAAGTACGTTTCACCGAAGACAGCGTGGAAATGCATTTGGGCGACGGCCTGTGGAAAGACGCCTCGCGCATCAGGCCGTATCGGCAAGATGTGCTCGATGTGCGGGAAGGTGTTGCCGCTTCGCAAGTGGTGGTGGAGGAAGCGGGCTCACCCGCGCTGCTTGTTTTGCGGCTGAAAGTGGCTAACAAGAAGATCACCGAGATCGAGACCATGGTCACCCGGACCCAGAAAGAAGGCGCGCTTTTCAAGATCGACGCTCTTCAGGCCGCGGACAAGAACATGGCAGCTGGTCCCCGATAAATCCCAAATTCCGTCGCGTGAAGACGCCATCCGCATCGCCAAATACTATCCAGCCGGTCTCAAAATCGGCAGCTTCGTCACCGTCGACGCTCCCTTTGCCTCCGACGCCTATCGCATCGAAAACGGTGTTATTACAGCCGGTCCGGGCTGCTCGCGCCCGGGCTGCGAAAACATCAAGACGCAAAAAATCATGGAGCATCCCTTCATCACAACGCGCGTCATCGCCGTGGACGAAGAGCTCGGCATCGCGCTGCTGCGCATGAATTTCGGTCAAACCAATTCCTATGGTGCTGGCAACGCCCTCATCGTGTGGGAAGAATTCAAGGTCTACGGCGGCCAGATCCATGCGGTGGAAGCGTTCATGAAGATCATGCCCGCGAGCATGGGCTCCGGCTGGGATTAGCCTGTTATGGGCGCAAAGCGCTGCGACAGCTTCTTCACCACTCCCGTGCGGCTCACGCGATAACGAAAATCGAAGGATGTGACAGGGGGCTCGTCTGTGTGCCCTGAAAACCGCACGTAGACATCATGGGTGCCATCCCATCGTTCGATATCGAAGTAAGAGTGACCGGTCGCGAAACGCGGGCTTTGCGGGTCTGCCGCCAGAATGCGATCGGCGATGTCCATACGTTCGAGCGAAGCAGCATCGTAGATGTAAGCGCGCTCTCGATCGCTGGCCCAGTGATCGTTGACGTAAAACGCGCTGCCGTCAGCGCACCATACCGCGGACAACGTGCCGCCAACGTCGAACAGCTTCGTTCGCCGGCGGGTGCGTTCATCCTCAATCCACAACTGCAGCCCGCTGTTGCTTTTCTCGCCATAGAGAATCCCGTAGCCGTCGGGCGATGCCAGCTGCGTCACTGGCCCCAGCGGCAAATACAACTCCTGCGCATTGGCGAGAACAATCGCAAGACTGACGAGTCCCAAAACACCGGCGCGCATCAATCAAGAGTATATTCCTGGCGCCTCATGCCCGGTCTTTTGCACGTACTCGATGTACGAACCGAGGTACACATGTGGACTGCGATCCCGTCCGCTGTCGCCGCCGAGTTCCAGCACGCGCGAACTCAGCCCCCGCAAAAAAGTACGGTCATGCGACACGAAGATCATGGTTCCCTCAAACTGCTTCAGCGCCTCAACCAGCATTTCTTTGGTGGCCAGATCCAAATGATTGGTCGGCTCATCCAGCACCAGGAAATTCGGCGGATTGTAAAGCATTCGCGCCATCGCCAGCCGCGATTTCTCGCCGCCCGAAAGCGCCCGGATGCTCTTGTCGACGTCGTCGCCTGAAAATTGAAACGCGCCCGCCAGCGAGCGCAGCGAGCCAAGCCCATCCTGCGGAAAATCGTTTTGAAGCTGCTCAATGATGGTCAATTCGGGATCCAGCACGTCCAGCGACTGCTGCGCGAAATATCCCATTATCAAACTGGCTCCCAGGCTTACAGTTCCCGCGTCGGGTTCAATGGCGCCCGCGATCATTTTCAGCAGCGTGGTTTTGCCCGCGCCGTTCTTGCCCATCACGGCCCAGCGCTCGCCTCGCCGCACCGTAAGGCTGAATCCGTCATAAATCACCCGCGAGCCAAAACGTTTGTGAAGGTCCTCGATCACCGCCACCTGGTCGCCCGAACGCGGCGGCACGCGAAACTCAAACTTCACCACGTGGCGCTTCTTCGGCAGCTCCACCTTCTCGATTTTGTCCAGCGCCTTGATGCGGCTCTGCACCTGCGCGGCCTTCGCGGCATGCGTCCGGAAGCGATCGATAAAGCGCTGCTCCTTGGCCAGCATGGCTTGCTGGCGCGCGAAGGCGGCCTGCAGGTTCGTCTCGCGGACGGCCCGCTCGCGCTCATAGAAATCGTAGTCGCCGGAGTACGTGACGATCTCGCCCGAATCAATTTCGGCAATCTTTGTCACGATGCGGTTCATGAATTCGCGGTCGTGCGAAGTCATCAGCAGCGCGCCCTGGTACGACTTCAAGAAATGCTCCAGCCAAATGATCGATTCGATATCCAGGTGATTGGTCGGCTCGTCCATCAGCAGCACATCCGGCCGTCCCAGCAGCACGCGCGCCAGCGCCACGCGCATCTTCCAGCCGCCGGACAGCGCCCCCACGTCGCCATCGATCTGGTCGTCTTCAAAGCCCAGGCCGTGCAGCACTTCACGCGCCTGCGCCTCCAGCGCGTATCCATCCAGATGTTCGTACTCTTCCTGCACCTCGCCGAAGCGCTCCAGGATGCCATCCATTTCGTCCGCGCGCTCGGGGTCCTCCATGGCGCGCTGCAGCGATTCCAGCTCATGATGCAGATCGCCCGCTCGGCCGCTGCCCGCGATGGCTTCGTCCAGCACCGATCGCCCCTGCATCTCCTCCACGTCCTGGCGAAAGTAGCCGATGTGGAGCCGTTTGGGAACCGTGACGGAACCTTCGTCCGCTTCCTCCTCGCCCACGATCATGCGGAAGAGCGTCGTCTTGCCGGAGCCGTTGGGGCCAACCAGGCCGACCTTCTCGCCAGGGTTCAACTGAAACGAAGCGTCGACGAAAATCAACTGCTTGCCGTATTGTTTGTTGATAGCGGAAAACGAGATCACTACTCCATCATCTCAGCAAGCTTGCACACCGTGGCCCAGTTCCGCGCCGTGCAGATGGTGGAGAGCCTGGAATCGAAGTAGGCGTTGGTCAACTTGCTGCGCGCCATGCCGTTGGGAAGATGCAAATAGATCTCTTTTCCGCGCACGTGAAAGGCGTCGGGCGCCGACCGCGCGGGATCCAAACCGGCAATGGCCCCAGCGTTGGGAGCGCCGGCCAGGAAGTAGACGTGAAGCCATCTCTGATCGGCCACCGATGGAAGAAACGGATTATCGCGAATGGTCTGGCGCAATTCCGCGGACGTCCGAAGAATTACCGGGATTCTAAACCCAAATCGCTTTTCGATATTCGCGGCGATAACATCGGCTAGCTTTACCGCGCCGGCTGCCTTCTCGAAAATCACGTTGCCGCTTTGGATATACGTGCGCACGTTCGTGCATCCGGCGTCGGCGAACATCCGGGCCAGGTCCTTCATCGGCAAAATATTCTTGCCGCCGACATTGATCCCCCGCAGAAGCGCTACCTGTGTCATTTTTCTGCAACTCTGAGCGAAGAGCGTTGTTAGAAAACTAATTTTATAACGACTACCTTACTTGAGGAGCCGGGCCCATCGAAAGTGACGGAGTGAAACAGGACGAACTGTACCAGGAGGCGGCTGACGCTTATGCCGCTGCTCTGGACCGGCTGGCGCGTGCGTATGAGGCCGATCCGGAAACACGCCGCGATTTGCTCCAGGACATTCATCTTCACTTGTGGCGCAGTTTCGCGCATTTCGACCGGCGTTGTTCGTTGAGGACCTGGGTATACCGCGTCGCTCACAACGTAGCCACCGGGCATGTGATCCGACAACGGCGGATCAGGAAAAAGCTTGTGAGCATCGAGGAGATCGAGGCCCTGCCCGTTAGCGATCATGGCGAATTTGCCGCCAGCCATAACCAAGCCCTCGATCGACTCTCTCTGCTGATCCAGAAACTGAAGCCGCTCGATCGGCAAATTATCGTTTCTTATCTTGAAGGCTTGGACGCCGCTTCCACCGCGGAAATCACCGGCCTTTCCGCCGCCAACGTCGCGATGAAGGTGCATCGCATCAAGACTATTTTAAAGCGCTGGTTTCACCAAGGAGAATTCCATGCCGGATGAATTCCCTCCCAACGACCCAAAGCAAATCTGGCAAAACCAACCCACGGAGGCAATGCAAATGTCACTTGAAGAAATACGTGGCAAGGCGCATAGGTTCTATGCCAGGGGAAGATGGAAGGCCCTTACAGCGATCGTCATCGGGGTGGTCCTCTGCGGCGTTTTTGCGGGCGCCTTCGCGAAAGCCCAATACCTGGTCCTGCGGATCGGTTGGGGAATTCTGAGCCTGTGGGGGCTGTATGGCGCTTATCTGGCGCACGAATGGATCTGGCCAGGCAATCTCGCGGAGGATGCGACGCTGGGCGCCTCGCTGGACTTTTACCGTAGGGAACTGGAGAACCGGCGTGATTATGTCCGGCACATCTGGCGCAGGTCGGGCTTGTGGCTGTGCTTCATCGGACTGGCGTTGGTGGTTCTGCCGGCGTTGATCGCGGCGCTCAAAACCCCACGGCTTCTGTTGAACGCTGTGCTATTCTTCGTCCTTCTTTCCGTGTGGTTCGTCTCTTTCTTTTCCATCCGGAAGCGCGATCGGCGAAATCTCCAGCGCGAGATCGACGAACTGAATGCGCTCGGAACCGAGCCGCGACCGTAAGGGAGTCGGTCATGGTTGGAATACGATCTCCACATCCGTCAGCACTTCGACGGGTTGGCCGTTCAGCATAGTCGCCTTGTACAGGTAACCGAGCGCGGCATCCATGGCAGCGTTTACCAACATTTGATTGCCACTGATCGCGGTTGCTTCCTTGACATGGCCGTCCGCTCCGATGCGGATCTGCAGTTTCACGGTTCCTTCGACGTGCAGTCCCGCGGCCTTGGCTTCCGGAGGATAAATTGGCGGCCGCGATTGTTCAAGGTTCATCGCGGCGACCTTCCCGCCGAAGCGAATGGACGGAACGGAGGCCGGCGCTTTCTGTGCAACCGGCGGAGCCGAGCCATCCGGCAATTCGTTCACCCCTTCCATAAGGTCGGACCAGTCCCGATTCTGCGGTTCCAGCGCTTGCGCGTGCGACACAAGTTCTGTGGCGAGTATTCGCAGGGAGTAAGAATCCGAGGTGCTGGCGCGGCTAACCACTCTTCCCGTCGCCTCCTCGACAACGTGCCGGGCCACCGAACCGACTAGCGCAATGTCGTTCGAACTCTGCAATTCTTCTCTGACCTGCGCCGCGAGACCGGGTTCTTTTACCGACACCAGGATCGCGGAATAGAGCCTGGCCAGCGGTTCGGTTGCGCGCGCAGGATCGAGAGTCCTGGCACGCTTCAGCAGATCGATCTGTCTTTGCGCGCTATCACGCCCCAGTCCGAGAGCGCGGGCGGCGTTTACGAATACCCGTGCATCGTTGGGATGCAGGCTCACCTGCGTCAACCAACGGTTTCGGGCATCCTGATAAACGTTCGGACTGTCGACCGGCGGCGCGGCGTCACCACACAGCAACCCACCGTGATGCATTTTCATGGCGGATTTTGGGCCGCGGGCACCAAAGAAGCCTCGCAGATGTATCTCATCCCGTGGTTTGAAATGGGATGGAACGTGGTGAATGTGGAGTATCGTCTGGCGCGCGTGGCGTTGGCGCCGGCCGCGGTGGAAGACTGCCTTTGCGCGCTGCGATTTGTCGCCGCGCAGGCGAAAACGTACAACTTCGACGTCAACCGCTTGGTGTCGATGGGCGAATCCGCCGGCGGGCATCTCGCGCTGACGACCGGAATGATTCCCGCAAGCGCTGGCCTGGATCGCGAATGCGAAGGCGTGCCGCTGCCCAAGGTAGCCGCCATCATCAATTGGTACGGCATCGCCGATGTGGCCGACGTCATCGATGATGGTCCGCACAAGGCCAATCTTGCGGTGCAATGGTTTGGCAGCCTGCCGAATCGCGATGAGATCGCAAAGCGCGTTTCGCCGCTCACGTATGTTCGCCCCGATCAACCGCCGGTGTTGACCATTCATGGCGACGCCGATCCAACCGTGAACTACCAGCAGGCCGTGCGTCTGCACGAGGCGCTAACCAAGGCCGGAGTGCAAAATCAGTTAATCACGGTGCCTGGCGGACACCACGGAAACTTCACGGGGGACGAGCGCGTCAAGATCTACGCCGAGATCGGGGAATTTCTGAAAAAGAATAACCTGCCGACCGAGCCGTGACCGTGAGGGAGCGGTTTCCCCTTTTAATCCCACGGACTCTTCGTTCCGTACGGCAGGCTGGTGCCCATCGCTTCGATCTCATGAATTTTGCCGCTGCGGATTTTGAAAATTTCGCCGGCCTGTAAGTTCGAAGTTCCGCCGTTCATGTGAACCGTCTCCACGCCGGGCACGCCTTTGATCTTGATGTCATGCACCGCGCCGCGATGCTGGAACATCGGGAACGCGTAGACCAGGCCCTTCTGTTCGTCCACCAGCCCCAGGCGCCGCGGCCAGAGCCGCGTGATGAAACTCAGAATCTGGCTGTTGATTTGAGCGGTGCACGTTAACGTGCCGAGCACCGCCATCGCGTGGTCGTCCGCGGGCGATCCCATCGGAACGGGCCACGGCACCGGTGTCGCGTTGTGCGTGGTCTGGCCGCCGTTCTCGTGCCGCTCGCAATCTTCGGCGAAAGGCGCGATTTCGCCGTCGCCATGCTCGATGGCTTCGAAGTACGAATTGGCCGCGTTGATCATGTCTTCGCGCGGCGTGCGCTCGGCGGGCGGCACATCGGCCAGAAAGGCCGCGCGTGGCGTCACCAGGTTTTGCATCCGATCCGGACGCATGTTGCGCGCCAGCACATGCTCGATCTCGGTGATCTCTCCGTCCACAACCTTCAGCCGCAGCGCGATGATCAGCGGCCGGTTGTTTTCCTTCATTACTCCATAGAACCCGATTTGGTTCGACGCGGGATCGACCGCGTAGATCTTGAACGTGGTGGGAGCTTCCGACGCGCCCACCCACAGGCCGTCGCCGATGCGGATTTCCGCCGTGTTTTCGGTGAATCGCACGCCTTTCGAAAGCGGAAGCCCCGCGGGATCGTGCTTCACCAGCGCGGCCAAATATTGATCGGTGAGCGCCATCATGCACGCGCGGTCGCAGTGTTTCGATTCCGCGAAAGAGTTTCCGGCGAAGGCAGCCAATAAGGCAGCGGCGGCGGTCCAATGTTTGATCAAGCCGGTATCTCTGGGCATCGATTATATCTGGTCTAGGACCGACCCCGAAGGCGAGCGATTTCACGGCGGTCACGCTTGGATGGCCGGCCTTCCGTCGATGTTTCAAAGCGCGGCATGGCCTTGCGCTCTTGCGCCAATTTTAAGCGGAGTTCCCGGCTCGCTTCGGTCTCGCGGTAGAGCGTCTGCGCAACCGGCGCGGGGCCGCGCATTTCGCTCAAGAGCAGAACCTCGATCTGGAATTCGCCGCTGTCGTTCTTCACTCGCAACAGATCGCCCACCCGCACCTCGCGCGAGGGTTTGACGTTCTGTCCATTGGCTTCAATTCGGCCAAGCTCGCAGGCGCGCGAGGCGAGCGAGCGCGTCTTGAAAAATCGCGCGGCCCACAGCCACTTGTCGATTCTTATGGCGCTCTCCGGGCGCACGCTGTCCATCCTTTAAACCGGCACGCCGGCCAACCGGGCGATGGCTATCGCATTGCTCTCGGTTGTTACTCCCGGCTTCAGACGATAGTCGAAATCCATTGGATCTTCCCCGGTTCTCGACCCCATGTGTACATTGACGGCACTCATGCCTTCCACATCCGCGATTTCGGTGAGCGCCAGGTCATGCGTCGACAATGCTCCAATGGCTCCCCGGTCAACCAGCGTGCGAATCACTGCCTCGGCCGCGATCCTCCGATCGCGCGAATTCGTTCCACTGAACATCTCGTCCACGAGAAATAACACGGGCCGGTTGGGAACCGACGATTCGATCGCCTGGCGCAGCCGATGGACTTCCGCCAGAAACTTCGACTTGCCGTTCAGCAACGAATCCACGATGTTGAGCGACGCAAAAATCGAAAGGCCGGACAGCCGAAGAGTACCAGCCCGCACGGGAGCGCCGGCGAAGGCGAGCACTGCGTTTAGCCCGATGGCTCGCAGCAGCGTACTTTTTCCCGACATATTCGATCCGCTGACGATGTAAATCCTGGAGTCCGGGTTCAGCTCGATATCATTTACGACGCAGGGAGCCCGCGACAGCAGCGGATGGCCCAGATCCTGCGCCTCGAAGCAGACTTCTTTCTCCGTCAACTCGGGAAAAGTGTTATCCGGATTTTCGTAACCGTAGGCGGCCAGTGCGTTCAACGCCTCGAATTCCGCCCACGCTTTCAGCCACACTCGGACCGATTGGCCATGCTCTCTTTGCCAGCGCTCCACGGCCATGCACAATTGAGTGCCGGCCAAAAGCACGCGCGAAGGGCCGTAAAACCAATCCTTATCTCGCTGTTCGAGCGCATCGAGCAACCGTTCCAGTTTCCGGATGGATCGAGAACTATTCCGCACCTGTTCTGTGAGCGCCTGCAGTTTTGCCGTTTGGAATTGTTCTGCTTCGAGAAGCTGGAGGCCCTCCCGCAACACGCGCGTTTCGCTGGAGACGGGGCGCAGCCACTCCGTCATTCGATTTACGCGGCTGCGGAAAAAAAGCCCAACCACGGAGTGAAGTGCGACTAAGGGAAAAATCCACGTAGCGACGCCTGCCCACGAAATTATGCCCAGTAAGCCCGCGACCACCATGCCAGCCATGAGCGCCGATGTCACTGCCGCGAGCGCGGGCAGAGGGCGGACGAAGGAAAGGCGCGGAGAATCCAGCCAGTGGTCGAAAGTATCGTGGCGCGATTCTAGAAACTCAAACTCGCCAAGCGTTGCCACTCTTTCTCGAAGGTCCGTTCTTCCCCGGAGTTCGCGGACGGCTTCCTGACGCAACCGCGTCTCTTCAAGCGAAGGAGCTTGCAGCAGATAATTGGCCAGGCCGCGACGGCCAATAGAGGTTCGGGCAATGCAAAGCAATTCGAAAAGAGAACCTTCACCGAAGATGCCCAAATCCGCGGCATAAACATGATCGGAATCGTTGAATTCCGCTCCCGCAACGCCAGACCTGGCCCACTCTCCTTTCACGCGCAGAACGGCGCGGGCGTAGAAGCGCTTCAATCGCCACAGGCGCGATTGCGATTGGTGCAACTTTCCCACGCGCCGGACAGAGGCAGCGGCGATCAGGATCGGCAACGCGGACCAAAGAAAAGACATTTGGCCGCGAAAAACGTAGATGCTGAGCAGGAGAAACAGACCGAGCGCAATCGCAAGAATAGCGGCCGCGAGCGCATGGGGCCATCGAAGCTGGGCTATCGCTGACTGTAGCTCGACTATTCGGCCTTCGTATTGGACGACTACGTCCTGGACCGTCACACATTCATCATACGATCTCGTCTACTTGGCCCGGCTCATTCGATAAATAGCTCCATATAGACGTTGGCGCGCGCGTAGACGGATGGGACCACGCGCTCGGGCGGAAGATGCCGAAAGCCCAACGATTCATACAGCCGGATGGCGCCATCCAGCTTGCGGTTGGTCTCAAGATAGAGGCGGTGCGCGCCCAACGCGCAGGCTTCGGCAATCGCCTTCTCCAGAAGCTGGCGCCCAATGCCGCTACGCCGGCACGATTCCGTTACGGCCATCTTGGCAACCTCATATTCGCCCGGCGACATGGACAGCAGAGCGCAACACCCCACCGGTTGACCGTCTCGCACCGCGAGAAAGATCTTGCCGCCGCGATCCAAGACAAGTCCCTGAGGGTCGGCCAATAGCTCCGTCTCTTTGGGCTCCAGAGCGAAATAACGGACGATCCATTCTTCGTTGAGCTCGCGAAAAGCGCTTTCATCTCCAGGCTGGAATTCGCGGATTGCGACTTCTGTTTGCGGTGTCGTCATGTCTCCACGTTAAGGCCGGGGCGATTACTATGTCCAATAGCTAAAAGATGACTATTCATATGATAGTAGTATGAAAGAAGAGATCGAGCTTCGCCATCTTCGTTACTTCCTGGCGGTATCGGAGACGCTGCATTTCAGCAAGGCGGCGCAGATGCTGGGAATCGCCCAACCTCCGCTGAGCCAGCAGATCAAACGGCTGGAACAGCTGTTGGGCCATCGTCTTTTCGATCGGACCACGCGGGGCGTCAAGCTTACTCTGGCCGGCCAACTACTCGCCGAACGCGCGCGCAGCACCATCGAAAAAGTTCAGGACGACCTGGCGCAGGTGCGGCGGCTGGGACGCGGCGAAGAAGGGACGCTCACGGTTGGCTTCAGCGGTTCGGTGATGTTTACCGATCTTCCGGCCGCCATTGGGATTTACCGGCGTCGCTATCCGAAGGTGGAGCTTCGCCTGCGGGAGTTCAGCACGTCGGCGCAAATTTCCGCCTTGCTTACCGGGACGCTCGACCTGGCCTTCCTGCGCGATGGCGACCCGACGGAGGGAATCGAAATCAGCACATTGTTCGAAGAACGCTATGTGGCGGTGCTGCCCAAGGCCCACGCGCTGGCTCGCAAACGGTCGCTCCGTGTGCGGGACCTGCAGCGTGAGCCGTTCATCCTGTTTGCGCGCCGCATGGGGCCGCTCGCGTTCGACCGAACCGTGGCCTGCTGCGAGCGTGAGGGATTCCGCCCGAATATTGTGCAGGACGCGCCGCAGTGGCCGACGTTGGTGCGCCTGGTAGCCGCCGGCCTGGGCGTGTCGCTGGCTCCTGCATGCGTCGCGACCGTCGCGATACCCGGCGCGATTTATCGAGAGGTGCGCGCCCCCTGCCGAACAACCGTCGATCTCGGGATCAAAGCCGGGTCGTCAACAACGCTGGCGGGCAATTTTATTCGAATCGCGCGAGAGCGTTTAGCAAAATAGTTTCCGGCGGCTATGCGCCAACTTCCACGTAATCGACCGAAGAGTTCGGCTCCGGAATCGCCTCGCCAATTTCACGCATCGCCTCAAAAGTGCGAGGCTAAAGCGTCCTGGAAATTGCTGCGAGTTTCCTCCGGCGTATCGCCTGCCGCCGCGCATCCTGGAACATCTGGCGAGTATGTGGAGTAGCCCGTGCCCGTTTGCTCGATGATTACCGGATACCGCCTCATCTGGAGTCCTCTTTCACCCCTTGCGCTGCGACCGCTTCCAGAAAAAATATCCGAGCATGGATTTCGCGTCCAAAATTTCGCCGCCCTCGATGGCCGTTTCAATTTCTTTCGCGGTAAACCAGCGCGTCTCGATGCGTTCGTCGCCCATCGGCGTGGCTTCGCCCGCGGTGAGATCGGTGGCCAGAAAAATCGTCATCTTTTCGGTAAGGAAGCCGGGGCTGGGGAAAAAGGAAATCACCTTTTTCCAGTTTTTTGCGCGGTAACCCGTTTCCTCTTTCAACTCGCGCTTGGCGGTCTGGAGCGGCTTCTCGCCCGGATCGATGGAGCCGGCCGGAAGCTCCCACAGCATGCGCTGCGCGGGCAAGCGATATTGATGCACCAGTAAAATACGCTTGCGATCGTCGATCGCCATCATGACGGCCGAGCCGCGATGATGCACGATGAAACGCTTGATCTCGAAGCCGCTGGGATCCACGGCATGGTCGTACGAAACAGTGAAGAGCTTGTTCGTGAGTTTTTCGACAGAGGAAACGATTTTCATGATTTGTGGATGACTTTTTCAAATTCGGCCAGCGGCAGCGCATTCAGAACGTCGCGCGCTTCCAGCCAGCCCCGGCGCGCCGTAAGGACGCCGAACGGCATGTTGATGCCCAGATGCTTGGTCTGATGCGCGTCGGTGGAAATGACGAACTTCGCGCCCAGAGCTTTCGCGGTGCGAACCATGGCGCCCGAGAGATCCATGCGCTCCGGGCTACCGTTGATTTCCAGATACACGTTGCGGCGCGCGGCTTCCCCTGCCACGCGCTCAAAGTCGAACGGGAACGGATCGCGATTCAGAAGAATCCGGCCAGTAGGATGGCCCATCACGCGCATCGATGGCGATTCCAGCGCGCGCATCAGCCGATCGGTCATCTCCGCGGCTTCCAGATTCATGTGGCTGTGAACGCTGCCCACCACGATGTCGAGCTCGGCGAGCGCATCTTCGGCCAGATCCATCTCGCCATCGCGGCGAATATCGCATTCCAGTCCCGAAAAAACGCGGAGCGGCAGGCCGCTGCGATTCAGATCGCGCACCAGTTGGGCGAAGGCGACCACGCGCTTCTCGTCGAGTCCAAAAGCCATCGCGAGCGCCTTGGAATGGTCGGTGATGGCAATGTATTCGTAGCCCAGCGCATGCGCGGCTTCGGCCATTTCCTGGAGCGTGGCGCGGCCGTCGGTTTCCGTGGTGTGCATGTGAAGATCGCCACGAATGTCGGAGAGTTCGATCAGCTTAGGCAGGCGCTCGGTCGTTGTTTGATCAATGACGGCAGCCTCGATTTCGCCGCAGTTTTCACGCAACTCAGGCGGAATCCAAGCCAGGCCGAGCGCGGCGTAGATCTCCTCCTCAGTTTCCCCGCCGACGCGTTCTTCGTTTTCCAGCCGGAACAGGCCGTATTCATTCAGCGTGAGCCCTAGTTTCAGCGCGCGGCTGCGCACCAGGATATTGTGTTCCTTGCTGCCGGTGAAATACTGCATCGCCGCACCGTAGCTTTCATGAGGGAGCGCCCGCAGGTCAACTTGAAGGCCCTCGAGTCCATATTGAATGCTGGCCTTGTTGGCGCCTTTGCCGAGGACGGTGTGCGCTTTGGGATGCTGCGTGAATCGCTCCAGCGCATCGGGCGCTCCTGGACCGGTGACGAGAAGATCGAGATCGCCGATAGTGTCCTTACCGCGCCGCAGGCTGCCCGCTGCCGCGATCTTCTCGATGCCGCCGGTTTCCGAAAGATAGGGAATCAGCTCGCCGGCCGCCTTTTGTCCGAAATTGAGCAGGAAGCGCCCGGTGCGCTGGCGATATTGCGCGATAGACTTGAGCACCTTCTCTTCCAGCTTCGCGCCCATGCGCGGCAGCTCCCGCAGTTTTTGCTCTTTGCAGATGCGCTCCAGCTCGTCGATCGTGGCGACTTTGTGGTGCTGGTAAACCAGCGCGATGCCCTTCGGACCCAGGCCCTGGATCTTGAATAACTCGAGTAGCGTGGGCGGGAATTGCGCCAGCAGAGTGTCGCGCTTTTCAAACGAGCCGCGCTTGGCTAGTTCGGCGATCACGCTGGCGATGCCTTTTCCGACGCCGGGAATTTCGGTGACCTTGCGCTCGGGGTTCGCCAGAATATCGTCGACGCGCTCCGGAAAGCCTTCGATGGCGGAGGCGGCGTTGCGATAGGAGCGAATGCGAAAGCCGTCTTCGCCCGCAATCTCCATCAGGTCCGCGGTCTCGGCGAGCACCCGCGCAAATTCACGATTTTCCATTCGGCCTGTTTGAGCTGGGGCCCGGCGGCCCGACTGCGATTGTACCCAGCATGTGCGGCTCCACGTGAACAAGCACGTCGGCCACCCAATCCACTTCAGCCCGGATCTTTTCCTTCACGTGCGTCGCGATCTCGTGCGATTCGTAGACGCTCATTTCCGGATCCACTTCCAGATGCAGGTCCACGTGCCACTTCAGGCCGGTTTTGCGCGCGAAACATTTTTCAATCCCCAGCACGCCCGGAACGTTGAGGCCAGCCATGCGAATCCGATCCATCGCTTCCGGGTCCGGCATGGTGTCCATCAGCTGCAGCATGGTGTCGCGCACCACGCGGATGGCCAGGAAGATAACGATGACGCCAACAGCGGAGCCGCCGATACGGTCGGCCGCGGAGAATTTTTCGGGATCGAGCAACGTGAGACCCAAGCCCAGTAAGGCCGTTGAACCGGAGAGAATGTCGACGGTATCGTTCCACGCATCGGCAATCAAGCCGGAGCTTTGAATCTTGCGGCCGTAACGCCATTTCGCGGTGCTCATGATAGATTTGATCGCGATGGAAGCGACCAGCGGCCACACGGCATAAGCCGCGGGCGAACGCTTTTCGCCGTTCGACAAATGGAGCGATTCGAAAGCGATCAGCACGCCGCTGGCTGCCAGAATCATTCCCACCACTAATGCGCTGATGGTTTCCAGCCGGCCGTGGCCATACGGATGATCGCTGTCGGGCGGCTTGGCGGCGACGATCAAGCCCAGCAGCACCAGTCCCGAAGTGAGGACGTCGCTGGCGGATTCGATACCGTCGGAAACCGTGGCGGTGGAGGAAGCGTGAAGACCAATGGTGATCTTCGCGGCCGCTAACCCAGCGCTGACGAGCATGCTGGTGATAGCGATGCGGCGGCCGGCGAGCTCCGCAGTCACCTGCGCCTCTTTTTGACGTGAACCAACTGGTAACTCCCTTCCACGAGATCGCGGATCTCGGTCCAATCCAGTTTGGTGTTGGCGCGTAGCGAGACCCAGCCGTGCTGGCCGACGTAGGGCGTTCGATAGAAGCGGACGTCCTCCAGGAACACGGGCTGCATCTTTTTGCCCACCTTGACGCATATCGACAAAATGCCCTTATACGTCTCCAGAACCGTAAAGGTCTTGGTGCCCACCTGAAAGGTGGGATGGCCGAAGGTGGTGGTTTCGCTGGTTTTCGGCAAGGCTAAACAGATTTCGCGCAGTTTTTCCAGTATCTTCTTATCGTCCATCAGGCAGTCATATACCAGCGTACTGCAAGCGGGGCGTCATCGAGAAGCCAGATCGGCCTTCACCGACCCGCGCGCCTGAGCAAGGGGCTGTATTAATGTTGCCAAGGCGCTCGAACTAAAGAACTTCATTACTTCGGACGACAGACACCTATGCCCTCGAAGCTGAACCGCAGCTTAATGGTTACCCTTGCGTTTGGGCTTCTCGGCATTCTGGTTAACCTGCTCCATCTGACCATCTTCACGGGCGCGCCGCTGCTGTTCGGAGGCGCGTTTTATCTGATGGCGGCCCTCCTCTATGGGCCTTGGTATGGCGCCCTGGCCGCTTTGATCACGGCGTTGGCGTCCGGTCTGCTGGGGGGCCATCCCGAGACGGCGTGCATCGCAATAGCGGAAGCTCTGACGGTGGGCTGGCTGGCCCGGCGCCGGGTGAATTCGATGCTGGCCGACCTGATCTACTGGGCCGCGCTGGGCACTCCGCTGGCGGCGCTGTTTTACATGCTCCTTCTCAGCTACCCGTCGCCGTCGGACTGGGTGATGGTAGTGAAGTACCCGGTGAACGGCCTGTTGAACGTGATGATCGCGGACCTTCTGATCGGCATTCCAGCGCTACAGAGGCCGTGGAGTGTGGCTCCCGGACGCGGGGAGCGCAAACCTCTGCGCGCTTATCTATCGCACGGCTTTCTGCTGGTGGCGACGGTGCCCCTGCTGGTGCTGAACATTGTGAACGGCGAGAACTATGCCGAGCGCCAGGAGACCGAAGCAGGGCAACGCATGCGGGAGGCAGCTACCGCGATCCGGGAGGATTTGGAGGATCATACCAGGCTGCATCAACTCGCGGTGCGGGAGTTGTCGCGCTCCATCACCGCGCAAGGCCGCTTCGATCTGGACTCGCTCAACCGATGGCTGCACGAGACCCGCCAGGTTTACACCGGTTTTCGCTCCATTGCTATCGGCAATGCGGATGGGTTCCCCATCGCAGTGGATCCGCACGCGATCCCCGGCCTGGGAACCGTGCTCAGCAACAAGCCGGGCGATGTGGTGCCGGACAGCGCCACCATGCGCGATCGCGAATACTTCCAACGCACCAAGGCGCTGCGGCAGCCGGTGATCTCGGATGTTTTCGTCAGCCGCGTGGATCAGCAGCCGGCGGTAGCCGTCACGGCCCCAATTTTCATGCCCGATGGCAAGTTCTTCGGCGTCATCGCGGGCCTGCTGGATTTATCGGTGTTCGAGCAATCCACGGGAACCTTCGGCACGCTGGACCAGGCGGGAATCTTTATTCTGGATCAGCACAACCGCGTGATTTATTCGAGCCGGGGCGCGGCTTATCGCCCGCTGGAGTCGATGGCGGATTCGCCACTGGTGAAGGCAGCCCTCGGGAATGGAGAAAAAAGCAACGAGGCGGCGTTCCTGGTGGATCACCCGGATGCGCGGCAGCACAACGCCCGGTTTTTGGCCAGCCACACGGAAAGCGCGCTCACGGGTTGGAAGGTGCTAATCGAGCAACCGCTCTCGCGGCTGCATGTGCAGACCGAGCGTTATTATCTGATGACCGTGGCGTGGCTGCTAGGCGCCATCGGACTTTCGCTGGTGCTGGCGCGAGCGGCGGACTCGGGCGTTACGTCTCCGCTGGAGGACCTGGTGCATCGCGTTCGGCAGTTTTCGGTGCAGGGCGATCTGCCCGGCCAGATCGATTTGCCGCCGCAGGCGCCGGCGGAAGTGGCGCACCTGGTGGAAGACTTCGGCCGGATGTCGGTGCGGCTGACGGAGTCCTATACGGAGCTGCGCGCCGCGCTGTCGGATCGCGAGCGTTTGAATACCGAGATGGCGGAGCTGTTGGCGGATTTGGATCACAAGGTCCGGGAGCGTACCGCGGAGCTGGCCGAGGCAAAGTCGCGCGCGGAAGATGCCAGCCGCGCCAAGAGCGAGTTTCTGGCGAACATGAGTCACGAGATTCGCACGCCCATGAATGGCGTGCTGGGGATGATGGGGCTGGTGCTAAACACCGAACTGCATCACGAGCAGCGGGAGTATCTGCACATCGCGAAGACCTCGGCCGATTCCCTGCTGGGCCTGCTCAACGACATCCTCGATTTTTCCAAGATCGAGGCCGGGCGGCTGGAGCTGGAATCCATTCCGTTTTCGTTGCGCGAATGCGTTCGGCAGGCCACGAAGACCTTGGAGTTCGTGGCGCGCGAGAAGGGCCTGACGCTTTCGTCGCTGGTTGGTGACGACGTTCCCGATGGGTTGGAGGGCGATCCCAACCGGCTGCGGCAGGTGCTGCTGAATTTGATCAACAACGCGGTGAAGTTCACCGCCGCCGGTAGCGTGCGCGTGGAAGCAGTGCTGGAACGCCAGAGCGGCGGCCAGGCTCTGATTCGGTTCAACGTCACCGACACCGGCATCGGTTTGTCGAGCGAACAGCAGAAAGTGATTTTCGAACCCTTCCGGCAAGCCGACGGCTCCGTGACGCGGCGCTATGGCGGCACGGGCCTGGGACTGGCCATCTGTTCGAACCTCGCGGACCTGATGGGCGGCGGCATCTCGGTTCGAAGCGCGCCAGGCGAGGGCAGCACGTTTTCGTTCACCATCGACTGTCCGGTTTGCGCGGGGCAGGAACATGCGCCCGCGGCCGGCTGTAATGAGCTGCGCGATAGCGCCAGCGCCGGGCGGCTTTCCATCCTGCTGGCCGAAGACAATCGCGTGAACCAGTTGCTCATGGTGCGTTTGCTCGAAGGCCGCGGGCACCGGGTAACCGTGGCGGGCGATGGGCGCGTGGCGTTGGATGAGGCGGCGCGCTACAGCTTCGACGTAATCCTGATGGACGTGCAGATGCCCGAAATGGACGGCTTGGAGGCCACGCGGATTTTGCGCGAGCGCGGAGTGCGGACGCCTATCATCGCCATGACCGCGCATGCCATGCAGGGCGATCGCGACAAGTGCTTGCGGGCCGGGATGACGGATTACGTCAGCAAGCCGATTCAACCGGAAGAAGTTTTCGGCGTGATTGAAGATGCGGTGATGGCGGGCCGAGCGGGATAATAGGCCGCAAGGCCCCTCCTTGTTTGAACGTTACACCGAAAGCGCCCGCCGAGCGATCTTCTTCGCGCGCTACGAAGCCAGTTCGTTCGGCTCCCTGGAGATTACGTCCGCCGCGTTGCTGCTGGGTATTTTGCGGGAAGACAAAACGCTCGCCATGGAGTTGGGCGCGGACGCTGTGGTGGCGATTCGAAAAGAAGTGCAGCTTCTGTCGCCGAAGCGAGAGAAAGTCTCCACATCGGTGGATTTACCGCTCAGCCAGGAATCGAAACGCGCGCTGGCGTACGGCGTGGAAGAAGCCGAGAAACTGAATCACAAGCCGATAGGAACGCCGCATCTGGTCCTCGGTTTGTTGCGTGTAGAAAACTGCCTGGCTGCGGAATTGCTCCGGAAGCACGGAATCACGCTGGAGCAATGCAGGGAGTTTGCGCGCGAGACATTGCCGGACAGCACGCCCCTGGCACGAGCAGCGATTTTCGAGCGCCGTGAGCCGGCTCCCGCCGCGCCGCCGCAGACGTCGCTCGAATCGGCAATTTACGATTTGCGGCAACTGGTGGACAATACGGAATCGCGCCTCAGAGTCTACGCCGATGCGTACGGCGATCGGCGTTTACAAGATAGATCATGGACGCGCAAGGAAGCGCTGGGTCACTTGATCGATTGGGCCATCGCGCATGAGCGGTGGGTGACTCAGGTGTTGACCGAGCCCAAGTTCGCGGCGGCCGCACATCCCGCATTCGCTTATCCGGATGACGCGGCGGTTGCCGTCCAGCACTACGCCGATTTTCCGTGGTCGGACACGTTGGACTTATGGGTGTCGTTGAACCGTCTGTTGATTCATGTGCTGGCGCGGGTTCCTGAAGAGAAGCTCCAAGTGCCCTGCCGCATCGGGAGTGCGGAGCCGATTCCGTTTTCGAAGCTGGTGGAGATCTATATCGAGCATTGCGAGGATATCGCGGCGCAGATTCTCGCACGGTCGGAGTAACCCGGTGTTTGAACGCTACGCGGAACACGCCCGGCGCTCGATTTTTTTCGCCCGACACGAAGCCGCACTGCTGCTCTCGGAACGGATAGCGACTGAGCATCTGCTGGTGGGCTTGCTGCGCGATGATAAGCGCGGGGTGTTGCAAATTTCCGAAAGAGCCGCGGAGTCGATCCGGCTGCGCGTTGAGCACGGCGCGCCCAGGCCAGAATCGGGTCACGCCGGGGTCGATCTACCGTTAAGCGACGAATGCAAGTTAGCACTACAGCTCGGGGCCAAAGAGGCTGATGCTCTGCAGCACAAGCCCATTGACACGCCGCACCTGATGCTGGGGCTCCTTCGCATCGAAGATTGCACCGCTGCCAAGCTTTTGCGGGAATTCGGGACGGATTACGACCGGTATCGCGAGGCGCTGCGTACCAAGCCGAGCGAGGAGCCACGCACCTCTCGGCTACGTGAAAAACCGTTAGAACGGCCGTCGCCCTGGAACGAAAGTCCTGCACGGCCGGCCGCCGCGCCACGGCTCGAACCCAGCATCCGGACTCTCGAGAATCTACTGGACAGCACGGTGGCGCACCTGCACGCGTACTCGGATTCTTATGGTGAACAGCGGTTAAGACGGAAGCCCTGGACGCGCAAGGAAGCGTTGGGCCATCTGATTGATTGGGCCATGGCGCATCAACAATGGTTCGCCTGCGCGCTCATCCAATCGAAGCTGACGGCGGCCGGATATCCGGGCGAAGCCGAGGTCCCGAGCCAGCGCTATGGCGAGTTTTCGTGGTGGGAGACGGTGGATTTGTGGGTGTCGCTGAACCGGCTGCTACTGCACGTGTTGATGCGGGTTTCCGATGACAAATTAGAGGTGCGGTGCCGGATTGGCATCGCCGATCCGATTTCGCTCGCCGATCTGGTTGCGGGTTACGTCGAGCACTGCGAAGACATCGTGGGGCAAATCCTGGCGCGTTTGTAGTTAGTTGACAACAGTCAAGTAGTTGCTTGACACTGGCAATATGCCCAGCGCCAATCGTAACGTGGATTTGGTTCGCAGTTTCAATCGCTTCTACACGCGCCAGATCGGATTGCTTGGCAAGGGATACCTGGATAGTCCGTTCACGCTAGCCGAAGTCCGCGTGCTTTATGAACTGGCCCATCGCGACGCGCCCACGGCCGCCGAGATCGGCAAGGCGCTGGCGCTGGACGCGGGCTATTTGAGCCGGATGCTCGCCAGCTTTCAAAAGCGCGGGTTCCTGGCTCGCAAGGCGTCCGAGAAAGATGCACGGCAGAGCCATCTTTCGCTCACACAAAAAGGACAAGGCGCATTTGCCGCGCTCGAAGCAAAATCCGCAGCCGGCGTGTCGAAGATGCTGGATCGATTATCCGCGACGGAACAAAATCGATTGACGGCAGCGATGAGTACCATTGAGAACTTGCTTGGTGAGCGGTCCGCTGAATCGATTGCCCCCAAGGCGCCCTACCTGCTGCGCGCCCATCAGCCGGGCGACATGGGATGGGTGATTCACCGGCACGGCGTGCTGTACGCCGAAGAATACGGGTTCGATGAACATTTTGAAGCGCTGGTGGCGCAAATCGCCGCCGGGTTCATTCAGAACTTCGATGCCAGGCGCGAGCGTTGCTGGATTGCGGAGCGCGATGGTGCGATCGCTGGGTCGGTATTCCTGGTTAGGAAATCCAATAGGGTGGCGAAGTTGCGCCTGTTGCTGGTGGAGCCGTCGGCTCGCGGCCTCGGGATCGGCGGCCGTTTAGTCGACGAATGCGTTCGCTTCGCGCGGCAAGCGGGGTATCGCACGATCACACTGTGGACTCAATCCAACCTGGACGCGGCGCGGCACATCTATCGCAAATCTGGATTTCGCGTGGTGAAGCGCGAGCGGCATGAGAGTTTCGGCCACAAACTGATGGGCGAAACGTGGGAATTGAAGCTTGCGAATCTGCAAGTGTCATGGCTAAAGTGGTTTAATGCGAGCTTACCTTCTTTTGCTACCGTTGTCGTGGGCCGCCATGGCTCAGACGCCAACGTGATCAAGTATCACGCAACCATCAACGATGTGAAATATGTGTACGGGCCGGCAACGCCTGTCGCGCACGTGAAGTCCGGGCGACATCATCGAGACCAATACGCTGGACGCTTTCGGCAACGTTCTGAAGAAGCCCGGCGACACGCAGAGCCCTGGTGAAGGGCGACAATCCGTTGACCGGGCCTTTTTACGTGGACGGCGCGCAGCCGGGCGACACGCTGGCGGTGAAGATTCTCGATTTGCAGGTGGACGGGAAACAGGGCGTCGGGGCGTTCGCGCCGGGGTTCGGCGCGTTGAACGAAACCAGCTACACGCCGATGCTGCATCCGCCGCTGCCGGAGAAGATCTGGTTTTATCCGATCGACAAGGCCAGCAACACGGCGACATTCAATGCGCTCGATTCGAAGTTTTCGGTGAAGATTCCGCTGCATCCTTTCTTCGGTTGCATCGGAGTGGCGCCGGCGGGAGGCGAAGTGCGCAGCTCGATCGTGCCGGCCGAGTTCGGCGGCAATATGGACGCTCCCGAAGTCAGCGTCGGCAATACTTTGTATCTTCCGGTGAATGTGCCCGGCGCGCTGCTCTATATGGGTGACGGCCACGCCGCGATGGGCGATGGCGAAGTGGCGGGGACGGCGATCGAAGTGTCGCTGCTGGCGCGCATACAGGTGAGCGTCATCAAGGGCCGGAAGATCAACTGGCCGCGCTTTGAAAACAACGATTCGATCATGGCGGTGGGCGCGTACCGTCCGCTGGACGACGCGCTGCGAATCGCGTTCACCGAACTGGTGGACTGGATTCACAAAGATTACGGCCTGTCGAGTCTGGATGCGTATGAATTGCTGTCCAAAGTGGCGAAGATCCATTTGGATGAAATGGTGGATCCGAATTATGTGGTGGTCGCGTCCATCGACAAGAAGTTTCTGCCGGCGAGAAAGAAATAGCCGCTACTGCAGCGTCCAATATCCGTCGCGCGTTTTGGCGTGCAACTCCGGCCTGTCCTTCACCACAACTCGGATGGTGTGAAATTCTCCGGCATTGACTCCTCTCGGCTCGAAACTGAGAATATATTGGCGATGCACCTCTTCGCTCACCAGTTGAATCGCCTGCTCCAAGGCGCGCTTCTTTAGGAAACTCACTTCCGCCCGCCGGTGGTGTTGGCGAACAGGTGGGAGAGATCGGGCTGGTGCAACCGGATCAATTCCTGGATTCCATATAAGATAACTGCCAGGCCCCAAGTCCGGAGGAACCGGCGTATCGTCGGGGGCGGGGCACAGTGCGCACTTCTGGACCTTAATGCGCTCGTCTTCGGGCTTTAGATCCTCGGCGGTCTTCGGTTTTACGGTAAATGGCTCCAGAAATGGCGAATAAGTGAGCCAATAAACCGCGGCATTCAGCCGCTCCACTTGTTCCATCACTTCGGGCAGCTTCGTTTTGCTGGATCGATCGCGCCGTTTCGGCAATCATCAGGATGATGCGCCGCCGTCCCGGCGGGCGGTGTTCCAGCATCGCGAGCGCCTGGCGCATGGCGTCCAGCATATGCGCGTTTTCGCCTTCCTTGCGCAGCATGCGCAGCGAGTGGATCACCAGATCCGGGTTGTCCGTGAAATCCTGATGGACCTTCACTTCGTCGCTGAACGAGATGACCGCGGTCTCGCCCGCGTCGGCCGCCAGCAATTGCGAAAACAGAATGCCGCTGCCGCCCAGTTTGTCGATCACGGCGCCGGAATTCGCGCTGGTCTGCACCGCGACCACCAGATCGATCGGATACGCCATCCAATCCATCTGTATCTTCTGCGGCACATTGTTGTCGTAAAGAATCAGGTCGTCAGCCGTCAGTCCGTCCACGAAGTGCCCCTTGGAATCGGTAACGGTCGTAGGCGCGACGACAAGAGGAACCGTGCTTTTGAACTGCGCCCAGCAGGGGCAAACTAAGCACCACCATGGCCGCGGAAAAACGCATCGACGAGAAGCTTGCAGCTTCCGTGCCAATCCACGCGATCGACCCGGGAACCAGCCACAAAATCGGAGCGGATGAATTGTTTCACGCCATTGCGGCCCGTGAGACGCAACCACAGGCTTCCGCCCTCCCGTTCGACGTGTACGTCGATATCGAAGAACGGACAGCACAGGCGTTCGCCCGCCACCCATTCCGAGACCAGATCGAACGTAGCCGTGTCCGGCGGGAATTCGAACTCGAAGCCGTCGCGCAGCTCGCGGATGCTTTTCTTGCGGGCTCTGAGCGCGGGACTCAGTTCATCGAAGTGGCGCTTGCGAGCCTGAGCGCTGAGCGCAGCGCGGTTGCAGGCGAAGGGAGACTCGGCGGACGGCGCCGCCATCACGGTAATCATCAAAAGAAGCAGAAGTTTCATGCATTGACCTCAGGATGATGCTACAGCTTCAAGTCCACTTGAAGGCAAGAACTATTTTGCCGCCTATAATCAACCTTATGACCATCTCCGAAGTCGGGCGCAAAGTCGGATTACGCACTTCCGCGATTCGTTATTACGAGCAGATCGGCATCCTCGCACGCGCTCCGCGCGTCAGCGGACAGCGGCGTTACGACGAAACAGTGCTCTATCGTCTGGCAGTGGTGCGACGGGCGCAGGAGGCGGGATTTACCCTGGACGAGATCCGCCAGTTGTTCTTCGGTTTCTCAGCATCCACGCCGGTTTCACAGCGCTGGAAAAAGATCGCGGAACGAAAGATGGTGGAGTTGGACGCGCGGCTCGATCAAATCCAAAGCATGAGGCAGCTTTTGAAGAAGCTTCAGGCCTGCTGCGAATGTGAAACCGTGGAGCGCTGTGGTGCGGGAATATTGAAGAGCGGATTGGCTGCGCGTCGGTCATTTGACACCGTGTAACCTACGGGCGTGGGCAACAACAAGGGCGCTCCCGCCGAGCAAACCCAAGTTGATCAGCCGCGGTTCCCCATAGTCGAAGCGGCTATCTACGAAAATGAAAGAAAGGCCAATCGACGTGAACAGAAGATCTATGAAAAACGACTTGGCAAGGGTTGACTGCACACAGGATGCCGAGATCGATTATTCGGACATTCCTCCACTGGACGAATCCTTTTTTCACCAAGGCGACAGAAGCGTGGCCTCCGGTGAAGCAACAACTCACCATCCGTCTTGACGCCGACGTATTGGCTTGGCTGAAGGCCGACGGCAGAGGCTACCAGACGCGCATCAATCGCATTTTACGCGCGGCAATGGAGAGTCGCCCCCTGGGCCCTTCGCGTCCCCCGGTAAAGCCCAGGAAGCTCGCCCGCCCGCGCGCTCAGTAGCGTGGCTCGGTCGGTTCGTCGGGATGCGCAGACTCGTGAACATCGCTCGGGTCGTCCTCTTCGGCGAACACGTTCGATTCACCAAAAATCCGCGGTTCCCTAGCCGCTCTTTCTTCCGCGAACACGCTGGATTCCTCGCTGGTCAGGAAGCTGGCCATCGGCTCCGCTGGTGACGCGGCGGCCTCGGCCTGGGGCTCGGGAGCCTCCGCCTCGGGGGTGTCTGGCTGGACGAATTCCAGCGCTGGCTCAAGCACCGGTTCAGCGGCCGCATCCATCGCGATAGGCTCCTCCGCCGAAAGCGGAAACTCGCACTCGCAACAGTCGCTACATCGTTTGCAGCGCTCGCAACGGTGATTGGAGCAGGCGTCCTTGGTGCAATAGGAGCAAATGTTGACGGATGCTTCACCGCAGATGCTGCAGGTGAAAATGGCTGCGTTTACAATCATCGGGGATTACCTTTATGGCTGGGAAACCTTCTTAGTTTTGGGCGCGGGCTGCTGCAGCAGGGCGGCGCGGCAACGTTGCGCCTCTCGATCCGCCACCTTGAATTCTTCTTCTTTTTGCGTCGCCAGATCCTGCAGATATTGGCGCAGCCGGTCGCGATTGTTGCTATTTTCAGCGATCACGGACTGCATGATGGAGGCCAGCGCCGGGTTCTGATACTTGCGGACTCCTTCGGTGAGCGATCCGAGTGTGGACTCCACGGTCTGCATTCGAAAGTAGGCGTCCAGGCCCAGTGCCAGGCGCTCCGGCTGCCTCGCAAATGCTTCGCTCGAAGCGATCAGGTACTTCAACTGCGCTTGCGCCGTGTTCCACTGGCCGACGTAGGCGTCCGGCGCTCCCTTGGACACCCAGGCGCCGGGCTGCACCTGGTCGATGATCGGCTTCAGGTGCTGCGCTTGGGCGGTGAGTGCGTCAATCAGTTTGCGCGCGTCCCATTCGGAAGCCACTCCTTGGTCTTCAGCGGGAGGCGGGGCGGACGTTTGCCCCAGGGCCGAGGCGACGGACAAGCACGCTAACGAAATTAACGCCAACTTCATGGTGACCTTCCCTAAGGCTAGTTTGGCACAGTTCTGCCGGATCGCCTTGAGATGAACCGGACGCGCGGATTACCCGCAGACCGCAGCTTGCGGCTACCGAAGCGCTAGCTCGCTACGCGATAATCACAAGCATGGAACTTGAGGCTGCCTACCCAGCCGCCCGAATTGTCTCGCCCAAAGTCCACGCTTACTTTACGCGGCAGCGAGCGGAAAATGGCGCCGGCGGCAATGGCCGCGTGGCGAATCTGCCCGATATCGCGACCATCCAGGCCATCGTGGATGCCGCGTTTTGGGCCAGCCTGCGCAGAGAAGAAGGGTTCATCCCCAAGATTTCGCTCGCGTTCGCGTCACCTGAAGAAACCAAAAACGCGTTGCTGTTGGAGCGCCCGTTGCCGCTCGATCCCGGCATTCTCACCAAGGTTGCGCCGGCCGTGGAACGTCCTGGAATTCATCTGGGCGTCTCGCGCGGACCCGATGGGCTTTGCGTTTGGGGCGCCACGCGCAGCATTCCCCGGCTGTGCTTCGTCGTGGAAGTGGCAGCGCCCGGGCTCATCGTGATCAAGCATCACAGCGGCGAAACGGCGGGCAAGTTCGTGAATGTCGCGGTGCTGGAGGGCGACCAAGTGAAGATGGTCAACGAACGCGCCGCCGCCATTCCCGATTGTCCAGCGTTGCTCACCGCGCTGCTCGGCACAGATTCGCCCACGCCCTGGGTCTCCTCCATCAACTCGGTGAATGTGCTGGTGCAGCTCGCGCTCTCCATGCGGGCGCATGGCCGTGGCGGATCGCTCCTGGTGGTTCCTGCCTTAGGCGATGCGTGGCGCGAATCCATTGTCTTGCCCATCCCCTACGCGGTGTCGCCGCCATTCGCGGCCCTCGGCGAACTGGCGCGCGCCGCTACCGACGAAACCGGCAAGCTCAATCGCATCGTGGACGCAGTGGCCGGCCTCAGCGCCGTGGATGGCGCGGTCATTCTCACCGATCAATACGACGTGCTGGGCTTCGGCGCGAAGATCACTCGACGCAGAGGGCACCCGCTGGTGGAACAAGTCATCGTCACTGAGCCGATCGAAGGCGGCGAGGCCATCCTTGCTCATCCCGACAAGCTCGGCGGCACGCGCCATCTCTCGGCCGCGCAGTTCGTCCACGATCAGCGCGATAGCCAGCAGGGCTGCGCCGCGCTGGTTGCCTCGCAGGATGGGCGCTTCACCGTCTTCGAATGGTCGCCCTGCGAGAACATGGTGCACGCGCATCGCATTGAGGCTCTCCTGTTGTAAGAGGCTCTTCTGTTGTAGCTAATCCCCAGCCCCCAGCCCCGGCCTTCCTCGTATAAGCTAGAAGCGTCGAGGAGGCCCCGTGAAAACATTCGTCCTTCGGCTTTTCGCGATCGGTGTGGGCGCTTTGCTGCTCACCTCCGCCTACACCCGTATGCATTCCGCGTCCGTCATGACGGACGCGGCCAAAGCGTTCGTCGCCTCGCTCACGCCCGCTCAGCGCGCGCAGGCCACCTTCCAATTTCAGGACGAAGAGCGCTTCGATTGGCACTACATTCCCAAGGCGCGCAAAGGCCTGGCGCTGCGCGACATGACGCCGGAGCAGAAGCAGCTTGCGCACGCGCTGCTGGCCGCGGGTCTCAGCCAGCAAGGTTACATCAAAGCCGTCAGCATCATGAGCCTGGATGAGGTGCTCAAGGTGCTGGAAGGCGGCAAGGGTCCGATGCGCGATCCCGAAGGTTATTTCTTCACCGTCTTCGGCGAACCGTCGGCCACCGGCACTTGGGGCTATCGCGTCGAAGGGCATCATCTCAGCCAGAACTTCACCATCGTCAACGGCCGCGTGCAGGGCGCGCCCAGCTTCTTTGGAACCAATCCGGCCGAGATCCGCGAAGGTCCGCGCAAGGGACTGCGCATTCTCGCGCGGGAAGAAGATCTTGGCCGGCAGCTCGTGAAGTCGCTCACCGCCGATCAAGCGAAAATCGCTGTCATCACGAAAGACGCGCCCAAGGAAATTCTCACCGAAGCGTCGCGCAAAGCCGCGCTGAACGGCCAGCCCAGCGGTCTGATGGCCGCCAAGATGACGGCGCCGCAGCGCGCGATTTTTCAAAGCCTGCTCGATGAATATTGCCAGAACATGACGGACCAGATCGATCAGACGCGCGAAGCTCAGATCAAGAAAGCCGGCGACAATATTTACTTCGCGTGGGCCGGCGGCGAGGAGTCCGGACAAGGGCACTACTATCGCATTCAATCGCCCAGTTTCCTTGTGGAGTTCGACGACACGCAGGACAACGCCAACCATATTCACTCGGTTTGGCGTGACTTTGACGGCGATTTCGGCCTGGATCTGCTGAAAGAACATTACCAGAGCAGTCACAGGTAGTTTTACTCTTACTGGGTCAGCTTGATTCTTACCCGCCGCCTTTTCGTTGCCTCCCTCGCCGGTGCGGGCGCTTGCCTGGCGGCCGATAAGAATCCGGCGTATCCGTCGGAGGCCAGGCGCTACGCCGACGAAGCCACCGAAAATTACGTTGTCCGTTTGACTGATCCCGCTCATCATAGCTGGCTGCCCGCCTGCTACTCGCGGGCCATCTCGCGCAAGAGCGATTTTTTGATTTACTCGAGTGACCGCTCGGGCGCGGTCCAGGCCTATCGCTTGGATCTGAAGAACGGCCAGTCGCGCGCGTTAACTGCCGCGCCCGAGTTGGTCACCACTTCGTTGACCCTTGCGCCCGACGAGCGCGAGTTTGCCTATCTGGCTGGGCGCTCGTTGTACATGGGTCGTTTGAACGGCGAGCACGTGCGCGAAGTTTATCGCCTGGAGGAAGGATTCAACTTCGGAACCGGGTTCAGCCTTTCCGATGATGGCCTGGTCTCGGCGCTGGTGGAAGAGAAAGCGGGGATGAGCCGCTTGCGCCTCGTCACCATGCGCACCGGCACGGCTGAAACTTTGGCGGAATCGCCCGACCAGATTTCCGATCCGCAGCCGCGTCCCAAGCGCGCCGGTTTGCTGTATAGAACCAGCGATGCCTTGTGGGTGGTCAACTATGACGGAGCGCAAAATCGCAAGCTGCGCATTGCGCCGGGCGGTCTGGCTACGGCGCTATGGTCCGCCGACGGAAGAACCATCGATTACCTGAACATCCCGGCGGACCGCAAGCAATTGAACAATATCCGCGAATTTACGCCCGATACAAATGAAGACCAATTTGTTTCTTCCACCAGCCAGTTCGTTTCCTTCAACCGTAACGGCGACACCAGCGTCTTCGTCGGCGCCAGCGGCAGCAAGGCTTCGCCGTACATGCTGCTTCTGGTGCGATCGGTGAAACGGGAGCTCGCTTTGTGCCAGCATCGCGCCAGCGATCCGCGCCAGGTGACGGCGTTCTTCTCTCCCAACAGCCAGCGCGTCATTTTTCAGAGCGATCGCGACGGCAAAATGGCGATTTATTCCATCGCCGTGGACCGGCTGGTGGAAGCCACCGAAACCGAAGAACCCTGATCGAGGTTTGGATCAAAGAGCGCCGTGAACGACTCGCGCGTTTTTCGGATGTCGTGGCTCGCTTCCATCTTGCGCCGGCCCGCCGCGCCCATCGTCTCGCGCAGTTCGGGCTGATCGAGCAGTGTATGGATGGCGCGCGCGAATTCGGCGGCGTCGGCTTTTTCAATCAGGATGCCGCAACTGGAATCCAGCACTTCCGGGATCGCTCCAACCTTGGACGCCACCACCGGCCGCGCGCTGGCCAGCGCTTCGAGAATTACCAGCGGAACGCCTTCGCTGCTGGATGGAAGAATCACGATGTCGCAGGCGGCGAAGCGCGGCGCGAGATCGTCCACCTGTCCCCGCAGCTCGAAGATGGCGTCGAGGCCGAGTTTGTGGATCCGGCGCTCGAAGCGTTCCTTTTCCGGGCCATCGCCCGCGATGACGAATCGAAAATCGCGTTGCGGTCGCAGCCGAGTTAGTTCAAGCGCGATGTCGGCCAAGAGCAATGGCCGCTTGCGCGGAGTGAGCCGCGCCGCGAAGAGGATCTGTTTCAGCGGGCCGGCCGAATCCGCGGGCGTCGGGTGGAATCGTTCCAGATCCACGCCGTTCGGCACCAGCAGGAGCTTCGATTGGGGCGTTCCCATCCCGAGCAGCCGGTCGCGAACGGACTCGGCCAGCGCCACGCGGCAATCGATATACGGCGCCGCCTCAGCGGTGGACGCAATCTGGTCCCAGCCTTCGTCCACGTAATGGTTCAGGTCGACAATCTTTGTGGAAGGCAGCCGCTTCTTGATGTGCGCCAGCGCGGCATATCCGTAAAGACTGTTCTGCAGCACCACGTAATCGCATCGCCAGTTGGTAATGACGGAGTAAACTGCCGCGGTCATTCGCTCGGGCGTCACTACTTGCGCCAGATCGTAAACATGCTCCACACGGCCGCGCCATTTTGCGAGCCAGCGATCGTCGCGCGATTGCGTGGCCAACAGCAGCATTTCGAATTGTTTCGAACAGAATGTGGACGCGATGTCGTACAGTACCGCCTCGGCCCCACCCGGTCCCAACTGCGTGGTCACCAGCGCCACGCGTTTTCGTCCGCGCGCGGGCTTCGGGTAGTAGATCAGCGGCTCAACCAACGCATCGCCGAACATCACGGAGTTGGGTTGAAACTGCAAATAAAAGGCGAGATCGAAGATTTTCCGTCCGGCAGCTTGGTTCACGCGTTCCTTCACTCGCAGAGGCATGAGCCGCGATAAAGATCGCACGGGATGCCGCGTCCAGGATCGCAACGAAAGCAGTTCCGCGTTCAGCAGGTGCCGATGTAAATTATTTCGCGCCACGGACTGGGGGGGCTTTTGGTCCGCTATGCCGCTCCACGCCGCGAGAGCCGCCAACTCCCCGGCATGCGAATCGAGCGGAGCGGAACCCGGCTCGCCTGCCATCACCTGGATGTCCAGGATAGTTTGATCGCTCGGCGAATCGGCAACGATAGAAGCCGCCGGCGACCAGCGCACTTTCACTCGCGCGCGATTTTCGTATTCGTATAGTTCCGGGTGCAGCCCTTGAATGTATGCGACAAACTCCCGGTGTCGAGCGAGCGCGAAATCGTACAAAGACGCTCCGTGCTTGCGATAACGGAAAAGCGATTTCGGTATGTACCGCCCGAACCGGCCCATCGCGCCAAGCCTCAGCCAAAATTCCCAGTCTTCATATCCCAAACATTTCAGCGATTCGTCATAGCCGCCCGAAGTGTCCCAAGCTGTTTTTCGAATCAGCGCGGCATAAGTGAGGTAATTGCGGTCCAACAGTCGATATAAGTTATATTCGCCGGGGCGCTCCTGGAAACTTTGCGTTCCAAATACCTGAAAGTCGGTGTACGCGAAGGCGGCATCGGAGTCTCCGAGCGCGGTGAGGCACTCGGTTACATAAGCGGGCTCGATCAGGTCGTCGGCATCCAGCGGCACAACGTACTCACCGCGCGCGGCGCGAAATCCAGCGTTACGCGCGGCGCCCAGGCCGCGATTCGGTTGCTCGATATAAGTTCCGGCAAGACGCGATGCCTGCTCCAGAACGGCAATGCTCTCGGGCTTGTCGGAGCCGTCGTTCACCAGGATGATTTCGGTGCGCGGATAAGTTTGCGCGGAGGCGGACGCTATGGCTTCGAGCAGGTAGGACCCTGGATTGTACGCAGGAATGACAATGGACACCAGGGCGTCTGGCATGGCTTACGTCTTGATGTTATCAACCAAAACGTTGTCAATCAGCCGGACCGATCCCAGCCACGCCGCGGCGGCGATGCGCACCGGCACGCTGATCGTTTCCACCGGCGTCATGCTGGAAGCGTCCACAACTTCCAGGTATTCCACGCGCCACCCGGGAAGCTGCTGCAGATGCGCCAGCGCCGCGGTGCGCACCTGCGCGGCCGACGTGCAGCCCTTGCGGATGCAGTCCGCCCCGATTTGCAGGGCTTGATACAACGCAGGGGCGATCTGCCGCTGGTCCGCGGTCAGTCGCTGGTTTCTGGAGCTGAGGGCCAGGCCATCCGGCTCCCGCACGGTTGGCACCGAAACAATTTCCACAGGCATGTTTAGATCCGCCACCATGCGCTCGATGACGACCAGCTGTTGCGCGTCCTTTTCGCCGAAATACGCCTTGTGAGGAGCGACAATGTTGAACAGCTTCGCAACCACGGTGGCCACGCCGCGAAAATGTCCTGGACGGAATTTGCCGCAAAGATGCGCGGAAACGCCCGCCACTTCTACGAATGTGCTGGACGCCTGCGGATACATCTCTTGCGCCGAGGGCGCGAAGACGAAATCCACGCCGCGCGTGGCACAGAACTCCACGTCCTTCGCCACATCGATGGCGTAGGCGTCATAATCGTCGCGCCGGTCGAACTGAATCGGATTTATGAAAATGCTGACCACCACGACGTTGCAATCGGCCCGGGCCCGCTCGATCAGCGCGGCATGCCCTGCGTGCAGCGCGCCCATGGTCGGCACCAGCCCGATGATCTGGCCCTCCTTGCGCAGGAGCGCAAGCTGGCTGCGGATCTCGGCAAAATGATCCGGGCGATCTACGCGTTCATTCACGGCTGGCGGTGTGTGAAGGGCTGGATGCCGCGGGGAAACGGAAGCTGTGCTCCGGATCCGGAAATTCTCCCTGCTCCACTTCGGCGATATATTGTTTGGCGGCAGCGATCATTTCGTCGCCCAGATGCGCATATTGTTTGACGAATTTCGGCGTCATTTCGTCGTATAACCCGAAAGCATCGTAGCTCACCAGCACTTGTCCGTCGCAGTGCGGACCCGCGCCTATGCCGATGGTGGGGATGGCCAGCTTGGTTGTCACCGCCGCGGCCACTTCGGCCGGGATACATTCCAGCACGATGGCAAATGCGCCCGCCTGCTCCAGCGCCAGCGCATCTTCCACCAACCGGTCCGCCTCATCCTGCGTGCGCCCCGCCACGCGATAACCGCCTAACTGATGGATCGCCTGCGGCACCAGCCCGATATGAGCCATCACCGGAATTCCAATGTCCACCAGGTATCGAACGGTATCGGCAGCGTGCAGGCCGCCTTCCATCTTCACCGCGGAAACGCCGCCTTCCTGCATCAATCGCCCGGCATTGCGGATGGCATCGGCCCGGCTGGCCTGCCAGCTCAGGAACGGCATGTCGGCCACCACGAAAGCGCGTTCGGCGCCGCGCGAAACTGCGCTCGCGTGATGTACCATGGCGTCCAGCGTGACGGGAATCGTCGTGTCGTGCCCAAGAATCACCATGCCGAGCGAGTCACCCACCAGCAGCATGTCCACGCCCGCGCGATCCAGCAGCCGCGCCATGGTGGCGTCGTAGGCGGTGAGCATCGAAATCTTTTTCCCCAGCTTCTTCTTGCGCTGGAGATCGGGAATGCGGATACGGTCGTGTTGGGACATGGCTATACCTTATGATGCTTCGAGCAGCCGCTCGGTCGCGGCCGCACGCTCGGCGCACAAGCCTTTCCTTCGGGCCAGTTCCAGTGTTTGCCGGCCGGCGGCGCGATAAAGCGACGGAATTGGGCCGGGAATATCTTCCAGAGCCATCAAATGCGCGGCAATGGTGGACACGTCGCCGCGTTCAATGGGGCCGGTCAGCGCGGCCGTGGGGCCTTGCCGCAGCGCATTGTCCAGGCTGGTTCTGGCAAGCGGGCCCAGCGCCTGCAGCGCTTCGTCGGGATCTACATCCGCGGCGACCAACAGAGTCTGCGCGGCCGATATCAGCGCCGTAATATAGTTGCTCGCCATAACTGCGGCGGCGTGATACAAAGGGCGGCGTTCCGCGGGAATTCGCAGGATGCGCCCGTTTGCGGCACGGACAATCTGTTCGGCCCATGCCAGAGCCGGGGCGTCGCCCGAGATCGCAAACGCCGCGCCGAGCAGCGCAGCCGCGCCAGACTCAGGATAAGAAATCGTTTGCAGCGGGTGCAGTGCGCCGCAGAAGACTCCCCGCTGCGTTAGCACTTGCAATGCCTCTGGACCTTGGGCACCGGACGTATGGAGCACGATCCCCGATTCTATATGGAGCGTGGCGGCGACAGCTTCGAGCGCCGAGTCGGGAACCGCAATCAGGATTCGATGCGCGTGCTGCGCGAGTTCGGAATAGCCGACGGCTTCCACGCCCGGACCAATGAATGCGGCCGCCGTGCGCGCGTGCTCCACGCAACGGCTCGCGACAAAAGCCACCGGTTCGCCGTGCGCATAGAGCAGCCTGCCGAGCGCCTGCGCCACGCGCCCCGCGCCGGCGATCCCAATCGGAGAACCCGGAAAATCAGCAAAATCCTGCAAGCTTCAGTGTAGCCGGAATGCCCGCATGACAGTTTTGAGCGAAAATAGACGATGAACGGCCGGAGGATCATGTGACGATGAGATTATCAACTGGACTTGTGCTGCTGGTTTGCTCGGGCCTGTGCCCGGCCGCTAGTTTCCAGCCCCTGGACGTAAAATCCGGACAATGGGAAAACACGCTCACCGGACAAAGCACCGGTCAGCCGCCTCTTCCCGACGAACTGCTCAGGCGGCTGACTCCGGAACAGCGCGCCCAGGTAGAAACAGCCCTGCAATCCAAAGGCACCGGCGGTTTGAAGACCACCCTCAACCGAAGCTGCCTGACCAAGGACAAGCTGGACAAGCCATTCAATCTGGGAGATGAAAATACAAAGGCGTGCACCCGCACTCTGGTCGAGTCGTCCGGCAGCAAGCAGGAAATCAGCCTGAATTGTGACCATCAGGGGATGAAGAGCTCGGGGATGGTGAAGGTGGAAGCGGTGAATCCGGAGAACATCAAAGGCTCCATGCAGATCACCGTCAGCAATCACGACCGCACCATGAACATGAACTACACGTTCACCTCCAAGTGGGTCGGCCCGGCCTGCACCGCGAAATAAGCTACTTCAGTCCGCTTAGAAAGTTCTCCAGATCCGCCGGCATCGGCGCGGCCACGGTAACGCGTTCAGCGCTGCTCGGGCTGGTGAACGTGATTTGCCGCGCGTGCAGGAAATAGCGTCCCAGACTGCTGGCTGGAGCGCCGTACAATTTGTCTCCCACCACCGGATGCCCGATGCTCGCCAGATGCACGCGGATCTGATGCGTGCGCCCCGTTCCGATTCTTACTTCCAAAAACGTCAGCCCCTCGAAACGTTTTAGCACCCGATATGACGTGATGGCTTGCCGGCCGTGTTCCAGGCGCGCGGTCATCCGGACGCGCCGCACGGGATCGCGGGCAATGGGCGTGTTGACGCGGCCCTGGTCGTTCTTCACCTGGCCATGCACCAGCGCGACGTAAATCTTTTCAACCTGGCGCGCTGCGAATTGCCCGGCCAGATTCCGATGCGCGGCGTCGTTGCGCGCAACCAGGATCACGCCGCTGGTGAAACGATCCAAGCGATGCACGATGCCCGGCCGCAGTTCGCCGCCAACGGTCGAAAGCTTTCCGAAGCGGTGCAGCAAGGCGTTGACCAGAGTGCCCGAATGCCGGCCGGCGCCGGTGTGAACCACCATGCCCGCGGGCTTGTTGATCGCGATGACGTCGGCGTCTTCGTACAACACTTCGAGCGGCAGATCCTCGGGCGTGGCGCGCAGCGGCGCCAGTTCGCCGGGTTGAACGTGGATGCGCTCGGCGCCTTTCAGCAAGTGCGATCGTTTGGCCGGCGCGCCGTTCACCAGCACGCGGCCCTGCTCGATCCAATCCTGCAACCGCGCTCGGCTGTATTCGGGCAGGCGCTCGCGCAAGAATTGATCGAGCCTTTTGTTCCGATCCGCCGAATTCGCTTCCACCCACAACTCGCCTAGCCCCAAATCCCCAGCCCCCAATCCCAATCACCCGTTATATTCAATAGGTGATTCCGAGCGCAATCCGCCGCGATCGATTTGTGCTCGCGCTCCTGTTCCTGGGATTGCTCGCCGCGCGGCTCTGCCACAGCGGAATCGTCTGGGTGGAGGAAGCCTATCCCACCGCTGCGGCCATTCAAATTCTGGACGGAAAATCGCTCTATCGCGACGTCTGGTTCGATAAGCCGCCCTTGTCGGCGCTCGTCTATTTGCTGTGGGATGCGCGCATCGGCATGATCCTCCGGATGGCGGGCGCCGCGTTCGTCTTCGCCTGCTGCTGGATGTTGTGGCGCTTCGCTCGCGATCTGTGGGGTCCGCGCGAAGGCCTGGCGGCGGCGCTGTTGCTCGGATTCTTCCTCACGTTCGGAATCCCCGCGGCGGTGATGGCGATGGCGCCCGATCTGCTGATGGTGCTGCCGCACATCGCGGCCGTTTACTTGGCCTGGCGCGGCCAGGCGTTCCTCAGCGGACTGGTTGCAGGCATCGCACTGCTGGTGAACGCCAAAGCATTTTTCGTACTGGCCGCCTGCCTTTTTTTCGCCTGGCGCGGCGCGGGATGGCTGCTCGGAGGCTTCATCGTCCCGAACATCGTGGCGCTCGTTTGGTTCGGGCGGCCCTACGTCGATCAAGTGTGGCGCTGGGGAGCGATGTACTCCGAACAGGCGTTCGCCTTCGCCACCGGATTCGTCAGAACCGGCAACTGGGCGGGATTTCAGAGCGCCCTCATCGTCGGCGCGGCCTTCGCGTTGTGGAAAGAATCGCGCTGGCGCTGGAAGATGGCGGCCTGGCTGTTACTTTCGCTCGCCGCCGTAGCCGCCGGTTGGCGCTTCTTTCCGCGATATTATTTCCAACTCCTGCCCGTGATGGCGTTGCTTGCCGCGCGCGGCTACACGCTGCTCGGCCGATACCGCGCCATTATGCCGCTCCTGTTGTTGATCCCCCTGGTTCGCTTCGGCCCGCGCTATGTGATGCTCGCGAACGACCTGGCGCATGGCCGCCCAAGCAACTGGACCGATCTCGCGCTCAACGAAGACAGCCACGCCGCGTCGGATAGGATCGGGCGCGCCGGCACGCTTTTGGTCTGGGGCTATCGGCCCGACATTTTCGCGTACACGAGAATGCCCGCCGGCAGCCGCTTTCTCGATTCGCAGCCGCTCACCGGCGTCCTGGCCGACCGGCACCTTACTACCTCACAACCGTTCGCGCCCGAGTGGGCCGCGCGCAACCGGCGCGAGCTGATCGCGAGCGACCCCACCTGGATCGTCGATGGTCTCGGCACTCTCAATCCGGCGCTTGCCATCACCAACTTTCCCGACCTGCGCGAGTGGCTGGGAAATTATCGCGAGATCGGGCGCACGCGCTTTTCGATCATCTACAGGCTCAAGTAGGTTTACTTTCCCGGCTTTTATTTTCCACTCCAGCACGCCACGCGCTTTTCCAGAAACGCCGAGATGCCCTCCTGCGCATCGTGCGCCAGCGAGTTTACCGTCATCACTTCCTTGGCGTACGCGTACGCCTTGGGCTGGTCGAGATCGATCTGCGCGTAGTACGCCTGCTTGCCTAGCGCCACCGTGAAGCTGCTGGCTTCGGCAATCTTGCACGCCAGTTCGCGCGTTGCCGCTTCGAGTTCCTCGGCCGGTACTACGCGATTCACCAGCCCCCAATCGGCGGCCGTGGCGGCGTCCACCAGCTTGCCCGTGAGCAGCATCTCCATGGCGCGCTTGCGCCCAACGGCGCGTGAAAGCGCCACCATCGGCGTAGTGCAGAACAGCCCGATCTTCACACCCGGCGTGGCGAAGGCCGCCCGATCGCTCGCGATGGCAAGGTCGCAGGTAGCCACAAGCTGGCAGCCCGCGGCGGTGGCCACGCCCTGCACTTGCGCGATCACCGGCTGCGGGATGGATTGGATCTTCAGCATCAGCTCCGTGCAGACGTCGAAGATGCGCCGATAATCCCCCACGGTTCGCCCCACCATCTCGCTCAGGTCGTGCCCCGCGTTGAAAACTTTGCCCGAAGCCGCGAGGATCACCGCACGCACCGCCGGGTTGACGGCGAATTCGTCCAGGCAGCGGATCAGTTCGAGCATCAAATCGAGCGATAGCGCATTGCGCCGTTCCGGGCGATTGAGCGTGATCAGGCCAAGCTGGCCATCGATTGAGGCGAGGAGATGTTGGTAGGGCATAGACAGTAGAGATGTCCCTCCGCGGCCTGCGCTGCATTCCCGGACGTGATGGTCGCACCGGTTTCGACGTGCAGGATGTCCGTATACCCAGCGTCGCACAGAAATTCGACGATCGCCGTGGCCTTGCGCTTTTTCTCGCGCATCGTCTCGCCGTGCATCTCGAGAAACAGCGCCGGATGGTGCGTGGCAAGCGTCGCCCGTGCGCCTTCCAGCGCCTCCAATTCCCAGCCTTCGATGTCGATCTTGATGAGATCGGGCACGGGCAGGGAAGCAGCGGCGATATCGATATCGAGCGTCGTGATCTCCACGCGCTGAGCGACGGTTCCCGCAGCATGCGCTTCGACGCTGCCGCCTCCCGCCATCGACTTGTTGTAAGTTAATGTTCCCGATCGTGCGTGGCTGCCAACCGCCAACTTGCGAACAGAAACGTTCGTCAGCTTGTTGAGCCGAATGTTTTCCATCAGCCGCGCGTGATTCACTTCGTTCGGCTCATACGCGATCACCTGCGCGGCGTGCGACGCGAAGAACAGCGTGAGAATGCCCTGGAAGGCGCCGACGTCATAAACCACCAGGCCGTCGAGTGAAAGTTCTCGCCAGAACAGCTCTTCCTTGGATGGCTGAGACCATTCCGGCGTCCATCCCAATCCGCCGCGGCGTCTCATGCCGCGAATCAGCCCGTGCCGAACCGTGTAGGTAACGCCGTCGCACAAGTGCCGGCTGATCCAAGCGATCGCGTGATGACGCAGCGAGTAATGCCGGAAAGGGAGGTCCTCAACGTCAGTCAAGTTCCAGGATCTCCCGCAGCGCGGTTTCAACGGAGCGGAATTCCTCGGCGGGAAGTTTTTCGATCAGCCCGGTCAGCCGTTCCTTGGCCACGGCGCGTACCTGATCGATCACCGCCACGGCGGGCTTCCCCGCGCACGTCACGCTCACCATCACGGGCGGGGCAGCGCGCGGCGAACTGCTCAGCGGAACCACCACCACCGTTCGGCGATGTTCATTCAGGACGTTGTTGCTGATCACCACGCAGGGGCGCGTCTTGTTGATCTCAGACCCGACGGTAGGATCCAGCCGCGCCCACCAGATTTCACCGCGCCGGGGCATCTTCCCGGCCGGCATGTTCCCAAGGCTCCGACATTGCATCGCCAAGAGCGTCGAATTCCCGCTCGATTTCTCTCACCTCAGGATCTTGATTTGCGATTTCGCAGGCCTGAATCAGCCGCTTCTCCCGCTCAGCCAGCTTTTCGGCGATCGCATCGGCCACATAGCGGGATCGGTCGCGCGCGGGGACCCTCCGCACAAAGCTGGACGCCAGATCGCCCGGCAACGTAAACGTCATCTTCCTGCTTGCCATATCGCCATACTAACATACTTCCTCCCCGCCCACCAATACCGCTCCCTTACTCCCCGTCTCCCCCTCCCACCTTCAGCACCGCCAGGAACGCCTCTTGAGGGATTTCCACGCGCCCCACGCGCTTCATCCGCTTCTTGCCCTCTTTTTGCTTTTCCAGCAGCTTGCGTTTGCGCGAGATATCGCCGCCGTAGCACTTCGCCAAAACATTCTTGCCCATCGCCTTAATGGTCTCGCGCGCAATCACCTTGTTCCCGATCGCGGCCTGCAGCGCTACCTCGAACATTTGTCGCGGGATCAGCTTCCGCAACCGCTCGATCAGCAGTTTGCCGCGCTCATAAGCAAATTCCTTATGGACGATCATTGACAGCGCATCCACCGGCTCGCCCGCCACCAACACGTCCAGCTTCACCATGGGCGACACGCGATAGCCGGCCAGATGATAGTCGAGCGACGCATACCCGCGCGACGCCGATTTCAGCCGATCGTAGAAATCCAGCACGATCTCGTTCAGCGGCAGTTCATACAGCAGCAGCACGCGCCCCGTACCGATATATTCGAACTTTTTCTGCGTTCCGCGCTTTTCTTCCAGCAGCTTCAGGATCTCGCCTACGTACTCCTCGCGCGTGATCACCGTCGCGTCGATAATGGGCTCTTCGATCTGCTTGATCACGGACGGATCTGGAAACTTACTCGGGTTATAGACCTCGATCAAATCGCCGTTCATGGCCGTCACCTTGTAGCGCACGCCCGGCGCCGTCGTGATCAGGTCGATCTGAAACTCGCGCTCCAGCCGCTCCTGGATGATCTCCAGATGCAGCAAGCCAAGAAAGCCGCAGCGAAAACCAAATCCCAGCGCGACTGAATTTTCCGGCTCGAAGTTGAACGCGCTGTCGTTCAGCCGCAGCTTTTCAAGCGCCTCGCGCAGCCGCCCATGCTCGTGCGATTCCACCGGATACAGCCCCGCGAAAACCATCGGCTTGATTTCCTGGAAGCCCGGCAGCGCTTCCGCGGCGGGATTCTCCACGCTGGTCACCGTGTCGCCAATCTGCGCGTCGGAAACGGTCTTGATGTTCGCGAACAGGAATCCGGCTTCACCGGCCGAAAGCTCTTCGCACGGCACCGGCTTGGGCGATTGATAACCCAGGCCATCCACTTCGCAAATCGCGCCAGTCGCCCACAGCTTGATCTTCTGCCCCACCCGCAGCGTGCCGTCCACCACCCGCACCAGGATAATCACGCCGCGATATGGATCGAACCACGAATCGAAAATCAACGCTCGCAGCGGCGCATCGGGCGAGCCCTTCGGAGCCGGCACCAGGCGCACCACCGCTTCCAGCACTTCCTTGATGCCCACGCCTTGTTTCGCGCTCACCAGAATGGCGTCCTGCGCGGGCAACCCGATCAATTGCTCAATCTGCTCGCGAATTCTCTCCGGCTCCGCCGAGGGCAGATCGATTTTATTAATAACCGGAATAATTTCGAGATTGTGATTCAGCGCCAGGTACGTGTTCGCCAGCGTCTGCGCCTCCACGCCTTGCGACGCATCCACCACCAGCAGCGCGCCTTCGCACGCCTGCAGGCTGCGCGAAACTTCGTAGGTGAAATCGACGTGGCCCGGCGTGTCGATCAAATTGAGCTGATACATCCGGCCGTCATCGGCCTTGTAATTCAATCGCACCGCGTGCGCCTTGATGGTGATGCCGCGCTCGCGCTCCAGATCCATGGTGTCCAGCACCTGCTCCATCATTTCGCGCTGCTGGAGCGCGCCGGTGGCTTCCAGCAGCCGGTCCGCCAGCGTCGACTTGCCGTGATCGATGTGCGCGATGATACTAAAGTTCCGGATAAAAGCGGGATCCATGCGGTAGAATGAGGCCTGAACCTCAAGTATCCCATATCCCACAAAAGTGACCGAAGGAAAACCGATCGAAGAGCATCTCGACGCCGCCGGCTTGAAGTTTGCGGTGGTGTGCGCGCGATTCAATAACTTCGTTACGGACCCGCTCCTGCGCGGGGCCCTCGATGCGCTGAAAAGCGCGGGAGCGGCCGAGGCCGATATCGCAATCGTCCAGGTGCCGGGAGCTTGGGAGTTGCCGCTCGCAGCCAAGACCCTTGCCGATTGCAACAAACCCGACGCCATTATCGCGCTCGGAGCGGTGATTCGCGGCGATACGCCGCATTTCGAGTACGTCGCCGGACGAGCGGCCGCCGGACTCGCCGCGGTGCAGCTGGAATCGGGAATTCCCGTTGCATTCGGCGTTTTGACCACCAACACAGCCGAGCAGGCCGCCGATCGCGCGGGCGGAAAAGACGGCAACAAGGGCTATGACGCCGCTAGGACAGCCATCGAAATGGCGCACTTGGTGCGCCGGCTGCGAAAATAGTATTCGATGGCGGCCCGTCACCGATCTCGCCAACGCGCACTGCAAGTTCTCTATCAATGGGACATGACCAAGCGTCCGGTTGATGAGGCCATTCGCGCCTTCTACGACACGCTGGACGCGGATAAGGTGGCGGAAGAACCTATGGAGGAACGGGACGATGACGACCCTCCCACCTTGGGCCGCGACGAATTCATGGAAGAGTTGGCCCGGGGCGCGTCGGAAATGGCCCCCGATATCGACCATCGCATAGCCGGGAAATCCGCGCACTGGAAGATCGAGCGCATGCCCATCGTCGATCGCAACATTCTGCGCCTCGGCATTTATGAAATGAGCCGCCAGGACACGCCGGCCGCCGTGGTGATCGACGAAGCGCTGGAGCTGGCGCGCCAGTTTTCGGGCGAAGAGTCGGTGGCGTTCATCAACGGCGTGCTGGACGCGGTCCACAAGGAAATGAACATCCCGCGCGCATGAATATCCTGATGGTGGCGTCGGAAGCCACGCCCTTTGCAAAAACAGGTGGACTGGCCGATGTTTTAGGAGCGCTGCCGGTGGCGCTGGCCCAACGCGGCGAAAACGTGGCCGTGGTGCTGCCCGCGTATCGCGAAAACAGCTACCCGCTCCCGGCGCGCGAGGCCTATCGCAATCTTTGGATTCCCATTGGCCCGGGTTACATGGCCGACATCCAGCAGGTTACCGAACGCGGCGTCTCGTACTATTTTGTGCAGTGCCCCGCGCTCTACGACCGCGACGGGATATATGGCGCCGCCGCCGGCGATTTTCCCGATAACTATCTGCGCTTCGCCGTCCTTTCGATGGCCGCCCTCGGAGTGGCGCGGCATCTTTTCAAGGCGGACGTCCTGCACCTGCATGACTGGCAGGCTGCGCTCACGCCCGTGTATATCCGCGAACATTTTCGCCTCGACCCTACTTTCATGGGCGTCAAGACCCTGCTCACTATTCACAATCTCGGTTATCAGGGACTCTTTCCCCCGGAGGTTCTACCCGAGCTCGCGCTGGATCGCAGGCTGCTGAATCCGGATCAACTCGAATTTTACGGCCGCGTCAATTTCCTCAAGGCCGGCATCGCCTGGAGCGACGCCGTCAGCACCGTCAGCCAGGGCTACGCGCGCGAGATTCAGACCCCGGAATACGGATTTGGTCTGGACGGATTCCTGCGGCGGCACGGCCCCGTTACCGGCATCGTCAACGGCGTGGATTATGAGGAGTGGAATCCCGAGCAGGACCCCCAACTTCCCCAGAACTATTCGGCCCACGATCTATCCGGCAAACGGAAGTGTAAGCAAATGATTTTGGCGGAATATGGGCTGCCCCAGGACAATCTCGATCGCCCGCTGCTCGCCGTTATTTCGCGCTTCGCCACGCAAAAGGGCATCGATATATTAGCCGACGCGGCGTCGCGGCTGTTGCAGGAAGACGTGAACCTGGTGGTGCTGGGATCGGGCGACCGTTACTACGAATCCATGTTCCGCGCGCTGGTGCAGGCGCATCCGCAAAAAGCCGGTTTGCAGGTGGGCTACGACCCCGGTTTGTCGCACCGCATCGAAGCCGGCGCCGACATGTTCCTCATGCCCAGCCGCTATGAGCCTTGCGGCCTGAATCAGATTTACAGCCTCAAGTACGGCACCGTCCCGGTGGTGCGCGCCACGGGCGGCCTGGATGATACCATAGACGAAGATACCGGATTCAAGTTTCGCGACTATTCGGGCGATGCATTGTTAGAGACAGTGCGCGTGGCGCTGAGGGCATATCAGGACCTGGACTCATGGACTCGCAGGATGCGCCGCGGCATGGAGAAGGATTTCTCCTGGAACGCTTCGGCCGGCGAGTACGTGGACTTGTACCGGCGCCTGGTGGCGGGCTGAATCCTTTTTGCCGGTTACTACATCAATTGTGAGGGAGCGATAGTAAAGAATATGGCTGGTGCGAATACACTGACATTTACGGATGCGGGCTGGGATAAGGATGTTCTGAACTCCGACGCCCCCGTTCTTGTGGACTTTTGGGCGGAGTGGTGCGGGCCGTGCCGCATGATGTCGCCGACCATCGACGCCATCGCGGAGGCCTATGCGGGCCGCGTGAAAGTCGGCAAGCTGAACGTGGACGAAAACGGCGCCACCGGCATGCGCTACAACGTGCGCGGCATCCCCACGCTGCTGCTGTTCAAGGGCGGCAAGGTGGTGGAGCAGAAGGTGGGCGCGGTCGGCAAGACCGATGTCCAGAAAATGCTGGACGCCCACGTCTCAACCCCGCAGACCGCCTAACTGAGCCGCGACCGTGAAGGGAGCGGTCTTACGCCTTCGTCGTAAGCTCCTTCCGACATAGAAACAACGAATTTGGCGCTTTCCGTTCCTATGTGGCGCACGTTCTCAACGTGCCGTGTTCGCACTCCTGCGAACACTGTGAAGGATGACCCGGGCGTCGCCATGAGTGGCGACGCTGCACGCACGAGTGCGTACGCCACGCGATACCCGCGGCTACGACGCCGGCGTCGTTAGCGCCCCTTCCGACGCCGACCCCACTAAGGCAACGTACTTGGCGAAGACGCCCGTCCGGTAACGCGGCTCGGGCTTTTTCCATTTTGCGAGCCGCTCTTTTACCACCTGCTCGGGCACTTCCAGATTGATCGTCCGATTCGCGATGTCAATATGGATCGTGTCGCCTTCCTGCACCGCCGCGATCGGCCCGCCCACCGCAGCTTCCGGCGCGACGTGTCCCACGCAGAAACCCCGCGTGGCGCCGCTGAACCGGCCGTCGGTCAACAGCGCGACGCTATCGGAAAGTCCCGCGCCCACAATCGCGCTGGTCACTCCCAGCATCTCGCGCATCCCCGGCCCTCCGCGCGGCCCTTCGTAGCGGATCACCACGATGTCCCCCGGCCGAATCTTTCCGCCCGTCGCAGCCGCCATGGCTTGCTCTTCGGTCTCGAACACGCGCGCCGGCCCGCGCTGCTCGCTGCGTTCGATACCGGTCACCTTAATCACGCAGCCATCCGGCGCCAGCGACCCGCGCAGGATCACCAGTCCGCCGCTCTTCTTGATCGGCTTGTCCAGCGGATGGATCACTTCCTGGCCCGGCGTCTCCTTCGCTTCAGCCGCTTCCACGGCGAGCGTGCGTCCCGTCACAGTCATCGCCGATCCGTCGGCGTATCCGCCTTCGACCAGACGCTGCGCGATCACCGCAATCCCGCCCGCCTTATCCACATCCACCGCCACGAACTTACCCGCCGGTTTCAGATCGACTAGCAGCGGCGTCCGCTCGCTGATGGTCTGGAAGTCGTCGATGCCCAGCGGCACGCCGGCTTCGCGCGCGATCGCCAGCAGATGCAGCACCGCATTGGTCGACCCGCCCGTCGTTGCCACCGACGCGATGGCATTATCGATCGCTTTGCGCGTCACGATGTCGCGTGGCCGCAGATTGTTTTTCACCAGATCCAGCACCAGCCGCCCGCACCGCGCCGCCACGCCATGCTTGCGAGCGTCCACTTGAGGAACCGCGGCCGTCCCGAGCGGCGACAATCCGATCAACTCCATCACCGTCGCCATGGTGTTCGCCGTGAACTGCCCACCGCACGCGCCCGCTCCCGGACACGCGGAGTTTTCGATCTCGAGGAACTCCTCGTCCGACATCCGCCCCGCCGAATTCGCGCCCACCGCTTCGTAAACATCCTGGATCGTCAAATCGCGCCCATTGTGACGCCCCGGCAAAATCGACCCGCCGTACAGAACCAGCGCGGGCGTATTCAGCCGCAGCAGCGCCATCGCCGCTCCGGGAATCGTCTTATCGCAAGCCACCAGGGCCACGATGCCGTCGAACATGTGCCCGCGCGCCACCAGTTCGATGGAGTCCGCAATCAGATCGCGGCTCACCAGCGACGCTTTCATCCCTTCGGTCCCCATCGTGATGCCATCGCTGATCGCGATGGTGTTGTATTCCATCGGCGTTCCGCCCGCCTGCCGGATGCCCTCGGCGACGTCCTTGGCCAGCTCGCGCAAATTGAAATTGCACGGCATGGTGCCGATCCAGGTGTTCGCGATGCCGATGATCGGCTTCTTCATGTCTTCGTCAGTGAACCCAATGGCTTTCAGGAACGAGCGTGCCGGTGCGCGGTCCTTGCCCTGTGTGATGGTGTAGCTGTTTAGCTTCATGGCAAACTCCCAGTGTAACCGGCTAGCCGCCGATTCGGCTTGAAAAAAGGCCGAACATAAAGGCGCGCCAGCGAATATCTCAGTGGAAACACTTGGAAGGTGACATTATGCGGTCTGAACAATCTCATCCCTCCGATCAGGAATTGCTCATGGCCGTGGACGGCGAGCTTTCCGCGCCCGACGCCTTGTGCGTCCAATCGCATCTGGCCGCTTGCTGGCCGTGCCGCGCGCGCAAACAGGAAATCGAGGCGTCCATCGGCGAGTTCGTCCGCATGCACCAGCGCAACCTGGATCGGCGGATTCCGCCACCCGACGGCCCGCGCGCATTGCTGAAGGCGCAGCTGGCGCAACTCGCGCGGCCCACGCGGCCGCGTTGGGGACTCTCCTGGGCTATTGCCGCCGCTGCGTGCGTGCTCGCCTTCCTCGCTTACGGCACTCTCAATTGGACTTTGAACTGGCCGGGGCGCCGCACCGCCCGCGTGGTGGCCGTCATGGTTCCCAATCCCAGCCTCACTCCCGGCGCCACGGTGCTGATAGACCGCGGCGAGGTCTGCATGGAGTCCAACGCGAAGAATAAAGCTGTTCCGGTCGCGCTGCAGCGCAGAGTTTTTGACGAATACGGCATCCGGTCCGCCGCGCCGGCCGCCTACGAAGTGGACTATCTGATTACCCCCGCGCTCGGAGGCGCCGACGACATTCATAACTTGTGGCCGCAGGCCTACACGGCTTCGGTTTGGAACGCGCAGGTCAAGGACGCGCTGGAGGATCATCTGCGCGACCTGGTGTGCGATGGACAGCTTGATCTGGCCACCGCCCAACACGAAATCGCAACCAACTGGATCGAAGCCTACAAAAAGTATTTCCATACCGATCGGCCGTTGGCCAGATGACCACGCAATCCCTCCTGACCGGGGCTTTCTTGCTTGCCGTATTTGCGCTCCACGCCCAAATCCCCGCCGGCGAGATCCGCGTGCAGGTGCAGGATCCCTCCGGCGCATCCATGCAAGCCTCCGGAAAATTAGACGGCCCCACTCCCGGCAGCCCGCCCGCAGCTTTCAAACCGACCCACAAGGCGCGTTCACACTCGGAAGTTTGCCCTACGGCCGATACAAGCTTCAAATTTCCAAAACCGGCTTCATCACGCAGTCCGTCTCCATCGATGTACGTCCGCCGCGCCCATCGCGCGCATCGTCACCATGGCGCTCTCCTCTCAGGCTTCTAAAGTGGACGTAGTCTCCGAGACGCCGCTCGCCGGAACCGATCTCAGCAGAGACCAGATCGCGGGCGCCCGTCCAGACGGCCACCGCGGCCGACATCGAAAATAGCGGCGCGCTTGAGCTGGGCGATTTCATGAACCGGCAATTGAATGGCGTCTATCTCAACGAAATGCAGGGCAACCCGTTCCAGCCCGATGTGAATTTTCGCGGCTATACCGCTTCGCCGCTGCTGGGCACGCCGGAAGGCATCTCGGTCTACGTGGACGGTGTCCGGCAAAATCAGCCTTTTGGCGACGTGGTGAGTTGGGACCTGATCGCCAAAGACGCCATCTCGGAAGTCGCGCTGGTGCCCGGATCGGACCCGCTGTTCGGGCTGAACACCCTGGGCGGAGCGCTCTCGATCCAGACCAAGAACGGCGTCAGCAATCCGGGCTGGGCTGGGGACGTGTTATACGGCAGCAGCGGGCGCAAGGAGGTGGACGCCGAGTGGGGCGGCGGCAAGGCCACCGGCTTCAACTGGTTTCTCTCTGGCACCGGCTTCCATGAATCCGGTTGGCGTTTCGATTCGCCTTCCGACGTCCGTCAAGGCTTCGCGCGGCTGGGCTGGCGCACCACCAAGACGGACCTCGCGCTCACCATGTCCTACGCCTACAATACCCTGATCGGCAACGGCCTCCAGGATTATCGACTGCTCGAACGCAACTATTCGAGCGTCTATTCCATTCCCGACAGCACTGCCAACCGCTCGCCTTCGTTTCAATTTCATTGCCCGGCACAGTTTCAGCGATAATCTGACGTTCTCCGGCAACGCCTGGTACCGCAACATCCGCACCGAAGTCCATCAACGCCAATTTCAACGACGATGCTGCTCGGGAACGACATTTATCAGCCAACTCCGCAGGAACAGGCGGTACTGAGCGCGGCGGGTTATACCGGCTTCCCCACCAGCGGCGCCAACATCACGAACACGCCGTTTCCGAAATGGCCCTGCATCGCTGAAGCGCTCACGCCGGGAGGCATCCGGACAGCACCTGCGATGGCGTGAACATTTACTCCAAGGAAGTGCAGAACGAGTATGGTTTTTCAGGACAATTCACGTGGATCACTACACCCAGGCCGGGAATAAAAATATCGGGCGTAATCAATTTGCCGCCGGAGCGGCACTGGACCGCGACAATGTCAACTACACGCAGACCACGGATTACGCCTATGTCAATCCCAATTACACCCTCATCAGCGTTCCCGCCTGGCAGGACGGCTCCACCATGGACGCGACGGCAGTCCGTCGAACTCGGAGGTGGACCTGCAACGGCCACACTCCCAACTGGAGTATTTATTTCACCGACACGCTCACTCTGGAAGAACGTGAACGTGACGGTTTCCGGCCGCTACAACCGCGATACGCATCGATAATTTCGATCTGCTCAATCCGATTGCCGGGCCCCGGCTCGCTCGACTGGCGATTACATATTTCAGCGCTTCAATCCCGCTGTCGGGATTACCTGGAGCCCGATCTCGAGCGTGAACGCATACGCGAGATACTCCCAGGGCAGCCGCGCGCCAACTTCCATCGAACTCGGCTGCGCCGATCCGGCCAACGCCCTGTGCGCCTTCCCAATGCACTGGCCGCCGATCCGCCGCTGCAACAGGTGGTCACCGATACCTGGGAGGCCGGCCTGCGCGGCAAACCGGAGATTCCGCCTTCATCCGCAATCTGAATTGGAACCTGGGAGCGTTCCGGGACGGAAAATCACAACGATATTCTCTTCGTCGCATCGGTGAATATTCGGCACCGGATATTTCCAGAACTTCGCAAAAACCCAGCGGGAGGGCTTCGATGCGGATCTCAATGGGCAGCATCGGGCACGTCACTTGGGGCTTCGATTGGACTTTCCTGTCGGCCACCTACCAGAGCACCGAAACCGTCGACGGCTCGGCCAACAACACCAGACAGCGCGCTGTGCAGGATATCCGGGGCTTGACGGCAACATCACATTCATCCCGGCAATCGGATTCCGCTAATTCCCAAGCAAACCGGCAAGGCGTATCTGGATTGCCAGGCCACATCGAAACTCGCGTTCGAAATCAACGAAGTGGTGGTGTCGAGTTCCTATGCGCGCGGCAACGAGAATAATGCCTACAAAGCCGATGGCGTCTATTATCTGGGCCCCGGCGTTTCACCCGGCTACGCCATCACCAACTTCCGCGCCCATTACGATCTCACGCGGCACTTGCAACTGGCCGTCCAGATCGATAATCTTTTCAACCACGAATATTACACTGCGGCTCAGCTTGCGAATACGGCGCTCACCGCACAGGGCGCATTCCAGTCGGACCCTTTCCCTTCACCTACGCCACGGTCCCTACGCCGGAAGTTCCCCGGTGGAGAGCGCGACATTTTTTACGCCCGGCGCGCCGCGCAGAGCCTGGGTGGAGCTAAGACTAAGGTTCTGATGTTTCGTGCTGTTTCGCTCCTCTGTTTTCTTTCCCTGACTCTGCTCAACCGGCCGGCGCAAGCGTGCGATTGCGAGACGTCCTTCTCTTCCTGCCATGAAGTTGGCGCGAGCGATCTCGTCTTCATCGGAACCGTCCAATCGATAGAACCGATCTTCATGAGCCGCTGGTATATGACCAGCCAGTCGCCACTACGATCCTTGAGCGATGCCTACGCCGACGCCCAGCAGCACCCTTCTTCGGAAGCTCTGGCGCGGTTGAAGAACGCGTACCTGAAGATCTTTCCGGGTTTGGCGCCGGATGAAAAGCGCCGGTTGCAAGCGGCGCAGTCGACCCTTGATGTCGGCTCGCTCTTCTCTTACGCCCTGGATCGCGGGATGCGAGTCCGGCTGAAGGTGAGAACCCTCTTCAAACACGAGGATGACGATTCCGCGAAAACCGCCAAGTCGAACGACCGCGGAAAACAGGAACCGGATGTTTTCGATGTCTGGACCACGTTCGACGACTGCGGTATCGACTTTCAAATCGGCGAGACGTACCTTGTCTACGCGAATAATGACGAGTTCGGCGCCTATTACTTCACCGGACGGTGCACCCGTACCCGCAGGTTGTCGGACGCGGGCGACGATCTGGCTTATCTCTTTTTCTACAAGGATCACCCGGAGCAATCAGGCAGGCTGGAAGGATTCACCACTACCCAGAGGTTGGATTTTGATCCCCTGCACGACCCGCAGACGGTTCAGTCACCCGTTGCGGGGCTCATTATCGAACTAAAATCCGATAGTCTCGGGCGTTACGCGGAGTCCGATAAGAACGGCCGATTTCTTTTCGACGGTCTTCCCGAGGGCGACTACCAAGTGTCGGCCTTCTCCAGCGGATATCCATTGAACGCGCAAGTGTTGGCTGGGCCGAAGGCGCTTCACATCAAAACCGCTTCGGATCGTGAAAACAGCTGCGCTCGCCAGATTCTTGTAATTCCGAAGTAGCCGCAAATCCTCTTCCCGCCTCCGTTGTAAACTACATGAGGACGCCGGTTTGCGGCGGTCCCGCCCAAATGGGCCGCATCAGCCCGCGCGGCAGATGCATCTAACTGGATTGTTGCGGGCCCCGCGTCCGCCTAAAAAGGAGAACCTCATGAGCACCGCCACGACGGCTACAACTGCCGCCACATATACCATCGACCCGGCCCATTCCGGCGCCGGCTTCAAGATCAGGCACTTCATGATCGCCTACATTCGGGGAGGCTTCAGCGGCGTCACCGGCGACGTGACTTTCGATCCCGCTAATCCCGCGAATACGAAAATCAGCGCCGCCATCGATACCAACACGCTCCATACCCACGACGAGAAGCGCGATGCGCACGTGAAAGGCGCTGATTTTCTGGACAGCGCGAACCACCCCCAGATGACCTTCGTCTCCAAAACCGTTGTCCCGGACGGCAAGAATCAATGGAAGGTAACAGGCGATCTTACCTTTCGGGGCGTCACCAAGCCGATTACGCTGGACGTCGAGAGCGCCGGCGTGGAAGCCAAGGATCCCTGGGGAAATCTTAGGACCGGCGCGGAGGCCACCACGACTATCAAACGCAGCGATTTCGGAATGACGTTTAACGCACCGCTCGAAACCGGCGGCGTCATGCTCAGCGATGACGTCCACGTTCATCTGGACATCGAACTGATCAAGAAGGCCTAATTAGCCCGATCATCTCGCGAATCGCCGAAACCACAAGCTCCGGTTCGTCGAGTTGAATCCAATGCCCGCTCTTCCGCGCGATAACGTGCCGCCCGCGCGGGGAGCGGCGCGCCCACGCCTCGCGCTCCTCCAGTTGCTGGGGTGTCGCATTGGAGGCCGAGAGCACGGTCACCGGGATTGTTTCCGGTTCTCCGAGCGCGGCCGCTTCCTCGGCGCTGGCCGGTAGCGATTCCAGATAATCCGCCATTCCCCGGAAACTTTTTGGCAGGCACCAGTGCGCCCGCACCATCGGCCATGTTTCAGGCGGCATTTTGCGAACTTCGCCCACCAGCCGCGTAATCACGGATTCACCGTGTCCACTGCTCACCTTGGCGATCCACTGTGGAACGCGCCGCCCGCCCGCCATCAGCACTGCCAGCGCCGCCCGCACCACGCCCAGCCGCGCCAGCACCGCACCGCGTCGCGAAAGCTTCACTCCCAACCCGAGCAGGCGCGCGTGCGCCGGCGGAATATTCAACCATTCGCTCGCCGGCAGCGGGTCCACCAAAACCAAACCCGCCACCTCGCCGGGATACTTCGCCGCATAAGCCCGCACCAGCATTCCCCCAAAGGAATGCCCCGCTAAAATGTACGGTCGCGGAACCTGCGCCGCTTCCAGCAGCGCCCGCAATTCATCCACGATGTTTGAGGTGGTTCGCGGCAATGGCGACGGATCGCTCCATCCCAGCCACGCGCGATCATATGCGCAGGCACGGGCGAAGTTTCCCACCTGCTCTCGCACACCAGCCCAACTGAGACAGGTTGCCGAAATCCCCGATTCAAAAATCACCGGCGGCCCGCTTGCTCCGCTGTCAATCAGGTGCAAACTCCGCCCGCCAATGTCGATCATCCGCCCCGGCGGAGGATAGCGCCGCCGATCACCCGCCGCTCCCACCGCTTGATAAATCGCCCCGGCGACCACCAGCCCTGTCCCGATCGCAAGTATGAGCAGCAGAATCGCCAAAGGACCCACGATTCTACCGCATCACCACCCATTTCAATCGTGTTACAGTTGCAATACAGCACCGTAAAGCTGCAACTTGGCCGCTCCGCCGGATTTCCCCGTCTCAATCCCTCTGCGCCGGCCACCGATTGTTCATTAGGGTGTCAAAAAACTATCTCGGACATCTTTCGTCGCGCGACCCGCTGCACCCCTATCTGGTGCACGATGTCCTGCCGCAAATCGGCGTTCGCAACCGCTCCGCCGAGTTCCGCGTCTTCAGCATGAAGGACAGCAAGGTCTATCTTTACCAGGAGCGCCACAGCTCCGCGCAGGTGGTCGGCAAGTTCTTCGTCGGCGACGGTCACTCTAATGGCGACGCCACGCATCGCATGCACCAGGAGTTCGACAACCTCAGCCTGCTGCGCAGTTACGGCCTGGCCCATTACCCGCACCACATCATCCGCCCGCTCGGCACCAATGCCTGCCTGAACAGCGTTTTGGTGGAAGAATACGCCCAAGGCGTTCCGCTCAGCGCCTTCGTCGATCGGGCCATTCACCAGCGGCAATCCCATGCGCTTTTCGAAAAGTTAACCGCGCTCGCCTATTTTCTCGCGACGCTCCACAATCGCACCGCCAACGGCCATGGCGTCGATTTCCATCAGGACTGCGCCTATCTGGATCGCCTGGTCCGCAAGCTTCAGTCCAAGCAAACCATCGGCGTCTGGGATGCCGACGAATTTTACTGGCTGCGCGACCGCTGGCGCGAAAAGCCGCATATGTGGGAGGATAACCAGGTGCTCGTGCATGGCGACGCCACACCCAGCAATCTGTTGTTCGGCCGCGGACTCAGCGTCATCGCCATCGATCTGGAGCGCATGAAACGCGCCGATCGTGTTTTCGATCTCGGCCGCATCGCCGGCGAATTGCAGCACTATTTCCTGCAGGCCACCGGCAACAAGGCCGCCGCCGAGCCCTTCATCGGGCACTTTCTCTGGGAATATGCCTGCCATTTTCCCGATCGCCAGCGCGCGTTCCGCTCCATCACCGGCCGCTTGCCCTTCCAGATGGCTCTAACTCTCCTGCGCATCGCCCGCAATTCCTGGGTCGGCGCTCACCATCGCCGGCGGCTGGTGGAAGAAGCCAAAATCATTTTGCGGACGCCGTAATGGACGTGCGCGCGCTGCTCTTCGATGTCAACGGAACCCTGATCGACATCGAAACCGACGAGTGGATGGCCGAGTGCTATCGCGCCATCGCCCACTACCTCACCTACCAGGGCATCGCGCTGCACCGCGGCGAGGTGCGCGATCTTTATTTCCAGATCATGAAGGAGCAGTTCGCCGCCAGCTCCGAGAAATATCCCGAGTTTGACGTGGTCGCGGTTTGGCGGGAAGCGCTGCGCCGCTGCGGATCCGATGTCACGCGCTCGCTCCCGCCGAGAAGCTCTTCTGCAAATGCCGCTGTTCCTGGCGCAGATGCAGCGCGGGATTTCCCGCAAAAGGCTGGTGGCATTTCCGCAAACCCAGGAAATTCTGGCGCAATTAAAAACGCGCTATCGCCTGGCGGTGGTCTCCGACGCGCAAAGCGCCTACGGCCTGCCCGAGCTGCGCGCCGTCGGCCTGGCCGGGCTATTTCGAACCCATCATCATCTCGGGCGATTATCGGTTTTCGCAAGCCCGACCTTCGCCTGTTTCAAGCCGCCCTCGCCGCGTTGCAGGTCCGCCCGGAACAGGCGGTTTTCGTCGGGAACGACCGTTATCGCGACGTTCTTGGCGCGCGCCAGGCCGGGATGAAGACCATCCTCTTCTGCCCCAACGGCGCCACCGGCGGCTCGCCCGATACCGAGCCCGATTATCTTCTCTATCACTACGCCGATCTGCCCCGCGCCGTCGATTTTTTCGCCGCGCAATAGCCGCCGTCACTGTCTTCCCAACCGCGCACGTCAATAATCGTCGTCCTCACACGCTCCGCATTGACCCTTCGAACCGCGCACCTCAGTAAGCAGCGGCGCCGTCACTCTCCCCGCATCTGGCACAGCGATTCCAAATCCTCCGCCAGCCCCGAAAGCTGCACCGACATCGCGTGGATCCCCTGCCGCGAAGCATCCCCGCGGCATCCGCTAGCGGTTTCGCTGATGCTCGTGGCGATCTGTTCGGTGGTGGTGGTCTGCTCCTTGACGGCCGCCGCGATGGTATCCTGCATTCCGCGAATCCGCTTGATGATGGCCGCCACTCCGTCCATCACCGCCGTCACGTTTCCCACCTGTTTGCTCATGGCCGCGATGCGCGCATCGATCTCGGTGGTAAATTCGGCCGCCGATTGCGAAAGTTTCTTCACTTCGCTCGCTACCACGCCGAACCCCGCCCCGGACTGCCCCGCGTGCGCTGCTTCCACGGCCGCATTCAGCGCCAGAAGATTGGTCTTCAACGCAATGCTGCGGATCATCTCGGTAACCTTGCCGATTTCGGCGCTCGCGCTCCGCAGGCCGGTCACCGCCGACGCCGCGGAGTCCACCATGCTGGACGCTCCGCTGCCCACTTCGGACGCCTCCGATGCGCTGGCCGCAATGCTATGAATGCTGGACTGCATTTGCCCCGTCCCGGCCGCGATCCTTTCGATATTGCGAGTCACCAGTTCGCTGGCGTTGGTGAGCCCGCGCGCGGTCACCCGTAAAGCGCGCGCGTCGGCGCTCATACGTTCCACCACCTGGCGCATCTGGTTGGCGTCCTGAAGCCGGCGTTTTTCGGAAGCCAGAATGTCGTTGCCAACTCGCCGTCCAACTTCCGCTCCGGTTACCAGCGCGGCCAGCGCCACCACGCCCACCAGCAAGAACGTCAACGCCGAGAGCCTCTGAATGCGCCCCACTGCCTGCTCCTGCGCCCCCTCGGCATCGTGCGCGCGTTTCGATCCGGCCAGAGCCACCAGCCGTATGGATTCGATGGCGTCCGCAAATAATTTCTCGGCCTGCCGCTGCGTATCCAGGCCCTCCCGCACGGCGGAAGCCACGCCGCGAGGGCCGATCAGCAGCTCCCGGGCGCTCGCAAACGATTTTCGTGCAGCCTCCGCCGCGTCGCGATCCGCCGAGCGATCGAGGCGCGTATCCAGCTTGGACAGTCCGTCCAGAATCGACGCCAGGCTCTTGCTCACTTCGTCGCATTGTCCGGCAATTTCAGCGGCCATGCGATCCACCGAGGTCGCGTCCGACGCCGCCAGAAGCTGCCAGCCCAGCGCCTGAATGGATCGTCCGCGCGCCTTCACTTCGGCCGACGCAGCCGACACCGACGCCACCCGCGCCATCAGGTCGGTGGCGCGATTCATGCCCGTGTTCGCGTTCCCAACCGCCAGCTCCAGCGGATCGATGGCCGCGGCAATCTGCCGCGATAGTTCGTCGATGGATGACGAAAGGGTTTTCTGCCCCTCCTCGAAATCGTTCCTGGTCTTTTCCTCTTGCGGCGCGGCCAGCATCGCGGCCCGTTCCGCCAGCAGCCCGCTGTCCCCGTTGATCCCCGCCGTAAAGCCGCCGACAAACGATTTGATGCGCGCCGCCAGGCTTTTGTCCGGCAATTCCTGCGACGCCATGCTGTCCAGTACCCCGCCCACCCGATCGCGCAGCGGATTCAGGCGGAATTTCTTATCGATCAGCCGGACTTCCTGCAGGCTGCTTCTCAGTTGCTCGATCTTCTCGCGCTCTATCAGCAGCGCTTTAATGGCGGTGTTCGCATCCACGCTGGTTTGCTTGGACGACACCAGCGCCGTCTGGCTGGACTTCTGCAACTGCGCCATGCCAACCGACAGCGTGAGCGTGGACGCCGCTACCGTTTCGATTTCGCTGGTAACGCTCCGATTCGCCTCTGCCACCCGCTTGCGCGCCTCAATCCTCTGATGCGACATGCGGAGCAATTGGTCGCCGGTGCGGGCCATCTCTTGGATCACGGCGCTTTCGGCGCCGCCTGCGCCGGCCGGCACTGCCAGCTCTTTCGCGGTCGCTTGCACCCCCGTCATCGTCTGCCCGAGTTCCGTTTCAACACCGGAAAGTTCGTCGAGCGTCGAAGCCGCCGAAATTCGCGAGAACGAGCCGCTGATCCGTTCAAACCCGCGCTGCAGCTCGGCCAGCTTCACCTGCGTCGGCGAGGTATCGCGGGAAAGATGGACAATTTCGCGCCGGATGAGGAGCACCGCGCCGATGGACACCACCGCCACCAGGCTCATCCCGCCAATGAATACCGCAACCAGCAGGATCAGCTGCGCTCGAGTGGACATAACATTTTGTGCCTGATGCCGGCCACTGTTCTCAGCGAATGATTTGCGCCTTGCCGTCTTTCACGGTTGTGACGTAAACCGCACTCGAACCCTGATGATTCGATGGCGAGAAGGAAAACACCATTCCGCCCAGATCCAGGTTTCGCATTCCGTTGAACGCATCGATCAGCTTCTCGCGGCTGAGATCCTTGCCCGCCAGATCCAGCGCGGCAATCAGCACCCGGCCGCCCACATAGCCCTCGAAGCTGACGTAAGAAGGCGTCGCGCTGGGCGTCGATTTTTTGAGCGCACTCTGATAGTCGCGAGATAAAGCCAGCGTGCCATCGGTCGGCGACGGCACCACCTGCGAGATGATCATCCCTTCCGACGCCGCTCCCAGTTCGGCGATCAAACTCTCGGTCCCGACGAACGAAATCGTGGCCAGCTGCGCTTTCAGGCCCGCTTCCCGCGCCGCGCGCACGAACACGGCGGTGGGTTGATACGGCCCCACCATCACCACCGCATCCGGCCCGCCCGCCAGCACCGCCGCCAACCCGCCTTTGACATCCAGCGTGTTGCGCTCGAACGAGCCCTTCGCAACCAGCGCGAGCTTTCTGCGCGTCAGCGCCTTTTCAACTCCGCTCAGCACTGAAAATCCAAAGGAATCGTTCTGGTAAAACACGGCGATCTTCTGGAAGCCCTGCTTCTTCGTCAAATGCTCCACCAGCGCCTCCGTCTCATCGTCGTAGGAGGCGCGAATGTTGATCACATAGCGCTGCACTGGCTCGCGCAGCAGCATCGCGCCGGTAAAAAGCCCCACCAGCGGAATCTTGTATTCCTGCACCATCGGCGCCGCCACCTTCGCGGTTGGCGTTCCCACGTACCCGGCCAGCGCGAACACACCCTTGTCCTCGATCATCTTTCCCGTGCAGTCCACGCACTTGTCGGGTTCGTAGCTGTCGTCGTCGGCCACAAGACGGATCTGCCGGCCGTGCACGCCGCCCTTGGCGTTGGCTTCCTCGAACGCGGCCTTCAGACCCGTATTTATGCCGGTTCCCAGCCCCTCCGCCGGACCCGTCAAAGCGGCGCATTGACCAATCAGGATTTCGTTGTCTTTGATGCCGGGGTCGGCGGCCGCGGCCGGCCTTTCCAGAATCCCCGCCGCGGCGATCAGCCCCGCGACGATTGCAAAGCGCTGCTTTCGGCAGTTCATAATCGCTTTGCTTATCGGCCGCCGCCCGGCATTCTTCACACGCCGCTCACCCAGCCTCGACCGTGAGCCCTCCTAGGGCCGAAGGAGCGCCTGGCCGATTTCCGCGCTGGTGCCGTTATGGACAAATCACTCCCAGTAGCGGGTTGACGACCCTCTATAGTTTTCGCAGCCAGGTCGGCTGTCCGGCGCAGTATCGGCGGGACCATGTCCATCTATGGCGCGGTCTTCAGCCAGTCCGTTGGCCTCGGACCATTTGTGAAAACGCTGCCCGCCACCATCGGCGCTACGTTTGAGGGCACAGAACTGTCCAGATGGTTAACACCCAGCGGTACGCTTTTGGGGCGACGCGCCTTTCCAGGTGCTGACGTAGAGTCCGCCAATCCGCCATCTCAGATCGCCAAACGCAGCGCGGGTCAGCAAGGTGGTCGGTATACTGAATACGATCCGAGTTGCCGAGCCATTACACGTATATTTCAAGAGTTTAAGATGACTGTGCAAGGAAAACCGCTCTTAGGTGCTCTGCTCAGCGTTTCAATTTGCTGGGCGGATGCACCCCTGGTAAAGCAATTGTTGGAGTCCGCTCTGGCAGATTCGGAAAACATGACCCTGGCATCCACCGACCCAGCCTACGTCCGGCTCGACAACGCATTGCAGCCCTTAACGCCAATCCGCGTGGCAAACAAGCCGGGCTATCGGTTCTAGCGGCGGCCGCCTCACGCCATCAAGCGCGGCCCTTTTCGATCCCTATCTCAAATGATTTCGACGCCATCCTTAACGATCCCGCGAATCCAACACGGCGGCAAGGTGTAATTGCGATTCTCGAACTTGCCAGACCGACAATGTCTCCGAAAGAGATCCAGTTACTTCTCGGGCATTTGCAGGACAAAGCGAATACTGCGGAGCAGGCAGGCATGATTGCGGCTGGACTATTGCACGCAGCACGTTCGAATGAAGCCATACTGCATCAGGTCCTCGGCATTGCCGCGACCCGTTCCGAATACGACGTCAAATACCCCATACTTCAAGAGATTGGCCTCTCAAAAATCCAACTTCCCGAAGCCTTGGACTTCGTCGGCAAGGAACTAGGCGATCCCACGGCGCGGATTGGCACGATTGTCGCCGCTTCTCGCATGGATCGCGACGTTCGCGCCCGGTTCGCCGCCAAACTCAGTGACATCGCCCGAGATCCCGATGTACCGTCCGATATACGCGGAGCAGCCGCGGCGGCAATCAATGGCCACTGAGCAACCCGCGCGCCCCAGTCACACCCGCGATCTCTGAACAAAGCCATCCACTTGGACGCTGCTCCGCCCGATTTCCTTGACACCCGCGCTTACACTGGAAGCGCATGAACCACCACCCGGCCCCTTTTTCGCCATGGGTTCGTTTTTCCAAATTTCAAAATGCGCCGCACCTCACACAACGCCTCCCACCCCCAAACCGTCCACAAAGTGCCAACTCCCCAATCCCCAACCCCGGCCCCCTGGTACAACGGTAGAAGCATGGTCTCCCTCAATGGCTCCCACCTCACCTTCGACGAATTCCAGCGCGTCACCCAAGCCAGCGAGCCCGTCCAGATCGATCCCGCCGCCCTCCCCGTCATGCTCCGCTCGCGCGCCGTGGTCGAAAAACTCGCAGGTGGCGATGCCCCGGTATACGCCGTCAACACCGGCGTCGGATTGCTCGCCGACGTTCGCGTCCCGCCCGACGAACTCGAGCAACTCCAGCGCAACGTGGTCCGCTCCCACGCCTGCGGTGTGGGCGCGCCGCTCGCCCGCGACGAAGTGCGCGGCATGATGCTCATCCGCGCCAACGTGCTCGCCAAGGGTTTTTCCGGAATCCGCCCGATCGTTGCGGAGCGCCTCTGCGATCTGCTCAATCGCGGCGTCACGCCCGTCGTTCCTTCGCAAGGCAGCGTCGGCGCCAGTGGCGATCTCGCGCCGCTCGCCCACATCGCGCTGGTGCTCATCGGCGAAGGAGAAGCCGAGTTCGACGGCGCTCGCCTCCCCGGCGCCGAAGCCCTGCGCGGCGCCGGTATCCAGCCCATCGTGCTCGCGTCCAAGGAAGGCATTTCGCTCGTCAACGGCACGCAGGCCATGCTCTCGGTGGGCGGCCTGCAACTTCTTGATGCTGAGACACTGGCCGAATCGGCCGACCTGATCTGCGCTATGACCATCGACGGGCTGCGGGGCACCCCGCGCGCCTTCGATCCGCGCATCCATCAAATCCGTCCGTTCCCCGGCCAGCTTCAGAGCGCCGCGAATCTCACGCGCTATCTCGAAGGCAGCGAGATACGCGAATCGCACATCACGTGCCGCCGCGTTCAGGATGCTTATTCGCTGCGTTGCGCCCCGCAAGTCCACGGAGCCGTTCGCGACGCCCTTGCCACCGCGCGCCGCGCCTTCGAGATCGAGCTCAACTCCGTCACCGACAATCCCCTCGTCATCGACGGCGAAATGTTCTCCGGCGGCAATTTCCACGGCGAGCCGCTAGCGCTCCAACTGGACGCCATGGCTGTCGCTCTCACCGTGCTCGCGGGCATATCGGAGCGCCGCATCGATCGCTTGGTGAATCCCTCGCTCAACGAGGAGCTCCCGCCGTTCCTCGCCAATCACGCCGGCCTAGAATCCGGATTCATGATGCTGCAAGTCACCGCCGCCGCGCTGGTGGCGGAAAACCGCGTGCTGGCTTCTCCCGCCTCCACCGGCTCCATCACCACCAGCGGTAATAAGGAGGATTTCGTCAGCATGGGCATGACGTCGGCCATGAAACTGAAGCAGGTGGTGCGCAACACGCGCCACGTTTTGGCGATCGAGCTACTCACCGCCACGCGCGCGCTCGATTGCCTGCGGCCACTGCGCGTCGAGCCCGATCATCGAGCGAGCGCGCACGGCGCTCGCGCAAATCAGCGCGCCCTGGACCGCCGACCGTCCGCTCGACCGCCGACATCGAAAACACCGGCGCCTGGATCGCCTCCGGCGCTTTGCTGAACCGCGACCACCTTACCGAGCCGCGACCCCTTACCGAGCCGCGACCCCTTACCGAGCCGCGACCAGAGGGAGCGGTCTAATCGCTAATAAACACATTAAAACTCGTCACCGTCCGATACCCCATCGCTTCATACAACGACAATCCCGAGGAGGTTGCTTGCAACACCGTCCGCGATATCCCGCGTGTTCGTTCCGCCTCCCGGACCACATCGCGCATGATGGCTTCGGCGAATCCCAGCCGCCGGTGCTGCGGCAGCGTGGCCACCGAGTACAGTCCGATCACATCGCCCGTGATCACGGCCGCCGTCGTCGTTACGGCCCGGCCGTTCGAGTAGCCCACGTAGCCTTGAAACGTTCCCTTCCACGCCCGCTCGGCGCCGTAAACCGACAAGCTCACCGAATGCGGAATCTCGAATGCGGTGGACATCACTTCGGCGAACGCGCCGCGGGTAGGTTCGTCGGCTACGGGCCGCACGTCGAGCAACGGCAGGTTGCGCGTGGCCGGCGCCAGGCGCTCCGCGTACATTCCCGGCGCTTCGGTCAGTTGCCGCAGCCCATGGCGCTTGAAGACGCGCGGCGCTTCCCGGCGCAGCGGTTGTTGCAGGAAGTCCTCGCACAGCCAATAGGTCCAGCGCAGACTGCGAGCGTGGAAATGCTCGGCCGATACATCGATCAGCCGGCCCAGTTCCTGAGCGTCCCCCTCGATCGGCCGGGCCTGCAGCGCCGCATTGAACGCGGCATAGTTCAGTCCGCAAAAGATCAAGGAAACGCCCGGCAGATCCCGGATCTCGGCGTCGGCGCGCGCCCGCCCGAAGAATCGCAGCGCTTCCAGCAGGTTTTCCGCCACCGCGCGCACTTGCTCTTCGGGCACTTGGCGATTAGAGCAGACTCCGCGGCTTGTCGTCAAACGCGCCCCGCCACCTCGGCGTCACAATTTCAACGCACCGCCAGAAAAATGACACCGCCGCACAAAAGTCCATCAATTTGTTTTCAGCGCTTTGCCCGAACCTTTCACCGCTCTTCCTCTGGCCCCTCGATTGCTCACCCCCAACCAGTACCGGATGGCACCGGTCCAAATGGAGCTCACTTTCCAATGCTGACGGCACTGATCTTCGGCACAGATCGCGAAACCACCTCGCAACTCCAGCAACTGTGCTCGCTGACGCAAGATGTTTGTGTCTTTCGGACCCTGGAGCGTTATCCTCAGGCCCACGAAAGCATGCGATTGCTGAATTCGTTCGACCCGCAACTGGTATTTCTGGGCGCCGACGATGAAGCGGCCGCGCACGCCGTCGAGCACGACATTCGTAGCATTCAGCCTTCCACTGCAATTTTGGGCGTGTCCGCCCGTTGCAAGCGCGCCGACATCTTCGAAAGCGCTTTCGGCGGCTTTTCGGTTTGTCCCATTCCTTGCAACCCGGATGAATTTCGCGCTGCAATCTTCCAGGCGCTCGAATCCGGCAGCGGCAAGAAGAATGCCCCGGTATTTGCGTTCCAACCCGCGAAACCTGGGAGTGGAGCAACCACCACGGCCCTGTTCGTTTCTCATGTCCTTGCCACGCTCGCCGAGAAACGGGTCCTTTTGCTCGAATGCGATTTACACGCCGGGCCAATTTCCATGTTGCTCAACCTCAGGCCCAGCTATTCGATCATGGACGCTCTCGAAGACTCCCACCGGCTCACCGATGAGAGTTGGAGCGAGATGGTCACGCACACCGGCGGCATTGACGTACTCTCCTCCGTCAGCCGCCTGGGTGTGCGGCGGGTGTCGCCGTGGGGTTATCAACGGCTGTTGTCATTCGTTCGCGGCCGTTACGATGTCATCATCGGCGATTTGCCCGAGGTGGTGAACGATGCCACCGAAGTGGTTGCCCGCGCCGCTCAGGCCGTTTTTGTCGTCACCGCGCCGTCCTCGCCTTCGCTTTACTTGGCCGCTCGCCGCCGTTACGATTTGGAAGCTCGCGGCGTCGCCGCCGCGAAGATAAAATACATCATCAATCGCAAGACCTCCGATCGGGACATTCCGCGCGAAGCCGGCTGGGCCATCGACGCCGAGAAGATTGCGGCCATCCCCGCCGACGCCAGTCTGGTGGACGCGTCCGAGTTCCGAGTGGACTTGGCCGATTCGGCCACCCTGGCCGAATATACGAAGGTTGCCGAATTCTGCTGCGGCCGAACGCTGCTTCCCCGGCGCTCCGGCTTCCGCCGGTTCTGGCTGGAGAGTTGGCTGCGCGGCTCCTCGCGCTCGCCCGAGCTTTACACCACAGCCGCGCGCTAGTGTTTTCAGCTACTTAGAGGTAGGTTCTTATGAACGTCAATCCCATTTTTTCGAGCGTTCTCTCGCCCGCCAACAGCACAGCGAACATCGCAAACGCCAGTTCAGCTTCCTCTGTCCAGCAGCAAGCTGATGTGCTTAGTCTTCCTCCCGCCGAACAGTTTTTGACCCAACTGCAGCAGGTGCAAACCCCGCAGCAGTATCAGGCGATGATTTCGCAGATGACCGGTCAACCCGCGGAACCGGCTCAACCCGCGGCTCCCACGGCAAAGCACTGTCAAGGTGGTGGCGCGCATCACGCGTCAACTCCATCTCAGACGCAGGCCAGCAATACCTCGCTACAGAACCAAAGCCTCCTGGCCAGCATCTTCGGTTCCGTGAACCCGTCGCAGAGCGCAGTTCTCTAACGCACCCTCCACCCTACTCGTGCCGCAGTGCGATCATGGGATCCACGCGCGCGGCGCGCCGCGCCGGGAGGAAACCGGCCAACGCGGGTCCGGCATCCGTAGCGCGGTCCGTGGAACACTCCGTTCATATGATCACCGAGGGGTCAAGCAACTCCAGCGCTTCTTTCACTACCCGGTCGGCACTGACGCCGGTCATACAACGATGATCGATGGGGCACTCGCGCAGCAGGCAGGGGCTGCAATCGACGGCGTGCCGAACTACGCGCGCATTGGGTCCGGTGGGCCCCGTCGTCGTATCGTCGGTGGCGCCGAAAATCGCGACCGTCGGAACGCCCAGCGCCGAAGCAATATGCATTGCGCCGGAATCGTTGGTCAGGAACAACTCGCAGCCGGAGGCGAGATCGATAAATTGGGCCAGCGTGGTCTGGCCCGCGTAGTTGGTGACCGGATGGCGGTTCAGAAGCTGGGCCACTTCTTCGCAAAGATCGCGCTCGCTCTTCGATCCGAACAGAGCGATGGACGCTCCGCGCAACGTTGCCAATGCGCCGGCGGCTTCGGCAAAGCGCTCGGGGAGCCAGCGCTTCGCAGTCCCGTAAGCCGCGCCCGGGCTGATTCCGATGATCCGCTTTCCATTGGGCATGGCGTCGCGGTGTAATCGCACCGCTTCGCTTATCGGCAACGCGTCGATCAAACCCGCGCGCCGCAGCAGCTCCAAATAATAGAAGCGCTCGTGCCGGGGGATCTCGCCGGGTTTCGGAACATCCACGGCACGCGTCAGCAACAGTTGCCGGCCGTCGCGCTTGTATCCAATGCGGGTGGGAATCCTGGCCAGCCACGCGATCCAGGCCGCTTCGAACGCGTTTTGAAACAGGATGGCGCAATCAAAGTGCCGGGACCGCAATTCGTGGCCGGTGCGCCAGGGCGATTGGCCGCTATAAAGAATGATCTCGTCGATGAACGATTCCCGCCCATACAAATCCGCTACCCACGGCTTGGCCAGGATCGAAATGCGGGCAGTGGAATACCGTTCGCGAATTGCTCGCAGCGCCGGCAGGGACATCACCGCGTCGCCCACCCAGTTGGTGGCGCGGACCAGAATGTTCGAAAAATCCAAGGGGCGGTACCTCACCAACGCGCTGCCTAACCGAGCCGCGACCGTGAGGAAGCGGAACCGGCCTAACCGAGCCGCGACCGTAAGGAAGCGGAACCGGCCTAACCGAGCCGCGACCGTGAGGAAGCGGAACCGGCCTGCTAGGATTTTACCCGGAACCGGCGGGCACACGGTAACCACCGGGCTTTTTTCGCTACCCTAGCAATAGGAGCAATTCTAACTAGTGTTGTGTTCAAAAAGGGCCCTTGTCGCGACCCATGTGTCGGTGTGTCTATTGGCGTGTCTGCTGGGGTGTCTAACAAGTTGCGCGCCGCAAGACGCTAAAGCCAGCCGGGCAAAAGGCGGTATGCCGCCCACGCCGGTCACCGTCGCGCAGGCGCAGGCGCGCGACATTCCGATTCAGATCCGCCAGATTGGCTCCGTGGAGCCGGTAGCCGTTATTGCGGTGAAGGCGCAGATCAGCGGCGAGCTCAACCAGGTGTTCTTCAAGGAAGGCCAGGAAATAAAGAAGGGCGACCAACTTTTTGAGATCGACCCGCGCCCTTACCAGCAAGCTTTGGATCAGGCCCAGGCCGCGCTTCAAAAGGATATCGCCCTGGTGTCGCAGGCCGAAGCCAATCTGGCGCGCGACCGGGCCTCGGCCGCCAACGCCAAACAACAGGCCAAGCGCTACGACCAGTTGGCCACCGAAGGCGTAATTTCCAAGGATCAGAACGACACCTACCAGACTACGTCGCAAGTTTCGGACGAAGCCGTTCGCGCCGATCAGGCCGCCATCAACAGCGCCCAGGCCTCCGTGGTTTCCGACCGCGCCGCCATTGAAACGGCGAAGCTGAATCTTTCCTATTGCTACATCCGCTCGCCCATCGACGGACGCGCCGGCAGCCTGCTGCTGCAAGCCGGCAATCTGGTGAAGGCCAACGACACCACGGCCTTGGTGAACATCAATCAACTGCAGCCGGTGTACGTAACGTTCAGCGCGCCGGAGCAACTGCTGCCCGAAATTCGCCGCTATAACGCCGAGCATACGCTCACCGTCCACGGCACGGGCGTTGCGAATGGCGCGGTCACTGCCACCGGACAGCTCAGCTTTATCGACAACACCGTGGACAGCACCACGGGCACGATCAAACTGAAGGCGACTTTTCCCAATGACGATCATTCACTGTGGCCAGGCCAGTTCATCACCGTCGTCATGACGCTGCGGACTTTGGATCACGCCACCGTCGTTCCCTCCGAGGCGATTCAGTCGGGACAAAAGGGACAATTCGCTTTTGTCGTCAAACCGGATCAAACGGTGGAGACACGCCTGGTCACCGTTGGCCAGACCGTCGACAATCAGATTGTCGTCGAGACCGGAATCTCGCCGGGTGAAACCGTAGTGACGGACGGGCAGCTTCGCCTGTTCCCGGGCGCGCACATTCGGGTAGTGCCGGCGGCGAAAGCGGACGCGGGGGCCTGATGAATCTTTCAGATTTCTTTATCAGACGGCCCATTTTTACCACGCTGACGGCGTTCGGCATTCTGCTGTTCGGAATTGTCGGCTACCGCGCGCTGCCTGTTGCGGCTCTGCCCAGCGTCGATTATCCGACCATTCAAGTACAAGCGGCGCTGCCCGGCGCCAGTCCCGACACCATGGCCTCGTCGGTGGCCACGCCTTTGGAGCGCCAGTTTTCGACCATCGCGGGCATCGATTCGATGAACTCGTCGAGCTCGCTTGGCAGCACCAACATCACCATCCAATTCAGTCTGGATCGCGACATCGACGCCGCCGCGCAGGACGTGCAGTCCGCCATCGCCAAGGCCGGCGGCCTGCTTCCGCCCACCATGCCCCGGCCGCCCACCTTTAATAAGGTGAATCCGTCCGATCAGCCGGTGATCTTCCTGGGCCTCAGTTCGTCCACGCTGCCCATCTACACCGTGGATGAGTATGCCGAGACTGTGATGGCGCAGCGCATCTCCACCATCAGCGGCGTATCGCAGGTGCAGGTTTTCGGCGGCCAGAAATACGCGGTCCGCATCCAAGTAGATCCGGATAGCCTGGCCACGCGCGGCATCGGCATCGATGAAGTACAAAACGCCATCCAGGCCAACAACAGCAATCTTCCCACCGGAAAATTGTACGGCTCCAAGCAGGCCTTCACCATCGAATCCACCGGTCAGCTGACGAATGCGGCCGAGTACCGCCACATGATCGTCGCTTACCGCAACGGCAATCCGGTGCGTCTGGAGGAGCTAGGCAAAGTTCTGGACAACGTGGAAAACGACAAGATCCGGGCCTGGGTGAATGACGACCGTACGATTCTGCTCGCCGTCCAACGCCAGCCCGGCACCAACACGGTGGATGTGGTGGATAGCGTCCGCCGTCTTTTGCCGATCTTCCGTTCGGAAATCCCGCCTTCGGTGAATCTGGAAGTGGTTCACGACAATTCCACTTCCATTCGCGACTCCATTCGCGACGTCCGGTTCACCCTCATACTCACCATCTGTCTGGTGGTGATGGTGATTTTCATTTTCCTGCGCAACATCTCGGCCACCGTGATTCCCGGCGTGGCAGTGCCGCTTTCCATCATCGGCACGTTCGCCATCATGTACCTGCTCGGCTACAGCCTCAACAATCTTTCCCTGATGGCGCTCACGCTTTCGGTCGGCTTTGTGGTGGACGACGCGATTGTGATGCTGGAAAATATTGTGCGCCACATGGAACTGGGCGAAGGCCGGATGGAAGCCGCCTATCGCGGGTCGCGCGAAATCGGATTTACCATTCTTTCGATGACCATCTCGCTGGTGAGCGTCTTCATTCCCGTGCTGTTCATGGGCGGCATCGTGGGGCGCTTGCTGCACGAATTTTCGGTCACCATCGCCGTCGCGATTCTGGTGTCCGGTTTCGTTTCCCTCACGCTCACGCCCATGCTGGCCAGCCGTTTTTTGAAGATCAACCACAACGCCCGTCACAACTTCCTCTACAACGGACTGGAGCGCTTTTTCCAGGGACTGACGCACGCCTACGAGCGCTCGTTGCTGGTGGTTCTGCGCCATCGCTTCTCCACGCTGGTGGTTTTATTCGCATTGCTGGCTGGGACCGGCTGGTTGTTCTTCGTCATGCCGAAGGGTTTTCTTCCCAGCACCGATAGCGGTGTGCTCAACGGGATTGCCGTAGCAGGACAGGATATTTCGTTCGATTCCATGGTGAATCACGTCTGGTCCGTGAAGCGCATTCTAGAGCACGATCCGAACGTGCATGGCACGTTTGCGAACGTCAGCGGCAGCAATCAGGGGCAGATCTTCATGATGCTCAAGCCGCGGGAGGAGCGCGCGCTCTCGGCCGATCAGATACTGCAAGAGCTGCAGCCCAAGATTCTAGCCATTCCCGGCATTCAGGTGTTTCTGCAGAATCCTCCTCCGATCAACATCGGCAGCAACAATACGCAGAGCCCCTATCAATTAACGCTGCAGGGCGCCGATCAGCAGGAGATCTATCGTTGGGTGCCGATCCTGTTGGATAGAATCCGAACGCTACGCGGGTTCATCAACGTGACCAGCGATCTGCAGATCGCGAGCCCGCAGGTTACGCTGGATATCGATCGGGACCGCGCGCAGACCCTCTCTGTGACGCCGGATCAAATCCAGAACGCTCTTTTCACCGCGTATGGAACGCGGCAAGTCTCCACCATTTACACGCCATCCAACGAATACCAGGTGATTTTGGAAGTGGGGCCGCAATACCAGCGCAACCCGGATGCTCTTTCGAAACTCTACGTCCGATCGGCCAAGGGAACGCTGGTTCCTTTGGATACGGTGGTGTCGGTGAAGCGCAGCGTGGGTCCGCTTTCAGTGAATCATTTCGGTCAACTGCCGGCCGCCACCATTTCGTTTAATTTGCTGCCCGGGTTTGCGCTGGGCAACGCGGCCGCGGCCATCGACGACGTGATCCGCGACCTTCGCATCCCGCCCACTATCGCGCCGCTCTATCAAGGGACGGTGCAAGCGTTCCAGCAATCTTTCCGCGGAATGTCGATCCTGCTGATCGTGGCGATTCTGGTGATCTACATGGTGCTCGGCATGCTGTATGAAAGCTTCATTCATCCCATCACGATTCTTTCGGGGCTGCCGTCCGCGGTTTTTGGCGCGCTGCTGACGCTCAAGATTTTTCACAAGGACCTGGATCTTTACGCGTTCGTCGGCCTCATCATGCTTTTTGGCGTGGTGAAGAAAAACGCGATCATGATGATCGACTTCGCCATTGAAGCGCAGCGCGTGGATGGCCGCGCTCCCTTCGACGCCATTGTCCAGGGCTGCATCCTGCGCTTCCGGCCCATCATGATGACCACCCTGGCCGCGCTGTTCGGCACGTTTCCGATTGCCTTGGGTGTAGGCGCGGGCGCCGACGCGCGCCAGCCGCTGGGGCTGGCGGTAGTGGGTGGGCTGCTATTCTCTCAATTCATCACGCTCTACATCACGCCGGTGGTTTATCTGTACCTGGAAGCCGTCGCTCAAAGATTTGGCACCATCCGCATTTGGAGCCGGCGGACGCCGCCCACACCAGTGCCGCAGCCGGTGGGCGATTAGCCCGCTGGATCACAGCCCCAATCAGATCGATCCGCGGTTGACGTATAGATGCTCTTCATATAGGCTATCTGCATATGGATCTGCTGCAGGGAACGCTCGATATGCTGGTGCTCCGGACGCTCCTGGGCGGCTCCCTGCACGGCTACGGAATCGCCAAAAGCATTCGCAGCACCTCCAAGGAAGCCCTCGATATTGAGTTCGGCTCGCTCTATCCCGCGTTGAAGCGGCTGGAAGCGAAAGGCTGGATCGCATCCGGGTGGGAGACGTCGGAGCACAATCGCCGCGCCAAGTTTTACAAGCTTACCGCCGCGGGACGGAAGCACCTGGCGCGGGAACATTCCAATGGGCCGGGTTCGTGAGCGCGGTGGGACGGATCATGGGTCCGTTGCCGGAGGCGAAAGGATGACGATCTGGAATCGCCTCAAATATCTGTGGCCGGCGCGGCGCCGCCAGGAAGAGCGCGAGATGCGCGAGGAGTTGGAATCGCTCAGCGCTCTAGCGGACCGCAAGGAGCTCGGCAACCTAACGCTCGCGATGGAGGACGCGCGTGCAACCTGGGGCTGGACGTGGCTTGAGAGTTTTTTCGCGGATGTCCGCTATTCATTCCGTGCGCTCGGCAGGCAGCCTGCATTTGTAGCGGTCGCAGTGCTGTCACTCGCTCTCGCCATCGGCGCGAACAGCGCGATCTTCAGCTTCGTCGACGCGGTGCTCCTGCGGCCCCTGCCGATAAAGAATCCAGCGGATCTGCTCGATGTCGCCAACGCCACACCCGACGATCCTTTGGAAGGCATGTCGTTCCCCGATTACCGCGATCTGCGCGATCGAAGCCGCTCCTTCAGCGGCCTGGCAGCGTATCGCCTCACCACCCTGGCGGTGTCCGCCAATCCCGCGGCGCCGGCGCAGATGCGCTTTGCGAGCCTGGTGAGCGACAACTTCTTTGCGGTGATGGGCGTGATGCCCGCAGCCGGCCGCGCGTTTCTGCCGGACGAAGCCACCCAGTCCGCCCAGCCTGTCGCGATGATCAGCTACGACTTCTGGCAACAGAACTACGCGGGCGATGTTTCCATGCTCGGCAGCCGCTTGCGCCTCAACGGAATCGTTTTCACCATCATCGGCGTGACGCCGGCGTCCTTCACCGGCCTGGACCGTTTCATTCGCCCCACCGTCTTCGTTCCCCTCGCGATGGGCCAGCGCCTGGACGGCGAGCCCGCGGATCCTCTGGAGGACCGGGGAAATCACGATCTGATCGTCAAGGGCAGATTGAGCGCCGGCGCGTCGCAGGAATCGGCGCAGGCTGAACTTGCCACCATCGGGGCCGCGCTCGAGCGCGAGTATATGAAGACCAATCGCAACCGGCGCGTGGCGGTCCGCACGGAACTCGAGAGGCGCATCCAGCAGAGTCCGCGACTGCTGGCGATGGCCAAGATGCTGATGGGGCTGGTGGCGCTGATTCTGATCATTGCGTGCTCGAACGTCGCGAACCTGTTGCTGGCCCGGGCGCGCGCTCGCAGCAGGGAGATCGCAATCCGGCTGTCGATCGGAGCGCGGCGGAGCCGCGTGGTGCGCCAACTGATGACGGAGAGCCTCATCGTCGCGATGGCCGGCGGCGTCACGGGGCTGTTGGTGGCATACGGCGGCATTCTGCCTGCTCGAAACGTTTAGCGTGCCTAGCGATCCGCCGAATGTGCTGGGCGTACAGTTGGATTGGCGTATCGTAGAGTTCAGCCTGCTGGCAGCGCTCGGGAGTTGTATCTGTTTTCGGCCTGGCGCCGGCCTGGCAGACCGCGCGGACGGACTTCGTGAGCGCACTGAAGGCTGGCGGAGACGGCGCATCCGGCCAGCGGCGCACGATCGTCCGCGATGTTCTGGTGGCCGGCCAGATCGCGCTCGCGACGATCGTGCTGATCGCCGCGGGCATGTTTCTCGCGGGCTTCCGCAACATGTTGGTGATGCCGCCGGAGTTTCGGACGGACCACCTGATCAGCCTGGATACCGCGCCCGCCGTGCTGCACTATTCGCCCGAACAGACCAAGGCCTTCTACCGGCAGCTGGTGGATCGCGTTCGCACCATGCCCGGCGTGGCGGGCGTAGCGATGACCGAGGCGCTGCCGCTGTCGCCCTCACAGACTGTGATCGCTGTGACGCCCGAGGGCTTCCAATTCCACAAGGGCCGCGAAAAAACGATCGAATTCGGCGCCGCCGTGGATGCCGGTTATTTCAGCACCCTGAATGTGGAGATCAAACGCGGGCGCGCCTTCACGGAACACGACCGCGCCGGATCGCACCCGGTGGCGATTGTGAACGAAGAGTTTGTGAAGGTCTATTGGCCGGACCAGGATCCGATCGGGAAGCGCATCCGGTTGGACAGCGCGGACGGCCCCGCGGCTGAAGTGGTGGGAGTGGCGAAGACCGGGCACTATCTGGCGGTGAACGAGTTGCCAGCTCCGTACGTGTACGTGCCCTACGAGCAGAACCCGCGCGCGCGGATGACGCTGGTGGTGCAATCGGTGGGCGATGCGGGTGCGCTGGCAAAACCCTTGCGCGACGCAGTTCGATCCATCGACGGCAACGTGCCCGTCTTCAACCTGCGCACCGTAGCGGCGCTGTACGAAAGCCGCGTGACCGATACGTGGCTGCAGTTCTTCCAAATGGTAGGGACCATGGGATTCATCGGTCTGGCGCTGGCCACCACCGGGCTGTATGGACTGATCGCCTACACGGTGAGCCGCCGCGTGAAGGAGTTCGGCATCCGCGTCGCCGTCGGCGCCAGTCGCCGCGACGTGGTGTGGCTGGTGGAGCGCCACGGGCTGATTCTGGCTGCCGTTGGTATCGCGATCGGCGGAGCGCTCACCGTGGTGGCAACGCCCCTGCTGGCCGCGGGCTTTCCCGGACTCGGCGTGTCTTCCCCCGCGGTGTACGTTCTTGTCGCGCTGGCGTTGTTGCTCGGGAGCGCAGTTGCCAGCTATGTGCCGGCACGGCGGGCGGCGGGTTTGGATCCGCTGCGGGCGCTGCGAAACGAATAGCCGTCTGGTCCCGTAACTAATTAGTTACCGATATCGCTTGAGTCCCAGCCTGGCGGGGCCACGTCTAATTTACTTGGAGGTAGACAAAAATGAGACAGCTTTTAATTCCAATTCTCGTTTCTAGCGCGGTTTGTTTCGGCCCAAGCCTGATCGCATCGGCGCAAGAGGTCACTCCACGTTACAACTATCAGTACGGGGCCTCTAATACCAGCGATTTTCGCAGCAACCAGATGCTTTTTGCCAGTGTGCGTTCCGACCTGGATCGCGCCGAGAACAATTTGCCGGAATACGCTTCGAGCCGCTACCAGTTCGACAGAGTTCGCGGCGAGTTGAGCGAGCTGCAGCGTCAGTGGGACGAAACGGCGTATGAGCCGAGCCAAGCGGACCACGTGATCCGGGCTCTGGACCGGGCTCTTGCCAGCAATGAGCTGTTGCCCCGGGACCGCGATACGCTGGCTTATGACTTAAGCCGCATGCGCGAGTTCCGCGACAGCCACGAGTGACACGTTACTCGTAGCGAAGCGCCACGGCGGGATCCACTTTAGCGGCCCGCCGTGCCGGCACATAACAAGCCAGCAGCGAAACCACCAGCAAGATTGCGCTTGACAGGGCCATGGTGAAAGGATCGCGCACGCCCACGCCGAACAATAATGTTTGGAGCAAGCGCGTCAGCGCCAGGGAACCGATCAAGCCGAAGATCAGGCCCAGGGCTGTTAACGTCAAACCGTTGCGCAGCACCAGCCGCAAAAGATCCGGCACACTGGCGCCCAGCGCGCCGCGAATGCCCATTTCATGGGTCCGTTGCGCCACCGAATAGGAGATCAGGCCGTAGATTCCCACGGCGGCTAGCGCCAGCGCCAGGCCGGAGAACGCCGCCAGAAGGATGGTCTGAAATCGCGGACCGACGATGGTTTCCGATTTGATCTGATCCATGGTTTTGACGTCGCTGAATGCCTGGCTGCTGTTCACTCCGTCGATGGCCGAGCGGATGGATGCCAGCAGCGTCCGCAGGTCCACGCTCGCGCGGACGGCGAGGCTCGGATTGTAGAACGGATTTTGCTCCAGCGAAGCGTAAACGCCTTCCGTGGTCGTATCGTTCAGCGCGTTTACTCGCTCGTTGCCGATGACGCCGACAATTTGCCATTCCTGGTCGTCCCCCAGATTCTGTTTACCCGGCAGAGTCTGAGGAATCAGAATCCGCTGGCCGATGGCGTCCTGATGCGGGAATAGCTTGCGGGCCAGCGTCTCGTTGATCACCACCACCAGCGGCGCATCTTTGGTGTCGTGATCGTCGAGGTACCGTCCCTTGCGAAGCTGGATGCCGAAGGTACGAAAATACGACGGGCTGACGGCTTTGAAAAAGTAGAGACCGCGCAGTGGCCGGTTCACGAGCGGAGTCCCGGCCAGTTGCATCGGAAGCCCGTAATTCGCGCCGCGCAATGGAAGGCCGCCGGTGAGCGCGACGTCGCGAACTCCGGGAACGGCTCCGATCGCGAGCCGGATATTGCGCAAGTAGCTGTTGAGCTGGACGAGATCGGAATATTGCGCGGGCGGCGTCGGCAGCGACATGGTGAGCACGTCCGTGGAGTTGAAACCCAGATCGACATTCTGCATCTGGAAGAAGCTCTGAATCAGCAAGCCGCTGCCCGAGAGCAGCATGAACGCGACGGTGACTTCCGCAACCACCAGGCTATTTCCCAGCCAGCGGCGCGCGCCACCTTGCGTGGAACCACGTCCGCCCTCCTTCATCATGCCGGCCAGATCGGGCTTCGTCACGCGCAGGGCGGGAACCAGGCCGAACAACAAACCCGTCAGCACGGAGATTGCGAGCGCGAACAGCAGCACGCGGCTGTCGATGTTGATCAGTGCTTCGGGCGGCAGGGCGGAGGGAGGCATCACGACGCGCAGCCCTTGGATGGTGAGGCAGGCAACCAGAATTCCAAGTGCTCCGCCCATCACGGACAAGAGCACATTTTCGGTGAGCAACTGGATCACCAGCGATGCGCGGCCGGCCCCCATCGCCACTCGAACAGCCATCTCGCGTTCGCGCGAAACTCCCCGCGCCAGAGCCAGGTTCGCCAGGTTCGCGCAGCCGATCAGAAGCACCATCCCGGCGCCGGCCAGCAGCACGATGAGCGAGGTGCGAAGCTGCGGGCCGACCGATACGTCCGAGAATCTTTCCACCGAAACGGTGAATCCGCCGTTGGTATCGGGATACGCTTGCGCCAGGCGTGCGGCGATGGTGTCCATCTGCGTGCGGGCCTGCTCCAACGTGACGCCGGGCTTCAGCCGTGCGAACGCGCCGAACCAATGGAAGCCGCGCGAAGTATCGGCCGGTGAGAATCCGATGGGCTTCATGATCTGGTAGTAAGTGCGGTCGAACACGCTGCCGGCGGGCATAACGCCCACCACGCTATAGGGCTGGCTGTCCAGACGAATGGTTCGGCCGATGATGCCGCGGTCCGCGCCGAACTTGGTGGTCCACAGCTCGTGACTGAGAATGACGACGCGATCGTTACCGTACTGATCTTCCTGCGGCAGAAAGGTCCGGCCGAGGAAGGGTTTCACGCGGCTCATGTCGAAGAAGGTGTGCGAAACGCGGACGCCGCGAATCAGCATGGGCTGATCCTCGCCGGTGAGCGTTGCGTTCCAGCCGGCCTGCGCGGCGAGAGAGTCGAAGACGGTGTTTTGCTTTTGCCAGTCTAGAAAATCGAGCGTCGTGATGCCGAACGGCGATCCGTTGTAGCGCTTTTGAAGCACGCGCACGATGCGGTCCGGCTCGGGGTAGGGCAGCGGCTTGAGCAGGACCTTGTCGACGAAGCTGAAGATGGCCGTGTTGGCGCCGATGCCGAGCGCGAGCGTGAGAATCGCGCTGGCGGTGAAACCGGGGCTCCGGCGCAGAGTGCGCGTCGCGTACCGCAGCTCATGCAAGATATCGGGCATGCTGCCTCCTCCCGCGTTCGGTGCGATTCAAAATGTATGATACATGAAGGCAGGGATTCCTTGAACGAAAGCTCTGGGAATGCAGCGCGAACCGCCAGTTTCGAAGTAGAGCTTCCCGGTCAAATCGACAATCGCCACGGCTCTGGTAGATCTCATCGCACGTCGATTGCTGTCCACCAGGTGGAACGGATGATATCGCAGCGTACCGATGGTTGAGCCGAAAAGCCCAGGTTGCTGGTCGAATTGCGCCGGCAAAAGGCCACTTTTGTGGTACGCATGGTACGGTTTCCGCCGAATGCGACAAAGCTCGGGTCGCAATCAAAGCGACTTCCGATATAATGCGTGGTACGGAATTCCGGGTTGGAGGCATTGTCGTGCGATTGTTACATATTCTCCCAGTGGTCGCATTTCTCACTGGAGCGGCGCCCGCAGTTGTGGCCAGCTCGTTCTCCTATACAACCATCACCTACGCTGGCGCAACCGATACTCTTGTGCTCGGGATCAATAACGCTGGTCAGATAGCTGGGGCTGAAACTGCGACCAGCGGAGTTGTCAGCGGCTTCCTGCTGAGCGGAGGAACTTTCACTACGCTAACAGACCCGATTGCCGCCGACACCTATGCGGTCGCGCTCAACAACAACGGGCAGGTTGTTGGGGATATCCAACTGACGAGTGGCGGAGCCTACTCGGGGTTCCTGCTGAGCGGAGGCGTCTACACCACGCTCGATTACCCAGGCGCCGCCGACACGGACGGAGAGGGTGTCAACGACAGCGGGAATATTGTTGGCTATTACGGTAACGGCTCAGCGACCTTTGGTGGATTTCTTTTTAGCGGAGGAACCTACAGCGCCATTACCTATCCCGGCAGCACCAGCAGCCAGGCAGTTGGCATCAATGACAGCGGACAGATCGTCGGGGATTACACGAGCGGTGGGGTCACCTACGGATTTCTTTTGAGCGGAGGAACTTACAGCAGCATTGCTGTCCCAGGCGCTAGCTTAACCGAGGCGTCCGGGATCAACGATCTCGGCCAAATCGTTGGGTGGGACGTAATCGGCGGTGTGGAATACGGTTTCTTACTCAGTGATGGCGTCTACACCACCATTGATCCCGGCTTCTCCCCAGCCGCCGCCGCTAGAATTAACGACACTGGTGAAATTGTCGGATTTGGTGTAAGTTCGGGATCGGTGGTTGGCTTTGAGGCAACGCCGGTTCCGGAGCCAAGCAGCCTCTTAATGCTACTCGCCGCTGCGTGCGCGATGGCTGTGTGCGGGATCGCCCGGTGCCGCCGATCTTTCTGACTGCGAGTCGAAGATACTGCCGTCGCACCTTCGGCCCGGTGGGCACGATCCGTTGGACAAACTCTACGCAGCTGCCAGTGGTGGCCTTCATGGCGAATTGGACTAGGATTGCCTAGCAATTTTCGACGACGCAAAATTTCCTTGCGGGAGCCAGATCGTAAGTCAATTCATTGCTGTCGCGGATAGGGTTGCTGCGCATCTAGCCCGCGAACGGACTGAAAGTGCTTCAGGTTGAATGTATAGAGTCTGGCGGCCCTGGCGAGAGCTGTGGCGGCGATCAGACAGTCCGGAATGCCGATTCCGCTGGAAGGGCGATAGGTCGCCAGCAGCTCAAACGCCTGTTCAAACTCGGTGGCGCTCGGCCAGGCTATGCTAAACGAACCAAGGAACGTTCGAATCTGTTGGAGATCGGCCTGGTTTCGGCAGCCGATGACTAGTTCCATCGCCACGGCGCCAGGGACGGCGAAAGTTTCCTTCGGATAGGCATCGAGCCAATTCTTGGCGGCAATCGACCCGCGCAGACATTCGACTAAGATGTCGGTGTCGACGAGGACCATTTACGCGGAGCGCTTCCACCCTTCCGAACGAAGGGTCTGAGCGAAGCGGTCCGTTATGTCCGCACGGTCTTTCCATAGACCGAAAAACTGCGAGTTGGCAAGCGCACCCAGCGTAGAGGCGCTGGAACAAGCCGAGGAAGAAAGCAGGAGAACTATTTCCGCGGGTCCCGTAGGCACGTCGCTCGGAAGCTGGATGTGCAACTCGCGGTTCGGCGGGATTTCCGCGTTGAGATTCAGAATCTTAACCATATCAACCGTCACTTCGCGCTTAGGATTTTTTGGCCTGCGCAACCAAATGATAGCAAATCGTTGAATTCGCGATCGATCTGTTGGGGAAACGCGCGATTGGTGCGAACGGGGAGGGTCGAACTCCCATTCCCTTGCGGGAGCCAGATCCTAAGTCTGGTGCGTCTGCCAATTCCGCCACGTTCGCAGTGACAATTCGAGACGGCTTCAGAACCAGGATACCAATCGGACGGCCGGTCAGGCCAGCAGGGCGGCCAGTTCTTCGATTCTCGATCCGCGAGTCAGGCGCGGCGCCGGATTGCCGCACGGACACACTTCGTGCTCGAGCGGGAAGCCTTCGCAACTGGACACCACGTGCAGGCCCCAGTGCGCGTCGCACTCGGTGGCCAGCAGCCGGTTGCGCGGGCCCAGAAACTGCTCGAATACCGGAACGCCAAAAGCCTTCCACAGCGATTCGCGATCCAGCGGGGAAACGCCCGGACCGCCGGCGTAGGTGAAGGCGATGATGGCTTGTTCGAGCGGCCAGCCGTCGCGCGCCAGCGTCCTTAATTGTTCCAGCGGAGCGGCGATGGAGCCCGGCTGAAAACGCCTGGCCCGTTCGCACCAGCCCTCCGGAAATACCCGCACCAGCCTGGTCTCGCGAAAACCCGCCGCCAGGATCGCGGTCCGCGGCGCCGGATCGATGGGATGGATGAAGTGTGCGCCTTTGAAAGGGCGTCGAATTCTGACCACCATATTTAAACAAAAAGGTGCCGCGATGTCTTAATTCGTCTCAGGCGAACATCTCAGGCAAACAGGCGAACTAAATTATCGTGGAAAATGAGGCGCGCCATTTCCTCCGTCGCGCCGATTTCGTACAGCGCCTTGGACTGCGTTTCGAAGATGGAAGCATTCCAGCCGCGCGGGAAAAACGACGAATCGGTGCCGAAAAGCAAGCGCTGAGGCCCCGCCACGTCCAGCGCGCGCCGGAAAACGGTGCGCAGATCGAGATGCGCCTCTTCGTATCGCATCCAGCTATTGCTGCTCGAAGTATCCAGGTATACGTTCGGGCATAGGTCGCACAGCATAAGCGCCTCGCGGAGATATCCCGCGCCGAAGTGGGGGACGACGAATCGAATCTGCGGGAACCGGAGCGCGACCGCGTGCAGATCGATGGGGTTCGAAAACTTCATGTCGAACGGCGACGGCAGGCCGAGCGCTTTGCGAACGCCCACGCTCAATACGCCGCAATGAACGAACACCACTGGGTTGGGGCGTGCGAGGATGGCGTCGAATAGCGCCACTGCTCGATCGTCCTGGATGGAATAGCGATGCATCGCGGGAAAGAAGCAGAGCGCCTGAATTCCGCCGCCCTGCACCGCTGCCGCCACTTCGGTTGCAGCCGAAGGCGAGGTTGGATCCACCATCAGGTATCCGAAGAAGCGGGTGGGATGCCGTGCGACGGCCGCTTTCACGGACTCGGCGTCGCCCGGGACACTCGCGATCAATGCGGCTTTCTCCACTCCACGACGGTCTAACTCATCGGCCCACGCATCGGCCAGCAGAACGGGATCTCTGGATGGCATCTGCCAGTTGAGCAGCGACGCGAGTTCCGTAACGTCGACGCGCTTTTGCCCGGCGAGCGCAGCGAAAAACCGGTGGGAGAAAAAGTGAACGTGGGCGTCGGCAACCGGCAGCGATCCCCAGGGCGTGTGGATCATGCTTTGTCAATCATGGAGCCGTTTCGCCCGCGCCGGCGCCCGCCGCGGAAACTGGAAAGCGCGTGATGCCGGCCGCCAGCGCCACTTGCGTGAGTCCCGCGACATTGTTCACGCCGAGTTTCTTCATCATCGTTTTGCGATAGCTGCGGACGGTTTGCAAACCAAGATCCAGCATAACCGCGATTTCCTTGCTGGTTTTGCCTTCGGCCACCAGGCGCAGCACCTGCAGTTCGCGCGGCGAGAGATCGTCGAGCGCGGAAGAGACCGGCTTCGATTCCAGGTCGCCCCGTTGAATGCGATTCAGCAGGCGGTCGGAAACTTGCGGGCTCAGGTAAGATCCGCCCTTGGCCACCGCGCGCAGTGCGTCCAGAAGATCGCCGTCCGACGCTTTCTTCAGCACGAAGGCGCGCGCGCCGGAACGGATGGCGCTCACCACCGAATGCTCGTCGTCGTACATGGATAGAATGATGATCTTGACGTCCGGGTAATGCCGCAGAATTTCGGTGGTGGTTTCGATGCCGTTCAGCCCGGGCAGTCCGATATCCATCAAAATGATGTCGGGCCGCCGCTTCTTGCAGATCTGCACGGCTTCGGTTCCGCTCTCGGCTTCGCCCTGCACCGCGAACTCGTCGCTGTGCCGCAGGATGGCCTTGATGCCGTCGCGCATGATTTTGTGATCGTCCACCAGGAGCACTTGAAACGGCATGGTTTCTTAACTCCCGGTCTCCGGCATCACGGTTGGCAATGGAAAACTCGCGCGCACGGTGCTGCCCTTGCCCGGCACACGCTCAGTTCTGAGAGTCACGTGATTCTTCGAAGCATAATAATCCATCAGCAATTGTCCCAAAGGCGCGGAAGCTGCGTCGTCCACCGGGGCATTGTCGGAGATTTCGAGAACGTACTCGCCTTGCGCGCGTTTCACATGGACATCGATCAGCGAGCATCCCGGCGTGGCCTTCGCCAAGTCCAGCGCACAGCCGGAGATTTTGTAAAAGGCTTTCGCCAGAATGGTGGGTACGCGCAGGGAAGCGTCGAAGTGCAGCCGTAGCGTGCCGGAAAATCCGGCGCGCGCTTTGCCGATCAAACGATCCAGCGCGAATTGCAGCCCGGCCCGTTCGACAATGGAAGGGTTTAGCTCGTTGGTGATGTCGCGCAACTGCTCGATGGCCTGTTCCAACAGTTCCTGAATCTCGGTGGCGCGGCCATCCACGCCCGGCGCCTGATCGCGGAAGTCCATCCGCATGGCGTCCAGTTGCAGGCCCACCGCGCTGAGCACCTGGCTTACGTCGTCATGCAGCAGCCGCGAAACTCGGGACAACACGGCCTCGTGTTCGTTCATTGCGGCGAAAAGCATTTGTGCCAGAGCGGGTTGAGACGCACTTGCCACGATTTTTTCTCTCGTAGGACGCTTATCGCTCATGATGCATGATTTCGAGCACGAACGCAACCAGAAAGAATTGTTTTATGAAGACTTATCGTCGGTTCGCTGTTTCCCGAGGAGGTTACTTCAACGTTACCGGAAGCGTGAAGCGGCGATCGATCTCCTGCGCGGCGCTGGACGCGTCCGTAAACAGCACGGCATGCAGTCCTAAGGCCTCCGCTGCGCGGACGTTGTAGTCGCGGTCATCGAGAAAAAGAACGTCGGCGGGCTTGGCGCGCAGCTTATTCAGGCAGTCGTAATAGATCTCCGGCTCGGGCTTGCAAACCCCCACCTCGCAGGAAAAAGTGATGGCATCGAATTCGGGCAGCCAAGGGCAGGCGAGGACGTAATCGCGGACGGGCACGGGCATGTTGGAGAGGATGGCTGTTCGAAGGCCCGCGGCGCGGAGTTGGTGCGCCCATTGCGGCATAACTGGCGCGGGGTGCGACCAACTACGGCTGTCGATCTCGATCAGCTCGGAGATCTGATCGGCGGTCAGCGCGCGTGACGCCGCTTGCGCCAGGGTTTTCCAGTAATCGCCGGGGTCCAAAACGTCGGCGTCATACTCGACGCGGAATTGCCAATAAAGTTCGGTGAACCGGGCGACTGGCACATCGAGAATGGCTGCCATGGCCTGTGTGTCGGCAATGGGCTGGGACTGGCAGAGCACGTTGCCGTAATCGAAGATGATGACTGAAGGAGAAATTCGCACGGTTCCATGGTAACGTTGCTCGCGCGATCGATAGTTGGTGAGCCGCTAAACGGAAGTAGATTCCAAATCTAGCGCGAAAGCCAGCGCCGCCCTTATCTTCACCATCAGCTCAGGCGACATTGCGCCAATTCGGCGTTCGAGGCGCGCGACAGGTATAGAGCCCAGCCCTTGTACGTTTACGATGGAATCGCGATTGAGGAATGGAAGCTTTGGGAGAGGGACTTCGTAGGAACTGAGCCTGTGCTGTGTGGTGAGGGCACGTACAACACAAGTGCTCGGGGCGGGTTCGGATCTTGGCGGGAAACAATCACGACCGGCCGTGTCTTAGCAGCAAGGCCCAGGTCGGCCAACCACTCCTCACCTGGCCGGGGGCTCATCGAGTAGGTCTAGGACCTCTTGCTCGGCGGCGCGCGATCGCGAGAGATCCAGAACGTCGTGATCGGCGAGATCGATGACCTCGGCAATGCGCTCCCTCGCCTCGGCAGCGGTTTCCGGCTTCCAGGCGCGCAAACGAGCGTCCAGCTTTTCTACTAATGCATCCACGGCAGCGTCCTTCCTTAATTCATATCTTAGCGCTTTGAGAAAAGTCGCGATCTGACCGTTTTATCAGAGCCACGGGCAGCGCGGAAAAGGTAATAATTCAGATATGGCTGTCCCTTAAGACGTTGCGATTTCATTTCTTAGTGGTGATGAGCTGAACGCCCGGCTCGTCTTTGCATCCAACGCGTGATCCTGATGCTGAACGGCTGCACGCGTGTGTTTTGAAACGATCTGATCAGCCACTTGCTATCGGACTTTACCAGGACATAGGTCTGATAGGATTTCTTGCGTCCATCGCCAACGGTATGAACCAGAGCGACACCGCTGGAAAGTAATTCGAGGCTCTCAATCTCAGGCGACAGTCTGGTGCCCTTTAGAACGTTCTGAAAAAGGGCGCGATGCAGCTCCGCGTTCTCTGCCTGACCGTAAAGATGTATGCCATTAAATGTGATGTAGTCGGATTTGCGGGTAAAGCACGCCGCGTAGCCGTCGCCGTCGCCGCGTGCCCAAGCATCGTACAGGCGAGCCAAAAGCAAGCGAATTGAGTTCTCATCGTCAACCGTGGTCAGTGGCGGCGGCTCCATTGTGTTTCGTCTTTCGTTACCTCCGTCCTAGACACTACGCAATTCGTCGCCGATCGTTCCCTTCTTGTGCGCAGCGGGGTTTCTGCCGATTCCGAGCGCCGTTTGACTACGCTGCTTTAATCTCAGTCCACAACCGATCGCGCAGCCGCTGCGTGGCCGGACTCAGCGTCATGGCCCATTCGCCACGCGCCACAATATCGGGCGCGGGATAAAGCGTCGGATTATCGCGAAAATCGGGCGGCAGTATTTTGCGCGCGCCCGCGTTGGTGGTGGTGGTGCGAGCGGTCAGCGCATTGGCTGCGGCGATGTCGGGGCGCAGCAGAAAATTGATGAACTGGTGCGCCAGCTCCTGACGCTTGCTTTCGCGCAGTATCACGACGGCGTCGGGATAAACGGCGTAGCCTTCCGCCGGATAAACGAAGCGGACCTCGGGCGACGAGTCCATGGCCTGCTGCGCCGCGGTGTTCCACATGTGCGCGGCCAACACGTCGCCGCTCACTAACTGGTCGCGGGCTTCGGCGTTCAGATAGGCGCGCAGCAATGGCTTTTGGCGAATGGCTTCGGCGCGCGCGCGATCCAGCTGCCCCGGATCGGTGGCGTTTACCGAGAAACCGAGCTTCTTTAAGGACGCGCCCATGGTGTCGAAAGGATCGTCGAGCATGGTGATGCGGCCACGCAGACGGGGGTCCCACATGTCGGCCCACGCCTTGGGCGGCGGATCCAGCTTGCGGTTGTAAGCGATGCCGGCGGCGGTGACCATGTAGGGGACGGACCAGTTGAGATCAGGGTCCCAATCGGGCCGCTGAAATCGCGGCTCGAGCTGCGCAATATTGGGAAGCAATTCGCGATGGATGGGCGCCAACAGTCCGTTCGCGAGCAGCGGCTTCACGATATAGTCCGTCGGAAAAACAATGTCCCAACCGGAATTGCCGCCCATCACGCGTGCCAGCATCTCTTCGTTGCTTTCGTAGATGCCATAGCGCACGCGGACGCCGAATTCCTTTTCGAATTTGGGGACAGTTTCCGGATCGATATAGGCCGACCAGTTAAAGACGTTGAGGCGCGGACGGCGATCGCGGGTACAGCTCGCGAGGCCCGTTGCGGCAAGCGTGCTGAATAGAAAATAGCGGCGGTTCACGTCGTGCTTCAAGTTGTCCGCAGCCTTTCCGAGATCAGCACCAGCGATCCGAATCCGACGACGATCAGGGCCGAGATGGCGTTCACCACCGGGTTCACGCCGCGGCGCGCGATGGCGTAAATCACCATCGGCAAGGTTTCGGAATCCACGCCGGCCACCAGGCTGGTGATCACGTAGTCGTCGAACGACACGGTGAATGCCAGCAGCGCCGCGGCGATCACGCCGGGCAGAATCGCGGGCAGCGTGACGTAGCGGAACGCCTGCCACTCGTTGGCGCCCAGATCGAGCGCCGCTTCTTCGAGCGTCGCGTCCACGGTGCGAAGCCGCGCGATGACCACGATAACCACATAGGCGATCGAAAACGAAACGTGCGCGAGAATCACCGTGTGCATGCCGAGCTGGACGCGCAGGAATCGGAAGATCCATTGGTAAAAGGCGAGAAGCGAAATGCCGGTGACGATTTCCGGAGTGACGAGCGAAAGATAGAGCGAACCTGCCAGCGGCCGCGAAGTGCGCTTCCAAAGGCCGTACGCGCAGAGCGTGCCCACTACCGTGGAGACAATCGTCGCTACAACTGCGATGATCAGGCTGTTCAGCGCGGCATCGGTCAATTGCGTGTCGTTCAGCGCAGCGGCGTACCAGCGCAGCGAGAAGCCTTCCCACACCGTAAAGCGCGAAGAGTTGAAGCTGAAGATCGCAAGGATCAGCAGCGGCAGGTGCAGGAACGAGAAATGCGCCGACGGCGTAGAGGACGAGTGCGGCGCGTGCGTCTTCACAAAAGATCCTCGCCTTCGCCTCGCGCGATCACGAAGAGCAGCACCATCACGATGGCCATCAAGACCAGCGAGACCGCCGAGCCGAACGGCCAGTCGCGCGCCGTGGTGAATTGGTTTTGGATCAGGTTGCCGATCATGACGGATTTTCCGCCGCCCAGGAGGTCGGGCGTGAGATACGCGCCCAGGCACGGAATGAAGACCAGGATCGCGCCGGCGCGAATGCCGGGAGCGGACAGCGGAATGGTGACGCGCGCGAGCGTGGCCCAGGGCTTCGCGCCCAGGTCGGCCGCGGCTTCCAGCAGCGTGCGATCCAGGCGTTCGAGCGTCGCATAAAGCGGCAGTACGGTGAACGGAAGATATCCGTAGACCAGGCCGAGAATCACCGCGCCATCGTTATAGAGCAGAGGCAGCGGAGAGTGGATGATCCCGAACTTCTGGAGGAATGTGTTGACCAGGCCGGTGTCGCGCAGCAGAAACATCCAGGCGTAAGTGCGTACCAGAAAGCTGGTCCAAAAGGGCAGCATCACCAGTCCGAGATAGACGTTCTTGTGCCGCCCCGCGCGCGAGATGAACAGCGCGAGCGGAAAGCCGAGCAGCAGACAAAGCGCGGTGGACGCGCCCGCAATCCAGAACGATCGCCAGAGGATGCCGAGATAAATCGGATCGATGAGGCGCTGGTAACTTTCGAGCGTCCACGGCCACGTGATGCCGCCGTAGACGCCGCGCGTGAGGAAGCTGTAGCCGAGAATGATGGCGAGCGGCGCGAGAAACAGCGCGATGTTCGCGGTCCAGGTGGGTGCGAGAAACCACGCGCGCAGGCGGTTCATTACTTACGCAACTCATCCAAGTGATGCAACTCGTCGAACCGCAGTTCGTCGGCCGGTTCCCACCACAGGTGGACGGATTCGCCGGGCGCGAACGTTTCACCCAGACGTGAAATCTCCACGACGGCGGGTTCGCCATCGGACAAACGGGTATCGACGTGGACGCAGTTGCCGAGGAAAGTGGAATGAACGATGGTGGCAACGCGCGAACGATGGCCGTTGCGGGAAGGGGCGCGCTCGATGCGCATGGCTTCCGGCCGCACGCCGACATCGCCGATCCAATTGACGGCGCCCAGGAACGACGCGACGAATCGCGTGCTGGGGCGAAGATAAATTTCTTCGGGCGTGCCAAGTTGTTCCAGGCGACCTTTGTTCATGACGCCCAGCCGATCGGACAGCGACAGCGCTTCTTCCTGATCGTGAGTGACGAACAGGAACGTGATGCCGACGCGGCGCTGGATGGCTTTCAGCTCCGCGCGCACCTGTTTGCGCAGATTGGGATCGAGCGCGGAGAGCGGCTCATCGAGCAGCAGAACATGGGGTTCGAGCACTAAAGATCGTGCCAGCGCGACGCGTTGGCGTTCGCCGCCGGAGAGCTGGGCGGGGCGTCGCGATTCCTTGCCCGCGAGCTGCACCAGATCCAGAACGTCGCGAACGCGATCGCCAATATGATTGCCCGCGCGGCGGCGCAGGCCGAATTCGACGTTCTCGCGCACCGTCAAATGCGGGAACAGCGCGTAGTTTTGAAACACCGTGCTGACGTTGCGCTGGTAAGGTTTCAAATGCTGGATGCTGGCGCCGTTGAGGCGAATTTCGCCGGTGGTGGGCTCTTCGAATCCTGCGACCAGGCGCAGCGTCGTGGTCTTGCCGCAGCCCGAGGGACCCAGCAGTGAGAAAAACTCACCGCGCGCGAGCTTCAGCGAAACGCCATTGACGGCGTGGTGCGAGGGATAGTGCTTCGAAACGTCGCGAAGCTCTAATACACACTCCATGGAAATTGCATGTTACCGCAAGTGGAGCGGTGACGCAGCAATTTATTCGTAGCGGAGCGCGATCATCGGATCGACCTGCGCCGCTCTGCGGGCCGGCACATAGCAGGCGAACAGAGCCACCACCGTCAGCAGCGCCGGAGCCGCAATTAGGACCAGCGCGTCCAACCCCGCAGGTCATACAGAAATCCCGCCAGCACGCGGCCCAGCCCAATCGCCAGCAACAATCCAACGCCGACTCCAACCATGGTCACCTGCAGCGCCTCGCCCAAAATCATGCGCAGCGTTGACGAATTGTCGGCGCCTAGCGCCATCCGGATGCCGATCTCGCGCGTCCGCCGCGCCACCGTGTAGGAATTCAGCGCATACAGGCCGATCACCGCCAGGAACAGCGCCACGCCGCCGAAAATTTCCAGCACATGCGCGCCGGTGCGAACCACCCAGATATCCATGCTGGATTCCAGATGCCGCGCGCATGGTTTTGAGCGCGAGCAGCGGCAGCCGCTCGTCGGTGGCCAAAATCTCGCGCCGGATGGTTTCCAGCATTCGCTTCTCCGCTTCCGGCCCGCCCCCGGTCACCTTCAAGTGGAACTGCACGTCCGCCTGATATTGCTGCCCAAACGGAACGGTAAAGATGAGGCTCGATGTCGCTCGCCAATGATGCTCTCGCGCGTATTGCCCACCACGCCCACGATCTCGACGTCTGGCGCCGCCTGTGTCGATGCGAATGTGTTTTCCCAGCGCATCGCCGGCCGGCCACAGCTTCTCGGCCGCAAGCTGGTCGATAATCGCCACGCTGCGTTTCGATCCCGCCGTGCTCTCCGCCGCCGTAAAGGCCGCCCGCGCAGCATCGGAATCCCGAGCGTCTGAAAATAATCTTCGCTCACGATGTTGTAGCGCGTTTCGAGCGCGGGGCGATCTTTGGAAGCGGCGCGCCGCCGGAAGGCTGTAACGTTCTTTCCCAGCCGCGTCGATCCAAACGGAACCGTCGCCGCAATGGCCACCGATTGCACGCCCGGCAAGCCGGCGTAGCCGATCCTTCAGCGTCGCGTAGAGCTGGTTTCCACGCGCCTCGTCGTAGTCGATCAGGCTGGCATCCACTTCGGCCAGCACTTCATTCTCCAGCGAGAAGCCCGGCTGGATGTTGGCCGCCCGCACCGCGCTGTGTATGAACAGGCCGGCCGCGGTGAGCATCGCGAGCGACAGCGACAGTTGCGCCATCACCAGCAGGTTGCCGCGCGAAAATAAGCGGCGCTTGCGCCGCGCCACATCTTCACCAGTATTTTTCTTGAGGTCCAGCCACACGTCCGGCTTCGAGAGCTTCCAGGCCGGGAAAAGCGCGAAAACCACCGTGCTCAGAATGCAAAACAACAGCGTGAATCCCAGCACGCGAGCGTCCGGCGCGGGGTCGTAAACAATCTCTATCGGCGCCAGCCGCGCCATCGATTGAGTGAGCAACGGTGTGCTCCAGGAAGCAATCACCAGGCCCGCCGCGCCGCCCAGAATCGCCAGCAGCAATCCTTCCGTGACCAATTGCCGGACAATCTGCCGGCGGCTGCCGCCAATGGCCAACCGGATCGCGATTTCCTTGCGCCGCGCCGTCCCTTTGGCCATCATCATATTCGCCAGGTTCAAGGAGGCGATCAGCAGCACCACGGCGGCGAGCGAAAGCAGCATGATCGCCGGCACTCTGAGCATGCTGTCGGATTGCGGGCTGGTGGAGACGCCCAGGCGCGCCAGCGGTTGCACCAGCAGCGCCTGGTCCTTGTTCTCGGCGGGATAAGCCTTCTCCATTTGCGACGCCGTCACCGCCAGTGTTGCAGTCGGCCGCCTGCGACGTGAGGCCGGGTTTCAAGCGGCCCACCACGATTAACGCCGGGTTGTCGCGCGCGGCCAGCGGCCCGACATGTCCGTCAAAATCGTTCATCACCAACCCATAGGCGTTCAACGGCACAAAGACCTCCGGGCTGACGAGCGCCGTGGTGCCGGTGAATCCTTGTAGGCGTGATGCCGACGATGGTGAACAGATGGCCATTAATGCGCACTGGCTTGCCCACCAATTGCGGATCTTCTCCCTGTTTCTTCCAGAACGGATAGGTCACAATGGCGGTCAACCCGGCGCCGGGTTTCTCCTCTTCCGCCTGGAACGCTCGGCCTTTGAGCATGCGTCACGCCCAGCGTGGAGAAATAATTGGAGGAGACCACGGTGGCCAATGTTTGCCGCGTATGGTCGCCTTCCTGAATGCCCACCAGCGCCATGTTCAGCGCGGCCAGGCTGGTGAAGGCCTGGTTGTGGTCGCGGATGTCGACGTAGTTCGGATAGGAAAACGCGCGATAGGCGCCGGGATGCTTGGTGTCGCGGCTGTAAAGCCCGGCGAGTTCCTCCGGCTTCTGCACATCGCAGCGGCTTCAGCAGAAACGCGTTGATCAAGCTGAACACCGCGCTGTTGGCGCCGATTCCAAGCGCCAGCACCAGCACTGCGGCCGCAGTGAATCCCGGTTTGCTTCCGAGCGTGCGAATCGCGTATCGAAGGTCTTGCCAGAGATGGGTCATATCGCGCCTGATGGTGCTACGAGACCCACGCAATTTCAGTTCCGCGAAAAGCAGAGGCAGTCAGCGGGCCAGTCACTTTGACAGGAACAAAACAACGCGCTCCATGATGGTTGGATCCTGGTCAGCGCCATCTATTTTGGCGATCGTGTGCTGCAGCGAATATCGGATAGCAATCCATGCCAGAAGCGCCGCCGCCAAAAACTTTCGCCAGCTTCAGCTTCTGCTGCCGGCTGGAGCGTGGGGTGTTTTTTGGCCGGCTGTGGAAGCGGAACCAAAGAACCGCAAGAAATAGACCGGCGGTCAACACAGTAATCGGTTGCATTATCCGGATGATCGGAAGGAGCGCGAAAGTTCGGTAATACTAAGGTATTGTTCCGCTGGTTCTCGGCGATTTCTAGGGCGCCGATGAGCGCCGATCTAGGCGGATGGCTCGACTCACCGAGGCAACATGACGGGTAAACTAGTCCTTAGGCCGGAATGAAACCAATATCATCCAGGACTCGGAACATCGGAGTCGTTCTTGCGTTAATGTTCGCTCCCATAGTTTCGTATCGAGTTTATGAGTACACCTATCTCTGGTGGCGCTACAACGGGATGGGGACCGGATATTACGGGACGTCGTGGGTCGCCCCGGCACTGCTCGTAGCTGGGACGATCGGCTACTACGGTGCCCCGGTTTGGGTGCTCCTGGTCGTTGCCGCATTCGTTCTGAGGAGCGTAAACCCAGAACTGCTGATCTTACTTTAATAGGAGCGTTTCTCGCGTTGTACGCGCTGCTGCTAATTCCGCTTGGAGCCTGGGGGCAGCTTGCGCACAAAATGTGGGGGCCGACGTCTTACGAGCGAAACAGAGCATCGCCGCACGAGCAACGATAGCCCGGTAGGTACACTCGCCACCTGACACGCCCCGCTTCATCCGAGGGAGCGTGCCAGGTCATTCGGGTGGTTACTTCGCCGAGTTGAAACGCTTCTCGATCTCCGGCCAGTTCACCACGCTCCACCACGCAGCGATATATTCCGGCCGCCGGTTTTGATACTTCAGATAATAAGCGTGCTCCCAAACATCCAGGCCCAGGATCGGGTAATGGGCTTCCATTACCGGGCTGTCTTGATTGGCGGTGGAAAAAATCTCCAGGCCTTTGCTGGTCTTGGCCAGCCAGGCCCAGCCGGAACCGAAACGAGTGGTGGCCGCGGCGCCGAATTTTTCCTTGAAGGTGTCGAAGCTGCCGAACGTGGAATTGATGGCGCTCGCGACGTTGCCGGATGGACTGCCGCCGGCGCTGGGCGCGAGAATCGTCCAGAACATGGAGTGGTTGATATGTCCGCCGCCATTGTTTCGCACCGCGGTCTTGATGGCGTCCGGGCACGATGGCGAGATTGTTCGCGAGCAGCTCCTCCACGGTTTTGCTCTGCAAGATCGGGCGCGGATTCGAGCGCCTTGTTTAAATTGGTGACGTAAGCGCCATGGTGTTTGTCGTGATGAATCTCCATGGTCTTGGCGTCGATGTAAGGCTCCAGCGCGTCAAACGCGTAAGGCAGCGGGGGAACGGTAAATGCCACAGTAATTCTCCTCTTTATTCTTAATTTGAGCCGGCGAAACCGCCAGCCTTTTCAAAAGCGTCCGCCAGGCGGAACATACCTGTTTCGTCGAAGTGGCTGGTGAGTATCTGCATGCCCACGGGCAGGCCTTCGGAAGTCTTGCCGCAGGGCACGCTCATGCAAGGGATGCCGGCCAAAGAGCCGGTGATGGTGTAGATATCGGATAAATACATTTCCAGCGGATCGTCCACCTTCTCGCCGATTTTGAATGCGGGCGAACGGCGAGACTGGAGCGACAATCGCGTCCACTTGGGTGAATGCTCTTCGAAAATCCTCTGCAATCAGCGCTCGCACTTTTTGGGCTTTTAGATAATACGCGTCGTAGTAGCCGTGGCTCAACACGTAAGTGCCGAGCATGATGCGGCGTTTGCATTCGGCGCCGAAGCCCTGGCCGCGCGTGGCGCGATACATGCCGCTGAGCGTGTCTTCGTTCGCGCGCGTGGTATAGCGCACGCCGTCGTAGCGCGCGAGATTCGAGCTGGCCTCTGCCGTCGCGATGACGTAGTAGCACGGCACCGCATACTTGGTGGCGGGCAGGCTGATGTCGCGTACTTCGCAGCCCAGCTTTTCGAGCAGCGCTACGGCTTGCCGGATGCGATCGCCCGATTCGCTCCCGAGCCCTTCGAAATATTCGCGCGGCAGGCCGATCCGGGTGCCCGACACCTCGCCATCCAACTGCGCGGTGTAACGCGGCACCGGCGCGAACGCCGAGGTGGCATCGCAATTGTCGCGGCCGGCCATGGTTTCGAGCATCAGCGCCGCGTCGCGCACCGTTCTTCCAAACGGCCCGATGTGATCGAGCGAGCTGGCGAATGCCACCAAACCGTAGCGCGACACGCGACCATATGTCGGAGTAACGCCCACCACGCCACAAAACGAAGCGGGCTGTCGAACCGACCCGCCCGTGTCGGAGCCGAGCGCCCCGACGGCTGTCCCCTGCGCGACTGCCGCAGCCGATCCGCCGCTCGAACCGCCCGGAACGCGATCAAGCGCAATCGGATTACGCACTGGTCCGAACGCAGAGTTTTCGTTCGACGATCCCATGGCAAACTCGTCGCAATTTGTTTTTCCGAGAATGACTGCGCCCGCTTGTTCCAGGCGCGCGACGGCCGTTGCGTTGTACGGCGGGATGTAGCGTTCCAGAAGCCGTGATCCGCAGGTGGTCCGCACGCCCTCGGTGACGATAACGTCCTTCACCGCGAGCGGCACTCCAGCGAGCGGTCCCGCGTTTTCGCCAGCGGCGAGTTTCTTGTCGACGCGTTCAGCCGAGGCCAGCGCGCGCTCCGGACAAAAGTGAAGATACGCGTTGGTCTTCGGATTTTCCGCCTGCGCGAATTGGAGCGCGGACCGCGCCAGTTCAACAGCGCTGAATCTGCGCGCCGCCAGGCCCGCTTGCACCTGCTCGATCGTCAGTGTGGCGACGTCGTTCACCTTTCGATCACCTTCGGAACTTTGTAATATCCAGCGCCGGCCAGGGGCGCGTTCGCAAGAGCGGCTTCATTGCCGAGCGGAGGAATTATTTCATCGGCGCGCAGCGTAGCGGTCTCTTCGCTTTGATAAAGCACCTGGGCCATTGGCTCCACACCCGAGGTATCGATCTCATTGAGCGCGTCCATGTGGGTGAGGATCTCGTCCAGGTCTTGCGCCAGGCGCGCGATTTCGGCTTCAGTCAGGTTCAGGTTCGCGAGGTCGGCCACGTCGCGGACCTCGGACTCGGTAATCTTCACGCGGTCGCCTTCTTCGTGGCTCTCATGCGCGCCTGCTTGTATAGGATGCGCATCACGGGGTCCTGGATGCTATCGGCGTCATCGCCGGTGCTGCTGTCACTGTGACTCTGCGCCGATTGTGGCGGCCGCCGCGGCGCCGCCTTCGCGATGCGAAATTCCAGATCGGTGACGATGCCGCTGCCAAGAACTTCGGTGAGCTTGGCCAGGATGTCGAAACGCAGATGAAAAAGCTGCTTCTGCCAGATGGCATCGTCGGTCTCTACCACCAGCGACCCGCGCACCAAAGCCTTTGGGCAGGCATGCACGGCGATGCGCTTGCCAACCGCCGCCGGCCAAGCGGCAAACGCCAGTTGGTCGGCTGAGATAGCATCGGAAAGTTTGAGTTTGGCGAGGGACTTGCCGGCTCGTTCCATTCGGACCGAACTCAATTTTAGCATTCATCCGGTTTTCAGTTGGGCTTATTTACTCGCGAGCGCGCTGGCGGGCGAAGTCATTTGAACGCTTCCAAGGCAGGCTCAACCCAGGAAAAGAGGAAATGCCCGATGGAAGGAAACTGCGAAGCCAGCATCGCCACTAAGGGTACGCCGCCCACGCCGGCCAGGCGAAAGAACAAACTGGGCTCGATATGTCCCGCCCTTGTGTTGCTGATGCGGCTCAGCAAGGGATCCTTGTCCATTTGGATGAACATCCATACGATGCCCGCTCCGAAAATCCCGAAGGCCGCTAGCGCCGTCCACCCGAACAACTTTTGCGATTGAAACGGATACGAGCTGAACGAGATCACCGCAAAAACCAGCCCAGTGGCAACGAAGATCAACAGATTGCGGATCTGGACTATCACGGCTCGGATGAAAGAAAGATATCTCAGAGCGACGAATTCCTCTAACAGGATGCACGTGCGATTGTTGGCCAATTCCAATTTTTCATCGTCGGTGGCTTCCTCGGGAGGTTTGTCTTTGCGCATCAACTGGTAGCTGTCGGAGTGCCCGTGAACCCAATAGTGCTGCTGCAGTTCTTTGACGATTGCGTTCGCGGCTCGCACAATAATGTTTTGCATTTCTTCGCGCCGCGCGGAGTCTACCCAACCTCGAGCGAACAGCGATGCAGCGGTCTCGGTGGCGTCGTTCCATTCCGACGCGTTCAGGTGGAGCAGGTTCTTGAGACGGGGATCCGCCTGGTCGCGAATGGCGTCCATACATTCCAGAGAGCGTGCCAGCAGCAAGAACTTAGAATTGCGAGCGCGGCGTTGGAACCAGGCGTACTCGGGGGGAAAGCGGTTGAACGCTTCCCGAATTGGATGGCGCTCCAGATTGCGGAGCAGACGATGCAAGGCGGCCCAGATGAACATGATTCGCGACCAAGCCAAATAGATCAGTATGCCCAAACACATCAAGGCCATGAAATACAGTTGATCGTAGAAGCGCGGTTCCACGGTTTGCGGATGCTTGAAAGGTTTTAGCGTGCCGAACGTGACCACGGCGAGCACGATAACCGGGACGTATTCATTCCAATGGATGTGAAAACTCCCGATACGCTGCCGCAGGCGCGCGTTGGTTTTATCCTGAGCTTCGTTGAGAACGGAGACCGCGGTGACCGGCAAGGGCGGCATGGGCTCGGCAAATGTGAGCAGGCGCCGGTGCTGCATCCAAGCCCAGTAGGCGATGCCTATCGCGAGAAACCAGAGAGGAATGCTGGGATCCACTCCGCTGGTCAATTTGAGCGATCGATACGCGAAGAAGTATCCTTCATGATTCAAGGGCTGCGTGACGATTTTCCAGCCATAGATCAGAAAGGCTCCAAATAGACCAACCGCAACCGGCCACAGCCAGACATAAGGGTTTGTGAGAATCGCGGTGATCGTGGAAAGTTTGCGTGGCAGGTTGGACAATGCGACGAACGGGGGCCAAAGAGCGGAAAACACCAGCATCCCAAACACGACAGGTGAAATCACATCCGATTTCCAGGGCGGGTTCGCGACGGTTGCGACGCTGAGCGGAAATGCATAGATCGCGTAGGCCGCCGCCAACGACAATCCGATGACGGAGGCGCAGAAGACGCACCCGGCGCGTTCTCTGGTTACGAGAGAAAAACGAAACCAGGCGATCCAGCGAACTGGCGAGGGCGGGAGGAATTCAGCGATGAAAATCAGGATCGCGTATAGAGCAAGAGTCAGCGTTAAAGCCCAATAAAATAGGGTCCATAGACGCGAGGGCGGTTCGAATTCCTGCGCGACGGGGGGCTGTGGAGGCTTCCAGTCTAATAAGGTGTTGTCGGGTGGATTGGCGGGGTCGGCAATGTATGCGACAGGCCAATAGCCGTCTTGGCCGGTGATGGTGAGCCAGATGGGCGGGCGGTTCGGCGACTCTGGATCCGGCGAAATGTAGTCGGCTAACCCGCGGACACTGCCGCCGTCGGATTGGTTCTGAAGCAAGACGCTGACTGCGTTAAATTCGCCCTCGGCGTACCGGCTGGCGAAAACGGTCCGCTGTTGAGGTTGCGAGTATTTCTTTCCCAACGTCGAGAACTGATTCCGGTTCATGAGCGGATAGGTGGTGGCCGAAAGGATGCCGCGCCAGGAGCTTTCAGCGCCGGCGTAGGCAAACAAAAGATCCGAGTCCAACAGCATGACGCGCGCGTCGGGGCATTCGTCCCGGAAGAAACGAACCAGGAATAGCTGATCGATCGGATCCGTGGCTGTGATCAGAATGGACTTGATCTTCTCTCGATTCAGGGTTGCGGCAATATCATCCAGGACAGCCTGTTCAGAGAAAGGCGTGTGGCCGGCATCGAAGACCGGCATCTCGCGGCGGCCGTCACGCTCGTCCTTCCAGAGGAGCGGAAGCGAAGGACGAATCTGGGCGGCGGCTCGCTCGGCTGCCGAAGACGCGATTGCGGATGCATCGGGGTAAGCGTTGCGGAGCCGGGAAATACCTCTGGGAAACAAGAAAGCGAGCGTGTTGTCAGTTGTGCTGGATTGCATCGCGCCGAAAATGGTGACATCCTCGGATATCGTCGCCAAGGTTTCCTGCTCTGTTCCCACGGCCTCTCGGATGTGGGCGATGATCGCGTCCTGCGCCACTTTATCCGAATGCACCACGGTTGCGAAGGACCAATTCCCCTGCCGGGGGCCCGCGGCGTAGCGGGGGAGGCCGGTCCCGGATTGGAAGGCGTTCCGGTGCTCTCCGTCGGTGGTGGCGCCGGATACGATGTGGAAACAATGTGGATATTGACCACGCGCATCCCGGTCCCCCAGCAGCGCGTCGCGGAGAGAATAGAAAGAGCCGGAAAAGGTGGGGCCCGCCAGAGAGATTGTCTTCTCCTTATTATCAACTGCGTCGTGAATTGCCACCGCTTTCTGAAAGGCAGCGGCGTCTATGCCGGAAGTTTCACTTTCGCTAACGAGAAAAACCACCAGCCGCTGATCGGATTTCACGTCCTTCGAGCGGAACACCAGGGCTCCCGGGAATGGGCGGCGCGACAGTCGCTCTTCATCCAGCGCTCGAACTTCTTCCAGACTGGCCGGCTGCGGATCATTGCGCCACGGCAACCAGGCCCGGACGAAGGTGTAGCCTGAGCTCTCGGCAGCGCTCTGGATGCTGTCCACTGCCCGATCGAAATAGAGGCCGAGATTTGTATCCACTGGATCGGGAACAGTGGCTAGAAGAACATGGTACGGAAGCAAGCCTTGTTTGGCGTAATCCATCAGCGACGCCCAGGTCGGATCGTCCGCCTCGCCGGCAGCGGCTTTTAGGCTCCGAGGCCGTACCGAGAGGATGGCGGCCGCAAGTTCGTCGCCGGGCGAAGTGGACCGCGGCGCGGCGGGCTTAGCTGTCCGCACATCCTTACCGGCGGCAGTATTCTGGTCCGCCTTTTTTTGCTGGGATTTATTCTGTCCTGGAGACTGAGGCGGTTGGGAGTCGCCGGGCGACCGGTAGGCCGCCGTGAAGAAGGCGAGCAACAGAAGAGCTAGCCATGATCGGTTCGCACCCAGCATGTTCCACTCCAGGGTTTTTTCCGGCCAGTTAGGATACGAGATTGTAGCACAAGATTATTCATTTTGATCGATAATATATCGCGCTTTTTCAACAGTTGTTAGTGGCGGTTGCTGGAATTCAACCTGGATACCGCGGGATGGCCCGGCCATTGCCGCGCAATTAGTTTGGTCTCTGTTTACTCGCGGGCGGGCTCCTGGGTAGCCCGGCGCTCGCCGATATACGAACATCGTTCCAAGCCGGCAAAACTCTTTACGCACGCCAGTGTGTTACCAATCGAACATGGCCGCAAATCGGATCATCGTGGTTGGCGCTGGAATCATCGGCGCATCCATCGCGTATCACCTGGTGAAGCGCGGCGCGAGCGTCGTGATCGTGGAAGCTGTTCGCCCCGGCGCGGGGGCGACGGAGAAATCGTTCGGATGGATCAACGCGACATTCTCGAAGCGCCCGCGCGCGTACTTCGACTTGAATCAATTGGGCCTGGCCGGCTGGCGCCGTCTGGAGATCGAGCTGGGCGGCGAGCTGAAGGTGCAGTGGGGCGGAAGTGTCTCGTGGGCGCCGACCGGCGGCGCGGCGGACGAGTTGCGGGAAATCGTGCGAAAGCACCAGGAGTGGGGCTACGCGACGCACCTGATCGACGAAGAGGAGTTCCGCCGCCTGTTGCCGAACGTCACGCCGGGCGAATTTGGCGCGGCCTGCCATTCCGAGTTTGAAGGCGCGGTGGATCCGGTGGATGCGTTGAAGGCGCTGCTGCGCCAGGTACGCGAGTTGGGCGGGGAAGTGCGCTATCCGTTTCAGGCGGACGGTTTGAAGCTGGAGGGCGGCCGTGTGACAGCGCTTCGCGCGGGCGAGAGTACGCTGGACGCGGGCATTGTGGTGCTGGCATCCGGAGTGGCCACGCGGCAGCTGGCGGAGATGGCGGAGGTGAGTATTCCACTGAAAGAATCGCAGGGCGTGCTGGTCCACACGCGGCCGCAACCGAAACAGGTGGATCGCGTGGTGCTGGCGCCGGGCGTGCATTGCAAGCAGAAGCTGGATGGACGCGTGGTGGTGGGCGGCCAAATTGTCGCGGGCGTTGGCACCGCCGATGGCGAGACGCCACAACCGGGAGAGAATGGCCAGCGAATCCTGCGGGAGGCCGCGGGTGTGCTGCCGGGGATCCGCGGCGTTGCAGTGGAGCGAGTAACCGTGGGGCATCGGGTGATGCCCGTCGACGAATATCCTGTTGTCGGCTTTTCGGACCGATGCCCGAACCTTTATATCGCGGCGATGCACAGCGGCGTAACTCTTGCGCCGTTGATCGGGCAACTGGCCGCGCTCGAAATTTTGGACGGCGCGCGCGTCAGTTCGTTAGAACCCTATCGGCCGTCGCGGTTCACTGATTAACGCCTAGCGGCTAACGGCTAATTCGAAACCGGCAACATCGTCGGATTCGCGGCGAACCCATTTTGCGTCACCGTGACCACCAAGTTGCCCGATGGCGCACCGGGTGGTACCTGGAAATCGATCTGGTAAAGGCCGACGAACGCGGGCGTCAGTCCGGCAAAATAGACCGAGGAAGCTTCGGAGCCTACCGTCACGGTGGGCTGATTGACGACAGAAGCGAGCCCGGGCGGACCGGGCGATGAAGCTCCGGAGGCAACGCTCGGATTTGTAGCGCCCATCCCTACCAGGTACATCACCAGATACTCGCCAGGCTTGGCGGGACTGGCGCTCGAAACCAGCGAGCCGTCCGCGGAATGCTGCGCTACGATCTGCGCGCCATTTTGGGGGACGGTCAGCGAGGGGCCATTGTAAGCGGACAGTACGCCAGGAGTGGCCGCAACCATATTGACCATGAGCGGTAAAGTGAGCGCGTTGTTCACGCTGAGAATGACGGGGACCTGTTGAGGGTCCGCGCCTATGGCTTCGTACGGGATCTGGAGATCGATCTGGTTCTGGCCCAACGAGTAGAGGGGAGCTTGCGTGGGGCCCACCAGCGCGAAGGTATTGTTAAAGGCGATGGGCAGAGGAGCCGCGCCGGTGGTAACAGCGGCCGGAGCCAGGCCCGTGCCGTAAATTGCCGTGATGGTTCCAGGCGACAAAGGCGCGCCCACCACCGGGTTCAGGTTGTTCAGCGCTCCCCCAGAAACGATGGTCGGAGGCGGCGTCTGGTTTTGGGCGATCCCGCCGTAGAGCGCGGCTGTAGCGGGTTGCAAACTGCCGGCGGTAGCGTTGAGAGTGATTACCAAATTGGCATTGACGGCGCCGGGCTGCCAGGTAGCCGAATAATTTCCGAGCGAATCGCCGGCTAAGTTCAACGACGCGTCGCCGTTGGAGAAGCTCGCCACGACGTTGCCGTTGGTGACTGGCGCAGCGCAATCGTTATTGAGCTGGACGATCAAAGTAGCCGGCCATCCCGCGGGCACCGCAAAGTTGTTGCCCAGGCCGGTCTCGGTAATCGCCAGTTTGCTCGGGGTGCAACTGGCAGCTTCCGGTTTGAAGCGCGCAATAGCGTTGGAAGTGCCGGTCGGCTGCACTACGAACGTAACGTTGACGGACTCCAGCAGCGCGCCGATGGAGACGTTCACGTCTCCCGAATAGATGCCCGCGGCCAAGCCCATTGGGTTCACGGTCACCGCAATCGAGCCGGACGCCTGTCCGCTCGTGCTGCCAGAGGCGGGACTTACGCTGAGCCACGTGCCGTTGTCGGAGGTCGAGGCCGTGGCGTCGAACGTCGCGGGCGACGGACTGCTGGTGTTGATCTGGACTTGCTGGGCGCTGGGCGCCGACCCGCCCACAGGCGTGGTGAAAAAGAGGCCGACGGGAGCGAGGTCGGGCGCCGGAACCGCACTGCTTGGTTGCAGATTCAAGACGGCTGTAACGTATTGCGGGGAATTCAGCGAATTGGAATCGGCTATCTTCACAATCGCGTAATACGGGCCCGCGGCAAGCTGGGTGGCGTTCGGCGCGAGCGCCAACGTGAGAACGCCCGGTGTGCTTCCGGTGGCGGCGCCGCTCGCCGAGGCCAGGCTCAGCCAGTTGGACCCGCTTACCAAAGTGGCGGACCAATTCACGGTGGAGGCGGGATCGCCCAGATTCAAGACTTGGACGATTTGTGTAGCTGTAGAGCCACCGCCTTCGATGGCCTGGAACAATACACCGGTTGTGTCCAAGGCCAGGATCGGGCCGCTGGGTGCAACAAACAAAGAGACCGGTATCTGAATGTTTCCGGCGGAGGAGGACACCAGGATCGTGTCCTGGTAGGCGCCCGCCGCCAGGCCGTTGGTGTTCACTTGAACTTGGGCGAAGACCGGCGCGTTCTGCGCGGCACTGCTGGAGCTGGCCGTGACGTTCGAGATCCAGGGACTCTTGTTTACTACCGAGGTGGTAAAGGCGAGCGATCCGGCGCCGCTATTCGACACCACCAGTTGTTCCATCAGGTTCCCCGGCGTGGCTGAACGGGCCGCAAAACTCAATAGGGTTGGAGTCACCGTTAATTGCTGCGGCGGACTGGTGACATTCAGCGCTACTGCGACGTCGGTAGCAAATCCGTTGCTATCCACAACTTGAATGCCCGCAGTATAGTTCCCCGCTGCCAGGGTGCCTTGATTCACACTCACCACCAGCCCCACCGGCGCCGCACCGCTGGTGGGTGTGACGGTGATCCAGGAAGGCGCGGGCGTGTTGCTCTGCCCTCCATTAATTGCAACCTGGAAGTTTACCGGTGGCGTGGCTCCGTTGGCTGGCACCACGCTGATGGCTTGGGTGGGCGGAGGATTCCCATTCGGACTTACATTGAACGTCAGACTCAGCGGCGACACTTGAAGTTCCGAAATCGGCGTGGCAAACGTGACTTTGAAGGGCGCCACCGTCTGGGCACCCAAACTATCGTTTACGCCAATGTTGAAACTGAACGTTCCCGCCTTGGTGGGAGTACCACTCAGCACGCCGCTCTGGCTGATGGTAATCCCCGGCGGATTATTGTTCATGTCAAAGACGTAAGGCGGAGTTCCACTACTGGCGGAAATCTGTTGCGAGTAGAGCACGCCTACCGGTCCATTCGGTAACGGCGAAGTGGTCGTGATGGTGGGCAGAGGATTGATGGTGACGCTGTACTGAAACTGCGCTTGTTGTTGATTTTGGTCTGTCAGGGTGATGAAAAAGCTGAAGGCTCCGGCACCGGTGGGGGTTCCTTTCAGCACGCCAGAGTTGGATATAAAAAGACCTGGAGGAAGCGTATTTGGATTGAACGGATCTATGGGCTGTTCTGAAAACGTGAAGGTCGAATCGGGACAACCGGAAACGGCGAAGGTGACCGCGGAATAAGGAATGCTTACGTCTCCGGGCGGTAGAGGCGAGGCCGGCGCAAGCGTTGGCACGCAGGCCGAGACGTTGATGCTGAGGGTCTGGCTCGCGATATTCGAAGCCTGGTCTTCCGCAACCACCGTAAACTGGTACAACCCCGATTCGGTGGGTACGCCGCTAATCAGTCCGCTACTTGGATTCAGGCTAAGGCCCGTGGGCAAAACCAAGCCATGCGGCGGTTCCAGCGCGCTTCTACTTCGCTGGGCTGAACCCGGCGGCGAGCCGAAGGACCCCATGCGGGAACTGCAGTTCACGCATTGGATGCTCCACGTTATGGCGCCCACCCCACCGTTCACCTGAAGTTGCGCGGAATACTGCTCGCCCACCGTCGCCGCCGGCAGCGACGTGGTTGTGATAGACATCGGCAAGATCGTTATATTTATAGTGGCCGACCCGAAATCATCATGCTGGTCGTCTACGTCCACAGGAAAGGCGTAGGTTCCCGCGGTAGTCGGGGTTCCGGTGATTGTTCCGTTGCTATTGAACTGCATCCCGGGAGGCACGCTGGTGGAGGGGCTGGAAAATGAGCCGGTGAACCAGTTGTATGGCGCGACGCCGCCTGAGGCGTTCAGTTGCACGGTCATATAGTTCAGACCGACCAGACCGTCCGGCACCGTGGTTGGAGTGACTGTTATATTGGCGGCCTGTAACGGCGAGCTTGCAACGATCGAAAGCAAAAGTGCGAGAACGCAGAGCGGACCGAGCGTCCGCGTTACATAAGTTCTCGGCGAGGTACGCGCCGAAGCTTGCCGCCAGGCGCCCGATCCTTGGAACCACATGCCGTTTTTGTACGTCCTCTTACACAGAGAAGCGTGAATCATCTACCTTCTCCTCCTCTGATTCTGGCGCGGTGCAGTAGAGACAGACCGCGCCACTTTGTCCCGGTTAGGTCTTTATTCTACTGCGGCTTCTGCTAATTTTTCAAAGAATTTCTTGATGATCATCTCTGGACGAGGTATCTGGCAGACCTCTGACCGGCGCTCGCGATGGTTCCACGTCGCCTTCATACCTTACTTCGGTTGAATCGGCTTTCGCGATTAGGCTGGATGATCAGATTTTGCGACGTCGTGTCGAATCCCGCTTGTCAAATCCCGCTTGACATAGTAAGACCTTCGTAGTAACGTCTTCGTATGTCACGGCAGCCACCCCGGCCCACCGATGCCGAACTCGAAATCCTTACCGTACTCTGGAGCCGCGGCCCCAGCACCGTGCGCGACGTCCACGAAAGCATCAACCAGCGCAAACCAGCCCAGTACAGTACGGTCCTGAAATTCATGCAGATCATGGCCGAGAAGGGGCTGGTGCGCCGCAATGAGAAGCAGCGCGCGCATATTTACGAGGCCGCGCAGCCTCGCGAATGGACGCAACAGCGCTTGGCCGGCGACTTGTTGCAGCGCGCCTTCGAAGGCTCGGCGGCCAACCTGATGGTGGGTGCGCTTTCCGCGCGCAAGGCTTCCAAACAGGAACTGGCCGAACTCCGCAAGCTTCTGGATCAATACGAAAAGGGCGGGGACGAAAAGGGGACCAAATGACGCATCTCGATATCTGGCTCCCAACCCCACTGGGCACCGCGATCGGTTTCGCCCTGTTTCATTCCCTTTGGGAGGGCGCGCTGATCGCGCTGCTTCTCGCGGCCACTCTCGCCATCACGCGCTCCGCCCGCGCCCGCTACGTCGCGTCGTGCTTGGCCATGTGCGCCATCCTGCTCTGCTTCGCCGTCACTTTGCTGTGCCTCGCGCCGCGTCACCAAGCCACCGGCGCCGCGAGAAATTCCATCGTGCTCAACTGGACTAACGCCGCCGTCCTGGCCGATCTTCCCCAAGCGCCCATGCGCCGCATTGCCGACCTGCTTCCGTGGCTGGTTCCTTTCTGGATGGCTGGAGTCGCGCTCTTCTACCTTCGCCATCTCGCCGGCTGGGCCTGGACCCTGCGTCTGCGCCGCATCGGCGTTTGCGCCGCTCCCGATCTCTGGCAGGAGCGCCTCGCTCTTTTGACTCGCCGCCTCCTCCTGTCGCGTCCGGTAGTGCTGCTCGAATCCGCCTTGGCCGCGGTTCCGGTCGTGATGGGGCACGTGCGCCCGGTGATTCTCATGCCGGTGGGTTTGCTCACCAACTTACCCGCCGCGCAAATCGAATCCATCCTGCTGCATGAGTTGGCGCACATCCGCCGCTCCGATTATCTGGTTAACATGCTGCAAACGTCGGTGGAAAGTCTGTTGTTTTATCATCCGGTGGTCTGGTGGATCTCCGGTGTGATCCGCACCGAACGCGAACACTGCTGCGACGATCTTGCGGTTGCCTTGAGTGGCGACGCGCGTGAATACGCCGTCGCACTCGCCGCATTGGAACAGTGCCGGTGGGGCGCATCCGAAACCGCCCTGGCGGCTACAGGAGGAAATCTTGTGAAACGAATTCGCCGTCTGCTCATTCCTTCGGAGGGTCCTGGTTTATCGCTGATTGGTTCCGCTCTCACGCCCTTCGTCTCCGCCGCGATTCTCATGATCGCGGCCGCCGTCGGCCTCACCGCGTGGCAGGCGAAAGCGCCGGATTCGCCGCCGTTGCCCGCACCGACAACCGAGGGGACACCGGTTGCCGACAGCCGGTCGCAGGAGATCGAGAAGGCGCTGCAAAGGCTCGCCGAACTTAGCCAGAGGTTCTACGCGCAAGCCCCGGTTGGCCAGGCGGCCCCGGAGCCATCGAAGGTTTCTCCCTACGCCAGATGGCTGGACGAAGATGTAGTCTACCTCATTAGCAACGAAGAACGACGAGCGTTCCAGAGTCTTGAAACGGACGACGAGCGCGCGAAATTCATCGAGCAATTCTGGCTGCGTCGCGACCCCACGCCCGACACTCCCGAGAACGAGTTCAAGGATGAACACTACCGCCGTATCGCACAAGCCAACCTGCGCTTTCCCACCGCCGACGGCAAGGCCGGCTGGAAAACCGATCGCGGGCGCATCTATATTGTGTACGGGCCGCCGGATGAAATCGACGATCATTCCACAAGCGATCACCTGACGCCCGGCCAAGTCCCGTTTATCGAATGGACCTACCGTTATCTCGAAGGCGTCGGCACTAACGTTAAAATTGAATTTGTGGACCCCGCCGGAACGCATGATTTTCACATGACTACCGATCCGCATCCACCCGCGAACTGATGCCCGTTACCGAACCGCTTCCACTCGAAATCGCCCCGCACGAAATCCAGCGCCGCTTACAGGCGGGCGAGAAACTCGCGCTCATCGATGTCCGTGAGCCAGGCGAATTTCAACTCGCCCGCATCGCCGACGCCGAACTGATTCCCATGCGCGCCGTGCCCGCCGAACTTTCGCGTCTCGACGCCCAGGCGGACGAAACGCCGCTCATCGTGTTTTGCCATCACGGCGTGCGCAGCTTGAACGTGGTTCACTGGCTGCGCGAGCACGGCGTGGACGCGTGCCAAAGCATGGCTGGCGGCATCGACCGTTGGAGTATGGAGATCGACCCGAGCGTTCCCAGATATTCCTGAGATTTTCGCGCTGCGCTCTGAACTACTGGGTCAATGCTATCGGCTCGTTTCCTTTTGGCCCTGCTGTATGTCTGTTGCGTGCTCGGGGCCGAAAAACCCGAGCCACGTGTCGCGCCCATTTACGATGCCGCCAGCATTGTCAACGCCGCCGACAACCAATCCGGCGTACTCGCCGCCAATACGCTCGGCACCATCTACGGCGCGAACATGGCCTACAGCACCGCGGCCATTTCATCCAGCAATATTCTAGGCGGCGTGCTCCCTGTCGTGCTCGGCAGCAGTGAAACCGAGGTGTTCGTCAACCATTACGCCGCGAACCTGTATTATGTTTCGCCATCGCAGATCAACTTTCTGGTTCCACCGAATATGATCGCGGGTCCGGCGGTGGTGCAGGTGACCATCGACGGGCTGGCCGGACCGGCAATTTCGCTCACGCTCGGCGCCGCCGCGCCCGGCCTGTTCCAGCTCAACGCGCAAAACGCCGTTGCCACCGCGGCCGACGGATCGGTTCTCACGTCCGACTCGCCCGCCCAACCCGGCGATATCGTCACGCTGTATGCCACCGGCCTCGGCCAAGTCACGCCGCCCGCAATCTACGGTCAGTTGCCCACCGCCGCCGCGCCCTTAATTGCCGGCGCAAATCTGTCTATTTTGCTGGATGGCGTGGCCGTGGGTCCCGGCGCCATCGAATACGCGGGCGTCGCGCCAGGCTTCGCCGGCCTGTACCAGATCAATGTCACGCTGCCCACGTCCACCGGATCGAACCCGGAAATTCGTTTGCAATTGGACGGCGCCATCAGCATCCCCGGCGTGCACCTTCCGGTGGGCCCTTAGCTCAGAAGGCTGCGGAAAAAAGCACTGGGGAACCGGCTCCCTCACGGTCGCGGCTCGGTAAGTGTCCGCAGACAGGCAATCCTGATTCTGAGCCGCGCGCGTAAGCAAGCGGTTTATTGCCTTTTTCAGCGTCCTATTAGTGCTAAACTGATCGGCTTGGCGCGCCATCAATTCGCAGTTCTATCTCTCGCGGCCATCGCGATCGTCTCCAGCTTTTGGTTCCTTGTGGACGTTCTGGGCGCCGCCACCCGAAGCAAACCGTCCTTCGGCGTCGCAGCTTTCGAAAACCGCTTCAACGGCTTTGCCGCGAACATCAAACCCCACGCCGTGTATGGCTACCTTTCCGATAACCCGCCCAACGATCCGAGCGCGCAGGCCGAGTTCCATCTCACGCAATACGTGCTCGCGCCGGCCATCGTCACGCCATCCGCCAATGAGCACTACGTCATCGTGAACTATCACGGCAAGGACCTGGACCCGAAGCTACTGAGCGCCAATCGCCTGCGCCCGTTTCGTTCCATCGGCACCGGCCTTGAACTCTGCCTGGGCGAAAAGCGATGATGCTGTTGCTCTCTCTGGCCGCGATTTGGCTGGTTGGATTCGCGTTGGTTTACGCCATATTCGCGCAGCCGCTGCGCTGGTCTCTGCACAACGTTTGGTTGTTCTCGCTCGGCCTCGGAATGGGAGCGGGCATCGCGTCGTGTTTATACTTCTTGACGCTGGTGCTCGCGGGCCCCAGCCTCGCGCTATTCGCTTCGTTGTCGGGCATCGTGGTGCTCATCGCGCTGGCGTTCGGAGCCCTCGCCAAAAGAAAAGGCACGCTGCTCGCGTGGAACATCGCTGCGAACGACTCCCCGGCAGTCCCCTGGTATGTCACCGCTTTATTCGCCCTCTCCATCGTGTTGGCCCTCACCATGTTTCTGGGCGCGGTAGCCTACAATCCGCACGGCGAGGAGGGCGCGTGGTCCATCTGGAATTTGCGCGCGCGATTCCTGTTTCGCTCGGGCGTATTCTGGCAGGACGCGTTCTCGCGCGATCTCAATTGGACCCATCCCGATTATCCGCTCCTGCTGCCGGGCCTGGTTGCCCTGTGCTGGAAACTGGCCGGGAAGGAATCCACCGACGCGCCTATCGCGATCGCGTTTCTCTTTACGCTCGCCACCACAGGCTTATTAGTAACTACGCTCGGAACCTTGCGCGGCAAAGTGCACGCGCTGCTGGCCGGGACAATCTTGCTTGGCACAGCGAGCTTCGTTGCGTTGGGCGCCGCGCTCTATGGCGATGTACCGCTGAGCTTCTATATCCTGGCGACCATCGCGCTGCTTTGCCTGCAGGACCGCTATCCGGACGATCTGCGTTTCAGCGCGCTGGCCGGCTTCATGGCCGGGTTCGCCGCCTGGACCAGAAACGAGGGCATGATCTTCGTTGGCGCCTTGATTGTCGCTCGCGTGATTGCGTTGCTCCGCTTTCGCGATCGGAAGCTTCTCGCCCAGCTCGTTCGCCTGGCGCTCGGCTTGGCCGCGCCGCTGGCCATCGTCATCTTCTTTAAGCTGCGCGTGGCCGGCCCCAGCGATTATTTCTCCGTGGCCGCGTCGGTCATCCTCAGGCATCTGGCCGATCCCGCCCGCTGGATCGTCACTGTGGAAGGTCTGGTGCTGGTGCTCTTCAATTTCGGCCGCTTCCTCATCCCGATCGCGCTGGTTCTGGCGCTGTATTGGTATCTGGTTCGATTTCGCGTCGACGCGGGCGACCGTGCCGCGCTCTCCACCGCCTGCATCGCGCTCCCGCTTACGCTGCTGGTGCAATTGCTGGTGGACCTGCTTTATGTGGACAACCTGGGCCTTGAAATCGCGACGTCGTTCGAGCGCATCCTGCTTCAACTGTGGCCCGCCGCGCTGCTCGCGTTCTTCCTCGCGTCTGGCCCGCTGCAGTTGGTGGCGCCCAAGCTCCAGCCCAAGGTGAAACATCGAGCCGCGCACGTCAGTAAGCGGTCTTAGCCACCTCGCCGAAACCCGCTAACCGCCTCCTACGTTTAAACTAGGAAGGGAGCATTCCAGATGTACCTTCGCTCGGCCTTACTCCTGTTCGCGGGCTCGCTGCTTGTAGGCGCGCAAGAACCCGCGCCCGCTCCGGCCCCTTCCGCCTCGGCTACCCCTGCTCCGCGACCCCCTTCCACCAACCCCGACCAATTCGTCGTCGACATCGGCACCCACATCCCGCTCAGCATGATCAACAGCGTCAGCACCAAGACGGCCGTGAGCGGCGAGCGCGTGTATCTGGAAAGCGTCTTCCCGATTCTGGTCAACGGCCACGTCGTCATTCCTCCCGGCAGCTACGTCGCGGGCACCGTGACGGAGGTGAAGCGCCCCGGCCGCGTGAAAGGCCGTGGCGAGCTGTATGTCCGATTCGATTCGCTGACCTTGCCCAACGGCGTCACCCGCGATTTCCGCGCTCGCGTGGGCGCCCTGGACGGCCGCGCGCCCGAGACGCTCGACAAATCCGAAGGCGTCATCAAGGGCGAAGGCGACAAAGCGGGCGACATCAAGACCGTGGGAGAAGGCGCGGGCATCGGCGCAACCGTTGGCGGATTGGCGGGCGCCGCCGCCGGTCACGCGGGCATGGGAGCTGGTCTCGGCGCAGCCGCTGGAGCCACGGCCGGCCTGATCGGCGTGCTCCTCACTCGCGGCCCCGACGCGATTCTCGCCAAGGGAACCAGCATGGAAATGGTGCTCGACCGGCCTCTTCAGTTCACCACCACCGACATCGACTTTCGCAACCCCATGCCGCGCGCCCAATCGAGCGACGGCCCCGGCCCCCAGCCCAGCCGCAAAACGCAGAGCAACCACTGGCCGATCCCTTAACGAGCAGGCTCACATCGGAACGGAGAAAGACACGCCGGTGTCGCCTCGGAGCCCGCAGCTTCGGTTGAAATGGATCGATCCCGCTTGGAAGTAGCGGAAGCGGCGCGAGCTAGTTCGCGCCCCAGCCCGTCAGCACGCGCGGGATGGTTCGCAGGAGAATCTTCATATCCAGTTCCAGCGACCAGTTGTCGATATACTGCATGTCCATCTTCATCCAGGTATCGAAGTCCAGCCGGTCGCGCCCGGCCAGCGCCCAAAGGCAAGTCAATCCAGGACGCATGCGAAGGCGCCGGCGCTGCCAGGTCTGATACATCGCCACTTCTTCGGGAACCGCCGGGCGCGGACCCACCAGTGACATTTCGCCCTTCAGCACGTTCCACAACTGGGGCCACTCGTCGATGGAAAACTTGCGCAAGAATCGCCCGACGGGCGTGAGCCGCGGATCGTTGGGGATTTTGAAGGCTGTCGATTTGCGGTTCAGGTGCATGAGCGACGCCTTCAGCTCCTCGGCATTGTTGCACATCGACCGGAACTTGTAAAAGACGAAACGGCGGCCGTTCAAACCGCAGCGTTCCTGGCGGAAAATCGCGGGACCTGGCGACGTTACGCGGATCAGCAGCGCAATCAGAATCATGAACGGCGCCAGCAACACCAGCGCGGCCGCGGCAATCGCGAAGTCCGTGATGCGTTTCAGCAGCAGCCGGATTTCATCGTGAGGCGCGGCGGAAAACGTGAGTAAAGGCTTGGTTCCCAGCCGGTCCAGATACACCTGGCTGTTCACATGCGGAAAGAAGTCCACCAGCACGCGGGTTCGCACGCCCTCTTCATCGCAACGCAGGAACACGTCCTCCATTTCGCTCAGCTTGCTGCTGTCCACGGCGAAAATGATCTCGTCGATCACGTGCCGCCGCAACAACTCGGCAAGGTGTGACAGCGCATACCGCTCGTAGTTCTCTTTCAATTGGACCTCGCCGGGCTGGTCGTCCAGGAAGCCCAGCAAGCGGACGCCATAGTCTCTCGATTCTTCCAGAGCCTCTCCGAGGTGACGTGCGCTGGCGCCCGAACCGACCACCATCACATAGTGCGCCGTTCCGAACTGTTTCCGGATGGCGCCGATCACTCGCGCCGCGTTGATGCGGAAAAGGCACAACAGCACCCAGGCGTAGGTGGCGAACATCGCTACGAAAAAACGGCTGAGGTCCAAGCGCAGCAGATACTCGGCCAGCACCAGGCAAGCCGCTCCCAGCACGCACTGGCGGAAGGTGTCGCGCAACACCACGCTGGGGTGCGCCGAGTCCAGCTTTTCATAAATGTTGAACCAGTATCCGATCGCGAGCCAGCTGATTACCGAAACGCCCAGCAGCAGAATGGCGGTCGGAAATTGAATGTAGAAAAGGAAGTAGAAGATTTTCTCGAAATTCAGAAAAAGTCGCGTCTGGTACGCCGCGATAAAAGCGAGACAAACGAGGACGGAGTCGATGAGGCCAAAGATGGCCTTCACCTTTCTGTAATGCCGGCTGAACACGCCAGAGTTAGGATAGCATGGGGTAAACCGACTCCCTTACGGTCGCGGCTCGGTGAGTGAATTACATGCCCGCGGTCAGTTCATCGGCGATTTCCTGTCCGATGGCGAGCGACGCCGTGGCGCCGGGGCTGGGAGCGTTCAACACATGCAGCGCGCGCTCGCTTTTGACGAAGCGAAAATCCTGCAGCGTCTCGCCGTCCGGCGCGATGGCTTGCGCTCGAACGCCCGCGCCGCCCGGCGCTAAATCTTCCGGCCGTACGTCGGGCACCAGAGCGTTGAGCGACTTCGAGAATAGTTCCCGGCTGAACGAGCGGCGCAGTTCGTCGAAACAAACTCGCGGGTACTTCTGAAAAAAGCGCCAGAATCCCGGATAAGTCAAAGTGCCGATGAAATCGCGCGCCGAAAAATCGGTCTTCTTGTACCCTTCTCGCGCGAACGCCAGCACCGCGTTGGGTCCGGCTTCGATGCCGCCACGAATGAGCCGCGTGAAATGGACGCCCAGGAAGGGAAAGCGAGGGTCGGGCACCGGGTAAATCAGATTGCGAACCAGGTGCTGCCGCTCGGGCTTCAGCGTGTAGTATTCGCCGCGAAAAGGAACGATCTGAAGTTTCGGCTGGTCGCCCGCGAGGGTGCAAACCCGATCGCATTGCAGGCCCGCGCAATTCACGATGTAGTCGGATTCAAAATCGCCGGCGCTGGTTTCCGCGATCCACTGCGGCCCGCTCCTGCGCAGCCGCGTGACCGCCGCTTCGGTGACGACTTTCCCATGGAACGACGCGAGGCAGCGCGCCAAGGTTTTGCAAACCGCGGGATAGTCCACGATGCCTTCCTCCGGCACATGGATCGCCGCCACTCCTCCGACGTGCGGTTCGATCTCGCGCATCTCGGCGACCCCGAGTTTTCGCAAACCGCTCAGGCCGTTCTGCTGTCCACGCTCGAATAAGTCGTTGAGGCGTGGAATTTCGTCGGCCCTGGCGGCCACCACCAGCTTTCCGCACACCTCGTGCGGGATGCCGTGCTGCTGGCAAAACTCGATCATCTGGCGAATGCCGCTGACGGCCAGTTTGGCCTTCATCGATCCCGGTTTGTAGTAGAGGCCGCAATGCAGCACGCCGCTGTTGTGGCCGCTCTGGTGTTGTCCCACGCCGGCTTCCTTCTCGAGCACCGTAATGGATGCGCCTGGAAGCTTCCGCCCCAACCGGAAGGCCGTTGCCAGCCCGAGGATGCCGCCGCCGATGATGGTGATGCGCACTCCTTACTAGATATAGCAACCCCAAGCGCTCAATGATTGACCTGATACACTTGTGATTCCCTCGTGATTGCACAACAAGCCAGTCTTAGCTCCCGCTTGCGCTATCTGGAACTCCTGATCCTATTGGGCGCGCTGCAGGCCTTCGCGCCGCTCTCCATCGACATGTATCTTCCCGCGATGCCGGTGATTGAGAAGGTGTTTCACACCTCCACGGCCTGGGTGCAGATGACCATGGTCACGTTCCTGCTGGGATACGCGCTGGGCCAGCCGCTGTATGGGCCCATCACGGACCGTTTCGGACGCAAGCCGCCGCTTTACGCGAGTTTGCTGGTGTTCATCGCCGCCTCGGCTGCGTGCGCGATGTCGCCGTCGATTCCCATCATGTCGATCGCCAGGCTGGTGCAGGCTGTTGGCGCCTGCGGCGGCGCGGTGATGTCGCGCGCCATGGTCACCGATCTTTTTCCCGCGCGCGAGCTACGCCGCATTTTTTCGATGCTGGTGCTGGTGCTGGGGGTTTCGCCGGTGGTCGCGCCTCTCATCGGTAGCTACTTGCTGGTATGGTTCGGGTGGAACTCCGCCTTCAAGGTGCAGGCGCTGCTGGGCACGGCCTGTCTGATCGGCATGCACTTCCGTTTGCCGGAATCGCTGGCGCATGACGCCCGCCGGCCTTTGCAATTCAATCTCATCAAATCCGCCTACACGCGGCTGTTCAAGGATAAGACGTTCATCGGCGCATCGGTGGTGTGCGGCTTCAGCTCCGCCGGAACATTCGCCTACATCACCAGCGCGCCGTTCGTCTTCATCGTGCTTTACAAGGTGCCGACGGAACGCTTCGGCTGGCTGTTCGGATCGGTGGCGGCCGGCATGGTGGTGGCTTCTCAGATCAACGGGCGCATGTCGCACCGCATTCCGTTGTGGCGCGTGCTGCGGACCGCGAACACGGTTCAGCTTTTCGCCGGGATGCTGCTGCTGGCCAGCGTGCTGAGCGGCTTCGGGGGCATGTGGAGCGTTTTTGCCTGCGTCTTCATTTATGTTTCCGCGCAGGGCTTCGTGTTTCCCAACGGATCGGCCATTGCGATGATGCGGCACGGCGAGATCGCGGGCACCGCGTCGGCGTTGCTCGGCACCAACCAGTTTTTAATCGCGGCCCTGACGACAACGTTCCTGGGCTTCATCGATAATCCGGCGCTTCCCATGGCGCTCGTGATCGCCGGCTCGGCCGTCTGCTCTACGCTGCTCAACTTCCTGACGTTGGGCGCGAAGCTGGAGACGGCGCCGCAAGCGGCGTAAGACAATTTAGCCGCCGATGAACGCGGATGAACACGGATAGGACAAACTCGATCGGCCAAACTCGATCGGCCTTGACCCGCTACTCCCGAAGCTGACATACTGGCTAACCATGCGACGCCTTTTTCCCCTTGTTTTTGGGACATTCTTAGCGGGAGCCTGTATTCTCTCCGCCGCGATTTCTGACCCGGTCCGCACCGAGACCGGACTGGTTTCGGGCGTCCCCGGCGCCAGCGATGACGTGCGTGTCTACAAGGGCATCCCGTTTGCCGCGCCACCGGTCGGCGATCTGCGCTGGCGTGAGCCGCGGCCGGCGTCTCATTGGGAAGGCGTGCGAAAGGCCGACGAGTTTAGTCCCGTGTGCATGCAGCAGCAGCGCGGCCCGGCGGCTGCGTCGGGACCTGCGCCGAGCGAAGACTGCCTGTACCTCAACGTCTGGACCGCGGCGAAATCGGCTAGCGAACGTCGTCCCGTGATCGTCTGGACGTACGGTGGCGCTTTCACCGGCGGCGCCGGATCGCTTGCCATGTATAACGGCGAAGCGTTGGCGAAAAAAGGCGCGGTGGTGGTCACGTATAATTACCGGCTCGGAATATTCGGATTCCTGGCCACTCCGGAATTGACCAAAGAATCCAGCCATAATGCGTCCGGCAATTACGCCATGATGGACATGGCCGCGGCGCTGCGCTGGGTGCAAAAGAACATCGCGAATTTCGGCGGGGATCCGAAGCGCGTCACCATCGACGGCGAATCCGCCGGGTCGATGCTGGTGTCGGCCATGGTTGCATCGCCGCAAGGCAAGGGATTATTCGCGCGCGCCATGGGACAGAGCGGCGCCTGGATGGGCGTTAGCATCGGCAAGATGACCACGCACGCGCAAGCCGAAGAGAACGGACAAAAGATGATGCAGACTTTGGGCGCGTCATCCATCGCCGAACTGCGCGCTAAACCAGCCGACGAGCTGCTCAAGAACGCCCGGGGCGGTTTTGCCATCATCGTGGATGGCTGGATGGTGCCGGAGGATCTTTCCATCATTTACGAAAACCACAAGCAGAACGACGTGGATGTACTGGTTGGTTCGAACCACGACGAAGGTACGTTCTTTTCGCGTCCCGGCTCGGGCAATGCCGAGCAGTTCTCCGGCACGGCCAAGCGCCGCTTCAGCGATATGGCCGACGCGTATTTGAAACTTTATCCCGCCAGTTCGGATACCGAAGCGGGCGCATCGCAACTGGCCGCGTTTCGCGACGAGTTTGGGTGGCAGATGCGCGAGTGGGCGCAGCTCCAGAGCGAGCGCGGCAAGGCGAAAGCTTATCTTTATTACTTCACCCACGTTCCTCCCAGCGCGCCCGGACAGCCCTCGCGCGGCGCAACGCATACCGCGGATCTGGCGTACATGTTCGACAATCAGCCGCCGAATGTGATGTGGACCGATGTCGACAAGAAGCTGGCCGACACTATGTCGTCGTATTGGGTGAACTTCGCCGCTACCGGAAATCCCAACGGCAAAGGTTTGCCCGAATGGCCGGCGTACAGCGAGAAGAAGGGCGCGAAAAATATCGTGCTCGGCGACACAGTGATGGTGGGACAGGGAATCGATCCGGCTATGCTGGCCTTCTACGATTCCTACTACGCGAAGCTCCGGTCGGGGTTGAATCCGCCGGCTAGCACTGGAAGCCGATAGGTTCCCTAGCCATGCGATCCATTCTTCGTCTGCTGCTCGCGGGATCTTTCGCGCTGGCGCTTTCCGCCGCCAAAGTGGACGGCATCAAGATCCATTCGACTACCTCTGGCAAAGGACCGAAAACCGTCATTCTGGTGCATGGGTGGACCTGCGACGAGTCCACCTGGATTTCGCAGGTGCCGGTGCTGTCCCAAGAGTATCGGGTGATCACGCTCGATCTGCCGGGCCACGGGCGCAGCGGAGCGCCCAAAGACGGCAAGCTCTCGATGGAGCTTTTCGCGCGCGCCGTGGAGGCGGTGCGGAAAGATTCCAAGGCCGATCGCGTGGTGGTTGTCGGCCACAGCATGGGCACGCCCGTCGTGATTGAGTACGCCCGGCTTTATCCGGAGCACACCGCGGCGCTGGTATTCGTGGATGGCTTGGTGAATCTTACGCCTGCCGCTCCCGGCAGTAGCGCTCGAGTGCCGAATCCCAGCCTGGTGTCAGGCCCCGACGGCCTCAAGGGGCGCGAAACCATGATCCGCGGCATGTTCTCCGCATCCACCACCCCCGACATGCAGAAACATATTCTGTCGATGATGTTGGCGGCGCCGGAATCGACAGCGGTGGGCGCCATGCAGGCTACCTTCGATCCGACGTACTGGAAGGGCGATGTGTTTAACGAGCCCGTGCTCGGCCTTTATGCCGACCATTCCCGCTCCGGCGACCGCGCTTACATGAAGACGCATTTCCCGAACATGGATTATGAGGAAATCCCCGGCACCGGCCACTTCCTGATGCTCGAAAAGCCTGAGGAATTCAACCGGCTGCTGATCGCATTTCTGGATAAGCAGACGTTTTGACGCGCTACTGCGCCACGTAAATTGAGAAGCGGCTGCTCACCGCTGGGCCGACTTGCAATTGGCAGGGCATTTGCCCGTCATAGCTGCTCACGTCCGGCGGCAACTGGAAGTTCACCTGGATCACTCCCGTGACCATGTCAGGCGCGCTCCCAGCGTATAAAACCTCCAGTGAATCGGTTCCGCTTCCGTCTGTGTACTGAGGACTCACCACCGAAACGGGGAGGAGCGGTGTAAACGGACCGGCCGCAATAATTCCGTCCTGCTGACCGGAAAAGTTATCCAGGCCCGCACCCGTCGCCCATACCGTTACGATTGACCCGCCCGCTGCGGGATTGCTCGCGGAATTCTGACTACCATCCTGATTCAGCGCCACCGCGGAACCGCCGGCCGGCATGGGAGGTGCGTTTTGGAAGACTTCCGGTTCCGACGCGACCACGGAAAGCGAAGGGCCGGTCAAAGTTCCGTTGGGAGTAACAATTTGAAGGCTCAGTGTATTTTGTTCCGCCGCGCCGGAAGGAACGATCGCGTTGATCTGATTTGGCCCCACGTACAACAAAGGAGCGGCGACATTATCGAACAGCACCTGCACGCCGCCGAGCGAAGTGGCGAGTGCTCCGTTCACGATCTGGCCACTTAGCGCGTTCGCAGGTCCCAGTCCAACTCCGTAGAGCGAGACCAATTCGTACGGCGCGACACCACTCGAAACCTGGATGCCGGCGGAATTGGCGATTCCAACAAGAGAGGCAGGTTGAGCGGGCAGGTCCAGCAAAAGCGAACCTGCCGATCCCAAAGCGGCCGGCGATCCGCTGGGCGTGAGCACGATGGCTTGTCCCGCAGCGCCCGCCGGCGCAGTGATGGCGTCGATGACGGAAGAGCCATCGGCGGACAACTCAGCTACGAATGTAGATCCGAGCTGAGGAACGGAGCTTGGGAATGGAAGCACGCTGGGCGCAGAGCCGCCGGTGAGCCAAATATCCCCTTGTGAATCGAGCGCCAGCGCCCCACCGGGCGATTCAAAGATGCCCTCACCGAAGTAAGTAGAGAATACATAACTGCTGGCGGATGCATTTACCTTCGCTACGAAGCTTGCGCCGTAGTCCGCGGCCGAACCCGCGGAAGGGTAGGAGCTCTGCAAGGCTCCATCTGTAACGTACAACCCCGCTGAAGCTCCGCCGCCAAAAACGACGTTTCCCTGTGCGTCAATCGCAACCGGCCCGATTGAAATGGTGTACTCGGACTCGCCGTCGGTTTGTGTCAGCGGAATGTAGGTGGCCCAATCCAATTGTTTCCCGCCCGGCGCGAATTTGGCCAGGAATCCGGATTGAATAAATTGCGGGCGATACAAGCAATCACACTGTTGTCCCAGAGTGCCCGGCGTTACGGGAAGTTGGTTCGCGATCGTATTGCCGCCGATGACGGCAGCGCCAGTGCCATCCACCGCGATAGCCATCCCGCTGGTTTCTCCCACCGCGGGAATGCAGGAGCTGCCGGCGGTACAGTTGGTGTTCGCCGATCCGAAGAACGTCGAATAGACCAGGCCGGCGCCATTGGCTGAGATCTCGGTGGCAAATGCGTAGATGGGCGAGCCAAAGGGGTTGGCAGTTGGCCCGGCGGTCTGGAACGCTCCTGGTGTAACCGGAAAATCCGAAGCCGTGGTGGTGCCGGTCACATAAATGTTTCCAGCTGAATCCAGGGCCACGGCGTTGGCCTGGCCTGATCCCAGCAGAGTAGAAAAGATAATCTTGGTCAATTGTGCGTCCAATTTCACCACGAAGGCCCCGCCACTCGTCGTCGATGTCAAGGGCGAGACCAGCGGGAAATTCGGGGAATAGGTTGTACCCACGATGACGAGATTTCCCTGCGGATCTACCGCCGCGCCGGATGGCGTGTCCCCTGCGCCGCTGCCGAAATCGAAGCTTGCGATTAAATTCCCTTGCGGATCGGTCTTAATGGCGCGAATTTGCGGACTCCCGGACGGCTCCACCACCGTCCCAACGATAAAGAAGTTGCCGGACGCATCCACTGCCAGCAAATCGGAAGAACCGGACGCGCCGATTGCCACGTACCTGGCGACGAACTGGGTGGGCGCTGCGATTAAGCTGGACGCGACAAAAGAGAAAAAAAGTATGGCACGAAACGAAATGCACATCACAATCGCTCCAAAGTTTTGATTTTTGAAATTGGCGGATGATTGCCTGACGCGGGTGCCTTCCTTTATACCACTACTCTCTCGTCGGAATGAAATCGTTAGCTACGTGCTAACACCCAAATCGATTGAGATGCGGGGACGCTTTGCGCCATGCCGCACACAACTTGCTTCACCGTTGTGGCCGTTGTCTCCCAAAGTCATGAGACGACTCGATTTCTCAGTTGGCGCATGAAATGCTCTCAGAGTCCCCATAAGATCCAAGGCATTCGTAACGGAGGAAACCAAATGACCAAGAATCTGACCGGACTCATGAAGGCACTGAACCAGGCCATCAACGAGGCAATATTGGAATCGAACGACGTGGCCGCGGCTGTGGCGGCGCTGAAACGCACTGGCATGTGCCCTGTGTTCACGATCGACATTGGGCTGGAGGAAGCGCCGGCCGCCCAGCCGCTGGAAGCTTTAGGTCGCGGCGAAGAGCTGGTGTTGAGTGACGCCGACGTTGAATTTCTGGGCGCCTTGGGAATTACGGACCCGAGCTGGTGCTGCACTACTCCCGAGGCTGGTAAGGCGTAGTACCGAACGGTGGAATTCCCGGCTCTAACAGGATGCTGAAAAAGGCTTTGGGGGACCGACTCCCTAACGGTCGCGGCTCGGTAAACACATGCAAACGCGCAGTTGCGATTCTGAGCCGCGCGCGTGAGCAAGCGGTTTATTGCCTTTATCAGCAGCCTGCTAAAGTAGTTGCGCTCTTCTGGCGATACGTTAGACAAGCTGATGGACCGCCGATTTAATGAGCGCCTCTCTACCGATTTGCGCGTTCGCCTGACACGCTTGGACGATGACGGGGAGTCGGCCGGACAGCTTGAGGACATCTCGGACTCAGGCATTTGCTCGTTTTTCAAGGAGCAATTGACGCCCGGCGCCATCGTGAAGCTGGAGATCCTGGGCCTCACGCTGTACGGGCATGTGGTCTACTCCAATCCCGAGGACGACGCCTTCCGCACGGGAATCTACGTCGAGCCCGCATTACTTGATTCTTCCAACATCACTGAACTTGTCAGGGAATTTATCGCCACCACCGCCGGACGAAGCTAGAATCCTGAGTTGCAAGTTCATTGAATAATTCGCCCAGTGGTCCCCCGGACCGCGGACGACGCCCGCGTCGGCCTCCGTTTTGAGCGTGTTTCGTGGAGCCGGACCAGGGGGCCGGTGCGGACGGTGGCGTCCGCACCCCTGCGAGTTATGTGGCGCACACCAAGTTGCATAAATTCGCGTAGCGGACCGCTTGCTCACGCGCGCGGCTCAGAAAGGGCTACGCCCTATCCAGGAGGAGCGGTCGACGGCCCCGACGAAGTTCCGGGCGGAGGCGGTGTGCTCGGCGGCTTGGGAGGCGGAGTCTGGCCGGATCCACCGAGTGTCGGAGGGACGCTGAGGCCTCCATGCGCAGCCGGATTGATCGCCACCCGATAAGCGGCATCGCCCAAACCGCGCATGATGCGATGGAACAGCTCGTTCTTATCGATGATGCTCTTGGCCAGCGGCTCATCCCGGTACACGTGCAGCGACTCGCCGGCGTTCACGATTTTGGGTGCGCCGGGCTTCAGCGCGTGCCGCACTTCCACCGAGCCTTCTTCCACTGAAACGATGGTGGTCTCGTCGTCGTCATTGGTGCTGACATCGAAAATGGTGCCGCGCACGGAGATCACGGCAGTGGGAGTCATCACGCGGTTCGGATTGGGCTCGCCACCCAAACGTTGAATATGAACTTTGACGCGGCCGACGAAAAGATCCAAAAGATCGCGCAGACTGCCGGGATTCTTTCGGAAAATGACGTTCGAGCTGGGATAAACCTCAAAAGTGCTGCCGTCGGACGTCTTGAAATTTGGCGTAGCCGTCGGGGCCGGTGAGAATCACCTGCTGGGCTTGGACCAGATCGCCGACATTCAGCGCCCAAGGCTCGGAATCCCGGAGGACCGAAACCTGGCCCGGTCATGGAGACAACCTTGGCCGCCGCGTCGGGCGACACGGGGAACAATTGGGCAGAGCAGATCTGCGCGGCGGCAATAACCAGCAGCCCGCAGACCAGCCCGTGGATGCCACTCAGCCTCATAAAGTTAACGAGAACCTGGCCGATTCCACACTAAAGTACTATGTGGCTTATTACTAACCCAAGTCTTAAGAACACAGTCTACCATCAAAAGTGCTTAGCAAGACAGATATCCTATCGGGTTTTTTGTGACGAACCTGTATAGATTCAAGCCGTTCCAAGGACGGGAATTGCCTGAAGGGATACAATAGACTCGATCGATGTGTCGGAGGACCACAGTTCGGATTAGCAGCAATTGGCGCGCTGGCGATTGGTGTCCTGGCACTGTCTTGCGCACGGCTTCGGGCGCAGGTTCCGCGGTGGACGGTGGCGGCACATCGGGAACTCGGCCATCGAGTTGGCCCTGCCGTCGCTGGCCACCGGCGCGGTGGACCGGGTGTGGTACTCCGCCGGACGGCTCAAGCTTATACGCCAAGACAGCTTCCGGGCGCGATTTTTCAAACCAGCGATTTTGAGCAGTGGCAGGTTGGTGACGGATCCCAAGGTAACTCCGCCCGCCGAGCGAAGCGCCGCCCGTGCCCACGGCTCCCGAATCCAGCTTTAAGCTGGCGGCCGGAGGCGCGGCGGGCCGATTGTACGGCGTGGGTCGGGACGCTTACCGATCCGACGACGGCGGGGAGAGCTGGGTCAATCTAACCGCTACAAGGGCGAATGTCTTCTTGGCCCGGGTCTGGCCTCCGCGGCTGCCTCGCCAAGCGATCCCGACGACGTGACGGTAGCATCGGCTACCGGCGTTTGGCGATCGGTGGACGGGGGGCTTTCCTGGACCGGGCTGAACGATTTCCTGCCCAATTTGCCATCAGGGCATTTGCTGGGTCTTCCGAGCGGCACGCGGGGCGTGCGATTGTCGGTGGCCAATAGTGCGGGAGAGATCGAGTGGGCGCCGGGTGAGAAGACGGCGTGGAAGCCGGTGGATGCCGCGCCCGGCAATATTACAGATGCCGATCGCGATCAGAATCTGAAGAACGCGCTATCGCAAGTGTTGAAGCATTCGGTCACCGCGATCGCGACGGCGAAGGATTACATTTACGCGGGCGATTCGGACGGGCGGTTGCGCGTGTCGGCGGATGCGGGCGTGAGCTGGGGCGCGGTGTCGAGGCTGGGCGAATCGGGCAAAGTGGAGGCGATTTGGGTGGACCCGAACGATCCTCGCGTGGCGGTTGCGGCTTTGAGCGCGCGAACGAGCGCCGCGCCGAGCTCAGCCAAGCCCTCCTACGTGCTTCGGACCATGAACGGCGGCGGCTTCTGGGACGACATCACGGCCAATCTTCCGGATACGGCGTCGGCCCACGGAGTGACGGCGGATCGGGCCAGCGGCGCGATTTATGTCGCGACCGACGCAGGGGTGTTTTTCACCGCAACCGATCTTGGATCGGCGGGCCGGCCACATTTGGACTTCGCTCGAGCGACAACCTGCCGGCGGCCGCGGCCACCGACGTGAAGCTGGACGCGGGCGGGAACCAGATCTATGCCGCGCTGGATGGATACGGAGTTTACACGGCCATCGCTCCGCATCGGCTGCGCGATGCGCGGGTGGTGAGCGCGGCGGACTACAGCGCCAGGCCGGCGGCGCCGGGAGCGTTGCTGAGCGTGTTGGGAGCGCGCGTGGAATCGGCCTCGAGCGATGATGTGACCGGCGCCGGTGCTGGATGCGTCCGACACGGCGTCGCAGATTCAGGTGCCGTTTTCGGCCAAGGGAAATACGGTGTCGCTGTCGCTGGATGCGGCGGCCGGGGCCGCTCACGTTCGAAGTTCCGCTGCGGAGCGTTTCGCCCGCGATTTTTGTGGATCCGGAAGGCACGCCGTTGATCATGGACGCGGCGAGCGGAATATTGTTGGACGCGAGCAAACCGGCGCACGCGAGTTCGCGAATTCAGGTGCTGGCAACGGGCTTGGGGCAAGTGAAACCGGATTGGCCCACGGGCCTGGAGGCGCCGTTGAAAGATCCGCCGCGAGTGGCCGCGACGGTGCACGCTTATCTGGACGGATCGCCGGTGGAGGTGACGCAGGCGTCGCTCGCGCCGGGATACGTCGGGTTTTATTTGATCGAGATCCAGATCCCGCGCATTGCGAACACCGGTCCGTCGGAGCTGTATATGGAAGCCGAAGGGCAGCAGAGCAATCGTGTACGGTTGTATGTGGAGCAATAGCGCGCCGACACTTTTTACGCGCGCTTGTGCGCGCGGCGCGAGCGGAGTTCTGTAACCCGATGCTTCCCACATCCTGGCGGCGGCTGCTCAGTCTCATTCGCATTCTGCTGGCGATGAGCTGCCTGGCCACGCAGCTCATATCCTCCAGCCTGGTCTGGACCGACACCGCCATCCTGTTCGCGGTCTACATCATCTACGCCTGCGTGGCGCTGTTCTGGCGGAGCCTGGAAGATTCCGGATATCCGACCCTGGCGCTGATCGTGGACTTCGTATTCTTTTTCATCGCGGCCATCAGCGGCGCCACGTACGGATATTGGATCAGCTCGGTCTTCTACGCCTACGTGCTGCTGGTGGCGGTGATGCTGCATCCCTGGTGGAAGACGGTGGTGGTGGCGGTGGCGGCCATCGCGCTGTTGTACGTGGTGCCGACGCTGCATTCGGCGGAGATGCTGCGCCCGGCTTTCATCGCGGCCGGGATTTTGGGCAGCGTGCTGGCCATCCAGCGCGAGTATCTGGAGGAGCGGCTGTCGAACAGCTCGCGCCAGACGGTGCTCTACCGCTACGACGCCGAGAAGGCGCGCGAATCGGAGCGGCAGCGCATCGCGGCCGATTTTCACGATGGTCCGCTGCAAAGCTTCATCAGCTTTCAGATGCGTCTGGAGATTATCCGCAAGCTGCTGAGCCGCGATCTGACGGCGGCCATGGAAGAGCTGGTGCAGCTGCAGGATTTGTGCAAATCGCAGGTCAACGAACTGCGGGCGTTTGTGCGCAGCATGCGGCCGGTGGACGTGGAAGGCAGCCTGAACGCCACGCTGCGCCGCGTGGTGGAGCAGTTCCAAAAGGACAGCGGCATTCCGGCGACGTTTGTCAGCGCCGAGTTTCTGGAGCCGGCCGAGCCCGAGGTTTCGCTCGAGCTGTTGCAGATCGTGCGCGAGGCGCTCTACAACGTGCAGAAGCATTCCGCGGCCACGCGCGTGGCGGTGAGCATCGCGAAATCGGACACCGTGCTCGAGATCCTGGTGGAAGACAACGGCAACGGCTTTCCGTTCAGCGGCCGCTACACGCTGGATGAATTGGAGCTGCTGCGGCTGGGGCCGATGAGCATCAAACGCCGCGTCCGCACGCTGGGCGGCGACATGGTGCTGGACTCCAAGCCCGGGCAAGGGGCGGGGCTGAAGATCCGGCTAGCGACGTGAGCTGGGCGGCTGCGCGGCTCGGTGGCTGGTGGCTGGTGGCGTTGTGGTCGTGCTGGCGGGCTGCGGGAAGTATCGGGATTTTACGTTGCCTGAGCAGCCCGGTGGACCATCCGTCACGTGGCAATGGCAGGCGCGTGCGGAGCCGGTGATGACGCGCGGCGCTGAGGGCGAGTGGGACGCCGTGGACGTTCTGAATCCTTCCGTGATCCGGCAGGGCGACGCCTACTACAACTTTTTCTCCGGTTACGACGGCAAGGCCTGGCACACTGGCCTGGCGGTGTCGGGCGACGGCGTCACGTGGCGCAAAGAGGGCAAGATCCTGTCGCCGGACCCGGGCACCTGGGAAGGCGGCGCGATTGCAGCCAATGGTTCGGCCATCAGCCGACGATAGCGGCATCCTGTATTACTACCAGGCCGGCGATCCGGTCGAGATCGGCCTGGCGCGATCCAGGAACGGCCACCAATGGGCAACGCAACGGAGCGCCGGTGCTGCCCGTCGGGCCGTACGGAAGCTGGGATGAGCGCGGCGTGGCCGATCCGTACGTGATCCGCGCCGGGCGCGGCTATTACATGTTCTATCTGGGGATGGATCGCGCGCGGCGGCAGCGGCTGGGCGTGGCGGAGTCGCGAGATGGCGTGAGCTGGTACAAGCTGCGCACGCAATCCGATTCTGGAGCTGGGCGAATATGGGGCGTTCGACGCGAATGGACTGGGCGAGCCGGCGGTGTGGGCTTCGCGCGGATATTATTGGATGCTGTACACGGGGCGCGATCGTGACGAAGTGCGGCGGCTGGGCCTGGCGCGTTCGCGCGACGGCGTGCGCTGGGAGAAACTTCCGATGGTCATTGCGGGCGGCGAGGCGTGGGATTCGAAAGTGATCTGCGACCCGACGGTGATCGCGAATGGCGATCGAGTTACCGTATGGTTCGGCGGCGGCGACGTGGCGCAGTCCCGATCAGAACATTCATGGTCAAATTGGTCTGGCAACGTTGATCTACTGAACCGCGACCGTGAGGGAGCGCCTCCAATAACGCATGCGAATCGGAATCACCTGCTATCCCACGTACGGCGGCAGCGGCATCGTCGCCACCGAGCTGGGCCTGGAGCTGGCCACGCGCGGCCACGACGTCCATTTCATTACCTACGCCAATCCGATTCGCCTGGACCCCGGCACGCCGCGCATCCACTATCACGAAGTGGAAGTGTCCAACTATCCGCTGTTTCAATATCCGCCCTATTGCCTGGCGCTGGCGTCGCGCATGGCGGAAGTGGCCGACGACTACGAGCTCGACCTGCTGCACGTCCATTACGCCATCCCGCATTCTACCGCGGCGATGCTGGCCCAGCAGATGATGGCCGCCCGGCGCCGCCTGCCTTTCATCACCACGCTGCACGGCACCGATATCACGATCGTCGGCATGGACCGCTCCTATTTCCCGATCACCAAGTTCTCGATCGAGAAGTCGGACGGAATCACCGGCGTCAGCCAGGACGTGCGCCGCGAGACCTATGAGGTGTTCGGGGTGGCGAACGATATCCGCGTCATCTACAATTTCGTGAATACCGAGATTTACCGGCCCGATGGAAGACAGGTCGAACTGACAGCGAAAAACGCCTGATGCACATTTCCAATTTCCGGCCGGTGAAGCGCGTCACCGATTGCGTGCGCATCCTGGCGGAAGTGCTGAAGGCGACGCCGGCGCACTTGTACATGGTCGGGGACGGGCCGGACCGTCCGGAGGCCCATCGGCTGGCGCGCGAACTGGGCGTGGAGCGGCAGGTGACGTTCCTGGGCAAACAGGATCACGTGGAGCGGCTGTTTCCGCAGATGCACGTGCTGCTGATGCCGAGCGAAATGGAGTCGTTCGGGCTGGGTGCGCTGGAAGGCGATGGCGTGCGGAGTACCGCCGGTGGCCACGCGCGTGGGCGGATTGCCGGAGCTGGTGACGGACGGCGTGGACGGGTTTCTGGAGCCGGTGGGCGATATCGCCGCGCAGTCGCGCCGCGTGATCGAGCTGCTGACGAATGAGGAGCTGCATCGGAAAATGGCGGAAGCCGCGCGCCGGACGGCGGTGGAGCGGTTCGCAAGTTCGGTGATTATCCCGCAATATGAGAAGTATTATGAGGAGGTTCTCCAAAATGGTCGGTAAATTAATTGCTTTTGCGGCGATTGCCGCGGCTGTGTACGGTCAGGATGCGAAGCCGGCCATCGATAATGAGCGCGTGACGGTTTGGGATACGACGGGCGAACCCAGACTGGCGCGCAACGTTGACCACGACGTTGTCGTGATGCAGTTGACCGGGCCGCACGCCCGAACTGCCAGCTTTGTCCCGAAAGGCGGCGTGATGAAACCGTGCGAACGGTGTCTGGTGATTGAGCTGAAGGATCACCCGGTTGCGCCGTTCGAGAACAAGACTGGCTATCCGCTGGCGTTTCCGCGTCCGCACGTGAAGAAGCTGCTGGAGAACGGTCGCGTGATCGTTTGGTCCTACCGCTGGAATCCGGGCGAGCCGACGCCCATGCATTTTCACGACAAGGATGTCGTGGTGGTTTATCTGGAACCCACCGCCCTGGTCTCAACGACACCGGATGGCGCCAAGAAGCTGAACGAGTATAAAGCGTTCGACATTCGGTTCAACAAGGGCAACCGCACGCATACCGAGTTGCTGGATCACGGGACGGGAAGCGCCATGATGATGGAACTGAAGTAGTTAAGGCGGCTGTTCGATCCAATCTTGACAGGATACGGCAAACTGCCGTATAGTGAGGACATGAGCGCAACTGCAACCGCAACCACCGCCCGCCTGGAGGCCCGCCTGCCGGTCGAAGTAATGGCTCGGCTGAAGCGCGCCGCCGAAATTCAGGGGCGCACGCTCACGGATTTTGTCGTGGCTGCGGCCGATGAAGCCGCCCGCCGGACCATTGAGGAAACGGAAATCATTCGTCTTTCTCTGGAGGGTCAGCGGCAGATCGCCGATGCGATCCTCAATCCTCCCGAGCCGAACGAGGCCTGGAGGAAAGCTGTGAAGCGGCACCGTGAGCTCTTTGGCGAGGGATGACGGAAGCCCCTTTCCGCTTTGCGCCGCTCGGCGTCGAACATGATCGCGAGCCGTTCTGCTGCGGAGAGGAAGCCCTGGATCGTTACTTCAAGACCCAGGCGACTCAGGACATCCGACGCCGCATTGCGCATTGCTTCGTTGCGGTCGAAGCCGTAAGCGCTGGGGTGGCGGGGTATTACACGATCGCCGCATCGAGCGTCCCTCTGGTCGATCTTCCCCCAGAGGACGCCAAGCGTTTACCGCGCTATCCGTCGGTGCCCGCTGTTCGAATCGGCCGTCTGGCCGTGGACCAGAAGTATCAAGGCCGCGGGCTAGGCGGGGCGCTTCTGGTGGACGCGACGCGCCGGACGTTGCAAGCTGCGCCGGCCGTTTATGCGCTCGTCGTGGACGCCAAGAACGATCAGGCTGTGGCCTTTTATCAGCGCTATCTTTTCCGGCCGATGGTTGGCCGTCCTCGAACGCTGTTCCTCCCGCTCGCGACCGCTGAAAAGGCACTTACTTAGGTACCTGCTTGGCAACCAGCGGGAACTTTCCCCCGCTCGCCGGGGTCTACCCTTACAACAGGGCCTGACGTTTGGGCTAGAATTTGAGTAGACGACTGTGGCCGATACTGCTGTTGGTCTACATATTGAGGGGTGCCTGTTCTCCCACGCGGAGGAAGATGCACTGGTCACTGCGCTCAGCCAGGGGTCCGAAGACGCATACGAAATTCTGATTCAGCGCTATCAGCAGCCGGTCTACAGCCTGGTCTGCCGGCTGATGAACGATCCGGGCGACGCGCCCGACATCGTGCAAGAGGTTTTTCTGAAAGTGTTCCGCAACATCGGCGCATTTCGCGGCAACAGCAGCCTGAAGACCTGGATTTACCGGATCGCGGTGAACGAAGCCTACAATCATCGGCGCTGGTTCTGCCGGCATCAGCGGCAGGAGGTGGCGCTGGGCTCCGAGGAAGGAACGCCGCAACTACGCGGACGGCATGACCGATCCGGGCCGTTCGCCTTTTGAGCAGGCGGCCGATCATGAGACGCGCGCGCTGGTGGAGCAGGCGCTGGAGAAGCTGAATCCGAAATTTCGCGCGGCGGTGGTGTTGCGCGATATCGAAGATCTGAGTTACGAGGATATCGCGACGGTTCTGGATGTGTCGCTCGGGACCGTGAAGTCGCGCATCATGCGCGGCCGCGAGGCATTGCGAAAGATTCTGGAGGGGCGGCTGGAACTGGAGACCAGCGTGCGTTGGTCTTCCCAGCCGCTCACCGAATAGTGACGGAATAGTATGGAGTGCTGGAGCGTTAGACAACGAGTATCGGATTATTTGGACGACGCTGGTGTCGGCCGAGGAGCGGCGTGCGTTGAAAGCGCCACTTGAATGGTTGCCGCGAGTGCGCGCTCGAATCGGAACGATACTCCCAGTTGCGTGAAAAGCTGCGGTCGCTCCCCAAGCGTGTGCCGCCGGCGGATTTGACCACGCGCCTGCGGGTGGTTGCTTCCAAGGTGCGGATGGAATCCTTCGGCGGAGCCAGCCCGTGGAGCCGTTGGCGGGATCGCGTGGAATTGTCGCTGCACAATCTGATGCGGCCGCTGGCGCTGCCGGCAGTGGGCGGACTGTGCTCGGCCGTGTTCCTGTTCAGCACCCTGGTGCCGATGTTCAAGTCGGCATTCGCGTTGAGCGAATCCGGCGACATCCCCACCATGCTGACCACCGAGCCCTTGTTGAAATATATGGGGCCGGTCGCTTTTACCGACGGCGACGCCGTGGTGGATTTGCAACTGGACGATCAGGGCCGGATTATCGACTTTACCATCGTAAGCGCGCCCGGCCAGCAAAGCGAGAAGCTGCGCCACAGCATCGAGAACAGCCTTCTGTTCACTGAGTTTCGGCCGGCTACGACGTTCGGCCGCGGGGTAGCCAGCACGGTTCGTATTTCCTTCCGCAGCAGCCGCAACAGCCGCATCGATGTTCGCGGATAGCCCTCGCCTCCCATTCCACAAACCGTAAGACTATACTGATTCTGAGCCGTGACCATCGTGAGGACGCGGTTGCAGAAGCCCATTGAGGAGGCCTATGACCAGTTCCCGACGGCAGTTCCTGCAGATTGCATCCGCCGGCGCGGCCTGTGCAACATTCGGCGCCGCGATCGGCTCCGCGGACGTTCCCACCCTCGGCATGATCTTCCCGCCGGCGAACTACCCGGTTCCTCCCGAAGCGACGCTGCTGTATCCGTCGGGCGTCCGATTTCTCGCCGAAGGCGTCGGCCTGGAGAAAATGACGGCGGAAGAGTACGACCGCGTGTTCGGTCGGATTTTGCCGGCAGCCGAAAAGCTGGCCAAGGAGGGCTCGAACGCGATCTCGGTGATGGGAACGTCGCTCACGTTTTATAAGGGCGCCGAGTATGAGCATCAGTTGAAAGTGAACGTGACCAAGGCCACCGGGTTGCCGTCCACCACCATGAGCACGGGAATCGTCGAAGGACTGAAGGCGTTGAACGCGCGGCGGGTGGCGGTGGCCACTGCGTACAACGAGGATGTGAGTCATCGGCTGAAAGTGTTTCTCGAAGAGTCGGGATTCGAAGTCGTTTCGGTGAAGGGGCTCGGCATCGTGAGCTTCAAAGACCGTGGACCGGTGACACCAGACGAACTCTTCAACTTCAGCGCGAGTGTGTATGAGGGTGCGCCCAAAGCCGAAGCCCTGGTGATTTCCTGCGGTGGGTTGAAGACGCTGGATCTTCATCGTGCCGCTGGAGCAGCGCTGCAAACGGCCCGTGGTTTCCAGCACGCCGCATGCGCTATGGGCCAGCGTTCGATTGGTGGGTTTGAGCGGCCAAGCCAAGGGTTATGGGACCCTTTTGGCTAAAGGCTAAAGTGTTAGCAAAAGGCTAACATGGTGGAATGAGCGCTCAAAGCTATCCGTACGAAACTCGATTAGACATTTACTACAAGCCTTTGGAAGTGGTGAACGAGAAACAACTCGCCAACGATTGCGAGTACAAATGGTACAACCAGACGCTGTGCCAGGTGAACGAATCGGTGGTGCGCCTGGGTGTGGTGGAGGGCGAATATCACTGGCATAAGCACGATAATGACGACGAATTCTTTTATGTCGTCGAAGGCGAGTTATTGATCGATCTGGAGGACAAGACAGTTGCGTTGCAGCCCAGGCAAGGTTTCGTAGTGCCGAAGGGCGTCACGCACCGGACGCGGGCCAAGGAGCGCACGGTGATTCTGATGGTTGAGAACGCCGGCATCATTCCAACGGGAAATTAGCGAAGGGGCGCAATCTGCGCGCGCTACAATGTCGGCGGAGGAGATTCTCGCATGACATCCCTGGCCACGAAACAAAACCTTTTGGACGCGGGCGGATACGTCTATAATATCGACCGCCAGGTCTATTTCAACCGCTCGGAAAAGAAAATCTTCAGCATCGACTTTCTGGAAGACCATGAAGGACCCGAAATCGAGCGGAGCATCAACGAGCAAACTCCCGCGCGTGAATGGCGCTCCTACTTCAATTCACCCCCCTCCGAATCCGTGAAGCGTCAAGTTGTGGAATCGCTTGGCTCAGGTGTAGGCCTGCGCGATTGGGGCGAATGCGAGGTCTGATTCGCCACGTCCCTCGAAGTACCTGGCGCGCGCGCTGTCGGCGAAACCCGCGCCCCACCTGTCACAATAGAAGTACATGACAGGGAATGAAATCCGCGAGACGTTCCTCAACTTCTTCGCGGCCAACAGCCATCGCATCGTTCGCAGTTCGTCGCTGGTCCCGGCCAACGACCCTACGTTGCTCTTCGCCAACGCGGGCATGAACCAGTTCAAGGACGTTTTCACCGGCTCAGAAAAACGCGACTACTCGCGCGCCACCTCGTCGCAGAAGTGCGTCCGCGCGGGCGGCAAACACAACGACCTCGACAATGTCGGCTACACCCGCCGCCATCACACGTTCTTCGAAATGCTCGGCAATTTTTCCTTCGGCGACTATTTCAAGAAGGACGCCATCGCCCTGGCCTGGGAGCTGTTCACGCGCGATTTCTGCGATTCCCAAAGACAAGCTCTACATCACCGTCTTTCGCGAAGATGACGACGCCGAGCGCCTCTGGCAGCAAGTGGCCGGCGTCCCGAAGTCACGCATCTTCCGCTTGGACGAAGCGGACAACTTCTGGCAAATGGGCGAGACCGGCCCGTGCGGCCCGTGCTCGGAAATCTATTACGACTTCGGCCCGGAAGCCGGCCCCGGCGAGTTTCCTCACGATCCCGGCGAGCGCTTCGTCGAAATCTGGAATCTGGTCTTCATGCAGTTCGATCGCTCGGCCGACGGCGTGATGACGCCGCTTCCGCGTCCTTCGATCGATACCGGCATGGGACTGGAACGCCTCTCGTGCGTCTTGCAAGGCAAGATCTCGAATTACGAAACGGATCTTGCTGCGCCCCATCATCCATCGCGCGGCGGAAATGTTTGGGGTCGCGTACGGCGACGATCCGCGCACCGATGTCGCGCTTGCGCATCAATGCCGATCACGTCCGCGCCGCTGCGTTCCTGATTCATGACGGCGTTACGCCATCCAACGAAGGCCGCGGTTACGTGCTGCGCAAAATCATGCGCCGCGCCATTCGCAATGCACGTATGATCGGGCGCGAGGATCCCTACTTATATGAACTCACGGGCTTCGTCGCCGATCTGATGAAGCCCGGTTACCCGGAGATGCTGGAAAGCATCCAGCGTGTTGCGCGCGTGGTCAAGGACGAAGAGCATCGCTACGCGACGACGTTCCAGGTTGCCGAGAAGGTCTTTCTCGATGAAGCGAAGTCCGCTGTCGGCGGCGTATTGCCCGGGGCCGCTTCGTTCAAGCTCTACGACACGTTCGGCCTTGCGCTGGACGAGCAGGAAGAGATGGCTCGCGAGCGTGGCCTGACCATCGATCAGCCAGGCTTCCAGGCCGAAATGGAGAAGCAGCGGACGCGCGCCCGTGCCAGTTGGCAAGGCGCCGATAAAGCCCAGATCGCGCCCGTTTACAAGGATCTTCCGTCCACCGATTTCGTCGGCCGCGAAACACTGGAATCGCCGGTCAGAAGTTGTTCGCGTCATCGAACATGATGGCCGCACCGAGCTGGTCTTCAACCGCACGCCGTTCTACGCCGAAGCCGGCGGTCAGGTGGGAGACACCGGCGTTCTGGTTTCGCCGTCCACTGGCGACACCGTCGCCATCGTTCAAGATACGCGCAAGGTGTCCGGTGCAACGGTCCACGCCATAGAAGCTCTCGCAGCCCATTCGCGAAGGCGACGAACTAATCGGACGCGTCGACGGCTAGCCGGCGAGCCTCCACCATGCGCAACCACACCGCCACGCATCTGCTCCACGCCGCGCTGCGCAAAGTGCTCGGCCCGCACGTCAAGCAGGCCGGCAGCATTGTCGATCCCAATCGTCTGCGCTTCGACTTTACGCATTACGCCCATACCGATCCCGAAGAGCTGGCCGAAATTCAAAAGCTGGTCAACGAAGAGATTCTGAAAAACGTCGAAGTGCACACCGACGTCATGGATCTCGACCAGGCGCTCAACACCGGCGCCATGGCGCTGTTCGGCGAAAAATACGGCGATCGCGTGCGCGTGGTCTCTCTCCCCGACGGCTTCAGCAAGGAGCTGTGCGGCGGCACGCACGTCCATCGCACCGGCGACATCGGGCTCTGCGTCATCACCTATGAAGCCAGCATCTCCGCCGGCGTGCGCCGCATCGAAGCCATTACCGGTGAAGCGGTATTGAGCAAGCTGCAGGAAGAAGGCGCGGCGGCGCGGCAGGCGCAGGAGAAGCTGGCTGAAGAGAAACGCGCGCTGGAGCGTCAGATCGAGCAGATGAAGGAAAAGCTGGCACGCTCGGAAGTCGCGGGCATCGAAAACGAAGTTCGCGAGATTAAGGGCGCGAAAGTTTTGTCCGCGCAGGTTGCCGGCATGGATCGCGAACAACTGCGCACCATGGTGGATTCTTTGCGCGTCAAATGGAAGACCGCGGTGGTGATCCTGGGCTCCTCTCAGAATTCGAATGTCGCCATCGTCGTGGGCGTCACAAAAGACCTGACATCGAAAGTTCACGCAGGCAAGCTCGCTGGCTCCGTTGCGCAAGCGGTCGGCGGAAAAGGCGGCGGCCGGCCCGATATGGCTGAGGCTGGCGGCAAAGATCCCGCGGCGCTGGCCGGCGCGCTCGACTCCGCGTATAAGACTGTCGAGGGAATGTTGTAGCGTGGAGCAATTCGACGTCGTCGTCGTTGGCGCGGGACCCACCGGTCTGGCGTGTGGCATTGAACTGAAGCAGCGCGGGCTCAACACCGTCCTCATCGAAAAGGGCTGCGTCGTCAATTCGCTCTACAACTATCCGACGCACATGGTGTTCTTCACCACGCCGGAGCTGCTCGAAATCGGCGGCCTGCCGATGACCTCGCTCAACGAAAAGCCCGGCCGCACCGAAGCGCTGAAGTATTATCGCCGCGTCGCCGAATATTATTGCCTCAATATCCGCCAATACGAGCGCGTGCTCTCGATTGATGGCGAGGACGGCGAATTTCACATCACCACCAGCAAGACCGAGTATCTGCGCCCGCAAGATCGTTCTCGCCACCGGTTACTACGACGTCCCCAACATGCTCGACGTCCCCGGCGAAGAGCTGGACAAAGTGATCCACTATTATAAGGAGCCGCATCCTTACTACAATCACGACGTGCTGGTGGTGGGCGCGAAGAATTCCGCCGCCATCGCGGCGCTGGAGCTGTTCTGGACCGGCGCGCGCGTCACCATGATTCATCGCGGCGCGGGGATCTCCGATCGCGTGAAGTATTGGATCAAGCCCAACATCGAGAACCGCATCAAGAGCGGCGAAGTGAAAGCGCACTTCCATTCGCACTTGATCGCGATTCATCCCAAGTTTGTGGAGATCCAAACTCCCGAGGGCCCCAAGAAGCTCGCGAACGATTTTGTTTTTGCGATGACCGGCTACCGGCCCGATCTGGAATTCCTCGCCTCGCTGGGCATCCGCCTCGATCCCGTATCGCAGAAGCCGCGCATCAATGCTGAGACGTTCGAAAGCGACCGCCCGGGCATATTCCTGGCCGGCGTCATCGTGGCCGGGATGCACACCAACGAGATCTTCATCGAAAATGGCCGCTTCCACGGCAAACAGATCGCCAACGCCATTGCGGAGACTATCCCATGACCAGAAGAGACTTTGCCACGCTCGCAATCGGGAGCCTCGCGGCTCCTCTACTCGGCGCTATCGACTCCAAGTTCAGCGGTGTCATGATCGGCGCGCAAACCTACAGCTTCCGCACCCTTCCTTCGCTCGACGATTGCATCGCGGCGATGAAACAGATCGGCCTCGGCTACGCCGAGCTGTGGGACGGCCAGATTCTGCCGAAAGACCGGTCCCAGGTGGCAGCCTGGCGCTCGAATCCACCCATGGACGAGATCCGCGCCATTCGCAAAAAGTTCGACGACGCGGGCATAGACTTGTACGCTTTCAACTACAGCTTTCGCGACGAATTCACTGACCCGCAGATCGAGCAAGGTTTTCTGATGGCGAAGGCTATGGGCGTCACCCGCATCACCGCGTCGGCGAACGTGGACATTTCCCCGCGCGTGGATAAATACGCCGAGCAGTATAAAATCTATGTCGGCTATCACAACCACGACAGCATGAAGCCCAACGAGTTTTCCACTCCGGACGATTGGAAGCAGGCCTTAGCCGGCCGTTCGAAGTATACCGGCATCAATCTCGACATCGGGCATTTCACCGCCGCGAATTTCGATCCGGTAAGTTTCCTTGAAGAGCATCACGCGAAGATCATCACACTGCACATCAAGGATCGCAAGAAAAATCATGGTCCGAATATGCCGCTGGGCGAGGGCGACACCAATATCAAAGGCGTGCTCGAGGTGTTGAAGACGAAGAAATATCCGATCCCGGCCATGATCGAATACGAATACGGCAAGCCCGGGATGGATACCGTCGCCGAAGTGAAAAAGTGTTTCGACTACTGCAAAGCGGCGTTAGCTTAAAGACGGAAAATCCGATTGCTCACGCGCCACCCCGACTTCGCGTTACCGAGCCGCGACCGTAAGGGAGCCGGTCTCCTTCGTTCTAGCGTGATCGTGCGCCCGCAGCCGCGGCGGGTTTGGATGCCTCAATAGGAGCGGGCACCGGCGCGGCGACGGCATCCGGTTCCTTCCGTCCCAAGCCCAACGCTTTTCGCAGCTCCGTATCGATGTTCTGCCGGATATCCGGATTGTCCTTCAAAAACTGGCGCGCATTCTCGCGGCCCTGTCCGATGCGCTCGCCTTTGTAGCTGTACCACGAGCCGCTCTTCTCCACGATGTTTTGCGCCACGCCCAGATCGATCAGATCGCCTTCGCGCGAGATGCCTTCGCCGTAAATGATGTCGAACTCGGCTTCGCGGAACGGCGCCGCCACTTTGTTCTTGACGATCTTCACCTTGGTGCGATTGCCCACCACGATGTCGCCTTCCTTGATGGCGGCGATGCGGCGGATGTCGGCGCGCACCGACGAATAAAACTTCAACGCGCGGCCGCCGCTGGTGGTTTCCGGATTGCCGAACATCACGCCGATCTTTTCGCGAATCTGGTTGATGAAGATCAGGCAGGTATTCGATTTCGAAACGCTGCCGGTGAGCTTGCGCATGGCCTGCGACATCAGGCGCGCCTGCACGCCCATGTGGCTGTCGCCCATTTCGCCGTCGAGCTCGGCTTTGGGGACCAGCGCGGCCACCGAATCCACCACCAGCACGTCGATGGATCCGGAGATGATCAGCGCGCTGGTGATTTCAAGCGCCTGCTCGGCGTAGTCGGGCTGCGAGACCAGCAGATTGTCGACATCCACGCCCAGCTTGCGCGCATAGATGGGATCGAGCGCGTGCTCCACGTCGATGAAGGCCGCCATGCCGCCCAGCTTCTGCGCTTCGGCCACCACTTGCAGCGCGACCGTGGTCTTGCCCGACGATTCCGGCCCGAAGATTTCGACGATGCGGCCGCGCGGAAATCCGCCCACGCCCAGCGCGTTATCGAGCGAGATGGAGCCCGATGAAATCGCCGCCACCTGCACGATGGCTTCCTTCGATCCCAGCCGCACGATGGAGCCTTTGCCGAATTGCTTTTCGATCTGGCCGAGTGTGAGCCCGAGGGTGCGTGTGCGTTCTTTTTCGTCCATAAAACGTAGTCCTTCTAAAATGTCTCGGGGGAGAACTTCTATTGTACTAGAGTTTCGGAGCGTAGTAGCCTTTGCGCGCGCGCACGATCAGCTCCTTGTGCCCCTTCACCCGGATCTCCACCGGATGATACAGGCCGTCCACTTTCAGCGGCTCGGGGCGATAGAAGATGTTGTACTGGTGCCGCAGCTCGTTGGCGATATTCTCGAACGATTGGCTCAGATCCGAAGCTTTGAACGGAAAGAACGACTGGCCGCCGGTTTCGTCGGCGAAATAGCGCAGCACCTTGTCGCCGTCGGTTTCGATGCGCGTGATGTTCGTCGAAATGGTGTAAATGTTGACGTCGGCCTTTTGCGCCATTTCGAGCGCCTGATCGCGCGTGTAGCGGCTCTGGTTATCCTCGCCGTCGCTCAGGATCACCATGGCGCGGCGGAATTTGTAGAGCGGCTGGTCCTCCATCAGCTTGTCGCGGCAGGCGAAGAAGATCGCGTCATAAAGCGACGTTCCGCCGCCGGGCCGCAGGTTCGATCCACGGCCTTCTCCAGTTCTCCGATGTCGTCGGTAAGATCCGCCACCAGCTCGGCGGCCGTGTCGAAACTCACGATCATGGCTTTGTCGTGCTCAGGCCGGACGGTGCCGTCGATGAACGCGGTGGCCGCTTCCTGCTGGAAATGGAAACGATCGCGAACGCTGTTGCTGGTGTCGATGAGGATCGCAAGGCGCAGCGGCAGATCGGATTCCGCGGCGAATTCGATAATGGTTTGCGGCTTCTTGTTTTCGAAGACCTCGAAATCGTCCTTGGTGAGATCGGTGACGAAGCGGCCCTTTTTGTCCGACACCGTGTAGAGCATGTTGACGCGTGAAACGTCCAGCGTGATGCGGCTCTTATCGCCGGAATCAGCCGGCGCGGGTTTTTCTTTGTTTTTGGCCTGCTCTTTCGACTGGCCGGATAGCAGCAGCGCGAATACGCACAGCGTTACGACAAGGTACAGCTTCTTCATGGGCGGTGACTCCATTATAAGATGCCGGAGCGGCGGCACACACGGCGGGCTAGCGATTGCGCCGCGCCCCCCGCGCAAAATACGCTAGTATTGCCCTATGGCCAAAGGCAAACGCGAGCTAGTGGAAGTGCGCTGCCCGTGCTGCGAAGCGACGCTGCAGATTGACGCGGAGCTTAAAGCCGTGATCAGCTACGAGGAGCACAAGAAGCCTCCCACGATCGAGGACATTGGCGCCGCCGTTCAGAAGATGAGGGGCGAAGAAGCGCGCCGGGACGAAGTGTTTCAGAAATCTTTCGAGCAGCACAAAGGCCATCAAAAAGTGCTGGAGCGGAAGTTTGACGAACTGCTGAAGCAGGCCAAAGAAAAGCCCGACGCTCCTCAACCCAAGAGACCGTTCGATTTCGACTAGGGCGACCAGAGCCGCGCTGCTTAGAACTATCGTTGTCACGTGGCACTAACAACGTCGAGAGTACTAGGGAAGAACACTACGCCGCCTCAGGTGAGACCCACGACACCCTTACAGTAACCCCCGCTGGCTTCAATCCCCTGTTGGCTGCATACTAGCTTCGTTACTAATAACGGCGGTGAATAACAAATGAGAAAACGGCTACTGGTAGCTTCGGTTTTCGCGGCGGCAGGTCTCGCGGTGGCACTCCCGTTGGGAGACCGGTTTGGATGGGGGCCTGTGCAGTCGCTCGCGGGATGCGGCGGTGCTGGAGCGTTCCTCGGATACGCAATCAGCATCTTCCTGGATATTTTCCTCACCAGTCACACCAGCGAAATCGAAAACTAAAAACCACTTCCTGACGGGCGTGGCTCGGTCAGGTCCTGTCGGAGAATCCCCGACCCATCAAATCGGATGACCTCCGATTGTAAGCACTTCCACGCTCTGGCTTAATGAGTACGGTGCGACGGAATCGCTCCTCGCTTTGAGGCGCGCAAACCGCCGGCCCCCCGAGAACGTTCGGGAAAGGAGCACCTACTCATGGCGGAAGCAACACCCTACGGGCGTGTTACGCAACGACCCTCGCCGGTTCCAGAAATTCACATTCTTTGGATGACCTCAGGCCTTGGCTGCGATGGAGACTCCGTTTCCATCACCGCGGCCACGCAACCGAGCATTGAAGACGTCGTCATGTCGGCCATCCCCGGCCTGCCGAAAGTTCACGTGCACAATCCAGTGATTGCGTACGAAACCGGCTCCGATTTTCTGAAGTACTGGCACATGGCTGCGGAGGGTAAACTGGAGCCTTTCGTTCTGGTTTTGGAAGGATCCATCCCGAACGAAAAAATTAAGAGCGAAGGTTACTGGGCCGCGCTGGGCACCGACGCAAAAACCGGCCAGCCCATCACGACGAACGAATGGATCGATCGCCTGGCTCCTAAAGCAATTGCTGTGGTTGGCGCTGGGACTTGCGCCACCTACGGCGGAATCCATGCCATGGCCGGCAATCCTACCGGCTGCATGGGACTCGCCGACTACCTGGGCTGGGACTGGAAATCGAAAGCCGGCCTTCCCATCGTGAATGTTCCCGGTTGTCCCGTGCAGCCGGACAACTTCATGGAGACGCTGCTGTACCTGCTATATCAAGTGGCGGGGCTTGCGCCGATGATCCCGCTGGACGATCAGCTTCGTCCCACCTGGCTGTTCGGCAAGACCGTGCACGAGGGTTGCGATCGCGCCGGCTATTACGAGCAAGGCGATTTCGCCGAAGAATACGGCTCGCCGAAATGCATCGTGCGCCTCGGCTGCTGGGGCCCAGTGGTGAATTGCAATGTGCCCAAGCGTGGCTGGATGGCCGGCATCGGTGGGTGCCCCAATGTCGGTGGAATCTGTATCGGCTGCACCATGCCGGGATTTCCCGATAAGTTCATGCCGTTTATGGATGAACCACCCGGCGCGAAAGTATCGTCCAATTCCATCGCAATTTATGGCCGCGCGATCACAGCATTGCGGTCATTCACCAATCACACCGTCAACAAGGAACCCAAGTGGCGGCACCGCGGAACCGAACTGACTACCGGATACCATCCCAGATCATATTAATTAAGGAAAATCTTCATGGCTACAATAACCGATCAATCTTCACAAACCGCAACGCCGAAGAGAAACCTGGTCGAGATGAACTGGGACCCCATCACCCGCATTGTGGGGAGCCTCGGCATTTTCACCAAGATCGACTTCGAAAATCGACAGGTAGCGGAGTGTCACAGCACCTCGTCCATCTTTCGCGGCTACAGCATTTTCATGAAGGGCAAAGATCCGCGCGACGCCCATTTCATCACCAGCCGCATTTGCGGTATTTGCGGCGATAATCACGCCACCTGCGCCAACTATGCGCAACAAATGGCGTTCGGAGTAAAGCCGCCGCCGCTGGGCGAATGGATCGTCAATCTCGGCGAGGCCGCCGAGTACATGTTCGATCACAACATTTTCCAGGACAACCTGGTGGGCGTCGACTTCTGCGAGCAGATGGTGAAGGAAACCAATCCCAGCGTGTGGGCAAAAGCGCAGAAGACCACGGCCAATCACTCCAACCTGCACGGCTTTCGCATGATCAGCGACATCATGACCGCGCTGAATCCGTTCACCGGCGCTTTCTATCGCGAAGCGCTGCAGATGAGCCGCATGACTCGCGAGATGTTCTGCCTGATGGAAGGCCGTCACGTGCATCCATCCACGCTGTATCCGGGCGGCGTGGGAACCGTGCCGACCGTCCAGCTTTTCACCGATTATCTGGTTCGACTAATGAAATACGTCGAATTCATGAAGAAGGTGGTTCCGCTTCACGACGATTTGTTCGACTTCTTCTACGATGCGCTTCCGGGCTACGAAAAGGTGGGCCAGCGCCGCATTCTTCTGGGCTGCTGGGGCTCTTTCAACGATCCCGCTCATTGCGATTACACGTATAAGAACATGTCGCAATGGGGCAAGAAAATGTTTGTGACGCCGGGCGTCATTGTGGACGGCAAGGCGGTGACGCACGACTTGGTCGACATCAATCTGAACATCCGCATCCTGCTAGGCAGCTCGTATTACGACGATTGGGAGCACGCGGAAACCTTCGTGCGCGAAGATCCGCTCGGCAATCCGGTGGATCAGCACCATCCCTGGAATCAGACCACCATTCCCAGGCCGCAGCGTCGCGATTTTAAGCACAACTACACCTGGGTGATGTCGCCGCGCTGGTATGACAAACGCACCGGCGATCATCTGGCGCTCGACACCGGCGGCGGACCCATCGCGCGCTTCTGGTCGACGGCGCTGGCTGGACTTGTCGATTTCGGCTACGTCAAAGCCACCGGCCACAGCGTGAAAATCTATTTGCCGAAGACTGCGTCGCTACCCGAAGTGGAGTTCGAATGGAAGATTCCCAAGTGGAGCAACGCCATCGAGCGCGATCGCGCCCGCACTTATTTCCAGGCTTACGCGGCCGCATCCGCTCTCCACTTCATCGAGCAGGCCATGAAGGAATTGCACGCCGGCCGCACCAAGACCTGGAGCGATTTTAAGGTGCCCGAAGACGCCATCGGTTGCGGCTTCCACGAAGCGGTGCGCGGAGTTCTGTCGCATCACGTGGTCATTCGCGACGGAAAGATCGCCAATTATCATCCTTATCCGCCCACGCCCTGGAACGCCAATCCGCGCGACATCTATGGCACGCCCGGTCCTTATGAAGACGCCGTTCAAAACACGCCGATCTTCGAGGAGAACGGACCGGAGAATTTCAAGGGCATCGATATCATGCGCGCCGTTCGCAGCTTTGACCCTTGCCTGCCGTGCGGTGTCCACATGTATCTCGGCAACGGCAAGACTCTGGAGACGCACCATTCGCCGCTTTTTGGGGCGCACTCCTGATCATGCAGGATCGATCGTTTCAACAAAGGATCGGGCGCATCGAAACGCTGGTCGCGGAATTAGAAGCCGTCTCCGACCCCGTGGTCAAGGACGCTGCCAAGGAGTTGGTGGCATCCGTCATGGATCTGAACGCGGCGGCTTTTGAGCGCGTGGTGCAAGTGGCCGCGCGCTACGGGGACGCGGGCTCGCGGTTGATGGAGGGCCTGATTCGCGATGAAGCGGTGTCCAGCCTTCTGATTCTGTATGGGCTTCATCCGCAGGATTTCGAAACTCGCGTTCGCGGCGCTCTCAAAAACTTCGACGGCGTGAAGCTGGTGTCGATTGAGGAGGGCCGCATCGTTTTGCGAATGGGATCGGGCGATCGTTCGGAATCTGCCTTGCGGCAGGCCATCGACGTTGCCGCGCCCGACTTGGTGGATCTGATTATCGAAGGCACCGCTCAAAGCGGTTTCGTTCCGCTTGAGGCCCTCAGCGGAGCGCGCGCATGAACTCGGTGGCATCCGGCGAGCTTAAACAGGCTTTCGACACTTTGCGCCGTCTGGTTCCTCAAGCGGACCAGGCGGAGCATTGCGGCCTGTGCCGTCAAGCTCTCGCGCCCCAGCACGACCATTTGATTGACCCGCGTACGCGCCGGCTGGTGTGCTCCTGCCAGGCTTGCGCGATTCTGTTTAACAATCCCGCCGCGCAATACAAGCGCGTTCCTCGGGAGGTTTACTTCCTGACGGATTGCGAGATCAGCGATGCCGATTGGGATGCGCTGATGATCCCCATCGGCATCGCATTTTTTGTAAAGCAGAGCGTCTTCGTAAAGCAGAGCATCGACGATCGCGGAAGCACGCGCATCGCAGCGTATTATCCCAGTCCCGCTGGTCCGGTGGAATCCCTGCTCTCCGTCCAGAATGCGCATCCGGCTGTGGAACAGCTTGAGGCCGACACCCAGGCGCTGCTGGTGAATCGAGCGGCCCGCGAATATTTTGTCCTTCCCATTGACGAATGCTATCGCTTGGTTGGATTGATGCGGACGCATTGGAAAGGTTTGTCGGGCGGTACTGAAGTATGGCGCGAGATGCAACTGTTTTTCCAGGAAATGAAGAACCGAGCGCATGCCTGATCTCCAGTTCCAAATCGAATCGGCTGAGAGCGTCCCGTTCGCGGCGGTGCCGATGCTTGCGTTTCGCTTGCGCGTGGGCAACAAGGCGCGCGGCGAAGCCATTCATTCCGTCGCGCTCCGCGCACAAATCCAAATCGAGACACCCAAGCGCCGATATACGCCGGCCGAACAGGATCGCTTGCTCGATCTTTTTGGCGAACCCGAGCGTTGGGGCCAAACGCTGCGCCCCATGCTCTGGACCCATGCCGACGCTACGGTACCTGCATTCACGGACTCCATCGCCGTGGATCTCCGCGTTCCATGTTCCTTCGATTTCAACCTCGCTGCCACGAAATATTTCTACGGACTTTCCGACGGCGACATCCCTCTGAATTTCCTGTTTAGTGGCAGTTGTTTTTACGCCGGCGCGAGCGGCGGTCTGGAAGTTACGCCCGTTCCATGGAGCAAAGAATCGCGCTTCCGCCTTCCGGTGAGCGTGTGGCGCGCAACCATGGATCATTATTACCCGAACTCTGCTTGGCTGCGGATTCGCCAGGATGTTTTCGACCGGCTGCATCAATACAAGATGCAGGCCGGCATCGCGACGTGGGAAGAGGCGTTGGAGAGCTTGCTGGAGCCGGTAAACGCATGACCACAGTAGAACAGATTGCGGACGCAATTTTATACGAGGGTTACATTCTCTATCCCTATCGCGCGTCCGCGCTGAAGAACGGCCAGCGCTGGAACTTCGGCGTGCTTTATCCGCCGGAATACGCCGCTGCGCAGCAAGGATCGGACGCGGCGACTATGCGGTGCGAGTGTCTGGCGCGCGGCACGGACCGCCTTAGCGTCACGGTTCGTTTTTTGCATTTGGTGGCACGCGAGAATTGGCAGGAAGCCGTGACGCGCGAGATCAAGACCGACATAGCCGGCACCCATTCGTTTCTTTTCCCCGCGCGCGGGGATCGCGATGCGGACGGAATCGTGCGGCGTCAGGAAGAGATTGAGGGGTTGATCGAAGTGGACGTGCGGCCCGTTCAAAGCGGATGGTCGCGCGTCTCGGTTCGCATCTCCAATTGCGGCATTTTCGATTTTCCTTCCGGCGACTCCGGCGCCTGGCCCGCGCGAGAAGCCGCGTTGCGGCGTTCGCTGGTTTCCACCCACGCCATCCTTCGCGCCCCGGGCGGGGAATTCGCATCGTTGCTCGATCCGCCGGAGGAACTGCGTCAATCCGTCGCCGCATGCTCGAACGTCGGTCTGTGGCCGGTATTGGCCGGCGGCTCCACGCCGCCCGATACCATGCTCGCGTCGCCCATCATCCTTTACGACTATCCGCAAATCGCGCCCCAGAGCGCGGGCGCTCTCTTCGATGGCACCGAGATCGACGAAATTCTCTCGTTGCGTATTCTCGCGCTCACCGACGACGAGAAACGCCAGATGCGCGAAACCGATCCGCAGGCGCGCCGTCTCCTGGAACGGACTGAGGCGCTCGATCCCGAACAGTGGCTGCAACTGCACGGCGTCATGCGCGGGCCGGAGAGCAATCATGAATGAACTGGAGTGGAGTCTCCTCGAAGACAAGGCGCCCTTGGAGTCGATCCGCTTGGCGGATGAGACCGAGCTTCGCAAAGGCGGTCGCGTCCGTTTGCGCCCGCGGCCCGGCGGCGACGTCATGGATCTCGCGCTCGATGGCAAGATCGCCGTGATCGATTCCATCGAACAGGATTACGAAGGGTCGGTTCACGTAAGCGTGGTGCTGGATGACGATCCCGGCTCCGACATCGGCCACATGCGCCAGCCCGGCCATCGTTTTTTCTTTCGCACCGAAGAGGTGGAAGCGATAGACGGCTCCGAAGTTCGCCTTGCATCAGCTCGCATTCTGATCGCCGGCATCGGCAACGTATTTTTCGGCGACGACGGTTTTGGCGTGGAGGTTGCGCTCCGCTTGAACGCGAACCCGCTTCCCGCCGGCGTCCAGATCGTCGACTTCGGCATTCGCAGCTACGATCTTGCCTACGCGCTCACCAGCGGCCGCTACGATGCCGCCATTCTCGTGGACGCCACTTCGCGAGGCGGCTCGCCGGGTGACATTTATGTTTTGTCCCCGGACCTTGACCCATCCGCGGAACCCGCGCCCGCCAACGCCCACGCCATGAATCCGGACACGGTGCTGCGAATGGCGCGAACGTTCGGCCAGCTTCCCACCCAGATGCTGATCGTCGCGTGCGAGCCGCAGACGCTGGGCGGCGAAGAGGGACAACTGGGCTTGAGTGAAACTGTGAACGCCGCGGTGGACCGCGCCGTCACGGTGGTGGAGTCGCTCGTGAAACGCATCTCTGCTGGAGAACAGATTGCTGAAGAACAAATTCAGGAGGCACGGAATGCAACTGACCGATCGAATAGGGAATGAAAATTCGGACGACACCCGCGACACGCTGATGCTACTCAGCGGCGCGGCGCTCGTCATTTTTGGCGCGGGACTAATTTTGACAACCCCCGCGGTGCGCAAACTCTTGGGCGGCGTCGGAATCGGAAATCTTTTGCAGGCCGCCGCGCCCGATTTCCAACGATATTTGAAATTGAAAGCAATGTGACTACGCCCAATCCCACCGCCGCCGCTACCATCTACACGCTGGATCCCGGCGTGAGCACGCTCACCGCTCGTGCCTTCGCTACGGGTCTGCTTGCCTCCATGGGCCACAACCCAACATTCGCCATCCGCCAATTTGCGGGTGAAGCGAGGCTCTCGACAGAAACGCCGGAGCAAGCCTCGGTGCGGATCGTCGTGCAATCGGGATCTCTCGAATTGACGGACCAGATAAGCGACAAGGACCGCCGCGAGATCGAGCGCACTACGCGCAATGAGGTTCTGGAGACGTCCCGGTTTCCCGAAATTATCTTCGAAGCCTCCAACCCTTCCATGTCCAAAGGCGGCGAGGGGCATTATTGGGCGAATATCACGGGAAAGCTAACCATCCGCGGAATGGCGCAGACCCAGCAAATCACCGCTCAGGTTACCGTCAACGATTCCCAGCTTCGCGCTTCGGGCGAGTTCACTGTGCGGCAGTCCAGCTTCGGGATCAAGCCCGTCTCGGTTGCCGGAGGCACCTTGAAGCTGAAAGACGACGTGAAAGTGACGTTTGATTTCGTCGCTAACAAGAAGGGATAACTATGTGCCTTGCGATCCCCGGCCAAATCCTTGAGCTCATCCCCGGTCCGCCGCTCCTCGCGGTAGTGGACGTCACCGGCGTGCGCCGCAAGGTGGATCTCGGGTTGTTGGAAGACGAGAATCCCATTCCGGGCGATTGGGTGTTGATCCATGTCGGCTTCGCCATGAGCAAGATCAGCGAGCAGGGCGCGCACGAGCAGATGCAGATGCTGCGGATGCTGGGCGAGGATCAAGCGGCCATGGAAGAAGTCAGCGGTTACGGACAGGGAGAATTACAATCGCCATGAAATTCGTGGACGAGTTTCGCGATCCCGCGGCCATCGCGCAAACCGCGGAAGAGATCCGGCGCATTGCCGATCCGCGCCGGCATTATCGCTTGATGGAAGTGTGCGGCGGCCACACCCACGCCATCTATCGCTTCGGCCTCAAGGATCTGCTTCCGGAGAACGTGGAATTGGTGCATGGTCCCGGTTGTCCGGTGTGCGTGCTTCCCATGGGCCGCATTGACGACGGGCTGGCTATCGCCCAACAGCCCGGCGTCATCTTTACCGCCTTCGGCGACATGATGCGCGTTCCCGGCGCCAACGGCAGCCCGCTGGAGCACAAGGCGCGCGGCCTGGATGTCCGCATCGTCTATTCGCCCGCCGATGCGCTGAAGCTGGCAGAGAAGAATCCCGACAAGCACGTGATGTTCTTCGCCATCGGATTTGAAACCACTGCGCCGTCAACCGCGCTGACGCTGCTGCGCGCGCGCGACAAAGGCGTCCACAATTTCTCGGTATTCTGCAATCACGTCACCATTATTCCCGCCATCCGCGCTATTCTCGATTCGCCGGACATGCGCATCGATGCGTTCCTCGGTCCCGGCCACGTTTCCACCGTCATCGGATGCCGCCCCTATACCTGGATCGCGGAGAACGAGCACAAACCCATCGCCGTGTCGGGCTTTGAGCCGCTGGATCTTCTGCAGTCCATCGTCATGGCGCTGCGCCAGCTCAACGCGGGCCGCGCGGAAGTGGAGAATCAATACCAGCGCGTGGTGCCGTGGGACGGCAATCGGGCAGCGCTTCGTGCCATGGCTCAAGTGTTTGAATTGCGCCCCTATTTCGAATGGCGCGGCCTGGGGTTCATATCGCAATCCGCTCTGCGGATCAAAGACGAATTCCGCGAGTGGGATGCCGAGCACCGTTTCCATGTCCCCGGTGTGCGCGTCACCGATCCAAAAGCCGCGCAGTGTGGCGAAGTGCTCAAGGGTGTGCTGAAACCAGCGCAGTGCAAGCTTTTCGGAAAAGAGTGTACACCCGAGCATCCCATCGGCGCGTTGATGGTTTCATCGGAAGGCTCCTGCGCGGCGTATTTCAATTACGAGCACCGCAAGAGCGGGGAACTCGTGGGCATCGGAGCTTAGAGCTATGGCGACCATTGCAGCACCGCCCAAAATTCGCTTTCGCGACGCGCAAGTGGAAATGGCCCATGGCGCCGGTGGCAAGGCCAGCCGTCGATTGGTGGAAGGATTGTTCGCGCCTCTGCTATTCGGTACGGACGCAGCCGAACCGCTGGGCGACGCCGCGCATCTCGATTTCAACGGAACGCGCATCGCAATCACCACCGATAGCTTTGTCGTTCGCCCGCTCCGTTTTCCCGGCGGATCCATCGGCGAGTTAGCCATCAACGGCACGGTCAACGATCTTGCCGTCTCAGGCGCGCGCGCTGAGGCGCTGGTTGTCAGCTATGTGCTCGAGGCCGGCCTGCCCATGCCGGTTCTGGAAGCCGAAGTGCGCGCTATGGGTGAAGCCGCCCGCAACGCCGGCGTCATCATCGTGAGCGGCGACACAAAGGTTGTCGAACACGGCAAGGCTGACGGAATGTACATCACCACTGCCGGCATCGGCCGCGTGATTCCCGGTTTGCGGATGTCGCCGCGCTCGGTGCGGCCGGGCGATCAGGTGATCCTCAGCGGGCCCATCGGCGATCACGGCATCACAATTCTTTTGGCACGGGGCGATCTGGATCTTGAATCCGATCTTCGCTCTGATACCCGACCGGTGCTTCCCTTCGTGGAAGCGCTTGTAGAGGTCGCTTCGCCTGGGTTGCGCTGGATGCGCGATCCAACGCGGGGCGGCCTCGCTACCTCGCTCAATGAACTCGCGCGCGATTGCGGTCTCGGCATCGTGCTTCACGAAGACTGGATTCCGCTGCGCGACGCTGTTCGCGGCGCTTGCGAACTTCTCGGGTTGGACCCACTGCATATCGCCAACGAGGGCCAGTTCGTCGCGGTGCTCGCGCCCGAATTTGCCGAACTTGCGCTGGACGCGTTGCAGCGCACTCCCGGCGGCGAAGATGCGGCCATCATCGGTGAAGTGCGCGACGCGCCGGCTGCTACGGTGCTCGGAATCGCGCCCTACGGCGGAACGCGCGTGATCGACATGCTGGTGGGCGATCCGCTTCCGCGCATCTGTTAACGTCATGACGCCCACCGAATCCACGCTCGCACAGCAGATCGCCGAACGGTTGATCGAGCGCAATCGCATCTTCGAGGACTTTTTTGCGCACGAAGCTCCTCGCCTGGCCGCTGTTTCTCGAGAGATGGCGGAGCGCTTCCTGCGCGGCGGCCGGTTGCTGGCCTTCGGGCGTGGCGCATGCGCCACGGACGCGCAGCACGTGTCGGTGGAATTTGTCCATCCGGTAATCGTCGGCAAGCGGGCGCTTCCGGCGCTCGATCTTTCCGCAGAATTCGCCCTTTGGCTGGAAGCGCTGGTGCGTCCCGAAGACATCGTGATGGGGTTCGCGCCCCCGGAAGGCGACGTAGAAGTGCAGGCCGCGCTGGAAACCGCGCGTGCGCGGAAAGTCATGACGCTTAGCTTCTCCGCTGTCACCGACGACGCATTCATCCATCAGGAAGCCATCGAGATTCTTTATCACACGCTGTGGGAAACGGTCCACGTGTTTCTGGAACATCGCGAACTCGGCCAGGACACGGGGCCCGCTGGTTTTCTCTATCCCTTCCTGGGGCAGAACAAGCACGACGCCGTTTCCCTGGAAAAGGAAGTGGCCGAATCCATTCGCATGAAGGTTTGTGACGACGCGCGTCTGCGTGCTCAGGTGGCCGAAGAGCAATCCGATCAGATCGCAGCCACCGCGGCCGCTATCGATGACCGCGTGCGGCGCGGTGGCAAGCTCATTCTGTTCGGCAACGGCGGCTCGGCCACCGACGCCAACGACTGGGCGCTGGACTGCATCGCTCCACCCAGCGGTTGGCGGCCCATTCCGGCCATCTCGCTTTCGATGGAACCCGCCAACATCAGCGCCATCGCGAACGATGTCGGTACCGAAGTGGTGTTCCTGCGCCAGTTGATCGCGCACGCGCGGCCTGAAGATGTGGCTGTCGGAATCTCCACCAGCGGTGGATCGCGCAACATTGTCGTCGCGCTGGAAGAAGCTCGCAAACGTGGACTGCTCACCGTCGCGCTGCTGGGCTACGACGGCGGCGAAATTCTGCGCCGCGGCTTGGCCGATTTCCCGTTGATTGTGCGCTGCGACTACATTCCGCGCATTCAGGAGGTCCAGGCTTCCATTTATCACACGCTGCGCGCCGCGCAGGAAAGCGCTGCTCATGCTTGAATTGTTTGGCTCTTCGGGCTGTCCCTATACCGCGGAGATGCGCGAGTGGTTGGAATTCTCGCGCCGCGATTTCGTCGAGTTCGACGTGGATGCCGACATCGCCGCGTTCACCCGTATGCGCGAAGCCACGGGCCAACGCACGGTGCCGGTGCTGGTTGAAAACGGCAAGGTAATCCAGATCGGTTGGCAGGGAAGAGGATGCGTAGTAGGCGGAGGGATTCATGCATGAACTCTCCATCGCAATGAGCATCCTCGACATGGCCGAAGAGGAAGCTGGCCGCAGGAGCGCCGAAGTGGATGCGATTCACGTGAAGCTGGGCGCACTCTCCGGAATAGCAAAAGAGGCCCTGCTGTCGGCCTATGAGCTGGCCCGTACCGAGACAACGCTTCCCAGCGCTCAATTGATCATTGAAGAAGTGCCTGTGATGATTTATTGTGCGCGCTGCCAGGCGCCCCGCAGCGTTCCGTCTATCCAGCAAATCTATTGCATCGAGTGCGAAACACCCTCGGCCGAAATTCTGCAAGGCCGCGAATTGCAGGTTGTGGCGCTGGAGCTGCGTTCATGACCTCTTCGCCTAGAATCCTCGAAGTACGCAAGAACATCCTCAAGCACAACGACGAAATCGCGCGGGCGCTGCGCGATCGTTTCCAAACGGCCGGCGTCTTCGTCGTGAACCTGGTATCCAGCCCCGGCTCCGGAAAAACGGCATTCCTGGAATCCACGCTGACCAAAATGCGCTCCGAGTTTCGCGTTGCGGCGCTGGTGGGCGACTTGGCTACGGAGAACGATGCCATCCGCCTGGCCCGCAGCCAGGTTCCCGTGCGCCAAATCATAACCGGCACGGTTTGTCATTTGGAAGCGATCATGATCGAGACGAACTTAAAGGACTGGAACCTCCACGACCTGGATTTTCTGTTCATCGAAAATGTCGGCAACCTGGTGTGCCCGTCGTCCTACGATCTAGGCGAAAATCTCCGGGTCGTGCTGATGTCGGTCACCGAAGGCGAGGACAAGCCGCTGAAATATCCCACCATCGTCAACAGCGCCGACGTCGCCGTGATCACCAAAACCGATCTCGCCGATGCGGTGGAATTCGACTGGCCGGTGGCTTCGAAAAACCTGCAAGCCGTGCGCCCCGGCATTGAGATCCTGCGGGTTTCCGCCAAAACCGGATGCGGTATGGATGCGTGGCTCCAGTTCATCACGTCACAACGGAGAGACGTGGTAGAACATCTGGTATGGCATTCGTAAAAGTTGGCTCACTGGCTTCTCTGCCGCCTGGTTCGGTCACTGAAGCGACTCTCGGAGAAGATTCCTACGCGATCTGCAACGTTGCCGGCGAGCTGCACGCTCTGGCCGGCATCTGCCCGCACGCCGGCGGGCCGCTCGGGCAGGGAAATGTGCAGGACAACATGGTGATTTGTCCGTGGCACGCATGGGCGTACGATTGCCGCACCGGAGAAAACGATTTCGATCCCGCGATCAAGCTGGATCGCTTCTCCGTGAGGGCCGACGGCGACGATATTTTGATTGACCCGGCAGTTCGCTCCTAAGCTGCCCTGTGCCCGAATTGCCTGAAGTAGAAACCGTCGTCCGTTCGCTCGCGCCTAAGCTCACTGGACGCCGCATCCTGGACGCGCAGTTCTCCTCGCACCATGTAGTGCGCCAGAAATTTTCGGAGCTGCGCAAGCGGGTTCGGAATCAGCTTGTAAAATCGGTGGAGCGGCACGGCAAATTCATCGTGTTGACGCTCGATCGGGGCGTGCTGGTGATTCACCTTGGCATGACTGGAAAACTGCTGCTCGATTCCGAGCCTGGCCCTTATGCCCGCGCGGTTTTCCAACTCGATCGCGGCTTGCTGGTCTACGACGACATCCGTCATTTCGGCCGCATCGAATGGAGCGAGCAATTGCCCGCACGCGCCGCCTCGCTTGGGCCGGACGCGCTGGGTATTTCGCTCGACGATTTTCGGAAGCTACTGAAGACGCGTAAGTCGGCCATCAAGCCGCTGCTGCTCAACCAGCGATTCCTGCGCGGCATGGGCAACATCTATACCGATGAGGCGCTGTTTGAAGCGCGCATCCATCCGCGCGCCATTGCCTCCAGCTTGAGCAAGGTGCGCGCCGGACGCCTGCACGCCGCGATGGTGGATATCCTCGCCACCGCGATTCGCCACAAAGGCTCTTCGATTTCCGATTACGTGGACGCCGACGGCGTGCGCGGCAGTTTTCAGCAGCAACACCAAGTCTACGGACGCGCCGGCGATGCGTGTCCTACCTGCGGAACGCCGATCCGCCGGATCGTGGTGGGACAGCGCGGGACGCACTATTGTCCGAAGTGCCAGCGAAGCTGAAAATCTGGTCGGCCACCAGCGCTGCGGCTTTCATCTCGAGAACGTCGTGTACGCGAACGACGTGTGCGCCGCCCAAGATGGCAGCCGTCACCGCCGCTGCTGTCGCGCATTGCAAAAAACCTGCCGACGGCTTCTCCAGTTGCGGCAAAAACGATTTTCGCGACGGGCCCACCACAAGAGGAAATTCGAGCGGTGAGAACGCATTCAGGTGCGCCAGGATCTCCGCGTTTTGCTCTTTTCGTTTGCCGAAGCCGAGCCCCGGATCGATGGCGATGCGCGCGCGATCTACGCCCGCCCGTACCGCGCGATGTGTGGACGCATCCAGATCCTGCCGGATAGTCCCCATCACGTCTTTGATGGGCGCAAGCTTGGCCCACGTTTCCGGCGTCCCGCGCATGTGGGTGATGATCAATCCCGCATCATGCTGCGCCGCCACGTGCGCGAGTTTCGCATCGAATGTCAGACCCGAAGGATCGTTGATCAACGCAGCGCCATGTTCCAGCGCCTTTTCCGCGACGGCCGATTTATAGGTGTCCACCGAAATCGGAACGCTCAGCTTGCCATTCAGGCGCTTCAGCACCGGCACCAGGCGGCGCAGCTCTTCGGCTTCCGAGATGCGCTCGGAACCGGGCTTGGTAGACTCGGCGCCAATGTCGATGATATCCGCGCCTTGTTCTTCCAGCTCCACGGCGCGCGCGAATGCGCGGTCGGGATCCAGATATTTACCGCCGTCGGAAAACGAATCGGGCGTCACGTTCAGCACGCCCATCAGCAGGGTACGCTCGCCGAGCAGCAGTTCGCGTCCGGCCAGCTTCCAGACAAAATGTCGTTTTTCCATTTATTGTACCGGGCCCCCGGCTTCGCCGAGGCAAAACCGCTTGCTCCCGCGCGCGGCTCGGTAACATTCGAGATCGACCGAGCCGCGCACGTGAGTGAGCGGTTCTTTGGAATTCCTGCCGAGCAGTGCTGGGTAATGCGGCATTAGGAAACCCGCACTCGCTTCCACTTCTTGCCGACCCGAACGACAACGCCGCCCGGCGGAATCGCGACAGTGAGATTGGCGTACCGCTCGCCATCGATCTCCACCGCGCCAGCCTTGATCTTGCGCTCTGCGTCGGTCCGCGAATCGGCCAGGCCAGCCGCCACAAGGATTTTCGGCAAGCTGCTGGTGATGTCGCCAGGCAGCCTCACAGTTTCCATGTCCGCGGGCGCCGCGCCCTCCCGCACCTCGCGCTGAAAATCCGATTGCGCCTGCACCGCCGCTTCGCCGGAATGAAAATCCGCGACAATCTGCCACGCCAGCCGCATCTTCACCTGCATCGGTTCTTCCGCTTTCATGGCCGCGATCTCGGCCAGGCTCTTGTCGGTGAGCAGTTCCCAATAGCGCCACATCAAGGTGTCGCTGATCCCCATCACTTTGCGGAAAATTATTTTCGCCGGCTCCGTGATGCCGATGTAATTGCCCTTGGATTTCGACATCTTCTCAACGCCTTCGGTGCCTTCGAGCAACGGAACGGTGGCCACAATCTGCGGCGGCTGTCCCGAATCGCGCTGCAGCTCGCGCCCCACCAGCAAATTGGTTAGCTGGTCCGTGCCGCCCATCTCCACGTCGCATTCCAGCTTCACGGAATCGTAGCCCTGCGCCAGCGGATACAGCAGCTCGTGGACGAAAATCGGCGTGCCGTCCTTGAATCGCTTGGTGAAATCGTCCCGCTCCATGATGCGCGCCACGGTGTATTTCGAGCATAGCCGGATGAGGTCGGCAAACTTCATCGGCTCCAGCCATTCGCTGTTAAATCGCACTTCGGTCTTTTCAGGGTCGAGGATCTTGAACACCTGTGTTTTATACGTCTCGGCGTTCTTGTCGATCTCTTCACGCGTCATGGGAGGCCGCGTGGTGTTGCGGCCGCTGGGATCGCCGATGAGCCCGGTGTTGTCGCCTATCAAAAAAATCACGCGATGCCCCAGATCCTGGAAGTGCTTCATCTTGCGCAGCAGCACAGTGTGGCCCAGGTGCAGGTCGGGCGCCGTGGGATCGAAGCCCGCTTTCACGCGCAGCGGACGGCCGGTCTTTTCGGCTCGGATCAGGCGCTCGCGCAGTTCCTCTTCGCGGATCAGGTCGGCCAGACCCTTCTTCAAATACGCGATCTGTTCGTCGATGGACACTGTCGTTGGTGACACTATATTTATTAAAGCAGGGCGGGGAAGTCCCTGATAGCCTCGACGATCAATTCCGCCGCCAGCGCCGGCGATTCCATCGGGATGAAGTGCGAATACTCGGCGAGACTAGTATCCCGCCCGCGCACGAAGCTCGCAGCCAAGCCGGGCGCTGTGATCGACGTTCTCATCACGGCCGCGGGATCTGGATAACGTCCCGCGCGCACCACGTGCACGGGAATCCGAATGCTCGCGATCTCCGGATAAATATTGGATTCCACGGCCGTGCTGCCATCGTAAATGGACGCTTCAATCGCAGGCGGACACGCCAGAACGTATCCGTCGCCATCCGGCTCAAGCCCGTAGTTGCAATAGTCGCGCAACACCTGCCGGTCCCACGAATCGAAGGGCGCGCGATTTTCGAAGCGCTCGAACATCTCCTGGGCCGACGCCCATTGGTTGCGCCGTTTGGCGACAAATTCGGTCTTTTTCCAAGGCCCGATGTACTGATCCTTCGCGCGGATGACCGGATCGAACAGCACGAGCGCGGCGAAGGCGGCCGGTTGGAGGGCTGAGGCAAGCGTCACGGAATGGCCGCCCATGGAATGCCCGACGCCGATGGCGCCAGCCAGTCCCAGCGATTCGGCCAGCGCCGCGACATCCGCGCCGAAGTCGCGCCAGGCGTAAGGCGGCGCCGGCTTGCCGCTACGCCCATGGCCGCGAGCGTCGAAGGCGATGCAATGGCGTTCGGTGCCCTGTTTGTGAAGCCGGGCGATCACCTGGTCCCAGATGCGCGCGTGAAATCCGGTGGCGTGACAAAAGAAGATCGGTGGTCCTTGGCCGGCCCACTCCCACAGGGCGATCTCAATGCCGTTGACGGACACACGGGACTGCACGGGCGAGCGAGGCATGCTTCATTAGTGTAAATGTAGCCGCCCGCGCCGGTTAGTCAAAGCCAGTTAGCCGGGGTTCTCCGCCGCCACCATCTCGGCATGCGCCAACACTGTCTCGATGGTCTCGAACAACTCGTTGGCGTGAACGGGCTTGGCGATGTAGCCGTCCATCCCGGCCTGCAGACATCGCTGCCGGTCGCCCACCATAGCGTGCGCGGTCATGGCAATGATCGGAATATGCGCGCGTGTGTTTTGCTCCAGCCGTCGAATCGCCGCCGTGGCCTCGAACCCGTCCATCACGGGCATCTGGGCGTCCATCAGAACCAGGTCGAAGCTCTGCTTCTCCAAGGTGTCCACGGCCTGAGCGCCGTCACCGGCCACGACAACCATGTGGCCTTGATTTTCCAGTAAGCGCGAGGCCAGCTTCTGGTTCACCAGGTTATCCTCGGCCAGCAGAATGCGGAGCGGCAGACGCCCTTCGCGCAGCGTGTAGCGCGTGATCACTTGAGTCTTCTTCACGACGTCTTCGCAGGAAGAGAGCACCTGCAGCAGCGCTTCCAGCAGGTCCGCCTGGAGCACGGGCTTGATGAGGTAGGCCGCGATACCGAGCTGTTTGCAGCGTGCACCGTCGCCGCGCTGGCCGCCGGAGGTGAGCATGATGGTTACCAGGTTCGACAAATCGGGCGATCGTTGAATCTGTTCCACCAGCATGAACCCGTCCACGTCCGGCATGTGACAATCCGCCACCATTAAACTGAACGGCACGCCAGCGGCTTTCGCCTCGCAAAGCATGTTGAGCGCAGCCGTCGCGTTCGAGACGGCGGTAGGCCGCATGCGCCAGTAGCTGAGCGTTTTCTCCAAAATCTGACGATTCGTAGCATTGTCGTCCACCACCAGAACGCGCACATCGTCCAGCACCGCCGGATCCTTTAGCGTGGGCCGGGCCATGGCGTTCTTCACCACTCCGAATTGAGCTGTAAAGTGGAAAGTCGATCCCTTGCCCACCTCGCTTTCCAGCCAGATCCGGCCGCCCATCATCTCGATCAAACGCGTCGAAATCGAGAGCCCCAGCCCAGTGCCGCCGTAGCGGCGCGTAGTGGAGGTGTCCGCCTGGGTGAACGGCTCAAAGATGATCTTCTGCTTCTGTTGCGGGATGCCGACGCCGGTATCGGTAACCGTGAAGTGCAGATTCAATTTGTCCGGGTCGCTCTGTTCGGCTTCCACCCGCAAGACCACCTCGCCGTGATCGGTAAATTTGATGGCATTTCCCGTCAGGTTCAGCACCACCTGGCGTAAACGCACCGGATCGCCAATCACGAAATCCGGCAGTTCGGGCGGGACGAAGCAGGCCAGTTCCAAGTCCTTCTGGTGCGCCCCTACCGCGAGCGATTTCATGGCGTGGCCCAGATGATCCCGAAGGCTAAACTCAATCGGATCCAAGGCCAGCCTTCCTACCTCGATCTTCGAGAAATCCAGGATTTCGTTGATGACGCTCAACAGGGAATCCGCGGAGTATTTTACGGCGTTCAGATACTCGCGCTGCGTCAGATCCAGCTCAGTTTCGAGCGCGAGCTCGGTCATCCCGATGATCCCGTTCATGGGCGTGCGGATCTCATGGCTCATATTGGCCAGGAACTCCGATTTGGCGCGGTTGGCGTCGTCGGCGGCCACGCGGGCCTGCTCCAGGCGCAGAAGCATCTCCTTTTCCTGCGTGATGTCGATCATGGCGCCGCTGACCAGCTCAGGCCGCCCCGGCTTCCCATCCACACGGGACTGGCTGCGCATCCAGCGCACGGATCCGTCCGGGAGTACCACGCGGAATTCCGCATTAAACGATCCGTTTACGACCATCGCATTCCGCGCCGTCTCGTTCAGCGCCTCGCGGTCGTCCGGGTGGATCATCTCGCGCCAGCGGTCCAGGTGCATGCGCAAGGGCTTTCCGGTCATGCCCACCAATGCCGCGAAACCTTCCGAGATGGACAATATGTCCGTCGCGACGTCGGTCTGCCAAATGCCGAACGCAGCGGCCTTTTCCGCCATGGCGATGCGCTCGGCGTTTTCGCGCAACTTCTGCTCGGCGCGCAGCCGCTCGATGGCGTTCCCGGCCAGGTGCGCCCCCGCCTCCACCACGCGCAAATCCCGGTCGTGCGGCGCGGCGGGGTGCTTGTGATACATGGCAAACGTGCCCAGCACATTCTTGTTAGAATCGCGGATCGGTACGCTCCAGCAAGCCCGCAACCCGAAGCTCAATACGAAGTCTTTGGCGGGCCCAAAGCGGTGATCGTTGGCGATGTCTTCAATAATGGTGGTTTCGTTGCGGAAGGCCGCCGATCCGCAGGCGCCCACCTCAGGGCCAATTTCCAGGCCGTTTACGCCTTGCATATACGCGGGCGGCAGACCGCCTCCCGAACCTTCCCACAGGCGTTTCCCCTCTTCGTCCAGCAAAAGGACCGTGCAGAAGCAATCGGCGGCCATCCGTTCAATCGCGGCAGTAAGAGCATCCAGCACCTCTTTGAGCGAGCAGCCCTTGGCGATCAGCTCCAGAACGCGCCGTTCTTCCTCGATCACGCGGGAGGAGCGCTCCAGCTTCTCCTGGTCCCGCTGGCTGTCCCGCAGGCGCCGGGTTTGCACGTAAACCATCGCGCAGGCGGCTAGCGCAAGAACCAGCGCTCCGATTGCCAGTGCGGATAGCATCCCTATTCTATCGGTAAGAAGCCCTTAATTTCTTAGGATTACGGAGGTACTATTTGGTGGGCTGTTGGCTCTAAGACACTTGGTTTGTAGTGTTTGTGCAATCTCCAATTCTGCTAGCCGTGACGTTAATTCCCTGCCGCCGATTGGAATACATACTGGAAGGTGGAACTGGACCGCCGCGTTGTATACTGCATGGTGACCGGCGCGCCCCGATCTTCCTTTAAGCGATTGCGCGCCGGCGACTTTGCATTTCCGGCTCGCCCGCAACGCCCGCCGGAACCCAGGAGATAGCAACGAATGAGTGAAGCGCTCAGTGGAGCTGAGTTCAAGAAGCAACTGCGCGAAGGGCGGCCCAAGCTCGGCCTGTTCCTGAATTCGCACAGTCCCACGGTCGCCGAGCAATTGGCGCATAGCGGCTACGATTGGCTGCTGGTGGACACGCAGCACGGGCCCATGGGCTTTCCCGAGCTGTCGGCGATGTTGGCCGGAATTTCGAGCGGCGGCGCGAAATCCATGGTGCGCGTGGCTGGGTATCACGATCGCGGCGGAATCCAGCAGTCGCTCGACCTGGGCGCCGACGGCGTTCTGGTCCCTTACATCAATACCGCCGACGAAGCCCGGCAAGCCGTCAGTTGCGCGCGCTATCCCACCACCGGCACGCGCTCGGTTTATTTCCCGCAGCGCAGCATGAACAAAGCCGGGCTGCTGGGCTACGCGGGCGCGGCCAACGAGAACGTGATTCTGGCCCTGCAAGTGGAGACGGCGGACTGCATCAAGAATATCGACGAAATCGCGGCCGTCCCGGGCGTCGATATGCTGTTCCTCGGTCAAAACGACCTGTGCATGTCCATGGGGCTGTTCGAAAAATATAAATTCCCCGACATGTACACGTCGCCCGAACTCTTCGCCGCCACCGACAAGCTACGTGCCGCGGCGACTAAAAACAAAGTGATCTTGGGCCTGTTCCTCTTCGGAACTTCGCGCGTCGGAGAATTCCTCGAAAAGGGTTTCCCGTTCATCAGCGTCGGAAACGATCTGCATCATATCCTGACGCAGGCCGGCGCGTATGTAAAGGATGTCGAAGCGGTATCGAAAGAGAAGGGCAAAGCCTGGACGCGTCGGCCGACGGCACTCCTCTGACCGTCTCCCTTACGGTCGCGGCTCTGTAAACGAGCGGTTTCCGAGCCACGACCACAGGGAGTGGTCTTTGGTTAGTGTTCTTTGTTGGCGCGCGGCGCCAGGATCTCGCTCAAATAATCGTGGCTTTCCGGAATTCGCTCCAGGTGCGGGTAACGCAAGCCGCCCGCGTATTGAATTTCGCGGGATTCCACTGACCCGAAGTTCCGAACAATCAGCGTGATTTTGCCGTTTCGCGGATGCGTGATTGATTCGCTTAATACGTCCGCCGAGTACACGCGGCCATCCACGGCCAGCACTGTCATGTGCGGACCCAGACCCGCGTCGTAGGCGGGCGACCCAGGCAACACGTCCATGATCGCGCCGTCTTTCGTCAGGCCCATCCCCAGCGAATACGCGGCGTCAAACGTGCCCGGCATGACGAAACGGTCGACGTTGGGAGTCGCGTTATACACCAGACGCCAGCCCGCCGCCTCCAAGCCCTCGGTGGGCGGCTTGCTGTTCACCTGGTAGATCAGCGTCTCGAAAAACGTATGCCAGTCAAACTTCCAGATCGCCGATAGCGACGCCTCGACATCCTCTCTGGTGTACGGAACCACGATCGGTTCGGTGTCGCGTTGGCCGAGAAAGCTGCGTAGGAAATCGTCCAGCGAAAGCCGGCCTTGCGATTGTTCGCGGATAATGGTGTCGGCGCGCAGCCAGATGAGTGCGCCCTCGTTGTAGTAATCCTGCCCGCGGCGCAGCGAAGACCATCCGCGATCATTCGAACGCAGCACCCAGTCTTCGGTCGCCGTGTCCACCAGCGCGGTGGAAGCGCGGCCCGCCTCGTGCGAGAACCTCGCAGCGATTGCCGCCAGATGATCGCGTATGTAGGCGGCGTCGTTAAAGCCGGTGCGCGTGGAGAGCAAATATCCGATGTACTCGTTCAGCCCCTCGTACACCCAGAGCAGCGACGTCCGTTCCGGGCCCTGATAGTCGGGCTTGGAGTAAAGTTCCGCTGGACGCCGGTATTTGCCATCCCAGGAGTGCGATTGTTCGTGCGTCAACAGCCCGGGACCGTTTTTCTCCAGCATGTCTTTCTTCGAAAGCCCGGCGTCGCCCACTGCGTTGTACGGCGAATCCTCGTGCTCCAGTCCGTCGTAGGGCACCGCTTCACTTTGCGAAACCAGAATATGCATGGTTTGCCAATGCCGGAAGCCGAACATGGCGCGATCCTCATCCATCAGCTTTCCAAACAGAGCGAAAGCGTGCGCGTCATCCGCGTTGTCGACGGCCGCCTGGCTATCACCGGTAATGTCGAGCTCCGCCGGCCAGCTTGACGCCAGCGGCACCGCGCGGAAGAACTCGCCGGCCAGCACCGGCGAATCGATCAGGCGTTCCAGCGAAACCGGCGCGAAATCCACGCGCGCGCCCGTCTGGCTGATCACATGCAGCGCACTTCCCTGTTTCCAGTTGGGAGGCAGAAGCACCGACGGCGCTATCATGAGCTCGCGCTTATCGACGCTGCGCGGGTACAGTACGGTGGTGCTCCACGGCAGCAGGAGCTGATGATCCGAGATCGTATTTTCGAGCAAAGTATCGAACTCGACCGTGATGCTGTCGGTTCCGGCGGGCACGTCCACGTGAATTGTGTAGACGTCGTCGGGATCGCGTTTCCAGGGCAGCGTGGCGTTCGCGGAACGGATCCGTAGTGCGGCAAATTGTTGGATGGGTCCAGTGGGTCCGTGTTCGCCTGGAATCCAGCGCGGATATGCCAGCGCGAGCTCGCCAGGCTTCACGGGGATCTCCTCGCGCACAAACGCGATTCGTCGGCCGGCCTGTGTTTCATCCACCAGAAGCGTCATGGTGGGCGCGGCGTCCTGGCCCGATGCTGCAGTCGCGGCGATGATAGCGATCACCGCGAGCGCAAGACGCTTGGAATTTGCGGCCATGCGGGTAATTATAGCCCGCGCCATTCCGGGGCGGCCGGGCTACCTCGGTTCTCGGCGTTGCCGAGCTATAAGCTGCCAGCCGAATTTCTTGGCCATCGCGCGCACATAGGCCTTTTCTCTTCGCTTGTCCGTCTTCAAATCGGGAAGGCGACGCTCGCGTGGCTTGTCCACTGAATCGGTTTCGATGACTTTCAACACGATCTTGTCTCCAACTTTCAACCCAATGCGCGCCCACGTTGCGTGCTCCTCGGTTTCTGTGAAAAGCCCGCCTACCGAGAGGTCAATACTGTTGCCACGCGCCGGACCGCCAACAAAAGTTGTGATCGCCGACAGGACGCCGTTCGCGCCCACTCCAGCCACACAAATGCGCTTGCCGTTCACCTCTACCTTGAAAGCATGCATCGCACCATCCTTGCCCCCACGCGATTCATCACGCCGTCGCCGCCACTCGCGCCCGCGCTTCCATATACATCCGTACCGCGTCCTCCAACGGCGGAAAAGCCTCAATGCCCGAGCGTTCCATCTTCGCGTTCGAAAGCGCCGAGTACTTCGGCCGCCGCGCCGCCGTTCGAAATTCGCGTTCGCTGGTGGGTTTCACTTCCGGCTGCACTCCGGCGATTCGAAAAATCATGCAGGCGTAGTCGAACCACGAGATGGCTTGTCCGCCGCCCACATGGAACACGCCCGTCAATCCGCGATCCACGAGATCCACGCTACGCGCTGCCAGCACCGGCGCATACGTGGGCGAAGCTACGTGGTCATCGACAACTCGGATCGGTTTGCCGCCGGCCGCCAGCCGCAGCATCAGCTCGATGAAATTCCCGCGCGCCGTTTGCAATCCACCCGGCCCGAAAACTCCCGACGTCCGAATGATGAGCGGATGGTCCAAATAAGCCTGCGCGTACAACTCGCCCGCCAGTTTCGACACCGCGTAAGCTCCCAACGGATGCGTGGCGTCTTCTTCGGTATATGCGCGGCCAGCCGTGCCGTCGAACACATAGTCGGTTGAAAAATGCACCAGGCGCGCATCGAATTGCCGGCAGCACATCGCCAGGTTGCGCACCGCCAGGCCGTTGGCCAGCATCGCGGGCGCCGGTTCTTTTTCGGCAACGTCCACTTGATTGTACGCAGCCGCGTTGATCACAATGGCTGGATCTTCCTGCGCAAATGTCCGCTCCACTTGCGCGCCGTCGCTGATATCCACCTGGCTGCGATCGAACCCCGCTACTTGATAGCCCCGCTCCGCGAGCACAGCCACCAATTCGACGCCAAGCTGTCCACGGCATCCAAATACCACCGCTTTTTTTGGTTCCATGCTACATCTGCCAGCGCCACAAGTTCGCGCCCACCGTATAGCCCGCGCCCACCGCGGCGAACAGCACCAGATCGCCCTTCTTGAGCTTCCCGCACCGCAGCGCGTCGCGCGTGGCCAGGGGAATGGTGGCGCCGGTGGTGTTCCCATATTGATCGATATTGATCACCACTCGATCGCAGTTGATACCCAGGCGCTCCGCCGTGGCCGTGATAATGCGCCGGTTGGCCTGATGCGGAATCATCACGGCGACATCGTTCACCGTCAGATGATTGCGCTCCAGCAGAGCGCGCGAGCATTCTTCCATCTTCCGGACCGCGTATTTAAAGACCTGCTGCCCGTCCTGCTTCACGTAATGCATTCGATTCGCCACCGTCTCCGCGCTGGCCGGCATGCGGCTTCCGCCGGCGGGCTGTTTCAGATAATTGCCGCCGGAACCATCGATCTGATTGACGAAATCGATAAACCCGGCTTCGCCGTCTTCAGTGGGTTCCACCAGCATCGCGCCGGCGCCGTCGCCGAACAGAATGCATGTGGAGCGGTCCGTATAATCGATGATGCGCGACATCGTGTCGGAGCCGATCACCAGCACCTTCTTATGCGATCCCGCCGACACCAGATGCGCGGCCGTGGTGAGCCCGTAAATAAATCCCGAGCAGGCGGCCACCAGATCGAATCCCCAGGCGTGCGTCGCGCCCAGCCGGTCCTGCACCAGGCAAGCGGTGGAGGGAAACAGCATGTCCGGCGTCACGGTGCACACCAGGATGGCGTCCAACTCGCCGGCGTCGATGCCACGCTGCTCCAGCGCGACTCGCGCCGCTTCCACGGCCATGTCGGACGTGGCGATCTCCGGCGGTGCGATGTGGCGCTGCAGAATGCCTACGCGCTGGACAATCCACTCGTTGTTGGTGTCCACCATCTGCTCTAAATCCTGATTGGTCAAAACTCCCGGCGGCGTATAGCAGCCGAGCGCGGTTATCTTTGCCTTATAAAGGGGGGCTTTATACAATGCTTCTCCAGAGTTTCAATACGATGTCGCGATCAGATACAGAATACACCACGGCCGAACGGTTGGCGGGTAGGCCCGTACGCTATTTGTCGGGCTTGAACCGGAGGGCCATTTTGCCGGTCGGTCCCTTGTAGTGCAGCTCCAGGTCCTTCGGCTTCAACTTGCCCACCATCTGGAAAAACAGAAGCCCCGAGGTTGGCTCCGTGATTTCCTTTTCGGGCAGGATCTTGGCATTGAGCGCGGCCAGCAGCGGATTCTCTTTGTCGTCGCGCGATTCTTGCACTTTCACGTTCGGAGTTGGAGCGGCGCCCGAATTTCCGCTGCCGATTCCGATGCCGCCGACGCCAAACGTGGGCCTGTGCGGATGGTCCCCCAGTCCGCTCCTGCTCACTCCATTCGGCGTCACGGTCAAGCTGTCCGATCCGGCCAGTTGCCCCGGCTCGTATGGTTCCGAGCGCTGCCCGTCCTTCGATGAAACCAGCAGGAAATCGTCCAGGCTGAGCTTGACCGGTTTGTCGCTCACCGGCCGCGCCGTCAGCCGGATCACGACGATGTCGTCGCCCAAATCGGACCCCAGCTCCTGCTTGATCTGGTCCTTATCGAGCGGTGCGGAGACGGAGATATCGAGCTGGTCGTTGGACGCTTCGTCGATGGGGAGCTTTTTGTCGGCGGCGCAGAGCAGCGCCAGCGAAAAGCAAAAGAGGACCGCGCACTTCATTCCATACCACCTCTTTGAATTATACGGCGACAAGCTACTGCACAGCGACCGTTGCTGTCCTTGTAGTGCTGATTCCACCAATCGAGACGGTGATCGGCACGTCTCCTGAGGTCACGCCGGCTGGTATAGTCGCGTCGATCTGAAACACTCCTGTTGGTAGGAACGGAGCTGCGCCCGCGTACTGGATGGTGGCCGTTTGATCGACAAACATCACAGTGACGGCCGACTGCGTCGTGGAATACGGCGTCGAAATCTCAAGCGCTCCATCGGGAAGCGCTGGCGCGGTGACGCCCTCGCCGGTGCCAAACATCGTCACGATAGATCCGCGCGCCGCCGGGTTGGACTGGCTGTTGTAGGAGCCGTCTTGATTGAAAATGGCGCCTTGCCCGGTCCCGCTGGCATCGGCCGTGGAGAGCCCGAAAGCGGAAGGCGCAACCGGAACCGTGACCGGAGTTGACGTGACGCCGTCCACATCCACGATCACTTGGACCGAGGTCGCCATCGAAACCTCGTACGGCACAAATACATTGATCTGGGTTGCGCTGCGCGCGGTAATCCTGCCCAGGAATCGAGTAGCGCCGAAGTACACATGGACAGTATTCAATGCGTCCGGGATGTAGTTGTTTTGCGGCGCGGCAACATCCAGTCCGCTGGGACCGAAGTTGGAACCGAAGATAGTGATCAATTCTCCCGGAGCGATCGCACCGCCTGCCAGGCTGGCAGCGTTCACGATCCCGCCTGCGGCTACCACGGGCGGCACGGTTGGTGGCGATCCATGAATTCTGCGAACCGTATTAGTTCCCGATTCCAGCACGTACAGATCGCCGTTTGGCGCAAAAGCCATCGCAGACGTGGGAATGTAAGCTGACTCGGCTGGCCCTCCATCCCCATACGAGCAGCAGCCGCCGCCGAAAGGAAGCGTTCCCTTTATCAATCCTCGCGGAGATCCCTGCCACAGTGTCGAGGATGCGTCCACTGCGATCGCACTCAGGTTTGCGACTCCAACATCACCCAGGATTGTTTCGTCCAGACCCGGCGTGTAACGAGCGATATCACCATTCGTCAGGCAACAGGCGTAAATGTTGTCCGAGGCATCTACAGCGATGGCTGCCCCTGAAAGCGTGTAGCCAATGGCCTGTGGCGGCGATCCTTGCGTAATGCGGGCGAATACAAACGGAGACACTAAGTAGATGCGATCCTGCGAATCGACGGCGATTTTAGGGAAGTTGGCGTTCTGGATAGTCGCCAGTTTGCTGATGACGCCATTCGGAGAAACTACATACACGGACCCGTTGATGTCTGCGAAGTAGACTTGGCCAGCGCTGTCAACGGCGATGCTGCTGGCATAAGTCAGCTCGGTTGTTAACGCCTCACCACTCGGCGCGGTGCTGGAACATTGACCAGTGCCGGCGAGCGTTGAAATAAGGCCGTTCGAATCGATCTTTTGAATAATGCACGCTTGCCCGATGTAAAGTGACCCGGTGCCATCGAACGCGATGGAGCTGGGTCCTATGAACCATGAGCTGAGTGCCGGCGTGCCATCCGGAGCAAACAACGGTTGATTGCCTGCGATGGTTTGTATAGTCGATTGAGTCGTCAATTGGCGGAGCCGGTAATCCTCCGCGAAAGTGACCGTACCGCTCGCATCGGCGGTCAGACCAGATCCGTAGTTGGGAAACAGTTCGGTCTGCAACGCAGGGCCATCGCCTTGGGAGGTCCCGCTGAACGTGCCGGCCACGACACTGATAATCCCGTCGGTTCCGATGCGCCGGATGACGAACCCGCCGTTTCCGCCAGGGAGATTGCTCACCTCCTCGGTGTAAACGTCTCCCACCGCATCGGCGGCAAGTCCAATGAAGTCGCTCGGCGGAGCGTTGAGCGCGGGCCCGCCATTGCTGTTGGTTGTCGATGGAGCGCCAAACCCTGCGAAATGGTGAATTACTCCGTCGGAAGACACACGAAGCAAGTGCGAGCCGTCCGATACGTACAGGTTTCCCGCTTGGTCGGAAGCCAGCGCCAGCACAAATGTAAACCCGGATTGCGTGGCAGGAACGTCGTCAACTTCCTCCGGGCACGTTGCGCAGCCCGCATACATTTCGATTTGTCCGGACGGCGTGATTCTGCGAACCTCCGAAGGATTACCCTGCCCATTTACGGAGTAATTGGGTTCGGCGAAGTAGACGTTGCCCGAGTGGTCGATTGCCAGGCCCACAACGTAGGAGATTTGCGCTTGGGTGGCGGGTCCGGCAGCTCCGAGGGTTCCCTGGATACCCGTGCCCGCGACAGTAGTAATCTTGCCGGAAGAGTCGACGCGGCGAATTCGGAAATTGTCGGTATCGGCGAAATAGAGATTTCCGTTGGTATCGTACGTGGGAAACGCTGGGCCATTCAATAGCGCGCTCAGGGCTGGTCCTCCGTCGCCTCCGTAGCCGGGGATGCCGATTCCAGCGATGGTCTGAATGGTTCCGTCGGCGTTGATGCGCCGAATCACATTGGTCGTGCTGTCGCAGAAAACCAGGTTGCCGTTTGGATCTCTAGTGACTCCGTTTATGATGCCGAAAGCGACATTTTGCGCGGAAATACCGGACTGAATATAGCCGCCCGCGAAAGTGTCGATCATGATCTGGCCGCATGCCGAAGCAGCAGCAAGCATTAACCAGAGAATGACGCAGAGAAAACGCAAGGTTAATGATATCTAATCCAGCGGCAGCCCAACGTAATTCTCAGCCAAAGTCGTCATCCCGGCGCGTGAACTCGTGATGTAATCCAGTTCGGCAAGCTGCCGGCGATGGTCGAAGCCGTCGGCGCCGGGAAAAAGATGCAGCATGGACGTCATCCACCAGGAAAAGCGCTGCACTTTCCAGATGCGGCGGAGACATCTCGCGGAATATTGATCCAGAAGATCGCGCCGGCCGGATTTGTAGAAACCCTCCAGAGCTTGCGAAAGCACGCGCACGTCCGAAATCGCGAGATTCAACCCCTTCGCTCCAGTGGGCGGCACGATGTGCGCGGCGTCGCCCGCCAGAAACAACCGGCCGAACTGCATCGGCTCAATCACGAAACTGCGCATCCCGGTCACGCCTTTCTGAATCACGGGACCAACTGCTGGCGTCCACCCGTCATCGGTTCGCATGCGTGCGCAAAGCTCTTCCCACACCCGATCGTCCGGCCATTGCGTGAGATCTTCATCGGGCGCGCATTGCAGATACAGGCGCGTGATCTGCGGCGATCGCATACTGAACAGCGCGAACCCGCGCTCGGTATAGGAGTAGACCAGCTCTTCGGACGTCGGCGCCGCTGCGGCAAGAATGCCGAGCCAGGCGAAGGGATAAACGCGCTCGTAAACACTGATGACGCCCTCGGGCACCGATGGCCGGCAGACGCCATGAAAGCCGTCGCAGCCGGCGATAAAGTCGCAAACCATTTCGTGCGGAGCGCCATCTTTTGTGAAGCGAATCTTCGGAAGCGGCGAATCCAGATCGTGAACCGAAAGATCGTCCACCTCAAACACGATCTGCGCGCCGGCGTCCAGACGCGCCTGCACCAGATCCTTCACCACTTCCTGCTGCGCGTAAACGGTAATGGCGCTGCCACCCGTCAGCTCCGCCAGATTGATGCGATGACGCCGCCCGCCGAAGCTGAACCAAACTCCATCGTGCCGCAATCCTTCGCGCTGCAAACGCCGGCCCACGCCGGTTTCGATCATCAGGTCCACCGTGCCCTGCTCCAGCACGCCGGCGCGCACGCGATCCTCGATGTACTGACGGCTGCGGCACTCTAGAATTACGGACTCGATCCCGTACAAATGCAGCAGGTGGGAGAGCATCAGCCCGGCGGGTCCGGCTCCGACAATACCGACTTGGGTTCGCATAGATGCTTTTCTAACTTATCAGCCGACCATGCTGCGCGTGGAATTGACCCGCCGCGTAGAATTAAAGTGATGAGTTCGCACCTTGACGCTTGGCCAGAGCTTCCCTTAGCCGCCTGGCAGGATACTTACCAGACGCTGCACATGTGGACGCAGATCGTCGGCAAGATCCGCATGACCCTGACCCCGCTGATCAATCATTATTGGAACGCCACCTTATATGTGAGCGCGCGCGGGCTCACCACGTCGGCCATTCCTTATCCGCGCGGAGTGTTCGAAATGGAATTCGATTTCATTGGGCACAAACTTGTGATCGAAACCAGCGAAGGCGACGTTCGCACACTGGAGCTGGCGCCCCGCACCGTGGCCGATTTCTACGCGGAAGTGATGAGCACGCTCGCGGCGCTCAAAATCGACGTGCGGATCACGGCGCGCCCCGATGAAGTGGCGAATCCGATTCCCTTCGCCGAGGACCGCACGCACAAATCCTACGATCGCGAATACGTCGATCGATTCCGGCGTCTGCTGATCTCGGTCGACAAAGTCCTGAAGGACTTTCGCTCGCGATTCATCGGCAAATGCAGCCCGGTGCATTTCTTCTGGGGCAGCTTCGATATCGCGGTGACGCGCTTCTCCGGTAGGCTGGCTCCGCCCAGGGCCGCCACGCAGGGACCCTTAGACAAAGTGATGCAGGAAGCCTATTCGCACGAAGTGAGCAGCGCCGGATTTTGGCCGGGCGGCGGCGAGATCAAAGGTCCCGCATTTTATTCCTACACCACGCCTGAGCCGGCGGGCTTCAAAACCGCGGCCGTTGCTCCGAAGGCGGCGTTCTATCACCAGGGAATCGGTGAGTTCCTTTTGATGTACGATGACATCCGCGGCCCCGCGGCCCAATCAGGCTCGCCCGAGTCGGAACTCATGCAGTTCCTCGAAACCACCTACGAGGCTGGAGCGAACCTGGCCAAGTGGGATCGGGCCGCGCTCGAAAGGCGGGCCGAGGATCGAGCGGCAAACGGAGACTAATATGGCACAACAATGCACGCATTTAAATCAAATTAAATTCACTCACCCTTCGAAGCATGTTTGCGACGACTGCGTTAAGATGGGCGATTCGTGGGTTCACCTGCGCATGTGCCTGGAGTGTGGCAATGTGGCTTGCTGCGATTCATCGAAGAACAAGCACGCCACTAAGCATTTTCACTCGTCGCATCATCCGCTGATGCGGTCCATCGAGCCGGGCGAGCGCTGGATCTGGTGTTACGTGGATGAGATTGCGGCGGGCGAATTGGAGAGCTGATGGCCGTGCCGGAAGTGGTGGTGCGCGGAAGCGTAGCTGGATTCACGCAGGAAATCACGTCCGGATCCCATCGGCTATTCTCGGATGAACCGAAGGAGCAGGGCGGCCAGGATGCCGGCCCGTCGCCCTATGAGCTGCTGGCCGCGGCGCTGGGCGCATGCACTTCCATGACGCTCGGCATGTACGCGCGGCGCAAACAGTGGCCGCTCGCAAGCGTAATCGTGCGACTGAGGCATTCGAAAATCCATGCGGCCGATTGCGCCGATTGCGACACCAAGGACGAAATGCTGGACCGCATGGACCGCGACATTGAACTGGTTGGAGACCTGACCGAAGAGCAGCGGATGAAGCTGTTAGAGATCGCCGACAAGTGTCCGGTGCATCGAACGCTTACGCGCGGGATGAGGATCCACACCAGGATCGTTACCGCGCCCTGACCGTGTTCGTCACCGCGCCACCACCGTGTTCGGGGCCACCACCGTGTTCGTTACCGCGCCATGACCGTGTTCGTTGCCGAGCCACGACCGGAGGGAGTGGTTTGTTCCGTTAACGGCGCCGGCTCCATTTCCATCACGCTGCGGAATTTCGACGGGCTCATTCCCGTATAGCGCTTGAAGAGCAGCGACAGGTGGCTCTGATCCGCAAAGCCGCAAGCCAGCGCGATATCGGCCAGAGGCGTCCGCGAGTGCGCCAGCAGATGCGACGCGTGCTGAATCCTGAGCCGCCGGATCAGCTCGCCGATGGTGCAGCGATTGTATTTGTGGAACTGCCGCGATAAGTGCACGTAGTGTACGCCCACCTCCGCGGCAATTTGATTCACGCTCAGCCGCTCCAGAAAACGGGACTCCACGATCTGGGTGGCCTGCTTCAGCCAGTTCGGAACGGGCCGTGAACTGCCGGGCGCCTCCGTACGCGCGATCTCAGCTAGGAGCTCCAGCACCATTCCCTCAATGGCCAGCGCGGACGCAGAATCCTGGCGCGAGAATTCGGCATAGAGCCGATTGGCCAGCCACGCGGTGGTGAGCCCGGTCATCTCAACCGGCCCTGGAGGAACCGCCGGTCGCTGGCGTAGCTCCTCGAATGAAAACGCATGGCTGTTCACGTGGAGGCATCGCGACTGCGCCAGAATCTCGTTGGCGTGAGCCTCTCCCGGGGGAAGGTATCGGACGGTTCCGCTGCGGCACAGCAGAGAGCGCGTGCCGTAGTGCTCGCGAAAGCTACCTTCAATGACCAACGTGATATAGGCGTGCGGATGCGAGTGCTCGGGCAGCACCGTCCCGTTCGCATAAAGATTTTCTCTGAGGGTAAATGGCCCTATAGTCCGAAGGCGCAGCGTTTCTCCCGAGACGTCCACACTGGCTCCTGTTTAGTCCAGCGCGCCACGGAACATGCGCGTCTGTCAGCCTTGCTTTGAATTCCATCATCGGCGGGACGGCGTGTCTCAGTCGTTGCCGAGATGTAAACGTTTGGTAAAAACCCTGCAATTAGCGGGTCTTGTATGCAGGCTTCCGCTATACGCCGCGATAGGATTTAATAGAGCCCTGTATTCATGACTACAATTCTTGTCATCGACGACGATGAAAGCCTGCGCGACACCATCGGCATTATGCTGGAACAGGAGGGATTTGCGCCCATCCTGGTGGCCGATGGAAAGGCCGGTTTCGAGCGCGCCCTGTCCATAAAGCCCGATCTGATGCTGGTGGATCTGCGCCTGCCCGGAATGACCGGCACCGAAATATGCAAGCAGGTGCGCGCAGCCCATCTGAAGACGCCCATTATCGTGTTGAGCGCCATCGGCGAAGAGGTGGATAAAGTGCTGCTGCTCGAGATCGGCGCCGACGATTATATCGTGAAGCCCTTCGGCGCGCGGGAACTGCTGGCGCGAATACGCGCGGTGCTGCGGCGGACGTCGCCCGATGTACGCAAGGTGGCGCAGTTCGGCGCGGTGGCAGTGGATTTCGAGCGGCGCGTGGTCACCAAGCGGGGCGACACGCTGAAGATGACACCCGCCGAGTACAACCTGCTCACCTATTTTCTGCAGAATCCGGACCGGGCGCTCACCCGCGACATGATTCTGAATTCGGTTTGGGGCTACGAATCGTTTCCGAACACCCGCACCGTGGACGCGCACGTAGTGCGGCTGCGTCAAAAGCTGGAGCCCGACGCCAATTCGCCGCGCCATTTCCTCACGGTACACGGCGTGGGATACCGGTTTCTGCCGTGAAGAACGGAACGGAACCGGGAGCGGTGCTGATCGTGGAAGACGCTGAGACCTGCGCGTCTACGCTCGAAATCATCTTCAGTTCCATCCCCGGCCTGAAAACCTTAATCGCAGATTCCGCCGAGCGGGCCTGGGAGTTGCTCGAAACGCGCCACGCGGAAATCCGCGCGCTGGTGACCGATCTGCACATGCCCGGGATGGACGGCTTCGAATTAATCGACCGCGTGCGTGCCAATCAAGTGCACGCCGGACTGCCGATTGTTGTGATCACCGGTTCCACCGACCCGCATATTTCCGATCGCTTGCGCCTTCGCGGCGTCAACGCGGTCTTTGCGAAACCCTATTCACCCGCTCTGGTACGGGAGAAATTGGAGCAGCTTCTCGGAAATGAAATGCAATTGGAGTAATATTCACCGTGGAAAGAACGTGGCTTTGCTGATGCTGGGAATCGGCATGGCCGCTTCCGCTCAGAATACGCCGCCAGTGCAGCAGATTCTGGACAGGTTGGATCGACTGGAAAAAGACAACCAGGCGTTACTCGAAGAAGTGCGCGCCTTGCGGCAAGAAGTCTCCGGGCTGCGCACGCCGCCGGCCGCGCAATCGCAAACCCAGGCGCAAACCACTCTCCCGCAAAACACTCCGGCGCAAAACACTCCGGCGCAAAACACTCCGGCGCAAAACACTCCCGCCCAAGACAGTGACGAGCGCCAGGCAGTCGACGAGAATCGGATCGACGAGCTGGCACAAACCAAGGTGGAAGCTTCGCAAAAGTTTCCCATCCGGATTACCGGCATGGCGCTGTTCAACGCTTCCGTTAACGGCCAATACAACGGAAACATGGAGAATCCCCTGGTGGCCTCGGTGTCTCAGGCCGATTTCACCGGCGGCGGCACTCTGCGGCAAAGCACGCTGGGCCTTTTGTTCAACGGTCCGCAGACCTTCCTTAATGGGAAAATCAGCGGATCTATTTACATGGATTTCTTTGGAGGCAGTACCACGTCGCTGGATCATCTGGTGCGTCTGCGCACGGCCGCCATCGATATCGATTGGAAAAATACCAGTCTGATGTTCGGACAGGACAAGCCGATTATTTCCCCGCGCGATCCCGATTCCCTCGCCCAGGTGGGTTACTCGCCGTTAACCGGAGCGGGGAACTTGTGGCTGTGGCAACCTCAGGCCCGCTTGGAACAGCGCTTCGCGTTGGGCGAAAACACCGGGCTGCGCGCGCAAACCGCGGTTTTTGTCACCAGCTCCCTGGACTACCCTTCCAATTCGAATGTCTATATGCAGAGCCCGTCGCAGCAGGAATATTCCACGCCTGGCGCAGAAGAACGGCTGGAGCTGTGGCATAGCTGGGGTGACACGGAACGCGTCGAGATCGCCGGCGGCTATCACTTCAACCGAAACCGCATTATCGAAACGCTGGTTCCTTCGGAGATCTATTCGATCGATTGGTTCCTGCGCCCGATGGCGAAGCTGGAATTTTCCGGAATGTTTTTCCACGGCCAGAATGTCGGAACCTTGGGAGGGCTGCCGCAGGGCTTCATGATTGAACCTTTTGGCGAAGTGATCGCCGTGCATAGTACGGGCGGTTGGGCTCAGATCCGCGTGCCGCTGACGTCTCGGCTGGCCTGGGATCTGTACGGCGGCCAGGAAGACGATCGGAATTCCGACCTCGCGTATGGATATATTGGAAAGAATCAGGGTTATTTCAGCAATTTGATGTATCGAATTGCGCCGAATGTGATCGTGAGCCTGGAAGGCGGGCAAGTGCGGACCACGTACCTGGGTTTGGGAAATCGTTTGAATGACCATTATGATCTCGCGGTTGGATATTTGTTTTAGGCGCTGCGCCGCGGGTGCCTTTCTGCTGTCGGCCTTTCTGAACACGGCTGCCGCCGTGACGGTGAGCGGCCGCGTGGAGCTGGTTTCGTCGCACGATCCGAAGGTGCGCAAGCATACCGATTACTCGGGCGTTGTGGTTTGGCTGGAGTCTCTGTCGTCGCCGCCCGTGCTTCCCACCGCCGCGGCGCGGGCGCAAATGGTGCAGAAAAACAAGACGTTCATCCCCCATGTACTGGCCATCTCCGTGGGAACCGTGGTGGACTTTCCCAACTTCGATCCCATCTTCCACAATGCATTTTCCAACTACAATGGCCAGATTTTCGACATCGGCCTGTACCCGCCTGGCACCACCAGGTCTCTCGCTTTCCACCGCGAGGGCGCGGTGCGCGTGTTCTGCAATATTCATCCGGCCATGAGCGCCGTCATCGTGGTCCTGAAATCGCCCTACTTCGCGACGTCCGAAAAAAATGGCGCTTTCGAAATCGCCAATGTTCGCGCGGGATCGTATCGCCTGCACGTGTTTCACGAGCGCTCCGCGGAGCAGACTCTGGCGGCGCTGACGCGGACCGTCGAAGTGGGCGAAGGCACGCTCGAACTTGCGCCCATTCAGGTGTCCGAAAGCGGTTATCTGGAATTGCCGCACAAAAACAAGTATGGTAAGGACTATCCGCCGGTCACCGATTCCGGTTCCTATATGGGTACTAAGCCATGACATTTTCCCGGCTTTCCTTGCTATGGAAAATCCTGATTCCCATTTCGCTGGTAATGACGTTGTCGTTCGCCATTGTCGGTTGGCTGGTTCAGCGCGATGTCATCCGTGCCAGTTATGCCAGCGTGGAAGAGGAAGCCAAGGCCAGCTTTCAAGCTTACGAATCCTTGTGGAAGGCGCGGGCCAGCCGCCTGGCGGCGGTGAGCGAAATCCTGAGCACCATGTCCGATGTGCGGGCCGCGTTCGGAACCAAAGATCCTGCCACCATCCGCGACACCGCTGGGGAGCTGTGGTCCAACGTTTCCAAGGAAGACGCATTTTTCCTGGTCGCGGACGGCCAGGGCCAGGTGATTGCCAGCCTCGCGCAGCCCGCTTCCTTCGCTCCTAACGACGACCTGCCGATGGTCCGCGCGGCGCGTGCGCAGTTTCCCAAACAGGCTTCGGGGTTTGTACAAAAGGGCGATGAATTGTTCCAGGTGGTGGTGACGCCCGTCTACGTGCAGTCGCCCGCCGGCCCGGTGCTGCTGAACGCGCTGGTGGCCGGATATCGCGTGGATGCCGGAGTCGCGCAGACGCTGAAGAACTCTACCGGGGGCAGCGAATACATTTTCGTGGCGCGGAATCGTGTGGTTACGTCCACGCTCCCGCCCCCCATCACGGCTGCCATCGCCCCGCGGTTGTTGGCAAATTCAACTGAGATCCTGGACTACCTGGCCGTGCCCACCGCGCTGCGAGATATTAACGGCGATCAGGTGGGACAGCTTTTCATTTTGCGATCGCTGGCTGGCGCGCGCGAGCGGCTGGCCGAGCTGCGCCACGAGATCGTTGCCCTGTGGCTGCTGGCGCTGGTGGCCGCGCTGCTGACCACCTATTTTGTGGCGCGCAAAATCATGCAGCCGGTGGCGGAACTGGATCGCGCGGCGGCCGAAATCGCGAAACAGAATTACGATTACCGCATCGACGTCCGCAGCCAGGATGAACTGGGGAGGCTGGCCGGCACGTTCCAGAGTATGTGCGAATCCATTCGCCAGGCGCGTCAGGAACTGATCCGGCGGGAGCGCATCTCCACCATCGGGCAGCTATCCACCTCCATCGTGCACGACCTTCGCAATCCGCTGGCGGCCATTTACGCCGGCGCGGAGATGATGATGGACAGCGACATGCCGGAGGAGACGACGCGCCGCCTGGCCCGAAACATTTATCGTGCTTCGCGTGGCATTCAGGACATGCTGCAGGAATTGCTGGACGTGGTGCGCGGGGCATCCAGCGGCAGCGAACTATGCAGTCTGCGCGAAGTGATCGCGGCGGCCTGGAACACGGTGGCGCCCTCCGCCGATGGCCGCGGGATCGCTCTGGATGTAAATGTCGCGGACGACCTGGGGTGCCCCATGGAGCGCGCGCGCATGGAGCGTGTGTTCGCGAATCTTTTTGAGAATGCCATCGAAGCCATGCGCTCGGGCGGCAGCATTTCGATCCGAGCGGAAAGCGCCGGCGACAACATCATGGTGCGCGTGGAGGATACCGGCCCGGGCATCAGTGCCGCGCTGCAGGGACGTTTGTTTCAGCCGTTTGTCACCGCGGGCAAGAAGAACGGCCTGGGGCTGGGCTTGGCCCTTTCGCGCCAAACGCTGCTCGATCACGGCGGCGATATCTGGGCGGACGACGCGCCGGGGCGCGGCAACGCGGGCGCGCTTTTTTGGTTGCGCTTGCCGAAAAACCACTCTCAAGTAACCGACTCCCTCACGGTCGCGGCTCGGTAAGAACGTCCAAACTCGCAATTGACATTCTGAGCGGCGCACGTCAGTAAGCGGTGTTTGCGTTCAGGCGCTGGCATTCGCGCGCGATCTCCCCATCCTCATCCGCTCGAATCACCAGCACCTGCACCGTTGAGCCGGCCGCCGCGATATTTTCATCCAAATCCGGCTTGGCGTTCTTCGCATGATCCAATTTCAGGCCAATAAACGCGAGCTGCTCGCAGACATCTTTGCGCAGCGGCGCGCAATTCTCGCCGATGCCGCCGGTGAACACAATGGCGTCCACGCCACCCAGCACTGCCAGCATCGCGCCCATCTCGCGCGTCAAGCGGTGCGCGTAGATTTGATACGCCAGGCGCGCCCGCTCGTTGCCCTTATCGACGGCTTCCAATATCTCGCGCATATCGCCCGATATGCCCGAAACTCCCAGCAGCCCCGACTTCCGGTTCAGCATTTCATCTATCTGATCCGCGCTACAACCTTGATGCCGGATCAAATAAACCAAAATGCTGGGGTCGATGGATCCCGAGCGTGTGCCCATCATCAGGCCTTCCAGCGGCGTGAAGCCCATGCTGGTGTCCACGCTCTTTCCGTTTTCGACAGCGGTGACCGAAGCTCCGTTGCCGAGATGGCAGACGATGAGCCGCGACGAATTGGGTGAAACTCGCAGCAGCTCGGCCGCGCGCCTGGTCGAGTATTGCACGCTGATCCCGTGAAACCCGTAGCGCCGGATTCCTAACCCGAGCCACGCATAGGGGCCCGGATAAACGTAAGCCTCGGGCGCGAGCGTGGCGTGAAATCCGGTATCGAAAACCGCCACTTGCGGAACATCGGGGCCTACGATCTTGCCGATGGCCTCGATGGCGGCTAATTGCACCCGATTGTGCGCGGGCGCGAATTCCGCCTGCTCCGCGATTCCTGCTCGAACCTCGGGAGTAATCAAAACGCTTTCGCGATACTTCGGGCCGCCATGCACAATGCGATGGCCGACAATTTCGATCTCGGGCGGCAAGCCGACGGATTGCAGCAGTCCGCCAATGAGAGACTCACCGCTCTCCGACGATTTCCATTCCCTCTTGGCAGTCCAGACCTTGCCGCCAGGCGTGTCCTGAAACCAGCATTTCAGAGTGCTGGAACCCACGTTCAGGACCAGGATCTTCATGCGCCCGGCCATCTCCAGTTGCGGATTTCCGGCATGTCGTCTCCGCAGCGGTCCACGTAGAGCCTGTGTTCGATCAGGCGGTCCCGCAGCACCTGCTTGGGATAACCGGCGATGCTGTGCAAGCGTGGAACGCGATCGATGACATCGCCCGCCAGATGGAAGCGGTCCAGATCGTTCAGCACCGTCATATCGAAAGGCGTTGTCGTGGTGCCTTCCTCTTTGTAGCCGCGCACGTGGAGATTATCGTGATTATTCCGCCGATAAGTCAGGCGATGGATCAGCCACGGGTAGCCGTGAAACGCGAATACGATCGGTTTGTCGGCGGTAAAGATCGCGTCGAAATCGCGGTCCGGCAATCCGTGCGGATGTTCGCTCGAAGGCTGCAGGGTCATCAGGTCCACCACGTTGACCACGCGGATCTTCAGATCGGGCACCAGCTTGTGTAGCAGATCGACGGCCGCCATGGTCTCGAGCGTAGGGACATCGCCGCAACAGGCCATCACCACGTCCGGCTCCGCGCCTTGATCGTTGCTGGCCCAATCCCAAATGCCCACGCCGGCGGTGCAGTGCTTGATGGCGGCATCCATATCCAGCCACTGCAGCGCGGGCTGCTTCCCAGCCACGATCACGTTGACGTAATTGCGGCTGCGCAGGCAGTGATCGGCTACCGAGAGCAGACAATTCGTATCGGGCGGAAGATAAACGCGCACCACGTCCGCCTTCTTGTTCACCACGTGATCGATGAAGCCGGGGTCCTGATGGCTGAATCCGTTGTGATCCTGCCGCCAGACGTGGGAGGTAAGCAAGTAGTTCAGCGATGCAATCGGCCGGCGCCAGGGGATGGTGCGGCAGACCTTCAGCCATTTCGCATGCTGGTTGAACATCGAATCCACGATATGGATGAAGGCTTCGTAGCACGAGAAAAAGCCGTGCCGTCCGGTGAGCAGATAGCCTTCCAGCCAGCCCTGGCACATGTGCTCGCTCAGCACTTCCATCACGCGACCGTCGGGCGATACGTGATCGTCGAAGGGGAAGACTTTGGCGGTGGAAACGCGGTCCGTCACCTCGAACACGGCGTTCAGACGATTGGAAGCGGTTTCGTCGGGCCCCAAAACGCGAAAGTTATGCGCCGCGTCGTTCAGCGTCAGCACGTCGCGCAGCATGCTTCCCAGCACGCGCGTCGCCTCCGACGTTTCGGTGCCGGGCTTGGGAACATTCACCGCGTAAGTGCGGAAATCGGGCAGACGCAGGTCCCGCAGCAAGAGACCGCCGTTGGCGTGCGGATTGGCACCCATGCGGCGTGTTCCTTTGGGCGCCATTTCGGCCAGCTCGGGAATCAACGCGCCGCTACGGTCGAACAGTTCCTGCGGCTGATAGCTCTTCATCCACTCTTCCAGCATTCGCAGGTGATCCGGCTTCGATTGCAGCTCGGTCAGCGGAACCTGATGAGCGCGGAACGTCCCTTCCACCTGGACGCCATCCACGACTTTCGGTCCCGTCCAGCCCTTGGGCGATTCCAGCACGATCATGGGCCACGGCTGGCGTCCCGAAAAACCGTGTTCGCGCGCCTCCTTTTGTATGTTCCGGATCTCGTCCACGATGGAATCAAGCGTCGCCGCCATGCTCTGGTGCATCGGCCCGGGTTCGTGGCCGGAGACGAAATAGGGATGATACCCGTAGCCTTGCAGCAACTCCGCCAGTTCATTGCGCGGAATGCGCGCCAGCACCGTGGGCCCGGCGATCTTGTATCCGTTCAGATGCAGAATCGGAAGCACCGCGCCGTCGCGAGCGGGATTCAGAAACTTGTTCGAGTGCCAACTCGTCGCCAGGGCGCCCGTCTCCGCTTCGCCGTCGCCGATCACGCAGCAGGCGATCAAACCTGGATTGTCCAGCACCGCGCCATAGGCGTGCAGCAGCGAATAGCCCAGCTCGCCGCCTTCATTAATCGACCCCGGCGTCTCCGGCGCCGCGTGGCTCGGAATGCCGCCTGGAAACGAAAACTGCTTGAACAGGCGCTTCATGCCTTCGGCGTCCTGCGTGATATTGGGGAACAACTCCGTGTACGTACCCTCCAGGTACGTGTTCGCCACCATGCCCGGACCGCCGTGGCCCGGCCCGCAGATGTAGATCATGTCGAGATCGTATTTCTTGATGATCCGGTTGCAATGCGCGTAAACGAAATTGAGGCCGGGCGTGGTGCCCCAGTGGCCAAGCAGGCGTGGCTTGACGTGTTCCAGACTGAGCGGCTCGGTGAGCAGCGGGTTGTCGAAAAGATAAATCTGCCCGACCGACAAATAGTTGGCCGCGCGCCAGTAGGCATCGATTTTCCGCAGTTCGCCGGCCGCGAGCGGTCCGGACGGAACTTCGGCGGGTTCAGTGACAGTGTTGGCCTGCATCAAATGCTCCCGTGCATGAGTACTTGAAGAAAGGATCATTCCTCTCTCATCGACTATGATGACGCGTTTGGGAGCCCGAGTCAGTCACGAAAATGAAATGCGAGGACGAAGTCAGGAGCCGGATTTTAGAATCCCAGTCTCAAAGCCAGCTTCCACAAGGTCCCGTACGCTAAACACCTGTCGTCCCAATCCGACCTCGGCGTCCGCGCCTTCTTCCAGGATCTTCCTGGTGGCGGCAATCTGAGATTCAGGAATGTGCAGCGCTCGCAGAGTTTTCGTGAACGCGTGAACCTTTACCGCCTTGGTCGAAAGGGGTACGCCCGGATTCAGCGGCCGCGCAGATAAGCGGTACATGCCATTGCCCTCCGCCTGGGCCTGGACCAAGTAGTTTCCGTCCTCATACTCCCCGAGCCGGTCGATGACCACTGCCCTGCCGTCGGGGAATACTGCTTGGATCTGGAGTTCCCCGCCCATGGCGTGAATGTAGTTGCGCAGAGTGCTCAAGTACATGTCCGCACGGCGCTCAATGCGAGAGATGGAACTCTGCGGCACGTCCAGGATCTCGGCCATGTCGGCCTGTGTGAGCTGTTTGGCGCTACGGAGTTCGTCCAGCGCCATGCGCTGCAGCTCTTCGCGCACACGCCGCCGGTTCTCGGAGCGGCTCGCGGGATCCATCTTCTCCTGAAGCTCTTTGAAATTGCGCGCCATCACCTGTCTCCCCGCTCCAGCTCTCGCAAATACGCATCGTAGATGGCGTCCGCGCGAGGCAAAGATTCTTCATACCAGCGCCATCGGCGCCCTCGCGAAGCCCGCGAGTCTTGTCGCCTCTGGGAAGGAGGAACACCCAGCGCGCCGTTCTCGCATATACCGATGGCAAGACATCTCGATTCCCGAGAAGGGGCATTTTTTAGAGTTGGCCCCAGTTCCTACAGCAAGCTCACGGTGAAATCTACGCTTTCCTGCTCGGCGGCGGTAAGTTCGTTCCACCAATCGGCGAATTCGTCGGAGAATTCGACTTCCCACGCCAAATCAGATTATGTCATGGGAGGCATAATGTCGTCAACGGCATACCGCTGACAGCGCCCGCTGGCTAGTTCTTGCCCGACTTGCTATTCGGCTTGGCCGGCGGAGCATAGCCCTGCAGCGAATACTTGTGGTCGCGATAATACTTGCCCGCGTCGTTCAGATTCCACGAATCGCGCGGGTGACAGAAGTCGCATTCCTTCTGCGTCCGCCGGGCGTACTCAGGCCTCGCCACGCCGGTGGCTGCGCTGAAGAAGAACGCGCCGCTGAAGACGGCGGCAAGCACAAAAATTTCAACGAACCTACGCATGATGGTGGATGGCCAGGACAGCTCTATCGGTGAGTTTACCGCAAACCAGGCGGCCTTGCGGTTTACCGGACCACGGCCGCAGTTTCGGCCCAAACGTGGACAAGTTGTCACCGCAGCCCTAACAGTTGCCTGGCGTACTGCGGCAAAGCGCTTGCCGGTTCGTTTTGCGCGCCTCGATAGTACGTGCGATCCACAAAATCCTTCGCCATCCCCTCATATGCGGTCAAAGCCAGGCTTTCGAGCGGCCCCGCCCTAGGACTTGCCGCGCCCCGGTTCCAGGACAACATGGCCCGTCGGCAGCATTGTTAAGTAATTCATTTAAAAAGGCTTATGAGTGGAACCCCACCTGCCTAGCAGAGCGTCATGATGACCAGAAAACACATAGTGGTTTTAGCGGTCTTACTCGGAGCCGCCAGCCTGTGCTTCGGACAGCACCCCAAGCTCTCTCCAGACTTGGAGAGCCGGGATCCGGAAGCGATGGTGAACGTGATCATCCAGTACAAAACGCCACCCGAGCAGCGCCATATCGATTCGGTGACGCGCCGCGGCGGCCACCATCTACGAACGCTCGGCGTGGTGAATGGAGCTGTCTACTCCGTCCCCGCCAAAGAGCTCGCCGAGCTCGCGAACGATCCGGACGTCCAATACATCTCTCCGGACCGCGCTGTGAAAGCGTCGTCGATTTCAGCGAGTGGACCGAACCAACTGGCGTCCGATTACAAGCTGCAAGCGGTGGGCGCCAACATCGCGCAAGTGAACGGATATAACGGAGCCGGAATCGGCGTAGCCGTCATCGACAGCGGCATCTCCAACCGGCCGGACCTGCACGGCTCCACTTTCGGTTTAACCAGCTCGGCCATGAGCACCTCGTTCGGCAATTCCGGCGGATACCGCGTCGTCTACGCGCAGAACATGATCAATGGCGGCTCAACCGACGACGATTATGGTCACGGAACGCACGTGGCTGGCATCGTGGCTGGAAACGGCAGCGAATCGTTTGGCGTCTATGCCGGAGTTGCTCCCCAGGCCAACCTTATCAACCTGGTGGTGCTCAACAGAGCCGGCGCCAGCACCGACAGCGTTGTAATCGCGGCGATTCAGCGAGCCATTCAATTGCAATCGCAATATAATATTCAGGTAATTAACCTCTCGCTGGGCCGCCCCATTTTTGAAAGCTATACGCTCGATCCGCTTTGCCAGGCTGTCGAAGCAGCTTGGAAGTCCGGTCTCGTCGTCGTGGTGGCTGCCGGAAACGACGGGCGCGATAACAGCAAAAACACCGACGGCTACGGGACCATCACCGCACCCGGGAACGATCCCTATGTAATCACGGTGGGCGCCATGAACACGGAAAACACCTTAACCACTTCCGACGATCAGATTGCCAGCTACAGTTCCAAAGGGCCGACTTTGCTGGATCATGTCGTCAAGCCCGATCTGGTGGCGCCTGGAAACCTGATCGTTTCCATTCTCGGCGACGGCACTTTACCCCAACAGTATCCGCAAAACATCACCGATACCAATTACTTCATCTTGAGCGGAACCAGCATGGCGACACCCATGGTAAGCGGCGCCGCGGCCTTGCTGATGCAGCAAAACCCGAACCTGACGCCAGACCAGGTGAAGGCCCGCCTGATGCTGACCGCTAACAAAAACTTTCCGGTCTCGAGCGTTGCCACCGATCCCACGACGGGGATCTCCTATACCAGCTATTACGATATTTTCACGGTTGGAGCGGGATATCTGGATGTTTGGACGGCGTTGAATAGCAATGCTTCGCCTAATGGGACGGCGCTTTCGCCAGTGGCCTCGTACAATTCAACCACCGGGGCAGTCACCATGAGCAACATCGCAGGACATAGCGTAATTTGGGGCACAAACCTGATTTGGGGGACCAACGTGATCTGGGGCACCTCCCTGGTTTCGGGCAACAGCGTAATTTGGGGCACCAACGTCATCTGGGGCACCAGCGCGCTCAGCAGTTTAAATGTGATTTGGGGCACCAACGTGATCTGGGGCACCAGTGCTCCCACCGATCAAACCAGCACCATCGTTGTAGACGAGGATCAATAGAAAGGCAAATCTCATGAAAAACACAAAGGCAAATCTCATGAAAAACTTACCGTCATCCGATATAAGCCCGATGGTCCTCTCCACCCCGATGGTCCTGTCCACTATGAATAGCGCCGCGGTTAGTGTGGAAATGCCTGTATGCACCGCTTTAATTTGGGGTTTTAATGCCGTCTCCGGCTTAAATTCCGCGATTTGGGGAACAGCGCCTATCGGGGGCGCCACCAGCCGGCAGGATTGCAGCGCCATCTGGGGCACCTGCGGCATCTGGGCGCCGGTGAAGCATGCGGGCAGCCAGGCCATGCATGCGGGTAGGTAGCTAAGGCCGTGGAGAACGCTGGGTGAAGTCCTCTCGGAGTTTCGCAGGCACGTTCATAGGTCTGGTTACAATCGCCGGCCTGTTGGCCGTGCTTGGACCTCTGGCAACCGCCGGCGAAGCGTTCTCCACGCGCTTTGCATGTTACCTGCTGCTGGCCATGCTTTCGTCCGGTCTAAAGGTAAGGCTGCCGGGCGTGACCGGAACGTTGTCGGTCAGCTTCCTGTTTATCCTGGCCGGCATGGCGGAATTGGGCGCTCTGCAGACCATGATGATCGGCATCGGGTCCGCTCTGGTGCAAATCTACTGGAACGCCAGGAAGCGCCCGCCCATTTACCAGGTTTTGTTTAATCTGGCGGCCATTGCCATCGCGATACGGTTTGCGGAAGCGGCCATGCACGCCGCAGGAACTCTGGGGGTTAGCCTGCCCTTCCGGCTTCTGTTCGCAACCCTGGGATACTTCATCGCCAACACCTTCCCGATTGCCGGCGCCATCGCGATGACCGAAAAGCGCAGCCTGTTCCGGGTGTGGCGGGAATGCTACTTTTGGGCCCTCCCCTACTACCTTTTGGGCGCCACGCTGGTCTGCGTGCTGCATTGGGTGAATCAGAACCTGGGCTGGGAGTTCTCTCTGCTGGCGATGCCGGTGGCCTGGGTGGTGTATCGCTCCTATCGTCTTTATATCGGCCGGTTGGAGACGGAGAAGGATCGTGTGGAGCAGGAGAAGGCGCACGTCGAAGAGATGAACGCTCTGCACATCCGCACCATTGAAACGCTCGCTCTGGCCATCGAAGCGAAGGATCAAACCACGCGCGATCATCTCTCCCGCGTGCAGCACTATGCGGTGGAGATCGGCAAGGAAATGGGGCTCAGCGAGGAAGAACTGAATGCCTTGCGGGCGGCCTCCTTGTTGCATGACATCGGAAAACTGGCGGTGCCCGAGCACATCATCACCAAACCGGGCAAGCTGACCCCGCAGGAATTCGAGAAGATGAAGATCCATCCGGTAGTGGGCGCGGAAATTCTGGAGCAGGTAAATTTCCCCTATTCCGTGGCGCCCATCGTCAAGGCCCACCACGAAAGATGGGATGGGAACGGCTATCCGCTCGGCTTGGCGGGAGAAGAGATACCGCTGGGCGCCCGCATCCTTTCGGCTGTGGACTGCCTGGACGCTCTGGCCTCCGATCGCCAGTACCGGCGCGCCTTGCCGCTGGATCAGGCCATGGCGGTGGTGCTGGACGAATCCGGCAAGAGCTACGATCCGCGAGTAGTGGGGATTCTCGCCAGGCGTTTTCGCCAACTGGAAGAAGAAGCCATCCGGCTGAACAAGCCCGCGTCCAAGCTTTCGGTGGACGCGCGCATCGAGCGCGGCAAGGCGCCCGCTGCGGGATTCGCGTCCGCGGCCAACGAAGCCCCCCAACGCGATTTTCAGTCCCAGATCGCGGCTGCGGGCAGGGAAGCGCAATACACGCTGGAACTGGTATCGGAACTAGGAAATTCACTCGGCATGGCCGAAATGCTCTCGGTGTTGAGCTCGCGTCTGACCCAACTCATTCCGTGCGATTCCATTGCCGTCTATGAACGCAAAGACAATGTGTTGAAACCGGTCTATGTGGACGGCCGCGATCGTATGTTGTTTTCGTCTCTCGAAATTCCGCTCGGGGAGGGGTTGTCGGGTTGGGTCGCCAAGCACAATAAGCCGATTCTCAATGGGAATCCTTCGGTAGAGCCCGGTTATCTGAACGACCCGAAAAAATTCAGCCTCCTGCGATCGGCGTTGTCGGTTCCCTTGGCCGGCCAGGAGAGCACGGTGGGCGTGCTCACGTTGTACCGCGCGGACGCGGACGCTTTTGCGCCCGATCATCTGCGTGTTCTTTCCGGCATCAGTTCCAAGATCGGTCTGTCTTTCGAGAACGCTCTGAAATACCGCGCGCTGGAAGCGTCGGCCACAACCGATTTTCTTACCGGGCTCAACAATACCCGCGCATTGTTTGAGCGCCTGAATCATGAGCTCTCGCGCTGCGCAGCTCAACAATCGCCGCTCGCGGTGATGGTCTGCGACCTGGATCGCTTCAAGGAAGTGAACGACCGGTTTGGTCACAGCGCCGGTAACCGCGTGCTCCAGGCGTTCGCGGCGGGCTTAGAGAAAATCAACCGGGATTACGACATCACGGCGCGTTTCGGCGGGGACGAATTCGTTCTCGTACTGCCGGGCATGAAAGCGGATGGGGTCGGCGACAAAATTCTCGCCTTGTCGGCGCTGGCTTCCGAAGTTGGCCGCACGGTTTGCGGCGAAAACATTATTTCGGCCAGTGTGGGAGTGGCGTCCTGGCCGGACGACGGTCTCACCGCCGACGAACTTCTGGCGGAAGCGGACCGCCGCATGTATGGCAACAAGAACAGCTTGAAGCTGAAGCGGCCGGCGGCGCGCGCGGCCGAAGAGCAGCGCGTGGTGGTTCAGTAAGTCACCCCGTCTTGGCGTAGTCGACGTCGGAAGACACTCCGGAGTTCGGAACGGAGTCTCGATCAGGAACGACAGCGGCAGAACAGCGGCTCGCGGTAATTGTCAGATTCCAGCCGGCCAAGCAGACGAAGGACAGCAAACAAATCCATAAAAACGAACCGTGTTCCGAGAAGCATGTCCCTTTGATATCGTAGTACCGTTGTCTGAACGAAACACCCTCGACGTCTCCGCCATCATCGAGCAGCAGAAGCTGGGACGCTTCCTGGTCAGCCTGGTGCTCATCTCGTGGATCATCACGTTCTTCGATGGCCTGGATAGCAATCTCATCAGCTTCGCCGCGCCTTACTTCGGCGCGCAATATCATCTGAGCAGAATACAGCTCGGCAACATCTTCAGCATGGGGCTGTTCGGGACCATGGTGGGCGGCTTCGGGCTGGGCTACCTGGGCGATCGCTTCGGACGGCGTCCCATGGTGGTGTTGGCGACAGCGTTGTTCGGCATTCTCACCATGTGCTTCGCGCTGGCCAACAGTTATTGGTCGCTATTCTCGCTGCGCTTCATCAACGGCCTGCCGCTGGGCGGAATGCTCCCGCTGGCCTGGGCCCTGAACATCGAGTACGCGCCGAAGCGCTATCGCGCCACCATTGTGACGGTGATCATGATGGGGTATTCGCTCGGCACCGCGTTGGGCGGTCCTATCGCGATCTGGCTGATCCCCAAGTTTGGCTGGAAATCGGTGTTCGTCTTCGGCGGCGCATTTTCGCTGGTGTGCGCGGGCATCCTGTTTGCTATTCTGCCGGAATCCATCCGGTTCCTGGCCAGCAAGGGGCTGGGCGCCGATCGCATCGGATCGATCGTCCGCCGCATCGCTCCCGGCACGTTAATACCCGCGGGTACCACCTTCGTGGTCAGCGACGAAAGCCAACTGAACAAGGATTTCAAGCCATCGCTTCTGTTCCGCGGCGAACTGCGCGTCATCACGCCGCTGGTCTGGATTGGATACATCGCCAGTTCGCTGGCCGTATTTTTCATCGTGAACTGGACGCCCGTGGTGTTTGAGGCGCTCAAATACAGCCGCAAGGAAGCAGCCACCGCCGCATCGCTTTACTCCGCGATGGGCGCGGTGGGCGGGCTGCTGCTCATGCGCTTCACCGACAAGCGCGGCGCCATCGCCATCACCATCATGCCGGTGATGACCGTGATCCTGCTCTTAACCGCCACGTTCGTGGGCATGGGCCACGTCGAATTCCTGGTGCTCAGCGCGATCACGGGAGGTTTTCTGATTGGCGGCCATTTTGGGATGCACAGCATTTGCGGGATCTTCTATCCCAGCGCCTATCGGGCCAACGGAGCGGGTTGGGCCACTTCCATCGCGAAGATCGGCTCGGTGGCCGGTCCGATTCTCGGCGGGATCGTCTTATCCACCAGCCTTCCGGTACGCGATATCTTCGCCGTGCTGGCCGTGTGTCCGGCCGTGATGGCGGTCTGCATTTACATTGTCGGGCGCATGCATCGGCGGATTCTCGGACGCGAGGCGCTGGCGGCGCAAGAGTCCGTCACCGAAATCCGCAGGGACGGCTTGCTAACGCGCGCAGCTCAGTAATACTGGCAAAACTCTTGCATTAGTTCCGGCATGGACCATTCCTGCCAGTATCTGTGCTCTGAACTTGTAACTGTGACCCTGGAAGAAAAGCCGGGCGAGATCCGCCAGGCGATAGCCAATCTGGAAGAGATCTCGTCGGACTGCGCCGTGATTCTGCTTGACGAAGAGCCCAAGTTGGGCTCGTCCATCTCATTGGCCGTGAAGGATCGCGATCTGTTCGGCGTCATCAAAGCCAGCCTCTACGATGCGGCTTTAGGCTGGTACGCCATTGTCGGTTTGGATGTGGCTTCGCGCTGGCATCGCGAGTGGTTCCGCCCGAAGCACCTGTTTGAGATCTGTGGATGCTCCCTGGAAGGCGCTACTCGTACTAAGGCCCATACCTTAGAAAACACGAGGAATACTGAGGAAAATGTGCCGGTAAGTTTTGTAGCCCTGCAAGCGTAACCGTACTATTCGCCGACTAGGTGACGTCAGTCTACGTAGCGCGCTCTACTTCGGCGGGGGTGGCGCCTTGATGTGACCTTCGTAGAAATCCTTATTGTTCTCCTCGCACGAGTACTCCATGATTTCCCAATCGGTCCGGAGCGTAAAGATACGCTTGTTGGTCCACGGCTTGGTAAAAATCTTGGGATCGTCGATGGTCACTTCATAGGCGATATGTTTGTCGTCGGTGCGCGTAAAGCGCTCGATCACGTGCAGTGCGTCGCTATGCGGATGGCCGATCGTGTCCAGACGCGTGCGGCCATTGAAATTGACGGTGTCCACCACCAGCGTATCGCCGTCCCAATGGCCAACCGAATCGCCGAACCAGGTGGGGCTCCAGTTGTCGTGATGCTTCTTATCAATGGGAATGATGTGAAACCAGGTGTTCTGCTCATACAGCAACGCGACGTAGTTTTTGTTCTGCATGATCTGGATCGGGTCCGGCGAATTCATGGAGCGCATAAGGCCGAAGGGCAGACAGGTTCCGGTGTAATCGCCATTGGCGGCGTCGTAGCTCTTCCATTCCTTCAGGCCCGCTTCGGTGAATGGCAACTCGGGCGTCCCGATTTGGGTTTTGTCCTTGTTGGTCCTGGTCATGTCCGGGACGTAGGGGCGCGCCCACAAACCACTCAGATCCGGCTTGCCCTCAGGAGTTCTGGGCGCTGGCCCAGGCTTACTGGGCGGCGGCGTTTTTGAGCTGAGGTCCCCGGTGTAGGCCGGTGCTTGCGAGAACAGGGGGGCCGCGGCCAACGATACAATCGCGAGTGTCGCGGCGAGAAAAGGATTACGCACGAGGATCTCCTTATTGAAAGACTGAAAATGACCAAACCGAGCCGCGCGCGTGAGCAAGCGGGCCGCTGCTTTTTTGGGCTATTGCGCGGGCCGCTTGGGCGCACCGTCTTCGGCCGAACCGGCAAATACATTCCTGCCGTTGGGCAACTTTACGGATCGGGCGTTGCAGGTGTTGGTGCCGTCCTTGGAGCGGAAGCCCTCAATGGTGGCCTGATCGCCGATCTTGAGCGAATCTCTGCTCCAGCCGTTGCGGGTCAGCGTATTGGGCGGTCCGCCCTCACATTGCCAATGGGCCACCGTGCCGCTGTCGTCCTTGGTGTCCAGATAAATCCAGATATGCGGATTCATCCAGTCCAGTTTGGTGACCATCCCTTGCAGCATGACGGGCTTGGTGGCGTCGAACTCCGCCGCGAACGAGTGATGCGCCGCGAGCGGGAGAGACGCCGCAAGAAGCCCGGCGCCGGCGATTAAGACGGCTAATGTGGATCGCATGAAGTCTCCAATCGGCTACTGCTTACCGTCTTTGCTTTCGCTGTCCGCAGCGGAACCGGCGAATATTTTGCGGCCATCCGCCAGGGTGACCTTGCGCGCGTTGGCCAGCTTGGAGCCGTCCTTGGCGAGAGACCCTTCCACCGTAACCACTTCACCGGGATTCAGCGAATGCCGCGTCCACCCCAGGCGCATCAGCGCGTTCGGGCTGCCCAACTCGAGTTCCCAGTTGGTGACCGTGCCGGAGTCGTCCTTCACGTCGATATAAAACCGCGCGTGCGGATTCATCCACTCTACCTTCGTGACGGTTCCGGTGAGCGTGACGGGTTTCGCCGCGTCATATTCGGCCGTGAAAGAATGATGCGCCATCATTGGCGCGGCGGCGGTCAGCAAACCAAGGCCGGCCGCGAGTACATAAAACTTAGCTCTCATCGTTACACCTCTCAAATGATTATAGTGCGATTGTGTGGTCGGCTCGCCATCGGCCCCCAGCCTTGTGTCAACGGTACGTTTGGACTGGCGATTTCAGAGTCCCCGAAGGTTACATCCAGAGAATGCCGCACCCCGAGCGTTGCCTCGGTGAGCATTCCGGCGACGGCGGCCAACTCGGCCCGTCGAGCTGTCATGAGCTAAGCCTCCAGGATCGGGGTATACGGAAATGACTGATATACCACTGGGGAAGTTATCATGCAGTGTAAATATTGTCAAGAATAAAGAGGCCGCCTGGCCAGGACCGGGGGCGCTACAACAGCTTGTGAATGGCGCGCTCCAGCGCGGCCATGTCCGTTTCCCCGATGAAAGACCGGACTTTGTGGCCCGCCTTGTCATAGAGGAAAAGCGCGGGCAGAGCGCCGCTCCACTTAGGATCGATGGCGTTGATGAAACGATCGTCGTCGGCGGCCTGTTTCAGGTAGGCCGGACCTTGTACGTCGAACATCTGGATGAACTTCTCGGCCGCGGCCTGGTGGTCGCGCTCATCCGCGGATATGGTAACCACTTGCACGCCTTGCGCGCGCAGCTTGCGTTCCAGCAGCACCAGTTGCGGCAGCTCGGCGCGGCAGGGAGCGCACCAGGTGGCCCAGAAATCGTACACCACCACCTTGCCCTTGTGCGAATCCACCAGCTTCTGGAAGCCCGCTTCGTTGATCGGTACCAAATTGATCGCCGCGGGGCCGGCGGCCAGCAGCGGCAGGCAAAACAAAAAGGCGAGTACGCGTTTCATCGGCATTCTCATCTTAGGACGCCTTGCGAACGCGTTTGATAGTGCAGCCGAACGCCTTGGTTTCGGTCGACGGCACCGGTTTTCCCGCCAGCAGCGCATCCAGCGCCGCGCGCAGCCGCCGAACCCGCACGTGCGATTCCTCCATGCTGTCGTCGATGGAGCCATGATAACGGATGGCGCCTGAACTATCCATCACAAAGCTCTCGGGCGTGACCTGCGCGTCGAAACGGTCCGCCAGGACGTTGTTCGGATCCTTGTACACGGCGAAGGGAAAGCCTACGCGCCGGGCGTGATCGCGGACCTCGCTTGCGGGCTCCGAGCGGTTCGCGTTCACGAAGATAAACTTCACGTTTTTCGGCGTGTAGTCCTTAAAGAGATCCGTCATGCGCTGATTGTAGGAATTCGACACCGGGCATTCGGTGGCAATGAAGGTGACCACGGTGATGGGGCCCTTGAGCGCGGAAAAGGCCACGGGCTTGCCATCCAGATCGCGGACCTGGAAATCCGAAACCGGGGAGCCAAGCTTGAATTCCTGCGCGCATAAAATGCCGGTCGCGAGCGCCAGGCAAATCGCGAAAGCTTTTTTCATGGGATTTCCTCTCATTATCATCTTAGACCGCACCTCCGCGGGGCTCTCACTTCTTCAACTTCAGATTGATGACCGGGTTCTTTTTGCTGTTAAAAATGCTCAAAGTTTTCCACGCTGTGTGGACGCCGTCATGGCCGGCCTCGATCTGGTATTCCACATCGGTTCCCAGTCCCGCAAAGTGATAGCGGCCGTCGTCTTGCGTGATGAACGAGCGGATCTGCAAGGTCTTGGTATTCTTCAATTGCACCACGGCGTTGGCCACCGGCTGACGCGCCGCGTTGGTGACCGCGCCCTCCACCGTCCGCGTGGTGGTGTCTTCACCTTTTTGCTCGGCATACAACCCGGCACAGCACAAAACTACTGCAATAAAAACGGCGCGGCCCGGCATGGTCTTCCCACTATTTCGACTCGCGCTCCAACTGGAAGGTTACTTCCACCCGCTCCTGATCCTCCACGCTGACGCTCTTCCGCTGGGTCTGGTAGCCCTTCGCCGCCACCGCCACGCTGTACTTCGCGGGACCCGGCGGGACATGCATCACGAATTCGCCGCGCGCGTCGGCAACGGCCTCCATCGGCTTCACCTTACCCGCTGAACTGCCGGGCTGCGTTTCCGGAGCCAAGGTGATGTCCGCGTCGGGCAGGGCGTAACCTCTGTCGTCGAAAACGCTGACGCTCACGATGGCGGAGTTGTCGGGAGCGGGTTTCTTCTTCGCGGCGGCCGCCGATGGAAGGAAAACGGCCACAACCAGCGCCGGGAGCAAGGCGCTCCACGACAACCAGTTAGTGCCAATCCTCTTCTTCAGCTTCCTCTTCTTCTTCATCCTCGTCTTCGTCCTCGTCGTAGTCGAAGTCTTCCTCTTCCTCCTCGTCTTCGTCCTCGTCTTCCTCGGTTTCCAGTTCCAGCGGATCCAAGCCGGTGACGCTCAGATCGGCGCCGCACTCATCGCAGGTCAGCGTGTCACCTTCACCCAGCTCATCTTCGTCCACGTCAATCACGGCGTCGCAGTTTGGACAGTTGACCATATACCCTCCAGGGCCCAATTTTTTTATACAAGAACTGGCGGCGGATTGCTTAGGCGCTCGCCCGCGCCGCGCGCGGTCGCCCGGCGCCGGGGTTCATCGTTTGATCGAGGCGTATCATAGACACAGTTTTACCATGCATGCCGCCCGGATGCGGGAATTTATCGGATGTCGAGCTTGGCTTCGCGTTGCGATTCCCTGGCATCAGAAGGGTAAGGCCCGGGACACCAAACCACAGATAGATCTGTAGGTAACATCGACGCCTTTATGTTACCGAGAGGGGAACGCTCCCTAATGGTCGCGGCTCGGTAAGGATTGCTGGATGGTCCGCATCTCATCGATGATCCGCTCGAAAATGCGCTTCAGCGCATCGGCGGTCAGCGGCCCGGGGTTGTGACCGGTGACGTTTTCAAATACCTGATCCTCGCGCTTGGGCTCGTAGATAGGCAGCGCGAACTGCCGCTTGATGCGGCCGATCTCGTGCACGATCTCGGTGCGCTCGTTGAGCAACTCTACGATCTTCACGTCTAAAATGTCGATCTGCCGGCGGCAATCCGCGAGCTTTTCCGTACTCATTGGCTCTTCGATAGTAAACCACTGGCCAGCTTTCTAGCCAGAGCTTCCACCTGGGCCGAAAGTTGGCCGCTGGCCGCGTTTTCCTCGATCGCGCGTTCGAAGGCGCTGCCCACCACCACGCCGTCGGCGAGAGCACCGATAGACCGCACCTGTTCCGCGCTCGAGATGCCGAATCCAACCGCGAGCGGGAGATTGGTGATGGCGCGCATATCGGCTACCAGCGGTCCCACGCTGTCGGAGACGCTGGCGCGTTCGCCCGTGACTCCGGTTGTCGAGACCAGGTAGACAAAGCCGGTGGAATATTTGGCCACCAGTTCCAGGCGCCGGCGGCTGCTGGTGGGCGCGGCCAGAAACACGGTGTCCAAACCGGCTTCTCGCATCACCTGGATATACGGCTCGGCTTCTTCCACGCTCAGGTCCGTCAGCAGGCAACCGTCGATGCCGCTTGCCACCGCGGCGCGGGCCAGCGGCTCCAAGCCGTAGCGCAGCACTGGGTTCATGTACGTGAACAATAGCAACGGAATTTCGGATTGCTTGCGAATCTGCGCCGCGATTTCGAGAACAGTGGAGAGCTTGGTCCCCGCCTTCAACGCTCGATCGCTGCCGCGCTGGATTACCGGACCGTCGGCGATGGGATCGGAGAAGGGAACTCCCAGCTCGATCAGGTCCGCGCCGCCGCGTTCCAGAGCCGCGACGATTTCCGGAGTCGCCGCGGGCGACGGATCGCCGCCGACGATATATGCAATCAATGCGGGCCGCTTTTCCGCCCGCAAGCGGTCAAAGAGCCGGGCGATTCTGGTCATTTCTGATCCGGATCGTCCAGTTCCTTTAAATATTCGCGATAAATGTCGGTATCTTTGTCGCCTCGCCCGGAAAGATTGATCACGAATAGCTCGCCTTTCGCCGCAGGCGCACGGCGTAAAGCTTCGGCCACGGCATGCGCGGATTCAAGCGCGGGAATAATTCCTTCGATGCGCGCCAATGTGCGCGCCGCGTCCAGCGCCTGCTGGTCGGTAACGGAGCAATATTCGGCGCGCTTCTGATCGTGCAGCATGGCGTGCTCGGGGCCTACCAGCGCGTAATCCAGGCCCGCTGAGATTGAATGCGTCAGCGCGATCTGGCCGTCGGCGTCTTGCAACAGATAACTATGCGCGCCGTGCAGCACGCCGGGCGATCCGCCGGAGAAACGCGCGGCGTGCGCTCCCAATTCCGAGCCAGTCCCGCCCGCCTCCACTCCAATCAATCGCACGCCAACGTCCGAGACGAACGCGTGGAACATCCCGATGGCATTGCTTCCGCCGCCCACGCAGGCAAAAATCGAATCGGGCAGCCGCCGCTCACGCTCCAGGATCTGGCAGCGAGTCTCGTCGCCGATAACACGGTGAAAATCGCGGACCATCATCGGATAAGGATGCGCGCCCAGTGCCGAGCCCAGCAGGTAATGCGTGGAATGAACGTTGGTCACCCAGTCGCGCATGGCCTCGCTGATGGCGTCCTTCAACGTGCGGCTGCCGCTCGAAACGCCCACCACTTTCGCGCCCAGCAATCGCATGCGAAAGACGTTTAGGCGCTGGCGCCGCATGTCCTCTTCGCCCATGTAGACGATGCATTCCAGTCCAAACAGCGCGCACACCGTGGCGGTTGCAACGCCGTGCTGACCGGCGCCGGTTTCGGCGATGATGCGCTTTTTGCCCATGCGCCGCGCGAGCAAGGCCTGGCCCAGGCAGTTATTGATCTTGTGCGCGCCGGTATGCAGCAGATCCTCGCGCTTGATGTAGATCCCGGCGCCGCCGTGCGTCTCGCTCAGGCGCTTGGCGTGATAGAGCGGCGTGGGACGGCCGGCGTAATTGGCCAGCAGATCCTTGAGCTCGGTTTGAAACGCCGGATCGAGGCGCGCCTCCAGATACGCCTGCTCGAGTTGTTCGAGCGGCGCCATGAGGACCTCGGGGACATATCGGCCTCCGTAGGGGCCGAAATGTCCTCCGGGGTCGGGGGTTGGGGGCTGGGGATTGGGGGTTGGGGATTCGAGCATTGAGTCAACTGTTGAGCGCGGCTGCAATAAAACGGCGCATTTTGTCGTGATCTTTCAGGCCGGGGGATTTTTCTATGCGCGAACAGGCGTCCACGCCCCACGGCTTGGCCTGTTCGATGGCATTGCGGACGTTGTCCGCGTCGAGGCCGCCGGCGATGATGATTTTCTGTTCGGGGTGCGGGGCCTGCGACCAGTCCCAAGTCTTTCCGCTTCCGCCCGACACGCCGTCGGTCGGCGAGTCGATGAGCACGGCCTCCACGTCTCCAAACATTGCAAGGGCCACAGGATCCACGGGCGACATCGCTCTCCAGATGCGAACGCCACGGGCATCCGAACTTCCGTGAAGCTGCGCGACGTCGAGCCCGGCATCGATAACGATCTTGGCGATGGTCTCGGGCGTTTCATTCACGAACACACCCACCTTCCACACGTTCGCCGGAATCTTCTCGCCGATCATGGCCGCGCCGGTATGTGAAATGTATCGAGGACTTTCGCGATAGAAATTGAATCCGATGGCTGAAGCTCCTGCCTCAACTGCCGCCAGCGCGTCTTCCCGATTGGTGATCCCGCAAATTTTCACCATCATGCCGTTAGCGCCCGCAAGGCGCCCGCCGGATCGCCCGATTTCATCAGATGCTCGCCCACCAGAAACGCCTGATAGCCCGCCGCGCGAAGCCGCTGCACGTCGGCCGAAGAATGAATCCCGCTCTCCGCCACTCGCACCACACCTGAGGGAATCTTGTCAGCCAAACGCACGGATGTCTCAAGCGATACTTCAAAGGTGTGCAGATTTCGATTGTTGACGCCGACGATCCGCGCGCCCGACGCCAGCGCCGGCTCCAGCTCTTCTTCGTCGTGTACTTCCACCAGCGCCGCCATGCGATAACGGTCGGCCAATTCGCGGAAATCGCGCATCTGGCGTTCGGAAAGAATCGCGGCGATCAGCAGGATGGCATCCGCACCGTAAGCCGCTGCTTCATAAACATGATACACGTCAATCGTGAAGTCTTTCCTTAACGCGGGAAGCGCTACCGCGCGGCGCGCCGATTCCAGATCCGACAAACTTCCCTGAAAATGTTTTTCGTCCGTCAGTACCGAGAGCGCCGAAGCGCCGCCTTGCTCGTAAAGGCGCGCAATCGCGGCGGGGTCGAATTCCTCCGCCAACACACCTTTACTGGGCGACGCCTTCTTGATCTCTGCGATTACCGCTGGCTGGCGATTGGTCAAGGCCGCCAGGAAATCGCGCCGCTGTGCGATGGAACGCTCGGCTCGCTCTTCCACGTCTGCCTCACGCACCGCAAGATCGAGCTTCTTCTGCTCGACAATTGTGGCCAGGATGTCCGGGAGCGCCTTCACCATGGGCGGGAAACTTCGATTGTAGCGCGCCCGCCCGCGCGAGACCGAATGTAAATCCAGCGCTCCCGCTTGATAAACTGGGCGTCGTGGACGAAGATCACATCACGTATCTGCAAGAGACCGTGGATGCCGACGCTCGCCTGGCGGCGCGTCTCAAGCAAATCCTGGAGACGCCCGGCATCAGCGACAAACAGCGCAAACAGGTGGAACGGAACTTGAGGAGGCTCTTGGATGCCCAGGAGCTCCGCAAGAAGCAGATAGAAGGTCTTCGCGAAGTACACGCGCACGCACGGCCGAAAACCTCCATCTAAACCCAGCCACCACCATTGAGGTACCGGAAGCTCTGTCGTCAGTATGGCCCGCGCCGGTCCATATCGTTTTCAATAATGAACCGCTCGATTTCGTGAGGAGCAGCGGGGAGCCGGCTTCGTTCCTTTTGGTGTGGAACAAAAGCGGGACCATGGTGGTGGACGCGGTGGTGGATCCGTTGGCTTTGGCAATGCCGTCCCACGTTGCTTTCCACACCATGACAGGCTACACGTTGAGCCTTGCCAAACAGGTGCTGAGCGGCAGGATGGACACGTGGCGCTGCTCTAGGTGACACCCCGGTACGCCATCCCTGGCGAGCGAATAATCTTTGCTTCTTCACGCGTTACTTTCCGCCGGTAGAGTTATCTAAGTGAGGTACGGTTTCCGGTGCACAACTTCGAAACGTTCGAAGTCACGACCGGCTATGGGGTATTCAATTTCGGCAGACGCCGCGCCGCGGTCAGGGAGCGCGAGGCGCAGTTGCAGCAAGCCGAGGAGAATGTCCGGCGGCTGAAAGAGGAAGTGAGCTTGCAAATCGAGCCAGGCTACAACAAGGTAGAGCGGCCGCAGATCGCGGCCGAATTGGTGAAGCTGCGCACCCAAGGCGAACAACTGCAGACGCAGCTGGCCCGCATGCTGGGCCGGGCAGAATCAGAGCAAACAATCGGGCGTACCGCCGCCCTCTAATAAACGCATGGGACTTCCGACGAATATCTTCGCTCCCGCGTCCACGCCGGCTCAGTCCATCTTTGACCTGTCCATTTTCGTACTGCAAGTCACTGCGGCGATATTCGTAGTTGTTTTCAGTTTGTTGGCTTACGCAGTGGTGAAATTCCGGAAGAGAACCGCTGCTGATGGGCGCGAGCCCGCGCAGGTGTACGGAAGCACTCAACTGGAGTTGGCTTGGACGGTCATTCCGGTTCTCATTGTCGTGGTCCTGTTCCTGGCGGCGGCGCGCGTAATCGCCGACATCCAGAATGCCGTGCGGCCCAGCAACGCCATCGAGGTCACCGTCATCGGGCACCAATTCTGGTGGGAGTATCGATATCCGTCGCTAAAAGTGGTGACTGCGAATGAGCTGCATATCCCGGTTAGCGATCCGGCGCATCCCACCCCCACGTTCCTCACGCTGCTCTCGGCGGATACCGATCACAGCTTCTGGGTCCCCCGCCTGGCCGGCAAGACGGATCTGATACCCAACCACCCCAACAGCACGTGGCTGGACCCGCACCAGACCGGGCTGTACCTGGGACAGTGCGCGCAATATTGTGGAACCCAGCATGCCCTAGATGCTGCTGCGCGTGTACGTCGACTCGCGCGAAGATTTCGATCGCTGGATTCAGGAGCAAAGCCAGCCGGCGCGGGTGAGCAGCAACATCTCGGAAGGGCAGAAGATCTTTGAGCGGACGGCCTGCGTCAACTGTCACACCATTGCGGGCACTGCGGCCCATGGCACTTTCGGTCCGGACCTCACGCATCTGATGAGCCGGAAAACCATCGCCTCGGGGGCTAAGGCCAACAACATTGGGAACCTCATTGCGTGGATTTACAACCCGGATGTCATCAAGCCCGGATGCAAAATGCCGTCCATGGGTTTGAGTATTCAACAATCGGCTGCGGTAGCGTCATATTTGGCAACGCTTCGATAGGAGAACCATGTCCACTGAATCCATCGCATGGCCCACTCCGCAAACGGCGGCGCGGCGTCCGATGGTGGAGCAGCTTCATCAATGGGTCACCACGGTTGATCACAAGCGTCTCGGCATCCTGTACATCCTTTACGCGTTGGTGTTCCTGGTGATCGGCGGAATTGAAGCCACCATCATGCGGATCCAGCTGATCCGCCCGTTGAACCATTTCGTCTCGCCGCAGGTGTTCAACCGCATGTTCACCATGCATGGCACCACCATGATTTTCTTCGTGGCCATGCCGCTGGTGTTCGGATTCGCAAATTACTTGACCCCTTTGATGATCGGCGCGCGCGATATGGCGTTTCCGCGTTTGAACGCCTTTAGTTTTTGGATGATGGCTTTCGGCGGGCTACTGCTCTATTTCAGTTTTGTCGGCGGCGACGGGCTGTATGGGGCAGGCAACGCTCCCGACGTCGGCTGGTTCGCCTACGCGCCCTTGACCGCGCAAACGTTTTCGCCCGGACACAGTACGGATTTCTGGACCCTGTCGCTGCTGGTTTCCGGCTTCGGCAGCATCGGGACGGCGATCAACATCATCGCCACCGTTCTCTGCATGCGCTGCAAGGGAATGACGCTGGGAAAGATGCCGCTGCTGGCTTGGCTAAATCTCACCATGGCGGGCCTGGTTATTCTCGCCGTGAGTCCGCTGACGGCCGCGCAAATCATGCTGCTCGTCGATCGCTACCTGGGCGGCCACTTCTTCGACACGCAGGCCGGCGGCTCGGCGGTAATGTGGATGCACTTCTTCTGGGTCTTCGGACATCCGGAAGTATATGTGCTGGTCATCCCCGCTTTTGCATTCGTCTCCGAAATCGTCCCTGTTTTCTCCCGCAAGGCGATCTTCGGCTATCCCATTATGGTGGCGGCCACAATTTGCATCGGATTCATATCGATGAGCGTCTGGGCTCACCACATGTTCACGGTTGGCATGAGTTCGGCTGGAAATACTTTCTTTGTGCTCTCGACGGCGGCGATTGCCGTTCCAACTGGAATCAAGATCTTCAACTGGCTGGCTACTATCTGGGGCGGACAGATTCACTTCCAGACTCCGATGCTGTTCTGCATCGCGTTTCTGTTTCAGTTCCTGATCGCGGGCCTCACCGGCATCATGCTAAGCGCCGCGCCGTTCAATTGGCAGCTCAGCGCGTCGTACTTCGTGGTCGCGCACTTTCACTACGTCATCGTGGGCGCCATTCTCTTCGCGATATTTGGGGCCTTCTACTATTGGTTTCCGAAGATGTCCGGGCGAATGTATAGCGAAAAGTTCGGCCGGCTGCACTTCTGGCTGTTCCTCATCGGATTCCATCTGACGTTCGACTTCATGCACATTCCCGGGCTACTCGGGATGCCTCGTCGGGTTTATACCTATGAGCCGGGGCGCGGCTGGGAGACCTTGAATCTTATCGTGACCATCGGCGTGTTCTTTCAAGCGGCCGGCGTGCTGGTGTTCGTTGCCAACCTGCTTTGGTCGTATTTTCGAGGTAAGGTCGCGGGAAGGGATCCCTGGGATGCATGGACTCTGGAATGGTCTACCGCTTCGCCGCCGCCCGTTTACAACTTCGCAACCATTCCCGAGGTCAAGAGCCGCCGTCCGCTCTGGGATTTGAAGCATCCGGAAGATCCCGACTGGCAGTACGAGTAAGGAGGTCCCTGATGAGCGCACCGTCCGTAGCTATCCCCGAAAGCGATCTCCGATGGAACCTTCCCTCGCGCGGCGTCGTGGGAATGTACTGCCTGATCGCCGCCGAGGCCGCGATTTTCACCATCTTTGTTATCGCGTACATTTTCTATATCGGCAAGAGCCTCACCGGGCCTCAGCCGCGCGATGTGCTCCACGTGCCGATTTTCTTGACGATTTGCCTGCTTTCCAGCAGCCTGACCATTCACTTTGCCGTGAGGTTGCTCAGAGCCGGGAGAATAGTTTCCTTCGCGCTATGGTGGCTTCTGACATTCGTGCTGGGAGCGGTCTTCCTGGCCGGCACCATTCGCGAGTGGCTCCATCTGATCAATGACGAAGGTCTGACCATTCAGACCAATTTATTTGGGACAACTTATTATTCGCTGGTCGGCCTGCACGCGTTTCACGTCACGGTGGGACTTCTCGCTCTTGCGATCGTGTCGATCTTGACGTTCCGTGGGGATGTGAAAGCGCAGCACGCCGAGCGCGCCGAGGTTTTGTCCATGTATTGGCACTTCGTGGACGTGGTGTGGGTGGTGGTCTTCACCGTCGTGTACATCGTGGGGCGATAAGAACGTGCCAAGAAATAGCATGTCCGGTTTGACGTGGCGCACGCCTCCACGCGTGCAGCGTTCACACTCGTGTGAACGCGGTCTTTGTTTCGGCTGCGGTGAGGAGGGGCGCGAATGGCTGTCGAATTAGAGAATCACACTGGCGAAGCCGAAAAGGACACAGTAGACATGCCTGCGCCAACGGCCTGGCCGATTGCGCTCGCGTTCGGGCTCGCGCTGCTGTTCGCGGGCCTGGTCACAAGCGAGGCCGTCAGCGTACTCGGAGCCGTTCTCGCTCTCGCGGGCGCCGTTGGCTGGTTCCGCGATGTTCTGCCCCATGAGGCCCACGAAAAGGTGCCGGTGGTGCACGAAGTGCTTACCGTCACCACGACGCGCAGCGCCGTGATCCGGATACCCGCTGCCCCCGAATTGCAACGCGCGTTTCTGCCGCTGGAGATCTATCCGATATCGGCGGGAGTGAAGGGCGGCTTGGCCGGAAGCGTGGCGATGGCGATTGTCGCGATGCTTTACGGTCTGATCAGCCGGCACGGCATCTGGTATCCGATCAATCTGTTGGCAGCCGGTTTTATGCCGGCCCCGATGACCAAGAGCACGGAAATCATGGCAACGTTCAATCTGAGCGTGCTTCTGATCGCCGTAGTGATTCACCTGATCACATCGCTGCTGGTGGGGTTGCTGTACGGCGCCATGCTGCCGATGCTGCCGCAACGCCCCATTCTACTGGGAGGCTTCATCGCGCCGCTGCTGTGGACCGGGTTGATTCACAGCATCCTCGGCATCGTGAATCCGGTGCTCAACCAGCGCATCGACTGGACGTGGTTCGTCGCGTCGCAAGTAGCGTTTGGAATTGTCGCGGGCATCGTGGTCTCGCGGCAGGAAAAGATCCGAACGTGGCAGCGTTTGCCGCTGGCCTTCCGCGCGGGTGTGGAAGAGTCTGGAATGGAGGACGAAAACCGAGGTGGTGAACACCGATGAATCGTCGGGCCATTCTGCTTGCGATCTCGCTTCTGGGCATCACAGCCTGCGGGGTTCGCGGCACCGCGCCCGGGCGTCCGCCAGCCGATTCGGCAGTCGTTCCGCCCAACAAGATTATGGACTTCAATTTTCTCTATGCAAGGAACTGTTCCGGATGCCATGGTCCGGATGGAAAGGGCGGCGCCGCAATCGGACTGAGCGATCCCGTTTATCTCGCCATCGCCGACGATGCCGTCATTGGCCGCGTAACTGCCGACGGAGTGGCGGGAACCTCCATGCCCGCGTTCGCGCAACATTCCGGTGGAATGCTGACGGACGACCAAGTCAACGTTATCGTGCGCGGAATTCGAACCTGGGCCAAGCCCGGCACGTTAGGAAACGCCACGGTTCCGCCCTATGCGGCCCAAAGCCCCGGCGATCCGAAGCGTGGAGCAATGGCGTATGTCACTTACTGCTCGTCGTGTCACGGCGCCGACGGCCATGGAGGCAAGCGGGCCAGCTCCATCGTCGATAGCGCCTATCTCGCGCTGGTGAGCGACCAGAACCTTCGCACCACGGTAATTGTCGGGCGTCCCGACTTGGGCGCTCCCGATTGGCGCGGCGACGTACCCGGCAAGCCGATGTCGTCCGACGAGATTTCAGATGTCGTGGCTTGGCTAGCGGCGCAGCGTCCGCAAATCTCAGCCCAGGTGGTAGGAGGAATTCGATGACCCCTTCCGATGGACTCTCCAGACGCAGCGTGCTGGTGAAGATCGGGCTCCTCTTCAACGGCGTCATCGGCGTGATCCTCGCCGTACCCATCGTGCGCTACCTGCTTTCTCCCGTGATTCGCGAACGCAGCTCGGGTAAGGGATCCTGGCTCTCGCTGGGTCCGCTAGCCGAATTTCCCGAAGGGCAGACGCGCCTGGCCACTTATCGACATCCCGATGCAGACCCGGCGGACGGGGAAACCGCGAAGGTTCCTTGTTGGGTGCGTAGCGTGGGTGGCGAGAAATTCCAGGTTTTCGCCATCAATTGCGCGCATCTCGGGTGCCCGGTCCGTTGGTTCCCGCAGTCCGGCCTATTCATGTGTCCGTGCCACGGCGGCGTTTATTATTCGGACGGTTCGCGCGCTTCCGGACCCCCCGAGCGCGGCCTGTTCGAATATCGCTACAAGGTGGAGCAGGGCAGTCTGATGATTCAGGCAGGCGAGATGCCCACCACCGGCGCGCCCACCGCGCGTCTGATCAACATCTCCGGCGGAAAATCACCATGCGCCTGATCAAACAAATCGGTGACTGGTTCGACGCGCGCCTGCAACTGGCCAAGCCGATCCGCGAGGTCATGCAGCACCCGGTGCCGCGCGAATCGGCAAGCTGGGCTTATGTTTTTGGCAGCGCCGCACTCATGGTTTTCATGCTCCAGGTTGTCACCGGCATTCTTCTCGCTCTTCTGTATGTGCCGTCGGCCGCGGAAGCGTGGAACAGCCTGCAGATTCTTAATCACCAGGTCGCGCTCGGCTGGTTTATCCGCGCCCTGCATGGTTGGGGATCGAATTTCATGCTTGCCATCGTGCTCATCCACATGGTGCAGGTCTTCCTTTTCGGCGCTTACAAATTCCCCAGAGAGCTGACCTGGATAGTCGGTGTTCTTCTGCTTCTGCTGACGCTCGGAATGGCCTTCACCGGGCAAGTGCTCCGGTTCGATCAGGACGCCTATTGGGGATTAGGCATCGGGGCGTCCATTTCCAGCCGCATCCCCGTTCTGGGGCCGTGGATTGTGAACCTGTTGTTGGGAGGGCCCATCATCGCGGGCGCGACGCTTTCGCGATTCTTCGCGCTGCACGTATTTGTGATCCCCGGATTGCTCATCGCATTTGTCGGTGTGCATCTGCTGCTGGTACTGAAGCTCGGAATCAACGAATGGCCGATGCCGGGACGTATCGTTCGCCGCGCCACGTACCTGAAGGAGTATCACGAGCTGACGCACAAGGATGGCGTTCCGTTCGTGCCTGGCGCCATCGCGAAGGACATGTTCTTCTCCGGCTTCGTGCTTCTGGCGGTCGCCGTGTGCGCCCTGTATTTCGGCCCGTTCGGACCCAGCGGGCAGCCCGATCCCACCATTATCCAAACCGTGCCCAGGCCGGATTACTTTTTCCTGTGGCTTTACGCTGTGCTGTCCTTGCTGCCGCCGTCGATGGAAACTCCGGCGTTGCTGATCGGTCCCGTGATCGCGCTGGGCGTGCTTCTGACGCTCCCGTTTTTCGCGGGGGAAGGCGAGAAGAGCTGGAAGCGCCGCCCCATTGCGGTTCTTACCATCCTGCTGGTCGCGGTGGGGCTTGGCACCTTCACGCATCTGGCCGGCAATGCGCCCTGGAGTCCGGTGATGGATGCGTGGAGCGGCGAACCGATTCCACCGCAATATCTGACCGCCCGTACCGCCCTGGAGCGGCAAGGCGCCTTGGTTTTTCAACTGAAGCAATGCCACAATTGCCACGCGCTGGGCGGCGTGGGAGGAGAGCGCGGGCCGGCGTTGGATCGAGTGGCTGTCCAGCTTACGCAGGATCAGTTGATCCGCCAGGTGATCCAAGGCGGCGGTAACATGCCGGCCTACGGAAACAATCTGACTCCCGCCGAAACCACCGCGCTGGTTGCGTTCCTCGACACGCTGCACCCGTCCGCACTGGCGCCGGCGCGGGATGCTTCCCGGAGCGACGAATCGGGAGCGCGCCCATAGGCACGCATGGGGCGGCTTGCGGCGTTCATCGGCGGAGTGCTGGCATTGTGGGCGGCAGTTGGATCGCCACTCGCCGCGATGGACCATCAACTCCTCACCGCCCACATGGCGCAGCATCTTCTCCTGATGACCGTCGCGGCGCCGTTGATCCTGCTGGGAGCGCCCGCCATCGCGTGGCCGCGCCGAATCATTCACCCGGTAATTTGTTGGTTCGCCGGGACCGCAACCGTAATCGCCTGGCACGTTCCCGCGCTGTTCGAATTGGGCATGCGGTCTGCGCGGGGGCACGTGTTCGAGCATGCATCTTTTTTCATTGCGGGACTTTTGTTCTGGTGGCCCGTGCTCGAGCCCTGGCGGACCCTCGCGAGAAATCCGCGCTGGGACATCCCGGTATATTTGTTCCTGGCGACATTGCCGTGCGACGCGCTCTCGGCATTTCTTACGTTTTGTGACCGCGTGGTCTACCCGCATTATCTGTCCGCGCATCGCTTCGATATCTCGCCTCTCGCGGACCAGGAGTTCGCGGGCGCGCTGATGTGGGTTTGGGTTACGTTTGTTTATCTGGCTCCCGCGGCTGTAATCACAATTCAAATGCTTTCGCCCCAGCGCCACGCGTGGAAGGCGGAGGTGGTCTGATCGCTGCATCGCCGGAGATAACGATGACGATTAAAAAAAATCGAATAGCCGCCATTTTAATCCTGCTTCCATTTCATCCTTCCATGAGTGCGGCAACCCTGAAGCCGGAGACCAAAGCAGCCTGGGACGAGTATCTTCAGGCGGCATTCGCGGCCATGCAGGCCCGCCTCCAGCCAGGCGCGCATTTTCTTTGGCTGGACGATGAACCGGAGCGGGCGGAGCACATTCGCACCCGTGGGCCTTACATTGAGCCGATGAGCCGCGACATACCGAGGAAGGTTCCGCACGGGCTGATTCACGATTGGCTGGGTGTGGGTTTTGTCCCCAACGCGAAGATCGAAGATATCTTGCAGGTGGTGCGGGATTACGATCATTACAAGGACGTCTACCGCCCGGGCGTGATCGGCTCCATGTCTCACGGCACTGACGGAACGAAAGACCTCTTCTCCATGCGTCTGGTGAACAGATCCGTGGTAGCGAAGACCGCTCTCGATACCGACTGCGCAGTTTCCTATTTTCGCGTGGACGACCAGCATTGGTACAGTATTTCCAATACCACCCACATCCTGGAAGTCGATAAGTTTGGCACCCCGGAGCAGCGAACCTTGCCGGAGGATACAGGTACCGGCTTGATTTGGCGCTTATCCAGCATCACGCGCCTTGAGGAGCGCGACGGAGGCGTCTATGCGGAGTTGGAAGCGCTGGCGTTAAGCCGGGATATTCCCGCTGCGTTTCGCCTGATCGCGACGCCCATCGTCCGCCGCGTATCCAGGGATTCGCTGGCCACATCCCTGCACCAAACCAAGGTCGCCATCGATGCCGGCAAGGCGCACCGCACAGAGCAGGTCCCTGCTCAATAAGTCATAAAATCTAATCCCACAAAAGAAGTATTTAAGAATTCCCCAGCGTGGGGATTCATCTCCCAGCGAACTGGGCTAACATACCATTTAGGTCTGGAAGTGTCGAACAATCAATTGTTTGGTGAACACGCGCGCAGCCGTTTTGGGTCCACAGCGTAAAGGCGCCAAAGCCGCATCCATGTGGACGCTCTCTCGCAAGTTCGGATGGCTGGGTGGCATTCCACTGGTTTGGGGGCTGGTTTCACAGGTTCGTGGAGCGGATGCCAGGCCCGCGGTCCACGGAGTAACGGACTTCCATCACACCGAGTGGAACGGCCTGGGCGCGGTCTTCGATATCAAACAATCCCCCGAGGGATTTCTTTGGCTCACCACATCCAAAGGCGTCCTCCGCTTCGATGGAGTTCGCTTCCAGTCCGTGGAGGAAGTAACCCGGGGAGCCGCTCGCGATAGCGAGATCGATTCCGTCTTCCTCACGTCCTCCGGTGGCCTGTGGCTCACTACGGAGGGCGCCGGACTGCTTCTCTGGAAGGACGGACGGCTGGCCACGTTTCCCGACCGGCGCTGCACTCCCACGCGCAAGCAGGGGCAGCTGGTGGAGGACCGCGATGGTTCGCTATGGGTGCAGGCGAAAGCTGGCCTTTTCCATCTGCGCGGGTCCGTGTGCGAGCAGGTAGGAGTGGAACAAGGCTACCCCGGCGGTTTCCCAGCAGGCATCCTGATCGACAGCGACGGAACCCTTTGGGTGAAGAGCCAGACCGGTCCTCTTTTGTTCCGGCCGCGCGGCCAATCCAGGTTCCAGATCGGCAAATACGGGGAAGGATTGTCCACCAGCTATGCTTTTCTCCATCAGGCCCCGGATGGCACAATCTGGCTTTCCGACGATCAGGGGCTGCGCCGGGTAGCCGACAAGCTAAGCGCCTCCGCTCCCTCGCCGCCTGGAAAAGGGGACAAGAGGAATGCTCAATTCGGCGACTTCACCTTCACCCCGGATGGCTCCCTGTGGGCCGTAACCAGCCAGGGCGTGCGGCGGTTCGAGCATGTGGAGCGATGGCCCGTGCCGCTAGCGCTGGAAACGGCTCCATCCGAAAGCTTCACGCCTGAGCAGGGGCTCAGTTCCGACGCCGCCTGGAAGGTGCTGATCGATCGCGAGGGCATCGTGTGGGTGGCCACCAATTCCGGTCTCGACCGGCTGCGGCGCGCCGCGCTTACCACCGTTGGGCTTCCGCATGCGCAGGAGCATGAGTACGGCGTCGCGGCCGGAGACCGGGGTTCCGTCTGGACTGGCAATAGCAGCATGCCGCTCACCCATGTGGCCGCCGACGGCGCCATCACAACCTTCCCCCGCACCCGCCAGACTACCGTTCTTCGACGGGATCATAACGGAACCATCTGGTCGGCCGGCGCTGGTGACTTCCATCTGTGGCGCTCCTCCGGCGACGGCTTCACGCCCCTGCGTTACCCGGACGAAGAGCTGGACTTCGTGGAGTTCGTCGCCGAAGACCGTAATAACGATCCATGGATCACCACCATAAGCGGCCGGGCTTATCGCCTCACCAACGGAGTGTGGAGCGACCAGACCGGGATCCTCGGCAAAAAAGCCCGGCGTCGTTGGGGCCATGGTGGACGACCAGGCGGGAAACATCTGGTTCGGCTTTTCCAACAAGGTGGTGGAATGGGACGGATCCAGTTATCATCGATTCGCCTTCCCCGACGGCAAGCGAGGGGTCTCGGAGAATACCATGTCGGTGCGGGGCGAGCATGTCTGGCTGGCGGGAGCGGGCGGCGTCCAACTGTTCCTGCACGGAAATTTTTATCTGATGCGCTGGCGCGATCCGGGCCTGCCGGGCCGCGTGTCCGGCATTGTGGAGACTGAAACCGGCGACCTTTGGGTAAATGGATTCTCGGGCATCAGCCATGTATCCGCCGGCGACTTGAAGAAGTGGCTCCGCGATCCGAGTTCCGCGGTCTCCGCCAAGCACTTCGATGAACTGGATGGTCTTCCCGGGCTCTCTGGAGAAGTGCATCCCGAGCCCTCCGTAGTGGAAGCCGCCGACGGTCGATTGTGGTTTGCCACAACCAAGGGCATCGCCTGGCTGGATCCAGCGGCGCTGGAACGAAAGCCGAATCTCTTGCCGCCGCCCGTAGCAATCTCCGCGGTCATCTCAAACGGAAAGACCTACTCGGGTTCGGGCGCCCTCACGCTTCCCGCGCGCACCGAGAATCTGGAGATCGACTATACCGCCCTGAGCCTCGCCATGCCCGAGCGCGTCTTCTTTCGCTACAAGCTGGAAGGCGTCGATAACGAATGGCAGAACGTGGGCACGCGCCGCCAGGCGTACTACACCAAGCTTCGCCCGGGACCGTACCGGTTCCGCGTAATCGCCTGCAATAACGACGGCGTTTGGAACGATGCAGGAGCCATTCTGGATCTCAACGTCGCGCCCGCCTGGTTCCAGACCACCTGGTTCCGTCTGCTCGGCGTCGCCCTGGCGATCTTCCTGGTGACGGCATTTTACCGGCTTCGGGTACGGCAGGTGGCGGCCGGCATCAACGCCCGTTTCGACGAGCGTCTGGCCGAACGCACCCGCATCGCTCAGGAGCTGCACGATACTCTTCTGCAGGGCTTCCTCAGCGCTTCCATGCAGGTGCATATCGCCAAGGACATCTTGCCCGCCGATTCCAAAGTCAAGCCCATCTTGACCCGCGCGCTGGAACTCATGGGCCAGGTGATCGAAGAGGGCCGCAACACGGTTCGCGGTTTACGTTCTTCCCAGAGCGTCTCCCTGGACCTGGAGCAGTCCTTCGCGAGAATTCAGCAGGAGTTGGACCCGGCTTCCAACGGAACCGACGTCGATTTCCGCGTCATCACGGAAGGTGAGCAGCGCCCCCTCCACCCGCTGCTGCGCGACGAAGTGTACCGCATCGGCCGGGAGGCGCTGATCAACGCGTTCCGCCACGCTCGAGCCACTCAGATCGAAGTGACGTTGCGCTACGCCTCGAATCATCTTCGCCTGTGGGTGCGCGACGACGGTTGTGGGATTGACCCGAACATTTTGCGATCGGGGCGGGAAGGGCACTGGGGGCTCTCTGGAATGCGGGAGCGGGCCGATCGCATCGGCGCCCGGCTCCAACTGTTCAGCAGCGCTTCGGCGGGCACGGAGGTTGAACTATGCGTTCCCGGCCGCATTGCTTTCCAGGATCAACCGGAAGGCGGGTTTGGATGGTTCCGCAAGCGTGGCCGGCACAACGCGGCCGCTGAGCAATCCTCCGCGATGACGGAACCGGAACCGGAAGGATCAAGCCCGCATTCCCGTCCTCAGGTTCGATAATCGTCCGCTCCTCCCCGTTTATAATAATTACTACCTCGCAGGCCACCGCCGACGAACCGCGATGAACACCGTTGAGTCGTTCTCTTCGAATCTGCGTGTCATCAACGGCCTTTTATTATGGGTAGTCCTCTCCGGCATCGCTTCTCTCGCCTGGAGCCAGGGCGTCACCGGCGTGATTTCCGGCATCGTCACCAATCCGCAGGGCGCCATCGGGGGCGCCATCGTCACCATCACGAATGCCGATACGGGCGTCTCCACCTGGACCGGTAAAACCAATGTGGACGGCGTCTATCGCGCTCCCGATCTGCCGTCCGGACGCTACAACGTCGCCGTCACGGTGGATGGATTCAAGCACCAGCAGGTCTCCGGCGTAGAACTGTCGGTGGACCCGCGCGCGGACATCCCCATCGTGATGCAAGTGGGCGAACCGGCCGACACCGTAACGGTGGAAGGAAGAACCCAGGGCCAGTTGGCGTCCGACAGTTCCTCCATCGGCAACACCATCACGCCCTCTCAGTTACAGAACTTGCCTCTGCCCAGCCGCAATGTTCTGAACCTTCTGGCTCTGACGCCGGGCGTTTCCTCCGGCGGAGACGTTACCAGCCAGAGCGGCCTGAGTACTTCGCAACTTTCCATCGACGGCAGCCGCACGCTGAACAGCGAGTTTTTGATCGACGGCGTTTCCGTCGTTACCGGTTCCACCGGAGCACCGCAAACTTTGCCCCCGGCCGATTCCATCCGGGAATTCAATGTGCTGGCCGCTTCCTATTCGGCCGAGTACGGGCGCACCGCCGGGGCCATGGTCACGCTGATCACCAACTCGGGCACCAACCTCCTGCACGGCGCGGCCTACGGCTACTTCCGCAACGAGGATTTGGACGCCAACAACTATTTCAACAACCTGCTCGGAAAGCCGCGTTCGGAAGATCGCTACAATCTGTTCGGCGGAAAACTCGGCGGTCCCCTGTGGATCCCGAAGGCTTACGACGGCAAAAATAAAACCTTCTTCTTCGTGAACTACGAAGGTCTGATCCAGGCGTCGCCCTATAACCTCACCTCTACCGTTCCCTACGGCGCCTATGCGACGGGCAACTTCTCGGCGTCTCCAACGAAGGTCTACAATCCCTCGACGAAAGCCCCGTTTCCCGGCAACCAGATTCCACCCGGTCTGATAGATCCGGCGGCGGTGAAAGTTCTCGGGCTGGTTCCCGCGCCCAATTCCCCCGGCACGCTGAACAAGACGGACCAGATCGCGACCAACAATTTTGTATCCATCGGCTCCAGCCATCCAACCACCAACACCGGCATGGCGCGGCTGGATGAGACCGTCACCAACAGCCTTCGCCTGTTCGGCACGTTTTTGCATTACAACAATTACTCGCCGATTCAACCCATTTATCCGGGAAGTCCTCTCGAGAATTCGGTTGGAAACACCGCAACCACCGGCTACGAATCCACGGCCGGTCTCACTAAGACCTGGAGCCCCTCCTTCATTACCGAAATCCGCTTCGGTTTCTTCCGCAACAACGCCGAGATTGTTCCGCCCAGCGCCGGCATCAATGTCCAAAGCGCGCTCGGGATCGGGACCTCTTACGGCGAGGCTACTCCGGAGATCAACATCAGCGGATTCTCGCAACTGGGCTCCAACAGCAATACGCAGCGAACCCAAATCGACAACAATTACCAAACCGATATCAACAACAGCAAGACGCTCGGGAATCATCTTTTCCAGTTCGGTTTTCAACTCCGCAAGGATCAGTTTGACGACCTCAACCCCACCGCCGACGTGAACGGCAGTTATACCTTCGATGGCTCCATCACCAACGCTAAGAACAGCTCCGGCGACTCCATCAACGCGCTGGCCGATTTTCTTCTGGGCGACATCAAAACCGGCTCGTATTCTTTGCCGCAGCCGTTGATCGGAAGGCGCAATTACAATATCGGCTTGTATCTCCAGGACGCCTGGAAAATCACTCCCAAGCTGACGCTGAATCTTGGGCTGCGCTGGGAATATGAGTCGCCGCTGACTACCGCCAACAACGACTATTCGCGTGTGGACCCCACCACCGGCGCAGTGCTTTTTGCGGGCATAAACGCATCCAACACGTTAAACCTGAAATCGTCCAAGCTCAATTTCGCTCCGCGCGCCGGCTTCGCCTACAGCCTGACACCCAAAACGGTGATTCGCTCCGGATTCGGGATCTTCTATGCGGGAATTTTTTCCGACCTTGGCGGCCAGGTTCTTTTCCCCGGCTACACCGTCGAGCAGGCATTTAACAATCTGGGCACCGGCATTGCGCAGCCGTTCAAGCTATCGCAGGGTTTGCCCCCGGTTGCCACCAACAACGTGCAGAACCCGCAGGCCAACATCGCTCAGTTCGCCTCCGCGGCCAATCCCCTCACTCTCACCGATTACAACGGGTTCACGCAAGCCAGCCCGCTTCCCTATGTGGAGCAATGGAACTTCGGCATCCAGCGCGAAGTCGCGAAAGGCGCCATTGCGGAGGTGAACTACGTCGGAACCCACGGCGTACACCTGCCCGTCGAGCAGCCGGCCAACACCGTGCCCTACAACCCGGCCATCGATGCCGCGGTCGCTCTTGCCAACACCACGCTCTCGGCCCAGCAAGCGCGTCCGTATCCCTCCATCGGCAGCTTCAACTCCATCAACATGGAAGGCACCTCCAGCTATCAGGCGCTCCAGGCCAGCTTCCGACGCCAATACGGCTCCGACCTGACATTTGTCGCCAACTATGTGCGATCCAAATCGATTGACGATGCCAGCGGCATTTATAACTTCTCGCAACCCTCCGGCCTCAACATCGGCCAGTTCCCGCAGCAGTTTCTCGGTTTGAACAAAGGTCTCAGCGAATTCGACCGGCCCAACGATTTCACCGCCGCGGTGCTCTATAGAAGCAGGGGCAATCGCTGGGTGCGCAATTTCGAAATCTATCCGATGTTCATCGCGCACAGCGGTCTGCCGCTCTACATCGGGCAAAGCAACGAAAACGCCGCTCAAAGCGGAACCAATCAGCAGCGCCCCTACGATGTGGACCCCAGCGTCAGTCTTTACACCGCGCAACTTCCAAACGGAACCGGCGTCCAATATTTATTGCCGGCCAGCGCGGCCAATTTCCCCCTGCAGCCCGCCGGGCCTTTGTTCGTCGGATCGGGCGCGTCACGCACCCAAGTGTTACCGGTCGGTATCGGAAGCCTGGGCAGAGACGTGGTTCGCGCTCCGAGTCAGTTGGATCTCAATCTCTCGGTCGGCCGCGCATTTACTCTACGGGAACGGCTCCAGCTCAGGATTCGAATGGAAGCTTATAACGCACTCAACCACACCAATTTCGAGGCGCCTGCTTCCAGCCTCACATTAACCACCAATTCGGCGGGCCAGCCGGTCTGGAACTCGCCAAACTACGGGCTAATTACAGCCGCCAATCAGTCCCGATTCCTGCAGTTGGTTGGCAGATTGGATTTTTGATCGCGATCCCAAGATCGTGCCGGCTATGCTGGATAATCAAAGTCACGTTATGCCCAGTGCGTTTTCACCGGATTATCGGGGATCCGGCTTGCTGCTGCATGTCACTTCGTTACCCTCGCGCTATGGCATTGGAGATGTCGGTCCTCCAGCGCTCGCCTGGCTTGACCGCCTGTCTGCCTCTGGCCAAAGCTGGTGGCAATCGCTGCCGCTCGGCCCCACTGGTTACGGAAATTCACCGTATCAGCCCCTGTCTTCGCTCGCTGGCAACGAACTCCTCGCCAGTCCCGATTGGCTGATCGAGGATGGCCTCCTGCGCCCCGGCGATATCGAAACCCGTTCCTTCCCGGACTCCGAAGTCGATTACACCGCCGTCATTCCGTTCAAGCACCAGCTCCTCGAGAAGGCGTGGGCTAACTTCCAGGCGGGCGCGGGCGCCGATTTGCGCGCTGCCTATGAGCAGTTCTCAACCGAACAGGAGCACTGGCTGAAGGATTATGCTCTCTTCCGGGCGCTCAAGGCCAAGTTCGACGGCGCGTATTACCTGGAATGGCCGAAAGAATTGGTTGATCGGCAGCCCGCTGCGCTGGACGCGGCCCGGCGCGAGCTCGCCGATCACGTCGGCTTGGCCTGTTTCGTGCAATTCCTGGTGTTTCGCCAGTCCGACCGGCTGAAGGCGTACGCGCGCAGCAAGGGCGTGAAGTTGATCGGCGACTTGCCCTTCTTCGTCTCTGGCGATTCGAGCGACGTGTGGGCCAATCCGGAGCTGTTCCTCCTGGACGCCCAGCGCCGTCCGCGCTTCGTCGCCGGAGTGCCTCCCGATTATTTCAGCGCCACCGGACAGCTTTGGGGCAATCCGGTTTACAACTGGGAAGCCCTTCGCGCGAGTGGCTATCGCTGGTGGATTGGCCGTCTGCGCGCCCTGCTCGCTCACGTCGATCTCATTCGCCTGGATCATTTCCGCGCCTTCAGCGCTGCCTGGCACGTACCCGCCGGAGCACCAACGGCACAAACGGGAAATTGGGTGCCCGGTCCCGGCGCCGATTTCTTCAACGCCGTCCAGCGCGATTTGGGATCGCTGCCCTTCATCGCCGAGGATTTGGGAATGATCACGCCGGACGTATACGCGCTTCGCGACCAGTTCCATTTGCCGGGGATGCGCGTGCTGCAGTTCGCTTTCGACGGCCACTCCGACAACCCGCACCTGCCTCAGAACTATGTCCCCAACACCGTCGTCTACACCGGCACCCATGACAATCCCACTACCCGCGGCTGGTATGAAGATCTTCCGGACGATCAGCGTCGGAATCTGTGGAATTATCGGAAGCCGCCCGCCGGCACCGTCTCCGCTGGTAAAATTGAGGATGCCGCGCCGGCGTTGTTGGAACTGGCGTGGTCCTCGCGAGCTGCGCTTGCGATGGCTCCGCTCCAGGATCTGCTAAACCTGGGGAAAGAAGCTCGCATGAACGTTCCCGGCCGTACCGATGGCAATTGGCGCTGGCGTTGCACCCAGGAAATGCTCAATGATCCGGCCTTTGAATGGATGCGTAATTTAACAAAAACTTCGAAACGTTTGGGTCTCGGCGAGACTCCAAACCGAGGGAAGGCTCTGGAGGTTTCTCGATGAAAGCCACGCAAGCGCTTCACAATCTGGGCCAAAGCATCTGGCTCGACAACATTACGCGCGATCTGCTGAATAGCGGGACGCTCAAACGCTATATCGACGAGTGGTCGGTGACCGGGCTCACCTCCAATCCCACGATTTTCGATCATGCCATCAAGAACAGCACCGCTTATGACGGCGCCATCCGCGAGAAGCTGAGCCAGGGCAAATCGGGCGAGGATCTTTTCTTCGAACTGGCGCTGGAGGACATCACGCGCGCAGCCGCGCTGTTTCGTCCCATCCACGACCAGACGGATGGCGTGGACGGCTGGGTCTCGCTGGAAGTTTCGCCGCTGCTGGCCTACAATACCGCCAGCAGTCTGGCGGCGGCCAGGAGTCTCCACGCGCGCGCGGGGCAGCCGAATCTGTTCATCAAAATTCCCGGCACCAAGGAAGGTCTGCCCGCGATCGAGGAAGCCATCTTCGCCGGCATTCCGGTAAACGTTACACTCTCTTGTTCTCACGGGAGCAGTATGTGGCCGCGGCCGAGGCGTACCTGCGCGGCGTGGAACGGCGCATCGAGCGCGGGCTTCCGGCCAGTAGTGGGATCGGTTGCTTCGCTATTCATCAGCCGGTGGGATGTTGCGGTAGCGGACAAGGTGCCTGAGGCGCTGCGCGAGCAGCTCGGAATCGCCGTCGCCAAGCGCGCGTACAAAGCGTATTGCGGATTGCTCGCTTCGCCGCGCTGGCAGCGGGCTTTCAACTTTGGCGCGCGTCCGCAGCGGCTGCTGTGGGCCAGCACTGGAACCAAGGATCCAAAAGCATCCGACACACTGTATGTAAAGGCTCTGGCTGCGCCGCTGACGGTGAACACCATGCCGGACGGTACCTTGAAAGCGCTCGCCGATCATGGCCAAACCGAGTGCCATTCTCGGGGCGGACGGTGGCGATTGCGAGGTAGTTCTGGCGCAGTTCGCCGCCGCGGGTGTCGACGTCGATGCGCTCGCCGCTCAGCTTCAGGAAGAAGGCGCCAAGTCGTTCGTCAAATCCTGGAATGAGCTGATGGATGTGATCGCGTCCAAGAGCGCCGCGCTCAAGAAGGCCAGTTAGGCGCCCGGAGCCTCTCTTATGAAGGTGTTGGTGGTGGATGTGGGTGGCACTCACGTCAAGGTTCTGGTTACCGGTCAAAGCGAGTCGCGCAAGTTTGACTCCGGACCGGCTCTCGTTCCCCGAGCTATGGTGCGAGGAGTCAAGAAGATTACCGCCGATTGGAGCTACGACGCCGTATCGATCGGCTATCCCGGGCCCGTGCTCCACAATCGGCCGGTGGCCGAGCCGCACAACCTGGGAAGCGGTTGGGTTGGCTTCGATTTTGAAAAAGCGTTTGGACATCGCGTGAAGCTGGTCAATGATGCGGCCATGCAAGCGTTGGGAAGCTACAAAGGCGGCAAAATGCTTTTCCTGGGCCTGGGAACCGGTTTGGGATCCACGATGATCGTGGACGGCATTATCGAGCCGCTGGAGTTGGGCCATTTGCCCTACAAAAAGTCCACCTATGAGGATTACGTTGGCGAGCGCGGGCTGGAGCGCCGGGGTAAACAAAAATGGCGCAAGCATGTCGAAGATGTCGTGGCGCGCTTGATGGCCGCGCTGGAACCCGACGACGTGGTCCTGGGTGGTGGGAACTTAAAACTGCTTGAAAAGCTGCCGGCAGGCTGCCGCGCTGGGCGACAACGCCAACGCATTTGTCGGAGGATTTCGCCTTTGGACGCGTGCTGCGGGTACCGGCCTTCCAGTCGAGCAAAGGCGCGCTTCAAAAACAAAACCGGACGAAAAGGAGCAGCTAGTATGGGAACCGTAGCCGAGACAGGCGCAACTCGCCCGCTCACCGCGCGGCCGGCATGGAAGAGTCTCAAAGGTCATTCTGAAGAAATCCGCGAGGTGCATCTGCGGCAATTGTTCGCTTCCGACGCGGAGCGTGGAAAGCGCTTGACGGCCGAGGCCGAAGGCATCTTTCTCGATTATTCGAAAAACCGCGTCACCGATGAAACCATCCAGCTTCTGCTCAAGCTGGCGGAAGAGTCGGACTTGCGTTCGCGCATCGATGCCATGTTTCGCGGCGACAAGATCAACGTCACCGAGAAGCGCGCGGTGCTGCATGTGGCCCTGCGCGCGCCCAAGGATGAGTCTATCGTCGTGGACGGCGAGAACGTGGTTCCCGAAGTGCATGCCGTGCTGGATAAGATGGCCGATTTTTCCAATCGCGTCCGCCGGGGCGAGTGGAAAGGGTTCACCGGGAAACCGATTCGCAACGTCATCAACGTCGGTATCGGCGGCTCGGACCTCGGACCCGTGATGGCTTACGAAGCGCTGAAGCATTATAGCGATCGCGGCAAGACCTTTCGATTCGTCTCCAATGTAGATGGCGCCGATTTCGTCGGAAGCGGTGGTCGATCTCGATCCCGCCGAGACGCTCTTCATCATTTCGTCGAAAACCTTCACCACGCTCGAGACCATGACGAACGCTCACTCGGCGCGCGCCTGGTTGCTGGCCGGCCTGGGCGGCGACGAAAAATCGATCGCGAAACACTTTGTCGCGGTATCCACCAACGCGGCCGAAGTGTCCAAGTTCGGCATCGATACCGCCAACATGTTCGGCTTCTGGGATTGGGTGGGCGGACGTTATTCCATGGATTCGGCCATCGGTCTTTCCACCATGCTGGCCATCGGGCCGGATAATTTCCAGGCCATGCTGGACGGCTTCCATCAGATGGACGAACATTTCCGCACCGCTCCGTTTGATCGCAATTTGCCCGTGCTGATGGGCCTTCTGGCCATCTGGTATAACGACTTTTTCGGCGCGCAGACTGTCGCCGTTTTGCCCTACGAGCAATATCTCAAGCGCTTCCCCGCTTACCTGCAGCAGTTGACCATGGAGAGCAACGGAAAGCACGTCACGCTGGATGGGACCGCGGTGAATTACGACACCGGACCCATCTACTGGGGCGAGCCGGGAACCAACGGCCAGCATTCCTTTTATCAGTTGATCCATCAGGGAACGCGCCTCATCCCTTGCGACTTTATCGCCTTCGGGCAGCCGCTCAACCCGCTCGGCCGCCATCACGACATTTTGCTGGCCAATGTTTTCGCCCAGGCGGAGGCGCTGGCGTTCGGAAAAACGCCGGAGCAGGTGAAAGCCGAGGGCACGCCGGATTGGCTGGTGCCGCACCGCGTCTTTGAAGGCAACCGTCCGTCGAACACGATTCTGGCCGATCGGCTCACGCCGGCGACTCTCGGCAAGCTGGTGGCGCTTTACGAGCACAGCGTCTTCACGCAGGGCGCCATCTGGGACATCAATTCCTTCGATCAGTGGGGCGTGGAGCTTGGCAAGGCGCTGGCTCAGCGGATTATCCCGGAGATTGAGAGCAAGACGGAGCCGTCGCTCGCTCATGACAGCTCGACCAATAATTTGATCCAGCGCTACCGGCAGCTCAGAAAGGCGTCGGCATAATGGAAGTTTCGGATGCCTTGGTATTCTTTGGCGCGACGGGCGATCTTGCCTACAAGAAAGTTTTTCCCGCCTTGGAAGCCATGGTCAAGCGCGGCCATTTGAACGTGCCGGTGATCGGCGTGGCCAAGGATGGCTGGAACGTGGATAAGCTGCGGGCGCGGGCTCACGACAGCCTGATGGAACATGGCGGCGTCGACCCCGGAGCTTTCGAAAAGCTGAGCGGTCTGCTGCGCTATGTGGACGGCGACTATAGCGACCCTGCGACGTTTCAGGCGCTCCGCAAAGAACTGGGTGGCGCGCAAAGGCCGGCGTTTTATCTGGCCATCCCGCCGCTTCTGTTCGAAACGGTAGTGGAACAGTTGGCCAAAGCCGGTTTCGGCCAGGCTGCTCGCATCATTGTGGAGAAGCCGTTCGGGCATGATCTGGCCTCCGCCCAGGAGCTCAACCGAACCTTGCATCGGGTGTTCCCCGAATCCGCCATCTTTCGCATCGACCACTATCTGGGCAAGCGGCCCGTGAATAATGTGGTGATGTTTCGATTCGCGAATGCGTTCATGGAGCCGTTCTGGAATCGAAACTTTATTGAGAGCGTTCAGATCACCATGGCGGAAAACTTCGGTGTGGAAGGTCGGGGTGGTTTTTACGATCAAACCGGCACCATCCGCGACGTGATTCAAAATCATCTCTTCCAGATTTTGTGCAATCTTGCCATGGAGCCTCCGGTCCGCACCGACAGCGAAAGTCTTCGCGACGAGAAGGTCAAGGTGCTGAAGGCCATCCCTGCGGTTGAGCCGAAAAATGTGCTCCGTGGGCAATTTCGCGGATACCTGCAGGAAAAGGGCGTCGCGCCGGATTCAAAGACGGAGACCTTTGCCACTCTCCAACTCGAGGTGGATTCCTGGCGTTGGAAGGGAGTGCCGTTCTACATTCGCGCTGGCAAGAACCTGCCGGTAACCTGCACCGAAGTTGTGGCGCGATTTCGAACGCCGCCTTCCGTGGTCGGCGACACTGTTCCACACAACTACATGCGCTTCCGCATCAGTCCCGAGATGACCATCGCCCTGGGTGCGAATGTGATTGGCTCCCGGCGAGCGGTTGGCCGCGGAAGGGGTGGAAATCATTGCGAGCAGCCATCCGAGTCCCGAAGAGATGGAGGCATACGAGCGGGTGCTCGGCGACGCCATGGCGGGAGACGCCACTTTGTTTGCACGCGAGGACTACGTCGAGGAGGCCTGGCGAATCGTCGACACTATACTGAAGGCGCCCAGTCCGATTCACGAATATGAAAAGGGTACCTGGGGTCCGAGTGAGGATGCCGGGCAGATTTCGCCTCCCGGAGGGTGGCAGAATCCAACCGGTAAGGACCAGGAAGATTTTCGCGTTGAGAAAGCCGGTTGAGGGACCATGAAACTCGAAGTTGTTGACGATGCCGATTCCGTCGCGCGAGTGGCCGCGCAGACCATTGCCGCCGACGCTCGCGCCGCGGTGGCCGATCGAGGCCGGTATGCTCTGGCTGTGAGCGGCGGTAAAACGCCGTGGATCATGCTGCGCGCGCTGGCGAACGAAGATGTCCCTTGGCAAGCGGTGCACATTTATCAGGTGGACGAACGCATCGCGCCCGCAGGAGATCCCGATCGAAATCTCACGCATTTGCGCGAAAGCCTGTTGCAACATGCGCCGCATTCCTCCGGAGAACGTCCACGCCATGCCGGTGGAGTCTTCCGATCTGCAAGCCGCATCCGCGCAGTATGCCGCCGCTCTGCAGCAGATTGCCGGAACGCCGCCGGTGCTCGATCTGATCCACCTCGGCCTTGGTCCGGACGGCCATACGGCTTCGCTGGTGCCGCAGGACCCGGTGCTCAAAATCACGGATGCTGACATAGGGGTTACCGGCGTGTACCAGGGCCGCCGGCGCATGACGTTGACATATCCGGCGATCAATCGCGCGCGCCGCGTACTTTGGGTTGTCACCGGAGGCGAGAAGGTGGAAATGCTCCGCCGTTTGATGGACGGTGACGAATCCATTCCGGCCGGGCGTGTCCGCCGCGAGCAGGCGCTGGTGCTGGCGGACCGGGCGTCTGCGGCCCAGGCGTGAAGAATGTCGATCATGGACGAAGCAATCCGCTCGGCGCGACGGTCTTTCCCGACAGGCGTAAATTTCAGCGTTTATTCGCGTAGCGCTTCCGGCGTGGAGCTGGTTTTCTTCGATCATGAAGATGACGCCCGGCCATCGCGCGTGATTCCCTTCGACCCGCTGGAGAATCGGACCGATCACTACTGGCATGTCTTCGAGCCTGACGTGAAGCCCGGACAGCTTTACGGGTATCGCGTCCAGGGGCCTTTCGATCCTGGCGCCGGAATGCGATTTGATCCCGGCAAGGTTCTGCTGGATCCGTACGGCCGTGGCGTGGTTGTTCCGAAGAACTACAGCCGCGAGGCCGCGCGCGTTGAAGGCGACAATGCCGTCGACCGCGATGAAGAGCGTTGTGGTGGATCCCAACGCCTACGATTGGGAAGGCGACACGCCACTGCATCGGCCGGCCTCTCGAACCATCATTTATGAAATGCACGTGCGAGGCTTCACCCGCCATCCCAGCTCCGGGCTTCCGGAAGAAACGCGCGGCACTTACGCCGGCCTGATCGAGAAGATTCCGTATCTTCAGCAACTCGGCATCACCGCCGTCGAACTGCTGCCGGTGTTCCAGTTCGATCCGCAGGATGCTCCGGCCGGGCTGGTCAATTACTGGGGTTATGCGCCGGTCTCTTTCTTTGCGCCGCATCAGGCCATACAGCTCGCGCCGGGATCCGCTCGGCCCGGTGAACGAATTTCGCGACATGGTGAAGGCGCTGCACCGGGCGGGCATCGAGGTGATTCTCGACGTCGTCTTCAATCACACCGCCGAAGGAAACCAGAACGGGCCAACGCTGAGTTTTCGCGGCCTGGAGAACACCGTCTACTACATTCTCGAGCCGGACCGCTCGCGCTACGCCAATTACAGCGGCACCGGAAACACGCTCAATGGCAATCATCCCATCGTCCGCCGGATGATTCTCGACAGTCTCCGCTATTGGGTGGAAGAGATGCACGTGGATGGCTTTCGATTCGATCTGGCATCGATCCTGGATCGCGACGAATCCGGGCAATCTGATGCCGAATCCGCCGGTGCTGTGGGATATCGATTCGGACCCGGTGCTGGCGGGCACCAAGCTGATCGCCGAAGCCTGGGACGCCGCCGGTTTATACCAGGTGGGCAGCTTCATCGGCGACAGTTGGCGGGAATGGAATGGACCGCTTTCGCGACGATGTTCGCAGCTTTTTCCGCGGTGACGAAGGGTCGGTGCCGTCGCTGGCCGACCGGCTGCTCGGCAGCCCTCAGATTTACGGTCACAAGCAGCGCGAAGCCGAGGAGAGCGTGAATTTCGTGACGTGTCACGACGGCTTCACGCTCAACGATCTGGTCTCCTACAACCAGAAGCACAACGAGGCGAATGGCGAAGATAACCGCGACGGCGCGAACGACAACCGGAGCTGGAATTGGGGCGTCGAGGGTCCGAGCGAGGACCCGGAGATCGAGAAACTGCGAAATCGACAGGTGAAGAATTTTCTGACGGTGACGATGCTCTCGCTCGGCTTGCCGATGATCTTGATGGGCGACGAAGTGCGCCGCACCCAGCAGGGCAACAACAATGCGTACTGCCAGGACAACGAGACCAGTTGGTTCGACTGGACGCTCCTTGCCAAGCACGCCGACGTATTGCGCTTCGTGAGACTGCTTTGTTCGCAGCGCTTGCAACTGAACACGGACGCGGAGCAGCGTTACGCGAATCTGAGCCAGGTTCTGGCCATGGCGGAGAGGACATGGCATGGTGTGAAGCTCGGACAACCCGACTGGGGGTTCAGTTCGCACACCCTGGCCTTGCAGGCGGAGGCCCGGAGTCACAATCTGGTTCTGTACCTAATTCTGAACGCTTATTGGGAGCCGCTGAATTTCGAGCTCCCGCCGGCCACTAAAGAAAACCCCTGGAGGCGATGGATCGATACCAGCCTCGAATCGGGCGACGATATTGTTGAGTGGCAAAACGCGCCGCCTGTCAGCGCTCCTTCTTATCGCGCGGGACCGCGCTCGGTGACCGCACTTTACGCCGGCTGCAGCTAACGCGCGCTTCCGGAAAGTTTGCGGTAATACTCGGCGACGGAGTCCTGATAACCGGCGGGAATCTTGGTTGGATCGGTATTTCGGATGGTGCCGCCGTGTTTTTCATCCAGCTGGTGGCGCAGTTGGAGCTCCAGCGCGTCTACGCCGCTCACCAGTTGCTGGTGCATCTGCTCAACCAACCCGGGATTGCCGGGGAAACGGCTGGGATCCAGATTGCGCATCTGATCGATGAGCGCCTGCAACTCGCTACGCGCCTCGGGACTATCCTGCACCACGGCACGAACCTGGTTGAGCAGGTTCAATCCCTGATCGATCTGGCGCTGCGTATCGCCGGGGTTCGAACCTTGTTGCGGCGCGACCGCCTGACCGGCGATGCGCGTGTTGCCCATGTCGTAACCGCCATTCGCGTTGCGCCCGCCGTTGGCGCCGCTGGCCGGATTGCCAACTGGACCGGCGAGGCGATTGCCGACCGGCCCGCCCTGGCGTGCGCCAACTTGCCCGGCTTGTTGTCCTGCCTGCTGTCCGCCTTGGCCGTTTTGACCCTGCTGACCGGATTGACTGGATTGGCCGGATTGACCAGACTGACCAGGTTGCCCGTCGCGGGTCAGTTGGCCAGGCTGGAGCGATTGGCCGGGCGCGCCGGAACCCGCTTGCTGACTCGCCCGGTTCTGTTGAGAACCCGCTTGCTGACGCGCGCGGTTCATTACGTCTCCGAGTTGCTCGCGCAGACGCGTTAGATCGTCCATGGCGCGATTGATGGCAGCGTCTTCGGAAGTCTGCTGAGCGCCGCCCAAGGCGCGCGCGGCATCGCCCACCTGCTGGCCCAGCTTTTGCAGGTCGCTGGTGAGCGCGGTTTCAGCCGGGTCGTTGAAGGTGCCGCTACGCAATCCATCCGAGCTGCGTTGCATGCGCGTGTTGAGATCGTTTTCGTCAATGCCGTCCAGCGCGCTCCGCAATTTGCCGGAAGCAGCCGGTTGCGTGGGCGCCAGCTCGCGCGACGCGTCGCGCAGTTGCTGGGTGAGACGCGCCAGGTCGTCACTCACGCGTTGGCGATCGTTGACCATCTTGTCCACTTCCTGAGCGGAAGGGTAGGTTTGCGGGCGGCCGGCGGCGCGAGTGGCGTTTTGCTGGGCCATCAATTCGCGCACGCGATCGGCTTGCTGTTTTTGGCGGGCCGCTAATTGCTCGGCGGTCTGGGCCATGGAGTTGAGGCGGCCGGAGGCGTCCTGCTGCTGCAGGCCCCCAAGCAAGCTGGTGGCTTCGCGTAAACGATCGGCCGCGCGACGGGAAGCGGCAGCGCTCGCGCTCTGGGTAGTGGCGCGCTTCATATCTTCGTTAGCCTGGCGCAACCGGTCGAGCGCTTGTTGGGCGGCCTGTTGGCGGCTATCGGCGGCCTGATCATTGGACTGCCCGGAAGCCGAGCCGCTCTGGCTTCCTTGCCCGCTCTGTTGACCCTTTTGCCCTGGCTGACTCTGCTGGCTCTGGCCCTGCTGACCATTTTGTGCCAGTTGTTGCTCCATCTGTTGCTGCAGCTGCTGCGCCTCGCGCTGCAACATTTCCTGTTGCCACTTTTGCTCGGCGGTCTGCTGGCCATTGCGTTGCTGATTGGCGAGATCCTCCTCGCGCTTGGCCAGCTCATCCAGCTTCTTCAGCGCGTCGTCGATGTCCCGCGCCTTTTGTTCGGCGCTGCTCGCCGCGCTTTTCGGCGTCTCGTATTGATTCTTCTGCGTATCCAGCTCCAGCTCGAAAAGCTGAGCCAGATCGCGCGCCGCGCCACCCCCGCCGCCTCCACCACCCTGCGCTCCAAACGCAACCTGAATCTGCCGGAACGTGGCTTCGGCGCGCAGCAGCGATTGCAGCGCCTTCTGTTCGTTCGGAACGGCGTCCTTCCACTTCTGCTGCTGCAACAGCCGCGCCGCCGGCTCCATGGCCTGAGCCGCGGCCAGCATATCCTTCTCAAAATCGCCGATGGCCTTCACTTCATCGGTCAACTCGCGGGCCTCCAGGCGGCCGGAAAGCGTGACGGCCTGATCGTGCAAAGTGGATTGGGATTGCGAGAGGAGCTTGGCGATGTCGGCAGCCTGCTGTTGCGTAGCGTTCTTATCGCCCTGCTGTTTGAAGGTCTGGGAGATGATCTCCTTTTCGCGCTGCGAAATTTCCGCAGATGGATCGCCTCCTCCGCCACCACCACCACCGCCTCCGCCCGACGTCTGCGATTGCGAAAACTCGCGCTCGTAGGGATCGGCCTGGATGAACATCATGTCGGTATGAGCTTCGGAGTTGCCGTCCTTGGCGGTAGCGTAGACGCTGACCAGATCGCCCGGAACCAGTTTGAAATTCTCGAGCGAAAGCGTGGTGGATCCGTCGGCTTGCTTCTCGCCCTTCTTGTGGAGCAGGTCGATGGTAGTCTCGGGGCCGCCGTTCACCGAATAATGCAGCGCGAGATCGTGGAGGCCGTATTCGTCGGTAGCCTTGACGGCGGCGGTTACCTCTTCGATAGGGCTGGCGTGATAGTCACGAGCGGGACGCGCCAACACAATCTGCGGCGGGTTGGCCTTGCGAGCCTCAATGAAAAAATCCTCGCTGACGCGAACGGGCTGGCCTTGCTCAACGCCCGCGACGTGATAGACGCCGTCGCGATCCATCTTGACGGTGGCGTGATAGACGTTATTGGAGCCTCCGGTGAGTTGGACCTGCGCGCCCGGATTTTGCTGTGACGCGTCGAGTTGGATCTGGCCGCCGGGAAGTGGACGATCGGTGGTGACGTCGAGCTCGGCTTCGGTTCCAACGACGGCGCGCAGATCGCCGCCGCGCTCCTCCACTTCGGACGCCATTCCGGTCCAGGCGGGGTAATGATACGTGACGCGAATCTTCGTGACCGCGGGCAGATCGGTGACGCGAATATTAAAATGCTTCGACGTCATGGCCCCGGCGGTGACGTAATACTCGACGTTCTCCGGCAAACCGGCGAAGAGAAATTCAAAGCCACCGGCGAAACTGCCTGCCGCTTTGGGGAGCATCGCGATCTCTTCCCACTTCGCTGAACTCTGATAGCGCGCGTACAACTTGACGCTGGGCGAGCGCAGGCCGGTGGGCAGCGCCGAAACCATCTGATCGGCGTGACGGCGCACGACGGCATCGCCGGGAGTGACACGCAGGTCGTAAAGCGAGGGCTTGTCGCGATGCGGGCCGGTCCAAAGAAGCGACGCGCCATAACCGAGAAAACCGGGTCCGGCCGCGATAATCCAAATCAGGACCGCGAAGGCGCCGACGCCCGCGGCCAGCGAACCCCAAAGGCGGCGGTCGGTGACCATTTGGCTGGGCTCGGCGGATTGGGCGATCCCGAGCGTGTCGTCCGCAAGAAGTTCGATGAAGGGATCATGACCGTCACGCTCCGTAAAAGTGGTGAGGCGCTGCTGAAATTGTGGGAAGGCGGCTTCGGCGGTTCCGATGGCGCGGCGGCGAGTGAGGCGGCGCAAAGGCAGCACCAATCCGGCGGCTGCGGCGAGGGCCAAAATCAAGATCAGGGCGAAGCGGGTTGCGGTGACGCTGCCCTGCGAAAAGGCGCGCGCGTTGGCGATGGTGACCAGCAGCAGGGTGGCCAGCAAAGCTCCGCCGGTGAGGATGGCAAAGCCGCGCAGCACGGTGCTCCAGCGCAGACGCTGTTCCAGTTGCGCGATGTATGCGTGAAGCTGTTCGCGGGCAGTCATTTTAGGTCAACCTCCAACGACGAGCGTCCAACGGCGCGGCCTACGTTAACAATTGAAGCATATCGCATTGGCGATGGCGCCGAGCTACTCGCCGCCAAATCCCGCGTTGAAGCAGGCCCGCACGGACGCCCAGTCCGAATCGGAGAGTCGTCCGATTAAGCGAACCTCCCGCTGCGGGAAAGTGACAGGAAACAACCTGAAAGTAAGACGCTGTGTGCGGCCCCGCTTGTTTCCAATCGGCCAGCGCGCAATCGGTAGGAGCCAAAGGTTTCGGGGCCTGCGTCGTGATCAGGCCGACTACAACGTCAGGCCGGTGTCGATGGTAGTCTTCGCTGGAGAGCACCACGGCGGGGCGAGTCTTTGTGATCCGCGCGCCAGGAAACGCGCCGATGACAATGTCGCCTGGCTTCAACGATCTTCGAGCTCCTCGTCTTCGAAGCGCCGCATGGCCGCGGCTGTCGCTTCGGCGAGATCCTCGTCAGACCAAGAGTCGGACCACTGGATGGTGCGACCGCCCGCAAGATCAGCCAACTGGCGCGCCCAATCGAGCACCTTGCCAGCTTCGTCCGGCGGGAGCGCGCGGACCACGCTGATTAATGATTCTTCCTGAGGAGTGAGAACCATATGTTTTATTGTATCGCCGCAAGGTCGAGCCAAGCTACGTCAAACTATGCGTTGCTTACCTTGAACTGTGTCGTGAGAATGACGGCCTTTTACGCGGAACGCTAGCTGTCGAGGTCCGATGTTCAGCTCAACAATCTAATGCCGAGGCTGCCGGGTCGAGGCCGGTTGGCGCGCTGCCGTGTGCCGCGAAGCGGGCGCAGGACGGGAAATGATAGCGCGCTGTAGATGCTACGCTTTGGGGGCGCGGTATGGCCCGGCGTCGGGGCCCAGCCCAGGTGGTCTGAAGTTAGTTCAGATACGGACATGATAGAAAGGCTAGCAGATCGCCCCGAAACACGCGCTGTCCGCCGTGCAGGCGGGCAAATGAAATGAGCTGCTGGATGACAGCGGGTGATAAGTCTGGCGTTGGTATTCATCCTCGCGCTGGGTGCCGAGGTTGCCGCGGGCGAAACCTTTTGGATTGCGGTGAACTCAGGCTGCGAATCGGATGACTTCAAGTTCGGCGGACATATCGACTCCGGCGAGAAGCTGGTCGACACGAAGCATCGTCGCGTGCTCTAGCTCCGTTTCGCCACATTGGCGGCACTGAAGGACGGGCAATGCCTTGAGGATCACGATTGACGAGTCGCCGATCTTGAACGGAAGATCTGTTATCCGCTGCTCCAGCGGGCCGCCGCACACACGTCATCTCATCTCCGGACTCTCCTCACTCGAAATCCCGAATCCCAATCGTCGGAAACCGGAATATACATGGTGACGATCCGAACGTTTCCAGCCTCTACGTCGGTGGCAATGTGAGCCTGGAACACCCGGCCCTCGAACTCGCCCCGCAGGAGGAAACTTGGCAGGTATTTGTCGTCTGGGTAGGCTTCATATGATTTCCAACGAATCGGCTCCCTTTAACAGCATCTCACTTCCGAGAGACCGTTGTTCGGTCACATGATATGTCCAAGCGAACCTGCCCGGCGGATAAGCATTCCCGGATAAAGCGTAATGGTTGTTCGGGAAGGGATGCCCTGGCCAAATCCCGATTATAGGCCGTCTAAGAGGCGAACTCGCGATTGCAGTGATCGATGCTCTTTTTATCGTCCAAGAGCGTTCACACGAGTGTGAACGCGGCACGCATGAGTGCGTGCGCCACGGGAGCGGGCGGCTGCATGTGGAAAAGCACATGTTCGATGTGGCGGGCTTCGTTGAGACGGATCAGACGTTCGGCAAAGGCTTCGACTTGGTCTTTTGAAAAAACGAACCCATCTTCGACAGGGTCGTAGGGGATGCCTTTGTGTTTATGGAGTTTCAGGAGGGCCGCGGCGCGCGTGAGGTCACGCTCTTGCTCGCGGCGGCGTTCGGATTGGATTTCGCGAAGGTGGTCCACGGTTTTTTGGAACTGGCGGGAGAGGCGCTGGTAGTGCAGGCCGAGAGTGGCGAGGGCGCGGTGAGCGTCGACGATGTCGAAGTCGATTGCGGCTTGCTCACTGGGAGGGTTGGCGGCGCGGTCGAGGGCCGCGGCTTCGAGGTGCGGGATGCGATTGAGACGCCAGGCGGTGTCGGCGAGTTCCTGGGTGAGCTGGGATTCGGTGGGCGTTGCGGGTTGATATTCGTCGAAGAATTGGCGGCAGTGGAGTTGGTAAGCGCCGGGGTCCTCGGTGGTGAGGACGGGAGAGCGGCTGGTGAGGCCGTGGGTGAGGGCATTTTGAGAAGAGCGCTGTTTGCCCGCGGCGGTGCGGGGTCCGGTGGATCGATTGGGGATTGGTGTGGGGATTGGATTCGTCATAAGACCTCCGATGTGGTTGTGGCACGAGCGGAGGCAGATTCTGCAGGGCGGAAGTTGGATGTTGTTGGCGCGAGGGGGAAGATTGATCAAGGAGTGGCGTGAACGCAAACGCTATAATTCGCCAGCTTCCAGGAGGCTCTCGATTTCCGCTAGAGCGGTCAGATCCTTCGCTCGGCCAGTGGCCCGTTTCGCGCGGATCAACCCGGGAAGATCGAGGGTGGCGATCTGACGTTCGAATACTTCCACGGTTACGGAGTGTTGCTTCACGTGGTCAAAGGCGCCCAGACCGGAGACCTCTGCCAGGAGATCGATTTCACCGATGTCACTCTGAAGCGTGAACACCGTTCCGTTGCGCAAAGTCGCTTCATCCCAAACGAAGGGAAGGCCGATGGGGAAAGCCCTCGGCCTTGGATGGAATAGAGCTAGCGCTTCGATGAGCCGACGCAGGTTGGCGGAGGCGCGGGAGTAGCAAATGTCCAAATCGTAGGTCACTTGCGCGCTGCCGTGGAGAGTGGCTGCAAAACCGCCGATGACAACGAAATCTACGCCCGCGTCGCACAGCGCTTGGACCGCTTTCTCAAATTGCATTGGGCCTGAATTGCATCAAGCGACGGCGAGCGGCGCCACGCACTTGTTCCAGCGCCGTGGAGGAGATCTCTAGTTTTCTCGCCCGTTCGGCGGGCGTCAGCCGCAACTGCTCAACGAGCAGTGTCAAATCTATGCCATGGTTCCTGGCCGCTTCGATTCGACTTCCGGGCGCTGGATGAAGCAGACAGTCTTCCGCACGCGCCAACTGCTCCGGCGTGAGCGGGCGAAGTGTTTTCACGCCTTCATTCTAGCGCCACGAGGTGAGTACTACGATTCCTCGCGCTGCGTGCCGAGGTAGCCGCTGGCCACGGCCGATTCGGCCACAGCGGCGGCGAGCACCAGCAGCATGACGTACCACCAGAAGCTTTCGGGCGTTTTGTTTTGCGTTGCCGGGGCGGACGACGATGCGTCCTGCGAAGTTTGGCCGCCCTTGCCGCGCCAGAGGGCCAGGACATCGGAGGGGATCACGTCGAGATTCGATTCCTTGGGATCGGGATTGACGCCCACCTCGTCCTGCCGGCCATTGGCGAGCCGGAGCTGGTAATATCCGGCTTCGGTGAGTTGGAACGACTGCGCGGCGGCGGCTTCGCCCAGGGTGAGCGGGCGCTTGCCTTCGGGGTCGGTGATTTCGACGCCCTGAGCCTGTTCCCTGGTATTGCGCAGATCGAGGAAAGCATCGACAGGCCGGGCGCCGCCCTGCCGCTCGCTGCCCGCCAGATAGCGCGCGGTCTGCTCGATGAAAGGGACGAATGCCGGGTTCAGCGGAAAATCGTTGGTCAGGTTGTCGAGCCCGGACGTGAGCAGCACCACGCGGCCCTCGCCGATGCGTTTCTCGAGCAACAGCGGCGTCTGGTCGCCGAGGCGAACGATCACGCGCGCGGCATCGGGACCGGAGCCGGGATCGACATCCAGCGCGTAGAAAAACTTCACGCCTGGCCAGCCGCCCGCCTTTGCGACGGCGGGGTAAGAGGAATCGCTGGAGCCGACTGTCATGAAACGATCGGGGGCGCGGTTGTAATCGCGCGTCTCGATAATATGCGCGCCGAAAATGGGAATCTGCGATCGGCCACCGGCGGAGGTGCCCGCGGCAATGAAGAGACTGCCGCCGGAGCGCACGTATTGGGTGAGCGAATTTTCGAGCAGCGAAGGCAGCGTGTTGAGATCGGAGAGAACGATGAAAGCGTAATTGGACGGCTTGCGGTCGGCAGCTTCGTTGACGTTGATCGATTCGAGAGTAAAGGCCGATTGCGCGGCCGCCGAGAGCGCCGCGCCAACATAGAGCGGCGAACGGTTGTCGCCGTAATTGTGAATCAGCAAAGCTTTCTGCGGGTCGGAACGCTGGACGGCAAAGCGGCGCAGGTCGTCGGCGGGCAAGGCGTCGGCGGAATCGATCTTGACTTCGCAGCGGTTGAAACCGTAGGGAACTTCGAGGGCGGGGAAGTCGACGGTGGCGCGTCCGTTGGCGGGGACGGCGACGGTTTTGGTGGCGGTGGTCTTGCCGTTCACCACCAGCGATACGGTGCGTTGCGCGGCGGGCGTGCCGTAGCCCGCAATCACGGCTTGTACGTGAACCGGCTTGGCGTCCTTGCCCCAGACCTGTCCGGGCGCATCCACCGATTCCACGGTCCAGTTGGGTTGGGCCTTGGTGACCACGGCGATGCGTGACGAGAGTGACGTTCGCGGGCAGCGCCATGTCGGAGAAAGTTGCGGCCAGATCGCTGCGCTGCATGTCGCTGAACAGATGCAAGCTCGATCGGAGTATGGACCGATTCGGCCATGGCGCGCACGGCGCGCGCCAGTTCGCCGAAATTGCCGTGGCCATCGCCGGGCTGGATGGCCTGCACGGCGGCGCGCAACGCGGATTGGTCCTCAATGGGTTGCGTCATGAGCCGCAACTGCGAGCCGAACGCCGCCACCTGCGCGCGCGCGGCGCCCTTTCCAGAGAGCACGCTGATGGCTGCGTCTTTGGCATCGGCCAGACGAGTTCCGGCACGCATGCTGAAGGAATTGTCCACCACCAGCAGCACCAGCCGATTGCTGGCGAGCGCGGCCGCGTTGCGATTAATGAAAGGATTGGCGAAGGCGAGAATCAACAGCACCAGCCACAGCAGCCGCAGCGAAAGCAGCAGGAAATAGCGGAGCCGGCGATGACGCGTGGAGCTTTGCGTGCGCGATTCGAACAGCATCAACGAGCTGACCTGCTTGGGCGTGGTGGTTTGCTGCTTCAACAAATGCAGGTAGAGCGGAAGCGCGAGCCCCGCCAGGCCGGCCAGGAACCAGGGCGCGAATAGTCCCATTTAATTGCGGCCCTCGCGCAGGGTGAGGTATTCGCGCAGAGCGGCGTCGAGCGGGCGGTCCGTCATGAGCAAGTAGTAGCCCATGCCCGCGGCGCGCGTGCGATCGCGCAGATCGGCAAGATGCGCGTCGATTTTTCCGCGATACTCCTTCTTGGTGTAATCGGGCGTGACCTTCATCTCCTCTTTGGTCTCCATGTCAACCAGGACGGTGGGCGCGTTCAATTTGGGACGCACATCCTCGGGATCTAGGACGTGAAACAAGACCACCTCGTTGCCGCGATAGCGCAGCGGCTCGATGGTGCGGATGATGCTCTCGGGCGATTCCCAGAAGTCGGAGACGATCAGCACAATGCCGCGGCGCTTCAGGAACTCCTGGAAGTAGCGCATGGGCTTGGCGAAATCGGTACGGGCGCGGGCCTCGGCTTGATCGAGCGCGGCCATCAAGCGATGCAACTGGCCCTGGCGCGTGGAGGGGCGGATATAGTTGCGGATCTCGTCGTCGAAGGTGATGAGCCCGGCGGCATCGTGCTGTTCGTGGATGGCCAGATAGAAGAGCGACGCGGCCAGGTAGCGCGCGTAATCCATTTTGTTGACGCCGTGCGAGCCGAACTGCATGGAGTTGCTGGCGTCCAGCAGCACGGTCAGGAAGCTGTTGGTTTCGCCGCGAAAGCGCTTCAGATACAGCCGCTCGCTGCGGGCGTAGACGTTCCAATCGATGTTGCGAAGATCGTCGCCGGGATTGTAGGCGCGATATTCGGCGAACTCCTGGCTGAAACCGAAGTCGGGCGAGCGGTGCAGGCCGGCGACGAAGCCATCCACCACGGTCTTCGCCACCAGCTCAAGGCCGGAGATGCCGGCGAGGATGGAGGGATCGAGGAAGCGCTGCAGCATTGAAAGATCGATATGAGAGAACTCCGATTATAAACGTACGTTGGGTGGTTACGCCGTTGCTGGAAGGCAAGGAGCCCGGCAAAGGAGCTGACGGTGTCAAGGCAAAGGAGCTGACACGCCACCCCGTTCGGTGTTCTTCGAATCGATGTTCTTCAGCGCACGACGACCCGTCGTCTTCGAATGTGCTGCTGGCGCGCGGCTCGGTAACGATTTACGACGCCATCACTTCGGCGAACACTCCGCGGAACTTCGCCATCTCGGTATCCGTGCCGATGGAGACGCGGATCATCGTATTGAGAGGCGGGAAGGGACGGCCGATGGCGACGCCTTTCGCCAGCATGGCCGCTTGCACGTCCTTCGATTCGCGCCCGGTCTCGATCATCATGAAGTTGGCCTGCGGCGGAATGTACTTGAATTTGTTGTCGGCCAGCCAGGCGCAAAGTTCAGTGCGGGTATGAACGATCTTGGCCTTGCGTTCCTCCAGCATCTTGGGGCCGAGATCGAGAGCCGCCAGAACCGCGCGCACGCTCACGATGCTGATCACGTTGTTGCGGTACGGCTCCATCCGCTTGATCAGATCGGGACGGCCGGCGATATATCCGACGCGCAGACCCGCCATTCCATAGATCTTCGAAAATGTTCGGGTGACGATAACGTTCTTGCCTTCCTTCACGAACCGAAACGAAGTGGAGGCTTCGGGCGACGTGGTGTAGTGCAGATAGGCTTCGTCAACTAAGACGTAGGTATTTTTCGGCAGATTCGCCACCAGCCATGCCATGTCGTCGCTGGTGGTGATGGTGGAGGTGGGATTGTTCGGGTTGACGATGTAAATCAAGCCGCCACCGGCTTTGTCCGCCTCGGCCGCGAGCCGGCGAACGTCAGGCGCCATTTTCGAATTGAGCGGCGTCTCAATCACCGGATGGCCTTTGTATTTGGTCAGTTCGGGCGCGGCCTCGTAGGTCGGCATTGGGATGATGAGCGGGACGGTGGGCGAAGTGAATGCTTCGACTGCCGCGTGCAATGGCTCGCTCGATCCGGCGCCCACCAGGATCTGATCCGCGGTGAGTCCTTGGCTCTCGGCCAGCTTCGAATAGAAGGCGGGAAATTCCTGGTAATGGTAGCGATTCGAGCTGCCGATCACTTGCGCCATGGCGTCCACGGAAGCCTGAGGCGGCCCTTCGGGAAATTCGTTCCCGTTGATCCAAACCGTGTCCGGGGGTGCGACACCGGAAAGCTTGGCGCGTTGTGCGAACGCGGCCTCAGTGAGGCCGGCCGCTATCATTCCTGCAAAGGCTCGTCGAGAAAACATGTCGTGCTCCTATCGCTGGATGTTTCTTCGGAATCTTGCGCAGAACAACGCTGGCTGCCGGAGTCGACGGGGAGGAAGATGAGGCGGATCGGCCATGGATCCCGGGCGCACTCAACACCACCTCTCAGTGCGGCCTCTCTTGAAGGCCAGAATAGCACAACAGGTGGCTAATCCGAACAACTAAACTATGAGCATGACATCAGAACGCACCTTGTTTGTGACGGGAGCTTCCGGGCATCTGGGCCGGAGGGTTGTGGAGCTCCTTTTGGAGAAGAACGCCGGGAAAATTGTGGCGGGGACGCGCAAGCCGGAAAAGCTGGCCGACCTGGCCGCGCGGGGCGTGGTTGTGCGCCACGTGGACTTCGAAGATCCGAAGGGCTTGGAGGCGGCGCTGGCGGGAGTGGATCGGGTGTTGATTATCAGCACCGACGCGATCGATCGGCCGGGGCGCAGGCTGGCGCAGCATCTGGCGGCAGTGGCTGCGGCGGCGAGTGCGGGAGTGAAACATGCGGTGTACACGTCGATGCCGAATCCAGAGACGTCGCCGGTGGTGTTCGCGCCGGATCATCTGGGGACGGAGCAGGCGCTGAAGGCGAGCGGCCTCTCCCATACGATTTTGCGAATGTGCTGGTACGCCGACTTTTTGATTCCAACGCTTGCGCCGGCGGTGGCATCGGGCAAGCTGATCGCGGCAACGGGGCAGGGAGGCGCACCGTACGTCACGCGCGAGGATTGCGCGCAGGCTGCCGCGGCGGCGCTGGCGTCGTCAGATACGAGCAACAAGACCTGGAACGTTACGGGTCCGGATTTGATGACGTATGTGGAACTGGCGAAACTGGCCAGCGAGTTGACCGGGCGGCCCGTGAGTTTTGTGCCGGTGACGCCGGAGGAGCGTGTCGCGCAACTGATTGCTGCCGGAACGCCGGAGTTTATCGCGAAGCTGCTGGTTTCGAGTCAAATGGCGATCGCGCAAGGCAGGATGGGGACGCCGAGCACGGCGGTGAAGGAGCTGACGGGGCGTGAGCCGATAAGCGTTCGCGAATTTTTGTCGAAGCATCGCGAGGCGCTGATGCCGGCGGCGCAGTCGGCGGGGCATTGATTGGTAGACTTTAGCAATATTGCATGTGATATCATAAATCGGCAGGCCGAATGCGGCTGGTTCTCGATACCGATGTCGTCGTAGCAGCCCTGCGTAGCGACCGGGGCGCGTCAAGGCAGCTACTCTTAGCGGCATTTGACGGCCGTATGGAAATGTTGGTTTCAGTTCCGTTAGTTCTGGAATACGAGGCAGTGCTTACCCGTTCGCAGTTGCTGAAGGATGCGGCGATGACGATCGAAGAGGCCGGGTCGATCCTTGACGCCATCCTGACAACGGCCGTTCCTGTTGAGATGCGGTTTCTGTGGAGGCCGCAATTGAAGGATCCTTCCGACGAGATGGTGCTGGAAACAGCGGTGAATGGCAATGCCGATTACCTTGCGACATTCAATCTTCGGCATCTGCGGGAAGCCGCTGCTCTCTTCGGGATTAAAGCGGAAGTCCCGGGAGAAATCTGGCGAAAAATCAGGAGTGAATATGAGAAAGAGTAATGTTGCACTTCGCCTTCAACCGTCCTTGTTCGAGGAGGCCAAGCGCGTGGCGGAGTCCGAAGGCGTGGCGTTGAACCAATTGATCAATGTTGCGGTGGCTGAAAAACTTTCCGCGCTCCGAACCGACGAGTATTTTCGAGTACGCGCCGCGCGTGGCGATGTGGCCAAAGCAAAACGCATTTTGAAACGAACCGGGCGCGGGAAGCCACCTGTCGCCGGTGACGAGATCGAGTGAGCGCATTTAAGAAGGTTGCGTATCAGGCCGAGCGTGGTGTCGCGCGGATCGAGTTGAACAAACCGGAAAGGCGCAACGCGCTCGATCAGGAATTGCTCTCCGAACTGCGCCATGCGCTGCGAGTTTCGGCGGCCGATGAGAGCGTGCGCGTCGTTCTTGTGACAGGTGCGGGCAAGGACTTCTGCTCTGGGATGGACCTGCGCACGTTCGCGGACGACGCGTCGGGTGATCTTGCGAAGTTTCAGACCGAAGCGCGCAACATGGCCGGGCTGCTGCTCGATATGCGGCGGCATCCACGGCCGATTGTCGCGGCGGTGCAAGGGCGGGCGCTGGGCGGCGGTTGCGGCATCGCGACGGCGGCCGACATTATCCTCGCGGCGGATTCGGCGCAATTCGGTTATCCCGAGATCAACATCGGATTCGTGCCTGCAATTGTGATGGCGATCCTGAGGCGGTCCGTGTCCGAGAAACGCGCGTTCGAGCTGATCGCAACCGGGATGGTGATTTCCGCGGGGGCGGCGCTCGAGTTTGGCATGATCAATCGACTGATCGCAGCCGAGAGCTTCGAGCCCGACGTGGAAGAGTTCGCAACGAATCTCGCTTCGAAATCCAACTCGGCCCTCACCATGGCGAAGGAACTGTTTTATCGAACCGACGCGATGCAGTTTGAAGCCGCTACCGACGCGGGCGCGGAGATCAATGCGTTCGCGCGTACGACGGAAGACTTCAAGCGCGGTATCGAGAAGTTTCTCAAGAAGACCTGACTAAGAACACTGCAACTTCGGCGAATAGATTCGGTAGCAGAGTGATCTGGCGCGCGCCTTGCAAGAAGATGCGTTTCTCGATGGTCCACTTCTGCATCTCGACCAAGCTCTCAAAATCGTCAACGGTGAAGAAATGGATGTTGGGCGAATCGAACCAATCGTGCGGAAACAGCCTGGTTTTGGGCGCGCGCCCGGTAAATAGATGCGCCAGCCGCACAGTCCAATGGCCGAAGTTGGGAAATGCGACGATGGCGCGGCGTCCCACGCGCAGCATTTCGCGCAGCACTTTGAGCGGCGCGCGCGATTCCTGCAGGGTCTGGCTCAGGATGACGTAATCGAAAGCCTGATCCGGAAGATCAGCCAGGGCGTCTTCAATGTCACTGTGAAAAACGGAAACGCCGCGCGAGATAGCTTGCCGGACTTTCGAGCCCTCAATCTCCACGCCGCGCGCATCCACACGTTTGTTTTCCGCGAGCCAGGCCAGCAATTCGCCCTCGCCGCAGCCCAGATCCAGCACGCGAGCCTTGGGCTCGATGATCGCACTGATGATGGCGTAGTCGCTCCGTCCGAGCAACTTGGGAACGAACGCTTCCGACACTCTTAGGATTTCTCCCGGAACGTGCTTGCCAGGAATCCGCGGACCAGCTCAGTTTGTTCGGAAACGTTCACCAGGAATGCATCGTGCCCGTAGGTGGATGGCAGGTCGCAATACGCGACATCGCAGTTGCGGCCGCGCAACGCGCGCACGATGTCTAGCGATTGGTAGCTCGGATACAGCCAGTCCGACGAAAAGCTGATCACCAGGAACCGCGATTTCACGCCATCGAACGCGGCGCTCAGCGATGGGCGTCCGGCTGTGAGGTCGAAATAATCCATGGCCTTGGTGATGTAGAGGTACGAATTGGCGTCGAAGCGATCCACGAACTGACTGCCTCGATAACGCAGGTAGCTTTCCACTTCGAACTGATCCTGATCGCGCAAGCGGCGTCCGAATTTTTCGCGCATAGATGCATCGCTCATGTAGGTGATGTGTCCCACCATGCGCGCCACGGCGAGGCCGCGGGCGGGCGGGCGCTTGCCGTAATAATCGCCTTCATTCCAATCCAGGTCGGCCATGATGGCCTGGCGGCCCACTTCGTTGAACGCGATCTGTTGCGGGCTGTGGCGCGCGGTTCCAGCGATGGGGATGGACGCGGCCACGGCATCGGGATAAGCGACGGCCCATTGCAGAGCCTGCATCGCGCCCATGGATCCGCCGGCGACGGCCAGCAGGCGTTCGATGCCGAGATGATCGACCAGCATTCTTTGCAGACGCACCATATCGGGGATCGTGACGGGCGGGAACGACATCGCGTAGGGACAACCGGTTTCCGGATTGACGGAGCCGGGACCGGAGGTGCCCCGGCAGCCGCCCAGAATGTTAGAACAAATCACGAAGTATTTGTCGGTATCGAATCCCTTGCCGGGTCCGATCATGCTGTCCCACCAACCGGCTGCGCCCGTGATTTTATCGGTGCCCGCGGCGTGCGCGTCGCCGGTGAAGGCGTGCAGGACCAGGATGGCGTTGTTTCTGCGCGCGTTCAATTCGCCGTAGGTTTCATACGCGACATCCACCGGCGCGAGGGTCGAGCCGCAGTCCAACGCGAGGGAATCAAATTGGACGATTTGAGTTTCAGTGACCATCAGTAAAGCTGATCACCGAAAATCTTCCTGCAGGCGATCGAGCGCCGCCGCGCCCGGGCAGAGCTTTTGGTAAGGAAGTTTGGTCAACGCGATATCGGTGGTCTTGTTCATCTCATGCAGATCCGGGACGGATTCGTCCAGGTACAGCAGGCCTGTGACAACTTCGCCCTTGCCATGATGCTCTTCCAGATAGTCCATCACCTTGCCGCGATCGGTGGGATCGTAGTTGGGAGGAACGCCTTTGAATCGCACCATGCTTCCATCATGCATGGTAACGTTGACGGCGCCGTTCTGGCCAATCTGCGCCAGGATCTCGTTCGCGGGTGGAACAAAATCGGTCTCGGTTGCTTTCAGCTCATGCTGGCGCGTGTAGAGGTAGCTTTTGGTGGACCCCTCGTGATCGTTGAAGGTGACGCAGGGCGAGATGACATCGATCAACGCGAAACCGCGATGCGAAATGGCGGCCTTCAGGATGGGAACAAGCTGTTCCTTGTCGCCGGAGAAACTGCGCGCGATGAAGGTGGCGCCGATGCTCAAGCCCGAGCATCACCGAATCGATGGGCGCCATGCGGTTCGGATCGCCGCGTTTGCTCTTGGAGCCGACATCGGCCGACGCGGAGAACTGGCCCTTGGTTAGCCCGTACACGCCGTTGTTTTCGATCACGTAAACCATGCGCACGTTGCGGCGAATGGCGTGGCACATGTGGCCCAGGCCGATGGAGAGCGAATCGCCGTCGCCCGAAATTCCGATGTAGGTCAGCTCGCGATTGGCGGCGTTCGCGCCGGTGGCGATGGGCGGCATGCGGCCGTGCGCGGAGTTGAGCCCGTGCGCGCCGTTGACGAAATAGGCGGGCGTCTTCGAAGAGCAGCCGATGCCGCTGAGCTTGGCAACCATGTGCGGAGGCGTGGCCACTTCCCAGAAGGCGCGCGTGATGGCGGCGGTGATGGAGTCATGCCCGCATCCGGCGCACAGCGTGGACATGGTTCCTTCGTAATCGCGAATGGTGAGGCCCAGAGTCGTTGCGCTGGAGGCTGGGGTGCGTGGCGACGGGCTTTACGATGGATGGCATGTTATTCCTCCATGGGCACTTCACCGGCGGGCCGGCTGGCTGCCGCAAATGCCGGCTTGCGCTCCAGCCAGAACTCTTCGAGCACGCCGTTCGACGACGTGGCGCGCGCTGAGCGGAAATCCGCCGTAGACCAGTATGGAGCGCAGCTTGTCTTTGGGGACGTTGGTCTCGAGCGTTAAGAGCGAGCGGAGCTGCGCGTCGCGATTTTGTTCGATCACGAAGCAGATTTCGTGTTCGGCGAGGAAGGATTCCACGGCGTCATCGAAAGGGAAACCGCGGACGCGCATGAAGTCGCCAACGGCTCCCAGCTCGGCCAGCAGATCCAGCGCTTCGCGAACGGCCGGATCGCAGCCGCCGAGAGTGAGGATGCCGAAGCGTGGCGCCGGGGCGGCGATGAATGATTGGGGCCGGGACAAACTTGGCCGCCGCTTTGTGCTTCTTCAGCAGGCGATCCATCACTTCCTGATATTCGTCGGGAATTTCGGTGTAGCCGCCGAACTTGTTGTGGCCGGAACCGCGAGTGAAGTAGGACGCTTTGGGATGCACGCCGGGCAGCGTGCGCGGCGCGATCTGATTTTCGTCTTCGCCGGTGTAGCGCTGGAATTTGGGCAGATTTTCGATTTCTTCCAGGCTCAGAACGCGGCCGCGATCGGGCTGATAGGCATCGTCCCATTTGAGGCGCGGAACCACCCAATCGTTCATGCCGATATCGAGATCGGACATCAGAAACACCGGCGTCTGGAATCGTTCGGCCAGATCGAAAGCCACCGGCGCGAATTCGAAGCACTCGGCGGGGTTCGACGGAAACAGCAGAATATGTTTCGTGTCGCCGTGCGAGGCATAGGCGCATTCCAGCAGATCGCCCTGCTGCGTGCGCGTGGGCATGCCGGTGGATGGGCCCACGCGTTCCACGTCGATGATGACGGCGGGGATTTCGGCATAATAGGCCAGCCCGAGCAATTCGTTCATTAGAGAGATGCCGGGTCCGGCGGTGGAAGTGAAGGCGCGCGCGCCGTTCCAAGCCGCGCCGATCACCATGCCGATGGCCGCCAGTTCATCCTCGGCTTGGATGATGATGTAGTTGTTCTGGCCGGTTTCCGGGTCTTTGCGATACTTTTCGCAGAAGACTTTGAACGCGTCCATCGCGGACGTGGACGGCGTGATGGGATACCAGGCCGCCACCGTCGCTCCCGCATACACGCAGCCCAGCGCGATCGCGGTGTTGCCGTCGATCAGAATCTTGTCGTTATTCGCGTCCATCTTTTCCAGATGGAACGGCAGCGGGCAGATCGAAATGGTCGCGCGCGTAATCGTAGCCCAGACGCAGGGCGCGAGTGTTCGATTCGCTCAGCTTCTTCTTGCCCGCGAACTTCTCCTCCAGCAGCGCGGTTACCATTTCCATATCTACCTGGAGCGCGGCCACCAGCGTCCCGGCGTACGCGATGTTCTTCATCAGGATGCGCTCGCGCGGATCGCGGAAATTATCGTTGCACAATTGCGCGAAGGGGACGCCCAGGAAATGCACGTCAGTCGCGCAAGAGATCCGGATCGAGCGGCCACGACGGAATCGTACAGCAGATAGCCGCCCTCGCGGACCTCTTTAATGTCGCGCGCGTAGGTCTGCGAGTTCATCGCCACCATCAGGTCGTAATCGAGCGAGCGCGCGGTGTAGCCGTTTTTGTTGACGCGAATCTCGTACCAGGTGGGCAGGCCCTGGATGTTGGATGGGAACAGATTCTTGCCGGACACCGGAATGCCCATCCGAAAAATAGCCTGCATGAGCAGACCGTTGGCGCTGGCCGATCCGGTTCCATTGACATTTGCCAGCTTCAGAGCGAAATCGTTTACGCGGTTACGCATGAGTGGGCACCAGCGGGCTCCCGGCATATGGCTTTCCCGCGTAAGAAATGAGCAGCTCAAACTTCTGCATATCCCAGGCTGCCGTGGGACAACGCTCGGCGCACAGGCCGCAATGCACGCACAGGTCTTCGTCCTTGGCCATGATGCGCGCGGTTTGCGGCAGCGGAGCGGAGACATAAAGATCCTGCGTGAGATTGATCGGCGGGGGCCGAGAGCCGCTGGCGCAGATCGTCTTCTTCGCCGTTGCGCGTGATGGTGAGGCACTGCACCGGACAGATATCGATGCAGGCGTCGCATTCGATGCAGCGCGGCGCGACGAAGGCGGTCTCGATGTCGCAATTCATGCAGCGCAGCACTTCGCGCGCGGTCTGTTCGGCGGAGAAGCCCAGCTCCACCTCGATGTTCATCTGCTGGAAGCGGCGCGTCAGGTCGACGTGCTGCATCTTCTGGCGCTTCGAGGGATTGTAGTCGTTGTGATAGCTCCACTCGCTGATCCCCATCTTCTGGCTGATGAGGTTCATGCCTTGCGGCAGGCGCTCGGTGACCGGGATGCTCTGGCAGTAATTATGGATGGAGATGGCGGCCTGATGGCCGTGCTCGGCGGCCCAGATGATGTTCTTGGGTCCCCAGGCAGCGTCGCCACCGAAGAAGATCCCGTCGCGGGAACACTGCATGGTCTTCTCGTCGACAACGGGCATGGCCCACTTGTCGAATTCGATGCCGATGTCGCGCTCAATCCAGGGGAACGAGTTTTCCTGGCCGATGGCGAGGATGACGTCGTCGGCGGGGAGAAAAACAGTATCGATAGTTTTTGATTTTTTGGCCTGCGCGTCCCATTCCAGGCGCTCGAAATCCATGCCGATGAGCTTTCCATTTTCGATGACGAAGCGCACGGGCGCGTAATTGATGAGAATCTCTACGCCTTCCTCTTCGGCGTCTTCCAATTCCCAGGGCGAAGCTTTGAAAAATCCGCGCGGGCGGCGCGCCATCACCTTGATATCTTTTCCACCCAGCCGGCAACTCGAGCGGCAGCAATCCATGGCAGTGTTGCCGACGCCGATGATCAGCACTTTTTCGCCGACGGAATCGGTGTGGCCGAAGGCGATGGATTCCAGCCAGTCGATCCCGATGTGGATGCGATCGGTATCGTGACGGCCGGGGATGTCGAGCTCCTTGCCGCGCGGCGCGCCGGTTCCGACGAAGATCGCGTCGAAGCCTTCGTCCAGCAGCGCCTTCATGCTTTCAATGGGCGAGTTGTATCGAATATCAACGCCCATGTCGAGGATCTGGTTGATCTCGTCCATGAGAACGCTTTCGGGCAGGCGAAAAGCGGGGATGTTGGTGCGCATCAGTCCGCCAGGCCGGTCGTACTTTTCGAACAGGACAATTTCGTAGCCCAGCGGCATCAGGTCGTTCGCGACGGTGAGCGAGGCCGGCCCCGCGCCGATACATGCGATGCGCTTTCCGTTTTTTTGCTTCGGGATCTTGGGAAGGCGATCGGTGATGTCGTCGCGCAGGTCGGCGGCCACGCGCTTCAGCCGGCAGATGGCGACGGGCTTGCCATCCACGCGTCCACGGCGGCAGGCCGGTTCGCACGGGCGATCGCAGGTGCGGCCGAGAATCGCGGGGAACACATTCGACTCCCGGTTGAGCATGTAGGCGTCGGTATAGCGGCCCTGCGCGATGAGGCGGATGTATTCGGGAACGTTCGTATGGGCCGGACAGGCCCATTGGCAATCCACAACTTTGTGGAAGTAGTTCGGGTTGCTGACGTCCGTGGCGTTCACACGTGGATCCTTTCGGTATCGACCACAGTCAATTCACTACTGCTTTGGAAATAAGCGATTCAGTATGGATTTATTGTACATCCGGCGGGGGTAAGGTAGTGTCAGCTTGAATCGCAGGGCCGGGGCGGTTGGTAAACGAGAGGTGACTTACCAGGACCGATCCTTCCGCCGTCCGTGGATTCTCCGAATGGTCGACTTATGCGGACGCTAGGAGGACAAAAGTGAGTTTATCGTGGTCGGGAGCCCTCACCGCAGCTTCTTGTACTCCGCCTTGGCTTGTCGAAGAGCCGGAATATCGGGATCGGCGTCCTTCCACAATTCGAAGAAGTCATGGAACGCGCTTTTGGCTTTGGCGGTGTTGCCAGCGAGCGAATAGGCGCGCGCGAGGCCCAACTGGGACTGCGAATAATACAGTCCCCAATTGGGGTGGACCCAAGTAGCGCCCCAACTGGCGCCCTTGTGATCCACGATCTTTTGGAACTCAGCCGCGGCTTCCGCACCTTTGTGCAGGCGCAGATAAGCCAATCCACGCAGGTAATTCGCCTCAATATAAGAGCGCTCGTAGGGAGATGCGGATGCCAGCAGCTCCACGCTTTGCGCCGGCCGTCCCCGCTGGAGCGCGGTCGCCGCTCGAATTTCGGGAAGCTGCACTGCATTCCAGATGGTTCCTTTTGGAAGAAGCTTGGAAGTCTCCGCCGCGAGTTTCTCCGCATGGGCCGCGTCACCGCATAGCGCCAATGCCAGGGCGGGGCGCCCAAGGTGATGCGCAGTTTGGCAATTTCCCACGATTGCATCCGCTCGCGCGTCGGCTTCTTCGAGCTCGAGTGCAACGTTCTCGAGTTCCCGGCGCCGGGCCATCTGCGCGGCTCTCTGGTACAACCTGTGCGACTCCCGCCGCTGGCCATGGACATTGCGGTCGGCCGCCTGCAGGCCGAAACTAAGGTACTCCTCGGGCTTGCCTGTGAGCCATTGAATTTCCCTTGCGATGCCCGCGGCATCATCGGCGACATAGGCCATTTCGAGGAAACGCTGATGGATCCTCGACCCACCGATTTGATTTGCCCGCAGTTGGTCCGCCACTTTCCTGGCTTCGGGAAGGCGGTCCAGGCAGATGAAGGCGTCCAATTGACGACGATACGGGGCCTCGGAGTCTGCCCCCAGGCGAATCGCTTCTTGCGCCTCGTTCAATCCGTCTTCGTATTGCCCGCCGTCGACGTAGATGAGGCCCAGTTGGTTGTGGTAGATCCAGTTTTGCGGGAAATCGAGCGCAGCCTGTTTCCAGGCGTCGATTTCTTTGTCCACTTCGCCAGTGGCGCGAAAGTAGTAAGGAGCGATTTCAGCCCGCTCGTACTCGGAAGCACGATCGATCAAAGCAAAGGCTTTTTTCGCATATTCGGCGCTACGCACCATGTCGCCGGCCACTTCGTAGCCTACGCCCATCCGGTAATATGCGGAAGCGAAGTTCGGATCGATTTCCGTGGCACGCTGGAAGAACCGGACTGCGGAGAGAGAATGGCCCTGGCCCAACTCGTAGCTCCCGGCCGTGTAGCTCTGAAGCGCTTCCAGCGATGAAGTCGTGCCTTCATCCAGCGGACGGCTCCGTTTTTGGATGGAGTTGAGCGACTCGCCCAGCTTGCCCCGAATACCTGTGGCGGCCGTGCTGAGTGCACTCAAGATGTGCTCTCTATCTGGGGCTTGAATCTGCTGCCGCGCCAGCGTCTTGCCGTCCTGGCAGGTTGCGGCTTGGAGCGTGACGACGTAGCTCGAGCCCAGGCTTGCGATGGCGCCGTCAATGGTGGCCGCGCCGCCTTCGCGGACGCAGACGTCGTGAGCCATGTCGTCTGTGATGCGCGCGCCGGGCTGGAACTTCATCAAGCGCAGATCGCGCTGCACCTGATCGTCATCCGTCACTTTTAGAAAGGGCGATTGTTCCAGTTGAAATGCCAGGCCCTGGCGCAGCGTGCTGTCGAAGATGGGGTCCCCGGTATTATTGACGAAATCAGCGAGCACGACGGTGTCTTGCTCGGCGAGGGCCCGGGGGCGATGGGAGTAATAGAAATATCCCGCGGCCGTGAGCGCGAGTGCAATAGCCGCGGCCGAAACGATTTTCCAGGGGCCAACAGTGGCGGAAACCGAGCCGAGTTCCCGCTCCAACTCGGCCACGGATTGCCAGCGGCGCGAAGGATCTTCTTCCAGACACCGGCTGACGATGCTTTCCAGTTTTCTTAACGGAAGGCGTTTCCGCTGGGAAGTGATGCGCGCGCCGGTGAGCATCTCGTAGAGGACACAGCCGAACGAATAGATATCCGAGCGCTCATCGGCCGGTTTGCCTTCCCGTTGTTCGGGCGCCATGTAGGCGGGGGTACCCATCACCATGTGACTCGCCGTGACGGTTTCGTCCCGGCCTGACTTCGCCAAGCCGAAATCCAGAACCTTGACTCCGGATTTGGCGATCATAATGTTGCCCGGCTTGAGATCGCGGTGCACGACGCCCTTGCCGTGCGCTTCGGCCAGCGCGGCTAGAATCTGCGACGCATAGAGGAGCGCGATCTTCACCGGCAGTGGACCGCGTTTGAGCCGGGACGCAATGGTCTCACCCTCGACGAGTTCCATGACCAGATAATCCGGCCCTATGTCGTGAAGCGTGCAGATGTTGGGGTGGTTCAGCGACGAAATCGCGCGCGCCTCGCGCTCAAAACGCGCGCTGAACTGATCGCGCGTGATTTTGATGGCCACCGAGCGCCCTAATCGCGTGTCCACGGCGCGAAAGACTGCGCCCATTCCGCCCTCGCCGAGCTTGCTCTCGATCCGGTAGGGTCCCAGGCAGGCTCCTGCAACCAATTGAAAGCCCGTAGCCAATTCAAAGATGGTTGAGTCCTCTTCCCGTTGCGGGGCGTTGTGGATGGCAGGGCGATCCAAAAATTCCCCGCCGTCCGCCCCGGCCAGCAGCGATTCCACCTCGCGGCGCAAATCGGGATCGGCTTGCGATAGCAGCGCCACGCGCTCCTCGGCGCTTCCGTCGCGAGCCGCGTGAAACAGCTCTTCAATTTGCCGGAAGCGATCCGGGGTCATAGCCGCAGTCCAGAGGGTTCCTTCATTGTATGCTTTAACTCCCGTGACAACCAGGCCCTGGCGAGATCCCAGTCGCGCCGGACCGTGCGAGGCGAGATCTTCAGAACCGCGACGATTTCCTCCTCGGTCAATCCGCCGAAATAACGCAGCTCGACAACTTTAGCCTGCCGCGGAGCCACCTGTGAGAACGAGGTGAGGGCCTCGTCGAGGGCGAGGATGGAGGGGTTGGGCGCCGGCGAGAGGACTGCCGTTTCCTCGAGGTTCACTTTGACCGCACGCCCGCCGCGCTTGTCCGAACCGCGCGCGCGAGCCGCGTCCACCAGGATCCGGCGCATCATCTGCGCGGCCATGGAAAAGAATTGCGCGCGAGCCTGCCAGTCAACCTTAGTTACGTCCACCATGCGGAGATAAACCTCATGGACCAAGGCGGTGGTCTGGAGGGTGTTGCCCTCCCGTTCGTTCTTCATATACCGGCGCGCCATCAGGCGCAACTCGGGATACACGTGCTCGGCCAGCCGTGCCAGCGCAGCCTCATCGCCGCCGTTCCAGGCCTTCAGCAGATTGGTGATTTTTCCAGAGCGCGCGTAAATGGGTAGTCCGCCTCCAGCAGCCAAAAAGAAAATATCACGAACGTGGCCGCTTTCGTTGCCCGGTTCCGCCCGTATCGGCGGGAGGGAGATAGGGTCCTCCCGAATCGAGCAGTTTACGAACCTAAAGGAGATGATCATGAAACGCAGTACAATCGCAAAGACTTTCGCAATCGCGGTACTTAACGCGCTCGCTCTGGGCGTAGCGCCCACCGCGAAGGCCGCCGACCTGGGATGCTCTAATGCCACCTTGAAGGGCACCTTCGCCTACACATCCACCGGGGTCATTGTGGCCCCGGCCGACATCGCAGGACCCATCGCCGAAGTCGGTATACAAAACTTTGACGGGAACGGCGGTACTACCGCCACCGCCACGATCAGCGGAAACGGCAGCATCCAAGCGTTGACCATCGTGGGAACATACACCGTAAATCCTGATTGCACCGGCACTGCCGCGCTCCAGGTTTCCCCTTTCGGTATCACGGTTGACGTCCTATTCGTGATCGATGATGGCGGGAACGGATTTCAAGCCATGGAAACGAACACGGGGTTCGTCATCACGCGCGTCGGACGGAGGCTATTTCCCGGACGGGATATTTGAGGACTGAGCCACTCGGCTCAGGCAGCAGACGGCGGTGGGGCGAAGCGCCCGCCGCCGCCCTCACCCCTTCCCGCGGGCCGTGGGAAATGCGGCACGCGTATGCCGACTTGAATAAAGTTTCCGGACTATTGGACATTAATGAGCTTGAAACGGAATAAGCATGCCACTCACAATGGCGATGTCAGCCGGTTTGTCCCCCGATGCTGGAGGGAAAACGCCCCACTCGGAGATTCATGAGAAGCGTTTGCTCTGGATGGCTTCCGGATTCCTCTTTTGAAACGCCGTTATGTCAACCGATCCATGGGGTCATTACTCGGCGCAACGTTCAAGGCCGGGAACGATCGGGACGCGCCAGCCGAGCTTCATTCTCAATGATTCGCAGCGGCTGGCAAAGGCCCAAAGTCATCTGGGCAAGGATTAGCGCCACTCGTCCTCTTCAATTGTTCCGAACTCTTGCTCCAAAACTCGATTGATCTTTTCGGTTTCCTCGTGAAGAGCGCGCAGCCCTCCGAAGGCGCTCATCCAACGCGGCTCGGGGGGGTGGTGCGGGTTTCCCGTGGTCATCCGATGATATTTTCGCACGGCGTAGCCGGGATATTCTGAAAGCATGGCAGCGAAGACTAAGTTGACCCGCTACGATCTGGTCCGGCGATGGGACAATGAGCGGGCCGAGCGCGGATGGTGGCACAGTTTCGAGCTGCCGGATGGCACGCTGATCAACGGCGTCTGCGATCTGCCGGGCTTGAAGAATCGCATCGCGCAGTTTCCTATTCCGCAGGATCTGCGCGGCAAGCGCGTGCTCGACATCGGCGCCTGGGATGGGTGGTTCAGTTTCGAAATGGAGCGGCGGGGCGCCGAAGTGCTGGCCATCGACAATTGGGACAACCCGCTGTTCCATGAGGCGCGCGCGATGCTCAATTCGCGCGTGGAATACCGCCAGATCGACATGTATGAGCTGACGCCGGAGCGCGTGGGGCGCTTCGACATCGTGCTGTTCATGGGCGTGCTGTATCACTTGAAGCACCCGCTGCTGGCGCTGGAGCGCGTGTGCGCGCTGACCACGGACATGGCGGCGGTGGATTCGTTTATTCTGCGCGAGAAACATCGGCCGGGTGAGAACGTGGAGGAGCGGCCGGTGATGGAGTTTTACGAAACGAACGAATTTGGCGGGCAGACGGACAACTGGGTGGGGCCGAGCCTGGCGTGCCTGCAAGCCTTCTGTCGAACAGCGGGGTTCGCCAGAGTTGAGCTGCAGAACGTGCTGGAACATAGCGCGTGCCTGGCGTGTTATCGCCAATGGGAGCGGCCGGCGGCGAGCGCGCCGGAGGGCCCTGGGCTGGTGGCAGCCTCGCACAATTTGACCGGCGGCATCAATTTCGATTCGTCGCGCGACGAAGCGGTGAGCGCCTGGTTCCGTTGGGATGGCCGCAAGCTGGAGATAAAAGATGTTCGGCCGGAAGTTGGCGGCTATGGCATCCGGCCGATTCATGTCGCGCAGGCTGGTGAGGGCGAATGGCAGACGAATTTCAAACTGCCGCCGGGGTTGACGCCGGGCTGGCACGAAGTACGCGTGCGCATCGGGGGTAGCCATCCGGGATCGGCGCAACGGATCGCTGTGGACCTTCCGCTGGTGGCGGGCGAGGTGCGGATCGAGGGCATTAGCGACGGAACGACGTGGGCGAAGAACCAGCTGGACCGGTCGAGCGGGGATGTGTTGTCGCTGTGGGCGCGCGGCCTTCCGGAGAACGTGGACTGCGGCAATTTGAGCGTGACGCTGGATGGCAGGCGCTTGACGGTTACCTACATTGAGGCCACCAAGGACGAAGGTGAGATCGACGATGCGCGACAGATCAATGTGAAGGTTCCGAAGGATTGTCCGGCGGGGGCGGGGAGGATTTCGCTCGGGGTAGGGAATTCGAATGTTGCGGACGTGGGCGTCGAAATCGTTTCGGGATGATGCAAGCGAAGCCCACAAGAAGCAAGGTGATCAGGCTGATCCAGTGCGCGGCAATCATCTCGATTCCGCCGTCGTAATCAATCGAAATTGTCGTTGGGCCCGACGTGCCGGGGATAAGGTATAGGAACCCGAGTCCGTCTTTGAATACGGGCAGAGATCGCCCGTTCATGTGCGCGTGCCAGCCGCGGCTCCAGGAGATTTGAATGGAGACCACGCTGTTCGGCGGCAAATCCGTTTTGATTCTCGCCGAGTGCTGCGTGGTCCACTCGAATGCGGCTGCGGGATAGCTGGGATTCTCGATCGCGGCGTCATAAGGACGAAGCGGGTCGACGTCGATGCCGTTGATCGGGGTCCTGGCCACTAATTCGCTTGCAGTCATAACGTGCGCCAGCGATGTGGACGTGCCAACGCGATAGAGCACGTCTCCAGGTTCGCGCCACAGAGGTTGCAACACGCCCTCGAATTCTTCCGGATGGCGAAAATCCTTGTACACTTCCGTGCTTCCCGGACCGCTGACGTCGACTGCCTGAACGCCCAGAGCTTTGAGCCAAAGAATCGCGATTTCGGCGGCGTGGGATCCGGCGGCGACGCCGGTGCCGATCTCGTACTTCGCCATGGCATAGACGGGGATGGTCACGCCTTGAGCGAACCCGCCGTCGATTTCCGGCGTATCGGAAAAGGCAGTCAGCCAAAATGCGGAGGAGCCTGGGAGCAACACGCGGCCGCCGTTCCAGTTTTGATTGAGCCACTGCGCGGTGCGCCATTCCGAGGTGGTCTGAATATCGATGCTGCGTATGAGCACATCGCGTGCGTAGCGCCGGTAGGACTTCATGGGCCAGATCAGCGCGAGGAGCAACGCGATGGTGACAAGTTGGGCGGCCCGTTTGGGCAGGCGGCGCAATCCAACGTCGATCAGCAGTCCCGCGAGCAGCGCCAAGGCGAGCTCCATTTCTAAGTGATAGCGCTCGGGCTGCGGAATGATGGCGATGTTCGCCCACGTGATGGTGAGTGGCGCAAGCGCGGTGAGAAACGCGAAGAAGACGGCGAACTGGAGGTACGATGGCGCGCGGCGAAGGACTAACTTAAGGACCAGCAGGATTAAGAGAATCGCGGGAATCCAAAAGAGGAGTGCCGCGGCAGTGTGGCTATAGTCGCCACCGATAAATTTCGCGTTGCTCTCTACGGCCGCGATGGTGGAGGGCGGAATCCAGGGCGATGCTATGCAATAAGCCGCAGCGCCAATCAGAACGGTAAGACCGATATCGCGCGCGAAGTGTTTGTTCGGGGACTGCCTGGCACAAAGATACGCGACAATGCCGAGCGCCAAACCCAGCGCTCCAATCCAATTCGTCAGCGCCACCGAAGCGAAGCTCAACGCGGCCAGCGTGAAGTAGGGCGCGCGCCTGCGCTCTAGCGCAAGATCGAGCAACAGAATCGCGAGCGGGAGAAGCGTGAGCGATGTGACGTGCGGCCCCTCGCCATAGTAGACCAGCGCTGTCAGCCGCTCGGGATGGAAGTAGCCGGTGTCGCGTCCGATTTCCGGCATCAGCCATGCTGATGGCGATAGCGCGGAATAAAGAGCGCCGGCGATGAAGGCCGCCCGCATCGATCCGCTCAGCCGCAGCGTGAGCGCGAAGAGAGCCACAGGACCAAGGCAATAAAAGATCGCCGTTGCCCAATGATGCGCATGGGCGGGGGAAATTCCCCGCAGAAAAGCGGCCAACGCTACGATCCAGTGCAGCAGCGGAGGGTAGGTGTTCTGCGCGGGGATGCCCGCGTACCACAGCGGGAACCAGGAAAGGTCGCGCCAATGGGCCAGCATATAGCGGCTGATGCCGATGTACGCGGCTTCGATAGAGCCCATGTGGCGCAGGTATTCGGTTCCAAAAAGCCCACGGCAGATATAGGCATTGATCAGGAACAACAATGCGGCCAGCAGCAGGCTAGGCGCGCGGCGAAGGATGGCCCGTTGGTTCGCGACGATTCATTTATGATAACGGCTCGGGCATGATGGCAGCCGAGGAGAGGCGGAAAGCGGAACAGGCGACTTCGGCATTTTGGCTGAAATGGGAGTATGATTCTCAGAGAAGTTTGGAGAGCATCCGGCCGTAAGACGCCCTGGCGCGTGAGAGGCGAGGGTGAAATCTTGGGGCATGCCTGTCCTCCGAAACTACCGTCCGTGAGGAGGTAACTCGTGGCCCTTACGATTGGAGTGCCGCGCGAGACTTTCCCTGGTGAACGCCGGGTCGCGCTGACGCCGCGCGCCACCGAATCACTCGGGAAACTGGGCGCCGGCGTAATCATCGAAGAGTCGGCTGGTGTCGATGCAGGTTTTGCAGACCAACTCTATGTGGCCCGGTCGGCACGTGTCGGCACGCGCGCCGAGGTTTTCGCTCAAGCGGACATTGTGGTGCAGGTGCGGTCGCTGGGAGCGAACCCGGTGGACGGCCGCGCCGATCTGCCGCTGCTGCGCGACGGCCAGATCGTAATTGGCTTCGGCGAACCGCTGACGGCGGTGGAGGAAGCGGCCGAACTGGCCAGAGCCGGCGTTTCGTTTTTCGCGATGGAGCTGATGCCGCGCATCACGCGGGCGCAGAGCATGGACGCACTGTCGTCCATGGCAACCATCGCGGGATATCGCGGAGTGCTGCTGGCGGCCGAAGCGTTGCCGAAAATTTTTCCGATGCTGATGACCGCGGCCGGAACCATTACGGCGGCGCGCGTTTTGATACTCGGAGCGGGCGTGGCCGGACTGCAGGCCATCGCGACTGCGCGGCGGTTGGGCGCGGTGGTTTCCGCTTACGACGTGCGCAGCGCGGTGAAGGAACAGATCGAGAGCCTGGGCGCGAAGTTCGTGGTGCTGGATCTGGAAACCGGCGCTTCGGAAGGGCAGGGCGGCTATGCCAAGGCCATGGACGAAGAGTTTTACCGTCGCCAGCGCGCGGCGCTTCAGGAAGTGATCCGCGAGCAGGACGTGGTGATTACCACGGCCGCGGTTCCGGGCAAGAAGGCGCCGATCCTGGTGACTTCGGAGATGGCCAGCGCCATGGCGCCGGGGTCGGTGATTGTGGATATCGCGGCCGAGCGCGGCGGCAACTGCGAGCTGACGCGGCCGGGCGAGACGGTGATGCATCAGGGCATTTCGATCCTGGGCCCGCTGAATCTGGCGTCGTCGGCGCCTTATCATGCGAGCCAGATGTACGGATCGAACATCGCGGCCTTCCTGAAATTGATGGTGAAAAACGGCGAGCTGACCGTGAATCGCGAGGACGAGATCATCCGCGAGACGCTGGTGACGCATGGGCGTGAAGTGGTGAATGCTCGCGTGAGCGAGTTGTTGGGGCGGGCCCACGCGGCTCCGGCTGGAGAGAGGCGCTAAAGCGAGGGCGTTAAATATGGGCAATTACGAATTTGATTTGTGGGTTTTCATGCTGGCGGCGTTCCTGGGCTTCCAGCTCATTCGCGGCGTGTCTCCTCTGCTGCACACTCCGCTGATGTCGCTGACCAATGCGATTTCGGCCATCACGGTAGTGGGCGCCATTTTGCTCACGGGCGAAAAGGATGCCAGCAATCTTTCGCGCATCCTGGGATTTTCGGCCGTATTTCTGGCTGTGCTCAACGTGGTAAGCGGATATCTAATCACCGACCGGATGCTGAAGATGTTTAAGCGAAGGGAACCTGAGAAGAAATGAAACTCGATAATACTCTTCTACCCCTTCTGTATATGCTGGCGGCCATGGGCTTCATCCTGGCCATTAAGTGGATGAACTCGCCCGCCACGGCGCGGCGCGGCGTAATCGTCGGCGAAATCGGCATGCTTCTGGCCGTGGTTGGCACGCTGCTGCGTTTTGAGGTGGTGAACTACCAATGGATCCTGGTGGCATTCGTTCTTGGCACGGCGGTTGGTATTCCCATCGCCTACATCATGCCTATGACGGCGGTGCCTCAGCGGACCGCGTTTTCGCACGCGTGCGGCGCGCTGGCGTCGGCGCTGATCGGCACCGCGGAGTATTACAAGGGGCTGGATCAAGGGGCGGGGCTGTCGAAAGTAACCATGGTGGCGCTGATTGTCGAGACCCTGCTGGGCTTTCTGACGTTCACCGCCAGCATGATGGCGTTCGGTAAGCTGCAGGAAGTGCTGGCGCAGCGGCCCATCACTTATAAGGGTCAAAATTTCGTGAACCTCGGGGTTTTCGCCGCGGCGGCGGGCGTGGGGCTGGCGCTGATCGTTTCGCCCGAACGCAGCGTGCTGTTTCCAATCTTCGCGGCACTGGCGCTGTTGTTCGGCGTGCTGCTGATCATACCCATCGGCGGCGCCGACATGCCGACCGTGATCGCTCTGCTGAATTCGTACGCCGGGTTGTCGGCCAGTGCCATGGGATTTGTGCTGAACAACAAGCTGCTCATCGTGGCGGGCGCGCTGGACGGATCGTCGGGGTTCATTCTTTCCATCATCATGTGCCGGGCCATGAACCGGTCCTTCACCAACGTGCTGTTTGGCGCGTTCGGCCAATTGCAAACCACCGCAGCCGGATCGGGCGAGGCCAGGCCCGTGCATTCAGCAACCGCTGAAGACGCCGCGCAGATTCTCGATTCGGCGCGCAACGTCGTCGTCATTCCGGGCTATGGAATGGCCGTGGCGCAGGCGCAACACAAGCTGCGGGAAATGTTCGATATGTTGACCAAGCGCGGCGTAGACGTTCGGTTCGCCATCCATCCCGTGGCCGGACGCATGCCCGGGCACATGAACGTGCTGCTGGCCGAAGCCGACATCCCGTACGACAAGCTGTGGGAGATGGACGATATCAACCCCGAGATGTCGAACGTGGATGTGGCGCTGATCATTGGCGCAAACGATGTGGTGAATCCCGGCGCGGAGACCGATCCCAACAGCGCGATCGCGGGCATGCCGATCATTCAGGCGTATAAGGCGCGGACCGTGATGGTGATCAAGCGCAGCATGAACCCGGGATTCGCGGGCATCGACAACGATCTGTACTACCGCGAAAACACGCTGATGCTGTTTGGCGACGCGAAGGCTTTTCTGTCGAGCGTGGTGAAGGAGCTGAGCGCGCTGGTGAAAGTATAAAGCGCTGCGGTTATGTTCGCGGCAAAACCACGTTTACGGTCGGAGCGGCCGAAGGCATTGCGATTTTTGCCTCCTCGAACCGCTTGATGATTCTGCGATTCATTTCGCGGCCCACGATCCATTGCTGATTGGGCACGGTCTTGAAGCGCGCTTTGATCACGGCGCCGGAGTCGGACAGTTTGTCGACGCCCAAGACTTCGATCGGAGCCAGCACCGCGGCGCGATAAGGCTCCTCCTGGCCCAGTTCATCTCCGATGCCTTTGAGTACTGAGACCACGTGGTCGATGTCCTCGGTATACGCGATCGAGAGATTGAAGACATAATACGAATATTCGCGCGTCAGGTTCGACAGGCCCTGGATAATTCCATTCGGGAAAATATGAACCGTGCCGTCCTCGCCGCGCAGCACCGTGGTGCGGAGATTGATCTCTTCCACTAACCCAGTCTTACCGTTGATCGCCACCACGTCGTTGACGCGGATCTGATTTTCCATCATGAGGAACACGCCGCCCAGGACGTCCTTAATGATGTTCTGGGCGCCGAAGCCGATGGCCACGCCCGCCACTCCTGCGCCCGCCAGCAGCGGCCGGACGTCGAAATTCATTTCCTTCAGGATCATGATTCCAGCGATGCTCCAGATGAGCACGAAAAAGAACTTGCTTGCAAGGTTTCCGATGGTTTCGGCGCGCTTTTCCAACTCATATTCGTTGCCGCCGCCGCTTTTGAGCATCATCTTCACCGTGTAGCCGCGCAGGGCGCGCAGCACGCGAGCGATGGCGCGCGTAGCGATGAAAGCGAATATCAAAATAAGCACGATGCGGATGGCGTTGGAGATGAAGGGCGTGTAGTAATCCGGGTTCAGCAGTTGGCTGCGGGTCGGCATGTATCTCATGATACGCAGGGCCTAACAGGCTGATGAAAAAGGCTTTTGGGGACCGACTCCCTCACGGTCGCGGCTCGGTAAACACATGCAAACAACCAGTCGCAATTCTGAGCCGCGCGCGTGAGCCAGCGGTTTATTGCCTTTTTCAGCATCCTGCTAAAGATATACCGTGGTTATGCCGCTTTCGGAGCGCATCGTTCTGGATCCGGAGATCCTGGCCGGGAAGCCCGTGATCCGAGGGACACGCCTGGCGGTGGAGTTCATTCTCGAACTGCTCGCAGCGGGCCAGTCCGAGAGCGAAGTTCTGGCAAGCTATCCGGGGCTGACGCGGGAAGACATTCTCGCCTGTTCCGCGCCCTGATCTCCGTTACCAAGGCCAAAATCGATCGGCGCCCGAGGCGTAAAGCCGCGGTCGTTCATCTCGAGCACGGCTTTGATCATGTGCGCGATGTCCTCGCTCTGTAGCTTACTCGGGTTGTCCTTCTGCGGAAACCCGGCGCGGCGCGCGAAAGCCGTAATCACTTCGCTCGGATTAATCGGGAACACGCACACGTTGTATTTGCGCAGCTCCGCGCGCCAGCACTCGGTCATCCCGCGTAGCGCGAACTTGCTCGCGTAGTAGGCCGTGCCTTTGGGCGCGCCGCGCAGCGAAGCGGTGGACGAAATGTTGATCAGGTTGCCCGGCTTGCGCTAGTTGAACAGCCGCGCCGCTTCGCGCGACATTAGCATCGCGCCTGTCACGTTGGTGGCGAACACGGCCTCGAAGCTGTCGAAATCTTGATCCAGCAGCTCTTTCAGCACGCCGATGCCCGCGTTGTTGATCAGCACGTCCAGATCGCCCAACTTCTCCTTCACCTCGCGAAAAGTGCGCAGCACGTCGTCCTCGTTCGCTACGTCCGCCTGAATGCCCACCACGCCCAGCGAGCGCGCGGCTTCGTCCAATCGTTCCGGATCGCGGCCCGTGATAGCAACGCGCGCGCCCGCCTGCTCCAGCACCTCGGCCGCCACGCGCCCAATGCCGCTCGATCCGCCGGTAATCAGAACTACTGCGTTCTTAAGATTCTTCGAATGTCATGACTCACTTAGCCTCAGGCCATAAGCATTGTCTCAAGAAAGGCGGGCAAGGAGCCCGGAACCTGCAGCTGCGCCCGCTCCTCCATCATTCGGGTACCAGGCGCATGCGCCAGGCGTCGCGGCCGGCGCCATAATAGCGCTTCACCAATCGCGTGCGGACAAAGCCGTATTGTCGATAGAAGCGAATGGCCGGCGCGTTGGTGGTGCTGACCATCAGCCGCAATGTGGGCGCGGTCATGCGGGCGACAGTGGCGTCCAGAAGCGCTTGCGCTACGCCGCGGCCGCGATAGCGCGGATCTACCGCGATGGATTCCAGCTCAGCGCCTCGCCAGTTGGTCCGCGTGATGCTATAGCCCACGATGCGGCGTCCCAGCCGGGCGGCGAGAAAAAGTTCGGGGCTCTCGCGCCAATACTCGACGAACGCTTCGGCCGGCCAAGCGTCCTCCCCGAACGACGCCCGCTCGATTTCGACGATGCGGTTCAGGCTGCGGCGCTCGAAGGCGCGAACGTCAATGGGCGCGGGCGTTGGCGTCGGTTTCATTCCGGGACGATGAACCGGATCGTACCAGCCACCAGCGCCGCGCCGCTACAACCGTCCAGACGGCCTCCACCACGCCGAACGGCCAGGCGCCCTGGAGGAAGCCATAGGCCGATCCGAGCGCGCAGGAGAGGGAAAAGCCCAGGATGAACCACGCGCTGCGAGATTCGAGCGCGTAGCAAATCAACATTGCCGAGACGGCGAACAATCCGAACAGGGTAAGAGGACTCACGCAATTTCAGCGTAGCGTACGAATCATAAGAGTGGCATAAAGGCCGACGCTGATGATGACAGTGCAGCCGGACCGGGGGGCCGGCGCGGACGCGGGCGTCCGCCCTACTTAATTGGCGCTGCCGAAGTAGCTTTCGGCGAGATCGGGCTTTTGCTCGAGCGCCCGCTTCCAACAATCGCGCGCTTCTTCCTGCTGGCCAAGGCCTTTGAGAACGTGGCCCAGGTTCAGGAGAGCTTCGGGGAACTGGTCGCGCTCCTGCAGGGCTTCGCGGTACAAGCGTTCGGCGTCGGTAAGTTGACCTGACTTTTGTAATAAAAGCCCGGTGTTGTAGAACAGCTCGGGACTCCGTTCGCCCTTTTCGATGAGGCGCGCCTGATGCTCCAGGGCCTGATCGAAATTGTTGCGTTCCACAGCCAGAGCCGCCAGGCCGCGCAGCGCGTCGAGCGAATCGGGATTGGCCGCCAGCACCGCTTCGAAGGCCTTGGAAGCGCCCTCATGGTCGCCCATGTTCCAGCAGCAGATGCCCAGGTTCAATTGCGCCTCGATCCAGTCCGGCCGCTTGGCAACGGACGACTGGAAGGCTTCGGCGCCCCCGCGATAATCGCTGCGTTCCAGGCGCAGGTAGCCCAGCCGGAACCACACGTCTTCGAGATCGGAGTTCTTGGCGAGAATGCGCGTGTAGATGCGCTCGGCCTCTTCCTTGGAGCCCTGTTTATCCAGCACCGCGGCCAGATTGTGCAGCACCTCGAACAGATCGGGCGAAATTTCGAGCGCCTTCTCATAGGCGGCGCGGGCTTTGACCAGGTCGCCCGATTCCTGATGGATGACGCCCAGATTTACGTAGGCCTGGCTGGCGTCGGGGCGGATGCGGATGGCTTCCGAATAAGCTTTGGCGGCCGCTTCCAGGTTGGCGGTTTTCTGTTGGGCAACGCCCAGGTTGAACCAGCGATCGAAGCTTTCGGGCGTGTATTCGATGAGCTTGGCGCAATAGCGCAGGGCGGCTGGATAATCGCCGGCGGCGAAGGCGCAGGTGGCCAGGCCTTCGAGCGCGGTCTGCGAGTTGGGGCGCAGCGTCAGCAGCTTTTCGGAATAGTCGGCGATCATGGCCTGATCTTTGCGAGCCATCCCGATGGTGACGAGATTGATGAGGCACTCTTCGAAGTCGGGCTTGCCGGCCAGGATGGACTGGTAGATCCGCGCAGCCTCGTCAAAGTTCCACTGCAACTGCAGCGTCACGGCTTTGCCGAATATCGCGGTGGTGTGATCGGGCTGCTGCTCCAGCACCTTGTCGAAGTTTTCAGCCGCGGCGTCCGATTTTTCCAGATGCAGCAGCGCGATGCCGAGGCCCAGGCGTGCGTCCAGCCGGTCCGGCTGCGCTTCGGCCGCCTTCTCGAAGAAATCGGCGGCTTCCTGCCAGCGGCCCAGCCGTTCCAGGCAAATGGCCAGATTGAGGTTGGCGTTGGCGTGCTTGGGATGCATGCTCAGCAGCTTGGCATAGCTCTGCGCGGCTTCCTCAAACAGCTCCAGCTCGAACTGGATCTGGGCCTTGGCGGAATAAATCTCGAGCGTGCCCTCGCCAGTTTCTAGAACGTGGTTGATCTCGCGGAGCGCTTCTTCGAGCTTGCCCTCCATGTGAAGCGAGACGGCCCTGGCCAGGCTGGCTGTCTTGGCGGTGCTGGGAGACGATGTTCTAGAAGTAGGTTGGCTCATAATCAGTTGATATTTCCATTTCTGCCCTCGATCCCGTAGGGCGCAAGATAGGCGCAGAGTCTTCCCAATGCGTCGTATTGATGCGAAACTTCCACCCAGCGCAGCCGGGCGCGCTCGCCGCGATTGCTAAAGAACCCGACGCCGCCGTGCCGCAGCCGGCTGTCGGACCAGAAATCGACCACCTGGCCCTGCGCCATGATGGTGAAGTCGGGCCCGCGAGTGTCTACCTGGATGCGGTACAGCATATCCGCGCGGACCGTCAACGGCAGCGGCTTGTCGACGTGCGGCCCTTCCTTGCCGTTGATCACCGCGTAGCGCACGATGTGCACCAGCGGCAGCGGCCCGGGTTTTACCACGACAAACTTCATGGCGTAATAGTTGTTCAAATCCTGGGCGCGGAACGCCCATCCAATGGCTTTTTGATCGATTTCGCCGAGAAACTCGAAGCGATAATCGGATAGATCGAGCGTGGGTTTGAAGATAGCCAACGGACCGGGACGGACGAACCCAGCCGCGTCATAAGACCAGCTTCGGGTAAGGTTGGAACGGCTGTCCCAGGCGTCCAGGCCGGAACGAAAATCGTCGGCGAAGGCCACCGCGGCGCGGTCCGATATGGTCTGATTCACATTCTTCCATTGCAGCGCCACCACTTTTTGCACCTGGCTTTGCACCTCGTCCAGATTCTGGGGCGCCAGTTGCTGGATCGGTACTTTGGGCACGTAGCCGCTGACGGCGATCACCAGCACCACCGGAACCAGCAGGGCGACCAGCTTGAGATCGCGCGGAGCGCCCTTCCAGGCCTTATGCAGCCAGCGCCCGGACGTGGCGGTTTCGCGCGCCGCATCGGGGTGAACGTCGGCCGATTCGGCGTCCACCTGGGCGTCGGACTCGGTGAATTCCGCATATACCGGTTCGCCGGTTTCCGCGGGTTCCCACGACGGATCGGGCTCGGCAAGCTCGGGTGTTTCGGAATATTCGAGGTCGGCGGGCTGCATTTCCGGCTGGGCGGGCTCGGCCGCGGCGCGGGGCGCGAATATGACGCGCAGCCGTTCGAGCGCGCTGGGAGTGGGGTTGGAGGGAGCGGCCTGAAGCGCCTGGTTCGCTTCAAAGCTCTGGCGATGGCCGTCGCAACAGAACTCGCCATCCACGAAGCTGCGGGACGTCGCAAGCGCAATATGGCAGTAGCGGCACCTCATCAGGTTTGACCCGTTTCCATCTTAGGGCGGGGGGCCTGGAATTACTACGCAGTAAAATGCTTAAAGACTCTACGCAATTCGGCCTACAACCATCCGCTGATAGGCGGTTAACCTTAGAGGAAAAACGATTGGCCACGGATCAACGCGGATGGAGACGGATAAGAAACCTCAAACTATTTTCTATCCGTGTTTATCTGCGTTTATCGGTGGCCAATTATGTCTCAGCCTTCTTTGACCGGGCCTAATTTTCCGACGGGCTTTGCGCGCGGTCGATCACCAGCATCTCAACCTGCCCTTCTTCGATTCCAGTTTCAGCCCGAGCTGCTCCTGGATGGCGGTGAAGAAGGAAGGTCCCGACGGGTCGATTGGCATGCCGTTCAGATATGTGACCTTGCCGTCGTCGGATCGAAATTGATCGGGCGTCCAGGTGAGCCGGAAATCGAAGGAGCCTGTTAACGTGGTTTGGTCCTGGACGGGACGGCCGGCGAATGGCGAGAGCTCGCGGGCGATGCGGGCCATGGATACGCTGCTGGCCGATCAGCAGTCCGGGTCTGGGCTGGACGCCGCAAAAATCGGACCCGCTGGGATTCACCGGGCAATCCGGATTCACGGAGCGTTGTATCTTCGGGCCCAGGTTTTTCCCCTTGGCGAAAATCAATGCATAGATCTAGGCGTCCTTGGTCTGGCGATGATACTTGAGCTGGAACCTGTCTTCGAGCAGCGACTGGAGCATCGCCCAATACTGATCGCCGCTGATTTTCCCAGGGGCCTTGGCGACAATATCGAATGGTTGGGAGCGAAGCGAATCGGGTACCGCCGACAGATCGAGCAGTTTGGTCTGAAATGCCATTTCGATTAAAGTGCTGAAAGGGGCATTGCGAGCGACAAGGCCGCCCGGAGTGCGAGCGATGGAGCCGCCCCGCACGCCGTGGCTAGGTTTGACGGACGCCACTTCAAATTCCATCCGCTCCGCGCGTACACATAGCACTGCCATCATGGCAATCGCTGCGGCTCTGAGGCTGAGCATGGTCGCTAGCTTAAAGACACCAGCGGTATGGCGGAAGTTCCAATTGGCGTGCCCGGTGATTGTGGCGCTAATTTGTGCTAGCTTCGGCGCAGGAAGGTGCAATATGAGCGAGGGGAACCAAAGTCCGCAGATTAATGCGTCGAAGTTGCGCGTGGGCGGAGAAATCGCGGGGGCCGTTTTCACTGTCGGAACTATGCTGATATTTCTCATCGGCATTCCCATCCTGCGATACATATTTCCGCCTGCGATCCTTTTGGGCATTGGAGCCGCCGTTCTATTTCGCTTCCGGCGGCATGAAACTCCGGGAGCGCCGTGGCTTCTTTCTGCCACCGAGCCAGCGAAAGAAGCTCCTTCGGAACGGAAGCGCAGCGAAAATCCGGGACGCGCTGACCGTCTGCTGATCTCAGCTCCGGCTTCGGCTGCCTGTTGAGCCAGCGGCCCGCGCGCTTGCACGGTCACATTTTGGTAGCATTGATCGCTGAGAGGAGAAATCCCATGCCGGAAGAACGCGGTGTCCAAGGCGGTATCGACCGCCGGAAGTTGTTCCAAGCCATATCGAGCGTCTCGCTGGGGCTGGCCGCGACGGCGGCGATTGCCGAACAGGTGAAAGCGGCGCCGTCCGAAGAGACCAAGGCCGAGGAACTGGAGCCCTTCAAATACGATATCGAGAGCGAGAAGGGCTGGGTTGGCCCGGGCGGCTCCGCCAAAGAAGCCACGGTGAAACAATTGCCCGTTTCGCAGAGCATCGCGGGCGTTTCCATGAAGCTGGAGCCGGGCGCCATTCGCGAATTGCACTGGCACGCGCTGGCCGCCGAATGGGCCTACGTGCTGGCTGGCCGCTGCCGCACCACGGTGATCACGCCCAACGGCCAGGCCGAGGTGGACGATTTCGAGGAAGGCGACACCTGGTATTTTCCGCGCGGGCACGGGCATGCCATTCAGAATATCGGTCCTGGCCCTTGCCATTTCCTGCTGGGATTCGACAACGGGCATTTCTCCGAGTTCGGGACGTTCAGCATCACCGATTGGATCAACACCACCCCGCGCCACGTTCTGGCGAGGAATCTGAATCTTTCCGAAGCATCCTTTGGCCAGTTCCCGCAGAAGGAGCTGTATATCGGCCCGGGCAAGGTTCCGCCGGCGGTGGAAGACGTTCGCAATATGGACCTGCAGCCCAGCCAATCCGCCCACAAGTTTCGCATCGGGAAGATGGCGCCGAGGGCGTTCGAAGGCGGCGAAGAGCGGGTGGTCTCGCAGAACGAGTTTCCGATCCAGACCACGCTCACCGCGGTCCGCATGGATCTGAAGCCGGGCGCGCTGCGTGAAATGCACTGGCATCCGCACGCCGATGAGTGGCAATTCTACGTCAGAGGACGAGGGCGTGTCACCATTTTCGGCTCACATGGAAGAGTGAAGACCGAAGAGTTCGGCCCTGGGCACGTGGCGTTCATCAAGCAGGGATACGGGCACTTTATCGAGCAGGTGGGCGATGAGCCGACGCGGATCCTGATCCTGTTCAATAGCGGCCTCTATCAGGAAATTTCGCTGACCAACTGGCTGGGAGGCAATCCGAATTCCCTGCTGACCAGCAATTTCGGGATCAGCCAGGACATGCTGGACCGGCTGCCGAAGAGAGAAGCCGGGATATTGGGACGCAAGGGTTAAGGCTTCGCGTCACCGGTTGTGCGGCCTATTACGGGCCGCGACCAAAGCTTGTCGATTCACAACAGCGCGCCGGTGTGTGCCTTGGCGCAATAGCGCGTCATTCTCCGCACGTCAGAACGCATTGAAACTTCAGCTAATCCGCGAGATGTGTCGCCGAAACCCAGCCAATCATTGCCGATACGAACGATGAGTAGCCCCGTGGCAGGCAACGCTCTTCTGGGCTAAAACCTGCTTCCATCTTCGGCGGGATCGCTCTCGAAGCCGAGCCAAGCGACTTCCTGCTGGTGCAGGTGGGATCGCGCTTACGCGCGTCGACGAAGACGCGGAGCATCGGGGCGCCGTGTAAGAGGTGACGGATGGTGGTGACAATCGACCAGAAGATTTTGAGCGAGAACAATCTTATCGCGGCACGGCTGCGTGAGTGGCTGCGGGACAAGGGCACGCTGGCGGTGAACCTGATCGGCTGGCCCGGCTCCGGGAAAACCACATTGCTCGAAAAAACGCTGGAACTGTTGCCGCTCGGAACTCGCGCGGCCGTTCTCGCCGGCGACAATCACACCGGTAACGACGCCCGCCGTCTGGGCCGCTACGGTTATCCGGTGCGGCGGATCGCCACCGGGGGTGCGTGCCACCTGGATGCGCGTATGGTGGAGAATCATCTAACGGATTGGCAGAGTGAACGGCTGGATTTGCTGTTGATCGAAAACGTCGGCAATCTGGTTGGCCCCGCAGGCTACGATCTGGGCGAGGACGCCAAAATCGTGGTGCTCAGCGTTACCGAGGGTGAAGACCAGCCGTTGAAATATCCGGCCATTTTTAGAAAAGCCGAGATAATGATCCTGAATAAGATCGATTTGCTGCCCGACGTGCCTTTCGATTCCGCGCTGGCGATCGAAAATGCGCGGCGGATCCATCCGGGAATGGAAGTGATCGAAACATCCTGCACGGCAGGGGCGGGGCTGGGTCAGGTGGGACTCAATCGGTGGCTCGACTGGCTAGCCGGCCGTGCGATGAGCAAAAAGACCGCGCTCGGCGCAGTGGAGGTTGGCCCATGTCGCCCAATAGAGACCTCAGGGCAACGCTGACGCGCGGAGGAATCCCCGCCGGCAGCGCGTAACCCACCGTGGGCTCGGAGCGGATCGCCCGGACTTTGGTTCGGCTGGAGGGTTCGGCGCTTCGGTACTTGCCGGGAAGACCGAGCGTACACCAGATCGGATTCGCGGATCCGCGCCGCGCTGGAAAGACTGCCCGCATCGTATCGTGGAGAACCGGCGTCCTTCCCGGTCGCGGCCCGGTCAAACTGTGTTCAGCGACAATGCCACCGGGGCGTTCGTCACGGCGGGCGTTGCGATCCTGACCGGCGTACAGGCGCGCCTGGCCTGGATCCTTCTGACCGCCATGCTCGCGTCCTTCGCCCTGCTGGTGCACGAGCCGATGCTGCTCGCCGATTGATGCTGTGCGCAGAGTGTGGCCAGCACGCTAGGAGGCGAGGGTTAAGACGGGCCCGACGCGACGGCCTTCGCGAATCGACGTCACCAGATCCAACAGGTCGTAATGCGGGACTTTGCGCTCGGGGAAGAAGCTGTTGATCGCATCCTGCTGGGTTGCGAACACATCGAACACCGTCTCCAGCCTCGCCACCAGCAACACTTTCATGTGAGCCGGCTGCAAACTAGCCAGCGCCAGCCTGCCGCCGGCTCTGCGCAGTTCCGCTCTGGCGTATAGCAGGGTACCCAAACCCGCGCTGTCAATCTTATCGACGCCCGCCAGGTCGATCACCAGGCTGGCTCTTCGCGCAGCCAAGGCGTGCCGGATTTCATCGTTCAACAGTATGTCTTCCGGTCCGAACGTTAGGCGGCCTTTGAGCTGGAGAATCGAGATCCCTTCTTGTTCCCGGCGGGTGACTTTCAGTGCCATTTGGTTTCCCCTCGCTGGAATTCAGGGCACGGGAGGGTCCAAAGCGTCGAAAATCTGAAACTGAAGGAGTTCCTGGCGTTTTCTGACAACCGGCGGCCGGTCGAGTTTACGCGGTGTGACGCAAGACTGTGCGTTGTCCCTCACCTTATTTTAGGAGCGGCCCGGAAGGTTATTAGTATAGTACAAAAATATAGAATCCATACGGTCCTGAAGAAACCAAAGCAGTGATAAAGCCCTTGACGACCAAACCCGAATGCCTTATAGTATATCAAGTTGATATAGTATTGCGGGTGTCGAGTAAGACATCGCGCGGATTGCTCTCTGTGCTGCTACCCGGGTTCTTGTTCGGCGGAGGATGGAAAGTTGTGGAGGGAAGGAAATGAGCCAGGAGCTGCCTCGAAGTCTTTATCCGCTGGCGCTGCTCGCCGCCCGGGAGGCGGGAGCGGAAGGTTTCGCGATCCATCAAATGGATTCGGCCGCCGGTGGCCGTGAAGTGAAGTTGGGCTGGGGAGTGCCGGTTCCCGACGCCGATGAAGCCGGGCTCCGGGTAGCTTCGTTCTGCTTGCACGCGAAGGATGCAGACGAGTCAACTGGCGAGCTTGCATTTGTGTTTCGAGGCGCGGCCATCCCGCCTCGCGCGCAGTCTTTGTTGGAGCGAATCGCCGCAGTGATCGCAGAGGTTTGGCGGTTGTCGGTGCTGCCCGCCGCCTATGCGCGGAACGCGGCCCGCATCGGGAAGTTGGAGACCGATCTGGCGGATTCCAAGATCTCCGATCGCGCCCGCGGCCTGCTGGCTAATGGCACGCTACCGCGCGACGCCGTCGACACCATCGTCCGTCACGTGGAGAGCGTGCTGCGTCCGGGCCAGTTAGGAATCGTGCTGGAGCAACTGACCCAGGAGATAGAGCAGGAGATCGCGGAGCGCGAGTTGGCCAACCGCGCGAAAGCCAGTTTTGCAGAGCCGCTACGGAATGTCGGAGGATCAGGCGCACGTTCATCTGCGCCTGGTGAGCCGCAAATCGCGCAAACGCTTGCGGGACGTGGCTCGGGATGTTCTGGGGGAGCCGCTGGCTCAGCGCGCACGATAACAAGGAGCCTTTCCGGGCAAATGCATGGTGCAATTCATGACGAGCGCCTGGCGCCGTTGGAGACATCGCTGGCCAACGCTTCGGTGCTGGTGATTCCAGGCTGGAACGGATCGGGCGACGGGCATTGGCAGACCATTGTGGGAGCGAGAAATACTCGCGCTTTCGCCGGGTGGAACAATCCAACTGGACGCGGCCCTCGCGCGCGGATTGGATCGCGCAGATCGATGCGGAACTGGATCGCGCATCGCCCACCTTTCTGGTGGCGCACAGCCTGGGTTGTCTCGCCGTGGCGCATTGGGCAGCTACTGCGGGGCAGAAAACCGATTACGTGGAAGGCGCGTTCCTGGTGGCGCCGCCGTGGCTGACGGAAGGCGACTGTTGTCCAGCGCAATTGGCCGACTTCCTGCCTATGCCGCTGCGGCGGCTTCCCTTCCCCAGCTTACTTGTGGCGAGCGAAGACGATCCGTACCTGCCCATCGAAATCGCCGCGCGCCTGGCCACGGCGTGGGGCTCCCAATTCGTGGACGTGGGGCGGCAGGGTCACATCAACGTCGCGTCCGGACACGGACCTTGGCCCATCGGCGAGGGATTGTTGCGCGGGTTCGTGGCGCGGACCGCCTTTTCCCACTGGACGCACGCTACTGGGCGGGTGTAGCTTGACAGTATCGGTCTCGCATGAAGTCCATCCTGGCAGGCGTGGTTTTGTGGTCGGCCGGCGTCTTTGCGCAACCCCTTACACAGCCCCCAACGCCCGAAAGTCATTTCGGCCATCCCATGGGCGTGGACCGCGAGCTGCTGGATTGGGACAAAGTGGTTTCCTACTACCAGGAGCTTTCGAAGACCAGCGACAAGATTCGCGTCCAGGAATTGGGGAAGACCGCGGAAGGGCGGCCATTCATCGCCGCCACCATCGCTTCGGCGGCGACGCTGCGCAATCTAGATCGCTACCGGCAAATCCAAGCCAAGCTCGCCGATCCACGCAGCACCACGCCCGCCGAAGCGGCCCGGCTGATTCTGGAAGGCAAGACGGTGGTGCTGATCACCTGCTCCATTCACGCCACCGAAGTAGCGTCCACGCACTCCGCCATTCAGTTCGTTTACAACCTGCTCACCGAAGACACGCCGAAATATCGCGCCATCCTGGACAATCTGATCATCATCCTGGTGCCGTCGCAAAACCCCGACGGCGTGGATATCGTGACGCGCTGGTATCGGAAGACATTGGACACGGCTTATGAAGGCACGTCGCCGCCGGAGCTGTACCAGAAATATTTAGGACACGACAACAATCGCGACTGGTACATCTTCACCCAGCCCGAACAGCGCATCACCGCGCAGCTGGAAAACGACTGGCATCCGCAAATCGTCTACGACGTGCATCAGCAGGGTTCTTATGCATCCCGTATGTTCGTTCCGCCGTGGCTCAGTCCCATCGATCCGAATGTCGATCGCGACGCTGGCGCAGGAGGGGAATTATCTGGGGCTGGGCATGGCGGCGGATTTGACCGCGGCGGGGAAAAAAGGCGTGGTGACCAACGCGCTTTACGATTTTTGGGCGCCAGCGCGCCAATACATCGCCTACCACGCGGGTATTCGCATTTTGAGCGAAGCCGCCAGCGCGTCGCTCGCCAGTCCGCTGACGGTGCGGCCGGATCAGATTCAAACCAGCGCGCCTGGGCTACAACCCGCGCGAGCGAAGCTGGAATTATCTGGAGCCGTGGGAAGGCGGGACATGGCGGATCGGCGACATCGTCGACTATCAATTGATCGCGTTCGAGAGCTTGCTGTACCAGGCCGCGATGCGGCGCGTGGATCTGTTGCGAAACTTCTATGAAGTGGGCGAGCGGGCGGTGGCGCGCACATCGCCTTATGCGTTCGTGGTTCCGCGCGCGCAAAGGGATGCAGGTGCGGCGCGAAAAATGCTGGAGCTGCTGAGCTTCGGTGGTGTGGAAATCGAGCGCGCGGGCGATGCATTCGCCGCTGGCGGAAAGCGCTATGCGGAAGGCAGCTACATCATCCGCATGCAGCAGCCTTATAGCAGCTACGCGAAGACGCTGCTGGAGCGGCAGCACTATCCCGATTTGCGAATGTATCCCGGCGGTCCGCCGCAGCGGCCTTATGACGTGACGGCGCAGACGCTGCCTCTGCTGATGGGCGTGGAGACGGACACCATCGACACGCCGTTCCGCGTGGTATCGAAGGCCGCAAAATCGTTTACGTTCGAAGGGAGCGCGGCGTCCGATAGCGACGCGTGGCGCGAGGCCAATAAGATTTGGAGCAGCGGCGCGCACGTGTGGCGCGATACCGCGACCGGGGAGTTTTTTCCGCGGCGTCCGCAGCAAGGAGAAGCCGTGGATCTGGCGCGACCTCGCATCGCGCTCTACAAAAGCTACGTGCCGGCTATCGACGAAGGCTGGACGCGTTGGCTGCTGGAAGATTTTGGTTTTGCATATCAGAATGTCCTGAACCCCGATATCGACGCGCGGCAATCTGCGCCAGCGTTTCGATGTAATTATTTTTCCCGATCAACCGGCGTCGCAAATCGCAACCGGCTTCGGAGCCGGAACCATGCCGCAGGAGTACACCGGCGGATTAGGTTCGAAAGCCGCGGCGAACTTGAAGACGTTCGCCGAGCAGGGCGGCACGCTGGTGTTTCTGAGCCGATCGGCAAATTATGCCGTGGAGCACCTGCATCTGGACGTGAAAAATGTAGTTGGCGGGAGTGCCCGATCGCAATTTCTATTCGCCCGGATCGCTGCTGAATGCAATCGTCGATACTCATAGCCCGACGGCATATGGGCTGCCGGAAAACATCGCCATCTGGAGCGAAGAAAGCCCGGCCTGGGAGGTGCCCTCGGGCAGCAAAGACGCCGTCGTCATCCGCTACCCGGCCGATCATGTGCTGGCGTCGGGATGGTTGCTGGGCGAGTCCTATCTCGAAGGCCGCGCGGCGCTGGTGGAAGTGCCGATGGGGCAAGGCCGCGCCGTACTGTTCGGCTTCCGCCCGCAATATCGCGCGCAAAGCTATCAGGCGTTCAAATTGTTCTTTAATTCGCTGGTGCTCAATAACGTGCCAAGTTCGGCGCGCTAACGCTACGAGCTTCCAATCAGAACGCCTGTCAAAAACACCAGCACGCCGCCCAAGCCCACTTGCAGAACCGCGGACACCGGGGGCGTGTCCATATAACGGTGCCGTATCCACGAGATGACGCCCAGTTCAACAACCACCACCAGCGCGGCGACAATCATCGCCAAACGAAAACTTGGAATCAGAAACGGCAGCGTGTGGCCGATGCCGCCCACCGCCGTCATCAACCCGCAGACGATGCCGCGCGCCCACGGATGGCCGCGGCCAGTGAGGCTGCCATCGTCCGAAAGCGCTTCCGCGAAGCCCATGCTGATGCCCGCGCCGAGCGATGCCGCGAGCCCCACCTTGAACGCATCGAAACTGCTTTGCGTGGCCAGCGCCGCGGCGAAAACCGGCGCCAGCGTGGAGACGGAGCCATCCATCAGCCCAGCCAATCCGGGCTGCACGATCTGCAATACGAACAGACGCCGGTTGGCTTCGTCCTCGCTGTGCTTCACGTCGGGCTGCAGCTTGGTTTTCTCCAGCTCTTCGGCGCGATCTTCGTGCGTGCGCTCTTCCTGCGCCAAGTCGTCCAGCAATTGGCGAACGCCCGCGTCCTGTGCGCGCGCAGCGGCCTTCTCGTAGAAGCGCCGGCTCTCCACCTCCATGGCGCTGGCTTGATTGCGTACGGTATCCAGGCCCAGCGGCTGCATCAGCCACACCGGATTGCGATGCACGAAGCCGCGCACGTCCTGGCGGCGGATCAAGGGGATATGTTCGCCAAAGTTTTTGCGGAATAACTCGATTAAGCGGCGACGATGTCCGGATTCCTCCGCGCGCATCCCATCGAAAACCTCGGCGGACGCTGGAAAGTTCTCCCGCAGTCCTTCGGCGTACTCGGCGTAGACGCGTTCGTCTTCTTCTTCGAGCGAAATGGCGAGGGCCAGGATCTCACGTTCGGAAAGGCTGTCGAAGTTGCGCATGCCTCCATAATCTCAGGCGGGAATATCAAGCGCGCAGGCGCAGGAAAAACCACGCCACGCCGATGGCCAGCAGCAGGGACGCGGCCACTGGCACCGCGCGTCGTAAAAACGCCAAGCGCATCAGCCGGTGCAGAAGGAAGGCGAATAATGCGATGAGAAGCAGCTCACAAACGACGACGCCCGCGAGAAATGTCGCGAAGTGATATCCGCTTTCGGTGAGAAAGGCGGCGAAATACGCGCCGTGAAACAGGCCCAGCACGGCCACCACCAGCCAGCGCATGCCGGACTGCGGCAGCAGAATAATTTCGAATGCCAGATAGGCGATGGTGAGCGCAGCGGCGGCTTCAATGAAGCGCGGCGACAAGGGAACATTGATGCGCGGCGCGATGGCGCAGGCCAGCGCTTCGGCCGCGACGAACGACGCGGTGAGCGCCATCAACTCGCGGCGGCTGCGTGCGGCCAGCACCAGGCTCACCAGAAACAGAAGCGGGGCCAGGCCACCGGCCGCGCGCATGAATCCAGCCGAGATCTCGCGCGTGGCGGTCTCGAATGCCGTGGGCGGGCGGAAGCGGAGTTCCGCCTGTGTGTAGGAGAGATCAAAAACGGCTTGATCTGTTTTATCGCCGCGATAGGCTCGCAACAAGTGGACATGATTGGGGACCGTGACGGAGGCGAGAGTGCATTCCACCTGCAGGGTTTCAACGGGGGCGGGAAATTGATACTCGGCCGTGCAAACATACGTGTCCTGCATCTTGCCGGCACGCGGGATGCGAGGGCTTGGCCCACACGCCTCCGCTTTGAAACCGGACATGATCCAGCAGCGTGTGTTCCGGTTCGTGCACGTGCGCCACTTCGTACATCGGCATGCGCAATTCGTAACTGGCGCGGTCGCCATCCACTTTCAGATCGCCCGTGCTCATGCTCACCATGTGGCCGCGAAGCGGGACGGCCAGCGGCGCCACGCAGAGCAATAGACAGGCGAATTGTTTCACAGCTCTCCTCTCGGAGAGACCAGATCGAGGCCGCGCACGCGCCGCAGGCGGACGAACATCACGCGCAGGATGGCTAGCACCGGCACGGACAGAAACATGCCCAACACGCCCGCAATCTGATCGCCCGCCAGCACGCCAAACAGCACCAGCATGGGATTCAGCTGTACGCCCTTGCCCATCAGATAGGGCGATATGGCGTAGTCTTGCGCCATTCGCCAAATGAGCCAGAAAAGCAGATACAACAAACACGTGGCTGTAGCCGCTGAGGCCGGTGACCAGCACGATGATCAGTCCCGCGGCCGCCGGTCCAACTACCGGCATGAACTCGCCGATCGCGGCTACGCCGGCCAGCAGGACCGCGTAGGGCGCGCCCGTTGATGCGAGAAAGATGCCGTTCGCGGTGAAGCTGGCCAGCGACAAAAGCACCAGAGCGCGGATGTATTCGCCCAGCAGCAGATTGATGTCTTCGAGAATATTGTCCACCACGGGCCGGCGGCGCTCCTCCACCAAAGCTGCCACGAAATCATCCCGAATTGCCGCGCCATCTTTCAGGAAGAAGAACGCGAGAATCGGAATCAGGACCAGGTAGAGCGCGTACTTCGCGCCGGAGACCAGTTGCCCGCCCATCCCTTCGATATAGGGCAGGATCTGATGCCCTCCGTTGCTCAATTGCTCTCGCACTCTTTGAATGATATTCGCGCGCGCCGGCTCCAGCCAGCCCGGCAGAGGAATCTTCTCCATCCATATGGGATTCTTCACCAGGGCGGGCAATTGCGTCGCAAGAGCGCTGGCTTCGTTGACCAGCCGCGCGCCCAGCGTCAAGGCCAGCGCGACAATCGCGCCCACCAACGCCAGGTAAACGATAGCGAGCGCGATACGCGGCGAAACCTGGCGAGGGGTGATGCGCTCCACGAAGCCCACCAGCGGCATCAATAAATAGGCGAACAGCAGCGCGATCACGAACACCCCGAGGGTTTCGCGGACCGCGTAGGCCGTGGCCAATAGCAACGCCAGCAGAAATACGGTCCACGCCATGCGCGCGGCTTTGGGATCGATGCCTAGCAAGCCCTTAGCATACCGTGACGAACGTCGTTATCGTATTCTGAAAATGGTGTCCACCACCAGTACCGCTCAGATGCGTGAGCTGGTCGAAGATTTGCAGACGCTGGAAGACAAACTGCGCCAGGGCGGCGGCCCCAAGCGAATCGAGAAACAGCATCGCGACGGCAAGCTGACGGCGCGCGAGCGCATCGCGAAGCTGCTGGATCCGGGCGCGATGTTTCTCGAGATCGGCCTGCTGATCGCTTACGATCAATACGACGGCGCAGGCGCCGGCGGCCGGAGTGGTCACGGGCGCGGGCAAGATCGAAGGCCGGCCCGGCGATCGTGGTTGCCAACGACGCCACTGTGAAGGCCGGCGCCTGGTGGCCGGAGACCATCACGAAGATTCTGCGCGCGCAGGAAATCGCGATGCGCAATCGCGTGCCCATCGTCTACCTGGTGGATTCGGCCGGCGTGAATCTGCCGCTACAGGACGGCATTTTTCCCGGACAATACGGCGCGGCGCGCATCTTCTATTACAATTCGCTGATGCGGCGCCGACTGCGTGTCCCGCAGATCGCGGCCGTGATGGGGCCGTGCATCGCGGGCGGCGCGTATCTGCCCGCGCTGAGCGACGTGATCATCATGGTGGAAGGCACCAGCTTCATGGGACTGGGCGGGCCGAATCTGGTGAAGGGTGCGGTGGGACAAGTGATGGATGCGGAATCGCTGGGCGGCGCGCGCATGCACACCACCGCGAGCGGCGTGGCGCATTACATGGCGAAGGATGACGCTGCCTGTCTGGAAATGATTCGCGAGAGGTTTCGCGCCATGCCTGCGCCGCCCGCGGCTCTGGATGGATCGCCGCCCGCGAAACCGGCTGAAGGTCTGTATGACTTGATGCCCGCCGATCACCGGCTGCCCTACAACATCGAAGACGCGATTGCGCGGATCTTCGATCGGCGACGATTATCTCGAATTTCAGCCTGACCACGCGCCCGAGATGCTGTGCGCCGATGCGAAGCTATTTGGACGCCCGGTGGCCATGGTCGCGAATCGCCGCGGCTTCCTCAAGACGGAGAGCGGACCGCGGATCGGCGGCATCGTCTACACCGAGTCGGCGCGCAAAGTGGCGTATTTCGTCGAGAACGCCGAGCGAAATGGCGTGCCGCTGATCTATCTTCAGGATGTTTCCGGCTTCATGGTGGGCGCGGAGGCGGAGCGCGAAGGAATCATTCGCGCCGGCGCCGAGATGGTGGAGACGATGGCGTGCGCCACCGTGCCGAAGATTGTGCTCACGCTGAATCACGCCAGCGGCGCGGGATATTATGCCATGGCCGGCCAGGGATTCGATCCGAACTTCACGTTCGGCTGGCCGACCGCGCGCATCGGCGTGATGGAGGGCGATTCGGCGGTGCAGGCGATCCATGGTCCCGGAGCTAGAAAGATTGAAGTCGGAGGGCAAGCCGGTTCCGGAGGATCTGCAGGAGCGCATCGAGCGAACGCGCGCGGATTACGAGCGCTGGCTGGACGCGCGCTACGCCGCGGCGCGCGGGCATGTGGATGCGCTGATCGATCCGCTGGCAAACGCGCCGAGTGCTGGCGTTCGCGCTGGAGATTGCGACGTCGCATGGGCATCGGGAACATCTGGTTCTGGAGACGCTGTAGTGGGTGACGGCTGCGCAAACCGAGCCGCGACCGTCAGGGAGTCGTTAGATGATTCGCATCGCGAACGGGCAAGGCTTCTGGGGCGATTGGCTGGAAGCGCCGGTGCGCCTGGTGGAGCAGGGGCCCATCGATTATCTCGCGCTCGATTATCTGGCCGAGATCACCATGTCGATTCTGCAGAAGCAGAAGCAGGCCGATCCGAATCTCGGCTATGCGCGCGATTTTCCTCCGTTGATTGCGCGCATCGCAGCGGCGGCTGATCGAGAGCGCGATATCAAAGTGATCGCCAATGCCGGCGGCGTGAATCCGATGGCCTGCGCGCGCGAAGTGCGGCGCGCTGGCGCCTTCGCTAAAGGTCGCCGTGGTGCTGGGCGACGACGTGTTCGGGCGCTTGGACGAATTTCTCGCCGCCGGGCACGCGATGAAGAACATGGATACCGGCGAGCCGCTCAGCACGATTCGCGATCGCATCCTGAGCGCGAACGCCTACATCGGGGCGTTTCCGCTGGCCGAGGCATTGGCCGCCGGCGCCGACGTGGTGATCGCGGGCCGCTGCACCGATACCGCGCTGTCGCTCGCTCCCATGATTCATCGCTTCGGCTGGAAGCCGGACGAGTGGGACAAACTCGCGGCTGGAACAATTGCCGGACATATTGTCGAATGCGGCGCGCAGTGCACCGGCGGCAATTGCCAGGTGGATTGGCAGAGCATTCCCGACATGGCGAACATCGGCTATCCGATCATCGAGGCCGAACCTGACGGCCGGTTCAGCATCACCAAGCATGAAGGCACGGGCGGCCGCGTGTCCGCCGACATCGTCAAAGAGCAACTGCTCTACGAACTGGGCGATCCGAAGAACTACATCACGCCCGATTGCGTGGCCGATTTCACCAGCATTCAGTTGAAAGACGCCGGACCGGATCGCGTGCAGGTGTCCGGTATTCGCGGCGGCCGCGCGGCCGGAGATGCTGAAGCTTTCGATCGCTTATTCGTATGGCTGGAAGGCGATCGGCACGCTGGTTTATAGCGCGCCGCAGGCGCTCGAAAAAGCGCAAAGCCGCGGACCGGATTGTGCGCGAGCGGCTGCAGCAGCTCGGGCTGAAGTTCGAAGAGATCTACACCGAGTTTTTCGGCGTGAACGCGTGCCACGGGCCGGTGGCCGTTCCGAATCCGGATCCGCCGGAGGTGCAGCTGCGCATCGGCGTGCGCGGGCAGGATCGGAAAGCCGTGGATCGCTTCACGCGCGAGTTGATTCCGCTGGTGCTCAGCGGTCCGCCGACCGGCACGGGCTTCGGCGACGGCCGGCCGCCGGTGCGCGAGATGGTGGCATATTGGCCGGCGTTGATTCCGCGCGAACTGATCCAAACATCGCGTTGGAGGTGGTGGAATGAAGATCCCGCTCTGCGCGCATCGCGCACGCCCGCTCCGGCGATAAAGGCGACACGTCGAACATCGGCGTCATTGCCTTCGATGCGCGGCATTATCCCGGTGCTGGTGCGCGAAGTCACTCCCGAACGCGTAAAACATTTCTTCGGTGAAATGGTGAAGGGCAACGTGGAGCGCTTCGAATTGCCGAATCTCGGCGCGCTGAATTTTCTGCTGCACGAGGCGCTGGGCGGCGGCGGGACGTTGTCTTTGCGCATCGACGCGCAAGGCAAGACCCTCGGCGCGGCGCTGCTGCGCATGGAAATCGAAGTCAGTGAGAGCGAGTTCGCGTGAGCTGAGAAACGACGTATCGAATTTGCCCCGAGATGAAGTCCGGATCCTGCATGATGCGCTGGTGCAGCGGGATCGTCGTGTAAATGCCTTCCACCACGAACATGTCCAGCGCGCGGCGCATGCGCGCGATGGCCTCCGTGCGGTCGCGTCCGTAAGCGATCAGCTTCGCGACCAGCGAATCGTAGAACGGCGGAATCACATAGTCGGTATAGGCCGCGGTATCCACGCGAATGCCAACGTCGCCCGGTAGATTCAGCGCCGTGATGCGCCCGGGCGATGGCGCGAACGTCTCGGGATTTTCGGCGTTGATGCGGCATTCGATCGGCATGGCCCTTGATGGTCACCGGCTGCTGGATAATTTCATGGCAGTTTGTAGCCCGCCGCGATCAGGATCTGGCTCTTCACCAGATCGATGCCGGTGATGGATTCCGTAACCGGATGCTCCACCTGAATGCGCGCGTTCACTTCGATGAAGTAGAGATTGCCGGTTGTGATCCATCAGAAATTCGACGGTGCCGGCGTTGGTGTAGCCGATCTTGCTGCATGGCCGCGCAAAGCCTTGCTCGCATTTTGTCGCGCAGCTCGGGAGTCATGGCCGGCGAAGGCGCTTCTTCCAGCAGCTTTTGATGCCGCCGCTGAATGGAGCAATCGCGCTCGCCCAGAATCTTCGACATTGCCATGCTCGTCGGCCAGCACCTGAAACTCGATGTGCCGCGGCGCGACTCGACCAGCTTCTCCATGTAGACGTCTTGCGACGAAAACGCCGCGCCGGCTTCCTGCTGCGCCTGCGTCAGCAATGGGCGGCAACTCGGAGGCTTGGTGAACCATGCGCATGCCCCGGCCGCCGCCGCCCGCCGAGGCCTTCAGCATCACCGGAAATCCGATGCGATGCGCGGTCTCGAGCGCCTCTTCCGCGCTCTGCAGAATCCCTTCCGAGCCCGGCAAAATGGGCACGCCGCACTCCGCCATCGCCGCGCGGGCATGCTGTTTCAGTCCCATGGCGCGCGTGACGTCGGGCTTGGGCCCAATGAACTTGATCTCCGACGTCTCGCATACTTCGGCGAAGTCGGCGTTCTCGCTCAAGAAGCCATAGCCGGGATGAATGGCATCGACGTTGGTGATTTCGGCCGCGCTGATCACAGACGGAATGTCGAGATAGCTGCGCGAGCTCTTGGCGGGTCCAATGCAGATGGCTTCATCGGCAAAGCGCACGTGCAGGCTGTTGACGATCGGCCTCCGAATAAACGGCCACCGTCTTGATGCCCAGATCCTTGCAGGCGCAGATGACACGAACGGCGATTTCGCCTCGATTGGCGATCAGGATTTTCTGGAACATGTCACATTAGTCGGGCGACATCAGCGTGGCCGAATGGCGAACAGGGCTTCGCCGTACTCCACCGGCCGGCCGCTTTCCATCAGCTTGGCCACCACCGTTCCGGCGATCTCCGATTCGATTTCGTTCATCAGCTTCATGGATTCGATGATGCAGAGCACTTGTCCCGGTTCCACCGGCGTCGCCCACTTTCACAAACGGCGGATCGCCCGGCTTGGGCGATTCGTAATACGTGCCGACGATGGGCGATTTGACGATGTGCTCGTTCGCGGCGGGGCGGCGGCTGAGCGGCGACCGGTTGCCCGAGTCTCCACGACGTGGCCGGCACGGGGAGCCGCCGGCATTGCATGGACGGTGCGACTTCTTGTCTATCCAGCGTCCGGCGAATGCGAACGCGGTCCTCGCCGCGCTGCAATTCCAGCTCGGCGATGCCGCTTTCCACCACCAGCTGGATCAGCTCTTTGATTTCGTCATTCGACATTCTAGAGAAGTCTTAACTCCTTGGAAGTGGGGGTGAGAACTTCGCAGCCATTCTTAGTCACCAGCACAGTGTCTTCGATGCGAATTCCTCCGAAATCGCGAACGTATGCGCCAGGTTCAATTGTAATCGCCATGCCGGATTCGAGTTTGGTTTTGTCGCGGCGTCCCAGGCGCGGCCCTTCGTGAATCTCGAGACCCAGGCCGTGGCCGGTGGAATGCACGAACTCTTTTCCCAGGCCTTCCGTTTCAAGCACGCGGCGAGCCGCGCGATCCACATGCGCCGCCGTGACGCCGGGCCGAACCGCATCGATGGCGGCGAGCTGGGCTTTCAACACCGCATTGTACATGCTACGCACGCGGCGGCTGGGCTTGCCCGAGGAACAGCACGCGCGTCATGTCGCTCATGTAGCCATCCTGGCACGCGCCCATATCAATCAATAGTAATTCATCGCTCGCAAGCTTCCGTGCCGTGGGCTGCGCGTGCGGCAGAGCGGATCGCGATCCGATGGCGACGATGGTTTCAAACGCCGCTTTCTCGGCGCCCAGACGCCGCATCTGGTATTCGAGTTCTGCCGCGATGCTGGATTCCCGCGCGCCCGGCCGGATGGATCGCGTGGCTTTTTCGAACGCCTCCGAATTGGTGAGCACGCTGCGGCGAATGCGCGCGATCTCGTCGTCCGACTTCACCATGCGCAGCCTTTCCACCACCGGCCCGATGGGCTTGAGCTTTACGCCCGGCGGCAGCGACTTCGTTAATCGAGCATGAACGTCGAACAACATGCGCGAGGCTTCAAATCCCACGCGTTTGAAACGACCCTTGCGAATAGTTTGGAGCGCGGCTTGATCGAGCGGCGTTTTGCTGACGATCTTCACTTCGCACGTGCATTCTTCGGCGGCCTGAATGGTGAAGCGCGGATCGGTGAACAGCGTTTGCGATTCGGGCGTAACCAGCAGCAGGCCGTTGTCGCCGGTGAAACCGCTGAGGTAGCGAACGTTGGGCGGGGCGGATACAAGAAGCGCGTCGATTTTCAGCTCGCCGAACGGAATGGCGGCGCGATCAAGCGACACTGAGCAGCAGCTTTCCGGTCGTCTTGCGGCCTTCGAGATCGCGATGCGCCTGAGCGGCGTCGGACAGCGGATATATTTTGTGGATGTGAAGTTTCAGCTTGCCTTGTCCGATCCAGTTCAACACGTCGTTGGCGCGCCAGTCCAGCTCTTCCGGCGTCGCCGAGTAGCTGGCCAATGTAGGACGCGTCAAGTATAGCGAACCCTTCTGGCTCAAGATCAGCGGCGCGAAATCGGTGACCGGGCCGCTGGAATTTCCGAAACTCACCATCATTCCGCGCGGGCGCAGGCAATCCAGGCTCTTCATGAAGGTGGATTGGCCGACGGAATCGTAAACCACGTGCATGCCCTTGGCCTGAGCGGTGAAATCTTCCTTGGTGTAGATAATCACTTCGTCGGCGCCGGCTTCCTTGGCTTGCTTGGCTTTCTCTTCATCTCCCACGGTCCCGACGACGTGCGCGCCCAGCATTTTCGCCATCTGCACAATCAATCGCCCGGTGCCCCCGGCCGCGGCGTGGATCAGACAGGAGTCGCCCGGCTTGAGCGGATAGGTGGAGTGCGTGAGATAATGCGCGGTCATGCCCTGCAGCATCGCGGCGGCGGCGGTTTCGAAATCGACCGACGCGGGAATCTTTACCAGTTGCCAGGCTGGAACGACGGCGTATTCGGCATAAGAGCCGCGCGCCATGGCGTAAGCCACGCGGTCGCCCGGCGCGACGGTCTTCACGTCGGGCGCGACGGCTTCCACGGTTCCAGCCCCTTCGCTGCCCAGCACGATGGGCGGCGGCGCGGGATACACGCCCTTGCGGAAATAGATATCGATGTAATTGACCCCGGACGCCGCAATCTTCACCAGCGCCTGGCCGGGACCGGGTGACGGTTTCGGAACGTCCGCGTATTTCAAATTTTCGACGCCGCCGGGCTGTTCGACAAAGACAGCTTTCATTGTGCTCGTAGGATCCTCCGAAGGTGGACAGTGAGTGCGTACAAGATCAGGTATAGCAGGCTGAACGGGAACAGCACCACTCGCGCCAGGGTGCGGACCGCGCCCGAACCAGTGAGCCCCGCGCGAAAGAGGATGAAATATCGAATGGTGGCGAGGTGCCAGTGGTCCATCCAGAAATAGTCGCCGTTTTCATTGAGCACGAAAACTTTACCGGGCACGCGCGCCGCCAGCATCCATTTCCATTTGGTCATGATGGCTTCGGCGGAACAAATGATGCCCACAATGTCGTAGCCGTTCGAGCCGAGTTCCTGGTAGAACTGCTGGCGCGATGGCCCGGCGGGATAATCGGAAACGCGATAGACCGCGCCTTGACCCTGGCGAAAATTTTTCGGCGCGCCGGCGTAACAAGTGACCAGATCGCAGGTCATCTCAGCGTGATTTTGATACAGGACGGGAAGCAGGTTTTCGAATAGTTCGCGGCTGCCGCTCTCGACCAGCAGAACGCGCGAAAACGGCGGGATGGATCGAGTGAAGAAGTGACGCATCGCGAGGCGGGGTTACATCAACTCGAAAAATGCCGCGACGGGTGTGGAGAAGCCGGGCAGGAGCGGGTCTTCGATGGATTGATCGCCCTTCAACTTGCGAACGGATTCTCGCGTATGGACCGTGACCGAACGCGCTTCAGGGAATACGATCCAGACCGATTTGGCTCCGCCCTGCAAATAGGCGTCCACTTTGCGTTCGAGATGCTTGGCAGTGTCGCTCGGCGATACGACCTCGATGGCGAGATCGGGCGCGCCTTGAAAAATTCTGGTCTCCCCGAACAACCGGCTGCGCCTCACAACGGACACATCTGGCATGAAAGCGTCGTACTCGCTCACATGCGTGCCAATCTCCACCAAGGTCCTTACGTCCAACTGCGGATTAGCGAAGAGATATCGCATCAGCAACGCATTAATCTGGTTCTTGATCAGATCGTGGGGGAGAGGCGGAAAAGCCATTCTGACGACTTCGCCTCCAATCAGTTCGTCTTTGATCCGATTCCCGTGTTGGTCGAATTCCTCGGGCATCGCCAGGAACTGATCGGACGTGAGGAGGGTAGTCGCCGCCATCGCTACCATTCTAGCGCGCGGGGCTATGTTAACTCGAAAAAGGCCGCGACGGGTGAGGAGAAGCCGGGCAGGAGCGGGTCTTCGATGGACTGTTTCGCCTTCAATTCTCGAACTGAATCGCTGGTGTGAACCATCACCGAGCGTGCCTCGGGGTAAACGATCCAGACTGATTTCGCCCCGGCTTCGAGATACGCGTCGACCTTGCGCTTGAGGTGTTTCGCGGTGTCGCTTGGAGAGACAACTTCAATCGCGAGTTCAGGTGCACCTCGGTAGATCCTTGAAGACAGAGGTTGTTCGCCGGTTCTCACGATAGCCACATCAGGAACGAATGTGTCGTAATCGCTTACCTGAGCACCTATTTCAACGACGGCGTCGAAGGGCAGCTGAGAATTCGCATGGAGGTAAAGGATCAACAAACGGTTGATGCGATTCTTGATGCGATCGTGGAAGTAAGAGGGCTGAGGCATTCTGACGACTTCGCCTCCAATCAGTTCGTCTTTGATCCGATTCCCGTGTTGGTCGAATTCCTCGGGCATCGCCAGGAACTGATCGGACGTGAGGAGGGTAGTCGCCGCCATCGCTACCATTCTAGCGCGCGGGGCTATGTTAACTCGAAGAATGCCGCGACGGGAGTGGAGAAGCCGGGGAGGAGGGGATCTGCGATGGTTTGATCGCCCTTTAGTTCGCGAAGCGAGTCACTCGTGTAAACCATCACCGATCGGACTTCAGGAAAAACGATCCAGACCGAGCGAGAGCCATTGGCCAGATACGCAGCGGTTTTGATTCTGAGGTATGCCGCGCTTTCGCTGGGAGAAACGACTTCGATTGCGATTTCGGGCGCCCCTTGAATGTATTTATGCTCGTCAGGGCTCAAACGATGGATCGCAATGAGGCAACAGTCGGGAATGAACGTATCATTGGCGTCAACCACGAACTCGGTATCCGGGAGAGCGACGAGCCCGAGGCCTGTGTTCGCGTGCTCGTAAACGTTCAGTGCGCGCAGGATGTTACCGCGGATGATGTCGTGCCGTTGCGCCGCGTGGGGCATGGTGACCAGCTCGCCATTGATGAGTTCCCGATGAAGGGGGTTGCCGTTCGGGTCGCATTCCTCGGGCAACGCCAGGAACTGGTCGGACGTGAGGAGGGTCGTGGCCGCCATCGCTACTATTCTAGCGCCAGGGTCGATCTAAACGCCCCAGCAGTAGTCTTCTACAACTTTGTCGACGTTTTCGTCCTGTTCGGTCAGGCGCATCAACTCCAGCCGGATGGCGTCCACCAGCGCGCCCCAACTGGCTTCGATGACGTTGTCGGAGACGCCCACCGTGGCCCAGCTGCGGCGATGATCGGACCATTCCACCAGCACGCGAACCTTGGCGGCCGTGCCCTTCTTGGGCTCCAGCACGCGGACTTTATAGTCCGTGAGCCGGACGTTTTTCACCTGCGGATACACGGATGAGAGGCACTGACGCAGGCTGATATCGAGCGCGTTCATCGGACCTTGGCCGGTGGCGCTGGCAGTGTGAACGCTGTCCTGGATGCGCAGCGTGACGGTGGCCGTCGTGCCGCCCACCAAGCGGCTGGTGACGTCGTAGTTGACCACTTCGAAGACGCTCCAGCCCGGATGCAGCGCCTCGCGCACCAGCAGCTCGAAGGTGCCTTCCGCGGCCTCCAGCTCGTAGCCCTGATGCTCCAGATCCTTGATGCGCTCCAGCAATTGACGCCGCGCTTCGGAATCCAGACGCTCGGCCAAGCCGTGCTGCTTCAGCTTGTACAGCACATTGCCGCGGCCCGAAAGATCGCTCAGCAGCACGCGCTGCCGGTTGCCCACCATTTCCGGCTTGACGTGCTCATAGGTCGACGAATCCTTCAGCACCGCGCTCACGTGCACGCCGCCCTTGTGCGCGAACGCGCTGTGACCCACGTATGCCTGGTCGTTGCGCATCGGCAGGTTCGCCAGCTCGGCGATGTATCGCGCGACGGTGGTCAGCGTTTGCAGATTCTCGCGCCCAATGGTGGTGTGGCCCAGCTTCAATTCGAGGTTCCCGATGATTGACACGATGTTGGCGTTGCCGCAGCGCTCGCCATAGCCGTTGATGCAGCCTTGCACGTGCGTGCATCCGGCTTCCACGGCGGCGATGGTATTGGCCACGGCCACTTCGCAATCGTTGTGCGTGTGGATTCCGATCACGCCATCGAATCGCTTGCGAACTTCCGAAACCACTTCGATAATTCGATGCGTCAAATTGCCGCCGTTGGTGTCGCACAGACACAGCACGTCGGCGCCGGCCTTTTTCGCGGCTTCCAGCGTACGCATAGCGAACTCGGGGTTGGCGTTGTAGCCGTCGAAGAAATGCTCGGCGTCGTACACCACTTCGCGGCCGTGGTCTTTCAGATACTTTACGGTTTCGCCGATCAACTGCAGATTCTGTTCTTCATCAATGCCGAGGGCCCGATGCACGTGCAGATCCCAGCTCTTGCCGAAAATGGAGACCGTGGGCGTCTCCGCGTCCAACAGGGCGCGCACGTTCGGATCCTGATCCACGGAATTTTTGGCGAAACGCGTGGAGCCGAACGCAGTGAGCCGGGCGTGTTTCAGCTTCACATCCTTGGCGCGCTTGAAGAACTCCTTGTCCTTGGGATTGGAGTTCGGCCACCCGCCCTCAATATAATCGATACCCAGCTCATCCAGCTTCTGCGCGATGATCAGTTTGTCGTCGACGGAGAATGAGACGGCCTCGCCCTGCGTGCCATCCCGGAGCGTGGTATCGAATGTGTGAATGCGCATGGTACTACTTGGTGACCGCAACGGCCTCTTGCTCTTGCGGTACGCCTTCCTCCTTCTTCTTCTTTAGGAAAGTCATCATCTCGCGAAGCTCCTTGCCTACGCGTTCGATGGGCTGCTCTTTCGCCGCCTCACGCATGGCCAGGAACTTGTGGCGGCCGGATTTGTTTTCGCCGATCCATTCCTTGGCGAACTGGCCGGATTGAATTTCCGACAGGATCTTCTTCATCTCTTTGCGCGTCTCAGCGGTTACGATGCGCGGGCCGCGCGTGTAATCGCCGTATTCAGCCGTATCTGAAACCGAGTAACGCATGTAGCCGAGGCCGCCTTCATAAATAAGATCGACAATCAGCTTCAGCTCGTGCAGGCATTCGAAATAGGCGATTTCAGGCGCGTAGCCGGCTTCCACCAGCGTTTCAAAGCCCGCGCGGATCAACTCGCTCACGCCGCCGCACAGCACGGATTGCTCGCCGAACAGGTCGCTTTCGGTTTCTTCCTTAAAGCTGGTTTCGATGACGCCCGCCTTCAGACATCCCAGCGCCAGAGCGTAGGCCAGTGCGTTTTGGAGCGCGTTCATGGAAGGGTCTTGGTGGATGGCCACCAACGCCGGCACGCCCACGCCTTCGGTGTACAGCTCGCGGACGCGATGGCCGGGCGCCTTGGGCGCGATCATCGAAACATCCACATTGTCGGGCGGCTTGATTTGTCCGAAGTGAATGCTGAAGCCGTGCGCGAACATCAGCGTCTTGCCCGCGCTCAGGTTCGGCGCGATTTCGTTGTTATACAAATCGCCTTGAATATGATCCGGAACCAGGATCATCGCGATGTCGGCGCCTTTGATGGCGTCGGCGACGCTCAGCACTTTCAGCCCGGCGGCTGTGGCCTTGGCCGCGCTCTTGCTGCCCGGATGCAGACCCACGGTTACGTTGACGCCGCTGTCGCGCAGATTCAGCGCATGCGCGTGCCCCTGGCTGCCGTAACCGATAATGGTCACCGTTTTTCCATGAAATCGGCTCAAGTCGCCGTCTTTTTCGTAGTATCTTTTTGCCATTTGTCCTAGAGTCTCGTTTCCAGTTTTTCGTCCGCCTCGGCTTCATTGACCGCCGCGTTGCGCGGGATAGGCGGCGCCAGGCGCAGCTTCTTCGATTCCAGCGACACCGCGATGGCGCCCGAACGCGTCACTTCAATTTCGCCATAGCTGCGCATTACATCGATAAATTCGTCCAGTTTCTCGGAATCGCCCGTGGCTTCCAGCGCAAAACCCTCGGTGGACGAATCCACCACGCGCGCGCCGAAAATTTCGGCTTCCTTCAAGATCGCGGTGCGGCTGGCCAGCGGAGTGCGCACGCGCAGCAGCGCCATCTCGCGTTTGACGGCCGGCGAATCGGTCAGGTCCGAGGCTTGCAGCACGTTCACCAGCTTGTTCATCTGCTTGATGACTTGCGAACGCAGTTGCGGCTCGATATCGACCACGATAGTCATGCGCGAAAGCGTCGGATCCAGCGTCCGCGCGACTGTCAGGCTCTCGATGTTGTAGCCGCGCGCGCTCAAAACGCCGGTGATGCGCATCAGCGATCCCGGCTTGTTTTCCACGAGCAATGAGATCAGTTGCAGCATCGTTCCGACTCCCTTACGGTCGCGGCTCGGTAAGCGCAGTCACGTTTCTGAGCCGCGCGCTTGGGGCTTTTCATCCTCTTATACCTCCACCGGTTGCGGAGCGCCCAGAACCATTTCGTTGATCGCGCCTCCGGCCGGCACCATGGGATAGACGTTCTCAAACGGCGTCACACGTACATTCAACAGGTACGGACCTGGCTCGCGCACCGCTTCTTCCAGCGCCGGAACAAGCTGATGGACGCCCTCGATAGTACGGCCTTTGAAACCATATGCGCCGGCCAGTTTCTCGACGTCGGGGAACGAGCTCAGTTCCACCTGGCTCAGCCGATTGTTATAGAACAGCTCCTGCCATTGCCGGACCATGCCGAGATGACCGTTGTTCACTACGACGATCTTGATGGGCAGCGCGTGATTGGCGATAGTGGCCAGTTCGGGAATCGACATCTGAAAGCCGCCGTCGCCGACGATCGAAAATACCAGCTTATCGGGACGCGCGAACTGCGCGCCGATGGCCGCCGGCAGGCCGAAGCCCATGGAACCCAGGCCGCCCGAATTGATCCATAAACGCGGCGAATTGAAGCGAATAAACTGCGCCGCCCACATCTGGTGCTGGCCGACGTCGGAAGTTACGATGGCGCGTCCGCCCGACAGCCGGTCGATCTCGCGCATCACATGCTGCGGCTTAATCTCGCTGGTGGATACTTCGGGCGTCAGCGGATGCTCGGCCTTCCAATCTCGAATCTGATTCCACCACGCGGCGCGGGCGCTGGAGTTTTGCTCGCGGCTCTCGGCCGCCGTCTCGTGCAATACTTTGGTCAGCTTCTCCAGCACGCGCTTCACGTCGCCCACGATGGGCAGGTCGGCCGCGCGGTTCTTGCCGATTTCGGCCGGATCGATATCCACGTGAATCACTTTGGCATGCGGGGCGAAGGCCGCCAGGCGTCCGGTGACGCGATCGTCGAAGCGGACGCCCAGAGCGATCAACAGATCGGCATGCGTCATGCCCATATTCGCGGCGTAACTGCCATGCATGCCCGGCATGCTGATGTAGTTCGGATGCTCGGCCGGCAATCCGCCCAGCCCCATCAGCGTGGTGACCGCGGGCGCGTCCGTCAACTCCACAAATTCGCGCAATTCCTCCGATGCATTGGCCGCGATGATGCCGCCGCCCGCATAGACAAACGGCCGCTGCGCTTCCCAGATCATCTGCGCCGCGCGGCGGATCTGGCCGGTGTGGCCCTCGGTGAAAACCTTGTAGCCCGGCAAGATGAATGGACGACACCGGCGTGTAATGCGCCTGGGCCTGGAAGACGTCCTTCGGAATGTCGACGAGCACGGGACCGGGCCTTCCGGAAGACGCGATGTAGAACGCCTCATGCACCACCTGCGGCAATTCCGCGATGGTCTTCACCAGGAAATTGTGCTTGGTGCAGGAGCGCGTGATGCCGAACGTGTCGGCTTCCTGAAACGCGTCGCTGCCGATCAGCTTGGTGGAAACCTGGCCGGTGATGGCGACCACCGGAATGGAGTCCATCATCGAATCCACCAGGCCGGTAACCAGATTGGTGGCGCCGGGGCCGGACGTGGCGCAACAAACGCCCACGCGTCCCGTGGAGCGCGCGTAGCCTTCGGCCGCGAACGCCGCGTTTTGCTCGTGCCGCACCAGGATGTGGCGGATGGGATGGTCGTAGAGAGCATCGTACAGCGGCAGCGTCACGCCGCCCGGATAGCCGAAAATGCAGTCTACGTTCTCACGAACCAGGCACTCCAGCAGAATCTGGGAGCCCGACATCAGCTTCGATTCCGTCACGCCGCTCGTTCGATGCGCAGGGGTGGTCGACATCTTTCCTCCATCATTGCCTTGCCCGTTCCGATGGGCGGGCCTCCATAAATCAAAAAAGGCCACCTGGTGGTTTTTCTTCCCCACCCGATGGCCTTTCGGAAACTGGTGTCCGAAGCCCTCAAGCGGGGCTGGGTACGACGACCTCAATAATAATGGGCCGAAGCTTCGGAACTTGACCGCTTGAAAAGACAGAGGCGATCACGCTTGGTAAAGCGTGAGTCACACTAGCTTGTCCTTTCGAAGCGATCATTGGATTTAGATTATCCCACTAGCGCGGTAAATGCAAGGGGGAGTCTATATAAATTATGTTAATCTAAGCATTCTGCATCGGTCTGTTCTGTACGCAATCAATACGCACAGAGTTGACATTACTCCCCGTGAAGTGTACTATTTGAATGTGTACGAGCTTCGACAGGAGTCGTTTGTCATGCCGAGATTAGCGGTGGAAGACAATAGCCGGATGTCCCTCCGGATTCGGGCCGAGGAAAAAACGCTGCTTTTGCGAGCAGTGGCGCTCAGCCACACAGACCTGACGGATTTTGTTCTGCGTCATGCCCTGCGTGCCGCCAAAGCCGTCATTGAGGAGGCGGATCACTTGCATCTCTCCGAAAGAGACAGTTTGCGCGTTCTCGATTTGCTGGAGAATCCGCCTGCGCCGAACGCAAAACTGCTGGCGGCCGCCAAGGCGTTGCCGAAGCCGTCCTAGGCCGCAGGTCTTTCGGTGACGGGCTGGCACGAAGAGGCGATCACCAAGAAGCACGATCGCGAAGCCTTCGACTGCGGCGAACCGGCGCTGAATGAATTCCTGCAGCGCTACGCCCGCAAGAGCCACGATCTGGGCGCTTCGAAAACGTTCCTCGCAATCGACGACATCGATCACAAAATCATTCTCGGTTTCTACAGCCTGAGCCCCGCTTCCGTCGACTACTCTCGCACGCCGGAAATCGTGCGGCGCGGGCTGGCGCGCCACGACGTTCCCGGCTTCCGCTTGGCGCGCTTAGCCGTCGATCGCAAGCATCAAGGACAAGGACTGGGCGGCCAGCTTCTGCTCACTGCGGGCCGGCGTTGCTTGCTCGCCGCGGCGGAGGTGGGCGGCGTAGTGCTGGTCATCGACGCCAAGAATGAACGAGTGGCGAGATGGTATGCCAGCTATGGCGCGGTCGCACTCTCGGACGCGCCGTTGTCTCTGCTGTTGCCGCTTGCGACCATCGAAGCTGCGCTCGAGAAGGCCGGGAAATTTTGAAGCAGTGGGCGGTTCCGATGGTCCGCTATGATAATTTGCAAGGTGAGCGGATCCAGTTATGTCTTCGAGGCGGCGCGGCGCCAGGAAGCCTGTGCCGGGGAGAAAGGCTGAACCGTAGTTGAAGCTCCTACTGATTGGCGGCAGCGGCTTTATGGGGCCTGCGGTCACGAAGCGCCTGTTGGATGAGGGTCACGAAGTCGCGGTCTTTCATCGCGGCCAAGCCAAGCCTGGCTTACCCCACGGCGCGCGGGAAATCCTGGGCGACCGCCGTGCACTGGCGGCTTCGATCTCCCAATTTCGCGACTTCGCACCACAGGTTGTCGTCGATTTTATTCTCGCGAGCGGCTCCCAGGCCAAGGCCACGCTGGACGCCTTCCGAGGAATAGCCGAGCGAGTGGTCGCGCTCAGCAGCGGCGACGTGTATCGCGCCGCGGGAATACTGCACGGAACCGAGCCCGGTCCCATGCAGCCGGTTCCGCTCACCGAGGATTCCGATCTTCGAACCCAGGGCCAGACCTATCGCAAAGAAGTGCTGCAGGCGATCCGTCAGATGCTTCCGTGGCTCGAAGACGACTACGACAAGATCCCCGTGGAGCGCGCCATCATGAGCGATCCAGAAATCGCGGGTACTGTCCTGCGGCTTCCGATGGTCTACGGCTCCGGCGACATGTTTCATCGGCTGCATCCCTATTTGAAGCGCATGGACGATGGCCGTCCCGCAATTCTGATCCAGGAGGACGCCGCGCACTGGCGTGGTCCGCGTGGGTACGTTGAAAATGTCGCGGCGGCGATTGCGTTGGCTGCAACATCGCAACAAGCGGCCGGACGAATCTACAATCTCGCCGAGTCCCAATCGTTTTCTGAAATCGAATGGGCGCAGCATCTCGCGCGAAGCACCGGATGGCCGGGCTCCGTGTACGCCGTGCCCTTGGATTTAACGCCCGCGCATTTGAAAATGCCCTACAACTCGGCTCAACACTGGACCATGACCAGCGCACGTATCCGCGAAGAGCTGGGATACTCGGAGGCGGTATCGCTGGACGCCGCGATCGCCAGCACCATCGAATGGGAACGCGCCAATTCGCCCGTGCACGTGGACGCTGCGCAGTTCGACTATGCGGCCGAAGACGCCGCGCTGGAGCAGCTTCGGGTGCGCGAAAAGATTGCGCTGGCTGGCTCCTAGCGAAACCTTGTCACCATCCCGGCGCCCGGCGCGACTTGGAGTTTCCTTAGAACCCGCCCTCGATTTCGACCAAAAACCAGGTCCGGCGTTCCGTCTGGTCGATCCAGTTCTCGATCAGGCTGGCGGTTGCGACATCGTTACCCTCGTCGCAAACCTGGTGCGCTTCGCGCAGGAATCGCGTAAGCTGCTGATTGTCGGCGCGCAGCTCCGCGATCATATCCTTCGGATCGACGAATTCGGCGTTGTTGTCCTTCAAGCGCTGGTGCCCGGAGATATCGCCGATGGATCGCAGCGTGGAAGCGCCCAGCTTGCGCGCGCGTTCGGCGATGTCGTCGGTCATCGCGAAAAGTTGATCGGCGTGCTCGTCCAGCAGCAAATGATAATCGCGAAAGTGACGCCCGCTCATGTGCCAATGAAAGTTCTTAGTCTTCAGATACAGCGCGAAAACATCGGCCAGTAATGGGCGCAACGCGCTGGAAATTTCCTCTACGGCATCGTGGCCCAGGTCGCTGGTGGTCTCGATTACGGAATTCTTGGTTTTCATGAACCCTCCCGATCGATTAGAGGCCGCAGAGCGGGCTTGGTTACTCGGCTAAAACTTTGTGGACGAACTGGACCGCCATCGATCCTTCGCCCACCGCGGCCGCAACGCGTTTCAAGCTTCCGGCACGCACGTCACCCACCGCGAAAACGCCGGGCAGGCTGGTTTCGAGCATGAAGGGAGGGCGGCGGCGAAGCGGCCATACCTCGCCGACATCCGCGCCCGTCTTGATGAACTGCTTGGTATCCATCGCCACGCATCCATCCAGCCACGCGCTGTTGGGGCATGCGCCCGTCATCAGGAACAGATGCTGAATATCGCAGGTATGGCGCTCTCCCGTTTTTGTGTTGCGCCAGTGCGTGCGCTGCAGATGGCCGTTGCCTTCCAGCGCTTCGATCTCGGTGAATGTCTTGAGCGTGATTTCGGGGCACGCTTCAATACGCGAGATCAGGTAGCGCGACATGGTCTCCGATAGGCCCGGCCCGCGAACCAACAGGTACACGTGCTTGGCCACCGTGGATAGGAATATCGCGGCTTGACCGGCGGAATTTCCGCCTCCCACAATGGCGACCTCTTGATCGTTGCAGACCTGCGCCTCTACGGTGGTGGCGCCGTAGTAAACGCCGACGCCCTCGAACTGTGCCAGGTTCGGCAGATCCAGCTTTCGATATTGCGCGCCGGCCGCCACGATGATGCTGCGGCTTTGCACCGTGCCGCCATCGTCCAACCGGATGGCATAGGGCGGCTTGGCGCACTGGAGCGAGGCGGCGGAGCGAGCCACCGAAATGTGCGCGCCGAACTTCTCGGCCTGCACGAAAGCGCGCGCGGCCAGCTCCTGCCCGGAAATTCCCATGGGGAATCCGAGATAATTCTCAATGCGCGAACTCGACCCCGCCTGGCCGCCCGGCGCATTGCTCTCGATCACCAGCACATTCAATCCCTCGGACGCTCCGTAGACGGCCGCGGCTAGTCCGCTGGGTCCCGCGCCAACCACGATCAGGTCGTACACGCCGCTGTCGTCGATCCCGGCATTTAACCCGAAGCACTCGGCAGCTTCGGCGTTGGTGGGATTGCGCAGCACCAGTTCGCCCCGGCAGATCAGCACCGGGATGTCGGTCACGCGGATATCGAAGTGATCCAGCACGGTCTGGACGTCGGAATCCCGTTCCACGTCGACATAGGTGAACGGATGGCCGTTGCGCGAAAGAAACCCTTTCAGGCGCATCGTGTCGGCGGAGTTGCTGGAGCCGATCAGCACCGCATCGCCCACCGAATTAGTGATAAGGTACACGCGCCGCAGGATGAAGGCGCGCAGGAACACCTCGCCCAGAGCCGCGTCGTTTTGCATGATGCGCTGCAGGTTGGCGCGGCTGATCTCGAGCAGTCTGCTGGCCTCGTGCGCCCGGCAGCGGACCAGGCTGCGACGCCCCGAGAGCTGATTCACTTCGCCGGTGAACTTGCCCTGCCCGTTCACCATCAGCACCGTCTCCTGGCCGTTCACTATGTTGACCAGTTCGACACTGCCTTCCAGCACGACGAAGACGCCGTGCTCGGAATCGCCTTGGTCGTAGACGATTTCACCGGCCGCTAAATGATGCTCCTGGCCGAGCGGCATCAGCCGCGCAATTTGCGCCTGATCCAGTATTGGGAACATCCCTTCGGTTGGTTCTGTGGTTTCGGCCATAACAGGTCCCCAGCTCCCTCAAGATAGCATCTCGTCTGGGGCGGACCGGCTACCGCAGTCGACGTTCCACAACCGAATCCCTGTAGTTGCATCAAGAATGGCCACACCGCCCGCGCTGGATGTCAACGGGCCGTCGACAGTTGACATACTGGGACTAGACTCGCCACAAAACCTATGACCGACAGTAACGATCTGCGTTGGAAACTGCCCCTGAAGTTTCCGTTGGGCGATTTGCTTGGCATTACCATCACCGGTCAATCCAACGGCAATGCCGTCGCCGAATACCATGCCCAGCCGCAACACGCCAACCCGATGGGTACTCTGCACGGTGGAATTCTATGCGACCTGGCTGATGCGGCCATGGGAGTGGCATTCGCAACCACGCTCGGACCGGGCGAGAGTTTCACCACGCTCGAGTTGAAAATCAATTTTCTTCGTCCGGTTTGGACGGGACTGTTGAAGGCGGAAGCGAATGTCATCTCGCGAGGACGCACGGTGGGTCTGATGACTTGCGCCATCACCGACGAGAAACACCGGCTGATCGCCAGCGCCACGTCCACCTGCATGGTCCTGGCGGGAGAAGCGGCGAAGAATCGATGACTTTCTTGGTATTAATTTGAGCTTTGAAATGCGCCCCGCTGGTCGATAAGTGTTCGAGGGCGTCATGAAAGCGCAATGGACGATCGGCAGGAAACTTCGGATGGCAATTAGCGTCATGCTGGCGGTGGGCATTGGAACTACGGCTTCCGCCGTTTACTCGATCGTGACGATCAGCCGGGAACTGGAGACTTCGGCGGGGTCAACGGCGGAGAAGCTTGGCTTGGCCGGCGATTTGAAGGCCGCCGCCAATATTATGCGCACCGGCCAGCGCGGAATCCTGCTGAACGGCTTACAGCGCGATGCCACGGGCGCCGATGCTACCAAGGCCGATTACGGCAAGAAAAAGGCGAATGCGCTGGCGCTGGTGGCCAGGATCGAGCCGCTGTTAACGAGCGCGGAGGGCCGCCGGCTGGTGGAGCAGCTGAAATCGGACATTGAACGGCACGCTGCCTCCTTCCGCCAGATCGCGGATTTGTGCGACTCCGGAAATCTGAAGGAAGCCGTGGCATTTTACAAGGAACAAGGGGCGCCGGCCGGCGCCGCCATGGAGCAGACGGCTTCCGATCTGATGGCCCAGGAAATCCGGATCATGCGGGCCAGCGCGGAAGCCGGACGCCACCAGGTTCGTTTTGCGGAAATCAGCATGAGTGCGATGAGCGCGATCGGAATGGTCACATTGGTTGTCACGTTATTCATGGTTGCCGGCATTACCAGAGGCCTGTCCCGCCTCTCGGCCGAGTTGAGCGAGGGCGCGGCGCAAGTCTGGAGCGCATCGGCCCAGGTGGCCACGTCCAGCCAGAGACTGGCGCAGGAGGCCTCCAGCGGCGCGGCTGCAATCGAAGAAACTTCGGCCGCCGCAAAGGAGGTTGTGGCTTTGGCTCGCAAGAGCGCGGACCAGGCCCAGACTGCGGCCAACCTCATGGATACCGTGGCCGCGCGAGCGAACGAAGGCAACCAGACTCTGGCTCTGATGGTGGAGTCCATGGCGGCCATCACCGCATCCAGCGGGAGTATCTCCAAAATCATTAAGGTGATCGACGCGATTGCGTTCCAAACCAATATTCTGGCGTTGAATGCCGCCGTGGAAGCCGCTCGCGCCGGAGAGTCCGGGATGGGTTTCGCGGTGGTGGCGGATGAAGTACGCAGCCTCGCCCAGCGCTCGGCTCAAGCGGCGCGCGACACTGCCACGCTCATTGAAGACTCCATCGCCAAATCCAACGATGGCGGCCTCAAGCTCCAGCGCGTCGCGGAGGTAATTCAGGGAATATCGGAAAACACCGGAAAAGTGAAGGCGTTTATCGACCAAGTCAGCACCGCGAGTCTCGAAGAAGCCAAAGGCGTGGACGCCATCTCCAAGGGCGTCGGCCAGATGGAGCAATCCACCCAAGGCACGGCGAGTTTTTCCGAAGAAAGCGCTGCGGCTAGTGAGCAACTGTCAGCGCAAGCTCAGACGCTCAATCACATCGCCGAACAGGTTGGAGCGATGGTCGGAACCGCTGTTTGACCTGTCCGCTGAGCCAATTTCCTCAACCCGCTGCGCTTCGCTCAGGGGCGATGAGGCTTATCACCCAACGCTGTTTTGATTAATTGAGTTGTAGACTGGTTCTCCACGCCTCAAACAGGACTACCGCAGCGATCAATAAGCCAAACGCGACCGTGAATATCGTCAGGCCTTTGCCCCAGCGATCGATCACGTCTAATTGGTGGGCGCGGGCAACCTGTTGAGGTATCAGTTTTTGTTCGCCGGCAGCCAGGTGCACAAACTCGTCGTCTCCGTGAAACGTCAGGATCTTCCGATAGAGCGCCAGTGCAAGAACCGCCGCTCCGCAAACGGACCAAATGGCAATATAGGGAATCAGGTTCATGGCTAATGTATCCTCCTCAAATGGACTAAGTGCAATCCCAAGCCCATGCCTTCCCATGCCGAAAGCGCCTACCGTCGCCTGGCCCGCAAGGTTCTAACTGTTGCGTCGCCATGGGTGGAATCACGTATCATTGTGGATTGCACTCAGCCCGACGACGGTGACGAAGCCACTGCGGTTGCAGTGCGCGGTTATTAGCCAGGAGCTCGCTCCTATCCATCATGCCGGTACAAGGACTAGGCCCTCAATCTCAGTTTGTTGCGTGGCGCGTTCCGCAGTTTGCGCGGGCCATTGAGTACCCGTTGGAAATCGCCGAGGAGATCCGAGCCTTCGCCTGTGACGAGTTGTTACAACTTTCGCACGGAGGCAACGAAGTGGGAGGCGTGCTGTTCGGAACGCGGCGCGAAGACTTGATCCGCATCCTGACGTGGCGGCCCATCGCTTGCGAGCACGGTCAAGGCGAAAGCCTGCAGTTATCGAGCGGCGATCGCATGAACCTGGCCGTGCAGCTGGAAGCGGCCCGGCAGAATCCCGATTTGAAAGATCTCCGGCCGCTCGGCTGGTTCGTCTCGCATTTACACGGCGAAGTTTGCTTGTCGCTTTCGGACCTGGAAATTTACAACGGTTTCTTTCCGGAGACGTGGCAGGTGACGCTGGTGATCTGCCCGAAAGGGAGCGGACGCGCGCGAGCGGGTTTCTTCGTGCGTGAAGCTGGCGACAAGCTGGTCTCCGACGCCAGTTACCAGTGCTTCGACCTGGAGCCGCTGACGCCGGCCCCCGCGTCCGAGCATGCGCCCGCGCAACACGCACCGGCGGCTGGCGCACTTCCGATTGAGCCCAGGGAGCCGGCCAGCCAAGCCCGGCCGCAAAAGCCCGCGCCCCGCAGGTTCACGCCTCCCTTGCCCGCGCCGTCCCCGCGGGAAATTCCAGAGCCCGATATTCAATCGCCCAGTTTTGAAATCGACGATCGGGTTCCCACTCGGGAACGTGCCCTGTGGGCCATTCCGATCCTGCTGGCGCTCGGGATCGCGGCATTCCTGCTCTATCAGCGGCGCACGCCGCCCAACGCCTCTATCGCACTGCGCGCTTTGACCGAAGCCCAAACCGTGCAACTCGCATGGGATGCGAATTCCCGCGCCGTTCGTGATTCAGACCATGCCGCGATTGAGATCACCGATGGCGGAAAGACGTCGGAAGTTTCTCTGAACGCCGATCAGCTCCACGCAGGCAAACTGTCCTACCTGCCGCAATCGAGCGACATCGGTTTTGCGATGACCGTATATCCCGCGAACGGCGATCCTATTCATGACTCCACCAGGCTCATCGCGCCGGGTTTCAACGCACCCGCCGCGCCCACCCAACCGCCTCAACTGGTTTCCGCCAGTCCGGTTCCGGCGAGTGCGCCGGCTCCCCCACCGGACGCGGAGCGCGATGCGCTGGAGCAGCAGGTCCAGCACCTGAAGGAAGACCTGGGCAAGGAACGCGCGCGCGCCGATGAGTTGCAAAACCTGGTCCGGATTCTCGAAAATCGATTGGGCATTTCGCATGAAGCGCCAAGCCGTTAGCGTTCTGAGTTAGAGGTCCGCCACATAACTCGCAGTGGTGCGGACGCCACCGTCCGCACCGGACCCCTGGTCCGGCTCCGCGAAACACGCTCGAAACGGAGGCCGACGCGGGCGTCGTCCGCGGTCCGGGGGACCGCCCCGCCGCCTGGCCCCCACCCATCAGTCCCGAAAAATCGTTCTCCGGGAACTAATTCACGGGCAGCATCACGTAGGGGCTGGAACTTCCAGACGTCGCCCCGCACGTGCCCGGGATGCCGCTACCATCCGGACAGGAGCCACTGTTGAAGAACAGCGCCCAAGTTCCGGATTGCTGCTTGGAAGGAACCACGAAATTAATTTCTTCGACGCCGATCGCTCCGGCCGCCAAGCCCATGGAGTTGATGGTAAGTGCGGGGGTGCTGGTGGCCGAGCCGGTCATGCTACAAAGCCCCGGCATGGGAGCGCAGCCGTTCCCTGGATTATCCTGGCTCGGGGTGGGATAGGTTTGCAGATACAGGTAGCCCGGGCTGGCGGTTAAAGAGTAGTCGGGTTGAAAGGCGACCTGCGCGGGAGCTGGAATGCCAATCGGGGGCCGCGGCCAAGTCATGAAGAAGCCATCCGCGTACGCGACGATCGATTCCCCAGGGTGCGCGGGATTCTGCGGCGTCACCGGGCTGGCATCGGAGGCGTGCACGGCAGCGGCGTAACCGTTCCCACTCGAAAAGAATCCGCCCCATTCGGGCAGTTCGCTCGTGGTGAGAGTTGTGGTTGGCATCGCTTTGTTCACTCCGTCGCTCACGACAAGATCGCCAACATACGACGGACCGGCCCCATCGTATGCATCAAGGAGCGAGGCGTTCGCCGAGAGCGGGACCTGAAAGTTCACCTGAACGTTCCGAGCGGGGTCGGACGGAACGATTACGGCCAGCAAAGGAGCATAGTCGTTGTCTATTGTCAGGGTGACTCCGCCAAGAGTGCGAGGAAGAGGTTGTGACGCGGGCGCCAGGTAGGTGCCCGGCGCCAGGGCTGTGAGGCCTGCGACAAATGCAGTGGCCAGCGCGCCTCCGCCGGGAATGCCACTCTGGAACGAAGCCGAATTCACCACCGCGACAACGCTCGGCTGGGAAAACAGGACTGGGGAACCCGCTGCCGACAGGGCCAACAAAAGCATGCTTCGGAACATAAGGCATCATCCCTCACTTTGGGATTATCCTTTAGTCACGCGCCTGCCTGGGAGTCGGAAGCCGACGATCTTTTCCGACTGGCTGTGCCGACTGGCTGTGCCGGCTGGCTGGACCGGTTAGCTGGAGCTCAGCACGCTACCGATTTTCGAGAAAACATTGCTAACCGTGGGCATCAGCGTCGTCGGAAGAATGGCGGCCACGGCAACCAGGACCGCGCAAGCCATGAGTCCATACTCGATCAAATCCTGCCCGCGCTCATCCTTCCATAAACGTAGCAGCCACAAACGCAGCAGCAATCCGCGCATAATGTTCGCCTCGATGTTTCCATATTGAACCAGATTCAGGTGACGAGCAACCAAGAAAAGACCGTAGCTCGGCTGTCAAACGCCCTTACAACTCGTAACCTACTGGGCAACCCGGTAGGAGCAGCTAAGTGTATCGGTGGACTGCGGTACTAAGCCCGTCATAAACGTGATTACCGCGCCGCTCAGCGTATAATCAATCCCGGCCGACATCAGCAGGCCATTCCGATAAACCTCCAGGCTGTTGGCGGGGCTGGGCGTCTGGGCCAGCGCGAACACGGCATTCACGCCGTTGATGGCGCCGGTGGGCGTCTGCTGATCGACGAAGCCGACGCCGGGAATGCTCACCGACAATCGATAGAATGCCGCCAAAACATCGTTGGGCTGGGGCAGCGCGCCGGTCTGAAACGTGATGGCATTGGCGGCCAGCATATAATCGCCGCCCTGAGTGAGCAGCAACCCGTTCCGGAACAAAGCCAGGCTGGTGGATGGATTTGGTACGTTGGCCAGAGTGAAGATGGTGTTGGTGCCGTTGATGGTTCCCGCGGGAGCTTCGGAGTCGATGAACGTGACGGAGGTGCTGGCGCAGGGGCCCGAGCTTCCATCCACGTGCAGACAATCCGACGAGTTGCCGGCGGCCCCGTCGATGGCGCCCGTGGCGTCGATCACCGCCGATCGGGAGATGGTAAACGCAGTCCCTTCCGGTGGCCGCACATTCAGCGCGCTCTGCAGGCCGGTAACGTCGCCAATGGTGATGATGGTCACCACCGCGGGGGCCGATCCGCTCACCGATCCGGGGGCGAGTAGCACGTCGCGCACCCGCAGATTAATCGTGCTGGGAGGGACGGCCCAGGCCTCACTGAACTCGGTGACGCCCAAACTGGAAAATTGAACGGTGTAGACGGCGGCGGTGTTCGCGTTGGTGGTGGGCACCAGTTGGACGTACAGAATTCCGCTGTTGATCGGGACGCTCAGGGTTTCAGCCGCAACGTTCGAAGTATCGGACGCCTCGAAACTGGGCCAGGAGATAACCACAACACCGTTGAAGTACGTTCCGTCCGCGTTGAAGAGGGTGTCGCTAATAGTGGTGAGGGGCGGAGTGGCCCCCAGCTTCCAGCTGAGCGCCATCGCGCAGACGGCGCACAGCAACCACGGTCTGAAACGGAACATTCTGCCTCCAGGAGCATGCCTTCGATTGGTATGGATTCCGGCTTCAGATTACTCATGCGTCTCGTTGGCACCGAACGTCGCGCGCACCGCTGGAGCGCATCAACTTTCAGGCTGGCAAAGACTTCGGACGGGAGGAATTTTAGTGGAAGGTCTGTGACTCGGCCCGCAGGCAGTCGACGCCTACATAAGGACGAAGCACTTCGGGAACCACCACGCTGCCATCGGCCTGCTGATAATTTTCCACGATCGCAACCCAGGTACGTCCCACGGCCAGTCCGCTGCCGTTCAGCGTGTGGACGTATTCCGCCTTTTTGCCGGATTTCGCGCGAATAGAAGCGCGCCGGGCCTGGTAGGCTTCGAAATTGGAGCAGGACGAAATTTCTTTGTAGGCGTTCTGGCCGGGCAGCCAGACTTCCAGGTCATACGTTTTCGCCGACGATGCGCCCATATCGCCGGTGGACAGAACCACCGTGCGAAACGGCAGCCCCAGCCGCTTCAGGATATCTTCGGCGTCCGCGGTCAACTTCTCGTGTTCTTCGTAGCTCTGCTCGGGCAGCGTGAACTTCACCAGTTCCACCTTCTGGAACTGATGCTGCCGGATAATTCCACGCACGTCCCTTCCATAGGATCCGGCTTCGCTGCGCCAGCATGGCGTGTAGGCGCACAGCGAAATGGGAAGGTCGGCGGCGTTCAGAGTTTCGTCGCGAAAAAGGTTGGTCACGGGAACTTCGGCGGTGGGCGCGAGCCAAAAATCGGTATTCTCAATCTTGAATAAATCTTCGCTGAACTTTGGAAGGTTACCGGTTCCGAACAAGCTGGCGGAGTTGATCAGGAACGGCGGAAGCACTTCGGTATATCCGTGCTCGCGTGTGTGAACGTCCAGAAAAAAATTGATGAGCGCCCGCTCCAGCCGCGCGCCCATGCCCCAGTACACGGCGAATCGCGCACCGGTTATTTTAGTGGCGCGCTCCAGATCCAGGATCTTCAGCTCCGGACCGAGATCCCAATGCGCTTTCGGCTCGAAATCGAACTGGCGCGGCGTGCCCCAGCGCCGGATCTCGACGTTGTCGTCCGCGCCCTTGCCCACCGGCACGGATTCCTGCGGAATGTTCGGGACGCCGGCCATCAGGTCGCGGAATGTTTCGTCTGCCGACTTGGCTTTTTCATCCAACACCGTAATACGCTCGCCAATCAGCCGGACTTCCTGCTGGATGGCTTCGGTATCCTGGCCGGCCTTGCGCAGCTTGCCTACCTCGGCGCTCTTCACGTTTTTTTGCGCTTTGAGCTGCTCGGCTTCGGTTAGCGCGGAGCGGCGCTCGGCGTCCAATGCGCGGAACTGCTCGAGATCGAGTTGATACCCGCGCGTAGCCAGACGCTGGGCGATGGAGTCCAGGTTGGCCCGGAAATAGGAAAGATCATGCATGCTTAAAAATCTAGCCGCCGATGAACGCGGATGAACACGGATAAATCCTTGTTGCCTTATCGGCGTTTATCTGCGTTCATCTGCGGCCATTTGCGGCTTTACCGCTCGTTGATCGGTACCCACTTCTCGCCCACCGGCTTGCCCGTGTAATCCGCCCGCGGCCGGATCAGCCGGTTGTTGCGGTATTGCTCCAGCACGTGCGCGGTCCAGCCCGACATGCGGCTCACGGCGAAGATCGGCGTAAACAGGTCGATCGGAATTCCCAGCGAATAGTAAGTGGACGCCGAGTAGAAATCCACGTTCGCGTTCAGGCGCTTCTGCTCCTTGATGGTCTCCTCGATCTTCTTCGACGTCAGATACAGATCCAGGTGCCCCGTGCGGCGCCCCAAATCTTCCGAAAGCGCGCGCAGATGCGTGGCGCGGGGATCTTCGGTGTGATAGACACGATGGCCAAATCCGGGAATCTTCTTCTTGTTGGCCAGCATGTTCTGGACGTGCGCCAGCGCGGTTTTCTCATCGCCCGCGTCCAGCAGCATGCGGATCACTTCTTCGTTGGCGCCGCCATGCAACGGTCCTTTGAGCGCTCCGATGCCGGCCGTGACCGCGGAGTGAATGTCGGACAAAGTGGCCGCCACCACGCGCGCGGCGAAAGTGGACGCGTTCAATTCGTGATCGGCGTGCAGTATCAGCGCCACATCGAACACGCGCTCCATCACGTCGTCGGGCTTCTTGCCGGTGAGCGTGTAAAGGAAGTTCGCCGCCAGGCCCAGCTTCGGATCGCCCTCAATCAGCGGCTTGCCGGTTCGCAGGCGATCGAACGTCGTGACGATAGTCGCCGTCTGCGCCATCAGGCGCGTGGCTTTCTCGACATTCGCCGCGTCCGAATTATCGCGCGCTTTCGGATCGTACAGCCCCAGCATGGACACCGCGGTGCGCAGCACATCCATGGGCGTGCTTTTCGACACCTTGCCGAGAAACTCCACCACCTCCGGCGGTATCGGCCGGTAACGCACCAGGTCCGCTTTGAGCGCATCCAGCTCCGCTTGCGTCGGCAGCTCGCCCGACCACAGCAAGTGGATCACTTCCTCAAACGTCGCGTGCTCGGCCAGGGTGTGGATGTTGAAACCCTGATAACTCAGAATTCCCAGATCTCCATCGATGAAACAAATATTCGACTCGGCGGCAACAATCCCTTCGAGTCCCGCTTGTGTGACTGCCATTGAACTCCTGAACTCCTGTATGTAAGTAACGGCTTCATCGCCGGGGATGAAAGTCGTTCGCGGCGTGAAATTTCATTCTACAGAATTCGGCGAGTACCTGCGCTGGCGTACGTCAGGTCTGGCCGCCTCGACTGTGTTGCCTGAGCAGCGCATCGAAAAGTTCCTCCCGGCGGCGGAAATTCGTAGCGCGAAGCCGAGAGAGAGCATCAGCCAGATCAACCATCCCACGGCGCGCAGCAAGGTCGAGAACACCAAGAGTACCGATTACTTCAAATCCATTTGCCCGCGCCGCCGCCACGCCTCGCCGATCGTCAATCAGCAGGAGGTCGGCCGCAAGCGACAGTCCGAGAGCGATCGCCGATTTCTCACCTTCGTCCAACGTCGCCAAGGACGGATCATCGCTCGCCCTGACCACGGATATCTCAAGCCATTCGGGAATCGATTCGATCCAATTTCGGACCGACTCCGGCGCCGAAGGGTGGCGCAACTCATCGCACACGAGTGAGGGGATAATTATCTTCTCGAACAATTGATGCAGCAGATCGATCTCGCCGATTTGCACCAGGTAACGAAGCGGGCTGGTGTCAGCCACTACGAGGCGCATCAGAAACCGAGACGCCGCAAACCCTCACGCTCGCGCTCCAGGTCTTCCAGCGTGTATTCATCAAAAACCTCGTGTTCTTTTAAGAATTCGTCGATCTGATCTCCGGTCTCGAATCCGAGCAGCCGCCGCAGGTCCGGCTTCGTAAGCCGACCGCGCTTGTATTCCTCGGCGGCGAGCGCTTCCAATGCACGCCGAGGCAGATCGCCGCCTGCGCTCATCCGGCTGGCAAGATCGTCGGGAATCTGCACGGTGACGTCCATGATCTAACCCTAGCTTGGCGCGTTAGCAGCGTCAACCAACATCCGGGCAAGCCTCCGATCCGCGATAACATTGAATTATGCATCGCTTTCTACTCCACAACGGCGCCATCCTGGACGCGCACGAGAAAAGTGTCAGCGCCGGCCAGGTCGGGTTTTTAAACGGCTGGGGCGTATTCAGCACCCTGCGTGTCGCCGATGGAGTGCTCTTCGCCTTCGAGCGCCATTGGGAACGCATGCAGCGCGATGCCGCCAAGGTCCACGTGCCATTCCCAACCGGCGCGGCTGAATTGAAATCGCAGTTGCTTCGATTGATAGAGGCCAATTCCGCCTGGAATGCCACGCTGCGCGTCATGGTGGTTCGCAATCGCGGAGGCATGTTCGAAGGACCGGATCTCGAGCGCGATTTCGACGTGCTCGCGTTCACCAAGGACATGAATCCCTGGGGTAACAGTGTCCGCCTCGGCGTAAAACCGCACGCCCGCCACGCCGCGAACGAATTTTCCGGATGCAAGATTTTGTCCTGGTCACAAAACCTGACCTGGTATGAAGAGGCACGCCAGCGCGGCTTCGACGAAATGCTTCTGTTGAACGAGCGCGGCGAAGTCAGCGAATGCACGTCGGCCAATGTTTTTGCGGCCACCGGAGGCGAAGTCTACACGCCGCCGCTCGATTCCGGCTGCCTTCCCGGCGTCACGCGCGAGCTGCTGCTCGACGTGGTGCGCGTGCCGGGAATCAAAGTGCTGGAGCGTACGCTCACGCCGCAGGATCTGGAGCGCGCCGATCAGGTGTTCATCACTTCGACCACGCGCGATCTTCTGCCCGCGGTGTTCATCGAAGGCTTCCACGCCAACAATTGCGGATCGGTTGTCGATCAGTTAGTAAAAGCGTTGGAAGAATACCGGCGGGATTACGTGAAGAGCAACGCGACGCTGGCCGCTTGCTAGCCGGTTCCTGTTTCTGAACCACGACCGGATGCCCTGTTAAGGGCCAAGGGAGTGCAAAATAAAAAAGGTTCCAAGTGACCCAGTCGGCAATCCGCTCCCCGGCCGGCATGCGCGGCCAGAGCATAGCATGCAACGCGGCGGAAGCCATATTCTCTCGCTCCTCGTAACCGTCTTTTTTGTGACCGGCTACGGCTCAGCGCTCCAGAATTCGCTTGCCTTACCGCCTGCTAGAAGCCAACGCCTCGAAACGGCCTTTCACTCGCCCGCAACGACTGTTCTCCTTCGAGAACCACCGCGGCGAGGTCAACACTCCCGGCCTATTTCTTCGGCGAAATTCTAAGCTTTTCTTCCAGCTCGTTCGGCTTCGAACTCCCACCCTCCGCTGCGCTCGTCACGCTGCTGGGGATGATCGTCGCTCAAAGCCCGTTGCCGTCTCGCAAGCCCAGAACTCTCAAACGTCCATCCAACTTTCGCTCCCCTTCGGGACTCGCATCCCTGCTGGATCGTAGCGCTCAGCCGGCGGCTCGATCTGAGAGGCTTACCTTTGTGCCCGGCCCGATCTCCCTTCGCTCCCCGAACGCGTTAATTAGTCTTATTAACTAAGCGCGCTCGGATCACCGCTCCAGGTTCGCTACCGTTCACCAGGCTTACTGCTCTCTGAACCTCTTGGAACCAGGTCCATGATTGCGCGAAAGCCCACGGGAGTCAACTGTTAAATGTCGATGACAACGTCTTTTCCAAAACTTTTATGCGCTCTTAAATCAATAACTTATGAGATTTCCACTGTGGACAAAATGTGGATAAAACAACACTCGTCCGCAATGTTTCATTGGGCCAGGCTCAGAATCGCTCCCGTATCGGTTGCCACCCACATGTGCTGTGCGTCCGGCGCCGCCACGATGGCCCGCTGCGCAGTGGCGCGATAATCCACGTCCATTTCCTGCCATACTTTCAGATCGGAGCTCTCAAATATCTTCAGCCTGCCTGGAATTGGAACCTGCGTTGAATTTCCGGGTGGCTCCACCGTCACCAGCACGGCGCCGCCATTGCCCAGCAAAGAGATATCGGTAGCCGCGCGGTCGCGCTCGGCAAAAATCATGTGCCCATTGCGCGATCCCAGAGGCGTCTCGTACACCGCCGAGCCCACCGGAAACTTCGGATCCGAATAAAGAATCACCGACACCACGGTTCCTTTATCGGACATCCGTAACTGAGCCAATTCACCATCAATAGGGATTACGCCCTGGCTCCATTTCTTGCCGCCGTCCACAGTTTCCAGTACCGTCACTTTCTTGCCGGCGCGTGTCTCCGGCGGAGCATCGAAGAAAACAGGCGGCGATGTGTCCGGCGCGCCGACGATAAGGCCGTGTGCCCCGTGAAACGACACGATGTCGTAGTTCAGCGACGCGGCATCGGCCGCCTGGTTGCTCGCTTCCAACTGGGTCCAGGTTTTTCCGCCGTCGGCAGTCTCCTGAACCAGTCCCTTCATCCCGGTAATGTAGCCGTGATTGGCATCCAGGAACCAGCTTTGCAATATGCCTTTGCGCGATTGCACTTTGCTCCAGGCGCGGCCGCCTTCCACCGTCGACCACAACCCGCGATCGGTGACCATCCAGCCCAGGCTGTCGTTCAAGAAGAACAGCGAAAGCGGCCGTTCCTTTACCTCATATTGCGACCAGTGCAAGCCGCCGTCGCTGGTTACCACCACCGTGCCCTGCTCGTGGCCCTTCTTGTCGTCGATCAGCCCGGCCGCCACGCACTGCCGCGTGGTGGGACATTCCAGGTCTTCGATGGCGAAATTGGAATCGGCGTGATCGTAGAAGTACTGGATGTTCCAGCGTGGCGCGGCGGAAACCGGAACGAGAAATAGCCACGGATAAACGCAGATGAACACGGATAAAACGTTTTTTGGGAATCCGCGTTTATCTGCGTTCATCTGCGGCCATTATATTTCAGCCGCCGGCGCGAACCAGGTCCGCACTCGCATTGGCCGGCTTCTCAATTTGGGAGAGCATCAATAAACACCCCAACTGCTCGCCCACGCTGGTGAGAAGCTCCATTTCGATCCCGGTATGGGAATGCGGATCGCGATGCTGCACGTTGATGACGCCTTCCACGCCCCGGCGCGAAAGCACCGGCGCCGAGAGAAAGGCCTCGTACGTGTCTTCCGGAAGATCGCTAAAAAACTTGAAGCGCGGATCGCGAAAAGCTTCCCGTGAGATGGCCAGCAGGCGCTTCTCGCGCGCCACCCAGCCGGTCAGGCCTTCGGTCATCGCCAGTTTTACGTTGCCCACCGCAGAGGGATTATTGCTGGCCCGTAACACCAGCTCGCGATTGTCGAGCAGGTACAGCAGGCAGGAGTCGCAATCCATGAACTCCACCACCAGGGCGACCACGCCGTCCAGAGCGTCCTGCAGTTTGGTCTGGCGCACCAGGAACCGGCTGATCTTCTGAAGCAGACGCAGTTGTTGCTCGGTGCGCTCCAGGCGCTGTTCTAATTCCCTTACCCTGGACACGAATTTATTATCCCACGCTAGCCCGAGAGTACAGCGCCTTTCGTGAAAGAATTTTCACCGCCCGCCGCCCAAGCCGTACCGTGCCTTACAAACATGGTCACAACCGAATGACAGACTCCAAGGAGCGTAGTACGATGGTTGCATCCATATAGGTACTACGATAGTGCACAACGTCATGATTGAACGAGATTGAGTGAAACGAGATTGAACCAAGGAGATCTTCCGAATGTGGAACAAACGGAAAGAAGAAGAATATCCGCCGAAATCGCCGGCGACGCCGTCCGCGCCTGCTAGCCAGATCAAGGAGAACGCCCCTATGTCGACAAGTCCCGCTCCCACCCACCATGCCCCCGAGTCCAGAGGACCGGCTAGCATCGGAAAGTCTGTCATGATCAAAGGCCAAATCTTCAGTCGTGAAGACCTTACCATTGATGGGGAGATCGATGGTTCCGTCGAATTGCACGAGCACCGCCTCACCGTTGGACCCAATGGCAAGCTACAGGCAGGGGTGAAAGCGCGCGAAGTGGTGGTGCTGGGAACCATTCACGGAAATGTGGAAGCGTCCGATAAGATTGACATTCGTAAGGACGCCAAACTGGTCGGCGATATCAAGACCGCCCGCATCGTGATTGAGGATGGGGCATATTTCAAGGGCAGCATCGACATCGCGCGGCCCGAGGCGGCTCGCACGCCGGCGGCGCCCGCTCAGCCGAAATCGCAATCCACCAGCGCTACCAGCTCCAACGCTGCAACGCCCGCCACGGCGGCTGCCGGCGATTCGCGTTAATTGCCCGATTTCTTTAGAATAGGGTCTAAGGATCTCACGGGAGTGCGATCTAAGGAAGGAGTGGAGCTTTGCTGAAGGACCGGTTAAGATCCGAACCGTCTTCACCCTCGCTTCACTCACCCCCGAAGAAATCGGGCTCCGCGCCCCAAAACCGCGCCAGCAACGGCCTGGATCAGTTCTTCTCGTCGCTGCAGGATCAGCAGAGCCTCTCTATCCTGGATTTTTCAGGCGCCAGCCAGGCCAATATCAGCTTCATCACGTCCATGGGGCACCGCATCTATTCCAACGACGCGTTGCGCACCATGGAGGAAGCCTTCGGCACCGGTGGCGACTTCATCGCCAATCAATCGGACCCCGAACGCGCCGCGCTGTTTCTGCGCGAGAATCTGGAATTCGAGGACCGCAGCTTCGACGGCGCGCTCATCTGGGACACGCTGCAGTTCCTGGCGCCGCCGCTGCTGCAGGACACCGTGGACCGGCTCTATCGCATCCTGCGTCCGCAGTCGTCACTGTTGGCGTTCTTCCACGCCGAAGAAAAAGCGCAAACCGCGCCGCTGTACTCCTACCGCATTGTCGATTCCAAGATCATGTCGCTCACCCCGCGCAATCAGGTGCGCCCGGTGCAATATTTCAACAATCGCAGCCTGGAGAAGCTCTTCCAGAAGTTTCATTCGGTGAAGTTTTTCCTCACGCGCGATCATCTGCGCGAAGTAATCGTCCGCCGCTGATGCCACTCCCTCACGGTCGTGGCTCGGTTAAGCAGCACACCGAGCCGCGCGCGTGAGCAAGCGGTTACGGCAGCGCGTACGTCAGCCCCACCGTGATCTGCACCGAATTCTTGCGGAACCCCGGCGCCGGATTATTCAAATACGAATCGATAAAACCGGCCGATGCGTTCAGCCGCTTGTAAAGCGGCATCGCCAATAACGCATTGAAGGCCGCCGCGGCGGCATTGGTATCGTTCCAGGTCGGCGTAAGCGTCAGGTGCTGATCCAGCGTCAGGCGTTTGAACTTCCGGTTGAAGGCTTCCGCGAAAATGGAGCCGATTAATTCTTGGTTGGGCGCGCCGTCGAACTCTTGCCGGATGTAACTGACGCTAGCCTTCAGATCCAGCGTCTCATTCGCGCGCTCGATCAGCGTTATGCCCATTCCGCCGCTGTAGGTCTGCTGCAGATCCAAACCTTGCGAGAAATTATGATCGAACGCGCCCTGCCCGAAAACATACAGTCGCGGGCTGAAGTATTCATCGCGCTCGGCGTCGCCGTGGAAAATAGAGGTCTTGATGCTGGGCGTCGCCGGCTGTGTCACCTCGCCGTAGGCCGCGCTCAGATTCAAGCTGGTCCGGTTGCTCGGCTCCAGCCAAGTCTCGGTGGGTATAGCGCGCACCAGGCTGACCGCTCCCGTGAAGCTCTCGCTGTCTTGCGTCGCATTCACCACCGCGGCGCCCACCGTCACGGTCCCCTTCCACGCTTCGAAGAATCCCGGCTGGTGCGACAGCGCCTTTTGGAAATCCGCTTGATCGACAATTTGTCCGGCGTCGCCCACCGGGATCGATTTGGGCGGTTCGGCCAGGTGTACCTGTTGATCTTGCATCGACAACGTGCCTTGCGGGATGCTCGCGGCTTCGCTCCGTTTTCTGAGACGCACACCCTTGGGAATCACCGCCACCTTCGCGGAGCTTTGGAGCTCTTTCACCTTGCTCCAATCCACCGTGATGTCGCCGAGCGCGTCGCTATGGAACGTCAGCGAGGCGCCGGAAGATTTCACGAAGTGACCGGTGAGCCTTTCGCCATCTGTGAACAGCAGTACATCGGGCTCGGGCTTCGGCTGGCCATGAAGAACCGTAACTCCAACAACGCCCAAGCAGAATGCCGTTACGCCGGACAAAGCAATTCGCATGTTTCTGTGAGACGCGGAAAAACGCCGGTCGGCTTCGAACTATTTTATGGAATAGCCCAATAGACACGTTCCCCGCTGCACCGCATCTATAGGTAGAGGTGTGGAAAGGCATGTTAAAAACATTCACAATCGTTGCCGCAGGCGCGGCGGTCCTTGCGACTGGCCTGTGGGCTCAAGAAGATAATCCCGATCATCGGCTGCGTTCGACAGCCAGTGTTTTTCATGAAATGATGACCGCTCCCGACAAGGGCATCCCGCGCGATCTGCTGGAGAAAGCGCAGTGCGTCATCATCGTACCCGGCCTGAAGAAAGCCGGCTTTGTGTTCGGCGCGGACTACGGTAAAGGCTACGCGCTCTGCCGTCACGCGGGCGGTTGGACCGGGCCTGCGGCAATCACTTTGGGCGGCGGCAGTTTCGGCGCGCAAATTGGCGTTGAATCCACCGACGTTGTCATGTTGGTGATGGATCGCAAGGGCATGGAGAAGCTCGCCAGTGACAAATTCACCGTTGGGGCGGATGCGTCCGTCGCCGGCGGTCCGGTGGGCAGAACCAGTTCGGCCGATACGGATGCGTCCCTGCACGCCGAGATCCTGTCCTGGTCGCGCGCTCATGGCGCCTTTGCCGGCGTTTCGCTGGATGGCACCGTGGTGAAAAAGGACGGTGGTGAGGATCGGAAGCTGTATGGAATGGACGAGAGCGAACACGCCATTCTTTATGGCGAAGTTCCGCCGCCGGCGGCCGGCCGTGTTCTAATGGCCGAGTTGGAGCACTTCCCGCGCGAGCATGCGCAGCGCTAACTCGCGGGCTTACTCTTTCAGATAGCGCTTTAGCTCCTCGGGACGGAAGCAGCGCGCGGCCGCGATCTCCCGGCTGATGCGTCCGTTCCGAACCATGTCGGCGAGGGATTGTTCCATAGTGATCATTCCCTCGCCGCGGCCGGTGGAAACGGCGCTGTAGAGTTGGTGGTCGTCGCCCTTGCGGATCAGGCTGCGGACTCCGCTGCTCCCCATCAGAATCTCCACTGCCGGGTAGCGCGTAGCTTTGTCCGCCGGATGGGATCAGTTGTTGCGCCACCACTGCCAGTAAAGCCAGCGAGAACTGCTGGCGGATCTGCCCTTGATTGGCCGCCGGGAACGAATCCAGTATTCGCGAAACGGCCTGCGAGGTGTCGTTGGTGTGCAGCGTCGATAGCACGAGGTGCCCGGTTTCAGCGGCCGTCAGCACGGTGGCGATGGTTTCCGGATCGCGCATCTCTCCCACTAAAATCACGTCCGGGTTCTGGCGCAGGATGCTGCGTACGGACGTCGCGAAATCGGGCGCGTCGCGGCCCACTTCAATCTGCTCGATGATGGACTGCCGGTTGGAATGCAGAAACTCCACCGGATCTTCGATGGTCACCACATGATCGCGGCGGTGCGTGTTCACCAAATCCACCAGCGCGGCCAGCGTGGAGCTTTTTCCGCAGCCCGTGGGTCCGGTCACCAGCACCAGCCCCTGCCGCGCTTCCGCCAGCTTGCGCAGCGTCCCTGGCAGGTTCAGCGATTCGAGCGTTGGCACGCGCTCCGGCAATAACCGCAAGCTCCCGGCCAGCGTTCCGCGCTGGTAATGAATATTGGCCCGGAAACGGCCGATGCCTTCCCGATGGAAGCACAGATCTACCGCCCGGTTGCGCTGCAATTCCTGCGTTTGCGCCGGTGTGAGCAGGGGCAGCAGCAGGCTGCGGGTGTCTTCAGCCTCCAGCGGCGCGCCGTCGGGCTTCGACAGCTCTCCGCCGATACGCAGCGTGACGGGTGCACCCGCGATCAGCAATAAATCGGACGCTGTCTGCCGCACTGCGATGGTCAGCAGGTGGTCGAGCGAATCCAGGCTTCCCAGGCTCGCCAGCGGCGCGGGCTCGCTTGAATCGCGAGTGGCCGGAGCCGCGCGGTTCAACTCGGCGACGATCTGCGCCAGCTCCTTTTCGTAGTACGGCACTCTTACCCCCAGGCCTCTCTTAAGTACGCTACGTTAATGTTTTTAATGCGTATTGCGGGCTCTAAGGTGAACCAGATGGACGCCAGGCGCGTCCACAATAGGGAGTAACGAAAGGAAACAAGCATGAAAAAAGCCCGGGCAGTCTCAGGTTATCAAATCGCGCGTCAGTCCATCGCGCTGACCTTGTCGGCTCTACTCATTCCCTTCGCGTCCGGAAATTTGAGCGCGCAGCCGGGCGGTTATGCGCCGCTCGATCCGGTGGCGCTGGATCAATTGGTTGCTCCCATCGCCTTGTATCCGGACTCGCTGGTCGCGCAGATTTTGACGGCTTCCACCTATCCCCAGCAAGTGAGCGATGCGGACAATTGGTCGCGCCAGACGGCCGGAATGCCGCCGCAACAGCGCGCCGACGAAGCCAACAGCATGCCGTGGGACCCCAGCGTCAAAGCGCTCACCGCGTTTCCTTCCGTGCTCGACAATATGGCGCGCAACTATAACTGGACGGCCGCGCTCGGCAATGCTTACTACAACCAGCCCGGCGATATCATGAACGCCGTACAGGCCGCGCGTTTCCGTGCGGAGCAATCGGGCTATTTGCGATCCACGCCGCAACAGCGCGTGTATGACAACGGGGGCGTGATCACCGTGGTGCCCGTGAATGCCGGCGTGGTGTTCGTGCCCTACTACAATCCGTGGACTATCTATGGCGGTTGGGTTTCGCCCTATGCGGGCTTCTATGTGGCGCCGCCGCCGGTGGGCCTCGCTATCGGCCTCGGACTTGGATTTGCCGCGGTCGGCATTTCCATCGGACTGTTCGCGCACTATGGCTGGGGTTTCAACGCCTGGTCGCCCAACTGGCGCGGTGGCGTTGTCGCCTTTAACCACGCCAACTATATTTCGCGCAGCGCCACGGTAGTGAATCACGGTCACTTCGGCGCCTATAACCGGGGCGTCTTCGAGCATGCCGGTCCCGGCGTGCCCGCGAACTTCCATCCGGGCGCGACGCGTGAGACGGCCAGCTTCGCGCACGGGCCAGTGGCGAATCGCCCCGCGCCCGGTGCGTTCAATCGCCCGGCCCCCGGCTTTAACCGCCCGGCACCGGCCGCGGCGCGTCCATCGGTAGCTGCGCGCCCCGAAGCCCGGCCTTCACCGGCAGCACGTCCCAGCGTCGCGGCGCGGCCCGCGGCTCACCCTCAAGCTCACGCCGCGCCGGCTCATGCCGCACAATCGCACGCCCGTCCCGAGGAGAAGGAACACCGCTAACGTTATTGTGTGGCGCACGCACTCCTGCGTGCCGTGTCGAGACTCGTCTCGACACCCGTCGCTTGACGGAACGACTGCCGGATCAAGCGTTCACACGATTGTGAACGCTGTACGCAGTAGTGCGCAAATGCCACTTAGTTTTTGAGGCGCAAACATTTTAAAGGATTTATGTTTGGTCTCCAACCAGCAAGATGTCGCCGGATAGTACGCCAATCTCGAGGCTAGGCGTAGGCACGAGTGCCCACGCGGCACGCATGAGTGCGTGCGCCACAGCGCTTTTCACGGCTTCCGCGTCAGCAGCTCCAGCTCTTCGGGCGTCCGCGGCCAGTCCTCGCGCAACAACCGCGATAGCGCGCGATCCGCCAGCAGCTTTCCCTTGGTCTGGCAATGCGGGCAATAGTTCGTCTCGTTGGCCGCGTAGCGGATACGCTGGATCTTCGCGCCGCAACGCACGCACGGCTCTTTGTAGCGGCCATGCACCGCCATATTCTCGCGGAACGCGGTGACCTTTTCCGGAAAACCGTCGCCCGTCTCGGCGCGCAGTTCCTCCATCCAGCGCGTGAGCGTCGTCCGCACCGCCAGGAACAAACGCTCCACCTCGTCGCGCGTCAGCTTCTGGGTAAGGGCCAGCGGCGAGAGTCCCGCTTCAAACAGCATTTCGTCCGAATAAGCATTTCCGATGCCACTGAACAGCCTGGGATCGGTGAGCGCGCGCTTCAGCGTGTGATTCGCCGACGTAAGCACGCCCGCAAAATGATCCAGGTCCGTCTCCAGAACCTCCAGCCCGCCCGGATCCAGCGCGATCAACCCAGCTTCGCCGCGTACCACATGCAGCGACGCTCGCTTCTGCGATCCGGCCTCGGTCCACACCAGCGTTCCGTTTGAAAAATCAAACGCCGCCAGCCCGCGCGGGCGTGAGACTTTGGCGCCGCGCTTTTGCCAGTGCAAGCGCCCCGCGATCATGAGATGCAGCACCAGCCAAATCTCTTCATCCATGCCGATCGCGATGCGCTTCCCTACCCTGCGCAGTTCGCGCACTCGCTTCCCCACCGCGCTCGCCAGCGGAGGATCGATGGTGCGCAGCAGAAACGGGCTCACCAGCCGGACGCCTTCCAGCACCTGGCCCAGGATGCGCTTCTCCAGCGCTTCGATATAGATGACAATGTCCGGGAGTTCGGGCACGGCGGGGCGTTAACAACCAATTCTACATGCAATAATGGACGGTTGTTTCACTCCGTCGCCCGGCACTTGCGAGCGCTCGATCCGCTCGCCACCGCGAATCGTTATTTTTGGATTCTGGCCGTCCTGTCCGCCATTTTGCTGCTCGCGCCCATCCGCACCGGCGACCTCGCGGGTTACGACGACGCGCGCTACGCGCTGGTTGCCAAGCACGTCGTTTTATCGGGACATTGGCTGGAGATCGAAAGCAACGGAGGCCCCGCGCTCGAACATCCGCCCCTTTTCTCCTGGATGCAGGCTCTGCTTTTCATCCCGTTCGGGCTTTCCGATCCCCTGGCCAAACTTCCGTCCGCGCTGTGCGGCCTCGGCGTGATTCTGCTGGTGGCGTGGCTGGGACGCCGCATGACAGGCGATCCCTTCACGGGCGCGCTCGCCATGTTCGTCATGGCCTCCAGCGTCTATTTTGTGAAGTACGCCGCGCGCGCCATGACTGACGTGCCCTTCACCTTCTTCTTTCTCGCCGCCGTGTGCGCCTGGGTGCTCAGCGACGACCATCCGTACTGGCTGCTGATCGCCGGTGCATTCGCGGCCCTGGCGCAGCTCACTCGCGCCCTGGCCGGATTTAGCATCCCCCTGCTCTTCGCCGCCGATATGCTCGTCAATCGCCGCCGGCCGCCCCTGCGTTATTTAATCGGAGCGGTATTCATCACCTTTCTCCCGCTCGCCGCCTGGTATGCGCAGTGGATTTACAGATATGGCGCCGATTTTTTCCTGCGCAGCTCCATTTATATGAATCAGGAAGTCACTGGATCGCTGTCGCCCGCCTGGCGCCGCTATACCGGCGCATTTGAATATATCTGGATGATCGCGAAATCCTATTGGCCCTGGCTGCCCGCCATGATCGCTGGAATGGTCGTGGTAATTCGCAAAAAAGACCGTAAATTGCGGCTGCTGATTCTCTGGGTCGCCGTCGTGTACGTGCTTTGCGCCATCACCAAGAGCCGCGTGCTGCGCTACATGTTGCCCGCGTATCCGGCCTTCGCGATTCTTTCCGCCATCGGCCTGTTGTGGCTTTTACCGGAACGAACCGTGCGCAATGTCCTGCGCGTGCTCACCCCGGCCGTCGCGGTCGTCGTGCTGGTAATCGCGATTCGCCCGCCGGTCAACTTACACGCTATCGATACGCGCCCCATCGCGCGCGCCTCCACCGCCGCCACGCCTCCAGGCCAGCGGATTACTTTTTATGACGACGGCGCGCCGCGCTTCGACGAGATGAATGAGCTTCTCTGGTACGGCGATCGTTACCTGGTGCCGGTGCTCGACGCCGGCGATCTTCCCCAGGCGCTCAAAAGCCCCGCCACGCGGGTCTTCATCATGGACGTGAATACTTTTCACGCGCAGGTGGAATCCCGCATCCCGAATCAGATCGTCGCCCGCTCCGGACATTTGGTCTGTTTCCGCCTCCTGTAACGGTCAGCAAGTCTTCCCTCCGGACGGGCGCGGCCCAGCCAGTCGAATGGCCCGAAATAGTCAGGAGAGCTGTCGGAAGAAGGTCAGGCCAAGTCTTTGTAGCGGTAACAACTCATCAGATGATCGTTCACCATGCCAGTGGCCTGCATGAACGCGTAGCAGATGGTTGAGCCGACGAACTTGAAGCCGCGCTTGGCAAGATCTTTGCTCATCGCGTCCGATTGCTCCGTCCGCGCCGGCAACCGATCGGTGGATTTCCAGCGATTTACCAGCGGCCGTCCTCCGGTAAACTGCCACGCGTACTCATCGAAACTGCCGAATTCCTTTTGAACGGCCAGAAACGCCTGAGCGTTTTGTACGGCGGCTCGAATCTTCAGCCGGTTGCGTACGATTCCGTCGTTAGCGAGTAAAGCCGCGATTTTGGCGTCGTCATACTTCGCTACTTTGCGCGGATCAAAATTATTGAACGCCGCGCGATACGCCGGCCGCTTCTTAAGGATGGTGATCCAACTCAGGCCGGCCTGCGCGCCTTCTAAGATCAGCAGCTCGAACAATGCACGGTCGTCATGCAACGGCACACCCCACTCGGCGTCGTGATAAACGATGGAAAGCTCATCGCGCGCCCAGCTGCAACGTGGAACGCTCGTCTTCTCAACCTCCCGCGGACGTGCTGCTTCTTTCGATATTCACCAGGATACGCTCGCGCACCTGGCGCAGCAAATCCCCGCTCAACATTTCATAGCCGGACGCATGCGCACGCCGCAACCGCTCCAGCTCATCCAGAACGTCCACGGCAGCGCCGTAATCGGCCACGTCTCCGTACATCTGGGCCAGTTCCAGCCGCAGCAGATAATTGCGCGGCAGCAGCGGGATCAGGGGCTTCAGGACGCAGATGGCGTCGCGCAGACGATGCTCGCGCCGGTAAATGGCCGCCAGGAAAATCGTGGCGTCGATCCGGTTCGTATTTCCCTCGCTGGCCACTCGATTGAGAATCGCGATCCCGCGCGCGCGATTCCCCTGAACTCCTCCCACCATCGCCAGCATCCGCCATCCGAACGACAAGCTGCCGACTACGTACTCGTAGACTCCTTGCGTCAATTGCGCGTCCAACATGGACGGATCGATTCGCGTGGCCTGGTTATGGAATTTCCGCGCCGAACCCATATCGCGCAGCGCGTCCAGATACGCTTTGCGAACCACAAAGTTGTAGTTCCCGCGCAATCCATAGCTCACTCCCAGCGAGTACAACGCCGCAGCGTCGTTCGGATTCCCATTCAGCCGCGAACGCGCCAACTCCATCGCATGTTCGATTGCGTCCGTGAATTGCTCGCAATTCGCCGCGCTCATCGCAATCTTCGGCATCTTGAGGAATGAATTGTCGCTCGCCAGCATCTGGCTCTGGAGCATTCCCGCGCGAAACATTTCGCGAAAAAGAATAGTCTGCGCAATGTGATTCCGCGCATCGGCGGACTCCGGAGCTTTGCGCGCATCCGCTTCAAATCCGGCCAGCGCCTGATCGTACTCGAGATTATAAAAATGATCGAAGGACGCGTCGTCCAGGACGCTCTGTTCGGAAAGATGCCCGCCCTGCGCGAACACCAGGGGGATAAGCACTATGCAACTTTGAAGCCCTCGCATCGGTTCAGCGCATAGCGCTTCCTCTGAACGATTGGATACCTCCGCCCACCGTTAGATGCAGCAAATTTGCTTGTTATTTCGTCTGGGAGCGTAAAAGCCTATACTGCTTCGCTCGCGTGGTAGGAACTTCGTACTAGCGGTCCCGATTCCACATGCGAAAAGCCCAGTTCATAGCCGAATCGCTTCAGTTCGGCGAATTCGTCGAGCGGTATATAGCGAATAATCGGCAAATGTTTCAACGATGGCCGCAGATATTGACCAAGTGTCAAAATATCGACATTGTGCGCCCGCAGATCCCGCATCACCTGCCGGACTTCGTCGCCCGTCTCGCCCAGCCCCAGCATCAAGCCCGACTTGGTGGGCACCGGCGGCCGCGTCTGTTTGGCATAGGCCAGCATGTCGAGCGAGCGCTCGTAGCGCGCGCCCAATCGCACCTGCCGGTACAGCCTGGGCACCGTCTCGGTGTTGTGATTCAGCACGTCCGGTTGCGCATTCATCACGATGTCCATCGCCGCGTGCGAGCCCTGAAAATCCGGCACCAGCACTTCCACCTTGCAGCCCGGAATCCGCGCGCGAATGGCTTCGATAGTCAGCGCGAACAATTCCGCCCCGCCGTCTTTGCGATCGTCCCGGTTCACGCTGGTCACCACCGCATACTTCAAACCCAGCGTCTCCACCGCCTCCGCCACGCGCCGGGGCTCGTCATAATCGACCGCCATGGGCGGACCCTTCTGCACCGCGCAAAAACCGCAACGCCTGGTGCAGACATTCCCCAGGATCATGAACGTGGCCGTGCGCTGATTCCAGCATTCCCCCACATTGGGACACGCCGCGCTCTCGCACACCGTGTGCAGATTCAGTTCCCGCACCAGGCGCTTCAGTTCGTGATAGTTGTCGCCGGAAGGCGCGGGCGCACGCAGCCAGGTCGGCCGTTGCGGTTGAGGATTGATGGAAACCAGCACTAACCTTATTCTAACCCCGGTGCCTATTCCACCTTGCTCCGCGCACGCGCCAGCCGATTCTCCAATACCAGCCCGCTTTCGAAGTTCTCGCACTTCAAATAATGCGCCGCCGTGTCTTCCACGGCCTTCTTCGGCACCAGACCGATAATCTCGCTCCCCGCGATTTCCACGCCCCGCGCCATCGCCTCACGCCGCACCATATCGAACACTTCATGCAACGGCGTCTGCTCGAAATCGGTAAGATTCATCGATACCTGCGCCATCCCGCGCTCCGCCAGCGGCAACCCCAGCGCCTTCACGAACGGCATCCCGCCCGACGATGCGCGAATGGTTCGCGCGATCTCCCGCGCCACGCCAACGTCATCGGTCTGCAAGTTAATATTGAACGCGATCAGAATCTTTCGCGCTCCGATGATGCACGCGCCCGCCGATGGATGCAGCGCGGGTCCGCCCAGATCAGGCGGGATCTTCGGATTCTCGAAGCCTCCGCGCCTGGAATTCTCGAGCGGACGGCGATCCGGACTCGTGGCCGCGGCCTCATAAAAATACACCGGCACTCCCAGCCTCTCCCACACGTCTTCGCCCGTGCGCCGCGCGATGGCCACGCAATCTTCGAGCGTCGCGCCTTCGAGCGGAACAAATGGCACCACGTCCGCCGCGCCCATCCTGGGATGCACGCCCTGGTGCCTGCGCAGATCAATGCGCTCCACCGCCACTGAGATTCCACGCAGCGCGCCCTCCGACACCGCATCCGGCGGCCCCGCAAACGTGATGACGCTGCGGTTGTGATCGGCGTCTCTTTCCGCGCGCAGTATCAGAACGCCCGCCGAAGACGCGATGGCATCTTCGATCGCCCGCACCGTAGCCGCATCGCGCCCCTCGGAAAAATTGGCGACGCATTCAATTAAGGGGGCAATCAGCGGACCGGCCACTTCACCTCGGACCTTTCCACCAGCACCGCGCCGCGGATCATCACCAGCTTCACCAGGTTCACTCCAAAATGATACGGCAGTTCCCGATAATCCGGCACGCCGAGAATCGTGAGGTCCGCGCTCTTGCCCGCTTCAATGGACCCGATGCTTTCCGCCCGCCGCACGGCATGCGCGCCATTGATGGTGGCTGCCGCGATCGCTTCAGCCGGCGTCATATCCATTGCATTGCACGCCAGCGCGAGGATGGTTTGAAGATTGGGCGGGTTCACGCCGCTTCCCAATGCGATGGCGGCGCCTTGATCGATTAGCATCCGCGCGGGCGGGTAGCGTTCGCCGTCAGCATGGAAGGCAAGGGGTGACATGACAATGACGGGTGACAGGACGTTGACACTGGGTGCTCCGTCCCCTGCAAACTCCGCCAGTTTGCGACGCCGCACCATCGCGAGCACCCGATCCTGGGACTCGAGCGAAAGGCCGGCCGCGACAAACGTCGAGACAAAAGTGAACGGAAGTTCGCGCAGCGCCGCGTGGACGCGCAGTATCTTCAGGTCCGCCGATCTTGCTCCCATCGCCGTTGTCCCGCAGCGCACCGCCTCTTCCAGCACCCGCAGCGCCAGCGTTTTCAGCGCGCGGGGCGATAGCTCCTGAATGGGTCCCCGCAACAACTGGATATCGCAATCGACGAATCCCGGCAGCACCACGCAGCCGCTAGCGTCGATTAATTCCGCGCCGCGGGCGAGCGCCAGATTCTCCAACCGCCGGCTGGGGCCCACTTCGGCGATCAGGCCGTCGGCGATCAGGACCGCGCCGTCTTGAATGATTCCCAGGTTTCGCAGATCGGTCCCGCGCCGGGGACCACTTGGGCCGCGCAATGTGAGCAACTGGCGCGCACCCCGGATCAGCGTGACTTTCCGCATTCCAGGAAATGCCCTACCTTTCAGACTACACCGGGCGCGAGAAAAATCCGCCCGATTCCGAACTACACCGCATGCTAGTGTATTGGCGTGAAGAAGCCTGCGCCCGGCAACCGGCCGCTAAAGACTCTGGAGCGAGTGCTGTCGAAAGCGGGCCTGGGATCGCGCACCGACGCGCGCAAGTGGATCGGCGCCGGACGCGTCAAAGTGAATGGAAAACTGATCCAGACTCCCGATCATTGGGTGGATCTGGCGCGCGACAAGGTAACGCTCGACAATCAGCTTGTCAAAGCGGCCGAGAAAATCTACCTGCTGCTGTACAAGCCCACCGGTTACATCACCACGTTCAAAGATCCCGACGGACGCCCCACGGTTTACGATCTGATTCAGGACGCCGGACGTTGGGTGGTTCCGGTGGGCCGGCTGGATCAGGACACCAGCGGATTGCTGCTGCTCACCAGCGACACGCGCTTCGCGGAACGAGTGACCAATCCCGATTACAAAGTGGCGAAAACGTATCTGGTGAAGGCGTCCGCGTTGCTCAGCGACGAACAGCTACAACAATTGCGCGACGGAGTTGTGCTGACCGATGGCCCCACGCAGCCCGCGCAAGTAAAGCGCGTTCGCGATTCGGAGAAGTATTCGTTCATCGAAATCACGCTGCACGAGGGCCGCAACCGGCAGGTGCGCCGCATGCTGGAAGCCGTCGGGAGCAAGGTGCTGAAGCTGGTGCGCATCGAAATCGGAGGTTTGCGCATCGGCGATCTGCCGATCGGCCATTACCGCGAGCTCACGCCCGCCGAAGTGGCTCTGCTGGACGGGACTGCACGGGAGCGCGGCAACCAGCGCGCCAAGCCTGGCAGATAAATGCCTGCCCGATAAATTCCGGCCAGGTAAACGGCTGCGAAAACGGCGCCCGATCCCACCAGCGCGATCAGCGCGCTTTCGCGCACCAGAGCCAAGCGGATTGCGCACGCGCAAGCACCCGCGGCCAACGCCGCAAGCGCGAGTTTTCCGATGTCGCGCAGCAGAATCAGATCGCGCGCCGTGACGCCCAACAGCCGCCCGAAATGGACCGCCATCACCGCCCGTTCCGTTGTGGCGACGACCACCACCACGGCGATCGCACCCAGCAAGCCGATGCGCTCGGTGAACAACCACAGCGTCACAATCAAGACCGCGGCCAACATAAGACGCAGCCGCAGCAGAAAGTATCGTTCGCGCTGGAAAGCCCGGTACAACGGATCCAGCAAGACAATGCCCAGCGGCAGCAGCGTGAGATTGACGGCAAAGATGGGCCAGCTATCGGCGAAGCGCGCGGTGAACAAAACCCGGATGAACTCGCGCCCCGCCACCATCAAAAAGACATACACGGGGAAGTAGACCGCGGCCAGCCTGCGCGCCGCATGCGCCAGCAGCGAAACAATCTCGCCACATTCATTGTGCTTCTGCAACATGCTCACGCGCGTGATCAGGACGGAATTGGTGGCTTCCTGAATCAGCCCCATCAGCGGCAACTGCAGCGTGCCCAGCGAATACACCGCAAACATCGCCGGGCCAAAATGATTCGACACGAAATAGTTGTGCAGATCGGTCTGTACGATCATCAGAATCCCGGCCGCGCCCAGTGGAAGGGCGTACGACAACTGCCGGCGCAGGACGGCCCAGTCAAACGCGCGCCAAAATTGGGGAAAGCGCGATTCCAGATAGCAGGCCAGCACCACGGTCTGGACCAACCCATGCAGAATCGCCGCCGCAAGCAGCGCCCGCAGCGTTCCGAAAAACAACACCGCTCCGACGAAAATCAGCGCGCGCGAGGCCTGGATTCCCACGATGAACGCCGACGCGAGGCGAATCTCGTCGTTCGCCACCGGAACCATGTCGAGAAACGCTCCCGTGACCCAGAACAGAATCGCGACTCCGATCCAAACCGAATAGCGGGCCAGCCGGGCGTCGTGGAAGATCGCCGTCAGAATGGCGGGATGAAGAACCAGCGCACCCAAAGCCAGCGCGCCCACCGCAACATGGAACAGCACAATGTTCAAAACAGTTTCCCGCCGCCGCGTCGGCTCCCGCGGCAGGAAATAGAACGCGCTCATGGGGACGCCGAAAGGAAGCACGGTCATGGCCGTCGTGATCAGCAGGAACGCCTGTTTGTACAAGCCGTACTGCTCGCGATCCATGCGGCGGACCAGCAACAACGGTAACGCCATGCTGAAGACAAACCCCACTGTTTTGGCGAAGGTCAACCACGAGACCCGCCACGTCAGCGATTCTCCGATCTCGGTTCTGCTTATCGCTCCATCGCTCAGTATCATCGGTGGTCAATCCATCCAGGCCAGCCAGTTGCTTCGGCGTCTGGCGGGCGAGCCGGGCGTTCAGGTGCAATTTCTCCCGATCAATCCGCGTCTGCCCGCCGCGCTGAGGATTCAGTACGTGCGAACGCTGATTACTCTCGTTCTTTATCTAGTACGGCTGGTGACTCACATGGCCCGGGCCGACATTTTGCACATTTTTACACCCGGATATCTGGCGTTCTATCTCTTCGCTACGCCCGCGCTGCTGATGGCGCAGCTTTGGAGGAAGCCAACCATCCTCAACTATCACGACGGGCGTGCGCAAGATCATTTGGCACGCTGGCTCGGGGCTCACCGCCTGTTGCGCCTGGCCAAGAGCATCGTGGTGCCGTCGGATTATCTGGTGGATGTTTTCGCCGGTTTCGGACTGCGCGCCACGCGCATTTACAACGTGGCCGAAACCCAGGCTTTTCCTTATCGCCACCGGCTGCGGCCGCGCCCCGTTTTCCTCCACAATCGCGGCCTCGCCAGCGAGTATAACCCCGCCTGCACGCTGCGCGCGTTCGCCATCGTTCAACAGCATTATCCCGAAGCGCGCCTCACCATCGCGCACGATGGTCCTCTGCGGAGCGAGCTTGAAGAGCTGGGCGCATCGCTCGGCCTCAATCAAACACAATTCATCGGTTCTGTTTCGCCCGATTCCATGGGCGCGCTTTATGACGCCGCCGACATCTATCTGATGAGCCCCAACGCCGACAACATGCCGCTCTCGGTGCTCGAATGTTTCGCCTCGGGATTACCAGTGGTTTCGAGCAGCGCCGGCGGCATTCCCGACATGATGGAAGATCAAATCAACGGACTGCTCTTTGCGCCCGACGATCACCTGGCTATGGCCGCCTGCGCCCTGCGGCTGATCGACGAGCCCGGCCTGGCAGCGCGCCTTACGGCCAACGCCCGATCGGAGTGCGCAAAATATTCGTGGTCCCAAATCGGACCGCAGTGGATCGCGCTCTATCGTCATCTGTCGTCATCTTTCCCCGCTTCGATTAATTCGGTATAAATCTCCTCCATGCGCCGCGCCGACGCACCGATCGAAAACTGCTCGGCCGTCGAGCGCGCCCGCGCAGCCAATTGCTCGCGCAACATCGGCAGTTCCAGGAGCGTACAGAGGATGTCGCTCAGTTGGTCCACATCACCCGCCTCAAACAGCATCCCGTTCTCGCCGTGGCGAACCAGTTCCGTATTTCCGCCCACGCGGGACGCCACCGGGCAACACCCGCAGGCCATCGCTTCGAGCAACGAATTAGACAGCGCTTCCGATCGGGAAGGCAAGACGAAAATATCGATGGCCCGCAGCCACTCGGCCACTTTTCCGGTGGCTGGAACAAAGGTGCAATCGACGGCCAAGCTATTCGCCTCGGCCTGGGAACGCAATTCGCCCAGCATCGAACCGCCTCCGACAATCAGCAGCCGCAAGCCTGAACGCCTGACCCGGACGAAGGCTTCGATCAAGGTCTCCACATCCTTCTCCGGCCGCAGCGCACAAACCACGCCGATGGTAAGCGCGTCGCGCGGAGTATCCCGAGGCGCAAACTCGTCCAGATCCACCCCGTTGTAACACAGCCGAATCCGGTTCCCCGGGATACCTTCGCTGTTCTCCAGGTGTTGCCGCACAAATTCGCAATTTACTACGATCGTGCGGGCCAGGTGATCCGTCATTCGAATCCATCGCCGGTATTTGCGCGGGATTAACGAGCGGTGGGACCGCTGGCTGGAAACCACCACGGCCCGCGTGATCGCGCGCGCCACGGGAACAGCGAATAGAGTGAGCGGATAATCGAAAGTGTGCACCAGCCGAATTTTGTTGCGCCGGATGTAGCTTCCGAGCTTCCAGGCTTGGGCCAGGGCTCCGAACGACGCAAAAGAATCCACCGGAAAGTGAACGATGGGCACACCGCGGGCGGCGAGCTCCGCCGAGCGGATCCCTTGCGGGCGAAAGCATCCAACGTGCGGGGAAAATCGCGAACGATCCAGCGTCTTCGCGATCTCGGTCATCTGGCGCTCGCTGCCCCCGAGATCCAACTCGCGGGCCAGCAGCAACACCGGCCAAGCCATCCAATTGCCTAATGTTTCAGTCTAGCGTGCCCGCTGCTCATACTTTTCTTCCAGCGCCCGATAAGCAAGGCGTCAGGAGAACATTATGATTAGCAGCGTATCCAGCAGTTCGCAAACTTCGCCGTCGTATCAAACTCAGCAGCAACAGCAAATCTCCCAGACTCAGAAAAACAGCCAGAACGATCAACAACCGGAAGATACCGTGGTGCTGAGCAAGAAAGCCACCGAAGCGTCGCAAACCAGTGATGCGGCGCAAGGCGACCCCGATCACGACGGTCACTGAGGCCGGTGATCGGGCGGCGTGATTCCGGCCTAAGAGAAGGGCTGTCTCAAGGGTGGCCCCTTTTTTGCTTGGCATTGTCGTATGCCAACGCTTTCGCACCACAAACTGCGTGACTACGCGCAGACGCCCTTGAACGTCTATTGGGAAATGACGCAGGCCTGCGCGCTGGCCTGCCGCCATTGCCGCATCGAGACGGTTGCTACGCCTCACCCCCAGGAACTTTCGCTTGAAGAAGGCGCGGCGTTCCTGCGCCAGATCCTGGACTTCGGCGACCCGCTTCCCCAGCTCATCCTCACCGGCGGAGATCCGCTGGCGCGCCCCGATCTTTACGAGCTGATCGATGAGGCGCGCCGTCTCGGAATCGGCGTCTCCATCACCCCGGCCGCCACGCAGGCACTTACTCGCGATGTCCTGGCGCGGCTGCAGCAACACGGCGTGGAGGGGCTGGGCTTGAGCCTGGACGGATCGTCGGCCGCGCGGCACGATACGATTCGCGGCGTGGCCGGCACGTTCGATCGAACCATGCAGGCCATCGGTTGGGCGCAAGAGCTTGGGATGCCGCTGCAAGTGAACACGCTGGTGTCCGAAGAGACCGCCCAAGACGTCCCCGCGATCTATGAGCTTTTGAAGCCGCTCCATGTGGCGCGTTGGAGCCTGTTTTTCCTGATTTCGGTGGGGCGCGGCAAGGTGCTGCAGCCGCTGACGCCGGAACAAGGCGAGCAACTCATGCGCTGGATTTACGAAACATCCAACGCCGCGCCGTTTACCGTTGCCACTACGGAAGCGCCGTCCTACCGGCGTGTCGCATTGAACCGGATGCGCGCGGAAGGGCTCACGGGCAGCGAGATCAAGAAGAGCCCGGCGTATCGAGGATTCGGAATCCGCGATGGAAACGGCATCGTGTTCGTATCGCACACCGGCGACATCTGCCCGGCGGGATTTCTGCCGCTGGCGGTGGGCAACGTTCGCAGGGATCGGCTGACCGAGGTGTATCGCAACGCTCCGGTGTTCCTGGCGCTGCACGATCCGGAACAGTTTCACGGACGTTGCGGGAGCTGCGAATATCATGCGTTGTGCGGCGGATCGCGGGCCAGGGCGTATGAGGCCACGGGCGATCCGTTGGGCCAGGATCCGTTCTGTATCTATGAGCCGCACGCGTGCGCGTAGCGGGCTATTCATAGCGAAGGGCTTCCACCGGCGCGATGGAAGTGGCGGCTTTGGCGGGATACAACGTCGCGATCAAGCTGATGAAGAGCGCGGCCGCGGCGATCCAGATGGCATCTTCCCAGCGCGGATTAAATGGGACATAGCTGAGCGAATAGACATCTTCGCTCAAACGCAGCCAGCGGTAATGATCGGCGAGAATCGAGAGTGAATAGCCTAGCGTGAGCCCGATGGCAGTGCCGACGGCTCCGATCAACACGCCTTGCAGCATGAAGATTCGCCGGATCTGCCCGCGTTTGGCGCCCATGGACATGAGCACCGCAATGTCGCGGTTTTTCTCCATCACCATCATGATCAGCGTGATCAGGATATTGAGAGCGGCCACCAGCCCGATCAATCCGATGGTGATGATGGTCACGATGCGCTCCGTGCTCAACGCGTTCAGGATCTGATGATACTTCTCCATCCAAGTGCTCGCGGCTAGCTGGGGACCAGCGATCTTTTCGGCCATTTTTGCGACTTCGGGGGCTTTGTAGATATCGTCGAGCCGCAGTTCGATGGAATTGACGACGTTGCCTGTGCTGAAGATGGCTTGCGCGGAGCCGAGCGATGTGAAGGCCCAATAGGAATCGACTTCATAGAAGCCCGATTCGAAAATGCCCACCACGCGGAATTGGAATGGCTGGGGAATGCGCATCTCCGGTCCGAAAAATTCGGGCCGGGGGGAAATCACATTGACCACGCTGTTGAGCAGCATGCCGGTGCTTTGCGCCAGGTGGGAACCGAGGATAATGCCGGGGAGCCCGGCGGTATCTTTCAGCCTGTCAAACGATCCTTGCTTCAAATGTTTCAGCATGTCCGGAGGGTTGTCGATCGGGATGCCCTTAATCTCCGCGCCGCCGGACTGAAGCGGACCAGCCAGCAGAACGGTGCCGTACAGATTGGGCGCGACGCTGACGACATGCGGAAGCTGGCGGAATTTGGGATCGAGCTCCCGCCAATTGGAGATGCCCACATCGGAATCTTTCGCCAAAACCATCACGTGGGCCGTGGCGCCCAGCAGGCTGCGCTGCAGCGTGTCGCGAAATCCGTTGTTGATGGCGATGCCGATCACCAGCGCCACCACACCGGCAGCAACGCCCGCGACCGAAATTACGGTGATCACGGAAATGACCGCCTGCTTGCGTTTGGCGCGCAGGTAGCGGTTGGCGATAAAGAGCTCGAAGCTGCGCGTGGTCATGCTTGAGGACGCAGTAGAGGAAACAGAATCACGTCGCGAATGGAGCGCGAATTAGTGAGGATCATCGTCAGGCGGTCGATGCCGATGCCTTCGCCGCCGGTGGGCGGCAGACCGTAGCAGAGCGCGCGGACGTAGTCTTCGTCCATTTGATGCGCCTCCGTGTCGCCCTTTTCGCGCAGAGCGAGCTGGGCTTCGAAGCGGCGGCGCTGCTCGCGCGGATCGTTCAGTTCGGTGAAGGCATTGCCGATTTCCATGCCCGCGGCGAAGATTTCAAAGCGCTCCACAAATTCCGGGTCGTCCGGCTTGTTTTTGGAAAGCGGCGAGATTTCGACCGGATAATCGTAGACCATGGTGGGCTGGAAAAGCTTGGGCTCCACGTCGCGCTCGAAGGCTTCTACCAAGGCGTGGCCTTTCAGGCTGGAATCGCCAACGGCTTCCCGCATCGACACTGCGGCGGATATTTGCGAAATCGAGCCGCGTGCCTTGATATTCCACTTCGGTGCCGCCAGTGGCGTCGATGGCAGCCTGGCGCAGCAGATCCGCCGAGAGATCCATCATGCCGTGATAGTCCGTGTAGGCCTGATAAAACTCGAGCATGGTGAACTCGGGATTGTGCTGCGTGGAGATGCCTTCGTTGCGGAAGTTGCGGTTGATTTCGAAGACGCGCTCCAACCCGCCGACTACCAGGCGCTTCAGATACAGCTCGGGCGCGATGCGCAGATACAGATCGATATCGAGCGTATTGTGATGCGTGGTGAAGGGCCGGGCCGCGGCGCCGCCGTAGATGGACTGGAGCATCGGCGTCTCCACTTCCAGAAAGCCGCGCGATTCCAGTTCACGGCGCAGCGACGAAACGATCTTGGCGCGCGTGACGAAGACCTTGCGCACTTCCGGATTCGCGATCAGATCGAGATAGCGCTGGCGATAGCGCGTTTCAACATCTTCCAGCCCGTGCCACTTTTCGGGCATGGAGAGCAGGGTTTTCGCGAGGAAATACAAATGCTCGACGTGGATGCTGAGCTCATTGGTCCGCGTGCGGAACAGGTAGCCTTCGACGCCGATCAGATCGCCCAGATCGAGGAGTTGATAGAGCGCGAATTCCTTTTCACTGACCGCGTCCTTGCGTACGTAAACTTGCAGCTGTTCGCCATTCTGCATCAGGTGCGCGAAGCCGGCCTTGCCCATGCGCCGCACGGTCATGATGCGGCCGGCAATGCGAACCTCGACGCGCGGGTTCGGCCAGTTGCTCGGCGGTCTTCTCGCCATATTCGGCCAGGATCTGCGGAATGGTGTGGGTGAAATCGAAGCGGTGGCCGTAAGGCTGGAAGCCGAGGGCCTCGATTTCGGCGATGCGCCGGATGCGTTGCTCGTACAAGTCGTCTTCGAAAGACAATATTCACTCCTCAATAAATATCGCGCACAACGCAGCGGGCCGCGAATGTTTTCTTTCCTTAGCCAGCGCGTCCCCCGCTGTGCGCTCCACAATGGTGCCGGCGGCGGAAACAGCAATGCCGGAAGGCGCACGAAAAAATCGCCCGTGCCACAAGTATAATTGAGCGTTGGACTCACTCTCCATAGTCATCCCCGCTTACAACGAAGAAAAACGGTTGCCGCGGACGCTGCGACAAGTGCTGGATTGGATTGCTCTCGGGACGTTTTCGTTCCGCGAAGTGATCGTGGTGGACGATGGATCGCGCGACGGCACGTCGGGCGTGGTGCGGGAGTTCGCGAAGGCGAACGGCAACCTGCGGCTGGTGAAGAATCCCGGCAATCGCGGCAAAGGCTATGCGGTGCGGAACGGAATGCTGGAGGCGAAAGGCGAGTGGATTCTGTACACCGACGCCGACTTGTCGACGCCGATTACCGAGATCGAGAAGCTGTGCCGGGCGGCGTCCGAGCAAGGCGCGGGAGTAGCCATCGGATCGCGCGCGGTGGATCGGAGCCTGGTGGAAGTGCATCAGCCGGCGCTGAGGGAACTCTCGGGACGGGCCTTCAACCTGGTGATGCGGATGGTGACGGGGCTGCCGTTCCGGGACACACAATGCGGGTTCAAATTGTTTCGGGCGGATGCGGCGCGGCAGATTTTTTCGCGGCAGAAGCAGGAAGGCTTCAGTTTCGACGTGGAGGATTTGCTGATCGCGAAAAAGCTGGGCGTGCGGGCGGTGGAAGTGCCGGTGCGGTGGGCCAATGTGGAAGGGACGAAAGTGCGGCTGAGCCAGGGTATGATGTCGTTTGTGGACCTGGTGAAGATTCGGATGGATCATCGGTAAGGCAACCGCTTGCTCACGCGCCACCCGTCCGGTCTTCTTCGAGTCGATGTTCTCCAGTGCATGACTTTCGGTCGTCTCCGGGTGTGCTGCTGGCGCGCGGCTCGGCGGGGCGGCGCGGCTAGTCGAGATCGAAAGCGGTTTCGTAATTCCTTTTCAGGCTTTGATCCTGCTCCTCCTTGCGCAGGAAGCAATTGCCGATGGCGAGCGTTTCAATTTCGGTGCCCATAAAACAATGGAAGGCGTCCTCGGGCGTGCAGACGATGGGCTCGCCGCGCACGTTGAAGCTGGTATTGACGATCACGGGGCAACCGGTGCGTTGTTCGAAAGCCGCGATCAGCGCATGATAGCGGGGATTGGTATCGCGATGAACGGTCTGGATGCGCGCGGAATAATCGACGTGCGTGACGGCCGGGATATCGGAGCGCGGGATGTTGAGTTTGGCGATGCCGAACAGGTTTTGCTGGTCTTCCGACATGGTTCGGCGGCGATGCTCGACGACGTCGGCGACCAGGAGCATGTAGGGGCTGTCGGCGTCTAAATCGAAATAGTCGCTGACGCGCTCGCGCAGCACGGAGGGCGCGAAGGGACGGAACGACTCGCGGTATTTCACTTTGAGATTGAGCACGCTTTGCATGGAGGGCGAGCGCGCGTCGCCCAAAATGGAGCGGGCCCCGAGCGCGCGCGGACCAAATTCCATGCGGCCTTGAAACCAGCCCAGGGCTTGGCCTGCAGCCAATGCATCGGCCGATTGCGCGGTGAGCTCGCAATCGCAGAGGGTTTGAAAGCGCGCGCCGGCATCGCGCAGGCGCTGCTCGATCTGGTCTTGAGAAAACTCGGGACCGAGATAAGCTCCGTGCATTGAGTCACTACATTGGCTGACTGTTCGCGGCTGGTTGTGGAATTGATAATGCGCAGCCAGAGCGGCCCCGAGCGCACCGCCCGCATCGCCGGACGCGGGTTGAATCCAGACGTTCTTGAAACGGCCGTCGCGCAGCACCTTGCCGTTGGCCACGCAGTTGAGCGCTACGCCGCCGGCCAGGCATAGATTGGGGATGCCGGTCTCGGCCGCGAGCGATCGGGTGAGCCGCAGGATTACTTCTTCGAGCGCGAATTGAATGGACGCCGCCACGTCCATGTGTTGCTGGGTCAGCGGCTCGGTGGGCTTGCGTGGCGGAAGGCCGAAGAGTCGATGAAACCGGGAGTTAGTCATCGTCAGGCCGGCGCAGTAGTTGAAGTAATCGAGATTGAGATGGAAAGAGCCGTCCGGTTTCACGTCGATCAGATGATCGAAGATTTGTTTGGTGAAGCGTGGCTCGCCGTAGGGCGCGAGGCCCATCAGCTTGTACTCGCCCGAGTTCACTTTGAAGCCAGTGTAATACGTGAATGCCGAATAGAGCAGGCCGAGCGAATGCGGAAAGTGGATTTCCTTGAGGATTTCGAGCTGATTGCCGCGGCCGTGCGCGACCGAAGTTGTGGCCCATTCGCCGACGCCGTCCATGGTCAGGACCACGGCCTCTTCGAATGGTGAAGGAAAGAAAGCGCTGGCGGCGTGGCTTAAGTGGTGCTCGGTGAATCGAAGCTTCGCGGCCCAATTCAGGCCGGGCGCTAACGGTTTGAGCTGGGATTGCAGCAGATCCTTCTGAAAGAGCTTCTCCCGAATCCATAGCGGAACGGCCATGCGGAAGGAAGAGAATCCGGAAGGAGCGAACATGAGATACGTTTCGAGCAAGCGCTCGAATTTCAGGAATGGTTTGTCGTAGAAGACGACCGAATCGAGATCGGCGGCGTTCAATCCGCCGGCTTCCAGGCAATACCGGACCGCATGCGTGGGGAAACGCGCGTCGTGCTTTTTGCGGCTGAATCGCTCTTCCTGAGCGGCAGCAATGATCTCGCCATCCACCACCAGCGCGGCCGCGCTGTCGTGATAGAAGGCCGAGATGCCGAGAATGTTCATCGGGCTAAAACAGCGTGTAGATGAAGGGCGCGACGGCTGAAATCTTGGTGAGGATCAGCAGGCCGCCGAGGACGATCATCATGAGGAAGATGGGCAGCAACCAGAATTTCTTCCGCTCGCGCATGAAGGACCAAAGCTCGATTAGAGTTGACACGGTTGTTTTCCAGCTCCGTTGCTCACTGTTTTCCTACGACGGGAATCGGCATCGAACCCAGGAACACCTGGCAGGTTGCCTTTTCGGCGCACATCTTGATTCTTTGCAGTTCCACGAACTGCTGGGAGTTCAGGCCCATCGCCATTTGATATGCGCTATCCGCGGCGGCGCGGCTCAACTCCGCGGCTTTGCGGGCATCTTCGGCGATCTTCTTTTGCGCTTCCGTCTGGGCGCGTTGTTGTTGCGCGGCTGTTTCCTTTTGCTGGTCTTCGACAATCTTAGGAGGAGAAACTTTCCCCACCACAACCTCGTAAACCTTGACGGGCATTTTTTGCGAGGCGAGATAACTCTCCAGCTCCCGCTTCACCGTGCTTTCCAGTTCCTGCACGCTGGATTGATCGATCGCCAATTGACTCATGGTGTAGCGTTTGCAGTCCGAGCGAATCAGGTTCTGAAACATGCGCTGAACGTTGGTGGAGTACCAACACAGCTGCGGCGTGTTCTCCGCGGTTCCACACGTGTATCCGCCACTGAAGTGACGCACTAACTCAACCGAGTCGGTTACCTGGAGACGCACGGCGGCCCGGAACGACACCGGGACGTTATTGGCCGACATCATGTCGTCGAACTCTTCGTCGAAGCGTAAGGGCTGCATCGAGACGGTGACGGAATCGGTGCTCCAGGCGACCCAGGTGGCGCCGGCCGTGACAGGCTGGTCATCGATGCCGCCGTGGCCAAAGAACCAGGGTTTTTCGATGAGTACGCGCTGTTCGCCCGCATCGGCGGAAACGCGGCTGCAACCCGTTAGGGCTACGGCCGCCAGGATCGCCAAGAGTATATTGGCCGCTTTCATGATTTTCGAACGACCTCCTAAAATTGCCTCGACATGGTTTCGGGCGGCGGACCAGGCGGTTGCCTGGCGATCCAATAGGTGGTCGCGCCGGGAGTAGGCCGCAAGCGGAGGAAATCCTTGCCCATGCGGCGCAGAACCCATCCGAACGGAGTGAAGACGAGGTAGAACAAGATGCCCAGAACGATGGGATTGACCACCGCGTGGAGCAGGGCGCCAAGAGCGGTCCAGGCGCGGTTGAGAGGCGCGAGCAGTTTCGGGGCGGCCAGCGCGGTGAGGAGAAAGAGAGCGCTGACGGGCAGGGCCCAGCGGCGAACGGCGTGGCCGCGCAAGAGGGGCAGCAAAGCGACGAGCGCGAAGAAGGCTGCAAATACCAGACCGAAGGTGCGGTTGGAAGAGGGCTTCACGGCATCCTCCGGTTGAGGGCTTAAGACCGCGCTGAGGGCGGCGCGATCAGAGTTTTCCGGCACGTTGATTCTCTCCTGGGTTTACGGATGAAATCGGTTCAATCCACTGGGCCAGCAACCGATTCAATTCCGCGTTGGGATGGCCATCCGGCAGCCGAAAATGCTTGTCAGTCATTTCCGGGTGATCGCAATCGATGAAGGGGATGCTGCGCGATCGAACAAAGTCGCGGTAATCGCGGCGCTCATCGGGCGTGGTGTCGAACAGGATCACGGTGAACTTTCCGCCGGCCGCGAGGACGGTTTCGTTCATCTTCACGAGCAACTCTTCGGTGACGGCGCGCTTGTTGCGCATGCGCGGGTAAGTGGCGATGCGCTGGTAATAATCCTCGGCCAACGCGGCGGTGCGCAGCCAGCGGCTGAGCGGCCAAACCATTTCTCCCACGGACGCGTGCGCGCGCAACATTCCATGCGACAGGTCGGCGTAAGGGAAAAACAAACCCGGCGGAGGTTGTTTCACGATTCGAATCCAGTCCGGCTCCGCGACGTTGCGCCGCTCGTGAAAGCTGTTGAAGAGATAGAAGACCGAGCAGGGGCCGCGGACGTATTTCGCGATGGCGAGATAGGACTGATCGGTTCCGTAATCGGCCGTGCCGAAGTTGGAAACCGCCAGCTCGGGATGGACCTGTTGCACGATCCACGCGAACGTTTGCTGGTTTGAGAGCCCGTAGCCTTGCACGTAAGAGTCGCCGAAGAACAGGACGCGCGGCGTGCGGGCGGCGTCGACTGCCGGCTCGCGATCGGCGGTGGCGCGGCGGCCCTGGCTCCAGTTGGTGTATTGGAAAGGGGTGTTGCGCTCGGGATCCACCAGGTGGAACTGGCCTTGGCGATTTTTCCAGCCCAGGTCCGGGTCGGGAGCGTATTCGGAATCATCGCCAGAGATGTGGAGCGTTTGCCACCAGGCTGGATAGCCGCCAAACCAAAGAATGCTCTCCGCGCCGGCGAGACCGATGGCCAGGGAGATGACGCGGGCGGCGATGAGGACGGAGCGTTTGGGCTGATTTGGGGTTAGCGCCACTAGACGGGATATCGACCGAGATGGTTGAAAACGTTAGGGATTGGGGAGGCGATGCCCTGCGGGCACCGCTGGGGTTGGGGGCTGGGAAGCTCGGGGTTGGGGACTGGGGGCTGGGGGCTGGGGAGCAGGCACGGTGTGGACGGATTGGGGGTGGGAGGGAGTGTGCATGGTGCGGCGATTTTTTTTCGCGCGGCGGGCGAACTTCGGGCGAAGAGCGGGCTGGAAATCCGGTCGAGTGGAAACATAGTGGAAAAAGAGTAACGCCGGTTCCAAGCATAAACCGGCCTGGCGGCAGTTAAGCGATTGATGGACTGACGAGAATTTCGCGCGGCGAATGGTGACCGCGGAAACGAGGCGATTGCTTTACTTAGATGGTCTGGTTAAGGCTTGCAGCCGGAGCCAAGGCAACACTCCGAGCAATCCCACCAATGGGGAAGTCCCGGGAAATACCCGCCAACTGCGACCGCGAGCACGGGGTGCGCTATTCCGTTCGCCATCGATGCAATCGCGAAAAACATGGGGAATAAAGCGAACCGGTACCCATTTTGCAAGCTGACGGCCGACAAAATCCAAGTGCAAAGCCATGCCAGGTTAAAAACGACGAAGAAGTTCGCGGGCCACGCAGGAGGAGGCCGATTAAGAAGAGACGTGCGGCTCGCTCGCGGCCAGGTCGAGGGAACGGCGCAGAATCGTCAGCAGGAGCGCGGCTCAAGCGGCCGCCAAGAGGCCGGACGTTCCGATGAGTATGCTGCGCAGATGGCTACACAGTTGTCGTTTCGGCGACGCGCTCGGCGTAGCGGCGGTCGACGTAATTGTTCAGGATTTCGATGAATTCGGCGACGATGCGGTCGCCGCGCAGGGTGGCAGGAGAGCTTGCCGTCGACATAAACCGGCGCGACGGGCTCTTCGAACGTGCCGGGCAGCGAGATGCCGATGTGCGAGTGCTTGGATTCGCCGGGGCCGTTGACCACGCAGCCCATCACCGCCACCTTCATCTCTTCGACGCCGGCGTAGCGCTCCTTCCAGTTGGGCATCTGCTCGCGCAGGTAGGTCTGGATCTGGTCGGCCATGTCCTGGAAGAACGTGCTGGTGGTGCGGCCGCAGCCGGGGCAGGCGGTGACTTGCGGCGTGAAGCTGCGCAGGCCGAGGATTGCAGAATCTGCTGGGAGACGATGACTTCGTCGGTGCGGTCGCCATTGGGGAGCGGGGTGAGCGAGGCGCGGATGGTGTCGCCGATGCCTTCCTGCAACAGCACCGAGAGCGCGGCGGTGGTGGCGACGATGCCCTTCGATCCGAGGCCGGCTTCGGTGAGCCCGAGGTGCAGCGCGTAATCGCACTGGGCGGCCAGCTTGCGATAGACCATGATGAGATCCTGCACGCCGCTGACCTTGGCGCTGAGGATGATCTTGTCGCGGCCAAGCCCGTAGTGTTCGGCGGCTTGCGCGGCCAGAAGGCCGCTGGCGACGATGGCGTTCATGGTGACTTCCATCGCGTCCAGCGGCTCGGGAAGGCGCGAGTTTTCGTCCATCATGCGCGTGAGCAGGGCCCGTCGAGCGAGCCCCAGTTGACGCCGATGCGCACCGGGCGATTGTGCTCGATGGCCGCTTCGATCATGGTGCGGAAATTGTCGTCGTGCTTCTTGCCGATGTTGACGTTGCCGGGATTGATGCGATATTTGGCGAGGGCGCGGGCGCAGTCGGGATACTTCTTGAGCAGGAGATGGCCGTTGTAGTGGAAGTCGCCAATGATGGGGACGCGGACGCCGAATTTGTCGAGCGTGTCGACGATCTTGGGGACGGCCTGGGCGGCGGCTTCGGTGTTGACGGTGACGCGGACCAGCTCGGAGCCGGCCTGGGCCAGCGCCATCACCTGATTGACGGTGGCGGCGGTGTCGGCGGTATCGGTATTGGTCATGGACTGGACCACGATGGGGTGGTCGCCGCCCACCCAGACGTCGCCGATTTTGACGGGCACAGAAGTGCGCCGAGGAAGTGCGGCCATTAGGCCTCCGTGAAAATTACATTGTAGCGTGTGGGGTTAGGGAGGCGAAATCGAATGGGCCGCGGATGAACGCGGATTCCGAGAAAAGTTTATCGCGGTTTATCTGAGTTTGTCTGTGGCTGGCCATGAGTTGGCCGCTGGCATGGACTGGAAGCGGGAGCAGTCCGTTCAGGTCGGCGGCGGCCGTCGCGCTGGCGAGCATGACGCGCGCGTCGGCGAGATCGAAGCCCTGGCTGACGACACCGGGGAAGTCCAAGACTTCGGCCACAACCATACGGTCGCCATCGCGAGGGAGGAAGTAAACTACGTGGTAGCGCAGCATCGTTTGCAGGATAGCGCGGCTGAGATTTTGGCTTTCGTTCCGGCACCATGTTGGCGGACGCGCTATTATATGAACGTACCTATGGCCAACGAGCAGATGCAAGCCGCGATTAAAGAGCTGCAGGACACGATGGTGGTGATGGCCCACATCGAGAAGGTGCAGAGCGAGCATATCAGCGAGCTTGTGGAGTTTCGAGTCCAATCCGAGAAGCTTCGGCTGCGAACCGAAGAAAATCTAGCGGAGATCAGTGATAAGCTCAACGGCTTGATCGGGTATGTAGCCGGCCAGGGTCCCGGCGCTCGTCCCCAGGCTCAGTAGGTCCGGTCACTCCTGAAGGCGTTCACCGGAGTGTGAACGCGGCACGCACGAGTGCGTGCGTCACACTGGAAACAAACACAACATAAGCAGAGCAAGAGTGCGGTAGCATCACGGAATGAAGCGAATTTGGCTGGCAGCTGGGTTTGCGGTGTTGCTTGCGCTGGGATTTGCCATCACTCGGGGCGATGCGCAGCCGAACACGCTGAAGCAGATCGCGCCCGGCGTCTGGTTCCGCGAGGGCGACCTGGTGGGCCAAGGGCCACTGCAACAACGTCATCATCGAGATGAAGGACTACCTGATCGTCGTGGACGCCAATTTCCCGAGCGGGGCGCGGCTGGCGATGGCGGACGCGAAAAGAGTCTCATCGAAGCCGGTGAAGTTTGTCTTCGATACCCATCATCACGGCGATCATACCTATGGCAACGCGGTGTGGACCGGGGCGGGCGCGACGACCATCGCGTACCAGGGCGTGGCTGAAGAGATGAAGCGCTACGAGCCGGCGCGCTGGCAGGATTCCATGAAAGAGCGCAAGGACGTGGCGGACATGCATCGCGACACGCCGGAGCCGCCGCAGCAAACCTTCACCGACAGCCCGCACGTGATCACGGACGGGACGCGGCGCGTGGAGTTCTACCATTTCGGATGGGCGCATACGCGCGGCGATGGGTTGGTATATTTGCCCAGGGAGCGGGTGCTGTGCTCGGGCGATGCAGCGGTGAACGGTCCTTATAACTACACGGGCGACGGAAACATCGGCAATTGGCCGAAGGTGCTGGATGGCGCGCTGAAGCTGAAAGTGGATCATGTGCTTCCCGGCCATGGCGGCGCGGGCGGCAAGGAGATCCTGACGGGGCAGCGCGCGTTCATGATCGAGCTGCGCAAGGCCGTGCAGGCGCAAGTAGCGAGCGGCAAGAAACTCGGCGATCTGGTGAAGACCGACGAACGGCAAACAAGTGGCGATGCTGCGTCTGCCCGATGCGGTGAAGAATTGGGTGAGCGCGGATTCTTTGCCCGATCAGGTGAAGGACGCGTACAACGAAGTGACCAGCGGGAAAGCGGCGGGGGATCTTCCTCATTAGGGCGTTCACAGGGTGCTTGCGCCACGTGCGACCGATTTCGGTGTAGGCTTGAACCGTATGGCGGCTCTCTCCGATTCCCCACTGGCGCGCGTGGTGGAACTGCGCCATTTGCGGGGCGGCGACCTGGATGTGCTGCTTGAAGAAGAGACGCAGGCCTGGCGCGAGACGCTGGACTGGGACTTCCGCGGGTCGGCCAATCTCGTTCGGCGGTTCCTGGAAATACAGGCTCTGAACGGCTACGCGCTGCTGCTGAACGGGTATCCGGTGGGGTATTGCTACTTCGTGGCCGAGGAGCGCAAAGGGCTGATCGGCGATCTCTATGTGCTGAAAGAGTACCTCAGCGTGGAGAACGAAGCAGCGATTGCTCAACGCGGTGGTGGAAGGGCTGATGAGGACGCCGCTGATCCGGCGCATCGAATCGCAGTTGATGATGCTGCGGACGGGCCCGGCGATCACGCTGCCGCAACCTAAATATGTCCGGACGTTCGTGCGGAATTTCATGGAAATCGAGGCTGGAACGGCGGGGCGTTTGACGGAGAGGCATCCGACGCAGCCGGTGTTGTTCGATAGCTGGTCTGAGCGCAAGCAGGATGAAGCGGCGACACTGATTGCGAGCGCTTATCAGGGGCACATCGACAGCGAAATCAACGACCAGTACCGGTCGCCCGCGGGTGCGCGGCGGTTTCTAATGAATATCGTGCAGTTTCCGGGATGCGGAAGCTTTTTTCAACCCGCGTCGTTCGTGGCGATGGAACCGGCGACCGGCCGGCTGGCGGGGATTTGCCTGGCGAGCCTGGTGCAGGCGGACGTGGGACACGTGACGCAGGTGTGCGTGTCGAAGGCGGCGCGCGGAACGGGCGCGGGGTATGAGTTGATCCGAAGGTCGCTGGAATCGCTGGCGCGGAATGGGTGCCGAAAAGTGACGCTGACCGTGACGGCGTCGAATACGGAAGCGATCGGGTTATATGAGCGGATGGGATTCCGCAAGACTCGGAATTTCGCGGCTTACGTGTGGGACACGGGGCTCTGAGGGCGGGGACCGCTTGCTGACGCGCGCGGCTCGGAAGTAGCCCGGCGCGGTTCGGAAGTAGCCCGGCGCGGTTCGGAAGTAGCCCGGCGCGGTTCGGAAGTAGCCCGGGGACCGCTTGCTGACGCGCGCGGTTCAGTAACGTGATGCGCGCGGCGGGTCAAGCTCAGGAGAAAAAGCAGCAGCGCGACGGGCGTGGCGGCGGCCCACGGCGATCCGGCCAGGTTCATCAGAAATGGAATGGGCGTGCAAACGAGCAGGGCTGCGAGGCGCGTCCACTTTTCGGCCGTCATAAAAATCGCGAGCCAGATGGAGAGCAACAGCAGGCCGGCGTCGTAACCGTAGATGTGCGGAGCGACCAGGAGCGATCCGGCGGACGCCGCGGCGATCCACTGCCAGAGCGGGGCGCGCCAACAGGCGCCGGCCACCAGCAGGATTACGACGGCGACCAACGATCCGCGAGCGATCAAGCCGTCCATATGGAAGTTGAGCGCCAGGCCGTGGACGTTGATCATTAGCTCCGGGGATGGACTGAGCCGCTCGATATTCTTGTTGCGAAGAAGCGCGAAATATTCGACGATGCCGCTCCATCCGGAGAGCCAAAGCGACAGCAGGGATTCGGCAGCGACGACGGCGCAGGCGCCCAGCATCATTCGCCAGCGTCGTTGGATCAAAAGCGCGAGGGGCCACAGGAGGAAGAGGTGAAACTTGATGAGGCCCAGGCCGAGGGCCGCGGCGCTTGCGAAATCATTGCCTTTTTCCGAGAGCGCGTAGGTGACGATCAGGATGACGAGCATCCCAACGCAATCCTGTCCGGAGGCGATGCCGAGCGCAGTGGGAAGATAGAGTGCGCCAAAGATCAGCGCATCCGGCCCCCAGCGCGAAAACGCCCAGGCCCAGCATCCGAATAAGAGCGCGGATTGCAGGGCGAGCCAGATCCAGAACGCGAGGCCGAATGGAAGCAGCGCCAGGGGCGCGAGCAGCAACGCATAAAACGGCGGACGCACGAAGGGAACCAGCGTGGGAAGGTCGGGGACGAATTGGCGCTCGCGGGCGAGTTGGACTTCAGGCGAATGGAGGTGCGCGAAATTGCCGTCGAGCGCGAGCGAAGCGCCGGTGTAGAGGTTCAAAAAGTCGTGCCGGCGCGCGCCGGGAACGATGACGGAGCCCAGCCCCATCCAGATCAGGCAGAAGGCCAGGACCGCAACACACGTCTGGAGTGGGATGCGGTACGAGGTTCGGGACATCAATAAGCAATCGGACGGCGAAGGCGGCCACTTTAGCGGCTTCCGCTTGCGGACGCGCGTGGTTCCGTATCGGACTTGCTTGGTAGCGGTACCGGGGCGGCTTGGCTGGCCATTTGCAGTTTGGCGGCTTTGTAGTCCGTCACTAGGCGCTTCGCGATTTTGTCGGCGACGTCGGCGCTGGCGCCCATGAATTTCGCGCCCAGGCTTTCGGCGGTAGCGGACCAGATGACATCGCCGTCTTTGCTGACCAGACGGACCGTGGCGATGGCCTCGTGCTTGCGTTCTTCGGTGCGGCGGCTGTCGTTTTCTCCGATGGTGAGCCCGCCGGAGCGATTGCTGCTGCTGTTGGCGTAATTGCGCAGGCCTTCGCTCGATCCCGAGCTGATCTGCGTGCGCGCGTTGATGCCTTCGGTGGATTGGAAGGTGTCGGTGAAGACGTCGTCATCGCCCGCTCCTTTGAGAACGGCGTCGGCCTTGTCTTCGTCCTCGGTGATGACGAACTGTTTGGAGTTGTGCAGGCTGGTCATGAGCAGGTCGCGAAGCTGAAGCGCGGCATCCCCGCCGGTGAGGATGGCGATGTAGATGCGGCGGACCTTGCTCAGGTGGGCGGCGGCCTCCTCTTCAGGCGTCTGTTGTTCCAGAAAAGGCGCAAATAATAAGACGGTGTATAGTAACCACGGCATGGGTTTCTCCTTGACCAAAACCGCTTGCTAACGCGCGCGGCTCAGTGCGTGAAAATTACGATCAACCGCTCCCTTCGGTCACGGCTCAGTATCGATGGTCCTGCAGGATCACAACCTTACCGAGCCGCGACCAGAGGAAGCGGTCCCTCACACACGCGCGGCTCAGTTTATTAGCCCTTTCCGCTCTTGCGAGCATCGTCGTCCTGGAATTCCACTTTGCGGCCGGTGCGCGCCTCCAGAACCACCAGCGTGGCGCGGATATCGTCTTTATTGATTTTGAAAATCATGGCCTGTTGATGATCTTCTTCGTCGGAATAGCCGACGGTGAGGAAATGCTGGCGCTTTTTGGCGAGCAGAAAAAGCGGCGAGATGATGACGGCGGCGATATAGCGGCGGTCCACCTTTTCGCCGTACTCCACCAGATTTATCTTTTCGTATGGGACGCGCCAGCTGGCCTTGCCGGAATAAAAGACGAAGAACTGCTCGTCGATAGCCTGCACCATTCCCTGGCAGCCGACGGGGATTTCCGTGATGGTTCCGCCGACGTATTCGGCCCGGCCGCCCAGATCGCGGGCGGGGAGCATCGAGCAAAGTAACACGAGGGCGCCCACGGAGCCGCGAGCGTAAGGGAGACGGATCGATGTCATACTGAAGATGTAAGTAGCACAGCCCCTCGGAATTTCTCACCGGATGTTGGCGCCTATGTTTGCCATGGACCAAAACAAAACTCAGGAGGAACGTATTCTCACGGCCGAGGACGCGGGCGCGGGAGTGATTGTGAGTCCCGACACCAGGCGGGCGAATCGCGTGCCGCCGGGACAGAGCCGGACGCGGAAATGGCCCATTCTGGATACGAGCGGCGCTCCGCCGATCGCGCTGGAACGCTGGACGTTTTCGATCGGTGGTTTGGTGGCGAATCCGACGGAGTGGAACTGGCAGGAGTTCCAGCAACTGGAGCGCGTGAAGGTTTTTGCCGATTTTCATTGCGTGACGCATTGGTCGCGATTGGGCAACACGTGGGAAGGCGTTTCCACGCGCAAGCTGCTGGAGTTGGCGGGCGGCGCATTGCCTGAGGCCCAGTATGCGCTGGCGCGCGGATACGATCCGGGATTCAATACCAATATTCCGCTAGCCGATTTTCTGGCCGAGGATGCGCTGGTGGCGTTTCTGCACGATGGGCAACCACTGACCGAAGAGCATGGCTGGCCGGCGCGGCTGATTGTGCCGCAACTGTACGCGTGGAAGAGCGCGAAATGGATCGCCGGGTTGGAACTGCTGGATCGCGACAAGGCTGGATTCTGGGAACGGAACGGGTACCACATGCATGGCGATCCGTGGAAGGAAGAACGTTTTGGCTGGTAATGTTTTGGCTGGCAAGGTAAGCCGCAACGCGCGGCTCGGGCAATGGGCGGGCGCGGCGCGCTACGCACGCAAAGCGGCGCCCGAATATTTCAAACGGTATCGAGAGGAGCGCAAATGCGCCGTGCCTTCCGCGCCGTTTACGCCGCATCCGAAGCGCTGGGCCGATACCGGATTGCACGCGGCGTGGCTGGGGCATAGCACGGTGCTGTTGAAAATGGATGGATTCACGATCCTGACGGATCCGATTCTGGGGTCGCGCTGCGGAATCCGTATGGGTCCGGTGACGGTGGGGCTGCGGAGGCTGGTGGCGCCCGCAGTGAGCCGCGCGCATTTGCCGCACATCGATTTGATTTTGCTGTCGCACGCGCATTTCGATCATTTCGATCTGGCCACGCTGCGCAGTTTGGAACGCTCGGGAACAGCGGTTGTGACGGCGAAACATACCAGCGATCTGTTGCGGGTGCAGCGCTATCAAAGCGTGCAGGAAGTGGGCTGGGATGAGCGCGTGCGCGTGGGTCCGCTGTCGATTATGGGCATTCGCGTGAAACATTGGGGCGCGCGGATGCGGTCCGACGTGCACCGCGGGTATAACGGCTATCTGATCGAGACCGGGCGGCATCGCGTGGTGTTTGGCGGCGACACGGCGCTGACCGATTCGTTCCAAGCGGTGCGCGCGAAGAAGCCGGTGGACCTGGCGATCATGCCGATTGGCGCGTACGATCCGTGGATTTACGTGCATTGCAATCCGGAAGAGGCATGGCGCATGGGCGCCGATTGCGGCGCGGAACATTTGCTGCCGGTGCATCACCAGACTTTTCGGTTGAGCCGCGAAGCGTATCTGGAGCCGGTGGAACGATTCGTCGCGGCGGCCGGGGGACAGCCCGACCGGGTGGTGGCGACGCGCGTGGGGCATGAATGGTCGCTGGTTTAGGGATTGGCGCGCGCGTCAGGCTGCCCCGTCGACTTTGTCGACGCTGGGCAACCTACGCGCTTTGTGCGTCCGCATGCGCGGCCGCGGGATTGGGGCAGGGTGTCCAACCTGACGCACGCGACATTGTAAAGAGATCCGTTGAGTTGGATCAGTCCAATTGGCAGCGCATGAAGGACTACACCTGGATCGCGCGGCAAACGGATCGGCTGCTCGATTCGAGCGGGCAGGTGAAATCGCAGAAGACCGAGGAATGGGAGACGGTGGTGGTATATGGCGAGCCGCACCATCGCATGCTGGAGCGCAATGGCAAGGCGCTGTCGGCCGAGGATCAGCGCAAGGAGCAGGAGAAGCTGGATGAAGCGGTGGCGAAGCGGGAGCATGAAACCGCGTCGCAACGCGTCCGGCGGGAGGCCGATTTTGAAAAGGAACGCGAGAAGGATCGCGAGTTTTTGCGCGAGGTTCCCGACCTGTTCGATTTCAAGCTGCTGGGCGAGGAGAAGATCGACGGGCACGATGTTTGGGTGATTTCGGCCACGCCCAAGCCGGACGCACATCCCAAGCATGGCGACGCGAAACCGCTGCTGAAGATCCAGGCGAAGGTTTGGATCGATAAGACTGAGTATCAATGGGTGCGGCTGGAAGCGGAAACCACCGCGACCATTTCGTTTGGGCTGTTTATCGCGCGGTTGGCGCCGGGCGCGAAGCTGGAATTCGAGCAGACGCGCGTGAACGACGATGTCTGGCTGCCAAAGCGCGAAGTGGTGCAGGGCGCGGCGCGACTGGGTCTGGTGAAGAAGTTGGTGGGCGAAGAAGAGACCACGTGGAAGAACTATCGCAAGTTCCAGGTGGATTCGAAGGTGGTGGCGACGCAATAGGGAACGCTTCGCGCTTCCCCTAACGTGTATCATTTTGTTGTGATACGCCGCTTCTACGTTCATAATTTCCGGTGCCTGGAAAACTTCGAGTTACCGATCTCAGGGCAATCTTCGGCCTTGTTGATTGGAAAGAACGGCTCGGGAAAAACGACGGTTGGGCTTGCGCTCGAAATTCTGCAGAAGATCGCGCGTGGTACGAACCGTGCAAGCGACCTAGTGAAGCCGAAGGATTTCGCACGCGGACGCACGGACGTGCCGATGCGGTTTGAAATTGAAGTCGAGTTGGGCGGCAAGGCCTTTGTGTACTCAATCGCCTTTGAGCTTCAGGATGGATCCAAGGAACTCGCCGTATCCGAAGAGATGCTCGCGGTTGATGGCAAGCTTCGCTACACTAGAAACCTCCGAGACACGCGTATGACGCGGCAAGAGAGAGATGCGAATTTTCTCATAGATTGGGACCTAGTTGCTCTACCGATAATGCAGCGACCGTCCAATGACGATCCCGTGTCCATTATTAGGCGGTGGCTGGCTCGCATGCTCATCCTCCGGCCGATGCCCGGCTTAATTGTAGGGAACTCCGAGGGGGAGACGCTAGAGCCAAATACTCAAGTCACCGACTTTGGGGCATGGTTCTCAGGTCTCTTAGCTTACGCGCCATCCGCCTATGCTGAGATCGACAGCTATCTTAAGCAGGTGATGCCCGATCTCAAGGACATCAAAAATCCGATCATTGGCGCGAACTATCGAAGCCTGGTCGTCCAATTTTCCAACGGTCAGGGAAGCGCAACTTTCCCCTTCGAGGATTTGTCGGACGGCGAAAAATGCTTTATGATCTGCGCCCTCGTACTTGCTGCGAATCACGCTTATGGGCCGGTGTTTTGTTTCTGGGATGAACCCGACAATTATCTTGCGCTTTCGGAAGTTGGCCATTTTGTATTGGCTCTTCGCAAAGCCTTCCAAGGTGGCGGCCAGTTTATTGCCACTTCGCACAATTCCGAGGTGATCCGCAGTTTTTCCGACGAAAACACGCTCGTTTTTTATCGGGACAACCACCTCGAACCAACGAGAGTGCGCGCACTTAAGGACGTCAAGGTCAATGGGGATCTCGTCAGCGCACTGATTCGCGACGATATCGAACCGTGAGTGTAAACAAGCATTTGCCGCACGTCTACGTGTTGCCCGAGGACGATGCCAACCGCCAAATGGCTAAAGGCTTTCAACTGGAGATGGATGGGGCGAAGCAGCGGCAGATGCAGGTTCTGGAGGAGGCTGGCGGCTGGATCGCTGTCCTGGAACGCTTTCTTGCCGATCATGCCGCCGGGATGGCGTCGAATGCACGGCGGTTCATGGTTCTCTTGATCGACTTCGACGATAAGCAGGAGCGGCTGCAAGAAGTCAAGGGCAAGATTCCTGGCCACCTGACCGACAGGGTTTTTGTTCTTGGTACATTGAGCGAACCCGAAGCGTTAAAGACCGCGGGCCTCGGCCCCTACGAGCAAATCGGGTCAGCAATGGCCAGGGACTGCCGCGCAGACACCGACACCATTTGGGGGCACGAGTTGCTTCGCCACAATGCCAGCGAACTTGCGCGCATGCGCGACCGCGTCCGTACGATCTTATTTTGAAGGCGCAATCTGATAAGGTGACGCGCGGCCTCCGCATCACTGCGCGATAATGTTGGCGTACGGCTATGCCCAATCGATTCCACCTCTCGCTGGCAATGATGGCGCTATTGGCGAACGGCCTGCCCGTTTTCGCGCACCACGCTTTTTCGAATGAGTTCGATGAATCGAAGCCAATTACGCTGGAAGGCGTGGTGACGCGCATCGATTGGGAGAATCCGCACGTGCATTTTTATATCGACGTTCCGGAGGCGGACGGCACGGTGGTGAATTGGGCTTGCGAAACCGGTGGTCCGAATCGGCTGGCCAAACGGGGCTGGACGCGCGATTCGCTGAAGGCGGGCGACAAGGTGGTGGTTCACGGCTTTCCCGCCAAGGACGCATCGCACTCCGCCGACGGGCGCAAGGTAACGTTCGCGGACGGGAAAACGATCGGCACGGAACCGAGTAAATAAGCGCGTGTCTTTGGGCTTCGGACGAAAATTACTGCCGATTGTGCTGCTTGCAACCGGAGTCGCTCTTGGCCAGACCAAGTCAGCGCAGGCGCATTCCGAATTCGAAGTTGCATCCGTAAAACCGAGCGCTCCCGTTGACGACCGGGCATTGGTTCAAGCCCTCCCGGGCCGGCTATTAATGCAGAATGTTTCCGCGCGGACTCTCATATTATTCGCTTACGGCGTCGCGGATTATCAAATTTCGGGAGGGCCATCCTGGATAATTTCCGAGCACTACGATATTCGGGCCAAAGCAGCAGGCAACGCGACTGTTCAGCAAATGGAGGCGATGCTTCAGGCGCTGCTGGAAGACCGGTTCAAACTGGCGTTGCATCGCGAGACGAAGCAATTGCCCGTATATGAGCTGACTCTCGCAAACGGCACTGCCAAATTGGAGCCTTCGAAAAACGACAATTGCATCGCCTATTCCGCGGAATCGCCTCCGCCGCCGGCGCCTCTCCCGGGCACCATTTTCTGTGGCTTTCCGCGCATGACGTCGAGCGGGCTAAACCAGACGCTGAATGGCTCTGCGATTAGCATCGCGGCGCTGGCAGGCAGCCTGTCCCGATGGCAACTTCACAAACCGATCGTCGACAAGACCGGATTGACGGGAACGTTCGATGTCCATTTGGATTGGACCGCCGACCCTCCGAGCGGAATCGGGGATACCGACGCGCCCGCCGGGCCGTCCATCTTTACGGCCCTGCGGGAGCAACTTGGACTGAAACTTCAATCAGGCAGAGGCCCGGTGGAAGTCCTGGTCATCGATCATGTGGAGAAGCCGTCCTCGAACTGACGCGTCAACTGATTCAGGAGTGAGTCGGGAACGTCGATGGCATTCTCGGCGATGCGGCGAGCCCGCTCGCGGCGGGAACGATCGAATGGCATGCGGACCGGCGAACTGCCGTCGACGGGACGCGCGGAGCGCACGGAATTGGCGAATGCCGACACGTTATCGCGAAATGTTTCGACCGGTCCCATCAGGTCCGGACGCATCGCCACGATGAGGTAGCCGAAACCGGCGAGTTCAGGCGGAATGGGCGGCGAGCCCGCCAGGATTCCGAGAAGCTGAACGACGATCGCGAGACCGGAGCCTTTGTGTCCGCCCCACGTGGCGAACGCGCCTGAGAGCGCGGCCGCGGGATCGCGAGTGGGATGTCCGTCGCGATCGAAAGCGACGTTGTCGGGCAGATCGTTACCGAGGCGTCGCGCGAGCGTCACCTCAGCGTGGATGATCGCCGACGTACCGATGTCGAGAATAATCGGATTGTCCGCGCTCGGGAAACCGAAGCAGATGGGGTTGGTGCCGAGACGGCCTTCGGTGGCACCGTGCGGCGCAACCCAGGGCGACGCGTTCGACGCGATCATACTCACCAAGCCGCGCGCGGCAGCCATCTCCGCATAGTAAGAGAGCATGCCGGTGTACCAGGTGTCGTTGGCGCCGACGACAGCGATGCCGGCCGATTCCGCCTTCTCAATGGCGACGGTGGTGGCGCGGTGCGCGACGACGTAGCCGATATGGTCGCCACCATCGAGACGCGCGGAGACCGGCGTCTGATGCAGGATCGCGATGGGACGGCGATGGTCGCCATGGAGAGCGATGCGCTCGGCGATGCTGATGGCTCGCGCCAGGCCGCCGTAGGCCAGGCCGCGCAGTTCGCAATCGAGCAGGTGGCCGGTAATTAATTCAGCGTCGGCGGCATTGTGGCCGAGCGCGATCATGACGCGCGTAATAAGTTCACGGGCTTCCGGAATTGTGAGTCGCACAGGTGTAGACTATATCCTGTTTATGAACAAGTCCATTGCGATCCTGCTTGGCGCGTGCCTGGCGGCGACGTTATCACCAGCTGCGCAAAAACATGCCAAAGCGCCGAAGACTCTTCGACTTTACATCTTCGATTGCGGCACCATTCACACCACCACGGTGGACGCGTATTCGTTGAAGAAGGAAGAAGTGGGGTCGACCGAAATGGCCATCCCGTGCATCCTCATCGTGCATCCCAAAGGAACGCTGATGTGGGACAACGGCGACATACCCGATCGCGCATTTCCGGCCGGCGGAGGAGCGGCGTCGGCTGGCGTGGTTACGCAGGACAAGCCGTTGCTGCCGCAACTCGCGGCGGTGGGATATACGCCAGCGGACATCAAGTACCTCGCGATGTCGCACTATCACGGCGATCACATGGCGAACGCGAATGCTTTCGCCGGCTCCACGTGGCTGGTGCGGAAGGTGGAGCGCGACCGCATGTTTTCGGGCGAGCCGATTCCGCGGTCGGATTTCGCGAATTACAGCGAACTCAAAAACAGCAAGACCGTGATTATCGATAAAGACGAGTACGATGTTTTTGGCGATGGAACGGTCATCATTAAATCCGCGCCGGGACACACGCCCGGACATCAGGTTTTGTTTCTGAAGCTGGCCAAAACCGGGCCGGTGGTGCTGAGCGGCGACCTGTATCATTACCCGGAGGAACGCACGCTGAATCGTCTGCCCGTGGCCGAGTTCAATAAGGAGCAAACGGCGGCATCGCGCGCGGAGATCGAGGTTTTCTTGAAGAAGACCGGCGCACAGTTGTGGATCCAGCACGATTTTCTGGGCAACGCGAAGTTGAAGAAGGCGCCGGAGTATTACGAGTAATTCAGCTCCGGATGGCTTCGCGGAGCAGGCATTGGTTCGCGCGTTTCTCTCGCGTGATAATATTGGACCCAATTGGTATGAGATTGCTATTCTCGACGCTTCTCGCGATAGCTTCCATCGCTAGCGCCGACCCGGTGCCGGTCTTAGTCTGGTCCGGTGTGGCGAATGTCACTGGCGGGTTTTACCTCGAACCGGCCAACGCTAGCGTGATTCCCAACGGACTTTCGGGGTCTGACTCATGGAGTCAGGTTGTCGGCGGCGGATCCATCGACTTCTCCAACAGTTACGACGCGACCACTGCTTTCACAGTCACGTCCGCCGGCGACTTCCAACTCTCGGGCACGGGTGTCTTCGCACTGAGCGATTCCACTTGTACTGATTTTCAATGTGCGCAGATCGGGGCTGACTTGCAGCCTCTCGAACTAGACCTTATAACCACAGTGTCGATCCTGGATTCGATGGGAAACACAATCGCTACTGAATCATTCTCTGGCTCAGCGTCCGCTCTTTATGGCGGCTGTCAGCTTTTCCCTCAAAATAATGAAGAGTCCTGTGTCGCCGATGCTCAATTGAACACCAGCATTCCCAGTGGGACTTTCGATCTATCGAGCGGCGACTATACTCTCGATGTCAATGTCTCCTCGGTTGCCGATAATGTTTATGGAAACGTGATTACTGGTGGCTCCGAACTGGAAGGCGATGTGAGTCCAATCGCGACCCCGGAACCCCGACACACCGCCTTCTTAGCGATTGCCATCTCATGCGGAGTGCTTTTACTCAAGCGCCGGGCACGGAAATGTCCGCGGGTTCCGGCGCCTTAAACTTGCCGCTCTTTTCGTCATAAGCCGTCACGATGCCGGCGCCGATGTGATACACCCAGCCATGCAGCGCGAGATTGCCTTCGCGCAGCCGATTCGCGACGGCGGGATGCGAGCGCAGGTTTTTCAGCTGCGTCACCACATTCTCTTCGGTGAAGGCGAGAAGCAACTCGGGGCTCGGGTCCTCGTGACGTGACTGGACGTTCGCATAGCGTAGCCAATTCCACACGGCGGCGAATGACGACAGCGCATCGGGATGGAGCGCGCCCTTGATGACGCCGCAATCGGTGTGGCCGCAGACGATCACGTCCGGCACGCGCAGCACGCCCACCGCGTATTCGATGGTGGCCGAAACGCCGCCGAGCGAATCGGGGTAAGGCGGCACGATGTTGCCGATCACGCGGCAGATGAACAGCTCGCCCGGTTCGGTTTGGGTGAGCAGGCAAGGGTCGATGCGCGAATCGGCGCAGGTGATGAATAGCGCGCCGGGCCGCTGGCCGAGCGCCAACTTTTCGAAAAGATCGTGATGCTGCGGATAAAATTCCTTCTGGAATCGAGAGACGCCCCCCAGGAGTTTTTCGACAGGCATGTTATCAAGGTACGATATGGAAGCGGAGGCACGTGCTCCTAATGGATTTCACGACGCGAGGATAGACCGGTTCTCAGGGGATTACCAGACCGGAGCCCTTACGTTATCGATGCCGGTTCTGGCCGGAACACCCGGAATGCCCGACGAAGAAGATTATTGCCCGGCTGAGCTCCGGGTAAACCGCCTGCTTTTTGCGCCATAGAGCCTCCGGACCCGCGTTATCCGTTCGCGCCCAACGGCCACTCGCTGGATGTATCGGGGGCTGACGGCCTTGGTGACTTGGCGGTAACGGCCGACCTCGTTGCTCGTTTGCCGGCTGACGTTTCGTTGTACCGATTTTTTGTCGAACAGTGGAACTCGTTCATCTACATAGCCGGCTCTGATGTTCAGTTATCACTGAACGTTTCTGATTCGGCGCCCCAATCGGCTGAAGTTCCTGAATAATCGCCGGTGAGGCGCGACCGGGGTCAGGGCCAAAACAACAAACACACGAACAGGCATAGCCAGATGCCCGCCAGAAAATGCCAGTACAGCGCCGCCGTCGCCGTCCTTCCGCTTTGCCGCCGGAAATCGAACAGCACTACTTCGGGCCGGCGAGCCGCCGTCCCGAGCAACCAGACCAGCGCCGCCATCCCGCCCAGCAAATGGACGCCGTGCACGCCCGTCAACACGTAAAACATCGAGCTGTGCGGATTGGCCCTCAGATACATCCCTTGCGTGGCCAATTCCCGCAGCGCGAATAATTGCGACGCCAGAAACGCGGCGCCGATCCCCACCGTCACCGCCAGCCAGCGCGCGTACCGGATACTGTTCTTGCGCTCGAAAGCTCCGCGCGCAATTTCCAGCGTCCAGGTGCTCGCAAGAATCAGGCCGGTGCTCAGCCACAGCAGCGGTGGCACATGAATGTGCTGCCAATGCACGGGCGATTGTGCTCGTTCGTAATACGCCGCGCCGATGGTGGCGAAAAGCGCGCTGATCGATACCAGCAGAAAACGCATGGCGAGCAGGCCGGTGCCCGGAACACCCTGCCCATCGTTGCCGTCGCCATCTCCGCCCCCTCCGCCGGGATCGAATGGACCGTGATCGCGCGGTCCGCCGCCGTTCGGTCCGCCCAGTTTTACTTCGGGGCTTTCGAGCGCGGACGGCATACTCATAAGATAACGCCGTCCAAGCAATGCGGAGTGGCCCGTGGTATCACAGAGGAATGCCCGACATCTCCCGCAGACACTTCAGCGCCGCCCTGCTCGCCCTGGGCGCACAGCCGCGCAGCATTTGGGGCGCTAACACCCCCGCCATCGACCAGATCCTGCGCGCATCCCTGCGGCAGCACAAAATCCCGGCCTGCGTCGCGATGGCCGCCACGTCCACCAAGACAACTTATTCGGGGGCCTTCGGCAAGCGCGACTCCAAGTCCGGTATCGACGTCAACGCCGATTCGCTGTTCGTTATCGCATCCATGACCAAGCCCGTCACCTCCGTCGCCGCCATGCAGCTCGTCGAACAGGGCAAGCTGAAGCTGGACGAGCCGGCGTCGACATATATCAAGGAACTCGGCGGGCTGCAGGTGCTGCACGGCTTCGACGCGAAAACCGGCAAGCCGATCCTGATGCCCGCGACAAAACCGGTCACGCTGCGCACCCTCCTCACGCACACTTCCGGCTTCGCCTACGACACCTGGTTCGCCGACATGCTGCGCTGGGAAAAAGAAACGGGCGCCGGCAGCCCGCTTGGAACGGTTGCGCCGCTGACGCCTCTCATGTTCGAGCCGGGATCGCGCTGGCAATACGGAACCAGCGCCGATTGGAGCGGCCGACTGGTGGAAACGGTGAGCGGCTTGACGCTGGAGCAATATTTCCAGAAGAACATCCTGGAGCCGCTGGGCATGCGCGACACCAGCTTCCTGGTGCCGGAGTCGAAATTCGATCGCCTGGTGAGCGAATATCGCAGGGGCAAGAACGGGACCGGGCCGCTCAAGGAAGATCCGCGCAACCAGCCCAAGCCCCCCAAAGCGTTCAACGGTGGCGGCGGACTTTACTCCACCGCGGGCGATTATGTGCGCTTCATGCAAATGATCCTCAAGCGCGGGCAAGGGCCGAAGGGCGAGCAGATCCTGCAGCCGAAAACAGTCGACATGATGGCCACCATCCAGACCGGCGATTTGAGCTGCGGGAAATTGAAAACCGCGCGGCCGGACATCTCGAGCGATGTCGATTTCCATCCCGGCTTCAAGGACGGATTCGGCTTCGGCTTCCTGATCAACTCCGTCGCATACGATGGCCGCCGTTCGGCCGGCAGCCTGGCCTGGGGCGGCATCGCCAACACCTATTTCTGGATCGATCCGAAGAAAGACGTGGCCGGCGTAATCATGATGCAGTATTTTCCATTCGCCGACAAAGAAGCGCTCGCGGTACTGGGTGATTTCGAACGCTCCGTCTACGCCGCGTCTTAAACGGAATAACCATTCAACACTCCCTCTTGTTCCTCACGTGGCGCACGCACTCATGCGTGCCGCGTGGGCACTCGTGCCTACGCCTAGCCTCGAGATTGGCGTACTATCCGGCGACATCTGGCTGGTGGAGACCAAACATAAGTCCTTTAAAAGGTTTGCGCCTCAAAAACTAAGTGGCATTGCACACTCCTGCGTGCCGTGTCGAGACTCATCTCGACACATTTTGTTCTGCCAAACCAAGCGTCGTCATGAGTGACGACGCGGCACGCAGGAGTGCGTGCGCCACGGGGGCTTCTTACCAGCCCATCCGTTCCCGCAGCCTCGTAATGTGCGCCACGTGATGGCGTCCGTGCCAGGCATACAGCGCGGCATTCTGTTCCAGCCGCACCGGACCCAGCGCCGGATGCCGGAAGCTGCGTTTCCACTCGGCGTCCGATAGCGACCGCAGCAGCGGCACCCAGCGCGCGTGCAGATTTTCAAGCAGCGCGAGCGATGGTTCCACGGGCATGCTGCGCGCGTCGGGAAGCTCCGCCCAGCGCGCTTCTTCATACGGCTTGATCACCGGATCATCTTCGGTGAGCGCCAGACGAAATCGCATATAGCTATTGATGTGGCTGTCAGGAACATGGTGCGCGACCTGCCGGACGGTCCATCCGCCCGGGCGATACGGCGTGTCCAATTGGGTGTCCGACAAACCGGCCACCGCCTGGCGCATGCGTGCGGGCGTCTCGGCAATCTGATGGATGAACACGGCGAGTTCTTGACCGCTGACCGACTCGGGAAAGCTGAACTCGCCGACTGGATAGCGAAGGTCGGGGGTGTCCATAACTCAGGATACCCGGGCGTGGAGCAAGTGGCCGCCGCCCGAAACCGCCAGCCCATCCGCGCGTCCGGCGAAATAGCGCGCATTGATCGCGGCTGCGTTCAGATCTTCGATGTCGCCAAATCCCGCTCGCGCCAGATCGCTCACCAGCACTGCCGGATCGAAGAACAATTGAAACGGTTCACCGGCACGCGCCACGCGCGCAGCCATTCTGTCGAGCGCCAGCTGCTGCATCGGACCAAGCAATCGCCGTTCGATCGCGAAGTCAAACACCACGCCGCTGCCCGCGGGCATGCTCGCGATAAATTGAATGGTCGCATCGAAGGCTTGCCGCGAAAGATACGGCGTCACGCCCAGCCAGGAGAAGAATGCCGGCTCGCGTCTCTCGAAGCCGGCCCGGAGCAAGCCGTCCTCCAGCGACTCGCGCTCAAAATCGACGGCCGCGAATGTCATGTCGCCCGGGATCGCGATGCCGGCATCTCGCAATCGGCCGCGCTTCCATTCCTGCGTCGCCGGATGATCCACTTCGAAAACCTGCAGTCCAACCGACCGCCAAGGGTTGCGGTACGCGAACGTGTCCAGCCCCGCGCCTAGCACCACATACTGACGAATGCCGCGCGCGACCGCCGCAGCCAGCTGATCCTCCGCATAGCGGCTGCGCACTGCCAGGAATGCCCGCAGCGCTCGTGAGAAGGGCTGCTCGGCATCGGCCGGCCGCTCGCTCTCGCCGCCCGCGATGGCCATCGCCAGCGGATCGTCGAACACCCGTGGTTCATCCAAAAGCTGATGCGCCGCCCGCCGCATGGCGACCCGCTGCGCGGTCTGGCTGGGTTTCGCGTCGTGCATGCACTCAAATGTACCCGTTCTTGGCTGACTCCAGCGGCGCGTTTGCGGGTAGTACGCGTGCCCGCGTACCCATGGGACCTAGTATGGAGTCATGAACGAAACCTTTTTGAACGGACGAACCGCGCTGGTGACCGGCGCCACGCGTGGGATCGGATTTGCCATCGCGCACGCATTGGCGAACGCTGGCGCCACAGTGGCGATATGCGGTCGCAGCCAGGACAGCGTAGAACAGGCTGTAAGACGGCTCACCAACGAGTCGAAAGGTAAAGTGGTGGGAAAAGTTGCCGATGTAAGAACAAGCACAGACGTTGTGGCGTTGTTTGAGTGGATCGATAGTGCAACGGGCGGTCCCGATATCCTGGTGAACAACGCGGGCTTGGGAATTATGAAAAGCACGGCGGAACTCACGGTGGAAGATTGGCAGAGGACGATGGAGACGAATCTGTCGGGGGCGTTTTATTGTTCGCGTGAAGCGCTCGCGCGGATGAAGCAGCGTGGGCGCGGTTACATCGTCAACATCGGCAGCCTGGCGGGAAAGAATGCATTTGCGGGAGGCGCCGCGTACAACGCTTCCAAGTTTGGGATGAGCGGATTCAGCGAAGCCATGATGCTCGATCATCGCTACGACAATGTCCGCGTCACTCACATTATGCCGGGAAGCGTCGATACAGAGTTTAGTGGCGGATCAGTCAAAGCCGATTGGAAGATAGCGCCAGCGGACATTGGGGAGATTGTACTCATGTTGTTGAGAATGCCGGAAAGGACTCTGGTAAGCCAGGTTGAAGTCAGACCAGCAAAGCCGCGAAAGTAAGGCTTTTGCAGCGGTCCCAAGTATGGCATCCAAGTTGCTCGTGGGAGAGTGTGGAGTGGTTGTGAAAGGGGCCCAGAAGAAAATGCTACGGGTTAACGTTCCTTTAGATCCGACGCGAACAGGGCGAGATGCAGAAGCCCTGGAGGGTAGCTTACGACGCATGATCGTCGGTCAGGATGAAGCTATCCAGCAGATCGTCAATATTTATCAGATGAACCTGACGGGAATGACGCCTTCGGGCCGTCCCATCGGGAATTTCCTTTTTCTAGGGCCAACGGGTTCCGGCAAAACACGCATTGTGGAAGCAACCGCTGAGGCGCTAGTGCGCAATCCTCGCGCAGTCATCAAGATCGATTGCGCGGAATTCCAGCACAGCCACGAGATTGCAAAGCTGATCGGCTCGCCTCCCGGATACCTCGGCCATCGCGAAACCCATCCGCTGCTCAGCCAGGAAGTGCTCAACCAATATCACACCGACGGCTGCAAACTCAGCTTCGTGCTGTTCGACGAAATCGAAAAAGCCAGTGACGCGCTTTGGAACTTATTGCTGGGCATTCTTGACAAGGGAACGCTCACGCTAGGCGACAACCGCAAAGTGGATTTCTCCCGCGCGCTGATCTTCATGACCAGCAACCTGGGCGCCACCGAAATGAGCGCCCTGGTCAATCCCCGGCTGGGTTTCAATGCGCCCGAATGCGCACGGCAATCCCAAAACGGAATCGTTGACGAGAAACTGAACGGCAAGATGATGCGAACCGGCGCCGAAGCCGCGCGGCGTAAGTTTACGCCCGAGTTCATCAACCGGCTCGATAAAATCGTCACCTTCCGGCCGCTTGGCACCTGCGAACTGAGAAAGATTCTGGATATCGAGTTGAACATGGTGCAGCAGCGCATCTTCAACACGTCGCCCGAGAAATCGTTTGTCTTCAAAACTACCGACGAAGCGCGCGACTTCCTGCTTAAGGAAGGGACCGATCTGAAGTACGGAGCGCGTCATTTGAAGCGCGCTATCGAGCGCCTTCTCGTCCAGCCCATGTCCAATTTGATCGCTACCGATCAGGTGCGTGGCGGCGATTGCGTCAATGTCGATTTTGACTCGGAAGCCTGCGCTCTTACCTTCATCAAGGAAGCCGAAGGCCTGGCCGTGCATGCCATGGCGGATCTGGTGGACCGCTCCATCTCCATCCCGGCCTTTGCTCTCGCCAATGGCGCGTTCATCGAAGCCGCCAAGTCACAGAGCGCCCGCTCATCCAAACGCGCTTAAAGTGTGTCAGTAGTACCCAGGCCGTTTCCGAGCCGCGACCAAAGGGAGCGGTCTGGGCCGCTCCTCAAGTAGCGCACTAACTGGCGCACTCCCCGCGTCCCAACTGCAGCGAGTACTCCATATCGTCGCCCCAGTCGCGATACATCTCCGGCGCCAGTTCCGGCGGCTTCACCAGATCGTTGGTCATCCCGCGGAAAGTCTCCACTTTGTGCCGCAGCACATAGTCGCGGAAGCTGTCCCCATCCTGCCGATTCGCCAGGTAATGACCTAGCACCCGCCGCACCGCCTCCGGCGCCAACCGGGCCGGAATGCTCTGCACGGCCACGCCGAACCGCATCACGCCGCCACCGTCATAGCCGCCGCCCAGCAGCATCAGATAATACGGCACTTCCTTGCCGTCGATCTTGCGGGCGTTGCCATAAAACCCAATGTCCCCAATCCAGTGCTGCCCGCAGGCGTTGGGGCAGCCGCTCACCCGGATCTTCAGCCCGCGAACCAAAGGATCGGAATAATCCTTCACCACCTCAGCCAGCGCCGCGCCCAGGTTCATGGACTTGGTCAGCGCCAGATTGCAACTGTAAGCTCCCGGACAGGTGACCACGTCCTCGATCTGGTAAGCCCCCCCATCCGCCAACCCAACCCGCTCCAGCGCCGCATAAACCTGGGGCAGGGCCCGCAGAGGGATGTAAGCCAACACAAGGTTCTGGTCCACCGTCACCCGCAATAACCCGTCGCCGGCGCTGCGGGCTACGTGTGCCAGCTCATGCATCTGCTTGCCGGTCAGGTTGCCTTGCGGCACCTTCACCGTGACCATGGCGTACCCGGTCTGCTTCTGCTCCCGGATATTCGTCTCGAGCCACCGCTCGTACGCCGCGCGATGCCCGTTCGTCCCGCCGTTCGCTCCCAACACCGGCGGCAGCTCCGCGCCCGTCCCGAGCGGTGGTGGTGACGATTGAAAACCACCAAAGCCGTCCGGAACCACCTCCGGCGTCGCAATGCCGCCATTGGTCAGGATGTCCTGGTAGTTCTTCTCGATTTCTTCCTTCACCCACTCCCAGCCGCGCTCGCGCACCACAAATTTCAACCGCGCCTTGTTCTTGTTCTTGCGATTGCCGTGCGTGTTGAACAATCGCAGCACCGCCTCGCAGCGGCTCACCAGATTCTCCACCGGCACGAACTCGTCCAGAACGTGCGCCTCCACCGGCAGCGGACCCAATCCGCCGCCCACCAGCATCCGAAATCCGCGCCGGCCGTCGCGCATCACCGCGCGCAGCCCGATATCGTGGATCGCGCCCAGCATGCAATCTTCCTTGCAGGCCGAAAAGGCAATCTTGAACTTGCGCGGCATGCTGTCGGTCAGTTCTTTGTGCAGAAACGCGAACGCCACTTTCTGCGCGTAGGGATGCACGTCGAAAACTTCGTCGGCCAGCAGACCGCTCAGCGGACAGGCCGTCACGTTGCGCACCGTGTTGTAGCACGCCTCGCGCGTGGTGAGTCTAAAATCCGCCAGCCTCTGCAGTAGATCCGACACCTGCGGCAGCGGAACAAAATGATACTGAATGTTTTGGCGAGTGGTGAGGTGTCCCTTGCCGCCGCAGAATTCGTCGGCAATCGTCGCCAGCTGATCCATCTGCGCCGCGGTCATGGATCCGCCGGGAATTTTGGTGCGGATCATATGCACGCCGGCCTGCCGCTGGCTATAGACGCCGCGCCGCAGCCGTTGCGCGCGAAACTCGTCGTCGGTCAAATTGCCGGCCATGAACTTTTCGGCGTACGAGCGGAACAGTTCGATATCGGCTCGAACCGTCGCGTCGTATTGGGTTTCCGTCTCGGCTTGGAGGTTGGCGGGTACTTCAGCGGTCATAATCACCCTTATCTCTATCGAGATTACTATATTTGAGCGTCATTGACAATCCGGCAGATTCCTACCTGTATAATAATCGATGCTGAAGCGTTGCGAACGATTCGTTTGCGGCAGGCACGTCATTACACCCATTTCCCTGCCGGATAACCGCCGATCCAGCTGGGGATAAACGCGCCAAACCAAGCCCGCCACCGCCACCGTGGTGAGTGAGGCCACGATCGCCACAGCCCATCCCCGATTCGCCATCGTGCAGATCGCCGCGATCGCGACTCCCGCAATCATCCACGGCCACGCCAGATGAAACCCCGCGCGCGAAATGCCCGATTCCAGCGCCTGCGGCAGCATCGTCGCCAACGCCGGCGTCAGGCAGGGCAGGAAGCCGCAACCGGCCAGCACAATTCGCGCCCGCCCGCCGCTTGCCATCGCGATCCCGATCAGCGCCGCTACCGGCGGCAACACCGGCAACAAATAACCCGGCAGTTTGTTGCGCGAAACGGAAAAAAAGAGGAACCCCCACGCCAGCCAGACCAGCAGAAACAACGCCCGGCGGTCTTGATAGAGTCGCCGTTTGAACAGGAGCGCAAGCAGCGGCGTCCATGGAAAAAGCCCCGCCAGCAGCACCGGCACATAAAACCAAATGGGCTGCCCATGTTGCAGGGCGCTGTTGAGAAATCGTCCGAAGTGATGCTTCCAGAAAAAGTCTTCCAGAAACGGACGGCCGTTGCGCAGCGTAACCAGCGCGTACCATGGCGCTGCCACCAGTGTTGCCGCCGCGAAAACAATCGCGAGATCCCGAATGCGCCGGCGCAAGAACCACAACGCCGGAATGAACAGCGCCAGCGGCACCAGCCCCTTCGCCAGCACCGCGATCCCGAGCAAAACCCCGGCCCCCACCGCCGCCCCGGCCCGGCCGCCTTCCGCACCACGACCCACCGAGCCGCGCGCGTCAGCCAGCGGAATCCCTTCCGCGCCGCGACCGTGAGGGAGCGCCAGCGTCAGCATGGCCCCCGCCAACGCCGCCGACATCGGCAGATCCGTCACCGCCACACGGCTGTACGCCAGCCATCCCGCCGACGTCGCCAGTATCGCCACCGAATACCACGCCGCTGGTTCGCCGAATTCCCGTCGCAGTACGACGAAAAAGTACACCAGGAACGCAACGCTCGCCAGCGCCACCGGAAGCCGCGGCGATAAATCGACACCCAGCCCGGCCTTGAACCCCGCCGCCGTCATCCAGTACAGCATCGCCGGCTTTTCGAACCACGGCGCGCCCCACAAACGCGGCGTGATCCAATCGCCCGTCGCCGCCATCGCTCGTCCAATGGCCGCATAGCGCGGCTCATCCGGCCCCAGCAGCCCGGTGCGAGTGAGTCCAAAAAAATACAGGAAGTAGACCGCGAGGGCCGCAAGCAGCAACAAGGCCGCGCGCCGGAAGGCCGGGCCGCGAATCATTCGGGCTCGGCCAATGCCACCAACTCGGCCGGCTCGCCGCGCCCGCCCACCGCGATCAGAATGTACTGTTTGCCTTTCACCAGGTACGTCATCGGTACGCCGCTGGCATGCGCCGGCAGCTTCATCTCAAAGATGCTGTCGCCGGTTTTCTTATCGATCGCGCGCAGCGTCGACGCATACCCGCCGTTCACCGGCGTCAATCCCGTTGCATCGGCCGAAAACAGCAGCGCCTTGGTCACCAGCAGCAACGCGCGTTCCGGATTCCCGAACTTGCTGGTGTCGATGCCCTTCAGCGCCGGATTGTTCTTGATATCGTCCGGCGGCTGCCCGTTCGGAATCATCCAAATCTGGTCGCCCGAATTCAGATCGTACGCGGTAATCCGCCCATACGGCGGCTTGATTATCGGTAATCCTTGTACTTTTTCGAGAATTACCGTCTTTCCCACATAATCCATATCGGAATGCTTCCCGTCTTTCACTAGCGCCGCCACATACGGATTCGTCACCGATGGCACATACAGCACCCCAGTCTCCGGATCCGCCGCCGCCCCTTGCCAATTCGCTCCGCCCGTGGCATTCGGCAGCATGATCGTTCCCTTTTTGCCATTGGCGTCGAACACAGACGGCGGCGTGAAAAGCGGTCCGGTCTTATATTCGGAAATAATCTTCAGCGCCTCGGCCTTCATCTCCGGCGTAAAGTCGATCAGATCGTCCGGTGTGATTCCCTGCCGGTCAAACGCCGCGGGCTTGGTCGGAAAAGGCTGCGTGGGCGATGTCTTCTCGCCCGGAACATCGCTCTGCGGCACAGGCCGCTCTTCAATCGGCCACACCGGCGCGCCCGTCACGCGATCGAACACGTAAACAAATGCCTGCTTGGTCACCTGCGCGATGGCCTTGATCTTTTTTCCATTCACCGTGATGTCCAGCAGCACCGGCGCGGCCGGATTGTCCCAATCCCAAATGCCGTGATGAATGATCTGATAATGCCAGACGCGTTTCCCGGTCCGCGCATCCACGCACACCAGGCTTTCATCGAACAAATCGTTCCCGGGACGGTGCCCGCCATAAAGATCCCCGGTCGGAGTCTCCACCGGCAGATAAACGTAACCCAGTTCCGGATCGGCGCTCATCGGCGCCCACACCGCCGTGTTGCCGGTGTATTTCCACGATCCGTTCTCCCACGTTTCATTCCCGAAATCGCCCGGCTGCGCGATGGTATGAAATGTCCACAGCAGCTTGCCCGTGTGTACGTCGTACCCGCGCACGTAGCCCGGAACATTTTCCTTCGATGTTGGCGCGACGCCCAGTTGCAGCGCCGACCCCACAACCACGGTATCGCCCACCACAATCGCGGGCGAAGTAGCGCCGATAATTCCCGGCTTGATGTTTTCGCGATCGAGACCCGGCAGCAGATCCACCACGCCGTTATTGCCGAAACCCGCGGCGGGAAGCCCGGTCTTCGCGTTCAGCGCGATCAACTGATATCCGGGCGAAATCGTCAAAATTCGTTCATCGCCGCGATTATCGGTCCAATACGCCACCCCGCGATTGTTGACGCGCACCGCATGCTCGCCGCGCGCGCCTTCATCCAGCCGGTACATCCACAGCGTTTCGCCCGTGGCGGCGTCCACGGCAATCGTGTCGCGCCGTGTTCCTGCCGTGATGTAGAGGACGCCATGAACCATGAGCGGCGTCACTTCATAATTCGGATCCGGGCGCGGGCCGAAGTTCTGCGCCTTCCAGGTCCACGCCACTTGCAGCTTCCCGACGTTGTCGCGATTAATCTGATCCAGCGGCGAATACTTGGTGCTCTCCGCGTCGCCTCCGTAATAGCGCCACTCGCCATTCGCCGTTCCGGATTGAGCCAAGATCGGCAACCCCACCGCCAGCAACACGCTCACGAACCTTGCAATTTTCAACGAATGCAAACCAATCCTTCCAGCAAAATTATACATTCAGTTTGATTCACGCGCCCATCGGATCTTCTTTCCCCTCACGCCAACCCCGGCGCGTGCCTGGCCCCCAGTCCCCAGCCCCCAATCCCGCGGCGCCCAGGGGCGCCCGGCGCCGCCCGGCGCGCGCCAGAATAAGATAGCCTGCTAAAAGAGGTGGAATGACCAAGTTGAGTTTGCGGTTCCGTTTGTCGGCCGGCGTGGCGTGCGCCCTGATGGCCGGTGCGTCGTGGGCGCAACTGGGCTACAGTTCCGCCGACGTCCAGGCTGGCAAGCACCTCTACGGCGTCAATTGCTCCAACTGCCACGGACCCAATGGCGACTTCGTCTCGGGCGTCGATCTCTTCCACGGCGCGTTTCGACGAGCGTCCACCGACAACGAAATCGTCGCCATCATGGTGCAAGGCATCCAGGGTACGCCCATGCCGCCCGCGAACTTGAGCGATCAGCAGGCGCACCAGATCGTCGCCTACTTGCGATCGATGGCCGCTTCAACCGAGAGTCCCGGCGCGAGCAAGGCGAATCTGGCCCAGGGTAAGTCGCTGTTCGAGACCAAAGGCTGTCTCAATTGTCATCGCGTGCGCGACCGCGGCTCACGCGTGGGCCCGGATCTTACCAACATCGGCGCGCGCCGGAAGCGGGACGACATCGAGCGATCCATCCTCGATCCCGATGCCGAAGTGCTTGCCGAAAATCGCTACGTGCGCGTAGTAACTCGCGATGGCGCCACCATCACCGGCAGAATCCTCAACGAGGACACCTTCACGCTGCAACTCATCGACACTAAGGAAAAACTGCTTTCGTTCCAGAAAGCCGATCTGAGTAAGTTCGAATTTTTGAAAAACTCCCCAATGCCTTCTTATCGCGACAAACTAAGTGGCGACGAACTTTCAGACCTTGTCGGCTACCTGGTTTCCCTGAAAGGACTGTGAACCATTTCATGATGCGTCCCACGTTTGCGCTGATGCTGGCCGCCGTCTTATTGCCGCAACTTGCATTGGCGCAGGTTTCCTCCGATCGGCTGCTGAAAGCCGGCGACACGCCACAGGATTGGCTCACTTACTCGGGAACTTACCTCAGCCAGCGTTACAGCGCGCTCGATCAAATCACGCCCGGGAACGTCCAGAATCTGGAACAGAAGTGGATTTTTCAAGCGCGCTCGCTCGAAAAATTTGAAGCCACGCCGCTGGTTGTCGACGGCATCATGTACACCGTGCAGGCGCCCAACGACATCGTGGCGCTGGATGCGCTCACCGGACGCATTTTCTGGATCTATTCCTACAGTCCCGCGCCGCAAGCGCGACTGTGCTGCGGACGAGTCAATCGCGGCCTCGCCATTTTGGGCGACACGCTCTTCATGGGAACCATCGACGCGCACATTGTCGCCGTGGACGCCAAGAGCGGTCATCTTCTGTGGAACACGAAAGTGGCGGACCCATCGGCCGGCTACGCCATCACGCTTGCGCCGCTGGTGGTGAAGGACAAGGTGATCGTCGGCACCGCGGGCGGCGAATACGGCATCCGCGGATTTCTCGCGGCTTACGATGTCCGCACCGGCAAGCAAGTCTGGCGCTTCAATAATGTTCCCGGACCGGGCGAAAAGGGCCATGAAACCTGGGCGGGCGATTCCTGGAAACACGGCGCGGCTTCGGTATGGATGACGGGCTCCTACGATCCGGACTTGAATCTCACTTACTGGGGCATCGGAAATCCAGGGCCCGACTGGAACGCCGACATGCGCCTGGGCGACAACTTATACAGCGATTGCGCGGTCGCGCTGGACGCCGACACCGGCAAGCTCAAATGGTATTTCCAATTCACGCCGCACGACGATTTTGATTTCGACGCCGTGCAAGTCCCCGTGCTCGCCGATCTGAATTGGAAAGGCGCGCGCCGTCGAGTGCTGCTATGGGCCAATCGCAACGGCTATTTCTACGTGCTGGACCGGGCGACGGGAGAATTTCTGCAAGGCACGCCCTTCTCAAAAGTCACGTGGGCCAAGGGCCTGGATGAAAAAGGGCGTCCCATGCGCGCCGCGAATATGGTGCCAACGGCCGCCGGAACGAAAATCTATCCAGGCAATCAGGGCGCGACGAATTGGTACTCGCCTTCCTATAGTCCGCACACCGGACTGTTCTACATTCCTACCTGGGATAACTATTATTCGGTGTATGTGAAAGAAAAAATCGATTTCAATGAGGGGCGTCTGTTCGCGGGCCCATTACCGAAGTCACCCGTGCCGCTGATCCGCCCGCCGCAGATTGGGAATCGCAAGGAAGAAGATGGCTACGGCGCCATTCGCGCCTTCGATCCGCTAACGGGCGAGCGCAAGTGGGAGTACAAGCTCAGCGACGTCACCGACAGTGGTATCTTGACCTCCGCCAGCGACCTGTTATTCGTCGGCGGCCGCGAAGGCTATTTCATGGCGATGAATGCCCGCAACGGCGAGTTACTGTGGAAGGCGGTAGTAGGCGGGCAGGTATCCTCCGGGCCGATCAGTTACTCGGTAAATGGTAAGCAATACGTCGCCGTCTCCGCTGGAAATTCATTGTTCGTGTATGGATTGAGGTAATAATGCAACTAAAGATCGTCATCGCATGGGCGGCGATGCTGGCTGCGTCCCAAGCCGGAACGGCGCAGTGGCTCAACTATCCCGCGCCCGGCGTGCCGCGCGGTTCCGACGGAAAGGTGAACCTGACCGCGGCGGTTCAGCGATTGCCGGATGGAAAGCCCGATTTCTCGGGCGTCTGGTCGCCGGACAACTTGAGCTATCTTACCTACCTCGGCGCGGATGGAACGCCGATGCCCATGCGTCCCTGGGCCAATGCGTTGTTCCTGCATCGCCAGGCCACCAAGGGCAAGGAAGACCCGGACGCCAACTGCACGCTTCCCGGCGTGCCGAGGCTGGATTCAGTGCCGAACCCGTTCAAGATTTTGCAGTCGCCCGATGAAGTCGTCATTTTATACGAAGCCTTCACCACGTTCCGCCAGATCTTCATGGACGGCAGGCCGCTTCCTGAAGACCCGGAGCCGGCCTGGATGGGATACTCGGTGGGTAAGTGGGATGGCGATACGCTGGTGATAGAAACCGCCGGTTTCAACGATCTTACGTGGCTCGATAACGCCGGCACGCCGCACAGCGAAGCGCTGCACGTTACCGAGCGCTATCATCGCCGCGATATCGGGCATCTGGACATTCAGATCACGGTCGACGATCCCAAGACCTTTCTGCATCCCTTCACCATCACGGAGCACGATCACTTGCTTCCCGACACCGGGCTCCTCGAAATGATCTGCAGCGAAAATAATAAGGACCTAAGTCACTTAGTGGGTGAATAACAAATGACGCGTCTACTGATCGCCTCGTTCTTACTAACGCTAGCTCCGTTGCACGCGCAGTGGCTGAATTATCCCACTAAGAGCGCGCCGCGTACCAAGGACGGCAAACCCGACATGTCCGCGCCGTTGCCCCGAACCAAGGACGGCAATCCGGATATCACGGGAATCTGGATGCCGAACGGCCTGAAGTATTTGATCAGCATCGCGGCCGACTTGAAACCCGACCAGGTTCCCTTCCAACCCTGGGCGGCTGCGCTGTACAAAGAGCGCCGCGCGAACCTTGGCCGGGACGATCCGAATAATACATGTCTGCCTTCCGGCGTTCCCGAGAAAGACGCCGTTACGTCGCCATTCAAGATCATGCAATTTCCGGGCGAGACCGTGATCCTCTACGAATCGCGCACCATTTTCCGCGAGATCTTCACCGACGGCCGGCCGCTTCCCAAAGATCCGAATCCAACCTGGCAGGGTTACTCAATCGGCCGCTGGGAGGGCGATGATTTTGTGGTGGAGACCAACGGTTTGAACGACAAAATCTGGATGGACACCAACGGCCATCCGCTCACCGAAGCCGCTCACATCACCGAACGTTATCGCCGTCACGATTACGGCCACATGGATATTCAGATCACCATCGACGATCCGAAAGCTTACACCAAGCCGTGGACTATCACCGAGAATCCGACCCTGCTGGCCGACACCGAGTTACTCGAATCGGTGTGCGAGGAGAATAACAAGGACGCGCGGCACATTGTCGGCAAATAACCTATTTCAACTTGATGTTTCGCTCGGCCAGTATAGTCCCCGTGGCGAGTTGAAATTGCGCGATGGCTTCGCTCAGATCCGCTTGCGAGCGCCGTTCCTGGCTGCGAGCGGTGATCATCGTCGACTGGCGCTGCTGGACCAAAAACAATGTTGATGTCCCGGCGCGAAATTGGCGCTGCTCGCTTTGATACTGCTCTTCGGCCGATTCGCGCGCGACCGCCGCGGCCTGCAATCGAAGCTGGGCCATCTGCACATTCTCCATCGCGGTGCGCACGTCGGATTGAATATTCTGCGCGGTCTGCTCCATTTGATTGCGGATGCGCCGGGTTTCCGCCAGGGACTTGCCGAGATTCGCGTCGGCGGTCCGGTTTCGAATCGGAAGAGAGATATTCAGCTGCACTTCGGTGGTCGGAAAATCTCCGTTCCAAATTCCGGCCAGCGAATGCCCGTAGTTTCCCACCAGCACTGGAGGGATCGTCGAACTTCCAAACGAAACTCCGGAAAGCGGAGGCAGCCCGGCCAGCGTCGACAGTTCATTCAACTGCGTAGTAAGTGGACCGAACGCGGATGTGAATGGATTGGGGCCGGGCGGCAGCACCACGCCGGCCAAACCCGTGCGTGTGTAGAGCGCGGTTAAGTTAACTTGAGGTTTCGTCTGGCTCCGATAATAGCGAATGTCTTTCTCGTTGATCTCGCCATTGATTTTCACTTCTGCAATTTCGGGACGGTTCGCCATGGCCTCGGTGAAGGCGTCAGACAGCGGAGTGATGGGCGCGATTACGTCCGCCGGAGTAGCGGGGATCAAGGCGCTGGACCACATCGGATCGCTACCTTCCGGCAGCACCAGTTCCTTGAGTGCGTTCTCCGCGCTGGTCAGCGCCGATTGCGCCGCATAGGCTCCCACTTCGAAATTTGCAAGCTGCGTTTGGGCGGCCACCACATCGATGGGCGCGAGCAAACCTTGTTCTTCCTGCCGGCGGTTGCTCTCGTCCTGCTGGACGCCGATGCGCACTGCTTCCAGTTGCACCTCGCAGATTATTGTAGGCGTACAACAATTCCCAATAAGCCTGTTCGGCTTGCAGCACCACCGTCATGACGCGCTGCCGGAACTGCTGATCGGTAAGTGAGCGATTTTTCTTCGCCACGTCGATCTGGTGCCGGTTACTGTCGTAAAGTAAGTTGCGCCAAAGTGGCTGGGTGTAGGAGAAATTCAGCGACGTCTCGTACTGGGGATTCAGAGAGAGAAAGGTGTTATTGGAATACGCGTCCTCGGACGACAAATCCGCTTTGACCGTCCCGCCGTACCAAGGCAAGGCTTGAGTAACTCCCGGGTCCGCCAGCCAGGCTTTGTTCAGCAAACTTCCGGTGGTCGATCCGCCCAAAGACGAAGCGATGGGCGTGATTTGTTGTTCCCAGTAACTGGTGACGCCGAGCACCGGATCGAACGCGCCCTGCGCCCCAGTCAGGGTGTATTCGGATTCCAGTTGATCGATGCGGGCCGATTCGATGTCTTTGTTGTTCGCGAGCGCCATGGCCAGCGCCTGGTCCAGCGTGACTTCCATCTGGGTTTCGACGCCGGTGCGCGGCGGCAAAAGGAACGGCCGCACCGGCGGCACCAGCGTGGCGTTGGGGCGCGACGAGAGGGTCTGGTTCTGCGCGAACGCCGGGGAAAAAACAAAAAGGACTAACAACGCTGTTCGCGGGATCACGCGCGTTCTCCTCCCTCAAAGTGCATGGGCTGAGGCGCTACGTCCAAACCAGAAATGGTCTCGCGTGTTGTATCGCGCTTGCGCGAGAATTTTCGGAACATGGGTAACTGCTTCATGTCGTCAAACAGCGAATAAAATACCGGCACGGCGAGAAGGGTCAGCAAAAGACAGAGTGTTTGTCCGCCGACTACCAGCACGCCGATGGACCGGTTGCTCGCGCTGCCTTCGCCGTTTGAAAGCACCAAGGGCAGCATGCCCGCAACCAGCGCGGTGGTGGTCATCAGGATGGGACGCAGCCGGTCCCGATTGGCCTGGATGATCGCATCGTAGCGGTCCATTCCGGTGGCGCGCAATCCGTTGGTGTGATCGATCTGCAGAATCGCGTTTTTCTTCACGATTCCGAACAGCAGCAGCAAACCGAGGCCCGACATGATGTTCACGGATTGGCCGAACATCAACAACGATAGAATGCCGAAGGGCACGGCCAGCGGCAGCGTCAGCAGAATGGTGAAGGGGTGCAGGAACGATTCAAACTGCGCGGCCAGCACGATGTACATGAAGATGAAAGTCAGCGCGATGGCGAGCATGAAATAATAACCCGCGCGGCCCAGTTCTTTCGAAGTGCCCAGCAGTTCGGCGCGATAACCCGGGTCCATGTGCAAGTCGTCGGCGAATTGATTGAGCGAGGAAATCACTTTCTGCTGCGATCCGCCCGGAAGAATGTTCGCGCTCAGCGTGACCTGGCGCTGCCGGTCTAGACGGCCGATACTGGAAGGCGCGTCGCCGCTCTTAATGCGGACCACTTGATCGAGCGGCACCCAGCCGCGCGTGTTGGTGGAAAAAACGGTGAGCTGGCGCAGTCCTTCGGCGCTGGTGCGGAACCGCATGTCGGCGCGCAGGCGCACGTCGTATTCTTCGCCGCCGGAAGGGAACGACGAAACCACTTGTCCGGCCACCATGGTGTTCAAGGCCTGCGCGATATCGTTGACGCGCACGCCCAGATCCGCGGCGCGTTGCCGGTCAATCTCCACGCGCAACTCCGGCTTGCCATAGACCAACGATGAATCGGCGTCGGCAACCTTGGGAAGCTGCTTCAACTTGGCGAGCAGAGCTTGCGAATAGGTGTTGAGCTTGTCCAGATCGGGCCCGGTGAGTGTGAACTGCACATCGGCCTGGCCGCCGCCGGGGCCATTGGCGGCCTGTCCGACGCTGGTGCGCAAATCCTTGGGATAATGCGTCAGAATTTCGCGCGCCTTGGCGATCAATTGATCCTGCGTATCCTTTCGATCGGAGCGCGGTGAAAGTTTCACATAAATGGTGGCGCTATTAGCCTCGCCCGCGGCGGAGCCGGTGAACGACGCCGAGCCGATGCCCACCGAGGTCAGCGTGGCCACCACGCCCGGCATAGCGCGAAAGTCGCGCGCGATTCGTTCCGTGATGGTTATGGTCGCGGCCAATGAGGTTCCTTCGGCCGCGCGAATGTTGGCTTGAAACTCCGACCGGTCGTCAGCGGGGATAAAGTTCTTGCCCACCAGCATGAACAGAGGAATCGAGCTTAGAACCACGCCCGCGCTGATGGCCACCATAACCTTGCGGTGCGCCATGGACCACTCCAGCATTTTCGTGTAATAGGTGTCCAGGAAGTGGAAAAAGCGCGAATCTTTGGATCCTTTTCTCTTTTCGCCCTCGTGGTGGGGGAGCACTTTCACGAAGCGCGAGGTCAGCATCGGCGTTAGTGTGAACGACACCAACAATGAGACTGCGATGGCGAAGGAAGCCGTGAATCCGAAGGACGACATGAAGCGGCCGACGATGCCGCCCATGAAACCGATGGGCAGGAAGACGGCCAGGAGTGAAAAAGTCGTGGCCATTACGGCCAGTCCGATGTCTTTGGTGCCCTCAATGGCGGCCTGGTAGGGCGACATGCCCTTTTCTTCCATGAAGCGGTAGATGTTTTCGAGGACAATAATGGCGTCGTCGATGACGATACCCACCATGAGCGTGAGGGCCAGCATGGTGATCTGATTCAAGTCGAAGCCAATAGCAGCCATTAACGCAAAAGTCGAAATAATGGACGTGGGAATGGCTACGGCCGAAATTAATGTGGTGCGGATATTGGCGAGAAACGCGAAAACGATGGCCGCGGCCAGGATGCTTCCTTCCACCAGGTGCTGTTCCAAGTCGTGCACCGCCGCCTTGATGAAGACGGATTGATCGTTGGTGATATGAATGTGTACGTCTTTGGGGAGCAGCGCTTCCACCTGCTTGATCCGCTCCTTGAGCGCGTCGGCGGCCGCTACGGTGTTTTGTCCGGATTGTTTCGATACCACCATGTTCACCGCGGGCTCGCCATTGAGCCGCGCGGCGGTGGTTGGCTCCTCCTGCGAGTCCTCCGCATAGCCGATATCGCGCAGCTTCACCACGTACGATCCGCGTGTTGCGATGGCGATTTCGTTGAACTGCGCCGGGTCCACCAGCCGTCCCAGCGTGCGCACGGCCAATTCCTTGGCTCCGGCATTCACATTACCGGCCGGCATTTCCATATTTTGCTGGCGCAATGCATTGGCCACGTCGGAAATGGCCAGGTTGTAAGCGCGCATCTTATCGGGATCTACCCACACGCGGATCTCGCGCTTGAGACCGCCCACCAATTGGATTTGCCCGATGCCATTGATGTTTTCCAGCAGCGGCTTGATCTGCTTGTCGGCGATTTCGGTAACTTCCCGCATGGGACGGGGCGAAGAGAGCACTATCTCCATGATGGGCGTGGCGTCGGGATCGAATTTCTGCACCACCGGCGCCTTGGCAGTATCCGGAAGGTCGTTGACGATCAGGTTCACCTTGTCGCGAATTTCCTGGGCGGCCACATCGCCGTTCTTGTCGAGCGAGAACTGGATGGTAACCGTGGATGCTCCTTCGACCGATGTGGAATTGATCTCGTCGATGCCGCTGATGGTGTTGACGGCATCCTCGACGCGCTTGGTGATGTCGGTTTCCACTTCTTCGGCCGATGCTCCGGGATTGCTGACCGAGACGGAGACCGTGGGCAGGTCGATTTTCGGGAACAGATCCACGCCCAGGGTGAAGAACGAGAAGACGCCCACCACCATGAGCGCGACGATGAGCATGGTGGCGAAGACGGGGCGTTTGACGCAGAGTTCGGCGAGTTTATGCATGGACCGACTCCCTCACGGTCGCGGCTCGGTAAGCACGCGTCAGCAAGCGGTTTCTTGGGATGGCTCCTGTGGTAGAGGTTTCTGTGTCGACGGGTTCGCCGTCGAATAAATCCTGCAGGTGGTTGGTCGCTACGACGAAATCCGCCGCGATGCCCGACAAGATCTGCACCAGGTCGCCATCTACCGCGCCCAATTGCACCACGGCCACGCGCGCTTTGCCGTCGCGAATGAAGAACACTTGCGAAGAATTGGTGCTGGGATCGGTGAGAATAGCGGCGCGAGGCAGAAAGATTCCCGAGCTGCTGCCCTTCAACAGAATGCGCGCGGTGGCGAACATGCCGGGCTTCAACGCCAGGTCAGTATTCGCGAACTTGGCTTCCACCGAAACGGTGCGGGAGTTGGAATCGACCGTGGGATTGATGGCCGTCACGGTGCCGTGGAACGTGCGGCCCGGATAGCCGGGAACACTGGCTTCGACATCGGCGTCGATCTTCAATTGCGGCGCATTGGATTCCTGCACCTGCAACTCCAGTTTGAGCGGCGTAACGCGCACAACGGTTGCGATCTTGGCCGTGAGCGCTACATATTGTCCGACGGCGACGGGCCGCGAGCTGACATAGCCGGTGAAAGGCGCCTTGATAATGGTGTCGTCCACGGCTTTACGCGCGATGGCGGTTTGGGTTTGCGCGTAGGCGAGCGACGCTTGCGCGTTGATGACGCCCTGGAAACTCTGGCGCGCCGAATTGAGCGCCGCTTCATAAAGCTGGCGCGCGGAATTGGTTTGCTCCTTGGCGGTGTCGGCCTGGGTGCGCGCTTTGTCGTAGGCGCTTTGCGAGACGTCGCCCGTCTTGATCAGCGCGTCATAACGCTGGGCGTCGGCTTCCGACATTTTGGCTTGCGCCACCGCGGAATCGTAAGAAGCCTTGGCTGAAAGCACCTCGGGAACGTTGTTCGCGTCGAATTTGCCGCCCTGGGCTAAACCGATGTGCGACTCCGCTTGCCGCAGGCTGGCCTCGGCCTGCTGCTCGGAAGCCGACGCCGCCTGCAATCGAAGTTGCGCGTCGCGATCCTCAAGTTTAGCCAGGATCTGGCCATCCTGAACGAACGCGCCCGCATCCACGGGAGTTGCAATCACTCGCCCAGCGGCAGGCGGCGCGACATCCGACGATTCCTGCGCAAGAAAACTGCCGGTCACCTGCACCGACGACGAAACCTGCCGCGTGACGGCGCGCACAGTGGCCACCTTGAGCATCTTGGCGGGTCCGGTAGAGGCTTCGGTAAGAGAGATACTCTTGCCCGCGCTGCCGCATCCAGCGGCGGCGAGCAGCGCGATTCCCGACAGGCTCACCAACACGGATTGTGAGGTTTTGCTGCTTCCCATAATCTACTTCCGATTTCCTTTGGCCATACGGCCGGCAGTTCCATTGGCGCCGCTGGGCCGCTGTTCCAGCGCGCCCAGAGTGAGATCCACGAACTGATCCACGATTACCTCTTCGTCCATGGGGAACTTCTTGGCGCCCAGAACATGGCGTGCCATTGCGTAGTGGATCATCGATCCGACGGAGAACATGACGGCAACGCCCGGATCGCATTCCCGAAATGCGCCTTCCTTCTGCCGCAGGGCGATGTAGCGGGAAAGAAAGTCGCCCATGGGCAGCCCGAAGCGCTCATGAAACAGGTCGGCCAGCAGGTGCCCTTCGAGCGATGCATAGAGCAACAGCCGGTGAAAGGGGGCGTCTTCACGAAAGGAGCGAATCATCTGCCAGGCCACGTGCTGGAACAGCCCACGGTCGTCCCGGCGCTCGGCCAGCTCGTTCATTTCCACGAACCATCGCTCGCCACCCATGGTGGCTTCCTTTTCGTCCAAAATCGCGTGATAAAGATCTTCCTTGCTGGCGAAATGGCGAAAAAGGATGGCTTCACTGACGCCCGCGGCGGCGGCAATATCCTTGGTTTTGGTGCCGCTAAAGCCGTTGCGGGCAAAGCTCTCGACAGCTACCCGCAGCAACTGACGGCGGCGATCCTCGCCGGGCATTCGCGCGGGCCGGGCGGGAACCTCGGCGGGCTTGGGTGGGACGGCGGGCGAAGGGACTGCTTCCATAAGTAAGTACTCACTCCTATCGGGCGAAACCATAAGACGCGATAGAGCGCGGCAAGGTTACCGGGAAGGTTACCCACCAATGTGATATGCTTTTCCTCCATGTGGTCAGTCATTTACCACGGGACTTGCGATTCGGTCCGGTGTGCTGCCAACCCGCTCGGCCGAATCCAGCATGGGAGAATCGCTATCACGATGCCCTGGTTTCGGGGGCACCGATAGTGACGGTTCATTTATGTCTTTGCCTGGAAGGACCGGAGCAATCTCGGGCGCGCTAAGCATTCTGCTCGGCTTCATCGTGCTGGTGGGTTGGGCAGTCCACTCGACGTTTCTGACTCAAGTTGCGGCGGATCTGCCACCGGTCGAGCGCGACACGGCGATTAATTTTGTGCTGAGCGGTCTGGTGCTCATCGGGATCGTGAAGGGCAGACCGCGCTTTACATTCACCGGCTCCGCCGTGATCGCAGCGCTAGCGGCAGTCGGGCTTCTCGGGTATCGGACGTCGCCGGTTTCCGCGCTCTGTTTTATCGTCCTGGCCGCGGGCTTCGTGTTGTCGCAGGTGGTGCCGCTTCCGAAAAGATCCGCGGTGCTGGGCGGTGCAGGCATCCTGGTTGCGTCGATCGCCGCGGCCTGCGGCATTGGTGTGATGTGGGGCGGAGGCGGAGCTTTCGGCTGGGGCGACTGGGCCCGCATGGCCGTTCTCACCTGCGCCGGCTTCCTGCTGCTGGGCCATGGCGCCGTGGCTGTGGCTTTGGGCATGATTCAAGCCGTCCGGCGGCCGCCCTTATGGGCGCCTATTGGCGCGGTAATGTTTGTGGTCACCATCCGCATCGGATTGTTGCAGGCTTTTTCGCCCAAGAACCAGGCCGACGTGCCGTCCGCGCTGACGTTGCTGGGAGCGCTGGCTGGACCGGTCCTGTTCGGCGTGTTCGTGTACATTGCTCTGCAGGCGCATCTGCAGCGCGAACTCCTGGGGACCGTGAACCGGCGGCTGGAGGATGAGGTATTGGAGCGCGTCCGGGCCGAAGAGGCGACCAAGGCCGCGAACGAGCGGCTGGAACAGCGCGTGGAGGAGCGAACGAGAGAGCTGGAAGCGGCCAATGAGGACCTGCGGCGGCAGAAAGAGATTCTCGAAACGATGATCCACCACGTTCCGTTGATTCTGAAGTTCGTCGACAAAGACGGCCGCATCCAAATGTTGAATCGCGAATGGGAACGCGTGCTGGGCCGGACGCTGGACGAAATCGAGAATCAAGGCGTGGACGTCTATGAGGAGGGCTATCCGGATCCGGCCGACCGCCAGAGCATTCTCGATTTTGTAGCGACTTCAAACGGGGAGTGGGCGGACTTCAAAACCAGGCTCAAGGATGGGCGCGTGATCGACACCAGTTGGGCCGTGGTTCGCCTGTCGGACGGAGCCACCATTTGCATCGGGCAGGATATCAGCGAACGCAAACAGGCGGAGCGGGAACTTCTGCAACAGAAGGAACTGCTGCAAACGATCTTCGATCACATCCCGCTCATAGTCGGTTTCGTGGATCAGGAAAAGCGCATCAAGCTGGTGAATCGGGAATGGGAGCGGACGCTGGGATGGTCGTTCGACGAAATCCGAGGCGAACGCGTTGAGACCGTCATCGCCGAGCACTCCCCGGACCCTGAAAATGCCGGGCGGGTCCGCGATTTCGTCCGCGATTCCGACGCGGAGTGGGCGGACTTCAAGATGAAGGTCCGAGACGGCCGCGTGATCGAAACCTCGTGGTCCGTACTCCATCTTTCCGACGGTACCAGCATCGGGATCGGGCAGGACATCAGCGAACGCAAACGGGCCGAGGAGGAGCTGCGCAAGCAGAAAGAGATATTGCAGACCATCTTCGATCACATTCCCGTCATGGTGGGGTTCGTGGATCGGAATGGCCGGTTCCAGTTGGTGAATCGGGAATGGGAACGGACACTCGGATATTCGCTCGAAGAGTTACACAGCCAAGACATCGACATCCTGGAGAAGCACTACCCGGACCCGGTCCATCGCGAACAGGCCCGCGCTTTCGTCCGCGATTCCGAGGCGGAGTGGGTGGACTTCAAAACCAAGCTGCGAGACGGCCGGGCGATCGACGTTTCATGGGCCGTACTGCATCTCTCCGACGGAACCAGCATCGGCATCGGACAGGATATCACCGACCGCAAACAGGCCGATCAGGATCTGAGGAAGCAGAAAGAGATTCTACAGACGATCTTCGATCATATTCCCCTGATGGTGGGTTTCGTGGATCAGAACGGAGTGGCCCAGATGGTAAACCGGGCTTGGGAGCACACGCTCGGCTGGACGCTGGATGAAATCAAAAGCCAGCACATCGACCTCATTCAGGAGAACTACCCGGATCCCGAGTATCGCCGGAAGGTCCGGGATTTCGTAACGAATTCAGACGCGGAATGGGCGGATTTTAAGACCACGGTGCGAGACGGGCGGGTGATCGATACTTCCTGGACCATGCTCCGGCTTTCGGATGGAACGGGTATCGGCATCGGCCAGGACATCACCAAGCGCAAGCGCGCCGAAGAGGCGCTGCGGGAGAGCGAGGAGCGCTTCCGTCAACTGGCGGAAAACATACATGACCTGTTCTGGATCAAAACCGCCGACTTCAAACGGGTTCTGTACCTGAGTCCGGTGTATGAAAGCATGTCGGGGCGTTCCGCGGAGGACCGCTATCGCGATGACGATTATCAATCGTTCCTCAACACGATTGTTCCCGAAGATCGCGAGCGAATGGCGGAGCTGATGCGGCGGGGAGCGCGGGAGGAGTTCGACGTTGAGTTCCGGATCAGGCGTCCCGATGGATCTATCCACTGGATTCACGACCGGGGCTTCCCCATCCGCGACCAGTCCGGGCAGATCTATCGCGTGGCCGGTATCGCGAACGATATTACCGAGCGCAAACTGGCCGAAGAAGCGCTGCGCGATAGCGAGGAGCGGTTCCGCCAACTTGCCGAGAACATAAACGAAGTATTTTGGATAACCTCGGCGGATTTTAGCCAGCAGGTGTACATCAGCCCCGGGTTTCAAAATCTGACTGGTGAGCCCCCCGAAACGCTCTATCCAGGCGCAGGCCACAAGCCTTTCTTCGCTTTCGTTCATCCTGACGACCTGCCGCTGCTGCGGGACCTGACGAAGAACCCCGAGGGATTCGATGCAGAGTATCGCATGCTTCGCGCCGACGGCTCCATACGCTGGGTGCGCGACCGCGGCTTCCCCATTCGAAACCGGCGCGGGGAGATCTATCGTTTTGGCGGCGTGGCCGACGACATTACCGATCAAAAGGAGGCCGAAGACCGTCTGAAGGCCAGCAGCGAGCAGTTGCGCGCGTTATCGGCCAGCCTGCAATCGGCGCGCGAGATGGAGGCCACGCGAATCGCTCACCAGGTTCACGATGAATTGGGCGGAATTCTCACCGGACTGCGCTGGGAACTGGAAGCGCTTGAAAAAATGATTCCCCTGCCGGCCGATGCCTGCCGTTCAAAAGCGATGCAGGATAAACTGTCGACGATGGTGGCTCTCACCGACACCACCATCAACGTGGTGCGCCGCATCGCCTCCGAACTGCGCCCCAGCATTCTGGACGATCTGGGCTTGGTGGAAGCCATCGAATGGCAGACCCAGCAGTTCCAGGGGAGAACCGGAATCGTGTGCCGCTGCGATTGTTCGATGCAGAGTATCGCGCTTTCCGATCAACAATCTACCGCCTTGTTTCGCATCGTTCAGGAAGCCCTGACGAACATCCTGCGGCATGCGCAGGCCACGCACGTGGCGGTTGGCCTGAACGAAGAGTGCGGAGAGTTGGTTCTCACCGTCACCGACAACGGCCGCGGCATCACCGAAGCCGAGAAGCTGAGCAGAAACTCCCTGGGGCTGCTGGGAATGCAAGAGCGTGCCCATCTGATTGGGGGACGCGTGGAAATTGTGGGCCGGGAGGGAACAGGCACTACGCTGAACGTGCGCGTGCCGGTGGCGAAAGCACAGCTGGCCGGATCAATGTGATGCGAAAAGTTCTCATCGTCGACGATCACGAAGTGGTTCGGGACGGGGTCAAAAGATTGCTGGACGAACAGCCCGGCGCCACTTCCTGCGGGGAAGCCGGCACTCCCGACGAGGCCCTTCGCATGGCGCAGCATGACGATTGGGACGCCGTTGTTCTGGATCTGTCTTTCGCGGGCAAAAGCGGCTTGGAAGTGCTCAAGGAGCTGAAGCAGATTCGTCCCCGTCTTCCTGTTCTGGTGCTCACCATGCATTCGGAAGAGCAATACGCGCGCCGCGCATTCAAAGCCGGCGCCGCGGGATTCATCACCAAGGACAGCCCGCGGGCGGAACTCTCCAAAGCCATTCATAAGGTAATGGAGGGCGGGAAATACTTAAGCCCGGCGCTGGCCGAACGGCTGATTATCGACCTGGAGCGCGGCGTGGATCGGCCGCCGGATGAAACCCTGTCCGATCGCGAGTTCCAGGTTATGCGCCTCATCGCATCCGGCAAGACCCTCAGTGAAATTGCCGGTCTGTTGTCACTGAGCGATAAAACCATCAGCACCTACCGGGCGCGTCTTATGGAAAAGATGGGCATGCGGACCAACGCGGAGCTGACCCATTACGCCATCCAGAACAAACTTGTGGATTAGGAGATCGCATGCTTAGGCGGAGCGGCTCAGGTGGTACCAGCAGGTCCGCAAGCTCACGCATGGCGGCTCAGAAAGCCGGGCTGTAGGTAATCCACCTACATGCTTGTAGTCCTACATCGGACAAGAAAATCAAAGACCTCCTGATAGTCGCCGATTGCTCTTGCACTTACACTGGTATGTCAGGCTAGCTACTTCATCGGGGAGCAAAATTGATGAACACGAAGTGGGAACTTGCCCCAACGCCGCCGCAGAGCGGCTCGGGCAGGTACTTGACGGTGGCGAACCTACGCTTGAGGAAGCTGCGTCACGAACGTCATTTGATTGAGAAGGCGATCATCGCGTTGACACAGATCTCGCGGTCGCGAGAGCTGCGGGACAGACGCGGGATGCGGCACTAAACATCCGCTCCCTTGGTTGCGGGTCAGCAGGCCCCGCCTATGCGTCGGGCTGGTTAAGGTCCTCGAACTGGCTAATCTTAACTGCGTCGCCCTGCGGAAATACGGCCCGCAACTCCAACACTCCTCCCATCGCCTTGATGTAGCTCGCAAGCGTGCTCAGGTACATGTCGGTGCGCTTCTCGATCCTGGAAACTTCCGACTGGTTCACGTCGAGCAACGTCGCCATTTGCTGCTGGGTGAGTTCGCGGGCGGCGCGGAGCTGCTGCAAGGGCATCTCCTGGAGCATACGCCGGTACTCTTTATCGCTCCGGACGCGAGACTCCGGAGACATTCTCTTTTCCAATTCCCTGAAGTTTTTAGCCATCGGCTGTTCCTTTCTTACCACCGGCCTCTATGTCCTCCCGCGCTAAATCGGCAAGCAAATCACCGTAAATCTTCTCGGCCTTGGGGACGTTCACCTCGTACCATCGATCATCTCCGGTCTTGTCACTACCCAGGAGCAAAATCGCAACCCTGCGTGGATCGAACGCGTAGAGGATTCGAAAGGGATTTCCGTGAATCTGTACCCGAAGCTCGCGCATGTGTGAATACTTTGATTTGACGGCCGAGCTCAGTGGAAAACTGAGATTCGGTCCGAAATCTTGTAGAAGCTTCACCGCGGCACGAATTTTTTCCTGCTCTTCCTCCGCCAGTCCTTCCCACCACGTTTCAAACTCATCGGTGAATTCGACATCCCACGGCACGATTCTATTATGCTATAAACGGCATATGCTGTCAAGATCATAAGAAAGATGGTTTGCGCGAACTTCCGTTGCGTGGGAGGTGCGCAAGGTAGCCTATACCCGGGTCCGAGCCGAGCTAATATAGGACAGTTGCTGTTGTGTTGCCCCGGAGCAGCCTTCCACTCAACCCCGTTCTTCTAGCGCGCCAAGTCAGCGAACGCCCGGGTAGTCCCACTGATGCTATGTTGAAAGTGACCCCGAATTCAAACCCATGCTTGCAACTAAACTCGTAACCAGCGAGGATCCCAACGCACAAGAGACCAGCGAGTGGCTGGAGGCCCTGGATGGCGTCGTCGAGGAGGGCGGGGCAGAACGTGCCGCGTACCTGATCGCGCGCCTGACGGACCGCGCCGCTCTCTACGGAGTTCACACCCCGACCGGCCTGAAGACTCCTTATATCAACACCATTCCGGTGGACGAGGAGGTGCCTTACCCGGGCGACCGGGCCATTGAACGCCGCATCAAAAGCCTCATTCGCTGGAACGCCATGGCCATGGTGGTGCGCGCCAACAAACACGACAGCGGCATCGGCGGCCACATCTCGACCTATGCGTCGCTTGCCACGCTGGCGGAGGTGGGCCACAACCATTTCTTCCACGGACGCCACGGCGATCAGCCGGGCGATTTCGTTTACTTCCAGGGACACGCGTCGCCGGGCGAATACGCGCGGGCGTTTCTGGAAGGCCGTTTGAGCGAGAAGCATCTGGAGAATTTCCGGCACGAGTTGCGAGAGCATCCCGGGCTGTCCTCCTACCCGCACCCGTGGCTGATGCCGGATTTCTGGCAGTTTCCCACGGTCTCGATGGGCATCGGGCCCATCAATGCGATCTATCAGGCGCGCTTCATGCGATACCTGGAGAATCGCGGGATCATCCCCGTGACTGCGCGCAAGATTTGGGCGTTCCTGGGCGACGGTGAAACCGACGAGCCGGAATCGCTGGGCGCGATTGCGCTGGCCGCTCGCGAGCAATTGGACAACCTGATTTTCGTGGTGAACTGCAACCTGCAGCGGCTGGATGGGCCGGTTCGCGGCAACGGGCAGATCATCACGGAACTGGAAACACACTTCCGCGGCGCCGGATGGAATGTGATCAAAGTGGTGTGGGGCAGCAGCTGGGACGATTTACTGGCGCGCGACACCACCGGGCTGCTGATCAAGCGCATGAACGAGTGCGGTGGACGGCGAATATCAAAATTTCAAAGCCAAGGGCGGCGCTTACACTCGCAAGGAATTTTTCGGCAAGTATCCCGAACTGCTGAAGCTGGTGGAGCACATGTCGGACGAAGAGATCGGCGCGTTGAAGCGCGGCGGTCACGATCCGCTGAAGGTATATAACGCCTACAAGCGCGCGATCGATAATACCGGATCGCCCACCGTGATCCTGGCCAAGACCATCAAAGGATATGGGCTGGGCGAAGCGGGCGAAGGGCGCAACGTCACGCATCAGCAGAAAAAGCTGAACGAAGACGAGATGCTGTATTTCCGCCGGCGCTTCGACATTCCTATTTCCGAAGAGACCGTGCACACGGCTTCGTTTTATCGGCCGCCGGAAGACAGCGCCGAAGTTCGTTATATCCGCGAGAGAAGGGAAGCGCTGGGAGGGAGTTTACCGGCGCGCTCGGCGCCCAAGATCACGATCCAGTCGCCGCCGCTGGAGCTCTTCGCCGAATCGCTGTCCGGATCGCAGGGCCGCGAAGTTTCCACCACCATGGCGTTCGTGCGCGTGCTCACGCTGCTGCTCAAGGACAAGGACCTGAGCCAGTACATTGTGCCGATCATCCCCGACGAAGCGCGGACGTTCGGCATGGAGAGCCTGTTCCGCCAGTACGGAATTTACGCCAGCCGGGGCCAGCTCTACAAGCCGGTGGACAGCGAGAATTTCCTGTACTACAAGGAAGCCAAGAACGGCCAGGTCCTGGAAGAAGGGATCAACGAAGCCGGATCGATGGCGTCGTTTACCGCAGCCGGCACCGCTTACGCCAACTACGGCGTGCCGATGATTCCGTTCTTCACTTACTATTCGATGTTCGGGTTCCAGCGCATCGGCGATCTGATTTGGGCTTTTGCCGACTCGCGCGGCAAGGGCTTCCTGATGGGCGGGACGGCAGGGCGAACCACGCTCTCCGGCGAAGGCTTGCAACATCAGGATGGACATAGTCTGGTGCTGGCGAGCACCGTGCCCACTTGCCGCAGCTACGATCCGGCGTACGCGTACGAAGTAGCGGTGATCATCCAGGACGGCATTCGACGCATGTATCAGGAGATGGAACATCGCTTCTACTACCTGACCATCTACAACGAGAACTATGCTCAGCCGGCCATGCCCGAAGGCGTGACGGATGGAATCCTGCGCGGCATGTATCGCTTTAAGACGGCCGAAAACGGTGGTGCTCAAGCCCAGCTTTTCGGGAGCGGGCCGATTTTGAACGAGGCGTTGCGCGCGCAGAAAATCCTGGCTGAGCAGTACCAGGTTGCGACGGACGTCTGGAGCATCACCAGCTACAACGAACTGCGTCGCGATGCGTTGGATGTGGAACGCTGGAACCGGTTGCATCCCACCGAACTTGAGCGCAAGCCGTATCTTTTGCAGACGCTGGAAGGCGTCACAGGGCCGATTGTCGCGTCCACCGATTACATGAAGGTGGTGGCCGATCAGATTGCGCCGTGGCTGCCGGGGCGATTAGTTACGCTGGGTACCGACGGGTTCGGGCGCAGCGAGAATCGCGAACATCTGCGCAAGCATTTCGAGAACGGCGCGGAGGCGATCGCGGCGGCGACGCTGGCGCGGTTGGCGCGTGATGGCAAGTTCGATAAGGAGCGCGCGAAAGCCGCTATTGTTGAGCTGGGGCTGGATCCGGAGAGCCCGGACCCGGTGACGAAGTAGATTTATTCTAGGATTCTGTTCCCGGACGTGGGGCAGTCCCCCCGGACTGCGGCCGACGCCTTCGTCGGCTTCCGTTTTGGGCGCTTTGGAGGGCCGAACCAGGGGTTCGGCGAGGGCGCCCGCCCCACAGCTGGACGGAAGGCTAGCCGCCATGCGTGAGCATGCGGATCCTTGTGCGCTTCAACAAGAGCATGATGGCGAAGGCCAGACCTATAACGGCGATGTCTGCCTTTGGTTCGGGTGTCGGGACAAGGCTGAATTGACCCTGGAAATCTATAGTTAAATTTCCAGATGCATCGGCATATCCATTGTACGTTTCAAATAATTCGTAGTTTCCGACACCGAGGGTAATGAGGCTGGTTTCCGAATCGGTCAAGTCGAGAGACACTTGGCATCCGATAGGAGGACATGTTGCTGGATTCGTGGCCGAGCCGGAGCCAGAAAGGATCGTACTGAATGTTAACAGGTCGCTGACGGTAAACGAAGCCGAAACCGTAGCCGATGAGGCGCACCCTCCGCCCGCCCAGCAATTAAAAGCGCCAAGCTCGTCACTTGCAGATGCCGACAACACGAACGTGCCCGGTGAAGTGACTGTGAATGTTCGGTACCAGATAAAGTCCGCACCACAGCTAGGGCCGAACGCGACACAACCACCGTCAACCGTCATTCCTGTATCGGTGGCTTCCGCGAGCGCGCCGGTTCCGGTGTCGAGGGCGTAGGCGATGGGATCTGCCGTCCACACTAAACTTGGCGGCAACGAATCCGCACTCGCTATGGCGACAAAGCATGACGCCAGCAACAGCAACGAACTCGCAGCATGAAGCACGGGGACCTCCTGCGTAGTGCGACTGAGCGTGAGCATAACACCTACCGTGCGCCCCGTTTTGCGCGATCCTGGAGAGATGCTTTACCTCCACGAAGAGGATGTTCGCGCGTTTCTGTCCATGCAGGAATGCATCGGCGTAATGCGCAGCGCCTTCGAAGCGCTGGCCCAGGGCCGGGCGATCAATCAACCTCGGCGCCGTCTGATTCTGGACACCGGCGCGACGCTGCACAGCATGGCCGGTTCCTACCTGAATTACTTCGGCACCAAATTTTACTCGACGCATCCCAAGTACGGCGCGCATTTTTACTTCGTGCTGTACGACGCGCAGACGGCTGAACCGCTGGCTTGGATGGAGGCGAATTATCTGGGACAGATTCGTACGGGCGCCGCGAGCGGCTACGCGACCGATCTTTTGGCGAATCCAGAAGCCGAAACGCTGGGCGTGATCGGCTCGGGATTTCAGGCTCGAAGTCAGCTGGAAGCGATTCGCGCGGTCCGGCGCATCAAGAGCGTGCGCGTGTGGAGCAGGAACGAGGAGAAGCGGCGGAAGTTCGCGGACGAATGCGGTGCGCAAGCGGTCTCGACGGCTGAAGAGGCCGTGCGCGGCGCGCAGATCGTCAGCACGGCGACCAACGCACAAGATCCGGTGCTGGAAGATAGCTGGATCGCTCCCGGAACGATGATCAACGCCATGGGATCGAACGCGTCACGCAAGAGAGAGTTGCCCGGCGAGCTGGTTCGCAGCGCGGCGCTGGTCGCCGTCGATTCCCTGGAGCAAGCCAAACTGGAAGCGGGCGACGTGATTTTAGCCGATAGCTGGGCAAATGTCGTCGAACTCAAAGACGTTCAGCGACACTTCGACGCGAATCGAATTACAATTTTCAAATCGCTTGGAATTGGCGTGGAAGACGTAGCGGCGGCAGCCTTCGTCTATGAGAAGGCTAGAGCTACTCCTGAGCGGTTTGCTGATCGGAATCGCGCCAGGCGCTGATCTTCAGGCGGCGGCAAACCCAGCACAAACCTTCCACCGAATTGGGCGCGCAAGTAGCGCCGCAGACCGTACACTTCTCTACCCGCTTGATCTGATCGGCCATGATGGACCGCTTCGCTTCATCGAGAAGCTTCTGGTCAATTACCGGATCTTCAGGCACCGGATCTGTGGGCGCTGGCCCTCTGGCAGCCGTTGGTTTGCGTTTCATTAACTGAAGACTACAGTACCATGTCTGGAGAACCGCGTTTTGGGAACCAGGCTATGCGGCCCGGTCCATGCGCATGATATAAGCCGGATCCAGCGCTGCCGAGCACCGCGAGCATTTCTGACCGGGTTTCACCTTCGCGGTTTTTCCGCTGGCCACCACGATCCCTTCCACGGTGTGCGTGCAGATGGGACAGTAAACGAATGCCTTGGTCTCGAAATGGGGCACGGGCTGCTGCGCTTGAGTGCGAGTCTGAATGTTCATGCCTCCTCCTTCCTCAATGCATAAGACGCAAGTGATGGGCCAAAGGATCTAAAAATTCCGACGGCGAGCATGTACACTGAAAATGTTCGTTCTGTACCTTTGTTCTCTATGCAGACAGCGTTCGTTTTCCCCGGGCAAGGCTCCCAATACGTCGGGATGGGAAAGAGCCTTGCGGAAAAATTTGCCGGCGCACGCGCGATTTTCGACCAGGCCGACCAGGCTCTGGGATTTTCGCTCTCCCGGCTTTGCTTCGAAGGGCCCGCCGAAACCTTACAGCTCACCGAGAACATGCAGCCGGCGCTGCTCACGGTGTCCGTTGCGGCGTGGCGCGTGCTGGATGAACACAACGTTCAAGCCGACTTTGTCGCCGGTCACAGCCTGGGCGAGTACAGCGCGCTGGTGGCGGCGAGATCGCTGGCTTTCGTCGACGCGGTGCGTCTAGTGCGCAAGCGCGGCCAATACATGCAAGACGCGGTGCCGATCGGCATGGGCGCGATGGCTGCGTTGCTGAGGCTTCCCGCCGGAAAGCTGGATTCCGTTCTGGCCGAGGCGTCGCAGGGCGAAGTGGTGACCGCGGCGAATTACAACTCGCCGGACCAGGTGGTGATTGCCGGCGATGCCGCCGCAGTGACGCGAGCGGTGGAACTGGCGAAAGCGGCCGGAGCGCGGCGAGCGATTCTGCTTGCGGTGAGCGCTCCGTTCCATTGCCCGCTGATGGAGCCCGCGCAGCAACGCCTGAAGGCGGATCTGGACGCCACCGAGTTTCGCGATCTGGCGGTGCCGCTGGTGAACGGTTGGCAAGCACAGGTGGTTCGCACCGGAGCCGAAGCGCGCGAGGGGTTGTATCATCAGGTGCCGAACCCGGTGCGTTGGACCGACGTGATCCATAAGCTCTCTTCGCTGGGCGTCAGCCGTTTCGTCGAAGTGGGCGCGGGCGGTGTGCTGACGGGGTTGCTCCGCAATATCGGTGGAGATTGGGAAGGTTCTAAGTTTGGAGAAGCGCAAGATCTGGAGAAAGTACATGCGGCAATCGCTTAGGATAGCTGTCGTTATCGTGGCTGGGTCCTTGTTGTGTATGAGTGGGTGCAAGCAGCAGGAGGCGACACACGTGGCCAAGCCGGATCTGGCGAGCCTGACCGATGAGTTCGTCTATGGATCGCTGGCGCTTTCGCCGGTCTCGGCGACATCGGCCGGCTATCACGAACATAAGGGCGTAAATCTCGAGGAGCAGATCGACGACTACAGCGCGGCGGGCATCGACCAGCAGCACAAGTTCTATTCGGATTTCCACAATCGCCTGGCTGCCATCCAACCGGACTCGCTCTCGGCCGAAGACCGCGCCGATTACCAGATCATCGACAACGCGGTGAACCTGTCGCTGCTGGAGTTGGACAAGATTCAAAGCTATCGGCACAATCCCACGGTCTACGTGGAGCTGGTGGGCAACGCGCTCTTCAATCCATTTGTACTGGAATACGCGCCGATCGATCAGCGCTATCGCGCACATCATCCAGCGGCTGCAGAAGATTCCAGCGCTGATGCAACAGGGCCAGGCGAACCTGATGGATGCGCCGGAGATCTGGAATCGCGTGGCGCGCGAGGAGAATGAAGGCAATCTGGATGTGATCGACAAGACCCTGCGCGCAAAAGTGCCGGCCGCGTTGAAAGCGGATTACGATCGCGCGGCGGGACCGGCGTTGGACTCTCTACGCGGCTTCACGAAATTCCTGAAAGATGACCTATCGAAAAAGACCAGCGATTGGCGGCTCGGAAAAGAGAACTACGATCCGAAGTTCGCCTACACGCTGGTTTCGGGAAAGAAGCCGGAGCAAGTGCTGGCCGAAGCCGAAGCTGCGTTGAAGGACGTTCGCGAGCAGATGGCCAAGCTGGCCGCGCCGCTATCGGTGAAGGCCGCGCTCGACAAAATCGCGCAGCAGCATACGACGCCCGCGAACTATATGGATCAAGCCAAGAAGGATCTTGACGGAAGCCACGAATTTCGTTCGCGAAAAACATCTGGTCACGCTATCCGGCACATCCAATCTGCAAGTGATTCCGACGCCTGAATTCATGCGCGGTATTTATTCCGTCGCGGGATTCAACGCCGCGCCGGCGCTGGAGCCGCAACTGGGCGCGTTTTATTGGGTGACGCCGATTCCGAGCGACATGGCCCAAGGCGCGCATCGAATCGAAGCTGCGCGAATACAATCGCTACGGCATGATGGAGATCACCATTCATGAGGCCATGCCCGGCCATTACGTGCAGTTCGAGTTCGCGAACGCCGTGGAACCGAAATCGCGCCGCGTGCTGCGCAGCATTTACGGAAACGGCCCGTACGTGGAAGGCTGGGCGTTGTACACGCAACAGATGATGTCGGACGAAGGCTTCATGAACAACAGCCCGGAGCTGCGGCTCAGCATGATGAAGCAACTGCTGCGATCGATTGCCAACGCGATTCTCGACATCCGCCTGCAGACCATGGGCATGACCGAGCAGCAGGCCATGGATCTGATGGTGAACGATACGTTCCAGGAGAAAGAAGAGGCCAGCGGCAAGTTCCAGCGCGCGCAGTTGTCATCCTGCCAGCTACCGATGTATTTCATCGGCTGGCGCGGCTGGTTGGACACGCGCGAGGCGTATAAGAAGGCGAAAGGCGCGGCGTTTCAGCTTCAGCAATTCCACGACGCGGCGTTGAAGGAGAGCTCGGTGCCGCTGCCGGCATTGGGCGCGTTGCTGCAGTATCAACCCCGTGTGGTACCGTGGTAGAAGATTGCTCCTCCTAGGTACCATATGTCCTTAAACATCAAAAGCACGGAAGCCCATCGCTTGGCAAGAGAGCTCGCGGAACTGCGTGGCGTCTCTCTCACCCATGCTGTCACGGAGGCGCTTCGCGAAAAACTGGATCGAGAGAAACATCGCCGCCGTGACAAGCCGTTGAGCGCCGAGCTATTGGAGATCGGGAAACGGTGCGCGGCTCACATGAAAATGCCAGTCAAGTCGAGCGATCATGCCGATATGCTTTATGACAAGAACGGGCTGCCCCGCTAAGCGTCGCGATGATCATTGACGCTTCGGCTGTTTTGGCGATTCTCTTGGACGAAAGAGACGCAGCCACATTTGCGAAGGCGATCGAGAACGCCGATGACCGGCGGATGTCGGCAGCCGGTTATCTGGAAGCGGCTCTCGTGATCGACAATCGGGGCGACGCCGTGGCCCAGCGCGAGTTCGACCGTTTCTTTGAACGATCCAGGATCACCATCGAGCCGGTTACTCTTGAGCAGGCGCGGATTGCGAGACAGGCTTATAGGGACTTCGGCAAGGGGCGCCACCGCGCAGGATTGAACTTCGGGGATTGCCTCGGGTACGCCTTAGCCCGGGTGCTCGATCAACCGTTGCTCTATAAAGGTCGCGACTTCAGTCACACAGATCTTCAGTCCGCGCTGAAGGAATAGTCAGAATTTCAGGACGGGCCACAGGCTCGCGAAGTCGTCGGTCCAGATGACTGGCGCGCGCTCGCTCCATTCCGACGCATGACGCGCGAGTCCGGCGCCTTCGAGAAAATTCTGGTTCGGTGTCAGCAGAACCCAGCGCGAGCTGCTTTCGCCGGTTGCGGGATCGTCACGCGAGTTGATCTCGACCGCGGTCCATCCCAGATAGCGCGCCATCCCGCGCGCCACCGGATCGAGATCGAGCGCACGGTTGGAAATGTGGAGCGCAAGCACACCGCCGGGTCTCAGATGCCGCCGGTAGATGTCGGCGCACTCGGCGGTCAGAAGATGCGTCGGGATGGAGTCGCCCGAAAATGCGTCGACCGCGATCAAGTCGAAATCCTGGGAGCGGCCCGAAGACAATTCGCGTTCCAGTTGCACACGCGCGTCGCCCAGTACAACTTCGGTTTGCGCCTTCGAGTCATTCAAGAACGAAAACCAGGCGCGCGCGATCTGTTCCACATCGGGATTGATTTCGTAGAAGCGAAAGGTATCGCCCGGGCGTCCCCACGCGGCCAAAGTTCCGGCGCCTAAGCCGACCACCGCGATTCGCCGGTTGGGTTTATCGAGCGCGTTCAGGGCAATCGCGATACCGCTACTCGGTCCATAGTAAGAAGTGGGCTGGTCTTTTCGAGCGGCTTGCAAATATTCGAATCCGTGGCGCGTCCGGCCGTGTTGCAATTCGCGAAACGGTCCGTTGCCATCTTCCCGCGCCATAACGCGCAGGATGCCGTAGAAATTGCGAGCGCTAGCCAGCGCCCCTTGCTTGCCGGTGCTCACCGTGGCGGCCAGCGCCGTCACTCCGCCGATCAACAGCGCCATCAGAGGCAGGCGCACAGCGAAATTACGGCTGGTCCATTGCGCCAGCGCGCCGGTACGCAGCCATCCCACGAAGCCCAGCAGGCAAGCGCCTCCTAAACCTATCTGATATTCGTTGAATTCGGTGAATATCCGGGGCGCGATTAAGGCGACGAAAAAACCGCCCATGGCGCCGCCCGCTGCGATGGTCAAATAAAACGTTGTGAGATAGCGGGGTGAGGGACGGGAGCGTGCCAGTTCGCCCTGGCACAGCATGCAGGTGACGAACAGCGCGATCAGATAGACCAGCAGCTGCCAGCCGAGCGAGAGGCCAATGGAAATAGTGGGAAGCGCGCAGGCGATGGGAGCGAAAAGGCCGGCGGCGATAGCGAAGAACGTTCGGCGGTACAAGCGGTCGCTTTCGAAGGCAAGCACGAAAGTCAGCAAGTAAATCGCGAGAGTCGCCACCCACAAGAAGGGACTGACCGCGATGTCTTGCGAGATTTGATTGGTGGTGGCGATGAGAAGCATCGAAGCGCAGGCGGAAAGGCCGAGCCAGAACAGCACGGTCGCGCCGGTGGGACGCGCGATGGGCTCCAGAGCGGCGCTCACAGGAATCGCGGCCGGGGTGAGGGAGCGCAAGCGCCACGCGGTGAATCCGCAGAGGATCGCGAACACCAAGTACAGCGTGGACCACATCGCGCCTTGCGTGCGCAGCCGCAGTAACGGCTCGAAGATAAACGGATAACTCAATAACGCCAGAAACGATCCGAAATTCGAGAGCGCATATAATCGCCAGGGCGAGTTTTCGGGATTATCCAGCGTGAACCAGCGCTGCAGCAGCGGCGCGGTGGCCGACAATAGCAGGTACGGGCCGCCCACGGTGACAGTGAGCAAAAGCAAAATCCGGCCGGAAGGATCGGCGGCGGAAGCAGGTTTCCAAATAGCCGCATTGGGATGAAGCGGCAAAAACACGAGCGACGCCAGCAGCAATCCAATGTGGATTCCGGCCTGGAGCCGCACGTTGGCGAGCGATCCCAGCCAATGCGCGTACGCGTACCCAGCCAGGAGACAGGCCTGGAAGAAAAGCAGGCAACTGGTCCAGACCGCGGGGCCGCCTCCAAACCAGGGCAGGATGTAGCGTCCGATCATGGGCTGCAATTGGAAAAGAAGAAAGGCGCTCAGAAAGATCGTGACGGGAAAGAGAACATGATACGTTGGGAAGAGAAATGAACGAAAGCGAAGTGGACGAGGTATTCGAACTCCCGGCTCAGGCGTCTTCCGCTCCAGCGCCGGTGGCCGCGCCCCCGTTAAATGCGTCCTCCTTGAACCCGGCATCCTTGAACCAATCATCCTTGAACCGATCGTGGCTGCTTCTGGCCTACGCCGTGGAGTTCTTCATCGCCTTGATCGCCATCATCAGCATGTGGAGCGAAATTGGGGGCGAAGGTCATCTGGATCTTATGCCTTGGTACACCAAACTGGGATGCATCGTGGGCCTGGCGTGGTGTTGCGTACGTTTTACGGCGGGCATTGTGGAACAGCAAAAAGTTTGGACGCGGCGCACCGCGGGCTGGTTTGCGGGCATTTTATTTTTTTGCATCGCCATGGGCGCGATTACATATTATTATCACCTGCACGAAGAGCAGGATGACGGGGATGACGACACTACCGCAGCTGCGGTAACTATTGCTACGCCTGTGCGCCTGTGACGGAGCTGCTGGACGGAACGGTCTACGTCGAGAGCCTCCGCGATGAACGCGCGGTTTACATCCATGGAGAGCGCGTTTCCGATGTCACCAACCACCCGGCATTTCGCAACGCCTGCCGGTCTGTGGCTCGTCTCTATGACTCGCTGCACGATCCGAAACAACGGGACGCACTCACCGCTTTGGACGCGTTCGGGCAGCGCACGCACAAATTCTTCAAGCCGAGTTATAGCGCGCAGGAACTTGTGGAGGCGCGTGAAGCCATCGCCATTTGGGCCAGGCTGAGCTACGGTTTTATGGGCCGGACGCCGGACTATAAAGCCGCGTTCATGGCGAGCATGGCGGCGAACCCGGAGTTCTACGCTCCATTCGATGGCAGCGCCAAGGCGTGGTATCGAAAATATTCTTCACGATGTCTGTTCCTGAATCATGTGCTGATCAATCCGCCGGTGGATCGCAGCCGGCCGGTGCATGAAGTGGAAGACGTGTTCGTACATGTGGTGAAAGAGCGCGATGACGGCATCGTGGTGTCCGGGGCGAAGATGCTGGCCACCGGGTCGGCACTGACGCACGCCACTTTCGTGGCGCAAAACAGCGCGGTGACGCTGGACAAGGACAAGGCCAAGGATTTCGCCATCGTGTTCATTGCGCCCATGGATTCGCCTGGCGCCAAGCTCATTTGCAGGCCGTCCTATGAGATGAACGCGCAGAGCCCGTTTGACCAACCGCTCGCGAGCCGCTTCGACGAAAACGATGCGGTGATGATTTTCGACAATGTTTTTGTGCCCTGGGAAAATCTGCTGGTTTATCGGGATCCGGAAAAAGTAAACGCATTTTATCCCGAATCGAGATTCGTGAATCGGTTTACGCTGCAGGCTGCGTCTAGGCTGACGGTCAAGCTGGAAATGATGGCTGGTCTGTTTGCCAAAGCGATTGCGACCAATGGAACCGACGCATTCCGCGGCGTCCAGGCGGCGTTCGGCGAGATCCTGGCCTGGCGGCACCTGATGCAGGCCATCACAACGGCGATGTGCCTTGATCCGGAGCCCGCGCCCGGCGGCACCGTCGTTCCCAAAGCTGAATACGCCGCAACCAGCAGACTGTTTGCGTCTGAGTGCTGGCCCACCGTGCGGCGGATTTTCGAGAAGCAGCTGGCGGGCAGCCTGTTGGTGGCTCCGTCCAGTTATCGGGATCTTCAAAACGAGGAACTGCGCCCGCTAATCGATAAATACTATCGCGGTTCGTCGGGCACGGCCGAAGAGCGCGTGAAATTGTTCAAATTGATTTGGGATGCCATCGGAACCGAGTTCGGGGCGCGGCACGAACTGTACGAGATCAATTATTCCGGAAATCACGAGCAGGTGCGAATGGACGTGGTGAAGTTTTCGCAGCGCAACAAGCTGGTGGAGCAGTTTATCGGCATGGCTGAAGCGTGCATGGCCGAGTACGATCTGGATGGGTGGAAAGATTCCACCTGGTATTTCGAACGGTTTTGAGAATCGCTCCCTGACGGTTGCGGCTCAGTTCGGCGCTACTTAGTGGTCTGCTTCACCGCCGGCAGCGCTTTCGGCATAGGGACGCGCGGCATCATTTCCGGCCGCATGGCGGTGTTGTAAACAAACGCCGCCATGATGGCCGCGCATTGCATCATGTCACCGGGCTGCACGCGATCGTAGACGTCCATATTGGAGTGATGCGTACGGGTGGCGTAATCCATGGGATCCTGGAGAAAATTGAAGCCAGGCAGGCCGATGTAATCGAACGACGTGTGATCCGTGGAACTGGGCCGGCGCGCGGCGGCCGCAGTGACGTTCATCACCGCCGTGGCTCCGAGATCGTTAAAGGGCTTCAGCCATTCCTCAAAGATCGGCTTTACCTCGTCGTTGCCAGGCGCCACAATGCCGCGGAATCGCCCGGTTCCGGTGTCGTCGTTGTAATAGGCGGACAGCTTGAAATACTCGGGCTTCGGCTGCATCGTCTCGCGATCCGCGAAGTGTTGCTTCACGTAAGCCTCCGATCCCAACAGCCCTTGTTCTTCGCCGCCCCAGAGCGCGACGCGCACGGTACGGTCCATTTTCAGATTCAGCGTCTTCAAAATGCGCACAGCTTCAATGGCCACCGCCGAGCCCGTGGCATTGTCCGTGGCGCCGGTGCCGCCGTGCCACGAATCCAGGTGCGCGCCCAGCATCACAATTTCGTCTTTTTTGCGGCTGCCTTCAATCTCGCCGATGACGTTAAACGAATCGGTCGGCGAATCGATGAAGCGCGCCTGAATATCGAACTGCAGCTTCACCGGGATATTGTGATCGAGCAGGCGAACCACGCGATTGTAGTGTTCGGGCGTCACTACCACCATGGGCGGTGGAACCGGATCCTTGGGATCGCGCGATCCGCCGGCCATGCCGAAGACTGTGCCCGCGTCGCCATTGTTGCCCGATTGCAGCACCACCAGCGCACCTTCATCCTTGAGGAATTGATTCGATTTGTTGCGAAACGCCGTGCGCCGCTGCTGCTCGGGCGATGGATTCGGACCGGGCGGACGGAAGAGATTCGCCAGGCGCGTGGGATCCACGTTGGCGCTGAGGTCCGCGTCCGTGAGGCGGCGCCCGGGTGGATCGGTAGGCATGGCGAGTTCGCGCGACTTCATCGACAGCACGATCTTTCCGCGCAGCTTGCCCTTGAACTTTTCGAAATCCGCATCCGTTTCGAGCGGCGCGTACACGGCTTCTGCTTCGACCGGGCCTGGCGTGCCCGGACTCCAGGCGAGCGGGAATCCGATTAGCGGCGCGTAGGCCGGCTCAATCATGTGGCCGGCAAAGTGGGTGTAGGTCCAGCCGCGGCCGAAGGGGCCCCAGGGCTCTTGGTGGACGCTGGTGAGTCCGTACTCCTGCAGCCGCTTCACCACCCAGTCGCCCGCGGATTTGAAACCGGGCGAGTTGGTGAGGCGCGGGCCATTCACGTCGCTGAGATAGAAGACGTGGTCCATCACCTGGGAGTTTTCGAGCGCTTCGGCTTTGATGCGATGAATGACCGACAGGTCGACGGGTTCTTCGGAGTAGGCTGACAGGGCCGAGAAAGCGCAGATGACCGATACGCGCAAGAGTGTGCGGGATGTCATAAGGGACTCCTTCATTAGAGGGTAGCCGAAAGGCGTCACCGGTGGCTCCGCCGGGGCTGGGGATTGGGGGTTGGGGGCCTGGCCCGTTGGGATCGGTTATTACGAGCGTGGATGCCCGAAAAATACGGTCAAGAAAATCGGGGCCGAGGGTCTAACTGGTCCGATCGATGGCGACGCGAGCGTCATGCAATGCATACTCTCTGGCAAGATCCATGGTGGGAAATCCTTGATCCCCGTGATGAATCGTTTCGGTTCGTTCGGGGTGCTTGATGAGCGTATAATCGCACCTCCAGCCCCCGTGCTCCAGTTCATGAAGCTCCATTTCGATCTCAATGCCTTTGTAACTGCCTTGAATCATGGAACCCTCCTGGTGGAATAGCTTCCTCACCGATACATTCGTCACGCTGATCGGCGCTCCGGGAGGCACGATCATGGCGACCGCGCACTCCCAGGCGACCTTGGGCGGCCAAAAATGGGTGGGCCGACCCGCAGACACGTCCACGTGAGAAGCTCCGACGGAGAGCTGATGAAGAGTATCGCGGATTCGCGTTAGCGGAGTCTGGTCAAAATTGCTCACATGGTTTGACAACGGTTGCCTGGCTTGGCCGTGGAAACGCAAATGGTCCGGCAGGAGCCTATTCGATCTCCTGGCCGAAAGCAGACATGCCCTTGCTCAGCACCGTCCGCGGGTACTCGCCTGCGCCACAAAGTTTAAACGAACCGAAATCTTTATACCAGTCGCCTTCGGGCGCAACCGGTTCGGACTTGACCCACTGTTGCAGTTTTTCGAGATCCGCGAGCGAGATCTCGCGTTCCTGAACGCGATCGAGGAGGTGCCGCCAGAGTCCGCGCGGCAGTTCAGCGAAGCGTATCCTTTGAAATCGTGTCCGTGGCAATCGCGTCCGTCCCGAAGATCGCGCGGATCAGATCCTTGCCCGCTTCTTCCTTCGGGCCAGGTTTCTGTTCATTCATGAACCGCTCATAAGCGGCCTTCAGATTCTTTTTGGCCTCGAGATCGGCCTGGATGCCACGCTCCGCCAGGGATACCAACGCGCGGCTCATGGTGAGTTTTCTCTCCCTGGCAACGCGGCGCACTTCGGCTACCAGCGGTGCGGGGATGGTCACACTTTGTCGTACGGGCTTCGCTTTCGAGTTGCGGGTGTTCTTTGAGGGCGCGGGCATGCTTCCATTGTTGCACCAGTGTGGTGCAGTATGGAACTGGATCGGCTGGCCGAGCACTGCTTCAAGTTCGCAAGACAATGCTGGCCAAACAGTAAGAATTTTGCCGTTTGGTTAGGCGATCCGACGGGGAGACGGCCGGCTCTGCGTGCATTGGCCCATCAAGGACAGGTGAGTTCAGTAGCTTTGTGCAGCAATAATCGGATTGCACTTCCGGAAGATCCCGAGAGGAACGATGCGATTGTGGTTGCCTTGGAGCACATCGACGGGGGGCAGTTGACGTGCTGCTTCCGTACCGCAAGCGACCTTTGCTTGGCTATTCCTTTGGACGGGTGGTGGCTCAGGAAAGAGCACGTAATTGGTTTACTCAGGAACCTTCGATAAAGCCAAATTTCATTTAGGTACCACGCGGTTGCATGCAACTCGGCATACAATAGTCCAAGGCCCAAAACGCCGCGGTCAAGAGCGTAGGCCCAGGAGAAATTATGCTGCGTTTTCTCAGCGCGGGAGTGCTGCTTGCCGGAGCCGCCGGCACTGTCTTAGCCGGCACCACCACCGGCGCGTCCAACGTCACCTTTAATAAAGACGTTCTCCCTATTCTTCAGAAGAATTGCCAGACGTGTCATCGGCCCGGTGAAATCGGACCCATGGCGTTTCTGAATTACGAGGGCACGCGGCCGTGGGCGAAGGCGATCAGGCAGGCCGTGCTGACCAAGCAGATGCCGCCGTGGTTCGCCGATCCGCGCTACGGGCATTTCTCGAATGAGCGCAAGTTGAGCGACGCCGACATCAAGACCGTGGTGGCATGGGTGGACGCGGGCGCGCCCGAGGGCAGCGCGAAAGACATGCCCGCGCCCATCGTCTGGACCGAAGGCTGGAACATCAAACCCGATCTGACGTTCCAACTGCCGAAGCCGTACACGGTCCCGAAGACCGGCACCATTCAGTACACCTACTTCATCGTGCCGAGCGGCCTTACCAAGGACACGTGGGTGACGGACGCGGAAGTTCGCGCGGGCAACCGCAGCGTTGTGCATCACGCCAGCGTGTACATCCGGCCGCCCGGTTCGGCGTGGCTCAAGGACGCGCCTATCGGTGAAGCGTACGTTCCGCCGGCGCGCGGTCCGCTGGGCACGCATCCGCCGGAGGAAATCGCGAGCCGGCAAGTGAAGATGGACAACGAGTGGTTCGTCGGCTATGTGCCGGGCATCCAGCCGCAGCGCTATTTCGCGCCGGAGACAGGAGCCGCGAAGCTGATCCCGGCCGGGTCCGACATCGTGTTTGAGATGCACTACACGGCCAATGGAAACGAAGAGGGCGTGGATCAGACCAAGGTGGGATTTGTGGTTGCGAAGGAGCCGCCGAAATATCGCTTGCTGACGATTGGCGTGGCAAATGCCGACTTCGCGATTCCGCCGGGCGATCCGAATTACGAAGGCCACGCGAGCGCGACCTTCAACGAACCGGTCACGGTGATCTACCTGCAGCCGCACATGCACACGCGCGGCAAGGATATGGAGATTCGCTTCGAATATCCGACAGGCGAAACGCAGACCATGCTGAACGTGCCGCATTACAGCTATCTGTGGCAGACCATTTACTATGAGCAGCAGCCGCTGCAGGTGCCGAAAGGAACCAAGGTGGATGTGATCGCGCATTGGGATAATTCGGCGAATAATCCGCTGAATCCCGATCCGACCAAGACGGTGCGCTGGGGCGATCAGAGTTGGGATGAGATGCTGGTGCCGTTTGTGGGCGTGCTGGTTCCACCAGATGCCGATCCGTCGACGGTGACCAGCCATCCGCGTCCGGGTCCGGTTGCGGCAAAGTGACCGGCAAGCTGATTCTAGCGGCCGGGTGTGTGTTACCGGCGCTTTTCGCCCAGTCTGCTAAGACAGCCACAGGCGATTGGCCGATGTACGCGCACGATCCCGCGGCGACGCGCTTTTCGCCGCTTACGCAGATCAATCCGTCGAACGTGGCCGGTCTTAAACTCGCGTGGAAATACCGCTTCCGGTCCGAGAAAGAGATGACCGAGGCCGCGGTGGGCTTCGCGTTTTCGCAAGTGACGCCGATCGTCGTGAATGGCGTGATGTATCTGCCCAGCGGCAAGCGTGTGGTGGCGCTGGAGCCGGAGACCGGCAAGGAAATTTGGAGCTACGAGATGGCGGACGGAAGGCCTTCGGCTCGCGGCGTTTCGTATTGGCCGGGCGATCGCACCAATCCTCCGCGCGTTATCTTTACCGCAGGGAAAAAAATGCTCGCGCTGAACGCGAAGACCGGTAAAGTTGATCCGGGATTCGGCAAAGAGGGAGAAGTGGATCTGGTGGTGCCGTACAATTCGCCTCCAACCATTTTCAAGAATCTTGTTTTTGTCGGCGCGAATGTTCCCGAGCAGCCGGCTACGGGTCAACCGGGCGACACGCGCGCGTACGATGCGCGGACGGGCGCCGCGGTCTGGGATTTTCATTCGGTACCACGGCCAGGCGAGGCGGGTCACGATACCTGGCCTGAGGACGGATGGAAGGATCGCACCGGCGTCAACAACTGGGGCTTCTATATGACGATGGATGCGGAGCGCGGCGTGCTCTACACCACTTTCGGGAGCCCCGCCAGCGATTATTACGGCTTCGATCGCAAGGGGAACGATCTGTACGGCAATTCGGTGGTCGCGCTGGACGCGAACACAGGCAAGGTGAAATGGTTTTTCCAGGCCGTGCATCACGACATCTGGGATTTCGATCTGCCGCCCGCGCCGGTGTTGGTGGATCTGACGGTCAACGGCAAGAAGGTTCCAGCGCTGGTGCAGACCGGCAAGGTGGGATATTTGTATGTGCTGAATCGCGAGACGGGCAAGCCGGTGTTCGGCATCAAGGAAACGCCGGTGGCGCAAAGCACAGTTCCGGGCGAGGCCACGTCGCCGACACAGCCTATTCCTCTGAAGCCGCCGGCGATTGGACGCCATAGTTTCGACATGGCCGACTTAGTAACTGCCGAAGACACCAACGAGGAGCATGCGAAGGCTTGCCGCGACTTAGTGGAAAAGAGCGGCGGTAAGCTGTACAACGCGGGACCGTTCACGCCGTGGGTGTATCGCGAGGCCGGCGCGCCCCCGGTGTCGAGCGTGATGTTCCCTGGGCCCATCGGCGGCACGGATTGGGGGGGATTGTCCAGCGATCCAAAGCTCGGCTATGTTTTTTTGAACTCATCCGAATACGGCGCGATTGGATGGATCGAGAAAATGCCTCCGGGTTCAACGGTTCCTTACGATCAACGCAGCGTTTACGGCAGCCCCGTCAATTCGAAGTTTTGGGATCGGAAAGTGAATGCAGACGGGAAATTGATGGGCGAATCCAGTTGGCCATGCCAGAAACCGCCGTGGGGATTGCTGACGGCGGTGAATGCGAACACGGGCGATATCGCTTGGCAAGTGCGTCTGGGCATCACCGATGAATTGCCTGGCGATAAGCAAAACACGGGCCGCGTCAATCTGGGCGGCTCCATCGCGACCGCCGGCGGCTTGATATTTATCGGCGCATCGAACGATCGGCGATTCCGTGCGTTCGATTCGAGGAACGGCAACGAGCTGTGGGTGACTAAACTCGACTACAGCGCGCTTTCGGTGCCGATCACTTACCAAGGTAAAGATGGGAAGCAGTATGTCGCGGTAAGTGCATCAGGAGGCGGAGCCATCACGGATCCGAATCCGAGTAACACGGAATCGCTGTACGTGTTCGCGTTGCCATAATCCATGTCGGAAACCAAAGCTCTTGCTAGCTGGGTGGTGAAAAGCCGCCTCGACGATATACCTGAGGACGTGCGCCGCGAGGCGTTGCGCGCCATCGTCAATTACACCGGATGCGCGCTGGGCGGGAGTCCGGACCCGGCGGTCAACATTGCGATGTGCGCGTTCGCTCCATTCTTTGGCGCTCCGACGGCGAGGATTCTAGGGCGCCGGGAGCGCGTGGATCCACTGCACGCTGCGTTGATGAACGGCATCAGCTCGCACGTGTATGATTACGACGACACGACGCCCAAGAATTACATTCATCCGAGTTCGCCTGTGGCATCGGCTCTGTTTGCGTACGCGAGCGCGAATAAAGTAAGTGGCCGGGATTTCATACACGCGTTTATTTTGGGATTTGAGGCTGAGTCGAGGATTGGGAACTCGGTTTATCCCGCGCATTACGATGTCGGCTGGCACATCACAGGTACCGCGGGCGTGTTCGGCGCGGCGGTGGCTATCGGAAAGCTGATCGGGCTTTCGGAACAGCAGATGATTTGGGCCATCGGGCTGGCGGCAACGCAAGCGGCGGGGTTGCGGGAGATGTTCGGATCCATGGCGAAATCGCTGCACCCGGGGCGCGCGGCGCAGAATGGTTATGCTTCGGCGTTGCTGGCGCAGGCTGGTTTCACATCGGGCGTGCACGGTCTGGAAGGTCCGCGAGGATTCGCAGCGGTGCAAGCAGCGAAGTACGATTTGTCGCGGATCACGGCCGGGCTGGGCGTCGACTTTGATTTGCGAGCCAATACATATAAACCATTTCCATGTGGAATTGTGAATCACCCGACGATCGATGGCGCGATTCAGATTCACGACGAAGAGAAACTGGCGACGGAATCGATCCGTGCGGTGCGCCTGCGTGTAGCGCCTCTGGTGATGGATCTTTGCAATCAGCAGAACATCACGCGTGGATTGCAGGGCAAATTTTCCGTGTATCACGGCGCGGCGATGGGGCTGGTGCGCGGCAAGGCCGGAATTCGCGAGTATACCGACGAAGCGGTGAACGATCCGGCGATTAAACGCGTGCGCGAGAGTGCGACCGCGGTGGGTGATCCGTCCATTACTGAAGATCAGGCGAATATCGAAGTGGAGTTAGCGACGGGCGAGAAGATCAGCCGCTTCGTCGAGAAATCGCTTGGCAACATTCACCGGCCGATGACCAACCAACAACTGGATGACAAATTTCGCGATCAAGCAGTGCTGGCGCTGCCCGCCGATCAGGTGGAGCGGGTGATCGAACTCTGCTGGCGCATCGATCAACTCGCGGACGTGAACGAATTGGTCCAACAGGCATGCGGAAGCTAACACTGATCACCTGTCTCGCGGCCGCGCTCTCCGTGACCGTGCGAGCCGAGGTGAGCGAAGTACGCTTCCCTATCGGGGCGGGCGGCGTGGGATTCTTGCCATTGCTGGTGATGCAGAAGTACAGCCTGATCGAGCAGTATGCCAAGGAAGCGGGCATCGCCAACCTGCACGTGCGCTGGATTAATATCGGCGGGCCGTCGGTAATGAATGACGCTTTGCTTTCGGGCTCCGCGGATTTCATCGCCGCCGGGCCGCCCGCGTTTCTTACTTTGTGGGATCGCACGATCACGTCGGCAAAAGTAAAGGGCGTTGCAGCTATGACGTCGCTGCCGATGTATCTCAATACGCGATCCGCGAGTGTGAAGAAGCTGGACGACATTACGGACCGCGACCGCATCGCCCTGACATCGATCAAGGTCTCCATTCCATCGCTCGCGATGCAGATGTACGCGCGACACAAGTACGGGCCCGGCGATGTGTATCACTTCGACAGATACACGGTGACAATGACGCATCCCGATGGCGTTATCGCGCTGCTCTCCGGTTCCGGCGCCGTGGATGCGCACTTCACTTCGCCGCCGTTTGCGCAGAGAGAGCGCAAAGACCCGCGCATTCATACCATCCTGACCACTGACGATGTGATGGGCGGGTCCACTACGTTCACCATGGTTTCCACCACCACGAAGTTTCGTGAACAGAACCCGAAAGTATTTGGCGCCGTGCTTAAAGCTCTGGAGGAGGCGAATCGAAGGATCATCGCGGACAAGAAGACGGCCGCAGAGATTTTGTTCGCGTCCACCGGCGGCGAGAAGGGTTTTTCGGTGAACGAGATCGTGGAAGTGCTCAACGATCCGCACGTGAAATTCACTGCGACGCCTGAAAACGTGATGAAGTACGCTACCTTCATGCATGACGTGGGATCGATCAAGAACCGGCCCGCTTCCTGGAAGGATCTGTTCTTCCCTGAAATTCAGGGAGCGCCCGGAAGCTGATGCTGGCGGTCCGGGGAGTAACTCTTCAATATCCTGGTAAAGATCACTTAGTAACTGCTACCAGCCGGGTCAGCTTCAGCGTCCAGGAACGGGACCGCTTCGTAATTCTCGGCCCTTCCGGGTGCGGAAAATCGACTCTGTTAAAAGCGATTGGCGGGTTCCTGCATCCCGTGGAAGGCGAAATCACTTTGGATGGCGCGGCGGTAAAAGGCCCTGCGCCCGACCGCGTTTTCGTCTTTCAGGAATTCGACCAGCTGCTTCCATGGAAGACCGTTCAGGAAAACATCGTTTTCGCTCTCACTGCCGGCCGCGGACTTCCCAGGCGTGAAGCGCTGGAACGCGCGCGGCTCAACATCGCGAAGGTAAAGCTTACAGAGTTTGCCGCGAGTTATCCGCATACGCTTTCGGGCGGCATGAAGCAGCGCGCCGCCATCGCCCGCGCCCTGGCCATGGAGCCGCGGATACTGCTGATGGACGAGCCCTTCGCCGCGCTGGATGCTCTGACCCGCTCTCAAATGCAAGAGGAGCTCTTGCAACTCTGTCAGGACGCCACGTTCACCGTGCTGTTCGTCACGCACTCCATCTCTGAAGCCATTCGCATCGGCACGCGCATATTGGTGTTGAGCGCGCATCCCGGGCAGGTAAAGGCCGAGCTTACGCGCGACAACTGCAACCAAGCCAAACTCGAGGAATTGCTTTTCGATGCCTGACTGGTCTCGCAAGCTCATCGTGTTGGCGGTTCTCGCGCACGATCTGGGAAGCGTACGCGCGCTGGCTGAATAATCCGCTGCTTTTCCCAACATTTTTGGATACAGTGAAGGCGTTCTTTTCCGCCATCGCTTCGGGAGAATTGCCGAGAGCTGCGTCTTACACCATTCAACTGTTGCTCAAAGGCTACGTGGCCGGGCTCGTGATCGCCGCGCTGCTCACCGCTTTCGCCAGCGTCTCGCGCATTGGAGCGGATCTGCTGGAAACGCTCACATCGATGTTCAATCCGCTGCCTTCTATCGCGCTGCTGCCGCTGGCGCTGATCTGGTTCGGACTGGGCGAAGGCAGCATTATTTTTGTTCTGATCCACTCGGTGTTGTGGGCCGTGGCTTTGAACACTTACTCGGGATTTAGAGCAGTTAGTCCGACGCTGCGAATGGTGGGACAGAATTATGGTTTGTCGAAAGTGGGATATGTCGCGCGAATCTTGATCCCGGGGGCGTTTCCCAGCATTCTGACGGGTCTGAAAGTCGGCTGGGCGTTTGCGTGGCGAACGCTGATCGCGGCCGAACTGGTATTTGGCGTGAGTTCCGGTTCGGGCGGACTGGGCTGGTACATTTTCGAGCAGAAGAACCAGCTTCTGATCCCGAACGTGTTCGCAGGATTGCTGACTGTAATTCTGTTTGGCCTGATTGTGGAGAACCTGATCTTCCGCACCATCGAGAATCGGACGGTGCGCCGCTGGGGCATGCAGGTGTAGACTATTAACCAATGAAAACTACCCTGTTTGCACTTTCATTCGCGGTGCTCGCCACCACCGTTTACGCGCAAGCGCCGCAACCCGATTTCAGCAAAGTCGAGATCAAGACCACGAAAGTCACGAACAACTTTTATACGCTCGAAGGCCAAGGCGGCACCATCGGCGTATTGGTAGGGCCGGAAGGAATCTTCATGGTGGACTCGGAGTTCGCGCCGCTATCGCAAAAGATCGCCGCGGCCATCCATGAGATTTCCGACAAGCCGATTCGCTTCCTGGTGGACACTCACGTCCACGGCGACCACACCGGCGGCAATGAGAACTTCGCCAAAATGGGAGCAACCATTTTCGCCCGCGACGAGCTGCGCTTCCGGCTGGCTCATCCATCGCCTGGGGCCAACGGCACGCCGGGCGTGGCCGCACCCGCCGATGCGCTTCCGGTGGTGACGTACGAAGGACCGGTGACCATCCACATGGATGGCGAAGACGTGCATCTGATTCCCATTCGCCGCGCGCACACCGATGGCGACACGCTGGTGTATTTTCCAAACAATGACGTGCTCATGACCGGCGATTATTTCCGCTCGATTCAATACCCGAACATCGACCGCGTCAATGGCGGATCGCTGGAAGGAATGATCGAGGGGTTGGGCATCACGATCGGCATGGCCGGTCCGCACACGAAGATCATTCCCGGCCACGGCGCGACGGTGGATCGCGCGGCGCTCACCGCGCATCGCGACATGATTCTGGTGGTTCGCGACAAGGTGGCGGCCTTAGTCGCGCAAGGCAAGACGATGGATGAAGTGCTGGTCGCCAAACCCACGTCCGATTACGATGCGATTGTTCCCAATGCGTCTACCACGTCGGAGCGCTTTGTCCGTCAATTGTACGCGGAGCTGAAAACCAATTAAACTTAAGAGGTAATGCTTCGAGTTTTGCTGGCAGGGCTGATCGTTTGTGCCGGTGCGGCGGGCGCGCAGCGGCCCGAGTTCTCGTTACGCGATACCCGCGGCGCTATTCACACACCCGATGAATGGAACGGAAAGAAGGCGATCGTCGTATTCTATACGACGACGGATTGCCCTTTGAGTAACAATGACGTTCCAGAGATGAACCGGACACGGCGGGACTATGAATCGCGCGGCGTGGCGTTTTACGCGGTGCAGGCGGATACGACGATCGCCGATACCGACGTGGTGCAACACACTAAGGACTACCAGTTTTCCTTTCCGGTGCTGTTCGATCCGCACGAGATTCTGACGAAGATGACCGGGGCCACCACTATTCCGTCGGCTGCCGTGCTCACGCCCGACGGGACTCTGCTTTATCTGGGACGCATCGACAATCTGGTGGAAGACTTCAACATACGCCGGCAGGCGCCCACCAAGTTCGATCTGCGCGAAGCGCTGGATGCCGTGCTGGCGGGCAAGCCTGTGCCCAACGCCCGAACCAAGGCGTTCGGATGCGCCATCACGCCCGTGAAATAGAGGTAAAGCATCTTGAAACAATTTGCCTTGATGTTGTTGTGTCCTTTGGCGATGGTTGGGGCTACCGCTCCCGCGCCTACGTTTAATAAAGATATTGCACCGATTCTCTACGCCAACTGCGCTACTTGTCATCGCCCGGGCGAAGTGGCGCCGTTCCCTCTGCTCACGTATCACGACGCGGCGAAACGAGCGTCGTTGATCGCGGGAGCGGTGGGCGCGCGATTCATGCCGCCCTGGAAAGCCGAGCCTGGGTACGGGGATTTCGCGGGCGAGCGCCGGCTTAACGATGCGCAGATCGCGCTGATACAAGAGTGGGCCAAAGCAGGCGCGCCCGAGGGCGATGCGAAACTGAAGCCCACGCCGCCGCAGTTCGCCGACGGCTGGCAGGGCGGGGAGCCCGACCAGGTGCTCACGGTTCCGATGAAATATTCGCTTCCGGCCGACGGCCCGGATCAGTATCGATGCTTCGTGCTTCCCACCGGGCTGGATCATGACGCGTACGTGCAGGGCACCGAATTCCGCCCCGGCAATCGGCAGGTGGTGCACCACGCGCTGGTATATCTGGATGCGAGCGGAAAAGCCAGGGAAATGGCCGCCAAGAGCACGGATGGAAGCTATTCATGCTTCGGAGGCCCGGGATTTGCGCCGGTTGGATCTTTGGGCGGATGGGCGCCCGGGTTTACGCCGCCGCCCCGCGATCCCGAGCTTTCGCTGCCGCTGCCCAAGGGCACCGACGTCGTAATTCAGATTCATTATCATCCTTCTGGAAAACCGGAGACAGATCAATCGTCGCTGGGGTTGAGCTTTTCCGGCCCGCCCGCGAAGGGCCGCACGTCGGTTCTGCTGTTCGATCATCACCTGGATATCGCGCCGGGAGATTCGCATTACGTGGCGAAGGCCTCTGTCATTTTGCCGCGCGACATCCAACTTGCGGGGTTAACTCCGCACGCGCATTATCTCTGCAAGGACATGAAAGTGACGGCGACGTTGCCGGATGGATCCACCAGGCCGCTGATCTGGATCAAGGACTGGGATTTCAACTGGCAGAATGCATACCGATATCGCACGCCGCTGGATTTGCCGAAGGGAACGCGCATCGATCTGGAATACACGTACGATAACTCCGAGAACAATCCGCACAACCCGTCGCACCCGCCGGTGCGCATTCATTGGGGAGAACAGACCAAGGACGAAATGGCCCTGGTGTTCTTGAACGTCGTGCTTCCGACGCGGGCCGACATCCCCGAGTTGCAGCGCGACGTGCGCCGCCAGTTGGTGGAACAGGTTTTGAGCCAGGTGGAAACGCTCCAGGATCTGTCCGACGAATGGCTTCCAGCGAATGCCACCGCCAGGATTGAACGGCTTTTCAAGGCTTTTGACAAGAACGGCGACGGCAAGCTCGACGCCGACGAGCGGACGGCTATGGTGAACTTCGTGAAGCGCCTGGAAGCACGGCAGTAGAAAAGCGGCCCGTCAGTAGAAAAGCAGCCCAGCGGCGGGTAAAACGCGAGCAGTAGAAATTGTTTTAGCGGCTTGGGAGCGCAAACGCGATGTACGCGCCGTTCTTCTGCGCGGCTGGCCCGCTCATCATCCCCTTTCCCGCCGCGACGCACATGACCACGTACTCGCGCCCGCCGACTTGATATACCGCCGGCACGCCCTCCGCGGCTTCCGGAATACTGGTTTCCCAAATCACTTTGCCAGTGTCACGGTCATAGGCGCGAAATTTGCGATCGGATGCAGTGCCGGAAAAAAGCAAACCGCCGGCCGTTGCTACTACGCCGCCACGCGGAAAATGGCTGCCGGTATCGGTGTGACCAGCGGCGGCCAATTCGCTCACTTGCCCCAGCGGGACTTGCCACTGGATGGCGCCAGTGTTCAGGTCGTAGGCCGTCAGTTGCGACCAGGGAGGCCCAATGGCCGACAGACGATTACTGGTGAATAGAAAATCAACCGGCGCCCAGAAGCGTTGTGGCCCATTGCCTGGTGCACTGGCCGCCGCTACCGGCTGCGATTCCGGCGCAATCGGCGCCGCTGTGGCCGCGGATGGATTAGCAAGATATGCCACCAGCGCATCGAGATTCCGGGGCGTGAGTTGCGAAAATGCCGGCATGCGGCCCTGGCCGCCGGTAACCGTGGTCTTAATCTGATCGGACGTCAAGCGCTTCGTCATGTCGCTCAGCGCCGGGATTCCGCCGGCCTGACCGGCCCGGTCTGCTCCGTGGCAACCCGCACAATTTTGCGAATATATCCCCGCGCCTTGTTGCTCCGGGCTTGCTGCCCCCACAACGGCGGTGGCGCCTCCGCGCGGCATGCGCGAGTCGAGTTTCAGGTAGGTCGGCAGCTCCTTCGATTGCACATAGAGCAACCCCGCTGAAGGATCCACCGCTGCACCACCCCAGTTGGCGCCTCCATTGTGGCCGGGCATTTCGATGCTGCCGCGCAGGCTGGGAGGCGTATACACTCCTTCGTTGCGCGAACTCAGGATTTTATCGCGCAGAGTGGCGCGCTCGGTCTCTGGAATAAACGGATTGATGTCGTCGGCGTTGAACTTTTGCCGCGCGAAAGGAGGCGGCAAAGTCGGAAATGGTTGCGTAGGCCAAGCCTGTTCACCCGGGACATCGGACTTCGGCACGGGGCGTTCCTCGATTGGCCAGAGCGGTTCGCCCGTGACCCGGTTGAACACGAATAGGAATCCCATCTTGGTCGGCTGCGCGACCGCATCCACCTTTTTTCCGTTATGTTCCACCGTTAGCAGCTTGGGCGCCGCCGGCAGATCATAATCCCAAAGATCGTGATGGACGAATTGAAAATGCCAGAGCCGTTTTCCGGTGCGGGCGTCCAGCGCGACCAGAGAATTGCCGAAGAGGTTCTGTCCTTTTCGATTCCCGCCATAAAAGTCGTAACTCGGAGAGGCGAGCGGAATATAAACAATGGCGCGTTTTTCATCCAGCGTCATCTCGCTCCAGTTCTGAACGCCGCCAACTGTTTTCCAGGCATCCGGCGGCCAGGTGTCGTAGCCGAATTCGCCAGGATGCGGAATGGTATGGAAAACCCATGCGAGTTTGCCCGTCAGCACGTCAAAGGCGCGAATGGCACCGGGATTCGATTCGTAATCCGCGCCGCCGGCCGACCCGAGAATCAGCAGGTTCTCAAAAACGCGGCCGGGGGTATTGTTTTGAACGCGCACCAATGTTTTCGGATCGCGGCCATCGAAGCCGACGCGGATATCCACGCGGCCGTTGTCGCCGAAGGACGGAATCAACTGGCCGGTGCGAGCATCCAGCGCGACCAGATGATTGTCGACGCAGTAGAACAGACGGCGATCGGAACCGTCCTTGCTTTGCCAGTAATTGACGCCGCGGGCGGTAACGGCCCGGGAATTGTTGGCATGTGTCCAAATTTCGCGGCCGGTGGCGGCGTCCAGAGCGACGATGGAATTGCTTTTGGCCTGCACATACATAACTCCGTCGACGACGATGGGGTTGAATGAGTAATTGTTTTTATCGCCGGTGGGATAAGTCCAGGCCACCTGGAGCTGACTTACATTCGACTTATCGATTTGTTTGAGGGCGGAGTATTGAGCCGAGTCGGGCCCACCGAGATAATCGGTCCAGGTGGTGTAGGAACGATCCTCTGCGGCGAACAGAGCAGCCAGACTACCGAGGGTCAGAACCAAGAACGTGCGAATCCGCATCGGGACACCCTCCCGGTAAGGAGAATATCACGTTCGGCGAGCTTCGGATTTGGGATTCGCGCGGGGACTTTGCTATACTACTTCTTCATGCACTTCCCCCATCACCACCATCATCGACACGTTTGGCGATCGGCGGCAATCTAGCGGATTTTTGAAGTGAACAAGCGCCCGCCGACAACCTGGCGGGCTTTTTTATTGGTATGGACACATGAATCTCGATTCCAGCAAACTCGATTTCAGCAAACTCAACGGGCTGATTACGGCCGTGATTCAGGATCACGTCACGGGCCGCGTTCTCATGGTCGGTTTCATGAACCAAGAAGCGTTCCAGAAGACGGTGGAATCAGGCTACGCCACGTTTTTTAGCCGGTCGCGCAACAAACTCTGGCTCAAGGGCGAATCGTCCGGGCACAAACTGGTGGTCAAAAATATTTCCACCGACTGCGACCTGGACGCGCTCCTCATCCAAGTGGAAGCGCTGGGGCCGGGCGTTTGCCACGAAGGTTATCAGAGCTGCTTCTTTCGCAAGCTGGAAGCGGGCGAATGGAAGGAATCGGAGCCGCGCGCCTTCGATCCGGATGCGGTTTATGGGAGCAAATCGTGAAACTCAAGCTGGGCATTCCGAAGGGCAGCCTGGAGAACGCGACTATCGATCTTTTCCGCCGCGCGGGATTTAATATTACTACAAGCTCGCGCTCTTATTTTCCAGCCATCGACGATCCCGAAATTGAATGCATGATGATCCGCGCGCAAGAAATGGCGCGCTATGTCGAAGACGGCGTCCTGGATGCGGGCCTTACCGGACGCGATTGGATTGAAGAGAGCGAAGCGAATGTCCATGCGGTGGCGGATTTGATTTACGCCAAGCAGAGCTTCGGAAGAGTGCGCTGGGTGCTCGCGGTGCCGGAAGCATCGCCGTTCCAGAGCGTGAAGGATCTGGAAGGGAAGATCATCGCGACTGAGCTTGTCGCCACCACGCGCCGCTATCTGGCGAAGAACGGCGTGAAGGCGAAGGTGGAATTCAGTTGGGGCGCGACGGAAGTGAAGCCGCCCGTGCTGGCCGACGCGATCGTGGAAGTGACGGAAACCGGATCGTCGCTGCGCGCCAACAAGCTACGAATTGTGGAGACGGTGCTTGAATCGAACACGCAACTCATCGCTAATGTGGACGCGTGGAAAGACGCGGCGAAGCGCCGAAAAATGGAAGATATTCATCTGTTGCTGGACGGCGCTATCAATGCGCTGGGCCGCGTGGGGCTGATGCTGAATGTTCGCAAGGAGTGCCTGCCCGCGATACTGAGCATCCTGCCGGCGCTGAAGAATCCAACGATTTCCAACCTCAGCGACCCCGAGTGGGTTGCGGTGCATACCATCCTCGAAGAGATCACCGTGCGCAACATAATTCCGCGTTTGAAGGAAGCGGGCGGCCAGGGAATTGTGGAATATCCGTTAAATAAGATCGTGATGTAAGCCTGTTCCGATAAAAGCTATGCTTCGCATCCTCCCCCTCAAAGAAGCGCAGAGCTTCATCACACGAAAGACGGTGCGTCTGGCCGAAGCCGAGCAGGTTGTCGCGCCGATTCTGGATGCCGTTCGCAAGCGCGGCGATGAGGCAGTGCTGGAATATGCGCGCAAATTCGACGGTTTCGATGGCGCCAGTTTAACGGTGCCCACGTCGGAATCCCGCGTTTCTCCCGAATTCCACGCCGCGCTCGAGACCGCCGCGAAAAACATTCGCGAGTATGCGGCGCTGCAGCTTCCACGCGAGAGGTGGGTGGAATTTCCCGATGGGCGGCGCTTAGGCTACGTGGTGCGTCCGCTCGAATCGATGGGCGCGTACATTCCAGCCGGCCGTTACCCGCTGCCGTCCACATTATTGATGACCGTGATTCCCGCGCAGGTGGCGGGCGTGCGGACAATATGCTTAACATCGCCGCATCCGAGCGCCGAGATTCTAGCCGGGGCGAAGTTTCTGGGGGTCGAAAGGATTTTTCGGATCGGAGGCGCGCAGGCCATCGCGGCGCTGGCGTTTGGCACGGCGACGGTTCCGAAAGTGGATCGCATTGTGGGTCCGGGAAACATTTATGTGGCGGCCGCCAAGAAATTGCTGGCGGGCGAAGTGGGCATCGATTTTGTCGCGGGGCCCACCGAGATCGTGATCATCGCCGAGGACGCCGATCCGCGCTACATCGCCGCAGACATGCTGGCGCAGGCGGAGCACGATGTGGAGGCTTCTTCCATTCTGCTGACTACTTCGCGATCGCTCGCCGAGCGCGTGGTGCTGGAGGTTGCGCGACAGTTGGAGACGCTGCCCACCGCGCCTGTAGCTTGCGAGGCGATTCGCAATAACAGCGCGGTAATTCTGTGCCCGTCCGTCGAAGCCGCGGTGGAGGCATCGAACCAGCTTGCGCCGGAGCATCTGGCGATTTACGACGCGAGCCTCTTGCCGATGATCCAGAATGCGGGAAGTGTCTTTGTGGGCCCAAGCAGTCCCGAGGCCGCGGGTGATTATGCCACCGGTCCTAATCACGTGCTCCCTACTTCGGGCGCCGCTCGAATTCGCGGTGGGTTGTCATCGGCGGACTTCGTGAAGGTAATCTCGGTGCAGGAATTAAATCCAAGTGGTTTACGGCAGCTTGCGCCGGCCATCACCACGCTGGCACGAGCGGAAGGCTTGGAAGCGCACGCGAGATCTGTTGAGGTACGTCTTGGCAACTAAACGGATCGACCTGCCGCCCGGTGTTTTGCAACCGCGCGAAGCGGTGCTCAATATGGCGCCCTATTCGCCGCCCACTGGCGGGCGCGCCGGAAAAGTGCGGCTGGATTTTAACGAAAATACCGTAGGCGCTTCGCCCAAGGTGATCGAATATCTTCGCGAGCATTTGAGCGAAGCGGGTCTTGCGATTTATCCCGAATACAGCGAGATCAAGCAGGAGTTGGCAAAATTCTTCGGTGTAGAGCCGGACGATTTCATTCTGACGAACGGAACAGACGAAGCGATCCAGGTTCTGATTAACACTTACATCGACGACGGCGGCGAAGTGCTGCTGCTTCGGCCGTCCTATGCAATGTATCGGTTTTATTCGGAAGTGGCCGGCGCCGGCATTCGAGAGATTCCGTATCGCGCACAGAAGCTTTCGTTTCCGCTCGAAGAACTGCTGGATGCCATCCGGCCGTCGACACGCGCCATCCTGATTGCGAATCCGAACAATCCCACAGGTACCGGAACATCGCGCGCGGGCATCGAGCGGATTCTCGAAAAAGCCACGAATGCTGCGGTTTTAATCGACGAAGCCTATTATGAATTTTCCGGCGTCACCGCGCTGCCATTGCTCAACGATTATCCGAACTTGTTTGTCAGCCGGACATTCTCGAAAGTTTACGGCATGGCGGCGATGCGGTTGGGATGCCTGTTCTCGCAATCGGGCAATGTCGATTTCCTGCACAAGGCGCAATCGCCATATAGCGTGAATACGCTTGCGACGCTGGCCGCGCACGCGGCGATCCAGGATAAGACGTACATCGAAAAATACGTCACCGAGGTTTTAGCCGCGCGCGAGCTGCTTTATGTCGGCCTGGAGAAGCTCGGCATTCCGTACTACGAGAGCAAAGCGAACTTTGTGTTGTTTGAGGCGGGCAAGCGCGCGATTCCGGTGCGCGACGAACTGCGCCGGCGGGGCGTGCTGGTGCGCGACCGTAGTTATGAGATTCCCGGATGCGTTCGCGTGACGGTGGGGACGCGCGATCAGATCCGGCGTTTTCTGGGCGAATTGGAGCAAATCTGGTGAGCGCTTTGTCCCAGATGCTGGTGTTCGACATGGACGGCGTGCTGGTGGACGTCACCGAATCGTATCGGGAAACGATTGTGAAAACCGTGGAACATTTCACGGGTCAAACGATTTCACGCGATTCGATCCAGGACTATAAGAACCAGGGCGGCTGGAATAACGACTGGCTGTTGTCGCAAAAAATCTGCCGCGATCTGGGAGTGGAGATCCCCTACGCAACGGTTGTCGAGTATTTCAATTATCTGTTTCTCGATCAGGGTATGATTCATCGCGAGCGCTGGCTGCCGCGCGACGGGTTCCTGGATCGTTTAAGCGAACGATTCGAATTCGCCATTTTTACGGGGCGTACGACCGAGGAGGCCGAGATCACGCTGAAGCGCGAGGGCGTGCGCGAACGTTTTCTCCTGGTGTCGGCTAACGACGTGGAGAGCGAAAAACCCGCTCCGGATGGGCTGTTGAAAATTGCCGCGATGCATCCGGGGAAGAAGCTGCTGTATATCGGCGACACGGTGGACGATGCCCGTTGCGCCAAGGCAGCTTACGTGCCGTTCATCGGAATCGCCGCGCGCCATAGCCCGCGGCGGGAGGAGCTGGTGGATCTGTTGCGGCTGGAAGGCGCGATTCAGGTGATCGAGGATATTAATGAGATCGGCTAGCGTCCAAAGGAGCACCAAGGAGACGCAGATCAAGGGATCGTTGAAGATCGAAGGCCGGGGCCGTTACGACATTTCCACCGGCATCCGTTTTTTCGATCACATGCTGGAGCTGTTCACCAAGCACGGCGGGTTCGATTTGAAGCTGCAAGCAACAGGCGACCTGGATGTGGATCAGCATCACACGGTGGAAGATGTCGGCATCGTTCTGGGGCAGCTGTTTTCGAAGGCGCTGGGCGACCGGAAAGGCATCAATCGAGCGGGATATTTCGTGATGACCATGGATGAGACGCTGGCGGTGGTGGCGCTGGATCTTGGCGGCCGGCCGGCGCTGGTCTACAAGGACAAGGTGAAGGTGCGGCTGGTGGGCGATCTGCAGACGGAACTGGTCGAGGATTTCTTCGGCGGGTTCGTCAATCACGCGGGCGCGAATCTGCACGCGGAGGTTCGGTACGGCCGGTCGAACCATCACAAGATCGAAGCGATTTTCAAATGTTTCGCGCGGGCGCTGCGTTATGCGTGTTCGAAGGATGCGCGGCTGAAAGAGCAGCTTCCGTCAACGAAAGGGCTCTTATGATTTCCATCCTCGATTACGGCGCGGGAAATTTGCGGTCGGTGCAGAATACGCTCGGCGAAATCGGCGCGGAATACGAATTGGTTCACGACGCGGCTGCGCTCGGGCGCGCGACCAAGATCATTCTTCCGGGAGTCGGCCACTTTGGACAAATGATGCGCGCGCTGGATCGAATGCAAGTGCGCGAAGCGCTGCTGGAGCGCATCCGCGCGGGCGTTCCGTTTCTGGGAATTTGCCTGGGCCTGCAGGCCTTGTTTGAACCGAGCGAAGAAGCGCCAGAGGAGCGCGGATTCGGCTTGTTTCACGGCGAGATCCAGCGGTTTCCCGCAACGGCGCGCGTGCCGCATATGGGTTGGAACGAGATTGAGCCTCGGAATGGAGCAAGGCTTTTGAGGAACCTGGCGCCGCATCCATATCTATATTTCGCGCACAGCTACTACGCGCCGGTGACCGATGCCACGGCCGCCACTTGCCAGTACAACGTTCCCTACACCGCCGTGCTGGAAACCAGAAACATCTTCGGCGTTCAATTCCATCCCGAGAAGTCCGGGCCGATCGGGTTGAAGATCGTACGCAATTTCGTCGAACTATAGCATGCTGGCGAAGCGAATTATTCCTTGTCTGGATGTCACCGGCGGCCGCGTGGTGAAAGGCGTTAATTTTGTCGGTCTGCGCGACGCGGGCGATCCGGTGGAACTGGCCGAGCGCTATAACGGCCAGGGCGCCGACGAACTGGTGTTCCTGGACATCACCGCGTCCAGCGACGCGCGCGAGATCATGGCGGACGTCGTGGCGCGCACCTCGCGCAAGGTTTTCATTCCGCTCACGGTAGGCGGCGGCATCCGATCGATCGCCGATGCGCGCAAGATCCTGATGTCGGGCGCCGATAAGGTGAGCGTGAATACCGCGGCGGTGCGGCGTCCGAAATTGATCACCGAGCTGAGCGAAGAGTTCGGCGCGCAGGCGGTGGTGCTGGCCATCGATGCGCGTCGAAATACTAATGCCTCCTGGAATGTTTTTACGCGCGGCGGCCGCGACGACGAAGGTATGGACGCGGTGGAATGGGCGCTGGAAGGCGAGATGCTGGGCGCCGGCGAGATTCTGCTCACTTCGATGGACACCGATGGCGTGCAGACGGGCTTCGATTGCGAGCTGACGCATGCGGTCTCGCAGACCACGCACATTCCCATCATTGCCTCGGGCGGGGCGGGGAAGCCGGAAGATTTCGAGCGGGTGCTTACGGAAGGCTGCGCCGATGCGGCGCTTGCGGCGTCCATCTTTCACTACGGGACTTACACGGTGAAGGACCTGAAAGATTATCTCAGTCTGCACAACGTGCCGGTAAGGCCGTCTTTATGAGTGCAAAGCCGTGATCATCCCTTGCATCGATCTGATGGGCGGCAAAGTCGTGCAGTTGGTGCAAGGCCGCGAGAAGGCGCTGGAGGGCGGCTCGCCGCTCGAAATGCTGGGGAAATTCGCGGCGTTCCCCCAGATTCAGGTGATCGATCTGGACGCGGCGATGAGCAAGGGATCCAACGACGCGCTGGTGGAATTGCTTGCTTCGCGCGCGATCGCGCGGGTAGGCGGCGGCGTTCGATCGGCCGAGCGAGCCACGGCGCTGATCGAACAAGGCGCGTATCGCGTGATCGTCGGCACGGCGGCATTCGATCGCGAGAAGCTGGCCGAGATCGCCGCATGCCGTGGGGCCGGACCGGTTGGTGATCGCGCTCGATTCCAAAGGCGGCAAGGTGGTGACGCATGGCTGGCAGGAAGCGACCGAGTTCACGGCCGAAGAGGTGATTCGGCAATTGGAGCCGTTACTGCTCCGGTTTCCTTTGCACCTATGTCGATAAAGAAGGCATGATGCAAGGCACCGATCTGGATTGGTTCCGGCGGCTGCGCGCGGCCACGCAAGCACGAACTAACGGCGGCGGGCGGCATCACCACCATCGAAGAAATCCGGGAGCTGCATAAGCTCGGAATCCACGCCGCGCTGGGGATGGCGATTTATACGGGGCGGCTCAGTCTGGATGAGCTGGCGGTCCTAAACACGTAGCTCGCTGGGGTGTTCCACCCAATAATCGGGCTCCCAGCGCGCCATGTCTTCGCGATGCCCGTAGCCCCACAGCACCGCGCAGGTCTTGACGCCCGCGCGGCGTCCGGCTTCCATGTCGGCGGGCGAATCGCCGACGAACAGGCAATCTTCGGGCTTCACGCCGAAAACCTCCAGCGACTGTCAGGATCACGTCGGGCTCGGGCTTGGCGGGAAATCCATCGGTTCCCTGCACGTGATCGAAGTAAGGAAGCAGCCCAAACATTTCGAGCACGGCGCGTGTGGTGGGCGTTCCCTTGGTTGTCGCGGTGGATTTTCTGCCGGGCAGCGCGGCCAGCGCTTCCGCGATGCCTGGATAGGGCCTGCGTGGACGCAGTGACAGCGCGCGAGATAGCGCGTGCGATAGTCCGCGATCATCTCATCCATGTGTTCGCGCGTTCGATCCGGGAAAAGATCCTGGAACAGATCGTACAGATGACGCCCGATGTAGAGCCGCAGGACAATCGTCGGACACGTTATTCTGACGTGTCGCCGAGCACGCCGCTGAATAGCGCCGCAAATGTCGGCTGCGGAGTCGAGCAGAGTCCCGTCTACGTCGAAGAGGTAGACGGGAAACTGGGGAATCAATTAAGCGGGCTGCGGCCGTTCGCCGCCCAGCAGTCCGGTGACAGGGGGCTTGCCGCCCTCCGGCCGAATCACCTGCTGCTTCTCGCCGTCGCTGGGGGGCATGGTCTTGGGGCGTACCGGCGTGGTCAGAGCGCCGCCCTCGATCAGCAGCCGCACTTCGGCGCCATCCAGGACTTCACGTTCGAGCAACGCTTCGGCGATGCGCGCCAGACCGTCCTGGCGTTCCTCGATAATCTTGCGGGCACGGTCGTAACCCTGATCCACCAGCTTGCGAACCTGCTCGTCGATCAGGATCGCCGTCGCTTCGCTGTAGTCGCGATGCTGCGCGATCTCGCGGCCCAGGAAGATCTGCTCTTCCTTCTTGCCGAAGCTCATGGGGCCCAGCTCGCTCATGCCCCACTCGCAAACCATCTTGCGAGCCATGTCGGTGGCGCGCTCGATATCGTTGCCCGCGCCGGTGGTGATGTGGTGCATGAAGATCTCTTCGGCGATGCGGCCGGCCATCAGGATGGCGAGCTGCGCTTCCAGATACTCCTTGTTGTAGGAGTGCTTGTCGTCGATCGGCAACTGCATGGTCAGGCCCAGCGCCATGCCGCGCGGGATGATGGTCACCTTGTGCAGCGGATCGGCCTCCGGAAGCAGGGCCGCCACCAGCGCGTGGCCGGCTTCGTGATACGCGGTGTTGCGCTTTTCTTCGTCGCTGATGATGAGCGACTTGCGTTCCACGCCCATCATGACCTTGTCCTTGGCCAGCTCGAAATCGAACTGCGTAACCACTTTGCGATTCTGGCGCGCCGCAACCAGCGCGGCTTCGTTCACCAGGTTGGCCAGATCGGCGCCGGCGAACCCCGGCGTACCGCGCGCGACCACGGAAAGATCCACATCATCGCCCAGCGGCATCTTCTTGGTATGGACGCGCAGAATCATTTCGCGGCCCTTCACGTCGGGACGGCCCACCACCACGCGCCGGTCGAAACGGCCGGGCCGCAGCAGCGCGGGATCCAGCACGTCGGGACGGTTGGTGGCCGCCACCAGGATCACGCCTTCGTTCGATTCGAAGCCGTCCATCTCCACCAGCAATTGATTGAGCGTCTGCTCGCGCTCATCGTGTCCGCCGCCCAGGCCCGCGCCGCGATGGCGGCCCACGGCGTCGATTTCATCGATGAAGATGATGCACGGCGCGTTCTTCTTGCCCTGCTCGAACAGATCGCGCACGCGGCTGGCGCCCACGCCCACGAACATCTCCACGAAAGTCCGAACCGGAGATCGAGAAGAACGGAACGTTCGCTTCGCCCGCGATGGCGCGCGCCAAGCAAAGTCTTGCCGGTTCCGGGAGGGCCGATCAGCAGCACGCCCTTGGGAATGCGTCCGCCCAGCTTCTGGAATTTCTGCGGCTCGCGCAGGAATTCGATGATCTCCTGCAGCTCTTCCTTGGCTTCTTCCACGCCGGCCACGTCTTTGAACGTCACCTTCTTCTGCTGCGAGGAATGCAGCCGCGCGCGGCTCTTGCCGAAGCTGAGCGCCTTGTTCCCGCCGCTCTGCATCTGGCGCATCATGAAGATCCAGAACGCGAGCAACAGAACGAACGGAATGGCGTTGATCAAAATGGAAACCCATCCGCCGCCCGCTTCCTTGTTGTACTTGAGGTCGACGCCCTTGGCGAGCATGGCGTCTTTCAGACTCTGGTCGACGTTGGGAATCACCGCGTGCAGCTCTTGGTTGTCGTCCTTGTACACGCCGTGCAGATCGTTGCCGCTGATGGTCACCGTCTTGATCTTGCCCGCGTTCACATCGTTCATCAGCTGCGTGTACGAGAGTTGGGCGTCCGGGCGGGACTTGGTGTTATGGACCACGGTCCAAAACAGCACCACAACCACAATGATGACCACCCAGAATATGGCGGTCTTAAAATTTGAATTATTCATGCCTTCTCCCTACACGTGGGGACAAAATACCCTGCTACTTGGACGCTACAGCCAGCCATCTGGATTCGAGCAAGCTGAAGAACCACAACCGCTTCCTCACGGTCGCGGCTCGGTAAGCACGACCCGGAGGACGGAGCGAGTTTCAGGCCCCGTCGCGAACTCGGCTGCGGCGCCGAATCGTCTGGCCCAAACAATGGTTTCATTATAGGTGATAATCGGCCAGTTCCCGCGTTCCCACAAGGGTATACGGGCTTCCTGGAAGAAAAACTTGATCTTTTCCGGTTTGGTTTGCCCCACTCTTCGGTACTGGTCACCTGGTCTCCAGTTACGCAGCTCAAGGCTGGGTGCGCCCCTGCCCCTGCGGAAACGCTGCCAGTCCAGTTCATTCACCACTGTAGCACAGGGCCCTACGGCTGCTTGTTGGTAAAGAGCTGCCCCTTGTTTCTCTAGCACCTGCAACGTAATACGGGTACCGGAGGCGGGGAGTTCCACCGATCCGGGGATCGGGACGCAAAGAGCGAAGCCAGGATGGGGCGATTCGCCGTTTGGCGCGAAACGGATGAAATCGAAAGAGCGGCAGATGTCGAGGCCGGGCGCCTGAAAGCGGTCGTGTCCGTCGGGTGAGCGCGCCATTTCGAGCACTCGTTCGACATGGGCGAAGTCGATGGAACGGTGATTGCCCTTGGCCAGGGTGATGGCTTGACGGATTCGTCTGCGGGCGAGCGCCGGTAAAACGTTGGCAAGCTCCGTAACGGCAATCACCTGGGGTTGGGGGCTGGGGGCTTGGGGGGTGGTAAGTTCGGAATCCCAATAGGCTTCTTCGTCGCGGGCGAGAGTGGCCAGGTTGGATAGGGCGGCGTCGAGTTGAGGATTAAACTCCTCGCGCAAGAGTGGCAGGATTTCGTGGCGCAGGCGATTGCGGGCGAAGGTGCGATCCTGGTTGGTCGCGTCTTCGCGCCATGCGATCTCATGCTGGCGGAGCCAGGCTTCGATTTCGCTTCGATCGATTTCGAGCAACGGCCGTACGATGCCTTCGCTGGTAACCGGAAGGATGCCCGAGAGGCCGGTGAGTCCGGAGCCGCGCAGGATGCGATAGAGCACGGTTTCGGCCTGATCGGATCGCGTGTGGCCGGTTGCAACCCGGTCCACCGTGCCGGCTGCGATCAGTTCGGTATAGAAGGCTTGCCTGACGTTGCGCGCGGCTTCTTCCAGATTGCCTTCAATGGCGGGGACATCGGCGCGATGAAGATGGAAGGGAAGATCGAAGGTGCGTGCCAGTTGCGCGACGAATTCGGCGTCCGCGGTCGAAGCCGCGCCGCGAATCCCGTGATCGATGTGGATTACGCTGAATTGCAGATTCCAGGTCGGCCCTAACTCGCGCAAGGCGTGCAACAGGAACACCGAATCCGCTCCGCCCGACACCGCGACGCCGACGCGCCGGCCGACGTCGAGCATACGGTGTCGAGCGATGAATCCGGCTACGCGATCAAGCATTCTGCCCGAATCATACGACGCGGCGGAAGGGTAAGCAAGACGGTCGCGGAAACCATGTCACCAACTGAGAGAGAACTAAGCAATGGCAGAGGCCGTGCGCCCGTGCACATAGGTTTGACGAAGACCGGCGAGGGATCATAAACTGAAGGCGGACCGATACCAGAGCAGTGAGTAGTATGGCTAAAACAACCCACACGCCAATCGTCGTTCCTGAGGCCGTCCGCCGGAAGGCCGGGCTCCAGCGGGGCGAGCAAGTTGAATTCAGCGTTTCGGGCCGCGCCATCACCATTGTTCCTAAAACCAGAATCACAGATGACTACCCGCTTGGAACGGTGACGCGAATTGTCAGATCGACAAAGAGAAGTCCGATGAGCCCCGAGCAGGGCGAGGCGCTGGATGCCGAGCTTATGGCCTATGGTGCGCAGCGCACCAAGAAGATGCGCGTAAAGGAGCGCGAAATCCCGCGTATCATCCATGAATCTCGCGCCCGACGTCGGACGCCTTAAAGTCGTTCTCGACACTAACGTTTATATCGCGGTGTTCCAGTATCCAAAGGGGCGCACCGCGGCGCTCTGGAGAGCGGTCCGTGACCAGCGGTATCGGGTTCTCGTGTCACCAGACATCATACGGGAGATGGCGAGGGTGCTCCGCGACGATTTCGGTTGGCAGGACAAGCAACTTCAGAAAGTCATCCGCCGCGTTGCGGTGGTTGCTGGCGCGGGCGTGATTACTCCCCATACAAGGGTCAAGGCTGTATCTGACGACCCGGACGATAATCGCATTCTCGAATGCGCAGTCGACGGGAAAGCTGACCTTATCGTCTCAAATGACCGCCATCTGCTCGATCTCAAAACTTACGCTGGCATACCGATCATTACGAGCCTAGATTTTCGGCGCACGCTAGGGTTCAAATAGCTATATCGCTAGAGGGTCGGGATGTGCGCCGCTATCCCAGGCTGGCGGCATCCCATCGCGATCATAGGAGGCGACAGTGCCAATAAAAAAAGAACATAGCCTCTCGACTTTCGACGGCAAACTTCTCGACGGACTCACATTCTGCCGAAAGGTTTATGAGCTGTTCGATCAGATCCGTGCAGGCCCCAACGGTACATCGAGGATTAGACTGCGTCCTACAAAGACGGAGAAGCGACTCCTCGAAGAACTCATTCCAATTGCTTGCTACGTGCAAGGCAGGTATCGCGTGGGCCGGCGTATCAAACTCCGTTGGTTTGCCGGATCGCAGCCCTTCGATGCGGCTCTATCGTCCTCTGGAGTTCTAGTCGAACAAGGCATCTTTCCGAAAAGACTTCTTATCGAGGTCACGACTGCCGTTCATCCAAACGACCACCTCGTGCGGAAGCTGATTGATCAGCATGGGCCCGCGTTCGGTCCGAATGGTACAGCACGGGACCAGAGAACCGGCCACATTGTTTCGAAGCCTCACGTGTATCGAAATAACGAACGCGTAACAGACCTATCGAGCCAGATAATCGCATGTCTCAAGAAGAAAAACGCCAAGAACTATCCGCCGGAAACTGTATTGATAGTAGATTGCGTTGCCGGACTCCTTGACGAAAGCGAATGGAATGACGCCGTTCAGGAAGTGAGGAAGGCTAAGCTACATAGTGTCTTCCGGGAAGTGTTTTTGTGTGAGCTTGTTATGTTTCGTTCGGCAACGCTCTAGCCCTGGGATATAAGCACCAGCGAAGCGGGGCAAATCAGCTTCAAAATGTATCATCGCTCTCGCGGCGTCGACAGTGCGAGCGATCCGGCTACGCGATCAAGCATGCGAGGCTGTGGTTGCGTCTCCAGCCGCGCGTCGACGGCGTCCACTCATCAGATAGACGGCGGCGCGCAGTTCCAGCAGCGGGTCGTCGGAAGGATCAATTCCATCCACGCGCGGGATGGGATCGAAGATGGTCCATTGCTGCTCGTGCGCGTCGTTTGCTACCGGCGCGGTTAAAGCGATGGTTCCGAGATCGAGCAAAGTCCGATCCGCGGGCCAATGCTCGGTGGCGTCGTTCACCATATCGCCGTCGTTGGCCAGTTGAGCCACAACCCGGAATGTGACGGGGCCTTTGGCGATCCTCTGCGCGAGCTCATCGAACAAGTAGTTTGCGCTTTTGGCGGCCGCGGCTTCGGCGGTGAGATGATCGACGCCCGCTTCCGGGACGATCCGGTAGCGTCCATAGCGGCTGGCGCCATCCTTATTGATAAAGCGCATGGCTGTGACGCCGAAGAAGGCTTCGCGGGCGAAGCTGGACGGCGCGGGCTTGGGCGCCTGCACGAACGCCAGAGTCTTGGGATGGCTGCCGAGGAATGCTTCGAGCGGCGATCCCGACAGCTTGGACAGGTCGGTCGAGGCGAGAGCGCGCAGGAATTCCAAAAACTCCTGGCCGGTGTGGGTGGGAAAACCGTCGGTGGAATGACCAATGATGTCGGTGTGAGCGCGTTCGCCGAGGTGGAAACGAATGCCAATTCCGCGCGGATTCGCGTTGGGATCGTTGTCGGGAATTACGGGAACGCCGGTTGAGTCGGAAAAGCGAACCCATACCGGCGTGGATGCCTGATTCATGTGCGGCGCGCGGGTAAGCGACGCCGCGGCGGGCGTAGGCTGAAACGTTCCGGTGAGCATGGCGCCTTTGGCGTGGGCTGGGCGGAAGCCGGGATGCAGTCCGAAGATGGTGTCGAACTGCTGGATCAAATCCTGAGCCAGCGCGATGATCTTTTCGTCCGTGGGTAGGGGCATAACCACTATTCTCCCACCGTGCTCACGAAGCGGAGATTAGTGAGCCACGAAATCAGTGAGACAGGTCTTTTGCCGAGCGGATTTGGTCAGCCGAGAGGCGAGCCTGGCCCGCGATGTTCAGCCAGAGCCGGCCGGAGCCGCCGTCGGCGAACTCGACAGTTTCGATGGTGACCGCCTTTCCAATTTCGGCTGGCAGCGCCGATTTCAGGTTTGTCAATTTCTGAATGGCGGACTCGACGCCTTCAGCAATGCTCTTGCGGATGGAATCGCCGGCCGAGCGGGAACGCATCACTTCGCCGAGCGATCCGTCCGCGTCCACCTTTCGGACTTCGGCGGCGAGCGCGATGTCGTTCTCTTCCACTGAGGGCGTCAGGCTGACTTCAATCACTCCATGCCCGCCCACCAGGCGCTTGGCCATCTCCTTGCCAAATACCTTGGCGCAGGCGAAACGCTCGAAATTCACATTGGCGGTCAGGACGCCCGAGGGCGGTGAAGGAACCATCGCTGCGTGCTCCACGGAGATCCGGTCGCCACAGCGGTCCGAGCGATTCACTTGCGCGGCCAGCACAGGCGTGAGATGGTCCTGCAGATCGCCGAGGTCCACCGTGAGGGCCAAGGCAGAAGTTCCCCCAGAAGTTCCCGACGTCCCGGGCGAAAGCGTTCCCCAGAGCGCGATTTGAATCGGCTGTTCATCCAGGTTGACCGAAACCTTCAGGTGCGGAATGATCACCGTTGGAGATCCGGTCTGCGCCTGTGCCAGGCACGCGGCAGCCAGAAGCAGGGCCGTCGGGAGACGCATGAAATTTCATTGTAGGCTTAGGCTGGAGGCGCTCGCTGGACGTTTATCTGGTTGACGGCACATACGAGCTTTTTCGGCACTATTACGCCCTGCCATCCGCGCGTGCCCAGGATGGTGCTGAAGTTGCCGCGGTCCGGGGCGTGCTCGCGTCCGTGCTGGGAATGATCAAGGGCGGCGCTACGCACATCGGTGTGGCAACCGATCACGTCATCGAATCGTTCCGCAATGGGCTGTGGCCGGGGTACAAGACGTCGGCGGGTGTCGAGCCTGACCTGCTGGCCCAGTTTCCACTGCTCGAAGAAGCGCTGTCGGCGGCCGGGGTCGTGGTGTGGCCGATGGTTGAGTTCGAGGCTGACGATGCACTGGGCGCGGCGGCGGTGAAGGCGGCGGCTGATGCGCGAGTGGATCGCGTGATTATCTGCACGCCGGACAAAGACCTGGCGCAGTGCGTCACGGGGACGCGCGTGGTGCAATTGAATCGCCGAACGCGCGTCACTCTGGATGAGGCCGGCGTAATCCAGAAATTCGGCGTCCCTCCGGCGTCGATTCCAGACTACCTGGCGCTGGTGGGCGACGCGGCCGATGGCTATCCGGGCCTGCCGGGTTGGGGTGCGAAATCAACCGCCGCGGTTCTCGCGAAGTTTGGACATATCGAATCCATACCGGCGGATTGGAACGAGTGGCACGTCAACGCAGCGAGTGCCAGCGCTCTGGCATCCACGCTCGCGGAACAACGCGATAACGCGCTGCTGTTCCGAACGCTGGCCACATTGCGGACCGACATCCCGCTGTTCGCGAACGTCGACCAGTTGCAATGGAACGGGCCTACGGAAGGCTTCGCGGCGCTTGGCGCGCGATTCGATGGAGCGGTGACAGAGCGCAAGCCGTCGCGGAGCCGGCGGCCCTCATGATGGTCAGGCGGACTTACACACGAAACTGCCGCAGATGATGTCCACGTGGCGATACCAACAGGTGAGCCAATCGCGTTGGCTCATCGCGCCTAAAGCAGGATTCAAGGCGCCAGAAAGAAGGCGATACCTGCAACCGGCACCTCATTGCGACCCGCGGACAGCCGCCTACTTGCTCAACAGGGCAGGGAAGTCAGCTCAAAGCAGCAGGTACGCATTCACCGGGCGCGAGGGCGAAGTTCACTATCTAGGGTTGCCCGCCGACTGTCAGTGTAACCGGCACAACCAGGGGAGGGACCGGCGACGAATAGTATCCCAAGGTCAGGCTCCCCGTGTAATTTCCCGGAGTGAGACCCGTAGGATTGACCGAGACAGTAATAGTTTCTGGCGGACCATATCCGCTACTCTGAGCCGTAAGCCAACTCGGGGAAGATCCCTGAACTCCCGCTGTAATCGGCTCGCCCTGTTTCGTTAGCGAAAACGATTGGGACGCGGGCGGTGCGGCGCCGACCGTCCAGGTGAACGCCAGCGAACTGGGCGAGGCCTGAAGGGGGTAAGGGTTCACAATGGAAAGATTGTAAGTGGTGGTGATCGGAGCGTTCGTCGAATTAGACAAAAGAATCGATACGGTGCCGGTGTATCGACCGAGCGGGGGCGGAGAATTGAGCGCTTCCAGATCGACAATTGCGGGCGTCGTAGTAGCGTAATAGGTATTGCGCTCGTAGGCTACCCCGAGAGTAAAAATCCCCGGCTGATCCGGATAAAGAAAAGCCGTGGCTGGGATGGTGCTTTGAGGACTGATTAGTCCCAAGTCGTTCTGCGGAGCCCACGTGGCGCCCACTTCGAGCGTCGCCACGAGTGGGCTACCGATTACGCTGACCGAATGGTGGGGCGTTGGTCCGGGTTCCTTGACGATATAAGCGTTCGTCATTAGATAAGTGTCCGTCATTCGAAACGCTATGCGGCCGCCGCCTATATCGAAAATGTTTTTATATGGGAACATATCCACGTTGCACCCGTCGTCTGCGTGCTCCTCCCACAACGGCTGGAATGTCACGGGACTGAAAGCCTCAAGCGGACAGGAATATTGACTCGAACTATCCAACATCAAAATCGCTTGCGAACTGACCAGTGGCAACGAGTTGCTGATCGCGGGTACTTGACCCAGTTGCGCCAGAGTGGTTGCATCGAACACAGCGCCCGATAGGGTATAGACGCGCCCTTGAAAATAGAGCGCGGGCGGCGCGCTTGTAGACGGAGTGCCTTGGGTAACTACCGGACCAACTCCACCACTGGTAACCGGCATAGTGGAAAGAGAGACGCTGGAAGACCCCATCGCATAATAAAGTGTCTTTCCATCGGCAGAGAACGTGAGCGCTCCGGCGGGCGGTGGATTGGTAAGCTGCGCTGTCGTGGCACGCATTACGGCTCCATCGTAGATGGCGACTTCATATTGAATACCGTTGTAGTTGTATGTGTAAACCGCTACCGATCCCGGGCTCCCAGGAACCGGTACGAAATCCACCAATCCGCTCAGCGCAAGATCCAGCGAAGCTCCCAGCCACGGGGCGATTGGAAGGAGTTGGTATCTCCGCAGCAACGTGTCTTCAGCGGTTGCCATGTATAGATAGCTACCATCGGGGGAGATCGCCAACCGGTTCGCTTGGATGTCGAGCGAAAGCGTAGCCTCTGCATCGCCGGTGGCGGGATTCAGAACGGTCAGAGAGTTGGCTGCCAAAAGATAGAGCATCTTGTTGGCCGGGTTCCATGCCATGTCCGTAAACGTACCGGCAAAAGGTATCCAAAAAGGCAACGGGTTCGATTCCAAGCCGGTTGATTGGTCGTATATCGTTACTTCCGCCGTGCCCGCATGGGCGAGATCGGATGCCGACGCAGTGAACATGTAGTCACCTACATCGTTTTGTGAGATGGCATGGTCTACGCCGTTCCAGCGCACCACCGTCGAGGGCGCGACAACCGACGCTGCAACGGTAATCGTAGTTGCCGACGTCCCAGCTTGTGCGGTGGACGGGACAATCGACGCAAGCCCCAGTGCTGGTGATGGCACAAGGGCGTCCGCAACCACGAACGAAGCCGGCGATGAAACGCCTCCCCCAGGCGCGGGGTTGGTCAGCGTCAGGCTGAGCGCTCCGGGAGTGGAAAGATCTGCACTTGTCAGCGCCACGGACAACGAACCGTCGGCATTCAGCGACGCGCTGCGAGCGCTTCCATTGATGGCCGCGGTGCTAGCGGCAATGAAGCCGCTGCCCGTAATCGTTACATCTTGCCCGGCGCTTCCCGCCGACAGTCCGTCTGGCAGCAGGCTGTTGATTTGGGGAGTTGGGTTGTTCCCGGCCGCGGCAATCACCGGAAGAACCCAAACGTTGGATGCTCCGGTTCCTGGATTGAGAACTTGCAGTTCCAACGATCCGGTGAGGGCCAGGCTGGCTGCGCTTACCACGGCGGTTACGTGAGTGGAACTTTGGAATGTTGTGGGAAGGTTCAATCCGCCAAGAAGAACAGCGGCGTTCGGAGCGAAATTAGCGCCCGTCACTTCAATGGTTGAATTGTTGGAGCCAGCCGTTAGTTTCTCTGGCGAGACCGATGAAATCACGGGAGGCGGTTGCCTGTCGTTGGCCAGTTTCAGAGCCCAGAGCAGGCCCGGACTTCCGAAAGAAAACGCGTCCGCAGTTTGGATGCCGCTGCTCCCGGAGAAGCCCCCGAGATAGACATTGTCCACCAAATCCAAGGCCATCGCCGACATGTAATCCGCGCTGGCGCCGCCCAGGTAGGTGGAATAAACCAAGCGATTCAGGTTGGGGCTGAGATGCACGAAAAATCCGTCTCCAGTAATCTGTGCTGCCGGGATTGCACCGCCGCCGTAGTTGGGCTGAAGGGCATTGGCTGTCACGGGAAAGTTGCTGGATGAAGTGCCCCCAGTCACCAGGACGGAATCGTCGGAGGCGACAGTGAGCGCTGCAATTTCATCAACGTCCGCGCCGCCCAGAAACGTGGCGGCGAGCACGGAGGAGCCATTCGCCGCGATCTTGACAATGAGGCCGTCGTACTGAATTGTATTGGGCGGTGAAGTTCCAGGGGCGTGTTGAGGCTGGAATGCTTCGCTTGTTCCAACCGGGAACGTTTCACAATAGGTTGAGCCGGCCACCAGAATATTGCTTTTTGAATCCAGTGCCATGAGTCCGGCATTCGTGAAAATGGGCGTGAGACACTCAAGAAATACGCTGAGATCGGCCTTGCTGCCGTTGGGAGTCAGCCTGGTCACCACCGTGCCGTAGTTGGCTGTGTTGCCCACCGCCAAGGTAAATTTGTCCAAAGGCGGCAGATAAGGGATCGACCCGCCAACCACGTAAGCGGCGCCGGAAGAATTGAGTTTAATCCCCATGGGCGTCTGGTCGATGAGCGTGGAGTAAAGTAGCGCCGATCCGGTAGTGTTGAGTTTCATCACGAATCCACTATTGATAGTCCTCAATGCGTAGGGCACGCTTAGCGGATACACGCTGAAATGATCCTCCCACGAGCCTACGGTGAGCGGAAAATCTGGAGAGCCAGCCGATCCGGCAATAAACGCGTTTCCGTCCGCGTCCACTGCGATGGCTGTGCCACTCCCTCCACTTGCGCCTCCCAGGTAAGTGGAGTAGACCAACGAATCGCCTTGCGGCGAAAGTTTCACAGCATACGCCGCGCCGTTTCCGGGGATAGTTGTCTCGAAGACGTTTGCGGTTACCGGGAAATCCGTGGAACCGGTGTATCCAGTGAGATAGGCGTTGCCTTCTCCGTCGACCGCGACGCCGTTTCCCAAATCACCCCCCGTTCCGCCGATCAAAACCGCATACAGCAGCTGGTTGCCGGTGGGATCTACTTTCAGCAGCAGCAAGTCCCTACCACCGCCTCCCGGGCCAAAGGTCTTGGTGTAAGTCAGGTTTGTTCCGGGATAGTCTGTGAGAATCCACATGTTGCCGGCACTATCCGCTGCGACAGCATTCGCTCCCGTGCCGTCGCCATCGGCCGACGCCTCCCAGGCCAGCACGGGATCGATGGTCAACGGCCGTGAATGATCGTACGCGCCCAGTTCGATGCGCGCCTGATTAAGGCTTTTGTCAATGACGTAATGGGCATCGACGCGCCGCTCTCCCTGGCGGGCGATTGGGCGGTGCTGGATCAACACCGAACCGTTGACCGCTACTCGCAGGTCGCCAGTCGACAAAATTTCCAGCTCCGCATTTTTCGCGAACCCAAGCCGAATGCGCGAAGCAGATGCCCCGGCAGCCATTTCAAAATCGTACTCAAGGCGCGGACCGTTTCCGTAATAAACAATGTCGATGCCCGGATAAACCGATTGAAAGCGAATTCGCTTCGAAATGGGAAGGTGCGAACGCCACTTAGAAGGATCGTTACCCGTGAAAACGCTCAGTCGATTCTCCGCTCCCTCTACCGTACAAGAAACAGCACTCTGAGCTTTCAGGAAATCGATTTGCTGGCCGCCGGAACCGAGGCTCAACCGATCCGAAGAAATATGAAGGGCACCTTGCTGCCCCAACACAGCGCAGCTTGACGATTCCGAATCCGCCGGAACGAAATACACCGGCGCGGTTGTCCCCGCGGCCAACATGAATATTGAACGCAGGAACACAATTAGCGCGACTTCGACGGCTGTTTTCATCTGAGCAACGATTTTATACTAAAACGCCACGAATTAGTGCGCGCCTGTGCTTTATCTCGTAACTCAACTTGCTGCTACCACCGAATCGTGTCGGGTTCGAGGCCCATCTTCTGCGACTGGCCACTAGCGAGCCGCTTTGGGCAACGAAGTCCCGACGATCGGTGCGCGCTGCCTGCTCGAAGCGAGCGCGACGGGGCGGCCTTGGCTGCACCTCAGCGCTCTCATGTACCCAGCACTTCGCGCGGGCTACCCGTCGAGAGCGTTAATCGACATTACCTGCGCGTATTGGGTCCTGCGTGGGCCCTCCGGGCGCTGGGAGATGGCTAGCCGCAGAGTTGCCGGCGCGACGGGATAAACAAGGGGTAACCGCTGCAATCCCGTGCTAGACTCGGAGCTACAAGTCGTTTCCCAGCGTTTCCTGGACCCTAAATTTGGAGAGTTAAAGCGTGACTAGATTTCTCGGCGGTTGCGCGGCGCTTTGCGCCCTGGCAGGCGGGTTATGCATTCCACCGCTTTCTCTTTTGGCTGCTCAAACGCAGGCAGCGCAGCGCGGTCTTCCAGCAGGCCTGACCGTTGTCCCGTATGTCTACCAGGGGCAGAGCTTCGAAATCCGGCTGCTGCGAGGCCAGCTCTTTATGGTGGCGCAGAACGGGCTGCCTGTTGTCATGTACGTGCGCGGCACGGTTCGTCCCATCAGCACCGACCCCGCCGTTGTGTCGCTTGCTGAGGAAGCAGTGAAGGCGTATCAGGCCGGCGCACCGTCTGGCGTTGCTGGAGCCGCAGGGACCAGCGCGCCTCCCTCGGCCGGGACGGCATCATCGACAGGATTGACGGTGGACGGGGTGATCTCGCTGGTTGGCGCAGGCATCTCCGACGACCTGATCATTGCCAAAATCCAGAAGAGCGGACAGACCTTTGACCTGAGCACCGACGATATGGTTCGCCTGAAGAAAGCAGGGGCCAGCGATACGGTGATGAAGGCCATGATGATCGGCACGCCTGCTCCGGCAACCGCTTCCGTCGTTCCCGCGGCCGGCCCGAATGCCACTGGTGCACCGTCGGCTGAAATTGCCCCGAATCCGGCGGCCGAAAGCCCCAGCATGGGCAAGCTCAAAAAAGAGGGATTCATGGCGACCATTGGTCATGGAGTCTCGAACGCCGTGAATGGAAAATCCGTCATTGACCGGCTAAGCATGCGAAACATCTTGCCGCAATGGGACCCCAACCAGAAGCTGAGCCAGCAATATCCTCACATCGCCATTACAGTGCTTTCCGCGCCGATGGGATGGATGGACGATTACCGGGTGGTTCTGCGGAAGAACAATAATTCTAATGGGCTGGTGCATTCTTGCTTCCATCTGAAGGCGATGGTCTGGCTGGATGCGGCCCGCTCGAAGACGACGGACGAGTTCGAATGGTGCATCGACGGAGACATGTTCATGACCGAGCTTCAGCCGACTTACCTGTACAGCCTGGCTGCATCCCGGGCTGACTACGGGCAAACCACCGGCGTCAACCGCACCGATGGTCCTCAGCCCCCGGACAAACTTCTGCCCAACGATCGCGCAACGCTTGACATGGAGGCGAAGACCAATCCCCAGGGCGCGAGCAAGGACCTGAACCTGGATCAGAACAGTTTGTTCGCCATCATGTTCGCCAACGTGCGGAAGGATCTAGGTGAAACACTGGGATCGGATGGAGATTTCCGGGTTTGGATCACGACGATCAAGAAAGCCGCCGGACCGTCATTGTTCTGAGACCTCCGGAGTGGAAGTCCGCAGGCGAGGAAATTTCGACAACCAGGAATTCTCGTGGTGAATCGCCAGCATCGTCGTCTGCTGTAAAACTCTACCCCGCTTCGATTTTCGTCTTATTGTGAGCCGTCAGTTTGTGAGCCATCCGTGGCGGGTTCTCCTGGCTGGCCAGAACCGTTTTGCACCGGCGCTCGGATTCAGCCTCTGGATGCGTTCCCGGGCACGTGGCGCGGACGTTTGGCTCGGCAAGCGTGCTCATGAATTGTTATTTTGACTCAGGAAGCGATAATGCGGTTCTGGATCACCAAAAACAGCGAATTACCGGTTCGCGAGCAACTGGTGCGCCAGGTATTGCTGGGCATTTTGAGCGAGGATCTGCCGTCCGGCCACAAACTGCCGAGCGTCCGCGCGGTGGCGCGCCGTCATCAGATTCATTCGAATACCGTGAGCGCCGCGTATCACGATCTGCTGGAACAAGGTTGGCTGGAATTGCGGCGCGGCAGCGGGCTGTACGTTCGGCCGCTGCTGGTTGCCGGGGATGGCCAGCTCGATCAGCTCTTGGCTAGCGTGCTGCAAGCGGCGCGACGGCAGAATTACGAGCCCGAGGAAGTGCTCCAGCGGTTGGAACACATGCTGCACCCGGTTCCTTATGAGCGGATACTCGTCGCGGAAGCCGAGCCGGCCATGCGAGAAATTCTTCGCGCAGAGCTTACGGAATCGTTGGCCGTTCCGATTGACGCCGCCGATCTGAATGCTTCGGGATGGGCGCCTAGGGGCCGATCGCTGGTGGTGGCGCTGCCCACGCGCGCCGCGAAAATCAGGCGGCAACTGCCGCGCGGGGTTCCGTGCGTTGCTCTGCGTCTGCGTTCGGTGCGAGCTTCGCTCGAAGGCCAGACCAAACCGCCGCCCGAGAGCGTGATCACTATCGTTTCGCGTTCGGCCGAGATCCGGTTGTGGTCGCGAGCGATGCTGATTTCGGTCGGCCTGGATCCCGATTCGCTGTCGGAAATCGATGCGAGCATCGATGGCTGGCAGGATCGCGTGGCTCGCAATGCGCTGATTGTGGCCGATGTTATCGTCGCGCGCGAGTTGCCGCCCGGCTGCCTGGCGCGAGTCTTTCGCGTTATCGCCGATTCCACGCTCGCCGAACTGAAGCAATTCTGCGGGTCTTAAACCGCGCTGTGACGCCTGCGAAAGTGCCACAGGCGGCGTTCCGCGCTTGCCCGATTGAGCTTACTCTGGGCTTACTATGAAACACACACTTTGCGGATTTGCTTTTGGCATTTTTGCGGCGCTTGCTCCACTCCACGCCGCGGACCTTCAGGCCTCTTGGAATGATTTGTGCCGCGTGGCGGCCGGTCACCAACTCAACGTCACCACTTCCGATGGCAAGACCATAAGCGGCGCGTGTACTTCTACCGACGCCGACGCGCTCTCGCTCAACTCCAATCAACGTATTGTGAAAATCGCGCGTTCCACTTTGACGCGCATTCAGATGTATCAGTCCGGCAACGGCCATCATCTGGCCGATTTGGGCAACGGTATGTCGAAGAGCTTTCGCATGGGCATCGGCTGGCTGTTCTCGCCCGCCGCGCCGCTCGGATTGGTGACCATCCCGGCCACCGTCGCGTGGGGCGCCGTCGCAGCTCCGTTCTGCCTGCTCGGCGACATGGGAAGCGATGGGCCGGTGACGCAAGAGATCAAAGTGACCAATTGACGAACAGCCTCCGGCCGGCTTCGAACTGTTGAGCTTCGAGCTGTTGTGATAGCATCTCAATTCGATCCCTAAAACCGGAGGTTTCCATGCGTACAATCGTCATTAGTTTGGCCTGGACCATCGCGGCCAGCGCGGTCTGGGCCCAGCGACCAGCGCCGCCCACCAAGACCTTCTCCTCTGCCGCCGACGTCGCCGCGCTCCTCGCCAAAGCGAAAGCCGACCACAAAGACGGCCAGCCCACGGTGGTGGAGCGGATTTTGACGCTGGCTCCGTATGGCGTGAATCTGGAGTATCGAACCGCGGTGGGGCCGGCGGCCGTTCATGAGAAAGAAGCCGAGATGTTCTACGTGCTGGACGGCTCCGCAACGCTGACTACCGGCGGCAAACTCACGAATGAAAAGCGGACCAACGCCGAGAACCTCACCGGCACGGGGATCGAAGGCGGAAAGTCGCAGGCGGTGGCCAAGGGCGACGTAATCATCGTTCCGGAAAATACGCCGCATTGGTTCAGCGCCATTGATGGGACCGTGGTTCTGATGTCGGTCCACGTGCCGCGATCGGGCGAGCCCAAGAGCTGATACGATCGGCTTTTGGTTGCCGCTTCGCTCCCGCATGCTCGCACGCCTTCGACCTTACATACTTTTGTTCCTGGCGCTGACGGTTGTTTATCACGCGAACTTCCGGCCTGTGGATTCTTCCGATTCATTGCCGGGATCGCTGATTCCCTTCGCGCTGATTCTCGATCACAGCATCCACCTGGATCGTTTCGTCCCCTGGCTGCGCGGCCACGTCTGGTACACGCCGTTTGTGACGCGCAAAGCCCGCGGACACTACTACAGCAGCTATCCGATCGGCGGTCCGCTGCTGGTGTCGCCGCTTTACTTGCCGATCGCCTTCGTCGGCCTGCGCGATTGGGATACCGGCTCGCTGGTGATGTTCGCAAGGATCGCGGAGAAATTCGCGGCCACCACGGTCACGGCTCTTTCAGCAGTATTGTTTCTACTTTTATTGAAGCGAATCACAAGGCCGCCCTGGGCCTGGTGTCTCACCCTGGTCTATGCGCTGGCCACCGAAACCTGGTCCATATCGAGCCAGGCGTTGTGGCAGCACGGTCCGGGCGAATTGGCCATTATCGGCTGTTTCTATGCTCTGGAGCGATGGAGGGAAGATCGCGCGCGCAACGGCTGGCTGTGGCTGGCAGGCGCGTGCGTGGGCGCTTCGTTCGTCATTCGCCCCACCAACCTTGCGCTGTTGCCGGCGGTCTTTGTCGGGCTGTTGTTCGCCAGGGCGTCGCTCGCGCAGCATGTTCGCTTTTTGACTGCGCCGCTATTGGGCGGTTTGCTGATTGCAAGCTACAACCTCTATGTGTTTCACCAGTTGTCCGGCGGCTATGCGACGGCGGTGCTGAAAGGTTCCATTTGGCCCGGTCTCCTGGGGCTTTATCTCAGTCCCAGCCGTGGGCTGGTGATTTACACGCCAGTGCTACTCTTCGCGCTGTGCGCGTTCTTGCCCTCGGTTGCGGCCGCGCGGCGCAAATACAACCTGCTGGTTGTGACGTCGGTGGCATTCATCATTCTGGAATCGCTGGTCATCTCGCGATCGGTGATGTGGTGGGGCGGCTACTGCTGGGGACCGCGCTTGCTCAGCGAATTGGTGCCGCCGCTGATCATCCTGATGGCGCTGGCCGTCTCATGGATCAATCGCCCGTGGCCGCGCCGCGCATTCGCGGTGCTGGCGTTGTACTCCATGCTGATCCAAGCTATCGGAGTCTTTTTCTATCCGAATGGGCACTGGGACGGAACTCCGGAAGGGGTCGACGCGAAGAACGGAAGGCTTTGGGATTGGCGGGATAATCCGATTGCGCGAACCGTGAGCGGCGGCGTCTATTGGGCGCCTTATTCGATTGTCGCTGTCGCGATGACCGGCGGACTTCCCGCGGCGCAGCTCCGCATGCGTGAATTGAACGTGAATCCATACGAGCAAGCCGCCCCGGCTTCGGACAAAAAAGACACCGACAAACCCGCTACGGCTCCGCGCGCGAACCCTGGGTTACCATGATGAACATGTCGTCCGTTAAGACCACGCTTGGGGTGAACGAAATCGCAGCCAACATTCGCATGCTTCTGATGGACGTTGACGGCGTGCTCACCGACGGCAAAGTGTTCGGCGTTCCGGACTCGGCAGGCAACATCGTCGAAACCAAGGGCTTCGACACTCAGGACGGCATCGCGCTGCAATGGCTTTCGTGGAAGGGCCTGGTGACTGGCGTGATCAGCGGACGCGTTTCTCCCGCCACCGAAGCGCGCGCCAAGCAGTGCAATATGACTTATGTTTACCAGGGCCACATCGAAAAGATTCCCATCGTGGAAGAGATTCTCACGCGCTCCGGCATTGCCGCGTCGCAGGTGGCATACATCGGCGACGATCTTACGGACGTGGTGGTGATGAATCGCGTGGGGCTGAGCATTGCGCCGGCGAATGCGCGCCCCGAGGTGAAGCGCATGGTTCAGCATGTGACCGAGAGCGCAGGCGGCCAGGGTGCGGTGCGCGAAGTGTGCGAGCTCCTGCTCAAGGCGCAAGGCCATTGGGACGACTTGCTGCGGAAGTACGAAATTAAAGCAGCCGCAGCGGGTTCAGCACCAGAATGAGCGAGCCAATTGGAATCGTGGTGGTGGCGCGGTCGGGCCCCGGCGTGCTTCACGAACTGACCGGCGTGATTGCGGCCCATAACGGAGACATCGCTTCGGTGTCCATTATCGAGGAGCAGCCGGAGTCGCGCATGTATTTCGAAATCAATCTGCCGGAGGCGCCGGAGATCCTGCAGGCCGATCTCATCCAGCTTCCCATCGTGCGCCTGGTGGATATTGTCAAGACACTGCAGAAGGTTTATGGCAAGCGGATCATTATCGTGGGCGGCGGCGCGCAAGTGGGCCAGGTAGCGATCGGCGCGATCTCGGAAGCGGACCGTCACAACATCCGTGGCGAGCACATTTCGGTGGACACCATCCCGCTGGTGGGCGAGCAGGTGCTGGCCGATGCAGTCCGCGCGGTGGGACGATTATCGCGCGCCCGGGCGCTGGTGCTGGCCGGCTCATTGATGGGCGGCGATATCGAGAAGGCGGTGCGTGAAGTGCGCGCGCAAGGGCTGCTGGTGATCAGCTTGAACATGGCGGGCAGCGTCCCGGAAGCCGCGGACCTGGTGGTTTCCGATCCTGTGCAGGCTGGAGTGATGGCGGTGATGGCGGTGGCCGATACAGCGAAATTCACGATCGCGCGGCTGCACCGCAGGGTCTTCTAGACCCGGGTTGCGGCAGCGGCCATTGGCTTCGAAAGGCGCCGGCCCGTCCGAGAGTCATCCTGCGGCGCCAAAAGAGCCGCGGCAACTTTTACGGCTTCGATGTATTCATCGGCGTCGGCCAGCATATCCTGGCAGGTGGGGCAGATTAGCAGATGCTCTTCTAAGAACTCGCAATCCGCCTTGGACCGCATGCCGAGGGCATACTGCTCCCAAACGTCGTCTGGATATACCGCGCACAACGCAGCGGGCCGCAATTCGCTGGTTTCTCCTGGGGTGGCGTCCCGCGCTGTGTGCTCCGGATATACCGCGCACAACGCAGCGGGCCGCAATTCGCTGGTTTCTCCTGGGGTGGCGTCCCGCGCTGTGTGCTCCGGATATACCGCGCACAACGCAGCGGGCCGCAATTCGCTGGTTTCTCCTGGGGTGGCGTCCCGCGCTGTGCGCTCCGGATATACCGCGCACAACGCAGTGGGCCGCAATTCGCTGGTTTCTCCTGGGGTGGCGTCCCGCGCTGTGCGCTCCGGAGATAACGCGCACAATGCAGCGGGCCGCAATTCGCTGGTTTCTCCTGGGGTGGCGTCCCGCGCTGTGCGCTCCGGAGATAACGCGCACAATGCAGCGGGCCGCAATTCACTGGTTTCTCCTGGGGTGGCGTCGCGCGCTGTGCGCTCCGGAGATACCGCGCACAACGCAGCTGGCCGCAATTCGCTGGTTTCTCCTGGGGCGGCGTCCCGCGCTGTGCGCTCCGGAGATATCGCGCACAACGCAGCTGGCCGCAAGTCTTGGCTTCCATCCGTGGGTGCGTCGCGCCCCGTGCGCTCGGGAAAATGTGGAATCTGACGATCAAAGCCAGCGTTCATGACAAGAACCTTTCTTGCGGGGACGGAACTGATCCCCGACAGCTCGATCCACGCCCAAAATATGGGCTTATACTCTTTTGCTGCCCTAGTGCGGCTAGAGGGCGGAAACTCTCGAAAAAAATGGCACCAGCGCCTTTTGTTGCATTTTTCGCTTTCCCAACTCGCCAAAGCGGGCTTTTGCGCGAGATTTGAGTAAGCGAAATTGCGTTTCCGTCAGATCCATCTCCTGACAAATCTCTTCCTGGGTCTCCTCGTGCAGGTAAAAGCGGGTCAGGATCTCACGATCCCGGTCCGAAAGCTGATTCAGGATCTCAAGCATGAAGTCCACCTTTTGCTGGAATGCCATGTTCTGCTCGGGGTTACGCCGCCCGTCGACCACGCGGACGCCGACATCCAGATGCAACTCATCGCGCCGGCTATGGACTACTTGATCGATGTGTGCGGCAACCTGGCGCCTCACCACCGTGCGGACGAAACCCATCAGACGGTCCGGTTCGCGCAAATCTCCGCGGCGGATGGCTTGCACCACAATCAGAAAAGTATCGTGAACCTTGTCATCCAGCTCTTGCACCCCCAATTGGCGGCATAAGTAAAAGCGAATGCCGCGCGCGAACAGCCGGTACAACTCTTCCATCCCGCTCTCGTCTCCGCGTTGGATGCGCAACACCAACTCCGTCCAATCGACGGAACTGCTGTGATCGTCGTCCTCCTCGGGGTTTTCTGCGTCGCTTTCGCCGCTATCCGCTGCTGCTTCAACTGCTCTTGGAAGCGCTGCGTTCGAATCGTTGTCATTCTTGTCCCTATCCTTCGCGGGCGCGTTTTGTATTCGCAGAGAGGTAGCCATAGCATGGTAATCCTTCCAAAGGGGATTCCGCGCGCCTTCCGGAGGGATGCGCTGCACACTCGAGTGCGGCGGTCTTGCCCGCGCTCGGTGGTATTCACCTTCTATTAACCTTGGGAGTACGGCCAGCTTTATGCACACGTAGGACCAAACGGTAAAGAGGTAAGGTGTTGCTTAAAGCTTCGCCCGAACGAAATAGCAGTTTGAATTTGAGATCTAAAGTTGTAAATTGCGTTAGCGATTCAAACGCTAGATTGCAAGAGGCTGGGGATGAAGGGAAGAGAAGGATACTGCGGGTGTTGGGAGGTTGGAAGCGTCGAGGATGGAAGGCGCATCAGGGGACGACGCAGTAAAGTGGATTCTTAAGCGCAAGTTTCTCGCGCCTTTTTCGCCCGTTTCTCCCCCATGGGCGGGTGAGAAACAGACTGCGAATCAGACCACGCCAGAATGGCGCTTCAAGATTTGCTGGAGGTTTTGCGAAAACGCCGAGCGCGCCATCACGATGTTTGCGCCGGCATCCTGCGCCTGCTGTTTTAGTTCACCTTGCACATGAGATAGGTATCCGATCACGCTGATCTGCTTCATCTCACCGTTGCTTTTCACCTTCGAGATCAACTTGAGCGGCTGAACCGCGCTGAAGTTCAAGTCCAGGATGATGAGCAGCGGCTTCTCCGACGTTGCCTTCTCAATAACGTCCCGTTCGGACTTCACGAACTCCACATCCAGACCGGCCCTTTTGGCTGCGTCGCTAATCTTCACTGTGAACAGCAGATCTTCCACTACCGCGAGGATTTTCTTCTTACCATGCTTCTGCATAAAGTGCTACACGCCTGATCTTGCCGCCTGCTCCTCCTGAATGTGCGTTACGTGCAAACTGGAAACTGAAAGTTGTGTGGAAGGTCAGAATTATTCTAGCATGACGAAGTGCGCGTTCCTGCGCATTCGCGAGTTTGTCTGAAGAATTGGGGGAGCGCGGAATCCCGGTGCGGACCTTGGTCTATGAAGAAAAAACCGGCTGACGCGCACGCGTCTCTCAACCGCCCATGACCGCGCTGGTTCTCTCCGCGGGGGGGATGTACGGTGCGTACCAGGCCGGGGCATGGAAAGCGTTGGCCGATGTTTTCCGTCCTGATCTGGTAGTCGGCGCTTCCATCGGCGCGATTACGGGCTGGGCCATCGCAGGCGGTTGCGATCCCAATGAACTGGTGGATCGCTGGTTGCATCTGGACGCCGCCAGCCACTATCGCTGGAAATTCCCACGCAGTCCGCTGCACGGGGTATTCGACACTACGCCGCTGCAGCAGGTGATCCGCGACGTTTATGAATCGTTCCAACCGCGAATGCACTTCGCGATGGTGATTACCGATCTGATGAAACTGCGCCCCCGCGTGCTGCGCGGCGACGAGGTGAGCTGGCAGCATCTGGTGGCCACCACCGCGATCGTCGGCCTGTTCGATCAAGTACGCCTGGGCGGTCGCATCTATTCCGATGGCGGGCTACTTTCCGCCGTACCGCTTTGGGCTGCGGTTGAGATGGGCGCAACCAAAGCTCTGGTCATCGATGTTCTTCCCGCGCCGCCGGGCAGCATCGCTCGAACGTTCGTGGGTGCAATGCGGCTGCTTTCGCCGTTTCGCGCGGAGGTTCCAGTGGGTATTGAAGTGGTACGACTGGCTCCGCCGAAATTGCTGGGCGCGCCGCTCGAAGCCATTTACTGGACGCGCGCCAATGCGGAGGCCTGGATCCGGGCCGGCGAAGAACAGGCGGGCGCAATAAAACATTCCATTCGGAATTGTTTTGCGAGAGAATAGATGCTGACATGCCGGCATACCAAATTCACCGTTTGAAGGAAACGCAGCGCCAGCAGTTTCGCTGGGCGCCGCATACTCCGGGCGTCACCGTCGTGAAGTTGAAGGATTACGAGCCCGGGGATATCATCGAAGCCGCCAGCCCCTATGCTCTCTGGCTGGCCTTGCGCGGGAGTGGCAATGCAATCGCCGTCGGCGACCTGATTGAGGTGGCCGGCGACGCGAGCCAGCAGGCCAGCACCGAACTCCGCATTCTCAAATACATCGGTTTCGAGGAAGCGCGCTGGTACGTACCGGAACCGGCGCCGAATGCCATGGGGGAGCCAGTGGCGGTAACATAGGATTAACTAAGTATGTATAACGATCCCGCCGCGTGGGATCGGATCAACTCCTTCGCGTTGGTCAGCTATATCCCCGAACCATTGGCGGGTTTTCTGGATCGGCTGCGGCAGGAGTTGGTTCCGAACTGTTTTTTGCGTGCCCACGTGACGATCTTGCCGCCACGTCCGATTTCCTCTAAACCCGAGGCGGCGTGGGAAACCGTCCGCACCCTTGCCCCGCGCTTCGCTCCCTTTGAAGTTGAGATGACTCAACTGGAAGTGTTTCCAGTGTCGGACGTAATCCATATTGGGATCGGCCGCGGCCGCGAAGAGATGGAACGCATGCATGACGCGCTGAACGTGGACGGTCTGAACTACACCGAACCGTATCCTTACCACCCTCACATCACGCTGGCGCAGGATCTGAAGGGCGACGAAGTGGACGAACTGGCCCGCGTGGCTCGCATGCGCTGGGCCGAATACGCCCAACCCAAGTCCTTCCGCGTGGAGGAAGTCTTCTTCGTTCAGAATACGCGCCGCAAGCAGTGGCTGGATCTTGGCGAGAGCGCGCTGGGGCATCCTGACTCGCGGCTGGTGGGCGAACTCGTGGACCTGCTGGCGGGCTGACAAAATCATCTTGAAATCCAGGTTGAGTGTGCTATGATGATGCTGTGATGATGCAGCGAGGGCGATTGGAATTTAATAGGAGTGAGGCATGAGGATACAGCTAGAGCTTCCCGAGGCGCAAGTCCAGGATTTGAAGCAGTTGATGGCTGAAGCCGGATTGGACACGTATAAGGATGTGTTTAATCAGGCGCTGTCGGCTTTCGAATGGATACTGAACGAGGCGAAGAGCGGAAGATCGATCGCTTCGGTGGATGATAAGAATCAAAGCTACCGAGTGCTAGTGATGCCGGCCCTTCAGCAGGTAGCGAAAAATGCAAAAACTGCGAGAAAAGAGGAGCAATATGCGCACAGCAGTACAAGCCGTTAAGGCTTGAACTGTTCTGGATGCACTCACCTCGCTTTTTTGAACCCGTTCCCCTTTCGATAAAAGATTGGGTGACGAAGGCCACGGCCGATCACACCATTCTTCTGCAGAAACAGATCGTCAGATTCCTTCTGCGCGCGTATTGAGGATTACTCGCCGCGTCAGTGCTCATCTTCCTACTCCAAGGCTTTGGCATCTGGGGATTCAAGTTGAGCGAGACAGTCCTCAAGTTCATTGGGGCAGGAACGATTGGAGAAATTGGCGGACTGCTGGCTCTGACCTTTCGCTCTGTGTTCGTGAGGAAGACGTAAAGGTCCCAGACACGTGGTGACTCCGATTACTTGTGTACCGGCTTCGCGTTATACTCGGCGTCCGTCACTTCCGCGAGCCAGGTGATGCCGCCACGGCTGACATTGAACTGCGTGCCGCCTTCCTTGGGCGATGCGCCGTGCCAGTGCACCACGCCGGGGGGACAATAGTGAGTTTCGCCGGCGCGCAGTTCCACGACGGGGCCGCCCTTTTCCTGATACAAGCCCACGCCATCCTCAACCAAAATAATCTGGCCGCCTTCGTGGCTATGCCATCTCGTTCGAGCGCCCGGGCCGAAGTAGAAATGCGCCGGCTTGCCTTCGGAGTTTTCCTTGATGGTCTTAACTTCGCCGCCGGTGAAGTTCGGGCTCGGCTTGTCTTGCGAATACGCGATCACGCAAGCGGATAATAAAATTCCAAGCTTTATTTTTCGCATGGTTCCCCTCTGTTTTAACCTCTAAGATATTTGTTGAAAAAGTCGAGCGTGCGGCCCCAGGCCAGTTTAGCGGCGGCTTCGTCGTAGCGCGGCGTGGTGTCGTTGTGGAAGCCGTGATTTACTTGTGGGTAAATGTAGGCCGTGTACGTGACGTGATTGGCCTTGAGCGCTTCCTCGTAGGCCGGCCAGCCGCCGTCGATACGCTCGTCCAGGCCCGCGTACTGCAGCAACAATGGCGCTTTGATCTTGGCGACGTCCGCGACCACCGGCTGCGCGCCATAGAACGGCACCGCCGCGGCCAGGTCCGACCCCAAGTGAACGGCCAGTTGATTGGCGATGCCTCCGCCAAAACAGAAACCCACCACGCCGATTTTGCCGGTGCAATCCGGCCGCGCTTTCAGCCACTTGGCCGAAGCGATGAAGTCTTCGAGCATCTTTTGCCGGTCCACTTTTCCGAACATCTGAGCGCCCTTCTCGTCGTCGCCGGGGTAACCGCCCACGCTGGTCAAGCCGTCGGGCGCGAACGCGATGAAATTGGCCGTGCCCAAACGCCGCGCGACATCCTCGATGTAAGGATTCAGTCCGCGATTTTCGTGAACCACTAAGACTCCCGGCTGCTTGCCTCCGCCAGCCGGGCGAACCAGGTAGCCTTTGATGCTGCCATTGCCCGCGGGCGATTCAACCGTGACATATTCGGTCTTGATACGGCTGTCGTCTTTGGGAACCTGCTCGGCCCAGGCGTAATTGGGGCGCAGGCTTTCGAAGATCGCGGCGACGGTGAGGCCGCCCGTCGCGAATTTCTTCGCGCCATCCAGGAAATCGCGACGCCCAATGTCGCCGTGGACGTAAAGGTCGAAGAGGTTTAGCAGTTCCTGCGGGAAGTCGGACGCTTTTTTGCGCTGCATTGGGCGTGACTCCTTTTCAGGGCAAAGGATATCACATCCAACCGCTTGCTCACGCGCCACCCGTCGGAGACGCTACCCGTCCGCCACAAAGGAGCTGACGCGCCATTGTGTGCAGTCGGAATCTGATAAACTTTCGGTGATTTGAGCATGCGACCACTTGTGGCTTTAGGCTGGGCGAGCTTTGTTCACGCGTTTACGGCGGCCGCGGCGCTGGTGATGTTGTTGGCCTTGGGACCGGCAACCGCACTGGCCCAGCGGGGCTTCTTGGAAGGAACGCCGAAGCCTCCGGCTCCTATTCCAACGGGCCCCACGCCGCGCATGCCGGACGGTAAGCCGAACTTGTCCGGAGTTTGGGACTCGCCGGATTTTGGAAACATCGGAGGACCGCTGCCATTGCAGCCGTGGGCGCAGAAGCTGGCGGACGAACGAAAGAAGAACGGCGAGATCGACGATCCGGAAGCCAGGTGCCTGCCCGGCGGCGTGCCCCGGATATCGCCTTATCCGATGAAAATTGTTCAAACGCCCGACCTTGTGGTGATGCTGTTTGAAGGCAACGTTCATTCCTATCGCCAATTTTTCCTGGATGGCCGCGGTCACGATAAGAGTCTGGACCCGAGCTTCATGGGGGACTCGATCGCGCATTGGGAGGGCGACACGCTGGTGGTAGACACGGTGAATTTCAACGACCGGACATGGTTGAGCAGCGGCTCGGCTGCGCCGCATACCGATAAACTGCATGTGATTGAGCGCTACAGGCGTCCCGATTTAGGGCATATAGAAGTGGACATTACTCTGGAAGATCCGGCTGCGCTGACCAAGCCGCACACTTTTAAGCGTATTCATACCCTGGACCAGGGATGGGAGATTCATGAGTACGTTTGTAATGATCTGGTGCTGGATTTGACTCGTAAGTAGGCGGATATTTGGTGCCGGCCGGCGATTTAAGAATTTATTGGGAGGTTATTTCGTGAGATTAACGACTCAGATCGGTTCCCTGATCGCCAGTGTGGTGTTGCTGGCTGCGGGCGCGCGGCCCATTTTCGCGCACCACTCGTTCGCCGCCGAATTCGACATCAACAAGCCCTTCACGATCACGGGCGTAGTCTCCAAAGTGGCCTGGCAGAATCCGCACGTTTACGTTTACGTGGATGCGAAGGACCAGAGCGGGAAGATGGTCACCTATGCTCTGGAATGCAATAGCGTGAATACGTTGCTGCACAAAGGCTGGACCCGGGATGCCTTGAAAAAGGGCGACCAGGTTACGGTGAGCGCGTATGCGGCGAAAGATCCGCGGCCGTTATTGGATGGGTCGTACCACGCGAACGCGCGGTCCATCAAGATGGCCGATGGGCATACGGTTTCTGCTGGGACGTCGGCCGACGATCCGGCGCCGAAGCAGTAGAGTCCGTCACTCGAATATCGGCAATATCCTCGCCAACACCTCGTCCAGCCCCGCCGCAATAGCGGCAGGAACCCGGAAGCATTCCAGAGGCTGGTCGCAAAACCTGCCGTTCGCGCGAAACTTCCGCCGCTTGTGATCGGGAGAACTACAGGAAGCTTCGTTACCCGGTTGAAGGACTCTGGAGACACGATGAGCACCGGTCGGCGACCGCCGACGAGCAATTTCGCCGCGCTTCATCAGATAAGCTCACCGCCCACGGGTTTACATTGGCCGAGCAGTTCGTCCAAGGTATACCGGCTTCGTTTCCGCGGCTCCACAACGAGCCGGCCGCGTTCAATCGCGAGGCCAACCTGGGCGCCAGGCCGTAGCTGCAAGATGTCGAGCAGGGCGGGCGGGACGGCCAGCATAACCGAGCCGACAACTTTGCGCAGGCTGGTAATGTGCATGGCGTTCAAACGATCCCCCACTTCCGGCGCAGCCACCACTCGGAAAAGCGCAGGAGCAGCAGCACCAGGAAGACCAGCGGCAAATCCCACAGATCCTTGGTCTCGCGCATGGTCACGCCGGCTTCCGAAAACGGAATGGCGCCGGCGAGTTTGCCGAGGTCGGCGGGCTTCCAATATTGTCCGCCGGTTTGAGTGGCCAGGCGTTCCAGCAGCTCGCGATTCTGTTCGGTGTGGAAATTCTCCGCGACGCCGTCCATGCGCTGAAACGTTAGAACATCGCGGCCCAGTTCTGTTGCGTTGCGCTGCGCGGTGACTTCGGTCAGGTAGGCGCCGGTTTTGGGAGCGGACCAGGCGGCTTGAAATTGGCCGGGATTATCGGGCACCGGCGACATCTCCACCAACGCGCTGACGCCGCTCGGGCCCAGGATGTGCGCTTCCACCTTGGCATCGGGAGCGGGATTGAACTCGCTGATCGCGAACATCGGCGGTGATCAGTGACGGCGCCGTTGTCGAGCAGCATCTGAGCGGGGACGGACGCTGTTACGTGGCCCGGGAGTATCGGAAACCAGCCAGCGCAGGAGCTGCTGCCAGAACAAATCGTGAGCGGTGTCGCCCAGCGGCGAACTCATCTGCCAACGCCAACTGCCGCCGGTGGCCATGATCGCGGTGCGGCCGCGGCCGAAGTTTTCCGTAATCAGCAACGGCAGCTTGCGGCCTTCGGGCGTAATCATGTTGGCGAGAACGGCCGCGCCCGGCTTGGGCGTGCCGGGATCTTCATAATCCATCAGGTAGGGCAGCTTCTTCCACTTGGCTGCGTTCGCGGCGGGGTCGTCAACCAGGCGCGTGATGATGCTATCCACGCCGGCGGGCGCCAGCTCGGCTGTGGTGTGCGTGGTGCCGTTCCTGGGATCGGCCTCGCGATGAAAAGTGCCCGCCTGGGTGGGCAGCGTGGTGGGGAACAGGTCGGTGAGGTTGGACGCGTTCCAGCCGCCATCGGCGAGCGAGAACTGGCCGCCCAGCAGCAGCAGGCCGCCGCCGCGCCGATCCACGAACTCGTGAATCAATTCCTGCTGGCCGGGAGTGAAATAGCCCGCTTCCACCGAGCCGATGATCAATCCCTGATAGCCGAAAAGATCCTCCGCGCGGGAAGGAAAGCCGCCGGCCAGCTCCTTGGGATCGGCGATTCCCTGGCGATAGATCTTGTTTTCGCTGGTGCGAACCATGGAGACGATCTGCACCATGCGGTCGTCTTCTTCCGCCTGGCGGATGAACTTGTACTCCCAGCGCGGTTCACCCTCGATATAAAGGATGCGGCGCGCGTCGGAGCCGACATTCACCACGCGGGTCAACGTATTGTTGGCCGTGTTCTCCTCGCCCGCAAGCGGAGCGGCCGCGATTTGGAGCGTTCTGGCGCCCGCGCCGCCGATATCGAACATCAAGGTCTCGGTCTGGAGGTTGCCGTCCGGCCCCAGGGTGATGGTGCGGGCGGCAAGGATCTTCGCTTGGCCCGTGCTGACATCGCGCACCGTCAGGTTGATCTTGGCGCCGGCGTATCCGCGCTGATGCAAGGTGATCTTGGCGGCGAGGCGCGAGTCGGCCAGGGCGCGCGGAGCGACTACGGCGTCGTCCAGTTCCACGTCATGCGCGGCGCGTTCGCGTCCGAAGCCCACGGTGTGAACGGGAATGTGGCGAGCGCGCAGCGCGTTGATGGCGTCCGCGCTGATGCCGCCGGTGTTGTCGTCGCCATCGCTGAGCAGCACCACGGCGCCGATGGGCAGGTCGGAAGTTTCCTCGCTCAACTGCTTGAGGCTGTCGCCGATGCGCGTGGAGGGCGCGCTGGGTTTCAGATCCTTGAGGCTGTCGATGCGCGCGGGCACGTCGTCCACGCGGTAAAGACGCGTTTGAAATCCGCGGTTGAGGCTGGCGAGAACGCCGTTCTGGAGCGCTTGCACGGCTTGGGCCTGGCGCGTGACGCCGTCCTCGGAGATGGCCATGCTGCGCGAGTCGTCCACCAGCACGGCGATGATGTTTTGTTGCGGCTTCAACTCGGCGATGGTGATGGCGGGCTGCCACAACAGCACCAGCAGAATCGCGGCCAGCAGCGTCTGCAAGCCCCAGATCAGCCAGACGCGCCAGCCGCGCATGACCGGTGCGGCTTGCGCAAGGCGGGAGCGGATCAGCCAAGCGAGACCCGCGGCGGCGGCCAGGATCAGCAGCACCAGCAGCCACTTGGGCCACGGCGCCTAAAAGGGCAAATTGGCCGCGTGCATACACCGAACGCGGATATTTAAAGAGGAATTCGAACATGGGCCCGTGGAGTTCTCTGAGGACTGAGGAAGAGGCGCGGGCTGTTCATGTCTAATGGGTCATCGAGTAGGTAATGTAGTTGAGGACGATGCGAAAAGCAAGTCCGGAAAACTTCTCGGGGTACTCCGGGCTGTCGGCCCACTCCCAGGCGTCGCCGAGATGCATGTTGGCGCAGATGGCCACCATGATGCGCCCGTGATCGTTGCGGATGGCGCGCCACTTGGGCACGTAGCCGTCCTTCTCATAAGTTCGGCCGGTGTTGACGTAGACCTCGCTCGGGATCTGAAACTTTTCGTTGATGTCGTACAGGACGTGGTAGATCTCGTCTTCGTCCTTGAGATCCTCGACGGGCCGGTCGGGCAGCACCTGGCGCATGCCGGCCATGAAATGCTGCCAGTCGTCGGTGCCGTGGAAATCGTCCACCATCAGGAAGCCGCCCTTCAGAAGATAATCGTGCAGGCGTTTGGCCTCCTCGTCGGTGAAGGTCCAGGTGTTGACGTCGACGGCGTAGATCCAGGGATAGTCGAAGAGGTGGTCGCTATCGAGATCGGCGACGTTCAGCGGCGAGGGAGAGTTGATGCGGGTCAGGCGGCGCAGGGCGATCAGGCAATCGTTGTCGGCCTTGGGATAATCGCGCGACCAACCGCCGCCGAAGCGGCGATAGCCGAAGCTGCCGCCGCCGGCGTAGCTGGAAGTGTACTGGAGCCGGCTCCAATAAAATTCCGAGGGCACGTTCGGTCCGCCGCCGTAGTCGTATCGCCCGCGACCGAAGCCTTGGAAACCACCGAATTGCATCGCGAACAAGGCTGAGGGCGAGCAGGAACAGGAGGGGGCGCGCCAGCTTCATCGATAGTTGCCTCGGATCTCGATTAAAGCGTATCAGAAGCGCGAAGGGTGCGGCGGCGGGCGCTGCCTGCGTGGCGCTGCCTGCGAGATTGCTTGGCATTGTCGGCCCCGGGTGGCTTAACATTTAAGGCAACGTGATTCCAAGCACCAGGAGACAGCTTTGACCACCGTTGCGAAAACACTGCCGGCGCGCTACTACACAGACGCCGCGCTTTTTCGTCAGGAGATGGAGAAGTTCTTTTTCGAAAGTTGGATCTGTGCGGGACGCGCGGATCAAATTCCCAAATCCGGCGATTACTTCCTGCGCGAGATCGCCGGCGAAAGTATCATCGTCGTTCGCGGGGATTCGGGCGGAGTCGAAGCGTTTTACAATGTCTGCCGTCACCGGGGCACGCGCTTGTGTTCGGCCGCCGAAGGCAGTTTCGCCGGACGAATTCAATGCCCGTATCATGGCTGGACCTACGCGCTGGATGGACGCTTGCTGGGCGCGCCCCACATGAATCCGGAAGTTTTCGAGCGTCGCGACTACCCGCTCCACAAACTTCACACCGATCTTTGGGACGGTCACGTTTTTATCAATGCCAGTCCGAATCCCGATCCGTTGTCGGCGCAACTCGCCGATTTGCCTGCGCGCTTCGCTCCCTGGCGCATGGCAGAACTACGGCTGCATCGGCGAATCACATACGACGTTCGCGCGAATTGGAAGCTCATCGTCGCGAACTACAATGAGTGCCTGCATTGCCCGGTGCTGCACCCGGCGCTGAACCGGCTGACGGATTACATGGGTTCCGATAACGAAGCGCCTCAGCCCACCTACATCGGCGGCTCCATGGGTTTCCGCGGGGACACGCAAACGATGAGCATGGACGGAAAGCGGCGGCGGGATTACCTGCCTGGCCTGGGCGAAGAGGAGCGCGCGAAGGTCTGCTACTACGTTGTCTATCCCAATCTGCTGCTGAGTCTGCATCCGGATTACATGATGATTCACACGCTGTGGCCGCGAGCGGTGGACCGCACGGAGATCGTCTGCGAATGGTATTTCCATCCCACGGAACTGGCGAAACCGGATTTCGTGGCCGACGACGCCATCGAGTTCTGGGATCTGACGAACCGCCAGGACTGGCACATCGTGGAGCTGTCGCAGGCCGGCATTCAATCGCGAGCTTATACGCCCGGTCCATATTCCAGCCGCGAGGAGTTGCTCGCCGCCTTTGATCAGATCGTCATCCAACGCGACGCATGTCTGCCATAGCCGACTCGGGCGATCGTCCCGCAGCCACTCTGCGCCGCGAACTGCGGCTGCGGGATCTGGTCTTTTTCGACATCTGCGCCATTATCAGCCTGCGATGGGTCGCGGCGGCCGCACACGCCGGCGCGGGTTCGTTCGTGCTCTGGATTATTGCCGCGATCTTTTTCTTTCTGCCTTCGGCGGTCACAGTCTCCAGCCTCTCGCGGCGTTTCCCGGAAGAAGGCGGTTTGTACATGTGGACCAAGCACGCCTTTGGCGATCAGCACGCTTTTCTGTGTGGCTGGTTCTATTTCATCTCGACAGTTCTGTATCTGCCGTCGCTCCTGCTTGCGGGTATCAGCATGACGGCCTACGCTTTCGGAGGGCTGGGCCAGCGTTTCGCCGAGGATCGCGCATTCGCGCTGACCGTCACGCTGGCCGTGCTATGGGCCGCTTTCGCCGCGAACTTTTTCGGAATGAAGGTGGCGAAATGGATCTCCGCGCTGGGCGGAAGCTCGACATTCATTATCGGCGGGGTGGTGGTGGCATTGGCTATCGGCGCGGGTTTGCGCTCCGGCATCGCGACGAAATTCGACCTGCTGCCGAAGGCGAATTTCGACACGATCAACTTCTGGTCGCAGATTGCATTTGCTTTTATGGGACTTGAGCTGGCGCCCATCGTTAGCGCCGAGATCCGCAACCCGCGGCGGGATCTTCCGCGAGCTGCGGCCATCAGCGGCGTGGTGTCCGCAGTGTTTTACATGTGCGTGACCGCGGCGCTTCTGGTGCTGCTAAAGCCGGAAGAGATCAGCCCGATGACCGGTCTGGCGCAGGCCGGAGCGGCCGGTGCGCAGAAATTGGGAGCGCCCATCCTATCCATTCTGCTCGCGGCTCTGATTGGAATCGCGTTGGCAGGCCAGCTGGACACCTGGATCGCAGGCAATACGCGCTTGCCGTACGCCATCGGTCTGGATCGCTATCTGCCGGATGCGTTTAGCCGCATTCATCCGCGCTGGGGCACTCCTTACGTATCGTTGCTCGTACAGGCGGTGATGGCGACACTTTTCCTGCTCATGGCGCAATTGGGCGAGACGGTGAGGGCGGCTTACCAGATCATGGTGGACATGATGTTGATTGTGACGTTCATTCCCTTCGTGTATATTTTCGCGGCTGGATTTCGCTTCGCGGGCCGTGTAGCCGCAGTGTCCGGATTGGCGGTGACGCTGATCGCCATCGTACTGGCGGCGGTTCCACCGCACGAGGCCGCGTCCGCCGCAATATTCGAGGTGAAGGTGGTGGGCGGGAGCGTTTTTTTCGCGCTGCTCGGATGGATGGTCTTCAAGCGATACCAGGCGATGCGCCTCCCGCTTTGAGGCAGCAGCGCTGGGCGTTTCTATTTGACCCAGATGTCGAAGGGCATCCCGGTCCAACCCGACGCGCCGTTATAGACGCCGAATTGAAAGGTCAGAGTGGAATTGCCTCCCGATGGCGGCAAAACGAAATTCACCTGCGAGACGCCGGCCACCAGCATGGGCGCTTGTCCCGAGTAGGTGACGGTAATGGGCGCGCCGTTATAAAGAACCAGAAGATTGTCCATTGAAACCGGCTTTTTCACCACGCTGCCATCGGTAAGTGGAGGGTCGAAACCGCCCAGGCCCGTGGCGAAAACGGAGATGGTGCTTCCGGCATCGGCCGGATTGGTTTGGCTGTTGACGGTTCCATCCTGATTGAGCGCGGCGGCGTAGGACGCGCTGACGAAAGCTTCCGGATCGGCGTAAACGAAACCGAGATTGGCCGGGTCGGACGCGGCCGCACTGTTGTTGACCGTGATCCCCAGCGCATTCGGAGCGCTGTCACTGACGGCCGGCGAGAACGGGACGATGGCGTTGATCTGATCCTGCTGCGCATACAAGATTGGGACCGGCGAGTTCAGCACCATCACCTGGACGCCGCCGAGCTGGGTAGGCGCAAGGCCGGAGCTGAGGTCGGCTGTGACGGGCGCAGACGGGCCGATATTGGCGCCGAAGAGCGTGATCAATTCGCCTGGCGCCACCTGGCCTGCCGCGATGAAATTAGCGCTGCTCGTCACGGCGTAAAGGCTGGGCGTTCCAGACGCGGAAGCGCCGGGCGCGAGAAAATCCACGACGTTGCTGGTGCCCGCGATCTCTTCCAAACCTCCGGGCGCGGAAGCCAGCCCCGTGCCCGCGCTGCCGCCAGGGAACGTTGTCAAGAACGTTCCCGCGTACGTTTGCGGATCGAAAGTAGCCAAGAAATCGGGGCCGCGCGCGAAGCCGGAGGCCGCAATCGGCAACGCGCTGGACTGCGAATGTCCCGCAATAAACACCGTGCTGTCTGTGGCGATCTGAACGTTGGCGATGCTGTCGTTCGCCGCGCCGCCAAAATAACTGGCGTAGAGAAATTGGTTCGTCGCCGGGGCATACTCGGCCAGGAAGCCATCCGTTCCGCCGGCTAATTGCTGCTGGATGGCGTTGGATGTAACCGGAAAGTCGGACCCATTCGTGCTCCCCACTATCCAGATATTTCCGGCGTTATCCATGGCCGCCGCGGTAAGATCGTCTTCTCCGATGCTCGATAATACGTTGGGCGACGACGTTCCAATGTACGTCGCGTACAACAACTTTGTGCCGTCGTTACTGAACTCGGCCAGGAATCCATCGCCCGCGTACTGGCTGCAGCCGCACGTACTTTTCAGCGCGTTGGGAGTTATCGGCAGGTCCGTGGTGTTGGTATTTCCGGCGATCCAGATATCGCCTTGCGTATCTTCCATGACCTGGCTGCCCGCCGTGAAGGCGCTGGTGTTCTGGCACTGCATGGGCGTAGCGCAATTGACGCCGTTACCCGAATACAAGGCGGACAACAAGATGTTGTCCCCCGCCTGTGAAAGCCGCTGGATGTACATCAGCACAGTGGGGCTGAAGCCGCCGGGGCCGCCGTGTGAATAGGCGCCGGGCGTCAGCGGCAACTGCACGATGGAACTTAAAGTCATCAGCGCTTCGCCGCTTGCATCCACCAGGAGGCTGGTTGGATATCCGTTCAGCGCCGTTGCATAAGCTAACGTGCCGTCCGCGCCGTTGAGCTTGATCAAAAAGCCGCCTTCGGTGAAAGCGCCGCTGGAGTTCAAGAGGCTAGTGAACGGGAACGAATCGGACGCTGTGGCCTGGCCGCCCACGTAAATGTTGTTGTTGTTATCGAGCGCCACAAGCAGCGGTGGCGGAGAAGGTTCCCCGGCAACCAGCGCGGGCAACAATCGAGAGAATATTTCGTTGCCCTGCGGATCGAGTTTTATGACGAGACCGAACGCGGACGTTACGTCGAAGACGTCGGTCTGAGTGACGATGGCTGTAGCGATGATGTTTCCCTGGGAATCGACTTGGACGCTGGAAATTTGCTGGCCAGGCTGGGAGGGAATCTGCAAGAGCGTTTGCGGATGAAAGGGTCCGGCCGAAAGGGAAGCCGAGCACGCGGCGAGGAGCGCGCAGAACGAAAGTAGTCTTCTCATCGGCGTACGTGCACTTCCATGCAAGCCGGTTGCCGGGAATAAAGTCCGCAGGCTCTGACAATATTTCTTTGAACTGTGTCTTTATGTCACTCGCCAGAGCGCGAATAGCCCCAGCGTTTCAAAGATTGCGCGAATAAACGATGAATCCCAAGTGCCGCGCCACTTTGTCGTAGAGCATCCGTCCGGCGCTGTTCGATTCGTGCGTCTGCCAGTAAACCCGCTTGCAGCCGGTCGCCTGGGCGCGCTCGTAAACCGCTTCGATCAAAGCTCGTCCGACGCCGCGGCCACGCTCTGAAGGGAGCGTGAACAAATCCTGGAGATAACAGGTGAGTGGAATCTGCGTGGTGCTGCGATGAAAAAGATAATGCGCCAGCCCAACGATCTGCCCTTCACGTTCGGCGACCAGTGCGAAGACGGGCTCGTTCGGATCAAGGAACCGTTGCCAGGTGGTTTGCGTGATTTCGTCCGGCAGCGCGGTGTCGTCCTGGCGGCCATAGAAAGCGTTGTAGCCATCCCAGAGCGGCTTCCACGCGGGGTAGTCGGCGTGTGAGATTTCGCGGACGAGGATGGATGGATGTTGGGTGACTGGATGCATGGTTGAATGGTTAGTCCGATTATTCATGATGGCATTGCGCCGCGGTTGAATTGGGACACTAATGAAGAGGGCGGAACAGGTTCGATGAGCGAACTTCCTATCGGCGCCAGACTCACTATCGTGTGCGGTCTGCCGGGCTTCGGAAGTGGGAGAGTTTTGAGCGCCTTTCGCCAGAAGAGATGGGCTGTTCGACGCTGCCCAAAGCAACGAGATTGAGAGGAGAAAATTGCGTGCCTGATATAGACGGGCGGTTGCCCGGTTTCTGGCGTGAGGATCGATTACTGAGCTTTTTCCTGGCATTTCTGGTGCTGATTACTATTTTCGTTCCGATGATCGGCTTGTCGCGCACCGGAAGAATTGCGATAGACCTGACTTTCGCGCTCATGCTGCTCTCCGGCGCTATCGCGACGCTTTACAAGACGATGCTGATGTATCTGGTGATCGCCTTGACCATTCTGGAATTCACCGCGGACTTGATCGCCGAATTCAACTCATCGTTCAGTCCCAGTGGTTGGGACTCGGGGCTCAAAGTTTTCGGCACGGCGATATTGGTGGTGATGACGCTGAAGCATACTTTTCTCCCCGGCCCGGTTACGGTCCACCGGGTGATGGGCGGCGTGGCCGCTTATTTGCTGATCGGCGTCACGTGGGCGTTCGCCTACAAGCTGCTTATGGAAGAGATACCGGATGCCATCCATTTTCAAACGCCGCTGGCCGTGGGCGTTTCCACTGGTGAACCATCGCGTCTGATTTATTTCAGCTTCGAAACTCTCACCACCGTATCTTATGGCGACGCGTATCCGGTGCATCGAATTGCGCGCTCGCTGACTACCGCGGAAGCACTGATCGGGCAGCTCTACCCCGCCATCCTGATCGCAACATTAGTAGGCATGGCATTGCAGGCGCGATTCAGCGCGTCGCTTAAAGAAAATGAGGCCGAGAAACCGACCTGATGCATTTGGACCAGGCGTTACCTTAATACAACCTGGTGGGCGATTCCAGCCAGCGTATTTGTTGCCGATCGCAGTCGATTTCCGCTTCAATTCCGTAAGGAACAACGACTTTCGGATCAGTGTGGCCAAAATCCATGCGAGTAATTAATGGGAGCGTGCTTAATCCCAGCTCGGCCAGAACCTGTAACAGTAGGGCATCATATGCGTCGAAGGTGGCTTCGTCGCCGTAGGGTCTGCCGTACAGGATGCCTCGGGCTTCATTCAATGCTCCTGTCGCGGCCAGTGCTCGCAGCATATAGGTGACGGCGGTGGGAGATGGTTGGTCCTCGGACGTTTCGAGGAACAGGATGCTGTTTCGCCACACTGCCGGCTCGGGCCAGACTGGAGTGCCGCGAAGCCAATCCACGGCCTCCAGGCATCCGCCGATCAGGTGGCCGGAATGTCGCCCGCTCCCTTGAAGCCACTTCCACCCGGAGCATGGTTGGAGTGGCCGTGGTTTCTCGTTCCGCTTCGGATCGTCCCAAGCGAGCGATGCGCGGGTCCAACCGGCGGAGTTTGGCGAAATCGACAAGGAAGGCGACGGTGCGAAGAGGACCTGGCGGACCGATTCAGTGCTGTAGGGCAACAATCCGCCAGTCTCATCGAAGCCACCCAGGATGGACAGTCCATAGTAGGATGTCACTCCCGCTTTCAGAAAAGCGAAGTGCGTGATGGTTGAATCGGAATAACCGAGAAAGACCTTTGGATTATCTCGAATGACTGAATAATCCAAAAACGGCAGCATTCGAATGGAATCGTCACCGCCGATGGTGGAGATGACGCCGTGGATGGAAGGGTCCCGCAGGACTTCCATGAGGTCCGCTGCACGAGCCTCGGGATGCGCTGCCAGCCAGGCAATATCCGCCAGCGCGTGGCGGCTCTCCACTACTTCGACGCCGAAAGCCTCCTGCAACTGCCGCTTTCCGTCACGGTAGGCAGCCGGATACACGCTCGGCCAACCGCGCGAAAGAGAGATGGTGGCAACGCGGTCGCCGGGACGAAGGGCGCGGGGTTTGATGGTTTCGATCATGACGGTTCAACCAATGATAGAGGTGGTTGCGAAGATGGGCGCGGCAAGTGCGGCATCTCCGCGAATGACGGCTTGAGATCGAGCGTTCTCGCGGTCCATGCCTTTGGTGAACAACCGCCACGCTACATCCTGCGGGAGGAGCACGTCTGCCGCCGGCTGAGTGGCTGACTTGAGAACAAGCGTCCAGCACGCTTCGTCCCTACGAAGGAACCAGACGCCGCCAGCGGCACCAGAAATTTCAAACCGGATCATTGTTCCCTGAGGCGCCACGCGGTGACGGAAGTTGTGGGGCAGAGCTCGCACAAAGGTATCGAGCACCGGCGAGAGGAAGTATGGATCGTACAGCGGCGGACGGCCCGTTGCATCACGGATCTGTTGCTGGTGGTGCCACCGCTCGGTGAACTCGCGCGCGATATCGAACCACTGCGGCGCTGGTTCCGGCCCGGCCCAACTGACCGGATCGCCCATCGCCATCGGGTGGAGAGAAGCAAACCACGCTTCCACTTCGGGTCCGGTAAAGGCTAGAAACGCTTGTAGCAAGCGCGGGCTCATGCGGCGCATAGCCAATACCCATTCTGCGTTCAGCCCGTTGACTAGCTCAATGAGTTGGTCATGTTGCTCGATTTTCTTGGCCGATTGCTCGATTTTCTTGGCCGAAGGACGAAATCCGTCGCGCTTCCCGGAGAGAATCCAAACATCCCCGCCGAGCAGGTGTGCGGCGATGTCCTTTACGGACCACAGCGGGGCGGCGGTGGGCCGCGCCCAATCGTCGTCCGAAAGATCGGCGAGCAGATGCAACAACTCGTGCCTCAATGCGGGAAAGCGATCTGCGACCAGGATTTCGGCGGGGTGCTCCATCGGGGATCAACACCCATGATATTGAATCCTGATTTGGCGCGGCCCTAAAATACCTCTTGACAGAAAACTAGAAACTAAGTTATTAGTGTACAGGAACGCATGAAGCTCAAAAAAACAGTCCCGACGGATCAAGAACTGGAGATCCTGAAAGTCATCTGGAAGCGCGGGCAAGCTACCGTGCGCCAGGTCCATCAGGATCTTTCGGAAAAACGCAAGGTGGCCTACACCACCGTTCTGACCATGATGGGGATTCTGGAACAGAAGGGCCACTTGAAAAAGCGTGCGGGAGAACGGGCTTATATTTACACGCCCGCCCAAACCCAGCGGCACGTGGTGGAACGCATGGTGAACGAATTTGTGGGTCGCGTGTTCAATGGAGCGGCCAAGCCGCTGCTGGTGCATCTGGTGGAAGATCCGGCAACCAGCGCGGAGGATCTGAAGGAAATTGAAGCCGCGCTGAAGGCGAGGCGGAGGAAGCCATGATCGCTGGCCTATTGCTCGAAAATCTGCCGTCCTGGATGCTGCAGACGCTGGTGATTGCGACGGTTGGCGCGGCGTTGTCGAAAATCGGCTCTGCGCAGGAATCTGTGGAGGCCCGCATTTTAGGCTGCTTTCCTGAAGACAACAAATTCGGTCTTGGTGGCCGCCATCCGTTGCGCTTTCAGCAGGAGGTAGCGGAGGTTCTTATAGCCCCGTCCGCGCCGTAGCAGGCTCTTGATGTTCCCGTTCACCGATTCCACGACTCCCATCGGCACTTTGGTGCGGCAGTAGTTCAGAATCCCTTCCAGGTGATCGACCAACATCTGGGCCAGCTTTTCAAACGGTTTCAACCTTTGCCAGCGCAACTGATCCATCCAGTTGTGCAGATACCGCATCATGGCGCCTTCGTAGCGATAGGTCCAGAGACGGTCCAAGCTTTCCTTTAACAGATACGCCTTCAGGACCCGCCGGTTGAGCGCGAACAGCTTGTTCAACTGCTGTTTCTTGCCGGTCTCCAGGTTGACCCATCGGCTCAGCAATAGCCAACGCTTGCCCTTCACCACATTCCTCATCCGTCCACCCTTGCGGAAGAACTCCGCCCTTCGCACTTCATCCACCGCCTTGTTGGCGTGTTGCATGATGTGGAACTTGTCATAGATGATCTGGCAGTTGGGCGCCCATTGCTCGATGCTCAACCGATAGGGCTTCCACATATCCAAACAGGCCGCCTGAATCCCGCGCCGCTGCTGGGCGCTGAGCTCGGTCTGAAAGAATCCATCCAAGGTCTCCTTCTTCCTTTCCTGGCCGAACCACAAGGGTTCGCCGGTTTCCAGGTTGCACACCACGCTGAGAAACTTCTGTTTCTTTCCCAGATAGATTTCATCGACGCCCATCTGACGTAAAGCGGGTTTCCTGCGCGCCGCATTCCACCGCTCCAGATATCTCAGATCGATCGCCCGCACGGTGCTGGCGGGCAACCCGAACTGGCGTGCCACCTGTCTGGCCGAGGCCATTTCGCATGCTAATCCTACGGCGTCTTCAAACCTCTTAGAAAATGGCGCCTTGCTCGGCAGCAGTGGCACCTTCTCGCGCTTCACACCGCAGTCCGGGCACTTCACCCGGTAAATCTCGATGAACACCGTCGCCGTAAACGCGCTCCAGGGAAGATCCCGCACCGCCCGCTCGCTGGTGTCGTACAGTTCGCTGAACTTCCGGCCGCAACCGGAGCACTCGATCTTTCGATTCCCTCGCTTGCGCCGTATCCACAGTTTCAGCGTCTTCGCTTTTTCGTCAATCTCATGTTGATAGACCTGGTATCCCGGCCATGCCAAGATCCTGGTGAACTCGTTATCCGTCGGCAAACTGCGAGTTTAGCCCAAGTTCAGCAATTCCGGCACGTCCCACGAATTCCTGCTCAGAGCCCGAAAATCATTCGACTCCAGCATCCACCCACGCAGTTGCTCTATGGTCACGTACTTTTGGCGCTCTGCCTGTTGTTGCCTCTGCTGCAACCCTGGCGACACGTTCCAATTGCCCGCCTCAATACCAATCCCGCCGTTGTTCCATCACGGGCCGCGGTTTCAGGCGCGCAGCCGGCGCGGCAGCCCGTTCCGAGGACAGCAGTTCCGGTTGGATATAAATCATTCCTGGCACAAGGTGTTTTGGACCGTTTCTTACTGTGGATTCTCGGAATCGGCGTGGTAGCAAGGCTAGGCTGGCTGTTGATTGGATTGTGGCAAATCAGGAATTGCCGGATCAGGTCGAGGCCGGTGTATCCGATCCCCGAGGCAGTGAAAGCGGCCAGCGCCCTTACGCATGCAGACGCTCTGATCTGCATGTCGCCTGATGCGTACGGGCCGGTCACCCTGGGCTGGCTGGCGCCCGTGGTCCTTCTTCCGGATGCAGTTCTCGCGCTCAACGAAGAGGCCCTGTGCAGTATCGTGTGCCATGAATTGCTGCACGTAAAACGGCACGATTGGCTGATCGCTGTTTTCAAAGAATTGGCCGGCTGTCTGCTGTGCTTTAATCCTGCCGCCTGGTGGCTGCTGGCCCAAACGCGCTTGGCACGCGAGCAATTGGTGGATGCCGAAGTGGTCCGATTAACGGAGGCTCGGGAGCCATACATCGATTCTCTGCTGTCTATCGCTCGCGCCGGATCGGTGCTCGATCTTGCGCCTGCGCCCCTGTTCTTGCGTAAACGTCACCTGACTCAGCGTCTGTATTTACTGCTCAAGGAGGTCTCCATGTCTAACAGGCTGATGAAAAAGGCTTTTGGGGACCGACTTCCTCACGGTCGCGGCTCGGTAAAGACATGCAAACACGCAGTCGCGATTCTGAGCCGCGCGCGTGAGCAAGCGGTTTATTGCCTTTTTCAGCATCCTGCTAAGACTAGATTGTTGTCGTCCTACGGCTCCATCGCTCTGATGGTCGTTGCCGCCGGTTGGCTGGCGTGCGTTTCGTTTCCTTTGATCGGACAGCCGCAGGCGGTGCTCCCGCAATCTGCATTAGCGGGTCCGGTCCAAGGGTTGGCCGAGCCGTTCGGCGTTTTGCAGGGTAACCACTATCATCACAACCTCACCGGCGTGGAGTTCGACGTACCTTCCGGATGGTCACTGGGGTTAACCAGGACGGTCGACGGTGATGCGAGAGAGATGACCGTGTTTCACGATCCGGACGCAAAATCGATTTTTGCTTCCGTATTTATGGCGCCTGCCAATACTCCCGAGACAAGCATCGCAGGAGCGCTTTCGCGGGCCATACCGCAACTGCTGCAAAGGCGCGCGGGCGCCACCGGCGTGCATGCGGCCCAGAATTACAAGATACGCGCGGGAAGCGTGGAACAGACCTGGATCGGCGGCCATCAGGCGGTGCAAGCGATTGGCGAGTACCAGCTGGGCGACCAAAATATGGCCGAACTTCTCACCTGGATTTACACCGAACATACCAGGACGTTCTTCTTCGCGAAAACAACCGCCGACGAACTTGAGTTTCTGCGAATACCATACCAACAGATGCTGGAATCGGCCAAGATTCCCTAAGAGCCCGCCTGGCGCGGCAGGGCTGGGTCGGCGGGCGTTACCATGGTCGTTTCTCATGGAACGACTCATCGAACGGCGCGACTTTCTCAAGCTTGCTGGGCTAGCGGCTGCAACCACCCGGCTCGGCGCCCAGCAATCCTTCCTTGTGCCATCCGGCCCGCAAGATATCGCGAAGACCGATTTCACGCTCCAGATAGCTCCCATTACGGTGGAACTGGCGCCCAATCGGATCTTGAGCACCATCGGCTACAACGGCACTTCGCCGGGGCCTCTGCTGCGAATGAAAGAGGGCGTGCCGGTAACGGTGAACGTGACCAACGACACGGACGTTCCCGAGTATGTGCATTTTCACGGGCTGCTGATTCCCTCCGATGTGGATGGATCGGAGGAAGAAGGCACGCCGGTGGTGCCGCCGCACGGGAGCCGCCGTTATCAGTTCACGCCCACGCCGGCCGGCACGCGCTGGTATCACACGCACACCATGGCGATGGACGATCTGCATCGCGGCAGTTTCACGGGCATGTTCGGCTTTCTAATTATCGAAGGAGCGAATAATCCCGGCAATTACGATCAGGAACACTACCTGGCGCTGCGCGATTGGGAACCATATTTCACCAATCAATCCATGGATAATGACGACCTGGATCCAACGGGCGCGCAACCGGAGAAGCCTGCCGTACTGGACACGCGGCAGCCGGGGATGGAAGTGGCGGCCGATATTTTTTCGATTAACGATAAGGCGCTGGGCGCGGGCGAGCCCATCCGCGTGAGTCCGGGCCAGCGCGTGCTCTTTCATTTTCTGAATGCCAGCGCCATTGAGATCCGCCACGTGGCGCTGCCGGGCCACAAGTTCAACGTAATCGCGCTGGATGGAAATCCTGTGCCGACGCTGGCGGCGGTGGACGTCTTGATGCTGGGCCCGGGCGAGCGCGTGGATGCCTGGGTGGAGATGAACCAGCCTGGGGTTTGGATCCTGGGCGCGCCGGAGGATCCGGTGCGCGAAGGCGGTTTGGGCATCGTGATCGAATACGCCAATCAACACCGCACGCCGCAGTGGACGCCGCCGCCCAAATCCGCCTGGGACTATACGATGTTTGGCAAACCTCCGTCGCAACCCGCGCCCACGGAACGACTGGACATGATATTCGAGAAAGTGCCGCGCGGCGCCGGAAAATTCAACAGCTTTACCGTAAATGGCAAAGCTTATCCGCACGATCAGGAGTTTCTGCTCAAGCAGGGCACCCGCTACCGGCTGACGTTTCACAATCGGACGGACGATTCCCATCCGTTGCATGTGCATCGCCACCAACTGGAGATCGCCGAAATTTACGGCAAAACCACCTCGGGCGTGATCAAGGACACCGTGGTCGTTCCCACCTACGGGCGCGCCAGCGTGGACTTTACCGCCGACCAGCCCGGGCCAACGTTATTTCACTGCCATATCCAGCAGCACATGGATTATGGCTTCAAGGCGCTGCTGCGCTACTCATAGGGCTGCGAGGTTCATTCGCTTCAGCAAGGTCTGGTAGCGCGGATCGGAGCGGAGATTCTCAAACATCGGCGTAGTTTTCAAACCGATCACCTGTGGATCGCGCTGATCGATGGCGCGGTTCGCCCACTCGAACGCCCCGTCGATATTGCCAAGCACGGAGTGCACAATGGTGAGCGGTCCGGCTGCGGAATACGTCGTGGCAGCCAGCGCTTCCAGTTCGTTCACAATGCCCCGTGCGTCGTCCCCGCGTCCTGCCAACGCAAAGACAGCTCCGCTAAACGCCAGCGACAGCGGATAGCGCCCGTGGATCTGCATCGCGCGCTCTGTCAGGTCGACATCCTCCTGAAATGAGCCCTGGCATGCCAGAACATAGGCGAGGATGAACTGACCCACGGCGAAGTTGGGATCCATGCTCATGCTGCGCCTGGCCAGGTTCACGGCTTCGTCATAGCGCCCGGAGAACGAAACCAGATAAGCCCGGCTGGCGCCATACGCGAGCGAGAGAGGGTCCAATTCGAGCGCGCGCTCGATTTCCGCAATCGCCTCGGCCACTCTGCCGGTGGGGCGCAGGCACCAATAGGCGTAGGAGAAACGGACAGCCGCGGCCGCCGGATTGGAAGCGATGGCACATCGGTAATGCTGGTCCGAAGCGGCCCAATCGTATTCCAGTTCGGCGCAAATGTGTCCGGCACTGGCATGCGCTTCGGCCAGTTGAGGATCCAGATCGAGGGCGCGCAGCGCGGCCTGCCGGCCCAGGGTCAGCGCCTGGAGAGGGCCAACGGCGCCGATCCCGGCCTGCGCGACGTGGTATTCAGCCAGGCCCGCGTAAGCCGGTGCATATTGCGGATCGAGCGCAATGGCGCGCTCAAAACATTGCACTGCGCGATCGTTCGAAGCCGGCGAGAAGTTGGTCAAATGGTAGCGGCCTTCGAGAATCGCTTCATAAGCCGCGACATTGGTAGCGGCACGCTTCACTAAGGAATGGCCGGTCAGATTCAACCGCAATTGCTCGACGATAGCCGCCGAAATTTCATCCTGGATGGCGAACACGTCGGTCATTTCGCTTTCATAGCGCTGCGACCACAGATGCGTTCCGTCTTCAGCGCGGATGAGCTGCGCGGTGACGCGGATCTTCGCGCCGGCCCGGCGTACGCTGCCTTCGAGAACGCTGGAAACGCCCAGCGTCTCGGCGATTTTACGAATATCTTCGTTCTTGCCCTTGAACGCGAAAGCGGAGGTGCGCGCGATCACTTTCAGGTCGGGTACCTGGGTGAGCGCGTGATTTCTTCGGCCAGGCCGTCGGAAAAATACTCGTCGTCCTGATTGCGGCTCATGTTGGCGAAAGGCAAAACGGCGATGGATGGCGTGCGATCGATGGACGAGCTTTGCGCGTCAACCGGCGGCAGACGCGCCGTGCCTGGTGAGCTGACACTGCTGCTTGCGGCGAGCAGTGCGTCTTTCAATTGCGCCATGGACTGAAACCGATCCGCGGGCGATTTTTGCAGGCAGCGCGCCAGGATATTCTGCAGTGGCGGCGACACCGGGAGCGGCGCGGGCTCCTTATGCAGAATGGCGGCCATGATAGCGATGGCGGAATCTCCGGTAAAAGCACGCCGTCCGCTCAGCATTTCGTAGAAGACCAAACCGAACGAGAAAACATCCGAGCGCGCATCCACGGCCTTCGCTTCGGCCTGCTCGGGAGACATGTAGGCGGCAGTTCCAAGGATGGTGCCGGCCTGAGTCATGCCGATGGTGGCCGTCGCACCCGCCGGGCTTTGGTTGCCATTGGCGTCGCGGCTCAGCAGGGCCAGACCAAAATCGAGCAGCTTGATGCCGGACGCGGTGACCATGATGTTGGCGGGTTTCAGATCGCGATGCGTGATGCCCTTGGCGTGCGCGGCCGAGAGCGCATCGGCGATCTGCGCGGCATAGCGCAGCGCGATATCCGGATTTAAAGGGCCTGCGAGCGGAGCGCCCTCAATGAACTCCATCACCAGATAATCCGGACCGACGTCGTACACCTGGCAAATATTGGGATGATTGAGCGCCGCGATGGTCTTGGCTTCGCGCTCGAAGCGTTCCGAGAATTGCGCCGCGGACACCTTGATGGCGACCATGCGATTCAATCGCGGATCCCTGGCGCGATACACCTCGCCCATGCCGCCCGCCCCGATGAGAGCAAGGATTTCGTATGGCCCGAGTTTCGTGCCTGCGGAGAGCGGCATTGAAAAGGATGCACTCAGTTTATCCGATGAAGTTAATCGCACGTGCCGGGTCTTTGGGAAGAATCCGATTTGTATGTCGTTTATATATGATGGACTCTGCATGAAACGACCTACCTTGGCAAAACTTGCGTGTCTGATGTTGGGCGGGATCGCGTCGCTCTGTGGGCAGGATCTTACGATCACCAACGCGCGCATTGTCGTCGGCAACGGCAATGTCATCGAGCGCGGATCCATTGTGGTGCGCGCGGGAAAAATCGCTGCTGTTACGCCCGGAGCGCCCGCCGCCGCGAGTGGCCAGGTGATCGATGCCAAAGGCATGACGGCCATGCCGGGGTTCATCGACGGACACCGGCACATCAATACCGGACCGAACGAGAAGGCGCAGATGCAGGCGCTGCTCGAAGCCGGTTACACCACCGTCCTGTCCGGAGGCGGACCGGCGGAAGGAAACATCACGCTGCGCGATCACATCGACAAGGGCGTCATCAATGGGCCGCGCATCATCCCTTCGGGGTCTCTGCGGTTGAACAACAATACTCCGGAAACGGCGCGCGCCGAAGTGCGGAGGATGGCCGCGATGGGAATCAAGTTCACGGGCGAAATCGCGCTGACTCCCATTCCGGGGCCGAGTGAAAAAGAATTGGAAACCCTGAGGGCCATCGTGGACGAGGCGAAGAAAGTGGGCGTGATGGTGCAGGTGCACGCCGTGAGTTCGTCGGCGATGGTGGCGGCCGTGGACGCCGGCGTGCCGCTGCTGGTTCACCTGCCCAACAAAGATTGGGTGAGCAAAGAAGACGCGAAGAAAGTGGCAGCCGCGGGCGTGAAGGTGTTGGGGACGGTGAGTTTCGGATCGCCCGTTTTCGGCGTTTTCGCGAATGACAACAAGCCGCGCTTTCGGGACGGGAAGCCGTGGCCGGAAGGAATTGTCGACGGCGTGCGTTTGGGCGAGGAAGCAGGCTACATGCCGGTGAATGCGCGCACCATCTGGGATGCGGGCGTCACGCTCGGCTATTGCACCGATACAACCTACGATCCGACGGCTGGCCTGGACCATGAGCTGAAGATGCTGAATGTGATGTTCTCCATGCAGGACCTGGTGAAGATGATGGGTCCCAACACGGCGTCGTACATTCAAATGGGCGACCAATTAGGAACCTTGGAAGCGGGCAAGCTGGCCGACCTGATTCTGCTGGACGGCAATCCGTTGGAAGGCTATTGGAATTGGCTGAAGACTAAAGTTGCGGTGAAGGGCGGAATAGTTGTGGTTGATAAACGATAAACGGTAAAGGCGCGCGGTTCGAACGTGATAAAGTAACCGCTCAGAGCCGACAATCGCGGAGGAAGCTATCCATGGCAAAATTCCAGGCAAAATCAAAATCAATCCCGCTCGCCCGCCGAGGCTTTTTGAAAGGAGCCGCGGCCGGCGCAGCCGCTGGAGCCGTCGCCTTAGTTGCGCCCGCTAAGACCGAAGCGCAGGAGCCTGCGCAGCGCACCGCGGCCGTGCCGCCCACTCCCGCGCAGCGAGCCGCCGAAAACATCACGCCCTCCGTAGCCGTTGAAGACCTGCAGATCGTCGAGCGGCCGGGCGCGGATTACATGGTGGACGTTTTCAAATCGCTCGGGTTCGAATATCTGTTCGCTACGCCTGGCTCCAGTTTCCGCGGCATTCACGAATCGGTGATCAATCACGGCGGCAATGTAACCCGGAGTTCATCACCTTCACGCACGAAGAGTGCTCGGCGGCCGCGGCCAACGGCTACGCCAAGATCGAAGGCAAGCCGGCGCTGGTTTGCGCGCACGGAACGGTCGGCATCCAGCATGCCGCCATGGCCATCTACAACGCCTATTGCGATCAGGCGCCGTTGTTCGTCGTCGCGGGCAACATCTCCGATGCCGCCGAACGCCGCGGCCGAGTGGAATGGCTGCACGCCGCGCAGGACGTGGCCGCGACGGTGCGCGATTACACCAAGTGGGACGACAATCCGGCTTCGCTGACGCACTTCGGCGAATCGGCCGTGCGCGCTTATCAGATCGCCATGACCGCGCCCATGATGCCGGTGGTGCTGGCCGCCGACGGCGTTCTGCAAGAAGGCGAAGTACCCAAAGAATTCGACTGGCGCATTCCGAAGCTGCCCAAGATCTCGGCGCCGGCGGGCGATTCGGAGGCGGTGGCCGAGCTGGCGCAGATGCTGGTTTCCGCGGAAAATCCTGTGATCGTCACCAGCCGCTCCGCGCGCACGCCGGCCGGGCTTGAAGCTGCTGGTGGAGCTCGCGGAAGTGACCGGCGCGGGAGTGATCGATCAGCAGCGCCGTATGAACTTTCCGTCGCGCCATCCGCTGAATCAAACCCAGCGCTCGCGCGCGGCCATCAGCCAATGCCGACGTGATCCTGGGCCTGGAAGTTTACGATTTCTTCGGCGTCGTTCACACGCTGGGCGGCCAGGTGAGCGTGGTTCCGCGATCCATCATTAAGCCCGGAACAAAGCTGGTGAGCATCAGCTCTTCCGACCTTTTCTACAAGAGCAACTATCAGAACTTCCAGCGCTACGAGGATGTGGATCTTTCCATCCCGGCGGACGCGGAAGCCACGCTGCCCGCGCTGATTGAAGCGGTGAAGCGCCTGCTCACCGACGATCGCAAGCAAGCCATTCAAGCGCGCGCCGCCAAGCTGGCGCAAGCCAGCCATCAAGCGCTGGATCAAACGCGAACCGCCGCTTCTTACGCGTGGGACGCTAGCCCCGTCGCCACCGCGCGTCTTTCCGCTGAACTGTGGGCGCAGATCAAGGATGAAGATTGGTCGCTCGTGTCCGATCCGTTTTGGGTGAGCAACTGGCCGCTGCGCCTGTGGGATTTCACCAAGCACTATCAGTTCATCGGCGGCGCGGGCGGGGAAGGCGTCGGCTATCTGGCTCCGGCGGCCTTGGGAGCCGCGATCGCAAACAAGAAACACGGCCGGCTGAGCGTTTCCATTCAATCCGACGGCGACCTGATGATGGCCAACGGAGTTTTGTGGACCGCCGCGCATCATCGCGTCCCGCTGCTGACGGTGATGCACAACAACCGCGCCTATCATCAGGAGATCATGCAACTGCAGCGCGTGGCCAACCAACACAACCGCGGCGTGGATATCGATAAATGCAAGATCGGAACCGCCATTGAGAATCCCAACATCGATTACGCGATGCTCGCGAAAAGCATGGGTGTACAGGCGGAAGGGCCCATTTCCGATCCGAAGGATCTGAGCGCGGCAATTCGCCGAGGGATTCGACGTTGTCAAGCGCGGCGATCCGTATCTCATCGATGTGATCACGCAGCCGCGGTAACGGGAGAACGCATGATTCGGAATCTCATCGCGATCGGGTTCCTGGCTGCCGCATCGCTAGCCGCGCAATCGGCCGCGCCGGGCAATGCGGAAAACGGCAAGCGCCAATTCGTCAAGCTCGGCTGTTACACCTGCCACGGTTATCAGGGCCAGGGCGGCGGCGCCGGGGCCAAGCTGGCGCCACATCCGATTTCCGCCGCCGCTCTGATCGCATACGTGCGTCACCCCGCGGGAACCATGCCGCCGTTCACGAAGAAGGTGGTTTCCGATCGGGAGCTAACGGACATACAGGCGTACCTGGCGAGCGTCCCCGCGCCACCTCCGGCCAAAGATATTCCGTTATTGAACCAGTAACCTGCAAGTTAATCGCCCGAGCTTAACCGCTCCAACGCCGCATTTAATTCGGGTGATTCCGGCAAATTGATTCCAAAATCCATCTCCAGGCACGATCGTAAGGCCGCGGCGTCGGATAGCATGCGCTTCTCGGTCCCGTCCTTGCGATGGATGGCGAGCGCGTTGTTCCGCAGCGCGAAGCGCGCCTCCGGCAACGCCCGCGCGGCGATCAGCATCTCTCGAAAGAAAGAACTGGGGTGGTGGCACAAATACCAATTAGAGACTTCGTAATCGGACGGGAACTGCGGCTCCAGCGTGAAGCGGTAGAAAGGCATCCAGGCAGCGTCCACTAAAGCTTCCAGCACGTAGCCGTTTTCGAGCGGCAACAGGCGGTGGGTTTCATGCGGCGTGGATTGCGCGATGTGCGGCTCCAGTTTGAGCGGCGCCGTCAGAACATTGCCGCCAAATCCGACGTCGGCGATGTAGGGCAGGCCGTCCAGATCCACTCGTAACAGCATGTGGCTACGCGCGCCGACGGGGCTGTCGGGCGGGGTGTTCCACAACACGCGTGCCGCCAGGCTGGCGACCGAAAATCCCAAAGCTTCCAGCGCGCGGCGAAACAGGGTATTGTGCTCGAAGCACCATCCGCCGCGGCCGCCCGTCACCATCTTCGCTGCGAGCGACTCCGTATCCAGCGCCACGGGCCAGCCCAGCAGCGGATTTAAATTCTCGAACGGAATCGCAGCCGGATGGAGGGCGTGCACGGCTTCTAAAGTGTCAAGCGTCGCGGTGCGCGGTCCGCGATAGCCGATGCGATCGAGATAAGCGTCCAAGTCGAATGAAGAAGGCACGTCATCAGGATAGGTCTTTCGACCGCGCCTTTCAAAAGGAGTATAGTGGCTACCGGACTTCACCGAATAGATGAGATTAAGCGCCATCGTGAGCCCGTTGTTTCTCGCAGGCCTGTGGCCGGTTCTGCTGGCCGTTCCCGCCCAAGCGCTGGGAGTGTGCGCCGATCCCGATTACCTGCCGTATTCGAATCGAGCCGGCGCCGGATTTGAAAACAAAATCGCGGAGGCGGTGGCGAAGGCGCTGGGCGAAACCGTCCAGTACACCTACGCGAGCCATCGCGGCCACGGCGGATTTACGCAATTCCTGTCGTCCACGCTAGACGCGAAGAAGTGCGACGTGGTGATGAGCATTCCTTACGGAAGCCGCGAAGAGCTGACCACGCGGCCTTATTACATTTCGTCCTACGTGTTCGTTTTCGACAAGGGCAAGAAGTACGACATTACGAGCATGGATTCGCCGGTGCTGAAGCGGGTGAAAGTTGGTTTCGAACGCGAGACACCGGCGGAGGACGCGCTTAAAATGCGCGGGATGATTCCGGCGGCAATGGCTTTCGACGTGGCCACTGACGACGGCGAATCGCCCGCGCTGATGCTGGATGCGCTGAACAGCGGAAAGATCGACGTGTTGATTACGTGGCAGCCGGCCATCGGAGCTTTCCTGCGCGGCTCTCCGAATCTGGAGGTGCTGGCGGTGCCGAACGAGCGGGCCTTGGGGCCGCCGGAACAATATTCGTTTCCCATGTCGATGGGCGTGCGCGCCGGCGATGAGGCGTTAAAGAAACGGCTGGATGACGTGATCGCAAATCATCAGGCTGAACTTACCGCGATTCTGAGCGAGAGCGGCGTGATGTCGTATGCGCCGCGAGGAGGCCAGTAAACGGTGAGGTTCGCGATCGTGCTTATCGCGATATCGGCTCTGGCTCAGGATGCCGAGAAGCTGATCAAAGATAGCGATTGCTCTTCTTGCCACGCCGTGGATCGCCAGGTGGTAGGGCCGGCTTATAGCGCCATCGCCAAGAGCCATGCGGGGCAATCCGACGCTGTCGACAAGCTGGCCGCGAAAATTCGCGATGGCGGCAACGGCATGACGCCGCATCCCGATTTGACGGACGCGCAGCGCACGGTGATCGCGAAGTGGGTTCTTTCGCAGACTGCGCCCGCGGCCGCTTCCGGCCAGAGCGAAACGAAAACGTATCCCTACACGTTGAAGGACGGCACCACGGTCAACCTGGATTTTCCGTTATTTCTGGAAGGTCAGGGGCCCAAAGTGACGAAGGAAGTGTTCCATGGATATCAGCTTTTTAATTCGTATTGCTACCGTTGCCACGGCACGGATGCCGCGGGCAGCCAACTGGCGCCGGATCTACGGCATTCGCTAACAGCCGGGATGAAGCAGGGCGATTTTTTATCGATCGCGATGTCGGGAAAAAAAGAGCAAGGAATGCCCGCGTGGGCCGGCTTCCTCAGCGAGGACGATGTGGTTCACATTTTCAGGTATGTAAAAGGACGAAGCCTCGACCTGGTGTCTTCCGGAAGGCCGCCGTCCGCTCAAGACTAAGCCAAAGGAGCTTTAAAGATGATCACGATGAAACAGTTCGGTTGCCTGGCACTCGCGTGCGCGACGTGCGCTGCGCTTGCCCCAACTTTCGCGCTTGCCCAAGATTCGTCAAAGCAAGACACGCTCCAGAAGGATTCCCAGGATCCCAATCAGTGGGTGATTCCGTTGGGCAATTATGGCGGGACGCGTCATAGCAAGCTGAACCAGATCAACAGCCACAACGCTGGAAAACTGAAGGTGGCGTGGACCATGTCCACCGGCACGCTGCGCGGGCAGGAAGGCCAGCCGCTGGTTGTCGGCAACATGATGTACTTCGAGAGCTCGTATCCTAACTTCGTGTATGCCATCGACCTGGACAAGGTTGGCCAGATGGTTTGGAAGTTCTCGCCGGAGCAGGATAAGTTCGCGCCATCGGTGGCCTGCTGCGATGTGGTGAACAAAGGCGTGGCTTACGCCGACGGGAAGATTCTGGTTACCACGTTGGACACGCATGTCTACGCGCTGGACGCGAAGACCGGCAAGGTGGTGTGGAGCGTGCAGAACGGCGATCCGCAGTTAGGGCAAACCATGACCATCGCTCCGCTGGTGGTGCATGACAAAGTGATCGTGGGAATCTCGGGCGGCGAGTACGGTGTGCGCGGGCATCTGACCGCGTACGATCTCAACACCGGCAAAATGGTGTGGCGCGCCAACAGTGTGGGTCCCGATTCGGATATTCTTTTCGATCCCGCTAAGACCATCGATGCGGCCACGCAACAACCGGTGGGCGCCAATTCCAGTCTCAAGACTTGGGCGCAGGACAATTGGAAATTAGGCGGCGGCACAACGTGGGGCTGGTACACATACGATCCGCAGCTCAATCTTGTCTACTACGGCAGCGGCAATCCGGGCACGTGGAATCCGGGGCAGCGGCCCGGCGACAACAAATGGTCCACCAGTTTGTTCGCGCGCAATCCCGATACCGGCGTGGCGGCGTGGGTTTATCAAATGACTCCGCACGACGCCTGGGATTACGACGGCATCAACGAGAGCATTCTCACCGACAGCGTTATCGGCGGCCAGACCATCCCCACCATGACGCATTTCGATCGCAACGGTTTTGCGTACGTGCTGGATCGCCGCAATGGCAAGCTTCTCAGAGCCAACAAATTCGATCCGTCCACCAACTGGGCCGAGAAGATCGATCTGCAGACCGGACGGCCGGTGCTGAACGAAGCCAAGATGACCAAGGAAGACGTCAACGTCAAAGACATTTGCCCGGCTGCGCAGGGCGCGAAAAATCATCAGCCGGCGTCTTACGATCCCAAGAGCAAGCTGTTTTATCTCGGCACCAATCACATCTGCATGGACTATCAGGCGTTCAGCGTGAAGTATCGGAGCGGCTTCCCTTATGTGGGCGCTACGCTGAGCATGTTCCCCGCCGATCACGGCGACGTTCGCGGCCGGCTGATCGCATTTGACCAGGTGACCGGGCAGACGAAATGGTCGGTAAATGAAATGTTCCAGGTTTATAGCGGGCCGCTCACTACCGATGGCGGCGTGCTCTTCTACGGCACGCTGGACGGATGGTTCAAAGCCGCGGATCAGGCCACGGGAAAAATTCTTTATCAATTCCACGCGCCCTCTGGCATTATCGGAAATCCCATCGCTTATATGCACAACGGTAAGCAGTATGTCGCGGTGCTGACCGGAGTGGGAGGATGGGCGGCCATCGGTCTCGCTGAAGGGTTGACCAAAGGGAGTGAAGGGCTGGGCGCGGTGGGGCTCACTGCGTCGCTGGCCGATTACACGAACCTGGGGGGAACGCTGATGGTCTTCTCGCTAGAATAATAGCGGGTGCGGCTCACGCAAAGTATTTGCAGCGCGGCGCTAGTTTCGATTTGCGCAGCGCTGCTTGGTGCGCAGGACAAGCCCGACATCCAGGTGGACGTGGATCTGGTCACTGTGGCCTGCGCGGTAAACACACGCGACGGCACGTCCGCTCGAAATCTCACAGCGGACGATTTCAAGGTGCTGGATAACGGCCAGCCGCGCGCCATTCAGAATTTCTGGCATGAATCGGACCTGCCGCTTACCGTGGCGCTGGTGGCCGATGTCAGCGGCAGCCAGGCCGGATACAGCAAGAGCCATCGCGAGGCGATCGCGCAATTTCTCAAGCAGGTAATCGGCCCGCGGGACCGCGCGATGGTGGTGGAAGTGGCGCATAAAGCGTGGCTGATTGGGGGACTCACCGGTTCGAGCGCCGACCTGAGCGCGGCCGTGGGACGAATCGGCACGCCGGAAGGAAAACAATCGCCCTTGCTCGGCCCGGTCTGCAGGAACGCAAGCTTTCCACATACCTGCGGAGGAACCGCGCTTTGGCACGGCCTGTATTACACGGCGAAAGAATTGAAGTCTGTTTCGGGGCGGAAAGCGATCATTGTGCTTTCCGATGGCTTGGATACCGGCAGCGACGTCTCGCTGAGCGAAACGATCAAGATGGCGCAATCGGCCGGGACAATCGTTTATGCCATCAAATACGTAAGCCTCACGACTTACCTTTCGATCGGCGGCGCAATCGCTCAAGCAATGAGCCGCCGCCTGGAGCGCGTCTCCCGCGAAACGGGCGGGCTCGTTTTTCCGAATCCGGGCCACAAGACGGCCGAGGTCTTTGCAAAGATAGAATCCGACCTGCGAAATATGTACGTGCTGGGTTTCGCTCCCCCCACCGACGGCCAGTTCCATAAGCTGGAGGTGACAGCCACTCGCCCGGATCTGGTGGTCCGTACGCGCGCCGGCTATTGGGCGCCGGGCGCAAAATAGTTTGTATGAAACGGCGTCAATTGATAAACTGACCTGCATAGGAGAAGCAAAATGGTCAGTTTATTGCGTGCGGGATTAGTGTTTGCGCTATTTGCTGTCGCTGTGTTTGCAGCCGACGACGTGGTGAGCGGAGTGGCCGCTACCGTGAAAACTGTCGACAAAGGGACGAAGACCGTGGTGGTGAAGACTGCCGACGGAACGGAGCACACGTTTCATTTCATCGGGAAAACCGTGGCGCACGGCGCCGTAGCCACTGCTCATGGAACTAAGGACGCGTTCGAAGGCATGCAGGAAGGCGACGAAGTAGTTGTCCACTACACAGTGAAAGGCACCGTGAAGACCGCGCAGGAAGTGGATCACGTCGGCAAGGACGGCTTGAAAATGACCGAGGCCTCGGTGAAGAGCGTGGATCACGCGGCGAAAACGGTCACCGTCAAAACAGCCGAAGGCGCCGAGGAAACCTATCATCTCACCGGCAACGCGGTGATTGAATCCGGCAAGGGCCTGGATAAAGCAGGCAAAGTCACGATTTACTACACCGAAGAAGGCGGCAAAAAGGTGGCACACTTCTTCAAGAGCTAATTTCGAAGAGCTAATCTCGCCAAGTTGCTTCAGCCGGCCAGGTGATTTGGCTGAAATCGCTCCTTTGAGTATGATGAATCGGTGGCGTTCCGTCAGCGCCCGACAAGGAGACCAAGTTGAAGCTCAAACCAAATAGCGCCAAGAGCCGAAAACACCAACGTTTTCTGAGCGTGTTCCTCGGGATTTCGTTCGCGGCCGTGGTGGCGCAGGCCCAGGTGCCCGCCGCCATCGAAGCGAAACTGGTGGAGATGGGCCACATCGTGGATCCTCCCTGCACGGCGAAGCTGTACCGGCCGCTCATGCCGGCCAACGACATCCGCAGCAGCGCGTCGCCGTTATATCCGGGGATCACAGTGGTGCGCGACGCCTCCTTCGGCCCCAATCCGAAAGACGTGGTGGATATTTTTACGGCGGACAAGGGCCGCGCATCGCGCCCGGTTTTGATTTATGTTCCCGGAGGCGGCGGCAACAAGATCGAGCTTCAGGATAAAGAAGCCAACGCCTTTTACGACAATATCGGGCGCTGGGCCAACAGCAACGGGATGGTCTTCGTCAACATGCAGCGGCATGGCGCGCCAGGTTGGGATGCGGGCGCGAAGGATATTTCCAGCATGATCCAGTGGGTGGAAGCGAATATTTCCAAATACCACGGCAATCCGGACCGCATGTTTATCTGGGCCCACTCGGCCGGCAATAATCCGCTGGGAACTTATATCGGACGGCCCGAATTGTGGGGAACCAAAGGCGTGGGCGTGAAGGGAGTGATCTTCATGTCTCCGGCGCCGTTTGACATCGCACCGCTGGAAGTGCCGCCTCCCGCGCCTGGAACAAATCCGCTCGCGGCGCTCACTGCCTCCGGTAAAACCTGCGGAGTGGAAGGCGGCGCGTTCTCTTCGTCAGGTGCGCTTCCTGGACGTACAACTGGACAGCCCGGTGGACCCGACGCGGCATTTGGTGCACCCGCGGGCGGTCCGCCTTCAGGAGGGCGTCCGGCTGGTGGGCCTCCGGCGGGACTGGGCGGTCCTCCCGTGGATGCGGCCACGCGTTTGGCGCGGTCCAGCCTTCCCGAGCTAAAGAAGACAACGGTGAAAATAATTCTGGCCAATGCCGAGCTGGATCCCGGAGTTGGCGCAAAAGGCATCATGCCGTTTAACCAGATCCTGCATGACGAGCTCTGCAAAGAAGGACCCGATCATTGTCCCACGCTGCTTTACTTCAAGGGCGAGAGCCATATGTCGGAAGTGTTTTCGATCGGCACTCCGGACAAAACGGTGTCAGGACCGATTCTGGTCTGGATGAAGAAAATCAAATAAGTCTTCACGGGCGCTGACCGCGGGGATGTGCGAAGAGCGTAGTGGGTGATGAAACATCACCCACGCAGCCGACAACTACGGGTGGGGCAAACAAAAAAATCAGATCTATTTCGACTCCATTCGGCTCCTACGTCACTCGTCCTTCGGTTTATTCTTGCTCCCTTTGGGTCTGCCCCGCCGCTTTACTTCCGTAAGCCACTTCGGGGGCCTGCCCCGGCGTTTTCCCTGTCCGATGGTCAGGCGTTCCAGCACGACGATCGCTTCGGAAATTTGATCGCGTTCCGTCCGAAGGTCCGCCAGCATTTTGTTGATGTCCATTTTCCCAGCGTACCTGAGAGCGGAGTGGCTGTCACGAAACTTTTTTTATGTTTTTTTCGATCTGTGACCCGCCTGGAGCCGCATGCACCGGCCACGCATGTCCGCCGATGTGGGTCCGGCGAATTCTCCGGCTGGGAATTTGCGCCGGGTCTCCAGGCGCGGGCAGCCCGGTTACGGACGAGATCGGCTTGCGATAATGAATGTAAGGAGGGTAGCCGCCAAATTACAGAAACTTACAAATTTGGAGCGGATCGAACCCTTTATGCCCCGCTTGGATGGCTCTTTCGGGCTATGGCAGCCGGGTGCGCCTTCTAATCATGTAACGAACCGGAGTATGCTGTCGTTAGTAACTCTAGGACTCTGATTCTTAGGAATATGAAGCACGCCACACCCACTGCGCTCGAGACCGCCCCTCCTTTGGAGCCAAACCCTTTGGAGCGACCGCCCCACGGGCCAGCCGATATCCGGACCAGTCCGCCGCAACCGCCCTCCAGTGGCCGTTGGGTCTGGTGGCTGGTGTTGCTGGCGCTGGCGGGGGTCGGCTATTGGCAATGGCCTAAGCTGAAGACCTTTTTGCCGAGCGGCGACACGGCCGGGCAGGGCACGGCGAAGGGCGCTGGCAGGGGACGGCGCGGCGGGGGCGGAGGTACGTCGCAAGTGGTGGCGGCGCGAGCCACGCAAGGCAACATCAAGGTTTTCGTTACGGGTCTGGGCGCGGTGACGCCCATTTACACCGTCACCGTGAATTCCCGCGTCACCGGGCAGCTGATGAAGGTGCTGTTCAAAGAGGGGCAGATCGTTCATCAGGGCGATTTGCTGGAGGAGATCGATCCGCGGCCTTATGAAGTGCAGTTGGAGCAGGCGGAAGGTCAGCTCATCCACGATGAGGCGCTGCTCAAGGACGCGAACCTCGATCTGGATCGATACAAGACGCTGATCAAGCAGGACGCGATTCCGCAGCAACAGCTGGACACCCAGACGGCGCTGGTGACTCAGTATGAGGGCACCATCAAAACCGACCAGTCGCAGATCGACAACGCCAAGCTGAATCTGGTCTATTGCCACATCACGTCGCCGATCACCGGCCTGGTGGGATTGCGGCTGGTGGATCCCGGGCAACATCGTGCAAGCCACCGCCACCAACGGGCTGGTGGTGATCACGCAACTGGACCCCATCAGCGTGATCTTCACCATGGCCGAGGATCAGCTTCCGCCCATCCTTGCCAAGATGCACGCCGGGCAGCAATTGACGGTGGAGGCGTGGGATCGCGAGCTGAAGAACAAGCTGGCCGACGGCAAGCTGGAGACCATCGACAATCAAATCGATCCCACCACCGGAACATTAAAGCTGCGCGCTGTTTTCGCCAACACCAACGGCAAGCTGTACCCCAGCCAATTCGTGAACGCGCGACTGCTGGTGGAACAAAAGCAGAACATTACGTTGTTGGCGAATGCCGCCATCCAGCGCAACTCGCAAGGCACTTACGTCTGGATGGTGCAGTCCGGATCAAACCGTGAACGTGCGTCCCATCACGGTGGGCACCACCGAAGGCGACCAATCCGAGATCACTTCCGGGCTGGAGCCGGGCGACACGGTGGTCACCGTGGGCGTGGACCGGTTGGAAGAAGGCGGCAAGGTGAGCGCGCAGGTTCCCGGCGAAAAGCCGACGCGAATCCGGGCGAAGGGAAGCGGGGCGGCCCGCGCAACGGCCACGGTAACGGCCGCGGCAACGGCCCCGGCAATGGACCAGGCAATGCGACCCAGTCAGGAAAGACGGGCGGCGGGCGATCGCACAAAGCTGCATCGTAAGGCAGTAATTCACATGAATCCTTCTCGGACATTCATTGTCCGGCCCGTAGCAACCTCGCTGTTGATGGCCGGGATTCTTGCTGGTGGGCGCCGTAGCCTACAAGCAACTGCCGGTATCGGCGCTGCCGGAGGTGGATTATCCGACCATCCAGATCATCACGTTCTACCCGGGCGCCAGTCCGGACGTGATGGCGTCGTCGGTCACCGCGCCGCTCGAACGCCAGTTCGGCGAGGTGCCCGGACTGCAGCAGATGACGTCCACCAGCTCCGACGGCAGCTCGGTGATCACGCTCGAATTCAATTTGACGTTGAACATCGACGTGGCCGAGCAGGAGGTGCAGCAGTCCATCAATGCATCGGGCACGTATTTGCCGGCGGATCTGCCGGTTCCTCCGATTTACGCCAAGGTGAATCCCGCCGATACGCCCATCCTTACGCTCGCGCTGATGTCCGACGCGCTTTCGCTCTCGAAGGTGGAAGATCTGGCCGACACGCGTCTGGTGCCGAAAATTTCGCAATTGCCGGGCGTCGGTCTGGTGAGTATCAGCGGCGGACAAAAGCCCGCCGTGCGCATCCAGGCCAACCCCACGGCGCTGGGTTCCTACGGTCTGAATCTGGAGGACCTGCGCAATTCCATCACCGCCGCGAACGTCAATCAGGCCAAGGGCAATTTCGACGGCGCGCATCAGGCCTATCAGATCGGCGCGAACGATCAGATGCTTTCGAGCGCCGACTACGCGTCGATGATCATCGCTTATCGCAACAACGGCCCGGTGCGCGTGAGCGACGTCGCCACCGTGGTGGACGATGTCGAGAATGTCCGGCAGGCGGCCTGGATCAACGAGTCGCCGGCCGTGATCGTCAATATCCAGCGGCAGCCGGGCGCCAATATCATCGCGGTGGTGGATCGCATCAAGGCGCTGCTTCCCCAGTTGCAGGCGTCGCTGCCTTCTTCGATATCGGTGAAGATCCTCACCGATCGAACCAACACCATCCGGGCATCGGTGTCCGACGTTCAGTTCGAGCTGATGCTTACCATCGGCCTGGTGGTTCTGGTGATCTTCCTGTTCCTGCGGAATCTTTCGGCCACCATCATTCCCAGCGTCGCCGTGCCGTTGTCGCTGGTAGGCACGTTTCGGCGTGATGTACCTGCTCGGCTACAGCCTGAACAATCTGTCGCTGATGGCGCTGACCATTTCCACCGGCTTCGTGGTGGACGACGCGATCGTGATGATCGAGAACATCTCGCGCTACCTCGAAGAGGGCAAGCGTCCGCTGCAGGCGGCGCTGCTCGGTTCCGAGCAGATCGGGTTCACCATCGTCTCGCTGACCGTCTCGCTCATCGCCGTGTTGATTCCGCTGCTGTTCATGGGCGACATCGTGGGCCGGCTGTTCCGCGAGTTCGCGGTGACGTTGAGCGTGACGATTCTGGTCTCGGCCGTCGTTTCGCTGACGCTGACGCCGATGATGTGCGCCAAGATTTTGAAACACAAGCCCGAGAGCCAGCAAGGCTGGTTTTACCGCGCTTCCGAGCGCGGGTTTGAGGCCGTGATCGCGCTCTACGCCAAGACCCTGCGCTGGGTGCTGCGGAATCAGCCGCTGACGTTGCTGGTGGCCGCGGCAACGTTGGCTTTCACATTTATTTTGTTCATCAAAATTCCGAAGGGCTTCTTCCCGGTTCAGGATACCGGCGTGATTCAGGGAGTTTCCGAAGCCGAGCAGACCATCTCCTTCAAGGCCATGTCGCAGCGGCAGCAGGCTTTGGACAAAGTGATTTTGCAGGATCCGGCGGTGGAGAGCCTGTCGTCGTTCATCGGTATCGATGGAACCAACACCACGCTGAACACCGGGACGCATTCAGATCAACCTGAAGCCGCTGGAAGACCGCAAGATGAGCGCCAGCGACGTGATCCGGCGATTGCAGCCGGAGCTGACCAAGGTTGCGGGCATCACGCTGTATATGCAGCCGGTGCAAGATCTGACGGTGGAAGATCGCGTCAGCCGCACGCAATACCAATACACGCTCGAAGATCCCAATGCCGACGAGCTGAACTCCTTCGTTCCGAAGATGGTGGCGCGCCTGCAGGAAATACCGGAGCTGCGCGACGTGGCAACCGATCAGCAGGTGAACGGCCTGCGCGTGAAAGTGGTTTTCGACCGCGATACGGCTTCGCGCCTGGGCATCACGCCAACCGCCATCGACAACACGCTCTACGACGCTTACGGCCAGCGCGAAGTGTCCACCATGTTCACGCAGTTGAACCAATATCACGTGGTGCTGGAAGTGAAGCCGGGATTCCAAAACAATCCGGTCGATTTGCGTAACTTGTTTATCCGGTCGGCGGCGGGTCTCCGGCGGCAGCGGGGTGGTGTCGGGAGGATCGGCGAATACGGTGGGTTTCGGACCCTCCAGCGCGTCGGTGGCGCAGGCCACGGCGGGCCAGTCGATCGGCGCTCCGGTAGGCGGGTCGTCCAGCGGGGCTTTCAGCGGCGGCCCCTCGGCGTCGTCGCTGGTTTTCACCAACGGAGGAGGCCAGGTGCCGTTGAGCGCGTTCACGCATGTGGAGCAGCAAGCCGGTTCCGATTACGGTGAATCACCAGGGCCAGTTCCCGGTGGTGACGCTGTCGTTCAATCTGGCGCCCGGCGCCTCGCTCGGCGACGCGGTGAACGACATCAACCGGGTGAAGGAAGATCTGCAAATGCCGGCCAGCATTCAGGGCGCGTTTCAGGGCACGGCGGAGGCGTTTCAGGCATCGCTCGCCAACGAGCCGATTCTGATTCTGGCGGCGCTGATCACGGTGTACATCGTGCTCGGCGTGCTGTATGAGAGCTACATCCATCCCATCACGATTCTTTCGACGCTGCCGTCGGCGGGCGTCGGCGCGCTGCTGGCGCTGTTTATTTGCAGGCAGGACTTCAGCGTCATTGCGCTCATCGGCATTATTCTGCTGATCGGCATTGTGAAGAAGAACGGCATCATGATGATCGATTTCGCGCTGGACGCCGAACGCAACCAGGGCATGCCGCCGCACGAGGCGATTTATCAGGCCTGTCTGTTGCGTTTCCGGCCCATCATGATGACCACCATGGCGGCGCTGCTGGGCGGTCTGCCGCTGGCGCTCGGCAACCGGAGTGGGATCGGAACTGCGGCGGCCGCTTGGAATCACCATGGTGGGCGGCCTCATCTTCAGCCAGCTTTTGACGCTGTACACCACGCCGGTGATTTATCTTTGGTTCGACCGGCTGGCGCACCGCAAGCGGACAGTGCACGGCCATGGATGCGAGCCTAGCGCCGGAGATGGGGGATTGATGCGCTCCTCCTTCGGTGTGGCGTGTGTCCACTATGTGGCGCACGCACTCGTGCGTGCCGTGTCGCACTCATGCGACGCCCTGGCAGTTTCACGGCGTTCACACGAGTGCGAACACGGCACGCAGGAGTGCGTGCGCCACGGCGCGCTGCAGCAAGGATAACCGATGAATATCTCCGAACCATTTATTCATCGGCCGGTCGCCACCACACTGCTGACCGTCGCCATCGCTATTGCGGGCGGCGTGGCTTACAGCCTGCTCCCCGTATCGCCACTGCCGCAGGTGGACTTTCCGACCATTAACGTGCAAGCCGTCCTGCCCGGCGCCAGTCCGGAAACCATGGCGTCCTCGGTGGCCACGCCGCTGGAGCGCCAGTTCGGGCGCATCGCCGCGATTACCGAGATGACCTCCACCAGCACACTGGGCGGCACCGGCCATCACGCTGCAGTTCGAACTGAATCGCGACATCAATGCCGCGGCGCGCGACGTGGAAGCGGCCATCAACGCCGCGCGCGGATATCTGCCCACCAACCTGCCCAGTAATCCCAGCTATCGCAAGGTAAATCCCGCCGAGCAACAGATCTTTCAGCTCGCCCTCACCTCCGACGTGCTGGATCGCGGCCAGCTCTACGACGCCGCTTCCACCATCATCGTGCAGAAGCTTTCGCAGATCAAAGGCGTGGGGCAGGTAAACGCGCAAGGCGGCGCGCTGCCGGGCGTGCGCGTGGAGCTGAATCCGATGGCGTTGAATAAGTACGGCATCGGGTTGGAGCAGGTGCGGAGTGTTTTGAACGCCTCCAACGCCAACGTTCCCAAGGGACACTTCTCGGACGGCTTTCATCTTTGGGAAGTCGGGGCCAACGATCAGATGTTCAAGGCCAAGGAATACCGGCCGCTGCATCGTGGCCTACAACAAGGGCGCGCCGGTGCGGCTGTCCGATATCGCGGACGTCAACGATGCGGTCGAGGATCTGCGCAATATGGGTATCGCGAACGGCCAGCCCTCGGTGAACGTCGCCATCAACCGGCAGCCGGGCGCGAACATTATCGACACCGTGGATCGGATTCGCGCGGCGCTGCCGCAGCTGAAGGCCGCCATTCCGCACTCCATCAAGTTGAACGTCACCCAGGATCAGACCGTGACCATCCGCGCGTCGGTGCGCGACATCGAAAAAACGATGCTCATTTCGATCCTGCTGGTGGTCCTGGTGGTGTTCGTATTCCTGAGAAGCCCCCGCACCACCATGATTCCGAGCGTGGCCGTTCCGGTTTCCCTGATCGGCACATTCGGCGTGATGTATCTGTGCGGCTACAGCCTGGATAACCTCTCGCTGATGGCTCTCACCATTTCCACCGGCTTCGTGGTGGACGACGCCATCGTGGTGATCGAAAATATCACGCGCTATCTGGAACAGGGCATGAAGCCCTTTGCCGCCGCGTTGCGCGGCGCGCGCGAGATCGGCTCCACGGTGCTCACCATGAGCGTTTCGCTGATCGCCGTCTTCATTCCGCTGCTGCTGATGGGCGGCATCGTGGGCCGGCTGTTCCGCGAATTCGCGGTGACCATGTCGGTGGCCATTACGATTTCGATGGCGGTCTCGCTCACCACCACGCCCATGATGTGCGCGCATCTGCTCAAGGAGCACACCACGCATGGCTGGATGTACCGCACCAGCGAGCGCGGATTCAACTGGATCGTCGGCGTGTACGGACGCACGCTGGCTCGCGTGCTGCGGCATCCCGCCATCACGCTGGGCGTGCTGGCGGCCACCATCGGGCTCAACGTGTACCTGTTTATTCACGTTCCGAAAGGCTTTTTCCCGCAGCAGGACAATGGCCGGTTGAATGGCACCATCATCGCCGATCAGGACACCTCGTTCCAGGCCATGGAAGGCAACCTGCGGCGGATGGTGAAGATCGTCCAGGCAGGATCCGGCGGTGGAGACGGTGGCCGGATACACCGGAGGCAGCGGCGGCTACGGTAACACCCTGAACACCGCGCGCATGCAGATCCAGTTGAAGCCGCTGGCCGAGCGCAAGGTTTCGGTGTACGACGTCATCGAGCGGCTGCGTCCGAAGCTGAGCGTGATCCGCGGATCCACGAATTATATGCAAGCCAACCAGGACGTGCGCGTGGGCGGGCGCAGCAGCGCCTCGCTGTATCAATTCACCATGCGCGGCGACAACGTCCAGGATCTTGACCAACTACGGCCCCCCATGCTGTCGGCATTGCGGCATCTGCGTTTGATCAACGACGTCAATACCGATCAGCAGAACAGCGGCTTGCAGGCCGTGGTGACAATACGATCGCGACACCGCCGCGCGCTTCGGCATCTCATCGCAGCTCATCGACAACGTGCTGTACGACGCCTTTGGCCAGCGGCAGGTGTCCACCATCTACACCTCGCTCAATCAGTACCACGTGGTGATGGAAGCGGCGCCGCGCTTCTGGCAGGATCCGGAGTTTCTGAAACAGATCTACGTAGCCGCGTCCGCAGGGCGGCACCGTGCCGCTCAACGCCATCAGCCGTTACGCGTCGTCGGTGGCGCCCGCTCGGCGGTGAATCACCAGGGGCTGTTTCCGGCGGTGACCATTTCCTTCAACCTGGCGCCGGGCGTGGCGCTGGGCGACGCGGTGATCGCCATTCAAGCCAGCGGCGCGCAAGGTGGGCCTGCCCGATACCATCCAAACGTTCTTCGCCGGCACCGCGCAAGCTTACCAGGATTCGTTGCGCAACGAGCCGATTCTGATCGCCGCCGCGCTCATCACGGTCTACATCGTGCTCGGCATGCTGTATGAGAGCTGCATTCACCCCATTACGATTCTTTCCACGCTGCCGTCGGCGGGCGTGGGCGCGCTGCTGGCCCTGTTGCTGTGGCACACCGATCTGAGCATCATCGCGATGATCGGGATCATTCTGCTGATCGGCCTTGTCAAGAAGAACGCCATCATGATGATCGATTTCGCCATCGAGGCCGAGCGCTCCGAAGGACTGCGTCCGCGCGAGGCCATTTATAAGGCCTGCCTGCTGCGCTTCCGGCCCATTCTGATGACCACCATGTCGGCGATACTGGGCGCGTTGCCGCTGGCGCTCGGCACCGGCGTGGGCGCGGAACTGCGCCGGCCGCTCGGAATCACGATTATCGGCGGTCTGATCGTCAGCCAGCTCCTGACGCTCTACACCACGCCCGTGGTTTACTTGTCGCTCGATCGGCTGCGGCTGCGGTGGAAGCGTGACAGCACGTGCCGCAGTTGGCGCACAGCTCGGCCGACTAGCCGTGTGGTGGGGCGGGCGCCATCGCCCGCGTCCGACCCCCTGGTCGGAACCAAGCCGGACGGAGGCGTCCGGCGCAGTCCAGGGGAATCTGCCCCACTCGTCAGGACGCTTTCTTGACGACGAACTCGAACGGCATCCCGCCCGCATCGCCCGAGATCTTGATCTGATCGGTCGCCACCACTCCCTTGTAAGTGAGCTTCAGCGCGTTGCCGCCCATGTCGATGTTCAGCCAGAACGAAATGTTGGCGCCATCGATCATGCCGTCTTTGATGGCGATGTCGCCGCCGTCCGGACCCGCCATGGAGCCGTTCAGCATGGCGCCGTCGGCTTTGAAATTGAACGCCACCGGGAAGTCGCCGTTCGGCGTGGAGACGCTGCCGGTCCATTTTCCGTCCACGTCGGCGGCGAAAGCAGAAACCGCGAGCAGCAACAGCGCTGCAACGGGTGCAAAGAGTTTCATGGGTGAAACCTCCTCTGGAAAGAGTTTGGACTATGGTAGCAACTTATCAGGGCGGCCGGACATCGCTAATGCGTCATGGAGTACACGACGTAATTGACGCCTGTGCGAATGCCAAGCGCCGAGTAGCGCTCCGGATAATCGGGGTCGTCGGCCCACTCCCAGGAATCGCCGGTGTCGTGATTGAACAGCACGGCCACCACGATGCGTCCCTTGTCGTCGTAAATGGCGCGCCAATGCGGATCGCGGCCGCCGTTCAAGTATGGCATGCCGCCCAGGCTCCACTGGCCCGATACCTGATAGCGCTGGTCCAGATCGAACACGGTGTGGAAGATCGGCATCGCTGTTTTCGATTTCGACGATCGGCCGGCCGGGCAGCAGCTTGGCCATGTTGCGCTGAAAATAGTACCAGTCGCTTTCGCCCCAGAAGTCGTCACCGAGCAGGAATCCGCCGCGCGCCAGGTACTCGCGGATTTTGGCCAGCTCGGCGTCGTTCATGTTCCATTGATCCGGCCCGGCGCAATAGAGGAAAGGCCAGTTGTAGATGTCGTCGCCGTCGTCGGGGCTGACGGGCTGCTCCACGCTGCGCACTTGCAGGCGAGTGAGCCGGCGAAGCGCCAGCGCGAAATGGCGATCGGCGCGCGGATAATCGTTGGTCCAGGCGCTGCGGCCCTCCCGCCAGTCGAAGCGGTAGAGCCATCCGAAGATGCCCCAATCGCCCTGCGGGTACATCAGGCGGGCGAAGACGAACTCGGATTTATCTTTGTAGTCCGAGGGCAGCGGGAAATCGTTGTACTCCTGGCCCGCGTACTCGCGGAAGGGCATTTGGAACGCGCACAAGACGCCGGCGGCGGCGAGCCCGAAGGCCAGAAGAAGAACCCGCCTGGAGCACACACGACCATGCTAACATCCAGCGCCCCGGACGCTGTTACTTGAGCCCGGCGGTCCAGTTCATCACGAGATTATAGGCGTCCACCGTGCCGATACCAGTGGCGAAATCCCAGCCGGTGGCCGCTCCGAAGGCCGGGGTATAAGAACCATTGGAGACCGAGAGCGCGCCATCGGGATGGCCGAATAGCAGCCCGGGCTGGCTGGCTACATAGCCATAGCAATTCATGGAGCCGGCGCAATTCACGGTGATGTCGCCCAAGGTGACGTCATGAAAAATGCAACCGGAGGTCGCGGCGCTGGGGCCATTCGACGAATCGCAGGTGGACGAGCCCTGCGCGCCGTACTCTTTAGCAGCCAGCTTGTAGTAAACGTAATTCGGATTGCCTTGCGCGCCGCCCTGCTTCTGGTTCACCAGCGCCTGGATGCCAGCCATGATCGGCGAGGCGAAGGACGTTCCACCCGCGCCGGCCCATCCGCTGGGAGCGCCCAGGCAGGGAGCGCCTCCATTGGCGGTGTCAGTCCAGCAGAAAACATAGTAGTGTCCCCACACGCCGTTGGCGGCGAACAAAGAGACATCGGGGATATCGCGCACGCCGTCGTTCGGAAGGCCGAAAACGCCCGCTTGCCACGCCGGCTTGGCATAGCCTTGGCACGTTCCGTTGATGGCGCCGTAGTTGTAGGGCGATCCCGACACGCAGCCGCTTGGGCCGCCGCTTCCGGCCGTGACGGTGAGAAAATCCTCATGACGGGCCGCGGGCGTGGCGCAAAAACTATCGGAGCCATAGGCGGCGGGATAGCCCAGGAAACTCTCCAATAGCGCTCCGGCGCAGGAATCGTTCCAGGGCGTTTCGGGAATGTAAGAGAGGGCCGAGCCGTAGGCACCGCTGTTGATAGTGTTCCAATAGGTGTCGTTGGTTCCCGAATAGGTATCCGAAAAATCCGTGCCGCCCACCGCGACATTGTAGGCCGTGGAAGCAAATGCGCTGATGCCGATTCCGTGCGTGGCATCCGGGAGATTGGCGTCGCAACTGACCGCGCCTTCGTCGCCCGCCGAGACAAATACCGAAATTCCCTCGGCCACCGCCTGTTGATAGAGGGCGTTCAACGCGGCATTGGACGACGCGCCGTTTTCCGCTTCGCACTCGCCGTAGCTGACGCTCATGACGGATGGGGGATGGGGATTGTTGACGAGATTCTGCATCGCAATAAACCCGCCGAACGTGTAGGTGTCGGCGCAGGCCGCAACCACAATAGCCGCGCCTGGCGCTGAGGCCGATGCCCATTCGGCATCCAGAATGGCTTCGCCGTCGTCGCCGCTGAGTAAGCCCGGGTTCCCGCAATTGTTGACGCCGGACGCGGGCGCCGGGTGAGCGACGGTGAGAGAGCCGGAGCTATACAGCGAGAGCCCGAAGGCGGAACGGAAGGTGTACCAGTCCGAGGTGGAATAGAGATTGCTATCCTCGATCACCGCGATGGTCTGGCCCTTGCCGGTGTAGCCGCTTGCGAAGAGCGGATTCAGGTCGTAGATAGTGGCCAGGTCCGCGGGCGCCACGGCTTGCAGAGTATTGCCGCCAGACGTGTAAGTGTAGTCGCGATGAGCGGCTCGCATGGAGTGCGGCCGGAAATCGTGCATCGAGACCACGCCGTCGACGACGGGCGCGAAGGCCGCTGGGATTTTGGGGTCCGACGCGTTGGCGACGTGCCGCTGGCCGTTCACTTCAAAGTAGTGGATGGAGGTATGAAACGCTTCCCGCACTTGCGATGCCGTACCCGAGAAATCGATGGCCATTCCGCTGGGATAGATTACGTTGACGGCGAAGCCGTGCGATTGCAGCCACGCCGCGAGTTTGTCCATATCTTCCTGCGCCGGGGCATAGTTCCGGCCGAACTCTTCGGCCGTGAGCCACTGGTGGAACTTGGGCGAACTTGCATTATGGAGATCGTCGATCAGCCCGCGGACGGCGTCTTCCTGCGCGGGCGAGCGCCGCAACTGGAGCAGCATGTGCTCCATTGGAAAACTGTCGGCGACGGCGCCGCGATCGTTCTGCCGCGTCGCTTCCGGACGCGTGTTGCCAGGCAGTGTGTGCAGCACGGTCTCATTAATGGGTTCGGTAATGAGGGGCTGCCGGCGGCCCTGAGCGGCCAATGAGAGCGGAAAGAGTGAGGCAACAGCGAACGCGGCGGTACGGTATGCCCATGTGACGCGAGACATGAATCTCCTCCGTGGGCCGGTGCGACGGCGCACGGCCACGGTCATTCATCGGCAGCCGGTTGCGGTTTCTTTAACCCGGGGCCATTGGCTTTTGGCATTTGGCCTTTGGCGGCGCCGGGGATCGGGCACTCGATTGGGCTGGTCTGAATTTCGCGCCGCAATGGGTTAACGTTGTTCCGAGTGCCGACTGTTCTGCGAGTGGGGCCATACCGGTTCTATTTCTATAGCCACGAGACCACGGAACCGCCCCATATTCAGGTTGATCGCGATGAGCGGTCGGTTAAATTTTGGTTGACGCCGGTTGCGCTGGCGCGCAATCTAGGATTCGGCGCAACCGAGTTGCGGAGGATACAATTGTTAGTGGAGCAGCACCAGCACCAGCTCAGGGAGGCGTGGCATGGGTATTTTCGCGCTCGCGGCTGACGAACGCGTGGCGAACGTCCGTTGCACCGAAGACAGCCTGGCGGTTGATCTTATGGATGGGCGTACGATCATTGTGCCTTTGGCGTGGTACCCGCGCCTGCTGAATGCGACGCCCGAGCAAAGAGACCACTGGCAAGTTTCCGGCGGCGGCTATGGCATCCACTGGACTGACTTGGACGAAGACTTGAGCACGGAGGGACTTCTGCGCGGCGCCCCCTCGCCGGACTTCACGCGGGGGCGGGACGAAGCCGGACCCTCCCGATAAATCGCCGGCAAGTCGTGCTAGAGTTCCAAGAAGAGGTGCAGTGGTTGTGCGGGCGCTGGTGGCTCTGTTTTGCGGGTGCGTGATCGCCTTCGGCCAGTCCGATTCCAAGGACGGCGCTGCCAACGGCACCACGGCGTTTCGCGCCGATTCCACGCTGGTCCTGGTTCCGGTTTCCGTCACCGATCCTTCCAATCGCTACGTCCTGGGCTTGGCCAAGGAAGACTTCCGCATCTTCGAGGACGACGTGGAACAGAAGGTGACGCATTTCTCCAATGAAGATGCGCCGCTGTCCATCGGTCTGCTGGTCGACACCAGCGGCAGCATGGGCATGAAGCTGGACACCTCGCGGCACGCCGTCTCGGAGTTTCTGAAAACCTTGAACACGGCGGACCAGGCGTTTCTGATCGAGTTCAGCGATCAGGCGCAACTGGCGGTGCCGCTCACCAACGACGCCGCGGCGATTGAGAGCGCGATGACATCGGCCACTTCCGGCGGGCTCACCGCGCTGCTGGACGCCGTGCACGTGGGACTGCAGGAGATGAAGCGCGCCAAAAATCCGCGCAAGGCGCTGCTGATTATTTCCGATGGCGGCGATAACAACAGCCGCTATACTTCTACCCAGATTTCCGATCTGGTGCGCGAAGCGGACGTGCAAATCTATGCCATGGGCGTTTTCGAGCCGACGCTGTCATTCGGGCTCAACGTTCCGGGATTGGGCGCGGCGGAAATGAGCGGGCCGAAGCTGCTGGCTGAGATCGCCGAGCAGACCGGCGGCCGGGCGCTGGCTGCCACCAACTTGCGCGAGCTTCCCGGGATCGCCGAGCGCATCGGCATCGAGCTGCGCAATCAATACGTGCTGGCCTACACGCCACAGAACACCGGGCGCGACGGCAAGTATCGAAAGATCGAAGTGAAAGTGCAACAACCAAAGGCGCTGCCGGCGTTGAAGGCGCGCTGGCGGCTGGGATATTTCGCGCCGAGCGAATGATCTGGAGCTAGCGGCGTCCGCCGCCGACGTGTATTCCGCCGATGGCCGGCCGTCCCACTCCGATGCCAATGCCGGGGCGCACCGTTCCGAGGGACCGCGTCACTCCATAGCCGCCGATGCGTCCTGGAGCGGTGGTCAGACCACGATAGCCGTAGGACGGATATAACGATCGGTACGGGCGATAGAGCGACGACCCGTAGACAAACAAGGGACCATAAGGCACGAAGCCGGGACCATAGAGCGGATATCCATAAAGCGAGGAACCGTACAGGCCGGGACCATAAAGGCCGGAACCATACAGGCCGGAGGTGTACAGGCCGGAATCATACGGACTGTAGAGCCCCGAACCGTACGGAGACCCGTAGCCGGGAGGCGGCACCATGCTCGACATCCCCGGAATGTACGGCGGAATGCCCAGCGATTGCAGCACGGAGTCCGGATTGTTCTGCCAGCCATCCACTACGCCCGCCAGGTCGGACGTTGCGGCTGCGTCCGTATTATTTTCCGCAACCGTGGCATCACGCGACGCGCTCCAGTTGTCCAGGTCGTCGCCCTGTTTTTTCAACGACGGGTCGTCCGGATGCGAGTCGCCGAGTAACCTGCGAGCCGTCAGCTTGCCCTCGAAAGGAACTACGTAGCCGGCGCCGGCTTCCACCGATTTTCCGTCCGCCTCCACTTCGATATCGCCGCTCTCCACCTTCACCTGCGGCGGCTCCGAATCAAAGCGGTAGTGGCCCGCCTTCTTGATGTGAACTTGATCCAGGGCATAAAGGATGGTGACCGCGGTATCGGGAAGCGTATCCGATCCCTGATCCAGCACGGCCGAGCCTTTCAACAGCTCAACCCGCGTGTCGTCCAGTTGATTTGAGACCATGCGGACGGCGCTATTGGCGCCCACGCGCAGGAAGGTGCCGGGGGTCAGCAGCACTTCGGCGTGCCCGTCTTCCGTCCGCAGCTCCGAACCATTGTTCATCTGGCCGAATTTGCCGGTTTTTTGTTCCACGCGCTGGTCGTCCAGGAAGACCGAGCCGTCGGAAAAATGAATCAAGCCCGAATGAGCCGAGATGACGGATTGGGCCGAAGCAGGGAGGCCGACCAACGGAGTCAGGGCCAGGCAAAGGATCCACCGGAGCGACATGATAGCGAGACTCCTTTGAATAAGGATAACCGTTTCCGGGCGGGTGTCAAGCGGTTAACGGTTCCGGTGGACGCCAAGTCTGGCGACGGCGTGAGGTATGCGAATCACAGTCAGGACCGAGACACGGGCAAGCATCCGTCTTTTCTCTGCGCCTTGAACCTTCGCGCCTTCATCCGATTGCCGCACAGCTTCATGTCGCACCATCGCCGGGTGTGGTTCTTGCTGGTATCCAGGAACAGCCAGCGGCACTCCGCATTGTCGCAAGCCCGCATGCGAGCGACGGCTTCGGACGTCATTAAATCGGCCGCGCTCAGCGCGAGCGCCCACAGCGGAAGCTCGGGATCTGGCTCGGCCGGCCACGCCCACTCCAGGCGCGGCGACTGTTTCCACGAAAGCTTTTGCTGGAGGCGCGCAGCTTGAACATATCGTTCCAAAGTTCTGCGTGACGCAGCGGATGAGCCGCTGCCGTAGAAGATGCCGGCGAGCGCTTCGCGAAGGTCTCTGGAGCGCAGCAGCGTCCCTTCGCTCGGCGAGCGCCGAAGCTGCCGCGTCTGTTTGGGAGTGAGCAGCTTGGTTTGCTCCGTGAACCGCAGCAGATCGTCGTAGGTCTTCAGCAGTTCTTCGGTTCCCGTCGCGCGGAAGCGCCAATCCAGGGTATTCACCAGATCGAGCGCGGGGTGACCGGCGATCAGTTCAAAGGTCAGTTTCATTGGTGTCCCCAGCGGTAACCCTCTAATCTATATTGACAGGTTACCATGCCGGATGCAACAATGGTAACCGTCTATGGAGAATACAACGGTTATCGAATCCCCGCCCAGCTCCGCGTCGAAAGCACTCGATATCCGTGTATTGCTGGCGTTCTTTGCGATCTATGTTCTGTGGGGGACAACGTTCCTCGCCATTCGAATCGCCGTGCAGGAAGTGCCGCCGCTGTTTGCCGCGGGAGCCCGATTCTTCGTTGCAGGCGCCGTGCTGTACGGTTTCATGCGGCTCAAAGGCCGGCGTGGGCCGACGGCCTCCCAATGGCGCAGCCTCGCCCTGGTTGGACTGTTGATGTTCGTGGCCGAGTACGGTCCTTTATTCTGGGCCGAGAAATATGTGCCGTCCGGGATCGCCTCCGTGCTGGAAGCCACGCTGCCGCTCATCACGATGGCGATCGAAGTGTGGGTGTTTCGTCGGCATCGGTTCCAGTGGCCTCTGCTGGCCGCGATTTTACTGGGGTTCTTCGGAGTGGCCATGCTGCTGTTCCACAACGGAGAACAGAATTTCGGCGTGCTACCTTGCCTCGCGATCCTGGCCGGCGCCACCGCCTGGTCGCTTGGGTCGGTACTCAACCGTTCGCTGGACTTGCCGGAATCACTTCCGTTGACCTCCGGAGCCGCGATGGCGCTGGGCGGCGGAATGCTGCTGGTGCTCTCGGCTTCGTTCGGGGAATTGCATCCGTTTCCGCACGTATCGATGCGCGCCGTGTGGGCCGTACTCTATTTGATTGTGTGTGGATCGCTGCTCGGGTTCACAGCCTTCGTCTGGCTGTTGGCGCGCATGCCGGCCACGCGAGTGGCAAGCCACGCTTACGTCAATCCGGTGGTAGCCGTCGCGCTGGGCTATTTCGTCGCGGGCGAAACGATCACGACGAAAACACTCATTGGCACAACGCTCGTCCTGGCCAGCGTGGTTCTCATTCTGCGCAAAGAAAAAGCTGCTTAGGAAATCGGCACCGCGAGCTATCTGTCCGGCACGGGCGATTCGGAGACAATTCGTAGCGCGCCCTGAAATCGCGGCTCCCGCACGGGCCAAATGCGGTCCTGAAAGTCCCGAAAACCGGGCGCCTTGAAGGGGCTGGCGCATGAGATAAAACCGCGCGAGCCGACCATGGACGCGGCGCGGCGCTCACGCGTATTCCATCAGCGTCATGAATCCGTAGTCCATGTGCATCTGCTGATGGCAGTGGAACAGCGTCAAGCCTGGATTGTTGGCGATCAGGTCCACTTCGGTCTGGCTCTTGGCGCCGACGACTACTACATCCTTATAAACGCCTGAAGTGGCCACGCCCGCGATCTTCACCAGTTCGAACGTGTGCCGATGCAGATGCACCGGATGCGCTTCGTCGCTGCGATTATCGAACACCAGGCGATAGCGGCCATTCGCCTTCACGCGGATGGGATCGGTTTTAGGGAACGATTTGCCATTAATGGTCCACTTGTCCACCCAATGATGGCCGGCGAATTTCTTTTCAAAGACCAGCGGGACGCGGGCGGGCGCATCGGCCGCCGAATCCGGCTTGCCCGCGTTTCCAAATGCCGTGTAGTCCCACTTTTCGTCGCCCGGCGGCAGCCAGCGCGGTTCGCCCGATTGTCCCGAATACTCAATCACGATGCCCATGCCGCGCTCGCGATCGTGATCGTCGGTGGCTCCCAGAATCCAGACGCCCGGCTGATTCATTTCGATGATCGCGTCGATTCGCTCCGCCGGCCCCAGCTCCAGCGCCTGCACTTCTTTCGGAGCCGCAACCGGATTCCCGTCCATCGCCACCACTCGAAACTTGTGCCCGGCGACGGCGATACGGCGCGTGATCGTGGCGCTGGCATTGAGAATCCGCAGCAGGACGCGCTGCCCCTCTTTCACCCGGATCGGCTCGCCATGGCCCAGCGCGCGATCGTTGATGGAAAACAAATCGTAAGCGACATCGATGGAATCGTCATCCACGGCGCTGCTGGCAAGGTACGGCTCCCACTCCTTGAGCGCGAGAAAAACCTCCTGATCGTAATTGCCGGGCTCGTTGCGCGGATCGATATAGAAAAATCCAAACTGCCCGGTGTATGTGGCCCGCTTCAGATTCCGCCCGGCCATGATGTGGGTGTGATACCAGCGCGTGCCGCTCGGCTTGGGTGTGAAGGTGTAGCGCGCCGACGCGTGCGCCGGAATCATGGGCGTGCCTTCTTCGGTGGCGCCGTCCACCGCGGAGGGAATTTGCAATCCGTGCCAGTGTACGATTTCCGCGTCGCCGGTGTCGTTGAACACTTCGATGGTGACGGGCGCGCCCTCCTTCATCCGCAGCAACGGGCCGGGGATGGACCCGTTATACGCGATGGTTTTGACCATCTTGCGCGGCGCGATTTCGAAGCTCATCGGCGCGATATGCAGGCTGAAGTCGGCTTTGGGAGGAGTTTGCGCCCGCAGGAAACCGGCAGGAACCGCGGCCGCGCCCATGGACGCCAGGAATTGCCGGCGATGCATCTGATTCCATGGTAAACCCAGCCTTGGTCTGGCTTTTGCCCTCTACCTTGCTATCCTGATAATTCATGGGCCGCATCCTCCTCACTCTGGCCTTGGCTCTCCCGCTGGCCGCCGCTTCCGCTCCTTCGCTCCTGGACATCCTCAACGATGAACTGCAGCGCAATTTCACCATCCTGAAGCAAAATGCCGACCCGCCTCCTTATTACATGGATTACACGGTCACCGACGACGAGAGCCAGTCGCTCTCCGCTACGCTCGGCACCATCGAATCCCGCGGCAAGGAACATCTGCGCTATCTGGATATCACCTTGCGCGTCGGCACGCCTCAGTTGGACAACTACCACTCGCTGAATGGACAGAAGGCGCGGTTCACGCGCGGCGAGGTGCTGCCGCTGGACGATGTGCCCGACGCCATCCGGCGCAAAGTGTGGCTGGACACTGATCGGACGTATAAGCTGGCGGCGCGGCGCTTGATCGAAATCAAGTCCAACCAGGAAGTGAAGGTGAAGGACGCCGACTCATCGGCCGATTTTTCGAGCGAGCCGCCCGCCGTGTATCAGGAGCCGCCTCCGCCCATCGCAGACATCGATGAGCAATGGGCCGAGCGCGCGCGCAAGTGGTCCGCCGATGTGGCCGGCTCGCCCGACGTGCTGTCCTCCAACATCAGTCTGTCGGTCCAGCGGGAATCCAAGTACATGGTGAGTACGGAGGGCACGCGGCTGCTGCACGGGCGCAATTTCGTGAGCTTGTCTATTATCGCGCGCGGGAAAGCCACCGACGGTATGGATCTGATCGCGCTGCAGGATTATCAGGCGGCAGATCTGGCGCATCTGCCGCAGCCGGCGGAGATCGAGGCCGCGGCCAAACGCGTGGGACACAATCTGGCGGACCTGGTGCAAGCGCCCGCGGTTGAGCCGTTCGTAGGTCCGGCGATACTTTCCGGCCGCGCCGCCGCGGTTTTCTTCCACGAGATTTTCGGGCACCGCATCGAGGGCCATCGCCAGAAGGACGAAACCGAAGGCCAGACCTTCACCAAAGCGGTTGGTACCGCGGTGTTGCCGAGTTTTCTTTCGGTAGTGTTCGATCCCACGCGCAGGACTCTGGATGGCGTGGAACTGAACGGCTATTACACCTATGACGACGAAGGCGTGAAGGCGCGGCCGGTGACCGTGGTGGAGAACGGGGTTCTGAAAACGTTCCTGATGTCGCGCTCTCCCATTGACGGCGTGGATCATTCCAACGGGCATGGGCGGCGGCAGCATGGGTTGGAGCCGGAATCGCGCCAGTCGAATCTGATTGTGGAATCGAAGAAGCAAGTTTCCGAGCAGGCGCTGCGCGAGATGTTGATTGCCGAGGTGAAACGCCAGAACAAGCCGTATGGTTTGTACTTCGATGAAATTACCGGCGGATACACCACCACGCAACGTCGCGGACTGCAAGCCTTCACCGTGATTCCACTGATGGTGTACCGCGTTTTCCCCGACGGCCGCCCCGATGAACTGGTGCGCGGCGTGGATATCGTGGGAACGCCGCTGTCGAGTTTCGCGAAGATCCTGGCAACATCGGACAAGCCTGAAGTGTTCAACGGCTATTGCGGCGCCGAATCGGGACAAGTGCCAGTGTCGGCCAGCTCGCCCGCGATTTTGGTTTCCGAGATTGAAATTCAGAAGAAGCAGCACTCCCAGGATCGCCCGCCGTTCCTGGGCCGGCCGATCGATGTCGGAGCAACCAAGTGAAGCATTCGTTATGGGCTGTTGGCGTTTGGCTATTGGCCGCCGCCGCGTTCGCTCAAAACACCGCCGCCCAAACGGCCAAGGGCCAACAGCCAAATGCCAAGGGCGATGATTTACTGCGCGCGATGACCGATGAGATCAAGCGCGTGGCCGAGTTGGTCCGTCTTCGTATCAGTCTCGATCCGCCCTACTACACCGAATACCGCGTAGAGGACACGGTCAGCCATTCCATCGCCGCCGAGCTGGGCGCGCTGGTTGAAGAAAACGATTCGGAGTTTCGGATTCCTTCGGTCGAAATGCGCGTCGGAACCGCCAACTTCGACAATACCGATCACGTTTATTCGGAAGCCTACGGCGGCAGCCGCTACGACCCGGGAGGATTGCCGCTGGACAACGACTATCTGGCGTTCCGGCAGGTATTCTGGCTGGCCACGGATCGTGCCTATAAGACCGCCGAGGACGCCATCGCACGCAAACGGTCGTCATTGAAGAACATGAGCCAGCCCGATGCGCTGCCGGATTTTTCCCCGGCGCCGGCGGCGCATTTGATACTGCCGATCGAGCGTAAACCTTTTGCGTCCGCGGCGTGGAAGAGCGAAGTGATCCGGCTCTCGGCTCTATTGGACAAATACCCGAAGGTATTTTCGTCGGCCGTGGAGATGCACAGTTCGCAATCCACCAACTACATTGTCACTTCCGAAGGCACCGAACTACGCACTCCCGAGGATGTCGCTTACATTCGCGTAGCGGGCCGCGGCCTGGCGCCGGATGGAACCCGCGTTCGAGACGCGCAGTTTTTCCAGGCCTTCAACCCGGAGGGACTTCCCTCCGAAGAGGTGCTGACGCGCGAAATTAAGGCGCTGGGCGAGCACGTTACCCAGCTCAGCCAGGCTTCCGTCGGCGAAGCGTACGACGGCCCCGTTCTGTTTGAGGCTCCGGCGGCCGCTCAGTTGTTCAGCCAGCTTCTGGGCGACGGCCTGAAGATGACACGCAAGCCAGTGACCGACCCCGGGCGGCCTTCCCGCTATTCGCCCAGCGAACTGGAGAATAAAGTGGGGTCCCGCATTCTGCCGGAGTGGATGGACGTGGTGGACGATCCCACGCAGACCGAATATCGCGGTCACACTTTGCTGGGGCATTACATTTATGACATGGAGGGCGTTGCGCCGCAGCCGCTGACGCTGGTGGACAAAGGCGTGCTGAAGACTTTTCTTCTGACGCGTACGCCGCTGTTCAAGGAATATCCCGGTTCCAACGGACACGCACGGTTGACTGGTTCATACGGGACGCGCGCGCCGGGATTCGGCAATCTGTTTATTCGCGCTTCCGAAACCACGCCCGCAGCCGACATGAAGCAGAAGCTGATCGACATGTGCCGCCAAGCCAACAAACCCTATGGAATTCTGATCCGGAAGCTGGATTATCCATCCACGGCGTCCATCGATGAATTGGAAAAAGTGGCGCAGGCCGCCGGCGGATCGCACCCCGTGGTTCCTCCGCTGCTGGCTTACAAAATTTATCCGGATGGCCGGGAGGAACTGGTGCGCGGGCTATTCTTTCAGGGGATCTCCATCCGATCCTTCAAGGATATTGTGGCCGCCTCCGACGAAAACTACGTCTTCGATCTGATCGATTCGAACGCGCCTTTCGCGCTGGTGGGAGCGGGTTCGTTCACCACTACCTCTTCGGTGGTCGCGCCGGCCGTGCTGTTTGAAGAGCTGGAGCTGGAGCCGGCCAAGGAAGAGACTCCGAAGCCGCCCATCGTTCCGCCGCCCGCGCTGACGGGGCAAGTCCGGGAACCGCTTCCCGTGGTCGCGGCTCAGAATCGGCGCTCCGCTCCCAACGCCACCTACCGGGCCGTGACGGTAGGGAGCGGAAATCAAAAGGTGAGCGGCAGTTAACCATGGGGCTGCTGTTTCGCTCGATTTTTCGCGAAGTGGCCAAGAGCGCGATCTTCGGCGCGGCGCTCTTTACCTTCGTGCTCTTCTTGCAGCGGGTCGGAAAGCTCTTCGAAATTCTGGTGCGCAGCTCGGCGTCGCCCGCGACCGTCGCTCATCTCTTCGCTCTGGCGATTCCCTTCACTCTCTCGTTTACCATGCCGCTCGGCGTGCTGGTAGGGGTTCTGATTGCCCTGAGCCGGATGTCGGCCGACGGCGAGATCGTGGCCCTGCGCGCGGCCGGCGTTCCCAGCCGCAAAGTGATCCCGCCGGTACTGTTGTTCGCAACGCTCGCCATGTTGATCACCTTCACCGCTTCGCTGTGGCTGACGCCCTACGCCACCTGGAAAACGTACAAGGTTCTGAATCTGCTGTCGGCGGCCGAACTCACTTCCGAAGTGCAGCCGCAGGTATTCAACGAAGACTTTCCCAATCGGGTTCTCTACATCAGCGACGTGGCTCCGGGCGCGATGAATCACTGGCGCAACGTTTTTATCGCCGACACGACCCCGGTGGAGGAGCAGAAGAAGACCGATCACGATCGCGGCGACGGGCCCACCGTCACCGTGGCCGCCCACGCCATCGCCATCCCGGATGTGCCGCACAACCAGATCCAGCTTTCTCTACAGGACGGCGCTACTTACGATGTCGGAAAAGATCCGGCGGATTACTACATTACTCAGGCAGACCGGCGCGCAGATTCTGGAAGCCACCAAGCCCAATGAAGTGCACGCCAAGGGCTACACCGAAATCGACACGCGTCCGCTTTATCGCCTGGCCTATCGCGACAAGACGCTCGATCGCGATAATGTGATCCAGGCGCGCATCGAACTGCACCGGCGGCTGGCATTGCCTCCGGCCTGTTTCCTGCTGGCGCTGATCGGAATTCCGCTCGGCATTTCTTCGCGCAAGGGCGGAAAATCGGGCGCCTTTGTGATTACGGTGGCGCTGGCGTTCATTTACTGGATGGGGCTGATCGCGGCGCCAACGGCCTGGCCAAACAGCAGAAGCTTCCGGTGGGCATCGCGATGTGGATTCCCAATGCCGTTTTCGCGGTGGTCGGTTTGTTCCTGCTGACGCGCATGGAGCGGCCCGGCGATCGCGACTTGATTGCCGCCCTTACCGGATGGGCCGCCGCCGCCTGGACCGGCTTCCGGGGAAAGCTGCCCGCGGCCGCCGGCGCGCATACGCTCGCGCAGCCGTGGATGGCGCATGGTGCCGGTTCCTCAGGTGGTGGACCGCTACGTACTGCAAAGCTTCTTGTTCTGGTTCGCGCTGCTGCTCATCGGATTCGTGCTCATGACGCATGTTTACGAGTTTTTCGATCTGTTGAGCGACATCGTCAAAAACAATATCGCGATGACGCGCGTGTTCACCTACCTGTTTTTCCGCACGCCGGAGCTGATTTTCGAGCTGGCGCCCATGGGCGTTCTGGTGGCGGTGCTGATCACCTTCGGCGTTCTCACCAAGCACAACGAAATCACGGCCATGAAAGCCAGCGGCGTCAGCTTGTACCGTTTAGCCGTGCCGGTGCTGGCCGCGGCGTTGTTGATGAGCGTCGGCTTGTTCGCTTTCGCGCATTATTATGTGCCGGACGCCAATCGCAAGCAGGACGCCATTCGCAAGGAGATCAAGGGCAAGCCGGTGCAGACCTATTTGCATCCGGATCGGCATTGGGTGTTCGATCCCGGATCGAAAAACGATCCGAAGGTTTTCTATTTCAAATATATCGATGGGGCGCAAAAGATGATGTCGGCGCCGCAGGTGTTCGAGCTGGATCCGTGCTAATTTCCACATTCACAAACACATTTCCGCCGAGAAGGCGCGTTGGGAGCCGACGCTGCAGACCTGGGTTTTCGAGAATGGCTGGAGCCGCCAGGACCCTGGTGGACGGCACCAGAAATTCACCAATTTTGCGGGACAGGCCGCCACTTTTCAAGAGCTGGATGAGCGGCCCGATTATTTCCTGCAAGAGGTGCTGCAGGATCAGCAGATGAATTACCAGCAACTGGCCGCGTATATTCGCGAATTGCAGCGCAGCGGCATCGACACCATCACGCTGCAGGTGAGCTTTTACCGCAAGTTCGCGCTGCCGCTGTTCGCGCTGGTGATGGCGCTGATCTCGGTGCCGTTCGCGTTTCTCGCGGGCAACAAAGGCGCCATGGCCGGCGTCGGCGTCAGCTTCACCATCGCCATCGCTTACTGGACCATCGGCAAGCTTTTCGAGCAACTGGGCGACGTGAATCTGCTGCCGGCCGCGCTGGCGGCATGGTCGCCGGATTTAATATTCGCCATGGCGGGCGCGTATTTTTTCACGCGCATGCGCACGTAACAGCCCGCGTGGCGCAACAACGTCCAGCAGCATGCTGAAAAAGGCCAAAAACCGCTTGCTCACGCGCGCGGCTCAGAATCAGTATCGCCTGTTGCAGATGCTTACCGAGCCGCGACCGTGAGGGAGTCGGTTCCCCAGTGCGCGTTAGCAAGCGGCAGTCAATTTTCCGACGGCCGCTCGATCCGCTCGATGGTGAATATTTCCACTGGTCCTTTTTGCGATTCGAGCTTCAATCCGAGCTGCTCCTGCAACGCCGCGAACAGCGAAGGTCCCTGCCAATCCCGCGGCGCTCCGAAGCCTTCCGGTACGCTCATGGTCTGGAACATCGCCACCTGATTTTCATCCGGCACCCATTCCAGCTTCAGATCGTAGGTTCCCGTCAGCGCTGTCTTATCCACCACCGTGCGCCCCAGAAAGTCCGAGAGCTGTGACGTGACCATCGCCATGTTAGTCCCCTGAGCCGTTAACCGGCCGCGGCGAATGATCGTGAATCGCGGGCGAGCACCGCCTTTCAAATCTGGACGCTGGCTAAGATCTATGATGTTCGGGTCCGATTCGCTGGCTGCTTTGAATTTCGGCCCATTCTTGTCCACTACCAGAGCGTACACGGGCATTTCCTTGGTATCGCGCCACATGACGAGTTGGAATCGTTCGGCCAGCAAGGATTGGAGCATCAATTTAATTTCGTCGAAGTTCGCACCCGAACCCTCCGCCTTGGCCGTGATATCGAAAATATCGGAGCCGATCCAACCCGGACCGCCCGAGATCTGAAAGTCCTTGGCATTGTACGCCATCTGCATCAGCCTTTTGACCGTGAAATTTGAAAGCGTGAGCCGGCCGCCGGGCTGGATGTCGAACAACGGGCGGCGATCGTCCGAGTTGCTCGGTTTGATGGACGCCACTTCAAACTTCGGCTGAGTCTGCGCGCAGCCGACGCTCGCGGCCAGGAGGAAACTGGCCATGCGAACCTTCATGGCCGATTTCAAGCTCCGACGATCTGGACGTTCATCCCTTCCGGATCTTTGATGTGAAACCCGGCGTCCAGATTTTCTTCCGGGGTTATGCCGAAAGCTTTCAGTTGCTCCGTGACATGTGCCCGGTTGAAGTTCTCGACTCCGATGGCGAAGTGATCCACGATGCCGGTGGGATTCTTGTGGTGCAGCGAGACGATGATTTTCCCGGCGCCGAGGCGTGAGATCTCGTTAGGCTTGTCTTCGCTCATCACTGTGAGGCCGAAGACCTTTTCATAAAAGGCGATTGCCCGCGGCAAATCGGTGACCTGGATGCTGATGTGGTCTATTTTTACGCCTTTCAGGCCGGCTTCCTGCGCCGGCGCGATGGCCGCCGCGCCGCCCGCCGCCGTCAGCATCGCCAGGCTCTGAATCAAGCCGCGCCGCGTGAGCGCTCCCTTTTCGAACCGGTCTAACAGAGTTTGAAATGATCGCTTCCATATATTCTCCTGAGTGTCGATTCGGGAATTCAATTCTTTCCAGTGTGGACGCTGTCCTTTTCGTTCTCGTCGCAGAAATATTCAAAGATATCGGAAGTCGGCTGAAGCTCGTAGATCACCTTAATCGTAAATGGCTTGGTGTACATCCGGGGATCGTCGAAGGTCATTTCGACGTCCAGATGTCCGAAGTCGCGCCGGTGATAGCGTTCCGCGATGCGCAGCGCCTCGCTATGCGGGTGCCCGATCACATCCAGCCAGGTCTTGTCGTTGAAGCCGGCGGTTTCCACCACCAAGGTGTCGCCATCCCATTTGCCGGTCGAATAGCCCAGCCAGGAGGGTTGCTCAAATTCCTTGGGGAGAGTGCGCCCGTCGGTATAGATTTGGCGATGCGTGTCTTCGTACAGCACGGCGATCAAGCGGCGGCGATTGAACGATCTTAAAAGGTTCGGAGAGCAGACGTGCCCAGTGGAACGCCGACGGGCAGGCAAGTGGCGCGAGTCTTCGAGGCCCGCCGCTCGCCGGCGAAAAATTTGCGCGGCTTCGGGCCGCATGGGGGAATCGTTCCGGCTTGAAGTCCACCAGAATATCAATGGCGTACTTGGAGACGGTCTCCGCTTCCATGCCGGGCACGTTGGTGGCGCCGACGTTGTCACCGAAGAGGCGCTTCATTTCCGCGAGCGGCGTGCGTTGGTGCATCCAAACGCCAGAGAGGTCCGGCTTGCCGTTGGCCGCGCGAGGCGCTGGAGCGGTGAGGTTGGGTTTGCCGTCGCGCGTACGCGGTATTCCTGGCGTGGGATAGTTCAGCCACTGCGCATATGCGCCGCTGGAGACGAGCGCGAAGAGTACGCACAGCCGCCGCTGCATCTTTAAGCTTGAAACCAACATGAGAGATGCTATCATAACGTCCTCTTACCGGGAGAATTTTCGAATGAACAGAGTTCCTTATTGCGCCTGTCTCGCGCTGGTCTTATTCACGTCGAGCTGCACCCAGCAATCCGCGGACACCCGCGCGGCGGACGAAAGCTCTGTGAGAGACACGGACGCGCAATGGGCGAAGACGGCCATGGCCAACGACCTGGATGGCACCGTTTCCTATTACAGCGACGACGCTTCTATCTTGCCTCCCAACGCTCCCATCGCCACAGGCAAGCAGGCCATTCGCGCGGTATGGGCCACCATGCTCAGTCCGGACACTACCGTTTCGTGGCAGGTGAGCAAAGCCGAAGTAGCACGATCGGGCGAACTGGCGTACGTGATGGGAACTTACCAGATCGCCGCGAAAAATCCGCGAAGGCAAGTCTCAAGAGGAGCACGGCAAAATGGTGGAGGTATGGAAAAAGCAGTCGGACGGAAAGTGGAAGACAGTGGCCGACATCTTTAACTCGGATGTGCCGGCGCCGGCGCCGCGGCAGTAGTCATTCTGATATCCTTCCCAGAGAGATTTCTGGAGGTTCGAACGATGAAGGTACGGGCGATGATAACTTGCGCCGCAATGGCGTCGGCGCTATTGGTGGCGCCTCTTGCGCAGGCTCACCACAGCAACTCGGCATTTTATGTCACCAAGGTAATCACCATCAAGGGCGTGGTGAAGGAATTCAAATGGACCAACCCGCATGTTTGGGTGATCCTGGAGGTGGATGACGGCAAGGGCAACAAAGTGGATTGGAAGGCGGAGGGCCGGCCGCCGGGCATCCTGTCGCGCGCTGGTTGGACGCCGAAAATACTGCAGCCAGGCGACATGGTCACTATCGATTTGAGCCCGGCCAAGGACGACTCCGCTTCCGGGCTGATTGCCCGCGTGACGAAGGCCGACGGCACCATCCTGGCCAATGCGCCGCCGCCGACGGAGTAAGAGGATCGCCATGAAGTTTCAGAAAGCACTACTCGGCATGCTGGTCGGCGCTGCCGCACTGTTCGCGCAGACCACGCCTCCCGATTTTTCGGGCGTCTATTATCCGCTGAATCCTTTCGGCAACTTTCGAGGCGGTCCCGCGGGTGGCGCGGGTCAACAACCGGCCGTACAAAGGCAAGGACCACCGCCGCGTCCCACCGCGTCTGCGCCGCTCTCCGATGGATCGCGTGGGCGCACGCCGCAGGAACCGCTGCTCACGCCCGAGTACATGGCGAAGTGGGAAATGATCAGCAAAACGCGCATCGCCGGATCGCCGGAATACGATCTGACGGCCAAGTGTCTGCCGCCCGGAATGCCCGCGATGATGTCCATGGCGTATGGCATGGAGGTCATGCAGAACAAGGACAAGATCACCTTCTTCAGCGAGCTGAACGACGCGTTGCGGCGCGTCTATCTGGATGGGCGCAAGCCGTCGCAAAAGGTGCTGGACGATCCCACCTATGCCGGCTACTCGACGGGCCACTGGGAAGGCGACACGCTGGTGGTCGAGACTGTCGCCTTGCGCGACAACACATTCATCGAAGGATTCACGCCGCATAGCGACGCGATGACGGTGCACGAACGCATCCGGCTGAAAGAGCCGGGATTGCTGGAAGACATCATCACGGTTACCGATCCGAAGGCGTTGACGAAACCTTGGCAGACGGTGAAAACTTATCGCAAAGCGACGCGCGAGAAGGGCAACGACGAGCTGCGGGAGTTCGCGTGCGCCGAAGGTTTGGGAGAAGCGAAGTGAGGGCCACGGCTCTTGCTTTGGGGTTGGTGACCGCTGCGGCGCTCTGTGCGCAGAGCACGCCGCCCGATTTCTCGGGCGTGTACTATCCCGTAAATCCGTTTGGCAATTTTCGAGGCGGCCCGCCGGCGGGCGGCGCTGGTCAACCAACCGGCGTGCAACGGCAAGGACCACCACCGCCTCCCAAGGCATCGGCGCCGCTCGCGGATGGTTCCCAGGGCCGGCGTCCGGATGAGCCGTCACTCAAGCCTGAATATTTGGCGAAGTGGCAAATGATCAGCAAAACGCTGATTGCCGGTTCTTCGGAATACGATCCCATTGCCAGGTGTCTGCCTCCCGGGATGCCAGCGATGATGAGCATGTTTTACGGCATGGAGGTGATGCAGAACAAGGACAAGATAACCTTCTTCAGCGAGCTGAACGATGCCCTGCGCCGCGTCTACCTGGATGGGCGCAAACCTTCGCAAAAAGTGCTGGACGATCCCACGTACGCGGGCTATTCCACCGGCCGCTGGGAAGGCGACACGCTGGTGGTGGAAACCGTGGCATTGCGCGACGACACATTCATCGAGGGATTCACGCCGCATAGCGACGCGATGACGGTACACGAGCGCATCCGGCTGAAAGAGCCGGGATTGCTGGAGGATCGAATTACGGTTACCGATCCCAAGGCGCTGACCAAGCCTTGGGAGACGGTAAAAACTTATCGGAAGGCGAAGCCGGGATCGGGGACCGACGAACTGCGGGAGTTCGCATGCGCCGAAGGAATTTCAGAAGTGAAGTAATCGCATTTAGCGCTTTGGGCTGCATCGCCCTGATGGCTTCCGCGGCGCTCGGCCAACCCTTGGCGGCTCCGCCCGAATTCGAAGTGGCTTCGGTGAAGCTGCTGAACCCTCCCCTGGGTGTGGGGCCTGAGGCTGGATCACGGGCGGGTTGCCCTGGAAGGCGCAACTCTGCGCCAGATCATCGTGCAGGCCTACCTGGTGCAGCGCGTTTTGGTGCTGGACGGCCCACCCTGGTATGACTCCGATCAATACAATCTGGTTGCCAAGACGGAGAGCCCGGATGCCACGCGCGAACAAGCCAGGGCCATGCTGCAGACGCTGCTGGCCGATCGTTTCAAATTATCCGTGCATCGCGAAATGAAGGAGCTCACAGTTTATTCGCTCAGCGTGGGCAAGAGCGGACCGAAATTTCAGGAGTCGAAGGGCGACGTGCCGCCCGGCGCGCGAGTAGGCGGGAAAGGCAGAATGCTGCTCTACAATCAGCCGATGGCGGGACTGGTGAATTTGCTGGCCAACTTACTCAATCTTCCGGTTCAAGACCGGACCGGGCTGAAGGGACGTTACGATCTCACGCTGGAGTGGACACCCGATCCTTCCAACCCATCGTTGTTTACGGCGGTGCAGGAGCAGTTGGGGCTGAAGATGGAAGCGCGGAAGAGCGCGGTGGAAGTTTAATGGTGGATCACGCGGAGAGACCTTCGGAGAACTGAGGCCAGAGGCCGACAATTGCTTAGGCTAAGAGTTCTCGCAAGATGTAATGGTTCAGAGCAGATCGAGGTCAGCGTTTAGTCCGACTCTGCTCCGGGGAGCCGGCCAGCTGGACAACGATGCTATTGGTCTTCTTCAAGACTCTGAGTAATTCTTCCTGTAGCTCGGTGGCCCTTGCGATGGGTTCGGAAATGGCCTTTGGGAAGTGCGTTTTGTCGATATCCACTTGTTCAAGTCGAAGGCCCAAATGAGCTGCCATCACAGAGTGCAGTTCAATCATCTTATGTGCTTGGCCTGGTTGGACCTCCTGATGTGGGAGCATTTGGTACAGTTCGCGCCATTGCTTGAGGACCTCAGGGGCGTCGGTGAAAACAACATCTATCAACTGGAGTCCTCGCACAGCCATGAGGGAAGAGAAGACCTTAAGCTTGGCGTCTCGCCTCTCCTTTCGGTCCTGCCAGTATCCAGTATAGGGTCAGGAGCGCCGTGAGTCCTGCGGCCAGAAAAGGACTGCCTATGGTTGCGATTAGGTACCACCAATCCTTTGTTTGCATTGAGAATCCTTCCGGACCGCACCAGTGTAGCCGGTTTGCGGGGCGAACTTGCGAAACGCCGGACAGGTAAGTCTTACCTTAGCGAAGAAGGGCTTAACGGTCTTTGGTTGTCGGCAATGGCACAGTTGCAGGCACCGCTGTCGGTTGGATCTTACTTTGCGCCGGCGGGGCAGCCTCTTTTTTAGGATTGATTCTTAGAAGCGGAAGTACTGGCGTTTGATGCCCAAGCCGGGCCGTAATATCCCGCAAGAATTCTCGGGCATATGGCCAGCAGTTGAAAACAGCCGTGCCCCTCTCAAAGGAGGATCTCTCGTGTTCACTGGGCACATAATGATCGCGAATCTGATAGGCTACCTCGAACGCGCAATTAACCAGAAACAAGCGTTGTGGTGGCTCGGATGAATCCCAAGCAGCGTATTCGAACGACACCTCCACGATGATCTGATTCCCTTGGATCATGGACGATATGTTACTCAGGGCTGGTTTTACCGAGAATGGCTCCTTGAACTCAGTTCCAGCCTTGGCTCGCCCCGCCGTACACGACAGCAAAGTGATGCCCTGAATCTCGCAATGATTCTGAAATGCATTCAGAGCAGCAATCTGCTCCGTCGTCTGCGAAATTTGCATCGGCTAGGCGGCTAACAACATGTCGCCTTCAGAGACAGAAACCAAGTCGGACCGATCAAGCCTGATGGGATTTTGACGTCCGTATTTCGGCTGGTCCAAGAAAAACGAGAGCTCGATGTCGTGACCGCCAATCACAGCGGTCGATACGACACATTGCTCCTGGAGAGGAACATTAAAGTCGCTAGCGAGATTTGTGACCTTGATTCCGCCGTGTACGGAAGGCTTGATTGAGATCTCCACTTCGTTTCCTAGGCGGGCCGCGAACTGCATCATTTTCTCAAGGGAGAACAGGGAGAGGCGCCCGTTGCTGAGCGCAGAGACCCGGGGCTGATCGATTCCCAAAATTTCACCCGCCTCGCCTTGAGTTAATTCACGTGCCGCAATGATCTGATTGACCTGGCGAGCGATCTCGGCCTTCGCCAGCGCCTCTTCGGGGTTACTCAGCCCGATGTCGGCGAAGACATTTCCTGTGCTCGCCTCGCATTCGATTTTACGTTTCATCTAGATTTCTTGGATGCCTTGTAGTGGTGCTCGGCGTCCCGAAGACGCTTCTTTATTAGGTTAAGGTCTTCCATCGGCGTCTTCGAGCCCTTCCTGGATTTCTTCTGGAAGCAATGGAGGACATAGACTGAATCCTCAAACTTGGTGGTATAAACACCTCGAAATGTGTCGCCATCAAAGTCCGCAACTACTTCGATAGCATTATACCCCTGCATCCGACCGGCCAACGGATGAGTTTGTCCGAATTCAGCCAGGTAGATCGCATGACCGATCTCCTCTCTTACTTCTTTCGGGAACTCCCTGAGCCTCTTACGGGAGTCACCCATCCACCACAAGACCTTCTTAGACTCCGTACTCATCGTATGTCAGTATTGACATCCCTGTCAACGCTCCAATAACCTTATCGGCAATAGCACGTACTACCTGTACCCTATATGGGTGTGCTCTACCCCCCCTTTGAGGGTAGTCCAACTTGTATAAATTTATGTGTCTTGGCAAGCCGCGATCACATAGCTAGGAGGGAGATCATCTACTTGCCCCAACAAATAGAAGGGGTTGATGACCTCCTACTTGCTATCTGTGGCCGTTTGCCAGGTTATGGGAAGCGTAGCACTAAAGCAGGGCCACTGCCAGAAGTAATGAACTGGCGTACGAATGTCGTGCCAGACCGCCGGCGGTGCCGATCTCAGCCCAATACTGCTAACCAGGAGAGGTTATCACCGTTCGTTCGTGACGGCCTCTGCTCCCAAAATGGCCGTCGCGCGTTTGAACGATCAATCAGGCTTTTTCACCTTCCGCGTGATCTTGCGATGCTCTCCGTCCGGCGTACTGATTGCGGAGCGCGTCATTCGATTTGCCAATGCGGTCTCAAGAGTGTTGCTTTCCGAGACTTCGAAGTATGCGCCCCGGTTTCGCGGGCCGGCCGATGAGTCACATTCTTGCCGTGCTCTCCCACCATGTTACCGCGGAAAGGCACGCCATCCGACAAAATGAATTTCCTTGCGTCCGCGCTCGGGACGCATCATTGTTCCGTCCGAGTCTGGGTTCCCGAAGTCCGGCGAATGGCTTCATAAATCAAGGTGGTGAGCATGCCGGGAACACGCAGCCGGTCGAGCGCCGCCGCAAGATCCGGGCGGGATGAAGCGAAACCTCGCAGCAGCTCCAGCCCGCGTATCGAAGTGCGCGACGAAAGCCTTGCCTTTGTTCGGGCGCAGCACTCGATCCACGGACACACAGCCCGCCTTCCGAGTCCTGGGCCGAACGTAAGCTTTGCGTCCAAAGAGAGCCCGCGCTCCCAAGGATCAGGCTGCGGCAGAAGGTCGGCAGATACAACAAAAGCCTCGCGGATGGTTTCCGCGAGGCCAAATCGACACCTAACTAAATCTGATCAGCAATGGGCTGGCATTAGCGCCAACGGCCGCCCCAGCGCCCGCCAAATCCAAAGTAGACCGACGGTCCCCAGTATGGGTAATACGGGTATCCGTAGGCGTAAGGAGCTGCGTAATAGCCGCCGTAATAGGGCGATGGCGGATAGGGGCCATAGCCGGGCCGTCCATACGCGGAGCCATATCCAGGACGCATCGGCGGACGCAGGCCCGCGTTGTAGTCCTGTTGCTGCGCGTATTGGAAAGCCTGCTGCGAATTGTCGAGAGCGATGGGCGTCTCCATTGCGAACGTCAGCGGAGTCTCGGGACCAACCACCGTTGCCCGGCCGCGCGTCAGCAACACGCCGATGGTGGAAACCACCAAGCCCGCCGCCGCGCCCACTCCAGCTCCAACGCCACCGTTCACGCCTGCGCCAATCGCCGCGCCAGTTGCGGTGGTGGCGCCAATGGCGAAGGCGTCGCGGCCGTAGGATGTGTTGCCCTTACGATCGATCAATTTGGTTTTCACTTGAATCTGGCGGCCGTCGGCCAACTGGATTCCGGTGAGCTCCAGTTTCAGGTGCGAAACGCCCGCCACGCGTCCAGCCTTCTGCGCCTCCGTAACGATGCCGGTGACGGTTTCGCCGCGGCGCGCGATCAGCAGCCCGTTGACGATAATCGGTTCCAGCAACGTGCCGGTGAACGCATCGCCGGTTTGATTGTGATCGCTCGAGAGCGGTTCATTCAGGCGCATGGTCACCCAGCTGCCGGCCGGCAGCGTGATGGTGGTTGGAGCATAGCGTTGCTGGGGCGGAGGCTGCGGAGGCACGCCCTGCGGCGGCGGACCCTGCTGTTGATCTTGCGGATCGCCCGCGACGGGCGCAGGCGGTGGATCGCCGGGCTGATTGGCGGCTTGATCCTGCGGCTGGAACTTGCGCCATCCACCGGACGGCGGGGGCGGGGGAGCGGATTGATCCGCGGGCGGCGGAGCGGTTTGATTCACGTCCTGAGCCACGCCCGGCAGAGTGCCAACCAGCGAAAGAATTAAAACGGAGGTAGCGGTTAATGCGAATTGAGGTTTTATTGTCATTATTGTCGTGCCTCTCAAGTTATCCTTGTAGCATCTGGGTTGCCAGACGTAAGTAGTTGTAAGCAGGAGGCTTGGATCTGAGTGGTTTGGCCGAGGGAAACCAGGCTGGTGCATTTCGGCCACTTTCCTTACCTGGCTGCGTAGTAACCATCGCGTGTCTCCACCAGCAATCCGGGCCGTTTCGCGGTCAATTTTATTTTACGATATCCCGCGCCGTCCCTTGTTCTATCCGACGAGTAACCGATGCTATATTGATCGCGCAGCTCTTCTTCGAGCTGCATATAAATTGTCGAAATCGGCTTCGCGCGCGAAACTTCCAGGAACGCGGCGCCGGTTTCGCGTGAAATTCGCTCCAGCGCCTTCTTGCCGTTCATGCTGGCGTAAACGCCGTCGTAAGCATCGCGGTCAGCGAACAGGATGGAGTAGACCAGCGTGTCGGCGCGTTGGGCGGCCTCAATGGCGCGCGATAAGCTGATTTTGCTGCCATCGTCGACGCCGTCGGTCAGCAAAATGAGCGCTTTTCTGCCGGGCTGCTTTTGCGTCAATTCGTCTTTTTGGATCACTTCTTCCGACGCCAGGAGAACCGAGTCATAGAGCGCCGTCCCGCCCTGCGACCAGCTACCCTTGCCCGGCTGACGCTTCGGGGTTTCAAGATGCCCAAGGGCGTCGCCCAGCTTCTCGCGCGACGATGTGAGATCCTGCAGAGTTCTACCACGCGATCGAAGTGAATCACGAACGCGCGGTCTTTCTCGGGGCGCAGCACTTGGGTGAAAAAGCGGTAGCTGGCCGCGCGCTCTTCGCCCAGCATGCGGCGCTGGCTGATGCTGGTATCGACCAGGAGCCCAAGCGTGAGCGGCAGGCCGGATTCCTGGGAGAAATAGCGGATGGTTTGCGGATGGCCGTTTTCTTCGAGCGCGAAATCGTCCCGGGTGAGCCCATGCACCACGCGGCCCTGGTCGTCGCGAACGATGGCGAAGAGATTCACCACGCGGACGTCGCTGGAGAACGTGGTAGTGCCATCCTGGGCGCAGGCGGCAACCGCCAGCAAGCCGAATAAAGACAATAATTTGCGCCACGGCATCTTAACAGGATGCTGAAAAAGGCAATAAACCGCTTGCTCACGCGCGCGGCTCAGAATCGCGACTGCGTGTTTGCATGTGTTTACCGAGCCGCGACCGTGAGGAAGTCGGTCCCCAAAAGCCTTTTTCATCAGCCTGTTAAGTCTTTTCGTAAAGGCTGGACTGGCCCTCCGGACGCGTTTTCCAGCGCCGGTGAATCCAAAGCCACTGGCCGGGATGCTCGCGGATAACCTGCTCCAGTACCGCGTGCAGGCGGCGCGTATCTTCGGCGGCGTCGCCAGATATTTCAAGTGGAGGATGAAATTTGAGAATGTATTTCTTTTCGACTTCGGACCATACGGCGAAGCCCGGAATGACTGCCGCGCCGGTTCGCGCCGCAATTTTCGCAAAAGCGGTGTTGGCGCACGCGGGAGTGCCAAAGAAGTCGACAAAGACGCCTTCTTGTAACGAAGTGTTCTGATCGATTAGAACCCCGACCGCTTCATTTTGATGCAACGCGCGCAGGACCGCTCGCGCGCCGTCCCATTTCACGATGAGGTGGTTGCCCGAAAGCCGGCGGCGATCTTCCACCAGCCGGTCGATGCCGGGATTGTCGAGCGGCCGGATCATGATGTGCATCGGCTCCGTCATCAGCGCGTGGGCGAAGGCGCTCAGTTCCCAATTGCCGAAATGCGCGGTGGCGAAAAGGATGCCCCGGCCGGTCTTCTTGGCTTCCTGATAATGCTCCAGGCCTTCGTAACGTATCCACTTACAAATGTTTTGGCCGTTGATTTGGGGGAAGCGGGCGAAGACCCAGATCAATCGCGCGATGGAGGGATAAACTTCGTCAGCGATAGCGCGGCGCTCGGCCGCCGATTTATCCGGATAGGCGAGCTCCAGGTTGCGCATGGCGGTACGGCGCAGGCGAGGGATGGCCAGATCGAGGAGAGCTACATAGAAACGGGCCAGCTTGAGTGGTGCGTGGGCCAAGGACCAGAGCAGGAACGCCGCCGCTATTCGACCCGGCTCATTCAATCCAACCCCCTCCGAGGACGAGATCGCCATCGTACAGCACCGCGGCCTGGCCGGGAGTGACGGCGCGTTGCGGCTCGTCGAAGCGGACCTCGATGCGAGTAGCGTCGGCGCTGATGGGCGAAACCGTGGCATCGGCCGCGGCGTGCCTGTTGCGAATCTTGATCTGCGCGCGGATCGGGCCGCAAATGGGCGCGATCGAGATCCAGTTCATGTCTCTGGCGGTGAGCGTGGCGCGCAGCAGGTCTTCGTTGCGCCCTACGATCACGCGCTGCGACGCCGGCTCGGTTGAGATCACATACAGCGGCTCGCCCGCCGCCACGCGCAGCCCGCGCCGCTGGCCGACGGTGAAGTGATGCACGCCCGCGTGCTCGCCCAGCACCCGGCCTTCGGTATCGCGAATCTCGCCGTGCGTGTTTTCCGGAGCGATGCCGCGCTCGCGGAAATAAGCGTCGATGAACGCGGCGTAATCGCCATTTGGTACGAAACAAATCTCCTGGCTATCGGGTTTCGCGGCCACCGGCAATCCCAACTCGCGAGCCAGCTCGCGCACCTGCGGCTTGGTGTATCCGCCGAGCGGAAAATCCGTGCGCGCCAACTGCTCCTGCTTCAGGCCGAACAGAAAATAAGTTTGATCCTTGGATTGATCCACGCCCCGGCTCATCTGATAGCGCCCGGTTGCGTCGTCAAACCCGAGGCGCGCGTAGTGGCCCGTGGCGATGCGCGCCGCGCCCACGCCCGCCGCCAGATCCAGGAACTGATCGAACTTGATGAAGTTGTTGCACAGCGTGCAGGGAATCGGCGTGCGGCCGGACAAATAATCGTCGATGAAAGGCTTCACCACCTGCTCTTCGAAGCCGGACTCGAAGTTCACCACATAATAAGGAATGCCCAGGTGCTGGGCGACATGGCGCGCGTCGTACACGTCGTCGAGCGAGCAGCAGCGGCCGGTTACGCCGCCTTCGGGCGCTAGCTCCGGCAAACGCCGCTGGTTCCAGAGCTGCATCGTTAATCCGACGATCGGTCTGGCCGTCGCGTTGCAGCAATCCCGCGACAACGGAGCTGTCCACTCCGCCCGACATTGCGACCGCGATAGGGGCGTCGTTGATGATTGATCAGACACTCGTATAGGTTGGCGAAAGCTTGCGTAATTGCCCGACGGACGCGGCCACTGCTTCGATCAGCGCGTCCACCTGCTCTTCATTATTCGAAGCCCCGAGCGAAAAACGCAAGCTGGCGCGTGCACGCTCGGGCGGGAGGCCCATGGCGAGCAGCACGTGCGACGGTTCCACGGCGCCACTGGAACAGGCCGAGCCACTGGATACGGCGAAGCCTTTCAGGTCGAGCGAAATCACCAGCGCCTCGCCCTCCAGTCCGTCGAAAAAGATATTCGTGGTGTTGGGTGTGCGGTCGCGTGCTTCCGCCGTTTACGCCGGCGTCCGGAACACGCGCCAGGATTCCTGTTTCCAAGCCGATCGCGCAGGGTTTTCAACCGGGCGGGCTCAATCGGCAGCGTGCTGCGTGCGATGGACGCCGCTTTCGCCATCGCCAACGCGCTCGGAACGTTTTCCGTACCCGGCCGCCGCTCGCGCTCGTGCTTGCCGCCGAACTGGATGGGGCGCAGCTTGGCGCCGGTCTTCACGTATAGCGCGCCAATGCCCTTCGTCGCATAGAATTTGTGGCCGCTGATGGAGTAAAGATCCACGCCGAGCGCCTGGACATCGACGGGAATTTTGCCCGCCGCCTGGACGCCGTCGGAATGCATGAGCGCCCCGCCTTCGTGAGCGATGCGCGGCGATTTCGGCGATAGGCTGCAGCGCGCCGGTCTCGTTGTTCGCGTGCATCACGCTGACCAGTACCGTCTCGGGCCGCAGCGCGCGGCGAATGTCGTCAGGGTCAACCACGCCGTCGGGACCGGGCCGGATATAGGTAACCGCGATGCCCGAGCGCTCCAGTTCGCGGCAGGGATTCAGAACAGCCGGATGCTCGATGGCGGTGGTGATGACGTGCTTCTGGGGCGCGCTGTTGGCGAGCACGGAGCCCAGAATGGCGAGGTTGTCCGCCTCCGTCCCGCCGCCGGTAAACACCAGCTCCTTGGGCTCGCAGCCGAGTAAAGCGGCCACTTCCCGGCGCGCGGCTTCCAGCCGTTGCTTCGCCAGTTGCCCATCCTGGTGGATGCTGGAGGCGTTGCCGGGCACTTCAAGTAGCGCTGCAACCAGCACTTCTAGGACTGATTGAGATACCGGGGTGGTCGCGTTGTGGTCAAAGTAGAAACGGCGCACTTCATTTATCAGTTTAACAGTGATAAGCGGGGCCAATTGGCGGTTGGCAATTGGCTATTGGCCTGGGACGGCGCCGAACGACTCGGCGACCCGGCGCAAATCGGAGCGCCATCTCCCGCATGTCGGCAAAGTGCGCGTCCATGTGGCCGCGAAGATCGTTGAGACGGGAATTGTTAATCAGAATCCCGACCAGCACAGCCAGTGTGGGTACACCCACTGCGAGTGCCGTTTGAATGGAGGCATCAGCCATTTGATTTTAAGTGTAGCCTGCTGAGGCACGGCCCATCAGTGGTTCATGCACTTAACCTCGGAGCTGTCTTCGGGGGAGTTGTCTTCGGGCTCCGAAGCGTCGTACAGCATCACCGGAATCGTCCCGAGAAAGAGTCCATTCCACCATAGTTCGGGGTCCAGGTACGAAATGTTCTCGTGGACGAAATGCTCCTGCGTCGCCGTGAGGGGTTTCGTTCTCACATAGCGGACCCCGCGAATGTCGGTTTTTCGGTAGGTCTCGCCACGCTCGGCGTTGGATAACGTGATGAGATCTCCCCGAATTACGGCCGACTTTCCGGCGTGTTCCCGTCCGTCCGAGGTCAAGACAACGATTCGTTCTCTTGGCCCGAGCGCGTTAAGCTGCCCAACATCGACCCAGGAGCTCCTTCCGCTGAAAATAGCATCACCCACGACTGAACCTCAGTCCGTAATGCGCAGCAGGTCCGCAGCGTGAAGCACAGCGTTGGGCGAGCCTTTGGATGAAATTGTCGGTCTGACGGCGATCGTCACGGAGGAGGAATCGACAGCTAGGATCGGCCCAGACACACAATGTCGATCTCGGGTTATGAAATCGTAGTTTCGCTGTCGCGTAACGTTTTCAGGTTCTCATACCCGCCGTCTTTGCTTGACGGCGTTACAAGCGGGGCACAAGACAACAGCGGCCCGCAAAGGACCGTGCGGACGCGCCAGGAGCGTGGCCTTAATTGAAACCACCGCATATAATGACACGTAGGAATTACCATGAGAACAAATTCAGCGCTTCGCGTGGGCATCGTCGCCTTGGCGGCGCTAGCGGCCGTGACCGCCG
>CAWAPW010000023.1:0-752015 GCA_963784025.1 Bryobacterales bacterium
ACCCCGTAGCCGTGAATCTGCAGGCGCTTGATTTGATGTGCCGCGGCCAACTGGTCGCTGATGTGATCGCCATTATCGGCACGCTCGACATCGTTCTTGGCGAGGTGACGCTGATGCGAGCCATCGTCCAATACGTCACCTCTTATCTCAGCAGCAATCAGACGCCGGGAGCCGCCGGCAACATGTTCTGGGCGCTTGTTTACATCATGCTGGTGTTCGTAGGGCTTTCCGTCGCCGTGATCGCCATGAACTGGCTGGAGCGCAAGATTCTCGCGCACATGCAGGTGCGCCTGGGGCCGATGCGAGTCGGCCCCATGGATTGCTGCAGCCGATTGCGGATGCGATCAAACTGTTGCTGAAAGAAGACATCATGCCGGCAGAGGCGGACAGCATAATTTTCTGGACCGCGCCCTTCATGGTTGTGCTGGCGGCATTCACAACTTTTATAGTTGTTCCATTTGGTCCGACACACGCCATCACCGATATGAACATTGGAATTCTGTTCATGCTCGGCGTGTCTTCGCTCAGCGTGCTTGGGATTGTGATGGCTGGTTGGGCTTCGAATTCGCACTATCCGCTGATCGGTGCGCTGCGCTCGAGTGCGCAAATGGTCTCGTACGAAGTGGCGATGGGGATGGCTGTTGTCTCAGCCGTTCTGATGACCAGCCTGAACGCGTCCGGCACCGGGACCTTGAGCATGATCGGCATCGTGCAGGCGCAGCAGGCGCAGCACGAGTGGTTTATTTTCAAGTTTTTCCCGCTCGGGCTGATCGCGTTCTTCATCTTTGCCGTCGCGATGGTCGCCGAAACCAACCGGGCGCCGTTCGATTTGGCCGAGGCGGAATCGGAACTGACCGCGGGCTTCCATACCGAATACAGCGGCTTTCGCTGGTCTTTATTCTTTCTGGCGGAATATTCGGCGATGATCGCGGTTTCTTCGATCGCCGTTACTCTCTGGCTCGGCGGATGGCTGCGGCCATTTCCGAATGCCCTGAGTGGAGCGGGATGGGACCAGACTCTTCTCGTTGGTTCCCGGCGTTGCTTTTCTTTTTCTCGCCGGCTATTGCTTCTTCAGCACGGCGCGAATGCCGAAGCATCCATACTTTCAGAGTGCAGACGATCGGTCTCGCCGGGTTCGGTGCTTGCTGGCACTGATTGGCCTGGTACTTTTCATTCCTGTGGTTCGATTTCGTGTTCAGGATATTTTCTGGTTCACAGCGAAAGTTGCCGGATTCATGTACCTCTACATCTGGTATCGCGGCACATTCCCCCGATATCGCTTTGATCAATTGATGAAAATGGGATGGAAAGTTCTGCTGCCGATAGGAATGGGTGTGCTGATCCTCACGGCGGGGGTTGCTCTGTTTCAGCAAAATTTATGGCACCCGTAGCCACACCATTTTTCTTTTATATGCTCGCCGGGATCATGCTGTGAGCGGCATCCTGGTGATCACGCGCAAGAATCCGGTGCATTCGGCGCTGGCGCTGATCATTGCGCTACTTGCGCAGGCTGCGATTTACCTGATGCTCTATGCGCCGTTCGTGGCTGGCGTGCAGATCATTCTTTATGCGGGCGGCATCATGGTGTTGTTCCTGTTCGTCATCATGCTGGTGAACATCGATCGCTCGATTAGGGAGCAGCAGTTCAACAGCCAATGGCTCATCGGGTAATTGCGGCGCTCGCGCTCGGCGGATTGTTGATTGCTGTGTATACGCCAAGGGCAACGAATTTGTTCCCTGGGAACGCACGATGCGACCATGGAAGGAGACAACACGCAAAGGGTCGGCAACGCTGCTGTATGGGCAATATATGTTCGCCTTCGAAATCGCATCGCTGTTGCTGCTGGTGGCGATTATCGGAGCGGTGGTAATGGCGAAGAAGAGGATTTGAGCGGGAATGCACGACTTCCGGTCGTGCCGCCCCAGCCTTAAAGGCGGCTTTAGCCGCCGTTGGTCAGGCGAAAAAAGCGACGCATGCAATCCGTACTACAATCGCGACATTGCATTATCTGGTGCTCGCCGCCGCGCTGTTTATCCTCGGCGTGATCGGCGTACTTACCCGCCGCAACGTGGTGATCGTGCTGATGTCGATTGAACTGATTTTGAATGCCGTGAATTTGAATCTGGTCGCGTTCTCCCACTACTGGCAGAGCATGCCAGCGCGCATGGGGAGGGCCAACCGTCTCCACGGACAGATATTCTCGATTTTTGTGATCACCGATGCCGCCGCGGAAGCGGCAGTAGGGCTGGGAATTCTGATTGCCTTCTTCCGCAACAAAGAGACGGTGAACATCGACGAAGTCAATTTGTTGAAGTGGTAGAAAAGCTTCGATCTCACTGGCCTCTGGCGAAAATCGAAAAGGGCGTTGCCTGAGTCAGGAGCTAAAGGCCAGAAGGTAGAAGCCGAATAAAAGATGCTATTTCTTTCCCACATCTGGCTGATTCCGTTGCTGCCCGCCCTCGGCGCAGCGATCATGTTTTTCTTCGGCCGCAAGCTGCAGAAGGCGACGGTGAGCGCGGTTTGCGTGGGCGCGATGTTGTGGCCTTTGTGCTGTCGTGCGGCGCGGTTTGGCAATATACGCATGGGCATCCGCACCCGAGCATCACCATCAGCCGTATCAAACGATTCTTTACACCTGGCTGGGCACCGACACCGGCCATTTGAACATACGCTGACCCACGATGGCACGCCTGCGCCGTTTCAGGCGGATGCAGGTTTCCTGCTCGATCCCCTCTCCAGCATCTGGCTGCTGTTTGTAACCGGCGTCGGCATGCTGATCCATATTTACTCCACCGGATACATGGCGCATGAGGGCGGCTATTACCGATTTTTCGGATACCTCAACCTCTTCATGTTTTCCATGCTGACGCTCATCCTGGCGAACAACTATGTTCTGATGTTCGTGGGCTGGGAAGGCGTGGGCTTGTGTTCGTATCTGCTGATCGGATTTTACTTCCATCGCAAATCGGCGAGCAATGCGGCCAACAAAGCGTTCATCGTCAACCGCATCGGTGACGCCGGATTTCTGCTGGGAATGTTCTTCATCGCCTGGTATTTCGGGTCGCTGCGATTTACTGAAGTCACGCAGATGGCGCGCAGCGGACGCTTCGCTATCGGCGATCCGGTCATTACAGCCGCGACTTTGCTTTTGTTCGTCGGCGCATGCGGCAAGTCGGCGCAGCTTCCGCTATACATCTGGCTGCCGGATGCCATGGAAGGCCCGACGCCGGTTTCCGCGCTCATCCATGCGGCGACCATGGTTACGGCTGGCGTTTACATGGTGGCGCGGTCGAATGCGTTGTTTGTGCTGGCGCCGACTTCGATGAAGACCGTTGCGATTGTCGGCGCGCTGACCGCGATTTTCGCGGCTTCGATCGGGCTGGTGCAGAACGACATCAAGCGCGTGCTGGCGTATTCCACGGTTTCGCAGTTGGGTTACATGTTTCTGGCGCTGGGCGTGGGGGCATTCGCCGCGGGCGTGTTTCACGTTTTTACCCACGCATTTTTCAAGGCGCTGCTGTTCCTCGGCGCGGGCTCGGTGATCCATGCCATGAGCGGCGAGCAGGACATGCGCAACATGGGCGATCTGCAGCCAGCGCATTCCCATCACGCATTGGACGATGTTTATCGCGACTCTGGCCATTGCCGGCATTTCTCCGTTTGCCGGATTCTTCTCCAAGGACGAGATTCTCTGGCAAACCTGGTCGCGTGAAGGCGGCGCTTACCGCTTGTTGTGGTTGATTGGCTATGCCACCGCACTCATGACCGCGTTCTACATGTTCCGGCTGATGTATCCTGACTTTCCACGGCCGTCCGCGCATGAGCCACGAAGTCGAGCACCACATTCACGAGTCGCCTCAAGTCGATGACGGTGCCTCTGATCGCGCTTGCTCTCTGCGCTATTTTTGCCGGATGGCTGGGCTGGCCGCGCAGCCTGGGCGGCTCCGACCGATTCGCGGAATTTCTGAGCCGGTATTCCAGCCTGAGGCCCGCGTATTCGAGGAAGAGGGAAGAGCCGGGCAGTTGGTGCAGGGGGCGGAAGAAGAGCATACCATCCGGAATGGAATATGCTGTTGATGGGCTTTCGATTGCCGCGGCGGTTGCTGGGTGGGGGATGGCGTGGAGAAGCTATCGTCACGCCGACAAGGATTACGCCGAGCCGATTGCGGCCGCAGTCTCCGCCGGTGTACAAACTGCTGCTCAACAAGTATTACGTGGATGAAGGTTACGACTACGTTTTTACCGGACGCCGCAAAGTGGGCAAAGCGCGACTGGGCGTGCTGGGCCTGGGCGAGGCTTCCTCATGGTTCGACGTCCACGTGATCGACGGCTCGGTCAACGCCGCCGGATGGATCACGCGCCTCGCCGGAAGGATTTCCAGTTGGTGGGACAAGTGGATTATCGACGGCATTGGCGTCAACGGGCCGGCGATTCTTGCGCGTATGTTGTCGTATCCCGTCAAGCTGCTGCAGTGGGGGCTGGTGCAGTGGTATGCACTCTTCATGGTCGTTGGGTTAGTTTACTTTCTCTGCTGGCAGCTAGGTTATGCTCGTGGATTTTGGGCGGCGACTGCGGCGCTGGTTCTCTTGGCGCTGGGCTATTTATTGGCGCAGTATCTTCGGCGCCGTTTTGCAGCTAAGGTTTTGTAGGACGTGCAGGTTTGTGCATAGAAGTGTCTGCGCCCGAAGAACTGGCAACCGAGAACTGAGAACTGCTCTCATGCAAAACCACATTCTCTCGATCATTCTCTTCACGCCGCTGGTAGGCGCGACTCTGCTCCTGTTTATTCCCAAGGAGAACAAAGACGCCATCCGCTGGATCGCAAACATATTTGCGCTTGGCGGCTTGCTGGTTTCGCTGCCCCTGGTGCCCTGGTTCTGGGCGCAGCGACTTGAGCCCGGCTTCAAGTTCATTGAAGGCGCGGCCGAACAACTGGATTCCCTCGATCGGCGCGGGCTATTTGCTCGGCATCGACGGCATTTCTTTTCTGCTCATCATGCTGACCACGCTGCTGGGCTGGATTTCGATCCTTTCTTCTTGGACGGCCATCGAGAACCGGGTGAAGGAATATTACATCTGGTTTCTGGTTCTGCAGACCGGAATGCTGGGCGTATTCATGGCGCTCGATTTCTTCCTGTTCTTCGTTTTCTGGGAAGCCATGCTGGTGCCGATGTATCTGCTGATCGGCATCTGGGGCGGGCCGCGCAAACTCTATGCGGCCATCAAGTTCTTTCTTTACACGCTGGTCGGTTCGGTGCTGATGCTGCTTGGCATACTGTTTCTTTACTTCCATCACTCACGCTTGACTGGCGTTTACACCTTCAGCCTACCGGCTTTGTACGAGACGGCGCCGAAAATTTATTCCGATCCGGCGTACGGTCCGACGATCGCAATTTTGCTGTTTCTTCGCGTTCTTCTTTGGCATTTGCCATCAAGGTGCCGATGTTCCCGTTCCACACCTGGCTGCCGGATGCGCACGTTGAAGCGCCCACGGCCGGCTCGGTCATACTGGCTGGTGTTCTGTTGAAGATGGGGACGTACGGTTTTATCCGCTTTTCGCTGCCGTTTTTCCCGGACGTTCTCACGCACACCAAAGTTCGCGGATGGATGATCGCGCTCTCGATCATCGCGATCATTTACGGCGCGCTGGTTTCGCTCATGCAGAAGGACATGAAGAAGCTGGTGGCATACTCTTCCGTCAGCCATCTCGGCTTCTGCACGCTGGGCATTTTTGCGCTGAATTCCGTGGGTTTGAGCGGATCGGTCCTGCAGCAGATCAATCACGGAATATCCACTGGCGCGCTGTTCTTGATCGTCGGGGTTCTCTACGAACGGCGGCACACGCGAGAGATCTCCGAGTACGGCGGCATCTCGAACGTAATGCCTGTCTATGCCACGATCACGATGATCATGTTTTTGTCGTCAATGGGCCTGCCGCTGCTGAATGGTTTCGTCGGCGAATTTACTATTTTGCAAGGCACGTTCATGGAGAACTGGCGGTGGGGCGCCTGGGCGGTGCCGGGCGTGGTGCTTGCGGCAGCGTATTTGCTATGGCTTTATCAGCGCGTCTTCTTTGGAACGGTCACAAATCCCAAGAATGAAAAACTGCACGATCTAACGCCGCGGGAGGTTTTGATGTTCGTTCCGCTGCTCATCATGGCGTTCTGGATCGGCCTGTATCCCAAACCGTTTTTCGAGATTCTGGAACAGCCGGTCAATCAACTGGTGCAGAATGTTCGCAATCCCCAGCCGGGCGGAACCGTGAACGCCCAATTGCGCCCAGCCGGTCAGAGCGAAATGCAAATGCCACAAGCGTCGCAGGAAATGCCTGCAAATAACGGTGCTGCAGCGCAACCACTGAAAGGAAGCAAATAGTGGGCGTGATCGGATTCAATTGGAACGATTACGTGCTGGTCGCTGCCTATCACCCTTCTGACTCTTTTTGCCCTTGGCATTCTGCTCATCGATCTGATGATCCCGCCCGAATCCAAGTGGGCCAATGCGGTTACTGCGCTCATTGGCGTAGGATTTGCGATCGGCGGCGTGGTGAAAATCCAGCTCTGGATGAAGGCCACTCCTTACGCGCATTTTGGCCACCAGGCCATGATGGGCACCATGATGGTGGATCGCTTCGCGATTTTCTTCTTTTATTTGTTCCTGGCGGGCACGGCGATTTCGATCCTCATGTCGGTGCGCTACATGCAGACCGAACATGAGAACCATGGCGAATATTATTCGCTGATGTTGCTTTCGGTGGTCGGCATGATGTGCATGGCTGCGGGTATGGACATCGTCCTCATCTTCATCGGCCTGGAATTGATGGCGATTTCCACCTATGTGCTGGTCGGCTTTCTGCGGCGCGACCGCCGCTCCAACGAAGCGGCCCTTAAATATATGTTGCTCGGGGCGTTTTCGTCCGGAATTTTCGCCTATGGACTGTCGCTTTTGTACGGCCTCACCGGCACTACGAATCTGGTTGGTATAAACCGTGAGCTCGGAAGGATTCTGGCGCAAAATCCGCATAATCCGGTTGCGATTGTTGCCTTGCTGACAACGATGACTGGTTTGCTGTTTAAGGTAGCCGCGGTTCCATTTCATCAGTGGGCGCCGGATGCCTATGAAGGCGCGCCTACTTGCATCACGGGATTTATGTCCGTGGCGGTGAAAGCTGCGGGATGGGCGATGCTGCTGCGCATCCTGCTATGGGGACTTTATCCCATGCGTTTCGTTTGGGCCCCCCTGCTGGTGTTCGTTTCGATTGCGACCATGACTGGCGCAAACTTTGCCGCACTCACCCAGACCAATACCAAGCGTCTGCTGGCGTACTCATCGATTGCGCACGTTGGCTACATGCTGCTGGGTTTGATCGCCGGTACAGCGGTCGAGTTGAACACGGATGGTTTCAAAGGCATTCTCGTCTATCTGCTGGTCTACACGTTCATGAACCTGGGTGCTTTCGGCGTGATCACATCATTGCGCCATCGGAAGGTGATTGGCGATGAACTTGACGATCTCAATGGACTCTATGCCCGCGCCCCCGTTGAAGCGGTGCTGATGCTGATCTTCTTACTCTCGCTGGCCGGTATTCCGCCGCTGGCCGGCTTCTGGGGCAAATACTTCATCTTTCTCAGTCTGATCGAAACCGGGCACTACGCGCTTGCGTCCCTTGGCGTGCTCTATTCTGTCTTCGGCCTGTACTATTACTTGAAGATGGCGAATGCCATGTTCATGGGCCAGCCCGAAGAAGAAGGTATGCTGCCGGTGAGCTGGAGCATGCGCGTGGGCCTTGGAGTGACTGCATTCGCGACGGTCTTCATCGGAATCATGCCCGAGCGTTTCATCAACATGATTGACTGGTTACTCGGCATGGCTAAGAGTCCGGCTGTCGCGAAGCTCGTACACTGAGATCTCTGTCCCTCACGAACGCATTTTATGTCCTCTGCGCCCGAGCCAAAGCCTGAGCCGCCAAACTCCGAGCGCAGAGAAAAGTTCTGGGTACAGGCAGCCCGCTACAGCGAGTTGGCCATGATCTTTCCGGCGGCGGTCGTCGTGGGATGGCTGGTGGGCGCGGGGCTTGATCGCTGGCTGCACACCACCTGGCTCTATCTAGTCGGACTTGTTCTCGGCGCCCTAGCCGGTTTTGCCGAATTGATCCGCCTGGCTGTGGAGGACTCGAAGTAAATGCCGGATGTGCCGAATTAAGCTGTTTGTTCTTCGTTTCCCATACCACGACTTCCCTTACCATGATTGATGATGGCTCGCGAAACCAGAATCCATGGCTGACCAATCCCGAGGCGAAGCAGAACTACCAGAGGCGCCTGCGGCTGAAAATTTCTACTCCGGCGCTCTGCCGCGCATCGCACGCTTCATGCAGGTGCTGTCCCCAGTGTTGATAGGCGCAACCTGGTGGAGATTCGGCGTCCGTCCGGCAATTGGACTCGCCTTCGGCTGCGCCATCGCCTACGTGAATTTTCACTGGCTGAAACGAGTAATCGCCGGGTTTACCGCTCACGCCACCGAGAGCGCGGGATCGCAGTCTGGAACTGGAATCGTTTTTCGATTTCTGTTTCGTTATGTTTTGATGGCTATCAGCGCTTATGTTATATTGACTGTTTCACCCGCGAGCCTGCATGGGCTTCTTGCGGGCTTATTTTTGCCCGTTGCAGCCATTCTGTGCGAAGCGATTTATGAGTTGTACGTGGCGCTGGCCAAAGGATTGTAAACAGTAGCGGAACCTGGAGCCTCGCTGTGCGAACGCCGGCAGCGGACAAGTCAAAGCTTTTATGCTCGAGCAACTCTGGTTTACTCAAATCCTGAATCGGTTCCTCGCGGCGCCGGTAACGGCTTTCCTGCGGTTGCTGCACCTTGCACCCAAGCATCCAGAAGCTCCTATTCCGAATTCGTTCGCCATGGAGCTATTTGTCTTTGGCTTCCTTTTAATCATATTCTTCATCTTGCGCTCGCGGCTTTCGGTCGACAACCCCGGAGGTTTGCAGCACGCCTTCGAAGGACTGGAAGGATTCGTTCAGGGTCAAAGCAACGAGATCATCGGCCATCACAGCGAGCCTTACACGGCTTTTTTGACCACGCTGGGGCTGTTCATTCTTCTGTGCAACATCCTTGGGATTATCCCCGGATTCGAATCGCCAACGGCTGTGGCGATCGTGCCATTGGGATGCGCGTTGGCCGCGTTCATCTATTACCAGGCGCAGGGTTTCAAACAAGCCGGTATCGCTTACCTGAAGCACTTTGCCGGTCCCATGCCCGTCATGGCGCCTTTAATGGTTCCGATCGAATTGATCAGCCATCTGGCGCGCGTCCTTTCGCTGACCGTACGTCTTTACGCGAACATGTACGCGGGAGACATGGTCACTCTGGTTTTCGTTTCGCTGTTGCCGGTAGCGTTTCCGATTCCATTCCTGGGGCTGCACATTTTCGTTTCGTTGTTGCAGACGTATATTTTCGTTCTGCTGACTACGGTCTATTTGCAGGGCGCAGTTTCGGAAGAGCACTAGGTTTAGATTTGCACTGTGTTTGAAAAAGTGAGCCGCAAGCGTGAGGGCGTCTGCAAGGTACGGCGTCAACCACCCACTGGCGGTATTTCATACAAGGAGAAACACAATGGGTAAGCTAAGTAAGCTGTTCATGGCACTCTCGATTCTCTCGTTCGCTGTCCCTGTATTTGCGCAGGGACCGGCAGAGGTGGCGGGAACAAACTGGGTTGCCATCGCGGCAGGATTCTCCATGGCGTTCGCCTCGGGGATTTGCGCGCTGGCGCAGGGGAAGGCTACAGCGTCTGCCGTGGAGAGTCTGGCGCGCAATCCAGCAGCCCGTCCGGGCATTCAGTTGGCCCTGATTTTGGGACTGGCGCTGATCGAGTCACTGGCATTGTATACGCTGGTTATTATTTTCGTGAAAGTGAAGTAGGTGTTTCCAACCGTAGCGCAATTAAAAAGCCTCTGCTGCGGCAGGGGCTTTTTTTCAATCTTCCTAGATGCCACGCATTAGGTTCTTCGTTGCCCCATCCAATCGTCTTCTTTTTTCTGCGGAGTGCGATTGAGCGCCTCCACCAGCAATCGGCGCAATCGGTACCGGCTTTCAAGATCGGTGCTAACGATTTCAAATCCCACCTCGTTCACGCGCGCGCGACGCAAAAGGACGTGGGCCCTGATTTTGGATCGCATGCCCAGCGAGATTTCTAGGTCCGCTTCGCTGCCGATACGTAAATTGTCTTCTTTTGTTCCCATCCCGCCGCCCAGGCTCAACTCGCGGATCTGAATCTTTGATTTTCCCCAGGAACTTCCAATCGTCGCCGCAACAGTCCGCGCCAGCACCATGCGCTCGTAGCGGCGCTGCCGCACCCAAGGGCATGCCGGAGCGGTATCAAGAGGCGCAATCGCCAACTCGGAGGGCTCAAGGCTGCTGTCGGAGAGAATCTGGGCGCTATATCGGGGATCGGTTTTAGAAAGCGATTGCGCCGCGGCGACTCGGAGTTCGCGATGGTAAACCCAACCGAACGTTTTCTTCGTCTCCACAATCTCGCGCAGCAGAGTGAGAGATTCCGTATCGCGCAGCCGGCCCAAAGATTCGATGGCCTTAAGCTGGATGAATGGAGAGCGCGACGCCGCTTCGCCGGGTTTGGCCATTGCCTGCAGCGGCGGCGCGGCGGTCAGGTCTCCGCTCATACCGATTTCATCGATGGTCTCGGGCAGCACGAGTGCATCCATTATCTCCGCGAGTTCCAGCAGCGTGCGGCCGCGGTCGGGCGCGGCGCCGTAAGCAATCTGGCGCACCACGATATCGTGATAAAAGCGATTCCACTCGGGCATGCGCACCGGCAGCAGTTCAAGCAGCGTTCCCACATCCAGACGGCTCAACAATCCCACCACTGCGGAGGCTTGGCGCGACTGGCCCGTGCGCAAAATCTCGCGAAGCTGGGCAAGGGCGGGACTTCCCAACTCCTTGACCAGCTCAACCATGTGGTCGCACTCATCGCGCCGCATGCAGCGGAAGAACCGGTCCGCCAAGTGCTCCGCGCCAGACTGGCAGGTACGGCGCAGAATCAGGAGCAAATCCTCAGGCACGGGATCGGAACGCAGCGCTTCTTCGATGAACTCAGGAATGCGATTTTCCACGCCGACGCGCGGGCGCAGGTCGTTGACCATGACCGGACGCTGCTGTAAGAGGGTCTCCATGGCAGCGCATACTTCGTTCACCGCCTGGTAATTCTTGGCTTCGCTGGCTTCCTGGCTGAGACGAACGAAAGCTGCACTCAGGAGGCTTTGCAGCTCCGGGTCTTTTTCGACACAGATTTGCTGGGTCACTTTACGAATCGCTGCAGCCATCGCTTCGCCGCCCACCCGAGCGTACAGATCGGCCAGTTGGCTGAGCCCGATTGCCGTTTTGCGCCGCGGCTCCGCATCCTTGCTGGTGACGCATCCGGAATAGTTGTTGAGTATTTCAGCGGAGGTTTGCTTGTCCTCGCGGTCGAGCAGCACCTCCACGAACTGACGCAAGTTGCGCGGTGGCACGCAGGGAGCTTCGTTCGAGAGTAATACGGTCTTCTTGCCTGACTCCGGCACTTCAGCCCAGAACATCCGGTCGAGAATATCGGCGTGCGATTCGACCAGAATGCCGGCTTTGTTCATCTTCTCTTCCTGGATTTTAAGAATCTGGCGCAAGGAGTCCATCTGCCGGCTCATGTGCTCCATCATCTGATGGACGGCATTTACCTTGACCTCGCCTTTCGAATAGCGGTCGAGCGCAAAGCGGATCGCCATGTGCTCGGCGGCCTTCATGAGCAGCGGCGCATCTTCTTCTTGATTCGTGGCTGCCTTGGCCGCCAGGTTCCCCAGCAATTGCTGTAGGTTCAGGCGCGTGTTCGGATCGGTCTCGCGGAGATCTTTTTGCAAGTCCTCGGGGCGCATGTTCGGATCCGTCTGCGCTTGCCCGAAGCGGGTGAGGAGCCGGATCGCTTGCACCACTTCCGCTTCCTGTAGCGGGACAACCCCACCTTCCCAGGCTGGGCCCCACTGCGGCACCGGCGCCTTGAGGCGATCCCCCCCCGACAGGAACATGCGGAACGCTGCCGAATGGCACCACCACGCCCGGTTGCCCTTGACCCGCGCCGCCGGAGTTAGCGCCTTCCGCCGCGGCGATCAGTTGCAGCAGCTTCTGTGGATCGTTCAACCACTGCTTAAACTCGGGGCCGAGCGTCTGAGCTGCAATCTGAGCGGCGACACTGATGTCTCCGGTGAGTGGATCGGCAGCCACGAATTTCACTTCGTTTATCTTGATGGTGCTCGGTTTCCCGCTGCTGCTCAATGCTTCTTTAATTTGTTTGGAAACATCTTGTGCTTTGGAGCCGGCAAGAGTAAAGGCGCGAACCAGGCTTGTGAAGTCTTCAACGGTGACGCCTTTCGAAAAATGCAGGCTGGCAAGGCCGGCTGCGGTCAACAGTTGCCCGAAACTTTTTTCTACCTGCCCGGTTTCGAGAGGAACGCCATCGAGCAGCAGTTTGCCCTCAGAAACTCCTAAAAGAAATCCTCCTTCACCTGCTATAGGCAGGCCGCTTTGCAATTCGTTCCAGGCAATCTCAAACTGTGCTTCTGTGCGCTTGTGCTCGTAACCATACATGCGCGCATACTTGATCAGGATGTTTAAACTATGAACGAAGGCACGTGCGGACGCCGCACGATTGGCATGGAATGTGGCCGCATTGTCGATAAAACACCCCTGCACGCGAGCTCTGGCTGCGCATTGATAAGGTTAAATCCAGACAGTAAGGCGGGGCATGTTACGGAGGTAATTGGCAAGATGCCGATGCAACGAGAGCAGTTGCTGTTCAGCAGGATGCTGCCAGACCAGCATCTTCGTTTCGGGATTGCAAGGTCGGGGTGGCGCTGAAAGCCATCTCCGGCGAAAATGGTGAGTCAACGTTTCGGTGACCGGGAAACCCTGTGCCTTCGCAAGTTGCTGAGAAAATCCGCGCCAGCCAAACCGTCGGTCTCCGCTACTGGATGCTTCGAGTGCTGGAGGAATGCGACAACGTCGGCGCAGACTTTCGCCCTGAGCCGGTGCACGACCTTCGTGTCTCACTGCGGCGGTGCCGTTCTCTTGCCGATGGCCTCATGGCGCTCGATCCCGATCCAAGTTGGAAGGCGATGAAGAAAGCGGGCAGGCACCTATTCCAACGCTTGGGCGATCTTCGAGACATTCACGTGATGCAGGAGTGGATCGAGAAGTTGGCTCCTTCGAAGGAAACGGTGCCAAGTGCAGATCAAGCGCTATCGTACGAAGTCAATTCGGAATCGATCGTCCCACATTTGCAGGATCAAACGCGCGCCGCCGATCCAGCAGGGACGCTGCGCGAAATACTCGAAGGCCGCGAGCAAGAACAGAATCGCGAGGCCAAAGCCGCCCTTGAGGCATTCGACAGAAAGCAATGGCGGCAGTGGAGCAACTCGCTTCCGGCACGCGCGGCGCGTTTTCGGCCGGGTAGCGCGTTATTCAAGCATCTTGCGCTGGAACGCTGGACGGAAGCCCGCGAACTGCACACTCGCGCCATGCGCAATCGCTCCCAAAAGGCGCTGCACGCATTACGCATCGGCATTAAGCGCTTTCGCTATATCGTCGAGAATTTTCTTCCAGCCGAACATAAGATGTGGAGCGACGACCTCAAAGAAATGCAGGATTTGCTGGGAGAAGTACATGACCTCGACGTGCTGTGGGCAAACGCTCTTTCGTCCCACGTTTTTCGCGACTCGCCCTCGCGGACGCTCTGGCACGAGCGGATTGCCAGCCAGCGCGCCCAGCGCATCGCACGCTATCGAGAAAAAATGATCGGCCCAGACTCTCTCTGGAGGGTATGGCGCGCCACCCTGCCGCAGGGCAGGCAGATTGAGGCTCTTGCAGTAAGGCGATTAAAGCTCTGGGCCGGCGGACTTGATCCTGATTTCCCGCACTCCGAACGCGTTGCGAGTTTTGCGCTGCAGCTCTATGATGGACTTTTGCAGTTCTCCTGGCATCCCGCCGTGGATCGCGAATCTGCGCGCTCCAGTTTACGCGCCGCGGCCCTGCTGCACGACATTGGGAAGTCGCAAGGGGAGAAAGATCATCACAAGATATCTCTGGCTTTGATTCGCAAATATCGAATTCCCTGCGGCATGAATGAGGCTGATCTGCTGCGAGCTGCCACGGTTGCCCGATTTCATTGCGGCGTACTGCCCACCAGAAGGCACAAATTGCTGCGCGATCGGCTGCCTGACGAGCAGAATGCCACGATTCAGCTTGCGGCCATTCTGCGCGTTGCCAACGCTTTCGACGCCGCTCATGATGGTCGCATCCTCCGCCTGCATTTGCAGCAGATTCGGAAGAACGGCATTCTGACTCATACGAGCAATGGGAGGCAATCGTCTAAAATGTTGGCGCGCAGAGGTCTCAGTTTGCTCGCGCACGAACCGCTGATCATTGCCGCCGAAGGTTACTCGCCGATGGGACCGGGCGCTCAAACGATTGCCGCCGAACGGCATCTGTTGGAAACGGTTTTGCGCAGGCCACTAATTGTGAAGCCGATGAAGCACGGTTTCAGTCGACAATAAGCGCGCCCGGGAGCGAATCGGTCACTTCCGCGCACCGGCGTCTCAGGTTACAAATATCTGTGCTCGGTTGAGGTAATCTGTCGGCTGAAGCGAAGCAGAGCCATGACTCACGCTCAATTGGTAGAAAAGGCCGTACGCTGGCTACGCCGCTATCGCTGCGGAGTCGTGCTTTCGGAACAAGCTTGTGTGAACGGCGAAATGCCCGACGCCATCGGCTGGAAGCTCGCCTGCCACTCGGTGCTAATCGAGTGCAAAGTGACACGATCGGATTTTCTCGCGGACCGCCTGAAGCCGTTTCGTGTCAAACCTGAGCGTGGCGTCGGGTGCGAGCGCTTCTATCTAGCGCCTGCGAAGATGATTCGGCCCGAAGAACTGCCTAAAGATTGGGGATTACTCGAGTGCCGCGCCGGCAAAATTGAGGTAGCACATTCCTCCGCCAAGGATCTCCGCACTACCAAAGGCTTTCGCTACGAAATGAATCTGCTGCTTGCCAGCCTGCGCCGGGTCGAGGTACGAATTGAGCCGCAGAACATTACCGATTTTCTGAAGTGGAAACATCGCATGGCCGAATACAATCGCGGCACTCTGCCTGCCGGTCTTGTGGCCACGAAAGACGAAGCGAACGTATTCCTCGATCCGGAAGCTCCGCGATAGAGCGAGGCCTTCGCGTTTTCGCCGGCACTCGTCGTTCTTACTTTAAGTGTCGTATTTCAGAATGGGCTTTTCCACACCCGCGCCCACTGGATTCGGTCAACTGTCACAGACCCATTCCCGTAATTGAGGGACTATCAGAACAGGTAGAAGCGCCCGAGAAAATGGATTTCCCAGTGAATCCGCGAATCAAGCGAAGAGAATGAAAAGATTAGCACTGATCGGCATGTTGACGATTTTTGCGACGGCTTGCGGAAGCAACAACTCGTCCGTCGATGCCTCAGGTACCGAAATTCCTGGCGACTGGACGATCACGGCGAACATCGTCGGTTTGACCGCAAGCGTGTTTTCGGTGACGTTGGTTTCGAGCCGATGCAGTGTCGCTACATCCGTCGGAACGTTTACTGTGCAGGGGCCAGTTGTTTCATCGCCGATTACGATACAGGGCAGGGATCGATTTCCGGAAGCGGTCAGTTCACGCTCATGGGAGTGCTGGTGGGGTCGCTGAGCAATCCTCTCCCTGCTAACACCGCCGCTCCGATTGATCTTCTTTTCGTCGAGGCGGACGAGTACGGTGACGTCTCAGTATTCAACGGCACCGGGGCCGTCGCGAATGGTACGATGAGCGGGACCTGGGTTTGCAATACATATTCTCCGGTGTGCGCAGGGTTGAGCGGCACATTCTCCGGAACCCAAAATTAGTGTCAATTGGAACCAGAAATAAGTGGTCAAGGTGTTCGGCAATCAAGCGCTCACAAACCAAGTTATAACTCCCGTCTGCCTTCCATCGCTTTCAACATGGTGATTTCATCGGTGTATTCGATGTCGCTGCCGACGGGTATGCCCATGGCGATGCGCGTTACCTTCACGCTCGCGCGCTTCAGTTGCTGGGAAAGATAAGTTGCGGTAGCTTCGCCTTCTATCGTGGGATTGGTCGCGATGATCACTTCGTCCACATTGCCGGCGTCGACTCGCGCGATCAGGTTGGAGATGCGCAGTTGCTCCGGGCCGATGCCGTGCAGCGGAGAGATGGTTCCGTGTAAAACGTGGAAGACGCCGTTGAAGTGCTTGGTTTTTTCTATGGCGGCGATGTTCGTGGGTTCTTCGACCACGCAGACGAGACGTTGATTGCGCGTGGCGCTAGTGCAGTAGACGCAAGGATCCACGTCAGTAATGTTGTTGCACACCGAACACAGGCGCAGGTTGGCTTTGACATCGCGCACCGCGGCAGCGAGTGCTTCGGCATCTTCATCGCTCGAGCGAAGAATATGGAAGGCCAGACGCTGCGCGCTTTTCGAGCCGACGCCGGGTAGCTTCTTAAGCTCATCGATCAGGCGCGACATGGGTTCGGCGAATTTAGACATTATCGGTAATTCTCGATTTTGGTCGGCTAATTAAGAAATCACTTACGACGTGGCAGCGGACGCGAACCCGTTTCAATAAATTTCGCGATCTCTAATCACCCAATTTCTTAACCTGGATTGGGAAGCGCATAGTCAAAGTCGTACGTATGCTTCCCCCGGGAGCGACATTGATCTTCATTGATCCCGTTATTCCAGTGAGTTGGCCGGTGCCGGAGTCGGGGACTACGGTGATCGTCAAGCTCCGCTTATCTTGAGTCATCGTGCCGCTGTGCTGCAGGGTGAAGCTTCCGCTGCATCCGTTTAAGGTTCCGGTGACGCGCTCGATGGCGACGTATGCGCCAGATCCCTCCACTTCCGTACCCGCCGAAAGCATCTGGCCCTCACTCTTTGCTTCGAGGTCGCCGTGGTATTGCTTATCGAGAATGAATCGGCCGAGCGTCGAGGTCTGGGTTGAATTGTCTTGCGGCGTTATTTTGACGTCGAACGCTCCGCTGGCATGATTCATGCGAGCCTCTTTAGGTCGGTCAAGGGATTGTGCGCGCGCAAGAGCGCTCAGCACCACAAGCAAAAGAACTGCAGAAGAGAATATTCGAGAACAGATCTTCATTTTCAATAAGCGATTTCATTGCGATCACAAGCCTGGAATTCCCATGCTGCCGAGCATTCCGCCGACCGTGGATTGCATTTGAGCGTCGATCTTGCGCGCGGCCTCGTTCACAGCCGCGAGTACAAGATCCTGCAGCATCTCTATGTCGGCGGTTTTCAGGGCTTCGGGATCGATGCGCAGACTGAGCACTTGCTTGCGGCCGTCCATCTTTACTGTGACTGTGCCGCCGCCGGACGAAGCCTCGACGACGGTCTCCTGCATTTTCTTCTGAAGAGCGTCATACTGCGTTTTGGCCTTGGACATCAGCTCTTGTAAGTTGAAGCCGCCCATGGTTTAGCGCCTCTCCTTATAATCGATGACCGTGCGAATCTGCGCGCCGAATTTTTCCTGCAGCCGTCGCACGACCGCGTCGTTTTCGGCCCGGCTGCGGCCCGTTGCCATATTCGAGCCATTCGATTTTGAGGCACCGTCACGATTTTCCGAAGCCACAACATTGGCGCCGGGAACAATTTTAAATCTGACAGCTCGTCCCAGAACACCGCTGGCTGAAGCGATTACAATTCGCCGGGCGTCGGTGCTTAGCGACATATCGACGACGGTTTGCGATTCGCCCACCTTGATGACCACTTCATTTCCAACCACCGCCCATTCACCCGGCTCAAGCATCGAAATCAAAATCCGCTGATTCGCACCCGCCAGCGCTTGAAGCGCCGCCGACTTCAACTTTTCGATGGGCGCGTCGGGCCCAGCGCCAGTCGTCGACAGCAACACGGGTGCGTGCGGAGTGTCATTGGCGGCCGAACCATCCATTCTCGGCTCATCGACTGGAGAATCATCGGCTCTCGAATCACGGGTCGCGCGGTCGATCTGCAGCGCACCCTGCTCTCCCGGCAATGCAGTCGCAATCCCGTCGGGATCGGAAAGCGCCGTCGCGCTCATCACCACTCTGGCCGGCGCGCCTCCGCTGGCAACAACACGAGAAGCGCCGGATGATACATCGGCAGAAGAATCCTGCCGAGGGTCCCTCTTGCGGGCCGAGTCAGCGGCGAATGGAGAAACAAAAGTTGAGCGAGCAGGCGTCAAGAAATCGGCTTTTCGAGACTCAGTCACCTGACTCGGTGGCGAGGCGACAATCGAAGGCCGCGCAGGCGTCCGCGATGCTGCAGCACCAGCAGAAGAAGGGTTCGATGAAGCCGCTACATCGCTGAGCAATTGTTCAATCGGCAACAATCGCTGTGCGTGCGCCATCTTGATCAGGCCGAGTTCGAGATGAAACCGCTGTTCTTGTTTGTATCCCAGTTCACCATGCGTGCGCAGCATGATCTGCAAATGGCGTGTGAGTCTTCTTCGCTGAAGAGCTCCGCAACTCCGGCCACGCGCTCGCGCTCCTCGTTAGAAATCTGTAGCAGGGAAGAGTCTTTGCCGGCAATTTGGGCGACGGTGGCATTGCGCAAAAAACGCACCATCTGCCGCGCAAAATGTGTGGGGCTGTGCCCCTCGCCAATCAGATGATCGACCTGCTTGAGAACGTCTTCGCTGGCGCCACGAGCCACAGCTTGCATCACTTCTGCAAGAATGTGCGCCGGAGCCGCGCCGACCAGATTTCGCACCGAATCAGCGGTCACCATTCCGCCGCCGCAGGCGATCGCCTGATCGAGTATGGAGAGCGCATCGCGCATCGAACCATCGCCCGCTTCGGCAAGAAGCGCGAGGGCATCATCATCGGCCTTAATTCCTTCACGGCCGACTAGATCGCGCAGTTGCCCAACAATGTCATCGAATTTTACCGCTCGAAAGCTGAAATGCTGGCAGCGGGAGCGGATGGTCTGCGGAATGTCCTCCGGCTGCGTCGTCGCCAGCATAAAGACGATATGATCGGGCGGCTCTTCCAGCGTTTTCAGCAATGCATTGAAAGCCGCGTCGGTGATCTGATGCGCCTCGTCGAGAATGTAAATCTTGAAGCGGTCCCGCGCCGGACGATATCGGGCGGCTTCTCGAAGCTCACGAATTTCGTCGATTCCACGATTGGTGGCGGCATCGATTTCGATCACGTCTACCGAGTTGCCGGCGCGAATTTCGGTGCAAGACTCGCAAATGCCGCATGGCTCCACGGACGGCTGATTGTTCGAGCGGCAGTTCAAGGCCGCAGCCAGAATGCGCGCGACCGTGGTCTTGCCGATGCCGCGGTGCCCGCTGAAAATGTAGCCGTGAGCGGTGCGTCCCTGTTCGAGCGCGTTCTGCAAGGTGCGGGTGACGTGCTCTTGCCCGATGACCTCGGAGAATTTCTGGGGACGGTATTTGCGCGCCAGGACGGTATAGCTCATGAGCCGGAACTTAAATTATACGTGATAGGAGCAGCCCAGGCTGAATCGTAGTGTGGACCTGAATCTGGGCGGTTCCTCCATTCAAGTTTGCTAATAATCCGCCCAGGCGATAGGCTGATGGGTCATTCTCGATCACCCAAATTCGAGCTTTCTGAATTTGTTACGAAACTCTGAAGGAGTGTATTCATGGAACTGAAACTTGCGTCAAAAACAAAAGATGGAATTTTGATCGTGGATTGCAGCGGAAGGATTGTGTTCGGCGAAGAATCCTCGCTGCTGCGCGACAAGATTAAGAAGGCGATTGTGGAAAATAATCGGATCGTTTTGAATCTCGGAGAAGTCAGCTATATCGATTCGGGCGGACTCGGGACCTGGTAGGGCTGCGCGCCACGGCCATAAACGCCGGTGGGCACATCAAGCTGGCAAACTTGACCAAGCGCGTCGGCGACTTGCTGCAGGTAACCAAGTTGCTGACGGTCTTCGATGTTTACGACTCAGAGGCAGAAGCCATCGAGTCTTTCCGGGAGGCCGCTTAGCTGCCTGAATGGCTCGAATTCCATGGCTTCTGGGGGGGGCCTCAGACCATGAGGGTCTCGAACCGCGAGTCGTAGAATTTGAATTTCCGCAGGCGCCTTCCTCTAATGATTTCTCGCATCGTTTTTGTTTTGCTGTTGCTGATCAGCTCCAGCGGGTTCATTTCTCCGCCAGTCGCCCTGGTGCTTGGAATTGTGTATGGACTCGCTCTTCCCCATGCTTTCGGCAAACAAGCGAAGATAGCTTCCAGATGGCTGCTGCAATTGTCTGTGATTGGTCTTGGCTTCGGAATGAACCTGCACCAGGTAATCCAGGCGGGGCGCAGCGGCTTTCTCTATACCATGCTGGGCATTAGCTTCGCTTTGCTGGCGGGTATGGCATTGGGCGCCCTGTTCGGCGTGCAGCGGGTGCCGGCTTTTCTAATCTCTACCGGGACGGCGATCTGCGGCGGAAGTGCAATCGCCGCGGTTGGGCCTATTACCCACGCAACCGACGAAGAAATGGGAGTTGCGCTGGGAACTATTTTCGTCTTGAACTCGATAGCATTGTTGATTTTTCCGGCAATCGGCGCGTACCTGAAAATGACGCAATCTCAATTCGGGCTATGGGCGGCACTGGCGATTCACGATACGAGTTCCGTGGTCGGAGCGGCTGCCAAATACGGCACAGAGGCCTTGGGAATTGCGACCACCGTAAAGTTGGCGCGCGCGTTGTGGATTGTTCCTGTTGCTCTGGGAACCGCGCTGGTACGAGGCGCGAAGGCGAAAATTCAGTGGCCGTGGTTTATCGTTTTCTTTTGTCTGGCTGCGGTGTGCAAGACCTATTTGCCGGCCGGAGCAAACGCTTATGCGCTCGCGGTGAAAGCTGCGAAAATCGGGCTCACGGCCACTTTATTCCTGATTGGCACCGGCATATCGATTGCCACGCTCAAGCGGGTAGGGCACCGTCCTCTGTTGCAGGGAGTTGTTCTTTGGCTGATTGTGTTGACTTTATCGCTCTGGCTGATTCGCATCGGATGGATCGCATTGTGAAGAAGGCAAGCCGAAAATCAGAAAAACTGAAAGCGCGAAGTCGAGCACGCTCGAACCGATCCGCAGCACCGGAACCTTCACGCCAGCAATCGAAGACGCGACTGCTGATTGAAGGAGCGATTCGCCGCATTCCCCAAGGAAAAGTTTCGACCTACGGAGCCGTTGCAAAGGCAGCAGGATTGCCCGGAGCGGCACGCCAGGTAGCCCGTGTGTTGCACCGGGGTTTCGGACTTCCGTGGCAACGCGTGTTGGGTGCTGGCGGTGAAATCAAATTGCGCGGAGACTCGGCCATCGAACAGCGCTTTCGGCTTGAGGCCGAGAGCGTGCGCTTTCGCGGACGCAAAGTTGATATGAAAAAGCACGAGTTCAAGTTTACCCGCGCCCGGAAATAAGAATCGCTTACCTGCCAGTTTTGAACTGCTCGTCGATCTCTACCTGATATCCGGTGACCATTTTATTGGTCTCGTTTGCCATGCCGACAACCGCCATCAACTCCTTGAACATAGCATCGCTCATACCTTTTTTCTGCGCGGAGGCCGTGTGCGACGCAATGCAATAACCACATTGATTGGTCACGCTCACGGCAATGTAGATCATTTCTTTCGTGAGCGGGTCAACTCGCCCGGCGCCATGATCTGTTTTATGTCTTGCCACGTCCGCTTCAGCGTGGCGGGATCATGCGCTATCGCTTTCCAGAAATTATTGATCCAGTCGGTCTTGCGCGTGGCCATGATGTCATCGTAGATCGCGCGCACTTCCGGGCTGGCGTCTTGGTATTCGATAAAGCCTAGAGTTGCCATGAGTTCTCCTTGAATCTTTTTCACCACAGAGGCACAGAGAAAGGCAAGAAGCTAAAAAGTCATCATCCAGAGGTCCCGTTACATTTGCGAAGGAGTCGCACACAAAGAAAATCCCAAACAAGGTTTTCTCCGTGACTCTGTGGTGAAGGGATTTGCTAGCCGGGTAGCTCGCCGCTGAGCAATTTTTCTAACGAAGCGGCCGGACAGCGTACCCCGACAAAAAACTGCCCGAACAACGCATAAACGGCGCTGACGTGATCGAAGCGCATTTCGTAAATCAGCTTCTTGAACACCAGCGGATCGTCGGCAAACAGATCAACGCCCCACTCCCAATCGTCGAAGCCGATCGACCCGGTAATAATCTGCTTGACTTCGCCGGCGTAGCGGCGTCCGACCAGCCCGTGCTCGTTCATCTGGCGGGCGCGCTCTTCAATCGGAAGGGTATACCAGTTCTTTTCTTCGCCCCGAAGCCGGTTCATAGGATAGAAACAAACGTAGCGGCTGGGCGGAATCTCCGGAAACAGCCGCGGATGCATGGCTTCGCGATGCCGCTTCAATTTGCACTCGATCTCCGCTTTCCACTGGTCCGAGTGTGGCTGAATACCCTGATCGGTGAGCTCTTTATATATCTTGAGAGTCGAATCATACAGCCCGAGTTCGATGATCGATAGGTAAGAAGATGAGGGCTCGAAATAATCGCTGAACCTCAAGCCTGCGAGCCTGAGTTCCGCCTGATTGAGTTCGGCGAACGAATTGCGGAAATGCACCAGCATCAGGTCGCCCTTGTGTCCGATCAACGAGTAGAGCGCCGACTGCCCATTCGAAGGTTTTTCCATTTCGCCGAGTACAGTCGCGGCCTCTTGAGCGATCGACAATCTCTGTGCCGCCGGCAAGTCACGCCAGGCCATCCAGCGAAAGCGCATCATCTGGTGTAGAACGCTGTAGCCTTCGGTTGTTAGCGGCGACGCGGGAACCTCAGTAGCTGCCGTTGGCCCAGGTGAAGGATGAGTGGTCGTGGTTGTCATGTGGGTATCGAGAACGCGAGTCCTGTTTTCACATCCATTGTACGCAAGTGCGCCACGAGTCGCGAGTGCGCGATTACAATCGACCAGGCGGTCGATCACAGCCATTATCGTGTAGCGCAAGAGACGCATTCATGAAGCAGAATTCAAGATCTTAGGCAGCGACAAGGTGTGTCCGTCCCAGGCGCGGCGGTTATGCGGACGCGCGCCGCCGTCTGGTCTCGCTGCCGGATAGAGCGCGCGAAGGAGAGATCGCGCCGACTGAAAACGTTCCTCAGATTTCTCGTATTTCGCCACTAGGCCCGATTCCTAGCCTCACGTAACTCCCTCCCAGTAACCTCGGTTTCACGCCTACACACTCCGGCGAATTACTTCTCTCCTCGATGAGTTATCGTGAGCGCGTTGTTCACAATTTAGCTAACATAACGTATTCCGTGTGATCGGACCCGCATCGTCTGTTCGTCGGTTGCCAGGGTCGTTATCAGCTGCCCGTACGATTTCGAAGCGGGGTCTGCATCGATCACCGCGAGAAAGTCGTTGCCCTTGTGTGCGGCGTCTCCGGTCCAGGCAAACAGGTAGTGGCCCGTTGAATTGGTCTTTGGTTCTTGTGGGGGTTCTTGCGACTGCAGTTTGGAATGAATGATGCAAGACATCAACACAAGGGCGATCAGAAGACGGCGCATGAGGAACTCCGATTTGAATTGAGGTCTCAAACCACAGAGCCTATCAGATATGCCCAGTTTGACAGCCAGTGAATACGGGGACAATCCTCGCCGGTCCCCGAATGACGCGCAATCGGGAAAAAAATTATGGCTTCCCGAATAGTGGGAGTATGGTCAGCAACCCGAGGAAATAATCGACAAACTTATAACCATTCTCAGTAAATTGAAGCCCCTGCCTGAGTCGACTGGATGTTTCCTTCGTCTACGGAAAGCTCGTAGTTTACTCCACCTCGGCCGGCTCAGGAATGTAGATTGAAATGCGCTCCGGCAGGCGCCTTGTAAACCGATACTTTGCGAAATGTGAGCGGCGTTTTGGGTTTGCAGATCATGGGGTGAGTTGATGGACGCATAAAATACGCACCCTTTCCGCTTCCGACAATCATCGCGTTGCCATCACCCTCAACCAGCACGGCGGACTTCTCGTCGATGGCAATCTCACGTGGATGCTTGTCCCATCCGTCTTGCATAATGCGAGCGAGGAATCCCAGGCTTCGTCCCATGCGGTCGCGCTTGGCAAAATGGCTGTCAGTGATGACGTTGTGCAGAAGGGGAATCTTCAGGAAATCGCGAACCAGCGTTACCTGATGGAAGTAGGGATCGGGTAAGACATCGGTCGACGCTAAATCAGGACCATCGGGAGTATCGGCCAAAGCGCCGTAGGAGAATTCTCCGAGCACGGCCAGACCGGCGCTCGTGCCTCCAATTGGCTTGCCTTCGGCAATGCCGGCATTGAGGGCCTCCTGCACCGCCGTGCCTTTCCAGAAATTTACGTATCTTGCCTGATTGCCGCCGGCGATGAAAATTGCTTCGGCGTGGCGAATGATTTCAACTACAGCAGGATCCTGCGCCGCGGTGCGATCAGGGATGACAAGGGTGGCGACGGAATTGGTTTTGCAGAGTCCATTCACATAAGCGTTGTAGTCGTCATCGCCGAGCGCCCGCAGGATCAGAAAATCTCCACTGTTTCCTTTATGGCAGAGCCAGCGAAAGGCTTCATCCAGATCGGTCCCACCTCCCATCATCGCGATTCCGAAAGCAGGAATAGTTTTGGCATCGCTCTTTTGTCCGATGCGGATATAGGTGTACGACTGTGACTGCGCTGCAGCCCAGAACAGCGACACAAAGAAAACTAGAGGCGATACAACTGCGAGAGTTTTTCGCATATGTAGAAAAGCCAACCTCATTTTCATTAGGGTGCAAGATATAGGCTGGCGACATGGCCCGCGATCTTGCCCGGATCAGCGCCGTCAAGATTGGTCAGCACAACAATCGTGAGCTTGTCGTCGATATAGCGTGAGATGTGAGTGCGGAACCCTTGCCATGCGCCTCCGTGATCAATTACGCGATGACCGTGCTTTGTGAGGATGAACCAGCCGAATCCGTAGTGGCCAGAATTCGGTTGCCCGTTTTTCAGTTTTGTGACCGTCCACATTTGCTCAAGGCTCGATCGCTTCAGCAGTTTCTCCGTATAGAGGGCCGCATCCCACTTCGCCAAATCGAGAATCGAAAAATAAAGCGCGCCGTCGGCAGTGGTGTTCAGCGTAGGCGAAACCCACTCCTGATTCTTGAGTTCTCCTTTCACCAGCCGATATCCTGCGGCGCGATTCGGAATAATATCGGCTTCGCTGATGATGCGCGTGGTCGTCATCCCCAGAGGCTGGAAAATTCGCTCCTGCAAAAAATCGCCGTAGAATTCGCCTGTGACCTGGTGAATCAGAATGCCTAAAGTGAGGTAGCCGAGATTGCTGTAACTCCACTTTGTGCCCGGCGTGAAGGCCAGCGGGACGCCTTCGACAATCTTGAGAAGCTGGGCTTCGGTGTAGTCTCGGCGGAAGTCGAATTTATCGGGATAGTCTGTGAAGCCCGCCGTGTGGCTCAGCAGCTCGCGGATCGTTACTGCGTTCCAAGCTGGCGGCGCTGTCTTAATGTATTTGCCGATAGGGTCGTCGAGTGCAATCTTTCCTTCTTCCACCAGCATCATCACCGCGGTGGCGGTGAATTGCTTTCCCATCGAACCAGATTGGAAAATTGTTTCCGGTTTGACGGGAACTTGCAGCTCGACGTTGGAAAGCCCGTATCCCTGCGCCTCAACGGCTTTGCCGTCGCGCGAAACCAGCAGCGCGAGCCCAGGGATGCGTTGGCGCTGCATCTCGGACCGAATGTACTCATCGACGGAATTGGAGGTTGCGTTTTGCGCGAAGACCCGGAGTGCGCAAAGCAGTACTGCCGCGATCAAGCCGAGATGAATCGGTTTCATGAATATCGAAAAGCTCTTTCCTTAGAATGTCAACCTCGCGGCGAGCTGGCCAATTCGTGGAGCTGCCCCGCGAAATGTTCCGGTTGTAGTGATTTGTCCGAATACCGGACTGTTGATGTTGGTCGCATTATCGAGAAATGTCGGCTGGGCGAACTCGGGATGATTCAGCGAATTAAAGTATTCCACCCGAAATTCAAGGCTCACTCGCTCGGTAATCGGAGTGGTTTTTGCCAATGCGATATCGAGGTTCGTTAACCCCGGCCCACGCATAGTATTGCGATGCAAGCCGTAAGTGCGATCGTCAGGATTGTTCACGGGATCGAGCTGCGGGAAACAGGGATTCGCACCAGCCGTCGCCATCGAAGTAGTCACTGTTTTCGAGTGGCACGTTCGAGAAGCTGTTGGGATTGAAATAAAAATTGCCGGTAACCGGAGTTGTAGTGATCTGGCAACCGCCCGTTGAGGGGTTAACACCATAGGTGATTTCGTTGATCGTACGTTGCTTATCGGGATTGAAAGTCTGGATCGGGCCGACCACGGCCGCGTTGGTCAGATAAGGATCGCCCGCTCCTGACGTTCCCGGGTTCGTGGGATCGCTGTAACCGGGCAGCGACGCATTGATATCGAAGGGAAACCCGGTGCGCCACGTAAAGATCGGATACAGGCTCCATCCTTTGGTGAGCCTCTTGGGCCCATCGCTCCACGCTTGATCGAAAGGCAAGTCCCAACCACCACTGATACTGATTCGATTACGTACGTCAGTGTCGCTCGATGCATAGAAAAGCTGCGGAGCATAGGCGGGCACAGTTGAATTGCGCTGACGAAACCCTGAAGCGTCGTCGAGGGTATGCCCGTACGTATAAGCGAACGTGTAGTAAACCGTTCCCAGTTTCGAAGGCTGCGGTTGCCTTGTCAGACTCGCCTCCAACGCGTTGTAGTTGGCATTGGCGACATTTTGAAATTCGGGAGCCTGGCCAAAGCACTGATTCGGAGTGCTGGTTCCGCAAGCACCTCCGGCAGAAACCGGTAATTGATCCAGCACTCGCGTCGTCGTTCCAAGAATCATCGGGTTGATGTCGCGCAACGAAGTCAGCCCGTGCGACGAACTGCCCACGTAGTTTGTCTCCAGAACCGTATCGGCGATCAGGTTGTGCTGAAGGCTCAGGTTGTATTGGTAAACGTAAGGCGTGCGAAGGTGCGGATCGACGAAATAAACGCTGCCTCCGGCATTGATCGGCACGAACGGCAGGAAGGAAACATCCGGAGCCGGGGGCCTGGACGGAAACGGATTGGGAACTCCCGCGGCCACGTACGGCTGATTCATATAATTCAAGGCTCCCGAGCCGGGTCCGAACAGTATTGAAGAACAAAGCGGTAGAGCCGACGAATGGCGCCTGACCATTGAATTGGAGATTGTCCTCACCTTTCAAAATGTCATAGAAAACCCCGAAGCCCCCGCGCAGGCTGGTCTTGCCGCTGCCCGTCGGGTCCCAGGCGAAACCCAAACGCGGAGCAAAATTCGTCTTATCAGGGAAATTAACGCCCTTGGGGGCGTTAGGATCGCCCGGAAAAACCAGGCCTCTGGGCGCGTTGACGAAGCGCTGCGATTGCTCACCTGGAATGATCGAGAATGTGCGGCCCTCGGTATCGCTTTTGGGTGTGCTGTACTCGTAGCGTAGCCCGAGAGTCACAACCAGGTTTCTTCGCGTGTGCCATTCGTCCTGCGCAAAGGCGTAAGTATTTTTTGAGCGGATATTGCTGGGCGCCTTGGCATCCTGAAGGTAGTCGTAAGGAGCGCCGAGAAGAAAGTCGGCGTAGGAGTTTCCCGAGCCGATGCCGCCGCTTCCGTAGTAATCGAACTCGCCGTTGATAATGTAGTCATACACCATATTTTCCTGGTAAGGGGTAAAGCCGGCGCCGAATTTCCAATTGTGGCGCCCGCGCGTCCAGGTGACGGAGTCCGTCCACGAAAATGTATTCTCCACGTAACGAGTTGGACCGTTTTCGCTTTCTCCGAGGGCGAGCCCGGTATCGAAGAACAGATTCGTTGGCCCGGTGGCTTGATCGGGAGTAATTCCGATGCCGAGGGACTGAGGCGTAGGCAGCGTCGCCGCGGGGGTGTCTTGCAGAAAATTGCTGCGATGGGTCACAAAGTGAAATTCGTTCAGTAACCTCGGGGAAAAAATCCGCGTATAGCCGATATTCGTGAAGTAGTAGTTGGCGCTATCGATGCTGGCGAATCCTGGCACCGTGGCGAAGGGAAAAGGATTGAGCGTGCCATAGTAAGGATCGCCGGCGCGGTCGAAACCGAAGGTAGCGGACAATCTGTCTTTCGGGCTAACCACGAAATCAAATTTGGAAGTGATTTCGTTCCGGTTGTCGACTTCGCCGAGCGTCGTTGAAAGCAATCCACCGGGAGCGCTAGGGATTAAGTTGTTCTTGATATACGCCTGCGAGACGCTGTTAATCTGGCTGGGCGCAATGATGGCTTGAGCAGCCAGCGTGGGGTTGGGCTGAAAAAAAGGATTCGCCTGCAGAAAGCTGGCCACGTTGGGATCGGGAGTTCCGTTCGGACCGGACTGTGAAAAGTTTCCTTGCAGTTCCAGCGGGGTGAAGACCGGAGCATCGACATCCGGAATGCCTTGAACCTGCCGTTGTCCCTGATAAGCGATGAAGAAAAATGCCTTGTCTTTGACGATTGGTCCGCCAAAAGTTCCGCCATACTGGTTGCGCTTGAGATCGAGGCGCGGAATTCCTTGCTGAATGTTAAAGAAGTCGTTGGCGTCGAGCAGACGATTGCGGAAGAACTCAAACAGGCTGCCGTGCCATTGGTTGGTGCCCGATTTGGTCACGATGCTGATGATGCCGCCGGCATTGCGTCCGTATTCGGCCGTGTAGTCGCTGGTAAGCAGACGAAATTCAGCCACGGTATCGGGATTGGGATCGATCAGTCGGCTGTTGTCGAGCAGGTCGTTGTTCTGGCCGCCGTCGAGTAAATACGTAATCGAATCGGTGCGCCCGCCGGCGATGCTGTAATTTCCCGCTCCGCCGTTGTCGTCGTTGCTTTCGGTCACGCCGGGTTGAAGCAGAGCGAGGTCGAGCATGTCGCGGCCGTTGAGCGGCATGTTTGTGAGCGCGCGTCCGGTTACCGATTGGCCCAGGGTTGCGTTCACCGTTTCCACCGGTGCGGCTTGCGCTCCGACTTCGACGGTCTGATTCGCCATACCGACTTGCATGCGAATGTCGACGCGGAGCGCCTGATTAATCTCCAATTTATATTGTGTGCTGACGACCTTTCGGAATCCCTCGTGCTCGGCGGTGACAATATAGTTGCCGATCGGCAAGGCGAGCACTTGATAGTAGCCGTCGTTGTTCGTGGTAGCTTCGCGGTGGACTCGGGTGGCGCCGTTGCTGACGGCCACATGCGCACCTGGAATGACAGCGCCACTGGAGTCCGAAACGGTTCCGACGATTCTGGCGGTCGCCTCTTGCGCGGGGCAGTTTGCGGCCAACAAGAGCATCACGAACAATGTCCCCGCTAAACGAATATTGGCAAGGGCCAGATTGCGACCAGGAGAGCAAAGCATTCAAACGTTTCATTGAAGCTCCCAAGCTTGCGAGTAGTGTTGCGGGACTTCGGCTTCGGCGTGGATGCCGGAGAAGAGCAGCTTTAGCCGCAGCGGTAAGGTGGTTGTAGATTACAAGCCGGACTCGAGCTTTCCGGAATCGACGAGATGCCTAAGCTGTTGGAGTGCGTGCTGAAGAATTTTGAACACCGATTCTGCCCCAGGCACGGTGACGCCCGCAGATAGTGTCAGAAGCCTACGGCGAAAGTCAAGCTTCGGGGAGCGGTGGTACTGTCTTAAACACTTCAGACAGCGCCGGAGCGGTGGTTGTGGGGCACTTTCTCGATTCTTGCCACATGGAATTACTCCCGACCTATCGGCAAAGCGGAAGGGATCCAAGAACGAGCAGGTGGGAAAAGCCGAAATCGGATCCGAAATGCCAACGGAAGTCAATTCGCTATGTCCGAAGGTACTGTCCTATATAGTGTTAGGACACTACCTGCCCGAATCGCTTTTGAAGGCATTGCATTCGCCTTATGTCCTCGTTGAAACCGGACTGCGTCTGCGCCATCCGGAGAAAAGCCGGAACAGTAAGCCGGTCTCAGACTGAGCAGTCCGTTCTCTGCAGTCTGGTTTGCTGATGAAGAATCGGAAAATCGGGCATCTTTGCGCATTTTGCGGGAAATAGAGGGAGGAATTTCTCTGCAGTCCAGACTGCGTGGCGGAGAGAGTGGGATTGTGTTCCGCCCAATTTCAGAAATCACAGCAACAATGGAAAAATCGTTCTATCCCTTTGCAATCGCAGATACTTTTAGGATTGCTGCCATGAAGTTCGACGGTGGTTAACGAAGTCCACAGCAGCCAAAACAGAACGAATTATAGCCGAAAAAAGTAACAAAATAGTAACAAGAACTAGAAAACCTCAGCCGCTAAAATCGCGGCTCGCGCCTCGGCTCCACATCCACCTTCTGCCGGATTCTACGCGCTTTTCTCTGACGAACCGCTCCGACGACGGAGCCACGCGTTAAGCTCCGGCGAGCCCCAGAGGTATCGGCGATGTTTTCCCAGCCTGAAGATCGGAATTGGATCGGCGGTCCGCGACCGTTTGCTCTGGTCAACAGCCCAGCTTTCTTTCACTTTCAGCCGCTCGGCAAGTTCCGTTGTGGTTAAGACCGCGAATCGCTACCTGTGCGCTCCAGGAAAGGAGCGACAAATTGAGAGCGTCACAGTGTGTTGTTTACAGCAGAAAACGCGGTACGTGGCATTTGAAGTGGTACGAGCACGGCAAGCCAAAGCGTCGGCAGCTTGGCACCATCCGCGAATTGCCTTCACGGGCAATGGCGGAAAAAGCCGCTGAGCCTTTCCGGCGCATGCTGGCAAAGCCGGTCAAGACAGTTCCCACGGTGAGCATTCTGGTCGAGCAATACAAACTCGAAAAGATGTCAACGCGCGCGAGCACGAGCCATTCCGTCAAGGCGTGGCTCCGAAACCACATCGTTCCGCAATGGGGAGATAAACCGATCACCGATTTGCAGGCCCGGCCTGTCGATCTGTGGCTCAGGTTTCTTCCCCTTTCTCCCAAGAGCAAGGTTCACATTCGAGGCGTGATCCGTGAGCTATGGGAGTATGCGATGTATCGGAACGATGTCGAGCTGCAGCGCAATCCGATGGAGCTGGTGCGCATCAAGGGAGCCACGAAACGGTTGAGGAAGCCTCGCTGCCTCACCGTGGAAGAGTTTCACAGGTTCGTTGCGCAACTCGATGGAGCTTTCCGGGCGATGGCTCTCGTTTGCATATCGTTCGGGCTCAGGATCAGCGAATGCCTTGCGTTGAAATGGTCCGATGTGGACTGGCTCAACGCAAAGCTGTCCGTCGAGCGCGGCATTGTCCGGCAAGTGGTCGGCGATGTGAAAACCGAATACTCCGGCCGCGCCATGAACATCGACCCTGCGATGCTCGCCGTGCTCAAAAGCTGGCGGCAGGAAACGAAGTTCTCCGCCGATAGCGATTGGGTCTTTGCCAGTCCTTTGAAGCTGGGCCGCCTGCCCTGGTCGTATCCGTGGGTGTGGCGGGTGTTCACCAAGGCCGCAAAGGATGCGGGTATCGGCGCATTAGGCACGCACACGATGCGTCACAGCTACCGTTCGTGGCTGGATGCGGTGGGTACACCGATGGCCGTGCAACAGAAACTCATGCGTCACGCATCGATCACGACAACCATGAACATTTATGGGGACGTGGTGACAGATGAGATGGCGGCGGCTCACTCGAAAGTGGTCGAACTCGCCCTCGCAAAACAGTGAGAGGGTTTCAACGGGGTTTCATGCTTCGTAACTTGTTGAAAATATGGCGGAGAGAGTGGGATTCGAACCCACGTTACCCTTTCGAGTAAACACGCTTTCCAAGCGTGCGCCTTCAGCCACTCGGCCATCTCTCCGATGAACTTCTGGGAAGCCCGACAGCTTCACTACGTTTGTGGAGCCGCACGAACCGGAACGTGGAAATTTTCAGTCGTCCCAGCCAGTCTCGATCCATTTTATGGGCGGGCGCTCATGAGCGCAAATCAGCAATCAATTCCTGCCGTCAGTCACGAAATAGCTTTGGGGCGAAGCCATTACGGCGTCAATCGAACCGTGAAGGTTCGCAAGGCTGGCGAAAATACCACTGGTTGGTAAGGCGGGAAGAACGGGAGCAAGACGAAAGAAAACGGCCTTGGAACTACGAATTGTTTTGCGATGTGGATGTATCGGCCGCTGGGGTGTCAGTTGCAGCAGGCGAGTTCGAAGCGCCTGCGCTAGCGGCAACCGAGACAGTTGGGGCATTGCCGTTCTGCGGCTCGGCTGCAGGAACCGGCGGGGGTTTTATTCCATCCACAACATGATGGCTCAGACAGTACAGCGCCAGTTCGAGGCGGTCAGCGACTCCCAGCTTATCGTAGACCTTTCGCAGGTAGTTTTTTACAACCTGTTCCGTCGTGCCGACACGAATCGCGATTTCTTTGTTCTTCATGCCCTGCGTGACGCAGGAAACAATCAGACTTTCTTTCGGCGTAAGTTGAACTTTCGGCCGTGCTCCCGAAGGACGCAGATTATGCCCGCGATATGCTTCCATCACCCAGTGAATCGCCTGGCTTTCAAGCCAGGGTTCGCCGGCCGCGACTTTACGCAGGCAGTCCACTAACAATTCGGGCTCGACTTCGCGGGACAAAATTCCGTGCGTACCGCGGCGGAACAGGTCGAGCGTGAGTTGTTCATCCAGCCCTGGAGTGACCACAACGATTTTCAAATGCGGCGCCTGGCGCAACAGCTCGGTGACTGCTTCCACCGGATTCGGCGCCATCGCTGATTCAAGAATCAGAACGTCGGCGGAAAATTTTGTCACGGCCGATTGCGTCTGCGGCAGCGTCTCCGCTTGGCCAACCACGCGGATGTCATCTTCGAGCGCAAAAATCTTTCGCAAGCCGGCGCGGAAAATGGCCTGGGTGTCGGCAACGATCACCCGGATCAGCGCGCCCGTGCCGCTGTTCTGGGGAATGCCCTGATTCTCTCCCACGCTGACCGAAGTTCCCGCCATCAGTTTTGCACCTTATGCCCGCTCGAAATGGTACTCGTCAATGACGACCCCAACCCCGCGACGGCCATCGTCTTCAAAGCTGCGAACCACCCGCCCGTGGCAATCGATCTGCACATTGCCTCGTGCGCCTACAATCTCGCCGGACAGCAGAATCGTAAAATCTACCAGCGACCCCACGGGAACGTCGCGATCCATCGCGAACAACACGCCGTTGGCCGAGATATTTTGCGTCTCCGCGGCGCACGCTCCGCTCTGCGACATCACTTCCACAGGCAGATGCAGAGGAAATCGCGGAGCGCTCTGCATGGAGGCATAGTGTTTGCTCTCCTGCTGTGGAATTGTCAGTTCCTTGCCCGCTTCGGCTGCCACCGGTTGATTGACCTTTCTCAGATTTGCAAAGTTGCGCGAATTTCCAGACTCAGAGGCAGCGTACACCCGGGAATCAGGCCTGCAAAGTTACTGAAGTCATTGAACAAAAGGGTGCTAAATGCTTGGAAATGATGGGATTAGAGGAGATTTACGCGGTGGTTCAGGCCCCGCCCAAGCAATCGTGCGTGACGGCCAGACGATGCTATTGGAATTGCAGCCACTATGAGCAGTGCCGAAAAATGCTTCTAAAATTTCGTGACTTCTGTGAAGTTGAAATCGCGGATCTTCATCGCGGGCACTACCATGTCGAAGGATTCTTCGCCGCAAGCGCGCACCGGTACGCTCATCGCTTCGACGTTCGAAAGCATCTGAATCAGGCTTTCATTGAAGCGAAAGTTGCGCACTCCGTGCCGCACCTGCCCAGCTTCCACAAGAAATGTGCCGTCACGCGTCATGCCGGTGACAATCTTCTCGTAGGGATCGACTTCGCGGATATACCACAAACGCGTGACCAGCACGCCGCGCTCGGTGGAGGCAATCATCTCATCGAGGCTCCGCGGATTCTGTGGAGCTGCGAAAACAATGTTCAACGGCATCTCGCCCATTTCATTGGGCAACGGAAATCCATGTCCGGTAGTTTCAATGGGACCGACTTTATCTTTCTGTTCTGAGCGCCTCATGCGCGCCGCGGTTGCGCGTGCATAGACTACGCGTTTCACAATTCCGTTTTCCACCAGCGGAACGCGCTTGCGCCGCATTCCCTCGCCATCAAATGGCGCTCCGCTCTGCAGCGGATGAGCAACATCGTCGCAGATCGTGATGTTGTCGCCAAAAAGTTGGCTGCCGATCCTCCCGGTTAAAAACGACCGTTGATCGAGAATCGCAATGCCTGAATAGTCCCAGAACATGAAGCCCACAATGTCGAGCGCGGCCGAGGGCTCAAGAATGACCGTGTATTTTCCCGCCGGAATTTCTTTTGGATGAGCTGCATCAACCGCCTTCTTCGCCGCTATCTCAGCCATACGCACCGGACCAAGATTTGCCACATCCGGCGAATTGGCCTTTTGCCATGCAGATGAATCTGCGCCCAGCATGCTAATGGAAACTTCCGCCAGCGTCTGAGTGTGCCATCGGCTGAGCCCTCGGGAATTAAAGATGCCCTCAACGGATTCGGAGCTTGAGAAAATTCCCGCGGTAGTGAGTTCGTGCCGATTCGCAACCTCCACAATCTTCTTAACGCCATCCGCCCGTAGCTGCGGAGTGATTGCCGCAGTCTGTTCGAAATGGCGGGAAGGTTGTGTGGCGCGGGCGCTCTCGTCGGCATTAGCTGCTTCTCGCGCATCGGGCACAGGTAGAAGATCCGGATCGGGATGCTGCACCTTTGCCAGGCTCTCCGAAGCCTCGACCACCCGCTTCAAGCCGTCATGATCAAAATTGTTTGTGGTTGCCCGAGCTGTGCGTCCGCCAAACACCGTGCGAACGGAAACGACGTGGTTCTCTTCCTCCACATTCTGATGAATCGTATTGTTGGCAAAGCGGGTGAGGGCAAACCGTCCGCCCGAGAAATGAACCTCAATCTCGTCGGCTGACGAGAGCTTCTTGATCCGATCGAAAATGTCGCTCGCTTGATCCCGGTTCAGCATTGCGATTTGCTGTTTCTCTGCGCTCTATGTCTCTGTGATGAACTAACTTCCCTTGTAAGCCGAACCTACCTTTATTCCCCGAAATCGCGAGGGAGCCGCGCCGTGGCCAGTGCCCATCACCTGCTGCGGTTGACCTTTGCCGCAATTCGGAGTGCCCCAAAGTGTCCACTGATCGCGCGAGCAAATGGCATCGAGAGAGTTCCAAAATTCAGTGGTAATTCCCGAATACGAGGGATTTTTTATCATGCGCAACCGCTTGCCGTTCTTGATCTCCCAGCCGATCTCGCAGCCGAATTGAAAATTGTATCGTTTGTCGTCGATCGACCAGGAACGATTCGTCTGCATCAGAATGCCGTGATCGGTGGATTCGATTAGTTGTTCGAGCGTGAGCGGCTTTTCTCCGGGAAGCAGACTGATGTTGGTCATGCGAATCATCGGCAGCCGGTTCCAACCCTCGGCGCGCAAGGTTCCTCCGGAACGGTTGGCTCCAATCGTATGCGCCGTCTCTCGAGAACTGAGATAGCCGGTAAATAATCCGTGGGTGATGATCGGCGTGCACTGCGCGGGAACGCCTTCGTCATCGAAGCCGAAAGTGCCGAGGCCGGGACCGTGCTCCTGGCGCGCATCGGCGACCACATTGACCAGGTCGCTGCCATAGCGCAGCGTGCGCAACTTGTCGAGCGTAAGAAAGGATGTGCCGGCAAAATTCGCTTCCATGCCCAGCACGCGATCTAGTTCAATCGGATGCCCGATCGATTCATGAATCTGCAATCCAAGCTGCGAGCTGTCGAGAATAATGTCGAACTTGCCTTCGGGACACTGATCCGCGTGATGCAACGCTACCGCTTCTTCGGCAATGCGCCGAGCGTTCTCCAGTAGCTTTAGTTCTTCAATTAGCTCGTATCCCTTGTTCTGCCATTGACCACCATAGGAATTAGGATAGGAGCGTTTTTGAATTTCATTTCCGGCAAATGCGTACGCGGCGTAACCCGCCCCCGAGGAAAATTTCGTTTGATGGATGTCGGAACCCTCCGACGATACGAACCATTGCTCTTCGCGATTGAAATTGAGATTCGTCTCGGCCAGTGTGATCCCTGTAACCGAGCGTAACTCCGAGTCGATCTTTAACAGCAGCGCAATATTGTGTTCGACTGAAATCGAAAATGGATCGATCTTGTGTGGGGTGGTCCACTCAGCGGTTACGGGCTTTTCCGGAGCGAGTTGAACATCGCTCTGTTTCACTTGCGCAGACGCGCGAGCGATTTCGATGGCCCTTACAGCCGTAGCCTCGACTCCGGTACGGGACAAGTCTTCGGAGGCGGCAAAGCCCCACGCGCCCTCAACAATCACGCGCACGCTGTAGCCGAACGACTCCGAGTCAGACGCGCTGCCAACTTTGCCGTTCTTTGTGCTGAGCGCCCGGGTGCGCTGGCTCACGATGCGAGCATCGGCGTAGCCCGCGCCACGCATGGTGGCGATGTTCAAGGCCCAACTGGCGATGTCCTTCATTCCTGAATTCAAATTTACCACGGAAATAGCCGAGACACGGAGGCGCGGTGGATCAGTGTGGAATCGCCGACGCAGTTTTAGGGTGTGGCGCGCGCAACATCCAGCGCTTTCTTGACCGCCAGCAATTCTTTGAGAAGTTCGCGCAGTTTGGTTGATTCGAGCGCGTTGGCGCCATCCGATTTGGCTTCTTTTGGCTGGTCGTGGACTTCGAGAAAAACTCCATCTACTCCGGCGGCAACGGCCGCGCGCGCGAGCACCGGAATGAATTCAGGCTGGCCGCCACTGACGGTGTGCTCTCCATCCGCCGATGCTGAAGGAAGTTGCACGGAATGCGTTGCATCGAAGACTACGGGCGCGAACTTGCGCATAATTGCCAGCGACCGCATATCGACCACCAGATTGTTGTAACCGAAACTGCTGCCGCGCTCCGTCAGAAAAACTTCCGAATTGCCCGCCTCGCGGCATTTCTCCACCGCATGCCGCATATCCCAGGGCGAAACGAACTGCCCCTTCTTGATGTTCACCGGCCGGCCACTGAGGGCCGCAGCGACCACGAGATCAGTTTGACGGCATAGAAATGCCGGAATCTGCAGCACATCAACGACCTCAGCCACTTTAGCCACGTCTGGCGACCTCGTGCACATCGGTCAGCACAGGGAGGCCGAGTTCATCCTTGACCTTCTTCAGAATGCGCAGTCCTTCCTTAACGCCGGGGCCACGAAAACTGCGAATCGAAGTTCGATTCGCTTTGTCGTAACTCGCCTTGAAGATGAAAGGGAAACTGAGCGACCGTGCCACCCCCTTGATGATTTCGGCCATGCGAACAGCGTGCTCTTCGCTCTCGATCACGCACGGCCCGGCAATTAGAAAAAGATCGCCCGAGCCGATGTGAATATCGCCGACTTGGAAAGACGAAATCAAGGTCACCTAGAAATCATTTCACCACAGAGACACCGAGTCACAGAGAAACCTTTTTCCTCCCTGTCTCTCTGTGACTCTGTGGTGATTAAGCCTATCTTTGCCCGACTCTCTCCGGCCGATGGAACATTTCCACCGCCGCGGTCTCTTTTTCCGCGCGCCGTTTCGATCCGTGCTCATACGCTGCCCCGACAAACGTACTAAACAATGGATGCGGCTCCAGCGGCTTCGATTTGAACTCGGGATGAAACTGGCAACCGATGAAATGCGGATGATCGGGCAATTCGACCATCTCCACATAAGTTCCGTCGGGAGTTGAGCCCGAAATCCGCAGTCCCGCCGCGACCATCGGCTCTTCGTATTCGCGGTTGAACTCATATCGATGCCGATGGCGCTCGCTGATTTCGAGCTTGCCGTAAATTTTGTGCGCCAGCGTGCCGGGCTCAATTTTGCAAGTCCACGCGCCCAGGCGCATGGTTCCGCCGAGTTCTTCCACGCCTCGCAGCTCGCGCAATTTGTAGATCACGCGATGCGGCGTCGCCGGATCGAACTCGCTCGAATTCGCATCCGCCAGCCCAACTACATTTCGCGCAAACTCGATGCAGGCCGTCTGCATTCCCAGGCAAATTCCAAAGTAAGGAACTTTTTTCTCGCGCGCATATCGAATCGCAATCAGCATGCCCTCGATGCCGCGCTTGCCGAATCCCACCCGGAACCAATATCCCGTCGTAATCCTTCCAGTTGCGCTTGCAAGCTTTCCGGCTCGCGCGCTCTCCAGTCCTTCCGCTTCAATCCAGTTCAGCTCGAGCTTCAGGTTATGCGCCAGCGCGCCATGCACCAGCGCTTCTTTCAGAGACTTGTACGAATCTTCATACTCCACATACTTGCCGACAATCCCGATCGTGACCGTATCTTTCGGGTTATAGACACGATGCACAATGTCTTCCCACTTGGAAAGATCGCGATCTTTCGCCTCCAGGTGCAAATATTTCAGCACCAGCGTATCCACGCCTTCATTCGCGAACACCAGCGGCACTTCATAAATCGAAGCTACGTCCTTCGCGGTGATCACCGCCTCTTCCTCCACGTTGCAGAACAGCGCGATCTTCGACTTGATCTCCTTTGCGAGAAAACGGTCGGTACGGCAAAGCAAAATGTCGGGCTGAATTCCAATGCTTAGCAGTTCCTTGACCGAGTGCTGCGTCGGCTTGGTCTTCAATTCCTGAGCCGCCGCAATGAACGGCACCAGCGTCACATGGACGAACAAAGTGTCGTCGCGCCCCAAGTTCCTGCCGCATCTGCCGGATTGCTTCCATGAACGGCAGCGACTCGATATCACCCACCGTGCCGCCGATTTCAACGATGGCGACATCCACATCCTGCGCGACTTTCTTCATCGCGGCTTTGATTTCATTGGTGACGTGCGGAATCACCTGCACGGTCTTGCCCAGATAATCGCCGCGCCGCTCTTTCGCGATGATCTGTTCGTAGAGCCGGCCGGTGGTCCAGTTGTTGTCGCGGGAAAGTTTGGCGTGGGTGAATCGTTCGTAGTGGCCGAGATCGAGATCGGTTTCCGCGCCGTCGTCGGTCACAAAAACTTCGCCATGCTGAAACGGCGACATCGTCCCCGGATCCACGTTCAGATACGGGTCGAACTTCATCAGGTTGACTTTGAGGCCGCGGCTCTCCAGCAGGCATCCAATCGAAGCCGCCGCCAATCCCTTGCCTAGAGAAGACACAACTCCGCCGGTCACAAAGATGTACTTCGCTGGCATCTCTTCCTCGCTCTAAATTGTGTTTGTGAATTTGTGCAGGTGGGGTGCACGATCAATTATGCCAGAAACGCCTGTGGAAAGAAACGGCGTTTTTCGCAGGCCTAGCCGAAAACTTCCGCAATCTACGAGAAGTGCCGTCTGACCGCTAGGCTGCCTTCACGAACCGCAGAGATGCCGAATTCATGCAATAGCGCAGCCCAGTCGGCGGTGAACCGTCATCAAAAAGATGGCCCAGGTGCGCCTCGCACTCTTTGCACGACACTGCCACCCGCTCCATACCGAGCGACGTATCGCGAATCTCATTTACATTTTCCTGCGCCAGCGGCGCCCAGAAGCTTGGCCAGCCGGTTCCGGAATCGAATTTCGTGGCCGAACTGAATAGCGCATTGTCGCAGCAGATGCAGCGATAGATTCCCTTGTCATGCAGGTTCCAATATTTGCCGGTATAGGCAAACTCGGTATCGGCGTGCCGCGTAATTTCGAACGATCCTCGTGGAAGCTGCTTTCGCCACTCATCTTCAGTCTTGATCACCTTTGCGATTTTTACTTTTCCGAGCCGTTTGCCGTCATCGGAAAATTGAACAATCGTGACTTCGCCGGGCTCAATCTTCACCGCTGCAATGACCGGATGCGGGACAGCCCAATGCACCAGAAGCGCGCCCCCGACGGTCGCACCGGCTCCGAGAAGAAATTGACGGCGGCGCGTCATTCGCTCATCTCCACCTTCGGATTCAAACATTGATTTACCTCCGCCCTCAATCCGCAATTATTCTAAGAGTTCTAAGGCTCTGTTCGCCGCGACTGAAGTCGTGCCTCCAGCTTGATTCTCCCAAAGACATTCCTATTTCGCGTACAGATACCGGGAAATCTTTTTTCAAGTTCGCCACCTTCGGAGCGTCGTTAAAAAGAATGTATCGATCATAAGGATGGAGCTTCGCGTAATTCTGATGATAGCCCTCAGCCTCGTAAAAAGCCTCGAACGGCACCACCTGCGTCACAATCGGTTGGCGAAAAGCCTTTGTCTGCCCGAGCTGCGCAATATAAGCCTCCGCCACTCGCTTCTGCTCATCGTTGGTGTAGAAGATCACCGAGCGGTATTGCGTGCCTTCGTCCGGCCCCTGTCGGTTCAACTCGGTTGGATCGTGCGCTACCGAGAAGAATACCTGCAACAATTCTCCATAGGTTACTTTCGACGGATCATAAACAATCTGCACCGACTCTGCATGCCCGGTGGCGCCGCTGCTAACGGTTTCATAATCTGGATTCTTCACCGTCCCGCCCGAATAGCCCGAAGTTGCGGTGACCACGCCCTTCACGTGTTGAAATACCGCCTGCATCCCCCAAAAACATCCGCCGGCGACAACGGCCGTTTCTTTCCCTGGCGAGGAAACCTTCGATTCATCCACCGCAGGAGGCGGTACCGCTGCCCCACCCGCGCGGCAAGCCGCAGCCACGGCTAGAATCGCCAGAAACATCGTCGCAATTCGCACCGAAACTCTAGACATAACGCCTCCCGGGAATGGCCATCATTCTGGCAATTAGAGTTGTGAGTCCTATAAAAGTTTCGCCTGCGCAACCCGATTTTACGAGCCTAGTCTATCAACCGGGACAGAACTGGTTACCAAAGCCCTTAAACTTCGCCCCTAAATCCTGTTGGCTACACAAACCAAACGGCGCCTATACGCTTACGCGCAAAAGGCGCCGTTCGTTCTCATTCGATGCTGTTTAGGCGATCGTGTTCAGGCGAATCACCTTTAGGCCGTTTTTTTAAGTTTTTCCTGCTCTCGTCCGCGCTTTCTTCCCGCTGAGCTTTCAAGATTTTCCACGCCCAGTTGCAGTTCGCGAGGCTCAACGACCTTCCATTGTCCGCCCGAATTCCATGCACCTGTCGCGTCCGTTTCTCCCTCATCTCCCTCGCCGGTCGAATCGTTGAAGTATTCGTCGACCAATCCCGGAGTTGGCTCGATTTTTCCGATGGAGAACGGTTTCTTTCCCAGGCTCTCCAGCGCCAGCGTGAACGCCTTCATATGCGTGATTTCCCGTGTCATCAAGAACTGCAAGTGCATCTTTCGAACCGGGATCGTCGCAGAGATTGATCAACCGCTCGTAGACGATTTTTGCCCGCGCTTCGGCCGCGATATTGCTTCGCAGATCCACATCCAGTTCGCCCGTGATCTTCAGGTAGTCGGCGGTCCAGGCGTCTCCCATGGAATTAAACAGGCTCACGCCTCCGCCGCCGGCAATGGCGATCAGCGGATCGACCTCCGTTCCATTCTGCTGTTTCTTCATCGGTTTCAAATGCATTCGCGCCAGAGTGCCGACCACTTCCAGGTGGCTCAGTTCCTCCGTCCCAATGTCCATTAACAAATCTTTTCTCTGCGGGTCTTCGCAATTGAGCCCCTGGATCGAATATTGCATGGCTGCCGCCAATTCGCCGTTGGCCCCGCCAAATTGTTCGAGCAGCATGTTGCCAAATCGTGGGTCGGGCGTCGTCGACTTTTACGGTGTACATCAGCTTTTTGATGTGATGGTACATAGGCCTCCTTTTTCTTTTCGTGGATTGTTCTGGGGATGAAATTCGCTGACTCGACGAGGCTTCGATTAGATAAAGTCCCGGCCGGACGAAGTGAAGACCAACGTGGAACCAAACCCAACTGTCTTATGAGAGTGCGCGATTAAACTCAGCCGCAGAATACAGAAGGCCCGGTATTTTCGCGCTAAGATACCCGACCCTCAAACATCGCTGTGGAAAAAAGCGGGCGGCGAAAAGAACCGCGGGAAGACATAGCCGAAACTGGAGCCTCAGAAATCCTCCAGCACAAAACATTTGCGTCATTCACTTGCTTAGCGTCCTTTGCGGATTTCTTTGCGAACTTCGCGTTCAAGCTTTGGAACTAAATGCGAAGAGAGTGCAACGGTTCGAGCGTTAGCCCACAACGGACTTTTTCCTTGACATTCGCTTTATATTCGCCAACAATGGCGGCATGGCGATCACCCGCAGGCAGCGCGAAGTCTATGACTTCATCTCCCGCTTCGTCTCCGAGAATGGATACTCACCGTCGTTCGACGAGATCGGCAAAGGCCTCGACCTGAATTCCTTGGCCACGGTGCACAAGCACATCACCAACCTCGAAAAAAAGGGCTGCTCACGCGCGACTACAACCGAAGCCGCTCGATCGACCTGCTGCCGCCCAAAGGCCGACTCAAGCAATCCATGGGCGTGAACACGGCGGTGGTTTTGCCTTTGTGGTCGCATCGCCGCAGGCCAGCCCATTGAAGCGGTTCAGACGCAAGAAACGATTTCTCTCGCCGACTTCGTGCGCTCCAAAGAAGTTTTCGTGCTCGAAGTGCGCGGCGACTCCATGCAGGATGAAGCCATCCTTGATGGTGATTACGTTCTGGTTGAGAAATTGAAGACCGCTCATAACGGCGACATTGTGGTTGCAGTCGTCAACAAGGACGATGCCACGCTCAAGCGCTTTTATCGCGAAGGTGACAACATCCGCCTGCAACCTTCCAATGCCACGATGAAGCCGATCATCGTTCCGGCAGCCTCAGTCGAGGTGCAGGGCAGGGTGATCGGCGTGCTAAGGAAATATTAGGCCATTTATTTCGGCGGCCGCGTGATCGCGCCCCTGCGATGCCGATGACACCAGCGCCGCATACTTGGCGAACACGCCGGTGGGATAGCGCGGCTGCGGCGGCTTCCATTCTTTCATGCGCTGACGCAGAACTTCGTCGCTGATTTCAACTTCTAAAACGCGCTGGTTCACATCGAAGCGAATGATGTCGCCATCGCGCACCGCGGCAATCGGGCCGCCCAACGCGGCTTCGGGCGAAACGTGGCCGGCCATTAATCCATGCGTGGCCCCGCTGAAGCGGCCATCGGTCAACAGCGCAACGGAAGCTCCCAATCCCTCGCCCACAATCGCGCCGGTGACGCTCAGCATCTCGCGCATGCCGGGTCCGCCTTTCGGGCCTTCATAGCGGATCACAACCACATCGCCGGATTTAATTTTCTTGCCGGTGACGGCGGCCATCGCGTCTTCTTCCGAGTCGAAGACCCGCGCCGGACCGCGCTGCTCCAGCCGTTCATGTCCGCTGATCTTGGCCACGCAACCTTCCGGCGCGATGTTTCCTTTCAGGATGACCAAGCCCTCCGGTTTTCTTCAGCGGACGATCCAGAGGCGCAATCACTTCCTGGCCCGGAGTTTCGACAGCGCTCTCGCTCTCCGCTTTGATGGAAAGTCCGGTCACAGTTTTCGCCGTGGGATGAATGTATTTGCCGTGCAGCAAACGATTGGCCAGCAAGCGTATGCCGCCGGCGCGATGCATATCTGCCGCGACGAAACGCCCGGAAGGTTTCAGATCAGCGAGCAGCGGAGTGCGCTCACTCACTCTCTGGAAATCGTCAATTTGCAGATCGACTTCCGCTTCCCGCGCAATCGCCAGCAGATGCAGCACCGCGTTGGTCGATCCGCCGCTCGCAGCCACGGAGGCGATTGCATTCTCAAACGCATCGCGCGTCAGAATTTGCCGGGGATGAATTCCTTGCTGCAAAAGATTCAGTACAACCTTGCCGCAATCGAAAGCGATCTGATCTTTCTGCGCGTCCATGGCGGGCACGCTGTTAAAGCCCATCGGCGAGAGCCCGATCATCTCCATCACTGTCGACATGGTGTTCGCCGTGTACTGGCCGCCGCAAGCCCCAGCGCCGGGACACGCGACATCTTCCAGATCATGCAATTCCTGATCGGTAATTTTTCCCGCCGCGTTCGCGCCCACGGCTTCAAACACATCTTGTATGGTGACGTCCTTGCCGCGATAGCTGCCGGGCGCGATGGTCCCGCCGTAGAGCACCAGGCCGGGAAGATCCATCCGCGCCAGCGCCATAGCTGCGCCGGGAATTGTCTTATCGCAGCCCACCACGCACACGACTGCGTCAAACAATTGGCCGCGGCAGACCAACTCAATCGAGTCTGCAATCAACTCGCGGCTCACCAGCGATGCGCGCATGCCCTCAGTGCCCATGGTTTCGCCATCAGAAATGGCGATGGTGTTGAATTCCATGGGAGTGCCGCCGGCGGCGCGAATGCCTTCTTTCACCTTGGCGGAGAGCCGCCGCAAGTGGAAGTTGCACGGCATGGTTTCGATCCAGGTATTAGCCACGCCGATCAGAGGCTTGCTCAGATCGGCGTCGGTAAAGCCAATAGCCTTGAACATGGAGCGCGCCGGAGCCCGGTCGCGCCCGTCAGTAATTCCGCGGCTGCGATGCTTAAGATCCATGAGGAAAGATTACAACATGAGATGGGTCGATCTTGGCAAATTGCAATGAGGTGAACACGGACGATAAAAACGGGGAACCTGACGCCGGGGTGATGCCCGCAGGCTGCACTCCAACGGCCGATTCCCCCATCGCATGACGCCTACCCAGGGAACGTCATGCTCCTGACACTCTTAGGCCAGCGGCGGCGCGCGCCGATTGCTCAGCGATGCTCGCCGAAGCCGGCGGAAGCGGTGCCCACGCTGCTTCTGCACGGCCCTGCGCAGCTGCGCTGGAGCAGACATCGATCACATCCACGATTCCATACCACTCACGGCAAAGCTGGCCGATCTGTTTGTGCGTAACCTCGAGCAGCATCGTGACCGCGTGCTCCTGCCCGGCAACCTCGGCATGCACGGATGGAAGATCGAGCCCCCGGCGCGAAACCGCGTTGAGGATGCGCATCAGTGCGCCTTGCGCGTTGCGATAGCGGATGTGAAAAAGCTGCATGATTCTTGCCCCCTTGTAGCGCCGGCGTCTCGCCGGCTGTCCGGCGGCCATCCTGGCCGCCGCTCCTGCACAACTATATTGATTCGTCCTCGTAACACCATTTCCGACAACGCCGCTCCCGCCGGAACCATCGGGTAAACATTCGCCTCGGGAGCGCAATCAAATACCAGCAACTCCGGCTCCGGCGAGCGCAGAAAGTTCTCGAGGAGATCTCCCGTCTCTGCCGACACCGGATACTCCGCCATGGCAGCCTCATTCAGCCGCCAGGCATGAATTTTGTAAGCCTTCGCGATCTCGACGAAATCCGGATTGTCGCTCAAATCGGTTTCCGCATAATTGCGCGCATAAAAAAGCTGTTGCCACTGCCGCACCATGCCCAGATATTTGTTATCGACGATCACCATTTTTATGGGCAAGCCGAGCCGGCGAACCGTCGCGAGCTCCTGAATGTTCATCTGAAATCCGCCGTCGCCCGAAACGCAAAGCACGCAAGTCTCCGGCTTCGCCAGCTGCACGCCGACTGCGGCCGGCAAGGCGAAGCCCATCGCTCCCAGCCCGCCGGAGGTAATAAAGCCGCGCGGCGAGGACGATCGGTACCGCTGCGCCGCCCACATCTGGTGCTGGCCCACGTCTGTTACCACAACGCTTTCCTGCGGCAAGCGGCTGAAAAGTTCATCGAGAAAACGCATCGTGGGCTGCGCGAGGCCACGCGGATCAAGCTCCGCACGCTCCGGTCCGCACGCGACCGCGCGCCAGCCGCTCCAATCGGGCAGAGAAAAAGAAGCGCGGCGTAATTCGGCGTGGAATGCGGGAATCGTTTCGGCGAGATCGCCGATCACCGGCAACTCACAGGCGCGCACGCGGTCGAGCTGCGCGGGATCAATCTCAAAGTGGACGATCTTCGCATGCGGCGCAAAGCGCGTGGGCTCGCCAGTTACGCGATCATCCAGGCGCGCTCCGAAAACCAGCAACAAATCGGTCTCGTGCAGAGCATGGTTCGCAGCGCGCGTCCCATGCATGCCGACCATGCCCAGGTAATACGGTGCTTGCGGCGGAACTGCTCCCAGCCCATGCACCGTGGCGAAGGTGGGAACATTCAAATCGTCGAGCAGCCGGCGCAAATCCGGAATCGCTCCTGAAAGTTTTGCTCCCGCGCCGACCAGCGCGACTGGCTTGGTTGCGCGTTGCAGGAGCGTCATAAATGCCGGTGAATGTCGCGGAATGCGCTCCGCTGGATCGGCCAGGGCGCGTCCCCACGGAGCGTGTGCCGCGGGCATGCGGAGTGAACTTCACCGGCCCGGAAAATTCTTTCTTGGCTTTCAATATGTCGGTCGGGATATCGATGACCACCGGTCCCGGACGTCCGCTGCGCGCCCAATGAAATCCCTCGGCGATCACCTCTGGAATTTCGTCGATTGTGCGCACCAGCCGGCTCCACTTGGTGAGTGAAAGCGTTACGCCGAAAACATCGGTCTCCTGAAAGGCATCGCTGCCGATCAGCGGCGCTGCGCACTTGCCCGGTGATGCAGACCAGAGGAACCGAATCCATCTTCGCGTCGGCGATGCCCGTCACCAGGTTGGTCGCGCCCGGCCCGCTGGTTGCGATGGCCACGCCAACTTTTCCCGTTGCTCGCGCTACGCCTTCGGCGGCAAACACCGCGCCCTGCTCATGCCGCGTCAGCACATGCCGGATGCCGCTTCCTTCCAGCGCGTCATACAACGGCATAATCGCGCCGCCGGGATACCCGAAGACCAGGTCCACGCCTTCAGCGCGCACGCACCGCAGAACGATTTCGGCTCCCTTAAGCATTCACCAACCTGCTGTTTATCCTTCTTGCGGACCTCAGCCGGCTTCTAGCATTGACGCGATCTTTTGCCTACTGGCGATTCGAGCTCTCGTTCCGCCCGGCAGCCAACTCATCATGCCGCGCAACTGCGCGCCCACGATCTCGATCGGATGCCGCTGCTCCTTCTCCCGCAGATCGGCAAAGTTGTAGCCGCCGTCTTTGTTTTCCTTGATCCACTCGCGCGCAAACGTTCCATCCTGAATGTCGGCCAGAGTCTTCTTCATCGCGGCGCGCGTGGCATCGCCCACAACTTTTTCGCCGCGCGTCAGGTCGCCATACTCGGCCGTATTCGAAATCGAATACCGCATCCGGCTCAGCCCGCCTTCATAGATCAGGTCGACAATCAGCTTCATCTCATGCAGACACTCGAAGTACGCGATCTCCGGCGCGTAGCCGGCTTCCACCAGCGTCTCGAATCCTTTCTTGATCAGCGAAGTCAACCCGCCGCACAGCACCGCCTGCTCGCCGAACAGATCGCTCTCGGTTTCTTCTTTGAAGGTGGTCTGCAGCACGCCCGCGCGAGTTGAGCCGATGCCGTGCGCATAAGCCAGCGCATACTCGTGCGCCCGCTTGCTGGAATCCTGCTGAATCGCAATCAGTGACGGCACGCCGCGCCCCTCGCTATAAACCCGCCGCAGCAGGTGGCCCGGGCGACTTGGGCGCGATCATCACCACATCCACATCCTCGGGCGGAACGATGGTTTTGAAATGAATGCTGAAGCCGTGCGAGAAGCCGAGAATTTTTCCGGGATGCAGATACGGCTTGATGAACTGCTCATACACCGCAGCCTGCGTCTCATCGGGCGTGAGCACGTGAATCCAATCTGCCCGCTTGGCCGCCTCATCCGGAGCCACCACCACCATGCCATCGGCGCGAGCCTGCTGCGCGCTGGGGCGCGTGGGCTCGAGGCCGACGATGACCTTATAGCCGCTGTCGCGCAGGTTCTGCGCCTGCGCGTGTCCCTGGCTGCCGTAGCCGAGGATGGCGATGGTTTTGCCCTTCAGGGCATTGGGGTTGGCGTCATGCTCGTAGAAGATTGTGGCCACTTGGGAAGCTCCTCTCGGATTGCTTAAGAATGCTGCCTATCAACCGACCGGTCGGTCGGTTTAATAATCGTACCGGCGGGCAACACTCCTGTCAAGCCAGAAGTTATAGCGGTTGATTCTACCGTCAATAGGCGACTATTCCGGCGAACGGTCGGCAAGATCGGCAGACTGTCAAGTCATTGTCGAAGCCGATTGTACTTCTTCAAGACTTCGCGCAGGCGGTCGTGCGGGAGCGCGATCACTTTGTGGTCGTCGATCCCTGTCATGGTTTCGGCCGCGACCATCGCATTCACCACGGCTTCTTCGGTGGCTTGGACGGTCGCCAGAAAAATGGGATCGAGCGAGTCGTTGGGCAGCATCATGAGCTGATGCAACCCTTTGCTTCCGTTGGCGCCGGGATTTGCGGTTGAGAACGCGAGGAAGATGTCGCCAGAGCCGTCGCCGGAATAGCTACCGTCGCGGCCCAGGCCGAGCGAGACGTTGCGGGCCACGCGTTTCAGTTGCGTGCGGGATGAGCGGCGCGTCGGTGGCGACGACGACGATGATCGAGCCCACATCTTCGTTCATCCCGGAACTCGCGCTTTCTTCGTACGCGGGATGCTCTGGAATTTCTTTGCCAACCGGAACGCCGGCGATTCGCAACTGATCGCGGCGTCCGTAATTGCATTGCACCAGCACGCCGACGGTATAGCCGCCGTCTTTCGCATCGAGCACGCGCGACGCGGTGCCGATACCGCCTTTGAACTCGTTGCAGATCATGCCCGTGCCGCCGCCGACATTGCCTTCGTCGACTGGGCCGGAGTGCGCGGTATCGAGCGCGTGCAAGGCGTCTTCCGGCTGAACATGGAATCCGTTGATGTCGTTGAGCCAGCCGTCCCACGTTTCGGCGACCACGGGCAGCGACCACCAGTAGCCTTCCATATCTGGCGACGCCGCGCTTGACCTTCCAGGCGATGACCGCGTCGCGCACCACGCCAACACTGTGCGTGTTGGTGATCATCACCGGCCCGTCGAGAAAGCCCGAATCCTCGAGCCAGGTGGTGCCGGTCATCTCGCCATTGCCGTTGAGCGTGAACCATCCGGCGAAGACGGCATCGTTGTTTGCTTTGCCGCGGGGAAGAATGGCGGTGACTCCGGTGCGCACCGGGCCTTTGCCGACTACGAGCTTGCCCTCGCCAGAGATGAGCGTGGTGTCTCCGACTTCAACGCCTTTGACGTCGGTGATGGCGTTGTTAGGGCCGGGAGTGCCGTCGAAGGGAACTCCCAGACCGCGCGCGCGCGGCTTGGTTTGGGCCAAAGCGGAAATTGCTAGAAGCAGGCTGAGTGCAGTCAGCGCTGGCAGGTTCCATCGCATTGGAATAGGACACCTCCGGATCGAATGAGAAGTATATAAGGACGGCACGCCATTTGCCGCTATGTTGCGATTCCATCTACCGAGATGACCGCAGAGAAATGACAACACCGCAATCGAAACCGGCATCGGAAAGGAAGCGGATAATTTAATACCGGGAGTAAAATGCAATGAGGTTTCGCAGGAGACATATGAACGCGTGGAAAAAAGCAGTGGTGGCGGGCTCGGTTGGGGCTGCGACCGTTTTGTTCTTAAAGAGCAGGTATACCGCCGGTGTGCTGGCCACAGGAGTGGGACTGGCGCTGTTGGCGGCGGAGTACCCGGAAAAATTTGACAAGATCCGAAGGTCGTTGCCGGATTATTTCGAACGCGGCATGAAAGTAATGGACATGGCCGAGCGCGCCGGCAGGCGCATCGCCGACCATAGCTCGCTGGATTGGGCTGAGTTAGGGGTGTAGAAACCGGCATCCTTCATTCAATTCCCAACTGCTTCCGGGCGTCAGGACTAAGGCGCTCGGGAGTCCACGCGGGAGTCCAAACCACAACCACGCTCGCTTCACGAATCCCTGGCAATTGCTCGAGCCGTGATTTCACCTGCGCGCTGATGTTGACGTGCTCGGGACAGCCCTGCGCGGTGAGAGTCATCTCAATCTTTACGTCTTGCTTGTTCTCATCCCCCGCGGCTGGCGAAAAGATCACCTGGTAAATCAGGCCAAGATCGACAATGTTGACCGGAATCTCAGGATCGTAGCAGCTTCGCAGCGCGTTCATAACATCTTCTTCGGTCACAGTTGGCATGGCATTAGCTTTCCTTGCTGCGAATCCTTGGAAGCACTCGCACTCGGCCTACGCTGGCTTCGTTCAGTGTAGCCTATTGTTGGATGCCGCAAAGCTTGCTTAGTTCCATGTCCCAATCCGTCGATTTCAATCCGCCAATCCGTCAATTGATACCGTCATCCGCCGATCTGATAAAGTTTGCTCATGGTGAGCGAACAGGCGAAGAAACGGATCCAGTTGGCGCTGGCGTTGGCGTTGATCGTCGTGGGCGTGCGCGCCGGCTACATTCTTTACCAGCGGCACGAGGATTACCTCACCGCGCAAAAGCAGAAGCAGGCCAGAAATGCCGGATATTCCAATCCCGACTATTACGTCACGCCGAAGAAGCTCTACCCCTACGATTTGAAATCCGCGCAGCAACTGACGCAGCAGCCCGTGTGGGTGAAAGAAGGGTATCGGTATACCTACTATCGGTACGTTCCGGTGGTGAAAACCGTCGACTTCAAGCACGAAGCCGGAACTCTGGGTCGATTGAGCGCCTCGATCTTAAAGAGGTCATCGCGGTTGCTGCGCCGGGCGGCCGGAAGCAGGTTGTGGCTGTGTTCGAGAAAGACGGGCACGACTTCGCGGTGCCGATTGGGTTCGAGAGCGACGGTCAATACAAGATCTATTCCGATGAAATGTTTTATGTGGAAGATCCGCATGTGCTTTACAAGTTTTGGCCGGTCGACGTTTGGCAGGCCATCGCGCGGCATGAAGTGAAGCCGGGGATGAATGAACTGCAGGCAGATTTTGCGGTCGGAATGGGCGTGCCCGATGCGGGCGCGTCTTCCGACGACAAAGTTGTGCATTATCCGAATGGAGGAAAGCCGCTGGTCGTAACTTATCGTGGCGGTGAGGCGGCGGAGATTAAGCCGGGAACTTGAACGACAGCGGCGCAGTCGGCATTGAGGAAAACGCGAGACAGCGCAAAGCCGCTTTCTGCCCCGTTTTTACCGCACCCCTCTTTACTGGGTGCTTCCGTGGCGAGGTTCCAGAGTGAAGTAGAAGGTGGCGCCTTTTTCCACTGCCGCTTCGGCCCAAACTTCACCGCCGTGCCTCTGCACGATGCGGCGAACCGTCGCCAGCCCGATTCCGTTCCCTGGAAATTCCGCCGACGAATGGAGCCGCTGGAAGGGCTGAAAGAGCCGATCGGCTGAGCGTGGATCGAAACCGCTGCCGTCGTCTTTCACGAAATAGACGGTTCGGCCAGCTTTATTCTCCCAGCCGAATTCAATGCGCGCATGAGCGTGATGTGAGGTGTACTTCCACGCATTGCGCAGTAGATTGTCCATCACGATGCGCGTCAGCCTCGCGTCGGCATAGGCTTCGGTGCTGACCGGCGCGACGAACTCCACTTGCCTCTCCGGCGCGGCCTTACATAACTCTTCCATAATGGAGCGCGCAAACTCGCTCAGGTCGATTTGTTCCCGATGCATCGCACTGGTGGAAACCCTAGAGAGATTGAGCAGGTCATCGATCAATTCCGACATGCGCCGTGCCGCGGCCCGGATACTCTTGATTGACTCCTTGCCGTTGGCGTCCAGCCTGCTGGCGTGCGCCGACATCAACACGTAGCTGAAGCCGATGATGGCATCGAGCGGGCCGCGCAGATCGTGCGACACGGAATAGGAAAACGCCTCCAATTCCTGATTTGCCGAAACCAGATCGCGTGTGCGCTCCGAGACCCGCTGCTCCAACTGGTCGTGGGCCTTTTGCAGCGCCTTGTCACGCTGCTGGATCTCGCGCAGCATTTCATTGAACGAATCGATCAATACCGCCAGTTCGTCGCGTTGTCCGGTGGGCGGAACGCGCACGGCGTAATCCTTTTCCCGGGTCACGGTGCGGGCGGTTTCGGCCAACTTCACGATCGGTCGCGCAACCGATCGACGAAAGGCGGATGAAACCAGGAGCGCGAACAACAACGAGACCAGCAATACGGCGGCCACGATGAGCGCGTATCGCCACAGCCTTTCATCGCTCTCCCCTAGATCGGCGCGAATATACACATATCCGACCAGCGTGTGATCGGAAAGAATCTTGCGCACTAGAATAGCGTGCTGGCGCCGGAACCAATGGCCTTCGATCTCGTTGGGAGGAAGCCGGGGAACGGTCATAGGTGCTTCCTCGGGCGCGCGGCTGAATTCCGCGAACGGCTGTCGTTCTGCGTTCAGAATACCGGCGGAAGCGATATGAGGTGAATTCGTCAGGGCCGACAGGGTGTTCGAAGCCGATTGCGGGTCGTTGAACAACAGCGCAGAAACGCTGTTCGACCCCACGATTTGAGCCTGCGCCGAAAGCGTATGGATCAGGCTCTGGCGGAAGGTGACCTGATCGTAGATAAAGAAGGCCGCGCACGCCAGCAGCAGTGCCGATCCGCTCACCAGCATATTCATCATGGTGAGCCGCGTCGAAATCGAGCCTGTCCGTGTCGAGGTCATTCTTGACTCTGCGGCTTGCCGGTATCGATCACCTGGCTCGCGACTTTGAGCAATTGAGAACTAAGGGCAGATGCGACTGTTGGGCTGCGTTCAGGTTGACTGCAAAACGGATTCTGTCCTCTTGCGTGACGAATTCAATTACTCCGCCCTGCTGCAGGAAAGTTGGGATGCTGCTCACCGTAAGCATTGCGGAAGCCTGCGCTACCGCGAGAATCGAGCGTAGCCGCTTCTCTTCGGAGGAACCGACAAACAGGATGCGGCAGTCAGGCCCGTCTTGAATCTTCGTCAATCTTTTTATGACAATCTGCTTGCCATCAATGCTCTCGCCGGCGACCGTCGCGTCAAGAATGCCCCCAAAAGGATCTTTTCCCAGCACACAAATGTTCAGTGAGTTGACGTTAGCGCCGGCGTCATTCTGCCAGGTCACAAATTTGCCAAAGTTATAAAGGTATGCGGCCTTCACCTGGGCTTCGGTGGGTTTTTGCTGCGCAGCCAAAGGAGCAGCCGCAAGAGCCGAAAGGAATAGGAGGGAGACCACTGATGGCGCCCACTCGCGTACGCGGAAAAAAGCCGCGGCCTTGCGGCCTTTCATCCCGTAACGATGAATCGCCGAACGGCGCCGTGGGGCGATCCCGGGAATGGTGATCAGCGTGTCCACGTAATCTGCCCGTACAGGCTTCTCTTGGTCCCGATCGCTGGTTCGGGGTCTACGCCGCCGTACTCGAAATGGTGGGGCTGCAGCAAATTTCGACCTACCGCGGATAGTTTGAATTGCCGATGTACCTGCCAGTCGAATCGAGCGTCTGCGGTCGAATAGGACGGAATCGTGAGGGCCGGCAGAGCATCGACATAGCGATAGGTCAGGTCAAAGCTGAAGACTTTCGCAAAATCCACTCCCGATTGCAGGGCCAGCTGATGTTTAGGGCTGGAGCCTACGATACTTGAAGGAGCCAGGGCATCCTGCGAGTTGGCGGGCTTCGTTATATCCATTTGCAGGTAGGAATACGAGGCGCGCAAACGCCAGAAAGGCACAGGTCTCCATTCAGGGGCGAACTCGATTCCTTTCGTCGTCCCCACAAGCTCGTTTCCGAAACTGGCGGGAAAAACAATAACCGGTCCGGGATTCGTCTCTACAGATGGCGGTCCGGTGATGTCTTCGCTGAGAAGATCGCCGTAATGGTTGTGAAACGCCGCGATATCGAAGTAGAGCGACTTGCGCAGCAGCAGCCGATAGCCGGCTTCATAGCCGTTAAGCTCTTCTGATCGGAAGTTAGGATTGGGGTTGAGTCGGCCAAATACTGGCAATCCATCGACGGTTGCACCTGTGTACCCTAGCTCAGTGAAATTCTCCTCCACATCGGAGGGCGTTCGAACCGCGTGGGTGAAGGCGCTCCAGAAGCTCTGCGGCCTGGTCGGCGTCCAGAGTAGACGGCCAGTGGGCTGCAATTGCCACCCGGTAAAATTTGTTTCCAGAACTTTTGTGCCAAAAGTGAAGTTGAGTCGGTTGTCGATCAGTGCGATTTCATCTTGCAAGAAGGCCGTTATCAGGCGATCCGTTCGAGATTCAGGCAAAAAAGTGACACCCGGAACAACGATGGGATTGTATCCATGGCTGAAACGTGCGCCGAATCCCCATGAAATCTGCTGTTGTCCTGGCAGACGAAAACGATCCAGAAAATCGACGTCATAGGTATTGCGAAGGTCCGTAATTTGGGGATCTAAGTGATTAGTGCGGTCGTAGTAAGCCTGAAGCTGGAAGTCGTTTCCTTCCGCGTACACCTTTTGCCAGCGTCCCAGAATGTTTCCGCCAGAAAGTCGTTCCGTGCCGTAGAGGTTTTGAGTATAGGGCATCGTGTAGTTGGAGACGTTTACGCCTGTGCCCGCGCTTTCGTCGTAAATGTCACCCTGGAATGTGAAGTGGTCGCGTGCGTCCTTTGCCCAGTCCGTGCGAAATCCAGCTTGTATCGCCCGCCATCGGTCAAACTTAATGCCATCGGGATGGTACTCGGGGCCGCGGTCAAATCCCAATTCGTAGATGCGGTAGTCGAGGCCGCTTGCACTGCTACCGCCATACCGAGCGTTCAAGAAGCCCTGCTCTAAATTTCCGCCTCCCGCGTTTACCATTTCGCCGTGCGTGTCCTTCGTGCTCTTCGTAATGATGTTGATGACGCCGTTCACCGCGTTCGGGCCCCAAATCGTGCCGCCGGGTCCTCGAATAACTTCGATGCGGTCAACGTCTTCCAAAACTACATTCTGTACCTCCCAAAAGGTCCCCGCGAAAAGTGTCGTATAGACAGTCCGGCCGTCAATGAGCACGAGGACATTGCGCGTCAGGTTGCTTCCGAAGCCGCGTATCCCGACTGACCAACTGTGGCCATCAATCTGTGCGACCTCCACTCCCGGCGCCAGACGTAATGCGTCAGGGATTGTGGTCGCTCCCGAACGCTGAATATCCTCCTGCGTGATCACATAGATGGCCGCGCTGGTTTTCATCGCCCTTTCAGGCTCTTTGGAGACGGTCGTCACTTCGATGTTGCCCAATTCGGCGAGGCTGAGATGCTTCACCGGATTCTGGACCTCAGGGCTGCTGGTGGGCTCTGCGCTCATCGGGAAAAGCAGAATGGAGAAAGTCAAGACGTAGAAAACTGTCCGGCTCGTCGCGAACAACATTCTGGCGGGTCGCATTTTCAGTCAGGGTTGGAACTTTGCCGTTTGTCAGCTTGAAAACCGATCAACTTCTTGACCACATTCACGATCTCCTCGGGCTCGACCTGGGCCTTGCGTAGCCATGCATCTACCACCGCGCCTTCGCCGGGCAAAGACGAATATCCGGACAGCATGACGATCGGAATCTCAGGATGAAGCTTCTTCATTTCTTCGGCAACGGCAGTTCCGTTCGTCCCTGAGAGCCAGTAATCCATCACCACGGCATCGATACGCTGAGAGCGAAACAACTCCAGCGCTGTGCTGGCTGACCTCGCCTGCAGAACTTTGAAACCTGCCGATTCAAATAGCAGCGTACGAAGCTGCAACTGCAATTGCTCGTCGTCGACGCACATGACTGTGCCTGCGGAGCTTTGCGGTGGCCTGTGTTTCCTTGCCGACTTCGCCAGGACGTCGGAGATCGTCGAGAGAAGGATTTCCGGGTTTTGCCCCTTGCGCACATGCCCGTTCACTGACCTCAAAAACGGCTCCGGCAACTCCTCCCGCGCTGAAACGGCGACCAGGGGCAGGTCCGGATATTCGTCGCGCAGCCTTTTCGCCAATATGTCACCGTTCATCCCCCCCATGGAAAAATCCAGCAATACGAGGTCGACCTCACCGATCTCAGACAAAATATCCAGCACTTCCTGTCCCGAAGATGCCGTCAACACAAAATATCCAGCGTCCTCCAGCAATAGCTTGCGCGACTTGAGCGTTCCCGGATCGTCGTCGACGCACAAGATCCGATAGCGGTATGTTTCCACTACTTTCCTTGGTGTGAATTGCGGCGCTGCTTGCGAAATAAGACGAGACGGCGATCTTTGCAACTTTGCAACGGTTACGGTATACAGGGTTTTACTGTTAACTATAGAGTAACCAGCGGCTGCGTGGGAACGGCACACGAACGCTTCACATTCCACGTTTTTCAGGCTGGAATATCTGTTGGAGGTATTCGGTCGGTTGCGACGCGCACCCTGCGAGTTCACTTCACGTACTTCGGGCCTGTGCGCGTGTCCCAGGGATCGTAATGCAGCGCGAAGCGGATTCGTTGTTGAATCGTCGGATGGTCGTACGACCAGAAAACCAGAAAGCGGTTCGGCGTCGGATAGTCATAACTCTTCTCGCCCAGTTTCTGAAATGAATCCGCAGCGACTTGCCGGTTATCGGGAAACAGGCCATGGGTCACTTCCAATCCGTAGATATCCGCCTGATGTTCCAGGTGGCGGCTGAATGCGCTGTCAATCGGTTCGGAGACCACCGTCAGCAGCGCCACAGTCAGCAAAAACACCGGCAGGGCGGCCAGATCATTGATGCTGTGAATCCGCCACTTTTCTCCCCAGCGAGACAGCATCGTGATCACGATTTTCCGCCCCAGCCAAAATCCGGCAAACGACATCGCGGCAAAAAACGCGAGTCCTTTGTAGATGTGATTCAAAACGTAGTGCCCCATCTCATGCCCGAAAACGAAAAGAACCTCCGGAGTGGTCATATCGCGCGCCGTGTTGTCCCAAACCACAACCCGCTTGGTGGCGCCAATTCCGGTGACATAGGCGTTGTAAGTCGTAACTTTGTCGCTGGCCTTCATCTCGAACATACGGTCGGGAGGAATATTGAGCCCACCCCGGTGCGCAACCTCTCCAAGCGCCCGCGCCAATTGCGGCCGGGTTTTCTCGAGTGGAACAAATGTATTGAACATCGGATCGAGAATCACCGGAGCGACAAAAACCAGCAGAACGGTGCACGGCAGCGTCAAAAGCCAAAAATAAAACCACCATCGCCGTGGACTCCGACCGATCGCCCAAAACAGCGCAAAAACCGCGAGAATTGCGATCACTAGAAATACGGCTTCGCCCTTCAGCCAGTCGCCTGCCCAAGATCCCCAACCCTGCACCGAAAGTCCGTAAGCCAGCGAAATATGGTGCTCGTACATTTCCAGGGGCAGGGAAGTGAGTGCGATCAAAATCATCAGCAGCGGCACAAAGATCAGCGTCTGCACAAATCTATTTTTTGTGACCCGCTCGGCAAAATCGCGGAATAGGGGAGCGACGCGCAGTCTGAGCAGTACCCAAAGCACCACAATGCCGAAGATCATGCCGAACAGATACAGCACGGTTGTCGTGCGATAGAGCGCTTCAGCCTTCGCCAATTTCTGGGCTGGTAGAGTGTACTGCGTAACTCTGAGCGTTGGCGATTGATGGTTGGCTTGGGTCTGTGCGGCACTGGATGTTTCGGCAGGGAAGTTCTGTGCGCGGGCAAAGCCCGAAACAGCGGTCATCGCCAAAATAAGAAGTAGAAACGCAATTGTCTTCAACGATTATTCTCTTTGATTCTCTGTGCCCGGATCTCTGGGCTTTCCTAATCACTAAATGATAACCAGCGGCGCGAGCAATGATCCAGCCATTGAAACCTTTTCACCTTGCGCAGACTCTATAATGAAGCGGTCCTAGCGTCGCCCACGAAGATTCAGCAACATTGAGATGGCTGCTCTCCACGACAATTTCGGACGTCGCATCACCGACCTGCGGATCTCCATCACCGACCGCTGCAACTACAAATGTGTTTACTGCCGCACCGGAAATGAAGGCGCGCTGTACGGCGACCTGCCTTTCGACGATTATCTGCGCATGGCTCGTGTTTTGGTTGCGATGGGAATAACCAAAATACGCCTCACCGGCGGCGAGCCGCTCCTGCGAAAAGGGGTGGTCGAGTTCGTGCGGGAGCTTTCGCAACTGCGCCCGCTGAATGGCAACGGATCCGAGCCGCTCGACATTGCTCTCACCACCAACGGCCATCTCCTTGCCAATCTGGCGCAGTCGTTAAAAGCTGCGGGACTGACTCGCGTTACCGTCTCCATGGACGCGGTAGATCCTGATCGCTTCGCCCGCATCACCCGCGTTGCCGGTGGCTTTGATCATGTGCTGGCCGGGATTCGGGCCGCTCGCCGCGCCGGCCTGTGGCCGCTGAAAGTAAATTGCGTACTCATGCGCGGCTTCAACGAAGATCAGATTATTCCCTTCGGCATGTTCGCGCGTGAAGAAGGCGTCACCGTGCGCTTCATCGAATTCATGCCGCTCGAAGAAGACCGCTCTTGGTCGCCCTCGACGGTCGTGACGCTCGATGAAATTCTGGCTCGCATGGCCGAGTATCGTCCGTTAGTTGAAATTCCCCACGCGCGTTCGGAGACCGCGCGCCGTTACCGCTTCGATGATGGCGTTGGCGAGATCGGCATCATCGCCCCGGTTTCACATCCCTTCTGCGGGCATTGCAGCCGCATCCGCATCACCAGCGACGGCAAGATCCGCACTTGCCTGTTTTCTGTGTGGGACCACGATCTGCATGCCGAAATGCGCCGCGGCGCCTCAGACGAAGAGCTAGGCGAATTTATTCGGGGAGTGATTCAAAAAAAAGAAGAACGCCATCATATCGGCGAGCCGGATTTCGTGCCTGCTTCCCGCACCATGGTTCACATCGGCGGCTAAAGCAGGTTCGTTGCTCGAGATTTCGGCGCTTCGCTCCCCCCGCGCTTCTGCTGATAAGATTTCTAACTCGGCTCTACTGTTTATCGATATGTCGACACAACCTGATTACGGAATCGACGCTCCAGGGGTCATCCGCAATTTGTGTTTGGCCAGCGCTTGTGGCATTGGAGTGGCCCTGTTCGCTCCGTACTGGGTACATCTGGGCCCGATCCAACTTAATCTTCATTCGTCGGTCTGGGGTGTCGGGATCGGATGCGGCGTGGGTGCCGTCTTGATGCTGGTGTACGCGAAATTCGGTAAATTCCGGCATCGCGATCGCATGTTGAATCTCCACGATTGGCGCGGCGATGAACAAGTGCTGGATGTCGGCACGGGACGTGGTTTGTTGCTGGTCGGCGCGGCTCGGCGGCTTACGACCGGTCACGGTACTGGAATTGACATTTGGAATAAAAAAGACCTGAGTGGCAACTCGCTGGTTCGAACTGAAGAAAATTTGATTGCCGAGGGCGTCGCGGAAAAATGTTCGCTGGTGAGCGAAGGCGCGCAGAAGATGAGCTTTCCGAGCGAAAGCTTCGACGTGATTCTCTCGAATCTCTGCCTGCACAATATTTACGACAAGCCTACGCGTCTCGAAGCCTGCCGCGAGATCGTCCGCGTCCTGAAGCCGGGAGGAGTGGCGATTATTTCGGACTTCAAGCATACCAGCGAGTATGAGCGAACCATGCGCCAGGCCGGTCTCCGAGTGGAGCGCAAAATGGCCAATCTGTCGACCTTTCCACCGCTGCGAATTGTGCTGGCGCGCAAAGGCTAAGGTGGCCGCAGCGTCGTGCTTATTTCTGTACCTGACGCCGCGAGGTATCCAGCACGGATTTAAGATCAACAGATGCGGCTCGCATGTTTCATAATGCTTAACTTTTTCTGCATATCAGCTCAAGCACAGATGCGCGCCTACCTCGGCTTCGATCGCAACGACTATCCGGGACATGCCAACCTGAAGGCTCTGCACCAAACTTTTTCCTATACCGGCTATTGGCTCAACAATCCTCCCGGCGAGCGAAAGAATACGTGAACCGGCCATCGCGCCGCCATCGAATCCGCTGGATTGGGTTTCCTCGTGCTCTTCAACGGACGCCTGTATGCTGAGCTCAAATCTGCCGACCTCAAATCGGTCGCCCGCGCAACCAGACTCGGCAAGTCCGACGCGCAATCCGCCGCTGCCGCCGCGCGTCGCGAAGGGTTTCCCGCGCAGACAGTCATCTTTCTAGATCAGGAGCAAGGGGGACGCATGTTGCCCGAGCAGAAAGCCTACATCTACGCCTGGGCCGACGCCGTCGCAGCGGCCGGCTTTCGCGTCGGCATTTACTGTTCCGGCATTCCCAACCCGGACGACTCCAATATCGTCACCGCGGAAGACATTCGCCAAAGCGCGGGAAATCGGCCAATCGTTTATTGGGCCATTAATGATGCCTGCCCGCCATCGCCCGGCTGCTCGTTTCCGGTGGATCCGTCCGCGCATCCGCCAAGCCCCGCGCAGAGCGGCGTTTCGTTTGCTGAAGTGTGGCAGTTTGCGCAATCCCCGCAGCGCAAAGATGTTGCCGGGCAATGTTCGAATTACAGCCACGACGGCGAATGCTACGCTCCGGGCATTTCTCCCGCCCGGCAACTGCACATTGACCTGGATACGGCAACTTCGCCTGATCCCTCAAACGGCAGGTCGCACTGATTCCGCGCCCGATCTCATCCAGATGCGGTAAAATAGAATATCTAATTATGTCAGACCGAACGTTCACTCTCGACGAGGCCCAAACCCTGCTTCCTGTGCTGGAGTCGCTGCTGCGCGCGGCAATCGATGGCAAGAAATTGATGGAAGAAGTCGATGGCGAAATGCAGGCGCTGAGTCAACGCATTTTCCTCAACGGCGGCACGCATGTCGATGTCATCGCAACTGCCCGCCGCAAGGCGCAACGCGGGAAAGCCGAGCAACGCGCGAAGGATGCGCTATCCGAAATCGATTCCATCGGAGTGCAAGTCAAAGATCTCGACATCGGCCTGCTCGATTTTCCCTGCCAGGTGGATGGCCGCGTCGTTCTGCTCTGCTGGAAGATGGGTGAGCCCTCGATCACGCATTGGCATGGTACCGAAGAAGGGTTTGCCGGCCGCAAGCTGATCGACGAACGCATCGCGCGCTCGCGACGAACGAATTAGTTCCTACCCTTCAGTTCCCAGTTGTCAGCGGCGGCTTTACACCCGCAACGCAACATCTTGAACCCGAAAGTGTTTTAATGCTGAGGTCCGGTTCTGTCGAAGCCTGATTCAGGCGAGAATACCGGCTTGAGGGAAAGACAATGAAACTTCACCCTGTAATTCGCTGCGTGGTTTTCGGGATGTTGCTGCCGGTCATTCCAGCGGCTCTCTCTTCTCCATCTTCGGCGCAGATCGTGATCGGCATTTCCGTACGCATCGGCCCGCCTGCGCTTCCGGTTTACGAGCAACCATTGTGCCCGGGGCCCGGTTACTTGTGGACTCCCGGCTATTGGGCATGGGATGACGATGCTGGCTATTACTGGGTGCCAGGCACCTGGGTGGTCGCGCCCGTCGGTTTGTTGTGGACACCCGGTTACTGGGGCTGGAACAACGGCGTCTATGCCTGGAACGCCGGCTATTGGGGTCCGCACATCGGCTTCTACGGAGGCGTTAATTACGGCTTCGGTTATGGAGGCAGTGGATTTTACGGCGGCGAATGGCGCGGCGGAGCTTTCTTCTACAACACCGCCGTCATGCACGTGGATACGGTTCACGTGACCAATGTCTACGTGAATCGAACCGTGATCGTGAATAACGACTCCCACGTCGCATTCAACGGCGGCGAGGGCGGGGTCGTGGCCCGTCCCACGGCGCAAGAAGAAACATACGCCCGCGAGCCGCACCAGCAGCCGGTGGCGGCGCAGGTGCAGCAGGAACATGCGGCCAGCCAGAATCGTGCGCTGTTCGCATCCAACAACCACGGCGCACCTGCGGTCGCGGCGACTGCGCGTCCCGGCGAGTTCAGTGGTCGCGGGGTGGTTGCAGCCAAGGCGGCCGGCGCACCGTATCACGCGCCCGCCATTTCGCCCAAAGAGGCGCGGGCAACGCCTCCAGCGGCGAACCACCCAGCTTCCGGTACTCGGCCAGCGGCGCCTCCGTCTCGTCCTGCGAGCCCGCCTGCGCGAGCACCGCAGCCAGCGCACCCGCAACCGGCACACCCGCAGCCCGCGCCGCATCCGGCGGCCGCGAGGCCTGCCCCGGCTAGACCTGCTCCGGCTGCCAGGCCAAAGCCTGCTCCCGCGCCGAAGCAGCCGCCAAAGGAAACACCCAAACCATAAGACTGCGACGGCACGCGATTTCGTGAGCTGCATTTAGCGACGGCCAGGATTGGCTTCCAATCCTGGCTTTTTTGCCCTGTTTTTTGTGCGATCAGGGGCAGCCATCCGCAAACCGTGCACTCCCGGGCTGAATTCCTTCTAACCTCCAGGCCTATCCTTAATTCCTCCAAACAACTTCTTTGCCGCTAAAGGAGTCCAACCCTTGGGTAAATTGTAAAGAAGTGTTATTGGGGCTTTTCGGTGCAGTGTTTGCCCAAATTCACCCGGCTCGGCAATTGAAAGGCGAGCTACCGGGCACGAGGAACAAAAATGAAACGTTGCCGTGCGCTACACGTTCTCCTGTTTGGATTTCTGCTTCTGACAATTCCAGTTGTCTTCTCCTCTACTTCCGCCGCGCAGATCGGTATTTTCGTGCGTATGCTTATCCCCGCTGCCGGTTTATGCCCAACCCATTTGTCCCGCACCTGGCTATCTGTGGTCTCCGGGCTACTGGGCCTGGAGCGACGACGATGGCTACTACTGGTCCCCGGCACCTGGGTGGAGGCGCCGCAACCCGGACTATTGTGGACGCCCGGTTATTGGGGATGGAACAACGGCGTCTACGCGTGGAATGATGGCTACTGGGAACCGCAGGTCGGCTTCTACGGCGGCATCAATTATGGGTTTGGCTATGGCGGCAACGGATTTTACGGTGGCCAGTGGCGTGGCGGACAATTTTTTTATAACACCGCCGTGATGCACGTCAACACTACCGTTATCCGCAACGTCTATGTAAACAAGACGGTCATCGTCAACAACAATACCCACGTGGCCTTCAATGGGCCAGGCGGAGTGCAGGCGCGTCCCACGCCGCAGCAGGTAACTTATATGCACGCAGAGCACACCCCCGCGGTTGCGGCCCAGGTGCAGCAGCGGGATGCAGCCAGCAAGAACCGCGCTCTGTTTGCTTCGACGAATCACGGCCGTCCGGCCATTGCAGCTACTGCGAAGCCGGGCGAATTTAGCGGAAAGGGAGTGGTCGCGGCCAGAGCTGCGGGAGGAACGTATCACGCGCCCAAGATGTCGCCGAAAGAAGCGCGCGCTTCAGCTCCTCCTGCAAAGGGTGCCGCGCCGGCCAAGCGTGCGGCTGAGGGCCGCCCGGCGGCTGCCCATGCCGCGCCGGGCCATGCCCCAGCCCGCCATGCGGCGGCCAGTCATCCGGCGGAGACTCGTGCTGCGAACCATCCGGCGAGTCGTCCAGAAGAAGCCAATCGTCCAGCGGAGAAACCGGCGGCGCGACACGAAGCTGCGGCCAAACCTGCAGCTCATCCGGCTCCGGAAGCGCGACACGAGGCTGCGCCTAAACCTGCGGCACACCCGGCTCCGGCGGCGCGACATGAAGCTGCGCCCAAACCTGCGGCACACCCGGCTCCGGCGGCGCGACACGAGGCTGCGCCCAAACCTGCAGCTCATCCGGCCCCGGAAGCGCGACACGAGGCGGCGCCTAAACCTGCGGCACACCCGGCTCCGGCAGCGCGACACGAGGCTGCCCCTAAACCGGCTGCGCATCCAGCGGCGAAACCAGAGAGAGAAGCTGCGCCGCCCAAGCGCGATGAGCCACCGAAGGAACCGCACAAGGGATAATCCGTGCGGAGAACCAATCTCACCGGCCAGCGCCCAATCGCGGCGCTGGCCATTTTCGTTGCAAGCTTCCAGCCTCCCGGCGTTCTTATCCCAAGCGCTCATGCGAGCCGCGGCATTAGCCGAAGTGGTTCCGTGCCTGCACGAAAGTACTCGTAAAAGGCTGACGCTGCACTTCTCTGCTACAATTTTTTACATCACGGGTTGGCCGAAAATCGTATCCTAAGGGTTAATATCCGGCCGAAAGGCAGCGTCTAGGAGTGGCTAAAACCATGTTATCGGGGAAACAGAAGCTCCATCTGGCTGGGGCCTTCGCGGGATTGGCAACTTTGGCGCTGGGCGTGAGCTGCTCGGGATTTTTCGTCAACCCAACGGTCTCCAGCATCGCAATCGATCCTTCCGCGCCGACCGTGAGCATTGGCGATACCCAGCAATTGAACGCGGCAGGGACAGATAGTAACGGAAATGCGCTCACTTTGACCGCGGGCACCAGTTGCACGGGTACGACCGTTTGCTGGTCCAGCGCGACTCCCAGCGTTGCGACCATCACCGCCGGCGGCCTCCTGAAAGGCATCTCGGCGGGAACAAGCACCATCACAGCGTCCTCCGGCACGGCCAGCGCCACGGCTACAGCGACGGTGACACTGGGGAACGTTACCAGCGTCCTTGTTACGCCAAGCTCAGCGACGCTTCAGGAGAGTTCGACCGCAACGACTTGCTTCACGGCTATGGCGAGCGCAGGCGGGCAAAGTGTGGATGTTTCTGCCAGCGTGACATGGCAGACGGCGAACACTTCCCTGATATCGGTCGAAAACGGTGAGGATCCGATGTGCGTAGAGTCTTCGACCTCGACGGGCACGACGACGGTTTACGCGCAGTACACGAGCGGAAGCAACATTATCACTTCGAATTCGGTGACGGTTACTGTCACGCAGTAACGGTGGGGAACATCGCCGAGTTTCCCATTTCGAAGCGTTTTTGCGGGGAGCGGGAACTCACTCAACCTCCAAGTAGCTGCGCTCCCATCACTCTTTCTGCGGCGCGCAGTTAGGCGGGTGAACCCAGGCTTTTGATCTTGCCGGCATCCCTTCACGGTGATGCCTTCATTCACCCGCGCACTGGTTGAAATTTTTTCAGACATTTTTTCGAACAGCAGGACTACTGACCCTGTGATTGCGGCTGGAATCCAGATCAAAAAAAATTCCAGATCAAACCGCTAAATCTAACATAAGAAGTAACTTGGCGGCGGCGGACCGGAGGTAATAAACTATTTGACACACATGTGAACTTCTGATATCGTTTTGGCATGGAAGCAAAAACCATGCCGGAACCGAAAACACTACAAGAAGCCATCGTCTACTTCTCTGATGCTGACCGTTGCTTCGAGTATGCCAAAAAGCTCCGCTGGCCGGATGGCAACGTTGTGTGTCCGCGTTGCTCTGCCGCAAAAAACTCGTTCATCAAGACGCGCAAGCTGTGGTTCTGCTACGCCTGCAAGAAGCAGTTCACCATCAAAGTAAAAACGATCATGGAAGATTCGCCGGTGACGCTTGATAAGTGGATGACAGCGTTCTGGCTTCTGGCGAATGCGAAAAATGGCATCAGCTCGCATGAACTTGGCCGCGCCGTGGGCGTTACGCAAACGACTGCATGGTTTATGCTTCAACGGATTCGAGAAGTGATGAAGGGTCGGAAGTTTGGAGCAAAGGCGAAGATCGGCGGCGGAACTCCGAGCAGCGTCGTAGAAGCGGACGAGACATGGATCGGCGGCAGCGTGAAGAATATGCACCGCCGTAAAGTTGCGGAACACTCGCATGACCGCTTCGGCGCAAACTTCAACAAGACTATTGTGCATGGATTGCTGGACCGCGATCTGCGCCAAGTTCGCGCTACCGTTGTGCCGGATGTGCGGCGCGACACTCTGCAAAATCTGATCTTCGCCAACGTGAAACATGGTTCAACGGTCTACACCGATGATGCTGTCGCCTATTCCAGCGGAATCCAGCGGCGCTTCGTGCATGACTTCGTAAACCACACCGAAGAATATGTACGCGGCAACGTTCATACGCAGGGAATCGAAAATTTCTGGTCGCTTCTCAAGCGAACACTTAAGGGCACCTATGTTGCAGTCGAGCCGTTCCACTTATCGCGCTATGTAGATGAGCAAGTTTTTCGTTTCAACAATCGCAAGGACGGCGCACGAAAGATCAGCGATTCAGAGCGGTTCAATGCGCTCATGTCTCAGGTGCTTGGGCATCGGCTCACTTATGCTGATTTGACGGGTAAGAGTGACTCGCCACATCACGAAACGACAGGGGCGGGGACGCCGGAGCCGTTCTAGTCTCTGTCGGAATCCTTTGAAGTTTTGCGGGATGTAGGCTTGGGTTTCTTTTTCGGATTCGTTTGAAGCGCAGCGGTCGCAAGTGCTTTAAAGTTGTCGAGTGCTTGCTGGCCTTCGATGTATTCGGGCTTCATAAGAACCTAGCGGGAAGATTCGAGTGCGAATCGAATCTTCCCAGAAAACAAGTGATGCGGACAACTCCAATTTACCATGCGAGTGCGTCCGGCGGAAGGGGGCGCATGAACCATGTGAATCGGGGCAATTTAATCCTTTTCATCGCGGCGGCGCTTATCGGTATAGCTACAGCCATTGCTCAAGTGAATCACGTTTTCGATGGGCACCTCTGGGCTGCATGGTGCCTATACGGCCTCGCCGTCTTTTTGATCGCGATGTGGGTGTGGCTATCACGTCGAAACCCGCGCGAAATTGATTCGGGTCAAGCCCTAATGAAGCATAGCGGCGATGCAACTGCTAGCGGAGGAAGTGGCGGCAATGCGACAGGCGGGAGTGTTACTCAGCACTTTTATGGAACCCTGGCTGCGGCTGCTGCTTCCACTCCAACTCCGGTTCCCACTCCAGCCCCGAAGCCAGAGCCACAATACAACCTTTCTGTGTCCCAAGTGTTTGTGCGCAACGTACTAGATTCAAGAGACACCATTCGCATTGTTGAAGACGCTTATATGTACACAAGGCCCGCTTTCCTTATCGAAGTGCACAATGAGCCCCACGATGAATATCAAATTTCTGATGTCGAAAAAGTGCTCGCATCCCTAACCGTGAAAACGGAAACGTCGTATACGCTTAGCCCCCTTGTGTGGCTAAGCGAATACTTCGCGGAAACCGAATTGCGAACAGGATTCCCGAAGACTGTCGTACTTGTCATGCAGAAGAGCAGCGATGAATGGGTAGTTCCAATGTTTCGACATCAGGGTGGAAGGGCGATTGATTGCACTGAAACCCTCACTAAAGACAAAGACATCGGCTCCTTCGACGCTGAGCTAAAACTAACCATCGGTGGCAAGGTTCAAAAGAAATTCTTGTTGCGTTGGACATGGGAATCGAACGGGTGGCCGTTGATAAAGGTTCTGGAATGACCAAGCCCGAATGTTTCATTGTCCATGTGCGTCAACTAGTTTAGTGCCGGAACCGGAAAACATCTGGCTAAAATCTTCAGCCCAAAGAACTTACCCGCAAAATCCCGGAATTATCCACTTGACGTACCCAGATTGATTTAGACAGGATCGAAGGCGTGAGCCCAACGAGCCCTTAGCCGTTAGCCTTCTTAGGCGCGGCTTGGGGCTTTTTCTTTTCCGGCGGCTTCACTTGTGCCAATCCGGCGACGGCTTCGTCGAAACTCAAGGGGCGTAGAGAAACTGGTACGCCGTCTCTGCCTGCTGGATTCGGATTGTGTTTGTTGGGGCTCATGGTGACAGTGTAGCACTCACTTCCACGCCGCAGGTCTGTTGATTGTGCCTCCGAGTCCGTCCGGCACAGCATCAGGGAATTGTGCTTTCCCTAGCAACGTCAAAGGAAGATTGCGATGTTGCGTGGCGGATAACCTGAGTTCAACAGCGGCTCCCCTGGTTGGATTATCTGATGGTACGTAAACCGTGATCTTCTTTGCTGGGAATCGAGTGCGAACAGTGTTAACTGAGGGAACCAAATCGGAGTCACCACTAAAAAGTATGAGATGGTCACACCGATCTTGGTAGGCATCATCCAACATTGCGATAGCAATATTCACATCTGTTCGTTTCTCTTCCGGCACCTTGAATTTCTTGGATGCTAGATGGGCACACCCAAATACTCCGCACGTCACGACTTTATCTTTGAACTTCCCCAATAAGACTTTGACCAGTGGGGTAGTGGCTAACGCCTTCAAGTAGGCTTCTTGGTTGGGTCTTGTTGATCCGACTACCAAAGCCGTGAAATACCGGATCGCTTGAATATCATCATGTGGACGCAGAAGCGTACAGTACCGTTCGATATTCAGCCACTTTAAGGAGGGAGTGTTCTTTACGGCTCCGTAATACAGGTTGAGGCCATCGATATAAACAATTACTCGCGGTTTCGGTGGAGGTGCTGACGGAGGGGACGCGGCGCTGGACGCCATAAAAATTAATGGGCAATCCTATAGATTGCCCGAACCGGCATTGACTGAAGCCGGGGAGTCGTACTCACATCATAATCGTTAGGTCACTAAAGTCAAGTGGAAAGTGTGGCAGCCCCCTGCGCCTACATCAGCAACCATTGTTGAGGTGCCCCCGACGAACGGCACAGAAGTAAACAAGGCACTCTTGATCCGTTCTGTGTTGCGTCAGCATCCGAACGGTATCACCCCGGCGGAGATATGGAGAGAGGTTAAGGACAACGTAGGACGTGCCTATGTGTATTCAGTGTTAAAGCGACTGAAAGACCGCAAACAGGTAACGGAAAGACGCGGCAAGTATTTCTTGCAGATTATTACGAAGCCGGAGGAAGGCAAAGAATCTAGTTCCCTAAATTGAAATGGCCAGTGTTTGCGAGCCTTGGAGGGACTACAAACACTGACCATCAATTGATGTGCGGCAGTGGCGAAATAAGCAGACGCGCCAGATTTGGAATCTGGTGGGTGCCTCTAGACAAGGACAAACCACCCGTGCGGGTGCAATTCCCGCCTGCCGTACCAAACCTCAATTATTGTATCCCAATTGGACGCCGAAGTGTGAGCCTTTTTCCCTCAGTTGCCTTAAGAGCCACATCCGTGCGTTCCATGTCAGTAACTTTCCGGTGGTTGTACCGAAAGTCAAATTCGTTCAAGTACTGCTGTAGATAAGGTTTTCCGACGTGATGATACGTGCCGTAAATGCCCCTTTTCAGCAAACTGAAAAAACCTTCAACCGAATTCGTAGTGATGCACTTCCCATCTTCGTAGCGGACGTACTCTTCACGATGGTGGTTCACTTGATCGTGCTTGCGCCCCGAAAGCACCAGAAAGCACGGTCGAACTTCTGTCATTACATGCGCGTCTTCAGCGATCATTTCCTCAATCATGGGCTTTAGATTCTCCGCCGTCACTCGCTCGATATGCCGTGAACGGACATCACCATCTCGTTGAAGAACCGAGAACACGGCGGCTTTGTTATCGCGCGGACGAAGAGTTTGCGGTGCGTAATTGTCTCGTGGCTTGTACGTTCCAATGCGGAGCTTGCCACCAACATAGGTCTCGTCACATTCAATAGTGCCGCTAGTTTTTCAACTAGTGGATGCTGAGTCATCGCGAAACGAATTCGATGGAACATGAACCAAGCGGTCCGATACGAAACTTTCTCTCCATAGAACGTGGCCGTCATGCGATGAAACTGGTACGCACTCATTCCTTTTTTGCGATAGAGCAGAGAAGATGAACTGCATACATCCACTCGTGCATCGGGATGTGCGAGTCCTCAAAGATCGAGCGCATTTTCGCAGTGAACGGTTTCGGCATCCCTTGCACTTCCACAGGCCGAGGCGCGTGCTCTTGCCTTGTAGCTTGTACGCTTCGCCAACTAGACCGCAATGCGGACAGACCGCGCCATCGGGCCAGCGTTTCCTTTCCCAGAACTCAATGGCTTTGGTTTCATCGGTGAAGATTTCATGCTTGTGGCTGTGGCTTCCATACTCAAACCCTACCAAAATAGTATGGGTATGTCAAGTGGATAATTCCGCAAAATCCTGGATCGATTCCACTTAACGCGGATGGTGCTTTACTTTCGGTTGTCAAAGAGCGCGTGCAGCGATTTGGGATCATGATGCACGAGTCGGGTTGCTGTGAACAAGGTTCGATGTCACGGGCCGTGGCTGTGGAATTCGCACCTCTGCACCTGCACCCGCCACTTGTCTCATGTCCCGAGCAGTTCGACCCGTTCGTTCGCGGCGGCGGCGCGCAGTGCGCGATCCAATGTGGCGAGCGGAATTTTCCGTCGCACTGCAAGCTCCAGGTAGGCGGCGTCGTAGATGGTCAGTCGATGCCTCGCCGCCAAGTCCGCAGTTGCGCCCCATGCCTGAAGATCGGTTTCCGGATCCACGTGAATCGGAAGGAGCGCCAAATCGGCGAACGCCCCATCGCGGAATTCAGCCGGATGCCGGCCTCGGCGCACGTCCATTTCCAGCGCGTTTGCCACTTCAAGCTTCCACAAAGATGGAACCCACGCACCGCGATCTCGAACTAACTCAAACAGGCGCCGGATGGCGGGAGTGTTTTCATCCTCCCAGAGGCGTGCGATCGTCGCGGAACTATCGAGAACCAAGCTCATGCTGCGGTAACGGGCCCTCGATCTCTGAAGTGCGTAGATTTATCGTCGGCCCTCGTCTCGAAGCGCCTTGACTTCTTCCCAATCGAACTTTCCGGCGGGGAACCGTCGAGCACGCTCTCGAATGCGGTCAAGAGCAGCCTGAACCTGTTCCCGATCGATGCGGGGTTCGTTTGGGACGAGCCGCGCAACCGGCCTGCCGTGCCGGGTAATGACGATTTCCTCGCCTCGCTCGACGCGGTCGAGCAGGCTTCCGAGAGTGTTTTTGGCCTCGAACGCACCCACCGCCGACCGCGCAGGTTCTGCCTTTTCAACCGTTTTCATATAAGCTAGCTTAAGCTAGCTTATACGGCGCGTCAAGATTCCAAGACAAGACGTGATCTGTGATACATTGAATACAAGTATTGACTCCAATGCCTACTTCTATCCGCCTCTCCGCGAAAGCCGAACAGCGCCTCGATTTTCTCGCTGAGCAGACCGGCCGTACGAAGGCCTTCTATTTGCGGCAAATGATTGAAAACGGCCTCGACGATCTGGAAGACTACTACCTCGCAGCCGACGTTTTGGAGCGCATTCGCAAAGGCGAGGAGAAAACGCATTCCAGTTCGCATGTGAGAGCAGACCTTGGCGTGGACGATTGAGTATTCCGAGACTGCCTGGCGACAACTCAAGAAGTTGGACAAGTCCATGGCGCGACGCGTCCTGGACTTCATGGATGATCGAGTCGCTACGCAAGAGGACGTGCGCACGCTCGGTAAGGCCCTAAGCAGTCCTCAGGAACGCTGTGGCGCTATCGCATCGGCGACTTTCGCGCGATCTGCGACATTCAAGATGGCGCGAAGATAATTCTTGTTCTCCAGATCGGCCACCGTAGCCAGAGTTATCGCTAACAGGAGGTCCGTGGCCACTCGTAAGTTCCCGATCCTTCGCGGCGCAAGTATGATCGTAAGGTAGCGGAGTTCGGCTCCGTCAATCCCACATTCAAGTCAAGAGCTATGTCTGAAATTCGCTGTATCGGCATCGGTACCGGCGGGGGCGACGCTCCCGGCCTTAACGCGGTCATTCGCGCGGCCACCAAGGCTGCCATCATCAAGTACGGATGGAAGGTGATGGGCATCCCCGACGGCTTTGACGGCCTCATCTGGCCGGAGAAGTCATTTGAGCTGACGCTCAAGCATGTCAGCGGAATTCTGCCGCGCGGCGGAACGATTCTCGGCACCACGAATCGGGGCGATCCCTTCCACTACAAGACCGTCGAGAATGGCAAAGAAATCTCGCGCGATATCTCCGGGCAAATCATCGAGAACGCGAAGAAGCTCGGCATCGATGCCATTATTACGATCGGCGGCGACGGTTCGCAGAAGATCGGTTATGACCTTTTCAAGAAGGGGATGAAAATTGTCGGCGTGCCGAAGACGATCGACAACGACCTTTCGGCCACGCAAGTGACATTCGGATTCGACACCGCGTTGCACACCGTAACTGACGCAATTGATAAAATTCACACGACTGCGGCCTCGCACCATCGGGTAATGGTGGTCGAAGTCATGGGACGCGACTGCGGATGGATCGCGCTTGAAGCCGGCATCGCCGGTGGCGCGCACGTGATTCTTATTCCAGAAATTCCGTTCACCGTCGAGCATGTCTGCCAGCACATCGCAGAGCGCGAGAAGAGAGGCAAAGATTTCACGATCGCCGTTGTCGCCGAAGGGGTGAAGCTGCCGCAAGAGTTTAAAGAGAACCGGCGTGCCAGTTCGGTTGGCAACCTGATCGGCAACGCCATCGCTCGCGGTTCGAACAAAGATGTGCGCGTCAGCGTGCTGGGCCACATTCAGCGTGGAGGCTCGCCCTCGCCTTTCGACAGAATTCTGGCAACGCGCTTCGGCGTAGCCGCCGTGGACCTGATTGCCGCCGGCGGCTTCGGCATGATGGTCGCGCTGCACGGCGACTCGATCATTTCGGTTGACGTGGCCCATGCCATTGGTCACTTGAAGTCTGTCGATCCGCAGGGAGAAATTGTGCGCGCCGCGCGGGCCATCGGCATCAGCTTTGGGGATTAGGGGCCTATCCAAAAAATAAGGTGGGGCTAACCGCCGGAATTAAAATCTGTCGAGCAAGGCTTCGGCGTCCGTAAGCTTCTTGTCGACATCTAGGGCTTTCACTCGCGCAGCGTCGTAAAGCCTCCTCATTCTCTCAAAGAATTCGTCCCAATGATTCTCTGACGTCATCTCGACAATCCTCCTGCCGTCCTTGTCCTTCGTCTGGAACTCAAACGCGCCCCCGACGGTGCGCCTGATCTCAAACGTGAATTCGCCCTCGATGGCGGCGACAAAGGTGTCGTCCTCGGCAGTCGGCTTCCACGGCACCCCCCCAGCCTCACTTTTAGCTAACAGTTTGTCGATGACAGCTCGGTAATTCGGCATTATTCATCTTCCTTCTCGATTACAGCTAATATTTTAGCTGATTCCTCATTGAGGACACTCACAATACTGTCGTGGCAAATGCGCAGCAATCGCTTCTTCGCCTCAACAGTAGCCGGAACCCCCGCCGTCGCGAGCGACCTGGAGATTACGCCGATTTGTGCCCTCGCCTCGTCGAGGCGCGCCTTGCTGCCCGAATCCAGAAATCTTTCGTAGCGCAATTTATACCGACTTACATCCGACGCCAGATCTCGCGCTCTAACTACTGCTTCGTGTTGTTGATCGGTCTCGACACAGGCCTGCAGCAGATTCGCCATATCGCCGATTCTTCCGAGGGCCTCGGTGGCATGCGCCTTCCTTACTTCTTTGCGCGCATCGCGTGCAGCTTGAGACGCTGATCTCGCGTAGTAGAACGCAAAGACGCTCGCGACAAAGCCCGCGATGCTTGCCAAATTGGCCGACCAACTGAACCAGTCCATCAACTTCCTCAGCGGCGTTCGATCCGGCTAGGAATTGGCCCTGCCGAGTATAAGGCATCTGACAACACGTGCTCTGTCGAAGATTGATTTCTTTCGTCGTTCGGGCTAATTCTCTATATGGGAATTAACTGCCATGACCCCTACAGATTTTTGCCGAATCGCTTTGAGCTTCGAAGGCGCCGAAGAAGCGTCGCACATGGGATCGCCCGATTTTCGGGTCGGCGGCAAAATCTTTGCCACGCTGGCCTCGCAAAAGCAAGGCTACGGAATGTAAAGCTCACGGCCGAGCAGCAAGCTGACTTTGTCCGTGAGTTGCCGGAAGTATTTCTGCCCGTTCCAGGCGGCTGGGGACAAGGCGGGATGACTCACGTCCGCCTCGCCCATGCGACCGAGGATGTGCTCGAAGGTGCCTTACGAACGGCATGGAAATTGAGAGTCGAGAACAACGCGAAAACAAAGAAGACAACAAAAAGGACTCAAAAGCGGCGTTCTTCATCTTGAGGGATGATTCGAAAAGGATGGCTTGAACGGTCCTTAGCCCGAGCGCTAATAATCCACAATCCGCTTGTGCCGCAATTGCTCGAGGAATTGACTGATATCGGAACGAATCTTCCCAGGGGCCGCATCGGCAAATTGCTTCTGCAATTCCTCGATGATCTCTCCGAAGGTGCGCTCGCCATCGCAGCGTTCGAGCACCTGCCGTCCCGTGCCCTGCAGCTTAATGGCGCCTTCTGGAAACAGAATGACCCGGTCTTGTTCCGTGCCACCCCAGCGGCAACCCGCCGCCAGACGCGGCCTTGCAGAATCTTCCGGAGGCGCCACTACTCGGCCTCAATCTGAAATGCTCCCGGCGGAGGCCAGCCGGGTTGCACATAAGCGAAGTAGAGCGCGTCGAGTTGGGCCCACAGAATGTCGCACTTGTCGCGCAGCGCCTGTATTGCCAGCTCCTGTTCGGCCCGGTTTTTTGCGTGATCGTGGACGTAGTTGACTGCGAACAGCGAATCTTCCGGCGCCTGATAGAGTCTGGCTTCGAAATAATCCAGACCGCCCGAGAGCCAGGGATAATGCTGCCGCAGCTTTTCCACGCGCAAGGTGATCAACTTGGTGGAAAACAGTTCCGTCAGCGACGATGCAACCGCTTCCAGCAGCGACCGGCTGCGCACGATATTCAAATATTCGTTGACCGCAAACCGGGTCGCGGGGAGGATGCCTTTGCCGGCGCGTACCTCCGCCGCGTCCAGGCCGGTAGCTTCAGCCAGCTTGATCCAGCGCTTGATTCCGCCTTCGCTGGTAGCGTCTCCATCATGATCGATCACGCGTTTCCGCCACGCCCGCCGGAAAACCGGATCAGGCCCGCGCGAAAGGATAATCGAATCCTTAATCGGAATAATGCTCTGATAGTAGTAACGGTTCAGCGCCCAGGCCTGCAGTTGCCCGCGATTCAGCTTGCCCTCGTGCATCAGCAAATGAAAAGGATGTTTATGGTGATAGCGTTCTTCCCCAACCGCCTGCAGTTCGCTGCGTAGTTCGTCCAGCGAGAGCAGGACGTCCTCGGCTTTCGTTTCGGTCTCTACAGATCGAACTGCCATCCATCCTCCGCCAGTTCCCATCCCGCGCCCCGCACCTGTCGATATTGAGGACTCGCCTCGTCCAGCATGGGATTGGTGTTGTTGATGTGTAGGAATATTTTACGCGGGCGTCGTACTTCCGCCAACTTGCTTAGAGTTTCTGTTACCGGAACGTGTCCCATTTCCCGCGCGCTCTGCCCGCCGCTCTGGACGCGAATCAGTTCGTCGTCACTCCAGAACGTGCCGTCAAAAAGTAAAACGTCGCAAGCATCGATCTGCTGCAGCAGGCGGTCATTTAATTCAGGAACAGCGGGCATGTATGCCATCCGTTTACCCGAGTGCGACTCAATCACAAAACCCAGCGAAGCCTCGTCCGGCGCGAGTTGCGCCCGCCGGTCCGGCACAACGTAAGCGGGATAATGCGTCCCCAATGACAGCGCCTGGCAGTGCAGCCCCAAGTCTTTGCCTTCCGCATCTCGCAGCGGAAATTGTAAATTCAGTCGAATGTCATCCCAAACAACCTGCTGCGGAACTCGCTGGAGCATCCGGAACACGGAATTATCTTTCTGCAAAATCTTGCGTACCGAAGCAGTGGCGCACACGCGGAGCGGCTGCAGTTCCCTCAGCAGGAGTAGCCCAAGTACGTGATCGAGATCGGCATTGCCCAGCAGCACGCCCGCAATCGGCGATTGGCGCAATCCCTGGCGCGGATGTAATTCAGCTGTGGCCTCGATTTGCGCGGCGCAAATCCGGAGACGCACCGATCAGAAACCACGAGCTTCCATCTTCGCTGATGGCAATTTGTGTCTGCGTGCGCGGTTTGCCGAGGAAGCTTCCAGCTCTGACTCCGCGGCAATTTGGGCAAGCGCAATTCCACTGCGGAAATGCGCCTCCGGCCGCCGATCCCAGTATTTTCACCCGCATCAATGGGAGTTTAGCAGCCTGGCATGAGAGTAGAGATGGCATCGCGAGAACCTCCGCGATAGTGCGCCCCGTTCATAAGCGTTCAACCGATTGCGGATGAGAAGCAGATGAAAAAAGGAGAAGCGGATGACAAAACTTGCAACATTCTCGAAAAAGAGAGCGGACTGTATGCAGTTATCTGCAACTGCAACACAAATTTGATGGCGGCGTCCGCTTTACACTTGCCTTTGCACCGTTAGCGATGCATACTCGAAATGGCCCGCCTGACTGGGGTTTCAGCCTTCTCCCGCCCTCCCCAATTTCCCTTCCAGCAACAACTCAAATCGAGTGCCGAAATCGCTGAAGCGGCGCGGGTCAGCCAGGGCAAGATCCGCACAACCTAAATCGGTTCAATCTAGGAGCAGCGGCGCACATTCGGGCCATCAGTTAAAATCTGGCGTATGCCCGTGCAAATACGAGCGCGGCGGGTTCCGACAATCTTTATTCCTATCTTTACCTTTATTTTTCTCTCAGCTGCCTTGGCGTTCATCCCACAGGGTGCAGCCGGGCTGGCGCAATTGACGCCGAATGGGGTGTCGCGCAGCGCGGAGGTGCAACTGCACACGTACCTCGAAGAAGCTTCAGAGGCGATGCACAAAGGTGACAATGCTGCCGCAGCGGCAGCGCTTCGGCGGGCGTTGAAAATCGATCCGCATTCATTGGCGGCGCTTAACAACCTGGGAATTGTGCTGGACAGGATGGGGAAGCCGACCAAGCCATTCCGTTATACGAAGACGCGCTAAAGTCCCAACCCGACGCCGCCGCGACGAAGCGCAACCTGGCCGTCGCATTCTTCAAGGCCCAGCATTACCGGTCCGCATTAAGCTTGCTTCGACCCATGGCGGTCAAGAATTCCGGCGATTTTCAGATCCAGGAGTTGACTGGCCTCTGCGAGTTTGGGCTCGATCATTATCCGGAGGCGGCGCAGTATCTGGAACGGGCAAATCAGGCAGATCCCTCCGATCTTGAGACGCTCGATATTCTCGGCAAAGCGTACCTTCGCATGAAGGACTACAAGGCGCTCACTGGCGTCTTTGGCCGGATGATGAAGATCGCTCCAAATTCCGCAGCGGCGCACGTCATGATGGCCACAGCGTACGACCACATGTCGGAACCGGACAAATGCCATCAAGGAATATCAGGCCGCGGAGGCGGCAGATCCGAACTTCATGGGCGTGCATTCCGGCTTGGGCTACCTTTATTTTCAGGAAGGCGAAAATGAACTGGCGGAAAAAGAGATGCGTGCCGAACTCCAACGCTTTCCCAACGATCCAATGGCGAACTGCGTCCTGGGACAAATTTTATTGGCCGCCTCGAAGCTGGATGACGCTGAATCCTATTTTCACGTCGCACTAAAATACGACGCTGGTTACGAAGACGCCTGGCTCGGATTGGGCAAGACCGAGATTGCGATGAATCACCCACAAGCTGCGGTTGAGCCGTTGCGCAAAGCTATCCAGATTGATCCCGGCCATGCCCAGGCACACTTTTTGCTGGGCAAGGCGTTGCGTCAGTCGGGACACGCCGAGGAGGGCAAGCGGGAAGAGAAAATCTCGATCGACATCCAGGAAAAACAGCGAGCCGCTGCAATCGAGAAAAACAGGGCCATGAAACAGCCTTAGGATATTTAGAAGAATCTTGTTGAAGAAGAAACGCCCGCCGGAAACCCGACGGGCGCTTTTTCTAATCGCTGATAGTGGTTAGAAGTTAACCTTCGCTCCGATTTGCACGTTGCGTGGAATGTGATATGCGGTGACCACTCCGAAGGCTGGGGTGCCGACGACGCAGCTGCCTGTACCGGAGTCGTTGCAAATCTCGGAGGGGCTGCCGTGATTGAATGTATTGAACGTTTCCAAGCGAAGTTGCAAGGCAGCTCGCTCGCCAAAATGTATGTTCTTGAACAGCGAAGTGTCCCAGCGCTGGAAGCCTGGTTCCAATACCGCTCCTGGACGCGAGTCGCCGAACGTCCCCACCGATTGTGAAAATGCAGCGGTATTGAAATACTCGTTCAGTGTTTTCGGACCACCGGCGCTGCCGATCTGGTTGGCCAGGTTCGTAGCGTCTCCTTGCAGGAAACCTAATCCGCGGTTTCCCGCGCCTGGAGCGGTCGGACTGGCGGTACCCGGATCAAATGGGTCGAGGCTCTGCGTCACTGTGATGGATTGCCCGGTCTGAACGTTGACGATACCGGAAAGCTCCCAACCGCCTAAGATCCAGCCGGCGCCGTGCTGCGCCCGGAAAAATGGCTCCTGGTATAGATAGCTAAGCACGAATATCTGTGGCGTGTTGAGTGCAGATAGCCCGTAGTCTTGCTTCAAGTTGTAAGAATTGGTGGCGCCCCAACCGCGATCAACCGGATTCGTGGTAAGCAGCTTGGACCAGGTGTACGCAACCCCGAGCGTAAGCCCATGACTCATCCTGCGGTTGAGCGAAGCCTGGAACGAATTGTAGTTGCTGGTAAAGACGGTGGATCGATCGCCGAAAGCGCCGTAACCGGCGAACGGCCGAACGGCGTTTACATCTACCAATTCATTCGCCGTACGTGCCGCTACTGTGGGCTGATTCAGATCGATATCGCCCAGCAGATGCGTTCCCTTCGTGCCCACAAATCCTAGCTCAAGGGCACGGTGTTGGGCATTACTTCGCGTTGCACCGAAAGGTTGTAGTCCTGGTAGCTGGGAGCCTTGAAAACCACTCCACTTGACGTCGGCGTTCCCGTCATCACTGGATTGATGGGCGCGAGAGATGGCCCGGGCGCAGCCCCTGCAGAGGAATTGTCGAACAGGTTTACGTTTTCCGCGGGGCTGATGGTGGCGGCAGTCTCAGCCAATGGAGGATCGGCATTAAACGGGTAGGCCCGAACTCGTTCTGCTCCCAGATACCGTTGAGCGTGCGGTCGTAGAACACACCATATCCCGCGCGAACCGCCGTCTTGCCGTTGCCTTGCGGATCCCACGCCAAGCCCAACCTTGGCCCCCAGTTGTTATTCGTATCCCCATTGACCCGGCTACCGTATGGGGAGCAAACCGCCGAGGGATAAATCGCTTGCGCGGAGGAGCAGGTCGCTCCCGTGGGAAAGATCATGCCATTGGCATAAGTGGCTGAATTGGCGGCCGCCCCCGGGTTCATGTTTCCTGAGGCGCCGATTGTGACCACGCCGGGCGTGAATGCGGCGGGATCGAAGTTGACAAGAAGATGGTTGCTATCGCTGGGTGAGGGGAAATAACTATAGCGGAGCCCGAGATTCAGCGTCAGGCGCGGCCTGATTTTCCAGTCGTCCTGCACATACGCTTCGAAGTTCGTGTAGTGGAGGTCCGGGATCGTGTCTTTGTCAGCCTGACCGTAGTTGGCCGCCTGTCCCAGCAGGAAATTCGCAAAGGCATCGTTTCCGTTCGCCTCGTCAAAGGTAAAAGTAGCCAGGCCGGCGGAGGCGTTCTCCGTCTTTGTCATCCACATCGCGGTCGCGCCCAAACGGATGGTGTGGTTTCCGTGCTGGATCGAGAGGTTGTCGAACAGGTTGTGATCGATGTTCCTCTCAAAATATGGCGCGTCTCCGTTGCTCAAGCCGGTATAAGGGCCACTGCTGAAGCTGACGTTGGGAGCAGCGCCCATAAGGTACCGCGTAGGCGGTTTTGCCGGTGAGCTGACTGGTGAAGGATGGTGAATTGGCAGTGCCGCTCAGATTCGCGTTGATCGCGCCCCAGGAGTCGGCATATTCCACTTCGTTCACCACTTTCGGGGAGATGGTGGCGGTAACATTCCCGACTATGTTGCGGCCGGGGGCGTTAAGGGAAACCGGGTCCGCGCCAGGATAATTCGCCGTACCCCACAGTCCGAAGGGAAAGTTCTCAGGAACGCTGTCCTGCATGAAGCGGGCAAACACGCGCACCCGCTCGCCGACGTTCTGGTCGATGCGGACGATATCCTGACGGAAATTGTTTAACTGGCTGTAACTCTCCACCAACTCATCGCCTCCGGAATTAGCCGGAAACGGCGCAATGATCGTCTTCAAGTAAGCTGCGGCGTTGTGGCTGTAGCAACTGGGACTGAGCGTCCAGGTTTCGTTTGCACCCGCGCCGGCCGTAGTCACACATCCAGCGGGGGCGACGGGAATTGGAGTAGTGTTGCTGCCTACGATCTGGACGGGGGTGAACACGCCGGTCAGTTCCGCATTGGTGGGCACAGGAATTTCGTTGCTCCCCGGAGTACTCGCCTTACGCCACTCTTCCGACCAGAAAAAGAAGGTTTTGTTGGTGACCGGGTTGTAGATTTTGGGTATCTCGACCGGGCCGCCGACCGTGAAACCGAAATCGTTGTAGCGCTCAATCGGAGTGCCGTTTCCACCGGGGCCGGGGATATATCCATTCGTAGCGATGGCCTGCTTGTTCTCAAAGGTGTTGGCGTTGTAATAGTTGTTGCGATTGAACTCGTAAGCGGTGCCGTGGATCCGGGACGTTCCAGACTTGGTGGCAACCACAACCTGGCCGCCGCCACTGCGCCCGAAGGATGCATCGTAGTTGCTGCGCTCCAGCGTAAATTCCTGGATCGCGTCGACGCTGGGGGTATTCAGCAGTGTCCCGTTCGAGCCGCTGTCATTGATGTCGGCGCCGTCCACCGTCCAGTTGTTCGCGCCCGTTCGCGCTCCATTGATGGAAATGGCGGTGTTGCTGTCCAGGCCGAATCCCGGTTCGTCCCCTAATTGGTTGGACACTCCGGGCTGCAATAACACGAGCTGTTCGAAGTTGCGGTTATTGAGAGCCAGCCCGGTCAGTTGTTCGGCGGTGACGGTGCCAGACTGTTCTGCCGTCGTCGTCTGGATGGGAGTGTTCTCCGCGGTCACTTCGACCTGTTCGCTGGTGCTGCCAGTTCTTAGCTGCACGTCGAGCGTGTGTTTCTCTGCGACATCCAAGACAACATCCTTGGCAACGAAAGTCTGAAAGCCAGGATTGTTTACCGTTACGGTGTAGTGGCCGGCCGGAATATTCGTGATGTTGAAATTGCCGGTATTGCTGGTAGTCACCGTACGCACGTCGGCGCCAGTGTCCTGGCTGTGCACCAGCACCGTCGCACCTGCCACCAGGGCCCCGCTAGCATCCGTAACAACCCCGGTGAGCGTTGCTGTCAACTCCTGAGACAGAAGCGCCGCGGACAAAGTCAGAACGATGAAAGATACGACGAGGCAAGAACGGGAAACCGTCCGCATCGAATAATAGAGACCCGCAACCAGCACTGATGGCTTCTTCACATTGCCTCCTAAGGACGCGCCCCGAGCTTGGCCAAGAGAACGGGGCCAAAACGCGGCCTAGTACAATCGGATTATGCTATATAGCATCGGCACGATCATGGTCAAGAAGAAAATGTGCTCACTCGGAAATTTTGCATGGGACCGCGGCATTGCTCGTGATCTCCAATCACGAGCCGGGACAGTCGCCGCACGCGTTTTATGATGGATTCAGGCGCTATTTACGATCGCGGGCGCTCAATATGCGGGCCCCCTTGATCTCGCTTGGCAGAAGTGTGCGCGTCCACCTTCGGTAAACCAGTCCAACGTTTTTGGCTTTTACATACGGTCGCAATTAAGCTATATAGCATAGAGGAAGGCGTGTATAGTGCCACTCATGTCTAGAACTCCGCGCAACGGGACACCGGCTTACAAGAAAATCCAGAATGCAATCCGGGTTCGAATCAAGTCTTCGGAACTAAAACCTGGGGACGTGGTCGCTTCGGAGCGCGAACTGGCCCGCACTCACCGAGTGAGCCTGATGACGGCGCGCCATGCTCTGGCGGGCCTGGAACACGAAGGCATAGTCGAACGCCGGCGGGGGGCAGGAACGTTTGTCGCCCAACCAAAGATCCACTTCAACAAGTTGATGAGTTACACCGAGCAGATGTCGAGCCGCGGATTGAGTCCGCGTTCGCGGGTGCTGGTCACCAGGATCGTCGAAGATGAGGCCGAAGTGGCAGCTCGACTGGGGCTGCCTGCAACCAGCGCACTCGTAAAGATCGAGCGCTTGCGGGAGACCGGCAATGACCCATTTGCCCTTGAAACCTGCTACCTGCCGGCAAAAGAATTCGCCGGCCTGGTGAAGGCCCCTTTGGCCAGATTTTCTCTATTTGCGACACTGGAAGCGGACTACGGGGTTGAACTGGCCTATGCAGACGAGGAAGTCGACGCCACCGCGGCAGAGGCAAACATCGCCGAATTGCTGCGAGTGCCGAGTGGAGCTCCAGTACTGCGCATTCGGCAGGTGATCTACTCGTCTAAAGGAAGAGCCACGATCTACGTAGTAGGCTTCTACCGGTCGGAGCGCCACACTCTTTTCATTCGCCGCTTCCGGTGAAGGTCATTCTTGAAGTGCTTTCAGCAGTTGCGTGCCAGGTTGGTTTACGCCGCGGCCACAGCTATATAGTAGATTGGCCTAGGCTCCACGCCATCGCTTGTCTCTGATATACCGTTGCCAATTCAGCTATATAGTACTATACTCCGCGCGTTCGCAATTTCTGCAGCCTGTGGAGGTTTGCCATGCCGAAGAATTTTTCGCCCCGCCGCCAAATCATACTGATCACGCTGCTAACCGTCGCCTCAGTGGTCCCGTCACTCGCGCAAGAAAAGGCCCTGGGAGGCTACTTCGAAGAGTGGAGCATTTATTACGCCGGATACAATATCGCGAATCTACAGCAGAATGGTGTCGCGAATGATCTTACGCATCTCCTTTATGCCTTTGGCAATGTCACGGCAACGCCGACGCCGGCGTGCACTTTTGCCGACACCTGGGCTGACTATCAGGCCCCGTATTTGCCCAGCGTCAGCGGCGTTGCCTATCCGGGCCCGCTGTATGGAAATTTCGCTGCCATCCAGCAGCTCAAGCAACTTCATCCCAAGCTGAAAGTCTTGATGTCGCTGGGAGGGTCATCGGCGACAAACACAGCGGCGTTTTCGGCTGCCGCGAGCACCGCGGCGGGACGTCAGGCGCTTGCAACCTCCTGCATTGACACCTTCGTTATCGGCAACATTGCCGAGGGCGTTAGCGCCCCAGGGCTTTTCGACGGGTTCAATATTGATTGGGAGTTTCCGACCGCAACCGATACCCAGAACTTTACCGCTTTGCTGGCTGAGTTCCGCAGCCAACTGAACGCGCTCAGCGCACGCACGGGCAAGCAGTACGTGCTGTCGTTCGACGGCCCCGCTGGCGAACAGAATTACGTCAACATCAATCTTAAAGCTGCCGCCGAGCAGGTCGATTTCATCACTATTGACGGCTATAACTATGCCGGTTCGTGGGACACGCAAACCAACGATGCATCGTCATTGTATGACGACAAGCAGGACCCCTTGTATGGACAGGGTCTTGACATCGATGCCACCGTCAATGCTTACCTGGCTGCCGGTGTGCCGCCACATAAATACACGATGGGGGTGCCCTTGTATGGCGCCGGTTGGACGGGCGTCCCGAATGTCGATCACGGGTTGTACCAGAATTCGACCGGGCCGTCTCCGGTTCCATTGGCCAATGGAACCGGTTTATGCACAGACTTGAGTGGCAACACTCCGGGGTGCGATCCGTTGTTGACTCCGGGTCTTGCCACTTACGGAACGTTGGTCAACCTCGAGTCCAATGGTTACAGCTTGTACTACGATCCGTTGCGAGTCGCAATTTCGCTGTACGATGCGGGTCCTGGCACGTTCTATACGTTCGACAATCCAACCACGGCATTTTTGAAGATGCTCTACGTCGATTTCAAGGTGCCTGGCGGTCTCGGCGGCGCCTACGTGTGGGCGGTCAAAGACGACGATGCCAATGGAACTATGGTAAAGACTATGGCCGAAGGACTCGGGCAATAGCATAGTCGGCACTTAGAATTATTGCGGCAGGCCGGATGAAAGATCCGGCCTGCCGTTTTGATTTTGACAGCAATTGTAGCTAGTTCGGGTAGCGGCCCGACACGCGGACTGTGAGGCGCCGAGAACATTCAAGCGTTGCAGTCGGGCAGGGACCTACGAATGTAGTGCGACGAGAGGGATGGCAAAGAGCGTCAATGAAAAGCGTCAATAGGGTCAAACGTAGACCACAATAAAAGGCAGACTGACGATTCGTCAGTCTGCCTTTGGTCATCTGCCCGCGGCAGATCTCTACGGATTGAGATCGCCCGCGATGGCTTTGGTCAGGTCTCCGTTCGGGTCGTCATCTTTCAGCGCCCAAACATAGCCGCCGGCAAAGCCGTTGCTCTTGATGAAGTTCACCTTGCACTGCACCGACTCAGCATTGTCATAGCTGAATGCAGTGGAGGTGGTTGCGTTGAACATACGGGCTGCACAGCGGGTGGAATCGTAGCTGGGCGTGAATCCGTTGCTCAACAGGTTGACGATGGTCCCGTAGGTGGCCAAGCCGTCAGTCAGCAGGACATCGCATCCTGCCGCTGGACTGGTCTGGTTATCACCGGTCGAGCAGTTCCCTACACCATTGGCATTGGGGACGGGAGAAGTTCCGTTTGGAGTCAGGGCCCCCGTCGGGTCTGTAACTCCGGTTGCGTTCTGGTACATGCCGCCGTTCGCCGAGGTCAGACCTCCGGCCCAGCCCGCCCCATAGAGTGGGAAGCCCATGGTGTACTTGGAGGCGGGCGCATCTTGCGACAGATAGTACTGCACCGTCGCGTCGATATCGTCAGCCGGAGTTCCATACAGCGGGTTGGCGGTTTCGTCGTACAGCGCCGAGGCGTCATTGGTGGCGTTGGACCAATCTCCGGCGTAGTTATAGCCGTCGATGTTCATGTAATTCAACTCCGCCGCGACCGCAGGGATGTCGATGGTGTTATAACCACCATCGTTGCCTGAGTCCGGAGCGGCGCCCGGGGTTGACGGGCCGGCAGCCAGATCGGCCAATAACTGATACGTCTTGCCGGTGGTCCCCGTCAGCGTAGTCAGTTCGTTGCGGAACTCGGTCAACAACGCAGTGAAGTTGGCCGTATCGTTTGCGTTCGGGAACTCCCAGTCAAGGTCGATGCCATCGAAGAGAGTGCCGGTTGAAACACCCGAGGCGATATTGCCCTGGATGAACATGTTGATGCACGAACCGACAAAGGCCTGGCGTTGCGCTTCCGTGCTTGCTGCCTGGTCGAAGAGCTGGTTGTAGGTGGGCGGATTCCATCCACCGATCGAGATCAACACTTTCAGGTTGGGATTGAGCTGCTTGAGTTGTACGAGCGCGCCGAAGTTCCCCTGTAGAGGAGCCGTCGCTGGAGTAGCGCCAGGCACCTGCGGCACGACCTTCTGGTAATCGGCATAGGAGTCGGCAAGCTCGCAATTCACGTCGCTGCCGTTCGCGACCGGCTTGGCAAAAGCATAAATGAGATGCGTGAGGACGCCGGCTACGCCGTTACTCTGTAGTTGCGCAACGTTATAGTTGGCGTAGTAAGTGCCCCATTCTTCATACCATCCGCCCATAAAGAGATTGCTGAGCGCGGATGTCTCCACAGTGACCGTCGTCGCAGGCGATGAACCGGCATAGTCGGTCGCTGTTAGCGAGAAAGTGTAACTGGTCGAAGGATTCAGTCCACCCTCAGTATCGGAGGTTGAACTAGTGGTCAGCGTAGTAGGCCCTCCGGAAATCGAATAGCTGATCGTGCATCCAGTGGGAGGACTGACCGCGTTCCAACTCAGGTTTGTGCTGGAATCGGTCGTGCCGGAGGCTGCGAATCCCGTTGGCGTGCTCGGCTTGGTCGTGCACGAGCTGGCTTGGGTGGTCACGTTGATTGCCGAGCTTGCGGCTGAGGTGCCAGCCGAGTCGGTGGATTCTACCGAGAAGCTGTAGGTGGTCGACGGGCCAAGGCCGGTTACGGCATCGGAGTTTGTGGTGGGGGTTGCAATTACAGTCGAACTCTGCAGCACCTTGTAGCTCACCGTACATCCAGCTGGTGGAGTCACTGCCGACCAACTCAAGTTTGTGCTCGAACTGGTCGTCCCAGAAGCTGCCAATCCTGTGGGAACCGCTGGCGCGGACGAGCAACTCGAACAGGCGCCAGTCGCAGTCCAGGGTTGGCCACTGCCAGCCCCGCCGTTGTTGGTAGCAGGATTGTTGCCTTCCGTCCAGTAGTTGGCGACGTAGTTTTCTCCGCTCTCACTTGCCGTCATGCCGGCGGTGTAGACCTGAGTGGAACTCCAGGCCGTGGCGCATGAGCCGCCACCGCCGCTGGCCAGCGTGGTCACGCTCACGGCCGAACTTGGAGCTGACGCGCCATTTGCATCCATTGCCTCAACTGTGAAGCTATAAGTCGTCGAAGCTGAAAGTCCGCTGACCGCGAACGAGGTGCCGGTTGAGGTTCCGACCGAAGCTCCATTTTCCAGAATGGAGTAGTTGCTGATCGTGCATCCCGTGGGCGGAGTCACTGCGCTCCAGCTCAAACTCGTGCCTGAGCTGGTCGTGCCAGTGGCGGCCAGGCCCGCAGGCGCGCTGGGAGAGGTTGTGCAAATACTTCCGCCGCTTCCGCCAGTTCCGCTGAGAGCAGCGGTTTGCGGGCTATTCGAGGCGGCGTCGGTCACGGTCAGCGTGCCGCTGGCCGCCCCGGAGGAAGTTGGGTAGAAGTAAACATAGATTGGACACGAACCATTGCCGGCCACCGAGACCCCGCAATTGCTCGACACAACGAATGGGCCGCTTACGGTGACGTTGCTGATGCTGACGGCAGAGCTGCTGCTGTTGGAGAGAGTGAAGGTCTCCCAGGCGGTGCCTGTCCCAACTGGAGTGCTCCCGAAGTTGTAGCTCGACGGGCTGAGGGTGAGGGTTTGGGCCATGAGCGCCAATGGCGCCAACAACGTGGCCGCTATCAAAGTAACAATTCGCTTACAGAATGGACTCATGGGGGAAGCTCCTTTGTGTCATTTGCTGCCTAGATCGGTGAACGTGCGGTGAAAGGGCTGGCGGACAACTGCTGTGGTCTGTCCGCGGTTTGGGTGAGTGAGGGAAGGCAAGCCTGGCGGCGCGCCCTGTCTCGCGAGGTGATTTCGAAGGAGTCTTATATATAGCACTTGTAAAACTCGCGACCTCTGCTGCCATGGATAATGGCTATTTGCCAGTAACGTTAAGGCAATGTTGCATAACTGCTCTATAGCATAAAGCGAGTAGCGTACTTCTCTTTTGCCGGGCGCGTCCAAAAAAAAAGCTTCTTGTTGCGCAATCCGAACTGCGGATTCCTCTACATCGTCCTAACCGCAAGAAAGCGTGGGGCGTGCAACGTTGCCGCGCGATGGGTCCAACGCTGTGGAAAAATAGCGATTTCTCGGGATCGTGTTACGGAAAGCGAACTTATGCGGAGGGTGGAGCGGCCTAGTCAGCGCCGACATCAGCTAACAGCGACTGGTGGAGATAGAGTTACTTCAACCCGGCAGCAATCGCCTTGGTCAGGGATGCGCCGGCATCGTCGTCGTTCAGCGCCCACACGTAAGCGCCACCAAGTTTGTGCTTCTTAACGTAAGCCGCCTTGGCCGCGACTGCGGCAGAATTATCGTAGGTGTAGAAAAGTCCGGTCGACGGATTGTACAGAGTAGCTCCGACCCGGGCTGAATCGTACCAGGGCGTGTATCCATACTTATTGGTAAGGCCCTCGATAGTGGAATAAGTGCAGAAACCCGGCGTCTGGATCGTGTCACAACCGGGCGAAGGATGGGCCTTGTCTTGAGTCGGGCACACGCCCGATCCGTCAGCCAGCAGTACTGGAGATGGGCCGGCTAAGTTTTGGTACAAACCATGATTCACGTTGGGTACACCCTTCCAGCCCACGGCATACAAGGGCAGACCCATCGTGTACTTGGCCGCAGGTACGCCAGCCTTGAGATAGGCCCTTACGGTCGCATCAATGGAACGGGCATCGGCATATACAGGGTCCGCAGCCGTGTCATAGAGTGAAGATGATTCGTTGGTCTGCTTGTCCCAGGTTCCGGCATAGTCGTAACCGTCGATCGTAAGAAAATCAACCTGCGCAGCGGCGGCCTTCAGATCGATATTCGCGTATCTGTCCGGAGTGTTGGGCGAATCGAACGTCAAGACGTACTTCTTGCCGGTCGTTTTCGACAGAGCGTTGAGTTGGGTGCGGAATTCCTTCAGCAGAGCGGTGAAGTTCTGCTTGTCCGCGGCGCCGGGAAATTCCCAGTCAATGTTGAAGCCGTCGAACAAACCCGGAGCGGTAACTCCGGCTGCGATATTGCCCTTAACGAATAAGTTGATGCATGACGAGGCGAGCGCAGCGCGGCCCGCCGTAGTGGCTGCGGCAGTCACAAAACCTGTGACATTGCCAGCCTGTCCGCCCAAAGAGATCAGCACTTTCAGATTGGGATGGAGCTCTTTCAATTGCTGGATCGCGCCAAAGTTTCCGTAAAGCGGCGCCGTGTAGGGCTGGCCGCTCACACTAGGAAGGTTAGGATTCTGGTATGCAGCCACCGGGTCCGCAACGGCGCACGCTGGGGGAGAGGTCGGGGCCACATTCCCGAAAGCGTAGATCAAATGTGTCAACTCATCGGCCACACCATTTTTTTGCAAATCCACGATATTGTAGCCGGCATAATTGATGCCCCATTCTTCGAAATAGCCCCCGAAAATCTTGCCATGACTATGCTGGCGGGCTTGAGCGAAGGAAGAAGGAATGAATACGACGGACGCCAACAAACATGTCAAAACCAATCGGAGAAGGAGCGGCAGGGAGTATTTAGACATGGAAAACGATGTCCCCGGTTTGGTGGAGCGGTGAATCAAAGAACTATACAGCAGCGCTCCATTCGAGACCACCCATATGGAAATGCAGAAATGAGCATCATCGATGGCAGGACTAATCAGGCGTTGCGGAAGGTTTCTGTATCAGCTTTTGCCAACAGCCCGCGGGGCCCGTGAGCGATTGAAAGAATGGCTCCTCAGGTAGGACGGTTCTCTCTGGACACCCCAATTTTCTCGGTGTTGAAGGTAAAACAGTTGGCTCGCCGATAGCAAGGACAAAAGCCGTTTTTGCACAATTATTGGGCTTTTCGAACACTCGATTTTTATTAGAGAGCAGCAAAAACATTAGAAAGCATTAGGGAGAGGTTCAATGTGGATCGGCTCCAGCGAACGGCCGCGTCGAGCGATAGCTCTGGTTAATTACTTGTTCTGCCCAACTAGGAAGAACCTTCTGCGGAGCGTCAGATCGCGTGTAGGCTATGCCGAATTCCTGACAGGCATGTACCGCTCCCCGATCTAAGAATGTAACGGCCTCCCCCGCAAAAGGATGGGATTTCCTTTCCTGTGCGTATCGGCTGATGGCTCTTTCGTCGAGCAGATAGACTTTCACGGGTACAGACCATGTTTGGCTGTTCGGAGCGGATTCCCGCCGTTGGCTAATAGCTTCTCTTAATTGCCGCAGAAACTCAGCGGCTTCATTGGCCGTCTGAAAGAGAGCCACGTCGCCAATGAAATCTACGACCTCCCCGTCTATCACCATAGCCATCATTCCTTCTTAATCGGCTTCAGAATCTCGTACCCGAATTCTTTTGCAAGGTCGTTGAATGCGTGAACAAATTCGAGTCCCAGCGGAACGGCGTCGGGTGATTTCAGATCGCCACCACCATCTACGAACTGCTGGACTCTCTCGCGAATAACATCCAGCCGTATCGTTTTCTCTCGTATGATCGACTTTCGATCCTCTGTCATGCGGGAATTATACCCGGAGCGTTGCTTGGGCGATTAAGCGAACTAAAATTGGCGAACGCCCGAGGTAAACGTGACAGTCAGATCGGAGTGCGGAGCGAAGTCATGAGCTGTATACCTCAATCCGGCGGCTGCGAAAGACCATTCACGGAGGCGTTGGTTGAGCACCTAAACCAAACCGGCGGTTCCCGCTATGTCCATCGTGCCTGCTTGGAACGGCATCGACTCCGAGAATCCTCAGCCCGAGGCACTGTACGTGGATTCAGAACGAAACCTTCAACTTGTGATCGAAAGAAAGTCGATTTCTTGGCCGATTGACTATCCCTACCGACACAAGAAAAGTCACTTTGTCACCGAGCGATTCTGCGAAGAACTAACAGGACTCCCGCCCGACGATCTGTACGAGCTGAGACTCCCGATGCTGATAGAGGGAAAGGAGCCGGAGCTGCGGGCATTGGCTTTGAAAGTAGCTAGGCAGATCAGGTCGCAATGGTCCCAAGTAGCAGCCGGATCGCTCCTTAAGGGGATCGTTGACGACCGATGGCCTTGGGCCTTCGGGAAAGTCCCAGATTGGGAAAAGGAGGACGACGCCCCCAGCAAGGGCCTGAAGTTCACGTTCGTCGGTAACAGCTCGGTGTTCGACTACATCGACCCGACCAATCTTCCCGCACAACTCGCTTCTGCGTTGCTGGACATTTATTCGAGATGTGTCAAGAAGTTCGCTTCGTATCCAGAAGCCAGACGCGTACTGGCCCTCGATCCGCACGCAGACCTGAGATATCGGGACAAAGATTGGTGGCAAAGTGCATTTTCAGCGCTACCGCCTCCTGCTGAGATTAACGAAATTTGGTTGGGTGTCTTCGACTGGGTTGCAGAAAATTTAGAAGGCTGGGTTTTCGAGCGGCTCCAGTAACCGGGCCCGCGTGCTCACCTTAGGCGTATAATCCCGCCGAAATGAATTTGCTTCAGCAAACCTTCCAACCCGTTGCCAAGTCTGAGCAAGACCAATGGCTCGACACGCGATTCGGGTCAGACGATGACTTCCTCTCTGCAAGTTTCGATTTATCTTGGTTCGAACGAGGGGAGAACCGAGGTTCTTGAAGATGTCACGCAAGTTCTGCGAGCCTACGGCTTCACGAACTTTGCACGGATGGAACAGGCTCCGGGGTCCCGCTTCTTTTCCATCGAGGTAAGGTTCGGGAAGGACGACCGCCAAGCAGCCCAAAGAAGTAAGAAGCAGTTGCAGAACGACCTACTGAGGGACGTTCCTCCGGGGAAACCCCCTCAAAAACGCCGTGCCGTCCGAAACTTGAAGAAGTCATTGTGGGGACGCACGAAGAAGAGGCTGATAACCATCATCGTATTTGGGGGTACATATCTTGGAGGTCTAACCGGAGAAGTATTCAAGGACGAAATTAAAGGAGGAATCGAGGATTGGTTGAAAGACAATCGGCCGAAGATTGTGCAGAAAGTGGATTCGGTCGTTGCCAAAGAGCTACCAGCAGGTGTGGCGGATAGATTTCACAGAGCGGTCAAGGACTACATCGACCGCTCTCCTGACAAATCCAAACTGAAACCACCCCCCAGCAAGTAGTAGGGCCTGCCAGCAACCTATCCGATCTGCCATAATCCCATCCATGTGCGGGCGCTACAGACTTTCGCGGCGAAAGCAGATCATAGAGGAGCACTTCGATAGCGTCTCGGGGGAGGAGGACTGGAGCCCTCGCTACAACATTGCTCCGACCCAACCTGTCCCAGTCATCCGCCAGCACCCGAAGGAGCCCATCCGCGAACTGTCGCTTGATGCGGTGGGGACTCATTCCGTCTTGGGCGAAAGATGCTTCTGGTGCGGCCGGGATGATCAACGCGAGATCGGAAACGGCCGGCACGAAGCCCGCATTCCGCGATCCGCTGAAATTCCGCCGGTGCCTGATCCCGGCGGACGGCTTTTACGAGTGGGCGAGGACGGGGAAAACCAAGCAGCCGTATTGCTTTGAAGTCAATGACGGGGAGTTGTTCGCGTTCGCAGGACTATGGGATCGCTGGAAAGATGCAAATGGCAATTGGATCAAGACCTGCTCGATCCTGACCACGACCCCAAACGCTGTGACCTCATCCGTCCACGACCGAATGCCCGTCATCCTCGATCCAGACAGCTACGATCTGTGGCTCGATCCGGGAATGACCGAACGCGGGCGCGGCGTCCGAGTTGTTGAAGCCCTGCGATGCCCGGCTGATGCGATGCTATCCCGTGAGCACGCGGATCAATCACGTGGCGAACGATGACGAGGAATGCTCCGCACCCGTGGAACTCGCCCGATTCAGAATCGGCTGTTCGCCTAGCGGGGGCTTCTACTCTTCTTGAATGACTTTGCCAAATCGTCGGTGGTTTTGGATCGCGAGCTTGAGGAAGAAAAGAACCTTGGCACGTCGGAACCCCCGCGCATTCGCTGTCCGCTCTGCGGCTGGTCACCCCGCAAACAAGACCTCTGGTCGTGCACCTGCGGCCATGAATGGAACACGTTCGATACGGGAGGAGTTTGCCCCGCCTGCCTGCACCACTGGACTGAGACCCAGTGCCTTTCGTGCGCTCGCTGGTCGCCGCATTCGGATTGGTATGCGAAATAGAAAGACAGGAAAGACAGGGGGCATTTCAATTGCCAACTCTTTTCGGCAAATTTTGATGAAATTGCCCGTCCGACTGTATAACCTAATATGACAAACAACTTTCCAACCGATGCTCTGAATTCCAGTGGGGCCCGAAGACGTTCTTGACCCTATCTACCTGCCGTTTTCGGCGGCTACCTTAGCCAAACATTTTGCCCCGGTCGGCGTTTCCGGTAACACGTCGGAAGACTACCTGCGCTATTACCAAGAGAGCGCCGACAGATACCGCACTTTCTTGCTTACTGATGCGGGACAAAAGCCATTGCCGCTCACCTCCCTTCGCGCTCCGTGTCAAATCGAAAAGGACGAGCGATTTTGGACGGCAGCCTGTTGGCTACACATTTTCTATGCCCCAAACCGGGTTGAAACACTCACGCGCCTGATGACCGATTGCTTTGGTTCGCAACCTCCCGTCGCGACTCTGCGGTCATGGGAGGAATGCTTCGAAGGCGACTTGCGTCTCTACTTTGAGGCGCACCTACCCTCTCCGGTCAGTTACAAGAGGTGGCTGCGTGAGAACCTGCGCCAGCGAAACCTGATTCCTTATGTGCTTCGGGCAGCAACACGCACCGGAAATAGGGATTTTGAAGGTGCGACCCACGTCGATGCCTTGCTCTTAAACGCCAGCAATGGCTTTGCACTGCTCGTTGAGGCGAAGGTGCTGTCAGACGTTTCATATCAGGTGTCGTTCGATATCGCTCGGAATCAGCTTGCCCGGAACATCGACGTAATGCTCGAACAGAATCCTCTGCTAGAGCCGCCGCTCCGCGACCGCGACCCTGAGAAGTCCTTGTTCCTGTTCCAAAGCCCAGCGATGTTCAAGACGAACCCGCATGTTCGGCTGTATGGGTGGTTGTTGCAGGATTACAAGAATCCCCGTGCCATTGCTCGCGACCTGCCACATCGGGGTGGACGTGATTGGGGTCGTTGCCTCGCGCATTGGATGGCTGACTTGGGAAGACTGCGAAGCTGTGCTTCCGCGAAGCTGCAAGTGGTTGGCAATGGAGGCAAATGCGCCTGTTGGGCGGAACGCGCTTCCGCAACGACCACAACCCGTCTTGGCAGCAACTCCACCGTACTCGCTCGACCTGAATTTCGACAAACCCCGGTTGCAGAAGCTTATTGCGGAATTTGAACTGTCGGCCAAGAGGGAAATCGACCGCAGTCTCGCGATGAAGCTGCGAAGCGAATTGCTTGAGAGTGAGCCCCCATACGTAAGTCGGTCCACCCTTCTTCAGCTATCGAAATGGTGCAAAACGAAGAGCCCTTTGTATTGGGACGGGATGGACGTGGCCCGTCGAATCAGCGAGCTTTTATTCGGATGTGTTGTGGACCGCGACAAGTTCAACGTTTGAGCCGCGCCTATTCCGGCAATTGGATTATGGGAGACTCATGACGGCAACACACGCCATACCGCTGCCAAATCCGGAACCACGGGCTGTGTGCGAGCTTTTCGTCGTGCCTTAGATTGGCAGCAGAGATGTCGCTCGCGCTGAGCGGCCTAATATCCGGCGCTTCGAACATTTCCTGTAGCTGCTCAATCTCGTCAATGGTGCGTTCAACGTCCATGCGTCACAATCATCTAAGAGAAGGCGCGGAGCGGTCAACCTGAAGCGGCAACTACCCTGAACCCCCTCGGTTTGTGACCAGATAAACCGCAAAGCCTACCCAGCCAATGACTGCCCTTGCACTCCGACGCTAGAATGTGGATTGATGTTTAAGGTCGCTAGCTGGAATTTGAATTCTGTTCGCTCTCGGCTGACCCATGTCACGGCATGGCTGAAAGTTCGTGACCCTGATGTGTTGTTGCTGCAAGAATTGAAGGGGACGGAGTTCCCGTCCGAAGCCTTCAAGTCGCTCGGCTATGAGAGTGTCGCGGTCACGCAGAAGGCGTATAACGGGGTTGCGATTCTGTCGCGACATCCGATGAAGACGATTGCGAAGGCTCTCGTCGGAGACGATTCCGATAGTCATGCGCGGTTCTTGGAGACAATTATTAACGGCATCCGCATCGTCAATATTTATCTTCCGAATGGCAATCCGGTAGGGAGCGACAAGTTTGCGTACAAGTTAGCTTGGATGGATCGACTGACTCAGCAAATGATTCGATGGAAGCAGGACGATGTGCCGACGCTGATAGGCGGCGACTTCAACGTAATTCCTGAAGACATCGACTGTCACAAGCCATCTTCGTGGGAGCACGATGCTTTGTTTCAACCGGAGCCGCGAGCCCGCTATCGTGCGATGTTGGGTATGGGTTACACGGATGCGTTCCGGTCGTTACATCCGGGCGAGGAGGGGCAGTTCACATTTTGGGATTATTTTCGGCAGGCGTTCCGAAACAATCGAGGCATCCGAATCGATCACTTCTTATTATCCCCAACACTGGCAGATCGACTGGAAAGCTGCGAGATCGATAAGGGACCGCGCGGGCAGGAAAAGCCCTCTGACCACACCCCCATAATCGTCACGCTATCCAATCTGCCATAATCTCCCAATGTGCGGTCGTTACCGATTGTCGCGGCGGAAGCAGATCAGCGAGTCTCAAGAATCGCACCAAGGTAAGGAGTGAGTATGCCGAAAGCTTTATCATTTACCAGCAAAGATGAGATCGTTGCTGCGCTGAAGGAGCGCAGATGGGAAGGCGACATTGAGAACGTCCATCAATCAATCGAGGTTGATCTCGGTCCACTGACCGCCATTTACACCTCCGTAGGCAGCAGTACATACCGTTCTTTCCCGAAGCATAGAGACAATTTGCCGTCAGCGGTTTTTCGAGGCTGGGCTTCCGCGGAGTTGTTCCACGGTGCCTTCGCACGACTCAGCCGAATTCAATCCAACGGTGAATACCGAAATTGGGCGTTCCGTCTCGCGAAACACTTGGACTCAGAATGGCTCGAACATCTGAGATACGAACTACACCTGCCGAGGGCGCTAAAACTCGTAAATCTGCTGGCTAAGGGACTGTGCGTGGTTACTCCGTTGTGGCCGAACCAATACAAAACTACAGCGCAGTATCTCGACGTGCCGCTCGATCAGTTTTCCCTTCGTCCTCTCGCCTGCATTGCAACGCTTGACCATCTCAATTTGCGGAACGCCAGCATGGGTTCCGTTAAAACTCGCGAGCAGTACACAGAAATTCAAGACACAATCCGGGAACTCTGCGACGACGCAGGAGTGCCACCTATTGCATACGACTTTCTAATGTGGGATGGTGCGCACTAGCTCAACGAGCGTGCTTTCCATTTCCCCAAGTAGCAGGTTGAGTAGTTGAGCCTCACAGATTACCAAATGGCAAGGGATCGAGGGAAACTAGTCCGCATCATAGCAGTCTCCCACAGTCCTGCTAAGGACGTATCGTTCTTGCAAGCTGTTCTCTATCGTGCCGAGACGGGCTTTCCGAACAGATTGAATGGCCGTTCTCGGTCCATCCCGAACTCTATCAACAGGCGAGCGGCTACGGTGCCAGTTCGGCCCAGACCACCCTTGCAGTGAATAACAATACTGCTCCCATTTTTCAGCAGCGCACGAAGGCGCGGCCCTGCGTCGGCCCACGAGTGTTCAAAGCCTTCGTCTGGTATGCCTGCATCCGGGATCGGAAGTTGGTGCCACTCAACACCTAACTCTGAAGCTTTGCGACGGATTTGATCGGGAGAAACATGGAGCAATTGAAGTTCGCTATCAGGCATAAGCGTTACCAACGCTGCCGCGCCGAAAGCTTTGATTGCTTTCATATCATCATCTAAGCTTCGATCCCAAACACCAGACTGTGCATCCGTCTGCTTCTTGCCGGGGCAGAATGTCATGCCGATGCGACCGCCCGCACCGCCGACAGCTACAGAATCAATCCTCAATGGATGCGACGTACTTGTCTTCGATGGTTGCATGAATAGCCTGATTTCTCGGTTGAAAATGGCGCTGGCTCCGGACTGTGAGCACTACAAATCAAGGCGCAACTTTATGCTCTTGCAGACCGTCAGCAAAAGACTTAATCAGTTCACAATGCGCAAGCTTCCGACGCCACTCTTCGGGTATACCATCCTCTCCGTAGTAGGCACCCGCGATCTGACCATAGACAGCCCCGGTTGTATCCGCATCGTCACCCAGATTTACGGCAAGGAGACAGCCATCACGAAATGAATCGCTGCTATAGAAAGCCCAGAGTGCAGCCTCAAGGCACTTTACGACGTACCCAGTGCCTTTTATGTTTGGTGGCTTCAATCGCTTGAATGAGCCAGATGCAATTTCGTCGATCTCCCGCACAAGGTCATTCGTGCTCCAATACTGTGGCACTGGTGAGTAACGGTCCGACAACAACTCATCTTTGGTAACGCCCAGAACAGCCCCGACTATCAAGCCTCCAAAGTATCTGCACGCATCAATCGCACTAGCAGCGCCGTGGGTTGTTCGGGAACTCTCACCGGAGCGTTCAATTGCATCTTGGGGGCGCTCGACGTAAAAAAGTGGGACGGGAGCCAATCGCATCAGCGAACCATTTCCGGCTGACCACGTGTCTGATGATCCACAGAACGGTTCGCGAGTTTTAGCGAATTTTGCGAGTGCACCCTGCACTGTGCTCCCGATGTCAAATACACGACCATTGCTGCTTAGGTGGCCATGCTTGGCCCATCGAGTGTATCTCTCCAACTGGTCTATCGGATCGAACCCTCGTCTCTCAATCAAGCTCTCTGCGAGACAAAGAGCCATCGAGGTATCGTCAGTCCACTCTCCGACCGCGAGGTGAAAGGGCACTCCGCCCACCATATCGTCAATCTTTGCGAATGATCCCGGCGATTTAAATTCGAGAGTGGTTCCGACAGCGTCCCCAACCGCGAGGCCGAGCATAGCGCCTCTGAATTTGGATTGCAGAGTCATCTTGCTGTGCGTCTGTAACGACTTGCTGCCTACGCTTAGGATGCTGTTCGGTGCTTTCGGGGCCGATCACAACTGGGTCTGCCAGCGCATCGACATGTACTGGGTCATCTCTTTGGGATTCATGGGTTGGGTCGTGTTCCCCAGTCGAGCATAGAACTTAATGTCGTTATCCTCCTCAACGTAAACAGGCTTGGGACTAGGCTCGACGCGCAGCCAGCAAATGTCTTTATCCTCCACTGCTACAAAGCTGACGCTTGTCAGGGAAACGAATTCCTTACCAAGATTGTTCGCCAATAAGTGGGTTAACTTTTGTTCAAATCCATCGCGAGTGGGGTCTTTTTGAAGCGTAGAGTAGTCGTTTTCGATACCAAGTATCTCCCCCTTTGGTCCGATGCCAACAAGGAGGGCCCCGCCTTTCCCATTCATGAATCCCGCTACCGTCTTGACGATCACCGATTCTAAAATCTTGTTCTTAGAACTTGTTTTGTAGTCCCACCGCAAAGAGGATTTGAACTCAACAACCTCGCTCTCGCCAGCAGCAATAAATGCCTTGATCTGCTCGTCAACTGGTTGGAGTTGATGCTCCTCCGCCAGAAGTCCATCCAAGAAAGCGTTAATCCCCTGCGCGATCAGCTTCCGTCGTTCAGTCAAGAACTCTGCATAGTGCTCGACTTCCCACAGGGCCGGGTTGGTTGGGACGAATTGCGAAGAGAGAGCTTTTGAATATTTCGCCTGCACTTCGGGAAGATACTTGGAAGGCAGCGCATTCGATGCGCGAAGATTCGCCTTTTTCGTCAGAAATGCCCGATTAGCTATGTCATTGACGATCTTCCGATCCTTCGACTCCTTCTTCTTGTAGCCGTTCTTGTAGAGCACGGACTGAGGAAAGATGTGGTGGTCTTCAAGTCCATAGCTCTTTCCAAGGTTGCTGTTATACATCTTGACTCCGAGAAACCAATCCACAGCGCCTCGGCTGCGGGCGACGATATATGCAATCGGATAAAAGCGGCTACGGGTGCCTTGGCCTTCAAGGTCTTGCGGTTCTACTTTTAGTCGTCCACGATCTTGCACAATGTTCGCCAAAAGTGCCTTCACCACATCGTCGCTGTCCAAAACGTTCACGTCAGCTTGAATCTGGGTATCCGTGCTTCCGGTGTACCTACCCCACATGAGCGCCAAATACATCCAGTACAAAAATCCGCGCTTTTCAACGTCGTCCTTGAAATTGCCCTTGCGCTTACTGAGATAGACCACGAGCGGCAGTAAAACGTAGGGTGTGCTCAGTGTGTCGGAAGAGTCGATATAAGCATCATTCCTGAGAATGTTCACGAGGTATTCGAGCACCTTTTCGCTCTGGTTCCATGCGTTCTGAACCACTTCAGGTGTCGCTTTGTCGAACCCACCCTCAAAATAGGTGTTCCCCACCGCTACGGCCGATATGCAACGCGTGAGGAACTCCATCTTGAACTTGAATCCCGCTATTTCGAAGTGGTCTTGGGCTGCTTTCAGAACGTCACGGGCCTCCGGCCAGCCCACGCAGATGCGAGCGAGAGCCAAGTCAGCTTTTGACAATTCCGTTCCGCTTGAGTTTACGAGGTTGAAGATCGTGACGATCTCTTCAACGGGCTTATCTGTGACCTCATCGAGGTGGTACGTGTAGTTCCGAATTGTGTCGAGTTTATTAAACTTCGCCAAATGAAATTTGAGATATAGGTCTCGCTGTTCAATAGGAAGTTGATCTGACTCGCTGAGCCATTGGTTGATGCCCTTCTGCAAGAAAGGTGTGACCGCCACCCACAGCGGATCATTTGCCATTTTAGCTTTTTGATAGAACTCGAACTCCTCCGTGGGGAGGTAGAAGTACAAATTGAAAAAGAGGGTTTCTCCTTCATAGAATGCCGGGGGCTTACCTTCAAACAACGTATAGATGCTCGTCAGCCTTTGCTGCCCATCGAGGATCAAGCGAGAATACGAATTCTCCGTGGGTGGCGACTGACCTCGTGATCTCTGAGGTGTGTACGTCTTCCAGATAAGAAAATGACCCGTGGGGTACTTTCTGTAAAGCGAGCGGGCGTAGTTCTTCACCTGCTCGGTTGTCCAGATGTAGCCTCGCTGGAACTCAGGCAGCACAAGTTCCCCGACCTTGATCTCCTTGATAAGGTCGGATATTGAAGGAGCGGCCATGGCATAACTCCAAGTCTTGTTATGAGGAAAACGCAACTGGGGGCTGTTGCGCTAAAACTGGCAATTCTAGCACGCTGGAGACATCGGCCTGCTCACCCTGCTCGCCCGTGCAGGGCTAAGGGTGACCATCCAATTTCTTCTCTCGCAGCCCGCTGTGGGGTGTTGAGTATGGTCAATGGATACGAGTCAAAAGGTATAGATGCGGGCTAGCAGCCGACCCCTCGAAACAGGGGGCGAAAGGCCGCATAAAATGGGCTGAAAATTCGACCCCTTCCGAACCACCTGATTGGCGAGGGCTCAGGAGTGCTTGAAATGAGACTCAGTTTTCGCAGGAACGGTCGAACTTATGCGTGTGGCGGGTGAAAAACGCGCACAGAAGCGCGACGAAGGCGATGTAGAGGCCGATGCCGAATTCGACTTCATGAGCGAACTCGTCCGATGAAGATTCCTGATGACGCAGCTTCTTGACGAGATCGAGCCCTTCATCTGCCGCATAGCTGGCAAACTCCGCGTCCTTGTCGTAGATGCCGTTGGCGTGAGCGGCGGCGATCCAGAATTCAGGCGTAGCCGTGGCATACAGAGCTTTCACCGCCGCGTCCTGATTATTCGTCATTTGCGGAGCAAACGCATCATAAAGGATCGACGTGTTACGCGGCACAAAGTCTGCGTCCGTGCAGTTGGCATCAGCCAAGCACATGCCCGTATACCACTTGCCCTGAAAGTCCGCAGGAACCGTCTGCTCGTAGTCCGTGCTGTGTAGGAACGAAACGAGCACCACGGGAGCATTCGGCATAGTGGGAAGGTGGTTGAAGTCGCCCTTCGCTACTTTCAAACGCTCGGTCAAACCCACCATGTTGCAAGAGGCGGCGATGTAAGCCGACTGGAACGCATCGCTCTTCTCTTCCATCCAGTTGTCGGCGAACATGGTTCGCGTCTTGAGGTCTTTGCTGGTGGTTGGGCAGCCCCATACTAACTCTGTCATGTCGGTATTGAGGAACCGCGTACCGCGCTTCACAATGACTGGGTAGGTGGTCTTGCTCACGAAGGAAACGCGATAGACCGACTCCTGAGCGACGAAGTTCTTCGACCACTCCGCACGGTTATCGTGAGCGTTTATCAACCAAACGGTGAGGGAAATGAATGCTGCTAAGATGAAGAGGCCGACGTAGACGAACGTCTTGATGATGCCCACGGCGAGGTGCAACGGATACGTGATCCACGCCAAATCGTCGATCATCCGCTCCATCTGACTAGTCGCCGTCGTTGAGAGCCCTCTATTGTTGTTTATACCCTTTGCTCCTCTCGATCAGGTAATCGAGTCCGGCTGGGTCAAAGCCAGAACGCTTGCCCCATAGAGAAATAGGCTGGTCGTTGTCGAGGACGAAGATGTCGCTACCGTAGAGGGTCAAAGCTTGGAGCCGAGGCCGAATTTCCGCCAGCGTGAACGGCAGGGCGTCCGGCGACATGAACAGATTCTTGGGGTACGCAAGCTGGGCACGCCATCCCCGCTCGTGCTCTACGACGGTGCCCCACAAGCATACTTCTCCATAGATACCGCATCTGTCGTATCCGTTCTTTCGTAGATGCTCAAGGCTCTTGGCGGCGTAGACGCCGCAGGTGCACTTCGCTTGCGGGGCATCGTGGGAATCATGGCCTTCGACGCGACTAGCGATGGTTCCGACGACAGCAGAAGCCCTGCATCTCGCCGCCAGCGACTGGTTAGGGTTCCATCGCTCCCCGCAGAGTGACTTCAACCCCATGGTGTCCCACGTCCACCCACGGTAGCCGACGATCGGCGAAATGTAATCTGGGGTGCTCACGGCGTCACTGGCACCTGCTCGGGCTCCGACTCTGGCGACTGAATCGGCTCGGGCTCAGGTTCGCGGGTCGGCTCGCTCACTGGAAGTTCCAGAGGTTCGACGATGATGGTTCGAAGCGGTTCACCGATTTGCATCAGTTGCCCCCAGTTTTCATGTTGCCTTTAGAGCCGAGCATCTAGCCCCGCCTCTTCGCCAGAACCTGCAACGGCGAGATTGCAATCGCCGCTCGCCGCCCCTTTCATCAGGCGGCATACTGAGGCTCTCGAAATGTTATGGCGCTTGGCAACCTGCGTCAGCGACATTCCCGAGCGGCGGTCGTGGACGATCTGTTCCCGATTCACATCCAGCCGTGCTCGCCCAATTTGTCGGCCCTCAAGTTTTGCCCTTCGCATTCCTGATCTAACCCGATCTGCCACAAGTGACCTTTCCAGTTCTGCAATCGCCGAGATGATCGTCACGAAAAGACGCCCCATCGGACCGCTGGTATCGACGTTCTCTCTCCGTGAGATGAACTCAATTCCCATACTGTCCAACTCGTCGATCACTTGTAGAAAATTCCGAGTGCTCCTCGCAATGCGGTCGAATGCCGCTACCAGCACAACAGCAAACTTTTTCCGCCGCGCATCCGCCATGAGGGCATCAAGACCCGGACGGCGTGCGTTCTTTCCACAAAAGCCACGATCAGCGTATTCGTGTACAACCTCGAATCCTCGCTGTGAGGCCAACTCCCGGAGATCGTACAACTGCGACTCAACGTGTTGGTCGGGTGTTGAGACTCGGACGTAGATTGCGGCGGCTTTTTTCATTCTGCAATGCTCCTTCTCTAGTCGCTAACTTTTTGTTCTCGGCAGCCTGTACTTACCCTGAATCAGTTGGACGGCTCGCCCGGTGCAACCGTCGAATAGAACCGTCTCTGAATCAAACTTTGCTTGGAATCCTGCTCGCTGCAAGCAGGCTTTTGCGTTCGACAGGTTCAACACTATGAAAAGGTTGCTGGCGAACTTATTTTGCTGGAAAGGAAGTTGCAGGAACGGGATGCCCGCGTTGAAAAAGGCAATCTCCGCATTCAGGATGTGTTCGCCTTCCGCAACGAGGTGGTTGAATGATTCACGCTCAGCGGTTTCGGACACCTGCGGCTGTTCGGCAGCCTCCGTGAGAATCTTCTTCAATTCGTCCAGCGTCACCTGCCGCCAATCGGAGTCTTCGTCTCGCAGTTCCAGACTAGGGACGGCAGCGGTCAGGGCAAAGCGTCCGATGTGGGGATCGTCGATCACAATGTCGAAATCACGGGAGCGATGATCGTGCCGAACTCGCACCGACTCGAATGCGATCTTGTTTACCCTCAAATGTACTTGCCGCACTGCTAGGTCAGGTCTATTCATCCGTCCTCCGCAACCCCTCACCGCATTCTGGGCAAACCATCGATGCCCCGTACTTCTCGATGAGCCGCTCGATGGCGATTTCGACGATCACACTTTCGGGCCCGAGAAGATTCAGTTGGCCCCAGACTTGATCTGTCAGTAGTTGGCTAATGGTGCTGTTCGGCAACCTCACAAGTCGTTCCTTCAGAATCGCACCGATGCAGAGTGAGCCGACCACCCGTTCAATGGGATTCTTAGAATGAGCGTGCTTCCGTTGTTCCCCGATGAGGCTCTCCACGCTGATTTCATCTTCGTCGCTATAGTTGGCGTGCACGCATTCACCTGCAGTGCTGTTATACCCAGTTGAATCGCAAAATCGATAGGAATTCAGGACAATATTTTGAGTAGTCACCAGAACGGATTACTGGTGTGCTACTTTCTGCAATCGGGTGTGCTACTCCTGAAACTTTTTCCGAGGATTCCTATCGATTCTGCGAACGCCGTTGGTATATATACGTGGGAGGAAGCATGTCACTGAAAAAGGAATTTATTCGGGATGCAAATCGCAAGATCATCGGCTCGACCACGACGGGGTACGTTGGTTCATTCGACACGCTTGTCAGGGACGAGCACGAACACATAATCGGACGGACGAGCGAGAGTTTCGGCACGACCCGCGACGAACATGGCAAATTGGTCTCGATCAACACCGCCGATGCAGGTCTACTGATCGGCAAGCACAACAAGAAGTAGCGGAATCTGTTCCCTCAAACCTCCCCCTTCTCTTCTACCCTCTTGGAGGCTATCTGAGCACACGATCAACAATTCCGACCGACGCCATCGAGTGCCCGCTCTGTTTGGGCGAAGGCAAACTGAAACGAACCGAAGTTCTAGATCGCCTCGGTGTGAAGGATTTCGCACGAGTTGCCCAGCTTAGTGCGGAAGAAGCCTTCCGCCTGCTCCTCCAAAAGCACCACCACGATGAGCAGACTGTCTGGGCTCGGTTCGAAACTGAATTGGCGAAGCGGACTGCCGACGCGGTATTGCGGCACCAGAGTGAACTTCAAGCCCTCTCGGTGCGGAATGACACTCTCAGTCGCCGGGTTGAGGACTCAGTGCGGGAACTCGTCGAGCTTCGGAAAGAGAAGCAGGCGCTTGAAACGGAGCTATCCAGAGCGGCACGAGTGGGTCGGCGTGAGGAAATGGATTTCGTTGACGAAGCGCGAACGTGGGCAGGGATTTGCATCAGCGAAAAGCTCCCCAAGAACGGCGATTTCCTGCTGTCGTACCGGGATGCCAGCGGTACGCCGTTGGAGCCGCGAATGCTTGTGGACAATAAGGATAAATCTGTGATCTCCGAAGCGGACATCGACAAACTCGTGCGGGATGCACGCGAGCGTTCCATTGCGGTCGCGGTGCTTGTCGCTCGTACCGAAGATCAGCTTCGGCAAGTTGATAGGGACTGCCGATTCGCAAGAAAAGATGGAATCTGGATATTACGATCCACGCGGCAGTCACTTCCCCGTGATCTCAACGTGCTCAGGCCGTTACTTGAACAGATGCGTATTCACGGCTCCGATTTCTTGGAGCGCAATGCTGCTCTCGCCGACGAAGTGAGGCGCACCTTCGCCGACATCGACCGGATCGAGAGCGAGTTGAAGAAAGCGGCGAAGGCGATTACGTCGGTGTCGGGGTTGGTCGCCAAATACCGAACCAGATTGCAGGAACTCTGCGACGGTGCCGTCGCAACAAAGATGCCAAGTGGACACGAAGTCTCCGCAGCGAGGATCGGATGATGAGAATCGAGATTGAGCACGGAGCGATCATTGCTGACGACGAGGGAGGCTTGTGGCGTGTCCTTGAGGCTTCCGATGAGGAACTTTTTCTGCTTATGCTCCCAGAGCGCGAAGATGTAGTCCACACGCGACACGTAACGTGGCGGCAATTTGTGGAATGTGAGTATGACCTGAAGTTCCCGTGATCTACTTCTTTGCCTCAGCACGCGAGCTTGAGACCGTCAGAGCTAGAACGGAGGATCAGCCAGATGCCAAAATCCGCTGCGGGCAAAAAATACGATGCGAAAACAGAAGCGCGATTGGGTGTCTTTTGGTTGGTCGATGGCAAACTGCTTATTGAGAGTGCCCCGCTGAGCGAATGCGAGCAGTACGGCGATCACTTGAACTATCTGGGCAGCCACATTCGCGTCTGGGAACGTTGGCAGGAGTTCGGCAAGGCTCCTGCCGAAACGGAGTACGAAGAATACGCACGCGGCAGGGCGATGTACAACCCGAGCACCAACACTTTCACACTTCTTGCTGATCGCTGCATCCTCAAGCGCAAAGAACTGATTGCGAAGATCAAAGAGGAATTGCGCCTACCGAAACAGACCACGCTGGGAACCGATAGCCATTATCGCTGCTTCCATTGTTTGCACGGCAGTCAAGACGAGGAATAGGCACAGTGCCGATCACAATCTCGAAATCGAAGTACATGGCAGGTGTGCAGTGCTTGAAGCGTTTGTATTTGCTTGTCCACGATCCGCAGATTGGAGGCGGCAAGACTGCTGCTGATTTTGCCCTGATGGATCAGGGACGACAAGTGGGCAAGCTTGCGCACCAACTATTTCCCGGTGGAGTTGAGGTCAGAGCGGGCGATCCTGAAGAAGCGATCCGCACGACCCGCGAATTGGTATCGCAAACCCAGAGGTCGTGCGATATTTGAGGCAGCATTCGAGCACGGTGGCGTGCTCGTGCGCGTCGATGTCCTGCAACGCCGCAGAGACGGCAAATGGCGTCTTGTTGAAGTCAAATCGTCAGCATCCCTCAAGGATGAACATCTTGAGGACGTGGCGATTCAGTACCGTGTGGTCTCTCGGTCGGGGCTAGATTTGGCTTCTGCGTGTCTCGCCCACGTGAATCGCAACTACGTATACACGGGAGGCAACATCGATGTCTGGCGGTTCTTCAGGATCAAGAACCTGACACGACGAGTCGAGAGGTTGCTGCCCAAGCTCACGTTCCAGTTACGGTCGGAACTTCGCGTCCTTGCGATGCCGAACCCGCCCGAAATTCCAACTGGGCCGCATTGCACCGATCCGATCACCTGCGAGTTTTTCGACCGCTGCAATTCTCCGCTCCCAAAAGACCATATCGGGTATCTGCCAAGGCTCAATGCCAGTGCCTTTGAGGAACTGGAGGAGATGGGCGTCGAGTCCATCTCCGACATACCCGATGACTTTCCGCTAAGTGAGCGACAGCGGCGGGCGTGCACCGCCGTGCAAACAGGCGACCCGTGGTTCAGTGCGGAACTCGGCAAGGAACTGGAGAGCCTAAAGTACCCGCTTTATTTCATGGATTTTGAGAGCGTCAATCCTGCGATCCCAAGGTTCTCGGGAATGCGTCCTTTCGATCAACTCCCTTTCCAGTGGTCTCTCCACGTGCAGAGACGAGCCCGAAGCCGAAACTGAACATTACGAGTTTCTCGCGACGGACAGGAGCGACCCCCGACGCGAATTCATCAGTTCGCTGTGCGTTGCACTCGGGGAGAGCGGCAGCATCGTTGTCTACGCCGCGTTTGAATCTCAGAGGCTCTCGGAACTCGCGGCGTGGCTGCCCGAGTTCGCAGACCAGATCAAAACAGTTCACAGTCGTCTCTGGGATTTGCTCCCCGTCGTCAGAAACTACGTCTACCATCCCGCGTTCGCAGGGTCGTACTCTCTCAAAACGGTGCTGCCTGCACTTGTCCCCGAGATGAGCTATGACGGCATGGAAGTCGCAAACGGGCAGGACGCTGGGCTGGCATGGGAATCGTTGGTGCGTGGGGGGCTGGATCAAACCGAGCGAGAACGACTGAGGAAGGCGCTGCTGAATTATTGCGGGCAGGATACGCTGGCGCTCGTCACCCTGCTTCGAACACTCCTGCACCGAGCCAGTTGATTACTTGGATCTCCGACCCCCACCCAGTGAGCAGGGGCACGACGGCACACATGGCACTGGGCTATTTGCCACATCAGTGGTTCGTTCTCTACCGGCCAGCAGGCCCAAAGCACCATGCCCTGCTGGAATAGCTTCGTGCCCTCCCGTTGAATTTCCTCAAACTTGCAAAGGGGCTGCTGGGGACGTTCGTGATACGTGTCTTTCATGATTACAACCTCCTAGAAATCGGGCCGTGAGTTCCTGTTGCCAGTCAGCACACGGCCCAACCGAACAAACAATCGACCTGTGGGGCTGTCGGGTTATCCCGAATAAATCAGCACCACATTCTCTTAATACTGATTCCGCCAGAAACCCCGCAGATAATTTTCGGAAAAGCAGAGACTCTGCCCACCCCAAATGGATTTCAGAAGCTACGCCACGAAAAGAATTTCGAATACGTGTATTTCAAGAAAATCGACTACAGACCTCTCTTCATGAACGGACCTTCGGGGCGACGGCAACGAAGATTTCACGGGGGCGGGTTCTCTTCTTCTCCCCGCCTCCTACGCTGATCCAAAGGCGTAGGAGGGATTTGAAGGAGCAGCGTAAAACAAACAAGTAGAGAGGGATCATGGATTTCCAACAGATTTTGAACCATGCACGGCGCGGTGTGCACCAGACGCCAACGTTACCGGGTCTTCGGCACCCGTCCATCAAAGGATCGCTCGAATTCGCGACCACAGATATCGACACCCTGAAGAAGTGGAACTCCAACGGCTACGCGGGGCACAGTTGGGTGTCCGTTGCAAAAAATGGAGCCACCTGCATCCTCGACATAGATGGCCCCGAACAAGCGCAGCGCCTCGACATTCCGAACTACGACGATACGTTTGTTGTGAACTCGCCGACTCCGGGAAACAAGCAGGTTTACTACTTGCACGCGGCTGCGTCCGAGGAACTGGGCAATTGTAATGTCCTTGGTGCCGACGGCAAGCCCATCGTTGAGTTCAAGGCACACAATCTCACCTGTGCTTCGCCCGGTGTGAAGCGCCTCGACAAGGAACCTTACGGAGAGTACGTTCCAGCGAACGATCTTCCCATCAAGCCCATCCCACAGGAAATGGTCAATTGGCTGAAGAAGAACAGTTCCAAGAAGGAGAGTTCATCTCGGCACATCAATAAATCTGATTTCCACCCCAGCTTTGATCGCGATGACTGGATCGACCATTACGAGCTTTCCGCTACAGGCGCGGAAAAGACCGTGGCTGGCGTCGAGTACGTCGAATTGTCCCAGTGCCCGCTCGTGGGTCGCGCTCATGAAGGTCAGCACAGGGGGAGCTTCAAGTGCTGCGTCACTTTCGGGAACCGCATCGGGTTCAAGTGCATGGCTGGGGGGTGCCAAGACAAGGACATTAACGACCTCAAGGAGTTCTGTCAGAACAGCATGACATCGAGGACTACCCATATCTGATCTACGTGGAGGACGATGACGATCTGCTGTTCAACAGCCCGAATTTCCCTGTCGCAGACGCGGATGCGCCAGAACCTCAATCGCCTGAGGCTGTGGTCGCGTTCCTGAATGAGACACCGCAGACTGAAGCTGAGCCTGAGCAGCCTAAGCAGCCAGAGATCGACACGACGGGGTTCAACTACCGCAAGACTGACACGGGCAATGCTGAACGTTTGGTTCGGCGCTTCGGTGGTCGCATTCGCTATGTCCGCGATATCGGCGAATGGCGCGTCTGGGACGAGAAGCGTTGGTCACCCGACACCCACGGGGTCATTGACCGCCTCGCCAAGAAAGTCGCTCAGGAGATATTTGATGAAGCTAAGGATTTGGAAGACGACGAGCGTACATCTATATTGCGCTGGGCGATCATCTCTGAGGCCAAGGAGCGTCGGAACGCTATGATCGATCTGGCATCGAAGGAACGCACCGTGGTCACCGTCATCAACGACTACGACCACGACTCGTGGCTGTTCAACTGCCAGACTGGAACGATCGATCTGCGCACGGGCAAGCTGAAGCCTCACGATCCTGCTGACATGATTACGACGATCAGCCCCGTGGTGTATGACCCCGAGGCGGAGTGCCCGCAGTGGATCGCGTTCCTCAATGAGGTTATGGACGGTGACCAGCAGATGGTGGATTTTCTCTCGCGGGCGACGGGTTACACCCTGTCCGCTGACACGTCGGCGCAAGCTATGTTCTTCCCGTATGGGGACGGCTGCAACGGGAAGGGCGTGTTCCTTGAGGTCGTGCGGCACGTCATGGGGGGGTACGGCAAGGACACGAGCTTTGAGACCTTCGTCGTCACCAAGAACAAGAATGAGGCTCGTAACGACCTTGCGGGATTAGTGGGAGCGCGGTTCGTCACGGCTTCGGAGTCTCAAGACGGCCACAAACTGGATGAAGCTCTCATCAAGAGGCTGACTGGCGGCGACCCAATTACGTGTCGGAAGCTGCACCACGAATTCTTCACGTTCTATCCGAATTTTAAGATTTGGATGCACTCCAACTACAAGCCCGTCATCCGGGGCACTGACTGGGGTATCTGGCGTCGTCTGAAGTGCATTCCGTTCGAGGTCACCATCCCCGACGACAAGAGGGACGAGCAGCTTGCGCCCAAGCTCAAGACTGAAGCGCCGGGGATACTACGCTGGATGCTCAAAGGCATGGCTGACTACTTGAAGTTCGGGATGATGTACCCAGACAAAGTGAACGAAGCCACGACCAAGTACCGCGAGTCGCAGGACGTGGTGGGTCGGTTCCTTGGCGACAAGTGCGTCATCGCGGAGTACGCCGAGGCAAAGCAGACGGAGATGTACACAGCCTTCACTTTGTGGGCTGAGGCTAACCGCGAGCACGTCATGAAAGAGAGCCAATTCTCTGATGCGATGCGCAAGAGGTTTGGAAAGCCGAAGCACAAAGCAGACGGAAACCATTGGCAGGGCGTCGGACTCAACACAACCACACACCAGTCTGATGATCCGGAATCGGTACTGTAGCTGACGAAAGATGACGAAATGACGGGATTTTCTACTTTTTCTCTATATACGCGATTAAGTAAAAAATATAGAAAAAGCTGTCATTCCGTCAGGTTTCGTCAGCCGATCGCTAACCGCGCGGGCCGTCAGGAGCGAACCCAGACTGCGAAGCCAAGCTCATTCAAGGTGCGATGAAGGGTCAATCAAGGCAATTCGCGGGATTGTTCAGGTGTAATTCGCGGACTTTCGGAACCTATCTTTAGAGGCAGGAAATCGTGGCGGTTCTGTGTCTACTCCGACCCGCTTGGATGCAGAAATGCCATCAATACTGGGAGAACTTCTAATCTGCGTTTCGAACGAGCGCGAATTGAAGTCGCCAGTAGGACGGTTCGAAACAACTTCTTGGAGGAAAGCACAGCCATGAATGGACGAAAATTAATTCGCGATGCGATCATCGGCAAGAAAATTTTGCACTGGCGGAACGCTGCCCGGAGTCCCAGCTTCTACAAGAACATCTCTCCGTCAAGGGCACGCAGGAATTATTGGCGGCTACTTGGCCGCTATCCGGACCTTGCAAGGAGGCTCGGGGTCGACGAAGCGAGCGTCTACGGCTAGATCACCCCCCAGATGCAAGAGCGGCATGAGTCAGCAACCTGCGGGTCGATAATCTTTTCGCAATTGCCGGGGGTCACGAACACGAAGTCACCCTTTTCCCCGCCGTCTCGTCTCTGATAAGGTTCTCTGAAGCTAACGACATCGCCCTCGGCAAAGCCCCCTAGCTCTTCGGGGGCAGCCACGATGCCGAGCTTGACAGGATACGGTGGAACTATGAGCAGCAGACGATCCTGATTTTCGCCTGCGTCGTTAAGCTGGCGGTTTCTTGAGTCAACTTTCATTTCAATGGATTCCTCCTCTGGTTTCCTAATACTGCGTTTCGGTCGCCTAAATTGGCGACATCAACTGAAAAAAGAGGGCGGGAAAGGGACGTGAACCCGCCCTCGGAGACCCTCCGTGCGGAGGGGACCAGTTAATTCTTAATACTCGGTTTCGAATAGCTCTCCCGTTTATCTCTTATCCTGAGTTTGGGAACGAATCCCCGATGAATCGAGAGCGGCGAGCGATAAGAGTCCTCGGCTCAAAGCGTCGCGTTGGGCGAAGGTGAGAGCCGGGAGAAATGAGTTACCCGAGGCGCAAGAAGGGGTATGTCGGAGCGTAACAGTTACACCATTCTCCTGCTTTACTTCTTCGATCCTTGTTTGGGCGAATGGGATAAGAACACCTTCAACCGACTTGAGCCATCCATCCTTAGCAAGAAACTCGAAGTTGGGGGGCAGCAAACGGTATCCCGGATCGCTATTGAGACCAAACAGTTCCTCCGGCCATTTCGCCGCGCCTTCTGCGTCTGCCAATTTTCCATCTGGCATTTGGCAGAAGACGTGTTCGATTTCGCCGCCTGCGATCTTGCCGACCATCGGCCAACGAGTCAGACTGTGAATCGCCAACGCGAAGGAATGGCAATGGCTATTCATGAGTACCCAGCGCAACTGTGGTGTGAGCTTGCCGTAGTTGGGCAACTCGAATTGCACCAACTCCTCTAGCGCGTTGAAGCAGTCAATCGTCATATATCTCGCAGTTCAAATGCCTTACCAGATGGGGCAGGGTATTAATTGGAATTAAATTCGCGGCAGCCTATTTCGCCCCTTCTTTTGGGTATGGTTTTCGCGCCCATTTTCCCTTGAGCAGTTGCTCATCTTTGGGGTCGGCGAGCCACACGTATCGGTGCTTTCTGGTGCGGCTCTTGAAGGGCGACGACATCCCCACGTAAGTCCAGTTTGTCGCCTGATAGACGTAGCCGACTTGCTTGATCTTCTCGCCCGCCGAACCATCCGCAAAAGCCACGAGGATGATGTTCGGGTATTCTTTTTTCAACTGACGTAGGCACGAGCCGATGAACTTGCTTTCCACGCCGTGCTTGTGGGTTTTTAGTTTTCCCGTTTTCTTGTCTATTTTCTGAACCTCAAACACTGGCAGGGAGTCCGACAACCACAAGCGGCTCAACTCGAAGACATCCTTGGAGCGTGAGAGTGGGCTCCTCGAAGCCTCCTTAGTTTCTCCGATGACGCCACGCATAACGGTCGGACTGTCAGGCTTCCCGATTATCAGGCCCCCAAGTGTCTCGCCACTTACCTCAATGCCCCACGCCCACCTAATGTTTTTGCAAGAACGTCTCAAGTAGTGATGCTCTTTTGCGATCTCGTTCGCCAGAGCATTGTCGATAATGCGAAAGTTGAGATCATCTTTTGGAGTGGGTTCCTCGACCCGACTCGGTGTTTCAAGGTCGGCACCCTGCGTTCGTCTTAAACCACATTCGCTCATATAGTCTCCTATCAACCCGATGAAAATCTGTTTCCAACGCTGTCCGTCGCCTTAGTAATAATTGCGTTTGCTCCAGTCAATTTTCGCCATGAACGGAAGGTGGGCGGCACAGAGCCACATCTCGTCCGTTCCAAAATACCGATGGGGTGCGGCTACGCCGCATCTCTCCGTCACTGAGCCTTCTTCGTCGGTGTCGGTAACGACGACACAGTGATGGGTGGACTCGGCGGCTCTGATTTCGTTTAAACGTTGCTTTGCTCTTGCCAAGTCGTCGTCATATCGGGCACTCGACTCGGTACACTCTGGACCTGTGTTCGCACGGTAGCCATCGCCTTTGCACCTTTGTTGCCTCTGACCTGTGCGGATGATGCGATTGAGATCACAAAACCTCCAAAGCTCAGCCTCGCCCGTTTTCAGGTTTTCGACGAGGTAGAGCCAAGAACGATCCCACGGGGCTTGACCGAAGAGTTCATGGACGAACAAGTGTCCGCCAACTAGCTTCCCCGCCAAGTTGTGCCGTCGTCGCGACTTCATTTGCTTGGTTAGAGCCTTCCTCATGTTGTCTCCTTCATACGCAGGGCCAGATCCCCCTGCGTTACGCACACGCAGAAATACCTTGAGCCGATTGCGTCTGCTCGGGCTCTTTTTCTGATGTGACCCTAATTTTCTGTGTCACGGCGGACGTTGGCTTGTCCAGTTTCTCCAACTGCTCGCGAAGATTATTTGCAAGGCGTGTCAGCGAGACTGGGAGCCGTTCGCCTTCCTTTTCGAGCGCTTCGAGAAGCTTGACCAGCATGGACTTGTACGTCAACGTCTTTGCAGCCCTGAGTTCCTTCTGGAGTTCGACGATCTTCACTTCGTACTTACGATTTATCCCGTCCTCGATCTTGCGATCAATCTCTGTCGCGCCTTCGACGCTCTGACGCCCAGCTTGGAATCCCCGTTGGTAAAGGGGCTTTTCCTCATCGGGTTTCGGAGTGGGATTGGGCTGTAGCTTCTCGTTGATCCCCAGAAGTTCGTTCATCCACCGCAGGCTCACATTGCAATAGTCCTCAACGAACTGACGCCAGTAGATGTCCTTGCCCTCAACCTTCAGAGTCTTTCCCGCCTGACCTTGACTAACGTCGAACCGTTTCCGCAATTCAACGATCCACTGCTTGTTGACCTCGAAGAATGCCTTCATGGAATGGAACCGCTTCGCGATCCGTAGCGACTGTGCAATCACGACTTCCGTCTCGCATTCCGAGGGATTGGCCTTGAGAACTTGGGAACTTACTTCCGAAGTTTTGCCGTTTGGTTTTACCCGTTGTGTGCCCATCTGTCATGTCCTCCTGTGTCTAATACTGCTTTTCTGCCACATCTCACTGCCGATTACACCTCGCCTTGCGTTTGCCCCTGACGGCACTTACTTAATCGCGTCGTAGTCGTAAAGGAAAAGACAGCCGTTGAACTCATCGGGCTGGAGAATGCCCTCCTGCTCCATGATGTACACGTTGCACGCCCCGTAAATCACAAACCGATTCGTCTCGGCAGCCGTCTTGAGTTCGATCTTGTGCAAGCGGGACGCTTCCGCCAGTTGCCCATACAAAGCAGAAGACAGAAAGCGACGTTGCTCGGACAACGGGGCCCGCTGGAATCCGCGATAGACCCGCTTCATCAAGTTAGCTATCTGTTGTGCCAATTCCGGCTCCATGCATTGCAGCCCAAACCCTTCGGGCACATCGTTCTTGTAGAATGTGCCCAACGCTACTAACCTTTTCTGCATTGTTTTTCTTCGTTTTGCGTTTCCCATAGAGTCCTCCTGATTTATCGCCGATCTGCTCGGCTGCGTTCGCCCGTAACGGGCGCTACCTGCTTCATGAGTCGAGAGCGAGACGATCTCATTCAAAACCGCAAGTGAAGGTGCAGAGCAGCGCAGGCTCCCCAGACTGGTGAGTCTGCATCCAGCTTTTGACCTTGTGCTCAAGCATGATGTTGTTGAAATGCTGCTGACCAATCGTGTCGTTCAACAGCGTGCTATACGCCTGTGGGTCGAGCGTGCACTGGACTGTCCCGTTAGCTTTCATGCTCGGGAATGTCAGAGTGATCGCTCTACGTGACGCTTTGAACCACTGCGCTCGTGGCTGGTTCCAGAGCACAAAACAGACCAGCAACTGGCAGGTCAGTTCATCGGTCGTACCGCGCTGCCAGATGATGTTTCCACCACGCTTGTAATCGCTCGGTGCAGCGGCGTGTGCTGCTGCCAAGTCCGCTGACGTGATTACTCGCTCGGCTGCGTGCTTCGCTGCCCTGCGTGCCTTGTAATTCGGTGTCATCGGTTTCTCCTTTTCTTGTTCTTGCCGATCTGCTCGGCTCTGCATCCGCCCCAGACGGGCGCTTTCATGTGGTCGTTGTGCGAACCCAAGTTTTCCTGTGCTTAGGCACACGTCCGCCTTCTTTCGGGCACACGAGTACCCGCATGATTTCAGTGCACAGATTGTTTGGGGATTTTCGCTCTCAGCCAAGCCTCAACTTGCGGGCTGGAAGGGACACGTCTTGCCGCACGCATTGCGGGGTTCAGAGAGTGCGAACCGCCACTACCGCTGGCAGAGATTTTTGATAGGACGGGCGTTGCGCCCGATAATGCTCTGCCATTCTAACGCTGCTATTATACCCAGCCGGTTGTTGAAACAGCTAGGAATGCCAAAACCGGATTTGCCATTAAATCAAAGACTTCCGGACTTTTTTGAAAGGCCATATCGAAAAAGTACCGATTACACACAACTACGCTGGCGGACGGCTATTGTTCACCCTCCGCAGGGCCATGGATCAACCGAGTGAGGACGTGTCTTTACGCAGCCTTCGCCCAGACGAGCGTCACCTTCTCGGCACGCTTGTCTTGATCGAGTGCACGCAAGTAACGTTCGATGCTCTTCAGGTCAGCGTGCCCCATCTGGTCGCGAAGAGATGCTATGTCCATGCCGTTTCGCAGACAGTGAGTTGCGTAGGTCGCCCGGAAGCGGTGAAGCCAAAAATCGTCCTGATTCATCCGTGCCCTACTCGCAAGTCGCTTGCACATGATGAGCAGTTTTTCGTTTGGGGTGCCGTTCCGGGTCGGGAAAACTAGGTCGCAGCCCGCCATCGGCTTCACCTTGCGAAGTTCTTCAACAAGCGCAGGCGGGATGTAAACGTCCCTGCACTGATAAGCCTTGGGCATAAAGTCGTATTTTGGATTCTCGTCGATGCGGATCACGCCCCGATCAAGGTGCAGGCGGTCGAATGTGAGGAAGACAAGCTCTGACTCCCGCAGGCCCGCCATCAGGAAAGTCTTGAAGATCACCCGCTGGCGAAGGTTGCAGGCGACGAAGAACCTCTCCAGGTGCTCCTCTGAGTAGACAAGCACGGGTGGGTTCTTCGTGTACTTCGGGGCGTCTGCGTTTGTGGCGACTGCTATTCCTCGGGCCTTCAAGAACTGGTTTACGCGAATGAACTTGGTGTTCGCCGTGCGACGAGATTTTGTAGGGCTTTGCTCATAAGCCCAGCCTGCGTAGTTGAGCAGGTCAAGCTTGGTGATCTTTGACAAACCCTTCTTGCCACGCCGCTCACAGTACGCTTGGAACTCTTGCAAGATTTGCTTGCAAGCGGCGTAGGTTGTGGGGCGTTTGCTCCCGTTGCGGACCCGAGCCTCAAGCTCTGCGAGATACTCCGAAACTGCCTCTTCTATCGTACCCGTGGTCTGCGTTTTCGAAGGTCGCTCGACGATGCCGTGCTCCATCGCCTTGAAGAGTGCCCGCTGACGCTCCGCAGCGGCAATAGCATCCGCAGGCTTATGTCCGCATTTCCGCCACGTCAGCCTCGGGTTGTAAAAGCAGATGCAGTAGGTGCCTTCCGTGTGACGCTCTTCGAGCCCGTTAACGATCACCATGTCGGAGACGATCTTTTCCTTGGCGTCGAACACTGGGCGGCAATACCGCCACTTTCCATCCGCCAGACGCACGTGCTTCCAAATGCTGACCCTTCTGTTCACTCGCATCGACCCCTCCCCCTAATACTGGATTTTGAGAGAATCGGGGCGAAACATTAGAAAGAACATTAGAAAGGAACGTCGCAGCCCTGCGGAGTCAGTGGCTTAGAAAAGAAATGGCTCCTCAGGTAGGATTCGAACCTACAACCCTCCGGTTAACAGCCGGATGCTCTGCCATTGAGCTACTGAGGAGTGTTGTGAACGTCGCGTCGAGAGAACGCTTCGCGCTCTCATCATAGCATCCCTCGCCAGCGGGAGAAAACAGCGAACCGTCGTCCGCTTAAACTCAAATTGAACGTCTTGCCTTCGGGCTAAGTTCGCCGAGGAACCGCGCTGCCGAATTTCGAACCCGGCTTCTGCCTGCCTGATTCAGAAGTGCAGCGCCTGATTTTGATACTCTAGCGAGTTCGGCAAAACATTCTGGTTCAGGGATTACGTTGGCTGCATCAACGTGGGGAGGTATTTGTGTTTGGAGGAGGGCGTTTGATCTGCACGTTTGCTGGATTGATGTTGATTGCCGCGGCCGTTTATGCGGCGGATGATTCGCGGGCAGGCTCGAAGATGTCTGCCGATTCTAAGCCGGCCGCTTCAACGGCTTCTACATCGCTGGCGCCGCCTAAGGCTGAACGGCGGCCGATCGCGGAAGATTTTTATGGGCCAAGGTGGTTGATAACTATCGCTGGCTGGAGGACGGCGCCAGTCCCGCGACCGAGAAGTGGGTCGCTGAGGAGATGGCTTATACACGGGCAATTCTTGATCCGCTGCCTGGACGGGAAGCGATTCATAAACGGCTTACTGAACTATTGAGCATTGGCAGCGTGGGCGTGCCGCACATGGGCGGCAAATATTATTTTTATACTCGGCGCGAGGGCATGCAGAACCAGCCGGTGCTTTATGTGCGGGAGCGCGGAACTGAAGGAAACGAAGCGCAAAACAAAGCCGGTGAAAGTGACGGGGACAAAACAAAAAACGGTCAAACAAAAAACGATCGGTTCTCGTCGATGCCAATCAGCTGGCGGCCGATGGAACCATTGCGCTCGACTGGTACGAGCCTTCCTATAACGGAGAGTATGTGGCTTACGGCACTTCTCCCAGCGGCTCGGAGATGAGCACGCTGCACGTCATCGAAACCAAAACCGGCAAGCTGTTGCCCGATACGATTGAGCGTACCCGCGCGGCCAGCATTGCCTGGCTGCACGACAATTCTGGTTTTTATTACACGCGGTATCCGAACAAAGGCGATGTGCCGGCCGGCCAGGAAATGTATAACCGGCACGTCTTCTTTCATCTGTTGGGGACCGATCCGGCGACGGACGACAAAATCTTCGGGGAGGGGCGCGATCCCGAGGATTGGCCGAACGTCGACCTCTCGAACGATGGCAAGTGGCTGCTGGTCAGCGTTGGCGAGGGATGGACGAAGACGGAGCTTTATCTGATGGACCTGAAGGCGGGGACGCCTCCGACAGCGCTCACCAGCGGCAAGAATTTTCTCTACGGCGCCAATGTCTACGATGGCAAGGTCTACATCATGACCAATGAAGATGCGCCGCGCTATCGCATGTTTGTGACCGACGCCGGAAATTATGACCGCTCGAACTGGAAAGAAATTATCCCTCAGACCGACGCAGTCATGCAGGGGGCGGCGGTTTGGGGCGGAGAACTTTTTGTGCAGTACGAGCAGAATGCAACTTCGCAGCTGAAGTTGTTCGACCTGAATGGAAAAAAGATCAGCGACATTGCGCTGCCCGCGATCGGCACGGTTTTTGCCTCTTCGGGAAAGTGGAACCATCATGAGATTTTCTACGGATTCCAATCGTTCACCACGCCGAATGCCATCTATCGCTACGACCTGAAGACGGGCGCAACTTCCGAGTGGGCGAAAGTCGACGCGCCTTCGATTGATCCCTCGGCTTACGACGTGCAGCAGGAGTGGTTCCATTCGAAGGACGGCACCCGGGTGCCGATGTTTGTGGTGCATAAGAAAGGAATCATTAAGGACGGCAAAAATCCCACGCTGCTCACCGCTTACGGCGGCTTCAACATCAGCGTGACGCCCGCCTTCAACCGCGCGGCTTATTTGTGGATGGAGCATGGCGGAATTTATGCGGTCGCAAATTTGCGCGGCGGGGCGGAATTTGGCGAGGACTGGCATCGCGCCGGCATGCTTGATAAAAAACAGAATGTTTTTGACGACATGATTGCGGCGGCGCAGCATTTGATCACGGAAAAATATACCGACAAAAATCATCTCGCGATTCAAGGCGGGTCCAACGGCGGCCTGCTGATGGGAGCGATGATCACGCAGCGTCCCGATCTGTTCCGCGCGGTGATCTGCCAGGTGCCGTTGCTCGACATGCTGCATTACCAGAATTTTCAGATTGCCAGGCTTTGGGTTGCGGAGTATGGCAGCGCCGATAATCCTGAACAGTTCAAGTGGCTCTACGCTTATTCGCCGTATCACCACGTGAAGGCGGGAGTGGAATATCCGGCGATTATGTTTATGACCGCGGACACCGATACGCGCGTCGACCCCATGCACGCCAAAAAAATGGCGGCGGAGATGCAGGCCGAAGCGAAAAATGGGGAGAGTAAGATGCGTCCAATTTTGTTGAGGATTGAATCGAAAGCCGGGCATGGAGCAGGGAAGCCGGTGACCAAGCAGATTGAAGAGTACACGGATATTTATTCGTTTTTATTTTGGCAGTTGGGGGTGAAGGAGTAGGGAGTCCCTCAGCACGTGGGGCTTGGAATAAAAGCTCTGCCGTCTTCCGACTGCGCTCAGCGGCGGGATCATTCGCTTCGCGAATGGTCGCCGTTCCTTTCGAACGAGCTCAGGTTGGCACGACTAAAAGTCATGCCCTTCCCGATTTAGAAATTGCGCCCGAATTTAGTTTTCCGATTCCATGATTCACTGCTGGCTGGGCGATACAATCGTCGCGGCGAGAATCGTTTGGAGGGTGTTGCCGGTGGGTACTGGACGGCGCTTGCCAAGCGTCGAGTGCTTAGCCAGCCATTAGGGTTCGAGTCCCTCATCCTCCTCACGCCTGCCGCTCTTGACAGCGTGCTGCCAAGTTGTATGATTGGAACTGGCAAGCGCCGTCCAGCGTCAATATTCAGAACAGCCCCGAATGGCTATCGGGGCTGTTTTGCTTTGCTGGGTGCCGCGTTTCGCCGCTGGGGCTGAGAGGCCGATGCTCGAATACAGGGTTTACTGTATTCAAGGCTAGCAGCGCGAGTGTCTAGCATTTAGGGTCGCACATCCAGGCTTTCTCCGCCGCCCTGTCGATGTCATCGGACAGGGCACAATACACCGGAATATGAACATTCACCAACGCCGTCACGAGGTCCGCCTGTGCGTCTCCTGGTAGTCGACGACCACGAGGCTCTGCGACGGGGTGTGCGATCCCTGCTTCAGGACCAGCCGAATTACGAGGTTTGTGGAGAGGCCGTCGACGGGCAGGATGCGGTGGAAAAAGCTCGCGAGTTGAAGCCTGACGTCATCGTTATGGACATCAGCATGCCGAGGCTCAGCGGTCTGGAAGCTACCAGCCTGATCCGCAGCAGCCTGCCAGACTGTGAAGTCGTGCTGCTGAGCCAGCACGACGCTCCAGAAATGGCGCGGCAGGCCTTGAAAGCGGGCGCTCGCGGATATGTGATCAAGACTTCCATGGCGAGGGGCCTGATCTGTGCCGTGGAACGGGTCTCGAGAGGCGAATATTCTTACGACCCTTCATTTTCCGGCCTCACAACCCGCACCGCGAATTCGGATGTTCAGGAAATTATCCAGCGCAGCGGGGCGCTCGAGCAGGCGTTGCGCGAGAGCGAGCAACTCTACCGCTCCACGTTCGAAGTCGCGGGCGTGGGCGTTTCTCATGTGGCTCCGGACGGACGCTGGCTGCGCGTGAACCGGAAGCTCTGCGAAATCGTCGGATACAGCGAAGAGGAATTGTTGAAACTTACGTTTCAGCAAATGACTCATCCCGACGATCTTTCAGCTGACCTGGCGCTGACTCAAAAAATTCTGAACGGTGAGTCGGATACGTTTTCGATGGAGAAGCGTTACATCCGAAAAGATGGATCACCGGTCTGGATCAATTTGACCGTAACCGCAGTGCGCCACGCTGACCGAAAGCTGAAGCATTTTGTTTCCGTGGTCGAGGACATCAGCCAAAGAAAACAATTCGAAGCGACGCTTAAAGACTCGGACGAACTCGCCGGTCAGGCGACCGCCCTGCTGGCTGCCATTGTGGATTCTTCCGACGATGCCATCATCAGCAAGAATTTGAATGGAGTTATCACCAGCTGGAACAAAGGAGCAGAGCGGATATTCGGCTACACCGCTGCAGAAGCTACGGGGCAGCACATCACCCTGATTATCCCGGAGGACCGGCGGGAAGAAGAAGTTGGAATCCTTCGGAAGCTCAGGAACGGCCAGCGGATCGATCATTTTGAAACGGTGCGCAAATGCAAGGACGGCACTTTGCTGGACATCTCGGTCACGATCTCTCCGGTGAAAAACGAGAGCGGCCGTATCATTGGGGCCTCAAAAGTGGCGCGCGATATTGGCCATCGCAAACGGGCCGAGGCTGATTTGCGCAGGAGCGAAGAACAATTGCGCCAACTTTCTGAAACGCTCGATGCGGAGGTCCGCGCGCGGACCAGGGAACTGGAAGAGCGAAACGCGGAAATCTCGCTGCAGGCGGAACAGTTGCGCGAACTGAACTGGCGCGTAGCCCGAGCGCAGGAGGAAGAACGCCGTCACGTCGCGCGCGAGTTGCACGACAGCGCCGGGCAAACTTTGACCGTGTTAGGCATCAACGCGGCACAGCTTGTCGACGAAGCGGAAGGGAGTGCGCCGGAGCTTGCAAAACGGGGCCGCGAGTTGCAGGCCCTCATTCAGCAGTTGCACCGGGAGGTGCGCACGGCTTCTTATCTTCTGCATCCACCGTTGCTCGACGAGGCCGGCCTTGCCTCGGCCCTGAACTGGTATGTGCAGGGGCTGACCGAACGCAGCGGGTTGTCAATCACTCTGGATATCCCCAACAATTTTGGTCGATTGTCCGGCGACATGGAGTTGGTGATCTTCCGCCTGGTGCAGGAGTGCCTGACCAACATCCATCGCCATTCGGGAAGCAAAACCGCGGCCATTCGAGTTCTCAATGATGGAGAGAACGTGCGCGTGCAAGTGACGGATGAAGGCATCGGCATTCCGCCCGAACTCTTGGCGAAGGTTCAGACCGGCGGCTCAGGGGTTGGGATCAGGGGAATGCAGGAACGCCTGCGCCAGTTTCGGGGTGCGATGGAAATTGTTTCGAACGGGTCGGGAACCAGTGTTATTGCAAGGATTCCAGTGGAAAAGGAGCTGGATCAACCGTCAACAAAAAGCCCTGTCATATGGGAGTTTAGGAATTCGGGCTGAGCTGCGGTCTGCGCCATGCCATCTTCGGAAAGTACAACCTTAAAAAGAAAGCCGCGGCTTAATGTCGCGGCTTCTGCTTCCGGCTCGGGTTAGATTCGTGTCGTCGGGCGCTTTCCTGCAAGCAAAATCCTATTGCAAGTGAATCATCTTCCCAGTGGGATCAAGAGTGCCGTGCACTCTCACCCGCTTGCCGGCATACTTCTGTACTTCATCCTGATGGTCAAGGTCGTAAGTCTGCGCGGTAGCGTCATCGTGCAGCATGTAGCGGTCGCCTTCTTTTACGATGGTTCCGCTATAGGCTTGCACTCCGTTCGGCTGCGCCGGTTGTGCTGCAGTTCCGGTTGCCGGCTGTGCCGGCGACTGTTGCGAAGCCGGAGGCGGTGCCGGCTGCTGTGCCTGCTGGTCCGTCGATTGCCCCTGCGGCGATGTTGTTTGTTGTGCATTCAGCGCAATGCCCAGGCTCAAGAATGCCGCCAGCGCACCGAGCAAACACCATGGATGAAGTTGTTTTTTCATGAACCCACCTCTCGTTACAAAAAGCTTGGACTCGCCTCTCATCTACTGTTTTCTGTCCCAGCAAGTGCCTTGCCAAAACACTCCCCGAGCCAATCGAAGGCAGATTCTCGAATGAGAAAAATGCCGGCTCTTCTATTTCCACAGCTTAGCGGCGTGTCGTGAATCTCTCCGAACACCGCCTACGAGTTGGTCGCGCAATTGTTTACTGGAATACCTGTACGTTCGCGAACCCTGGTAGGCACACGTGTGCACGCCAGCGAGCATATTTTGCTCGTTCACGAGGTGAAGGTTTCTCGGGCAATCGCAGCGTCGCTACAACTGAAATTTTTGCGAGGCTGATAGTCCGCAATTTATGTAGGCGAACAAGTGGCGAAGATGGTATCTTGAATATTGTTATGGCCCGCCGCCCTCAGAGCGACGCGCGCGAAGACACGCTAAGCCGCGAACATCTGGACGAGCTTGCCCATAATCTCTCGCACCTGAGCCCGAGCGCCGTTCTCGACTTTTACCAGCGCGCCTACCGCGACTGCCGCATTATCAATAGCCACACTTTTCCGCCGGCCCGCGCGGTACAGGAACTCGTCCAGGCATGGAAGCAACTCCGCAAATGGCGCCGGAACTGATCAGGAATTCGCGTGCTTGTCCAGATAAGCTCGAGTCGCTTCTTGCATTACTTGCTTCAGCGGTACCCGATGTTCGGCCGCGACGCGCCGGCAATCTTCATACTCGGGGGCATGATTCGTAACCGTCCCGTTCATGCTGGCGATCTTGATTCGTATCTCGCCCCACTGGGTGGATACAACTTCCCATCGCCGCGCCAGGGTCTGACGCTTTTCTTCGCGGGAGCGTACGCCTAATGTCGTTGTCTCTCGGAAGATCAGTTCCGTAAATCGGTTTGCATCCTCCGGTTTGCACAGTACTGTGAGAAGCATTCCAGGCCGGTTCTTTTTCATGTGTACTGGCATTCCGAACGTGTCGAGCGCACCCTCTTCGAGCAGTCGCTCAATCACATACCCGAAGACCTGCGGAGTGATGTCGTCGAGGTTCGCTTCCAGCACTGTAATAATCTCAGAGGCCGTATGCGCCGCCAGAGCATTCGACGAGGCTTCTCCAATGGTCAAGCGCACCACATTTGGATGAGCAGGAAAATCCCGCGATCCCGCACCGTAGCCTGATTTTTCAATCATCATTTCCGGAAAGCGTACAAAGCGCGAAGCCAGCGTCTTCACGATGGCGGCTCCCGTGGGGGTCACCAACTCCGCTTGTATTCCGGCCGAATAGACGGGAGCACCGGTCAGCAATACGAGAGTTGCAGGCGCGGGAACGGGGAGCGTTCCGTGAGCGCACTTTACGGTCCCCCTCCGACGTTCAATGGCGAGCAAATAATTTCATCCACTCCCAGTGCTTCCGCACCTACGGCCGCGCAGACAATATCGACCATCGCATCGACTGCGCCCACTTCATGGAAGTGCACCTGATCGATGGATGTGTTGTGAATCTTAGCTTCAGCGTGTGCCAGAGCGTCGAAAATCGCGAGCGCCGTTTTCTTGGCGCGATCCGAAAGCGCGGCAGTGGAAATGATCTTTTGAATATCGGTCAGCGTTCGTCGACGTTGATGGTTTCCAGAATGCTCGTGCGGACGAGTGCGACCGTCCTGCTCGTGCTCGTGATTATGCGAATGGGGATGATCATGCGAATGTTCGTGGGTGTGCCCATGAGCAGAATGGCTATGTTCATGGCCAGCCGCGACAGGAGTTTGCGCGGTTTGCCGCTCCCAATATTCTTCGCGTGGCAAATCCTTTTCACCGTTGACCCAAACGTCCACTTTGGTAGCCGAAATTCCGCTGCGCGTAACTTTGGAGATTTCGAGTTGTGCGCCGATGCCGAGAGCAGCGACCGTATCGTGCAAGAGTTGCGGCGAGATACCGGCGTCCATGAGCGCGCCGAGGAACATGTCACCACTGATGCCGGAAAAACATTCAAGATATGCAATTCGCATAGAGGAAAACCGGTGTTGGCCGTTAGCAGTCGGCCGGCAGCCAGAAGCAAATCCCGACCGAGAATTTCGGAGAAGAAATCTGCAATAGCTCGCTTGCAAACGACAAAGGCCAGCGACAAACGGCGAAGTTTCATCATAGGTAACGCTTGCAAGCCGCGTCAAACCAGCGTGAGCGTGCGCTCTGCTAGAATCACTATCTTCATCTTTAATCTTTGCGACCAACTCAGAGGAGGGCCTTGTACCGTTATCTTGAACAGCGGCTTGCCGACCGCGTGCTGGAGTTTCTTCGGCAGCGCTTTCCGGACGCGGTGTTGCCACGTGTGGTAATTGAGCAACCTCCCGACGTGGCGCTGGGCGATTTTGCACTCCCGGTTTTCCCGTTCGCCAAGCCGCTGCGCAACGCCCCTCTGAAAATTGCGGAGGCGATTCGGGCCGGCATTGGCGACATTGAAGGCATTGCCGAGATGCGAGTTGCGCCTCCCGGCTATTTGAATGTCAAGATCGATCGTGCGTGGTTGGCCCGTGCTTTGGCTGCTGACCAAATTCCTCCAGAGGCGGCTGCTTCCGGAAAAATTCTGGTCGAGCATACCAGTATTAATCCGAATAAGGCCGCCCACATCGGGCATTTACGGAATGCGGTTCTAGGGGACACTTTTGTACGGCTGTTGCGGTATACCGGGCGCCAAGTCGATGTTCAGAACTATATCGACAACACTGGCGTGCAGGTTGCAGACGTCGTGGTCGGCTTTACGCATATCGAAAAGAAGTCGCGAGCTGAAATCGAAACGCTGACTCGCGAACCGCGCTTTGATTACTACTGCTGGGACCTGTATGCGAGCGTCTCGCAATGGTACGAGCGGGACAAACGCAACCTGCAGGCCCGCTCGGAGACACTCCATGCCATCGAAGAGGGCCACAACGAAACCGCCGCGATTGCCGAATTGATCGCCATCGCCGTGTCAGCGGCGGCATCTGGAGACCATGGACCGGCTCGATATCGAATACGATTTTCTGCCGCGCGAGAGCGAAATCCTGCGCCTGCATTTTTGGGATGCTGCGTTCGCTAAGCTGAAAAATGCAGGCGTGCTTACCTATGAGGCCGAAGGCAAGAACAAAGGCTGCTGGGTGATGCGGCGTGCGGGAACGGGAAAATCAAAGGGCGAAGAGGCTGTACGGTCTTCGGTTCCGGACGGCGGTGCCGAGCGGGTTTTGGAAGAAGACCAAAAAGTCATCGTTCGCTCGAACGGCACGGTGGGCTACGTTGGGAAAGATATCGCGTATCACATGTGGAAGTTCGGATTGTTGGGGCTCGATTTCGGATATTGCAGGTTCTATCGCTATCCAAATCAACATGAGTGCTGGATTTCGTCGACGAATGGCGAGAAAGACCATCCTCATTTTGGTGACGTTGCCGAGATTTACAACGTGATTGATGCACGCCAATCCGAGGCGCAAAACACAGTGGTCGAAGCGCTACGCGAACTGGGCCACAAGGAAGCTGCCGATCACTACACGCATTTTTCTTATGAGATGGTTGCGCTGACGCCGCGCTGCGCCGCCGAACTCGGCTACACGCTGAGTGAGGAAGACAAGACCCGTTCGTATGTCGAGGTCAGCGGGCGCAAAGGTTTCGGGGTGAAAGCCGATGATTTGCTCGACCGGCTTATCCTGTCGGCCAAAAGTGAAGTCGATTCCCGCCATCCGCAGCTCGCAGATGATGACCGGCAATCGATTGCAAGGCAAATAGCGGTCGGTGCGTTGCGGTATTTCATGTTGAAATATACCAAGCAATCGGTGATTGCGTTTGACTTCAAAGAGGCGCTCAGCTTCGAAGGCGAAACCGGTCCTTACGCGCAGTATGCAGTGGTCCGCGCGAATGGCATTTTTAACAAGGCTGGACTCAATGCGGACGATTTCGCCGAACAAATTATGGGCAAAAATTCGCCGGATATCTTCGCCGAATTTCTAAACGGGGAAAAAGCCGACGAAATTTGGGAACTCTGGCTGGCGGGCTCGAAGACGTCATACGCGGTGAACCAGAGTATTCAGACCACCGAGCCCGCTCATCTGGCCAAACATGCGTTTCAGTTAGCGCAGCTTTTCAACGCTTTTTATCATCGCTACCCGATTCTGAGCGAGGCCAACGAGAAGCGGAAGCAATTTCTGCTGGCCACCGTGGCGGTGGTTCGTCGGGAACTGATTCGGACGCTGGCTGTGATGGGGATCAGTGTGCCGCCCGTTATGTAGAATTTTTATATGGCGCGGGGTCAGCGTGCGCCGAATATGTCTCAAACCTCAACAGTTACGCGACACTCAAGCGCCTTACTGCGGACTGTCGTCATTGCGCTTGCTGCATTTGCAATTCTAGTCGCCGCTGCCGGATTCACTTATCAATCGGTTGAATCCGCGCGCGACCGCGCCCACCCCATGCCGGGAAGGTTGATTGACGTTGGCGGATACAAGATGCACATCGACTGCGCGGGAGCAGGAGGCCCCGCAGTGATTCTGGACTCCGGATTGGGCGACGGATATCTCTCCTGGCGAAAGGTGCAGCCGGAAATCGCGCAATGGACGCGCGTCTGCTCGTATGACCGCGCCGGATTCGGCCATAGCGACTCCAGTCCCAAGCCGCGCACCAGCAAGATTTTTGCCGAAGAACTGCACACGCTTTTGCAAAATGCCGGCGTGTCGCCGCCGTACGTTCTGGTTGGCCACTCTATGGGCGGATACGATGTGCGCCTCTACGCCAAGTTTTACCGGAGCGAGGTTGCTGGCGTGGTATTGGTTGATGCGTCGCACCCCGAGCAGCAGAATCGGTTGCCGCGCGCGCTCAACGACCTTGATGCAACGTGGATACGCGAACAGGAGTTTTTCGAGTGCACCATGCCTTTCGGCCTGCCGCGCTTGCTGGGATTTTGCCCACAAGATGCCGAAGCACGAGCCACAGAGTGCAATTTTCACAGCGTGCGCGAGAGCGTTGCGGAACTGAAGTCGATCTCACAAAGCGCGGCGCAGACTTCGGCCGCAGGTTCTCTTGGCAGTATGCCGCTCATTATTCTGTCGCAAGATCCGGATGCTCCGCAATACGATCTGCCACAGGACCTGGTTAAACCGACCAACGAGGCGTGGCAACAGATGCAGAAGGAACTGGCGCAGCTTTCCACGCGCGGTTCGCAAGTGATTGCCAAAAATAGTGGACATTACATTCAACTCGACCGTCCTGACGTGGTGGTTGATGCGGTGCCGAAAAGTTGTTAACGCAGTGCGGCAGCCTGCAACTCCGGCCGATTACAATTGATCTTAGCGGTCGCTTTGCCCTTTGGGTCTGTGCAATTTATCTGGCGTGGGAGCACATTATGTGCAGGAACATCAAAACTCTTTTCAACTTCGATCCTCCCGTTAACGAAGAGGAGATTCACGCGGCATCGCTGCAGTTTGTGAGGAAGATCAGCGGCTTCAATAAACCATCAAAAACCAACGAAGCTGCCTTCATGGCTGCGATTGAGGAAGTTTCTGCCGCCGCGGCGCGTCTTCTGCATTCACTCGAAACCAGCGCACCACGGCGGAACCGCGAAGTCGAAGCCGCGAAGGCGAAGGAACGCGCCGCGATCCGATTCGGCGATTAACGGTCTGCCGGGTAATCCGCTACGCTAAGCGGCAAAGCTTCTGACAAATTCCACGAGGCTCCGCAACGCGATTCCGGATGGGCCCTTGGCAATCCATGGTTTTTGCTCTTCCATCCAGGCCGTGCCTGCAATGTCGAGATGAATCCAAGGCGTATCCTCGGCAAATTCCTGCAGGAACATTGCCGCGTTAATGGCGCCTCCCCAGCGTCCACCGGTATTCATGATGTCGGCAATGGAAGAACGAATCTGATCTTTGTATTCGTCGTCGAGCGGCAGCCGCCACATTTTCTCGCCGGCCTCTTGACTGGCCTTGTGAAAGCGCTCGTAAATTGCGTCATCGTTGGCGAACACACCGGCGTTCGCGTAGCCGAGGGCCACCACAACAGCACCTGTAAGCGTGGCCGCATCCACCAGATGGGTGGCGCCGAGCTGGCGCGCGTAGAAAAGACCGTCGGCGAGAACGAGCCGGCCCTCGGCATCGGTATTGATGATTTCGATCGATTTGCCGGACATCGCAATCTGCACATCGCCGGGTTTCTGCGCTTTGCCTGAGGGCATGTTTTCTGTGGCGCAGACGATGCCGATTACTTTTACTTTCGGTTTCAGCAGCGCGATCGCACGCATGACGCCGATCATGGTGGCGCCTCCGGCCATGTCATATTTCATTTTTTCCATGCCGTCTGCCGGCTTAATCGAGATGCCGCCGCTATCGAAAGTGATTCCTTTGCCGACGAGGCCGAGGACGGCTTCTGCGGAGCGCCGGAAGGCTCGTACGTCATCACAATCAATGCGGGTGGTACGTCGGAGCCTTGCGCCACGCTCCAAAACGCTCCCATCTTCATTTCTTTAATTTTGTCGGGTCCGTACACTTCGCACTTCAAGCCAACTTCCTGGCACATCTTCTTGGCCCGGTCGGCAAGAATTGCCGGAGTCATGCGATTTGAAGGTTCGTTCACAAGATCGCGCAGGAAATTTTGCGATTCACCGATGATCTGGGCTTCGTTCGCAGATTTTTCTAAGGCAGCTTTCTTCGCGTTGCTGCCTGCGACAATGGTGAGTTCATCGATTTTCTGGTCTTTGCGGTCGCTGCGGTAGTAATCGGGATCGAAATTGCCGACCAGCGCTCCTTCCACAATGGCCGTGGCAGCTTCTTCCGCAGGAATTTGCGGAGGAGAAATGACTGCCATGCTGCGCAGCCCTCGCGATTTCAATGAACGCACCGCCGCTCCAGCGATTCGCCGCAGCTCATAGCTGGAAAACTTTTTGGCTGAGCCGGCGCTCACCAGCAAGAGGCGTTTCGCTTTCAGCCCCGCGGGCCTGTGCAATAGATTGAGTTCGAATGGCTTGCCAGTGAGTTCGCCGCTCGAGAGCAACTCGGAAGCGGCGGCCTGCACGGCGGAATCGTCAGTCGCCAGCTTCAGTTGCGGTTTGGCTTCTTTATTTTTTTCGGTATGGGACGGATCGGCTTCGTTAAGCACAATCGCGACGAGCGATTCCGTTTCGAGTTGGGCAGGCGCAGAAAGAGAGATAGTAGTTTTCATAAGGTCGTTTGGATGGTCCGAAGCAACCTTCCAGTATGATCGGCAGAGACAGAATTACGCAAGCCGAGCCGATGCAAGGGACCGTCCTAATAGTGCCAGGGCCCACCCTTCGCCAGGAACAGCTAATGTGTGGGCTGTTAAGCCTGGACGCAAAGGGTACAACAAAGGCGTGCGAATGCAAGCCGAGCCAAAGGGGATCCAAGCGTCGGTCGTGCTGAATGTCATGCACGCTTAGGACAACACTCATTTTACCGGGCCATTCTGAGTGAGAGCGTGGGCGCCAGTCGAGCGATCTGTGTCTCGTCTTCCACTTCGAAGCGTGGCGAATCGGCAACCTCCCATGGGGACGTCTCTGCTCGTCCCTCCGTAACCAGCACAATCATTGACGTTATGGAGCCTACCCCGCTACTCTGTGACTATCCTTACAATTCACGGAGCTGCTGTGGCCGTAAGTTCCATCCAACTCGGGCAGGTGTGGCGCAATGACGCTGATGGTCAGGACTATCTGGTCACCAAGGTCTATAACGAGGTCTTCACGCAATACGCCATGCTGCGCCCCGCCGGAATCACCGCGCCCGACGCTCCAACCGTCCGCATCAAAATAGCCAAAAGCCCCGAGGGCGCTTCGCTTCCGGGTTACACCTTTACGCAGGACGGTTCGTTCTGAGGCGCTATCGCTCGCATTGATTTCCCGAGGTGACCTCCAGGACAACGATTTCCAGAGCAGCAATCTTCCGAGCAGGGATTTTCGATACACTTGAAGCGGGTGAATGACTGAATCTTGGAATGACTGGAAAATTTCTAGCTGTAATCTTTGTCTTCATCAATTCGGTCATCGCCACTACCGGCTACGCTGGCATCATGTTCCTGATGGCCATCGAGTCGGCGTGCATTCCACTGCCTTCCGAGTTGATCATGCCGTTCGCTGGCTATTTAGTTTTCACCGGCGCTTTCAAACTCTTCTGGGTAGCGACGATGGGGGCAATCGGCTGCAATCTGGGCTCGCTGGTGGCATATGAGATTGGCTGCTATGGCGGACGTCCGCTGGTGGAGCGCTACGGGCGCTGGATCCTGATGGGGCGCCGGGAGCTTGCCTGGGCCGACCGATTCTTTGCGCGCTGGGGATATCTCGCGGTTTTCTTCGGTCGGATGCTGCCCGTCATTCGCACGTTTATCGCACTGCCCGCGGGCGTTTCCCGCATGCCGCGCGCCCGCTTTCACATCTACACATTTCTCGGTTCCTGGCCGTGGTGTTTCGCGCTCGCGTATCTGGGCATGAAATTAGGGCAGAACTGGCGCGAATTAGGGAAGTACTTCCACCAATTCGACGCCATCATAGTGGCCATGCTGCTGTTTGGCGCAGCCTGGTTTGTATGGAGCCATTGGCAGAACCGGATCGCGGCCCAACCATCCCCAGTTACGGATGAACAGTGAGGCTGCAGTGAAGCATTACGGTTCGGGAAGCTTTACCAACTGCGACGCCACGATCTGCCATCTTCGATTGCGCTTTGTAACGAGATCCATGTAGAGATAGCGCACGTGGAACCGCCTCCCATCCTGTTCGATCTCATCTTCTTCCGATCCCTGCACTATCGCAACATCGCTTCGCACCATTCGAATTCGCCTTCCCGTTGACTTCATCGAAACAAATCGAATCTCGCCCGATGTAAGCCGGCGGATCAGTTCTTTCCGGCTGCACGTTCTGCCCAGCGCATCGTATTGCACGTAATCATCCGCATAGATGCGTACCAGTTCCGCAGCATTGGCTGCGATCAAGGCCCGGTCGCCATCTTTGAAGAGTTCTAAGATTTGCCGCTCATCAGCACTCATAAATCCTCATAAATCAGAGATCATTGCAGTAACCTTCGCAATTCCGCTCTCCATTCAATGTACGCGGCGAGCTGTTCAACAAGAATTGCTCGTCATTCCACTGCTGGTCGCTTGCAGAATCCGCCCGAATGGTGGAATATAAGTTGTATCTTTCAGGTGGCGTTAAATGTCACCAGCGAGAGGCAGCCAATGTATCAAAAACACCCCGGCGCTTTTATGGCCAATTGACCGATGCCGATGGCCGGCGGCATCGCAAACAGTTTAATACAGCCGAGGCTGCACGGAAAAACGAGCATCGCGAAACCGCGTTGTCCCATGCCGTGCGCGCCAGCCGTGAGTTAAAACTATCGGGTTCGAAAGGTGGCAAAATCGTTGCCAGAACAGAGACGAAAAATGTCACCCGTGACGAAATGCTTCCGGCAAAAGGCAAGCTAGGAGTGATGATTCCCGGCATGGGCGCGGTTGCCACAACATTCGTTGCCGGCGTAGAGGCCATTCGCAAAGGCTTGGCCAAACCAATCGGCTCGCTCACTCAGATGGGTACGGTGCGCCTGGGCAAGCGCACCGACGGCCGCTCACCCAAGATCAAAGAATTTGTCCCTCTCGCCGGGCTCGACGATCTGGTCTTCACCGGTTGGGACATTTTTGAAGACAACATGTACGAAGCAGCTTCGAATGCGGGAGTTCTCGAACAGCGCCTGCTCGACCAGTTAAAGCCGTTTCTTTCTTCCATTACTCCGCAGCCGGCAGTCTTCGACCACAACTACGTCAAGAAAATCGACGGCCCCAACGTCAAAAAGGGCAAGAACAAGATGGATCTTGCCGAACAGTTGCGCGACGACATCCGCAGATTCAAGAAGAGCGGCGGAGCTAGCCGGCTGATCACTATGTGGTGCGGATCGACCGAAACCTACATCAGCTCCGAGCGAAGCGCACCAATCTGTGAAATCCTTCGAGAAGGCGCTGCGCGCAAAACGACGAGAACATCGCGCCATCGATGATCTACGCCTACGCCTCGCTGATGGAGGGAGTTCCATTCGCCAACGGCGCGCCGAACCTGACGGTCGATCTGCCCGTAATGCTCGAACTTTCGCGAAAGAACGAAGCGCCCATCTGCGGCAAAGATTTCAAGACCGGTCAGACGCTGATGAAGACCATCCTTGCGCCCGGTTTCAAAGCCCGCATGTCGGCCTGAACGGATGGTTCTCCACCAACATTCTCGGCAACCGCGACGGCGAAGTGCTCGATGATCCCGGATCTTTCAAAACCAAGGAAGAATCCAAACTCTCCGTGCTCGAGCACATTCTGCAGCCCGAACTTTATCCCGAACTTTACGGCAAATGTACCACAAGGTCCGCATCAACTATTACCCGCCGCGCGGCGACAACAAAGAGGGCTGGGACAACATCGATATCTTCGGATGGCTCGGTTACCCCATGCAGATCAAAGTCGATTTCCTCTGCCGCGATTCGATTCTTGCCGCGCCGATCGTGCTCGATCTGGTTCTGTTGATGGATCTGGCCCAGCGCAGCTCTGAGCTGCGCGGCCTCGGAATTCAGGAGTGGCTGAGTTTTTATTTCAAGTCCCCGATGACGGCGCCGGGCCTTTATCCCGAGCATGATCTGTTCATCCAGTTGATGAAGCTGAAAAACACGCTGCGCCATTTGAAGGGCGAGGAACTGATCACGCACCTGGGGCTGGAATATTACGACTAATTGGGCCGAGCGGAACGAGTTCTAAAGCACTACGGGAATATTCGGGATAGGCCCAGAGGAGGGAAGAGCTGGCGCTGGCCGCTTCACGAGCTGTTCCGCAGATGCCCGGGCATACTGCAACACAGAGTTCGGAAAAATTCCCAGATAGAGGGTCGCAATCAGGCATAAGGCAATCGCCAGCCGCGGCGCGAACGTCACGGGAGTCACTGGAATTTCCCGCCGCGCTTCATTCATGTACATCTTTACGATCACCCGCAAATAGTAATAAGCGCCGATTCCGCTGTTCAGCACCCCGATAATCGTTAGCCAGATCAGGTGTGCTCTCATTGCGGCGCTGAACACGTAAAATTTGGCGAAGAAGCCGCCGGTCATCGGGATGCCAATCAGCGACAGCAGAAAAATCGTCAGCGTCGCCGCCAGTAACGGAGAGCTGCGGCCCAGCCCCTCATAGTCTTCGAGCGTCACGTAGCGTTCGCCGGCATTCGCAAAGTGGCTGACCACCGCAAACGCGCCCACGTTCATGGCCGCGTAGGACGCGTGTAGAACATCACAGCGGACGTCCCCAGATCCGGAGCCGCCGCGAAACCCACCAGCAATATAACCGGCATGAGCGATCGACGAGTAAGCCAGCAACCGCTTCACATTGTGTTGCACCAGCGCGCCCGATATTTCCCAGCGTCATCGAAAGCGCCGCCGCAACCCAAATGACCCAGAACGATGCGTGAACGTCGATCACAAACACGATGCGCAACAAGACGGCGAATGCCGCGGCCTTCGGCGCTGTCGACATGAATCCCACGACCGGAGCCGGCGCTCCTTCGTAAACATCCGGCGTCCAAATGTGGAAGGGCGCGGCCGCGACCTTAAAGCCCAGACCCACAAAGATCAGCGCGACTCCCACCACTGCCAGAAGCGGAATTGGCCAGCCCGCAACGCCGCGCCGATCTGGTTGATGTTCGTGTGCCCGGTCGCCCCAAACATCAGCGCAACGCCATACAGAAAAAATGCCGTAGCGAACGAACCCAGCAGAAAATACTTGAGCGAAGATTCCGTACTGGAAGCTTCGTGCCGCCGGAATCCCGCCAGCACATACGTTGAGATCGAAGAAATCTCGAGCGCAATAAAGATCAGCACCAGTTCGACCGCCGACGACATCAGCGCCACGCCAACTGTGCCGAACAACACCAGAGCGTAGTATTCGCCCGCGCGAATACGTTGCACCGCCATATATTCATACGAGCTAAGAACCACCACCGTCGCAATCGCGATCACCAGCACATGAAAGAAGACGCTGAACCCATCCACCTGCACCATGTTCCAGAAAGCCTGCCCCGGAGATTGCGCCATGAACCACGTCGCCCCGAGCCCGGTGAGCGCCCCCACCAGGGCGATCGACGCCAGAGTCTTCTGGCTTTTCTCTTCATTCATCAACGGATCAAGCACCATGACGATCATGCCGAAAATCGAGAGAACAATCTCCGGCAGGATGCGGATGTAGTCGGCACTTTGCGGCAGCGTCTGAAACTGAGCGGGCAAGAAGTTTAGCCGCGTTGCACCTAGACGGTGCGCGGCGGTCAGCGTCGCGCCGATCATAGCTGCGGCCATCATTGCCCCACCAGTCGGCCCGCCATTTTCACAATGGGAGAGAGCGTATTCTGCACCGCCGGATCAATCGCGGAAAGCCACAAAATCGGGGCCACGCCCATCACCAGCGCCGTGACGGCGCAAGGCCACACCGCCCACTTCTCAAATCCCGAAAGATCGTGCAGGGTTTCATTTACCGTGTGGGTCACCTTGCCATAGAAAACCCGCTGATACATCCAGAGAAGGTAAACCGCGCTCCAGATCACGCCTGTCGCCGCCAGAATCCCAAAAACCGCTCGGGCCTCGAATGTCCCACTTAGAACCAGAAATTCGCCGATGAAGCCGTTGAGCAGAGGCAATCCCGCCGACGCCAGCAAAATCACCAGATACAACGCCGCATACGCCGGCATAATCGAGGCCAGGCCGCCGAATTCGCTGATCTCATACGTATGCCGCCGCTCGTGCAAAATACCCGCGAGCATGAACAGAGCTCCTGTCGAGACTCCATGGGCCAGCATTAGGAACATTGCCCCATCCAGGCCAAGTTGCGTGAAGCTGAAGATTCCCAGTACCACAAACCCGAGATGGCTGACCGACGAATATGCGATCAGCTTTTTCATATTCGGCTGCACCATGGCAACCAGGGCGCCGTAGATGATTCCAATCACTGCCAGAATCATGATCCACCACGCGTTCTGCCGCGCCTGTTCGGGAAACAATCCAATGTTGAAGCGAAGCAGTCCGTAGGTGCCCATCTTCAGTAAAACTCCCGCCAGCAGCACCGAACCTGCGGTTGGGGCTTCCACGTGCGCATCCGGCAGCCACGTGTGCAGCGGAAAGAGCGGGACCTTCACCGCAAAAGCCAGAAAGAATCCCAGGAAAAGCCACTGCGCGGCAGCTGGAAATTTAGCCACAGCTCCGCTTGCGATCTGGTCGCGAATCGTCACAAAATCAAACGTGCCGGTATGCGCATAAAGCCACAAAATCGCCGCCAGCATGAACATAGACGCGATCATCGTGTACATGAAAAACTTCACCGCGGCATATACCTTGCGCTCGTGGCCGAACATGCCAATCAACAACGCCATCGGAATCAGCGTAGCTTCCCAGAAAAAATAAAAAAGAAACAGGTCGAGAGACGTGAACACTCCGATCAGCGCCGTCTCCAGAATCAGCAGCAGGATGAAAAATTCCTTCACCCGATCGTGAATGGAGGTCCACGAGATCAGGACGCAGAGCGGCGTAAGAAACGTCGTGAGCAGCACGAGCCACAGCGAAATGCCGTCCATCCCCATGTGGTAGTGAATATTGGGAGTGGAGATCCACTGCCTGTCGATCTGATACTGAAACCCGTTCTGCCCGCGATGAAAGTAAACCGGCAGGTGTAACGAAAGAAGAAAGGTGGCCAGGGAAAAGAAAAGGGCGATAAAACGGATGTCCCGGTCGCGCCGCGGCAGCAGTATCAGCAGTAGTGCGCCCGCCAGCGGGAAAAAGGTCACCAGCGTCAAAATGGCCTGATCCAGATCGTGGACGGTCATCGTCCCACCCCGATCCAGATCATGAATGCAATCACCGCAGCCGCACCCGCCGCGATCCAGCCCGCGTATGAGCGGATGTTGCCCGACTGCATGTGCCGAACTTCGTCGGAGACATGCTTAGCACCTTCGCCTGCGTCGTTCACTGCAGCGTCGATCACCCCTTGATCGATGTCGTGCCACAAAAATCGCGTCGAGCCGTTAATCAGCGGCCGGACAAACAAAGCCCCATACAATTCGTCGATGTAATATTTGTGCACCAGCGTCTGATACCCGCCCGAAAGCGAAGCGGCAATCTTATTCGGCAATTGCGGATTCCGGTAATAAAGCAACCAGGCCAGCCCAAATCCAAGAAATGCGGCGCATACCGAGATTCCCGTAAACATCAGCTCGGTTGAAGCCCCGGTCTTGGGCTCGGGCCCTTCGGTCGTCCTGTTCGGTCACGCCCTTTTCAGCCACCGCCTCACCCCCGGCATTCGCCGGAGCGCTTCCGTGGAAAACCGGTGCAAGAAATTTATCGAAGTGATCACTGCCGCCCAACGATCCTGGAACGCCGACATATCCGCCAATCAGCGAGAGCACTGCCAGGACCACCAGCGGAACCAGCATCACCCTGGGGCTCTCGTGAATCCCGCCATGCCCATGCTCACCATGCGCCACATGATCGTGCGTTGCCTCGGCCTCTCCGCGATATTCGCCGAAGAAAGTCATGAACCATAGCCGGAACATATAGAACGAAGTAATCAAGGCCGTGACGACGCCGACCAGCCAGTAAACCCAACTGGCCTGATAAGAGCGCCACAAAATTTCGTCCTTGCTGAAGAAGCCCGATGCTCCCGGAATCCCCGAGATGGCGACAGTCGCAGCAGTCATCGTCCAGAACGTCCACGGAATTTTCCTGCGCAGACCGCCCATCTTGCGCATATCCTGTTCGCCACCCACAGCGTGAATCACAGACCCCGCTGCCAGGAACAGCAACCCTTTAAAGAACGCGTGCGTCATCAAGTGGAAAATTCCCGCCGAGAATGCCCCCGCGCCGCAAGCCATGAACATGTAGCCAAGCTGCGAAACCGTCGAATAGGCCAGGACTTTCTTGATATCGGTCTGCGCAATCGCAATCGTCGCGGCGAAAAACGCAGTCAATGTGCCGATGATCGCCACCACCATCAGCGCGCCGGGGGCCCGTTCAAAAATCACGTGCGAGCGCGACACCATGTACACGCCAGCCGTCACCATGGTCGCGGCGTGAATCAGCGCCGAAACTGGCGTCGGACCTTCCATGGCGTCGGGGAGCCACACGTACAACGGGATCTGCGCTGACTTGCCGCACGCGCCCACCATCATCAGAATCCCGATGGCCGTCAGCAAGCCCGCTCCCGCGGTTTCCGCCGGCATCGGCGAAATTGCGCTAAACACGCGATCGAAATTCAGCGATCCAAAATGCTTGATCAGCAGAAACAGCGCAATCAGAAACCCGAAGTCGCCGATGCGGTTGACGATGAATGCTTTTTTCCCCGCCGCCGCCGCCGAATCTTTCGTGAACCAGAACCCAATCAGCAGATACGACGCCAGCCCTACCCCCTCCCAGCCGATAAACATCTGCAGATAATTGCCTGCCAGAACCAGCGTCAGCATGAAAAACATGAACAGGTTCAGGTAGCTGAAGAACCGGTAATAACCGGGGTCGTCGTGCATGTAGCCGACGGAGTAAACGTGAATCAGAAACCCCACCCCAGTCACCACCAGCAGCATCACCAGCGAAAGCTGATCGAGATAAAAGGTGAAATCAACTGTGAAACTGCCAGCCCGAATCCAGTGTGCGAGAAATTCCTGGTAGGGGAGAGACAACGCAGACCATCGCGCCGCAATCCACAAAGCCATGGCGAAGGCGGCACCACTGAAGAACAAAGCGATCGTGTTCACCGCCCGGCGCGAAGATTTCTTCCCGAAAAGGCCATTTATCGCGGCCCCGGCGAGCGGCAGAATCGGGACCAGCCATAGATTGAGGTGGGGATTCATAGTTTGAGCAGGTTCACCTGATCTACGTTCAACGTCTCGCGCGTGCGATAGACCGCGATAATGATGGCCAGCCCGACGGCCGATTCAGCCGCCGCGACGACCATGACAAAGAAAACGAAAATCTGCCCCTCCAGCGCGTGCCAGTGGGCCGCAAATGCCACAAACGAAAGATTCACTCCATTCAGCATCAGCTCAATCGACATGAAAATCGTGATGATGTTGCGCTTGATCAGAAAGCCGAGCACGCCGCAGCTGAATAAAAATCCACTGAGCAACAGGTAGTACAAGAGCGGAACCATCACTCAGCCTTCCCGTGCTTTGGTTCTGGCTTGCTGGCCAGCACTACCGCACCCATGATGGCAATGAGTATCAAGATCGAGGTCACTTCAAACGGCAGCAGAAAATTGTGAAACAAAAGCTCGGCAATTTCCTTCGGAGGCCCCGGCAGCGCGCCAATCGCTACATCCGTGGTTCACGAGCGCTGCAAAACTACCCATGCCACGAGTACTCCGCCGATCAGCACCCCCGGCACGCCAAGCAAAATCGCGACTCGGCTTCCTTTAGTTCGTTCTTCCACGCCGGCATTCAGCAGCATGATGACAAACACAAACAGCACCATGATGGCGCCGGCATAGACTATTACCTGCACGGCCGCAACAAACTCCGCACCCAGCAGAAGATATTCGCCAGCCAGCGCTCCCATCACTGCAATCAGCGACAGGGCGCTGTTGATGGGATGCCGTTGCGCCAGCAGGTTCACCGCTCCTCCCACGCAAACCGCGGCGAACGCCAGAAACATGATCAGATGAAAATTCATAAACGTTGCTAGCGATCAGTTGCCAGTAAAGAAGCTCTCACTGAAATTAGGGTCGTCCACGTCTCGCCGCTATTGCGAGACGCGGGAATTTCCGGGTAAACGGAAACCCTCCTACCACGCAACCGCAACCGCCGTCGCCACTAGGTTCGCAATCGCCAGCGGCAGCAGAAACTTCCAGCCAAACGCCATCAGTTGATCGTAGCGGAAGCGCGGCAACGTCCCGCGCACCCAGATATAGAGAAAGAGAAAACAGAAAACCCGCAGTGCAAACCAGAACACTGGCAGGATTGCTTGCAGCAACGGCGGCCCAAACAGCGGCCCGTGCCATCCGCCGAAAAACAGCAATGTAGCCACACATGCCACCGTAATCATGTTGGCGTACTCGGCCATGAAGAACATGGCAAACTTCATCGAGCTGTATTCCGTGTGATAACCGGCAACCAGTTCGGTCTCGGCCTCCGGCAAGTCAAAGGGAATGCGATTGGTTTCCGCATACGCGGCCATCAGGTAAATAAAAAAGCCGATGAACTGCCCGTGAAAAATATTCCAGCGAGGAATGAATCCCCAGAAGTGACCCGCCTGCGCCTCAACAATCGTCCGCAGGCTGAAACTTCCCGATTGAATCAGCACTCCCACCAGCGAAAGCCCCAGCGCGATCTCGTAACTCACCATCTGCGCACTAGCGCGCAGCCCGCCCAGCAGGGAATATTTATTGTTGGAAGACCAACCCGCCAGCGCGACTCCGTACACGCCCAGCGATGTAACACCCAGAATCAGCAACAGCCCGATATTTACATCGGTAATCTCCAGCGGAATGCTGTAGCCGTCAATCGTGACTGCGTTGCCGAACGGCACCACGGCAATCGAAGTCAGTGCAAAGACCACCGCTATCATCGGCGCCGCCAGAAACAGCGGCTTGTAAACATGCGGCGGAGTGAGATCTTCTTTGAAAAGAAATTTCAGCCCGTCAGCCGCTGGCTGCAGCAATCCAAATGGCCCCACGCGCGTCGGTCCCCAGCGGTTCTGCATATGGCCTACGACCTTGCGCTCCAGCCAAACCGTATAAGCCACCGCCGTCAGCAGCACGATCAGCACGATCAGCGACTTGATCACCGATACGATGATGAAGATGGAAAGTGGCAAAGGCATAAACTAACAATCCTGAGATTGAGTGATCTGCCCATCGAGCCATTTTGGAAACGCAGTATGCAATCGCTCAATCACTGAATCGCTCAATCGAAAATGTCCCTCAGTCTGCCGCGACTTCGGCAGGATGAATCTCTCGGCTTTCAATTACCGACTTCAAAGCGCGAGAGTAACGCCCCAGGGTTCCCGAAGTAAAAAGGGTGTCGTTCGCCGGCCCAATTGAATCGGCTCGGTGTGCGACCGCCGATCCAACCTCGATTAGCGATGTATGCTCGCTGTTTCCCGCCAAGAGATTTCCTCGCGGAACGTCGTATCCCGGCACGAGCCGCTGGATCTCGTCCAGAATCGCCGTGGGATCAAACGGGCTCATCTTCAATTCCAAACCGCGCGCCTCGAGCCATACTGCATGCCGGTCCGCCTCGCCCGACTGCGCACCGCGGGATTGCCCCATATCCGCGCGCGTACCTCCGCCGAACGGCACCAGCTTATGCACATCGAATCCCATGGCATCGGCGATGCGGACGATCATTTCGAAATCGGATTTCGTGCCCGTGACCTCGCCGGCTTTTTTTACCAACTGCACGTCTCCGCAGGTGTTGGTGAAAGTGCCCGGATTTCTCATAAGCATTGGCTGCCGGAAGCACAACGTCCGCCATCACCGCAGTCTCGGTCAGAAACATGTCCTGCACCACGACAAAACTCTTCGAAAATGCGAAGGGATCGATCTGCAACCGGCCTACGGGATTCGAGCCAACCACATAAAGTGCCTTCAGCTTGCCCGCTTTCGCCGCGTCAACCATGCTCGGCAAATCGAGCCCTGCGGATTGGGAAATCTCGCCCCACTCCCGATGAAACTCGGTATTTCCGCTAGTCGGATGGTAGCCAGGCAATAAATCCGGATACAAACCCATATCAGCCGCGCCGCGCGAATTGGCATAATCGGCCAGACAGATGAACTTGGCCCCGGAAATTGCGGAACCGAATTTAACCAGACTCGCGATGTCCGCGCCGCGAAGCTCAGATCCAAAGATGACTACCAAATTTTGTTCGCCGCGTAGCTTCTCGCGGAGCGAGATCCACTGTTCACGCGAAAACGGCCCGCGCGACAACGGCCCATGTGGAGACGGCGACCCTCGGCCGTCCAGTTCGGCCGGGTTCGAAGGCGACGCAATCGCATCCACCGCCGCATCATCCCCAGCCAAAAACGCTGCAACCTTCCCTTCGGCGCCGACGGGAACCTGCAAAAAGCTGGCCGCCTGCCTGCGCAGCTTAATCGGCTGCGAATTGATCACATACAACCTGGCGCGATGCAGCCGAACATTATTCCGAATCTGCCACGCCAGCAGCGGATGCTGCTCGGTCGGATCATTGCCAATCAGCAGAATCGCCGGAGCCGTGAATACGTCAGCCATGCTTGCCGTGGCGTTTTCCTTGCCACGCAGCGCGCCTGCGAAAGCCGGGAAGTCCGCCGTGCGATGATGATCGATATTGTTCGTCTGGAGCACTACGCGAGCGAACTTCGAAAGCAGATACGCTTCTTCATTTGTTGTTCGCGTCGAACCGACAACGCCAATCCCTTGGCCACCCGACGTGTCACGGATCCCGAAAATTCTTGCCGATCAATTCGACCGCATTTTCCCACGAAACCGGAGTGAGCTTGCCATTCTGCCGAACCAGCGGCTGCGTAAGGCGTTCCTCATGATTCGCAAAATCAAATGCATACCGCCCCTTGATGCAGAGAAAATCGCCATTCGTCCCGCTCTTGTCGCGGTTGTCGCCACGAACAATCTCCATGCCAGTATCGGCGCGCCGCACGCCCAGAGTGGTCTTGCATCCATCTCCGCAGTGCGTGCAGGTGGTGCCAATGTGCTTCATTTCCCACGGCCGCGTCTTGTAGCGATACGCAAAGGCCACGGGAAAGACGTCCGGGTTGTGCGACAGCATAATATTCAGGGCTCCTGGAACAATCAGTTGCTCCGCGCCGCTCAGATAGTGCGAGTGCATCTTTTGATAATCGACTCCCGCGAAGTTGATCGCGGCGTCTCCGAATCGAAGCAGCTTCGACTGATGCCGCAAGAACTCGATTCCGATCCGGCGCCCCTGTTCTGTTACGTAGTCCTCCACTCGCGCGTAGGTCTCGTGATTCCCGAGACAGCCCAGCACGCCCGCATCGGCGCGAAGCCGCGCTAGTTGGCGCAGGCAAGCGTCCAGCGGATCGCCACGGCGCGTGATCAGATCGCCAGTCACCAACGCCAGGTGGGCGCGCGTTTCATTGGCCATGTCGATGGCGGCGGCAAATTCACGTTCGCTCAGGAACGGACTCAGATGGATATCGGTGATCTGCACGATCCGCAATCCGTCCAGATCCTTGGGCAGATTCGGGATGGGAACTGGCACTTCGGAAACGCGGAAGTGGTTGCGCCGCACAATCCCAAAGGCCGTGGCAGCCAGGGCGCGATGCACAGGCCGGCGCCGCGGCTCGCGAGAACTTGCGCCGCGCGGGATTGAACCGCGGCGTCCGCGCCAGATCAGCAAGCGCCAACGACAGCCCGATCAGCCATATGGTCTCCACCAGCGACGCGCATTCCAGCCAGGTCCACCACTGAGCGGGGAAGTGTCGCAGGACTCGCTGGAATTCCAGCAGGTAGCCGGCCATGAGCAGAGCCGTGGACGCAGCCGCGCCCAGCCAGATCGAACGGCGCTGGCGGTAAGAATCCAGCAGCCAGCGGAAAACCGGAAACTGAAGGCCGAGCCCGAGAACCAGCAGGCAGAGCCCCGGAAAGAAGTGCACGCGCAAAAGCACTGCAACCATTCTAACGGGTTGCTTGGATTCGGCGCGCGAATGCTACACTGGTGCTGTAATTCCCGCCGAGAGATCCCCGGTCGTCTAATGGTAGGACAGCGGCCTTTGGAGCCGTGAATCGTGGTTCGAATCCATGCCGGGGAGCCACAGTCCGGACAAGGTATGTTGCGGATGTAACGCAAATATGGCCGCTGAGAATCTTGCCGCTGTCATTAGCTCATTACCCGGAGGAACAGGAGTTCGTCAAGCAGTTCGTTGACTTCTTAAGGCGCAAGGGATCGGCTCCTCTCACCGTTTCTTGCTGCCGTTGAGGAGTTCATCGATCGGCACCCGGAGTCGCTCCGACGTCTGCTCCCTGGGCAGTCAGAAGACTAGGAGACCTGGTATTTGCGGACATCCTTTTCTTTCAGCCTCAGGCCGAGACCCGGCTGAGACAGATCCGGTGTCAAGAAGCCGTCCTTCGCCTCCATCGCCCCGTCAAAGGTCATCTTCTCGATGCGCACGTGATCGTAGAAGTATTCCACATGGATGGCGCGCTGCGCTCCGCAACAAGCATGTGCGTGGATGGAGGGGGAAGTATGCGCGGAGAGCGGCATGGAGTGGCTTTCGCAAAGCGCGTCGGCCACCAGGAATCCGGTAATGCCCGCGCAGCGCGTGGAATCGGCTTGAAGAACATCCACTGCTTGAGCGGCCAGCATGCGCCGGAAATACCAGGAATCGTACCCATACTCGCCCGCGGCGATGTCCATGCCGGCCGGCCCTTGATCTCGGATCAAGCGCAAACCGTCTAGATCGTCGGATGAGACCGGCTCTTCAAACCAGGTGACATCGTCCCGTTCGCGGAAGCGATAGGCCTGAGCAAGCGCTTGCTTGCGAGTATATGCGCCGTTGGCGTCAACAAAGAGTTTTACGTTCGGTCCAATCGCCTGGCGGGCGATGCGAACGCGGTTCAGATCGGCAACTGCATCGCGCCCGATCTTCATTTTGACCGCGAGCAGGCCAGACTCCGCCCATCCGCCCAGCTGATCCCGCAGTTGCGAATCCGAATACGAAGTGAATCCGCCGCTGCCATAAGCCAGGATGCGGGGACGCACCAAGCCCAGCAAAGCGGCGACTGAAACATCGAGAAGCTTTCCTTTTAAATCCCAGAGCGCATTGTCCACAGCCGCAATCGCCATCGAACAAATTCCGGGCCTGCCGAGATTGCGGATCAGGTCCACCATTTTCCGCCAGGCTGCGCCCGTGGCCATAGCGTCATGACCGATGAGCTTTGGAACCAGAGTATCCTCGATAAGTTTCGCCGCCGCTACATCCGCATAGCTGTATCCAAGGCCTTTCACACCGCCGGCGGACACATGAACCAGAACCAGAGAGGTCTTGTCCCATTCGATAGTTCCGTCGGACTCCGGCGTCGCCGTTGGAAAGGTGTAGACAGCAACCTGAACGCTTTCGATGTGAGGATTCGACGGCATAGAGACTCTAAATTCGCGGCATCCCGTGGCCCCAGGTGTCGGGCGGAGACAAGTCGCGGCGCATCCTGGGCGATTCCATGTTGCGCTGGTTGGATCTGAAGATTTGGCTGCCTTGTTGAATCATGTAGTCGCCGATACGCGCTGCTAACGCCATGATGGTGAGGCCGGGGTTGGCGGAGCCTTGCGTGGGCATGATGCTGCCGTCGCATACAAACAGATTCGCGATGTCGTGCGTGCGGCCAAACTGATCCACCACCGATGTCTCGGGATCGCTGCCCATGCGCGCTGCGCCCACCAGATGAGCGTAGCGGGCTTCCTGCACCACTTCCTTCGCACCCGCGGCCCACATTACTTCCATGGTTTTGTTTTTTCCGAATTCGATCAGCTTTTTGTCGTTGTCGCCCAAGTTAAACGTGACCTTGGCAACCGGAATCCCCAAGGGGTCCTTCTCTTCGGCGATTTGGACGCGATTATCGGCATGCGGCAGAATTTCTCCCAGAAAACCGAAAGCAGCCCAATGGTTGTAGTCCATCATGACCTCCCGGAGGCCCCAGCCCCAGGAGCCCTTCGCCGACATCATCTGTTTTGCAAACGCGATCGGCAACGGGCCGACAGTCTGGATGGCGAAGCCGCGCGCGAAATCGCGTTTAGGATCGGTTTCGTAGAACTCTTCCGTTAAGGCATGGGCGGGAGGCGCTTTGTACATGCGGACCAAGTCGTCGAATCGGCCGCCGACTACGTTACCGGCCTGCGCCATGAGATACCGTCCAACGCAATCGCTCGAATTCGCCAACCCATTTTCAAAACCTGGACAGGCGGAGTTCAGAAGCAAACGGGGAGTCTCGATAGCATAACCGGCGATGACAACAGCTTTGGCCTTCTGGAAGCGCTCACGTCCGCCGGCATCGAAGTATGTGACGCCGGTGGCGCGTCGGCCGGGCCCCAGATGGATTCGCGAGACCATGCAGTTCGCGCGAATTTCGGCCCCATGACGTATCGCATCTGGAACATGCGTGATCAGCGTGGAAGCCTTGGCGCCGACCTTGCAACCCTGAATGCAGAAGCCGCGATAAATGCAGTGAGGGCGATCGGCACGGGAACCGTTCAGAATCGCCACCGGTCCACCCGCGGAAACGCCGATGCCGAGTTTTGTGCAGCCGCGGATGAGCGCATCGCCAACGCCACCCATCGGATGAGGTCCATACGGATAGCCGTGCGGATCGCCCCACGGATAGTATGACGGCCCGGAGACAGGCAGTTCCAACTCCAGAAGCTCATAGTAAGGCTTCAGGTCCGAGTAGGAGAGCGGCCAGTCCACTCCAACGCCGTCCTCGGAATGAATGCGGAAGTCGGAGGGATGAAGCCTGGGTGTGAAAGAAGCCCAGTGCACCGTGCCGCCGCCCACGCCCTTGCCGCTGTTGTTGGCCCCGAATGCCAGGGGATGCTTCCCGCCGGTGATCCGAATGTCGTTCCAGTAGAGATTGTGGGCGCCCTTCTCGTCGCTCACCCAGTCCCGTTCGGTGTCCCAAAAAGGGCCGGCATCGAAGCCGATGACGCGGAATCCGGCGCGCGCCAGCCGCTGCAGAAGAACTCCACCGCCTGCTCCCACACCTACGATGAGATAGTCCACTTCTTCGCCTTCCGCGAATCCACGCATGGGCATTTCGATTTTCTGAATCGGACCCAGCATGTGCGGTTTGCCATCGGGAGCGTGGAACTCACCCAGCAAGGGCGCCTTCAATGAGTGCCCCCTTGTCCGGGCGATCCGTAATGTTCTATCTCGCCGCCCATCGGCTCATGATCGCCCGAAAGCGAACTCAAAGGCGCCCGCCATTCGTAGCGTTTTTCTTCCACTTCCCAAGGTTCGGCTTCCCCGCGTTCCAGGCGCATATAAGCTCGCGGATAGGCCGGACCGCCAAAGCCGATTTCGTCCCAGGCGAACGGATGTGAATAGTAGGCTTCGGCGCAATCTGTGAGCAGAAGCATCCAAAAGCGACTTACCGGCATGCGGCGCCATATTTCGTGAGCGGCGGCCGGCTTGGCTTGATGCAGCGAGCGTAGAATTGTGTCCTGTTCAAGCGGTCCAATTTCCAGGAAGCTGCGTCCGTGTTCGTGCATCGCGATCTGCTCAATCGCTTTTATGCCCAGTTGAAAAGCCTCGCGGTCGGGTGGCATGTTCGCGTACTGATAACCGTCGTGCGAATTTTCGTAGAGCCGTTTATCGATCTGGGGCACGATTGGAATCTTGTGGGCCGAGTCGCGATCGTCCTGCGGGAGAACACGGTCGCAGATCGCGGTGAGAAGACGCGCTTCTTCGGGCGTGAAGAAACGGATTTGAGGAACGTTGTTGACGCGATCTAAAATGACTTCGCGCGTCTTTGCATCCCAGAACTTCTGCTGGCTGAGTGTGCTGAAGCCGGGATAGTAGCCTGGCTGCGCCAAAGGACCAATGGGCTTCCCCGTAGCGAGGTCCATCGGGCGGGTATCCGCTTTAGCGATGCCGGTACTCATCGTTTCCCCCTGCGGAGCAAGCTGGCCAGCAATCCTAAAAAACCGCTTGCCGCGAACAACAAAGGTGCGAAAATCGGCGGTCCGTACACGATGTTGTAGATTGGTTTTTTCATACCTCCCGGCCGCCGGGAAACACCGCGCGCATGATAGACAAAGCCCACGGCGCCGTCGGCGATAGCTAAGAGGGAGATCGCAGGCAGCCAGGTATGCGCAACACGGCGGCTTTTCACCGCGCCAATTCCCGCCGCCATCAACAGCGGCGCGATAATCACGGGTGTCCATTGCGCTTTGTAGCGGAAATTATTTTTGTAGTGTGAATACCAGGCTTCGAATCCGCTGAAGAACGCGGCGATCGCGGTGGCCGCCGCCATCTGCTTCTGGAAGCGCCCTTCCCGGATGTCCTGTGTCCAACTGATGGGTTCATGTTCGCCCAGGAAAACTTTCCCCCAATGTTGCGGGGAAGCGGGAAGAGGAAAAAGCCCGGCCTGTTCCCCTCGGCGTAAAAGCGAAGCCACGAAGCCCAGATACGCGCTCACGCCAAACAGCAGCGGCGCGAAGATGGGTGGACCCATCACCATGTTGACAATCGGAACGCGCCAGCCTCCGGGCTTGCGGTGAACGCCCCGAACGTGGAAATAAAATCCCACCAGACTATCGCCCAAGGTAAAAACCGAGATCGCCGGCAGAACCGTGCGGGCGGCGCGCTTGCTGAAGAAGCCGGACAAACCGCCGGCGGCCAACGCTCCGCTCAGAATCACCGGTGTGTACATCACTCTTCGGCTATAGCTTCCACGGTAATGTTCGTAGGTAACTTCGAGGCCGCTCAGAATACTCGACAGGCCCGCGATCAGCGCCAACCACCGCTGAAAACGCCCTTCCCGAACGTCCAGATCGATGTCAGCCGCCGTTTCAACGGCGGTGGCCACGCCTTCAGACATGATTTTGTTCCGTGATCCGAAGGAAAGCGGCTTTTGCTTCCGGAAGCGCCAATGGAAGAGCCGTCCAGGTGGCCGCCGCGATCAACAGAGACCAGAGCGAAAATGCGCGGAACTTCCTGCATTCGTCCAGGGTAAGTTTTCCCGCTATTGCCGAATCCGCAAGAAGTTTCAGGCCCATCGCAAGAGCCATCCAGGGATGAGTGCGCGACCGATTTTCCGGGCCCATCCCGGCTAAAGCAGCGGTGACGGCATAGCTGGCTAACCCTAGAAGCGCGTCCGGTGTAGCGAGCAGCGAATAAGCTTGTTCGGAGCCATGTACTTTTGCGGCATTGAAAAATCGAGCGCGCGGCTCCGGCAGTTTTTTCAGAATGCCAGTCTGATAAAGAGCCACAGCGCCCAGCACACCGCATGAAAACAGCGACAGGCCGATGATGCCGCGACGGCGTTTCAAGAAGGGACCGTAACCCTGGCGCAGTTCGCGGCCCAGTTCCGCGGGAGTCGATTGGGCTTGCATCCTATCGACCCTTTAGCGCTGTGAAAAATATTCCCGCCAGAATTAGCGCCGCCGAAGCCACCAGCCCGCGATGGCCCACCAACGTCATGGACTCAAGATTTATCGAACTCTGCACGCTGAAGTCTTTGGCTCGGTCGCCAAAAATTCCGTGGGCGTCGTAATCGCCTTCGACGGGTTCGAAGAGATTGTCGGGGCGATTGGAGGAGACGGGCTGGGAAGTCTGCTGGCCATCGTAGCCGTTTTTCGCAAGATACCGGTCCGCGAAAGCCGGCGCGAGCTCGTTACCGTAGATCGCCTTGACGGTGGGGAAGCCGACGTAAACTTCCCGCCGCTGGTGCGCGGCCGCCCAGACAATGGCGCGCGCGGCCACTTCGGGCTGAAAGATGGGGGGGACGGGCTGCGGATGGCGAGGCAAGCGTGTGCGGCACCAACTGAACTGCGGTGTGTTCATAGCCGGCAGCATTACTGCGGTAATATGCACCGCGCTTTTGTCGTGGATGAGTTCGGAACGAATAGAATCGGTAAACCCGGCGATAGCATGCTTGGCGCCGCAATAGGGCGATTGCAGGGGAATGGAACGATAGGCCAATGCGGAACCAACTTGAACAATCGTCCCCCGGTTGCGCGCGTGCATGCGCTTCAATGCCGCCATCGTGCCGTAGACCTGGCCCAGGTAGGTAACCTCAGTGGCGCGCTTAAATTCCGCGGGCGTGATCTCAAGGAAGGGGGCGAAGATCGTCGTCATTGCATCGTTCACCCAAATGTCGATGGGACCTAGCTCTTTCTCCACTCGCTCTGCCGCCTCTTCCACTTGCTGAGCGTCCGCCACATCGGTTGGCAGGACCAGCGCCTTGCCGCCCAGCTCCTCTACCTCGCGCCTGGTTGCTTCTAATCGATCTTTCCCTCGCGCGATAAGGCCGATATGCGCTCCCTGACGGGCAAACTCAGCCACCACGGCGCGTCCCACTCCCGCCGATGCGCCGGTAACCACAACCACTTTTCCTTGATTCGTTTTTTCCATCTCATTCCTTCGCATGTCATCAACCACAGATAGCCAAATCCGAAACGCAGCTTTGAAACGGGGTCAGCACTTCCGCCCCCGAACGCGTGACAGCCACCATGTCGCAGTGCCGCATGCCTCCATAGCCCTCGAAATAGATGGCGGGCTCAACGTTGAAGACCATTCCGGCCTCCAGCGTATCTTCGGATTTCGGATGAAGGCGAGGTTTTGCGTTCGCATCAATTGCAGAAAACCCGACGCCATGGCCGGTGGCGTGCTTAAACCGCGGCCCGAATCCCCGAGCCTCCAGGACGTTTCGAGCCGCACCATCTACGTCCGCCGCTTTCACTCCAGGCCGAATTGCGTTCAACGCCGCCTGGCGCGCGGCAGAAATAGCGTCAAACATCTGCTGCTGGCGGTCGTCCGGCCGGCCGACGACGTAGGTGCGCGTAACATCGGTCCAGTACCCATCGGCATAAGAATTCATGTGGACCAGCACCAAGTCCCGAGGCTCGATCGGCTTGGCCCGCGAACGCGCGTAAGCTCCAGCGGCGAGAGCCGAATTGCTTCCCGACATGCACCAGGCGAACCCATCCGCGCGCCTGAGTTCTCCCAAGGCCCCCAGACAAGTGCAGAGAGGCTGGCGAAATCGTGCAGCCGTTTCCACTTCACTGTCACCAACTTTGATTTGCTTGGAGCCGGAGACGAAGGCTTCTGCCGCAATTTCACAGGCCACGCGAAGCTGCTGGATTTCGAATTCAGTTTTCCTGGCGCCTAAGTCCGCCAGGACATCGTCAGCGGCCATAAGAGTGGATCCTGGAAATGTCTCGCTCAGAATGGAGCGCATTGCGCCGCCATAACAGTGCATGGCCGCATAGGACGCAGGTTCCGACGTTCCGCCGCTTTCGAATCCGATTCGAAGCGCTCCGTGGGCCAGACTGCCAATGAGTTTCCGCAGAGGCGCCCGTATCGCTTCCTCGGCCGTGACGATTCGATCGAGCGAAGCAGGCTGGAACGTCCGCACCACGTCCGCACACCCGCTTTGTGCCAGCGTCTCTTCATCGCCGGGTACCAGCAGAGCGGTCTGGCCGTCCGCCGAAGCAATCGCCACGCCAGTTCCAACCACCGGCCAATAGCCGGAAAGAAGAAGAACATTCTTGGGCAAAGCGCAAACGATGAGATCCCACCGGCGATCGCGCAGCGCGATCTGAATGCGATCCACACGCTCCGGGTTTCTCATCGCTAAACGACTTCTCGAACCTTGTCTTCCAGAACGGTCCTGATAATCTTCCAGCGGTCTTTCTCGCCCTTGCCGAGCGATTCGGCGAAGTGAAGCGCCTGTTCGGCTGTGATGTTGCCCGGCAAGGGCGGCTCGTTGGGATCGACAACGGCCTCGATCACAGCCGGGCCGGGATGCGCCAGCGCCTGCCGCAAAATGCTCTCCGCATTTTTCGGGTCGTCGATAGTGAAACCGGCGGCTCCGCAGCAGCGCGCGTATCCTGCAAAATCGATCGGCTGCAGGTCAACTCCAAACGAGGGGTTGGCCTCCTGAACCATCTGCTCCCACTTAATCTCACCCAGAACATTGTTCTTGATGACGATCACTTTGACGGGCAGATTGTATTTCACCAGCGTGGCGATCTCGCCCATCAGCATCGTGAATCCACCATCGCCGACTACGCAGACCACCTGCCGGCCGGGATAGGCCACCGCTGCGCCGATGCTGTAAGGCAGACCGTTCGCCATGGTCGCGAGAGACCCTGAGAGCGAAAACTTCATGTCATCGCGCATTTCCACATAGCGCGCCGTCCAGGTGGCGATGGTGCCGCTATCGGAGGAAACAATGGCATTCGAATCGAGCAATTTGTTCAGGTGATAGGTCACCACCTGTGGCTTCATCGGCATATCTTGCCGGGTTCCCCGCTCTTCCATCAGCCGGTTCCAATCGGCCATGCGCTTTTGCGCCTTTTCAAGGAAAGAGCGATGCTTCTTGCGTTCAATCAGCGGCAGCAGCGCGCTCAGCACAGTGCCGCAGTCGCCCACCAAGCCGACGTCGACGGGGTGTCGCAGCGCGATTCGCGTGGGATCGCGATCGATTTGGATCGTCTTGGCCTGGCCGGGCCTGGGCAGAAACTCCATGTAGGGGAAGCCGCTGCCGGCCACGATAAACGTGTCGCACTCCTTCAGCGCGTCTTGAGACGGGGCCGTCCCCAGCAAGCCGATTCCTCCGGTGGTGTACGGGCTGCGATCGGGAATCGCGGCCTTACCTAACAACGCTTTGATGACCGGCGCTCCCGCAGCTTCGGCTAGCGCCAGCACCGCATCCCGTGCATCCAGGCACCCGCGCCCTACCAACATTGCAACTTTCGATCCTTTATTAATCAGGTCGGCAGCTTGCTGCAGAAGCCGCTGCGGTGGCGTCTGGTAAGGCATGGCGAAGAGTTCGCCGCTGTGTTGGGGAACGTTTGCCGAGGAACGGTCGCCCCCGGACTTCTTCCATTCCTGAATGTCCTTGGGAATGGTGATGTGAGAAACCGTCCGGCGAGTCAAACTCGTCTTGATCGCCTCATCCACCACATTCACCACGTGCGCCGGTCCCATCACTCGCTGGTTGTACGCGGCCACATCCATATACAACTTGTCGAGATCGACATCTTGTTGATAGTGGGTCCCGATCAGATCGTGAAACGTGTGGCCGGTGATGGCAAGAACAGGTTGTCCATCGCACTTGGCGTCGTAGAGTCCATTCAGCAGATGGACGCCTCCGGGACCCGAGGTGGCAAGACATACTCCCAGGCGCCCAGTGAACTTTGCATATCCGCACGCCGCAAAAGCCGCTGCCTCTTCATGGCGTACCTGGATGAAGCGCAGTTTGTCTGCATGGGTGCGCAGCGATTCCATAATGCCGTTGATGCCGTCGCCGGGAAATCCGAAGATCGTATCGACGCCCCATTCTATGAGCCGCTCCACCAGGTGATCTGCTACTGTGACATCTTTCGACATTCGTTATCTCCCGGGAATCTTCGCCAGTCTTCTGCCTTGTGCATGCGCATTAACCGGCCTTCTCAAACGCACGGGACACCACCCCCTCTGCCAGCTTCCAACGGGTGGAAACACTTCGCGCGATGGATCAGACACTGTGTCCCACTGGGGTTAAGGTGGACGCGTCATTGTGGAAGATCCAGCGCCGAGAATCGGTTTCCGCTAGGTAGACGCTCCAAAACGTCTTTCGCGTTCGCCGGCGTAGATTTTATTCGCAGCCCGTCAAGAGGATGCAACTTCGGCCGGCGAACATCACGAAGGGTGAGAAATAGCACGGGCGAATCCTAAAGGAACCATCGCTTCACGTGCCGCGTGAAGGTAACGGTGATAGGGCTCTGGAGCAACTCCGCGTGGACCCGGGATCAGCTGCGGATCTTGAACGGCGCTCGACGTGCACACCTTATAGCAAGGAGATGGATGATGTTCATAGAAGCCAAAGATCTGAACGGATATAAACTAGCTGCTCGCGATGGCGAAATCGGGAAAGCCAAAGAATTTTATTTTGACGATCGGAATTGGACGATACGGTACCTTGTCGCCGATACGGGCGCGTGGCTCAGCAGCCGCCGGGTGCTGATCTCGCCTTACGCGCTCGACGCTGTGAATCAAGACGCCAAGCTGATACCGGTAGATCTGACGAAGAAGCAGATTGAGAATTGCCCGCCGCTGGAGGCTGATAAACCGGTCTCGCGACAATACGAAATCCAATATTATCCCTACTACGATTATCCCGCCTACTGGGCTGGTCCGTATCTATGGGGACCTAGTCCGTACCCCAGCGAAAAGGGGAATAAATGGTCGGGCGCAAGTAGTCCCGCCGAAGATAACGATCCGCATCTGCGCAGTTCCCGCGATGTAAGCGGCCGGAATGTAGAGGCATCGGATGGGGAAATCGGCCATGTGGAAGATTTCGTGGTTGACGACGAGAGCTGGAGCATTCGTTACCTGATTTTGAGCACGCGAAATTGGTGGCCCGGTAAGAAAGTGCTGATCTCGCCGCAATGGATTGAACGAATCAGCTGGGAAGAATCGAAAGTATTCGTCAACGTGACCCGGGAAGGGATTCAGCAGGCGCCCGAATACACAGACAAGAGCGTCCTCACACGAGAATACGAAACGGCTTTGCATCGGCACCATAATCGCGATGCGTACTGGTTGGTGGAAGTCATCAACGTGTCCGGGCGGTAGCGGAGAGATCATGCAAATACAAGTGAATGGCGATAGCAACATTTCGGCAAACGAGGAGCGAAGGCGCAAAGTGGAGACCGACGTGGGCCATGCCCTTCGGCGATTTGCCGATCAAATCACCCGAGTGGAAGTGCACTTGAGCGACTCCAATGGTGACAAGGGCGGTAGCCGGGATAAACATTGTCTGATGGAAGCGCGGCCAGCCGGTCATGATCCGGTTGTCGCCACAAATGAGGCAGCCACGCTGGAAGATGCCATACACGGAGCGGCCCAGAAGCTGGAACGGCACCTCGAAAATTTGTTTGGCCGCTTAGGACGATAACCCTGGCCGTCCATGTCGATCCCGAGTCTAAATGTTTGCTAGGAGAATAGATGGCGCGTTTTCGCGGTGAGAAGGGCGCATTTGGAGCCCCAGGAGTAAAACCAAGTTGGACCCAGGGGAACAAGGAAGGAGTGGGAACGGCTCGCTCTGAAACCAGCCGGGTTTGGTACACGCTATCTCAGGGAATCTTGAATGAGATTTATTACCCTACCGTGGATCGGCCGCAGACGCGCGATCTTCAGCTCTTGTTTGCCGACGGGCGCCATCTATTTTTCGACGAGAAAAGCGGCCTGAGTTGTCAAACCGAGCGAATCGCGTCTTCCCAGGGGTACCGCATGACCAAGCGAGATTCTCAAGGAAGGCTATCGCTGGTGGAAGAGGTAATCTCCGATCCCCTGCGGCCGTGCGTGCTCCTGCACACCGCTGTGACAGGAGACGAGCGCTTTCTGGAGACGTTGAAGATCTATGTACTTTGCGCCCCCCACTTGCAAGTAAGCGGATGGGGCAATAACGGTTACGTGGTGGAGGTTTGCGGCCACGAATTGCTGATGGCCGAAAAAGACGGCTTGTGGCTCGCGGTGGGAGCCTCGTGCGGGTTCTCGCGCCTGTCCTGTGGGTATGTCGGGATAAGCGACGGGTATACGGATTTGAAGGAAAACGCCCGCATGGACTACCAGTTCGATCATGCGAAAGATGGCAATATCGCCCTCACGGGAGAACTGAATCTTCCAGCAGACCGCACCTTCACCGTTGGGCTAGCGTTTGGAGATAGTGTAGGGAGCGCGGTCTCGGTTCTGTTTCAAAGTCTCGGTATCGATTTCAAAGAGCAGCGCCAAACGTTTCTCGATCAGTGGAAGAGCGCCGGTCTGCCCCGTGAGGATCTTGCACGAAGCAGCGGCGACCAGGGCAAACTCTTCGCCATCAGTTACAACCTTTTGCTCACGCATGAAGACAAGCGATACCAGGGCGCTCTGGTGGCATCGCTCTCAATTCCATGGGGCAACGCCCGCGACGACAAAGAAGGCGAAGGCGGCTACCATCTGGTTTGGACGCGCGACATGGTGGAGAGCACCATGGCGCTCTTAGCCGCGGGCAACACGGAGGTGCCGCTGCGAGCCCTGATCTATCTTTCCACGCACCAAAATGAAGATGGCAGCTTTCCACAAAACTTCTGGGTAAGCGGAAAGCCTTTCTGGGACAACATGCAGCTGGATGAAGTTGCCTTTCCGATCTTGCTGGCCCGCCGTCTGAAGTATTTGGGAATGCTGGAAAACTTCGATCCGCTCATGATCGTGAAACGGGCCGTTTGTTTTCTGCTGCAACAAGGGCCGGTAACCGGAGAGGAGCGCTGGGAAGAACATGGCGGTTACTCCCCCTCAACATTCGCGGCGCTGATTTCCGCTTTCATTTGCGCGGCCGCGTTTGTCCGCGTGCGCGAAGAAGAGGAAACCGCGCAGTTTTTAGAATCATATGCCGACTACCTCCGCTCGCATCTGGAGGACTGGATGGTTACCACGGAAGGCTCTTTGTTGCCGGGCACTCCGAGTTACTACATCCGCTTGAATCCCGCCAAACCCGGACAAGTTCCTGCGCCAAACTCGGTGAACACGGCTGAATTGCCGTTGACGAGCCGCGCTCCCGGCGCGCCTGCCTCCTATCCGGCGCGGGACGTCGTGGATGGCGGTTTTCTGCAATTGGTGCGCTACGGAATACTCGCGGCCGACAACCCCATGGTGTTGAACACCGTGCGGGTGGTAGACGCGGTCATCAAGTCGGACACGCCATGCGGCCCTTGCTGGCGCCGCTACAATCATGACGGCTACGGACAGCGCTCCGACGGAAGTCCCTACGTCGACTGGGGCACGGGAAGACCATGGCCGCTGTTGACCGGGGAACGCGGACACTACGAGCTTGCGGCCGGCCGCGATGTACGTCCGTTCTTGAAGACGATGGAACAATTCGGAAGCTTTACGGGCCTGCTTGACGAGCAGATCTGGGATGAAGAGGACAAGCCGGAGAAAGGTATGTATCGTGGACAGGCTACGGGATCGGCGGCGCCTCTCCTGTGGGCGCACTCCGAGTACGTCCGCCTGCTGCGTTCTTACCAGGATGGAAAAGTTTTCGATCTCATCGGAGAAGTGGCCGAGCGATATGCAAAGAGCAGCGCGCTTCCCAATCCCTTGGAGTTCTGGTTGTGGAAGCATCCGACGGCTCACATGAAACGGGGCCGTACGCTGCGCGTTTGCTTAGGTTCTCCGTTCCGGTTACGGTGGACCTCCGATGGCTGGGCGACGCAACACGACGCGGACTCTCATCCGACATCCATTGGCGCTGAGTACGTCGACATTCCCACGTCGCCGGAAGAGCAGACTCAAATCGAGTTCACGTTCTTTTGGACGCAGGTGGACAGATGGGAAGGCAGAAATTTTCAAGTCGCGGCTCAATAGTACAAGCGGATTCGAATAGGCGGGAAAAGACGACTTAGTTGAAAACATTGTGGCGCACGCACTCATGCGTGCCGCGTGGGCACTCGTGCCTACGCCTAGCCTCGAGATTGGCGTATTATCCGGCGACATCTTGCGGGTGGAGACCAAACATAAGTCCTTTAAAATGTTTGCGCCTCAAAAAACTAAGTAGCATTGGGCACGATAGCCTGGTGCTCGATGTCGCCGCTGGGCACGCGGACACGTTCAAGCGAAGCTAGCTTCAAACCAGTAGCGCTCCCGATGTTAGTATCGGTGGACGGGCCCCATGCCGACTTCGCAAGACCCAGTCATCTCCATGCGCTTTGTGAACCACTTCTACGGCGCTGGTCCCTTCGCCGGCAAATCCTGTTCGATGTGACCTGCGAAATCAGGCCGGGCGAAATCGTCATTATCACCGGCCCATCGGGATCCGGAAAAACCTCCGTGCTGACATTGGCCGGCGCGCCGCGGTCGGTGCAACAAGGCATTGGGAGCCGGCCGCCGTCGGCGTCTTCCCTGACGAACTCTATCCTGCTCCACGGAACCGGGCGGAGCAGGCGTACCCCAAGCTCATTCACTTCACAAGCTCCCCACGGGCGGGCACTTTGCGGCATGGGAACAGCCGAAGCTCTTTTCAGAATTTCAGAAGAGGTTCGCGCGGGCTTCCGATCGCTGCGGTAGGATTCTTCACAAGCGCAAAGGGTGCGGCGCGCGCGCTGCGCTCCGTTTTGCCCGAGTTCCTTAAGAGAGAGGAGGAAATGCGCCATGCCTGACCCTTCGCAGTTCAACATCGACCGCACCTATCCGGGCCTGTGGACAATCACCTTCAGCAACCCGCCGATCAACATATTCGTTCCCACAACCATTGTCGAGTTGGGAGCGCTGATGACCGAACTGGAGGCGGATCCGTCCGTGAAGGCCGTAGTGTTCCAGTCGGCGAATCCCGATTTTTTCATCGCCCATCTCGACGTAGCCAAGGCCGCGGAACGGCCGGAGGTGCTGGGCCTGTGGCGCGAGTTTGTGCTGCGCCTCTCGTCCACCCCAGTCGTGAGCATCGCCAAGGTTCGCGGCCGCACGCGCGGAATCGGTAACGAGTTCGTGCTGGCCTGCGACATGCGCTTCGCCAGCCGTCAAAGCGCCCTATTCGGCAACCCCGAGGTTGGCGTCGGACTGGTCCCGGGTGGCGGCGCGTTGGAATGGCTCCCGCGCCTGGTCGGCCGCTCCCGTGCACTTGAAATCGTGCTCAGCGCCGACGATTTCGATGCCGATATCGCCGAGCGCTATGGCTGGGTGAACCGCACGCTGGACGATGGCGACCTCGATTCGTTTGTCGATACTCTCGTCCGGCGTCTGGCTTCGTTCCACCGTGAAACGCTAGGCGCGGCGAAGGCCCAGGTCAATCGGTTCGGAATGCCGACGGCTGCCGAGCTCCAGTCGAGTAACGAGATGATCTTCCCAATGCTGGCATTGCCAGATGCGCAGGCACGCCGTCCCAAGCTCCGTGGCATCGGTTACGGCGTTCCGAGCGACTTCGAATTGAACTTCGGCCGCTACCTCCCTGCGTTCGGGCAGGCGGAAGACGAGACACGTTAGCGAAGAGATTCGTTACACGAGCGCGATAGCTTCCACACCGATAGACGCAGCGGCGAAAACGCACCCACCTTCGGGGACGCCTGGATCGCCATGATGTGAACCAGCGGCAGGATGGAGAGCACTCGATCGCCGGCGGAGAGCGGGAACAGGGCGAGAGTGTCGCGAATGGTGATCAAATGCCGCGCAGGCCCCGCCGCACCCTTCACCCGGCCGGGCGATTGCATAGCGATCCAGTTGCCTGAACAGGTCGATAGTCAAGGATCTTCAATCGCGTCCTCGACGCGCGTGGTTACTTACCTTTGCTGGGGTCCGGGAAGAACGCGGCGACGCGGCTGTCGAGAGTGAACTCCATTCCGAGGCCTGGATACTGGTTGACGACTTTCGCCCGCATCTCAGCGGCGTCCTTGGACGCGGCGACATTCGCATCCCAATCGGCGATGTACTTCTTCATGAACTCGATCGCCGACATGTCGTTTCTCGCGCCCGGCCCCTGATGGCCTGGAATAACGATGGCAGGGTTCAGCGCCGTAATCTGACCGATCGTTTTCATCCAATCTTCGCGAGCTTTTCCCCGCGGAACTCCAAAATAGACTTGGTCAAAAACAATGTCGCCGGCCACCACGGCTTTGATGGACGGGATGTACACAAAACTGTTCCCGGGACCGTCCGCTCCTTGCACCGGGCCGGTGACCGGAAATTGCTCGCCTTCCAACGTGAGGAACGGCGTGGAGAGTTCCTCGGGAAGCACCGGCTCGGGTCCCGGGATGTTGTTTCCATAAGTGGCGAACCAAAACTTTTGACGAGCGGGCCAGCCGGTCTTGGCGGCGGCGACCGTAGCTGGAAGCGCGACAATTTTGGCGGAGGGAAAGGCCTGCTTCAGCACAGCCAGCCCGAACAGATGATCCGGGTGGGGATGGGTGATGTAAATGGTAGTTAGGTTCTTCTTTGATTCGAGAATCTCCGCGGCAAGACGGTGGGCTTCGCTCAGCGTGAACTGCGGATCGATCAGCAGCATGTCTCGCTCACCGGAGATCATCGTGGAGTTGACGTCGTAACCATTCACGCCGCGGCCGGTGTGTACAGTCAATTGCAACTTGGATTGGGCGCTGGACGCCGCAGCCAGGGCGAGGGTGAGCAGAATGCGTTTAATCACCGGCTCAGATCTCCAGTTTGCCCGTGCTGTCGCCATGATGATCCGCCTGGACGCCGAGCTTATCGAGCATGGTCAGCAGGAGATTCGACATTGGCGTGTGCTCCGCGTACTGCATGTGCCGCCCGCCTTTGAGATGGCCGGAAGCGCCGCCTGCCAGCACCACGGGCAACGGATCGTGATCGTGCTGATTGCCGTTGCTCATGCTGCTGCCGTAAAGCACCATGGAGTGATCCAGCAGGTTGCCGTCGCCATCGGGCGTGGCCTTTAATTTGTCCAGGAAGTAGGCCAGCATCTGCACGTGATACTTGTTGATCAGCGCATATTTGTCCATATTCGCGCGATTGTTGGCGTGGTGCGACGCGACATGGAAGCCTTCACGCACTCCGCTCTGCGGATACACCGCGCCGCTGGTATCGCGGGCGAACATCATGGTGCCGACGCGCGTAATATTCGCGCGGAACGCCAGCACCTGCATGTCGAACATGATCTTGAAATGCTCGTCGAAGGATTCCGGCACGCCGGTGGGCGAGTCCGGCAATTTCACGTCGGTTCTGGCCTGCTGCTCGGCCTTTTGGATGCGGCGCTCAATCTCGCGTATATCATCCAAATATTCGGCCAGCCGCGTGCGATCCGCCGCGGGCAGGTCGCGTTGTAGCGAAGCCGCTTCTTCCATTACCGAATCCAGCAAACTGCGGCTCAGTTGTTTTCTGCGCTTGCCGGTCGGCATTGTTGCTGCCGTCGCCAAAAAGTTTTTCGAACACTACCTGCGGATTGTTTTCCATGGGAAGAGGCGTGGTGGGCGTCTTCCAGGAAATGGTGTTCGAGTACGCGCAGGCGTAGCCGGAGCCGCAGTTCAGAGCCACATCTTCGATGGACAGTTCCAGAGACGGAAGCGGCGTGTCCTGGCCCAGTTGTTGCGCGACGATCTGATCGATGGTTGGGCCTACCCGGATGTTTTCCCTTTCCGGATGAACTCCGCTCAGGAACACCGCGGCCGATCGCGCGTGATCGGCGCCCGCGTCCGACCCGGCTCCACCAGCGGCGGGATGCGCCAGGTTGGAGACCACATTGATGCGATCGCGGAGTTTTTCGATCGGCGCCAGGGTTTCGGTAAACGCGAATCCGGAGCCCTCGGTCGCCGGAGTCCACTTGTACATCGTGGCGCCGTGCGGCACATAGATACAGCTCAAGCGGCTGGCTGGATTGGCCGCCGTGCGCGCCAGCGGCGTTTGCGCGGGCACCATCGAATCCAGCAGCGGCAAAGCCACCGTCACGCCCACACCGCGCAGAAACGTCCGTCGCGGCAGATGTTTTTTGGTGATGAATCTCATGGCTGTCCTCCTGGGGATGGAGACCCGGATTGCTTCATTCTCATCTGAAATGGATCGCTTTTCACAATACCCTGAATGAGCGCCGAAAAACGATTGTCGTTCCTGCGCGGCTTCCCGGGCAATGGAGCGAACCACCGGCATATCGTAATATTTGAGCGCGCGGCCGGTGGCATAGGTCAGCAGTTTTTCGGTTACGGTGCGGACGAAAACGTCGGAGCGGCTCAACAGCGCATTTCGCAAACTGGCCGGCCCGTTCAATTTGGTTCCATCCACCAGTTGTCCGGTCGCATCGATCGGCTCGCCGCTGTCGGCGGCACGCCAGGTCCCGATCAGATCGAAGTTGTCGAGCGAAAATCCGATCGGATCCATGATTTTGTGGCAGGCCGCGCAGGTTGGATTCTTGCGGTGCTCTTCCATGCGCTGGCGTAGCGAAGTGGGCTTGCGGAGCGCCTTCGTCGCCTTTGAGCGGCGGCACGTTCGGCGGAGGCAGCGGCGCGGGCGAGTCCAGAATATTTTCCAGAATCCATTTGCCGCGCGCCACCGGCGACGTCCGGTTGGCCACCGAGGTCACCAGAAGAAAACTGGACTGTCCGAGCAAACCGCGGCGGGCGTCGTCTTGTATGGCCACGCGGCGGAATTGGCTGCCGTGAACGCCGGGCATCCCATAATGCGCCGCCAGGCGCTCGTCGACGAACGTGTAGTCGGCGTTCAGCAGGTCCACTACATTACGATCCTCCCGCACGATGCTATCAAACAACAACTCGGTCTCGCGGCGGAAGGCCTCGCGCAGGTTCTCGTTGAACGCGGGCGAGAGTGGCCGCTGATTTTTCAGCTCTCGCAAATACAACCACTGGCCGGCGAAGTTGGTCGCCAGCGTTTCCGAGCGCGGGTCCGCGAGCAATGCGCCGCGTCTGGCGTTCCAGGACGGCGGGTTCATGCAGCTTGTTCTGAATCGCAAGATCCAGAAGTTCGTCGTCCGGAATGCTGCTCCAAAGGAAAAACGAAAGGCGCGACGCGAGTTCCAGATCGCTGATTCGATAGACGGCGCCGGCCGAAATATTTTCCGGCTCGCGCTCGAAGCGGAAGACGAACCGTGGATCGATGAGCACGCGGGCCACAGCTTGCTCGATGCCGGCGTCGAAACTCGCCTCGCGCCGCCCGGATCGATAAAAGCCGATCAGCGTCTCGAGATCGGAGTCGGAGAGCGGACGCCGGTAAGCGCGCCGTCCGAGCGTTGACAGGATCTTTTTCGCGCAGGCCAGCTCGTCTTCATCGCTAGGCGCAGCCGGCCGGCAGACGAAAATGCGACGCCGGCTCGGCGTGTCGCCCGCGCCCGTGGGATTGAAGGGTCCGGTAATGGCGACGCTCTGCACTCCGGAATTGTTCGGGAAGATCTGCCATATATCGTCGGCGCCCGGAGGGTTCTTGTTAATGAACGCGACGCCCAGCTCCTGCGGCCCGGCCTTGATGGGCAGGCGCAGATCCAGCGTCGCAGCGGCCTTCGCCAGCTTCACGCGTTCGCCATTCAGCGTCACTTCCAGCTCGTTGTCGAGGAAACCGGGCGAGCCCAGCCCGATGTTCGCGGCCTTGGCATGAATCTTGATGGCGTATTCAGCATCCAGAGGAAAAACATTGCGCACCAGAATTCCGCCGCGCGTGCCGAGCGGCAAGCCTTCGATATGATCGCTCTGCGACAAATCGGAGGGAACGCGATACGTGACCGTGGACGGAGTGGTGCCGGGATCGCCCACCGCCAGCCGGCTCAGTTTGGTAGCCGTGGCGACGTAGCGTTCCAGCAGCGCGGGCGAGATGGCCAGCGCATCCGCGATATTGTCGAAGCCTTCGCTCGAATCGTCGGCCGGAAGCAGCGTGCTGGGATCGATCTCCAGATCGAGCAGATCGCGAATGGAATTGGCATATTCGGTGCGATTCAGGCGATGCAGCCCGGTGGTTCCCGGATTTGGCTTGGCCGCCGCCGCGCTATCCAGCGCCAGCTCCAACTTGGTTGCAAACCCGTCCAGCGTCGCGCGATCCGGGCGCGGCATCCCGGCCGGCGGCATCATTCCGGCGCGGATCTTTCGAATCACTTTTTCCCAAGTCTCCGCGTTGTTGCCGGGGTGCGCGAGATCCAATTTGTCGATCGCAAGGTCCGCCCGCGCGGGTCTTTTCGTTGTGACAGCCGATGCAATATCGATCCACCAGCGCGCGATCCTGAGCGCGGGACCAGAACCCAGCGCCGCGAAACCAATCAGGAATGCGAGCAGCGTCTTCATTGCGACGTCAATTTTTGTATCAGCGCCATGGTGCTCGGCTTCTTCTCCGGTGGATTGGTGGCGAGGAAAACGCCTTCGGCCCAGACCATCGGCGTGCGGCCTTGTTTGTCCTTTACATCGAGCGAGGCGCCCTTCTTCACCAGAAGCTCCAGAATGTCGTTCGATCCGCGATTCGCCGCGCCAATCACGGCGGTGATCCCCATGGAGTTCACGGCATTGACATCCGCGCCTTTTTCGAGACAGAGTTCGACGGCCTCCAAAAACTGCTTCGATTCGCTATAGGTTTGTCCGCCCACCCAATTGACTCCCGCGGCCGCCATCATCGGAGTTGTTCCGGCGAAGGTGGCGATGTTGGGATCCGCGCCTTTATCCAGGAGCAGGTGCATCACGGTCAGGTCGGCCGACAGCGCCGCGCGCAGGAACGGAGTTTGACCGGTGAAATCCACCCAGGAAATGTCGCTGATCGGCATGAGCCAGCGGCGCAGCGGCGGCTGCTCTTTGGTTCGAGCGTTGACGTTGGCGCCGCGATCGAGCAGCGCCTGGATCAGTTGCAGCGCGGCTGGCCGGTCCACGCCGTTGTCGTCGGTCTTGTTCACTTCCAGATCGCGAAGGTCCACGGCGGTCCACAGCGGCGTGCGGCCCCACCAATCCATCGCGTTCACGTCCGCGCCATGATCGAGCAGCAAGCGCGCGACATCGATGTGATTGTTCGCTGATCGCCATCAGCAGCGGCGAGACGCCATTGGCCTCCACCTGGTTGACATTGGCATTGGCGGCGATCAGCGTGCGCGCGATCTCGGTGCGGCCGTCGCGAGCGGCATAGAGCAGCGCCGTCATTTCGCCGGGCGTGGGTTCCTGATATCCGCGCTCCGGCCAGCCGCCGCGCACGATGCCCAGTCCGTGCGATCCACCGCCTGAATCCGGAGCCCGCCGCGCCGGAGGGTCGCCCTTGCGGGTGCGCGCGTTGATTTCGGCGTCATGGTGAATGAGCAGGTCAACCACTTCCGGATGATTGCTCCGCACAGCCCACATCAGCGCAGTGGATTGCACGGAGTCCTTGGCGTTCACGGCGGCGCCTCGTTCCAGGAGCAGCTTCACCGCTTCTGTTCCGCCTTCGGTACGCGCCGCGATCATCAACGCGGTAGTGCCCTGAGGATCGGGCGAATTCGGATCGGCGCCGGCGTCTAACAGCTTCTTCAATATGACGGCGTTGGCGTTCGAACAGGCGAGCGAAACGGGAGTGAGCCCATAACGATCCTGCGCTTTGGCGTCGGCGCCCGCGGCGAGCAGCGATTCCACCAGCGCGAGATCGTTCGCGCGAACCGCCCAATGCAGCGCCGTGGTGCCGTCCGCGAGTGGAGCGTTGACGTCGGCCTTTTGCTGGATCAGCGCACGCACCGCGCTGGCATCGTCATTGATGGCAGCCTGGACAATCCGTAGATCGCCGCCTCCAATGCCAACTGCCAACCGCTAACGGCACGCAACTGCGATGATGATTCCGCCTCGCATGGCCGTCCTCTCTAGGCCTCGCCCTTCAATTCCATCACAATCCCGTTCGGATCGCGGAAGCGGACCAATCCCTCGTCGCCAAGGCGATGCTCTCGATGCCGGCGCGCTTGAGCTTTTCCATCGCCGATTTCTTGTCGAAACCAGCCACGCGCACACAAATATGGTGAATGCTGGGTTTTTCGCCGCTGGCCACGAGCTCCAGGCCGAGTTTCGTCCTGGCCGCGCCAAACCAGACGCGCTCCGGCTTCTTGGTGCGCGACACTTCGGGCCCAAAGCAGCTTCTTATAATGTTCGGCGGACCGATCCAGATCGGAAACATGCAGCATCACATGATCCGGCGCCACGGCCTCAAACAGCGCATCGTCCCTGCGAGAGCCGGTACGCGGGGATGATGGTCTTCGCCAAGCCGCCGGGCACGCGCAACAATTGCAGCCGCAGACCGTCGGGATCCAGCGCCATTCCAAACGGCCCCGGCGACATTGTCACACCCGCGGCTTCCAGGCGTCTTGCGCATTTCCTGCGGCTGATAATTCTCGATCAGTGCGCAAAAGTGATCGATGCTGGGAGACACGGTCTGATTTCCGCCGAACGCCATATAGCCGGCGCCGAGTTTGACGTAGAACCGGGCCGGAGGGTCTTTTTCCTGAAAAAGCTGCCGATCGAAAATGCGCCCGTAGAATTTCGCGGTAGCCTCAGGATCGGGAACGGTGAATCCAAAATGCTCGATTCCGGTGGTGTGAAGCGGCAGATCGTCGGCACGCGCGACGCCGCGGGCTAACAAAGGAATGGCGCATGCTCCCAGCCATTGAATCGCTTGCCGCCGGCTCGTTCGATCCTGTTGCATTCTTCAGCCCCCTGAATCTGGTTCGGTACGCCACCCCTGTTAAAATATCAGATACCAGATCAGCCGGCGCATGCGCTGCGCCGAACACAGGGTGGCGATATACTGAATCCACGTGGACCCTTCTCGGCGAACATTTTTGACCGGCGCCCTGGGCACGGCAGGGCTGTCGTTGCTCAATTTTCAGGTGCTGCTCGGACAGGGAACTTCTGCCCCGATCGCCACTACTCCGCTGGCTGACAATCTCTTCCTGATTACCGGAGCCGGAGCCAACGTAGTAGCCCGAACCGGTTCCGATGGCGTCCTGCTGGTGGACGGTGGATTGGCCGAACGGTCCGCGGATCTGGCGAAGGCTGTAGCCTCGCTGCCCGGCAGCAAGCCGGTCCGGACGCTTTTCAATACCCACTGGCATCCCGAACAGACCGGTTCCAATGTGTCGTTAGCACGGGCCCCGGGGCCCGCCGGCATCACTATCATCGCCCACGAAAACACCCGCCTTTGGCTGAGCACGGACATCACCCGCCCTGGGGAAACCAAAACCTACCGGCCCCTGCCCAAAGAAGCTCTTCCCAATAAGACCTTCTACGACAAAGATGCCCTCACGATGGATGGCGAGCGTATCGAATACGGCTACATGCTGCAGGCCCACACCGACGGCGACATCTATGTCTTCTTTCCCAAATCGAACGTCCTGGTCATCGGCGACGTCATTTCCGGCGCCGGGTGGCCGTTTATCGACTGGTGGACCGGCGGCTGGGTCAACGGAATCGTCGGCGGCCTGGACACCCTGCTGAAGGTTGCTAACGACGAGACCAAGGTGGTGGCCGGGCAGGGTCCGGTACTCGCCAAGGCCGACCTGGAGGCCCAGCACAAGATGTTTGGTAACATTTCCCAGCGTTTGCGAACCTTTATGTTCGGCGGCAAAAACGTGGACGATGTCCTGGCCGCCCAACCGACCAAAGAATATAACGACCACATGGGCGACCCTAAAGACTTCATTAGACAGGCTTTTGAGAGTATGTGGGGCCACTTTACACCCGATGCTTGAGCTTCATATCAAAATGATGCCCAAATCACTCCCGCCCGCCGCGTTACTTTTTTGCGCCGCAGCCAGTGCTATCGCTGCCACCCCCACTTCCACCTACCTCGCCCAGGCCGACCAGCATTGGGGCATGCTCAAAACCTACTGCGTCCCCTGCCACAACGCCAGGTTGAAAAACGGAGGCATCGCCTTCGACCAATTGGATCCCGCCAGCATTCCCGAACACGCCCAAACCTGGGAAAAGGTGGTGCGCAAGCTGCGCGGAGGCATGATGCCGCCTCCCGGCATGCGCCGTCCGGATCGGGCGGAATCGGCCGCTTTTGTGTCGTGGATGGAGGGCTATCTGGACGCCGCCGCCGCGCTCAACCCCAATCCGGGCGACGTGGCGCTGCACCGTCTGAATCGCAAGGAATACGCCAATGCGGTTTATGACTTACTCGATCTGAAGCTCGATCCATCCGAGTTGCTGCCGGCCGATGCCCAGAGCGACGGTTTCGATAATATCGCCGATGTGCTGCAAACCTCGCCGGCCTTCTTCAATCAATATGTGGCGGCTGCGCGATCGATAGCGGTGCAGGCGGTGGGCAAGCCGGATCCCCGTCCGGGCAGCCAGACCTATACCAATCCCAACAAGGGCGCTCAGGGGTTCCATGTGGACGGGCTCCCGCTTGGCACGCGCGGCGGATTTGCCGTGGAACACTTCTTCCCCGCCGACGGCGAATACGAGATCAACCTGCCCAGCCCCTTGCGCGGAATCTGGTTCATCGGCATCGAGCACGCATCCACGCTGATTGTCACGCTGGACGGCGTCAAGGTTTACGAGACCAGCATCGGCGGTCCGGCCGACGAGCGGGCGCTCGATATCGATCAGTCCCCGGCGCAGGAAAAAATCATCGCGCGCGTGAAGAACATTCGGTTCAAAGCCAAAGCGGGACCGCATCAAGTTGCGGTGACGTTCCTGGCGCAAACTCTGTCCGAGTCCGACGATCGGCTGATCAGCCAGGGCGACAGCGTGGGGTTCGACCGCATGGCGCGCGTCAGCAGCTTCGAGATTCGCGGGCCCTTCAACCCCACCGGCCTGAGCACCACTCCCAGCCGCCAGCGCATCTTTACCTGTTATCCCAAGGCGCCGGCGCAAGAGCAGGCCTGCGCCACCAGGATCGTTTCCACCATCGCGCACCGGGCCTTTCGCCGGCCGGTTACCGAACAGGACATGCGGGAGCTGATGGCGTTTTATGAGTCCGGACGGAAGACCGGCCCCTTCGACGAGGGCATTCGCAGCGCGCTCACGCGCATCCTGGCGAGTCCTTATTTTCTGTATCGTATAACAGCCACGGAGCCCGCACTGAAGATCGCAGAAGCCACTTATCGTGTTGACGATCTGGATCTGGCGTCGCGGCTGTCGTTTTTTCTGTGGTCCAGCGTGCCCGATGACGAGCTGCTCAGGGTGGCCGAAGCGGGACGGTTGAAAGATCCCGGCGTGATGGACCGCGAGGTGCGCCGCATGTTGGCCGATCCGCGCGCCCAGACCCTGTCCACCAATTTTGCGTATCAATGGCTCCAGTTGGGCGATCTGGATCAGATTGTTCCGGACCCCAAGGTGTTTCCATCGGCCGATGCGCGCGACGAAATGGTGCAGGAAGTGGAGCTGTTCGTCGAAAGCATCTTCCGTGAGGACCACAATGTGTTGGACCTCATGACCGCCGACTACACGTACCTGAACGAGCGCCTGGCCGTTCATTACGGCATCCACGACGTGAAAGGCGATAATTTCCGCCGTGTCCACCTGAATAATCCGGTGCGCGATGGTTTGCTCGGCAAGGGCGCGGTGCTGATGGTGTCGTCCTATCCGGACCGGACGTCGCCGGTGCGCCGCGGCTCCTGGATTCTCGAGAATATCGTGGGCACGCCGCCCGCGCCTCCTCCGCCCGACGTCAATGCGCTGCTGAAAGACAACAAGGTGGGCGACAAAGTGTTCAAGACCGTCCGCGAACGAATGGCCGAGCACCGCAGCAAGGCCAGTTGCAATGCGTGCCACGGCATCATGGACCCGATCGGGTTTTCACTGGAGAATTTCGATGCGGTGGGGCGCTGGCGAACGGTGGAAATGTTCGCCGGAACGCCCATCGATCCCACGGGCAGTCTTCCCGACGGCACCAAGCTAGCCGGTCCCGAGGATCTGCGCGCCGCGCTGATGCGGAATCCGGAGCAGTTTGTCCAGACCTTCACCGAGAAGCTCATGACCTACGGCCTGGGCCGCCGCTTAGAATACTACGACATGCCTACGGTTCGCAAAATCGTACGCACGGCCGCCGCCGGCAATTATCGATTTTCGTCCATCGTGATGGGAATCGTCTCGAGCGATGCGTTCCGGGAAAAGAAAGTAACCGACGATAAACCAGCCGCGCCCGTCCAGACGGCGGCGCTGAAGAAATAGGATCACCAGAGGGAGAACGAACCATGTTCATCACGAAGAAGCATCTATCGCGCAGGGCCGTACTGCAAGGTCTGGGCGTCACTGTCGGGCTGCCGTTTTTGGACGCTATGATTCCCGCCGCGTCGGCGCAGTCCAAGACTGCGAAGGCGGTCACCAAGATGGGCTTCATCTATGTTCCCCACGGTTCGGTGCTGGACCGCTGGTCGCCCAAGACCACCGGGACGGACTTCCAACTCCCGCAGATTCTGAAGCCGCTGGAACCCTACAAGAGTTCCATGACGATTGTGAGCGGCTTACGAAACAAAGCCGCGGAGAGTCCCGCACCGCACGCCATCACGTCGGGCACCTGGCTCAATTGCGTTCATCCCGCCGCGCAGCAGGCCCCTCTGGCCGGTACCAGCACCGATCAGATTGCCGCGCAACACATCGGGCAGGACACGCCGTTCCCGTCGCTGGAGCTTTCCACCGAAACCGGCACCACTTGCGATCCCACCTTCGGCTGCGGCTACGGCCACACCATTTCGTTCCGCACTCCCACCCAGCCGCTGCCCATGGAATACAATCCGCGCAAGGTGTTCTACCAGCTCTTCGGGCAGGGCGACACTTCCACGGAGCGCGCCGCCATTGTCGGCGAAACCAAGAGTATTCTCGATTCGGTTTTGGGCGACGCCGCGTCCTTGCAGCGACAGTTGGGCGCGCGCGACCGCGCGATGGTCAGCTCTTATCTTGATTCGCTGCGCGAAATCGAGCGCCGCATTCAGACCGTGGAAAAGAGCAATTTGTCGAGTATCAATGTGCCCGACGCGCCGGTCGGCGTTCCCAACGATTTCCACGAGCATGTCAGCCTGATGTTCGATCTGCTGGCCATCTCTTACCAGGCCAACCTGACGCGAATTTTCACCTTCATGATGGGCAAGGAAGTGAGCATGCGGACGTTCAACAATATCGGCGTTTCCGATGCGTTCCATCCGCTGTCGCACCATGGCAACAACCCGGCGAATCTGGATCGCCTGTCGAAAGTTTTTGCCTACCATACCGAGCTGCTGGCCGCGTTTGTGAAGAAACTGGCCTCCACGCCGGATGGCGATGGTTCGCTGCTCGATCATTCCATCATTCTGTACGGCAGCAACATGAGCAACAGCAATCTGCACAATCACGATCCGCTGCCTTCCGCCGTGCTCGGCCATGGCTACGGAAAGATCAAGGGCGGCCAGCACGTGCATTATCCGCAGGACACGCCGCTGGCCAATCTGATGCTCACGCTGCTGGATCGCGCCGGCATCCCGATCGACCACGTCGGCGACAGCAACGCTTTGATGACTGAGGTCTAGCCTCAATGCTCACGCGCTATCGGTCCGGTCTGCCTCGAGTCGATGTTCTCCAGCGCCACCCCTGCGGGAGTCCACGAATCGATGTTCTCCGGTGCACGACTCCCCTGACGTCTCCGAACGTCCTGCCGGCCACGACTCCCGGTCGTCTCCGGGCGTGCTGCTGGCGCGCGCTTCCGTTATTGGTCTGCTCAATTGCATGGGCCGGGACGGTTGGCGGAGACGATCTCATCCAGGCGGTCAAGGCCGGCGACCCAATTGCAGTTGCCTCTCTGCTCAAACGGGGCGCCGCCGTCAACGCGCCGGAAGCCAATGGCACCACCGCGCTGCACTGGGCCGTCTACCAGCGTGACGCCGGGATGGTAAAGCAACTTCTGGGCGCGGGCGCCAAGCCGAACGTGGTGAACCAATTCGGCTCCACGCCAATGCAGGAAGCCGCCGTCACTGGCGACGCCGAGATCATCAAGATGTTATTGGCCGCGGGAGCCGACGTGGAATCGGCCAATGCCGACGGACAAACCGCGCTGATGGTTGTGGCGCGTACCGGCAAAGTGGACGCCGCCAAGGCCCTTCTGATCGCCGGAGCCAAGGTGAACGCTATCGAGAGTTTTGGCGGGCAGTCGGCGCTCATGTGGGCTGCCGCCGAAAGCCAGCCGGCCATGATCCGCTTGCTGCTGGAATATGGGGCCAAGGTGAATGCCCGTGGCGCCGTGCGCGACCCGCAGACCCGCATCACCGCCGAGCCGCGTCCCAAGGATCGGCACATCGGCGGGTTCACACCGTTGCTTTACACGGCGCGCGAAGGCAGCGTGGAATGCGCCAAGGCTCTGCTGGATGGCGGCGCCGATATCAACATGTATACGCGGGATCGGGAAACGCCGCTGGTGCTCGCGTTGGAGAACCAGCATTTCGATCTTGCCAAGTATCTGATCGCCGCCGGCGCCGACATCGATAAATGGGATTTGTATGGACGTTCGCCGCTCTATACGGCTGTCGATCTTTCGACTCTGCCCACGGGCGGCCGTCCCGATACCCCCTCCACCGACCAAACCACCGCGCTGGAAGTGGTCCAGATGCTGCTCGACAAGGGCGCCAATCCGAATCTCCAATTGAAGCTGCGTCCGCCCTATCGCAACGTGGTGTTCGATCGCGGGGGCGATCAGGTGTTGTCCACCGGCGCCACGCCTTTGCTGCGCGCATCCAAGGCGGGCGACAATCTGGATGCCATGAAGCTGCTTCTGGCGCATCATGCGTTAGTGGACCTGCCGACGGCCGACGGAGTTACGCCGCTGATGATCGCGGCCGGCATGGGGCATGGCTCCAACCCCACTCGAGGACGCTACCAGACCGACGAGGATGCCGTGGAAGCCCTTAAGATCCTGCTCAAAGCCGGCGCCGATATCAATCGCCGCGCCGACAACGGGCAGACTGCGATGCATGCCGCGGCGCTTAAAGGATGGAACGGTACCATTCGCTTCCTGGCCGAGAACGGCGCCGAACTGGAGCCCAAGGATCGCGATGGCAAGACGCCGCTCGATTTCGCCACCGGCAATTACAAGCTGGGGTTTGGCGGTGGCGTGCGCGCGCCCGTGTCCTCATTTCCGGAAACCGCCAAGCTGCTGAAGGAACTGATCGCGAAGGCGCCCGCCGCCCGGCCCTGATCGGGTCCACGCAGTCCTTGCCTGCGGCGCACTCACACTCGCGGCCACGCGCATCGCATGTCTAAGGCGCGATACCAAGAAGAACCCGAGGCCTTCGCATGTGGACATTCTGCGCCAAGACGACGGAACAGCCGGGATTGTTTATTTATTTCCGGCTGCCAGGGCCCATAACACGGCCAGTCTCGTAAGTCGGGACACATGAACAATTTCGTAGGGACTTCTTCGTCACAGAACCTGCCGCAACCTGTGCACTTTTGAACGGCGGCGGAAGACAGAAAAGTCTACAGTTGTTTAGCGCGCCCGCTTGGGAGCGAGCAGGATAACCACCCGTGGAGTAGACTGTTGCAAATGCTTAACTACCGGCGCCAGGCCGCGCCCGGAGACATCCGGGCATGCTGACCACTCTCCTCAGCGTGTTTCTCTCCATTGCCGCTTTGACGATCCGCCCGCTGCCGGAGGGCACGCAGATTCATATCCGGCTCACCACCACGGTGGGCTCTTACGCCAGCACTACCGGATCGCCGGTCAGCGCGCTTCTGATTGCGCCGCTGATTGTGGATGGAGAAACTGTGTGGCAAGCGGGAAGCACTCTGGCTGGCACTGTGAAATCGGTAACGCGGGTAGGTTTTGGGTTACGGCATGAAACCGCCGGGCTGGATTTGGAATTCAACCGGATCACTTCGCCGCAGGGCGAGACGATTCCCATTTCCGCTCAGGTAGCGGAGGTGGACAACGGGCGGGAGCGCGTCACTCGGGATGGCCGCATTCAGGGAGTAAGATCGACGGGGAGTTTATGCTACCGGGTGAGTGGCTACATCCGGACGGCGCTGCAATGGGAGATCCACGCGGCGCTGGCTGAGTGGGCCATCCGGTCGCTGTTGATGGAACTTCCCGAACCGGAAATTTACTATCCCTCGGGCGTTGAACTGACGCTCACATTAACCGCACCGTTGTCTCTGGATTCGGCGCCTCACTTCGAAGAGAAGCCCGGACCAGCGTCTGCCCTCCCGCTCACTGAGGACCAGCGCGAGGAACTGTCGCGCATCGTTGCACTGATGCCCTATCGCACTGAGGTCCCGGTGTCGGGCCGGTGGTCGGATCTTACGAATGTTCTGTTTATTGGAACTCATGCCCAGATCGTGACCGCTTTCCAGGCGGCCGGCTGGACGCCACCGGGTCCAACTTCTTTTCGCGACCGCATCCACTGGATTCGGGCGGTGGCTGAGCTTCGGGGCGATGACGACGCGCCCATGTCTCTCCTGTTGTTGAATGGCGCCGAGCCCGCAATGTCCTGGCAAAAAGGCCTGAACGATGTTTCCAAGCGGCACCATATACGAATGTGGAAAGCTGCCGGCACGTGGCATGGCCGCGAGATTTGGGTAGGAGCCGCTACCCGGGACGTCGACTTCGCATATATGCGGCCGGGCCGAAAGCTCTCGCACAAGATAGGAGAAGACGTGGATCAGGAGCGCGACAAAGTGGCATATGACGTGGCATTCTCGTCCTGCGGGAACATTCTGGATTGGACGGACCGGGCCGACTTTCCGCGATTCTCGAGCAATGCCACGGGCGATCCCATCGTCACCGATGGCCGCATGGTGGTGCTGAGGCTCAATGACTGTCCCTCGCCGCGGCTGTCTACTGAAACCGTGGACGCCGCTCCGCTTCCCGAGCACGGCGGCACACTGCAGCGCTTTGCGCGGCGCGAAGTATTGAGTTTCCGAAACGGATTGCTCCGCACCAACCCGTATTGGCGCACCTTCGAGGCCAGCCGCTGGCTTGTGGAGTCCATCCGACGGCGCAACAAGCAGCCCCCTCCCGATCCGGAACTATTGAGCACCTCGCAGGCCGCCGCGCTTTCCGGATCCGCGCGTGTTGCCGCCTTGCCGGCGTCCGCGCACGTTGCCAGGTTGCCCGAATCCGCGCCGGAGGCCGAATTACGACTGCAATAGGCAGCGTCCACTGAGGCTGTGAATCAGGCCACTCGCCAGGCCGCCAGAGTGGCCAGCGCTTCATTGTGTGTCAGGTCCGGCTTGATTACTAACTCCACGGTAGACACGCCATCCAAATTTACTTCGTAGTCCTCAATCTCGCTGGTGGATCCTCCGGGACTGAAATTCCATTGCTGGCGCACAATCTCTTTGGGCTGTCCGCCGTCCGCGGCGGACCAGCGAACGGTGAATTCCTGCAAACGGTCGCGCGTCGGCTCCAGAAAATGAAGCTGTATTCGATGCACTGCAATAGCCTGATCGAAGATGAGGCGGATTTGCTGCTCGCCCTTTTGGGACGCTCGCCAGCCTGGACCGCCCGTAGCGTTAAAAACGGACTCGATGGGAAAACCGGGATCTTCGGAGCTGACTTCAACGGTCGCAATCTCTCCGAGATCCATCCAGCGCGGGCCGGGTCCGGGTTTGGCAGCCGGGCGGTCCGAACCAACAATTCTCTTTCGCACGTTCCTATTCTCGCCGATTAAGGCGCGGCACGAAAGGCGCGGCACGCTCATGCGGGCGGCTGAGCAGCAGGGCCGTCAGGATTTCGGCGCGGAGGCGGCTTACTTCTCTTGGGCTCGCGCACCCGAAAGAATGTCCGTCATGGCGTAATTTCCCTGGTGGCACGCGTATTCGAAGATCCGATCGGTACGCTTCGCCATGGAGATCTCATGGCTGAAATGGGGTAACGGTGGCGTTGGTCCAGGCGCCGTGCAGATCGGGTTGGCCGTCGGGTGTGCGAAGCGTCTGACCGGCAAGATGAATGCATACGGGCAAGGACGGAGCCAGGATGCAGGCAGGCACCTTGGGGGGAGGTCAAGGGAGGTGGATGTTACTCTACGGTTGTGGCGATCGCCACGCGGCGCCGTTAGTTTCAGTCGCCGGGCGCCGGGGCGCCTTTTTCTTCTGGGCTGCCAAGGCTCGCGCGGCAATGCAGTTGCTGGCGTGAAGACGCATGGCCTCCTCGGTGAAGGTGAGCGCGCTCTGCTCCTCGCCTTCCTCGCGGCTCTCCAGAATTCCGCGGCACATGAGCGGTAGCTCCTGCAGACGGATGCCGTAGGTCCGGCTCAAAGCAAGATCCGCCCGCACGGTGAACGCCGTACGGACCCGGTCCGCCGCGATCCCTTCGAAGGCGAACACGCGGAATTCCCGATCCTGAGTGAATCCAGTGAGAATGAACTGCATCGTGACGCTCCTTGGTTCCGGATTAGACGGCATACGGCACTCTGGAGGGCGGCACTTTCTTGGCCCGATCAGCCACCACTCGCAGACGCTCCACGAGTTTCTTGCCGAGGCTTAATTCCGCCGGGTTGAATTTATAGCCGGGCATCTTAGGGTCGATAAATTCTCTGCGGAATAACTGGTCGGATGCCAGCGTGGTGAGCAGGCCCAGTTCCTGTTCGGTGAGTTTTACTGTGATCAATGCCATGCAGTTAGTTTCGCCTTTACGGAAAATGGCTCTCCTTGCTTTGTTTCCATCCTTACCAGTATCATTTCCAATAACCATTGCCATGAACGAGAAGCCGTCCATGATCGCGCTGCAACTCCAGGCGCCGGGAAAGCCTCCAAAACTGCAGGGGACCGCTCCACGCGTTCACGGGCCATGGAGCAACGGACGCCTTGGAATGGGTGGCGACCGGACGCAGCAGGGGCCTTGCCAGAGGTGCGCCCAGCAAGCGGCCAGCGAACTTCGTCTGAGGATCGAGCACTAACAACCTCCTCGGTTGTCGAATGGCCTAAGAAAAACGAATCATACCGCCTGACTTAGTTCAGGCGATTTGCGAGTGGGCGGAAATCGCTCAGACATTTACTAGTATCGGTTAATTCTTGCCGCTAGTCAAGGTCGGGTCTACGCGACGCCGTAATTAGTTTACTTGCGGTAGTTAACTTACCGGAACCCCGCACCGCCACCATAACCCCGAGTGCTACGATGGAACTTGAGGATCGAAAGGTCGAACGCTTATGGATGCTGAAACGATCTCTACGCTGAAAACCGTATGCACCGCGGGGCGCGCCAGTTCGGGATTCAATGGGGACTGCAATGCGCGATTAGAGCAACTGGTGGAGGATGGTTTCCTGATTGTAGTTAACATTGCGAGGGCGAAAGGGCCCGGGTTCTCCGAAAAAAGCAGCGCCTACAAACCTTCGGAAAAGGGCAAGGAGTTGTTCCGTCAGCTTAGCCAAAAAGGGGCAGCGTAGGCGACCAGTTACCTTAGGTCGGCTAAGGTGTTTCAGCCCGGCTTTTGAGGAACTCGCGCAAAACGGAGCGCGGCGCGGGCCAGTTCCTGGTTTGTCCGGCGGTGCGCGCCGCACCCTTTGCGCTTCTAAGGTTCGGCCGTTCGGCGTCTCCTACACCGGAAGAGCGACGCACTGGTTTTTTCCGTAGGTCTGCACCAGGTTGAGTAAGTCAGCGGCGCGGACCGGCTTGGAAAGATAAGCGTCCATGCCCGCGGCGAGACACCTGTCCCGATCGCCCTTCATAGCGTGGGCTGTCAAGGCGATGATGGGAAGGTGCGTCTTGGTAAGCGCCTCGCCTTCACGAATGGCGCTGGTGGCTTCAAATCCGTCCATGCCAGGCATTTGAACGTCCATCAGGACCAGGTCGAAGGTTTGTTGCCGCAATGCCTCCAGGGCTTCCTGCCCGTTTCCAACAACTATGACGTAGTGCCCTTCCTTCTCAAGAATGCGCTGCACCAGGCGCTGATTTACGATATTGTCTTCGGCCAGGAGAACGCGCGCAGCGGAAACCCGCAAGCTGGAGAGCAATGCAGGATCGGCGGAAGAGGGGGCGGGCTGGATATCTTCGCGATTTTCGCGCGACGCGCTCGAACCGTCCAGAGCCTTGGCGATCACGTTCCTCAACTCCTCCCTGCGAACCGGCTTGAGCAAGTGGTTGGAGACTCCCAGGCTGCGCGCGTGGTCGATGTCGCCGGGGCGCTCTCCCGAGGTTAGCATCAGGATCACAGCTCCCGAGCTGTAAGGCGAATGTTTGAGCTTTTCGGCGAGTTCAAATCCATCCATCCCCGGCATATGGACATCGGTAATGATGAGCGCGAACGGACGCTCCGCTTCAAAAGCCCGACGGACTAACGCGAGCGCTTCCACGCCGCTACCCGCCGCTAGCGGCTGCATGGACCAGCGCGAGAGAATGTCGCTGAGGATGCGGCGATTAGTGACGTTGTCATCCACCAACAATACGCGCAAGCCCAAGAGGAAATTGTCGTCGTCGGCCGGCATTACGGCTTCAGCCGCGTCAAACCGCACCGTGAAATGGAACGAACTGCCACGGCCAGGTGTACTTTCCACCCAGATGCGGCCCTGCATGGCTTCCACCAGGCGCGCGGAAATAGTGAGTCCCAGCCCGGTTCCTCCATACTTGCGCGTCATGGATCCATCGGCCTGCGAAAACGCATCGAAGATCAGCTTCTGTTTTTCAGGAGCGATTCCTATGCCGGTATCGCGAATGACGAAATGCAGTTCGCGGCACCCAGGGGCGCTTTCTTCCGCCGCCTTGCCCAGCCCCACGGTGAGCGCCACCTCGCCGGTTTCGGTGAATTTGATGGCGTTACCCAGCAGATTCACAACCACCTGGCGAATCCGGACCTGATCGGCGACGACAAAGTCTGGAACGTCCGGCTTCCATTCGCACAACAATTCGAGACCCTGCTCATGGGCGCGCACGGCCAGCGCGCGGACTGCCTCTTCGAGATTGTCGCGCAGATTGAAGCGAACCGGATCCAGCTCCAGCCGGCCAGCCTCGATTTTCGAAAAGTCCAAAATGTCGTTAATGATGGTCAGCAGCGAGTCCGCGGAGCATCTGACGGTGTTGAGATAGTCCTTCTGCTCCAGCGTGAGATCGGTGTCCAACACCAACTCCGTCATGCCGATCACTCCGTTCATCGGAGTTCGGATCTCATGGCTCATATTGGCCAAAAATTCGCTCTTGGCGAGGTTGGCGGCTTCGGCCTTTTCCTTGGCCGCGGACAATGCCGAGTTGGTGGAAACCAGCTCCGCCGTCCGGGCCGTAACGTCCTGCTCCAGGCGGTCGCGATGCAGCAGCAACTCGCGGTCTCTGGCCTGAATCTCGGCGAGCATGCCATTGAAGGTATCGGTGAGTTGACCCAGGTCGTCATTGGCCGTCTTGGCGGCGCGGACCGCAAAGTCTTTTTGAACCGACACGGCTTGAGCGGTGCGCGCCAGACAAGCGATGGGCTCCGAGATGACGGTTTGAAGCCGGGCGGAAAGTATGAATGCCACCAACAGCGCCACCATCAGAATGACAATCACGATGAGGGAGAACTCGCGCAATTTGGAATGGACCTCGCCCAGGTCCGATTCCAGATAGATGGCGCCGATCAACTGGTGTTGGAGCAGAATCCTCTGAAATATGCGCAGCCGGTTGTTCTCGAAGGCCCATCGATCTTCTTTCATCTGGACGCTGGCGGGCGCGCTGCCGCCCTGGCCGCGCCGGTAGCCGGCGAACACTTTGCCATCCAGGGTGTAGAGAGCGGCCGTCGTGACGGAGCGTTTCACTCGCAGGCCGGAAAGCAGCTCCTCGGCGGTTTTTCGATCGCCAAAACTCAGCGCGGCAGTGCTGTTATCCCCGGTAATCTCGGCCAGCACGCTCAGGTCCCGCCGCAAGGAATCGCGCTGGATGTAGTAGTGGGACATCAGGATGGCTCCGCAGGCCACGGTCAGCGCGGCGCCCACGGTGAGCATCACAATCAGCCGGAGCTTGTAACGAATGGGCAGATCGCGGTAGCGGGCCGACCAGCTCATCGAATCTTCTCCGTTTTCACGATTTCCGCCAGGCTCAGAAGTTTGGAACTGATGTGGAGCTGCGCATGCTCCGCGGCGTCCGGGTTGATTTGGAAGCGAACATGGCCGGCGTCCAGTTTGAAATTGATCACGCCGCCACCGGCTGCGAAGCCCTGAGCATCGCCGACGGTCAGGATACCGGCCGGCTTCAGTGCCCTCCAGAGCGAGTGAAAACGTTTGGCTTCCGATGAGCCGACAAAAAGAATTTGGCAGGCGCCGGCTCCGTCGGCGTCCTCCACCAGGCGAAAAGCAAACGCCCGGCCTTCCACGGACTTCCCGCGAATTACATCTTCCAGAGCGCTTCCAAAGGGATTGCGGCCCAGCACGCAGATCAGGATGGGATCCCGCGGCGTCTTGAAAGCCTGCGCAGGCCACTCCACGAATTTGGCGAAGTTGTAGAGGAAGGCCGCCTTCACCTGGTATTCCTCCATCTCCTGCCCGCGCGCGCGCGATGCGAGCAACATTCCGAGCAAGATCCCCGTGACTAGCCGAAGGGTCATGTTCAAAAGGCTCCCGGATTTAGAAGCGCCAGGTCACCTTTCCGAACACACTGCGCTCCACCAGCGTGTGGTTCAAGGGATAAAGCTCGTCGGAAAACTCCGCGTGACGGGGCGTCAAAAGATTCTGTCCCACCACGCTCAATTCCACGAACTCACCCACTCGCCAGCCGAAGCGGCTGTCCAGCCGGGTGTACGCGGGAATGTTTCCGGCCGCCAGTTTGCCGACATATTCGAGCGTGTTGTCCCATTCCAGATGGCGCGGCAGGTCGAGCAGGGATCGGACCTGAAATTGGTGGTTGGGCGCCGAGCCCGGCGGTGGGTTGAGATTGGACGAGTCTCCGTCGACATGAATATGAAAGTACGAGTAACCGGGACTGATGCGCCACCGGCTGTTCACATTCCAGTTCCCGGAGAATTCGGCGCCGTAGCTGCGGGCGCTCAGTCCGTTTACGAAAGTAGACGGCAGAATCAGGTAAGGAACTCCTTGTTGGGTGATAAAGTACGGCGCCAGCTCGACGATCGACTCCAGGTTCCGATAGAGGCTCACAAAGCCGGCGACGTCCAGCGAGAGGCGCCGGTTGACCTGTGCCCGGTAGCCAGTCTCGAAATCACGCAGCACTTCGGCGTCGATATCCGGATTGCCCACTGCCCGGATAATTCCAATCGTCGGGCCAGCGGGAACGGCCTCTACGTCGTCCAGGATGCCGACATCGACGGAGCTGGGCTCGCGAATGGCCCGGGAGGCGGACAGCCACACGGTCTGCCTTTCCGTGGGCGACCAGACGAGTTGCGCGCTGGGCATGAGCTTAAAGCCGTCGATGTCGTTTTCCTCGAGCTTGGAGCCAATGGTCAATGACAGCGCGTCGGACAGACTCACTTCATCCTGCACGAAGCCGCTAATCAGCCGGTCGAAGCGGTGACTGGGAACAATCGTAAAGCCGTATCCCTGGCCATAATTGCTGTCGATCACACGCGCGTCCAATCCCCATACGATGTCGTTCCGCGACCCCAGCGCCAGGTGGTGTTGAAAATCGAGATCCACGGTGTTTTGAGAGTCCACGAATCCCAGATCCAGGTGGTGCGAGTAATCGTCGTACAACTGCAGCGACATGCTGGACCCGTTTGCGAAAGTGTGATTCCAGCGCGCCAGCAGATTGCCGTCGGTTGCCGTCAGCGGGTCGTTAAACGTTTCCGTGAGTGGAAGATTGTTTAAGAACAGCGTGGTGATGGTCTGGCTCTCGCTGGTTTTGAGGAAATCTCCCTGCACCGTGAGTGTGTCGCTCGGCGAGAGAGTCCAATCCGAGCGTAATCCGGCGTGACCGCCCAGCCATCCGTCGGCCGCCTGCTGGCCGCTGGGAAATACCGAATTGCCGGTGTCGAAGAACTTACCAAAGACCCGGTAGTCGCCGTCCTGGCCAATTTGGCCGCCGTATTGGAGCAGAGTATCGGCACGATCCTGGGATCCCGTGCCGGCCGAGACGAAACCGCCTTTCGTGCCTTGCGCGCTCATGGTGATGATATTGATCACTCCGTTCACCGCGTTGGCGCCCCAGACCGTGCCTCCCGGACCCCGGATCACCTCAATGCGGTCGATATCCTCCAGCGGCACATCCACCATGTCCCAGAACACGCCGGAGAAGGAGGGACTATACACCGAGCGGCCGTCAATGAGCACCAGCACTTTGTTAGCATGCTGATCGTTGAAGCCCCGAATGCTGATGGCCCATCGATTGGCGTCCACCCGCGCGACATCCACACCGGGCGCCAGGCGAAGAAGGTCCGGAATATTGGTGGCGCCGGATCGCCGGATATCGTCCTGTGTGATCACGAAAATCGCGGCGCCGGTCTTCGATCGCATCTGTTCCTTCTTCGAAACAGAAGTGACCGATATGTTCATCAGATCTTCGATGCTGACCTGCGAGAGATCGGGATCTTTGGGTTGTTGGCCCCAAATGGACGAGCCTGCGATGGCGGCCGCCAGCACGAAGCGCCGTAGAGATTTACTCCGACGAATAGCCATCTTGTTTGGCTTATCGGCCGGAGCGCGCCTACTTTTGGCTATATCGTTCTGGGGGGACTACTCCCGCTACGGGTCTAGCGCGCTGGAGAATTCCCCGCGGTCTTGGCGGAAGCGGCTTCGGCGGGCAATAGGCCTCGCGCGGCCATTTCCTTCTTCAACAGAACCGCAATTTCCGGGAACTCTTTCTTGGTGTTTGAAACGAAAACCCCGCCCGCCAGCATCAAAGGCGTCCAACCCAGCCGGGTTTTGGCGTCCACCTGCGCGCCGTGATCGATGAGATACTTCACGATGGCGATCTGTCCGGAGACCACCGCGCCATGCAGGGCCGTTGCGCCGGACCAGCGGACGTCGCCCAGCGCGTTGGGTGGCATGTTGTTGATATTCAGCGGATAGTTGAGCAATAGATACTGGCCGTCGCCCTCCATGGGATACTGGCCGAAATCGGCATGCGCGTTGATGTCGTTGCCCAGTTCGAGCGCCACCTTCACCGCCTCCAGACGTTCGCTCTCGGGACACCCGGCGTAGGGGCCTGGGCTCTCGCCATCCCAATAGCCGATGCCCGCCGCGGCCATCAGAGGCGTGATGTTCTGCACTGTCGGCATTTTCGGATCGGCGCCGCCGGCCGCCAGCACGCGCATGTACGCCGCGTCGCCACTTTGCGCCGCGATATAGAACGGCGTGGCGCCCACGTAGCTGATGTATTTGCGCCCGATGGGAATGTCGGGAGGCAGCTTCACTTGCCCGAAGTCGCGGTTGTACTTGATCTCTCGCCAGGCGATGCGAACATTCGGATTCGCGCCGTGCGCGAGCAGCGCTTTGGCCAGTTCCAGGCTGTCCACCGTGCCTTCCTGGACCGGCGGACCAATGGGCGGACCGCCCGCGCCCGCGCTGGGGCTGGATCCCGGCCGGCGCATCCACGCGAGCGAGTGCAGAACCGATCCGCGCGGGTCTGGCGCATTGGGATTGGCGCCATGATCCAGCAGAACCACTGCCAGCTCGTAATACGCATTGATGACGGCCATGCCCAGAGCGCTGGTGCCATCGGGCGCGACGTCGTTCACATTGGCGCCGTGCGCGAGCAAAACCTTGGCGGCGTCGATGTGGCCGTTGCGGACTGCAAACAGGAACGGCGTAAAGCCGCTGGCCGACTTCGCGTTTACCTCCGCGCCAAATTCGATCAGCATGCCGGCCGCGTCGGCGTTGCCCTCCGATACCGCCCACATCAGCGCGGTCTGACCCTTCCACGGCTCCTTGGCGTTGACGTTTGCGCCATGCGCCAGCAGCAGCTTGACGGCGTCCACTTTGCCGGTAAGCGCGGCAGTCATCAGCGCGGTCTGGCCTTGTTCGGAGGTTGCGTTAGGCTCGGCGCCCGCTTTCAGGAAACGATCGATCAGGGCTGCATCGCCATTGGTGCAGGCCAGCGACAGCGGCGTGATGTTGTAACGGGAAGCGGCTTTCACGTGCGCCCCGGCCGCGAGCAACAGGTCCGCGATCTCCACGCTGTCGCGCTGGGCGGCCCAATGCAAGGCCGTGAAGCCGTCGGCTTCGGTGGCGTTCACGTCGACGTGCTGCTGCAAAAGCGAGCGCACGGCTTTTGCGTCGGCGTTCTTGACGGCGTCGATCAGCCGCAGGTCCGCAGCCTGCAAAACGGCCATCGAAAGCCCCAACAAGCTGAGAAGACGCAGATAACTGACCACGCTTTGAGTGTAATATATCGAATAGGTGGTCAAGTTAATAGCGCTCTGTTTCGCGGGCTCTCTGGCCCTGATTTGTTCAGGCGCGCCCGCACCCACCGCACCTGCCGCGGTCTTCAACAAATATTGCACGACCTGCCATAACCCGAAGCTCAAGACCGGCGGTTTCGTGCTGGATACAGCCGAGTTGGAGCATGTGGGCGATCATGCCGAGGTGTGGGAGAAGGTGGTGCAGAAGCTGCGGACGGAGTCCATGCCGCCGGCCCGCATGCCACGGCCCGACGAAGCCACCTACAACTCGACCGCCGCCTGGCTTGAGACGGAGCTGGACCGCGCGTCCGCCGAACACGTGGAACCGGGCAAGCTGCCGTTGCTGCATCGGCTGAGCCGCACCGAATACGAAAACGCAATTCGCGATCTGCTGGCGCTGGACGCGCTGCCCAAGGAGATGGATTATTCGCTGCTGCTGCCTCCCGATAACGCCAGCAGCGGTTTCGACAATATCGCCGACCTGCTGTTTGTTTCGCCCACCGCGATGGAAAGCTATCTGGAGGCGGCGCGGAAGATCAGCCGGCTGGCGATTGGCGATCCCTCCATGCCGGTGATGGTGAACACCTATCGTCTGTCGGGCGAGCACACGCAGGATATTCATGAACAGGGGCTGCCGTTTGGCACGCGCGGCGGATTGGGCGTGCGCAGCGACGTTCCGCTGGATGGCGATTACGTCTTCAAGATTGAATTGGCGCGGCCTCCGCGCGAGCCCGATCAACTGGAAATTACCGTGGATGGCGCGCGGGCGCAGCTTGTGGATGTGGGGCCCGGCGGCGCGCCCCGAGGTTTTCGCGGACCCGCCAAGCCCATCGAGATTCACGTGGCGTTGAAGGCTGGGCCGCGCATGATCGGCGTCACGTTCGTACAGAAGACGCAGGCGCGCGATGAGAGTACGGTCCGCCCACGCATGCGCGGCAGAGGGACGGAGCTGGCCATCGAGATGGTGACCATCAGCGGCCCTTATCACGGTGAAATAGCGCCGGACACTCCGAGCCGGCGGAGCATTTTCGTGTGTCGTCCCACGGGCGCCGCGGATGAAACGGCTTGCGCCAAGCGGATTCTTTCCACACTCGAGCGCAGGGCTTATCGCAGGCCCGTTACCGAGGCAGATTTGCAGGACGTCATGCCGTTCTATACCGGGGGCCGGAAGGACGGGAGCTTCGACCGCGGCATCGAACAGGCGCTGGAGCGTCTGCTGGTGAGTCCGCAGTTTCTGTTCCGCATCGAACGCGATCGCGCCCAATGTCGCGCCTGGCACGCCGTTTCGCGTCAGCGATCTGGAACTTGCGTCGCGCCTGTCGTTCTTTATCTGGAGCAGCATCCCGGATGACGAACTGCTCAACGTGGCTGCGCGCGGAAAACTGAAAGACCCGGCCGTTCTGGAGCATCAGGTTCGCCGGATGCTGGACGATCCACGCGCCGAATCGCTGGTCACCAACTTCGCCGAACAGTGGCTGTACATCCGCGATATCGACGCCAAGAAGCCGGACGAGCTGTTGTTCCCCGACTTCGACGAAACTTTGCGCGAGGGTTTTCGCCGGGAGACGGATCTGTTCCTGGACAGTGTTCTGCTGCACGGCAATCGCAGCGTGCTGGATCTGATGACCGCGAATTATTCGTTCATCAACCAGCGGCTGGCCGAACACTACGGCATCCCGAACGTGGAAGGCACCTATTTCCGGCGCGTGACGTTTCCGCCCGAAAGCCCGCGCGGAGGGTTGCTAGGGCAGGGGAGCATCCTGACGCTGACATCCTATGCCACCCGCACGTCGCCGGTGCTGCGCGGCAAGTGGATTTTGGAAAACATTCTTTCCAGCCCTCCGCCTCCTCCGCCGCCGAATGTTCCGGCGCTTGAAGACGGAGGCCAACGATACCGGCCAGCCGCTCACCATGCGGCAAGCGATGGTGGCGCATCGCGCGAATCCGGTGTGCGCCAGCTGCCATGCCAGGATGGACCCCATCGGTTTCGCCATGGACCACTTCGATGCCGTGGGTCGATGGCGCGACAGCGAAGCCGGCCAGCCCATCGACGCTTCCGGCGTGCTTCCGGACGGCGCCAAGTTCGATGGCGTGGCTGAATTGAAAAAGGCCCTGCTGCGGCATCCCGAGCAGTTTGTCCGGACAGTTGCGGAAAAGCTGCTGATGTATGGGATCGGCCGCAACGTCCAGTATTATGACCAGCCCGCGGTGCGCTCCATCGTCCGCCAGGCCGCGGGGAATAACTACAGCTTTGCGTCGCTCGTCTTGGGCGTAGTGAAGAGCGCGCCGTTCCAGATGCGGAAGTCGCAGGAAGAAGCGCCCAGGGCGCCTGCCATTACAACCGCGTCCAGACGGTAAGATGGCGTTAGAATTAAGAGGAGGCCAGTAGACAATGTTTCTTACCAAAGTAGCGCTGCCCCGCCGGACGTTCCTGCGCGGGATGGGCGCTACCTTGGCGTTGCCGTTCCTGGATGCGATGGCGCCCGCGCTGAGGGCGAAATCGGTGCAGCCGACACCGCGCCTGGGTTTTGTCTACACTCCGAACGGGTTCATTCAGGATCAATGGATTCCCACCACGTTGGGCGCCGGGTACGAGCTGACTCCCACTCTGAAGCCGCTTGCGCCGGTCCGCGATAACTTGCTGATCGTCAGTAATTTAGCGCATCTGCAGGCCAACACGTTTGGCGACGGCGTGGGCGATCATCCGCGCGCTTCGGCGGTTTGGCTGAGCGGCGTGCACGCCTGGGACCGTACGCAACCCGGCATGGAAGTTAAGCTTGGCACCACGGCCGACCAACTGGCGGCGCGCGTGATTGGCAAGGATTCGCAGGTACCTTCCATGGAGCTGGTGCTGGAGAAGCCCACCGCCATCGCCTGCGACACCAGCGATTGTTTCTTCGTCAACACCATTTCGTGGCGTAATCCCACCACGCCCAATCCGGCTGAGGCTCATCCCCGTTTGGTGTTCGAGCGCCTGTTCGGCGACGGCGGCACCACGGCCGAACGGATGGCGCGGATGCAGCAGACCGGCAGTATTCTGGATTCGGTGCTGCAGGAAGTGAGCCGCCTGCAGGGAACGTTGGGACCGGGCGACCGCACCAAGCTGACCGAATATCTGGATTCTGTTCGCGAGATTGAACAGCGCATCCAGGCCACGGAAAAGAAGGGCGCCTCGGAGCCGATGGCGCTGCCGGACCGTCCCGTGGACGTTCCCGACACCTTCGAAGAGCACGCCAAGCTGATGTACGACCTGATGGTGCTGGGGTATCGGGCCGACGTGACCCGGGTTTTCACGATGATCATGGCGCGCGAGCTCAGCTCCCGTACTTATCCCAACATCGGAGTGCCGGAGCAGCACCACGCGGTGTCGCACCATCGCAACGATCCGGTGCTGATCGCCAAGAAAGCGAAAATCGATGCCTATCACGTGTCGCTTTTCGGATATTTCCTTGAAAAGCTACAAAACACTCCGGACGGCGATGGGTCGCTGCTGGATCACAGCCTGATCCTGTATGGCGGCGGAATCGGCAATGGCAATCTGCACGAGCACACGAACCTGCCTCTGTTGATGGCGGGTAAGCTGGGCGGCCAGGTGCGGCCAGGACGGCATGTCAAATATCCCGACAACACGCCCATGAGCAATCTGCTGCTCACCGTACTGGACAAGGCCGGCGTTCCAACCCAGAAACTCGGCGACAGCACCGGCCCAATTCAGCCCGATTATCTGACTGTTTAACCCGGTTCTCTCCAATCTTCCGCACGTCACGGTTAAGTTGAATCCGCGGGAAGACACTTTCTCACCTCGCCGCGATCTAAGGGTGAGGCTTCGTGACGTCGCCTCCCGTGGGAAAATCCAATGATTCTTATTTTTATTGTCGTGGCCCTTAGTGTGTCTGGACTCCGTGCCTATGCCGAGACCAGCGGCGATCTGGCGCGGAATTACGATATGAAGGCGGTGCGCGCGGCGGATTTAGGACGCTACTACGAGGCGCGCAAGCTTTATTTGCAGGAATTGGACCTGCTGCTGGCCAAAGGCAAGCGGGTGGAGGCTGGCGCAGTTTATACCCAGCTGGGCGAGATCAGCCAGATCCATGGCGCTTTCCCGACGGCGGAAACCAGTTTGAAGAAAGGTCTGGAGCTGTTGCGGCATTACGCCCAGCCCAACGATTGGCGCATGGTGGTGACATTGGACGACCTGGGCTGGCTCTACATAACCTGGGGGAAATTCATGGAAGGCGCGCGTCTGATGAACCTGGCGCGAACCCAGGCGGAGGCAGCGCAGCCGGAAGATCCCAGGCTCATCCGGCATTTCGACAGCCAGGCTGCGTATCTGGTAGTAGCGGGCAGGTACTCGGAAGCGCAAAAGGACTGGAATCGCGCGCTGGAGATTGGAAAATCGAACTATGGGCCGGACGGCCGGGAATACGATAACATCCTGGTGCATTTTGGCCAGGCGAACGCCCTTAATGGCAATTATGATGCCGCGGCGCAGATGTTTCGGCGGTACCTGGCAATTGAGGATCGTTTATCGGACGTGCCCATTACGTCGCGAGCGGTGGCTGCCGCGGAATTGGCGCATGTCTATGTGCTGCAGCACAAATACCCCCAGGCGCAATGTTGGTTTGACGACGCACTCGGGATCTTAAAGAAGAATCCGGAGGACGCGCCCCTGATGCGTTCCATGGTTTTGTCGTATTTGGGTGACCACTACATGGCGCAGCAGGATTGGAGTAATGCACAGTTGCAATATCGGCAGGCGTTAACAATGCAGCAGAACGTCCTGGGCGAAAATCACGCCGTGGCCGCATCCATGATTTTGCTCTCTAAGGCGCTCCGGAAGCTTCATTCGAAGGATGAGGCGAAGCAATTAGCAGGCTGCCGAAAAAGGCTTTTGGGGACCGACTCCCTCACGGTCGCGGCTCGGTAAACACATGCAAACACGCAGTCGCGATTCTGAGCCGCGCGCGTGAGCAAGCGGTTTATTGGCGCTGCGGCGGCAATAACCGCTTGCTAACGCGCGCGGCTCGGTTGGCACGCTCGGGCTCGGTTGGCACGCTCGGGCTCGGTCGGCACGCGCGGCTCTGTTAGTGAAACTGCTTCTTGTAAATCAGACTGACGCTGAAGATTCCGTTGTAATCGCGCAAGGCTTCCGCGGACCATTGCGGCGTAAACGTCCACAGCACCTGAATTGTTTCGGCGTTAGCTGTGTTCAGCCCAGTTACATAAGTGAACGTAAGGTTATTGGAAATTTGCTGCTGCAGGCTGAGCTGCGCTTCCGGCAACTGCGACCCGGAAGTAAATGCCGGATTAATTTTGAGCTGAGTTACTCCGAACACCCTCTGTAGCTGGTTGGTCACCGGGTCCGCCAGGGCGCGGCCCACAATGGCCGATTCCCCGATTTGCTGAAAGCTCTGCGGAGGAATCTGGGGCGAATTGGCGAGCAGAGTAGGATCGGACGTCGGAGTGGCGCCGCCGGCTAATAGATCCAACGATCTCCTGAAACTGAAGAGGCGGATCGGAGGTGTAACTCAATTTCATATTATCGATTGGACCGGTCACCTTGAGCACGACGTCCACGCCTTGGGTGGTAGTTTCCAAACTCAAATCGAGAATCGGTTCGATGCGGACAGGATTGTAGAAGGCGATGGTTCCGTTGTTCACTGTGTAAGTCGCTCCGAAGAAGAGCAGCTTGCCTTCGGTGATGAGCACGCGCCCGAGCACGCCCGGATAGGCCACCGATCCACGCACGCGCAGATCCGCGGTGAGCTGCACGTTCTGCGCCAAAGAGGACTGCACGCCCAACGCGCTGGAACTGCGCACGCGAACGTCGAGCCGCATATTTTGAAACAGCGGCGAAGGCGTGGTAGGCGCCTGCACCGGTGGCGCGGCCAAGCTCAGAAGGGAGCCCAGGTCGGTCCGAGAGGCATACGAAACCTGATCCACGGTCACGGCGCCGGACACGGTGCTGTTCTCGGTGGTGCCCGAAAGACTGAGGTTGGCCGAAGCCACTACCCCGAGGCCCGGCTGGACGAGCACTCGCACTCGGGATGCCTTGGCTTGCAGTCCGAATCGCAGCGTGTTGTTCAGCGTGGCGGAGCCGGTAACCGAGACCTGTCCTCCGCCCGCTTCCGCCGTGAGACTTCGGATCACCGCGCTATCTCCATTGAGGGCGATAACGCCATTGGCCTTCCAAAACCCGGTGGGCAGACCGGTGTAATCGAAGGAGGCGTTATGCAGCTCCAGCTGGCCGGTTAAACGCGGCTTGGCCGGCGATCCGCGCACACCGGCAGCCAGGACGATGTTTCCCGAAGAGGTGATGGCTTGGTCGAATTGCTGCAGGACCGCCAGGTTCACGTTGCCATTGAGCGCGACGTCCCATATCCTGTCCGTTCAGCGGAATCGTTCCCGTGGCCTGCAAATCTGTCTGAGGGCCTGTCAGATGCGCGCTCTGAATCTTGAGCGCCCCGCGATCCAACGTTGCAGCAATGGGTCCTTGGTTCTGTAGCACCATGGTGTTCGCCTTGCGAAACACGGAAGAGGCGCCGCTCACTTGGAGATGCGTCACTTGAAGAGAGCCGCGCAGTTGCTCGGGGTTCAGCAGCGGACCGTTTACCGACGCTTGCCCGTCACCTGCAGCTTCAAAACCGCGGCCCTCGCCGGCGTCGTAACCAAACAGGGGCTGCAGCCCGGCCCAGGTTACGTCCTTGAACGTGAGCTGCGCATCGGTTGGATAATCGTTGGCGAGTTGTACGCTGCCATGGCCATCAATGCTGGCGCCCGCGATTCCGGAATTGAGCGTGAAGTTCGTTCGGCCGCCCGACGTGTTGGCCGTAAGCGTGAGATCGCCCAGGTTCTTGCCGTTGACGGCCAGACCGGTGGTTTGGAGATTGCCGCTCAAGTTACTAACCAGGATGCGCGGGTTACTGGCCTGGACCTGCGCGGCGCCGGTTACGTTCAGTTGCAACGTCCCGCCCATTCCCGGCCGCCGTTCGGCCAGCGCTTTGAGGCGAGCAAGATCGATGCTGTTAGTGTCCAGGTGGAATTGCAGGTTGCCGGATTCCAGGTTGCCCGCCGGGTGATCGTAGCGAGCGGTTAGATCGAGACGAGACGCTCCGGAAACGAGCTCCAGTTGCGGCACATCGATACTTTGGGCCTCATAGTTCACTCGCGCATGAAGGCGATTGACGGCGTCGTCGTAGATTGCCCCATTCGCGAGAGTCAAGTCCGCGCTGCCTCGCGGATTGCCGACGGTCCCCGTGAAGTTCGCGGTTCCCGAGAGCATTCCTTTCACCGAGATATCGGTGCGATTCGCCACAGCCAGTAACCGCTCAACCGGCAGATTACTAAGATTCGCGCGAGCCGTGGTTGGATAGTCGCGCGTGAGCTGCGTGCTGCCGCTGATATTAATGTTCGAACCCGCGAAGTTTGAAGTAAGGTTGTAACTCACCGATTGGCCGCTGGTGGTGGCGTTGGCGTTGAGATCGCCGTACTTCTGGCCCTGGAATTGAAGTCCATGCATCGACGCGTTGCCGTTAACGCTGGTGAGTTGAAACTCTCCCGCTAGATTGCCGGTAACGGCCGCGTGGAGTTGAATTGTACCGGCGGTGTTCGGCCGTTGTTTCTGCAATTCGTCGATCTGCGCGAGATTAATATGATCGCTTTGAAGATCGGCGCGCAGTTGGCCGGTGGTGAAGCTATCGCGCGGATGCTGGAACTGGCCGGTGAAGTTCAAGCGGGCGGACCCCAGTTGGACAAATGCGCTGGGCACGGTGACTAACTGGTCCGTCAGATTCACTTGCGCCTGGACGCGGTCGAACGGCTGACCCTGTATCACGCCATTGGTTACAACCAGCGAGCCTGCGCCCCGCGGATTGCCCAGCGTACCGTTGATGCCGACATCCGCGTTCAGTTGTCCGGAGTAACCATTGTTAGGCTCACCGGCCAGCGCCAGCAGATCGGCCAAGTCGCCATTCTGGATGGAGCCGTTGATGGCAAGCGGCGCGCTCGGGAGCGGCTTCCAATCGCGCAGCCCAAGCGATCCGGAGAAGCGGGCCTGCATGGTATTTCGTGCGAGACTGCCGTTTTGAATCGCGACGCCGCGTTTGGTTGCGGAAGCATCGGCATTGAAGCTATCGAATTGGCGCCCCTCCACACTGAACCGATTGGCGGTGAGATGGCCGGAAACATTCGGCGCGGCGAGGCTGCCCGTGACCTTGCCGTTGAAGCTGGCTTGGCCGTTGTGAAGCGTCACTGCCGGGCGCGAATCTCGCGGGAGCGCGGCGAACAGATCGTCGAGATTGGTGGTGGTGAGCGCGACGTTCAATTGCTTTCCCACCGAACCGTCCAAGCTGAGCCGGGAATGCGGCAGCGTGAGAAGGGACTTTTGGATAGATACATCGTCCCTGGCGCCTGAGTAAGCGGCGGTCAAGTTGCCCGATACCGGAATCCCGCGCCGTCCCGGAGCAATGGAAAGCTTCGCCTGCGCGCTTAAACCGCGGAGGCCGGTGCTCAAGTTTCCCGCGACGTTGAAAGGCCCGGAGAGCACGCCATCATAGGACAGAACTTTGAGACCGAAATTCTTTAAATTGGCACGAACCTCATAGGAGTTTTGAGAATCGAGCTTGGCCGTCCCGGTTACATTCGCGATGCTGCTGGGAAGGCTCGGCTGATGGAGAAGACTTGCCAATTCGCCCAAATCAAGACGGCTTTCGAAATTGAGGCCGCGATCCAAACTTCCGGATGCTTCCAGATTCGACTGGCCGAGCGACAGCCGCAGCCCCGTGAATTCCATCTCGTTGTTCGCGATGTTTGCCGTGGCGTCCAGATCGATCGCCGGCGGAGATTTCGCCGCCTTGATGGACAGATCCGCGAGCGCGATATGTCCCGTGGCGTGCGCCGACATTTTCGGATTCTTCAGGTCTTCGAGGGACGCGTTGAGTGTGACTGCGGATCGAGACGTAAATATGCTGGCGTCGTGCACGTCGATTCGATTGCGCGAGAGTGTCAGTGGCAGGTTCACCGTGAAATCCACCGGCGTGTTTCGTCCGGAAACGAGATCAATGGGCTGAAGCGAAACCTGTCCGCGATACTGCTGGCTCAAAATATTGTACGAGAGCTGCGCGCGCAGATTGTTTCCACGGAGGTTCAGCTCGTGCTTTTGCTCGGCGAGAGTGATCAGACCGTTGGTCAGTTCGAAGCGCCCGATGGCAAGATCCACTACGGTTTCGAGAGGCGACGTGCTGGAGGTCGATTTGGGCGTTGGAATATTGGTATGGCCGTCGGGATAGACAATCACGTTAGCTTGTGGAGCATCGATGCCCAGATAAGTGATATCCCACGGATGATGCAGGTTCGGGAGCAAGCGGAGATTCAACTGTACGCGCGCCACACGAAGCATAGGCGGCGCGCCGGCCGGCTCGGTTCCGTGAACCACGAAATCCGTGGCCAACGCGGTCAGGTGTCGCCAATCGAAGTGGAAGGTTCCGATCTCGACTTTCCCGCCGGTGCTGTCTTCGACGGACGTAACGATGGTTTGCTTGACGTAATTCTGAAACCACGCGGACTGCACGATCAGGACGGCCGCGATCCCGACAACCACGATGAGTGCGGCAAACGCGAGCGCGATGCGGCGAACGATTTTCATTCGCCCGCTCATTCGAAGGCTCCCGGTTTGAACTCCACCCGTTCGCTCTTGCGCGCCTGATCCAGCCATTCGTTAAAACTTTGGTTGATGCGCTCGCCTTCCAGCATGCTGCGGATCTTGGGCTCCAGCGCTTCCAGGCTGTTGTCCTTCGGATACTGCTTGCTCAGCTCGACGTAGCGCTCGTCGTAATAATCGCGCACCTCGCTATCGGTAACCACCACTCCGCCGCGAAAGCGCTGGTTGATAAACTGCAGCACCGTGATCTGCCACAGCAATTGCTCGCGCAGCTCGGAGTCCGTCAACCCATAACCCTGCAGGGCCGCTGCCAGCCGCTCTCGGGAGCCTTCGAAACGATCGCGCCGCAGCTCCGCTTCGAGCTGGGTGGCTTCGGACTCCGGCGGACGCCTATATCCTCCGCTGACGATTTCGTCGCGAATAATTTGCTGCGTGATCAACCGTTCGGCGGATTCCCGCTTGGCGGCGGCACTTAGGCTCAGCGGCACTCGATTGAGGAAGTCCGTCAGCCGGATGTCTCTCTCGATGTCGCTCAACTTGATCACGTGCGTGCCGGCGATCACCGCGATGCGGTCCAGAATCGCGTCGCCCGAAAGCACCGCCCCGCAGAAGAACGTCAGGCCGAGGATCGTGAACAATCCGCGCATGCTAAAAAGTTTGCCCAATCGAAAAGGAAAATTGGAAATGGCTGATGCTCTGCGGCGTGCTGGCACAGTATCCCGGAAGCTGCGAAAGGGGTTTATTCGGATTGCAGTTCAATATCTCAGCCGGCGTTCCCGAAAATCCGACATAAGAGGGAGGATTGATACTGTACGCGAAATCGGCGCGGACGGGCCCTACCGGCGTGCGATAGCGGATTCCAAAGCCTACATCATGGACCATATAGTTGAAATCCTGCAGATTGTTTTGATGAAAACGAAACGATATATCGCTCAGGCTGGAATAGACGTTGCCCATGTCGTGAAAGAACACGCCCTGGATATTTTGCCCGATAAATGGAAAACGCAGCTCGATATTATTGATGAAGAGAGCGTTGCCGCCCAGGGGAAATCCGGTCGGTTCCGACGATGGGCCGCCGGGGACCAGCGGCGCTCCAATGTCGCGGGGCCCGGCCTGGTTGAAGGGGAAAGCGCGCAGCGAATCCGCGCCTCCGGCATAGAAGCGCTCGGGCAGCGGGACCGATTCCTGAGCGTCGATACCGGCCGGCGGATCGAAAGGCAGAATCATTCCGAATTGCGTCTGGCGGGCCAGCACCCAATTCTTTCCCAGCTGGTAATAGGTGGCGTTCCGCAAAAGCATGCGTCCGAAGCTGCGCTGGGAGCCGAAATACTTAGCGCTCAAGGCGAAGCTAGCGGTGTTGTACATGCCGTGATGGGGATTGGCGGGATTATCGCGCCGGTCCTGAACGAAGTTGGCCGAGAGGATGCCCAGCCGCACGGACTGCAGGAACTGCGAAACCAGCAGAACCGGGATGACAATATCGCTGACGTTATCCTTCCGGTACGACGCCTGAAACAGGCCCGTAAAGGATTTCGAAAATTTCTTCGAGAGCTGCACGGATGCTTCTTCGCGCCGCGCGGCAAACGTTCGCACGTCCAGCGTGTCGTCATAAAGCAGCGTATAAGTCAGGTTTTGCCCTTCGACATTGAATAATCGCGGTTGCAAGTAAGTGAGTGAGCCGCGCTTCTCGATGGAGCAATACACGCCTTGCAAGCTTACGGTGTGTCCCAGCCCCAGGAAATTCAGGCGGCTGACGGTGAGCGATCCTTCTGGGCTGACACCCGTGGTTCCTCCCGGCGCCGCCAGGCTGGTGCTGTTTGGTACGCCGAATTGCGCCAGTTGCAGTCCGAATCCAAGGGAAAACGTGTAACGGTTGGCTTCGTCAAAATGATACAGCACATATTTATGGTCTGTATCGCCGTCGGGATTTTCGATGGCGGTATCCACGTTCGCAAAGACGCCCAGATCGTACAGAGACTTTTGTATGTTGGTTTGCACCGTGGGCGAAAGCGGATCGCCCGCCTTTAGCGTAATGGCGCGATCCACCAGGCTTTGGCGCGTAGTGGTCAGCCCCGACGTCAACACGTCGCGAACATACTCGCGGTCGCCTTCGGTGATGTTGTACACCACGCTGATGTGCCCCGGCTGCACAATCCGCCAGGAAGCGCTGAAGGTGACTTTAGGAAAGCCGCGCGTGTAATAAAAAGTGAGCACCGTTTCGCGATCGTTCGCGATGTTTACTTCGGAGAAAGGCTGCCCGCTGGAAGAGGCCAGGCTCGGGAGCTCGGCCGGTTTGAATTGCGTGGCGCCGTTGATGGCAAGATCGTCCACTACCCATTGCGGGCCTTCCTCGATATGAATGGTCACTCCGATGCTTCCCGGCCGTCCGCCCTCGTCCTTGGTCACTTCGGAGGTGACTTTCGCATCGCGAAATCCATTCGACTCGTACAGACTTGCGATGCTTTGCTCATCCCTGCGGCGGAACGCTTCGCTATAGCGCCCGTGGCGGAGAATCAGGAAGCCGGCGGGCTGCATGAACATCCGCTCGCGAATGGATTCCGTGTCGAAATAGCGATTGCCGGTGACGGCCACGCGCACCAGTTTGTAGCGCATGCCGCGCGAAATAGCGTACTCCACGGTCTCCTGGTCGTCGCGCACGGGCTGAACCATAAAATCGACGCTGACGTCGTAATAGCCCTGGCTCTGAAAATATTCCTGTAGATTGCGCTTGCCTGTTTCCAGAAGATCGTCGTCCACGGCGCGTTCCTGAAACACCGGCACGTATCTCTTCAGCAGGCGCCGGGACACCTTGGTTTCCACAGCCGTCACTTTTATCCTGGGACCCGCGTCGATATCCAGCTCTGGACGCACGCGGCGGCGGGCCGCCTCGTAATCCAACTTCTTCAATTCCACGCGCGCCATCAGCCGGTCCTTGCCGCCATATTTGTTCAAGACGCCTTGCACGCCGCCGCGGGTGCGCGCACTGGTGACGTGACGCCACCAATGGATGAGCGGAAGACGCCAGCCCGTGGCGCGCAAAATGGTGGCGTCCGGCAGCTTGGTCTCGCCCGTGATGGCGGGCGTATCGTACTTGGCTCGCTTGCCTTCATGGATCCGAAAGGTGAGGAAGATTTGCTGCGCATCATCGCCGCGCTCCACGCTGGGAGTAATCCGCGCCTCGTAAAATCCGTTAGCCTGAAGCAGCCGATGGATGCGATCCACTGCCTGGGTGACGTCGTCGTCCTGGAAAGGGGCGCCTAGTGAGAGCTGCGTGGCGCTGTCCACCTGGGCCCGATTGGGCGATTCCAGCACCTTTCCTTCCACCGTGATACCGCCTAGAAACCGGGCATTCCGCGTGACAAAGCGGACTATCACGCCGGTGCCGGAAGGCTCGGCTTCCACGATGATGTCCTCGAACCGGCCGGTGGCGAACAGTCCATCAATGGCGTGCGCCACGTCGGCCGAGTGCAACGGCTGGCCAACCTTGAGTGGCTGAACGCGTGCCAGATCCGCGGCGTCAAGCGGCTGCCCGTTGGGAAATTGAATATCCGCGATGGGCTTTCCCTCGAAAGGGGAAGTTTCAGCCATCGTCATCGCCGGGAGGAAAACCAGAACACACGCACTCCTCACGAGTAAGCGGAGCGAGTCCAACACTTATATTGGACCCTCATTTGCTATTTTGGTTACGCCCGGCACGGGAGCCGCCTTGTGCGAACCGTAGTTGCGCGCGTACACCTTGGTGAATTCCGCTCCGAGAAAGAAAAGCTGCGCCGAATAATAAACCCATACTAAGATGATGACCACTGTCCAGGCCGCGCCGTAAGTGGATTGAAAGCCCACGCGCCCCAGGTAGATGGCCAGCAGTTGCTTTCCTATTGTAAATAGCAACGAGGTTACCGACGCGCCGATGAATACGTCGCTCCATCGCAGGTGGACGTCGGGAAGCAGTTTGTAGATGGCGGCAAAGAGCAGCGTAACCACGATGAAGGAAACCGCAAAAGCCGCCAGGTGGAGCACCCATTCCGAAGTGGGCAGGAGCGATTGAAAGAACTCCCCGATTGTTGTGATGAAAACGCTGGCGATCAGCGACACCAATAGCAGACATCCGGCCCCGATCACCACCAGCGACGAATAGAATCGCTGCTTGACAAAGCCCAGGAGATTACCCAGCCAGTTGCCGGCGTCGGGATCGGAAATGCCCCAAATCAGGTTGAGCGCGGAGTGCAACTCTACCACCACCGAGGACGCTCCGACGGCGAGTGTGACAATGCTCAGAAGGGTGGCGATCAGCCCGCTAGACGGGTGATGAGCGCCGCGAACGGCGGCTTGAATGGCCTGCGCGGCGTCGCCGCCCACCAGCGTTTGAATTTCCCAGGCCAACTGGCCTTGCACGGCGTCTTGTCCGAAAACACGATCGGCCAAGGCAATGGATATGACCAGAAGCGGCGCCGACGAGAGAATCGTGTAGTAGGCCAGTGACGCCGACAACCGAGGAGCGTCGTCCTGGGACCACTGCTCGACGATCTCTTGCGTCAGAGCGACGATGCGACGATAAACCGACGGTGGCTGCGCGGCGGGCGGCATGCTAAGTAAGTGACGCTCCCAGGGTCGTTTTCAGATCTTACCTTTTCCTTATGCGTGCGTAGGTGGTTTATGGCAAGACTGTCGGTCTATGCCCTCCATAGAAAGATTTGATTGGACCCATCCGATCTTCTCTCTTAGGCTCAAATTACCCCATGTCCGATGATCTGGAAGGGCGAAGCTCTGACCTTACTTTCTTGCATCGGGTGAGCCGCATCGTCACGTCGGAGCTGTCGCTGGATGAGATGCTGGGGCAAATAGTGGGGCTGACCGCGCAATCCACCCGCTGCGACGCCTGCCTGATCTACCTGGTGGAATCCTCTACGGGCGAGTTTGTGCTGCGCGCCTCGCAGGTTCCACGCACCCAGGATCTGGATAACGTTCGCGTGAAACCGGGCGAGGGCGTTACCGGTTGGGTGGCCGAGCATCAGTCCGTGGTGGCGCTCGGTTCCAACGCGTCCGCCGATCCGCGCTTCAAAAGCTTTTCCACGCTGGTGGAGGATACGTACGAGGCGTTTCTGTCGGTGCCGCTGGTTTACAAAGGCCGGACCATCGGGGTCATCAATGTGCACCATCGGGAATCGCACCATCATTCCGATCAGGAAATCAGCGCCATCGCGTTTATTGGCGAGCAGATGGGTAGCGCCATCGCGAAGAGCCTGCTGGAGGAAGAGAACGCCCGCCTGGCGGAGCGCGATCTGAAGCTGGAGCAATACCGCGTTCAACTGGAGGAAGAAGTCGCCAAAAGAACGGCCGAATTGAAAGCGGCCAACGAAGAGCTGCGGGCGGCCAAAGAGAAGGCCGAAGAAATGGCCCGGCTGAAGAGCGAGTTCCTGGCCAACATGAGCCATGAAATCCGGACGCCCATGAACGGCATTATCGGCATGACGGCGCTGGTTCTGGACACCGATCTGAAGCCGGAGCAGCGTGAGTTCCTGGATATCGTGCAAGGCTCCGCACATTCCCTGCTTACGATTATCAACGACATTCTCGACTTCTCGAAGCTCGAAGCCAAAAAGGTGACGCTGGAGCGCGCGGAGTTCGATCTGGAAAGCCTGGTGGGCGAGACGGTGAAGACGCTGGCGTTTCCGGCGCATGAGAAAGGGCTGGAGCTGACGTACCAGGTTCAGCAGGATGTTCCGGAGATTCTGGTGGGCGATCCGAACAGCCTGCGCCAGATTCTGGTGAATCTGATCGGCAACGGAATCAAGTTCACCGAACAGGGAGAAGTGACGGTGGTGGTGCGCCTGGAAGCCGAGGGCGAAGGCGAAACCGTGGTTCACTTCGTGGTGGCCGATACCGGGGTAGGCATTCCCGCGAGCAAGCAGGCCAGCATTTTCGACGCTTTCGTGCAGGTGGATGGGTCCAGCACCCGCCGTCACGGTGGCACGGGCCTGGGATTGGCTATCTGTGGCAGTTTGGTGAAACTGATGGGCGGCAGGATCTGGGTGCAAAGCGAACCGGGCAAAGGCAGCTTGTTCCATTTCACGGCTCGCTTCGGACACGCCGAGACCGATCAACGCCGCGACGCTCCGCTAAGCCCGCCCGATCTGCACGGGTTGCCGGTGCTGGTGGTGGATGACAATTCCACCAACCGCAAAATACTGGTGGAAAATTTCAAGCGCTGGGGCATGAACGCGGTGGCTGCCGGCAGCGGCGCGCAAGCTTTGAAGCTGGTGCGGGAGGCGGATCGCGAAGGCCGCTCCTTCCAACTGATCCTGGTGGATTTTCAAATGCCGGGCATGGACGGCCTGGAGCTGGTGCGCCGCATGCTGTCGCAATCCTCGCCCGCCACGCCGCCCATCATGATGCTCAGTTCGGTAGGCTGGCAGGTGAGCTCCGATCAATGCGAGGAGCTGGGCATTTCGGTGTATTTGACCAAGCCGGTAACCACTTCCACGCTGTTTGACGCGATTCTAAAGGTGCTCAGCACCAGCACCGTAGCATCCGCCTCTCCTGCTCCCGCGGCGGCTCCGGATGCAGCCTCAGGCGCCGGCCTGAGAATCCTGGTTGTGGAGGACGATTCGACGAACCGGATTCTCGTCACCAACATTTTGAAACGGAATGGTTACGCCATCGCGATCGCAAGGGACGGTTTGGAAGCCGTGGAAATGTTTTCGCTGGATTCTTTCGATCTGATCCTGATGGACCTGCAGATGCCGAACATGAACGGCCTGGAAGCCACCGCGGCAATTCGAAGGCTGGAAGAGAGCAGCGGACGCCACACTCCCATCGTGGCTCTGACGGCCCATGCCCTGGACGGCGACCGCGAGCGGTGCATCGAAGCGGGGATGGACGATTACATGTCGAAACCAATCCACGCCAGGGACCTGGTGGCGAAGATTCACGCTATGATCGCGCGCGGCCAGCGCTACTTGCCGTCCACCGAAAATGCGAGCAGCACGTTGCCCGGCTTTCCTCCCACGAATCCGTAGCCGCACATCGTAATCACCATTCCGTTGGCAATGGCCGGTCCGCCGCCGTTGAACGATCCGCCTTGAGCCGCTACGTGATTCACGGTTTCAAAATCGCGCAGGGCATCGAAATCCCAAACAATTTCTCCGGTCTTTGTGGAATACGCGCGCAGGTGCCCGCCCCAGGATCCGGAAAACGCCAGGCCGGGCATCGCAGCTACCGCCGACACCTGCGCCTTGTTTCCCGCACCCTCGGGAGCCGGCGTGCTCCAGAGCTTTTCGCCCGTGTCGATCTTGATCGCATACATGCCGGGCGTGGCTTTTTCGCGGCGGTTCAGGTCGGAAACGGCGGCGTAGATGGTATGCTCGTCCACGGCCCCGCCCCATTGAATGCCGCCCTGCGCCCCGCCCACGCCGATGCGCGTCTTCCACAGGATCTTGCCGCGCTGATCCACATCCAGGCCGTAAACCATCCCCGACTTTTGCGTCGCGACCAGAATCTGTTTGCCGCCGCCCAACGATCGCAGCACGGACGAACTGCCGAAGTCGATATCTTCGCCGGGATTCTCCGGACAATTCGGGCTCTTCGGGCAGCCCATCATCCAGTTGTCGCCGGGCGTGGCCTGGGAGGACCACAACAAACTTCCGGTCGCCAGATCGAACGCCAGAACGGAATCGCTGGTAGGGATCGTTATCCCGGTGTACGAATTGCCGGTGCCCACATAGACGCGCTGGCGCTTCTCGTCGATGGTCGGCGAATTCCAGATGCCCGCGCCCGCGGGTCCGTAGAGCTTGGTGCCTGCCGAGTTGGTCTTGTAAACTTTCGGCGGATCGGGAATCGAGTAGGATTTCCAGATTTTCCGGCCGGTTTCGGCGTCCAGCGCCGTCACGCTGCCGCGAAACGTGCAGCATTCATACTGCGGCGATCCGCCGTCCAGTTCTTCGGACGAAGCCACGGGAACGTAGAGCCGGCCCTTGTAATATGTGGGCGATCCGCTGATGCGCGCGGCCGGATGATCGTCCATCTTCACCTTCCACAGCGGCTTGCCGGTTTCCGCGTCCACGGCGTGCGCCAACGCGTGATAGTCGCCGAAATAGGCGATCCAGCGCGAGGACTTGGGCGACCGTGCGATGCTGATGGCCGAGCGGACGATGCCGCCCGCATCATAGGTCCAGTAGACGCAGCCCGTGGAAGCGTCCAGCGAATACACCGTGCCGCCATTGCTTCCGACGAAAACCCGGCCGCCGACGATCACCGGCTGGCCGGCCGCTTGCGTGTCATCGGGAAATCCGAAAGCCCATTTCAGCTTGAGGCGCGGCGCGTCTTCCGCATTGAAGCCGGGGTTCGGCTGATATCGCGCGTTGGAAGAATCCACGCCCCATCCGTTCCAATCGCCCGCGCCGGGAGAAAACGGCTTCGGATTGCCCGTGCAGCGGCCGGCCGCGGGATCCACGGCCACCGCTGAAAAGTTCTTGCCCGTGACATACAGCGCGACGGCGCGGATTTCGCTGGTGGCCAGCACGGCGCCTTGCATGGTCATCTTGCCCCGCAGCAGCGCGGTCATCACTTGTTCCGGCGTCAGATTGCCGAGTTCGGCGCGCGTGGGCGTTCGCGAGCCGGTTACCGTTTGATGGCAAGTGGCGCAATGACTCTCAAAAACAGCCGCGCCGTCGGGCGTGGCGGCGGAGGCCGCCAGGCGCAAGGGCAGTCAGAAGGACAAGCGCATAAGATCTCGCGGCAGTGTATCATAACTGAAAATGTCAGACTGCCTTTTGCCTCGGCAGTTCTTCTCGATCGTGTCGGCGGCCACCTGCACTCTTCGCGCAGACGCCCGCCCCTCCGGGCGACGTGGTCGGCGTGGGCGGATTCAGCCACATCGTCGAAAACGTCGAAAGATCGGTGGCGTTTTATCGCGACGTTCTGGGCCTGGAAATGCCGAATCCGCCGCGCCCATTCGACAGCACGCCCTGGATCATCGACATGGGCAACACGCCCGGCGCGCAATCGCGGCCCGCGATTCTGCATATCCCCGGATCGAAATTGGGCATCGAGCTGATCGACTACAAAGATATCGACCGCAAGGCCGTGCATCCGCACTTCCAGGACCCGGGCGCGGCCAGCCTGATCCTCACGGTGCGCGACATGGATGCGATGATGGCCAAGCTGAAAGCGGCGCACGCGCACATCAATAGCAAAGGCGGCGAGCCGGCGACGCTCAAGGGAGCCAATGGCAGCATCGGCCACGTGGTGTTCGTGCAGGACCCGGACGGCTTTTTCGTCGAAATTTCGCAGCGCGATCCGGCGCCTCCAACCACGGCGCCCGACTCGAGCAACATCATCGGCGGCGCGTTCGAGATCATCGTCGCGGATCTGGATCAGACGCTGCACATCTATCGCGATGTTCTGGGATTTCAAACTCTGCCGCCCACCGCTTGGGACGGCACCAAGCTGATGATGGACACCGCCGGCACGCCTGGCGCGCAGTTTCGCAGAAGCTCGGCGACGATTCCCGGCACCTCCGTCATGATGGCCTTCATGGAATTTAAAGATATCGACCGCAAGCCGCTGCACACCCGCATCCAGGATCCCGGCACCGCGATTCTACAGGTGGGCGTGCGCGATATCGATGCCACGGTGAAGGCGCTGAAGGCGGCAGGCGTCGACGGTGATTTCGAAAAACGGCGAGCCGGTGCTGAACGGCACGTCGCGATTCTGCATGGTGCGCGACCCGAATAATCTGTACTTGGAGCTGTTCCAGCGCGGCCCGCGACCGCAATAGGGATGGCGGTACCCTAAAGAGAGCATAAAAATGATCGCAAGCCAACCTTCTGTCGAAACTGTCTCTTTCTATATCAACGGCCAATGGGAGAGCGCCGGAAACCGGAAGCTCGCCCCCGTCACCAATCCCGCAACCGGCGCGGAAATCGCGCAAGTGGCCTACGCCACCGCCGAGGACGTGGATCGCACGGTGCAGGCCGCGCATGCCGCTTATCTCAAGTGGCGCGACGTGCCGGTGGTGGATCGGGTGCAGCCGCTGTATCGCTACAAGATGCTGCTCGAAAAGCACCATCACGAGCTGGCGTGCGACGCTGACCACCGAAAACGGAAAAACTATCGACGACGCGCGCGCCGAAGTCCGCCGCTCCATCCAGATGGTGGAAGTGGCGTGCGGCATGCCCAGCCTGATGATGGGCGATTCGTTGAACGACGTTTCCAGCGGCATCGACAGCCATACCATTCGCCAACCGCTGGGTGTTTGCGCCGGCATCACGCCGTTCAATTTCCCGTCGATGGTGCCGATGTGGATGTGGCCTTTCGCCATCGCCGCGGGCAACGCGTTCATCTTGAAGCCGTCCGAAAAAGTTCCGATGACGCCCACGCTGGCCGCGAAACTGCTGCATGAGGCTGGCGTTCCCGCCGGCGTTTTCAATTTGATTCATGGCGACAAAGTGGCGGTGGACGCCCTGTTGCATCATCCGCTGGTGCGCGCCATTTCGTTCGTCGGCTCCACGCCCGTGGCTAAGTACATTTACAAAACCGCGGCCGCCGAGGGAAAGCGCGTGCAGGCGCTGGGCGGCGCGAAGAATCATCTGGTGGTGATGCCGGATGCGCAAATGCCGAAGACTGTGGAGAACATCATCAGCTCCGCGTTCGGCGCCGCGGGCGAGCGCTGCCTGGCGGGAAGCGTGCTGGTTCCCGTGGGCGATGCGGCCGAGCCGCTGCTGAAGCTTTTGGTGGAGAAGGTGAACGCGATGCGCGTGGGCGACGGCATCGAAGAAGGCGTCGGCATGGGTCCGCTGGTTACCAAGGAACATCGGGACCGCGTGGCCGGGTATATCGACAAAGGCGTGGAGGAAGGCGCGAAGCCGCATACTGGACGGGCGAGCGTCGAAACCCAAGGGCGACGGCTTCTTCCTGGGGCCGACGATTTTCGACAGCGTGAAGCCGGAAATGACCATCGCGAAGGACGAAATCTTCGGCCCGGTGCTTTCGGTGATTCGCGTGAAGACGCTCGAAGACGCGATCGAGTTGGTGAACAGCTCGCCGTTCGGCAACGCGACCTCCATCTTTACCGGCAGCGGAAAAGCGGCGCGCGATTATTCGTCGCGCGTTGAGGCTGGGATGGTGGGGATCAACGTCGGCGTGGCCGCGCCCATGGCATTTTTTCCGTTCGCGGGCTGGAAGAACTCGTTCTTCGGCGATCTGCACGCGCACGGTAAGGACGCCGTCATGTTTTACACCGAGCAAAAAGTAATGATGACACGCTGGTTTTGACTCGGGTGGTTCTAAACTCTTCCGGATCGCCAGCCAATTCATGTTGTTTACGGCGGCGCTCAGCTCTTCAAAGCCGAGACTCCCGCGCGATTGGGAGCGCTCGCACTGGAGCTGATTCGCAACTACACGCCGGACGCGGCTTCATTCGCCGAGTGCCTGGGATTGCCGCCGGGCGAACTTGCCGATGCCGTCTTCGAACGAACTGTCGCGAAGCTGGAACGCGAGCCGGTGGAAGATTTTCGGATCGATTTCGAAGACGGCTACGGCTATCGCTCCGACGCCGAAGAAGACGGGCACGCGGTTTCTACCGCGCAGTTTTTGGCGCGGGGGGCGGGGAAGGCGCACTTTCCGCCGTTCATCGGGATTCGCATCAAGCCGTTTACCGAAGCGCTTCGCGCGCGCTCCGCGCGAACGTTGGACCTGTTCCTCACTGCGGTTCTCGAATCCGGCCCGCTTCCGAACAATTTCGTCGTCACACTTCCCAAGATCACCGTGCCGTCGGAAGTGAGCAAACTGGTTGAATTGCTCGAGAACATGGAGGCTCGGCACGGGCTGGAACCCGCCGTTCTCAAGATCGAGCTGATGATTGAAACTCCGCAAAATATCATCGATTCCAGCGGATCGTCCGGCATTCCGAAGCTGTTGCAAGCGGCGCAGGCACGCTGCCGCGGCTTGCATTTCGGGCCTTATGATTACTCGGCAAGTTGCAACATCGCGGCGGCCGAGCAGCGACTGGATCATCCAGCGTGCGACTTCGCGCGTCACGTCATGCAGGTGAGCGCGGCCGACAGCGGCGTGTTTCTGTCCGATGGACCCAGCACCATCCTGCCCATCCCGCGCCATCGCGCGCCCGCAAACGAACAGGAGAAGACCGAAAATCGCGCGATTGTCCATCGCGCCATGCGCCATCATTTCGATCTGGTGCAGCGCTCGCTGGCGCACGGCTACTACCAGGGCTGGGATTTGCACCCGGGCCAGCTTCCCACGCGCTACGCCGCGGTCTATGCGTTTTTCCTGAAGAGCCTGGATTCGGCCGCCGCGCGCCTGCGCAATTTCATCGACAAGGCCGCGCAAGCCACGCTGGTGGGCGATGTGTTCGACGACGCGGCAACCGGCCAAGGGCTGCTCAATTTCCTGTTGCGAGGCGTGAATTGCGGCGCGTTCACCGAAAAGGAAGCGGCGGCGTCGGGACTCACCATCGAAGATCTGCGCGGGCGATCGTTCCTTAAAATCATGGAAGCCCGCCGGAAGACATAATATAAGGGGCGCAATTTCGCCAGCAGACGACATGAGCAGAGGGATGAGATCCTGTCTGCGATACAACTGCCCGGCGGCGCGGCCTGGACGCACGCGGTAGTCAGCGCGGCCATTGTGCTCGAAAATGGATCGGCAAATTTGCCGCAGCGCGCGCATCGTTCTCGGTGGCGTGGCTCCCATCCCATGGCATCTTCCGAGGTAGTCAAACACACGCTGCTGTCACTTACGGCGTAGGGCTTGCAACAGGAAGGCGTAATCAAAGGCGGTTTCTTTAATACCTTCATAGCGGCCGGACGGGCCGAAATGCCCGCTGCCCATGTCGGTCTTGAGCAATAACACGTTCGAGTCTTTTTTCACGGCGCGCAGTTTCGCCACCCATTTCGCGGGCTCCCAATACGATACACGCGGATCGTTGAGCCCACCGGTCACCAGCATGATCGGATACTCGCGCGGCGCCACGTTATCGTAAGGCGAATAGGAACGGATGTAATTGTAATATTGCTTCTCTTCCGGATTGCCCCACTCTTCGTACTCGGATATGGTCAGCGGCAGTGTGGGATCGAGCATTGTGTTCAATGTATCGACAAACGGCACCTTCGCGACCGCGGCGTGAAACAGCTCGGGGCGTGCGTTCAATACTGCGCCCATCAGAAGGCCGCCGGCGCTGCCGCCCATGATCGCCAGATGGCCGCTCGCAGTGTATCGCGCCGCGATCAAATGCTCCGCGCAAGCGATGAAATCGCTGAACGTGTTTTTCTTCTCCAGCAGCTTGCCGTGATCGTGCCATTCTTCGCCCATCTCGGCGCCGCCGCGGATATGCGCGATGGCGAAGGCGAAGCCGCGATCGAGCAGGCTCAGCCGATCGGACGAAAATCGCGGATCGATGCTGTGGCCGTACGCGCCGTAGCCATAGAGCAGCAGCGGGCTGGCTCCGTCGCGCTCGAAGCCTTTGCGATAAACGAGCGAAATCGGCACTTCCACGCCATCGGGCGCTTTCGCGAAAATCCGCTCCGATTGATATTGCGACGCATCGTATCCGCCCCGCACTTCGTATTGCTTCTTCAACTCGCGCTCACGCGTTCGCACGTTGTAGTCGAATACCGAAGCAGGAGTTACAAGCGAAGTGTAGTTGAACCGCAGCAGATTGGTCTTGTATTCTGCGTTGCCGGTGGCGCCGACGGAGTAGACGGGCTCTGGAAATTCGATGTAGTGGGAAAAAGCGCCCGAGCCATCGCGGATTGAAATCTTCTCAAGTCCTCGCTCACGCTCGTAGACTGCCAGATGGTCCTCGAATGAATCGACGCCTTCGATAGTCACTTCGGCGCGCGCTGGAATCACTTCGTGCCAGGTCTCCGCGGAAGGATTGCCCACCTCCGTTCGCAGCAATCGAAAGTTCTTCGCCTGATCGTTGGTCCGGATGTAGAAATACTCGCCATGATGCGACGCATCATACTCGACGCCCTGCCGGCGCGGCAGCATCACGCGAAATTCGCCGCGCGGATCGCTCGCTTCCAGATAGCGAAGTTCTGATGTAAGTGGACTGGCCAGCTCGATGAACAAAAATCGCCGGCTGCGTGTTTTGTGCAGCACCAGCGCAAACCGCCCATCGTCCTCTTGATAAACCAGCGCGTCTGAAGCCGCGCCCAGTTCATGCCGGTATGCGCGATACGGCCGCTTGGTTTCGTCCAGCACTGCATAGAAGAATGTTCGATTATCGTTGGCCCACTCGAGGGTGTAATAAGTGTTCGCGATGCGGTCCGGTAAAAGTTCACCGGTGGCGAGGTTCTTCACGTAGATCGCGTAGGATTCGTCGCCTTCCAAGTCGATGGAGTAAGCCAGCAGCCGATGATCGGGACTAACGGCGAAATTTCCCAAACGGAAATATTTTTGCCCTTCCGCCAGGACATTGGCGTCGAGCAGAATCTCTTCGGCCGCATCGAGATTTCCGTGCTTGCGGCACTGAATGGAATACGCTTTGCCTTCCTTGGTGCGCGTGTAATAGAAATAGTGGTCGCGCTTCACCGGCGCCGAAACGTCGCTCTCCTGAATGCGGCCGAGAATCTCGCGATAGAGATCGTCCTGAAGCGATTTGGTGGGCGCCATCGCTTCATTGGTATAACGATTCTCAGCTTCCAGATACGCGATCACATCGGGGTTGGACCGGTCGCGCAGCCAGAAATAATTATCGATGCGCCTTTCGCCGTGACGCGTGATTTCCGTCGGAACAATTTTGGCGCGCGGCGGGACTATTGGCTTTCCTCTTTCCCCATATAAAGCTCGCTCACCAGTTCGCGATGATTCTCTAGCACGCGATTTCGCCGCACCTTCATGGTGGGCGTCAGCTCGCCGTTTTCAATGGAAAAATCGCGTTCGACGATGCGAAACTTACGAATCTGTTCAAACGGCGCAAGCTTTCGGTTCACGCGCGCCACGGCCTTCTTCACTTCCGCCTCAGCGGTAGTCGCCCCTTCGGCCGTATTCACGGTCACGAGCGCAGTGACGTACGGCAAACGATCGCCAATCAAAACAACTTGATTAACGATCGGCTCCGTCTTGAACAGCATTTCGATTCGCGCCGGATAAATCTTTTTGCCGTTGGAAGAAACGATCAGTTCTTTCTTGCGGCCCGTGATGTACACATACCCGTCGGCATCGATTTCAGCAATGTCGCCGGTGTAAAGCCAGTCATCGCGCAGCACGGCTTGGGTGGCCGCCGGATCGTCGTAATATCCCGAGAAAAGCGTGGGACTTTTCACCAGCAGTTCACCATCCTCGGCCAGCCGCAATTCCACGCCGGGCATTCTTATGCCAATGCTTCCGGATTTCGGACGAGCCACGGGATTCAAGCAAACCACGCCGCCCTCGGTGAGTCCGTAGCCTTCGATGAGAGGCATCCCGATAGCCGCATAGAAGCGCGCCAGTTCCTTGCCGAGCGGCGCGGCGCCCGATGCGGCAACGCGAATGCGGCCGCCCAAGCGTGCCCGGATCTTTGAGAACACCAGCCGGTCGGCGATCTTGAGCATCAGCAGCATGGTCTTCGGAACGGGTTTGCCCTCTTCGCGAAGACGGCTCACTTCAGCGCCCAATCCCACGGCGCCGTGAAACATTTTTCTGGCGGGTGCGCTCTTCTTTTTGAGCTCCGTATTGACCGTCGCGAAGATGCGCTCCCAAACTCGCGGCGGCGCCAGCAGAAAAGTGGGCCCGATGCTTTTCATTTCGTGCGGCAGCTTGGCGATGCCGGCCGAGAACCAGACCGGCATGCCGAAACGGATGGGAAGAAGCTCAATCACCACGCGCTGCGCGATGTGCGCCGATGGAAGAAATGCGATGGTGGAATCCACGTGCGAGAGCGGCAGCACCTGCGGTCCCATATCGATGTTCGATGTCAGCGCCGCGTGGCTCACCAAGCCCATTTTCGGTTCTCCGGTGGCGCCGGACGTGAGATACAAAATCGCAGGATCTTCGGCGCGCACTTCCGAGCGAATCTTCTCGAATGCCTGTGGATCTTTCTTCAGAGCGGCGCGGCCTTGGGCTCGAAGTTGTTCCAGTGTCATCGCGCCCTCTGAATCTCCGGTCAATAAAATCCAATGCATTCCCGTGAAAGTATCGCGGCCGGCCGCATCGATAAGCGCCTGCATACACTTCGGATCTTCCACGAAGACCGCTTTGGCATGACTGGCTCGCAGATTTTTTACCTGGTCAGCGAACGGATACGTGGTGTAGAGGGCCGCGGCGATGGAACCATTCGCCAGCACGCCCAGATCGGCCAGATAGAATTCGGCGCGCGTTTCAGAATGCAGCGCAACGGTATCGCCTTTTCCAATGCCCAACTGCCGCAAGCCGCAAGCTATTTCTTCGGCTGCGCGCTTGTAATCGATCCAAGTGTAGGTCTGATAATTGCCCTTGCCAGTGGGCTGATGCAGAGCCGGCGCCTTGCCATAGGTCTTGGCGGTTTCTTCGAGGACCGCATACATGGTACGAGAACCCATTCGCCTATTGTAGACGTGCTACGGTGTGGTTTGTGACAACGTCCGCGCTTGTGAACCAGTGGTCTAGAGAACTGGAAGTGGCAATGGAAGCCGCGAAGCAAGCGGCCGAACTGGCGCTGCGGTATCAGCCAAATATTGTCGCTGAAACCAAGCCCGACCACTCGCCGGTGACGCAGGCGGATCGCGAATGCGAGCGGATGATTGCGCGCATGTTGAGCGACGCATTTCCCGGCGACGGCATTCTGGGCGAAGAGGGCGCGAGCGCGGAGACGCGTACCGGACGGCGCTGGATCGTCGATCCCATCGACGGCACTCGAGACTACGTGCGCGGTAATCCGCTGTGGGCGAATCTGATCGCCCTGGAGGCGGATGGCGATGTCGTGGTTGGCGTGGTGAACCTGCCGGTTCTGGGCAAACTATGTGTCGCGAGCCGTGGTGGAGGCGCGCTTCAAAACGGCTCTCGAATGCGGAGTTCGGACAAAACATCCATCCAGGAATCTGTTTTGTGCGTGAACGGCTACGACAAGCTGGGGAAATCGCCCTTTCGCGGACAACTGCTGGATTGGATGGAACGGTTTTGGTCCGTGCGCGGATTAGGCGGCGCGGCCGACGCGATGATGGTAGCAGCGGGCCAAGCCGAGGTTTGGGTTGAACCGAGCGCGGCGCCGTGGGATTTTGCGCCGCACAAAGTCATCCTGGAAGAAGCCGGTGCGCGCTATCTGAACGTGGACGGCGGCTCAACAATCTACGCCGGCAACGCCATCGGTTGCGCACCCGGACTGGAGCCGGAAGTAAGGCGTTTTCTGGGCCTGAGTCGGAGTTAAATCTGCTTCACGTGGATGGATTTTAACGTGCGTGAGTAAGCTTCTGTCAAGGAATTGCGTCTAGTGAGCAGGAGGCACATATGAAAAACAAGTTTCTGACACTGGTTGGGGCGGGGATCATCATGGGCGTCACCGGCATTGCCATCGCGCAGGAGGTACCTCAGCGCAAGGAAAACCAACAGGACCGCATCGCGAACGGCGTTAAGAATGGCTCACTCACTCCGCACGAAACAGGGAAACTGGAAGGTAAAGAAGGCGCGATCAATCGGGAAACCCGGCGGGACCGCACTCAAAACGGCGGTCACCTGACAGGTAAAGAGCGAGCGAAAGTAAATCATCAGCAGAACAAAGTGAGCCGCGACATCTATCACGACAAACACAACGCGGCGCATCAATAGTTACTGCTGGCTTAGGAACAGTCCCAGCCGAGCCATGGCCTCTTCGAGAATCGGACGATCGGCGGCGTAGCAAATCCGCACGGACCCTTCGCCGCCCGCGCCGAATGCAACGCCTGGCGCAAGTCCCACTTGCGTCTCAAGGAGCAGCCGCTTGCAGAAATCGAAGGAATCGGCAGCGCCGGCAATCTTGGGAAATAAGTAAAACGCGCCATCCGGTTTGGGAACAGTGACGCCCGGCATTTTCGCCAGCGCAGCCAGACAGAAGTCGCGATTCTCGCGCAGGCGTACCAGCATTTCCGCCAGCGCGTTCTCGCCCCACAGCAACGCGGTTTCTCCGGCGCGCTGAGTAAAACTGGGCGCGTGCGACACCACGAATTCGTTCAATTGCGTGGCGCGTGCAACCAGATCCCGACGCGCCACCAGCCATCCCAGGCGCCACCCAGTCATGCAATAAGCTTTTGAAAACGACTGGATGACCATCACTGCGTCGTCGCGAGTGGCGAGTCTCAAGATGGTGGGCGCGGGTGTTGTCGGCTTCGCGCCCGTGTAATTCAGGCGTTCATAAACTTCGTCGGCCAACAGCCACAGCCCGTGGCGGCGCGCAAATTCCAATAATTGCCGCTGCTCGTCGACGGTCGCAACCCAGCCTAAGGGATTCGATGGCGACGTGTAGAGCAGCATCCGCGTGCGCGGCGTGACCGCGGCTTCCAGAGCCGAAAAATCGATCTGATATCGATCGCCCGCCAGCGGTTGAGCGATTTCGACCGGCAGCGCGTTCGCCATGGCGACATTGGCGGCGCCGTTCGGCCAGGCGGGAGTCAGCACCAATGCTTCGTCGCCAGGATCGAGCACGCAACGAATCGCCAGGTGCAGCGCCTGCACTCCGGAAGCAGTGACGACGATCTCGCCGGTCGCGTCGATTTCCGCTCCGTGCAGTTCCTGGTAATAACGCGCGATCCCTTTTCGCAATGAGGGTAGGCCGGCATTCTCGGTGTAGAACGTGAAGCCGTCCGCCATGGCCTTTTGCGCGGCCCGCTTGATGAACTCGGGCGTGGGTAGATTCGATTCGCCGAAGTAGAGCTTCAGCACGCCATCCATGGACATCGCGATTTCGGCCAGCTCGCGAATGCGCGAATGCGGAACGGCCAGCGCCGAAGCGGCGACCGACGGGCCTACTTTTGTAAGTGGACTAGACACCCTCGAAGATCGCCGATGTGGGAATGCTGAAACCAGGGAGGGCAGAGTCGACGAGTGGCTGGCCGTTCCCGAAGAGCTTGGCGCCTCCGTCGATATCGAAGACTCGTACGGTGCGTTTATTCGGATAGACCACCCAGACAGATTTGCTTCCGTGTGAGAGATAAAGCTCGATCTTATCCTCGAGGCGCGCGGCTGCTTCTGAAGATACAACCTCAATCGCTAATTCTGGCGCAGTCTGAAAGACACCCCGGCTTCCGGGCACGATTCGACTGGAAGATATCAAGCTGATATCCGGGACCAGGCAATTCGCTTCGTCAACTTGACATGCTGCTTCGCAGAACACGCGCAGTCCAGGGTTCAGGACAGCCCAGGGCGCTAGCAGCATTATAAGGTTCGACTTGGTGACTTCATGCGGCTGACCGGACAAAGGCATGCTGATAATCTCGCCATTGACGAGCTCAAGGCGTTCACCTTCTACCTCAGGCAGCTTCAGGAACTCTTCGACGGTTATCAGCGTCGTGGTTGCGCCCATGCTTTGATTGTACTCTTAGCTTGGTTATCTAGCGGCGAGTTCGGGCGGAGACTAACTCTTCGATTTGCACCAGCTCAGTGGGATAATCGCCGGTGTAGCAGGCGTAGCAATATTCGTCTTTGGTGTCGGAAACCGCCTTTCGCAAAGAATCGAGCGAAAGATAGGCAAGCGTATCGGCTTCGACATACTTACGAATCTCTTCGATCGAATTATTAGCGGCGATCAGCTCGCTCTCGCACGGCGTATCTACACCATAGAAACACGGCGAAACCGTGGGAGGGCAGGAGATGCGTAGATGCACTTCGCGCGCGCCCGCATTTCGAACCATTCGCACAATCTTACGGCTGGTTGTGCCGCGCACGATGGAATCGTCCACCAGGATCACGCGCTTGCCTTCCAGCTGATGGCGCACCGGATTCAGCTTCAGCTTCACTCCGAAATCGCGAATGGCCTGCGAAGGCTCAATGAACGTGCGTCCCACATAATGATTGCGGATGAGCGCCTGACGAAAAGGAATGTTGGATTCCGACGCAAACCCGATGGCGGCCGCCACGCCAGAGTCCGGAACGGGAACCACAACGTCGGCGTCCACCGCCGATTCGCGCGCCAGCAATCGCCCCAGATTCTCGCGCGACTGACCCACGGAACGGCCAAACACTATGGAATCGGGCCGCGAAAAATACACGTGCTCGAAGACGCAATGCGCTTGCGGCGCGGCGGGCGCCCAGCGCTCGCGCGTCAAGCCTTCCGGACCGACGCACACCATTTCGCCAGGCTCCACGTCATTCACATAATCGGCATTGATCAAATCGAACGCGCAGGTTTCCGACGCGAAAACGTACGCCGTGCCGCCTTCGGTGGAGGGCATTCGTCCAAAGGCCAATGGCCGGAATCCCTGCGGATCCCGCGCCACGATGACGCGGTCCTTGGCGAGAAAGACTAGCGAAAAAGCCCCTTCCAGTTGCAGCAGGGCTTCGCGCAACGCCCCTGCCAGCGTTCGTTCGCGCGATCGCGCCACCAGGTGCAAAATGACTTCGGTATCGCTGGTGGCCTGAAAAATGGATCCCTCGCGCTCCAGGTCGCGCCTCAGTTCCTTGGCGTTGGTGATGTTGCCATTATGCGCCACCGCGATCTGCCCTTTGTTGCAGTCCACCAGGAATGGCTGCGCATTCAGCAACACGGTGTCGCCGGCGGTGGAATAACGCGTGTGACCGATGCCCATGTCGCCGGGCAAACAGGCGATCTGCTCCGGCGTAAAAATATCAGCCACGTGCCCCATGGATTTGGAGCAGCGGATCTCACGATGATCGCTGGTGGCAATCCCCGCGCTCTCCTGGCCGCGATGTTGCAGCGCGTAGAGCCCCAGATAAGCCAGGTTGGCGGCCTCGGGGTGACCGTGGATGGCGAAAACGCCGCACTCCTCCCGGAGTTTGTCCATCGGAATCTGCGCCAAGCCCGGCACAGAGGATATTTTGGCTACTGCTGGTGCAGCAGGCGTTCGAGTGAAGTTTCCCAAGGTTGCCTCAACTCCGTCAGGTCGCAATCCAGCAAGGTTTCCGAACCGCAATCGATCCGTAACCGCTCTTTCATCGTAACACCGATACGCAGCGCTTCAACCGAATTCTTGCTCGCGATTTCTAAAACATTTTCCGGCTGAGACGTTGCAACTAAAATTCGCGATGGACCTTCGTGATATAGCAGGAATTCCGGACGCTGGCTGGAAGGAATCGCAACGCGCGCGCCAATGCCCGCTGGGCCGAAAGAGCTTTCACACAAGGCAACTGCAAGTCCGCCGTCGCTCACATCGTGCGCGGCTTTCGCCAGTTGTGCCGAAATAATTTCACGGATCGCCTGATGCACGCGCTTCTCATAAGGCATGTCCAGACTAGGGGGCAGCCCCCAGAGCGATTCAAGAATCACCTTAGCGAACTGTGTCCCGCCGAAGTGCGTTTCATCGCAAGTTCCGAAACCTCCCAGCAAAATCAGATCGAGGCCGGCTTCGGGGAAATGAATCGGCGTAGGCTGCGCGGTCTTCATCAAGCCGACGATGCCCATCACCGGTGTCGGAAAAATCGCCTCGCCCAGAGTCTCGTTGTACAAGCTGACATTGCCGCCCGTGATGGGCGTTTCGAAAAACTCGCACGCCTCCGCCATGCCTTCAATGGATTCCACCAGCTGCGCCATGATCTCCGGACGCTCCGGATTGCCGAAGTTCAAATTGTTCGTCGCGGCCACGGGAAGCGCGCCGGAAGTGGAAACATTGCGGCAGCATTCGGCCACCATCAGCTTGGTGCCTTCCCGAGGATCGAGCGCGCAATAGCGCCCATTGCCGTCCAGCGACATCGCGATGGACGCACCGGTTTCCTTCACGCGCACGATGGCGGCGTCGGCCGTGGGTCCGGCCAGCGTGCTGCTTCGCACCAGGTAATCGTACTGCTCCCAGATCCAGCGCTTGGAGCAAAGATCGCCCGAGCTGAGCAGCGCTTTCAAATCGGCTCGCAGTACACCAGGCGCCGAACGATTGGGAATCGGCGGAGCCTCAAGCGGCGCGATGCGTGGCGGCTTGGTGTGCGGCCGATCATAAAGCGGAGCTTCATCGGCCAGCGCGCGGTTGGGAATCTCCGCCACCACTTGGCCGTGATCCTTCACGCGCAGGATGCCGTCTGCCGTCACCTGCCCTACCGTCACTGCGTCCAATCCCCATTTGTGGAAGACCGCGAATACCTCAGCTTCCCGGCCTTTGTCCGCCACCAGCAACATGCGCTCCTGCGATTCCGAGAGCATGATCTCGTACGGCGTCATGCCCGTCTCACGCTGCGGCACATACTGCAGATCGATCTCGACGCCGGTGCCCGCGCGGCTGCCCATTTCGCAGGTGGAACACGTGAGTCCCGCGGCGCCCATGTCCTGAATGCCGACAATAGCGCCGGTTTTCATGGCTTCGAGGCAGGCTTCGAGCAGCAGCTTTTCCAAAAATGGATCGCCGACCTGGACGTTGGGACGTTTTTGTTTGGACTCCTCGGTGAACTCGGCGGACGCCATGGACGCGCCGTGGATTCCGTCGCGACCCGTCTTCGCGCCGACGTAAATCACCGGGTTGCCGACGCCGGTGGCCTTGCCATAAAAAACTTCGTCTTTGCGAAAGATTCCCAGCGCGAACGCATTCACCAGGGGATTTCCGTTGTAGCAATCTTCAAACACGCACTCGCCGCCCACCGTGGGCACACCGAAGCAGTTGCCATAATGCGCGATTCCGGACACCACGCCTTCGAGAATTCGCCGGTTGCGTGGGATGTCGAGCGGACCAAAACGAATGGCATCCATCACCGCGATGGGCCGCGCGCCCATGGTGAATATATCGCGCAGGATGCCGCCCACGCCCGTGGCCGCGCCCTGAAACGGCTCAATGAAGCTGGGATGGTTATGCGATTCGATCTTGAACGCAATCGCGTAGCCATCGCCGATATCGATGATGCCGGCGTTCTCGCCCGGCCCTTGCAGCACCAGCTTGCTGCGCGTGGGCAGCTTCTTGAGATGAATGCGCGAGCTTTTGTAGGAGCAATGTTCGCTCCACATCACGCTGAAGATTCCGAGCTCGGTATAGGTGGGCTCGCGGCCGAGCAGCGAGACGATCTTGTCGTATTCCGAATCGGTGAGCTGGTGCGATTCGATAACTTGGGGAGTCATTGCTTAATGCGCTGCAACCAATGCCGCAACCATGCTTTGATGAAGCAGGGATTGAAAAATCACCAGGCCGTCGCTCGATCCCATCAGAGGCTCGCTCGCGTCCTCCGGATGCGGCATCAACCCCATCACGTTGCGACCTTCATTCAAAATGCCGGCGATGTCGCGCAGGGAGCCGTTGGGATTTTCCAGATAGCGCAGCGTCACGCGATCCTCGGCTTCCAATTGATCGAGCGTGCGCTCGTCGGCGATGTAGCAGCCTTCGCCATGCGCAATGGGCACCAACAGGCGCTGCCCTTTCGTGGCTTCGGAGGTAAATGCAGAATGCGTGGTCTCCACCCGCAGCGGCACGTGCTTGCAAACGAACTTCAACCCGCGATTGCGCACCAGCGCGCCCGGCAACAGCCCGCTCTCCACCAGAATCTGAAATCCGTTGCAGATGCCCAGCACCAGGCCGCCGTCGGCCGCGAACTTACGGATGCTCTGCATCACGGGGGAAAATTTCGCGATGGCTCCGCAGCGCAAATAATCGCCGTAGGAAAAACCGCCCGGAAGGATCAGGGCATCCACGTTGCCGAGGTTGGTGGCATCGTGCCAGATGATTTCGGCTTCTTGTCCGAGAATCTGCGAGACGGCGTACCAAGCGTCGTGATCTCGATTGCTGCCCGGAAACACGACGACGCCAAACTTCATCGGGATGCTCCTATTGTAACCCGATTTACTCGCCGGTGACAGGCTCGAAAGCTTCATCCGGCTTCGGCCGCAGATTTTGATTGCGCATCAAGATCCGCGCGCAGGTGTTCCAGCGCAGGATGGCGTCGTCGTTGCCGGGCAGCCGCAGCTCAATCGCCCTTTCATAACAGTGCATGGCCTGGACGAAGCCGTCGTAAGCGCTGAAGGACGCGGTGGGCGCGCCTTTGCGAAGCTGCGCGTGCGCGGACCGCTCCCAGATGATGCCCGCGTAATAGCGCCGATCGTATTCGCTCTTCAGGCGCGGCAGCAACTCGCGAGCCGTGGCCATGGCCGTCCCGTATCCGAACTGATCGGTTCGCGCCAGCAGCAATGTCACCACCGCGCGCTGGTTCTCCGGCTCCGCATCCAGCACGTCCAGGCAAATGCTCTCGGCGAGCGAAGGTTCATTCAGTAGCCGGTAACGCGCCGCCTTTTCCAACGCCTCGGACACTCCGGCGCTCGAGATCGGCTTCAGCTCAAATTGCATAATGTAGACTGAAAGTGTATCGCAAGGGGCACCGCTGTGCGAGCCCATCGCTAGGCGGGGATCACGACCGCAACGTCCAGGCCAGCGGCTTCGGTGAACGCTCGAAAGTCGCGGTCTCGCGTGAGAAGCGGAATCCCACGATCGAGGCATGTTTGCGCAATCAGGGCATCGCCGAGGCGCGCTTTGCGGCGCTTGGCAAGCACCTTGGCTCGTAGTGCGCCGGCGCGCTCCCAATACCCGGACCCGATTTCGATCATCGGAACGTCCAGCAGGGATTCTGCTATCGTGGCGGGAAGTTGGGGTCGCTCAGGAGTTCCGTGAGCACCACCGGCGGCATCAGCACTTGCCGGTCTTGGAGAGCAGCGCCAAGGAGCTCCACATCTTTGCCCCCCTCGCCCTGCAGGAACGCGATCCAAGTGCTTGTATCGGCAGCAATCAACGGTCGTCTTTCAATTCAGCCAACGTGACCGAGAAGCGATACGTCCCCCGCGCTTTGAGCAGTTCCGCGTACGCCTGCGACGCCGCAACCAACTGCAGACCGGTGCGCACGGTCTGGGTGACACCCGAACCGGTGGCGTGCTGGGCCTTCTCCAGCAGCTCTTCTGGAATCTCAATGGTGATCTTTCTGGTGGCTGGTCTCATAGCGCTCTCAGCATACCATACCCGATACCAGTATGCAATATGGTCTATCGGTGGGTCTACTTGCCCCCAAAAGCCCGGAACAGCTTGGCCAGCGGATCGAAATACCGGTCCACCACACGTTCCTTCAACGGAATGATTGCGTTGTCGGTGATGGTGATGTTTTCAGGACAAACCTTGGTGCAGCATTTGGTGATGTTGCAATAACCGATGCCCTGCTCCTTGCGCAGATCCGGCAAGCGATCCTCGGTATCGATCGGGTTCATCTCCAATTGCGCGGTATAAATCAGGAAGCGCGGCCCGATGAATTGGTCGAACAGTTGATGATCGCGCAGCACGTGGCATACGTCCTGGCACAGGAAGCATTCGATGCACTTGCGAAACTCCTGCGGACGATCGACGTCGGCCTGATCCATGCGCCAGCTTCCGTCGGGTGCATCCGGCTCGCGCGGCTTCAATTTCTTGATGCCCATCTTCACCCGGTAATTCCAGGACACGTCGGTCACCAGATCCTTGATCAGCGGAAAAGTCTTCATGGGCTGAATGGTCACCGGCTGGTCCAGCGGCAGCGTGTTCAGGCGCGTCATGCACATCAATTTCGGCATGCCGTTGATCTCCGCCGAGCACGAACCGCACTTGCCCGCCTTGCAATTCCAGCGCACCGCCAGGTCGCTGGCGTGCTCGGCCTGAATATGATGCACGGCGTCCAGCACCACCATGCCTTCGGAGATTTCGGTGCTGTAATCCTGGAACTGGCCGCCCGATTTATCGCCGCGCCAGATTCTGAAGGTTGCGGTACTCATTTCATTTCCTCGATAATCTGCTTCTGCTCTTCGGTCATGGGCGGCAGCGGCTCGCGATCGATCTTCATGGCGCCATCCGTTCCCTTGCTGATCACGAAATTGAAGCTACCGTAAGCCGGATCTTTCTCCGGATAATCGTCGCGGAAATGCGCGCCGCGGCTTTCTTTGCGCTCGAGCGCCGCCAGTGCGATGGCCTCCGATACCGTGAGCAGATTTTTCAAATCGAGCGCCGTGTGCCACCCGGGATTGTATTCGCGATTGCCGCCGATGCCCACTTTAGTCGCGCGGTCTTTTAGCTTCGCGATCCCTTCGAGCGCACGTTCCAGTTCGTCCTCGCGGCGGACGATGCCCACGTCATTCTGCATCAAATCCTGCAGATCGTGCTGGACCTGATAGGGACTTTCGCCTTGCCGTTCGAAGGCCTCGAGCGACGTTCGCGCCACTTCATCTACCTGCGCATTGTCGACGCTCCCCGCTGTATGCTCCTTCGCGAACTTCGCCGCATATTCGCCCGCGCGCTTGCCGAACACCACCAGATCGGACAGCGAATTCCCGCCCAACCGATTCGCGCCGTGCAGTCCAGCGCCGCACTCTCCGGCGGCGAACAGGCCGTCGACATCCGACATCTGCGTGTCGGGATCCACGCGCACGCCGCCCATCATATAGTGCGTCGTCGGCCCGATCTCCATCGGGTCCTTGGTAATGTCGATGTCCCCGAGCTGCTTGAACTGGTGATACATGCTGGGCAGCTTCTTCTTGATGTGCTCGGCCGCGTTCGGCAGCTTTTCCTTGATCCAGGCAATGTCCAGATACACGCCGCCATGCGGGCTGCCGCGCCCTTCCTTCACTTCGCGCACGATGCAGCGCGCCACGTGATCGCGCGTCAGCAGCTCAGGCGGACGCCGCGCATTCTTGTCGCCCTGCGTGTAGCGCCAGCCTTCTTCCGGAGTGTCGGCGGTCTGGCTCTTGTAGTTGGCCGGAATGTCGTCGAACATGAAGCGCTTGCCTTCTTTATTCAGCAACACGCCGCCTTCGCCGCGCACGCCTTCGGTGACCAGGATGCCGCGTACGCTGGGCGGCCAAACCATTCCGGTGGGATGGAACTGCACAAACTCCATGCCGAGCAGCGTAGCGCCCGCTTGATAGGCGAGGGAATGGCCGTCGCCCGTGTATTCCCAACTATTGCTCGTGATCTTGTACGCGCGCCCGATCCCGCCCGTGGCCAGCACCACCGCCTTGGCATGAAACAGCTTGTAGCGCCCGCGCTCGCGGTCGTACCCAAACGCGCCCACCACGCGGCCAGCATTCACAAGCAGCGTAATGACCGTACACTCCATGTGGAAATCGATGCCCTGATGGATGCCGTGGTCTTGCAGGGTGCGGATCATTTCCAGACCTGTGCGGTCGCCCACGTGAGCCAGGCGCGGATAACGGTGTCCGCCGAAGTTGCGCTGTAGAATCTTGCCGTCTTTCGTGCGATCGAACAGCGCGCCCCAGGCTTCCAGTTCGCGCACGCGCGACGGAGCTTCTTTCGCGTGCAATTCGGCCATGCGCGGGTAGTTCAGATATTGACCGCCGCGCATGGTGTCGGCGAAATGCACGCGCCAATTGTCGCGATCGTCCACATTGCCCATGGCCGCCGCCATGCCGCCTTCCGCCATCACGGTATGAGCCTTGCCGAGCAGCGACTTACTGACCACTCCCACCTTGACGCCCGCGGCCGACGCTTCCATCGCCGCGCGCAGCCCCGCGCCGCCCGCGCCGATCACCAATACGTCGTGTTCGAACGTTTGGTATTCCGCCGCCATCAGAGGATTCTCCAATCCGTCCAGATGCCCATAGAGCACATCCTTACGTACAGATCGGAGAAAGCGACCCAGAAGAGGCTCATCCACGCAAACAGCATGTGGCGGCGATTCATGCAGCTCACGCAGTCGTAAATCTTCTTGCGAACCGGCCGGCGCGAGAGCACATCGAAGATTCCGCCCGTCAGGTGGCGGAGCGAATGACAACCTGTGGTGTAGCTGCCGAGCAGCAGGAGATTCACCAGCAACACCAGCGTCCCCACGCCGATGCCGAACTTGCCGTCGAACCACAAGGCTTTCCAAACATCGTGCGCCAGAAACACCAGAAACAGCAGCGCGGCGTACAGAAAGTAGCGATGGATATTCTGAATGATGAGCGGAAAGTAGCGTTCCCCCAGGTATTTCTTGCGAGGCTCACCAACCGTGCAGTTGGGCGGATCGGCCCAAAATGCCTTATAGTAGGCGCCGCGATAGTAATAACAAGTGATGCGAAAGCCGCCCGGGAATATCAGGATCAGCATGGCCACCGTGACGAAGCTCGGGATAAAGGCCGGCATGGGGCCGAACCACGAATCCTCGCCCGGATGGCCAAAAATCAGCGGCGAATACATCGGCGAGAGGTAGGGGCCGAAAGTGTAATGGTTGCCCTGCCAGGCCGCCCAATTCGCGTAAACCAGAAAGGCGCCTAATCCCAGAAAAGTGAGGAGCGGATAGACCCACCATGCGTCGCGGCGGGCCGTCTTTCCGAAGCGGCCACGCTCTAGGGGAACATCGATAGAGGACATGTGGAATCGTCAGGCTACCGAAATGGATGGAGCGAAGTCAAGCGCATGCAAGGGTATACGATGTAGGATTAGCGACCTGCCGCGGGGTATACGATAAGAAGATCGGCTCGTTGGATGGCCAAAAAGAAGCCCAAGAAATACGACATACCCACCGAAATCCGGCGGCTGGCGCGCGAACGCGTCGGCGCCGTCCCTTCGCCCAAGCTCATTGTTCCCAAGAAACAGCGCAAGAAGCCCAAGCATAAGCGGCCGCCGGGCGAAGAAACCGAAGAACCTCCCGGCTGAAATCAGCTCCCCTGCGGTCCCTGCAGCATGGACTGCACAACCTTGATCACCAGCGGCAGCAGCCAGGCCGGCGTGATGGCAAAGAAGGCTTTGCCCTTGGATGATTTGCCCAAGTAGGCCAGGCCGAGAGTCAGCACAACCAGATACCAAATCTCAAAAATCGAGAAGAAATTGACTAGCCCGAGCAAGGCGCCGTGAATGTTTTGAAGGAAGATGTCCAGCCCGAAGGGAGGCGTCAGCTGGTCCTGCGAGGTAATTTCGTCGCCTTTGGCGCGAAGCACGACATAAGTCGCGATGCCCTGGAGCGCGGAAATCAGCGAGCAGGCTGAGAGGAGCGCGAAAATGTCGCGGAATTTGGTTCGCATTCCGGCCATGGAAGCCATGGCGCTCACCAGCCAGGCAAAGAACAGGATGAACACGATCACGATAACGGGAATGGCCAAGGGATAAAACTGGTAGATAGCGTGTGCGACAGTGCGGGCGCGCTCAGCCTGCTCCACCGGCGTGTTTTGCTGGCTAATCTGTTGGTTGATCCTCACATCGATGAGGTTCATGATGTAAGGCAGCATGAGATAGCCGGTGACCAGGTAGATGATGGTTAGCGTCAGGAGCGGCCAAAGCCAGGAAAGCGGCGCCGGAATGCGTTTAGCGGTGGCCTTGGGGTCCACAAAGACGTTCAGCATTCCGATAAAGCCGTCGCCCACGCTCAAGCTTTGTTCTTTGGTGGCTAGCTTCGTTTCTTCCACGTTGCACCTCCATCACGACCGAGTTTCAGAAGATTATACCTTTGTTGTATGCTGTGAATGCCCCGCCCCGGAGGAAAAATGAAGACCTTTTATATCACAACCCGCGTGCTGGCGCTGGCCAAGGATTGCCGCCAAACGACCACGCAGCCATAAACCCATTAGCAGCACATTGTCCTTATACCCCGATCCGGAGCCGGAGCCCGGTTCCAAACGAAAACGAAAGTTCTATCTGGCGCTGGCCTCCTATGCGGGTATCGCGCTACTGGCTGGACTGACGCTGGATGGAAACTTTCGCCTGGTAGTTTGGATCTTGCTGGGCGGCCTGGCGCTGAAGACCTACATCGCTACCTTGCAGCAGCCCTAGCGAAACAGCCCTAGACATCCCTTAACGACAGTACTGAAGATACCCAGAAACACGCCGATAAGAGTTGCAGAGGCTGGAGTAACTCCAGTTTCATTTTGGAACGCGCGTACCGTTTCGGCACTGGCGGAGTGCTAGTACGTTCCAGAACGAAATTGAGCTTGCACCACGGCCCTTAGTACCCGCGATTCATTCCCCTCGGATGGACCGCCGCAGTGGGATCGCATCTTGTTGAGTCTCGGGACTTACACAGTACGGGAATACAGACGAGTCCTCTACACATACCGGCGATTTTCCCTTAGTCCTCCTATGGCGACAGGCTTGCACTTAGAGAGGCGTCAGCCATGATCAGCCAGACTCAAAAAACTAAGGCAAAGGAACCCCTCATGAAGACGGCAATGATGAAAACGGCAATGATGAAGCCCCCCATGATCAAGACGACCACGGTGATCAAGACCACGGCTGTGATGAATACCACGCCTGTGATCAAGGCCATGCCTGTCATAAAAACGATGCCTGTCATAAAAACAAAGACAGCTCAGATCAGCCAGGCCACCAAGATCGCGCGCCGTGATCGTATCGTGCTGGAGCACCTGCCACTGGTGAAGGCCATCGCCGTTCGCGTGCATGAAAACCTGCCGGTTCACGTGGATCTGGACGATCTGGTTCACGCCGGCGTCCTGGGGCTGTTCGATGCCGCCAGCAAATTCAATCCCGACAAACAAGTGGCCTTCTCCAGTTATGCCAAGCATCGCATCAAGGGCGCCATCCTCGACAGCCTGCGCCAGTTGGACTGGGCGTCCCGAGACCTCAGGCGCCGTCATAAGCAAGTGGAAGCGGCTACGCGCGAGTTGGCCGCTACGTTGCAGCGCACGCCAACCGAGTCTGAAATCGCGCAGAAGCTGGGCGTGGACGTAGAGCGCTGGCGTCAGATGATGGTGGATCTTCGCAGCGTCGGCCTGATCTCGGCCTCATCGCGCACCGCCGAGCATGACGATCTTCCGGCTCCCGATTTTCCCAGCAAGCCTGAAACTCAGCCCGACAATATGTGCTCGCGCGAGCAGATGCGCTCGGTGCTCGGCGTCGCCATGAAGACGCTCCCGGAGCGGTATCAGAAGGTCGTATTCCTCTACTACACCAACGAAATGACCATGAAGGAAATCGGCGGTATCTTGGGCATCAACGAAAGCCGCGTCTCGCAGATCCACAAATCGGCGCTCGAAAAAATGCAGGTGGTGCTGCAAGCCAACGGGATCGATTCCGTCCACGCCTTCTAGCAGGATGCTGAAAAAGGCAATAAACCGCTTGCTCACGCGCGCGGCTCAGAATCGCGACTGCGTGTTTGCATGTGTTTACCGAGCCGCGACCGTGAGGGAGTCGGTCCCCAAAAGCCTTTTTCATCAGCCTGCTAGGCGCACTTTGTACCCGTGCGTGCCGCATTCACACTCGTGTGAATGCCGGGCTATCGTCTTTTCGCCTTGATCCGGATCGGCGTGCCCTCAAACCCAAACCGCTTCCGCAGCTGATTGATCAGGAATCGCTCGGACGAAAAATGCAAGTCCTTCGCCTTATCGGTGAAAACGACAAACGTCGGCGGCCGCACCGAGCCTTGCGTCATGTAGTAAATCTTCATGTCGCGGTCGAACTCCAGCATCTCCACGAACCGGTTCAGTTCGCCCGTCGTCACGCGCTTCGAAGCCTCCCGGTACGCATCGCTGATCATCCCGAACAGCCGATTCACGCCCGCACCCGTCTTGGCCGAAACAAAAGCAATGGGCGCGTACGCCAGAAACTTCAGCTCGTCGCGAATTTCTTCGGTGAATTTCCGCTTGCCCTTCTCTCCGGCCGCATCCCACTTATTCACGCAGAGAATCACCCCGCGGCCCTCTTCGTCTGCGTAGCCCGCGATGGTGGCATCCAGCGCGGCCACATTTTCGGTGGCGTCCAGCACCAGCAGAACCACATTCGCCATGCGGATGTGCCGGCGCGCCATCACCACGCTCAGCTTCTCGGCCATCAATTTGGTCTTACCCTTGCGCCGAATGCCCGCGGTGTCGACAAACACGTACTCCACGCCGTTGTGCACCAAGCTCTGATCCACAGCATCGCGCGTCGTTCCGGCCACCGGCGACACGATCGACCGCTCCTCGCCCACCAGCGCATTCAGCAGCGTAGATTTTCCGACGTTCGGCCGGCCAATGATCGCCACTTTGATCGGCCGCGTCTCGGGTTCCGGCTCCTCCGGACCTTCGTCGCTCGGGAAATCCTTCGTGACGTGTTCGAGCAGCTCGTCGAACCCAATCCGGTGCTCGGATGAGATGGGGAACAGGTCCTTGAAACCCAGCGAATGAAATTCGTGCGCCAGCCCCTCGCGCACCGTGGCATCAATCTTGTTCACCGCCAGCGTCACCGGCTTGCCGAGCTTCCGCAGCACCTTCGCCAGGTCGCGATCCGTGCCCGTAATCTCGGTCCGCCCGTCGATCAGGAAAATGATCTGCGCCGCCTGATCCAGCGCCACGCGCGCCTGTTTCAGAATCTCGGTCGGGATCATTTCGGCGTCGTTTGGAATGATTCCGCCGGTGTCGATCAGCTCAAACCGTCGCCCCAAATAGGACGCTTCGCCCATGATCCGGTCCCGCGTGATCCCCGGCTCATCGCCCACGATAGACCGGCGCTGCCCCAGGATCGCATTGAAAAGAGTGGACTTGCCCACATTCGGCCGTCCCACGATCACCACCACGGGCAGCGCGGATTCGGTCAAAATGTCTTGGCGTGCGACCATATATGTATCGAATGCAACCTGAAGTCCTGAACCACCCTTCCGATCATAGCGAAGCGCAGCAGCATAATCGCCTCACGCGCAATATCGCCATCATTGCGCACGTCGATCACGGCAAGACCACGCTGGTGGACGCCATGCTGAACCAGAGCGGACTTTTCCGCGAAAACGAGCACCACGTCGAGCGCATGATGGACTCCAACGAACTGGAGCGCGAGCGCGGCATCACCATTCTGGCCAAGACCACCGGCGTCCGTTATCACGGCATCAAGATCAATATCGTCGACACGCCCGGCCACAGCGACTTCGGCGGCGAAGTAGAGCGCGCGCTGAAGATCGTGGACGGCGTCATGCTGCTGGTGGACGCGAGCGAAGGCCCGCTGCCGCAGACCCGCTACGTTCTCATGAAGGCGCTGGAAGCCAAGCTCCCGCCGATTCTGGTAATCAACAAGATCGACCGGCCGGATGCCCGCATTCAGGAAGTGCTGAACGAAGTCTACGATCTTTTCATCGATTTGGACGCGGTGGAGGATCAGCTCGACTTCCCTGTCATCTACACCAACGCCAAAGCAGGGATCGCGAAGCTGTCCATGGAAGATGACTCAAACGATCTGCGCCCGCTGTTCGAAACGATCTTGAAGCACATCCCGCCGCCTGCCGGCGATCCCGATGCGTCGCTTCAGCTCCTGGTTGCAAATCTCGACTACAGCGAATACCTCGGTCGCCTGGCCATCGGCCGCGTGTTTTCGGGAATCTTGCGAAACGGCGATGAAGTGGCCATCGCCAAGCTGGACGGGTCGTTGCAAAAAACGCGCATCACCAAGCTCTATTCGTTCGAAGGCTTGAAGCGCGTGGACGAAACCATCGGATACCCCGGCGATGTTCTCGCGATTGCGGGCGTGGAAGGCATCACCATCGGCGAGACGGTTACCAGCGTCGAGAATCCAGACCCGCTGCCGCACATCCAGATCGACGAGCCGACCATCGCGATGACGTTCACCATCAATACGTCGCCGTTCTCGGGCCGCGAAGGACAGTTCGTTACGTCTCGCAATCTTCGCGACCGGCTGGATAAAGAGCTGCTGACCAACGTTTCGATTCGCGTGGAGGAGGCCGGCGGTCCGGACGCTTATAAAGTGATGGGCCGCGGAGAGCTGCAACTCGCCATCATCATCGAAATGATGCGGCGCGAAGGTTTTGAAATGATGGTGGGGAAGCCGGAAATCCTGACCAAGAAGATCAACGGCAAAGTGCACGAACCGATGGAACTGCTGGTGATCGATTGTCCGGAGACCTATATCGGCGTAGTGATCGAGAAGCTGGGCCAGCGCAAAGGCAAAATGATCAAGATGGTGAACCACGGCTCGGGCCGCGTGCGCCTGGAATTTCACGTGCCATCGCGCGGGCTGATCGGGCTGCGCAGCGAGATGATGACCGACACCCGCGGCACGGCCATCTTGAATACACTGTTCCACAGCTACATCGAATGGCAGGGCGACATTCCCTCGCGGCCCACCGGATCGCTGGTATCGGACCGCGCGGGCAAGACTACCGGCAATGCGATTTTCAATTTGCAAGAGCGCGGCGAGATGTTCGTTAGCCCGGGCACGGAAGTCTATGAAGGCATGATCGTCGGCGAAAACGCGCGTGACGCCGACCTGAACGTCAACATCGTCAAGGAAAAGAAGCTGACCAACATGCGCGCCTCCACCTCCGACGAAGCCATTCGCCTGGTTCCACCGCGTCTTCTGAACCTGGAGCAGGCCATCGAATTCATCCGCGACGACGAGTTCGTGGAAGTGACGCCGCAGTCCATTCGCTTGCGCAAGAAGATCCTGAAAGCCAACCAGCGCTGATTGCTGACTTGAGCTGTCGCGCGAGCTTTAGCTTGCCGCGTTCACATCGTGTGAAACGCCTGATCGTGGTGCCGAATATGGTGCTAAAATACGTACCATGCGCGCTTCGGACGTCAAGCCAGTCACGTACATGAAGACTCATTCCGCCGAACTCCTGGCGGACGTGAATAAGAGGCGCAGCCCGGTTGTCATCACGCAGAACGGCGAACCTCGGGCCGTCCTGATCGACATCGAGAGCTATGAACGAACCCAGGATGCGCTCGCGCTGCTAAAGTTGATCGCCCAATCCGAAGAAGACCTGAGAAAAGGGAAATGGCTCTCACAATCGCAAATGGAGGCTGAACTGCGAAAGAGGCTGGGTGATTGAAGCGGCTGCCAGTTCGATGGGCTCAAGCTGCTTCGCTGGACCTCATCGAGATCGTTGAGTACATCAAGGAGGATCGGCCAGATGCCGCGCGAAAACTTGGCAGTAGCTTTCTAACGGAAGCCTCCCGTCTTAGGCGCAATCCGCGCCAGGGGAAAGTTGTTCCAGAACTCCTGGAAAAGGGCATTGCAGACTACAGGCAGGTCATTGTCTCTGCGTATCGGCTCATCTACACCATACGAACTGAGTTCATTGACGTTGTCGCCGTGGTCGACAGCAGGCGCGATGTACAAGCTTTGATCTTTCAGCGCTTCATCCGATAGACGCGCTACCCCAGCTTCGCCTTCAGCAGCTCATTCACTGCCGCCGGGTTCGCCTGCCCCTTGCTCGCCTTCATCACCTGGCCCACGAAGTAGCCAATCACGCCCGTTTTTCCTGATTTGTACTGCTCCACTTGTTTCGGGCTCGCGGCGATCACTTCGTCCACGATCTTCTCCAGCGCGCCCGTGTCGCTGATCTGACGCAAGCCTTCGCGATCGATAATCGTCGCGGCTGATTCGCCCGTCTCGAACATTTTCGCGAAAATGTCCTTGGCCATTTTCCCGCTGATTTCGCCCTTCGCGATGAACGCCACCAACTCACCCAGCTGCTCGGGCGACACCGGCGATTCCGTGATATCCCGGCCTTTCAGCGCGCCCAACAAATCGCCCGTCACCCAATTGGCCGCGATGCGCGGATCGCCCGCCGCCTTCGCGGCCTTCTCGAAATAATCGCTGATCTCGCGCGTGGCTGTTAAAACCTGCGCGTCATATTCGCGCAAACCGTAGCTTTCCATAAACCGAGCGCGCTTTGCCGCCGGCAGCTCCGGCACCGTCGCACGAACCTGCTCCAGCCACGCCGCGCTCACGCGCAACGGCACCAGATCGGGCTCCGGAAAATATCGATAATCGTGCGCGTGCTCCTTACTGCGCATGCCTACGGTCTCGCCGGTCGCAACATTGTAGAGCCGCGACTCCTGTTCAATCCGTCCGCCGCCTTCCACCACGGCCACTTGCCGCGCGATCTCATAATCCATCGCCATCTTCGCAAACCGGAACGAATTCAGGTTCTTGACTTCAACCTTAGTGCCAAACTTCTCCGCGCCTTTCAACCGCACGGACACATTCGCATCGCAGCGCAGCTGGCCCTTTTCCATGTCGCACTCCGACACGCCCACATATTGCATGATCTGCTTCAGCTCGGTGAGATATTCGTGAGCTTCGTCGGAGGACCGGATGTCCGGCTCACTCACGATCTCAATCAGCGGCGTCCCGCTCCGATTCAAATCCACGTAGGTATAGCGCTCGGAGTCCTTGAAGCCGTCGTGAATGCTCTTACCCGCGTCGTCTTCCAGATGAATGCGCGTAATCCCGATGCGCTTCTTCTTTCCATCCGCCATCGCTTCCACCCAGCCGTGCTCGGCCAGCGGCTGATCGTACTGCGAGATCTGGTAGCCCTTAGGCAGGTCCGGATAAAAATAATTTTTGCGCGCGAAGCGGGAAAACGCATTCACCTTGCAGTGCGTGGCCAGAGCGGCCTGAATGGCCATCTCCACCACGCGGCGGTTCAACATCGGCAGAGCGCCCGGCAATCCCAGGCACACCGAACAGACGTTCGAATTGGGTGGCGCGCCAAAACCGGTGGGACAGCCGCAAAAAATCTTGGTGCGCGTGTTGAGCTGGACGTGCACCTCCAACCCGATCACGGGCTCGTACTTGCCGATCTCTTCCGGCGTGGCTCCTTTTTGGTGCAAAGGCGTGGCCGGTGCGCTGGAGGACATGCTTCATTATAGAAAGCGCGTCACTGCTTTTGCGACGACAGCGACGCGGTGCCGAGCAGCCCGCCCAGGCCCATGGTCTCCACCGCGCTCGAAGGAACAATTACCATCGAGCCTTTTTCCTTGATCGCCTCATACAGCATGTTCATCGCGCGCAAGTGCAGCGCCACCGGATTGTTGATGTAAACTGTCGACGCCTCCGCGAACTTCGCCGCGATATCCGTTTCCGCCGTACCCAGAATGATGCGGGCCTGCCGTTCGCGCTCGGCCTGCGCCTGCCGCGACATCGCGTCTTCCAGCGCCTGCGGAATATGCACGTCGCGAATCTCCACCGCTTGCACGGTGATACCCCACGGGTTGGTCTTTTCGTCCAAGATGCGCTGCAGCTCGCGGCCCAGCATCTCGCGATTGGTGATCATCTGCGCCAGATCGTGCCGCCCGATGGATTCCAGCAGCGCCGTTTGCGCGGTCATCATAATCGCCTCGCTGAAATTCATCACTTCCAGAATCGATTTTTCGGCATTCCACACCATCCAGAAAACAATGGCGTCCACGTTCACTGGCACTGTGTCGCGGGTGAGCGCGGTTTCCGCGCTGACCTGAGCCACGCGAACGCGCTGGTCCACGTATACGCTAATCTGATCGATCACCGGGACGATCATGAACAGCCCCGGCCCGCGCAGGCCGATGTAGCGGCCGAATCGCAGGACGGCGGCTTTCTCCCATTGCTCCGCCACGCGAATAGCGAACAGAAAATAGACGCCTATGGGACATCCGATGAACGCCGGCAGGGGGTTGTTGTAGCGGATGGCCGCCACCACTCCGGCCGCCACGAAGATCAGGAATACGGCCGCGCCTACAGCGCTGACTTGAGGCCTCGACGGCAAGGTGGAGGCTTTTAGATTGCGTGCGATTGTTAACGGCAACATGGTTCAAGTTCTCCTCTCGGATTGCACTTCGTTTAGATAGCCGATTAATTCCGCGAGCTCGATCCCTTCCGCCCCCGCTCGGGCCAACAGATCGCCGCAGAGCTGTCCGATGCGGCGCTGGCGTTCCAGGCCGTCGACCACGGGCTTCTTTTCCGTCAGGAACGTGCCGGTACCCTGTTGCGTGGCGAGCACCTCACGAATTTCGAGCTCACGATAGGCGCGGACTACAGTGTTGGGGTTGATCGCCAGGTCGACGGCAAGCTGTCGCACCGTGGGGAGCTGATCGCCCGGGCGCAGCGTTCCTGCCGCGATGCCGCCCAACACCTGGTCGATAATCTGGCGATAAGCCGGGACGCCGCTGCGCTGATCCAGCGTGAACTGGATGCGGCGATTCGCGGCCTGGAGTGTAGCAGGCAAGTTATAGTGTATTAGTCATATAGTACATTGTCAATACCCTAGATCGCGATAAGTGAACTTCGTCGTAAACTTCTGTCCCGAAATGACGTTTAATTGTTTAGTAGGCGCATGAAAACCAGCAGTACTTTCTTTGCCCCGATGCTTTGCGGCGCCCTGCTCTGTCTCCCGGCTGCCGCGAGACCCAAGAAAACAAAACCGGCTGACGAAAACAAGCTGTTCCAGAAGAAGCTTTCCAAGGACGATCAGATCCTGCACGCGCTGGATCGGCTGACGTTTGGACCTCGGCCCGGCGACCTGGAGCGCGTTAAGCGCATCGGCTTGAAGAAATGGATGGACCAGCAGCTTCACCCCGATCGCATGGATGAGAATCCGGTGCTGGAGGCGCGGCTCCAGGCGCTGGAATCGCTGCGCATGACGCCGCTCGAAACGGTGCAGCACTATCCATCGCAAGGGATGATCCGCGCCATCGCGCAGGGCAGGCAGCCGCTGCCGGACGATCTGCTGTTGCGCGCCAGCGTGGAGCGAATGCTGGTGCGCTACAAAACCAGAATCCAAGCTTCCAACGCGCCCGTTCCTCCTGGCCCGGCTCCAGACCTGGAGCCGATCCGGCCGCTGGAGGAAGTGCTCACTCCCACTGAGCTCGAAATCGTTCGCACAGGAAACGGCGAGAAGAAGCGTGAGCTGCTGGAATCCATGCCGCGGGAGAAACTGGACGACATGCTGATCGCGATGACCCAGCGGCAGCGCACGCAACTCTTTGGGTCGGCGCCCGTGCCCATCCGCCGCGAAATCTTTTTGTTGAACAGCCCGCAACAGGTGATGGCTTACGATCTGACGGATTCCAAGATGCTGCGCGCCATTCTGAGTACACGGCAACTGGCCGAGGAGCTGGACGATTTCTGGTTCAACCACTTCAACGTGTTCTACGAAAAGGGTGCCGACCGGTTCATGGTGCCGCAATACGAGCGCGACGCCATCCGCCCGCATGTGCTCGGCCAGTTCCGCGATCTGCTGGAAGCCACCGCGAAGAGTCCGGCCATGCTGTTCTTCCTGGACAATTCCGAATCCGTGCGTCCGGACCTGGACGCCAACGACAAGAGGCGGAAGGTGAAGCGCGGCTTGAACGAAAACTACGGGCGCGAGCTGATGGAGCTGCACACGCTGGGCGTGAACGGCGGCTACACACAGAAAGATGTCACCGAAGTGGCGCGCTGCTTCACCGGCTGGGGCATTCAGGAACCGCGCAAGGGCGGCGGCTTCTTTTACAACGACAGGCTGCACGACAAGGGCGAGAAGATCGTGCTGGGACACGTGATCGCGGCCGGCGGCGGCATGGAAGACGGCGAACAGGTGCTGGATATCCTGGCGCGGCATCCTTCCACGGCGCATTTCATTTCTAAGGAGCTGGCGCAGCGCTTCGTGGCCGACAATCCTCCGGAGGCGCTGGTAAACAAGATGGCGCAGACCTTCCTCTCCACCAACGGCAGCATTCGCGAAGTGATGAAAACGATGCTGAATTCGAAGGAATTCTGGTCTGAGGGCGCGTATCGAGCCAAAGTGAAATCGCCCTTCGAGATGGTGGCCAGTTCGGCTCGTGCGTTGGACGCCAATGTGATCGACGGATGGGCGCTTGCGAATCAAGTGAAGACGCTGGGCGAGCCGCTCTATCGCAAGCTGGAGCCCACCGGCTATTCAAACCTGAATTCGGAATGGGTGAACTCCGCCTCGTCTGCTCGGACGCATGAACTTCGCGCTGCAACTGGCGCAAAACCACGTGGAGAGCGTGAAAGTGGATGTGTCGCGCTTCGGTGACGATCCGAGTGAAGTAGCCAAGGCCCTGATGTTCCGCGCCATGTCGCCGCAAACTCGCGCGGCCATCGACAAAGCTTTGGAAGATAACAAGCAGAAAAACCCGGCGCTGGTTGCCGCTCTGGTAATCGGGTCGCCGGATTTCCAAAAGAGGTAATCCCGTCATGCCATTCCAGACGCTTATTCCTGAAAGGCTCCGCGCTCGCGATGTTCGGCGTCGGCTCCATGCCGGCCTGGCTCTCGCGATCGCTCTACGCGGCCGACACTACTGAGGGTCGCAAGAAAATCCTGGTCGCCATCTTCCAGCGTGGCGCGGTGGATGGCTTGAACATGGTGGTTCCCTTCGGAGAGCCGCGCTATTACGAATTGCGGCCCTCCATCGCAATCCCCAAACCGGACGGCACGCCGAACTCGGCCGTCGATCTGAATGGATTCTTCGGACTGCACCCCGCGCTCGCGCCGCTCAAACCGATGTTCGACGCGCGGCATCTGGCGATTGTCGACGCCGTGGGCTCGCCCGATCCCACGCGCTCGCATTTCGACGCGCAGGATTACATGGAGTCCGGTACGCCCGGCTTCCATGGCGCCACCGACGGCTGGCTGAACCGGGCGTTACCCAAAGAGGCCGGCCTGCCGTCTCCGCTGCGCGCCGTCAGCCTGGGCGATACGCTGGCACGCAGCTTGCGCGGGCACAACGACGCCGTCGCGGTGCGCAGCCTGAAGGATTTTCAGGTGCACGACACCGATGGAGCGGCCACGTTCGAGAGCATGTATGAAAACTCGCTGGACACCATGCTGCATGGCACCGGTAAGGAGACGTTCAACGCGGTGAAGATGATGCAGTCCATCCAGAAGCAGCCCTACGTTCCGGCCAACGGCGCGAACTATGGCAATGGCGGCTTCGGCAAAAGCTTGCAGCAGATCGCGCAGTTGATCAAGGCCAACGTGGGCGTGGAAGTGGCGTTCGCCGACATCGGCGGCTGGGACACGCATGTGAACGAAACCGGCGGACAGCCCACCAACGGCCAGCTTGCCAACAATCTGACGCAATTCGGCCAGGCCCTCGCGGCCTTCTATCAGGACCTGGGCGATCGCATGGAAGACGTCACGCTGGTCACCATGTCCGAGTTCGGCCGCACGGTGAAAGAGAATGGCGATCGTGGAACCGACCATGGCCATGCGAACGTGATGTTCGTCATGGGCGGCGATGTGCGCGGCGGCAAAGTCTATGGCGACTGGCCGGGCCTGCAGGAAGAGCAGCTCTATGACGGCCGCGATCTGGCGCTCACCACCGATTTCCGCGACGTGCTGAGCGAACTGGTCTCCAGGCACCTGGGCAATGCCAATTTGAGATCCGTCTTCCCCGGTTACGACAACCCCAAATTCCGCGGTCTGCTAGCCTAAACTTAATGCTGATCGTAATGCGCGCGCACGCCACTGAGCAGGATATTGCTCAGGTTTGCGCCAGAATTCAGAGCCTCGGCTTTCGTGCCCACGTTATGCCCGGCGCCGAGCGAACCGCTGTCGGCATAACCGGCAACCATGGTCCGGTGCCGGCCGAGGAATTCGAAAGCCTGCCGGGCGTGGCCGAGGCCATCCCGGTTTCCAAACCCTACAAGCTGGTGAGCCGCGAGGTGAAGCCCGACAATACTGTTGTCGACGTCGCCGGCGTGCTGGTGGGCGGCGCCGAACTGGCGCTATGCGCGGGCCCCTGTTCGGTGGAGAGCCGGGAACAGATTCTGGAGGCAGCCCGGGCGGTGAAAGCGGCCGGTGCACAGCTGTTGCGCGGCGGCGCGTACAAACCGCGTACCTCACCCTACGCGTTTCAAGGCCTGGGCGAAGAGGGGCTGCGATACTTAGCGGACGCGCGCGAAGAAACCGGGCTCGGCATCGTCACCGAAGCCATCGACGTGGAGACGTTCGATCTGGTGGAAGGGTATGCCGATTGCCTGCAGATCGGAGCGCGCAATATGCAGAACTTTTCGCTGCTGCGCCGCGCCGGCCGGGCGCGCAAGCCGGTGCTGCTGAAGCGCGGCATGTCGTCCACGCTCGAAGAATTTCTGATGGCCGCCGAGTACATTCTCTCGGAAGGCAACTATCAGGTGATCCTGTGCGAGCGCGGCGTCCGGACTTTTGCCGATCACACCCGCAATACGCTGGACCTGAGCGTGGTTCCGGCCGTCCAGCGCCTGAGCCACTTGCCCATCATCGTGGATCCCAGCCATGGCACCGGCAAGCGCGATAAGGTTCATCCCATGGCTTTGGCGGCGGTGGCGGCGGGCGCTTCCGGGCTGATGGTGGAAGTGCATCCGAATCCCGACCGCGCGTTGTCGGATGGCTACCAGTCGCTCTTTCCGGAGCAATTCCGCGAGCTGGCGGACGAATCCCGCGCCATCGCGCAACTGTTGAGCCGACGTAGAGCGGCTGCCGCGGAAACTCGGCTAGCTCCGGTGTTATCGTAGCTCCCGTATCATCGTGAGGCCGTATCCGAGCCGCCATGCGTGAGCATGTGGTTTTGTTCGGTGCACCGGGGAATCCGCATGCTGACGCATGGCGGCTCAGTCGTTCTTGGAACTGTTGCTGCTTGGCGCCGGCTTGGACTCGCTCTTGCTTTCGGTCTTTGTGGCGGGATCGCCAGAGCTCTTGCTCGACGAGTCGGATTTGCTGGACTCGGACTTGTCGCTTTTGCCGGATTCGGACTTGCCTGATTCAGTATGGGCCGGGCTGCTGCCGCTGCCCTTGGCGTAGTCCGTGACGTACCAACCCGATCCTTTGAATTGGAAAGACGGCGCGGACATCAGCCGATGCACGTGTCCGCCGCATTTATCGTGAACCGCCACCGGCTCATCGGCAAACTTCTGGATCACTTCGAAGGTTTCGCCGCAGCCCTCGCATTTGTATTCATAGATGGGCACAGACCAATGCTACTTTTGTACCGACTTCGGCACATTGAGTGGAGTTAGTGGCGGCAACGGCGGCCCTTGCGGGTTGGAATCGCTCTGCTGCTGGCTATTGGAAACCACTTCGTTGTTGCCTTTGGTCACCACTTCAATCGCCTTCTTGAGCAGCAGGTCTTCGCCGGATGGCTGCGCCGGAGGCTCCACTGTTTGTGGAGTGCCGTCGTCGTCAACCACCACAGGCTCGGTTTCCTGAACGGGGACCGAAGGCGTGACCATAGCGTCCTGAATGGCCTTGCCGGATGGCGAATAATACTTCGCCACCGAGAGAATCACGGCTGATCCGTCATCCATGGTGATCGCTTTGCGGATGGAGGCGTCGCCATAGGTGCGCTCGCCAATCACTTCCGCGCGTTTGTCATCCAGCAACGCCGCCGCGGCGATCTCAGCTCCATCGGCTGTGCCGCGATCCACGATCACAGCCAAAGGAAGATGGGTGCGATCGTTGGCTGCGTCCGCCATGACATCGTGGCGTTCCACTTTCTGGCCCTCGCTGTATGTGATGAGGCCCTTGTCCAGGAACACATTCGCCAGTTGCTCACCCGCCTCGGGACCACCGGTGGCGCAGTGGCGCAGGTCAAGAATCAACTGCTTGGCGCCCTGCTTCTGAAGATCGTCCACTTTCGCGGCGATGTCCTTCACGCGGTTGCCCTCCAGGCTCGCGGCCTGGATCAGGCCCACCTGATCGGGCAGCATCTTCGCGGTTACCGCCGGGTACTCCACCATGGCCCGCGTCAGCGTCAGCTTCTGCGGCTCCGGCTTGCGGAAACGCAGCACGCCCAGTTCGACGGTGCTGCCCGGGTCACCCTCGAGCAGTAGCTGCGCAAACGCCAGCGGCATATCGCGCGTGGCGACGCCGTTGATGGTTTCCAGAACGTCCGTGGTGGTCAGCCCGGCCTTCGCCGCGGGCGACCCTGGAATGGAATCGACAATTCCGACGTAGCCAAATTTCTTCGACAGGACCAGGCCGACATCGGCCTTATGCTGATCCTTACTCTTCAGCCATTGCTTATACTGGTCGGCATTCAAATAGCTGGCGTAGGGGTCGATGGATTCGAGCAGCCCATTCAGCGCGCCCAGCGTGACGCTCTTCATGTCGGGCTCTTCCACGTAATCGCTCTTGATTCGCGAGAGCACTTCGGTATAAACGGCAAGATGCCGGTAAGTATCTTCGGGGGAAGCGCTCTTGCCGCGCATGGCGCCGAACAAAAGCACGAAAACGAGGCAAGTGGAGGTGGATGCAACAAAAAACTTGATACGCCTGGTCATAAATAGGGGCCCAAGGACTGTCTGTATTCAGTATAGCTTGGCTTTGGCGGTAGCGGCGGAGGGATTCGACACGGCGCCCTGCAAGGCCGAGCGCAACATGCTGAACGCCGCGTAGATCACAACCAGCACAACCAGCCATCGCACAGCCGTAACCGGAAGATTCTTGAAGATCAAGGCGGCGATCAAAACGCCGGGAATACCCCCGAATGCCAGGCCCAGAGCCACTCTCGGACTAAAGCTGCCCGCTTCGATGAACCGCGCGCTCGCCACCGGCATAAGAAAGGCGCACGACCCCATCATGATGGGAAACGCTGCTTTGGGATCCATTCCGAGCAGGCTCACCAGGATCATGCACGGCGCGTAGAGGCCGATGCCGAGCGTCATTAACGCGCCCAGAAACGCGCTTCCGGCGACGCCGGCCCACAGACGCCAGTGCTGCAGGATCAGCGCATTTCCACCCGCCGGCAGCAGGTTCAGGTTGGTCATCAGGAAAAAGCCGGCGGCGGCGAGCAGCGCGATGCCCATCCCTATTTGCACCCGCCGGCGCGGCCAGCTAGCTACCAGACCTGCGCCGAACCAAGCCCCCGCCACCGATGCGGCCATCAGCAGGACCAACGTCAGGGTGTCCACGTTTACGATGGCGATGAACAGAAAGGCTTCCAGTAGCGTGGGCAGCGCGTGGCCGACGTTCAATGTTCCCGGGATTTTTTCATCCGGCACCATGTGCAGGAATTTGAAGATGCTGGTGGTGGGCGCGAAGGATCCGATGCCGAGCGTGTCGAAGAAATTCGTCGCCAGGCCGACAAAAAGCTCAAAAAGCGAAGGTATGCCGGGCGCGCGATTTTTGCTTCGAAGCCAAACCCAGACCAGGAAGACGGTGAATGCGCCGAGAGCCACGAACAGCCAGCCACGCGCGTTCAGCATTAGCTAGATGTTAACAGCGGATGACAAGTTAATGCGTCACCAGCTCTTCCCGCGCGCCGATCTGGCGCAGGCAACGGTCGATCCACTGCTTGGTCAGCTTCTCCTGCACGCCATTTTGCGAGAGCCGCGTGCGCAGGCTGGCGAAATCGACGTGATCCATCTGCTGGTCCTGATTGAAGCAGGAGAAAACCACGGTCTCTTCGCCCGTGATGGGGTCCTTGTGCTGCTGCAGGCACTGCGCGCAAATTTCCTTCATCATGCACTGCATGGGAGAGTTGATGCTCGCGATGGCCTTGTGGCCGTGTTTGAGATAGGGCGCCAGCACAGCGTAGCGCGCGCGCTGCACCGCGTGCATCATCGCGTCCGAACCGATCACCACCAGACGGTCCACGCTGCTCAACGGAATCTCAGGTCGGCATCGATGGGAACGTTGGGCTCCGCCAGATCGCCCCGCGCGTAAGCCGCCATCGCCTCCACGATGTTTCCCACGAACGCTTTGTCCTGCACCCGATCGGGCGTGAATCCGGGCGCTTCGTCGCAGCACCACACCACCACGTCGGCGGCCTTCTCGATCTCTTCCACCTTGTAGCGATCGATCATTTTCTTATAGCCGGCGAAGTAAATGGTGCGCGATCCGCTGGCGCGCAATTGCTGCCCGATGGAGAACAGCACGGCATTGCCCAGCCCGCCGCCCACCAGCAGCACGGTTTCGCGCGAGGGCGTTTCGGTGGGCGTGCCCGTGGGCCCCATCAGGATTACCGGTTCGCCCGGTTTGAGCAACGCGCACAGATCCGACGACCCGCCCACTTCGAGAACGATGGTCGAGAGCAATCCCTTCTCGCGATCCACCGATGCGCCGGTCAGCGCCAGGCCCTCCATAGCGAGAGCCGTTCCGTTCACGCGCGGCGCCAGCGTCTCATAATTTTGGAGGCGATAGAACATGCCCGGCTCGAACGCGCGCGCGGCCATAGGCGCTTCCACCACCACTTCCACAATGTTCGGCGTCAGCCGGATCACGTCCTTCACCACCGCGCGCAGCTCGGAGTTCAAGCGCGCAACCAGCGCAGCGGGCTCCGGAGCTTCCGTCGATCGCCGCGCGAGCAGCCGCGTCACCACCGGATAGCCCTGCTTCGCGCTGGCCATGGCCTTCACCACATTGCCTGCGTACGAAGGATGCAGATCGCCGAAGAAGCTGACGCCGCGGCCGTCCGGGCGAACCGACGTCAGCACGCGCGAGGCTTTCGGCTTGGCCACGCGCTCCGGCTTCACCGGCTGTCCGTCCTCATCCACAGCCTGGAACCACTTGCCGTCCAGGAAAACATTGCTGGGATCTTCGCGCCCCAGCACGGTATTGGGCTGCGTTCCTGCCGCCACCAAAATCGACTTCGCGGGCAGGCGCACCGGCTCGCCACTCGCGCTCATTTTGCCGGTTGCGGCGTCGAACTGGCGCCTCAACACATGCAGCGCAGCGGCGTGACCGAAGCTATCCACTTCCACCGATTCCGGCGTCAGGCACTCGGCGAAACGGATGCCTTCTTCCAGCGCCTTCCACACTTCTTCGTGATTCAGCGTGTAGCTGGGCGAATCGATCATGCGGCGTCGATACGCAATCGTCACGCCGCCCCACGAATTCAGCAGGCCAATCAGATTCGGCTTGCGGTGTTCCTTGCGCCGCGGCCGCTCGCTCGGCGCGAATGGCGCGCGCATGCGAGAGAAACTCATCGGCCGTTTGCTTTTCCTCAACGCTCCATCCGGCCACACATTCGCCTTCGCCCTTTTCCGCCACCAGGGTTTCGTAGCGCTTCAGGAATTTCTCCACCTGCACCACGTAATAGGCGAGCGATTCCGTGGCCGTGTCCACAGCCGTGAGCCCGCCGCCAATCACCACGATGGGCATCCGGATCTGCAGATTCGCCACCGAATCCGTTTTGGCAGCGCCAGTGAGCTGCAGCGCCATCAGAAAATCGGACGCTTGCCGGACGCCGCGCGCCAGGCCGTTCTTCATGGGAATTACAGTGGGCCGGCCCGCACCGGCGCACAGCGCCACGTGATCGAAGCCCATCTCAAACGCGCTGTCGATGGTCAAGGCGCCGCCGAACCGCACGCCGCCGAACATCGCGAATTCCCGCCTGCGTTCCAGCAGCAGCCGGATGATCTTCAGGAAGTTTTTGTCCCACCGGACCGTGATCCCGTACTCAGCCACGCCGCCAAAGCCGGCCATCACGCGATCATCCAGAGATTCGTACACTTCGCGAATATCCCGGATGGGCCGGAACGGCGAGCGAGCGCCCAGCGCATCCACACCCGAGATCTCTTGGGGCAGCGGCTCGATCTTCAGACCATCGATCCCGACTACTGTATGGCCATCGTTCATCAGATAATGCGACAGCGTGAATCCCGCGGGCCCCAACCCCACCACCAGCACTTTGTACCCGCTGGGAGCCAGCGGCAGCGGGCGCGCGAAGTTCAACGGATTCCAGCGCGTGAGCAGGCTATAGATTTCGAAGCCCCACGGCAGCTCCAGAACATCTTTGAGCGAACGCGTTTCCACCTGCGGAATGTCCACCGGGTCCTGCTTCTGGAAAATGCAGGCCTTCATGCAGTCGTTGCAGATGCGATGTCCGGTTCCGGCCGCCATCGGGTTATCGATGGTGACGATGGCGAGCGCGCCCAGGGTGTAGCCTTGCTGCTTCACCATGTTCATCTCGGAGATCTTTTCATCCAGCGGGCAACCCGCCAAAGTGACCCCGAACACGGTCTTCTTGAACTCGCCCGTTTTCTCTTTCAGACCAGTGGAGCAGCTATCTTTGCCCTGATTGTGGCACTTGATGCAGTAGTTGGCCTGATCCAGCGCGCCTTCCAGACCCATCCCCGCATCGGTGAGCCGAAACCCTTCGCGGCCCCGCCAGTCTTCTTCCGGCAGGCGAAGCTTCGCGATCCCGTTCTCCTCCAAAGTCTCTACCGGGACCAGATGCAGCGGATCCAGCTTGTGCGCCACCTTGAACAGAACGTCGGCGTGATGTTTCTTTCGGCCGGCTTCGGACAAAGCCGCCCACGCGGCGTAACGCGCGGCAACTTGGGTGGGCGCCAGATGCTCGCCTTCCCTTTCCACCCAAACCGAGACGTGTTCGAAAAAGCTTCGCTCGGTGAGCGGTTCGGCGAAAATAGCTTCCAGCTCGCGAGCCAAGCCCGGGCCATCGATCGCTTCCGCCTGCTCCTTCGTGACGCCGCTGATGGCCCGCTTCTGGATGAATTTACGCTTGAACGCAAAGAACGGAGCAAACTGGTTATGCCGCAACTGCAACGCCGCTACTTCCTTGACGATTCCAAACAGTTCGCCCAGGAAATCCTCGACATGCGGCGCGAGCGCGATCACCAGCTCGGACTGCTCCTTCGCCGTCCTGGCTCCGGGGTTGACGCGGGCATCCAGAAGCTGGACATGCAGCCCGATGTCAGATGCTAGAAGCTGGTCAAGAAAGGCGGCGTCCAGACGCACAAGTCCTTCGCGCCGATACAGATCTTCAAACTGCACACCAAACCCGAGCGGACACTGATTGGAACTTGTTGACATTCTTATGCTATGAAAGCCGGACAGCCGTGCTAAAACCGCTTGCTCACGCGCGCGGCTCCGTAACGCGCGTAATCTACCGAGCCGCGCACGTCAGTAAGCGGTTCTTCGAGATTTCCGCTACGGGCTGCCAGGCAGGAACTTATAAAACCTATTGTAACAGGGGTCATTTCGCATGCTGCCGCCTCCACTCGAACAGCACGACGCCCGTCGCCACCGACACGTTTAACGAGCCAATGGCGCCCGCCATCGGAATGCGAGCCAGCAGGTCGCAATGTTTCTTCACCAGTTCATGCAGGCCGTGCCCCTCGCCGCCCAAAACGAAGACGGTGGGGTCGGAGTATTCGATCTCGGTATAAAGCTGGCCGCCGCGTTCGTCTAATCCGTAGATCCAGAAGCCGCGCTTCTTTAAATCTTCGAGCGTCTGGTTGACGTTCCCCACGCGGACCACGGCCACGTGTTCCAGCGCGCCCGCGGCCGCCTTGGCGACGGTTTCGGTAAGCCCCGCGGCTCGACGGTCCGGCACAATCACCGCGCTTGCTCCCGCCGCGTGCGCGGTGCGAATAATGGCGCCCAGGTTGTGCGGATCCTCCACGCCATCCAGGACAATCAGCAACCGCGCATTGGGGAGCACGTCATCCAGCTCCGCATAGCGGTGCGCTGCGCCGAACGCCACCACGCCCTGGTGCGTTGCGCCGTTGGAGGCCCGGTCCAATGCTTCGCGCGGCTCAAAGCGCAGCGTGACCGAGCGTTCCCGCGCCAGATCGATGATCTCCTGTAACTTTGGACCGCCCGCGCCCTTTGCGATCAACACGCGGTCGAACGCGCGACCGGCGAGCAATGCCTCGCGAACCGGATGAACCCCCGCCACTACGCTGTTCGTGGCGGCCTTCGCCCTGGCTGGTGTACTTCTTGGAGTATGTTTCGTAGTCTCTAGTGTAAAAAAACCTCCAGAATTGCTCAATCATTCAAACCGAGGTTTGCTAGAATGTCGAAAGCATGCCAGAGCCGGCCGCCGGCGAAGTTCGTCCCGAAATTCCCGACAAACTATATTTCCGCATTGGCGAGGTCAGTCGCCTGGCTGGAATCAAGCCGTATGTCTTGCGCTTTTGGGAGACCGAATTCTCTTCGCTCGGACCAAAGAAATCCGGCAAAGGACACCGTCTGTACCGGCGCAAGGACGTGGAGCTGGTGCTGGAAATCAAGCGCCTGCTGTACGACAATCGCTACACCATCGAAGGCGCTCGCAAGTATCTGGAAGCGCGCGCGCGGGAAGGCGGGGCGAAAGCGGCCGCCGCAGCCGCTGGGGTTTCGTCGCGTCCGCAACCCGCGCTGTTCGGCGATCCCAATCCGGCGCTGGACGCCATCCGCAAGGAACTCAACGAAATCCTGGATCTTCTCCGTTAGCCGCCCTGGGGCGCCGCGCCGCTCATACAAGCTGCCGGCTGGCCGATAAGCAAATTGAAATCGAACAGCGTAAGACGTATCGCGGCCCTCTTCGCGCGGCGTTTTCTGACAAGGATGTATGATCCGGCTGACGCGTATCAATCGAGTTCCATTGGTTGTGAACTCGGACCTTATCGAGCACGTGGAAGCGACGCCCGATACGGTGATCGCGTTAACCACCGGCCAGAAATTCGTGGTTCTGGAATCCGCCGATGAAGTGGTCCAAAGAGTGATCGACTTTCGCCGCACCATAGCCAACCGTCCAGATCTGGTGGCTGCGCATGACAACTAGACGCCCAACCCGGCCCGATCTGGAAAGCCGAGTCTGATCCATGGCGGCTCAAGCCAACCTACCTACCGCAGCCCCCAAGGCACGCCCCGTTGTACGCAAAACCAGCGTACGCCCCGATATCGCCACGCTGGGCGGACTGATTCTGGCTTTCGGCGGCATCGTGGGTGGCCTGGTGCTGGAAGGCGGCAAGCTGAAGGACGTCACGCAGCTCACCGCCGCCATTATCGTTCTGGGCGGCACCTGTGGCGCGGTAATGGTCAGCACGCCGATGAACATACTTTGGGGCGCCGCGCGGCGCTTGGTCCACGTGATCCTGGACAAGAGCGAGACTCCCGAAGCGGTGATCGACGAACTGATCGGCTATGCCGCTTCGGCGCGGCGCAACGGCTTGGTCGCGCTAGAGAACGACGCCATGAATATTCAGGATTATTTTCTTCGCAAGGCCCTGAATCTCGCCGTGGACGGCACCGATCTGCAGGAAATCCGCGGCATGATGCAGCTCGAGATCGAGTTATCTGAAAATCAGGCGATGGCCGAGGCGAAGGTGTTCGACGCCGCAGGCGGATACTCGCCCACCATTGGCATCATCGGCGCGGTATTGGGTCTCATCCAGGTGATGAAGAACCTGGCCAATATCGCGGAAGTGGGCCACGGAATTGCCGTGGCTTTCGTAGCAACCGTGTATGGCGTGGGCCTGGCGAACATCGTTTTGTTGCCCGCCGCTACGAAAATAAAAGCCCGTATTGAAAGCGAGACTGCCCTCAGAGAACTGAAGCTGGAAGGAGTGGTGGCCATCGTAGAGGGCATGAACCCGAAATTGATCCGCGGCAAGCTGGAAGCCTACCTGCACGAGTCCAAGAGGGCGGAGCAGGACGCCGCCCGGGACCAGGCTCGCAGACGCGCCGCGGAGCCGCTGGCCGCCCGCTAAAAGAGCAAGGAAATATGGCGCGAAAGAAACAGCAATCCAGTCCCAATCACGAAAGATGGTTGGTCTCCTACGCGGATTTCATCACACTCCTGTTCGCGTTTTTCGTCGTAATGTTCGCCTCCGCCCAAACCGATAACGCCAAAGCCCAAGCGGTATCCGAATCGATAAAGAGAGCCCTGCAGGGAGAGTCTTTTAAGGACACCCTTTCGATGATGCTGGGCGAGAAGATAAATCTGAAAACTATAGGGCAGCAGCCAGACGCAGGCGGGGCCAAACCAGGCATAGCCGATCGCTCCGGATTAACGCTGGCCGAATTACTGCCCATCCTGTCCCAGGCGCTGAAGCAGGAGATCCAGAGCGGACGCCTGACGCTGCGCATGACCTCGCGCGGTCTCACCATCAGCTTCACGCAGGCCGCGCTGTTTCCCTCCGGCGAGGATGAGATAGCGCCCGACTTTTATCCCACCATCCAGAAGATCTCCGCCGCCATGAACAAGGTTCGGAATCCGGCGCGCGCCGAAGGCCACACGGATTCCGTTCCCATCCACAACTCAAAATTTCGTAGCAATTGGGAGCTTTCAGCGGCCCGCAGCATCGCGCTGATGGAAGTGTTCACCAAGTACGGCGTCGCGCGGGAACGGCTTTCCATCGCCGGCTACGCCGATACCGCCCCCATCGACAGCAACGATACCGAGGAAGGCCGCCGCAGAAACCGGCGTGTGGATATTATCATCCTGAATGAAGCAGCGGCCAAAGGCGAACCGGACAGACCGGCAATTAAACAAGCGGCTGGGAAGCCGTAGGCATCTGACCGTCATGCGTAAGCATGCGGATTCACCAGTGAGCCGAACAGATCCGCATGCTCACGCATGGCGGCTCAGAAGCTTACTCCGCTAGTTCCGCCAGTTGACGAAGTATCTCTTGCGCGGCTTTCTGCCCGGCGCTCTTCTTCGACAAACCTTCGGCCCGGCTCACCCATTCGCGCCCCACGCGCACTTCCACCAGAAAAGTCTTCGCATGTTCCGGGCCGCGCTCCTCCACGATGGCGTAGCGGGGCTGCGGCAGCTTCCTGGATTGCGCCAGTTCCTGCAGCGCGCTTTTGTAATCGGTGGCCAGCGCCACTTCGCCGGATGGTTCCCCTTCGCCGATCACGTGTTGCAGAATAAAGCTCCGCGCCGGCTGCATCCCACCGTCCAAATAGAGGGCCGCGATCAGCGCCTCCACCGCGTTGGCCAACAGCGCCTTCTTGGCGCGGCCGCCGCTCATTTCCTCGCCCCGCCCCAGCAGCAGATAATCGCCCAATCGCAACCGCGCGGCCACTTCGTGCAGGTGCGACGCGCTCACCAGGTGAGCTTTCAGTTTAGACAGCCGGCCTTCCGGGTAGTCCGGATACGCAGCCACTAAAGCGTCGCTCACCACAAATCCGAGGATGGCGTCTCCCAGAAACTCCAGCCGCTCGTTGTCGGCCGCCGCGGCGCTCGGAGTCTTCTCGTAAACGCTGGAGCGATGCGTGAACGCACGAGCAAATAACTCCCGGCTCGCGAAATGATAGCCGAGCGCCTCTTCCAGTGCTACCGACTGCAACTCCACAGCCTGGCCCGCGTTCAATATTTCCGCGGCACGGCTAGGGCTTGTTCCCGGCTGGCGGCGCGGGGCTGGCGCCTGGAGCAGCACTAGCGCCCGCGGCAGCGCTGGCGGGTGCGCCGGGAGTCGCGGGCTTGATATGCTTCGCAATCTCGGCCTTCAGGGTATCCGCGATCGACTTGATCTGCGGCGACACGTTCGGGGTGTTGATGGCTTTGTCCAGAGTGAAGTTAGCGTCCTCCAACTTACCGGTGCTCATGTAAGCCTGCGCCAATCGGACCATGGTAGCCGGATTCGGCGTCGCACCGGTTTGCAAGGACTCTTTATAGTCCGTCGCGGCGCCGTCGAAATTCTTGCGGAGCATAGCCGCCATGCCCAAGGCCACGTATCCCTGCGCTTGCATATCTTTTCTATCGTGGTCCAGGTCGTCGTCGGACTCCGTGGCAGCCACCTTCCCCATGGTCTTCGCGGCTTCGATGCCGTCCTTAGCCCATTTGTCCACCTTGGCGAGCTGATCGTCCTTATCCAGATCGTTTTCGCGCGTGTGCCGGGCCGTTTCCGACGCCATGGTCACTAAGGCGAAAGCGTTCATCGGGTCGGCCTTCAACAACCGGTCCGCATAAAACATCACCTGCGCATAGTCGTTCTTTTGCTGTTCGGTCTGGACCGCCATGGTAAGCAGGGCCGTCTTGAACTCCGTGTCGGCAAAGTTCGTCAAAACTTCCTCGATGGCCATGATTCGCTCATCCGGCGTCTTGGCTAACTGGACGGCCAGAAGGGCTTGCTGTTCTTTTTTCGATTTAGGCTTCTGCGCCCATAGCGGAGACAGGCCAAGCGCCAGGGCAACCCAAGTCAGCGCCGCGATATTTCGGAATGCTCTTTTCATCATTGCTCCTAAGTCTGAAATTTCTGGGATTCTAAATTTCCGTTACTAACGTTGAAAGGCCCGCGCGAGTCCTTTCTCGGCGGCGGTTTTCACCTGCTCCGGCGCTCCATGCACCGCCAGCGCCTCGCGATAGTGCTTCTCGGCTTGCTCGCGCTCGCCGGCCGCATCGGACAACCGGCCCAGATACAAAAAGGCCCACGACTTGGTTTCGTCGTCCGGGGACATCTCCAACGTCTTTTGGAACAGCTTCTCGGCCAGCTCCGGATCGTGATCGAGCGCGGCAATCCGCGCCAATCCATAATAAGCCCTGGCGTGCACCGAATTCTCGGCCGGCTGTTCCAGCACCTTCTCATAACCCGCCCGCGCTCCTGTCAGATTACGGCTGGTGTAAAGATCCTCGGCCGCGGCCAGGCTCTGGGCGGATGCGCTTAATACCGGCGCGGGCGGAGGCGCAGCATACTTGGCCTTGTGAACGGTTGCTTCTTTGGCGAACGTAACTTTTTGCAGACGCCGGTCCTCATGCTCCAGGTCGATCAGACCCAGCAGATCCGGAAAGTAATTGCGGAGCGATTCGGGCTGTTTCTCATAAACCGCCAGGCCGTCGGCCAGCGCCGGCGTTAGCACGAAACCCTGGGTCAGCGCCTCATTGACTAACTCTTGTTTCCGCGGGCCGCGCGCCAGGCGGCTTTCCACCGATTTGATTACGCATTCGGTGGCCAGCAGCATGAAGTCGTTCTTATAGGCGTCGTCCAGGGCGGGCGCGGCCTGCGCGAAGTCGGCCAGAGCTTTATCGCGGCCCCATTGTTCGAAATAGCGCAGCGACAGTGGATCCAACAGGAAGTGCAGATAGGCGTGCCGCACCTGATCCACTTGCGGCTCCGGCGACGGCGTCACCACAACATAATAGTTGCTTTTGTAGCTGCGCGTCTGAATCTGGTTCGGCGCTCCGAGTAAATCCACATAGATCTGAAAGCGGGCGCCCCGTGAACCGCTGGTGGGGTTGCGCAGGTACGCATTGGCTTCCAGCAGCGCTTGCGTGACCCCGCCATGATATGCGGCGATGGCGCGATCCAATGCCGGCCGCGACTGGTTCCAAAGATCGTCGATACCGGCTTCCTGGTAGAAATCGGCGATCAATTCGTTCAGCCCATCCAGCTTGCGGACGTCTGGCGGAATCTCCTGCGACGCCATCCAGAATTGGAAATCGGGCGGACCTTGCAGTGAGAGCGCAAAGGAGATGTACTGGCTCAGCTCGGCTTCCGGGTCTTCCTGGCGGTGCTCGGCGAAAAATTTCTTCAGCGCCTCTACCGAGCCGAGATGTTTCGCGGCGATGGCGTCGCGCACCTGCTTGCGCACCGGCGAGTTGGCGTTCGAATCGAGATTCGCGTCGTACCCGGCGGCATTGATCGCGGCTAGTACGGTAAACAACGTTTTGCTGCCGTCCAGTTGGCCTTCTTGCGGTTGCTGCTGCGCCAGAGCGACAGCCGTGAGCAGTACCGTAAGTGCAAGCGGGCGAACCAAAGCTAGTCCCATTGTAATCACGTCTCAGCGCCTATTTGCCAATGCAAAACGTCGAAAAGATTCGGTTCAGGATATCATCGGCGGTGGTGGCGCCGGTAATGGCATCCAGCGGCCGCAGCGCCGCGTAGAGATCCAGGAGCAGCATTTCGTGCGGGATTCCGAACTCGGCCGCTTTGGCAGCCTGCGCCAGCGCCTCCCTGCTTTCGCGCAGCAGTTGCTCGTGCCGGATGCTGGTGATGAAGCCGGAGTCCTGCTCGCGCGAGGCCATTGGCGCGATTGCTTCGCGCAGACGCTCAATACCCTCCCCGGTCAAAGCGGACACGGCGACGAAATGCTCCGTCGGCGAGGCCACGCGCGGTAAATCCGCCTTGTTTCCCACCAGAATCCAGCGGCCTTCCAGCTTTGCACGTTCGATGAGCGCGAGATCGTCGGGATGAATGGGCGCGGCCAGATCCAGAATTACCAACGTTAGGTCGGCGTCGGCCATGGCTTGATAACTGCGCTCGATGCCTAGTGTCTCCACCAGGTCCTGACCGGAGCGAATGCCGGCCGTGTCCACGAACTTAACCGGAATCCCCTGGATCGCCGCCACTTCCGACACCAGATCGCGCGTGGTGCCGGGAATATCGGTAACAATCGCGCGATCCTGCTCCAGCAGCCGGTTGAACAGGCTGCTCTTCCCCACGTTGGGCCGCCCGACGATGGCGAGCGTGATTCCCGAATGGACCAGCTTGCCGTAGTCGAACGTGGCGGCCAGCGCCGCGACGGCCTCTTCGATCGGATTTAAGCGACGCAGAATTTCCTGCACCGGCGCCACGCTGATGTCGTCTTCCGCGAAATCGATGCCGGCTTCAAGCAGCGCGATCAGTTCCACCAATTGTTCTTTAGCCGGGCGGATGCGTTTGGAAACCGAGCCCTCCACCTGTTGCGCAGCCACGCGCGCCTGGTACAGCGTGGTGGCTTCAATCAGATCGCGGACCGCTTCGGCTTGTGGAAGATCGATCCTTCCGTTCAGGTAAGCCCGCAGCGTGAACTCCCCCGGCTCTGCCAGGCGGGCGCCGGCGGCGCAAGCGCGCTCCAGGCAAAATCGTAATATAACGGGCGATCCGTGGCACGAAATCTCAACCAGGTCTTCGGCGGTGTAGCTTCGCGGCGCCGCAAAATAGGCCAGCACCACTTGATCGATCACGGCCCCGGAATCGTCAATCAATTCGGCCAGCGCGAGCGCCCGGGGTTGCCATTCCTGCGCTGCACGAAATCGCAAGATGCTCTGGGCGATGCGGCGCGCATCGGAACCCGAAAGGCGCACCACGCCCAAAGCCGAGCGTCCGGGCGGAGTGGAAATAGCGACGATAGTGTCCTGAAGTTGCACTTTGTTCGAGGCTGCCGACTCCCTCTGGTCGCGGCTCGGCTACTAGTCGGTTCGGCAAACGAATCCTCGGGAGCTACGACACGTTGTTGTGAACCGCGACCAAAGGGAGCGGTCCCTTTTACGGCCGGCGGAAGCCGCCGCCACGGCGGGGAGGCCCAGATCGTCTGCCCCGATCATCCCGGTCGCGTGGGCCGCCGCGCGGGGGCGGTCCCGGCCGCGGTGGACGAATGGGCTCGGGCAGCGGCATGTCCACCGGAAGAACCACCACCTGGCGAAACGGCCCGCTTCCGGTGCTCTCGCTACGAATATCGGTCTCGTTCCGCAGGCTCAGGTGAATAATGCGACGCTCGCGGCTGCTCATCGGATTAAAGTGGAAGGGCCGGCGCGTCTTCTTCACGCTTTCCGCGGCGGTCATGGCGCTTAGCCTCAACTCCTCAATGCGCAACGTGCGATAGTCGTTGGAATCGAAACACAGCAGCGAGTGGTGCTCGCCCGGCATGCGCAGCGCTTCCATGGTGAGAAACTCCAGCGCAAGCAGCAACTCCGCTTTGTTGGCCAGCAAAAGATCGACGTCCGGCCCTGAAAATTTCACCAATAAATCGGGATCTTCCAGATCGGGATGCAGGTGCTGGCCCTCCAAAATTTCGAAGGACAATTCCAACCCCATATCGCCAATGACCATGTCGAGAAATCCGCTGATCCGGAACCCGCTGGATTCAATCGTATAGTTCTTCTCGTCCGCCCGATTCTCACTCACTATTACTTGCCCTTCTTCTTCACAACGACCGGAGGCGGAGGTGGCGGTGGCGCGGGCATCATCCGATTCACGGCCCATTGTTGTGCGATTCCAACTAAATTGCTGGTTAGGTAGTATAACACCACGCCGCTCGAAAAATTATAGAACAGAAATCCGAACATCAGCGGCATGAACTTCATCATTTTAGCCTGCGAAGCATCCATGCCAGGGCTGGGCGTCATCTGCTGAATGACAAACTGGGAGCCGATCATGATGAGCGGCAGGACATGGATGGGCAGTGTTTCCGGCGCGGACAAATCGGTGATCCATAGCCACCGCGCTCCGCGCATCTCGGTGGTCACGGACAAAACCTTATAGAAGGCATAGATCAGCGGAATCTGGATGGCCATGGGCAGACAGCCGCCCATTGGATTCACGCCTTCCTTCTTGTAAAACTCCATCACTTCCTGGTTCTGCTCCGCCTTCTTCGGGTCGCGCATGCTGAGACCCTTGTATTTAGCGTTGATGGCGGCCAGCTTGGGCTGCAGAGACTGCATCTTGCGCTGGCTCTTCATGCTCTTCAGCCGCAGCGGCAGCATCACCAGATTGATGGCGATGGTGATCAAAACGATGGACCAGCCGTAGTTATGAACGAAGTTGTCGTTCAGCCAGTGCAGGCCCAGGAACAGCGGTTTGGCGATCACGCCGTACCAGCCCCAGTCGATCAGTTGCGTCAGCTTGGGATCCACGCGGCGCAGCAGGTCCACATCTTTCGGGCCCACGAACAGCGTGAAGCGATTCACCGAATCGCCGCCAACTTCCACGCCCACGCGCATTTCTTCCTTGCCGGCGGGTGCGGGCGGAACATCGTCCTTGATGGTCTCTACCTTAATTTGCGTGTTGTCTTTGGGAAGAAATACGGCCGCGAAGAAACGGTCGTCCAAACCGGCGAAGGAATAATCGCCCGTGGTGATTACCGGACCGTCTTTAACGGATTTCGCGTCTTTGGTGAAAAGCTTGCCCTGGCTGAGGCCCAGCATGCTGGCTTCGTGCGGATCGAAATACACGGCGTGCTGTTCACCGGTGCGATTCAGAACCGTCGCATCGCCAAAGCCTCCCCGCCACTGGAGCAAGTGATCGGTGGGCACGCCGTTGAGGGTGACTTCCGTTTCGATCTGCGAAAGGTAACCCGATTTTGAAAACTGAAAGGTCTTCTTCGCGTAGTTGTGGCTATCGGAGAAGGTGTATTCGATGCCGAAGCCGCCGGCCAAGGGCTTGGCGACATACAGGCCGTAGTTCAACGCGTCGGCGGCCTTGTCGTCCCGCAGCACGATGGAAAATGGCGGCGCCACTTTGGAATAACTCGCGGCGTTAATCAATTCCAGCGGCTTGCCTTGTTTGTCGCGATATTTTTTCAGGATCCAACTGCGAACCGTTCCGCCACGGTTGGACAGCGTAATGCGATAAATGTCGGAGTCGATAACAAATTGCTGCTCGGTGGATGCCTCGATCTGTCCGGGCAAAGGTTGGGACGGCGCGGACTGCGCTGTGGATTGGGTGGTGGGCTGCGTTGTGGATTGCGGCGTGGATTGAGCAGCGGGCGCTTTCGCACCGGCCGGCGTGTTTTGGCTGGTAGTGGCAGGGATTGAAGTTTTGGGGGGCGGCGGCGGCGTTTTGTAGAAGTAGGGGGTGAGGAACAGCACCAATCCCATCAACACAAAGGCCAGCAGGAGCCGCTGCTCCATGGTGAGCTCTTTTCTTCCGGGCTTGTTGGGTTGGTTATCGGCCATGATGATGAAACTTCTAGCGGACCGGATCGAACCCGCCCACGTGGAAGGGATGGCAGCGCAGCAGACGGCGTAGGCCCATTCCGCTGCCTCGCAGGACGCCGTAGCGCTCAACCGCCTCAAGCATATATTCCGAACAGGTGGGAGAAAAACGGCAGGCGGACGGCAACAGCGGCGACACGAACCGTTTGTAAAGACGCAAAGTAGCGATTACTGCTTTCTGCATTGCGTCACCAACCGATCCACTTCGCGTCGAAGCTCCTCCACCGGCGCCGCGATCGCGGGACGGCGCGGGTTGATCACAATATCCCATTCCGGCGCCACCTCGGGCAAGCGCACGCGCAGCGCTTCCCGAAGCCTGCGCTTCACGCGATTCCGCAGCACGGCTTTACCAAAAGCGCGTGGCACGGTGAATCCCAGCCGGGGCCCGTCGCTTTTAATACGCCCTTTTTGAGCGCTTCGTTCCACCCGCAGGCAAAAAGCCGCAAAGTACCGGCCGGTGAAGCGAGTTCCTTGGTTGTAGGCCCTGCGGAAATCGGCTGCTCTCAGAATCCGAGCGCTGGCCGGAAAGCCGACGCTAGTCGGCGTACCGAACGGCTCTCTCGTCGCTAACGGTGAGTTTATGACGGCCTTTGGCTCGGCGTCGCGCAAGCACGGCGCGGCCATTTTTCGTGGACATGCGTACCCGGAATCCATGTGTCTTTGCCCGTTTGCGATTGTTTGGCTGAAAGGTGCGTTTTGGCATCTGATTTCCTCGGCCCGGGCAGAGCACCCGAAACGTAGAAGACTAGTTAACCTTCAGTATAAGAGGCCGGTTACGGGGGTGTCAAACGAAGCGGCACGGCTTCCGTATACAATCGCTCCATGCGCAAAGTCATCCTCCTCGCGGGGATTACGCTCGACGGCCTCATCGCCAGGCCCGATGGTTCGGTGGACTACCTCGTTATGACCAAGGACGGTTCCGCTGACTTTGCGCGCTTCTTCGCCACAATCGACACCATCGTAATGGGCCGCAAGACCTTGGACGCGGTGGTCGCAATGACCGGCAGCTCCTACAAATCTCCCGTCCCCGCACCTACCTACGTCTTTTCGCGCGCGCAACCTCCGGGCGAACGCGACGGCGTCATCTTCACCAATCAATCCCCCGCGGCCTTCCTGCGCAAAATTCGCGCCCGCCGGGGCAAGCACATCGCTCACATGGGCGGCGGCGAGCTGGCGCGGAGCTTCCTTCAGGCCGACCTGGTTGACGAGCTGTTCCTGGGCGTGGTTCCCATTTTGCTCGGCGCAGGCCTTCCGCTGTTCCCCGGCGGCTTCCCGCAGCGCGACTTCGTTTTGGTGGAGAATAAGACTTACTCGAAGAGCCAGATATCACTCACGTACCGGCGGCTTCGTTCCAAGAGGAAACGCAAATGAAAAATTCACTCCGCCTCTCACTGATTCTCTGCTGGGGCGCCGTGGCGGCGCTGGCGCAGACCGCGTCTCCCGCCGGTTCCATCACCGGCACTCTTTTCGACTCGATCGGCGATCCTATCGATAACAACGCCGTACAGGCGAAGAACGCGGAGTCGGGCGCCGTTTTCAAAGCCACTACCGCACGCGACGGCAAGTACACGCTCGCCGATTTGCCGCCCGGAACATACGAGGTCTCGGCGGCCGCTCCAGGCCTGCGGGGGTTCGACAGGAAAGGCGTCGCGGTACAAGCGTCGCAAGTAGCGTCCCTCGACATTCGCCTGGGCGATACCACGCAGCTCAACACGCTGGGTGAAGATCGCACGCACCAGATCGCCGACATGAAACGGCACAGGCCGCCATCCGGTCCCACGCCGCGCACCCTGGACGGCAAGCCCGATCTATCCGGCGTGTGGTGGCGGCCAAGCACCGTGGATCCGGGGAAACCGGAGTTTTTGCCGGCGGCGCTGGCCATCACAAAGCAGCGCGCCGAGAGCAACGGCAAGGATAGCCCGCAGGCGCATTGCCTGCCATCCGGCCCGCTGCGTAACGGTCCGCTGTGGGAGTTCGTCCAGGGCAAAGATTATTTGGTTTATATTTCGGACGATGAAAGCCCCGGCTTCCATCAGATTTATCTCGACGGCCGCGCGCATCCCGCCGATCCGAACCCAGCCTGGTATGGCCATTCCATCGGGCGTTGGGACGGCGACACGCTGGTGGTGGACCGCGTCGGGTTCGACCCGCGCGTCTATCTCGATCAGGAATCGCACCCGCATTCGGATAAATTGCATATCATCGAACGCTATCATCGTCCCGATCTCGGCCATCTCGAAATCGAGATCACGGTGGACGACCCGGGCGTTCTCGCCAAGCCGTGGACTCAGAAACGCGTCGCCGACCTGGCAAACGAAGAGATCTTCGAGTTTATTTGCACCGAGAACAACCGCGACGTCGATCACCTGGTGGGCAAGTAGACGCGCCGGGTTCAGATCTCGGGATAGAATTCGAAAAACGCGTCGAGCGATTGCATCAGTTGCTTGCGAATCTCGTCTTCGCCGCCTTCCAACAGATGCATGGTTACTTGCGCCTTCTTTCCGCTCTTGAGAGTGACTTCCGCGTCCCCCACTTTTTCGAGCTCGTCCGCGGGCAGCAGCCGCATGCCGTAAATGAGCGCCAGTTTGGCCATGACCTATTTTAGTGCACGCGCACTTCTGCGCATGCACTTTGCGGAATCGCATCGACGCAGTCGATGCGGGGATGGGCGATACAGGCACATTTGCGGTTCCTTAGCGCCAATCGCTAGCGACCTAAAGCCAACAGCCAAAATCGGGTGGTAGGGACGGGCAGATTCGAACTGCCGACCTGTCGCTTAGGAGGCGACCGCTCTATCCATCTGAGCTACGTCCCCGCATACTGTCACTCTTGATTCTAAAATACTTCGACGTTCGTCGCCTTCTTCATTCCGTAATCTCTGCCACAAAACTGTATCAAAACTGTATCAAAACCCCTCTACATCGTCAGAGCTGTATCAAAACCCCTCCCAACTTCACTTGCTTGGCGGTTCATCTTCTGCAGCGCTTCTCGCTTCATCTGGAGTTTCATCTGAGAGTACTTCTTGAACACCTGTGAGTCCCCCTGACGAAGAAGCTGCGTGACCCATTCATCCGCCACGCCGCCGGCACTCAGCCGGGTAGCGTAGGTCGAACGAAGATCGTATAGCCGGAAGTACTGAACACCAGCTCGCCGCAGAGTCGTTTTCCAAACGTTCTTGAAGGTCTGCTGGTAGCCAAGCGGATTGCGGTCACACGGAAACAGCCACTGCCCGGGCCCTGAAATCTCGATCTGAGCGCGGAATGCCTTCACCGCAATATCAGTGAGAGGAACCTCGGCGACGCCGTTCGGAGTCTTGGATTCAGGAATCCAAACCACCGCATTAGCAAGGTCGACTTGGTCCTTGCGCATTGGCGTCAACTCCTTGTACACCCGCAACCCCGTTTCCGTGATGATTCGAATCACGTTGGCCAGGTGCGGTGGTGCAAAGGCTTCAATTCGCTGTTGCTCCGACCACGTCACGTAGTGCGGACGAAAGAGGCCTTTGAGCGACGTGGGAAACTCCACCGCCGCACAAGGATTAGCAGGGCACAGTTTTTTCTTTACTGTAACCTTCAGCGGCGAAGGCCGCGACGATCACCAGACTAGAGGCTGAAAACTTCTTTGTCGCAGTTGACTCCTTTTCAATTCAGATGCGGCCTCCGACATAAAAGCGAACGGCCGGTGTGACTACCAGCGAGAGGACCATCGAAGCGAGAATTCCGCCGATTACCGCAATCGCCAAAGGTTGCAGCATTTGCGATCCGGCGCCCACGGCGAAGGCTAACGGAAGCATACCGGCAACAGTAGCCAGCGCGGTCATCATGATGGGGCGTAGACGGCGCTCGCCTGCGCGAATCATGCTTTCTTCCGCCGCAAGTCCTTCGGCGCGGAACCGCTGGTCGGCGTCGAGCAGCAGGATTCCGTTTTTCGCGACGATACCAATCACCATGATCAGGCCCATGAAGGACGACAAGTTAAATGTGGTGCGCGTGATCAGAAGCGCCAGGAACACGCCGCCAGTGGAGAGCAATGCGGAGGATAGCACCGCGATTGGGGCCGCGAAGTTTCCGAACTCGAACAGCAGCACCATGAATACCAACACGATCGCAAGCGCCAGCACGAATACCAGATCACGAAAAGATTTCTGCTGTTCCGCGTATTGCCCGCCATACTCCACGCGAATGCTGGAAGGAATGTTAGCGTCCGCAATCGCTTTTTGAACCTGCGCGACGCCGTCGCCCAAGTTGGTGCCTTCCAGGCGGGCTGTAACATCGACGGAGCGCTGCAGATTCTCGCGAATAATTTCGGTCTGTCCAGGAATTTCGGTCATAGTGGCCAGAGAGCCAATGGTCGCGGTCTTTCCGGTTCCGCTGACGATAAGGGTTTGGCGCATGGTATCCAGGTTCTGCCGCGCTGATGGCGGAAACCGCACGCGGATGTCATAGGAACGGTCGTTCAAAATCACAGGAGTAGAGGCGGGCTCGCCTTGCAGCATCGCGCTCGCATCCAATTCCACTTCCTGCGGAGTGAAACCGGCGCGCGCGGTCACCACGGGATCCACGTTGAATGTCACCGCGGCGCCGCTGGTGGTGTTTTCGATTCCATCCTCCACATCCACGATTCCGGGGACCTTCTTGATGGTGCTTGCCACTACCGCCGCCCAGTGATGTAACAAATCGCCGTCGGGCGAAAAGAGCTTGATCACCACTGGCTGCGGCGCGCTGGAGAGATCGCCGATCATGTCCTGCAAAAGTTGCGGGAACTCCACATCCAGGACGGGCTCGGCCCGGGTAACTTTGGCTCGCAGACTGGCGATCACCTGGTCGGCACTGCGTACCCGCTGGTGCGGTCCAGCGCTCGAGCCGAAGATTCTCGACCAGAACGGCGCCATGGGCTTAAGCTTTACGCTCATGTCGCCGGTGTTGGCCTCCGTAACGGCGGCCAGGCCGAGTTGGAGACCGGTTCGTCGCGCCGTGGTTTCCACCTCCGGGGTTTTGTCCAAGATCCTTTCAACATGGCTCATCACGCGATTGGTGTCCTGGAGCGATGCGCCGGGGGGCATGGTGTAGTCAACGATAAAGCCGCCCTCATCCATGGAAGGCAACAGGTCCGAACCGGTGTGTTTATAGCAGAAGTAGGCGCCCGCGACCAGCAGAATACTGGACAATAGAAGCACCAATGGACGCGCCAACGCCAGCCGCAATGTCCGCTCATAGGCCCTCATCAGCCAAGCGGGGACATTTTCATGGCGTTGGGGTGCGGAGCCGGGACGCCGGTTTCGGAGGAAATAGTGGCTGAGCGTAGGAGTCCAAGTGAGCGCCAAAACCAGGGATGTGAGCAAGGCCATGCCAACCGTAAGGGCCAAGGCGCGAAAAAAGACGCCCGTCACGCCAGTGATGGAGATCAGCGGCAGGAAGACGACGATAGGCGTAATGGTGGAGCCGATCAGTGGCACGCGGATTTCCCGGATGGCGCTGCGAATCGCTTCCGCGCGAGATTGTCCCATGTCGCGGTGCATGACGATGTTCTCGACCACCACAATGGCGTCGTCGATCACCAGCCCGACCGCTGCCGCCAGCCCGCCCAGCGTCATCAGATTAAAACTCTGGCCCATGAGACGCAACGTGATGAATGTAACTCCGATAGTGGCTGGAATCACCAGGCCCGCGACCAGGGACGTACCCCAATCGCGCAAGAAGAGAACCATAATGAGCGAAGCGAGGACCAACCCCAGCAGAATGGCGTCGCGCACGCTCGCGATGGCGTCGTTCACGAGTTCCGACTGATCGTAGAAGGTGCTGATGTCGATGCCGGGCGGAAGGCTCTTCTTTAGATTCGCGATTTCGCTATGTACCGCGTTCGCCACGTCCACCGTGTTGCTGTTGGGCTGCCGGTAAATATTGATCAGAACGGCCGGCTTGCCGTTAGCGGTAACTACGGTATAGACCGGCATCACCGAGTTGCTTACGGTTGCTACATCCTGGATGTGTACAGGCGCGTCGGCGGGAGTAGTCTTGATGACAATCCCGCCGATATCCGCCAGGCTCTGGACCTGACCGCTCATCAAGGTGAGCACCAGCTGATGATCGGTTTCAATCAGACCGGGCGAATCGATCATATTGGTGCGGCTGATGGCATCCAGAATGTTCGGGATGGTGACCCCGGCCTCCACTAGCTTGGCCGGATCCGGTTGGATCTGAAACTCCGGCACCTGGCCGCCCTGCACCACTATCGAAGACACGCCCGCCGCGCGGTTCAGGCGGGGTTTCATGTCATAATTCGCTAGTTCCCAAAGAGTGTTCTGCGGGATGCGGTCTGAGGTGAGGCTATAACCGAGGATAGGAAACGCCGCAAAGGTCAGGCGATTCGCAGTGATCTTGGCCTTGGCCGGCAGTGAGGGCTGGATGCGTGCCAGCGCCGCGTTCACTAATTCCAGCGTGCGGTTCATGTCGACGTTCCAGTCGAAGAACAAATCGATTTCGGCACTCCCCCTGCTGGTGATGGAGGTGACCAGGTTCAGGCCGGGCACGGTGTTGACAGCCTCTTCGAGCGGTTTAGTGACCGTTACCAGCATCTGGTCGATAGGATAGACGCCGACATCGGCGCCCACTACGACGCGAGGGAAATTGGTGCTGGGAAAAACAGCGACGGGTATCGACACGGCCAGGTAAATACCTACGGCCACCAGCGTGAGGATAACGAAGATAATTGGCTTGCCATGCCGCGCGGTCCAGTGCGGCGTTTCTGCGCCCGGTTTGGCAGGCGGCGGTATCGGGGTCTCGCTCATTTTTCCTGCGGCCTCGATGGATCTTTTTTCGGGGCTTTGCCAGGCGCCGGTGCCGCCGGCGCGTTATCGTCGTCGTCGGAGTTTTCCACCGCGGCGGTCTCTATTTTCACTTTGGCTTTGTCGTCCACGCCAACGCCGCCCACCACAACCACCTCTTCGCCGGGCGTGACGCCGCTCAAGATCTGCACCTGGTTGCCTTGGCGCACGCCAAGCTTGACAGCGCGCCGGTGGGCGATCGAATCCGGCGAAACGGTGAGGACGGCGGTACCACCTTCTTCGCCAGGGAGAATCGCGGCAACGGGCACCACGGTCGCGGCCTTGTACACCTCGGTCGAAATGGCCGCATGAACGGCGCTGCCCGGTTTTAGACGTTCCCCAATGTTCGGGATTTCTATCCAGACTTGGACAGTGGTAGTGTTCGGGTCGGCCGCGGGACTAACCACGGTGACCTTGCCCTCCATTTGGTCGCTATTCCCGGGTTGCGTGATGGTTGCAGTTTGACCTAGCCTGACAGCGGAAGCTTCACTCTGAGGAACATCGATCCGCGCGACAACGCGTGAAATGTCGACAACCGTGATCAGCGGCGAACCGGAATTGGCCATTTCTCCCACATTGATGGGACGATCCGCGATGATGCCGGCGATGGGGCTGGTGACGCGCGAATAAGCTACTTGAGCTTCGAGCGCCTGGTAATGTGCTTGAGCGCTCTCCACCTGCGCCGCGGCGCCTTTGATCTGCTGCTCTTTCGAAACCGATTGGAGGGCCTTCAGATGCTCGTCCGCGGCGCGGTATTGCCCCAGCGCTTGGGAGTAAGCCAGCTGCGATTCGTCCACAAGCCGGCGCGCCAGCGCGCCCTCTTGGAACAATTGCTCGCGGCTATCGAGAACCTTCTTGGCATTGTCACGAGCGTCGCGGGCAGTCTGAAGATCGATTTCAGCTTTGCCTACGGATTCGGGGATGGTTGCGCCTTCGGTGGCGCGCAGATTCGAATCCGCCTGTTCCACTGCGCCTTTCCCCTCCGCTGCGGACGCCGTGAGATCGCGATTTTCAAGAACCGCAAGCAGCTGGCCTTGCCGGACGTGATCGCCCCGGTTGACGTAAAACTTCTGGACCGGCGCCGAAAGTTTGGGCATAATGCTGGCCTGATCGCGAGGGAAAAGCACGCCGTCACCTTCGACAATGCGGCGAATGGTGGCCTGCGTCACCGCCGTTACTTGAACGGGCGGGGCCGCTCCCGTTTCTGCAGCCGGTGGTTTGCCGCAGGCCGTCAGAAACAGCAACGTTATCCAAGCCAGGTGAATAGCGCGAGGCATGGCTTTAGAAATTGCCCGTCAGCGTTTGAAGATTGCTGATGGCTACGCGGTAGCGAACCATGCCGTCGTCGTAGGCATTCCGCGCCTGAATCAGCGTGGTTTGGGCGTCCACTAATTCCAGGACGCTAGCTTCACCCGCCTGGTAGCGCAACGTGTTCAGCCGCAGGCTTTCCGACGCCAGGTCAACCGCGCGGCGCAGCAACTCCACTTGCTGGCGGGCTGTCTGAGCTTCTTCGTAGTAGCCGCGCAAGTTGCGAATTAGCGTGCGCTCGGTAGCATTCAGCAGCACCTGCGCCTCTTCGCGTTTTACTTCCGCTTGGCGCAGCTTGCTCCGCCGGGTGCCCCAGTCCCAGATAGGAATATTCAGAACGGCATCGATGTAATAGCCAGGGGTCGGCACGGGACCCTCCTGCTTATAAGCAACATCCCTACTTTCTAACGCGATGGCGTTGGCTTCAATTCCGTATATGGCATCCACGCCGATGGTGGGGAGAAAAGCCTGGCGCGCCAGAGTGACATCCAGGCTGGCGGAACGCAACGTTTGCATTGCGGCTCCCAGGATTGGATTTTCACGCCCGGCCATGGTTTGTACGTCGGGAAGCGGCGGCAGAGCTGGCGCAAGGTCGAGATCGTCGACGATCGAAAAGTTCTCATTGAAGTCGCGAAACAGTAAGACAGCCAGATCCAGACGCGCGGTTTGCATGCCGAGTTGTGCATCGTTCAGCGCCTGCTGTTGCGCGTTCTGCTGTAGCTCGGATTTCACTACGTCGCTATGTGCCACTTCGCCGCCGCGTTCCAAGTCTTGGCTGATAGTGAGAGCGCGTTGGGCCTGATCCAGGGCTAGCTGAGCTGCAGCGTATTTGCGTTGGGCCGCTAACAGCGCATAGTAGGATTTCGCCACGGTGGGTGCCAAGCCTCGGCGTGCGATTTCCACTTTAGCTCGCGCCAGCGCTTCCACGGCGATAGCGCGTTGAACAGATACGCGTGTGAACGTGCCGGGCGAGAGATCCTGGTGGATGACGGCCCATTCACGATACACGTGCACACCGTCGTTGGTAACGAATCGGCTAGTGGGAATTCTACCGTTGCCTTCGGTGCCAAGGTATTCCGATCTTCCCGACAGCGAAGGGTATAACGTGGTGCGCGCCTGTTGCCAGTCTTGCCGGGCGACCTCGGCGTCAGTGGTGGCAGATATCAAGGTGGGATCGTTTTTCGCGGCCAAATCCAGAGCGTCTTTGAGCGTAAGAGTAGACATTGGTTGCTGATCGGATTCGCCGTGGAGGGTGAAGTTGCTGGTCTGTGCAAAGGTGATCGAGGTGATGGTCAGGGCTAATGCAAGGTCTGGAAGAAGATGACGCACGATAGCTCCTCGTAGGAAAGACTTGCGATCCCGAAGGCGGATCGCCAAGGTACAAGCTACAACTACAACCTTAAAATTGCCTTAAGCACGGCGGTGTTGGAGCCCGCAGGCCTTCCCGTATGCTAGAGACGTCCGTGTTCTGCTGGTGGAAGACGACCGTGAAGTCGCCGATTATGTCGGCCGCTGCCTTGAAGAGGAGGGCAATCGGGTAACCGTCTGCCTAGAGGGAATGGAGGGATTGCGCGCCGTACAAACTTCGGCGTTCGATATTGTCGTGGTCGATGTGATGTTGCCGTTCCTGGATGGTTTTGAGGTGACGCGCCGGCTGCGAGCGGAGAAGATCGCGACACCGATTATTTTACTGACGGCCCGCGACGCAGCGCAGTACATCGTACGCGGGCTGGACGCGGGCGCCGACGACTATCTAACGAAGCCATTCTCGTGCGGCAGCTCCTGAGAGGATATTCCGATACCATGGCCAGCGCGTCGCTTCCCGGAAATCGCGAGGATAGCAGTGCTCGCCTGTCATCCCCATCGCTGTTGCGCCGTGACAGACTGTAGCCGGCTAGCCCGAACCGTACGGGTGCCCGACGCGCAACCCGCCATCGCCTTCGCTTCCGCGAAATCCACGCCCGTCAGACTCATTACTTCCAGTTTCACCATCAGTCCGCGACAAACAAGCGCCCATGCCTCATCGTGCGGCTGCATGTATGCTGTCTGAAGAATCGTTCAGGAAGAACTCTGGGAACCGGCAGTGTTTTGAGACTCAGCCGAAGGTATAGAGGAAGGAAAGATTTGCGAATCCTTGTAGTCGAAGATGAACGAAAGGTCGCGCAGGCGCTCCGGGAGGGACTGGAAGGCGAATCCTATTCCGTCGAAGTCGCGCATACTGGCGAAGACGGATTCTTCCTGGCGAACTCGAACCAATTTGATCTGATTGTCTTAGATGTCATGCTGCCTGGCCGGAGCGGGATTGAAGTGCTCTCCGCGATGCGAAAAGGCGGCGTGCAGATTCCTGTCCTACTCCTGACAGCGCGGGACGCCATCGAAGATCGCGTGAGCGGTCTGGATGCCGGCGCCGACGACTATCTAGTAAAGCCCTTCGCCTTTCCCGAACTCTCGGCCCGCGTCCGTGCGCTTCTCCGGAGGGGCAAGCCGGAAACAGCGACCAATTTGCACCTTGAAGACCTGCAAATGGATCTGATCGGCCATACCGTGATTCGTGGAGCCGAGCTTATTCCGCTTACAACCAAGGAATACGAAGTATTGGAATATCTGCTTCGTCATCAGGGGGAGGCCGTATCCCGCGAAATGCTCGCACGGGATGTCTGGAAGGAGACGGCGCGCCATTCCACTCTGGACAATGTAATCGATGTACATATGGTGCGCATCCGCCGTAAAGTGGATGAGAGATTTTCTAAGAAACTCGTGCACACGGTCCGCGGGATCGGGTTCGTGCTGAAGGCGGAGAAATGATGAGCGTCAGACCACACCATGTACGGACGCGCCTCACACTATGGTACGGAGCGATCCTGGCAGCAGGATTACTGATCTATGGCGGCAGCACTTCGGCCGTGCTGTTTTTCCAGTTGCGGGGCCAACTGGACCGTCTTGCGATCGAAGATCTGGAAACAGTCGAGGGGGTCCTCACTTTTGGCGCCAACGGAAAGATCCTTCTGAGGAATGATTATCATGATCACCCCTACCCGGCGAAGATGCAGGAGCGACTCATGGAGGTTTGGGGCACAGACGGATCTCTCCTCTATCGCAATGAGCCGCTCGGCACTCGTGCCTTAGGCGGCCCTCCAAAACCCGGCGAGGGCGTAGGCTCTTATTCCCAGCGATCCATCCAGTTGGCAGACAGCACGCCCGTTCGCCTGGTGAGTAAGCGCCACTTGCTAGAGGATCACCCGACTATCATCCGCGTTGGATTCAGCGAGAAGCCTTTGTGGGACCGTTTTTGGCAGCTTGTGATCGGGCTGATTGCAGGGTTGCCGCTTGCCCTCGGCCTGGCTGGTTTGGGTGGGTATCTCCTCGCTAAGCACGCGCTCAGCCCCATCGAACGGATGGCACGGCGCGCTCGCGAAATAAACGCGGAGCATCTCAGCACGCGTCTGGACGTGGAGAATCCTCACGACGAGCTTGGTCATCTTGCCGCTGCCTTTAACGAGACCTTGGAGCGAATAGAACGATCGTTTGAACAGCTGCGGCGATTCACTTCCGATGCTTCCCACGAACTTAGGACGCCTCTTACCGCAATCCGCAGCGTGGGCGAAGTAGGCTTACGCAGACAGGGGAACGCCGAAACTTACAGAGAGGTCATTGAAAGCATGCTGGAGGAGGCAGGAGAGCTTACGCGCCTGGTCGAGAGTCTCCTCCAAATTTCCCGTGCCGACTCCGGTCAAATTCAATTGATACGATCTAAAATCAATGCCCTGCCGTTTGTACGAGAGGTCGGCTCGTTTGTTGAGGTTCTCACCGATGAAAAAGGGCAGCATCTACACATCGAAGGAAGTGAGACGGCACTTATTCACGGCGATCGCGGGATTGCGCGCCAGATTCTGATCAATTTGATCGACAACGCCATCAAGTATTCGCCTGCAGGCGGATGCATTTGGGTTCGAGTGCAAGCTACAAACGCCCAAACAGTGTCGGTCGAAGTGGAAGATAGCGGCCCAGGGATTCCGGCAGAGCATCGCGAGCGAGTGTTCGACAGATTCTATCGTGTCGACGAAGCACGATCGCGCGACGCCGGTGGCGCCGGTCTTGGCTTGGCCCTTGCGAAATGGGGTGCGGAGGCGCACGGTGGCCGTTTAGAACTCCTATGTCCTCCTGGCGGAGGATCTATCTTCCGGCTTTCGCTGCCGGCCTACCTGCAGGCCGAAATGACAGAAGAAGTTCACGCCGCTTTTTCCTGAACAGATCTTCAGGAAACATTCAGCAAATCTTCAGTAGACCGCACTGGTCCCGAGTTCGTATATTTCGGATATCTGGCGGTTCGAGATGAACGCCTGACTTCCAAAGGGACCTCATGATTTTTGTTGTAGTGCGGGAAGAACGCCAAGGATGAAGGGCAAATGTTCAAGACCAATGCTGTTCCTCCTCCTCATGTTCGCCGCGTCAACACTGTGGGCGCAGGGGCCTCCGTTTCAGATCGACGATCCGGTCCCGGTCGATCTGCACCATTACGAGTTCTACATCTTCGGGGCTATGGATGGAACGCCGGCGGAAATCGATTCCACTGGTCCGGCCCTTGAGTTCAATTGGGGCGCCATTCCTAGGGTGCAGCTACACATTATCGCCCCCTGGGGCACCATCAACCCCACCAATAAGCCTATCTACGCCCCCGGCGGCATTGGACCCTCCGCCTTCGGCTACACCGATATGGAAACCGGCATCAAAATCGCCATCATTAAAGAGTCGAAGTATATTCCCCAGATCGGCACGTTTACGATGTTCGAATTACCGACTGGTAGCTACGCCAAGGGACTCGGCGTGGGGAAGGTCTGGTACAAAGTTCCCCTGTGGCTGCAAAAGAATATCGGTCACTGGCTCCTGGACGGCGGCGCGGGCGAGACGATCGTCCCGCAAACCCAGTACCGCAACTTCCCCTATGGTGGATTCCTTTTGAAATACGCCTTCGGCGAGCGGCTGGAACTTGGAGGCGAAATCTTTTCTCATGGAAAAGAGGGCTTCGCTACACCGCAGACCCAAGCCTCCACGCTGATCGACATTGGTGGTTACTATCACTTCAAGCATCACCCAGGCGAGCAGTTTTTGTTTTGTTACGGCCATTCCATAGCCGGCCAGACCGAGCAGTATGCGTACGTTGGCATGTACTGGACATGGGGAAAAGACGAGAAAAAACCCGACGCGGGCACTGCCTGGTTTCCAGGTTCCCTGAACCCAACGGGATTGCGATGAGCCCTAGGCTTGTGGCCGGCTACACGGCTGATCCGCCCGTGAGGGCATAGCAAATGGAAATTACGGTACGCGGACTTTGGTCGCTGATACACGGGATGGGGTTTGGTGCACTCTACCTGCTTGCTTGCTCCGGTGCGCTGGTGGAGCTGTATCGCTTCACCACCTCTTCCGCTCCATCCGAATTCACAGCTGGCCAAGAGCGCTTCCTGAAGTTTTACCTGTTCACGATGGTCGTGCTTGCATGGGCCGCCGTGCTCATCGGGGCCTACGTCATCTACCCGTGGTACCGCGCGGCACTGCCGCCGGGAACAGCCGATCTCTCGATGTTTCCGCAACGGCTGCTGATGTCGAGTCCCACCACCATCGGCTGGCACTCGCTGGGGATGGAGTGGAAAGAGCACGTCGCCTGGTTCGCTCCGATCTCGATTACCATGGTCGCGTTCGTTTTCATCAAGTATGGTTGCGACCTGGCGAATCATCGACAACTTCGCACCGCAGTACTCTGTTTTGCGGTCGCTTCGTTTGCTGCCGCGGGGATCGCGGGCTTCTTCGGCGCGATGATCACCAGGAATGCGCCGGTTCACGGCGGTCACACGATTCAACTGAGCCGGGGAGAAGAAAAATGAGTACATCACAGCACGCCGCCTCTTCCAACAAGCCGACCCTGACGAACGGTTCCGGCGAAGCCGCCATTCTTTCGGCTGGTGTCGGCTCCTTCGCTCTGGCAGTACTGGCCATCGCCGCGGATAAGTCGGCTCATATCGCAGGCAGTCTGATTTTCTACAAACCGACGGGGCCGCTCTCAGGTGTAACCACGACGGCCATCCTGATCTGGCTGTTCACCAGCGGAATTTTGGAATGGCGCTGGCGCAACAAGATGGTCCCCGCGGGGCGTATCAATGCCGCTGCACTGATCTTGCTAGGCTTGAGCTTCTTGCTGACATTCCCCCCCCTTGCTGACCTTCTTTGACGCCAATACAGATTACGGCAAGATGGAAATAGCTGTGATGACTCAGTGCACGTTGCTAATCGCAGCGAGCCTGTTGTGTTCTTCCGGAAAGACGTACGGCCAAGCTCTTTCCGGCGAGGCTCTCATTAGAGCCTTACAGCACGGCGGTTATGTAATCGTGATGCGACATGCGAGCTCGCCGCGCGAAGCGCCCAGCCAGCAAAATACTGACCCAAACAATGTAAATGGTGAGCGTCAGTTGGACCAAGCGGGCCGTGCCGGCGCGATCGCCATGGGCAAGGCCTTGCGGAAGCTGAAAATCCCTATCGGTGAAGTGTGCACCAGCCCGACATATCGGGCACGTGAGACTGCGCAACTGGCCCAGCTCTCGAATCCGCGAACGATCATCGAACTGGGAGATGGCGGGCGCAGCATGCAAAGCATCACTGAGAATCAAGCTTCCCTCTGGCGTCAACACCATAATAGTGACCCAGTTTCCGATTTATTTCCCCTCGCGCTGATTCGGAAGACTGCGAACCGTTCTCGGTAGCGAGTAGATATCTCGCGTAGTCGAGCAACGCTCCGTTGGTCAGATGCTGGGCTAGAGTCTTCGGTTTCAGATTCCCGAATCGAGTCGAAACGGATAATGGTTAAACGAGCCCCAATCGTGCCGGTGGAGGCGAGGTCGTCGAGTTCGACTTGCGGATATATGGCCGCATCGGGCATATCACCGGCTTGACTGTTATAGTCCAGGTGGATTGCGGTGACAAGCCGGTCTATGTTTGCCGGGTTAACTTCGAAATCTGGTTGATAAAGAACCGCTTTATGACACACACATCACCACCTGCACGTCCGTAGGCGTGAATCAACGGGTCGTGAGGCGGTGAGACTCACTTCGCAGGGATCTGCGTGTTCACGCATATGCCCGCTCCGTCGAACGAAAACTGCCCGCCGATGCTCACCGTGAGGTTCGACTGTGGCACATTGGATCCCGGCGCGAAGGAGCCGGGAAGAGCACATTGTGCGATGCCGTTTTGCGGACCCTGAGGAACCGGCCCCAGCTTCAGGCACTGTCCAGAGTTCAAAGCCGGTCGCGGGGTTTTGCGCAGACACCAACCGCTGGCCGGCCCGGAAAATGACCATGGGATCGGCACGATTGGGCTCCCGAGCAGTCGCTGCGGCGCGACCGCCCCGTCGCTACGAATCCAGAAAAGCGTACCACGTTCGAAATACAATGTGCTTGCCATCGGGCGCCAGATGGAGATTACTCGCGTTACCGGCGACAGTAAGCGCGTGACCCTGCCGGACTCCAGGTCGGAAATGTAGATACCATAGCGCCGGGCAACGACGGTTGCTACTGAACGCCCACATCCGCCCTGCGACAGCTAAAGAACTTTCCAACACCGCTACCGGTTGCACCTGGCGGCCGGCCAGCCCGCCTCACTCGGCTTGCACGGCCGACGTCGCCACCGCGGACAAGCTTGCCGCGCCCTGGGCGATTGGGGCTAGCGGGTTCATATTGAAAGCTCTCAAAGCTCGGCGACGCCTCAGGCACGACGGGTGGTGAGCTCGCGCCAGTTGAGGGCCAAGTCGACGACAAGCAGGGAAGCGAGCGTGAAGGCGATGACGCCGACGGCGGCGAGGGTGTCGCCAAGATGGCTCCAGTAGCGGGGCCAGAGATTAAGTACACGGCTGGAGACGAAGGTAAACGTGACCGCATAGGAGCGAGCCATCCATTGGCGATGCTGGGCGGTTTGGCGGTTACGCGCGGTTATGAAGGCGGCGGTGGTGCAGACGATCCAGGCCGCGGCCTGCATGGAGGTTCCTGGCAAGCCGGGACGGCCGGCGGCAAGGGCGATCCCGCTCAAGGCACCGATAAAGACCGAGATGACGTAGATGCGGCCAAGTACGCGATGAAATTTTAGGTGACGCTGGCGAAAACGCGACGAGAACTGCACAGGGCCTGCTAGGAGCGCGATGAGGCCGCAGAGTGTATGGGGAATGAGGAGCCCGCGGTCGGCAATCACTTGCAGACGGTAGGCATGGTACATGGGGTAATCGCCGACGAGAAGAACTTCTGAAGTGATGAAGACAAAGAGCGCAGTGAGACCGAGGGAGATCCAAAGAACAGTTTTGAATCTGGAACGGTCGGAACTGGGCGTGAGCAGGGTGAAAGATGCCATTATTCGTCTCTTAGATGCGCTGTTGGCGTCGGCTCCTTCAACGCGCTCCTTTATCGATGCGGTCCATTTCGCGCATGTACAGTTCGTTGTCCGGAAAGCGCCTGTGCAATTCCCCGAGGAGTTCGCGTGCATGGAGGGGATTGTTATCGCGCAACGCCGCCACCGCCAGCAGCAGCTTTGCAAATGGCTCCAGGTAATGACCGTGAAGCGCCGTCTCGCGAATCTCTTGGAGGCCCCTTTCGCGATCGACGTTCGAGCCCGTCACTCGCAGGAGGACACGCAGGGGTGCGGGCTTCAAGCTCAGGAGATAGTTCTCCATACCCGGACCAAAGTACGCGTCGGCAGCCTCAGGCTTCGCCTGTAACAATCTCTCGGAAAAGACGCGTGCTTCCTTTGTGTAGCTCAACGCGGCCAAAGACTGCTTTTCGATCAGAGCCGCATTATCGGCGCGCAAGCCCAAGGTCAGAGACTTGACGAGTAGCGCATTGGAATCGGCGCCCGATCTTTGCAATGCTGCATCCGCCAGACGCTCCGCCTGGGCGATCTCCTGAACGAACAGTGCGTTCCTGGCCGGATCGGGCCGCAACTTCGCGCGGCCTTGGAAGCGGGAATCGTCCACAAATAACTCAGATTCAAGAGCGCCCAATCGGGCCAGCTCGGAAAATAAGTAGGCCGCGGCGTTGGATGCTGGACCAAGTGAATCGTCCGGGTGGCTCTGTTTCCAGGCGGCAAAGATGCGGTGTGCCTCGTCGAATTGAAGGTCGTACATCTTGAGCCAACCGCCGTAGAGCTCGCTCTCGTGAGGTACGGTCGCAGCCGACGATGAGCCCGCAAGAGCAAGTACGAAGGCGCAGGAAACGAAGAGAAGAATGAATCCGGCATATTTGCGCATGGGGATGCGGCTAGAACTGTTTGACGTCCTTTTACCGGGACAGGTTGCCCCGCCGCAGGAATAAGCTCTGTATCTCGAAGATGAACATCTCGTCATTCTGGCGTTTTTCAGGAGTCATTTTCTGGAGATATAAACAAATACTTGATGCTACCCTTGACGCGAATTCTCCTGCTCACGGCCCTCGCCTCCGCTCCCTTCGGGCTGCTGTATGCGCAGGGTAGTTATGAGATTCAGGTGTACGGCTCGGAGCTGGTTTCGCCCGGCGCTACAATGTTCGAGCTGCACAGCAATTTTACCTTCGAAGGCAGCAAGACGGTCGTCGACGGCCAGTACCCCACCGAACACCAGTTACACGAGACGCTCGAAATCACGCACGGCTTCAGCAACTGGTTCGAACTTGGCTTTTACGTGTTCACCAGCGCGGATTCGCGAGTCGGCTGGCAATGGGTGGGCGATCATATCCGGCCGCGCGTCGCCGTTCCGGAGTCGTGGAAGTGGCCCGTGGGAGTCAGTTTGTCGACGGAGATCGGTTACCAACGCGCCGTGTATTCGCCGGACACGTGGACGATCGAGATCCGGCCGATTGTGGACAAGACCATCGGCAGGCTGTATCTGTGCTTCAACCCGACCATCGACCGCTCGTTTCACGGGCCGTCGGTCCCACAAGGCGTGACATTCTCTCCGAACGTCAAAGTCGGCTACGATGTCACGAAGGTTGTCAATGCGGGTTTTGAATACTACGGCGCGCTCGGACCGATTACCGGCTTCGACCCGCTGCAACAACAACAGCAACAGATCTTCGCCGTCACCGATCTGAACTTCAGTCCCAAATGGGAATTTAACTTCGGAGTGGGCGTGGGGTTAACCGGTGGCACGGATCACTTGCTGGTGAAGATGATTATTGGACGACGGGTCACAAAGAAGTAGAGCGTACATCGCGCGAACAGACAAGTGTTCTGACTTAGGCGTGGGCCAAGGCCGGGGAAAGAGGGGTCGTTGAAGGAACGGCGAGGGGGAGTGTGATGGTTAGCCGCGCGCCGCCCTCGCTACCGTTCGACGCTTTAACAGACCCGCCATGAACGCGCACGACAGCTTCAATGAACGCCAGACCCAAGCCGTGTCCGGTGGAGTTTCGCCCCTTCACACGACGCTCAAAGATTTGCGAGAGAACCTCCGAGTCGAAGCCCGGCCCGTCGTCTTCCACAACGAGCAAAGCGGAGCCTTCCGAACTGCTGAGACAAATTGTGACGGTGCATGCGGCCGGCAGATGCTTCAATTCGTTATCGAAAAGGTTGGCGATCATGCGATGGAGGAGAGCGGCGTCCGCGGAGACCTCCAACCGCCCCACGCTGCCTAGGTTCACACGCAGCCCCTTTTCCGACATGGACGGTTCGTACAGATCGATCATGATTCTGAGAAGATCGTCCAGGTCGACGGCCACGCGATTCAGCCTGAGCGCATTTGCTTTGGCTTCGGCAACGTCGAGCGACTTATTCAGAAACTCTGTGAGACGATCCATGTCCTCAATGGCCGATACAATCGATTCCGATTCCTCCTCTCGCGCACCTGCGGTCAGTGACATCTCCAGCTTGGCGCGTACCGCGGTCAGAGGGCTGCGAAGATCGTGCGCAAGCGACCCGGTGATGGTATGTAGTTGATGAACCGATCTTTCGATGCGATCCAGCATCCGGTTCAGTGTAATTGCCAACTGCGAGACTTCATCGTTTCTTCCCGTGGTAGGAACCCTACTGCTCAGGTCAGCCTCACCTATCCTGGAAGCAGCTTCCGTGATGTTCTGAATATGGCGCAGCACTCGCCGGGTACTGTAAAAAACGATCGCGGAACCTATCAGCACAATCAGCAACCATAGAAGAACGAAACGAAGCCGTAAATTTCCCAGCACTCGCAGTTGATCTCGTTCGGACAGGCCAAGGTAAATTTGTCCTCCGTTGTTCATCCTGACCGAGACCACGCGAAACGGCGCATCAAAGCCTTTTATGCGCACGCTGGTCGGTGTATCCGGGACAATCCCGCTGTTCTTGACCGCAGCGAGATGGGCATTTACATCGCCTGCTCCCACCCACAAACCCACAGAGGCATCGGGGGCGGTTTGAAGGAAGAACACGGAATCATTCAGCCCGGATCTGACCCCTCGCTTGTGCGGTACTTCCCGGCTCGCGAGTTCGGCAACCTCTCCGACAACTCGTCTGTAGAGCACCCCTTTCGGAGTTCGCTCCGCCACATCGCTGAGAACTCCAGCTTCTCCCGCCAGCCATGCATCGGTCCTCCGCTGGATATCCCCGGCGACAAACTCGTGAAGGAATATGAAGACGACCATGGTGCCGCAGGCGAACGCCAGCGTAGCCCACATGGAAACACGCCAGGCAGCGCTCCGCATGATCGGTTTAGCGGTCTTTGAGAACATAGCCCACTCCTCGCAGCGTTCGAATGAGGGGTCGACGCCCATCCGTATCTACCTTCCCACGAAGACGGTAGATGTGTACATCCACGACGTTGGTATCCGGCTGGATTCGCATACCCCAGACTTCATCAAGGATCATGGAGCGTGTGACAACGCGGCCTGCATTTCGGCACAAATATTCCAGAAGTACAAATTCCTGCGGCGTCAAATTCAGAATCTCGCCACTCCGGGAAGCCTCACGTCTAAGCAGATCCAGTTCGAGATCGAGCACTCGCAGGCGAGCGGCCTCGGCGACCGACGAGCTGTTTCGCTTCACCAGATTGCGCAACCTTGCAAGCAATTCGGCAAGCGCGAATGGCTTGGTCAGGTAATCGTCGCCTCCTTGTTCGAGCCCTCGCACACGGTCATCCACCGAACGCCTAGCCGAAAGAATGAGAACCGGTGCGCGTAACCCAAGTTGTCGCAACCGCAGGATCAGGCTGAGGCCGTCTTCATCAGGCAGGCCGAGATCGACGACCAGTACGTCATGAGTGCTCTCGATGGTCATGCGCTCGGCGGTCTTGGCGTCCCCCGCTGCTTCTACCTGATATCCCGCTTCAGTCAGCGAACGCTGGAGGAAGCTTTGGATTTCAACTTCATCCTCCACCAGCAGAACCCGCATGTCTTGATGTTAGTCCATTCGTGCAGGGTTCCTCTCTGAAATCGGCACCTGTGGCTGTTCGGTGCGCGGCTTCGCCGCCCCACTCGGTGAGGCGGCGCTCCGGTTAGTGACTGTCGCCGTCGTGATCGACGTCGCCAGACGCCTGGGTCTGCGCCTTCGGACTCAGCTGAACCGAGTCCTTCGGGTCGGAAGATGTAGCTGGTTGTGGCTTTGATTGCGCCGTATTCTGCGGGGCAACGGCCTGTGATGCTGCCGATGTGGAAGAAACTGGATTGATCATATGCGGTATTGCCTCCTGCTTTCTGTATCGGCCCGTTTCGCGAGAAAGTTCGCGTTGATGAACACATCGTCATCCAGCGGTTCTTCAGGGGTCATCTTCCCTCGATATAAACGTAACGATGAGTCCTCATCGGGTTCGAGTGTGGCCCAAATGAACGAATCGTCATTAACGAAGGACCATCACCTGCCGTCTCCCTATACATCTGAATCCTTGCATCCCGACCAACGTGACACCGAAGGCCGCCATTTCTGACCAGAACAGTCGGTCGCTGAACGGGCACCTCCGTCTTTGGTGCCGGAAGAGAGATCCCCCAGTCATCCTCAACGAATTCCGGCCAGATCTCGAATGGGAATTTTCCGGCAAACACAAATAGAAACAGGTAATGGGCAATTTTAAATTCAATATCGGCATCATCGGTGGTGGAATCGGCGGCGTAGCCGCGGCCGTCGCGCTTCGCCGCGCAGGCATTGATGCAACGGTCTACGAAAGGGCCAACGAACTTCGCGAGGTGGGCGCGGGTATGATGCTCTGGCCCAACGCCACGCGTGTGCTGAAGGAGCTCGGGTTGCTCGAACGAGTGGTGGCGTTGAGCGGCCCAAACCACCGTTTCCTCGTTCGGTCCAGCAAAGGCAGGATCCTGATGAACATCGGACTGGGCCATTTCGACGTACCTGCCTTGTGCACGCGCCGGTCAGATCTGCTGGACGCACTGATCTCCGCGCTGCCGGCGGACCGTCTTCGTCTCGGCCACGATTTCGCACATTTGGAGCGGCAACAATCAAGCGTAGGAATTCACTTCTCTAATGGTGTTTCTGTGGAGCATGACTTCTTGATCGGCGCCGATGGTATTCGTTCCCGCGTCCGTGCTCAATCACTGGGAGTTCACGAAACCATATATCGCGGTTACACCGTTTGGCGGGGGTTGGCGCGTCTTAGTCCCGATTCGCTTGAGCAGGGAGGCTCTGTTCCGGACGGTTCGAATAGCGAAACCTGGGGCCGGGGAAAACGCTTCGGTATTCTCCACACCGGCGCCGACCGGTTCACCTGGTATGCTGCAGCGAATACCGCTCCTGATCACGTCGACTCGACCGAAGGGCGCCAGCGCGAGCTTCTGCGGATGTTCGCGGGTTGGCACGCGCCGGTCGAAAGCCTGATTGCCGGGACCGAAGAAGGCGCCATCCTGAAAAATGGCGCGTACGATCTTCCGCCCCTGAAACGTTGGGGACACGGGAGGGTGATGTTGCTGGGAGACGCTGCTCATCCCTGCACGCCGAACCTCGGACTGGGCGGCTGCATGGCGCTTGAAGACGCGCTGGTTCTCGCAAAATCGTTTTGCAAAGAAGCGACTCCGGAGTTAGCTCTCCGCCGCTATGAATCGCTGCGCCGCAGCCGAACTCGCCATGTGCAGCAGCGCTCCCTTCTCATGGGGCATATCGGGCAGTGGGAGAACCTGCTCTTCGCGGCCGGGCGCCAGGTGATGACAGGCATGCTTCCGGCCACAATCTTTGAACGGAATTTGAGGAAGATTTATTCTTATGCGGCTTAGCACGCTGGCTCTCTGCACGGCGATTGTGGCGGCAGCGCCGCTCGTGGCGCAAGAAAAAGCCATCGACACACAGCGCAGCACCATTACGATTCACGTTGGCAAATCCGGGCTGTTTTCAGCTGCCGCCCATGACCATACCATCAACGCGCCGTTATCCTCCGGCACCATCCTGGAGTCTGGCACCCCGCACATCGAATTCCGAGTTGAAACCGCGAAGATGACGGTGCAGCCTGACCCCAAAATCGATGCGAAGGATCAGGCAACCATCCAGACACATATGGAGGAGATGACACTGGAGACGAAGATGTTTCCCGAGATAACCTTCCGCTCTTCACACGTCCAAAATCTGGCCAACGGCCAATGGAAGGTGGATGGTGATCTGTCTTTACACGGTGTCACCAAAGCGATCAGCCTGACCGTGAAACGGGCCGGCGAGCAGTACACGACACACACTGTTCTCAAACAAACTGATTTTGGAATCAAGCCCCTCAGTATCGGTGGCGGAATGATTAAGGTCAAGAACGAAGTGGAAATCGACTTTCAAATCTTCGCGCACCAATGAAGACTGTTTTGCTTTTCATCGGGCTCTCCGCGTCATCCGTGCCGACTGCACAGGTGACCCCTCCGGATTCTGGCAACTTATCCACGCCCGGCTTTGTCGGCGGAGCGCTGGGCTATTCGGTCAGTCGATTTGCCGTTTTACAGCAGTAATGCAAGAGAGAGCCAAGAACATGGATACGAGGTCGGCAGGCAAACGCAGGGTGGTCGTCACCGGGATGGGCGCAGTGAGCCCGAACGGGATTGGACGAGAAGCCTTCTGGAACGCCACAAGGCGGGGACAGAGCGGGGTACGCCGCATCTCGAGGTTCGACCCTTCGAGTCACAAGGTTCAGATCGCCGGCGAGGTGACGGATTTCGATGAATCCGTTTTTGTGGCGCCAAGGGAAAGGCAGCATGTGTCGCGCGCCGTACCCCTCGCCGTCGCGGCATCTCGCGAGGCGATAACGGACGCCGGGATCGAGCCGAAGCGAATGTCCCGGGAGCAGCTCAGGACAATCGGAGTGCTCATCGGGTCGGGCGGTGGCTCGCAGGAATTTACTGAGGAACAGTATCGGCTTTATTACAGCGGGCTCGAGAAGCAATGCAGCGTGTACGCTGTCCCGACTGGGACGATGGGCACGCTGGCGAGTGAGGTTTCCATGCGGTTTGGGTTTCGCGGGCCGAGCCACATCATATCGACAGGCTGCACTTCCTCGACCGACGCGCTGGGCAATGCCTTTCATAACATCCAGTGGGGCATCTCGCCGTGGATGCTGACCGGCGGAGTAGACGCGCCCATTGCGCCCTTGATTGTTCGCGGCTTCACGCTCATGCGGATCCTGACGAGTCATTGGAATCAGGAGCCGAAGCGAGGATCGCGGCCCTTCTCGAGAGACCGCAGCGGATTCGTGCTGGGCGAGGGCGCGTGGTTCTTTGTTCTGGAAGAGATGGAACACGCACGGGCACGCGGTGCGAAGCTTTATGGCGAAATCGTCGGATACGCTTCAACGTGCGAGGCATATCATCGGGTGCGCCTCGAGGAGTGTGGCGAAGAGCCCGCGCATACGATGACTCTGGCGATGGACGAAGCAGGAATCGGACCGGAGCAGATTGGGTACATCAACTACCACGGGACGGCCACGGATCTGAACGACCGGATTGAAACAAGGGCCACACGTCTGGCATTCAAGAGGCATGCATTCCGGATACCAGGGTCGGCGCTGAAAAGTCTGATCGGACATCCGCAAGGCGCTTGTGGAGCGGCAGGAGTGGCGGCAACATTACTCGCGATGAGAGACGGCGTGGCTCCTCCGACGATCAACCTCGACGATCCGGACCCCGAATGCGATCTTGACTACATCCCGGACGAAGCGAGGCGAATCGACTGTGAGTACGCGCTGGCGAATTGCATTGCCTTCGGAAGTAAGAATTCGGCGCTGGTTTTGCGAAAGATTTAAGGTTTGGCGTCCTGCCAGTTGCGAAGGGTTCGCGCCCTAACAGGATGCTGAAAAAGGCAATAAACCGCTTGCTCACGCGCGCGGCTCAGAATCGCGACTGCGTGTTTGCATGTGTTTACCGAGCCGCGACCGTGAGGGAGTCGGTCCCCAAAAGCCTTTTTCATCAGCCTGCTAATGCTTTCGCGATATTTTTCGCAATAGATCCGGCCAGAACTCCTTGAGGATGTTGGCCGCCATGGCCGCGCCCAGTTGGATGCCAAGCGCCTCAGCGGAGATGGATGCATCCCGGTGATGGGCGTAGTACAAGCTGGAAATCGCGACGGTGCTGGTAGTCCCCAGTAATCGGGAATAGTTGAACGCCGTCCCCCCTGCATCCGTTTGCGTCCAGAATACCCGGCTGATAGCGTACCCGAAACGGGAGCCTGCGGACCCGGTACTTTTTCGAAAGTATCTTGGATCCTGATGAAGCAAGCTTGGGTAGACGCCCTCCGTCATGAAGTCGCCGATGATATGGTTTCCGTACGCCGCCGCGAAATAACGGCCGTATCCAGATAGCTCTTGCCCGAAAACACGATTTGAGTTCAGCAACTGCGCGACCCCTCCAGCGGCCGCGGCAACCACAATTCCACCAGGGTCTAAAGCGTCCTCGCTCGCGATCTTGAATTTCTCTTTTGAAGTGATCGGCACATAGGGAGAAAGACTTGGAGAAGTGTTGTAATTGGGAAAGACTCCGAAGATGTGCTTCGTCGGTGGTTCGGGAGCCGAAGGCGGCGGATTGGCTTGACCTTCGAGACGGGCAATGCAAACCGTACAGAAGACCATGGCGACGCACACCCGGCTCAAGAGCCGGCGCTTGATACCAAGCACCGAGGTGACACATCGGGGATCGTTCAAGGGAACTCTCAAGCGGGACTGTGAGACAAAACCAGAAGCCAACAATCGATGGGTGTTAGTCGCGGAGCCGGAGGTTTGCCATCGACACACCCCTTTGTATTGTGGCCCGCTAGTCTGAAGAATTCCTGAAAGACATCGGTTTTTGTCGTTGGCAAGCGAAGAATTGGATCGCTCTCGGCGCACTTTTTATCGGATGTTTTCGTAACTGACTTGTTTCGGCATTGGGTTTAGGCTATGCTGCACACAAATCTCTCAAAGGGAGAACAAAGTGAACTTTTCCCCACGTCCTATGCTCGTCCGAAGCGCTTTGGCACTTGCTTATGCAACCCTGGCCTTCGCTCATATCAGGATCGCTCCCACCGAATCTGCGCCAGGCGCTCGCGAAAAGTACACGATGCGCGTCCCGAATGAGAAGCAGATAAACACGATTCGGGTGGAAGGCGAATTTCCCGCTGGACTTCAGATTTACGACTTCGAATTCAAACCGGGTTTGAAAATCGATTTCAAAAAAGACGACAGCGGCAAGATCGTGGGTGCCACTTGGACAGGGAAGGTCCAGCCCTACGAATTCGTCGAATTCGGCATGCTGGGCATCAACCCTAAAGAAGAAACAAACCTGGTCTGGAAGTTCGTGCAATATTACGAAGACGGAACGAAGGAAGAGTTCACCGGGCCCGTGGGATCATTTCGACCCTCACCGGTTACAGTTCTCAAGAAACCCGAAGCCACTGCCTCGGGATCGAAGTAATTGTATCGTGACGGTCACTCGTATTTGACTAATGCCTTGAATCCGAAGTCCATGTGCTGCTGCATGTGGCAGTGCACTAAAGATGGGCCTGGATTGTTGGCCACAAAATCCGCTTCAACGGTGCTGTTCTTCGGGACGTTGATCGTGTCTTTAATTATGCCCGCCGTCGGCTTACCCCCGACGCTGGTTACCTCGAAGCTATGGCGGTGAAGGTGGAGCGGATGGCTGTCCTCCATCCCGTTGTGAAATGCGATGCGATAGCGCTTCCCCTTCTTCACCACGAGCGGGTCGATGTTGGGCCACATTTGATCGTTCACCATCCATCGGTTGAACGGTTTGCCCTCATCGGGCATCATCATGAACTTCATATCGAACCTGCCGTCGGGTTCAGGGGTCTTCGCATCTGTCCCGAAAGCCGTGTAGTCCCAAACCACGCTCTTGTCCGGAGCCTTCCACTGGGGCTCGCCTTTGCGGTCGGCGTATTCAATCACAACTCCCATCCCGATGTTCCGGTCTTCATCGCGCATTGAGCCCAACACCCATACGCCGGGCTGGTTCATTTCCACAATTGCATCCACTCGTTCCGCCACTCCCAGCGTCAGAAGCTCCACCGCTGTTGGCTTCGGAACCGGGTTGCCGTCCAACGCAATCACCAGAAACTTGTGGCCGGGAAGCGCTAAATTTAGTTGCCGGGTGGCATCGGCATTAAGGATGCGGAAAAGAACCCTCTGTCCTTGCCGCACTCGGATGGGCTCGCCGTGCCCTAGCGCCCGATCCGTGAGCGAGCACAGCTTGTAGTTCACGGTCCAATCGTTATTTGGCGCCCCACGATGGACAATGAAGGGATCCCAGTGCCGTCCCGCGAGAAAGACTTCCTGGTCGTAGTCGCCCCGATAACTGGTGGGCTCCACGAGAAGAAATCCGTACTGGCCGCTGTACGCGCCGCGAGTGAGATCGGCCATGGCCATGACGTGAGTGTGATACCAACGAGTGCCTGCTGGACGGGGTGTGAAGCTAATGCGCGAATGCCCCTTGGGAGGCACAAAAGGGCTGCCCTCTTCTTCGGCTCCGTCAGCCTCGGCGGGTATCTTCTGTCCATGCCAATGGACTAGTTCCGGTACGTCCGTATCATTGAAAACGTCAACCCTGATCGGCTTGCCTTCTTTCATCCGAAGGACTGGGCCTGGCACTGTGCCGTTATAGGCAATCGTCTGGATGGTCTTGCCAGCAGCTAATTCCACGGAAAGAGGAGCGATGCGAATTGTGAAATCAGCTTTCGAGGCGGCCGAAAGGCGCATAGGGCGACTTAGATCCGAGATCGCGTTTAGAGCAACCCCTCCCGCAGCCAGTAAGAAGTCTCGGCGCTGCATCAACCCACCTCCTTGGATATTGTACTTCGGGAGTTCTGGGATGAATGACTCCATGCGAGCTGCCCGGCGCTATCGTCGAGAAACAAACTGCTGACGCGCTAGCAATCGCCGCGCGGCTCCAACCTTTGGAAAGACCCTGGAGACGTGCAAGCTTACCGGAAGAAGCGATGGTCGCCGGGATGAGGAACATGGCGCGACGATGGCATGCCTTCGCGTAAGATTGGGACCTGAGAGACAGCGATTGCGGGATTGCTCGGTGCGTTCGTGTGCTCGTCTGGACGCCGGACTTTGATGGCTTCGTCCCTCGCAGGATCGAACAACTGGCAACACGATGCTCGAAGAGCATACGACCTATGCGGGTGATTTTTTTTTGCTGTATCACAACTGTATCAAAACCCCATCTAATGGCCCGCTTGGAGATCCTGAATCGACGAAAGCAGCTTCCCCAAGTTGTTAATAAGACAGAGAATTGAAACGACGGAATGTAAGGTAAAGAACGTCTTAGGAGGCGACCGCTCTATCCATCTGAGCTACGTCCCCGAGAATGCCCTTTGATTCTATCAACGCGGACTGGTCAGCGCCTTCAAGTACCGATAGTAAAACTCCACGCCATCGTAGAACGAGCTCACGCGAACGCGCTCGTCCTTGCCATGCGCCCGAACATCGTCCTCGTCCAGCGCGATGCCCGAAATACCATAGCTCGGTATGCCCGCCGCAATGGTATAGACGCTGTCGGACGCGCCGGTCTCCATTTCGGGAATCACCGGAGCGCTGGGCCACATCGCGTCCGTCACGCGTTCCAGCGGCTGCATGACTTCCGCCGGCGGCAACACGGGGGCAAACGCCTTGGTCTCGGGAGCGCGATCGAAAACGCGATAAGAATTGTCTACATACTTCACCGTGATTTTCGGGTCGGCGAAGATCCGGATCAAATCCTGTCGCACTTCTTCCATCGCGTGCCCCGGAAGGATGCGACAGTTGACGATGGCTTGAGCGTGCTGCGGCAGAGCGTTGTTCGCATGCCCGGCAGCTAAACGCGTGGCCACGCAAGTGGTCCGCAGCAACGAATTGAATCGTGCGTCCGCGGAAAGCCTCGCGATGGCTTTTGGATCCGGTGGCGTTCGCAGGATCGCTTTCATATCTGAAGCAATCTGTCCCGATTCGAGCGCGGCGCGCCGTTCGAAATAGGTTCGCGTGATCGGATTCAGTTCCACTGGAAACGGCGCGTGCTCCAGACGCGATAGAGCGTCCGCAATATGGTAGATAGCATTGTCGGTAACCGGCAGCGAACTGTGGCCGCCTGGGTTGGTTGAGTCAAGTTCAAAATCCGCGTAAAGTTTTTCGCTCGCCTCCACGTCGACGTTCAATGGCTTGCCCTTTACCGTGGTGACGCCGCCCGCATCGGCATTCAGGGCGAACGCAGCGTCCATCAGGTCACGACGATTCTTTAACAGCCACTCGACTCCATTTGAGGTCCCGCCTTCTTCATCGGCCGTCAGCGCTAAGATAATGTCTCGATCCGGCCGGTAACCCTCGCGTTTGAAGCGAATGAAGGTAGTCACCAGGATGGCGTCGTTCACCTTCATGTCCTGCGTGCCGCGGCCATAATAGTAGCCGTCCTTTTCGACGAACTGGAACGGATCGGTGGTCCAATCCTCACGCCGCGCTTCGACGACATCCAGGTGACCGATGATGAGGATCGGCTTCAGGCCGCCGGCACCGGTTCCGCGATAGCGCGCCACCAGATTGCCCTTGCGGTTGTTCGGACCCAGGACTTTAACGTCCTCAGCCGCAAATCCCGCGTCGAGCAACCGCTTGGACATGGCTTCGGCGGCCACGGTGGTGCTGCCAACCGAATCGGTAGTATTGATTTCGATGAGCTGCTGAAAGATGTCGTGCGCCAGTTTGCGGGTTGCGTCATCCAGCGGTGCGGCTGCGAGCGAGCCTAAGAGAAGGAAGACCGCGAAACGCAGTTTGTTCATGCTCGATCTTACCAGCGCTTGAGACCCTTTCGCCCGATGTCCTTGCGGTAGTGCATGCCGTCGAAATGGATCTTGCGTAGCTCCGTCATATGCGTTGTCGATTGCCAAGTCGAGAGTCGCGCCGCTCGTGGTCACTCCCAGGACGCGGCCGCCGGATGTTACCAGAACATCTTTGTCTAGTTTTGTTCCGGCGTGAAACACCGTCGCTTCGTGAACCTGATCCAGTCCGGTGATCGCGTCGCCGGTCCGCACAGCATCCCGGATACCCGGCCGCCGCCAGCACCACGCATACCGACGGATCCGTCTTCCACTCCAACGGCGTTTCATCAAGCGAGCCATGCGCCGCGGCGAACAACGGCTCCACAAAGTCCGACGCCATGCGGTGCATCAGCGCCTGCGTCTCCGGATCGCCCAGGCGGGCGTTGAATTCCACCACTTTCGGTCCCTGCGCGGTCATCATCAATCCGGCGTACAAGAAGCCGGTGAATGGCGTGCCCTCGGCGCGCATCTGCGCGATCGCCGGCCGGATCACTTGGGCCATCACCAGCTCCTGGCGGAATGGATCCAGAATCCGACCGTCACAGTACGCGCCCATGCCACCGGTGTTCGGGCCCTGGTCGCCATCGTTCACCGTTTTGTGATCCTGCGTCGGCTCGAGCGCCAGAACGTTGACGCCGTCGCTCAGCACGATGAAACTCACTTCTTCGCCAACCAGGAATTCTTCGATGACCAGCGCGGGTCCCAGTCTGTCGATCGCGTCGCGTGCCTCTTGGTGCGTGTTCGCGATGATGACGCCTTTGCCCGCTGCCAGCCCATCCGCTTTGATCACGACGGGGAGATCGAATTCGAGCAGAGCGTCGCGCGCTTCCTCCGCGCTGGTCACGGCCGCAAACCGCGCGGTTGGAATACCGGCGCGCAGCATCAATTCCTTGGCGAATGCTTTGCTCGATTCCACACGCGCCGCAGCAGCCGTCGGACCCACGATCCTGCGTCCCTTCGCGCGAAATTGATCGACGATTCCTGCCGCCAGCGGAGTTTCGGGCCCAACACGGTCAGATCGGCATCGATCGATTCAGCGGCCGCAAGATAGTCGGTGGTTGCGAGGCAAGTCGCGACCTGTGCGATCCCCGGATTGCCAGGCGCGGCATACAATGCCGACGTCTTTGGACTCTGCGCCAGTTTCCAGCAAAGCGCGTGTTCGCGGCCGCCCGAGCCCACCACCAGGATCTTCATTTGAATAAATGGAAAGCTAAGTATGCCACACTGAAAATGAACCATGAAGTCTTCGCGATATGACGTCGTTGTCGTCGGGCGCCGGCCACGCCGGTTGCGAGGCGGCACGTGCATGCGCTCGTATGGGCCTGCGCACGGCGATGATCACGATGAACCTGGACTTGATCGCGCAGATGTCCTGCAATCCGGCGATCGGCGGCATCGCGAAGGGCCACCTGGTTCGTGAGATCGATGCGTTGGGCGGCGTGATGGGCGAAGTGACCGACGCGGTGGGCATTCAGTTTCGCCTGTTGAATACCAGCCGCGGGCCAGCCGTGTGGTCGCCGCGCGCGCAATGCGACAAGAAGCAATACCGCATCAAGATGCGCGAGGTGCTGGAGCGCGAGCCGAATCTGCGCATCCTGCAAGCGGAGGTCGCGGAGTTGGCCATTGACCAAGGCTCGCGTCACGGGAGTGCTGCTTCGCGACGGCAGAACAATTTCGAGCGATTGTGTTGTTGTTACAACCGGCACATTCTTGAATGGCCTGGCGCACGTCGGCGAGATGAAGTACAGTTGCGGCCGGAACGGCGAGGCGCCATCGAATCTGCTCGGCGATCAGTTGCGAATGCTTGGGCTGGCTTGGACGCGCTTGAAGACGGGCACTCCTCCGCGCCTGGACGGCCGCACCATCGATTGGTCGCGTTTTGAAGCGCAAAGTGGCGACGCGGTACCGACGCCGTTCTCGTTTCTGACCGAAAAGATCGAGCGGGAACAGATCAAGTGTTATATATCGTACACTTCAGAGAAAACACTACAGATTCTGCGCGATAGCATCGCCCGTTCGCCGCTGTATAGCGGCCAGATTGAGGGAGTCGGCCCGCGCTATTGCCCCTCCATCGAGGACAAAGTAGTCAAGTTTCCGGATAAGGACCGGCACCAGATCTTCCTCGAACCGGAGGGCGTCGATACGAATGAAGTCTACGTCAACGGCATGTCTACCAGCATGCCGATCGACGTGCAGTCAGCGATGGTGGCGTCGATCCCCGGCCTCGAAGATGCGGAGATGATCCGGCCCGGCTACGCGATCGAGTACGACGCCATCGATCCGCGGGAGCTAAAGCACAGTCTGGAAGTGAAGTCGATTGAAGGGCTGTTCCTGGCCGGACAGATCAACGGAACGTCGGGCTACGAAGAGGCGGGCTGCCAGGGTCTGATCGGCGGGTATCAATGCCGCGCGCAGAATTGGCAAGCAGGAACCGATCATCATCGGACGGACGCAGGGATACACCGGGATTCTGATCGACGACTTGATCAGCAAGGGCGCCGACGAGCCGTACCGGATGTTCACGTCGCGCGCCGAATTTCGCCTGCACCTGCGCATCGACAATGCCGACGAGCGCTTGACACCGATTGGGCGTGAGGCCGGATTGGTTGGGGAGGATCGTTGGGATTTGTACTTGCGGAAACAGGAGCAGAAGGCCAGGATCGGCGCTCACCTTGAAGCAAAACGCTGTTGCCTTGGCTTCGTCGTCCAGAAAACAGCATCTCATCGCTTTCGGAATCGATCCGCACGGTTCTGGGCCAGGAGCCCGTTCATGGTCTGATGGCGACGGTTGAGACGGAAATAAAGTACGCCGGCTACATTTCGCAGCAGCTAGCGGCAGATCGAACGTCTGCGGGACTCCGAACTGCGCCGGATTCCCGCCAGCTTCGAATTTGCGAGCATTCCGGGCTTGTCCACAGAAGCCAAGCAAAAGTTGGAGCGCGTGCGGCCGCAAACACTCGGCCAAGCGGGCCGCATTCCTGGAATCACGCCGGCAGCGATCGCGGTGCTGGATGTCTACCTCAGCCTCGGTGCCCACGCCTGATTGGTTTTCGCAGCTGCTCAATGGCGAGTTAAGCCAGTGGATTCGTCTGGCGGAATCGCAGATCGATCAGCTGTATCGGCATTACGAACTGCTAATTCGTTGGAACCAGCGCATGAACTTGACCACCGTAAAGCCCGGACCAGAGACCGTGAGGCGCCACTATTGCGAATCGTTGTTTTTCGCGGCTCAGCTTCCGGCTGCAGACAAGAACATTTCTGTGCTCGATCTGGGATCAGGAGCTGGGTTTCCCGGGATTCCCATGGCCATTCTGAAGCCGGAGTGGCAAATCACGCTCCTGGAATCCAGCCAAAGAAAGTCAGTCTTCCTCCGCGAATCCAGCCGGAATTTGCAGAATGTCTCCGTGCTGGCTGAGCGGATGGAGGCGACTTCGGTGCAAGGAGATTGGGTCGTTGCAAGGGCCATTGATCCAAAGGAAGTGTTGCTTCAGATTCCCCGTTTGGCGCCAAATATCGGGCTGATGCTCGGAGAAGATGATTTTTCATCCATTCGGCATGATTCTCGCATTGCGTGGGCCGAGCCAGTTCGGTTACCTTGGGGAGACCGAAGACTCTGCGTTTACGGATATGTTTCACGTGGAACGTAGCTGGCTTTGTTCCACGTGAAACCTTGGCAAAAGTCATAGCGATCGCAAATCAGAAGGGCGGCGTTGGCAAAACCACCACCGCCATCAACCTGGCTGCCTCCCTTGCGGCCAATGATCTGCGCGTTTTGCTGATTGACTCCGATCCCCAAGGAAACGCAACCACCGGCCTCGGGATCACCAAGAATGATGACCGGCCGACGCTATATCAAGTCCTCCTGGGCGAGGCAAACATCACCTCCGCGATCATTCCCACCGAATTCGACGGCCTGGATATCCTCGCCTCGGACAAGAATCTCGTCGCCGCGAACCTGGAGCTGGTTGAGCTGCACAACCGGGAGTTCAGACTCCGTGAGAAGTTGGAAACGGTTCGGCTACGCTATCACTTCATTCTCATCGATTGCCCGCCAGCATTGGATCTGCTTACCTTGAACGCCATGGTCGCCGCCGATTCCATTCTGATCCCCATTCAATGCGAGTTCTTCGCATTGGAAGGAATTTCGCAGCTCATGGACACCATCGAACGAGTTCGCGAATCCTTCGGGAGCACGCTCCAGATCGAAGGCGTCCTCCTGACCATGTACGACGATCGCACCAATCTTACCCGCCAGGTGGAGCTGGATCTTCGCGGATTCTTCGAAAAATCTGTCTTTGAAACCGTCATTCCCCGCAGCATTCGCCTGGCCGAGGCGCCCAGCTACGGCAAACCCATCATTGCCTACGACGTGCGATCCCGCGGCGCCGAGAGCTATATTCAACTGGCAAAGGAGGTCCTGGCCCGTGAACACAACGCCGGACAAGCAACGCAAAGCATTGGGTAAGGGCCTTTCCGCTCTTCTCCCGCAAAGGCCGGTCGCAACCGCTGTTCAGACCGCCCCCGAGCCTCTTCACGTCCGGGCCACAGGTTGCCTCAATCCCCATTGCCGACATCGAACCCAATCCCCTCCAGCCGCGCACGGTGTTCGATGCCACGCGCCTGGAAGAGCTATGCTAACTCTATACAAACACATGGGATAATACAGCCGCTCTTGGTTCGCCGCGAGGGCTTCAAGCTACGAATTGATCGCTGGCGAACGACGTCTCCGCGCCGCCAAGCTCGCCGGATTGCTGGAAGTCCCGGCCATCGTCCAGGACTATGCGGACGAACGGATCCTCGAGATCGCGCTCATCGAGAACATCCAGCGCGAAGATCTCAACCCCATGGAGACGGCCCAGGCGCTGGAGCGCCTGCACACCGAAATGAACCTGAGCCACGAGGAAATCGCGATGCGAACCGGCAAGGATCGCACCACCATCACCAACATGATCCGCCTGCTGAGGCTGCCCCGCGAGGTGCAGCTCCTGGTTGCCGAACGCCGCCTTTCCATGGGCCACGCGCGCGCCATTCTGGGACTTGCCAGTCCCGAACTGCAAACCCAGGTTGCGGAGAAGAGCCGCCGCGCAAGGCTTTTCGGTCCGTCAAGTGGAGCGGCTGGTCAAGAAAGTCAATGAGCCGAGGGAACCATCCGAGGACCCGCTGCAGGACCCGAATATCAAAGCTGCGGTCGGTAGTCTCGAAGCAGCGCTCGGGACACGCGTGCGGATCGTCGAAAAATCGGACCAGCGCGGCAGGATCGAAATCGAATACTATTCGCAGGAAGAACTGCAGCGGATCTACGAGTGGATTATCTCTACAGCTCGGAATCCAAGACCTGATGGTGCCGGCGGCAGGAGTCGAACCTGCGACCTACGGATTATGAGACCGTCGCTCTAACCACCTGAGCTACACCGGCAGCGCTTTTTCAAGGGTAGGCGGAGGTGCGATAGCCTGTCAACCGGCAAGGGCTAAGTCATTAAAAGCTTGACAAAAGCACAACATTAGTGTTACTTAATAATTGGAGGCTGGAGGAAACGAGAGCCAGCCGTTCCAGTGAGTTCAGGAGGTTCAATATCGACTGCGATTACCTAGCAGGGCGGCTACCGGCTTCCTCGACGTGCTTCGCCTAAGGCGAAAACGCAGGGTGAGAGAAATTGCCTCACCAATTCGCGGCGGGTTCACCGCATTACCAGCGTCTAGGCCGGCAAGCGGGGGTTGGCGGTCGCCCTGAAAATACAGTAGATTCGATTTAGTGCCGCAACCGATCGTTGAGTTTCGGGGTGTCTCGAAGAACTATCCGATCTACTCTTCTCCCAGCGCCCGCCTGAAGGAACTTGCTCTGCCTGAACCGTGTTTCCTTCCATCACGACTTCTCCGCGCTCGAAGACGTCAGCTTCGAGATTCATCGTGGCGAGACGTTTTGCATCGTCGGTGAGAACGGCTCCGGCAAGAGCACACTCCTGCAAATCGTCGCCGGCATACTGCATCCCTCCAAGGGCGACGGTTCGTCAGCGGCCGCGTGGCGGCTCTGCTCGAACTCGGCACAGGCTTCAATCCGGAATTCACCGGACGCCAGAATGTCTACATGAACGCCGCGATCCTCGGCCTGTCGCGCAAAGAAATCGACGCGAAGTTTTCGCGGATCGAGGAGTTCGCCGAGATTGGCGAGTTCATCGATCAACCCGTGAAGACCTACTCGAGCGGCATGGGGGTGCGCCTGGCATTCGCCGTCGCCATTCACGTTGATCCCGAGATTCTGCTGGTGGACGAAGCGCTCTCGGTGGGCGACATCTATTTTCGCCAGCGCTGCATGCGCAAAGTGCATGAGATGCGCGAGGCGGGCGTGACCATTCTGTTCGTTTCCCACGCCATCGCCGAAGTGAAAGCGATGGGAGATCGCGCGATGTGGCTGGAACGCTGGCCGCATCAAAGACATCGGCAACACCGACGCGGTGGTCACGCGATATATGGCGGCCATGGTCGAGAAGGACAATGTCTACCTGGCCAGCGCATCACCGCAAGGCACAAGACGCCCCGCACGAACCAGTGAAGGCGCCTGAAATCGTGGACACCATCCCCAATATCGATCATCGCTTCGGCGACGGACGCGCGGAAGTGCTCGGCATCGCCGATCCTGGATGCCGCGGGGCAGCCGATCTACGTTCTGGAGCCATCCTCCACCATCGTGGTCCGCATCAGCGTACGAGCGCTCGAGGATCTTACGCTGCCGATCGTGGGATTCATGATGCGCAATCACATCGGTCTGGATTTCGCGGGCACCAACACGGCGCGCGAAGCATTCGATCTTCCGCCCATGACGGCCGGCGACATCTACACCGTCGACTTTCACCTGCAGCTTCCGGAGCTTTACCCCTCGGCGTTTTCTTTTTCACCCGCCATCGCCGATGGAACGCTGCACTCCTATCGCACGTGCGATTGGGTGGACAACGCCATCGTGCTGCAGATGGGCCCGGCCGAAGGCGAAGTTTACGGACACATTCATCTGCCCTGCCGCGTGGAACTGAATCGTTGTCTCGCCAGTCAGGCCGACCGCCGTCTCCCACGCGGAGCCCGCCGTTGGTTGAATTCACCGGAGAGCGGGTAATTCCGGGCCAAGTGAATGACGACCTGTGGAGCGAACACGTCGCCCGCTACGCGTTCGCTCGCCGATACGCGGAGGGCAAACGCGTGCTGGATGCGGGCTGCGGAACCGGATATGGATCGGCCGAACTGGCGCAATCCGCCGCTGAAGTAACAGGCGTGGATATTGCCGCGGATGCGATCGAATACGCCCGCGCGAATTATCCCCTCCCGGGTCTGCGCTTCATCGAATCGTCCTGCACCGCCGTTCCCTTCCCGCCGGAATCATTCGATGTTCGTGGTGGCGTTTGAAGTCATCGAACATCTGCCGGACTATCGCGCGTTTCTCGATGAATGCGCGCGTGTGCTGACGCCGCAAGGCCTGTTCATTGTCTCGTCGCCGAACAAACGCTATTACGCCAGCACTCGCGCGGCGACAGGCCCGAATCCGTTTCACGAACACGAATTTGAAGCCGAGGAATTCGTGCGCGGAACTCAATCGCGTCTTTCCGAATGTTCGGCTGCTGCTGCAGAATCGCGTAGAATCGTTCGCGTTTCATCCGGCAGTGAGCTTCTGGCCGGCGGACGCGCGCATCGATGGCGGCGGCGGCTGCTGCGGAAGACGCGCATTTCTTCATCGCGCTCTGTTCTCGTGGTCCATTGCCCGAACCGAAATCCTTCGTCTATGTTCCGAAAGCCGCCAATATGCTGCGCGAGCGCGAGCTGCACGTGGAAGCGCTGGAACGGCAGCTCGCCGAAATCAAAGCCGACCGCCAGGCTTTGCTCGACCTGTTTCGCCAACAGACTCAGGAACTGGAGGAGCGCAACCAATGGGCCCAGCAATTGGACTTCGATCTGAAGGCCGCTCGCGAGCGCGTCGTTGAATTACAAAACGAAGCCGCCGAACTGGCCGCTGGCTATAAAGCTCAAGTGGCGCGCATGGAACAAGAGGACCAGGTCAAGACCGAATGGGCCCGGAAAGCTTCCGCGGAGCTGGAAGCCAAGTGCCAGGAGCTGGCGTATTGCGTGGGCTTACTCGATGCGGCAGAAGCTACGGTGCGAGAACGAACCGTCTGGGCGCAGACCGCCGAATCGCAGCGCGCGCAACTGGCTGCGCAGCTTGAAATGATCCGGGCGTCGCGCTGGGTGAAAATGGGACGGACGGTGGGACTTGGTCCCGACCTTTCGAAATAGTGAAAACGTTCCTCATCATCCTCTGGCGGTTCGTCAAAGCTCTTCCGCTGGTGCTTGTTTTCCCGATCCTGCTCGCCATTGCGATGGGCGCGCTCGCATTGGTGGATCTCGTTTCCGCGTTCCGCAAGAAATCCCTTCCACCGGACCAGCGGCCGAACAACAGCGTCCGCCAGCGTCGTAATTCCCAACTGGAACGGGCGCGATCTTCTCGAAAAATACATTCCGTCGATTGTCGAAGCGCTAGCCGCAAATCCCGACAACGAAATCATCGTCGTCGACAACGGATCCCAAGACGGCAGCGCCGAATTCCTGCGCGAGCGCTTTCCTTCCGTGCGCGTGCTGGCGCTCGATCGCAACCTTGGATTCGGCGGCGGATCGAACGCCGGATTTCGCGCGGCCAAGAACGACATCGTCGTGCTGCTCAACAGCGACATGCGCGTGGAGCGCGATTTTCTCGCGCCGCTGCTGGAAGCATTCACCGATGAAACCGTTTTTTCCGTGGCGTGCCAGATCTTCTTCAGCGACCCGAACAAGCTGCGCGAAGAGACCGGCCTGACGCAATCCTGGTGGGAGAACGGATCGCTGCGCGTGCGGCATCGCGACGATCCGGCCATCCAGGTTCCCTACCCGTGCGCCTACGGCGGCGGCGGTTCCTGCGCCTTCGACCGGCGAAAGTTCCTGGAGCTGGGCGGATTCGATGAGCTGCTCGCGCCGTTTTACATGGAAGACACCGACGTCGGCTATCTGGCCTGGAAGCGCGGCTGGAAAGTGCTGTATCAGCCGCGCAGCGTGGTGTATCACGAGCATCGCGGAACCATCGGGAAGAAATTTTCCAAGGCGCAGATCGACCTCGTGTTGAAAAAGAATTTCGCCTTGTTCTCGTGGAAGAACATTCACGAGTGGCCTCGGCTAGCGTCGCATTTTTTTTTCGCTTATGCGGGAGCGGTGGTGACGGTGCTGTTCGGCGAATCGCCGGAGCGTGCGAATTTCCCGGGACTGTGGCGAGCGTGCCAGCAATTGCCGGGCGCGTTGCGATCACGTTCACGAGCACGTGCTTTGGCCGTCATCGACGATACCGAAGCGTTTCGCCGGCCGCTGGGCGGCTATTTCCGCGACCGGTTTGTGCCGATGGCTGATGCGCGAGAAAAAATCCAGCGTGCTGTTCGTTTCACCCTATCCGATCTGTCCTCCGATACACGGCGGCGGCGTGTTCATGTATCAGACCGCGCTTGAATTGACGCGCCTGTGCGACCTGCACCTGCTGATCTTGCTCGACCACCCCTGGCAGCGCGATCCGCACCAGGAACTGGAGCGCCAGGTGGCGTCGGCCGAATTTCTGGTGCGGACCGAAGGCCAGGAGAAACAGTTCGGTTCCATCCTTCCGCATGCGGTGCGTGAGTTTGCCAGCCAGGATCTGGAATGGCTGCTGCATCGCGAGATGTACTTGCGGCAGATCGACGTGGTGCAGCTCGAATATACCGCCCTCAGCCAATATGGCGGCGATTACCGGCGCCTGGCGTGCATGCTGTTCGAGCACGACATTTACTTTCAGTCCATCGCGCGAGGCTCCGCGAATCCGCAGGGCATGATCGCAAACGCGAAGGCGGCTTACGAATATCTGCGCGCGCTGCGCTATGAGTTGCGCGTATTGCCTCGCTTCGATCGCGTGCAGGTGTGCAGCCCGGAGAACGGCAATTATCTGCTGTCGTTTTTGCCGAGCCTGCGCGGACGTCTGGACGACAATCGCGCGGGCATCGCGACTTCTCGTTATGAATTTCACTCCGACTGCACGCGAGCCTGAGACCATGCTGTTTCTCGGAAGCTTCCGCCATCCGCCCAATCAAGAGGGGCTGAATTGGTTCACGCAAAAAGTGCTGCCCGCGGTGCTGCAACACAAGCCGAAGGCGCGGCTGGTGATCGTCGGATCGGAGCCGCCGCCCAGTCATTCGCTTCCGCATCTGCCGGAAAATATCGAGTTGCGCGGATTTGTGGAGGATGTCCGCGAGCCCCTTGCCCGCTACGCCGTGTTCGTTTGTCCCATCCTGAGCGGATCGGGGATGCGCGTGAAATTACTCGAAGCGTTCGCGGCGGGAATTCCCGTGGTCTCAACGCCCTTAGGCGCAGAGGGTTTGTCCGGAAAAGACGGCGACATTTGCGCGCTGGCCGAAGATCCGGCCGGGTTTGCACGAAAAATAGTGGAATTGTTCGACGATCCCGAAAAAGCGCGCAAGCTGGCGTGCCGCGCGCGCGAACAAGTTGTAGCCACGCGCGACATGCGGGTGCTCACGGAGCGGTTGGTCGAGAGCTATAGAGAAGTCTTAAAACAGAAGAGGCAATAACTACTCGGCCGGCTTCTTCCCGGTGAGATCGTCTTTGAGATGTCTCACCACGCGGCCGGCAGTCTTGGTGAGTTCGCCCGGCGAAGAGTTCTTGGGACGCTCGTAAACCGACCACAGAACGGCCCGGCTATTCCGATCCACTACAAAGAAGTTGCCCTTGCCTCGGCTCAGCGTGCTCACCCGCGTGTTGGCGCCGCCGAAGTCGAAGTCGTCTAGCCCGTTCTTGGCAGTCTTGGCGTCCGGAGCATTGCTATCGCCGACATCGAGCGCGTTGCCCGAGTCCGCGGCCGGCTTGGTGGCTTCGGTTTCCTTCTTTTTTGGCGCAGGAGGCGGCGGATACAGATCGTCCAGCTTTTTCTGGAACGCCTCACCCACGTGATCGGTGATGATGGCGTCGGCCTTGTTGGGATCCGTTACAACCTCGAAGATGCCGGCCTGGGCGAGCTGGTTCGCGAGATACTGATCCATTCCGCTTCCCATCGCCAGCACGTAAACCCGCTTCACCTCATGGAGCTGAGGATTTACGCTGGCAAAAGCGGCAGCCGCGAGTACAGTGAAGGCACAAAACAACTTCATGAGAATATGGTACCAGCGCCGGCGCGGCACTTTGAGGCAATATGGTCCGGCTCTCAGCCCCAACGTGTATAAGTCGCAAAGGATTACAGTAATCACTCCCTGTCTGAATGAGGAACAAGGGATCGAACAGGTATTGCGCCGGATGCCGGATTTCGTGGATCAGGTGATCGTGGTGGACAACGGGTCGACGGACCGCACCTCCGACGTTGCGCGGTCCTTCGGCGCCGAAGTGATCCGCGAACCGGTGCGAGGATACGGAAGAAGCTACAAGCGCGGCTTCGCATCGGCCACCGGCGATGTCATCATTACGCTCGACGGCGACCACAGCTATCCGCCCGACGCGATTTCTTATCTGCTGGAAGCGCTGCTGCATCTGGATGTGGATTTCTTGAACGCGTCGCGCTTTCCGGTGCGCGATCCGAAAGCCATGAGCATGAAGCACCGCTTCGGAAACTGGGTGCTTTCGCTCGCCATGTCGCTGCTGTATTTTCGATGGGTGCGCGATTCACAGTCCGGCATGTGGGTTTTCCGGCGAGCCATTCTGGAGCATATGCATCTGGAATCCGATAGCATGGCCTTTTCCGAAGAGATCAAGATTGAAGCTCTGAAAAACAGCCGGATCCGGTTCGCCGAAATTTCGATCCTTTATACCTCGCGCCTGGGCGAGATTAAGCTCAACCCCTGGCGGGACGGCTTTTACAACCTTTATTTCCTGCTGAAGAAGCGCTTCCGGTAATGGCACGTGTCGCGGTCGTCATTCCCACCTGGAATCGATCCGCCTTGCTGGCGCGGGCGCTAGAAAATCTGGAGCGCCAGACTTATCCGATTGACCGGGTCATCGTGGTGGATAACGGCAGCACCGATGATTCCGCCGATGTCGCGAAGCGCGCTGGGGCGCAGGTGATCCGGCTTGCCACGAATGCGGGCTTTGCGGCAGCAGTGAATCGGGGAATTCGAGAAGCGGCCGGCAGCGAGTGGATCGCGGTGCTGAACAACGATGTTCATCTCGCGCCGGATTGGCTGGCGCAAATTTTGGCGAAGCTGGAACCGGGCGATGCCTGGTTTGCCACCGGCAAGCTTCTGGATGCGCTTGCGCCTGAGAAGATTGACGGCTCGTTCGATGCGGTGTGCCGGGGCGCGTGCGCCTGGAGATGCGGGCATGGGCGTCCGGATTCGCCATTCTGGAGCCAGCCCAGAAACATACAGTTAGCGCCGTTCACCGCAGCCGTGTTCCGGGCGGCGTTGTTCGATCGCGTAGGTCTGCTGGATGAACGGTTCGAATCCTACCTGGAAGATGTCGACTTTGGGCTGCGTTGCGCGGAAGCCGGGCTCGGAGGCTTGTACGTCCCGGAAGCGGTGGCCTATCATCAGGGCAGCGCGACCCTGGGCCGCTGGCACCCGGACACTGTGCGCAAAATCGCCTGTAATCAGTTACTCATCGTAGCGAAACACTATCCGCCCAACTGGATCTTACGCTATGGTTGGCCAATCTTCATCGCTCAAACTTTATGGGGATGCGTGGCGCTGCGGCACGGTGCACTGCTCAGCTACCTCACGGGAAAATTGGAAGGTCTGCGGCGCTTTCGCGAGACCCGGGAAGAGCTTTGCGCCGGTTTTCCTGCAATTCTAGAACAGAGCGAGCGGGAAATCCGGGAGATTCAGCGATTAACCGGGTTCGACCTATATTGGAAGCTGTATTTCGCCCTGACCTGATTTGCACCAAGATGACTCGCACGGGCGTGGTAATCGTAACCTATAACTCGGCAGGCATGATCGAGCGCTGCCTGAAATCCTGCGGCGGCTTACCGGTGGTAGTTGTAGATAATGCATCGCAGGATGACACCTGCGAGCTGGTTCGCCGTCACACGTTTGCAACGTTGATCGCTAACTCAAGTAACCATGGGTTTGCAGGCGCCGCGAACCAAGGGGTATCGGCGCTGGACACACCACTGGTCCTGCTATTGAATCCGGATACCGAGCTCAAGACATCCATCCATCCGTTGGAGGTTGCGTGCCTGAAAGCTGGAACGGGCTTGGCGGCCGGCCAGCTCACCGATGATGACGGTCACCCGCAGCGTGGTTTCACGCTTCGCCGCTTTCCCCATGCGTCCACATTGATTTGCGAGGTCCTGGGGATGAATCGTCTGGTTTCGGAGAACCCGCTCAATCGATCCTATCGATGTTTGGATCTGGATCTATCCCTGGCCGCCGAAGCCGAGCAACCACCCGGAGCGTTCCTGATGTTCCGGCGCGAAGTGTGGCAGCAGTTGGGCGGTTTTGACACACAATTCTATCCAGTTTGGTTCGAAGATGTGGATTTCTGTAAGCGCGCTAGCGACTTAGGCCTGAAAATACAGTATGTCCCTGAGGTTACGGCCGTACATCAAGGTGGCCACAGTATTGCAGGCCTGGGCTGGGAATGCCGCGAGGTGTATTGGTATGTTAGCCTTCTAAAGTATGCCTCGAAGCACTTTCGCCCGCTCGCGTTTCGGTGGGTGAGCGCAGCGGTGGTGCTCAGTTCCTTGTTTCGAACGGCCATTGGGGTGGCGACGCGGCGAAGTCTTAGGCCAATCACGGTGTACGGAAGCATAGGCCGGCTGGCGGGACGCAGTCTGATTTCTGGCCGTGCCGGTGAACTGAAATGTTCGCGTTTTCAGCAAGCAGTAGAGGAACAACAGAAGTAAAAATATCAAAAGAATAGAGTCGCGACCCCCACATACATGTCATGTAACGATCGGGTTTCAGTCACAATCGTCACATTTAATAGCGGTCGGTTCATTAAGCGATGCATGGAGTCGGTTCTCGCGCAGCGTTACGCCAACAAGGAAATCATTGTCATCGATAACGCCTCCACGGACGGCACGGCGGATATCCTGGAACAATTCGTGGACCGCTGCCGCGTGGTTTACAACGACGAGAACATCGGGTTTGCCGCGGCACAGAATCAAGCCATCCGCATGAGCGGCGGCGAGTGGGTGCTGACGCTGAATCCGGATGTCCTGCTGCTTCCGAACTTTATCCAGGCTCTGGCAGACTCCGGACAGATGGATCCCAAGATCGGAACCGTGTGCGGAAAGCTGCTGACCATCCGCGCCAGCTTCGATTTGCCCGACAAGCCGCTGGTGGATTCCACGGGAATCTATTTCACTCCTATGCTGCGCCACCTGGACCGCGGAAGCCAGGAAGTGGACAACGGGCACTATCTCAACCACGAGTTTGTTTTCGGCGCCACGGCGGCCGCGGCTCTTTATCGACGCCAGATGATTGACGACATCGCGGTGGACGACGAGTTCTTCGATCCGGATTTTTTTGTATATCGCGAGGACGCCGATGTCGCGTGGCGGGCGCAATTGCTGGGCTGGCGCTGCATTTACACCCCGCATGCGCGCGGCTATCATGTCCGCAACGTGCTGCCGGGCAACCGCAGGGCGCTGCCATCGGTGATCAACATGCATTCGGTGAAGAATCGCTTCCTCATGCGCATGAAGAACATCACCGGCGATCTGTACCGGCGCAACTGGTTTTCCATCACCGTGCGGGACCTGGTGGTGATTTCCTGCTGCCTGGTGCGGGAGCAGAGTTCGTTGAAAGCGTTCTGGTACGTGGCCAGGAACTGGAAACGAGTGATGGCCAAGCGGCGCGATATCATGAGCCGCAAACGCGTGGACGACGAGTACATCGCACATTGGTTCCGCTATGAGCCGGTGAGCGCGCCTGCCAGCAAGCCGAAATCGTCCAGCCGGGGATTGGCGAAATCGAAGGCGGCGCGAGGCTAAGGCCATTGATGCGGGAACCGAGCCGTGACCGTGAGGGAGCGGTTGCCAGGCCCTGAGTGGCGCGCATCGCAATTCTCGGCACTCGTGGAATCCCCGCCCGGTACGGCGGGTTCGAGACTTTCGCCGAAGAGCTTTCCACACGCCTGGCGGCACGCGGGCATCGCGTCACGGTGTACTGCCGCGAGCGGCACCCGGAGCTAACTTACCGCGGCGTTGCGCTCATTTACCTGCCAACCTGGCGTCACAAGTATTTCGACACCATTGTTCACACGTTTTTTTCCATGCTTCATTTGATTCTGCACCGGGCGGACGTGGCCCTTTACTGCAACGGCGCCAATGCGATCTTCACCCTGCCTCCGCGCTGGTTCGGCATGCCGACCGCTGTTGAACGTGGACGGCCTGGAGCGCAAGCGCAAGAAGTGGAACCGCGCGGCCAAGCTCTGGTATGCGATTTCGGAGTGGCTGGCAACTTTTTGCCCGACCATCACAATTACGGACGCGGGCCAGATCGAAGAATATTATTTGGAGCGCTATGGGAAGCGGACGCAGTTTATCCCTTATGGCGCGGAAACGGGCAAGGTGGAAAGCGCGGAGGTTCTCGCCAAACTCGGCTTGGAGCGCGGCGCCTACTTTCTGTACGTCAGCCGCATGGAGCCGGAAAACAACGCGCTGCTGGTGCGCCAGGCGTTCGAGCAAGTGGCGACACCGGTGAAACTCGCGCTGATCGGGGATGCGCCCTACGCGCAGGAATACATCGAACGTGTTCGCGATACGCGGGACGCACGGGTGGTGATCCCAGGCTCTATTTACGGCGCGGGATATCACGAGTTGCTCTCGCACTGCCTGGCGTATGTCCATGCTACTGAGGTGGGCGGTACGCATCCGGCGCTGATTGAGGCCATGGGCCGCGGCGCGGTGGTTTTGTATCTGAACACTCCGGAGAACGCCGAGGTAGCTGGTGAAGCAGGCATCGCTTTCGAGAGCGCGAATCTCAAACAGAAGCTGGAGGATGTTTTGCGAATGTCCAGCGAAGAGCGTACCGCGTGGAGCCGGCGTGCCATGGAACGCGTGCGGGAGCGCTATAGCTGGGACGCGGTGACGGATCAATATGAGGCGCTGCTGGTGCGCCGCGTACCATAGACCTATGGGTCCGTTCGCCTTCCGTTCCTGGGTGGAGATTTCCCTCAAACAAATCGCCGAAAACTTCCGCGCGGTCCGCGACGTGGTGGGGCCTGGCGTGGAAGTGATGCCGGTGGTGAAGGCGGATGCTTACCGGCACGGCGCCGTTGAGGTTTCCCGAGCCCTGACTACCGCCGGGGCGCGCTGGCTGGCGGTGAGCAACGTAGAGGAGGGCGCCATTCTGCGCGACCGGGGAATCACGACGCGCATTTTAGTGATGGCGGATTTCCTGCCCGCCGAACGGGCCGGCCTGCTGGACTACAACCTGACGCCGGTGATTCATTCGCTCCCAGATATTGCGGAATGGGACCGCGTGGCGGCGGCCCGCGGCGTGACGGCCGATTATCATCTGAAAATCGACAGCGGCATGGGCCGCCTGGGAACTCGCGCGCCAGCGTCGGAGATTCTGGATGCTGTCGCCGCGGCGAAGCATGTCCGGCTGGAAGGGCTGATGACGCACTTCGCCTCCGCCGCCAATTACGCCAGCACGCAGACTGAAGAACAATTGCGCGTGTTTCAGACGCTCTGCGCGGAGCTGGCGCGGGCCAGCGTGCATCCGCCGATTTTGCACATGGCGAGCAGCACGCCCATCGCATATGGACGCAAGGACGCATGGCAGCGCATGGTGCGCCCCGGGCACGCGGTTTACGGCTACGTGTCGCCCTTGGTTCAGGCAGCAGCGAAGGACGCGGCCCCGCCGCGTGTGCTGGAGGTTCGGCCGGCGCTGGCTTGGAAGACGGCTGTCCTGGCGGTGAAGGACCTGCCGGCGGGCGCGCTGGTGGGGTACGGTGGAATGTACCGCACCACGCAGCCGACGCGGATCGCGGTTCTGGCCGTGGGATATGCCGACGGAATCCCGCACCGGCTCTCGAACAAAGGCCGGGTAATCGCGAACGGCCATCTGGCGCCCATCATCGGCGCGGTGTCCATGGATCTTACCACCATCGACATCACGCATTGCCCTCCCCTGGCCGTTGGCGACGCAGTCACCCTGCTAGGTTCCGAAGGCGGCGTCTCCATCGATGCGCAGCAAATTGCGCGGGTAGCCGGGACCATTTCCTACAGCGTGCTGTGCGGGATCCACGCACGCGTGAAGCGAATTTACATAGACGGCGTTTAGGCAACTCGGCGTATCACACGCGCGGGAAGCGTGATGAGGGCCCAAACCAGCTCCAGCACGCCTCCCACGGCGACGCCAAGAATGCGGAACGGCAGCAGGATCAACCAGACGATCGGGTAAAGAAACAGAGCCATCAATGCCAAGGGCCAGCACAGGATAAACAGAATGCACCACAGCAGGAAACCAAGCATTGTGAGCCTCCACTAGTAAGTACGAAGGAAGGCCGGGGAAATGTTCCCGGAGGACATCACTCTACGCGCACGCTCGGCCGGACACGAAGAGGATGGAGCGGGAGACCGGATTCGAACCGGCGACATCAACCTTGGCAAGGTTGCACTCTACCAGCTGAGTTACTCCCGCGAGGCGCACTGCAAAAAGGCCAGGAGGCGAACTGCGTCATCGCCCGAGGGCGAACTTTCCCAAAGGCGAACTTTATTGTCGCGCGCGGGATGGAGGACTGTCAAACGGCATGCAACATCACCCTCGAAGGACTAGAACTCTCACAAACCTGCGGCTTTACCCAATATTCACAGTTACGCAAGGCGGGTTTCCCAACCATTTCGAACTGATCGTGTTTCAGATAAACCATTCAAAGGAAAGGAGTAAAAAATGATTACAGGCTCCGACCGGTTATGCTATGCTGACTTTTCCTCAGCAAGAGGGAAGTAGACAGTTTCCGCGAGGGACCGCTTGGCGTAGTGGCAGTCGAGCCGGCTCCTCCAAAAAGTACCAAAACTTGAACTATAGCTTTTCCACAGGTTGTGGAAAAGTTGTGCATAAATTGCGCGGATTGTGACCGAAGAATGAACATCTGGGACCGGATCAAACAACAAATTTCAGGCAAGATCAGCACTGACGCTTTCAACAACTGGCTCTCCAAGGCGGTTTTTGTCAAGGCGGAAGGGGATCGATTGTGGGTGGCGGTTCCGGATACGCAAACCAGGGATTGGATTCAGCAAGAGTACTCGGCCGACATCTGGTCTGCGGTCCGCGAAATGAATATATCGCTCCGCGAAATTGTTTATGAGATCCAGGGTTCCTGGCAGGCCGGCGGCAACAAAACTCCGCTGGACGACAAGCAGGAGTCGTTATTTGCTTCCTCCATCACGCTGAATCCGAGATTCACCTTCGACAGCTTCGTGGTGGGTTCGTGCAATCAGTTCGCGCATGCGGCCGCGCAAGCGGTGGTCACCAATCCGTCGCGCACCTACAATCCGCTTTTCATTTACGGCGGAGTGGGCATGGGAAAGACGCATCTGATGCACGCCATTGGTCGCTCGATGGTGGATCAACACGCCAGCATGCGGATTATCTACACCTCCAGCGAACGGTTCATGAACGAAATGATCACGTGCATCAAGAACGACCGGATGCAGCTCTTCCACCGGCACTATCGTTCGGCCGACGCGCTGCTGATCGACGACATTCAGATACTGGCCGGCAAAGAGCGGACCATGGAGGAGTTCTTTCACACCTTCAACGATCTCTTCGAGCACCAGAAGCAGATTGTTATCTCGAGCGATACGCCGCCCAAGAACACGCCGGGACTGGTGGAACGTCTGAGGTCCCGCTTTGAATGGGGCTTGATGGTGGATGTGCAGCCCCCGGACCTGGAAACGAAGATGGCGATTCTCGACAAGAAAGCGGAGGCGGAGGGCATCGTCCTTCCGGAAGAGGTCCGCATCTTCATCGCGACAAAAACTAAGCAGAATGTTCGTGAGCTGGAGGGCGCGCTGACCAAGCTGATCGCGTACTCGTCGGTGACGGCGTCTCCCATCACTCTTCCCATGGCCCAACAGATTTTGAAGCATCTGACGGTGGGCGGGGAGCGCAGGATCACCATCGAATCCATCGTCAAGGCGGTGGCTGAAAAGTTCTCGCTGCAGCCTTCGCAGCTCAAGCAAAAGACCAATGAGCAGAAGATCGCCTACCCCCGCCAGATCGCCATGTACCTGGCCAAAGAACTGACTCCGGCTTCGCTCCCCGAAATCGGAAAAGCATTCAACGGCAAGCATCACACCACGGTTCTGCATTCGGTCCAGAAAATTGAGCGGCTACGGCAGCTCAGTCCAGATTTGAACAGTCTCATCCACAGTCTAATCGATTCAATCCATTAGGGTTATTTACTTTATCCACATGCCGGTCCCGATGCAGCCTGTGATCGCCTGTGGAAGAGCGCGGAGCAAGGGAATTTTCCTGCGTTTCGCGCCCTGCAATCCACAACTTCTTGTGGCAGGAAGTTTCTGATTTTTGTATAATTTAGAGAGAAATCAACATTTCAACAGACCCTACGATTACGGTTCTAGTTAGAGACTCTTTTTGAGAAAGCCCTAAAGCTATTCAAGCGCGGGCGTTACGCAATCTGAGCAAGGGGAAATGATGGAGTTCACAGTCAGCAAGACGGACCTGGTCCGAGAATTGAATCTTTCGCAGGGGGTAGTTGAGAAGAAGACCACCATACCGATCCTATCCAACGTGCTGGTGGAAGCGACGGGCGATCGAATTAACCTGACAGCCACCGATCTGGAACTGGGAATCCGTTCCTCGTGTCCGGCGCGGGTGAAGAAGCAAGGCGCGGGAACCATTCCGGCCAAGCGGCTGCTCGATTACGTGCGGTTGTTGCCGGACGCCGATCTCGAAGTGAAGCTGCAGGACAATCAGTGGGCCAGCCTGGTGTGCGGCCGGTCGCGAACGCGCATCGCCGGCATGTCGCGCGAAAGTTTTCCGGAGCTGCCGCAGATGCCGGACGTTCTGGCGCAGATACCGGTGGGCATATTAGCGTCGATGATTTCGCGAACCATTTTTGCGATCTCCATGGAAGAGTCGCGCTTCACGCTGAATGGGTCGTTGCTGCTGTTGAGGAGCAATGGACTGGCGATGGTGGCGACGGATGGGCATCGTTTGGCGATGGTGGAGCATCCAATAGATCTACCTGGTATTACCAGCCCGTTTCGCGCCTTGCTGCCGCGCAAGGCGATGGGTGAGATTTTGAAGCTGGGCCAGGAATCGAACGCAGACGCCACGCTGTCGTTTTCCGGCGACGACAATCATCTGTTCTTTCAGTTCGGCGAGCGTCTGCTGTTGAGCCGCAAGCTAACCGGAAATTTTCCCGATTTCGAGCGCGTGTTACCGAAGGATCACCCGCATTCGGTGGCGCTGGAGCGGGAAGAGCTGCGCAAATCCATCGAGCGCGTCTCGCAATTTTCCGATGAGCGATCGCGGGCCATCCGGCTGAGAGTTCAGGAAGGCGAACTGCACATTCATTCGTCGTTGTCGGAGACCGGCGAAAGCGAAGAGAGCCTGCCGGTGGAGTACAGCGGCGACCCGGTGGAAATTGGATTTAACGCGGGCTACCTGCTGGACTTTCTGCGGGCGTCCAACGAGGACAAAGTTGCGTTTCATTTCAAGGACGCCAACAGCGCCGGCGAGCTGCGGCCCGCCGTGGATGGCGAAGCCGGATATAAGTATCGCTACGTGGTGATGCCGATGCGCATTTGAGCGATCCAGCGCCGGATTCCGACGTCGCGAAGAAGCAAAAGGATTGAGTTTTAACACATGGCAACAAAAGAAATAACTCCGGTCGAAATCTACGATTCGAATAGCATCAAAGTGCTGGAAGGCCTGGAGGCAGTACGGTTACGGCCGGCGATGTACATCGGCTCCACTACCGAGAACGGTCTGCACCATTTGGTCTACGAGGTTGTGGACAATTCGGTGGACGAAGCGCTGGCCGGGTTCTGCGACAAGGTGGACGTAACCATTCACCTGGACAATTCCCTTACCGTGGTGGACAACGGCCGCGGCATCCCCACCGACATCAAGGAAGAGTTCGGAATTTCGGCGGCCGAAGTGGTGATGACGAAGCTGCACGCGGGCGGCAAGTTCGATTCGAAGAGCTACAAGGTATCCGGCGGTTTGCATGGCGTGGGCGTAAGCTGCGTCAACGCGTTGTCGGAAAAGCTACATCTTGAGATCTGGAACAAAACGTTCACCTGGGAGCAGGACTACGAAAAAGGCGTTCCTCAGGGTCCGCTCAAGCAAACCGGTAAGGCCGGAAAAAAGACCGGCACCAAGATCACGTTCAAGCCGGACGCGACCATCATGGACGCCACGGAGTTCAACTTCGACACCCTGGCGCAGCGCTTGCGCGAACTGGCGTTCCTGAACAAAGGCCTCACCATTACGCTCACCGATGAACGCGCGGAGCCGGCGAAACAGCACGAATTTCACTATAGCGGCGGAATAGCCGAGTTCATCCGGCATCTGAACAAGGGTAAGGCCGTGCTGCACGAGAAACCCATCTACATCGAAGGCGAACGCGAAATGCCGAACGGCGGATTGCTGAGCATCGAAGTGGCGCTGCAGTACAACGACGGTTATTCGGAAAGTGTTTTCAGCTTCGCAAATAACATCAACACCGTGGACGGAGGCACGCATTTGAGCGGTTTCCGCAGCGCGTTGACGCGAACCATCAATGCCTACGGGCAACAGGCCGGGCTATTCAAGGACGTCAAAGAGAACCTCACGGGCGACGACGTGCGCGAAGGCCTGACCGCCGTGGTCAGCGTGAAGCTGCCGCAGCCGCAGTTTGAAGGGCAGACCAAAGGCAGACTGAACAGCGATATTCAGGGCTTCGTGGTACAGCTGGTCAACGAAAAGCTGGGCGAGAATTTCGATAAAAATCCGGCGGTGATGAAGAAGATCGTGTCGAAGGCCATCGACGCGGCGCGCGCCAGGGAAGCGGCCAAGAAGGCACGAGACCTGACGCGTCGCAAGGGCGCGATGGATTCGGGCGGCCTGCCCGGCAAGCTGTCGGATTGCCAGGAGAAAGATCCCGAACGTTGCGAGCTGTTCCTGGTAGAGGGCGAGTCGGCCGGCGGCACTGCAAAATCGGGCCGTGACCGGCGCTATCAGGCGATTTTGCCGCTCAAAGGTAAAATCCTGAACGTGGAGAAGGCGCGCTACGACAAGATGCTGGGGCACGAGGAAATTCGCTCCATGATCACGGCTATCGGCACCGGAATCGGGTTAACCGATTTTGACGCAGCCAAGCTCCGTTATCACAAGATCATCATCATGACGGACGCCGACGTGGACGGATCGCACATCCGCACGCTGCTGCTGACGTTTTTCTTCCGGCACATGCAGGAGCTGATCAAGCGCGGGCACGTCTTCGTGGCGCAGCCGCCGCTCTACTTGATCAAAAAGGGCAAGACGCAAAAATACATCAAGGACGATAAGGAATTCACGCGCGAGATTCTGCGGCGCGCGACGGAAAACCTCTCGGTGGAAGCGAAGGACGGCGCAAAGCTGGAGGGTGCGGAGTTGCGCGCATTCCTGATTTCTCTCGACGAATTTCAGCAGATCTCTCGCCGCATGGAACGCCGGGTCCGCGATGCGCGCGTGGTGGAAGTGCTGTCGAACATCGACCTTAAACTGGACACCAAGGCGGATTTTCAGGAGAAGGCCAACCTGGAGCAGGTGGTGGTGGCATTGACGGCGGCGAAAGTCACCGCACGGCTGGAGCGAGAAGAAGAGCACGAAGCGTGGAAAGTGATGTATCACGATCCGATGAATGCGGAGCGCGGCATCACCATCGACCTGGCGCTGCAGCCGGAATTCCGGCGCATGCGAACCATCGCGCGGCAGGTGTCGAAGTTCAACCGGCCTCCGTTCAAAGTGCTGAAGGAAGGGAAGGCCGAGGCGGAAACCAAAGCCGGTTGGCGTGAGTTGCTGGAACACGTGAAGAGTGAGGGCATGCGCGAGGTTTCCATCCAGCGCTACAAAGGCCTGGGCGAAATGAACGCCGAGCAGCTTTGGGCCACCACCATGAACGCCGAAACGCGCACCCTGCTGAAGGTGGATCTGCACGACCTGGCGGAGACCGAAACCATCTTTTCCACGCTGATGGGCGAGGATGTGGAGAGCCGGCGGAAGTTTATCGAAGAGAACGCGCTGGACGTGCGGAACCTGGATGTCTAAAGAAGCCTGGAAACACCAGCGGCTTCAGCGGCTTTGTTGAGTGCGGCATCGCGGGAAGCCAGCGGGATCGTTTTGCGCTGGGCTAGTTCCAGGTAGACCGCGTCGTAAGCCGAGAGCCCGTACTTCTCGGCTAGCTCCGAGATGCTGCTCAGGGCTAGACGTGGGCTTTCCTCGTCGATAAGCGGCCGCAGGCCCCTCAAATCGAGCCGGGCCTGATCGTATCCCTGCTGGTCGATACGTCGTCGTCGCTTGAGGATCAACAGAGCGTTCGCAACCTCGAACGTCCACAGCACAGGAACATGCACGGGTGCGCCTGTCTCGGCCGCAGCTAACAAATTCTCTGTGGCCTGGCTCGATTGGGATTCAACCACCCAGGCCATGGCCACCGAGGCATCGGCCACAAAGCCAGAATTCACCGCCGCCCCTCGTTGATGGCGTCCCTGATTTCCTTGTCGGTAAGCGGCCTGAAGCCCTTGCGCTTCGCCATCCGGCTGCGATTTTCACGCATGCTTTGAATGGCGCGCCGCACTACTTCCAGCGAGCCGCGTCCTTCCGGCACTATTCGAGCCACGGGTTTGTCATGCCGCGTGATGACGATTTCTTCGCCGCGCGCGACGCGATCCAAGAGCTCTCCAAAGCGGGTCTTTGCCTCAAGGGCGGTGACGGTACTCATGGCTGTTCTCCAAAAATGACTAGTCAGTGACTAGTTTAACACCCCGGGAAGTCTCATGCCTGGCTGGGCGGGAGTGCCGCTTACAATAGGGCGATGGCTCGTTTCTCTGGCGTCGACTACCTGCTGATCGACTCGTTGTTTTCGGAACAAGAACTGCTGGTGCGGCAGACCGCGCGGCAGTTTGTCGAAGACCGGGTGATGCCCATCATCCGCGAGTGCTTTAACGAAGGGCGCTTTCCCACGGAGCTGATTCCCGAAATCGGCCAACTCGGATTCCTGGGCGCGAACCTCGAAGGCTACGGCTGCGCCGGGCTAAGCAACGTGGAATACGGCCTGATCATGCAGGAAATCGAGCGCGGCGATTCGGGGCTGCGCAGCTTCGTTTCGGTGCAGGGCGCGTTGGTGATGTATCCGATCTACACCTACGGGTCATCCGAACAAAAGGAGCGCTGGTTGCCGAAAATGCAATCCGGCGAAGCCATCGGATGTTTTGGACTCACCGAGCCGGGCTTCGGATCGAATCCCGCGGGCATGCAGACGCGCGCGAAGCAGGACGGCGATCATTGGATTCTGAACGGCGAGAAGACCTGGATCACCAACGGGTCGATGGCCGACGTCGCCATTGTCTGGGCGCGCGCCGACGAAGGCATTCGCGGATTCCTGGTGGAGAAGGGCACGCCCGGGTTCACCACGTCCGATATTCACGGCAAGCTTTCCATGCGGGCGTCGGTGACGTCCAGCCTGGCGCTGTCGGATTGCCGCGTGCCCGCGTCCGCGATGCTGCCCGGCGCGCAGGGGCTCAAAGCTCCGCTGAGCTGTCTCTCGCAGGCGCGTTACGGCATCGGATGGGGCGTGCTGGGCGCCGCGATGGATTGCTACGAGACCGCGCGCCAGTATTCCATCGTTCGCAAGCAGTTCGACGGCCGGCCCATCGCAAGCCATCAACTGGTGCAGGAGAAGCTGGCGTGGATGATAACCGAGATCACCAAGGCGCAACTGCTGGCGATCCAGGCCGGGCGCGTCAAGGATCAGGGCAAGATCGATCCGGCGCATATCTCGATGCTGAAGCGGAACAACGTCGCCATGGCGTTGGAGTGCGCGCGGTTGAGCCGCGATCTGCTGGGCGCCAACGGCATCATGGACGAATATCCCATCATGCGGCACATGTGCAATCTGGAAACCGTGAAGACGTACGAAGGGACGGATCACATCCACACGCTGGTTATCGGCGAGCGGGTGACGGGAGTGGCGGCCTATAAGTGACGGCGCTAGACTTCACCGGGGACGACGATGCGAATAAACATGGTTTTAACGGTTGCCGTAGTCTGTGCGCTAAAAGGTCAGTCACAGCCAAAGAAACCCAGTCAGGTAGAAGTAGTTAACTGCCGACAGGTAACCAATACACATCCTGGGCTTGGTCGTGTCTTCAGAGGAACAGTAACGAACGAAGACTACAATTTCACGGCCCATATCCCTCCTAGGCTGACTGGTTGGGATGTGGCCGAGCCGGCACCGTTCCATGGATCTACAATTTTCTTGGACTCAAATGAGAAGAGCTGCATACACTTCGAGATCCACATAAGGATCGATGAGAGCCTCGCTCCAGAACGTTCCTCTATGGCCAAACATGTCCAGCTTGGAGAAGCTCAAGGGTGGCAGTACACGGCCAGGGGTGTCGTTGACGACATTAACCTGACCAACGTGACTACAGTGTTTTCGTTCAAACACTCGCACGAAACTGACGATGGTGAGATTCTTCTTGTAGCGCCAACCTCACGAATTGGCGATGGAGTGAGGACGTACGAGTCCTTTCTCCATAGCCTGACCTTCGGTCCTCAGGAACGCCGATCCAAGTGAATCGAGAGGCCTCACTGCCCCGAAATCGCCGAGTAAATTGGTCCCTTGTTCGACTTGCCAACTCCTGCAATCTGCGTTTCGGTCTGGTGAATCAGCCGTTCCCAAACCGAATCCGGATCGGCGTGAAATACCGTCGCAGCGTCGGCGGGCATGATGTGCCAGGCGCCCAGTTCCACTTCGTGTTCCAACTGCCCGGCGCCCCAACCCGCGTAGCCGATATAGGTGTGAAACACCGTCGCCTCGGCACTCGACGCCAGCGTCTTGGCCAGAGTGTCTTTGTTGCTGATCAGATAAACGTCGCCGAAAACCTTGTCCGCGCCATCGGGTTTACTCGCCGACTTCAGCAACGCCAGCACGCTGTTCAACTCCACGGGGCCGCCAATGTACACCGGATCTTTGCGGCCGCTGGCCTCCTTCAGATCGTGGAAGACGCGCGAAATGGGAACGTCGGTGCGCTTGTTGAGCACCAAACCCACCGCGCCCTGATCCTCGCTGTAGTGCACCAGCAGGATGACGGTCTGGGCAAAGTTCGGATCGCCCAGATCGCGGCTGGCCACCAGAAGTTTGCCGATCGCCAAATCGTCCGTCTGGCTGGCTGCGGGCAGGCAGGCCAGCAGGAGGAGCGCGCCGGAAATCCCACACAATACGCGAGCCATGTCTCATTTTAGACCCGCGCCCAGCTAAAAAACGCAGCTACAATGTAGCTGGAGGTTTTCCGAATGATCCTGGAAGCCATTCCATCGTCGGAAAAGGAAACTAATCCGTGGGTTTCCGCCGAGGCCCGCTTCGACGAAGCCGCCGAATTGCTGGGCCTGGATGAAGGCTTGCGCAAGATTCTGCGAATGCCGGCGCTGGAGTTGAAGGTCAGCGTGCCGGTGATGCTGGACGACGGGCGCTACGAGGTTTTCACCGGCTATCGCGTGCAGCATTCCATCGTGCGCGGGCCCGCCAAAGGCGGCATCCGCTTCGCGCCGGACGTCACGCTGGATGAAGTGCGCGCGCTCTCGGCCTGGATGACGTGGAAATGCGCGGTGGTGAATATTCCGTTCGGCGGCGCAAAAGGCGGAGTGATTTGCGATCCCGATGTGCTTTCGCCCGGCGAGTTGGAGCGCATCACGCGCCGCTATACGTCGGAGATCATGGACATCATCGGTCCCGAGCGCGACGTGCCCGCGCCCGACATCAATACCAATCCGCAAACCATGGCGTGGGTGATGGACACTTACTCCATGCACAAGCGCCACACGGTAACCGGAGTGGTGACGGGCAAGCCGCTAGCGCTGGGCGGATCGCGCGGCCGCAATGAGGCCACCGGACGCGGCTGCATGATTGTCACCATGCAGGCTCTGCGCCGCTTCGAGTTGGACGTCGCCAGCACGCGCGTGGTGATTCAAGGCTTCGGCAACGTAGGCGGCATGTCGGCCAAGCTGATGGCGCGCTCCGGGTTCAAGATTATTTGCATTATTGAGTACGACGGCGCGGTCTACAATCCCAAAGGCCTGGATATCGAAGCGCTGATGCAGCATCGCAAAGAAACCGGCTCCATCACGGGATTTTCCGGCGCCGAAGATATCGATCGCGATTCCGCATTTTTCCTGGATTGCGATGTCCTGCTGCCGGCCGCGAAAGAGAACGTGATCACCACCGCGAAGGCCGATCGCATAAAAGCCAGAATTATTTGCGAGGGTGCGAATGGCCCCACTACGTCGGAAGCCGACGCGATTCTGGCCGAGAAAAAGATCTTCGTCATTCCCGACATTCTGGCCAATGCCGGCGGCGTCACCGTGTCTTACTTCGAATGGGTGCAGGATCGCCAGGGCTTTTTCTGGAACGAGCAATTGGTCAACGGACGCCTGGAAGAAATCATGGTGAACAGTTTTCGCGACGTGGTGAGCTTCGCGGAAAAGCATCAGGTGCACAACCGGCTGGCGGCCTACATGCTGGCGATCGATCGCGTCGCTTCTGCCTTGCAGACCCGCGGCCTGTATGCCTGAAGAGGCGCAAAGCACGCCGCTGATGCGGCAGTATCACGCCATCAAACAACAGGTTCCGAACGCGCTGCTGATGTTCCGGCTGGGCGATTTCTATGAGCTGTTCTACGAAGACGCCGTCACCGCGGCGCGCGAGCTCGAAATCACGCTCACGGCGCGCAATAAGGAAAAAGGGCAAGCCATTCCGATGTGCGGCGTGCCTTATCACGCGGCCGACGGTTATCTGGCGCGGCTGATCCAGAAGGGCTATCGCGTGGCCGTCTGCGATCAGATGGAGGAAGCGGGGCCGGGCAAGAAGCTGGTGAAGCGCGAGGTGACGCGCGTGGTGACGCCGGGAACGGCCACCGAAGCTTCGCTGCTGCGCTCGCACGAAAACAATTATCTGGCTGCGGTTTGCCGAAATGGCGCGCGCGCCGGAATAGCACATGTGGATATTTCCACCGGCGAGTTTCACGCCACGGAGCTGGACGTGGCCGACGTGAATGCGGCGCTTGAGAATTTGAACGTGCGCGAAGTGTTGGCCGCGGAGTCCGTAACCGATCTGCCGGGATTGCGGACCGCGCTCGAAGATTGGATCTTCAGCCTGGACTACGCCGACCGCGCACTGCGGGAACATTTTCGATTGCTGACGTTGGATGGCTGTGGCCTGGGCGGCAAGCCGCTGGCGGTTTCGGCGGCGGGTGCGATCCTGCATTATCTGCGCGACACGCAAAAATCGGCGCTGGAGCACGTTGACCGGCCCACTTACTACGACCGGTCGGAAGCCATGATTCTGGACGCGGTAACGGTTCGGAATCTGGAATTGCTGGAGCCGCTATTCGCGGGCGAAAGCCGCGAGTCCACGTTGATTCATGTCCTGGATCAAACCTGCACCGGCATGGGCGGCCGAATGCTGCGCGCGCGGTTGTTGCGGCCTTGTTTGCAGCTCGAAGAGATTGAGGCGCGGCTGGATGCGGTGCAGGCCACGCTTGGGGCCACCATCGCACGATCGGAAACGCGCAAGCTGCTGGCGAATGTTCTGGATCTGGAAAGGTTGTTGGCAAAGCTGACGCTCGGTACCGCTGGGCCTCGCGAACTGCTGGCGTTGGGCAGGTCGCTCGCGCTGGTGCCGAAATTGAAAGAACAAACGGCGGCCTTCGATGCCGATCGTCTGCGTGCCATTGCGAGCGCGCTGGATGAAATTCCCGAAGTGCGCAATCGCATCCTGAACGCCATTGCTGAGGTACCGCCCGTGAATCTCGCCGATGGCGGAACCATTCGTTCGGGCTACCACGCCGGTCTCGATGAACTGCGCGATTTGAGCCGCAACAGCCGCCAATATATTGCGCAAATCGAACTGCGGGAGCGCGCGCGGACGGGCATCCAGTCGCTCAAGGTGCGCTTCAACAATGTTTTTGGATATTACATCGAGATCTCGAAGGCGAATTTGCACAACGCGCCGCCGGATTACGAACGTAAGCAGACCTTGGTGAATGCCGAGCGTTTCACTACGCCCGAGCTAAAGGAACTCGAGAGCAAAGTCCTGGATGCCGAAGACAAGATGCTCACGCTGGAGCGCGAGATCTTTCAGGAACTGCGTCTTTTTGCGGCGGAGCATGCGGCGCGCATCCGCCAAACCGCAGCGGGCGTAGCGGAACTGGATGTTACCTGCGCGCTGGCGCAAGTGGCGGCGGAAAATCGATACGTGCGGCCCAGTTTTAACGGCTCGGGCGAAATACGCATTGTCGCCGGGCGTCATCCGGTGATCGAGAAGCTGGCGGAAAAGGAAGCGCTGCGATTCATTCCGAACGATCTGTACTTCGATTCCGAGCGGCAGTTCATCGCGGTGATCACGGGACCGAACATGGGCGGCAAATCCACGTATTTGCGGCAAGCGGCGGCCATCGTGATTCTGGCGCAGATGGGTTCGTTCGTCCCGGCGGATTCAGCCGCGCTCAGCATCGTGGATCGCGTGTTCACACGCATCGGCGCCGCTGACAATCTGGCGCGTGGGCGATCGACGTTCATGGTGGAGATGACTGAGACCGCCGTGATTTTGAACACGGCAACCTCGCGCAGCCTGGTGGTGCTGGACGAGATCGGGCGGGGCACGGCGACGTATGACGGCCTCGCGCTGGCTTGGGCCGTTGTGGAGCATATTCACCAGCGTATCCGCGCCCGCACGCTTTTCGCGACGCACTATCACGAGCTCACGGAGCTGGCCGATCAGTTGCCTGGTGTCGCAAACCTGCATGTTTCGGTGAAGGAGGCGGGCGATCAGGTGATCTTTCTGCGCAAAGTGGAGCCGGGGCGCGCCGACCGAAGCTATGGAATCGAAGTGGCGCGGCTGGCCGGTCTGCCCATGTCGGTGGTGGAACGCGCGCGGGAAATTCTTGTTCTGCACGAGCGATCGGAACAGGCGGTTACCGAAGAGCTGACGCCGCGGGCATCCGCTCCCACGCAGATCCAATTGTTCGAACCGGTGAATTATCAAATCGCCGAGCGCATCCGTAATTTGAAGGTGGATGAGTTAAGACCCATTGATGCGCTGCAGTTGTTGAGTGAGCTGCAGCGGGAGTTGAAGCATTAGTGAGAGTGGCCGGGTTAATCAGTGGAACGTCGGTGGATGGCATCGACGTGGCGGTAGTGGATATTGCGGACGGCATTCACGTAGTGGCGACGGCAACAGTGCCGTATCCGCCGGAAGTCCGAGCGGCTATTCTTTCGGTTTCCAACGCGGCGACGCATACCAGCATGATCGCGCGGCTTAATTTCTTGTTGGGCGAATTGTTCGCGGAAGCGTTGCAAAAAACCGGCGTGCCACTCCAAACCATCGAATTGATCGGCTCGCACGGGCAAACAATTTTTCACGAAGGCGAGCGGGTAGAGTTTCTCGGCCGGAAGATCGCGAGCACCATGCAGATCGGCGAAGCAGCGGTGATTGCCGAGCGGACGGGAATTGAAACTATCGCGGATTTTCGTCCCAGCGACATGGCGGCCGGCGGCAAGGGCGCGCCGCTGGCTCCATTTTTGGATTTTGAGCTCTTCCGGCATCCCGAGCACGCGCGCATCGCGCTCAACATCGGGGGCATCGCGAACATCACCGTGATTCCCGCAAACGCGAAGCCGGAAAACGTGATTGCGTTCGACACGGGACCCGGCAACATGATTATGGACGCCGTGGCGCCGCCGTTCGATCGCGATGGCGAGCGCGGTCGAGCTGGTAAAGTGAACGCCGCGCTGCTCGATCGCTTACTCGCAGATCCGTACTACGATCGCCAACCGCCGAAGTCATCCGGAAGAGAACAATACGGTGACAATTTCGTTCGTGACAACAACATCGACATTACGACGGCGACCGAGCTGACTGCGCGCACCATCGCGATGGCGATTGGGCGCTATCGGGACACGCGCGAGGTGATCGTTTCCGGAGGCGGCGCGCACAATCGATATCTGATGGAGCGGTTGGCCGCACTCGTAAAGCCGCGCCTAACCACCACTGCCGAATTCGGAATCGGCGTGGACACCAAGGAAGCCATTCTCTTCGCGCTGCTGGCGTACCAGACGTACCGGGGGCGCGCGGGTAATCTACCGTCGGCCACGGGAGCCCGCAAACCCATGGTTTTGGGGAAGATTTCCAGCGGAACAAGCCGGCGCTCACACGCGTAATTAGGAACAGAGGTCAACCTCGATGTTTTGCACCAAGTGCGGATCTGAATTGCGAGATCAAGATAGATTTTGTTCCGCTTGCGGAGCCATCACTGCCAAGGGCGTGCCGCCGCCGCGTCCGGAAACCCGGTTGAGCCGCCCGATGGATCAGGCCAAGATCGCAGGCGTTTGCGCCGCTTTCGCGCGATACTTCGCTGTCGACGTGACGCTGGTGCGAGTGCTCTGGGTAGTGCTGACAGCGTTTCCTCTGCCGTTCTTCGGCCTGGTCACCTACGTCGTAGCCTGGATCGTGCTGCCGAAAGACCCGGTTACCACGCTCGCGCGGGTGAACGTCGGGACCTAGCAGGACGCTGAAAAAGGCCATAAACCGCTTGCTCACGCGCGCGGCTCAGAATCGCGACTGCGTGTTTGCATGTGTTTACCGAGCCGCGACCGTGAGGGAGTCGGTCCCCAAAAGCCTTTTTCAGCAGCCTGCTAGCGCATTTGGCTCTCTACTTCCTGCAACCAATCCGGCCGCTTCAACACTTCGCGCGGCTTGCTGCCATCCGGCGGCCCGATGATGCCCTCATGCTGCATCATGTCGAGAATGCGGGCGGCGCGGCCGTAGCCTAAACGCAAGCGGCGCTGCAGCGTGGATGTCGAGGCTTTGCCCATCTCCAGGACGACGCGCACGGCATCTTGATAAGCGGGATCGTCGCCGCCTTCAAATTCGGCATTCTCGGGATCTTCCTCATCGGCCGGAGGAGCCAGCAGGAAGGTCTGATCGTAATCGGGCCGGGCTTGCGCCTTCCAGCACTCCACCACGCGATTGATTTCGGCCTCCGTCACAAACGCTCCGTGCACGCGCGTGAGCCGCGAAGATCCGGGCGGCAGAAACAGCATGTCGCCCTTGCCCAGCAAGTGCTCCGCGCCCATCACATCCAGCACCGTGCGCGAATCGACCCGCGTGGCCACCCGGAAACTGATGCGCGACGGAAAGTTCGCCTTGATCAGACCGGTGATCACGTCCACGCTGGGCCGTTGCGTGGCCAGCACCAGGTGCATGCCCACGGCGCGGGCCATCTGCGCCAGGCGAGCCACGGCTTCTTCCACATTGCCGCGCTCCAGCATCATCAAATCAGCCAGCTCATCGATGACGATCAAGATAAATGGCAGCGGCTTCAGATCTTCCGCCAGCGGTTCGTCTTCCTCGAACAAACTGCGCGGCTCGCTCGCGAGAGCACGCACTTTTTTGTTGAATTGATCGATGTTGCGGACGCCTTGGCCAGCCAACAGCTTCAGGCGCCGCTCCATTTCGAGCACCGCATTGCGCAGCGCGTAGGTGGCCTTCTTCGGATCGGTGATTACCGGCGTCAGCAGGTGCGGAATGCCCTCGTACAGGCCCATTTCCAGGCGCTTGGGGTCCACCAGGATCATGCGCACTTCGTCGGGAGTGGACTTGTAGAGCAGCGACATGATCATGGAATTGAGCATCACGCTTTTGCCCGCGCCGGTTGATCCGGCGATCAACAGGTGAGGCATGGATTCGAGCGGCGCCACTTTGATGCGCCCGCTGATGTCCTTGCCCAGGCACATGGTCAAGCGCGAGTTCGAATCCAGGAACTCTTCGGATTCCAGAATTTGGCGCAGGCTGATTACTTCCCGGCGCGTGTTCGGGACTTCGATTCCCACGGTGGGTTTGCCGGGAATGCGTTCAATCAAGATCGATTCGGCTTGCAGCCCGAGGCAAAGATCTTCGGTGAGCGTCGTGATGCGGCTGTATTTGACGCCCGCCTCGGGTTTGAATTCAAACGTGGTGACAACCGGCCCGGGATTGATCTGCACCACGTTGCCGTGCACGTTGAACTCTTCAAACTTGGACTTGATGCGCGCGGCGATTTCCTTGAGCTCCAGCGAATCGAATGGATTTCGCGAGGGCACTTCGTTGAGCAGCGCGGTGGAGGGCAACCGGTACGCCGGATGTTCGGTCACTTCCGGCGCAGGCTTCCTGGGTTTGCGGACCGGCGCGGGCGCTGGCTCAGGTTCGGGCACAGGCTCGGGAATTTGCTCCTCCCATGGCGGGCGCGACGAAGACGCGGGCGGAGGCTGGTATTCGAGCTCGTGAATCGGAATTTCGTGCTGGATTGGCGGCTCCGGCTCTTCCACTGGTGCATCCTGTTGCGGGTCCGCCGCATCGACCACGGGGATGGGTAGCTCCTGCGCGGCGACTCTTTGCGCCGCACGCTGCTCGGCGCGTTCTTGCGCCAGCGCCATTCTCGCATCGCGCCAACTGGCAAAACGGGCGTAGAGCCGTTCATAGAACCTTGCAACAAAACTGAGCGGCCCGCCTAACCAGCGCGCCACGGTCACCATGGAAAACGTCGAGATCAGATACAGCGAAAGAATCAGACAAATGCCGGTGAGCAGCACCGTCCCCATCACGTTTAACGACGACATCAGCGAATTGGCGATCAGGATGCCCACTACGCCGCCCACCGAAAACGCGCCATTCCATGGATGCCACAACGGGCGAATGGAAAGAGCGGTGGAGATGCTCAAGAAAAACACCACGGAGCCGAACACCTTGATACCGGCGGCTTCAATAGGGCGCGAGCGCATCCATTTCCACGCCAGCAGCCACAACAAAATCGGCAGACTAAACGCGCTGAGGCCCAGCAATTGGAAACAGAGGTCCGCAATGTACGATCCGGCCAGACCTGTCAGGTTGTGGGCGTGCGTCGCGCCTGTCACCGAATTCCAGGAGGGATCTTGCGGGTGATAAGAGATCAGGCACAGGCTCAAAAAGAGTCCGGTGAACAGATACACCAGTCCCCCGGCTTCGTTGAGTCTGTGGAAGCGTGTCGGTCCTAGAATCTTCATCCCGCAGAGAAGCGGAAAAATGCAGCCAGAGCGATTACTATTATGCCAAAAACAATTCGATAGTACACGAACGGCATCAGGCTGCTGCGCCGCAGGTAGCGCAGGAAGAATGCGATGACGATCGCGCCCAGCACTCCGGACACCACGATCCCGACCACGATGGGCGTTTTCATGTCGGCGGGGATGCCGCCCTCCTTGTGAATGTCCCAGCCCTTCTTGGCCACCGCGGCCGCGATGGCCGGCGTGGAAAGCAGAAACGAGAAGCGCGCCGCAGTCTCGCGATTCATGTGGCGGAACAGCCCCGCGCTGATGGTGGCGCCGCTGCGCGACGTGCCGGGAATCACCGAAACGGCCTGCGCCAGGCCTACCGCCACGGCATCGCCCATTTGAATGGTGCTCATCGACTTGCTACCGATGCGCCGCTTTTCAGCCATCCACATCACGATACCCACCAGGATGAGCATGGTGCCGATCACGTAAGGCTGACGCCAGGTGGTATCGGCCTGCTTGTCGAAAAGATATCCGACGATTCCAATCGGAATGGATCCTGCGGCGAGTAGCCAGAGCAGATTGCGATTCTGCCTGAGATCGGGATCGCTTCCAAGATTCAAACCGAACGCCTGGCCGATGATCTGGATCCAATCGCGAAAAAAGTAGATGATCACGGCCACCAGCGTGCCCGCATGCAGCGCGACATCGAACGTCAAGCCGCCGTCCTTCCAACCGAATAGCCACGGGATCAGGACCAGATGCGCGGTGCTGCTAACGGGAATAAATTCGGTAAGCGCCTGAACAATCGCAAGAACAACCGCTTGGTAGATGGGCATGAACTAGCATCGTAGCAAGCTGAGCCGCGACCATAGTGAGCCAGTCCGAAAAGACCGCTTGCTCACGCGCGCGGCTCAGTAGATTCATTGCGTTGCTGAGCCGCGACCAGAGGGAGCGGTCTAATGGACGACGACTTTCGCAAGGCCAGCGTTGTTGGCGGTGTCGTAGGCGCGAACCACTAACAGGTGTTCACCCGCACGCAGCCGGTCGATCGCAATGTGATACTGCTCGCGCGGCGAATCGGTGACGCCGTCGGCCGCTTCCACTGGAGTCCACGGGCCGGCGTCGAGCGAATATTCGAAGCGGCGCAAGGGCGAGGTTTGATCCACAACGTCCGCGTCTACTTCCAGTTGGTCGCTGGTACGCCGGGGTGCACCAAGGCTGATCACGGGCGGCGTATTGTCGATCAGCACCGGCGAGGAAACCAGTTCATCGGTGCGTGCGACATTGGCTGCGTTCGAAGGCTGATCGGAAGCGATGACGCGGAAATAATAGCGGCCGTCGGCCAGGACGTCGCCATCCAGCAGCAGCGAGTTTTCGGCGACGTTCGCCCGCAACAGCTTCCACTCTTTTTCCTCTTCGCCGCGAAAATACACGGAGTAGAGCAGGCGGTCGCCATCCGGATCGTCCGCTTGCCAGGTCACTTGAATCTGCGATCCGGATCCGTGCGACAGCGTCTGCGTGGGCGTGCCCGCGGGAGTTGACGTTTCGCCGGTGTCGGTGACGGTGATGCTATAGGCCGCGGCGGTGGAACTGGATCCGGCCGAAGCCGCTTTCTGCGCCGAGTTTTGCATCGTTACGCTGATGCTGCGAATCACGGGGGGATTGTTCTGGGGCAAATAGGCCAGGCTCACGTTCTCGATGGAGGCGCCCGGTCCCTCCAGGCTCGCGCGCCATTGAATGTATCGAGCGTTGGGACTTTTGATCAGAGAATCCTGCGAGTTGGTCAGCGGATCGGACCAATCGCTCCAGGTTTTGTCCGGCCGCGCGGAATTTCCCGAGCGCGTCGCAAGCGCTATCTTGCCGCCGGAACTGCGCCACGAGATGCGTCCCCAGCGCGCCACCGAACCGGAATCGTGAACGGGCGATTCGTAGCTGCCGCTGGCGCCCGCCGCGTCGGCCAAACGAAACACCTTTCCCATGTCGCCAGTGGCGGCCACCAAACCATCCGGCGATTCCAGCAGCCGCGTGGCTTCGCCTTCGTTGGTCTCTACAATCAGCGTCGCCTTGCGATCCGCGCCCAAGCGATACAGCCGTCCCTGACCGTCAGTGGCGAAATAAAGAGGCCCGTTGGGCCGCGCCACCAGGCTGTAGACGTTCTCCTCCTTGGAGCTCCACAAAGTCTCCACCGTGTCGTCGGGATTGATTCTGTAAACGGCGGATTTGTCCACGCCGGGGATTTCGGCCAATGGACTGGCGTTGGCTACCTGCTGCACCGGCTGTACCACCGTGGCGCCTGGCGTCCCGGCTTTCGGCTTAATCTCGGTGTCGGCCTGCGAATCGGCGGAGTCGGTCACGGTGATGGACGTGGCAGGCGCAGTCACCGTCACGTTCAACGGAGACGAGAGCGCAGTGGTCAGCGGTCCGGCGCGATTTGCGATGGAACCCCCCAGCGCCGCCGCGTAGACGGTGCCGTCCGGCATGGGAACAATGGAGCGGATCTCCGGCAAATTGGCGTTATACAGCACGAACGCCTTGTCCTTGGCGCTGATGCGATACAAAATGCCGTTGGGCTCCGTGCCGGCCAGCAGGTTGCCGTGCGAGTCGAACGCCAGCGCGGTGACGTGCGACTGGCCGGTTTCGTAATACGTCTCGGCCTTGCCGGTTTTGTCCACGCGATAAATGTTGGCGGGATTGCCTGCGCCAACGAACAAGCTTCCGTCACTTGAGAACGCGAGCGACCAGATGTATTTCGCCTGGGGCGCAAAAAACTCGGTGGCCTTGCCGTTCTGGATGCGATAAACCTTGCCGTCCGGCGAAGTGGCGGCATAGACGACGCCATCGGAATCCACGGCCACGGCGAAAACTTCCGGCTGGTCGGCGGTCCAAATCAATTTGTTGTCGCCCGACGCAGTGATCTGATACACGCGCCCGCGATGGCCCGTGCCTGCGTAGATGGAACCGTCCGGAGCGCGTGCGATGCTCCAGATGGTGGGCTGGCCGGAAGAAAACACAGTATCCAGCTTCGGCGCCAGCGTAAGTCGGCCGTCGCGATCGAGCGAAATTCCCTGGAAGCGGCCCTTCAGGAGATCCTGATAGGTGTTCATCTCCCAAGTCGCCGTAGTTGCGGCGCCCAGGGACATTGTAATGGCCGATAACAGCGCTACCGCGCGCAGCACCTTCATTCCGTTACTTCCACCTGCGCTGTTTTGTATCCACTTACTACGACGTCGCCGGTCTCAATCTGTAATTCATCGATTTTGGAACCGCGCGGCACCCACACACCCTGCGCCGCCTGCGCTTTCGCCAGGATTAAACCCACCGACGGCGGGGGATTCGGCAAATCCTGACCGGACACCTGGAAGGCAGGGTCGGTCCGCCATACGCGCACATAAGCGTTGGTGTTCGGCCGAAGATTATTCAGGAACGAGACCAGTTGCGTGGGACTTTTCGGCGGCTCCGACGACAATTGCTGATAGTCCAGCGCGTTCGATAGCGACCCGTCGGAGACAGTGAAGCTCAAGGCGCCGAGCGGCGCACCCACGGGCACGCGATAGCGGACGCTCTTCAGCACTTCCAGGCCGTTCTCTCCGGTTAAGGTGACGGCCAGCTCCACCCAATCCCCTGGATGAACCTGCTTGGGCGACGCTGTGATTTGGTCTACCTGCAAAAACCGCTTCCGCTCCGAAGCTTCGATTTCCAGGTTGATGCTTTTGATCTTCAACGCATCGAAGCCCGCGCCGAATATCGACGCAAGCGGCGAGGCCACGCCCGTGGATGCCTGCAGCGGCACGTTGAAATCGCCCGCGTAGGTGTTATCCAACCTCAGCGGGGGCGCGCCGTTCACGAATTCCACTCCGCCGCGCAGCGAATAGCTGGCCAGGCCCAGCGTGCGCTCGGTAGCGTCCATGGCCGAATACACGGCGGTTTGCACGATGTAGGGCGAGAGCACGCGATCCTGAATCATCTGCATGTGATATTGGAGCGGTGCGCGGCGTCCATCCTTCACGGTGATCGCAAACGGGATGGTGTCGGCCTTGCGGCCCAGCTCGCCGTAAATACTGGTGCTGCGATCCTGCGTGATGGCGCCCATCCACTCCAGGGGCGATGAAATCTTGAACGACGAACTCAGGTTGGGCAGCAGCGTGAGCACTTCCGCCCGCGCGAACGGCAGCTCCGTGTTTCCCACCGACATAAACTGGTGCCCGAACGCGTAGATGCTCTTGCCATCCACGGCGGTGACCGTGCCTTCCGCGCCGATGCTCATGTCGCCCGAGAGCAGCTCGACAGCGATCATGTCGCCAGGCCGGAGTGACGCCGGCGGGCCCATCTTCGAAGGCAACTTGCCGCCGCTCGAAACGCCTTGGCGTGGCTCCAGGCCCAATTTCTTGAGCTGTGGCGCGAATTCGTCCAGCGTGCCGGCCGTGAATCCACTGAAAGACACCGGAGTGGCAATGTCGACGAGTTTGGAAGCGAACGAGTCGCTATTGGAGGCTACTTTACGAGGCGCGGCTTGGGACGGCTGGCCTACCGCCAGCATCTCTTCGATGGGCCGAATGCCCGCGATCGGTTCTTTGGAGAAGTTAAAAGCCAGCGCCACCGCGCCCACCAGGCGCCCATCGATGTACACCGGGCTGCCGCTCATGCCCTGCATGACGCCGGTTTCAGCCAGCGGCCCACCCGAAAGGCGCGCCAGGATGATGGATTGCCGGGGTCCCACGTTTTCCAGCACGCCCAGGATGTCCACCTGGAAGTCTTCGATCTTGTTGCCCTGGAAGACGGTTTTGCCGATGGCGTGCTGGCCGGCGCGGATATCGCGCAGCGGGTAGATGTCAATCTGCCCAATCGCGAACCGCGGGCACACGCTTACCGCGAAAATCAGTGAGACGAAAAAACGCCAAACGCCCACTACTCCATTCTAGCCCGTGCCGGATGAAGCCAAGATAACCGCCGTTTTGCTGATCGTCTGCTATGGCCCGCTGCTGGCCGGTTTGGCGCGGCAATGGAGCACGGACCCGGACATGTCGCACGGATTTTTCGTGCTGCCGGTGGTGGCGGTAGTAGTGTGGAAGCGGCGCAAGGAACTTGCCGCCATTCAGCCGGCGGTGAATTGGTGGGGGTTCGCGATTGCGGCGGTGGGCGCGGTGCAAATGCTGCTGGGGACGCTGGCGGCTCAGGTGTTTATTGCACGCAGCGCGTTTCTGGTTTCCTTAACTGGCGCGGTGCTTTTTCTGGGTGGCGCGCGAGCGCTGAAGACGTTGGCCTTCCCACTCCTGTTGATGCTGTTTCTGTTCCCGATTCCGGCCATCATTTACGCGCGCGTCACGCTGCCGCTGCAGATTTTCGCGTCGGCCACGGCCGAAAGTGTTTTGAATTGGATGGGCATTCCCGTTCTGCGTGATGGCAACATCCTGGAGCTCCCGCATCGGCGCCTCTCGGTGGAGGAGGCGTGCAGCGGCATTCGGTCGCTACTGTCGCTCTCGTTTCTGTCGCTGGTCTACGCGTATTTTTTCGACGCGCGTGTGGCAATGCGATGGACGCTGCTGGCGGCCACCGTTCCGATCGCGATTGCGGCCAACGCGGCGCGCGTCACGCTGATGGGGGTCCTAAGCGAATATCGCGCCGGCCTGGCGTACGGTGCGTTTCACCTGTTCGAAGGGTGGATGCTGTTTGTGGTGGCGCTCAGCCTGATCGTCCTGGTTCACCTTGGATTATGCCGTTATCTAATCGCCCAACGCCGATCTTGACTGCGCTATTGGTGCTTCAGGGCGCGGCGTTTTATGGATTGTCGCTGCGCCGCGAGACGCTTCCGCGGTCGAAGCCACTGGCTGAATTCCCGGCTGTGATCGGCGCTTGGCGGATGGTGCGCGAAGGCGCTATCGAACAGGACGAGAAAGATGTTCTGCGCGCCGACGATTATCTGACGCGCCAGTACTCGACGTTATCCGGCAAGTGGGCAAATCTTTTCGTGGCCTATTTCCAATCGCAACGCGCCGGCCAGACGCCGCATTCGCCCAAGAATTGCCTGCCGGGATCTGGCTGGACCTGGTCCGTCGCCGACACGATTCGCATCGACATCGCGGGGCGCGCGCAGCCGATAGAGATCAACCGTTATATCGTTTCGAAAGGCGACGAGCATGCGGTGGTCCTGTACTGGTATCAATCGCGCGATCGCGTAGTGGCCAGTGAGTATCGCGCGGCGGCCTTTACCGCCTGGGATGCGCTGCGCTTTAACCGGACGGATACGGAACTGGTGCGCGTGGTCACACCGGTTACGCACGACGGCGTGGAGTTCATCCAAGTGTTCTTCACGAAACTACAATTCTTCACGAAACTACAATAAAGATAAGTGATCTTTGACGTCATCGTCGCCGGAGCAGGACCAGCGGGCGCAACCGCGGCCAAGGTGCTGGGCGAAGCCGGCGCGGCCGTGCTGTTGATTGACAAAAGCGCGTTTCCGCGCGATAAACCTTGCGGCGGCGGAATCAGCGCGCGGGCGCTGGCGCGTTTTCCTTACTTGCGATCCGCGCTCGATAGCATCCCGACAAGTTGGGTGAACAAAGTCCATTTCGAATCGCCTTCGGGTTTTGTGGTGGATTATCGATCGCCCGATCCTTTGTATCTGATGATCCGGCGCTGCGAATTCGATAATCTGCTATTCTCCCTTGCCAAGCCGCACGTCGAAGTGGCAACCGGCCTCGCGCGCAAAATCGAATTTCATTCCGATTCCGTGAGCGTCCACACCGATTCCCACGAGTACCGCGCCCGCATGATTATCGGCTGCGATGGCGCAAACAGCATCGTCGCGCGCGCGTCCGGGCTCCGCACCGGCAGCGTCCAAAGCGATTACGCCATCGACATGATGGAAGAGACGCCGCAACAAGAGCTAGGCACGGCCGAGCGCGACCGCATGTACATTTACTACCGGATTCGCAGCCACTACGGTTACGGTTATGTCTTTCCGAAGACCAGCCACGTGAACGTCGGCGTCGGATTCAAGCTGGATTACTATTTGTCGAACCTGCGCGGCGAGCATTACGCACATCACCAGGCGTTCGTGGACGATCTCAAGTCAAAGCGCTTGCTCACGGGCCAATCGAACCGCGCGAATTTCCGCGCGTTTCCGCTGCCCATCTCCGGTCCTCTGGCGCGCACCTATGCGGATCGTGTGTTGTTGGCGGGCGACGCGGGCGGATTCGTCAATGCGCTGACGGCGGAGGGAATCTACTACGCGATGGTCAGCGGCGAACTGGCCGCGCGCACCGTGCTGGATGCACTTCGCGCGGCGCAATTTTGCCAGCGTGCAACTCCGCGAATATGAAACCGGGTGGAAGCGGGAAATCGGCGACGAACTTACCAATAGCGTCCGGCTGCAAAAACTGCTGCTGGCTGATCCCGCTCGTATCGATCGCATTGTCCGCGCGGCCGGCCGCCACGCCGTTCTCGCCGATCTTCTGGCTCGTTACGCCACCGGCGCCATCAGCCACGTACAATTTAGAAGATCGATGATGCGGCGCGCCCTGCCGGTGTACGTGCTGGAGAAAACGAGGCGGCTTTTTTATGGTTAAGCGGATGGTGGATCGCCGGCGGCCTCTTGCTGCTGGCTGGATCGCTGTTCGCCTTTCAACGCCAATTCCGCGAATATCCGGGCATCGAGTACGACGATTTTCCTTTGCCGCAGGACGCGCACGAAAAAACCGAATTCGCCTTCGCGCGTTTGATGTATCCGCCCGCGCCCACCGCCATGTTCGACCGCGCCGGTCCGCGCTGGGCCGAAGGCATGTCCAGTTGGACGCAGGATTATCCGCGCGCCGATCGGCATTTCCTGCTGGCGCTCCGCCGCCTCACGCGCATCAACGTGCGTTCCGTGGAGCAACCCGTCAATCTGGACGACGGCGACGACGTGTACAACTGGCCGTGGCTTTATGCCGTGCGTCCCGGCGAATGGCAGCTTACCGATGCCCAGGCCCACAAGCTGCGCGACTATCTGCTGCGCGGCGGGTTCTTCATGGCTGACGATTTCTGGGGCACGCCCGAGTGGGCCGTGTTTTGGGACAGCATGGGGCGTGTTTTTCCGGACCGGCAAGCCGTGGAGCTGGAGAATAATAATCCGATCTTCCACACCATTTACGACCTGGACGATCGCTACCAGGTGCCGGGCGCCTGGGGGCTTTACGGCCGCGGTTATCAGAACGATGGCCGCGTGGCGCACTGGAAGGGCATCTTCGACGACAAAGGCCGCTTGATGGTGGCCATCACCATGAACAGCGACCTGGGCGATTCGTGGGAGTGGGCCGACGCGCCGGAATATCCGGAACGATATTCGGCGCTCGGGATTCGCATCGGCGTGAATTACATCACCTATGCGCTCACGCATTAAAGCGATTCTTTGGTGCGCGCTCCTTCCCAGCGCGGCGGTGGCGCAAGCGCCGTCGTTCGACGCCGATCATGTGTACTATGTGGATCATCCGGTTGCGCTCGCGCCGGGCTTGATCCTGTCTATCTTCGGGAACAATCTCGGACCCGCGCGCGGCTGCGCGGCCTATCACGACGAAAAGGGAATCTATCCGAAAGAGCTTTGCGATACGCAGGTGTTGGTGGGCGGAGTTCCGTCGGAATTGCTCTGGGTGCAGGCGAGCCAAATCAACTTCCGGGTTCCGCGCGAGACGCCCGCGACGGGCATGGCCGATCTAACGGTGGTCTATCAAGCGCGATCCAGCAAAGCTGTCGCGATGCGGCTGGGCTTCGAAAGCCCGACCATTGCGCTCGAGAGTCCCGCCCGGGTGGGCATGCCCGTCTGGCTCAAAATCAACATGCCGTACGATCGTGAATCTGGTATTCGCTATCCATTCCAGGTTTACCCGGCGGCGTTCGGCTGCAATGAAGTGGAAGTGCGGCGGAACGGTGTGTTGCTCCCGCGAATCGCGGACTTGAGCACGCAGGCCACTGGCACAATCATCGGTCCGGGCAATCCTTGCGGGTGGCTCGGCTTCGAACGCGAACCGCATTTCAGGGATCGGTTGCCGCTGCATCTTCAGTACCGCTTCGATCGGCCGGGCATTTACGAAGTTCGGCTCACAATGCCGCATCACTTTGAAGATGATGTCGCGTCCTTCGTCGATTGGACCAGGATCGAAATATTGCCGGCCGATGCGAGGGAGCGCGCCACATGGCTGGCCGATCAGGTAGCGAACTCTCCCACCGATCCGGCGGATCATTCTCGCGGATTTTCTGCCGAATATTCTCGGCAATCCAGATGACGAGACGCTGCAGATTTTGCTTCCTTACCTTCATCACCCGGACCGCACCGTGCGCGAATACGCGATGCACAGCCTCACGTATTGGCCAAACGCTCTGATCGCTCCGCGGCTTCCACTAGAGTAGACTGCTGGATGACATGCCGCTATCGGCGGGCGACAGACTGGGCGCCTACGAAATCATTTCTGAGCTCGGCGAGGGCGGTACTGGAGAAGTCTGGAAGGCGCGCGATACACGTCTGGATCGCATCGTTGCGCTGAAAATTTCCAAGCAGGAATTCAGCGAGCGTTTTGAGCGCGAGGCGCGCGCGGTGGCGGCGCTCAACCATCCGCACATTTGCCAGATCTACGATATCGGCCCGAATTATCTGGTGATGGAGTACGTCGATGGCCAGCCGTTGCACGGTCCGCTGCCGCTCCAACAAGCCCGCGAATACTCCGATCAGATATTGGACGCGCTGGACGCCGCGCACAAAAAGGGCATCACGCATCGCGATTTGAAGCCTGCCAATATTCTGGTGTCGCGTGCCGGCATTAAGCTGCTGGATTTTGGACTCGCCAAGCATGGTGGGCCGCTGAAAGAGACTGACACCACGCTGACGCAGCCCATCACCGGCGAAGGCGAAATCGTCGGCACGCTGCAATACATGTCGCCCGAGCAGTTGCAGGGCAAGCAGGCCGACGCGCGGAGCGACCTGTTCTCGTTCGGATGCGTCCTGTATGAGATGCTCACCGGCCGCCGGCCTTTCGAAGGTCCCAACGCAGCGACAGTGATCGCGGCGATTCTCGATAAGGAGCCCGCGCCGCTGGCCGCTCCGCCCGCGCTGGAGCGAGTGGTCCGAACGTGCCTGAGCAAGGATCCGAACCAGCGTTTTCAAACCGCGCTGGAGCTGAAGCGCGCGCTGGACTGGGCGTTCGAACAGCCGGGAGTAGAATCGTCACGGTCGCGCGGGGTTTGGTGGATCGCCATCGCGGCTGCCCTTGTAATCGGCGCGATCGGCGGTTCGGCTGCCTCGCATTTCGGACGCCCGGCAGCGCACGAACGCGCCCTACGCTTCGATATCGTGCCGCCCGGCAATGGACGATTCACCATCGGCGCCGGCTCGGGCGGCATCGCGCTGTCGCCGGATGGGCAGACGGCCGCCTATGTCGCTACGCTCGGAGAAGGAAGCGGCTTGTGGTTACGCACTCTGGACGGCACCGTGGTGCGGCCGCTCTTTGGAACCGAGGGCGCTCACTCGCCCTTCTGGTCGCCCGATAGCAAGTCCATCGCATTTTTCGCGGGAGGAAAGCTGCGCCGTATCGATCTCACCGCAGTTACTCCCACTACTATCTGCTCCGCCTCCAGCGGGCGCGGCGGAACGTGGACCAGCGATGGCCGCATCCTTTTCGCCGGTCTGGCCACTACCATCCTGGAGGTGCCGGCGTCCGGCGGCACACCCTCCGCCCTGACGAAGCTGGCGCCCGCCGACGCGGATGCCGCCCATTACTGGCCGGAGGTGCTTCCGGGCGGCAACTTTCTGTACCTGGCGCAAAGCGCGAAGGTGGATGGCAGCGCCGTGTATGCGGCCTCGCTCGCCAATCCGAACCAGCGCGTCCGGCTGGTGACCACCGACACCAACGCCATCTACGCATCCGGCTATCTGCTCTGGATGCGCGGAACAACGCTGGTGGCGCAGCCGTTCGATCCGCAAAAGCTGAAGCTCACAGGAGAGCCTGCTCCAGTGGCCGATCCGGTGGGGAAATCCGCCATCACAGGCCGCATGAACGTCGCCGCGTCGGGCAATGGGCTGCTGCTTTACTCGGCCAGCGGCTCCAACCAACTCACCTGGCTGGATGCAACCGGTAAGCCGCAAGGCACTCTGGGCGATCCCAACGATTACGTCATTTTTCGCATCTCTTTAGATGGCCGCCGCGTGGCCGCCGCAATTGGAAGTCCCACCCGCGCCGATCTGTGGCTGCTGGACGTGGAGCGCAACGCCTCCAGCCGGTTCACGTTCACCGGGACGGCGCATTCGGATCCGGTATGGTCGCCCGATGGCCGCACGATTGTGTATCGCGCGAGTAACTCGATTTTTCGCAAGGACTCAAGCGGCGCCGGCGAAGAACAGCGCGTCACCGCTCCGGGGAACTTTCAATCTCCCACAGACTGGTCGCGCGACGGGCGGCAGATTCTGTTTGGCCGATTCACTCCCGGCGCGGGATCGGGTTTATGGATTCTTCCCGTGACAGCCGTTGGCAATCCCACAGGCCCGGCGCAAGCTTACCTGCACACGCAATTCGGCGAACAGGACGGCCAGTTCTCTCCCGAGACAAATCCGCGCTGGGTGGCCTACACGTCGAACGAATCCGGACAGTTTGAGGTGTACGTGCAGGCGTTTCCGGACGCGCGCGGCAAGTTTCAGGTGTCCTCGGGCGGCGGGCGATTTCCCAAGTGGGGTCCAGGCGGACGCCAGCTGTTTTATGCCTCTTTGAACGACAAGTTGATGGCCGTGGACCTCAAACTCGGCAAGGATTCGGTGGAACCCTCCGCGCCGCGTGAATTGTTCCCGCTGCCCACGCCCACCATCAACTTCATTCCTTACGACGTCACCGCCGATGGCGCGCGTTTCCTGGTGCAGGCCCCGCCACAGCAGGCGTCGCCATTGTCGGTGATCGTCAACTGGCCCGCGCTAGTGAAGTAGGCGCCAGTCCGATATGGCCGCCACTCATGGCACACTGGATGCCAGGCTGCTCTGCCATAATAAGTAGTCATGAAAAACTTTCATCTGCCGCTGCCAGATCAGGTCTACAATCAGCTGAAAACGGAAGCTGAGCGCAACCGGATGCCTGCTACGTCGATGGCCAGGCACGTGATTCAAACTTGGCTCGCCGCCCGCAAGAAGGTAGCGCGGAAAGAAGCGATCGCAGCCTACGCCGCGGAAATGGCAGGAACGGAGCTTGACTTCGATCCCGAACTCGAAGCTGCCTCCGCGGAACTGCTGTTCGCCGCTGAGCCGAAGAAAGCACGTTCAAGAAAATGAGTGCAGCAGAAAGAACGCTTCATGACTCGCGGTGACATCTACTGGGCGAAGGTTGCTCCTCGCTCCGGCTCTGAACAGGCCGGCCGGCGGCCGGTAATCGTGGTGTCGCATGATGGGTTCAATGAAGCTCGAAACTGGCGCTCCGTAATTGTCGTGCCGATGTCCACGTCGAAGGCCCAGGCAAAGCGCGGCCTCACCGCGGTGCAAATTCCGGGAGGCGCCAGCGGGCTTACGCGGCCTGGCATTGCTGTGTGCCACCAAGTGACCACTCTGGACCGGTCAAAACTAACTCGCTATGCCGGCAAATTGCCGGGAGATCTGCTCAGAGCCGTGGAAGAAGGGCTAAGAGCGGCGCTCGATCTCGAGTGAATCCCGGCGGCCCGGATCGTTGATCGCCCCCGACGGCCGCTCGCCGCGCAGCGCTTGCAGGATATTATTCGCGGCGGCAAGTTCGATTTGCAAACGCGCGGAGGCGACGGCGGAACCCAGGTGCGGCGTGAACAGCGTCCGATCGGGGAGCCGCAACAAGCGCGGGTTGATCTCGCGCGGGCGATGGGGCAACGCCCAGTCTTCCATTTCGAAAGTGTCGGCGGCGTATCCGGCCAAATGCCCGCTCTCGAGCGCGTCGGCGACGGCCTCCTCGTCGACCACCGAACCTCGGCTGACGTTGATCAGATAGGCGCCGCGTTTCATCCAGCTTAAGGCGTCGCGGCCGAATAGGTGGAACGTGCCGGGAATCAACGGAACAAGCGGAAGGACAAAATCGCTGGATTGTATCACTGCGGCGACCGGTGTCGAATCGTTCAACGCAGGGTCGTAATATTGTACGCGGCAGGGAAATCCCTGAAGAATTCGCAGCAGCGCGCGGCCGACGGCGCCAATTCCAAGCAGGCCCACCACGCTGCCCGCGAGACCTTTTCCATATAGAATCGGCCGCCAGCCCTGAAACTCACCGCTGCGAATCAGCCGGTCGCCCGGGAGAACGTTACGCGCCAGGCCGAGCATCAAGGCGAGCGCCAGCTCCGCGGTTGGTTCGGTGAGCAGATCGGGCACGATGGTGAACCAGATGCCCAGCCGCGTGCAGGCCTCGACATCGAAGTTATCGCAACCCTTCAGCGCTCCAGCCACGATCTTCAGATTCGGACATTCCCGCAAGAAGGCTTCGTCCAGCGAATCCGGCATAAAGACCATCAACGCGTCGGCATCCCGCTCCGGGGTACCCACGATCACTTCGGCGTGCGGGGAGAGAAGCTCAATGGTTTCCGGGAACACGCGTTGCGTGATCACAACCTTCACGCGTAGCGCTCCATCAGTCCCATATCTTGCCGGAAGCGGCTGCTCGCGAAATCTACAGCCGCCACGATGATCCACGTGATCGCGATGTAGGCCGCCATTTGCCGATAAAAGAAAAGCTGCTGCGCGTTGTACAGCGCCTGTCCGATACCGCCGGCTCCGATGACGCCGACAATGGTGGCCGCGCGCACATTCCATTCCAGCCGGAACAGGGTGTGCACCGCGAGCGGCGCGACAGCCGACGGAAGATAGGCGAAACCAGCAACGGCGAGCGGACGGGCGCCTGTGGCCGCGATGGATTGCACCGGCTCCGTGCGAATGTTTTCGAAAGATTCGGCGTACAATCGCCCCAACGACCCGGTGCCATGCAGCGCCAGCGCAATGACGCCCGCTTCCGGACCGGTGCCAATTACGCTCACCAGCACCAATCCCCAAACCAGTTCCGGAATCGCGCGCAAAGCTTCCAGCAGACGCCGGACGGGCATCGAAATCCAGGGCGGCACAAAATTTCGCGCCGCCGCTAAGCCCAACGGCAGCGCGCCCAGCATGGCAAAGAACGTGCCTCCCAGTGCGATCTCGGCGGTCTCCAGCAGAAGCTTCGGCAACTTGAGCCAGGCCTGATGCGGCAAAGTTGGAGGGAGCATCCCGGCGAAAGTAGAAAGTGAGTGCGAGAATGCCAGCATGCTCGGCCGGTCCTGCCAGAACGCGATCACACCCAGCGGAAATACGAGAAACAGAAGACCCGGTTTCTGTTTAATCCAGCGTGCCAGCGTATCGATGACGGCAATGAGCGCGATCAATAGCAGGATAATTGTAGTTGCCCGCCGAAAATCCAGCGCGTTGATGGTTCCCACCAGCTCTGTCCCGATACCGCCGCCGCCCACCGCGCCCACGATCACCGAACAGCGGATGGCGCTCTCGAACTCGTACGAACCGTAGCTCAAGATGTCTTTCGAGCGCAACGGCAACAGGCCAAACAGCGCCACCGAAAGACGGCTCGCGCCCGTAGCGCGCAGGGCTTGGGTTGCGCCACGGTCGGCCGAGCGAAACAGATCGGAGAAAATCTTGCCCACCGCCGCGCTATAGAACATCGCAAGCGCCAGCATGCCCGCGGCCGGGCCAATCCCCACCACCACCACGCACAAGATCCCGAGCGTCAGATCCGGAATTGACCGCACGCTCGCCAGCGCGGCGTAAATCCATCGATTGCCCGGAAGTCCCGCGCCTACCCAAATCCCGGTGATCATCCCCACCACCACGGCGATGAGGATTCCGCCCGCGGCCATCGCGATGGTCTGCTCCAGCGGCGTCAGCGCAGCCTTCAGATAACTGGCGGACAGCTCCGGCGGAAAGAATTGGCGCAACAGAGTGAACACCGGTCCAAGCCCGGCCATCAGATTCCTTCTCCCAGCGCAGGATAAAGCTCCGGCGCATCCAGGCGGCCTTCTCCCTTTCGCTCGCGAACAATTTCGCCGCTCCGCATTTCAATGATCCGTTCGAAATAATGCTCGGCCAAATTCGGCTGGTGCAGCGAACACAGCAACGTGACACCGCTTTCCTCGGCCAGGCGGCACAGCAGTTCCAACGTTTGCTGGCTGAGCGCGGGATCGAGCGACGCTACCGGTTCGTCGGCCAGCATCAGGATCGGATCCTGCACCAGCGCCCGTGCGATGGCTACGCGCTGATGTTCGCCGCCCGAAAGGCTCGAAGTTCGCGACCGCAGCTTGTGCTCCAGGCCGACGCGGCGCAGCGCGGCCCGGGCTGTATCCAATTCGGCATCGAAGGGCCAGAGCAAAAATCGCAGCGCATGCCACGACGACCATTGTCCCAGCGCGCCCGCCATCACATTCTGGTGGACCCTTAGATTGTCCACCAGATCGTGCCGCTGCGAAATGACACCAATGCGGCTGCGCAATTCCCGCAGCGCGCGCCCGCGTGTTTGGGTTACCTCAATGCCGTCCACCAGAATGCTGCCCGAAGCGGCCGGAACGAAGCCGTTAATCGAACGCAAGAACGATGTTTTTCCTGCGCCGCTCGACCCGAGAATTGCCACGCGCTCACCCCGCCGCACCAAGCACGACACACCGTCCAGGACCGTGTGACGCCCATAGCGGACCACAAGATCGCGAATCTCGACCGAGTATTCTGCGGCAGGCAAGGTAGCGACTAGCCTAAAGCATCTTCAGATCGCGGGCAATTTTTCGGATGTTGGCGTATTCGGCGTCGTCCGCGCGCACGAAATCCTTGCCTCGCAGAATATTCAGAATGGCGTCGTCCTTGCCCTCTTTGAGCGAAAGGAAAGCCTTGGCGAAACCCTCGCGCTGCGCCGCGCCCACATCCGCGCGCGCCACCCACACATAGTCCACGAAGGGAGGCGAGGTGACGAAGACGCGCACCTTGCTGCCGTCCACTTTGCCTTCGGAAATCATGGAGCGATACACGGTTTCATCCAGTGCGCCCGCGTCGGCCGCGCCGCCTTCCACGGCCTTCACTGTCGCGGCGTGGCTGCCGGTGTAGCGGATCTGCATGTCGTCGTCGGCGTTGATTCCGGCCTTCTTCAGCTCATCGAACGGAATCAGATGGCCGCTGGTGGAATTGATGTCGCCGAACGCGAAGCGCTTGCCCTTGCAGTCGGCCAGCTTCTGAATCGCCGAGCCGGATTGCGTGATGAACAGCGAATGAAAATTCTTATCGGCGCTGCGCTGCACCAGCGGAGTAACGTTGTAGCGCTCGTGCGCCTTCACGTAGGTGAGCGCGCCCAGGTACGCGAAATCGAGCGAGCTGTTGCCCAGCGCTTCCACCGTGGCGTTGTAATTGGTCGGGATGATCAGCTCCACTTTTGTGCCGACGGCTTTGGCCAGATACTGGCGCAGCGGCGCTTTCTCTTCAATGGACACCTGCGTTGCGCCGGCATCGGGAACCATCCCCACTTTGACGGCGTCGGCGCCCCGCAAGGGGAAAGCGGCGGCTATGGAAAAAGCGCCCGCAGCGCGGGTCAGAAAGGTTCGGCGGGAGGAAGAGTCGGTCATGGCTTTTCCTACTATACCTATCGGGAATACAAGCGTGAGTTACAAATCAATGACAAAATTAGCGGAAAAGCGTCTTCACGTAGTCCGCGCCCAGGCCTACCTGCTCATAGTGCGCGCGGCACAGCGCGATGTAATTGTGCACGTCGAAATGTCCGCTCGATTCGCCGTTTTCATCCAGCCAGATCAGCGGGCCTTGCACCACGAAGAACACCTTCATCGGATCTTTGTGTTCGTACGCCACCAGGGTGTGCGCTTCGCCCGGCGTTTCATAAATGAAATCGCCGGCCGTGGCCGTCCAGTCATGCTCCAGGTAGCCCCATTTACCGGAGATTGTGTAGGCGAAAACTTCGTGTGGATGATAGTGCCGATTCACCAGGCCGGCGCTCTTCGCCATCAGAATGTCGGCCCATTTATTCTGGCCCGGCGAAATCCACAGCGGCTTCGAAGACACGGTTTCGGTGAACGGCACGAACAGGCGCTCGTCGCCGCCGGGCGCGTTGTGCGTGTAAACTTCCGGGAGCGCGTCCAACTGGAAAACTTTCTGGATCGGCTTCAGATCTCTCCAAAATTCGGTGATAGCTGCTTCAGGCATAGGCGTATTCAAAATATCACTTCAGAGCCTCCGCTGGATTCGTCCGCGCCGCGCGCCATGCGGGCAGGGCGCAGGCAAGCAGGCCGAATAGCACGATGCCGATCCCTGCCGCGAGCCAGGTGACGGCATCGTCGAATCCCACACCGTAGAGTTGGCTGGCGATGTAACGACGAGCGATCAAAGCGCCCGCGCAACCGAGTGCGGCTCCGGCGATCACCAGGCGCAGTCCGCTGACGCAAACCAAGGCCGCGATAGTACGTCCGGTGGCGCCGATTGCCATGCGAATGCCGAGCTCGCGACGCCGCACCGCGATGGAGTAAGAAAGCAGGCCATAGAGCCCCAGCGCCGATAGCAGCGTGCCCGCCGCCGCAAACAACGTGACCAGGAACACTACAAAACAGCGCGTCTTCAGGGAATGATTTACATAAGTCTCGAGCAGAGAAACTTCGTGCACCGGCTGGTCTTTATCCAATTGCGTGACGATTCGCTGAACGTCGTTGGTCAGCGCGCCCATCGGAAGCTTGCTACGAATCACAAGCGTCCCGGAGGATGGACTGAAGTAGATAGTGGGTGGACCCTCCACATCCAGACCCGTGGTCTTCACGCTGCCAACCACGCCTACAATCTGATAGGTTGCCGAGGCCGTCTGGAGACGCTGGCCGATCTTGAGATATTGGCCAACCGGATTCTCGCCCGGGAAATATTGAGTGGCCAGCGTCTGGTCTATCACCGCGATCGGTTGCGAACCGCGGCTATCGTCGCTGTTAAAGAAGCGGCCGCGCAGCAAGGGGATTTCCATCGTCTTCAAATAATCGGATGAGGCGAAGTTGACGTTCGCGTACCAGTTCACACGCGGCTTCGGGCGGCCAGCGATTTCAAAGGTGCTGACGTTCTCGCCATAGCCGAAAGGCAGCAGCGAGCACGCGGAAACGGACTTTACGCCTGGAATCTGTTTGGTTCGCTCGAGTATCTGTTCGAAGAAGGCAGCTCGCGATTGGGACGTCGGGTAGCGCAATGGAGGCAAGCTGATTTCCATGGTCAGCACATCGCGCGGATTGAAGCCCAGCGGCGCTTCCAGCAATCGGACGAAACTACGCAGCAGCAGCCCTCCCGACAACAGCAGCGTCGTCGCGATGCCCACCTGCGCCACGATCAGCGATTGTTGCCAGTGCCGTTTGCCCACGCTTACATTGCCGGAGTTCACAGGGCGCGTTGCGCTCCCGGCCGGATACAATCCGCATGCGATGCCGGTGACGAGCGTCAGTCCGGCGCCAAACCAAAACACCGGCGATTCGAACTGTGGCTTAGCTGCAGCAGGACCGTATTTTGCCAGCGCGCGCAGGCCCACCTTCGCGATCAACAACCCCGCCGCGCCGCCCGCGATCGCCAGCAGCAGCACTTCCGTCGACGCCTGCCGCGCGATTCGAAACCGGCTGGCGCCCAACATCATGCGCAGCGAGAAATCGAACTGCCGTTCGGTTGCGCGCACCAGCAACAGCCCGGCCACATTGGAACACACAACAATGAGCAAGCCAGCCACCGCCGCGAACAGCGTGGTCATCCATCGCCGGACCGATCCATCGTTATCGCGAGCCATGGGCAGCAGGAAAAACTGCCAGCCCGCTCGCCCGCGCGGCGAGCCGTCGTGCTGCAGCGCCATGCGCCGGCTGAGTTCGTCCAGGTGCGCGGACGCCTGTTCGATGCTCAACCCCTGCGCCACGCGCGCCACCATACGCAGGTAGTAGTAACCCGGGTCGGCCCGTGAGGCCAGCTCGTTGGGCCGAAACGCCACTGGCGTCCACATCTGGGTGACGTCGTTCGGAAACTGGAACGATGGCGGCATCACGCCGGCAATCCGATATTCTTGGCCGTCCAGCTGCATGGATCGCCGCAGAATCTGAGGGTCGCCTCCGAACGCGCCTTGCCAATACGCCTGGCTCAAGATTACGGCGCGCGGCCCGTTGTAGCGCTCTTCGTCCGGGGTGAACACGCGGCCGATCAGCGGCTTCACGTCGAACGTGCGGAACAGGCTGGACGTCATGGCCACCGCGTTCACCTTCTCGGGACGCTCCACGCCGGTGTGGTTCAGATCCAGGAAGTAGTACAGGCCGATGTCGCTGAACAGTTCGCGATGCTCGCGCAGATCCAGATAGTCGAAAGCCGAAGTCCCCAACCGCTCCAGAGGAAGCTGAGCAAACCTGTTGTGAACAGCCACCAATTGATCGGGAGCGCGATAAGGCAGCGGCTTCAGCACCACGGTGTAGAGTTCGGAGAAGACCGCCGTAGTGGCGCCGAGCCCCACCGCGAGCGTCAGGATCAAGACGGCGGAAAAACCGGGCTTGCGCCGCACCTCCCTGAGCGCGCCTTTCAAATCTCGCGCGATTTCCTGCAAGGAATGGGAAAGTGAGGGCATGTGTCCTCTAGCAGGCTGATGAAAAAGGCTTTTGGGGACCGACTCCCTCACGGTCGCGGCTCGGTAAACACATGCAAACACGCAGTCGCCAATCTGAGCCGCGCGCGTGAGCAAGCGGTTTATTGCCTTTTTCAGCATCCTGCTAGGAGCGTCTCTATGCGTATTTCAACCCTCGCCCTAGCCGCGCTGGCCGCTTTCGTTGCTGGAGCGATCGGCTCTCACATGACAGTTTACGCCCAAGGGCAGGGCGTCGACATGCTTCATAGCAGGAACTTCGTGCTGCTGGACAGCTCCGGGCACAAACGTGGCAAATGGACGATGGACCCCTCCGGGCAGCCGGCCTTGCGCCTCTTCGACGCGCAGGGGAGCGTTACCTGGCAGGCCGGTAAGGGCGGGGTGCAGTTGCTTCACCAGCCATAGCAACCGCTCCCTTTGGTCACGGCTCTGATTCTGCGCCCGGAGTCACCCCGGATATCGGCCCTCGATGTAGCCTTGCAAATGGCCGATGGTGGCTTCTTGCGCGCTGATGGTCCAATTCACCAGGTCGCCGATGGACACCATCCCGATCACCCGCTCGCCATCCAGAACCGGCAGGTGGCGGATGCGATGCTCGGTCATCGATCGCATGCATTCTTCCACGGTGTTGTCGGGACTGGCGGTGATCACGCGATCAGTCATGATCTCCCACACTTGCGTCTCTTTCGATGAACGGTCCTTCAAAATCACTTTGCGAGCGTAATCGCGCTCGGAAATGATACCGGCCAGGCGGCCTTCGGACAAAACCAGCAGTGCCCCCACGCTCTTCTCGGACATGCGCGCAATCGCTTCATAAACGGTTGCCGTCGGGGCGATGGACCACACTTGGCGGCCCTTGAATCGGAGAACAGAATCCAAAGTATCCAATGGCTTCATGACATCTCTCCCCGCGGCCATGATAGACCCCGGGCCGGTTTGAAACAAGGGTACCGCTTGCTGACGCGCGCGGCTCTGCAGCCCGACGGAGCCGTGACCGTGAGGGAGAGGTCGGTCGTAGTTTTCGCAGGCTCGTGAGTAAGTTCGAGATGATCCTCCGGCTCACGACTACGGGATAAAAGTGGTCGCGGCGCCGCATGTGCAAAATCAATCGGTTGCGGCCACTTATAGGGGAGCGGTGTCCTGTGGCTTATTCGATGTGGCCGTCGCGCATGTGGACGATGCGATCGCCGTAGCCCGCGGCCTCCGGATTGTGCGTGATCATCAGAATCGTTTGGCCCAGGCGGCGGTTCAGATCGCGCAGCAGCCCCAGCACGGCGTTCGAATTTTCGGTGTCGAGATTGCCGGTCGGCTCGTCGGCCAGCAAAATGGCGGGTTGATTCACGATGGAGCGCGCAATGGCCACGCGTTGCTGCTCACCGCCGGAAAGCGCGCGAGGCTTGTGATCCAGACGTCCTTCGATGCCCAAGAGCTTCAGCACGTCGAGAAACTGAGCGGGGAGCGGACCGTTCTTGTGAGCGATATCGCGTGCGATTTCGATGTTCTCGCGCGCGGTCAGGGTCGGCAGCAGATTGTACTTCTGGAAAACGAACCCGACGGTGTTCTTGCGCAGCTCGGTGCGTTCGGCGTCCGACATGCCGAACAGATCGCGCCCGCCGATCTGGACGGTGCCCGCGGTCGGTGGAGTCAATCCGCCCACGATGTGAAACAGGGTCGACTTGCCGGAGCCCGACGGCCCGACAATCGAGACAAATTCGCCGGGCTGCACGTCCAGATCCACGCCGCGCAGCGCATGCACGTCTACTTCGCCGGCATGGTATGTTTTTCGGAGGCTGCGGATGGAGATGAGCGGCTCGCCCTTAGTCATAGGCGAGAGCCTCGATCGGATCCTGATGCGCAGCCTTCAGTCCGGGACCCAACGCGCCCAACAGCGCGCCCACAATCGCGATTCCGCCGGCAATCGGCCACCACGCGGGAACAATCGCTTGAATCAGAGAGGCGGGCACTAGGTTATGAATCGCCACGCGCGTCACGTAAGAGAGCAGGATGCCGAGAATCGAACCGGCGATTCCGAGCAGCGCCGCCTCCCGCAACAGGATGTTCAAAATATATGCGGGCGACGCACCCAGCGCCTTCAAGACACCGATCTCGCGCGTGCGCTCGAGCACCGCGGTGTACATGGAGGAAAGAATCGTGAGGAACCCCACCACCAGGCCCAGCCCGATCACCACCCAAATGAATCCTTGCAGCAGGGGGATGTTGCTCACCGAAAACAGGGACGTGAATTCTTCCATGGAGTAGATTCGATCGTCCTTCAAGACGTTCCGCAGTTGCGCTACCACCTGGTCTGTCTTGGAAGGGTCGTCCAGCTTCACATAGATCATGCTCACCTTGCCGGTATTGGCTGTCAGGTTCTGCAGCGTATCCAGCGGCACCACCACGCGGGTCAGCATTCCCGGTTCGTAGATACCGGAGACGTGCCAAGGGTGGTTGAGCAAATTCCTGACCGTGTCTCCAACGTGCAGTTTATTTTGCTTGGCGTAAAATTCGTCGATGATGACATCGTTCGGACCTTGGAAAGGGCCGCCGGACACGAAATGAAATCCGCCATTCAGCTTGTCGAACTGCGCCAGATCCAGGCCGGTGACGTAATTAAACAGGTCGGTTCCCTGCTGCAGCACGCCGGCGGAAACCTTTACGTGCGGTTGCTGGTCGATCTTGGCGGCGAAGCCGGCCTGCATGTTGCCGCTCATGCTAATGATGGAACTGCTGGGCGGACGGACTATGATATCGGCGCCCACGCCGCTGGCGCGGTTGGCTTGATCGTTCAACGTTCCTTCCCTCAGGCCCACCAGGGTGAGAACCAGCGTCACCTGAATGCTAATGACAACAATGCCGATCAGCGTCCGCACGGGGCGGTGCTTGAGATTTTCGAAAACCAGTTGGTTAGTCAATTTATTTGTAAGACACCACGAGCCGCTGGGGGAAGGGCGATAATTCGCGCATTTCGCTGCGCGCGAATCCCGCGTTGCGGAACATTTTTTCGAGCTCGGAGAAGGTGTACGCGTCGCCGGCCGGCGTTCCCAGCATTTGCAGGCTAAACATCGCGTCACGGTGCGGCGAAATGCGGTCTTCGTTCGGAATGAACTCGGGCGTGATGGCCATTCCGTCCGGCACAAGCGCGGCGTGCACTTTGCGGAGCAGTTTCTCGTTGGTGGCGGGATCGAAGTGGTGCAAAAAATTTGGAATCAGCACGATGCCGTAGCCGGAGCCGAAATCCACTTCAAACGCGCTGCCGGGGATGGTTGAGTAGCGCTCCGCGACGCCCGCCTTGCCCGCGTTTTCTTTGGCCACTTCCAGCACGTTCGCCCAGTCCAGGCCGACAATCTTGGCATTCGGATTCTGTTTGGCGAAGGCGATGCCGTATAAGCCGTGACCGGCCGAGATATCGAGAATCTTGACGGGTTTTGAATCGCCCGCGAACGTTTGCGCGATCGATTCCGCGGGCATCTGCATCATCGGCGCCATGGAGCGCGCGAACTCTACCCACATGGGATTTTCGGGTTCCAGCGCGCCGTCGTCGCTGGGCAGCGCTCCACCGTGCCGGATAACGCCGGCCATATCCTCGAACATTTCCGCGATGTGCGGGCTCATCAGGAACCTGGCCATGGTGCCCAGGTAGGCGGGCGAATGGCGATTCAGAAAAGCGGCGGAGTCCGGCGTCAGCGTGTACTCGCCGCCTTGCTTCGCGAGAAACCCAATCATCGTCAGATAGTCGCAGAGCACGCGCGTGCCCTTTTCGGACGCCTTGATCCGGGCCGCGATGGCGCTTAAGGAGTGGTTGCCGTCGGCGATGGCTGTAAACAGATCCAGATCGATAGCGGCGCGCAGCGCGACCGAGCGCTGGTACGCTTGCAGCGTGTCGAAAACGATCCCTGGCGACGGGGCCTGCGTTGATGCGGATGAGGACATACGTCCATCATCTCACCCCATCGCTTCACCAATGAATTCGCAGGCCGCCCAGAATGTTCCTCGATAGCGCCTGGTAGCCCAGCACTTCCTCGTAACGCTCGTTGAGAAGATTGTTTGCCTTGATAAATGGCGTGAAATGCCTGACGATATCGTACGATGCGCTGGCCCATATATTTTCGTAACCGGGATTGCGCGTGATGCCGAAGGTGAAGTCGGCGTCCTGCCGCTCGCCGATGAAGCTGCCGCCAACGACGAACGACCAGCGTCGCGGCGTCACCGCGATGGAAAGTGAACCGGAGTTGCGCGGCCGGCGGACCAATGGCTCGCCGATTCCGGTGTCGGACGATTCGGGTGTTGTTGACGCTGTGATATCCGTGTACAGGCGCATGTATGAGCCGGTGACCAGGATGTTCTTCTGAAGGCGCGCCTGCGCGGAAGTTTCGATGCCGCGCGCCCAGCTTGCCTCGATATTCTCCCAGGTGTCGCCGACAAAGGCGATCAGATCGCGAAACGAATTGCGGAACGCCGCCACTTCCGTTTTCACGCGCCGGCCCCACCATTCCGACACCAGCGCGGCTTCATAGGTGGTGGTCGTTTCGGGGCGCAGCGCGGGATTGCCGAAGTAATAAGGCGCCGCCTGCGCGTAATTTTCAAGCAAGCTAGGCTCCGTGACGCCGCGTCCGCCGCTCAAACGAAAGTACGTGGAGGAAAGCGCGCCATGTTCGCCCAGCAATAGAAAGCTGGCGCCGGCGCGTCCGGAGCCGATGGCTCCGAAGGCGCTGGAATGTTCCACGCGCGCTCCGCCGCTCAGGAAGATTCGCCGGCCGAAGTTCTGTTGCACGTTCGCGAAGAATCCGTTATTGGTGCGCGACGCCGCCACGCCCGAAAGAACGCCGCTCTGGTCCTGATAATCGTAGCCGAAGACCAGCGCGCCGCCGCGATAGGAGAACGTGCCCTGGTAGCCCGCGATTTTCCGTTCCGTAAGATTGAGCGAATCGTTGTCGCCGCCGGTGTAATTGGTAACCTGCACCAGCGTCAGACCCGGCGGAATCCCGGTCGGCGGATTGTAGGGATTCACCAGCGCCACAAAGTAAACTGCGGGCGGAGGTCCGGCAACGTCTTGCACCAGAGCCGCGAGTGGCTGCTCACCGTAGGGCTCGTTGTCGTTGTAGCGATCGGTAAGGCGATGAAAACCGAAAGTAAACTGCTGCTGGTAATGCGCTCCCCGGCTGTCGTCCAGGCGCAGCGAAACGGTGTCGTCGCGCTCATGTTCGTTGGGCACCAGATCGTCGATGCCATAGGCGATCTGGCCGGGTATGCCCGCGATGGCGTCGTAGGCCCGGAAGATGGCGCGCAATTGCGTGGCGCCGGAAATCTTGTAGCCGATGTTGGCCGTGCCGGTATTGTTGCGGTTAAACGTATTGGGCCACTCTCCCACGGTGTGAAATTCGGACGCGCTCAACGCGTAATCGAAGCGCGATAGCAAACCGCCCGTGAGGTTTGCGATCCAACGATCGGTCTGGAAGCTTCCGCGCTCGTAGGAAACGGAACCATGCGGAACGTCGCTCTCGGCATTGCCATGTTTGGTGAACAGTTGGATCACGCCCGCGGCGGCTTCGGCGCCGAACAGCGCGCTTTCCGGCCCGCGCACTATTTCCACGCGGTCCAGCCCCTCGGAAGTGAGGTTTTCGAGGTGGATAGAACCGCCTGGATCGTTCAGCGGCACTCCATCCAGCAACACCAGTGTGCCCGTGCTATCGGCGCCGCGCGTGAACACTTCGGCCAGCGTTCCCGGCGGACCATACTCATCGATCTGCAAGCCGGGAATTTCGCGCAGCACATCGAAGATCATCGGGAATTGGCGCGCGGCAAGGTCTTGTTCGGTAATCACGTTGGCGGCGACGGCGGCCTGTTCGGGCGTGGTTTCGGTGCGGTTGGCCGAGACCACCACGGTGTCCACGCGCCCCGCGATATCGAGCGTGATTTTGGCGTCGGAGGCGGCGGTGAGATCGGCAGTGCGTGAGTCAAAGCCGGGCTTCTCCACATTCACCTGGCATTGACTGACGCCGCTGATGGCGAAGCGGCCTTCGGCGTTGCTATAAACCGCTTGATTCTGGCACGTAACTCGTGCGGCTTCGACGGGCCGGCCGGATGGATCGAGAATGGTGCCGTGAAGTTGCAGGTTTTCGCCCGCGGATAGCCCGAGCGATAGAGACAATAAGAGAATGGTTCGCATCGTACGTTTCTCCCTCGAAAACGTGATTTGGTTTCCAAGCGAGGAACCGGTCTCCTGACTCGCGGCTGGCCGGTTTTTAACGAGCGATCTTCCCACTTGCGCAGTGATCGCCTCAGGCCGAAACTTGCCGCTTACAGTTGCGGGGCAGTGGCGGATTTTCACCGCCTTCCCGAACATCCCTCGCCGTTAGGCTTTAAAGATCTCCCGCGAGTATAGCAGAGGCTTGATCGCCATAGCAGAGTGATTACTTCAGAAATCCGGCGGTGATTTCACGGCCGGAATCGAAGATCGAGTATTGCGTGTCGTCGAAGACCGTTTTTGTGAGCAGAACTGTTTGGAGCGCGCTATTTCCCGCCAGCACGAGCACCATATGCCGCCGGTCCAGCGGATTGGCCGTGGCGTACATCAGGGCTTCGGTTTCCGAGGCGTGAATCTGGGCGGCGATGTGGAACAGTCCGCCGGAGGACTGGAAGGCAATCTTGTCCTGCCAGGCGGTAAGCGCCGAATTGGTCTCCGGGCGTCCGACAAAGATGACGTCCCGCGAGCGCAGTTCCTCATCGCTCACCTCGAAATCTTTGCGGATGGGAACCGCGGTTTCCAGCGACCGGAAGAAATGTTTTTGCAGCTCTTCGGCGGCGTAGCGATTGGCGCCCGCATCGGCCATAGTGCCGTAGACCAGAATCGCGGAATCCAGCCGCTCGTTGATATCGGATGCAATATACATGGCCCCGCCTGCGTCGGCTGGCAGTGGCGAAGTTGACGCCCGCGGCATCTAAGAACGACTGCGCCGTAACGGCCTGGGTCCTATGAGCGCCGAAGAAATCCGCCATGAGTTTGAAGAAGCGGTCGTCACCCATGTTGCGCCGCAGTTGATCCAGGAACAGCGCGCCCTTTTGGGTTTCCAGCTCGAAGCGCTGCTTGGGCGTTGGATTGGAAACAATGCTCAACGCCCGATACTCGGCCCAATGCGCGGCCATCGCGTTATGCAGGTCTCTCGAATCCAGATCTTCAAAATATGCGGCCGAACCGGAGGCAAACCAGATGTCGGCGTCGGTGGCGGGCAGCACCCAGCCGTTCCACAGGCGGTCGCCATAATTTTGTTGAGGAGGATCTTCAATCCAGGTTCGCGCGGTTTGCGTTGCCACGGCTGCGGGAATCGGCTGCGTCGAAATCAAACGATAGCCGGAGGTGTAAAGGCCGTCGTTCGCCGCGTATTCATCCCGGTCGCTTTTGGACGGCAATCGCTCACGCTCATTCGGCTTGCCGAAATCGGCCCACACCATCATGCGAGTCGCCATGTCCGCGGTCACCACTTTGGCATCCATCGCGGTGGCGCTCACCAGGGGCGCGGTGTCAAACGCCATGAACCCGAACTGTTCGTCGATCTTGCCTTTGTACTCGCCATACAGCTCCTGCCACTTCAAGTCGCGGCTGGTGGGGACGTAGGGCACGTAAGTGGATGCGCCGTTCGGATCGGGAGTCTCCTCCAGTCGGACGGCCAAATCCTTGGCGTTGTTGTCGCCCCAGTAAAAACCTTCGGTGCCCCCAAACCAATCGTTCTTAGAGCTGCGGTAGAGGCGGGTTTTGTAGGTGCCCAGCTCGAACAGCGCGATCTCGTTGGTCTTGGCGTCGCCCAGCAGCCATTCGTTGGTGTACAGGCCATTATTTTTCGCGCTTAGAACTTCCACTACCTGGTCGATGTCGTCGCCATATTGAATGGCTTTGCGGGCGCGAAAAGCGATGGGAATGCCGTGGACGTTAAAGGGGCCCTGATTGATAGTGGTCTCGGTGAGCACCACGCCGGCATCGTTCTGATACCAATCCGTTCCGCTCTCGATGCCGCCGGGATAGCTCTGCATCAGGATGCGATGGCCGGTGGTGGGTTGAATATCGAGCATCACGTTGGTTTGCTCGGCCAGGGTGAGCGGCCACCACGTGGTGTGGCCGATCACCATGCGTCCGTCGCGAGTAGCCGCGCCGGTGGCGGCGAAGGCGCTGCAATGATCCAGCGGCGACGCCGTGTTTGCGATTCACGTAGCTGGGAGCCACTAATCGCAGGCCTTCCAGGCCGTTCGGAGTCACCGCCAGCGCCGCGCTCAGATTCGACAATTCCACGGTCGTATTAATGACCACGATGTCGGTGAGGTCGATGGGGCGGCCTTCCCAGCGCGCGCCCGCGTCGGACGCGCCGTCGGCGATGCCCTTCATTTCCGCGAGAATCTCCTGATCGAAGCCGTGCGTGAACAGCGCGGTGGCGGTGGTGCGTGCCAGGTTCCAGCTTTTGTTCTTGCCCTTGGGATCCAGTTCGGCGGCGCAGCGCTCCATGTATTGCGGGATCTCTTTGGCCATCAGATGCCCGTGCTGATAGCCGCGTTCGTAAGGCGCGCCTTCAATGTGCAAGTAGATCCATCCGCCCGCGGGATAGCGATAGGCGGGGCCATATCTGGTTACGGCTGCCGGATCCGGCCACGGCTCGGCACCCTGCGCGTCTTCAACCGTAACTCCGGAAAACCACGCCTTGCCATCGAATGTGCCGCCATAGGCGACGGCGAGCACGATGTTGTCGTGCGCGCGCGTGGCTGTGAAGCGGAGCTGGACGCGGGTCCAATCGCGCGTGCCGGCCAGCGATTCCGATTGCACGTCGAACGGCAGGGATGCCATGCTGAGCGCGGCGCCGGTGGCAATGGGCGACCGATCGAGATCGCGGACAATGAGCCGCTCGGTGCGAATCCAACCGGTGAGTTCGTAGCTCTTGCCGATCGTGAGCTCGATGGGTGCCGATTGAACGCGAGCGTCCGTGTTAGAACGGCCCGATTCCACGCGCATCGACATCTGGCCTTGGTGTGTCACCGACGGGTCCGTGAGGCCGGTCCCGCGCAGGACCGTCCATGCCGAGCGAGGATTATCGAAGGAGGCGGGCGTGGCGGCATGCAGATACGTCACGCATGCAAGGCCGCAGAGAGTTAGGCCAAAGCGAAGCTTGCCCATATATTCCATGAGATCACAGCCCGGGGCCTAAAATGAACTCGTGGCGATCGAGCAATTTGAGTTGCCCTATTCAGAAGCCGCGGTGGACGATCTGCGCGAACGGCTGCAGAAGACGCGCTGGCCGGATGAGATCCCTGGAGCAGCCTGGGAGCGCGGAGCGGATTTAGCGTACCTGCGCGAGATCTGCGCTTATTGGCGCGAGACGTTCGATTGGAAGGCGCAGATCGAAAAGCTATCGGCGTGGGAGCATTACCGCTACGTCAGTGGCGACGCTCGCATTCATTTTCTGCACGCCCGCGGCGCCGGCGCCAAGCGGATTCCGTTGATCCTCACCCACGGCTGGCCCGGATCGTTTCTCGAGATGCTGAAGATCGTCCCGCTGCTGAATGACGCAGGTTTCGATGTTGTGGCGCCGTCGCTGCCAGGCTTCGGTTTTTCGGATCGGCCAGTGCGACCGGGAATGAACACGTTTCGCATCGCGGAATTGTGGGCCGGGCTGATGGGCGAGTTGGGTTATGAGCATTTTGTGGCGCAGGGCGGAGATTTCGGCGCAAGCGTCAGCACAATTCTGGGATTGAAGCATGCGGACCGCGTGGCGGGCATTCATCTCAACTACATTCCTGGATCCTATCGGCCGGCTCTGGATGCTGGAGCAAAGTTGACTCCGTTAGAGCAGGCGTTTCTGGTGGATCTGGATCGCTGGTATTCCGAGCACGGCGCCTATGCGCATTTGCAGCGCAACGAACCGCAAACTCCGGCGTATGCACTAAACGATTCGCCCGCCGGGTTGGCAGCCTGGATCATCGAAAAATTTCGTAACTGGTCCGATTGCGGCGGCGACGTGGAGTCTCGCTTCACGAAAGATGAGTTGCTGGCGAACGTAACGCTATTTTGGATGACCCAGACCATCTCGTCGTCCTTCCGCCTGTACAACGAGACCAAGAAGGCGCCGCTGCAATTCGCGCCGGGCGAGTCCGTGCGTGTGCCCTGCGCGATTGCGCGGTTTCCCTTGGAAGCGCCCTTTCCGCCGCGCGAGTGGGTGGCGCGCGGATACAACATCCAGCGCTGGACCCAGATGCCACGCGGAGGGCACTTCGCGGCGGCCGAAGAACCGGAACTTTTGGCAGCCGACATCGCACAATTTTTCCTGTAGAAACAAAAAGGCCCACCCCGAAGGGCAGGCCTCAGTGCTCACGAATGCCACTGCGCCGGAGGCGCCATGGCCGCGCGGTTAGCGCCTAGTAGTCCATCTCGGGACCGCCGTGCCCACCAGGGGCCGGGGCCGCCTTCTTCTCGGGGATCTCGGCGATCATGGCTTCGGTGGTCAGCATGAGAGCCGCGATGGAGGAAGCGTTCTGCAGGGCCGAACGCGTTACCTTGGTCGGATCGATGACGCCCGCCTTCACCAGGTCTTCGTACTGTCGCCGTGGCGGCGTTGAAGCCGTAGTTGAGCTCGGCTGAGTGCGGATCTTCTCGATCACGATCGCGCCTTCATAGCCGGCGTTGCCGACGATCTGGCGAACCGGCTCTTCGCAGGCGCGCCGGATGATGTCGACGCCGATCTTCTCGTCGCCTTCCAGCTTCAGGCCGTCCAGCGCCTTGGCTGCGCGCAGCAGAGCCACGCCGCCGCCCGGAACGATGCCTTCTTCCACGGCCGCGCGAGTAGCATGCAGAGCATCCTCTACACGAGCCTTCTTCTCTTTCATCTCGGTCTCGGTGGCCGCGCCCACCTTGATCACCGCAACGCCGCCAGCCAGCTTGGCCAGACGTTCTTGCAGCTTCTCGCGATCGTAATCGCTGGTGGTTTCGTCGATCTGCGCGCGCAACTGCTTGATGCGGCCTTCGATCGACTTCTGGTTGCCGGCGCCATCGATGATGGTGGTGTTGTCCTTGTCAACCGTGACGCGCTTGGCGCGGCCCAGGTCTTCCAATCGCACACCTTCCAGCTTGATGCCGGTCTCTTCCATCAGGGCCTTGCCGCCGGTCAGGACGCCGATGTCTTCGAGCATCGCTTTGCGGCGATCGCCGAAGCCAGGGGCCTTCACCGCGCAGGCGTTCAACGTGCCGCGCAGCTTGTTCACAACCAACGTCGCCAGCGCTTCGCCTTCCACTTCCTCGGCGATCACCAGCAGCGGCTTGCCGGAGCGGGCAATCTGCTCGAGCAACGGCAGCAGGTCCTTCATGTTGCTGATCTTCTTTTCGTGGATCAGGATGTAGGGATCTTCCAGCACGCACTCCATGCGATCGGGATCGCTGATGAAGTAGGGCGAGAGATAACCGCGGTCGAACTGCATGCCGTCCACGGTCTGCAGCTCGGTGTCCATGGTCCGGCTCTCTTCCACCGTGATGACGCCGTCCTTGCCGACCTTCTTCATCGCTTCGGCGATGGTGTTGCCGATGTCGGCGTCGCCGTTGGCGGAGATGGTGCCTACCTGCGCGATGGTCTCGTTGTCCTTTACGTCCTTGGAGAGCTTCTTCACTTCGTTAACCACCAGCTCAACGGCCTTCTCGATGCCGCGCTTCAGGGCCATCGGATTCGCGCCGGCTGCAACGGACTTCACGCCTTCGCGGAAGATGGACTGGGCCAGGATGGTGGCGGTGGTGGTGCCGTCGCCGGCGGTGTCGGAGGTCTTCGACGCAACCTCACGCACCATCTGCGCGCCCATGTTCTCGAGCGGATCCTTCAACTCCACTTCCTTGGCGACGGTGACGCCGTCCTTGGTAATGGTTGGGCCGCCGAATTTTTTCTCCAGTACGACGTTGCGGCCGCGGGGGCCAAGCGTCACTTTCACGGCATCAGCCAACTGGTTGACGCCGCGCAGAATCGCTTGACGGGAATTTTCGCTATAAACAATCTGTTTTGCTGCCATTGAAAATGTCTCCTTTCAAAGAAACTTTGCGCCTAAGCTACTTTGGTAGCCTTCTTGGGGGCGCCTTCCAGAACTCCGAGGACCTCGTCCTCGCGCATGATCAGAAATTCTTCTCCATCGATGCGGATCTCACTGCCCGAGTATTTGCCGAACAGGATGCGGTTGCCCTTTTCCACGTCCAGTGGAACTACTTTGCCGTCCTCCAGGCGCTTGCCCTTTCCAACGGCGACAACTTCTCCTTCTTGCGGCTTCTCTTTGGCGGAATCCGGAATAAACAAACCACCAATCTTGTTTTCTTTCTCGTCTTCCAGACGTTTCACGACAATTCGGTCATAGAGCGGTCGAATATTCATAATTGTGGAACCTCCTCGAACATGGGGATTGATACTTTGGGGTGGAAGTAATCAGCTTCCGTCCCCAGGTCATATTAGCAGACTCCAGGGAGGAGTGACAATATTTCTTTGTAACTTGCTGAAGATACAGGCAATAAATTTGTAACGGAAACTCGATGGACAGCGCTCTGGCCTTCTCGATATGCTGGTTACGTATTCATGCGACGTGCGGCGCCACTGATCTTGCTCGGCTTCGTCGCAATCCTGTCAGGCGTTGGATGGACCTATTACGTCCGGCTCAAGCAGCAGGCGGCCAACGCGCCCGCCAAGCCCCGGAAACTCGCACCTGGCACCTCGGCCACTTTCCATGGCTGGACCTACAGCCACACCTCCAGCCAGAAAACCGTGGTAACCATCCACTCTGACGACTTTCAGGAATTGGACGGCAAGGACGAACTGACCGGCGTAACGCTGGACATCTTCAACAAAGAGGGCAACAAGTACGATCACGTCCAGTGTGCCAAAGCAGAATTCGATGTCGCCAAGGGGATTCTCTACTCCGAAGGCGAGGTGGAGATCACGCTCAACGTGCCGGATAATGAGCAGCCCAGCGATGGCCGGCTGATGGCGATCAAATCTTCGGGCGTCAGCGTGGAGAGCAAGACCGGCAAGTCGACCACGGATCGGCTGGCAACCTTTAAGTTCGACCGTGGCGATGGGCAAGCCATGGGCGCCGATTACGATCCCGACACGCGCGAGCTCAACCTGCACAACGACGTTTCCATGACATGGCGGGGGACTGACCCGGGCACCATTCCCATGAAGATCGAAACCGCCCAGCTCAACTACAAAGAACGCGACGGGAAGGTATATCTCACGCCGTGGTCCAAACTGACCCGCGACACGTTGATGTTAAATGCCGGCCCCGCCACGGTGACGCTACAGAAAGGCAATCTGAAGCTGGTGGAAACTACCCAGGCCAAGGGTACCGACAAGCGGCCCGGCCGCAATCTGGAGTATTCCGCCAACCAGCTCACCGTGGAATTTAACGATTACAACCAGATTCAAAAGATGACCGGAGTGGATCAGGCGCGCGTGGTCTCCCGTGGCGACACATCGCAGACCACCATTACGTCAGACCGCGTGGTGATGGACTTCGAAACCACCAACTCGGATAGCCTTTTGAAGACCGCCGTGGCGCAGGGTCACGGCATCATGGAATCGAAACCGGTGATCAAGCCGGGCGTCGATCCCGCCGACACGCGCATTCTGAAGAGCGACACCATTCATACCAAGATGCGTCCGGGCGGCCAGGAGATTGAAGCGGTAGAGACGGACGGGGCCGGGGCCATCGAGTTTATCCCCAATCGGCCGGAATTGCCGCATCGCTGGATGAACGGCGATCACATCTGGATGACTTATGGGCCAAAGAATACCATTCAGAGCTTCCGCTCCGTGAATGCGACCACTCGCACCGAAAAGCCCAAGCTGAAGGATGCTAAGGAAGCGCCCGCACCGGCGCTCACCTGGAGCAAGAACATGGTTGCGACATTCCTGCCTAATTCGTCGCAGCTGGATCATCTGGATCAATCGGGCGATTTTCGTTACGAAGAAGGCGAACGCCACGCCAAAGCCGAACGCGCGTTGCTGGATCAGCCGAATAACATAATCAATTTGATTGGTGGCGCCCGCATGTGGGACTCTACCGGATCGGCCGATGCCGATAAGATCGTGATGAATCAGATGACGGGCGACTTCACCGCGGAGGGGCATGTCACCTCCACGCGCCTGCCGGACAAGCAGAAAGAGGATTCCAGCGGCGGCGGCATGCTGGATCAAAACGAGCCGCTGCACGCCCGCGCCAAAAAGATGATTTCGAAAGACAACAATCTGGATATCCGCTATGAAGGCGATGCCGTGCTCTGGCAGGGCGCCGACCGGCTGGAGGCGGATACGGTCGAAATCGATCGCGATAACAACCTGCTCAAGGCGCATGGCCATGTTCTGAGCCAGTTGCTCGACAAGGTAAAAGACGACAGCGCCCCCCCGGATGGCAAGACGGGCGGCAAAACCGACGGGAAAGCTAAGTCGGACCCTCCGGCTAAACAAAAGAGCGCGGCGAGCGCCGACCCAGCGTCGAAAACTGCAACCAAAGCATCGCTACGCGTGTTTACTATCGTGAGGGCCCCGGATCTGGATTATAACGACAACACGCGCCTGGCGCACTATAGCGGCGGCGCTACGCTGGAGCGCTCCAACATGACGGTGAAAGGGCAGGATATTCACGCCTTCCTGCGCAACGACAGCAACGATTCGTCGCTCGATCACGCTACCGCGGACGGCCATGTGGAAGTGCATGAAACTTCGTTCGACCGAAAACGGGACGCCTGGTCGGACCATGCCGAATACTTTGTCGACGAAGACAAAGTTATCCTGGAAGGTGGACAGCCGCGATTTCTGGACAGTACGCGCGGAACTACTCGAGGCGAGAAATTGACCTGGTATTCGTCGGACGACCGGCTGGTGGTGAACGGTGTGCCGCAAGAGCCGGTGAAGAGCTTATTGCACAAGAAGAACATCAGCACGTCTAAATAAGTCCCAAATGCGCACCCTGCAAACTCTGGAAATCTCGAAAAGTTATCGCGGCCGGAAGGTCGTGGACAACGTGTCGCTGTGGGTAAAGCAGGGCGAAGTGGTGGGTCTATTGGGACCGAACGGCGCGGGCAAAACCACGTCGTTCTACATGATCGTCGGTTTAATCAGCCCGGATTCGGGCCGCGTGCAGGTGAGCAACGGCGATGGTTCCGAAGACATCACCAACATGCCGATGTACCAGCGCGCCCGGCGCGGCATCAGCTATCTTCCGCAGGAAGCTTCGGTGTTCCGCAAGCTGACGGTGGAAGACAACCTCATGGCGATTCTGCAAACTCTGCGCATGAGCGGGCGCGAGCGGCGCGAACGAATGAACCGGCTGATCGAGCAACTGGGGCTGGAAACCGTCCGCCACAACAAAGGCTATGCGCTTTCGGGCGGCGAGCGGCGGCGCGTGGAGATCGCGCGCTCGCTGGTGATCGAGCCCAGTTTCCTGTTGCTGGACGAGCCGTTCTCCGGCATCGATCCCATCCAGGTGCTGGAGCTGCAGCGCATCATCTTCGATCTGAAAAACTCCGGCATCGGAATCCTGGTGACGGACCACAACGTTCGCGAGACCCTGGCCGTCACGGATCGCGCCTACATTATCAACAACGGCAAAATATTCCGCGCCGGCACGCCCGACGCGTTGGGCCGCGATCCGGAAGTGCGCCGCGTTTATCTGGGTGAGAACTTCAATCTCGAGTTTGAAACCGGCCGCTGGAAGTACGTGGCGGAGAACTGAGCCGCGTGCCGTTGCTTACTGAACCGCGACCGTAAGGGAGCCGGTCTCCAAAAAAATGGACCTCGAAAAAGTTCTGCTGCGCAAAGTGGGCGAGGCGATAGGCCGCTTCAAAATGATTCGCGAGGGGGATCGCGTGGCGGTGGCGCTATCGGGCGGCAAGGATTCGCTCACCCTGCTGGAAGCGCTGTTGCTGCTGGTCAAGCGCGCGCCCATCCAGTTCTCGGTCTGCGCTTTCACCGTGGAGCAGGGCAAGTTCCTGCGTCCCATTGAACCTCTGGGTGAGTACCTCAAAGCGCGCGGCGTGGACTGGACCTATCATCGCGACAACCCGTCAATACGTTTGCTCGAAGAACAGCCGGATCATGGCTGCGACCTGTGCAGCCGCTTCCGCCGCCGCGCCGTTTATCAAATTGCACGCGGCCTGGGCGCCAATGTGATTGCCTTCGGCCACACCGCCGACGACTTTTGCGAGTCCTTCCTGCGCAACGCCATGTTCACCGGCCGGGTGAGCGCGCTTCCTCCCATCACTTACTCCCGCGAAAAGGATTTCCGCCTCATTCGTCCGCTCGCCTTCGTGACGGAGGACATCACCAGCCGTTATGCGGAATCGCTCGGCGCGCCCATCACTCCCTGCGGCTGTTCGCTACGGACCGGCACCGTTCGTAAATCCATCCGCGGCCTCTTCAGTGAAATCGAAAAGGACTATCCGCATCTGAAAGAGACGCTGCTCTCGGCCATGGGCAACCTGGAACCCAGCCGTCTGCTCGATCCGCGCTATCTGGACTTAGAATCGCCGGTCGAGCCGGCGCTCCTGCCCATCCTGGACGATTAGTCCTTCTTGACCACCTGAAATCCAAACCGCCGCTGGCTGCCGGACGTCTTTTTCATCTGTACGATCTCGTTAGCCAGGACGCCGATCATCGTTCCGTGGCGTTGGTTCGCATTCTCGATCTTCTCCACGCGAACCGCGAGATCCTTGTGGCTGATCAGCATCTCGCGCAGACGAATGAACGCGCGGATGATTTGGATATTCATTTGGACCGCGCGCTTACTTCGCAAAACCGAGGAAAGCATCGCAATGCCGTGCTCGGTGAAGACATACGGCGCATACTTGCTGTGACGCCCGCGTCCTTGCCCGGCAGGCTCTAAGATCACAGATTGTGATCTTAGAGATTTAGCCTCCTCGGAGGTCAGTTGAAACATGAAGTCCTGAGGGAAACGGTCGCTGTTCCGTTTTACCGCCTGGTTGAAGGCCGTTGTGGTTACGCGATATAACTTCGCGAGATGGTGGTCGAGCATGACAGTGTGGCCGCGCAGTACGAAAATGCGGCGTTCTATAGCTCCAGCAGGGATGCGAACGAGTCCTGCCGGGAGCTTGTTGGTTCTTACAATTTGAGTTTTCATTTCATTGAGCTCCTCGCGACAACAGCATTACCTTCGCTGTATGAAACATAATCACGGCGTCCAGGGCCGGCGCCAGGTTCTTGATGTAATACAAATCGTATTCCAGCTTCACGATGGTGTCCTCGATGCTGTCTCCATATCTATGCTTGATCTGGGCCCAGCCGGTGATGCCGGGCTTGATGCAGTGCCGCTGGCGGTAATAGGGAAGGCGTTTTTCAAGCTCCGCCACGAATTCGGGGCGCTCGGGCCGCGGCCCCACGATCGCCATATCGCCCTTCAGCACGTTGAACAATTGCGGCAGTTCATCCAGCCGCAGCTTGCGCAGCCACCGCCCTACCGGCGTCACGCGCGGATCGTTCCGAGAGGCCCAAACGGCCCCGCTGTGCGACTCCGCGTCGCGCACCATGGAGCGAAATTTGTATAGCGTGAAAATGCGGTTATTTTTTCCCACCCGCTGCTGGCGGAAAAGTGCTGGCCCGGGCGACGTCAGCTTCACCAGCGCGGCCACCAGCAGCATCACGGGCGTTGCAACCAGGGCCGCCGCCGCCGCAATGGCCATCGAATAGGCTGTCTGCAAACGCACGCCGGTTCTATTCGGCCCCAGATCGCTCGAGCTGAAAATGAGCTGCGAAGGGCGCAGTTCGTGCGTCGAAATCCGTTCAAACGCCATCTCGTAGGTGCTCAGCGCGTCTTCAATGCGGATGCCGGAGAGCCGCAATTCCAGAAGCTGCGTCACCGGCAGGTTGGAGCGGCGCTCCCGCAAGCCCACCACAATCCGCTTGGGATGCAGCCGGTCCACTACTTCGCGTAGATCCGCTATCCCTCCCAGACGATTCCCGGTCGACGGAATCGAATCGTCCAGAAATCCCAACGGGGTCAGCCCTTTTTCGGGATGCGCCTCCAGATGGCTCGCAATTTCCTGCATGACCGGCGAATCGCCCAGAAATACGATGCTGTCGGCCGGAATCTTGCTCAACAGCACTTTAAAAACGAAGCGGGAAGCCATCAACGCGCCCAGGGTGAACGCGCTGCCGGCGATCATCGGTCCCGCCGGAACTACGAACCGCACCAGCTTCAGGTAGCTCAGGATGGCTTCCATCAGGAAAGCCGCGGCCACCACCACCACCACTTTTTGCAGCAGCTCTCTCGAAAAATTCAGGTTAGAGTAAAGATCCAGGAAATAGCTGGCCAATACCAGACAGAAGACCACGATCAGAATCCGCAGCCATCCCTGATCGTCAACTAGAAAGCCCGGCGCGTCGGCGCGCAGCCAGGCGAAGGAGGCAGCCAGGTAACACGCGTAGATGAGAATGAATTCTCCGGCCAGAAGTGCGGCGACTCTGGCTGAGACGTAAACCCGAAACAAGCGCAGCATTGCTTCCTAGTTCGCTGCGCTCAGCGCCGCTTGACCCGCGCCACCTGTCAAGTCCAGCACCCGAATTCCCGACGCGCGAATTCGGTGCGCCGTCCCGGGAGACGGCCGTTGGGCCAGGACAATATGATCGGCCCATTCCAGAATCTCGATCCAAACTGTCCGTCAGCAGCCGCCCGATATGAGGAATGGTCTGGAGAATAAAGTCGCGATTCGATCCGTAAATAGCCTCCAGGCGGACGTGCGGATCGAACACTTGCACCGCGCGGCCCCTTCCGATCAGTTGCTCCAGCAACGTCACCACCGGGCTTTCGCGCAAGTCGTCGGTATTTTCCTTGAAGGCCAGCCCGATCACCCCGATGCGTTGCGCGGGCAAATCCAGCACCGCATCGATGGCTCGCTTGAGATGCTGCTGGTTGCTCGGCAGCGTCGATTCCAGCAGCGGCAGCTTCAAGTCCAGATGAGCGGCGCGGTACACCAACGCCCGCAAATCCTTTGGCAGGCAGGAGCCTCCGAACGCGAAACCCGGCTTCAGATATGCCGACGAACAGTTGAGCATCACGTCTTCGCACAGCGTGGCCATTACTTCATCGCCATCCACGCCCACCTGTTCGCTGAGCGCGCCGATTTCGTTGGCGAACGCGATTTTCACCGCGTGAAAGGCATTGCAGGCGTATTTGATCATCTCCGCCGTGCGCAGCGACACCACATTCACTTTCGCTCCGAGCGGACGATACAGATCCGCGATCTGCTGCACGGCTGCGATATCGTTGCCGCCCGCCACAAGCAGCGAAGGCTGAAAGAAATCCCGGACCGCCGAGCCTTCCCGCAGAAACTCCGGATGCGACACCACGCTCACCTCCGGATGACCGGCAAAGGCGGGGAGCACCAGCTCCTCGCATGTTCCAGGAAAAACCGTGCTGCGAATAGCCACGATCAGGGGTTTCGATCGCCGGCCAAGATGCTCCGCAATCTCCGCCACCGCGCGGCACAATTGATGCGGCCCTACATTGCCGTTCTTTTCCGACGGCGTGCCCACGCACACCAGCACCATCTCCACATCCGGGGCGGCGCCGGCCGAGGTGGAGACTGTCAGCCTGCCCGCTGCGACGTTCTCTCGAATCAGTTCTTCCAGTCCGGGTTCGTAAAAAGGCGCGCGCCCATTTTCCACTTCCCGTACTTTGCGTTCATCCCGGTCAATCCCGCAAACTCGATGCCCCAGGCTGGCTAGACACGCAGCCGTGACGCACCCGACATAACCAAGGCCGAGCACGGCGATAGGAACTGGTTTTTCCATCTGCAACCTTTGTCCTTCCTCCTGGGAACTGGACCACCTTGGGGTTACAGTAAGGAGAGCGCTCCTTCATGCAATCCACAACCACCATCTCCACAGCCATGGCGCTGGAAGAGAAAATCAAAAATCGGACCGCGCGCGTCGGCATCATCGGGCTCGGTTACGTCGGTCTGCCGCTGGCGATGGAGTTCGCCAAAGCGGGATTTTCAGTTACTGGAATCGACATCCAGCCTTCCAAGGTCTCGCAGTTGAATCGCGGCGAGTCGTACGTCCAGGACGTTCCCACGGATACCTTAAAGAAGTGGGTATCCGGCGGAAAATTTCGCGCTACTTCAGACTTTTCAGTCATTTCGACGCTCGACACCATCAACATCGCCGTACCCACGCCGCTGCGCAAGACCAAAGACCCGGACATGAGCTACATCGTGTCGGCCTGCCAGGAGACTGCGAAGTATCTGGGCCCGGGCAAGCTGGTGATTCTAGAGTCCACTACCTATCCGGGAACCACCGACGAGCTGGTTCTGCCCATGTTGGAAGCCCCCGGCTGGAAGGTGGGCGAAGACTTTTTCCTGTGTTTTTCGCCGGAACGCGTGGATCCGGGCAACCCGCAGTACCAGACCGCCAACATTCCCAAAGTAGTGGGCGGCATTACGCCAGCATGCACCCGGCTAGGCGCGTTGTTCTATGCGCAAGCGCTCGAAAAGGTAGTTCCGGTCAGCTCCACCAGCGTGGCGGAGATGGTGAAGCTGCTCGAAAATACCTTTCGGATGATCAATATCGGCTTAGTCAACGAAATGGCGCTCATGTGCGACCGCATGGGGATCAACGTTTGGGAAGTGATCGACGCCGCCGCCACCAAGCCGTTCGGATTCATGCCGTTTTATCCGGGTCCCGGGCTGGGCGGTCACTGCATTCCCATCGATCCGTTTTATCTTTCCTGGAAGACCAAACAGGCCGGCATTGAGGCGCGCTTCATCGAACTGGCCGGTTACATCAACGGCCAGATGCCGCACTTCGTGGTGGACAAGATCCAGAACGCGCTCAACGACCATTCCAAGCCGCTCAAAGGCTCGCACGTGCATGTTCTGGGCGCCGCTTACAAACGCAATATCGACGATGTGCGCGAATCGCCGGCTCTCGATATCATTCTGCTGCTGGAGCGCCGGGGAACGCGAGTCACTTACAGCGATCCTTTCGTTCCCACCGTCCGCCTGGACGATCACGAGCTGAGCGCGCAAGATCCCCTGGCGATGGCCGATCAAGCGGATTGCGTCGTAGTGGTCACCGATCACAGCGGCGTGGACTACGCGGCCATCGTCGATCGCGCCAGGCTGATTGTCGACACGCGCAACGCGCTCAAGAATTATCCGTCGCCCAAAGTGGTACGGCTGTAGCGGTCCTCCACTCTCGGCGTGTTAGCATCGTGGGATGCGGGGGCCCTTTTGCTCGACTTCCTGAAGCCGGCGGTGGCCGCCATCCAGGATTTCTACGTTCTCTCCGGGCGCGCGCTCCGCAACCTGTTTCGCGGCCCGCACTATGTCGACGACATCGCTATCCAGATGGACGTCATCGGCGTGGGCAGCCTGCCCATTGTCATTCTGATCGGCTTTTTCAGCGGCTTCGTCATCACCATGCAGATGTCGCGGGCGCTCTCGCAATACGGCGCTACAGACCAGGTGGGCCAGATCGTTGCCATCACTCTGGTTCGGGAACTGGGTCCGGTGTTGACGGCCCTGCTGGTGGCCGGCCGTAACGCGTCCGGCATCGCGAGCGAACTCGGATCGATGAAGGTAACCGAGCAGATCGACGCCATGCGCGCCCTCGGTACCGATCCGATTCAGAAACTGGTAACGCCGCGCATGATCGCTACCTGCGTCATGCTCCCTATGCTCACCATCATTGCCGATTTCGTCGGCTTGATTGGCGGCTACGTCATCGCCTACCTTTCCATCGGACTTACCACCACGCAATACTGGACCAGCGCGTATCAGGCGCTGGAGTACAACGACATCGCGCAAGGGCTGCTGAAGCCTTTCGTTTTTGCCTTTATTATTTCCCTGGTGGGCTGCTTCTACGGCCTGCGGACCACGGGGGGCACGCAAGGCGTAGGCTTGGCAACCACCAAAGCCGTGGTCGCAGCTTCAGTCTGGGTCTTCGTCATCACATCCCTGATAACGCGCGTTTTCGTGAACCTGCACTAATGATGCTGGAAAAGACCGATAATCGCGCATGCGTAATTGCGGGCGCTTTCAGGACCGCGACCGTAAGGGAGCGCTTGCGCCGGCTGTTTGCGGACTACCGAGCCGCGACCGTAAGGGAGCCGGTTGTCTAACCACGATGAGCGATCCAGCCAGCTCCCCGGGAAATGAATGTCTTCTGCGATTTGAGGCTGTGAGCCTGCACTTCGAGGAAATCGTCGCGCTCGATTCGGTATCGTTCGAACTGCACGCCGGCGACACCCGCGTGGTGCTGGGAGCGGCCGGCAGCGGCAAGACCACCCTGCTCAAGGCCGCCATCGGATTGATCCGGCCGGACGCGGGGAAAATTTATTTGTTTGGCAACGAGATCACCGGTCTCAAAGAGGCTCAACTGTTCCACATCCGCAGCGGCGTGGGCGTGCTTTTTCAGGAGGGCGGATTGTTTGACTCGGTTACAGTGGAGGAAAACGTCGCGTATCCCCTGCTCAATCGCACCGAGCATCCCGAAACCATCCAGGAAGTGGAACCGAAGGTCAAGGAGGCCCTGCGCTTCGTGGAGCTGGAACAAACCTTGGAACAGTATCCGAGCGAGCTGTCGGGCGGCATGCGGCGTCGTGTCGGTATCGCTCGCGCAGTGGTGAGCGAGCCTCCCCTGGTGCTGTACGATTCGCCCACCGCCGGCCTGGATCCCATCACCGCCAACACCATCATGGCCCTCATCGTCAAGGAGCGCGATTCGAAGAACACCGCCAACCTCATCGTCACCCAGCGTTATCAGGACGGGCAACTGATGGCCAACTTTCGCTACAATCGCAGCAGCGGACATTTGGAGCCAGCATCCAGTAACGGAGCGGAGGGGGGACTTGGTTCCAATCCGACGCGCACTATCTTTATGGTGATGAAAGATGGGCGGGTGGTCTTTGAGGGCACCCAGCACGAACTAGAGGCATACCAGGACGACTACGTCCAAAAGTTCGTGCCAAAACATTCATAACTTATGGCGATTCAGAACAGGGCCACCTGGGCGCGACTCAAAGTGGGGATTCTGGCGATCTTCGCCATGACCATCCTGGCCGTGCTCATTTTTCTGATCACCGGCCAAACCAACATCTTTGAACACCAGGTCCTCATCTACACCTACATGGCCGACGCCGCCGCGCTCACCAATGGCGCTCCCGTGAATCTGGACGGCATTCCCATCGGCAAGGTGGAATCCATTCGCCTCTCCGGGTCCAAGGATCCAATGCGGCTGGTTCGTATCGACATGCAGTTACCCCAGCATACGCTCAAGGACATTCCCAGCGATTCGCTGGCGTCCATCAGCGCCGCCAACGTGCTCGGCACCAAGTACATCAATATCAAGTCCGGCAAAAGCGCCATGGCAGTGGGCCCCGATCAGGAACTTCCCAGCGTCAATACCGGCGAAATTCAGGATCTGGTGCAGCAGGGTTTCGGCGTCATGAACTCGCTGCAGGATACCGTGCAGCGCGTCGATAAGATCGTGGGGCTGGTGGAAAATGGAAAGGGCAGTATCGGCAAATTGCTGGTGGATGAAACGCTCTACAACAACCTGCTGCAGATCCTGGCTCAAGTGAAAGGATTGGCCGATACCCTGAACAGCGACAAGGGCACGCTGGGCATTTTGCTGAACAACCACGACCTCTACGACAATGTCGTCGCCACTTTGGGCCGCGTCGATACCATGCTGCAACAGTTGCAGGCTGGGCAAGGGAGCGCGGGCAAGTTTCTCAAGGATCCGGCGCTCTACGACGAGTTGAACGATTCGGCCAAGGGCATCCATCAGCTTATCGATGACCTCAACGCCGGCAAGGGCACCGCGGGACAGCTCCTGAAGAGCGACGACCTGAGCAATCAGTTGAAGGCCACCATCGCCAAGATCGATTCGGTGATCGACAAGGTGAACTCCGGCCAAGGCACCATCGGCCAGTTGCTGGTGAATCAACAGTTGTACGACAATCTCAACGGCGCCACGCGCGAGATGCACCTTCTGATGCAGGATTTCCGCTCCAATCCCAAGAAGTTCCTACGCATCAAGCTGTCGATATTTTGATGGCCGCTTGCTTACGCGCGCGGTTCAGATTACTGACTTGAAATACCTGATCCCCAACGCCGACGATTTCGGCTTCACTCGCGATGTCAACGACGGAATCATCCACGCCCATCGGCAGGGCATCCTCACCGCCACCACGCTCATGGCAACCGGCGCGGCCTTCGATCACGCGGTTGCGCTGGCGCGCGAGAATCGGTCGCTCGACGTCGGCGTGCACCTGGTGCTGGTGGGCAGCAATGGTTTTCCGGCCAGCGTCCCGCGATTGCTTCGACAGATCGCCTTGGGCCGCATCCATCTCTACGATGAGCTGGCCGCGCAGGTCCGCAAAGTGCAAAGCGCGGGCATTCGGCCCACGCACCTGGATACGCACAAGCACACGCACCTTTTGCCGCCTGTCCTGAATGCCGTAGCGCGCATCGCGTCCGAATTCAATATTCCCTGGGTGCGCCGTCCGTTCGATTTGCCCTTTCATGGCGCGGGCGTAACCTGGCATCGCCGGGCGGTGAGCAAGTCGCTCGGGTTCGCGCGCGCCCGTTTCCATCGCGTTCTGGACCGTTCTGGATGCCGCACCACAGACCATTTTGCCGGATTCTTAATGACGGGACATTACGACGCGGCCGAGCTGGCGCGCCTGATCCGCCACCTGCCCGACGGCGTCACCGAATTCATGTGCCATCCCGGCTTTTGCACCCAGGAATTGCAAGCCGCCCGAACGCGCCTCAAAGAAAGCCGCCGTCGTGAGCTGGACGCGCTTACCAGCCGCGTGGTCCGCGACGCACTCGAAGAATCCAACGTAACGCTGGCTCGCTATCCGCAAATCCTCTAGCAGGCTGCTGATAAAGGCAATAAACCGCTTGCTCACGCGCCACCCGTACAGTCTTCTTCGAGTCGATGCCCTCCAGTGCACGACTTCCGGTCGTCTCCGGGTGTGCTGCTGGCGCGCGGCTCAGAATCGCAACTGCGTGTTTGCATGTGTTTACCGAGCCGCGACCGTTAGGGAGTCGGTCCCCCAAAGCCTTTTTCAGCATCCTGCTAACCTGGAGCACACATGCAAGGCCTCCCACCAATAATCGATCGCGAACTATTGTTCGGCGATCCCGAAATTTCCGGCGCTCAACTTTCGCCCGACGGCCAGTACCTGGCCTTCCTGAAGCCGTGGAAAAAAACCCGCAACATCTGGGTGAAGAAGACCAGCGATCCGTTCAGCACCGCCCGGCTGATGACCACGGAGACTGCCCGGCCCATCGCCGGCTTTCTGTGGACTCGCGATGCCCGCTTCATCGCTTACGTCAAGGACAACGCGGGCGACGAAAACTTCAACGTTTACGCGGTCGATCCGCGCGCCGAGCCGGTATCGGAAAATGACGCGCCGCCCTCGCGCGATCTCACCAACCTGAAGGGCGTGCGCGTCATGCTGTTCAGCGCGCCCAAGAGCGATCCCGACGTGATCTACATCGGGCTCAACGATCGCGATAAATCCTGGCACGATCTTTACAAGCTCCAGATCTCAACCGGCCAGCGCACGCTGATCCGCGAAAACATAGATCGCATCGCCGGATGGATCTTCGATCTGCAGGGCAATCTGCGCCTGGCCCAGCGCGTTCAGGACTCCGGCGACCAGGAAATCCTGCGAGTGGACCCCAGCGGCTTCACTCCCATTTATACCTGCAACGTCTTTGAGAGTTGCGACGTCGTCCAGTTCCACAAAGACGCGCAGCGCGCTTACATTCAGACCAATAAGGGCGACCTGGATCTCACCACGCTCGCCCTTCTCGATCCCGCAACCGGCGAGATCCAGACCGTGGAGAGCGATCCGCTACAGCGCGTGGATCTGGAATCTGCCTGGTTTTCAGAAGCTACCGACGAACTGGTGGAAACCCAATACTCCGACGATCGCGATCGCCGCTATTTCAAGGACCCGGCCTTCGAGGCCGACTATCGATGGCTGGAGGAGAAATTTCCGGGGAAGGAAATTTCGGTGAATTCCAATACCCGCGACGAAAGCCAGTGGCTGATTGGCGCGTACGGCGACACCGAGCCCGGCGAAATGTACCTGTTCGATCGCAAAACGCGCGGCCTCTCGTTTCAATACAAAATCCGCGAAAAATTGCCGCGAGAATCGCTCGCGCCCATGCAAGCGGTTCGATACAAATCCTCTGACGGTCTGGAGATTCCCGCGTACCTGACGCTGCCGAAAGGCGTGCCGGCGAAAAATTTGCCCACGCTGATCGTGGTGCACGGCGGACCCTGGGCGCGCGACGAATGGGGCTACAACCCGCTCGCGCAGTTCTTCGCCAACCGCGGCTATTGCGTCTTCATGCCCAATTTCCGCGGGTCCACTGGCTTCGGCAAAAAGTTTCTCAACGCGGGCAACTCCGAGTGGGGTTCCAAGATGCAGGATGACGTCACGTGGGGCGTGCAGTATCTGGTGGCGGAAGGTATCGCCGATCCGAAACGCATCGGCGTTCTCGGCGGCTCCTACGGCGGATACGCAACCCTGGCCGGCGTGGCTTTCACGCCCGATCTGTACGCGGCCGCGGTGGACATTGTCGGACCGTCGAATCTGATGACGCTGCTAGGGTCGCTCCCGCCGTATTGGGAAGCGGCGCGCAAGATCATGTACGCACGCATGGCCGATCCCGATACGCCCGCCGGCAAACAATGGCTGCAGGAGCGCTCGCCGCTCTTCTCGGCCGCGAAAATCAAAACGCCGCTGCTGGTGGTGCAGGGCGCGAACGATCCCCGCGTGCATCGCCGGGAAGCCGAGCAGATCGTCATCGCGCTGCGCGATCGCGGATTCCCGGTGGAATACCTGCTCGCGCCCGACGAAGGCCACGGCTTCGCCCGGCCCGTGAACAGCCTGGCGATGTACATGGCCGTGGAAAAATTCCTGGCGCAACATTTGGGCGGCCGTTATCAGGAGGGCGGCTCGCCGGAGGTGGAGGCGCGGCTCGCAGAAATCACGGTGGATCCAAAAACTGTGGTCATCTCCAAGCTGCTGGACGCCTCGGCGGTCGGCGTTCCCAAAGTCACGGCGGGCCTGCAGCCCGGCACTTACAAGTACGATGCCAAGCTCTCCATGGGCGCTCAGCAAATGGCGCTGAAGCTTTCCATTGTCGTTGAGGATGTCGGCGGCGTGTGGACGGCGCTGGAAACCATGGATACGCCAATGGGCGAAATGTCGGACATGGTCACGCTCGACAAGGGCAGCCTCACGTTGAAGAAGCGGGTAATGAAGCAAGGCCCTGTGGCCATCTACCTGGAGTTTTCCAGTGGCAAAGCCACCGGCAACATGGAGATGGACGGCGAGGACCAATCGATCTCTGTGGATCTGGATGGTCCCCTTTTCGCCGACGGAGCCGGCTCCAGTTTCGCCATCGGATGCCTTCCGCTCGCCGATGGCTATCGCACCGCCTTTCGCAATTTCGATGTGCAGAAGCAGAAAGTGAAGCTGATGCAGCTTGAAGTGGCCGGATCGGAAACCGTCACAGTGGCGGCGGGCACTTTCGATGCCTTCCAGGTAGAACTCTCCTCCGCCGATGGCGGCCTGGATAAATCGACGGTCTGGATCGCCAAAGAATCGCGGACCCCGGTCAAGATTTCTACCTTAATGGCCGAAATGGGCGGCGCAACCCTCACCGCCGAACTCCTTTCGTAACGATGTGGCGCACGCTTTAGCGCGACGCACTCGTGCGTGCCGCGTTCACAATCGTGTGAACGCGCTGAAAGATGTCGCCCAGAGTGGCGACACGGCGCGCATGAGTGCGTCGCGCTAAAGCGTGCGCCACGATCTCTTATCCGTGTATAATGAAATTGTCGAAAGTGACCGGTGGGCGAAAGCCCACTTTTTTATTGCATTGAGATGTCTGTCATCGCAAAAGACGAGATTGTCGCAAAGATCGCGGAAATAGCCGAGCGTGTGGCCGATCCGGAAGGCATCGAGATTGTCGAGGTGCAGCTTCTGGGAGCCGGCCGCGGCCGCCTGCTGCGCATTTTTATCGACCGCTTCGCCGGGTCCCCCAGGCCGGGTTCCGGTGCGGCTCCCGCGGACGGTCCGCTGGGCGTCTCCCACGCCGATTGTGAATTTATTTCGCACCAAGTAGGAACTATTTTGGACATCGAAGACGTCATACCTGGGGATAGTTATACGCTGGAGGTCAGTTCGCCGGGCCTGGAGCGTAAATTATCGAAAGCGAAGGACTTCGAGAGATTCGTGGGTCAGAAGGCAAAAGTCGTGCTGCGAGAGCCGGTGGAAAACCAGCGTCGCTGGGAAGGCAAGCTGGCCGGTATCTCTCAGGGCGTCGTCGCTCTGGAAATCGCCGCGCCGCAGCCAGCCTCCGGAAGAGTCATCCATTTCCCGCTGGATCAGGTCGAAAAAGCCAACCTGAAGTTCGACTGGTAATTCACTCCCAGAAAAGTTTGAGAAGAGGAAACAGTGGCTAGTATCTATCAGTCCATTGAGATTTTGAGCAAAGAAAAGGGCATTGACCCGCAAATCGTTATCGACGCGGTGAAAGACGCCATGCTGGTGGCTGCCCGCAAGCACTTTCGCACTACCGAAGATCTGGTTGCGGCTTTTAACGATGCCACCGGTGCGCTCGAAATCTATGGCGTGAAAAAAGTGGTGGAGTCGGTCTTGGATCCCGTGAAGGAGATCTCGCTCGACGACGCGCAGCGCATGGATCCGGCCGCTCAACTGGAATCGGAAGTTCGTTTCCCCAAGCCCACCGAAGCGCTGGGCCGCATCTCCGCTCAAACCGCCAAGCAGGTGATTTTGCAGAAGGTCCGCGAAGCCGAGCGCGAGACCATTTATTCGGAATACTCGGGCCGCGTGGGCGAGCTGGTCAATTGCATGGTGAAGCGCATCGAGGGTCAGGACCTGATGGTGGACCTGGGAAAAACCGAAGCGCGCTTGCCGAAGAAAGAACAGAGCAAGCTGGAAAACTTCAGCGTGGGCGATCGCGCGCGTTGCGTCATCCGCAGCGTGGAGAAGGCCGGCAAGAACGCGGGCGTTATCGTTTCCCGCGCCGCGCCGGAGCTGGTGATGCGTCTGTTCGAACAGGAAGTCCCGGAGATTTACGACAACACGGTGGTCATCAAGGGTTGCGCGCGCGAAGCCGGCGAGCGAACCAAGATCGCTGTAGTCAGCCGCGATCGCGATGTGGATAGCGTCGGCGCCTGCGTGGGGATGAAGGGCATGCGCGTGCAATCCATCATCCGTGAACTGCGCGGAGAGAAGATCGACATCATCGAGTTTTCCGAAGATCCGGTGGTCTTTGCCACGCATGCGCTCAGTCCGGCCAAAATCAGCCGTGTTTCTATCGTCGATGCGGCGGATAAGCACATGGAAGTGATCGTCGACGATACGCAGCTTTCGCTCGCCATCGGCAAGAAAGGCCAGAACGTCCGGCTGGCCGCCAAGCTGCTGGGCTGGAAGATCGACATCAAGAGCGAAGAAGAGAAGCGCCAGGAAGTGGAGACTGCCATGGCCGCTCTGGTTCCCGCGGGCGCTCCCGTGTCGGTGCTGATCGATCATTCGGCCTGGCCGAGGACATCGTCGAAAAGCTGCTGGAATCGGGCGTCGCAACCGTCGAGAAGCTGGGCTCCATGACGCCGGAAGAGCTGGAAGCCATCCCCGGTGTCGGGCCCAAGATTGTCGAGAAGATTCTGGTTGCGGTGAACTCTTATTACGCGCAGTTCGAACCAGGTGCTGAAGTGGAAAGCCCTGAAGCGGAAGGCGCCGGACGGTGGAAGTGGAAGCTCTAGCGGAGGGCGAGTTCATCGCGGAAGAAGTTGTGGTGGAGATCCCGGAAGGTGAGGAGCCTGCGATGGAGGCCGAATCCGCCGCTGCTGCCAACGGCGCCGAAGCGGCTGAAACCGGTCATGTACCCGGCGCAAACAAGCCGGATGAGAAAAAGGAATTTGATACTATAGAGAACTCGGAGGGGGTCCGTTAGGCGCAGCGCGATCCGGTGTTGCCGTTATTTATGAGTAAAATTCGAATCAACGAGCTGGCAAGGCAACTTGAGGTCCCCTCGCACGCCATCATCGACATGTTGCCGGAGCTCGGCGTTACCGAGAAGAAGACCCACTCCAGTTCCGTTGACGACTCGGTGGCGGAAATAATCCGGCAGAGGGTGCAAGGCGGAGCGGGCGCTGCCATGCGCCGCGAAGCCGATACTTCTGTCGCCGTGGCCGAGCCGGAGCCTGTGGAGCGGTATGAACAGCAGCCCGCGCGGCATGAGCCGCCCGCGCCTCCGCAGGCGCCCGAGCATCGCACCCACGTCGCAAGAAACCCCATACCCGAATCGGAAGCGCCCATTATAACGCCCGCCCAGGAGGCCCCCGTTACTCCAATTGAAGAACCGCTTCGCAGCAAGCCCGCGCCTTTAAGGCCGCCACTGTCCGCCGGTGGCGCTGCGCCGCTGCATCCCCCGTTGCGCACGGGTCCCGTTCCCGCGCGCCCCGTTCCCACGCCTCGCCCCGGCCAGATCTTGTCGGGACCGCGGCAGCCCTTGCCGCCAGCCACTCCCGCGGCTCCTATGCCGCCCGCGTCCGTCACGATTCCAGCCCATCCGGTGGCCCGCACTGCGCCGCCGCCCAGCGAAAGCTCGGCAATCGCGCTGCGCCATGGCGTCGCCAACCCCGGGAACGCCGTTGCGTCCGCAGCCGCGTCCGAATCTCGCCGGACAACCGGCCGCGCGTCCCGTGGTGCCTCCGCGTCCCGACATGGTGGCGCGCCTGCAACAACAGCAGACTCGTCCGGCGCCTGGCCAGGTGCAGCCAGCAAGCGCCCGCGGCCGGGCATGCCTACTCGCAGTTCCACGCCCGTCCCCGGCCAGCCCATCTATCGCGGGCCCATTCGTCCCGGCCAGCCGGTAATGCGTGGACCCGGTGTGGGCGGCGGCCCTCCTGGACCCGGCGGTCCTGGAGGCCCCGGAGCGTTTCGCCGGCCCCGCACTTTGCATCCCACGTCGCCGCTGCGCGCCGAACCAGCCACGCCCATCCCAACCACGGAGCAGCAGCGGCGGCATCAAGCCAAACCTGCCGGACGGGATCGCCATCGCGATGTGGAGCAGGAAGAGGGCCGGCTGCGAATGCCGTCGCGCCGCGGCGAGCAAATGGCTGCTCCGCCGCCCATCGATCGCGAGATCACAATTTCAGAAGGCGTCACGGTCAAAGAGCTTTCCGAAAAGCTCGGCATCAAAGCCAACCTGGTGATCAAGAAGCTGGTGGAAAAGAAGATTTTCGCCACCATCAACCAGAATCTCGACGTGAAGATGGCGGAGGATCTGGCGCGCGAGTTCGGCGCTTCCACCAACAAGATCAGCTACGAAGAAGAGAGCACGCAGGAGATCACGCGAAGCCGAAGTCACCACCGATAAAGTGCGGCGCGCGCCGGTGGTCACCATCATGGGCCACGTCGATCACGGCAAAACTTCGCTGCTGGACGCCATCCGCTCCGCCCACGTTGCCGACCGCGAGGCCGGCGGCATCACGCAGCACATCGGCGCGTATTACGTCGAGAAGAACGGCCGCAAGATCGTATTCATCGACACGCCCGGCCACGAAGCGTTCACCCGCATGCGCGCCCGCGGCGCGAAAGTCACCGATATCGTCATCCTGGTGGTGGCCGCCGACGATGGCGTCATGCCGCAGACCATCGAAGCTATCGACCACGCCCGCGCGGCCGGCGCGCCCATCATCGTCGCCATCAACAAAATGGACAAGCCCGACGCTCAGCCCGAGCGCATCAAGCAGCAACTGGCCGATCGCGGGCTGCTGGCCGAGGATTGGGGCGGCGACGTCGTCATGGTGCCCGTTTCCGCCAAAGCCAAAACCAATCTCGATCTCCTGCTCGAAATGATCCTGCTGGTGGCCGACATGCTGGATCTGAAGGCCAACCCCGATCGTCCCGCCGTGGGCAACGTGCTCGAAGCCAATCTCGATCGCGGACGCGGTCCCGTGGCCACCGTGCTGGTTCGCAACGGCACGCTGCACGTCGGCGATTATTTTATCTGCGGCTCCGTATTCGGCAAAGTGCGCGCCATGTTCGACGATCGCGGCGGCCCCATTCGCGATGCCGAACCCTCCATGCCCGTCGAAGTTCTGGGTCTGGATTCGCTGCCCGAAGTGGGCGACATGTTCCAGGTGGTGACGGACACCGCCAAGGCCAAGCAGATCGTGATTTACCGCGAAGCCAAGGCGCGCGACGTCGCCATGTCCAAGAGCGGCCGCATGACGCTGGAGCAGTTCCACGAACAGTTGAAGGAAGGCGAGGTCAAGGAGCTCAACATCATCCTCAAGACCGACGTCAGCGGCACGGCCGAAGTGCTGGCCGACATGATGCAGAAGCTTTCGAACGACAAGGTCCGCATCCGCGTGTTGCGCAGCGCGGTGGGCGCCATCAACGAAAGCGACGTGCTGCTGGCTTCCACCTCCAACGCCATCATCGTGGGCTTCAACGTCCGCCCCGAGAGAAACGCCGCGTCGCTGGCCGAGCAGGAAAAGGTGGACATCCGCCTGCACACCATCATCTACGAGCTCACCGACGAATTGAAGCGCGCCATGACCGGCATGCTGGAGCCGGTTTTCAAAGAAGTGTACCAGGGCCGCGCCTCGGTGCGCGAAGTGTTCCGCATCAGCAAGGTCGGCAATGTGGCCGGCTGCCTGGTGATCGACGGCTTGCTCAAGCGCGACAGCGAAGTGCGCCTGCTGCGCGACAACGTGGTGGTGTTCACCGGTAAGATCGATTCGCTCAAGCGCTTTAAGAACGACGCCAGCGAGGTGAAGAACGGCTTCGAGTGCGGCATCACGCTGCGGAATTTCTCGGACGTCAAGCCGGGCGATATCATCGAGGCTTTCGCTACCGAGCGTGTAGCCGTGGAGACCATGGCGTAATGCGATGCCGTCCGTCGGTGTACTAACGCTTGAACTGCACCTGGAAGACGCCCATTCGCTCAAGGACAAGCGTCATACCGTCAAGAGCCTGAAGGATCGTCTTCGCGCGAAATTTAACGTGGCGGTGGCCGAAATTGACTATCAGGATCTGTGGCAGCGCTCGCTGGTGTCGGCGGTCACCGTTTCGGGCGATCACGCGCACGCCGAACAAGTGCTGCAGTTGGTGGAACGCGAAGCCGCGAATCTGCTGGGTGGCGTGTTAGTAGGAAGTAGTACCGAGTGGTTTGAATAGAGGTATTTTGACATGACCATCGACGAACGAATCCAAGCGCTGACAATGAACCTCGAACTCGGAATGAGAGGGATCGAAGCGCTCAGGGTGAACATTCAGACGCTCTATGCGACAGCACAGCAGGACGGAGAGAATATTCGCGCCCTCGCTCGCATCGCCGAGATGCACGAGCGCCGTTTGACTACGCTTGAGGGCGACCAACAGTAAAGCGCTCATGCAGCATCGTAAGGAACGCGTCTCAGAAGCGCTTCGCGAAGAGCTCACCGAGCTGATCGGCTATGAGCTGTCAGACCCGCGCGTCGCTTCCGCCACCGTCACCGGTATCGAGGTATCGCCCGACAAGCGCCACGCCCTGGTGCGCATCCGCGTGGACAATGGCGCCGACGCCCCGCAAGCCATCGCCGCCCTGGAACACGCCGCCACGTTCCTGCGCCGCGAAGTGGCCCGCCGTTTGGAATTATTTCGCGTTCCTGAGCTGCATTTTGAGGCCGATATCGCCACCGAACTGGGCGGGCGCATGGATCACTTGCTCAAGCGCATCAAAAAAGGCCGTCCCCGCGAATAGCATCGGTAGCGCCAGACGTCCCACCGCAACTGATTGATTTTAAAGGCTTATGCTATCCCCGCTGGCTTCGTTCTTACAAATTTGGGGCCAAACTATTGACAGTAGGGCTTGGTCCAAGCGCTACTATAATTTGGGCCGTTTACACGCGGCCAATCCGATGCCAACTCACTCACACATGCTCAACCTAGAATTCACGCCGGGAAATCGATGCGAATGACCTCGACGAACAGTCGTTTTTTGGATGCCTGCCGCCGCCGTCCCACCGACGTGCGGCCCGTCTGGTTCATGCGCCAAGCTGGACGTTACATGAAGCAATACCGGGATATCCGCGCCAAAGCCGGAATCCTGGAGATTTGCAAACGGCCCGATTTGGCCGCCCAGGTGACATTGCAGCCGGTGGAATATCTGGACGTCGACGCTGCCATCATTTTCGCCGACCTTCTCTTGCCCGTCGAGCCGATGGGCCTGAAGCTGAAGTTTCTCTCGGGCGAAGGCCCGCACATCGACAATCCCGTCCGCACCTCCGACGACGTCGATTCGCTCTCCATTTCCAACACCGACGATCTCAACTACGTCGGCGAAGCCATCCAGCAGGTGGTCCGGCAACTGGCCGGCCGCGTCCCGGTAATCGGGTTCGTCGGCGCGCCCTTTACGCTCGCCAGCTACATGATCGAAGGCGGCCCTTCCAAGAACTTCGTCCGCACCAAATCCATGATGTATCGCGACGAAACTCTGTGGCGTCGCCTGATGGGCAAGCTGGTGGACGTGCTGGGCCCCTTCGCGCTTAGCCAGGTTACCGCCGGCGCGCGCGCCATTCAGGTGTTCGATAGCTGGGTGGGCGCTCTCAGTCCCGACGATTACGTGCGTTTCGTCGCGCCCTATTCGCGCGCCTTAATCGAGCGCATTCGCACCGGGAGCGTCCCGGTGATTCATTTCGGCACCGGAGCTTCCGGCTTCTTCCGCGAGTTGCACGCCGCCGGTGGCGACGTGATGGGCGTGGACTGGCGCGTAAATATCGACCAGGCCTGGATGGACATCAGCTATCGTTCCGCCGTCCAAGGCAATCTGGATCCGGCCGTGCTCTTCGCGCCGCTGCCCGAACTGAAGATGCGCGTGCATGAGCTGCTGAAACGCACCGGCTCGCGCCCCGGCCACATTTTCAATCTGGGGCATGGGATTCTGCCCGAAACTCCGCCCGACAACGTTCGCGCCGTGGTGGATTTCGTGCGCGAGTTCAAGATGTAGTCGTGCGCCAAGCGCTCATCATCGGCGGCGGAATCTCCGGTCTCTCCGCCGCTTACTATCTCTCGCAAGCGGGCATCCGTCCAACGTTGCTGGAGCGCCAGCCGCGCGTGGGCGGCGTGATCCAGACTGCGGTGCAACAGGGCTGCGTGCTCGAAGAAGGCCCCGATGGATACATGGCCGCCAAACCATGGGCCATGAATCTGATCCGCGAACTCGGCTTGGCCGATCAGGTAATCGGCTCCAAAGACCATTCCCGCATCACCTACATCGTCAAGAAGGGCAAGCTCGTTCCCATGCCCGACGGGCTTATGATGATGGTGCCCACCAAGATGTTGCCGCTGGCCGAGACGCGGCTCTTCAGCTGGGGCGCCAAAATCCGCATGGGCCTGGAGATTTTCCGGCAGCCCCACGGCCCGCAGCCCGATCGTTCCGTCTACGAATTTCTGCTCGATCATTACGGCCAGGAATGCATCGATTATTTGGCGGAACCGTTGCTCGCGGGCGTCTACGGAGGCGATCCGCATGAGATGAGCGTCAACAGCGTGCTAGGACGGTTTGTCGAAATCGAATCGAAGTACGGCAGCCTCACGCGCGGTGTTCTTGCCACGCCCCGGCCCCCCAACCCCGGCGGTTCATTTTTACAGACGCTGAAGGGCGGGCTCGGTCAGCTCATTGAAGCCCTGCGTCCCAGTGCCGACGTGGTTCAAGCCGACGTCCAGACCATGGAATCCGCGCCGTCCGGTTTTCGCGTTCGAGCAAACGGCGATTGGCTGGAAGCCGAACACGTCATACTCGCCACTCCCGCCGGCGATTCCGGCCGCATTCTTCAGGCCCTGCAGCCCGAGCTTGCCGGCCTCCTCGCAGGCGTTCCCTACACCACATCCATCACGCTTTCGCTCGGTTATCGCAAAAACACTTTCGATCACCCGCTCCAAGGCCACGGATTCCTGGTTCCGAAGATTGAGCGTAAGCTCATGTTCGGCTGTACCTGGGTTGCGAACAAATTCGACCATCGCGTGCCCGCAAACATGGTGGTGCTGCGATGTTTCCTGGGTGCGGATGCTCTGCCGCTCTCAGACGTTGCCCTGGTGGACGCCGCGCGCGCTGAATTGCACAGCATCATGGGTCTCGAGGCCGAGCCGGTGTTTCACAACATCGCCCGCTGGCCGCATGCGATGGCGCAATATACGGTCGGTCATGAACAGCGCATCGCGCGCATCGAAGAACTGGCGCGTGCGATCCCTGGTTTGTATTTGGCTGGCAATGCCTATCACGGCATCGGCATTCCCGATTGCGTTCGCATGGGTCAGGAAGCTGCCACCAAAATCATTTCCGTATATAAACGAGAGCCGCAACCGGCGTAATCTCAATCCGATCCACATTGCCCGCCAGTTCGAACGGCTCGTCGATTTTGGCGTCGGGATAAAAAGGCAGCAAGAAATTCTGCACCATAAAATCGAGCGGCGCGCCAGTTACCGCCAATCCTCCGATTTCCACACGCAGCAGATGCACCGTCGCTCTTCCGTGCGACGATTGAATGCTCGCCCGCGCCTTCACCAGCTTTTCGCCTTGAATGAGCTTCGCTACCAGATAATTGGTTTCTATACCGTTGGCTTGCCGCACTTTCAGAAAATCGATCAGCGCCGATGCGGTTGCTTCGCCCTGTCCCAGCACCAGGTGCGGCTGGCGAAATCCGTCGTGAATGATGCTGGGAGCCTTCACGCGCACCCAGGCGTTCAACTCCGCCGGTGTAAACCGAAACACCGAGCCGGGCTTGGCCTTGCCGCTATCGATGATATCCAGCTTCTTGCTCACGCTGGCCGCTACCGGATCTGCTGCCCCCAAACTACATACAATTGTCATCGATCCGATGAGCAAGCCTGTTAGAATCGACCTTAGGGAGACCACGATGAAATTAACTCATGTAGCGCTTCTTTTGGCAACCAGCAGCCTGTTGCACGCTGCCAGCGACGCTCCCAAGCGGCTGGACGATGCGGCCGACATGCTTACCGAGATCATGTCCGCGCCCGACAAAGGCATTCCTCAGGATCTGCTCTCGAAGGCCCAATGCGTGGTTCTTGTTCCCGGGCTCAAGAAGGGCGCCTTCATCGTGGGCGCCAAGTATGGCAAGGGATTCATGCTGTGCCGCAAAGCCAGCGGCGTGGGCTGGTCCGCGCCCGCGGCCATTCGCGTGGAAGGCGGGAGCTTCGGATTCCAGATCGGCGGCTCGGAAACCGACGTAGTGATGCTGGTGAATAGCGAGCCGGGCGCCAAGAAACTGCTCGAGAGCAAATTCACTTTGGGCGCCGATGCATCGGTGGCCGCGGGTCCGGTGGGGCGCACTTCATCGGCTGAGACCGACGCGCAACTGCATGCCGAGATCCTGACCTACTCGCGTTCGCGCGGCGTTTTCGCAGGCATAGCGCTGCAAGGCGCCACGCTTCGGCCAGATGAAGACTGGAACAGGGATCTTTACGGCTCGGCGCTGACTAACAAAGAGATCGTTCTGGGCAGCACGCCGGCGCCTCCCGCAGCGGCCAAATTAATCGCGACGCTGGACAAATATTCCAGCCGCAAGTAAATCGGGCTGTCGGGCGCTAACCCCGCCACGTCCAGAGGCACTCGAATTTCGGCGATGCGTCGCTTCGCGAATTGAACCGCGGGGTTGTCCAGCAGGGACAGGCTCTTCAGTGCGGTGCGCAGTTCCAATCCAGCGAACTCAAAGCCTGCGTCGAAATCCAACCGCAGATACAGATTGTCGTTGTCAGTGCCATAGTAGACGTCGCGAATCTTCGGCTCGCCGCTATGCATCGACCCCGACCGATTATCGGGCTGATAGCGTCCCGCGCCCATCCATTCGAAATACGACGTTACCTCGCCGTCAATCACCGGATGAATCGAATGCGTGGGCGGCTGATTCAAATTCGGAACACCGCTTTTGAGAATCGGGCGCAGCAATTCCTCGGGCGGCGCGATACCGAGCGCGTGATAAACGTTCCCAAGATGCTGCCGGTACAATTCGTCGAACTCGATGCGGTTTTCGGAAATATGCTCGGGCCCGTACCACCAGCACCAGTCGCTGCCTTCCGCGATCAGAAGCTCTTCGTAAGCCAAGCTGCGCCGCTCTTCGGAAACGGTGGCCTTCACTTCATCGAATTTCCGCCGCGCCCGGAGCAGATACTCCCAAGCCAGATTATCTTCTTCGTCGCCGATCCAGATATCGAAGTTCGCGTCGATCCACGATCCCGGATGGATATGATCCAGCGTGCGCGGCGCATCCAGCTTCAGCGCCTCGCTCACCGTGAGCGCCGCCAGATCGGACGACTCCGCGATCCGCCGGTACAACTCGCGCAGAAAAGGCCGGCCGTTGTGATTGTAGTATTCCCAGGCATTCTCGCCGTCCAGAATGATGGGAACCAGGACGTCCGCGCCGCGCTCCAGCATGGGCCGCGTGTTCTCGCGAATGCGATCCAGAAAGTGCCCGGCCGCGTCATGAGCGCGCATCCCGGAATAGACGAAGCCCACTTGATCGCTCAGGAAATGATCCCGAAAAATCATGCGCAGCTCGCGGCCGTTTTGCTGCCACAAATAGGATCGGTACGTCACCTCGGTCCCACCGTCCTGATGGATGGTCCGCGCCAGAACGCCGTTATCGCTCGCGGCCCATTCGAACCCCGCTTCAGCGGCCAGAGCCAGCGCTTCATCGGACACCGAACCTTCCGAAGGCCACAGACCCACCGGCGCGCGTCCGAACTGGCGCTCCATGAACGCCCGCGCGCGCTTCAATTGATCCAGCGCGTCCTGCGGATATTCGAAACGGCTGGGCAGCGTGACGCCCGGATGCGACACGCTGGCGATATTGGAATCGCAGATCAGCGGCAGAATCGGATGGTAGAAAGGCGTGGTCGAAATCTCGATCTGCCCGCGCGCGGCGAATTCCTTGTACACCGGCACCACCGCCGCCAGGATCTCGCGCTCCTTGCGCGCCATCACCGTTTGATCCTCGAGCGAATAATCGCGGCCCTTCGCCACCAGAGCCTTCACTTCTTCATCGTGCTCCTGAAACTCTTCGTCGAACCAGGCCACTTGCGAGAGCACTTGCAGATCGCGCAGATCCTGCACGGAAAAGTGCCGCCGCGCCACCTGAGGGTTCGCTCCGCAGGATTTCCAAACGTTAAAAAGCTCGCCGTAACGCGGATAGCGATAGATGAGATGATCCGCATTGGCTTGAAAGAAATAGCGTAGAATAAACTCGATCTCCGCCTCGCTCAACTCCTCGGCCGGCTTCAAAGCACAATCGAGAAACGGATCGGCCGCGGCGCCCGACGCGTACTCCTGAATCTGCACAATCATCGAAGGAACCAGATTGAAGGTCTGGTGAACGCTAGGAAAATCCTGCAGCACCTTCACCATGCCGTAGTAATCTTTCAAGGCGTGAAAGCGCGTCCATGGCAGGCGATACTCACCGGTCACCAGATCCTTGTACAAAGGCTGGTGCATGTGCCAAACGAAGCAGAGATGCGCGCGAGGCAAGTTGTCGTCCGTTATCTCCCCATCACCGGGCGAACAAGCTTCTAACCGGCGGCGGCGGATCGGTGCCGCGTATCGCGCGCCACAGGATGTCGTTCAACTCATCGTCGTCGTTCAGATCCTCTTTAGTAAAATCCAGCCGCGCGGAACGCAACGCAGTGGACGCATTCGCGGGGTTGCGCTCCTCTAGCGATACGCGCGGCTTCTCGGCCTGATAGGGCGCCGCCGACGGCTGCTGCGAAAAGCTGGCGAACATCGGCCGCGCACCCGCGTCGAAATGCGTCATGGGACGCATATGCAGAATCAGCTCCATGGTCCGCAGCATCGACGTGGTGTTGTACATGTTGCTGTCAATTGTTCCGCGATGCGTGTAGGGAGAAATGATGAACGCGGGCGAGCGGTGCGAATCCACATGATCCGGCCCGTCTTGCGCGTCGTCTTCCAAGACAAAAATCGCCGTCGATCCCCAGAACTTGCTGCGCGATAAGGCTTCCACAATCATTCCCAGCGCGTAGTCATTGTCGGCGAACGCCGCCAGCGGCGCAATTTTGCCGGGCGTCGTGGCCGACGTATGGTCGTTGCCCAGGCGCATGAACATCAACGCGGGCATCTGGTTCGCGCTCTCGAACTGCGCCAGCTCGTCCAGAAATGTTTGCGCGCGTTTCACGTCCGGATAATCCAGATCGAAGCTGCGATACTTCATGTTCGTCACTTTGGCCAGCACCGGGTCCAGCACTTTGTCGATCTGAACGCCATCCGCCCCGGCCGCTTTCTTGTTCTCCACCCAATAGCCGTAATTCCGCATGGACACGCCGGCTGACGCCGCGTTGGTCCACAGATATCCTGCCGGAGGATAGGCCGCAGGCTCGCCGCCTTCGAAGCCGTAAACGGGATTTCGCTTGGCGTAATTGCTCGGCCAGGTCTTCGCCACATAGTCGTTCGCGATGGCCGATGTCGACCAGTTGTGCCCGTCCGCGCTCACGTCGCTATTGACATAGAAGTTATCGAACAGCACAAACTCGCGCGCCAGCTTGTGATGGTTGGGGCTGACGTTTTCCTTGAAGAGGCATAGCGAGGGATCGCTCTCGCCTTTGCCAATATCGCCCAACACCTGGTCGTAGCTGCGATTCTCTTTGACGATGTACAGCACGTGCTGGATGGCCGCGGGAATGCCAGGCGGAATCGCGTCGAGCTTTTCATCGGTATAGGGCGAGTTGGATTTCACCTCCGCCGTATAATCCGTAAGCGATTCGTCGGTCAGCGCGGGAATGAACGACGCAGAACCAGTCTGGATGCGCGCCACATATTGCGGGTTGAGGTTATTCTTGGCTTTCGATGGATTGGGTCCGTTGGGATTTGGATAGCTGCGCGAGCCTTTGCCGTTCAACACCACCAGGCGGCCGTCGGCCAGCGCGCTCGCAGCCGTGGGATACCAACCCGTGGGAACGAAGCCCAGCACCTGGCTATGCGCCGTGGTAACGTCCACCACCGCGGCGGCATTGGCGTCCGAGCAGACCACATACAACCGAGCTTGATCGGGACCGAGCGCCAATGCGCTGGGCGTCATGCCGAGCGGATGATTGGGCGTCGTTGAGACGTTAATGGTTTCCACCACGCGCAAATCGCCGCTATCGGAAACACCGACGGAGTAAACATTGTTCGTGTTGGCCGCCGATACGAAAATGCGCGCTTTGAAACTGGGCGGTTGCGCGGCGTCCCCATCGTCGCTTTCTTCCGCGCGCGTGGCCCGGTCGCGCCAAACCATGTCGGTGGGATGCGCGCCCAACCGCAGCGTCTGGATGATGGCGCCGTTACCGGTCTGGTGATGATACACGGATCCATCGGCCCAACTGGTCACATAAAACGATTTCCCATCGGGGTTGAACAGGATGCGATAAGGCCGCCGTCCGGTCTTGAATCTGTCGATCACGGTGCCCGATTGCGTATTCACCACCACAATCGCGTCGCGATACAGATCGCAGGCGTAGAGCAGATGCGCATCCGGATCGATGGCGACACACCCGATGAAATCGCGCGCGCTCCGCTCCGCGCCCTTGACGATTTCGAACGTGCGCGCAGGCGTGAGCTTTCCATTTTCATCGAACGAAAATTCGTAAACCGACGCTTGCGATCCGCCGCCCACCCACAACGTCTTCCCGTTCGGCGCAAGCGACATCCCCAGCCACGCGTCCGCCACCGGCGTGCGGCTCATCTCATGGCCATCTTTGGTATCCAGCACGCTGAGCGACGGCGGATTGTAGCCCCCGTTCAGCACGATCAAAAATCGGCCGTCTTTGGAAAGTACGGATGACATCGGCAGCGTGTCGAGCGGAATTTGCACGCCGGCCGGCTTCACGCGCCAGCCGCTGTTCAGCAGGTATCCGCCGCCGGCCAAGGGCCCCACTTGTTCGCGCGGCGGAGGCTGTGAGGAGGAAAGGAGCGCCGCGACGATCAGGATCAGTGCGGCAAGAAGGACGTGCAGTTTCATTGGGAACCTCTGGTCTTATTCGGAAAACGGTTTTTCCTATTCAGAAAACCTCTGGGCGATCGGGAAGCGCCGGCCAATGCCGAACGCCTTGGTGGTTACCTTCAGGCCCGGGGCCGCCTGCTGGCGTTTGTATTCGTTGCGGTCCACTTTGTTGACAATGTCCCGCACCAAAGTTACCGGCAGATTGCAACGCGTCGGCGATACGCTGCGGCGCATCGTTATTCTCGATATACAGGCGCAGGATCTGATCCAGCACTTCGTAGGGCGGAAGCGAATCGGTGTCCTTTTGATCGGGCCGCAGCTCGGCCGATGGCGGCTTGAGGAACGTGTTCTCGGGGATGGCGTTTCCGTGGCGCTGGTTGGCCACGCGCGCCAGCTAATACACCAGCGTCTTCGGCACATCGCTGATTACGGCCAATCCGCCGCACATATCGCCGTACAGCGTGCAGTATCCGACGGCCAGCTCGCTCTTGTTGCCCGTCGTAAGCACCAGCGCGCCCCATTTGTTCGAGAGCGCCATCAACGTGACGCCGCGCAGCCGCGATTGCAGGTTTTCTTCGGTGACGCCCACGGCGACTTCCGTCGAATAAGGGCTCGAGAACGTTGAGAAACGCGCCGTACTGATCCTTGATCGGAATCAGCTCAAACCGGATTCCCAGGTTATGAGCCAGGTCCCGCGCGTCGGTGACGCTGTGATCGGAAGAGTACGGGCCGGGCATGCCCACTCCGATCACGTTTTCCTTGCCCACGGCGTCCACCGCGATGGCCGCCGTGAGAGCCGAATCGATACCCCCGCTCAGTCCGATAATGACGCGCTCGAAGCCGCACTTGCGAATATAATCGCGCGTGCCCATGGCCAGCGCCTGATACACTGCGTCACATTCGTCGGACAAGTTGTCGTGCCGGTCTCCCGTCAGCGTCCCGGTATCCATCATCACCAGATCCTCTTCGAACGAGGCCGCGCTCGCGATCACCCGACCTTCCGCGTTCATCGCGAAGCTGGTTCCGTCGAAAACCAACTGATCGTTGCCGCCCACCTGGTTCACATAGACGATGGGCACGCCAAAATGCCGCGCAGTAGCGGCGAACACCTCCGTCCGTTGCGCGCGCTTGCCCATGTGATAAGGCGACGCGTTGATGCTGATCAGGATGCGCGCACCCGTTGTCGCAAGCTCCTCCACCGGATCGCGGCTGTAGCGGCGCCGCTCCCAATATTGCTTGTCGTTCCAGGCGTCTTCGCAGATAGTGAGCGCGGAGATGGCGTCGCCCAGCGTGAGCGGCGATTGTTTCGTGGCCGGCTCGAAGTAACGCGCTTCGTCGAAAACATCGTACGTCGGCAGCAGCATTTTATGCTGACGAAACACGACGCGGCCGCCTCTCAGCACCGCGGCGCTGTTGTAGATGGGATGGCCGGCGGGCGAGCCGGTGCGCGTCACCGTTCCGCAGATGATGGTAACGTTCAGCGGCGTGGCATCCACGGCCAGGCGCTCCAGGTGCTGCTCCGTGCGATCCAGAAAGCTTTCTTTTTCGAGCAGATCGCGCGGAGGATAACCGGTGAGCGAAAGCTCCGGGAAAACTACTACGTTCGCGCCGGATTCGGCCGCGCGCCCCGCGAACGCCAGCATCCGCTTCGCGTTGCCGCAAAGATCGCCCACCGTGCTGTTGGTTTGTGCCAGGGCGATCTTCATGCGAACCCCCATTTTAGCGGGTTTGCCCGGATGCGTGATGTACACCAGAGTCGGTAAAAAACCGCCCGCCGGCAAACCAGCGATCGGAATTAAGTGTTTTATCCCCATAGCTCGTATGCATTGCACCTAAGAGCTCTTGCTCTGCGGCGTGTTCTTATAAACATATGAAGGCGTTTCTGTTTGCGTGTTTGCTGGCGTCCTTACCCTTACTGGCTGCCGGCCGCGCCGTCCACGTCAATGTCGACGGCCGCGACGTAGCGGTTTGGAAGCCGGCGGGCGCCGCTCCGGAGGGCGGATTCCCGCTGGTGGTCTTTTCGCACGGCTTTGGCGGATGCAACACACAGTCGGTCTTTCTGATGGAGGCCTTGGCCAGCGCGGGATATCTCGTCGTCGCCCCCAACCACGCGGATGCAAGCTGCGGCGCGGCTCGCCACGCCCGGTCCGCCGGCTGGCGTCCGGAAGAACCATTTCAGAAGGCCCAGGCGTGGTCCGACGCCACTTATAAGGATCGCCGGGCGGATATTGAAGCCGTTCTCCAGGCCGTCCTCAGCGCCAAATCATTTCAAGGCGTTCCTGTCGATACCGGGCGGGTGGGAATCGCCGGGCACTCCCTGGGCGGCTACACCGCGCTGGGGGTCGCGGGCGCGTGGGCGTCCTGGAAGGATCCACGCATCAAGGCCGTTCTCGCGCTATCGCCCTACAACACGCCATTCATCGCCAAAGGAGATCTGGGCCACATGAACGTGCCTGCGATGATTCAAGGCGGAACGCTGGATTTTGGAATTTCTCCGACGGTCCGCCGCACTGGCGGGGCGTACGATCGATCGTCTGGCCCGAAGTACTACGTCGAGTTTCAAGGCGCGGGACATCTGGCATGGACCGATTTAAACCCGCGCTTCCATGCGTCATCAACCGCTATAGCCTGGCGTTTTTCGATCGCTATTTGAAAGGCGACGCCGGAGGGAACCAGCTTGCCGCGTTGTTCGAAAAGCCGCTGCCGGCGGGAGTCAGCATGCTGCGTTCGGACGCGAAGTAGATGGCCGGGTTTCCATCACGGCTTACGCCGGAACAACGATTCGTTCTTCAACAGTTGCTCGAATCGCACGATGTCCTCGTTGTTTTCGATGCACTCGTATTCGTGCAGCCGTTCGCCGGGCCGCAGCGAAAGGAAGGATGGCGGAGGGCTCCAGGTTTTGGTAAACGCCTTGGGATCGTCGATAGTCACTTCGTAAGTGATGGTGTCGTAATCCACGCGGGTATAACGCTCAATCACGTGCAGCGCTTCGGTGTGCAGCGTGCGCCGCCCACGCCCAGCCAGGTTTTATCGTTGAAGCCGATCACGTCCACCACCAGCGTGTCGCCGTCCCAATGCGCCACCGAATCGCCCATGAACGATGGATCGATGTCGTCGGGATGCTTGCGCCCGTCGGTAGGGATCACGCGAAAGGCATGAAATGTTTCGTACAGAAACGTGATCTCGTCCTTGGTCTGGATGATCTTGATGGGCAGCGGCTCATTGGTGATGCGCGGCACGCCCACCAGCAGACAGCGCGACTGGGGATCGTCGATATTTCTGCGGTCGCGAAGTTCCTTGATCTTCGGCAGCATCCAATCCTGATAGGGAGGCGGTACGCGGCTGGGCACAACGGCCGCCGGCGCGGCTGCAACCGCTGTATCACCGGGACGCGCCGCTTTCGCATTTGCGGACCCGACGGCGAAAGCCAGACCGCTCGCTCCTCCGCCCTGCCAGACCCCGGACATGTCGGGCTTTCCGTCGGCCGTGCGCGGCACCGGAGGCTTGGGCTGGTTTGGCTGCGTCTTGCGCGGCGAGCGGCACGATCATTACGAGCGAGGCAAGCGACAATAGGCTTCGCATCGCATCAGTTTATCGTTCATCTGCGTCAGTGTTTAGCGCCGGCGATGGAGTTCACCGCCTGCCAGAAAAACTGCACGTGCTTGTACACCGCTTGTTCCAGAATCCGCTCCTGATCGCTATGCGGCCCGAAGCCTTTCGGCCGCATCCTCTTCGTCCACCATCGCGCCCACGCCGTAGCATTGCACGCCCTTGGCCCGCAGAAACGCCATGTCGGTGGCGCCGGTGCTCATCACCGGTATAGTGATCACGCCATAAATGTTCTTGTAGGCCGCTTCGATGGCGCGATAAGCGTCGGAATCCAGCTTCGACGGCGCGCGCGCCCGGGCGCTGATTGCGCGGTCTCCGGCACCAGCTCGATGGCCGGATCGTTGATCACCTTGCGCATCATGTCGTAGAACGCGGCGATGTTCTCGTCCGGCAGCGCGCGGATGTCGAGCGTCGCTTCCGCTTCCGACGGAATCACGTTCACCTGATAGCCGCCCTTGATGATGTTGGGCGAAATGGAGGTGTGCAGCATGGAGTAGCTGATGGGATCGTGCTCCGCCAGATACTCGCGAACCGCCGGCGCCTTTTGCGGAATCGAACAGCCCTTTGAACCGCGCCGCTTCTTCCGGACTGCTCACGGTGGCCATCTTTTCGAAATAGTAGCGCGTGGTGTCGTTGAACCGCATGGGCGGATCCCACGCCGCGATGGTCTCCACCGCCTTCGCCAGGTGCACCACCGCGTTGGTTCGCAGCGGACGCGATCCGTGCCCGGCAGGCCTTTCGCGACCAGCCGCGCGCCCTTGGGCTGCTTCTCCGTGGTCTCCACCAGCGCGTAGCGCGCCTGGCCGTTCTTCAGCCGGACTCCGCCGCTTTCCGCGAGACAGAACTCGGCGTCGATGTCGTTCCAGTGCTCGTTCACCAGATACTCGATGCCGGGCCCGGTGGACGCCTCTTCGCCCGCTTCCGAGACGAAGATCACGTCGCGATCGAGCGGCGTCTTCTGCCGCTTCAGCATCAGCATGGTCATCATGGTGGCCAGCAGATCGCTCTTGTCGTCCAGCGTGCCGCGGCCGTAGACGTAGCCGCCTTGCCGCGTGGCGCTGAAGGGCGGGAAGGTCCATTTGGCGGGATCCACGCGCACCACGTCGCTGTGGCCCATGATCAGCAGCGGCCGTTTTGAGCCGTTGCCTTTCAGCCGCGCGATGATATTGGCGCGCGCCGGATCCTTGGCGACCAGCATCACCGGGATGCCTTCGGCTTCGAGCGTCTTCTTGACGTACTCGGCCACGCGCGTTTCGTTGCCGGGCGGATCGGTGCTGTCGATTTGCACCAGCGCCTGGAAATGGCGCATGGCTTCGTCGTTGATTTTGGACCAATCGGGCGTCTGCGCGCCGCGCGAGGCAGCACCGAAGCAGAAGGGCGAATACGAAAAGCTTTCGCATCCGCTCAGTCTAGCGCACTGTCTGCAGTCTGATGCTCGCGAGCTACTTCGTTAACCCAAAGGCGTACGCCAGCGTCGGACCCGATTTTCCGCGCGGCAGCAGGCTGGGACCGGACGGGATGAAGATCTTCGCGACGTTGGTGTCTCGTATCCACCACCAAGCCCAGGAACCCGGACTGCATCTCGTCCCAATTCTGATCGCCCCAATGTACTTCCTTGTTGGGGTCGGGATTGAACCTGTTGTTCAGCGAATTGTCGTAATGCGCGATCGCCACCAGCCGCGTGCCCTTCGGCAGCGGCAGCGGCTTCGCGAGCTGATACCCGACCTGCCAGTCGAAATTCCACTTGCCCTTGAAGATCTCCTGCTTTTCGCCGGTCGGATAGATCGCGCCAGCTCATAATCCTTGCCGCGCAGATGCATGTGCGGCTGGATGTAGACCAACTCCGCGTGATCCACGCCCACGGTCACTTCGCTCACCACTTCGGCGTTCTCAGCGCCCGGCGGAATCACCAGATTGAACGCCGCCGGAGTTCCGGGCGACATCCAGTAGCGCTTCTTCGGGGGCGTCTTTCGCGAACACCAGTCCGACTTTGGACAGATCGTCCTGCTCCGTGCCAACCGCCGTGTAGTGGATATTGAATACGATGTCGGAGCCCTTCGGCACGAACTTCGCCGAGCCGTCCACGTCGAAGTGCTGCGCGCCCAGCCCGGGATTGTACTTGCCCAGCAGGTCCGTGCCTTCCTTCGCGCCGGTCATCGCTTCCGAGCCTTCTTCGTAAGCTTCGCCGTACACTGCTTTGGACATCCAGGTTGCGCCGGGCGGCAGACGATGGCCCTCATGTGATGCACCACCTTCGGATTTCCGGCGCGCATCTCGGCGGCCACTACCCACATGTCCTCGGGAAAATTAACATGCACCTTGATGTTCTGGTAGTTGATGGTGCCGGTGGCCTTCACGTGGAACGGCTTGGGCATCTCGATAATCATGTCGGGCTTGATCTGCCAGCCTTCGGGGAACGTCAGCGGCGGCGGCGCGTCCTTGGCATCGCCTTCCGGCGCTCCGTTGTTCGCCCAGGTAACCAGCGTGTTGATGTCGGCGGGGCTCAGCGTGCGGTCGTTCGCGAAATGGCCGAACTCGGCGAACCACGGCGGCATCTTCTGCGTGACCACCGCCACCTTCATCGCTTTGGCCCACGGCCGCGCGTCTTTGTAAGTGATCAGCGACATCGGCGCCACTTCGCCCGGCCGGTGACAGCCCTGGCAGTTCTTCTGCAGGATCGGCAGAACGTCTTTATTGAACGTGGGCGAACTCGGAGCCCGTCCCGGCGATGGCGGCCATCGCCCATTGCCAAACCAACGTCACAGAAATGCGCAGCATATCGAACCCTCCTGAGGGTGAAAACCACTGTCAGCATTATATTTTAGCGCTGCATGCAACGCAATGGTACGGCTCGCCCGGCTCGGGTGTAAGCTGGTGCTGTGCGGCCGGTCTTTGGGCAGCTGCGCTGGCTCTGTTCTGCGTTCCAGCCCTGGTGGCGCCGGCTCCGCCTGGCGGGTCACCCGCAGCGCCCATTTCGAAATCTACTCGCAAGCGAGCGATCAGACGCGCGCGGCGATCCTCGAGCGGTTCGAGCAATTGCGCGCCTTTTTCCAGCGGCAGGGCGGTGGAAAGCCCGGTTCATCGGCGCCGGTCCGCGTGATCGTTTTCGCCTCCGAGCAGGAATACCAGCCTTATCGGCTGCGATCCACCGCGGATGCCTATTATGTCGGCTCGGGCGAAGTCAGGATTACATCGTGATGGGCACGGACGATCCCGCGAAGTTTGGCATCGCGGCGCACGAATATGCGCACTGATCATCTGCGGCGCGTCCGGCATTTCAATTGCCGCCCTGGCTGAAGGAGGGTCTGGCGGAGTTTTACGCCACGCTTAATATCACGGACGCATGCGGCACGGAGCTGGGCGGCGTTTTGCCCGGGCGCCTTGCAGCACCCTCGCAAAGCGCGGACCTGGATGCCGCTCGGCGGAGCTGATGTCGCTATCGGAGGATTCGCAAAGGCGCCAGGAACGCGGCGCTGCCGATTTGTTTTATGCCGAAAGCTGGGCGCTGACTGAAATGTTGATTCTGTCGCCCAAGTATGCTCAGAGTTTTCCGCGGATTCTGGCGCTCGCCCAATTTGGACGCCGATGCAGTTACGCGAGATCTTCATCAGTGGATCGATCAGCCGAAGCTCCCGCTGATTCAGCTTCCCGAAGTGGCCGCGCCGCCGGTGCGCGTGGAGGTTTCCGATGTCTCGCCGGTGGCCGCGCAATCCTTGCTGGCGCAGGTACTTTTGGCGGCGGGCGAGTTCGATCGCGCCGAGGCGCTGTTCCATGCACTTCCCGACACGGCCGAAACATCCGCCGCTCTGGGCGCCATTGCCCTGCACAAAGGCGATCTCGAAGGAGCGCGCCGGGCCTGGAAACGAGCGATCGATCAAGGCGTCACCGATGCCCTGCTCTGTTACCAGTACGCGATTCTAGCCGATGAAGCGGGCCTGCCCGCCGGCGACATTCGTCCGGCGCTGGAGCGTGCGGTCGCGCTGCAGCCCGATTTCGACGATGCCCACTACCAGTTGGCGCTGCTCGAAAAGAACGCCCGCAATTATGACGCGGCGCTGCGCGAGTTCCACGCCATGCGGACGGTGCCGGACACGCGCGCGTTCGCCTACTGGCTGGCGTTGGCCGACACGTTTAATGAGCTGGGCCGGCGCGACGAAGCTCAGTCCGCCGCTCGGCACGCCCGCGAACACGCCACCACCGCGGCCGAGCGCGCCCGCGCGGCTCAACAAATCTACTTGGCGCAGACCGAGCTGGGCGTCCGTTTCGCGCGCGACGCGTCCGGCCATTTGCAAATGGTGACCACGCGTACGCCGCTACCAGCAATCCGATTGGAACCCGTTCATCGAGCCCGACGACGACATCCAGCACGTTGGTGGGACGCTGCGCGACATCGAATGCGGCCAGCCGACCACCATTCGCATGGAGGCGGCCGGCAAATTGCTGGCGCTGGCCATTCCCGATTTGCAGCACGTGCAGATGCGCCACGCGCCATCCGAATTCGTGTGCGGTCCGCAACCTTCTGGGACGCGAGTGAGCGTCGACTACGCGCGAACTCCTGGCTGGAACCACCGCCGGCATCGTGCGCGGCATGGATTTCAGTCCGTCATCGATTAATCCAGCAGCCGCTCCCTAACCGCGTTGTATTCGCAGCCGAACAGCGCAATCACCGCGATCAGATACATCCAAACCAGCAGCGCGATCACAGCGCCAATGCTGCCGTACAGCACGTTGTAGTTGGCGATGTGCCGCACGTACAAGGCAAAGCCCGATGTCGCCAACAACCACAGGATGGTGGCCAGCATTGCGCCCGGCCAAACGCTGGAGAACTTCATCGGGCGATTGGGGCCGGTGTAGTACATCAATCCCGTCACCAGTACCGTTGCTCCCAGCGCCACCACATAACGCAGCAGCCCGAACGCCAGCACCACGGAGACCCGCAGGTCTTCCTCCGGCGCCAGGCCCAGCGTCTGCAGCATCCTTGTTCGATGCGCCCGCCGAACACGATCAGGGCCGAGGAGCCCACCGCCGGCAGCGCCGCGATGAACACCAGCAGAATAGCCACGCTGCGCTGCTTCAGGAACGGACGGCCGGACGGCAGCCGGTAAGCCGCCTGGAAGCCTTCCATCAGCGTCATCATCGCGCCCGACGCCGCCCACGCCGACAGCAGCGTGGCCAGCAGGATCAGCCAGCCCGAGCGCTGGCTCCGGGCCGTAAATTGGGACCGCACCAGATCCTCGGTGCCCGGCGGGATCACCTGGAACAGCAGCCTGGAAAATACGCGCGCCACCGCGCCCGCGTTTACGCTGGCGAAGATCGCGGCCAGCGACGCCAATACCGGAAAGAACGCCAGCAGCGAAGAATACGCCGCGCCCTTCGCGATGCCGAAGCAATTGTCCTCGAAAGCGGCGATACCGGCCTGCCGGAACAATCCCCAGAAGCGCTGCACCGGACCGGGGCGCTCCAGGTAGAGGCTGGGGGAAGCGGGAGTCATGGCCACTCTCGATTCTAATCCCACGCATCTGCCGGCGCTCACAAATGTCGGGTCCGTCCCACTCTACGCAGCTACGGTGGCCGCTCGAAAACGTTCGATCTCTGAGATCTCGTCCGGCGCTCAGCCGGAACTCCGCCGCCCCGATAACGCCATCCACCTGCTTGGCCGACCGCATGCCCACAATCGCGCCCGTCACGGCCGGATGCCGCAGCGTCCACGCGATGGCCACTTCCCCCGCCGATCTGCCATGCCGCTTGCCGATGGCCCCCAGCAGATCCGCCAGCTCCAGGTTCCGCGAAAGCAGCGGCTCATTGAAATTCGGCGTGCGCTGCCGGAAGTCGTCGGCCGGCATCGCGGCAATGCGTTCGCGCGTCATCGCGCCGGTCAGCAGTCCGGACTTCATCGGCGAATAAATAATCACTCCGATATTGTTGGCCTGCGCATACGGCAGAATCTCTTTCTTCGACGTCCGGCGAAATGATCGAATAGGGCGGCTGTAGCGACGTGATGGGCGCAATGGCGTGCGCGCGCCGCATCTGGTCCACATTGAAGTTGGACACGCCGATGTGCCGCACCTTGCCTTCCCGTTGCAGCTTGGCCATCATCGTCCAGGCCGCCTCCACCAGGTTGTCCGGCTCCGGCCAGTGGATCTGATACAGATCGATCACGTCCATTTTCAGCCGCGTCAGGCTCTGCTCCACTTCCTTGCGGATGGATTCAGGTTCAATGGTCCGCTTGGTTCTCGCGCTTCTCGTCCCACACGATCCCGCACTTAGTGAAAACCAGCGGCTTATTGCGATCGCCCCGCCAGCGCCCGCCCCACAACTTCTTCGGAATGCCCCAGCCCGTAGATGGCCGCCGTGTCGATCCAATTGATGCCTTTGTCCAAAGCCGCATGAATCGCTGCCACCGACTCGTCGTCGTCCTGCGCGCCCCAGGCGAACTGCCATCCTCCGCCGCCCATGGCCCACGCGCCCACGCCGATCGGCGTGATTTCCAGATCGCTCGCACCTAGTCTCTTCTTCTGCATTCCCCTATTTTGTCAGTTCTTGAGAGAAGGCCCGCCCATCAGGCGGAGGCGCCGCCCACCGTCTTGTCTCCCGGCCGGGTATATCGCTCCACGATGCCGCGAACCACCTCGGTGAAAGCGTCTATGTCGGTGGGCTTTTGAACAAATTCGCGCGCTCCCAGTTCCAGCACGCGGCTGCGCTCGGCGTCATTGAGTGACGAGCTGAACACAACCACCGGAATTTTCTGCGCTTTCCATCGCTCCAGCAGCGACACCCCGGAGATGCGCGGAATGTTTAGATCCAGAATGATGAGCGCCGGTAGAAAATAAGCGTCGGCCAGCATGGTGACCGCCTGTTCGCCGTCCCGTACGATGTGGAGGTTCACCGGCACGGAGGCTTCCGCCAGGATCTGACGGATCAACACCGCGTCGCCCGCGTTATCCTCCACCAAAAGAATCTCCATCCTTTGCATATTTGAGACTCAGCTTTTTTGGGACTCCTGCCGGCAGGTTCCGTTACCTGTTTCTTGAGAATTCCCTGAATATAAGGCACTACGGTAGCGGCTCGGGTCCAGTCCGGTGAAACATCCGTTAGTAACTCCGCTGTTAACCCCACTCTTGGCCCTAGCCGCTGGAATCGTGCTCGCTCGGTTTGTCCCTTTCCACGCGGCCGACTTCTTTTGGACTCTTCCGCTTCTCACCATTCTCACCTGCCTCGCCTGGACACGCTCGCGTCGAGTCTTGCCGGTGTGCTCCTCATTCGTTTTTCTATTTTCGGGCGCCTTCCTAACAGTATTGCATCATACGGGCACCCCGCCTGAAATCGATGCCGGAGCCCGCGAAACAATCGTCGTGGATGGCTGCGTAGTCTCTCCCTCGGCGCTATCGGAGGGGCGCGACCAGTTTGTCCTTGAGCTTACACCCAAAGCCCGAGCCCGCGTCAGCCTCGCCCTACGCCCGCACGAGACGCCTCCCGACCTGCGTTACGGACAACTGGTGGAACTGGAAGCCCGGGTAAGGCGCATCCGCAACTTCCAGAATCCCGGGGAGTTCGATTACGAAGGCTTCTCCGCCCGCAGTGACATTTATTGGACCGCCGCGGCCACTGGCGCCAGCTCCGTGGTGGTCAGGCCCGGCCGCTGCGGATCGCGATTCCTGGCCGCTGTTTTTGCTCTGCGCACCGCTGCGCTTGGGCGCATCGAACGTCTCTATTCACCCAATCCTTATGCCACTGGCATGATGGAGGCCACGCTGATCGGCGAATCCAGCCGCATGGAGCGCCTGTGGACCGATCATTTTCGCCGCACCGGCACCTATCACATGCTGGTGATCGACGGCCTCCACATCACCATACTCGCCGCCTTCCTGCTTTTTCTCCTGCGCCTCTGCTTTCTTCCCGAAATCACCGCGCTGGCCATCACCGCGTCTGCCGCCTGGATCTACGCGCTGGTTTGCGGATGGAATGCGCCGGCCATCCGCGCCGCGGGCGGATTCACGCTGTACGTCGCGGCGCGCTACTTCTATCGCCGGGGCCGTCTGTTGAATCTGCTGGCCGCCGTCGCTATTGTGTACCTGACTTACGATCCCACCCAGCTTTTCGAAGCCGGCTTTCAACTGTCCTTCCTCTGCGTCGCTGCTATCGGTCTCCTGGCTATTCCAGTGCTGGAAGGCACCTCCACGCTATACGCGAGTGGCCTGACGGGAATCACCCAGCCCAGCCGCGCCCCGCGCCTTCCGCCCCGCGCCGCGCAATTCCGGTTAGAGCTGCGGTTATTGGCGGAAACCGCCAGTTGTTACATTCCGCTTCCGCGCGCCTGGTGGGAGCTGGCTTTCGCCTTCGCCGCGCGAGTCTTCTTCTACGCCTACCAACTCGCGGTCATTTCCGCCGCCATACAAATCGGGCTGGCGCTCCCCATGGCGATTTACTTCCACCGCATCTCGCTCACGGGCATCTCAGCCAACATCCTGGTTGTCCCGCTGCTGGCGCTGGTGGTTCCGTTGGGTTTTCTCGCCATGTTTACCATGTGGCACGTTCCCGCGGGCATCGCGGGATGGCTGCTGCATGCAAGCGAGCGCATTGCCGAGTGGCACACGCACATCGAGCCGGACTGGCGCGTCCTTACCCCTCCTATTTGGCTGGGGATCGCCTTCAGCGCGGCGCTGGTGCTGCTGGCCATTGCGATGCGCCGGTCGCTCCGCTGGACTTGGGCCGCGTTGGCCGCTGTCCTCGTGCTTTTCGCGCTGATCTTCCAGCATCCCTTCCCGCCCGCGATCCATCCAGGCGAACTGGAGTTCACTGCCATCGATGTCGGACAAGGCGACAGCCTGCTCATCTGCTTCCCGGATTCCAAACTGATGCTGATCGATGGCGGCGGCGTAATCTCATTTGGCGCTCGTCCCGCTGCTCGCCTCGACATCGGCGAAGACGTCGTCTCGCCTTATCTCTGGAGCCGTTCCATCCGCAACATCGATGTCGTTGCGCTCACTCACGCGCATGACGACCACGCTGGTGGCCTTCCCGCCATCATCGAGAACTTCCATCCGGCCGAGCTTTGGACCGGCGCTACTCCCTCAAGCCCCGCCTGGTCCGCGGTACGCGACAAAGCGCGCGCCGAAAAGGCGAAGATTCTCGCGCTTTCCAGCGGCCAAAGCTTCGATTTCGGAGGCGCCCGCATCGACGTCATCTCGCCACCCGCGGATTACGTCCCCTCAGCCAGCCCCATGAATAACGACTCGCTGGGTCTCCGCATTACCTACCGCCAGCGCTCGTTCCTGCTTACCGGCGACATGGAAAAGCCCATGGAACGGCGCGCCTTACTGGATGGGCAGCCGCTGCGCGCCGACATCCTCAAGGTGGGCCATCACGGCAGCAACACCTCCAGCATCGATCCGTTTCTGGACGCCGTTTCACCCGAATTCGCCATCATCTCCGACGGCTTTGAAAACTCCTTCCGGCATCCCCATCCCCAGGTGCTGGAGCGCCTGAACGAGCACCACGCCGGAATCCTGCGTACCGATAGCGACGGCCTGGTCACCGTTCGCACCGACGGCCGGCGTATTTCTGTCGAAACCTTCCGGGTCCGCTAGCCGCCGGTGTGCGAGCTTGTCTGCCGCGCATCCTGCGGATAAAGTGGAGTTGTGACTGCAGTGGAGGCTTACGAACTGACAACTCAGGGAGGTTCCACCGATTTTGCGCGGCTCATCGCTGTGTGCGAATCGTTCGGACCCTACTGCCTGATCGGTGGCTTGGCGGTCAATTGCTACGTCGAGCCGGTCTACACGTTGGACGCGGACCTCGTTGTGATCGCGGGGAATCTGCCTGGACTGACGGCGCACTTTGAACCGGAAGCGCGTAGCGAACTTCGGATACGGTTCACCACCCATGAACGATACCAGGCGTTCCCGTCCCGGTCGGTGTATGCGAATGTATTGGGTATCCGCGTGAAGGTTGCCTGTCGAGAAGACGTGACGCAGGGCAAGCTCTGGGCCTACGCCGACCCCCAACGTCGGCTTAGCAAACGCAAAAAAGACGAACTCGACCTGATCCGGCTTGCCGAGGCTTATCCCGAGCTAAAGTCCTTGTACCCAAGCGATCTGCGGGAACAACTGGACCGCGGATAGGAGTATCGCGTCACAATTACTTCACCATGTGCGCGCGATCCTTCTCGTTCTGCGTGCAGAACATCTCGAAAATATCGAAATTCGGAATTAGGTTGTAGCCAATCTTCACCGTGAACGGACGCTTGTACAGCGGAGGATCGTCGAACGTGAGCTCGGTGTCCAGATGCCCGAAATCGCGCCGGTGATAGCGCTCGGTAACATGCATGGCTTCATCGCGGGGGTGCCCCATGCCGTCCACCGGTGTGCGGTCGTTAAATCCGCGCGTCTCCACCACGAAAGTGTCGCCCTCCCAGCGGCCGACCGAATATCCCAGATATGCCGGAAACTCAAAAGTGGCCGGAAATTCGCGTCCATCCGCGAAAATTTGGCGGTGGAGGCCGTCCACCTCGTACAAAATCATGGTCTCCTTGGGAGCCTGGACAATTTTGAATGGTTCGGCCAGCAGCCCTGCCACCGGCCAGCCGTACTCGCCGTGGCAAACATTGTCAACCCGCTGCTCGGCGGCCCGCCGCTTCATCGCCGCCTCACCCTCGGGCGTCAGCAAGGACTCGCCGGGCTTTAAATCGGCGAAGACGTTGAGCCCGTACTTGTGCACCACTTCGAGTTCCATCCCCAGCAGTGCGGATCGCGACTCGGTCTCGTACGCCGGGCCAAGAATGCGTTTGAATTCAGCAACGGAAGTGCGCTCGTGCGCCCACACACCCGTCAGATCCGGCTTGCCGTCCGCCCCGCGTGGCGCCGGAGCCGCAAGATCCGGCTTTCCGTCCTTCATCGGCGTGCCCGGCGGCGAATAATTCAGCCACTGCGCATATGCGTCACCAGGCAGGAGCGCGGCGCCAAGCAGCAGCCACGGGAAAACAATTTTTAGGTAATCCAAGCCTCGATTGTATGCAACCACCAGGTACCCGGCAACCCGAGTCTGCGCCGACACCAATTCTCTGCTCCACATTCGCTGCTCCACTGGGCCAAGCCGCTGCGTCAAAGTATTGGTACTATAAAAACACCTGAGGTCGAACACATGGCATCCCCCCGTTGGCTCCTGGGCTTCCTTCTGTTGGCTAGCCCGCTCTCTGTAACTCTCTCTGCGCAAACCGAGGCCGACGTAAACGCCAGCCTCAAGAAGTTCACCCAGGTGTATGAAGCGGTGGAGAGCAATTTCGCCGATAAGCCGGATGCCGATAACACGGTGTTCAAGGGCGCCATCCCGAACATGCTGCGCACCCTGGATCCTCATTCGAATTTCTTCGATCCCAAAGCCTATGAGCTGATGCGCGAAGGCCAGAGCGGTCATTACTTCGGCGTCGGGATGTACGTCGGCTCGCCCGAAGGCAAAGTGATCGTGATGTATCCGTTCATGAACTCGCCGGCCTACCGCGCAGGTTTGCGGCCGGCCGATCAGATCATCGCGGTGGATGATACCAATACCGAACACTCCACGGTGTCGCAGGTTTCTGGCATGTTGAAGGGTCCCAAAGGAACGCCGGTCACCATCACGGTGCGGCGCGCGGGGCACGAAGAGCCCATGCACTTCTCCCTGGTTCGCGACAACGTCCCGCGCGGCAGCGTGAACTACGCCTTCTGGCTGCGGCCCGGCATCGCTTACATGCGCGTGGAAGCGTTTAATGAAACCACCAGCCACGAGGTGGATCAGGCGCTGGCTCGTTTCCCCGAAAGCGCCATCGACGGCCTGGTTCTGGATCTGCGCGACAATCCCGGCGGCTTGGTGCAGGAGGCCGTCAACGTAGCCGACCGGTTCCTCCATAAGGGCCAGCTGATCGTTTCGCACCACGGGCGCGCATCGGCCGAAACCAAGTTCATCGCCAAGCGCGGCGAGCGCGGGCGCGAATATCCGATTGTTGTGTTGGTCAACCGAGGCACCGCATCCGCCGCCGAGATCCTCACCGGCGCGTTGCAGGATCACGATCGTGCGTGGGTCTTGGGCGAGAGCACTTTCGGAAAGGGTCTGGTGCAGGCGCCTTTCCCGCTCTCCGGCAATAGCGCCTTACTGCTGACCATCGCGAAATACTACACCCCCAGCGGGCGTCTCATCCAGCGGGACTACGAACACCAGGGGCTGTTCGAATACCTGAGCCGCGAGAACGGCAAGATCAACCCCAAGGACATGAAGAAGACCGATAGCGGCCGGGTGGTGTACGGCGGCGATGGCATCACGCCCGACGAGAAATACCAGACGCCCCGGATGACCCAGCTCGAAGCCCAGCTCACCGATGAGCTGGTGTACTTCTTCTACGCTCCGCAGTACTTTGCCGCTCACACCGCGCCCTTAGTCAAGGACTGGGTGCCCGACGATGCGACGCTGTCGGAATTCCGCGCTTTCGCGGCAAAACGCGGCGTGGTTTTCACCTCGCCTGAGTTCGATCACGACAAGATATGGATTCGCGACCGGCTCCGCGAAGAGCTCTTCATCACCGCCTTCAGCAAGGAAGATTCGGACCGCCTGGCGTTCCAGAACGATCCCGAAGTTCTCAAGGGCCTGGGCTCGCTGCCCGCGTCCAAGGCCATGCTCGACCGCGCTCACGAGATCGTCGGCGCCAAGAAAATCGCTTCCGCCGAGCGGCCGCAGTAGGGCGGCGCGCGCTTCCGCGCTTGCCGCCCGGGACTGGGGATTAGGGATTGGGGGCTAGGTGCGTTTTTCGTTAGCTCGCAGCCGATTCACGGGTAGCAACAAAAGCCGATGGAAACCGTTGTTTGTAAATTGTGGGATGTCAGCGATAAGAGGACCCATGACCGCCCCTACAACGCCCGATGGCCCTTGCCCTGCGCACGATGGCGGAGAAAGCTGGTAATTCCAGATAAGCTCGCCGCGCGCCCTCAGGAGAATGAGGACTTGAGGCTGATCTGCGATCAGTGCACCCCCTCTCCTGGAACCGAAACCCGCTTAGCCGTTAGCCATGGTACTCTTGAACCGAATATCGCGCGTAGCCCCGCACAATGTACCTCCACCCCCAATCCCCAGCCCCCAATCCCAGGCGGCAAGCATGAAATGCGCCGCCGCCTAAGATGCTAACCACCGACATTCTGTCCTGGAAAAAGCTCTCTGAGCGCCAGCAGAAGCCCGTCCATCTGATCCTTTTCATCACCGATCATTGCAACGCCAAGTGCGGCACGTGCTTCTATTGGCAGAACCTGAACCAGGGCGAGGCGCTGCAGCCCGAGCATATTCAGAAGATTTCAGAGGCCATGGGCGAGCTGGTCTGGCTGGATATTTCCGGGGGCGAGCCGTTCCTGCGCAAGGATATCGACAAGATCTGCCACCGCTTCCTGGATCACAACCAGGCCAAGTTCATCAACATCCCCACGAACGCGCTGCAGACCGACGTGATCCGCAAATCGGTGGAGGGAATCCTCGCGAATCCCGGCAAATTCCGCCTGAATATCGCGATTTCCCTCGACGGTATCGGCGAAGTTCACGACCGTATTCGCGGCGTCCCCGGCAATTACAAACGCGCTCTGGCCACCATGGAAGCGCTGCGCGAGATTCGTACCCGCGACAAGCGCCTCTCGCTGAGCGTGGTTTCCACAGTGATGAGCAGCAACATCGAGGACATCAAGCAACTGCTGCATCTGGGCGTTACCCAGTGGGACCTGGATTATCATTCGCTCAACATCCTGCGCGGCAAATGGATGGACGCCACGCTCTCGGCGCCCACGCCCGAGCAATACGCGGAAGTTTCCAAGCTCCAGTTGCAGCTCTGCCGGCGCTATTTTCACGGACGCTGGGGAGGCATCGGTGGATGGACCGCCACCGTCGGCCGCTACATGCTGAACCGCTATTACATGCAGGAAATGCAGGGTCATCCGAAAAACATCTCCTGCAATGCGGGCGACGTGAGCTGCGTTATCGACGCCAATGGCGACGTCTCGTTCTGCGAGCTGCTCAAGCCGGTGGGAAATCTCAAGGCCTATAATTGGGATTTCAACCGTCTCTGGCACGATTTTCAGGCTACCCAGCTTCGCCAGAAGGTCCAGAGCGGTTGCCATTGCACACACGAATGTTTCCAGACGAAAAACCTGATCTTCTCTCCCTGGCGCCTGGTCTGAGCAATCCGTACCGAGCCGCGACCATAGGGAGCCGGTAGCCCGTGTTTAAACCCCAATTCCGCCGCCTGGTCCAGCCGTTCATCCCCGCTTTCGTCATGCGCTGGCTCGATCCGTTTCATACCGAGCTGCTGGAGCACCTCACCGCCGCAGCCCGCAAGCTTCCCGCAGGAGCTCATGTCTTGGACGCCGGCGCGGGCGAATGCCCCCACGCTCCGCTCTTCGCGCACACGCGCTACGTCCGCCTGGATCGCGGCATCGGCGACAAAACCTGGGACTATACCAAGATCGAAGTTCTGGGCGATATTTCCGAGCTGCCTTTTTGCGACAACGCGTTCGATGCGGTAATCAACATCCAGGTGCTGGAGCATTTGAAGGAGCCCGGCATCGGCATCAACGAAATGGCCCGCGTGCTCAAGCCCGGCGGCCAGTTGATTCTCACCACCGTGCAGTGCTGGGAGATCCATCAGCACCCTAACGATTTTTTCCGCTACACGCGCTACGGCCTCACGTATTTGTTCGACAAAGCGGGCCTGGAGAGCCGCGTGGAAGCCCTGGGCGGCCTGTTTTGGCTGATCGGATTCCGTTTGATGGCCATCCTCGGCTTCTTCCAGCGAAGCTGGCGCTGGCTGATCTTCGCCGTACTCGCGCCCATTTTCGGATTCTTGCTTCCGGTGCTCTGCTACTTCCTCGATCCAATGGATCGCCGCCGCGACTACACGCTCGGGTACTTCTGTTGGTGTCGAAAGCCTTGACGAGCCTGATCATCATTACGCTGAATCGTGCCCTGCTCCTCAAACGCACCCTCGAAGGCGTGGCGCGACAATTACGCCAAATCGACGAGATCATCGTCGTCGACAATGGCCCGACGGCCGACACCGAGCAGGTTGTGTCCTCCTTCACGGCGCGGTACGTTCCCGAACCGCATCGTGGATATGCGCACGCGCGCAATCGCGGCCTGGCCGAAGCCAGCGGCGCCGTCATTTATTTCCTGGACGACGATTGCGTCCCCGAACCCGATTGGTCCGACGTTCTCTGGAACGTTCTCGATTCCGGCGATGCCGATCTCGCCAGCGGCTCCCGCGCTCCCGGCCAACCGGGTCTCGCGGCGCGCCTGGAATATCTCTCTACCGATGGCCCTGTATTATCGCCCAGCCTTGCCGCCGGCCCCGCGCGTCATCTCTCCACTTCGAATCTCATTCTGCGGCGCGACGTGGTGGAGAAAGTCGGCTGTTTCGACACCACGCTCACCATGTGCGAGGATCGCGACTTCACCACGCGCGCGCGCAAGCTTGGTTTTCGTCTGCGCTACGAACCCAAGGCCCGCGTCACACACTATCCCGCGATTTACCGGCTTTCCGAATACTTGGAAAAGATGCGGCATTATGGAACGGGAACATCGCAATATTTTCGCCGCTGGCATGCCGAAGAGCCCATCGCGCGCTTGTTCCCCGCCAGTCCCTCCGCGCGCTTGTTCTTGTTGCCCGCGCTGGCCGCGGCTGGCACGGCGTATCTGATGGCGCGCAATTTGCCGCAAAACCCTGACGCCGTCCCGCTCAGTCCTCTGCTGTTTGTTGGACAACTCTGGTGGCACTTTGGCGGGTTCGAGGCCGCGCGCAAGCCATGTTGAACCGCAAAATAGTGGCCCTCGGCCGCGCCATCATCCCGCGCTTCATCCTGGATCAGATCAACCCCTTCGACCGTTTCGTCATCGACGCGGTCCGCGAATTCTCGGCCATGCTGCCGCCCAATTCGCTGGTGCTGGACGCGGGCGCGGGCGAAGCGCAATACCGGCCCGACGTCGCGCGCGCGGGGCACAAATACCGCGCCATCGATCTCGGCGTCGGCGAAGGCGATTGGAATTACGGCAAGATCGACGCCTGGGCGCGCGTGGAAGCGCTTCCCTTCCCGCCGCACACTTTTGACGGTATGTTGAGCGTCGCGGTGCTGGAACACACGCCCTCCCCTCGCCAGACCCTGCATGAAATGGCGCGCGCCTTGAAGCCCGGCGGCCAACTCATGATCATCGTCCCCACCATGTGGGAAGAACACCAGATGCCGCACGATTATTACCGTTTCACCCGCTACGGAGCGCAGAATTTGCTGGAAGAGGCCGGATTCGCGGTGGATCAGGTGCGCCCGCTGGGCGGTTATTTCTGGTTCATGGGCCGCAAATTCATCGACGTGCTGGAATTCTTCGAGCGCGGCGTGCGCGTGCTGTTCTGGCCCTTTCTCGTCATCCCGTTCGGTTTTCTATTGCCCATCCTTTGCACGCATCTCGATTGGCTGGATCGCGACAAATATTACACCATCGGCCAGCTCTGCTTCTGCCGCCGCGTTCGCGAACCCGGCACTTCTCCCCACAGCAGCGACGGAGCCGGCATCCTGCCCTGAATCGCGCCAATCCCCAGCCCCCAATCCCAAGACCGGACAGGTGGCATTGACAAAACTCCTTCGTTTCAGGCGCGAGACCCGGCCACAAAACTGCACTCCTCATGCCCCATGCCAGTCCAACACATGCGCGAAATCCTGTCCGGTCCTTTAACGGGCGCCTATCTTGAGAGCAAAGCTGGCGAAGGCTGGAAAGCCGTCGCCGTGATCTGGGAACGGGAAGTTCCCCAAGACGCCCCGCCGCTCGCCGATATCGCCCAGCCTGTACCCTACGGGCTCAAGATCGCCGAGGACTGCGTCGCTCTCGAACAGGACATGCAGGAGCGGGAAGCGTTGCTCGCCATGCTGGAGATGATCATCCAGGACAAACCGCTGCGCGAAATCGCGGAAGAGCTGAACGTGCGAGGTTTCCTTACGCGGGCCAAGTCCAAATGGACTCCGGGAACCGTGTTCGACCTGCTCCCGCGGCTGATCGAAGTGGGTCCGCGGGTGTTCAGTACGGCCGAATGGGTGGTTCGCCGCGGCAAGCTTATGAATGTGAGTTGAGTAAACCTTTGTAGAACGCGCTTAATCGATGCCGGTACTCGGCTCCGGCGGTTTCCAGAATGTCGTTGTGGCCGGCTCCTGGAATGATCCAAAAAGTCTTCGGCTCCTGCGCCGCCGCAAAAAGTTCCTGTCCCAGCCGCAGCGGGATCACCTCATCGCGATCGCCTTGCATGAAAAACATCGGGACGCGAATCCAGCGGATCTTGGGAAGCGAGTTGAAGCTTCGCACCAGCAGCGGTCCGATGATTGGAACCACCGTGCCCGCAACATCGCTTGCCGAAGTGAACGGAGCTTCCAGGATCAGCGCCGCGCAAGGACGCCGCGATGCCAGATCGATGGCCACCGCGGTTCCCAATGACTCGCCATGCAAAATAATCTGCTGCGCCCGATAGCCTTTGCTCAGCAAATAGATAAAGCCGGCTTCGCTGTCGCGATACAGCCCCTGCTCGCTCGGCCGTCCGCTACTCTTGCCGTAGCCGCGATAATCCAGCATCAACACCGAAGATCCGGCAGCGGTGATTTCCTGGATGCGCGGCGCGCGATGCGTGATGTTTCCGGCGTTGCCGTGCAGGAACAGGGTCACCAGCGGCGAGCCCTCGCGCCCCCCGTCCGGTCGCGTCCCACCCGGTGTTTTCCGGGGCACGACGTCCGGTGTCGAGATACCGTCCTGCCGGCGTTCCACCCACCAGCCATGAAGTTTTGCCCCGTCGGAGGTCTCCATCCACGCGTCTGTCGCTCCCACCACTTTCTGCGCATCCCAAACGCCTTGCGGATATTTGGAAGGATAGAAAACGGCGCGGTTGGCCAAATAGTAAGCCAGCCCGATTACGCAGGCTGCAACAATCGCTATGCCAACCGGGATCGGCACGCGGGGGTTCAACGCGAAACCGCGCGGTCGTTCCGTAGAACGGCTCCGTCCTTCATCACGAAGATCACGCTCTGCGTCGCCTTGATGTTCTCGATCGGATTTCCCGGCACCGCGACAACATCGGCCAGCATGCCCGCCTTCAGCGCGCCAACCTTACCTTGCAAGCCGAGCAGCTCGGCTGCGGACGTGGTTCCCGCCATCAACGATTGCGCGGGCGTCATCCCATCGGCCACCATGAACGCGAATTCCAGTGCGTTGTCGCCATGCGGATAAACGCCGGCGTCCGTACCGAGAGCAATCTTTACGCCCAGCGCCAGCGCGCGTCTGACCATAACATCCTGCTGCTTCACGGCGCGCGTGGCTTTGGCCTGCACCAGCGGCGGGAACTTCGATTCGGCCAGACCCACGCGCGTGGTCAGCGTCGGGACCAGGAACGTTCCACGATCATGCATCATTTTCATGTCCTCGTCATCCAGGAACGTTCCGTGCTCGATGGAATCGATTCCCGCGAGAATCGCGCGCCTGCTCGATTCGGCACCGTGCGAGTGCGCGGCAGTCTTGCGGTGCAACGTATGCGCCTCATCCACCAGCGCATTCAGTTCGGCTTGGGAGAGCTGCGGAACATCCACGTCGTCGGTGGGCGAAAGCACGCCGCCGCTGGCGCAGGTCTTGATCACGTCCGCGCCGTACTTGATATTGAAGCGCACCGCGTAGCGTGCCTGGTCGGGAGAATTGATGACGCCCTCTTCAGGTCCCGTTTCGTGTCCGAACAGGCCGTAGCGCATCCCCGCGCTGTCGTCGCAGTGCCCGCCGGTGGATCCCAGCGCGTGAACCGCCACCAGCATTCGCGGCCCCGGAACGATGCCCGCGTTGATGGCATTGCGCAGCCCAACGTCCATGAAGTCGGACGATCCGACATCGCGCACCGTCGTGAATCCCGCCATCACCGTTTTGCGCGCGTTCGCAGTGGATCGAATGGATTGCTCGGAAACAGGCCGCTGCATGCCGATCAGCCAGCTCCCGTTGTAGTCCGGGTCGAAATCGCTGGTCAGGTGCGTGTGCGCGTCAATGAAGCCGGGCAGCAGCGTGGCGTCGCCCAAATCGATGACGGTGGCGCCGGCCGGTATGTTCTGGCCTCCCACGGACTGAATCATATCGCCCGAAACCACCACCACTCCGGGTGTCACTAATTGGCCGCTCGTCGAATCGAACAGCCGCGCCGCCTTCAAAACGTAGCTGCTGCTCTGCGCGAAAACCGCGCCCGCGCAAGCCAAAAGCATCCCCAGTGTCCTGGCAATCTGCATGGATGCAGGTTACCAAAATAAGTGTGGTTCAATGAAAGTTCATAAGGAGGCAGTAAACATGAAGGTTGGTGTGGCCGGGCAAGGCGCTTTCGGCGTAAAGCATATCGAAGCGATCCAGAATATTCCCGGAATTGAAGTCATAACGCTCTCCGGCGGCAATCAAGCCGCCACCGAAGAGGTGGCCAAGAAGTTCGGCATTCCGCATTGGACCGGCGACCTGGGTGACAGCCTGAAGCAGCCTGGCCTGGAAGCCGTGATCCTGGCCACGCCCACGCAAATGCACGCGGATCAGGCCGTCCAGTGCCTGAAGGCCGGCAAACATGTGCAGGTGGAGATCCCCATGGCCGATTCCCTCGCCGATTCCGAGCGCATCCTGAAAGCGCAGAAGGAAACCGGCTTGATCGCCATGGCCGGCCATACACGCCGCTTCAATCCCAGCCATCAGTGGATTCAGAAGCGCGTAAAATCCGGCGAATTCAAGGTGCAGCAGATGAATGTGCAGACCTACTTCTTCCGCCGCACCAATATGAACGCGGCCGGCAAGCCGCGCAGCTGGACGGACCATCTGCTCTGGCACCACGCCTGCCACACTGTCGACCTGTTCGCTTACCAGACCGGCGAAAACATTTCCGAATGTTTTGCTCTGGAAGGCCCGCACCATCCGGAATTGAAGATTGCGATGGACATGAGCATCGGATTAAAGGTGCCTTCGGGCGCCATTTGCACTCTCTCGCTCTCGTTCAACAACAAGGGGCCGCAAGGAACGTTCTTCCGCTACATTGGCGACAGCGGCACGTACGTCGCATACTACGACGACCTGATGGACGGCGAGCAGAAGAAGATCGATCTTAGCAACGTGGCCGTTTCCATGAACGGCATCGAGCTGCAGGATCGCGAATTCTTCTCCGCCATTGAAGAAAATCGCGAACCGAACGCCAGCGTCCAGCAAACCATTTCCGCGATGCGTACCTTGGATCGCTTGGAGCAGATGCTGGAATCGAAAGTCGGCACGCCGGCGTAGATCAGCACGCTGAAAGGGCCGGAAACATAGCTGGCCGCCGATAAACGCCGATCAACGCCGATAACAAACAACGAACTGAGCTTGGTCTTATCTGCGTTAATCCGCGTTCATCGGCGGCCAACTAGGTTTTTCGGCGCGCTATTACGCGTGCATCGATTTCGCGGCCGGCTGCTGGTGTCCCAGCACTTTGTGCGGCTTGTAAGGCTTCTCCAGCGCCGCCACTTCGTCGGCGCCCAATTTCAAATCCACGGATGCGATCAGGTCCTTCAGATGTTGCGCCTTCGTCGCTCCAATGATGGGCGCCGTCACGCCCGGCGCCTGCAGCACCCACGCGCACGCCACCTGAGCCGCGGAAACTCCGCGCTGCTTGGCTACCGCTGCCACGGCGTCCGCCACTTGAAAATCGTCTTCGCTGTAGTACATGTCCTTGGCCATGGTGTCCACTTGCGAGCGCGTGGTGGAACCGCCCTCGCGATGCCGCGTGCCCGTTAAGAATCCACGCGCCAGCGGGCTCCACGGAATCACGCCCACGCCTTGATCCAGGCACAGCGGAATCATCTCGCGCTCTTCTTCGCGATACACCAGGTTGTAATGATTCTGCATGGCGATGAAGCGATGCCAGCCGTGCTCCTTCGCCAGGTACAGCGCCTTGGAAAACTGCCACGCCGCCATGCTGCTGGCGCCCAGATAACGCACTTTGCCCGCGCGCACCAGCGAATCCAAAGCGTCCAATGTCTCGTCAATCGGCGAGTTGAAATCCCAGCGATGGATCTGATACAGATCGATAAACTCCATACCCAGACGCCGCAGCGAATTATCGCAGCCTTCAATAATATGTTTGCGGCTCAGCCCCTTCTTGTTCGGGCTCTTGCCCATCTGCCCGCAAACCTTTGTCGCAACGATGATCTCATCGCGCGAAGCCATCTCCCTGAGATACTGGCCCGTGATCTCCTCGCTCAAGCCCGCTGAATAGACATCGGCGGTGTCGAAGAAATTGATCCCGGAATCAATCGCGATCTTGAAATGCTCGCGCGCATCTTCCCGGTTCACGTGCCATCCCTTGGTGCCCAGCGCCCAATCCGGCAGTTCGCCGCCGCCGTAGCTCATGCATCCCAAACAGATGCGGGACACAGTGATTCCCGTCTTACCTAGTAACGTATATTGCATTGTGGTCTTCGATTCTCCCCGAAAATCCCAGTTTAGCTTGATCGGCGTCCAACATCCCGGCACACTCTATGAGGGATACGTCGCAACTGGCATGAGGGAACTGACTCAACCGGGCGGTGCGGTCGCAATCTAACTCTCATAGGCTCAGTCTCCGGCCGTGGCTATCAACATGCCAGATCATAGGAAATAAAATGACCAGGTATTACAGCATTGAAAGTTCGCGAATTCAGGCAATTTCCGACAAGGCGGACGCGCTTGCGCGCTGGCTCACAGCAAATGCGCCTTCCGTTGAGGCCTCCCAAAAGCACCTGGAAGAGGGCACTATCGAGCAAGCCTATTGGCACTACGGCTATGTTTGCGCAATCCGCGATATTCTCGCGATCGTCGATATTGAATCAAGTGAATAAACGGCAGCGAGGACATTTCCAATTTGTCTCAGCTCGACGCCGGGGATGTACCGGGTTATCCCGTGGTTCAAAGTCGTGATACAGGCCGCATTCCTTCTCAAAGGCAGCCTGAGCCGAAGAGCAATACTCGAACAGGAAACGTTTGTAGGAACCCACATGAACGTGCAGCTGATTGTTCACGTCCGTGTCCGACCTGCCAACATAAACCGCGTGGAAATTGACCAGGTCGGCGGACTCTTCCAGAATATAAGCGCCCGGGCCGCTCTGGCTTACTTCCTGATCGATCACCCGATCAGTAAGGGCGAAAGGGCCCCGTAATCCGTTCTCCGCCATCAGCGCGACCTCCTTGCGTCACCTGGAATGCGAGGGCCAAGGCTGCCGATGCCAACCAGAGAAAGCTCTACTTCGCGAACGCAATACGCGCAGGCAGTCGACGCAGCCCAAAACGGCACATGACAAAACTAAACAGTTGCCAGCGCCACAGCACGGAAACTCGGCTTATTATACAACTGATGAAACACAGCACCGATCGAATTCTCACCACGCACGCCGGACGCCTGGACGGCCCGCGCGATTTGCGGGAGATGACTTTCAGCTTCCTGTCCGGCCGCGGCCCCGATCTGGCCACTGTCATGGCTCGCGTGCAATCCGGGATCACGGAGACCATCCGGAAACAGGCCGACGCGGGTATCGACATCGTCAGCGACGGCGAATTGGGCAAGATCGGTTTCGGGTTCCCTTACTATGGCCGGCGGCTCTCGGGCCTGGGGACACGCAAGGTGAATCCAGGCGAAATCGCCTGGATGGGCGGCAATACGGGCGAGCGCGTGGAGTTCGCCGAGTTTTATAAGGACCTGAACTTCGAACAGTTCCTGCCGCCGGAGCGCACCATCTGCAACGGCCCCATCGCGTATATCGGACAGCAGGAAGTGGCCAACGATATTGCGTTATTCAAACGGTCGCTGGCGGAGGCCGGAGCCCGAGCCGAAGAGACGTTCCTGTGCGTGCTGGCGCCGGGCTGGCTGGAGCACTTCTTTCACAACGAATATTATCCGAACGACGAGCAATATATATTCGCCCTGGCCGATGCGATGAAGCACGAATACAAGGCCATCGTGGACGCGGGATTCATTTTGCAACTGGACGATCCGGCGCTGCCCGACACCTACGACATGATCGTGCCCACGCCCAGCATCGCCGAATACCGCAAGTTCGCCGAGGTGCGGATCGACGCGCTGAATCACGCGCTTGAGGGGCTTCCCGAAGGCCGTGTGCGCTATCACATCTGTTGGGGAAGCTGGCACGGTCCGCACACGCACGACCTGCCGCTGAAGCATCTGGTGGACCTGATGCTCAAGGTGAAGGCCGGCGCGTACTCGGTGGAAGCGGCCAATCCGCGGCATGAGCACGAATGGAAGGTCTGGAAAGATGTGAAGCTGCCCGACGGCAAGATCCTGATCCCGGGCGTGGTGAGCCACGCGAGCAACGTGGTGGAGCATCCCGAGCTGGTGGCCGATCGCATCGCACTCTACGCTAGTCTGGTTGGCCGCGAAAACGTCATCGCGGGTACCGATTGCGGGCTGGGCCTGCGCGTCCATCCGCAGATTGCGTGGGCCAAACTGAAGGCCCTGTCGGAAGGCGCGGCGCTGGCGACGAAGCAGCTCTGGGGACACTAAGGGACCGCTTGCTCACGCGCGCGGCTCGGTAGGTTCCCTACGTTACAGAGCCGCGACCGTAAGGGAGCCGGTTTTGTTCTCTACCACGGCATGCGGCCTTCGTCGTTGAAATATCCGCCGGTGGGCCCGTCGGCGCCGATGGTGGCGTATTCGATGGCCGCGACGGCTCCCTGCGCCGCGCTGCGTGGCCCGCTGTTGCCGTTCAGGTCAGTAGCGCAGTAGCCGGGACAGATGGCGTTCACCTTGATGGGCGTGTCCCTCAGTTCGTTCGCGAACTGCACGGTCATGCTGTTCAGGGCCGTCTTGGAGGTGTTGTAGCCCAGAATCGCCATTTGTGCGATGGGTGAATCGGGCTGGTTGGCAAGCGTCAGGGACCCCAGGCCGCTCGATACGTTCACGATGCGGCCGTGGCGCGATTTGCGCAGCAGCGGCAGCATGGCCTGCGTCATTGCCATGGGGCCGAAGAGATTGGTCTCGTAAACCTGGCGTACCCGGGCCAGATCGGCGCCGCTGGGTTTGGCTCCCATATCGCCGATGCCCGCGTTGTTCACCAGAATGTCCAGCCGGCCGAATTCTTTTTCTATCCACTCCGCGGCGCGCTGAATCGTCCCTGGATCGGTGACGTCCAGTTGGACGAAACGCGCATCGGCGTCTTCGGCCTTCAGCTTTTCCACGGCCGCCTGGCCGCGGGCTTTATCCCGCGCGCCCACCAGCACTTTGATCTTTTTCGCGCCCAGACCGCGCGCGATCTCAAACCCGATTCCCTTGTTCGCGCCGCTGATGAGCGCGATGTCGCCTTGAAAGAGTTCCACGTTTGCCATAAAAGGCCAGTCTATACGATTAGGAGCTTGTAAACCCGAGGAGCTTGTAAACCCAAGGTCGGGAAAATTCGTCTACACGCGCATGAAAAAACAAATACTCGCCGCAACCGCACTCCTGGCACTTACGTCCCTGCTGGCTCACGCACAAAGCACCGGCAGCGCGCCCACGCCGCCCGCTCCGGCCCAGATTGCCGCCAACCAGGTGGCCAGGCTCACCACGCTGCTGGATTTGAACACTACCCAGCAAGCGTCCGCCACCACCATTTTCACCACCGAGCAGACCGCGCTGGCCACGCTGCGAACCAGTATGCAGACCGCGCGTAGCGCGCTTCAAACCGCCATCAAGAGCGACGACACCACCACCATCGGCACCGAAGCTGCACAGATTGGCGCCTTGACGGGCCAGGAGGTGCTGGCCCAATCCACCGCGGCCGGCGCGTTCTATGCCATCCTGACGTCCGATCAGCAGAGCAAGTACAATACCCTGGGGCCGATGGGCGGGCCGGGCGGTTTCGGCGGTCCCGGTGGTCCGGGCGGACCGGGGCCTCGCGGGCTGGCGGGATCCCACTAACAGGGCGCCATGCAATTGTCGGCAACGTCCGAATTGGAGCCAGCGATCCGTCCGGATGTTGCCGATCTGACCGGAGAGTTTGAAGCGCTGGTGCGGTTGTACCGGCCCAAAGTGTTCCGCTTCGCGCTGGCTTCCCTGTGCGACCTGGACGCGGCCGAAACCGTCACTCAGGATTGTTTTCTGCGCGCCTATCAAGCGCGCCAGCGCTTCCGGCGGGATTGCAGCCTGCACACCTGGCTGATGCAGATTGCGGTGAATCTCATCCGGGATCGCATTCGCAACCGGCGCTTTCAGTTTTGGAGACGCGCCCGCCTCACCTCCAAGCCCGTGGATGCCGCCGGATTTGCCATCGCCGATGGCGCGCGATCCCCGGAAGCGCAGGCGCTATTAAACGAACAGGTGGCGGCCATTTGGACCGCGGCCGAACGGCTGCCCGCGAAGCAGCGCACAGTGTTTCTGCTACGCTTCGTGGAAGACATGGACTTGCTGGAAATCGCCGTCGCTACCGGAATGAAGGAGGGCACCGTGAAAACTCATCTCTTCCGCGCCTTGCGGGCGGTTCGAGAACGTCTGGGAGCATCGATATGAGAAACGATGTGGTGCATCTCTCGTCGCAGCAGCTGGCGGAAATTATGACCGGCCAGCCCAGCCCACAGGTGGCCCAACTGGTGGCGCGGCATGTCGAGGATTGCCCGGCGTGCCGCGCCCAGGTAGCCAATTTCGGCCAAGCTTTGGGCGGCTTCCGTGGGGCGGTTCGCGCCTGGAGCGAGGAACAAGCGCATGCGGTGCGGGCCATTCCCGCCGGCGCCGGGGAGCCGCGGTCCTGGGCTGCTTCGCACCAGCTGGTATGGGCCTTGTTGATGGCCGCCGTGTGTATTATCGCTAGCGTTGTAATTCCGAGGCGCGGGGGCGACCAAGCGGCCGCGAGCGACGCGCTGTTGCTGAATCAGGTGGACAGCCAGGTGTCGCGCACCGTGCCCGCGTCCATGGAGCCGCTGATGAAACTGGTGGTGCAGAAATGATCCTGACCCGCGCCTGGCTCGCTTTCTTCATCGCCATCTTCGCCGCCGGCATTCTTGCGGCGCAGGAAGGTCCGCCTCCGCCGATGCGCCCCAATCGTCCGCCCATGGAGCGGGCTTTCCATGGCGGTCCGCCGGGAAGATGGTGGACCGATCCGGCGTTGATCCAGAAACTGGGGCTCACCGCCGATCAGCAAAAGCGCATCGACGGGTTGTTTCAACAAAGCCGCCTGAAGCTGATCGACCTGAGCGCCGGAGTTCAGAAGGAGGAAGCCATCCTGGAGCCGCTGCTGGCGGCGGACCGGCCGGACGAAACGCAAGTGCTGGCGCAAATCGATCGCATCGCGCAGGCCCGCGCTGAGCTGGAGAAAGCCAACGCCCGAATGCTGCTGGGCTTCCGCGGCGTGTTGACGCTGGAGCAGTGGAAGAAGCTGGAGGCCGAAGGGCCGCCCCGGCGGGGAGAACATCCCTAGGCTACGAAAAATTTTCCAACCTCAAGTGCGGCGTTAAGCATATGTTTCAGGCGTTTACGTTTGGAACGCAGCGTGCCTTCTTCGGTTCACGAGGAAGGGCTTATGAAATTCAAAAGAATAATTGCCACCGGCGCGCTGGCGCTTGGAACCATGTTCATCAGTTCAACTGCGTTTGCGCGCGTAGGCGTAGACGTGGGCATTGCGGTGGGTGGTCCGCCACCGGCGCCTCGGGTTGTGGGTCCGGTGGGCGTAGCGCCCGGGCCGGGCTATGTCTGGACCAACGGGTATTGGGATTGGGCCGGCGGAACCTGGGCGTGGCGAGATGGGCGCTGGGCAGTGCCGCCGCACGGCCATCATGTTTGGGTAGAGCCGTATTATCATCCTTACGGCCACGGCGCGTATCACTACCATCACGGCTACTGGCGGTAAAGCTTCGGCGATAGCGCTCGTGGTATCTTCGTCACTTGCCAGATTCCGGGTACGGGCGCTATTTAGAAGATCTGCAACCGGGCCAGACATTCCGTCATTGGCCCGGCCGCACCATCGCCGAGTACGACGACACGCTCTTCAGCCTGCTGAGCATGAACCAGCACCCGGTGCATATCGACGGGCACTTCGGGGCGGGAACGCAGCATGGACAAAGGCTGGTGGAAGGGCCCATCGTGATCAGCCTGGTGATCGGGATGAGCCAGGCGGACGTGGGCGGACGCGCCATCCAGACGCTGGAATACTCAGGTATCCGGCATCTTCTTCCGGTCTTTCACGGCGACACCATTTACGCCGAATCCACCATCGTCGGGAAGAACGACCTGGCGGACGGGCGAGGCGTGGTGCAGCTGGAGCATCGCGGCTTAAATCAACGGGAAGAAACAGTATTGACGATGGTTCGAAAGATTGTCGTGCCCCGGCGTCCCTCAGATTTAACCTGACCGCGCCGATAAGCGAGGCGTGGGCAAGATATTCCTCGCATCTGGCATTATTACTTCCGTTTGGGCTTGTGCACTGCAAGCACAAACGGTAACTACCACTCCTGGTACGTTGACGTTCACCTATCAATCGGGTTCTACAACTCTGCCCAAGGCGCAGTCCGTGGCGGTGAAACCGAGTACCGGCAAGCCCACCTTCACCACTTCTACCCCCGCCCCCGATTACTGGCTCACCGTCAATATGGACAGCGGCACGCTACCGGCGTCCATCAGCGTGGAAGTAAATCCCACCAGTCTAGCGGTGGGCACGTACACGTCCGCGGTCACGATTACGGTTTCCGGTGTACCATCGCCCGCGGTGGTCACGGTGAATCTGGAAATTACTTCGCCGCCTTCCACGCTGACGTTGAGCCCTAGCAGCCTGATCTTCACTGCGCCGCCCAGCCCATCGACCGCGCAGACCGTGACGATATCCACCAACGACTCGCCCATCTCCTACACGGCTACCGCGGGAGCAACCTGGCTGTCCGTCTCTCCGGCGGTGGGCATTGTTTTACCAGGTGACCTGGCTACGCTGACGGTGAATGTGAATGCTGCCAACCTGGCGCCGCAGTTAGCTCCGTATACCGCCAATATTACGGTAGTGGCTTCCGGCGCCAGCGTCACCGCCAAATCGCAAAACATTCTGGTCAGCGTGTTGGTACAAAGCACCACGCCCAGCATCATCAGCGTCTGGCCGCCCATACTTCCAGAGGGCGCCGGGCCCCAGACCATCACGATTCGCGGGACAAGCTTTTATGCGGCCACGCTGGTGACGGTGCAGGGAGTGCCCGCGCCCCTGGTTACTACGGTATTGAGCCCGTCGGCCCTGCTGGCGGTGGTGCCGGCTTCGCTGCTGACACAAGGCGGAGTTCTCGGCATAACGGTCCAAAATCCCTCGCCCGGCGGCGCTTCGGCGCCCGACCCCATCACCGTGGCCAATGTCCCCACTATTTTTGGCGTCTTCAATGCGGCCAGCTATGCCAGCGCCACGGTTAGTCCCGGAGAACTGGTCACCATGTTCGGTTCCAATATCGGCCCGGCAATTCCCGCCATCATGGTCGTGGCCGGAGGATACGCCACCACTAGCTTGGGTGGCGTTGGAGTGACATTCAGTGGCGTGCCCGCGCCAATCCTCTATGTCAGTTTGAACCAGATCACGGTGCAGGTTCCCTACGAAGTCGGGCTCGGCGCGGGGCAACCCGTGGCAGTTACCTATGGCGCCAATATACCCGCCAGCACCACCGTGACCATCGCGGCGGAAGCTCCGGGAATCTTCAGCGCGGATGGTTCGGGCTTGGGCGAGGCCGCGGCCGTTAACACCGGCGCTACCTCAGGACTGGTCACTCTCAACAGCACCACCAATCCGGCCAACATCGGCGACACCGTCAGCCTTTTTCTTACCGGTGAGGGCAACTACAACCCGGCCCCGCTTTCTGGAATCACCAACACCGGCTTTATTATCCCAGTGGGCTTTACGCCGCTGCCCCAGTTGTCGCCTCTGCCTACCGTGCATATCGGCGGAGTGGATGCCAGCCCCGGCATCTCCTACGCCGGCCCGATCCCCGGTTCCATCCTCGGCGTCTTGCAAATCAACGTTGTGGTGCCGCTCGGCAGCGCCACCGGGCAGGCCGTTCCGGTGACCGTCACCATCGGTGGGGTTAGCGCACAATCGAACATCACGTTAAACGTTCACCCGTAGGCGCGAACGTCAGGCAGCCGGTGCCACTCGCCCTCGGTGGTTAATAAGATTAATCAAAAGATGCTTGGGGAATCGCGCCGCGCATGTTAATTTAATCGAGTCCCTAAAACCATTTCAAGGAGGCGCCCATTGCATTCTGACCATCGATTCGCAGTTTCCGCGGGCTGCCTCGCAACCTTCCTGATCTCTAGCCTGGTTTACTAGTTCTCCCGCGTCAACAAACTTTCTGCTGAGCCGCACAAGTCCGTGCGAAAGGAGGAATTTATGACCAAGATCAAAGTCTTTCAAGGCACCCGATCCGTCGACGCGCCCCGTCTGTGCGATTCCTGCTCCAATGGCGTGGTGATGCGCGGTCCGGCCGAGAGCGAAGAGTACGTTCACTGCTCGCTGATGGAAAAACCCATTGAAATGCGAGTGACGGAGTGCAATCGCTACATCGATCGCACACAGCCTTCGCTGTGGGCCATGAAAGAGATCGCCTGGGTGCTGCAATCGGATTCTAAACGCCAGAAGATGGGCTTCGTCACGGCGAAAGAGTGGCGCAAGCTGAATGAAAACGAGGATCTGGTTCCCGCGAACCTGGAGTAACGGCCGCCCCAATCCGGGTCACTGACTGGCAATCCAGTGAGTGACCTTGGGTGGCCCATCGCCCAGGTGAAAGGCGAAGGCCCGCGCCTCGATTTCGCAATCGGAAACAGTGACGCGCTCATGCTGGCGCAGATGCTCGGCCCAGCTCTCAACCACGAAAGTCTCAATGTAGCGTCCAGGCATCGCGGCGTCTTCAAAAAGCCCCCAACGAATGGCTCCATCGCGGCGGCGGATCATGCGCATGGGTTGCATGGCGCGCGCGAACTCAACCGCGTTGGCGGGATCGATGGAGTATTCCACTGTCACCAGCACGGGACCGTGTTCCTCGTGCCGCTCGATCACCATGATGGGTTCGGGCCAATGTCCGGAGGGCCGCGTGTCCAGCTCGCGCAGCCCAGCCAACTTTAGCCGGTACGTCGCCGCGGCCGCCACCAGCAGGGCAATGCCCGCGTACAAAAGCGTGGTGCGCAGCCCGATCCGCGTTGCAACCGCTCCCCAGATCACGCTGCCCACCGCCATCGCGCCCTGGAACACTAATAGATAAACGGCCAGCGCGCGTGCGCGCACCCAGGACGGAACGGACGCTTGGGTGGCGGTAGTGAGTGTGGAATTGGCGGTCATCCAGGCCACGCCGGTAACCACCAGCGCCAGAGCCACGGCTGCATAGCTGCTCAAATAGGCCGTTAAAATATTTGCCGCTCCAAACAACGCCACCGACGATGTCACCAGCGCCTCTTGCGAAAACGTCTGGCGCAATCGATGCAGCATCAGCGCCGCCAGGATGGAGCCCACGCCCAGGCAGCCCAGCAGCACGCCATATCCGGTGCTATCCCGATGCAGTTCCACCTTCGCCACCAGCGGCAGCAGCGACCATAGAGCGCTGGCCGAAATGATGAAGCTGCCCGACCGCAGCAGTACGGAGTGAATGGGCGGTGCAAACCGCACGTAGCGCATTCCCGCCCACATGGCCGCGCCGACGGTTTCGGTAGAAAGCGGCTGCGGGTGGTGCTCGGGTTCGCGACGCCATAAATAAAGCACGATCATTACGCCGACGAAGGAAACCGCGTTCAGGATGAACGCCGCGCCCGCGCCAATGGCCGCAACCACCGCGCCTCCCAGCGCCGGACCCACCGCGCGCGCCAGGTTGAAGCCCACCGAGTTGAGAGCGATGGCGGAGGGAAGCTCCGGCTTCGGCACCAGATCGGGCATGATGGCCTGCCAGGTGGGGCCGTTCATGGTGGCGCCCAACCCCAGCGCGAAGGTCAGCCACAGCAGCATCCAGGGCCCGGTGGAACCTGTGAGCGTCAGCACTCCCAGCACGGCAGCGGCGGCCAGCATCAAGCCCTGCGTTAGCAAGAGCAGCTTGCGGCGGTCGAAAAGGTCGCCCGCGGCGCCGGCCGGAATCGCGAGAAGAAATACGGGAAGATTGGTGGCGGTTTGGACCAGCGCCACCAGCAGGGCGGACGGCGCCAGTTCGGTCATCAACCAGGCCGCGCCCACGTTCTGCATCCAGGTACCGATGTTCGAGACCACGGAGGCGATCCATAGCCATCGGAACCAGGTGTAGAGCAGCGGAGTCCAGGTGCTGCTGCGGGGCGCCGCGCTGTTCATGCGCCGCTATTCATGTCTGAGGGCGACCAGGGGATCAACGCGCATGGCGCGGCGCGCCGGAATCAAACAACCGAGCGTGGCGGCCAGGATCAACGCGGCGGATGCAACGGTCAGTGTGAACGGGTCCGACGGGGAAACGTGGACCAGCGCCGATTTCAGGACGGGGTTGAGCGCGAGCGACGCGGCCAGTCCGATGGCCAGGCCAATCCCCAAGGGAAGCATTCCCTGCAGGTACATGAGTTGGAGAATATCGCGCGCCGTTGCGCCCACCGCCATGCGGATTCCTATCTCCTGGGTGCGCTGGCTCACCGAATGCGCGATCACGGCGTACAGGCCGATGGAAGCCAGCAGCAGCGCCAGCGCGGCAAAAATCAGGAAAAGAACGCCGTTCAGTCCGGCGGTCCAATAATTCGCCTCCAGCCGTTCATCCAGCGTGAAGGGGCCAAATAGGGGCAGATCGGAATCCAGCGTGTGGATCTCGCGCCGAAGAGCATTCGCCACACTTCCCGGCGCGACGTGCGTTCGCACAATCACTTCCATGGCCGGCTCCGGCCGTTGCCGGTAGGGCAAATAAATCATGGGATCGAACTCATCGCCGGTGCGCGCATGCTGTATGATATTCGACGCGACGCCGACAACGGTTATCGAGTTGGCGTTTTTTCCGTCGAATAATCTAAGAGTTCTTCCGAGGGGATCTTCTCGCGGCCAATGCACGCTCGCGAACTGCTGGTTTACGATCGCCACCGAAAGCGTGGAAGGCCCATCGGCATCGCTGAACTCGCGACCGGCCAGCACTTGGGCTCCCAGCGTGCGAAAGTAGTCCGGTCCGATGGTCAACTCCGCGAGCGTTGGGCGGCGCTGCTGGTCGACTTCCGGCGCGCCCGCGATCTCATATGGGAAGTGGGCTGAACCGGTGGTGGGAAGGGCGCGGGCCATGGCGACGGATTCCACGCCTGGCACTGCTTCCAGGCTCGTCTTGACGCGATCGTAAAAGGCGCTGCGTGCCTGGCTATCAGGGTACCTGGCCTCAGGCAGGCTCAACGCGGTGATGAGAACGTTGGCTGGCTTCACGCCCAGATCCGCGTGGTAGATGTTGAGAAAACTGCGCAGCATCAGCCCGGCTCCGGCCAGCAGCACAACGGCCAGCGCCACTTCTCCCACTACCAAAAGCGCGGACAAACGCTTTCCGCGCGCGCCTCCAGTTGCGCCGCGCCCACCATCCTTCAGCGTCGCGTTGATGTCCAGCTTCGAGAGCCGTAGCGCGGGCGCCAGCCCGAACAGGAACGCCGTCCCCACGGAAATCGCGATGAGATACGCCAGAACGCGATAGTCCATGGCGTAATCGAGAATTCTCCAGGATGAGCGTCCGGGGCCGCGGTCCGCCAGCGAGTAAGCGTGAACGCCCCATTTCGCAATCCACCAGCCCAGCACGCCGCCCGCGGCTGAGAGCATCGCGCTTTCGATCAGCGATTGCCGGATGATCCGCCAGCGCCCTGCGCCCAGTGCGATGCGCACGGAAATCTCGCGCGACCGGCCCATCGCGCGCGCCAGCATCAGATTCGCAAGATTAGCGCACGCGATCAAGAGCACAAAGCCCACCGCTCCCCACATCGTCCAATAGATGGGCGTCTCGTCGGACTCGATAAAGAACGCGCGGAAATTGTCCACGTGGGGCAGCAGATTGCGTCCCTGATTGGTAAGCGGGTAAGCCTGGCCCAGCCGGCGTCCAATGGCTTCCATTTCCGCGCGGGCGCTCTGGATTGTTACGCCGTCCGCCATGCGGCCAAACACGAACCAGGTTTCGCGATTATCGCGCCTGAGCACTTCAGGAGTCGGCACCAAAGGCACCCACAGATCCTGCTTTTGCGGGAAGGAAAAGCCACGCGGCATGACGCCGATCACGGTCGTTGGAGCGCCGTTCATCCGCACCACGCGGCCGATGATCGCGGGATCCTTTCCGAAGCGGCGTTCCCAAAATCCGTAGTTCAAAATGGCGACGGGAGGCGCACCGGGCGTTTCATCGGACGCCGTAAAATCGCGGCCCATGAAGGGCTTTTGCCCAACTAGCTGGAAAGTATCGGCGCTCACTTCGGTAGTATCGTAACTCTCTGGAAAGCCGTTGGGGTCGCTCAGGATTCTTCCCACGCCGTGGACAATCGCCATGCCGGTGAACGATTTCGCCTCGGCCCGCCAGTCCAGAAAATCGGGATAGGAGACGCAGCAGCCGCCGCCGCTGAGATACACGATGCGATCGTTCGCCTGAACCATCGGGAATCCGGCGAACAGCGCCGCTTTCGTTACGGTGAAGACTGCGGCATTGATCCCGATGCCGATAGCCAGCGTGGCCACGGCCACCGCCGTGAAGCCGCGATTCTTCCTCAGGGTCCGAAAGCTTAAGCGCACGTCGGCGAGCACAGACATGGATCTAGTTTATAAGCTCTGCTTTGGACAACAGGTGCTTTTGAACTTTGCCGAGCGCATTGCGCGGCAGTCTATCCACCACGATGAAAGAGCGCGGCACTTTGAACGACGCAAGTTTCTGGCGGCAGATGGCTTCCAGATCGCGCAGGAAATCGCTGGAATCGATGGCGCGCGTTGTCACCACGTAGGCTACGGGAACTTCGCCGCGCACGCGATCGGGCGCAGCCGCAACCGCCGCTTCGGCAACGCCATCCTGCTCCTGCAGGAACTCTTCGATCTCACGGGGATAAATATTGAAGCCGCCGGAGATGATCAGATCGCTCTTGCGTCCACTCAAGGTGTAGTAACCGTCGGGCGAACGCGTGGCGATGTCGCCGGTGCGAAAGTAGCCATCCACGAAGGCCGCGCGTGTGGCTTCGTCCCGACGCCAGTAACCCGCGAAAATGTTTGGGCCTTTAAGGTGCACTTCGCCGACCTCGCCATCTGGCACGGCGCGTGCTTCCGGATCGAGCAATCGTACCGAGACGCCAGGCAATGGAAGACCGACGCTGCCCGGACGCCGCTCGCCGACGTAGGGATTGCTCATGTTCATCAGCGTTTCGGACATCCCGTAGCGCTCCAGCGGCGAGTGGTCGAAGCGCTCGCGGAATTCTTCGAAAATTTGCGCGGGCAGCGGCGCGGAACCGGAGACAAAAAGCCGCACGAAGCCGCCGATTTCGCGCGCTTGCTCAGGCGGCAGGTCCAGCAGCCGGACGTACATGGCAGGAACGCCGAAGAACAGTGTCGGCCGGAAATCCAGGAACTCGGCGGCGGCTTTCTGATGCTCGAAGCGTTCCAGCAAACGCATGCGGCAGCCGCTGATCAGCCAGCAGTGCAGGCCGTTGCCCAGGCCGTGTACGTGAAAGAGCGGAAGCGTGAGCAGAAAACGATCGGCGCTCGAGATTTGCCAGCACGTCAAAAGATTCAGCGCGTTCGCGGCGAAATTGTTGTGCGTAAGGATGGCGCCTTTGGACACGCCGGTGGTGCCGGAAGTATAGATGATGCCGGCGGGGGCATCGCCGTCGAGAGCGATTTGCGGCCGTTCATTCGGCAACGCCTCGGCTTCGCGCGTGAGAACCAGCGGGTCCCAAAATGGCGCGGGACTGGGAAAATCGGTGGCGGAGACCACGGCGAACGGCTCCGCGTCGGTAAGGATGTGGGCCAGTTCGCGCTCGCGATACAGGATATTGATGGGCACGAAGATCACGCCCAGCTTGACGCAGGCCAGATACACGTCAATCATCTCCAGGCAGTTGGCAAGGTAAACGCAAAGGCGGTCGCCCGGCTTCAGTCCGCGTTCGGCAAGCACCAGAGCCAGACGATTGCTACGCGCGTCGATGTCGCCGAATGTGTAACTGGCGCCCTCAAATTCGAGGGCGGTTTCATCGCGGCGGCCTAAAAGCGAAAGATCGAAGAGATGAATTAGATTCAAAAGCTGAAGGTAACATGTCCCGGAAGCTCAATATATAAGTTGGAACCGGCAGCCGCGATTACCGTTACAGTTCAGCGTTTTCGTTGTTGTATATTGTTCCAGCGTGATCCTCTCGAACGAATCCGTGAAAAGGTAAATAAGAGAATTTGGCGCGGCGCCAAGGAACCACTGGCGTAAAAGCACCGGCCGCATCACCGTGACAGTACCACGTGTGGCGGGTTTCGGTAGGTAACCTCGTCCAAGCCGCTTGAGTCTCATGGGCGGAGGGCCAAAATGGAATCCATTCGAACCACATGCTGTGTAGTGGGCGGCGGACCGGCCGGCATGATGCTAGGGTACCTGCTGGCGCGAGCGGGCGTGGACGTGATGGTTCTCGAGAAACACGCGGACTTCTTCCGCGATTTTCGCGGCGACACCGTGCATCCATCCACGCTCGAAGTAATGCATGAGCTTGGGCTGCTGGAGGATTTTCTTAAAGTGCCGCACCAGGAGCTAAGTTCGGCTGGCGCCGTGGTGGGCGATTTCGCTTTCAAGGCCGCCGACTTTACGCACTTACCTACGCGTTGCAAATTCGTCGCGCTGATGCCGCAATGGGATTTTCTGAATTTTCTTTCCGATCGCGCCAAAAGATTCCCCTGCTTTCAACTTCGGATGCAGTGCGAGGGTGTCGATCTGCTTCGAGACGGCGCCGCCATTGTCGGCGTGGAAGCGCGATCGCCGGAGGGGCCGGTCTACATCCAGGCCGACTTAGTGGTGGGATGCGACGGCCGGCATTCAACCATACGGCAAGCGGCCGGTCTCCAGGTGCAGGAGTTCGGCGTGCCGATTGATGTCCTCTGGTTTCACATTTCGCGCCGGGCGGGCGATCCCGAGCAGGTGCTGGGCAACATCAACTGCGAAAGAGTGCTGATCCTGATCAATCGCGGCGATTATTTTCAGGCCGGGCTGATTATTCCCAAGGGCTCTTTCGATCGAGTGAAGCCGGATGGGTTGGACGCGTTCCAGCAGACCATCGCGCGGATTGCGCCGTATCTGCGCGATCGCGTGGGTGAGCTGGAGAGTTGGGATCAGATTAAGCTGCTCACGGTACAGATCAACCGGCTGCGCAAGTGGCATCTTCCGGGCTTGCTGTGCATTGGCGATGCCGCGCATGCTATGTCGCCGGCGGGCGGCGTGGGCATCAATCTGGCGATCCAGGACGCCGTGGCGTCGGCGAATCTGTTGGCCGGTCCACTGCAAGCTCGCCGGGTGACAGAAATGGAGCTTGCGCGAGTGCAACAGCGGCGCGAGTTTCCCACCCGCGCCACGCAAGCTCTCCAGGTGAACGCCCATAAGTTGTTCGGGCGGATCTTTCAAACCAGAGGACCGATGCAAGCTCCGTGGCAATTGAAAGCTGTGGCGCGCCTGCCGGGATTGCAGCGCGTGCTGGGGCACGTAGTGGGGATGGGCGTGCGTCCGGAACATGTAGCGGGCGCGGCACGGGAACCTCGGCGGGAACGGTCGCTCAAACAGGCCGCCGTGCATGCCGGGGCGCTGCTGGGGGGAGTGGTCGCCGCGGTGCGGTCACTACAAGAAAGATATTGGCCGCCGATGAACGCCGATCAACGCGGATAAGGCCGCGTTCATCGGCGGCCCTAAATCTTTGCCTTCGGATTCTTCTTCCGCATCCATTCCACGAAACTCTCCGGCGCGGCCATGGTGGACAAGCGGCCCTGACGGACCAGCGCCCAATCGTCGAATAGTTTCGACTGCTTGATCTCGGCCAGCGTCACCGGCGGGTCGATGCGGCCCAGGTACTCAAAGTCCGCGACGGCTGAACGGGGATTCTTGGGGTCGTCCCGGCCTTCCTTCAGCACCTTCGCCAAGCCCACCACGGCAGAAAGGCCGCCACTGTGATAGATGAACACCTTGTCGCCCGGCCGCATCTCGCGGATGGCGCGAACGGCCTGTGGATTGTTGACGCCATCCCAGACGGTTCGTTTTTCTTTCTCCAATTGATCGATCGAATACGTTTCCGGGTCAGTTTTAGCGAGAAAGTATCTCATCAGAATGAACCTTACTTACTGTAAGAGACCTTTGAGGAAGGAGCAAGCGGACCAATGCGGCTATTGGCTATTGGCTTATTGGCAACGGCCTTGGGAACGGCCGGGGAGGATGTCAAGGTGATCGCAGTCAAGCCTATCGACGGCTCGGTGGCCGCCCCCGTGGATCCGGGCAAGTACCAGATCGGTCCGGAAGATCTGCTGTTTATCCGCGTCTGGCGTGAGCCGGATTTCACGCTCCCAGTAGCGGTGCGGCCGGATGGCAAGATCACCATGCCGCTCATCGGAGAGGTGAAGGCGGCGGGGCAGAGCCCCCTGCAGTTGACCGCCACTCTGAAACAACTGCTGACACAGTATCTGAACAATCCGGACGTGAACGTATTCGTGACCGAAGTCCGCAGCAAAAAGTTCTACATCGACGGTGAAATGAACAAGCCCGGCTCGTTCGCATTGGTAACGCCGACGTCGGTGCTGGAGGCGCTCAGCCGCGGCGGCGGCTTTCGAGAATTCGCGAATACCAAGAAGATTCGCGTGTTGCGCGGTGGCGAAGTGCGCTACTTCAACTATAAAGCGGTCACCAAAGGCAAGCATCTGGAGCAAAATATCGCGGTGCAGAACGGCGACCACATTATCGTGCCGTGAGTTTGAAATGCTGATCGAAGAACAATCGCCGCCCGCAAGGCGTCAACTCGACCTGGACGATTACGCGGAGATTCTGCGCCGGAACAAAGGCTGGATACTGGGTCCGTTATTCGCGGCGCTGGTTATTTCGGTAGTCGTCGCGTTTCTCTGGCCGGATACGTACATCTCGGTGGCCACCATTCGCGTGGCGCCCCCGCAGGTGCCCGAAAGCTTCGTCCCGGCCAATACCAGTCAGGATATTCAGGGCCGTGTGAACGCGCTGGTGCAACTGATCCTCGATCGCGCCACGCTCACCAATATCATCAACACCCACGGCTTGTATAAGCGCAAGCTGGCGCGCATGCCGCTGGACGACGTTATCGAAGATATGAAGCTGAACGATATCCAGGTGCTGCCGGTGCGGCAGAGTTTGAACGCCGGGCAAAGGGAAACCGAGCAGTATCCGGCCTTTGAGATTCGCTTCGCCTATAGCGATCGCTTCACCGCCCAAAAAGTGGCTACCGACCTGGTGGCGCGGTTCCTGGAAGAGAACGTCCGCGAAGTCTCGCAGCAGACCGTCTCGACCACGGAGTTTCTGGAGGACCGTTGGGAGGAATCCAAAAAGAAACTGGACGAGCTGGAGCAGCGGCTCAGCGTGTTCCGGGCGCAGAACATCGGGCGGCTGCCCGAGGAGCAGCAGAACAATTACCAGCAGCTGGCGGCGTTGCAGGCGGCCAAGCTGAATCTGAACATGGCTATGAATCGGGTGAATCAGGAGCGATTGCTGTATGAGAATCAGCTTCGGATTTATCGCGATCAACTGGCGTCGCTGAAGGACACCAGCGCGCCCGAGCAGGCCGCCGCACAAAGCAATGACGAACTGGCGGATAAAGACCACGAAATCGCGCAATACGAAGATTCTCTTGCTCAGGCCCGGGAACGCTACAAGGAAAATCATCCCGACGTGCAGCGGCTGATCAATTTATTGGCCGCCGCACGCATCCAGCGCCAGGCGATTTTGCGGCAACAACCGGGCAGGCCGGATAATCCGCCGGCGCGTCCGTTAAGCGCGCAGTTTCTGCGGGAACAGCGCGACATGGAAGCGGAATCGGAGCGGACTAAGGGGCTCATCCTGGCCAAAGGCGTGGAGATGGAAGACTACCGGAAACAAGGCGTGCAAGTGGATAGCACCATTCGCAACTACGAATCGCGCATTGAGAGCACGCCGGTGGGGATTCGGGAATACGACGAGTTGATTCGCGATCGCGACCTGGCGAAGAAGGATTACGAAAATCTGGACGGCCGCGTAAATAGCTCGGCCCTGTCTACCGCGCTCCAGAATCGCCAGCAGGGCGAGCGGTTGGAGCAGCTTGACCCGCCGTCGCTACCGCAAACCGCGGCCCGTCCGAAGCGCCTTCTGATGGTTTCCGTCGGCGCCAGTGTGGGTTTGCTCGCCGGCCTGTGCCTGGCGGGTTTGCGGGAGATACGCAACCGGGCGCTCAGAAACGTGAAGGACGTCAGTGCGTACTCCGAGCTTCCCATTCTCGGTAATATTCCGCTATTTGAAGCACGAGCCGCGGTCCGGCGGCGCAAGCGCGTCGCTTGGCTGGTGTGGTCGGCCGTCAGCCTGGCGGGCGGGGCAGTGATGTTTACTTCGGTCGCGCACTACTATCTCACCAGAGTCTAGATGAGCGAAGCCCGGGGAGGAGACGAACCATGAGCAGAAATGCCGCAGTGGGCGCCGCGCTGGCCCAGGCGCCACTGGAACTGGACCTGGCACGGTTGCCGGAGGTGGGATTTCGCCCGGAAACTCCCGGCGAAGAGTTCCGCACTCTGCGCACGCGGCTGGAGCAATTGCAAACCGCGCGCGTTATCCAGACTGTGCTGGTTGCCAGCCCTTCGGCCGGAGACGGCAAATCGTTCACCGCCGCGAATCTCGCCTTGGCGGAAGCGCAACTCGCGGACAATCCCACGCTGCTGTGCGATTTCGATCTGCGCAAGCCCGCGCTCCACACTGTGTTTCGGCTGGACCGCAGTCCCGGAATCAGCGACTATCTGCTCGGGAAGGCCGATCTGCACGACGCTTTGCGAAGAATCGGAAACGGCAATCTGTTCGTGATGCCGGCCGGCGAAGCGGTGCCCAATCCACTGGGGCTGCTGCACTCGAAGGAGATCCGGGGGCTGCTGGATCGCTTGCGGAACGCGTTTCGACGGATTATTCTGGACAGCCCTCCCTTGCTCGCAGCGTCCGACGCAAACTTGCTCGCGGCGCTGGCCGATGGGACGCTGCTCGTCACCAGGATGGGCGCCACTACTCTGGATTCGATGACCCGCGCCATCGCCTCTCTGGGGCCAGACAGCATTCTTGGCATCGTGGCGAACGGCGCCACAGCAATCCCCAGCCGGTAATCCACGTGCCTTTATCTTGACGATCATGATCCAGGAACACATGACCCAGGAACACATGACGAATGACCAGTACGTCGCCCTCGGAAAGCTCTTCGCGGCCCACTCCTTTATGACCCGGAATATCATCGGCGTGCTGGGCCATCTGGCGCGGCACGAACCTGAGATCACAGCGGTGGTCTATCCGTTCGTCACGCCCTTTGAGCGTGTAAAGCTATGCATTCGCCTGCTGGAATGGGATTCTCAGCACAGCGGCGTCAGCGCCAACGCCTACCAGAAGTTGGACTCCGCGTTGCGGGGTGTGCTGGACAAAATGCTGGTGGAATTCAGCATGACTGAGTTGGGGATCGATATTTCAGCGTGGCTCGAAAACGAATCCGAGCCTTGGGAATCATTTACATTGAGCGTTGATCCCGCCGATTTGCAGCGTGTCGCCTTGGGTCTTTTCTCACAAACGGCAGATCTGTTAGCGTCGATGGCGGTATATCTCGCGGAACGAGAGGCGAAACAGGACCGGCTGGCGGTTGAATCTTCGCCAGGCCGCGACAGTGACGCACTCGCTGTGGCGAGCCCATAGTCTCCGCCTGTGCGGGAGCCGCCCGACTGTAGCACCCCCGGCACACTGGTCCACTCACCCAAACATCAGCTAAAATGGGACGTTCGTTTTGGGACGCAGCTCAAGGCTGCCCATTTCAGGCGTCCTCAGGCCTGTGATGATACTGGGCCTGGAGATTTCCCCGTCCCGGCCATGAAGTTGCTCTCGGCTGTAACGCTGCTTTGGGAAAGGTAACGCGCAGAGTGGAAAGGAACCCGTCTCGATGATGTTTCACAGGCTTGGCCGCGTGCCAGCCGCAATCCTTCACTCCGCTGTCTTTCTCTTCTTTATTGGCGTTCGGCCAGGCGCGGCTCAGAACGCCCAGCAACAACAACAACCCCAACAAGCTCCGAAACCTCCGAATCCTTTTGAAACCGTGCCGCAGGCCCCGGTGGAAGCTCCCCGGCCCGCGCAACCGGTGCAACCCGCGCCTCCGCCCGCGCAGGAACCATCCCGCGCCACCCGGCCCGGACAGCCGCCGCAGAATATTATCGAAGCCATCGAGTTTCGGGGCGCGCGCCGCGTTCGCCAGGATACCTTACAAGCCCTGATCTACACCAAGAAAGGCGACCGGTTCGACGAAGAAAGCCTGCACCGCGATTTTATGGCGCTATGGAACAGCGGACGTTTCGACGATATCCGCATCGAGCGCGAGCCCGGCAAGGAAGGCTGGATCATTCGTTTTGTGGTGGTGGAGCGGCCGGTGGTGCGCACCATCAAGTACGAGGGCAACAAGTCCGTCAGCGTCTCCGACATCCTGGACCGTTATAAGGAGCGCAAGGTTGGCCTGGTTGTCGAGTCGCAGTACGATCCGAATAAAGTGCAGCGCGCCAGGAATGTGCTGATCGAGTTATTGGCCGAGCATGGGCACCTTTCGGCCACCGTGGACCCGCAGATCCGGCGCGTGCCGCCGTCGTCGCTTGAGATCACGTTCAAAATCAACGAAGGCCCCAAGGTCAAGGTGGGCAACATCGACATCACGGGAAACACCGTGTTTAGCGATAAAGAAGTGATCCGCGCGATGAAAAACCTGCATCCCTTCGGCATCCCGCATTCCATTTTTTTCGAGAGTCTGTTCGCCAAAACTTACGATCCGAGCAAATTGGACGAAGACAAGAGCCGCGTGCAGGTGTTCTATCAGGAGCACGGCTATTTCACCGCCCACGTAACGGATTCCATGGTCACCATGCGCAAGACTGGCGGTGAGGGCATGCACATTCCCTTAATCCATCCCAACAAGCCGGGCACGGCGGCCGATGTCAATGTCACGGTGGAAGAGGGCAAGCTGTACCACCTGAACCAGATCACATTCACCGGCGTCAAGTTCTTCCGCACGCCCGAAGCTTTGATGACGCCGCTGTTCGGGATGTCCAAGGGCGACGTCTTTTCCACCGCCAAGCTGCGCAAGGGCCTGGAAAACATGCGCAAGCTGTATGGCGACTTCGGCTTTATCGATTTCGTGGCCGAGCCGTCGTTTGATCCCATGCCCGACAGCGGGCAAATGGATATGTCGCTATCGGTGGACGAGGGGCATCAATTCTTCGTCCGGCGCATCGATTTCTCGGGCAACACCACTACGCGCGACAAAGTAATCCGGCGCCAGTTGCTGATCGACGAAGGCCAGATCTTTAACAACCGCCTGTGGGAACTGAGCATTCTGCGCCTGAATCAATTGGGCTATTTCGAACCCCTCAAGGCTGAGGACGCCGCCGATATCAAGCGCGATACCAAGACCAACACGGTGGACATCACGCTCAAGGTGAAGGAGCGCGGCAAGAACTCCATCCAGTTGAACGGCGGCGTTTCCGGAATCGCCGGCAGTTTCATCGGAGCTTCGTATTCCACCAATAATTTTCTCGGGTTGGGCGAAACCTTAAGCCTTAGCTCGCAGCTTGGCACGCGCCTGCGCCAGGTCCAGTTCGGGTTCACCGAGCCATATTTGTTCGACCACGCCATCCAGACCGGCTTCACGCTGTATATCCAGCGTTACGACTACAACCAGGCGCAAGAGGCCTCCATCCTGGCCGGGACCAACCTGATTTCGTATTACAACGCGCTCGGCACGCAAAACCTTTTGAACTACGTCCAGAACGGTTACGGCGGCACGGTGTTCGCTTCCTATCCGCTGAAGCGCAGCTTCGCGCGCCTGGGGCTCACTTACGGATACAACATTTCCAACGTGAAGACCCTCACCACCGCGGCCACGAATTATTTCGACTATATCGATTTCGAGGGAGTGGGCGGCCCCAATCAGTTGAGCGGTATTCGCACCAGCACCGTCACGCCGTCCTACACCTACAACAGCATCAACAATCCCATCAATCCTTCCGGCGGCCGGGAGCTGTTCTTCTCGCTGGCGTTCTCCGGTGTGGAGTTGGGCGGCAACGTCAACACCATTCAGCCCACCTTCGACGCCAAGTATTTCCATGCGGGATTGAAAAAGGGTCACGTCATCGGGATGCATCTCTCGGCGCGGCTGATCACTGGATTTGGCGGCAGAACGGCGCCCCCCTTCGCGCGCTATTTCATGGGTGGCGAGAACGATGTACGAGGGTTCAACATCTGGACCATCAGCCCCATCGTGTACCTGCCGAGCGACGTGGCCACCGTTTATGTTTACAACGCCGACGGTTCGCAGCGCGTGACGAAAACCGGCGCTCCGGTAACCATGACGGTTCCTTCCTACCAGGTCACCTTCCCCGGTGGCGACACCAGCGTAGTTGGAAACTTCGAGTACCGGATTCCCATCGTGGGGCCGGTAACGCTGGCGCTTTTCGTCGATGCCGGGATCGACCGGCTGCTGTTCCCCGGACAGCTCCACCTGAATTCGGAACGGTTGGAACAATTAAATCAGGAATTTCCGCAGGCGGGCTTCACCAATCAGGCCTATATCCAGCCGGGCTCCCAGCAGGTGCGCACTTCCACCGGCGTGGAACTCCAGGTTTTGATGCCGGTAGTGAACGCCCCGTTCCGCATTTATTGGGCCTATAATCCCACCCGGTTCGAAGGCACTCTGGCGGCGCCGATTGTGGCCGACAGATCGTACTTCCCGAACTCGACTACATATAATAACGCCCTCAGCTCCATCGGAGCCGTGCTGCCCTATAGCGTGGAGCGCTCGGCTATGTTCCGCTTCACCGTGGGCCGGACGTTTTAACGCCGGGCGAATTGGATAGAATAAATTGATTTTCGAGATTAGGAGTCTCACTGTGAAAAGTAAGGTATTTCTGTGGCCAGTCCTCGCATTGGCTTTGACATTGACGGCCCAGGCGCAACAGGGCAAATTCGCGGTCATCAACATTCAAGGAGCCATCATCAGCACCAAGGATGGCCAGAAGGCGGCCGCCGAATTGAACGCCAAGACCGCGCCCAAGAAGCGGGAACTGGAACAGAAGCAAAATGAGATCGCCTCTTTGCAGGACCAGCTCAACAAAGGCACCAACACGCTGAGCGATACAGCCAAGAACGATCTTTATAAAACCATTGAATCGAAGAAAAAGAGCTTGCAGCGTGAGGTAGAAGATGCGCAGGCGGACCTGGAAGCCGACCAGCAAAAACTGCTGCAACAGCTGGGTCAAAAGATTCTGGCGGTGATCGAGAAGTATGCTCGCGATAACGGCTACACCATGGTGGTGGACGTGAGTTCGCCGCAGACGCCGGTGCTGTACGCTTCGCCCAGCATCGACATCACGAAAGAGATCATCGAGCTGTACGACAAGAACACGGCCTCAGGCGGCGGTCCGGCCCCCACGCCAACCACTTCGGCTCCCAAGCCTTCCGCGCCGGCGGCTCCCAAGCCCGCAACCAAGCCGGCGGGACAGTAATCCGGCTCGTTCGGACGTGCGCGTAGAGCTTGCCAGCGGCCGGAAGCTGCGGGACCGCAATAAACCGGCCTACCGGCTGGCCCACTGGCCCATCTGGATTTTCGTATTCTTCCTGGCGCCCGGGCCGTCCACATTCCAGCTGTTCGAACATGGCTTCGACCAACGCAAGCTGATCTGGCTGGGCCTGGTGATCCTGGGAACGGGCATCGCCGCCTTGCGGGGCCGCTTGCCGGGCGTAGAACCCCGGCCTTACATCATCCGCTTCGTCGAGGATAAACCGAACCCGCTGTATCGCCGCATTTGCTACACCTTCGCCTGGAGCATCGTGATCGCTTTCGCGGTGCTGAATTTCGCCGGGCTCGCAGTGGCCGTGGTCACGGGCGCCTGGAGGCTGAAGCAGATTTACGAATATGGGTATTTCCCGCTGGCCATCCTGCTGTGGGCCATGGGCGTCATGGGCTGGCTGCCGCGCGTAAAGGCGTCCACCAAAGGCGAAGGCCATGAGCGGCGCTATTTCTACGGCGCGGTGTGGGCGTCGTGCATCGCGCAGCCGGTGCTGGGAATCATGTGGAAGCTGCTGCCGCACACGCGCGCCTCCGACGTCGCCAAGCTGCTGGTTTTCACCGGGCTGCTCGCGTTCTGTGGCATTCTGGCCAAGCGCGGGCTGCTTCCCAGAACGCGCCCCATTCTTCCCGGTGAATTGGCCATCTCGGATTAGGGCATTTCCGGTGATTATGCACTTGACACATAGGGTTTGGCGCATAGTTGGCCCATCATCGCATCCCCGAAACGTTTATTTGTATCCCTCCACGCTCCGCACATTTATAAGTGACCCCCTTCAGAATTACCTAGTATCATCGTTCCAATGCCAAAAGAAGAAGGGAAAAAGCCAGTCCGGGCTCCCAAACCCGAACCATCTTTCTTTCGCTGATTCTTTGGACATGTCTTTTCAATCACAAGAAGACACGGGAACTTCGTTGCTGGATGTCTCACATTCGGCTTCTGTTTCCATGAGGCGTCGCTCGCGGTGCAGTCGTTTGCTGGGCGACTCTCAATCGCGGATCTAAAGTTTGGATTTCTAGCCAACGTCAGTTTCGTTTGGAGCATCAGTCTTACAGTCTCTGGGCTCTCGATTGGCCTATACTTGAGGGAGAGAGGTCTTCATCGTAGAACCAGAGAACGACTAGCTAGGAGGATAACGGAACTAGAACTCGAAATAGATCCGAGCAGAGAATCTAGCAAACTAACGTCGAGGGGACTCACAAGAAAGGAGGACGAATGATGTCGCCAGCCAATGCGGTGCATTTTTTTGAGTCGGCCTGTGCTCTTTTGGTTTTTTCACTTCTTGTGTTTTGGCTGATTCCAAGTTACCGACTAGACCTGTTTCGCCAAGAGGTATTTTCTGTGCGCGACGAATTGTTCGATTACGCCAAGTCAGGCAACATCGACTTCTCCCATCCTGCATATCGATTGCTACGCCAATCGTTCAATGGATTTATTCGATACGCCCACCGCCTGACGTTTTATAGGGTCGTGCTTACCATGTTGATCTGGAAGATAATGGGCCGGGAACCGGAGCTGATCTGGACAAAGCGCTGGACCGATGCAGTAGCATCATTGGATGAGAAGACAAGAGCGGATCTCATGAGATTTCATGAGCGTCTGACGTTCTTAATCGTGCGTAGGCTTGTCTATGGTTCTCCGTTTCTGCTCTTCGCATTATTGCTGACAGCGGTAACAGAACTCGGTAAAGCAAGCGTAATGTCGATTAGAGCAGCCCTTAAGAAATCCGCTCAAGATACCGTCTCGCATATGATCGACCCACGTTTACTCGAGGAGGACGCGGTGGACACGGCGAGGGCAGCCTTTGCTGGTTGAGGCCTCCCCCGGACCCTAGCATCCCTTGCTTAATATGTTTTGCCCGAATAGTACGCCCAGCCTGTCACCCCAACGTCTACCACGCCACAATTGTTTGTCAAAGGCGTAATCACCGTATTTCCGGTCCACGCCCGGGCTTCGAAATGCGTCACAATGGTTTGGTGGCCCTTCGCCCAATGAAGCTGTTCTTGTGTTTTGTTGCGGTTGCGCTCACGATGCAGGCCGGCGAGTTCGTCGTGCTCTCCAACGGCTTCCGCATCCATGCCGATAGCCATACCGCCGACGGCCCGCTCGTCCGGCTCCAAACCAGCCAGGGCGTCATCGAAATTCAGGCCAAGACTGTGGCTTCGTTTGAACAGGAAGATTACGTCGCACCCCCACCGCCCCCTTCCACCCCCTCTCCGGCTCCGGAGCCCGTCACTTTGACTCCGCAGGAGTTAATCACTCGTGCGGCGGTTCACGCCGGCCTGCCTCCGGCCATCGTCCATAGCGTGGCGCGCGCCGAATCGGGCTATCGCGAAGACGCTGTCTCGCCCAAAGGCGCCATCGGCCTGATGCAGTTGATGCCGAAGACTGCGGCCCAGCTCAATGCCGATCCCAACGATCCCGCTCAGAACGCGGAGGCGGGCGCCAGATATCTCCGCGATTTGCTCGAGAAGTACGAGAACGATCCGCACCAGGTCTCCAAAGCCATAGCCGCGTACAACGCCGGACCCGCGGCGGTGGATAAATACCACGGCATCCCGCCGTATCGGGAGACCATTCAGTACGTCAATCGCGTGCTTCGGGAATATCAAAAAGAGCAAACTGAGCCGCGACCGTGAGGGAGCGGAGCTCCCTGCTACCCTGAGACTAAATGTCCTTCGACGGTCTGCGCGTGATCTCCTTTGAGAGCCGGCGTGCCAACGAAATGGGCGAGCTGATCCGCAGGCAAGCGGGCGATCCGTTTGTCGCGCCCTCCATGCGGGAAGCACCCATCGAAAATAATGCGGAAGCCTTCGCTTTCGCCGAACGCCTGTTTCGCGGCGAGTTCGATCTGATGATTTTCCTCACCGGCGTCGGTACCCGGGCGCTAAACAAGGTTCTGGCGTCGCGTTATCCCGAAGAGCGGTTTGCGGACGCGCTGCGGAAGATCGCGGTGGCCGCGCGAGGTCCCAAGCCGCTGGCGGCGCTCCGGGAATTGAAGGTTTCGGTAGCCGTCACTGCGCCTGAACCCAACACCTGGCGCGAATTGATGTCGGCGCTGGACGGGCGAACGGAACACCGGATCGCCGTGCAGGAATACGGCAAATCCAACCCGGAATTGCTCGAAGGCCTGCGCGCGAAAGGTGCTGAAGTGACGCCGGTGCGCGTCTACCAATGGGACCTCCCCGAGGATCTCGCGCCGCTGCGGGAAGCGGTGCATCGAATCGCCCAAGGGAAGGCCGACGTCGCCATGTTCACCACGTCCATCCAAATCCCGCACCTGTTCCGCATCGCCACTGAGGAAGGACTGCAGGACGCAATGCTACAAGGCTTGCGCCGCATGGCGATCGCTTCGATCGGCCCGACGACTACCGAGACGCTGGAGGAGTTTGGATTGCAGTCCGACATCACGCCCACTCATCCCAAGATGGGTTTTCTGGTGAAGGAGACGGCCGAACAAGCCGGTGCGATCCTGGAACGAAAACGTGCCCCGCATGCCTAAGAAACAAGGCAACCTGTACCAGCAATTCGGCAAATACTACGGGCTGGCCTTCATGCTGCCGGTATCGATGGCGGTGGGCTATGGGATCGGATATGGGCTCGACAAAGTGTTCCATACCGCTTTCCTCAAGGTTGTATTCTTGATACTGGGCATAGCCGCCGGCATAATTGAACTCGTTCGCGATCTGTCCAAGGACGATGCCGGAAAGTGATCCTCAGTTTTACGAGCGAGCCATCCGGCGAATATCCTGGCTGACGGTCGGATTGGGCTTGCTTGGGTCCATCGTAACCATCTCCTTTCGCGGATTCTGGTCCGGGTTGGCGTTTCTGATCGGCGCCGCTGTCTCCTACCTCAGCTTCTTTGGCTGGCGACGCCTGGCTGGCGCCATAGGTCCAGGCGGCCAGACACGATTTGCCTGGCTATTCGTCGTTCGCAACTTCGTCCTGTTGGCTGCGGCGTGGGTTATAATCAAGTTTCTTGGATCAAACGCAGTGGCCGGGGCGACGGGTCTATTTGTCGCGACAGCGGCAATTATCCTGGAAATCATCTACGAACTGATCTATGCAAGCTAAACTCACCTATGCAAGCTGAGACCGAACTCTGGAGTACCGCGCTTTTCAACCGCTTCCTGGCGGCGCCGCTCGATTCTCTTTTGACCGCCGTGGGGCGTCCAGCCGCCGATCCGGCCCATCCCTGGGAAAACTGGCTGACCATGGAACTTCTGGTCGTCGCCGTGATCATCGTCTTGTTCGCAGTCCTACGCTCCCGGCTTTCAGTGGAAAACCCCGGCAAGCTGCAGCTCACTTTCGAAGCGCTCTACAAGTTTCTCTCGGGTCAGGCGCACGAAGCGCTGGAGCATGGCGCCAACAAATATGTGGCATTCATCGGGACGTTGTTTATCTTCATACTTCTGATGAATCTGATCGGAATCATTCCAGGGTTTGAGTCGCCGACCATGACCCCGGCGGTCCCCTGTGGCATCGCTGTTTCGGTCTTTTTGTATTACAACTTCATGGGAGTCCGGGAACAGGGCATCGGGAAATACCTGGCGCACTTCGCGGGTCCGGTGTGGTATCTGGCCTGGCTTATGATCCCGATTGAAATTATCAGCCACCTTTCACGACCGCTTTCTTTAACAGTACGTCTGTTCGGGAACATGTTCGCCGGCGAGAAGGTCACCCTCACGTTTCTTGCTCTCACATATTTCGTGGTGCCGGTGGTCTTCATGGGGTTGCACGTATTCGTTGCATTCTTACAAGCATTTATATTCATGCTGCTCAGCACCATTTATATCGCCGGGGCAGTGGCGCACGAAGAACACTAGGCATTATCCGTTCGCAAGCGTGAGCCGGCCGTCCCCCAGGACAGGTTTGGAACCACCTCCTCGCGAACAATTTCGTATAAGGAGAACACTTCAATGAAACGTAAACTGATTTATGCGGGAGCCGCGTTGATGACGATGGCCAGCCCGATCTTCGCGCAGACGCCCGGAGGGGGCGGTCTTACCGGCACTCTGAACTTACCCGCTGCTTACCTGGCGCTCGGAATCTCCGCCGGCCTGTGCGGCCTGGGACAAGGAAAAGCTACCGCGGCGGCCTGCGAAGCTATGGCGCGAAACCCCGGCGCTGCCGCTGGGATCCGGTTCGCTCTGCTTCTGGGATTGGCCCTCATTGAATCTCTAACGCTGTATGCGTTGATCGTGACCTTTATCGCGAAGTAAGGCAAGCGAATCGTTCGGGAGTGGTTTCCACGCCACTCCCGTTTTCCATTTTATGAAGCTCCCAGGCATCTTCAGCCCCATTACCACGCCCTTCAATCACGAAGGCGAGATGTGGAAAGTGAAAGTCCAGCACAACGTCGAGAAGTGGAATGCCACGGGCCTGAGCGGCTACGTGGTTGTCGCTTCCACCGGCGAGAGCGTGATGCTGGGGACGGATGAGAAAATCCAGCTCTGGGAGTGGGTAGCGCAATGGGCCGCGCCCGAGAAGTTGCTGATCGCCGGCACCGGCATGGACAGCGTGCATCAAACCGTGGCCCTCACCAATCGCGCGGCCGACATCGGTTACAAAGCGGCGCTGGTGAAAACGCCGTCGTTCTTTAAAAGCCAGTTCGCGAAGCCCGAGACGCAGATGCTGTTCTTCCGCGCCGTCGCCGATCAAGCCAAGATCCCGGTGATTCTGTACAATTTTCCGCAGAACACCGGCATCGATCTGGCGCCGGAGGCTGTAGTCGAGCTGTCGCATCATCCCAACATCGTCGGGATCAAGGAAAGCTCGGGCAATGTCGAAAAGCTGCTGCAGATGGTGCGCGAATCGAAGAAGGGATTTCAGGTGCTGACGGGTTCGGCCACCACTCTGGCGCCGTCGCTCGCCATCGGATGCACCGGCGGCATTCTGGCGTTTGCGAATCCCGCGCCTTACGCGACGATTTCGATTTGGGAAGCGCATCGCACGCGTGAGCCCGAAGCCGCGCTCGATTGGCAGAATCGCATCGGCCGCGCGGCCAAGCTGGTGACGACGAAGTACGGCATCGGCGGCCTGAAGTACGCGATGGATCTGACAGGCTATTACGGCGGTCCGCCGCGGCTGCCGCTGACGGTTCCTACACCCGCGGCAAAGCAGGAGATCGAAGAGGCGTTTGCGGATTTGCGAGGTTGACGGCAGCGTTGATTTCGTCGATCATGCGCAGCGTGTTTTCGCGAACCGAGCGCACGAATGCATCGCGCGAGATATTGCGATCGCCGAACGCGTAAGTGATTCCGCGAGACGAATTCACAATTGCGCCCAGGCCGTCGTCATTGAAGCATTCGGCCGCGGCCTTGGCGCTTCCGCCTTGCGCACCGTAGCCCGGCACCAGGATCAGCGCCTTGGGCATCAGCGAACGCAAACGCCGGCCTTCTTCGGGAAACGTTGCGCCGATCACCGCGCCGACCGAACTATAGCCCGGACTTGCCAACCAAGCTGTCGCCGAGTTCGTTCAGTACGCCCGCGATGTTTTCATACAGCGGCCTGCCGGTGGACTGGAGCGGCTGATCTTCGAAAATCCTTCGATCCGGGGTTGGATGTTTTCAGAACCACGAACAGACCTTTGCCGTGCTTCTTGCAGGCTTCGACAAACGGCATCCAGACTATCGCGGCCCAGGTAGGGGGTCACCGTGAGAGCGTCGCAATCGAAACCGCCCCTGCTCAGGTACGCATTCGCGTAAGCTTCGGCAGTGGATGAAATGTCGTTGCGTTTGCCGTCGGCGATCACCAGCAGGCCGCGCTGTTTGGCTGCGCGAACGGTGTTCTCAAAGGCCTGCATGCCCGCGACGCCGTATTGCTCGAAGAACGCCAGTTGCGGTTTCACCGCCGGGACCAGATCGGCCACGGCATCGAGCACCAACTCATGGAATTCGGTGATTGCGGCGCAAGGATCGCTCGCGACAAACGCGGGCATCTGATCGATACGCGGATCCAGGCCGACAATGCAGCGGCTGTCTTTGGCTCGGATCTGTTCGATTAAGCGGTCGGCGAACGACGCCATTACGTATGACACATTCAAAAATTATAAAGGACTTGGCGGAGCGCGTCTGCGTATTCCTGTTTGGCTGCCTTGGCGATGTTGCGTGCTTCTTCTTCGCTGAAACCGGAGCGATCCCACTCTTCCACCGCGATCATGGAATGATCGGGCGTGGCGAGGTTCTCTTCCGCGCGAATGGCGGCGACCCAGCGCTCTACCGCCGCCTTATAGTTGAACCTCAGTTTGTCCAGCTCGGCATTTTCCATATGGTTAGAACACGTTCTTCAAGGCCCCAGAACAGAAAGCCCGAGAGCAGCATGGCGGCGGGCAGCGTCAATACCCAGGCCAGCGCGATATTGCGGACCGTGCCCCACTGCAGCCCCGTGCGATTGGCGGCCATGGTGCCGGCGATGCCGGACGAAAGCACGTGAGTTGTACTTACCGGCAGCCCGTAGTGATCTGCCATGCCGATGGTGATCATGGCGGTGATTTCCGCGGACGCGCCTTGCCCGTAGGTCAGGTGGTCTTTACCGATCTTTTCGCCCACCGTTACCACGATGCGCTTCCAACCGATCATCGTTCCCATGCCCAGCGCCATCGCGACCGCTACCTTCACCCAGAGCGGAATAAATTTGGTGGCGAGATCGACGTGCTTCTTGTAGTTGTCGAGGATCTTCTGGTCGTCGGCGGAGAATGCGTCTTGCCGGACTTCTCCACCAGCCGGACAGTCTCGCTGACGATGTACATGTCATTGCGGAAATTGCGGGTCTTGTCGGGCGGAACGTTCTTGAGCGCCTTGTACAGGGCAGTCTCGTTGCCGATGTCGTTAACCAGGGACCGCAGCGCCAGCATGGTATTGGCGTTGAAGTCCTTAGTCCGGATAAAGGCCGTTAAATCGTCGCGCGGATCGGCCACCACGGCCGAGGGGTCGACATACTTACTGACCACTTGAACGGTTTGTTGCGACACTGCCAGGAAGTCCTGGGTCTGGGCCGGTGTGACGGCGCGATTCAAGGCGTAGGTGGTAGGCACGGTACCGATCAGGATCAGCATGATGAGTCCCATGCCTTTTTGCCCGTCATTAGAACCGTGGAAGAAGCTTACGCCGGTGCAGGTCAGGCAGAGCAGTCCCCGAATCCAGAAGGGCGGAGGCTCGGTGCCTTCGGGGCGCTTCATATAGCCTTTTGTCCTTGATAATCGCCTTGCAGATCAATAGCAGCAGCCACGCGATACCGAACCCAACCAGAGGCGATAACAGCAGCGAGCGTCCAACGCCCGCGGCCTGGGTCCAGTCCACTCCGCTGGTGCCTTGCCTGGGATTCATCAGTTGATTCGCGATGCCGACGCCAATGATGGAGCCGACCATGGTATGCGAGCTGGAGGCCGGCAACCCGAAGTACCAGGTGCCGACATTCCAAAGGATGGCGGCGATCAACAGCGCGAAAACCATCGCAAAGCCCGACCCGCTGCCCACTTGCAGGATCAACTCCACAGGCAGCAAGGTGATGATCGTAAATGCGACCGCGCCCGTGGAAAGCACCACGCCAATGAAGTTGCAAAACCCGGACCACGCCACCGCCAGATGCGGCTCCAAGCTGTGGGTATAAATGACCGTTGCAACGGCGTTGGCGGTATCGTGAAAGCCATTCACGAATTCAAAGCCGAGAGCCACAAGAGCGCGACACCCAGCAAGATGTATGGATAAGCGGAGGTACCTCGCTCTGCCTGCAAATCTCGTGCGAGGCTGATGATGGTGTAGATGAGTCCAACAACGAGAGCTGCCCCGAAGACGGCAATGCCAATCTTTCCGGGGCTTCTCGCCATTTTTTGTTGTACTGCGGGTGCTGCCAGCGGCCATAGTTCTCCTTCAGCTTGCCTACTATAAACCCGCGGTATTTCAATTTGTTTAATATTCGGTTACAACGATGTGCCGCGCGGAAAAACCTTCAGTCAATTTTTAGCGTGCGTGTCAGTCGGATGAAGCCCGGTACACCCAGGATTTTCTCGGCCGCGGCGCAGCGTTTTTCGTCCAGCACTTGGAAACCCGACTTTTCATAAGCCGATTGCGCCGCATGGTTTCCTATGTAGGTGGTTACCTCCGCCAGCCCGCGTCCGAGCCGGCCGGCACTCTGGAGCATCTCGCGGAGCAGAGCGCCGATCAGCCCGCGCCGCCGATATTCGGGCAGGGTCGCGACGCTCTCGATAGCGAAATCCGCTCCCACGTCCGGTGGCCTGCAGGCGCTCCAAATGGGAGCTACGCGCTCATAAGACGCCGCGACGTCCGCGTCCGTCCATCCCAGATCGCGCTGCACGTTCGCCATCGCATCGCCGACGATTTCCCACGCATTCCGGGTTTCAAAGCCGCACAGCGCCGCTGCGGGTTCGCCGGCGACTTCCGCGATGAGGAAGCTTTCGTAATAGTAGAGGGATCGCGGCTCGGCAACAGCCAGACGCCTGAGATATTCCAGACATCCGGCTTCATCTAGCCCGATGATCAGATCCCACAGGCCGCGCGCGAGATGAGAGCGCGAAGCGGAAAGCATCACGCGGGAGAGAAACTCCGCGTCTCCGGCATTCCCGCGGCGGATGCGAACGGACATTACGCGGTCATAATCGCCGTTACCGTAGTACGGTCGATCACCTGCTGATACGCATCCAGCATGCCTTCGATGGGCACAATGGTAGTGGCCAGCGACTTTGCGTCGAATTGATGCTTGTCCAAAAGTTCCACAAAGCGCGGGATATCGCGCATCGGATTCGCGCCTCCGTATTGGCCGGCGTGATGCGTGCGCCCTCCGATGGTAAACACCACCGCCGGCAAAGTGAGGTTGCCGCTGGGAAGGCTGGTGGTGACGATGTGGCCGCCCGGAGCGGTCATCATGTAGGCCTGCTGGATGGGAAGAATGCCGGTGGGATCGGGACCGGCTTCGAGCTTGGGTTTGGCGCGATCGGCACCCACGGCTTCCACCACGAAATCCGCGCCGGCGCCGCCCAGCAATCCGCCGGAATCGCGGCCGCCGGCCCAGAGACGATTGTTCGGGCCATTGGAGAGCGCGCGAACCTTTTCGACCAGCTTGTCGCCGTCGACATTCGGATCCAGCACATGAGTGGCGCCAACCTTCAAAGCCACCTCCCTGCGAACTCGAATCGGATCGATCGCGATGATGGTGGAAGCGCCGGCAATACGCGCGCCCTGGATGGCGCTCAATCCCAGAGGACCGCAGCCAACTACCGCAACGATGGAACCGGTTTCAATGGCCGCCAAAACTTGCGACGCCGTGCAACCCAGGCCCGCCACAGCCACGCAACTACACACCATGCCGAGGTCGGCGGCCGATGCTTTGGTGAATACCGGCACCACCCATTCTTCGAAGGTAACCATCAGCTCGGCCAATCCGCCGATGTGCGAGTTCGCGTAAACGGGCGTGCCGTCGCGCATGTCGGCGATGGGAACCAGATCGCTGGGGGCCCTGGCGGCCGAGAAACTGGCACATGTCCGCGCGCCCACGCAGGCACTGATAGCAGGCGCCGCATTGCGGCGTGCCGGATACACAAACGCGATCGCCCACTTGCACCCGGCGTACTTCGGGACCAACGGCTTCGACGATTCCCACGCCGCCGTGGCCTTGAATGAGCGCCATGCGAGACATCGCGAGGAAGGCGGGCGGGACGGGCCGTGGCGGAGCGTCCTTCGGGGGCGCCGGGAAGCCCGGTTGCGGAAGCCCGAGAACGTCGCTTGAGTTGGAGTAACAAAGATTGGTTGCTTCGGTGCGTACCAGGATCTGCCGTCCGCCAATGGGGCGCAGCGTCAAATCCTGGAGCGTAGTGCGGCCGGGGCCGGTTCCGCGCGAAACCCATCCGCGAAATTTTCGGCCGGGCGCCGCGGGTTTGGATTGCGCGGACAGCGTTCCAGCTTGCGCGGCCAGCGCGACACCGCCGGTGAGGACGCCTCTGCGGGATATGCCAGAGTCTTTGGGTTCCATCGGAACCAGTGTATCGCCACTGGATTGTCCCCATAAGTCAAGCCGCCGGACGGGGTACTGAGCAATACCGGTACCAAGCGGCGATTTGGTAACCGGGCCTGGCGGCACATGATCGGGTTGGGAAACTACCATGGACGCTCAGCTTAGAAACGATCCCGGCAACTTCTATGTGTGGCGAGCGTCGGACGGGTTTGCCATCCACCTGAGCCTGAACCTGGTGACGCAACTGACTTCCCAGATTTCGCGCGCGGGAAACGAGAGCCAACCAGGCGGAATGCGCGGAATCCTGCTTGGCCGCAGCATCGACACGCCACTTCACGCTACGCTGATCGAAGATTTTAAGCTGATCCCCGCCGGTGCGGATGCAAGCCAACCGCCGGAAGGCGACGAGGCGCTGTTCGAGATCGCCCAGCGAATGGTGGAGACCGGGAATGATCGGCGCGTGGTGGGTTTCTTTCGAGCCCGGCACGACGGCAGGTTGACAATGGGACGGCGCGATATCCAGACTTTCAGCCGGCTGTTTGGCGCACCCGGAAATGTCGCATTGCTGATTCAGACATCCGGGCGTGGCAACGAGAGCGACGGCGCTCTTTTTTACTGGCAGGACGGCAGTCCGCAGCCTCACGATTTCGGCTTTGGATTTCCATTGGACGCGGGGCAACTGGCGAACGGGCATCCTGGCTGGAGATATCCCGACCCGCTGGACTACGCGCCAACTCCGGCAACAGCGCCCGCTCCGGCGCCGGCTCCAAAATTTGAGGATCTGCAGTGGACGCCGCCCGCGGCGAGTTCTCCTGCTTCCCCAGAGGGAATCCGATGGTCGCGTCTGTTGCCGACCGCTGCGCTAGTGGCGATCTGCGTTGCGGCGCTGCAACTAGCGACCAATTCCAACCGGATTGTTGCGGCGGCGCCCGCGCCGGTAGAAGCGGTTGCGGGGCTGGGGCTTACCGTCACCTCGCAGCCACACCAGCTGGAGATTCGCTGGAACCGGCAGTCGGCGGTGATCGCGGCGTCCGACCAAGGCGTCATGAAAATCACCGACGATGGCATCACCGAGATTGTTCCGTTCGATCCAACCCAACTGAGCGATGGGTACGTCGCCTACACGCCGAAGACAACCGACGTAAGCATCCGACTTGAAGTGACGGGCAAGGATGGCGGTACGACATCGGAATCCATTCGGTCCGTCGCCATTCCATAGATCATATAGCGCAGTGCATCCACTTATTGGCACCTACGTGGTCGCACCCGGTGATGACGCGCGACACAACGCAGTGCTAATCTCTGGCGTGTGCTTGTGGCGGAGGAAGAGGGATTCGAACCCCCGGACGAGTTTCCCCGTCAACGGTTTTCAAGACCGCCGGTTTCAACCACTCACCCATTCCTCCGATTCCTATCCTACCTGATTTCATCCCATTCATTGCACTTCGGGCGCACTGAAATTCCCGCGCTCATCGACGATGACGGGGGACGTTTTCGTCACGGCGATGGCGATGTGATAGCGCGCGTGTCGCCGCTCGCCGACGCGGAGGAGCGCCCCTTTTTCGACTAAATCGGCAAGATCGCGCGTGGCTGTCGCCGGGGAAGCGCCGGCGATTCCGGCGTAGTTTCCAGCGCTCAGACCCCCCTTGAATCCCTCCGGACCTTCCCTAAGCATGCGCAGCAGAGCTTTCTCCTGTCGCTCATTGAGCTGCCCGCGCAATCGATCCAGCAGGCGGGTTTTTTCAAGCAAGAACTCCACTTGTGCCGTGGTTCGCCTCTGCGCCTCAATAGCGATGCCCGCGAACCATGCCAGCCAGGCCGTCACTTCATTGCCTTTGTTCGCGGCTTCGAGCGCGGCATAATAGGCCTTGCGCCGGACGAGGATCGTCGCTGCCAGCGCCGTGAGCGTGGGCTGCCCGAAAGATTGCGCCAGCGCTTTCTCGGCGATGACACGGCCGATGCGTCCGTTGCCGTCTTCGAACGGGTGAATGGACTCGAAATAAAGATGAGCGATTCCAGCTCTGGTGAGAGCGGGGAGCGGCTGCGAGGACTGCGGCGACGTGCGATTGAACCAGGCGATGAAGCGGGCCATCTCCATTGGCGCCATCGCCGCCGGCGGCGCTTCGAAGTGCACTTTCGGATCGTGGATGGGGCCGGACACGATTTCCATGGCGTCTTCGCCCGTGCGGTAGCGGCCGACATCGATCAGCCTGCCGCGCTCCTTAAACAACATCCGATGCCAGGAGAAGAGCATTTCGTCGGAGAGGGGTTCGGCGAAGGAGCGATAAAGGCCCACCATCATCTCTGAAACCCCCTCTTCGGCGGCCCTGATTCGCCGGTGGTCCGTGGCGAGGCCAAACTGGCGGCGGATAGACGACTGCACGCTCGCCCGGTCAAGGATTTCGCCCTCGATTTCCGAGGTAGTCACCGCCTCCGCGCTCATGGATTCAACGGTAAGCTGTTCCTGATCGGAATGCGGAAGGTGCTTCAGCGTTCCGACGAACATACCGGCGCCTACCAGGAAGTGCTCCTCCGCCTTGCGCAGGCGAGCTTCATCCCAGGAGAAATCGGGCCAGTCCGGTTGCTGCCAGTTCCAGGTCATGAGCGATAGGGATGGTTTCTATCGCTCATGGTAGCATCACTTTGTGAGCGATAGAAAGGGGCTCTATCGCTCAGGGGTTGTCGTCTATCCAAACTGAGAGCCGGGCGCGCCATTCCGCACTCCTTGTCGTGTGTGGCATTGCCGGATTTTTGACTGTAGAGGTCGCCGAAGGCGCCGTTGGGATCTTAGGACGCATGGCCGACGCGATACGCCATCGCGGCCCTGACGATTTTGGCTTCTATCACGATCCCTGGGCGCATCTGGCGCAGAGGCGGCTGAGCATCGTCGACCTCGAAGGTGGCCACCAGCCCATGAATAACCAGACAAAGACCGGTGAAACCGGCGCTCTCTGGATCACCTTCAACGGTGAGATTTACAACCACGCGGCGCTCCGTCCGGCTCTGGAACAGGCCGGGCATCGTTATAAGACGCGTTCCGATACCGAGACCATCCTGCACGCCTACGAAGAACACGGCGCAGATTGCCTGCGGCTATTGCGGGGTATGTTTGCCTTCGCCATCTGGGACGCCCGGCAACAACGGCTGTTCTGCGCGCGGGACCGGCTGGGTATTAAGCCCTTCTACTATTACTGGGACGGGCGTCTGTTCGCATTCGCCTCCGAGATCAAGGGGCTGCTGGAGCATCCCTCGATTTCCCCGGCACTGGACGAAGATCTGTTGCCCGAAGTGCTGGCATTCGGCTACACCAGCGGCGATCATACACTTTTTCAAAATATTCGCAAGCTGATGCCGGGGCACCGGATGCTGCTGGACTTGGGCAGCCCCCGGCCGGAGCTGAAATGCGAGCGCTACTGGGATATTCCGGCGGTGGATGGAGCGCATCAAGATCTTGACGACCAGGGGTGGATCGATGAGACTCGCGCACGCCTGGAAGAATCGGTGCAACTCCACTTGATGAGCGACGTACCGCTGGGCGTCTTCCTCAGTGGCGGCCTGGATTCGAGCGCGATCACGGCACTGATGCAACGTGCGGATGCGCGGCCCATCCAGACCTTCGCGGTGGGTTACTTCGAAGCCGAGTTCAGCGAATTGGGCTATGCGCGGAACGTGGCTGCAACTCTGGGCACGGAGCATCGGGAGGTGATCGTCGGCCTGGAGCCTTTCTTCGGCGTGTTGCCGAAGTTGATCTGGCAGGAAGATGAGCCCATCGCCTGGCCGTCCAGCGTGCCCCTCTATTTTGTTTCCAGGCTGGCTGCGCAGCATGTGAAAGTGGTGCTGACCGGGGAAGGCAGCGACGAATTGTTCGCCGGCTACGAGCGCTATCGCTGGCTGGATGTGAACCAACGTTGGGCGGAGCGCTACACCCGTGTTCCCGATAGGATTCGGCGCGCAGTCCGCGAGTGGATTGCGACATCTCCATTGCTCGGCGCGGGACTGCGGCGAAAGCTGCGTCACACCGTGCTCGGCCGCAAGCTTGGTTTTGAATCCCTGTTCCTCGAGAATTTCTATTGCGCGTTCCCTTCCAGCGCCGGGTGCGACCGTTATATGTCCTATTGGAACGCGCGCCCCGGCGCCTCCTCACTCGCGCGCACGCTGTACGCCGACCAGAAAACGTATCTTGTTGAACTGCTCATGAAGCAGGACCAGATGAGCATGGCCGCTTCTATCGAGAGCCGGGTGCCATTTCTGGATCACCCTCTGGTGGAATTCGCCGCGCGAATTCCGGATCGGCTCAAGATTTGCGGCCGCGCGCAAAAGCACATTCTCAAGGCCGCCATGAGCGATTTGTTGCCGCGCGGCATGGTCCATCGCAAGAAAAGAGGCTTCCCGACGCCCCTGGCCCGATGGCTGCGCGATCCGCGAGTGGAGCCGGTGTACGCTCGCATGCGATCGCGGGACGGGCTGCTCGCGGCTCATTTCGATCTTCGCCAGTTGGACGCGCTCATCGACCGGCATCGCTCCGGGCGCGAAGATGCCACCGATCGTATCTGGCGGCTTCTGAACCTCCAGCTTTGGGGCGACCTGTTTCTTACCGGCCGGAAGGAGGAACTGTGGACCGAGGCTGCGGCGCGCGCATGAGGATTCTGTGGGTAAAGCCGGACTTCCTGTATCCCGCCAGCGGCGGCGGCCAGATCCGCACGCTGGAAACTCTGAAGCGGCTGCACCAGCGGCACGAAATCCACTTTGCCGCGCTCGATTTGCCGCAACCGGGCGTTGGCTTCGACCGCACCTCGGAATACTGCACGAAAGCGTATGTGGTATCGCATCCGGTCCCGCGCAAGAGCGGACCGCGTTACTGGGGGGAGATCGCCGCGGGAGCGTGGACCAACATGCCTCTCTCCATGCTGCGCTATCGTTCGAGCGCCCTACTGCGGTTAGTGGAAGTCCTCACGCGCCTGGACAAATTCGACGCCATCGTGTGCGATTTTCTGGCATCGGCGGCCAACGTCCCGGAGCTAGGAAGCGCGGTGCTGTTCCAGCACAATGTGGAGTCCATGATCTGGAAGCGGCATGCCGAACATGCGCCCAGTCCGTGGCATCGGGCATATTCTCGCGGGCAATATGAACGCATGCTGCGCTACGAAGCCGGGGTTTGCCGCGCCGCGAAGAAGATCATCGCGGTCTCAGGCGCCGACGCCCGCGCCATGCACACGCTGTACGGCGCCACCGGCGTGTGTTCGGTTCCCACTGGCGTGGACGTAGAATATTTTTCTCCGGCGCGCGCCATTGCACCGGAACAGGATCTGGTATTTCTCGGCGCAATGGACTGGCGGCCAAACATCGACGGTCTCAACTGGTTTGTCGGGAGCGTTCTCCCGCTGATTCGCCGGCGCCGCCCGGATTGCTCGCTGGCGGTAGTGGGCCGCCATCCCAGCGCGCAAGTCCGCCGGTTCGCGGAGACGGACCGGCGCATTCATGTCACTGGCACCGTGGACGACGTGCGGCCGTATCTGTGGCGGTCGGCAGTGTCCATCGTTCCGCTGCGCATTGGCGGAGGTACGCGGCTGAAAATCTACGAAGCGATGGCCGCGAAAATCCCGGTTGTTTCGACGTCGGTGGGCGCGGAGGGTCTGGACGTTCACGATGGCGAGAACATCGCAATCGCCGATTCGCCGGCCGATTTTGCGGAGAAGTGCCTGGCCTTGCTGGGTGATTCCGGCGCGCGCAGGCATCGATCCGAAGCGGCCTGGGAGACAGTGTCAGCATGCTATTCTTGGCAAGTAGTTTCTCGCAAGTTCGAACAGCTTCTTTTGCATGATCCGCCTGCTTGATCTTCCCGCCGAATATCATGAACTCAAGACTGAGATTGACGCGGCCGTAGCGCGCGTACTGGAGAGTGGCCAGTATGTGGGCGGCCCGGAGATCGCCGCGCTCGAAGAGGAATTCGCCGCCTATTGCGGCGCGCGTTACGGCGTGGCCGTGAATTCGGGAACCAGCGCGCTGCACCTGGCATTGCTCGCGGCCGGCATTCAGCCGGGCGACGAAGTGATCACGGCGCCGTTCACGTTTTACGCCACAGTCGCCGCCATCGGTTATGTAGGAGCGACGCCGGTTTACGTCGATATCGACGCAGCCACGTTTAATATCGACGCCGCCAAAATCGAAGCCGCCATCACCGTGCGCACGCGCGCCATTTTGCTGGTGCATCTTTACGGACAGTGCGCGGACATGGACCCGATTCTCGACATCGCGCGACGCCACAAAGTGATCGTGATTGAGGATGCGGCGCAGGCCCATGGCGCAGAGTACCGCGGCCGGCGCGCAGGCAGCCTGGGCCACATTGGATGCTTCAGCTTCTATCCGTCCAAGAACCTGGGTGCGGCGGGCGAAGGCGGCATGCTGACGACCAATAATCCCGAGTACGCCCGAACCGCCGCGCTGCTGCGCAGTTGGGGCGAAGAGCAGCGCTATCGGCCGCGCTTGCAAGGTTTCAACTACCGGCTGCCGGCCATTCAAGCTGCGATCCTGCGCGTGAAGCTGCGCCGTCTGGAGGCATGGATACAGGCACGGCGCGCCCGGGCGGCCGAATACGATGGTTGGCTTGAAGGCTCAGGTGTCACGCGGCCTCATACCATGCCGGATGCGCGGCACGTGTACTGTCTGTACACGATTCGCGCGGGGGAGCGCGACGCATTGCAAAAGGGCCTGGAGGGGGCGGGAATTCAGACGGCGGTTCACTATCCTCTCCCGATTCACCTTATGCCCGCTTACGCCGACTCGCGCTACAAGGCCGGCGATTTTCCGGTAGCGGAGGCTTGCGCGAAGACAGTGCTGAGCTTACCGCTCCATCCCCACCTGAGTACGCGGCAAGTGGAAGAAGTTGCCGCGCGAGTTTGCGAAATATCGGCGAAGAAAGTTCAAGAAACTATCCTTTCCTGACGATTAACCAGTCAGTATGGGAACCACCAGCAGTAGCTTGGGCTCCACCGGTTCCGCTGCGAACAGCGCCAGCACCACAGCTCCGCTTTATTTCACCGGGCTCAGCCAATTCTCGAGTGATTTCCAGAGCATCATCCAGCGAGCGGTTCAAATCGCGGATATTCCGGTGCAAAATCTGCAAAACGAGCAGGCTACGAACAGCGCGGAGGAAAACGCGCTGACGGCTCTGGAGCCCACTGTCACGGCGCTGGGCGACGACGTCATCAACCTGGGGACGCTGGCAAGCACCCAGGGGCTGTCGGCAACCAGTTCGGATTCCGGCGTCGTATCGGTGGTGAACACGGGGGCAACCGCGCCGGCCACCTTCACCGTTTCCGATATCAGTTCGTTAGCCTCGGCCGCCTCGGAAACTTCTCTGGCAGGCTACGCGTCCACCGACACCATTAACAGCAGCGGTCTGGTGAACCTGGTGATTGGCTCCAACACCTATCTGCTGAACCTGACGGGGGCCGGCGACAACAACATCGCGGGGCTGGCGCAGGCCATCAACAGCGCGGGCGCGGGCGTCAGCGCCAGCGTCCTGACTTCGGGTACCACCGGTTATCTGAGCGTTTCGGCGAACAATACCGGGGCCACCACGCTGCAGTTGAATAATGCCTCACCAACCGACCTGGTGAGCAGCACCGGCACAGGCACCGAAACCTCATCGCAGACTTACGCGGATGAGACAACGGCTACCGTATCGGCCACCGGTCAAGTTCAGTTGGTGGTGGGATCGCAGGATTATTACCTGAACATTAGCGCCAGCAACAATCTCGAGGGTGTGGTGGCGGCCATCAACGGCGCCGACACGGGAGTGACAGCCAGCATCACCGGCAGCTCGGGTGCGTACTCTCTTTCTTTGACCGATGCTTCGGGGCCCACCACTATCCAGCTCAACGATCTTCAGAATGGCACGGACCTGCTTACCGACAGCAATCAAGGCACCAACGCCACCTTCTCTGTAGGCGGCATTCCCAACCCAATCACCGAATCCAGCAATACCATCACCGATGTCATTCCTGGCATCAGCTTCACGCTTCTGAACACCACCCCGGCCTCCGGCGCCGGATCGTCGGTGACGTTGTCGCTGGCTTCCGACCCGGCGCAACTCAGCAACGCGCTCCAAACTTTCGTAACCGACTACAACACCCTGGCTAGCGCGGTGGAGTCACAACAGGGACAAAACGCGGGGCCGCTCCAGGGCAACCTCATCATCAATGAGATCAGCGGCGCGATGCAGGATCTGGTCACTTATTGGAACCCCAACAGCACGGGCATCCAAAGCCTCTCCGATCTCGGAGTCACTTTCAGTTCCACCGGGACTGGGCAGATGAGCTTCGACTCCAGTACCTTCAACGCCCTTTCAGACTCCCAGATTTCCTCCGCGTTTCAGTTTCTGGGCTCCGCCAGTTCGGGTTTCGCGGCCTTGGCCAGCAATTTCACCCAGTTGACAGACCCAATTACGGGGATGATCCAGGCGCAGATCAGCGGTTACGAAACCACAAATACGGAATTGTCCGATCAGATCACTACCGCGCAAGCATATGCTACTGAGGTGCAGCAGAACGCCACCTCGCAAGCGGAAGCCGCCGATGCGTTGGTCGCGCAGTTAGAGTCCGAACAAAATATCGTGGACTCCTCCGTTCAAAGCGTTAATTATGCGCTCTACGGACGGCAGGTGGGCGCGGATGGTATTTAGTTTCCGCTTCCTTTGGTCGCAGCTCGGCCTACTCTAGCCGGTAATTCGGAGCTTCCTTGGTGATGATCACGTCATGTACGTGCCCTTCCCGCAGCGCCGCCGAAGTGACGCGCAGGAACTTGGCATTCTGTTGCAGGTCGCGAATGTTGCCGCAGCCGCAGTAACCCATACCGGCCTTCAGGCCGCCCACCAGTTGATACACCAGCTCCGACAACGGCCCTTTATAAGGCACCCGGCCCTCAATGCCTTCGGGCACCAATTTTCCGCTGGTGTCCTGCGGATAGCGGTCCGATCCCGCGGTCATCGCCCCCATGGAACCCATGCCGCGATAACTCTTGAAGGTTCGTCCCTGATAGAGAATGGTTTCGCCCGGGCTCTCTTCGGTACCGGCCAGCAGGCTGCCGATCATCACCGCGTCCGCGCCCGCCGCGATGGCCTTGCTGATGTCTCCCGAGTACTTGATGCCGCCATCGGAGATCAGCGGCACGCCCGAGCCGCGCGTGGCGCGCGAGCATTCCGCGATGGCGGTAATCTGCGGCACGCCCGCGCCGCTGACCACACGCGTGGTGCAAATGGATCCCGGCCCGATGCCCACCTTGATTCCGTCGGCGCCCAGACTGATCAAATCCCGCGCGCCTTCAAACGTCGCCACGTTGCCGGCGATCAGGTCCACATCCGGCAGCTTGCACTTGATGGTGCGCACCGCGTCCATCACCCGCGCGCTGTGGCCGTGCGCCGAATCCACCACCAGCACGTCCACTTTTCTGGCCACCAGCTCCTGGGCACGCTCCAGGAAGTCGGCGCCGGAGCCCACGGCCGCGCCCACGCGCAATCGGCCCTGCTGGTCCTTGGCCGCGTTGGGATACTTCAGCTTCTTCTGAATGTCCTTAACCGTGATCAGCCCCTTGAGCGCGTACTGATCGTCCACCACCAGAAGTTTCTCCACGCGGTGATGGTGTAGAATCTTTTCGGCCTCTTCGAGCGTGGTGCCCACCGGGACGGTGATCAGATTTTCCTTGGTCATCACGTCGGAGATGGGAAGATCGTGGCGCGTTTCGAATCGCAAATCGCGATTGGTGAGGATGCCCACCAGCCGGCCGTTTTTAGTAACCGGCACGCCGGAGATGCGGTAGCGCTTCATCAAAGCCAGCGCGTCAAAAATCTTGAGCTCCGGTTCGATGGTGATGGGATCCACGATCATGCCGCTTTCGCTGCGCTTCACGCGATCCACCTCTTCGGCCTGGCGCTCCACCGACATGTTGCGATGAATAATTCCGATGCCGCCCTGTTGCGACAAAGCGATGGCCAGGTGCGACTCGGTGACCGTATCCATGGCCGAGCTGACAATGGGGATGTTCATCGCGATATGCCTGGTTAGGCAGGTACGCGTGTCGGTTTCCGCCGGCAGCACATCGCTGCGAGCCGGCTGGAGAAGTATGTCGTCGAAGGTGAGACCTTCCAGAATCGTTTCTTGGATCATGAAGGGGTACTTCCATTATTGCGCGAACCGATACGATGAGTCATAGAGGACTCGAATGGGAGGACACCAATGGCGACTTTAGGATTGATCGAATACACGGACGCGAGCCCGGAAGTTCGCGCGGTTTACGACGACATCATGGCCACGCGCAAGACGGATTGGATCAATAATTTTTGGAAAGCGCTGGCGCACGATCCGGCGACGCTCAAGCGCACCTGGCAAAGCGTCAAGGAAATCATGGCGCCCGGCGCGCTGGATGCGCTGACCAAGGAAATGATCTACGTCGCGGTGAGTGCGACGAATCAATGCGGATACTGCATCGCATCGCACACCGCTGCGGCACGCAAGGCCGGCATGACCGACGCGATGCTGGCCGAAGTGATGGCCGTGGTGGGCATGGCGAACGAGAGCAATCGTCTTGCCAGCGGCTATCAAGTGGAGATCGACGAGCGATTTCTTACGTTGTCACGCAGGTGACTGCAACGTTCACTGTTACACCCATATTTCTTACGTTCACACGTGCGAGAGGGGTGTAAAATTCGGACTGAGAAGGCCTTTATCAAAGGCTTCTCGAGTCAAGCATGAAACAAGAGGTGAAATAATGACAAGCAGTTTTCTTGCCGGAGATACTCGGCAGACGCTGGATCACTTCCGGCGTTCCGTCGATCAGCTCTTTGAAAACTTCTACGGGCTTCCCGCGGAAACCGGGCGATCGCTGCAAGGCACCAGTCAGTGGACGTTCAGCCCTGTATTAGAGACCGCTTGGGGCGACTCCAACCTAAATCTGCGGGCTATTCTTCCAGGCGTTCAGCAGCAGGACCTGAAGGTCAGCGTGCAGAACAATCAACTGATCCTGGAAGGCGAACGGAAGGCACCCGAGACGTTCAAGAACAACGCGCACGCGCAGCTTGCGTACGGCAAGTTCTACGCGGCGGTTAACCTGCCGAATGGTCTGAATGTCGAGAAGCTAAATGCCCGCCTGCAAGACGGCATCCTGGACATCCAGATTCCGGTGTCCGAACAGATGAGGCCGCGACAGATCCAGATTCAATCTGGCGAATCTCGCAAGAGCATTTCGGCCTAGCCGGCGACAACGCTGTGCAGCATTCGAGTGGGAGCAGTCTCCCACTCGTTGCGCCATGTCTTGGCGGCCAAGCAGTCCCGAATCGTTAGAGCTACTGCGGCAAGTAAGGCGCGAGATTGCCGAACGCGGCGATGGCCGTCTCGCACTGTTGCTGGCGGGCGTGGAATTGTATGCGGTTCTGGGACGCGAGTTCGATCTGCTGGAGATCATGCGCGCCTTTGCGCACGACATGCACCGGGTAGTGGAAGGTACGCCGACGGTTCGAGAGCTGGAGCAGTTGTTCGAACGCGATCCGCCGTCCTAAGCGGATGTTCAGGCTTCCGCAATCACCGGGTTGCGCAACTCACCGACGCCTTCGATGGCGATGACCACTTCATCGCCCGGTTTTAAATAGCGCGGCGGCTTGCGCGCGAAACCGACGCCGCTGGGCGTGCCGGTGGCCACTACATCGCCCGGTTCCAGTGTCACCACGCTGGAGAGATACGCCACCAGATCGGGAATTTTAAAGATTAGTTCGCGCGTGTTGGAAAACTGCAGCAACTCGCCGCCAATGCTGAGGCTGATGTCGAGCGCGTGCGGATCGGGAATTTCATCGGCGCTCACCAGGTAAGGCCCCATCGGCGCGAAGGTATCGAAGGTCTTGCCGATCATCCATTGCGAAGTGACGGATTGGAAATCGCGCGCGCTTACGTCGTTGAAAACGGTGTACCCGAAGACGTGCCGCTGCCAGTCTGCCGCGGCAATGTTCCGTCCGCCGGCGCCGATCACAAACATGAACTCGGCTTCGTAGTCCGGCTTGCGCGAAATCTTCGGCAAGACGATGGCTTCGCCGGGGCCGATGACGACGTTTGAAAACTTCGCGAAGATGGTTGGAACCTTCGGAATTTCCTGCCGCGCTTCAGCCGCGTGGTCGCGATAGTTGAGCCCAATGCAGATCAGCTTGGGCGGCCGCGGAACGGGCGCGAGAAGCCTGACGGACGCTAGCGGAAAGGTGGAATCGGCGGGCGGGTGGGAGACAAATTTATCGATCTTCGCCCGGCCTTCCCCGCCACCGGCTAATACAGCCAGCATGTCGGCGAAGCCAGCCGTGCTAAGGCTTACCACGCGATCGCCAAGCACAACGCCAGCTTCGGCGCGGCGCGCGCCTTGAAAGGTTACGAACTTCATCGGGTTTCGCTAGTGAGGGGGGAAGTGCTTACGCAGTTGTCGGCTTGTGAACCTTAGTGCCGGCCTTTAGGACTTTGCCGCTGCGGATGCAGGACGTGCAGACACGAATGCGCTTGGCCGCGCCCTTCACCACCGCGCGCACGGATTGCAGGTTCAGATTCCAACGGCGCTTGGTTACGTTGTGCGCGTGGCTGATCCGGTTGCCGAACTGCGGCCCGCGTCCGCACACTTCACATACTTTCGCCATAATCGTCGCTCCTTGGGATTAAACTCAAGTCTATCAAGTTCCGGATTGCCATCGCAACCGATCTGATATTCTGACATCGTATCCATAGCCTGCACCGGCTGCAGGTCCCGAGGGGTTCCCGTTTGACCGATTTCAACCATATTCACTCGCGCGACGGCGAGGACTGGGTTTGTGGGCGCAGCATGTCCGTGCGCGACGAACAGACGCTGCATTGTGAAGGTCGCGATCCGGAAGAAATAGAAGCTTGCCGCCTGTGCGCCGAGCGGATCATCGGGTACTTTGGCGACCCCATGCACGTACACTAATCGAGTTTTCCAACCGCGGCCAGCACGCGCTCGCGGATGGCCGCCACTTCCTCCGACGTCAGCGTTCGATCGTCGGCGCCGACCGTGAGCCGGTACGTTACACTCTTGCGATCCTCAGGCACCGGGGCGCCGGTATACGCGCGGACGAATTCGATAGCCACCAGATCGGTCCCCGCGGCTGCGGACAACTCTCGCTCGATATTGACCGACGGTTCACGCAAGCCCGCGACTATCGAAAGGTCGAACGCACTTACCGGGAAACGCCGCAGAGCTTGATAGCGGCGGTCCTCACGAGCGCTAAGTTTTTCCATTTTGGACAGGTCGAGATCGAGAATAGCCGCCCGGCCTTTGATGCCAAGCGCAGGGTGCAGCTCAAACAAACGCCCCACGTCTTCGCCGCGCCACGCGATGATGGCGGCGCGCTCGGGATGTTCGAAGGGACGGGCCGGTGCGAGGATGGTTTTGCAGCCGTCCATCAAACATTCGGACAGGCGCTTCAATTCGAACAGCGACGCGCTGCCGTCGCCCTCGCGCGTGTACATTGCGGCGGCGAAATGAGGTACTTCTTCGGGAAGCTTACGATCTCGTAGATGGATTTCCCGGCCGATTTCGAACAATTGGAAAGCCTGGAAGTGACGGCTGTTGTCGAGAATGTTTCTGCGGATGGCGGGCAGCAGGCTGGCCCGCAGCAGCGTCTGATCGGACGCGATGGGATTGGTGACGCCCACGTGCTGCGCGACATCCATGTCGAAGGCGCGCACCATCTCTTCGGTCACGAACGAATAGTTGTAGACTTCGGTGAACCCCTGGGCCGCGGCCAGGTTTCTCACGCCGCGCACATACACGCGCGAAGGGCTCTGGGGCGGCACAACGGACTGGATCAGCGGCGCCCGCGGAGTGATGGACTCATAGCCCACCATGCGACCCACTTCTTCCAGCAGATCGTCCTTGATCGAGATGTCTTTGGTTGCTCGCCAGCTGGGCACCGTCACCACGAAATGGCCGGGCGTCGTTTCTTCGACGCCGAATTCGAGGGATTCAAGAATGGATCGCACTTCGTGCGCGCTCAGATCGCGTCCCAGCTTGCGCCGCAACCAATCCACTGTCAACTCGATGGGCACCGGAGATTTTAATTCGCCGTGAGAATCCGCGAGTCCTCCCACCAGCCGAATACCGGGCGACACCTGCTGCAGCAATTCCAGCGCGCGGGCCAAACCGCGCGTGGTGTTGGTGGGATCCTGCGACTTCTCAAACCGCATGGACGCGTCGGTGCGCAGCTTCAGCGCGACGGATGTTTTCCGAACGCCGGCGGCCTGGAAGTTCGCGCTCTCCAGCACAATACGCTTCGTGTCCGGCCCGATCGCGCTATGCAATCCGCCGATCACGCCCGCGAGCGCAATCGGACCCTCGGCATCGGCGATTACCAGATTCGACGGGCTGAGGTTGTAGCTTTCCTCGTTCAACGCGACGATCTGTTCTCCTGGCCGCGCGCTGCGAACGAAAATCGTCGAGCCATGCAATTTTTGAGCATCGAACGCGTGCATGGGCTGAGCCAATTCGGCCATGACGTAGTTCGTCACGTCCACGATATTGTTGATCGCGTTCAGCCCAACGGCTTCCAGGCGATGCCGCAGCCAGGCAGGCGACGGCTGCACGGTGACGTTTTCGAAAACCAGAGCGCTGTATCGCGGGCAGAGGACGAAGTCTTCGATCGCGATCTCGACCGGCGCTTGGCCCTTCGGTAGCAGATCGAGCTTTACCGGATCGCGAAGGGTTTTGCGCGTGATCGCTGCCACCTCGCGCGCCATGCCGTAATGGCCCCACAAATCCGGACGATGCGTGAGCGACTTGTTGTCCACCTCGATCACGGTGTCGGTACCTGCCTCTTCCAGACCTTCACACTCGGCCGTCTTCATCGTGATCAGGCGCATGAGTTCCTGGGGCTCGGTGTCCAGGCTCGAAACAAGCTCACGAATCCATTGGTAGGAGAATTTCATTCGTTAGATCTAGAACTGGCGCAGGAACCTCAAGTCGCCGCTCGCAAACAGGCGAATATCGTCGATTCCGTAGCGCATCATCGCAAGGCGCGTCAGGCCAAGTCCGAAGGCAAACCCGCCCCATTGGTCCGGATCGATGCCGCTCATCCTCAGCACATTGGGATGCACCAGGCCGCACGGCAGCAGCTCCACCCAGCCGCTCTGTTTGCACACCGGGCAGCCAGGGCCGCCGCAAATCAGACAGCGGATATCGAGCTCAAAGCCCGGTTCGACGAATGGAAAATAACCGGGGCGCAGCCGCACCACGGCATCGCGATGGAATATCGCGCTGAGCAGCGTTTTCATGAAATAGATCAGGTGAGCAACCGACACGTCGCGGTCGATCATCATGCCTTCCAGCTGATAAAACGTGTGCTCGTGCGAGGCGTCTACTTCCTCGTTGCGGAAAACGCGGCCCGGCGCGATCATGCGCAGCGGCGGCCCCAGCTTCTCCATGCCGCGCACCTGCACGGGCGAGGTGTGCGTGCGCAAAAGATGGCCGTTGCTTAGCCAAAACGTGTCCTGCATGTCGCGCGCGGGATGTTCGGCCGGGATGTTGAGCGCGTCGAAGTTGTGATACTCGGTTTCCACTTCGGGTCCATCCAGCACCGCGAAACCAAGCGACGTGAAGAGATCCTCGATTTCGTTCTGGATGATGGTCACCGGATGCAGGCTGCCGGGACGAACGCCGGGAGCGGGCAGCGTCAGATCCAGCCATTCTCTCTTGAGCCGGGTGTTCAGCTCATCGGCGGCAAACGATTTACTTTTTGTTTCAAACGCGCTTTCAACGGTTTGTTTCGCGGCATTCAGCGCCTTGCCCGCCACCTTCCTCTCCTCGGGGGCCAGCTTGCCTACGCTAAACTGCGCGAGCGATCCCTTGCGGCCGAGGATCTCCACCCGCACCTGTTCCAGCGCGTCCTGATCTTTGGCTTCTTCAATCCGCTGGAGTGCCGCAGCTTCTAATTGTTGAATCTGGTCTTCGATCACTTATCGTACTCATCCAGCAAATCGACTACCGCTTGATGCCCTTTCCCAAGGGCCAGATCCAGCGCGTTCTGCTGGTTATCGGCGCGAATCTGCATATCGGCGCCGGCAGCGATGAGCAGCCGCACCATCTCGACGTCTCCATTTTGCGACGCGGCGTGCAGCGCCGTCCATCCGCCCTCCTGCCGCGCGTTCACATCCGAGCCGTGCTCCAGCAGCGCGCGCACGGTCTCCCGGCTGCGTCCCGCGGCCGCTGCATGAAGAGGCGTGTTCTGCATCGCGTTGTGCGATCGGGCCCGCACGTCCGCTCCCCGCGCAATCAAAGCTTCCGCGACGGTGGGCTGGCCGAAAAAGCAAGCCAGATGCAGCGGCGTCCAGCCATCATGGCTGTAAGAGTTCACCAAGTCATGATTTTCGCCAATCAATTCAGCCGCACGTTCCGTCGCGCCCGCCATGCAAGCGGCGAATATATCGAGCTCCACGCCTTTTTCGAGCAGCAGCGCGGCGATGTCGTTTCGGCCGGAATATTTGGCGGCAACGTAAGCGCCCAGGCCCTTTTCGTCCTTGGCGGCCAGCAGTGCGGCGTCGGCATTGAGCAGCGCGGCCACGGCGCCGCGATCGCCCGCGCGAATCGCCTCGAAGAATTGTTGGCTCATGCCGGAACTTGGAACACTTCTTCGCTTTTCGCCAGTTCCCAAGCTAAGTGGTTGATGTAAAAAAGCAGCACTTGCGCGGGATACGCGTCCTTAAATTTCTCGTAGGTCCGCTGCTGCCAGCCGTCGGTCAAATATTTCGAGCCGTCGATATCCTTGTCGAAAAAACCGTCCTGGTTGGGAATGCCGAGATCGTCGATCACGGCTTTGATCATGTCGAGATGCGAAACCAGGATGGCTTGCGCCAGATCGGTGGAGAATTCCTCGTCTTTTTCGGTGATTCGCGCCCAAAAACGCGGCGTCGCCTTCTTCATATTCTCCGAGTTGAGCTTGGCCAGATGAAAGCGAACCTTCATACGGTCGTAGAGCTGATAGGTCTTCAGCTTGCCGATGGAGATGGCGCGCACCAGTTCGGCGAACGGCTGTTCGCCCTGGCCTTGGAATATTTCCGACAACTGCATAAACAGCCAGCGTAGCACTCGGAGCAGGCGTTTGGTTATATAGTAGAAGAACGCACCATCAGCTCCCAGGAGGCCCACGATGGCAGTCACTTTTACTCTGAATGGAAAGTCCCAGACCGTAGACGTTTCGCCGCAAATGCCCCTGCTTTGGGTTTTGCGCGACTCGCTGGGGATGACCGGCACCAAGTTCGGCTGCGGCATGGCGCTATGCGGCTGCTGCACCGTCCACTTGAATAGTCAGCCCATCCGCTCCTGCGTTACGCCGATTTCGAGCGTGGCGGGAAAGAGCGTCACCACCATCGAAGGGCTTTCGAGCGATAACAGCCATCCGGTGCAGCGCGCCTGGATTGAAGTGGATGTGCCGCAGTGCGGCTACTGCCAATCCGGCCAGATCATGACCGCCGCGGGCCTGCTGAAGAAGACCGCGCATCCTACCGACGCCGATATCGACGAGGCCATGCACGGAAACATCTGCCGTTGCGGGACCTATCAGGCGATCCGGCATGCCGTTCACTTGGCTGCGCAGTATCAGGCCGCGGAAAATCGCACCCGGCCCAATGGAAGCCTGGTCGCGGAGAACGTGGCCGAAGGAGACGCAGCATGAGCGCCACCATCACCCAGCTCAATCGCCGCGGTTTCTTGAAGGCCGGCGCCGCTACCGCCGGTGGATTGTTCATCGGATTTCAACTCCCGCTGAGCAACAAGCTGCAAGCGGCCACCACGTCGCCAACGAAGCTGAACGCCTTCATCCATATCGGCAGCGACGACATCGTTACCTTCGAGATCCACAAATCGGAGATGGGCCAGGGGCCGATGACTTCGCTCTCGCAATTGCTGGCTGAAGAGCTGGACTGCGATTGGAAACAGATTCGGACTGAATTTGCTCCGGTGGACCCGGCGTATGGGCCGCTGCAAGGCACGTTTGGCAGCATGAGTATTCGCACTTGCTGGGTTCCACTGCGCAAGGCGGGTGCATCGGCTCGCGACATGCTGCTGGATGCGGCCGCGCAGAAATGGGGCGTCGCAAAATCGCAGCTTCGCACTGAAAACGGGTTCGTCATCAATACTCAGAACGATGCACGTCTGAGCTACGGCAGTCTGGCGGACGCGGCGGGCAAGCTGCCCGTGCCCGCGAAGGTGGCGGTGAAAGATCCGAAGGATTTCCACTTGATCGGGACCTCGCCCAAGCGGCTGGACACGCCTTTGAAAGTGAACGGCACGGCCGGGTTCGGTTTGGATGCGCGGCGTCCGGGGATGGTGTATGCGGTGCTCCAACGCTGCCCCGTGTTTGGCGGAAAAGTGGCCAGCTTCGACGATAAGAAAGCCAAGGCCGTTCCCGGCGTGCAGCAAGTGGTGCAGATATCGCGGGGAGTGGCTGTGATTGCGGACAACACCTGGTCCGCGATGGAAGGCCGTCGCGCGTTACAGGTTCAATATGACGAGGGCAAGAACGCCAATCTCAGCAGTGCGAGTATTCGAGAGCTGTTCGTGAATCTAGCCTCGAAGCCCGGAGCTGTGGCGCGCAATGACGGCGATGTCAACGCGGCGCTGGCGAGCGGCGCGAAAAAGATCGAGGCAGTTTACGAAGTGCCTTATCTTTCTCACGCTCCGATGGAGCCAATGAATTGCACCGCCGATGTGCGCGCCGACAGTTGCGAAGTTTGGGTGTCTACGCAGATTCAGACGGCGGCCATGGGCGCAGCGGCGAAGGTCACCGGTTTTCCTCCCAGTAAAATCCAGATCCACACCACGTTTCTGGGCGGCGGATTCGGACGGCGCGGCGGAGACGATTTTGTCGGAGAAGCGGTGGAGATTTCGAAGGCTATCGGCATGCCCGTGAAGCTTACCTGGTCGCGCGAGGACGATATGCAGCACGACCTGTATCGGCCTGCGTCCTACGCAAAGTTCGCGGGCGCGCTGGACCAGGACGGCTGGCCCGTGGCCTGGGATACGCGAGTGGTTTGTGGATCGTTCGGCGGATTGCGCAACGGCGTAGATCGCACCAGCGTGGAAGGCATCATCGATCTGGAGTACACGATTCCGAATTTCCATGTCGATTATCATCCGCCCGACGTCGATATTCCGGTTACTTATTGGCGTTCCGTGGGATTCTCGCAGAACACGTTCTTCTCCGAGAGTTTCCTGGACGAACTGGCGCACGAGGCCGGCAAAGATCCGCTGGAATTCCGCCGGCATCTGCTGGCCAAGTCTCCGCGTTTGCTGGCCGTGCTGGAATTGGCGGCCGACAAAGCGGGATGGGGCAAGCCGCTTCCTGCCGGCCATGCCCGCGGCATCGCGGTGGTGAACAATATCGGCAGCTATAACGCGCAAGTGGCCGAGGTGTCGGTGGAGAAAGGCAAGCTGCGCGTGCATCACGTAGTCTGCGCGGTGGATTGCGGGCACGTTATCAATCCCGCGGGCGTGGAGCAGCAGATCCAGAGCGGCATCGTCTTCGGATTGAGCGCGGCCATGAAGGGCGCCATCACCATTGAGCGCGGCCGTGTGGTGCAAGGCAATTTCAATCACTACGACGTCCTGCGCATCGACGAAATGCCGGTGGTGGAGGTACACATCGTGCCGAGCCAGGCTGCGCCGGGCGGCATTGGCGAAGCCAGCACGCCGACCGTCATTCCGGCGGTTGCTAACGCGATCTTTGCCGCGACTGGCAAGCGGCTGCGCAAATTGCCGATTCTGCCCGAGGATTTGGCATAGAACAAGTTTTACTGCTTCCCGGATTGGTCTGCGATCAAACCGCGTGGCAGCGGCAGATTGACGCGCTGTCGGATTTTGCGGAGTGCGCCTGCGCGGACTACGGCTCGCTTGAATCGCTGGCGGCGATGGCGGACGCAGTTCTGCGTACCGCGCCTGAGCGATTCTCCATCGCCGGACACTCCATGGGCGGACGCGTGGCGTTGGAAGTCTGCCGGCTGACGCCCGATCGCGTGGCGCGCATCGCGCTGCTCAATACCGGATATCTGCCGCTGGCTGCTGGAGCGGCGGGCGAAGAGGAATCGCGCAAGCGCGGGGAGTTGGTGGCGCTGGCAAAATCGCACGGCATGCGAGCGATGCTTCGGCAATGGCTGCCGCCGATGATCGATTCGCGCCGTCACAGTGACACAGTGCTGATGAGCACCATTATCGAGATGATGTCGCGCAAGAGTCCGGAGATTTTCGCCGCGCAGGTGCGGGCATTGCTGAACCGGCCGGATGCCAGCCCGGTGCTGGAACAAATTCGATGCCCTGCGCTGCTGCTTACCGGCCGCGAGGACGGATGGAGCGGGCCGGCGCAACACACAGCGATGGCTTCCAAAATCGCCGGCAGCCAACTTGTAGTTGTTCCCGACTGCGGCCATATGTCGATGATGGAGCGCCCGGTCGAAGTCAGCGCAGCGCTGCGGGCGTGGCTGGCGCAACCAGTTTGATATGCTGCTTTCATGCAAACCCGCCGCGCCCACTTACTGAGTCTAGCCACGCTAGCGGTCTCCCCGGCCGTCGCCCAAACTGCCGAAGAGCTATTCCGGCGCAACATCGGCACACGCGAACAATTCAACAAACAGTTTCCACCGCATAAGATCATCGGCAACATCTACTATGTAGGCTCCGAATCGCTTGGCTCGTTTCTGTTCGTCACGCCGCAAGGCAACATTCTGCTGAATAGTTGTTTCGAGGCGACGGTGCCGGTGATCCGGGGCTCGGTGGAGCAGTTGGGCTTCAAATTCACCGACATCAAGATCCTTCTCGGCAGCCACGCCCACGCCGACCACATGGAGGGCGACGCTCTGGTGAAGGAGCTTACCGGCGCGCAGGTGATGGCCATGGAGCAGGACGTGCCCGCGCTGATGAAGATCAAGCCGGGCGGCAAGACGCATCCGCTGGACAAAACGCTGCACGATGGCGACGAGGTTAGTCTCGGAGACGCCAAGCTGGGCGGAATGACACTGGTGGCCCATCTCACGGCCGGTCACACGCGCGGTTGCACCACCTGGACCACCCAAGCGCAGGAAGGCGGCAAGACTTACGACGTCGTAATTATCGGCAGCGTCGGCGTGAATCCGGGCTACGTGTTGGTGAACAACAAGGATGTACCCGATATCGCCGGCGAGTATGAGCGCAGCTTCAAACTGCTGCGGTCCCTGCCTTGCGACGTTCCGCTCGGTTCGCATCCATCGATGTACAACTTGGCGGAGAAATATCCGAAGCTAGGAAAGGGCCCGAACCCGTTTATCGATCCAGAAGGCTACAAACACGAGCTGGATATTCAGGAACACGCATTTTTGGAAGTGCTCGAAAAGCAGAAGAAAGCGGCGGGCCTTAGTTAGCGGCCTCGGCCGCCGCCTGGCGGACGTTCACAGTGAACAGCACCAGCAGCCCAGCGACGAAGAACGTGATCAGCGAAAGAATGGAGAGCCGGTAGCTGCCCGTAAATTGCAGCGCGAGCCCGAACAGCAGCGGGCAAAGCCAACTGGTGCCTTTGTCGGAGATCTCGTAGACGCCGAAATACTCGGCTTCGCGTCCCTTCGGGATCATCAACGAGAAGAGCGACCGGCTGAGCGCCTGCGTCCCTCCCAGCACCAGCGCCACAACGGCCGCCACGATGAAGAATTGCGTTTCGGTGCGCACGGAAACGTACATCGCGATCAGGACGCCGGACCAGATGAGCAGGCTCAGGATCACGGCTGGTTTAGCGCCGATGGCTTTGGCGATCCAATCGAACAGGAACGATCCGAAAAACGCCAGGAACTGGACCATCAGGATCATTTCGGTGAGGTCCGTCATCGACATTTTCAGCTCGTCGCCGCCGAATTGGGCGGACAGCGCGATCACGGCTTGCACGGCGTCGCTATAGAGCAGGAACGCGATCAGGAAGCGCAGGGTTTGTGGATAGCGGCGCATTTCGCGCAAGGTGACAGCGAATTCACGGACGCTATGGAGCAGCCCTTCGTCAGCACCATGCTTCCTGGCCGCCGGACGGTGGCGGAGGGTGATGAGCGGAAACACCGAGAACACTGCCCACCAGACACCGGAGGATGCCAGATTGATCCGCACCGCCAGGGATTCGGAAATCCCCAGCGCCTTCGCCTTGGTGAACAGCGCCAGATTCAGCGCCAGCAGCAACGTGCCGGCCAAATATCCGATGCCCCAGCCGGTGGACGATACGGCGTCGCGCTGCTCGGGCGGAGCGATGTCGGGCAGGAACGAGTTGTACACCACCATGGCCGCTCCGAAGGCGAGATTCGCGATCAGGAACAGTACTCCGCCTTCCAGATACTCGGCGCCGTGAAGAAAGAACATAGCCGCCGTGGCCAGCGCGCCGGTGTAGGCGAACAGGGCCAGCAGACGCTTCTTATTGGGGCTGAAATCGGCGATGGTTCCCGCAATGGGCAGCGTGAAGATCTGCGTGACGACGGAAAGCGAGATCAGGTAACCCCACCACGACCGCGGATCCACCGGAATGCCGAGTGGATGCACGCGGCCATCCGGACCGGCGGCGGCTTTGGCGAGAGCCGTCAGGTACGGGCCCAGGAAAAGCGTGACCACGGTGCTGTGGAAGGTGGCATTCGCCCAATCGTACATGTACCAGCCGCGCTGCTCGCGTTTGGTGTACGGTAGGGCTGGCGTGCTCATGACTGGCCGGGCAGGCTGGGGACTGCCCGCGAAGCCATTAGAGCACACGGTACAATAAGAACGTTTTGGCTGCTCTCCAAATGGGAAATATCGGAAACATCGTCGTACTGGGTGCGCAATGGGGTGACGAGGGCAAGGGCAAGGTGGTTGACCTGTTCTCGGAGAAGTTTTCAGTGGTGGCCCGCTACCAGGGCGGCCACAACGCCGGGCACACCGTCTTCATTGGGCCGAAGAAGTTTGTTCTCAAGTTGATTCCGAGCGGCATTCTGAGGCCCGGTGTTCAAGCGGTGATCGGCAATGGAGTGGTGATCGATCCGGCGGCGCTGATCGAAGAGATGGACAAACTGGAGCAGGCGGGCGTGGATGTCCGCAAGCAGCTGGCCATCAGCGACCGGGCGCACGTTATTTTTCCTTTTCACCGCATCGTGGAGAAAATGTCCGAGGGGCGGCAGGATCGGGTGCCTATCGGAACCACGTCGCGCGGCATCGGCCCGTGCTATGAAGACAAAATCGGACGGCGCGGCATCCGCATTGCCGATCTTTATGAGCACGACAGCTTCTGCGAGATGTACACCGCGCTGGCCGAAGACAAGCAACTGCTGGCGCAGACCTTCAACATTCAGGAAACCATCGACTTCGAATTGATTCGCGATCAATACCTGGGCTATGCCGAGCGGCTGAAGCCGCTGGTGTGCGATACGGCCCAGCTTCTGAGCGATGCCATGCGCGCGGGCAAGCGTGTGCTGTTTGAGGGAGCGCAGGGCACCATGCTGGATGTCGACCACGGAACGTATCCGTTTGTCACGTCGTCCAGCGCTACCGCCGGGGGAGCGTGCACCGGCGCGGGCGTGCCGCCCACCGCGATTCACGGCGTGATCGGCGTTTCCAAGGCTTACACCACGCGGGTTGGAAGCGGGCCGTTTCCCACCGAACTCCTTGGAGAGGATGGTGAGCGGATTCGCAGAGCGGGCAATGAGTTTGGCGCAGTCACCGGGCGTCCGCGCCGCTGCGGCTGGTTCGATGCGCCGCTGCTGCGCTACACCGCCATGATTAACGGCTTCACCAGCCTGGTAATCACCAAGCTGGATGTGCTGGATCAATTCGACGAGATCCTGGTTTGCACCGAATACAAGAACGTGAAGGCTATGCCCGCGACGTTTCGGGGGCTGGAAGCTGTGGAGCCGGCTTACGAGAAACTTCCAGGATGGAAATCCGAGACGCGCGGCCTGGCGCGAGAGTGCGATCTCCCACCTCGGGCGCGCGACTACCTGCGCTTCTTGAGCGATCAAGTTGGCGTCGAAGTGGGTTGCATTTCCACCGGACCCGAGCGCGACGAGACCATCCTCATCGAAAACTCGCGCCTGGCTGGGCTGTTGTAGCGCCGTTTAAGATCTGGTGACTGTGATCGACCTCCAGGCCTGATTTCCGTCCGCATCGGCCGCATAGATCGTAATGGTGGTCATGCCCACGTAGAGCGGAATCGGTCCGGTTGTCCAATTGCTCGTGCCGGTAGCGATGCCAGCCCCTCCCGTCGAACTCGACCACGTAACTTGCGCTACCCCCAGATTGTCTTGCGCGGTACCGCTGACGACGATGGAACTCGCCGACGTTGCGACGGTGGTCATGGCCGGCGACAAAATGGTCATGGAGGGCGGGGCTGTGGAGCCGCCGGGAGCCGCTGGCGGATTAACCGGAGTCGGATTATCGACAGGCGGCGTGATCGGCTGGCTGGTCACCGTCACGCTCTGCGAAGCCTGATCCTGCGCGGCGTCGGACGCCGTCACCGTGATCACGTTCGCGCCTGCGTTCAAAGGAATTGCGGCGATGCTCCAACTCTCGGAGCCTTGCGCCGTCCCGATGGTGTCCTGATTGGTTGACCAGTTCACCTGCACCGGTCCGGAGCCGCCTGATGTTGTCCCGCTCAGTGCCATGGATGTCGCGCTGACTGTGGCGGGCGGCGGTTGAATTGTCAGTGTCAACGATGTCGTCGGCGTGGTTACGTTGGGCGTCGCCGAAGCATATTGTTGTTGAATGGCCGCGATATCGCCCGCCGCCAGTGCGGACACGATGTGATAGTACGGATACATCACGTCATCCGGGTTATCGGAGTGTCCCAATCCCAATGCGTGGCCCGTCTCATGCAGAGCGACGCTGAAGATATCCACGTCTGCCCCGATTTTCCACGTTACGTCGTTATTGAAATGCTGGTGGCCGGCGATGGACTCCGGATTCAGAGGATACGGGTAGAAGGTGTGCGCCAGCACTCCGGTTGCGCCGGTAAATGGATAACCGTCGCCGTGTGCGCCGCTGGCGAATAGCACGGCCAGTGTCTGGGGGCCGGTGGCATCATTGGTCTGGGTAAACGTAACCTGCGCATAGTTGGCCCATTCCGCGTAGGCCCGCTCGATCTCGGACTCCACCGAACCCGCCGGCTGCTGATCGGTCAGATTGACAAAGGCATAGTTCAGGCTGGCGCTCCCAAGCCCAGGCCCATCCCAGCCATAGCCCACCAACGGAACCGCTTGTCCCACCGGCCCGTCCGTAGTCAGCGCGCCGGCGCAACCATGCACGGGCTGCCCGCTGATCAAATCCGGAGATGCCGGAAAAATGTACGACACTTCGTCCCAATCCGCCAACTGCCGTACCTGATCGACCGTGCCTTCGATCAAAAGATGGTGCGGCAGCAGGTCCGGGTTGTTGTGAATGGTCGCGCCGGTCTCGATCGCGATCGCGCGCGCTTCACTATCGGGAACATCCGAGTAAAACTCCACCAGCACCGGCGGCGCTTGCCCGGCCACCAGCTCGCCATCCAGCGCCGGACTGACCTTCTGGTCCGGCTGTAGCCGGCCCATCCATTGAATGCCCAACCCGCCGAGACTTGTGCCGTCGCGGATTGCGATGGAAAGCGCGGCGTCGGGGACGTAGGAAAGGACCGTCGCGCCGTGATCGGCCAACGCGTTCATTTGTGTCGCGCCGGGTTCCAGCGCGAACTGCACCAGAAAGTGTGACCGGCCTGGCGTCCGGGTCCTGCTGACAACCGGAGCGGCCAGCGGACCAGAGTTCGGTTTGAATCCCTTCAGGCGCAGGGCCGGTTGTGCCCCGCCTACGCTGGCTAGCAGGGCCAGCCCTGCAAGAGAGGAGAATGTTCGCGTGAACTTATTCACGATACTTCCATCGGAAGTGCCCTGAGAGTTTTCCATTGGGCGGACACATTACTCCTGGCAGGAGTACCTGTGGTTAGCGCTTATCGACTCGTTTTACTTTCTCTCCTCATCGCAGCTTGCCTGCCCGCAGCCGATACGCCGCCAGCTTCGTACATTGTTCAAACTGTGGCCGGAAGCGACGCCTCAGGCGATGGCGGCCCGGCTCTCGCCGCTGCGTTGAGCCAGCCGGAAGGCATCGCGGTGGATGCGTCCGGCAATGTGTACGTCGCCGATGCGGCCGAAAACCGCGTGCGCAAGATCGCGACGGACGGTTCTATCCAAACGGTCGCAGGCACCGGTGTGGCGGGTTTCGCGGGCGATGGCGGGCAGGCGAGCGCCGCGCTGCTCAATCAGCCGTACGGGCTCGCGCTGGACAAAACCGGCAATCTCTATATTGCGGACCTGGGAAACGCACGCGTGCGAAAGGTCGCAATCGATGGCACCATACAGACCGTAGCCGGCGGAGGCGCGCTGCCTGCCACGAGTACCGGACAAGGCGGTTCGGCCATCAGTGCGCAGCTGATGCAGCCGCGCAACGTCGTGCTGGATGCATCGGGATCGCTGTATATCTCCGATTTCGGCGCCAATCAGATTTACCAGGTTGCCACTAACGGCACGTTGTCGCTGATGGCAGGGACGGGCACAGCGGGATTTTCCGGCGTCGGCACGTCCGCTTTGCTTGCGGAACTGAACGCGCCGGCGGGCCTCGCGATAGACTCCACCGGGGCGCTTTACTTCGCCGACAGCGGCAACAATCTGGTTCGAAAAGTTTACAACGGCGTCATTATCGACGTGTTCAATACTCCCGGTCCAACCGGCCTGGCAGTGGATTCCACCGGGATGCTGTACGTTGCGGCCGACAGTTATTTCGGTACGGTTGTTCAACCGATTCCCGGTGTCGCATCGGCGAGAGATGTGACGCTCGATCCAGCCGGCGACATCTACCTCACGTCGGGCGTGTTCGTGATGGAAATGCCGAGCGGCGGCACGGTGACCACTATCGCCGGGAGCGGGACATCGCCCAACTTCGGCGGCGATGGCGGACAGGCTACGTCGGCGCAACTGGCTACGCCGTCCGGGATCGCCGTGGATTCCAGCGGCAATTGGTATATCGCCGACACCGGCAACAATCGCATTCGTATGGTAACCCCCGCCGGTGTTATCACTACGATTGTGGGCACCGGCGATCCGACGCAATTGAACGCACCTGGTGGAATTGCCCTGGATACTTCGAACAATCTCTATATCGCCGACACCGGCAATAACGTGGTTCGGGAGCGTACGCCGGCCGGAACCATTACGACGATTGCAACGGGTCTGAACAATCCCGTATCGGTAGCCGTGGACGCCCAAGGATCGGTCTACATCGCCGATTCCGGCAACAACCGTATCGCGCAGGTGACGGCCGCCGGAACGGTCAGCACTTTCGCGAAGATCCAAGCGCCGCAGGCCGTGGCTGTGGATGCATCGGGCAACGTGGTGGCCGCTGCTGCCAACCAAATCTGGAACATTGCGTCGGACGGCACATCCACGTCGCTGATCGCCGGCCTCACTTCGCCCGGCGGCATGGCGTTCGCATCGGACGGCACTTTGACGATCGCGGATACGGGCGCCAATGTGATTCGCCAGCTGAGCACGTCCGGAGTGCTGACTGCGATCGCGGGTACCGGCGCGGCTGGATTTTCGGGCGATGGCGGACCGGCATTGGCCGCCCAGTTCAATGTGCCCGGCGGCGTTGCAATCGCGTCTAACGGAACGATTCTGATCGCCGATTCGGGCAACAATCGCATCCGGGCTCTGGCGCCGTCTACCGTGGCCGCCGAGACTGCGACCGTTGCGTTGGTTAACGCGGCCAGCCTCGCCATCGAACCTATCGCTCCCGGGGAAATCGTCACTATCTTCGGAGCCGGATTCGATCCCATGAACACGCAGCTGCTGTTTGACGGCCAGCCAGCCACGTTGTTCTATACCAGCGCCACTCAGATTAACGCGCTGGCGCCCGTCAGCCTGGCGCCAAGCTCAACCACGACCATCGGCATCGTTGTGGACGGTACTGCTCTGGCTGGATCTTCAATACCCGTGGTCGCATCCGCGCCCGGCATCTTCACCGTCGCCGGCGGCACGGGCCAAGCCGCGGCCAGCAATCAAGATGGCAGCCTGAACTCGGCGACGAATCCCGCCGCGCGCGGATCGGTGGTGTCGCTTTATGCTACGGGACAAGGCTCCAACCCAAGCGGCATCACGCTGACCATCGCCGGCTACAACGCTCCGCTACTCTACGCCGGGCCAGCGCCTGGTTTTCCTGGCTTGATGCAGATCAATGCGCAAATTCCAGCAGGTTTTCTTCCGCCGGGCATTCAAGCGGTGGTGCTATCCGTCGGCGGCGTGGTCAGCCAAGCTGGAGTGACGCTCGCGATTCACTGACCGCAGGGAGACGGTACTACAGGGTCGAGGTGCAGTTCGGGCAACGCGTCGCGGCGATCGGGATGTTTGTGTGGCAGAAAGGGCATTCCTTCGTCGTGGGATCGGCCGGCGCCGGAGCGTGCTTCATCTTGTTGGCTGCCTGGATCAGGAAGTAGATCGCGAATGCCACAATCACGAAATCGATCACGTTATTGAGAAATATTCCGTACGCGATGGTCGCGTCACCGGCCGTTTTCGCTTCGGCCAAAGTCGCGTGATGGCCGCCGGAGAGATCGATGAACAGGTTCGAGAAATCGACATTCTTGAGCACGAGTCCCAGCGGCGGCATCAGAATGTCGTTGACGAGTGAAGTCACGATCTTGCCAAACGCGGCGCCGATAATGACGGCCACGGCCAGGTCCAGCACGTTGCCGCGCATGATGAATTCGCGAAACCCTTTGAACATGAGTCCTCCCTAGAGCGCACCATCATAGCACTGCGCGGGGGCTACACTGGTGAGTTGGAGACTCCTGAGAAGCGCACAGCGCGGGATGCGCTCGCCAAGCCAAGGAAACAATCGCGGCCCGCTGCGTTGTGCGCGATTTCTACAGAGCAAACCTGGAAATTAACTATTGAATACGACGGCACCAAGTACAGCGGCTGGCAGGAACAAAACAACGCGCGAACGGTGATGGGCCAACTTAGAAGCGCGGCCCAGGAGTTTTTCGATGGGACGGTGGATATCCAAGGCGCGGGCCGAACGGACGCAGGCGTGCACGCCCGGGCGCAGGTGGCGCATCTTCGGGTGCGGAGAAAGAAGGAGGACGATCGGCGGCGATGGCCAACATCGGACGAAATCCTGAAGGCCATCAATAGCCGGTTGCCTTCCGATGTGTGCCTGCTGGATGTAGCCGAAGCGGCGCCGGAGTTCCACGCGCGGCACGACGCCATTGCGCGGACATATATCTATCAGATCTCCACGCGGCGCACGGCGTTTTTCAAGAAGTTTGTCTGGTGGATCAAGCAGCCGCTGAATGTGGATGCGATGTCGCGCGCCGCGCGGATGCTGATTGGGCGGCACAACTTCATTGCGTTTCGCGCCGAGGATAAATCGCGTCCCGATGAATCGCCCGTAGTGGTCGTGGAGGATGCCGGTATCGAGACGGACGGCGATCTGATTGTCTTCCGCATCACGGCGTCCCACTTCGTGTGGCGGATGGTGCGCAGAGTAGTAGGCGCGCTGGTGAAGCTAGGGTTGGGCGAAATTACAGCCGAGGATTTTTCACACCTGCTGGAAGGTAAAACAGATTCGAACCTGGATGTTGCGGCGTGGACCGCTCCCGCGTCGGGACTGTTTCTCGACCGGGTGATTTATCCCGAGGATCGCTCCGCTACTCGTGAGTAGTGGCCGGTGGCTGGGCCGGCGCCGGCGTGGCGGCTGGAGCGTCATCGCCGGCCGCGCCGCTAAATACTTTCTTTCCTGACTGCAGGGTGACCATGCGCGCGCTGGCGGTGTTGGTGCCATCCTTGGCGCGGAGCGCCTGCACCGTCACTTCGTCCCCCACCTTGAGGTCGTTCTTCCTCCAGCCGCGGCGAACCAGCTCGATGGGCGCCCCGGTTTCGAATTGCCATTGCTCGACGCCCGCGTCGGTCTTCGCATCGACGTAGATCCAGGCGTGGGGGTTCATCCACTCGATTTTTGTGACAACGCCTTTCACCGTGACGGGCTTGTTCAAATCGAATTCCGCCGCGAACGCGTGATGCGCCAAGGCTGGAACGGCAACCGCGCCTAGCAGCGCGAGAATCGTGAGAGCGAGCTTCTTCATGAAAACCTCTCAGGCGCATTATACTCGAAGCGTGGAGTCTGGAGTCACCGTCAGCCGCGTTACCATCAGCCGCACGTCGCCGGATGATATCAAACAGCGCCAGATCATTGTGAAGCTGGATGGCGAGCGGCTGGGAGAGCTGCTGTCCGGCGATGAAATGACGCGCGAAGTGCAACCCGGGCGGCATCGTCTGCAGGTGGACAACACGTGGAACTGGAAAAATGTGGATTTCACGGTTGGGCCCGGGGAGCACGTGCGATTTCAGACCGTGAACCGCAGCGGGCGCTTCACCTGGTTTCTGGTGGGCACGCTGGGCGTGGGTCCCATGTACGTTCACATTGAGCGCGTGACGGACCCTGTCACTCAGGCTGTTTGAGATGCGAGCTGGCGATCGCCCAGTTCCGCGCGAACCAGGCCGGCTCCAGCCACCATCGCCTTCAGTTTTCCAAAGGCAACATCGCGCGGGAGATATTTCATGCCGCAGTCAGGCGCGATGATTAGCTGGTCCGCACCGATGTAAGGCAGCGCTCGCCGTATACGGGCCGCGACCTTTTCGGGCGTCTCCACCTCGTTGCTGGCAAGATCCAGCACGCCGAGAATAATTTTCTTGCCGGTGAGCTTGGCCAGCACGGAACAATCGAGCGAAGACTGCGCGGTCTCGATAGAGATGCAGTTGACGGGCGCTTCGGCCAGCTCGGCCAGAAACTGATATTCCGACGGACGATTCGCCACCATGGCTGCGTAGCCGAAGCAAAGATGGATCGCGGTTTCGCCTTTTACTCCATCCAGCGCGCGAGTCAGCGCCTTCAGTCCGAACTGCCGCGCTTTGTCCGGAACGGCCTGCATGTACGGCTCGTCGATCTGCACGATGTCGGCGCCGGCGGCGAACAGATCCTTGATCTCTTCGTTGACGGCGCCCGCGTAATCCATCGCCATCTCTTCTTCGGATTTGTAGAAATCGTTGTGCGCCTGCTGCGACATGGTGTACGGCCCAGGCACCGTGACTTTGGTCCGGCGTTCCGTATTGGCGCGCAGGAACTGCATGTCGCGAACCTCGACGGCGTGTTTGCGCCGGATTTTAGAGACGATGCGCGGGACGTAATTCAGCTTGCCGGAGCGCGCCACTACTTGCGCGGGATTGTCGAGATCGATTCCTTCCAGCGCCGTGGCGAATCGATTGGAATAGCTCTCGCGGCGAATTTCGCCGTCCGTAATGATGTCCAGGCCGGCACGTTCCTGGGCGCGGATCGCAAGGATGGTGGCATCGTCCTGCGCCTCTTCCAGGTACTCGGGCGCGACACGCCAAAGGTCGGTGGCGCGGACGCGCGGAGGCAGGCGATGCGATAGCTGCGCACGATCGATGAGCCAATCGGGTTGGGGATAAGATCCCACGAGCGAAGTCGGGAACAAAGTGGTACTCATGAACGCCTGAATTGTATCACGCGGGTCGCGATTCCAGCCGCATGGAATATGATAGCTACCAATGCGATTTTTGATGGTTCTGCTGGCGTTTGCGGCGGCGTACGCGCAAGCCGGTGCGTACGCTCAAGATGGAGCTACGCAATCGGATTGGCCGCATCACGGCGGATCGCAATTCGCGTGGCGCTACAGCGCGCTGGATCAGGTCAACACCGCGAACGTGAAGAACCTGGGTGTCGCATGGGCGTTTCAAACCGGCGACTACGGCGACAGTTTGCAGTCCACGCCCATCGTGATCGACGGAGTGATGTATGTTTCCACTTCCTACGCGCAGGTGTTCGCGCTGGACGCGGCCACGGGGCGATTGATCTGGCGCTACAAATATCCGCTTCGCGCGACGGTTGGCCGCTCGGGTGGCGAGGCGTTTCGCATCAATCGCGGCCTGGCGGTGAGCGATGGCAAGGTGTTTCTCGGAACGCCGGACAGCAATCTGGTGGCGATCGACGAGAAGAGCGGCCGTGAGCTGTGGCGCGTGAGCGTCGACGATTCCAATCAATGCGGGTGCAGCATCACGTCGGCGCCGCTGGTGGTGAAGGACAAAGTGATCGTCGGCGGATCGGGCGGCGACAACGCGCATCGCGGCTATCTGACGGCGTTTTATGCCAAGACCGGGCGCCTGGCGTGGCGCTGGTACGTGATCCCTGGGCCGGGCGAAAAAGGTCACGAGACGTGGAAGGGTGAGAGCTGGAAGACCGGCGGCGGATCGCCGTGGCTGACCGGTTCGTTCGATCCGGAGCTGAACTTGTTGTACTGGGGCACTGGTAATGCGGCCGGCGATTTCTACGCGGGCGATCGGAATTCGGGTGAGAAAACGAATGTGAATCTCTACACCGCCAGCGTGGTGGCGCTCGATCCCGATACGGGCCGGCTGCGCTGGCATTTTCAAGAGATCCCGAACGACGTTTGGGATTTCGATTCGGCCTACGAATGCGTTCTGATGGATCGCATGGTGAACGGGCAGATGCGAAAGCTGCTGGTTCACATGAACAAGAGCGGTGTCACGTTTGTGCTGGATCGTGTGACGGGAGAATTCGTGGGCGTCTTCAGCGTGCCGGAAGTTCGCACCTGGATTTCGGGTCTCACCGAAGATGGCAAGCTGGTGGGGCGGCGCGAACCGGAGGTCGGCAAGACGATGAACTTCTGTCCCACGCCCGCGGGCGCGAAGAGCTGGAATGAGATGGCGTACTCGCCCCGCACCGGGTTAATCTACACGCCGACGCTCGAAATCTGCGTCGATATTACGGCCGAGCGCCAGCAGGCCGACGAAGGCCGATTTTTCATGAGCGGAAGTTGGGATCTGAAGCTGCCGCCGAATCGCGAGACGTACAGTCACGTGGATGCGTGGGATCCGATAACGCGGAAGCGCGTGTGGAGCTATCCATACAAATACGTGATGCTGGCATCGATGCTGGCGACGGCGGGAGATTTGGTGTTCACGGGCAATCCCGAGGGCGAGTTCTTCGCCCTGGATGCGCGCACGGGCGCGAAGCTGTGGAGCTTCCAGACGGGAGCGGGGCATCGCGGATCGTCGATCAGTTACTCTGTGAACGGGAGGCAGTACATCGCGACGCCGACGGGATGGCCGGTGACGAACATCGGCGCCGCCACGCAGGCCCTGTTTCCCGATCAAGTGTGGCGCAATGGATCGACCATGATGGTGTTTGCCTTGCCGGATAAAAGAAATAAGTGAAGCTCAGCGTTCTGGATCAATCGCCGATCCCGGAGGGATCCACCGCGGGCGATGCGTTGCGCAATACCATCGATCTGGCGCGTTGGGCGGAGCAGCTTGGATACCAACGCTATTGGCTGGCTGAGCATCACGGGACGCCGGGACTGGCGGACGCAAGCCCGGAAGTGATGGTGGGGCCAGTGGCCGCTGCCACGTCGCGCTTGCACGTCGGCACGGGCGGCGTCATGCTGCCGCACTACAGCCCGCTCAAAGTGGCTGAAACATTCAGCATGTTGAGTGCTTTATTCCCCGGGCGCATCGATCTGGGGTTGGGACGCGCGGCCGGAACCAGTTCCAGCATTGCGTACGCGTTGCAGCGCGACCGCAGGCAGCCCTCGCCGGACGATTTTCACGAACAATTGCAGGAGCTGCTGGGATATCTGGAGAATCGCGGACCGGCTACGGGTCCTTTCCGTCAGTTGGGCTCGCTGCATTTCGAAAGCCCGGAGCCGTGGCTGCTGGGATCGTCGGCACAAAGCGGAATTTGGGCTGCGGAGTTGGGGCTGCCGTACGTCTTCGCCGATTTCATCAATCCGAATGGTGAGGCCATTGCCGCGTATTATCGCGAGCACTTTCAGCCGTCGGCGCGATTGCAAGCGCCCCGCGTGGGCGTGGCCACCTGGGCGATTTGCGCCGATACCGATGAAGAGGCGCAGCGCCTGGCGTCCAGCATGCGGATGTTGATGCTGATGTTGTATCGCGGGCGATTGATTCCCGTTCCATCGGTGGAGACGGCGCTGGCGTTTCTGGAGAACGAAGGCGTGGCCGCGGAGACGTTGCCGGTGGGCCGGCGCATCATCGTGGGAACGCCGGGGAAGGTTCGCTCGATGATCGAAGAAGTGGCGGCGGACTACGGAGCGGAAGAAGTTTTCGTAGTCAATATTATGCATGAGCACGCGGCGCGGAAACGATCGTACGAGTTGATTGCCCAGGCGTTCGAGCTGGCGTAGTCAGGTTACTTTACAGCACAAAGTGCTCTGTGATAACCTGGATTCATGACCGAAAGCGATTGGGTCCGGTATTTCCGCGCCAACGCGGCGGAGCCTTGCTTACCTTGGGACGACGGCTATCGGTTGAGCGGTGCCGAACGCGCGGTTGTCATTCAGTCCATCCAGCAATTCCAGCTAGGCGAAAATGCGCAAGGCCGGCGCTTGCTGGAACGGGCGAAAGTGTTGGATACGGAATCCAGGCGCTGCGGCTTTCATCCAGGAAGAGCAGCGTCACAGCGCATTGCTCGGCAGGTTTCTCGAGACACAAGGGGCGCAATGCCTGCGCCGGCATTGGGTGCACGGTGCATTTCGGCGATTGCGAGGCTGGGCCGGTCTGGAGTTGCGCATGCGGGTGCTGGCCACGGCCGAAGTGCTGGCGATCCCGTATTACACGGCCTTGCGGGACGCCACCAGGTCGCCTCTGCTGAGGTCCATTTGTGGCCGCATCCTGACTGAAGAAGCGCAGCACTTGCAATTTCAAGCGTTCACTTTTGGCCAATTGGGATCGCGGCGGGCGGCTCTATTACGCGCAATGACGAGCGCCGTGCATCGATGTTTCCTGATGGCGACGACGCTGTTTGTATGGATGGAGCACCGATGGGTATTTCGCGCGGGAGGATATTCCATGCCCGAACTGTGGAGGCAAAGCCTTAGTGTGGGCGAGGCTCTGTTGAGACGGGAGCTTGTTCGCGCCACAAGCCGAGGGCCTTTTGTGCCGGGCGATCGGAGAAGCTGAAGAGCACGGACTGCTCGGTGGCATGGTGGGAGACCGGGCACCAGGAAGGCACGACGAAAATGTCGCGCGGCGACCATTCAAATGTGCAATCTCCGATGTGGCTCGCCCCGCGGCCCTCGGAGACGCAATAGACCGTGGAATCCGTGGAGCGATAGGGCGCGCCTGAGAATCCGGCGGGCAGCAATTGCAGAAACGCGCCGAGCGTCGGCGTGACAGATGCGCCGCTGGACTTCAGGTACTCCATTTGGGCTCCGTGACAAGAATGTACCGATTTGTTCTGGAGCGCTTCGCGCGCGGGCGCATAAGGAAACGCAAACGCCGATGAGATGGAATGGACGGACGTCTGAGTGGCGTCGTTAGGCAGATGCTCGGCGAAGCTGCTGTCGAAGAAATTCACGATCGGAATATCCAGGCCGTCCAGCCAGACCACGGGCGCGGAGCCGGGATTGCCGTGATCGTGAAAAGTCCAGGAGGGCGTGAGGATCAAATCGCCCGGATGCATGGTCACGCGCTCGCCATCCACCGCGGTGTAGGCGCCTTCGCCTTCGATGATGAAGCGCAGCGCGCAGGCCACATGGCGATGGCTGTTGGTGAACTCGCCCGGCAGTACCAGCTGCAGACCCGCATAGAGGCTCTGCGCGATCCGCGATCCGCCAGGAAAGCCCGGATTTTCGAGCATCAACACGCGGCGCTCCGCTTCGCGCGCGGTGATCAATTCGCCGGATTCCATCAGGAACGGACGCAACCCGGCATATTTCCAGTGCGCCGGAATTGCCGCCGGATGCGGTTGCGCGCCTACAATGTCGCTCAAAACTTCCCACAGCGGCGCGGCGTTCAGCTTGCCGATTCGCTGATAGAATTCGCGGCGCAGGGTTAAAGTCATGCTGGATCTTCGGCCAAGCCAGCTAGCCCAGGAAGCCGATGGCGCGGCCAGCCAGGCCGACGCCGAACCATAAGCACAGCGCAACGGCAGCGGCGATTTTTCCGCCCACCGGCGCGGACTTGCCTTCGTTCTTCACCACGCGGTTATAGACGGTGAACTGGAACAGCAGGGCGAAAAAGAGGAAGAACATTTTCCAGCGAAAGGACGTATTGCCGTAGCACTTCATCGCCTCGGACAAAAAAAGCAGAATGCCGGAGGTCAGCATCACGGCCATACTCCAGCGGTTCCAGGGTCGTAGCGCACTGGCGACTTCCGAGATCGGCTGCGCTTTGTAGACCAGCCCGAACTGGCGCAGCACCAGGACCACCAGCGAACCAAGCAGCACGGTGAGCGCGAAGAGGTGGAAGTTCTCGATGATCGGAAACGCAATTCGCGAATTGCGAATCGCCTGCGAGATGGCCGTGTTATCGCACCATTGAAAGAAAGGGATGATAGCTGACATCGATAGAGGCCTCGACTTGGTTGCCTAAAAAGTGTACGCCATGGTGCGGCCGCAAGTGATGATGGCGAGCCAGAAGATCAGTGAAAGCCATCCGGCCAGGCGAGCTTCCATGGGCGGCACCAGCGCATTGTCCCACTTGTCGATTTTACGATAAATGCCGCGCTCGAACGCCAGCGCGTTAATGGCCGCCAGCACCAGCAGCACCACTTTCGCTCGAAAAAAGATGCTGTTGTAAGCCTTCACCGCCTGGCACCAGAACAGAAAAATGCCGGTGATCACCATAATCGCGAAGCCAATAAACATCCAGGGCTTGATTTGTTCGTAGACTTCCGAAACCGGGCGGCGTTTCATGATGTAGCCCATGAGGCGCAGATCGGAAACCAGCAGCAATCCAACAGAGATGGAAAGGGCCAGCACGTGGATCGTTTCGATGATGGGGAACGTCCAGATGGACTCGCGGATGGATGTGCCGATGTTGGTGTCCTGCAACCACTGGCACATGCTCAAAATGGACATCTAGCTGAAAACCTCCCGAACGTTGCGCGTGGATAACTACGAGCTATTATGATATGCCAATTGAACGACGTTGCTGGGAACGCTTGAGGTTACGATCGGATGTGGGGTCTGAGCAAGCTTCGGGCGAGCGAGTTCACTAGATTGCGGCAGATCGAGCCCGCAACCGTTGGGGAAGCTATAGAGGGCGAGCGTGGCCGGAGGGGAAAAAGTTCGACAAAGCAACGCCTGGAAGCGGGAGCCTCGCGGTCATGGCTCACTAAGGCTCCTGCTCCGGCGTAAATGAGGTAACTGACTTAGTTAGTGGGTACCGCCAGCTTCTACAGTGCCGGTATCGGTCAGCATGATCTTGGACTTAGTGCCGCCTAAGTCGAGCTCTTTCAACTTGGCTTGACCGTTTTCGGTCTTGATATCCATCTGGGTGTCGGAAAACTTCGAGGCATTGGTCTCAACCTTCGCGGGGACCGCGATCACATTTTTGCCTTGCTTAAAAGTAACTTTGTCGCCATCCACCCGGACTTCATACTCGCCGGGCTTCAGTTCACTCTGTCCAACCCACGTAGAATCAGCGATCCTGACGTGATAGGTGGCGGCGGCGGTGGCAATGCCGAGCGAAAATACACAAGCTCCTAGCATCAATTTGTTCATCTTCATTTAGCTTTTTTAGCTCCTTAGATTGAATGCGTGTGGTACAGCTCTACGAGGAGTGTGGTTGCCTCTTGCATACAGGCCACACTAGTAGGTACGTTGACGGGCGACGAAAGGTTACTCGCGCCAGATTAAACTTAGCAAATCATTAATAATGTGTGACTTAAAGCGTCGCGTTGATTGGATGAAAGCTTGCTGCCATTGGTTGCAACATAAAACACGTCAATTGCTTTGCGGCCTTCCGTGTCAATCAGTACGACATCAATGTTGCAACCCGCCGTGGAAATGGCCGAAGACAAGTCGTAGAGCAGGCCAGGACGGTCTTCCGCGATTATCTCGATTAAAGTGGCCGTATCGCAGGCGTTCGAATCGAAATGCACGCGCGGTTCCACCGTGCGCTTCTTCAAACGATTGTGAGCGGCCCGGCTGCGAAGCAGGGGCTCGGTGTCCAGCCGGCCCAGAGCGACGTCTTCCAGCGTTTGCCGCAGGCGGTCGTTCTCGGTGGGATTCAACTCCAGCGTCCGCGTGGGATCGTCGAAGACAAAAGTATCCAGAATCAACCCCTGCTCGTTCGAGAATGCTTCGGCTTTGAGAATATCCATTCCGAAGCTCGACAGGGCGCCCGCCAGAGACGCAAACAGCGCCGGCCGGTCGCGAGCCACGATGGTGGCGCGATGCACTCCGGCAGACACCTCGATCTGAACGGCCACGCCGCTCGACTTACTCAATTCGTAAAGTTCGGAGTGGGCCTGGATGTCCTCCAGACTATGCGTGCGCAGATAGCGCGATGGAAAACCGCGGATAAAATCGGCGGGTTCCGGCAAATCTTTTTGGAGCTCGGCGGGAAGATCGCCGATGCGCTCGGTTTCTAGCTCCTTGATCAACTGTTGATGGGTGACGCGGTAAGTTTCCCAAAGCTGCTCCAGCCGCCAAGAGGTCATGGCGGCGGGATTCACGGCCGAGATGTCCGCGTAAGTCAGAAGCGTCAGAAGTTTCAGACGTTCCAATGTTCCGATGCGAAGCGCCAGCACCCGGGCCGTGGCCGGATCGTGAAGATCGCGCGAGCTCATCACCGCCGACAGATCCAGATGATGCTCGATCAGAAACTCGACGGCGCTCTGCTCTTCGGGACGCATCATCTGGATACGCTGCATCGCGGCGCGCGCCAGGTCCGCCGAAAGGCGCGCATGATCGCCGCTGTGGGCGCCTTTGCCCGAGTCATGAAACAGCAGCGCGAAGCGGAGCAACGCCAGGTCCTCCACCTCGGAAAGAATTTCGCCCAGGCGGCGCTCGGCGGGATCTTTGCTGGCTGACAGTTGCGGCCAGCTTTTCGATGGTGACCAGAGTGTGTTCATCCACCGTGTAGCGATGATAGAAGTCCGGAACAACCAGGCAGAAAATGTTTCGCCACTCCGGGAACATGGCCTGCAGCAGCTCCGTATCGTGCATCACCCGCAACGCGGCAGCGGCGTGCGGAAGCGAGAGGATGGCGTGCAGCGGAGGCCACAATGGCTGGGCGCGCTCGCAGTACGCGGCGAAAGCTGTCACAAGCTTGCTCCACGCGGCGCTCGGTTTCCGCGGCCAAGGGGATGCCGTGACGCGCCACGAATTCCAGCAGGCGCAGAATAATGGCGGGATCGGCGGTCAATTGCGCGGGCGATCGCAGATAGATGCGCTCGTTGGAAACCGTGAATTCCGAATTGGAGAGACGCGAGCGCCAATCGCGGAACTGCGTCACGAGCGAGCTTTCGCCTCTCTCGTTCAGATCCAGCGCGCGGCGCGCCTCGTTATAGATCGCGCGCGCGTTGCGGAAGTACTCGCGCATCAGACCGGCCGGTTCGCGAAAGGAAACGTAAGGCTGAGTGGTAAGCGCCTCCTGCGCATCGAAGCTCAGCAGGTTCTGATCGCGCCGCGTCTGGTAGTGAAGAAAGCAGCGCAGCGAATGAACGAATTTGGTGGGCGCAACCAAACGGCCGGCCACTTCCTCATCCGGCTTGCGGAGCTTTGCCAAGCCAATCGATCAGGTGCAGATCGCGCAGCCCGCCGGGGGTTTCCTTCACGTTGGGCTCCAGATGATAGAACGTGCCCTGGAACTTTTCGTGGCGCTCGCGCGCCAGCTGGCACAGGTGACGGATCAGCACGCGGCCCTGGCGCTCGAAGAATCCGGGCAGCTTGTTTTCGAGCTTGGCGTAAAGCTCGGGCGAACCACCCAGCATCCGGCGGTCCAGCAAACTGATGCTCAGCTCGATGTTCCCTTCATGGATTTCGGCGCATTCGGCAACGGTGCGTACCGAATGGCTCAAGCGCAGACCGGCATCCCATAGCAGACGGACGAATTCGGAAAGCGCGTTCTTCATGCCCGCCGCCTGGGACTCACGCTCAACCAGAATCAGCACGTCCACGTCGGAGAAGGGGAACAGCTCGCGGCGTCCGAAGCCGCCCACCGCCAGCATGGCGATATTGGGATCCGGCAGCGCCGCCAGCGACGTTTGAAACGCTCCGATGGTCATTTGTTCGATGAGCGCGGAAAGTCCGGCCAGCACGGGCGCGGCGTCTCCCGTCGAGAAGAATTGCTGTTGAATTTCTTGCCAGCCGGGGTGTGAGTGCAGCTTTTGCATGCGGAATCTTGCGGCGCTTCGACTTTGATTGTATCGTCTGAAGTATGCCGCTCACATCCAGATTCCTGGTTTTCCTTGCCGCGGCGCTGATCCTGGCCATTACGCCGGGCCCGGGGATCTTCTACGTGCTGGCTCGCAGCTTGCGCGGCGGACGCAGGGAAGGCGTGTTATCGGCGGCGGGAACGTTCTTGGGCGGCATGGTGCATGTGGCGGCCGCGGCGTTCGGATTGTCGGCGATTCTGGCCGCATCGGCCATCGCGTTTGAAACCGTGAGATACGCGGGAGCGGCGTATTTGATCTACCTGGGATACCGGATGATCCGCAGCCGCACTCAAGAGGCGGAAACCTTCGATTCCGCACGGAACTCGCGCGGCACCTTCGTTCAAGGCGTGATGACGGAAGTGCTCAATCCAAAGACGGCGCTATTTTTTCTTTCGTTCATCCCGCAATTCGTTTCGCTGCGGCAAGGGCATGTGGCCGCCCAGTTTCTGATGCTGGGCGCCATTTCAGTGACGCTGAACACGTGTGCCGATCTGCTCGTGGCTTGTTTCGCGGGGCCGCTTGGAGCCAGAATGAAGCGCAGCGCGAAACTTCGCAGCCGCCAGCGCGCTGCGTCGGGCGCGGCAATGATCGGGCTGGGAGTTTATGTTGCTGCCGCGCGCGGGCGAAGCTGAAGGCTAGTAATACGCCAGCGATTCCACACCGGCGCCGCCCGTAAAAGTGGACACCACGCGGTTCTGGGACAGATCGATCACCGAAACCGTGCCGTCGCCGTGGTTGGCTACCAGCACGGTTTTGCCGTCGGGCGCGAAGGCGAACCCCATGGGATCCTTACCTACGGCAATCACGTGCTGTTTACCGTGCGGGTCCGCGACGTCGATTATGTTCACCAACCGCTCCGTCATATTGCAGACCAGCAGTTTCGAACCGTCGGGAGAAAAGCGCGGTTTAAATGCCGCCTTCGTGTTGCCCTCCAGCGCCAGCGTATGCAACACGGTATCCGTCGCCGGGTCGATAACCAGAAGTTTCGGTTCGGAATGATCCGCGGCCACCACGAACTTCCCGTCCGGCGAAGCTGCGATACCCTCTGTGCCGTTGGGCGCGGGAATGCGTGCGATGATGCTGCGCTTCTTCAGATCGATGACCGTGACGAACAGCCGATCGTTCTTATTGACGACGTAAGCCTTGCTCGCGTCCGGCAAAACAGCCGCCCAGTGGCCGGTGCCTTCGGTGTCCAGCGCGGCTTCGATGCTGCGCGTTTTCGGGTTAATCACTAAAAGCTTGCGGCTCAGATCGCAGGTGACGTAAATCGTGCCGCTGTTGTCGATCTGGATGCCGTGCGGGGCTTGATAGGGCGAGACGTCGATAGTTCCGGCTACCGTGCGCGACCCGAGGTCGATAATGGCGATGGTGTGGCCCGGGTGCGGATTTCTGCCGTAGACGCCGTCGCCGTAAACGGGAATGTAGGCGAATTTGTGATCGGGCGAGATAGCGACGTCGTGCGGGGCCACGCCCACTTCCAGGTTGGAAATTTCCTTGAAAGTGGACGGATCCAGGAAGCGGACGTGCCTGCCGATTTTGTCGATCACGATCAGTCCCGTGAGTGCCGGTGGGATTGTTGGGATCTACCCGGCCCGCGGCGAAGACCAACGCGACCGCTGCGAGCCCGGTGAGAGCGAGCGGGACACTTTTGCGAGTTGCCATTGGTGGATTATATACCGGGCGCGAGGGGAGATCACGCGATTCCACCACATCAGGACGCCTGTTACGAACAGAAATGCCGGCGCCAGTCCGATGATCACCCACACCGCTTTGCTCTCCCACCCGCCGAAGTTGCCGAAATGCAGATAGCTGAACCAGCGGATGATTTTGTCGCCGGTGCTGTATCTGGGCCTGAATCGCGGCCGCGGAGTTGGAGTGCTCACTGGAATGGCGGCAATTTTCGGAAGCAGCGCAGCGTCCGGGATGGGCCGATAAAAGTCCAGCGGCGCGATCTTATTCACCAGCGCCTGGAACGGCGCCGGAAAGCCGGCGTACACGCCCACCAGTCCGAACATGAACACGATCGGCAGCATCCAGAGGCCGATTACGTTGTGGAGTTGCCAGTTCAGGAGCTTCCAGTTGGATTTCGGACGAATGACGAATCCGCGGCGCCAACTCCGCGTGCCCGGCCACCACAGCACCGCACCGGTGAATGAAAGCCCAAGGACGAATACGGCGGCAACGCCATTCACCAGACGGCCCGTTTTCCCGGACAACAGATTCACGTGCAGGTCCAGCAGCCAGGCGACAAACTGAATGGAGTAAGGGCGCGACTCGCCCAGGTCCTGGCCTGTGTAGGGATCGAAGAGCCGTTGTTTCTTGTGACCATCGCGGTCCAGCCAGATTTCAATGGCTTGATTCGGGGCCTGCTTGGAAGACTTCGCGTCCCAGACCCAGCTCACCCTGTACCGCGGATAGGCGCGGCGCGCGGCATCGCGAAGTTCGTCGTGACTTAACCGGTGACTCCCGGTCGCGACGATGCGCGGTCCCGGCCACAGCGAATTGTATAGCTCATTGCGGAAGACAATGGCGCTGCCACTGACGCTGATCACGAAGACGTACAGGCCGAGCGCGATGCCGGTCCAAAGATGAACCTGAAAGAGCGCCTTCCGCAGCCAAAGGCTTTTTGGCCGCCGCAGCCATCGCTCCCAGGAATTCATGCAGCACGCCGGTTTAGCTGGCGACTTTCTGAACGATCTGCGAAGGATCGGCGCCCACGCGTCCCGAGCCGTATGCGGCGGCGGCAGGGAGCTGGAAATCGAACTTGATGGTGGGCAGATTCGGGATCGGCGACGCGGGATCTTTGCCGTTCACTCCGGTGACCAGCGATGCCGTCACGCCGAAGACTGTGTCCGAATCGATGTGCTCGTCGCCTTGCAAATACAGCGCCGTCACAACTTCGCGATAACCCTCCGCGCCGATGATGAAGTGAATGTGCGCAGGCCGGTAGCCGTGGCGCTTTTGCGCGCGGATCATGTCGCCCACGGGGCCGTCCATCGGAATCATGTAGCCCAGCGGCGCAATGGTGCGCAGATAAAAGCGGCCATCGGCGTCGGTGCGGAAAGTGCCGCGCAAATCCATCTCGGAAGGATCGTGCTTCTGCAAATCGTAGTTACCCGTTTCGTCCGGCTGCCACACTTGCACCGTGGCGTTGGGAACGCCTTCGCCGGCGGAGTTGTACACGCGGCCATAGAGGCAAACTTCCTGACCGTTGGTCGGTTTCGTCACGATGGTATCGCCCAGCTTCAAGTTCGGCGAGTCCTGCCGATAGAACGGACCCACCAGGCTGCTCTTGGTGCCGGCTTCGGTGGCGCGGCGATCGTGCAGCGCGTTTACCAGGCTGCTCAGGCCCAGGGTGTCCGAGAGCAGGATGAACTCCTGCCGGTACGCGGTGCATTTCTGGCCGACGGCGGTGAGGAACTTGATGCCTTCCAGCCACTCGTCGGGCGTCAGGTCCACCTCGCGCGCGAAATCATGCAAATGGCGCGCGAGCGCGGCCATGATCTCCTTCAAGCGCGGATTGGGCGTGGATGCCATCTGGTCCAGCGCGGCTTCTGTGATTGTGAACTCGTCAATTGCACGCATGTGTGTCTCCGTGGTCACCGCAATGCGGTGAAAAATGAGTATACAGCAGGCTGGCGCGGCCGCGCTTACACCCGACTTTATGCCAAAGTGAGAACTTATGCCGAAGGTTCTGGTTACCGGTGGCGCGGGTTACATCGGTTCGGTGACGGCCCATCTTCTGAAGCGGCGCGGATACGGCGTGGCGATCGTGGACGATTTGTCGCGCGGGCACGAGCACAACATTCGAGGCCTCCCGTTTCACAAGCTTAATCTGCTCGAAACCGGCGCGCTGGCTGAACTGTTGCGCCGCGAACGCGTGGATGCGGTGGTTCATTTTGCGGCGCATTCCATGGTGGGAGAATCCACCAGGAAGCCCGAGCTGTATTTTCTCAACAATGACGGCGGAAGCGCGTCGTTGTTCAGCGCCATGGTGGAGGCCAACGTCAAACGGTTGGTGTTCTCGTCCACGGCGGCGGTGTATGGGTCGCCGAAGATCGTTCCGATTCCGGAGGATCTTCCGTTTCACCCGGTGAATCCTTACGGCGAATCCAAGGTGCTGGTGGAGAAGATGCTGAAGTGGCTGGATACCTGCGGGCTGCGGAGCATCGCGCTGCGATACTTCAACGCCTGCGGGGCGGACCCGGAATCGGGACTGGGCGAGGAGCACAATCCGGAGACGCACCTGATCCCGCTGCTGATCCGGGCCGTCGTCACCGGAGAAGCGATGACGATCTTCGGCGACGATTACGACACGCCCGATGGCACCTGCATTCGCGACTACATCCATGTGACTGACCTGGCCGAAGCGCACCTGGCGGCGATCGAGAAACTGCTGGCGGGCGGCGCGTCGGACGTGTTCAACGTCGGCACCGGCGCCGGCCAGTCGGTGCTGCAGGTGATGCAGGCGGTGGAACAGGTGAGCGGGCGGAAAGTGCCGCACCAGATCGGCCCGCGGCGGGAGGGCGATCCGCCGGTGCTAGTGGCGAATTCGGAAAAGCTACAGCGGACGCTAGGTTGGAAGCCGAAGTTCCCGGAGATAAACGATATCGTCGCGACGGCGTGGCAGTTTGAGACGTCCCGTCACCGAAGCTAGTGACCTTCGGCTTCGAGGCGTCCGGTTGCGATAATCGGAATTTGTTCAACTGCTCCGGGAATTTCCGGGGTATTTGCCGAAATCCCCGGCACGGTGCTAGTGTATACAGTTCAGGAGAGACCGCCCGCGTTGACGTTTCTCGAATATTGCGAGCGTAATTTTGAAGAGTCGGCCCGGAAGCGGCTTGCCAAGTGGTATGACGCGCTCGGCGAAGAACCGGATCTACGCTTGATCCGGCGAAACCTGGATCGGGAGTGTCACCGGCGGGATATCCGTGAGCCAGTCTGGAACGACTTTCTGCAGGAGATCGCGAAGCTGTTGGCGCCCGGCGACCAGATCGAAGAAGAGGCTTATCGCCAATGGCTGCACCACGGTTATATAGACGGACGCGATTGGGACGATTGGTTGCTTGCCGAGATGATTGTTCTGAATCGAGGCCTGCTGGCTCCGCTCGCGTCCGTGGACTCAGCCATCCGAAACAACCCGGGCCGATTTGTTTTAGCCGGAGGGGAAGTTCCGTCGCTTCCCGACCGCCTCACCCGGTACATGCGGTTTGAGGATTTCGCGATTAATAACCTCAAAAGTTTTCCCATTCCCTTGGAAGGCAGGAGTCATCATGGCGTTTCAATGATTCAAAGAGGAGCGATCGTGGGAAAGCACATGGAAGGAACCTCATTCGGCAAGCCCGGCAGTCCGGTGTGGTGCACGGACGCGTCGATGGCCGCCGAAGACGACGTGCATACCGTGCGAAACCGCCTGGGGATGAAAGATGTGAACGGCGGATATTTGGTCGAGCTCGCCTTTTCGCCCAGCCTGCTGGAACGTCCGCTTCAGGCTCCGACCCAAGCGGATGCCAGTATTCCGAGTGCGTCGAATTGGATTTTCGTGAAAAATCGCGCCGACGGCGGTCCCGATTGGGGATACACGGTGGAGGCGTGCGAAGATCTGACTTGCCGCAGGGGAGTTCCGGAAGCAGTTCATGCGCCGTTTCTCTTGAGGGCGGGCCTGGGCGCCACAATCGGGCTACGTGTTTTAGGGCCGCTTCAAAAATCGTTTCCGATGGTGACCTATGACGCTATGCTGAGCGCCGACGATCTTTAGGTTCCGCTGCGCCCGCTACAAATCCCGCCCACTCGAGGATCAGATCGAGCTCGGAAACGTCAGTGAGGGCGGCGCGGCCGAGCAGTTCCGGCCGACGCTCGGGCCAGAGCCCAACCAGCGCGGCCAGCGCGAGCAGTTCATACCGCTTGTCGCCTAACAACGACTCCATCGCTGTCCTAAGCTCTCCTGCGTCTTCCACGGAACGGTGGGCGCCGAGCAAACCGACTAGCGACCGCAGTGCGCGCAGACGCAGGTCTTCATGGTCGGAGAGGCGAACGTTCGAGAGGTCGCCATTGGAGACCAGCACAACAAGGGGACACATTGCCTGTTCGGCGTCAAGGACTGCGGACAGAGTGCAAATTTCACCGACGATCAGCGGATCTTCGATCTCGCGGTAGGCGGCCTGCCGCAGAAGTTGAACCAGCGCACCCCGCAGAGTTTCGCGCAATTTGGGTTGGAATCGGGCTATTTCGATGAATATCGACCGTGGCTCTTCGTCCCGGGCCATCGGCGGAAGCTGCTCGACGGCTTTGCCACCGAGGCGCCTGACAATCACGCAGGCCAGCTCATTTTCCTCAAAATTCGCTAAAATCTCCGCTGACTCGGCAACGCGGTCCGCCCGCGCTACTGTGATAGCCGACATTTGGCTCCCTTTATTTAGATCCACCATGGTAACTGGAAGCAAGGGCTTAGTCCAGGGAAAACCTTTGAATGAACGTCCTAGAACCGAGTTGGTCTTCTCAGTTATGTTATCGGCGTTACCGCGGGTCTTCTTGACAGAAGGCTCTGCTTCGGAACTGGCCACGGTAGGGCCTTTTCCCTTCTGCCCATTGGACGCCCTGAAAAGTCAATGAGTTACAGGCATTTTTGCCGCCGTCAGGCGAGCGATTGATAGCAATTACAAAAAATGAAAAAGTGCTCTGGGAAGGTCACCTACATTTTCGCAGGGGCACAACGGTTTACTTAATGCCCTTCGGCTTCCAGGAACCGCTCCACTTCGATAGCGGCCATGCATCCGGCGCCCGACGCCGTGATGGCTTGCCGGTAGGTCCGGTCCTGCACGTCGCCGGCATGAAAAACGCCCGTGATGTTGGTGCGCGCGCCGCCATGGGAAACGATGTAGCCGTCGGGATCGAGATCGATCTGCCCGGCGAAAGGCGCGGTGTTCGGGATGTGGCCGATGGCGACAAAGAAGCCGTCCACGTCGCGCTCCCAGATCTCATCGGTCAGCAGGTTGCGCAGCTTCACGCCGGTAACCACGTGCTGGTTCGCGTCGTAAACGTCTTCGACGACCGTGTTGGGGAACATCTTGATCTTGGGATTGCTGCGCGCGCGCTCCAGCATGATCTTCGATGCGCGGAAGTTATCGCGGCGATGCACCAGCGCCACCTCTTCGCCGAAGCGCGTGAGGAAATTGGCCTCTTCCATGGCGGAGTCGCCGCCGCCCACCACCATGATCTTCTTGCCGCGATAAAAGAAGCCGTCGCAGGTGGCGCAACTGGAAACGCCGTGGCCGATCAGCTTCTGCTCGTTGGGCAGGTTCAGCCAGCGCGCCGACGCGCCCGACGCGATGATCAGCGTGCGGGTTTCCAGCCACTCGTGATCCACTTTCAGGCGGAACGGGCGCTTGGAAAGATCGGCCTCGATGCACCGTGCCGTGCAGGTACTCGGCGCCGAAATGCTCGGCCTGCTTCTTGATGTTTTCGACCAGTAGCGGGCCGTCGATGCCCTCGGGAAAGCCCGGGAAATTCTCCACCAGCGTGGTGAGCGAAAGCTGGCCGCCGGGTTCGTGTCCGGCGACGACCAATGGTTTCAGATTGGCGCGCGCGGCGTAGATGGCGGCGGTGTTTCCGGCGCAGCCGGAGCCGACGATGATCACATTATGCATGGAAGTTTTATGTTAGCAAAATTTTATGCTACCAGACGATGCGCAGGTACCGATGGGCAGCTCAGGGTGAAAGACACCGGAGCGGACCACTTCGTTGGTGATCAGCGCGCAAAAGTAGGCGAGGAAGGTCATGTAGGCGAATTGGATGCGCCGGCCACTTCCAGCCGCCGGTTTCGCGGCGCACCACCGCAATGGTCGACATGCATTGCATCGCGAACGCGAAGAAGACCAGCAGCGCGACGGCGCCGCCGGGAGTTAAATCGCTCTGCAGCGCCTGGCGCAGGCCCACCGATTCCGACGTGCCTTCCTTGCCATAGATGGTGCCGAGCGTTCCGACAATCATTTCGCGCGCGGCGATGGAGCTGACCAGCCCGATGCCGATCTTCCAGTTGAAGCCGAGCGGTTTGATCACCGGTTCCACGGCGTGGCCGATCATGCCCGCGAAGCTGTCGGCGATCTCCGGCGGCTGGCCGTTCTTCACCGGCAGGTTTTCCAGAACCCAGAGCACCACGATCACCAGCAGGATCACCGTGCCCGCGCGGCGCAGGAAAACCTTGGAGCGGTCAATCAGGCGCAGGCTGAGCGATCGCAAAGTGGGCCAGCGATAGGGCGGCATCTCCAGAACGAACGGCACGCGCTCGCTCTTCAAGATGGACGATTTCAGCAGCCGCGCGGTCGCGATGGCCGCCACGAAACCCAGGACGTAAAGCCCCAGCAGCGCCGCGGCCTGCATCCCGAAGAAATGTCCGAGCAGCGGGCGATCGGCGATGAAGGCCGCGATGATCAGCGTGTACACCGGCAGCCGCGCCGAGCAGGTCATGAACGGAGCGATCAGGATGGTGGCCAGCCGGTCGCGCTTGTTTTCGATGGTGCGCGTGGCCATGATGGCCGGGACCGCGCAGGCGTAGGCGGAGATCAGCGGGATGAACGATTTTCCTTGCAGGCCGAACTTGGCCATGGTGCGGTCGGCAATGAGAGCCGCGCGCGCCAGATAGCCGGAATCTTCCAGAATCCCGATGAATAGGAACAGCAGCAGAATTTGCGGCAGAAAGACGATCACCGCGCCCACGCCGCTCCAAACGCCGTCCACCAGCAGCGAGCGGAAGATGGAGGGCGGCAGGACGTGTTCGATCCATTGCCCGGAAGTTTGGATCAGCGCCTGCAGGCCGTCCATCAATGGTTTCGCGCCGGTAAAGATGGTCTGGAAAACTCCGGCGACGACCAGCGACGAAAATCAGCGGGCCGCCGATGGGATGCAGGAAGACCGAATCCAGACGCCGCGTCCAGATGGGCGGCGCCGGGGCACGATAGGCCGCGCCCGATCCCACGTCGTGCGCCCACTGGCGGCAGCGCGGAATATCCTGCAAAACCGGTAGCTCAACGCGCGGAGGCGCGAGCGAAGTAGTGCCGGCCGCCGTGCCCTCCATGAACTGGAAGACCTTTTCGATGCCCTGGCCTTTGGACGCGCTGATCAGGGCGACGGGCGAGCCAAGCTGGCTGGCCAGCTCGGCGGTATCCACATCGCCGCCGCGGCTGGCGAGATCGTCCGCCATATTGAGGATCACCAGCGTAGGCAGTTTCAGGCTCAGAATGGGCGCGGCCAGCACCAGGTGGCGGCCCAGGTTGGTGCAATCCAGGATCAGCAGCAGAGCATCGGGCTTGGGGATGCCGGGCATGTTGCCGGCCAGGACATCGCGGGTGACTTGTTCGTCTTCCGAGCGCGGGTTCAGGCTGTAGACGCCGGGCAGATCAACCAGCACCACGTCGTGCTGATTCGATCTGTGCATCTTCGCTTTGCCGACGCGCTGCTCCACCGTGACGCCCGGGAAGTTGGCCACCTTTTGACGCAGGCCCGTCAGCCGATTAAAGAGCGTCGATTTGCCCGAATTTGGCGGACCGATGATCGCCACGACGTGTGTCCGCGCGCTCTTCTGGAACGCAGACGGGGCTTCCGCAACCGCACAGCCGGCGCATCCGTGGCAATCGCTCATTGCTTAACCTTCGCTCCGCTCATCTCGCTTTTGGAAGCCTGATCCAGAGCCTTGGATGGCCGAAGGATCAGATGCGATGCAGTTTCCCGGCGTAGCGCCACTTCGGAGCCATCCACGCGATACACGCGCGGTTCACCGCCAGGCGCGCTACGGGCCGGAACAATGGTGTGGCCGGGAAGAAAGCCCAGCTCCATCAAGCGCCGCGCGATGTCGTCAGGGAGTTCCAGACGATCCAGCACGCCTGCTTCGCCCTCAGGAAGCTGAGCGAGCGTCCGCGCAACTGCGGCATTCAGCGCAGCGTTTGATCCGCTGTTGACACTCATTTGCAGCATCAATCAGTATCCGCCTCTCGGCTTAGCACGTCAAGGACCCACAGTCTTCAGTGGACTCGCGTCCCTCACAGAGTATAACGGACCTTTTCGGTCGTAGTTACCACGAACAGCAAAAATATTTCTCATCACGTATATTGACAAAGATAAGCTAAGATTTTATACTTGTGTAGAAGTTAGATACAAGGAGATTAATTGATATGCCGATTGTCAAGTATGCACCTTTTGCGGATACCGAGGACTTTCCGACTGGCCTGAGGCTCTTCCAGGACAGCATCAACCGACTGTTGAGCGAGGACGGCGTTAAGACGCGGCCGTGGGCTCCGGCCGTGGATATCCTGGAGACCGAGAACGAGTTAGTTCTGAAGGCCGACGTTCCGGGCGTGGATCTCAAGGACATCGATATCCAGCTCGAAAATGGCACCCTGACCGTGAAGGGCGAGCGGAAATTTGAAAAGGACGAGAACAACAAGGGCTTCCACCGGATGGAGCGGAGCTACGGGTCGTTTGTCCGAATCTTCACAGTTCCGGACTCGGTGGATTCTGAGCATGTAAAAGCGGCCTACGAAGCCGGCGTGCTAACCATCACGCTTCCCAAGAAGGAAGTCGCCAAGCCCAAGACAATCAAAGTGCAAGTCAGTAACAACTAAGCACCGGCCATTGGCTATTGGCTGGTTGGCCGTTAGCGGTTTGGCAAGGGGGCGGTACAAACGCCCCCTTCGTTGTGTCTAAGTGGTAGGTTGAAGTATGAACGGCGTCAAAACGGTTCTCCTTCTCGGCATTCTCAGCGGTGTGCTGCTTGCGGGCGGCGAGATGTTTGGAGGGCGGCATGGTCTTTACATCGCGCTGGCTATCGCGGTCGGCCTGAATTTCTTTAGTTACTTCTTCTCGGACAAGATGGCGCTTGCGATGTATTCGGCTCAGCCGGTGACGCCGCAAGAGAATCCTGACGTCTACGCGCGCGTCTTTCCGCTAGTCCAGAGCCTTACCCAGCGCATGGGCCTGCCCATGCCAAGGCTGTGGCTGATTCAAGACCCGTCGCCGAACGCATTTGCCACCGGCCGCAATCCCGAACACGCTTCGGTGGCTTTCACGGCGGGCGTTCTACAGTTGATGAACAACCAGGAGCTGGAAGGCGTGGTGGCCCACGAGCTGGGGCACGTGAAGAATCGCGACATCCTTACCAGTTCGGTAGCGGCCACCATCGCCGCGGCCATTACGTTCCTGGCGCGCATGGCGTTTTGGTTTGGCGGGAGCAGGGATGACGACGAGCGGGGCAGTCCTTGGGCCGGATTAGTGATGCTGATCCTGGCGCCCATTGCCGCCATGCTCATCCAGATGGCAATTTCGCGAACGCGCGAATACGCGGCCGATGAAACTTCGGCGCACGTGACGCACAATCCGGACGAGCTGATTTCAGCGCTCGGCAAGCTGGAGAACTGGTCCCAGCGGATCCCCATGCAGGACGTGAATCCGGCCACGGCGCACCTGTTCATCATTAAGCCGTTTTCCGGCCAAAGCATGATGCGTCTGTTCTCCACGCATCCGTCTACCGAAGATCGCATCGCGCGGCTGCAAGCCATGCGCGGCAAATCGTAACCGAATCAGTTTGCGATGTCGATGACGGCCGTGGCAGTGGTAGCCACGCGGTCCACCGTCAAAATGAGCGATTGATTTCCCGTGCTCAGCCCGGAAGGCACGGTGAAGTCCACCTGGTAGAGACCGGCATAAGTGGGCGACACTCCGGCGTACAATACTTTCACCGGCGTGCCTCCCAATGTCAGCGTGTAGTTGCTGGTCAGATCCGCGATGGCGGTTGCAACCGTGCCCACCGGGTCGGAGGAAGCCACGGGTCCCCATCCCACGCCGAATGCGGTGAGCACATCGCCTGCGTGCGCCGGTGCGAAGTTAGCGCCGGCGATCAGGCCTGGGGGCCCGACATAGGTGCCCAGCGGACTGCTTCCATTGCTGGCCTGTATCGCGGCCACGTCGGAGGTCTGCGGAAAGTAGAGAAACTCGGGCGCTACTGGCGCAACCGGTACGTTCACCGCGGCGCTTGCAATCTCATTCGCCGTTCCACAGGCTGTCACCACGGTTACCGGGACCGTTCCCGACGAGGGAAGCGAACCCACCACAACATTCACCTGGCCCGGCGAGACGTAGGACAAGCCCCATTTCGTCGTGCCGCTTTCCACGCAGGTTCCACCCAGGTTGGTTGGCAGCTCATTGTTCACGATATCGCTTTGGACAAGTCCCACGGGAGAGGCCGCCAACCCATTTCCAAAAATCGTGATCACTCCATTGGGCGAAATGTTGGTCACCGCCGGGGTGCTGAAACCGCCGCCGACGATACTCCCGATGCTCGCCGCGGGTACGGGAGTGAGTAGAAAGGCTCGCTGCACGGTGGCCGCGCCGGGGGCTTCGAAGTAGCCCGTACCCACAATTTGTCCGGCATTATTGATTCCGGTGGCGAAGGAGAGTTGCCATCCGGCTCCATTGACCAGCTGGTTGTTCAGGTTGTACATCTTGCCGCCGCTATAGAGGAACGCGTGATAGTTGCTGGCAGGAGGATAGAAGAGAGCGGCTAATTCCAGTGTGAAGTCGGGCGGCTCACTGCTGCTAAAGCCCACCACCGATCCGGAATTGTTGATGGCGTTGGCCACGCTGCTGATGTCGCCCTGCAGCACGCCGAGATCGGTGACGGTGCCGTTGTTGAATAGGATCGCGTGAGCCACGGCGCTGAGATCGTACAAGCTCTCAAAATCCAAATTAAAGGCGATTCCGGCCGCGACGCCAGAATCATTCACCGCTGTGGCCAGGGCAAAAGGATAATTGGCTAGCAGCGGCAGCGCCTGCGGGGTTTGATTCTGCCACATGATCGGCGTGATGTTGGAAGCGTTTTGTGCGACGCTGGCGCCCACCACTGTGCCGGTGGAATTAATGCCAAACGCCGCGGCGCCGCCTCCGCTGGTGATGGGCGCCAGATCGGTGATCGCACCGCCCGACAGCGGATCCAGCACGGCCTTGCTGTTGACGAAATAGTTCAGTGTATAGGTCCCGATCTGGATTGACGTGCCAACCATCTGGCTATTATTGTTCACGCCTAATGGCAGCGTAGTTTCGAGCGGCCCGGAGACAGGCTGGACTGTGCCATTCAGATAGATGAACGACGCCGCGGAGCCATTGGACGCCGCCAGATCCAGGGTCAGCGTTCCGCCCACAACCACGCCCGAATCGTTCACCGCGGTGGAGACTGCGCTGGAAGGCGGGTAAGTGATGTTCAGATCGGTCATGGCGCCTTTGGAATAGAGAAACACGTGCGTCGCTGTGGCGTTCGCCAGCAGATTCTGGCTGAGCGTGGCGGTGCAATATCCCGTCACGTTGCCGGATTGGCTGATGGCGGTCCCGCTGCACGAAGGCAGACTCGGCAATGTTCCTATGTCCTGAATGGTGAACTTTGGCGTCTGAGCTGTAAGGAAGCCCGCGGCGAGCAGGAACGTCAGGAGCGCGAACAATCTGATGGTTTGTGACGAGGCCATGAATGAGAGCTTATCGCGATTTGTGACCCGCGGGCCACGGGCTTAGGAATTGGGTTAGGCTGGCTGGCAATTATTTGGGAGCGGATTGCGCCGTGAAGCAGAAGGTGGATCCTTTGCCGATTTCGGATTCCACCCAGATCCTGCCGCCCATTCCCTCCACGATTTTCTTGCAAATCGCGAGACCAATCCCGGTGCCGGGAACGGATCGCTGGTGCAACCGCTTGAAGAGGCCGAAGATCTGATCGTGATAGGCGGGCGCGATCCCGATACCATTGTCCCTGACTTTCACCACCCATCCGGTTTCCATCGGCTCCGCCGTCACTTCAATGCGCAGGGCCTGGGAACCGCGGTACTTGATGGCGTTGCTCAGCAGGTTTTGCATCAGCCCGGTTAATTGACTCGCATTGCCCAGCACGCAGGGAAGCGGGCCCACTGTAATGCCGGCCCCGCTCTCGTGGATGGCCTGTTCCAGGTATTTGACGGCCTGTTCCACTGCGCAATTCAGATCCACGCGTTCGCGCGAATCCTCGGAGCTGAGGCTGGTGAGCGCCAGCAGATCGTCCAACATGCTCGACATGTGACCCACGCTATCCAGAATGAACTTGGAATACTGTTGGCTCTCCTCATCGCAGCCGCCGCGTTGCACCAGAAGTTGGGTAAAGGCGCTCACCGTCCGCAGCGGCTCGCGCAGATCGTGAGTGGCTGCATATGCGAACGATTCCAGCTCCGCGTTGTAGCGGGCCAGCTCTTCGGCCACCTTCTTCTGCTTCTCTTCGGTGGCCTTCTGCTCTGTGATGTCGCGGTAATTGGCCACGATGGCGCGCACGTCCGGGTCGTCGATGAGGCTGGTGAAGGTGCCTTCCACCCAACGCCACTGCGCGTCGCTGCCAAGCAGCCGTGCACGCACCTGCACCGGCTCGCGCGGATTGTTCCGGGCCCGCTGGAGCGTGTGCTCTACCCTTTCGACGTCCTCCGGATAGATCAACTCGAAGGCGTTGCGCCCCAGCAGTTCTTCCGGCGGATAGCCCAGCACGCGGGCTGTGGAGGCGCTGGCGTAAGTGATATTGGCCATCGGTATCGAAGAGCGAGATAGCATCGGAGCTGTTCTCTATCAGGGCCCGGAAACGCTTCTCGCTTTGATAATGGCGGCGCGCGGCGCCGATAACATCACGGGCCTGCTCCGGCAGGTTCCTCCGCAAACCTAGAATGGCAGCTTCCGCCAGAGGCACATTCGTGTTGGGATGCAGTGCCGGAAGGATCAGGCGTTCCAGACCGATAGTGCCGGCTCCCGTCACCTCGTCCAGCGCGCGACTCATGGCTTTCTGCACATCGCCGTTCTGGCCGCTGGGCACTACGTGAGTGTGCGCGCAAACCACGGCGTTCACATCGGAATGATGGAAGTCGTCGGTGAAGATGTTGATCGGATAGCCGCGGAACAGCTTGAATCTGGTGGATTGCAGCAAACGGTTCCAATACTCCTCGAGCCGGATCGCCGCGGAGAATTCTTTCGCGCTCCACAGCACGCCCACCATCTCGCCATAAGCGCGAAAACCTGCCCCTGCCGAGGATGCAGGAAGCCGCTGCATTTCGCCGCCGATGGTCAGGTGGAATCGATTCCAGTCTGGAGCGCCAGCCACCATGAACCGGTCCAACGTCTGAGCGGCATCGAGAAAGGCCAGGCGGCCGCTGAGCTTTGCGGATTCCGGATCGTGGCCTAGCAGGCTGCTGATAAAGGCAATAAACCGCTTGCTCACGCGCGCGGCTCAGAATCGCAACTGCATGTTTGCATGTGTTTACCGAGCCGCGACCGTTAGGGAGTCGGTCCCCCAAAGCCTTTTTCAGCATCCTGCTAGAGCATTGAGCTGCCGGACGATCGCCGTAGTGTGTTCGGGCGTTGCAATCACCAGAACGGCCTCGCCCAGCTTCAGTCCGTCGGCCAGATAGCGCCCGACGCTTTTTACCCAGGCAGCCGGATCCGCTTCGTAGAACTGAACCAGATGCTGTGACGGCTCAGTGGTTTGCGAGCGTTGCGACGCAGCTTGCATGGTAGTTTCCTAGGATGACACCGCGATTCTCTAGCTATGATCCAAATGATTGCCACATTGTTTCAAAAGATATTGCCCGTTTAGACTAAAGCTTGCACACTGTCCGTGTTAACCGTAAAGGCGCCAATCGCGTGGCATCCGGCCACCCCTGGATTTTCTCGAGCGATGTGCTGGATCGCGGCCAGGCCGCCGCCGGTGAAGCCGTAGTGGCGGTGGATCCGAGCGGGGCAGCGCTCGGCACGGCGCACTACAGCGATTCCTCCCAAATATCGTTGCGGATGCTCTCGGATCGGGTGGAAACGATTGACCGGACGTTTTTCCTGCGCCGCATTGCCGCAGCCGAGGCATATCGAAAGCGCATCGTGGCCGATTCCGAGGCTTACCGTCTGGTTCACGGCGAAGGCGACCGGTTGCCGGGGCTGGTGATCGACCGGTACGGCGACTATTTCACCCTCCAGACCCTGGATCAAGGCATGGATCGCGCCAAGGCCGAGATTGTGAGTTGCCTGGAAGAGCTTTTCGCGCCGAAGGGCATGGCCGAGCGCAACGATGTGGCGGTGCGGAAGCGCGAATCGCTGCCCCTGCAAACGGGTGTGCTGGCGGGAGAGGTCCCCGAGAGGATTGCGCTTCGAATCAATGGGCTAAAGCTGCACGCCGATCTGTTGCACGGCCAGAAGACCGGCATTTTTCTGGATCAGAGAGAGAACTACCTTGCCGCCGCTCGCTACGGCCGCGGCCGGGCGCTGGATTGTTTCACATCCACCGGCGGTTTCGCCCTGCATCTGGCCGCGCGCTGCGAAAGCGTGGAGGCGGTGGACAGTTCGGAATCGAGCCTGGGCATTGCCCGGATGAATTGCGAAGCGAACGGCATCGCTAATGTCCAGCTTCGCGAGGCCGATGTATTCGAGCTGCTGGCTGGCCATGCATCCGCGCACAGGCTTTTTGACGTCGTCGTCCTGGACCCTCCGGCGTTCGCGAAATCGCGGCAAAGCCTGGAAGCGGCGATCGGCGGATATCGGGAGATTAACCGGCGCGCGCTGGAACTACTGAGTTCGGGCGGCATTCTGGTGACGTGCTCCTGCTCGCACCATTTAAGTGAAGCGGCGCTGCTGGAACTTGTCGCGGCGGCATCGCTCGATACCGGAAAAAAACTGCGGGTGCTGGAGCGCCGCATGCAGGCCCAGGACCACCCGGTTTTACTCACAGTACCGGAGACGCTCTATCTTAAGTGCTTGATTCTGGAAGTGATGTGAGCGCGGATTCACTTTCACGGAGCGCTGCAGCGGTTGCACCTTCAACGCCCAGTGCGGTATGGTTGTCGGAGGTATTTAGGGATTTGTAATACCCTTACTGTCTGTGTGTCTCCTCAACGGGGAGGCTTCCGAAATTTCATGGAGGATTCAACCGAATGCTGAAAGTCTGCGCGCCTGCTCGTCGGCTCGCCAAGTTAATCGTCATGCCGCTCCTGTCAGTGGCTTTGATGTTGATGAGCCTGTCCGTTCCGGCGTTTGCGCAATCCGAGGCTGGCGGCGAAGCGAACCTGGTTTTGCCCGACTTGGCGCAAGCGACTTTCCTGGGTGGCACCAATGGCCGCACCTTATTGATGTGGGGACTGTTGGTATGCGCGCTCGGGCTCCTGTTCGGTTTTGTTACGTTTACGCAACTGCGCAATCTGCCAGTGCACAAATCGATGCTGGAGATTTCGGAGCTGATCTATGAGACGTGTAAAACGTATCTGATCACGCAGGGTAAGTTTCTGCTGGTTTTGTGGATTTTTATCGCGGTGATTATCAGCGCGTATTTCGGCTGGCTGGCGCCTGTGCCGGGCAAATCGGTGGCTGTGACGCTGCCCATTATCCTGCTGTTCAGCTTGATCGGCATCGCGGGCAGCTACGGCGTGGCTTGGTTCGGCATCCGCGTGAACACCTTCGCCAACTCGCGGACGGCGTTCGCCAGCTTGACTGGCAAAGCGTGGCCTTGCAATTCGATTCCGCTCAAGGCGGGCATGAGCATCGGAATGATGCTCATCAGCATTGAGCTGGTGCTGATGCTGTTCATCCTGCTGTTCGTTCCTGGCGATTACGCGGGCGCCTGTTTCATCGGATTCGCCATCGGCGAGTCGCTGGGCGCGGCCGCTCTGCGCGTGGCGGGCGGCATCTTCACCAAGATCGCCGACATCGGCGCGGACCTGATGAAGATCGTATTCAAGATTAAGGAAGACGACGCGCGCAACCCGGGCGTCATCGCGGATTGCACCGGCGACAACGCGGGCGATTCAGTGGGACCGAGCGCGGACGGCTTCGAAACCTACGGCGTGACGGGCGTCGCGCTGATCACGTTTATCCTGCTGGCCGTCAAGGACCCGCTGGTTCAGGTGCAACTGCTGGTCTGGATTTTCGTAATGCGCGTGATGATGGTGGTTTCCTCCGCCGTCTCATACTTCATCAACGACGCAGTTGCCAAAAGCAAATATGGCAATGTCCCAAAAATGAATTTCGAAGCGCCGCTCACCTCGCTGGTGTGGCTCACCTCGGCCATTTCTATCGGCGCAACTTACCTGGTGTCCAGCCAAATCATTCCGAATCTGGGCGGCGACACTACGCTGTGGTGGAAGCTTTCTTCGGTGATCACTTGCGGCACCTTGGCCGGCGCAATTATTCCTGAATTGGTGAAAGCCTTCACGTCCGTTCACTCGCGGCATGTGCGTGAAGTGGTGACTTCGTCGGAAGAAGGCGGAGCATCGCTGAATATTTTGTCTGGATTAGTGGCCGGCAACTTCAGCGCCTTCTGGCTGGGCATGGCGATGCTGGCGTTGATGGCGACGGGGGCCTGGATCAGCACGCAAGGTTTTGAAGCGATCATGCTGGCGCCTGCCGTGTTCGCGTTCGGCCTGGTGGCGTTCGGGTTCCTCGGCATGGGCCCGGTGACCATTGCCGTGGATTCGTACGGCCCCGTCACCGATAATGCGCAGTCCGTTTTTGAGCTCTCCACCATCGAGAGCATCCCCAATATCTCCGGCGAGATCCAGAAAGATTTCGGATTCAAGCCCGATTTCGACCGGGGCAAAGAGAATCTGGAAGAGAACGACGGCGCGGGCAATACTTTCAAAGCCACTGCGAAACCGGTGCTGATCGGCACCGCCGTGGTGGGCGCGACAACTATGATTTTTTCGATCATCGTGGCGCTGACCAACAAACTGCAACCGGACCAGCTTGCGAAGCTATCGATTCTTTACTACCCGTTCCTGCTGGGCTTGATCACCGGCGGCGCGGTGATTTACTGGTTTACCGGCGCATCCATGCAAGCGGTTACCACGGGCGCTTATCGCGCAGTGGAATTCATCAAGGCCAACATCAACCTGGAAAGCTCGGAGAAGGCCTCTGTCTCCGATAGTAAGAAGGTGGTGGAGATCTGCACGCAGTACGCGCAGAAGGGCATGTTCAACATCTTTCTGACGGTGTTCTTTGCCACGCTGGCGTTTGCGTTCGTAGAGCCGTACTTCTTTATCGGCTATCTGATTTCGATCGCGCTGTTCGGCCTGTATCAAGCCATCTTCATGGCCAACGCGGGCGGCGCGTGGGATAACGCGAAGAAGATTGTGGAGACGGAGCTGAAGCAGAAGGGCACCCCGCTGCACGACGCCACGGTGGTGGGCGATACGGTGGGCGATCCGTTCAAGGATACGTCTTCGGTGGCGTTGAACCCGATCATCAAGTTCACCACGCTGTTCGGATTGCTCGCCGTGGAATTGGCCGTCTCGCTCACGCGCGATCAAAGCGCGGCGTTCACCGACGTACTTGCGGCGGTGTTTCTGCTCATCTCGCTGTTCTTCGTTTACCGGTCGTTCTACGGCATGCGCATCGAGCGCAAGTAACGGTCGGTTTTGAGACAGGCTGCTGGCTTTGCTCGGGCTGCTCGCCGTCGGTGGGTGCAACGCCAGCGCCAGGCAAAGGTAACTGGTTCTTCACAAATTTCACCATTGCGAGGGCATTAGGTGGGGTTTGGTTGATCGCCTTCGGTGCGAAGGGATCGCCTGCCAAGTAGGAATCAACCCAGATTTCAGACACTACGCGGAGCCGGGCGCGACCCTTCGACATGGATAATAGAGCCATGAGCGGAATTCAATTTGTTACCGACGAAAAGGGCCGCAAGGTGGCTGTGCAAATCGACCTCAAGAAATATGGCGCGATACTGGAGGATTTCTGGGATGGGCTGATTTCCGAATCGCGCCGCAAGGAGAAAGGGATTCCGCTTGAGAAAATCAAGGCGGATCTCGTGAGGCACGGCCGGCTGCGTGAATAGCTACGCTGTCGAGGTAAAGCCGGCAGCGATGAAGGAAATCGCGGCGCTGCCGGATGGCGTGCTCTCCCGCGTTGTTCGCAAGGTCGAAAAAGCTCAGGGGCTACAAAGACCACTGGCGCATTCGGATCGGCGATTGGCGCGTGGTCTACATTGTTGACGACAAGGCGAAACTCGTCAGTGTGACGCGACTCGCGCACCGGAGCGAGGTCTATAAATAAAAGACGAAGCGCCTGGTTCACTAACTCTGACCGGCTAACGCGTGCCCCATTCCCACATGCCGAACATGGAGCGTTGGGATATGGGATGGCCCACCTGCCGCGCGAGCATGGTGATTTGCCCGCGGTGATGCGCGTCGTGTGCCAGAAGGTACGCCAGGAAACCGGCGACGTCGGGTTTTGAAGCCCTCGATGCGTCCCTCGCTTCCAGGTGCGGCTCGCGCCAGGTCTGAATCGCGGCCTCCTTGGTACAGTTGGTGCGTTCTAGCTTCGGCGGAATCTTCTCCTTCTCGCCCGCACTCTTCAACCACGTCAGACGAACGCTGTGCCTGTGAGCCACAATCGCGCCGATTTCGCGGTCTTTTCCTACAGGAGGCGGCGCGCCACGCGGCGACTGGTACGTTGCGAATTAGGAACTCATTGATACGGTTGTTAGTGTCGCTGCAGCGTGGTTTTGGTTGCCACACGTAACGGTAAATTTCCCTCACGGATGCGTAACCGTCAGAACGAAGCACCTTTGCGGCCTCGGTAGTCGAACCAATGGAGGATGTCTACATGAGAAAAAATATTTTACTCAGCGGCCTGGCGGGCGTGGGATTTTTGGTGTTTTCATTAGCGCCCACCTTGGCTGCTCAGGACAACGACTCTTATCATAGCGATCGCGACGCCTATTTTCACGACCAGCAGTGGCGGGGCCATTTGTTCGAACGCGTTAAGGACGACGTGCAGCACGTTCGCGAAGTGACTTGGCCAAGTGGCGGCGACCAATACCGGCTGGACAGAACCGTCGATCAATTGAACGATCTGCAGGGCAAGCTCGCGAGCCATGTATACGATGAACGCGATCTTGACGCGGTGATCGGCGTTTTATCGCGCGTAGTGAGTGACAACCGCATGGCGCCACGAGATCGCGACATGTTGAACGACGACCTGAGCCGTCTACAGGACTATCGCGCTCATCATGCCGATTGGGATCGATAACCGGGCTGCTCAAGCAATAAGCAACTCCGGGTCGTAGGCGGCCAGGAAGTTCTTCGAAACTCAGGAATCCTGGTCGCCGCTCCACTTAGATTTGGGATTACTAACGGTAAGAGTAGAAGCGTCCTCTCCCGCTTCGCGTCGAACGGATGAACGGGGGATGACGCAATGAAAAGAATTCTACTGGTTAGCATCGCAGGGGCGGGGCTTTGCCTTTTTGCTTTTACCGCTGGCGCTCAGGATCGGCTAGGCCAGGACCAGATTTACCACTCCCAGCGCGATGCTTATTTTCAGGGAGAACACTGGCGGGCGCGAGTATTTGAACGTGTCAGGGAAGACGTGGAGCACGTCCGATCCACCACGTGGCCAACGGGCGGCGGTGACGAGTACCGCCTGGATAAAACAGTCCACGAATTAAACGAACTGCAGGACAAGCTTGGCAAGCATGCCTACGACGAGCGTCAACTCGACGATGTAATCGCCTCGCTGGGTAAGGTGGCAAGTTTTAACAAAATGCCGCCCCGGGAGAGGGACATCATGGACGACGATGTCAATCGTCTACGGGATTACCGGGAACATCACGCCGATTGGGATCGTTAACCGGGCCGCTTCAGCAACACCGCAACAAAATCCGGATCTGAGGCGGCGAGCACGTTTTTGGGAATATAACAAAAGCCCTGGTCGCCCCAGCCGGTTCCCCAGGAATTCTTCAGCGTAAAGAAATTGCCGACGTAGCCAACAATCAGCATCGCGTGGCGGCCGTGCCGTCCCGAAGCTGCTTCTGCGGCGTTGAAGACCCCGTCACGTCCTACGCCGGAAAAGGCCGCGCCGGTGTTCATGGAGACATGCACGGGACACCCTGCGCTCAGCACTTTTTTCACATCGTCAATTGCGATTGGCAGGGGCGCGGCTTCCAGCTTGTATCGTTCCGCATCGGCTTCCAACTGCTCCTCGCGCGTGACAGGATTGGGGCGATCGTCTGGCCACAGTTCCTGCCGGCACGTCCCGTATTGCACTAAGACCTGGCCGGGGTCGGGACCGCTGATTGTTCCGTCGCCGCCTTCGTAGGCGTATTCATAATCGCGCGCATCGCCCTGCATGCGCTGGAACTCGAGCATGGTGAAATTGGGCGACAGGCGCGGCGATTCCTCGTTCAGAATATTGCGCGACATCTCAGCCGCGTGGGTCCACGCGAACGCGGAGCAGCGGCCCGTCTGGCCCTGATCGCCCACCGGCGTCACATATTTCCGCAGATCCACAGCCTCCTGCTCGGCGATGTTGGCGAACGCTGGCGGCAGCGGTTGCGGCGGCACCGCATCGCCCTTCGCTGGAACCGAGACGTCCATATTGTTCCAATCGATCCCGGTGTAGCGCGCCATCAGCAGTTCCAGCACGGCTTGCGATACTACGCCGAACGCCACCAGGCGGCCTTCGCGCTCAAACAACTGCACGGTGTCGGAAGTTCCGGGCGCAATCTGATCGAAGTTCCGATCGAAGCCCGCGTCCTGGTAAGGTTGGAAACCTTCGTCGGTTTTTTGCTGGACTAGCGTGTCGCCGAAAAACGGGTGATCGCCGAAAAGGTTCTGGGCCGATTCCTGATAATCGGCAGCCGACCAATCGCCGGAATCGTCCTCAAAGTCCGATGCGTCGGCGTTCGGAAAGTCGGACGCGCTGCCGAAAACGTCGTCGTCAACGGGCGGAAGATCGTCGCTGGAGGCGAACATGTCGTCCAGGTTGCCGTCGTCTGGATTGTCGGGATCATTTTGATCGCCTCCTTTGCCGCCGTTGTCATCGGGAGGCTGGTCACTGTCTTGACCATCGTCCTGATCGTCCCCGCCATTCTGATCGTCGCCGTTCTGATCGTCCTGGTCTTGATCGTCAGGGCCGCCATCGTCCCCGCCGTCGCCGTTTCCAAAGTCTCCAAAATCGCCGCTATCGCCAAAATCGTCGCCCATGGAACCTCGAACGATGGTTGCCTTGCCGCAACCCGATTGTCAACCAGGAAGAACGAAACAGTATGCTATGCTCGCAATCGTTGCGACTTGAGAAGTTCCCAAAATGGAGGATAGATGAATTCGCAGGAAGTTTTGGAGTTTGCGAAAAGCAGAGAGGTGCGCCAAGTAGATTTGCGCTTCACGGATCTGCCCGGTTTGCAGCAACACGTCTCCTATCCCATCAGCCAGCTCACCCCAGACTCGTTTGAAGAGGGTTTCGGCATCGATGGATCCAGCATCCGCGGTTGGGCGGCCATCAACGAGAGCGACATGCTGCTTATTCCGGACGCGAGCACCGCGTTCATCGATCCGTTCGGGGAAATTCGGACGCTGGTGATGACCAGCGACGTGATCGATCCCATCACGCGCCAGCACTATGAGCGCGACCCGCGCTGGATCGCGCGCAAGGCTGAAAGTTATTTGAAGAACAGCGGCCTCGCGGATACGGCGTATTTCGGCGCGGAGGCCGAGTTTTTCATTTTCGATAACGTGCGGTTCGATCAGGACCATCACTCCGGCTACTACTTCATCGACGCCGAAGAAGGCCGCTGGAATTCCGGGCGCGAGGGTCAGAACCTGGGCTACCGGCCGCGGTACAAGGAAGGCTATTTCCCGGTTCCGCCAACCGATCATTATCAGGATCTGCGCGCAGAGATGGTGGAGACCATGATCGGGTGCGGCATCAACATCGAGTGCCATCACCACGAAGTGGCCACCGGCGGGCAGTGCGAGATCGATCAGCGATTCGACACGCTGATCAAGTCGGCCGACAACATGATGCTCTACAAATACGTGATCCGCAATGTGGCGAATCAATACGGCAAGACGGTAACGTTTATGCCCAAGCCGCTATTCGGCGACAACGGCAACGGGATGCACACGCACCAAAGTTTGTGGAAGGACGGCAAGCCGCAATTCGCGGGCGATGGATACGCGGGGCTGAGCCAGATGGCGCTGCACTACATCGCAGGATTGTTGAAGCACGCGCGGGCGTTGTCCGCCATCATCGCGCCCACTACGAACAGCTATAAACGCCTGGTGCCGGGTTACGAAGCGCCGGTGAATCTGGCGTACTCGCGACGCAACCGCTCGGCCGCGGTTCGCATTCCCATGTATTCGGCCAGCCCCAAGGCCAAGCGCCTGGAGTTCCGGCCGCCCGATCCGTCTGCGAATCCATATATGGCTTTTGCGGCGATGCTGATGGCGGGCGTCGATGGAATTCTCACCAAGGCCGATCCAGGTGAGCCGCTGGACAAGGACATCTACGATCTGTCGCCCGAAGAAATGAAAAAGGTGCCGTCCATGCCTTCTTCGCTCGAAGAGGCGCTGGGATGCCTGGAGGACGATCATTCATTCCTACTCAAGGGTGACGTATTCACCGAGGAACTGATCGAGACGTTCATCAACTACAAACGCCGCAATGAGGCGGACGCGATTCGGCTGCGCCCGCACCCGTACGAGTTCGCGCTCTATTACGACATCTAGGACCGCGACCGGCGTCGCGGTTCGCGAGAGGGCTCGCATTCGCTCGCCGGAGTGGGGATTGGCGATCCGGCACGCTCGCGAAACCTGCTATTAGCGTTGGAAATAGAAGGTTTCAGCCGGGCGGCTGGTCCGCTCCACCAGTAGCATCATTGTTCCGTCACCGAGCAGGCTGTAGCGCTCCACGGTGGTGATGCCTTCGTGGTTTGTCGTCACTTTCAGAACATCGCCATCCCACTTCGCTTTGCTCTTGAAGCCCGGCTCCTTGATGGAGGCTTTGGCCCGAGCGTCGGTTGCGAAGCTGCTGGTTACGGAACGATTCGCATCGTCGAAATTGAAACTGCGCTCGACGTAAATGTTGCCCTCGCGGTCGTTGATGGTGACGGTTCCGGTTTCAATGGCCGGCTCGCCGTGCAACTCGCTCCGCGCGGGTACTAACTGCCAGGTACCGTTCAGCTCATGGTGATGGTTGGCGAAAGCCGGCGCCGCGGAGAATCCGGCAACCACGGCTAAGGCCGCTGCTCCTAGCAGGAAATTTCTACAAGTTTTTGCCCACATAGCTCCTCCGCAGCCAATTAGAGCAAGCGCATGGCCACGGCGCGGGTTATAACTGTGTCAACCTGTCAGTTGGAACGGTTGAACAGCAGCATCGGCTCGCCCGCGCGAGTCGCTTTCCGCTATCCGAATTTCCGCTTGTACATGACGGCGCGATTTTTGTCCATCGTGTCGTCGGAGATGATCTCGGTTGCGGTGGGTTGGCAAATTTATGCGCTGACGCATCGCCCGCTGGATCTCGGGCTGGTAGGCCTGGCGCAATTCGCGCCCGGCGTGCTGCTTTTCCTGGTTTCGGGACATACCGCGGACCGGCACTCGCGGCAGATCGATTCTCCGGATTTGTTATGGAGCGTTCGCGGTTTGTTCCGCGGTTCTGCTGGCGCTTACCTTTCGCGGACTTGTGACGGTATGGCCGATCTACGCGGTGTTGCTCGCCAACGGCGCGGTGCGGGCCTTCAATGGACCGGCGGGTCAGGCCTTCTTGCCGCAACTGGTGAAGCCGGAACATTTCCCCAACGCCGTGACGTGGAGCTCGTCTTTTTTCCAAACCGCGACCATTCTGGGGCCGATGGCCGGAGGTTTGATCTACGGCTTTAGTGGGAGCCCCGCGCCGGTGTACGCGTGTGCAACCGTCGCCTATTTCATCGCGCTGCTGCTGTTATCGGCTATCCGCGTGGACATCGCGCCGCGTAAGAGCGGAGACGAACCGGTGGGTATGATCCTGGAAGGGCTCCGCTACATCTGGCGCAACAAATTAATTCTGGGCTGCATGTCGCTGGACCTTTTCGCCGTGCTGCTGGGAGGCGCGGTGGCGCTGCTTCCGGTTTATGCCCGCGAGATCCTGCACACCGGCCCGTACGGACTGGGCGTGCTGCGCGCTGCGCCCGGCGTGGGTGCGGTTGCCGTCGCCATTCTGCTGGCGCATTATCCGCTGCGGCGCAAGGCCGGCCTCAGCATGCTGTACTGCGTCTGCGGATTCGGTGTATTCACTATCGTCTTCGGGCTCTCGCACAATATTGCGCTGTCGCTGCTGGCGTTGATGCTGACGGGCGCGTTCGATATGGTGAGCGTGATTGTACGCTCCACGCTGGTGCAACTCACTACGCCAGACGAAATGCGCGGACGCGTGAGCGCGGTCAACATGCTGTTCATCGGAGCGTCGAACGAAGTGGGTCAATTCGAATCGGGAATCACGGCGCAATGGTTCGGCGCGGTTCCGGCGGTGGTATTAGGCGGCGCGGGGACCATCGCGATTGTGCTCGCGTGGAACTGGCTGTTTCCGGCACTACGCCAAGTGGATCGCTTAACGAAATAGAATAGGAGTAATGACGGGGTCCATCGTTCAAATCAACATTTCGCCGGGAGGCGTTCCCAAGCGGCCCATCGCGGAGGGCGAGGTGACGCCCGTGGGAATCCGTGGCGATTCGTGGGCGCATCCGCAAATCCACGGCGGCCCGAACCAGGCTGTGCTGTTAATCACAAACGAAGGCATCGACGAATTGATCGCACAGGGTTATCCGCTCTTTCCTGGCGCGCTGGGTGAAAATCTGACAACCATTGGTTTGGACCGCCGGCAGATGCGAATCGGTCAACGGTACCGCGCTGGTGAGGTGTTGATCGAAATCACCAAAATGCGCGCGCCGTGTACCACGCTGGATGTTTATGGGCCTTCGATCAAGCAGGCTGTGTACGATGCGCAAGTCAAGGCCGGCGATGCTTCCTCGCCTCGCTGGGGCCTGGGAGGATTCTATGCTCGCGTTGTGCACAGCGGCACGGTCCGCCCAAAGGATATAATCGAGCTAGTAGACTACGTCGTCTAATTAGAATGTCAAGCTTGCTTGAAGCCCTTCCACTCCGCAAGCCCGCTCTCGTGCGCGGAGCAGCGGCCCTCCTTTCGCTGGGATTTTCCACCGAAGAACAAGATCAGGTAAAAGTGTTGCTGGCGTCGGCGGCGGATCCCGACGCGGCCATCCACTATCTGGTCAGCCTGAAGCAAAAGCAGCCGGATGCCTTCAGGCGGCTGGTGCAATCGCCCGCTGTTGTGAAGTACCTGATGGCCGTGGCTTCGTTCAGCCGGTTCCTTTCCGAAGAGATCCTGCAGAATCCGCAATGGCTGGAAGAAGTAACCGCGATGAGCCGCGTGCTGACGGCCGCCGAATACAAAAAACGGCTGGGCAAATTCCTCAAGAATCAGCCGCACCAGGCTCAGCCCGATGCAAAGCCGCTGGCTCTGGCGCTGGCCTTGTTCCGCCGCCAGCAGATTTTGCGTATCCTGCTCAGGGATGTGTTGGGACACGGCAGTTTGTCGGAAACCACGGAAGAACTTTCGAACCTGGCCGACGCCATTCTGCATATCAGTTACAAGCGCATTCGGGCCGATCTGGTGGCGCGCCACGGCACGCCGCGCTATGTGGATGCGGATGGCGAAGTGCGGGAGTGCGGGATGTCGGTGATCGCGCTCGGCAAGCTGGGCGGACGCGAGCTGAACTACAGCTCCGATATCGATCTGATGTTCGTGTACGCAGCCAACGGCGAAACCGATGGCGAGCATCCCATTTCGAACAAGGAATTTTACAAGAAGGTGGCGAATCAGTACACCGAGCTGCTTTCCACCTACACCGCCGAAGGCCTGTGCTACCGCATGGATCTGCGGCTGCGTCCGGATGGCAGCCTGGGTGAGGTTTGCATTTCGCTGGATGGCGCGAAGGGCTATTATCAAACCCGCGCGCGCGATTGGGAATTGCAGATGCTGATCAAGGCGCGGGTAGCGGCGGGCAATCCCGAGGCCGGCCGCGATCTGCTGGCGACGGTAGAGCCGCTGATTTATTCCACCACGCTCGATTTTTCGGCGGTGGAAGAAGTTTCCGCCACGCGCGAACGGATCAGCGAAAAGCTGGCTAAGCGGAGACTGGGCAAATCCGTGTTCGACGTCAAGCTGGCTCCCGGCGGTATACGGGACGTCGAATTTCTGGTGCAGTGCCTGCAGCGCCTGCACGGCGGCCGCGTTCCATGGTTACGGCACGGCGGAACCATGCTGGCGCTTTCGCGTCTCAGCCAAAAGGATCTGCTTTCGGCCGCAGAGTTCGGACGATTGATTGCTGCCTATCGCTTCTTGCGAAATCTGGAGCACCGGCTGCAATTCGCCGAGGATCGTCAGACCCATACCCTCCCGACGTCGGCCCGCGAGTTGGATCTGCTGGCGAAAAAGATGCCGACCGCGCAACCGGGTAGCGCGCCTTCCGGCGACAAGCTGCTGCAGGAGTTGAACGCGCACCTGGAAGCCGTTCAGGAAATTTACGAGCGAGTCATCCACGCGCAGCGGCCCATTTATTACAGCCTTCCGCCCGCCGTGGCGCCGCAAATCGAAGCGCCGGAGGTGGTGGAGCCCACGTCCAGCAATCTGATCCGCTTCTTGGATGAACGGGCGCCCGCGCTGGCTCAAGCTCTTTCCCGCATGCAATTGGGGCGCGGCGAGGGAGCTTTCGAGCACTTTCTCGAAAAGCTGATGCCGGAATCCAGATTGCTGACGGTGCTTAATTCCGATTCGCGAATGGCGCGCTTCACGCTCGACATATTCAAGCACAGCCCGTATTTTGGCGAAGAGCTGGTTCGCGTTCCGGAGCTGATCGAAGAATTTCACCAGAGTGAAGAGTTTCACCAGAGTGACGAGTTTTACCAGGCAGGCCCAACCGCAATTGAAGCTGGCGTTCATTTTGACGACATCTCCGACCTGCGCCGCTATTTCCGGCACGAGATGTTTCGCATCCAGGCCGCCAGTATGTGCCAGGGCGTGCCGGTGTTCGAAACGCTGCATCAAACCTCTAATCTGGCCGAGACGGCCATCGCAGCCTGCTACCGGATGGCGGTGGAACACATCGCGGCGTCGCACCGCCCGTCCGACCCCGGCTATCAACCGCGCCAGCAGCTGATGGTGATTGCGCTGGGCCGGCTGGGCATGCGCGAGTTCGATCTGGCATCGGACGCGGATCTGGTGTTCGTACTGCCCGATGAAGATCACGAGGAACACGTGTTTTGGACGCACGTGGCCGAGCGCATTGTGGATTTGATCACCGCCTACACCGGATCGGGCGTCATGTTCACCGTGGATACGCGTCTGCGTCCCAACGGGAGCGCGGGCGCGCTGCTGCAATCGGAAGCGGCGTACAAAGAATATTTCGCCAAGAGCGCGGAAGCTTGGGAAGGCATCGCCTACATGAAAGCGCGCGCCGTGGCGGGCGATATCGAGCGCGCTACAACGTTTCTGAATGAGCTGCAGAAGGTGGACTGGCGGCGCTACGGCCAGAGCGGCCGCTCGAAAAAAGATCTTCGGCAAATGCGCCTGCGCCTGGAGAAGGAACAGGGTGGGGACCATCCGCTCAAGGCCGGCCACGGCGGATTCTACGATATCGATTTTTCGCTGATGTTTCTGCGCCTGAAGGCGGGCGGCCTGTTCTATAAGGTGCTGAACACGCCGGAGCGCATCAATATCATTGAAGCCACCGGGCATTTGGAGCGGGCGGACGCGGAATTTTTGCTGGATGCGGCCACGTTCTACCGCGCCGTGGATCACGCGCTGCGCGTTTATTCCGGTCACGCCGAAGCCAGCCTGCCGAATTCCGAATCGCATCTCCAGGTGCTGACTGAATTGGTGCATCGCTGGACTCCGGAACATCGCAACGTTCAGCCGCTGAAGACGGAACTGGCGAAGATACAGAATCGCACGCGCGAGATTTTCGATCGCCTGTTTGCAAACTGAGCCGCGACCGTGAGGGAGTGGTCCCTAGGCCGGCCGGATCATATCGAACCGATCCGCTGTACGCGTATAGCTGTTGCCCGCCATGCGGCCGATGGCGCGCAGCTTGTCCTGATCGATCCGAAAATTGTTGAAATAAGCGTCGTCGATGTGGAACCGGACCACTTCGCCCAGCACCAGATTGCCGCCGTTCACCAAGTTGCTCATCGAAAGGGTGTAAAGCAAGCGGCACTCCATGTTGATATGCGATTCGGCCACGCGCGGCGCCTTCACAATGTCGCTCGGGATGGGAGTGAGGCCCGAGACTTCGAACTCGTCCACTTCCGGCGGATAATCGCCGGCGCAGAGGTTCATCTTGGCGCCGATCTCCTCCGAAACGATGTTCACCACGAACTCGCGCGCCGTGGTGATGTTGCGAAGGGTATCTTTGCGCGGATCGGGCGTCGCGCGATTCCCTACCGTGAAAACCAGTACCGGCGGATTCGAACTGGCGACGGTGAAAAAACTGAACGGCGCGACGTTGAACGCGCCTTCCGCATTGATGGTGGAAACGAACGCGATGGGGCGCGGAACCACCGAGCCGATCAGAAGCTTATAGACGCTGGAATGGTCCGTCGAGCAGGGGTCAACTGTCAATCAGCGCGTCTCCACGGGTTTCTTTTCCATCCAACTGGCCCAGTAATCCTTCCATTCTACATCCTCGCCCGCGGGCAGAACGTGAATCGGATTCAAACCGTCCAGCATGACGGCGTACTCGTCGGTGTGCGTCTTCTTTTTCTGATTGGCGAGCGCTTTGGGATGCGGCCCGTGATGGATGCCGCGCGGGTGCAGGGTCGCCATGCCGGCCTTGATATTGTCTTTGCTGAAGAAATCGCCGTCGTGATAGAAAATGAATTCGTCGTAGTCGGTATTGCGATGGAAAAACGGGACACGCAGCGCGTCTGCGTCTTCTTCGAGCGGACGCGGCAGAAAACTGCACACCACGGCGCCTTCGGTGACGAACGTGGTGTGCGCGCTGGGCGGCAGATGCGCGCGATGGCTCATCACCGGCCGGATGTCGCGCATATTGATCTTCCACACCGTCAGATCGCCCTTCCAGCCGACGACATCCATGGGATTGAACGGATAAACCACTTTCGAAATCTCGTCCTCGGCCTTGATTCGGATTTCCCACTCGGCATTGTCGTCCAGCATCGGCGAAGGTTCCGGAGTAATGATAGCCGCTGGATCGTATAGCGCATGCTGGCCCAACAGTCCTTTCTCTGGCTGCTCGAACTCGTGCTTGGATTGAATGATCAGGAAGAAATTGTCGCGAGTCTCGGGCACGATGCGATAGGTGACTGCGCGCGGGATATTGATGTAATCGCCCGGCTCAAAATCGAGCGGCCCGAAATCGGTTTCGATCTTGCCGTGCCCGCGGTGGATGAAGTACAGCTCGTCGCCATCGGCATTGCGGAAATAGAACGGCATCGGGTCCGAGCGCCGCGAGACCGACAAACGAATATCGTCGTTTCCCAGGAAAGCGGCCGGCAGACCTTCGGCATCGTTCAGATCGCCAGGCTTGAGCTGATTCAGATCGAAACAATGCGGCCTCAATTTGCCTTCAAAGCGAATCCATCCGGTGGGCGGATGCGCATGATAAAGATGCGCCGATTTGCCGTAAAAACCCTTGCGGCCGTGCTCTTCCTCGAAAGTTCCCTCGGGCAGGCCAACGTGGGCCTGATTGGTGGTTTTGCCTTTTTTGAGCGGATACATGTTGCTCTCCAACTCCAGTATACGGCGCGACGAACGCTCTTGGTTCTTATGGCACCACTTGCGCGTGGTGCTGTTTGGAGCGATGATATGGACGGAGAGGGATTATGAAAGCCTCATCAGTGAGTCCACGTTTGACCACGAGTGACCTGACCACGAACGAATCTCCATTCATCGAGCAGGCCAAACGCAGCGGGCAGCTCTATATCGAGCAGCCTTACGAGCTGTACTCCGAAGAGAATCACGAGGCATGGCGTAAACTGTATGCGCGCATGCTTCCGCGCTGGGATCGTTACGCGAACCAGCACTTTCTGAAGGGCATCCATTCGCTTTGCCTGGATCCCGATCGTATTCCGCACCTGCAAGACGTCAATCGATTTCTGAAGCCTTTAACTGGATTTCAAACCAAGGCCGTGAGCGGTTACGTCCCCGCGTTTGTCTTCTTCGATTGCCTTCGCAACCGCGCTTTCCCCACCACAATCACGATTCGCCGGTCCGAGAAGTTGGATTACCTGCCGGAGCCGGATATTTTTCACGACGTGGCCGGCCACGTTCCCATGCACACCGACAAGAATTTCGCTGAAGCGCTGGTGCGCTTTGGGGAGTGCGCGCATACTGCCGCCGAGATCGCCGCGGGGATTCGCGGGCCGGACACGCGCACGCATTACCTCACCAGCATCATCCGAGCCATGGCGCGATTCTTCTGGTTCACCATCGAGTTTGGCTTAATGCGGGGCACGGACGGCTTCAAGGTGTATGGCAGCGGCCTGCTTAGCTCGTACGGCGAGATCGCACATGCCATTGAGGCGCCGGAAGTGCAGCGCTATCCGATGCAGCTGGAATGGGCCATCAATCAAGGATTCGAGATCAACCATTATCAGCCGCTGCTGTTCGTGGTGGACTCTTTCGATCACCTGTTCAGTCTGGTGGACCAGCTGGAAAAGTGGATGAAGGCCGGGAAGCTGAGCAACGTCGCGCCGGGTGAACCGGACGTCAATGAGGAGGATCTGAAGAGCTTCCTCCACGCGGAGCTCTCGTAGACTCGGCTGAAATTCGAGTCATAATAGAGGAATGCGACTCCGCGTTGCTCTCCTCTGTTTCGTCACCCTTACGCTGGGGGCCCTCACGCTCGGGGCGCAAACCCCGTCACCGGATGCCTGGAAGACCTCCGAGACCCTCGGCAATGTCGACCTATCTGAACTGACGCCGGTGCAGAAGAAGGCCGTGCTCAAGATCCTTCGCGAGGAGGATTGCTCCTGCCAGTGCGGGATGAAGACGGCCGAATGCATCATGAAGGACTCGAATTGCTCCTACAGCCGCGCCATCGCGAAGATTGCGATCCAAGGCGTGAAGGACGGCAAGAGCCTGATGGAGATCAGCAAGATGATGGACGCGTCGCCCAAGGCGCATCGGCCGAAGCTGTTGGAAGCCCCGGTTACGATTGCGGTGGATGGCTCGCCGGTACGCGGTCCGGCCGACGCACGCATCACACTGGTGGAGTTTTCCGATTTCGAATGCCCCTATTGTTCGGCGGCGGTGAAGCAGGTGGACATCGTGATGGCGGCGTATCCCAAGGACGTGAAGCTGATCTACAAGCAGTTCCCGCTTTCCATGCATCCCCATGCCGAGTTGGCGGCTGAAGCGTCGCTGGCGGCGCGCGAGCAGGGCAAGTTCTGGGAGATGTACGATGTCCTGTTCAAGAATTTCCGGCAGCTTTCGCGCAACAGCATTCTGGCTATGGCGAAGGAGATCGGGTTGGACATGGACAAATTCCAGTCGGATCTCGATTCCGGCAAGTACAAAGCCGTTGTCAATAAAGATCTGGCCGACGGCGAGGCCGCGGGTGTCTACGGGACGCCGGCTTTCTATATCAACGGCAAGCAGTATAACGGAGAAGTGACGCTGGCTGCGCTGAAACCGATACTCGCCTCCGAGCTCAAGGGCGAGACGAAAGAAGCGGCGGCGAAGTAAGCGCGCCTTCGTTCAATTGCGCGTCACAAATTCCCGCGCGAATCCTGTTCCCGCTCGATGGCTTCAAAGAGCGCCTTGAAGTTTCCCTTGCCGAAGCTGCGGCTGCCTTTGCGCTGAATTACTTCGTAGAACAAGGTTGGCCGGTCTTCCACCGGCTTGGTGAAGATCTGCAGCATGTAGCCTTCGTCGTCGCGATCGACCAGGATGCCTAAGTCGGCTAATTCATTGATCGGTTCGTCGATCTTGCCGCAGCGCTGCTCCAGATCGTCATAGTAAGTGGTGGGGACGCGCAGAAATTCAATGCCCTGCTCCCGCATCTTAGACACCGTTTCGATGATGTTGCCGGTGGCCAGTGCGATGTGCTGCACGCCGGGGCCGCCATAAAACTCCAGATACTCTTCGATCTGCGATTTCTTCTTGCCAACCGCCGGCTCGTTGATCGGGAACTTCACGCGGCCGTTGCCGTTGGACATCACTTTGGACATGAGCGCCGAATATTCCGTGCTGATGTCCTTGTCGTCGAAATGCTGGTACAGCTGGAAGCCCATCACATCGCGATAGAAAGCCGACCCAGGCGTCCATCTGTCCCCAGCCGACGTTGCCCACCATGTGGTCGATGTGCAGCAGGCCCACCGGCCGCGCGATCGGATCTTCTTCCACGGCGCGAAAGCCGGGCAAGAACACACCGCGATAATCTCTTGCGCTCGACAAAAGCATGCAGCGTGTCGCCGTAAGCGGCGATGGCGGAGATGCGAACCCGGCCGTCCTGATCTTCGCGCACCGTCGGTTCCTGCACGCCGCGGGCGCCGCGCCGGGTGGTCTCGTTGTAGGCCGATTCGGCGTCATCCACCCACAGCGCGATCTCGCGAACGCCATCGCCATGCCGCTTAATATGTTCGGCAATTTCATTCTCCGGCCGAAAGCGGCGTCGTGAGCACAAAACGGATCTTGCCCTGCTGAAGGACATAGTCAACGCGGTCGCGCGTTCCTGTCTCGGGTCCGCGATAGGCCACCAGCTTCATTCCAAAAGCTGCGCGATAGTAATATGCTGCTTGCTTGGCGTTTCCGACATAAAACTCCACATAGTCGGTTCCGTTGAGCGGGAGAAAATCGACGGGGGATTTCTCCGGGACTGGCTGTTCCACTAACTGTTGCATGATAAAGGTACCTCTAACTTCTGTATTGCTTCCACGCAGCGCTCATTGTCTTCCATGGTTCCGGTGGAAATGCGAACGCAATTCGGCAGACCGAAACTGGCCAGCGGCCGAATGATGATTCCCTGAGTTAGTAAGTCGCTGGTAAGTCGCGCGGCCTGTTCCGGGCTCGGCAGCGATAACATCAGGAAATTCGCCTCGGAGGGCACAACTGTCAGGCCGAGCTGGCGCAAGGATGTCGCTAGAAACCGCAGCCCGCGCGCATTCAGCTCCAGCGACTGATGCAGAAACTCTCTATCAGCCAGCGCCCCGATGCCGGCCGCCTGCGCCAGCGTGCTGGGCTCAAACGGAAGCTTCACCTTAAGCAGATTCGCGATCAATCGCTCATGCGCGAATCCATAGCCGATGCGAACGCCGGCCAGTCCATAAACCTTCGAAAACGTGCGCAGGGTAATGACGTTGTCGTAGCGATAGTGCATCGAATCGGGATAGCGCGGAGTATCTTTGGCGTATTCGAAATAAGCTTCGTCCAGAATGATCAGGACGCGCTCGGGAACGTGCCGGTAGAAGGCGTCGAACTCGTGCTTCGAAAAGATGGTGCCGGTGGGATTATTGGGGTTGGCCAGGTAGACGATCTTGGTGCGTTCCGTTGATCGCGGTAGCCAGCGCGGGCAGATCATAATGCCAGTCGCGATAAGGCACGGTCCGGTACGCCACGCCGCGCGATTTGGCCAGCACTTGAAACCCGACGAAGGCGGCTTCGGTGGTCAGCACCTCATCCTCGTCGCCCAGGAAAGTGCGAATGATGTTGGAGATGATGCTTTCCGAGCCGCTGCCCGCGATTACGTTCTCAAGCTTAGTCTCGTACTTCTCCGCCAGTACGCGCCGCAGATCCAGGCCGCTGTTGGGATAAAAATTCAGGCCGCTCATCGAGCGGGCCATGGCTTCCAGCGCCAGCGGCGAAGGACCCAGCGGATTCTCGTTCGAAGCGAGTTTGCTGACTCGGGCTAGACCATAGGTGCGCTGAACTTCTTCAATGCTGCGCCCGGCCTCGTAAGGACGCAACGCTTCGATATACGGCGGAACCAGCGGCATCCACTTTTAGTGTGACACAGCCGTTGGAGCGGTATAGTCGTCTTGTGGGCGTCAGGATTTCCATTACTCTTCCTTCGGAGTTTCTCGTCCAGTTGGACCGAGTGGACAAAAATCGTTCGGCTCTGCTGGAGCGTGCGGCGGCCCTATCTAGGTGCGGTTAGACCTATCGAATCGGCCAGGCTACGTCCAGCCGGTCTTGGCCAACCCCCAATCCCCAACCCCGCGCGAGCGAATGCGAGCGCCCCCCGAGTCACGATTCTGTTCACGGGAGTGAGCTTCCTGCTAGCCCCATCCTGCGCGCTTCTCGTAGGGTAAATAAGAGCCATAATAGATCGATTCGCCATGCACGCTGTCTCCAGGATCGACCCAGCCGCCGCGCAGACCCCGAAGCTCTACCAACCGCACAGCACCGGCTTCCGGCGCGCCACGTACGTGGATCGCGCCATGGGATCGGTTCACATGGGCACGGGCATCTGTTTTCTGGATGCGGGCGGATCCGTCGAATCGCACCTGCATTCGTTCGAAGAGAGCTTCTATATTCTGGAAGGCAGCGTGGCCGTTCAGATTGGAGACAAGACGCACACGCTCGGCCCCGGCAACTTCGGATTGATTCCCACCGGTGCGCTGCACTCCTGGAAGAACGCAGGCACTGGCGCCGCTCGATGGCTTGAGATGCAAGCGCCGCAGCCGAGGCCGGCCGAATACGGCAGCGATACCTTTTTCACGGGTGAATCGGCAGTTCCGGATGCGAGCGCGCCCATCGGCCATTTCGACGAATCGCAACTGCCCCGCCCCGGTGGCCCGTCGCAGATGGAAGGCTTCAATCCCACCACGGGCGTGGCCATCAAGATGTTCGTCGATCGCTCCTTCGGCGCCACGCACCAATCGCTGTTTCTGATTCAATATTCGCCCGGCGCCAAGATCGATCCGCACGATCATACATTCGAAGAGTCCTACTTCATCGTCGGCGGGCGCATCCACGCCGTCGCGGACGGAAAGAGCTACGATCTCGGCCCCGGCGATGTGATCTGGACCGGCGTGGGCTGCATCCACAGTTTTGCCAACAACGGCGCCGAACCGGTCCGCTGGATCGAGACCCAGGCGCCGCTGCCGCCCGCCAAAGAAGTATTCCGATTCGAGCGCGATTGGACCAAATTCGCGTAACAACCAGAGGAGAATCCATGTCCACCGAAGCCCAACCGCAGCCCACTTTTGGCGCCACGCGCACCAAGCCATTCACGTCGGCCGAGTTTCTGGAAAGCCTTCGCGACGGCCGCGAAATTTGGATTTATGGCGAGCGGGTGAAAGACGTGACTACGCATCCGGCGTTCCGCAATACTTCGCGCATGCTGGCGCGCTTGTATGACGCATTGCACGATGAACGCAAGTCGATTCTCTGTACCGAGACCGACACCGGCAGCGGTGGTTACACGCATAAGTTTTTCAAGGCCCCGCACAATGTCGAGGAAATGGTCGGCTCACGCGACGCTATCGCCGAATGGGCGCGCGTCACTTATGGATGGATGGGCCGCAGTCCGGATTACAAGGCAGCGTTCCTGGCCACTCTGGGCGCGAACTCCGATTTCTATACGCCGTTTCAGGAGAACGCCCGCCGCTGGTACAAGAAGGTGCAGGAGGAAGTCACCTTCGTCAATCACGCAATCGTGAATCCACCTGTGGATCGCAACAAGGAACTGTCGGAAGTGCGCGACGTGTACATGCACGTCGAAAAAGAAACCGACGCCGGTCTGGTAATCAGCGGCGCCAAGGTTGTTGCTACCACGTCCACGCTGACGCACTACAATTTCATCGCCAACAACGGCGCGCTTCCCATCAAGACCAAGGATTTCGCGTTCGTCTGCATCGTCGCCACCGATTCGCCCGGCGTGAAGCTCTTCTGCCGGCCATCCTATGAGATGACCGCGGCGGCCATGGGCAGCCCGTTCGATTACCCGCTCTCCAGCCGCCTGGACGAAAACGATTCCATCATCGTCTTCGACAAAGTGCTGGTGCCCTGGGAGAACGTGTTCGCGTACGGCGATATCGACAAGGTCAACAACTTTTTCCCGCGCTCCGGCTTCCTGCCGCGCTTCATGTTCCATGGCTGCGTGCGTTTGTCCGTAAAGCTGGATTTCATCGCCGGCCTGTTGCTCAAGGGCGTGGAAGCCACCGGCTCCAAGGATTTCCGTGGCGTGCAAGCGCAGGTGGGCGAAGTTCTGGCGTGGCGTAATTTGTTTTGGGGACTCACGGACGCCATGGCGCGCACCACTACGCCTTGGACACCCGGCTACGTTCTGCCGAATCTCGATTACGGGCTCGCGTATCGCGTGGCATCGAATCTGATTTATCCGCGCCTCAAAGAGATCATCGAAAACGTGCTCGCCAGCGCGCTTATCTATCTGCCGTCGCATGCCAACGATTTCAAGGTTCCCGAAATTCGCAATTACCTGGAGACCTTCGTGCGCGGGTCCAACGGCTACTCGGCGCTGGATCGCGTGAAGCTGATGAAGCTGATGTGGGACGCCATGGGCACCGAGTTCGGCGGCCGTCACGAGTTGTATGAACGCAACTACTTCGGAAATCACGAAAGCATTCGCTTCGAAACTTTGATGGTGGCCGATCAGTTGGGCCAATCGGCCAAATACAAAGGCTTCGCCGAGCAGTGCATGGCCGAGTACGACCTGGATGGTTGGACTGTGCCGGACCTGATCAATCCCAACGACATTAGTGTTGTAATGAAGAACGGCCGCAAATAATCGTGGCAGTTCTCAGTGACAAACCAGCAAATTGACACCAGACAATTCCGCAATGCATTAGGACGCTTCGCGAGCGGCGTCACCGTTCTCACGGCCGAATTCGAAGAGCAGACGCACGGCATGACCGCCAACGCATTCGTCTCGGTGTCGCTCGATCCGCCGCTGATTCTGGTTTCGCTCGACAATCGTTCGAACATGCACCGCATCCTCCCGCAAGTTCGGCGCTTCGGCATCAGCGTGCTGGCCGAAGATCAGGATGCGCTGAGCAACCATTTCGCTGGGCGCAAAGTGCCGGAGCTGCATGTTCGATACGTGCATCGCAACGGCCTTCCACTGGTGGGCGGTGCGGTGGCATATTTTGTCGCCGAGGTGCAAGACATTCATCCCGCGGGCGACCACACGCTTTACATCGGCCGCGTGGAGCACTTTGAAGCGAGCGAAGGCAGGCCGTTGCTGTTCTACGGCGGCCGATACCATCACATGCGCGAGGAAAAGGGCCGGCCGACGCAATGGCCCGAAGATGAATTTTCGCTGTTTTCGATCGGCAGCGTGGATCCGCCGATTACGTGATTTTAGACGGCGGCGGGCGAGGTCTTCACTCCAGCTTCCACCGTGTGCTCGTTGAAACTGTAGCCAAAGCCACGAACCGCGCGGATGAACGAAGGATTGGTCGGATCGGGCTCAATCTTCTGGCGCAATCGCAGGATGTATACGTCCACTGTTCTATCCGTCACGGCGCGATCATGGCCCCACACGGCATCCAGAAGCTGCTCGCGGCTATAAACCACGCCCGGACGGCTCATCAGAAACTCCAGCAGCCGGAACTCCGTGGCGGTGAGCGCCACTTCGGCGCCGCGCAACGTCACGCGGCAACTGGCCCGATCCAACTCCAGATCCCCTGCCCTCACCGTACGCGCCGGCGAAGTCGTCGTGCGGAACTGGTTCTTGACGCGGGCGATCAATTCGCGGATGAAAAACGGCTTGACGATGTAATCGTTCGCTCCGAGCTCCAGGCCCAGGATGCGGTCTGTTTCAGAAGCGCGCGCGGTCAGGAAAATGATGGGAACGTGCGCCAGTTCGGAATGATTGCGCAGGCCTTTGCAGATCTCCAGGCCATCTGAATCGGGCAGCATAATGTCGAGGATCAGCAGATCCGGGCGCTCGCGCCGGCACAGCTCAATTGCGCCGCGCCCCGTTTGCGCGCCGGCGACTGCGAACCCCTCTTTCTCCAGGTTGTACTTCAGGAGCGCGAAGAGGTCGGAATCATCTTCTATCAGGACGATTTTCTTCATGGGCCTTTCCTAGAAGGTAACCCGATTTGCGTTACAAGTGCATTACAGCTTGGTTAACGGTGGTTGAAGGCGTTTTCTTCCACACGGCGAGGGTTGGTACAGGCCACGTTCGGAGATATATCGCCCCACGGCCGGCGGCAACTCGGCGGGAATCTGCCCTTCAGCCAATTGTCGCCTTATCTCCGAAGAAGATACCGGCAAAGCCACGGTTTCCAGCCGATGCACGCGGGCGCCGGGTGGCGTCGCATACTGGTGCCCGGGCCGCGTGACTACGATGAACTCGGTCAGCCGGACCAGGTCCTGCCAGCGGTGCCAGCTCGTGATTTCGGCGAAGGCGTCGGCGCCGATGATGAAATAGGGCTGCTCGCCCAACGCGCGCACGCGCTCCACCGTGTCCACCGAATAGCTCTTCCGCTCACCGGCTTCGAGACGCGAAGCTATGAAGCGCTGGATCCGCCTGGCAGGCCAGCTCGGTCATGTGGAAGCGGTCTTCGTAAGTCGCGCCGGTTTGATCGGACTTGTGCGGTGGATGAGCGGCGGGAATGAACCATACTTCGTCCAAATGGAACTGGTCGGCGGCTTCGCGCGCCACAGTCAGATGGGCGTTATGGATAGGGTCGAAAGTGCCGCCGAAAAGGGCCAGTCTCATGACTTGGTTCTTCCGGCAAACCCATTTCCACCGGGATTTGTTTAGTTTAGCGCACCGCCGAAATGGTTCGCTGGCTCAGGAACCACGCCTGGCAATCGCTTCCCGCCCGGCGCGATTTCGCCGAGTAGCCGCCATCCTTGGACATATGACGAGCGCCGATTTCATCGTGCAGGTAGGAGTGCAGAATTTCATCCCGGATGCGTTTGATACTTTCCGGCCGGTTCACGGGAAACAGCACTTCCACGCGGCGATTCAGATTGCGTGGCATCAAATCCGCGCTGCCCAGGTAGCATTCTTCTGCGCCATTGTTGCGGAAGTAGAAAATGCGGCTGTGCTCCAGAAACCGGCCCAGAACGCTGCGGACGTGGATGTTCTCGCTGACGCCGGGCGTCTGCGGGCGCAGACAACACGCGCCCCGCACGATCAGATCCGACGCCACGCCCGCTTGAGAAGCCTGATACAGCAGCTTAATGATGGGGCCGTCCTCCAGCGCGTTCATCTTCAGGATCATCCGGCCGCGGCCTCCGTGGCGCTGGATGTCGATCTCCCGCAGGATCATCTCCTCCATCCGCTGCCGCAGATTCAGCGGCGCCACCAGCAGCTTGCGAAAAGTCTTCTTGCGCGAGTAGCCGGTCAGGTAGTTGAACAGATCGGTGGCGTCCGCGCCGATCTCTTCGTCGCAAGTGAACAGGCCGAGGTCGGTATAAAGGCGCGCGGTGGCGGAATTATAGTTGCCGGTCGCCAGATGACAATAGCGGCGGATGACATCGCCTTCACGGCGCACCACCAAAATCACCTTCGAGTGCACTTTCAGGCCGAGCAGACCATACACCACGTGCACGCCTTCGCGCTCCAGCGCACGGGCCCACTCGATGTTGCTCTCTTCATCGAAGCGGGCTTTCAACTCCACCACCACGGCGACCTGCTTGCCGTTCTCCACCGCTTCCAGCAACGCCTCCACGATGGGTGAGTTGCGGCCCAGGCGATAGAGCGTCATTTTGATCGCGAGCACGTCCGGATCCTTAGCGGCCTTCCGCAGGAATTCCACCACCGGTTGGAACGATTCATAGGGGTGATGGAGCAGTTGATCCTGCTGGCGGATTACTTCGAAAACATCGTCGTCCTTGGATGCAAAACCGGGCGGTGTGTATGGAAGAAACGGCTTGTCCTTCAGGTCTGGCCGGTCTAGCGCCAGCAAATGCCGCAACCGGCTGAGATCCAGCGGGCCCTGCACGCGGAAGATATTCGCGGCCTCCAGCTCTAACTTACCGGCGATGAAATCCACCATCGCGCCGGGCATGCGGGCGTCCACCTGCAGGCGCACGGCATCGCGAAAGCGCCGCTGCCAGACTGCTTCTTCGATGGTTTCGAGCAGGTCGTCCGTCTCCAGCTCCTTGATCGCCACTTCGGCGTCGCGCGTCAGGTGGAAGACGTGCGCCCGCAGTATCTCCAGGCCGGGAAACAGATGATGCAGATTGGCGATAATCAGCTGCTCCAGCCACACGAATCCGTGGGCGCGCGGGGCATTGCCGGTTACCGCCACGGGCAGCAATTGAGGTAAGCTGTCGGGAACCTTGACGCGCGCAAAGTGCTCGGAACCACCGCCGGGCTCGCGCACCGCGACGGCGATATTCAAGCTGAGATTGGAAATATGCGGAAAAGGGCGGCCTGGATCGAAGGCCAGCGGCGTAAGAACAGGAAAGACTTTTTCAGCGAAAAAGGTATCCAGTTGCGCACGCTGGTCCAGGCTGAGCTCGGTCAGATTCAGCAGTCGAACATGATTTTCGTGCAAGGCGGGCAGCAGCTCTTCGCGGAAAAAATCGTAAGCGCCGTTGACCAGCCGGCCCACGGACGCGCGAATCGCATCCAGGGTTTCCGCGGGCCCCCGGCCATCCAGGCCGGTTTCCTGGACTCCGTTCTCAATCTGCTGCATGACGCCGGCCACGCGCACCATAAAAAACTCGTCGATGTTCGAGCCGAAAATCGACAGAAACTTTACGCGCTCCAGCAGCGGATTGCGGCGATCCCGTGCTTCTTCCAGAACGCGCCGCTGGAATTCCAGATGGCTAAGCTCGCGATTGAGATACAGCGCAGGGTCGCTAAGTTCGGGAGCGTCTGCGATTTTGAGCGGCGCTCTAGCGGCTTCCGCGCACATGCGTTTTCTTAGTGTAGCGAACTTGCCGGGGAGTGGATGTTCCCATAAATGCCAATGGCCGCGGTCAGTCAAAACCGCGGCCACTGTTTCTCATCGCTTATCGGCCTCTGCGCTTAATCTGCTGGGCCGTTAGCTCTTTTCCGCGACCCGCAAGTTATTCGTGACGGAGAAAACGCCGGGAACTGAGTTGGCGCGAATATTAGCTACGTTCTTATCCGCTTCGTTATCTACCACGCCAGTGAGCGTTACGTGTCCGAAGTCCACGATGATGTGGATGGACGGAATGGACCCCATGGCATAACGATACATGTTGGAAAATCCGAAAATAGCGCGATACTCGGCCGCCCGGATGTGATTATCCATGCTGGAAGGCGGAAGAATATTAATTTTGTTTATCACCTCGGTTACGCCTGCAAGGTGCTTTACGGACCGCTCTGCGTCCGTCTTAACTACCGGGTTAGTAACGTCGCCGGTCAGTGTCACCACCCCGTTCTCCACCGAGTAATTCAGGTCGTCGAACACGTTGTAGTACGGAATCATCACCAATTCATGGCGAACCTGGTCTGTCAAATCCTGCGGCGGGTTCCCGTTGCTGGCGAACATCGGAACGCTCGCAACCGCTAACGCCGCGGCAAATGCAATACTCTGAACCATTCGTTTCATATGCTTTTCCTCACCCACTTAAAAGTGATGCTCGGCCTATGGCGGCGGTTCCTGGAATTACGCAGATTTACGCGTTTCGCCGAGTGATTCCAGCGCTTTGCGCGATACACGTCGATGGCCGCCGGACGGTCACCCCGGGCCCAGCCGGCTTTCGGCCCGCAAGCACGCTATGATGAAGGGGAAAGCACTCATAACTTTTTCCATGTCAGAATCACGTGCGCCCGAACTAGGTATCAACAGCTGGCTTGAAGACGAGTTGTACCAGCAGTATTTGAACGATCGCAAGAACGTCGACCAGAGTTGGAAGGAAGTCTTCGAAACCAACGGCAGTGGTTCGGAAGCGTCTGCTCCGGCGTCCGCCTCGGGGCCCGGTAATGGGCCGGGGAACGGTTCGCGCGCGCCGCAGCCGCAGGCGGTAGCGCGGCAGAATGGTGGTTCCGCGCCGGCCTCGGCGCTCACCGTTCCCGAACACCATCCCATTGCAGGCGAAACGTTGATGCCGCTGCGTGGCGCCGCCGCGCGTATTGCCGAGAATATGAACTTGAGCCTCAGCATCCCGCTGGCAACTTCGCAGCGCGTGATGCCGGTGAAGGTGATCGACGAGAATCGCCGCGTGATGAACGAGCATCGCGCCCTGCTGGGCAAGAGCAAAATCTCGTACACGCACATCATTGCCTGGGCCATTGTGAAAGCGCTTCCGAGCAACCCTTCCTTGAATCACGCTTACGCGGAGACCAAAGGCCAGGCTTTCCGCGTAGTGCGGGATCAGGTGAACATCGGCATCGCGGTGGACGTGGCGGGCAAAGACGGATCGCGGTCTTTGAAGGTGCCCAACATCAAGGACGCCGGCTCGATGGACTTCGCGCAGTTCATCACGGCCTTCGACGACATTATTTTTCGCGCCCGCAACAACAAGCTCACGGTGCAGGATTTTGAAGGCACCACCATTTCGCTGACGAATCCGGGAACCGTTGGAACTCTGGGATCGGTGCCGCGGCTGATGCCGGGGCAAGGCGCCATCATCGCCACCGGCGCCATCGATTATCCGGCCGAGTATCACGGCGTCACCGATCAACTGCGCGCGCTGCTGGGCTTGAGCAAAGTGATGACGGTTACTTGCACCTACGATCATCGCGTGGTGCAGGGCGCCGAATCCGGCACGTTCCTGGGCCGTCTGCAGGCGCTGCTCGAAGGCGAAGACGGATTCTACGAAAAGATTTTCAGCGATCTCAAGATTCCTCACAAGCCGGTTCACTGGGAGCCGGATCGGACCGTATCCGTCCCTGGTTTGCGCGGCGCGCAGCAGGACGAAGTAGTCAAGGAAGCCGCGGTTTTGCAGCTCATCAACGCATATCGCGTGCGGGGCCATCTGATTGCCGATTTCGATCCGCTCGGTTCGGAGCCGGTTTATCATTCCGAACTGGACCCGGCTACCTATGGCCTGACCATCTGGGATCTGGATCGCGAATTTCTGACCGGCACTTTGATGTCCGAGGACGATCAGCCGCAGAAGATGGCCACGCTGCGCGAAATTCTGGAAACGTTGCGCCAGACCTACTGCGGAAAAATCGGATGCGAGTACATGAACATCCAGATCCCGGAGCAGAAGCGCTGGCTGCAGCTTCGCATGGAGCCCACCGGCAATCGCTGGCCGCTGGACGAGCAAACCAAGCTGCGCGCCCTGCAAGACGTCATCGAAGCCGAAGAGTTCGAGCGTTTTCTGCACACGCGCTTCATTGGGCATAAGCGATTTTCGCTGGAGGGCGGCGAATCGGCCATCGCGATTCTGGACGAAATCCTGGACCGCGCCGCGGCCGCCAATGTGCACGAAGCGGTGATCGGCATGGCTCACCGCGGACGCCTGAACGTACTGGCCAATATTGTAGGCAAGTCGATGGTGCAGGTGTTTTCCGAATTTGAAGGCATCGATCCCGATAGCACACAAGGCTCGGGCGACGTGAAATACCATCTGGGCGCGAGCGGCGTGCGCAAGTCGTCGTCCGGACACGAAATCGTCGTGTCGGTGGCGTTCAATCCCAGCCATCTGGAAGCGGTAGACCCGGTGGTGGAGGGTCTGGTACGTCCCAAGCAGGACCGGCTGGGCGACGCAGAGCGGGAGCGCGTGATTCCCATTCTGATCCACGGCGACGCTGCCTTCGCCGGACAAGGCGTGGTGGCGGAGACTCTGAACCTATCGCAGCTGGAAGGTTACACCACCGGCGGCACCATTCATCTGGTGATCAACAACCAGATCGGATTTACAACCAATCCGAACGAAGCGCGCTCCACCCCTTATTCCACCGACGTTGCGCGCATGGTGCAAGCGCCCATCTTCCACGTCAACGGCGACGATCCGGAAGCCTGCATTCGCGTGGCGCAGATGGCCTACGATTACCGGCAGACCTTCAAGCGCGACGTCGTGATCGACATGTTCTGCTACCGGCGGCACGGCCATAACGAAGGCGACGATCCCAGCTATACGCAGCCCATTCTGTATCGCAAGATCCGCAATCATCCGTCCGTGGCCACTTCGTACTCGGAGGCTTTGGTTCGCGATAATTTGATCGACGCCGCGAACGTGGCGCAGATCCGCAAGAGCGTCAACCAGCGGCTGAACGATATCTACGACGCGTCCAAGCGAAATCGCGAGGAGTATCAAGTCCAGGAACTCAGCGCGGTGGATCCGGAAGAGATGATCGCGCCGCGCCCCAACACGGCCGTGGACCGGGCGGCGCTGGAGCGCGTGGTGCACGGCATCACCGCGTTTCCCGATGAATTCCACGTGCATCCGAAGCTGGAAGGAACGCTGAAAAAGCGGCTGGAGATCCTGCGCGGCGCCCCCATCGATTGGGCTACGGCGGAGACGCTGGCCTTCGGCACGCTGGTGTTGGAACGTACGCCAGTCCGGCTCAGTGGCCAGGACAGCGGTCGCGGAACTTTCAGCCAAAGGCACCTGGAGCTGTACGACAGTGAAACCGGCGAACGATACATTCCGCTGCAGCATCTGGCTCCCAATCAGGCGCGCTTCGATGTTTATGACAGCTCTCTCAGCGAGTTTGCGGTAATGGGATTCGAATTCGGCTACAGCGTGGCCGACCCGCTGACGCTGGTGTTGTGGGAGGCGCAGTTTGGCGACTTCGTGAACGGCGCGCAAATCCTGATCGACCAGTTCATCGCCAGCGCCGAATCCAAATGGGGCCAGCCCAGCGGTCTGGTGCTGTTGCTGCCGCACGGCTATGAAGGGCAGGGACCCGAGCATTCCAGCGCGCGCATCGAGCGCTTCCTGACGCTGTGCGCCGAAGACAATTTGCAAGTGGTGAACGCCAGCACTCCGGCGCAATATTTCCACCTGCTGCGCCGCCAGATGCACGGGGGCCCGGATCGCCGCGGCGTTCGAAAGCCGCTGATCGTATTCACGCCCAAGCGCATGCTGCGCCATCCTAAGGCCGTTTCCAGCGTGAACGATCTGACGAGTGGATCGTTCCGCGAAGTGATCGACGACACCACCGGCATCGAACTATCGCGCGTCAGCCGGGTGCTGATTTGCTCGGGCCAGGTTTACTATGACGTGCTGGCTGCGCGCGAAGAACGCAAGATTCAGGACGTCGCCGTGGTTCGCCTGGAGCAGATCTATCCGTTCCAGGCCGGACAGGTACGCGACATTCTGGCGCGTTATCCGGAGACCGCCGACGTTGTCTGGGTGCAGGAAGAACCACGCAACATGGGCGCCTGGCGCTTCGTGCAGGAGCAAATGCAGCCCGTTCTCGAATCCACGCATCGTGTGCTGCGCTATGCGGGCCGCGCGCCCAGCGCCAGCCCGGCCTCAGGTTCGCTGAAGCGGCACCAGGAGGAACTGGCGGAGCTGCTGGAGCAAGCCTTCTCGTCCGAGGTGAAGCTGGTGGAGGCGAAGCGCAAGGTCCCAGCGCGGCGCAGACGCTAGCAGCCTGTGTCAAAACCGACTCCCCGACGGTCGCGGCTCTGTAACGCAATAAATCTACTGAGCCGCGCGCGCAAGCAAGCGGTCTTTTCGGACTTTCGACACAGGCTGCTAGCCATCCACGAGCGCCCGTCCCTGGGGCGAATGGCGATGGATAACCGGCGACGCCAAGGACGGGCCATCCGCCCGTCGAGCCCGGCTCGGCTCCCAATTCCACCCCCAATCGCCGGCCAATCGACAAACCGCCCCGACCTGTATACAATCAGGTGAGTCACGCAATATTACCCGGTCCGGCCTCATCGCCCGGCCCCCAAAACAGGAAGGTCCAATGGAAAGAATCCTCCGAATGGCCAGCCCGGTCTGGCTGTTCCCCGTGCTACTGACGCTGGCCCACGCACCCGCTTCCGGCCAGGTCAACCTCGCCGGTGTCTGGAACAATCTGCAAATTCTCCACGAGGATGAGCCCGAACGCCTCCCCGGCCCCGAGTTGGGCGACTACCTGGGCGTTCCCATCAACGCGGCCGCCCGCTATCGCGCCGACGCCTGGGACGCATCGCTCATCACGCTGCCCGAGTACCAATGCCGCGTTCACCCGTCCGATTACGTCCCCAGCTTCGCCGGCATGCGCATCTGGGAGGAGTTCGACCGGGATTCTCAACAGCTGATCGCTATTCACACCCATCACTTCGCCTGGAGCACCGAGCGCACCATCTGGATGGATGGCCGTCCGCATCCGCCCGAGTACGCGCTGCATACATCGCAGGGATTTTCCACCGGCAAGTGGGAGGGCGACGTACTGGCTGTCTACACCACGCACTTAAAAGAAGGTTGGATTCGCCGCAACGGCCTGCCGCGCAGCGATCGCGCCACTTTCACCGAGCACTTCATCCGGCACGGAGACAACCTCACCATCATGACCGTGATTCGCGATCCCGCCTACCTCACCGAGCCAATGATCCGCACCCGCGACTATATCTACGAAGTGGGCGGTCAGATCGCGGCTTATCCTTGCGAGAGCGTGGAGGAGATCGTCCGGCCGAAGGGCGTCATCCCGCACCACCTGCCCGGCACGAACAAATTCCTCGACGAGTTTCCGGCCAAGCACGGCATCCCGCCTGAGGCCGCGCGCGGTGGCGCCGACACCATGTATCCCGAGTATCAGGACAAGATTCGCGGCGCAGTTCCCGCAGCTAAGGCGGACGCGAAATGAAAACCTTTCTCGCGATTCTCGTCGCGTCCACCGGGCTGATCTTCGCCCAGGATTCTGAAGTCCATGTCTGGCCCGTGCAGGGCAACATCTACATGATCGTGGGCGCGGGCGGTAACATCACCGTGCAAACCGGCAAGGATGGCGTGCTGCTGGTGGATACCGGCCTGGCGAACATGTCCGACAAGGTGCTCGCGGCAATAAAAACAATCTCCACCGGGCCCATCCGCTATATCATCAACACGCATTACCATGCCGATCACACTGGCGGCAACGTGAAGATCCGCCTGGCCGGTAGCACCATCGTGGGCGGCAACGTCGCGGGCGATATTAAAGACGCCGGCGAGGGCGCTGCTATCATTTCGCACATCAACGTGCTGAACCGCATGAGCGCGCCCACCGGCACGCAGGCTCCATCGCCTGACGGTGGCTGGCCTACCGACACTTTTCTGAGCGATCAAAAGAAGCTGTACTTCAATGGCGAAGGCATCGACATCCTGCATCAGCCCGCGGCCCATACCGACGGCGACAGCATCGTGTTCTTCCGCCGCGACGATGTCATCAGCACCGGCGATATTTTCACCACCAACGCTTACCCGATTATCGATCTCGCGGGTGGCGGCAGCATACAGGGCACTATCGACGCGCTGCAGAAGATCGTCGACTTGATCATCCCCGTGTATGGCCAGGAGGGCGGCACGATGGTGGTGCCCGGTCATGGCCGGCTGTGCGATTTCGGCGACGTGTTGAACTTCCGCGAAATGACCATCATCATTCGCGATCGCATTCAGGACATGATCAAGAAGGGTATGACGCTCGAACAGGTGAAGGCTGCCCGTCCGACGCAGGATTACGATCCTTTGTATGGTTCCAGCACCGGCTTCTGGACCACCGACAAGTTCGTGGAGGCGGTATACAAAAGTTTGAAGGGTGAGAAATGAAAAACCTCGTAGTCGTCTTGGCCTTCGCGCCCGCGCTCTTCGCGCAATTCCCTGGACCGCCTCCTGGGCCGCCCCGCCCGGCGAAAGCCGTTGCGCCCATCGATCTCACCGGCTACTGGGTTTCCATCGTCAGCGAAGACTGGCGCTTCCGCATGATCGCGGCGCCCAAGGGCGATTGGGCCGGCGTGCCGCTCAATCCCGCGGGTCAAACGGTCGCCAAAGAATGGGACCCCGCCAAGGACGAAGCCGCCGGTAACCAGTGCAAGGCCTACGGCGCAGCCGGCCTGATGCGCATGCCCACACGCCTGCACATCACCTGGCAGGACGACAATACGCTGAAGATCGAAGCCGACGCCGGAACCCAAACGCGCCTGTTGCATTTCGGCGCGCCGCAACCTCCCACCGGGCCTGCCACGCTGCAGGGTTATTCCGCCGCGCGATGGCTGGGTCCGGCGGGCGGGATCGGATATTTCGGAGCGGCGTTCGATCCGACCAAGGGCGGCTCGCTCGAAGTGAACACCAGCCATCTGGCGCCCGGCTATCTTCGCCGCAACGGAGTTCCGTACAGCGATAAGACCACCGTGCAGGAATTTTACGACGTGATCAGGGAGCCGGAGGCCAACTGGATCGTGGTGAAGACTATCGTCTCCGATCCGACGTATCTGTTCCGCACCATGATCACCAGCACGCACTTCCGCAAGCAGCCCGACGCCACGGGTTGGAAGCCGTCGGCCTGCTACGACCGATAAGCAGCTCTTTCCAGCCGATCGCGAATCGCCGACCATTCTTCGCCGGGTGGCGGCTGCTCGATAGCGATCCAGTCCCAGCCTTGGGCGTCCGCTTGGTGCAGGCGTTCATAAAGCACCGCCGCGTACTCGCGCGGATTGTTCGGCAGCCGGAGACAAATTCCGCGGCCGGAAGGAAGATCTTGCCCGGGTTGGATCAGGAGCAGCGGGGTTTTCGGGCTGTAGTGGCGCGCGTGTAATCCGGGCGAAGCATGCGCGCCTGCTTGCACTGGTCCGAGCGTCTGCACCGGTCCAATCACTGCCTCGATTTCCTGCCGCGTTACCATCCCAGGTCTCAACAAAACCGCGCCGGAACCTGCGATCGAGAGAACCGTGGATTCAATTCCAACCGTTGCCGGGCCTCCATCGAGCACCATCGCCACTCGATCTCCTAACGCGTCACGCACGTGTTGCGCGGTGGTCGGCGAAAGTTCCGTGAACCGGTTCGCGCTGGGCGCGGCAATGGGAACGCCCGCTTCGCGAATCAGCTCGAGCGCCATCGGGTGCGCCGGCATCCGAACGCCAACCGTGTCCAATCCCGCCGTTAACCGATCCGGCACATGCGGCTGCTTGGGCAATACCAGCGTCAGCGGCCCGGGCCAAAATCTACGCGCCAGGTTTTCGGCTTGCTCCGGCCATTCGCGCACCAGTCCGCGCGCCATTTCGATCGAACTAACGTGAACGATCAGCGGGCTGGCCGCCGGCCGTCCCTTAGCTGCGTAGATTTTTTCGATCGCCGCCGGATCAAGAGCGTTAGCGCCGAGTCCGTATACGGTTTCGGTGGGAAAGGCAACCAGTTGGCCGCTTCGGATGAGCTCGGCGGCCTTACTCAGGCAGGTCCTCTTTTCCGTCTTTTCCATCGCCTGCGATCTTGCCGGTGTGTTTAAAAACCAGAAAAGCGTGCATCAGGCGATCCAGGTCGCCATCCAGTACGCGATCCACGTCGCCGATGGAAAGCTTGGTACGATGATCCTTCACCATGCGATACGGAGCCAGCACGTAGCTGCGGATCTGGCTGCCGAAATTGATTTCGAGCTTGGAGTCTTCCACCTTCTTGTCCGCCGCCCGCTTCTTCTCCAGCTCGTATTCGTACAACCGCGCACGCATCTGCTTCAGCGCGCTGGCCCGATTCTTATGCTGCGACCGTTCGTTCTGGCACTGCACCACCAGGCCGGTCGGGAGGTGCGTCATACGGACGGCCGATTCCGTCCGGTTCACGTGCTGGCCGCCGGCGCCCGAAGCGCGAAACACATCCACTTTCAGGTCGTCGGGCTTAATGTCGATGTTGATATCGTCGTCGATCAGCGGATACACGAACACCGATGCGAAAGAGGTATGACGCCGCGCATTGGCGTCGAACGGCGAGATCCGCACCAGCCGATGCACTCCGATCTCGGACTGCATCAAGCCGTACGCATTTTCGCCTTCTATCTCGATGGTGGCCGACTTGATGCCCGCGCCCTCGCCTTCCAGACGGTCCGTCACTACGGCCTGCAGGTTGTGGCGCTCGGCCCAACGCAGATACATGCGCAGCAGCATCTCCGCCCAGTCCTGGCTTTCGGTGCCGCCGGCGCCGGGATGAATCACCATGATGGCGCTCTTGGCATCGTTCGGGCCGTTGAGCAGCATCCCGGTTTCCAGCACTTCCAAACGTTCGGAAAAGCGCTGGATCTCGCGGTCCAGATCGGCCGTCACGTTTTCGCCTTCGCGCCCCAGCTCGAACAGCGTATCCAGGTCCGACGTCAGGCGCGCCACTTCGGCCTCGTCGGCAATGGCCTGCTCCAGCCGCTTGCGCTCCTGCATCACCTTCTGGCTCTTTTCGGGCTGTTGATTCCAGAAATCGGAATCGGAGATCTGCTGTTCGATCTTGGCTAGCTGCAGCTTCTTGTTGGAGGAGTCAAAGATAGCTCCGCACAGCGTCAGCTTGCTGGCGGAGCGAAGCGTATTCTCTTTCGTGTTCTTCGAGGGTCATGAACTTTTATTTTAACAGGGGCGGCAACTCCAGCAACTGCCCGCGCTTTCCGACGTTCCAGCCTTCGGTCCGCCCCAGCAATTCATGCTGCCCGGCCGCTTCATGAATGTGTCCGCAAAAAAAATACCTGGGCTGCTCGCGTTCGATAAATTCGCGGATGGCGTCGCTCCCGAAATGTTGCCCTTCGCCCGCCCGATCGAGCGCGGTGCCTTTGGGCGGTGTGTGGCAGATCAAAACCAGCGGATCCAGGCCGGAAAATCGTTGCAGCCGCTCCCTCAATTCCTGTTCGCTGTATTCGCCCGGTGTGTCGAAGGGCGTTGGATTCGAGTAACCGAGCCCGGCGACGTGATAGCCCTCAATCTGCATTTCGCGTCCGTGAAAATCCTGAAAGCCGAACTCGCCGCAGAAGCGCGCGATGTCGCCCTCGGATTCATGATTTCCCGGAAGCACGTACATGCGTTCCGCGCGCTGCTTCAAGATAGGCCCCAGAACGTCCAAACCTCGTCCAAAATTCGCCAGATCGCCGGCGGCGAAGTAATAATCCGCTTCGATGGCCATCAATTTTTCGAGTGCGGCGCGGTCGCCGTGAATGTCGGAAAAGATAAGCAGTCTCACCACACGAGATTAGCAACTGCCCAGGCTTCACGAAATGCACCTTGGCCCCAATCCCCAATCCCGGTTCCCTATGGGCTCCAACGCATGAGCGCCTGTTCCACCGCGTCCAGCGAGACTGGCTTGGGAACGTAATCGTCCATGCCCGAAGCCAGGCACTCCTCGCGCGTGCCCGCGATGGCATGCGCCGTTAAAGCCACGATGGGAATGCGCGTTCCGTTGTGCTCGCGGGCGCGGATGGCGCGCGTAGCCTCGTACCCGTCCATTACCGGCATGCCGCAATCCATGAAGATGAGATCGTAAGGGAAGCGGCCGGCCATCTCCACGGCCTCTCTACCGTTGGCGGCCAAGTCTACGCGGCAACTGCATTTCTCGAGCAACCGCACTCCGATTCTTTGATTCACGGCATTGTCTTCGGCCAGCAGCACCCGGCGGTGCCGGTGGCACACGGTGGCGTGCAGCGCTTCACTGGATTTTTCCGGCTCGGGAGCCCCCTGAGGGAATTGCAGCGGAATGGTCAGTACGAAGGTTGCGCCTTTTCCCAATTCACTGGTCACGGTGAGAGTAGCGTTCATGAGCTCAGCCAGGCGCTGCGAAATTGCAAGGCCCAGCCCGGTGCCCTGTTGCCTTTTGGTCATGGATGAATCCACTTGGGCGAACTTGTGGAACAAGAGCGGAATATCCAGCTCGGCGATTCCCACGCCGGTGTCGGCCACCGAGATCGCGAAGGTGGCCGGGCCCTGCGGCGAGGGGGCTTCCGAGATCCGCACCGTCACCTGGCCCCGGTCCGTGAACTTGATCGCGTTCCCCAGCAAATTGAGCACGATTTGCCGGATGCGCCCGGCATCGCCCCGCACCCAACGGTGTTCCACGTCCGCCTCAAACACGTAGTTCAGGCCCTTGGCGCATATCTGCGAGGTCAGAAGATCGCCCATCTCCGCCAGGCGCGTGACAATATCGAAGTCCACGTGCTCTATCTTCATCCCGCCGGCCTCGATCTTGGAGAAATCGAGCACATCATTGACGATGGCCAGCAACGCGTCAGCGGATTCCCGGATGGTCTGGGCGCACTCCCGCTGCTCCGGGGCGAGCGATGTATCCAGCAAAAGGCCGCTCATTCCCAGGATGCCGTTCATCGGCGTGCGGATCTCGTGACTCATATTGGCCAGGAACTGGCTCTTGGCGCGGCTGGCGTTTTCGGCGGCGTTTTTGGACCGCTCCAGGTCGGCTGCGTATTTGCAGGCCGCGGCCTCCAAACGTTTGCGCTCCCGGATATCGCGGGCCACGCACAACACGGCCGGATTCCCCCGATACTCGAACAGGCAGCAACTTAGCTCCACCGGCAGTTCCGCACCGCCGCGGGCGATATGCACGGACTCGTAAAGGGACTGCCCGCCTTGGATCAGACGTTCCAGGCGCGCCGTTTGCTGCGATGCAAAGGCGGGTGAATCGATGTCTTCCACCGTCATGCGCACCAGTTGGTCCCGCGGGTAGCCCAGGCGATCGCAGGCCACTTGATTTACCTCCAGAAGGTGTCCCTCGCGATCGGAGATGAACATGGCGTCATTGGCGGTATCGAACAGCGTGTGGAATTCCAGTGCCGACTGCAACAGGGCCTCTTCGGTCCGGGCTTGGCTAAGCCGGCGCCGGTGGGCCGCGATGCCATAGGAAAGATCGCCGGCCAGTTCCCTGAGCAGGTCCACTTCTTCACGGCGGAAAGAGTCCGGCTCGCTGGAATAGATGGTAAGCGCGCCGATGACTGCCGCATCGCTGGTGAGCGGCAGCGAGATGATGGAGCGGTATCCGTAAAGCACGGCTCGTTCCCTCCAAGGTTCGAAATCAGGGCTGGTTTGGAGGTCGTTCAACGTCGTAATCCGTCCAGTCCGGATCGAGGTCCCTACCGGTCCGCGGCCGGTCACTTCGTTGGACCAGGTGATTTTTTGGGAGTCCAGGTAGTCCACGTCCCGGCCCGAAACGGCGGCTATTCGCACGGATTTTTCCGCATCCTCTTCGGCAAAGCCGATCCAAGCCAGAGGATATCCGCCTGTCGCGGTTACGGCGCCGCAAATGGCGCGGAACAGGCTAGCCTCATCGGAGGAACGCACCAGGGCTTGATTGCTGGCCGACAGCACACGCATCCCGCGGACCGCGCACCTTAGCTCTTCTTCAGCCCGCTTGCGTTCGCTGATGTCGCGGACGATACTCTGGCGGAACTTGCGCCCCTGCGTGTCGACAAGCCTGGAACTAACTTCTACCGCGAACGGCGAACCGTCTTTCCGGAGGTGCGTGGACTCGAACACGTCCGCGCCGTTCTTTAACAGCCGCTCCAGCCGTTCCGGGTAGTGCGGCAGTTCCGAGGCGTGCATCAGGTCCCGGACAGATAGCTGTAGCAGTTCTTCGATGCTATAACCGTAGGTGGCCGCGGCGCGATCGTTGGCTTCCAGAATTCCCCCATTCTCATCCAGCAGCAAAACGATGTCGTTCACGCAGCGGCTCAAATGAGCGTAGCGGCCGGCCAGAGCCTGACGTTGCAGATCAGCCTGGTGCTCCCGCTGATAAAAGCGGCTCCTCTGCCGGTACCAAAAGAAGCCGAACGTGGCCAGGCAAGCGGCCAGCAGCAGACCGGCCACCAATCCGATTGCAAGGAAGCGCTGGCGCAGGGGCGAATAAATCTCCGCGGCGTCTACTTTGGCCACCAGCGCCCAGGGCGTATCTGGAATCCGCCGCAACGCCGCCACTACGGCAACATCCCGATAATCGCGGCCGTCGTGCACGCCCTCCATTCCTTCTATCGCCATCGCGGCTGGCAGGTCGTTCCGCAAGGGCAACGTCATCTCCAGAGGCGCGTCCTGCCTGTGGCGCGCCTCGTTCATGTACCGTACACGATCGCCCTCGGCGCGTACCAGCAGGCATTCCGCGGTGCGGCTGGGAGTTGGCCAGGATTGGACCAGTGCGTAGAGAAAGGCCGAAGCTTCCACTCGCAGAAAGACTGCGCGCCGGGTTTGGTCTGGAGAAATTACCGGCGCAACGAAGTCCAGATAAACGGATCTGGACGGTCCCGCGAATAGATCCGAAGCTCTCGGTTCGCCGCTGCCAATCGCCTCGGTAACCAAGGCAGCCAGGCCGGGATTGTCGGGGCTGGCATCCTCCGACGCACTGCTTTGAACCTTTCCGTTGGCGTCGAGAATGGCTACCTTGGTGTAACCGTAGAGCCGCCGGAAGGTTCCCAGCCAGGTTTGCAGTTCACCTGGATCCCTTCCCGGCATCGCGATCAGTGGTTCGGAAGCCAGCAGCACCGCGTCGGCTGTGCGCTCGCGCCGCCATGCCAGGATTTGCTGAACCTTCAGATCCGCGATGGCGGAAAGCTGGCCTTGGATGCCCGCTTCGGTACCGCGCCGCTGGCTGCGAGCGAAGAGAAATCCCGCGGCCAGTATGCCCGCGCACAGCACTGCCAGGATGCACGGCAAGGCCAGGTTAGAGAAGGTCCAATCTGAAATGGGCTTCGCGCGAGACTCCACGACAAACTTATCGGTTCAGTTGGCCGCCGTCTGAAAGAAACCATTTTGTCGGTTGCCGGGTCTAGTGGTCGAGACCCAGTGTGATTGTCGACGAAAAAGGCAACAGCATCACCGACGCACCGGCCATGCCGGCGCTCACCGAGCGCCAGGAACAGGAGGCCGAAGACCGTACCTCCGTCAGCGCGCTGGTGGTGCACGAAGCCATTCGCAAGGATGGCGATGAAGAGCTGCGCCGGCCTATCTCCGCGCTGGCCTGGTCGGGGCTTGCGGCCGGACTCTCGATGGGTTTCTCGTTTGTCGCCGAAGCGTTGTTTCGCACTTACACGCCAGCCGCTCCGTGGCGTCCGCTGATCACCAATCTGGGCTATCCGCTGGGCTTTCTCATCGTGATCGTGGGACGGCAGCAACTGTTCACCGAAAACACCCTCACCGCCATCATCCCGCTGCTGGCGCGCCGCAATCTAGCGACGTTGTGGCAGGTTTTGCGCCTGTGGGCCGTGGTTCTGGCCGCGAATATCGTGGGCGCTCACATCTTCGCCTGGGTACTCGGGAACACGGCCGTGCTGCATGCGAAGTTTCACCCCGCGCTAGGTCAACTGGCGGCGGAAGCGGCGGACGTTTCCTTCGGCAATGCCATTCTGCGCGGCATTTTCGCGGGCTGGCTGATCGCCATGGTGGTCTGGATGCTGGCCGCGACGGATTCCAACCGGATTCCGATCATCATCCTGATGACTTACATTGTGGGCCTGGCCGGCCTCACGCACATCGTCGCCGGATCGGTGGAAGTGCTGTTTCTGGTGATGACCGGCGTCAAAACCTGGCTATCGTTCGTGGGCGGCTACATGATTCCGACGCTCATCGGCAACGTGCTGGGCGGCGTCGCGCTGGTCTCCGCGCTGAACCATGCGCAGGTCATAGCGGGGACGCCGCCGGCTAAGCGTGCTTAGCGACTCAAAATATCAGGTGCAGCGAAAGCTGCAGGAATCGCGAGCTTCCGATGGTGTGCTGGATGTAGCCCGCGCTTCCTAACGGTGTGGCTAAAGGCGGCGGCGAATAGCCTTCGAAGAATTGAGCGAAGTTATCCGGCGCGTCGAAATCGGGATGGTTGAAGACATTGAACGCATCGAAGTTGAAGCGCAGCCGGAAACGTTCATTCAAGCGGAACTCCTTGCCCAAAGACATATCGAAGCGCACGCCAAAGGGAGCGCGGAAAAGATTGCGACCGGTATTGGAGAAGTTCGACTCGTAGTCGTCGCAGGCGGTCCCTTGGCAAGGAGGTACGCCGTTTGTTCCCGGCTGCACAAATTGCGGGTAGAAATCGGCGATGTTTAACACCGGCTTGGCGGGGTTCACGCCGGTGGTGCCTTGCAGCGTCGCCTGTCCCGCCGTCACGCCTGGCTTGAGCGGCAAGATAGGATTCGAAATCTCAACGTCGGTACCGAAATACAAGCTCCCAACGGATCCCGAATAGTCGTAAACGCTGTAGGGCTCGCCGCTCTGGGCCACGGTCTGTCCGCCGATAATCCAGCCGTTGATCGCGGCGCCCAGGGCTTTGTTTGAGGTGAGGTTTGGAATGGTGTAGGTGTAGTTGATCAGAAAGACGTTGGGCCGATCGAAGTCGGACGATGCATAACTGGTCCGGGGAGTGTCCGGGTTGTTACCTGTCAAGAAAAGGCCCAAGCCGCTTTGTTCGTCCAGGGAGTGCGATCTGGTGTAGGTTGCGGTGAGCTGCAGTCCGTTTGAATAGCGCTTGCGGACCTGCAGTTGCAGCGCATCGTAGTTGGAGATGCCTTCGGCTTCATACAGCACGGAGTTCATGTCGTAGCCGATGTAGGGTACGCGGATGGGCGCGTTTCCTGAGTATTCAGCGGTCGAGATCGGCTCGAGAGATTGCGTGGTGGTGCTGGTGCCGCCGTAAGAATACATCTGCCCGTTTACCGGGTGACCCGGTGTAGCAAGCAGCGGCTCGTTGAAAGGAATCGGAAGGATCTCATGCTGGCCGTGATTGCCGATGTAGCCCGCGCTGAACAGCCAATCCTTCACCTGGTATTGCAGGTCGAAGGTCCAGTTTTCGGTATAAGGAAGCTTGTTGTTGATGTCATAGCCGCCGAACACAAATGGGCCGAACGCGTTGCCCGCGGGATAGTCTCCGTTTTCGGTCTGCGAAATATTCGGCAGCAACGCTGTGAATGCCGCGGCACTTCCGGCGGGGGTGGGCGGCAGAGCGCTTCCGAAAGGATTCGCCAAGGTGGCGCCCTTGGGGGCGAATTCGGGCGAAACAAAAGGCGGCGCGAGTGTAACGCCAAACGGTCCGTTGAAGCCGGCGCCGGCGGGCGGCGACAGATAGCTGAAAAATTCGCCGCGGTCGTAGTACAAGCCGAATCCGGTGCGCACGGTGAGGTGCGACGTTGGCGACCAGGCTATGCCGACGCGCGGCGCCAGTCCCCATTGACGTGCCTTCATCAGCGAATTGCTCGCTCCAGGCGTGCCGAAATTCGGATTGTTGCCGGCGATTTCGAGTCCGGAATTCAAGATAGTGTCGGTTGCGGCGTCATACGAATACAGGCTCGGGTTGAACGCCGTTAGCTTTCCATATTTTTCCGAGAGCGGTCCGTCAAAGTCCCAACGCAGCCCGAGAGTGACGGTCAGATTGCTCAGAATTTTGTAGTTGTCGTTCACATACGCGCCAACCGTGTCGGAGCGATAGTAGCGGTTGGCCGACCCTGCGAAAGTCGAGGAATAGTTGCCGGGACGAAGGTCCCCTTCGGCAAAACTTTCGAAAGTCTTGAATTCGATCACGTCGGTATCCACGTTGTTGTTGATGATATTGAGCTGCGTATGATCCCAGGAGACGCCGAAGGCCAGCGTATGACGGCCTTTCACCCAGTTGAGCGAGCTTCCATATTCCCACTGGTTTTGAAACATGCCCGCATTGCCGAAACTGGTGCTGGGTCCGAACTGGAGCTCCGTGCCGATGGTTGGATCGGCTTCGCCGATTTCGATTTGCGGAAACGCGGAAGAGCCGCCAGGCAGGCTGATTCCAAACTGGCCCGGCGTGTAAGTTTGGCTGGTCGCGGAGTAGGCGCGCATCCGGGTGAAGCCCGCGCGCTGCTGCCAGGTCACGGTGGGCGCGAGAATCACGGTATTGTCGAGTGAAATCACCTGGCTTCCGGAGGAAAGCTGTTGTGGAAATCCAAGCAACACGCCGGCCGCGCCGAAAGGATTCGTAGTGGGATCGGTTTGCACGAAATATTTCACGCCCAGCCGGTCCCTGTCGCTCAGAACGTAGTCCACATTAGCGATTCCCTGATCCACTTTGGATTGGGCGTTGGGCCCTTGCACCACCGCGTCGTAACCCAGGACAGTTGCGGTGGTGGGATCGGTGATCTGCGCACTCGGAAACAGGTACTGCCCGTTGGCGCCTTTCGCTTGCAGTAACCCTAGCGCCTGCGGGCTCAGCTGGCTGGCCGACAATGTTTTGCCGTAGGCGCCCTGAACGGTATTCAGAATTCCTTGCGTGCTGCGGTCGTTGGTCAGCGTGAGCGGAACTGTAACTTCCTTGGTGGAATCGGTAGAGTCGGCGATGCGCACGCCCTGGTAGGAGAGAAAGTAAAACAGCTTGTCCTTCTTGATGGGGCCGCCCAGCGTGGCGCCGAATTGATTCCGGTTCAGGAAATTGGGCGCCAGGATGGGCGAAGCGTTGTAGAAGAATGGTTCGGCGTTCATGTAGCTGTTCTGAAACTTCTCGTACACCTCGCCGTGCAGTCCGTTGCTGCCGGACTTGGTCAGCACACCGATATGCGCTCCGCTGTTGGCGCCCTGCGTGGCATCGTACATGGCGGAATTGACGGCAATCTCCTGAATTGCCTCCGGAGGAGGAGTGGGCAGAGCCTGTCCAATCGCACCGTACACCGAAGTGCTGGTCTGGATTTCACCGCCGGCGCCGAAGCTCTCTCCAATGTTGAAGATGAAGCGATCCTCGCCCACTTGGCTGGTGGTGTTTCCATTGAACAAATTGTTGGTGCTGATGCCATTGAGCGAAAAGCTATTGCTGGTGTCGCGCTGTCCGTTGGCAAAGATGGCCTGGTTGCCAAGGCCGGAGTTGCTGCCCGCGCCGCCCAGGAAATCGGCGTGAACGCCGGGGCTCATAATCGCTAATTGCGTGAAGCTGCCGGTACCGAGCGGCGTGTTTTCAATGGTGGCAGTATCCACTACATAGCCTGTGGTGGTGTCCACCTGGTTCATCAGCGGCGTGCCCACCACGTCCACTTTGGTGGCAACGGTCCCCACTTTCAGATCGCCTTCCAGCGTGGTGGTGCGGTCGCCATTGACCAGCACCTCCGTGTGGCGTTCGGCATCGAACCCTTCCTTGGTGAAGGTGACCTCATAGGTGCCGGCCGGCAGATTCGAAACTGAATAAGAACCGGTGGAGGCCGAACGTGCGGTAACGGTTAAATTGGTGGCGACATTCCGCGCCGTGACGGTGACGTCGGGCACAGCCGATCCGGTGGCGTCGCGCACCGTTCCGGTGATCGCGCCGAAAATCTGTTGCGCCCGGGAGGGAACGCGAGCGGCGAGGGTGAGAGCGAGAATAGCGAGGGCGATTAAGACTGGCCGCGGAACGCCAAGCTTCGTGCAACTGGTGTTCGTCATTGAGATTCTTTCTCCTCCTGAAAATCGAAATGCACCAACGCATACACGGCAGGTTAGTTTGTGAACAACGGGCTACAAGGGAGACGTGTCCCCGTACTGCTAATTTTTCCGGTGGCCGGAACGCAGACAAGGCGCTGGCCCTAGGGCCACTCTCAGCAGATAAACATCGCCCACGACGCAGCGGGCATGGATGGTTTCTTAGCAATGCGAGCGCGGCCAAACCCGGTGCCCCTCAACCGATCAGTGCTACCAGATACCATTTGTTTCAGAACGATGAACGAAACCCGTTTTATAGAGAATAGCCCATTTCGCGGAGGGTGGCGCAATTTTTTTTGGACCGATCATAGCGCTGTACGGTGCGGTAGTGACGGCGAGAAGTTTCAGTGAACGTTTAGAAATCGGTTCCGGACGCCGACTGGTTCGGTTCCCACAGAACTTCGGGCACGCCAAGCACGTGATTCACCCAGCGGCTCCACACGAAAAACGCATCGCTCAGGCGATTCAAGTATTGAATGGTTTCCGCCGGGATTGGTTCTTCGCGCGCCAGCGTGACCGCCAGCCGCTCGGCGCGCCGGCAAATGGTGCGGCAGGCATGAAGTTCCGTGTTTAAGCGAGTGCCGCCGGGAAGCACGAATGACCGCAGGGGTGCGAGATCCGCGTTCATACGGTCAATCTCAATTTCAAGCTGTCGCACTTCCGCTGCCGTAACTCGTGCTTGCTTCGGATGCACGTCTTCGGGCTGGGTCGCCAGGATGGAGCCTAGGTTAAACAACTCATGCTGCACGCGCCGCAGAATGGGGACCAGCGTCGGCACGGCGTCGGTGGCGGAGATGGCGGCCATGCCGACAAAGGCGTTCAGTTCGTCCACCGTGCCATAGCATTCAATGCGGGCGGAGTCCTTAGACACACGCTGTCCGCCCGCCAGGTGAGTCTGGCCCTGATCGCCGGCCTTAGTGTAGATGCGGTTCAGGGCCAGGCGCGGCGCGTCGAACTTGGTATCGGGCACGAGTAGCTCTCCGGCTTCCATTGTCAGTCCCGCGAACTAATTGTTCAAGTTTCCCCCGGCCGATGCCGATAAGGTACTGAAAGAAAAGATATGCCCGTGGAGACCCCGGTGGAGACCATCGACAGCGAAGCACGGCTCAACCGCTTCAACCGTCTGATGCAAGAGCTGATTCGTGGCAGCATGAACCGTAATACGTTCCAGCCATGGGAGATACAGATCCTGCTCGACATCGAAGCTTGCCAGATCCGCGAGCCCGTAAAGCGCGAAACTTTGCGCCGCTACCAAAAAGCGGTGCAGCGCTCCATGGAAAAAGGCGCTCCCATGCCGCTGCGTCTCTCCGAATATTTGAACGGGAAGAAAAGCGCCGGCGTGCAAGCCGTACCCGCAAAAACCGCGGAACAAGCCGGGTAACGTTCGCCTAACAAGATTCGTCCGCACCCTCTGCTATTCTAAGGTGCATGAGCTCCATCGGAACGCCCGGCCGCACCGTTTTTTGCGTCAAGTTCCAGCGCGAGATGCCGGGACTGGATGAGCCCCCATTCGATAACCACCCCCTCGGCCAGCGCATTTATGAGAACGTGTCCAAGGAAGCCTGGAAGATGTGGCTGGAGCAGATGAAGATGATCATGAACGAGTATCGGCTCAACCTTGGCACGCAAGAGGCGCAGGAATTTCTGCTGAAGCAGATGGAAGATTACTTCTTCGGACAAGGCGCCGCGCTACCGCCCGGCTACGTTCCTCCCCAAACCAAAAATTAAATCACCGGCAAAGCGGTGGCGATTTCGAAGCGCAATTCGCGATGCGCACTTCGCAGCGCCTGCTCCACGGCGTCGGCAGTTGCGGCGCGCGCGAAGATGAAACCCAGGTAGCTGGCGCCTTCGGGCAATGGGATGAGTTTTTGTCCCTGCTTGGCGGTGACAATCACGTCTTCGATACCGGGCCGGGAACGCGCTCGCTCCATACCTTCGACGTCCACGTAGATTCCTTCGCGCGGGATCGGGATCATCATTACTCCACTTGCCGCAAGCGCTGGCATCGCTGTATTTCCGGTGTCCTCACCGGCGGCGTGGCGCAGGATCAGTTCCTCCAATCCGGGTAGCACGCGCGCGCACAGTCCGCCGATGGGCCGCGCGGCCACTTCCAGCATCCAGACGCCACGCGCGTTCACTCGCATCTCCGCGTGGATGGGGCCGTGCGTCAGGCCGAGCGCTTTCACCGCGGTGCGCGTGGTTCCTAAGATGGCATCCTGCGTGGCTGGATACTCACGCGACGGCGTGACGTAGATGGTCTCTTCAAAAAACGGACCATCCAGCGGATCCGGCTTGTCGAAGAGCGCCAGCACGCGGAGCTCGCCTTGCGTGAGGATGCCTTCGAGCGCGAACTCGCGGCCGTCGATGAAGGACTCTACTTGAAGAAAGCGGTCCTGATCTTCGTGCAGCCGTGCGATGTCTGGATCGGCCAGCAGATTTTCGATGCGGCGGAAGGCCGCGACAAACTCCGCGACACTGTTGGCGCGAATTACTCCGCGGCTGGCGGAAAGTCCAAGCGGTTTGAGCACGCAGGGATAGAGAGCTTCCCGCGCCGCGCGCTCCGGACCATCGGACAAAGTGATGCGATGAAACTCGGGCACCAGCAGCCCGGCGGTGCGAAATCGCTCGCGCGCCAGAAACTTGTTGCGGCTGGCTGCCACGGAATCGGGCGAGTTGTAGGGGATGCTCATGCGCTCGGCCGCCAGCGCCGCGATATAAGCTGGACGATCGCCCAGCGCGACGATGCCGTCCACGCCGCGCTCGATGGCCAATGTTTCCGCGGCGCCCGGCGGGTCCTCGAAACGCAGCGCGATGGCGCGATCGCCCCAGGGATCGTCCAGCACATGGCAGCGATCTGTGGCCAGTGTGAGTTCATAGCCCAAACGCTCGGCCGCGGCGGCGAACGCGCGCGTCTGGTAGCCGGTGGTGGCGCCGATCAGGAGCAGGCGTTTGTTCATGAGGGCTGGACGCAGATGCCCGCGCCATCGAAGGAAAAAATCGAACCCACGCTGACGGTCAGGTTCGAGAAGATGCCGGTCGCGTAGTCGGGCGATACGCCGGCGTAGGCGCAGGGCTGCAACCCGGCGGGAGCGGGCGGCACGATGAAATTGATTTGATAGAGGCCGACAAAACCTCGCGTGGCGCCCGCGAATAGCGGAGCGGGAGCGGTGGAAAGCGGCATTGTGGCGAGCGCGTTGGGCCGATAGTTGAAATCCAGGTTAAACGCGTCGACGGTGGGGCTGTTCGCCGAGGCGGGCTGGCCGGTGATGAGCGGAGGATTGGTTTGCCCCAGTCCGGTTGCGTAGGCAACCAGTTCCTCGCCGGCCACGGCGGGGCTGTTGACCGAGACCTGCGTTCCATTGGCGTGCGTGATCATGGGCGCGCAGGGCAGGCCATTGGTCTGTGGGATCGGCGTTGGGTCGAACAATGCGTCGCACGCGGTGACAATATGAACGTGGTCCGCCGAAACCTGTGCACCAAAATAGGCAGACTTCTCACCGCTCACGAACACCGCGATGCCGCTCGGCCGTACTACGATATTGGAACCGGCCACCGGATTGAGGGGGGCGTCAAACGGGACCTGGACTGTTACCGTCAACAGGTTCGGACAAATTCCCGAGTTGGACGGGATAGAACAGCCGGTGGTTGTAGACCCCCCTTGTAAGATGGGCATTGCCTCGTCCGATCCATTCCAAAATACCGCGCCGATGCCGGGCACAGGCTCCGTGGTGCTGTATCCGGCTGGCGGCTGCACGAACAACGTGAGCACCTGGCCGGGAGCGACCGTAATCGGGAAGGGATTGGAAAAGCCGCTACCCACCAACACCGGAGCGGAGGAAGTAGCCTGCGCTAAGCAAATGGACACACCGAGACAGAACAAAATAAGACTTCGCATCGGAACACTCCTGTTTCAGTAGGAATGGACGCGGTTAGTTTTATTCTAGAACGGTTCGCGGCAGCCGATCTCTATTTGCGTTCGTCTTCCTTCTGTTTGGGAGCCGGGCTGGGCTTAGCTGCGGGCCGAGCGGCTGCTTGTGGACGAGCTTCAGGATGCGGCGCTGGACGCGGCGGAGCGGGTCGGGCGGCTGCTTGTGGACGAGCTTCGGGACGAGGCTCGGGTCGCGCTTGCGCTTGTGTATGTGGCGGAGCGGCGGGCCGGGCGGCTGCTTGTGGACGAGCTTCGGGGTGCGCCTCGGGACGCGCCTGCGCTTGTGGACGCGGCGCAGCGGAACGCATCACCGGAGCCGGCGGCCGCGCCGCTTCCTGAGGACGAGCGGCTGCCTGTGGATGAGCGGCTTCCTGAGGACGAGCGACCTCTTGCGGACGAGCGGCTTCCTGCGGCCGAGCGGCTGCTTGCGGACGTGCTTCGGGAGCTTTGTACGGCGTCGCGATGGGGCGCGAGGCCACCAGCGCTGCCGGCTGCGGACGTCCCGCGCTCGCAAACTGCGCGCGATTGGTGGAAGCTTCACGCGCGTGCTGCACCTGCGCGGCCACTGCAGGCGTCCGCCGATCGTGCACCACAGCCAACTCCTGCGGCGTGGGCCGCGCATTGATACCGCCGTGCCCGCCGTTGTAACTCACGCGGGAACCCCGGTTGTTCGGCACCGAATAGTTGTAAACGTTGTGAACGGTCGCAGTATCCACGTTCGTTACCGAGCGGTTGTAATCCAGATGGCCGTTGTTCCAATAGGCGCCGTAATAGCCGCTGCCCGTGTATCCAAAGCCGTAATTGATACCGCCGTAGTAGCCAATGTGCGGACCCCAGTAGCCGGCGTTCCACTGGTAAACGCCGTTATCGTAGCCCCACCACGGCGGAGTCCAGAGCGCGCCGACGTAGGGTGCCACGATCCACGCGCCGGGAACCCAGTAATAGCCGGAGCTCGCGTAGCCCCAGTAGCCGGGCGTCCAAACATAATCGTCGCCGGGCGCCGGAGGCTGGCTGTAATCGGGCAGCGGCGGAGGGGGTTCGGAAGCTTGGACCGGCTGCTGGTAGGAAGAATTTTCCTCATAAGAAGCCTCGGGCGCGGCCGGTACCGACGCCGGCTGGGCACCCGATTGATCGGCGCTCGCCAGGTTTCCGTTGGCAGGATCGGCGTTAGTAACGTCCGCCGGCTGAGTCCCAACCGACTGATTCTGGGACTTATTGCACCCCGTTAAACCCACAATCAGCAGAGCAGTAACAAATGAAAAGCGCCACACGTGATCCCCTCCCGTTCACATCTTCGGGCACGCGGAGGGCCAGTGCCGATTAGAAGGACACCTTTGGAGCGTTGCGAGCGCCGGGCTCGGTCTTAAAATAAGCGTCGTTACGCTGGAAGTGGAACATCGAAGCGGCGATGTTGTTGGGGAACAGTTCGATATCGGTGTTGTAGCGCTGCACTGTTTCGTTGTACTTGCGGCGCTCCACGGCGATGCGGTTTTCAGTGCCGGACAGCTCATCCTGTAAACGCAGGAAATTTTCGTTCGATTTCAGCTGCGGATAATTCTCTACTACCACCAAAAGCCTGCTGAGCGCCCCGTCCAATTGCGAATTGGCTTGGATCTTGTCCTGCGGCGTCCGGGCGCCACCCAAAGCCGCGCGAGCATCGGTCACTTCCTTGATCACGGCCTGTTCCTGTTTGGCGAAACCCTTGACCGTCTCGACAAGGTTCGGAATCAAGTCGGCGCGGCGTTGCAATGCGACGTCCACCTGCGCCCAGGCCGCGTTCACCGCTTCTTGCTCCGTAACCAACGTGTTGCGCGAGCCTGCGGCCCACCCGAAAACGGCGAGAACGGCCAAAACGATCACTCCAATTACGACTAATGCGATTTTCATCCAATCCCCCTCATTTCTCCAGACCGTCTACGTGATGAACCAGCGCCTCAATCTGCTTCAAGTAACTTGCAAACAGCGCTTGCGGATTTACGTCCCCAGCCAGCTTGTTTTGGTCCCGCAGGTCGAGCAGCGTATCGAATGGCGCTGGGTCCGCGCCGATGTCGTGCAGATGCCTGACAATCTCGCGTTTGCGCCATCCGGAAGGCAATCCGGAAACCAGCAAAGCATGCCGCGCCAGCACCAGAAAGTTCGGAACCGAATCGATCATCAGGCGCAGCAGCGCAGGCGGACTCGAAAGAACGTCGGCGGCCTTCTGGCGCAGGCGCAGCAGCTTCGAACGCAGCTCCATCTCAACCTGCGCGCGATAAAACGTCCGATCGATCGCCAGATCCTGAATCACATCCGGGCCGAACAGCACGCGCCGCCGCTCCTTCATATCTTCAAACTCGATGGGAAAGCAATCGGTGGACGTGCGCAGCTCTTCTTCGCTCAGCAAGAGCGGCGATGGATTGTTCAGCTTGCGCCACCACTCGAATATGGCCGCTGAGGCGTTCAGTTCGGCCGGCGTGACGCGCGTGAGGACACACAACACGTTCAGGTCTGAGAAGTGCTCGTTGTGTTCGCCGGACGCAGCGGAACCGTACAGCACTACCGATCGCAAATATTCGCCCTGCGCCTGCTTCAGACGATCGACGAGTTCCAGAAGTTTATCTTCCATCTTTTACCAGCTACGCTTACCAACTCCCCGACGCTCCGCCTCCGCCCGAATCCCCGCCTCCAAAACCGCCGAAGCCTCCGCCGCCCCCACCGCCGCCGCCAAAACCTCCACCGCCCCAGTCCCCTCCGCCTCGTCCCCCGCGTCCTAATAGGTTACCGAGAATCAGGCCGGTGAGCAGGCCGCCGCCACTGCCGCCGCCCCGGAAGAGCAAAAGCAAGACGATGATCCCGATCACGATCACCGGAAACGGAATACCATGCCGCTCGGGAGCTTCGCGGATACGCGGACGCTCGCCGGTGCTGGGCGCAACGCCTTTCGCCTGGTCGATGACAGCGCTCATTTGCGCAGCCGCGGCGATCAGCGCCGGCCCGTATGAGCCTTGCCGCAACATCGGTTGAATGTTGCGAAGAATGCTGCCGTCGAAGCCGTCGGGCAGGATCGGCTCCAGGCCGTAGCCTACTTCAATGCGGTCGCGATGATCCTGGACGGAGAGAAGCAGCATGATTCCCTCGTCCTTGCCTTTTTTGCCGATTCCCCACTGACGAAACAGGTTGTTCGAGACATCTTCGATGGGATTGCCGTCGAGCGATGGTAAAGTCACGAACGCCATTTGGACGCCGGTTGCCCGCTCCATTTGGCCGCAGTAGGTTTCGAGTTCCTGTCGCGATTGCGAATCCAGTACGTGCGCGAAGTCGCTCACGTAGCCTTGCGGCTTGAGCGATTTGAGGTCGAGGGCAAGGAGGGATGCAGCGACGGCGCAAAAGACCAGAAGGGTTCGCGTCAGTCTGCCGGCTAGCGAATTTAGCAGTCGAGTTCCTCGCGTTTAATGCGGAAGTCGCCCAGGTTCCCGAGCACGGCGAGAGTGATGTTCTTGGGATTAAAAAACTCGCGTGCGATCTGCTGCACCTGTTCGGCGGTAACGGCTTCGATGCTCTCCAGCATTTCGTCGAGCGTGAAGAAGCGCTGGAAATACAGATCCTGCCGAGCCAGGTTGCCCATGCGGCTGGACGTGGACTCCAGGCCCAGCATGAAGGAGCCTTTCAGATTATCCTTAGCGCGCCGCAACTCCTCGGCCGGAACCAGATTCTCTTTCAGCTCGCGGAACTCCTTGACGATGGAGTCGATCACTTTACCCGCCGTCTCAACCGCGGTGCCGGCGTAGATGGCCATATAGCCGGTGTCGCGATACATCGCCAGCTCGGAATACACGGCGTAGGCCAAGCCCTGTTTTTCACGGATGTTCTGGAACAGGCGCGAACTCATCCCGCCGCCCAGAATGGTGTTCAGCGTCCAGCAGGCGAAGCGCAACTGGTGCGGAAAAGGATAAGCGGGCACTCCCATGTAGAGATGCGTTTGTTCCAGCGACGTCTTGTTGCGGAACACCAGGCGCGCATGCGGCACCGGCGCCACTTCGGGAGCAAGCTCGCCGGTGATCTTCAAATCCTCGAAATGCTGGCGCGCCAGATCCACCAGTTTCGCGTGGTTCAAGTTGCCGGCTGCGGTGATCAAAATGTTAGACGGCGAGTAGTAACGCTGGAAGTACGAATCGATCATCCCGCGATCGAAGCCGCGAATGGTGTCCTTGCTGCCGATGATGGGCTTGCCGAGCGGATGGTCCTTCCAGAAATTGCTAGAGAAGATATCGTGCAGAAGATATTCGGGATTGTCCACGTCCATCTTCAGCTCTTCAAGAATGACGCCCTTTTCCTTTTCGATGTCCTCTTCGCGGAACAGGGGATTGCGGACCATGTCCGCCAGCACGTCGAACGCGATGGGCAAGTGCTCGTCCAGCACCTTGGTGTTATAACTCACCATCTCTTTGGCGGTGAAAGCGTCCAGGCCGCCGCCGATGGAATCCACCGAGCGCGCGATCTCCTCGGCCGAGCGATTCTTGGTGCCCTTGAAGAGCATGTGCTCAATGAAGTGCGAGATCCCGTTCTCTTCCGACGTTTCGCGGCGAGAGCCGGTGCGAATCCAGACGCCCAGCGAGACTGACCGGACGTGGCCCATCTCCTCGCTGATTACACGGACCCCGTTCTTCAGGGTTGCAACCTCAATATCACGGAGAGTTTGAACTGCGTCTGCCATTTTGCCTGTCCCTATTTTATCGCGTTTTGTCCCGGATCTTGACGGGCCCGGGTTCGAATATGGTGTTATACTGCGTCGTCCACTATACTGAAGATATGGCGCAAGCTATTGTAGGCCTTGAACTTGCGGATCTACAAGCCACTTTGGGGCCGGAACATCCCGCGTTTCGGGCCCGCCAAGTATACGACGCTGTGTACCGGCAAAGGGTACCGGACCTGGTTCAGATCACGAATCTCCCTGTAAGTTTAAGAAAAGAATTGGCCTCCAGGCTCGCCGTGGGGCTGCCCGTTGCCGCCGCCGAGTATAAAAGTACCGACGGAACCCGGCGTTATCTGCTGAAACTGGACGACGGCCGGACGGTGGAGACGGTCCTGATGCCGGAAGAGGGACGGGACACCGCGTGCATATCGAGTCAGGTTGGTTGCCCGGTTAATTGCCAATTTTGCCTTACCGCGCTGATGGGTCTGGAGCGAAATCTGACAGCGGGCGAGATTGTTGGGCAGGTGCTGTTCGTGATGCGGGAGCGCGGGATATCGAGCCAGACCGATCGGCTGAACATCGTAATGATGGGGATGGGCGAGCCGCTGTTGAATCTGCCCAACGTGATCAAAGCTACGCGGATCTTGACCGATCCGGCGGGGATTGGTCTTTCGCAGAAGCGCATCACGCTTTCAACAGCCGGCATCGTTCCAAAGATCGCCGAGCTCGCGCGTGAGCCGGTGCGGCCGAAGCTGGCCATTTCGCTCAACGCGTCGAATGAAGAGCAGCGGCGGGAGCTGATGCCGATCACGCGCAAGTATTCGCTGAAGGATTTGCTGTCGGCGTGCAAGGCGTATCCGCTGCGGCCGTGGGAAAAGCTGACGTTCGAGTACGTGCTGCTGAAAGGCGTGAACGACACCGACGCCGATGCGCGGCGCGTGGTGAAATTGCTGGCTCACTTGAATGCGAAAGTGAACCTGATCGCGCTGAATCCCGGGCCGGGGATCGCGTTTGAGACGCCCGATCCCGAGCGCGTGCGCGCGTTTCAGGAAATCGTGAAGCGGGCCATGCCGTGTTTTGTGCGCAAGCCGCGCGGGCGGGATATTTTCGCGGCGTGCGGGCAGTTGAAGCGAGAAGTCCCCAATGGCAGCGGCACATTTCAACTAGCCGCAGACGAACCATAGAGTGCGCCGGGTGGCCGCTTATCGGCGTCGATCTGCGGCGGTTCGGCTAGCGGACCACGCCAGCCAGCGGACTGCTCGCGCTGGCGTACAGCTTCTTCGGCATGCGCCCGGCTAGAAACGCCAGACGCCCGGCTTCCACAGCCAGCTTCATGGCTTCCGCCATCTTCTCGGACTCTTCAGCTTCAGCGATCGCGGTGTTCATCAACACGCCTTCGAAGCCGAGCTCCATCGCGATGGCCGCGTCCGACGCCGTTCCCACGCCCGCATCCAGGATCAGCGGCACTTCGGTAATGATTTCACGCAGAATTCTCAAATTGGTGGCGTTCTGAATGCCCAGGCCCGATCCGATAGGCGCGCCCAGGGGCATCACCGCCGCCGCGCCCGCGTCGATCAATTTGCGCGCGTTCACCAGGTCGTCGTTGGTGTAGGGCAGCACCACGAAACCTTCGCGCGCCAGCACCCGCGTGGCCTCCACCAAGCCTTCATTGTCGGGGAACAGCGTCTTCTGATCGCCAATCACTTCCAGCTTCACCCAATTCGAAAGCCCCACCTCGCGTCCCAGCCGCGCCGTACGAATGGCCTCGTCGGCGGTGTAACAGCCGGCCGTGTTCGGAAGGATAAACATCTTCGAACGGTCGATGTAATCGATCAGGGATTCTTTAGATTTGTCCGTGAGATTCACCCGCCGCACTGCGACGGTAACCACTTCGGCGCCGGATGCCTGGTGGCAGCGCGCCATTTCCTGGAAACTGCGATATTTTCCCGTGCCTACGAACAGACGCGAATGAAACTCGCGGTCCGCGATGCGAAGGACGTCAGACATGCACCCATTCTACCGCAGCGATTTAACCGAGCCGCGACCAGAGGAAGCGGGTTTCCGTTACGCGATTGCTTTGAGCCTGGCCTGCAGCCGGCTCTTGTAACGCGCCGCGGTGTTCTTCTTGATGATGCCCCAGCGAGCCGAACGATCGATCAGCGAGAAGGTGGCCGGCAGCGCATCGTTCGCGCCTTTGGTGTCCTTGTGCTCGAGCAGCCTGCGCATCGAACGGATCTGGTGACGTAGCCGCGATTTGCGAAGACGATTCACCACCGTCTTCCGCTTGGTCTGGCGCATGCGCTTCAGCGCTGAAAATGTGTTTGCCATTCTAGTACAGCTATCAGAATAACCCATCGGGACATCGAAACTCAACGTTCGGCGGTGGGCCTGGGCCGGATCGCTAGCGTCCTGAGTCAGAGGTCCGCCACATAACTCGCAGTGGGGCGGACGCCACCGTCCGCACCGGACCCCTGGTCCGGCTCCACGACACACGCTCAAAACGGAGGCCGACGGGGGCGTCGTCCGCTGTCCGGGGGACCGTCCCACTGGGCGAATTATTCAATGAACTTGCAACTCAGGATTCTAGTTCCCGCTGGATGGCGGCGTTGCCTCCGTAACCGCTTGCACATCACACACCGCCGGCCGGGAGCCGCTGGATTTCGCGCCGCGTCCCAACTGATCCAGGCGGACGCTGGGAGCTTCCCAATGATAGTGCCAGGTTCCCCGCACGCAGATGAGCAGTTCGCCGCAGCGCAGCAGATGCGAAATCAGTTTGGGATCGTGGTTCGCGGCCTCGGGCCACATGTGCCCCTGGATTTGGGAAGTGCAGGCCGGGCGGGAGTCGTCAGCGGGCTGGCATAGCAAAGGCGCCGCCAGAATCAGGCAAGCCTTCAAAAAACGGAGCGGCATCGCGTTCGTTCCAGTCTACTGGCGAAATGCCGGAAGCACAAGAACGAGAGACCGCTAACGGAACTGGAATTGTACCGGGACTACCCGGACCGGCTACGTCGTTTACATATTGACGAAATCGTCTTCCAGTGGAATGACATGACTACCGGCGCGAACGGGAGTCTTCGCCTGACTTTTTTGCGCTTGCGACACGGCCGGCCGCGGTGTGGCCGGACCTGTGGGCTTGCTTGAAATTGGCGCCGGCATCGGCCGCAGCCTGGCCACGTGGCGGGCTATGGGAGCGTGATCGTCGCCGCCCCCAACCAGCGTTCGCAGTTCTCTCGCGATGTTCTGCAGCGCCTCGGCTTGCGCCGACATTTCCTCGCTGGCCGACGCGCTTTGCTCGGCGCTCGCGGCATTCCCCTGTGTGACGCGGTCCATCTGCGCAATGGATTTCGATATCTCTTCGATTCCACGCGCCTGCTCCTGGCTGCCCAGGTTCACTTCGTCCACCAGCGTTTTTACTTTGGCGGCGCTCTCGGTAATCGCGCGGATCACTTTGGACACGTGTTCCAGCCGCGTACTGCCTTCGTTGGACTTCGCGATCGACTCCGCGATCAGCGCGCCGGTGTCTTTGGCGGCTTGCGCCGAGCGTTGCGCCAGGCTGCGGACTTCGTCGGCCACCACCGCGAACCCCATGCCGGCCTCGCCCGCGCGCGCTGCTTCCACCGCGGCGTTGAGCGCGAGAATATTGGTCTGGAAGGCGATTTCATCGATCACTTTGATGATCTTCGAGATCTTGTCGCTCGATCCGGTAATTTCCAGCATGGATTGGACCATCTCTTCGAGCGTGCGATTACCTTCCGCCACTCGCTGATCCACTTCCGCCATCACTCCGGCCGCGGCTTGCGAGTTCTCGGCGTTCTTGCGGGTCATGGAAGTGATCTCTTCGCTGGAGGATGCGGTCTCTTCGAGCGATGCTGCCTGTTCGGACGCGCCCTGCGCCAGTGTTTGACTGGAGGAAGCCACTTGCGAGGACGCGCTGGTAATCTGTTCGGCGCCCTCGGCCAGACCAGCGGCGACGCCGCGCAGTTGGCGGGTGGTCCGGGTGACCATCAGCAGAACGAACGGCGCGATCGCGAGCGCCGCCAACAGAAAAATGTAGGCCACCCAGCGCGCCTGCGCCGAAGAGGCCGCGCCACGCTCGGAGTTCTCTTGCATCAGTTGCTTTTGGATCTCGATCAGATCTTTCGCCGCCGCTTCCAGTGAGTCCAGGGACTTGCTGGAACTATTCGTGTAGATGTTAGGGCGCTCTTCGCATCGCCCTTCATCGCCGCATCCGCCACTTGTTCAAAATAGCTCTTGAAATTGGGAAACTCAGTCTGGATGAGCGCGGCATTTTGCTGTGCCTTCTCGATATGAAGCAGGGGCGTGATTTGGGCCAGGAGGGTCTCCACGCCGGCAGCCCGCGTCTCAAACTCCTGCTTGTTGGTCTGGGCCTTCGCCGGAAGGTTCTCCAACATGAACAACATCACGCCTCGCTGGCAGCTCCGCATCCGGAACAGTTGGGCCTCCACTTCCGTCGCGAGGTAGAGTTTCGTTGCGGTGGCGCCAGTAGCGACCTTCAGTTCTCTCCCGAGACTGGCCACCGAATACAGATATCCGCCCGCCAACGCGAGCGCTACAAACAGTAAAATGGCGAAGCCAATCGTCAATTTCTTACCAATCGTCATGCAGTGATCCTTTCATCGAGCAGCCATAGCACTCAGCGCGGTCAATTCGGCGGCCATGCGATGTAGCGGCAGGATATGGTCCACGGCTCCCGCCCGGATGGCCTCCCGCGGCATCCCGAAAACCACGCAGCTGGCTTCGTCCTGCGCGATGGTCCGCGCCCCGGCCCGCTTCATTTTGAGCAGCCCCTGCGCTCCGTCCGATCCCATGCCCGTAAGAATCGCTCCGATAGCATCGCTCTTGGCAACTTGAGCCACACTCTCGAACAGCACATCCGCCGAAGGCCGCTGGTAGCAGACGCGCGCGCCCTCCTGAACCGCCACGCGGTACTCGCCGCCGGTTTTGCGCAGCGTCATGTGAAAGTTTCCCGGTGCGATCAATACCAACCCCGCTGTCACCCGGTCGCCATCAGCGGCCTCCTTCACGCGCAGCTTGCACAGATCGTTTAGCCGGTTGGCGAAAGCCAGGGAGAACACCGGTGGGATGTGCTGCACAATCAAAATCCCCGGCATGTTCTGGGGCAGGCCCGTCAACACTTCGCGGATAGCTTCGGTTCCTCCGGTGGAAGCGCCGATGGCGATCACGGTGGCGCTGCTCGATCCCGCCAGAACCAGCGGGGCCGCGGGCGAGGGGGCCGATAATTGCGGCCTGGCTTGGCCGACGCGGGCGTGCGCGGCCGCGCGCACCTTGTGCGGCAGATCCTGTTTCAGCTCGCCCACCGAATAGGGACCGCCCGGCTTGGCCAGCACCTCCACCGCGCCGCATTGCAGCGCTTCGAGCGCGGCCTGGCTGGAAGATTGCGCGAGCGAACTGATCACCACCACCGGCAACGGATGGAAGCGCATCAGCTTCTTCAGAAAAGTGAGGCCGTCCATGCGCGGCATCTCGATGTCCAGCGTCAGGACATCCGGTTTCAGGCTGATGATTTTGTCGCGGGCGACAAAAGGATCCGGCGCCGTGCCCACCACTTCCAGATCCGTTTCCGAGGCCAGGGCTTCGGCCAGCATCTTGCGGACAATGGCCGAATCGTCCACGATCAGCACTCGGATTTTCTTTCCGGTGTCCATGCGACGGCTATTTATCGGCTCCCTGGTGCAGGGCGGGCGACAGCCGGATCGATATCCCGAGCATCCCTTCGGGAATGGTGAAGCAGCGGTGCAGCAGCCCCACGCTTGGCCACTCCTGCCAGGGCGTCAACTCGGGAGACGAGAGCGCCAGCTTGGATTCGGGCCACAAATGGCTGAGCATCGCCCCGCACAGGATGTTGGTGAGCTCCTGCACCACCTGGCCGCGCTGCGCGTCGGTGAGCTCCACCGGGTCCAGACCCAGAAAAGACGCGGCGATGGGATCCGTCGCCTCCATCGAAACGCCCAGCAGCATCTCTCCGTAGTGCGAGCCCGTGAATTGGATGCGGGCGCAGGCGGCCAAGCCCAGCCAGCCATGTTCGCAGGCCGCGAGCTCGGCCTCGGTGAAGAACATGGTCTCCAGCACCTCGGCTGCTACCTGGCGGATCATATCGCTCGCCGCGGGCTCCTGGTCCATCGTAAATTGTTCAAGCGTCGCTGTTTGTTCAAGCTCTGGAGGCATGCCGATCTCCTAATACCCGTTCCAGTTCATCCCGCAATCCTTCCGGCGTGAACGGCTTGGACATGTAGCCCTCGGCGCCGAGCGCGATCATCCGCAGGATCCGTTCGTTGGTGGCGTCGGTTGAAATCACCACCGCTGGAGTGGTCTTCAGCGTTCCGTCCGCTCCCAGCCTGCGCAACAACTCTTCGCCGTTCATGCCGGGCATGTTGATGTCGGTGAGAATCACGTCCACCCGGTGCGCGCTCAATTGGGCCAGAGCCTCTTCGCCGTTGCCTGCTTCCATGCATTCGCCCACCTCGAATCCGGACAATCCCAGCACCCGCCGGATGAAACTGCGCATCACCGGCGAATCGTCTACGATCAGGACAGAGTAAGCCATGGATTGCTCCTCCGCGGCTTGGGCTTTATCCACCGCATGGCAGTTTCACCCTCTGTCGTGCTTTTAGTCAGCGTTGTTCTACTCACCATTGTTCCGTCCTTTGGGGCCGCTGTTGCGCACCAGTTCCCGCTCGATGCCGCCTCCCTCGCGAACCCACAAACGGCCCGAGCCTACCTCCAGGCGCGTGGTCCGCGAAACCTCGCCGCCTACCGCTTCGGCCGCCACCAGAATCCCCGCCTTCCACAGAATCCGCCGCGCCGCCAGATAATTGCGCTTGCCGATCTGAAAAACTCCCTGGCTGTCCAGCACCTGCGCGCCTCCGGTCAGCCGCACCACCATTCGTTTGCCGTCGCCGCCGGCCGCTTTGAGCACGTCCATCATGCGGGGAATCCCGGTGTCGGCGAACATGAAGGGGTTCTGTTCGGCCTTGCGGGCGTCGATGGCCGATTCGGGCAGCATATAGTGCAGCAGTCCGCTCACTTTGGTCACCGGATCGTGCATCGCCACCGCGATACAGGAACCTAGCGCGTAGGTCACCAGTACCGACTCGGCGTCCCGCGTCACCTTGCAATCGGAAATGCCCACCACCACCGAACTTACCGCCATGGTTCTTTCACCACCTGCTGTTTTCACCGCCCTGCTTTTTCATCGCCAGGTTTTTTTTCACCGCCAGGCCTTTTTTCACGTCCACGCTTCTTGTCATCTCCACGCCTGTTTCGCCATCGCCTCTCGCCGTCCCAAGCCCCGCTCTACTTTCCATTGCGACCCGCCCTACTTCCCGTTGCGATAAGTTGCCGGCCGGACGTAATGGAGCGCGTGCTCGACGCCGGTGAGCGACTCGGAATGCCCCACAAAAAGATAGCCCCCCCGCTCCAGGCAGGCGCTCAACCGCTGCACGATGTCCTGCTGGGTTGCCTTGTCGAAATACATCATCACGTTGCGGCAAAAGATCACGTGAAACAAGCCCCGCTGCGGAAACGGCTCGATCAGGTTCAGCCGCTCAAACTCGATCTTTTGCGCCACCGCCGGCTTGACCTTGTAGAAGCCCTGCGATGCGCCCTGCCCGCGCAGCAGGTAGGCGCGCCGCAACGGCTCCGGGACGTCGTCAAAACGGCTGGCTGCGTACACGCCCCGCCGCGCCGTGTCCAACACGCGCGTCGAGATGTCGGTGGCCACGATGCGGAACTGCCGCCCCGGCGATTTGACCAAAGCCTCCGCCAGACACATGGCGATCGAATAGGGCTCCTCGCCGCTCGAGTACGCCGCGCTCCAGACACGCAGCGTGGAAACGTCGCGAAACTCTTCGTTCGCCGCCCGCGCCAGAAATTCGAAATGCGCCCGCTCGCGCAGAAAACTGGTGTGATTGGTGGTCAGAGCGTCAATCAGTTCCACCAGCGCATCGCCGGTCGAGTCCGCTAGCACGTGCCGGTGATACTCGGCAAAGGTCGCAAATCCCAGCTTGCGCAGCTTTTTCCCCAGCCGCGAGGCCACCAGCGCCTCCTTGCCTTTCTTGAGATCCAGCCCGAAGCGCTGATAGGCCAGGTCGCTGATCTCGCGGAACTCGCTCGCGGTCAGCTTCAGTTCGGCGCCCGCCAACCCGCCAGAGCCCTCATCGCCGGATTGCGCGCCGGAGCGGAACACCACGTCATTCCGCATGGGCGGCTCCGTTGCGCGACGATCCAAACAAACCTTCCGGGTCCAGAATCAGCCCCACCCGGCCGTCGCCGAGAATGGCGCCGCCCGCCACTCCGGCGATATTGCGCATCCCTTCGCCCAGGCTCTTGATCACCACTTCTTGCTTGCCGATCAGTTCGTCCACCATCAGACAGAACAGTTTGGTTCCGCTCTCGGCCACAATCAGCAGACACTCCCAGGGATGCTGGTAGCGGGGCTGCAAGTGAAAGCGCTGGTGCAGCCGGATCACCGGAAGCAACGAGCCGCGCACCAGGGCCATCTCCTGGCGCCCGTGGATGGTCGAAATGGCGCTCTCGGCCGGCTGCAGCATCTCCCGCACCGCGAAGATCGGGACAATGTAGCGCTGGTCGCCCACGCCCACCACCAGGCCGTCGATAATGGCCAGCGTCAGCGGCAGCTTGAGCAGGAACGTGGTCCCTTCGCCGGGTTTTGAAATCACATCGATGCGGCCGCGCAGCTTTTGAACCTGTTTGCGCACTACGTCCATGCCCACGCCGCGTCCGGACACGTCGGTGATCTTTTCGGCGGTGGAAAAACCGGGATGAAAGATCAAGGCGAAAATCTCGCTGTCGGCCAGCTCCACCCCCGGCTCAATCAGCTTCTTCTCGCGCGCCTTGCGAAGAATCTTGTCGCGCTGCAGGCCGCGCCCGTCATCCGATATCTGGATCACGATGTGGCCCGCCTGGTGTCCGGCCTTGAGCGTCACGTGGGCCTGCGCCGGCTTGCCCGCCGCGATACGCTCTTCAGGCTTCTCGATGCCATGATCCACCGAATTGCGCACCATGTGCATCAGCGGATCGGCGAGTTCCTCCACGATGTTGCGGTCCAGCTCGGTTTCTTCGCCCGCCAGTTCCAGTTCCACCTGTTTCCCGGCTTTGCGCGACAGATCCCGCACCAGCCGCGAAGTCTTCTGGAACAACTGCCCCACCGGGATCATGCGCATGGACATGGCGGTGCGCTGGATATCGTCGGTGATGCGCGCCAGTTGCGAGAGATTGCGCGCCAGGCGCGGCTTAATGCCGTTGGCCAGGTCGGGGTCGTGACGCACCAGCGATTGCGAGATCACCATCTCGCCCACCATGTCCACTAAGTAATCGAGCTTGGCCGTCTCCACCTTGATGGACCGCGCGCCGCTGGGCCGCGCTTCGGCCGTCTTGGCAACCTCGGCGACCACTTCCGGGACCACCTCTGTGACAACGTCGGCAACCACCGCGGCAACATCCACGCTCTCCGCCGGCGGGGCTTCCGCCAAGCTGTCCGGAGGCGGCGCCGCTACTTCGCGCGCCAATTCCGTCAGGCCCGGCGTGGCGGGTTCGATGGCAAGTGCTTCTAGCTTCACAGGCTGCGCAGCTTCCCCGGAGCCTTCCGGCGGGCCAGTCACCAGGCCGCGGATCGAGTCCAGCAGCCCGGCGGCTTCGGGAGCCGTGGGTGTCTTGCCGGTTCGGAGCATCTCTTCCAGCTCCGTCATCCACACGTTCAGGTAATCCTTGCTCTCGAGAATCCGGTCGATGATGCTAGAGGTAATCGTGAGCTTGAAGTTCCGGGCCAGATCGAGCACCGTCTCCACTTCGTGGGCCAGGTCGCGCACCGCGTCCAGATCCAGGAAGCCCGCCATTCCCTTGATGGTGTGAAATCCGCGAAAAATGGCGTTCAAAGCCTCGAAATTAGCCGGGTCCTGATCGAGCGTCAGCAACTGCAGCTCGATCGCGGTCAGATGCTCGCGCGATTCCAGAATGAAATCGCCGATCAGCTCTGGATCGCTGGCCAAAGGATTGACGGAGGCCCCGCCGTCCGGCGTTCCGGCGCCCACCGATTTCTGGTCAGACTCCGCGCTCATCTCGGCAACCTCCTTTGTGAGATCTCACACCGGGCGTTTGGGGCGTCTTGCGTCTCACAAAGATCCCAGCCCGGCAGCTTCCTCGGCCGCAAGGACACGGTTGATGTGCGAACTGGCCGCCACTCGGGCCGTCATGGTTTGCATGGCTGTTCTTTCTGGCTGTACCGCGCCGGGCTCGCGCTAGGTCCGCAGCAGATGCGGAACCGGAAAGCCGGTGCGCGTGGTTTTCTTGCCCGCATCCACATTGGGGGCGATGCACACCTGCACGCACATGCGGTCCTCGCCCAGAGCGAAAGGCACCACCGTCCATTCCTGATTGCCGGAGCTGCGCGTCTGGAAGTTGCGGCCGTAGATCACCGTGGGCGTGCTCAACCCCATCGCCCCCAGGCGGCTTTCGAGCGCCGTCTTCACGTTGCCGATGATCATGTTGGTCACTTCCGCCACCGCGTCCAGCACATCTTCGTCGATCGCGGTGTAGGGGGTCATCAGTAGCGCCGATGCGATCTTGCAGGCGCAGCCCGCCGAACAGGCCAAGCTTCCCGATCCCACCCAGGATCCCGCCAGCCCGATCAACGACACTACGCCCGAACTGGGAACCGCCTCTTCCTTTTCGACGAACACCTCGCCCGGCGTCACGGCCAGATTCAGCATGGTGGTGAACACCTCCTCGGTAGCCGCCCGGATGGCCTGTACCAGTTCCTCCTGCGAAAGCGGCAGCACCGCCTCTGTGCTTGTTGACATCGTTTCCTCGGTTTTCTAGATCAGCGGTTTCTAAATCAACCCCACCAGCTTTTCCTTGATCTGTTCGGCGGTGAACGGCTTGCGCACGTAGCCGGAGGCGCCGCGCTCCACCGCCTCCAGCACCTTGGCCTGGGTCCCTTCGGTGCTGACCATCAGCACCGGGATGGCGTGCCACACCTGTTCGGCACGCATCTTGGTCAAGAACTCCAGACCGTCCATGTTCGGCATGTTGATGTCGGACAACACCAGCCCGATGGCCTGCCGGCGCAGCGTTTCCAGCGCCTCCACTCCGTCGCCGGCTTCGTACACCGTGCCGATCGGAATTTCGGTCTGCCGGAGTACTCTCTGCAGGATCTTGCGGATCGCTGCCGAATCGTCCACGATGAGAACGTCTAACACTGGTGCTCTCGCCTCCCTTGGTTTTCTTAGCGGCCTGTAGTTCTTATCGGAATGAAGGGCGGTTCTTTAGGAGAAAACACGCGTTGCCGCGGGCCACGCCGCGCGCGGCGTTCCGGGCGAGCCTTAGCTGCCGGCCGCGCCCGCCACGATGATCGCGATGGGCGTGTCGCCCACTTTGGATTCGAGCACCCAGTCGGTGTCGCCTTGCTGGCTGAATCCGGGAGAGTCGCTCGCGGCCTTCCGAAAACTCAACACCGCCGGGTGCGCGGTGTGCGAAGCTTTGCGGCTCATGGCCACTAACGCGTCGAAATTCGGAGCAGCGTTCAAATCCCGATCCTCGGCGGCCGGTGTCAGGAGCAGGAAATCGCGCTGCGGCGCGGCGCCCTGGTGGCTGTCGTTCATCGGCATGATGCCGTAGCGCAACGTATAGAGCCCGGCGTGGATGGTCTGGCCGCGCCGGTCTGATCCGTCGGCATCGTAGCGGATCACACCGAGCAGTGCTCCCTGAGGTATGTTGGGCAGCGTCACATTCGGCAGAGCGACCTTCGGGTCGCTCCCAGCAGGGCCGGGCGGAAGGCTCGCGCGCAGCCAAATCTCGCAATACCGGGAGCCATTGTTGCTGATTTGAAACCCCGGCTTCTGGAGCGCCTGGGCGATCCCGGTTGCCACTTCGGGCGGGAGCGGTCCGGCTTTGTCGGCCTTATATTGCTGCCCCCAGACAGGGGCGGATGCGAGTAGCAACGGCCAGGTCCAGCGAGTAAGAACGAGAGCGCGTCCCATCTGCTTCCATCGTAACCATTCTTTTCGCGGGGCTCTCAGTTGCTAACATAGATCTAATTTAATGCCGCGTTTCGCAACGGGAGGCGAGGCCGGCGCGTTTAGTAGTTATCGAAGGAGACGGGGATGCAATTACTAAGTAGAATTTTGTGCGGGATCGCTGTATCGGCTTGCCTGCTGATGGCGCAGGCCGATCCGCCGGGACGCGTGGCGCGCCTCAGCTATGTCTACGGATCGGCTTCGTTCCGCCCGGGCGATGTGGAGGACTGGAGTGCAGTGGACTTCAATCGGCCGCTCACCACCGGAGACCACGTCTTTGTGGACGTGGGCGGTACTGTGGAACTGCAGATCGGAAGCGCCGCGCTCAGGATGAATTCGACAGCGTCGCTCGAGTTCCTGAACCTGGACGACTCAAACGTTCAGCTCCGCCTGACGGGAGGTTCGCTCATCGTCCGCCTGCGCGATCTCGGCGATCAGGACAGTTTCGAAGTGGACACGCCCAACCTGGCCTTCTCGTTGTTGCGCACCGGTGAATATCGGATCGAAGTGAAACCCGATTCTTCCACCACGCTGGTGACGGTGCGCGGAGGCGAAGGCGAGCTGACGGGCCCCAATCAAGCCTTCACGGTCCATGCCGGCGAACAGGCGCAGGCGGTGGGCGCCGATCAGCCGAGTTATCAGACCGTGGGCGCCCCGGCGCGCAACGATTTTGACACCTGGAGTTTAGGCCGCGACCAGCATGACGACCAATCGCCTTCGGCGCGTTACGTATCGCGTGAACTGGTGGGATATCAGGATCTGGATCAATATGGAAGCTGGCGGAACACTCCCGAATATGGCGCCGTCTGGGTTCCCAACGGAACGCCCAATGGATGGGCGCCCTATCACTATGGCCATTGGCTTTGGGTGGACCCTTGGGGCTGGACTTGGGTGGATGACGCACAATGGGGTTTTGCTCCCTTTCACTATGGCCGCTGGGCGTATGTGAGCGGCTACTGGGGTTGGGTGCCGGGGCCGATAGCGCAGCGTCCGGTGTACGCGCCGGCGTTGGTGGCGTGGGTGGGCGGCGGTGCGGTTGGAGGCGGAGTCGCGTGGTTTGCGCTCGGGCCGCGCGAGGTTTATGTGCCGTCGTATCACGTGAGCCCGGTCTATCTCAATCGGATTAACGTCACCAACACAGTCATCGTGAACAACAACGTCAATGTCAACGTGACGAATGTGACCTACGTGAATCGCGGCGCGCCGGGCGCTGTGATGGCCGTGCAGCAGGCCGCGTTTGCGAGCGCGCGGCCGGTGCAGTCGGCTGCCATCGTGGTGCGTCCGGAAGCCATCCGGTCGGCGCCGGTGGTGGCGATGGCCGCGGTAGCGCCCACCCGGGCCAGTGTGACGATGGCGCCCAAGGCGGGGGCGCGCGTGGTGCAACCGCCCGCTAACATGCAAGGCCGAGCGGTGGTCGCGAAGCGGACGCCTCCGCCTCCGCCCGTGCCCTTCGCCCAGAAGCAGCAAGCTTTGGCGTCGAACGGAGGACGCCCGCTGGATACCAGTCAGGTGCAGCAGATCAGGCAGAGCCAGCCGGCGCCCGCAAAGCCTGTGGTGCGGCAAGTACAGGCGCGGGCTCCCGGTGCGGCGCCGCAAGCGCCGGCAGCGCGTCCCGTGACCCCTGTTCCATCACAACCGGCGCCAGCAGTGCGTCCAGCGCCGCGTGCGGCTGAGCAACCAGCGCCGGCAGCGCGCCCCGCAGCGCCTGCTCCTGCCGCAAGGCCTGAGGCCAAGCCCCCTGCACCTGCTGAGAAGCCTCCGGCATCGGCCGAGAGGCCCCCGGCATCCGCCGAGAAGCCTGCGGCGTCGAAATCAGCCAAGCCGGCGCCCAAGAAGGAAGACGAAAAGAAGAAGGAAGAGGAAAAGAAATAGTAATGGGCGCGAGCGCGCCTACTCCACCAGAGTTTTCAACTGCTGGTACATCATGATGCAGGCTGGGCCAAGCGTCACCAGCAGCACCGATGGAAAGATCAGGAAGAAGACTGGGAAGATTAGTTTCACGCCCACTTTTCGGGCCTTTTCCTGAGCCTGCTGGCGAAAGCGCGTGCGCAGATATTTGGCGTGCGAGCGGAGCGCGGGACCAATGCTGACGCCAAAACGGTCGCTATCGATCAACAGATTCGCCAGCTTGCGCAGTTCGGGTTCCTTGTTGCGCGCGGCCAGGGCGCGGAATGAGTCCGCCCGGCTGGAGCCGGTTCTCAGCTCCATGCAGAGTTGGGCGAACTCCGCGCTCAAGTCCGGATGCGTGCGCTTCAGCCCGCGGCTGGCGTCGGCGATGGATTGATCCAGCGCCTGCCCGGCTTCCATGGCGAGCACCATCAGGTCCAGCGCCGCCGGTATTGCGCTGCGTAGCCGTTGGGCGCGGGCATGCACGCGCGAACTCAGAACGCGATCGGGCAGCAGAAACCCCAGCCCGAGCCCGCAGATCATCGGAAGGGGAATGGCCGAAGGATCCTGCTGGTAGAGCAACGCGACGATTCCGAGCATTCCCGCGAAGAAGAGCGCGCTGCCGCACTTGATTCCGTAGAAGATGGGCAAGGCGGACGGCCAGCGGTAACCCGCCGCGCTTAGCCGTATGCGGTAAGGATTCTGTTCGTTCTTGGCTGCGGGGAAGTTTTCGCCGATGGACTGGAACAGATTCGCGAACGCCGCGCGCGAAGGGGTCCGCGGTTCGCCCGCCAGCAGTTGGCGGGAGCCTTCCCCAGAGCCTTGCACGTTGCGCCGCTCTACCAGGCGCTGATAGCCATAGCCCGCCAACGCCACCGCGGTCATCACGAACGCGAAGAATCCGGCGCCCATCCAAAGCTCGGTCATACACACCCCGTCATATCTTGATATCCACGATTCGCCGAATTACGAAGTGCGCCAGGACCAGGCAGACCAACGCCGCTGCAATCAAATACTTGCCGTAGGGATGGGTAATCAAGACGATGAGATAGGACGGATTCACCATGATCATGACGATGGCGATCGCGACCGGAAGCGCCGTCAACACAGCGCCGGTGAGTTTGCCGTGCGAGGCCAGCGCCCGGACTTCGCCCTTCAACGCCACAGACTCGCGCATGTTCTCGGCCAGCTTGCTCAGCACTTCGTTCAACTTTCCGCCCGTCCGGTTTTGCAATTGCACCGCGGAAGCGAACATGCTCACCTCCAGCAGCGGCATGCGTTCGGCCAGGTTGTTGAGCGCCTGCTCCCAGGACGTTCCCAGGTTTCCTTCTACCGCCGTCTGGTGCATTTCGGCCGCGACGGGCTGCTCGCATTCGTCGGACAGGATGTCCATCGCGGCGGGGAAAGGATGTCCGGCGCGCAGCGAACGCGCCAAAGAATCGAGCGCGTCCGGGAAATTTTCTTCGAACTGGCGGAAGCGCTTGGCGCGGCAGTGCAGGATGTAGAGATACGGCAGGGCCGCCACGGCGGCCGCAATCAGCAGATCGGCCCAGCCGGGAATCCAGTCGAACTGCATGGCAAACCCCAGCGCCACGCTGCTGGCCAGCAGCATGAGCAGCGTCACGCGTCCCACGGACCAGCTGAGCCCCGCCTGCAACAGATGGCGGTGCATGATTCGGACGAAATCGGATTTCTCGAGCAATCGGGCCCAGGGTGAGATGGTGCTCAGGGAGTCGTCCTTCAGCAGCCGCGGGCTATCGTCGAGAAGTTGTTCGGACATGTTTTCGGCCATCGCATCGGCGCCCATGCGCTGCAGCGTGAACCATCCGATGAGCACGGCCAGGCCGGCCGCCAGGAAGACGGTAAGAAAAACCAGAACGGAGGAAACGGCCAGCACCTATTGCCCCCGATCGGTACGCGCCACCGCTAACGGCGAAGACTGTTGGATGACGCGCGCGGAAACGAAGATTACCAGGTGCTGGTGCTCCCAGGAGTGGCCTGGAAAAAGTTGGGACGCCCAGTTTTGGCCCGGCGCATCGTTCAGCAAGCCCTGGACCAAAAAGCTCGAAATATCCGGCAGCCCAGCATCGTATTGTTTCGTTCCCGGAGCGCCCGGAACGCCAATCTGTGGCTTCACTCGCAGGCCGAGTTTGCCCGGGGTCATCCACTCCGGGGAGAACCGCACGCGTAGCTGGTAAGGCTTGGGTCCTGCGTGATAGCTGATGGGCCGTCCCACGCCGGCCATGAGCCTTTCTCTGGAAACTTCCTCCACTTCGTGCTTTTGTTCCAGGGTCTGGATCAGTTTTTGCGTGTCGTCGCCGGAGCGGAGCGCAGCCACTCGCCAGGAACCCTCCGGAGATTCTCCGGCGGAGGCGCCGGCGGCGAGTTGGGACTGCAATTCCATCAATGCCGAGTCGCTCACTTTGAGCACGCGGACGTGCAGTTGGATGGGATGATCCCAGATTCCCGCGCCGGCGAAAGGAATTGCTTCCGCCGCGTCCCCGCCTAGTTTATTGCCTGAAAACAGCGCCGCCAACGCCAGAGAATGGCGCGGCGTGGTTGCCCCGTCCAAGGGATTTCGGAGCGCCACTCGAATCCGGCTGCCCGAGTCCGCCAGCGCCACCATGTCTGTATCCTGGGCGCGAATCAGCACCGTCACCACGGCGCCAGCCGGGCGATTGCCGTTGGCATCCGCCGCGCTCACGGCCAGAATCTGGACGTTCTCCAGTATGGTGCGCAGCTCCGTCCCGCCGTTTCTGTCGGAAACCGCCTGCAGGTCCACGCGCGATCCGGGCTGCAGTAAATTCAGCACGCTTTCGGATTGATAAACATGCATCGAGACGGCGCGCATTCCAGTTGGTACCGGGCCGGCCGCTCTGGCCGCGTCTGAAACGCGCGGCGTCACCCGCTCCTGAAGCAGCGGTTCGTCGGTTTTCAACGCGGTCAGCAGCGTGGCGCCGGCGGCTTCCTCCGGCTTCGAAAACGCTCCTCCCAACAGGCCCTGCACTTCGGATACGCGCAAGTCGCTCGGCTGCAGCACCGTTCCGCGATCCAGATCCCGCGCCGCTACCACGATGGCATGGCCCGGTATTTCGGTTGAAGACCGCAGTTTGCCGGCGAATAAACCGTACCAGACGCCGGTGCAAATAATCGCCACGACAAAAGCGATCGCGAACAGTGGCACCATGTTTCTCTTCATCGTGACGAGCTCTCCCCCTCCGTTTTCGGGCCACCCGAGCACCTTGAGGTCGCGCGCAGCTGTGGCTCCATGCCAGCTAAACGGCCGAGTCGGGCACGGAAAGTATCGAGTTTTGCCCTAAGGTTCTGGCCTTAATTGCCTTAGCCTGTCCTACTGCCTGCGGGTATGAGCGTGTAGGCCAGGCGATTCAGCAAGAAGCAACCAAGTTGCAACTGGAGACATCCAACCATTAGGTAAGTGAAAGAAAAACATATGTTTCGACATTACAAAGCGTTACTCGGGATGCTGGCGGCCACAATTCTCTGGGCGATACCGGCAGCCGCGGCCAGCAGCGCCATTCCGGGAACGTTGAACTACGTAGAAGGACAAGTGGCCGTAGCCGGACAAACGGTCACATCGCGATCCGTGGGATCGGTTCAGATGCAGCCGAACCAAGTGCTGGAAACGGGGCAAGGCCGGGCGGAAGTGCTTCTCACGCCTGGAGTTTTTCTCCGGGTGGGCGACAATAGCGCGGTTCGTTTGGTATCTCCCGGTTTAGCCGACACGCGCGTGGAAGTGCTTCGCGGGCAGGCGATTGTGGAGGTAGCTGAATTGTTCAGGGACAACAATCTCACGGTGCTGATGAACGGAGCGTCAACCCGGCTGGTCAAGCAGGGCCTGTACGCTTTCAATGCGGATTCGCACCTGGTGCAGGTGTTGGATGGCAAGGCCACGGTGTTACAGGGCGATCGGCAGAAGGATCTGGATAAGGGCCACGAGCTGGCTCTGAACGGGGCTTTGAAGTCGACGCACTTCGACATCAAAGCGCAAGCCGCTCAGAATCCGTTGTATGCCTGGAGCAATCTGCGCTCTGAATATGAGGCTGAAGCCAGCATGCAGTCGGCTCGGAACGTTTTCGTAGGCGGAGGCGCCTATTGGGATGGACCGGGTTGGTATTGGAACCCCTATTGGGCCATGTACGGATTTATTCCAGGCGACGGCATCTGGTACAGTCCTTTTGGCTGGCCATTCTATTCGCCTTGGGTGGCCTTTTATGCGCCCGGATGGTATGGGTATGGCTTCCGGGGTTACGGCCACGGTTTTGTAGGAAACTTTGCCGCCCTGCAAGGGCATGGGCATGTTGCCGGGAACGCCATCGCTTCGGGCGGGCGCTTTGCCGGTTCGGCGCGCATGGGCGGCGGGTTCGGTAGAGGCGGGTTTGCCGGCGGCATGCACGGTGGATTCGCCGGTGGGGGCGGCGGCCGCCGTTAATTAACCGCTGCCAGTTGGCGCGGGAAAGCTCAGTATTGTCGAACGGCTCAGTATTGTCGAACGAAGGTATCGATGCCTTCGCTCTCAAGCTGGGCCTTTCGTGCGTTCAGGGTGTCGCGATCGTCGAAAGGACCAATCAGAACACGCATCAGCTCAGGGGTTGGTCCCAAGGCAACGTGCGGCTCCAGCTTTTCATCGCGCAGGCGTTGCACAAAGCGCCGTGTGGCTTCCTGATCGAGCGCGCCCACCTGGATGTACATCTCCCCCGCTTGCGGCGTGATCATCGGGATACCATCGTCCGGCGTGACAACTGTGAGCGGCTCCGGTTGAGGATCAGGCAGTTTCGAAGTTGGAGCCGGCGGGGGTTCAATGGATTGAGCAAGCGGCTTCACCGCCGGCAAGGTAGTGGCCAAGCGTGCCACCTCGGGCTTGGCCATCGGGTGTCCCTTGACGATGCGGCCTCCCAGATAAACCGCGGCGATCAGCAGGCCGACACCCAGCGTAGCCGGTATCCAAACCAAAGGAATTCGCTTCTTGTGCTCCTCTGTTGCCGGCGTGTCCGGCGCAACTTCGGGTTGCATACCGGCATCATCGGTAACACTGGACGGCTTGATCGTGATCATGCGCTGCGTGGCCCCGAGTAGCTTCACCGTATGTATCGGCGAAATCTCGAAAATCACGAGAGCCGCGGCTAAAGACTCGGGCCTTAGCCGCCGAACTGTTCTTCGAGGAGACAGGAATTCCGTGATGATTCGGTCTGTGGTTGCATGTTCAGCGCTGGTTCTGGCCGGGCTGCTCGCCGAAGCTCACGAAGCGGTGATTCCCCATAGCCCGCATGCGGCTGATTCGCACAAACCTCACGAGGCTTCGTCTCGTAGCCCGCACGCGGCAACTTCCCACAGTAAGGTCAAAAAGCCTCCCAAACACGAAACGGTGCATAAGAATGCGCACAGTGCAACCAAGCATTAATTGCCTCTACAGGGGTATAGCTGGATTACTTCAAGCCGTCGGGGGCTAGTCACGGCTCTACGGGAGTACTCAGGTGCATTCTTTCTCAGACCACGCGGATTACTCCATTACTTTTATTGTTGGTACATCTCATACTCAGATAGCACATGGATAATCTGTGGCGACATCTCCGAAATCTGATCGCCTACCTGGCGCCCGAGCCTTCCTTGATCGCGCCGCGGAAGCACATTTCGGTCATAGCCGCTCTGCTGGGCGTGGCTGCTATTGCCGGCGCCGTAGTTTTGACGCCGTCCCATCGCACCAAGCCGGATGTTTGGGAAGACCTGCGCCAGCGCGTTTCCAAACGGGCTCAAGTGGATCTGTTCGACGATTTCAGCCAGGGCTTGGATGCCTGGCAGAGCGGCGACAAGCTGGCCACCACCTGGTCTTACGACAAGAACGGATTCGTCAATCCCGGCGCCCTTTCGCTCTTTGAGCCTAGCCTGCAACTCACCAATTACGACCTGGATGCCCTGGTACAGATTGAGGCCAAGGGTTTGGGACTGATCTTTCGCGCCAATTCCGCACACAGCTATCAGGTTGCCAATCTTGTGGTGGAAGGTTCGGGTCCGATGCCGTCGCTCGCCGTGGAGCGATACGCGATGATCTCAGGTTTTGCCACGCCGCCCGTTCGCACACGATATCCCGAGCGATTTCAGTCTGATACGTTGTACCGCGTACATTTGGAAGTGCGCGGTAACGCTTTCTCGTTGTACGTTCAGGGAAAGCTGATGGACTATTGGTCCGACGCCAGGCTGGCCACGGGCGGCGTGGGCCTGTTCTGCTCGCGGGGTGAGCATGCTCGCGTGGCGTGGATTCGCGTGTCGCACAACACGGATTCGCTGGGGCGGGTGTGTTCGTTCGTGTCTTCCATGTTCTAAAAGGCCCGGCACGGGCGCCGCGGCCTACAGGAACCGGAAGGTTCGGCCGATGGGCCTAAGATGGGACCGTCTAGTCCTCCCGACAATTTCTATTTATACCTCTGGCGTTCACCAAACTCGCCAGGGACGCTCTACCTGGCGAAGGGTTTCGACACTGCCGAAGCCTTGTGCCGGGGATTAGCGCAAGATGGCTATATCGTGAAGGTGATCCATATGACCACCGATACCGAGTTTGAGTTGTGCGATGGAAAACTTCGGCCTACGGGTCAAAGCCCTACGTCCCAGGACGCCTCGGATAGGGGGCCATCTAGCCAGGGCTCTTCAGGTCAGGGCCCGTCGAATCAGGGAATCAGCCCCGCTTTCGCATAGGACCGCCGGAATGATCGCGGCCGGACATGCTGCGCTCGCGATCGTTGGTTTTCGCGGCCTCTTAGGAGGAAGACTTTGCTATCAGCGAGAGAGGTTGCGCCGGCTCACTGCCGTAGGGCGGAGCAACCCGTTCGGGCATCGTGGTGACGTTGGAATATCGGGCGCGGCCCATAGTCCGGAACTGGTAGCTGTCGAACACTACGGAGACACCCAGCTGGTTACGCCGAACCACGGTGCCTACCGTAATGAGCTGCAACGGCGTAGTCCCATTCAAGAGGCTGGGCCATTCAACAAATATCTTCAAGCGCGTGCCTTCCGGAATGTCGCTGGCGCATGCCAAAAGCATGCCGCTACTGCTCATGTTCAGCGTTTGTCCAACTCCGGCAACCGGGCCGGCCGCTCCCATGGTCTGGTAGCGGGCATTCAATTCCAGCGGATATCTCGATTTAACCCGGCGTTCATTTTCCATACTCAACAAATCAACTCCTCCGATCTGCTTGACATCACTAACTACTAACGCCCTCTCCGTTGGCTCCGAGCGTTGCAAGTAAGGTGCCAACCTTAGTTCTATCCGTAAGCGAAAGGAATTTCGCGCCAAAAGGTCTCTCTGTCGAGCGCCGCGGCGCTGTGCGACTGGTAAGAATTTTCAAGGTAGAGTACCAGAAGAGAACCATTTGCTTAGTACCGGTAGCCTTTCGGTTAGTACGAAGCTTGAGCGGGCACTAAAGTAAGGCCCCTAGTGAAAGCGCACCAACTTTATACACGGGGTGAGTCAAAGTGTAAGGTTACAAACAGTTAGACGGCAATGCCTATTTTCCACAGGAGATAGCCCACCGCTTGCCGCAGATCCTGCCAACGCGCCCGCCACTCGCTGGGAGAGATGGATGGCCGGGGCGATCCATAGACCTTCAGGCCGCTGGATTCCAGCATCTTCTTTACGCGAAAAATATGGTAGCCGTCGCTGACGACGATGGCGCTTCTTAGATTCATGCGGCGCATGATCTCCGCGACGGCCGCGACGCTCTGCGCCGTGCTTTCCCCTTCGCGCTCCACCACAATGGCCTCCGGCGGCACGCCGTGCTGGCTGAGATATGCACGACCCACGGAGCCTTCGGTAAAAACCGGATCGCCGCCCGCACCACCGGTGGTGATCACTCGCGGCGCCATGCCTTTCAGGTAGAGAATCAAGGCGTGATTCAAGCGCGCTTCCAGTACCGGCGAAGGCCGGCCCCGATACTCAGCCGCGCCCAGCACGATGATGGCGTCGGCGGGCTGAGCCTCATCCACCTGGGATTCCTGCTGGATCTCCCGTTCCACACGCGCGATCTTCAGCCACACTACGCCCGCTGCTATCACTAGCGCAATCGCTACGAGCCATTTCATGACGGCAGCTTCTGGTTCATGATAGATATGGCGGGCGAGTTACAAGCGTCCTCACACTACAGTATGCCAATGCTGCTTAGCGCGCGAAATCCTTTGCTGAAAGATGTTCGCAAAGCGATTGCGCGCGGCACCGTAACGGAGGAGGGGTTGGCGGTTGCGGAGAGCTTTCATTTGCTCGAAGAAGCGCTGCGCAGCGATTGCGAAATTCCGGCCGTGTTCGCATCCGAATCCGTGCGGGCCGCCGTGGAGAGCCATGTGCGCGGGCTGAAGAAGACGCGCATCCACGTGCTGCCGGATGACGTCTTTCGCGGACTCTCGGCTACCGAAGCGAGCCAGGGCGTGATGGCCTTGGTGCGGCCTCCGCAATGGACTCTCGATCAATTATTCCGCGGGCATTCGCTCACCGTGGCGCTGGACGGACTGCAGGACCCAGGCAATGCCGGAGCCGTGCTGCGCGCAGCCGAGGCCTTCGGCGCAACGGGAGTGGCGTTTCTCAAGGGCACGGTCAGCCCTTACAATCCGAAATGTCTGCGCGCGTCGGCCGGTTCCATTTTCCGCGTTCCGGTGGCGGCCGCGCTCGATCAACAGCTTTTTCTGGCGGCGGTGGAGCAACGCAAAATCGCGCTGTTCGCGCTGATGCCCAAGGGCACCACTGACGTCGGTGAAGTGGAGCTGGGCAAGAAGTGCGCCATCATCGTGGGCAGCGAAGGGCGCGGCGTGAGCGAGCGGCTGCGGGACAAAGCCACGCCCATCCGGATTCCCACTGTCGGCGTGGAATCGCTCAACGCAGCGCTGGCAGCGGGTATCGCGCTGTTCGTCGCGCGCAAGCAAAGGATGGCCGCTCCATGAGCCAGTCCGAACCGAGCCTGTTTGATCCCGATCCACTAGCCAGCCTGCAGGAAGACAGCCAGCGTCCATTGGCCGAACGCATGCGTCCGAAGACGCTGGAAGAATTTGTGGGACAGCAGCATATCCTGGGGCCCGGGAAACCGCTGCGGATGCAAATCGAACGCGATCAACTGGGTTCGATTATTCTTTGGGGACCGCCGGGCGTCGGCAAAACCACGCTGGCCAGAATCATCGCGCGGCTTACGCACTGCGATTACATCCCGTTCAGCGCCGTGTTGAGCGGGATCAAGGAAATCAAAGCGGTGATGGCCGACGCCGAGCGCAATCGCCGCGTGGGAAGGCGGACGCTGATCTTTATCGATGAAATCCACCGCTTCAACAAAGCGCAGCAGGATGCGTTTCTGCCTTATGTGGAGCGCGGCGATATCAGCCTGATCGGCGCCACCACGGAAAATCCGTCGTTCGAAGTGATCTCGGCGCTGCTCTCGCGGACCAAGGTTTACATGCTAAAGCCGCTGACTGAGGAGGAGATCCTCGGCCTGCTCCGGCGCGCTTTACCGGTGGTGAAGATCGGCGCGCCCGACGAATTGCTGCAGCAAATCGCTACTTACGCCAACGGCGATGCCCGTACCGCGCTCAACATACTGGAGCTGGCCGCGGCGGCCGCTAAAGATGGCGAGCTTACGCGTGAATCCATCGAAGACACGCTGCAGCGCAAAACGCTGCTCTACGATAAATCCGGCGAGGAGCATTTCAATCTTATTTCGGCGCTCCACAAATCGGTCCGGTCCAGCGATGTGGATGCAGCGCTGTACTGGCTGGGCCGGATGTTGGAATCGGGCGAAGATCGCATGTATATCGCACGGCGCCTGGTGCGCATGGCCATCGAAGATATCGGGCTGGCCGATCCACGGGCGCTGGAACAATCCATTGCAGCGATGCAGACGGTGCACTTTCTTGGGATTCCGGAGGGCGATCTGGCGCTGGGGCAGCTGACCATTTACCTTTCGGTGGCGCCGAAGTCCGATGCGTCTTACCAGGCGCTAAATCGGGTGATGGAGGCGGTGGAGAAGCGGGTGGCGGAGCCGGTGCCGTTCCATCTGCGAAACGCTCCCACCGGAGCCATGAAACAGTGGGGCTACGGGGCCGGGTACCAGCATGCTCATAAGCTGGAGGACGCCCTGCCGGACATGGAGTGCCTGCCGGAATCCCTTGTAGGCACAGTATTTTACGAGCCGACCAAGCGCGGGATGGAGCAGCGCATCGGTGAACGTTTGGAAGAGATCCGCGCCCGCAAAAAGAAGCCAGATCCGCAGTAAGCCCTTCTCAAGTAACCTCCCCCAGGTACTACCACTTTGGAGCTCAGTACCACCGCAAATTAGGAAGAATCCGCTATAGGAGCCCTCGCGCCGCTATAGCAATCTAGTGGTGCAGCAAACGAAAGAGGGTTCAACACATGTTAGTGCCGGGAGCAAACATGAGCTTGGAAAAAGAAAAAGACGATCGCCGGGGTGCGGATCGTTTCCCCATCGAACGGGAGGTCCGCTACAAGATTCTGAGCCGCAAGACGGCTACGGATGGTGAAGCTGGCAGCGGTTTGACGGTCAACATGAGCAGCAATGGTGTTCTGTTTACCACCGATCGTTATCTGCTTCCCGGCAGACGGCTCGAAGTTTCTATCAGCTGGCCGGCTCAGTTGAACAGTAAAGTCGCTTTAAAGCTGGTGGCGCGTGGCCGCGTGGTTCGCTCCGAAGAGGGCCGGGCCGCCATTGAGATCCACCAGTACGAGTTCCGGACCCAAGCCAAGCAAGGCCCGACGGTGGTTCAATAATAATTCGTTTCATACGCCATCGATCATTACCCTGTTAAAGGGGCCATTCGGGAAGGTACACTAGTGGGGAGACGGGCATCAGCCCGCCAGCGCTCGGAGGAGATCCCACCCGGATGCGAAACCTTATTGCAGTTCTACTCCTTGGGTCCGGCCTTTGCCTCGCCGATAACACCAAACCGCCTACGCTGGCCGAAGCCAGAGCCTTCCTGGATCGCGCAAGTTCCAAACTGCTGGAGCTTTCGGTCCTGGATGAGCGGGCGGATTGGGTAAAATCCACATTCATCACGGACGACACTGAGATTCTGGCCGCCAAGGCGGATGAAGATCAGATCGTCGCCACCATGCAATTGGCCAAAGAGTCCACGCGCTTCAGCCATCTGAAGATGCCTGCGGACATGGCGCGCCAGTTCATGCTGCTGCGTCTCTCTCTAACGATGGCCGCGCCGTCCGACCCCAAGGAAGCCCGGGAGCTGACGCAGATCGCCAGCCGCATGGAAGGCATCTACGGCAGCGGCAAATATTGTCCGGGAGGAAGCGGTCAAGGCAGTGCGACAGCTGGCAGCAGCACGGGCGCAACCGCCGCGAAGGACGATTGCCTGGATCTGGATCAACTGAGCGAGATTCTGCGCACCAGCACCGATCCGGCCAAGCTGCTGGACGCCTGGCACGGTTGGCACACCATTTCGCCGCCCATCAAGCCGCTGTTCCAAAGGTATGTGGAACTGGGCAACAAGGGCGCGCGCGAGTTGGGATTCGCCGACATGGGCGCGATGTGGCGCTCGAATTACGACATGCCTGCCGATGCGTTCCCGGTTGAAATGGACCGGCTGTGGGAGCAGGTGAAGCCGCTGTATCTTTCGCTGCACGCTTACGTGCGCTGGAAGCTGCGCGAGAAATACGGCGACCTGGTTCCGGCTAACGGCCCCATTCCCGCGCACCTGCTGGGCAACATGTGGGCACAGGAGTGGGAGAACATCTATCCGCTTGTCGCCCCGAAAGATGCGGATCCAGGTTATGATCTCACCGCGATTCTGAAGGGCCGGGGAACGCAGCAGGTGGATATGGTGAAGTACGCCGAGCGCTTCTTCACGTCGCTGGGATTCGCGCCGCTGCCTAAGACATTCTGGGAGCGGTCGCTATTCGTGAAGCCGCGCGACCGCGACGTGGTTTGTCACGCCAGCGCATGGGACATCGATTTTGTCGACGATGTCCGCATTAAGGCGTGCCTCGAGATCAACGCCGAGGATTTCACCACTGTTCATCATGAATTGGGCCACAATTTTTACCAGCGCGCCTACGACCAGCAGCCGTTCCTTTTCCGCAACGGCGCCAACGATGGATTCCACGAAGCCATTGGGGATACCATCGCGTTGTCGGTGACGCCTGAATACTTGAAGAAGATCGGGCTGCTGCCCACGGTTCCGGACAGTTCCAAAGATATCGGATTGCTGTTGAAAAAAGCGCTGGAGAAAGTGGCGTTCCTGCCGTTTGGGTTGATGATCGATAAATGGCGCTGGCAGGTATTTTCTGGACAAATCCCGCCGGACAAATACAACGAGAGCTGGTGGAAGCTTACGCTGCAGTATCAGGGCGTGGCGCCTCCGGAGCCGCGCAGCGAGGCGGATTTCGACCCCGGCGCCAAATATCATGTGCCGGCCAATACTCCCTACGCGCGCTATTTTCTGGCCGATATTTTGCAGTTCCAGTTTCATCGGGCGCTGGCGAAAGACGCGGGATGCACCGCGCCGCTGAATCGCTGCTCCATTTATGAGAGCAAAGCCGCGGGGGATCGCCTGAACGCGATGCTGATGATGGGGCAGAGCCAGCCGTGGCCCAAAGCGCTGGCTGCGGTTACTGGGCAAGAGCAGATGGACGCGACGGCCATCCTGGATTACTTCGCTCCGCTGAAAAAGTGGCTGGATGAGCAGAATCGCGGGAAGCCCATTGGCTGGTAAAGTAGAAACCCTGATGAACGCGGTGGAAACTTGTCCCATCTGCGGCGGTTCGGGCTGGAAGATCACGGAGCGCGAAGGAATTTCGGGCGCGGAAAAATGCGAATGCGTCGATCTGGGGCGCGAGCAACGGATCGAAGAGCGCGCTGGAATCCCTCCGCTGTATGAGAACGCCTCGGTGGATAACTTCATCCTTCCATCCGGCAATCCGCAGGCGCGGCGGGATCTTGCGAGCGTGGTGCTCACCGTGCGAGGCTACGTGCGCGAGTATCCGCAGGGTCCCAAACCCGGGCTTTTGTTTCTGGGCGCGCCGGGGACGGGCAAGACGCACCTGGCGGTGGCGGCGCTGCGCGGCCTGATCGCACGTGGGTTTGAGGGGATCTTTTACGATTTCCAGTCGCTGCTTACGCGGATTCACAAGGGCTACGACAAGACGTCGGGATCGAGCGATCGGGAGGCTTATCAATCGGCTCTGGAAGCCGAGATCCTTTTGCTGGACGACGTGGGCGCGAGCCGGATTAACGATTGGGTGGAAGACACCGTGACCTCGATCATCACGCACCGCTGCAACTCGCGGAAAGCGACTATCGTCACCAGCAACTTGCGCGATCCGGAAGCGGGCGACAAACGCGGCTCGGGCTTGCAGGAAGACATTCATAGCAAGTTTTTCCTCGAAGAACGCATCGGGATGCGCGCGCGGTCGCGGTTGTTTGAAATGTGCAAGCTGATCGCGATGCCGGATGTAGAAGATTACCGGCTGAAGAAGCGCTGAGTTGTTAGAATAGAGCGTTCGGTGACGATCGGGAGCACGCGAGTAAAGTGGACCGGGAGCAGCTCCAGCAACTCGCCGAGCTTCGCTTGGAAGACGCGGGAGCTCTCATCGCCGCCGGCCGGTGGGCGGCAGCTTACTACTTGTTCGGCTATTGCGTGGAGTGCGCCCTCAAGGCGTGCGTCGCCAAGCAGTTTCGGGAGCATGACGTGCCGGAACGCAAGCTCGTCAATTCGTTCTACACGCACAGCTTGGTTGAGCTTCTTGTGATTTCAGGCTTGGAACCCGACTTTCGGAGTCGCGTTCGGCGGGACGTTGTTTTCCAAGACAATTGGACCACCATTCAGGAGTGGAGGGAATCCGTTCGCTATGATATTTCTATAGAGGAAGGACGCGCACGCAGGATGCATGACGCCGTTGCAAACGAAACCTCTGGGATACTGCCATGGCTGAAAGCACGATCATAAAGGAATATCTATCGCCTGAGATGATCGAAAGCGGGGCCAAGCTGATCGCCCGGCTGGACGAAATGGGCCTTCCTATCGTGGCCGCGTACTGGTCCTGGGATTCTGAGACCAACGATTGGCATCTGCGGATAGCGACCCCGGATCGAGACGTAGCAGGGCCGCGAGATCCGTATCAAAAGATTCGGGAAGCCCGGGAGGCGCTCGGGGACGAGGTCGCGGCCATACCGATGTTTGGGGTCCGTCTGGCGGGGGTGAACGACAAAACGGTCCGAGCCCTGCGGAAAAATGTCCCCACGGATCCGAAGGTTCTGTCCCGCATCAGGCTCAAAAGGAATGCGTTCGATGGACACTATAGCGACGACGTCCTGGTGTACCGCGCGGCTTGATCCTGCGTGCGAGTGTAATACGATTTGCCGAGTGTATTACAATGGGCGTGAAAATCGTTCAGGCCAGGCTCGACACCGAGAAAACGCTGGCACGCCTGGTAGATCAACTGGCCTTGAGTCCCTCCACGGTGGTCCGGGAGGGGATTCGGCTTGTGGCGGCGACCCAGCCCAAGAGCCGCAAAATCGTTGGGTTAGGTCAATTCTCTTCCGGGGTTTCCGATCTCGCCTCCAATAAGAAACACCTGCGGGGCTTCGGACGTTGAGGGCGGTTGTCGCGCTCCTGGAATCGGGGCGAACGTAGCCATGCTGCTTGCGCGCAGGCAATTTTGGAAGCTGCAGCGCCGCTTGTCACTTGTGAAGCCGTTATCGCTGAGAGTTGCTATCTGTTGCGCGGGCAAGCCGGAGCCGCCGAGGCGATTCTGGAAAATGTCAGGACGGGCGTGTTTCAAATCCCATGGCAGCTGGCGCAAGCTGCGGCTTCGCTTCAGCGGCTGTTTCGCAAATATCGGGACCGCGAAATGGATCTCGTGGACGCCTGCCTGGTACATCTCGCTGGTGAAGTCGAAACCGGCGAAATTTTGACTCTCGACCATGACTTTGAAATCTATCGCTGGGGAAAGAACAAGCCCTTCCATCTCCTCCTGAGGAACTCGCGCAAAACGGAGCGCGGCGCGGGCTAGTTCCTGACTCGCTCTGGCGGTGCGCGCCCCACCCTTTGCGCCCCTGAAAAACTGAGCGGGTTAGGATGAAGGAGATGACCACCGCGAACCCCCTCGGCTACCTCACCGAGCAGCTAGAAGCCTGGAAGAAAGCCGGCTCTTACCAGCGCCTGCGCGTGCTGGAATCGCCCTGCGATCCGATAGCGCGCTTCGACGGCCGCGAGGTGATCAACCTGGCGAGCAACAACTATCTCGGCCTGGCGGACCATCCCAAACTGATCGAGGCTGAGGTGGACGCGGCGAAGAAGTATGGCGCTGGGTCGGGCGCTGTCCGCACTATTTCGGGCACCATGGGCATCCACATGCAGCTCGAAGAGCGCATCGCCGATTTCAAGCACACCGAAGCCTGCGTGGTGTTTCAGTCCGGTTTCGCAGCCAACGCCGGAACGGTTTCGGCCATCCTTGGCCCGGAAGATCACATCATTTCCGACGCGCTGAATCACGCCAGCATCATCGATGGCTGCCGTTTGTCGAAAGCCAAGATTCACGTTTTCCCGCACAAAGACACCGCGCGGGCGGCGGAAATCCTGAAGGAACTGGACGGCGCCAGCGGTCACAAACTACTCATCACCGACGGTGTGTTCTCCATGGACGGCGACATCGGGCCGCTGCCCGCGCTGGTCGAGATCGCCGAGCGGCACGGCGCCATCATGATGATCGACGATGCGCATTCCTCGGGCGTGCTGGGGCGCAACGGGCGCGGCACGGTGGATCATTTCGGGTTGCATGGCCGCGTGGACGTCCAGGTGGGCACGCTGTCGAAAGCCATCGGCGTGCTGGGCGGATACGTTTGCGGGAGTCGCGATCTGATCGAGTTCTTGTATCATCGCGCGCGGCCATTTCTTTTCTCCACGTCACATCCGCCGGCCGTCGCCGCGGCATGCCTGGCGGCATTCGACATTCTGGAGAGCGAGCCGGAGCGCATCGAGAAGCTGTGGGAGAACACGCGGTATTTCAAGTCTGCGCTGAAGAACGCCGGTTTTGACACAGGGGCGAGCGAAACACCCATCACCCCGATCATGGTCGGTGAGGCAAAAGCCGCTCATGCTTTTTCGGCGGCGCTGTTTGACAACGGGCTGCTTGCCACCGGCATCGGGTTTCCCACCGTGCCTGAAGGCAAGGCGCGAATTCGCACCATTGTCACGGCGACTCACACCCGGGAGATGCTGGACCGGGCATCGGAAATCTTGACCAGCGTGGCGAAGAAAATGGGCATCCTGCGGTTCTGAGCCGCCATGCGTGAGCATGCGGTTTGTTGTGAACCGGAGAATCCGCATGCTTACGCATGGCGGCTCGGTCAGGCGGTTAGCCGTTCGCCTTATAGAACTGAAGGCATACGCCGCTCGGGACGATCATGTGAAACTCGCGCCGGCCCCACCCTTTCACTTCGAGCGGACCAACCCGCGCAGGAAGATTCCGGTACTCTTCGTAGAGCCCGTCCAAATCCGAAACACCGATGCTGTGGCTGGAATTCTCAATCCACTCGCGGTTGTCGTTAACCACCAGGTTGAACGATACGTCGTCGCGAACGATTCCCGCTCCTGTATCGCCAGCCCAGGAAACCGAAAATCCCATTTGCTCGGTATAGAACTTGAGAGCCTCCGCCAAAGTGCCTCCGGTGGGAATCATGGGCGTCACGGAAACGAATGAGGGGCGGGCATGGGGAGCCGTCATGTCCTTAACTTAGCCCGACGCAGGCGCTAATGCTAGCCTCGTTTTATGAGTTCCTCCGTTAAGACGCCGGTGCGTCCGGTAGATATCGCGAACCGTCGGCCGAGATTTCGCAGCCAACGGACGGCTCAGTTCACCGAGTCCGTAATCCGGGAAATGACGCGCCTTGCGCTGGAGCACGATGCCGTCAACCTGGCGCAAGGCTTTCCGGATTTCGGCGCGCCGGACGAAATCAAACGCGCGGCTCAGGATGCCATCGCGGAGGACTTCAATCAGTACGCCATCACCTGGGGCGCCAAACCATTCCGCGACGCCATCGCGGCGAAGTACCGGAAATGGTACGGCCTGGATTACGATCCCGAGCGAGAAATTACGGTCTGTTGCGGCGCCACCGAAGGGATGATCGCGGCGCTGCTGGCGGTGACGAATCCAGGCGACGAGATCGTCATTTTCGAGCCATACTACGAAAATTACGGTCCCGATGCATTCTTGTGCGGCGCGGAACCCAAGATGGTCCGGTTGCGGCCTCCGGACTGGACCTTCGATCCGGATGAGCTGCGCCGCGCATTCTCGCCGAAGACCAAGGCGATTGTCCTGAACTCGCCGAATAATCCCACCGGCAAGGTGTTTACCCGCGCCGAGCTTCAAGTAATCGCCGATCTTTGCCACGAGTTCGACGCCCTTGCAATTACTGACGAAATTTACGAACACATAATTTACGAGGGTGCATCTCACTTCCCGATAGCAACTTTACCGGGAATGCGGGAACGAACTGTGTTGGTGAATAGCATGAGCAAGACCTATTCCGTCACCGGTTGGCGGGTGGGTTTTGTCCTGGCCGCGCCGGATCTGACAGATTCTATCCGAAAGGTCCACGACTTTCTGACCGTTGGCGCGGCGGCGCCTTTGCAGCAAGCTGGCGTCGCGGCTTTGAATCTACCGGATGCATACTACAAAAAGCTAGGTGTGGAATACCAGAAGCGAAGAAATTTTTTATCCGATCGATTAGAGCAGGCGGGATTCCGCTGTTATCGTCCCTACGGAGCCTACTACATCATGACGGACATCAGTGGATTCGGTTTTGCGGACGATCTTTCTTTCGTTCGACATCTGATCGAAAAGGTCGGTGTGGCGGCGGTGCCGGGATCGAGTTTCTTTTCCGCTTCTGAAACTTCGAATTCTAACCCAGGTGCAACATTAATTCGCTTTTGTTTTTGCAAGAAGTATGAGACTCTGGAAAAGGCGGGCGTCCGCCTCCGTCGAATCTAGAGTTACCCTGTAGGTACACCTGCCAGGTAGCACATAAGAAGCAGTTCCCGGCATGTCCCCCGGTGTTGGAGGAAATTATGCTGCGTAACTTTCTGTTGCCTGAAAGCATCGCCCGAGCAGATGGCATTGGGCCGGAGATCGATCTCGGCTCCAAGCGAGGTAAGTTATTGGTGCTTACGCTCGGCATAACTCGCATTCTTGAACAAGAGAGCCTGGAAGTAACCGTCTGGGGTTCCTCCGACGGCGAAAAGTGGGAAGTAGCGCCGCTGGCGAAGTTCCCTCCTAAGTTCTATTGCGGCCTTTATTCCATTTTGCTGAATCTGGGATCGCGGAATGATGTCCGGTTCGTGCGTATCCATTGGAAGATGAGCCGGTGGAGTAAGCGCGAAAGCATGCCCATGTTCGGGTTCTATGTTTACGCGGAAGAGTCCGGCGCACGCGTCAGTGTCGCCGTGGCATGACAACCTGACTTTCACTCCCTTTGGTCGCGGCTCTGTAGACACGGAAGCAACCGAGCCGCGACCGAAGGAAGCGGAGTTACAGGCGGTTTAATCGCCCGCGCCTCACTTCATCCTCTGAAGAAGCTTATTGTACGCTTCGTGCGAGCCGATCCAGCCCCAGCGGAAAATGTCGCCCTCGCGGTAGCCGATCACTCGATGGGAACGGCCAATGCGTACCGTACAAACCTCTCCCACTTGCTTCAAGTGGAGTGAAGGATGAAAGGGATCTTGCCGGAACAATTCGTACTGCTTGTCAGCCAAGCGCTGCACTTCGACGGGCAAATCTTTGTAGAGCTTCCAGAACCGCTCTGAGGCAAAGGACTGGAAAGCCATTCAATGGGCGGTGGGCTAGCGCTGCTCCGGTCGACCCTGCTCAAAAGGGCGGAATTTGCCAGCGCGGGCGTCCGCCTTCATCTCCTCCAGCAGCGCAATGCCGGCGCCTCCAGGCGAAAAATCGCGTTCGATCTCGGCATCCCATTCCGCTTCGTCCCGCGCGGAAACCCAGGCAGCCAGGGCGGCCTGTTGATCTTTAGGTAACGCTTCGATAGCGCGCTGAATCTCGGCGACGTCCATACTTTTATCCTACCTCTGGACGAGTGCGCTAGAGCCGGTTAATCAAACTGGCCACGTATCCGGCGCCGAATCCGTTATCGATATTTACGACGGTTACATTACTGGCGCAACTGTTCAGCATGCCGAGTAGCGCCGCGAGTCCGTTGAAACTGGCTCCGTATCCCACGCTCGTCGGCACCGCGATCACGGGGACGGAGACGATTCCCCCCACCGCGCTGGGCAGCGCTCCTTCCATGCCGGCTGCAACCACGATCACGCGTGCGGCCATGAGTTGCTCACTGTGCGCCATCAAACGATGGATGCCCGCGACACCCACGTCATAAATGGATTCCACTTCGTTGCCCATCACTTCAGCGGTCACTCGCGCTTCTTCGGCCACCGGGATGTCGCTGGTGCCCGCGCAGACCACAGCCAGCTTCCCTTTGCCGCGGATGGTGCGGTCGCGCCAGATTCGCACGGCGCCAGAAAGCGGAAAATGCTCGGCGTCGGGGAAATCTGCTTTCAGGAGAGAAGCTGCATGCCGGTCGGCGCGAGTTATCAGCAGGTTCGGGGATTTATCCAGCAGCCGCGCGGCAATGGCGCCGATCTGCTCCGGCGTCTTGCCTTTGCCAAAAATAACTTCCGTTATCCCATGCCGCAGCGCGCGATGGTGATCCAGCTTGGCGTAACCCAGGTCTTCAAACGGCAGGTGGCGGATGCGGTCCAGCGCCGCGTCCACATCCACGGAACCTGAATGCACTTGCTCCAACAAACCGCGCAATTGATCGGAATCCATCTCAACTTGAGCGTAACAGGCCCATCGTCAAAGCGACTCCTTACCATTGGATTCTCTGACCTAATTGCAAACCGTACTTCCCGGCCATGCCCGCTCCGATCTCCAACATGTATGACGCCATTTGCACGCCTCCATATTTCGGGCACTTGCTCGCCTGTGTTTTACAGGGCTGCACGTTCTGCACCATCTCCACGATGTCGTGATTCCTATCCAGCCAGATGATATCCAGCGGAATGAGGGTTTGATACATCCACGATTGGTAGTGGTCGGGTTTGGAATAAACGAACAGCATTCCATGATCGGGCGCCAAGGACGTCCGGAACATCAGGCCGCGAAGCAAGTCCATATTGTCGATCATGGTCTCCACGTGCAGCACTTGCCCGCCGGGAAGCGTAGCGGGCTGCGTGTGAAAATCGCCAACCAGGTCGGGTTTGGGTCCGCAGCATGAAAGGGGCAGCAACGTGGCCAATAGAAGGTACCGCATGAACTAAAATGGTACCGAACTCACCGAAGACGGGGATTACAAGGAATGGCGTTCTGGAAACGGCTGCGGCTGACGCTCGAAATGATCAAGTTCGAACACTCCGTTTTCGCGTTGCCCTTTGCGCTTACCGGAGCGTTGTTGGCGTTCCGGGAGAGCCATTTCGACGCCCGCGGCTTCGGCTACAAGCTGCTATGGATCGCGATCGCGATGGTGGGCGCGCGTTCGGCCGCGATGGCGTTCAACCGCGTCCTGGATGCCGACATCGACGCCCGCAATCCGCGTACGCGCATGCGACACATCCCGGCGGGGATACTGACCGTCCGTTTCGCGTGGGGATTCGTTATCGTTTCCGCACTGGTGTTTCTGCTGGCTGCGCGCGCGCTCAATCCGCTGTGCCTGAAGCTGGCGCCGGTGGCGCTGGCCGTGGTCTTCTTCTATTCGTTCACAAAACGCTTCACCGCATTCTCGCACCTGATTCTGGGGCTTTCGCTCGGCATCGCACCAGCGGCGGCGTGGATCGCGGTCCAAGGGTCGCTCGATCCGCGCATTTTGTGGCTGACGGCCGCCGTGATGTTCTGGACGGCGGGCTTCGACATCATCTACTCTTGCCAGGATTACGAATTCGATTCGAGCGAAGGGCTGTTCAGCTTGCCCCGGCGATTTGGGATGTCCGGCGCGCTCTGGATCGCCCGGCTGTTTCACATCGCGATGATCGCTTGCCTGGTGCTGCTATCGGTCTCTTTCGGCCTCGGAGTCTTGAGCTGGGCGGGCATCGGAGCCATCGTATTGCTGCTCCTTTACGAACATCGCCTGGTGAAGGCCGACGACCTGTCGCGCGTGGATGCCGCCTTCTTCACCGTGAACGGCTATGTGAGCGTGCTATTCTTTCTTTTTTGGGCCGCAGACATATATTTCTTCGGCCTGAAAGCCTGAAGCGCATGCAAATCCACATAGAAGACCAACGGCTGCGGCCGATTTTGGAAAAGGTTCAGGCCGGCGTTCGTCTGGATGCGGCGGACGGCATCGCGCTTTTCAAAAGCTCCGACATTCTCGCCGTAGGCTACATGGCCAACCTGGTTCGCGAGCGCAAACACGGCAACGTCACCTGGTTCAACGTCAATCGCCACATCAATCCCACCGATGTCTGCGTGGCCAGTTGTAAGCTGTGCGCTTTTGGCAAACGCGCCAAGGATCCCAAGGCTTACACCTGGTCGCTCGACGAAGTGTGGCATCGCGCGGGTGAGGGTTGGAGCGAAGCGGTCACCGAGTTCCACATTGTCGGCGGCCTGCATCCCGAGCTGACGCTGGATTGGTACTGCGACATGTTTCGCGGTCTCAAGCAGCGCTTCCCCGAGGTTCACCTGAAAGCGCTCACCATGGTGGAGGTGGCCTATCTGGCGCAGCGCAGCAAGCTCTCGATTCGCGAGACGCTTACCAAGTTGATTGACGCCGGCGTGGATTCGCTGCCGGGCGGCGGCGCGGAAATTTTTAGCGATCGAGTGCGGCGCATCATCTGCGATCACAAAATCGACGGCAACCAATGGTTGGACGTGGCCCGGACGGCCCATCAGCTTGGGTTGAAATCGAACTGCACCATGCTCTACGGCCACATCGAGACCGAAGAGGATCGAGTGGATCATTTGCTGAAGCTGCGTGCATTACAGGACGACACCGAAGGCTTCCAGACCTTTATCCCGCTGGCGTTCCATCCGGCGAACACCGCGCTGGAGCACATCCCAACCACCACCGGATTTCTGGATTTGAAGATGATCGCGGTGTCCCGCCTGATGCTGGACAACATCAGCCACATCAAAGCCTACTGGATTATGATGACGCCCCGGATCGCGCAAATCGCCCAGCGCTTCGGCGCCGACGATCTGGATGGCACGGTGGTGGAAGAAAAGATCTACCACGAAGCGGGCGCCACTACCAGCCAAGGGATGCGGCGGGGCGAGCTGCTGCGGCTGATTCGCGAAGCCGGGCGCGAGCCAATGGAACGCGACACCCTGTATCGGCCGGTGACGCGTACCGAGACGGCCTTCACGGTTTTGGTTTAGCATTAGCAGGCCGGTAACCGCTTGCCGACGCGCGCGGCTCTGAATCACCCCCATCGAGTAGTACAGCCGATTGGTACCGCAAGTACGCTCCCTATCTTGTCGCGCTCAGCCGCGGCAGATATCGTTGATCCATGAAGTTTGCTCCGGCCGTGTTGGTGCTCGCTGTGTGGTGCGCGGGCGCGGCGCAGGCCGAAGAACGAACGGCGGGTCAATTCCGCATCGACGCCAACGTCGTGCTGATTAACGCCACGGTGCTGGATCGGCACGATCGGCCGGTTCGCGGCCTGACGAGCGATCAGTTCCGTGTTTTTGAGGACAAGGCCGAGCAGAGCATCGCCTATTTCTCCGAAGAGGAAACGCCGTTATCGCTCGCGGTGATCTTTGATGTCAGCGGCAGCATGGATGGGAAGATGGCTGGCATGCGCTCGGCTTTAGAAGCCGTCCTTCAAAGCGCGAATGAACAGGACGAGTTCTCGCTGGTGACTTTTGCCGACCAGCCTCAAGTGGCCGTGGGCTGGAGTAAGAATCCGGACGAGATCCAGAATCGTTTGTTGCTCGCGACGGCGCATGGCCAGACATCGCTGCTGGATGCGCTGGAAACCGGGTTGGCCTATATGAAGAGGGCCAGGAACGCCCGCAAGGCCATGCTGATATTCTCCGATGGAGGCGACAACCATAGCCGCGCTAGTGAACGCCAGGTCATGCAGTCTCTGGAAGAGGCGGGCGTGCAGATCTACGCGCTGGACAGCGCGGAGCCATTGAACCAGCGAACGCGTTTACCCGAAGAAATCGCTGGCCCGGACTTGCTTGGCAGGCTTTGTGACCGCGCCGGCGGGCGCTACTTCCAAGTGGATGGCAAGCGGGAGTTGGCCTCAGCAGCCGAGCGAATTTCGCGCGAGCTCCGCTCGCAATATCTGATCGGATACGTGCCTGCTCTCGGCTCGAACGATGGCCGATTTCACCATGTTCGGTTGCAAGTGAAGCGTCCGGAGGGGTCGCCCAAGGTCTCGGTTTTCTGGCGGCGGGGCTACCGGGCCTCGGGCGATTGATCTGGCGCGGCTACTTCAGAACCTCTGGGTCATATAAATATACGGGTAAATGAAAGCCTGATCCTTTTCCGATTGCTTCAGATACTCGCCGGGAAACAACGTGCCGACTCCGAAACCGAATGTGGTGGTCTTGGTGAGCTTGGCTGTGGCCATCATCTCGACACTCTCGCCGACGTGAGCGCTGGTGGCTTTGGGGTTAAAAACGGTACGGGTGCCGAAGGGATTGTACAGGCCGTCGTTGGTGTTCGCCAGCCAGAATTCGCGGCCGTCCAATTTTATTTTTAGCTTCTTGAAGGGGAAGAATTCGACGCCAGAGCGCAAGTCCTTGATGTTTTTCCAATCGAACAGGCCGGTCAGGCTGTTCATCGGGTCGTTGTAGCCGTACATGTTATCGAAATTCTCGCGCGTGTCGTTTTTCTTCCCGTTATCTCCGGAGGCGAACTCGTAGTCGGTGCTCAAGCGCGGCTTCCAGCCGTATTGCGAGATGGTCCATCCGCCGCCTGTCAGCAGACCGGCCGCATCCAGATGATCGTTGGAGTAACCGCCGAACTCGTGCAGCGGTTCAAAGTTGTAGTCGATGCCGCCCCGCAGCTTGCCTGCGATGCGGCCGCCCAGTGCCAGCGTGTCCATGTTTCCGATTTGTCCTTCCTTGCTCTTGACGTTGTCGGACGTTCTGACGATGAAGTAAGGCTCCAGCGAAACTCCCGGCAGCAGATGGCCGAAGGTGTTGTAGTCGGCGTAGATATGGTCGCCCGGCTTGTGCTCATCCGGAACCTCGGGATTGACTAGAATAGCCGATCCGGCTACCAACTCGGTTTTGAAGAACTTCGTCGTGATCGTGCCGTGGGCGACATCGAAGTTTCTTGCGGTGTTCACCCACCAATCGTCCGTTGACGCCAGCAAGTGGCCGGATCCGATAACCATATCCTGCCGGCCGACCCGGACGAAAGCGCCTGGGCCCTCCGGCTGGCCGAAGCTGACCCAGGCCTGATGCAGATCGAACGGGTTGGACACCGTGTTGGAAGGATTGGTCTGGTAAAACAACACGCGGGCGTCCTGGGCTTCCACCATGAAATGCAGCCACGAAGACGGCTGGTATCCCACGCCGAGCCGGATCTGGCTGAGCAGGTAGGAGGCGGCCGGAGTAACGCTGAACGGCCCGTCGGTAGCCTCCCAGCGCTCGCGTATGGAGCCGGTGAGTTTGAGCGTTCGAAGCAGGTAGGCCATCGCGCCCGTTTTGTTGGTTTGATCCGCCGTGTTCGCGACGGGCTGTGCCTGTCCCAACAGCGCACTGGATGTGGCTAGCAGGCATGCCAATGGTGCCATGGCCGGGAAGCAATGTTTCATATGCTTCCCTCTTCGGCCAGGACGCCGGGAGTAATAATTCGGAAATTAACTACGCAGGAATTGCGCCGCGCCCGCTTTGCCCATGTAGCGCTCCAGCACGCGGGCATCGGTTTTGCGCAGATTGACGACGATCAAACCATCCAGCGCGTCGGCGAAACGCCGGTCCACGTGAAACGCAACCAGTTCGCCGCCCAGCTTCAGATACTGCTTCAGCAGCACGGGCACGCCTTTGCGATCGGTCTCCACGTCGGCGATGAGCGCCGACAGCTCTTCGACGTCCCAGACCGTGGCGCCGATCAGTTCGTCCGTGAGTTTGGACGGACGCTGGCGAAACGGATTGCGCGCTCTCACCAGCGGCGTCAGCTCCGGGGATTGCCGATAGGCGCTCAAAAACTTCACCATCAGATGGCGGGACGCCGTGGTATAGCCATTGCTGATGCTCACCGGTCCGAACAATAATTTGTACTGCGGATTCCGGATCAGGAATTGCCCGATGCCTTTCCACAACAGCAACAGCGGCGCGTAGGTCTTTTGATATTCCGGGCGCACGAAGGAGCGGCCCAGCTCGAGCGCCGGGCTGATTCGATCCAGAAACGTCTGCTTCCATTGGAAAAGCTGGCTGGTGTAGAAGCCTTTGGGGCCGAAGCGCGGTAGAATTTCGTCCGATGGGCCCAGGCGATACGCGCCCGCCACTTCATTGGCATGCCGGTTCCATACGAACAGATGCCAGTAATAGTCGTCGAAGCGATCCAGATCGATGGGCTTGCCGGTGCCTTCGCCCACTTGCCGAAAGGTGACTTCGCGCAGCCGGCCGATTTCGTGTAAAACATTTGGGATCTCGCGTGCTTTGGCCAGCAGGACCGCGAAATCTTCCGTTTCCACCAGCGTTCGCTCCGGCGCCAGCTTGGCTACTTCGCCCGCCAGCAGTTCTCCCAAAACGCCTGCGGCGGGTGGTTCGGTGGATGCGGCCGCAAGTGGCCTGGGCGCTTCACGATTCTGCAGTAAATACGTGCGGGTGCGCAGATAGCGGATGAGTGCGACGTCGTCCTGATAAGCGCGGATCTTGGCCGGAGTAATCGGGCTGCCGATGCGCACCTCAATGGTGCGGTTATGCTTGTTGAAAAACTCGTGCGGAAGCAGCGCGGTGCGCACTCGCGGATGCAGGCAGCCCAGCAGGTGGAACAAAGCGCTATTGCCGCCCAGCAGATATATGGGCAGCACGGTGGCCCCGGTTATGCGGATCAATCGGGCGACGTGATGGTTCCACTCCGGGTCCGTTATGGCGCGTTCTTTCAGATTGAGCTGCGAAACTTCGCCGGCGGGAAAAACGGTGAGCAATCCCCCCTGTTTCAGCCATGCGATGGCGTCCTTCAGCCCTTTCCGATTGGCGCGCGCGGCCTGTTCGCCCCCATAAGGATCCACATAAATGCACAGCCGGTTGGTTTCAGGCATGCTGGCCAGCAGATGGTTCGCCATCACCTTCACGTCCGGGCGTATGGACAAAAACAACGACGGCAGTATCGCGCCTTCAATCAATCCAAACGGATGATTGGCTACGCCCACCACTGGGCCTTGCTTGGGGATCAGCGCCAGGTCGCGGTCTGAAACTTGAGTGTGAACGTTGAGTTGCGCCAGCGGGTGGTCCGCTATCAGACGGTTGTCGGCGCCGGGGACATCCTCCCAAAGCCGGTCCAGACGGTCCAGCCGCAGCAGCTTTTCGATGGCGCCTTCCACCGGCGCGGGCAGTTTTTGACCGAAGAACGTGGCAAGGGCGTCGCGCATTCACAAACATAACAGCACTGAAATGTGAAACCGTGATTACTGCTGTGTGACGGTTTGCGCGCCGGCCAGAGCTTCGCGTTCCAGCGTGTGGAGCGCGGCTTCCGGTACTACTCGCCAATTGTTGTCGGGTTGCGCGGGCAAGGTTTTATGCTCGCTGTAGTACTGAATTACCAGGTCGCGGATTTCGTCGGGAGAACGCCAGACGATCTTCGCGCCGCGGAACATGGAGTAACCCGCGCCGCCGCCCGCGCGATAGTTGTTGACCGCAATGAGCAACGGCTGGTTGTCATCCAGAGGCTTTCCGTGCCAGCGGAGATTGCGGATGCGCTGGCCCGGCGGTTGCGTCAAATCGATTTCGTAGTCCACGCCCTGCGCCATGTCGTAGTTGTAGCCGATAACCTGCGGATTAATGAGCGGGCCATGCGTGCAATCGCTGGCGCACGTGTTGTAGTAGCGCGCCGAGTTTTCCAGCGCATCGCGCACCATCTTGCCGTTGCCCTGAAGCGTGTAGAGCTGGTTTTCGTAAAGATAGAGCGCGGCGATCTGGCGAATGGTTACCGGACCCTTGGGCACGTTGACGCGCGCGTTGAATGACGAGGCGAAAGAAACGTCGGCCTTCGAATAATAAAGCTGCACCTGCTGGATGGCGTCGATGAGCGCCGAGTCTTCCACGCGAGCCAGTCTGGAATCGAGCGAGACCGGGGCCTCGGCCACCGGCGTACTCAGGTAGCGCTCGGCAAGCTCGTGATAGGGCCGGCCGATTTCGAGGATCTTCGCGTCAGCCGGAGTATCGCGCGTCACCGGAATCAGCCGGCTGGTCTTCGCAACAATGTTCCATCCCGATGTTTCTTTCGATTGCAGGACGAAATCCATCCGTCCCAGCGAAATGCCCCAGTTCTTCGGCTGCATCAGCAGAACATCGCCGATTTGCAGGCTGGCAAGCTGCTGGTGCGAGTGGCCGAAGACGATGGCGTCGATGCCGGAGACGTCGGTCGCGATTTCGCGCACCATGTTCTCTTTCGCGTCGCCGTCCAAACCGGCATGCGCGGCGACGATCACGATGTCGGGATGCTCGCGCTCGCGAACTTCGGCCACCGCGCGCCGCGCCGCATCCACGCCCGATTCAAAGCGATAGCCGCGATAGTGCTCCTCGGCTTCCCAAACCGGAATCAGCGGGGTGGTGATGCCGATCACGGCAATCTTCACGCCTGCCACGGTCTTTAGGAAATACGCTGCGAAAGGCCGCACCGTTGAATCTGGAGTGGCGACGATGTTCGCCGAAATCCAGGGAAAATGGGCATCGTCGCGGGCTCTCGCGATATTCTTCAGCCCGAAGTTGAATTCATGATTGCCCACTACCATGGCGTCGTACCCGATGGCATTCATGGCCAGCATCATCGGATCGTGACCCGCTGCGCCTTTCTGGACACTCTCCTGATATACAGCTTCGAGCGGCGTGCCCTGGATGGTATCGCCGCAATCGATCAACAGGTTGTTCGGATTTTCGGCGCGGGCCGCCTGGATCAGCGTCGCGATTTTCGCCAGGCCGCGGGCGGCTGGCTGCGCCGTGTAGTAGTCGTAGGGAAACAGATTGCCGTGCAGGTCCGTAGTGGCCAGCAGGGTGATCTTCAGCTCCGCGCCGCCGCTCATGGAGCAACCCAGCGCTGCAAGAATCAGACCGGCAAAAAACGCGCGCAGAGTGCCCATTGCAGAAACAACTTTCAGTATAATCGAGCTAAATGAAATCACTGTTCATGACCATTGTTTTGAGTTCTGCCCTGTTCGCGCAGGCTCCCGCATCGAAGAGCGCAACCTCGAAGAGCGCGACCTCGAAGGGGACCACCAAGACCGGTACACCGGCGGCGCGGCCGTCCTTACTGAATCCGGCGTCGCTCCACGCCCGAGCCCCGGAAGTATTCAAGGCGCAGTTCATGACCACCAAGGGCGATTTCGTGGTGGAAGTGCATCGCGATTGGGCGCCCCTGGGCGCGGACCGCTTCTATAACCTGGTGAAGAACGGCTTCTTCACGAACACGGCGTTCTTTCGGGTAGTGCCGGGCTTCATGGTGCAGTTCGGCCTGGCCGCGAATCCGGCGGTGAACAAAGCCTGGGAGACGGCAAACATCAAGGACGATCCGGTGAAGCAGAGCAACAAGCGCGGAATGCTGACCTTCGCCAAGACCTCGCTGCCCAACTCGCGATCCACGCAGCTCTACATCAACTTCGGCGATAACGCCGGGCTGGACCCGCAGGGGTTCGCGCCAATCGGCACGGTGCTGGAGGGGATGGACGTGGTCGACAAAATATACAGCGGCTATGGAGAGCGGCCGGAGCAAGACAAAATTATCGATCAGGGCGACGGGTATATCGCCAAGAATTTCCCCATGATCGACAAGATCAAGCTGGCGAAGATTCTGCCCGCTGAGCCGGCCGCCGCGCCCGCCGATAAGAAATAGACCGCTTGCTGACGCGCGCGGCTCGGTAAAGCAACGCGCGCGGCTCGGTAAAGCAACACGCGCGGCTCGGTAGGCACCCCAGGCTGCCGAGCCACGACCGTGAGGGGGTGGTTTTACTTTGGGTTTTCCAACGGAATCTCGAAGTAAAAAATCTCCTGGCCGGTGGCCGCCACTTTGAGGCCGCCCAAGTAAAATTGCGAACCTGGCCGGTGCGTGGTCTGAAAATAAAAAAATCCGTAGACCGATTCATGCGCCGGCAGCAGCTTGGCCGCGAACGAACGCCCGTCTATTTCCCATACATCCAGCGGGTTCTTGTGCTTGTGATGAATGGGTATCGGAGATTCTACCGGGACATTCGGCCTCTCCACTCCACCCAGCGTTTGCACCTCGTCGGCGGGTGTGGCTTCAATCCGGCGGCCATCAATACCGGTATACTCAGCGTCCAGGTGTTCTAACTTGAGAGCCTGGTCCGTGTCATTCTGGATGATGACCAGAACGGGCAGAACGCCGTACTGATTGGGGTTCAACTTCCCGAATGCCGTGTGAGCCATCGCTTCGGTATCGTAAGCAACCGCCGCCACGGTCACGTGCTCGTTGGTCTGCTTGGCCGGATAGGACGAGGCCGGCCCCGGCGAAAACTTGGCCGCGTCTTTGCTATTGTCGGCAACCACCGGGATTTCGCCCATAAACAGCACGGCGATGAACAGTATCAGGCAAATTAAGAGCGCTCTCATTCAAATCCTTTACTGGGCGATCCGGATCGCCGCACTCCCGCTGCTTGTATTCTATTTCGTTTACCGCTCGGCCCGCGATGCGCGCTACGCCAGCCGCTTTTCCGAGCGCCTGGGCGGCGAGCCTATGTCTTTTCACCCGACGGCGCCGGGCGCCATCTGGTTGCACGCGGTTTCCGTGGGTGAAGTGGTTTCGGCGGCCGCATTGTTGCGTGAAATTCGCGAGCGCAGCCCCAGCATTGCGTTGTATGTTTCCGTCGCTACGGTGGCTGGCCGGGCGATCGCAGAGGAGCGATTGAGCGGGCTGGTGGACGGCATCTTTTACGCTCCCATCGACTACGCGTTCGCGGTGCGGCGCGTGCTGGCGCGCATCCGGCCGTCGGCGGTGGTGGTTCTGGAAACGGAAATCTGGCCGGTGCTGTATCGGGAGACCAAGCGTGCCGGATGCAGCCTGCTGGTAGTGAACGGTCGGATTTCGGACCGGGCTTTCCCAAGTTATCGCCGCTGGCGCTTCTTCTTTGAAGACACTTTACGGCTTTCCGATTGCATTCTCGCGCAAAGCGATCAAGACGCCGCGCGCTATGTGGTGCTGGGCGCGCCCGCTCATGCCGTGCACGCGATCGGCAATCTGAAATACGACGCGGAGCCATCGTCCGCCCAGCCGCCGCAAGTGATCGCGAATCTGATCGAGAAGTTGCATCCGGAGGCGATCTGGATCGCCGCCAGCACCATGGCCGGCGTGGATCGCGAGGACATTGACGAGGACGACGCGGTTTTGAGCGCGTTTCATGAGCTGGCGCAGACCCACCCGCGGCTGTTGCTGATCCTGGTGCCGCGTAAGCCGGAACGTTTTGACGAAGCCGAGCAGAAGCTGCGCGAGGCAGGCCTGCCGTACCTGCGCCGTTCGCAAGAGAACATCCCAGCCGATCTGGCGCTGCCCTGCGTTGTGCTGCTGGATTCCATCGGCGAACTGGCCAGCCTGTTTCCCATCGCCGACGTGGTGTTTATGGGAGGCACGCTGGCGCGGCGCGGCGGGCACAACGTTCTGGAACCGGCGGCGTGCCATAAGGCGATCGTCACGGGGTCGCATTTGGAGAACTTTGCGGCTATCGCCTCGGAATTTCGCGAGCGGCGCGCGCTTCTTGAAATCGCCGGCGCGGAAGAACTGGCCGGGGCCGTGGGAAGGTTAATCGACGATCGTGCGTTGCGCGAGGATCTGGGCGCTCGCGCGGCGGCGCTGGCTGCGGGCAAACGCGGCGCCACCCGAAAAGCCGTTTCCGAAATTCTTCGCTGGCAGGACTTGGCGGTTCCGCACTGGAACCAGTTGACCCCGGCGCGATTCCTGCTCTGGCCGCTCGCTCGGATCTGGGCCGCGGTGAGCGCCTTTGAGCAGCGCCGCAAAATGGCGCACGCGCGGCGGCTGGCCACGCCCGTGGTGAGCGTCGGCGGAATCAGCATGGGCGGGGCGGGGAAAACTCCCATGGTGGATCACCTTGCCGAGCGGCTGAGTGAGGCCGGTTATCATCCAGCCATTCTCACGCGCGGGTATCGCCGGCGCTCCATCGAAACTTCCATCCTGGTGGAGGCGGGCGAACTGGCGCCCGTCAGCTTCACCGGCGATGAAGCGCAGATCTTTGTTCAATCGGGTTATGCGCATTCGGGCATCGGCGCCGACCGTTTTGTCACCGGCCGTTTGCTCGAAGAGCGCTATCGGCCGGATATTTTCCTTTTGGATGATGGATTCCAGCACACCAAGCTGCGGCGCGATCTGGATCTCGTCGTGATCGACGCATTGAATCCGTTCGGCGGCGGCGCAGTTTTCCCGTTAGGAAACTTGCGCGAACCCCTGAGCGCGCTTTCCCGCGCGGGAGCTTTCGTGATCATGCGTGCCGCTCCGGAGCGGGAATATGTAGGCATTGTGCGCCAATTGCGATCCATCAATCCGCATGCGCCCATCTTTCGCGCGCGCCTGGAATATCGTTATTGGATGGATTATGGCTCACGCCAGCCACATGACGAGATCCAGGGGCCGGTGGCGGCCTTCTGCGGCCTGGCGAATCCCGCCAGCTTTTGGGGCACGCTACGATCCCTGGGCCTTCCGCCGGTATATCACTGGGCTTTCGACGATCATCATCATTACACCTGCACGCAAGTGGAGCGGCTGGCGGCGCAGGCGCAAATGCACGGATCGAATCTGCTGCTCACCACCGAGAAGGACGCGATGAACTTGCCCGACAGCACGGCCGCGGTTCTAAAACACGCGGGCGTGGAAGTGTATTGGCTCAAGATTGGCGTTCACGTCGAAAAGGAAGAGCAACTGCTGCAGTTGATCGTCAAGGCGTCTGAATGGAATAAATCATCAGCCCGTTCACGTTCGGCACTAGAAGATAGCCGTTGACCGCGGCGACATCGCTCAAGCCGAACTCCGTTATGAAGGGATAGAGCACCGGAGAACTGGCCGTGCTGGCGTCGACAATCATCAGGCTGCCCGGACCGGCGGGATCCGTGTACGGCGGATTGGCGACGATAGCGAAAATGCCCGAGCCATAAGCCAGCGGCTGTACCACGTAGTTTCCCGTGGTGGGAATTTCGGTTGTCACATTCGCGATCCCCACCGGGCTCTCTACGTTCGTGATGTTGATGGTGGAAAGAGTGAGATTGCCGGCGATGTTGAAATTCGGCACGCCTGGATTGGTGAAGCTGCTGGTATTTCCCGTGGCCAAGAGCAAGTCTCCATCGTAGCCGAAGCCCAGAAATATCGCGGCGTTGGCCACCGTCACCTGCTCCACGCCTTGCATGCTGGAAGGGCTGCTGATATTAACGACATCCAATGCAGCGTTTCCAGTGGTGCTGGCTCCGCCGGACGTGGTGCTCGCGATATATGCTGTGTTCGGATAGCTATTGTTGGTGCTGGGCACTAACGCCAGCGCATTCGGCATCACACTGGTTCCGCTCGATCCGGGACCCGTCGAGAGCGCCCCAACCAGCACTGGAAACAAAGTACTGAAATCGTAGGCCACGAAATTCCCGTACTGCGCGCTGATGGCCGTCCCGCTGGTGGTGTACCAACTGGTGCTGAAATATCCAACGGTTCCCAGGAAACTGATATCGGTGAGGAAGGTGTAGGGAGTTGTGGATTGCTGGGTCAATAATACGGGGCTATCCGGATCGCTCAAGCTGTACACCGCGAACGTGGGCGCAGTGCCGGGACCCACGATATCCACCAGGATCGGCTCCGACGTGTTGGGATTGATGGCGCACTTTCCCCCGTTGCCGGCCAGTTGGTCATTGCCAAAGTAGCCGACATAAGCCGGTGCGCTTACGCTGCTGGTGTCGATGATGTTGATTTGATCCGGTCCGCAGATGTAAGTTGTGTCTCCGTCGACGGCAACGCCACTCGAACTGCCGTTCGCGAAGCTCAACTGGCCAACCAGCGTAAGGAAGGTGGGCGGCGCCGTCCCCGAACCTGAAACCGAAATCTGCGCCGACGCGCTTACGTATCCGCCCACCGTGATCACCAGTGGATAATCCGCCGTGGCGAGCGACGATGGCACCAGGATATTCGCCTGCGCCAGGCCCGTGAAGCCCGGCGTCAGACCCACGAACTGGACCGTTGCGTTCACCCCGCCGATGGTAGCCGTGGCGGTCGCGGTTGCAGTGGCCGTGGGCGAATTCGGCGTGGCCATTCCATCGGCTACTGGATTATTCACCGCGCCTTGTCCTGTCAAGTACACCACCAACACCGCGCCGGTAGCCACTGGAACGCTCGCGGAGTTCGTGGAATTGTCGGGATTCTGAGCGATGGCATGATTGCTGGTGTCTTGAAAAATCCCCGGCGAGCTGCTCACCACCGTGAAGGTATAAAGCGCGCTTTGGCCGCCGCTGCGGGAAACGTACATGGTGGCGGTGCCGGCAGCCAGGCTGCTGGGCACTTGAAAGTTGATCTGGGTGGTGCTGACGTAGAGCAGCGGTACCGCCGCATTGTTCACGTAAACGCTGGCGCCCGCCATGTTGGTCGGAAGCGGAAACGATCCGGCTTCCTGGGTGGAATTGGCGAGATTCGATCCGAAAATGGTCGCCAGTTCGCCCGGCGCAACGCGGGGAGCGTAACTGGCCGCATCGGTCACCAAGTTAATCACAGTCTGCGCCTGAGCGGCAACGGAGGTAAAGAAAAGTAGAGGCAGGAGTGCGAGAAGCTTCAAATATCCTCTGACGTTTTGAAACGAAGAGGCGTTCAGGCGGCAGTGTGCACTCCCTCACGGTCGTGGTTCCGAAGTCGATTAACAAACCGTAACCATGCCTGTAACTTGTCACATGGCTGGTATAATAAGGCCCATGGGTGAGGTTCGGTCCGGTAGTCCCATGAAAAAGATCATTCTTCTCCGCCCGCGGGGCTTTTGCGCCGGAGTAGTGCGCGCGATTGACGTGGTCAAGATTGTCCTCAACCTTTACGGCGCGCCTGTATATGTTCGTAAAGAAATCGTGCACAACCGCCACGTGGTCGACGAGCTGCGTCAGGCGGGCGCGATCTTTGTCGAAGAGTTGAGCGAAGTGCCAGAGGGCGCGCGCGTCATCTTCAGCGCACATGGTGTTTCCCCGGCCGTGCGGCAGGAAGCCAAGGAGCGCAAGCTGGAAGTGATCGACGCCACTTGCCCGCTGGTCACCAAGGTACATTTGGAAGCCGTGCGCTTCGCTCGGCAGGATTACACCATCGTGCTCATCGGCCACGCCGGGCACGACGAAGTGATCGGAACTCTGGGCGAAGCGCCGCAATCTACCGTCCTGGTTTCTTCGGTGGAAGACGTCGACAAGCTGCAGGTGAAGGATCCGTCGCGGATCTCTTTCCTCACCCAGACCACGCTCAGCCTGGATGAGACCAAAGATATTGTGGAACGGCTGAAGGAGCGCTTCCCGGCCATCAAGGGTCCTAAAACTCAGGACATTTGCTATGCAACGGAAAACCGGCAGTTAGGCGTCAAAGCTGTGGTGCCTTTGACAGACGTCTTGCTGGTGGTTGGTTCTCAAAATAGCTCGAATTCGCGGCGCTTAGTGGAAGTTTGCGAGAACGAAGGCGTGCCCGCGTATCTGGTGGACGATAGCACCGAAGTAAATCCGGCCTGGCTGGACGGCACCCAGACCGTGGCCGTTACCGCTGGTGCGTCGGCGCCGGAAAATCTGGTGCAGGAACTAATCCAATCGCTCGAAACACAGTTCGGGTTTGACTATATGGAAGAGATGGAGCTCAAGGAAGAAGATGTGCGGTTCCATCTGCCCGCGGATTTGGAGCGATCGGCACTTAAGCTTACAACCATTGCTCGCGTATGACCCCGAAGCTGCAAGTCGCAGGCACTTTGGTGGAAGGGGCTTCGCAAGCCGCGCGGCGCGCCACCGAGTATCTCACCGGCATCCAGTCTGAGCAAGGTTATTGGTGGGCGGAGCTTACCGCCGATACCACGCTCGAGTCCGATTACATCCTGCTGCAACTGTGGTTGCATCCGCCGGTAGATGGCGTCTGGAATCCGCCCACGCGAGCGCTCATCTACAAAGCCGCCGAATCGATTTTGGCGCGCCAGTTGTCCGATGGCGGGTTCAATATTTATCCGCAAGGGCCCACCGATCTCAGCGCGACGGTAAAGGCGTACTTTGCGCTCAAGCTCGCCGGGCTGGACTATAACGATCTGCGCCTGACACGCGCGCGTGAACGCATCCTGGCGATGGGCGGCATCCAAGCGGCCAACAGTTACGTCAAGATCAATCTCAGCCTGTTCGATCTTTTCCCGCGCGATCATGCGCCGTCCATCCCACCGGAGATGGTGCTGTTCGGCAATTTCATTTACGAAATGTCGTCCTGGACGCGCGCCATCGTGATTCCGCTCTCCATTGTTCACGCTATGAATCCCCGGCGTCCGGTGCCGGCCGGATTCAATCTGCAAGAGCTTTTCGTCGCCGATGGACAACAACTGGAGTTTCGCCGGTCCCAGACCAGCTTCACCTGGCGCAATGTTTTTCTACGGCTCGACAAAGTTCTGAAGCTGTGGGAAAAATACGGATCGAAGGCCCTACGCCAGCGCGCCATTCGCAAGGCCGGCGAGTGGATGATCGAACACACGCATTATACAGACGGCGTAGCTGCGATTTATCCTCCGATGATGTACGTGATCATGGCGCTGGATCTTTTGGGATATGCGCCCGACAGTACGGAGCGCGTGGAGGCGCAGCGCCAGTTCGACAATCTGATGGTGGACGACACTGGAAACGGCGAACAGCGCTTCTTCTTTCAGCCCTGTTTCTCGGTGGTGTGGGACACGGGCATCGCCGCCTTCGCGCTGGGCGAGGCTCCGGAGCCGCCGCATGACGCACTGCGCCGCTCGGCCGATTGGCTGCTGACCAAGGAAGTGCGCCGCAAGGGCGATTGGTCCGTCAAACGCCCCAAGACGGAACCGTCCGGCTGGTATTTCGAATTCGCCAACGAGTTTTATCCCGACATCGACGACACTGCGATGGTTTTGCTGGCGCTCAACCGCTCCACCGCATCGCGCTCGGAAGACCAGCAGGCCTGCGAGCATCGCGCCATTCAATGGCTGTTCGACATGCAGTCCAAAGACGGCGGCTGGGCGGCGTTCGACGTAGATAACGATTGGCGGCCGCTCAGCTTCGTTCCGTTCGCCGACCACAACGCGATGCTCGATCCCACTTGTCCCGACATCACCGGGCGGGTGCTCGAAGCTCTCTGCGCCTACGGATACAACCGCTCGCATCCGGCCATCGAGAAGGGCGTGCAATACCTGATCCGCACGCAGGAAGAAGACGGAAGCTGGTACGGACGCTGGGGCGTCGACTACGTGTATGGCACGTTCCTGGCCTTGCGCGGATTGGCCGCGGCGGGCGTCAGCGATCGCGAAGCCTATGTACAGCGCGGCCTGGAATGGGTGCGCTCCATTCAGAATTTCGACGGCGGCTGGGGCGAAAGTTGTGAAAGCTATCAGCAGAAGAGCTTCGTGGCGGCGGCCAGCACTCCTTCGCAAACGGCCTGGGCCGTTCTGGCTCTGCTCGGGGGCGGCGACACCACCAGCAGCAGCTTGCAGGATGGAATTGAATACTTGATTCGGACGCAGAAGAGCGACGGAACGTGGGATGAAGAGTTGGCCACGGGAACGGGATTTCCGCAGGTCTTTTACCTGTGTTATCACCTGTACCGGGACTCGTTCCCGCTGCTGGCGCTGAATACTTTTCTCAAGATCAAGTCTGTACCGAACGGAAGGCGCTAGTTATGATTGTGACAACCGCTCCCTTACGGTCACGGCTCAGCTTTCCTTTCCGAGCCGCGCGCGTTAGCAAGCGGTACGCAGTATGGCAGTTTTACGCCGTGCCGGAAATATTGATCGTGTGAGGCCGACGCTGGTAACAGGGGCGACCGGTTTCCTGGGATGGCACGTAGCCAATCGATTGCTTGCACGCGGGGAAAAAGTGCGGGCCTTGGTGAGGGATACGAGCAGAGTGCGGGAACTGGATGGGGAAGTGGTGGTGGGCGACCTGCGCGATCCAGAGTCTCTGGAGCGCGCCGTGGCGGGTTGCGCCGTGGTGTATCACGTCGCGGCGGACTATCGCCTGTGGGCCAAAGATCCTTCGGAACTTTACCGTTCGAACGTAGAAGGCACGCGCAATCTGCTGACGGCCGCGCGCGACGCCGGCGTGGAGCGTGTGGTGTACACCAGCACGGTGGGATGTATTGGAATGCATGGGGAATCTCTTGGCGATGAGGACACCCAAGTGGATTTGGAGCAGATGAGCGGCGCCTACAAACGGTCGAAGTTTCAGGCCGAGCAGGTGGCTCTGGAGTTCGCGCGGGCCGGGCTGCCGGTGGTGATCGTGAATCCCACCGCGCCCATCGGCGATCACGATTTTAAGCCGACACCAACCGGCAAGATCGTCGTCGATTATCTGAAGGGGGACATGCCGGCCTTTGTCGATACCGGCTTGAACCTGGTGGACGTGGAGGACACGGCCGAGGGTCATCTGTTGGCTTGCGAGCGCGGCTCGAGCGGCGAGCGTTACATCCTGGGTTGCGAGAACCTGACGCTGCAGCAGATCCTGACGCGTCTGGCTGCCATCAGCGGTGGAAGGGCTCCGCGCTGGCGCATCCCGTATGCGGTTGCCTATGCGGCCGGGTTGGCGAGCACGGGTTGGGCGAATCTGACGGGACATGAGCCGCGCGCGCCCATCGACGCGGTGAAAATGGCGCGCAAGAAAATGTTCGTTTCGCTCGATAAGGCGAAGCGCGAGCTGGGGTTCAATCCGCGGCCCGTGGATGGCGCGCTACGGCGCGCGGTGGATTGGTTCCGGGCTAACGGTTACGTGTAATTGCTGGTATTCGTGGCCAGCGAGCGCCGTGAGTTGGAAGGATTGCTCGTCCATGCCGACGAGATCACAAAGCCCAGTTGGCCTCTCGATTTTGCGCGTGTAGCGCGCTTGAACGGCGCGCGCGTGGCGATGGTAGCGAATGGTCCGGGCCCGAAGTTGGCGGACGACGCGGTGGATGCAGTGAGCAAGAACGAAAATATGGATGCTTTGGTGAGTATCGGATTCTGCGGAGGCTTGCAGCCGGCGCTTGGCGCGGGCGAGATTTTCGTAGCCACCGAAGTGAACGGGGCCGCGGCACTGGCGCCATCCAGTTCCCGGCCGTTCAAAACGGGGAAACTTCTGTCCATCGATCGCGTAGTATCTACAGCCGCCGAAAAGGCCGCGTTAGCGAAGAACGCCGGCGCGGTGGAAATGGAAGCTGCTGCCGTGGCTGCGCGCGCCAAACAGCACAACATCCCGTTCTATGCGGTCCGCGTGGTGACCGACACGTTCGAAGAGAGTTTTCCGTTGGATTTTAATGCCGTGCGGACGTCCGACGGGCATTTCAGTCGAGCTAAAATTGTCGCGGCAGCGCTACGTCGACCCATAACGATGATTCCAGAACTGATTAAATTGAATAAGCGAACAAAACGCGCCGCTCAGGCGCTGGGGGATTTTCTTGCCGACGCTCGATTCTGAGTTGATCGCCGCGCCCGCCGCCGTGCCTGCTAGGATGCGGGCCGCGGTTTATACCGGCGACAGCATGGTGTCCGTGGAGCAGGTGCCGACGCCCGCCATCGGGCCGGGCGAGTTGCTCATTCGCGTGGAGAGCTGTGGGATCTGCCATACCGATCTCAAGAAGATCGAATACAATCTTCTCGCGCCCCCGCGGATTTTCGGCCACGAGACCGCGGGCGTGGTGGCGGCCACCGGCGCTGGCGTGCGCGGGTTCGCCGCCGGCGATCGCGTCATCGTCTTTCATCACATCCCGTGCGGCGAATGCTTCTACTGCCGCCACAAGCTGTATGCGCAGTGCCCGGTTTACAAGCGGGTGGGCGTAACGGCCGGCTACGAACCCGCGGGCGGCGGTTTTTCGCAATACGTTCGCGTGATGGATTGGATTGTCGAGCGCGGCGTGGAGAAAATTCCGGACGGCGTGTCTTTTGACCGTGCCTGTTTCGTCGAGCCGGTGAACACCTGCGTGAAAGGCGTGGTCCAACTGGACCCGCGGGCGGAAGACGTCGTCGTGATCCTGGGCCAAGGGCCCATCGGGCTTCTGTTCACAACGCTGGTGAAGCGCTCCGGCGCCACCATGGTGGCCACTGACACCATGCCCTATCGCCGCGAACTGGCAGTCCGTTTTGGAGCCGCGGCTGCGCTGGATCCGCGCGATCCCGGCCTGCAGGAACGCATCCTGGATATGACCGGAGGCCGCGGGGCCGATGCGGTGATCGTGGCTGCGTCGGCGCCCGGCATCGTCGAGCAGGCGGTGAAGTATTCGCGGCCGGGCAGCCGGATCCTCTTGTTCGCGCAGACCTCCCACCAGGAACGCATCGAGCTTTCCGGCGCCGACATCTGCGTGGGCGAGCGGAATATTCTTGGATCTTATAGCGCCTCCGTGGATCTACAGAAGCAGTCGGCGGACCTGGTCTTCAGCGGCGCCTTGCCGGTTGAGGATTTGGTTTCGCACCGTTTTCCATTGAACGAGATCCGCGCCGGAATCGACTTGGCGTTGCATCCGGAGCCTAAATCGTTGAAAATTATAGTGCAGCCCCAGGCTTGGTCATAGTCGGGGATGAAGTGGTCTTAGGGGAAGTCGTGGTCGGAGTGAAGGAGCCGTGGTCTTAGTGCAGACAGAAATGAAAGCTGCGGTGCTGTATGGCAAAGAGGACTTGCAGATTGAGTCTGTGGCCGTGCCAAGTATCGGAGATGGCGACGTACTAGTACGGGTGCAAGCGGCGCTGACCTGCGGAACCGACGTTAAGGTGTTTCGCCGAGGTTACCACGCGCGCATGATCGTGCCGCCGGCCCTGTTTGGGCATGAATTGGCTGGCGATATCGTTGCCGTGGGCCAGGATGTTCATAATTTCCATGTCGGGCAGCGCGTGGTGGCCGCCAATTCCGCGCCGTGTCTGGAGTGCTTTTATTGCCAGCGCGGGAACGAGAATCTCTGCGAGGATTTGTTGTTTAACAACGGCGCTTATGCCGAGTACATCCGCATTCCAGCGCGTATCGTGGAACGGAATATGCACGAAATTCCCGCGCACGTTACTTATCAGGACGCCGCGCTGGTGGAACCGCTGGCTTGCGTGTTACGCGGGCTGGACGAAACCTGCGTGCGTCCCGGCGACACTGTTGCGGTGATCGGCTTAGGGCCCATCGGCCTGATGTTCGTACGGCTGGCGAAGTCCTACGGCGCGCGCGTTCTGGCGCTGGGACGCCGCAAGACGCAGTTGGATCGCGCGGCCTCTATGGGCGCCGACGAGCTGCTGATTTCGGGCGAGCCGAATGAGACGGTGGAAAACGTCCGCAAACTTACCGGCGGCCGGGGCGCGGACATCGCGATTGAGGCGGTGGGTGTTCCGGAAGTGTGGGAGACTGCGGCCCGGTCCCTGCGCCGCGGCGGGATCGTCAACTTCTTCGGTGGTTGCCCCAACGACAGCAAAATTCAACTGGACACGCAACTGCTGCATTATTCGGAAATTACCTGCAAAGCCAGTTTTCATCACACGCCGGAACATATTCGCCGGGCGCTGGATTTTGTCAGCCGGGGTGTGATCACCGCGCGCGACTTCGTCAACCGCGTGGAGCCGCTCACCAATCTGCTGGAAGTGATGCGGCACCTGATGAGCCACAACGGTCACATGAAGACCGCGATCATACCGTAGTGCAACTGCTCGCCCCGAAAGACTACGTCAATTCGGCGGAGGCGCTGAGCGGCAATTACACCAAAGCTGAAGCCGAACAGTACACGCGCTGGCTGGCCACTCATCATTACGAGAATTTCCACGTCGTCAGTTTTCTTTTGCCCAAGCGGCTGCATCAGGATTTCTATAACGTCTATGCGTTCTGCCGCTGGTCGGACGATTTAGGCGACGAAATCGGCGACCCGGCCGAGAGCTTGCGCCTGCTAGGCTGGTGGCGCGGCGAGTTGGAAGCGATGTACGCGGGAGCCGTGCAGCATCCCGTGTTTGTCGCGCTGGAAGGCACGGCGCGCAAGTACGATTTGCCCCAGCAGCTTTTTGCGGACTTGATCAGCGCGTTCGAACAGGACCAGCGCGTCACGCGCTATGCCAACTGGGAGGAGCTGTTCGATTATTGCCGCTGCTCGGCAAACCCCGTGGGCCGCCTGGTACTGCGGCTGTGCGGCTACGTCGACGACTTTCGCGACTGCATGTCGGACGCCACTTGCACCGCGCTCCAGCTTGCCAATTTCTGGCAAGATGTAACCGTGGATCTGGAAAAGGATCGCGTGTACCTGCCGCTGGACGTTCTCGCCCAGCACGGATACAGCGTGGATGACTTGCGCGCGGGCACATTCAACCCGGCGTTTCAGGCTGTGATGCGCGATGCGATCGACGTAGCGCGCGGGCTTTTCCTGAAAGGCTTGCCGCTGGTGAAAACGGTGGACAAGCGCCTGGCGTTCGATCTGGAGCTGTTCAGCCGGGGCGGGATGCGGGTGCTCGAAAAGATCGAGCAGCAAGACTACAACGTTCTGGCGCGGCGTCCGGCCATCTCCAAGTTCGAGCGCGTTCAATTGCTGGTTGGCAGCCTGTGGAACGCAATCTAAGGCTGGCGGCGTCGTATGCCTTCTGCCAGCGCATCGCCCGCACGCGCGCCCGCAATTTCTATTATTCGTTCCTGCTGCTCTCGCGCGAACAGCGCGATGCCATGTGCGCCATCTACGCCTTCATGCGCTATTGCGACGACATCAGCGAGGGCGAGGGAGCGTCGCGCGAAGCCATCGAGCGCTGGCGGTGCGATCTGGATCTCGCGCTCCAAGGCCAGTTCGGCGAAAACCTGTTGTGGCCGGCTTTTCACGATACCGTCGAGCGCTATCAGATCCCATGCGAATATTTCTACCAGATGATCGAGGGCGTCAGCTCGGACTTGCAGCCCAAGCAGCTTCAAACCTTCGATGAGCTGTATCGCTACTGCTATCAGGTGGCGAGCGTGGTGGGCCTCACCATCATTCACATTTTCGGATTCGAGTCCCCAGAGGCCTTGGTGCTGGCTGAGAAGTGCGGCATCGCGTTCCAGTTGACCAACATCCTGCGCGACGTGCGCGAAGACCGCGAGAACGGCCGCATCTACATTCCCGACGACGACATCCGCAAATTCGGCGCCGATTTAGCGAAACACGACGAACGCTTCGTCAAGCTGATGAGCTTCGAAGCCCAGCGCGCGCAAGCTTACTACGACGAATCCCGGCCTCTTATTGCGCTGGTACATCCTCGCAGCCGTCGATCGTTGTGGGCGCTGATCGAGATCTATCGGCGCCTTCTGGCGAGGATCGAGCGCTCCAATTTTGATGTGCTCGAAAAACGGATCCGCGTCCCAACCTGGGAAAAGCTAAGCATCCTAGCCAGCGCTGCGTTGAGGTAGCCTTCCCGTGGCGCACGCACTCCTGCGTGCCGTGTCGCCACTCTTGGCGACACTTCTCAAGAGCGTTCACACGAGTGTGAACGCTGCACGCAGGAGTGCGTGCGCCACGTTATCTCTCGTATAGTCCCGTCAACTCTCGCAAGCGCTGCGCCAGTTCCGGCTGCAGCGCCCCCGGCCGATAGCGCCATCGCCAGTTTCCGCCCATTGTCGCGGGCTGATTCATGCGCGCTTCATTCCCGAGGCCTAAAACATCCTGCATCGGAATCAAAACCGTATCCGCCACGGAAGCCTCCAGCGTGCGAATAAAGGCCCAGTGAATCTCATGGCCGTCGGCGTTGAGATATCGCAGCGCGAAATCGCGCTCGCGCTGGATATCCTCCTCGGATCGCGTGCTGTCCCCCGAGCCCTTACTCGCCCACCACCCCACCGTCGTATCGTTGTCGTGGGTTCCGGTGTAAGCCACCACTTCGCGCGGAAAATTGTGCGGACGAAACGTCGGCGCCTGCGGGTCCGTGCCGAACGCGAACTGCAGCACCGCCATGCCCGGGAATCCGAACTCTTCGCGAATTGCTTCCACTTCCGGCGTGATCACGCCCAGGTTCTCCGCCACAAAAGGCAACTCGCCCAATTTTTCCCGAGCCACGCGGAACAACGCCGCTCCCGGACCCTTCACCCATCGGCCATTCACCGCGGTTGCCTCCGACGCCGGAACCTCCCAATAAGCCTCGAAGCCGCGAAAATGATCTAGCCGGATCATGTCCACCATTTCGAACGTGGCGCGAAATCGATCCAGCCACCAGCGGTAACCATCCGCCGCCAGCGCGTCCCAGCGATAAATCGGATTGCCCCAAAGCTGGCCGGTTGCGCTGAAGTAATCGGGCGGCACACCGGAAACCGCCGTGGGATTGCCCTGCTCGTCCAACTGAAAATACTGCCGATTCACCCACACGTCGGCGCTGTCGTGCGCGACATAAATCGGCAGATCGCCCATGATCCGCACGCCGCGCGCCCGCGCATATTCGCGCAGCTCTCGCCATTGCTCAAAGAACGCGAACTGAAGAAACTTCTGCGCCGCGATCGGCTGGGCCAGCTGCTCGCGCCACCGGGCCAACGATAGCGGATCGCGATCGCGCGCGCCAGGCTCCCAACGCGTCCACGCGGCTCCATGATGCTGCGCCTTCAACGCCGCGAAGAGGGCGAAGTCGTCCAGCCAGTGCCGGTTCGCCGCGCAAAAGTCATCGAAACCGTCGGGTTTCCGCGCGGCAGACTCCAGTACCGCTATCTTCCAAGGGATCACGCGCTCGAAATCCACGCGATCCTGGGGAAATTCGGGCGCGCCGTCGAGCTTGGCAGCATCCAGCCAGCCGAGTTCCACCAGACCATCCAGGCTGATAAGCAGCGGATTGCCCGCCCACGCCGAATAGCATTGATAGGGCGATTCGCCATAACCAGTGGGACCAAGCGGCAGCACCTGCCACAGCTTCTGTCCGGCGGCGGCCAAAAAATCGACAAAACACCGGGCCTCCGCTCCCATATCGCCGATGCCGTGCCGTGAAGCGAGCGAAGTGGGATGCAGCAGGATGCCGCTGGAACGAGGGAAATGCATCTTCATTCTATAGATTAGCCGCCGGTATGCCGATGATTCGATTGGCTGACAGTGATTATCACTCGCACACCCCTGCGCATCTCCATTGGCGGCGGCGGTACCGACCTGCCTTCCTACTATCGACGCTTCGGCGGCTTCGTTATTTCAGCCGCCATTAATAAACATATCTACGTCGGCATCAACGAAACCTTCAGCGGCGGATATTTCCTGAAATATTCCGCGCTCGAACACGCGGTGGCTCTCGACGACATCCGGCATCCTTTGATCCGTGAAGCGCTGCGCATGCACGACGTGCGCCCGCCTATCGAGGTGGTCAGCATGGCGGACGTTCCCGCCGGCACCGGCCTGGGATCTTCGGGAGCTTTCACCGTCGGGCTGCTGCGCGCGGTTCACGCTTTCCAGCGCAAGTATGTCGATCCGGCGCTGGTGGCTGAAGAGGCCTGCAAGATCGAAATCGAAATTCTACAGGAACCGGTGGGCAAGCAGGATCAGTACATCGCCGCTTTCGGCGGCCTGGCTTGTTTCGAGTTCGCTGACGACGGCCAGGTGAATGTCACCCCGCTCAACATTAGCGACGGCACGCTCTACAATCTGGAAGATCGGCTCATGATGTTCTTCACCGGCTACTCGCGGAATGCGTCGGCCGTGCTGGACGATCAAAAAGTCCGGTCTGAACTCGGCGACAACGCGATGCTCGAAAACCTGCACTTCACCAAGCAGCTGGGGCAATGCATCAAGCTCGCGCTCGAACAGGGCAACACGCGGCGCTTCGGCGAGCTGATGCACGAGCACTGGATGCACAAGAAACAACGGTCGCCCGGTACAACCAACGAAGGCATCAACCGGTGGTACGAAATCGGCCGCGAAAACGGTGCGGTGGGCGGCAAGCTGGTGGGCGCCGGCGGCGGGGGATTTCTGCTGTTTTATGCGGACGATCGCGATGCGCTGCGACGCGCCATGGTGAATGAAGGGCTGCGCGAGTTCCGCTTCAAGTTCGATCACGAAGGGTCGAAGCTGCTGTCCCGGGATTAGCATGCCGAAAATCCTCAAAAACCGCTTGCTGACGCGCGCGGCTCGGTACGGAGCCGCGACCGTGAGGGAGTCGGTTTGATGCAATGCGTCATTCTCGCGGGCGGCCTGGGAACGCGGATGCGTCCGCTCACTGAGACTTGCCCGAAGACGCTACTTCCCGTCCACGGCCGCGCCTTCGCCTGGCACCAGCTGCAGTGGCTCGCGTCGCAAGGGATTAGAGAAGTTATCTATTCGATCGGACATCAAGGCGACATGATCCGCCGCTATTGGGCGGAGCAGCCGTCGCCCGTTCCCTCCCTTCGCTTTGTCGATGAGGGTAACCAGTTGCGCGGCACAGCCGGAGCCCTGCGCCTGGCGCGCGAGCAAGGCGTCCTCGACGAGAGCTTCCTCGTTATCTACGGCGATTCGTTTTTGCCGGTGGAATTTTCACCCGTCTGGCGCGCTTTTGAAAGCAGCAACCAGCCGGCGCTGATGACCGTCCTGCGCAACGAAGGGCGCTGGGATCGCAGCAATGTGATCTACCAGCCGGGACGCGTCGTGATGTACGACAAAGCCGCGGCGCCGGGGATGCAGTACATCGACTACGGACTGTCCTGCTTTCGCCGCGAACTCTTCGACCAGCCCACGCACTCCGATCTCGCGATGTTGTTCCACGATTTGAGTCTCAATGGCCGCTTAGCCGGCTTCCTGGTTCACGAGCGCTTCTACGAAATCGGATCGCCCGCCGGACTTCGCGACCTTGAGGAATTCCTTGCTACCATGACAACCGCAGGCTGACCCAAGCCACGGAGGTGTTCTCGATGAGCGATGCGACTCACTTGGCCGAGCCGCTCGAACGAATCCAGTGCCAATGGTGCCAGGGCATGAACGAAAAGACCGCGCTCACCTGCCGGGCGTGCGGCGCTCCCCTGGATATTCGCAACCTGGTCAGCGAGTCGGGCTGGCGCGAAGCCCCGCGCCTGCGCGACATGACGGAGTTTTCGTTCAGCTCCAGCACCTGCCAGGTGGAGGGCGAAATTGTTCCCGTCGCTGAAATTCATCTCGGCGCGAACGATTCGGTGTTCTTCGAGCACCACATCATGCTGTGGAAGGACGACAACGTTCCGCTCAGCGTGCTGCAATTGCCCGGCGGGCTGAAGCGCGCCTTCGCTGGAATGCCGTTCATCATCAGCGTGGCGACGGGCCCGGGTCGCATCGCCTTCTCGCGCGACGCAACCGGCGAACTGGTGGTGCTGCCGCTGCATCCCGGAATGGAGATCGACGTTCGGGAGCACGCGTTTGTGCTGGCTTCGCATCAGATCGATTATTCGTTTGTGCGCGTGAAGGGCCTCACCAATATTTTGTTCGGCGGACAGGGCATGTTCATGGATCGCTTCGTCACAACCAATAGCCCCGGCCTGGTTCTGCTGCATGGTTACGGCAACGTCTTCGAGCGCAAACTCAAAGCGGGCGAAAGCATCATGGTGGAACCGGGCGCGTTTCTCTACAAGGATTCGTCCGTCACAATGAATGTGGAGTTCCAGCAACTGAGCTCCGGATTCTTCGGCGGAACCAACATGAGCCTGGCGCGCATGACCGGGCCGGGGCGCATCGGCATCCAGAGCATGTACGTGCATCACCACACGGAATAAGCGACCATGTTTTGCACCAACTGTGGTAGTCAAGTCCCGGACACTGCCAACTTCTGTACGGCCTGCGGCGGCGCGATCCAACGCGCGCCAGCGCCGGCGCCACCGCCGGTGGAACCCGCGGCTCCCGTTCAATACTCGCAACCCGTGCAGCCGCCGCCTCGCGCGCCAGACGCGCCGATCACGTCGGCCGCGGCGCCAACTACCTGCCCCTGGTGCGGCGCCGAAATTTCCGGCGCTCTGTTGAGTTGTCCGCGCTGTGGCGCCACCTTGAAAGCGCCGCAAATTCGCAGTGAATCCGGCTGGGGCGAACTGCCCGGCCGCAAGGACATGGCCAAGCTGCAGTTTGGCAACTCGTTCTGCCAGATCGAAGGCTTGTACGTGCCGGTGGCCGACGTCAACCTCGCGGCTTCGGACAGCATTTACTTCACGCACCACGTGCTGTTGTGGAAAGATCCGCAGTTGAACATCACCAGCATGTCCCTCGCTTCGGGCTGGAAGCGCATGTTCGCCGGACTGCCACTCATCATGATGCAGGCGCAAGGCCCGGGCCACATCGCATTCTCGCGCGACGCGCCGGGCGAAATGATCGCGCTCCCATTGCAGCCGGGCGAAGAGGTGGACGTGCGCGAGCATCTGTTCATGCTGGCCACCAGCAACGTCGCCTACGACTGGTTTTCCACGAACATCTGGTACACCACGCAATCCGGCGACGAGAAGGAAACGCACTACCCGGTGGGCATGTTCATGGATCGCTTCTCGGCTCCGCAAACGCCGGGCCTCTTGCTGCTCCACGCCTCTGGAAACGTCTTCGTCCGCGAACTGGGGCCCGGCGAGACGATGCTGGTGAAACCCACGGCGCTGATCTTCAAAGATCCATCGGTCCAGATGCAATTGCATTTCGAGCATCCCCGCGCGGGTTTCAGCTTGGGTTTCGGCTGGGGTGCGTCCAGTTGGAGCAATCGATATTATTGGCTGCGATTGTGGGGACCGGGGCGCATCGCGGTGCAATCCGTTTTCGATCGGATGGAAGGCGAAAGCCGGTCTTTGTCGAATTGCTCCCCGGCGACTGAACAGCGTTGGTAAGGACCACCATCATGGACACTTCGAGACTTCGCGCCTGGTACGCACATCGCCAAGGGCTGGATGGTTCGCTCGAAGGCAAATCATCGGCGGAAGTTCTGGGGCGCGCTGGCTGGGCTCGATCGGTGGGTGGAGTTTCGCCGTACCTGACGCTCTTTTCTCGCGCCGGGATCACTCGCGAGCAGGCCGACGCCGACGCTGCGAAGCTCGCAATTTATGAACTGCCCAGCGCACGCGGCTGCACCTACGTTCTTCCCGCTTCCGACTTCGCCCTTGGACTGACCGCCGGGCACGGTTTCGATAGCGACATGAAAGCGGCCGTCAAGCTAGGCGTAACGCAGAAGGAAATCGCCAAGCTCTGCGAGCGAGTGGTGTCCGCGCTTGAAAAAGGTCCGCTCGGCACGGAAGAACTGCGCGAGGCCACCGGTAATGCTGTCCGGAACCTGGGCGAGGAGGGCAAGAAGAAAGGCGTCTCCACCACGCTCCCACTCGCGCTCGGCGAGTTGCAGGCGTCCGGCGATATCCGCCGCGTTCCCACCAACGGCCGCTTCGATCAGCAGCGCTATCAATACGCGCTGTGGCGTCCCAATCCTCTGCGCAACTTCAAACTGTCGGCGGAGCAGGTTCACACCGAACTCGCGCGAAGGTACTTCGCCTGGATCGGCCCGGCCTCCGCTGCGGATTTCCAGTTGTTCGCCGGCCTGGGTGTAAAGGCAGCCAAGGCTGCTATCGAACCCCTGAAACTGGAGCCCGTCGAAATTGCGCCCGGCGACCAGCGCTTTTTCCTGCCCGGCGATCGCGCCGCCCTCGAAGCCTTCAAACCGCCGAAGGAGCCGCGTTACGCACTTCTCGGCAGCATCGATTCGCTATTCCTGCTGAGAAACGATTTCAAGAGCGCTCTGGAACCCCAGGATTTAAACACCGAGTTCCTTGCCCGATCCCTCACCGACCTGCCCAGCCACGCCATCGTGGACCGTGGCCGCCTGATTGGCCTCTGGGAGTACGACCAGGCAACAGAATCAATCGCTTGGGTCTCCTTCGTCAAGAAAAACAAGGCGCTCCAGCAGGCAGTCACGCGCACAGAGGATTTTGTTCGAGAGCAGCTTGGCGATGCCCGGTCCTTCAGTCTGGACAGCCCCAAGAGCCGCGCTCCGCGCATCGCCGCGCTACGCCACTCCGCAGCAAGTGCTTGACCATAAGTGTAAAGCCTTTTACAATCAAATCAGTAGGGTTGGGTTGAGCGGTTCACCAGATGACTCATCGCGAACAGGACGTGCTGCATTCCATCGTCGAGTCCTACATCCAGACCGGCGAACCTGTAGCCTCGCGGACAATTGCCAAGCAACGCGGCGACAACCTGAGCCCGGCCACCATACGCAACGTCATGGCCGATCTTTACGAGAGCGGCTATCTTTCGCAGCCCCACACCTCGGCTGGCCGCATCCCCACGGAAAAGGCTTTTCGCAGCTACGTGCAATCGCTGACGCGCGGGCGGGTGCTTGTCACCGAGTTACAGCGGGTGCGCGCCGAGTTGGGCCAGGTAACGACGATGGAAGGCCGCGTGGAACGCTCGTCGCACATGCTGACGGAAATGACGCACAGCGTGGGCATCACGGCCGCCATCCCGGCGTCCAGCCAGACCCTCCATCAGATTGAATTGATCGCTCTGGCGGATCAACGCGTGCTGATGATCGTGGTTACGCGGGATCGCATGGTCCGCAATCGCGTGGTCACGGTGGATGAGAATGTCTCGCACGACGAGCTGGCATCCATTCGCAATTACATCAACCGCAATTTCAGCGGCTGGATGCTGTCGGAGATCCACGCGGAATTGGAGCGGCGCCTGGAGCAGCAGAGCGCGGCCTACGACGCGATTTTGAAACGGCTGAACGAACTGTACGCCAAGGGTCTGCTGGATATCGAAGCGGCGCCCGAAATTCATTTGGAAGGCGCCAGCAACCTGGTCGGCCTGGATTTGCACCTGACGCGCGAAAAGCTGCGCGAGCTGTTCCACACCCTGGAGGAGAAGAAGCGAATATTGCAGTTGTTGGACCGCTTCCTCGAGCAACCCGCGGGCGAAGTGGCCATTCACGTGGGGCTGGCCGACGTGCATCCCAGCATGCGGGAGCTGTCGCTCATTGGAGTTTCCATTTCACTCCCGGGCGGCCTTTCGGCCAAGATTGCCGTGCTGGGTCCGATGCGAATGAACTACGGAAAAGCCATGTCCGCCGTGTATCACGTGGGACAGGCCTTTGGAAGCCTGCCGGTTTGATGTTCCGCCGCCGTCCGCGCGGCAAACTGATCGACTGGCGAAACTATAAACTAGGAAGTATGGATATGAAGGAACCCACTGTCGACGCCGGTGAGAGCGTGACTGCCACAGGCGCAAACGGAGCGGCGGATCCGCCGGCCGACGGCAGTGCGTCCGTTTCGATGCTGGAAGCTGTAACGGCGGAGCGCGATCGGTTGCTCCAGGAAAAGAACGAGCTGGTGGAACTGTTGAGGCGGCGCCAGGCGGAATTCGACAATTTCCGCAAACGGGCCGAGCGCGAGAAGTCGGACGTGCTGGAGTTCGCCCATTCCGACAGCGTGCGTGCTATTCTGCCCATTCTGGACGATTTCGAGCGGGCACTGAAGACCTACACTGCGGATTCGGTTTACGCGCGCGGGATGGAGCTGATTTACCAGCATCTTGCGGACGCGCTAAAGAAGTTGGGATTAGAGACGATTACCACGAAGGGGCACAAGTTCGATCCCCACCTTCACCATGCCGTCGATATGGTGGAGACCGGCGATGTGGAAGAACAAACGATTCTGGACGAATATCAGCCGGGCTATAATTTTCGAGGACGGCTGTTGCGGCCGGCCATGGTGAAGGTAGCGGTAACGAAGAAATGAACGCAACCAAGCGCGACTACTACGAAATCCTGAGTGTCAGCCGCGACTGTGATGACGCGAGCCTGAAGGGCGCTTACCGGAAATTGGCGCTCAAGTATCACCCGGACCGCAATCCGAACGATCAGGATGCCGAAGAGCGATTCAAGGAAGCCGCCGAGGCGTACAGCGTCCTGAGCGATCCGCAGAAACGCGCCGCCTATGACCGCTATGGCCATCAAGGGCTGCAAGGCATGGGAGCGCAAGGCTTCGATCCATCCACGTTCACCGATTTCGGCGATATTCTGGGCGATCTGTTCGGGTTTGGGGACCTGTTTGGCGGCGCGGGACGGCGTGGCGCGGGCGCTGGACGCAACCGGGCGCAACGTGGCGAGGATCTGCGGTACGACCTGGAGATGTCGCTCGAAGACGCCATTCGCGGGCTGAGCGTGGAGATTCAGGTGCCGCGCATGGATGTCTGCTCGCGCTGCCAGGGCAGTGGCGCGGAAAAGGTAGATGGCCTGGTGTCGTGCCCCATGTGCCACGGCCGGGGCGAAGTGATCTATCAGCAAAGCTTCCTGCAGATTCGGCGTAGCTGTTCGCAGTGCGGCGGGCGCGGCCAGATTGTGCGGCGTCCCTGTACGCAATGTCGCGGTGAGCGCCAGGTTCGGACCGAACGAAAGCTGAAAGTCACCATTCCGGCGGGCGTCGATTCGGGCACTCACTCAAAGCTCGCGCACGAAGGACAATCCGGCTTTAACGGTGGTCCGGCGGGCGATCTGTACGTTGTCATCAAGGTAAAGGAGCATCCGATTTTCGAGCGCCAGGGAGACGATCTGCTATGCATCGTTCCCGTCAATGTGGCGCAAGCCGCGCTCGGAACGCAGATCAATCTGCTCACCTTCGACGGTCTGGAACAGGTGAAGGTCCCCGAGGGTATTCAGACCGGATCGCGCATTCGTCTGAAGAATCTGGGAGTGCCGCGCTTGCAGGGCAGCGGCCGGGGCGACTTGTTCGTGCAGGTGGACGTGAAGGTCCCGGGCAAATTGACGCGCGAGCAGCGCAAGCTCTTCGAGCAGCTTCGCGAAACGCTGCCGGAAGAGAACGAGCCGCACGAGAAGGGGCTGCTCGATAAAGTGAAAGACTATTTCGCCTGATCCGCGGCGGGCGCGTTCATCCGCCCCGTGCGGTCCAGCCACGAGCGAAACATCAGCGCGAAATCGCGAATTTCGCCGGATGTCCAAAGTTCCTCCACCGTGCACTTCATCTTTCTGCGCCAGTTGGGATACTCCGAGGTGCTTCCCGGCAGGTTTTGCTGCTCGGCCTGCTTCAGCAGGTCCTCCTGATTCAGCACCATGAGCTTGGACGGTGTGGACGCAAGAAAGCCGACGATGGCATTGTGTAGTTCGCCCACCAGTTCGGGAACCTGCGACGCATCGCGCGGAAACCAATCCGGCAACAGCTTCAGACCGATGAGCAGATCCAGCAGCTTCTGCTTTTCGCGCGCGCGATCGGCGCGCATGCTCTGGTAGGCGCTTTCGTCCGGCAGTAGTCCGGCCTCGCGCCGCGCGTCGATATCCCGGCCGGTCCAGAATCCAGCCAGTGTGGGCAGATCGTGCGTAGTGGCTGAAACCAGTGCGTCGCGCGGATACTCTTGCGGGCGGCTTGAATCGGCCGTGATTGTCTTGTTCGAAATAAAGCAGGCGATAGCTCAAGATTCCGAATCGATGCAGCACTTCGCGCGCCTCGTCGGGTACCGTGCCCAAATCCTCGCCGATGACGATCACCTGATTGCGCACGCTTTCCAGCGCGAGAATCGAAAGCAGCGATTCAAAGCGGTCGCGCACGTAGGTGCCTTCGGTGGCTTCCATGCCGTCCGGAATCCAGTACAGGCGAAAGAAGCGCATCACATGATCGATGCGCAGCGCTCCGCCGTGCCGGCAGTTCTTGCGGATGGACTCGGCAAACAGGCTGTAGCCGTCTTCGACGTGGCGATCCGAATTCGGTGGCGGAAAGCCCCAGTCCTGCCCTTTGGGTGAGAAGCCGTCGGGCGGCGCGCCTACCCGGCAACCGGAAACGAAGAATTCGCGATGCGCCCAAAGGTCCGAGCCGAAACGATCGGTAGCCAGCGCCAGATCGTGATAAAGACCGATGCTCAGGCCGCACTCGATGGCGTGTTGCTGGGCGGCCGCGAGTTGGAGATCGAGCTGCCACTGGATGTACTTGTAGAACAGAACACTACGCCAGTGTTTTCGGGCAAACTCCCGCGTGGCGGCGGATTCAGGGTCCTGGTATTGCTCCGGCCAGCCCTTCCAGTTCCAGATATCCGGGCACCTGGTATGAATCGCTTGATCCAACGCCGAGTACACCGCAAAGCGATCGAGCAGCTCGCCTTCGCCTTCGATATAGCGCTTCAGCTCGGCGGCGCGCGGCGTGTTGTCGCGCCATTCTTTGAGGAATGTTTGAAACAGCAATCTCAAGAAGCGCAGCTTCAGGGCATACACGCGCTCGTACTCCACCAGCTCGGCGTCGCGCAGCGCGGCGATTTCCTTCTGCACTCCCGGCGACTGAAACAATGCCACGGCGCGCGGGGAAGAACCAAAGTCGGCGATGGCTTCGATATCCAGGTAGATCGGATTGCGATAGAAGATCGAGTTTGGAAGGTAGGGGCTGGTGTTGTAGGGCTGCCGGTTAGGGATGGCGTGCAGTGGGTTGAGCGCGATAAAGCTGGTTCCTGTACGCGCGGCCACCCAGTCCGTCAGAGCTTTCAGATCGGTGGTGTCGCCGCAGCCCCAGTTCCGCTGGGAGCGCAGCCCATACAGGCTGATGGCAAGTCCGGCGGCGCGGCCGCTCTGAAGCCAGGACGGCTCAAAGGCCCGGGGCGGGCAGACGATGAGACGCGAAGGCTGTGAGACTGCACCGTCCATCTCAATCGTTATCTGGTGATAGCCGAGCGGAAGATCGTCGGGCAAACGGAGACGCGGTCCTAACGCCACTTGCACCTCAAGGTCGCGGCCATCCTCCAGGTGAAGTCGAAGCTTGGCGGGTGAATCGGCGGCGTTGGCGGGAACCGAGACATTCACTTCGTACGGCGTCTTCCCTTCGGCCAGAATGATGGCCGGGGCCAGCGGCGAACGCAAGCGGCGCTGGTTGCGGACCTCGATCGCATCGCGAAGCGTGGTGTTGGAGCGCATGTCGACGCCCAGCGACTGCAGGATCGCGGATTCCAGCTCGGGCGATGCATGATGCTGCTTGCCCCAGATGTCCCAGTAATCGGTTTCGATGCCCCAGGCGCGGGCGGCCTGTTCTATCTCGACCGGATCGGGTGGATCCGGGTTAGACGCCCGGTCAGTTCCGGAGTCGCGGGCGGCGCCGTCCTTTTCTTCCAGCATGTGATAATAGGATCGTGGATCGCGAGCCCAAGTTTCAACCGAGCCTTCCGAGCGAGCTGTTCGCCCGCATCGATAACGAGGACGCCGCCAGCGTTCCCGAAGGGATCATCACCACCACCATCGGGAAAGCCATCAACTGGGGCCGGAAGAATTCTATCTGGCCGATGTCGTTTGGTCTGGCGTGCTGCGCTATCGAAATGATGTCGATGATCGGGTCGCGATTCGACATTTCGCGCTTCGGGGCCGAAGTGATGCGCGGGTCTCCCCGGCAGTCCGATCTGATGATCATCGCCGGGCGGGTGTCGAACAAAATGGCGCCTGTGATCCGCCGCCTGTATGAACAGATGCCCGAACCCAAGTGGGTGATCTCCATGGGCGCCTGCGCCACTTCCACCGGCGTTTTCAGTAACTATGCGCTGATCCCGGTGAATCAGGTGATTCCCGTGGATGTATATGTTCCGGGATGCCCCCCGCGCCCCGAGCAGCTAATCTACGCCATCATGCTGCTGCAAAAGAAGATTGAGGCCGATAAAGGGACCACTCTCAAGGTTTTGAACCTGGCTTAGCGCTGGCTTTGCACTCTTCTTAGCAGCCCTCCTCAAATTTAGTGTCTGTTTGCCGATGAGCATTAACAGACACATTCAAGGAATTTGGGAAGGTTTGAGATGGATATCACTTCTCTCCAACCAGCCGCTTCTTCACCGGTGGCCTCTTCGCCGACGTCGCAGGTATCGGTGGCGGAGGCTGCCCAACGCAGGCAGTTGCTGCAGGCGGCTAAGACGGTTAACGAGAGCGGAGTTCTCGGGCAAAATCAACTGGTGTTCCTTCTGGATCCCCAGACGCACCGGGCCGTGATTCGTGTGGTCGACCGTACTACCCAGCAAGTAGTCTCGCAAATTCCTCCCGAATACGTTTTGCGCCTGGCTCAAGACTTGGGTAGTTCCCCAAAAGTAATCGAGGCCGAAGACGATACGTAAAATAGAATGCGGAACAACGGATACCAAAACTACTTCGACAACGAAGTTCTGGCAGCTAGCCCCTTGAAGCTGATTCAAATGCTTTATAGCGCTGCGCTTGATTCGATTGCGGCGGCGCGTCGCCACCTTCGACAAAAAGACATTCGTGCGCGGACTCGCTCCATTAACAAGGCCATCGGGATTGTGACGGAGCTCTCCCAGTGTTTGAACCACGAACCAGGCGGTGATCTTAGCCGGAACCTGGCCGGTCTGTATGGATACATCCTGCGGCTGTTGATAGAAGCCAACCTGAAGCAGATTGAAGCCCCTTTGGCCGAAGCAGAGGGTCTGCTGTCCACCCTCGCGGAGGCGTGGAAAGCTTGCACCCCTGCTGTGACCGAGCATAGTTTCCTAATGGCCGGCTAATTTTTGCGGAGGCCTAGACCATAGACTCCGCTCCGGCCACGCCATCGATGAGCACTACTCCGCCAGGTTGTCGTTCGTTAGGGTCGGTTCACTTATTCCTTTTGGCGCGCACGGCCTAATCTTTTATGTGCGCGTCGATGAGCGCATTGGCCAGCGCTGGCGGCGAAACTTCGTAACTCCCAGACTGCACTTGGAGTCGAAGCTGATCAAGCCGCCCTGGGTCGGCTGCGGCGAGTGACTGCGCCAACTGAGATACTTCCGCCTGGTCCGATTGGTTTGAGCCGGCTACTCCCTCTTTCTCCGCAGGGAGCTGTTGAGCCGTTTGCCCGGTCTTCTCCGTGCCCTGGGTGACAGGAGTGCGATTCAGATCATCGATTCGCATGATTCGTAAGTCCCGCGATCACCATGTTAGCGATTCCCAGCCCGCCGTTGCTGGACAATGCTTGCGCCAGTTGCTGCTCTCCTAGTTCCAGCATGGTTGAATTTGTCTCATCCTGTTCGTCCGCGTCGCCCGTCACGCCGCCACCGGATTCGCGCGCCGACTTGAGCATTTGAGCGATCAGCAGGGCTTCGAAGTCAGTGGCGGCCTTCTGGATTTTCTCTGGCGTGTCTTTGGCTCCCGGCAAGGGAGCGGCGACAGAGGGCGCCGGCGCTGGATGCATCACCGGAAGAGCGGGCGCGAACTGAATCGGCATGAGCTAGAGTACCTCCACCTCGGCATCGAGTGCCCCCGCAGCCTTCAGATTTTGCAATATCGCGATAATATCTCGGGCAGTCGATCCGATAGCTGTCAGCGCCCGGACCAGTTCCTCGACGCTGGCGCCTTGCTGCAGCACGATGTTCTTTGCGGTCGCCTCATTGGCGGTGACAGTAACCGCCGGGGTTACTGTGGTTTGGCCGGCTGAAAGTGGGGGCGGCTGTGATACGTTCAGGTTGGTTTGGATTTGCACCGTCAACGCGCCGTGCAGAATCGCGACGGGGGCTATCCGGACTTCCTTGCCCATGACGATGGTGCCGGTGCGTTCGTCGATCACGATGCGCGCCGGGCGGTCGACCTCTACCAAGACGTCTTCGAGTTCGCCCAGGAATTCCACAGTTCTCGAACTGAATACCGCCGGCGTGTCCACCGAAACCAGGGCGGAGTTGTCGGCATGCGCTGGATGGGTTGTCGCGCTTCCGAACTTCTCGTTGATCGCGATCATGATTCGGGACGCAGTAATGAAATCCGCACGCCGCAATTGCAACTTGATGTGACCCTGAGGCGCAACCGAAGGTGCGAGTTTCTCGACAATAGCTCCGCTGGGTATGCGCCCCGCCGTGGGGTGATTGAGTCCCTTGGTATTGCCGCCCTTTCCCGCGACGAACCCACCGGTTACTACCGAGCCCTGCCCAACGGCATACACTTGGCCATCTGAACTTTTCAGCGGTGTCAGAACCAGGATGCCGCCTTGTAAGTTCGTGCTGTCACCCACGGCCCCCACTGAAATATCGATCCGCGTCCCCGGCTGTGCAAATGGCGGCAGATCGGCTGTCACAATAGTAGCTGCCGTGTTCCGCACCAAGATGAGTGTCGGAGAGACAACAACCCCCATGCGCTGCAGAAGGTTGGTCAGACTTTGAGCGGAGAATACGGTTTGCCGCGAGTCTCCGGTTCCGTTCAACCCGACTACGATACCGTATCCGACTAGTTGGTTGTCCCGTACCCCTTCAATCGACACCAAGTCTTTGAGGCGCGTTCTCTCGTTGGCGGCCGCGAGCGGCATCAGGGCAAGAAACCAGGCTAATTTACTGGAATTCATGGCTTTAGAACGGAAGCAGACCCAGAAGCAACCGATACAGCACGAACGGCCGCTTGACGGCGTCGTTTACCACGCCTTTCCCGTTCACTAGAATTTCGATTCTGGCCACCCGGTCCGAGACTACTTCATTCACGGGGCTGAGGTCGTCCGGGCGTACGATGCCCTGAATGGTGATGACTTGCTTTTCGCCGTTTACGGAAATATCCTTCTGCCCTTTGACCACCAGGTTGCCGTTGGGCAGGACGGCTGTTACTTCGGCAGTCACGTTGGTGGAGATGGTTGTCCCACGACTGGTGGTGCCTTGCCCCTGCAGTTGCGTATTGTTGGAGGCGTTGGCGAGATTAGCCAGTGCGCCAGTGGGACTCTTGGGGCCCGCGAGCGAAGTGACCGCTGCAGCCACGCTCGACTTTCGAGCCGTATTGGTCACGCCGGTAGAGACAGCGGAGGAATTATCCAAAACGACAATCGTGACCAGGTCGTAGACCTGGCTGGCGCGTACGTCGCGAACACCATCGGCCAAACGTCCGGTCGGAAAGTAAAGAGAACCAGGCGTGGTACTGGACAACTGACGGGAGCGTTCGTTCACCTCTTGAACGTGTTGATCCAGTGTCGGTGGTGGGGTTGGCGCAGCCTTCTTGGCCGCGGCAAACAGCGTCGGCGGCAGCGCGATCGACAATGCTGCGAACGTCATTTCCGCGAATCCCGCGTGGTTCACAGTGTTCCTCGTACTACCACCTGTTCGCGGCCTTCGATCATGCCTCGAAAGTTTCTTCCGCTCGAAGGGTTGTGAACTGTAATGATTTCGCCTTTTTGCCCGGATGACTGCGCGATGGCATCAAAACGAATGCTCGCTCCGCCGTCGATTGCTTGGACATGCACCAGCTCACCCTGGAGCACGTCTTCAAGGTCTTCCAACGCTTCCGCGATCACTGCTTGGCCGGCTGGCAGCGTGCGGCGCGCGACTTTTCCAACAATTACAAAAGGCAGGCCTAGCGATAGTTCGAGCGATGGAAATTGACGGAGACGGGTGGTGGCGATCTGGCTGGCACGAATCACCGCGCCCTTTGGAATGCTCTCCTTAGCAAGAAATATATCGCGGTCCACCGAGATTCTGACCTTGGCCCACACTACTAGACTGCGCTCATCGTCGTAGGCCAGCTTCCCTCGCCAAATCACTGGCGTCTCCGGGTTGTTTGCCGGGGGCTTGCTCAAACCTGAACGTTGGAACTCCAGCCGGCCTGGAGGGAGAGCCTGATTACTGAATTCCAGGAGTTCGAGCCGCACGTCGGCGATGCCGAGCGCCGAGAGCAGGGCCGCCGTCACTTCCTCGAAGGAAAAATGGTGAACAGTCCGTTCCACGCACATACTGGGAGCCGTTTCTCCGGGAGGAAAGGCAAGCCCAAAGCGGCGTGCGACGAGGACCACATCGCGCGACGAAAGCACCCGGACCGTTCCCGGAAACGGCGCGAAACCGATGACTGTGTCGGGATCAACCGCTTGAAACAATGGCAGGGCCGTGGACAGATCTCGCGCCAATATATGGCTGGACGGCACGGCAACGCAAGCGGCGCGCGCCAAGCTGGCAAAAACGAAGAGAGCTAGGGTTCTCATTGGGTGACGTTATTGATCTGCTGGTACATTTCGTCGGCCGCCTTTACCACCTTGGAGTTCGCTTCATAGGCGCGCTGGCTGACGATCATATTGATGAACTCTTCGACCACACTCACGTTGGATCCCTCGACGTAGCCCTGCATGAGACTGCCCAGGCCCTCCTGGCCCCCGGGATTGCCGACGGTTGGATTTCCGGATGCATCCGTGGGTTCGAACAGGTTCTGACCGACGCTATTCAAGCCGGCCGGATTGGGGAACAACGCCAGTTGAATCTGTCCGGCCACCGACGAGGCAGTTTGCCCGGGCTGAGTATAAGTGACCGTGCCATCCGCGGCTATGGTAATAGTTTGGGCTTGCGACGGTATGGTGATTTGCGGCTGGACGAGATTGCCGCTAGAGGTCACCAGGTTGCCGTTGTTATCGAGTTCGAAGCCTCCGTCGCGCGTGTAGGCTGTCTGGCCGGTCGGGAGCAGTACCTGAAAAAAGCCATTGCCCTGGATCGTCAGGTCTAAAGGATTGTCCGTCTCTTGAAAATTACCTTGAGAAAATATGATTTCGTTGGAGGCCGTCTTGGTCCCCAACCCAATTTGCAGCCCGCTCGGAACAATGGTCTGCGCTCCGGCGGCGGCGCCCGGCTGGACGAGGCTCTGGTAAATCAAATCCTGAAACTGCGCCCTCCTCATCTTGAATCCATTGGTACTGGAGTTTGCAAGATTATTGGCTATATTGTCGATGTTCGTTTGCTGCGCATTCATTCCACTCGCGGCGCTGTACAGAGCTCGGATCATTTGTTAAACTCCTCCTGTCCTTCGACCTCCGACTTGTCGCGCCCGGCGCGGTCGGTCGGCTTCGTCATGAGCTGACCTTGGCGACGTCTTCCACGGCGCGTCGGTTCATGTCGGCCCCTATGGTCATGGCCTTCTGCAGAGCCTCGAACTGACGCATGATGGTCACGATACTTGACGCTGCACGGGTCGAATCCGCGTTGCCTTTCTCCAGTTGACCCTGCCGGATTTCCGCCTGGGTGGCCGGAATTGGGGTCGCAAAGGGATTGCTTTTGAAGTAATTGCCGCCGCGCTTCGTGAGCACTTTGGGGTCATCGAAATCGACCACCGCGATCCGCGAGACTTCTTGACCATCCTGTAGTACGGTTCCGTTTGGCATTACCTCGAATGTCTTCGAACTGTCCACCAGTACGGGCTTCCCATCGATTCCCTGGAGGTCGTAGCCGTCTCCGGTCTGAAGCTGGCCTGTCCGCGCGAAGCGAAAGCTGCCTCCTCTTGTATAGAGCGGCCCGTCCGGTGTGATAGCCACAAAAAATCCTTTACCGTTCAGAGCCAAGTCCGTCGAATTACTGGTTGGGAGTAAAGTTCCCTGCGAGAAGTCGGTCCAGCGATTTTGTACTACCGGTAGGATGGCTGGATTCGTTCCCTCCGGGGAATCGGCGGCTTCCGAAGAGACATAAAGAGCGTACGACTCCTGATCGGATTTGAAGCCGGCTGCCGAGGCATTGGCAAGATTGTTGGCCATCATGTCCAGGCTCTCGATCCTGGCTCGAATTCCGCTGGCTGCGGCTGCGGTCAGTGCGTCCATATTCAGTTACTCGTCGCCACAAAAGCAAAAGCAATTGACCGGCCGCTCGAAAATCTGCCTCATCATTAGGAAAATCTTTACGATAAGTACGTTAGGCTGGCCATTTAGAGAGACAGGAATTTGTCAAAATGGGAATTGTGCCAAATTCGCATCGTGCCCGTCAGGGCAAACCCTTGAAGCCATGAGCAACCAATTTGGCCCGATGCATGCACTCCGCTAAGGCGTGAACTTCGCCGGGATCGCGCTTCCGCAGCCAGTCGTCAATCCATTAGCTCTAACCCATCCCGGTGCGATTTCTTTCCACGCGCCTGCGGCGCGAAACATGGTTGGCTTCTTGTCTTTGTTGAATGGGCTTCTCGACCAAAGTGGAACGGAGACAAACTACGGGGCCGCGACCAGGCCTTTTAAGCAGCCCGCATCCGCGGCGCCTCCTCAGGCGGCTAATCGGAAAGAAAAAGGCGAGAGGATCGGGAACACAACAGAAGCGAGGCCTCAGACTCCACTATTTCGACCGATAGATCCCGGAGCAGTTGCTGAAACACCCGTTCTGATTCACGGGTACGAGATCACGCCCGGGTTTCCCGGCAACGGGCCTCCGGTTCTATCGAATGGCGAGACTCAGGGATCGAGCGCCCTTACTAAAACCCAACCGCTTGCACTCCCGAACATTGGGGCGATGAATACCGCCTCTGGCGCCTCGAACATGGACTACTGTCCGCCCAGCCCTCCCCGAGATATTGCGTTCGCGCTGCGACTTACCTGGCAGCCTTCTGACCCGGCGCCGGCCGCCCACTCACAGTCTGATATATTGCTGCCCGGGGCATCCGATCCCCGAAATCCGATCGAGGTTGCCAGCCAAACCAGCCCGCAGGCAGGACCGAGCGAAGGTGCTTCCCCCACCGGCTCGGCCAATACGGTGAAGACGGAAATCCCCACGCCAGATCCGGTGCTGGGTCAGTCACCGTCTTTGCGAGGAAACGATCCGCTTGCGCATTCGATCTGTTCGCTGGTGCCATCGATTTCGCCTAGGTCCACGGGCCCCGATTCTTTTTTTTCAGGAGTAGCCGGGTTTCCATCTTCCGAAACATTGGAGCAAATTCGCCACGGGAGTATCAATGCAAGTCCCGCATTTCTGGACCAGGAGCCGACATCGGAAGCCGCCACCAATTCGGCCGAAATCGATCCTCAACGACAGGGCTTTGCCGGGGATCCGATGTCGGTCGCTGGGAAGGCTCCCGCGCCTTCTCCTCCAGGAGGATGCTCCCCAATAGACTACAACCAGGACGCGCGCTCCCTTGAGACGGACGTATGGGCTGAAGCTTCGCTTCCGCCGAGTCCGAGCCCGGAGCAGGCCCGAGCACCCGAATCAGCGACTTCGCGACGCTCACCCGCACCGCCATTGGGAAGCATCGCCAGTACGCAAGGAACCGCTGCGAACTACTCCGGTAATGTGATGGATCGAGACTCGGCAAATTCCGAATCCGATGGGAAGACGCCAAGGATTCCGATTACGGAGAAGGCTTCGCAAACCCATATTAGCGATCACTCTCTAGGCCAGGCAGCCGCTGGAACTTGGCTGGATCGGGTGGTGCAACCGGGTGAAGCGATGCAAACTCAGGCGCAGAGCCAGACAAAGACATCGACTCTTGATACGCCACATGCCCCGACCGATGCAGCGGAATCGGAAATCAATAGCACCATCCAGCCACAGCCGATCCGTCAGATTTCGTTCCGTCTCGCAGCCGCATCGGCCAGTGTCGACGTTCAAGTAGCACAACGGGCCGGGAAGGTCCAGGTTGCCGTACGGACAGCGGACCCGGGGCTGGCTCAGTCGTTGCAAACGAACTTGGGGGAGCTGGTAGGACATTTGCAGGACAAGGGTTTCAAGACCGAGACTTGGACCCCGATCACGGTACAACACGGCTCTGATGCTGTCAGGGAACCGTCGAGTTCGGCCAATAGCCAGAGTCACCCAGACAATTCCAATTCCCGGGGCGGCCAAGAAGGCCAGCAGCAGGGGCAGCAGGAATCGAACCAGCGGCAGCAAGGGCGCTGGAAGACCCAACTTGAACAGACACTTTCAGTGCTCAACGCAACGAGTCCCGAGGAGGAGAAACAATGACACCCACCTTAAGCACTCCAGCGAGTCCGGCGCCGGCATCGTCCGGTTCTCAATCCTCATCGCAGTCGAGCAATGCCGGGCTTGCATCGCTATCAAACGAGCAGACCTTTCTCCAGTTGCTGGTCGCGCAACTGCAGAATCAAGATCCCACGGCGCCACAAGACGGCACTCAGTTCGTGTCGCAACTGGCGCAGTTTAGCTCGCTCGAACAAGAGATCCAGATGCGCACGGACCTGGACAGCATCAACAGCACCTTGACCGCCGATGCCTCAGCCACGCAGCCGCCGGCAACAGGAACAACGCAACAGTCCACAACAGGAACGACGAGCTTATAAGGAGCACTCATGCCTCTATCATTCTCCACCGCACTTTCGGCGCTCTCGGCTTTTTCGACCGCCATCTCTGTGACGGGCAACAACCTGGCGAACCTCAATACCATCGGGTTCAAGGCCAGCGAGGTTTCCTTCCACGATCTGGTGACGCAGTCCATCAGCGCGGGTCTCGGAAACACCCAGGTGGGATTCGGAGTTGGCACGCCGACAACGGAGGCACTGTTCACCCAAGGCGCCATTCAGACCACCGGCGGCACGCTTGACGCTGCCATCCAAGGCGCCGGCTTTTTTGTGGTTCAAGGTCCCGACGGGTCTACTGAATACACCCGCGCCGGCAACTTCCAGACGGACGAGAACGGGAACCTGGAGACCGCGACCGGCCAAGTCGTGCAGGGTTGGACGCAGGTCAATGGGGTCTTGAACACCAACGCGCCTCCGGGCGACATCACCATCCCGACAGGAACCGTGCAGCCGCCGGTGGTTACCCAGAACATGTCGCTTAGCATGAACTTGGACGCTGCCGCGACGCCTGGGAGCGCCGATGGAACTTTTGCAACCTCCGTCACCGTTTACGATTCCCTCGGCAATTCGCATGTCGTCACCGCCACGTTTAATGAGGACCCTACGGTTGCCGGCCAATGGGATTACTCCCTCAGCATTCCGGCCGCCGACTATGCCGGAGGGACCTCGACGCCGCTGACCGGCAGCATCAACTTCAATTCCAGCGGCGTCCTGACGACGCCCGCCGCAACTGATCCCTCGCCCCAATTGGCGATTACCGGCCTGGCGGATGGTGCGGCCGATATGACGATCAATTGGAACCTCTATAACGGCACGACGCCCGACATCACTCAGTTTGCACAGCCCTCTTCTGTATCAGCGGTTTCGCAGGACGGTTCAGCGGCGGCTCAGTTGACCACGGTGGGCATAGGCACCAACGGTGAGGTTCTGGCGCAATTTTCCAACGGAAATCAAACCGTGGTCGGCCAACTGGCCATGGCCACCATTCGAAATCCGGACTCCCTTCTCGCGGTAGGCAACAACAACTATCAGCTCAGTGCGCTCTCGGCGCTCCCAGCCGTCGGACTGCCCGGAACCGGGGGGCGTGGAACCGTAGAGGGCGGCGCGGTGGAATCGTCCACTGTGGATGTCGCCACCGAATTCACGAACCTGATCGTCTACCAGCGCGGGTATGAAGCCAACTCTAAAGTGATCGATGCGATCGACGAACTGAGCCAGGACACCATTAACTTGATCAAGTGACGTTCAAGCCATGACGCCGCTCGAACAAATCGCGGACCTCGCCGACGTCCCAGTGGACGTTCAGGTGGAGCTAGGCCGCCGGGTCATGACGATCGCGCAAATTCTGGAGCTAGGCTCAGAAAGCGTCATTCGCATTGCCCGTTCAGCGGGGGACAACATCGACATCCTGGTGGGCGCGACGCTGATAGGCTACGGAGAGATTGTGATCATCGAGGACACCGTGGGCGTTCGAATCACCGACTTCCGCCAGGAGGAGTAGCGGGTCTGTAACTATGGAAATTGCTCGACAGTCGCTCGCGATCGTGTTTGTCTTCGCGCTTTTGTGGACGGCACTATGGCTTCTACGGAGAAGAGGCTGGACAGGAACGCGGCGAGCGAAGCCTCTCCGCGCTGGGCTGGAATTGCGTGGAAAACTAGCGCTGACCGCGCGGCACTCCATTCATCTGGTCCGAGTCGGCAATCGGGATCTGATACTGGCCCTCCATCCGGAGGGGGTCACTTTTCTCGGCGACGCAGTGCCAGGGAACGACCGCCAGCGGAAGGAAATGGCCGCGAGATGAAGCGCATAATTCGGTATTGCTTTGTCGCGCCGCTTCTCGTGGACACGCTGGCGGCCCAGGGTCCAGGTTCCCTTTTGGGAGTCTCTCTTGCGCCTTCCAAAGGATCCATGTCTTTGAGCGCGCCGATGCAAATCATCGTGCTTCTCACCCTGCTGGCCATTCTGCCGGCCGTGATCATGTCGGTGACCCCGTTTCTCCGCATTACCGTCGTGCTGCACTTCCTCCGGCAAGCCTTGAGCACCCAGGGAACGCCGTCCAACCAGGTTCTGATTGGTCTGGCCCTGTTCCTGACCCTAGTAATCATGCAGCCCGTGGTGACAGACATGTACCACAAAGGATGGGAGCCGCTCGAGGCCGGACAAGTAACCTGGCAACAGGCCTGGAACGATGGTTCGCAACCACTGAAAACTTTCTTGCTTCGCTATGTCCGGGAAAAGGACGTGCGCCTCTTTCTGGACATCTCTCATACCCCACCGCCGCATGATCGCTCGGGGCTGGAGCTGGGAGTGCTGATGCCGGCCTACGTGCTTTCCGAGCTGAAAACGGGCTTCCAGATTGGCGCCATTCTCTTTTTGCCGTTCTTGGTCATCGATTTGGTGGTCGCTTCGGTGACTCTCTCCATTGGCATGGTGCAATTGCCACCGGTTATGCTCTCCGCCCCCTTCAAGATCCTGTTGTTTGTGCTGGTGGATGGATGGAATCTGGTGATTGGTTCTCTCATGAGGAGTTTTTATTCGGTATGATGCAGGGCCCAGGCCCCCTATGACGCGGGGCTTCTATTCAGCATGACTCCGGAACTGGCGATCCAAATATTCCGGCATACTCTCATGGAAACATTTTGGCTAAGCCTTCCCTTGCTTGCGATTGGGTTCGCGGTGGGTATCGTGGTCAGTTTGCTGCAAGTTTTGACTTCTATTCAGGACACCAGCTTCGGCGCGGTGCCTCGGCTCGCGGCCTTTCTGGTGGGCGTGTTGCTAATGCTGCCCTGGATGACTTCGCATCTCATTGCATACACCGCTGCTCTCTTCGGCGATTTTGGCCGCTATGCACGCTGAGTTCACCTTCCAACTCGCGACAATCTATGGATTCTTGCTGGCGTTGGCCCGGGTGTCCGGCGTAGTCGTCTTGGTACCGATCCCTGGTTTCTCCGCTGCTCCGGACGCGAGCCGCGTGGTTCTGGCCCTGGCCGTGACCATCGCTTTGTTCCCAGCTTGGCCGGCGTTCGCGGGAGACGGATCAACCTTAGCCGTTGGGCGGCTGGTCGCAGCGATCGGCGCAGAAACCGTCTTCGGAGCCACGGTGGGGCTGGCCGTAGCGTTTCTACTTGAAGGTGTGCAACTGGCTGCCCAAGTTTTAGGGTTGCAGGCTGGATATTCCTACGCGTCCACAGTCGATCCCTCAACACAAGCCGACACTACCACGCTCCAGCTCATGGCGCAGCTGGTGGCGGGTACCCTGTTCTTTGCTTTTGGGTTCGACCGCCAGGTGCTTGCAGCCTTGGCGAAAAGTCTGGAATCGGCGCCGGGGCGCGCCCTCTCGCTCGATGCTAACGCCATTCAGGCGATTATACGCTTGGGGACGGCCATCTTCACTACCGGGGTGCAACTGGCGATCCCGGTACTCGCACTGCTGGTCCTATTGGATATAGCGTTTGCGGTGCTTGGACGCCTGCACGCCCAGTTGCAACTTCTTTCGCTCTCTTTTTCTATCAAGATGCTGACGGCCTTGGCCTTTCTTGCGGGCGTGCTGTCGATGTACCCATCGATCTTCGAGCGCGTTGGCGCGATCACCTTCACGGTATTGGATCGGGTTCTGAACCCGTGAATCGCAGGACCTAAATGGCGGACCAGGGCCAGCGCAGCGAAAAACCGACTAAGCGAAAGATCGAGAAGAGCCGGCGGGAGGGCCAGTTTCCCGCTAGCCGCGAGCTGCTGGCGGCTTTGCAGTTCCTGACGTTTGTGGCTCTGCTCACTGCCGGGGGCGGCGCTTTCTTCGAGCGCACGCGAGAGATGGTGCGCTACTTTCTCGCTGCGGCCTTTCATCTTGCTGTGACCCCTCGCGCTGTTGTGAGGATCTATCGTGAGGTGCTCGGGTACGTATTTATGCCTTTATTCTGGATGGGGAGCGGTCTAACGGCGGCGGCACTCGCGGCCCAACTTGGGAGCACGCGATTAGGACTTTCGCTGCAGAATCTGGCGCCCGATCCAAAGCGCCTGAACCCTCTCGAAAAGCTACGAAATGTTCCACGGCAGAACGCGGCTGCGTTTCTTCAAGCGGTGCTGTTCCTGCCATTTCTGGCCCTGGCAGTCTACAAAATCGCCGGCGCCAATCTGTCCGCCTATGCCGGTCTGGCGCGCGAGGGCCTCGAGCCAGCCTTGCTTCTGATCAGTAACTCGTTCCGCGATTTTCTGTGGAAGGCGGCGGCGTTGTTCTGCGCTATCGGCATGCTGGACTTCTTGCGCGTTTATCGGCATCACTACAAATCGCTGCGCATGACTAAGCTGGAGATCCGCGACGAACTAAAAGAAACCGAGGGCAATCCTCAGATCAAACAACGGGTGCGCCGAATCCAGCGTGACCTGGCGCGGCGCAACATGATGAAGGAAATCCCCAATGCCAGCGCCGTGATCGTCAACCCAACCCATTTCGCCGTGGCCATTCGATACGAGATGGAAGGGATGACGGCCCCTCGGGTGCTGGCCAAAGGCAAGAACTACCTGGCTCTCCGAATCCGCCAGATCGCCCTCGATCACCAGGTGCCCATCGTGGAGAACCAGCCGCTGGCCCAGGCGCTTTACAAATCCGCCGACGTCGGCCAGGAGATTCCCCAGCATCTCTACCGGGCCGTCGCCGAAGTGCTGGCTTACATTTATAAGCTCATGCATCCGGGGAAGAAGTAGATGACGCAGGAAAGTAATCCATGACACCCAAGGTGCGCGTTCCGGCCAAGACGGCCCCCCGCGCTGTTGCCAAGATCGCCGCCGCCGGATCGCCCGCGTCTCCGCGTCCGGGAGCCAACTGGCGCCAGTTTGCAATACCGATTGCGGTCCTCGGCATTGTGCTGGCGATGATCGCGCCATTGCCGTCATTCTTGCTCGACATTTTGATCAGCGCGAATATTACCATCTCGGTGATCGTCCTGCTGGTCTCTCTCTATATCACCAAGCCGGTCGAGTTCAGCGTGTTTCCCACCACGCTCCTGTTGATGACGCTGTTCCGGCTCTCCCTGAATATTTCATCGGCGCGTTTGATTCTGCTCAATGGCAACACTGGCACTGCGGCCGCCGGGGAAGTGATTCAAGCCTTCGGGGCGTTTGTGGTTGGTGGGAACTACGTCATCGGAGTGGTGATCTTCCTGGTGCTGATTGCGATCCAGTATGTGGTCATCAATCACGGTGCCGTGCGCATTTCCGAAGTTACGGCGCGCTTCACCCTGGACGCCATGCCTGGAAAGCAGATGTCCATCGATTCGGACTTGAATTCCGGTCTCATCGACGAGCACGAAGCCCGCACGCGCCGGCGGATGCTGGCGAGCGAAGCCGAGTTCTATGGCGCCATGGACGGTGCATCCCGGTTCACCCAGCGCGACGCGGTGGCGTCCATCATCATCACGGTTATCAACATTCTCGCTGGCTTTCTCATCGGTGTGCTGCAGCACGGGCTCGACCTCCAGCGGGCGCTCGAGACCTACACCGTCTTGACCATTGGCGATGGACTGGTAACTGTCATTCCTGCTCTGATGATTTCCATTTCGGGAGGCTTGATTGTCACCCGAGCCAGCTCGGATACCAATCTGGGATTGGATCTTCAGAAACAAGTGTTCGGAAATCCGCAACCTCTGTTCTTGGCCGCTGGGGTTCTCGTCGCGATGGCTGCATTTCCCGGGCTCCCCAAGATCCCATTTCTGGTTTTGGGGGCTGGCGTAGGAACCATGGCGTGGCGCTTGCGGCAAAAAGCTGCCACTGCCGAAAAAGTGAAGCCGCCGCTGGCCGCGCCGGCACGCGAGAACCTGGAGTCCTTGCTGCGTATTGAGCCGCTGGCCGTGGAAGTGGGATTGGGCCTGGTACATCTGGTCGAAGGCGGCCAGAATTCGCCGCTGCTCAAGCGAATTGCCAGCATCCGGCGCCAGCTTGCCATCGAACTGGGATATATTCTGCCCCCGGTTCGTGTCACGGATAATTTGACGCTGAAGGCGCGCGAGTACGTGCTTTCGCTGAAGGGAGTGGAGATCTCGCGCTACGAATTGGCGCATGGTTGCGAGCTCGCACTCCACTCTGCCGCGGATTCCGATGATAAGGGCGAAAAAATCGATGGCATTCCAACCCGCGAGCCGGCGTTCGGGATCCCGGCAGTTTGGATCTCTCCCGATCGGGTGGAAGCGGCGCGGCGTGCGGGCTACACCGTAGTAGACACCATCAGTATCCTCGGGACGCACTTGGGCGAAGTAGTCCGCCGTCACGCGCACGAATTGTTCTCGCGTCAGGAGGCTAAGAAAGTGCTCGACCGAGTGAACGAAGACAATTCGAAAGTTGTGGAAGATTTGGTGCCAAAATTGCTTTCGCTTGCGGTGGTGCAGAAAGTTCTTCAGAACCTGTTGCGAGAGCGTGTTTCCATCCGCGATGCGGTGAGTATTCTTGAGGCGTTGGGTGAAGCTGCGCCGATTACGAAGAACACGGTGCTTCTTACCGAGTATGTGCGGCAGGCCATTCGCCGGCAGGTAGTAAAGCCTCTGCTTGAGCCCTCAGGTGACCTCTCAGCGTATATGCTCGATCCAGCTCTAGAGCAATCCATCGAGTCCGCGGTCGAGCATACAGAGAATTCCAGTCACGTGAATCTTTCGCCGCAGCGCGTGCGTGAGATCCAGGAACGGCTAAAGAAGTGCTGTAATCCGCAAGATGCCCCCAGCGTGATTGTCACTGGGTCTGCGGCGCGTTTCTTCGTGCGTCAAATTATGGAGAGTATAACGCCAAATTTGTCGGTGCTATCCCACAACGAAATACCACCAGGGAATAGAGTGGTCTCTCTTGGATTGGTGGCTTAGCAAAAGGACCGCGACTCAGGGGAAATCCGAGAGAGCCACGCAGCATGAAACTGAAATCATTCTTCGCAAACACGATTGAGGAAGCCATCCGTCTGGCGCGCCATGAATTGGGGCCGGACGCGATGTTGGTAAATTCCAAGCGCACGGGAGTAGAGGCTCGGCACTTGGGATCTTATGAAGTCGTTATTTGCAGCGAAGGCCACGAAATCGGGCCTAAGGATCCAGCGCATGGCAGACCCGGCGAAAATGACAGCGGCACGGAGGGCTCACAAAATGGCAGACCAGGAGTAAAACCAGGAGGCAAAAATGACGGGTCCCGGGCCGTCTCCCGATCGCAGCCCGTGGATAAATTATCCCAAGACGTTTCCGAATTAAAGCAGAGGATGGAAAAGCTAACGCTGACTCTGGCGCGCTCCGGCCCGGGCATGGCGAGCGTTGCTTTCGATCCCGAGCTCTCCCGCGCTTTTACCACCCTGACCGACGCCGAGTTGGACACCGAACTCGCTTATGACGTCGTGGGCAGGCTGGCTTCTCCCATTCCCGAAGGCGCTTTACGCGCCGAACTTGCCAAGCTGGTACGCGTCGATGCCGAGTTCGGTTCCCGGGGCGCCACTTCGCATGTGGTGGCATTGGTGGGGCCGCCCGGCGCGGGCAAAACGTCCGCGCTAGTCAAACTCGCCGTGCAGTATGGCCTTGCCGCGCGCAAGCGGGTACAGGTTCTCACGACGGACACCTACCGGATCGCGGCTGCCGAGGAACTGCGTTCTTACGCAGCCATACTCGGTATAGGTTGTCAGGTGTTGGAGACGGCCGGCGCGCTCGCCGAAGCGCTCGAGGAATACCGCCAGAAGGATCTCATCCTGATCGACACGCCAGGTTTGTGCCGCTCCGAGATGGAGGCGTCCGAGGACCTGGCGAAAGTTCTGGCTACGCATCATCCCGACATCGATACTCATCTGGTTCTTTCGGCCTCTATGCGGGCCGCCGACCTGCGGCGCGTTTCCGAGCAATACAGCATCTTTCATCCCCGCAAACTACTGTTCACCCGTCTGGACGAAACAGAAACGTTCGGCCCCATCCTCAGCCGCAGCGTCCGGATGGGCACGCCGGTTTCCTTCTTTTCGCAAGGCCAGCGCATTCCAGAAGATCTGGAACCGGCGACTCCGGACCTCATCCTCGACCTAATTCTGGGATCGGCCGCCGCCGAGCGGAAATTCGACGTGGTGGCGGCATGAGGACGCAGGGCGCGGCCAAGACCGCCATTCCCGCCATTAAGAAGTATCAGGCGCACGACGCCGCGGCAGAGCGGGCTTCCGAAGAGCGGGAACGTCTGATTCTCGAGCATTTGCCCCAAGTCCGGCTCATTGCCCGGCGCATTCACGAACGCCTGCCCGAGAGTGTGAATCTGGAAGATCTAATTTCCACCGGCACCATCGGCCTGATCGCCGCCATCGATCGCTTCGACCCACGCCACAACGTCAAGCTGAAGACGTATGCCGAATACAAGATTCGGGGCGCGATCCTGGACAGCTTGCGCGGCTTGGATTGGGCGCCGCGTCAACAGCGCCGGCGCTCGAAACAGATTGAAGCCGCCATTGCCGCCGCGGAACAGCGTCTGCACCGCGCGCCCACCGAGGACGAAATCGCGCAGGAGCTAAAACTTTCCCTCGAGGAATACCACGAGTGGTTAGTGGATATACGGGGAGTAAATCTGGGAAGTCTCGAGACCTCAGCTCCCGAAGACGACAGCCGCAATCTTCTGAAGTACATTTCCGACGACGAGGAGAACTGGCCGTCGCGCCTGCTGGAACGCTCGGAGCTGCAACGTCTGCTGGCGGAAGCCATCGAGAAAATGCCGCGAACCGAGCGCATCGTCATCAGCCTTTATTACCATGAGGAACTGACGTTGCGCGAAATCGCCAAGGTGGTGAATCTGCATGAGTCGCGCATCTCGCAACTCAAGTCGCAGGCCATCTTGCGGTTGCGCTCTTACCTGGAAAAACGTTGGCCTCTGGAACGAGGCGCCTAGCCGATGCCGCAGGATCGCGAGTCGGGCCGCCCCGTCCCTCCGGACGCCGGCGAACCGGAAAGTCACGCCGCTCTCTGGCTGGCCGAAGAATGGGGCCGGCAAGTCACCCGCGCCGTGGAATCCATGACAGGCGAGCCGGTTCAAAGCACCTTTGAGCCGCACCAGCTCGCAGCGGCCGAGATTGATCCGTCCCAATCGGAGTTGCTGTGGTGGGAGCAGCCGCTCAGCCTGGGTCCGGATGCCAATATTTGGGTAGCGGCTGGAGGCCGCACATGGGAGGAAATCGGCAATCGAGTACTGCGCAGCGCGGGAGTGGACGATGCCACACCCGAAGACATCCGCAGTACCTATCTCGAGATTGTCAATCAAAGCCTTTCCGGGGTCGCCAGCGCCGTCTCTATACGGGCGCGCAAAGAGATCTCTTGCGTGCAGGGCCGCTCCGCGCCTCCGCCGGCGCTCCCCGGCGCCGGCGCGTATTCCTTTCAGATCACGCTGGGCGAGCAGGCTTTTCCGTTGCTGGCCGTCTTTGCCGCCTCTCTTGCGAATCTTGCCGATGCTGCCGCACCACCCTCAGCCAAAGCCGCTCCCGAAGAGCGCGCGCAATCGGCGAGTTCCGCGCAAAAGCCGGGCCCGCGGGGCTCCATGGATCTGCTGCTGGATGTCGAGCTTCCTGTGATCGTCTCTTTCGGACGTGCCCAACTCATGCTGAAGGACGTGATCAAGCTGACTACCGGCTCCATCGTGGAACTCAATCGCGCTCTCAGCGAACCGGTGGAAGTGATCGTCAATAACTGCGTGATCGCGCGGGGCGAAGTGGTAGTGGTCGAGGGCAACTATGGTATCCGCATCAAGCAGGTGATCAGCCGGCAGGAGCGCTTGCGAACCCTCTATTAACCGCTGAATTCAAGCATGCTGGGAAGCTATCTTATTCCGCTCGCGCCGTTCCTGTTGATCGGCATCAATAGCGTGCTCTGCCTTTTCTTCTTTCTCTGTCTGGAGCACGAAATGCGCATCATGAAATTACGCTGGAGACGGCGCCAGGCCGCGCAGGAATCGGCCACCGACGATCTGAAGGCCCAACTGGCCGAGCTAAACGCGCGGGTGCTGGATACCGAGGAGCGCACCGGAGTTCTGGTGCCGCCCATACCGCCCAGGTCCGGTTTGAACCTGAACAAACGCAGCCAGGTGATCCGCATGTCGCGGCGCGGCGAGCAAGCCGAGAAGATCGCCGCTTCTTTGAACCTGCCGCAGAGAGAGGTGGAGCTGCTGTTGAAAGTTTATGGCCGTTTGGTCTACAGCTCGACGCGAAATCAATTCGTGATGCTGTTCTGAATGGCGCGCCCATACGGGACCAATCTGTCGGACCGTTCATCGGCGGTCACGCTCACGGTCACCGGCTTGCGATCCCGCATCAGCTCGATCACGTAGGTCTTCTTCGCGTTTGCCGCTCTCACCGCGCTCGATAATTCACTCGGCCCTGTTACGCCCATGCCATCCACCTTGGTGATGCACGTCGCCGGCTTTGATGCCCGCCTTCTGGGCCGGGGTGTTATCCAGCACCGAACGCACCAGCACGCCTTCCTTCACCCCGAAATACACCGCTAACTGCGATCCCAGCGTTTCAGCTTCCACGCCCAGCAGCGCGCTGCGCGTGGCCGTATAGATTTGCGGGATATCCGGCATGTGAAACTCGGGCATCACGAAATCGGACGGGAAATTCGCCTGAAATCGCACTTTGCGCGTACCGAGCAGCGCTGTGAGCGTCTGCGTTTTGCCGTCGCGGCTGACCATGAGCTTCACCTCGCGCCCGGGCGGAGTCTCGCGCACCATTCGGCCGAACTGCTCCATGCCCTCCACGCGCTGCCCGTTGTATTCGAGCACCACGTCGCCGCTTTTGATTCCCGCTTTCTCGGCCGGGCTGTTCTCCTCCACGCGCGAGATCTCCACTCCGTAATCTTCCTTGAGCTTCAATTCCTTGGCGCGATTGGCGTCGATCTCGGCGAGATTCACCCCCAGATACGTGCCACCGGTGAATGGAAAGTTCAAATCGTGGACCGGCGTGGGGCTGGGCGCCTGAAAGAAATCCTGGCCCTGCGCCAGCGCGCCCGCCGCGAGAATAACCGCTAGACTGAAAAGCTTCTTCATCACATCACCCCTCTGAAAACTATTTCGCCCGTCGCAGGTAGATGGTGCCGCCCGTCACGTTCACGCGCAGCAGCGGACCGCCTCCATTCAACGTCCCCTCGGCCACCAGCGGACCGCCCGGCAGTGTCCCCGGCTGCGTGCGAACCTGCGGGAAATCGGAATCGATCCGTCCCGAACCGCCCGACTCGTTCATCGCCTGGATGGTCAACGCAAGATTGGACGGAATGAGAACGGTTATGTCACCAGCATTGGTGCTCAATATCGAATCCGCCATGCCATGGCCGGAACCGCGGCCTCCTGAAAGCAGCTCCGCCATAATGCTTCCCGAATTCGCAAAGGCGTGCACGGCTCCCGCCACGTTGCGCAACCGGATGGCGCCGCCCGCCGATTCGCACCGCACGCCGTTCGCGGAGTTCACTTGAATGGCGCCGCCGGAGCTTTCCGCGGTCACCGGACCGTCCGCCTGCTGCACCTGGATCAGGCCGCCCGCCGTGCGCGCCACCACCGTGCTCGCGGCACGCTCGATGCGAATGTTTCCGCCTCCGGTGGAGGCTTGCACCGGGCCCCCGGCCTGATGCACAACAATCTCGCCGCCCGCAGTCTCCAGCGAGACGGAAGCTCCCGCGTTGTCCACGCGAATTCCGCCGCCGCCGGAGAAACATCGCACCGGCCCGCTCACGTTGCCGACATCGATCTCGCCGCCGGCGGTCCGCAGTTCGCTGCGGCCCCGAATGCGATCCACAGCGATCTGCCCGCCACCCGAGCGGGCTTCGAAATCCCCGTCCCAGTCGGACGCCCGTACATTTCCGCCCAGCGTTTCAGCCCGCACTTGCCGCAATGCTCGCGGCCCCGTGACGCTCAATTCCAATCCCGAAGAGCCTAGCCGGGGCGGAGTTACCTTTAGGTAGGCCCAACCGCCCTCGGTTCCGGTCTTCACGCTAAGTCGTCCCAACAAGGCCTCGGCCTCGCGCGCGTCCGCGGCTCGCACCCGCACCTTCAACGTATAGGTAGCCTGTCCGCCGGCCGCGCCCTGGAGAGTTACGTTGCCCGTTGTTTCCACACGCAAGCCGCCGCCGGACGCTTCCAACGAGCCCTGAATGGTGCGCACCCAGTAAGCGCCGTCCCGCGTTATGGGGGATTCGCTCTGGGCCGACGCGAGAGCAGCACCGAGGAACAATATTGACAACAGCTCTTTCATGCTTAATACATCTCTGGCGACGCGTTCATCTCCTGCAACACCTTCTGGCACCGCATCCGGATATAGCCGTTGTCTTCCTTTTCCAGCAGTTCCTGCAGAACGCCCACCATCGCATCGGTGTGCCGCTGGACCAGAAGATCGATCACCTGCGTCCGCACTCCCGGGTTGTCATCTTTTAAGAGCACCTGTGTCAGCGCCGTCCGCGTGTCCGGATCCTCGGCGAATTGCTTCAATCCGTCCAGCGCTTTCAACCGCACGCCGGCGTTGGGATCGTGCTCGAGCGAATACACCAGAGCTTTGCGAATCTCGGCCGACTGCGAGTTGTTCTTGAGCAAGTCCACCGATTCCACGCGCAGCCCGGCGTCCGACGGATCCTTCGCGGCGGTGAGCAGCAGCCGCTGAATCGCCTCGTCATCCACGCTGCCCGAGAGCACGCGCTGCCTGGTTTCATCCAGAACAATTTGCACGCGCCCCGGCGACACCGGCTCCACGTATCGAACGCGCGAGGTAGCCGGAGGCAGCACGCTGGCCGAACCCCAGTTCCCGAGGGCGCTGGGAGCCACCCGCGCCGTCAGAAATCCCAGCGCCAGCATCACCGCGGCGCCAGCCACCTGCGCGATGCCCGGTGCAAAGTGAAAGTGAATCGTAAAGCCTTCACGGATTTTGTCCCAGAAGCCCGAGCCACGCACGTTTGCAGCCTGCCGCGGCTGGTCCGCGAGAACCAAGCGACGCCGCAATTCGGCGCGCGACTCCGCGAGCGCCGCCGGACTCGGAACCAACTCCACGCTATCCAGCGCGGTAAACATCGCCCTCTCGCGCGCCAGCGCCTGACGGCACGCCGCGCATTCGTCGATGTGAACCTCCACCAGCTCCTCTTCCTCGAACGACAGCTCTCCGTACAGGAAAAGAGGCAGATTCTTGATCGCTTCTTCGCACGTCATACAAAATCCCCCAAAGCCGCGCGCATTTTCTGCGTCGCGCGGAACAAACAGTTTTTAGCGGCTTCTTCCGACGTGCCCATGAGCTCGCCGATGGTCCTCAGCCGCATTCCTTGGTAATGCCTCATCTCGAAAACAGCCCGCTCGCGCGGAGTTAAGCCGCCCAGCACTTCCTGAATCTTCTCGCGCACCTGCTTGCTCTCGAGGCGCCGCTCGGGATCGCTATCGGCGCGCGGTTCCTCCACCGTGTCCATGCGGTCCAGATAGCCATCGCTGGTTTCCACCAGTGAGCTTTCCTCGCGACGCACTTTCCGCTTGCGCAGCGCGTCCAGACACAGGTTGCTCACAATCCTGTACAGCCAGGTATGGAAGCTGCAGTCGAAACGAAACGTATGCAGGTTTTTGTACACCCGCAAGAACGCTTCCTGGTAAATATCGTTGGCGTCTTCGGGCGATCGAAGCAGATTCGTGGCCAACCGTAGCACGTTCTGATCGTGCAGACGCACCAATTGCTCAAAGGCGCGCTGATCGCCTTGTTGAGCCGCCCGAATCAGCTCGGGTTCGTCCATTTTAACGGCTGCCTGCACTTCGGTAGCCTGCAACACTATGATTGACGGAGGAAAACAAAAAAGGTCACGGGAGCGGGGGGCCTTACTGAACCGCGACCGTCAGGGAGTGTTAGCCGGCCAGTTCCACTTCGATTTTCTTATTCGGCTGATCCAGCTTCAAGATGCGAAACGTCCGGACCTGTCCCGCACGCGGTGCTTCCTGCTGCGCCGCTGCAGCCGTCGGTCCCTGCTTCCATTTTGCTGATAACATTGCGGTTAGCGAACTCAGGTCAGCTTTTGCCGCCGCAGGTTCGGGAGCTTTCGATCCATTCTCCGCACCCTCCCGCATCCGGCACTCGGCGAAAACGCCATCACCCAGTTCTATCTTGGCGCGGCCTTTCGACGCCTCGACGATTCGCCCGGTAACCGATTCCCCCACCTGATGCTCGGCTATGTATTCGTCGGCCGTGGTCGGTTCCAGTTGTTTGATGCCGAGCTTGATACGGCGCCGCTCGCGATCCACTTCCAGCACCACCGCGCGCACCGTTTGTCCCGCGGACAGAGCCTCCCGTGGATGATTCAAACGTTTCTCGCGCGTGATGTCGGAGATGTGAATCATGCCGTCGATGCCGCCGCCCAGATCGATGAAACAACCGAAGTTGGTCAGGCTGGTCACCGGACCTTCGGCCACCGCACCCACCGCGTACTTTTTCAGCGCGTCTTCCCACGGATCGCCCAGCGCCTGTTTGAGACCGAGCGAAATCCGGCGATCGGCAGCGTTCACTCCCAGCACCACCGCCTCCACCATTTCGCCCGTCTTCAACAGGTCGCTCGGCTTCTTGACCTTCTTCGCCCAGGACATTTCCGAGACGTGGATCAAGCCATCCACGCCCGGCAGCAACTCCACGAATGCGCCGAAATCAGCCAGCCGCGACACCTTGCCTTGCACACGATCGCCAGTGTGAAAGCGCTCCGCCGCAGTAGTCCACGGATCGGGGCCAGCTGCTTCAATCCCAGCGATATGCGTTTCCCTTCCGGCGTGATTTTCAGAACCTTCACTTCGATGGAATCGCCCGCCGTCACCACATCGGACGGCTTGGTCACGCGATGCCACGCCATGTCAGCCCACATGCAGCAGCCCGTCCACGCCGCCCAAATCGACAAACGCGCCGAAATCCGTGACGCTGCGAACGGTGCCGCGCACAACCGCGCCTTCTTTGAGCTCTCCGAATTTCTGCTCGCGCGCCCGCGCTTCTTCTTCTTCCAGAATCACGCGGCGATCCACCACCACGTCTTCGCTGGCGGTATCCAGCTTGATGATGCGGCATTGGATCTCCTGGCCCACCAGTTTTTCCAGCTCGGCCGCATCCTTGGTCCCGCTGCGCGAAGCCGGCAGAAACGCTTCGGAGCCGACATCCACGCGCAATCCGCCCTTCACCACTTCAGTCACTCTGCCGCCAATGGCGCGCTTCTCGGCGAAAGCCCGTTCCAGCGCGCTCCAATCCTTGGGCCGCTCCACTCTGAATGGTGGAGAGCGTATAGGAACCTTCCTCATCGCGCCCCGTAATGCTCACCAGCATTCTGTCGCCCACCTGCACGGTCAGCGCGCCGGATTCGTCGCGAAACTGTTGCACCGGCAGCACGCCATCCACCTTGCGTCCAATGTCCACAAACACGGACTCGGGCGAGATGGAAACCACCGTGCCGTCCAGCGCTTCGTTGTTGCGCCGGCCGTGGTGCGTCTGCTCGAATTCTGAAAGAATATCGCCAAACGAATTATCTTCCGCGGGCGCGTCTGGAGACGTAGCTAGCGACTCAGGAATGGCGGGGGATGTTGGATTTTCCATGAAACTGATTGCAACCGCGTGCTCAGAACCAACTATTGTGTCACAGTCACAGCGATAAGATGACAGCGTGGAGCAGCGCAGCCGCTTTTGGCAAATCGTTCGGCCGCAGGACATCGTCTGGATCGCACTATTCGCGGTGCTGGCGATTTGGGGCCCGGACCTCACTCCGGAGGCGACGGCTGTTCTGTTAGGGCTCGGGCTATTACAGATCATCGAGCCGAAGATCCCTTTCTTGGGTTCGCGAAGCGGCAGCATCGTTTCCTTTCTCATCAAGCTGGCACTCTGGTACATCCTGATGGGATGGACCGATGGCATCTCCAGCAGTTATTTCTGGCTGATGCTGCTGCCGGTGATGTCCGCGGCCACTTCGTTGGGATTGGTGGGACTGGTGGTGGCCGTCGCCCTGGCGTGCGGCGCGTACTTCTCGCTGCTCCATTTCCTGTTGCCGAATCAAGTTGTCCCGCCCGATCAGTGGCCCTACCTGATTCTGAATGCGGCCACGTTTCCCATCGCGGGCTTTCTTACCTGGGAACTTCTGGAAGAGAATCGAGCGGCCACGCGGAGAGCGCAGCGCGCGGCGGAACAGTTAGCCGAAGCCAACCGGCACTTGCAGGAGGCGGAAGCCCAGGTGCGACGTACCGAGCGCCTGGCCGCCCTGGGCCAGCTTTCCGCGGGACTGGCGCACGAAATCCGCAATCCCTTGAGCACCATCAAAGGCTCAGCCGAAATGCTGCTGAAGAACGTCGAGGCCGATAGCGGCGTGTCGCGCGAACTGGCCGGATTCATTTCAACCGAAGTGGATCGCACCAACGCGCTGGTCACGCGCTTCCTCGATTTCGCCCGCCCTCTGGAGCTGCGTCTTGAAAAAACGGAGATCGCCGAAGTGATCGACGAAGCCGTCGCCCAAGTGGAAAAGCATACGCCGCCGCTGGATGTGAGCATCTACAAAAACTACTCGCCCGATATCGCGCCATTCTTTTTCGATCGCCAGCTCATCGAGCGCGTGCTCTATAATCTGCTTCTGAATGCCGCGCAGGCCAGCCCGCCGCAAGGCAGCGTGACGGTGAAGACGCGGCTGCTTGACGATACAGTGGAGATAAGCGTGATCGATCGCGGTACCGGCATCGCTCCCAAGGACAGGGAAAGCATCTTCAATCCGTTCTTCACCACCAAGTCGAGCGGTGTGGGGCTAGGCTTGGCCATCGTGTCGAAGATCATTGACGAGCACGGCGGTCAAATCACGGTGGAAAGCGAACCGGGCGCGGGTAGCGTGTTCCACGTGTTCCTTCCGATTCGGGAGAATAGCAAATGAAATCCACGGTCCTGGTTGTCGAGGACGAAGAGAAGCTGCGCAGGGTAATCGAACTGCAGTTGAAGACTTCCGGCTATGAAGTGGAGCAGGCCGGCACCGCGGAAGACGCTCTGAAGCTGGCCGATCGCGCCGACGTGATCATCACCGATCTGCGCCTGCCCGGCATCAGCGGCTTGGATCTGCTGCAGAAGCTGCGCAGCCAGGACCTGCGCACGCCGGTGGTTGTCATGACCGCCTTTGGCAGCATCGAAACCGCTGTGGAAGCCATGAAAGCCGGCGCGGTGGACTTTCTGCCCAAGCCGTTTTCGCTGGATCATCTGATGACCGTGGTGAATAAAGCGATCGAAGTTCGCACCTTGCGCGACGAAAATCGCGAGCTGCGCGCCGAGCTGAGCCAGCGCTACGAATTCGACAACATCATCGGACGGAGCGCGCCCATGCGCGAGATTTTTGCCACCATCGAGCGCGTAGCGCCCACGCGGGCCACGGTTTTGCTGTGCGGGGAAAGCGGCGTCGGCAAGGACATGATCGCGCGCGCCATTCATCACCACTCGCCGCGCGAGAACAAGCCGTTCGTCAAAATCAACTGCTCCGCGCTGCCGGAAAATCTGATGGAGAGCGAGCTGTTCGGCTACGAGAAGGGCGCGTTCACCGGCGCCAATCTCAGCAAGCCCGGCAAGTTCGAGCAGGCCGACACCGGCACTGTTTTCATGGACGAGATCGGCGACGTGCCTCCCGGCATTCAGGTGAAGCTGCTGCGCGTCCTGCAGGATCGTGAGTTCGAGCGGCTGGGCAGCAACAAAGTGCGGCACGTGGATGTGCGCGTGATCGCCGCAACGAATGTCGATCTGCGCGCGGCGCTGGAACAGGGAGAGTTTCGCGAGGATCTCTATTACCGCTTAAATGTTTTACCGATGAACATTCCGCCGCTGCGCGAGCGCAAGGAAGACATTCCGTATCTGGCTCGCCATTTTGTCCGCAAGCTGGCTAAGGATCTTGGCAGCCGCGTGGAATCCATTTCGGATGGCGCCATCGAGCGCCTGATGGAATATCACTGGCCTGGCAACGTGCGCGAACTCGAGAACGCCATCGAGCGCAGCTTGGTTCTGGCAAACGGGGATGTTTTAGAAGCCGCCGATATCCGGCTGGATCTGGCGCCGAAGCCACGTCTCGGTTCCGCCGACGGCTTTCTTCCCGATGGCATGACGCTCGACGCCTACGAGCAATCCATCATTCGCGAGGCGCTGCATCGCGCCAACAACAACAAGAGCCAGGCCGCGCGGCTGCTGGGGCTGACGCGCAACGCGCTGCGTTATCGCCTGACGCAGATGGGCATCGAATCGTAGTTTTTCTACCCGCGCTTCGCCCGTAAATACTGCTTCGGCCACGGACCGTTCTGCTTCAACTCGTCGGCGGCCCGCAGCGGCCAATACGGATCGCGCAAAAACTCGCGCGCGAGAAACACCATGTCGGCCTGGCCGGTGCGAATGATCTGATCGGCCTGCTCTGGCTCGGTAATCATTCCCACTGCCGCGGTCCGAATCCCAGCTTCTTTGCGAACTTGCTCCGCAAATGGAACTTGATATCCCGGTCCTGCCGGAATCGCAACGCCGGGCACCGCGCCGCCCGATGAACAATCGATCAGATCCACGCCCAGCGGCTGCAGTTGTTTCGCCAGGGCAACCGAATCGTCGATGGTCCATCCGCCTTCCACCCAATCCGAAGCGGAAATGCGCACGAACAACGGAAGGGCCGCCGGCCAGGTCAACCGGATAGCCTGCACCACCTCGCGTAGGATACGCGTGCGATTTTCAAAGGAGCCTCCGTAGCAATCCGTACGCTGATTGCTCAATGGCGAGAGAAACTCATGCAACAGGTAGCCGTGCGCCGAGTGAATCTCAATCAACTTCGCGCCGGCCTCGCGCGCTCGCTTCGCGGCATTGGCGAAAGCCTTCACGATTTGCGCAATTCCGTGCTCGTCCAGCGGCTCTGGCATGAGATAGGACGGCGAAAACGAGATCGCGCTCGGAGCAAAGATTGGCCCCCAGCCGTCGCTGGTTTTGTCCACGGCGCCGTTGCCCTCCCACGGGACGGCGGTGCTCGCCTTTCGCCCCGCATGAGCCAATTGCATGGCCGGAACCGCGCCACGCTCTTCGACGAAGCGAAAGATGCGCGCCAGCATCGGGATATGATCGTCGAGATAGACGCCCAGATCCCGCAGGCTGATGCGTCCTTCGGCCAGCACGGCGCTGGCTTCGGTGATCACCATCGCGGCTCCGCCCACGGCGCGGCTGCCCAGGTGAACGAAATGCCAGTCGTTCGCGAAGCCATCGACGCTGGAATACTCGCACATCGGCGATACGCCAACGCGATTCCGGAAATGCACCTCACGAATTTCAAGCGGCGCGAAGAGATGAGCCGGCTCGCGAGTCTCCGGGCTGGTTTGGGTCATGCACCCTTTGTAGCATTGGCCGGACGCCGGACCGTCAGGCCCTCGGGCGCTGTGCCGAAAACAACGCATACGGTAAGATTATTCATATCGAAATGCCGCTAGCCGCGGGCATACGGAACGATTGCTTCGAAGCGGGATACGCCCTGGGAGGTCAACCTCAGACATGGTAGAAACCACGACTCAACAGATCGGCGACGTGACCGTAGTGGAAATGTCCGGCCGCCTCGATCTTGGCAATTCCCTGACTGACACCGAGAACGCTATCAACCGCATGATCGAGAGCGGTACCCGCAAGCTGGTGATCGATTTGGCCGACGTGGACTACATCGACAGCTCGGGACTGGGGATGCTGATCTTCTGCTACGGACGCATGGCGCAAAGCGGCGGCCGGATGCGCTTCTCGGGGGCCAGTGGGTCCGTGGCACGTGTATTTGAAATCGCTAACGCCAGCCGCATTCTTCAGTTCGATTCAGATCTGGCATCGGCCTGTCGCCATCTGTCGGCGGAGAGCGCCGCCGGTTGAATTTGCGTGAGCTCTGCCCCCGACAATCAGGTATTTTTGGCGGCCCCGGATACGGCGGGCCCTGCAAGTTCCGCTAAAGCGGCGCGAAGTTCCTTTAGTTTGGGTGGTTTGTTGAGCACGCGATCCACGTGAGGCGGGATGTCGCCTTCAGCCACCAGCCGCTGGCCCCAACCGGTGAGCAGAATCACGGGGGTGGATGGCGAGTCGTTCTTGATGGCGCTGGCCACTTTGCGGCCGTCGACATAGGGCATTCCCAGATCGGTGATCACCACCGCGAAATGCTCGTCGCCGCTGCTTCGGCCGCGCGGAAAGCGTCGATGCCCTCTTGTCCGCCGTTCGCGGTTACCACGGCGTGGCCATCGGCTTCCAGAGCGTCGCGTAGCGACTTGATCAACAGCGGATCGTCATCCACGCTCAGAATGCGCAGCCGCTGCGGCATTGCCTCGGCCGGCGAGGGCTCCATCCCAGCCGCTTTGGGAGCGGCCACCGGGAAGCGAAGGCGGACCGTGGTGCCTTGCCCCGGGGCGCTTTCCATTTCGATGTCCGCATTGTGCCGCCGCGTGACGCCGTAAACCATGGCGAGTCCCAGGCCGGTGCCGCGCTCGCCTTTGGTGGTAAAAAATGGCTCCAGGCAGCGGCGCCGTGTTTCCTCGTCCATGCCCACGCCGCTATCCGTTACTTCCACATCCACCTGTGGCGTATTCGCCGGACTCTCGCTGGCTTTGGTGCGAATGGTCAGCTTCCCACCCTCCGGCATGGCGTCCACGGCGTTGAACACCAGATTGATCAACGCCTCGCGAATCTCGCTTTCGATACCCGCCACCGGCGGCAGATTCTGCCCCAAGTCCGCGCGTAATTCGATCACGATCCCGCGCTGCTGCGGCATGTCGTACCAACGCGCGCGCGTCAGATCGATCACCTGCTGCGCCAGAACGCTCAAGTCCACGGGCGACAGGACCAGTTCCGGCTCCTGCTGGCGGTAAAACTCGCGCATGCGCGCCACCGTATGCGCCACGTCGCCGATGGCGCGCTGCGTGGTCTCCAGGTATTCGCGCGTTCGTTTGCTGAGATTGGTTTCCTGCTCCAGCAGCATCTCGGTGTAAAGCGCGACGGGCGAAATGGCGTTATTGATGTCGTGCGCGATTCCGCTGGCCATCTGTCCCAATGCGCGCAGCCGCTCCTGCTGCATAACGGTCTGCTGGGTTTGGCGCAGATCGTCGTAGGCTTGCTGCAGGGCGGTGTAGACTTCCGATTGGTGCGACGCCAGCGCGACATGCTCGCTGAGCTGCCGCAGGAACTCGCATTCGCCGCTGCTAAAGCTGTCGGGTTCCCGGCGGGCGGCGATCAGAATTCCGAAAACCTGGCTTTCGAACAACAGCGGCGCGGCTACCAACGCGCGCAACCCGCTGCGGGCCAGGCGTCGCGGAAAGGGGAAATCCATCTGGCTGACATCCTGCTCGTAAACCAGCCGGCCGCGAACACACTGCGACAGGCCGTTCTGATCGATGCTGATGTGGGCCTGATCCGTCATGGCCAATTCCATGGCCAGCGCTTCGCTGCGCACGCCCACGCAATTGACCACCACTTCGGCGGCATGCGCATCGTACAGGCAGACGCAACCAAAATCGATGGGCAGGCTGTCTTCCAGGCTCCGAATCACCACCTGGAAGATGCTGCGAACGTCCTGGCGCTCGCCGATGGCGCGGGTGATCTGGTCCAGCAGATTCAGCCGCTCCAACTGAGTCTGAAGTCTTTGCGCGGTGCGCTTATGCTGGGTGATTTCAGATTTCAACGCCTCCACCGCCTGCGCCAATTCCGCGGTTCTGCTCTGAACCCGCCGATCCAGCTCGTCCGCGTGAATCAGGACCTCCCGCTTCCGCCGCTGGGTATGCGCTACCAGGCTGATGACCAGGAGAGAATCAAGACCAGCGTCACTTGCCCAGGAGCGACGTCGGATAGATGGAAGCTGCGGCTGCAAGGCAAACGGAAGGCCGATCATCGTAAGCAGACAAGCGATCACGCCGGGGATGTAGCCGCCAAACCAAGCCGTCAGACAAAGGGCCGTCAGATAAAGGACGACGAACGGAAAATCGACGCCTTTGGGCAGAATCCATGACGCCGCGATCTGCAGGCCCAGCGCCACGCTCACAGTTACAAACGGCAGCAGGTTGCGCCGCAAGGGAGAAAGGCGCTGTTTTCCTTGGTCCCTAAAGAATCGCAGTCACATTGCTGCTAACGGCAGCACGCACTTACATCCATCGGCGGAATCTGATCGCGCTGTAGGGCGTACCCGTGGTCAAGTCCAATGGTCCCCTCCAGCGCGGCGGTCCCATAAAGGAAGCCGGGAAAGGGCCGATTCACTGGGAAGGCCGGAGGCACTGTGCGATTTCAACATGCCCTATCCGAGATTATGTTTTTATCCCGGCAGCGATCCTGAGTCTGCTGGCCCGCGCGGCGTTCTCGCAGGAAACCACGGGAACCATCACCGGCACCGTCACCGACGCTCAGGATGCCCTGGTGCCCGGACGCCGTTCTGACGTTAATCAACCTGGAGCAGGGCGCCAGCAGGAAAGCCACCAGTAACCAGCAGGGCATCTACGAATTCAAGTTTCTGGAGCCCGGGCGTTACCAGGTCACGGCATCGCGGACCGGTTTCCGCCAGCTTGTAAAGACGGACCTGGTTCTCACGGTCGGCCAAACCATGCGTGTGGACTTCGCGCTGAAGCTGGGAGACGTGAGTGAATCCATATCTGTCAGCGACACCAGGTCGCAGATGCTGCAGACCGACAGCTCGGAAGTGAGCCAGATCATCAACTCCACCCAGGTTGCGGATCTTCCGCTGAATGGCCGCAACTTCGACGACCTGATTCCGCTGATGGCGGGCGCTACCACCGGCATGCAGGGCCAATCCAACGGCGGCTATAACCTGAACGGATCCCGCAGCGACTCCAACTTGTTTGTTATCGAAGGCCAAAGTAACAGCGACTTCAATAACAATCTCTTGATCCGCCCGGAAATCGACGCCATTCAGGAATTTCAGATCCTGACCGCCACTTTCTCGGCCGAATACGGAAGCACCGGCGGCGGCATCGTGAGCATACAACTGAAGTCCGGCGGCAATCAATTCCATGCGTCGCTGTTTGAGTTCCTCCGAAACGACAAGCTGGACGCCAACAACTTCTTTGCGAACGACATTCCGCTCGCTGCCGGACAAACTTCGGCGTCCCGCGAGGAACTGCGAGCGCAATCAGTTTGGCGGAACCTTCGGCGGGCCTATCGTTCGCGACAAAACGTTCTTCTTTGTGGATTATCAGGGATCGCGACAGGTTGCGGGCGCCACTACCATCCAGAGCGTGCCGACACTGCTGGAGCGGGAGGGAAATTTCAGCCAGGATCTGGGGGCGAAAGGCTTTGTACGAGAACTCATTTCTCGGCACCGTCTTTCCCAACCAGACCATTCCTGCATCCGCTCTCGACCCGGCGGCGGTGAAGTTGACCAACCTTTATCCGCTTCCCAATGTGGCGGGAACGTTTATCGCCGGACAGGGGGTGGTGAACAATTACTCCACGTCCGGCGTCGGCGTCGAACAACAGCAATCAGTTCGATATCAAGCTGGACCACTACCTCACTTCCGCGGATACGTTTTCCGGACACTACGCGTTTTCACAGGGCACTCAGTTGATTCCGGCGGCATTTGGAAACGGGACGGTGGGTCCCTGCATCGGCTGCGGTACGGTTTTGGATTTGCTGGCGGGATCTCCTGAAGACTCGCTCGCAGCAAGCCGGGCTGGCTGAAACTCATATCTTTACCCCGGCCACGGTGAATGAGTTCCGGTTCGGCGTCACACGATACTGGTCCTTTTATCAGACCTCGGACGGAGACAAAAATCTCGCGGATGAATTGGGGATTCCCAACGTGAACGTCAGCGCCTACACCACCGGGCTTCCCTGGTTCGATTTCTCGCCGTCGCCAAGCTGGATGGGCACATCGCCGTTTACCCCGTCCTTGACCGGCTACACGAATTGGGAGGAAAGCGACAACCTCTCGCTGCTGCGAGGCCGGCACTCCATCAAGCTGGGATTCGACATGCATCGGAAGGCGAACAATACAGCCAGCAACTTCTTCGGGAAGGGCGCTTATATATTCACGCCATTTTTTACCGGCAACGCCTTTGCCGACTTCCTGACCGGGCGGGCCACGGAGATCGAGCAGACCTTGACCCCCGGCACTACCGGGCTTCGGGCACAGGAGTACGGCGCCTACATCCAGGACGATTTCAAGGTCACCGGCCGCCTGACTTTGAATCTGGGCCTGCGATACGATCTTTTTCCCGGAGCCTATGAAGACTACAACCGCCTGTCGAACCTCGATCCCGTAACCGGCGTTGTGCGAACTTGCGGGGCAGAACGGAGCGCCGCGTAATTTCATCCCGACGGATTATCTCAATTTCGCGCCGCGCTTCGGTTTCGCTTATGCCCTGACGCCGGATACCGTGATTCGCGGAGGCTATGGAATCTCCTACGTGAACGCGAACAATTTCGTCAGCTACATTGGCGCCAATCCGCCATTTACCCAGTCCTTCACGCTGGTGAATCTCAGTTTTACGAACTATCAGGCCATCAATCTTCTCAGCCAGGGTCTGCCGACGGGTCTTGCGCCGACGACTCGCGAATTTCAATCCGGATCAGCCCGCCGGAAACTATTCCGAGGCCGGGATGAATAACCGCACGCCTTACACGCAATCTTTTAGCTTGAATTTGCAGCGCGCTCTTCCCGGCAACTTCGTGGTGGAGATGGGCTACGTGGGGACGAAGGGAACGCGGCTGCCGGGCGAAGTGGATGGCGATCCCGCGCCGCCCGGCAATCCCGCCACCGAACAGCAACGGCGGATCTACGCCGCTACGCTGCCGAACGTCACCGGAATCACCTACTACATCAATGCCTTTTCATCCACATACAATTCGCTGCAGGTGAAAGTGGAAAAGCGGTTCTCGCACGGCCTGCAGTTCCTTTCCACCTACACGTTCTCGAAATCTATCGACTACGTGAGCGGGAGCCCCGTGACCGGCGGCGGCGATTCGAATTCCTCCAACTTTGTGCAGAATCCGTTTGACTGGGATGCCGACCGCGCGCTTTCCTCCTTCAACGTGAAAAACAAGTTTGTCACCGCGTTCAACTACAATCTCCCGTTCGGCCGGGGTCAGGCGATCGGCGGGCAATGGAATCGCGCCGAAGACGCGATTCTGGGCGGATGGCAGGCGAATGGAATTTTGACGCTGCAAAGCGGGCTGCCGTTCTCGGTGTACGCCACGTCCAGCGCGGTGTGCGGCTGCTCGTCGGGCGGGCTGCGGGCAGAGGTGATTGGCAATCCCTTTCCCGCGGGGTTTCAACAGAGCATCAATCAGTGGTTCGATCCAGCCGCGTTTTCCGATCCGCCGGTCGGGCAGTACGGAAACTCCGGGCGCAACATTATTCCCGGTCCGGGGCTGGCCGATCTGGATTTTTCGCTGTTCAAGAAGTTCCGGTTCGATGAAAAGCGCATGCTCCAGCTTCGCGCCGAGTATTTCAATATTTTGAATCATCCGAATTTCCTCTATCCCACTTCCATCACTGACGCGACGTGGAACACGGGAGGAATTCTCACGCAGGCGATGCCGGCCCGCGTGGGGCAAGTGGCCGTGAAGTTCACGTTCTGAAGAAGAAACCGCTTACTTACGTGCGCGGCTCGGTAGATTCCGTTCGTTACAGAGCCGCGCGCGTGAGCGAGCGGTTATTTTACGTCAGCGATTTCACTTTGTGCGCGAACACCGCCCAGGCCTTTTTCGGCCGGCCCTGATCATCGAACATTCCCAGCGTCTTCAGGAACGAGCTGAAACGATCCGCGCCCGGCATCCGGTAGTATGCCGAGAAACTCTTGACCAGCGAATCCGAAAAGTCGGACATGAAAGTAAAGTTCACTCCGATAAAGCGGCCTGGGTTGCCCGACACTTGATCCAGCACACGGGAAAAAACTTCGGCCTGCTTCTCTTCGGAACTACCATTGGTGGGCGACGTCGGATAGCCCACCTCCTGCAGAAAAATCTGTTTCGATCCCGCAGCTGCGATGATGCGTGGGAAATCCTTCTCGACGGTCGATGGATCCCGCACGACGAAATCGGGACTCATCGGGTAGTAGGTCAGTGCGAAGAACGCGGTTTGATCCAGAATCGGGCGCAGAAGACGGGCATCTTCAATACCGCCGAACGTGGTTGAGACGCTGATCTGCGCATCCGGCACCCGGCTCCGGATGTGGGCCGAAGCTCGCGCCACAAGCATCGCGTAAGCCTGCACCTCGCCTGAATGCTGGTGGAAATACGCGTCAATTTCATTTCCAACGAGGAAGTATTTCACCCGGTTTTGCAGCCGCGGAAGAATGGCGTCCAGCAACCGGTCCAGCCGTGCGCCGGTTTCCTCGGCGTCGAAAGGCTGGCCCATCAGATCCGCCGGCATGGCCCGCTGGTTGGTGTCAATAACGCGGATATGCAGAATCGCGGGAAGATTCTCCTCAACTGCCTCGCCAATCTGGTATTCCACATCGTTGAGTTTATATTTTTCGCGGCTGGTCTCGATTTCGTTCCACTTCGGGCTGATGTAAAGGAAATTGACACCGGCGTCCCGGGCCTGCCGGAAACGGGCCTGGATGGCGCGCGCATTGTAGCTCTCATTCGCGAACGGATTGGCGTCCAGGCCAACGCGTATGGCGCCGGCGCGTTCTGAGGGTCGTGCAGCCGGCCGGCAGCCCGCCAGAACCCAGACCAAAGCTAGTAAGCCAATGGCCGCCATGCGGGGCCGAGTCATAAATGTTTCCATCGTCCATTCGGTTGGAGGACTACAGGTATAAAGAGCTAAGCGAAAAAGGTCGATTCACTCCTATAGTCTCAGGCGAATAGCCTGGGATATTGGCCGTAATTGGTAAGCGGGGGTGAAGGCAGGAAGGATTAGGACTTGAGAGTCTCGAACCTTACGGAATCCCGCATTCTGATCGTTGACGACCAAACTGCCAACCTTCAAGTACTAGCCACAGTTCTCGAATTTGCAGGTTACGTCAACGTAAGCTGCCTAAGCGACTCGCGCAACCTTCTCTCGATATTCCGGGAGGTAAAGCCCGACTTGATCCTGCTCGATCTCCATATGCCTCACGTCGACGGTCTGGCCGCTATGGATCAACTGGCTACCGTGATTCCCGACGAAGATTATCTGCCGATTCTTATGCTCACCGGCGACAACACGTCCGAGGCCAAGGAGAAGGCGCTCTCCCACGGCGCCCATGACTTTCTTTCCAAGCCCCTCAACCGGACCGAGGTGCAGCTTCGCGTCAAGAATCTGCTGCAAACCCGCCAGCTCCACCGTCAGCTCAAGGCGCAAAACGCATCGCTCGAAGAGCAGGTCCGGGAACGAACCGAATTAGCCGACGAACTGGGGCGAACCAATCGGAAGCTGCGCGAGACTCAGGCGCACTTGATCCATTCGGAAAAAATGTCCGGGTTGGGCCAACTGGTAGCCGGCATCGCGCATGAGATCAATAACCCGGTAGCGTTCGTGATCAACAACATTTTCATCGTGCAGGAAGGTCTGGCGAAGTTGGCCGCCCAGGCCGGGGATCTACCGGAGGGAGCAGCGGCGAAGGTGACCAAGATGCAGGCGCGGATTACCGACGCCCACGTGGGCGCGACGCGTGTAAAGGAACTGGTGTCCAAGCTGCGGACGTTTTCCAGGCTGGACGAGGGCACGCTCAAGACCATCAACATCCACGAAAGCATCGAATCCGTGCTTCTGTTCCTGCGCCACAAGATGGAGGGCCGCATCGAAGTGGAACGCCAATACGGCGAAGTGGAGACGCTCACGTGCCTGGCGGGCGAGCTGAACCAGGTGCTCATGAACATCATCGCCAACGCGATCGACGCGATTAACGGGCCTGGCCGCATTACGGTGACCACAGCCCAGCAGAATGGCCATTTCGTAATTCGCGTGCGCGATACGGGAAAAGGCATACCGGAAGAGATCCGCAGCAGAATATTCGATCCCTTCTTCACCACCAAGCCCATCGGGCAGGGCACCGGACTGGGCCTGGCCATCTCCTACGGGATCATGCAGGCGCATCAGGGATCGATGGAGTTTTCAAGCCACGCGGGCCAGGGCACGGAGTTCACCTTGAAGATCCCCGCTTCACTGGGTGCTACGGTATGACGCTCGTGTCGCATAAGCCGAAAGTGCTGGTGGTGGACGATGAGCCACAGATTCTGGAATCGATCCACGATCTGCTGGAAGACGATTTCGAAGTGGTGGTCAGCACCGACGCCACTGAAGCCGTGGAGGTCTTGAAGCACGCGCAGATCGCCGTGATTCTGGCCGACCAGCGCATGCCAAAGCTGACCGGCGGCGAGTTCCTGGCAAAAGCCCGCGAGATTTGCGACGCCACGCGGATTCTGGTCACCGGTTATGTGGATATCGATGCCCTGATTCGCGCCGTTAATGACGGCCAGATCCATTCCTATGTTCCCAAGCCTTGGGAGCCAGGCAATCTGAAGGTAACGGTGCTGAAGGCCGCCAACTACGCCCAAGAAGTGAGCCAGCGGAAGAAGGCGGCGGAAATTGTAGCCGAGCAGCAGGAGGCGCTGGCGCGTTCGGAGGCAGCTTACCGCCGGCAGACCAAAATACTTCGGTCGGTTCTGGACAACATGGGCGACGGCGTTCTGGTGGCCGACGAGCACGGGAAGATGGTGCTTCTCAATCCGGCGGCCGAGCAGATGGTGGGTCCCGGCGCCAAAGAAATTCCTCGCGCCCAATGGAGCGAGCTCTTCGGCATTTATCGCCCCGGAACAACGACACTTTATCCAGCCGACGAGCTGCCGCTGTCGCGGGCCATGCGCGGAGAAACCGCGGATGGAATCGAATTGTACATGCGCAATCCGATGAGGCCGGACGGTATGTTTGCCAACGTCAGCGTGCGGCCGCTGAAGGACGATCGCGGCACAATCAACGGCGGCGTGGCGGTGATCCGCGATGTCACCTTGGCCAAGTCCGCCGAATCCATGTTGCGGCAGGCCAAGGAAGAGGCCGAACGCGCCAACCGCGCCAAGAGCGAATTTCTTTCGCGCATGAGCCACGAACTGCGGACGCCACTCAATTCGATCCTGGGTTTCGCGCAGCTGCTTTCCTTGGCGAATTTGGCCGCCCAGCAACACGACAACGTTCAGCAGATTCTGAAAGGTGGATATCACCTGCTGGAATTGATCAACGAAGTGCTGGATCTGGCTCGGATCGAAGCCGGCCGCCTGAGCATGTCGCTGGAGCCGGTTCGCATCAGGGAGGCCGTGAAAGAAGCCTTCGATCTGGTGCGGCCCATCGCCAGCTTGCAAAATATCACGCTCAGCGCCGATTTCTCCGCCTATGGCGACCGCCACGTGCAGGCCGATCGCCAGCGCCTGAAGCAGGTACTGCTGAATTTCCTGTCCAACGCCATCAAATTTAATCGCAGCAACGGTCTGGTGGTGCTGCGCTGCGATGAGATCCAGAATATGCGGCTGCGGGTGGAGGTGGCCGACACCGGGCCCGGGATCGACGAAGAAGGCCTGCGTAAGATCTTCGTTCCGTTCGAACGTCTGGGTGCGGACCGCAACGCCGTGGGAGGAACCGGATTGGGGCTCGCGTTATCGAAGCGCATGATCGAAGCCATGAACGGGACTATCGGCGTCGAAAGCACCGTGGGAGCCGGCAGCAGGTTCTACATTGAGCTGCCGTTGGTGGAACATGTAGCGGCCCACATCGATGAAGAAGCGCCGGCAGCCACTCCGCTGCACCTGGAAGCTTCTCATCGGGGAACAGTCTTATACATCGAGGACAATCTCGCAAATATCCGGCTTATTGAGGAAATCCTGACGCGCTACCCGGGCGTTCACCTGCTGGAAGCCATGCAGGGCGACCTGGGCCTGGAACTGGCGAACACGCACCAGCCCGATTGGATTCTTCTGGACGTGCATCTGCCGGACATGTCGGGCGAAGAGGTGCTGGGGATTCTGCGGCGAGACCCGCGAACCAAAAAAATTCCGGTGACCGTGCTTAGCGCGGATGCAACGGCCGCCCAGATTAGCCGTCTGATGTCGGCGGGCGCTCGCGAATACCTGACCAAGCCGTTCGATGTAAGACAACTGATCGGTCTTCTGGAAGCTACTTTGCCGCTGGGAGAGCAGGCTGCGGTAGTCCCGCGGCCGAAGCCACAGTCGCCCACGGAAATGCGTTGGGCGCCGAAAACGGTGACGCTGTCGTCGCTTCCAGCGGGTCTGATTGAGGAATTGCAGAGCGCCGTTCGCGATGGCCAGAAAGATCGTTTAGACGATCTCATCGCCGCGGTTGCGGGCCGGGATACGGAATGCGGACGCGCGCTCAAGGATCTCGCCGACCAATACGACTACGACGCATTGAATAATTTGCTTACGGAGGCTCGCCAGTGATTGAAGAACTCCGTCGTCTTGCGGACCGCACCGCGGACGGAGGGAGCGCGCCGTCGAGCGACTCCCAGCCGCAGAGCAACATCATGGTGGTGGACGATCAGCCCGCCAACCTGAAATTGCTGGAAGACCTGTTGACGCAACAGGGCCACGCTGTGCGATCGTTTCCGCGCGGGCGCCTGGCGCTGGAGGCAGCCTCACGGAATCTTCCGGACTTGATGCTGCTGGACATCAATATGCCGGAGATGAACGGCTTTGAGGTGTGCCAGAAGCTAAAGGCCGACCAGAAGCTGGCCGGAATTCCAGTACTGTTCTTAAGCGCTCTGAATGAGACCAAGGATAAGGTGAACGCATTTCGAGCGGGCGGCGTGGACTACATCACCAAGCCCTTCCAGTTGGAAGAAGTGCGCGCGCGCGTGGAGACGCATCTCCAGCTTCATCGCGCCCGGCAGGTGGAACGCGAGCTTCTGGAGAGAACGCTCAACGGATCGGTGAAAGCGCTTTCGGATCTGGCGCACCTTACTTCGCCCACTTTGACCGAGCGCTCCGGCGCCCTGCGCAGCATGGTGGTTCACATGGCCGCGCAACTGCACCTGCCCGATCCGTGGCAGTATGAGCTGGCGGCGATGCTGAGCCTCATCGGCTGCATCACGCTGCCTTCGGACGCTTTTGAACATGCGTACGTGGGAGACAAAGCGTCGGCCGAAGAGTTGCAGATGTATCGCGCCCACCCGGATGTCGGCTTCCAGCTTCTTTCGCGCATTCCGCGCCTGGAGAACGTAGCGGAAATGATCCGCCTGCAGCAAATGGAGACGTCCAACTGGGCCAACAACGACATTGCCGAACGCGGCTCTCGCATGCTGAAGACCGCACAGGAGCTGGATCGCCGCACCTTGCGGGGCATTCCGTTTCAGACTGCCTGCGATCAGCTTCGCTCCGCGTCCGCGAAATATCCCACTGCGCTGCTGGACGCGCTGAAGGATTATTCTCCGTCCCGAGTTCACTTCGAAGTAAAGCGCTTGTCCGCGGGGCAATTGCAGCCGGGCATGATTCTGGAAGACGACGTGGTCACTGAAGATGGGATCACGGTGATTTCCAAGGGGACCACCCTCACGGTAACGCTCATTGAACGCGTTCGAAACTTCGCCAGGACGCGCGGAGTGCGCGATCCCATTCAGGTGCGGGCCCCGCAAGGTTCGTACGCCGATGAGTCGCAGAGGTTGCGTGTGTAGGTCGGCATATGGCGCACACCAACGGCACGAATCACATCATGGCGGTGGACGATCAGCCGTCCAACCTCAAGCTGCTGGAAGATCTATTGAGCCAGCAGGGGCATGTGGTACGGTCGTTCCCGCGCGGGCGTCTGGCGCTCGAAGCCGCCGCGCGTAATCCTCCGGATCTGGTTCTCCTCGACATCGACATGCCGGAGATGAGCGGCTTCACGGTGTGCGAACTGCTGAAGTCGGATAAGAAACTGGCCGCGATTCCCGTTATTTTCCTCAGTGCGCTGAACGATGCCAGCGACAAAGTGCGCGCTTTCCAGTGCGGCGGCGTGGACTATGTGACCAAGCCCTTCCAGGTGGACGAAGTGCAGGCGCGCGTGGAAACGCACCTGAAGATCCATCATTTGCAGATGCAGCTCCAGTTGCACGCCAATCATCTGGAGGAATTGGTGGCTGATCGCACCAGCGAACTGGCGGAGACGCAGGCGCGGTTGAAGGTGCTGGACCGGGCCAAGAGCGATTTCCTGCGGCTGATCCATCATGAGCTGCGTTCGCCGCTCAATGGGTTATTAGGCGTCGGAGAGCTGGTGTTGGATCAACTGGACGACTCCGCGGACGGCGCGGAGCTACGCGAGATGTTTGAATTGTCGCGGCAAAGGATGCTCACCATTTTGGACGACGCGCTGCTGCTGACGGAAATTGAGGTGGCGAGCGATAGCTTCGCGTCCGAAGCGGCCGATGTGATGGCAACTCTTCGCGGGGCTGTCGAGGGTGCGGCCGTTTTTGCCCACTCGCGCGGCGTCGAACTGGAATTGGAACCGGGAGCCGAGTGCGGCGTCGTCGCGAAGCGGGATTTGCTTCTGAAGGCCATGCAAGCGCTGCTGGAAACCGCGGTGAAGTTTTCGAAAGCGGGCGATGTGGTGCGCGTGCAGTGTCAACCCGGGCCGCACGGCGTTCGGGTGCTGATTCGCGGCGCCGGGCGGATTCCAGAATCCGCCATCGCCAACTTCTTCCAGGTGTTTTCGATTGGCGAGGCGATTACTCCCGGCGGCGATCTCGGCCTGGGACCGCCGGTGTCGCAGCGCATTCTCTCTCTCTTCGGCGCTTCCATCGTGGTGCAGAACCTTGAGCCGTCCGGAATTCAGCTCACGGTAACCCTCAAGAACGCCTGAACGCGGATTTAGCCGGAAATTCGGCCGTACCCGTACCCACATTTTGCCGCCCTGGAACTATACAGGCGCGGCACCCGGTGATAACCTCATACGATCCTGAGCCGAGGTGAACCCATGTCGCTGTTCGCGCGTTCGATTTCCTTGCGTTCGATTTTAATGACAGGCTTATTCGCGGGGTTGGTTTCGGTCGCCCTTGCAGTGCCTCCGACCTTCACCTTCACCACCCTTAGCTACCCTGGCGCCCCGCAAACCGATGCCACAGCGATCAATAATGTCGGGCAAATCGTTGGCTATTACAGTGACCCTGGCTTTCCTGGAGTCTACCGTGGGTTCCTTTACGGTGGAGGGAGCTTCAGCACTTTTGACGAACCCTTGACGACGGACGGCACCTATCCCACTGCCATCAATGATTCAGGCCAAATTGTCGGTTATTACGTCGACGGAACCGGAACCCACGGGTTCCTGTACAGCGGTGGGGTCTTCACCACGCTCGATGACCCTTCGGTACAGTACACCATGGACGAAACCGTACCGAGAGGAATCAACGATTCAGGCCAAATCGTCGGCTATTATCCCGATAACAGTGGAAACCACGGATTCCTGTACATGGACGGCGCCTACACCGCCCTTACCGCTCCGGCTCCCGAAACGCTTGATACCTTCGCATACGGGATCAATAATTCGGGGCCAAATCGCCGGCCACTACATCGTGAATAACTCAGGGCCCTTTGCCTTTCTCTACAACGGTGGCACCTTTACCACCATTGACCCTGGCGCTTATGCTTATGCGATCAACGACCTGGACCAAATCCTGGTCTCCAATGCCAATCTCGAATGGTTTGTGTGGAGCGGTGGGACACTTACTTCGATTATTTATCCGGCGTCTTCGTGGTCGGTTGCGGGGATCAACAATGCAGGCCAGGTGGTAGGAACATACACAGACCCGAGTGGAAGCCCCCAGGGTTTTGTGGGAACGCCAACCCAGACCATCACATCCGAGGCACTTCCGAACCAGCCGTTCGGCTCGTCGCCATTCATGGTCAGCGCGACCGCCAGTTCCGGCCTCACGGTAAGGTTCAGCTCGCGAACCCCGCACGTGTGCATGGTCTCGGAAACCATCGTGACGCTGGCCGGCGCCGGAACCTGCACCATCCAGGCGACTCAGGCAGGCGATGCCAGATACGGAGCGGCCATCCCTGTCGGCCAGAGCTTCCAGGTGACCCCGGAGGGCCAGACCATTACGTTCGGAGCACTGGCGAACCAGACCTTCGGCACCGCTCCGTTCATAGTCGGCGCGACCGCCAGTTCCGGCCTGACGGTAACCTTCGATTCGCAAACGTCGCACATATGCACGGTCTCAGGAACCGCCGTGACACTTGTCAACGCGGGCACTTGCACCATCCAGGGCAAGCAACGCGGCAACACCGACTATGCCGCCGCCACACCTGTCGCCCAGAGCTTCCTGGTGACCCCGGAGGGCCAGTCCATCACATTCGGAACGCTGGCGAACCAACCGCTCGGCAATTCGCCATTCACGGTCAGCGCCACCGCAAGTTCGGGGCTGGCAGTAACATTCAATTCGCTGACGCCGCAGGTGTGCACGGTTTCGGGAACCACCGTGACACTTCTGACCACCGGCCGCTGCACCATCCAAGCCAGGCAACGGGGCGACGCAGACTACTCCTCGGCCACGCCGGTGGATCAGAGCTTCCACGTCACCCGGTAGGCCGTCTGGTGCACACTGGGTGCTTCCCGATGCGAGCAGTTTGTCGCTTGGCTCGCGCGGGCAACGTCGCACGCGCCCGGGATTCGCAAAATTTCGGACGACCCGCGATCAAATGTTTTCGATCTGGTTCTCCGATCGCTGGATTGCTTCCTTAATCTGATACACTGCCCCCTTGAGACCGAAACCCGCCACGGTTGTGGCCCTCTACCCCGGCTCCTTCGATCCCATCACCAACGGCCACCTGGATTTGATCCAGCGCGGATCGGCGCTCTTCGACCGCCTGATCGTCGCCATTCTCCGCAACGATGAAAAGCGGCCGCTCTTCAGTCTGGAAGAGCGCATCGAAATGTTGCGCGAGGTGGCGCGCGACCTTCCCAACGTGGAGGTTGGCTCCTTCGGCGGCCTGTTGGTCGATTATGCCGCCGAGAGCGGCGCCAGCGTGATCCTGCGCGGCATTCGCGCGGTCTCCGACTACGAGTACGAATTGCAAATGGCGTTGATGAATCGCAGGCTGCGCCCCGAAATCGAAACCGTGTTCCTGATGGCCGGCGAGGCGCACTCCTTCATCAGCTCGCGCCTGGTGAAAGAAGTGATCCGTCTGGGAGGAAATATCGGGGGCCTCGTGCCGCCCTCAATCGAAGGTAGACTAAAGAGAAGACTCCTCGAAGAACCTGGAGAAGCCTAACTCTGTCATGACAGCAACCTTGAACCTAGCGCAACGCATCTCGCTCATCAGCGAATCTTCCACGATGAAAGTTGCGGCCGATGCCGACAAGCTTCGCCGCGAAGGCGTCGACATCGTGGATTTTGGGGCCGGAGAGCCCGATTTTCCGACGCCCGACAATATCAAGAAGGCGGCCATCGCCGCCATCGACGCCAACTTCACCAAGTACACGCCCACCGGCGGAACCGTCGAGTTGAAGCAGGCCATTTGCGCGCGCCATCATGACGATTACGGAACGTCTTACACGCCCTCCGAGTGCATCGTCACCGTGGGCGGCAAACACGCCATCTTCAATTTGATGCAGGCGCTCATTGAGGACGGCGACGAAGTCATCATTCCGGTTCCTTACTGGGTGACCTACAAGGACGTCGTGAATTATGCGGGCGGCAAGTGCGTTTTTGTCGAAAGCGACGAGGCCAACGGTTTCACCTTCACCGCCGACGACATCGCGCGCAAGATCACCAGCAAGACCAAGCTGCTGATCATCAACTCGCCGTGCAATCCCAGCGGCGGCGTATTGAGCCGCGAAGATTTCGAAAAGATCTATCATCTGGCGGCGAAGCGCGGCATCCAATTGATGACCGATGAATGCTATTGCCGCTTTCTGTACGATAGCGAGCCGTTCTCCATCGCGGCCATGCCCGGCGCGAAAGACCACGTGCTGATTGCCGGTTCGCTCTCGAAAACCTATTCCATGACCGGCTGGCGCGTCGGTTTCGCTCTGGCGCCCAAGCCGCTGATCGATGCCATGCTGAAGTTGCAAAGCCATACCACTTCGAACCCGACTTCCATTTCGCAAAGAGCGGCCATCGAAGCTCTGCGCGGGCCGCAGGATTCCATCCCGATCATGTTGGCCGAATATCGCAGGCGGCGCGATTTCGTGGTTCAGCGCCTGCGCGCCATTCCCGGCGTGAAAATCGCCGAGCCGCGCGGAGCGTTTTACGCCTATCCGAATGTGTCCGTTGGTTTCCGCAACGGCATTACGTCGGCGCTGCAGTTCTCGGAAAAACTGCTGGCGGAAGCGCACGTGGCCGTGGTGCCGGGCGAGGCGTTCGGAACCACCGAACACGTCCGGATTTCGTACGCCACTTCCATGAAAGAACTGGAACGCGGGCTGGATCGGATTGACAAGTTCATCAGTGAGCGCTAGGAGTGACCGATAACCCGCCCGTCCGGCTTCCCACCCGGTTCCTCGAGAAGGTTTGGGGCACGCCGGATCTGTTGCCCTGGTATCCGCCTTCGGATAAAAAAATAGGCGAGGTGTGGTTTGAAGCCGACCTTCCGCTGCTGGTGAAGTTTGTGTTCACCTCCGAGCGTCTGTCGGTGCAGGTGCATCCCAACGACGAGTTTGCCGCCGCGAACGAAAGCTCGCGCGGCAAAACGGAGATGTGGTACGTGATGCGCGCCGACCCTGGCGCTCGCCTCGCCATCGGGTTTCGCGAATCCATCAGCCGCGAGCGATTGCGCGAATCGGCCGTCAGCGGCGAGATCGAGCAACTGCTGAACTGGATCGAAGTGCAAGCCGGCGATGCGTTCTTCATCCCGGCCGGCACGGTGCACGCCATCGGCGGCGGACTGGCATTGTGCGAAATTCAGCAGCATTCCGACATTACTTATCGGCTCTACGATTACGGCCGCCCGCGCGAACTTCATTTGGACAAAGCGATCCAAGTTTCATCGACGGTGGCCACGCCGGCGAAGTCCGTGATGCTTCCGATCGACTGCGAATATTTCCACACCGAGCTTGCGCGCACCACCTCCAAGCTGTTGTACAAGCCGGAGCCGCAGCGCTTCCACGTCGTGATTTTCATCAGCGGCATGGGCACCATCGCTGGTCAGCCGTTTCGCGAAGGGGAAGCCTGGTTGGTCCCTCCCGGCGGCCAGCCGTTCGATATCGAACCAACGAATCCGTTGAAGTTCCTGAGGACCTGGGTCCCCTAGCAGGAGCTCAAAAAGGCGATAAACCGCTCGCTCACGCGCCACCTGTCCGGTGTTCTTCGAGTCGATGTTCTCCAGTGGACGACTTCCGGTCGTCTCCGGGTGTGCTGCTGGCGCGCGGCTCAGAATCGTGTTTGCGTGTGCTTATCGAGCCGCGGCCGTCAGGGAGTCGGTCCCCAAAAGCCTTTTTCAACAGCCTGCCAGCGTCCTGAGTTAGATGTCCGCCACATAACTCGCAGTGGGGCGGACGCCACCGTCCGCGCCGGACCCCTGGTCCGGCTCCACGAAACACGCTCAAAACGGAGGCCGACACGGGCGTCGTCCGCAGTCCGGGGGACCACCCCACTGGGCGAATTATTCAATGAACTTGCAACTCAGGATTTTAGGCCACCTAGTCGCCTCAGCCGATTCCCAACTCGTCCACTCGCTCCAGCGGCGTTCCGCAGATCCGGCAAATGATGGCAGTGCAATCGCCGCAGACCAGCGGATCGGTTACGGGCGTGTGACAGCGCGGACAATAAAATTCAACCTGCGCGCGAATTACATCGGGATGAGCAGTTTCATCGGCCATTATTGATACACTAGCAACAGAACCTGGCGCTCGTGACATTGACTCGCGTCGTACTTTTTCTTTCGCTGGGCTTTTGCCTGGCCGCCCTCCTGGTTTCCTGTTCCGATAAGCCACGCCTAGCCGCTTCGCTCGGCGAAGCGTACGTCGGTCCCAGCACCTTGAACTTGAGGCAGGAATTAGCGCTGAAATCGGCCATTTCGGCCACGGTCAAGCATGGCGACAAACTCTCCATCGTTGAGTACCGGCATCGGCTGGTGAAAGTTCGTACTGAGCAGGGAGCCGAGGGCTGGACCGATATGCGGCAGCTTCTCACCCCCGAACAAATGGCCGCGCTTCGCGATATGGCGCGGGATGCTGCGCGCTCTCAGTCGCAAGGACTGGCCACGGTTTTTGAGTCGTTGAACATGCACACCGAGCCCAGCCGGACGTCGCCGAGCTTCGGGCAGGTTCCCGAGAACGGCAAGGTGGACGTAATTGCGCACAAGCTGACGCCGCGAGTGCAGCACGACGAAGTGTCGATTCAAATGCCGGCCAAGCTGGCTCCCATTCGCAAGAAACCCAAGCCGAAATCCTCGCAAACCAGGATCGGGCCGCCGCCTCGTCCGCCGGCGCCGAGGCTTCCTGAGAATTGGGTCGCGCTTTCGGTGCCCAAATCTGAACCCGACCTGCCGCTCGCGCCCACTTCCCCGCCCCCACCCCCACCGCCGCCTGTCGAGGTTCCCATGGACGACTGGAATCTGATACGCACGCAGGACGGCAAAGTCGGATGGGTGCTGACGCGTCCATTGAGTATGGCGATTCCCGATGAAGTGGCGCAATACGCCGAAGGCCATCGCATTACTTCATATTTCCCTCTGGGTCAGGTGCACGACGATGACGTAGTGAAAAACAACTGGCTCTGGACCACTATCACCAAAGGCGGGCAGCCGTACGAGTTCGACAGCTTCCGCGTTTTCGTCTGGAGCCTCAGGCATCATCGCTACGAGACGGCTTACATCGAGCGGAACATCGTGGGACATTATCCGGTGCGGGTGATTAATGGCGGAGAGATGCCCAGTTTCTCGGTGGTGCTGGAAGGCGAGGACGGACACCTGTATCGCAAAATCTATTCCTTCGACAGCTATCGAATTCACCTGGTCAGCCGGGAGCTTTATGATCCAGCGGCCAAAACGGATGCGGCGAAGTTGGCGTCCAACGCCTCCGCATCGGAGCAGCCCGCGGCCAAGAGCTCTTGGTACGCCCAGCTAAGAGAGCGGGTTCACCGGCTTTTCCGATGAAGCGGCACCACTTTGATCTCGAACAGCTTGGGCCATTGCTTGCCGGTAACGAACAGGCGATCGCCCAAAACATCATAGGCGATTCCGTTTAAAACATCCTCGCTCCCGGTGCGCTCGGAGGCCGGCAGGATGCCCGCCATATCGATCCATCCCAATACGCGGCCATCGGCGGGAGAAATGCGCGCGATCACGTCCTTTTGCCAGATGTTGGCATAGATCTCGCCGCGCACCCATTCCAGCTCGTTCACATTTGTGACCGGCTGGCCGCGATCGTGAACCGTGATGCGGCGTTTTTCCTGCAGCGTGAGCGGATCCCAGACGCGAATCTGCGCCGTGCCGTCGTCCATATAGATATTCGTGCCGTCGTTGGTAAGCGCCCAGCCTTCACCCGAATAATTGAAAGTGCGTTTCACTCGGAAACTGGATTGGTCGTACACAAATCCGATCTCCGTTTTGTAGGTGAGCTGCACGATCTGCTGGTTCAAAATCGTGATTCCTTCACCGAAATACCGGCGATCCAGATCGATCTGTTGCACAACCTGCCCGGTTTCGAGCTTTTCCTTTCGGAGCCACGAGCGGCCCTCCAGGCCGGTGCTTTCATATAAAAATCCCGCTCGATACTCCAGGCCTTCGGTGAAAGCATTGGGATCGTGCGGATAAACGTGGATTACTTTGTAGCCGTACTCGGGTGTCTGTGCGGCCACCGTAAGAACGGCGGCTACCAGGCCGCCTACGATTCGAAATTTAATCATGCAGCAGAACCTTCAACACTCCTGGCGTCGCCGCCTCCCTGAACGCCCGCGCCGCACTCTTCAATGGAAGCACTTCCGATATCATCGCATCCACGCGGACCTGGCGGTTTTTGAGCAGCTTGATCGCGGGCTCGAAGCGGCCGCAACGCGAGCCCACCAGAGTTATTTCATTCACAATCACGGGCGCCGAATCGATTCCCACCAAACCGTGAACAGTCGATTTCAGGATCACAGTTCCCCTCGGCTGCGTCATCTGCACGGCTTGCCGCAGACCCTCGCTCGATCCCGTTGCGTCCACCACGAATTCGTACTTAGCCACCGGCAGCTTCTTCGCGATTTCCGTGCTGACACCCGATTGCTCGGCGATCCGCAGCTTGTCCTTATGACGACCGTATTGATGGACCTGAGCGCCGTGCGTGTGCAAAACCTGGCTTGCCAGCAGCCCGAGCTTTCCGTCGCCCAGCACAGCCACAGGCGTGCCGCGTGGAATCCGCACCTGATCTAAGATTTCGCAGGCCGCGGCCAGCGGTTCGATGAAGACTGCTTCCTCGGACGGAATCTCGCGCGGCACTCGCCGCAAATTGCGCTCTGGCAGCGTCAGGTATTCGCGAAACGCGCCGGGCTGTTTCACGATGCCGAGCACCGTTCGCGTGGGACAATGGCGTCCCAGTCCGCGCGCGCACCACGCGCACTTTCCGCAGGCCAGATTGATTTCGCCTACCACGCGCTGGCCCACCCAGCGGCCGTCGTCCGCTTCCACCACTTCGCCCACAAACTCGTGCCCCGGCGTCCCGCGAAAGCCGTAATAACCGCGTTGCAGTTCGATGTCGGTGTTACAAATTCCGCCGTAAAGCAGGCGAATCAAAGCGAACCCTTCGGGGCGGCGCGGCCGCGCCTGCTGGCGCACCAGAACCTTGCCATTCTCAAGACAAACCGAGACCATATTGGGGATACTTTAATCATGCTAGCTGAGTTGGCGTGTTTCGAGCAGCATTGCCGCGCGCGCTTTCCCATTGATGAAGCCATCTACAATTGTCCCGATTGTGGAGGCCTGCTGGAAGTGGTGTTTCCCGAAGGCCGCGCGGAGCCGGAGCTGTGGAAGAAGCTTTGGCGCACCCGGCGTACTTCGAACGATTTGCTGGAACAAAGCGGCGTGTGGCGTTACCGCGAGTTGCTTCCGTTCGACGGCCATCATCATCAAGTGGTCTCGTTGCGCGAGGGAAATACGCCATTGCTGGACGCTCCGCGAGCGGCTCGATACGGCGGCTTGGATCGCCTGACGTTCAAGCATCAGGGCTTCAACCCCACCGGTTCGTTCAAAGATAACGGCATGACGTGCGGCGTAACGCAAGCAATCCGATTAGACCGTCAACGTGTGGCGTGCGTCTCCACCGGCAACACGTCGGCATCCATGGCCGCTTATGCGAGCGCCGCTGGGCTGGATTCGATTGTCTTCATCCCGCACGGCAATATTTCGTATGGCAAGCTGGCGCAGGCCCTGGAATACGGCGCGCGTACGTTTCAAGTAGAAGCCAACTTCGATCAAATCCTTGCTCTGGTGCGCGTGCTGGCCGACCGGCTGGGCATTTATCTGCTGAATTCCATCAATCCGTTTCGCATCGAAGGCCAGAAATCGATCATCTTCGAAATGCTGGACCAGCGCGATTGGAATCCGCCGGATTGGATCGTTCTGCCCGGCGGTAATCTCGGCAATACGTCGGCCTTCGGAAAAGCGCTGCGTGAATTGTGCCAGTTCGGTTTCATTCGCAAGATTCCGCGATTGGCGGTGATCCAGGCCGAAGGCGCAGCCCCGTTTTACGAGTTGCTAAAAACTAAGCACGAATTTCATCCGGTACGCGACCCCCACACCTTGGCCACTGCCATCAAGATCGGCGATCCGGTTTCCTGGCCGAAAGCTCTGCACGAAGTGACCGTCACCAACGGCACAGTGGAGAAAGTGAGCGAGCAGGAGATCGCCGATGCGAAGGCCGTGATCGGACAATGCGGCATCGGCTGCGAACCGGCATCGGCCGCCACGCTGGCGGGTATTCGAAAGCTCACTCAAGCGGGAACGATGCGCGCGGACGAAGACGTGGTTGCGGTACTAACGGGGAATGTTCTGAAGGATCCGGACTACATTTATCGCTATCATACGGGCGAACTGGAAGATCCCGACGGCAGGAAGATCGACGCAAGATTAGCCAATCGTCCGGTGGTCGTTCCGAACGACGCGGATGCTATCGCTAAAATGCTGGAGGGATAATCGGGCGTTTACCTTCCGGGACGTCCGCCGCGGCGCTCGCGTCCGCCACCACCGCCGGGACCGCGTCCGCCACCGCCGCCTTCGCGCGGAACCATGGGACGGGCTTCGTTCACAACCAGGGCGCGGCCCATCAGGTCGCGACCATTACAGGCTTCCACCGCTCGGTTGGCAGCGCTATCGTCGTTGATTTCAACGAACCCAAAGCCGCGAGCCTCACCGGTAAAACGATCACGCATTACGTTCACGCTATCGACGGCAACACCCGCTTGCGAGAAGAAATCCGTTAAGTCGGCTTCAGTAGCCGCATAGGGTAGATTCCCCACAAATAGTTTCATTGACAAGACTCCTTGACATTATCATTTGTTGAGAGGCATCTGTAGAGGCAGGTTCGCGACCGCGGACTCGAAACACCAGCAGGGCCGAAGCCGGGAGGAAGGGCTGACTCCCATGACACCCTTTAGTTTGCCAAAAGTCAAGCGCCAGTGTCAAAAGCAAATCCCCGGTAATGCCGCGCTATCGGGGAGTAATCAAGCCGCCCAGTTTGTCCTGCTCCGAGCGGGAACTGCGTGGAAATCGAGTGGAAAATGCTTCCATGTATTTCAATCCTGTTCCGGTGTTGTAAAGGACAATCCGTTCGTTCGGCTTCAGAAAACCGTTCGCAAGCAGCTTTTTCAGCGCGGCCGCGCAGGCGCCGCCTTCCGGCGCGGGGAAAATGCCGGTATCTGTGGCGAGCTCGATACTCGCGTCCAGCAGTTCCGCGTCACTCACCGCGATGGCCGTTCCACCACTGGCGCGAAGGGCCGTGAGCGAGAGTGCGTCGCCCAGCGGTTTCGGAACGCGCAGGCCGGCAGCTAGCGTGTGCGCGTGTTCCCAGAACGTGCTCTTTAATTCACCCCGCTCGAACGCGCGTACAACCGGCTGGCACCCGGCTGCCTGCACCGCGATCATTTTGGGACGCACACTCGAAACCCAGCCCAGCGCTTCCAATTCGTCGAAAGCTTTCCACATGCCGATCAGGCCCACTCCGCCACCGGTGGGATAAAAGATGGCGTCGGGTAAATTCCAGCCGAACTGCTCGGCCACTTCGTACCCCATGGTCTTCTTGCCTTCAACGCGATACGGCTCCTTCAGCGTGCTGATGTCGAACCAGCCCTCGGCGTCTTTGCGCTCGGCGATGATGCGCGCGCAATCGCCGATCAATCCGTCAACCAAGGTTACGTGAGCACCGTAAGCGCGGCATTCGGTGTAATTGGATTGCGGAACGTCGCGCGGCATGAAGACATGCGCTTCCATTCCGGCCGCGGCGGCGTAGGCTGCCAGCGCGCTTCCGGCATTGCCCGCGGACGCGATGGCCACTTTAGACAAGCCCAGCTCCACGCACATCGAAATGGCGCACGAGAGTCCGCGCGCTTTAAAAGAGCCGGTGGGGTTGATGCCTTCGTCCTTCACCCAAAGATCGTTCGCGCCGAGCGCGGCTCCCAGCCGATCGGCCTTCAGCATCGGCGTCATGCCTTCGCCCAGCGAAACGATGTGTTTGGGATCGCGCACGGGAAGCATTGGAGCGTAGCGCCACATCGACGGCGGCCCACTCGCGATAGATTCGCGATTCCAGGTTGCGCGGGCCTTCGCGAGATCGTACCGAACCAGCAGCGGGCCGCCGCATTCGCACAGCCCATGTACTTGTCCGGCCTTGAAAGGCAGGCAGCAAACGCTGCACTCCAAATGAGACGACATGGTCATGTCGGAAGTTCGATGATAGCAGTAGCGAAATGAAAAAAAAGTCGAGGCTGCCGCGCAAGATCGTTGCCGGAATAGTGTTGTCGATTGTCGGGCTGTATGTTTTGTGCGGCCTTGGCATCCTGCTGTTGCGCTGGATCAACCCGTGGACCAGCATGGTTCAAATCGAGCGGCGCGTGCAGGCGCTTCGGGCGCATCGCGTGTACAAAAAGCGCTACGAATTCGTTCCGCTGGCCAGTATCTCGCTCAACCTGCAACATGCCGTGGTCGCAGCCGAAGACGGGCGATTTCGCCAGCATCACGGATTCGATTGGGTGGAGATGCAAAAGGTCCTGGAAGACGATATGAAGCGCCAGCGCGTGGGGCGCGGCGGCTCTACTATTACACAGCAATTGGTCAAGAATCTGTTTCTAACAACGGAGCGTTCTTTTGTTCGCAAAGGAGTGGAGACTTCTCTGGTGCCTCTGGTGGAAGCCCTTCTGACGAAAGACCGGATTCTGGAGTTGTATCTGAACGTTATCGAGTGGGGGCCGGGAATTTACGGAGCCGAAGCCGCCTCGGAGCATTATTACCACATGCATGCGTCGGAGGTAACGCGCGAGCAGGCGGCGCGATTGGCGGCTATCATTCCCGCGCCTTTGAAGCGGAAGCCAGCGCAGATGAACGAATATAGCGCTGTAATCCTGGAGCGGATGGAGCAGACGGGATGGTAGATCGGCACGGCCTGATAGTTCAGTGTGGATACGCTTCCAGCAGCGGCGGGCGCGCGTCCGGCTCCAGTAGCCAGACGGTGCGATCCGGATAGTAGTGCAGCAGCTTTTGATTTTCTTCCGGACCCAGATCGCGACTCCACACGATGCGCGCGCTATCGATGTCGGCGGCGTTGTGAACCCATTCCTGAAACTGGTGCTGCGCACCGTAGCGCACGAATACTAATTGCCGGCCGGGCGCGGCATCCAGTTGCCGCCGGATCGCGACTGCGGCCCTCGGGATCGCCATGATTGATAGCGTCCCAGGTTTCGAAGGGCGTCATCGCGGCGTAGAGATCTTCGTCGCGGGAAACATGCAGCCCATACCAGAAAATAAAATGTGCCGCGCAAAGGAACAGCAGAATCCGAGCGGCCTGTTCATTCCAACGATTGAGGCGTTCCAACCCGGCAACGCCGACGAGTAGGAACAAACAAGTCAATGCGGCAATGTAGTGGGTGTAGAAATACGGATAGAAATTAGTTCCCAGGCTGAAGAGCAAGATCGTCAGTAAAACCCAAACGAATCGAGGATCGCGCAAGCGCAGCAGAAACAGCGGTATCGCAAGATAGAGCGGCGCGAGAAAGAAGAAACGATAGAAGCGTAGACGGCTGGCCCATCGTGGCCAGTAATTGCCGGCGATCGCATGAACCTGCGACTGCTGCTCGTAATCCAGTTGTTGTTCCCGAGTCAGCGGAAGGTGCGGCGTCGGGAGCGGCTGGAAGGTAAACGTGGTGGGAACGCCGTATTGGTACTGGCTGAGCTGATAGGGCAGCGTGGCCCAGCTTCCCGTGATCGCCTTGTTCTGCAACAGCGATAGTGCGATCGCCGGAAGCGCGGCTACCACGGCCCACGCCGCCGGTCTTGTCATCGATCGCCACTTCGGTAGCAGAAAAATCACTACACTCAGGACCAGGAAAATGGTCTCATACGGACGACAAAGCCACGAAATGCCAACCCCCAACCCCAGGAGCGTCGCGTAGCGCGCGCGACCCCCACCGCGCAGCCTCGGCAACGCCCCAAACACGAGGCATCCCGCGCAGGCTGCGCCAGCGCCTCCCCAATAGCTATTCATCCATTGGCTGAGCGGTCCGAACTCGATGACCGCCAGCAAGCCGCCCACTAGCGCCCAACCGGGCGTGGTCCACGCGCGCAGCATCCAATAGCACAGCGCGCACAACGCGCCGACGCTCAGCGCCACGCCGGCCCAAGGATGGCCGAAGATGGTCCAGCCGATTGCGAGAATCAGGCCTTGCCCGAGCGGAAAAATCGAAGCGTAGGCGGGCTGCTGCAGCGCAAAATAGGTCTCGAAGAATTGATGCAGCGGATGCATGGGGTTCGCCAAACGGAAATGCCGAAGGGTATCGGCGATCAGGATATAACTGAAGTCGTCGGAAACATTTGGCGTTGGAATTGGATATTGCGGCAGAAGCGCCAGCCGGAGCGCGACGGGAAGCAACGTCAACAGCAGCATGCACCAACCGGACTTTTGAGCCAGGCGCAGGACGTAAGGCTCAATCCAGCGGCGCCACGCGAGCGCCACGAATACAAGCGCTATGAAGAATTCGACAAAATCGCTCAGGCTGAAGCCAAATAACCGCAATAAATGAAAAACGTACATCAGTTATTTAACCTGTTCGAATTGCAGCGGCGGCTTCTTTGGGGTTTGGGGATTGGGGGTTGGGGGCAACGGCACAGTTTTCTGCGGCACTGCCTCCACTTGAAAATGCGCCAGTTTCGGTGGGTTTGCGTCAGGTTCCAGCAGCCAGGCAGTGCGATCCGGATAGTAATGCAGAAGCTTTTGGTCCTCGGCAGAGCCCAGATCGCGTGCCCACACAACGCGGGCGCGGTCGATGTCCGCGGCGTTATAAACCCACTCGTCTTGGAAAAGGTGCTGCGGCCCATAGCGGACGAAGACGAGTTGCTTGCCGGGCGCCTGCGCAAGTTGTTGAGTGACGGCGGCGCGGCGGTCGGGAGCGGAAGGGTCGAAGAAACTTCCGCCGTACCAGAACACGAAGTGCGCCAGGCATAAAAACACGATCAAACGTGCTGCGTTGTCTGGGAGCTGCTGGAGTCCCGTGACGCCGGCCAGCACGAAGAGACACGTCAATGCACCCAAATAGTGAACTTCGAAGAAGGGATAAAAATTGACGCCCAGCGCGAAGAGCAAGAGCGTCAGCGTCACCCACAAGTATCGGAACTCGCGCAGCTTCAGGAAAAAGAACGGAAGCGCGACATAGAGCGGCGGAATAAAAAAGAACCGGTAGAAACGCACCCGATATTCCAGGCGCTGCAAGTACGTCCGGATGGTTTCCGGGCCGCTGGCGCGAAAGGAAATTTGCATTTTGTATTGCAACTGCTGCTCGCGCGTCAGCTCCTGATGCGGCTGAGGATTCGTCTGCCAGGTGAACGCCGCGGGCACGCCATATTGATAGCGGCTCAGCTCGTAAGGAAGCGTGGTCCAACTGCCAGTCACCTGTTTGTTGTGAAGGAGCGAGATTCCGATCACCGGAAGCAGCACGATCCCGGCAGCCAATCCAGGTATCGCCATTGATCGCCAACTTCGGTAGCAGAAAAAATATCACGCTCAAGACCAGGAAGATGGTCTCATACGGTCGACAAAGCCAATGAACCCCAATCCCCAACCCCAGGAGCGCGCCATCGCGCGCGCGACCCCTGCTGGCCGCTCGTGGCAGCGCTCCGAACACAAGACAACCACCGCACGCGGCGAGTCCACCGCCCCAATAGCTATTCATCCACGCGTTGAGAGGCCCGAATTCAATCGCCGCCAGCATGCCGCCGAGCAGCGCCCACTCCGGCGTGGTCCATCCGCGCAGCATCCAATAGCAAAGCGAGCACATCGCCGCCGTGGCCAGCAGGACGCCAGCCCAGGGAAGGCCGAAGATCGCCCGGCCCATTGCTAACACGAATCCTTGGCCGATCGGATAGATGGACGCGTATGACGGAGTCTGCAAGACGAAAAAGGTTTCAAAGAATTGATGCAGCGGATGCGGTGGATTCGCAAGACGAAAATGCAGCAACGTATCGGCCACCAATAGATGTCCGAATTCGTCGTAGACAGCGGGCGATGGCACGGGATGAACGGGCAGCATCGCGAGACGAAGCGCCACCGGAAGCAGCGCCAGCAGCAGCATGCACCAGCCGGTTTTCGGCGCCAGCTTGCGCGCGAGGGGCTCAATCCAGGGGCGCGAAACGAACGCCATCGCGATCAGAAGCGCGCCCAACGCGAGTTCGATGAAATCGCTGACGCCAAAGCCGATCGGATTCTGGGGCGGCACGAAGCACTATTCTCGCAGAGCCGGCGTGGCTGAGAGTGCCGCGGCTGATACGATAGCTAGTTCATGACTATTGTTCCTGGCAGTCCAGAGGAACTTGCCAATAGCCTGGCGGAAGCGGGCTCGCGAAACCAACCCATCACGCTGCTTGGACACTGCACCAAAGGGCGAATGGGCGGAGCGATCGCGCCGTCGGACGTCACCATCTCCACTGCGGGGCTGAAAAGCGTTTTGGAATACGAACCGCGCGATCTCACTATCAGCGTCGGCGCCGGGATCACATATTGCGAGCTGAGCCGCATTTTAGCGGAGCATCAGCAGATGATCCCGCTCGATCCGCCGTTTTCCGAGCGCGCCACCATCGGCGGAATCGTGGCAGCCAACACCAGCGGGCCGCGGCGTCGATTGTATGGCAGTGCGCGCGACATGGTGATTGGCATGACGTTTGCCACGCTCGAAGGCAAGCTCATCCGGACCGGCGGCATGGTAGTGAAGAACGTCGCGGGGCTCGATATGGGCAAGCTGATGATCGGATCGTTCGGGACGTTGGCCGCCATCGCTACGTTGAATTTTCGGCTGTATCCAATGCCCGCGGGGACTCGTTCGTTTGTTCAAGACTTCGACCAGATTGCGGACGTAATAGCGGTGCGGGATGAGGTTTTGAAGAGCAGGCTGCAGCCGGCGGCGATCGATATTGTGAAATCGGGCGGCGGTTACCGGCTCGCAATTCAGGCGGGCGGAAGTTCGGCGGTTCTGGATCGCTACTCGCGCGAGCTTTTCCGCATGCGCGTGTTGGAAGGCGCCGACGAGGACGCGCTCTGGAGCGGCATTCGCGAAATGACGCCGCAATTCTTGAGGACGCACGCCAATGGCGCAGTGCTGCGGGTTTCCTGCGTGCTGAGCGATGTGGCTCGCGTCCTTGAAGCACTGCCGGCTCAGGCGTTGGCTCGCGCCGGCTCCGGCGTCTGTTATGGCTATTTCGAGCAGGCCACCGATTTAAATGATCCTCTGCAACTTCCGCAGGCGGGCACCAGCGTGGTGGAGTTTGCGCCGCAGAACTTTCGCGAAAACCTAAACCTGTGGCATCAGCCGGGAAACGACTTTGCGATGATGAAGAAGATCAAGGAAATGTTCGATCCGCAAGGTCTCTTGAATCGCGGCAGGTTATATGGCCGCATCTGATCTCACCACATTCGATAAACCGCAACAATCCGATCTCGACCGGTGCGTGCATTGCGGATTGTGTCTGAACGCGTGCCCCACGTATCGCGAGCTGCATGTTGAAATGGATTCGCCGCGCGGCCGCATTTATCAAATGGTGCAAGTAGCGGGCGGCGCCGCCATCAGCCCTTCGTATATCGAGCACATCGACCTTTGCCTGGCGTGCCGCGGGTGCGAGACGGCCTGTCCATCGGGCGTCCAATACGGGCGATTGGTGGAAGCAGCGCGCGCGGAAATCGAAGACAAAATCAAACGGCCGTGGCGCGAGCGGCTGCTCCGGTGGCTGGTTTTCCGCAAGCTGCTGCCGTCGCGGTGGAATCTCGAAATCGCCGGAGCGCTCATGTACATGTATCAGGCCAGCGGTTTGAAGCGGCTGGCGGCGCTGCCCGGGTTTCTTCCCGCGCGCCTGCGCGAAGTGGAGGCTTTGGCGCCGGAGATCGAAACGCCGTTCTTCTTCGCGTACTACGGCAAAACACTTCCTGCCGAAGGCCAGCGGCGATATCGCGTGGCATTTTTGGGCGGCTGCATCGCGAACCTCAGTTTCGCTCGCTTGAACGAAGCCACCGTTCGCGTGTTGCAGAAAAACGGGTGTGACGTAACGATTCCAGGAAATCAGGGCTGCTGTGGCGCGCTGCACGTTCACGCGGGCATTCGCGACGAGGCGCGCAAGCTGGCTCGCCGGAATATCGACGCGCTGCTCCAGATCGATGGGGTGCTGGACGGCGGTTTCGACGCGATCATCACCAACGCGGGCGGCTGCGGATCCACGCTCAAGGAATATTGGGATTTGCTGGAGCACGACCGAGAATACGCCGAAAAGGCACGGCGTTTTTCGGGTTTGGTGAAAGATGTGAATGAATTTCTGGCATCCATCGAGCTGAATCCGCCCATGCGTGTGCTTCCGCTCACCGTCACTTATCAGGATTCCTGCCATCTGGCGCATGGCCAAAAGATCCGCTCCGCGCCCAGAAAGCTGCTGGCGTCCATTCCAGGGTTGGAGCTGCGCGAGATGCAGCTCTCCGATCTGTGCTGCGGCAGCGCCGGAATCTACAACGTGGTGCACATCGGGATGGCGATGGCGCTGCTCAAGAAGAAAATGGATAGCGTGAATGCCACCGGCGCTCCGGTGATCGCGGCGTCGAATCCGGGTTGCATGCTGCAACTGAGAGCTGGGGTGCAAAAATTTGGCCACGGCCAGCGTGTGGCGCACGTGGTGGAGATTCTGGATGAAGCGTACCGTGCGGCAGAGACTCGCTAGCAGAGACTCGCTAAATGACGCGCGTTAAATACTGAGAGTGAAGATTGCGCCGCCGGCCGGCCCGTTCGCGGCCATCACAGAGCCGCCATTCTGTTCCACGATGGATTGCACCACGTAAAGCCCCAAACCCGAAATAATCGATTTCGTCGACACACGCGGCTGGAAGATTCTGGGCAACAGCTCGAGCGAAATGCCGGGACCATCGTCGCTCACTACAATCTCATTGCCGTGCGCGCGAATCCGTATATTTTTCGCGCCGGCCTGCGCCGAATTCAAGAAGAGATTGACAAATACGCGCTCCCATCCGGCCGCGTCGCCCTTCAGGCGGAACTCGGCGTCGATCTCGGAAGAGAAATCCAGCTTCGGTCCGTTGGCGCACTCCAGGTAATCATGGCAAAATTGCGACGCATTTTCGATAATTGGCGCGAGTTCGATAGCGGAGCGATTCGTTTCCAGAATGCTGTGCGCGATGCGATGTCCGCGGCCCGCGCTGCGCTGCAGGGTGTGAGCCAGTTTCTCCCACTTGGGATCATCCTCCAACAGCTCCGCGCTTTCCGCGATGGTCTGAAACACGTTGTTCAGATCATGAACCAAACCTTCCAGCGTGAGATCTGCGACGGCCATTGAGATTTTACTCGGCGACTCGCTGTAGTGTATCGAAAAATTCAGGAAAAGACACGGAGGCGGCATCCGCGCCCAGAATGGTGCACGGGCCGTCGGCGGCGAGCGCGGCAATGGAGAACGCCATCGCGATGCGATGATCGCCGAACGAATCCAGTTCGGCGGCGTGAAACCGCTGTTTGCCGGGAACCTCGAAGCCGTCTTTGGAAAGCTCAATCGAGAGACCCATGCGGCCGAAGTTTTCGGCGATGGTTGCGATGCGGTCCGTCTCCTTCACCCGCAATTCAGACGCATCGCGCACGATCAAGCCTTCTTCACTCATGGCGCCGAGCACGGCCAGCACAGGGATTTCGTCGATGAGCGCGGCCGTGCGCGCTTTTTCGAGCACGCCGCCCCGAACCCCGCTAGAAATGCGCGATTTGCGAATTAGTACGTCGCCGATCAGTTCGCCGCCCGACGAGCTGACGTCCAGAATTTTGATTTGCGCGCCCATCTCGGCCAGAAAATCGAGCAGCGCGGAGCGCGTGGGATTCAGTCCCACGCCGTGAATGGTGAGGCTGGCCTCGGGAACAATCAACGCGGCTACCAGAAAAAACGCGGCCGACGAAAGATCCCCAGGCACGCGCAGTTCGCGGCCCTCCAGGCGCGGCCGGCCGGTTACCGTGATGGCCAGCCCGTCAACATCTACGTCGGCGCCGAACTCGCGCAACGCCAACTCGGTGTGATCGCGCGTGCGCAACGGCTCATGCACGGTGGTGCGGCCGTCGGCGAACAAGCCGGCAAGGAGCACGCAGCTCTTCACCTGCGCGCTGGCCACGGGCAGCGTGTAGTCGATGGGATGGAGCTTGCCGCCGTGAATAGTGAGCGGAGGAAAACGATCTTCGCGCGCGTCGATGCGTGCCCCCATTTCTGCCAGTGGTTTCATGATGCGCGCCATGGGACGTCGCGAGAGGGATTCGTCGCCGCCGATTGTGGTCACGAACGGTTGCGCGGCGAGAATGCCGGAGAGCATTCGAATGGTGGATCCCGAGTTGCCCGCATCCAGCGCGGCGGCAGGTTCGCGCAACCCATCCAAGCCGTGGCCGTGAATGCAGACCACGCCGTCTTGCTTCTCAATGCCAGCGCCCAGCGCGCGCATGCACGCGAGCGTCGATTGGCAATCGGCGCCGCTGGAATAATTCGATATTTTCGTCGGCCCCTCGGCTATGCCGGCCAGCATCGCATAGCGGTGTGAGATGGATTTGTCGCCCGGAAGCTGGATCGCGCCACTGACGCTCAATGCCGGAGAGATTTGTTGATGCATGGAAAGTTCGAGTGTAGCGTACCCGAGCGGGGCTCACGGACTTTTGCTGAACGGTATATCCACCTCGGCATAACTGCCCGGAGCTACCGCATTCACGGCCAGCGCAATACGCTCGAGATGCAGACGCACCACCCGCCATGTCGAGTTCCCGAGCACAACGATGGCGATTTTCCGGCCGTATAAATTTTGCTGATACCGAATTCTCTTATCGGTTGTTAGCAGAACTTCAAACCCTGCGGCCTCGGCCACCTCGTGACCCGAAAGCGCCTTGGCGATACCGACTGGCGTGCCGTGGTCAAAGAGAATGCGCATCAACCGAACTAGCAGTGCCAACAGGAACCGGCGGCGCGCCGAGGCTGCGAACCGCGAATTCCAGCACGGCCTGAATCTGCTCCCGCGTAACATGGAACTGCTCGATGATCTCCTCTATGCTCGACCCCGCCTCAAGGTTTTCAAAAACGGCGGCGACGGGCATTCGCGTATCACGGAATACCCACGCGCCGCTGCGTCTATCCGGCACGCTTTCGACGGCGGGGCACTGCGACCAATCAAGAGTTGCCACATAGCCTCTTCTTTATCGTAGCTTTGACTCAGCTCGTTCGCGACCTGCGGAATCAGGCCCACGGGCCGGCCGTCAGACGACAGGTCTGTTAATTATCCGAAGGCGTCTTGTCGACATGGTCGATTACTACAACATTAACCCGACCTTGCCGAGACTCCAGTCTAAGTCCGAGTTGTTCCTGCATCGCCGTGAAAATCGAGGCCCCGGTCCGCGACTCAGTGGATGAGGCCGGTTCAGCCGGTCCATCAGGCCCGCTATCCGTATCGGCCCAGTCCAGCGTGAAGTCGAAAACACCTTCGAGACCCGTCTGATCCTCAACGAACCGGCCCACTTTGTCAGTTAGCACCTTCGCCAGCATTTCGGTCGAAACTTTTGCGCCGGTCAAATGGCCTCGGGTGGTCATGCCGAACGGATTCTGGCCAACGGGGCCTGTTGGTGCTTCCGCGTGGAACTTCGGACCATTCTTATCCACGACCATCGCGTAATAATGCAGCTCCCTGGCCTCGTTGTGCGTGACTAGCTTGAAACGATCAGCCAAAAGCGAACGCATCATGAGATTCAGCCGCCCGGGGACCGGGGCCACGCCGGGAGCGATCGCGACAATGTCGTACCGAACAGAGTCCAGTCCTCTCGGTTTTCCGAGAAGGCGCTCGCTTCTGATGTCGTAGGCCCATTCGATCAGCATTTCGAGCGAGTAGTTCAAGAAGGTAATGCGATTTCCGGTTCGTATTATGGACGCAATGCGATCGGGGTCGGCAGCTCTGACTGACGCAACCTCGAACGCGGGAACTGCGCCAGGCGTCTGCCCGAGCGCAAGCGATACGCCTGCGATCAAGATCGCAATGCCCGATAAATGCGGCACCATGCTCTCACGATGCTATCAAAATAGGATTTTTTCCGCCTCGTCGAACTGAACGAATGTCCACTGAACTGAGCCGACAGGGCGCCCCATGCCGGGCGCTCGTTGAGGTCATGAGCTACAATGTAGCTCACAGGAGATAACGCCTTGACTGAAAATTCTGTCGTTCGCGCCCGCATCGATGCCCGCACCAAAAGAGAGGCCGCCGCAGCGCTGAAGAAAATCGGTCTTACCGTGTCCGACGCCTTTCGCTTGCTCCTGGTTCGCGTGGCGGCGGAAAAAGCCCTGCCATTTGAGCCGCTCAATCCCAACGCCGAAACTGTTGCAGCCATGAAGGCCGCGCGCCGGGGCGAGCTAGTCAAGGCAGGCAAGCCCAACAAGCTGCTGCGAAGTCTGAATGCGGGAGACTAACTATACTACCCGCTTCCAGCGCGACTATAAGCGAGAAAAATCGGGCCGGCACGCCAAGAAGCTGGACGCCCTGCTGATGGAGGTGGTCAATTTGCTTGCCGCTGACACCCCTCCGCGTCGCAATTTCGATCACCCGTTGTCGGGCGAGTGGAACGATCACCGCGACTGCCACATAAGGCCGGATCTCATTCTCCTCTATCGCAAACCGGATAAGGACAGCCTCGAACTGGTACGACTTGGGTCCCACAGCGAGCTTGGATTGTGAAACCTACGCCGCCGCGTTCTGTCCCGCACTCACCGCCGCTCCGATCACGCCGTTGACGTCGCTCGAAGGCACCACCTCAAACACGTAGCTCTGCAGCGGACTCATCTTCACCATCTCGTGGACGTATTGATGAAGCAGATTGATGTCCAGGTGTCTGGCGTTGAATCCGGAGATGAAGAATTTGCCGGGGCCGGCCAAGTGAATGGAATTCGCCGTGGCGGCGGCCAGCGCGCGATGCCATAACTTGACGAACTCGACACACCGCTGATCCCGCTTCTGCGCGCTCTCGAACACCTCATCCGGCTCCATGTCCAGGAAGCGCAGGCGCATGGCGCGCTGGCCCATGATGCCCTCCAAATGGCCGACGCCGCCGCATCCGCAATAGCGCTCGCGCGGATCCAGCGACACCACCACGTGGCCGCCCTCCCACACCCCTTCGCGCCGCGGGTAAACGCCAAAGCCGATGCCGTTGCCGAGCGTCCAGACGCGAATGAACCGGTCCAGATTGCCGTGCGTTGCCGCCAGACCAGCGGCCAAGACATCGGCATCGTTGTATACGTACACTGGCGCGGTGATGCCGCGATTGCGCAAAGCGGCGGCCAGCAAGTCCTGCATGTGCGCGCCCTTGAGCTGGCGCAAATTGGGCGACTCCTCAATGAACCCACAGTTGATGATGCCGGGCAGCCCAACGCCGATCGCGTCCACGGGTTGGCCGGCCGCTACTGCCTGGATCTCGTCGGCGAAACGCTGCGCAATCCCGTCCGGAGGTAGGCTGAGCAGCGGATCGTCTTCGGGGCCCTGCTCATAGACCCGCAGCTTGCCCACCAGTTTGTGCCCTTCCACCAGGCCGGTTGCAATGTCCTCGGCGGTGGTGATTCCAATTGTCCGAGCCATGTTTTTTCGAAGCGCTACGTTGCGCTACCCCCGTTCACCATTTCGCCAGCTTGTTCAGCCCGTTGAAGGCCGCGGCTTTGTAGCACTCGGCCAATGTCGGGTAATTGAAAACAGTATCGACAAAATATTCCACCGAGCCGCCCAGAATCATAACTGCTTGGCCGATGTGAAGCAACTCCGAGGCCCCTTCGCCGATCACATGCACACCCAGCACCTGCTTGGTCTCGCGATGAAAACATATTTTCAAACGTCCCGTGGTGTCGCCCCGGATCTGGCCCCGGGCGATCTCGCGATAATAGGCCACGCCCACTTCGTAAGGAACGTCTTCGTCGGTGAGTTGCTCCTCGGTTTTTCCGATGAACGAAATCTCGGGGATGGTATAAATGCCGTACGGATAACTGGCCGGGTTCGATATGAGCTTCTTGCCGAAAGCTCCGGCCGCGGCGATGCGCCCTTGTTCCATGGAAACCGACGCCAGGCTGGGAAATCCGATCACGTCGCCCACGGCGTAGATGTGGGGCTGCGCGGTCCGATATTCGCAATCCACTTTGATGCGCCCGCGCGAGTCCGCCAGCACGCCCGCCGCTTCCAGGTTCAGTTCGTCGATGTTGCCTTGCCGGCCCACCGCGAACAGCAATGCATCGCCCGACAGCTTCTTCTGGCTTTCCAGCTTGGCCACCACGGCGCCTTCCGCGGTTTCCTCCACGCTTTCTACTTCCTCATTCAGCCGCAGCGTGACGCGATGGTCGCGCAGGTTATAGGACAGCGCCTCCACCATTTCCGCGTCGGCGAACTCCAGCAGACGCGGCCGCTTCTCAACCAGGATGACGCGCACGCCCAGCGCCGCGAACATGCAGGTGTATTCCACCCCGATGACGCCGCCGCCCACCACGATCATCGATTTCGGAATATCGGGCATGTCCAGCACCTGATCGCTATCGATGATGTTGCGGCCGTTGATGGGCACTTTTGCCGAGAACGCCGGTTTTGTGCCGGTGGCGATCACTATATGTTCGGCGAAGAAAGTCAGTTCCTGGCGCGAGTTGGTCACGCGCACGGTGTGCGGATCGATAAAGCTCGCAATCCCGCTGACCAGCTCGACGTTGTTGCGCGATAACTGAGCCTGGATTACGTCCACCTCGGTCTTGATCACGTGCTGGACGCGAAACGCCAGGTCCGCCATGGTGATCTTGTCCTTGACGCGGTAATTGACGCCGTAGATGTTCTGGTAGTAATAGCCGGACAGATGGAGCACTGCCTCGCGGAAGGTCTTACTCGGAATTGTGCCGGTATTGACACACACTCCGCCTACCACCTCGCGGCGCTCCACCAGAGTCACCCGTTTGCCCATCTTAGAACCCTGGATGGCTGCACGTTGCCCCGCCGGCCCGGAGCCGATAACAATCAGATCGTAGGTTTCCACCGTGCAACCAATTTAACGCAGGAGGCCTCTCAGCCGCACGAATGCCTAATCACGATCACATGTCAATCGTGTCAAAAGGGGATATGACCGGGAAAATTTTACCCGATGCGGTTGCGATCATCCGTATGGCCCTCCTCTAGAGTACTCAATTCATGGGACCTATAGTTCCTAAGTACTATTAGTTTGCTTCTGGCTCTAGACGTGCTATTGTAACCCCAGAAGGAGAACGATCGAATGTCACTTCGCAATACACCCGCCGTTGTGGGAGCTTTGACTGTTTTATCGGTGCTCACTGTGGGATGCGCCACAAAGAAGCACGTCCGGGAAGCCATCGCGCCTGTGCAGAACCAAGTCAACCAGACCCAAGCTCAGGTTGGTACTCTGCAAAAGCAGACCGATGAGCAAAAGCAGGCTATTGGTGACTTGGATCGGCAGGTAGCCACCGCCGATGAAAAGGCCACCGATGCGGGCAAGAAGGCCGACGCCGCAGCAGCCGCAGCCGCCCAGGCTAATACCGCTGCCGCCGCTGCCTCACAGCAGGCTCAAGCCGCCAACACGCTGGCCCAGCAGACAGGCACCAAGCTGGACACCACTATTCAGAACCTGGACAATTACAAGCTCATCAGCACGGCTCCTATTTATTTTGGCTTTGGCAAGAGCGCTTTGACCAAGGACGAACAAGCCAAGCTGGATGATGCGATTCAGAAACTTCAGAGCATGAAGGGTTATGTGGTTGAAGTGGAGGGGTTTGCGGACAAAACGGGCAACGTGGCTTATAACCGCGATCTGAGCCGCAAGCGTGCGGACGCCGTGGTGCACTACCTGGCGGTGGAGCATAACATTCCTTTACGGTCCATCCGTGAACTGGGCGTCGGCAGCGATTTTCCGGACGCGAACAACAAGACTCGCGACGATCGCAAGGAAAACCGCCGCGTGGATGTGAAGATCTACATGCTGGATGTCACCGGTCAGGCGCAAGCGCAGGCTTCCAACATCGCGCCAGCCAATACCTCAGCGCAGTAACTGTTCGATCGTTAGCGGAAAAGAGCGCGTCTGGGCTTGCCGATGGCAGGGTCGGGCGCGCTTTTTTGTTGTGAAACCGGGGCGGTCTGCTAGAATCTTTCGATAACCATGAGCTGGGACGGTCGCCAATTGCTAGTTCTTGCCGCGATTTCGCTGGCCGGCCAGACCGCGCAGAATCCGCTGCCAAATTCGGAAATGAAGGATCCGGAAGGCCTGAAAGTTCAGTTTAAATTTCGGACGCTGGCGACTAGCGTTCAGATCTACACTTGCAGGCCAACCAATTCAGGCTTTGCGTGGGCCGGTCCGGACCCCGATGCGATTCTTACCAATGACGACAAGTCGCTGACCGTCCATCACTACAAAGGACCAACCTGGGAAGCGACGAATGGCAGCATCGTGCAGAGTGATGGCAGCCTGGCGAGGCATTATGTGCCGAACAACAAAGACGCGGTTCACTGGTTGGAGTTACCGGCTAAAGGGCCGGCCAAACAGTTTGCGCGCGTGAAAATTATTCATAGGATTGATACCTCCGGCGGCCTTCCCCCTTCCGATAAACCATGCGACGCCCAGCACGCGGGCGATCAGGAGCGCGTGCCCTACGCCGCCGTGTATTTGTTCTACGTCGACAAGTAGCGTAGCGGCCGACGCCCTCGCCGGCTTCCTTTTCGAGTGCTTTTACGAGAGCCGAACCCGGGGTTCGGCCGCAGGCGAGAGCGCCCAATGTCACTTAGTTTTCGTTGATGAGTCGTAAACGTTGAAAACATTGTGGCGCACGCACTCATGCGTGCCGCGTGGGCACTCGTGCCTGCGCCTAGCCTCGAGATTGGCGTGCTATCCGGCGACATCTTGCGGGTGGAAACCAAACATAAGTCCTTTAAAATGTTTGCGCCTCAAAAACTAAGTGGCATTGGGCGAGGGCGCCCGCCCCACCGCTGAAATATGAGGCGAACTTCCGGGACAGAATACTAGCGGAGAATGCCGGTGTGTCCCAGCGAGTAGCGGCCGGGCTGCGGGTAAACGCACAGGCCGTGCGGCCCTTTGCCCACCGGGATGCGCGCCAGCAAATGTCCATCGCTGGTGTCGATGGCATAAACTTCGCGCGTGTAGCGGCCGGAAAGCCAGAGCACTTTTCCATCGGCTGAAACGCCGCCCATGTCGGGACTTCCGCCGGGGATAGTCCACTTTTGCACTACCTTGCGCTCGGCGAAGCTGATTAGCGATATGGTGCCCTCGTCGCGATTGGAGCAATACAACAGCTTCGAGTCGCGGCTGGGGTACAGGCCATGGGCCCCGCGCCCAGTGGGAATAAAACCGATCGAAACGAATCGGTCGCCATCGATTAAGTGCACGCCATTCTGCAGCATGTCCGCGACATAAAAAACTTTGCCGTTGGGGGACATCTTTACATCTTGAGGCATGCTTCCGCTCGGTGAGTGCCGCAGATCATAGGCTCGCCGCATCGACACGCCGCGAGTTTTGGGAACAACCGATGCACTTCCATCCTCATGTTCGGCGAGCGACAAGGTGCCGACTACGGCTCGCTTGGCGACGTCCAGCTTGATCAGCGATCCCGAGAATTCGCAGCTTGCGATCAGATATCGCCCGTCGGCGGAAAAATCCATGTGGTCGACGCCCCGGCACGGAACCGGAACGGAATCCACCAGCGCCATCGTGGCGGGATCTCGAAAGTCCAGGCGATGCACGCGCTCTGCGACGACGATGGCATATTTGCCGTCGGGCGTGTAGTACATGTTGTACGGGTCCTTCACGCGAACGGTCTCGCCTTGCTTCCCAGTCGCCGGATCGATCTTGGTAAGACTATCGCCCAGGTCGCTCAGCACCCAGAGCGTTTTCAAATCATACGAGGGCGTCACATGTTGCGGCTGTTTTCTCACCTTGAAGTGATTCACGATTCGAAAGCCGCGCGGGTCGATAACGTCTACGGTGTTGCTGCCGCTGTTGGGGACGTAAATCAGATCGGCGAAGTTGCGAACGGTGGGGCTGAGTTTGCCCACGTGAGTTTCCGAATAGATGTCGTTGGCATCGATTACGGGCGGCATGCCTGGCAGCATGCTCATCGCAGCGCCACGCAACAACCCCGTTATCGGCCCGATAGCTAAAGCGACCAGAATCGGCCAGCGACTTCGCACTCTGATTTCATTCTAACAGCCGCGTTGCGTTTGCCGATGAACCGATGTTCGAATGTTTTAGAAACAGGAAGCGAAAACACGCGGACGCGACGATGACCACCAGACACAGCGCCAATGCGGAAGGTTCAGGGACGGCATTTACCGTGAATTCGTACGCGAAGGCCTCGATCACAGTGCTCCAAAAGTAATGTCGTGGTCGTCGCTAAACGCATAGCCCAGGTATCGGACGCCTGACAGCGGCGCGGATAGCCGGCTATGCCACTAATGAAAACTCGCCGCCAGATCCCGGGCCAGAACCTCAGCCCTTTCGGACAAACTCTTGGCGCCGGCTGGATCGGAACCGCGCGTGGACTGCGCCTGTTGCATGAAATTCCGGATCTGTTCCACCTGCGCCTGTTGGTCTTTGGTGAACTGCCGCCCTCCGATTGAATTCAGGCTGGTTTGGGCGTGGGATAAGCTCTGATCGATGGCTGCGTTGTACTGGCGCTGCTCGTCCGGCGTAAGGATGTCTCCCAACCTGGGCGCGGGTGCGGGAGCTGCCGGCGTTGCGGGCGCCGCCGTCGCGGCCGGCGTTGGAACGGCCGTCGCAGGACGAGTGGGCTTCTTCGCGGCCGGAGTTGGCTGCGGCGGCTTGTTCACTTGATACACGGGTGTGGCCGGAGTGGCCGGATTCGGGCTCGGTTCCAGCGCGGGGTGAGTGGAGGTAGGAGCTCCGGAATTTACCGGCGCAGGCGTCGGCTCAGCAGCCGGCGCTGGTGGCGGCGATGTCGAGAGTGCCGGCCGGGCGTTGGCGGGCGGCGAAGGTAAAGGTACAGCCACTGGCTTCTTCTGGCAGGCGATTTCCCCAACCAGAAACAATACGAGGCTTGCCTGCAAGAGCGGAAAGCGTGGCATTGGGTCAATGAGCAGCCGGGCTAGAAACCAGTGGTCGCGGAAGTAAACGCTGCACCCTGGTAATCGACCATTGTGGGAAAGCGCATCCGGAACGTGGTGCCCTTTCCAGGCTCGCTGGTAAAGTCGATTGTACCATTGTGCAATTGCACCACTCGGAATGTGGTGGCCAGCCCGATGCCGGACCCGGTTTCTTTGGTAGTGAAGTAAAGCTGGAACACGCGATTCTGGATCTCGAGCGCGATTCCAGGCCCCGCATCGGTTACCGTGAGCTGGCATTGGCCGCCCTCGCACGTGGTTCTCGTGGTCAGTATTCCGCCATCCGTCATTCCCCCGGCCGTCATGGCTTCCAGCCCGTTGTTGATCACGTTCAGGATGGCCTGCTTCAACAGATCCGGATCGCCGTTGATCCAAATCTTGTCGGCGTGTAGCACCGTTTTCAGCACCACTTTCTTGGCGTTGGCGTCCACGGAAACCAGAGCCAGCACTTGCTTGACGAGATCGTTGAAATCGATGGGCCGGTAGTTCAGATCCACCGGCCGGTTGAAATTCAGGAACGTCTTCACCACCGTGTCCAGCCGTTTGATTTCCCCGCCGATCACTTCAATCTCCGGCTGCTCTCCGTCCAGCTTGCCCTTTAATACTTCCAGGTGGAGCGCCATGGCGTTCAGCGGATTCTTGATCTCGTGCGCCACGCCTCCAGTGAGCCGGCTGATGGCCGCCAGCCGGGACGAAAAATCGAGCTGCTGTTCCAGCTGCCGCCGGCTTTCGATATCGCGCAGCGTAACCAGCGTCCCCATGTCTTGCTGCCCCGACCGATTCTTCAGAATCTGGACGCTCACCGCCAGCTTTAGCGGCGCCAGGCCCGGGCGTGGAATGGTGACCGGCTGTTCTTCGATGGACCTGCCGCTTCGCAAGGCGCTTCCGATGATCTCGCCCAAAATCGTGGATCGGGGAAACAGCTCTTCCGCGCTGCGTCCCGCCATCTCATCCTGGGTTCGGGCCAATATTCTCCCGGCAGGTTCGCCGGCCATAAGCAACCGGCCGTTATCGTCGAACAGCAACACGCCTTCTTCCAAACGTTGCAGCAGTTGTTCGATATTGGTGCGCAACTCGTTGGCGTCCTGCTTCGCTCCTCGGTATTGCTCATCCAGCAGACTCAGTTTAGAATGCACGTCGGCGAACTCCCGGGATTCGCGCCGCTCCGGCTGAGCGCCCACGCCGAACTGGCCGGTACGGATCAGATCGATGCTTTGGATCACGCGCTGCAAAGGATCCAGCACCACGTTGGGCAGCACCGCTCCGAGAATAATGGCGATGCACGACGCCAGCGCGAACGCCAACACCAGGTTCTTGAGCGCAGGCTCCACGGAATGCTTCAACAGGACAGACCGGATCACCACCGTGATGTTGAACAGCACGTGCTTGCTGCCCTGGAGCCCCACGGGCCGCGTGGACACATAGTTTTCGCGCCGCGTGATCAGATCCCACAAATTCACCGCCCACCAGCGCCGCTGGATCTGGTGGATATCCTCGGCGCCCGCATAGGCGTTGCTCTCGTTCCGCGCCAGCGGAGCGGAGGCGAGAACATTTCCCCGCTCGTCGGTGATGAGAATCGCCAGCGCCAGGTCGGCTTTGGCCAGGGTGGCCTTGAGCATTTCGCCGATGTCGGGATCCTGGCGCACGATTTCGGTCCAGGTATCCTCCCACTGTGCCGTCGACGCGGGATGAATCCCGTGCGCGGCTGTCTCCACTGTCAGATGATTCTCGAGGTAGATGCGGAATTGGTCGGCGATCAAGTCGGCGCGTTCCGATGCGTCGGTGAAGGAAACTTTGGTGAAGTCCGACAGGTACAACAATGACATTACGACCACGACTGCCGTGACCAGCGCCACGATTGCGCCCCGCAGCCGAGCCTTTAAAGACATCTACGCGTCGATTCCCGCCTCCATCTCGGCGGCGCCGTACTCCTTCAGCTTGTTGAATAGGGTCTTGAGGCTGATGCCCAGGATTTCGGCGGCTCGCGTCTTATTGTTGCGTGTATGCTTCAGTGTGAGTTGAATGAGCGCCTTCTCGGCCTCGCCCACCGTAGTGCCCACCGGCAGCCGCACCGCGTCCGGCTCCATTTCCTGCTGCACGGGACGCGCTCCGGCCGGCACGCCAAAATCGCGCGGCAGATGATGTTTGGTAATGGTGCCTTCCCCCGCCAGAATCACCGCGCGCTCCAGGACATTCCGCAGTTCGCGCACGTTGCCGGGCCAGGAATAGCGCCGGAGCAGTTCCCGGACTTCGGCGTTTACATCCACCACCCGAGTCTCATGCTTGCGGTTCAGCATTTCGATCAGCGTCTCCGTCAACAGCGGAAGATCGCCGTCGCGCTGGCGTAGGGGCGGAAGCGGCACTTGAAACACGTTCAGCCGGTAATACAAATCCTCTCGCAACTCGCCTTTGCGCAACGCGTCTTCCAGCACTTTGTTGGTGGAAGCGATCACCCGCACATCCACGGCGATCTCGCTCTTTCCGCCCAGGCGCCGAACGCAGGAATCCTCCAGCACGCGCAGCAGTTTGGCCTGCGTTCCAACTGGCATCTCAGCCAGTTCGTCAAGCAGCAGCGTGCCGTGCTGCGCCAGCTCGAAACATCCCGCGCGCCGCTCCACCGCTCCCGTGAACGCGCCCTTTTCATGGCCGAACAGTTCGCTCTCCATCAAGGTTTCGGGCAATGCCGCGCAGTTGATGGCCACGAAGGGGCCGTCGCGCCGCGGGCTCAGATGATGCACGGCCCGAGCCACCAATTCCTTTCCCGTCCCGCTTTCCCCGGTTACCAGCACGGCGGCTCGCGACGGCGCCACCTGCCGGATCAGCGAAAATACCTGCTGCATGGCCGGACACGTTCCCACCAGATCCACCAGCACACCTTGATACGACAATTGCCGCCGCAGGGTGTCGGCTTCCTCGGCCAGCCGGCTCTGCGTGGCCGCGCGCTCCAGCAGAACCTTCAGCGCGCTCGGCTGGATGGGCTTTTCCAAAAACCAGAACGCGCCCAGGTCGTGCATGGTCTGCACGGCGGTCTCGATGTTTCCAAATGCCGTCAGCACGATGGTAGGCGGCAGCGTGTTCTGCGAGCCCAGGCGCTTCAGCAGTTCGAAACCGTCCATGCGCGGCATCATCAGATCGGTGACCAGGACATGCGTCGGTGTCTGCGCCAGCTTTTCAAAGGCGTCCTGGCCATCAAACGCGGTTTCCACCGTGAATCCCCAGGACTGGATCATCTTGGCCAGACCGGCGCGCTGGTTTTCTTCATCGTCCGCCACGAGCACGCGAACATGGGGTGTTGAGGGGCTATTTCCCATTCAATTCAATTGTATCCGCCCGGCGCTACGTCTGTACACAAATGCCGAAATTGCCAATAGAATCGCGGTTGCAAGTGAGATTCCCAGCGAGATGGGAAGGACCAGCGGGCGAAACTCCATGCGCACGCGATGCGCGCCGGCCGGGACAATAACGCCGCGCAACGCTATATCGGTGGAATAAATTTGTGTGGGCCGATCGTCCAACCAAGCCTTCCAGCCGGGATAATAAGTTTCCGAAAGCACCAGCAGGCCGCCGCGCGATGTCTGCGCTGAGAGCTCAATGGCGTTTGGTTCGTAGCTCATGGTTTTCACTTCATCCGAACCGGCGCCTGAAGCAAGTTCCATAGGCTGATCGACGATTGCAGTCTGCCGGAGATCGACCTCATGTCGCAAAATCAGATCCCTGGCCCCCTGTAGAGAACCAACCGCTCGCGTTTGGTGCACCAGGAAAAATCGCGGAAAGACGCTTGTGTTTTCGAAAAGCTCATTGCCGGACAGGCTCGCGATATGGCGAAATTTCGGAATCGCGGCCAGACGCGGAACGTCTTCGGGGCGCGTGAGGATGTACCGCACGTTCAACAGATCCACGATGGGCGAATCCAGCTTTTCCAGCGGATAATTCCAGCCCCAGCGATATCCGTCGTGCAGAAACAGGCGAAGCTGGATCGCGTTCTCGGGCGCCATCGGGCTAATCCCGGCCGCCGAGGGTATTTGCATGATGGGCGCGCTGGTTGTCCAATCCATACTCGCGTCGACGGTATCGAAACGCCACGGCGGGATGTTTTGGTTCAGGTAGCCGGATGCCAGCGCGTTGGGTGAGAACTGGAGGAGTCGCCGAAACGTTCATCGGCCGGCCTGATCCTACCAGGAACAGATCGGCGGCAATGATCGCGCCAATGGCCCAGCGCACGCCGCTCGCCACGCGCAACCAGTCCAATCCGATCGCCGCCAGCCCCGCGATGGCCAGGCTGAAGATGCAGTACGTGTACTCGGGATGGATTCCGATGCGAATGGCTTCGGGCAACAGTGGAAACAAAGTTCGCCACACGATGGTCTTGTCGCCCAGCATCCAAAACGATCCGAACAGCAGCATCAGCCCGAACAGCGCTGTAGTCCGATTGCGGCGCGTTACCAACGCAAGCAGCGCCAGCAGCAATCCTCCGATGCTGCTGTACAGATAAAGGAACGTCGGATCCCAAGGTCCGTTAAAACGGCTAATATCGAAAATGTTGTAGTGATTCGGCGCCACCAGCGAGACGAAGCTCTGCCAATAAAGGCCGCCGCCAGTGCCCAGATAGTCCGCGCGGTACTTCGCCACGCTCAATTCGGTGAGCTGCGTGGTTGGAATGAACGGAACCGCGGCCAGCAAGACCCCGAGCGCGCATCCGCAAACCGCCCACAGCATCACTTTGGCACGCGCCATCCGCAGCGCCGCAAGCAGCACGGCAAACATTATCGTGGAACCAAACACCGCCACGGTGGCTTGCGGAAATCCGCCCCAGATCGACAGGCCCAGCGCGGCCCCCAGCACCGCCAGCCAGTCGACGCGCAGTTCGTCCTTGAGCTTCCACACCGCCAGCCACGCCAGCGGCATCCAAGCCGCGGCCATCATGGAATCGATGTGTTCGGCGCGCGAGGCAAAGTAACTGCCGGTTTCGAACATCACCGCGCCAGTCCACGCGGGCGCGCTGGATAATCCAAGATTTCGGAACAAATGATATGCCGCAAACGCCCGCCATCCAAACCTGCAGCACCACCGCCCATTCCAGCAGCATCGGCAGGCTGTCGAACGACATCCGGCTGCTGGCAATGCGCTCAAGAACACCAGCGGATGAAAGAAGCATGCCTGGATATTCGCGAAGACCGGATATCCACCGTAGTTGTAAGGGTTCCAAAGAGCGAAGCGATTCGCGGTGAGCTGGTCGCGCAGAAACGTGATCAGCGGAAGCTGAACGGAACGAAAATCCCATGGAAAAGTGTACGCGACGCTAAACAGCGGCTTGTGGAAAAACAGCAGCACCACTGCCAGCAATGACAGGTGCACCCAAACCGCACCGTACCGCGAACCCCCAGTCCCCAACCCCCAACCCCCAGGCGCCAATCCCCAATCCCCAGCCGGGTCCCGTATCATATTTGTTTGGACTTTGCGCGCACGTCTATCCTAGCCGTTCTCATCGTTGCCTGTCTCACGCCGGCCTTCGCGCAACGCGAGCTGTCGGGATCGGCACAGGCCCGCCTATCGCTCGATCGCCTCAACGTCGTCGGTAGCGTGCTGATGATCGCCGCTCATCCCGACGACGAAAACACGGCATTGCTCGCCTATCTTGCGCGTGGCCGCAAAGTGCGCACCGGTTATCTCTCGCTAACGCGCGGCGAAGGCGGCCAAAATCTGATCGGCGCCGAACAGGGCGACGAGCTCGGCATCATTCGCACCCAGGAGTTGCTCGCGGCGCGCCGCATCGATGGCGCCGAGCAGTTCTTCACGCGCGCCATCGATTTCGGTTTCACCAAAACGCCTCAGGAATGTTTCGAGAAGTGGGGCCACGACAAAATTCTTAGCGATGTTGTATGGGTGATCCGCCGCTTCCGTCCCGACGTCATCATCCTGCGCTTTAGCGGCACTCCGCGCGATGGCCACGGCCAGCACCAGGCGTCGGCGATTCTGGGCCGGGAAGCGTACACCGCGGCGGCCGATGCCAAGCGATTTCCGGAGCAGTTGCAATGGGTCCAGCCATGGCAAGCCAAGCGCCTGATGTGGAATCCGGGGGCGTTCACCAAAGAGCAGCGCGAAGAAGTCGAAAAAATGCCCAACCGCATCAGCGTAGATCCGGGCGACTACGATCCCGTGCTGGGCCACTCCTATGCCGAAATCGCGGGCATGTCCCGCAGCATGCATCGCAGCCAGGGCATGGGCGCTGCCGAGCGCAAAGGATCGGCCAAGGACTTTTTGGTGACGCAGTCCGGCCCCGTCGCAACGCGCGATATTTTCGACGGCATCGATCTCTCCTGGAATCGCATTCCGGGCGGTGCGCCGGTCGGTCAGATCGTGGCGGAAGCCGCGAAATCCTTCGATCCCGAAAATCCCGACAGAACGGTTCCGCTGTTGCTCAAAGCGGAAAAGCTGATCGCTGCTTTGCACGATCCCTTGGTGGCGCTGAAGCAGCACGAATTGAGCGAGGCGATCGCGCTGTGCACTGGCCTGTGGCTGGACGCGGCGTCCGACAAATTCGCCGTCACGCCCGGCGGATCGCTCAAGTTCGATGCCACCGCGCTGAGTCGCGATCATTTGGCTGTGCAAGTGAAATCGGTGGACATCGAGGGCATCTCGCCCGCCACAACGAAAGACAAATTCGGCGGTGTTCTTCCGTTTAACGAGCCGCAAGTTTTCGCGTTGACCACAACTATTCCCGAGCATCAGCCACTTTCACAACCTTATTGGCTGGTCCAGCCCAAGCAAGGCGATACGTACACGATTCCCAATCAGCTCGACGTCGGCCTCGCCGAAAATCCGCCGCTATTCGAGGCGCATTTTCATTTGCGGATCGAGTCCGAGGATGTCGAAGTGGTTCGCCCCGTAGCTTATCGCTACATCGAGCGCGCGCAGGGCGAACTGACGCGTCCGGTTGTGGTTGAGCCTCCGGTAGCATTGCAGTGGTCGCAAGCCGCCATTTTGTTCCCCAACGGCTCGGCGAAAAACGTTGAGCTGCAGGTGCGGGCCAACATGGCAAAAGCGGCGGGAAAGGTTCAGATTCAAATGCCGGCGGGTTGGCGTGTCTCCTCGCAATCCGGCGATTTTCATTTAACATCGCCTGGCGAGCAGAGTTCGGTGGCGTTCGAGCTCACGCCGCCCACGCTTTCCTCCAGCACGGGCGCCGCGCAAGGTCTTTTAGCGGCCAGCGCGCAAGCCGGCGATCAAACCGTCGCCACGTCGATGGAGACCATCAATTACCCGCACATTCCCACGCAGGTTTTGTTTCCTCCGGCCACCGCCAAACTGGTGCGCGCCGACGTGCGACTGCTGGCGAAGACCATCGGTTACGTGATGGGCGCGGGCGACGAAGTTCCGCAAGCGCTGCAGCAGTTGGGCGCCGATGTCATGCTGCTTGGCGCCGACGAGCTTGCGACCGGTAATCTCAGCCACTTCGACGCCATCGTCACCGGCGTGCGCGCCTACAACGTGCGTGCGGATCTGCGCGCCAATCGAGGGCCGGCTACTCGACTACGTGAAGAACGGTGGCACGTTGGTGGTGCAGTACAACGTGGCCGACGGCCGCAATCCATTTGGCGGCGAGACTAGCTTGTTGGCGAATATCGGTCCCTACCCCATCACCACGGGCTCCGAGCGCGTCACCGTGGAAGAGGCGCCGGTGCAATTTTTGAATCCCGCCAGCCCGCTGCTGCACCAGCCCAACGAAATTACCGCGCGCGATTTCGATGGCTGGATTCAGGAGCGCGGCCTTTACTTCGCGTCGAAGTGGGACGACCATTACCAGCCGCTTTTTGAAACGCACGATCCGATGGAGAAACCCCACACCGGCGTCACGCTATACACGCGCTATGGCAAGGGTGCGTATGTGTTCACTGCGTTCTCCTGGTTTCGCGAGCTGCCTGCCGGAGTTCCGGGCGCGTTTCGCATCTTCGCGAATCTGTTGAGCGCCGGAAAGACGCAGTGAGCGGCGAGCCGCACAAACTAACGCGGCCGGTGGAAGACGAACCGCCGCCCATCCTCGGCTCATGGCGGCGAATTTACATCATCGTCCTTTGTTACCTCGCGTTTCTCATCGCCGGGTTCTACGTTTTCACTAAAGTTTTCGCTTCATGAGGCCACTCGACTGGGTGGTGATGTTCGCCTGGCTGGCCTTCATCGTCAGCTACGGGTTGTACCGCGGCCGCGGCAGCACCACCATGAACAAGTATCTTTTGGCGGGCAAATCCATGCCGTGGTACGCCATGGGACTTTCCATCATGGCCACGCAAGCCAGCGCCATCACCTTCATCTCCACCACCGGCCAAAGCTACACCGACGGCATGCGCTTCGTGCAATTTTATTTCGGACTGCCCATCGCCATGGTGATCCTGTGCGCCACCGCCGTTCCGATTTTTCATCGCGCCAATGTTTACACCGCGTACGAATATCTGGAACACCGCTTCGATTCGAAGACCCGCTCTCTGGTGAGCTTTATTTTTCTCATCCAGCGCGGCCTTGCTTCCGGGCTCTCGCTGTATGCGCCCGCCGTGGTGCTCTCGGTGATTCTGGGATGGCCCGATCGCACCACCACCATCCTGATGGGCGTGCTCATCATGACGTACATTTCTTTCGGCGGCATCAAAGCGGTTACCTGGGCTGACGTTCAGCAGATGTCGCTGATCCTGTGCGGACTGGTTCTCGCGCTGGTGCTGGCCATCCATCTGCTTCCGCACAATGTTTCGTTCGGCGACGCCGTTTCGCTCGCCGGCGCGGCCGGAAGGCTGAATGCCGTTACCCTCGACTTCAATTGGAACGACCGCTATAACATCTGGAGCGGATTGATCGGCGGCATGTTCCTGGCGCTCGCGTACTTCGGTTGCGATCAGTCCCAGGTGCAACGCTACCTTACCGGAAAATCGGTGGCGCACAGCCGCCTCAGCTTGCTGCTCAACGCGGTGGCTAAAATCCCGATGCAATTCTTCATCCTCTTCATCGGCGCCATGGTGTTTGTGTTTTTCATTTTCGAAAGACCGCCGCTGCTGTTCCAGCCCGTGGAACTGAAGAACGTCCAGCACGATGCGCGATTTCCAGCAGTGGAGCGCCGTTATCAGGAAGCATTCGCGCAGCGCCGCGACGCAGCGGACCGATTTCTACAGGCGAACCGGTCTGGCGATCCGGCCGCGCGCACGGCCAGCATCCAGCGTTATCGCAACGCGCAGCAGGAGTTGAATGATGCCCACGCCGCGGGCGAGCACCTGGTGGGAAAAGAATTCGACGACACCAATTACATCTTTCTCTCGTTCGTGACGAAATATCTGCCCGCGGGCGTGGTGGGGCTGATTGTCGCCGTGATTTTTTCAGCGGCCATGTCGTCTACGGCGGGCGAAATGAATTCGCTCTCCGCCGTAACCGTGATCGACATCTACCGGCGCCACGTCAAACCAGACGCGTCCGATCGTCATTATCTGATCGCGTCGCGCATCGCCACAGTGTTTTGGGGCTGCTTCGCCATGGGCTTCGCGCAATATGGCAAGAACTTCGGCGCTTTGATTCAGGCCGTGAACGTGATCGGGTCGCTATTCTATGGCGGGCTGCTGGGCGTGTTCGTGCTGGCGTTCTTTTTCCGTAGCGTGGGAGCGAACGGCGCGTTCTTCGGCGTGTTGGCCGGTGAAGCAGCCATCTTCGCCGCCAACCTGTTCACCAATATTTCGTTCCTCTGGTACAACGTGATCGGCTCCGTGGTGGTGATCCTGGTCGGCGTCGCCGTGTCGCGCATTTTTGACCGAACCATTCACGACCGGCCCCTCGATCTCAGAAACGCTGCTGATAGCGCGCGCTAATCCTGGAAAGCGCCGCTGCGTAATCCAAACGCGTCTCGTTATAATTAGCCCACTCGAATGGATAAGGCTGCACGTTGGTGGCCTTGAAACGCAAAATGAGGAACTCATCGAAGTCCGGCGCGGCAAAAGTTCGTAGACGTCGCTCGGTCTCCGCAGCTTCCTGAACGGGGTGTTTGAAACCGCCTTTGCCGGTCGTCGGAAACGGCCGATCGCCTTCATAACCGACCGTGCTCTCCGCCTGATTAACGCCAACGACGGCGACGCAAATTGGATGCCCTCCTCCATGACGGAACCGCGCGACCTGGTTCCGAAGGTCGTTAATCACACGATCTATTTGCTTGATCATGGCCTTAGCAAGCACTTTCACTTCTACGCCTATCTCGACCGTTGCAATTGGCCCTCTAGCAACCTCGTAGCCCGCATCGAGGATCGGGGCCTCTCCTGGAATAACCTCGCCAAATGTCCCGTCGCCGCGGCGAGCGTCCACACCGCGACGTCGATTCTGAACGTTCAATACGCGGTCCTTACAAAGGACGGCTGCGTCAATCAGTTTAGGAGATCGTTGAACCTTGACCAGATCTTCGTAGAGATGCATCGCCACGAAGTCGCCTTGGTTCGAAGCCCGATGTTTGTAGATTTTTCCTTCAAAGAGCCGCCGGAATTCTGTTAGCAGCCGGTACTCGCTTTGTTTGAGCGTCGCCGTCAATTGTGACCTTGGCATCGGTCCCGCCCACCAAACGGGGCTCGCGTGCGGTGCTCATAATCCGCCACCGCGCTAGCTCAAGATAGGCGGGTTCGATTTCGTTGGCTATCGAATTCCTCCCCGCGATGATAGCAGCTTGAGAAGTTGATCCGGTGCCGGCGAACGGATCAAGCACCACGTCGCCCGCAAACGAAAACAGCTTGATGAGCCGCTCGGCCAGTTCGACGGGATAAGGTGCCGGGTGCCCGCCCCGAGTAGAGGCGCCTCGGAGATCCGTCCAGATAGAACGCTGCCAGGCCTGCATCTCATCGCGTGTCAGCATGGAAAGAGCTTTCTGAATCATGGGAACGGAACGATATTCGCCGCCTTTCCGCAAAAACAGAATGTACTCGATATCGTTCTTGATAATGCCTCCGGGTTGATAAGGCTTGCCGTAGAATCCGGAGCCGTTGCCCTGCGCCTCGGTGACGCCGTTCGCGATTTTATGCCACAAGATGGGCATCAAACAATCCAAGCCAAGCCTGCGAACGCGTATCTGAATGTCTGCGTGAAGCGGTACCAAATGATGCCGGCCGCCTTTCTTGCGCGGGATGCAAACATCGCCCACAACGCAGCAAATCCGGCCTCCGCCGACCAAGACCCTGGCACACTCGCGCCAGACGCGATCCAATTCATCGAGAAAGTGTTCATAATCCTCGAAGTGGCCCATCTGGCTTCCGTTACCAGGAGCGTATTCCTTGAGAGTCCAATATGGCGGCGATGTAACTACCAAGTGAACAGAACGATCAGGCAACCAAGATAGGTCGCGCGCATCGCCCGAATGCAACCTGTGGCTGGTTCGATCATAGGGCTCTGGCCACGCCACTCCGCGATAATAGCGATTCGCTTCGAGAAGCGCCCGGAGTCCTTCGGGCGTATTGTCTTCGCCCGAAAGCGATGGCTTGCGGAGTTTCGCGCGCTTCGGAGTGGCGCTGGCAAAGAGCCCGCCTTGGAGAGGGTCCTCACTACGCTTGGCTTTCGCTCGTCTGTTGTCCACTCGTGCTTGGCCGAATCTCAACTTCGGGCTTAGGAAGATTGTATCGTTGTCAGTCGCGGCTTCGCTCATCTATGTGAGCTTATCGGCAGAGCAACTATCAGTTACAGCAGTTCCGCCATGCTAAAGAAGAACGGAATCTCCACCGCCGCGGTCTCCGGCGCGTCCGACCCATGCACCGCGTTGCGCTCGATGTTCTTCGCGAAGTGTTTCCGTACGGTGCCCTCCGCCGCCTTCTCCGGATTCGTCGCTCCCATCAGCTCGCGCCAGTGCTTGATCGCATTCTCGCGCTCCAGCGCCAGCACCACCACCGGACCTTCCGTCATAAACGTCACGAGGCCGGTGAAAAACGGCCGCTCGCGGTGGACGTCGTAAAAGCCTTCCGCCTGCTGCTTGGAAAGCCGCGTCATTTTCATGCCACGAATGCGGAATCCGGCCTTCTCGATCATCGCGAGGATTTGTCCCGCGTGCCCCGCCGCCACCGCATCCGGCTTGATAATTGCAAATGTTTGTTCGATTGCCATGTTTTATTAAATGCCCGATATTGCCGCAGCTAGAGGCGGCTCTTCACCTTTTCTCCGATTTCGGCGGGAGTGGCGCACACCGTGATGCCCGCCTCCTTCATCGCCTTCATTTTGTCTTCCGCTTTTCCCGATCCGCCCGAGATGATCGCTCCCGCGTGACCCATGCGGCGTCCCGGCGGCGCCGTCTGTCCGGCGATAAATCCCACCACCGGCTTCTTGACGTGCGCCTTGATGTACTCCGCGGCCGTCTCCTCCGCGTTTCCGCCAATCTCGCCGATCATCACGATGGCGTGCGTATCCGCGTCTTCATTGAATAGCTGGATCGCGTCCAGAAACGACGTGCCGATAATCGGATCGCCGCCGATTCCGATGCACGTGGATTGTCCGATTCCGAGCTTGGTCAGTTGCCCCACCGCTTCATACGTCAGCGTTCCGGAGCGCGAGACCACGCCCACGTTCCCCTGCTTGTGAATCGGCGCCGGCATGATGCCGATCTTGCACTTCCCCGGCGAAATAATGCCCGGACAATTCGGCCCGATCAAGCGCGATGGCTTGCCCTTCATGAATTCGCGCGCTTGCACCATATCCTCGGTCGGAATCCCTTCGGTGATGCACACCACCAGTGGCACGCCCGCGTCCACCGCCTCCATGATCGCGTCCGCGGCATAAGGCGGAGGAACGAAAATCACCGAAGCCGTTGCGCCCGTTTGTTTCACCGCATCGGCCACCGTGTTGAACACCGGCAGGCCCAAATGCATCAGGCCGCCCTTGCCCGGCGTGACGCCGCCCACCACTTTGGTTCCGTAATCGATGGATGCCTGCGCGTGAAAGCTGGCCTCGCGTCCCGTGAAGCCCTGAAACAAAACCCGCGTGTTTTGGTCTACCAGGACGCTCATGCCTTCACTCCCTTAGCGGCTTTCACCACCTTCTCCGCTGCATCGCGCATCCCATCCGCGACGGTGAAGTTGAAGCCCGATGTTTTCAAAATCTCCTGCCCCTTTTCGACGTTGGTGCCTTCCATGCGAACCACGATGGGCGCCGTCACGTTCAATTCGCGCGCCGCGTTCACCACGCCCGTGGCCAGCACGTCGCAGCGCAGAATGCCGCCGAAAATATTGATCAGCACCGCCTTCACGCCCGCGTCCGACAGCAGAATGCGAAACGCGTTCTTGATCTGCTCGGCGTTCGCGCCGCCGCCCACGTCCAGGAAGTTCGCGGGACTGCCCCCGGCGTACTTCACGATATCCATGGTCGCCATCGCCAGGCCCGCGCCGTTCACCATGCACGCGATGTCGCCATCCAGCTTGATGTAGTTCAGGCTGAAGCGCGAGGCCTCCACTTCCAGCGGATCCTCTTCGTTCAAGTCGCGCAGGTCGAGCAGGTCCTTGTGCCGGTACAGCGCGTTGTCGTCCAGGTTGAACTTGGCGTCCAGCGCGTAAACTTTGCCGTCCTCGCAAACAATGAACGGATTGATCTCCGCGAGCGAAGCGTCCATCGCATCGTACGCTTTCGCCAGGCCGATCATCGCCGCCACCGCGCCACTCGCGCTTTCCGATTCCACGCCCATCCCGAACGCCATGCTGCGCGCCTGAAATGGCGCGAGGCCATAACCCGGCTCCAGCGGTTCCTTCAAAATCAACTCGGGCGATTTCGCGGCCACTTCTTCGATCTCCATGCCGCCCGCCGCCGACGCCATGAACACCGGCTTGCCTAGCGCGCGATCCAGCACGATGCCGAGATACAGCTCTCTCGCGATCGGCAGCGTTTCTTCCACCAGCAGGCGCTGCACGATGCGGCCTTCGGGCCCGGTCTGGTGCGTCATCAGCCGCATGCCCAGCATCTTTTTCGCGATCTCGACCGCTTCCGCCGCGTCTTTCGCCACCTTGACGCCGCCGCCTTTTCCGCGCCCGCCGGCATGAATCTGCGCTTTGACAACCACGCTGCCGCCGATTTTTTTCGCCGCCGCCTCCGCCTCATCCACCGTGAACGCGACTTCGCCCCGAGGCACAGGGACTCCGTATTTGGCCAAGATCGCCTTGGCCTGATACTCGTGAATTTTCATGGGATCAAAGAGTTAGTTTACCCTAGAACCATGCAACCGGACCGAAGGCGGCGCGTCGCCGAGGCGTTCGCCTTCTCCCTCGTGTCCGTCGCATACATCTGGCTTCGCCCCTTGTGGTGGTCCTGGAGTCTGCTCATCCCCCTGGCGCTGGTTGTGGTTTCCTTCGTCTGGCACTCGGAGAGCGTTGAGTCGCTCGGCCTGAGTTTGCGAGCCTTCGCGGGCGCTGTCTCCTCCTGGCGATGGTGGCTGGCAAGCTGCGCCGCGTCTCTGCTCGCGCTCACATGGTTCGAGACCGCGACCACAATTCACGTGATTTATCGCTGGTGCGGCTACGCTTGTTGGTGCGTTTTGCAGCAGCTTTTGTTTCAAAACATGGCTTACCGCCGGTTGCGCGACGGCCTGGGCGCGTCTTGGAAAACCTCCAGCATCGCCGGCGCGATGTTCGCCGCCGCCCACGTTCCCAACCCGATTCTGGTGCCCGCTACATTTCTGTGGGGAACCGTTTCCACGCGTTTATTCGAAGCGCGTCCCAGCGTACCCGTGTTGGGAGTGACGCAGGCGCTGCTCTCCGCCATGTTGTACGTGCTCACGCCGGTAGCGTTGAATGGCCAGTTTCGCGTCGGGCCAGGATACTGGGCTCCGCGTCTGGCAATGCTGCACGCGTCACACCTCTCCGCGATTTTCTTCTGACCGCTTTTCAGACGCTTGAATCATTCTCGCCTTTGGATGTCTCCGCCAGCATTCTAGATTTGAGGCATCCAGATGCAACGACTGGTCCTCGCCTATAAGAATTTCGCCGCCCACCTGAACATCAGCCATATTGGACTCGGTGTCTCGGCCCTGAATACCTGCAAAGTGCTGCGCCGCGGTGGCATTGTCGCCGACGTCTGGCCTATCGTCAGCGCCAAAGACCTTGCCGACCGCCTGGAGCGCGATCCCGCTACTCACGTTGTCGTCTCCGCTCCCTGGATACCGTCGATGGACATGCAAGCCCTGGTGCTCAACCACTCCTCTACACGTTTCGCCGTAAATTGCCACTCCAACGTCGGCTTTCTGCAAGCCGATTCCAACGGCGTCCGGCTGGTTCGCGAAGCCATGGAAGTGGAAGCGGCCTCCCACAATTTTCATCTCGCCGGCAACAGCCTGAAGTTTTGCAGGTGGATTCGCTCCGCTTACACGCGCCCCTGCGCCTATCTGCCCAACCTCTACTATCTCGACGCAGAGTTCCTTCCGTGGCGTCCTCTTTATACCGGCGGCACGCTGCGCATCGGTGCTTTCGGCGCCACGCGGCCGCTGAAGAATTTCATGAGCGCGGCGGGCGCGGCGCTCGAAATCACGCACCGCTACAAAGCCAATCTCGAATTGTGGCTTTCCGCGGGACGCACAGAAGGCGGCGGCGACACCATCCTTCGCTCCGCGCGCGCCATGCTGGACGGCCTTCCCAACGTCAAGCTGGTGGAGAACGGATGGCAGAGCTGGCCGAAGTTTCGCCTGAGCGTAGCGCACATGCATCTCTTGCTCCAGCCTAGCTACACCGAGTCGTTCAACATGGTGACGGCCGATGGTGTCGCTGAAGGCGTGCCTTCCGTGGTTTCGCACGCTATCGACTGGGCGCCCGAGCATTGGAAGGCCATGATGGACGACGTGCTGGATATCGCGCGCGTCGGCCGGTATCTGCTCACCGACCCCTACGCGCCGCAGGAAGGCCTGGACGCGCTGAAATCGCACAACAGCGAGGGGTTGAAATCGTGGCAGAGCTTTCTGAGTAACTAAACGACGAGCATGCAGTCGCCGTACGAATAAAATCGATATCCCGCCTGCACTGCGTGCTCATACGCCGCAAGCACGAACTCCCGTCCCGCGAACGCGCACACCAGCATCAACAGGCTGGATTCCGGCAAATGAAAATTCGTCAGCATCGCGTTCATGCGCTGAAACTCGAATCCTGGCTGGATGAACAGATCCGTCTCTCCGCTTCTGCCTTGAAACAGACTTTCCACCGCGCGGACACTCGTGGTCCCGGCGCAGATTACGCGCCGCGCCGCTCGAATTTTGGCTTCGTTTTCCAAATTTGCGCGAAACCGCTCCGCGTGCAATGTCTCCCCCCTCACCGGCTGAAAAGTCCCGAGTCCTACATGCAGCGTGACATATGCGATCTCCGTCCCGGCCTTGCGGCACTCATCCAAAATTTCGCTGGTGAAATGCAACCCCGCGGTTGGTGCGGCTACCGATCCCGTCTCGCGCGCAAACACCGTCTGATATCGCTCTCGATCCTTCGCCGTATCGGTCCGCTTGATGTACGGTGGCAAGGGCACGTGCCCGACCTGCCGCAACCATTCGTACAAATCGCCGTCATAGTGAAAATGCAGTGTCCGCTGGCCGTATTGGCCGCGCCCGATCACTTCCGCCTCCACGCCATCAAAGACAACTCGCTCGCGCGTTCGCATCTTGCGTCCCGGATGCACCAGAGCGGTCCAGGTCTTCGCATCCTCACTCAGGGGTTGCACTAACAACACTTCCACCGCGCCCGAAAAGCCAACCCGTTTCCCGTACAATCGCGATGGAAAAACTTTCGAATCGTTCAGCACCAGGCAATCGCCCGCGTGCAGAAATTCAGGGAACTCGCGGAACGCTCGATCCTCCCAGCGCTGCTCTTCGCGATACAGCACCAGCATTCGTGACGCCGCGCGATCCGCGAGCGGTTCTTGCGCGATGGACGACTCGGGCAAGTGATAATGAAATTGCGAAAGGTCCAAATCACACCTTACCAGTGAAGGTCACTTTTGAAAATTCTGGGTATCGAAACTTCGTGCGATGAAACCGCGGCAGCCGTGGTGGAGGATGGCGCAGCAATACTCTCTTCCGTGGTCGCCTCTCAAATCGCGCACGCAAAATACGGCGGCGTGGTTCCCGAGTTGGCTTCGCGTGAGCACCTGCGCGCCATCGTGCCCGTCGTGCGCCTGGCACTGGAACAAGCGAACACCGTTCTCGATGATCTCGCCGCCATCGCTGTCACCGAAGGACCCGGCTTGGTCGGCTCGCTGCTGGTCGGCATCACCTATGCCAAGTCGCTTTGCTTCGCGCGCAATCTGCCGCTCATCGCCGTGAACCATATCGAAGGCCACATCCACGCCGTGATTCTGGAGGCCGGCGCGAGCATCGAATATCCCGCGCTCGCGCTCGTGGTCAGCGGCGGCCACACGCACCTGTTTGAAGTCCGCGAAGGGTTCCTCTACCGCCTGCTCGGCAAAACGCGCGACGATGCAGCCGGCGAAGCTTACGACAAGGTGGCGAAACTGCTCGGCTTCGGCTATCCCGGCGGCCCCATCATCGATCAACTCGCGCCTCATGGCGATCCGCGCGCCGTCAAGTTCACGCTCGCCCGCATGAAAGGCAACACGCTCGATTTCAGCTTTAGCGGATTGAAGACGGCCGTGCTGCGCTGGGTGGAGGCGCACGATCTCACTGCGGAGATCGAAGCCCGCCGTCGCTTGAAAAACGCCTCGGCTCAGGGCTTTCTCGCCCTCACGCCTCAACCGACGCTCGACCTGCTCGCCAGCTTCCAATACACCGTTATCGAAGAGCTGCTGCGACGTGCCGCCGTCTCGATCGAAGAAATCGGCGCGCGATCGCTCATCATTTCCGGCGGCGTGGCATCGAATGCTGGTCTTCGCGCCGCCGCGCGCGCTGCCGATCTCTCATGCCCGGTCTTCTTCCCCACTCCCGCGCTCTCCACCGACAACGCCGCCATGATCGCCGCCGCCGCGTTTCCCAAACTTCGTGCTCAACACTTCGCCGGGTTCGATCTAAAGGCCCAAGCCAACCTCGCGCTTGCTTGACCGGCTGCTACCATTCAACTGATGGGTCCCAACACAGCGCAAGCCGAACAGCCGAAAGTCCCGATCGCCGGCGTACAGAATTTGATCGCGGTGGGATCGGGCAAAGGCGGTGTCGGAAAAACCACCGTTTCCGTGAATCTCGCGGTAGCATTGTCGCGCCTGGGCCACAAAGTGGGCCTCCTGGATGCCGATGTCTACGGACCCAACGTGCCGCTGATGATGGGCGTTCGCGCCCAGCCGCATGCCATCGGCGAACGCATCCAGCCACTCGAAAAAGAAGGCGTGCGCATCATGTCCATGGGTTTTTTGAATCCTGGCGACAAACCGCTGGTGTGGCGCGGACCCATGCTGCACAGCGTAATCCAGCAATTCCTGCGCGGCGTGGATTGGGGCCAGCTGGATTATTTGATCGTCGATCTTCCGCCCGGCACTGGTGACGTGCAGCTCTCGCTGATTCAAACCGCGCCGCTCACGGGCGCCGTGGTGGTTACCACGCCATCCGAAGTTTCGCTCGAAGACGCACGCAAAGCCATCCACATGTTCCAGCAGGTGCGCGTGCCGATTCTCGGATTGGTTGAAAACATGAGCTACCTGCAGTGCCCGCATTGCAGCGAACGCATCGACGTTTTCAGCTACGGCGGCGGCAAGAAAACGGCCGAAGCCATGGGCGTTCCGTTCCTGGGCGAGCTTCCGCTCGATCCCGCGGTTCGTATCGGTGGCGATTCCGGGCTGCCCATTACGCTGGGCGATGCGGGCGCGCCGTTCGTTGCCATCGCCCGCGAAGTGCAGCGCCGCGCAGCCGAAGAGAGCGGCAAAAAAGGCCCGTCGTTCAAAATCGAAGAGTAGCTATCGGCGACCGCAACTCGCGCCGATAAAATCGCGATTCATGCGCGCGATCACTTCCAGCGAGATCTCTTTTGGACACACCGCTTCGCACTCGCCGATGTTGGTGCAACTTCCGAAGCCTTCGGCGTTATACTGCCGCACCATCTTTAGCGCGCGCTGATGGCGCTCCGGCTGGCCTTGCGGCAACAATCCCAGGTGCGCGATCTTGGCTCCGGTGAACAGCGCAGCCGCCGCGTTCGGACAGGCTGCCACGCACGCTCCGCAACCGATGCACGCCGCCGCGTCCATCGCGCGATCCGCGTTCTCTTTCGGCACCAGAATCACGTTGCCATCCGGCGCGCTTCCCGTTGGCACGCTGATGTATCCAGCCGCTGCGATGATGCGATCGAACGCGCCGCGATCCACCACCAGATCCTTGATCACGGGAAACGCCTTCGCGCGCCACGGTTCGATGTACAGCTCTTGTCCGTCCTTGAAATGCCGCATGCTGAGCTGGCACACCGTGGTGGCGGGCAGCGGCCCATGCGCGATGCCGTTGATCATGAACCCGCACGATCCGCAAATTCCTTCCCGGCAGTCATGTTCGAACGCGATGGGCTCTTCGCCTTTCAAAATCAAACCTTCGTTCACCACGTCCAACAGTTCCAGCATCGACATGTCGGGATTCACGTCGTTCGCTTCGTAGCGGGTCATTTTTCCAGGCGCTTTCGCGCCTTTCTGGCGCCACACATGCAAAATCAGCCGCATTACTTATAGCTCCGCTGGCTGGGATGCACGTATTCAAAATGGAGCGGCTCTTTGTGAACCTCTTCCCTCAAACCGTGCGCGTTCTCTGAACCTTTGTATTCCCACGCGGCAACGTATGCGCACCCATCGTCATTGCGCTGCGCCTCGCCGTCCGGCGTCTGATATTCTTCGCGAAAATGCCCGCCGCAGCTCTCCTCACGTTCGCGCGCGTCGATGCACATGAGGTCGGCCAGTTCAAAGAAATCCGCCACGCGCCCGGCTTTTTCGAGCGATTGGTTCAGATCGTCCGCGCTGCCGGGAACATTGACGTCGCGCCAAAACTGCTCGCGCAACTCGCGGATTTCACCAATCGCCTTATCTAATCCGGCGCCCGTGCGCGACATCCCGCAATAATCCCAGACTATTTTCCCTAATTGTCGGTGGAACGCATCCACGGTGTGTTGCCCGTGAATCCCGAGCAGCTTTTTCGTCAGCTCCGCCACGCACGCTTCCGCACTGCGAAACTCCGCCGCGCCAGTGTCCGCCTTTTCAAGCTTGGTCTTCGCGATGTAATCGCCCACGGTGTACGGCAGGATGAAATAACCATCCGACAAACCTTGCATCAATGCGCTGGCGCCCAAACGGTTGGCTCCGTGATCGGAAAAATTTGCTTCGCCGATCACAAACAGGCCAGGGATGGTGCTCATCAGGTAATAATCCACCCACAATCCACCCATGGTGTAGTGAATCGCAGGATAAATCCGCATGGGCGTTTGATACGGATCTTCGTCGGTGATCCGCTGGTACATTTCGAACAAATTTCCATATCGTTCGCGAATTACGTCGACGCCGAGCCGCTGGATGGCGTCGGAAAAATCGAGGTAAACGCCCAGGCCGGTCTCGCCCACGCCGCGGCCCTCATCGCAGACCGCTTTCGCATTGCGCGATGCCACATCGCGCGGTACTAAATTGCCGAAGCTCGGATACCGGCGCTCCAGATAATAATCGCGCTCCGCTTCGGGAATCTGCTGCGGAGGACGCTTATCGCCCGCCTTCAACGGAACCCAGATCCGCCCGTCGTTGCGCAGCGATTCACTCATCAGCGTGAGCTTCGATTGATAATCGCCCGACACCGGAATGCAAGTCGGATGAATCTGCGTGAAACACGGGTTCGCAAAGAGCGCGCCGCGCTTGTGCGCCCGCCAGATGGCCGTGCAATTCGATCCCTTGGCGTTGGTGGAAAGATAATAAACATTTCCGTACCCGCCCGTTCCCAGCACCACCGCGTCGCCCACGTGCGATTCAATTTGCCCGGTCACCAGATTCCGCGTCACGATCCCGCGCGCCCGCCCGTCGATCACCACCAGGTCCAGCATTTCGGTGCGCGGAAACATGCGCACGCGCCCTTCGTGCACCTGCCGCTCCAACGCTTGATATGCTCCCAGCAGCAACTGCTGCCCCGTCTGACCGCGGGCATAAAACGTCCGCGAAACCTGCGCGCCGCCGAACGATCGATTGGCCAGCGTCCCGCCGTACTCGCGCGCGAACGGCACCCCCTGCGCCACGCATTGATCGATGATGTTCACGCTGATCTGCGCCAGGCGATACACGTTCGCTTCGCGCGAGCGGAAATCGCCGCCTTTCACGGTGTCGTAAAACAGACCGGAACACGCTGTCGCCGTCGCTGTGATAATTCTTGGCGGCATTGATCCCGCCCTGCGCCGCGATGCTGTGCGCGCGACGCGGGCGAATCCTGGAAGCAGAAGCACTTCACGTTGTAGCCGAGCTCGCCCAGCGTAGCCGCGGCCGATGCTCCCGCCAATCCGGATCCGACAACGAGGATGGTGTGCTTGCGCTTGTTCGCCGGATTCACCAGCTTCATTTCAAAACGCGCCCGATCCCAAAGCTGCTCGATGTGGCCCGAGGGTACGCGTCCGTCCAGTTGCATGCTTATCTCACCCACCCCGACAAAACCGCGACTGGAATTGAAATGTTCCCAACTGCAATCAACGTCGCCACTACAGCCGCGCCCCGGCGCAACATCGGCGTATAGCGCGGATGCGCGATGCCGAGCGATTGAAACATGCTCCACAATCCGTGATAGAGGTGCAGGCACAGCAGCAGCATCGCGACGATGTAAAACGCCGCCACCGGAATCACCTGGAAGCTGGCCACCACGTTGCCGTAAACATTGCCTGGCTCAAAGTGCGGGTTCACTTTGCCGAATGTGAAGTCCAGCAGATGATAAATCACGAACGCCAGAATGATGGGGCCGCTCCAATACATGGTGCGCGACGCGTAGGAGGATCCCGTGGCCTTCTTCATTTGATATCCCACCGGCCGCGCGCCGATATTGCGAGCCGCAAGCTGGATGGAAGTCCAGATGTGCAGCAGCACCATCGCCAGAAGAACCGCGCGAACCGCCCACAGCAGCGCGGGCATGGATCGCAGCAACACCGCGTACCGATTCAGTTTCTCCGGGCCTTCGTAAATTTGAAGATTACCGATCAGGTGCCCGACGACAAATAGAAAGAGGATGCAGCCGCTCACGGCCATCGCTGCTTTTTTGCCTGTCGTCGAGGTGTAAAAATGTTGTGGAACTACCGCCGAACCCATCCATTTCCATTCTAATTGAGCGCTAGCGCTTCCGCCGTATGAATACATATCCGGCATAAACGATGACGAGCACCGCCGCGATGATGGAAGCCTCTTTCAGGTTGTGTTCCACCAGGCGCAGAATCTCTTCCCAGCGCGCGCCGAAGTGATAACCGAGAAACAGGAACGTGCTCACCCACAGCAGCGCGCCCGCATAGGCGAAGGCCGCGAATCCGGGATATTCCAGTTTCGAGGTGCCCGCGACAATTGCGGTGAAGTGCCGCACGCCGGGCACAAAGTAGCCGATCATCAAGGCCCAATGGCCGATCCGATTGAACCAGTCATGCACCCACTGGATCTGCTCATCGCGAATGTGCAGCATCCGTCCGGCGCGCGAATGCAGAAACTTCCAGCCGAGCGTCCGCCCGATGAGATAGCTGCACGTGATGCCGCACATGCTGCCGGCGAGAGCACTGGCGAACGCCGGAACCGGATGCAGATCGCCGCGGTAGATCAGAAAACCGCAGCCTGTCAGGAGGAACTCATCCGGCACCGGAATGCCGACGATGCCGAGCACCAGCAAGCCAAAGATGGCGACATAGCCGTAGGTTGCAACCCACTGGAGGACGGCGCTTTCCAAGCAGCGATGATAACGTAGATCCAGTATGCAGCCGGCCGTCATCGGCATTCGGCCTCACTCGGGTTGGGCCGCTGTGGTTGTGGTGGCGGGTGGGCCTGGCGCGATCGATGTTATCGAGCGAAGAAGAGTGGTCATTTGCGCCCCGGATATGAAAGGGGCCAGCCAGCCTTATCATTTTGCTCAAGGACAGAAGCTTGCGGATGCCGAAAGCTACCTCGCCAAATGCGCGGCGTCGTCGCAAGGGATGGCCCACGAAGCGCTTCGCGAGACCATTGAGAAAGCCCGCGCATGCGGGAAGGTTGTTCAAAGCTGTGCGATCCTGCTCGCCTCCGGCCGCAATTTGCCTGAGCTCCCGAAAATCCTGGCCTCGCACCCTCTCATTCATACGGCCGAAGGCGAGTTCTTTCGCCAAGCCTTCCGCGGAGCTGGCGAGCTGCTGGGAATGCAGGTGACTGGGATTCGGGAGCGGGAGCTGGACGAGCAAGCCGGCGCCGTATTCGGCACCAAAGCAGATTCGGTGAAGCGCGAGATTGCGGGGCTGGGAAGATTGCTCGGGCCGCCCTGGACTAGCGATCAGAAGAACGCTTGTTTGGCCGCGCTGCTGGCTTTAGCAAATCCTTAACCCGCCGTCTTGCGGCTGGGCGTCACGGCCTTGCCCGGCACCACCGAGAAGAACTCGATAAAGCGCTTCTTGGGCTCGGGCGCCGGCGCTATTCGGGATTCCAGCATGCACTGCGCGAGCGAAGTAAATTGGCGGCCCAGTTCACTGCTGGTGTCTACCCAGCGGCCCGCCGTCATGGCGCGTTGCACGCCCTGATAATCGTTGGGGAAGGTCATGTAGATGGGCACGCCGAGGAGTTGCTCGATCTGCTGCGGCGAGATGAGCGACCGCTTCGGGCAGCGGTTCAGCAGCACGCTGACGCGCTCGCCCAGATCCAGCTGTTTCAGATAAAGATACTTTTCGCGCGCCAGGTGCAGCGAAGGAATCTCCGGCGTGCATACCAGAAAGATGCGCTTCGATTCGTGCATGATCTCGAGCGAATACCGCTCCAGGTTGCCCGACATGTCGAAGCACAGCGCCGAGTAGTTCCGCCGCATGAACTCCATGAGATGGCGGATCTGCGGCGGCTCGATGCGGAAATCCGGATTGAGCTTGCCGGCGTGCAGTACATCCAGCTTGTCCATGGTGGTCACCATGGTGGGCCACAGGCTCTCGTCCATTTCGAGCGCGTGCTCGGCCGCGTCCGTCACGCAATAGGAACTGTCCAGCTTCAGCATGAAGCGCACCATGCCCGAATTCAGGTCGAAATCGGAAAGCAGCACGGAGGAGTCCTGCACGCGCGACATCGCCATCGCCGTGTTCATGGCCACGGTGGACGTTCCCACGCCCGCCTTGGACGGCAGGAAACTGTACACCTGATTGGTGGCCTCAATGGCCGGCGGCCGCGCCTGAACCGCATCCTTGATCCGTACTAAGGCGTCCACCAGGGTCTGGCGATCGAACGGCAAGGATGCAAACTCGCGAATGCCGGCACGCATGACTTCCAGCAGAATCTGGGGATCGACAAAGCGGCTCACCGCGACGATCTGAACGCCCGGCGTATTCTTGTCCACCTCACGCGCCACTTCCATCGCCTTGATGGTCGACTCGGTGCTCACAAACACTACTTGCGGCGCGTGCGCCCGCAGAAAACGCAACAGCTCCAAACCGCTGGGATACCGATCGAGTGTCCGCGTGACGCTCACGATCCCGATCTCCGTCAATATTGCTTCCAGACGTTCGTTCAAGTCGACATCGGGACAGATAATTATGCCTCTAAGCATCGCAGAACACTCCTGAATGTAGACTAAGGCTGAAACACGGTATCAACAATTGGTTTTTGGTACTAGTTGTGTCCAGGCATCGCCTTAGAACGGAGGTCCAGCCGGGCCCGCGCCTAGGGGAAACAACTGAGGGCGATTTTCGCCACGTGAAACGCCCGCCGCGCGCAGCTCACCTTGACATTCTACTAGAGACGCTGTACCATCACCTAGGATGTCTACTGAAGAGCGGAGAGGCCAAGCATGAAACGCCGCAAGCGCATGTTGGAGGATCTCCGGCAGGACATTGAGCAGCATATTGAGAAAGAGACGCAGGACAACATTGGGCGCGGCATGCCGCCCGAGGAAGCGCGCTATGCGGCGCTGCGCAAATTCGGCAATGTGACGCGGACCGTCGAAGAGACGCGCGACGTGTGGAGCTTCCTGTGGCTCGAGCAGATGCTGCAGGACACCCGCCTGGGCCTGCGCAGGCTGCGTAAATCCCCCGGCTTCACCGTCATCGCGATTCTCACGCTGGCCCTCGGCATCGGCGCCGGCACGGCGATCTTCTCCGTGGTGAACGCGGTTTTGCTCGGCTCCCTACCTTATAAAGATCCCAGCCGCCTGGCCATGATCTGGGGCGCGAATACCCGCCGCGGAGTGGACAAGACCCCCGTCTCTCCCGGCGACTTCTTCGAGTGGAAGCAGAAGAACACCGCTTTTCAGGACATCGCATCGTCTTATGACAACCAGGTGACGCTCACCGGAGTAGGGAATCCTCAATTCCTGATGGGCTACAATTTCTCGGCGAATTATTTCTCCATACTCGGGGTGTCTCCGCAACTGGGCCGCACCTTCACTCCCGAGGAAGACCGGCCGGGCGCGCCCAAAGTAGCCGTCTTGAGCGATAAGCTGTGGCGCGGCACATTCCTGGCCGATCCGGGGATCCTTGGAAAATTCATCACCCTGGATGGCGAGCCTTATCGCGTGATTGGCGTCATGCCCAGGAGTTTCGACTTTGTTCCCGGCGTGCTAATCTGGATGCCCGCCGCACTGCCCGATTCCGCGGCAGGCGACTACGAGCATCGCTTCATCCGCGTGATGGGCCGCCTGAAGCCGGGGGTTTCCGTGGAACAGGCGCGGAGCGAGATGACGGCCCTGGCGCTTCAGATCGGCGCGGAACATCCCGCCACAGATACGGGGAACGCCGTCAAAATCACGCCGCTGAGGAAGCAATTGGCCGGCGACATCCAGACGCCGCTGCTGGTGCTTTTGGGCGCGGTGGGATTTGTGCTGCTGATCGCCTGCGCCAACGTCGCCAGTTTAATGCTGGCGCGCGCCACTACGCGTCATAAGGAGATCGCCGCTTGCGCGGCTCTGGGAGCCAGCCAGGGTCGCCTGCTGCGGCAATTTCTCACCGAAAGTCTTCTGCTATCTCTGGCCGGCGGCGCGCTCGGCATCGCGCTGGCTCTGTGGTGTACGAATTTCCTGGTTTCGATCTTCCCGAATGACATTGCTAATTTAAGCATCCCCCGGGTGGAAAGCATTCCCATCAACCTGCCGGTGCTGTTCTTCGCTCTGGGCGCCACCGTTCTCACGGGGTTGCTGTTCGGAGTGGCGCCTGCCATGCAATCGGCCCGCGCCAATGCGGCCGACGTTCTGAAGGAATCCAGCCGTGGGGCAAGCCCGGGTTCGCGCTCCGCCCGGCTTCGCCGCGTTCTGGTTACCGCTGAGATCGCGTTATCGCTGGTATTGCTGGCGGGCGCGGGATTGCTGATCGAAAGCTTTGAACGCGTGGCCCGCGGCAGTCTGGGCTTTGAGCCGGACCATGTGCTGGGAGTGGAGGTTTTCCTGGCAGCGAACCACTACCCGCCGGAACAGCCGGACAAGCAACGCGCTTTCGTGCGAGATGTTCTCGCGCGGATGAAATCCCTGCCGGGTGTCTTGTCCGCCGGCGTCGTGAGCACTCTTCCACTCACCGGCTTCTGGGGCGAAACAGATTTTCTGGTGGAAGGGCGTCCGTTGCCAAAAGCCGGCGAAGCACCCACTGCCGATAATCGATTGATTACTCCCGGATATTTCTCCACCCTGCGCGTTCCGTTACTTAGCGGACGGGACTTTACCGACGCTGATCGAGAAGGCGCCCGGCAAGTGGCTATAGTCGACCGGACCCTCGCCGAACGCTATCTAGGCGCCAGCCCCATAGGAAAGCGCTTGAACCTGGGAACGCCCGAAAAGCCCGAGTGGTGGGACGTGGTCGGCGAAGTCGACAACGTCAAGGCGTTCGGGCTGGAACGTCCGGACCTCCCCACGCTTTACCGCCCCGTTGAACAGCACCCCTGGCCGCTCCTGGCATTCACGATTCGTACGGCAGGCGATCCGGCCGCGCTGATTCGCTCCGCGCAACAGGCAGTGTGGGACGTGGACAAAGATCAGCCCGTCTTCCGGACGCTCCCGATGAGCACGCTGGCCATGCAGTCCGTCGCCTTGCGGCGCGTCAGTACGCTGCTTCTGGCGGGATTCGCGGGCTTGGCGCTGGTGCTTGCAGGGGTGGGAATTTATGGCGTCATGGCGTATTCGGTGGCGCGCCGAACACACGAAATCGGCACCCGCATGGCGCTGGGGGCGCAGCCCAAGGACGTTTTACGGATGGTTCTCGGCCAAGGCGCTCGTTTGACGATGGCCGGCGTGGTGATTGGCGTACTTGCAGCCCTGGCGCTCACGCGATTCATGGCCAGCTTTCTCTTCGGGATCGGCGCGAGCGATCCATGGACCTTTGCCGCCGTCGCGATCCTGCTCAGCTTCATCGCGCTAGCCGCGTGCTACATTCCGGGACGCCGGGCCATGCATATCGATCCCATAGCGGCGCTGCGGCACGAATAGCCGCTCCAGGCGAAGTCCACGCCGCCGCTACGTGAAAAATTGTGCGGAAATCGGTCCGTCCTCCATCTATTATGGAGTCATGAGGTTCCTGCCCGTCGCCTCAATGGCGGCTTGCGCGGCGTTGTTTGTACAAATCATATCCGCGCAGATCATCCCGTTCGAATCCAACGGCCTGCTCTACAAGACGCTCACCAAGGGCGGCGTCACAGTCATGTTCGCCTACCTGCCGGCGCATTTGAAAGAATATTCGATCATGCAGGTTTCCGTCTCCAACGGCTCGCCCATCTCCTGGGCGGTGAAGCCGGAGGATTTCAGCTATCGCCAGCAGGATGGCGAGATGTGGCAAGCCTCGCCCGCGCTGTCGGTGGTGTACAGCCTGCTTGCGAAGGCCGGCCGCCACGACGTGATCAAACTGGTGACCACTTATGAGCGCGGCGTCTACGGGAACGAGCACATGCAGACTACCAACGGGTATGAGTCCCGGCGCGAAAGCGCGTTGGCGGAAGGGATGTCCACGCGGCTGAAAGCGGGCGCCGCGGCCTCCGCGCTGGCTCTGGTGCCCACCAAACTTCTGTCGGGCCAATCCACCGATGGCGCTGTATTTTTCCCGAGCAACGGCAAAGTCCTTGGCCCAGGGACGCTGCTGGTGCATACCGGCGGGGAAATGTTCGAATTCCCCTCCGATGGCGAACCCGTTACGAAGTAGTTAAGCGCCCTCTGCTGTCGCGCGCTGCGAAAAACAAAAATCCTTGCCGTGCAGCCAGCACGTCTCTTCCTCTTCGTGCGCCTCCCGCCGCAGCGATTGCACCGAGAACAATTTCGGCGAGCCGATCTGTTTGGCGAGCGCCGCGTTGACGCCGGCATTGCGCACGCTGGTGGACGAATAAATCATCACCAGGCTCAAGAGCCGTGCCGCATACCGCTCCCCTTCGCGCTTCACCAGCATCATGACGCCTTTTCCGCCGCTGCCCACGCTGAAGGTCAGAGGAAGCACCAACCGGCCGCCGTCTGTCAACCGGTCTAGCCATAAAGCGCGCGGATGCGTCACGCCCGCGTTCACGAAGATCGCGTCCACTGGCCCCGGATCGAACTCGCCGCCGTCTCCAGAGTGTATTTCGACATTTGGCCAGGGTGCCAGGTTCTCCCGCGCGCGCGTTGCCAGATCCGCGTCCACCTCGATCGCCGTCACGCGCCCCGCCGCGCCCACCAGCTCGCTGAGGATCGCCGTGTAATAGCCCAGTCCCGCTCCGAGATGAAACACGTGTTCACCGGGCGCGATCTCCAATCGGTCCAGCCACGCCGCCAGCGTGCTGGGATGCCCATTGTTCAGATTGCGCTTCCGGTCAATCACCACCACTACGTTGTGATACAGCCGGCGCGGATCCGCGTCTTCGGTCCGGCGATATTTCAGTTGTGGCCCCATGCCGAGATCCGGCCCCGCGAATTCCCAGGGTCCCGGACCGAGAAAATGCTCCCGGGGAACCTTCGCGAAAGCCTCGAGCAGCGCGGGAGATTGCATTCCCGTTACGGCCACGATCTCCTCGGCGTAAAAGCGCCGGTAATCTTCGATGCCAATTGCCGTGCGGTTAGCACTCAAAGGTCCTCCAACTCCCGCCGCGCCCGGTCCAGGATCTCTTCCACCCGCGCCCGCATCGCCGGGTCCCGCGAGGCGTGTTTCATGGCAAGCATGGTGGCCTTCAGCATGGGACCCAATGCACTCCTGCCCATCCACTGCCCCCAGTCCCCCCAATCCGAAGTGCGGCGCCAGATGTTGTCCGCGGTACCGCGCTCGCGCTCCAGTTCCTGTTTGCCTACATCGGTGAGCTGGTAAACGCGCTTGCCGTCCTTGGTCTCGGAAACGATCATCCCCTCATCTTCCAATTGCTGCAACGCCGGGTACATGGTCCCTGCGCTCACCCGATAGCTTCCGCCCGATCGCGTCTCCAGCTCCTTCATTAAGTCATAACCGTGCCGGGGCTTTTCGGAAAGCAATGAGAGGATGGCAATCCGCACCTCGCCCGCTCCAAAAAACCGTCCTCGCGGGCCCCATGGCGGAAGATAAGCCCAGTTACTTCCCCAATCGCCCGATCCGTGTCGCATGCGGTCTCCTTCCATCGCACGATACATCGAAAGCAATATCGATAGATATATATCTATCGATATCTTACGTTATATCGAGCGATATAGCAAGCTTGACTTGATCCATACGCTACAATGACATCGGGGTTCGTTCTACACGCACAAACTGGCTCCGAGGCGCCTCCCGAGCGATTTGGGGGACTAGTTAAAAAGGGCCAGTAACAGCGTCTGATGAACCGTCGCCTAGTCTGAGGGAGCCCCCTGCCATCGGCCGCAAGCCGGAGAAGGATTAAGATTTGTGGATCGTTAGAGTTGCGATAACGCGCCCGTATACCTTTATCGTTCTGGCGCTTTTGCTCCTGATCATCAGCCCGCTGGTGATCCTGCGCACACCCACCGATATTTTCCCGAACGTCGACATCCCCGTAATCGCCGCGCTGTGGAATTACCAAGGTCTGAGCGCCGAAGAGATGGAGGAACGCGTTGCGTCTCCATACGAGCGTTCCATGACCACCGTCGTTACCGACATCGATCATATAGAGTCGCAGACCGTTAACGGCCGCAGCATCACCAAGGTCTATTTCCATCCGGGGACGCGCGTCGAACTGGCCATGGCCGAGATGACCGCAGTGGCCCAAAATGCGATCCATCAGATGCCGCCCGGGTCGCAATCGCCTTATATGTTGGTTTACAGCGCCTCCAGCGTACCGATCCTCCAACTAGCGCTTTCCGGCCAGGGCCTTTCCGAGCAGCAACTGTTCGATTATGCCGCCAACTTCATTCGTACGCAGCTCGCCACCGTAAAGGGCGCGGCCATTCCCTGGCCCTACGGCGGCAAACAGCGCCAGGTGATGGTGGATCTGCAGCCCGCGCTGCTTCAATCCAAAGGCTTATCGCCCGCCGATGTCGTCAATGCCATTAACACGCAGAATCTGATCCTGCCCACCGGCACCTCGAAGATCGGGCAGTTCGAGTACGACGTCGCATTGAATGCCAGCCCCGAAACTATACAGGAATTAAACGACCTTCCAATCAAGGCCGCCGGCAACACAACCATTTATGTGCACGACGTGGCCCAGGTGCGCGACGGCTTCTCGCCGCAAACCAATATCGTCCGGCGCAACGGCCAGCGCAGCGCCCTGCTCAGCATCTTGAAAATCGGCGACACCTCCACGCTCGATATCGTGAAAGAAGTGCGCGGCCTGCTGCCGAAGATCGCCAGCACGCTTCCGCCTCAGCTCAAGATTGAACCGATTTCCGACCAGTCCCTTTTCGTCCGCGCCGCGATCAAGGGCGTGGTGCGCGAAGCGATTATCGCGGCGTGCCTGACGGCCATCATGATCCTGCTCTTTATCGGGAGCTGGCGCAGCACGGTAATCATCGCCATCTCGATTCCTCTTTCCATCCTGTGCTCCATCTGCGTTTTGAGCGCGATCGGCGAAACCATCAACATCATGACGCTGGGCGGGCTGGCGCTCGCGGTCGGCATCCTGGTGGACGACGCGACGGTGGAGATTGAGAACACGCAGCGCAACCTGGCCATGGATAAGCCGATCAAGCAAGCGGTGCTGGACGGCGCGCAGCAGATCGCGGTTCCGGCGTTCGTTTCCACCCTTTGTATCTGCATCGTTTTCATCCCCATGTTCTTCCTCACCGGCGTCGCGCGCTATCTGTTCATCCCGCTGGCCGAGGCAGTGGTTTTCGCCATGCTGGCGTCGTACCTTTTGTCGCGAACGCTGGTGCCGACTCTCGCGATGTACCTGCTGCGGCCCCACCAGATCCATACCCATGAGCCGAATCCCTGGAACCTTGCTGCGCGTTTCCAGCGTGCCTTCGAGCGCGGCTTTGAAGCCATGCGCATGGGCTATCTGCGGACGCTGGAATCCTGCATTCGCAACCGCGGATTTTTCATTCCGGCGTTCCTGGCGCTTTGCGCCGCCGCGTTTCTGCTGATCCCCTGGCTCGGCCGCGACTTCTTTCCCGTCACCGACGCCGGCCAGTTCAATCTGCATTTCCGCGCCAAGACCGGAACTCGCATCGAAGAGACCGCGCGGCTTGGGCGACTTGATTGAAACCTCCATGCGGGAAGCCATTCCCGCGTCCGACCTGGCCAGCATCATCGACAACATCGGCCTGCCTTACAGCTCCATCAACACGGCCTACAGCAATTCCGCCCCTATCGGAACCATGGACGCCGACATCATGGTGACGCTCAAACCGGGTCATCGGCCGTCGGATTTCTACGTGCACGAACTGCGCCGCAAACTGCCGCGCGAGTTTCCCGGAGTCACGTTCTACTTTTTACCGGCCGACATCATCAGCCAGACTCTCAATTTCGGACTGCCCGCGCCCATCGATATTCAAGTCTCCGGCCCCAACCTGAACGCGAACCATGCCTTCGCCACCAATCTTCTCAGCCAGCTCCGCACCGTTCCCGGAGCGGTGGACTTGCGTGTCCATCAGCTCTTCGATCTTCCTCGAATTCAAGTGAACGTCGACCGCACCAAGGCCATCGAAAGCGGCTATTCGCCGCTGGATGTCGCCAACAGCCTTCTGATCTCGCTCAGCGGAAGCGCTCAAACCAACCCTACCTTCTGGCTGGATCCCAAGAACGGCGTGACCTACAGCCTGGTGGCGCAGACTCCGCAATACGACATTTCTTCGGTGGGCGATCTGGACAACGTCCCCATCACCAGCCTGGGCGAGCATCGGCCTGAAATCATGGGCGACGTGGTCAGCACCAGCCGCCGCGCCGAAATGGCCGTCGTTTCGCATTACAACCTCGCAGCGCGCCATCGACATCTTCGGCAACGTGCAGGATCGCGATCTGGGCGGCGTGGCCACCGATATCGACCGCATCGTCGACAAGGCGCGCGCTAAACTGCCGCGCGGATCGCAGTTGATCGTTCGCGGCCAGATCGACACCATGCAGTCTTCGTTCCGCGGCCTGCTGGGCGGCCTGGTTCTTTCCATCATCCTGGTCTACTTTCTTATCGTGATTAACTTTCAATCCTGGCTGGACCCTTTCATCATCATCACCGCGCTTCCCGCCGCCATGGCGGGAATCGTGATCTTTCTCTTTGTTTCGCGCACTACGTTGAGCGTCCCCGCGTTGATGGGCGCCATCATGAGCGTGGGCGTGGCCACGGCCAACAGCATCCTGGTGATCAGCTTCGCCAAGGAGCATCTGGACGATCAAGGCGATCCCATGTCGCGCCGCGCTCGAAGCCGGCTTTACGCGTTTTCGGCCGGTGCTGATGACCGCGCTCGCCATGATCATCGGCATGGTCCCCATGGCCATGGGGCTGGGCGAAGGCGGCGAACAAAACGCTCCGCTCGGCCGCGCGGTGATCGGCGGATTGATTTGCGCCACCATCGCCACTTTGTTCTTCGTGCCCACTGTGTTCAGCATGTTGCACCGGAAGCGAGCTGACAGCCGATGCTAGATAGTGAGCCCATGCTCGAGATCCTCCTCCAGTAAGCACGCCGATCAGCCGGTTTTGCCGCCCAGCCTGCCGCCCGCGCGTCCGCGAACGCTGCGGATGGTGGTGCTGTTTGTGTTGGCCTTGCTGATCGTGGCGGGCGTCGTTTTCTGGGGCATCAACGCTCGCATCCAGACCGCCTCGGCGGTGAAGGAGACTACGCGGGAACTGGCTATACCGGACGTCTCCGTTATACATCCCAAGCCGGGCGCCGTGAAGAACGAAGTAGTGCTCCCGGGCAACATTCAGGCTTTCACCGACTCTCCCATCTATGCGCGCGCCAGCGGATATTTGAAGCAATGGAATGTCGACATCGGCGGGCACGTGAAAGCCGGTCAGGTGCTGGCCACCATCGAAGCGCCGGAGCTGGATCAGCAGGTTCGCCAGGCCAAAGCCACCATTCAACAGACGCAGGCCTCCTTGATCAGGCCATCGCCAACCAGCAGCAAGGCAAGGCCAACGAAGAGATTGCGCGCGTCACCGCGCGAGCGCTGGCAGAATCTGGTGACGAAGGGCGCGGTCTCGCGTCAGGAGAACGATCAGTATCAGGCGCAATATCAGGCGCAAGTGGCCAATCTCAATGCGCTGGAACAGGCCATCGCGGCGGCGCGCAGCAACATTGCCGTGGCTGAAGCGAATCTCGCGCGCCTGCAGGAGATGCAAGGCTACGAAATGGTGAAGGCTCCCTTCGAGGGAATCGTGACGGCCCGCAATACCGACGTCGGCGCGCTCATCAATGCCGGCAATGGAGGCGCCGCGCAGGAGCTGTTCCACATGGCCGCCACCGCCAAGCTGCGCGTCTACGTCAGCGTGCCGCAGGCCGATTCGCGCGCCGCCGTACCGGGGCTCAAGTCGTATCTGACGTTGTCGGAATTTCCCGGCCGCCACTTTGCGGGCGAGCTGGTTCGGACCGCCGGCGCTATCGATCCCGCGACCAGGACGCTGCTTACGGAAGTGGATGTGGACAATGCTTCGGGCGAGCTGCGTCCGGGCGCTTATGCCGAAGTACATCTGATGATTCCCGAAGGTTCGCGCTCGCTGATTGTGCCAGTCAGCGCGCTGATGTTCCGGAGCGAGGGTTTACGCGTCGGCGTGGTGCGCGACGGCAATAGAGCCGAATTGGTCCCGGTGATCCTGGGCAAGGATTACGGCAACGCAGTGGAAGTGGTCTCGGGCATTGGCGAAAACGATCTGGTGATTTCGAATCCGCCGGATTCGCTCGCGAGCGGCGCTACCGTGCAGATTGTCAACGGATCCGACGTCCGATGACACACGACAACGAGGAGGTAACTGTGGACGCCGAAACTTTGGCTGCTATTGACCGTGGGATCAAAGACGCTGACGCAGGGCGTACCGTCTCGCTCGATGAGGTGCGGAAACTGATCCCTCGGTGGATTTCCAAGTTCGAGTCGGGGGAGCTGCCCCTCAAAAAACCGGCTCCCTGACGGTCGCGGCTCGGTAACACCTCGGTAACACCTGGACCGTCGACGCTGAGCCGTGACCGTGAGGGAGCGGTTGGTCGTAGTTGTCACACAGACCCGTTTGCAGGCGGCGCTTTCAGTAAAGTATGGAGGGCAGGAAAGCGCCCTTCGGTTCGTTGTAAAGCCCCATCGACATCAGCGTCATCGGCTCCACTACGCGGAGACCGTTGGCGAGGCACCAGCGGAAGAGTTCGGAGTTGCGCGACGGCAGCAGGAATCCAGGGCCGCCAAATGCATCGGCAGCTGCGATGATAGCCTGAAGATCGGGATTCGTCTCCGCCACCGCGTGCCCGAAAAACGCGAGCGTACTGGCGTATCCGGTGATGCGGCTGTGACGTTCGACCACGGTTGCGGTGCCCTGCCGAATGGCATCGGCGAGTTCCCCGCCGCGATGATGCCCGTGAACGCGAAGAGCGACTTGATTGCACGCTTCAAGATCTGAGGGTCGTGCCGGGCGCACGCTGAATCCTTCGAAAGTCTTTTTGATGGCCGGTCCCTGGAACACGGACAGCGGCTCGCAAACGTCGAAACCGAGCGTGGTATATAGCGATAGCGACCGACTGTGGAACGCCGCCTGCACCAATCGGACGCCGGCGAAATTGCGTTCGCGCGCGCGATCCAGCACTGCGTCCATCAGCTTGCGTCCGACGCCGCGATTCTGCACCTTGGGATCGATCGTGATGGGTCCAACGCCCGCGATGGCATCGCGTTCGTCCAGGCAATTGCTCCCCACGATGACGCCGTCCACCTCAGCCAGCACGCAGTAGAAACCCGGATGCGAGAACAATTGAGTCAACAATCCCACGCCCCTGGCAGGTTCTGGCACGTCCGGCGGGAAATTGTGATCGGTATTGATCTTGTGAAACGCTTCGTAACAGATTAGCCCGCAGGCCGCGGCGTCTTGAGCCGTAGCGCGGCGGATCGTGACGGCAGTGCCGGCTGGTGCGGCGGTCACAGTTTCAACAAGGCCCGCAATCGCTTCGTCTGCACGCGGCTCACCGGCACTTCGGTTTGCTTCTTGTCGTCCATGCGCAGCTGGAAGCTCGACTTGAACCACGGAATCACTTCCCGGATGCGATGAATGTTCACCAGAAACGAGCGGTGAACCCGCCAGAACGTGTCGGGATCGAGATTGGATTGCAGCTCTTCGATGGTGCGGTAATTCGATTCGCCCTCCACGTTGGTGGCCACCACCGTGATGAGCCCGTCGTCGATGGTGGCGTAAACCACGTCCTGCGCATCGACAATGAAGTTGCGATTGTTGTTCTTCACCAGCAGCTTGGTGCGCTGCGGCGTAGCCTTCAACGGCGCGAGCTCCAGTTGCGGCGCAGCCTTCGATTTCTCGGTGACGGCCTTGCGGGCCCGCTCCACGGCGGCCATCAGGCGATCCTTTTCGATGGGCTTCAGCAGATAATCGAGCGCTTCCCATTTGAACGCTTCGACCGCATACTGATCGTAGGCCGTAGCCAGTATGAAATGCGGCAGCGGAACGTTCTTTTCACGCAGGTTCTGGATCACTCCGAAACCGTCCAGCCCGGGCATCTGGACATCCAGGAAAACCACATCGGGCTCCAGGTTTTCAATAAGCTTCACGGCTTCCAGACCGTTGCGGCCGGTGGCCAGAATCTCAACGTCGGGGAACTCCTTGAGCAAATAAGACAGTTCCTCGCGCGCCAGTTGTTCATCGTCGATCAGAATGGCGGAGAGTGTGCTGGTAGCGCGCTCAGTCATCAGCCTTTAGTATAGCGGAGCCCCTACTGTCAGGTGAGCAACTTTGCGGTAAAGACACTGTGTTAGTGGGACACCTGCGCGTATTGCAGGGTGTCGTTGGAAAGCATGTACACCAGGCTGTCTCCATCGGCTCCGATAAGCCTTGTCGATACTGCAGGTACTTGCCTCCAAGCGCCAGATATCCGATCAAGAACTGAAATTCCGCCTGGATCTTTCGCGTAAACGTCACCTTCATCCGTGAAAGCGCAAATATGCTTGGGCGGCAAATTCCAGCGGCCAATTATGTTTCCCTTTAAATCAAGTTCGACCCACTGGATGGCATCTCTTCGCGTTTCCCCCGATCTCCTGACCGAGGAGGCGTAGAAAACCGCACCCACCCGTTGGCTCGCGACTCGGAGCTGCCAGCCGCCGATTATCGGTCCCACCGGATCATGTTCGCGATCGAATGTGGATCTTGGAAGAAAATCGCCTAAGAGTTTACCTGTCCGTGAGTAGTTTCGGAGAACGGAATAGTCGGTTGGATCGGATTCGGTTGTAGCGCCCATCCATCCTATGGTCCAAATGGAGTTGTCGGGCCCAAAGTCGACTTGCGTCGGCCGATATTCGCCTGTGTCGAAGAATTCCTTCTTTCCGCCATCAGGAGCGAACAGCTCCAACCCCCCGCGATGGCCGTTGCGCGTGTACTCAACAGCCGCCACGACGGCGCCATCAACATCAGCAGCGGCGTTCTCTATTACGGCGTGTTCCACTCCCGGAACGTTCACCACTGCATGAAATTTCAAACTCCCTTTGGGACCGTAAACGGCAACTCCAGGCCCGTATTCATAGACCAGAAGGTAGCCTTTATCGAAGGTCGGTTCGATGTTAAGAGGACCCAGATCGCCTTGGTATGTTACGTCACGGACATCAGCCGCGAAGATGGTTTGGCCGGCAAGAGCTGAGAACAACAGGAATAGTCTCAACACGGAACCCTCCTTGTAAAGCATTGACGCCAGACGCTGGGAATGTGTTGTGTTCTTATTACGGGTCGCGCGGGATTCGTATAAAATGTTAAAATACCGAAGGAAAGGCGTCGGTAGCCTAGTTTCGAGGGTACATTTGAGCATCCTCGTGCGCCTCCCAAGGAGATTCGCAGTTGTCCACCATAGGAAATACCAGGATTGCGCCCGCCAAAGGTAAGTTGGGGGTCCTGATTCCCGGCATTGGGGCGGTGAGCACCACGTTCATGGCGGGAGTTGAAGCGGTGAAACGCGGCCTGGGCCAGCCCATTGGATCGCTCACGCAGCTGGGAACCGTGCGGCTGGGAAAGCGCACCGAAGGCCGCAGCCCGTATATCAAGGATTTTGTACCGCTGGCCGGCTTGAACGACCTGGTTTTTGGCGGTTGGGATATTTTCAACGACACCGCGTACGAATCGGCCGCGCATGCCGCGGTCTTGGACGCGCCGCTGCTCGAGAAAGTTCGCGAGCCTTTGAGCGCCATCAAGCCGATGAAGGCCGTCTTTGATACGGATTATGTGCGGCGGCTCAACGGGCCGAACGTCAAAGAAGGCTCGAAGATGGACAAGGCCCAGATGCTCATGGACGACATCCGGCAATTCCGTGAGACCAATCGCGTGGAACGAACCGTGATGATCTGGTGCGGGTCCACGGAAGTTTTTCACAAGCCGGGTGCCGTGCATCAGACGCTGAAGGATTTCGAGTGCGGTTTGCAGAAGAACGATCCCGACATCGCGCCCAGCCAGATTTACGCCTACGCCGCGTTGATGAGCGGAGTGCCCTATGCGAACGGCGCGCCCAATCTGACCACCGATACGCCGGCGCTGCTGCAGCTGGCTCGCGACCGGCAGATTCCGATTTGCGGCAAGGATTTCAAGACCGGGCAGACGTTCATGAAGACGCTGGTAGCGCCGGGATTGAAGGCGCGTATGCTCGGCATGTCCGGCTGGTTTTCAACTAACATTTTGGGAAATCGCGACGGCGAAGTGCTGGAAGATCCGGGCTCGTTTAAATCCAAAGAAGAGACCAAGCTGAGCGTGCTCCAGCAGATCCTGCAGCCCGAACTTTATCCGCAGCTTTATAAGGACCTTTATCACGCGGTTCGCATCAATTACTATCCGCCACGCGGCGACGCGAAGGAAGGCTGGGACAACATCGACATCTTCGGGTGGCTCGGTTATCCCATGCAGATCAAAATCAATTTCCTGTGCCGCGATTCCATCCTGGCCGCTCCTCTGGTGCTGGATCTGGTTCTGTTTTTGGATCTGGCGCAGCGCGCGGGCATGAAAGGCATCCAAGAGTGGCTGTCCTTCTACTTCAAAGCTCCCATGACGGCTCCCGGATTGTACCCCGAGCACGACATTTTCATTCAGTTGATGAAGTTGAAGAACACCCTGCGTTGGATGCGCGGAGAGGACTTGATTACACACCTTGGGCTCGAGTACTACGACTAACGGATCCAAGCGCCAGGAGCCGGCCAAGCGGAAAGTGCTGGTGATCGGCGGCACTCTGTTTATCGGCCAGACACTGGTGAAGCAGTTGCTCCACGCCGGTCACGACGTCAGTGTTCTGCATCGCAAACCGCGCCATAAGCTTGGAAAAAAGGTCGGGAATATCGTCGCGGATCGCAACGATCCCGAGTCCGTAAAGCGGGCGCTGGCGGGCAAGAGCTTCGACGTCGTTTACGACAACGTGTACGACTGGGAGCACGGCACCACGGCCGCGCAAGTGGAAGCCACGGCGCGGGCCTGCGGGAACAATCTGCACCGCTATGTTTTTATGTCCAGCGTGGGCGCATATGGCGATGGCCTAAACCATCACGAAGGCGACGCGCTGGCGCCGGACGATCATCCCGATCCTTACGTTCGCAACAAAGCCATGAGCGAGCGCGCGCTGTTCCGCATGCGGCAGCGCAACGGATTTCCGGTGGTAACGCTGCGTCCGCCGTTCGTGTATGGTCCGGGCAATCCGTTTTATCGCGAGGCGTTCTTTTGGGATCGGTTGCGGGACGGGCGTCCGCTGATCCTGCCGGGCGATGGCCGCAGGTTGATGCAGTTCGTGCATATTAACGACCTGGTGGCGGCTTGCGTGAAAGCCATCGACACTCCCGATATTGAGGGACACGCTTTCAACGTCGCAAACCCCCGGCCGCTGACGCAGGTGGAAGCGGTGGAGGCGTTCGCGCGCGCCGCCGGGAAAGAGCCGACCTTCGTGCGTCTGCCACGCGAGCGGATATTGCGCGCGGGCGGCCATCCGATGGGGCCGAAAATGTATTTCGGAGTTTACTTCGATTTGCCGGCGATTACGGTGGTGGTGAACAAAGCGCAGCGGATTTTGAAATTCAAGCCCGTGGAATTTAATGCCGGATTGAAGGAATCGTACCGCTGGTATTTGCGGCACAAGTTTCCGAAGCCCGATTATTCGTTTGAAGACGCGCTCATTGCGTCGGCGCCGGCGTCGGCTTATTCGGCGCCTGTGGATTGATGGTAACCGTCCAAGAATATCTCGCCACGAGCTACGAATCCGACCGCGAGTATGTGGATGGCGAGCTCCTGGAGCGCCACACGGGCGAGTGGCCCCACACCAGGGTTCACGGAATCATCAGCAGCGTGCTCTTCCAGAGGGAAGTCCAGCTAGCAGCCTGTGTCGAAAGTCCGAAAAGACCGCTTGCTCACGCGCGCGGCTCAGTAGATTTATTGCGTTACAGAGCCGCGACCGTCAGGGAGTCGGTCTTGACACAGGCTGCTAGGCATCCGGGTTCTAATGTCGCAGCGTGTTCAGGTCACTCCTACGCGTTTTCGTGTCCCCGACGCATGCGTTGTTTTGTCCTCCGATCCACGCGATGCGATTGTTCGACAGCCGCCGTTCCTCTGTGTAGAAGTTCTTTGCAGCATCGATACAGTCGCCCGGCTGCAAGACAAACTCTCGGATTATTTCCAGATGGGCGTCCGCTACGTTTGGGTGCTCGATCCGCTGTCGAAGCGCGCGTTTTGCTACACGCCGGGTGAGATGCACGAAGTACTGGACGGCGTCCTTCGCGCCAGCGATCCCGATCTCGCGGTTCTGCTCGCGGACGCTTTCGAAGAGTAGTTTACTCGCCCCGTTCTTCGGCGCGAACCTGTTCCAGGCGCGCGCGCAAAGCGTCGGGGAGGCCGGCTTCGATTTCCGGTGTGATCAAGCCGACCGAATCCATGTCGATGATGTGAATTTTGTCCTTCAGCCGAAAACTAGTGAGCTTCATGCGCACCAGATCGGGGACTGGCGCAAGGAGAAATCCCTCGATTGTTCGAGTCGGTTCGGAGAAGCCAGGAATGGCCGACAAATCCCCAGGGCGCACCTTCTCGCGAACGAAAACCAAATGGACCGCGCTTCTGGCCTTAGGACTCTCCGCGTTCACCAGCATATCAATGCCCGCCACGTGCCGGTGCCGGAATCCGAAACTTTCGGCGGCTCTTGCGATACGATCCAGGTCGCTGCGATCGACCGCGATATCAACGTCTCTAGTAACTCGTGCTGCGTCGTGATCTCGTGCGCTGACCTGGAAGAATATCGCCAATCCCCCGATCACACGATATTCGATTCCTGCGTTCGTTAGCGCGGAATGCAGGCGCTCCAGGAGCGCAAACAATTGTTCCACATGGATATCCAGTGCTTTCGCCGTGATCATCGAAGGCTATATAGATTTTCGCACAGCGGCTTCAAGCGGTCATGGCTTGGTTGCGCGGCGATATTGCTGGACGGCGACATTATGCTGCTCCATTGTCTTGGAAAATTGGTGACCGCCGGAGCCGTCCGGTTTAGCAACAAAATATAGATAATCTGTTTCGGCGGGCGACAACGCGGCTTTGAGCGCCGCGACGCCCGGGTTCGCGATGGGGCCCGGTGGAAGCCCTGCGTGCCGGTAAGTGTTGTATGCGTTGTCGCTCGCCAGATCGGAGCGATAGATGGTCCCGCGATAACGCGCGTCCAGTAGCGCCGCGTAGATGGTGGTGGGATCGCAATCCAGCGCCATCCCCTTGCGCAGCCGGTTTTCATACACCGAAGCAACGATCGGGCGGTCTTCCGGCCGGCCCGTTTCTTTTTCTACTAGCGAGGCGAGGGTCACGATTTCGTTCACGGGCCTGGTCTGCACAGGCTCCTGCAATTCGCGCCACTGTTTGCGGAACTGGCCGGTCATCATCGCGCAAAGCTGCTGAACCGTGGTGGCGCGCGTGAGGCGATAGGTGGCGGGGAAGAGGTAGCCCTCAAGCGTTGGGGCTGTGGGCGCCAGATCGCGGATGAGCGATGGATTGCGGGCCGCGCGCAGGAAGTCGGCGGGCTTGAGAAAATCGAACTGACCCACGCTGGCCGCGATATCGAATATGTTGCTGCCCTCCGGCACCACCAGCTCATAGAAGAAAACGTCGCCGCGCGCGATGCGATTGAGGATGCTGGAAGGCGTGTCGGCGCGAGCGAACCGATATTCGCCGGCTTGTAGCCGCGTGCCCGGATGGAGGGCGCGGGCCAACAGGAACTGCCAGGAGTAGCGGATGACGCCATTTTGCGCCAGCTGTTCGGCCATGGCTTGGGTGCTGGTTCCTTTCGGAAAATCGAGAATCACCTGATCGCGAAACCCCCGGTAGTCGGTTTTCAGGGATAGGTATGCGATTGCCGCGGCAATCAATACCAGCAAGGGGAGCGCGAACACGAGACGCTTCATGACGGGCGGGAGTCGAGGAAGCTTTCGAGCAAAATAACCGCGGCCAGGCGGTCCACGGCCTTGGCGCGCTTCTCGATGCTGATGCCGCTTTCGCGCAGTACGCGCTGGGCCTGCACGGTGGTAAGCCGTTCGTCCCACAATTGAACGGGTATAGCGGTGGCGGCCTGCAGACGCGCGCCAAAATCGCGGGCGTGACCGGTGCCGCGTCCCTCGTGCCCGCTCATGTGCAACGGGTTTCCCATCAATATTAGTGTGACGTTGTGGTCGGCGGCCAGTTTCGCCAGGCGCGCCAGATCCTCGCGAATGTTGGTGCGTTGGAGTGTTTCCAGACCCTGAGCCGTCACGCCGAGCTCGTCGCTGAGCGCCAGCCCGATGCGCCGCTTACCCAGATCGAGAGCTAAGATTCTGCCTGAAGTCATGAAAAAGGACAAAAATCCCGAAAACGGTGAGATGAACCTGTTTTCGATTGCTGTTTCCGTCGATTTCATTTCATCATAGAGTAAGACTGCGGTTCAGATGTCCACCCTCACGCCTACACCCACGCCGAAGTTGCCGGTGCAGAGACCGGCGCAGGCTGGCGTGACCATTCTGGCGGTGGCGGCCACCGTGGCGCTGCTGTATTTCGGCCGGGTGTTTTTCATCACCATCGTGGTGGCCATTACGATTGCGTTCCTGCTGGACCCTCTGGTCACGCCCTTCCTGAAGTTGCGGATGCCGCGCTCGGTGGCCAGCTTCATCGTTTGCAGCGTGGCGCTTCTGCTTTTGTATTTGCTCGGACTCGCACTCTACACCCAGTTCTCCGGCTTCGTAGAAGAACTCCCCACCTTCAGCCAGCGCATGAACGAGTTGGTGGATAACGCAGCCGCGCGAGTGGACGACGTGGAGAAGCGAACCTACCAGGTATTGATTCCCAAACGGTTTCAGGACGCCCCTCCGCCGCCGGGAGTACCGGTGCCAGAGACTGCGCGAAGAAGGCGCGGAAGCAAGGTCGTGGAACCGCCGCCGCCCGCGCCGGCGCAGATTCCCGAAGTGCGCATCCACACTGAGCCGACGCCGCTGCTGACGTATGTGTACGGATACATGCGATCCTTCTACGACGTGTTGCTGATGGCTAGCTTCGTGCCGTTCCTGGTGTATTTCATGCTGAGCTGGCGCGATCATATGCGCCGCAGTTTCCTGTATCTGTTCAGCGGCTCCGAGCGTCAGGTGGTGGGGAAGAGCTGGCAGGGAGTGGCCGACATGGTGCGGGCCTACGTCATCGGGAATTTCATTCTCGGATTGATTCTGGCCACCATCAGTTGCTCGTTCTTCTTTGCGATCCGTCTTCCCTATTGGCCACTCGTTGGGCCGTTGAGCGGCTTCCTGAGTCTGGTGCCGTATGTCGGGCTGCCCATGGCGATGATCCCGGCGCTGGCCGCGGGATTAATCGTCTACAACCAGCCGACGGTTTACGTAATGATCGCGGTGGTGGTCGCGGTGCTGCACCTGATTGCGATGAACCTTCTGTATCCCAAAGTGGTGGGATCGCGTGTGCATCTGAATCCGCTGGTGGTGACGGTGGCGCTCATGTTTTGGGGCACCATCTGGGGCGGGGTGGGGCTGCTCCTGGCGATTCCGATCACGGCGGGCATCAAAGCCGTCTGCGATAATGTCACCAGCCTGCATGGCTACGGCCGGTTGCTGGGAGATTAATGAGTAAACAGGTTCTGATTTTTTTCGGGATCGGTGTGGTGGCCCTAGCGATTGCCGTGGTTGTGATCCTGACAACCAACAAAGGCTCGCATCTTGAACTACAGGGCAAAATCCTGAAGGTTCGTACGGGTGCGCTGGGCGATCGGGACAGCATCGCGGTGATGGACTTTCGCGTGACGAACCCTTCGGACCTGCCGTTCACCGTGCGAAACGTGGAGATTTCGCTCGAGAAGCCGAGCGGAGAAATGGTGGATGGCGTCACCATATCCAAGAGCGATTTGAAACAAATGTTCCAATACAATCGCTTCCTGGGCGACCAATACAACGACGGGTTGGGACTGCAGGACGTCATTGCTCCCCACGCCACGGTGGATCGCATGGTGGCCGGTCACTTCGAGGTGAGCGACGGCGATCTGGAAAAGGGAAAAGCCGTGCACCTGAGCATCCAGGATGTGGATGGTCCGCTTTGGGAGACCACCGCGAGCATCCACTAGTGGCCTGTCGCAGCCAGATCGTTACTACCGCTTCCTCCGGTCGCGACTCTGTTAAGCACGTCGGATGCTGAGCTGTGACCGGAGGGAGCGGTTGCCTTTGCTAACGAACTCGCTGCGACAGCCCACTAGATTGTCTTTGCGCCGGCTGATCATTCGACCGGGAGGTATCGGCGATTGCATCCTGTCGCTCCCCGCCATCGACTACCTGCGAACCGATCACACTGAAGTCTGGGTTCCTTCGGCGTTTGTGCCCCTGATCCGATGCGTCCCGGCGCGTTCCATTGCGTCCACGGGAATCGACCTGCTCGGTCTGCCGGGCGTCCAGGCGCCGTCCGGATTGATCGAGAAACTGCGGTCCTTCGCTTCGATTGTTTCCTGGTACGGCGCGAATCGCGCGGAGTTTCGCGAGCAGGTGGCTGCGCTGGGATTGCCGTTTGAATTTCTAGATGCGTTGCCCGATCCGGCCGCGAAGATTCACGCGTCGGATTTCTTCTTGAAACAAGTGGGCGGAGAGGGTCCAGCAATTCCAAGGATGGAATGTGAGCGCCGGCTACCAGGCGATTTCGCGGTGATCCATCCGTTTTCAGGGAGCGCGCGGAAGAATTGGCCGCTCGACCGGTTTCGCGAAGTATCGGAGCATTTAGGGATGCCGGTGAGATGGTGCGCGGGTCCGGAAGAAGTGCTACAGGACGCTGTACGCTTCGAGAGTTTGTATGAGCTGGGCTGCTGGCTGGCGACTGCGCGTGTTTACATTGGAAACGATTCGGGAATCACGCATCTGGCTGCGGCAGTGGGGACGCCAGTGGTCGCGATCTTCGGGCCGACGGATCCGGCGGTGTGGACACCCAGGGGCGAGCGAGTCTCGGTGGTGAGCAGCGGGAGGCTGGAAGATATCACGGCGGATGAAGTGCTAGAGGTGGCGCGGCGCTGGTCGGGGACAAGGGGCTAAGGGCGAGGACCAACGTGTTACGCTCGGGCCATGGAAAGCGACAGCGAAGCCGAGAAGGAAGGTAAGCTCCCAAAGGTGCGTTTGGTCAGGAAGGGAATATTGTTGGTAGCAGACTTCCCGGGCGTGCCGAAGATGTCGGTGGAAGAGACCAACGAGTGGATCGATAAGTCTCGCGATCGCGATATCTGAGATGCCGCGCGCCGGAGCGTCGCTCGATCGTCGCCGCTTAGAGTTCCGACGGATCTTCGTCCAGTTCACCCAGGTCTGGTTCGCGGCCTTCCAGATCGCGATCTTCTTTCGACCATTCGGTGGGAAGATCTTCGATGGGCTTGGGCACTTTGCCCTCTGTTACGTCTTCTTTGATTTTCTTGTCGAGCGGCTTCATACCTTCAGTTTCCCATCTTTGCTCGTTACCTGAATCCGGCTTCGGTCAGGATGATGCCGAGCTGGCGGCTGTCGCCGGGGACGGAAAAGGTTTTGTCGACTGAGATGGTCAGCTTGGCGGTGTCGCCGTCGGGTTTCAAGGGCGGGCTGGAGATTGAATACGCGCCGGGAGCGGAGTAGGTTTGGGACGCGATCACACGATCGCTCAGTGCGATGGTCACTTGGCGCGCGGGCGACGCGGCGGGAATGGTGAAGTGGACCGTCAAGGGTGTGGGCTGCTCCGGCGGCTTCAGCAAAATCGTCGCCGTCTGGCTCATCCAGCGCCATTGGCCATTTTCGAGTTGATAGACGCCGCTAACGATCTGCTGTTCGGCTTGGGGCGCGTTCATGGGCAGATCGGTGAGGGCGGGCTTACGCTCGATCATCAGCTCGGCGCTGAGTCGATCGATGGGGGCGCGCGAAATATCGAAAGGGCGCAGGCCGAGCATCGTAGTGGAATAAGCCGCGTGGCCGTTGAGCGCGACGATACGCAGGGGTATCGATGAAGTGATGGTGCGCTCGGCAACCGGCGCGAGCACTCCGCCGCCGCTGGTGAATGGGATGGGATAGCTGAGCTGGCTGGATACGACCATTTCGTTGGGATGGATCGCCTGCCCTTCGTGCAGCGGGAGGCCACCCTCGGATTCAAGGTAATAACGCAGTCCCCATTCGCCGTTGATCCAGAGCCGTTTGGATTCCGCGTCGTTCCTTAACGCGCGCGCGAACTGGCGATAGCCATCCCAATGCTGATAGTTGACGATGGCCAGCGTGAGGCTGAGAGCGAATCCGCAGGCCAAGCTGATTTCGAGAAGAAGCGGACGGGCGCGTTGGGTGGCGAGGATGGCGATGGGCAACGCGATGGGCAGCAAATAGCGCGCGGAGCCGGCGAAGAAAATGACCAGCGCGCCTGCAAAAAAGATGAGCACCCATTGCGCCAGAAAGTCGCGCCAGTGGCGAGCGCACCAGATCAGAATGCCCGCGCCAATGCCGATGGAGCACCAGAAGAGCGGATTCGGATCGTAGAAGGCTGCACCAATAGCGAAGGGAAGTCCGTAGAGCGCGGGGGTGATCCAAAGGGTAGGGAACACCAGCCATGCCAGATGGCCGGTGAGCGCGACGGCGCTCTTGATCTTTTGCGCCAGCACCTGGAGACCATAAGCGGTCATGTAGTTGGCAAGAATTCCAGCAGGCAGACCACCGGTGGAGAGGCGCTCGAAGATATTCCACGCAAGGAGGGCCGCGACGGGAGTGAGCGCTGCCACCCACGCGAGGCGCCATTTTCGGCCGTAAAGGAAAAGGATCGGGACCAGCAGGACGGATTGATACGCGGTGAGCGCCGTTAATGCCATCGCGATCGAAGAGGCAATTAAGAGCGAGATCGAGTTGCGATCCACAGCGAAAACGTAAAGCGCGGTTGCGAGCAGCCAGAGCGCGACGAAGGGCACGTCCGCTTCGAGCGACGTTCCATTGATGACGAAAGCCGGGGTGGCGCAGAAGAGCAGAGTAGCGAGCAGCGGGTGCGGGCTGAAGCGGTGGGCTAGCGCGAGGGCGCTGAAGGCCGCGATCAACGAAAACAAAATGTAAGCGGCGTGGAAGGGAATTTCCGAGACGCCGTTGGCCGCGGCAATCAGGAGCGCGAGGAACCACGCATTGAACGGCGGATGCGATTGCCCGCGCATATCGATGTCGCGGCCCATGAAGACGTAACTGGTGTGCTTGGGATGCAGCGGCTCGATTTGCGCATGGGCGGCTTCGGTGAGATAAAGGACGTCGTCGCCTTGGAAAGCCTGGTTGAGGAAGGGCAGGCGCAAGGCCAGGACGACGAACGCGATCAGGAGAAGCTCGCCCCGTCGGGCGCGAAGGTTCGGGGATTGGGGATTAGCCGCCAATGTTGAGAACGACCCGGAAACGGGCCTTGCCGCTCAGCATATGATCGTAGGCTTCCGCTGCGCGTTCGAGCGGGAACACTTCGTTCATGGATTTGACGCCGGAGAGCGAACTGAAGTTGAGCGTGTCTTCGGAATCGATGGACGTTCCCGAGTACCAGCCCTGAACGGATTGATCGAAGAAAATCATTTGCAGCGTGTTCACTTCGAGTGCGGGCACCGCGCCGATAACCATGAGTTTTCCTCGAACCCCCAGACCGCCCAGCGCGGCCTTCATGGCGTCGGCGCTGGTGGCGGTGGCCAGGATCACCTTCGCTCCGCCTAGCTTCTGCAATTCGGCCGCGGGGTCTTGCGTTTTATTATCGATGTGATAGTGCGCGCCCAATTGACGGGCGAGCGGCTCCTCGTCTTTTCCGCGCGCGATAGCGACAGTCTTACAGCCCATCTTCGCCGCGTATTGCACGGCCAGATGGCCGAGACCGCCGATGCCGAGCACGGCCACCACATCGCCCGGGGCCGCGCCGCTGTTGCGAAGACAGTTGAACGTGGTGACGCCGGCGCACAGGAGCGGCGCTGCCTCAATGGACGAAAGGTCGTCCGGCATCGACGCCAGCGCGCTGATTGGCGCGAGCATGTACTCGGCGTACCCTCCGTCACGCGAGATGCCGGTAACCTCCGTGGAAGTCTGGCAGGTGAAGAAATTGCCGCGCCGGCAGTTATCGCAATAGCCGCAGTATCCGCCGTTCCAGCCCACACCCACGCGCTGCCCCGGCTTCCATCGCGGGACGTTGGGACCAACCGCATCGATCACGCCCACTACTTCGTGTCCAGGAACGCGCGGATACTGGATTCCAGGAAAGAGACCGTCCTTCGTCACCGAATCGCTATGGCAGACGCCACAAGCCTGGACCTTGATTCGCACATAGCCGGTACCGGGCTCGGGAATGTCCCGTTCGACAATTTCCAGGGGACCACCAGCACGAGACACCTGCACGGCGCGCATTTTTGGCATTGAGTTCCTCCACTCAGATCATCAGACGCCCGAATGCCCCTACAGGATTCGCGTCAATCACACTGCGATCACGATTTTGCCGAAGTGTCGCGCGCTTTGCATGAAGCGAAGCGCATCGAGCGACTGCTCGAACGGGAACACGCGATCGATCACGGGATGTAATTGATTCGCGGCAATCGCCCGGTTCATGTCTTCAAACATGGCGACCGATCCGACAAAAATTCCACGGACGCTGAGGGTTTGGATACCGATGAGTCCGATCGGCACCGTTCCGACTACCCCGCTCAGCACGCCGATGACGGCGATTTGCCCCGACGCCCGGACCGAGTTCATGGAACGGGGGAAAGTCTCGCCGCCGCCAACTTCGAGTACGATGTCGGCTCCTTTGCCGCCGGTGAGGCGCAGGACCTCTTTGTCCCAATCGGGATGCGTTTTGTAGTTAATGGTTTCGTCGGCGCCGAGCGCTTTGGCTCGCGCGAGTTTTTCGTCGCTGCTGGAGGTGATGATCACGCGCGCGCCGTGCAGTTTCGCGAATTGCAGGCCGAAGATGGAAACGCCGCCGGTACCAAGCAGCAGCACCGTATCGCCAGCCTGCACGTGCGTGGTGGGCGCCAGGGCGTTCCAGGCAGTCAGGCCCGCGCAAGGCAGCGTGGAGCCCTCTTCAAAACTCAAATGTTCGGGAATGCGGAGCAGCCCTTCCTGATCGAAGACGCGAAACCGGGTGAGCACGCCGTCGATTGCGCCGCCCAGCGCGGATGCGCCATATTCGCTGGCGTACGGGCCGGCCATCCACGTTTGAAAAAACGATCCAGCCACGCGGTCGCCCGTTTTGAGGGCCGTAACGGATTCGCCAACCGCGATCACGTCGCCGCAGCCATCCGACGCGATGACGGTGGGTTGCGAAGCGTTGCGCGGATAGCGGCCGGTGGCCACCGCGAGATCGCGAAAGTTGAGTGAAACGGCTTTGATGGCCACCAGGACTTGCGTGGGACCGGGCTCGGGAACCGCCACTTCATCGAAAATCAATTCGTCAATGGAACGGCCCCCGGTGGTTCGAACCGCTTGGGCCTTGAGTCCCGATTTTGGGCTGACGAGTTGCGGAGCACTCATGCTGATTCAGTAAGTGTATCGCAAGCACGACGGGGCTGTGCGTTGTACTTTAGAGGTAGGACTTCTCATGCCAACAGCAACCACCGTTCTCACTCCCACGCGATATGAGCAGGGGCTCACTTACGCCAATTTCCTGGCCCAGGCGGCCGTGAATGTCGACAAATTCGAGCAGAACTACAAGAGCGCGCCGTTATCCGCGGAGGATCTGACGTTCTTCAAAAGGGCCGCGGCCCAGCCGAACGGTCCTGCCAAAATAGTGGCCATCGCGGAGGCCTGGTGCGGCGATGTGTATCGCGAGTTGCCCACCGTGGCGCGCATAGCGGAGGTGACCGGGATGGACCTGCGAGTGTTTTTGCGGGACGAGAATCCGGACATCATGGACGAGTTTCTGAGCAACGACGGAAAGTCGCGAGCGATACCGGTGTTTGTGTTTTACACGGCCGACCTGCAGTACATTACGCATTTCACCGAGCGCTCCGCCACCGCGCACCGGGAACTGGCGGAAATCGTGGATCAGGTGAAAGCGCACATGGGCCTGCCCAAGGAAGCGACTTTTGCGACAGCGCCCGAAGATCGCCGGCAGGAGTTGCTGCGCGAGGTGATCGCGAAGATTCAGCCGCGGTCCGACGATTGGCGGAAAGAGGCTATCAAAGAGATGCGGCAATTGTTGTCGGGCGCGCTGCATCTGCCCGATCGCGCGTCGTAATGCAAACGCCGGTAGTCTACACGATTCGCGGTTGCGACGCCTGCGTGAAGCTTCTGAAGAAGTGGGATGCCGATGGCGTGCAGTACGACGAGCGGCGCGTGGAGCTGAGCCAGGCCGTGCTGGACGAGGCGCGGAAGTTCGGCGACATGGTGCCGATCGTGGTGTGGCCGGATGGGCGCGTGGAGCAGGGGTTCGAGGGCAGCCTGGGCTGCTTTATTTAGCCGTTCACGCGCGTTGACGCCCGGTTTCCTCCGCGACGTATTTCTCATAGTCCGCCGCGGGCAGGAGCCCCGGAATTTCATCGGGCGCCGATAGCCGTATTTTGACCAGCCAGCCGTCGCCGTGCGGGCTCTCATTCAGCTTTTCGGGCGCTGTAGCAAGCGCATCGTTTATTTCGATCACTTCGCCCGACACTGGCGAGTACAGATCGGAAACCGCCTTCACGGATTCCACCGATCCCATCACTTTGCCTTGCTCGACCTTGGTTCCCGCGCGCGGCAGGTCGACGTACACGATATCGCCCAGTTCCTTCTGCGCATAGTCGGTAATTCCAACCACACCGACGTCATCGGAGAGGCGAACCCATTCGTGTTGCTTGGTGTAGTGAAGGTCTTCTGGATGCATTCAGGCCGCTCGCTTCTAGAATGGCATCGAAACAGCGATCGCGTCGACTGCGACGGTTTGAGTCATCCGGCGGCGAAGCTGCGCACGGCGGAATCCTCGTCCGGAAAGACGTCGATCACCTGATATAGCTTGGTGAGTTGCATCACGTCTTGCACGCGCGGCGCCAGCTTCATCAGTTTCAATTTGGCGCCCTGGCGTTGCACCGAGGTGCAAAGCGCCACTAACTCGCCCAGGCCGCTGCTGTCGATGTAGTACACCTCGGCCATATTCAACACGATCTTGGTTCGCCCGGAAGCCACCGTGTCCTGGATCAACTGCCGCAGGGTATGGGTGGCCTGGCCCAGAGTAATCGGGCCTTGCAGGTGGAGGACGAAGACGTCGCCAACCTCCCAGTCGAAATATTCCAAGGCCATGCAGCGACCTTATCGCGACTGGGTACAGGTGTCAAATTACTGTTTGGCGCCTGGCTGGTTAGTTTTGTCGTACAGTTCGACGATCTCCTTTGTGATGTCGATGCTGGCCGCGGCGTATAAAACTGGACTGGCGCCGGCGCCGGCGTCCATGACCATGGTGTAACCGTTGTCGTGAGCGTAGCGCTGGACCACCGCCAGGATCTTCTGGCCGAGCTGCTGGAGAATCTTCTGCTCGTCGGCTTCCAGATCGGCCTGGGCATCCTCCGCTTCGCGCTGATAGGTCTTCTTTTTGGCCGCGATACTGGCAAAAAGGGCATTCTTCGCGGCTTCGCTCAGCGTATTGGCGCCCTTGTCGAGCTGGTTCTGCAAGGTCAGGATCTCGGTCTGTTTCTGTTCGAACTCCTTGCTCTTGATGGCACGCCTGGCATTTAGTTCGGACGCCGCTTTCAGACCGTCTCGAGTGGCGATCATGGCTCCATTGACGTTGACGATGGCAAGCTTGATCTGTGCCTGCACGCACAATGTTGTACCCATCATAAGAATGGGCCACATGAAAACGCGGGTTTTCGAGCGCATTGTTTTCTCTCCGATCTCGCATGACTTGCACAAATTCTGCCATTCGTAACTCGCTGCGATACCAGAAGCGGCATGTTAAGCCGGTGGCGCAAAGAGGTTACAGCGGGCGAGTTTTGCACAGCAGCGTCGGGGATGAGTCTGTCGCGCAGTATCGATATAATCTTACGGGTTGTTTCCGATGCAACGTAAGGAGCAAAGTATGACGCGGATGTTTTCTGGTGTGGTTCTGGTGACAGGTGCGCTGGCGTGCGCGCTATCTGTCAGCGGGCAGTCTGGAGCGCAGAACGGAGAGTGGCGGACCTACGGCGGAGATCTCGGGAACACGCACTACTCGCCGCTCGACCAGATCAACGCGGAAAATTTCAGCAAGCTCCAGGTGGCCTGGCGATTCAAGACCGCGAACCTGGGCCCGCGTCCGGAATTCAATTTCGAGGGCACACCGTTGATGGCCAACGGCGTGGTGTATTCGACGGCTGGAACCCGCCGGGCCGTGGTGGCGCTGGATGCGGCGACGGGCGAATTGCTGTGGGTGCATGGCGAACACGAGGGCGCGCGCGGCACGGCGGCTCCGCGCCAGCTATCGGGGCGCGGGTTGGCGTATTGGACCGATGGCCGCGAAGAGCGAATCTTATATGTGACGCCCGGCTACCGGCTGGTGGCTCTGGATGCCAAGACCGGCAATCTGGTTCCCACGTTCGGCGATGGCGGCCTGGTCGATCTGAAGCTGCAGGACGATCAGGAAATGGACCTGGTTACTGGAGAAGTGGGCTTGCACGCCGCGCCAGTGGTTGCTGGTGACACAGTGATTGTGGGAGCGGCACACCGCCCCGGCGGCATTGTGAAGAGCAAGACCAACGTGAAAGGCTTCGTGCGCGGATTCGATGTGCGAACCGGCAAGCGGCTCTGGATCTTTCACACCATCCCGCGATCGAACGAATTCGGATACGACACCTGGGAAAAAGATTCCGCTTCCTACACGGGCAATACCGGAGTCTGGGGCCAGATCAGCGTGGACGAGCAACTGGGGATGGCGTACATCCCGGTGGAGTTGCCCACTGGCGATTTCTATGGCGGCCATCGCCCTGGGCAACGGCTTGTTCGGTGAAACCGTGCTCGCCGTCGATCTCAAAACGGGCCAGCGCAAATGGCATTACCAGTTGGTACATCACGGAATCTGGGATATGGATATTCCCTGCGCTCCGATGCTGGTGAACATCACCGTGGACGGCCGCGACATCAAAGCGCTCGCTCAGCCCACCAAGCAGGCGTTCCTCTACGTGTTCGACCGTGTTACCGGCCAGCCGGTCTGGCCCATCGTGGAAAGGCCAGTGGAACAATCCACGGTGCCGGGCGAAAAGACCAGTCCCACGCAGCCGTTCCCCACCAAGCCGCCGGCGTATGACCGGCAGGGTTCGTCCATCGACGACCTGATTGATTTCACGCCCGAGTTGCGGGCTGAGGCGGTGCAGCTGGTTTCAAAATACAAACTGGGTCCCGTCTTCACTCCGGCGGTGGTGAGCAAGCCGGAGGGTCCGTATGCAACCCTGGCGATGGCGACGGCGGGCGGAGGCACCAACTGGGCGGGCGGTTCTTTCGATCCCGAAACTCACATCGCCTACATTCCCTCGCAACGAACCATGGGCACCATAGGGCTTGTCCCCGGCGATCCGAAGATGACCGATATGGCGTTCATGTCGGGGAGCGCGGCGCCCAAAACAGGCAGCGGCCGAGGGGCTGGCCTCACCGTGCAGGGTTTGCCGCTGGCCAAACCGCCCTACGGGAGCATCAGCGCCATCGATTTGAACAAAGGCGAAATCCTGTGGCAGATCGCGAATGGGGACACGCCGGACAGCATCCGCGATAACCCGGCGCTCAAGGGCCTGGATATTCCGCGCACCGGAAGGCCGGGAGTTTTCGGCGTACTGGTGACCAAGACGCTGCTGATTTGCGGGGAACGAAGCGCGGGCCAGTCGGCTGTGATGCTGCGAGCGTACGACAAGGCGACGGGCAAGGAGGTGGGCGCGGTCCCGATGCCGGCCGGCCAGACGGGTACCCCGATGACGTACTCGCTCAACGGGAGGCAATACATCGCGCTGGCGATCGCGGGGCCGGGATTCCCAGGCGAATTGATTGCGTTCAGGCTGCCGGACGAGGATCGTAAAAATTAAGCGGCGGCCGGAGGCGGCCACACGGGGCAGGCCGTGTTCAGGTATAGTTGTTTAGAGCCGCCAAGCGGCGCTCAAAGGAGATACACATGAAGACGATTAGCGCGGTAGCTTTAATTACCATGGGACTTGCGGCCAGCGCTCTGGCTGCGCAATACAAAGGCTTCGTCGAAGATGAGAAGTGCTCCACTGTGCCTGCCATGAAAGACGATGCCGCCTGCGCACAGAAATGTATCAAGGGTGGTTCACCCGCGGTGCTGGTGACTGAGGACGGCAAGATTTACAAGATCTCCAATCAGGATAAGATTGTCGCCAGCGCAGGCCTGCACGTGACTGTGACCGGCAAACTGAAAGGCGACACGCTCACCGTCGCCAGCGTAAAGTAAGCTTTCGGGCGCGCTAGCGCTCAAAAACCTGGGGGGCGTTCGGCTGCCACATTCAGTGTGCGCTCCAGGGCGACCCCTGCCCGTCCAATTGTGCCTTCATCGAAGAGGCGTCCAACCAGGGTAACCCCGTGCGGGACGCGTCGGGGAGGCGAGAATTTGGGAAGCGGGCGCGCTGGATCTGGAGCCCAATCGCTGCGCACCTCGGCTACCTCAACAAAGCCGGCGCGCAGAGTCAGCGACGGATGCCCGGTGAAGTTGGTGATGATGAGCATTTCATCGCGCAGCGACGGGACCAGAAGCAGATCCACTTGAGAGAAGACGCGGGCCATTTCCTGGGCTACGCTGCGTCGGAAACGATCGGCCTGGACGAAATCCACGGCGGATAAGAAGCGCGCTTGGCGAAACAGATTAGGCCAGGCGTCGGGTACCTGCGCCTTCAGCTCGTTCAGGCCGCCGTTCAGCGTGAGTTCTTCAAAAGCCGCCGCGCCCTCGGCAAATAGAATCGAGTTCAGTGAGCCGTAAGGCCAATCGGGCAGGGACACCTCGGTTGGAACCATGCCGAGTTCCCGAATGCTTTCGAGTGCGGTGCGATCGACGTCGGTAGCGGGCGCTTCCTGCATCCATTTGGGAATGTAGCCGACACGCAACCCGTTGACGGCAGCTGACGCGTCGAAATCCAGGCGGCTCGGGACGCTGGATACGTCGCCCGGGTCCGGGCCGGAGATGGCTTGCAAGACGAGCAGCCCGTCTTCAACGCCGCGTGTCATGGGTCCGAGTTTATCGAGCGACCAACACAATGTCATTGCGCCAGTGCGCGGCACTCTTCCATAAGTGGGCCGCAGTCCGGTGATGCCGCAGCGCATGGACGGGCCGATTATGCTGCCTCCGGTCTCGCTTCCGATGGAGAAGCCGACCAAGCCGGCGGCAGTGGCGGCGCCGGAACCGGCACTCGACCCGGACGAGCCTTCTTCCGGCAGCCAAGGATTCATGGTCTGGCCGCCGAACCAAATGTCATTGAGCGCCAGAGCGCCCAGGCTCAGCTTCGCAACCAGGACGGCTCCGGCTTGGTGCAGGCGCTTTACAACCACTGCGTCTTGCGCGGGCACACGATTGCGATATGGCTCGGCGCCGTAGGTGGTGGGAATGTTCGCGGTGTCCAGCAGATCCTTTGCGCCCCAAGGGATGCTATGCAGCGGACCGCGGTAGTGTCCGGCGGCAATTTCGCGGTCGGCCTGTGCGGCCTGCGAGAGGGCCAAATCGCTGGTGAGCGTGATCACGCAGCGCAACTTCGAGTCGAAACGCTGCAGGCGGTCCAGATAAATCCGCGTGAGGCGCTGAGAAGTAATCTGGCGCGTTTCCATCCATCGAGACAATACCGACAGCGGTGCGAAGGCGATGTCTTCGTCGTTGGTTGGAAGGGATGGCGGTTTAATGCTTGTGCGAACAAAGCGATCGTGCTCCGGGACGACAGATTGGGCTAACGATGCGGGCTCCCAGCGCGAAGCGGGCGCCACCGAAGTTGGCGGGAAGAACTTGCGCGGTCCAGTGCGGCGTTCATACAGAGGAGCCATCGAGCCGCGCCAATTGTCCGCGGCCATCTCTCGCTCGGAGGCGCTCAGCTCAAATTGCACCAGCTTTTCAGCTTCCGCGAAGGTTGATGTCGAAACCGGCGGTCCTACGTCTGGTGCAGTGCCGAAGGCCGGCGGAGCGCCCGGCGGCAAGTTTGGCGAGCGGCGAGGGGAATTGGACATACTTTCCGACACATTGTAGCTGGCTGGCGACAGCGCACGCGGACTCACAGCCCAACTGTCACGGGCCAACCGGCATCACTCCATCGCGGTGCAGTCCCAGTTCCATCACCACCGGAAGCACTTCCTCTTCGAAGCGCGGTTCCTGTTCTTCCCTCCTCGCCAGTTCCACCGCCGTCCGCCTGACTGCGATCCACACCAGGGCCATCAGCGCCAGCATCAACGCCATACCGCCGGTCCCGCGCAACGCGTGCCGTTCCAGCAGCGCAGTCTCCGGACCTGTCAGCAGCAAACCAAGGGCAACCAGAAGAGCCATGTGAACGCGCGATTTGCCGGGCAGGTAGGAACAGGTGAAGGGAATCTTCTGAAAGCGCAGCAAGCACATGTCGGCCACAATCATGCCCAGGAGCCCAAGGACCGCGAGATGCGCGAGGGTCTGCCTCCCAGGCCAAAGCGCCAGACACGTCGCCGCCGTCAACAGCCAAACAGGCGCCACAGCGAGCAGAAGCAACGCGCGCCGGCTGGCGCCCAAAGTTTCCAAACCAGCGCGGGTTCCGGCTCCTACTCCAATCAGGCGAAAGATCCAGTTGGCCCGCAGATCCAGAGGGAGAGCGAACGCAGCGCGCGTCCCCACCACGGCCAGCAGCATCATCATGAGGCTTGCGGACCACAGCAGCACGCTGGTCTCACGCCACGGATTGTTCACTGCGGACTGGGATCCTTTCAGCAGCAGGCTGGTGAAGGCGAGACCGATTCCCAAATAGAATCCCACAATCAGGCGATGCTGCTTGCTGCGCGCCAGCGTGCGCACGCTGAATTGTCCGATGGCGGTCTGAGGCTGGCTCCCGAATCGGGGCAGCCAACTCCAGCGCGGCGAGCCGGGCACGATATCGGGTTCCTCCACGATCTTGCGCAGCGTACGCCAATAGGAAAGCGTGTAGGCCACGGCCGCGACGCCCACCACGGCGGCCAATCCTATCCACGCTCGCCGCGCGAGCGGCTCCAACGCCGGGTGCATCGATCCGTTCAATTGCTGGTACAGGCCTAGAAACCAGTACGACGGCAGCCACTGAATGACGCGCCATATGGAGCCGACGGCGATATCGTCCAGCCCGCCGAAGCCCGGTTGCAGAAAGTAGACGCCCATAATCACGCCGAACGCCGTCAGTTGCAGATGCCCCGAAAGGCCCAGAAACAGCCGTCGCGGAAGTATCTGCGCGGCCAGGCCCTGCACGCCCAAAACCGCGCCATACATAAACACGCCGGCCGCCAGCATGGTGAACCAATAGGCGCCGAACGATCGCAATACGCCGCGAAATCCTGTGGTGGCCGGGACCAGCACGGTATCCAGCGAGATCGCCGGCGCGCCAGTCAGACGCTGCCGGATATGTTCGCCGATCAGGTAGGGCGAGAGCAGCGCGTCCTGGCCGTTCAAAAGAACCACTGCCGCACAGTCCTCGCGCGGATTGAAGAAGACATCGCTCGCGAAACCGGCCGTTGCGCCGCTATGCCAGTAGGTTCCGCTGTCGGCGGCATAAGCCCACGCCAGAGCGATTTTCTGGCCCCTCTCCTCATTCGCGCGAAGCTGGTGAGACAAGACGAACGCGCGCGCGAGCGGTGCATATTTCTCCGGATGGAGATTGGCTTCCAGATACGTCAGCGTGTCGCCCGCTGTCGACCGAATGCCCCCAGCTCCCGCCATGCCATCCATATCCCAGGCATGCACCGGACGATGCCGATCGTCGTGCCCCTGCAGGAATCGCCGCTGCTGGTCGGCGGAGAGTTGGATCACCGTGTCGGCCATGCCCAGCGGACCCGTGATCTCTTCCCGCAGTTGATCGGGATAGCTGCTCCCGGCCCGCTCCGCCAGAGCCTGACCCAGGAGTCCAAGTCCGAGGCTGCTGTAGATGAAGCTAGTCTCCTCCGGCTTTGCCACCCCGTGGATCTTCAGATAAGCATAGAGCTGTTCTGGTCCGTAATCGGCGAAGGGGTTGGATGGGTCGGCCGGGTGGAGGTTGTCGGGCATCTCCGGCAATCCCGAATGATGCGTCGCCAGGTCCAGCAGCGTAATCTCCTGGCCCGCGGGTTTCCTCGCCGTCCCAGCCGGCAACAACTCGCGAACCGGCTGGTCCAGCCGCACTTTTCCTTCCGCCACCATCCGCGCCAGCATCAACCCGGTGAACGTTTTCGAAATGGAACCGATTTCAAACAGCGAATCCGGCTGCGCGGTTCCATACGTGAACACTCGCCGCTCGCCGTATTTCCAGACTCCGATCGCCACTCCCGCGCCTGTTCCGGGCGTCAGTCCACCGCTGGTAGCCTGCTGCTGCAAATCGCGGTCCATCACGGCTTGGATGTCCTGCGCTGCTACCGGAGCCGGAGTTGGATCCAACCGGAACGCCGGAAGCGTGACGGGCTGGGCGTACGCCGCAAACGCCAGTGGAGAGATCAAGCCCACCGCGCTGTGCAATATAACGATGGTCAGGCCGAGCGATGACGCAACCGCGGCCACCTTCGCCAGAAACATGGTGCGCGCCCGCACTGGCAACGGAGCCAGCACCAGTACGTCGCGCCGGTCTGGAAATGTCGCATCCCAGCTCAGCACGGCGAATAAACCCACGACGAGCATCGTGGTCGCGATCAGCAAATGCTGCGCGACCATTGAGAGCGCCAGTCCAAGCTGACCGTTGTTCCCGGGCGAGTGGGGGTTTGCCAGGCCAACCACCACCAGCGCTGCTCCCAGGCTTACCACAATCAGCAAAGTCGCAAACTGGCCCAGCAACTTGTTCGCGTCGCCCTGCGCGTCCGCCGAGAGCACTTCCGGATCGAACACGCGAAACAGAAACTGGCGATAGAGCACGCGGAATTGCAGCTTGGTATTCATGGCGCCTCACGCTTGAATCAAGTCGGCGATTTCACGCGAAATCGCGGCGCTGTCCTGCTGCACTGCAAGCTGCGAGAAAATCTCTTCCAGCGTGGGCAAGGCCATCAGCGTCCGCAGCCGCTGGATGGAATCGTCCGCCACCACTTTTCCGCGGTGCAAAATCACGATGTGGGACGAGACTCGCTCCACCGTCTCCAACTCATGGGAACTGAAGAGCACCACTTTGCCGCGCGCGGCCAATTCCTGAATCAGGCTGCGCAGCACTAGCCCCGTCGAGACGTCCAGCCCGGAGAACGGCTCGTCCAGCAACAGCAAATCCGGGTTGTGCAACAGCGCCGCGGAAAGCAGCACCTTTTGGCGCATGCCCTTGGAGTAGGCCGATATCGCCGCATGCCGGTCACCGTGCAGGGAGAACAATCGCAACAGCCCATCGATTTTTTCAGCCGCCGGCTTGGCGGGAAGGTTGCGCAACTGGCCCACCATAGTGAGGAATTCCAGGCCGCTCAAGTGCGAATAGAGATGCGGCTCCTCCGGCACGTAACCCATGCGCTGCTTAAAGCCGAGCAGGTCGCTTCGGATGGGCCGGCCATCGAAGAAAATCTCTCCATGCGTGGTCTCAATGAGCCCGGTGATCATTTTCATGGTGGTGGATTTGCCTGAGCCGTTCGGCCCCAGGTATCCGGTGATCTCGCCGGCGCGCGCTTGAAAGCTTACGTTATCCACGGCCGGGATGCCGCTGAATCGTTTGGTGACGTTGCGTAGCTCTAGCATGTGCAGTTTACTCCTCACGTAAAGTAAGTACCGGATCGATGCTCGCGGATCGGCGCGCGGGTACATAGCAGGCAATGGCCGCTAGCGTAATCAGGAACGCCGGAATACCCACCGCGACGGCCAGGTTCTTGGCCACGGGAAGGATCTGATCGGCTACCGGTGCGGCCACCGCGCTCAGTATGCGAACCAGCGCCGACGCCGCGCCATATCCGAGCGTCGCGCCGATGGCCACCATCGCGGAGCCTTCTCCCATCACCAGGCGCAGCACCTGCGATTTTTGCGCGCCCAACGCCATGCGGATTCCAATTTCGGCGCTTCTGCGCTGCACGGTTTGCGACGTGACGCCCGCCAGGCCGAGACAGGCCAGAATCAAGCCGAACAGCCCGATCGGCCCATAGAACACGGTAGCCCGCGAACCCAGCCGGTCAGACTCCGCCAGATGTTCTTGCATGCTTCGCGGATGGAAGAGCGTCAATCGCTGGTCGACGGCCGCCAATCCCCGGCCTAGCGCCGCGATGCCAATGGGCGTGCGCGAGCGCACGACAACGATCGTCTCCCGCGTCGCCGCGCGCTCCAGGTCTTGCGCGGTGAGTGGCACAAACACGATGGGTATAGGTTGCCCCATCAGCATCGATCGAGGCGCGTAACGCACCACGGCAGCCACCTGCCACGTTTTATCGGCGCCTTGATTACGATCCCCGGCTCGGATTCGGCCGCCGAGCGGATCTCGATCTCCGAATAGCTCTGTCGCCGCGGTTTGATTGATCGCGACGGTTTGGTCCCCATCTCGAAGGCCCGCGCCGCGTAACACCGTCACGCCTAGAGTGCTGAAGAATTCCGGCCCGACGTTTTGCATGACCACGTTTTGCGTTTTCCCCGATGGCGCCGAAACCGGCGTGTCCGGATACGTGTTGTCGAGCGGAGGCCGGTCCGCCAGGCTCACGCTCTCCACGCCGCCCATTTGCGCCAGCCGTTGGGGAAGACGCCGCAGCGCGTCCGCGGATTCGCTCGCGCTCAATCCGTCGCGCATCGGATCGATGGAGAAAAAGGAAACCGGCCCAGGGTCAAACCCCGGCTCCGTTTTCGGGCCATATTGAATGCCGACGATGAAGAAACCCATCATGAGCACCAGCATCATGGCCGCGGCTACCTGCGCGATCACGAACAGATTGCGCAGGCCCAGCCGCCGATAACGATCGAGACCGGCGCTTAGGCTGGCCCTCATCGCGTGCGTCAGATCCAGACGCGTGATGGCCAGCGCGGGCAGCAGGCCGAACCCCGCCGCGGCAACCGCCGACAGGGCGAAAGTAAACAGCGCCACCCGGAGATCCGGACCTGACATCATGGCGTCGCTGATCGGATCGGAAGCGGTATTGGTTCTGGTTCTCCACAGCAGGCCAAGGATCGCCCAGGCCGCGAGCAAACCGCCGATCCCGCCGCCGGCCGCCAAGATGGCGCTCTCGGTGAGCAGTTGGCGGATGAGACGAAGACGGTCCGCGCCGATGGAGAGGCGAATCGCGAACTCCCGCCCGCGCGCGGCCCCGCGAGCCAGCACCAGCGCCCCCAGGTTGGCGCACGTCAGCCCGAGAATCACGGAAATCAGCACTCCGTAAAAAATCAGGAACAGCACGCGCGCCTCTGGTGGAAGGGGTACCAGTGTGCCGGCCGGCATAAGGCGCACCAGACGGCCTTTCTTCTCACGCTGGCTGCTCAATGTGCGTGTTTCGGTGTCGAGCCGCTCTTCGGCTTGTGCCAGGCTAACGCCCGGATTCAATCTCAGCAGGACCGCGAATGCCGGCTGCGTGGTGCGATGCAGGACGTCGTCCCGCAACTCGGGCGCAATTCCCGGATCCGCCGTGGCGGCGATGAAGACCTCCGGGATAGAAAAAGCGGGAGTGCCGGTTCCGACGAAACCAGGAGCGGTTACGCCGACGATCGGAACCACGCGTCCGTTCACGCGCAGCGTCCGGCCAATCACGTGCGGATCGGCGTTCAGGTGCATTCGCCAGAAGCGCTCCGTGATCACTAGCGTGGGCGAAGCGCCGAGCTGCTCGCGTTGCGGATCGAACAATCTGCCGAGCATCGGCTGCAACCGCAGCGTGGAGAAGTAGTCCGGTGACACCAGCGCTCCGTTCATGCGTTCGGACGAGGCTGCGCCGAAAGCAATCGTCAACGGCACTGGAGCGATGAAAGCGCTCGCATCCCACACGGATTTACCCTGCTCGCGATAACTCTCGAACCAGGGATAAGGAACTGGTGTTTGCAGCATGGCGAGTTGAACCGGATCGGGCACACCTGGAAGCGGCAGGAAAAGCGTTTCGTTGAGCACGGAGAACATGACGCTGCATAGGCCGATCCCCAACGCGAGCGTACCGATGGTGGTCAGCGTGAAGCCGGGACTTTTGCGCATGCCGCGCGCGGCATAGCGGACATCTTGAAGGACGGCGCTCAATCCGGGAGCCTGCCGCTGTTCCCAGACATTTTCTTTGGCCGCGGCCACGCTTCCGAATCTGATCCCAGCCAGGCGCCGGGCCTCCGCCTCGCTCATTCCGCGCCGCAGGTAGTCGGCCTTGGCCATTTCGAGATGGCTGGCGATTTCGCCTTCGAAATCCGGATCGTGATCTGGCCGGCGCAGGAATCCCGTCAGCCGATGCCACAACTCGCGCAGCGTCATTGCTCGCCTTCCGAAGGCGCCAGGACGCGGCCGATCACCGCGGTGAGCCGATGCCAGTAGGACGTTTCGGCGGCCAGCCGTTTGCGTCCCGAGCGCGTGATGGAGTAAAACTTCGCGCGGCGGTTATTGTCGGAAACGCCCCATTCGGCGGCGATCCATCCGCGCTGCTGCAGGCGTACCAGGGATGCATAGATGGTGCCCTGATTCAACAGCACCTCGTCGCCGCTGGTTTGTTCGATGCGCCGGGCGATTCCGTAGCCGTGCAGCGGGCCCATCGCGTCCAGCGTCCGCAGCACCAGAAGGTCCAGCGTTCCTTGCAAGAGATCCAGTTTGGGGTTCTGTGGCATTCGCACATGAGCCTATCACAACTCGTGTGCGATTACCACAGGACCGTTACGCCGAAGGCGCATTCCCACGCTCTGGCCCGGGCGATTCGGAGGCTCTCGCCGGCAACGGTCTCGCTGTCCTGAAGATTCCAGGGAAGGACTACGCGCACCACACTCTCCGAGCTTTTGACGCCGATACTTCAGTTACTTCCGTTCATTGCTGTCCGCGCTGCCAGGAACCGATGCGAATCGTCGAACGATTGACCGCGTTTCAACTTCAACGCGACGACCATCCACTGGGGCTGCTCTGGATAGCTCATAACGCTGCTGTACTTCCGGCTCTTGGACGTGTGTCCATCCACCACAGACGGCGCTTGCGAGCGGCATCGAGCGTCTCTTTCTCCGCCGGAATTATCCCGAAAAGCAGCGCTCTCCGGATCATGGCGGCATTCAAAACCATAACTCGTGGTTGCCAAATCGCCGCGTAGCCGCTTCCTTCTTACAACTCGGTCCGAAGCGCCCCGGTTCTGAACATCACGCATTTTTGCGCCCGGCCGCTTCCGATAGAGATCGGTCGTATTAAAGGGGTAATGCGGTACCTGTTAAGCTTGACTGATCGCTCACATGCCGCTCCAGTCGGCAAGAAAACTGGCCCGGCGGCCGAACGCAAACTATGGGAAGAGAACGAACGATGGATCCGCTTCTGCTGATCGGCTCCATCATTCTGTTGGCCGCGATTCTGACCTGGGTCCTTCCCGCAGGTCGTTTTGAACGCAAGACCGATCCCCAAACCGGGCGCACCGCCGTTGTGCCGGGCTCTTACAAATCCGTACCTCGAAGCCCCGTTGGTCCCTGGGGCGCCCTGGTATCGATTCCACAGGGGTTGGTGGAAGCGGGAGAGGTTGTGTTTTTCGTTCTTCTGGCAGGAGGGGCGCTTACCGTCGTCGAAGCGACCGGCGCGATTGGAAACCTTCTGAATCACCTCATGTGGCGCTTCGGCGACCGCCCTGTGCTGGTTCTGGCGCTGGCCTCGATCCTGTTTCTGATCGGCGGCGCCTCGAATAATATGTACGAGGAGATCCTCGCTTTCCTGCCTCTTCTGTGCGCCCTGGCGCGACGCCTGGGACTGAATCATGAGATGGCATTAGGCGTGTCGGTGGGCACGGCGACCGTGGCAGCGGCCTTCTCGCCCTTCAACACGTTCACTCTCGGGATCAGCCAGCCAATGGCCCAACTGCCGCTGTTCTCGGGATTCGCTTTCCGTTCTGTGATGTTCGTATTGGCGATCGGCATATGGGGAGCGTATCTGGCGTGGTACGTCGTCCGGTTTCGCGTGGCAATGGCGCCTAAAACCGCTCAAAATCCGGACCCGCATCACGCGCCCACGGGCAAGTGGAACCTCGCGATATCCGTGTGCTGGTGGTCATGAATGGAGGGATGGCCTCTCTGGTGCTGGGCGGTATCTTCCTGCATTGGGAACTGCGCCAATTCAGTGCGGTTTTTGTACTAATGGGTTTGGCGGCCGGGCTGACTGGAGGATTGGGTTGGCGCGGGACCTCGGAGCAGTTTGCCGAAGGATTCCGCCGGATGGCGCTGGCTGCGGGCCTGATGGGCTTTGCCCGCGCCATTTCGGTTGTGCTGGGGAGCGGCCTCATCCTGGATACTATCGCAAACGCATTGTTCAGCCCGCTTCGGCACCTCTCCCTGAGCCTGTCGGCGGCGATGTTGTTGATTTCGGAATCGACATTGGCGTTCCCGATGCCGAGCGATTCTGGCAGGGCTGTTATGAGCCTGCCCGTGGCGATCCCCCTGGCGGATCTTCTTGGGTTGTCGCGGCAGATGGTCGTGATCGCTTACCAATACAGCGGTCTGGTGGCCGGCTTGATCACCCCTACTGCCGGGGCGTTGCTAGCGATGCTGGCGGTCGCGGAGGTTTCCTACGGAAGGTGGCTCCGCTTCATTGCCATCCCTGTCGCGCTCCTTCTTGTACTGGCTCTGGCGGCAATGGTAATCGGCGTCCAGATGCGTGTTCAATGAAACGCAACGCCGGTCGAAGCGGGTAATCCGCCCCAGGAGCAAAAATCCAGTTCAGTCAGGCCCGATCCCGGCAACATACTCGGCCCGTTTGAACTGCTGTCCGCGATCGGCAAAGGCGGCATGGGAGGTGGAAAGCCCTCGATCCGCGGGGAACAGACGATACGTGCGGCGATGGACCGCGCTCAAGTGGCGAGCAGTGGGCATACTTCCGGGCATACCGATAAGAATGCTGATTTGAAGGACGTGCCCGTAGCAGCTCTGACTATCTGATTGGCTTTTGGTTAGCTGGCGCGCCCGGAGGGACTCGAACCCCCGGCCTATTGGTTCGAAGCCAATCGCTCGTGTTATCAGGCACTTAACCACGCTTTGTGGAACATAAGTGGAATGAATCGCATCAATTGACCTGCTCGCGCGGTGTTTCGGATTCCGCTCGCTTCACGGTCCCACGCACCTTTTCGCCCATGAGATCTACGGCAATCCGGGCCCGGTCCATCGGCGTTTCGTTATAGCGCAGCGTCATGGCCGCCCGCGAGTGACCCATAAAGACCTTCCGCTCGCCGATGCTGAATACCGATCTCGTCGGCAAGCGTCTCGAACGTGCGCCTCAGATCGTGCCACCCGAGATTCGGAACACCGAACGCCGCCGCCACCTTTCGCACCTGGCGGCGTAGGACGGCCTGCTGATCGACAGGCTGGCCACTCTCGCCGGCGAATACCGCATCATCGACCCCGATGAATTTTGAGCTGGTGCGCAAGGCTTCAAGAGCCTCGACCAGCAGTGCGGGCAACGGTACGATGCGGCGCCGGGCCGAGGCACGGCCAGCGTGCCCCTTCACCGATCCCCACTGGCGCATATACCATTGCTCGCGGACAGCTGCGGAGTGGCCAGGAATTGACTCCCCATCGACGATCACCGGATCGAGGCCCAAGTTCAACCGCTTCCACCGCAGACCGCACACCTCGGCGACGTTCATGCTGGAGGGGATGCACACAGCACCATGGCGCGCGCGAGTGGCCTGAGCATTGAAGGGAGCGCCTTCAACTGGTCGAAGCTGAGCGCAACAGGAAGGCGCGTCCGCGTCATCTCCGGAAGTTTGACGAACCGCGCCGGGTTCCTGCCGGTGAACCACCCTTGACGCTCGGCGTGGGTGAAGATCGCCGAAACGCAGTTACGAATGTGGAGCGCCGTCTTAGTGCTATAACCGCGGGCGATTGCCTCCGAAACAAGTGTCTGCGCATCCTCCGGCATCACGTCGCGCAGCCGCAGTTCCGCCATGCCGCAGTGGCGCGGAATCTCGGGTTCAGGCGGCGCGTCCAGCTTCGGCTTCTTGCGGCTCCCCGCCGCTCTGGAATCCCCTCGAGAACGAGCTTCAGCATTTGGTGATAGTGGAAGCGGCCAGCGGGCTTCAGCGCGATCGCTACGTGCTCCGGCACAAATTTCCGCTCGACGAACTCGGCGACGGTCATCACGGACTGAGGAGTCCTCATGTTCTGATCGAGACGGGAGAGGTGGTTTTCCCACGCCAAGCGGCGCGCCTGCTTTTCGGTGAATTTTCCGCGTCCTTCGCACGGCCCGATGCACACGGGCCTTGACCATCCGTAGCGGATAGATCCATCCGCAAGGCGTTGATCTTCCTTCCAGCGGAGCTTCCACCATCCGCCCTGCTGGTAAAGATCCCCCTTCTGCTGCAAGCGGCGACGCGCCATGTCCTGTTCACCTCGAACAAACAGGCTATCAAGACGGCCGTTCACGCGCAGACCTCTGCGGGCGCCGATGTATTCGTGCGGTTCTGCAACTCGGCCCAGGCGATCGCTTCGCGTAGCCGGTATCTGATCGCTTTCGCGCCGAAGCGGCTGAAGGGTGGACCAATGCCACGGGCGCGCCAGTTCTTCAGCGTGTTGGTGCTAAGGCTGAGAACTTTTGCGAGCTCGCGCTCATCTACCCAACGGTCAAGGTCAGATGCGATTTTGCGTTGAGACACGAAAACACCCCAGTGTGAATTCGCCAGGGCCGCATCAAGCTCTGTCGGTCTCCACTGGGAGGCTTAGGGCCTCACGCGAATGGTGGTGTCGGATGGCTTCGCCAGCTCATGAAGCCAACACAAGATGCTTTCAGTCCTGATGGTACACCATTGTGTCAAACAAATTCAATCCCGAACGTTTCGCTGCTCTGACCGCGGCGAGCCAGATCGAGCTTACTTGGGCGGCTCATAGCGATTCGGCGGGGCGATCACCCACTGATATTCGCTGCCGAGCTTTTGACGAACCCTTGTTCTGAGGACCTCACCCATACTGGGATCAGCCATGCCTGACGAACCAAAGAAACCTTCGAGCGACCTGGGAAAGCTGGCCGGAGAGCTCGTAAGAATCCATTAACGAAGATCCTGAGATGGAGCCGGGACAGGCCGACGCCAGACCCGCAGACGCGCGCCGTAGGGCTTGGCACCCTCACAGCGGCCATGCTGCTCACGCTGGCGCTGTCGGGCTGCACGAAGCTTTGAAACGATGCTGGCCTTATCGTACTGAGCCACGGCACCAACGATCTGCCGAAGCAGCGTGCGGGTGGGATCGGTGGAACAAAGATCTGGCTCGGCAACCGAAATCAGCGTGACGCCGCGGCCTTTGAAGTCCGCCAGGATGCGCTCCTGAATCATGAGCACCCGGGCGAGGCGATCCAGCTTTTCGATGATGATCACTTTCACGCCGGCCTCTCGCGGGCGGCCGCGATCATCTCGACCCATGCCGGCCGGTCAATACCGTCCACCGTGCCTGATACACCCTTCTCGCGGAACACTTGAGCGACGGTGATGCCGGGCATCCTAGGAGGGGCCTGGACGGCGGCTGAGCTGGCTGGGTAAGTCGTCGCCGTCCACTTGCCCACGCCCGCTTACGCGGAGGTACGCGAACGCTTCCATCGTGCCCCGCGCTTACTTCGATGCCACCATGGGCGCCTTCCCGGAGGTTCGCTTGCGAGTCCTCCGTTGCGGCGCGATGGGCTGCGGAGCGCTCGGGCGCGGGCCCGGCTTCTGGGGCGCTGCGGGTTCCACCGGATCTACATGGGCTACCGTTGCGCCCAGCGCCTGTAGATCCTCCTGGAACAATTGCGGATAGTCCCGGATCATATTCTTGGCGTCATCGACGTTCTCCTGAAAGTCCCTCGATGGCGAAGTCGGTGAGATGCTGGATGACCGCTTTTTCTGGGGCATAGTGCTGCTCCCTTCCAGCAAACATGTCGAACTCTAGCGACATGCGATCCGCAAGCCAGCCAGCCGCCCGGATGACCTTCAGGTAGTGGGAGAGCGCCTTGAACTCGTTGTCATCAATTTCATGGTATGAGTCGCCTATCGGGTCCTTGATCATCAGAACGCCCTCCAGTGACTCGGGATTGGTGGGCTCGTCGTCATATGCAGCGAGTACTTCTTCCATCACCGACTTGTGCGTGACTGGGCGCGAGCGATCGCCGGAGCGACGCCCAAGGACGCACAGGAAGTAAGGTATCCACTGGCTTTTGTCGCGCAGGAGGGTCAGTAAACCACTCAGCACTTCGTGTTCGGTGTTGAGCGAGCAGCTCGTGGGTTTTGTGGTCTGCAAGTATTGGCATGAAAAGAGATCCTTTCGGGAACTGGATTGTCTGCTGGTGGCCTTGCCGCCGTGGCCTGGCGCGCTACAGGAATGCGCTCGGACGGTCGCAACCGTTGCGGCAGCGCAGGACAAAAGATCGTGGGTGTTAGGCGCCCTGGGTGCGGGCGGTCTCGCGGTCGCCCTGCACTCCAGCCGCGGCGCGATTTCGATAGCGCGAGCGGTCTGGTTCTCCCGGTAGCCAGGTTCCAGCGCTTCCTCGCCACCGAGGCCGCAATCGTCGGATGGTTCCTCGCCCCGCTCCTTCGCGTAAGCAGCGCGGAGCTGCTCGGGAAAGACGGGAGATTCAACCAACTCCGGAAACTTGCGCCATATGGTGCGCGCGGTTTCCACGTGATCGGCGAACATCGCCAGGTCCATCGTCGTGAGTAAGTCGAGCGCGTCTTCCACCATTTCGGCCGGCGGCTCAAGCTGGAACAGTTTTTTGGGTGCGGTGTCCGTGGCCTTACGCATGGTAAGCCCCCTCCGCCGCGCCGTTGACCTTGCCGTTGGACTGGCGCGCTGGTGGCATCCGCTCGATCGCCGAACCGTTACGCGTCCGCTCGATCAGCAGACTCACGGCCATGCGTTCCACGTCGCCAGAATTAAAGACGGTTGGCAGGCCTATTGCGGCTGCGTGGGCCTGAGCGACCTTGCAGGCCGATAGCGCTTCGCAGAGGCAGCGCC